>NZ_OZ252257.1:722500-6189949 GCF_965249915.1 Reyranella sp.
ATAAGTAGCGATAAAAAGCGTGAGAGACGCTTTCGCCGTAAGTCCAAGGGTTCCTGCGCAAGGTCAATCCGCGCAGGGTTAGCCGGCCCCTAAGTCGAGGGCGACAGCCGTAGACGATGGGAACCACGTCAATATTCGTGGGCCTGCTGGTGGTGACGGATCCGAAAAGTGGCCCGAGCTCGTTGGCGAATGCTCGGGCGGCCCAAGGGTTCCAGGAAATAGCCCCAGCGTATAGACCGTACCCTAAACCGACACAGGTGGACTGGTAGAGTATACCAAGGCGCTTGAGGGAACCATGTTGAAGGAACTAGGCAATTTACCCCCGTAACTTCGGGATAAGGGGGCCTCTGACGGTCTCGTCAGAGGGGCACAGACTAGGGGGTGGCGACTGTTTACCAAAAACACAGGGCTCTGCTAAGCCGTGAGGCGAAGTATAGGGTCTGACGCCTGCCCGGTGCCGGAAGGTTAAGAGGAGAGGTGCAAGCCTTGAATTGAAGCCCCGGTAAACGGCGGCCGTAACTATAACGGTCCTAAGGTAGCGAAATTCCTTGTCGGGTAAGTTCCGACCTGCACGAATGGCGTAACGACTTCCCCGCTGTCTCCAACATGGGCTCGGCGAAATTGAATTCCCCGTGAAGATGCGGGGTACCCGCAGTTAGACGGAAAGACCCCGTGCACCTTTACTACAACTTTGCAGTGGCATTAGAGAATGGATGTGTAGGATAGGCGGGAGCCTTTGAAACCTGGGCGCTAGCTCGGGTGGAGGCAACCTTGAAATACCGCCCTTTTGTTCTTTGATGTCTAACCGCGGTCTGTCATCCAGATCCGGGACCCTGCATGGTGGGTAGTTTGACTGGGGCGGTCGCCTCCCAAAGAGTAACGGAGGCGCGCGATGGTGGGCTCAGGCCGGTCGGAAATCGGCTGCTGAGTGCAATGGCACAAGCCCGCCTGACTGCGAGACTGACAAGTCGAGCAGGGACGAAAGTCGGCCATAGTGATCCGGTGGTTCCGCGTGAGTGGGCCATCGCTCAACGGATAAAAGGTACGCCGGGGATAACAGGCTGATACCACCCAAGCGTCCACAGCGACGGTGGTGTTTGGCACCTCGATGTCGACTCATCACATCCTGGGGCTGGAGCAGGTCCCAAGGGTTCGGCTGTTCGCCGATTAAAGTGGTACGTGAGTTGGGTTCAAAACGTCGTGAGACAGTTTGGTCCCTATCTGCTGTGGGTGTTCGAGACTTGAGAGGAGCCGTCCTTAGTACGAGAGGACCGGGATGGACTTACCTCTGGTGTACCGGTTATGGCGCCAGCCGTAGCGCCGGGTAGCTATGTAGTGAAGGGATAAACGCTGAAAGCATCTAAGCGTGAAACCCGCCTCAAAACTAGGTCTCGCTGAGAGTCGTGGTAGACCACCACGTTGATAGGCCGCATGTGCAAGTGCAGTGATGCATTCAGCTTAGCGGTACTAATAGCTCGATCGGCTTGACTTCATTCGTTCCGTGCAGCGGTCGACATCCGCTGCATGGCCTTGTGCACGACTTTAGACCTCAATCCTTTGCGTTCGGACGATCCGGTGGCTCTAGCGAGAGGTGTACACCCGATCCCATTCCGAACTCGGACGTGAAAACTCTCAGCGCCAATGGTACTGTGTCTCAAGGCACGGGAGAGTAGGTCGCTGCCGGATCTTCCGAACGCTAAGGACATACATTCCGATCAAACGCGCGCTCAGCGCGATCGATTTGACGCGGGGTGGAGCAGCCCGGTAGCTCGTCAGGCTCATAACCTGAAGGTCGTAGGTTCAAATCCTGCCCCCGCAACCATAGAAACCGACATTCCAGCGGCTCCGGCCGCAGGGATGTCGGTTTTTCTGTTTCTGCGCGAAGCCTCAGGCGTCGAGGGCGCGCCGGACTCCGTCGAAGACCTGGTGGAACATCTCGGTCGTGAGGCGGCCGGTGTTCGTGTTGTAGCGCGAGCAGTGATAGCTGTCGGCGAGCATCAAGCCGGTCGGAAGCTCGTGCAGCCGGCCATGGATGAACGGATAGGCGCCCGCCGGACGCACGGTGAGGGCGCGCAGGATCTGGTCGTGAGCGCCCTTGCCCAGGGCCACGAGGATCCGCAGGTTCGGCATGCTGGCGAGCTCGGACTGCAGGAAAGGCCGGCAGGCCGTGAACTCGAGCGGCAGCGGCTTGTTCTCCGGCGGCAGGCAGCGCACGGCGTTGGCGATGCGGCAGTCGACGAGCCGCAGCCCGTCGGCCGGATCGGCCCGGTAGGTGCCCTGGGCGAAGCCGAACTTCAGCAGGGTCGAATAGAGCAGGTCGCCGGCATAATCGCCGGTGAAGGGGCGGCCGGTGCGGTTTGCGCCCTTCATGCCGGGCGCCAGGCCGACGATCAGCATTCGGGCGTCGAGCTTGCCGAACGACCGGACCGGTGCATTCTTCCAGTCCGGGTACTTGCCCCGCAGCTCGTGAAGAAACGCCACGAGCCTCGGACAGCGCGGGCAGTCGAGCGGCGGCTCTTCGAAGGCTTGCGCAGGCACTTTCTGAGGCGGCCTTAGGCCGATCGCATCATCGACTCGGACGGCGCCTCGTCGAACTCCGCTTCGGCCTCGCGCGACGTGCCCGGCGCGGCAGCCGGACGCGGCGCGCGCTCCGACGGATTGCGGGCGATCAGCGGCGCCAGCTCGGACAGCTCGATGAAGTCGTCGGCCTGACGGCGCAACTCGTCGGCCACCATCGGCGGGGCCGACTTGATGGTGCTGACGACCGAGACCCGGATGCCGCGGCGCTGCACGGCTTCCACCAGCCGCCGGAAATCGCCGTCGCCCGAGAACAGGATCACATGGTCGAGATGGTCGGCCATTTCGAGCACGTCGATGGCCAGCTCGATGTCCATGTTGCCCTTGATCTTGCGGCGGCCCATGGCATCGGTGAACTCCTTGGCCGGCTTGGTGACCATGGTGTAGCCGTTGTAGTCCAGCCAATCGATCAGCGGCCGGATCGGCGAATATTCCTGATCCTCGACCAGCGCGGTGTAATAGTAGGCGCGAACCAGGCGGCCCTTCTCGCGGAACACCTTCAGCAGCCGGCGATAGTCGATGTCGAACCCCAGGGAGCGGGCAGCCGAGTAGAGATTCGCACCGTCGATGAACAGCGCGACGCGCTCGTTCTCGTAAAAATTGCCTTTCATGGCGATCAAGCCCTTATGAATAATATGCGCAGGTCGAGCAAAAAATATCTGGTATCGCCGAGGGCTGGTAACCCCCAGCGCTCGGAAAGTATATTAAGAGTAGGTATTTCATCCATAGATCACAAGGGGTTGGGGGCGCTTGCTGGTGGACAATAAAGAGCGCCGACCGATTTTCATTGGCGCCGGAGCCAATCTGCCCCACCCGTCCTATGCCTCGCCCCAGGAGACGCTCCAGGCCGCGCTGCTGGAGCTGGACCGGCGGCAGGTCCGCGTGCTGCGCTATTCCCGTTGGTACAGGACGGCGCCGGTGCCGGCCTCCGATCAGCCCTGGTACGTCAATCTGGTGGCCGAAATCGCCACCTCCCTGCCGGCCGACGAGCTGCTGGCCACCCTGCACGAGATCGAAGACCTGTTCGGCCGGGTCCGGAGCGTGCCCAATGCCGCCCGACTGATCGACCTGGATTTGCTCGATTATCGCGGCCAGATCGCGGCTGCCGGCCCTTCCAGGGCGACCCTTCCGCACCCCAGGATGACGGGGCGGGCCTTCGTCCTGTGCCCGCTGGCCGATCTTGCCCCGGACTGGCGCCACCCGGTCTCGGGGGCCTCCATTCGTGACCTCCGGGCCTCCCTGCCGGCGGATCAGATCGCCCAGCCCTTCGAGCCTCCCGGCTTGCCTTTTGGGCAGGGGCTTGTATAACCCGCGACTTCCAAGAAATTTGAGGTTCCGCCATGGCGCGTGTCACCGTCGAAGACTGCATCGTGCAGATCCCCAACCGTTTCGAACTGGTCATGTTTGCCTCGCAGCGCGCTCGTGACATCTCGGCCGGCGCCCAGATCACGCTCGACCGCGACCGCGACAAGAACCCCGTCGTGGCGCTGCGCGAGATCGCGGAAATGAAGCTCGACCAGGCGGTCCTGAAGGATTCCCTGATCTCCGGCATGCAGAAGCACGCCGACGTCGACAAGCCCGAGGAAGTCAACGAGATGGCCGAGCTCGAGCAGGAGCTGGCGGCGGCGCTGGCGCAGGGCGGTGCGGAAGCCGCCCAGCCCAAGGCGCTCCCGATGGCCGAGGAAGACGACGTCGCCGAATAGCCGGCCGGCAGGCTGAGCCCCAAAAGCGTTCAGCCTGCTATTCGTGCAATCGCCGTGGAGTGAGCGCAATCGTCCCCATATAGTGGGCGACTGCCATGATTCGCCAATTTGAACTCGTCGAGCGTGTACAGTCCTACGATCCGGATGCGGACGAGGACGTTCTCAATCGTGCCTACGTCTACGGGCTGAAGAAGCACGGCAACCAGCTCCGAGCCTCGGGCGACCCCTATTTCTCCCATCCCGTCGAGGTCGCGGGCCTGCTGGCGGAGATGCGGCTCGATACCGACTCGATCGTCACCGGCCTGCTGCACGACACGCTCGAGGACACCGACGCCACGCGCGACGAGATCGCCAGCCTGTTCGGCGAGGACATCGCGCGCCTGGTCGACGGCGTCACCAAGCTTTCGCGCCTCGAGATCCAGTCGGAGAGCACCAAGGAAGCCGAGAACCTGCGCAAGCTGGTCCTGGCGATGTCGTCGGACATTCGCGTGCTTCTGGTGAAGCTCGCCGACCGGCTCCACAACATGCGCACGCTCCATCACATCAAGGAGCCGGCGCGCCGCCGCCGCATCGCGCGCGAAACCATGGACCTCTACGCGCCGCTCGCCTCCCGCATCGGCATGGAGAAGGTGAAGCGCGAACTGGAAGAGCTGGCTTTCGCCGAGCTCAATCCCGATGGCCGTGCGTCGGTGCTGGCGCGCCAGGGCTATCTGCGCGAGCGCGGCGACAAGCTGGTGCCCCAGATCGAGGTCGAGCTGGTCAAGACGCTGAAGGACGGCGGGCTCGAGGCCCAGGTTTCGGGCCGCGAGAAGACGCCCTATTCGATCTGGCGGAAGATGCAGAAGAAGAACGTATCCTTCGAGCAGCTCTCCGACATCATGGCCTTCCGCATCATCGTTGCTGACGTGGCGCAGTGTTATCAGGCGCTCGGCCTGTTGCACGGCAGCTATCAAGTGCTGCCGCAGCGCTTCAAGGACTACATTTCGGTACCCAAGCCCAACGGCTACCGCTCGCTCCACACCGGCGTCATCGGCCCGCTTGGCCAGCGCATCGAGATCCAGATCCGCACCGGGGAGATGCAGGACCAGGCCGAGCGCGGCGTGGCCGCCCACTGGATCTACAAGCAGGGCGAGCCGTCGACCGACGCGCCGCAATATGCCTGGCTGCGCAGCCTCATGGACATTCTCGACAAGGCGCCCAATGCCGAGGAGTTCCTCGAGCACACCAAGCTCGAGATGTTCCAGGACCAGGTCTTCTGCTTTACGCCCAAGGGCAAGCTGATCGCGCTGCCGCGCGGCGCGACCCCGATCGACTTCGCCTATGCCGTGCACAGCCAGGTGGGCGACACCTGCGTCGGCGCCAAGATCAACGGCCGCATGCTGCCGCTGCGGACGCAGCTCACCAACGGCGACCAGGTCGATATCATCACCTCGAAGGCCCAGACCCCGTCGCCGACCTGGGAGCGCTTCGTCGTCACCGGCAAGGCCAAGGCCGCGATCCGCCGCTTCATTCGTACGCGCCAGCGCGAGCAGTACATCCAGCTCGGCAAGTCGCTGCTCGACAAGGCCTTCCACGAGGAGGGCTACGAGGTCACCGAGAAGGGCCTCGAGGGCGTGCGCCTCAACTTCAAGCAGGCCTCGACGGACGATCTCGTCGCCACGGTCGGCGCCGGGCTTCTGGGCGCCCGCGAGGTCCTGACGGCGGTGTATCCGGGGCTGAAGCAGCCGCGGAAGGGGGGCGCCGACGTGGTGCCGATCTCGCGCGCACGTACCGGCAAGTCAGGCAAGCCCGGCGAGGGCGGGCGAGCGGGCAAGCTGGACGGCGAGCAGATCGCCATTCGCGGGTTGATCCCGGGCATGGCGGTGCACTTCGCGCGCTGCTGCCACCCGCTGCCCGGCGACCGCATCGTGGGCATCATCACCACCGGCAAGGGCGTCACCATCCACACGATCGACTGCGCCACGCTGGAGAGCTTTTCCGAGTCGCCCGAGCGCTGGATCGACGTCGGCTGGGATTCGGTGAGCGAGGGTGGCGGCGGCGTCTACACGGGCCGCCTCAAGATCACCGTCGCCAACCAGCCCGGCAGCCTGTCGAGCCTGTCCACGGTGATCGCCCGGCACGAGGGCAATATCTCCAACTTGCGCATCGTCAACCGGTCGATGGATTTCTTCGACATGGTGATCGACGTCGAGGTGTCCGACGTGAAGCACCTGGCTGACATCACCGCGGCGCTGCGCGCCACCCCTGCCATCAACGCCGTCGAACGCGCCCGCAATTGACGGCTTCCTCGACCTCTCTCCGCGAAAGTTTCGTATGACTGCGCCCCATCCCCTGCGTCTCGGCATCAATATCGACCACGTCGCCACGGTGCGGAACGCGCGTGGCGGGCATCTGCCCGATCCGCTGCGCGCCGCGCGCCTGGCCGAGGCCGCCGGCGCCGACGGCATCACGGCGCATCTGCGCGAAGACCGGCGCCACATCGTCGATGCCGACATCGACGGGCTGATGCGGGAACTCAAGGTGCCGCTCAATTTCGAGATGGCCGCGACCCAGGAGATGATCGACATCGCCTTGCGCCATCGCCCGCACGCCGCCTGTATCGTGCCGGAGAAGCGCGAGGAGCGGACGACAGAAGGCGGGCTCGACGCGGCGGGGCAGCACAATCACCTCAAGCCGATGATTGCCCGCCTGCGCGATGCCGGTATCCGAGTCTCGCTGTTCATCGAGGCCGACCCCCGCCAGCTCGAGGCGGCCGTCACGCTGGGCGCGCCGGTCGTGGAATTGCACACCGGCCGCTACTGCGAGATCGAGGGCGAGGCCAAGCAAGCGGAATTGCAGCGCATCGCCTCGGCGGCGGCGCTGTGCGCCAGGCTCGGCCTGGAGTGCCATGCCGGCCATGGGCTGAGCTACGCCGACGTCGGGCCGATTGCCGCCATTCCGGAAGTGCGCGAACTCAACATCGGCCACTTCCTGATCGGCGAGGCGATCTTCGTCGGTCTGGAACCGGCGATCCGCGAGATGCGGCGCATCATGGACGCCGCGCGGATCGGGGGAGTCGCCGCGTGATCATCGGCCTGGGCAACGATCTCTGCGACATCCGGCGCATCGAGAAGTCGCTGGAACGCTTTGGCCAGCGGTTCATCCAGCGCGTCTTCACGGAAACCGAGCAGAAGCGCTCGGAAGGCCGGGCAACCCGTGCCGCCAGCTACGCCAAGCGGTTTGCGGCCAAGGAAGCTTGTGCCAAGGCGCTGGGCACCGGCCTGCGGGCGGGGGTCTTCTGGCGAGACATGGGTGTGATCAATCAGAAGAGCGGCAAGCCGACGCTGGCCCTGACGGGCGGGGCGTTGGCCCGGCTTCAAAAGATCACGCCGGCCGGCATGACGCCACAAATCGACTTGAGCATCACCGACGAATACCCGCTGGCTCAGGCCGTCGTGATCATCTCGGCGGTGCCCGGCCCATGATCCGCCGGGTTGCTTTCGACAATCGGCAAGGCTCCCATGCCGCGGCCGGGGCGGGAGACAGGGGCGCCGGGCCCTGCTATAGCCGCGGCTCGTTGAAACTGGTACGGCGATGACGGACGTGGCTGAGCGTCGCAAGAGAGCACAGGAAAAGACCGGCGGATGGGGAGAAACCGTCCGGACGGTGGTCTATGCCGTCCTGATTGCACTGGTCGTGCGGACCTTTGCCATCGAGCCCTTCAACATTCCAAGCGGCTCGATGATCCCGACCTTGCTGGTCGGCGACTACCTGTTCGTGTCCAAGTATTCCTATGGATACAGCAAGCATTCCTTCCCGTTTTCGCTCGGTGTGTTTTCCGGACGGATCTTCGGCTCGCCGCCGGAGCGCGGTGACGTCGCGGTGTTCAAGTATCCCGGCGACCAGGGCCAGGGCGTCAATCGCACCGATTACATCAAGCGCATCGTCGGCATGCCGGGCGACCGCATCCAGGTGACGAACGGCCTGCTGCACATCAACGGCGTGGCCGTCGACCGGCTGAAGATCGGCGATCATGTGAAGGGCAACAACGGTCACTATCAGAAGGGCACGCTGTACAGCGAAACCCTCCCGAACGGTCGCCGCTACACGGTTCTCGAATATCGCGACGATGGCATGGCCGACAACACGCCGGAGTTCCTCGTGCCGGCCGGCAGTTACTTCGTCATGGGCGACAATCGCGACGACTCGCTCGACAGTCGAACGCGTCTGATGCTGCGCGACTTCTCCGGCTCGACGCGCGACCGAGACCAACTCGGGTGGTACGTGCCGGCCGAGAACCTGGTGGGCCGGGCGGAGTTCATCTTCTTCTCGCACGATCCATCGGCAGCAGGTTGGCTGGAACCGTGGAAATGGCCCGAGGCGATACGCTGGAACCGCTTCTTCATGGCAATCCACTGAATTCGACGGACGTCGATCTCACGGCGCTGTCGAAGGGGGTGGGGCATGTTTTCGCGCATCCCGAATTGGCTTCGGAAGCGCTGACCCATCGCAGCGCGCTCGACCGCCGGCCCGAGCTCAAGGCAGCCTTTCCGAACGGCAACGAACGGCTGGAATTCCTGGGTGACCGCGTCCTGTCGCTCGCCATGGCCGATCTGCTGTTGCGCCACTTCCCGCACGAGCGCGAAGGCGAGCTGGCGCGTCGCCACGCCGCGCTGGTGCGTGCCGAGACGCTGGTCGAGATCGCCACGGAAATCGGCCTCGGCGTCCATCTGCGGCTTGGCGACTCGGAGCGGACCCAGGGCAGCAGCGTGCGGCCCAACATCCTGGCCGATGCGTTGGAAGCGCTCCTCGGCGCCATCTTCCTGGATGCCGGCCTCGAAGCTGCGGCGGGCAGCGTGGCCGTGCTGTGGGGCGACCGGCTGAGCAGTCGGGTGGCCGTGCCGCGCGATCCCAAGACAGCCCTGCAGGAATGGGCCCAGGCGCGCCGTCTGCCCCTGCCGGTCTATCTCGAGGTCGACCGCGAGGGGCCGGCGCATGCCCCGGTCTTTGTGGTCGATGCGATTCTCAAGGGACATGATCCCGCGCGTGGCCGCGGCGGCAGCAAGCGCGAAGCCGAGCGGCTGGCGGCCATGACATTGCTGGAAAGGTTGAACGAGGCATGAGCACACCTGCAACGCGGGCCGGCTTCGTCGCCGTCGTCGGCGCACCGAACGCCGGCAAATCGACCCTGGTGAACGGGCTGGTCGGATCCAAGGTGAGTATCGTGTCACCCAAGGTGCAGACCACGCGCATGCGCGTGATCGGTATCGCCATGGCGGACATTCCCGATACGGGAGAGGGTGCGTCCCGTGCGCAGGTCATTCTGGTGGACACGCCTGGCATCTTTCGCGTGGCCAAGCGCCGCCTGGAACGCGCCATGGTCGCCGCCGCCTGGCAGGGCGCCGACGATGCCGACCTGGTGGCGCTGGTCGTCGATGCCGAGCGCGGTATCGGCCAGGAGACCAAGGCGATCGCCGAGCGGCTGAAGGATTCCAAGACGCCGCGCATCCTCGTGCTGAACAAGATCGATCTGGTGGCGCGCGAGACGTTGCTCGCGCTCACCGCCGAACTCAACGCGATCGTGCCGTTCGAGCGCACCTTCATGGTGAGCGCCCTCAAGGCCGACGGTGTCGGCGACCTGCTCGCCGCTTTCGCGCTCGCCGTCCCGCCGGGTCCGTTCCTGTACCCGGAGGATCAGGCCGCCGACCTGCCGCTGCGCCTTCTCGCGGCGGAGGTGACGCGCGAGCAGGTGTTCCTGCAGCTTCAGCAGGAACTGCCCTACGAGGCGGCGGTCGAGACCGAGAAGTGGGAGGATCGTCCCGACGGCAGCGTCAGGGTCGAGCAGATCATCTATGTCCAGCGCGAGGGCCAGCGCGCGATCTTCCTCGGCAAGGGCGGCGCCCGCATCAAGCAGATCGGCGCGCGCGCGCGGCATGAGCTTTCGCAGATGCTCGAGCGCCCGGTTCATCTCTTCCTGCACGTCAAGGTGAGCGAACGCTGGGCGGAGGATCCGTCGCACTACCGCACGATCGGGCTCGACTATCAGTCTTGAAGCGCGACGGAGTCGCATCGCGTTCACAACTGTCGTCCTTCGCCGCGTTCAGGATGACAGGGGTGTTGCTTCTAGGATGGCATCAATTCCAGCGAATGGATGACCTTGCCGCTGGCGTCTCGATGACTGACCGTCATTGCGCCTGAGCGGCCGTCGATCTTCACATGGCCGAAGTGGCACGATCCCTCGAGCGGCGAGAGATCGAAGCGGCCGGGCGGCGGCACTTTCTGGAACACGACCTGAGGTCCAAACGTGCCGTCGAGTGCGTTCGGGCCAAAGCCGCCAGCGCAGAGCGGGCCGGACACGAATTCGTAGAACGGTGTGAAGTCCTGGAAGGCGGCCCGGGCGGGATCGTAGCGATGGGTGGCGGGATAGTGCACGTCGGCGGTGAGCCAGTGCACGTTGCGGATGTTCTCGCGCTTGATGAAAGACAGCAATCCGGCGATTTCCAACTCGCGCCCGAGCGGTGGGCCATCGTCGGCATTGGCCACGGCCTCGGAGCCGGACTTGCGGCGCCAGTCGTCGTAGACGACGAGCCCGAGCGGCATGTCGGCCGCGATGATCTTCCAGGTCGCCGTCGATGATTTGAGCGCCTGCTTCAGCCAGCCGACCTGTTCGAGGCCGAGAAAGGCCGTGTCCTTGCCCGCCACGGCCTGTCGGTTGGGACCGTTGGCGGCGCGGAAGCTGCGCATGTCGAGCCGGATGAGATCGAGACGCGGACCGAACGAGAATTTGCGATAGAGGCGCATCGGCCCGTCGAGCCCGTCGGCCAGCGGCATGAATTCGCGAAAGGCGCGCTCGGCGCGCCGGGCCAGCACGCTCACGTTCTTCTCGCGATAGCGCGAATCCTCCTCGAGGTGTTTTTCCCGGTACCAGTTGTCGACGACGTCGTGATCGTCCCACAGGGCGATCATCGGGACCTCGGCGTTGAAGCGGCGCAGGTTGGTGTCGAGGAAGTTGTAGAGATGATTGCCGCGGAACTCGGCCAGCGATTCGGCGACCTTCGACTTCGCGTCCGTGGTGATGTTCTTCCAGACACGCCCGTCCGGCAGCTTCTTCTCCGACGCGAGCGGGTCGTCGGCATAGATCGTGTCGCCGCAGTGAACGAAGAAGTCCGGCGCGAGCAACCGCATCGCCTCGTAGATCGTCATGCCCCCGATGTCGGGATTGATGCCCCAGCCCTGGCCGACGGTGTCGGCCGACCAGACGAAGCTCACGTCTGCCGCGGTCGCCGGCGGCGTACGGAAGCGTCCCTGCACCCAGTCGCTCGTGGCGCCCGCGGTGGCCGGATCGGCGTAGGCGATGCGATAGAAGATCGTCTGCCCCGGCGGCAAGTCGACGAGACGCAGGCGCGATGTGAAACCGGTCGCTTCGAGTGCGAGTGGTCCCTCGATCCGACGCATGGTCGAGAAACTCTCCTTCGTCGCATACTCGACGATCATGCGTGACGGCCGGTCCGCGCGGCTCCACAGGGTCGCGCCGTCGATGCCGATGTCGCCCGACTGGACGCCCTGCATGAGGCGGGGCCGCGCGGCGGCGGCGGTCTGGGCGAACACAAGAGAGGGCAGGGCGGCGAGCGCGCCTGCGCCCTGCAAGGCCCGCCGTCTCGATATCGGCCCCGGTCGTTTGGCCATGGCGCAACCTAGCGCGAATTGCCCCGGCGGGGCATACACAGGCATGGAATGGAACGACGAAGGCATCGTGCTCACGGCACGGTCTCACGGCGAGACCGGCCTCGTCGTGTCGCTGCTGACGCGCGATCATGGGCGCCATTCGGGATTCGTCCCGGGGGGCGTCTCGCGGCGCGCCCGTCCGGTCTGGCAATCCGGCAACGTGGTCGAGGTGGTCTGGCGGGGCCGGCTGCCCGAGCAGCTGGGCAACTTTTCGGGCGAACTGCGCGAGGCACACGCCGCCCGCGCCATGGACGATGCCTCGGAGCTGGCGGGGCTTGCCTCGGCGTGCGCCGTCATCGACGCCGCCCTGCCCGAGCGCGAGCCGCATCCGGCGATGTTCGACGGGTTCCGGGCGTTCCTGGGCTCGATCGGCCATCCCGGTTGGCCCACGATCTATGTCCGCCTCGAACTCGGCCTGCTGCAGGAGCTGGGCTTCGGCCTCGATCTCGAGAAATGCGCCGCCACGGGCGCGACCGAGGACCTGGCCTATGTCTCGCCGAAGACGGGCCGCGCCGTCTCCCGCGCCGCCGCCGGACCCTACAAGGAGAAGCTGCTGCCGCTGCCGGGCTTTCTATCCACCGGTGGGTTGTCCTCGGATGACCTGGAGCTGGGGCAGGGCCTCGATCTCACGGGCTTTTTCCTCGAACGGCACGTTTTTTGGCCGCACAACAAGCCCTTGCCTCCCGCACGGTCGAGATTTATGGAATCGCTTCAACGCTAGAATAATCACGGCCGTGGCTGGAACTGCGGCTCTTCCCCTCTTCACGCTGGTCCATGGCAAAGCGCAACAACGTCGTCCAACTGGCCGAAGTGAAGCCGGTGCAATTCGGAGACGCGCTCCGCGAGCGCTATCTGTCGTATGCGCTGTCGACCATCATGTCGCGGTCGCTGCCGGACGTGCGCGACGGGCTGAAGCCCGTGCATCGCCGGTTGATGTACGCGATGCGCCAGCTGCGGCTCGATCCGAACAGCGCGTTCAAGAAGAGCGCCCGCGTCGTCGGCGACGTAATCGGCCAGTATCATCCGCACGGCGACCAGTCGATCTACGACGCTCTGGTGCGCCTCGCTCAGGAATTCGCCGCGCGCTATCCGTTGATCGAGGGCCAGGGCAATTTCGGCAACATCGACGGCGATAACCCCGCCGCGATGCGTTACACCGAGGCGCGCCTCACCGAGGTGGCCGAGGCGCTGCTGGGCGGCATCGACGAGAATGCCGTCGACTTCCGGCCCAACTATGACGGCTCGACCGAAGAGCCGATCGTGCTGCCGGGCGGCTTCCCGAACCTTCTGGCCAATGGCGCCGCCGGCATAGCCGTCGGCATGGCGACCTCGATCCCGCCGCACAATGTGGGCGAGCTCTGCGACGCGCTGCTCCATCTCATCAAGACGCCCAACTCGCGCATCGAGACCCTGGTCGATCTGGTGAAGGGGCCGGACTTCCCGACCGGCGGCATCCTGGTCGAGCCGCGTGAGGCCATCGTCGAGGCCTACAGGACGGGCCGTGGCGCCTTCCGCCTGCGCGCCAAGTGGGAAGTCGAGCAGCTCCCGCGCGGTCAGTACCGCATCGTCGTCACGCAGATTCCCTATCAGGTGCAGAAGGGAAAGCTGATTGAGCGGATCGCCGAGATCATCAACGCCAAGAAGCTGCCCATCCTCGAGGACGTGCGCGACGAGTCGGCCGACGACGTGCGCATCGTGCTGGAGCCGAAGACCGGCAACGTGCCGGCCGAGCTGCTGATGGAGCAGCTCTTCAAGCTCAGCGACCTCGAGACGCGCTTTCCCCTGAATCTCAACGTCCTCGACAAGGACAACACGCCGCGCGTCATGGACCTGCGCGAGGCGCTGCAGGCCTTCCTCGACCATCGGCGTGAGGTGCTGGTCCGCCGTTCGACCTTCCGGCTGGCTGCGATCGAGCGGCGCCTGGAGATCCTCGAAGGCTACCTGATCGCCTATCTGAACCTCGACAAGCTGATCAAGATCATCCGCGAGGAGGACGAGCCCAAGCCCAAGATGATCGCGGCTTTCGGGCTTACCGACATGCAGGCCGAGGCGATCCTCAACATGCGGCTGCGCGCCCTGCGGCGGCTCGAGGAGTTCGAAATCCGCGGCGAGCACAAGAAGCTCAGCGCCGAGCGCAAGGACCTCAAGGCCCTGCTCAAGGACGAAGGTCTCCAGTGGGAGGCCATCGCCGACGAGGTGCGTGAGACGAAGAAGAAGTTCGGCGGCAAGACCGAGCTGGGGCGCCGCCGCACCGAACTCGCCGACGCGCCGGCCGAGATCGAGCACGCGATCGAGGATTTCGTCGAGCGCGAGCCGGTCACCGTCATCCTGTCCGAGAAGGGATGGATCCGCGCCGCCAAGGGCCATCTCGACGACAAGGCTGCCGGCGAGCTGAAGTACAAGGAAGGCGACACGGCACGCTTCGCCATTCACGCCCAGTCCACGGACAAGATCCTGCTGTTCGGCAGCAATGGCCGTTTCTACACGGTAGGGTGCGATCGTCTCCCCAGTGCGCGCGGCCATGGCGAGCCGATCCGGCTGATGATCGAGCTGGGCAACGATCAGGACATCGTCCAACTCGACGTGTTCAAGGGCGGCCGCAAGTTCCTGGTCGCGTCGGATGCCGCCCGCGGCTTCATCGTGCCGGAAGACGAGGTCGTGGCTCAGACCAAGAACGGCAAGCAGGTCCTGAACCTGGCCGACAAGGAGAAGGCCCAGGTCCTCGGCATCGTGCCCGAGGGGGCGAATTCGATTGCCGTCTTGAGCGAAGGCCGCAAGCTGCTGATCTTCCCGCTCGACCAGGTGCCTGAGATGGGCCGCGGCCGGGGCGTGCTGCTGCAGAAGTCGAAGGGCGACCTGCTCTCGGATGCGCAGGCCTTCGTGCTTTCGGACGGCTTGCCGTGGGGTAACCGGACCATTCCGGCCGCCGAGTTGAAGTTCTGGCGGGGCGAGCGTGCGCAAGCGGGGCGCATGCCGGAGAAGGGCTGGCCGCGGGCCAAACGCTTCAAGGATTGAGAATGGACCTGACGCTGATCTGGAAGGCGCTGCTGATCGGCGTTGTCGAAGGTCTCACCGAGTTCCTCCCGGTCTCGTCGACCGGCCACATCATCCTCGCCGAGGAACTTCTCGATTTCCAGGGCCCCCCGGGCAAGGTCTTCGAGATCGTGATCCAGCTCGGCGCGATCCTTGCCGTCTGCCTGCTCTATCGCGCGAAGATCTGGACGACCGCGATGGGCGTGCTGGAGCGCGACAAGCAGGCGACCCGGTTCACGGTGGCCATCCTGGTGGCTTTCCTGCCGGCGGTGATCATCGGTGTGGCGGCTCATAAGTACATCAAATCGGTGTTGTTCAGCCCGTGGGTGGTCGCCATCGCCCTGATCGTGGGCGGTATTGCGATCCTCCTGATCGAACGCTTCGCGCAGCGGCCGCGCATCAAGAGCCTCGACGAAGTCGATCTGAAGACCGCTCTCTACATCGGTCTCTGCCAGTGTGTGGCGATGATCCCCGGCGTCTCGCGCTCGGGCGCCACCATCATGGGCGCCCGCATTTTTCGCGTGGACCGTGCAACGGCCGCCGAATTTTCGTTCTTCCTCGCGATGCCCACAATGCTGGGGGCGACCGTCTACGATCTCTACAAGAACTGGTCGTCGCTGAGCTGGGACCATGGCGGCGTGATCGCGCTCGGGTTTGCCGCCGCTTTCGTGTCGGCGATGCTGGTGGTCCGCGCCTTCGTGCGTTTCATCAGCCGCCACGGCTTTACCGTTTTTGCCTGGTACCGCATTGCAGTGGGCGCATTGGCGCTCACGCTATTGCTCATGCGTTGAGCCTTTCATCCGATGCAGCGCGCGTGTCATAAGCCGCGCAAATCAGGCGACATCCGAGTCGTCCTGCAACACGAGCTGGGAGTCCTAGTTTCATGCAACGTCGCAAGTTCATTCGTACGGCCGGTGTTGGCACCGCCGCCGTCGCCGCCACCGGCGCGCTGGCTGCGCCCGCCATCGCGCAATCCGCCCCCGAGCTGAAGTGGCGCATGGCATCGAGCTTCCCGAAGTCGCTCGACACGATCTTCGGCTCCGGCGAGCTGTTCACGAAGTACGTTTCGGACGCTACCGACGGCAAGTTCCAGATCCGTCTGTTCGCGGCGGGTGAGATCGTCCCCGGCCTCCAGGTCGCCGATGCCGTGCAGAACGGCACTGTCGAGATGGGCCATACCGCGTCCTACTATTATGTCGGCAAGGACCTGACCTTCGCGCTCGATTGCGCGGTGCCGTTCGGCCTGAACGCGCGCCAGCAGGATGCCTGGTGGAACTGGGGCGGCGGCCGTCAGGCCATGAACGAGTTCTTCAAGGACTACAACATTCACTCGATCCCGTGCGGCAACACCGGTGCCCAGATGGGCGGCTGGTTCCGCAAGGAGATCAAGACCGTCGACGATCTCAAGGGGCTGAAGTTCCGCGTCAGCGGCTTTGCCGGCGAAGTCCTGACGAGGCTCGGTGTTGTGCCGCAGCAGATCGCCGGTGGCGACATCTACCCGGCGCTGGAGAAGGGTACGATCGACGCCGCCGAATGGGTCGGTCCTTACGACGACCAGAAGCTCGGCTTCAACAAGGTTGCCCCGTACTATTACTATCCCGGCTGGTGGGAAGCCGGCCCGCAGCTCTCGGCCTATGTGAATCTGGCCAAGTGGGCGGAACTGCCGAAGTCCTACCAGACGATCGTCGAAGCCGCTGCCGCCAAGGCGCACACATCGATGCTGTCCAAGTACGACGCCCAGAACCCGAAGGCGGTTCGCGAGCTCGTCGCGGCGGGCACGAAGCTCCTGCCGTTCTCGGCCCCGGTCCTCGAGGCCTGCTACAACGCCACCAACGACGTGTTTGCCTCCCTGAACGAGAAGAACCCGAAGTGGAAGAAGATCTTCGAATCGTGGAAGCCGTTCCGCGCCGAGGAGGTCCTGTGGTTCCGCGTCGCCGAGAACACGATGGACAACTTCATGGCGCGCCAGTCGGCGGCCAACAAGCTCTAGGCTGCGCCGCCTGGAATATCTGGAAAACCCCGCTCCGGCGGGGTTTTTCTTTGCCTGCAGGGAGGAGGCAACTGCTTTTCATCGCCGTTGCGCTATGCGATAAACCCGCCAACAAAATTGTTCGCGTGGCAGAAGGCGCGCGTTCGGCAAACAAAAAGCTTAGGGAGATGATCGAAATGCAACGTCGCAAATTCATGCGCACGGCCGGCGTTGGCGGTGCGACGGTCGCCGCTGCCGGCGTCCTGGCCGCTCCGGCGGTTGCCCAGTCGATGCCCGAGGTGAAGTGGCGCATGGCCTCGAGCTTCCCCAAGTCGCTCGACACGATCTATGGCGCCGGCGAGTACTTCGCCAAGCGCGTCGCGGCGCTCACCGACAACAAGTTCCAGATCCGCGTCTTCGCGGCCGGCGAAATCGTTCCGGGCCTGCAGGTCGTCGACGCCGTCCAGAACGAGACCGTCGAGTGCGGCCACACCGCGGCCTATTACTATGTCGGCAAGGATCCGACCTTCGCGTTCGATACCGCCCTGCCGTTCGGACTTAATACCCGCCAGCACAATGCGTGGGTCTACTTCGGCGGCGGCCTCGAGCTGATGCGGGAGTTCTACAAGGAATACAAGATCGTCTCCTTCCTCATGAGCCATACCGGCGCCCAGATGGGCGGATGGTGGCGCAAGGAGATCAAGACGCCCGAGGACATGAAGGGCGTGAAGATGCGCATCGGCGGCTTTGCCGGCCAGGTGATGGCGAAGCTCGGCGTGGTGCCGCAGCAAATCGCCGGCGGCGATATCTACCCGGCGCTGGAGAAGGGCACGATCGATGCCGCCGAATGGGTCGGCCCGTACGACGACCAGAAGCTCGGCTTCAACAAGGTCGCGCCCTATTACTACTACCCCGGCTGGTGGGAAGGTTGCGCAGCCCTGTCGCTCTACTGCGGCGAGAAGGCATATGAGGCCCTGCCGCCGATGTACAAGGAAGCGATCGCGGTGGCGTCGGGCGACACGGTGAGTTGGTCGGTGGCCAAGTACGACGCCCAGAACCCGCGCGCGCTGCGCGAGCTGGTGGCCGCCGGAACGAAGTTCCTGCCGTTCCCTCAGTCGGTGATGGAGGCCTGCTTCGGCGCCGCCAACGAACTCTACGCCGAGACCATCGCCAAGAATCCGAAGTTCAAGAAGGTCTACGATTCCTGGAAGCCCTTCAGGAATGAAGAAGTTCTCTGGTTCCGTGTGGCCGAGAACACCTTCGACAACTTCATGGCGCGCCAGTCGGCCGCCAACAAGCTTTAGACTCAGCCGGCTCTGCCGGACGAAAGCCCCGCTTCGGCGGGGCTTTTTCTTGCCTGTCGGGCGCAATTCACGACTGAAGATTGCATATTTTTAAGGAATTTCCGGGAGTCGGACGCTTTTCAAATTCAATTTCGCATGCCAGTGTTGCAAGCGCTGAAGGGGGCCATCAAGGCAACCACGGGAGGAAACAGAAAAATGCAGCGCAGGAAATTCATCAGGACCGCGGGCGTTGGTGCCGCAGGAGTTGCAGCGGCGACGACGATTGCCGCGCCGGCCATTGCCCAGAGCATGCCGGAAGTGAAGTGGCGTCTGACGTCGAGCTTCCCCAAGTCGCTCGATACGCTCTACGGCGGCTCCGAGCTGTTCGCCAAGGTCATCGGCGAGATGTCCGACGGCAAGTTCCAGGTCCGCGCCTTCGCCGCCGGCGAAATCGTCCCCGGGCTTCAGGTGGCCGATGCGGTGCAGAATGGCACCGTCGAGGCCGGCCAGACCGCGGCCTACTACTATTTCGGCAAGCATCCGAACTTCGTGTTCGAGACGGGCCTGCCGTTCTCGCTCAATCAGCGCCAGCTCTATGCCTGGTTGTACTTCGGCGGTGGCCATCAGCTGATCAACGATTTCTACAAGGAGTACAATTTCCGCTCCTTCGTCTTCGGCGGCACGGGCTGCCAGATGGGCGGCTGGTTCCGTAAGGAAATCAAGTCGATGGACGACATGAAGGGCCTGAAGTTCCGCGTCGGCGGCTTCGCGGGCCTGATCCTGGAGCGTCTCGGCGTGGTGCCGCAGCAGATCGCCGGCGGCGATATCTATCCGGCGCTCGAAAAGGGCACGATCGACGCCTGCGAATGGGTCGGTCCGTACGACGACGAGAAGCTCGGCTTCAACAAGGTCGCCAAGTACTACTATTACCCCGGCTGGTGGGAAGGCTGCTCCGGCGGTTCGCTCTATATCAATAACCAGGCCTGGGAGAAGCTGCCCAAGAACTACCAGAGCATGGTCGAGGTCGCGTCCGGCCTGGTGACGTCCTGGATGGTGCCCAAGTACGACGCCAGCAATCCGGCGGCGCTGCGCCGGCTGGTGGCGGGCGGCGCCGAGCTGCGGCCGTTCCCGCGCTCGGTCCTCGAGCCGTGCTTCAACGAGGCCTACAAGTTTTACGACGAGCTGGCGGCCAAGGATCCGAAGTTCAAGAAGATCTACGAAAGCCTCAAGGCTTTCCGGTCGGACGAGAACCTGTGGTTCCGCGTCGCCGAGAACACGTTCGACAACTTCAACTTCGCCATGTCGGCCGCAGGCCGTTAGTCGCCATGTCGGCCGCCGGCCGCTGAGCGAAGCCCCACAAGAGAAAAGCCCCGCCGGTTGGCGGGGCTTTTTTTGCCTTCGATCTATTTGAAGACCGGTGGGGCGGAGTCTTCCGAGGGTGGCGCCTGGATCTCGATCGTCACCTTGCTGGGATCGATCCCGGACGGCTTGTCGAGGAAGTACGTCACCGACTGCGGGATCGCGATCACGATCGCCACCATGATGAGCTGCAGAAGCACCCAGGGGATGGAGCCCCAGTAGATGTCCGAACTCTTCACTTCCTTGGGCGCCACGCTGCGCAGGTAGAACAGCGCGAAGCCGAAGGGCGGGTGCATGAACGAGGTCTGCATGTTCACGCAGAGCATGACGCCGAACCAGATCAGGGCGGCATCGGCTCCCACCACCGGGGCCAGAAGCTTCTGCGCGACCGGCGCCAGCATCGGGATGATGATGAAGGCGATCTCGAAGAAGTCGAGGAAGAAGGCGAGGAAGAAGACGAACAGGTTGACGACGATCAGGAAGCCCCAGACGCCGCCGGGCAGGTTCGACATCAGGTGTTCGACCCACTGGTTGCCGTCGACACCCTGGAAGGTGATCGAGAAGCAGGTCGCGCCGACCAGGATGAAGGCCACCATCGCGGTGATGCGCATCGTCGCCTGGAACGCCTGAACGATCAGGTCCCGCAGCTCCTTGTGCTGCCAGGCCCGCCAGCACAGCCAGATGATCGCGGCGAACATCACGGTGAAGGCGACCTTGAAGCCGAAGGACTTGAAGGCGACGGTGCCGATCAGGGCGCCGATGATGGCGGCGGCGCAGCCCCCGAAGAACATCAGCCGGTCGAACTTGGTCAGCGGTGCATTGCGCACCACCGCCAGGACGATGGCGCCGATCGTGCCCATCGCGCCCGCCTCGGTGGGCGTCGCCAGGCCCATCATGATGGTGCCCAGCACGAGGAAGATGAGCACGGCGGCGGGGATGATGCCCCAGGCGCACTTGACCAGGAGGTCCTTGCCGAACAGCGTCCGCGGCACCGGCGGCAGGGCCTCCGGCTTCACGATCGTCACATAGAAGGTGTAGCCGGCGAACAGGGCGATCTGCAGCAGCGAGGGGCCCCAGGCGCCGAGATACATGTCGCCCACCGACTTGCCGAGCTGATCGGCCAGAACGATCAGCACCAGCGACGGCGGCACGAGCTGCGTGATCGTGCCCGACGCGGCCAGCACGCCGGTCGCGTAACGCATATCGTACTTGTAACGCATCATCACCGGCAGGGTGATCAACGCCATGGCGATGACCTGCGCGGCCACGGTGCCGGTGATGGCGCCGAGGACGAAGCCCACGATGATCGTCGAGTAGCCCAGTCCGCCCTTGATGGGGCCGAACAGCTGCCCCATCGATTCGAGCATGTCCTCTGCCAGCCCGCATTTCTCCAGGATGGCGCCCATGAAGGTGAAGAACGGGATGGCGAGCAGCAGCTCGTTCGACAGGATGCTGCCGAACACGCGGCCCGGGATGGCCTGCATGAAGGCCATCGTGAAATAGCCCATCTCGATCGACAGGAACCCGAAGAAGAAGCCGACGGCGCAGAGCGAGAAGGCGACCGGGTAGCCGATGATCATGAAGACGACGAGGCCGCCGAACATCAGCGGCGGCATATAATCGAGAGGGATCATTGGGTGGGCCTCTCGTAGTGAGCTTCGAGGCTATCCACCGCATATCCGTTGAGGAAGGCCACCCGCTTGATGAGTTCTGAAATGCCCTGGAGAGCGACCAGGCCAAAGCCCAGGGGAAGCACCAGCTTGATCGGCCAGCGCAACAGTCCGCCGGCATTCGAGGAATGCTCGTTGACGTTGAACGACTGCATGAAGAAGGGCCAGCTCAGCCAGGCGAGGATGCTGCAGGTCGGCAGGAGGAAGATCAGCGTGCCGAGGATGTCGACCCAGAGCTGCCCGCGGCGGCTCAAGGTCATGTAGAAGAGGTCGACCCGGACATGCTCGTTCCGCTTCATCGTGTAGGATGCCCCGAACATCACGATGACGGCGAACATGTACCACTGGATTTCGAGCCAGCCGTTCGAGCTCGTGTCATAGGCGTAGCGCACCATGGCGTTGCCGGCACTGACGACGCAGGCCAGCAGCACGAGCCAGTTGCAGACGATGCCTATTTTTTCGTTTAACGCGTCGATCAGCGCGCTGAATGCCAGCAATGAGCGCATCCCGTCTCCCCTGAATGCGAGTTATTATTTGCCGCCCATCCGTTCTCGCCGACGGATAGGCTTTCTTAACTTGGTCCGCTGCGCGATGCCAGAGGCTGCTTTGGTTCGCAATGCGGACGAGGTGCGTCAAGACGCTCCACCGTCGCGACATTGCCTACGTTGCAGGCAGCTCCGTCCATCCATCAGGGCCGAAGAATTCCAAAGGACGAAACAAGCGCTTGTAGGCCATCTTGCTCGAATCGGCGATCCAGTAGCCGAGATAGACATAGGGCAGGCCGCGTTTGGCGGCGGCTTCCGCCAGCCACAGGATCATGTGCGTGCCGAGCCCGCGCCGCGGATCCTGCGGATCGAAGAAACTGTAGACCGCCGACACGCCACTCGACAGCCAGTCCACGAGGCAGGCCCCGACCAGCCGGCCATCGGCGGAATCGTCACGGAACTCGATGATCGCCGTTTCGACCGGGCTCTCCTCGACCATGGCGCGATAGTCGTCGAAGTCCATGTCGGCCATGTCGCCGTCGCGATGCCGCGTCAGCACGTAGCGCGAGAACAGCGAAAACTGCTCGCCGGTCGCAAGGGCCTGAGTCTCGACGGCATGGACGTGATCGTTACGGCGCTGGATGCGGCGCTGCGCCCGGCTGGGCTCGAAGTCCCGCACGCGAATGCGCACCGGAACACAGGCTCTGCAACCGTCGCACAGCGGCTTGTAGACGAAGTGGTGCGAGCGGCGGAACCCCGCGTCGGTCAGCGTGTCGTGCTGGGTGATGGCGTCCGGCCCGCTCAGTTCGGTGACGAGCTTGGTCTCCAGACGATGCGGCAGATACGGACAGCGCATCGCCGGCGTCGTGCGGAAGAACCGAAGGGACTGGATGTTCTGTCGGATGAACATGTGCTTGTGATGGCGAGTGTACGCTTCGGGTGGGCGAAGGAAAGCGTCAGTTGTTCAGCCAAAGGTCGATGGAGGGGCTGGCGGTCAGGGCTCCTGTTTGATCCCCCGGGTTAGCCGGCGAAACGGTGTCAGGGCCAATCGTATGAGCTTGGGCAGGAGCCATATCAGGAGCGCCACGAAGACGGCCAGCAGGCACAAAAAAGTGATCGGATGGGCGATCGCCAACGTGAGCCCGCCGAGGACCGTGACGTCCTCGCCCAGCGAGGCGAAAACGTTGGTGAACGGCTCCGGCGAGGTGTTGAGGAGGGCGCGCGATCCGGTCTTGGCGATGTGGGTCCCGGCCGCGAGCGTCCCGCCGAGCAGGCCCGCGATGATCGAAATTTCCGGACTGAGGCCGGTGGCGGCGCCATAGGCCAGGAGCACGCCAGCGGGAATGCGCACGAAGGTCTGAAGCACGTCGTTGATGCTGTCGACGTAGGGGATCTTGTCCGCCAGGAAATTGAGAGCGAACAGGATCGCCGCCACGCCGAGCACCCAGGGCGATTCCAGGACCTGCAGATCGTGCGGCAGGGCTACCACGCCGAGGCGCTGGGCGATCCCGAGGACCAGAACGGCGGCATAGGCGTTGAGGCCGCTGGCCCAGCCGGCGCCCAGGGCGAGGGCGATGGCGGTGAGGGTTTCGGCGCTCATGCAGGCAAAACTAAAGAGCGCGCCGCGCCTTGAAGGCGGTGGCGAGCGTGCCGTCGTCGAGCCAGTCGAGTTCGCCGCCCACCGGCACGCCGTGCGCAAGCCGCGTCAGCGGCACATCGTGGTCGGCCAGTCGCTCGGCGAGATAGTGCGCCGTGGTCTGGCCGTCGACGGTGGCGTTGGTCGCCATGATCACCTCGCGAACGCCACCGGCGGAAACGCGCTCGACCAAGCTGCCGATGTTGAGTTCCTCGGGCCCGATGCCGTCGAGCGCCGACAGCGAACCGCCCAGCACATGATAGCGGCCCGAGAAGATGCGGCCACGCTCCATCGCCCACAGGTCGCCAACATCCTCGACGACGCAGATCAGGCCGGTATCCCGGCGGGGATCGGCGCAGATCGAGCAGGGATCGATCGTATCGAGGTTGCCGCAGACGCTGCAGGACCGGATCGCCCGCGCCGCATCGGCCAGCGCTGCGCCGAGCGGCTGCATCAGCGTCTCGCGCTTCTTCAGGAGATGCAGCGCCGCGCGGCGGGCCGAGCGCGGCCCCAGGCCCGGCAGGCGGCCGAGGAGCTGGATCAGCCGCTCGATCTCCGGGCCGTTCATCTTTTCATCTAGAGCTTGAAGCCCGGCGGCAAGGGCAGACCGCCGGTGATGCCGCGCATATGCTCCTGCACGGTCTGCTCGACCTTGGCTCGGGCGTCGTTGGCGGCGGCCACGATCAGATCCTCGACCACGCCCTTGTCCTCGGGCTTGAAGAGCGAAGCGTCGATGTCGACCTTGCGGGTCTCGTTCTTGCCGTTGACCGTGACCTTCACCAGGCCGGCGCCGGACGAGCCCACGATCTCCAGGCGCTCGAGCGCCACCTGCAGCTCCTGCATCTTCTGCTGCATCTGCTGGGCCTGCTGCATCAGGCCGCCAAGGTCCTTGAGCTTGTCGAACATTCAGAACTCGCTTTCCGGGATATCGTCGTCGGCCGGGTAGTCCTCGGCGGGAGGTGGTTCTTCCGCAATGAACTCGCCCAGCATGGATGTCTGTTCGCCCTTGCGTTTGACCGCCTCGAGCTTGGCGCCTGGGAATGTCTTCAGTATGGCCATCACCAGCTCGTTGTTCTCGGCGGAGCTGCGCAGGTCGTCGGCCTTGGCGGCCTTCTGCTGGACGAGCGTCGGCTTGCCCTCGGCGTTCGAGACCGAGGCGATCCAGCGACGCCCCGTCCATTGGCCCAGCAGTTCGCTGAGGCGCGGGGCGAGGTCGGTCGGGGCCTTGGGCTCGGGGCGGAACTCGATCAGACCCGGCTCGCAGCGCACCTCGTGCACATGGTGCATCAGGCTATGGACCATACGCGGCTCGCGGCGGCTTTCGAACAGTGCCACGACCTCGGCGAAGGTGCGCGGAGCCGGCATCGCCGGTGCGGGCTGGGCCGCGACCGCCGTGACCGGCTGGGTCGCCAGACGTGCCGCCGCCCCGCCACCGCCATTGCCTCTCGGCATTGCCGGGGCCGACGCACCCGCCGGAGCGCCGCCGCCATTCTGCAGCACTTTGATCGCGTCCCCGGGCGAGGGGAGGTCGGCCACATAGCAGAGCCTGATCAGCGCCATCTCGGCGGCGCGCAGCGGCGAGGGCGCGGCGAGGGTTTCCTGCAGGCCCTTCAGCAATAGCGTCCAGGCCCGCGTCAGCGAGGCCATGGAAAGCTTGCCGGCCATCGCGAGCCCCTGCGCGCGATCGCTGTCGGCGGTGGAAGCGGCGGCCTCGGGCGCCACCTTGAGGCGGGTCACCCAGTGCGTGAGTTCGAGCAGGTCCTGCAGCACGACCACGGGATCGGCACCGGAATCGTGCATCTCTCCGAGCGAGGCGATCATCGCCGGCGCATCGCCGCGCATCGTCTTCTCGAAGAGTTCGAGCACGCGGCTGCGGTCGGCGAGGCCCAGCATGTCGCGGACCTGCGCCGCATCGACCACGCCGCCGCCATGGGCGATCGCCTGGTCGAGCATCGACAGGCCGTCGCGCACCGATCCGTCGGCGGCGCGTGCCAGCAGGGTCAGGGCCTCGGGCGAAATCTCGACCTTCTCGGCCTGCGCGATCTTGCCGAAATGCTCGGTCAGCGTCTCGTGCGGCACCCGCTTCAGGTCGAAACGCTGGCAGCGCGACAGCACCGTCACCGGCACCTTGCGAATCTCGGTGGTGGCGAACAGGAACTTCACGTGCGGCGGCGGCTCTTCCAGCGTCTTCAGCAACGCGTTGAAGGCCTTCTCCGACAGCATGTGCACTTCGTCGATGATGTAGACCTTGTAGCGGGCGGAGACCGGGCGATAGCGCACGCCCTCGATCAACTCGCGGACGTCGTCGATACCGGTGCGCGAGGCCGCGTCCATCTCGATCACGTCGACGTGGCGGTCTTCGGTGATGGCCTTGCAGTTGTCGCAGACGCCGCAGGGATCGACCGTGGGCCCGCCGGTGCCGTCGGGCCCGACGCAGTTCAGGGCACGGGCGATGATGCGGGCCGTCGTCGTCTTGCCGACGCCACGCACCCCGGTGAGCATGAAGGCATGGGCGATACGGCCGGTGGCGATGGCGTTGCGCAGGGTGCGCACCATCGCTTCCTGTCCAACCAGGGTGGTGAAATCGACGGGACGGTATTTGCGAGCGAGAACGCGATAGGGGACTGCCGGGTCTTCCGAGCCCGTGGTGGCCTGAGCCATGGCGATCACCCGCTATCCTGCGCCGTGGCCACGTTGCGCCCGGCGGTCATCGCGCCTGGGCGGCCCGCCCTCCGCGTCGGCGCGCGCAGGGGAACGGGGTGAGAGACCGGCATGACCCGAAGCGAATTCGTTACGGCTGCTTCCTTCCGGATCTGACCGGGTTGGCGACTGCTCCGCCCACACCGGCCCCTCGAGGCGGTTATATCAGGAGTCCGGGCGTCCGGCGCAAGGGCCGAGTGAAGGCGTTGTGAACTTCATCAACAACGGCGCTCAAAGTATTGATCTAGAATAGTTATTTTATTCATATTCGTTTGTCGGCAGGGCGCGCGAGCCCGAGATGATCTCGCAAGGTCGTGCCGGTGTAGTCGGCACGGAAAAGGCCACGCTCCTGCAGGATCGGCACGACACCTTGCGCGAAGGCGTCGAACTGGCCGGGAAAGAACGGCGGCATGACGTTGAAGCCGTCCGCCGCGCCCTGTCGGAACCAGGCCTCCAGCGTGTCGGCAACCTGCAGCGGCGTGCCGATGGGCAGCAAGTGTCCGCGCGCCGCCGCCACGCGATGGAAGAGTGCACGCAGCGTGAGGTTCTCCCGACGCGCCATCTGGATCAGCAACGCTGCCCGGCTCTTCAGATGCTCGGTCTCGGGCACCTCGGGGACCGGCACGTCGAGCGGATGGACCGACATGTCGGCGCCCAGCCGCTCCGACAGCACGGTGAAGGCCTGCGCCGTGTCGATGTTGCGGTTGAGCTCGGCGAAGATCTCCTGGGCCTCGTGCTCGGTCCGGCCCACGACCGGCATCACGCCCGGCATGACCAGGGCGGCGCTTGCAGGCCGGCCGTACGTCGCAAGTTGCGCCTTCACGCTCCTGTAGAAGGCCTGCGCCTCGGCGAGGTCGTTCTGCGCCGTGAACACGACGTCGGCGATGCGGGCCGCCAGTGCCTGGCCTGGGCCGGAAGAGCCGGCCTGGATCAGCACCGGATGGCCCTGGGGCGAGCGTGGCACGTTGAGCGCGCCCTGCACCGAGAAATACTTTCTGTCGAAGGCGGGGACATGGAGGCTGCCCGGACGCACGAAGACGCCGGCCTCCTTGTCGGCGACGAAGGCGTCGTCGTCCCAGCTGTCCCAGAGCAGGCGGCAGGCCTCGACGAATTCTTCCGCCATCGCATAGCGCTCGGCATGCGGCGGATGCGGACGGCCGAACACGGCGCTCGACTTGGCGTAAGCCGTCGTGACCACGTTCCAGCCGGCGCGCCCGGCGGAGAGATGGTCGAGCGAGGCGAAGGCGCGGGCCACGTGATAGGGCTCGGCATAGGTCGTCGATGCCGTCGCCGCGAGACCCAGTCGTGTGGTGCCCATGGCGAGGGCGGAGAGCAGGCCGAGCGGCTCGAACTTGCCGATGGTCGAGGGATGCTCGCCGTAGCCGGTGGCGAAGCCGTCGCCCAGGAAGAACATGTCGAACCTGGCCGCCTCGGCGGTGGCCGCGATGTGCTGCATCAGCGCCAGGTTGGGCGTGCGCGCGTCGGCCTCGGCATGGCGCCATCCGCCCACATGATGGCCGGGCGTCTGCACGAAGACGCCGAGCCGCATCTGGCGGGCCGGTGGACCCATTACGGGGAGCTGAGAGACGCGTGTCCGACGGCGCCGGGCGATTCCACGGAAAAGTCCACGGCGACGCTGCCGGCCTTCTCGAAGACGAGGGTGACCGGCAGTTTGCTGCCGGCCACCAGCGGTGCGGCGAGGCCGCTCATCAGCAGATGATACCCGCGCGGTTTGAGGACCTGTTGATTGGCGGGCGGGATGACCAGACCATCGTCCATCTTCCGCATCTCGAGGCCGGGTCCCTTGACCCGGATGGCGTGGATTTCGATCAGCGGCGCTGCCGGGCTGGAGGCGGCCACCAGCCTGTCCGTCTCGCCCTCGTTGACCACGGTCATGTAGCCGCCGGCGATGGCGGGATCGGACGAGGACGAGCGGGCCCAGGGCTTGACGATCTGCAACGGACCGAGGCTAGCGGCCGGGACTTCCTTGGGCTCAGAACGACGAAGCCACTTCAGCAAGATCCATCCTCCGCCCAGCGCCGTCAGTGCGCGAAATAATGCATGCCGCCATCCACCGGAATGACCGCGCCCGTGATGTAGCGCGCCGCCGGGGAGGCGAGAAAGGCGACGAGATTTGCCACATCCTCCGGCTCGCCGAAATACCCGATCGGGATGTTTCGCTCGATGAAGCTGCGGCGGGCCGCCTCGGTCGGGTGGAGTTTCTGCAGGATCTGCTCGCTGTTGATGCGGCCCGGCTGAATCGTGTTCACCGTGACGCCGTCGGTCGCCACGTCGCACGACAGGCCCTTTGCCCACAGATGCAATGCGGCTTTGGCGGCGATGGCGGCGTTCAGACCGCGCGGTTCCATGGAGCCGCTGATGTTGACGATCCGGCCCCATTTGCGCGCCCGCATGGCCGGCAGCAGCGCTTTCGTCAGCCGGCGCGCCGCCGTGAAGTTGAGGGCAAAGGCCTCTTCCCAGACGTCCTCGCCGGCATCCGGTCCGGTCGGCCGGGAGCCGCCGGCGCAGTTCACCAGAATGTCGACCGGGCCCAGTACCTCGTTGGCCTCGGCCGCGATGCGCGCGAGGTCGGCGGTGTCCGTGACGTCGCCGGAAATCGCGGTCACACCGTCGAGCCGCTCGATCTTCTGGGCGCGCCGCGCCGTGGCGACGACCCGCGCGCCTTGTTGTGAGAAGAGCCTGACGACCCCGGCACCGATGCCCGCACTGGCGCCGGACACGAGGCAGGTCCGGTCCTTGAGCTGATAGTCCATCGCGCCTTGATGGAGGAGAACGCGGGACCTGCCAAGAGCTCGACACGGTCCGGAACGCTTGGCCCGTTTCGCGAAATGCGCGCCTCGACATTTGAGCGCACGGACCTATACGGGTCCGGTCTCGATCGAGGAGCGTATGCATGAAGCGTAGAAATGTCCTGGCCGCTCTCGGTGGCCTTCCGCTTGCCGCCACGCTGGGCGCGGGTGCGCGGGCGCAGGAGGCGTATCCGGCGCGCGTCGTGAAGATCCTCGTGCCGTTCGGCCCAGGCGGCTCCACCGACATCATCTCGCGCCTGATCGGCAAGCAGCTCGAGACGGTGACGGGCAAGCCCTTCGTCATCGAGAACAAGGCTGGCGCCACCGGCATGATCGGCACGACCCAGGTCAAGAACGCGCCAGCCGACGGCTATACGATCCTGCTGGGCTCGACCAGCACGCTGGCAGCCAACTTCAGTCTCTACAAGACGATGACCTACGAGCCGTCGGATTTCACGACGGTCGCCGTCAACGGCACCATCGGCAACTTCATGCTGGTGAAGCCGGACGCGCCGTACAAGACGGTGAAGGAATTCGTCGAGTACGCCAAGAAGCAGTCCAAGCCGCTCTTCTCCGGTTACGGCAATGCCTCCTCGCGCGTCCCGGCCGCCCTGTTCGAGGTGACGACCGGCGTGAAGTTCGAGGAAGTGGCCTATCGCGACGCCGTCGCCTCGATCCAGGACCTCAATGCCGGCCGCGTCGACTGCGTGTTCCCCGACCAGGTGGTGGGCGAGAGCTACGTCCGCTCGGGCTATGTCCGTGCGCTGGCCGTGACCTCGAAGGAGCGGTCTGCGCTCTTCCCGGATATCCCGGCCGTCGCCGAGACCTATCCGGAGTATGTGATCATCTCCTACTCGTGCTTCTCGGTGCGCAAGGAGACGCCGGACGACATCAAGAAGAAGCTGAACCGTCTGATCATGGACGCGCTCTATGAGCCCTCGGTGCTGGAAAGGGTGAAGCAGCTCGGCTTCCTGCCGCCGCCGAAGGACTGGACCATCGAGCAGTGCGATGCCTTCGTCGCCAAGGAGCGCGAGGATTGGACGAAGTACATCAAGCTCGCGAAGATCGAGCCACAGTAACCCCCGGTATTGCGCCGCCACGGCCGGACGCTAAGCTCCCCGCCGAATGAGCGGGATTGCACGGCGGAGCTTGCTGGGAGGATTGATGGCGGCCGGCGCCGGGGCGGTCGCTCCGGCGCGCGCCAATGACTGGCCGACGCGCACGGTCTCCTGGATTGTGCCGTTCCCGGCCGGCGGCGGGTCCGACATGTTCTCGCGCCCGGTCGCGGCGCGGGTCGCCGAGGCGATCGGCGAATCGGTGGTGATCGACAATCGCAGCGGCGCCGGCGGCACGGTCGGCACGGCCGTCGCCGCCCGTGCAGCGCCGGACGGCTATACGATGCTGGTGGGCGACACCGGTCTCGTCTATGCGCCGACGATCTACCCGCGGGCCGGCTTCGACTTCCTGCGCGACTTCGCGCCGATCGCTGCCTTCGGCCGCGTGCCCTACGCTTTGGTGATCAATCCGGCGCGGATCGACGCCGCCACTCTCGAAGCCTTCATCGAGATGGCCAAGAAGGCGCCAGGCGGCATCGACATCGGTTCGGCCGGCCTCGGCACGGTGACGCATCTCGCCATCGGCCTCTTCGAGGACCGTGCAGGTGTCAAATTCACCCACGTTCCCTATCGCGGCGGCGCGCCGATGCTGCAGGACCTGCTGGCGGGACAGATCGGCGCGGCCTTCGTGCTGGTGAGCGCGGTGGCGGCGGCCGTCCGGTCGGGCAAGCTGCGCGCGCTCGCGGTCATCAACCGACGCCGTGACGCGCAGCTGCCCGATGTGCCGACGGCGCACGAGGCGGGGTTGGCCGATTTCCGCATGACCACCTGGTTCGGCCTGTTCGCGCCCATCCGCACGCCCGATGTCGTGCTCGACCGGGTCCATGCCGCCGTGCAGCGAGCCCTGGGCTCCGACGAGGTCAAGCGGCTGTGGGCCGAGCATGGCGCCAAGGTCGAGCTCGAAAGCCGTGCCGACTTCGCCAACTTCATCGGCCGCGAGGTCGAGCGGTGGACCCGCATCGCCAAGGCCGCCAACGTCCAGATGGAGTAGTTCGATGACCGTCTCGCGTCGTGCTGCCTTGGGCGGCGTGCTGGCCACGGCCATGGCAGGACCGGTCCACGCCCAGCAATGGCGTCCGCCACGGGCCATGAACTGGATCGTGCCGTTCCCGCCCGGCGGCTCGAACGACACGTTCGCGCGTCCCGTCGCGGCCCATGTCAGCCGACACTTCGGCCAGCCGGTGGTGGTCGAGAACCGCAGCGGCGCCGGCGGCACGTTGGGCGGCATGGTCGTGGCGCGGGCGCGGCCCGATGGCTGCACCCTGCTGGTCGCCAACAGCGCCCAGTCCTTTGCGACGGTCGTCTACCCCGAGTCGGGCTTCGACCTGCTGCGCGACTTCGCGCCGGTCGGGAACATCGCCAAGGTACCGGTCGGGCTGGTCGTCAATCCGGCCAAGCTCGACGTCAAGGATCTCGCAGGCTTCCTCGCGGCGGCGCGCAAGGCGCCGGACTCGATCAACATCGGCTCCTCGGGCCTCGGCACCATGCCGCATCTCGCTATCGAACTGTTGCAGAGGCGCACCGGCATCAGGCTGACGCACGTGCCCTATCGGGGCGGCGGCCCGGCGTTGCAGGACCTGCTGGCGGGCCAGCTCGACGCTACCTTCCAGCCGCTCAGCACCGTGGCTTCTTACGTCCAGTCCGGCAAACTGCGCGCGCTCGCCGTCGCGACCACCAAGCGCGAGAGCGTGATGCCGGACGTGCCGACTTTCGCCGAGGCCGGCGTGAAGGACTTCCAGGTCAGCACCTGGTACGGCCTGTTTGCGCCCAGGGCGACGCCGGCCGTGCCGCTCGATGCCTTGCACGCCGCCGTGCAGTCGGCGCTCGCCGAACCCGACATCAGGCGCATCTGGCAGGAGCAGGGCGCCAGCATCGACCTCGAAAGCCGCCAGGCCTTCGGCGCCTTCGTGAAGGCCGAGGTGGAGCGATGGAGCGCCATCGCCCGCACCACCGGCCTGCCGATGGAGTAGGTCTCAGGTCTGGCCACCGCCGTTCACCTGGATCATCTGGCAGTTCACGTAGGCGCCGCCGTCGGAGACCAGCAGGCCGAGCACCGAGCCGATCTCGGCGGGCGTGCCCATGCGGCCGAGCGGGACCTTGGCCATGGTTTCGAGACGATGGTGGTTGGACTCGCCGTCGTCCTCGACATCGGCCGAGATCGGGCCGGGCGAGATGGCGTTCACCGTGATGCCCTTGGGACCGAATTCCTTGCCCAGCGCCTTGGTGAGGCCCCAGACGCCATGCTTGGCAACCGAGACCGGGGCGCGGCCGGCATAGCCGTGCATCGCATTCATGCCGGTGAAGTTGACGATGCGGCCCCAGCCTTTCTGCACCATGCCGGGCAGGCAGGCCTGCGACAGCCACACGGCGGCGTCGAGGTCCACCGAGATCACGCGCCGCCAGTCGGCCTCGCTCATCTCGAGGAAGGGCTTGGCCGGCCGCAGCGCCGCGTTGTTCACCAGCACGTCGATCGAGCCGAACTTCGCGATCGCCTCCTGGGCCATGCGGCGGCATTCCGCGGGGCTGCCGACATCGGCCATCACGACCAGCGTCTCGACGCCGAGCGCAGCGGCTTCCTTGGCCACCGACTCGCAGGCTGCGCGGTCTGACGAGCCGTTGATCACGACGTCGTAGCCCATCCGGGCGAGCTCCAGGACACAGGCCCGGCCGATGTTTCGGCCTGCGCCGGTCACTAAAGCTGTTCTCCGCGTCGTGGCCATCTTCTATATCTCCCGCTTCATATGTTCAGAGGGCGTGACGTGGAGCTGAAGACAATTTCGCTCGGACAGCGCCCGGCGCGAGTCTGGACCGGCGGCACAGGCGAGGCAATCGTGCTGCTGCACGGCGGCTGGGCCGGGGCCGAAGCATACTGGTCGACCGTGACCGACGATCTCGAACGCACTCATCTCGTCGTGGCGCCCGAACTGCCGCCGATCCACTCGCCTGAAGGCCTGCCGAGCTTCGGCGCCTACGCCTCGTGGCTCGCCGAGTTGCTGACCGCACTCGGCATCGAGCGCGCCACCCTGGTCGGCAACTCGCTGGGCGCGACGATCGCCTGGCGCTTCGCTGGCCAGTATCCCGAACGCTCGGCGGGGCTCGTCGTGGTGAACGGCTACCAACCGCCCGGCTACTCGAAGATGCTGCGCTGGCTTGCGGGCGAAACGCCGATCCGTCGGTTGGCGCGCGGCAACCTGCAGCGCCTGCATTTCGGGCCCGAGGTCCTGCCGCTCGCCTTCCACGACCGCTCCAAGGCGCCGGCGGAGATCTTGCGGACGCTCGACGGCTTCACCACCGCTGACGCCGACCGCATCCTCGACGTGTTGCTGTCCGGTGAGGAAGCCGCGCCACCGCCCAAGGGATCGGTCCTGCTGATCTTCGGCGAAGCCGACCGCTCGCCGGTCCTCGACAAGCACGGCGCAAGAAAGATGCGGCTGTCCCTCGAACAGTCGAAGCTGGTGACGATCCCCGAAGCCGGCCACCTGCCGCAGATCGAGCGCCCGGCCGAATTCCTCCGGGCGCTGCGCGGGTACCTGAAGCGGTAGGCTGGCGGTGGGCCCTGTCATCCATCTGACTGATATGATGTTCTAAACGGAATGCATATCGGCACTGGCGCTTGAGGAGACAATCATGGCAGGCGGGCATTCCCACGGTTCGGGGCATTCCCCACGGTTCGCCGAGCCGCTCGCAGGCAGGCGGGTCGGCTGCCGCCCAGCACAAGACGCGCCTGAAGTGGGCGCTGGTTTTGACGGCCTCGTTCATGGTGGTCGAGGTCATCGGCGGGGTGATCACAGGCAGCCTGGCGCTCATCGCCGACGCCGCCCACATGTTGACGGACGCCGGCGGCCTCGCTCTCGCTCTCATCGCCATCAACTTCGGCGAGCGTCCGGCAACACCCCAAAAAACGTTCGGATACGTCCGCATGGAGGTGCTGTCTGCGCTGGCCAATGCAGTGGTTCTATTGGTCGTGACGGCGTTTGTGCTCTACGAAGCCTATGATCGCTTCCTGAATCCGCCGCCCGTCCTCGGTGCGCCCATGATGGCGGTCGCCATAGCGGGCCTGATCGTCAATCTCATCAGCATGAAGCTGCTGTCGGCGGGTTCGTCGGACAGTCTCAACGTCAAGGGCGCCTACTTCGAGGTGATGAGCGACATGCTGGGGTCGCTCGGCGTCCTCATCGCCGCCGTCGTAATCCTCCTCACCGGATGGACACTCGCCGATCCCTTGGTCGGCGCCGGCATCGGCCTCTTCATCATTCCGCGCACATGGGTGCTCCTGCGCGAGGCGATTCATATCCTGATGGAGGGTACGCCGCCCCATGTCGACCTGACGTTGCTGGAAAGGACGCTGCTCGCCATTCCCGGCGTGACGGCGGTCCATGACATTCATGTCTGGACAATCACCTCCGGCATCGACGCCATGAGTTGCCATCTCGTGATCTCCGACATGGCCCGTTCGCGGGAAACACTCACCGCGGCGCAAGCGGCGATGCGCGACACGTACGGCCTGTCTCACAGCACCATCCAGATCGAGGATGAGGCGCTGCGAGCGGAAGAAGGCGTTTCGCGTATCTGACCTACGCTATGCCCTAGACTGCGCCATCCGACTTGAGACTCGCGATGGCCTTCGCGTCGTAGCCCAGACCCGTCAGCACTTCGTCGGTGTGCTGGCCGAGATCCGGCGTCGGGTTGAGTGTCTTGGGTTGCGGATAGTCCGACAGGTTGATCGGCTGGCCCACCACCTTGATCTCGCCCAGCGCGGGGTGGTTGACCGGGCGGGCGATGCCGAGGTGCTGGACCTGCGGTTCGGCGAAGGTCTTGTCGATCGTGTTGATCGGGCCGCAGGGCACGCCCGCCTTGTTCAACGACTCGATCCAGTGGGCGCTGGTGTTGGTCTTCGTCACCTCGGCCAGACGCTCGTTCAGCGCCTTGCGGTTCTGCGAGCGCAGTGCCGGCGTGGCGTGCTCGGGATGGTCGATCAGCGCCTGGGCGCCCAGCGCGAGCGCCGCGCGCTTCCACATCTTGTCGCCGGCGGCGGCAATGTTGATGTAGCCGTCGCTGGTGGGGAAGACTCCGGTCGGGATGCTGGTCGGATGGTCATTGCCGGCCTGCTTCGCGACCTCACCCTTCATCAGCCAGCGCGAGGCCTGGAAGTCGAGCATGAAGATCTGCGCCTCGATCAGCGAGGTGTGGACCCACTGTCCCTTGCCGGTGCGCTCGCGCGTGTAGAGCGCCAGCATGATCGCCTGGGCCAGCAGCAGACCCGAGGTGAGGTCGGCGATGGGAATGCCCACGCGCATCGGACCGCGGCCCGGTTCGCCGGTGATCGACATGAGGCCGCCCATGCCCTGGGCGATCTGGTCGACACCGGGGCGCGCCGCATCCGGGCCGCTCTGGCCGAAGCCCGCGATCGAGCCGTAGATGATGCGCGGGTTGATCTTCGCCACCGTGTCGTAATCGACCTTGAGGCGATGCTTCACGTCGGAGCGGTAGTTCTCGACGATGACGTCGGCCTTGGCCGCGAGCTTCATGAAGATCGCGTGGCCCTCGGTGCTCTTGAGGTTGAGCGTCATCGACTTCTTGTTGCGGTGCAGGTTCTGGAAGTCGAACCCGTGGCGCGCCCCGCCCATCGAATCGTTGTTCTTGCCGCCCTCGGACGGCGGCGGCGGCGGTTCGATCTTGATCACGTGCGCGCCCCAGTCGGCGAGCTGCCGCACGGCGGTTGGCCCGGCGCGATGGGCCGTGAGGTCGAGGACGGTGAGGTGGGATAGGGGCAGGGCGGTCATCGGCTGTTCCTCACGTTCCCTAGCGGCCCTTGAAGGCCGGCTTGCGCTTTTCCATGAAGGCACGGCGGCCTTCCTTGAAATCCTCGCTGTCGAAACAGGCCTCGGCCATCCTGTCGAGCTTCGCGTGGTCCTGCTTCGACTCGGGCTTGGCGATCTCGCGCGCCGCGGCCTTGGCGAGCGCGATCGTCAGCGGCGCGTTTTGCGCGATGGCCCCGGTGATGCCGTCGACCATGGCATCCAACTCGGCATCGGCGGCGACGCCATGCACCAGGCCCATGTCGTAGGCTTCCTTCGAGGAATACTGCTTGGCGGTGAACAGGAATTCCATAGCGCGCGGGAGGCCGACGATGCGCGAGAAGCGCTCGATGCGCAGGAAGCCGTAGCCGAGGCCGAGCTTGGCGGCCGGCACGCCGAAGCGCGCGCCCTCGTTGCAGTAACGCAGGTCGCAGCAGGCCGCGAGGTTCATGCCGCCGCCGATGCAGTAGCCGGTGATCTTGGCGATGGTCGGCTTGGGGAAGTCGTAGAGCGCCTCGTAGCCCTCCTTGGAAATGGCGTCGTAGCGGACCTGCGCTTCGGCGTTGGCGCGTTCGCTTTCGAACTTAGAGATGTCGGCGCCGGACACGAAGGCCTTGCCGCCCGATCCGCTGACCACCAGGCAACGGATCTCCGGGTCCTGCGCGAAGTCCTTCAGGATGCTGACGAAGCCGTCCCACATGTCGAGCGAGACCGCATTGAGCTTCGCCGGGTTGTTGAAGACGACGTGACCCACGGCGCCCTCGCGGCGACCGATGATTTTCTGTTCCTGCATGCCGGCATTCCTTCAATTGAGGTCGCGAATATAGCGCGCCGGAAACGAAATGAATAAGGTGTGAACCAATAGGGAGGAATCGTGGCCTCAGTAGAACTGAAGGGCCTTTCCAAGCACTACGGCGCTGCCGTCGCTGTCGACGACGTGTCGCTGCGCGTGGAGCATGGCCAGCTCGTCTGCCTGCTGGGTCCGTCAGGCTGCGGAAAGACCACGACCCTGCGGTTGATCGCCGGCTTCATCGAGCCTTCGTCTGGCGAAATCGAAGTGGGCGGCAAGGTCCTGTCCTCGCCGTCGCGCACGGTGCCGCCCGAAGGCCGCAAGATGTCGATGATTTTCCAGAGCTATGCCCTGTGGCCGCACATGACGGTGGCGGAGAACGTGGCCTACGGACTCAAGATCAGGAAGCTCGACCGTGCGACGATCGATACCAAGCTGAAGGCGATCCTCTCGACCGCGCGCCTCGAGGCGCTGGCCGAGCGCTATCCCGGCGAACTCTCGGGCGGCCAGCAACAGCGCGTGTCACTGGCGCGCGCGCTGGTGGTGGAGCCCGAGACGCTGCTGCTCGACGAGCCCCTGTCCAACCTCGACGCCAACCTGCGCGAGGAGATGCGCTTCGAGATCCGTCGCCTGCATGACCAGTATCGCTACACGACAGTCTATGTGACCCACGACCAGGCCGAGGCCATGACCACGGCCGACCTGATCGCGGTGATGAACAAGGGCAGGGTCGAGCAGCTCGGGTCCCCGGAGGAGATCTACGCAAGGCCGCGCTCGGAATTCGTGGCGCGCTTCATCGGTGGCTCCAACGTGCTCGCGGCGAACGCCCTGGACGAGAGCCGCGTTTCCGTCGCCGGCGGCGTGTTGCGCAGCACAGGGCGGAAGCTGGTCACCGGTCGGCCGGTCGCCGTTTCCGTCCGCCAGCACGAGATCGCCATCGACCTCGAAGCGCCGCCGTCGGGGGCGGAGAATCACCTGTACGGCGTGGTGACGCGACAGGTCTTCCTGGGCGCGACGCGCGACTACACGGTCATGCTCGACGACAAGACCGAGCTGCGCGTCAACGCGCCGCCCGGGCGCAACATCGCGGTCGGCCAGGCGGTCTGGCTGCACCTGCCGGCGGAACAATGCCGGGCACTGGCGGAGGAATGACCATGACGAGGAAGCTGACGCGACGCCATGTGCTTGCCGCCTCGACGGCGGTGGCCGCGGGTTCGTTCATCACCCCGGTGCGGGCGGCACCGCCGGAACCTACCAAGATTACACCGGCCCTGATCGAGGCCGCGAAGAAGGAAGGCAAGTTCTCCTGGTACACGTCGGTCGACCTGACCCTGGGCGAGAAGGTCGCCAAGGCCTTCGAGGCCAGATATCCCGGCATCACCATGAAGGTCGAGCGCTCGGGCGCGGAGCGCAACTTTCAGCGCATCGGCCAGGAGTTCCAGAACAAGATCTACAACTGCGACGTGGTGAACAGCACCGACGCTGCGCACTTCATCGTGTGGAAGCGGGCCAAGATGCTGGCGCCGTTCGTGCCGGAAGACGTAGCGCAGTTCTTTCCCGCCGTGCACAAGGACCCCGACGGCATGTTCGCCGCGTGGCGCATCACGCTCTCGCCGATCGCCTACAATACCAAGCTCGTGAAGGCCGAGGACGCGCCGAAGTCCTATGCCGACCTGCTCGATCCCAAGTGGATGGGCAAGATCGTCAAGGCGCATCCGGGCTACAGCGGCACCATCATGACGGCGACGCAGCAGCTGAGCCGTGACCTCGGCTGGTCGTGGTTCGAGAAGCTCTCCAGGCAGAAGGTCATGCAGGTCCAGTCGGCGACCGAGCCGCCGAAGAAGATCGCGCAGGGCGAGCGCGCGGTGATGGCCGATGGCGGCGAATACCTCGTCGAAGACCTGAAGACGCGCGGTGAACCGGTCGAACTGGTTTACGCGACCGAGGGCACGCCGCTCATCACCGGACCGTCCGCCGTCATGGCCAATGCCCCCAATCCCAACGCGGCGCGACTGTTCCAGGCCTGGTCGATGACCCGCGAGGCGCAACAGCTCAACATAGACGTCGGCGCGCTGCGCTCGGCGCATCCGCAGGCCGTGGACCGCGCCGACATGAAGAAGTTCTCCGACATCAAGACATTGAAGGAAGAGGCGAGCGTCGTCGCCGACCAGGCCGACGCGATCAAGGCCCAGTACGTCAAATACTTCAAGGTGTAGCCCATGCGCCGTCGTCAGTTCGTCGCCGCCGCCGCGGCCTCCACCGCCCTCGCACCGCTCGGTGCGCGGGTCCTGGCCGCCGCACCGCCACCACAGGCCATCACGCCGGAATTGATCGAGGCGGCCAAGAAGGAAGGCAAGGTCACCTACTATACGGCGATGGACCTTTCCGTGGCCGAGCCGATGGCCAAAGCATTCGAGGCGAAATATCCCGGCATCAAGGTCGCCGTGGAACGCACCGGCGCGGAACGGCTCTTCAACCGCATCGGCCAGGAAGTCGGCAGCAATATCCGCCGGGTCGACGTGGCCAATAGCTCCGATGCCGCACATTTCATCGTGTGGAAGCGGCAGGGCTGGCTCGAGCCCTTCCTGACGCCCGACATGGCGGAGAACCTGCCGGCCGACCAGCGCGATGCCGACGCCGCCTTCGTCAACCAGCGCACGCACCTCTCGACCATCGCCTACAACACGAAGCTGGTGAAGCCCGAGGATGCGCCCAAGGGCTTCGTCGATCTGCTCGATGCGAGATATTCGGGCAAGCTGGTGAAGGGCCATCCGGGCTATTCCGGCACGATCATGACGGCGACCCAGCAACTCGCGAAGGCACTGGGCTGGGAGTATTTCGAGAAACTCTCGAAGCAGAAGGTGCTGCAGGTCCAGTCGGCGACCGAACCACCCAAGCGCATCGAAGCCGGCGAGCGCGCCATCGCCGTCGATGGCAGCGATTATCTGTTCTGGATGGCGAAGGAACGCGGCTCGCCGATCGAGGTCGTGCATGCCGTCGAGGGCACGCCGCAGATCTCCAACCCGATGGCGATCTTCAAGGCCTCGCCAAGTCCCAATGCCGCGCGTCTCCTCGTCGGCTGGATCATGTCGCCCGAAGGACAGGAGTTCATCGTCAACGTGAGCGGCCAGTATCCCGCGAACAAGCTGGTGAAGGCTAAAGCCGGGCGGCCGGCACTGGCGTCGATCAAGACGCTGCCGGAAGATCCGGTCGAGGTCGAGAAGACGGCGGACGAGATCAAGGCGCGCTACCAGCGTTACTTCAAGGTATGACGCGCAGCTTCGACCTGTCGCGGCCCGTTCTCGTCGCGGTCGCCGCGCTGCTGGTGGTGATGATCGTGCTGCCGGTCGGCTGGCTGCTCGTCGTGAGCCTGACGGGCAAGGATGGCGGAATCACGCTCGCCAACTTCGTGGCGCTGTTCACCGATCCCACCTTTGTCGATCCGCTGATCACCACGCTCATAATCGCCAGCTCGGTGAGTGCGATCTGCTGCCTGGTTGCGGCACCTCTGGGGTGGCTGGTGGCGCGCACCGACATGCCGCTCGCCCGTACGATCCGCACCTTGGTAATGGCCTCGCTGGTCACTCCGCCCTTCGTCGGCGCCATTGCCTGGGAAATGCTGGCCGCACCCAACTCGGGCCTCCTTAATCAATTGTGGCGGGTGCTCAGCGGCATGCCCTCCGACGAGGCGCTGTTCGACATCTACAGCCTTACGGGGCTGATCTTCGTCATCTCCTGTTACACGTTCCCCTACGTCTTCATCCTGGTCGCCAATGCGCTCGACCGGATGCCGGGCGAACTCGAAGATGCGTCGTCGATGCTGGGCGCGAAGACCTGGCAGACCGCGCGGCTGATCACGGTGCCGCTGGCACTGCCGACCCTGCTGGCGGGCGCGCTGGTTGCCTTCCTGCAGGCGCTGAACCTGTTCGGCTCGCCGGCGATCCTGGCCATCCCGGCCGGCTTCCACACGCTCACCACGCGCATCTGGAGTCTGTTCCAGTTTCCACCCAAGCCCGAGCTGGCGGCGGCCGCCTCGGTGCCGTTGCTGGTGCTGACGGTGCTGTTGCTGCGCGCCCAGGCGATGGCGCTCGGCCGGCGCGGCTATGCGGTGCTTGGCGGCAAGTACGGCGCGCCGCGACCCATCCGTTTGGGCTGGCTGCGCCTGCCGGCCGTCGCGGTGGCGCTGTTCGTCCTAGCCATGCCGCTCTTCCTGCCCTACGCGGCGCTGTTCAACTCGGCCTTCTCGAGGGTTGCCTCGCGCATCGTCGGCCCGGAGACGATCACCCTGCACAATGTGAAATTCACCTTCCTCGAGCTCAGCTCGACGATGCCGGCGCTCAAGAACACCTTCCTGCTGGCGACCGCCTCGGCCACCCTGGGCGCGCTGCTGGCGCTGATGATCGCCTACATCGTGGCGCGCAGGGCGGTGCGCGGCTATCGCGTGCTGGGCTTCCTCGCCACTGCGCCACTCGCGATACCGGGCATCGTGCTGGGCGTCGGCCTGTTCCTCGCCTATACGCGCCCGCCGCTCGCCCTCTACGGCACGCTGTGGATCCTGCTGATCGCCTTCGTGACGATCGAGTTGCCGGCGGCCTACCAGCAGCTGGGCTCGGCCTTCCATGCCGTGCATCCCGAGCTGGAGGAGGCGGGCCGCATGCTGGGCGCCACGCGCCTGCGCACGCTGGCCGACATAACCGCGCCGCTGCTGCGTTCCGCCGTGATCGCCACCTGGTGCTTCATCTTCGTCGCGACGATCCGCGAGCTTTCGGCAGCCGTGATCCTGTTCACGTCTGAGACGAAGGTGCTGTCGGTGCTGATCTTCGACCTCAAGGAAAGCGGCGACGTGGGGGCCATCGCGGTCCTCAGCCTCACGATGGTCGCGATCACCACCATCGTGATCGCCGCGGCCAATCGCCTGCACGGACGGCCACAACTGCGCCCGGCCTGACGCGCCCGGGTTCGCCCGGCCTGTCAAGCGGGTGACGTGCCGTCGTAATCGGGCAACAATGGCGGGATCGACGCGCACCCGTCCCAGAGGTCCTGAACCGGGGTGGGTGTTCCCCTGAACGTCTCCGGAAAGGAAAGCCCACGAATGCTCTTCGCTCGCTATTTCCTGATGGTCCTCCTCGCTGGCGCATTTGCGCTGGATATGCCGCAGGCCGTTGCCCAGCAAATGGTCAGCGTGTCACGCGAGGAAGTGAACCTGCGCTCGGGTCCCGGAACACGCCATTCTTCGGAGTGGGTGCTGAGCAGAGGCTTTCCCCTGAAGATCGTGGGACGACGCGGCGACTGGCTTCAGGTCGAGGATTTCGAGAAAGACAAGGGCTGGATCCTGCGAACGTTGACCAGCAACACTCCGTATCACATCGTGAAGGTCAAGAGTGCCAACATGCGCAGCCAGCCGACGACGGCCAGCCGCATCGTCGGCAAGGTATCCTACGGCGACACGCTGAAGACCCTCGAGCGCCGGACGGGCTGGGTGAAGGTCCAGCGCGACGGCAGCGTCCGGGGGTGGGTCTCGCGGCACCTGCTCTGGGGCTGGTAGTCGCCATCCTCCTGCGAGGCGCTCAGTTGAAGATCGCGACCTCGTCGACCGTGATCGGCCTGGCGAGCAGGCCGAGCTGCTCGAGCGTCTTGATCGTGGCTTCCCAGCCTGCGCGGGTCTGCTGGCCCGTGGGCGGGCCCGAAAGCTGCTGCGACACCGTGGCGATGCTGCGGTCGACGTAGCGCGGCGCCAGGCGCGGGAAGATGCGGGAGAAATACAAGGCGGCATCGCCGGGGCGTTCCCGCACCATGTTGTAGCCTTCCTGGACGGCTTCCTCGACCTTTCGCGCGATCTCGCGTCTGGCCGGGTCGGCCCAGGCGGCATCGTTCACGATGAGGTTCAGGCTGTAGGCCCTCACGCCAAAATCGGCCAACCGCACCATCATGATGTGACGTCCCTCGGCGATCAGTTCCGAGGGGGCCATTTCGTCATAGTCGATCAGCGCATCGACCTTCTTTTCGACCAGGTCGTAGGCGCTCCAGTTGACCGTCTTCTCCTGGATCCTGCTGCGGTCGAGCTTGTTGGCGGCGACCAGGGCGCGAAACTCCTCGTTGGTGATGCTGCCGGGAACGAGCCCCAGCGTCTTGCCGTAGAGGTCGCGCGGATGGGCGATGCGGTCCTCGCCGCGCGTGTAGATCACGGTCGGCGTCTTGGCGTAGTAGACCGCAAGGCTCTTGATCGGCTGGCCCTTGGAGCAGGCGATGGCGGTGGCAATGCCGCTCGACGAACCGATCCAGTATTGCTTCCCGGAGCCGATCATTTCCGCCGACGAGATGGCGCCCTGCGTTTCGGCGAAGGACACTTCGAGGCCGCGCCGTTCGAAAGCGCCCATTTCGCGGGCGAGGAAGAATCCGGCGTAGGTCGGCAGAGCCTTCCAGTCGAGCAGGATCTCGACTTTCTGGGGAACGTCGGGCGGAGTCTGGGCCAGCGAGGAGAGGGAGGGCAGCAGGCTCAGGGCGGCGGCAAGGACCAAACGACGGCTGGCACGGGTCATGTCGATATCCTGGATCGGCGTCGGACGGAGAAGCGGCGCAACATGTCATAACCCTGTCCCCGTAGTGGAGCGAATTTCCTCGGGCCGCGTTTTCGGCCGTGGAAACGTCACCCATGGAAACTCCCTCCCTTTCCGGCCGCTTCCGGCGCCTCCTCACCGAGACCGTCGAAGGCTTCATCGCCGACGATGCCTTCAGCCGGGGAGCGGCCATTGCCTACTTCACGCTTTTCTCCCTGGCGCCCGTCTTGCTGCTCGTCATCGCCGTTGCGGGGCTGGCCTTCGGACAGGAGGCTGCGCAGGGGGCGGTGGTCGAGCAACTGAGCGGCCTGATGGGCCGAGAGACCGCCGAGGCGATGCAGGCCATGATCCGGAGCGCCAGCGATCGCATGACGGGTATCGTCGCGACGCTGATCGGCCTGTTCACCATCCTGCTGGCTGCCAGCGGCGTGTTTGGCGAAGTCCAGTCGGCCCTCAATGCGATCTGGAAGGCCAAGCCCAGGCGTTCGACCATGTCGCGGCTGATGCGTGCGCGGCTCGCCAGCTTCGGCCTGGTGGTCACGTTGGGATTCGTCCTGATGGTATCGCTGGCAATCAGTGCGGCACTGACCGCATTGGGGACGTTCCTCAAGCACACTTTTCCGGCCGCCGTGGTCGCGGTGCAGGTGGCGGATCTGGCCATTTCGGTCGCGCTCATCTCGAGCCTGTTCGCAATCATGTACAAGGTGCTGCCCGACACGCCGATCCGCTGGCGCGACGTCGCGGTCGGCGCTCTGGCGGCGACCGGGCTGTTCGAGGGCGGCAAATATCTGATCGCCCTCTATATCGGCCAGTCGGACGTCGCCTCGAGCTTCGGCGCGGCCGGTGCCTTGATCGTCCTGCTGTTGTGGATCTTCTACTCGGCGCAGATCTTCCTGCTGGGGGCCGAATTCACGCGCGCCTGGACGCACGTCTACGGGGCGCGTTGCCCTGTGCCGCCCTCGCGGGCCGACGAGGGGGCGCGGCCTGATTAGCTGGAGATCGCGAATCCCACGAGCAAAGCAAGGGTGCCGCCGAGGCCCAGTATGACGCCGAGGAACGGCAGATGCCCCACGAAGCCCAAGGCCATGCAGGCCAGCACGAGGATGATGTGGAGCACGGCGAAGAGCACCAGCTTGCTGAAGCCTTCGTACGTCTGCTCATGGGCGCGTAATTCTTCCGATTGCTGATTGCCCGGCGAGACAGCGTTGAGATTGGGGCCGGCGGTAGCCATCAAGAGTCTCCCATCGATTTCACCTCGACGGCCAACGCGGGGGCTTCTCCCGCGTTGCTGCAAGTGCGGCTCCTGCCTTTTCCAGAGTGTGCGCCGGCGGACTTGTCGAACCGGAGGGGCGTCGGCATATCATGATGCCATGAAAACGCTCCTGCCTGCGCTTCTGCTCCTCCTCGTCTCGGTGCTGTCGCTGCCGTCGATGGCGCAATCCTTCGAAGAACAGATGCGCCAGGCGGCGGGCGCCTACGAGCGCAAGGACATGGCGACCGCCGTGCGCATCTGGAAGGTGTGGGCCGCCAAGGGCGATCCGGAGGCACAGACGCTGCTCGGTGCCATGTACTGGAGCGGCGAGGGCGTCACGCGCAACCTCAACGAAGCCGCGCGGCTGTATCTTGCTGCTGCCAAGCAGGGCTATGCGCGCGCCCAGAACAATATCGGTTTCATGCTGGGCTTCGGCGAGGGCGTTCCGCCGCGCGACGATGTCGAGGCCTACAAATGGATCAAGCTTTCGACCGACCGCTACACGGCGAAGAACCAGGATCGCCTCGACCAGGCGCAAAAGGACCTCGCAACCCTGTCTGCGCGCATGACCCCTGCGCAAATCACCGAGGCGGAAAGGCGAGTCCGGGCATGGAAACCAGTGCCGCAAGTGAGGTAAGGTCCGCGACCACGCGGCGGTCACGAGCGATGCCCCGGCGTCGGCCCTATAGAAGGACTGGATGAACCGACCCTCGGTCGCTGCGGCTTTTGCCGCCTCATTGCTATTCGGCGGGATGTCCCAGAGCATCGCGCGCGATCTGCCGCGAGCGATCGGTACGGAGCCCGTCCATGACCAGCCCGCTCCCGATACGGGCCTTCGCGATCATCTATCCTTCCTGCGGCTCGCGTCAGTAGACGACCTGCTCGCCCGCGTTCTTTCCATTGAACTCGCGCTGGAACAGGTCCAGCCGATCATTCCCCTAGCCGATACGGTGCCGCCGCCCGTGAACACCGGCCCCGTTCCCGAGGCGGTGCTGGCCTATGGTCGTGTTGAGGCCGATCGCCTGCTGGGCGATGGCGAAGACGATGCCCGTCTGCAGGTCTATCTTCCGTTCCAGCGCCGGATCGGCGTTTCGGGCGTGATCGCCGGCGGTTCGCTCGAAGCCTCGGCGGCCGCTGCGGGCGTCCCGGCGCCGGCCATGCTAGAGGCCATGCAGGCGTTCGAGACGTCGGTCGACCTGAAGAAGGAGATGCGGGACGGCGACAGGTTCTACGTCCGCTACGAGCAGACCTTCACCCAGGCGGGGGCGCCGCTCGATGTCGGCCGCGTTCTTTGGATGGAACTGCGCACGCCGAAGGGCATGATGGCGATCCATCGCTTCCGCATGCGCGACAATACCGAGCGCTTCTGGATGGCAAGCGGGCAGGCGGCGACGCCGCCATCGTTCCGTCTTCCACTCGATACCATATCGATCTCATCGGGATTCGGGCTGCGCGCCGATCCGTTCGACCAGCCGCCTCCGCCTTACGGCGGCAAGCCGCAGGGCGCCGGTGGCCCGAATCTCGCGAAGCCTCTGCCGCCCGGGCTGCCCACCGGGGGCGCCACCGACATGCCGCGCGCGGGCGTTGGCGGTGCTTCGTCCTCCGGCCTCTCCTCGTATGGAGGTTCCTCCTATGGAGGGTCTTCATATGGCGGTTTTCGCGCGCCGCCGGCCTACGCCTTGTCGGCGCGCCCCTCGTCGCGATCCCTGTTCATGCATGAGGGCGTCGATCTTGTGGCACCTGCGGGCACACCCGTGGTGGCGGCGGCCGACGGCATCGTCGTCGGTGCGGCGCCGAACGGGCGCTACGGAAACTGGGTTCGCCTCGAACATGGCGGCAAGCTGGCTTCGGTCTATGGCCATCTCTCCGCCTTCGCGAGCGGCCTCCAGCCCGGCATGATGGTGTCGCGCGGCGACGTGATTGGCTACGTCGGCAGCACCGGCCGTTCCACCGGGGCCCATCTCCACTTCGAGCTCCAGGTCGACGGCAAGCCGGTCAATCCCATCACCCATCCCGAGTTGAAGCGCGCGCAGCTGCGGGGCGCCGACCTCGAACGGTTCCGCAAGCAGGTGGCGGCCAGCCGCGCCGAGCGCGACCTCGAGGCGATATCAGCCGCCGTCTCAGTCGCTGACTGAGCCTTCGCACACGGCGCCGAATCCGACGAGCTGCAGTTCGCGCGCGCTCGCGAGCTGGGGCGACGGAGTGGGCCAGGCGACCGAACGTGCCGACGTGACGAGCGCCAGCAACCCGCGATGATGCCGCGCGAAACTTCACGAGACGGCTCCATCGATCCCTCGACCACGAGGGAAGCCGCTTGAGGGCGAGGAGCAGCCAGACCTCTGAGGGAGGGCTGCTGGCAACCGATCATTTCTGGCCCCGGGCGCGAGGCCGGTCATTTTCGGCGACCGGTCCGTAGCGGCGCACTGTGGCGGGCGAAGTGGTCTGCCGTAACAGTCCGGTAAGGCGTCCGCGGTAAGCTCATTGCACTTGTGTTACCCGCGCAGGCCGCGCCCGGACGAGGTGATCGAGTTGAGTGCCGTCGAAACCGCGCTGCTTGTCCTGGGCCTGATCCTGATCAGCATTGCCGCCGGCGTTCTTCTCCGCCGAACGCTGCCGGAGAAGCACCTGAGCGGTGATTCCAAGGACGTCATCAAGCTGGCGACGGCTCTCATCGCCACCATGGCGGCGCTGGTGACGGCGCTTCTCTTCGCCTCGACCCGTGCCTCCTACGAGGCCACTCATAGCCAGGTCGGCCAGCTCACGGCTAATGTCATCGAGCTCGACCGTCTTCTCAAGGATTATGGCGCCGAAGGCGTGGCGCTGCGCCAAGCCCTGCGCCAGGACGTTGCCGCCATCGTGAGTACGATCTGGCGCGACGACGATGCGGTCGCCCCGACGCCGGCACAGGCTTCGGCGTCGGAAGCCCAGGTCATCACCAGACTGCGCTTGCTCGCGCCGCGCGATCCGGTTCAGACTTCGCTGCAGGCACGAGCATCGGTAGTGAGCAATGCGCTGGCCCAGATCCAGCTCACACTCTACGCGCATCCGTCCGACTCGCTCGCCAAGCCGTTCATCACCGTGCTGGTTCTGTGGCTCTGCTTCATTTTCGGCAGCTTCGCGATGTCCGCGGATGCCAACGGCACGATGCTGAGCGTGCTGTTCTTCTGCGCCCTCTCCGCAGCCAGTGCGATCTATCTCATCCTCGAACTGGGCCAGCCGTTCGACGGGCTGATGCAGGTGCCGAGCAATCCCCTGCGGTACGCGCTGGCGCCCCTGTAGCGCGGGAAGGGAGGCGGGGCCTCTGCTACCGGGTCATACGGAAGCCGACAATGAGGGCGTGGTCGCAATCCCGGCTGGATATGTCGCCCTGATATCGGCTCTCAGCGGCAATCAACCGTGGCGGTCGAGGAGCCTGGTCGACTCCTCGCTGGAAATCGGCGCCGCGGCGCGGCGCACCGATGGCTGCCTCAGTCCCAGGCGGCGTCGACGATCTGGCCAGCTTCGGAGAGGACGAGGGTGAGGCGATTGGGCTCGTACTCGTAGCTCGGGATGCCGTCGGCCGGCCGGATGATGCGCAGCGGGTAGGGAAGGTCTTCCTCCTTCACGACATTGCCGGCAGCCTGGCCGGCCGGGGCGGCGGCGCCCTTGGCCTGGAAGTACTTGCCCAGGCACTTGGCGCAGTCTTCCTTGGGCGGCGCGACCTCGGCGAAACCCGGCAGGGTCTTCAGCGAGACGGCGTTGTAGCCCGAGCGGACGCGGATGCCCTTGTAAGGATGGCCATGGGCGATCGGCAGGATCGCCTCGACCTGCATGAAGGGGCCGAGCGGTGCCATGTCCGACGGGGCACTGGCCTGGAAGATGAGGTCGAGCATGCCGTCGATGCCTTCGCCACGGGTGATCGGCAGGAGATGCGGCTCGCCCCAGGCGCTGGAAGTGACGAGGCCGCGGGCGCGGACGATGTCCATGCCACCGGTCTTTTCGGAGCGGATCAGCTCGACGCTGGTCACGAACATGACCGGGAAGGGGCGGTTGCCTTCGGGGGACGGAGCGCCGCCGCCCGGCGGCGGCCCGGCATCCTTCGGCGTCGAGGGGGCCGCCTGCGGCGCCTGCTGCTGCGCCTGGGCGGCGAGGCCGCCCAGCATCGCGCCGGCGGCGACCAGGGAGGCGAGGGTAAAGAGCGTCTTGCGGGTCATGGCATCCTCGAAGGCTGTGCGGCGCTTTCGCCGCTCGGGATAGGCGGGTGGACGACGATCAGATCGCTCGCTTCGAGAAGCGGCTCACCAGTTGTGCCAGCCGTTGCCCCAGCCGCCATTGCCCCAACCGTTGCCCCAACCGCCATTGTGCCAGCCGTTGCCCCAGCCGCCGTTGCGCCAGCCCCATCCACGGTGCCAGCCATTGCCCCACCAGGCGAGCGTCTGCTCGCGATCGACGGCGACGAAGGGTTCGCCGTCCTTGCGGTACTGCTCGATCGCGCCGGAGACATCGGTCCGAATCGACTGCAGGCGATCCGCGACCGACTTGGTGGACTCTTCGGGAGGCGCAACGGCAGTGGCCGAAGCATCGGCCGCTGCCAGGCTGACCGAAAGACCAAGCGCGCCCGACGGGAGGAGCTGCGCCAGCGTGCGAAGTGTACGTCGATCCTGTGACATCTCGTTCTCCCTCAATCGGCCCGCAGCCTGCGCAAGGCCTTGCAAATTGGCAATCGAAACTTGAATGAAAGCTTGTCTCAAGGACTTGAAAATCCGTTCAGTCCCAGGCGGCGTCGACGATCTGGCCAGCTTCGGAGAGGACGAGGGTGAGGCGATTGGGCTCGTACTCGTAGCTCGGGATGCCGTCGGCCGGCCGGATGATGCGCAGCGGGTAGGGAAGGTCTTCCTCCTTCACGACATTGCCGGCAGCCTGGCCGGCCGGGGCGGCGGCGCCCTTGGCCTGGAAGTACTTGCCCAGGCACTTGGCGCAGTCTTCCTTGGGCGGCGCGACCTCGGCGAAACCCGGCAGGGTCTTCAGCGAGACGGCGTTGTAGCCCGAGCGGACGCGGATGCCCTTGTAAGGATGGCCATGGGCGATCGGCAGGATCGCCTCGACCTGCATGAAGGGGCCGAGCGGTGCCATGTCCGACGGGGCACTGGCCTGGAAGATGAGGTCGAGCATGCCGTCGATGCCTTCGCCACGGGTGATCGGCAGGAGATGCGGCTCGCCCCAGGCGCTGGAAGTGACGAGGCCGCGGGCGCGGACGATGTCCATGCCACCGGTCTTTTCGGAGCGGATCAGCTCGACGCTGGTCACGAACATGACCGGGAAGGGGCGGTTGCCTTCGGGGGACGGAGCGCCGCCGCCCGGCGGCGGCCCGGCATCCTTCGGCGTCGAGGGGGCCGCCTGCGGCGCCTGCTGCTGCGCCTGGGCGGCGAGGCCGCCCAGCATCGCGCCGGCGGCGACCAGGGAGGCGAGGGTAAAGAGCGTCTTGCGGGTCATGGCATCCTCGGCAGCTAAGCGGCAGCGTCGCCGCTCGGAACAGGCGAAAGGGAAAGGGTGCTCTGGGGAGCAACCACCGTCTCGCTGCGCGCGAGCCGGTCATAGGCTTCGAGGATCAGGTCGGTCGGGACCATCTGCGTCAGCGTGCAGTACGACGTCTCGGTGCCGGAGAAGCTGCCATTCTCGAACAACTTGTTGACCGGGGCGCCGCCGCCGCACACCGAAAAGTAGTCGCAGGACCGGCTGCAGGCCTGAACGCCCGCGGTGATATCCCGGTAGAGTGGGGACGCCAGGCAGGTGGCGTGGATTTCCTGCAGCGACTGGAAGTTGATGTTGCCCAGCAGAAAGTCGCGATAGTCGGCGTTCTTCAGGCCGAGAAGCTCGGGCGAGAAACTCGAGACATTGCCGTGACTGTCGACATTCAGCATCGCCAGCGGTTCGACCTGGATATTGCGTGCCGGGACGCCTTCGGGGCGGAACATGCGTGGCAGGGCGAGGTCGATCTCTCGCACGAAGCGGACGCGGCCGCTCTGGCGGGCGAGGTGCCAGAAACGGCGCAGAAATGCGGAATAGCGTCTCCGCAGCTCGGGCCCGTGGAAAAGACTCGAGACGTGATCGCCCTCGGACTCCTCCACGTTGAAACAGATCTGGTCGATGCCCTCGGACAGGTAGAAGTCGAGCAGCTCTTCCGGCTGGTCGAGGCTGGCGTGCGACAGGACCGAGATCACGTGGAATTCGACGTCGTTGTCGCGCAGGCAACGGATGCCGGCGATGGTCTTGTCGAACGTGCCCTTGCCGCTGCGGCTCTTGCGATGAAGATCGTGCAGTTCGCGCGGCCCGTCCAGGCTGACACCAACGCCCACTTTCCAGTCCTTGAACAGGTCGCACCAGGCGGCATCGATCAACGTGCCGTTGGTCTGGAACGAATGCTTCACGTGGACCGATGCCGGCCGCATCCCCTCGATCGTCGCGAAGGCCTCCCGATAGAACGAGACCGGGACAACCAGCGGCTCGCCCGCATGCCAGATCACGGTGATCTCGGGACAGGTCCAGCCGGACGCGAAGATCTGCTCAAACAGCCGCGTCACCGTCGACTGGGCGATGACGTGCTTGTTGGAGCGATCGGGGAGGTAACAGTAGGTGCAGGCGATGTTGCAGAAGGCCGTCGGCTGCACGACCACCATCCCGATTTCAGGGGTGGTAGTCATGATCACCAGTTGTGCCAGTTGCCCCAGCCGCCATTGCGCCAGCCTCCGTTGCGCCAGCCGCCGTTGCCCCACCAGGCGAACTTCTGCTCGGGATCGACGACCACGAAGGGCCCGCCCTCCTTGCGATGCTGTTCGAGGGCGCCCGACACATCGGAACGAAGCGATTCGAGCCGCTGCGCGACCGAAGCCTTCTTGCCTTCGGGTTCGGCAACGCTTGTCGCGGCTGCATCGGCAGCTGCGAGGCCGACCGAAAGTCCAAGCGCGCCGGCTGGAAGGAGGCGGGCTAGAGTGGGCAGCGAACGACGGTTTTGCGACATGTGATCTCCCCGAGCCTGTCTACGTTAGGCAGACCTGCAATCCGTTCGCAAACCAAAAAACAAAGAAGACACGAAGTTCAGCACGTGTGCTCTTGAAGTCCCGGTCGCACACCCCATATGAAATTCGTTCAAGCGGCCAGATTGGTCGCTGACACCGCCGGGGTGAGCCATGGATGTAATGGTGACCGGTCGGCGGACACTGGCCCCGCGCCTGAAATGGCGGCGGGGCTTTCTATTTGTGTCCGGCTCAATGGAGCCGCGTGCTCGCTCCCGCCGGATTGTTCGAGAAACGGTCGAACGACAGTGATTCGAGCCAGACATGGCGAAATGTCGTACCCGAACCAAGTTGCCGCTGCGGTTCGCCGATATGAAATCCCAGTCCGCGCAACAGTTCGAGCGTCCGATCCTCCTGCGCTTCGATATGCTGCTCCAGCCGAGGGAACTGGTCGAGCATCTCGCCAAAGACGAGACGGCACAGCATTGAGAATTCACGCGATTCGCCTTCGAAAACAGCGAGGGTCATCATCCAGAGATACCCAATCTCGGGATTGTCGAGGCGTGGGGTCACGCCCCAGAGAGCGCTGGTCGTGCCGTCGCTCAGGCGTCGCGCCGCCCAGATCTGGGCACTGAAAGCGCATGCCTCGATGAGCCGGCGACTGGGCTCCTTCTCGGGCCAATCCGCCGCGCCGGGCTCATCCTCGAGAACAGCCGCAACATACGCAACGTCAGCAGAAGTCGCCGGCAGAACTTGATAGCGCATGGAGCTTCTCCTTGGGCGGTCCCTAGTCAACGAAAAGGCCGCAGAAGGTTGCCGATCCGGTTCCGGGTTCGGCTCGGGCACCGCCCCAATCGAGGGAGGTGTGATAGCGTTCCATGGGTGAACCCGGAATTGCTCGATCGCCGACCTTTTCTTGCCGTGCTGGGAGCGATGCTCATGGCGCCGTCGAACTCGTCCGCTCAACCCGCCGTTTGGGAGGCGCAGTCGCCGCAATTGGCTGGTTTCGCGCCCGACCTGTCGTCGAGGCTCGATGCCCTCATCGGCGACAAGCGCATCTGGAACGTCCACGGCGTTGTCGTCGCGCGGGGCGGCAAACTGGTGCTCGAGCGCTATTTCGACGGAACGGACTGGGCCCGGGGGCGGTCGCTCGGCACCGTCGTGTTCGGTCCGGACACGCTGCACGATTTGCGCTCCGTCTCGAAGAGCATCGTGGGCCTGCTCTATGGCGTCGCGCTGGCCGAGGGGAAAGTCCCGCCGCCCGAGGCGCCCTTGCTCGCGGCGTTTCCCGCCTATCGCGACCTTGCCGCCGATCCGGCACGCGCAAAATGGACGGTCCACCACGCCCTCACGATGACGATGGGCACCGACTGGGATGAACTCTCCGTTCCCTACAGCGACCCGACCAACAGCGAGATCGAGATGGACGGTGCGTCCGATCGCTATCGCTACGTGCTCGGCCGGCCCGTCGTCTTCGAGCCCGGTACGCGCTGGGTCTATAGCGGCGGCGCCACGGCGCTCCTCGGACGCATGATCACGCAGGGGACCGGCAAAAGCCTGCACGCTTTCGCGCGCGAGACGCTGTTCGATCCATTGGGCATGGGGCCCAGCGAATGGTTGACCGACGCGCGGGGCGACGAATTCGCGGCGTCCGGTCTGCGCCTGCGGCCACGTGATCTCGCGAGGATCGGCCAGCTGGTCCTGCAGGGCGGAGAGGTCGATGGAAGGCAGATCGTCCTCAGGGAGTGGATCGCGCGCGCGACCAGACTTTACGTGAGCTGCGACGAGGTCCGCCGCTATGGTTACCAGTGGTACATGGGCGACATGACCTTTTCGGTCACGTCCGGGCCGCGCTGGAATCGCAACCGGCTCGAACGCTACCAAGGCGCCTACGGCAATGGCGGCCAGCGCCTCTGGGTGTTTCCCGGCCTGGACCTCGTGGTAGCGGTGACCGCCGGCAACTACGACACGCCGGACCAGTGGGTGCCTTCACTGCGGGTGCTGCGCGAGGCGGTGCTGGCAAGCGTGCTCTAGCGTTCACGTCGCGCATCCGGCTCGGGGCGGCGCTTTTCTGGATTTCGGGACCGTCAGCGGGTGCCGGCAGGTGGGGCCTGACGGCTCGTATCCGAACCGACGCCGGGTTGACCGGCGCTCGGGGCGCCAGGCGCCGACGGCGTCGGGTTGACCGGCGAAGCGCTGCTCGGTGGCGGTGAAGCGGACGGAGACGGAACGGTCGGCGAGGTGCCGGCCGGCGCCGGCGACGTCGAGCTGCCGCCGCTGCTCGCTCCCGGTCCGCCCGATTGCGCGTGGGCGGCGCCCACCATCAAGCCGCAGGCTACAAGGGCGACGAGAGTCTTTTTGACCATGGGATCCTCCAGGGGTGTGGTTACTCAACCCCTGGAGGGCGCTCGCGTTGCAGGAGTTCAGAGAGTCGCCGCCAGTGCGGCGAGTTGGTCCGTGCAGATGCCCCAGCCCGCGTGGAAGCCCATTTTCTCATGGGCGTCTCGATCCTCGACCGTCCAGTGGCGCACGCGCGCGGTGTAAAGAGTCTTGGCGCCCCGCTTCTCGAAGGTGAGGACTACCGTCATGAACGGCTTGGCCGAGGGCTGCCACGCTTCGGTGAACGCATCTGTGAAGACCAGCCGCTCGTTCGGGACGACCTCGAGATACACACCGCGGTTCGGCATGTCCGTCCCGTCGGGACCGCGCATCACGATGAGATTGGAACCGCCCGGCCGCACACTCACCTCCACGACGGGCGTCTCGTAAGGCTTGGGGGCGAACCACTGCTTCAGCAGCGCCGGTTCGGTCCAGCAGCGATAGAGGTTCTCGCGCGGGGCGTCGATCAGGCGGGTGAGGACCAGTTCACGGTCGTTGGCGGGCGCGGCAGTCATTTCTGGCTCCTTGTGGGGTCGTTCTGTCCCAAGGACGCAGAATGCCGCCGTCTCCCGACAGGAGGCTCAAGATTATCTACTGAGCACCGAAGGTTCCCGGCGTCACGCCGCCATATTCGTGGCTGACTCGCCCGTTCCAGCCGTAGCCGACATAGCCCCCGGCAGCGTCATAGAGGTAATCGAAACCCTCCAGGAACATGCGGCCGGTGTTCACGAAGACAGTCGCGTCGTGCACCACTTCGACCCGCTCGGGATGCAGCGGATTGCCCCGCCGCCCGACCCTGAACTCGTAGAAGGCAGGTTGCGGGCGCTGGCGATCGGGCATGAACAGCTCAACCCTCGTACCCTCCGGCGCGCGCCGACCATGCTCGAGGCGCGTGCCCGCGGGCGGCGAAAGAAACATGTAGTTGATACCGGTATCCATCAACATCGTGCCCCGGCCGGTGACACCGTCGACCGACACGGTCATGGGCGCGCCGTTCCAGTCGGGCACGCCGGGGGCATGCGCCTTCGGTGTCAGCTTCACGAAGGCCATATGGCGGGTGAGGGCGGGTGTCATGCCGAGATGCACGCCGGTCCGGGTAATCACGTAGCCGGGTCGCACCGCGCTGACCGGCCGGCCCGAGGCTAGCGATACGAGACTGACGAAAGGATTCTTCGGCGATGCGTTGTCGGCGGTTGCCTGCGCCTTGCCGCGATCGAAGCCGATGCCCATGAACCCGACATTGCGCGGGTTCGATTCCGGCCGGCAGTCGCGGGCATGTTCGAGGCAGGTGATCTGGCTCACCCTCAGCACCTGCACGCGCGCCGTCGCGACCGGCGTGTGCTCGTCGCGGCGGATGACCACGTCCGTCATCCAGTGCTCGCCGCTCAGGACGCGGCCACTGCTATTGTACGTCAGCCGCCCCGGTCCCTGCGAGACGTCGCCCGGTCCGGGGATGAAGTGCTCGGCCGAAACGACGATGCCGGTGGAGCCCGTATCCATGCCGAACCAGCGCGGCCGGGCGCCATTCAGGCTGAGCCAGATTTCCGGCACATGGTGCGGGGAGATGGGCCCGTTGGCGAAGGGAATCTCGATCGCCTCCAGTCCCTCGTAGGTGCGCCACGCTTCCTGCGCCTGTGCCCCGGTCAACGGCAGCAGGGTGAGCGAGAGGAGGGCGGCAAGGATCTTCAGCGGGCGTGGCATCGGACGTCTTTCTTGAAGTAGGTGATCATTCGGGCAGGTCGAAGTCCCGCCCGCCGGAGTTGATGCCGGCCTTCGTGAACCAATCGGGGCCGAGCAGGCTGATCGGCGTGCCGGTGCATTTCAGGTTGGCGACCTGCGTGCCGTCTCGCTCGACGGCGACGCCGGCTTTCTCCCGGATCTCGCCGCGCGGGCCCCACTTGCCGATGCCGGTATAGACGACAAAGGCGACCTTTGTCGTCGAGACGCGCAGCCAGGCGGCGCCACCGCCGGAGAAGGACAGCGAGTCGCCATTCGCCGCCTGCGGCGGCGGGACCTGGGCGGACGGGAGCGTGAGGTCTATCGGCGTCTTCGCATCGGGATTGCCGGTGCGATATTGCAGGTAGCCCTTGTTCGGCGCGGCGTCCTTCGATGCACAAACAGACACGAGCTTGTTCGGGTTGGTGTAGCAGGAGAAGACGACCGTCTCCGCAGGTGTACAGAACGAGGCCTGGTTCGGCGCCTGCGCATTCCGGTTGGTCGCCACAGGTGGCGGGGGCGGGGGAGGTGCAGCCCCGATCGTCGTCGGCTTCACCGCGACGACCAGCACGACCGTGTCGCTCTTCTTGCAGTCCGGGTCACCCTGACACGAGGGAGATTGAACGCGCGTGGCCTTGTAGGTGAGGGCGAGGCGTTTGCCCTTCAGGGCCTTCTCCTGGGGGCACAATTCGAATTCCGCAAGCTCGCGAAAAGGCCGGCCGCGATCGTCCTCGAACGTGATGAGACAACCCCTGTCCCCGTTCTGGAAGGACACCGGCGTGCCGAACGCGTGCTTCGTCATGTTCCCGACACTGACCGTATCCTGCGCGGCCGCAGGAAGCACCGCGAGAAAGGTGATCGCGAAGACCTTCGCCCGAAGGAAGGCGGCCATGGGGAAAACTCCGGTGCTGATCGGATGGCGGTGTCTTTAGCCGATGGCAATGCAAAAGTCGCGCAAACTGCGCAAAAGACCCGCTCCAGCAGCGCCGGGCGGGCCTTACGAACTCACCGGTACATCCGCGGCTCAGTTCGTGCTGCTGGATGAACGTCAAATCCCCGGAATGGTTGCCCGCTCGTAGCGGGGTGCAATAGCGACGCAACTATTGCGCCGCACACGTCGTTGATACCGCATGAGCGAAAGCACCACCCTCGAGGAGATCAGCCCTTACCTGGTTCTTGGCCAGGCGGATGACGGTGGGCAGCCCATCGTCGAGACCGCTCGCGCGATTCACGACCTGATCGTGACCTTTCCGCCGCAGGGCCACTATTCGGTGCGCACAGTGGAAGACGAGTGCGGACCGGCCATCCATTGCGCCTTCGAGCGCAAGAGCGATGCGGACAGGTTGGCCACTGCGGTCGGCGCGATCGAGATCGCACGCTACGAAAATTATCGCAGCGAGCGCGCCTTCTTCCTCGACGAGAAGGTCACGCGCACCATCCGCCGGACGCTGGAGCGCCGGCGGTTGATGGCGGCCAACTAAAGAATCCCGAACATCCGCGCGACGCGCTGCACCGCCTGCCACGCAGGATCGAGCGTCGCGAAAGTGCGTGCCATCTCGTTGGCGTCGTTGAGCAGCGCCTTCAGCTTGACGTCGTTCGGCTCGTCCTTTTCGGCTTCGAGTCGCGCCTCTTCGAAGAGAGCGCGAAGCTCGCGCATCTCCTCGGCGTAGTCGGCATCGATCGCCTTCACCGAATCGGCGAGGGCGGAGGCGAGGGTCGGGTCGTTCGCTTTGTCGGTCATACTCTTTACGCTGCTTTCTTGACCCGGTGGGCGTCGATGGCCGCCCACAGGGACGAGGCGGTCACGGGCATGTCGATATGCTTCAGTCCGGTGTGCGGATGGATCGCGTCGACGATGGCGTTGATGACGGAGGGCGGCGCGCCGATGGCGCCGGCCTCGCCCGCACCCTTCACGCCCAGCGGATTGGTCGTGCACAGGCTGTTGTGCATGTCGAAGTGGACATGCGGCACAACGTCGGCGCGCGGCAGGGCATAGTCCATGAACGAACCGCTCATGAGCTGGCCGGAGTCGGGATCGTAGATCGTCTTCTCGGTCAGAGCCTGGCCGACGCCCTGGCCGACGCCACCATGGACCTGGCCCTGCAGCAGCAGCGGATTAAGCGCCGTGCCGAAGTCGTCCATGATCGAGTAGTTCAGGATCTCGAGTGTGCCCGTCTCGGGATCGACCTCGAGTTCGCAGACATGGCAGCCGTTGGGAAAGGTCGCGGCCTGCGGTGTGCGCGTAAAGGTGTCGTCCAGCCCGGGCTTGCTGCCCTCCGGGACGTGTTTCGGATCACGGGCGGCGCGCGCCACGTCGAACAGGCTCATCGTGCGGTCGGTGCCGACGATGCGGAACGTCGCATCCGCATATTCGATGTCGCCCACGGCCGCTTCCATCGCCGAGGCTGCGACCAGCTTGCCCTTCTCGATGATGTTGTCGCTGACGCCGAGCACGGCGGCACCTGCGACCGGGATCGACCGGCTGCCGCCGGTCATGCCCTCGGGCGTGAAGTCTGAATCACCCTGCACGATGCGGATGCGATCGGCATCGACACCGAGACGGGCCGACATGATCTGGGTGAAGGCGGTCTCGTGACCCTGGCCGTTGGTCTGGACGCCGACGAAGACGGTGATCGTGTCGTCCTCGTTGAACTTGGCGATGGCGCTTTCCGGCGCGCCGCCCGAGCACTTCTCGACGTAGGTGGCCATACCGATGCCGCGCCACTTGCCCTTGGCCAGCGATGCCGCGCGGCGGGCCGGGAAGCCCTTCCAGTCGGCCTTCTCCAGGCCCTTCAGCATGACATTGTCGAAGTCGCCGGAATCGAATGTGTCACCCAAGGCGGTATTCCACGGAATCTGGTTGGGCTTCACGAGGTTGCGCTTGCGGATCTCGACCGGGCCCAGACCGGTCTCACGGCCGATATGGTCGACGAAGCGTTCCAGCAGATAGGCAGCCTCGGGCCGGCCGGCGCCGCGATAGGCATCGGTCGGCACGGTGTTGGTCATCACGCCCTTCACGTTCACGTAGATCGCGGGCGTCTGGTAGAGGCCGGCCAGCATGCCGCTGCCGGCCATCGTCGGAATGAACGCGCCGAAATGGCTGAGATAGGCGCCCAGCGCGGCGTGCGTCGTGACGCGCAGGCCGAGGAATTTGCAATCCTTGTCGAGCGCCATCTCGGCCAGCGAGACGTGGTCACGGCCCTGTACGTCGGACAGGAACGCTTCCTGGCGGTCGGGAATCCACTTCACCGTGCGCTTCAGTTCGCGGCTGGCCCACACGACCAGCGGATATTCGGGGTGCACGAAGATCTTCATGCCGAAGCCGCCGCCCACGTCGCCGGTGCGCACGCGCAGCTTGGGCTGGCCGATCTTCAGGATCATGTCCGCGACCACGGGACGGATGACGCTGACGCCCTGAGAAGAAACCCACAGGGTCGAACGGTCATCGGCCGGGTCGTATTCGCAGATGGCGCCACGCGGCTCCATCGAGTTCACGACCAGGCGATTGTTGACGATCTCGAGCTTCACGACCCGGTCGGCTTTGGCGAAAGCCGCCTCAGTGCGCGCGCGGTCGCCCATCTCCCAGTCGAAGACGAGGTTGCCCTTGATGTGGTCGTGGACGAGCGGCGCGCCGGGCTGGGCCGATTCGAAGGTGCCGACCGTGTGCGGGCGGGCCTCGTAGTCGATCTCGATCAGTTCGGCAGCGTCCTTGGCCTGCTCGAGCGTCTCGGCCACCACCAGCGCCACCGGGTCGCCGACATGGCGAACGCGGCCTTGGGCCAGCATCGGGCGGGGCGTCTCGCCGCGAGGCGTGCCGTCGCGGTTGGTCACCGGTACGAGACACGGCAGGTCGCCGTAGCCAGCCGCCTTCACGTCCTCGCCGGTGAGGACCAGAAGCACGCCGGGGGCCTTCTTTGCAGCCGCCGTTTCGATGCTCTTGATATCGGCATGGGCGTGCGGTGAGCGCAGCACATAGGCCCGTGCGGCCGGGGTCGAGAGTTTGGTGTCGTCGGTATAGCGACCGCCGCCGGTGAGGAGCCGCGGGTCTTCGACCCTTCGTACCGACTGACCAATGCCGAACTTCGCCATGAAATTCCTCCGTGTTGCCCGGAGGTTAACCCGCCGGAAGGGGGCTCGCTACAGCATCGTCCAGAGGAAGCCGGCGGCGACGACGAGCAGGCCGGCTGCCAGTCCCACCCAGGTTCCTGCCGTGGGCACGCGTATTTCGCCCTGGTGGGCCGGAGGGAGCGCGGCCTCAGCGGTGTCCTTTAAAGCCCGTGCCATGGATGACCTCGCTCGCGCCGGAGATCGCCTGGCGCTCCCACGGGAACGCTCGTCTTTCCAACACGTTGCTTTGCGGGGCAGGAGTGACATGCATATCAAGGACGACCCGGGCGACAGGCCCGCCGAACCCGTCGGTCCGGCGGCGGCGGATGCTGTCGTCGACTATGTCGCGCTGGCCCCGGGGCGAGTGGTGGGCCGCTATGAGGTTCTGGAAGTGCTGGGCCAGGGCGGCTTCGGCATCACGTACCGTGTGCGCGACACCCAGCTCGATCGCGAAGTCGCCCTGAAGGAGTACCTGCCGCCGGCGCTCGCCATTCGCCAGGACGGCGCCTCGGTCCTGCCGCGCTCCACCGAAGTGGCGGAAGACTTCTCGTGGGGACGCGAGCGCTTCGTGGCCGAAGGCCGCACCCTCGCCAGCCTTCATGACGCGCCGGCCATCGTGAAGGTGTTCGACTTCGTCGAGACCAACGGCACCTCCTACATGGTGATGGAGCTGGTGCGGGGCGGCACGCTGGAGGAACGGGTCAAGACGACGGGGCCACTGTCACCGCAGGAAGTCGAGACGTTCCTGCCGCCGCTGCTCGAGGGACTGCAGAAAGTCCACGAAACAGGATTCCTGCATCGTGACATCAAGCCCGGCAACATCCTGCTGAGCGAGGCCGGCATTCCGACCTTGATCGATTTCGGCGCGGCGCGACTGGCCATTGCGGGCCGGTCCTCGACCATGACGGCGATCTTCACGCCCGGTTATGCGGCGCCCGAGCAGTTCACCACGGGCAAGCAGGGGCCGTGGACGGACATCTACGGCCTGTCGGCGACACTGCACCACGCCATCACCGGCAAGGCGCCGCCCAGCGCCTTCGATCGCCTGCTCGAGGACACCTACCAGCCCCTCAGAGGGCTGCAGCTCGACGGCTTCTCGCCGACGCTGCTTTCGGGAATCGATGCGGGACTGGCCGTGCGCTACGACGAGCGGCCGCAGACGATCGCCGCTTGGCGCGCCCTGCTGGGCGGGCCGATGGTCGATGCCAACGCCACGCAGATCATGCCCAGGTCGGCCGCGCCGCCCACGCCTCCGACCCCACCGACGCCGCCTACGCCTCCGACCCCGCCCTCCGCGCCCTCGGCGCTCGCCATCGGTCCCCGACGGCGGTCTCCCTGGAAGCCCGCCGCAATCGGCGTCGTTGTTTTGTTGGCTCTGGGCGTTGGCTACTACGCGCTGACGCCGCGGCTGCAGCCGCAGTTGGCGACGACCGAGGCGGTCCCCGCGGCGCCGCCTCCGACGGCATCGCCCGAGGCCGACCCGGCGGTCGTGGCGCGCGACGGGGAGGAAGCGCTCCAACTCCTGCCCGCCGATCGCCAGCGAATCCAGGGGGTGCTCACGTCGCTGGGCTACGATACGCGCGGCTCGGACGGGACTTTCGGTCAACGCTCGCGCGAGATGATCGCGGCCTGGCAGAAGGCCAAGGGGCATCCGGCGACCGGCTTTCTCACTGCGGCGCAGGTGCCGGCGCTGCTGCGCGATGCGCCCCCGATGCCGGGCGCACGGTCGTCTGCGTCGCAGGCGGCAGCATCACCGACCGCGAAGCCCAGCAGCGGTGCCCATGACGGAGTCTACGGGGGCGGGCTGTCGAGCAGCGGCTTCGCCGGAACGTCGGGAGTCGTGACGGTTGAGTTGAGTATTGCCGGGGGCCAGCTCATCGGCCGGGTCACCCAGCCGGGCTGCGGCACCTCGGCCCTCTCGCTCACCTTGTCGTCGAATGGCGATATTTCCGGCAGTGGCCGGATCTACGAGAACCGGGACTGTTCGATGGCCGGTTTCACCGCGACCGGCAAGGTGGCAGGGGACCAATTGACGATCGAACTGCGCACCCCGGGTGGGGCGATGCGGGGAAGCCTCGGCCGGCGCGGCGGCTGAAGCCGCGCGGGAGGCGGCGCTGGCCCGGTTCTGCCAGCACCGCCACCTTTGGGGGCGCTACTTTTTCGGCGTGATCGCGACGACCAGGACCTGCGTGTCGATCGCGGTCAGCTTGTCGCCGGTCTTGACGCGCGGCAGCTGGGCGCGGCCTTCGGGCGACACGACGTTGTAGGTCCGGACCTCGCCGCCGTTCGGATTGACGAGCGAGATCGTGTTGGCGGTCGTGTTGACTCCCGTGACCCACCAGTTGGCGACGGTCTGGTCGGCCATGACGCCGGCGGCGCGGGTGCCCGTCGTGGCGGCGGCGGTGACGCCGACATCGCGGCCGCCCGGAGTCGCCGTGTTCGGGCCGGACAGGACGAAGCTCAGCTTCTCCTCGAACGCCACGGAGACCTGGTCTCCGACCTTGCTGGTGTCCATCTTGACGCCGGGGCCGACGCTGGAGGTCAGCGAGCGACCGGCCGGACCGGTGAAGGTCACGGTGCGCTTGGCCGGATCGATGGCGCTGATGGTCGCGTCGATCGAATAGTTGATGACCGTTGAAATTCCGACGATCGGCTGACCCTGCGCATAGGCCGCGCCGCTGGTCGCGCCCGTGGCGGCGATCGATCCAGCGAGCAGTGCGGCGATCAGGAACCGTTTGGTAAACATGACTCTCTCCCTCCGTTGTCGAATAACGCTAGCATGAGGTTTGACGGATTTTCCATGGCCGGGCTGTTACATTGATATTGAATATGTTCAATCTTCGAGAGTTCGCGTGATCACGGCCTATCTCGCTGCCGATGGTCTCCAAAGCCAGTTGCGCGATGAACTGGCGCGCGGTGGTGTGGAGATCCAGGCTGAGCACGGCCGCCTTTTTCTGTCCGAGGCGCCGCCGCTGCGCTCAGCGTGGTCGGCAAACATCTGGCGCGACTGCGTCGAGCTGCCGGTCGCCTCGATCGGCACGGCGGCGAAGTCGCTGCGGGACATCCAGCGCAACTGGGCGATGTACGCACCGCTGCATCATCGCCGCGCCGCGCTCATCCAGGAAAAGCTGCCGCACGTCTCGGCCAAGCCGGTGGTCTTTCCCGCCGCCGCGCCGACGGCGCCGCTGGGTTCGTGGACCCTGCTCGCGCCCGATCGCCTGCTGGCGGCTGCGTCCTGCAGCTCACCCTTTGCCAACGGCGAGGTCGAGCTGGTCGAGGACAAGGTCGGTCCCCCCAGCCGCGCCTACCTGAAACTCTGGGAAGCTCTGGTGCGCCTGCGCCGCTGGCCACAGCCGGGCGAACGCTGTCTCGATCTCGGCGCCTGTCCGGGCGGCTGGACCTGGGTGCTGGCGCGGCTGGGCGCCAGCGTCGTCGCCGTCGACAAGGCGCCGCTCGATCCCAAGGTCGCGGCGATGCCGGGCGTGGAATGGCGCGGCGAGAGCGCGTTCGGACTGGATCCCGTCAGTGTCGGCCCCGTCGACTGGCTGTTCTCCGACGTGATCTGCTACCCGGCACGGCTGTTGCGGCTGGTCGAGCGCTGGCGGGCGACCGGGCTGGTCCGCAACTTCGTCTGCACGATCAAGTTCCAGGGCGAAACCGATCACGAGACCGCCCAGGCCTTCGCTTCCCTCCCGGGCGCGACCGTCCTGCACCTCCACAACAACAAGCACGAACTCACGTTCCTGCTGCCCTTCCCGCAGGCCAGCGTCGATTGAACTTGGGCTAGCGCCGGGGCAGGGAGCGCAGGAAGGCGGTGATGTGCGCGCGGAAGCTGTCGATGAAGTCGCGCGCCACCGGGGGCAGCGTGCCCTGCGCGGCATAGAGGGCCGCGAACTCGAAGTGGATGCGCGGCTCGAAGGGCCGCACGACGATGCCGCGGGTCGCGTACTCGGTCGCGGTAAAGGGATCGCACAGTGTGACGCCTGCCCCGGAGCCGGCGAGCGAGCAGGCGATTTCCGATAGCGGCGTCTCGATGCGCATGACGCGTCTCACGCCGTGGTCGGCGAACACGCGGTCGATGCGGAAGCGCGATAGCGAGGAGTGCCCCAGCGATATGAAGCTCTCGCCCTCGAAGTCAGCCGGCCGCAGCCGCTTCTTGCGCGCGAGCGGATGGTCCTGCGGCAGCACCGCCATATAGGGGGCGGGCGGCATGCGCTCGAGCCGTACGGCCGTGTGTTCGATCGAGCCTTCGGCGAAGCCCAGATCGCTCTGGCCCTGGGCCACGGAGGTGACGACGGCGTGCGAGACGAGGCCTGACAGAACGAGATCGAGCTTGGGCCGCTCGACCAGGTAGCTTCCTGCGAACCGCGGCAGAAAACCGTTGGCCAGCGCGGGTAATGCGGCGATCCGCAGGAAGCCGGCGCGCCGGGTGCGCAGCTCGGCGGCCATCTGGGAGATGCGTTCGAGGCCGACGAAAGCCCGCTCCACCTCGGCGTAGAGGGACAGCGCCTCGCTGGTCGGCACGAGTCCCGTGCCGCGGCGCTCGAAGAGGGTGAGTCCGAGCTGTTGCTGGAGGTCGCGGATCATCCGGCTGACGGCAGGCTGGGTGACATTGATCAGGTTGGCGGCCATGCCGACGCCGCCCGTGAGCACCACGGCACGGAAGGCCTCGATCTGGCGGGGGTTCAGGCTGCGCATCGCCTTTCATAACATTTCAGTATGGAGCTTGGCGCAAGATTGGATTTGACGCCGTGCAGCGCGATATAAAAACTGATGGCGGGGAACTCACGAACGGAGGGGGCAATGACCCGTTTGGCAGGCTTCGGCGCAATCGCGGCACTGGCTTTGTTGGCGGGTTCGCTCCCCGCAGAGGCGCAACAGAAGACGCTCACCGTCGCGGCCTATGGCGGCGTCTGGGACAGTCACCTGCGCAAGGAGGTCTTTCCCGAGTTCGAGAAGAAGCACGGCGTGAAGGTCGAGTATGTCGCCGGCAACTCGACCGACACGCTGGCCAAGCTCCAGGCCCAGAAGGGCAACCAGGTGATCGACGTCGCCATCATGGACGACGGCGTCATGTACCAGGCCATCCAGCTCGGTTTCTGCGCGCCCATTCAGGGCCTCGACAAGAGCGAGCTCTATCCCGCGGCCCTGTTCAAGGACGACAAGGCGGTCGCGGTCGGGCAGACCGGCACCGGCTTCATGATCAACACCAAGGTCTTCAAGGAAAAGGGCTGGCCGATCCCGACTTCGTGGAACGACCTCAAGGATCCGAAATTCAAGAAGCAGCTGGTGATTCCGCCGATCAACAACACCTACGGCCTCTACACGCTGATGATGTTCGCCCGCATGAACGGCGGCGGCGAGAAGAACATCGAACCCGGCTTCAAGGTGATGAAGGCCGACATCAATCCCAACGTGCTGGTCTATGAGCCCTCGCCGGGGAAGATGACCGAACTCTTCCAGTCGGGACAGGCCAACATCGCCGTCTGGGGCACTGGCCGCGTGCAGGCCTTCGCCAACACCGGCTTCCCGGTCGACTTCATCTATCCCAAGGAAGGCTCGCCCATCCTGCTCGCCTCGGCCTGTCCGGTCGCCAAGGCCTCGGTCAATCCGCTGGCCCACGAGATGATCAAGTTGCTGGTGTCGGCCCCGGTCCAGACCGGCATGGCCAAGGAAATGGGCAACGGCCCCGTTAACACCAAGGTCGACGTCAACATGCCGGAGCTCAAGATGGCACCGGTCGGCGAGCGCGCGAAGCTGATCATTGCGCCCGACTGGGACGCCATCAACGCCTCGCGCGACGACTGGACCAAGCGCTGGAACCGCGAGGTCGAGCGCTGAGCGTCCGGGAGCCGAACGTGCATCATCCCGTCTATGTGTTTCGCCATGGCGAGACCGTCTGGAACGCCGAGAAGCGGGCGCAGGGTTTTCTGGATTCGCCGTTGACCGAGACGGGGCGGGCGCAGGCGCGCGCCATGGGGCGCGCGCTGGCCCACGAGTTGAGGCAGGCCGGTCACGCACCCGCGGACGTCGTGGTTCGGGCGAGCCCGCTCGGCCGCGTGCGTCAGACCCTGGCGCTCGCCGCAGAAGAGGCCGGCCTGACACATCACGAAGGGTCGTTCGACGATCGCCTGCGCGAAATGAGTTGGGGAGAGTGGGACGGTCTTACCGGCCCGGAAATAGAGGCGCGCTGGCCGGGCGCGATGGCGGCGCGGCGGCTCGATCGCTGGACCTACGAGCCGCCGGGCGGCGAGAACTACATCGCGGCGTCGGCGCGCGCCCGGGCGGCGCTCGACGATATCGCAGCGCTGGCGATCGAACGTCCGGTCGCCGTGTTCGCCCATGGCGGCATCGGGCGAGTGCTGCGCGGCCTCTTTCTGCGCGTGCCCGAGGCCGAGATACTCGACATGGACCAGCCGCAGGACGCCTTCTACCGGCTGCACCGCGACACTGCGGCCCGCATCGTCTCGCACGGTGGGGATTGAATGGCATTTCTCGAACTCGAGAAGCTCACCAAGTCGTTCGGCACGCACAACGCCGTCGACGGACTGACCCTGGGCGTCGAGAAGGGCGAGTTCGTGGCGCTGCTCGGTCCCTCGGGCTGCGGCAAGACCACGACCTTGCAGATGATCGCGGGCTTCGTCGAGCCGACCTCCGGGTCGATCCGGCTGGCCGGCAAGGATCTGCTGGCGATCAAGCCGGCGAAGCGGGGCCTCGGCATCGTCTTCCAGAGCTATGCGCTGTTTCCCCATATGACCGTGGCGGAGAATGTCGGCTTCGGCCTGGAGATGCAGGGTGTCGCCGCGGCCGAGCGGAAGACGCGGGTGGCAGAGACCCTGGAACTGGTCGGGCTCGGGGCCTTCGCGACGCGCTTTCCGCGCCAGATGTCGGGCGGGCAGCAGCAGCGGGTGGCCTTGGCGCGGGCGCTGGTGATCCGCCCGCAGGTCCTGCTGCTCGACGAGCCGCTCTCCAACCTGGACGCCAAGCTGCGCGAAGGCATGCAGATCGAGTTGCGCCAGATCCAGCGCACGGTCGGGACGACAACTATCCTCGTGACGCACGACCAAGCCGAGGCGATGGCGCTGTCGGACCGTATCGTGGTGATGAACCAGGGCAGGGCCGAGCAGATCGGCCCGCCGCACGAGGCCTATGAGCGGCCGGCCACGCCCTTCGTCGCCAATTTCCTCGGCAAGACCAATCTGGTGGGGGGCGCCAGCGTGCGGCCCGAGCGCATCTCCTTCGCCGCCTCCGGCCTCGCCGGCACGGTGCGCACGCGCATCTTCCAGGGCAATCACTGGCTCTACCAGGTCGATACCGCGTCCGGCCTCGTCACGGTGATCCGCCAGAACAGCGGCGAGGCGATGCCGGGGGAGGGCGACGCCGTGCAGCTCGCCTGGGAGGGCCGCGCGTGAAGGCGGCGCCCTATCTCCTCTGCCTGCCGGCGCTGGTCCTGTTCGCCGGCGTGGTGGTCGTACCGCTCGCCATGACGGTGCTGCTCTCGTTCCACGACTGGGGCCAGTACAAGGGCATCGAGCCGGTCTTCATCCTGAAGAACTGGCAGGAAGTGCTGAGCGATTCGTACTTCCACGAAATGTTTGCGCGGACCTTCCGCATCGCCTTCTTCGTGACCCTGCTGGCGGCGGTGTTCGGCGCGCCGGAGGCCTATATCCTGAACCGCATGCGCAGCCCGTGGCGCGGCATCTTCCTGCTGGTGATCCTGGGCCCCCTGCTGATCTCGGTGGTCGCGCGCACCTTGGGCTGGGCGCTGCTGTTCGGCGGCAATTCCGGGCTCGTGAACAAGGCGCTCATGGGCATCGGGCTGATCTCGGCGCCGCTGCCCTTCATGTTCACCGAGACCGGCATCGTGATCGCGCTGGCGCACGTGCTGATGCCCTACATGGTGCTGGCCGTCTGGGCCTCATTGCAACGGCTCGACCCGCAGATCGAGAACGCGGCGGTGGCGCTGGGGGCCGGGCCCTTCACCGTGCTGCGCCGCATCGTGCTGCCGCAGGTGATGCCGGGCATCCTGTCGGGCGCGGTGATCGTCTTTGCGCTGGCCGCCAGCGCCTTTGCGACGCCCGCCATCATCGGCGGCCGTCGGCTCAAGGTCGCCTCGACCCTGGCCTACGACGAGTTCCTGAACACGCTCAACTGGCCGCTTGGTGCGGCCGTGGCGGTGCTGCTGCTGCTGGCGCTGATCGCCATCGTCTGGGGTGCCAACCGGCTGGTCGAGCGCCGCTACGCGCAGGTCTTCGCATGAGCCGAAACGGGCCGTTGGCGCTGGCCTATCACGCGCTGTTCGTGGCCTTCATGCTGGCGCCCATCCTGGTCGTCTGCTTCGTCGCCTTCACGCCCGAAGGCTATCTGTCGTTCCCGACCGACCGCTGGTCGCTGCGCTGGTTCTACGCCATCGCGCAGTATCCGGAATTCATCTCGGCTTTCTGGCGCAGCCTGTGGCTGGGCGCGATCTCCTCGGCGATCGCCGTCGGCATCTCGGTGCCCGCAGCGTTGGCCATCGCGCGCTATCGCTTTCGCGGCCGCGAGGCGATGACGGCGCTGTTCATGTCGCCGCTGATGATCCCGCATCTGGTATTGGGCATCGCCTTCCTGCGCTTCTTCACCCAGATCGGGCTGGGGGGCACCTTCGTGGGCCTCGTGCTGTCGCACATCGTGGTCGTGCTGCCTTTCGCGCTCAGGCTGACGCTCGCCTCGGCGGTCGGCCTCGACCGTTCGATCGAGCATGCCGCCGTGTCGCTCGGCGCCTCGGAAAGCGTGGTCCTGCGGCGTATAACCCTGCCGCTGGTATTGCCCGGACTGGTCAGCGGCTGGGCGCTGGCTTTCATCAATTCGTTCGACGAGGTGACGATGACGGTGTTCATCGCGGCGCCGGGCACGGAAACGCTGCCGGTCCGCATGTTTCTCTACATCCAGGACAATATCGATCCGCTGGTGACCTCGGTATCGGCCTGCGTGATCGCCATCACCGTCCTGGCGCTGCTGGTGCTCGATCGCGCTTTCGGGCTGGAGCGCCTGCTGATTGGAAGGAGCGCCGGGCATGGCCGCTGAAGCAAGGGCCGGTGATGAATTCGACGTCGCGGTGGTGGGCGGCGGCCTGGTCGGTGTCGCGACCGCCTGGGGCCTGTCGCGCGAGGGTTGCCGGGTCGTCATCCTCGACGAGGGCGACCGCGCCGTCCGGGCGAGCCGCGGAAATTTCGCGCTGGTCTGGGTCCAGAGCAAGGGGCTGGGCCTCGCGCCCTATGCCGGGTGGACGATCCGTTCCTCCAATGCCTGGCGCGGCTTCTCCGATCTCCTGAAGCAGGAGACCGGCCTCGACGTCTCGTTCCAGAGGCCCGGCGGCTTCCATCTCTGCCTCTCGGAGAAGGAGCTGGAGGCGCGCGCCAACGTGCTGAAGCGCCTGCACAACCAGCCCGGTATTGTCGACTACAAGACCGAGATCCTGACCCATGATCAGGTCAAGGCGATGCTGCCCGACATCGGGCCCGAGGTCGTGGGCGGCAGCTTCTGTCCGCTCGACGGCCACGTGAACTCGCTGCGCCTGTTCCGCACGCTGCATACGGCGCTCAATGCGCGGGGCGTCACCTACCTGCCGGGTCACAGGGTCGACAACATCGTCCGCGAGGGCGGGGAGTTCCGGCTCACGACGACGCAGGGCGAGGTTCGTGCTGCCAAGGTGGCGCTGGCGGCGGGAAACGCCAACATGCGCCTCGCGCCGATGGTCGGCCTCGACTCTCCGATGAAGCCGGAGCGCGGCCAGATCGTCGTCACTGAACGGCTGCGGCCCTTCCTCAACCATCCTGTCGTCACCCTGCGCCAGACCGACGAGGGCACGGTGATGATCGGCGATTCCAAGGAAGAGAGCGTCGACCCGAGCGGTCTCACCATCGGCGTCAGCGCCACCGAGGCCGAGCGCGCCGTGCGCCAGTTCCCGCTGCTGGCCAACGTCAATGTCGTGCGCACCTGGAGCGCCATCCGCGTCATGACGAAGGACGGCTTCCCCATCTACGACCAGTCGCAGACCCATCCGGGCGCCTTCACCGTCTGCTGCCATTCCGGCGTGACCCTGGCCGCCAACCATGCGCTCACCATCGCGCCGATGATCGCCCGCGGTGCGCTCGACGCCTCGCTCGTCGCCCCTTTCAGTGCCCGGAGGTTCCATGTTCAAGCGGCTGGCTGAGAAGGGCCCCGCCATCGCGATCAGCGTCGACGGCAAGAAGGTGACCGCCCGCGCAGGAGACACCGTCGCGGCGGCGCTGTTGGCCGCCGGCATCGATCATTGCCGCACCACGCCCGTGACCGGTGCGCCGCGCGCGCCCTACTGCCTGATGGGCGTCTGCTTCGACTGCCTCGTCACGATCGACGGCGTCGGCAGCCGCCAGGGCTGCCTGATACCCGTGCGCGAGGGCATGAAAGTCGAGACCCAGCTGGGCCGCCGGGAGGCCGGACGATGATTGCGGCGGCAGACCTCGCATCCTCCTACGAGCTCGTCGTCATCGGCGGTGGGCCGGCCGGTCTCGCGGCGGCAGCGCTGGCCGCGCGGGCCGGCGTGTCGACGGTGCTGTTCGACGAGAATCCCGGTGTCGGCGGCCAGATCTATCGCGCCATCACCTCGACGCCGGTCAAGGACCGCGCGATCCTCGGCGAGGACTATTGGGACGGTGCCGTGCTGGCCGACGAAGCGAAGGCCAGCGGGGCGCTGATCGTCAATGGCGCCACGGTGTGGAGCCTCGACCGGCAGCGGCTGGTCGGCGTCTCGATCGGCGGCAAGGCGCGCGTGATCGAGGCCAGGAGGGTCATCATCGCCACCGGCTCACAGGAGCGGCCGTTCCCGATTCCCGGCTGGACCCTGCCGGGCGTCATGACAGCCGGGGCCGCCCAGACCGCGCTGAAGGCACAGGGCCTCGTCGTCGGCGGGCGCACGGTGCTGGCGGGCGGCGGCCCGCTGCTGTGGCTGCTGGCGGCGCAGACGCTGCGGGCCGGGGGCACGATCGACGCGATCCTCGACACCACGCCGCGACGCAACTGGCTGCAGGCGATGTTCCACCTGCCCGACTTCGCGCTGTCGCCATACTTCGCCAAGGGGCTGGCCTTGTTGCGCGAGGTTCGGGCGAAGGTGCCGGTGCATCGCGTCGATACGATCGAAGCCGTCGGCACTGACCGGCTGCGCGAGGTCGTCTTCTCCGGTCCCGGAGGGACGCGGCGCCTGCCAACCGACCTGCTCCTGCTGCACCAGGGCGTCGTGCCCAACGTCAATCTCGCCAATGCGGCGGGCGTTGCGCATGTCTGGAACGATCGCCAGCTCTGCTTCGTGCCGGTGCTCGACGCCGATTTCGGCAGCTCGGTGTCCGGCATCGCGGTTGCGGGCGACGGGGCGGGCATCGCGGGCGGCACCGCCGCCGCCGAGCGCGGCCGCATCGCCGCCATAGCCGCGGTGCGCGCATTGCGACCCGACGCGACGCTGCCGGACACGCAGGGCATCCGCCAGCGCCTGCAGCGCGAGGAGATGGGGCGCGCCTTCCTCGACTGGCTGAACCGGCCCGCCGAAGCGTTCCGCATGCCCGACGGCGACACGATCGCCTGTCGCTGCGAGGAGGTGACGGCCCGGCAGGTCCGTGAGACGGCCCGGATGGGCTGCGAAGGCCCCAACCAGATGAAGGCCTTCCTCCGCTGCGGCATGGGTCCGTGCCAGGGCAGACTGTGCGGCCTCACCGTTACCGAGCTGATCGCGGCCGAGCGCGAGGCGACCCCCGACGAGGTCGGCTACTACCGCCTGCGCCCGCCGGTGAAGCCGATCACCCTGGCCGAGCTCGCCTCGCTGCCGATCAGCGAGGCCGAACGCAAGGCGGTGGAGCGCTAGCATGGCGCGCACGGCCGACGTCGTGATCATCGGCGGCGGCATCCACGGCTGCTCGACCGCGCTGCATCTGGCGCTGCGTGGCCTGAAGCCGATCCTGATCGAGAAGGACTATGCCGGTCGACACGCCTCGGGCGTGAATGCCGGCGGCGTGCGGCAGCTCGCGCGCGACGTGCACGAGATCCCGCTGTCGATCTCGTCGATGGACCTCTGGGAGCGCATCGAGGAGCTGGTCGGCGACGACTGCGGATTCGGTGCCCATGGCACGGTGCTGGTGGCCGAGAGCGAGGCCGAACTGGCGGGCTTCCGCGAGCGGGTCGACGATCTCCGCCTGCGCGGCTTCGTGCACGAGGAGCTGATCGATGCCGCCGAGCTGCGGCGCCTCGTGCCGGCCGTGTCCGACCGCTGCCCCGGCGGCGTCGTCTCGCGCCGCGACGGGGCTGCCGATCCGTTCCGCACGACCCAGGCCTTCCGCCGCCGCGCGGTCGAGAAGGGCGCCGAGGTGGTGGAAGGCGTGACCGTCACCGGCCTGTCGCGACGCGGCGCCAACTGGCGCGTGGAAACGACGGACGGGGATTTCGAAGCGCCGAAGATCGTGAACGCCGCCGGCGCCTGGGCGGACCGCATCGCCGCCATGCTGGGCGAACCGGTGCCGCTCGCCGTCGTGGCGCCGATGCTGATGGTGACCAGCCGGCTGCCGGCCTTCATCAAGCCGGTGGTCATCCTGCGCGGCCGCAAGCTCTCCTTCAAACAGCTCGACAACGGCACCGTGGTGATCGGCGGTGGTCATCTCTCGACCCCCTATCGCGACAGCAACGAGACGGTGCTCGACTGGGAGAAGCTCGCGATCAGCGCGCGGACGGTCTGGGAGCTGTTTCCCGCGATGCACGAAGCGACGGTCGTGCGTGCCTGGGCCGGCATCGAGGCCTATATGCCGGATGGCATTCCCGTGGTCGGCCGGAGCTCGACTTCCGAAGGTGTCTTCCACCAGTTCGGCTTCTCGACCCATGGCTTCCAGCTCGGCCCGGGAACGGGCGCGGTGATGGCGGAACTTGTCGCGACCGGCTCGACCAACACGCCGATCGACGGGCTGGGCATCGAGCGGTTCACCGCGAAGTAAGAGCAAGGGGACCTCGCTTACGCTCGGGATGACAATAGTGCCGGTCGTCATGTTGTGCGTCGCCGCACTGCCGTCATCACACCAAAATTGTCATCCCGAGCGCAGCGAGGGACCTTCAGCTCATGGATCGCCAATCATACCCCAGCCGCGGAAAGTGCACCGCGACTTGGCCGACTTCCCCGTTCTCGTGCAGCAGCGCGATCTCGTCGGCGTCGATGAAATGCACCGCGCCCTCGATCCAGTCCTTGGCATTGTCCGAAGCGCGCACGCGGGCGCGCTGGCCGGGCAGGGGATCGCCCTCCTGCGGCTCTGAAGCGCGCGGTGTTGCCGGCGTCGCGGCACGGGCTTCCGCCAGCGCTACGTCGGCGTCGATGTTCGTTCGGTGCCCGTGGCCGATCGCTTCCATGCGGTCGCGCCAGGCGATCAGCCGCGGATAGGCGTTCAGCACCTCGCGGCAGTCGATGTTACGGCCGCGGAAGAACCAGACGGCGTGATAGGTCGCGAAGTCGGCGATGCTGGGCAGATCGCCCAGCAGGTAGGGACGGCCGTCCGCCAGCATGTCGGCGATCCACTTCACCTGCGGCCGCACGAGCTGGAGGTTGCGATACGCGGCCTTGCGCACGGCCTCGATCGACGGGATCGGCAGCCCGTGCAGTTTCGCCCGGTCGGCGTGCAGCCCTTCGGGCATGTGGTCGGCATTGATGCCCGACACGTAGAGCGCCGTCGGTCGCATGAACTGCTGCTCCGCCCACCAGGCGATGGCGTCGGCCGTGCCCGAGCTGTTCGGCGGATAGAAGGTCGGCTGCGGCACGCGCCGCTCCAGCTCGCGGGCGATCAGCTTGGTGTCGCACCAGACGTCGGCGCCGTCCTGCAGCACGGGTGTGCGGCGATAGCCGCCGGTCAGCGGCGTCAGCTTGGGCTTGGGCTCGATCGGCGGAATCTCGACCGCCCGCCAGGCCAGGTCCTTGAAGCCCATCATCAGGCGGGCCTTCTCGGCGAAATTCGAGAAGTCGTACTGGTGGAGGATCAGGGAAGTCGGGAGGGGAGTCACGCCGCCTTCAGGACGCCGTCGTCCGCCTCGAGGGGAAGAGGATTCCAGTTGCGCGACACCACCCAGTCCGGGCGCGGGTTGTCGCCGAGCTGCGGCCTGTTGGCCACCGTGTTGCACGACACGTAGATGTGCCAGCGATCCTCGGCCGAGAGATTGTGGCCCGAGGCGTGCAGCACGTTGCAATGGAACAGCACGCAGGTCCCGGCCCGGCCGGTGACGGCCACGGGCTCGGGCGAGTTCTTCAGAATCTCGATCATGCGCTGCCTGGGCATCGCCCAGAACTTGTAGGAAGTCGATTCGTCGTAGACCGGCTCGATGCGGCCGAGCTTGTGGCTGCCGGGGATCAGGTAGAGGGCGCCGCCCATCTCCGTCGTGTCGGTCATCATCAGGTTGAAGGTCGCCATGTCGGGCCGCCGGCAGCCGTCGCGCATCCAAGAGCCGTAATCCTGGTGCCACTGCCAGACCGTGCCCTCGATGGCGGGCTTGGTGTTGATCTTGGTGTGATAGACGTAGACGCCGTCGTCCTTCAGCACCTGCTGCACCGGGCGCAGCAGGCGCGGCGTGCGGACCAGCGCGTGGAAGGGCTTCGATTGGGTCGCGCCGTCTGTTTCGTGGACGCGAAAGATGGTGCGGACGCCGCCGGTATGCTCGCGCACGACCTCTTCGCTGTCGACACCGGACAGCCGGGCGACCTCGCGGCGGAGCACCGCCACTTCGCTGCGATCGAACAGGTCGGGGAACACGAGGAAACCGTCGCGATCGAATTGCTCGATCTGCTGGTCCGTCAACTCCATGGCGAATCCTCCGTTGCTTTTGGCCAACGCTAACTCAGGGGTCCCTCACTGAGTAGGCCTTTCCTCAAACCGCCTGCCGAGACGGTCGCCCGATCTAGCGGGCCTGATTTGCAGGGCCGCGCGTCAACATTGCTGGCCCGCGGCGTCAAACAACGGCAAAATCGCAGTCACGCGGGAGTGAGAATTCATGAAAGACGTCGTCAACATCGATGATCTGCGCAAGCTTGCCAAGAAGCGGCTGCCCAAGATCGCCTACGATTTCATCGAGGGCGGCACCGACGACGAGGTCGGCCTCGTCACCAACGAACAAGCCTTCCGCAAGGCCCGCATCGTGCCGCGCTATCTCGTCGACGTCTCGGTGCGCGACCAGTCCACAACCCTGTTCGGCCGGACCTATTCCAGCCCGATCGGCATCGCGCCCACGGGCCTCGCCGGCCTGTTCCGGCACGGCGCCGACCTGATGCTGGCCGAGGCGGCGCGAGACGCCAACGTGCCCTTCATCATGTCGGGCTCCAGCACCGGCTCGATCGAGGATCTCGGCAGGCTGGCGCCGGATCATGGCTGGTATCAGCTCTATTCCGCCAAGGACCAGGCCGTATCGGAGGACATGATCAAGCGCTCGGCCGATGCCGGCCTGCGCACGCTGGTCTTCACTGTCGACGTGCCCGAGGGTTCCAACCGGGAGCGCAACACGCGCAATGGCTGGTCGCGGCCGCTCAAGCTCACCTGGAAGACCAAGTTCGAGGCGCTGCTTCACCCGGCCTGGATGATGCAGTGGTTCCGCCACGGCACGCCCTATTTCGACAACTGGGCCAAGTATGCCGGGCCCGACGCCACCGCCGACAAGGTGGCCGATATGGTCGCCTACCAGAATCGCGCGCCGATGACCTGGAAGCACGTCGAGCGTTTCCGCGAGCTGTGGAAGGGCAATTTCGTGCTGAAGGGGATCATGCATCCCGACGATGCGATCCGCGCCCAGTCGATGGGTGTGGACGGTGTCATGGTCTCCAACCATGGCGCCCGGCAGCTCGATCTTGCGCCGTCGCCGCTCGAGGTGCTGCCGGCGATCCGCGACGCGGTCGGCGACAAGATGACGGTGATGTTCGACGGCGGCGTCCGGCGCGGTCTCGACGCCATCATCGCCCTCTGCCTGGGCGCCAAGTTCGTGTTCGTGGGCCGGCCGACGCTCTACGGCGTTACGGCGGGCGGCGTGGCGGGCGCGGCCAAGGCGCTGCAGATTTTCAAGCGCGAGGTCGACATCAGCATGGCCCAGATCGGCGCCACCAAGATCTCGGATCTCGGTCCGCAGTTCATGATGTGGCAAGATGAGGAGGATCTGCGCCGCAACCGGCGCTGATCGGCCTATACCCAAGATCAGTTGCGCTTCGGCGCGAGGTCGCGCTTTCTCGCCAGACCGGGTTTCGTTCTGGTGAGGGAGTGCAGATGCTTTCCGATTTCGCTTTGTCGTCGCCGATCCTGGCCGGTGCCCTCGCCAGCCTGTGCGCGGGCCTTGCGACCGCGATCGGCGCGCTGCCGATCCTGTTCATCCGGAAGCCCTCGGCGCAGGCCCAGGACATCATGCTGGGCTTCGCCGCCGGGGTGATGCTGGCGGCCTCGTTCTTCTCCCTCATCATTCCCGGCATCGACGTGGCCCAGGAGCAGGGGGCGACCAAGCTGGGCGCCGTCACCCTGGTGATCGCCGGCATCCTGCTCGGGGCCGCCAGCCTGTGGCTGGTCCATCGCTACCTGCCGCACGAGCATTTCATCATGGGCCGCCAGGGACCCGACGCGCCGCGCTTCCGGCGCATCTGGCTGTTCGTCATCGCCATCACCCTGCACAACTTCCCCGAGGGGCTGGCCGTCGGCGTGGGCTTCGGCGGCGACGATCTCGGCAAGGCGGTGGCTCTGGCGATCGGCATCGGCTTGCAGAACATGCCGGAAGGGCTGGCCGTCGCCGTCGCGCTGCTGAGCTTGGACTATAGCAAGCGGCAGGCGTTCCTCGTGGCGCTGCTGACAGGGCTGGTCGAGCCGGTCGGTGGCCTGCTGGGCGCCGGCGCCGTCACCGTGGCGCAATCGCTGCTGCCCTGGGGGCTGGCCTACGCCGGCGGCGCCATGATCTTCGTCATCAGCGACGAGATCATCCCCGAAACCCACCGCCGCGGCTTTGAGACCCACGGCACGGTCGGCCTGATGATTGGGCTGGTGGTGATGATGTTCCTCGATGTCATGCTGGGGTGAAACAGCCAATGAGTCTCCGCCGCCGGGTCAGCCCACCGGTTCGGCGAACGGCTCGCGCTTGACCTCGTCGATCAGCGTGTCGATGAAGGCATCGGCGATGGCGCCGCCGTTGGGCGGCCGGGCGCGGCGCAGCAGGCCGACTTCGCGATAGAACGTATCGGCGCCAAATTCGAATTCGCGCACCAGCCCGGCGGACTCGCCCAGCGGCGTGCGCGGGATGATGGCGACGCCGACGCCGCTCGCGACCAGGGTGATCATGGTGTCGAGATAGTCGACCCAGAGCGTGTCGCGAAGCGGCACACCCATGCGCGACAGGAAATCGTCGATCTGCACGCCGGCGCTCCACGACAGGTCGTAGCCCATGAACGTGTGCATCGCCATGGCCTCGCGCCAGGTATCGGCGCGTGTCGTCGCGGGCGCGATCAGCACGAAGGGTTTGCGGAACATCGGGATCCAGCGGATCGTGCGCAGCAAGGGCAGGTTGGGTAGGACGGAGGCCGCCAGGTCGAACTCCTCGCGTTCGACATCGCCCGTCATCGGGCCTTCCCGGCGAATGAGGCGAATCGTGACCGCCGGATGGGCGCGCCGGAAGGCGACGAGCGCGCGCGCCATCAGGCTGTTGTGCACCGAGGTGATCGTGCCCACCCGCAGGCTGCCGCGCAGCTGGTCCGCGCCATGGCCCGTGCGCATGCGGTCGGTGATCTGCAGCGCTTCCTCGGCGAGCGGCCGCAGCGCCTCGCCCGCGGCATTCAGGGTGGCCGATCGGCCAGTGCGGTGGAAGAGCTGCACGCCGGTGAACTCTTCCAGCCGCTGGATGTGATCGCTGACCGCCGACTGCGTCATGCCGAGGCGCTGGGCGGCGGCGGTGAACGTGCCCCAGCGACAAACCGCCAGGAAGGTCTGGAACTCCCGCAGCATCGGCGATTCCCAAATGTAACCGACCATCGCGATTTGCGATGCTCAGCATGGGATTAACGCGCTTTGCCGTCCTGACGCAACGTGTTGAACTCGCTGGTACGGGCTATTTGCTGCGTTGGGGGAGTAAATTATGGGCTTTTGCCGCTCGCTGCTGCAATGGATGCGATTCGACCATCGCACTTCGCTTTGCTTCGCTGCTGTCCTTGGTTTCGTGGCCTTCGCCGCCGGGCTGGGCGCTGCCCAGGCGCAGGAGTCGCGCCTGGAGGCCATCCTGAAGCGCGACAAGCTGATCGTGGCCGTCAGCAACAGCACGATGCCCACGGGCTTCATCGACGACAACGGCACCCATACCGGTTTCGAGATCGAGTTTGCCCGTCTGCTCGCCAAGTCGATCCTGGGCAGTCCCGACAAGATCGAATTCGTCGTCGTGAACGCGGCCGGGCGTTTCCCGGCCGTGTTGTCGGGGCGTGTGGATTTCGGCATCGCGTCGGCCACCATCTACCCCGATCGCGCCGTGCGGCTCGCCTTCACGCGGCCGTACATGGATTCGACCACGTTCGTCGTCGTGCCGAAGGATTCGCCCATCAAGAAGATCGAGGATCTCGACAGCGCCGACGTCGTTTTCGGCGCCACCAACACCGCCGCGATGATCGATCGCGCGAAGCGCTACGCCCCCAAGGCCAAGGCAATGTACTTCGATACTGACAGCGCGGCCTTCCAGGCCTTGAAGAGCCGGCGGGTGGGCGCCGTGCAGGCCGATTCTGCCGCCGCCGAATTTCAGATCGCCCGTTCCAACGGGGCCTGGGTCAAGCTGCCGGGCCAGCTCGGCAGCCTGAACGGCAATGCGCTGTTCATGAAGCCCGGAGATTTCCAGCTCTGGCTCTGCCTCGACACGATCGTCGGCGAATACACGCATGGCTCGCGCTTCGACGAGTACGAAGCGCTGTACCGCAAGTGGTTCGGCGCCGCGCCGCCGCCGGCGCGCTTCTACTCGGCGAAGTGATCCAGTCGGTTCGCTGATCCCGATCGCGCGCGCCCTCGGTCAATGGACACCGCCTTCCTCCTGCGCATTCTCCCGGCCCTGCTGGAGGGGCTGGAGATCACCGTGGCGCTGACGGCCCTCGCGCTGGTCGGCGCGGCGATCGGCGGTCTCGTCGTCGTCGCCGGCCGGCGCAGCCGGTTTGCCGCGGTGCGTGCCGTCACGATCGCCTACATCGACGTGATGCGAAACACGCCGGTCCTGGCGCAGATCTTCATCCTGTACTTCGGCCTGCCCGAGATCGGCCTCTATCCGGAGGCGTTCGCCTGCGGGGTGATCGCGCTGGTGCTGCAGAACAGCGCCTATGCCGGCGAGATCTACCGTGCGGGGATCGAGTCGGTGAAGCGCACGCAAACGGAGGCTGCCCTCTCGCTCGGCATGATGCCGCGTCGGGCGCTCTTCGACATCGTCCTGCCGCAGGCCCTGCGCCGTGTCCTGCCGGTGCTCGGCAACCAGGCCGTGGTGATCCTCAAGGACAGCTCGATCGCCTCGACGATTTCCGTGGCCGAGCTGACGCAGGCCGGCAAGCTGCTGCTCGATCGCAGCGCGGCGCCCTACGAGACCTTCTTCATGATGGCGGCGCTCTATCTGGCGATGGCAGCTATCATCCTGGCCGTGATGAGATTGCTGGCCTGGCGTTTCCCGGTCCGCACATGAAGATGACCGTGCTGACCTACATGGCTTGGGGCGCCGGCGTGACCGTGATGCTGGCTGCAGCCGTCATCCTGCTGAGTTCGGTGCTCGGCATGGGGCTGGCGCTGACCCGGCTTTACGCCTGGCCGCCGCTGCGCGTTCTGGCGGCGGGATATGCGCTGATCACGCGCGGCATTCCGCTGCTGGTGCTTCTGATCGGCTGCTACTTCAGCCTGCCCTATCTTGGCATCACGCTGCCTGTCTATGCCGCGGCCATCGTGGTGATGGGTTTCTATTTTGCCGCCTACATGGGCGAGGTGTTCCGCGGCGCCATCATGGCTGTGCCGCGGACACAGTGGGACGCGGGCCGCAGCGTCGGCTTCCGGAGCCTGCAGAATTTCAGCATCGTCATCCTGCCGCAGGCACGGCGGCTCTGCGTGGCGCCGTTTCTCAACACCTCGCTTTCTGTCGTAAAGAACACGTCCCTGATCAGCGCCATCGGCGGATGGGAACTGTTCTCAACCGGCCGCGAGATCGGCGAGCGCACGGGCGAACTCATGCCGGCCTATCTCGGGGTCGCCGCCGGCTACTACCTGATCTGTTTCCCGCTGGCGCGGCTGGCGAGCTACGTGGAGCGCCGTTCGCATGCCTGAGCCTCTTCCAACGCCGCTCGTCGTCATCGACCGGGTCGGCAAGTCGTTCGGCGCCAACCGGGTGCTGAAGGAGGTGTCGCTCACCGTCGGTAAGGGCGAGGTCGTGACGCTGATCGGGCCGAGCGGCTGCGGCAAGACCACGCTTCTGCGCTGCGTCAACTTTCTCGAGACCTACGACAGCGGCGCGATCAGCATCGACGGCGAAACCGTCGGGATTCGCATCGGCGCCGATGGCAGTCGCAAGGCGCGGCCCGACCGCGAGGTGGCCGCGATGCGCGCGCGCGTCGGCATGGTGTTCCAGAGCTACAATCTCTTTCCGCATCTCACCGTGCTCGACAATCTGACGGCAGCACCGGTGAAGGTGCGCGGCCTGCCGCTCAGGCAGGCGCGTGAGAAGGCGATGGCGCTGCTCGAGCGCGTCGGACTTTCTGAAAAGGCGGCACAGTATCCGGCTGCACTCTCGGGCGGTCAGCAGCAGCGTGTCGCCATCGCGCGCACCCTGGCGATGGAGCCGCACCTCATCCTGCTCGACGAGGTCACCTCGGCGCTCGACCCGGAACTGGTCGGCGAGGTGCTGGACGTCGTGCAATCGCTCGCCGCCGACGGCATGACCATGATGATCGTCACCCACGAGATGCAATTCGCCCGCGAGGTTTCGAGCCGTGTGGCCTTCATGGCGGCAGGCGAGATCGTCGAACTCGCGACGCCTGCCGAACTGTTCGGCGCTCCGAAGACCGACCGCCTGCGCTCCTTCCTCGGCCGCTACCAGGCGGCCCATCGCATTTAGCCAACCCTCTGCAGGAAACCCATGATGCACGCCCAACGCCCCACCTGGTGCGAGATCGACCTCTCGGCCATCAGGCACAATCTCGCCACGCTGGGCGACATGGTCGGTCCCGAGGTCGGAGTGTTCGTCTGCGTCAAGGGCGACGCCAGCGGCTGCGGCGACATCGAGGTGGCCCGCACGGCCGAACAAGCCGGCGCCGCCGGCGCAGCCTTCGGCAACCTCGATCGTGCGATGGCCGCGCGTCAGGCGGGCGTGCGCCTGCCGATCCTGCTCTATCCGACCTGCCTGCCGGATACCGCGCCGGCGCTGGAGGAGCACAATTTTATGCCCACGCTCTCGACGCTCGAGGACGTGGCGGCATGGTCGTCCCACGCCAAGTCGCTGAAGGTATTCCTGAAGCTCGACGGCGGCGGGTTCCGCGCCGGTGCCTTTCCCCATCACGCGCCGGCCGTGGCGCGGGCTATTGCCGACAGCAAGACGCTCGAACTGGCCGGCGCCTACGGCCACCCCATGGCGTCCTATGGCCCGGTCGATCCCGTCTATACCGACGCGCAGGTCAATTCCTGCATCGACGCGCTGAAGCGTATCGAAGCCGCCGGCATCGACGTTCCCGTCCGCATGGTCTCCAGCTCGGCCATTATCCTCAGCCATCCCGACGCCGACCTGAATGCCGTCGATCCGGGACGCCTCGCGATCGGGCAGAGCTTTCCCGCGGCGGCCGGACGCGAGCGCGTCTGGCGCCATGCGCTGGTGGGCCTGCGCAGCCATCTCGTGATGGTGAAGTCGCTCGACGATATCGGCGACGTCATGCCCGCGCCGTTCCTGCCGCGCCGGCCCGGCATGAAGATCGGGCTTGTCCCCTATGGCTGGTCCGACGGTTATCCGCGCAAGATCCCCGAAAATGCCACGGCGTTGCTGCACGGCAAGCGCGTGCGCCTGCTGGGCCCGACGCATTCGGAAATGCTGCGTGTCGACCTGACCGACGTGCCCGAAGCCAGGTTGGGAGACGAGGTCGTTTTTCTCGGACGCCAGGGCGCCGACGAGATCGGCCTCGATGAGCTGGCGGGGCAATGGAAGGTCGGCGTTTCCGACCTGTACGGCGCCATCGGCAAGTCCGTGCGGCGCCACTACTTGCGGTAGGTCGGCCGGCGCTCTGCGGCGTTACGGCGGGCTGATCGTCCCGACGTCAGGCAGAAGAAAATCGGGAAGCCTGTCAGGCCTGTATCGCCGCGGACGATTCTGCCGGAAGGCAAGGCGGTCTTCCGAGAAGAGAGGGAACAGCGGTACGAAGAAAGATCCGAACGAAAACTCTGACTGGCAACCTTCCCACAAGCACCAACCGATGAAACGTCGCCAGTTCCACCCGCCGCGAAACTTGATGCGGCGCCGGCCTGGTACGAGACGCTGGTGCAATATCCGTACGAAATCGCGATAGAGATACCGGCCTGCCATGTTGCTCGACAATATGATGCTTTGGCGATCGGCCATCCTCAGTTCGCAGAAGAAGACGGTGAAGACATCACCGCGCGAGAAAAGACCCGTTTGCCCCGTCGTCTCGCAAAAAAGCCGGACCTCACGGATCCGGCTGAAGGGCAGGGTGGCCGATCGGCCGCCCTCGTTCACGAAGCACAAGCCGTCGGCGGTGATCTCGATATCGACATCACCGCCGGGCTCGTTGATCAGGAACGGATGGCGCAGGGCCTAACCGCTTACTGCACGACCTCGAACAGGCCGGCGGCGCCCATGCCGCCGCCGATGCACATGGTCACGACGACGTTCTTGGCCTTGCGGCGACGGCCCTCGATCAGGGCGTGGCCAGTGCAGCGCGCGCCGGTCATGCCGAACGGATGGCCGATCGAGATCGAGCCGCCATTGACGTTCAGCTTCTCGTTGGGGATGCCGAGCTTGTCGCGGCAGTAGAGCACCTGCACCGCGAAGGCCTCGTTCAGCTCCCACAGGTCGATGTCGTCCATCTTGAGGCCGAACCGCTTCAGCAGCTTCGGGATCGCGTAGACCGGGCCGATACCCATTTCGTCGGGCTCGCAGCCGGCCACGACCAGGCCCTTGTAGATGCCGAGCGGCTTCAGACCGCGCTTGGCGGCTTCGGCATCGCTCATGATGACCGCGGCCGAGGCGCCGTCCGAGAGCTGGCTGGCGTTGCCGGCGGTGATCCACTTGTCGGGACCGGCGACCGGCTGCAGCTTGGCCAGGCCCTCGAGGGTCGTCTCGGGACGGTTGCCCTCGTCCTTGGTGAGCTTCACCGTCTTGCGGGTAGTCTCGTTGGTGTTCTTGTCGATGACCAGCATCGTGGTCTCCATCGGCACGATCTCGTCGTCGAACTTGCCGGCTTGCTGGCCCGCCGCCGTACGAAGCTGGCTCTGCAGCGAGTATTCGTCCTGCGCCTCGCGGCTGATGCCGTAGCGGGCGGCGACCGTGTCGGCCGTCGTGATCATGGCGTGGTAGATGCCCGGCACGTGCTCCTGCACCCACGGGTTCACCAGGCGGTTCTTGTTGCCGCCCGGGGGACCCTGGACCAGCGACACCGACTCGAGGCCGCCGGCGATCATCACCGGCACCTTGTCGACCAGCACGCGCTGGGCGGCCATCGAGATGGTCTGCAGGCCCGACGAGCAGAAGCGGTTGACGGTCACGCCCGAGACACTGACCGGCGCGCCGGCGCGGATCGCCGAGACGCGCGCGACGTTGGAGCCCGTGGTGCCTTCCGGCGCGGCGCAGCCCAGGATCACGTCCTCGACTTCGGCCAGGTCGACCTTGGCGCGCTCGGCGGCGTGCTTGATCACGTGCGCGCCCAGGTCGGCGCCGTGCGTGTCGTTGAAGATGCCGCGGAATGCCTTGCCGATCGGCGTGCGGGCGGTGGAGACGATTACTGCATCAGCCATTTTTCTTTCCTCCTCGATTGCCGCCCGGATGGCACGGCACTGACTTCCGATAATTGTCATCCCGAGGCCGAAGGCCGAGGGACCTTTACTGTTCCGGAAAGGTCCCTCGCTGCGCTCGGAATGACAGCGTGCTTAAACTCAGACGCTAGAGAACTTCTTGCCTTCCTGCACCAGCTTCTTGAGCAGCGGAGCCGGCTCCCAGAACGGGTCGCCGGAGAGGTCGCGGTACTTCACCAGCGCGTCGTGGATGGTCTTGAGGCCGACGACGTTGTCGGCCCACCACATCGGGCCGCCGCGATAGACCGGCCAGCCGTAGCCGTTGACCCAGATCACGTCGATGTCGAGCGAGCGCTGGGCCATGCCTTCCTCGAGGATCTTGGCGCCCTCGTTCACCATCGGGTAGAGCGCGCGCTCCAGGATCTCCTGGTCGGAGATGGCACGGCGCGTGATTCCGAGCTTCTTCGAGGTCTCCTCGATGATCTTCTCGACCTCGGGATCGGGGATCGGCGTGCGGTCGGGCAGATTGTACTTGTAGTAGCCCGCGCCGGTCTTCTGGCCGAAGCGGCCCAGCTCGCAGATCGCGTCGGCGACGTAGCCGGTGTAGCGCACGTTGCGCTTTTCCTTCTCCTTCTTGCCCTGGCGGATGCGCCAGCCCACGTCGTTGCCGGCGAGGTCGCTCATGGCGAAGGGGCCCATCGGGAAGCCGTAGTCGTAGATCACCTTGTCGATCTGCTGGGGAAGGGCGCCTTCCTCCATCATGTAGGCCGACTGCACGCCGCGCATGCGCAGCATGCGATTGCCGACGAAGCCCTCGCAGACGCCGACCAGGACCGGGATCTTGCCGATCTTCTTGGAGAACGACATGACCGTGGCGATGACGTCCTTCTCGGTCGCCTTGCCGCGCACATTCTCCAGCAGCTTCATGACGTTGGCCGGCGAGAAGAAGTGCATGCCGATCACGTCGCCGGGCCGCTTGGTGTAGGAGGCGATCTGGTTGACGTCGAGGCCGGAGGTGTTGGTGGCCAGGATGGCGCCCGGCTTGGCGACCTCGTCGAGCTTCTTGAAGACGGCTTCCTTGACTTCCATCGTCTCGAACACCGCCTCGATGATGACGTCGGCATCCTTGAGGGCGTTGTAGTCGAGCGTCGGCGTGATTAGCGCCATGCGCTTCTCGACGTCCTCGGCCTTCATGCCGCCGCGCTTGGCCGTGTTCTCGTAGTTGGTCCGGATCGTCTTGAGGCCTCGGTCGAGTGCTTCCTGGCTGGTCTCGAGCATCGTGACCGGAACGCCCGCGTTGGCGAAGTTCATGGCGATGCCGCCGCCCATCGTGCCGGCGCCGATGATGCCGCCGCTCTTGATCTCACGCTGCGGCGTGTCGGCCGGCACGTCCTTGACCTTGGCGGCCTCGCGCTCGGCGAAGAAGTAATAGCGCTGGGCGGCCGATTCCTGCGAGGTCAGCAGTTCGGTGAACAGCTCGCGCTCGCGCTTCATGCCCTCGTCGAACGGCAGCTCGACGGCGGCCTGAACGCACTTGATGATGTTCCACGGCGCCTTGAAGCCGCGCGCCTTGCGGGCGATCGACTTCTCGGTCTCGGTGAACAGCTCGGGCGACTCGAGCGTTACGGTGAGGTCGCGGACGCGGCGCAGCGGCGCCTTCTGCGCCAGCAGCATCTCGGTGTGGGCGATCGCGCCCTTCAAGAGGTCGCCCTCGACGATGGCATCGACGATGCCCTTGCTCTTGGCCTCGGCGGCCGGGATGTGACGGCCCGACAGGATGGCGTCGAGCGCGTACTTGGCGCCGGTGAGGCGCGGCAGGCGCTGGGTGCCGCCGGCGCCCGGCAGAAGGCCGAGATGCACTTCCGGCAGGCCCATGCGCGTGGTCGGCAGAGAGACGCGATAGTGCGCGCCCAGCGCCGTCTCGAGGCCGCCGCCCAGCGGCGTGCCGTGCAGCGCGGCCACGATCAGCTTGGGCGAGTTCTCCATGGTCGCGATGACGTCGTTCAGGTTCGGGCCCGACGGCGGCTTGCCGAATTCGCGGATGTCGGCACCGGCGATGAAGGTGCGGCCGCCGCCGATCAGCACGATGGCATCGACATTCGAATCCCGGCCGAACGCCTCGACGCCGTCCTTGATGCCGGCGCGCACCGCCGCGGCCAGTGCATTCACTGGCGGATTGTTGATGGTGAGGATTCCGATGCGCCCCTCTGTGGAGCGTATGACAGCGTCGGACATGGACGTTCTTCCCTGAGTGAGACCCGTAACGGACGGGTGGTCTTAGCAAGCTCTGGCTGCCCCGCCCAGCGGCCTTGCGTTTCGCCTTGCGGAGATAGGTGCAGTTACACAGCCTAGTTCCTGACAAAGTCAGACGCTATGCATCGCCCCCTAAAAACGAAACAGGGAGGCTATGAAAAAATGACCAAAGCAACGACCACCCGTCGCGGCCTGCTGCGGGCCAGTGCCGGCGCCAGCCTGATCGTCGGCGCGCCGTCGATCGTGCGTGCACAAGGTGCCGCTTGGCCCAACAAGCCGATCACCATCGTCGTGAACTTTCCCGCGGGCGGCCTTACCGACGGCATCGCCCGCGCCTTCGGCCAGTCGGTCAGCCAGGCGACGGGGCAGCAGGTCATCGTCGACAACAAGCCCGGCGCCAGCGGCAACATCGGCGCGGCGCTGGTCGCCCGCGCGCCGGCCGACGGCTACACGTTCCTGCACTCGGTCTCGAGTACGCTCATCCAGAACCGGGTGATGTTCAAGACGCTGGGCTTCGATCCGGACAAGGACCTCACCGTCGTCTCGGGCACGTCCTCGGGCGTGCTGCCGGTCGTCGTCCACAAGTCGCTGCCGGCCGAGGTCAAGGATCTGAAGTCTTTCATCGCATACGCCAAGACCAACAAGGTGAACTTCGGCTCGTGGGCGCTCGGCTCCTCGGCGCACATCTTTGCCCAGACGCTGAACGAGAAGTACGGGCTCGAGATCGAGATCGTGACCTACAAGGGCGAGGCGCCGATGTGGCAGGACATGGGCGCGGGCCAGTTGCAGGCCGCGATGGGCAGCCCGCAGGCGATGAACGCGCTGATCGTGAAGGGCGATGTCCGCGGAATTGTCGCGCCGTCGAAGGTGCGTGCGCGCGCGTTTCCCGACGTGCCGACCTCGCAGGAGCAGGGTTTCGACAACGACGCCCTGACTGTGTCGGGTTGGCTGGCGCTCGCCGCGCCCGCGGCAACGCCGAAGGACATCGTGAAGCGGATGTCCGACCTGTGGGTCGCTGCAGCCGATTCGGATCCCGGCAAGAAGATGATGGACAGCTTCGCCCTCGTGGAGAAGCCGATGCCCCACGAGGAAGTCATGGCGGATTATGAGCGCCTGAAGAAGACCCTCATCCCGCGCATCGTCGCGCTGGGCATCCAGCCGGTCTGACGATCTTCGAAACTCACCTCCCCCGTCACACGGGGGAGGTGAGAATGACGGCCCTCAGGCGGAGACCCGCGTCAGGGTCTCGTCGAACCAGCGCGCGAGGCCGGTCATGCGGGCGTCCTCGTGTCGCTGGCCCATCAGCTGCAGGCCGACCGGCATGCCGCCGACGCTCATCAGCGGCACGGTGACGACCGGCGCGAACAGCATCGAGCTGGGCGCGTTGAACACGAAGTCGCCGGTCGGACGCGGCGCCAGGGGCTGGCCCGGCACGTCGCCCGACCAGACCGGTGCGGGGCCGGGGCAGGCGAGCGTGATCGCCGCGTCGGCGAGTGGTGCCAGGGTGGCGTGCAGGCGCTGGGCGGTCTCGCGGGCCAGCAGGGCCATGCGATAGTCGTCGAGCGTCATCGCCTCGGCCTTGGCGAGCCCCGCCTTCGTGCGTTCGCTGACGCCGGCGGGATTGTTGTCGACGATGCCGCGCTGGCCCCAGCGATTCTCCCAGCCCGTCACGCCGCCGCAGATGGCACGGCCGTTGGCGATCGACTTCTCCAGCGCCTCGACCCAGGGATGGTCCTTGCGGAAGATCAGCTCGACGCCGGCATCGCGGAGCTGCTTCAGCACGCCGTCGAAGGCGGCCTTGGTCGCGTCGTCGACCTCCACCCAGCCCTCGGTCTCCAGCACGACGAGGCGGTTGGGCTTCACGCCGGCGGGCAGGGTAGAAGGTCCCATCAGGCCGACCTCGCCGCGATCGCCGCCGGCGCGCCGCGCGATTTCGATGGCGACCTGCCACATGTCCTGCAGGGAGTTGGCATGCGGACCGTGCGTGCTCTGGCTGGTGGCCTGGCGCTCGCCACGATTGATGCCGCCCTGCGTCGGCTTCAGTGCGAAGTTTCCGCAATAGGCGGCGGGGCGGATGATCGAACCGCCGACCTGCGTGCCGATGGCGGCGGGCACCATGTTGGCACCCACGGCGGCGGCTGACCCGGAGGAGGAGCCGCCCGGCGTGCGCGTCGCATCGAACGGGTTGGTCGTGGCGCCGGGATGCGAGCCGCCCAGCTCGGCAGTCACCGCCTTGGCCAGGATCACCGCCCCGGCGTGGCGCAGCGCCCAGACAGCGGCATTGTCGCGCTTGGGAAAGTTGCCCTTGAAGGCCTCGCAGCCCATCTGGGTCGGCATGTCCTTGGTCTCGAGCAGATCCTTGATGGCGAGCGGCATGCCGTCGATCGACGAGAGCGGCTTGCCAACCTTCCAGCGCGCGGTGCTGGCATCGGCGGCTTCGCGGGCGCCGGCCTCGTTGATGGCTGTGAAAGCCTTCACCACAGGCTCGCGCGCCGCCACCGTCTCGAGGCAGCGCTCGAGATAGGCACGCGGCGTGTCGCTGCCCTCGGCAAAGCGCTTCGTGGCGTCGTGGAAGGTAAGCGGCTTGAAATCACTGTACGCGGTCATCGTCGGTCGGTCCCCTATGGAAGGGAGAGACCCTATCACGACGCGTCAGCGGACCCGATAGCGCTCGATCGCATCGGGATCGAAGGTGAAGCCGAGGCCGGGACGGTCGGGCACGGCGATATGGCCGTCCTCGACCGCGATCGCCTCGCGATAGAGCTTCGAGGTCCACGGCATGTATTCCAGCCAGGTGGCGTTGGCGAAGGCGCCGAGCAGGCCGATGCTCTGCTGCGTAAAGAGGTGGTTGGAGATGGCGATGTCGTGCGCCGCTGCGAGATGCGCCACCTTGATGAACTCGCTGACGCCGCCGACGCGGGCGAGATCGGCCATCCAGATATCGGCGGCGCCGTGCGCCAGCATCTCGCGGAAGCCGTAGCGCGTCGCCTCGGTCTCACCGCTGGCGATCGGCGTGTCGAGCGCCGCAGCGACCCGGGCCGAGCCGCGATGATCGTAGGGCGCCACCGGCTCTTCGAACCAGGTGAGGTCGAAATCTTCCAGCTTGCGGCCGAGCCGGATCGCGTGGTCGGCCGTGAAGCCGCGGCTGGCGTCGCACATCAGCGACACGCGCGGGCCGATCGCCTTGCGCACGGCAGCGACCCGCTCGACGTCTTCTTCCACATGCGCCTTGCCGACCCGCATCTTCACGCCGCGAAACCCCTCGGCGACGTAGCCGGCGGCTTCCTTGGCCAGCTCGTCGGGAGTGGCCGACAGCCACAGGCCGGCGCTGGAATAAACCGGAATGCGATCGCGCGCCGCGCCCAGCAGATGGGCGACCGACTGGCCGAGCGCCTTGCCCTTGGCGTCCCACAGCGCGGTGTCGACGCCGGCGAGTCCAAAGATCGTCACGCCCTTGTGGCCGAGGAAGTAGAGCTCGCGCCACATCCGTTCCCAGAAGCGCTCGGCGTAGCGGATGTCTTCGCCGATTAGGGCGGGCTTCAGGCTGTCGACCATCGCCTGCAGCACCGCGATGCGCCGTCCGCCCAGGGTGAACAGGAAACTCTCGCCGGTGACGCCGATGTCGGTGTCGACGAAGATCAATACGGCGCCAATGCGGTCGTTGCTCACGCCGCTCGAGTTGCGGGTTGGCCGGTCGAGCGGCACCTCGACGAGGATTGTCCTGAGATCGGTGACGCGCATGCCTGTCTCACTCCCGTTGGATCATCTCCGTCGACATCGGTTCCGTCACGATAGTGTGTGAGGCGCGCGATGAACCGGCTTTGGGATAGGGGCGTACCACACAACGACAAGGCTGCAAGAGATGTCGCCCTGTCGGGCCGACGGCGAGCGCGCCGGCGTCGGCCTTACTGCTCGAAGAACCCAATCCAACTGGAGAGAATCATGCTCAAGCGTCACACGCTTATCGCAGCCGCCGCCCTGTCCCTGGTTGCCGTCGCGCCGGCCTTTGCCCAGACCACGGCGCCCGCAGCGTCGTCCACCCCGGCAAATCCCATGGTCGGCGGCGCACCGATGTATGCAAACAAGAACATCGTCGAGAATGCGGCCAATTCGAAGGACCATACGACGCTCGTGGCCGCTGTGAAGGCTGCCGGCCTCGTCGAGACGCTGCAGGGTACCGGCCCGTTCACCGTGTTCGCGCCGACCAACGCTGCCTTCGCGAAACTGCCGCCGGGCACGGTCGAGATGCTGGTCAAGCCCGAGAACAAGGCCAAGCTCACGAAGATTCTGACCTGCCATGTCGTTGCGGCCAATGCGATGTCGCCGGCGATCGCCAAGATGATCGCGGACGACAAGGGCACGCATCCCGTCAAGACGGTGGGCGGCTGCGTCCTGCAGGCGAAGATGATGGGCGACAAGATCACGCTCACCGATGAGAACGGCAACGTCGCCACGGTGACGATCGCCGACGTGAAGCAGTCGAACGGCGTGATTCACGTGATCGACACGGTCCTCCTGCCCAAGGGCTGAGGTCCTCTGCTTCGGTGAGGGGCGGCGGGGGTTTTCCCCGCCGCTTCCATTTACGCTAGGGTGTCCCGCATCCATTGGCCGGAACGGTCGTTGTCCGGCCGATCAGGTGTTTTCAGGGGCAGGCCATGACCACCAGGCGACCACGCATCGAGGGCTTCGCGATCATCTCCAGCGAAGGCATGATCGCGGCGTCGGACGGTTCGTTTCCCGAGAAGCTGAAGATTCCCGCCGACCAGAAGTTCTATCAGGATTCGCTCGACCGGGCGGCCGCGGTCGCCAACGGCCGGCACTCCGCGGAAGGTGGACCGAAGGAAGCGGCGCGTCGGCGCATCGTGCTCACCCGCCGCGTCGAGCGCGTGGTTCCCGATCCCGACAACGCCAACGCCATCCTCTGGAATCCGGCCTCGGCGCCGTTCGAGGAAGCGTGGATGAGGCTCAATCTGGAGGACGGAACCCTGGCCGTGGTCGGCGGCACCGACGTGTTCGGCCTGTTCCTCAACATCGGCTACGACGTCTTCTTCCTGACCCGAACCGACGCCAGCGTACCCCATGGCCGGCCCGTCTTTCCGGGCGTTGGCAAGAACGCCACGCCGGAAGAAGTCTTCGCCCGGCACGGCATGGTCCTGCGCGCCACCCGCATGCTCGACCCCGCGACCAACACGCGGCTCGAAGAGTGGGTGCCCAAGGGCTAACGCCTGTCGTCCTGAGTGCAGCGGCGGCTAAAACTCCACCACCAGCCCATCGTGCGCCGCTTCGAGCGCGATCTCCGAACCGCGGCCTAGAAGCTCGGCACTCATGTGGGTGACGATGGTGCGCCGGGCGCCGATCCGGGGCAGGTGATTGACCAGAGTCGTATAGTCGATGTGGTACTTCATCACCTTGTCGAAGAAATATGCCTCGCAGATGAAGAGGTCGGCGTCGCGGGCGGCCGGGATCAGCTCCTCCACCCATTCGGTGTCGCCCGAATAGGTCAGCACCTTGCCCTGCGTCTCGATGCGGAGTGCGTAGGAAGGTGCGCCGCTATAGTGCTTCATCAGGTAGGGCGTGACGGCGAGGCCGTTCACTTCCACGCGGTCGTGGAGTTCGAGCTCGCGGATCTCGAGCGCAAACTTGCGCTGGACCTGGGTCGAGCCCGCGAACATCGCCTCCATCACGGTCATCAGCCTGTCGCGGAAACCAGGAGGTCCCGCCAGCAGGAGCGGGGCGGTGCGGCGGCTGACAAGCTGGGCATCGAGCAGGAAGAAGGGCAGGCCGGCGAAGTGGTCACCGTGCAGGTGGCTCACCAGTACGGTGGAGATCGCATTCGGCTCGACCTGCCATTTGCGGATGGCGACCATGGACGAGGCGCCGCAATCCACCAGCAGGTTGCCGTGGTTGGCACGCTCGACATGGAAACAGGTGTTGAACCGTCCGCCGCTGCCGAAGGCATCGCCGGATCCCAGGAACTGCAGACGCATTCTCAGGGGGCCTGCTCCAGGCTGGAGACGATGTTGGTGAGTGTGGTGCGGCGCATGTCTCGCACCTCGCCCGAATCGAAGCGGCGGGCGCGATGCATGGTGGCCCGGTTGTCCCACATCACCAGGTCGAACGGGCGCCAGACATGGGCATAGACGAACGGACGCTGCGTGGCATGCTCGGTGAGATCGCGCAGGAAGGCGCGCGCCTCGGGCATTGGCCAGCCCTCGATGCCGCCGGCATGGCTCGCGAGATAGAGCGACAGGCGGCCGGAGCCGGGATGGCGGCGCACCAGGCGCTGGCGAACCGGTGCCCATTTCGCGCGTTCGGCTTCGGTGAAATCCTCGAAGCCCAGCATGCCGCGCGAATAGATCTGGCTGTGCAGGCAGATCAGGTCGTGGACCTCGCGCTTGGTCGCTTCGTCGAGCGCGTCGTAGGCGGCACGCATGTCGGCGAACTCGGTGTTGCCACCGGCCAAGGGGATCTTTCGTGCCGACAGGAGCGAGTAGAGCGCCGGCACTTCCTTGAACGAACTGTCGGAATGCCAGAGCTGGTTGCCGAGGCTGAACAGGCGGCGACGATCGTCGCGCGGCAGCACGTTGCCGTTGCGGTCGAGGTTCGAGATGTCGTTGAGGTCCATGCTCATGCGCCGTTCCTCGGGCGGCATGATGTCTCCCGTCGCCTGTTCAAGCGGACCGAGCTGGCGGCTGAAAGCGAGTTGGCTCTCGTCGTCGAACTTCTGCTCGCGAAACACCAGCACGCCGTACTGGTTCATCCCATCGTGGATAAAGGCCACCTCTTCGTCGCTGAGGCGATGGGTGAGGTCGATGCCTGAGACCTCGCCGGCGAAGAACGGGCGGTTCTGCGGATCGATCGGGCGAATGGCTTTGCTCATGGTGGAAGAGGCTAGCGCGCCTGGGACCGGTCGGCGAGGCGCGTGGACTGAAATTTGCTAGTCTGGCTCGCAATGCAGCATGACCCTTCGGCTACGCCGCGCCGCAACATAAGCAAGGCTGAACTGTTTTTCGGATTCCTCAAGATCGGCTTGCTGGGATTCGGCGGTGTCGCACCATGGGCCCGCCATATCATCGTCGAAGAGCGGCGCTGGCTCACGGACCGCGAGTTCGCCGAGATCCTGGGCATCGGGCAGGTGCTGCCAGGACCGAACACGATCAACGCCGCCGTGATCATCGGCGACCGTAACCAGGGGATCGTCGGCGTTCTCCTTTGTCTGCTGGGGCAGATGGCGATGCCGCTTGTCATCGTGGCCGCGCTGGCCGTCGTCTACGAGCAGGTCGCCGGTATCCCCGAGGTCGGGGCGGCGTTGATGGGGGCGGCGGCCGCGTCGGCCGGTCTCGTTCTGGGCACGGCGCTCAAGATGATCCGCAACATAAGGCCGACGCCGCTCTCCTATGCGATCGGCGCGGCGGGCTTCGCGGCGATCGGGCTGCTGCGCTGGCCGCTCGTGCCCGTGGTGCTCGTGCTGGTGCCGACCGCCATCGCCGCGACCTGGTGGGAGCGCCGCAAGTGACGGGCGTGCTGGCCGAGCTGGCACGGACTTTCGCGCTGCTCTCGCTGGTCTCGATCGGCGGCGTGAACGCGCTGCTGCCCGAGATCCACCGCCAGGTCGTCGATATCCATGGCTGGATGACGGACGCGGCGTTCGCAACTGCCTTCGCGATCGCCAATGCCTCGCCGGGTCCCAACGTCATCTTCGTCAGCCTGATCGGCTGGCAGGTCGCGGGTCTGTCGGGCCTGCTGGTGGCGACGCTCGCGCTCCTGATCCCGTCGAGCGCGCTCGCCTATTTCGCCGGCCGGGTCCTGACGCGCTGGTCGCACCGTCCCGCCGTGGCAGTGCTGCGCGACGCGCTGATACCGGTGGCGCTCGGCATGATGCTGGCGTCCGGCCTCTCGATGATGCGAACCGTGGATCGCGATACCGTCACCGTCCTGATCAGCCTCGCCGCCACCGTCTTCGTCTACGCGACACGCCGCAATCCCCTGTGGGCCCTGGGCGGCGGCGCAATCGTCAACGTGGTGGCGTTGCATGTTTTCTGACGGTCCTCCAGAGGTGGTGTGATTGCAGGCGAAGGGCGGCTTGAGCGGCTGCTCTCCAAGAGGGAACTAATACGGGGTCACGGCGAGGTGCCCCAAGGGCCCACTTTAAGAGGAGAGCAGCCATGGAGAGCGTAGCCGGTCTGGACGTTGGGGTGAAGAAGAGCGCGCTTTGTTTGGTGACGAGGGATGCGGCGTCGATGAGGCCGGTGTGTCGTCACCGGACGGCGACGGATCCGTCGTCGATCGGGACCTGGCTGGCCTCGCAAGGTGTGGTCCGGGTCGGGCTGGAGGCGGGAGCGCAGTCGTCGTGGCTGGCCCGCGAGCTTGAGCATCGCGGCTTCGAGGTGACGGTGATGGAAGCGCGCCGTCAGCGGGCCTTCGGAGCCTACAGCAAGGTCAAGACCGACGAACGCGACGCCCGTTTGATCGGCGAGGCGCTTGCGACGGGTCTGTAACACGCGGGTGCATGTTCGGTCGGTGTGGTCGCAGGAGGCGCGGGCGCTGCTGGGGGCGCGCCTGCAGCTGAAGCGCCAGGTCCAGCAGGCGCGGCAGTTCGTGCGCGGTCATCTTCGGGCAATCGGCGTCGAGTTGGGGCAGGTGACCGGCAAGAAGTGGTTGGTGGCGGCGGAAGCGGCCGTGACGGCGCGCGGTGGCGTGCTGGGGCTTTCGCTGACGGCGATGCTGGAGGCCTGCCACGCTCTGGGCAAACAGGTGTCGGTTCTCGACAAGGAGATCCGGCGCCTGGTCCGCCAGGATGCGCCGTGTCGGCGGATGATGACGGCGCCGGGCGTCGGGCTGCTGTCGGCGCTGGCCTTGCGCGCCAGCCTCGACGATGCCGAACGCTTTGGCCGCTCGGCGGAGGTTGGCCCTTATCTCGGCCTGACGCCATCGCGCTGGCAAACCGGCAAGACCGATCACCGAGGGCCCATCACCAAGCAGGGCGACAGCCTCGTTCGGGCCTATCTCTACGAGGCGGCGACCTCGCTACTGGAGCGCCAGAAGCGCGACTGTCCGCTACGCCGCTGGGGCCTTGCGCAACAGGAACGTCTGGGCAAGCGCCGCACCCGGGTCGCGGTGGCGCGCAAGCTGGCGGTGCTGATGCACAGGCTCTGGCGCTCCGGCGAAACCTTCGACTGGAACCGCGGCATGGAGGCCAGCAAGATCCACTGATCAGAGTTCAACCCTTCGGCGGCTCTCCAAAGAGGGTCACCGGTCGAATGGGCTGCGCGAGCGGCCCGCGCTGGAGGGCCCAACCCGTGCTGCGCTCTGTTGAGACCTTCACCGGTCATCACGCTCCTGAGCTCGGACCCTTCCACGCACTTACCATCTTGCTGGCACAGACCGCGTACAGAAGCTTGTAGCCGCAAGCGTGGCCCGTTCGACGATCTTCCTCTTGACCGCAATCACAGAAGCGCAGCGAAGGACCTGACGGAACGATCAGCGGACTCCGTGGCAGGCGGGAGACCTTTCGCTGCGCGCCAGGGCGGAGACTACTCCGCCCGCGATGACAGGGCAGGCTTTGCCTTCGGCAGCTCCGACCATTCACGGAAGAGGCGGCCATTGTGCTGGTCGAAATGCTCGTCGAGAACGGTCGACGACTGGATGCGCTCGACGCGGAAGTTGCGGTAGCCGCTGCGCAGTTCGCACCAGGCGCCGACCAGCGTGACGTCGACATAATAGGCCATTGCGATCGGCCAGATGGTGCGGTTGGTGCGCCGGCCCTTCTCGTCGGCGTAGGCGATGTGGAGCTTGCGGCTGTCGCGGATCGCCGCGCGCACGTCCGCGAGGTCGACGCCACGCGGTTCGACCGTGTCACCGGGCGAGACGTAGAAGGGCGTCGAGGTGAGCTGGCGGCGTAGCGCCTCGGGGAGCACCACCGTCACCTTGGAGAAGACGCTGTCGGCCGCTTCCTGCAGCTTGGGATCGCGCAGGCGGCGGACGAGGCGTGCACCGATGGCAATGGCTTCGACCTCGTCTTCCGTGAACATGAGCGGCGGCAGGTTGAAGCTCTTGCGCAGCACGTAGCCGATCCCGGCGGCGCCATCGATCGGGACGCGGCGGGCCTGCAGGGTCGCGATGTCGCGATAGATGGTGCGTGGCGTCACTTCGAGTTCGGCCGCCAGCGTCGCAGCGGTGACCGGGCCTGTGGCTGTCCGCAAGTGCTGGATGATGTCGAACAGGCGGTCGGAGCGGCGCATCGGGCTCTTTTTATGGGCCTCTTTTACTACTGACACAACGCTGTCAGTAGGCCCTCCCTATGGTGTCCGCATCGCCCAACAGAGGAGAGACCGATGCCCAGAATTGAAATGTCGATGCCGCATGTGCCGGCGCTGTCCGAGTTCGCCCGACGCAACACGGTGCCGACGTCGCCGGTCGTGAGGGCCGGCGACTGGGTCTATGTCTCCGGCCTGCCGCCGGTCAATCCCGAGACCGGCGGCTATGACATCCTGCCGATCGACGCCCAGGCGCGGCGGGTGCTCGATCATCTGAAGTCGTGCCTGGAGGCGGCGGGCTCGGCGCTGGACCGGGTGGTGAAGTGCAACGTCTACTGCTCGAACCCGGCCTACTTCGCCGCCATCAACACGGTCTATGCCGAGTATTTCGGAGACCACAAGCCCGCGCGTGTCTTCGTGTGCACGGCAGGCTGGTTCGGGCCCTTCGATCTCGAGATCGACTGTGTCGCCCTCGCAAACTAGGCAGGCTTTCGTCGGCACGGCGCTGCTTGCGGCCTCGGCCGTCGCCTATTCGAGCGCCGGCTTCTATACGCGGCTGATAGACCTCGACGCCTGGACGATGTTGTTCTGGCGCGGCGTCTTCGGCGGCCTGTTCTTGACAGGCATGTTGCTGTGGCGGGTGCAGGGGCGTGTCGGGCGAGCGGTCCGAGCCATCGGCCGCGACGGCGTCGCGATCGCGCTGTGCTCGGCGCTGGCGACCGTGTGCTTCCTGAACGCGTTGCGCCTCTCGACGGTGGCCGACGTCCTTGTGATCGATGCGACAATCCCGTTCGTGACGGCCGGCATCGCCTGGCTGGTGATCGGTGAACGCGAGGATCGGGTGACGCTCGCCGCCACGGTCGCCGCGGTCGTGGGCGTCGCGGTGATGATGGGCGCCGCCGGGTCGGGTGGACGTCTGTCGGGAAACCTGCTGGCCGTCGGCATGGCCGTACTGATGTCGGTCGTGCTGGTGCTGATCCGGCGCAATCCCGGTATCAGCATGCTGCCGGCCGTCGGCCTCTCGGCCTTCCTCTGCGCGGCGATCGTGCTGCCCTTCGCGCAGCCGCAGTCGGTGAGCGGGCAGGAGCTTCTGCTGCTCGCTCTGTTCGGCATGAGCCAGTTCGGGCTCGGTCTGCTGTTGCTGGCCCTGGGGACGCCGCTGGTGTCGGCGACACGCGGCGCCGTGATCGGCGTGCTGCAGACGCCGCTCGGCACGCTCTGGGTCTGGCTGGCCTTCGGCGAGCAGCCCGGCTGGACGACCATCGCGGGAGGCACGATCGTGGTTGCGGCGGTGGTTTGCGACATCGCGATTCGCCGTCCACAGAAGGAAATAACGTAACGATTCGCGCGGGTTGACGTCAGGGTCGGCGCTTCTTACATTTGAACAGTTATTCAAATGTCCAAAGCAAAGAAAACCCTCCTGTCCGACGACCATGCCGTGGCGCTGGCGGACCTGTTCCGGCTGCTGGGCGATCCGACCCGGCTGAAGATCGTGGTTTCCTGCCTGCGCACGCCGCTCGCGGTGTCGGACATCGCCGAGCGGCTCGGCCTCTCGGTTTCGCTGGTCAGCCATCATCTGCGGCTGCTGAAGGGCGCGCGTCTGGTACGGGCCGACCGGCAGGGCAAGCAGGTCTACTACGAGGCCGACGACCTCCATGTTCGCCGCATGGTCGAGGACATGGTCAACCACATCGCGGAGCACTGACATGAGCGCGAGTTGCCACTCTCATTCGCACGGTCCGGGGCACAGTCACGACCACGGCGCCGCCGCAGCTTCCTCGCCCGCCTACCGCCGCATCCTGTGGATCGCGCTGGCGGTGAACCTCGCGATGTTCGCGATCGAGATCAGTGCGGGCGTTGCCGCGCAGTCGGTCTCGCTGCTGGCCGACTCGCTCGACTTCCTGGGCGACGCCGGCAATTACGGCATTAGCCTGTTCGTGCTGGGCATGGCGATCCAGTGGCGGGCCCGCGCCTCGCTGCTGAAGGCCGCCAGCATGGGCGCTTTCGGCCTGTGGATCGCCATCACCACGATCAATCACGCACTGGCCGGCACTGTCCCGGCGGCGCCGGTGATGGGCGTGGTCGGTGCGCTGGCGCTGGCCGCCAACTTCGGCGTGGCGCTGCTGCTCTATCGTTGGCGCGAGGGCGACAGCAACATGCGCTCGGTGTGGATCTGCACGCGCAACGACGCGATCGGCAACGTGGCCGTGCTGGCCGCTGCCGCGGGCGTGTTCGGCTCGGGGAGCGGCTGGCCGGACTATGTCGTCGCCGCGATCATGTCCGGCCTCGCCCTGGTCGGCGCCTTCCAGGTGACGCGCCATGCGATTGCAGAGCTGCGTCAGTCCCGGGAGACCCCACCCGAAACCAAGGCTCACGCAGTCGGGAGCTTGTAGTCCTCGAACTGCTTGCGCAGCGCCGTCTTCAGGATCTTGCCGGTGGCGCCGTGCGGGATCGCCTCGATGAACTGCACGTCGTCGGGCATCCACCATTTGGCGATCTTGCCGTCGAGGAACTTGAGGACGTCGCCCTTCTCGAGCGACGCGTCCGGACGGCGGACGACGATGAGGAGAGGGCGCTCGTCCCACTTGGGATGAGCGACCCCGATCACCGCGGCCTCGGCCACGCCGGGGCAGCCCATGGCGGCATTCTCGAGGTCGATCGAGCTGATCCACTCACCGCCCGACTTGATCACGTCCTTCGAGCGGTCGGTGATGACCACCGAGCCGTCGCTCTCGATCTTGCAGACGTCGCCGGTGTGGAACCAGTCGTTCTCGAGGAACTGGCTCTTGCCGTCGCCCTTCATGTAGCCCTTCACGATCCACGGACCGCGCACGACCATGTTGCCCGAGACGCTGCCATCCAGCGGCAGGTCGTTGCCGGCATCGTCGATGATCTTCATCTCGCAGCCGAACACCGGGCGGCCCTGCTTGGCGGTGATGGCGAAGCGCTCGGCGTCGGGCAGGTACCGCTCGCCCCTGTTGAAGCGGGTAAGGGTGCCGAGCGGGCTCATCTCGGTCATGCCCCAGCCCTGCGCGACCTCTACTTCATGCTCCTTCCAGAAGCGCTCGATCATGGCGTAGGGAACGGCCGAGCCGCCGATCAGGGTGCGCTTCACCGACGACATCTTGAGCTTGTTCTGCTGGCAGTAGTCGAGCAGGGCCAGCCACACGGTCGGCACGCCGGCCGACAGGGTCACCTGCTCCTTGTCCAGCAGCTCGTAGATGCTCGCGCCGTCGAGCTTGAAGCCCGGGAACACCAGCTTGGTGCCGCAGAAGGGGCCGGCATAGACGAGGCCCCAGGCATTGGCGTGGAACATCGGCACCACGGGAAGAATGGTGGTGTCGGGATCGAGCGCAAGCACCGGGCCCGAGCACATCATCATCGAATGGATCATCGTTGATCGGTGCGAGTAGAGCACGCCCTTCGGATTGCCCGTGGTGCCTGACGTGTAGCAGAGCGAGGAGGCGGTCTTCTCGTCGAACTCCGGCCAGGTGAGCGTGCCCGGCTTGTCGGCGATCAGCTCCTCATAACAGAGGAGGTTCGGGATCTTCGCCGAGGTTGGCATGTGGGCGCGGTCGGTCATGACGACGACATGCTTCACGGTCTTGAGCTGGTCCCAGACGCCCTCGACGATCGGCATAAGATTCAGGTCGACGAAGAGGATCTGGTCCTCGGCATGGTTGGCGATATAGGCCACATGCTCGGGCGCCAGGCGCGGGTTCAGCGTGTGCAGGACCGCGCCGATGCCGGAAATGCCGAAATAGAGTTCGAAATGGCGGTAGGTGTTCCAGGCGATGGTGCCGACCCGGTCGCCCAGCTTGATGCCGAGCCCCTGCAGGGCTTCGGCGAGCTGCTTGGCGCGCTTGTGCGCGTCCTTGTAGCCGTATCGATGGATCGGCCCCTCGACGGTTCGCGTCACGATCTCGACTTCGGGATAGGCGGCGGCTGCATAGTCGATGATCTGCGAGATCAGCAGCGGACGGTCTTGCATCAAACCCAGCATGGCGTTTCCTCTCTTACGCGCGCCGCTCGATATGTAGGCTTCTTAGTGTCAGGAGCGGCTTGATGTCCGGTTCTAGACCGAGTCCTTGCCCGCCGGGAAGGCTGACGCGGCCGTCACGGACCGAAAAAACATCCTGCAGGATGCCTTCGCGCAGAGGATTGGGGTTGGCGTCGACTTCAAGCAGGCCGGGGCCGCGCGCCGCCGCCAGCAGGTGCAGCGAGTGGAGGAGGCCGATGCCGCCGCCCAGGAAATGCGGGCAGAAGGTGCGGCCGGCCGCGAGGGCGGCGCGGGCGACCGGCAGGCAGCCCGAATGGCCGCCCCACTTGGCGGCATCGGGCTGGATCACGCCGAACAGACCGCTGTCGATCATCTCCTGGAACGGCCCGGCGCCGCGCACATTTTCGCCGCCGGCCAGCCGGGTCGGCGCCACGGCGGCGACCTGCGTCCATTCCGACAGCGGCCGGTCGGCCATCAGCGGCTCCTCGATCCAGTCCAGCCCGAACTCGGCGAGACGGGGCGCCATCGCATAGGCAGTGCGCAGGTCCCAGCCCTGGTTGGCGTCGACCATCAGCCGCTCGCCTTCCAGCAACTCGGCAGCGACAGGGCGCAGCGAGCCGAGGTCGGCCTCCTCGCCGAATCCGACCTTGATCTTGAAGGCGCGATAACCGGCAGCGCGCATGCGGCCCACCGTGTCGTAGGCCGCGCGACCGGGGTTGAGGCCCGATGCATAGACGGGGACGGGCGTATCATCGGTGCCGCCGAGCGCCCGCCACAGCGGCAGGCCGCGCTTGCGAGCGCGCAGGTCGTGGATCGCCAGGTCGAGGCCGGCTGCCGCGGCGGAGAGCGCGCCGGCATCGCCGCTTTGGACTCTCAGCACATGCAGCGCCCGGTCGATCTCGCCCCACAGGCCGACTGGATCGTCGAGCGATCTGCCGAACGCGCGCGGCGCCACGATGTCGGCGAACAGCAGCGCACGATGTTCGGCGGCGGCGTTGGGAAAGTTGCACCAGATCTCGCCCCAGCCTCGCGCGCCGTCGGAATCCTCGACCCTCACGAACACGGCGGCGCGTTCGGTCATGGTGCCGAAGGAGGTGCGGACGGGCTCCGCGATGGGGGTGCGGAAGACGTGGGCTTCGACGCGGGCGAGGGTCGCCGCGCTCATGTGCGGGTATTCATTCGAGCTTGATGTCCTTCTCGACGATGATCTTGCCGTAGCGGGCGCGGTCGGTGTCGATCAGCGCCTTGAACTCGGCCGGCGTGCTGCCGACGGGAAGCGCGCCCTGGTCGATGAACTGCTGGCGCGTCGCCGGCTCGGCGAGGACAGCCTTCACGTCGGCCGCGATCTTATCGACCACCGGTTGCGGCGTGCCGCCGGGCGCCAGCAGGCCGATCCACGAGATCGAGTTGTAGCCGGGCAGGCCGGTCTCGGCGGCGGTCGGCACGTCGGGCAACGCGGGCGAGCGCTTGTCGCTGGTGACGGCGATGGCTTTCAGCTTGCCCGATTTGATCTGGCCGCTGGTTTCCAGAACCGTCGCGAACGACATGGTGACATGGCCGCCGATCAGGTCCTGGATCGCCGGCCCGCCGCCTTTGTAGGGCACGTGCGTCAGCTTGAGTCCGGCCTGGTTCTCGAACAGCGCGGCGGCGAGGTGCATCGAGCTGCCGTTGCCGGAGGTCGAGTAGGTGAAGTCTCCCGGCTTGGCCTTGGCGGCCGCGATCAGCTCCGCCGTGCTCTTTGCCGCCGTCGAGGGATTGACGACCAGGACCAGCGGCAGTTCGGCCACCAGCGTGATCGGCGTGAAGGCGGTATCGGCGTTATAGGGCAGCTTCTTGTAGAGCGACGGGTTGATCGATTGCGTGCCGATATTGCCCATGACGATCGTGTAGCCGTCGGGCTTTGCCTTGGAGGCGATCTCGAGGCCCACGATGCCCGCAGCGCCCGGCTTGTTGTCGACGATGACCTGCTGGCCCCATTTCTCCGAAAGCTTCTGCGCGAGAAGACGCGAGCCCGTGTCGGTGCCGCCGCCGGGCGGGAAGGGCACGATCATCGTGACGGGCTGCTGCGGGAAGGACTGCGCGTTTGCGGCCAACGCCGCCGAAAGCGCGAGTCCGGCGGCGATCAGGCGGCCGATCCAGATGTGTCGCATGTTCCTCCCGAGCCCCGGCTTTCTGCCGGTGGCGCGGGAAGTCTATTCGGTCGGTTCGCTGAACGTAAGCCTGTTGGCAAAAGGATCGCCGACGGTGACCGTGCGTGCGCCCCAGGGCTGGGTCTCAAGACCCGGCCGGGCGTAGCGATACTTCCTTTCCGTGAGTTCGCGATGGAAAGCGGCGATGCCTTGGGTCTGGATCGTTATGTGCGACCCCGGCGCGCCATCGCCGTGATGCTCGCTGAGATGGAGCATAACACCGGCGCGCGAGACCTGCGCGTAAAGCGGCGCATTGTCGTCGAAGCGGTGCTCCCAGTCCCAGGCGAAGCCCAGGAAATCGAGGTAAAACTCCTTGGCCTTGGCGACATCGAAGATGCGCAGGATCGGGATCACCGGTCCGAACTTGATCTCCGAGCTCATTCCGCAGCCTGCTGCGGGGCCTCGTTCAGCACGTCGTAGTTCCGCTTCAGGTACCAGGTCATGTAATCGCTGTACCAGGTCGTGGGGTACTTCGGCGGCTTGTCGGGACCGACCGTGGTCGGCACGGCGGCGACCGGCCAGTCGATGCCGCTGTCGCAGAAGAAGGGCAGGGCGTAGCGCGCGCCGCTGGTCTTGTTGATGGCGCGGTGTGGCGTCGCCAGGAACAGGTCGTTGGTGTAGCGCTGCAGCATCTGCCCGCCGTTCACGACATAGGCATTGTCGATCGACGGCATGTCGATCCAGCTGCCGCTCTGGCTGCGGATCGACAGGCCCTGCACCTCGTTAGGGGCAAGGAGAGTGAGGAAGCTGGTGTCGGTATGTGGCGCCAGACCGAACTCGTCGTCCACGGGACCGTCCTGCGGCGGATAATGCGTCATGCGCATCGAGAACATCGGCTCGGAGAAGGCGGTGTCGAAATAGTTGGCCGGCAGGTCGAGGGCGCGGGCGTAGAGCCGCACCATCTTCTGCACCAGCCGCTCCATCTCGTTGCAATAGTCGAGGACGGTGTCGCGGAAGCCGGGCAGGTCGGGCCAGCGGTTGAGGCCGCGGAAGCGACGGCCCGACAGCACGTCGGGATGATCCGGCGCCATCTCGCGCTTCACGAAGAAGGCCTCGTTGAGATTGGCCTTGGTGCCGGTCTGGACGGTCGAGGTGCGCAGCGTGTTGCCGCGCATCGGCAGGTAGCCGGTATTGTGCTGGTCGAGTTTCAGCTCAAGCTTCTTCTCGATCGGCTGGTCATGGAAGCGCTTCACCTCGGCGAACATGGCGGCGATCTTCTCGCGTGGAATGCCGTGGTTCACGATGAAGTAGAAGCCGATCTCGGTCAGCGCGAAGCGCAGCTCCCTGGCCGTGCGGTCCATCGCGCCGGGCTCGCCGGCGAGATAGGGGCCCAGGTCGATGACGGGAATCGTTTCGGTGGCCACGGCACGCTCCTCCTCGGGCTCCCTATTTTGCCCGGAACGGACGATAATGCTCCCGCGGCGCCGCGGTCCAGCGTGTGCGGAAGGAATGTCATGATCTTCGGAATTCTGGCCCTGGTGACGGCGGCTCTTTTTGCCGGCGCGGCCTTCTACGTGAGCTTCGCCGAGCACCCGGCCCGCTCCGAACTCGACGACCGCGCGCAGCTTCAGCAATGGAAGCTGTCCTATCGGCGCGGGGCAATCATGCAGGGCACGCTCGCCGCCCTGGGGTTCGTGCTGGGGCTGGTGGCCTGGTGGCAGACGCGCGACGAACTCTGGATCGTCGGCGCGATCATGCTGGGCTCGAACTGGGCCTACACGGCCCTGATGATCCTGCCCGTCAACACCGAGCTGAAGGCAATCGAACTCGACGACGCCGGTGAGGACAGCCACACGCTGCTGCGCCGCTGGGGCAAGCTGCACGTCAAGCGGACGATGCTCGGCGTGGGCGCCACCTTGCTGTTTCTCTGGGCGGCGTTGAGCTGAGATTCGCCACGAGCCTGTTAAATCATGCATCCTGAGCGAAGCGAAGGATCTCACGCGCGCCAGGGAGTTCTTCGGTCCCTCCGCCAGGTCCTTCGCTGCGCTCAGGACGACCATTACGCCGTCGGCAGCTTGTAGTCCTTGAAGTCCTCGCGCAGGCGGGTTTTCAGGATCTTGCCGGTGGCGGTGTGGGGGATAGCGTCGACGAACTGTACATCGTCGGGCAGCCACCATTTGGCGACCTTGGTCGCAAGGAACTCGACCAGTTCCTGCTTGTCGATCTGGGCGTCGGGCTTCCTGTGCACGATCAGCAGCGGGCGCTCGTCCCACTTCGGGTGCGCGACGCCGATCACCGCCGCCTCGGCGACGCCGGGATGCGCCATGGCGGCGTTCTCGAGGTCGATCGAGCTGATCCACTCGCCGCCGGACTTGATCACGTCCTTGGAACGGTCGGTGATCTGCATGTAGCCGTCGGGATCGATGGTGGCGACGTCGCCCGTGGCGAACCAGCCGCCTTCGCGAAGCACCTCGCCGCCTTCACCCTTGAAGTAGCCCGAGGTGATCCAGGGGCCGCGCACCAGCAGGTCGCCGAACGCCTTGCCGTCGCGCGGCAGTTCGTTGCCGGCATCGTCGACGATCATCATCTCGACGCCGTAGGGCGGGCGGCCCTGCTTGAGGCGGACTTCCAGAAGGTCCGCGGCTGAGAAGTCGAGATGCTTCTCCTTGGGATGGTTGACCGTGCCAAGCGGGCTCATCTCGCTCATGCCCCAGGCATGCAGCACCTCGACCCCGAACTCCTTGTCGAAGGTCTCGATCATCGCGGGCGGGGCGGCCGAGCCCCCGATCACGGCGTACTTCACGGTCGAGAGCTTGAGCTTGTTGGCCTTCATGTGGTTCAGCAGCGCGAGCCACACGGTCGGCACGCCGGCGGTGAAGGTGACGCGTTCCTTCTCGAACAGTTCGTGCAGGCTGGCGCCGTCGAGGGCGACACCGGGGAAGACGAGCTTGGCGCCGACCAGGGCCGCCGAATAGGGCAGGCCCCAGGCATTGACGTGGAACATCGGGACCACGGGGAGCACCACAGAGCGGGCCGAGAGGTTCAGCGTGTCGGGCAGGGCCGCGCCGTAGGCGTGCAGGATCGTCGAGCGATGGTGATAGAGCACACCCTTGGGATTGCCCGTCGTGCCCGACGTGTAGCAGAGCGACGAGGCCGTGCGCTCGTCGAACTCCGGCCATTCGTAGGTGCCGGGCTTGTCGGCGATCAGCTCCTCGTAGACCAGCAGGTTGGGGATGTTGCAGTCCTTGGGGAGATGGGCGCGGTCGGTCATCGCCACGACGTGGCGCACGCCCTTCATCTGCGGCAGCAGCTTCTCGACGGCCGGGAGCAGGTTGAGATCGACGAAGAGGAGCTGATCCTCGGCGTGGTTCACGATGTAGACGATCTGCTCGGGGAAGAGCCGCGGGTTGATCGTGTGGCAGACCGCGCCCATGCCGGAGATGCCGTAGTAGAGCTCGAAGTGCCGGTAGCCGTTCCAGGCCAAGGTTCCGATGCGGTCGCCGACCTTGATGCCGAGGTCGAGCAGCGCCTCGGCGACCTTCTTCGCGCGCTTGTTCGCATCGCGATAGGTGTAACGGTGGATCGGGCCTTCCACGGTGCGTGAGACGATCTCGGTGTCGCCGTGGTTGAGGGCGGCATGCTCGATGAGCTGCGAAATCAGAAGCGGGCGATCCTGCATGAGGCCGAGCATCGGGGCGTCTCTCCTGTCGTGTCGTCTGGCGGCTGGGCGCCAATTGCCTTAGGTTCGGGAAGACATCCTTTGGGGGAGAATCGATGAAACGGTCAAGCTGTGGTGGCGCCTTGACGATGGGTGCGTTCGCCGCCACCTGGGCGTTTCCGGCGATCGCCCAGACGGTGACGGGGGGCCACACCGCCGCGGCCGGTTTCCTGTTGCTGTTGACCGAACGGTTCGAATTCACGGTCGCGCAACTTCCTGCACTCGGCACGCACCTCCTGGGCCTGCCGCAGGCGATCGGCGGCACGACGGCGCTCTATCTCGCCGGAATCGTCGTCGCCGGCCTCGTGGCCGAAGCCATCGCCCGCCAGATCCTGAGCCGCGCCCGTGTCCGCGCCTTCGACGAGCTCGCGAGCAAGACGCCATTGCGCGCCTTCTTTCGCGCCCTGTTGCTCGACGCGCTGGCCCTGGTGGCGCTGGCCGTGGCCGGCCGTCTGGTGCTGGGCCAGCTCGGCCCGTCCGACAGCCTGGGCTCCAGGCTCGGGCAGATGGTGCTGCACGCACTTGTTTACTGGCGCACCTTCAACCTGGTGTTCCGCGCGTTCCTGCGCCCGCACCTGCCGGAGGGCCGGATCGCACCGGTCGACGACGGCACGGCGCGCCGCCTGCTGGCTGCACTGGATCTCGTGATTCTGCTGCCGTTGCTGGGCAGTCTCGCGGCGCGCGCGCTCGAGGCGACGGGCGCCAACCGCGAAATGACGAGTGCCGCCATCATCCTCTACGTACCGCTCGTCTCGGTGCTGCTGCTCGTCATCGTCTGGCGCTGGCGTTTCGACATGGCGGCCTGGTTGACGGCCATGGTGCCCCCGACCGGCTTCAGCCGCCAGCTCAAGCTCGATGCGGCGCGCAACTGGTGGATGGGCGGCCTGTTCTTCTACGCTCTCCTGGGCGCCGCCTCTGCCTATGCCGCCCTGACGGAGAGCGGCACCGCCGCGCGCGGCATGTCGACCATCGAATCGGCCCTGATTGCGTTGCTGCTGTTCGAGACGCTGATGCATCGCATCACGCGCCACATCGTCTCCGAGCTGCCGATGGCGGGCGACGTTGTGGCCGACTGCGTGCGTCTGCTCGTGCGCCTCTATGTTGCGATCCTGATTGCCGAGGCGCTGATGGTCCGCGTCCTGGCCGCGGCGACGGCCGACGAGTGGGTAGCGCACGATCGCGGGGCCAAGATGGCGGCGATCAGTGCGGTGGCGATCTATGCCGGCTGGCGATTCCTGAAGTACCGCATGGACTCCTACATCGCCTCCAATCCGCTGCCCTCGGCCGACGTATCGGGCGATTCGGAAGAGGAAGTTCAGGTCGCCGCCTCCCGGCTGCGCACGCTGATGCCGCTGCTGCGCGTCGTCGCCGGCGCCACCATTGCCGTGGTCGGCGGTCTGCTGGTCCTGTCGGACCTTGGCATCAACATCACCCCGCTGATCGCCGGCGCCTCGGTGCTCGGTCTGGCCGTCTCCTTCGGCAGCCAGTCGCTGGTGCGGGACATCGTGTCGGGCGTCTTCTTCCTCGCCGAAGATGCTTTCCGCATCGGCGAATACGTGGACTGCAGCAAGGTGAAGGGCACGGTCGAGGGTTTCAGCGTGCGCTCGCTCAGACTGCGTCACCAGAACGGCCAGCTCCACATCGTGCCTTTCGGGCAGGTCGGCCATATCACCAACTTCAGCCGGGACTGGACGGTGGTGAAGTTCAACATCGCCTTCGCCAACGGCACCGACATCGAACTGCTGCGCAAGACCGTGAAGAAGATCGGCCTCGCGATGATGGAGGAGGCCGCCTACAAGCCGATCCTGCTGGATCCGCCCAAGATGCAGGGCGTCGTCGACATCAAGGACAACTCGGTGATCGTGCGCTTCAAGTTCATGGCGCGCCCGAAGAACCCGACCCTGGTCCAGCGCATGGTGATCCGGCGCATGTACGAGCAGTTCCCGGCGCTCGGCATTCAGTTCGCCACGGGCAACAACTATCCATTCCCGATTCCGGCAACGCCGGGCGCAGCGCCCCAGGCAGCCGAGCCGGCCTCCAAGCCTGTGACGGCCGCCGAGGCGCCGCCCCAGGCTGCGGCCTAGATCCTCAAAGGAGAGACAGATGCAGAAGCGCAAACTCGGAAAGTCCGACCTGGAATTCGTTCCCATCGCCTTCGGCGGCAATGTCTTCGGCTGGACCGCGGACGAGGCGACCTCGCACAAGCTGCTCGACGCCTTCGTCGATTCAGGCTTCTCCTTCGTCGACACCGCCGACGTCTACTCGCGCTGGTTTCCGGGAAACAAGGGCGGCGAGAGCGAAACGGTGATCGGCACCTGGCTCAAGAAGGACCCGTCCAAGCGGGAGAAGATCGTGCTCGCCACCAAATGCGGCATGGGCCTGCCGAGCGGCGCGCTTGCGCCCAAGAACATCAAGGAGTCGGTCGACGCCTCGCTGAAGCGGCTCAATACGGACCGCATCGATCTCTTCCAGTCGCACAAGGACGACAAGGACACGCCCCAGGAGGAGACTCTCTCGACTTACGGCGAGCTGGTGAAGGCCGGCAAGATCCGGTTCATCGGCGCCTCCAACTTCGACGCACCGCGCCTGGCCGAGGCTGCGAAGATCGCGAAGGAGAAGGGCCTGCCGCGCTACGAGAGCCTGCAGCCGCATTATAACCTGATGGAGCGCGGCCTTTTCGAGGGCGCGCTGGAGGACGAGTGCCTGAAGCAGGGCATCGGCGTGATTCCCTACTACTCGCTGGCCAGCGGCTTCCTGACCGGCAAGTACCGCTCCGAAGCCGATGTCGGCAATGCCCAGCGCGGCGCCGGCGTGAAGAAGTACATCACCCCGAAGGGCATGGCCGTCCTCAAGGCGCTCGACGACGCCGCCAAGAACAACGGAGCCACACTGGCCCAGGTGGCGCTGGCCTGGCTGCTGCAGCGCAAGTCGATCACCGCGCCCATCGTCAGCGCCACCAGCCTGAAGCAGCTCGACGACGTGCTCAACTCGACGACCCTCGAACTCGATCCCGAATCTGTCGCCGCCCTCGACCACGCCAGCGCACCGGCCTGAGAGGGGATGGCCGATGCTCGTGTTCCGCCAGCTCTTCGATCCGACCTCGTCGACCTACACCTATCTGCTGGGCTGCAGCGTCACGAAAGAGGCGCTGCTGATCGATCCGGTATTCGAGCAGGCGCGGCGCGACGCGGCGCTGATCGGGGAGCTCGGCCTCACGCTCGTGTGGACGCTCGATACCCACGTCCACGCCGATCATGTGACCGGCGCCTGGCTCCTGAACCAGCGGCTGGGCAGCGGCATCGCGCTGTCGGCGGCGTCGGGCGCGGCGGGGGCCGACCGGCTGCTGCAGGACGCCGACCGCATCGAGTTTGGCCACAGGTCGCTCGAGGTCCGGGCCACGCCCGGCCACACCTCGGGCTGCGTCACCTATGTGCTCGACGATGAGAGCATGGCCTTCACCGGCGACTGCCTGCTGATACGCGGTTCCGGCCGGACCGACTTCCAGCAAGGCGATCCGCGCGCCCTCTATCGCTCGGTCCGCTCGCGCATCTTCGCGCTGCCCGAGAACTGCCTGCTCTATCCGGCACACGATTATCGCGGCCTCACGGTCAGCAGCGTCGCCGAGGAGAAGCGGTTCAATCCGCGGCTGGGCGGCGAGGTCGGCGAAAGCGACTATGTCGGCTACATGAAGAACCTCGACCTGCCGCACCCAAAGAAGATCGACGAGGCGGTGCCCGCCAACCTGCGGTGCGGCCAGCCCGGTAACGGCGCTGGATTGCCGGCCGAGCCGGATTGGGCGCCGCTGCGCTTCACCTTCGGCGGTGTCTGGGAAGTCGAGCCGCACTGGCTCGAAGAGAACGTCGCCAAGGTGCAGGTCGTCGACGTGCGCGAGCCGGCCGAGTTCTCCGGTCCCCTCGGTCATATCCGGGGCGCGACGCTCGTCCCCCTGGGCGAGCTGGCGTCGCGCGCGAAAGAAATCTCGAAGGACAGGCCGGTCGTCGCCGTCTGCCGCGCCGGCAGCCGCTCCGCCCATGCCACCGCGATCCTGCAGAAAGCGGGCCTCACCGACGTCGCGAACCTGCCGGGCGGCATGCTGCGCTGGCGCGCCGAGGGCCGCGCCGTAGAAGGTGGGGCGGCTTAGCCGATGTCATCCTGAGCGCAGCGAAGGATCTGGCGTTAGCCACGCAGTACTTCGCTCGTTCCGCTAGGTCCTTCGCTGCGCTCAGGGCGACATGAGCTTCAAAACCCATAGAGCTTCGTCGGCGTGTCGATCAGGATGGTGCGTCGTGCCGTCTCGTCCGGCACCCAGTCCTCGAACGTCCTGAGCGTGATCGGATAGGTCGTGACGCGGTTTAGATCCGTGTCGGTGTGCGGCCAGTCGCTGCCCCACATCAGGCGTTCTGGGCCGAAAGCATCGAGCAGCATCGGCGCCGCCATCCGTGCGCGCTCCGGGCCGACGCGATACGCGCCGCACATCACGACGAAGACGCGCCCGGTCTTCGCACTTTCCAGCAGCACCTTGAAGCCGGGATCGCGCGCGGGCCCCAGAGTACGGTCGAACATTCCGTAGTGGGGGATCACGACCTTGTGGCCGCCGTCGAGCAGCAACGGCAGCATCTCGGGCAGGCGTTTGCTCTCGACATAGAGATGGATCGGCCAGTCCCGCTTCAGCGCCTCGCCCAGCATTTCGTGATAGGCCGACCATTGCGGCGTCGGCAGGCCGAAGATCGGGAAGCGCAGGCCCCGCACGCCGAGCCGCGCCATCTCCTCCCAGCCTTCGGGGCGTGTCTCGACCGAAGGCGAAATCCACGGCACGCCGCGGAAGCGCTGCGGCTCCGCCTTCAGGGCGCCGAACAGATAGGAATTGTCGTAGCCCAGGAACGACGGCTGCAGCAGCACCGTACGGCCCACGCCGTTGCCTTGGGCCAGCTTCAGCAACGTCTCCCAGGACGCATCGTAGGTCGGCGCATAGCGCGCATCGACGGCGAGCTTCAGCCCGCGCACGAAGGCGTGGGCGTGCGCGTCGATCCAGGCAGGGAGCGCCGCCCGGGCCGGGAACGTCGCTGCCGCGAGCGCCATCGGCGCCAGCGCGCGACGCGTGATCGTCACGGCGGCAGCGTCGCGTCGCGCGACGTTTCGCGAAAGGTGAGGAGGGTGGCGATGGAAATGGCGGCGGCGCCCATGAACAGCCAGGCCGGGCTGAGGTCCATCTCGGTGCGGGCGATCAGCCAGGCGGCGGTGAGGGGCGTCAGCCCGCCGATCACGCCGAAGGCGATGTTGTAGCCCAGCGAGATGGCGGTGCAGCGGACACGGCCCGCCACCGCCTCGGTCAGGAGGGAGGGGATGATGCCGAGGCCCATGCCGGCCGGCACCACCAGAGCGAGTTGTCCCACCAGGATCAGCCTCGGATCGGGATGATGCATCAGCCAGAGGAGCGGCAGCGCGCCGACGAAGCCCAGAATCATGGCGGCAAACATCAGCGGTCGGCGGCCCAGGCGGTCCGACAGCCAGCCGGACACGAGCATCACCGGAAGCAGGAAGATCATGCTGAGGGTATTGATCTCCAGGGCGCGCGCCGGCGCGATGCCATCGACGGTCTGAAGCCAGGTCACCACGTAGAGGAACATCAGGTAGAATCCGACGGCATTGAAGACCGTGATTCCGGCCACGCGCATCACGGCGCGGCCGTGATGGCGCAGCGTTTCGATGAGGGGCGAGCCGTGGCCCGACTTGGGCGGCGCCTCCTCGACGATGACCTGGCGGATCCACCAGCCGGCAACGCCGAGCAGCAGGCCGAGCAGGAACGGCACGCGCCAGCCCCAGGTCGCCAGTGCCTCTGCCGGCAGGAGAGCAGCAAAGGCCGCACCGATTCCCGAGCCCAGGAGGAAGCCGCCGGTGGCGGCCAGCGAGCAGAAGCTGCCGACCAAGCCGCGGCGACCGGGCGGGGCCTGCTCGACCAGGAAGACCATCGAGGTGGTGGCCTCGCCGCCGACCGACAGGCCCTGGATCATGCGCAGCAGCGTGAGCAGGATGGGCGCCGCCATGCCGAGCGTCTCGTAGCCCGGCAGCAGGCCCACGAGGAAGGTCGGGAGCGCCATGGCGGCAATCGAGAAGGTCAGGGCGGCACGCCTTCCGAGCCTGTCGCCGATATGGCCGACGACGATGCCGCCCAGCGGGCGCATCAGATAGCCGAGGGCGAAGATGCCGAACGCGGCCAGCACCTGCGCCACCGGACTCTCGGCGGGGAAGAAGACACGGCCGATGGTGGCGGCGAAATAGCCGTAGACCGCGAAATCGTACCATTCGAGCAGGTTGCCGATGGTGCCGGCCGCAACGATGCGGCGAGTGCTGGTAGGGTTCATCTCGCCGGACTATGCCACGAGATGAGCGGCGGGCATTACTTCTTCGAAGCGTCCGCGGGCTGGCCGTCGGGCATCCCGGTCCTGTCACGAAACGACGTCGTGGCGACCAGGGAAATCGCCGCCGCCCCCATGATGATGAAGGCGGGGCTGAGGTCGTTGCCCGTTCTGTTGATCAGCCAGGTCGCCGCGAATGGCGCGAGCCCGCCCAGGATGCCTGCCGGGAGATTGAAGCCCAGTGCCACCACCGTGCAGCGGATCGGGGCGGGCGTCGCTTCCACCATGAAGGCCGGCTCGATGCCGAATACGGTGCCGATGATCAGAACGAAGCCCAGTTCGCCGACGAGGACCAGGATGGGATCGGCGTGGTGCATGAGCCAGAACAGCGGCAATGCGCCCACCAGGGCCGCTGCCATCCCGGCGAAGAGCAGCTTCCGCCGGCCGATCCGGTCGCTCAACCAGCCTGCGGCAAGGTAGATCGGGAGACCCACGGCCATCGCAATCGAACTGAAACCCAGGGCGCGTACCGGCGAGACGCCGTCGACGACCTGCAGCCAGCTCACAAGGTAGAGGAAGATGACGAAAAAGGTCACGGTGCCCAGCGAACCCATGCACGCCAGACGTGCCACCAGCCCGAGATGATGCTTGAACACCTCCCGCACGGGGGTGGCCACGATCCCGGCGTCCCGGGGCGGTTCGGGCACGCCGCGGCGCAGCCAGAGGCCCATCAACCCGACCGGCAGACCGAGCAGGAACGGCAGCCTCCAGCCCCAGTCCTGCAGAACCTCCGGCGGCAACGTGGCGGTGAGGAGCGCGCCGGATACGGATCCGAGGAGGAGGCCGGCCGCGTTGCCGCCGGTCGCCATCGCGCCCGCCAGGCCCCGCTTGTGCGCACCCGCATGCTCGATCATGAAGATGAAGGCGGTCGGGCACTCGCCGCCGAGCGACAGGCCCTGCACCATGCGCAGCGCCGTCAGGAGCAGGGGCGCCGCCATTCCCAGGGTGGCGTAGCCCGGCAGGATACCGACGAGGAAGGTCGAGAAGGCCATCGCCGTCATCGAGACGGTGAGCGCGGCGCGCCGGCCGTAGCGGTCGCCGATGCTGCCCGACAGGAGGCTCCCCAGCGGCCGCATCAGGCAGCCGATCGCGAAGACGCCGAAGGTGGAGAGCAACTGCGCCAGCGGATCCTGGTGCGGGAAGAAAGCCTGGCCGATGGTGATCGCGAAATAGCCGTAGATCGCGAAATCGAACCATTCGAGGACGTTGCCGATGGCACCGGCGCCGATGATGCGGGTCTTCTCGGAAAACATCGTCGGCCTCGGCTTGATGGGCGTCAGTTGCCCTTCTTCTCCATGTTCCAGAATACCGGAATGGGACTCGTAACGATACCGCTCAGACGGTCCGAGCGCGTCGCCGTCGGCAATGTGTACTGGCCCAGCGGGACGTGAGTGCCATAGGTGATGGCGCGCGCCTGCAGCTCGGCGGCAATCTTCTTGCGACTCTCGAGATCGGGTGCCCGTGCAAAGGCGTCGCGCAGCCGCTCGACCTCGGCGTCGCACGGCCAGCCGAAGTTGGCCTTGTCGCACGAGGCTGTGAGCATGCTGTTGGTCAACGGGTTCATCATGTCGACCGACAGCCACGACGTCATGAAGCCGTTCCAGCCGCCGTCCTGCGGGGGCGTCTTGCGCAGGCGCCGCGCCACGATGGCCTGGAAGTCGAGGGGCACCATCTGCACCTTGAAGCCGCCCTTCTCGAGCAGGTCCTTGGCGATCGGGCCGGCATTGGTCAGCACCGCGATGTCGGTGGTGTGCAGCATCACGATCGGCGTGCCGTCGTAGCCCGCCTCCTTGAGCAGCTCCTTCGATTTGGCGAAGTTGCCGCGCACCAACCCGTCCATCCCGGCATTGCTTTCGAGCGGCGTGCCGCAGACGAACATGGCATCGCAGGTCTGGTAATACTTCTCGTCGCCGATCACGCCCTGCAGGAAGGCCTTCTGGTCGAAGGCGTACTCCGCGGCGCGGCGCACCTTCTCGTTGTCGAAGGGCGGGACGACGGTGTTCCAGCGAAAGACGTACTGCGCGCCGATCTTGTTGTAGACCTCGAGCCTGACGTTCTTGTCGGCCAGCAGCAGCGACTTCAGGTCGTGCGGCGGCGCCTCGATATAGTCGATCTCGCCGGCCAGCAGCGCGTTGACCGCCGTCTGGTGGTCGGGGATGGCCAGCCACTCCACCCGGTCGACCTTCGCCACCTTGCCGCCGGCCAGGCCGGAAGCGGGCTCGGCGCGCGGCTTGTAGTCAGGGTTCCTCACATAGACGGTCTTGTCGCCGGGCTTCCACTCGTCGGCCTTGAAGATGAAGGGGCCGGAGCCCACGAACTCGGAGATCTGCTTGGCGGGATCGGTGTCGGCGATGCGCTTGGGCATCATCAGGGGGGTGGAGCCGCCCGGCTTGGCCAGCGAATCGATGACCAGACCGTAGGGCTCCTTCAGAACGATCCTGAAGGTCCTGTCGTTCACCGGCTCGAAGGAGGAGACGAAGCTCAGAAGCTTCACGCCCGTCGAATCGCGTGCGCCCCAGCGCTTTAGCGAGGCAATGCAGTCCTCGGCCGTGACCGGCTTGCCGTCGTGCCACTTCAGCCCGTCGCGCAGCGTGAAGGTGTAGGTGAGCTTGTCGTCGCTGACGGTCCAGGTGTCGACCATCTGAGGCTGCGGTCGCAGCTGCTCGTCCATCGCGAACAGCGTGTCCCACACCATGTAGCCGTGGTTGCGCACGATGTTGGCGGTCGTCCAGATCGGGTCGAGGACCTTCAGGTCCGAGTGCATCACCGCCTTGATGGTCTTGGTCTGGGCGAATGCGGGCGAGGCGAGCAGAAGCGCAGCGGCGGAGCCCGCCGCCAGCAGGTTGCGAAGGCGCATCGGTTCAGGCCTGCCAGCGCGAGGTGGCGCGCTCGCCCGGTGCGATCTCGGCCTCGGATGGCGCCTGGACCTTGGACATGTGGCCGTAGCGCTGGGCGGCGAACCACAGCGCATAGTCGCCGAACTTGATCGGCGGATACTTGGCCGGCGTCTCGGCCGATTGGCAGGACGGCAGGCACTCGATCATCGTGTCGTGGTCGGGGTCGCAGAAGAAGGGGATGGCGTAGCGGAGCTGGCCCGAGACGTTGCGCACGCGGTGCGGCGTCGACAGGAACCGCTCGTTGCTCCAGCGATGGAGGATGTCGCCGCCGTTCACGACGTAGGCATTCTCGAGGCCGGGCGCGTCCATCCAGCGCCCGTCGGGCAGCAGGATCGACAGGCCCTGCACCTTGTTGGGCGGCAGCAGGGTCATGAAGCCCGAGTCGGTATGGGGCACCAGGCTCTCGACGCTCTCGTCGGCGCCGTCGATCTGCGGGTAGCGCGACATGCGCAGGATCATGTGCGGCTTGGCGAAGCACGCATCGAAGTAGGTCTCGGGCAGGTCGAGCGCCAGCGCATAGAGCTTCACCAGCTTCTGGCAGAGCTTCTCGAGCGTCGCGATGTATTCCAGCGCCGTCTCGCGGAAGCCCGGCAGGTCGGCCGGCCACTTGTTCGGCGCATGGAAGCGGCGGCCCGAGATCACGTCCGGATCGTCGGCATCTCGCTCGCGGCGGAGGAAATAGGCCTCGTTCTGGCTGGGTTTCTTGCCCTGCGCGGCGGCGTTGGGCGGCGCCTTCTGGGCGATCGGCATGTAGCCGATATTGTGCTCGTCGACCTTGATCGCGAGCTTGGCCTCCATCGGCTGGGCGTGGAAGCGTGCTGCCGCTTCATAGGTATCGTCGATCAGCTTCTGAGGCACGCCGTGGCCGGCGAGATAGTAGAAGCCGACATTCTCGAAAGCGTAGCGCAACTCGGCTGCGGCCTTCTCGGCGGCGCCGGGAACGCCGGCAAGATAGGCCGAGACATCGATCAGCGGAATCTCGCCGCCGATCAGCGGCGGGGCGACGGGCTGCCCGCTCACGGGCTGGATGGATGGCTGCATCGTGGACCTCCGATTACGCTGCGCGAACGCTACCATGCGCGCCGAAATCCCTGCAAAAACCAAGCCGTGCGCGTTTCGCAGAAGTGCTAGAATTCGTCCGTCCGCCAGCGTACGGCGGTCGGGGGAAGGTCTTTCGTGCAGCCCATCTGGATCTCGCTGGCGGCCTGTGGCGTCATGCTCCTCGGCGCGGTCATCGGTGCATTGCTGCGCCGCCTGTTGCCGGACCATCATCTCGACGACCATGCCCGGGACATCGTGCGCTTGGGCGCCGGCCTGGTGGGCACGATCGCGGCGCTGGTGCTCGGTCTCCTGATCAACTCGGCGAGCAGCAGCTACGAGGCCCAGCGCGGCGAAGTCCGCCAGATTGCCGCCAACCTCATCCTGCTCGACGCGGTACTCGATCAATACGGCCCGGAAGCGAAGCCGATCCGCGTGCTGCTGAGGCAAACCGTCGGCCAGATGATCGACAGGATCTGGGGTGACCCGGAGGCGAGCGATAGTGCCGGGCTTTATGGCAGCGGCACGCTGGCGTCGAGGCTCTATGCCAGCCTTCACGCCCTGCCAATCGGAACCCCTGCGAAATCGGCCCTCGTTGGGGAGGCCCTGCAGCTGGCGGTCTCGACGTCGCAGGCCAGGCTCGCTCTGTTCGAACAGTCGAGGTCCGGGCTGCCCGTGCCGACCCTCATCGTATTGATTTTCTGGCTCACCGTGCTGTTCGCCAGCTATTGCCTGTTCTCGCCGGTCAATCCGACATCGGCCGTGGCGCTCGTGCTGGTGGCCCTTTCGGCATCGGCGGCCCTGTTCCTGATCCTCGAAATGGTCGAGCCGTTCTCCGGCTTCATGCAGATCTCGAGCGCGCCGATCCGTGCCGCCCTGCCGCGGCTCGCGCCTTGAGGTCGGCCGCTAGAAGGCGCGGCCCAGGATCAACTTGGTGACCAGGGGAGAAGAACCTTCGGTCAGGCCGAATCCCACGCCGAAATTCACATCGAAGCCGAAGGCCGTGAAGTCGATCACGCCGAACAGACTGTGTTGCTGAACGTTGCCCGGCGAGAAGTTCCCGAGCGGCCCGAGGTCGGAATAGTATTCGACCCCCAGCATGATGTCGTGGCCGACGTCCCGGGCGAGCCGCGCCGCCGGTGCGAAGGCCACAGAGCCACTGGGGCCGAAGCTCATGTCGATGATCGGATTGACGATGAACTCCCAGCCCAGATCGCGCAGTCCGAAGATTGGACGCAGTTCGATTCCGAAGGGGCTCTCGGAGAAGCGGGGCGTCTGGTAGCTCAGCTCGATGTTGAGGCCGTAGAAGACTTTGCGCTCCGCAGCATGCGGCGACACGAAGAGGTGGCGCAGCTTCACGCCGCCCGGCACGAAGTTGCCCTCGGAATCCAGTGAGAAGGGGGCGTAGAGGCCGATCTCGTACCAGTCGGTCACCCCGTAGGCCAGTTCGGGCGTGCCGTTGAGCGTTCGATTGGGAGCGATGCCCCCGGGAAAGTCGGCTTGCGTACTGCCCTGCCAGACATAGTTGAGATGCTGCTGCAGGGTGAAGGTTCCGACCGGCGCGATGTCGGCATTGTAGACCTGTATCTCGTCGACGGCTTGGGCCGCACCCGTCTGCAGGATCAAGGCCAGGGTCGCGGAGACGATGGCTGACGGTGCGTGCCGGTGGAACGATCGCGATCGGCCAGGAGGGTGGATCCGCATGGCGGAGTGATGCGCGCCGGTCGGCGTTCCTGGCAAGCGAGTGACGCGGCAATGATAATCACTTCGGATGGCTGGTCGTGCATGACACTCGCTTGCACGGAAGAAGTCGCGGAGCTGTCTCGGGTTACGCCGGTGCCTCGAGCCCTTACGCAACTTGTCGCAGGTCGCGCCGGTGGTCGGTTCAGCGGTCCGACTGTCTCAATGCACGCCGGATGAGTTCGGGAGTCGATGTCGCGCCCAGCTTCAGCATGGCGCGGGCGCGGTGGATTTCGACGGTGCGGTGGCTGATGCCCAGCGCCCTTGCGATGGATTTGTTGGCGGCGCCTTCGAGTACCTGGACCAGGACCTCCGTCTCGCGTCGTGTGAGCGTCGCGAGCGCCGCCTGCGGAAGTCGCCGCAACAATTCGGTGCCGGTGTAGGTCGTGGTGGGGAGATCGAGCGGCTTGCCGGCGATCTCGGACAGGCGCAGCCGCGCGGTGCTGCCGATGATGCGGCAGGCGGTGACGACCGGCTTGCCGCTGGTGCGTGCGACCTGCTGGGCCATCCCGCCGGTATAGCCGACCGAATTCATCACGATCAGATCGGCCCCGGACACGCGGTCGATTGCCTGCGTGAGATCGGAACTCTGGCTGCCACCGATGGTCGCCAGCGAGCTCTTCAGCATGGTGCCGTAGTCGCTCTCGCTCGCGGCCGACTGCTGGCTTGCCAAAGGGAAGATGATGCCGATCCGCGAGTTGCTGGCGACCAGCGCGGAAATCCAGGCGTCGAGCGCGTCCTGGCCGTGGATGAGCGGGGTCCGCGTCGCAAGCCGCGCCCGCATGCCGGTCATCGCCAGGACGAGAAGATCGTAATTGCGGCCATCGAGCGCTGCGACGAGGGCTTCGGTTCGGTTGGTCACGAAGCCGGCTTCGACGATGACGTGGCGGCCGTCGCGCAGCTGCGTCAGGTAGCTCAGCTCGTCGCCACTCGGCGCCATGCTCGCGATCATCGACTCCGGATCGTTGTCGAGGGCGCCGAACTCGTCGTACTCGGCGTCGCCGAGCAGGGGGCCGATTTCCTGCATCACGTCGGGCCGCGGCGCGTGGCCCATCGTGATCACGGCAATGCGCGGCGTGCGCCTGGTCCCCACCTGCGTTCTCCCCATACGTGTTCGCACGTATTGATGACTGACTGCTCGATCCATAGACATGCCTGAATACGGGGCAGGATGTCATGCGGACTGGAACTCATCACGCGACGAGACACGCTGCGTCGATGGTCCCGATCTTGCAAGGCCTTGCTCCGGCGGACCTCGTCTGACCCGACAAGAGCGAACGCGCCCGAAGAATTGGCCCATGCCCCTGACCGACATTACTCTCGACGATATCGAATCGCTGGCCGTCGGCGCCTGGGTCCTGGGGACCGGCGGCGGCGGCAGCCCCTATCTCGGCCTGCTCAACATGCGCGCCCTTTACAAGGAGGGCTATCGCGTCCAGCTGATGTCGGCCTCTGAGTTGGCCGATGACGACTGGGTCGCCGCCGTTTCCAACATGGGCGCGCCGCTGGTCGGGCAGGAGCGCCTCACCGACAGCCGCACGATCGCGCGCGCCGTCGACCTGATGGAGCGCCACACGCGCTACCGCTTCCGCGGGATCATGGCGCTCGAGATCGGCGGCGGAAATTCGATCCAGCCCCTGATGGCGGCGGCTCACCTCAAGCGCCCGGTGATCGATGCCGACATGATGGGCCGCGCCTATCCCGAAGCGCAGATGACGTCGGTCGCGGTCGGCGATCTCGAACCCTGTCCGCTGACCACCGTCGACGTGCGCGGGCTCGAATCGGTCGTGGAGAAGGTGCCGACCTGGAAGTGGATGGAGCGGGTGAGCCGCAAGATCTGCGTCGAGTACGGCTCGATCGCCTCGACCTGCAAGGCGCCGCGCACCGGCGCCGAGGTGAAGAAGTGGGGCATCCAGGGCACCACGACCAAGGCGATCGCCATCGGGCACGCCGTGCGCGAAGCCCAGCGCCGGCATGAGGATCCGATCGCGGCCATTCTTTCGGTCGAGCCGGGCAAGGTTCTCTACAAGGGCAAGGTCATGGACGTGGAGCGGCGGGCCACCGAAGGCTTTCTGCGCGGCCGCACCCGCTTCGACGGCATGGACGAATGGCGCGGCTCGGCCATGGAGATCAACTTCCAGAACGAATGGATCGTGGCCTGGCTCGACGGCAAGCCGATCGCCATGTCGCCCGACCTGATCTGCGTGCTGGATTCCGTCTCGGGCGAGGCGGTCGGCACCGAGACGATCCGCTACGGCCAGCGTGTGACGGTGATCGCGCTGCCGCCGCCGCCGGTCTTCCTCAGCGCCAAGGGTCTGCAGCATGTCGGACCCAGGGCCTTCAGCTACGACATCGAGTTCAAGAGCGTCTTCGGGTGAGCCGGCGGGACATCACCGAGGACGATATCGAATCGCTCGCGGTCGGCGCCTGGATCCTGGGCACCGGCGGCGGCGGCAATCCCTATCTGTCGCTGCTCAACATGCGGCTCCTCTATCGCGAGGGAAAGCGCACGCAGTTGATCGACGCCGAGGAGCTGTCGGACGATGCCTATGTCGCCGTGATCGCCGGCATGGGCGCGCCGCTGGTCGGTATCGAGCGTCTCACCGATCATCGCGTGTTCACCCGCGCGGCGACGCTCATGGAAGAGCACACCCGGCGCAGGTTCGATGCCGTCATGGGCATGGAGATCGGCGGCGGCAACGGTGTGCGCCCGCTGATGGTCGCAGCCAATCTCGGTATCCCGGTCGTCGATTCGGACACGATGGGGCGCGCCTATCCCGAGGCACAGATGACCTCGGTGGCGGTGGGCAAGCTCAAGCCGTGTCCGATGACGGTGGTCGATGTTCGCGGGCTGGAGGCGGTCGTCGAGACCGTGCCCTCCTGGAAGTGGGCCGAGCGGGTCGGCCGCAAGATCGTGGTCGAGTACGGTTCGACCGCTTCGACCTGCCAGCCGCCCCGAACCGGCGCCGAGGTCAAGAAGTGGGGCATTCATGGCACCACCACCAAGGCGATCGCGATCGGCCATGCCGTGCGCGAGGCGCAGCGGACGCACGACGATCCGGTGGCGGCCATCCTCTCGGTCGAGCCGGGCCGGCTGCTCTACAAGGGCAAGATCGTGGACGTCGAGCGACGCACCACGGAAGGGTTCCTGCGAGGCGTCGCCCGTCTCGAAGGCATGGACGACTGGCGCGGATCGGCGCTCCGAATCAATTTCCAGAACGAATGGATCGTGGCCTCGCAGGACGGCGAGCCGCTCGCCATGACGCCTGATCTCATCTGTGTCCTCGACTCGGTCTCGGGCGAGGCGGTCGGCACGGAAACGGTTCGCTACGGGCAGCGGGTCACCGTGATCGCCTTGCCGGGCCCCGACATCTTCCTCACACCCGAGGGGCTGGCGCATGTCGGTCCGCGGGCTTTTGGCTATGATCTCGACTTCAGGAGCGTGTTCGCGTCATGAGACGAATCGGTATCGATGTCGGCGGCACCAACACCGACGCCGTCCTCATTGAAGAGGGCAGGGTTTCCGGCGCGGTGAAGGCGCCGACCAGCCAGGATGTGACGACGGGCATCCTCGACTCGCTGAAGAAGCTTGCCGCGACCGGCGTGCTGAAGGGCGCCGATGGTGCGTTGAAGAAAATCGACGGCGTCATGATCGGCACCACGCATTTCATCAACGCCGTGGTGCAGCGGCGCCACCTCACCAAGGTGGCCGCGCTGCGACTCGGCCTGCCGTCGGGAGCCTCCTTGCCGCCGTTCTGCGACTGGCCCGAGGATCTAGGCGAGCTGGTGCGCGGCGGGGTCTGGATGGTCGAAGGCGGCCATGAATATGACGGCCGCCCGTTCATGCCGCTCGACGAGGCCGCCGTCCTGAAGGCGGCGCAGGAGATGAAGGCGGCCGGGCTGCGCTCGGTCGGTATCTCGTCGGTCTTCTCGCCGCTCGATCCCAGCCACGAGAAGCGCGCGGCCGAGCTGGTGGCCTCGGTGATTCCGGATGCCGCGATTACCTGTTCGTCGGATCTCGGCCGCATCGGCCTGCTCGAGCGCGAGAATGCCGGCTTGCTGAACGCGGCCCTGGCCGACCTGTCGCGCGACACGATTGCGGCGTTCGAAAAGGCGATCCGCGATTCCGGCATCGACGCGCCCCTTTTCATCACCCAGAACGACGGCACCGTGGCCGAAGCCAGCCAGGCGCGGCGCCTGCCGGTCTACAGCTTCGCCTCGGGCGCCACGAACTCCATGCGCGGCGCGGCCTACCTGTCGGGCCTCAGCGACGCGATGGTGATCGACGTCGGCGGCACCACGACCGACGTGGGCCAGCTCAAGCTCGGCTTTCCGCGCGAAGCCAATTCCGTGGTCAAGGTCGGCGGCGTCCGCACGCTGTTCCGCATGCCCGACCTTCTGTCGATCGGCCTGGGCGGCGGCAGCCACGTCGTGCTCGATCCGCTTTCCATCGGTCCGGTCTCGGTCGGCTATCGCCTCCTGACCGACGCCATCACCTTTGGCGGCACGCAGCTCACCACCACCGACGTGGCGGTCGCGGCGGGCGTGTTCGATCTCGGCGACAGGACGAAGGTGGCGCATCTCGATGCGGCAACCTGCGCCCGTGTATTTTCCGAGGCGGCGCGCCTTGCCGAGGAGGCGGTCGACCGCATGAAGACCGAGGCGGGCGATGTGCCGCTGATCGCGGTCGGCGGCGGGGCCTTCCTGATCCCCGACAAAATGGCGGGCGTCTCGCAGGTGATCCATGTCGAACATGGCGACTGTGCCAACGCCGTGGGCGCGGCCATCGCGCAGGTCTCCGGCGAATGCGACCAGATCTTCAAGGACATGACCCGCGTCGAGGCGATCGAAGCGGCGCAGCACATCGCCAACGACCGTGCCGTGGCGGCCGGCGCCGATCGCGCCACCCTGCACACGATCGAGAGCGAGGACATGCCGCTCGCCTATCTGCCCGGCAACTCGGTGCGCGTGCGCGTCCGGGTCGTGGGCGACGTCGCGGCCTCGTGACCGTGACCGCATGACGACCGCCGCCCGCCCGTCGCCGATCGCCTGGCTGATCGCCCCGGCCGCGCTGCTGTTCGTCCTGTTCTTCGTGCTGCCGTTCGCGGTGATGACGGCGATGTCGTTCTATTCCGGCAATCCCGTCACCAACCCGAACGCCTTCCTGACGACGCGCCACTACGAGCGTTTCATCTTCGACACGGCCGGCATCTTCCACGAGGCGCTGTGGTCGACCCTGCGCATCGGCCTCATCACCACGGTCATCTCGCTGCTGATCGGTTATCCGCTGGCCCACTGGATGGCCCGCATGCAGTCCCGGCTTGGCCATGCGCTGGTGCTGATGGCGGTGATTGCGCCGATGCTGACCGGCATCGTCGTGCGCACCTTCGCCTGGATGACGATCCTGCAGGACAACGGCGTGATCAACACGACGCTCATGCAGTGGGGCCTGATCGAGAAGCCTCTGCCGCTGATGTACAACGAGTTCGGCACCATCGTTGCCCTGGTCCACATCTATGTGCCGTTCATGGTGCTGACCCTGACCGGCGTGATCGGCCGCATCGACGAGCGGCTGGAGCAGGCCGCCCGCAGCCTCGGCGCCGGCCGCCTGCGCGCCTTCGTCGAGGTCACCCTGCCGCTCAGCCTGCCCGGTATCCTGGCGGGCTCGCTGCTGGTCTTCGCCCTATCGATCAGCGCCTACGTCACGCCCTCGCTGATGGGCGGCACCGACGTGCTGACCCTGCCGATGCTGATCGCCCAGCAGGTCGGCACCAGCTTCAACCCGAACTTTGCGGGTGCGCTCGGCGTGATCCTGCTGCTGGTCTCGCTGGCCATCGTCGTGGCCTACAACCGCATCCTGGCCCGGCTGGCGGGCGGGCAGGGAATGGCATGAGCGCCCCTCCGAACCGCCGGCCGTTCGACGCGGGCCGCGCCGCCTATCTCACGCTCAACGCGCTCCTGCTGGCGTTCCTGCTGCTGCCGATCGCCATCGTGCTGGTGTTCGCGCTCAATCCCACGCCCTACATCTCCTTCCCGCCGGTTGGCGTCAGCCTGCGGTGGTTCGAGAAGTTCTTCGGCAGCGCGGAGTTCATGAACGCGCTCTGGCTGTCCCTGTGGGTGGCGTCCGTGGTCCTGGTGCTCTCGATCGTCATCGGTGGCGCCTGTGCGCTTGCCTTGGCGCGCGGCAACCTGCCGGGACGGGCGGTGATGACGGCCTTCTTCATGTCGCCGCTGATGGTGCCGGCCATCCTGACGGGCCTGGCGCTGTTCCAGGCCTATCTCCTGTCCGGGATCGGCCGGCCGGTCTGGGGACTGATCGCGGCCCACACGCTGGTCGCGGTGCCCTATGTCATCCGCACGACCCTGGCCGTCCTGCATAATTTCGACCGCCGCATCGAGGAAGCCGCCGCCGTGCTGGGCGCCAGCCCGACACGGGTCTTCTTCGAAGTCACCCTGCCGCTGATCCGGCCGGGCGTGTTTGCCGGTGGTGTCTTCGCCTTCATCGTGTCTTTCGACCAGTTCCCGGTCTCGCTGTTCCTGGTGGTGCCGAAGGGCGAGACCCTGCCGGTGGTGCTGTTCAACTACATGAAATTCGACCTGGATGGCGCCATCGCGGCCGCCTCGATGGTCTCGATCTTGCTCGCTTTGTCGGTGGTTCTGGTGCTGGAGAGGCTGATCGGCCTCAAGGCCTACGTTAAGCTGTGATTGGGAACGAACAGGGGGTTGCCATGATTTCACGTCGCAAAGCGTTGCGTGCCGGTGCGGGTCTCGCGGCCCTGGCCACGGTGGGGGCGCCGTCGATCCTTCATGCCCAGACCAAGACGCTCAAGATCACGACCTGGGGCGGCAAGTGGGGCGAAGTGATGAAGGCCACGGTGCTGCCGGCCTTCGAGAAGGAATTCAAATGCACGGTGTCGGCCGACCAGGCCTTCCCGTTCCTGCCCAAGCTGCAGGTCAGCCCGAAGAACGACCCGATCTACGACGTGCTGCACGCCAACTCGAACGAGCAGTGGAACGCCGTCGTCGAGGGCCTGGTGATGGACAAGATCACCGCCAAGGAAGTGCCCAACATCGCCGATGTCTATCCCTACGCCGTGAGCGACAAGATCGTGGGCGTCACGATCTTCACCAGCGCCATCGGCCTGGGCTATCGCACCGACAAGGGGCTCACCAAACCGACCTCGTGGAAGGATCTCGCCGATCCCAAACTGGCCGGCGCGCGCGGCGGCTACCTGATCCCGGTGAACAGCCTGGGCCAGGCGCACCTGATGATGCTGGGCAAGGTCTACGGCAAGGGCCTCACCGACCTCGACGCCGCCTACAAGGCGCTCGAGGCGCTGAAGCCCATCAAGCTGGTCGACTTCACGGGCCAGATGGAAAAGATGCTGCTGTCGGCCGAGGTGTCGATGGGCGTGATCCACGATTCGGGCGTCTACCGCTACGAGGGCGCGAACATGCAGCCGGTCGACTTTGCGGCCCCCTCTGAGGGCGTGCTGTCGCTGGAGCAGGTGCTGAACGTCACCCCGGGCTCGAAGGTCAAGGAACTGGCTTTCGCCTATATCGACTACATGCTGCGGCCCGACGTGCAGAAGCTGCTGGCCGAGGCGGTGTGGTACTCGCCGGCGAACAAGAAGGTGAAGCTCGACGCCAAGTACGACGCCAAGCTGCTCACCACGCCGGAGAAGGTGGCGACGCTGATCCAGCCCGACTGGAAATGGTACAATGCGCGCCGCGAGGACATCGACGCCCGCGTCACCAAGATCCTGAAGGGCTAATGACCTCCGCCGCCATCAAGCTCGATCAGGTAACGAAGACGTTCGACGGCCGCGTGATGGCCGTCGACGCGGTGACGCTCGACATCGCCGCCGGCGAATTCTTCTCGCTGCTGGGCCCCTCGGGCTGCGGCAAGACGACGAGCCTGCGCATGATCGCGGGGTTCGAGCATCCCGACTCGGGCCGCGTCCATGTCGGCGGACGGGATATCACAGACCTGCCGGTGCACCGGCGCGACATGGGGATGGTGTTCCAGTCCTATGCGCTGTTCCCGCATCGAACGGTGGCGGAGAACGTGGCCTTCGGCTTGCGCATGCGCGAGGTGCCGAAGCCGGAGATTGAGCGACGTGTGGCGGCGGCCCTGGCTCAGGTGGCGCTGACGGGCTTCGAGAACCGCAAGCCCGGCCAGCTTTCGGGCGGACAGCAGCAGCGGGTGGCGCTTGCCCGCGCGCTGGTCGTCGAACCGCCGGTGCTGCTCTGCGACGAGCCGTTGGGCGCGCTCGACCGCAAGCTGCGCCAGCAGATGCAGTTCGAGCTGAAGGAGTTGCAGAAGCGCCTGGGCGTGACGCTGGTCTTCGTGACCCACGACCAGGAAGAGGCGCTGGCCATGAGCGACCGCATTGCCGTGATGAACGGCGGCAAGGTCGAGCAGGTGGGCACGCCAACCGAGATCTACGAGCGCCCGCGCACGCGGTTCGTCGCCGACTTCATCGGCGAGATCAACATCCTGGAAGGGGGCGGGCCACTCCGCGCGCTGCGTCCCGAGAAGATCCGGCTCGTGGCCGCCGAGGGCGCGCGCCTGTCGGGCACGGTCGAGACCTCGAACTATCTCGGCGGCTCGACCTTGCTGCGCGTTCAGCCGGCGAACGGGCCGTCGATGCTGGTGCGCGAGACGCATGCCGGCGAGCGGGCGTCGCGGGCGCCGGGCGATGCCGTGGGGCTCGCCTGGAACGACGGCGACGCCGTGGCATTGGAGGGCTGAAAACATGAGCACGCTGGGCATCGTCACCATTGGCCAGGCGCCGCGCGACGACATCGTCGAGCTGTTCGCCGCCCAGGCGCCGGCCGGCACGAAGGTGATCCTGCGCGGCGCGCTCGATGGCCTGAGCGACGCCGAGGTCGATGCGCTGCCGCCGCTCAACGGTGCCGACACGCTTTACACGCGGCTGCGCGGCGGCCGCGACGTCAAGATTTCCAAGCAGGCGGTGATCGCCCGATCGCCGGAGACACTGGCCAAGCTGCGCGCCGACGGCTGCGACGCCATCGTCTATGCCTGTACCGGCGAGTTTCCCGCGATGGACGGCGATGCGGGCGTCCTGTTCCCATCGCGGGTGCTGAGCGGCATCGCCGAAGGTCTGTTGCCGCGCGGGCGGCTTGGCCTGCTGGTGCCCTTCGCCGAGCAGGGCGAGAAGCTCGCCACCAAATGGGCGCGCAACGGCGTGGCCGTCACGGTCGAAGCGCTTGTACCCAGTGCCGGGCCGGAGGAAGCGGCCGCGGTGGCCCGCAAGCTGGCGTCGACGAAGCCGGACCTCGTGGCGCTCGACTGCATGAGCTACGGGCCCGCGACCAAGGCCGCGGTGAAGGCCGAAGTGAAGGTGCCGACCTTGCTCGCGATCACCGCCACCGGCCGCGTCCTGCGCGAGCTGCTCGACTGAGCTTCAGTCGTTGCCGACGGTGAAGGGGATCTCGCCGTCGAATTGCGGTGAGCCGCCCACCAGCCAATGCAGGCTGTAGCGGCCGGGCTGCAGGGTGGGCGCTCGGGCGAACAGCACATCCGGCGTCGATTCCAGACGCGGATGCAGGATCTCGACGATCTTGCCGCCCTGCTTGATGGCGAGACGGGAATCCTCGTGGTCCACGGGGCGGTTGAAGCGCACATAGAAGCCGCTGCTGCGCGGGCCGATCACCGCGTCCGCCTTGGGCGCGGAGTCGATCACGCGCACGTCCTGGGCGTTCGCCGGACCGGCGGCGGCCAGGGCGACCGCGGCGCCGATGAGAAGAGACTGTCGTCGCGTGACCATGATTGCAAACTTCATCGCATACACGTGCCGCCTTGCCCAGACGGCAGGCGACGCAGGCTAACGGGATTTGAGAATGTCCGACGCTGCCGTGATCAGTTTCTGCACGTCGTCCGGCGTGCCGACGGTGATGCGCAGGTAAGGCCTGCTGCGGGGCTTGTCGAAGTGCCGGACCAGGATCGCCCGATCGCGGAGGGCGGCGGCGAATTCCGCGCCGCCCAGCGAAGGATGCCGGGCGAAGACGAAGTTCGCGCTGGAGGGCAGGACGACGAACCCGAGGGCCGCCAGCTCGCGCGTCATCGCCTCGCGCGTCGCCACGATCCTGCTGCAGCTTTCGCGGAACCAGGCATCGTCGCGCACCGAGGCCATGGCGCCGGCCTGGGCAATGCGGCCCAATGGATAGGAATTGAACGAGTCCTTCACGCGCCGCAGCGCCTCGATCAGGCCGGCGTCGCCCAGCGCATAGCCGACACGCAGGCCGGCCAGGGCGCGCGATTTCGACATCGTCTGAACGACAAGGAGATTCGGATGGTCGGCGATCAGCGGCACGGCGCTCTCGCCGCCGAAATCGACATAGGCCTCGTCGATCAGCACGGGAATGTCGGGGTTCTGCTTCAGCAGCCGGGCGATTTCGGCGCGCGGCAGGGCGATGCCGGTCGGCGCATTCGGATTGGCGATCACGATGGCGCCGGCCCGGTGGCGATAGTCTTCGACGCGCACGCGCATTTCGTCGTCGAGCGGCACGGTCTCGAGGGTTATGCCGAAGAGCTGCGCCCAGACTGGATAGAAGCTGTAGGTGATGTCGGGGCAGAGCAGCGGCCGTGCCTGCTTCAGCAGGCCGGCGAAGGCGTGGGCCAGCACTTCATCTGAGCCGTTGCCGACGAAGACCTGCTCCGGCTTCACCGCGTGGTGCTCCGCCAGAACCTGACGCAACTCCACGGCTTCGGGGTCGGGATAGAGCCGCAGGGACTCCGAGGCCGCTGCCCGCATCGCGGCTTCTGCGCGGGGGGAGGGACCGAACGGGCTCTCGTTGGTGTTGAGCTTCACCAGGTTGGCGATGCGCGGCTGCTCGCCCGGGGTATAGGGCGACAGTTCGCGCGCGATCTGGCTCCAGAAAGGATTCATCTTGGGGTCCGGTCGTGAATAGGCGCGGCTTATGCCATCGCGGCCCGGGCGTCGCCAGTCCGCGGGAGGCGTGCCCTAGTCGCGCTCCATCACACGCTCCAGGCGTCGGGTCAGGAACCAGCCCAGGGCGAGGAACGCCACCAGCATGGCGATGCCGAACGCCGAGAGGGCGTCGGTCATGGTCTTCTCCGAGACGAAGCCGAAGCCAAATCCTGCGGAGACCGCGATCGCGGCCCACAGGCCGGCGGCGATGAAGTTAAGCACCAGGAAACGGGGCCAGCTCAGGGCGGACGCGCCGTAGGCGAAGCCTGCCACGTTGCGGATGATGCGCGGATAGCGGTGGATCAGGATCATCCAGACATGGTGGCGGTCGGCCAGTCGTGCCGCCGTCTCGACCGCGCGCTGGAGGCGTGGGATGCGGCGCAGCCAGCGGGTGCCGAAGCGCCGGCCGACCCAGAAGCGCAGGGCGTCGCCCGCGAACGTGCCGGCCCAGCAGGCCGCCAGCGCCTGCTCGTAGCCCAGCGCGCCCGCCTGCGCGGCATAGCCTGCGAAAAGGGCCAGCAGGAGACTGTTGGCCATCGAATAGAGGGCGAGAAAACTGTAGGCGACGTCGCCATGCCGGCGAATGAAATCCAGGAAGGAGGCGAGGTCGCCGTCGAACATGGGCCCTGCCTACAACGAAAAAGGCGGCCCCGCGAGGGGCCGCCTTCGATCGTGCCGATGACTGCCGGTGTTTAGGCCGGGTCGATCGGACGGCCGGGCCAACGATAGCCCGGGGCCGGCAGCGGGATCTTGACGCTGATCAGCGCGTCCTCGAGCACCGGGATGCCGGCGGCGTAGTCGCCCTGCTCGCACTTGGCGATGGCAGCGGCCTCACGCGGCTCGATCACGGCAGTGCGATACTGGCGCCACTTGTCGCTCAGCGCCTTGCAGTACGAGCGCGGATCCGAGAACACGGTGCTGACCGTCGTCTGGCCGCCCACGACGATCTCGACGCGGCGGTTCTGCGGCTCGCGGACGTTGTCGCCGGTCTGTACGAGCAGGCCTTCTTCGCCACGGCCGTTGACCGTGATAGCGGTCGCCGGCACGCCCTCACGGACGAGCTGTTCCTTGACCGAGTTCGCGCGGCGCAGCGACAGCGCCATGTTGTACTGCGGCGAGCCCGACGTATCGGTATGACCGGTCGCCACGATGTTGGCACTGCCACGGGTCTTGAAAGCCTGCGCGGCCTGACGGACGGTGTCGACGGCCTGGCTGGTCAGGTTGGAGCGATCCCAATCGAAGAAGACCATGAAGGTCTGCGCCTGGACCGGCGGCGGCGGCGGGGGAGGCGGCGGCGGAGGCGGCTCCGACGCGCAAGCGCCCAACAGGAATGTCGCCGCGGCGACGACCAGCAGTTTTCTGAGCATGGAGTGGTTTCCCTCGATTTTCGGATCTGAACCCACGGTGGGTCCGTCCGTCGGCTTAAACGCACTGCCGCAGAAGAAGTTCCGACGCGTGCACAAAGAACTTTGCGCCGTCCGGATGCGTGATCAGGCCACCGCCCGGATCAGTAGTCCCACTCCGCCTTTACACCCACACGACCGGTGGAATTGGCGCCGATGTCGCCCTCGACCTTGATGTTGTCGAAGACGTCGAGCTGAACCACGCCACGGCTGGAATTGCCCGCGGCCCCTTGCCGGGCGCCGACATAGACGCCCGGGGCCACGTACCGGCCTGCTTCCAGGGATACTCCGTTGGCCCCCGCGCCCGTGGGCTCTCCCTTGGACGATGACGAGGAAGACGATCCGATGCTCAGCTGGTCGAGCCCCAGCCCCTTGCGCAGGCGGCTGAGCACACCCTCGCCCGGGGACTGGCCGGCCAGCTCGGCAAGCGCCTGGGCGACCTGGATCAGCTCCGAAGCGCCGAGCTGAGAGGCCGGCTTGCCGAAGATTAGGAGGGCCATGGCCTCGTCGGGGGGCATCGAGGGCGTCGAGGTGATCTCGATTCTGGGTTCGCGGGACGTCCCCGTGATGGCCACGCCGATCGTCGTCGAATTGGCCGTCGTGGTTGCGAGGAAGTCGAGGCGCGGGTCGATCGTATTCAGGTTGTCCAGGGTCACGATACCCTTGGAGAAGGTGAGCCGGCGGCTACCCAGGCTGAACGTGCCGCGCCGCATGGTGAAGCCGCCAATCACCGCGGGCGCGCTGGGACTGCCGCCGACGGTGAGCTGGCCGCTCATTTCGGCATCGAGGCCGCGCCCGCGCACGAAGACCGCCTGCGGCGCCCGCACATCCAGTGCGAGCCTGATCGGCGTGGCATCGGGGGGCGGCGGGGCCTTGGGAGCCCTTCGGCCCGGCGTAGGCTGCGCCGTGGCGACGGGTGCGCCCGGCTTGTTGATTTCACGCACGTCGAGGGTCGGGAAGGAGGCCGTCTGACCGCCGCCCACCGAGATCTCGGCACGATCGATCGTCACGGGACCCGAAATCTCGATACCCGAGGTCGTCGCTCCCGTGATCTTGAGCGTGCTCGAAACCGTCGCCACCAGGTCGGGACGGCTGACCAGCAAGGCGCGCTGCGTCGCCAGGCCTATGTCGAGCACCAGTCCGCTCTGCGCGTCCAAGCGCATCGAGCCGCTGCCGGTCAGCGTGCCCGTGCCAGCCTGAAAGGTGAGGCGCTGGACCTGCAGCGTGTCACCCTGGAGGACGAAACGGCCCTGCCCGTTGCTGAGCCTCAAGCCCGCCTCCGGCATTGCCACGGCGCCGCCCTCGAAGTCGATCGCGCCGTTGCCGGTGATCTGCTTGCCCTCGATTGCGATCGTAAGATTGGGCCGGAGCCGGCCGGTGACGTTGCGGATGTCATTGCCCAGAAGCGGGGCAAACGGGGCGACGTCGATCGAGCCGCCGACGGCAATCCTGGCGGCGGCAGGACCGCCGGCGCGCGGAACGGTCCCGGTGCCTTTCATTGTCAAGTTGGTGCTGCCGCCGGCGGTGAGCCGCGCATCGAGGCTCGCCTGCTGCCCGACGAGGGAGCCCGTCCCTTGCAGGGAAAGTGCGGGGATCAAGGCCGCATCGGGCCGGCGGACGCGCACCCCGGCTGCGCTGTAGCTGGCCTCCAGCCGCGGCGCTGCCATCGCCCCGGTCGCGCGCACCTTGGCCTGCAGCGTGCCTTCGAGCCCGGTGCCCGGGGCAAATGTGTCGATCAGAGCGAGCGGCAGCCCGGCGATCTCGGCCTGCAGGTCGCTCGCCACCGGATCGAGCGCGCCGCGCACCGCGACCCGGCCGGCGCCGACACGCAGGTTCGTCGGATCGATCACGATCCGTGCACCGGCCACGGTAACCTTTGTCGGCGCGTTCAGGCCGAGGGGTATGTCGCGGTAGCGGCCGGTGAATTTCGACAGCCCGACCCGGATCTCCTCGGCCACGATCTGAATCTTCGCCGCGAGGTCGGCCGAGAGTTCCGGCCCCGAGCCCTGGAGGGTGACGTCGATGCCGGTCGGACGATCGCCCCTGGCGGTCGCCTTCAGGGTCGACAGCCCGCCGGCACCGCGCAGGCGCGTGGCGTCGAGGGTAAGGTCCGTGGCGGCGCGGCCGGCCGGATCCTCGATGTGGCCCCTGAGGTCCAGGGTGCCGGCACCCAAGCCCTGACCCGCCAGGTCGGTGCCTTTGACCGAGACGTCGAGCCGGCCTGCGGGGGCGTTTGGATCGGCGGTGACGTTCGCGACCAGCGACCCTTCGAGTCCCAGCGCGGCCAGTGCCTCGATGTCCTTGAGCTGGGTAACGGCCAGGCGCGCGTGTCCCGTGGCGCGATTCTGGGCGATGGCAAGATTGGCAACGTCGAGCACGGCGCTCGACCAGCGTCCCTGGAGGCTCGGGACGGATAGCCCGGCGGCCTGATCGTGCGAGAAGCGGCCGTCCAGCGACAGCGGCTGCCCCGCCACGTCGCCCTGGGTCTGCAGCGTACCTGCCAGCTTGCCGTCGGTTGCCAGCGACACGGCGGTGTCGAGTACGAGCCGTCGCGAGGTGATCTTCTGATAGGCCGCGTCGCGGCTCTCGACCTTCAGCTTCAGCGAGGTTTCGGGGCCGCCGAATGCCACGGTCGCCGTCGCGGTCGCAGCGCCTGCCACCTCGGCGCGAAAGGCAGCCAGGCGGGGCAGATCGAGCGCCAGGTCGAGGGTCCCCGCCTGCTCGCGGCCGCGGCCGGACACGGTGAGGGTTCCGCTGTCGCTGCCGAGCTTTGCGTCCCGGATCGTCCAGGCCCCGTCGGGCGCCAAGGTGGCGTTGCCGGCGATATTGACAGTGGCAACCAGACTTTGCGGTACGTCGGGGGCGCCGAAACCGTCAATGCGGCCCTGCCATCGGGCAGAGAGATTGCCCTTGTCGATCCCCGCGGTGAGCTGGACTTCCGCTTTGCCGCTCAGCGCACGGCCGGCCAGACCCGAGAGCGGCTCGAGGCTCGGCAGGTCGACGGTCGCGCGCACCTCGCCCTTGTCGTCCGCCGGGACGTAGTCCCCGTCGCCTTTCAGGCGCAGCAGCGGCATGCCGACCTCGAACGACCGGATCCTGATTTTTCCACCGACAAGATCTGAAACCGTTGCATCGAGCGTGACGGTGCCGGGTTGCGGGAAGCGAGAATCGAGCGTTGCAAGCTTCAACTCTTCGACCCGGCCGCGCACACGGATCGCGTCGGTGAGTTTGCCATCCGCCTCGAGATGCAGCCCTTTCCAGGCGACGCCCTGGGCGGGTACCTCGATCGGGCCGGCGTCGAGGCCGGCCTGGAAACCGGTGTCGTTGCCATCGGGCATCCACCGCAGATTACCCGTGGCCGTCGCCTTGTCGCCGGCCTTGGCCGTGAGCGTCGCCGTGCCGTCGCGCGGATCGCCCTGGGCGGACAGCTTGAGGGAGATGTCCGGCAAGTCCGGCCGCTGCATCAGCGCGGCCACTATGCCACCGGACGCCTCGTCGAGCGTGATGTCGGCAGCGATCTTGCGCGGCGAGCGGTCGACCCGAACGTCGGCGGTGAGCTTGCCCTTGGGACCCTCGAGCCGGTCGGCCCCCAGCTTGGCGCGAATCTCGCCGAGGTCCCTGGCGACAGCCGCCTCGCCGCCGATCTTCCAGTGCGACTCAATGCCTCCGAGAGCAGCCGCCAGCTGGAGGTCGTCGATGCGCAGGGTCCGCAGATCGATGTCGAAGGGGAGTCGGAGACTGCCGCTCGAAGGCGTGGTCTCCTTCTTCTCGTCCTGCGGCGCGCGCAGCACGCTGATCCTGGCGGCCGACAGCAGGTCTATGCGCAGCCGGCGCTGCAGGAGCGATGGAAACGACCACGACAGGCGCGCATTCTCGACCTGCAGCCAGGGACCGGTGCGGTCGGCAATCTCGACCTTCGCCACCTGCAGGTCGGTGGGCACGAAGCCGTCGATCCCGGTGATCGTGATCTTCTGATCGGGCGAAGAGGCGAGGTCGGACGCGAGGGAGGCCAGGAACCGTTTGCCCGGCGCGGTCTGCACGGCGGCAAAGGCGAGACCCAGCACCGCCGCGAGTGCCAGGAGGACATAGGCCGAGAGCCGAAGCGCGCGCATCAGAAGGCCTGCCCCAGGCTCACGTAGATGCCGAACGGCGGATCGGTCGGCCGGCGGTTCAGCGGGACACCGACATCGGCCCGGATGGGCCCGAAGTCGGTATAGTAGCGGATGCCGACACCGGCGCCGACTCGCGGCGCCAACTGCGAGAAGTTCGGCACGAAATCAGGGTAGGCGCTGCCGGCGTCGACGAAGGCCACCGCGCCGAACGCCTTGCCGATGCGCTGGCGCAGTTCGACGCTGGCCTCGACCACACTCGCGCCGCCCAGCGGGTTGCCATAGGCGTCGAGCGGTCCGGCGGTCTGGTAGACGAAGCCGCGCACCGAACCGCCGCCGCCGGCATAGAACAGCTTGTCGGGCGGGATGCCGCCGATGCTGATGGCGGGCTCCGTCCCGAACGAGGCGCGGGTTGCCAGCACGGTGCGACCGGGTTCGGCGATATCCCAATAGTGGCGGCCCGTGAGGCGCAGGATGGTGAACATGTCGCCACCCGGTCCGGTATCGACCCAGGGCTGGACGTTGAATTCGATGCGATAGCCGCGCGTCGGGTCGAGGTCGCTGTTGGCCCTGTTGTAGAGCAAGGTGCCCTGGAGACCCAGCATCCGGTAATTCTGCGTAATGCCGTTGCGGGTGATGTCCGCCACCTCGGCGGCGAAGCCCAGTCGGGCCTGCCAGCGCGGCGAGAAGGTGCGGTCGAAGCCACCGTAGAAGGTGACGGCCTTGCGCGTGTAGGCATCGAGCACCTCGCGCAGGGCCGCCGCTTCCAGGCGCAGATCCTGTCCCGGCAGCCACCAGTCGGGCTTGCGGAACGCCGCCCGGAAGGCAAAGCCCGTATCGAGGATCGCGTAGCCCTGGCCGATGTGATTGACCTCGCCGGACAGGCGCAGGCTTTCAGCCTGGCCGAACAGGTTACGGTGGACCCAGAAGCCCTCGACCGCGAAACCGAGCTGGGTCTCGTAACTCACGCCGAAGCCGAACGAGCGCTGCAGCCGGTCGGTCAGCTCGGCCTCGATCGGCAGCTCGCCGTTGGCGTCGAGTTCGGTCGCGGGCTTCAATCGGACGGCATTGAAGGTGCCCAGCGAGGTGAGCTTTCCGCGCAGCTCCTCGACCTTGGCCGGGGAGTAGGGATCGCCCTCCTTGAAGGGGACGCGACGCTGAAGCCATACCGTATCGACCTTCTCGGTGCCGGTGAAGCGCACCGGGCCCATCTTGGCGAGCGGACCGGGCTCGGCGATGAAAGTGATCTCGGCCTCGCGCGTGGCGTGATCGACGATGACTTCACGGTCCTTGATGGCGGCCAGGGCGTGGCCCTGCTTGCGCAGTTCGTCCAGCAGCTTGTTCTGGGCGGCTATGATGGCGGAGGCGTCCGCGGGGTCGCCGGGAGCGATGCCGAGTTCGGCGCGGTCGATCCCGGGCAGGGACTGCTGCGCGCCGGGCGGTCGGATGGCGATGGAGCCGATGCGATAGCGTGGGCCGGTGTCGATGGCGATGTTGACGGTCGCCGCCTCGGTATCGGGCCGGGATTCGAGGGCTTCCAGCGCCGAGGCGTCGGCGATCGGCCTGCCATCGACTGTCGCGCTCAGCGTCGCGTCGTAGTAGCCGCGCGACCGCAGCGCGGTATTGAGCCGCGCCGCGACCGCTTGAGCTCCCTGCAGGACGCCCAACGCATCGCCCGTAAGCGGTTGCTGCTTCTCGAAATCTTCGGAAAGCTCTTTGAGATCGGACGACATGCGTTCGTCTCCGGTCACCGTGAGCACGACCTGGCCGGTGCGTGCCTCGGCTGTGCGCAGCCACAAGCCGGCCACCCCCGCCCAAATCGTCGAGACGAGGCAGCATATGCGCACCCAGCGCAGGAACTCGCGGTTTACCAAGGACATGCCACGCAAGCCATACAACGCGTGGCGTGGAAAAGGGATGCCTCCTTCCGCCTTCTACGGGGTCCCCAGCTGCGGTCGCGCGCGCCCGCTCACGGCACGAGACGCGGGTCGAGTTGCGCAAAACGCCGCTGCTGATCGCTGAAGATGACCATGAAGAGTTCGCGGAACAGCCGTTCGAGCCGCGGGTCGTCCGGGCCGGTCGCCTGTGTCCAAGCGGTGGTAAAGGACATGGCCCGGTCGTTCCGGCAGTAGATCGCATAGACGTAGAAGCGACCCGGCTTGCCCGGTTGGAAGCGGGGCGGTGCGCCGGCACAGACCGGATCCGCATTGAGATCGTTGGCCGGATCGAACACCAGGACCAGCCGGTAGTCGGGGCTCGCCGGTGGAATTGGGCGGTCATAGGTGAAGGTGAGCGCCGGGCGGGGCTTGGCGCGTTGCATCGCCGGGAGCAGGTCGCGCGCCACCGTGCCGGGATCGACCCCGGGGAAGGCATCGCCCGCGAGGATTACCGGGAACGATTTGCCGTCGGTCGCGGCGAAGAAGTCGCGATAATCATATTGCGGCGCATAGTAGACGCCGCCGATCGTGGCGGCGACCGCGAGCGCAGGCAGAGCGACGAGACCCGCGAGCACGGCGCCGATCCTGGTGGTGAGGCGCATCGAGAACTCCTGTGGACTGAGCGCCGAACTTGGGTGCCGATCTTCGCCCCGGCAAATCAGGCCTTCGTGAGCGAGCCTGGCCATGGTTCCGGGGTTTTCGATCCTTTGCGTTCATGCCACACAAGAAGCCGAAATCTTCTGGAGGACAGCTCAATGGCATCGCCGCTTTTCGACCTTACCGGCAAGGTCGCCGTCGTCACCGGCTCGAGCAAGGGCATCGGCAAGTCGATCGCCCTGCATCTCGCGCTGCAGGGCGCCAAGGTCGTGGTCTCGAGCCGCAAGGCGCCGGCCTGCGAGGAGGCGGCGGCAGAGATCAAGGCGGCCGGCGGCGAAGCCATCGTCATTCCCTGCAACATTTCCGACAAGGCGCAGTGCGAAAAGCTGATCGCCGAGACCAAGAAGCAGCTCGGGCCGGTCGACATCCTGGTCTGCAACGCCGCGTCGAACCCGTATTACGGGCCGAACGAGAACCTGCCCGACGACGTGTTCATGAAGGTCATGCACAACAACATCCTGTCGAGCATGTGGCTGATCAACTTCTGCCTGCCCGATATGCGCGCCAAGAAGGACGGCTCGATCATCATCGTCTCGTCGATCGGCGGCGTGCGCGGCACCCCCGTGATCGGCGCCTACGGCATCTCCAAGGCCGCCGACATGCAGCTCGCGCGCAACCTCGCGGTCGAGTACGGCAAGGACAATATCCGCGTGAACACGATCGCCCCCGGGCTGGTGAAGACCGACTTCGCCAAGGCGCTGTGGGACGACCCCAAGTATCTCGCCGTCCGCCTCAAGGGCGCGCCGCTCGGCCGGATCGGCGAGCCGGACGATATCGGCGGCATCGCGGTGATGCTGGCCGGCAAGGCCGGCGCCTTCATCACCGGCCAGACCATCATCGCCGATGCCGGCGTGACCATCGGCAGCGGCGGGTAACCGCTCCGTCCGGAATCGCGGGAGGGCTGGGGATGAGTCTCTACCAGGTCCAGAAGCTGATCTATCAGCTCAACCGCGATCCGCGCACGCGGCAGCGCTATGCCGACGAGCGCCACGCCGTGCTCGGCGACTACGACCTCACGCCGGAGGAGATGGCTGCGTTGGAGAAGCCCGACATCGGGCTTCTCTACGTGCTGGGCGTCAACGGCCAGCTCCTGATGCACTTCGCGGCGCTGCACCGCATCGAGTGGAGCGACTATCTCGAACGCATGCGGCAAGGGCTGAAGGCGTACGGGCCGGTGCGCGAAGGCGTCTATGCCGCCACCGGCTACGAGGGTGTCGAGGCGCACGATGCGCGACTCAAGGCCGAACGGGAGACGCGCTGATGCCCCTGGTCTATTGCGGCGCCTGCAGCCACGCCCCCGGCATGACCGGCCGCGCCGAGCGGGCCGACACCCAGACACGGCAGGCCCTGGAGAGTGCGTTCCGCCGCATGGGCGACGATATTCGCGCCACCCGGCCCGACGCGCTGGTGGTGATCGCGGCCGAGCATTTCGCGAACTTCTTCATGAGCAACATGCCGGCCTTCGCCATCGGCATGGCCGACAGCTACGAGGGCCCGATCGAGGACGAAGCGTTCCTGCGCATCAAGCGCACGACCGTACCGGGCAACAAGGTCCTGTCGCGCCGGCTGATCGAGAACGTGATGCAGACGGTCGACGTGGCCTATGCCGAGGAATGGCAGTTCGATCACGGCATCTCGGTGCCGCTGCACTTCCTGACGCCCGATTACGACCTGCCGATCGTCCCCGCCAACATCAACTGCCAGGGCCCGCCGCTCGCCCCGCTGTCCCGTGCCTGGGCGTTCGGGGAGGCCCTGCGGCGAGCCGCCGATTCGGTTCCCGAGCGCATCGCGCTGATCGGTACCGGCGGCCTCTCGCATTGGCCCGCCACGCCGGACTCAGGCAAGATCAATCAGGAATGGGATCGCGAGTTCCTGCGCCGCTGGTCGGCCAACGACCGCGAGGCACTTCTTTCCTACACCGACGCCGAGACCTATCGCGAAGCGGGGCAGGGCGGCTTCGAGATTCGCACCTTCATCGCCGCGGCCGCTGCTGCGATGGGCGCAAAGGGAACGGTCGATTTCTGCGAACCGGTCCCGATCTTCGCGGTGAGCTGCACGCTGGCGCACATGCACATCGCGACTTGAGGAAGAGTAAGGATCCGACGAACCGGTCGGAGTCGTCACGGCTTCTTCTTGAACGTCACCACCAGCACGTCGCGGTAGGCGGGCAGGGCCGGGTTCTCCGGCTCGACCGGCGTCACGCCGTGATAGCAGCGGGAGTCGTCGACGAGCGCGGCGTCGAGCGGGTCGGTGAGGGTGAAGCTGCCCAGCGCGCGTTTGTCGAGATCGTGCACGGTGGTGGTGCCGCTCGCGATATTGCGGCGATTGATCAGCAGCACGAGCACATAGTCGACACCGTCGCGATGCATGCCCTCGGGAGTAGGCTTGCCGGCCTCGCCGGTCTTGGCCTCGATGCGGAACTGATGGATCTCGATGTGCCACTTGGCTGCCGCGGGCGCGAGGCGGCCGAACAGGGCGCGGCAGTATTCGAGGATGGTGCGCAGTGACGCGCCGTCGCCGATCTCGTCCCTGACCGGCTTGAACCAGCGTTCGATGCCGCCGTTCAGGGTGTTGTAGTCGAGGCCCTGATAGTGCGGCTGGTGGGGGCCGCGCACGATGGCGCCCTGGCGCTCGGCCGCGTAGACGCCGAAGCGGCGCTTCCGGTAGCGACCGCCATCGCCCATGTAGGTGTCGACTTCGAGATCGTTCCAGCTTTCGGCGAAGGCCGGCCAATCGGCGAGTGACCCGAAGCGGGCGAGGGCCGTCCGCATGTCGGAGGCTTCCACGAAGGCATAACCCGCCCGCTCGACGGCGGCGCGGATGCCTGATGCGTTCTGCAGGCCGGTACCGATTTCACTCATGTCGGTTACCTTAGCATTACGGCGGCATCGTTCCGCATCTTAGGCGCATGAAGGTTTCTAGGGATTGGCCCAGCGATTGCAGAGCGCGCTCCGTCACCGCTGCCCTGCCGCCTCCGCGGCTCATGGAGATTCACACATGTTGCGACGCAAGCTTCTCGCCACCGCTGCCGCTTCCTTTGCCGCCCCCGCCATCGTCTCGCGCGCGTCGCTCGGGCAGAACCTCCGCAAGGTGAAGATGGGTTCGGCCTTCACCACCACGACCAACGCGGCCTTCCTGATGCCGGCGCTGCTCAAGCCCGAAGGCATCGACCTCGAACTGGTCATGTTCCCCTCGCTGGTGCAGCGCATGCAGGCCGTTGCCTCGGGCGATGTCGATATCGGCAATGGCGGTCTCTCGGCCACCATGCAGGTCGCGACCAAGGGCTTTCCGATGCAGGTGCTGGCCAATGGCTGCGATGGCGGCTGGATGGTGCTGGCCCAGCCGTCGATCAAGAGCTTCCAGGACCTCGTCGGCAAGAAGATCGCCGTGCAGAACGGTTCGATCGGCCTTGTGTCGCTGAACTGGAAGCTGAAGCAGGAGGGTGTCTTCGGGAAGGTTGAGCTGGCCTTCATGGACAACCAGGACCAGCCGATCCCGCTGATGCGCGGCGACGTCGCCGCCATCTGCGTGTTCGAACCCTATGCTGCCCTCGCTGAAGTCAACGGCTGGGGCAAGCGCCTGTGGGTGCCGTACGATTCTCCCATGGGCAAGACCAACCTGGGCTTCGTGGCTTCCTCGGCCTTCGTGAAGAAAGATCCGGATCTCACGAAGAAGATGGTGCAGGCGCACGTAAAGGCCACCAAGGAGATGGCGGCCAATCCCTCGATCGCCATCGAGACCACGATCAAGCAGTTCAAGATGACCAAGGAAGTGGCCGAACTCTCGACCAAGAACCTGTTCTTCAGCGCCGATTCCGGCCCGACCTTCGTCAGCGGCCTCAAGTCGCTCGCCAAGATGATGATCGACGACAAGATGCTCGAGAAGGAACCCGACTGGGACAACTTCCTGAATCTCGGTTTCGTCTGATGCCGTTCCGACGGGCGCTGGGGCTTCTGCCCCTGGCGCTGCTGCTGCTCGCCTGGGAACTGGCGGTGCAGGCCAAGGTCTATCCGCCGGTCCTGTTGCCGCCGCCGGCCAAGGTCCTGATGGTCTTCATCGACGATTGGGACACGGTGCTGGGCAATGCGCTGGCCAGCATCAGCCGCGTGGCCGTGGGCATCTCGCTCGCCTTCCTGTTTGCGGTGCCGCTCGGGCTGATGATCGGCCGCTACCGTCTGCTCGACACGATGACGGACTGGTCGATCCAGATCTTCCGCTCGATCCCGCCGATCGCCCTCATCCCCATGGCGCTGTTGTTCCTCGGCATCGGCGACAAGCCGGCGATCGCGCTGATCTTCCTGGCCGGCACCTGGCCACTGCTGATCAACACGATCTTCGGCGTGCGCGGCATCGAGCGGACGCTCATCAAGGTCGCGCGGGCGGCGCGCGCCAGCGAGTTCCTGGTGATGAAGGACATCATCCTCCCGGCCTCGCTGCCGGCGATCTTCACCGGCCTTCGCCTGGCGGTCGGCGGCGGCTGGCTGACCGTGGTCACGGCCGAGATGATCGCGGTGAAGTCGGGGCTGGGCTACATGATCCTGAATGCCCAGCTCACCTTCCGCTCCGACCTCATCATCGCGGGCATCATCGTGATCGGCGCCATCGGCCTGCTGGCCGACCAGGCGGTGCGCATGGTCCGCGCGCATGTCTGCCGCTGGCAGGAGGGCCTCACGGCATCGCCCGAATGAGCAAGTTCCTGGAATGCATCGGTGTCGGGAAGATCTATCCCGGCAAGACCGAACCGGTGGAGGCGCTGCGCGGCATCGACTTCGCCTGCGATGCCGGCGACTTCGTCTGCCTGCTGGGGCGCTCGGGCTGCGGCAAGTCCACGCTGCTGCAGATGGTGGCGGGGCTCGAGAAGCCGACCTCGGGGCAGATCGTCATCGCCAATCGTGAACTCGACGGCCCGTCGCCAGAGGCCGCCATCGTCTTCCAGGACCATGGTCTCTTCCCCTGGATGACGGTGCAGAAGAACGTCGAGTTCAACATGAAGGCGCGCGGCACGCCGGCCGCCGAGCGGCGGGCGACGGCGACGCAGTTCATCGAGATGACCAGCCTTACGGGCTTCGCCGACCGCTATCCGCATGAACTTTCGGGCGGCATGCGCCAGCGGGTCGGCATCGCCCGGGCGCTGACGACGCGACCCAAGGCATTGCTCATGGACGAGCCGTTCGGCGCGCTCGATGCCCAGACGCGCGGCAAGCTGCAGGACGAGGTGCTGCAGATCTGGGAGAAACAGCGCACGACGGTGCTCTTCGTCACGCACTCGATCGACGAGGCCTTGCTGCTGGCCGATCGCATCCTCGTATTCAGCCCGCGGCCGGGCCGCATAGCGGCTGACATCAAGGTGGATTTGCCACGGCCGCGTACGTCACAATTGCCGGAATTCGTTGCCCTGGCTCGCGAGTTGCGCGGGCTGGTCGGGGCCGACAGGGAGATCGACTGATGTCTTATGCGACGACTGATGATGGCGTGAAGCTCTACTTCGAGGAGACCGGAGCGGGCGCGCCCATCGTGTTCGTGCACGAATTCGCCGCCGACCATCGTTCGTGGGAAATGCAGATGCGCCATTTCGGCCAGCGCTATCGCTGCATCACCTACGGTGCGCGCGGCTATCCGCCGTCCGACGTGCCGGAGAAGCCCGAGAGCTACAGCCAGAATCGCGCCACCGACGACATCCTGGCGGTGATGGATCATCTCGGGATCGAGAAGGCGCACGTCGTCGGCCTCTCGATGGGCGGCTTCGCCAGCCTGCATTTCGGCTTCCGTCATCCGACGCGGGCGCGCTCGCTGGTCGTGGCCGGCGTCGGCTACGGCGCGGAGAAGCACGAGACGGCGAAGTTCAAGGCCGAGGTCGGCATCGTGGCCAGGTCGCTCACCGAGGAGGGGATGGCGGCCTTCGCGGAGAAGTACGCCTACGGCCCGACGCGCGTTCAGTTCGAGAACAAGGACCCGCGCGGATTCGCCGAGTTCAAGAAGGCGCTGGCCGAGCATTCGGCGCTCGGCTCGGCCAACACCCAGCTCGGCTGCCAGGGCGAGCGGCCGTCGCTCTATGACCTGGTCGACAAGATGCGGGCGATGACGGTCCCGACGCTGGTGCTGACCGGCGACGAGGACTGGCCCTGCCTCGCGCCGTCGATGCTGATGAAGCGGGAGATCCCGTCGGCGGCACTGGCGGTGATGCCGAACTGCGGCCACACGATCAATCTCGAGGACCCCGACCAGTTCAACCGCATCGTCGGCGACTTCATCGTCCAGGTCGAAGCCGGCCGGTGGCCCAAGCGCGACCCGCGTGCCGTCTCGGGCTCGATCACGGGGATGAAGAGCTAAAATCTGTCGTCCTGGGCGCAGCGAAGGCCCTGGCGGAGCGACCAGAGGACTGCGTAGGTGACGTGAGGTCCTTCGCTGCGCTCAGGATGACAGCAACGCGCTCTACGCCGTTAAGCCACCATCGCAGACGAATTCCGAGCCGGTCGAGAAGGTCGACTCGTCCGACAGCAGGAACAGGATCATGTGGGCCACCTCATCGGCCTGGCCGAGGCGGCCGAGCGGGTGGAGTTCCTCCAGTGCCTGGCGGCCGGTCATGTTGCCGACATTGGAATCGAGCCGCGGCGCGATCATCGGCGTGTCGATGTAGCCCGGATGCACGGAGTTGCAGCGGATATTGTACTTCTGCTGCGCACAGTGCAGCGCCACGTTCTTGGTGAGGGTGCGCACTGCGCCTTTGGAGGCGCAGTAGGCCATGGCGTAGGACGCGCCGCGCAGGCCCAGCACCGAGGAGATGTTGACGATCGAGCCGCCGCCCGATTCCTTCATCGCCGGGATGGCATGCTTGCAGCCGAGGAACGTGCCCAGCGAGTTGATGTCGTTGACGCAGCGGTATTCCGCGAGCGTGCAGTCCTCGATCGAGTTGCGCACGCCGACGCCGGCCGCGTTCAGGAGCCCGTGCAGCGCGCCGAACTTTTCGACCGAGGCCGCAACGGCAGCCTGCCAGCTCTCTTCCTGAACGACGTCGAGCGGCACGAAATGCGCTGAGTCGCCCAGCTCGGCCGCCAGGGCACGGCCCTTGGCTTCGTCGCGGTCGGCCAGTACGGCCTTGCCGCCCTCGCGCACGATCATGCGCGCGGTCGCGGCACCGATGCCCGACGCGCCGCCGCTCAGCAGGACGACCTTGTTCTCAAGACGGGGCAAGGAGCGACCTCCTCATAATGCCGGCGGTCACGCCGCCGTCGGAAGTGAACTCCGCACCGGTCACGAAGGACGAGCGGTCCGAGGCCAGCCACAGCACGATTTCACCGAGATCCTGCGGCTCGGCCATGCGGCCGATCGGATGGCGGGAGCCCAGGAAGGCTTTGCCCTGCTCGCGGCCGACCGCCTGCCACAGCGGGTTGAAGATCGCCGTGTCGACGCCGCCCGGATGTACGGAGTTGCAGCGGATGCCGTATTTCTGCTCGGCACAGTAGAGCGCCACGCTCTTGCTGAGCAGCCGCACCGCGCCCTTGCTGGCGGTATAGGCCGTGGGACCGGCGCCGCCGACGAGACCGGCAATCGAGGAGATGTTCACGATCGAGCCCCCGGGGGCCGTCTTGCCCGCGCCGAGATGCTTCATGCCCTGGATGGCGTACTTGCAGCCGAGGAACACGCCCTCGGAATTGATCGCCTGGACGTTCTGCCAATTCTCGACGGTCGTGGTCTCGGGGTTGCCGGGACCGCCGGAGATGCCGGCATTGTTGACCATGATGTCGAGCCGCCCTTCGCGCTGGAGGATGTCCGCCAGCAGCGACTGCCAGGCCTCCTCCGAGGCGACGTCATGCGTCACGAAGCGGCCGACCTGTGTCTCTTTCGAGCCCTCGGCCAGGTCGGCCACGATCACGGCCGCGCCGGCTGCAGCGAGCAGGGCAGCCGAGGCGGCGCCGATGCCCGAACCGCCGCCGGTGACGACCGCCACTCTCCCGGAAAGTTCATCGCTCATGGTGACGCGATCATAGCCGCTCGACGCGCGGTGCGTTAGCTTCTCGTTGAGGAGGAATGCATGGCGAAGTGGAAGGGTATTCTCGGGTTGATGGCCGTTCCGCTGGCGGCGGCCGGATGCACCCAGACTGCGGGCGGTCCGCCGCCGGGCATGACGGCGGCGCAGGGCGCGGCCTATTGTGCGAAGCTCACGACGGTCTACAGCGAATATGTCGCCGGCCTCGCGACGTCGATGGGCGGCGTCGGAAGGGGCGGTGGCCAGTCCGACATCGACGCCCGCGTCGCGGTCGCCCAGTGCCAGGACGGTAACACCGCCGCGGGCATTCCGGTGCTGCAGCGCGAGCTGCGGAACAACAAGGTCGAGGTTCCGCCCCCATGAGCGCCCCTCGTCACCTGATCCGGCTTTCCGGACTGATGCTTCTGACGCTGCTCGCTGCGGCGTGCACGCAGACGGCGGGTGGTCCGCCGCCGGGCATGACGGCGGCGCAGGCCGCTGCATACTGCACCAAGCTCAGCTGGGCCTATGGCGAGTATGTCGCGAGCGGCATGGGCGACAGCGCGGGCGACAACGACGACACCGACGCCGACATCAATGCGCGCGTGGCGATCGCCCAATGCCACGAGGGCCAGACCGGCGCTGCCATTCCGGTGCTGCAGCAGGAGCTCCGCCGCAACAAGGTGCCGGTGCCTCCGGTCTGACGCGCGACGCGGTGGCGCCCAAAGAAAAACCCGGACGGTCGCCCGTCCGGGTTTCGTGTCTGTGGCAGGGGCCGTGAGCTAGAAGCCCAGGCCTTCCTTGATGACGATCCAGCGTCCGTTCTTGACCTGCTGCACCTGCGTGATCGTGTTCGCGAGGTGGTTGGTCTTGGAGAACTTGCTGGGCGGCGAGTTGAAGATGTCGAGGTACGGGTCGCCCGACTCGAGGGCGTCCAGCATCTTCTGGCCCGTCAGGTCCTTGCCCGCGAGCTTGGCATAGTGCGCGAAGGTCATGACGGCGTTGTAGCCGATGACGGACTGCGTGTTGGCGTCGGTGCCGAACATCTTCTTGTAGGCCTCGACCCAGTCCTTGACCTTGCCCTTGGCCGTGTCGGCATAGGGCGTCTCGAAGGCGCCGGCGGCGTAGAAGCCCTCGACCACGTCCTTGCCGAGCGTAATCGTGTCGGGAATGTTGGTCGGCGTGGCGCCGAGGAAGGTGACGTCCCAGCCGAGCTTCTTGGCCTCGGCAATGGCGCCGATCGTCTCGCGCAGGATGGTGCCCAGCACGACCAGGTCGCAGCCGTCGGACTTCATCTTGGCGATCTGGGCGCTGAAGTCGGACGCGCCGCGCTTGTAGGTCGTGATCGACGCGGGCTTCAGCTTCATGGCGTCGAGCTGCTGGGTGAAGCCGTCGAGCACGTTCTTGCCGTACTCGTCGTCCTGGTACATCAGGCAGGGCTTCGCGGGCTTCTTCCATTCGACCATGTACTTCACGGCCGCGCGGGTGCTCTCGACGTAGGGCAGGAGGTTGCTGAACTTCAGCCGCTCCTGCGGCTTGGCGGCGTCGAACTTGTAGGTGAACTCGGCGGCGGTCAGCGGGAAGAGCTGGAGCACGCCGGCGTCGAACAGGATGTCCTGTGCGGCGATCACGGGCGCGGAGCCCATGCCGCCGATCATCACGAACACCTTGTCCTTCTCGATCATCTTCTGGCTGGCGAGCACGGCCTTCTTCGGATCGTAGGCGCTGTCCTCGATGATCAGTTTCAGCTTGCGGCCGTTGATGCCGCCCGCCGCGTTGATTTCCTCGACGGCGAGCTTCATGCCGTTGGCGACGGGGACGCCCCAGGTCTTGATGGGGCCGGAGAGATCCTGATGGGTGCCGATCACGATTTCGGTCGGCGTGATGCCCTGGTTGGTGACCTTGGTCTGCGCGAGAGCCGGCATGGCCGCCAGCGTCGTCGTGCAGGCAAGCGTCACCGCGAATGCCTTGAAGTGCATTGTTCGTTTCCTCCACTGCTGCGCTCTTTGTTCGTCAGGCGGGCGGCGCGCACGACCCGCTCCGTCGTCGCTTTGCGCGACTTGTGCGGAATTAGACCAGTTTCGCAGAGATTATGCACGGCGAAACGGAGGATTCCGGCAAGCAAAAGAAAAGGCCCGGGACTGGCCCGGGCCTTCACCGTCGAGGAGGACGTGCGTCAGTTCTTGAGGTCGCGCTTCAGGACGACCCAGCGCCCGTCCTTGACCTGCTGCAGCAGGTAGACGGTGGCCGAGAGGTGCTCGGTCGGCGAGAACTTGACCGGCGGCGAGTTGAAGATGTCCTGGAAGACGTCGCCCGATTCCATGGCCGCCAGGAACTTGGCGCCGGTCAGGTCCTTGCCCGCCAGCCTGGCATAGTGGGCAAAGGTCATGACCTCGTTGTAGCCCAGCGCCGACTGCGTGTTGGGCTCCATGTTGTAGAGCTTGTAGTAGGCCTCGGCCCACTCCTTGGCCTTGCCGGTCGAGGTGTCGCGGTAGGGGATCTCCATGCCGCCCACGGCGTAGAAGCCTTCCGTCACTTCCTTGCCGAGCGCCGGGACCTCGATGACGTTGGCCGCGGTGCTGCCGAAATAGACCGGCGAGAAGCCGATCTTGCGGCCCTCGGCCATGACGCCGACCGTCTCGCGCACGATGGTGCCCAGCACGACCAGATCGCAGCCGTCCGACTTCATCTTGGCGACCTGCGAGGAGAAGTCCGAGGCGCCGCGCTTGTAGCTGGTGACCGAGGCGGCGGTCAGCTTGGCGTCCGCGACGGCCTGGTTGAAGCCGTCGAGCACGTTCTTGCCGAACTCGTCGTCCTGGTAGATCACGCAGGGCTTCTTGCTGCCCTTCTCCTGCATCAGGTGGCGGGCGCCGGCGCGCACGCTCTCGGTGTAGGGCGGAACGTTGTTGAACTTCAGCCGGTCCTGCGGGTTCTTCGGGTCCATCTTGTAGGTGAACTCCGCCGAGGTCACCGGGAACAGCTGCGGGATGCCGGCTTCGAGCAGGATGTCCTGCGCGGCGAGCACGGTCGGTGAACCCAGCGGCGCCAGCATGGCGAAGATCTTGTCCTTCTCGACCAGCTTCTGGGTCGCGAGGACGGCACGTTTGGGGTCGTAGCCCACATCCTCGACGATCAGCTTCAGCTTGCGGCCGTTGATCCCACCCGCGGCATTCACCTCGTCGACGGCCATCTTCATGCCGTTGGTGACGGGAACGCCCCAGGACTTGATCGGGCCCGAGAGATCCTGGTGCGTGCCGAGCACGATCTCGGTGGGCGTGATGCCCTGGTTGGTGACCTTGGTCTGCTGCGCCAGAGCCGGCAGGGCGGCGAGGCCGAACACGCCGCCCAGCAGGGCGGCCTTTACGCAAAACGTACGCATCACTTCGATTTCCTCCAGGTTGTTTGCTTGTTCCCCGTTTCGTGACCTCGCAGATCCCCGGCTCAGGCGGCCTGGGGCCGGTACATCGCGTCGATCTGTTCCTTGTACTTGCTGTTCACGAACGACCGCTTGAGCTTCATCGTCGGCGTCAGTTCCTCGTCCTCGGGCGTGAGCTGCTGCTCGATCAGGAAGAAGCGCTTGATCGTCTCGACCCGGGCGAAGTTGGCGTTGACCCGCTCGATCTCCGACCAGATCAGCTCCTGCACTTCCTTGGCGCGGCACAGGCTGGTGTAGTTGGTGAAGGGCACATCGATGTCCTGGGCGAATTTCTCGACCGTCTCGCGCTCGATCATGACGAGGCAGGTGAGGTAGGCGCGCTTGTCGCCGATCACGACGGCGTCGCTGATATAGGGCGACGCCTTGAGCAGGTTCTCGATCTCCGAGGGCGTGATGTTCTTGCCGCCGGCCGTGATGATGATGTCCTTCATCCGGTCGGTGATCTTGACGTAGCCTTCCTCGTCGATCAGGCCGACGTCGCCGGTGTGCAGCCAGCCGTCCTTGTCGACCGTCTCGGCGGTCTTCTCGGGCTGGTTCAGATAACCCATGAACACCATGTCGCCCTTGATCAGGATCTCGCCGACCGGCGAGATCGCGACCTGGCCGTACGGCACGGACTTGCCCACGGTGCCGAGCTTGATGGCATCCGCCGGCATCGCCGTCGCCAGCCCGCAATTCTCCGTCTGGCCGTAGACCTCGTACATGTCGAGACCGAGCGCGAGGTACCAGCGGATCAGCTCGGGCGAGATCGGTGCCGCCCCGGTGAACAGCCAGCGGCAGCGGTCGAGGCCGATCATGCGGCGAATATTCTTCAGCACCAGCCAGTAGGCGGCCTGGAAGCGCAGCTTCTCGAAGGCGGTCGGCGCGCGCCGTGCCAGACGCGCATCGGCGATGGCGAGGCCGGCCGCGATCGCGCGCCGGTAGGCCCATTGCTGCAGCGGCGTGGCGTCCTTCAGCGCGATCGTGATGCCGGCGTAGAATTTCTCCCACACGCGCGGTACCGCGCCGAACAGGGTGGGCTGCACCTCGCGGATATTGTCGGGCACCGTCTCGGGGCTTTCGGCGAAGTTGCTGCAGACGCCGGTCGCGACGGAGTAGTAGCTGCCGGCGATGCGCTCGGCGACATGGCAGAGCGGCAGGAAGGCCAGTCGCTCGTCGCCCTCGTACCAGGAGAGCGACAGCTCGGGATGCATGCAGTTCTGCATCGTGTAGACCACGTTGCGATGGCTGTGCATGGCGCCCTTGGGCGGTCCCGTGGTGCCCGAGGTGTAGACCAGGATGGCGAGGTCGTCGGGCGTGCGCGAGGCGGCCAGCTCCTCGAACAGCGCGTCCCTGCCCTGTCCGTAGTTGCGGCCCGACTCCATGAATTCGTCCAGCGAGACCACCATCGGATCGTCGAAGGTGCGCAGGCCCTCCATGTCGAACACGATGATCTTGCGCAGGCTGGGGCAGCGCTCGCGCACGTCGAGTGCCTTGTCGAGCTGCTCGTCGTCCTCGACGAACAGGACCGAGGTCTTCGAATCGTTGATCAGGTATTCGACCTGCTTGGCCGAGTCGGTGGGATAGATGCCCGACGACACGCCGCCCGCGCAAAGGATGCCGAAGTCGGCGTAGTTCCATTCCGGCACGGTGTTGGCCAGCACCGAGGCGACGTCGCCCGGCCGGAAGCCGATCTCGTGCAGGGCGAAGGTGATGGATTTCGACCGCTCCAGCCACTGGGTCCACGAGATGGCGTTCCAGATTCCGTAGAGCTTCTCGCGCATCGCCGGCCTGTCGCCGCGCGTCCGGCAGGACAGCAGGAAGCTCTTGGGCAGGGTCTCGGCAACCGTCAGCGTCGCTTTGATGGGCATGGTTTCCTCGTTCCCGTCAGCGCCAGTTCTTCTTCTTCTTCCAGCGGCGTTCGCCGCGGGCGCTCTCTTCCTTGGCGCCGAGATAGAATTCCTGGATGTCCTTGCTGTTCATCAGCCGCTCGCAGGTGTCGTCCATCACGACCCGGCCGACTTCGAGCACGTAGCCATAGTGGGCCGTCTCGAGCGCCATCTTGGCATTCTGCTCGACCAGCAGGATCGACGTGCCTTCCTCGGCATTGACCCGGCGGATGATGCTGAAGATCTCCTTCACCAGCAGCGGCGACAGGCCGAGCGAGGGCTCGTCGAGCAGCAGCAGCTTCGGCCGGTTCATCAGCGCGCGGCTGATCGCCAGCATCTGCTGCTCGCCGCCGGACAGCGAGCCGGCCGGCTGGTCGATGCGCTCCTTGAGGCGCGGGAAATAGGCGAAGACCTTTTCCAGGTCGCGGGCCACGCCGTCGCGGTCCTTGCGCAGGAACGCGCCCATCGCGAGGTTCTCGCGCACCGACAGGAAGGGGAAGACCTCGCGGCCTTCCGGCACGTGGCTGAGGCCCAGCCGCACGATCTTGTCGGCATCCATGCGCTGGATCGCCTTGCCCTCGAACTCGATCGTGCCCTTGAGCGGGTCGAGTACGCCGGAAATGGTCTTGAGGATGGTCGTCTTGCCGGCGCCGTTGGCGCCCAGCACGGTGATGATCTTGCCGCGCGGCACGGCGAGGCTGACGCCGCGGATCGCCATGATCGGGCCGTAGTAGCTCTCGATGTTGGAGACCTTGAGGATCGGGTCGTCGCTCATGTCCGCTCCTCTCAGGCGCCGAGATAGGCCGCAATGACGTCGGGATGCGCCTGCACCTCGGCCGGCGTGCCGGAGGCCAGCACCTTGCCGTAGTTCAGCGCCAGCACGCGGTCCGACACGCGGTTGACCAGGGTCATGTCATGCTCGACCATCAGCACCGTGACGCCGAGTTCGGTGCGGATGTCGCGGATCCAGAACGACATGTCGTCTGTCTCCTCGACGTTGAGGCCGGAGGAGGGCTCGTCCAGCAGGATCAGCTTCGGCTCCGAACAGAGGGCGCGGGCAACCTCGACCACCTTGCGCACCCCGTAGGGCAGGCCGGCGATCAGCTTGTCGCGATAGGCCTGGAGGTCGAGGAACTCGATCACCTCCTCGACCTTGCGGCGATGCTCCTTCTCGGCCCGCCGCACCGACGGCAGGAACAGGATCTCCTGCCAGAGCTGCGTGGTGGCGTGGCAATGCCGTCCGACCAGGAGATTGGCCAGCATCGAGGCATTCTCGAACAGCTCGATGTTCTGGAAGGTGCGCGCGATGCCGAGCTTGGCGATCTGGTGCGCCGGCACCTCGGTGATGTCGCGGCCCTCGAAGAACAGTTTTCCCGAAGTCGGATCGTAGAGGCGCGAGATCAGGTTGAAGATCGAGGTCTTGCCGGCGCCGTTGGGGCCGATGATGGTGAAGATCTCGCCCTTCTCGACGCTGAAGCTCACGCTGTCGACCGCCTTGAGGCCGCCGAACTGCAGCGAGATGCCGTCGACCGTGAAGAAGCTCATCGATTGCGCTCCGACTTCACGTAGGTCTTCTGTCGCTTGAAGGTGGCCTTCTTGTAGAGCGGGAAGAGCTGGAAGAAGAGCTTCACCTTGAGCCAGCGCCCGTAGAGGCCGTAGGGCTCGAACAGGATGAACATCATGATGATCAGGCCGTAGATCGCGCCCTTGAGGCCGGCCGCCGAGCCGATCGCCGACATGGTGTCGCGCAGCTTGCCGGCGGCGTCGGGCGCCATGCCGAGCGTGGTGGCGAGACTGGCGCCCAGCACCGGCACGTCGTCCTTCAGCGCCGTCAGGAAGGGATCGACCATGACGATGAAGATCGCGCCCAGCACGGCGCCGTGCACGCCGAAGGCGCCGCCGATGATGATCACCATGATGAACTCGATCGAGAGCAGCAGGGTGAACATCTCGGGCGAGATGAAGGACATCTTGTGGGCGAACAGCACGCCCGCCATGCCGGTCAGCGCGGCGCTAATGGCGAAGGACTTCACCTTGTAGCCGGCGAGGTCGATGCCCATGCTCTTGGCCGCGGTCTCGGAATCGCGGATGGCGATGAAGGCGCGGCCGGTCGGCGAGCGCAGCAGGTTCAGCGCCAGCAGGATCGATCCCACCAGCACCAGCAGGCAGAGGAAGTAGAAGGCGTCGCCGTCGCGCGGTATCGGCTGGCCCAGGAAATCGAGCGTGCGGACCCGCATGCCCTCGTTGCCGTGCGTCACCGATTCCCAGCGCGCCAGGATCTCCTCGACGATGAAGGCGAAGGCGATGGTGGCGATCACCAGGTAGATGCCGCTGAGGCGCAGGGCCGGGAAGCCGACCATCGCTCCCACCGCGCCGGTGATGATGGCCGCTGCCGGGAAATAGACGATGAAGGAGATGCCCTGGCTCTGCAGAAAACCGGCGGTATAGGCGCCGATCGCCAGGAAGGCAGCGTGGCCCAGCGAGGCCTGGCCGGTGAAGCCGGTGAGGATGATCAAGGCCACGCCGACGATGGCGTAGATGAACACAAAGACGATCTGGCTCTGCAGGTAGCTGCCGACCAGGTAGGGGAAGGCGATCAGCGCCGCCAGCAGCACGCCGTACGACCACCAGTATCCGCTGTGCTTCAGCAGGCGGATGTCCTGGTTGTAGTCTGTCTTGAAGACAAAACGCATGGGCTCAGACCTTCTTGCGCATGCTGGGGCCGAACAGCCCATGCGGCCGGACCAGCAGGACGATCAGCAGCACGACGTAGGGGGCGACGTCCTTCCAGCCCTGCGGCAGGTAAAAGCCGGCCAGCGTCTCGATGACGCCGATGATCAGGCCGCCGATGACCGCGCCGGGGATCGAGCCGAAGCCGCCCAGCACCGCCGCCGGGAAGGCCTTCAGCCCCAGTGCAAGGCCGACATTGGAATGGATGAAGGTGATGGGCGCCAGCAGCACGCCGGCGGTCGCCGCCACCGCGGCGCTGATCGCCCAGATCAGCGACACGACCCGTTTTACCGGGATGCCCATGTAATAGGCCGCCAGCATGTTCTCGGACGTGGCCCGCATCGCGGTGCCCATCCGCGTGTAGTTGAAGAAGGCGTAGAGCACGGCGCACAGGATGACGGTGGCCACGATCACCGACAGCTTGTCGTGGGCGATCACCAAGTCGCCAAGCTTGAAAACGCCGGTCGAGAAGGGGGTCTCGATCTTCAGATCGTCGGTACCCCAGATCATGCCGGCGACCGAGCGCAGGAAGTATCCCAGCCCGATCGTCGCCATGACGATGGAGAATTGCGGGTAGCCCAGGATCGGCCGGATCAGGATTCGTTCGGTGGCCATGCCGAACACCGCCATGGCGCAGACCGCGAACAGGAAGCCCAGCCAGTAGTCGAGGCCCATCAGGCCGATGAAGGTGAAGACGAAGAAGCCGCCCAGCATCATCAGGTCGCCCTGGGCGAAATTCACGACTTCCGTCGCCTTGTAGATGAGCACGAAGCCCAGTGCGATGAGGCCGTAGACGCAGCCGAGCGCGATACCGCTCACCAGCTGCTGGATGAAGTCGAGCATTCCCTAACCCTGTAAACCGGCCGTTTGGTGGCTTCGCGTTTAACGTGAATCATAAGACATGGCGGCGCTGCGGAGAGTCAATGGATTTTCAACGGGCGCGCTGTACTGTTGAACGATCGAACGCTCGTTACCGGAGAATTCCATGTCGCTCGCCGAGCAGGCCATCCTGTCGAGCCGCCCGCCGTCGCCCTTCTACACCGAGGAGCATGAGGCGTTCCGGAACACCGTCCGCCGCTTCGTCGATCGCGAGCTCATGCCCCATGTCGACCAGTGGGACGAGGCCGAGGAATTCCCGCGCGAACTCTACCGCAAGGCCTCGGCCGCGGGCCTGCTGCAACTCGGCTTTCCCGAAGAGTATGGCGGCGTCCCCACCGATCCCTTCTTCGGCATCGTCAAGGCCGAGGAGATGGCGCGCCACGGCAGCGGCGGACTCAACGCGAGCCTGAACAGCCACACGATCGGGGCGCCGCCGATCGCCGCGCTGGGTCCGGAATGGATGAAGCGCAAGGTGCTGCCCGAGGTCCTGGCCGGCGAGAAGATCAGCGCGCTCGCCATCACCGAGCCCAGCGGCGGATCCGACGTCGCCAACCTCAAGACCACGGCGCGGCGCGAGGGCGACCACTATGTCGTCAACGGCTCCAAGATGTTCATCACCTCGGGCATGCGCGCCGACTACTACACCGTCGCGGTCCGCACCGGCGGGCCGGGTGCGGGGGGCGTCTCCCTGCTGCTGATCGAGCGCGACCGGGAAGGCTTCGCGCGCACCAGGCTGAAGAAGATGGGCTGGTGGGCGTCCGACACCGCCCAGCTGTTCTTCGACAATGTGAGAGTGCCGGTCGAGAACCTGATCGGCGAGGAGAATCGCGGCTTCATCGGCATCATGCTGAATTTCAATTCCGAGCGGCTGGGCATGGCGGCCGGCGCCTGCGGCTACGCCAGGGTCTGCCTCGACGAGGCGATCGCCTATGCCCGCGAGCGCCACACCTTCGGCAAGCCGCTGATCGCCAACCAGGTCGTGCGCCACCGGCTGGTCGACATGGCGATGCGCATCAACGCCGCCAAATCGACACTCGAACTGCTGGCGTATCGGGTCGGGCAGGGCGAGAAGCCGGTCGCCGAAATCTGCATGCTGAAGAACCTCGCGACGTCCACGATGGAGTATTGCGCCAACGAGGCGATGCAGATATTCGGCGGCGCCGGCTACCTGCGCGGCGCCAAGGTCGAGCGCATCTATCGCGAGACCAAGGTCATGTCGATCGGTGGCGGCTCGACCGAGATCATGAAGGATCTCGCCGCCCGCCAGATGGGGTTTTAGATGGAAAAGGACGCGCGCATCGCGCTGTTCCAGCAATGGTTCTCCGACAACATCCCGCACAACAAGGCGCTGGGCCTGAAGGTGATCGGTGCCTCGCGCGGCTTCGCCTCGATGCAGCTCGAGTGGCGTGAGGAGCTGGTGGGCAATCCCGAGACCGGCGTGCTGGCGGGCGGTCCGCTCACCGCCATGCTCGACGGCTGCTGCGGCATGTCGGTGGCCACCATGCTGAAGGCGCCGGAGCCCTTCGCGACCCTCGACCTGCGCATCGACTATGTAAGGCCGGCCGAGCCCGGCAAGCCGGTGATCGCCGAGGCGGAGTGCTATCGCATCACGCGGTCGGTGGCCTTCACCCGCGCCTTCGCCCATCACGGCGATGCCAAGGACCCGATTGCGGCCGCCGCCGGCACCTTCATGCTGGGCACCAAGGGCAAGGCGACCCGGCCGCCGCTGGGCGACAAGCCATGAGCGCGCTGCTCACCCGCCTTGCGGAGGCGCGGAAGGAAGGCAACGTCGCCCGTCTCGCCGAAGCCATTCCCTATGCGCGGTGGATGCAGATCGCGCCCGAGAACGGCACCGGCGAGCTGCTGACCCGCATGCGCTATCACCCGGAGCTGATCGGCAACACCTTCCTGCCGGCGATCCATGGCGGCACCCTCGGCGCCATGCTCGAGATGGCCGCGATCTTCCATCTCCTGTGGGAGACCGAAACCGAGACGGTGCCGAAGATCGTGAACATCACCGTCGACTATCTGCGCTCGGCGCGACCGGTCGACGTTATCGCCTGCGCCAAGGTGACGAAGCAGGGCCGGCGCATGGTCAACGTCTTCGCCGAGGCCTGGCAGGAAGATCGGTCGCGTCCTGTCGCGACGGCCAACGCCCACTTCCTCGTGAAGTCCGACGCCGACGCCCCGCCATCGCTTTAGCAGATCACCCCCGCGGATTGCTCAGGTCGACGCCGTACTGCCTGGCATTGCGCGCCATGTAGTGATCGCGGCCGTGGACGGGCTCGCCGCGGACGGCGGCGTCTATCATGTCGACGAAGGTATGCCAGCCCATCGCGTTGAGCTTGACGAATGATTCCAGGACCGGGAGGTGCTCCAGCGTCAGGAGGGTGCCTTCGACGGAGGCTGCCAACGTCAGGATGACGTAGGATTCGGGGTAGGGCGAGGTCGCGTCCCCCGGATTGTACACGTTCCATGTATAGGCGAGCCGGCCCGGCGGTTGCCACTGCGTGACGACGCCCCGGATGTGGCCGCCCATCAGCGAGACGGCGCCGCCGACCCTCGGCTCGATGCTGCCCTCGCCGTACCAGCCGGGCAGGCGGCCGGGGTCGGACAGGAAACCCCATGCCTGCGCGGGCGGGCCGGGAAGGTGCCGCTCGAAGCGCACCATATGCGCATGGGTGAATTGCGCGCCGTCGCTCATGGACTTTCCTGCCTCTTGCCTTAAAGAAAACGCCGCACATGGATTACGAATCGCTCAAAACCCCGGCCGACGACGTCGTTCGTGACGGCGCCAGCTTCGAGGCCTACCGGCTTCCAGGCGACTTGATCGATTCACAACACCCGATAATCGTGGCCTACGCAAGGCGCGTGGCTGGGGACGGCAGTGACCGCGAGAAGGCACTGCGTCTGTACTACGCCGTGCGCGACGAGCTGCGCTACGATCCCTACAACACGCCGATGAAGCGCGACGCCTACCGGGCGAGCACCACCGTGGCGGCGGGACACGGATACTGCGTGAACAAAGCGGGCGTCATGGCCGCGGTCTGCCGCGCCGCCGGGATTCCCGCCCGGCTGGGCTATGCCGACGTGCGCAATCACATGACGACACAGCGGCTGTCGGAGCTGATGGGCAGCGACGTCTTCTACTATCATGGCTACACCGATGTCTGGCTCGATGGCCGCTGGGTCAAGGCGACGCCCGCATTCAACCGGGAACTCACCGACAAGTTCGGCCTGAAGCCGCTGGATTGGGATGCGGTGGGCGATTCGATCTACCACCCGTTCGATCTCAGCGGCCGGCGTCACATGGAATATCTCGCCTATCGCGGCGTGTTCGCCGACATCCCGTTCGACGAGATCCGCGGCGCCTTTCGCCACTACTACCCGCGCATGACGAAGGCGCAGGAGGAGATGGCGCTGGGCGGCGATTTCGGCGCGGAAGGTGCGGCTGAGGCAACCGGCGGGGCGAAGAGCAAGTGAACCTGACACCGCGGTCGCCCGCTTACATCGCGCTGCTGGTGGCGCTGGGCAGTTTCGGCCCCCTCACCATGAGCATCTACACGCCGGTGATGCCGTCGGTCGGCCACGAGCTGCTGGCGACGCCGGACAATGTGAAGCTGACGCTCACCACCTACATGCTGGGCTTCGCGGTGGGACAGCTGTTCTACGGCCCGCTGAGCGACCGCTACGGGCGCCGGCCGGTCCTGCTGGGCGGCCTGCTGTTCTTCACCATCACGAGCTTCGCCTGTTCCTTTGCCCCCTCGATCGGCGGGCTGATCGGGCTGCGCATCCTGCAGGGGCTGGGGGCGGCCTCCGGATCGGTGCTGGGCCGCGCGCTCACGCGCGACGCCTACACGTTCAAGGAGATGCCGCTGGTCATGAGCTGGATCTCGCTCGGCCAGAACATCGCCCCGTCGCTGGCGCCGACGATCGGCGGCTTTCTGGGCGAATGGTCGAGCTGGCGGGCGACCTTCTGGTTCGTGGGCGGCTTCGGCGCGATCCTGTTCCTGGTGACGCTGGCGGGCCTGCGCGAGACCAACAAGTTCCGCAGCGAGCGGATCGACCTGTCGAGCCTGTTGCGCGGTTCGGGCGAAATGCTGCGCGACCGCCGCTTCCTCGGCCACATCCTGCCGCTGGGCTTCGCCTTCGCGCTGAACTTCGGGATGCTGGCGGGCGTGCCCTTCGTGCTCCAGGAAAGCATGGGCTTCAGCCCGCGCGAGTTCGGCCTGATCGTGCTGCTTTCGGTCGGCGGATTCACGCTGGGCACCTTCGTGAACAACCGTCTGGTCGGCCGCGTCGCGCCCGTCGACATCATCATGTTCTCCGGATGGTTTCACGTGGCGGCACTGATCGGCATGGCGGCTCTTTCGCTGTCCGGCATCGTCACCTGGTGGGCCATCGTCGGCCCGCACATGCTGCTGAGCTTCGGCACGGGCATGATCGTGGCCAACGCCAATGCCGGCGCCGTGGGTCTGTATCCGCGTCTGGCCGGCACGGCCTCGTCGCTGGCCGGCCTTGCGCAGATGGGCATGGGCGCCATGGGCACGGTCGCGGTCGCGGCCCTGACCGTGGTCGGCAGCCGCTACATCGCGATGCCGATGGTGATCGGGCTCACGCCGTTTGCGATCGCCACGGTGCTGAGCGCCCGACTGTTGCGCGGCGAACCGCGCGCCCCGAAACTGGATCGTTAGAAGAGGGAGAGAGAAGACAATGACGAACATGTTGAAGGACAAGGTCGTGCTGGTGACCGGCGCGGGCGGCGGCATCGGCCGCGAGATGGCGCTGCTGGCAGCCAAGGAAGGCGCCAAGGTCGTGGTCAACGATCTCGGCGGCGCGGTCGACGGCGAGGGCAGCGGCAGCGCGACGGCGGCCGAGAAGGTCTGCGAGGAGATCAAGGCGGCCGGCGGCCACGCCGTCCCGAACGGCGACAGCGTGTCCGATCCCGCCGGCGCGGAGCGCATGGTCAAGGCGGCGGTCGAGAATTTCGGCCGCATCGACGGCGTCATCAACAATGCCGGCATCCTGCGTGATCGCATCTTCCATCGCATGAGCCACATGGACTGGAAGATGGTCATCGACGTCCATCTCAACGGCTCGTTCAACACCAGCCGCGCGGCCGCCAACTACTTCAAGGAACAGAAGTCCGGCGCCTTCGTGCACTTCACCTCGACCTCCGGCCTCGTCGGCAACTTCGGCCAGGCCAACTACTCGGCGGCCAAGATGGGCATCATCGGCCTGTCGCGCTCGATCGCGCTCGACATGGCGGCGTTCAACGTGCGCTCCAACTGCATCTCGCCGTTCGCCTGGACGCGCATGATCGGCACCATCCCCGCCGACACCGAGGCCCAGAAGGCGCGCCTGGAGCGTTCGAAGAAGATGACCCCGGCCAAGATCGCGCCGATGGCGGTCTACCTCCTCTCGGACTCGGCGCAGGAGCAGGGCATCACCTCGCAGATCTTCGGCGTGCGCATGAACGAGATCATGCTGTTCAACGCCAACCGCCCGGTACGGTCCGTGCATAACTCCGAGGGCTGGACCCTGGAGGACATCGCCGAGCACGCGGTGCCGTCGATGAAGCCCTACTTCACCGACCTGAAGCGCTCGCCCGAGTACTTCACCTGGGATCCGATCTGAGCCGAAAGGACTGATGACGATGGCTGCCGAGCGTATGAAGAACGAGCCCAGGATCGATCCCAAGGAGATCCTGGAGGGGATCGTCGAGTGGATCGAGATCGAGAGCCCGAGCCACGACGCGAAGGCAGTCAATCTGATGGTCGACAAGGTCGAGGGCCAGTGCCGGGACCTCGGTTTGGACCTGTCGCGCACGCCGGGGCGGGACGGTTTCGGGGACATCCTCGAGGCCAGGACCCCGGCGGAGTGGAGCACGGGACAGGGCAAGGGCATTCTGGTCCTTGCCCATCTCGATACGGTCCATCCGCACGGAATGAAGGAGAGGGAGCTGAAGATCCGCCAGGAGGGCGACAGCGTCTTCGGTCCCGGCATCTACGACATGAAGGCGGGCGGCTATATCGCCTACTACGCGCTCCGGCACCTCGTCCGTCAGGGCAAGCGCACCAAGCTGCCCGTCACCTTCCTGTTCATTCCGGAAGAAGAAGTCGGCAGCCCGACCTCGCGCGCCCGCATCGAAGAGGCTGCAAAGGGTCACAAATACGCGCTGGTCATGGAACCGGGCCGCGACGGCGACAAGGTCGTGACCTCGCGCAAGGGCGTCGGCCGCTTCACGCTGACCGCGAAGGGCCGCGCCGCCCATGCCGGCGTGCGTCACGAGGATGGCCGCAGCGCCATCCTCGAGATTGCCCGGCAGATCGTGCGCATCGAAGAGAAGACCGACTATGCCCGCGGCATCACCTGCAACGTCGGCCTGATCCGCGGCGGCTCGGGGGTCAACGTGACGCCGGCCGAATGCTCGATCGACGTCGACCTGCGCGTGCCCAGCATGCAGCTCGCCGAGGAGATGACCCACTGGTTCCTGAACCTCGAGCCGATCGGCAAGGAGGTCGAGCTGACGGTCGAGGGCGGCATGAACCGGCCGCCCTACCAGAAGGATGCCGGCATCACCGATCTCTTCCAGAAGGCGCAGGCGATCTATCGCGAGATCGGCAAGGAGCTGAACGACGTGCCGCTGACCGGCGGCGGCAGCGACGGCAACTTCACCGCCGCTCTCGGCATCCCGACGCTCGACGGGCTGGGCGCCGACGGCAAGGGCGCCCACGCCGTCACCGAACAGATCTACTATTCGTCGCTGGAGCCGCGCACCTACCTCTGCGCGCGCCTGCTGGAGACGCTGGAGTAGGATTTATTGGAGCGCGCCACTCCAGTGGCGCTCAAACTCAAGCAATGAGCGCCACTGGAGTGGCGCGCTCCAATGAGTCAGTACGCCGCCGTGAAGCGCTTGTGCAGGTGCTTGGGCTTCTCGATTTCGTTCAGGATGGCGACCGCGAAGTCCTCGCGGCTGATGGCGCTCTGGCCGTCCTCGTCCTCGAGCAGGTGATCCTTGCCGAGGCGGAACTTGCCGGTGCGGTCCCCCGGCTGGATCGATGCCGGGGGCGAGATCGCCGTCCAGTCGAGGTCCTTGGCCTTGCGCACTTCTTCCAGCGCCAGCGACGCAGGCTTCGAGGTCGGAGGCTGGATGCCGCGATCGGCCATGTGGTCGAGATGGGTGCGGCCGTCGGCCCGCAGCAGGCTGCCGGCGCCGACCACGAACAGGACGCGCTTCACACCGCTCTTGCGGACCGCCTCCAGCACGTGATGGACGCTGGCCTCATTCCACTTCACGGAGGCGACGATGATGTCGTGCCCCTTGAGGATGGCCGACATTGAGACGACGTCGGTCGTGCTGCCCTGCCGGATGGTCATGCCGGGGCGCGGCTTCAGCTTGGAGGCGTCGCGCGTGATGGCGGTTACGCTGTGCTTGCGGGCAAGCGCTTCGTCGAGGACGCGGCTGCCGATATTGCCGGTGGACCCGATCAGGGCGATGGCGGTCATTGCGGAATTCCCTTCATGAGGTCGCGCAGGGCCGCCACGGTCTCCGCCGGCGCCTCCTGCGGGACGTTGTGGCCGATGCGCGGCAGCATTCGCCGTTCGTAACCGCCGGTGAACTTGTCGGATTGGCCGTCGCGGTCGGACGCGGGCCCGACGCCGTCGGCGGCGCCGTGGAGATTGATGGTGGGCACCGCGATCGCGGGTTGCTTCGCCAGTCGGGCCTCGAGAGGCTCGAGCGCGGGATCGCCCTTCGTGTAGCCGTAGCGGTGCCGGTAGGACTGGATCACCACGTCGACGAAATCCGGATTGTCGAACGAGGCCGCAGTCGCCTCGAACGTCGCGTCGTCGAACTTCCATTCCGGCGACCACAGGCTCCACAACAGCCTGCACACGTCGCGGCGATTTTTGTGGAGCCCGGCGCGTCCGCGCTCGGTGTTGAAATAGTATTGGTACCAGAGCCGGTGCTCGGCTGCGGCCGTGGCGGGCTCGACCGAGGCCGCGATGTTCTGCAGGTTGTAGCCGGTGCAGCTCACGAGGCAGCGCACCCGCTCGGGCCACAGCGCCGACACGATGCAGGCCGCGCGACCGCCCCAGTCGTAGCCGGCGAGGGCGGCCCGCTGGATCCCGAGCGCATCCATCAGCTGCAGCAGGTCGTGACCCAGGGCCGCCTGTTCGCCCGACCGGGGCGTTTCGGGCGACAGGAAGCGGGTCGGGCCATAGCCGCGCAGATAGGGCACCAGCACCCGATTGCCGTCGGCTGCCAGCGCCGGCGCCACCTGGTCGTAGGCGCGCACGTCGTAGGGGAAGCCGTGCAGCAGGATCACGGGGGCGCCGTCGGCAGGCCCGTGTTCCTCGTAGGTGACGTCGAGAACGTCGGTGCGGATGGATTTGCGGTGCATATGCTGAACATATAGCGGCCCCGGGCCGCCGTTGACAGTCGCGCGTGCCGCGACCAGCCTCGAAGAATGAGTCGGATCGGCGATTTCCTGTCCCTGGAGCAGATGCGCAGGCTCGGCGCCAAGTCGAACCTGGTCGGCGGGCTGCTCGTCCTGCATGCCTGGGCGCTGATCGCGGGCAGCATGGTGCTGTTCGCCTGGTGGCCCAACCCGTTCACCTTCCTGCTCGGTGTCATGGTGATTGGCGGACGCCAGCTCGGCCTCGCCATCCTGATGCACGATGCCGCCCACGGGTTGCTGTTCGCCGATCGCCGCCTGAACGACCGGGTGGGAAGCTGGTTCTGCGCCTTCCCGGTGTTCACCAGCCTTACCCTCTACCGGCCCTATCACCTGCAGCATCACCGCTTCACCCAGCAGGCGCAGGATCCCGACCTCGGCCTGTCCCAGGCCTTCCCGACCAGCCGGACCAGCTTGCGGCGCAAGATCGTGCGGGATCTCACCGGGCAGACGGCGTTCCTGCGGCGCGGGGAGCAAATCCGCCGGGCGCTCGGTCCCGCCGATGCGCCGCTGGGCGTGCAGCTCGGGACTCTGTGGGCCAGGGAGAAAGGCTCTCTGGTCGCCAATCTCGTCCTGTTCGCCGGCCTATCGGCCGCCGGCTATTGGTGGCTCTACCCTGTGATGTGGCTCCTGCCGCTCGCCACCTGGTACCAGCTGGTCAGTCGCATCCGGAACATTGCCGAGCACGCGGTCGTGCCGGACAACGACGATCCGTTGCGCAACACGCGAACGACATACGCCAATCTGCTAATGCGGCTGCTGGTGGCGCCCTATTGGGTGAACTACCACCTCGAGCATCACCTGTTCCTGTTCGTGCCCTGCTGGCGTCTGCCCCAGGCGCATCGCGCGTTGCTCGAGGCCGGCCGCGGCCCGTCGATGGAGCTGAAGCCTGGCTATCTCGCCGTCCTGAAGGCGGCAACGTCCGGACCGGCGACCAACGGGCGCGGTCGCGGCGAACGGGGCACGCAGCACATTTGAGTTCCGCCCTTGCCGGACGGGGCGGAGGGCAAAAGAAAAAGGCGGCCCGCAGGCCGCCTTCTCGATTCGTATTTCCTTCGCCTGCCTACTGGGCCGGGCAGGGGTAGATGTTCATCTCGGGGCCGAGATCGTACGGCGGCGGCACCTGGGCGAGCGCCGTCACCTTCGGATCCATCGCCCAGTCGAAGGCGCGCTTGCCGCGTGAGCAGAATTCCTTGTCCGTCGGCGCGCGCTGCGCCGTGCGGTTGGCGACCTCGGTCACGAACACGTCGGTGTTGAAGCGCTTGCGGCTGGCGATCTGGGACAGCGAGCGCGAATTGGTGGCGAACTCTTCGCGGTACTTTCCGACGAAGTCGGCATAGATCTTTTCGTAGGCGCGGGCGCCGCCAGGACCTTGGCACTGCAGGGTAATGACATTCAGTTCCTGCTGCACCATGCGCGCGCGCACGATCGACAGGTCGGCCTCGTTATAGCAGATGGCCCGGATCTGGCCGGCGGGAGGCGTCGCCGGAACGGGCGCCTGGTAGTCGGCCGCGGGCGGCTTCACGGGCGCAGCCGCTGTCTTGGACTCGCCGAGCGTGCAGGCGCCCAAGGCGAGGACACTCCCCGCAAGAATTGCCGACTGTGTAAGCCTCTTGAACATCCGTAAACTCCAAACGCCGTTGGCCGGAAACCGCCAGCGGGTACAACAGTTAGCCGCCCGTTTCAAACGCTAATACCAATTGCGGGACCAGATGCGCCTATTTCCCTCAATTCTCAACGTAAAGCTTTGGTGAGCGCCCGATCGAAGATCTCGAGACCCAGGTCTATTTCGGCCTCCTCGACGGTGAGGGGCGGTGCAATGCGGAAAATCCCGAAGCCGCCGCGCACCGTGCTGGTCATCATCCCCAGTTCCAGGCAGTTCCGCGCGACCTTCTGGGCGAGTTCAGGGTCAGGCTGGCGCGAGCGGCGGTCCTTCACGAGGTCCAGCCCGAGCAGGAGCCCGCGGCCCCGTATGTCGCCGATGCAGTCGTGGCGCTGCTGCAGTCCCTGCAGACCGGCCTTCAACCGGGTGCCGAGAGTTGCCGCGCGCTCCGTGAAACGATCCCGGAGAATGACCTCGATGACCTTCAGGCCGACGGCGGCGGGCAGCGGATCGGAGGCGTGCGTCGTATAGAACAGGAAGCCCCGCTCGGCGGCGACATCCTCGATTTCCGGTGTCGTCAGCATGGCCGCCAGGGGCAGGCCGGCGCCCAGCGTCTTGGACAGGGTGAGGTAGTCTGGCACCACCCCGTCCCGCTCGCAGGCAAACAGGGTGCCGGTTCGTCCCAGACCCGTCTGCGCCTCGTCGAAAATCAGGTGCATGTCGCGCTCGCGGCACTTCGCGGCCAGCGCCGCCATCCACCCTTCCGGCGGTTCGAGGACCCCGCCGGAGCTCAGGATCGGCTCGACGATGCAGGCTGCCAGCGCGCCGCTCGACTGCCGGTCCACCAGTTCGAAGCCGAAATCGAGCTCCCCTTGCCAATCGTAGACGCCGCGATCGTCGATAAAGCGCGAACGATAGGTATCCGGTGCCGGCAGAACCAGGGCGCCGGGCTGGGGTGGGCCGTAGCCCTTGCGGCTCGACGAGTAGGTTGCCGACGCAGCCCCTCCGGTGACCCCGTGCCACGACCGGCTCATCGCCACGATCTCGTGCCGGCCGGTCACCAGCTTGGCCATGCGCAGCGCGGCCTCGTTCGACTCGCCGCCGGTCGAGACCAGCAGCACGCGGTCGAGGCGGCCGGGCGACACCCTGGCTATCAGCGCCGCCAGGTCGACGACGGGCCGCGACAGGATCGTCGAGTAGAGATGATCGAGCTCGCCGATATAGTGCCGCGCCACCTCGACGATCTCGCGGTGGCTGTGGCCCAGGATGGCGCTCATCTGGCCCGAGGTGAAGTCGAGGATTTTCCGGCCGTCGGCGTCGGTGAAGTAATTTCCTGCCGCGCTCTCGGCGATGAGCGGCGCGAAGGCGCCGCCATAGCGCACCAGATGGGCGTTGGCCCTGGCCCAGAAATCGGGATCGGCGTTGCGGCTCATGCAGCCTCCAGCGCGGCCTTGACCAGCGGCATGCGGTCGTTGCCGAAGAACATGTCGTTGCCGACGAAGATCGTCGGGCTGCCGAAGCCGCCGCGGGCGATCAGCTCGTCGGTATTGGCGCGCAGCCGCGCCTTGCAGGCCTCGCTCTCGATGCCGGCAAAGAAGCGCTGGCGCTCGATGCCGGCCTTCAAGGCGATGTCGGCCAGCACGTCCTCCTTCGCGAGGTCGCGGTCGTCGCCCCAGTAGGCCTCGAAGGCGGCCGTGGCGTAGGGCACGAGCTTGCCCTCGTCGAGCGCCACGAAGGCGCCGCGCATGCACTTCACGCTGTTCACGGGAAACACCGTCGGCGGGAACTTGATGGCGAGCCCGTACAGGCGGGCCCAGTCCTGCATGTCCTTCTGCATGTAGGCCTGCTTGCGCGGATTGGGCTTGGCGCGGCTTTCGTAGACCGTCTGGTTGACGGCATTGAACACCCCGCCCACGAGGATCGGCTTCCAGACGATCTCGGCTGCCGCTGCTTTCGCCAGGGGCTGGATCGCGTGAAACGCCAGATAGGTCCACGGGCTCGAGCAATCGAAGTAGAAGTCCAGAGTTCGCGCCATTTCGTCCCTCCGCCGCCGGTTGCCTTGTCGTTGCCACAGCTGGCGCGTATCTTGCAAATCCATGACGGTACCGGCTGGCCAGTGTAGAGAAATGGGCCCTAAAAAGATTGCCATCGTCGTGCATCAGGAGCACTCGCGGCCCGGACGGGTCGGCGCACTGCTTGAGAAGCGCGGTTTCGAACTGCACCGACTGTGCCCCAATCTGGGGTGCAATCTGCCCGAAGACATGTCCGACTATGCGGGCGTCGTGGTCTTCGGCGGTCCCATGTCGGCCAACGATTGCGGCACCCTGGCCGGCATCAAGTGCGAACTCGAGTGGATCCCCAAGGTCGTCGATGCCGGCGTTCCCTTTCTCGGATTGTGCCTGGGCGCCCAGCTCCTGACGCGCGCCGCCGGTGGTCGTGTGGCGCCGCATCCCGAGGGCGTGGTCGAGATCGGCTATGTCGACGTCGAGCCGACCGAAGCGGGCCGCGCCTGGTTCCGGTCGCCGATGAAAGTCTATCAGTGGCACCGTGAGGGCATGACCATTCCGGATTGCTGCGAGCTCTTGGCCACCAACGAGCGCTACCCCGTGCAGGGTTTCCGCTGCGGTCCCAACGCTTTCGGCTTCCAGTTCCATCCCGAGGTGACGCTCGAGATGAAGACAATCTGGACGCTGAAGGCCGCCGAGCGCCTGAAGATGCCGGGCGCGCAACAGCGGGGTGTCCATCTCTCGATGCATGCCCTGTACGATCCGCCGCTCGACCGCTGGATCAACGGCTTCCTAGATCGCTGGCTCGCCACCGATCAGCGGATCGCGCCGGCGTCGAAGGAAGTTCCCGTGCTCCGGACCGAGTTCGCCGCCGCCGCCGACTAGCCCCTCGATGGTCCTGCGCCCGGCCTTGGGCTAGTGTCTCCGCCAATCAAGAGGAGACGCTGAATGATATCGGGTGCGCTGATTTTCGTGCTGGCCGTCGTTCTCGTGGCGCTGGTGCTGATCTTCGCCGGCGTCAAGACGGTGACGCAGGGCACGAACTGGACGATCGAGCGGTTCGGCCGCTACACGCGCACGCTGGCGCCGGGGCTGCATTTCATCGTGCCCTTCGTCGACACGGTCGGCCGCAAGATGAACATGCAGGAGAACGTCCTCGACATTCCGGCGCAGAAGGTCATCACCAAGGACAATGCCACCGTGCAGGTCGACGCGGTGGCCTTCTATCAGGTGGTCGATGCCGCCCGCGCCGCCTACGAGGTCCAGAACCTGCACCTCGCCATCACCAATCTGGCGCTGACCAACATCCGCTCGGTCATGGGCAACATGGCGCTCGACGAGGCCCTGTCGAAGCGCAACGACATCAACAACACGCTGCTGGCGGTCATCGACCAGGCGACCGGTCCCTGGGGCGTCAAGGTCCTGCGCATCGAGGTCAAGGACATCGCCCCGCCGGAAGACATCGTGGTGGCGATGGGCCGGCAGATGAAGGCCGAGCGCGAGAAGCGCGCGACCATCCTCGAGGCCGAGGGCGTGCGCGAATCGAGCATCCAGCGGGCGCAGGGCGAGAAGCAGGCCGCGATCCTCACCGCCGAGGGCCGCCGCGAGGCCGCCTTCCGCGACGCCGAGGCGCGCGAGCGCATGGCGGAGGCGGAGGCCAAGGCGACCTCGGTCGTGGCCGAGGCGATCGCCGGCAACGGCGTGCAGGCGACCAACTACTTCCTCGGCACCAAGTATGTCGAGGCGCTGGCGAAGATGGGCTCCAGTCCCAATGCCAAGGTGTTCTTCCTGCCCGTCGAGGCGGCGGGAGTCATGGCCTCGATCGCCGGCATCGGAGAACTCGCGAAGGAGGCCCAGGGACGCGGCGCCGAGGCCGCGCGCCATCGCGGCTCCGTCCCCAACGCGGGCTAGACGGCGATGTTCAAGATCGTCTTCTGGTACTGGTGGGCGGTCGCAGCCGTGCTGCTGGTTTTCGAGATGATGCTGCCCGGCGTCGTCTTCCTCTTCCTCGCCATCGGGGCAGCGGCCGCCGGCCTGTTCCTGCTGGTCGTGTCCGATCTGTCGATCGAGCTCCAACTCCTGACCTTCGCGGTGATCTCCGTCGTGGCCGCCGTCGGGCTGCGCCGGACGCTGCGTCGCCTGCAGCACGCCGACAATCCCGCGACGTCGACGCTCAATGCCCGCGGCGAGGCGCTGGTCGGCCGGATCATCGTGCTCGACGAGCCGATCCTGAACGGTCGCGGCCGCGTCATCCTCGGCGACGGCAGCTGGAGCGTGACCGGCCCCGACATGGTCCGGGGCGCCAAGGTGCGCGTGAAATCGGTGAGCGGCACCGAGCTGGCCGTGGAGCCGGCGCCGTGAAGCGCCGGTCGCTGCTGGCGCTCCCGGTCCTGCTCGCGCCGCTGGCTGGCCACGCGCAGACGCCTTATCCCACGAAGACGGTCCGCCTGATGGTGGGCGCCAATGCTAGCGGCGGCACCGACATCGTGGCCCGCATGCTGGCGGACAAGCTCGCCGAATCGATGAAGGGCACCTTCGTCGTCGAGAACAAGCCGGGGGCCTCCAACACGATCGCGGCCGACCTGACGGCCAAGGCGCCGCCCGACGGCCATACCATCCTGGTCGCCACCAACACCGGGCAGGCGATCGCGCCGCATCTGCTCAAGCTCGGCTTCGATCCGATCAAGGACCTGATCCCGATTGGCCTGGTGGTGAGCGTGCCCAACGTCCTGGTGGTCGGCGCCGCGGTACCGGTGAATACCGTGGCCGAGCTGATCGCCGCCATGAAAGCCCGGCCCGGCGAGTTCAAGTATGCCTCGTCGGGTGTCGGCAGCACGCAGCATATCGCGGGCGAGGCCTTCGACATGGCGGCGGGCGTGAAAGGGATGCACGTGCCCTACAAGGGCAGCGCCCAGGCGCATCTCGATATCATCGGCGGCAACGTGCAGATGATGTTCGACACGACCTCCTCGTCGATGGGCCAGATCAAGGCCGGCAAGTTCAGGCCGCTGGCCGTCACCTCCGAGCGCCGCAGCAGCGAGTTGCCCGACGTGCCGACGCTCGCCGAGTCCGGGCTGTCCGGCTTCGACATGACGACCTGGTACGCCGTCTACGTGACCGCGGGCACGCCGCCCGACGTGGTCGCCAGGCTGCAGGCCGAGCTGGCGCGAATCGTGGCGCTGCCCGACGTGCAGGCGAAGCTGCGCGGACTTGGCGGCGAACCCGGCACGATGAGCGTCGAACAGTTCGCGCGCTACAATGCCCAGGAGTACGAACGTTTCGGCCGCCTTATCCGCGAGGCCAATATCAAGCCGGAGTGACTCCCAGGCCGAGACTTTCGTCATCTCGACCGGAGCACCGAAGGTGTGGAGCCGAGAGATCTTCTCTCGACGATTTGCCGGCTTATGGTTGAGGGTAGGTCTCTCCGGTTCGCCTCGTGTAGTTTATCCCGAGGTAGTCGATGGGCGAGGCTACGGTCGAGACGACGGAGGTTTTCCAGCCTGCTTGCCAATAGTTAACCAATAAGTTAAGTGTAGCCCAACAGGAGGATCGCGATGGAACGGTCTTACGGCTGGGTGATCGTCGGTGCGGGCGCGCTGATGGGATGCGTGGCGATCGGGGCGCTGTTCTCGCTGGCGGTGTTCCTTCAGCCCATGTCGGAAGCGACGGGCTGGTCGCGCACCGGCATTTCGAGCGCCATGACGCTCGATTTCCTGACGATGGGCGTCGCGGCTTTCGGGTGGGGCGCCCTCAGCGACAAGTTCGGGCCGCGCATCGTCGTCCTGTCGGGTGCGCTCCTGCTGGGCCTTGGCCTGGCGCTGGCCAGCCGGGCCACCAGCCTGCTCGAATTCCAGCTCCTCTACGGCATCGTGGTCGGCATTGCCGCCGGTGCGGTGTTCGCGCCGATGATCGCCACCGTCACCGGCTGGTTCGACAGGCACCGCAGCCTTGCCGTCTCGCTGGTCTCGGCCGGGATGGGCGTGGCGCCGATGACCATTTCACCCTTCGCGCAGTGGCTGATCTCCGCCTACGACTGGAGAACGGCACAACTCACCATCGCGATCGTCGCCTGGCTTCTCCTGGTGCCGGCCGCGTTGCTGGTCCGCCGTCCGCCTGAGACGGCGGCCGCATCGCCCGGCAGCCCGGCGGAAGGCGGGGAGGGCATGACCGTGGGGCGGGCGCTGCGTTCGCCGCAGTTCATCGTGCTGTCGCTCACTTTCTTCTGCTGCTGCGCCGCGCATTCCGGCCCGATCTTCCACACGGTGAGCTACGCGCTCGCCTGCGGCCTGCCGGCCATGACGGCCGTCACGATCTACAGCGTCGAAGGGTTGGCGGGCCTGGGCGGCCGCGTCCTGTTCGGGCTGCTGGGCGACCGGTTCGGCGCGCGCCGGGTCGTCGTCGCCGGGCTGATGGTCCAGGCGGTGGGGGCCGGCAGCTACTATTTCACCCGCGACGCCGGGGAGTTCTATGCCGTCGCCGTCCTGTTCGGCATGGCCTATGGCGGGGTGATGCCGCTCTATGCCGTGCTGGCGCGGGAATACTTTCCCCTGCGCATCATGGGAACGGTGTTCGGCGCTGCCGCAATGATCTCCAGCCTCGGCATGGCGCTGGGCCCGGCGGTCGGCGGGTGGATCTTCGATACCTTCCACGGCTACGGCTATCTCTACGTCGCGTCGTTCGGCATGGGACTGGCGGCCGTCGCCATCGCGCTGGCCTTCCCGACGCCATCGGCCGCCCGGAACGCCCCGCAAGCCCAGCCGGCATAGGCCGGACAGGCCGTCAAAAAGCCGGAATCCGGCAAATAAACGAAACAAACGAAATAAACGAAACAATCGAAACCGGAGTCGCACCCTCCCGAATCCGGGGTCGCGACGACCGTTGACGGATCAATGTCTGTCGCGGGTGTGCTGAAAGCCCGTTTCAAGCCTGCAAAATCTGCGCAGCATGCGCAACGCGGGCGCCACTCTGCGAGTTGATCGGGGAACAGAACCCGGAGAATCCGATGAAAGTAGCCCTGACCGGCCTGCTGGTCCTCGCGGTCGTTGGCAGCGCCGCCCATGCCCAGCCCCAGCGTTTCAACTCCGACTTCAGCACGATGCAGGAGGCGGGCCCGCCGGTCGCCGGCGGGGGCGGTGCGACGGCCGGACCGAACTGGAAAAACCAGGCCAACCTGCCGATGCCGGGGTCCGAGGAGATCAGCGAAGTGCCGCGCAACCGCGAGTTCCCGCTCCTGGACACGCCGATTCCCGCGCGGCCGGCCGCACCCCCGGCCGCCGTCCCGCCGGCACGCGCTCGCCAGTAGCTACGGGGACTCGCTAGATGATGGCGTCGCCATCCTTCAGGAAGGCTTCGAGGGCGCGCTCGTGCGGCTCGAGATCGAGGCCCTGCGCGGCGACCCACTCGTCGTTGTAGTAGGTGTGGCCGTAGCGTTCGCCGGCGTCGCAGATCAGCGAGACGAGGGAACCCGTACGGCCCTCGGCCTTCATGCGTGACGTGAGGATGCAGAGCGCCACGAAGTTGGTGCCGGTGGAGCCGCCGACCTTGCGACCGAGCAGGCGTGAGAGAACCCTCATGCCGGCCAGCGACTGGGCGTCGGGCACGCGCATCATGCGATCGATCATGTTGGGCAGGAACGACGGCTCGACCCTGGGACGCCCGATCCCCTCGATGCGCGAGCCGCGTTCGCAGGTCGCCTGGAGGTTGCCCGTGGCGAACGCTTCGAAGAAGGAAGAGAACTCCGGATCGGCCACGCACAGGCGGGTGGCGTAGCGCATGTAGCGGATATACCGGCCGAGCGTCGCCGTGGTGCCGCCGGTGCCGGCGCTCATGACGATCCAGGTCGGCACGGGATAGCGCTCGCGGCTCATCTGCTCGAAGATCGATTCGGCGATGTTGTTGTTGCCACGCCAGTCGGTCGCCCGCTCGGCATAGGTGAACTGGTCGACGTAGACGCCGCGCAGCCCGGTCGCCAGCGCTTCGGCGGCGGCGTAAATCCCGCGACCGTCGGCGACCAGATGGCACTTGCCGTGCTGGCGTTCGATCTCCGCGATCTTTTCTGCCGAGGTCGATGCCGACATCACGGCATGGAAGGGCAGGCCCAGCAGGCGGGCGAAGTAGGCCTCCGAAATCGCCGTCGACCCCGAAGAGGCCTCGACGATCGGCGTGTCCTGGCGGATTCGGCCGTTACAGATCCCGTACAGGAACAGCGAGCGGGCCAGCCGGTGCTTGAGGCTGCCGGTGGGATGGGTCGACTCGTCCTTGAGATAGACGTCGATCCCCTCGAGCACCGGCAGGTCGAGCCGCAGCAGATGCGTATCGGCCGACCGGCGCTGGTCGTTGCGGATCAGCTCCAGGGCGCGGCGGGACCATTCGGCATCGTTGTGACGGGCGACCGCCTCGTCGAGAAGCTGCATGTGCGTCATGGACCGCCCGCCCGTACCCGGTTCCCGGCGTCAGCCGCCGATGATCTTCTTCTCGATCATGCAGTGGATGCCCTTGTTGCCGTCCACCGTCTGCGTGACGTGCAGGTCGGCCTGCAGGCTGCAGAGCATGTAGGCGTCTTCGGGCTTGAGGCCGGTCTTGGCGGTGATCAGCCGGATCATGTCGCGCAGGGCTTCCTTGGCGGCGTCGTCGAGGTCCTGATCGAAGCCGTGGGTGATCCAGTGGGTCGCCGTCTCGGCGCGCGGGTTGTTGAGCTTCATGCCCTTGTGCAGCGTGAACTTGAAGGTACCGCTCAGGCTGGTCTCGAGCGCTGTCAGGTTGACCTCGCCGTCACCCTGCACGCCATGGCCGTCGCCGGTCGAGAACAGGCCGCCATCGGCAAAGACGGGGAAGTAGACCGTGGTGCCGACCCGGAAATGCTTGTTGTCGATGTTGCCGCCGAAGGCGCGCGGCTCGACCGAGCTGCACTGACCCCATTCCGGCGGCGGGGCGACGCCCATGATGCCGAAGAACGGCTTGAGCTCGATCTCGGTGCCCCAGGGCATGGTGCAGACGCCACGGTTGGAATCGATCGGAATGTGGGTCAGGCGGTAGAAGGGGAAGTCCTCGGGCAGGGTGCCCATCAGCGGCCGCTGCACGTTCCAGCCCCAGTTGGTGCGGAACTTGATGTCGAGCACTTCGACCGCCAGAACGTCGCCGCGCTCGGCGCCTTCGACATGGACGGGCCCGGTCAGGATGTGCCGGCCGATATGCGGCTTCAGCTTGGAGAGGATCTCGCGATGCTCGGGAAGCACGTTGAACGGCTCGCCGGGCAGGATCTCGGCGGCGCCCGAAACGCAATGGATCGTGGCCGTATCGCCCGACTTGATGCGGAGCTGCGGCGGGAGCTGGCTGTCGAAATAGCCCCAGTGGCAGGTCTCGGGCGAAGAATGCAGCTCGTGGTTGGCCATTTCGATCCTCAAATGTAGTGTCCTGCGCCCGAAGCACATACCGTGCCCGGGGAATCATCTCAAATCGGCCGAGAATGTCACCGTGAACTACCGCCACGGCTATCACGCCGGGAACTTTGCCGACCTGCTGAAGCACACCGCGCTCTGCGAACTGCTGCGCCTGCTGACGGCCAAGGACAAGAAGCTGTTCGTGCTCGACACGCATGCCGGGGCCGGGGGCTATGATCTCGCCAGCTCGCAGGCGCGCCGCACGGGCGAGGCGGAGGCCGGCATCGGGCGCCTGATGGCCGAGAGCCGGACCGGAATGCCCGCTTCCGTCCTGCGTTATCTCGCGGCCGTACAGGCCTACGCTCGCAAATTCGGCCCCGCGGGCGGCGCGCTCCATCGCTATCCCGGCTCGCCCCGACTGGTCCGGGCGGCCCTGCGGCCGGGCGACCGGTTCGTCGCCTGCGAGAAGCATCCCGAGGAGGCGCTGCTGCTGAAGCGGGAGTTTGCCGGCGACCGCGCGGTCGAGGTGCGGCAGGCCGATGGCTATCACGCGATCAAGTCGACACTGCCCCCCGTCGAGCGCCGAGCCCTGGTGCTGATCGATCCGCCCTTCGAGGCGACCGACGAATTCGAGATCCTGGCGCGCGCCGTGCGGCACGGGCTGCGCCGCTTCGCCACCGGCTGCTACGCGATCTGGTACCCGATCAAGGACGAGGCGACGGTCTCGTCCTTCGTCGCGTCCCTGGCGGAGGTGGAATACCTGCGCATGGAACTCGAACTCGGGCCGCGCACGCCCGAAGGGAAGCTTGCGGCGTGCGGGCTGATCGTGATCAATCCGCCCTGGAAGTTCGAAGAAGCGATGCGTGAGGCGCTGCCGTGGATCGCCGCCCATCTCGGGGAGGGCGCCAGGTCGAGCTTCTTCGCGTCGCCGAAGGGTGCGCCGCCCCAGGCCTGACCAGCGATCTCGCGACGCTACTTCTTGCCGTTGCCGCTTTTCTCCGGCCGCCACCCCCAGGCTTCGTAGGCGGCTTCGAGGATCTTCGGGTCCAGCGCATGGTCGCCGATCTCGACGCCTTCGCCCAGCCTGTCGGCGATGATCCGCAGGCCCTTCAGGCGGGCGTGCATCTTCTCGTCGCTGGCAATGACATGCCAGGGAGCATGCTCGGTGTCGGTGCGCTCCAGCATGTCGTCGTAGGCATCCAGATACTGCTTGCGCTTGGCGATGTTGCGAAAATCCTCGAGGCCGATCTTGTAGTGCTTGCTGGGCTTGCTCAGCCGCTCGATCATCCGCCGCTTCTGCTCCTCGGCGCTCACATGCACGAGCAGCTTCACGATCCGAACCCCGTCGTCGGCGAGCTGGCGCTCGAACTCGTTGATCTCTCGGTAGGCGCGCTCCCAGGCCGACTTCTCGCAGAAGCCCTCGATCCTCTCCACCAGGACGCGGCCGTACCAGGTGCGGTCGAAGATCGCCCAGTTGCCGGGCGCCGGCAGCCGGTTCCAGAAGCGCCAGAGATAATGCCGGCCCTGCTCTTCGGGAGTCGGCGCGCCGATGCGCCAGACCTGCACCGATTTCGGCTCCAGTCCCGCCACCAGCCGTTCGATCAGGCCGCCTTTGCCGGCGGCGTCCCAGCCATCGAGGCAGATCAGCGCGCGACCACCGGTGCGCAGATGGTGGATCTGAAGTTCGAGCAGCCGATCCTGCAATTTCTTGATCTGGCGTTCGTAACTTTGCTTGTCGATGGGACCGTCGATCATCTCGATCTTGTCCAGCCGTGGCCATTTGCCCATTCGGTCCTCCTGCCCGGATCGTGACAGCGGCGTGGCGTGGAGGCAATGCAGGGAGATTGACAGCGCTAACCGGCGCGACGACTAATCTTCGCCGATGGCCGAAACGGAACCCACAATTCGCTACACCGAGCACGCGGGCAAGCCCGTCGTGGAAGTCGGCGGCACCTGGACGGTGTTCAGCGTCCGCGGAATCCGCAAGAAGGCCGAGAGCGCCCTCGCGGCCGCCGGTACCCGCTCGAAGGATCGTCGAGCCGTCGATGCGACGGGCCTGGAGAGGGTCGATACCGCCGGGGCGCTCGAAATCCTGGAAATCGCCGGGTGCGGACCGGATGCCGAGGTGAAGACCCGGAACGAGTCGCAAGCCGCCCTCTTCAAGGTGGTCCGCGAGAACATGTGCCAGGCCCAGCCGGACCGTAAGGTCAACTGGCTGGCGCACTGGCTGGAGGAGATCGGCCGGGGAACGATCGATTTCTACAAACAGGTCCTCAATCTCTGCGCCTTCTTCGGCGAAATCCTGGTGGTCGTCGTCGAAGCCATTCTGCAGCCCAAGCGCTTCCGGCCGAACGCCATCATCCAGCAGATGTACGAGGTCTGGATCCGGGCGCTCGTGATCGTGGGCGTGCTGTGCTTCCTGATCGGCGTGGTCATCGCCTACCAGGGCGTCCAGCAGCTTCGCCAGTTCGGCGCCGAGACCTTCACCGTCGAGGCGGTCGGTATCGGCATGTTCCGCGAGCTGGGGCCGCTCCTGACGGCGATCATCGTCGCCGGCCGCTCGGGCAGCGCCTTCACGGCCCAGATCGGCACGATGCAGGTCAACCAGGAGGTCGATGCGATGCGCACGATCGGCCTCAATCCCGTCGAATGGCTGGTCCTGCCGCGCATCAGCGCGCTGCTGATCTCGATGCCGCTGCTGGCCTTCTGGGGCGACATGGCGGGCCTGCTGGGCGGCGCGGTGGCCTGCACCGTCTATCTCGACTTCACCTTCGTGCAGTTCTTCGACCGGCTGCGCGACACGGTCGGCGCCTGGCATTTCTACACCGGCATGATCAAGGCGCCGGTATTCGGCATCGTGATCGCCACGATCGGCTGCTTCGAGGGGCTGCAGGTCCGCGGCAGTGCCGAGAGCGTGGGGCAGCTCACGACCAAGTCCGTGGTCGAATCGATCTTCTGCGTGATCGTGCTGGACGCGGTGTTCTCCGTCATCTTCCTGCTCGCTGGCGTCTGATGGCCGAAGGCGCCAAGGCGGAAGGGGGGCAGATCGTCGATCACAGCGACGGCCGGGAGGTCGTGCTGCGCCTGCGTGGCATCCGAACGCAGTTCGGCGACAAGGTGATCCACGACAATCTCGATTTCGACGTATTCCGCGGCGAGATTGTCGGTCTGGTCGGCGGTTCGGGTACCGGCAAGTCCGTGCTTCTGCGGACCATCATCGGGCTGAACGAAGCACGGGAGGGCACGATCGAGATGCTGGGGGTCGATACCAAGACCCTGCACGGCAAGGCCCAGCGCCAGATGTTGGCCCGTACCGGCGTCCAGTTCCAGGACGGTGCGTTGTTCTCCTCGCTCACCGTCACGGAGAACATCATCGTTCCGATTCGCGAGCATGCCGAGCTGGAAGAACAGACGATGCGCGAGATCGCGGCGCTGAAAGTGGCTCTGGTCGGCCTTCCGGCCGATACCGGGGACAAGAAGCCGTCCGAACTCTCCGGTGGCATGCGCAAACGTGCCAGCCTCGCCCGCGCGCTCGCCCTCGATCCGGAACTCCTGTTTCTCGACGAACCGACGGCAGGCCTCGATCCGATCGGCGCGGCGCACTACGACGAACTCGTCAAAGGCCTGAGCCGCAACCTCGGGCTGACCGTTTTGATGGTCACGCACGACCTCGATAGCCTGAATGCAATTTGCGACCGCATTGCAGTCCTGCTCGACAAGCGCGTCGTGGTGGGTACGATGGCGGAGTTGCTGGAATACGATCATCCCTGGGTCCGGGAATATTTCCACGGACCGCGAGGGCGCGCATCGCGGCGGGAGCAAAAGTAGTACCGGATGGAAAGAAAATCGCCCTACGTGCTGATTGGCGCGGCGATGATCCTGTTCGTCGCCGCCCTTGCCGGATTCGTGATCTGGAAGCTGCGCGCCGGGGACCGCACGTCGTATGCCTATTATGACATTCTCTTCTCGGGTGACGTGCAGGGGCTGACCAACGATTCGCCGGTGTTCTACCGCGGTTTGCGGGTCGGCCGCGTCGTGAACATCCAGCTCACCTCCCGGGTCGATACGCAGCGTTCGACGGGACGGGAGCGCCTGACGGAAAAGATCGAGGTCACGGTGGCGGTCGACTGGTCGATCGACATCCGCGATCGTTCCTATGCCGTCTTCGAGAAGCCGTTCATCGCCGGCTCGCCCTTCATCCAGATCGTGGGACGTCTCGACGTCGATCAGGTGAAGCCCAAGAAGAAGCTGGGTGACAAGCCTTACCCCGAGATTCGCGAGGGCGCCTCGTTCCTGCAGGCGACCTCGACCTCGGCGCAGGAGCTGCTGACCAAGGCCAGCACCACCGTGGACCGGCTGAACGACCTGCTGAGCCCGGACAATATCGGTGCGGTCACCGACACGCTGCGCAACCTGCAGACGGCGACCAACGCCTTTGCCAAGTCCGATGGTGCCATCCAGACGACCCTGGCCGAGCTGCCGGGGGCGATCGCCGATTTCCGCAAGACGTTCAGCAAGCTGAACGATCTGTCGAACTCGCTGACCCTGATCGCCCAGGAGATCGGCCCGCAGGACGCCGAGACGCGCAAGGCTCTGGCCGGCAAGGACCCGGGCGAACTGCGCAAGACGCTGAACGAGACCCGCGCGGCGCTCTCCAACATCAACGCCGCGGCCACCCAGCTGAACAAGCTGGTTACCGACAACAGCCGCCCGATCAAGAATTTCACGGAAATCGGGCTCACCGAGTTCTCGCTGGCGCTGCGGGATCTGCGCCAGCTCACCGCCAATCTGAACGTCATCGCCACACGATTGGAGCGCGACCCGGCCAACTTCGTGTTCAGCGGCAAGCAGGGATACACGCCGAAATGATCCGTTGCCTGGCTGCCTGCGCGGCTGCCGTCGCTCTCCTGTCGGGGTGCTCGTTCGTCAGCGCCGTCGACTCGGTCGGCGACCCGACCGACCTCTACACCGTCTCGCCCAAGAGCACCTTCGACGCCGACCTGCCGTCGGTCTACTGGCAGCTTGCGGTGGAGGCGCCGGTGGCGGCAGCCAACCTCGATACCGGCCGCATCGCCATCGCCATGACGCCGACCTCGACGGACTACTATGCCAAGGTGGCCTGGACAGACCGGGCGCCGTTGATGGTTCAGACCCGCATCGTCGATTCGTTCGAGAACACGCGCAAGATCGTCGCGGTTTCCCGCGAGTCGATCGCGCTTCGGGCGAACTACGTGCTGCAGCCCGACCTGCGCAACTTCGAGGCCATGTATTTTTACGGCATGCCGCCGATCGTGAAGGTCCGGATCATTGCCAAACTCGTCCGCATGCCCGACCGGCAGATCATTGGCGTGGCTTCCTTCGAGCGCTGCGTGCGGGCGCGCGCCGACAAGGTGCCGAAGGTGGTCGAGGCCTTCGATCAGGCGTTGGGCAGCGTGATCAAGCAGCTGGTTTCGTGGACGCTGCGCACGCCCCCGGTGCGTCCGCCGAGCGACAGCGCGCCCTACGACATCCAGCGCTATCGCAATCCGGCCAATGCCGTTGTCGACAGCGCGAATTGCCCGAGAGGCAACGACGCCTCGATGGTGCCGTACACCGACGAGTAGAAAGGGGAAGCGCGCTCAGGCGCGCTTCTCGACCATCGACCAGGCGAGATCGGCCATCGCGCGGGCACGGTTGCCGTACTTCGTTGCCGTCTCCGACGAGGCATTGCCGTCGAGGCCGCGCTTGTAGACGCCCTGAACGATGGCGGCGAGGCGGAACAGGGAGAAGGCGAGGTAGAAGCTCCAGGCCGGCACTTCCTTGCGGCCGGTGCGGCGGGCATAGGCGGCGAGATATTCCTGCTCGGTCGGAATGCCGAAAGCCTTGAGGTCTTGCCCGGCATAGCCGCCGGAAGCGCCGAAACCCTCGCCGAAATGATACATCATGCAGTTGTAGCCGAGGTCGGCCAGCGGATGGCCGAGCGTCGAAAGCTCCCAGTCGAGCACGGCGATCACGCGGGGCTCGGTGGGATGCACGATCGTGTTGCCGAGGCGATAGTCGCCATGGTTGATGCGCGTCTCGTCGCCCGGCGGGATGTTCTCCGGCAGCCACTTCTTCAGCGCTTCCATCGAGTCGATCTGTTCGGTGCGGGCGAGGTCGTACTGGCTCGACCAGCGCGCGACCTGGCGCTGGATGTACTGGCCCTCGCGGCCGTAGTCGCCGAGGCCGACGGCGCGATAGTCGACATTGTGCAGGCGCGCCAGCACGTCGTTCATCGAATCGAAGATCTTGCCGCGATCCGCCGGCGATACCCCCGGCATCCTCACGTCGGCGAAAACGCGGCCCGGCAGGAACTGCATGATGTAGAAGGCCGTGCCGATCACCGAATCGTCCTGGCAGAGCGCGTAGGGCTTGGGAACCGGCACGTCGGTATGGTCCGCCAGCGCCTTGATGACGCGATATTCGCGGTCGACCTGGTGGGCCGAGGGCAGCAGCTTGCCCGGCGGCTTCTTGCGCAGGACGTACATGTTGCCGGCGCCATCAGTGACGTGAAAGGTCGGGTTGCTCTGGCCGCCCTCGAACTGGAGGATGCTGATCGGGCCGCGATAGCCCTCGACATTGGCCTTCATGTAATCGGCGAGCCGGGCTTCGTCGAAAACGTGAGCGGCGCGGACGGGGGTGAGGTTGTCGGGCAGACTGGACATGGGACTGTTCTAGAGCCGTGGCTTCGGGATTTCGAGACGCGTTTGCGATCGGGTCCGCAGGGCGGTCACCGCGGGACGTTCAATTGATGTTGCGCTGGCGGCCTTCCCAGTAGGGCTTGCGCAACTCGCGCTTCAGGAGTTTGCCGGTCGGATTGCGGGGCAGGGCATCGATGAAATCGACCGACTTGGGCAGCTTGTAGCCGGCGATGCGGCCGCGCGCCCAGCCGATCAGGTCGGCCGGCGTTGCGTCGGCGCCGGCCTTGCGCACCACGATGGCCTTCACCGCTTCGCCCCAGCGCTCGTCGGGGACGCCGATCACCGCGACGTCGGCGACGGCAGGATGCCCGAACAGCGCGCTCTCGACCTCGGCCGGGTAGATGTTCTCGCCGCCGGACACGATCATGTCCTTCACGCGGTCATGGATGAACAGGTAGCCCTTTTCGTCGAGATAGCCCGCGTCGCCGGTGAAGAACCAATCGCCGTGGATGGCGCGCCGCGTGGCGTCGGGCAGCCGCCAGTAGCCGGCCATGACCTGCGGCGAGCGGACGGCGATCTCCCCGACCTTGCCGGGAGCCAGGTCCTTGCCGGCTTCGTCCACGATGCGCAGCTCCACGCCGACCTGGGCATAGCCGCAGGACAGCAGTTTTCCCGCGTCCGACGGGTCGTGATCCTCGGGCGGCAGCAGGGTGATCGCGCCGGTCGTCTCGGTGAGGCCGTAGACCTGCTGGAAGCCGCAGCCGAAGATCGACAAGGCCTGCTTCAGCAGTTCGCCCGGGATCGGCGCCGCGCCATAGACGATCAGGCGCAGGCTCGACAGGTCGGTCTCGCCGATCTGCGGCGCCTGCACCAGAAACAGGATCATGGCCGGCACCAGCAGCATCACCTCGATGCGGTCGCGCTCGATGATCTCGAGCACCCGTGCCGGGAGGAATTCCCGTACGACATGGTTTGTCGAGCCGGCGAACAGGCCGGCGATGGCCCAGCCCGCGCCGCCGATATGGAACATCGGCAGACAGACCATGTTCTGGGTCCCGGGCTCGAGGAGCCAGCTGCGCGTCCATTGCTCGAACATGAACGCGAAGTTGGCATTGGTGAGTTCGGCGCCCTTCGGCAGGCCCGTCGTGCCGCTGGTGTAGAACTGCACCGCCGTGTCCTGGGGCCGGGCGGGCAGGTGAGGGTCGGTGTCCGGATGCCGGTCGCGCCAGTCGGCGAAGGCCTCCCAGTCTCCGTGGCGCGGGCCCAGGGTCACGACCCTGCGGACGGTCTTCATCTGGTCCCGGATCGCCTCGACGAGCGGAACGTACTCCTCGCCGACGAACAGCATCTCGGCTTCGGCATCGTTGACGATCTGCAGCACTTCGGGTGCTGCCAGGCGCCAGTTCACCGACACCATCACGGCGCCGGCCTTGGCGACGCCAAACAGCAACTGGAAGAACAGGTCGCTGCTCTTGTCGAGATGAGCGACGCGGACCTGCGGCTTGAGGCCTTCGGCGATCAGGCCGCTGGCGACGCGGCTGGAGGCTTGATCGAGCCCGCCGTAGGTCGTGGGACGGCCCTCATAGACGATCGCCACCGTGTCCGGGCGCGCCGCGCCGTGGACGCGCACGATGTCGGCCAGGCCGACCATCTCGATGCTCATAGGACGCTTCCCCTGCAACATTGGCCCGTCCGCGCAGCGGCGGGCAGCGTCATCCTTCGGCGATTTTGAAGTGAATTCAAGAGCTTGATCGCCTAGTGTCGCCTGGGACGTAGAGGCGATTCCGAGGGGCATCATGGGCAAGCGGATTCTGGTTACCGGCGGGGCGGGGTTCCTCGGCTCGCATCTTTGCGAGCGCCTCCTCGAGGCCGGCCACGACGTGCTCTGCGTCGACAATTACTTCACCGGCAACAAGGCCAACGTCGCGGCCTGCCTCGACAATCCCCGCTTCGAGCTGATGCGCCACGACGTGACCTTCCCGCTCTACGTCGAGGTCGACGAGATCTACAATCTCGCCTGCCCGGCCTCGCCGATCCATTACCAGCACGATCCGGTGCAGACGACCAAGACCAGCGTCCACGGCGCCATCAACATGCTGGGACTGGCCAAGCGGGTGCGGGCCAAGATTTTCCAGGCCTCGACCAGCGAGGTCTACGGCGACCCGACCGTCCACCCCCAGGTCGAGAGCTACCGCGGCAACGTCAATCCGCTGGGGCCGCGGGCCTGCTACGACGAAGGCAAGCGCTGCGCGGAGACGCTGTTCTTCGACTATCACCGCCAGCACAGTCTGCGCATCAAGGTGGCGCGCATCTTCAACACCTACGGCCCGCGCATGCATCCCAACGACGGGCGCGTGGTGTCGAACTTCATCGTGCAGGCGCTGAAGGGCGAGGACATCACGATCTATGGCGACGGCATGCAGACCCGGGCCTTCTGCTACGTCGACGACCTGCTCGACGGCTGGCTGCGCCTGATGGACCATACGCCGGATGATTTCACCGGGCCGGTCAACATCGGCAACCCGGTCGAGATGCCGATCCGCCAGCTCGCAGAGGCAGTCATCAAGCTCGTCGGCGGGAAATCGAAGATTGTCCAGGCCCGCCCGCTGCCGGTCGACGACCCGCTCCAGCGCTGCCCGGACATCACCCTGGCGCGCGAGATGCTGAAGTGGGAACCGAAGGTCCCCCTGGACGAGGGGCTTACGAAGACAATCACGTTCTTCGATGAGCTGCTGAGGAGCAACCGTGCCGTGAGCGGTATCGGCCGTTAGCCCCAATGCAAAGCGCCGCGAAGTTTCCTTCGCGGCGCTTTTAACGACGTCGTTCTGTCGCGTGTTTATTGAGCTGCGAGGGCCTGCTTCGGCAAGGCGTTGACGACCGAGGCCTTGCCCGACGTCATCTCGTCGTAGATCCACTTGTAGGTCTTCTCCATCCCGTCCTCGAGACGGATGGACGGAGCCCAGTTCATCAGCTTCTTGATCCGCGTATTGTCGCTGTTGCGGCCGCGCACGCCCTTCGGTGCGTCGAGCTTGTAGCTGCGCTTCAGCTTGATGCCGGCGATCTTCTCGACCATGTCGACCAGCGTGTTGATGCTGACCAGTTCGTCGCTGCCGATGTTGAGCGGCTCGATGATGTCGCTCTCCGTGAGCTTGATCGTGCCCTCGGTGCAGTCGTCGATGTACATGAACGACCGGGTCTGCTCACCGTCGCCCCAGATTTCGATCTCGTGCTTGCCGGAGAGCTTGGCGGCGATGACCTTGCGGCACATGGCAGCCGGGGCCTTCTCGCGGCCGCCGTCATATGTGCCTTCCGGGCCGTAGACGTTGTGGTAGCGCGCTACGCGGGTCGCGATGCCGTAGTCTTCGCGAAAGTGGCGAGCCATGCGCTCGCTGAACAGCTTCTCCCAGCCATAGCCGTCTTCCGGGAGGGCGGGGTAGGCGTCTTCCTCCTTGAGCGCCGTGACGTCGGCGTCGGTCTGCTTGTCGCCGTTGTAGACGCAGGCCGAAGACGAATAGAAGAAGCGCGGAACGCCGGCTTCCTTGGCGGCGACCAGCATGTGCGTGCTGGTGAGCACCGACAGCATGCATTCGGCCTTGTGGGTCTCGATGAAGCCCATGCCACCCATGTCGGCGGCGAGATTGTAGATCACCGCGGCGCCCTTGGCGGCCTTGCGGCAGGGTTCGAGCAGGGCGAGATCGCCCACCTGGTTCTCGACGCCCGGAGTCTTCTGGTACCATTCCTCGAGTGGCTTCACATCGACAGCCCGAATCTTGGTGTGGCCACGTTGCTGCAGCACCTTCACCAGATGGCCGCCGATAAAGCCACCGGCGCCGGTCACGACGACGAGATCATTCTTGGACATGCACGAAAGCCTTTCGATCGAAGCGTGGGGTTTTATCCGACTTGTCAACGACTTGCGAGGGTAGAGACGCGCCTCGGTCGAGCACGCGATCGGGGCCCCGGGGACAGAGGGTGCCGCTCGAGGCTGTCCGTTTGCTCGGAAGTTCCGGCCTCGTCAAGGCGTCCCGGATCCGCACGATCTGTGCAGGATTTGGCGCGGGCGAGGGGTGGCACGGAGGCTGGAACCGCGAAAATGATGGTCCCGCGCGAGAATTGGCCTATACGAAACCACCGGGCGCAATGACCTCCTGATGATCGACATCGCTGCATGACTTACATTCTCGGGCTCAACGCCTATCACGCCGACGCGGCCGCCTGCCTGGTCAAGGATGGCGAACTGGTCGCGGCCGTCGAAGAAGAGCGTTTTCGCCGCATCAAGCATTGGGGCGGCTTCCCCAGCGAATCGATCCGCTATTGCCTGGGCGAGGCGGGCATTTCTCTGGCCGATGTCGACCATGTTGCGGTCAACAGCGACAATACCGCCAACCGCTGGCGCAAGCTCGCCTTCGCGCTGACGTCGGGCATCAGTCTCAACTACGTGATGAGCCGGTTGCGCAATCGCGGCGAGCGGGCCGACATCGCGGGCAACCTCAAGCGCCATCTCCCCGATCAGGAGTTCCGGGGAACGGCGCACATGGTCGAGCACCATCTCTGCCATCTCGCGTCCGCCTTCCTGGTTTCGCCCTACGACAAGGCCGTGGCGGTCTCGGTCGACGGATTCGGCGATTTTTCGTCTGCGGCCTGGGGGCTGGGCGAGGGCGGGACGCTGTCGGTCGACGGGCGCGTCTATTTCCCTCATTCGTTGGGCGTTTTCTACGAGGCGGTGACCCAGTTCATCGGCTTCCCGCACTATGGCGACGAATACAAGGTCATGGGCCTCGCGCCCTACGGCCAGCCGGCCTATGTCGAGCGGATGAAGGAGATCGTTCGCCTCAGGAACGACGGCACCTTCGCACTGGACCTGCGCTACTTCCGGCATGCCTCGGGCGAGGGCGCGAACTACCAGGTCAAGGACGGCATTCCGTCGGGCGGCCGCCTGTGGAGCGATGAACTCGTGAAGCTGCTCGGGCCGGCGCGCGATCCCGAAGCCCCGCTCGAGGACAAGCATCGCGACATTGCCCGCTCGGCCCAGGTCACCTACGAAAACGCCTTCTTCAACCTGCTGAACGCCCTGCATGGCCGCTATGGCGCCGACGCCGTCGTGCTCGCGGGCGGCTGTGCCTACAATTCGGTGGCCAACGGCAAGGTGCTGGAGCGCACGCCGTTCAAGAAGCTCTACGTCCAGTCGGCGGGCGGTGACGCCGGCGGCGCGATCGGCGCCGCCTTCGCGACCTGGCACAAGACCGGCGGGCCGTCCGCCAGGCGCCATTTCGTGATGGATCACGCCTATTGGGGGCCGTCGGCGACGCCGGACGAGATTGCGGCCGCCATCGCGCGGCGGCGGGCCGATTTCGACGCGGCGGGCTGCCGCATCGAGCGCATCGCCGACGAGGCCACGCTCTGCCGGCACACGGCGCAGGCGATCTCCGAAGGCAAGGTGATCGGATGGTTCCAGGGGCGCCTGGAGTGGGGGCCGCGCGCGCTCGGCAACCGCTCGATCCTGGGTGATCCGCGTCGCGCCGACATGAAGGACATCCTCAACCTCAAGATCAAGCGACGGGAGTCGTTCCGCCCCTTCGCGCCGTCGATCCTGCGCGAGGCGGTGCCAGCGTGGTTCGAGACCGACGACGACGTGCCCTTCATGATGCAGGTGTTCCGCATCCGTGAGGAAAAGCGCAAGGAGATCCCGGCCGTCACCCATGTCGACGGGACGGGCCGTCTCCAGACCGTGACCTGGTCGGGCAACCCGCGCTACGCGCGGCTGATCACGGCCTTCCGTGACCTCACGGGCGTGCCGATCGTGCTGAACACCAGCTTCAACGAGAACGAGCCGGTGGTCTGCAAGCCCGAGGAGGCGATCGACTGCTTCCTCCGCACGAAGATGGATGTCCTCGTGCTCGGCGACACGCTTATTCAGCGCTGACCGTGCAATTGGTCTATCGTGCTCTCGGAGCATTCGAGCGGGGGGCGGGATAGTGCGCGTATTGGTGGCAGGGGGTGCGGGCTATATCGGCTCGCATACATGCAAGGCGCTCGCCCGCGCGGGCCATCTTCCGATCGCCTACGACAACCTGCACACCGGCCATGCCTGGGCGGTGAAGTGGGGACCGCTGGTTCGGGGCGACATCGGCGATCCGGTGGCTCTTGCCGCCGCGATCCGCGCGCACAAGCCGGATGCGGTCATCAACTTCGCGGCGCTCGCCTATGTCGGCGAGTCGATGGTCGAACCGGTGCGCTATTATCGCACCAACGTCGCCGGCATTATCACGCTGATCGAGGTCATGCGGGCGCACGACGTGGGCTCGATCGTCTTCAGCAGCAGTTGCGCGACTTATGGCGTGCCCGATGCCCTGCCGGTGGTCGAGGGCACGTGCCAGCGGCCGATCAACACCTACGGCCGCACCAAGCTGATGGGCGAGCAGATTCTGCGCGATGCCTGTGACGCCCACGGCCTGGGCGCCATCGCGCTGCGCTACTTCAATGCGGGCGGCGCCGATCCCGAAGGCGAGCTGGGCGAGGAGCACGACCCGGAGACGCACATCATCCCGCTGGTGCTGCAGGCAGCTCAGGGAGCCCGGCCGGACATCTCGATCTTCGGGACCGACTACGACACGCCGGACGGCACATGCGTGCGCGATTACGTGCACGTGACCGACCTTGCGGCGGCGCATGTCGCGGCAGTGACGCGGTGCAAGGCCGGCACATTCCAGGCCTACAATCTGGGGGGCGGGCGGGGCGCCAGCATTGGCGAGCTGATCGCGCGTACACGGGTTCTCACCGGCCGCGAGATTCGAACCGTTCGAGCCGCGCGCCGCGTGGGCGATCCGCCGGTGCTGGTGGCCGACGTGTCGCTGGCCCGGCAGGCGCTCGACTGGGAACCGGCGCATTCGGCGATCGACGACATCATCGGCAGTGCCTGGACATGGATGACGGAAAGTCGCGGTCGCGCGATGCAGGCCCGGGCCCGCTAGAGTCGCCGCGCATGGACCGCGACACCATCACGCCGCTGCTGATCACCTTCAACGAGATTCAGAATATCGAACGGACACTGGCAAAACTCGACTGGGCCAGACGCATCGTCGTGATCGACAGCGGGAGTACCGATGGCACGCTCGACCTGCTGGGCAGGAATCCGCGTGTGGAGATTGTCCACCGGCCGTTCGACAGTTTTGCCGAACAGTGCAATTTCGGGCTGACGAAAATCCGCACGGCCTGGGTTCTGTCGCTCGACGCCGATTACGAGCTGAGCGACGCCTTTGTGTCCGAGCTGGCGCGCCTCCAGCCGGAGCCGCGGGACGCGGGCTACAAGGCGGCCTTCGTCTATCGCATCCACGGCCGTCCGCTGCGGGGCACGCTCTATCCGCCGCGCACCGTGCTCTATCGCGTCGAGGGAGCGCACTACGAGAACGAGGGCCACGGCCATCGCATCCGCCTGCAGGGCCGGATTTCAGCCCTCGCCGGCGCGATCTATCACGACGACCGCAAGCCGCTGTCGCGCTGGCTGGGCTCGCAGCTCAAGTATGCAGCCCGCGAGGCGCAGCACCTTCTCGAAAGCCCGCGCGAGCGGCTGGGCCGGGCCGACAAGATCCGCCTATTGGGCTGGCCCGCGCCGATCCTGGTGCTGGGTTACGTTCTGTTCGCCAAGGGCGCCGTGCTCGACGGAAAGGCCGGCTGGTTCTACGCCTTCCAGCGCCTGCTGGCCGAAGTCCTGCTCGCTCTGGAACTGCTGGATCGCCGCCTGTCCGGCGCGGCGAAATGAAGGCTGGTGCCGGGTGAGGGGATCGAACCCCCGACCTTCGGTTTACAAAACCGCTGCACTACCGCTGTGCTAACCCGGCCCTAGGCCTGCCTTCGACGGATAGATAACCGAACTCCGCGAATGTCGCATCACTTCGGTCGCTGGCGGGCCCATTCGTAGGCCGCGACGGCGGCGGCGTTGGAGACGTTGAGGGCCGAGAGGGCGTCGCTGGTAGGGATCGTCACCAGCCGGTCGCACTTCTCCGCCGTCAGTCGCCGCAGCCCTTCGCCCTCGGCGCCCAGCACGATGCAGGTGCGGCCCTTGAGATCGAGGTCGCCGATGCGCGTGTCGCCGCTTTCGGCCAGCCCATAGGTCCAGAAGCCTGCTTCCTTGAGCTGGTCCAGGGCGCGGGCGAGGTTGACGGCGCGGACCAGCGGCACGATCTCCAGGGCTCCGGATGCGGCCTTGGCCAGGGTGCCGGTGTCGGACGGCGTATGGCGGTCGGTGACGATCACGCCGGCCGCCCCGAAGGCCGCTGCCGAGCGCAGGATCGCCCCGACATTATGCGGGTCGCTCACCTGATCGAGCGCCAGGACCAGGGCGTTGTCGCCGCAGCGCGCCAGGATGTCTTCCATCCCGGGATCTTCCAGGGGCGCCACCATGGCCGCGATGCCCTGGTGGACGGAGCCGTTGGGCAGGCGCTGGTTCAGGTCCTCGCGCGACGTGATGGTCATGGCCGTCTTGCCGATCTCGGCGGCATGGGTGTCGGCCATTTCCTTGGTGACGAACACCCGCTCGATGCGCCTGTCGGGATTGGCGAGGGCGGCGAGCACGGCGTGACGGCCGAAAATCCATATGGATTGGTTGCCGGTGCGGGACTGACGATGGGGACGATTGGGGCGGGGGCGCATGGTGAGCCTTGTATGGCGAGGAGCTGATTGGGGCAAATCCTGCCTCAACGTGGGATTTGGACTTGACGCAACCCATTGGATTTGCGAGCAACGCGCGCCCGTTCAAAGCGGGTCGAACAGGCTATATCTCGCGCATGCGCCGCAGGTTCGGAGGGGTGGCCGAGCGGTCAATGGCAGCAGACTGTAAATCTGCCGACTTCGCGTCTACGAAGGTTCGAATCCTTCCCCCTCCACCAACGGTTCATAGCGCGAGATTGGCTTGTTTGGGTGTAGCGGGTGTAGCTCAATGGTAGAGCAGAAGCCTTCCAAGCTTACGACGAGGGTTCGATTCCCTTCACCCGCTCCAGGTTTGGCTTAAGTCGGCCAGTTAAGTTCGGTCTGTGTAGAAGCTGAAGCATCACGAGGGTCGCGACACCATGTCGAAGGCAAAGTTTGAGCGGAACAAGCCGCACTGCAACATCGGAACGATCGGTCACGTCGATCATGGCAAGACGTCTTTGACGGCTGCGATCACGAAGATCCTGGCGAAGACGGGTGGCGCGACGTTCACGGCCTACGACCAGATCGACAAGGCCCCCGAGGAGCGCGAGCGCGGCATCACGATCTCGACGGCGCATGTCGAGTACGAGACGCAGAACCGCCACTACGCGCACGTGGACTGCCCGGGCCATGCCGACTACGTGAAGAACATGATCACGGGTGCGGCGCAGATGGACGGCGCGATCCTGGTGGTTTCGGCGGCCGACGGCCCGATGCCGCAGACGCGCGAGCACATCCTGCTGGCGCGCCAGGTGGGCGTCCCGGCGCTGGTGGTGTTCATGAACAAGTGCGACATGGTCGACGATCCGGAGCTTCTGGACCTGGTCGAGCTTGAAGTGCGCGAGCTGCTGAAGAGCTACCAGTTCCCGGGCGACGACCTGCCGGTGGTGCGTGGCTCGGCGCTGATGGCGCTGGAGGACAAGAACCCCGAGCTGGGCGAGCAGGCGGTTCTGAAGCTGATGGAAGAGGTCGACAAGTACATTCCGCAGCCTGCGCGCGACAAGGATAAGCCGTTCCTGATGCCGATCGAGGACGTGTTCTCGATCTCGGGCCGCGGCACGGTGGTGACGGGTCGCGTCGAGCGCGGCATCGTGAAGGTCGGCGAGGAAGTCGAGATCGTGGGCCTGAAGGCCACGACGAAGACGACGGTTACCGGCGTCGAGATGTTCCGCAAGCTGCTGGACTCGGGCGAGGCGGGCGACAATATCGGCGCGCTGCTGCGCGGCGTGGGCCGTGAGGACGTGGAGCGCGGCCAGGTTCTGTCGAAGCCGGGCGCGATCACGCCGCACACGAACTTCGAGGCGGAAGCGTACATCCTGACGAAGGAAGAGGGCGGCCGTCACACGCCGTTCTTCACGAACTACCGTCCGCAGTTCTACTTCCGGACGACGGACGTCACGGGCGTGGTGACGCTGCCGGAAGGCACGGAGATGGTGATGCCGGGCGACAACGCGCGGCTGGTGGTCGAGCTGATCCAGCCGATCGCCATGGACGAGGGCCTGCGCTTCGCCATCCGCGAGGGTGGACGCACCGTCGGCGCCGGCGTCGTCACCAAAGTCGTAAAGTAGTGCTATAGAGGATCACCGCCGGCACCAATCCGGCGGTGATGGTCTGCAGGAGTGTAGCTCAGTTGGTAGAGCATCGGTCTCCAAAACCGAGGGTCGGGGGTTCGAGCCCCTCCGCTCCTGCCATTTTTTGAAGATTGGCGATCATGACGACAAAGAATCCTCTCGAATTCGCCCGCGAGGTCCGCGCCGAGGTGGCCAGGGTCACCTGGCCGACGCGTCGTGAGACCATGATCACCACCAGCATGGTCTTTATCTTCGTCGTCATCGCTTCTCTGTTCTTCCTGGTGGCGGACAAGATCATTGGCTTCGTCGTGAAGCTTCTCCTCGGGGTTTCCTGACATGGCTCATCGCTGGTACGTCGTTCACGCCTACTCGGGCTTCGAGAACAAGGTCGCCCAGTCGATCCGTGAACAGGCCGGAAAGAAGGGCCTGGACGATGAAATCACCGAGGTCATCGTTCCGACCGAGGAAGTCGTGGAAGTGCGCCGCGGCAGCAAGGTCAACACCGAGCGCAAGTTCTTCCCGGGCTATGTGCTCGTGAAGATGGACCTGACGGACGACTCCTGGCACCTGGTCAAGAATACGGCGAAAGTAACGGGCTTCCTGGGCGGCGGTGGCCGCGGCAAGCCGGTGCCGATCTCCGAGGCCGAGGCCAGCCGCATCCTGAAGCAGGTCCAGGAGGGCGTGGAGCGTCCCAAGCCCGCCGTCAGCTTCGAGATCGGCGAACAGGTCAAGGTGGCCGACGGTCCGTTTGCCTCTTTCAACGGCACTGTCGAGGATGTGGACGAAGAGCGGGCACGCCTCAAGGTCGCCGTCTCGATCTTCGGCCGGTCTACCCCCGTCGAGCTCGACTACGCACAGGTGGAAAAGATCTGATTCGTCCCCATATCGGGGGACAAAATCGGGGTTGTGGCGGGCGATCTTATTTGGTAGATCGCGCGCCCTTGGGAGGGCTGGCCGTGCGCCGGCCTTTTCTCATGGTGTGGGTTGAGCCAAAAATCCTTACGGATCAAGGGCTTGACCATTTACTGGTGCGGGAGGCCTGCCATGGCCGGACCGCGCCGCCCACAGGAAAGGGGCATGCATGGCTAAAAAGATCCAAGCCTACGTCAAGCTGCAAGTGCCGGCTGGCAAGGCCAATCCGTCTCCGCCGATCGGGCCCGCGCTCGGTCAGCAGGGCGTCAACATCATGGAATTCTGCAAGCAGTTCAATGCCAAGACGCAGAAGATGGAACCGGGTATGCCGATCCCGGTGGTCATCACCGTGTTCCAGGACCGCAGCTTCAGCTTCGTCACCAAGACCCCGCCGGTGACCTACTTCCTGAAGAAGGCGGCCGGCATCGAGTCGGGCGCCAAGACGGTCGGCACCCAGATCGTCGGCAAGGTGTCGACGAAGCAGATCCGCGAGATCGCCGAGCAGAAGATGCCGGACCTCAACTGCGATACCGTCGAGTCGGCGATGGCCCAGGTGGTGGGCTCGGCCCGCTCGATGGGCCTCCAGGTGGTGGAGTAGGACCATGGCCCAGGGCAAGCGTTACAAGACGGCGTCCGCCACGGTCGACCGCGAGAAGATGTACCCGCTCGAAGAGGCGGTGAAGATCGTCAAGGCCAATGCCAAGGCGAAGTTCGACGAGACCATCGAGGTCGCGATGAACCTCGGCATCGATCCGCGCCACGCCGACCAGGCGGTTCGCGGCATGATCGAGCTGCCGAACGGCACCGGCAAGTCGGTGCGCGTGGCGGTGTTCGCCCGTGGTCCGAAGGCCGAGGAGGCCAAGGCCGCCGGTGCCGATATCGTCGGCGCCGAGGATCTCGCCGAGAAGATCAACGCGGGCGAGATGAATTTCGAGCGCTGCATCGCCACGCCGGACATGATGGGCATCGTCGGCCGTCTGGGTAAGGTGCTGGGCCCGCGCGGCCTGATGCCGAACCCGAAGCTCGGCACCGTGACGCAGGACGTGACCGCCGCCGTCAAGGCCGCCAAGGCCGGCTCGATCGAGTTCCGCGCCGAGAAGGCTGGCATCGTTCATGCTGGTGTCGGCAAGGCCTCGTTCAGCGAGGAGGCGATCACCGCCAACGTGAAGGCTCTGATTTCGGCCATCAACCGGGCCAAGCCCAGCGGCGCCAAGGGCACTTTCATCAAGAAGGTGTCGCTGAGTTCGACCATGGGGCCGGGCATCAAGCTCGACCCGGCAACCGCGATCAGCTGAGCCGCAGTCGCAGAGTTTCAGAAATTCCGCTGAGGGCCGCGAGGCCCGCAGCGGAGGGAGCGAAGAGGCCGCAAGGCTTCCAGCTCCACCTGTCCGAGACCACCGGTACCGGACCCTTCGGGGCGAGGTGTAAAGGGGCAACCCGCCAGTGCAGACGGGGGCAAGGGAATCGACGCTGCATCTCACGAGGTGCGCGCACGTACCCGAACTTCCGGGGCAGGCGAACCGGACCGCAAGGTCTCCGTGTCGCGCTAACCCGCTAACGGAGACTGCGCAGTCTGTAACGCAGCCGGTCCGATCCGGATCCTCCGGGTTGGACCATAGTTGGAGAAAGCCGTGAATCGTTCGGAAAAGGCCGAAGCGATCGTCGAGCTGAACCAGATCTTCAAGGACGCCAATCTGATGGTGGTTACCCGCCAGTCAGGTCTGACCGTCCAGGAAGTGACGGACCTGCGTCGCAAGATCAGGGCAGCCGGCGCAAGCTACAAGGTCACGAAGAATCGGCTCACGCTGCGTGCCCTCGAGGGCACGCCCTTCACGGCGCTCGGCCCCATGTTCACGGGACCGACCGCCATCGCCTATTCCAAGGATCCGGTCGCAGCGGCGAAAGTCGTCGCGGCCTATGCCAAGGGCAACGAAAAGCTGACCATCGTCGGCGGTTCTCTGGATGGTGAGACATTGGACGTCGAAGGCGTCCAGGCTCTCGCCACCCTGCCGTCTCTCGATGCTCTGCGCGGCAAGATCATCGGTCTTCTGCAGGCCCCGGCGACCAAGGTCGCTGGCGTGCTCGTGGCGCCCGCCGGTCAGCTGGCTCGTGTGTTCGGGGCTTATGGAGCCAAGGAAGACGGCGCGAAGGCAGCGTAAGCCTTTATCAAATCGACATCACGTTTATCGAAGTTCGGGTTACAGGAGACTAAAATGGCTAATCTCGAGAAGTTGGTCGAAGAGTTGTCGGCCCTGACGGTCCTCGAGGCCGCTCAGCTCAGCAAGCTGCTGGAAGAGAAGTGGGGCGTCAGCGCCGCCGCTCCGGTCGCCGTCGCCGCCGCTGCTGGCGCGGCTGCCGCTCCGGTCGAGGTGAAGGACGAGTTCACCGTCGTTCTCGCCGCCGCCGGCGACAAGAAGATCAACGTCATCAAGGCTGTCCGCGAGATCACCGGTCTCGGCCTCAAGGAAGCCAAGGACCTGGTCGAAGCCGCGCCGAAGCCGATCAAGGAAGGCGTGCCGAAGGCCGATGCCGAGAAGCTCAAGGCGAAGCTCGAGGCCGAAGGCGCCAAGGTCGAGCTCAAGTAGGACGTTTTACCGGCCGGGCCGGCTTCCTTCGGGAGGCCGGCCCGTTCGGGCCTCTTCTCCGAACGGACTTCCCCGCGGGGTCCGTTCCGAAAAGTGGCCCTCTGCAACGGATGGGGCGAACGGCTGGCGGGCCGGGAGCTCCGAGAAAGCAGCGGGTGTTTATCACCGCCCTTGAACCTTCGAGGACGCAGGATGGCCACGGCCTTCAACACGCGCAAACGGATTCGTCGTTTCTTCGGCCACATCGAATCGGTGGCGCCGATGCCGAACCTCATCGAGGTTCAGAAGAGCTCCTACGAGAGCTTCCTTCAGCGCGTCACGCCGGCACCCAAGCGCACGCAGTCGGGGCTTCAGGAAGTCTTCCGCGGCGTGTTCCCGATCAAGGACTTCGCCGAGCGCGCCAGCCTGGAATTCGTGAAGTACGAGTTCGAGGAGCCCAAGTACGACGTCGAGGAATGCCAGCAGCGCGGCATCACCTATGCCGCCCCGCTGAAGGTCACGCTGCAGCTCGTGGTGTGGGACATCGACGAGGAAGCCGGCTCGCGCTCGATCCGCGATATCAAGGAGCAGGACGTCTACATGGGCGACATGCCGCTCATGACCGACAATGGCACCTTCATCGTGAACGGCACGGAGCGCGTGATCGTCTCGCAGATGCACCGTTCGCCGGGCGTCTTCTTCGACCATGACAAGGGCAAGACCCACAGCTCGGGCAAGTACCTGTTCGCCGCCCGCATCATTCCCTATCGCGGTTCATGGCTCGACTTCGAGTTCGACGCCAAGGACCTGATCCACGTCCGCATCGATCGCCGCCGCAAGATCCCGGTGACGACGCTGCTGCTGGCGCTGGACAACGACGCCACCTGGAAGAAGCGCACGGCCGCGATTGCCAAGGGCCAGACTCTCGACCCGTCCGAGGCCCAGGGCCTGTCCCCGGAGGAGATCCTGTCGGCGTTCTACGGTCAGGTCGTCTACACCCGCGACAAGGACGGCTGGAACACGCCGTTCGACTCCGAGTCGATGCGCGGCGTGAAGCTCACGCATGACCTGGTGAACGGCAAGACCGGCAAGTCGGTGGCCGATGCCGGCACCAAGATGACGCCGCGCCTGCTCAACAAGCTCAAGGAAGCGGGCCTGACGGAGGTTCGCGTTTCGGCCGAGGAGCTGATCGGCCGCTATGCCGCGCTCGACGTCATCAACGAGAAGACGGGCGAGATCTACGTCGAGGCCGGCCAGGAGATCACCGAGGCCGTGCTCGAGATGTTCGCCGAGAACGGCATCGACCTGCTGCCGACCCTGGCCATCGACCATGTCAATGTCGGCCCCTACATCCGCAACACGCTGGCCGCCGACAAGAACTCGAACCGCGAAGAAGCGCTGCTCGACATCTACCGCGTCATGCGTCCGGGCGAGCCGCCGACGCTCGAGCAGGCCGAGACCCTGTTCCAGGGCCTGCTGTTCGACATCGACCGCTACGACCTGTCGCCGGTCGGCCGCGTGAAGATGAACATGCGCCTCGATTTCGAGAACGTGCCCGACACGCAGCGCACGCTGCGTCGCGAGGACATCCTCGCGGTCGTCAAGGTCCTGCACGGGCTGAAGGACGGTCGGGGCGAGATCGACGACATCGACCATCTCGGCAACCGCCGCGTCCGTTCGGTCGGCGAGCTGATGGAGAACCAGTATCGTGTCGGCCTGCTGCGCATGGAGCGGGCGATCCGCGAGCGCATGAGCTCGATCGACATCGACACGGTGATGCCGCACGACCTGATCAACGCCAAGCCGGCGGCGGCCGCGGTGCGCGAGTTCTTCGGTTCCTCGCAGCTCTCGCAGTTCATGGACCAGACCAACCCGCTGTCGGAAGTCACCCACAAGCGTCGCCTTTCGGCGCTTGGACCGGGCGGTCTGACCCGCGAGCGCGCCGGCTTCGAAGTGCGCGACGTGCATCCGACGCATTATGGCCGTATCTGCCCGATCGAAACGCCGGAAGGCCCGAACATCGGCCTGATCAACTCGCTGGCGACCTATGCCCGCGTGAACCAGTACGGCTTCATCGAGAGCCCCTACCGCAAGGTTTCGGGCGGTCGCGTGACCGACGAGGTCGTCTATCTTTCCGCGATGGAAGAGGGCCGCTACACGGTCGCCCAGGCCAACGCCGAGATCGATGCCAAGGGCAAGTTCGTGTCGGAGCTGGTGCAGTGCCGCAAGGGCGGCGAGTACATCCTCGGCCGGCCGGAGACGATCGATTTCGTCGACGTGTCGCCCAAGCAGATCGTGTCGGTCGCCGCGGCGCTGATCCCGTTCCTCGAGAACGACGACGCCAACCGCGCGCTGATGGGCTCGAACATGCAGCGCCAGGCGGTGCCGCTCATCCAGGCCGAATCGCCGCTGGTCGGCACCGGCATGGAAGAGGTGGTGGCCCGTGACTCGGGCGTCGCCATCTCGGCGCGTCGCACCGGCATCGTCGACCAGGTCGACGCCATGCGTATCGTGGTCCGCGCCACGGACGATGTCGGGCCGAATCGCCCGGCCGTCGACATCTACAACCTGCTGAAGTTCCAGCGTTCCAACCAGAGCACCTGCATCACCCAGAAGCCGCTCGTCCGGGTCGGCGACCATGTGAAGAAGGGTGACATCGTGGCCGACGGACCGTCGACGCAGAACGGCGAGCTCGCGCTCGGCCGCAACGTGCTCGTCGCGTTCATGCCGTGGAATGGCTACAACTTCGAGGACTCGATCCTCCTCTCCGAGCGCATCGTGCGCGATGACGTCTTCACCTCGATCCACATCGAGGAGTTCGAGGTCATGGCCCGCGACACCAAGCTCGGCCAGGAAGAGATCAGCCGCGACATCCCGAACGTCGGCGAGGAGGCTCTCAAGAACCTCGACGAGGCGGGCATCGTCTATATCGGCGCCGAGGTGAAGGCGGGCGACATCCTGGTCGGCAAGGTGACGCCCAAGGGCGAGAGCCCGATGACCCCGGAAGAGAAGCTGCTGCGGGCCATCTTCGGCGAGAAGGCCGCGGACGTGCGCGACACGTCGCTGAAGGTGCCGCCGGGCGTCGAAGGCACCGTCGTCGAGGTCCGCGTGTTCAATCGCCGCGGCGTCGACAAGGACGAGCGCGCGCTCGCCATCGAGCGTGACGAGATCGAGCGTCTCGCCAAGGACCGTGACGACGAAAAGGCCATTCTCGAGCGCAGCTTCTACAGCCAGCTCCAGGAAATGCTGATGAACCAGGTGGTCGCCGGCGGGCTCAAGGGCCTGAAGCCGGGCACCAAGATCGCCGACAACGTGCTGGGCGAGTACACGCCCGGCCAGTGGCGCCAGATCGCCGTCAAGGCGGACAAGAAGCAGGCCGAGATCGAGGCGTTGAACAAGCAGTTCGACGAGTCGATGAAGCGCCTGCAGGACCGCTTTGACAGCAAGGTCGACAAGCTGCAGCGCGGCGACGAGCTGCCGCCGGGCGTGATGAAGATGGTCAAGGTCTTCGTCGCGACCAAGCGCAAGCTGCAGCCGGGCGACAAGATGGCCGGCCGTCACGGCAACAAGGGCGTCATCTCGCGCATCATGCCGCTCGAGGACATGCCGTACCTCGAGGAGGGCGGCCCGGTCGACATCGTGCTCAACCCGCTCGGCGTGCCGTCGCGCATGAACGTCGGTCAGATCCTCGAGACCCATCTCGGATGGGCCGCGTCGGGTCTCGGCAAGAAGATCGGCAAGATGCTCGAGGATGCCCGCGAGATCTCGGTGGCGCAGATCAAGAAGCAGCTGCGCGAGATCTACGGCGAGAAGAGCTTCAAGGCCGACATCGCCGATCTCAGCGACGAGCAGACGATCGAGCTCGCCCGCAACCTGAGCAAGGGCGTGCCCTTCGCGTCGCCGGTGTTCGACGGCGCGCACGAGCCCGACATCGTCGAGATGCTGGAGATGGCCGGTCTCGACCGGTCCGGCCAGGTCACCCTGATCGACGGCCGCACCGGCGAGCCGTTCGACCGCAAGGTGACCGTCGGCTACATCTACATGCTGAAGCTGCACCATCTCGTGGACGACAAGATCCACGCGCGCTCGATCGGACCGTACAGCCTCGTCACCCAGCAGCCGCTGGGCGGCAAGGCGCAGTTCGGCGGACAGCGCTTCGGCGAGATGGAGGTCTGGGCGCTGGAAGCCTACGGCGCCGCCTACACGCTGCAGGAGATCCTCACCGTCAAGTCGGACGACGTGGCCGGCCGCACCAAGGTCTACGAGGCCATCGTGCGCGGCGACGACACGTTCGAGGCGGGCATCCCCGAATCCTTCAACGTGCTGGTCAAGGAGCTGCGCTCCCTGGGCCTCAACGTCGAATTGAACCAGTCGATCACCTGAGGGTGATCGGCCTCCCGTCTTCGAGAATTACGTCCACAGAACAGTAGGACAACAATGACCGACCTTATCAACGTACTGGGCCAGCCGCAGGGCACCCCGACCTTCGACGAGATCCGCATCTCGATCGCCAGCCCCGAGCGCATCCGCACCTGGAGCCACGGCGAGATCAAGAAGCCGGAGACCATCAACTACCGCACGTTCAAGCCGGAGCGTGACGGCCTGTTCTGCGCCCGCATCTTCGGGCCGATCAAGGACTACGAGTGCCTGTGCGGCAAGTACAAGCGCATGAAGTTCCGCGGCATCACCTGCGAGAAGTGCGGCGTCGAAGTGACCCTCACCAAGGTGCGCCGCGAGCGCATGGGCCACATCGAACTGGCCTCGCCGGTGGCGCACATCTGGTTCCTGAAGTCGCTGCCGAGCCGCATCGGACTGCTGCTCGACATGACGCTGCGCGACCTCGAGCGCATCCTGTATTTCGAGAACTATGTCGTCAGCAATCCCGGCCTGACGCCGCTCAAGTACCGTGAGCTGCTGAACGAAGAGCAGTACCTCAACGCGCTCGACGAATACGGCGAGGGCTCCTTCGAGGCCGAGATCGGCGCCGAGGCGATCCGCGGGATGCTGCAGGCGATCGACCTCAACGAGGAGCGTCCGCGCCTCCGCGAAGAGCTGCGCGAGACGACCTCGGAGGCCAAGCGCAAGAAGCTCGTGAAGCGGCTGAAGCTTTGCGAGAACTTCATCGAGTCCGGCGCCCGTCCGGAATGGATGATCCTCGAGCTGGTGCCGGTGATCCCGCCCGAGCTGCGGCCGCTGGTGCCGCTCGACGGCGGCCGCTTCGCGACCTCCGACCTGAACGACCTCTACCGTCGCGTCATCAACCGCAACAACCGCCTCAAGCGGCTGATGGAGCTGCGCGCGCCCGACATCATCGTGCGCAACGAGAAGCGCATGCTGCAGGAGTCGGTCGACGCCCTGTTCGACAACGGCCGTCGCGGCCGCGTGATCACCGGCGCCAACAAGCGCCCGCTGAAGTCGCTGAGCGACATGCTGAAGGGCAAGCAGGGCCGCTTCCGCCAGAACCTGCTCGGCAAGCGCGTCGACTATTCGGGCCGCTCGGTCATCGTGGTCGGTCCGGAACTCAAGCTGCACCAGTGCGGCCTGCCGAAGAAGATGGCGCTCGAGCTGTTCAAGCCGTTCATCTATTCGCGGCTGCAGAACTACGGCATGGCCAACACCATCAAGGCCGCCAAGCGGATGGTCGAGAAGGAACGGCCGGAAGTGTGGGACATCCTCGAGGAGGTCATCCGCGAGCATCCCGTGCTGCTGAACCGTGCGCCGACGCTGCATCGCCTGGGCATCCAGGCGTTCGAGCCGGTGCTCATCGAAGGCAAGGCGATCCAACTCCACCCGCTGGTCTGCACCGCCTTCAACGCCGACTTCGACGGTGACCAGATGGCGGTCCACGTGCCGCTGTCGCTGGAAGCCCAGCTCGAGGCACGCGTGCTGATGATGTCGACCAACAACATCCTGTCGCCGGCGTCGGGCAAGCCGATCATCGTGCCGTCGCAGGACATCGTGCTCGGCATCTACTACATCACGCTGGAGCGCGAGGGCGAGCCGGGCGAAGGCTCGCTGTTCTCCGAGATCGGCGAGCTGGAGCATGCGCTGCACAGCCGCACGCTCTCCATGCATGCGCGCATCAAGATGCGTCTGGAGGCCTACGACGAGAAGGGCGTGTTCGCCAGGCGCGTCGTCGAGACCACGCCGGGCCGCATCCTGCTGGCGCAGATCCTGCCCAAGCACGAGAACCTGCCGTTCTCGCTGATCAACCGCCTGCTGACCAAGAAGGACCTGCAGAACGTCATCGACTCCGTCTACCGCCATTGCGGTCAGAAGGAGACGGTGATCTTCGCCGATCGCCTGATGGGTCTCGGCTTCTATCACGCCTGCCGTGCCGGCATCTCGTTCGGCAAGGACGACCTCGTCATTCCCACCGCCAAGGTGAAGCTGGTCGCACAGACCAACAAGGAAGTGAAGGAATACGAGCAGCAGTACCAGGACGGCCTGATCACCTCCGGCGAGAAGTACAACAAGGTCGTCGACGCCTGGTCGCGTTGCTCGGACCGTGTCGCCGAGGAAATGATGAAGGGCATCTCGACGCCGGCGCCGGGCAAGCCCGTCAACGCGGTGTGGATGATGGCGCATTCCGGCGCCCGCGGTTCGGCGACGCAGATGAAGCAGCTGGCGGGCATGCGCGGTCTGATGACCAAGCCCTCGGGCGAGATCATCGAGACGCCGATCCTGTCGAACTTCAAGGAAGGCCTGTCCGTGCTGGAGTACTTCAACTCCACCCACGGCGCCCGCAAGGGACTGGCCGACACGGCGCTGAAGACGGCGAACTCGGGATACCTGACGCGACGTCTGGTAGACGTGGCGCAGGACTGCATCATCCTCGAAGAGGATTGCGGCACCGAGCGCGGCCTCACGATGCGCGCGGTCGTCGACGGCGGCGATGTGATCGAGCCGCTCTCCGAGCGGGTCCTCGGACGCACGGCGCTGGACGACATCGTCGATCCGCTGACGGGCGTGGTGATCAGCAAGGCCGGCGAACTCATCGACGAGGTCAAGGTCGAGCTGATCGACAAGGCCGGCATCGAGGAGCTTCGCATCCGGTCCGTGCTGACCTGCGACACCAAGATCGGCGTCTGCGGCAAGTGCTACGGCCGTGACCTGGCACGTGGCACTCCGGTCAACATCGGCGAGGCGGTGGGCGTGATCGCGGCCCAGTCGATCGGCGAGCCGGGAACGCAGCTCACGATGCGTACCTTCCACATCGGCGGCGCCGCGCAGCGCGGCGCGGAGCAGTCGAACATCGAAGCCAGCCACGACGGCACCATCCAGGTGCGCAACCGCAACGTCGTGATCAACAGCTCGGGCGTGCCGGTCGTCATGGGCCGCAATACCGAGCTGGTGCTGATCGACGGCACCCAGCGCGAGCGGGCCAAGCATCGCGTGCCGTACGGTGCGCGCCTCCTGGTCGACAGCGACACCCTCGTTACGAAGGGCCAGAAGCTCGCCGAATGGGATCCCTACACTCTGCCCATCATCACCGAGAAGGCGGGTAAGGCGGTCTATGTCGATCTCGTCGAGGGCGTGTCGATGCGCGAGGTGATCGACGACTCGACGGGCATCTCCAACCGGGTCGTGGTCGACTGGAAGGGACAGCCGCGCGGCGGCGACCTGCGTCCGCGCATCGCCATCCACGGTGCCGACGGCAATCCGATCATGCTGGCCAATGGCCAGGAGGCCCGGTACCTGCTGTCGCTCGACTCGGTGCTCTCGGTCGAGAACGGGCAGGAAGTCAATGCCGGCGACATCCTCGCGCGTATCCCGCGCGAGGGCGGCAAGAACCGCGACATCACGGGCGGTCTGCCGCGCGTGGCGGAGCTGTTCGAGGCGCGCAAGCCCAAGGATTTCGCGATCATCTGCGACATCTCGGGCCGCATCGAGTTCGGCAAGGACTACAAGAACAAGCGCCGCGTCCTGATCGTGCCGGAAGGCGAGGGCGCGGAGCCGGTCGAGTACCTGATCCCGAAGGGCAAGCGCATTGCCGTCCAGGAGGGCGACTATGTGGAGCGCGGCGATCTGCTGATCGACGGCAACCCGGTGCCGCACGACATCCTGCGCGTGCTGGGCATCGAGAAGCTGGCCGAGTACCTGGTGAACGAGATCCAGGAGGTCTATCGACTGCAGGGCGTGAAGATCAACGACAAGCACATCGAGACGATCGCGCGTCAGATGCTGCAGAAGGTCGAGATCACCGAGGCTGGCGACACGACGTTCCTGATCGGCGAGCAGATCGACAAGGCGGAGTTCGAGGTGGAGAACGCCAAGATCCTCGCCGAAAAGCTGAAGCCTGCGAAGGCCGATCCGGTGCTGCTCGGCATCACCAAGGCGTCGTTGCAGACCAAGTCGTTCATCTCGGCGGCCTCCTTCCAGGAGACCACCCGGGTGCTGACGGAGGCAGCGGTCGGCGGCCGTGTCGACAACCTGCAGGGGCTGAAGGAGAACGTCATCGTCGGCCGCCTGATCCCGGCGGGTACCGGCGGAGTCGTCAACCGTCTCAAGGCGATCGCCGCCCAGCGCGACCGGGCGATCCTGGCCGCCGGCGTGGAAGGCGAGGAGTTGGCGGTCCCGACGCTCGAGGAAGAGCGCGCGGCCGACTGATCACGGCGGTAGAGCGAATGAATGGGAAGGCCGTCCTCGGAAGGGGGCGGCCTTCCTTAATTGTGGCCGGGCTGGCGCAATACCACCAGATATGGTTGTTAGATTCTTGCGCTCGTCGCCGGATGCGAGTCAGGAACGAGTCAGAATCCGGCGACTCAGAAATATCCAACGATATCAATGCGAAAAGCGCCGTCGCGTGCTTGACGCCTAGGAACAGCGGCCATATAAGCGCGCCACCTCGTCGGAGGGGCTGGTGGTTGGCGTAAGCCAAAACGCAGCCTGACGCCGAGGACCGCTACAAGTCAGGCCATTAGGCCACAAAGCCACTTTTCGCGCGGGGCTGCGCTTTAGCCGCTATGCCCGCGCAATTGCTTTGTGTCTTTGCGTCGATGTTGGGCGGACCCGAGACGGCGTTAAGGAAACCGGAAATCAATGCCGACTATTAACCAGTTGATCCGCAAGCAGCGCCAGGGCCTGAAGGCCCACAATAAGGTGCCGGCACTCGAAGCCTGCCCGCAGAAGCGTGGCGTTTGCACCCGCGTCTACACGACCACCCCGAAGAAGCCGAACTCGGCGCTTCGCAAGGTCGCCAAGGTGCGCCTCACCAACGCCTATGAAGTGGTGAGCTACATCCCGGGCGAGGGTCACAATCTCCAGGAGCATTCGGTGGTCATGATCCGCGGTGGTCGCGTGAAGGATCTTCCGGGCGTTCGCTATCACATCATTCGCGGCACCCTCGATACGCAGGGTGTCAAGGACCGCCGCCAACGCCGTTCGAAGTACGGCGCGAAGCGTCCCAAGTAAGGCGCGGAGAAGAACATGTCTCGTCGTCGCGCAGCCGAAAAGCGTGAAGTTCTGCCGGACGCCAAGTTCGGCGATATCGTTCTCAGCAAGTTCATGAACACGCTGATGGAGCGTGGCAAGAAGTCGGTCGCCGAGCACATCGTTTACGGTGCGCTCGATGAGGTCGAATCCAAGCTCAAGCAGGATCCGGTGCCGGCCTTCCATGAGGCGCTCGAGAACGTGAAGCCGGCCGTCGAAGTGCGCTCGCGCCGCGTCGGTGGTGCTACGTACCAGGTTCCCGTCGAGGTCCGTCCGGAGCGCCGTCAGGCCCTGGCGATCCGCTGGATCATCCAGGCCGCGCGCGACCGCTCGGGCCACAGCATGACCGAGAAGCTCTCCGCCGAGCTGCTCGACGCCTTCAATCGTCGCGGCAACGCGGTGAAGAAGCGCGAGGATACCCACAAGATGGCCGACGCCAACAAGGCGTTCGCTCACTACCGCTGGTAAGCGAACTCCAGGCCTTTTCCTAGAAAGCCCCTCTCCATGGCTCGCACGACCCCCATCGCGCACTACCGCAATATCGGCATCATGGCGCACATCGATGCCGGCAAGACCACGACGACCGAGCGCATCCTGTACTACACCGGCAAGTCGCATAAGATCGGCGAAGTCCACGACGGCGCCGCGACGATGGACTGGATGGAGCAGGAGCAGGAGCGCGGCATCACGATCACGTCCGCCGCGACGACCTGCTTCTGGACGGTCGAGTCCGGCCCGAACGCCGGCATCAACTACCGCGTCAACATCATCGACACGCCGGGCCACGTCGACTTTACGATCGAAGTCGAGCGTTCGCTGCGCGTGCTCGACGGTGCCGTTTGCGTGTTCGACTCGGTGGCCGGCGTCGAGCCGCAGTCCGAGACGGTTTGGCGCCAGGCCGACAAGTACGGCGTGCCGCGCATCTGCTTCGTCAACAAGATGGACCGCACGGGCGCGAACTTCTATCGCACCGTCGACATGATCGTCGATCGCCTGGGCGCCAAGCCGCTGGTGACGCAGCTGCCGATCGGCTCCGAGGGCGAGTACAAGGGCTTGGTCGACCTGGTCGCCAACAAGGCGATCATCTGGCTGGAAGAGACGCTCGGCGCGAAGTTCGAAGTCGTCGAGATCCCGGCCGACATGAAGGAAAAGGCCGCGGAATACCGCGCCAAGCTGCTCGATATGGCCGTCGAGCAGGACGACGAGGCCATGCAGAAGTTCCTCGACGGCGAGGAGCCCGACTACGACACGCTGATCAAGTGCATCCGCAAGGGCACGATCAACTACGCGTTCGTGCCGATCCTGTGCGGCTCGGCCTTCAAGAACAAGGGCGTGCAGCCCATGCTCGATGCCGTGGTGAACTATCTGCCGGCGCCGACCGACGTCGAGGACGTCAAGGGCGTGAAGATGGGCACCGACGAGCCGATCACGCTGCCGTCGAGCGACGATGCGCCGATGTCCGCGCTCGCCTTCAAGATCATGACCGATCCCTTCGTGGGCTCGCTCACCTTCGCCCGCGTCTACTCGGGCGTGCTCCAGTCGGCGACCGGCGTGCTGAACAGCACCAAGGACCGCAAGGAGCGCATCGGCCGCATGCTGCTCATGCATGCCAACGACCGTGAAGACGTGAAGGAAGCCCGCGCCGGCGACATCATCGCCCTGGCCGGCCTCAAGAGCGTCACGACCGGCGACACGCTGTGCGATCCCGAGCACGCCGTGATCCTCGAGCGCATGGACTTTCCGGATCCCGTCATCGAGCTCGCCATCGAGCCGAAGTCGAAGGCCGACCAGGAGAAGCTCGGTCAGGCGCTGGGTCGCCTGGTCCAGGAAGACCCGACGTTCCGCGTTTCGACCGACCAGGAAACCGGTCAGACCGTCATCAAGGGGATGGGCGAGCTCCATCTCGAGATCAAGGTCGACATCCTGCGCCGTACCTACAAGGTCGATGCCAATGTCGGCGCCCCGCAGGTCGCCTACCGCGAGACGCTGGGCCGCAAGGCCGAGATCGACTACACCCACAAGAAGCAGTCCGGCGGTTCGGGGCAGTTCGCCCGCGTGAAGCTGACCTTCGAACCGGGCGAGCCCGGTTCGGGCTACTCGTTCGAGAACAAGATCGTTGGCGGTTCGATTCCCAAGGAATTCATCCCGGGTGTCGAAAAGGGCCTCGAAGCGTCACGCGAGACCGGCGTTCTCGCCGGCTTCCCGGTGATCGACTTCAAGGTCACGCTGACCGACGGCAACTACCATGACGTCGACTCCAGCGTTCTTGCCTTCGAAATCGCCGCCCGGGCGGCGTTCAAGGAGGGTCTGGCGAAGGCGCAGTGCAAGCTGCTCGAGCCGATCATGAAGGTCGAGGTGGTGACGCCGGACGACTACATGGGCGACTGCATCGGCGACTTGAACAGCCGCCGCGGCCAGATCCAGGGCATGAGTGCCCGTGGCAACGCGCAGGTCATCGACGCCATGGTGCCGCTGGCCAACATGTTCGGCTACGTGAACACGCTGCGTTCCATGACGCAGGGGCGCGCGGCCTACAGCATGACATTCGACCACTATGCTCCCGTGCCGCAGGCCGAGGCCGACAAGGTCGTCGCCAAGCTGGCTGGCTAACAAACGATTGAAGTAAGGAAGACGAACATGTCGAAGGCAAAGTTTGAGCGGAACAAGCCGCACTGCAACATCGGAACGATCGGTCACGTCGATCATGGCAAGACGTCTTTGACGGCTGCGATCACGAAGATCCTGGCGAAGACGGGTGGCGCGACGTTCACGGCCTACGACCAGATCGACAAGGCCCCCGAGGAGCGCGAGCGCGGCATCACGATCTCGACGGCGCATGTCGAGTACGAGACGCAGAACCGCCACTACGCGCACGTGGACTGCCCGGGCCATGCCGACTACGTGAAGAACATGATCACGGGTGCGGCGCAGATGGACGGCGCGATCCTGGTGGTTTCGGCGGCCGACGGCCCGATGCCGCAGACGCGCGAGCACATCCTGCTGGCGCGCCAGGTGGGCGTCCCGGCGCTGGTGGTGTTCATGAACAAGTGCGACATGGTCGACGATCCGGAGCTTCTGGACCTGGTCGAGCTTGAAGTGCGCGAGCTGCTGAAGAGCTACCAGTTCCCGGGCGACGACCTGCCGGTGGTGCGTGGCTCGGCGCTGATGGCGCTGGAGGACAAGAACCCCGAGCTGGGCGAGCAGGCGGTTCTGAAGCTGATGGAAGAGGTCGACAAGTACATTCCGCAGCCTGCGCGCGACAAGGATAAGCCGTTCCTGATGCCGATCGAGGACGTGTTCTCGATCTCGGGCCGCGGCACGGTGGTGACGGGTCGCGTCGAGCGCGGCATCGTGAAGGTCGGCGAGGAAGTCGAGATCGTGGGCCTGAAGGCCACGACGAAGACGACGGTTACCGGCGTCGAGATGTTCCGCAAGCTGCTGGACTCGGGCGAGGCGGGCGACAATATCGGCGCGCTGCTGCGCGGCGTGGGCCGTGAGGACGTGGAGCGCGGCCAGGTTCTGTCGAAGCCGGGCGCGATCACGCCGCACACGAACTTCGAGGCGGAAGCGTACATCCTGACGAAGGAAGAGGGCGGCCGTCACACGCCGTTCTTCACGAACTACCGTCCGCAGTTCTACTTCCGGACGACGGACGTCACGGGCGTGGTGACGCTGCCGGAAGGCACGGAGATGGTGATGCCGGGCGACAACGCGCGGCTGGTGGTCGAGCTGATCCAGCCGATCGCCATGGACGAGGGCCTGCGCTTCGCCATCCGCGAGGGTGGACGCACCGTCGGCGCCGGCGTCGTCACCAAAGTCGTAAAGTAAAAACGTAACCGACGCGACAAGGCGAACATCATGGCCATGGACAACACAAACATCCGGATCCGGCTGAAGGCCTTCGATCATCGCGTGCTCGATTCGTCGACCAGCGAGATCGTCAGCACGGCCAAGCGGACGGGCGCGCAGGTGCGCGGGCCCATTCCGCTGCCGACCGGAATCGAGAAGTTCACGGTCAACCGCTCGCCGCACATCGACAAGAAGTCGCGCGAGCAGTTCGAGATCCGTACGCACAAGCGCGTGCTCGATATCGTCGACCCGACGCCGCAGACCGTGGACGCGCTGATGAAGCTCGACCTCGCCTCCGGCGTGGACGTCGAAATCAAGCTCGGCGCCTAGAGCGGACCAGGAAAGAAGGAAGAAGACCATGCGTTGCGGTCTCGTCACCCAGAAGGTCGGCATGACCCGCGTCTTCAACGACGCCGGGGAGCATGTGCCCGTCACCGTTCTGAAGGTGGATCAGCTGCAGGTTGTTGCTGTCCGCTCGGAAGAGAAGGACAAGTACGTTGCCGTGCAGCTCGGCTACGGCAAGGCCAAGGTTAAGAACGTGACCCAGCCGATGCGCGGTCACTTCGCCAAGGCCAAGGTCGAGCCGAAGAAGAAGCTCGTCGAGTTCCGGGTCGCCAAGGACGCGGTCCTCGAGGTCGGCGCCGAGCTGGTGCCCAGCCATTTCGTGCCGGGCCAGTTCGTCGACGTCGTCGGCACCACGATCGGCCGTGGCTTCACCGGCTCGATGGTCCGCTGGAACTTCCACGGCCTCGAGGCCAGCCACGGCGTGTCGGTCTCGCACCGTTCGCATGGTTCGACCGGTAACCGCCAGGATCCCGGCCGTACCTTCCCGGGCAAGAAGATGGCCGGCCACTACGGCAACGAGCGGGTGACCACCCAGAACCTGAAGGTCGTCGCCGTCGATGACGAAAAGGGTCTGCTGCTGGTTTCCGGCGCGGTTCCGGGCCCGGCCAATGGCTACATCATCGTCAAGGACGCCTCCAAGCGCGCCCGTCACAAGGATGCTCCGTACCCGGCCGGCCTGCGCAAGGCTGCTGCCGAGGCGGCGGCTCCGGCGGCTGAAGCCGCTCCGCAGGCTTAAGGATCAGATCATGAAGATCGCGGTCAAGACCATTGAAGGCGGCAGCGCCGGTGAGATCGATCTCGCCGACGCGGTGTTCGCCGTCCCCGTCCGCAAGGACATCCTGCAGCGTTGCGTCGTGTGGCAGCTCTCGCACCGGCAGCAGGGCACGCACAAGTCCAAGGGGCGCGCCGAGGTTACGGCGACGGCCAAGAAGATGTACGCCCAGAAGGGCACCGGCCGCGCCCGTCACGGTAACGAGGCGGCTCCGCAGTTTCGTGGCGGTGGCAAGGCGTTCGGTCCGGTCGTTCGCAGCCATGCCAGCGACCTGCCCAAGAAGGTTCGCAAGCTCGCGCTGCGTACCGCTCTGTCGGCCAAGGCCGCCGAAGGCAAGCTGATCGTGGTTGATGCCGCCGCTCTGGCAGAGCCGAAGACCGCCCAGCTCAAAGGCCACTTCGGCGCACTCGGTCTGACCAGCGCCCTGATCATCGGCGGAGCCGAGATCGACACGAACTTCGCCCGCGCGGCGGCCAACATCGCCCATGTCGATGTGCTGCCGCAGCAGGGAGCAAACGTTTACGACATCCTGCGCCGCGACACGCTGGTGCTCACCAAGGATGCCGTGAAGCATCTCGAGGAGCGTCTGCAATGAGCGCCAAGCGGTACATCCCCCAAACCGTCTCGCGCCTGCGCATGTACGAAGTCATTCGTGCACCGCTGATCACCGAGAAGACGACCAACGGTTCGGAGCACAGCCAGGTGACCTTCAAGGTCGCGGCCGATGCCACCAAGCCCGAGATCAAGCAGGCCATCGAAGGTCTGTTCAAGGTCAAGGTCAAGGCGGTCAACACCGTCACGGTCAAGGGCAAGAGCAAGGTATTCCGCGGCCGTCCCGGCGTGCGGAGCGACTGGAAGAAGGCGATCGTCTCGCTGGTCGAGGGTCACAAGATCGACGTGACCACGGGCCTGTAGGACGGGAGACAGAACAATGGCCTTGAAGACATTTAAGCCGATCACGCCGTCCCTGCGACAGCTGGTCATCGTCGACCGTACCGGCCTCTGGAAGGGCAAGCCGGTAAAGGAGCTGACGCGCGGCAAGTCGAACACCGGCGGCCGCAACAACCACGGCCACATCACCAGCCATCACATGGGCGGTGGTCACAAGCGTCGCCTGCGCATCATCGACTTCAAGCGTCGCAAGTTCGACGTCGCGGCGACGGTGGAGCGTCTGGAGTACGACCCGAACCGTACCGCGTTCATCGCGCTGGTGAAGTACGCCGACGGCGAGCTGGCCTACATCCTGGCGCCGCAGCGCCTGAAGGCGGGCGACGAGATCGTCTCGGGCGAGCGCGTCGACATCAAGCCGGGCAACGCCATGCCGCTCGCCAATATGCCGGTCGGCACGATCGTGCATAACGTCGAGCTGAAGAAGGGCCGCGGCGGCCAGCTGGCGCGCTCTGCCGGCAACTACGCCCAGCTCGTCGGCAAGGACGCGGGCTATGCCCAGATCAAGTTGAGTTCGGGAGAACTGCGGCTGGTGCCGGGCGAGTGCCTGGCGACCGTGGGCGCGGTGTCGAACCCCGACAACCAGAACATCGTCATCGGTAAGGCCGGACGCCAGCGTTGGCTCGGCCGTCGCCCGACGGTTCGCGGCGTGGTCATGAACCCGGTCGATCATCCGCACGGCGGCGGCGAAGGCCGCACCTCGGGTGGCCGTCATCCGGTGACGCCGTGGGGCAAGCCGACCAAGGGCAAGAAGACCCGCAAGAACAAGGCGACGGACAAGATGATCATCCGCCGCCGGCATGCGACGCGCTAGGAGATAGACAGTGGCACGCTCCGTTTGGAAGGGCCCCTTCGTTGAAGGCAGCCTGATCAAGAAGGCCGAGAAGTCGCGCGGGAACATCCGCAGCGAAGTGATCAAGACATGGTCGCGTCGCTCGACGATCCTGCCGCAGTTCGTCGGTCTGACGTTCGGCGTCTACAATGGCAAGAAGTTCATCCCGGTGAACGTCACCGAGGAAATGGTCGGTCACAAGCTCGGCGAATTCTCGCCGACCCGCACCTTCACCGGCCATGCCGGTGACAAGAAAGTGTCGAAGGATTAACGCGCGATGAGCAAGCCATCCGCTCCCCGCCGTGAGGCGGACAATGAAGCCAAGGCTGTCCTGCGCGCCGTGCGCATCAGCCCGCGCAAGCTCGACCTCGTGGCCGCCACGATCCGTGGCAAGAAGGCCGCGACTGCGGTCAACGAGCTCACCTTCTCCAAGAAGCGGATTGCCCGCGACGTGAAGAAGGCCCTGAATTCGGCCATTGCCAACGCCGAGAACAACCACAACCTCGATGTCGACCGTCTGGTCGTCGCCGAGGCGTCGGTCGGCAAGGGCTTGGTCATGAAGCGGTTCCAGACGCGCGGCCGCGGCCGCGCGGCCGGTATCGTCAAGCCGTTCGCTCATCTCACCATCGTGGTGCGTGAGCGCGCCGAGGCGGAGGACAAGTAATGGGTCAGAAGGTCAATCCGATCGGCCTGCGGCTCGGGATCAACCGTACCTGGGACTCGCGCTGGTACGCCGAAGGCGCCGAATACTCGAAGATGCTCCATGAGGACATCCATATCCGCAAGGTGCTGCGCGAGCGGCTGGCCCAGGCCGGCGTCGCGAAGATCATCATCGAGCGGCCGGCCAAGCGCGCCCGCGTGACGATCCACACCGCCCGTCCGGGCGTGGTGATCGGCAAGAAGGGCGCCGACATCGAGAAGCTGCGCGGCGATCTCGCCAAGATGACGAAGGGCGAAGTGGCCCTGAACATCGTCGAGATCCGCAAGCCGGAGATCGATGCCACGCTGATCGCCGAGAACATCGCCCAGCAGCTCGAGCGTCGCGTCGCCTTCCGTCGCGCCATGAAGCGCGCCGTGCAGTCGGCGATGCGCCTGGGCGCCCTCGGCATCCGGATCAACTGCTCGGGACGTCTGGGCGGTTCTGAAATCGCCCGCATGGAATGGTACCGCGAAGGTCGCGTGCCGCTGCACACGCTGCGCGCCGACGTCGACTATGGCACCGCCACCGCGTTCACCACCTTCGGCACCTGCGGTGTGAAGGTCTGGGTGTTCAAGGGCGAGATCATGGCGCACGACCCGATGGCGCACGACAAGCGCGCCGAGGAAGCCGCGCCGCAACGTACGCCGGCGCGCGTCGAGCGCACCGAGCAGAGGGACGCGTAATCCATCATGCTGCAACCCAAGCGCACCAAGTACCGCAAGGCCTTCAAGGGTCGTATCAGCGGCGCTGCCAAGGGCGGCTTCAACCTCGACTTCGGCTCCTATGGGCTGAAGGCGATGGAGCCGGATCGTCTGACGGCGCGCCAGATCGAGGCGGCCCGCCGCGCCATCACGCGTCACATGAAGCGTGCCGGCCGTGTCTGGATCCGCGTGTTCCCGGATGTCCCGGTGTCGAAGAAGCCTGCCGAAGTCCGCATGGGCTCCGGCAAGGGCGCGCCCGAATTCTGGGCGGCGCGCGTGAAGCCGGGCCGCATCCTGTTCGAGCTCGAGGGAGTTTCGGGCACGATCGCCAAGGAAGCGCTGGCGCTCGGCGCGGCCAAGCTGCCGATCAAGACCCGCTTCGTTTCGCGCGTCGGCGCCGAAGGCTGAGGGAGAACGACATGAAGGCCATCGATCTGCGCCCCAAGACCAAGGACGAGCTGAAGAACGAGCTCGGAAACCTTCGTAAGGAAGCGTTCAACCTGCGTTTCCAGAAGGCTGGAGGCCAGCTGCAGAAGACTGCCCGCGCGCGCCAGGTGCGCCGCGACATCGCCCGCATCAAGACGGTGCTGGGCGAAAAGGCCGCCGGTTAAGGAGCACGAAATGCCGAAGCGTATCCTGGAAGGCGTCGTCGTCAGCGACAAGATGGACAAGACCATCGTCGTGAAGGTCGAACGCCGCATTCAGCATCCGATCTACAAGAAGTTCATTCGCAAGTCGAAGAAGTATCACGCGCACGACGAGGCCAATGCCTACAAGGGCAAGATCGGCGAAATCGTGCGCATCCGCGAATGCCGTCCGCTGTCCAAGACCAAGAGCTGGGAAGTTCTTGTCGAAGGCGCGAAGGCTTAGGCGGATCGGAGCACAGACATGATTCAGATGCGAACCAACCTCGAGGTCGCCGACAATTCCGGTGCCCGTCGAGTCCAGTGCATCAAGGTGCTGGGCGGCTCTCGCCGCAAGTATGCCAGCGTGGGCGACGTGATCGTGGTGTCGATCAAGGAAGCGATCCCGCGCGGCAAGGTCAAGAAGGGCGAGGTGCATCGCGCCGTCGTCGTGCGCACTTCCTTCGCGCTGCGCCGCCAGGACGGCAGCGCGATCCGTTTCGACCGCAACGCCGCCGTGCTCATCAGCAAGCAGGACGAGCCGATCGGCACCCGTATCTTCGGACCGGTGACGCGCGAGCTGCGCGCCAAGAAGTTCATGAAGATCATCTCGCTTGCGCCTGAGGTGCTCTAGCCATGGCAATCAAACTCAAGATCAAGAAGGGCGACCGGGTGAAAGTCATCACCGGTGGCAGCAAGGGTAAGGTAGGCGACGTCCTGCGCGTTCTCCCCAAGGAGAACCGCGTGATCGTCTCCGGCGTGAACATGATCAAGCGCCACACCAAGCCGAGCCGCGCGGAAGCCGGCGGAATCATCGAACGCGAGGCCACGATCCACGTCTCCAACGTGGCCCTGCTGGATCCCAAATCGGATAAGCCGACGAAAGTCGGCTTCCGGTTCCTTGAAGACGGCCGCAAGGTGCGCATCGCGCGTGCCTCCGGCGAGACCATCGACCGCTAGGAGAACGGGCCATGCCCGCGCGTCTGCAAGAACACTACATCAAGACCGTGCGTGAGGCGCTCACGAAGGAGTTCTCTTATCAGAACGCCTTCCAGGTGCCGAAGCTCGACAAGATCGTCATCAACATGGGCGTCGGCGAGGCGGTCAACGACCGCAAGGCCGTCGATGGCGCCGTGGCCGACCTCACGGCGATCACCGGGCAGAAACCTGTGATCACCCGGTCGCGCAAGTCGATCGCGACCTTCAAGCTGCGCGAGGGCATGGCGATCGGCGCAAAGGTCACGCTGCGCCGCGACCGCATGTACGAGTTCATCGATCGCCTGATCACGATCGCCCTGCCGCGTGTTCGCGATTTCCGCGGGCTGAACGGCAAGTCGTTCGACGGCAATGGCAACTACGCCATGGGCCTGAAGGAGCAGATCGTGTTCCCCGAGATCGACTACGACAAGGTCGACCAGGTGCGCGGTATGGACATCATCATCTGCACGACTGCGAAGACGGACGCGGAAGCCAGGTCGCTTCTCCGCGCTTTCGACTTCCCGTTCGTGAACTGAGGCCGGAGAAACACATGGCCAAGACGAGTTCGGTCGAGAAGAACAACCGACGCGCTAAGATGGCGAAGCAATTCGCCGGCAAGCGCGCCAGGCTGAAGGCAATGGCGGTCGACGACAAGTTGACGCCGGAAGAGCGTTTCGGGGCCCGCCTCAAGCTGGCGGAACTGCCGCGCAATTCCTCGCCGACGCGGGTGCGCAACCGGTGCGAACTCACGGGCCGTCCGCGGGCCGTGTACCGCAAGTTCAAGCTGTCGCGCATTGCGCTGCGTCAGCTCGCGTCGCTGGGCGCTCTGCCCGGCGTCGTGAAGTCGAGCTGGTAAACGGGGACCGTAGACCATGGCGATGACAGATCCCGTCGGCGATTTGCTGACCCGCATCCGCAACGGCCAGTCGGCGCGCCTCGAGAGCGTGACGGCTCCGGCTTCGCGGCTCCGCTCGAGCGTGCTCGACGTGCTCCAGCGCGAGGGCTATATCCGCGGCTGGTTCGAGGAAGAGCTTCGGCCGGGCGTTCGCGAACTCCGTATCGAGCTGAAGTACGACAACGGCCGTCCGGTCATCAAGGAGATTAAGCGCGTCTCCACGCCGGGACGCCGCGTCTACTCCAAGATCCGCGAGTTGCCGCGCCACTTCAACGGGCTGGGCATCTCGATCCTGTCCACGCCGCGCGGTGTCATGTCGGACGCCGAGGCGCGTGCCGCCAATGTCGGCGGCGAAGTCATCTGCAAGGTGTTCTGAGCATGTCGCGCGTCGGCAAAAATCCGGTCGTCATTCCGGCCGGTGTCACCATCGAGCTCAAGGGCCAGCATCTCAAGGCCAAGGGCAAGCGGGGCGAGCTCCAGCTCGTCGTCCATGACGACGTTTCCGTCGCCAAGGAAGGCGAAGGGCTGGTCTTCAAGCCGCGTAACGACAGCCGCCGCGCCCGCATGCAGTGGGGCACGGCGCGCAACCTGGCGAGCAACGTCGTTCGCGGCGTTTCCGACGGGTTCACCATCAACCTCGAGATCAACGGCGTGGGCTATCGCGCCGCGGCCGACGCCAAGATGCTGAAAATGCAGCTCGGCTTCAGCCATGATGTCGAAATTCCCATTCCGGCTGGTATCCAGATCAAGGCGCTCAAGCCTACCGAGATCGAGATATCGGGTTCGGATCGTCAGCGTGTGGGCCAGATTGCGGCCGAGATCCGCAGCCTGCGTCCGCCCGAGCCCTACAAGGGCAAGGGCATCAAGTACTCGACTGAGACGATCCGGCGCAAGGAAGGCAAGAAGAAGTAGAGGCGAGAGAATCATGTCCGACCGCAATGCTCTTTTCGCCCGTCGCCAGCGGCGCACGCGCTACGCGCTGCGCCAGGCCAGCAACGGCCGCCCGCGCCTCAGCGTCTTCCGCTCGGGCAAGCACATCTACGCCCAGGTCATCGACGACCGGAAGGGCGTCACCCTGGCCGCTGCCTCGACGCTCGACAAGGACGTCCGGGGCTCGCTCAAGACCGGCGCCGACAAGGGCGCAGCTGCCGAAGTCGGCAAGCTGATTGCCGCTCGCGCCGTCGCGGCCGGAGTCAAGGAAGTCGTCTTTGACCGCGGTGGCTACACGTATCACGGCCGCATCGCTGCGCTGGCCAATGCCGCCCGTGAGGGCGGCCTGTCGTTCTGATCGGGAGTTAGAATATGGCTCGTTCACCCGGTGGTTCCGGCCGTTCCCCGCGCGATCGCGATCGGCCCCGTGACCGCGACGAGGACAATGAACTGACCGACAAGCTGGTCACGATCAATCGCGTCGCGAAGGTCGTGAAGGGTGGTCGTCGCTTCGCTTTCGCCGCCATCGTCGTAGTCGGCGACCAGCGTGGCCGCGTCGGTCACGGTGCGGGCAAGGCCCGCGAGGTTCCGGAAGCGATCCGCAAGGCGACGGAAGCCGCCAAGCGCGGTCTGATCCGGGTGCCGCTGCGCGACGGACGCACGCTGCATCACGACGTCAAGGGCCGCTTCGGCGCCGGCAAGGTGACGCTGCGTGCGGCTCCGGCCGGAACCGGCATCATTGCCGGCGGCCCGATGCGCGCCATCTTCGAGACCCTGGGTATCAAGGACATCGTCGCCAAGTCGGTCGGCACGTCCAACCCGCACAACATGATCAAGGCGACCTTCAAGGCGCTCGACCAGCTCAACTCGCCGCGCATGGTTGCGACCCGTCGCGGCAAGAAGGTCGGCGATCTGCTGGGCCGTCGCGACGAGACCACCGCCGAAGCGGCGGCTTAAGGAACCGGACTATGGCCCAGGGCAAGACCATCAAGATCACCCAGACCGGCAGCCACATCGGCCGCACGGAAGACCAGCGCGGAACGCTGATCGGCCTGGGCTTGAACAAGCGCCACCGTACCCGCGAGCTCGTGGATACGCCCGAAGTGCGCGGCATGATCAACAAGGTGCGCCATCTCGTGCGCGTCGAAGAGGAAACGCGCTAGCCCCCGGGGCTGTGGCGCGGAGGTAGAAGACCATGAGACTGAACCAGATCTCCGACAATCCGGGCGCCCGCAAGGGACGCATGCGCGTCGGCCGCGGTATCGGCTCCGGCAAGGGCAAGACCGCAGGTCGTGGCGTCAAGGGCCAGAAGTCGCGTACCGGCGTGGCCATCAAGGGCTTCGAGGGCGGCCAGATGCCGCTCTACCGGCGCATCCCCAAGCGCGGTTTCCGTCCGCCGCACCAGAAGACCTGGCAGGTGATCAACCTGGGCACGCTGCAGAAGGCGATCGACGACAAGAAGCTCGACGCCGGCAAGCTGATCGACGCCGAGGCGATGATCGCCGCTGGCCTGATCAAGAATGCCGCGGACGGCGTCCGTCTTCTTGGCAAGGGCGAACTGACGACCAAGATCGACGTGAAGGTTGCGGGCGCTTCGGCGTCGGCGATTGCCGCGGTCGAGAAGGTCGGTGGTAAGGTCGAACTGCCGCCCAAGCCCGTCGCCGACGCGGCCTGAACCGGACGACGTCAACGGGGGCGTCGTTTCCCCCTTGTGTCGTTCACGCGTGAGGTTCCATGGCATCCGCCGCCGAGCAACTTGCATCTAACCTGAACTGGGGTTCGATCGGTAGGGCGACCGAGCTGAAGAAGCGACTGTGGTTCACCGTGGCCGCGCTCGTCGTCTTCCGCATCGGCGCCTATATCCCGGTCCCCGGCGTGGATCCGGCCGCCCTGGCCGAGATTTTCAAGCAGAATGCCGGCGGTATCGCGGGGCTTCTCGACGTGTTCTCGGGCGGCTCGATCGGCCGCATGTCCGTGCTCGCGCTGAGCATCATGCCGTATATCTCGGCCTCCATCATCATGCAGATCCTGACGACGGTCGTGCCGTCGCTGGAGGCGCTGAAGAAGGAGGGCGAGGCCGGCCGCAAGAAGATCAACCAGTACACGCGCTACGGCACGGTCGTCCTTGCGACTTTCCAGGCCTACGGAATCGCCGTCGGCCTCGAGAGTCAGGTCGCCGCCGCGGGGCCCGTCGTGATCGATCCCGGCGTCTTCTTCCGCTTCGTCACGATCGTGACCCTGGTCGGCGGGACGCTGTTCCTCATGTGGCTGGGCGAGCAGATTACCGCTCGGGGTGTCGGCAACGGCGTCTCGCTGATCATCTTCGCCGGCATCGTCGCGGCTCTGCCGGATGCTCTGATCCAGACCCTGGAACTGGGCCGCACCGGCGCCCTGTCGGCACTGTTCATCATCGCGCTGATCATCGGCATCGTGCTGGTCGTGGCGGTGGTCGTCTTCGTCGAGACCGCGCAGAGACGAATCGTCGTCCAGTATCCCAAGCGCCAGGTCGGCAACCGCATGTATGGCGGCGAGGCCTCTCACCTGCCGCTGAAGATCAATACGGCCGGCGTCATTCCGCCGATCTTCGCGTCGTCGCTGCTGCTGTTTCCCGCCACGATCGCGTCGTTCCAGGGGACGGGCGAGCCCGGCTGGATCCAGTGGTTCTCGACCCATCTCGGCCATGGTCAGCCGGCGTACCTGATCGCCTATATCGGCCTGATCGTATTCTTCTGCTTCTTCTACACGACCGTTGTGTTCAATCCGGTCGACACAGCCGACAATCTGAAGAAAAACGGCGGTTTCATTCCAGGCATCCGCCCGGGCAAGAACACGGCCGAATATCTTGAGTACATCCTGAACCGGCTCACGGTCATCGGAGCGGTCTACCTCTCGGCCGTCTGTATCCTGCCGGAACTGTTGATCGCCCGCGGCGGTGTGCCGTTCTACTTCGGCGGTACCAGCCTGCTGATCGTGGTGTCCGTCACACTCGACACGGTGACCCAGGTGCAGGCGCATCTGCTTGCCCACCAATATGAGGGCCTCATCAAGAAGGCCCGGCTGCGGGGCAAGGGCCGATGAACATCATTCTTCTCGGACCGCCGGGGGCCGGAAAGGGCACCCAGGCCCAGCGGCTGCAGCAGGAGCGGGGGCTGATCCAGCTTTCGACCGGCGACATGCTGCGGGCGGCCGTCGCCTCGGGGAGCGAGCTCGGGCAGAAGGCCAAGGGCATCATGGAGCGGGGCGAACTGGTCCCCGACGAGCTGATGGTGGGCCTGATCCGCGACCGCATCGCCCAGCCGGACTGCGCCAAGGGCTTCATCCTGGACGGTTTCCCGCGGACCGAGGCCCAGGCCAAGGCGCTGGACAAGATGCTGGCCGAATCGGGCAAGGAGCTCGACCGGGTGATCGAAATGGAAGTCGACGAGAAGGCGCTGACCGAGCGCATCGTCGGCCGCTTTTCCTGCGCCAAGTGCGGGGCGGGCTACCACGACAAGTTCAAGCGGCCGAAGGTCGACGGGGTCTGCGACGTCTGCGGGTCGACGGAGTTCACTCGCCGCAAGGACGACAATGCAGAGACTATGAAGACTCGCATGGCTGCCTACAGGGCTCAGACCGAGCCCTTGTTGCCCTACTACAGCGCCCGCGGGGTGCTTCGGAAGGTCGACGGGATGGCCGCGATGGACGAGGTTTACCGCCAGATCGCAGGAGTTCTGGCGGGGACTTGACAAGGGTGAGTTCCATTGACTCGGGGGTGCGGATACATATAATCGCGCGCTTTTCCGGGGCCAGCGGAACATGTGACGGGCGCGCGCGAGCGCGCCATAAGTCTTTGAAGGAGTTGGGACTTTGGCTCGTATAGCCGGTGTGAACATTCCGACCGCCAAGCGTGTGGTGATCGGGCTTCAGTACATCCATGGGATCGGTGCGGCGAAAGCCAAGGAGATCTGTGGAAAAGTTGGGATCGACGAGTCGCGCCGCGTGAATACGCTGAGCGACGACGAGGTCATCCGCATCCGCGAAACCATCGATCGTGACTACACGGTCGAGGGTGATCTGCGGCGCGAAGTGGCGATGAACATCAAGCGATTGATGGATCTCGCCTGCTATCGCGGCCTGCGTCATCGTCGCGGCCTGCCGGTCCACGGCCAGCGCACCCATACCAATGCGCGTACCCGCAAGGGCCCGGCCAAGCCGATCGCCGGCAAGAAAAAAGTGACGAAGTAAGAAGGGATCACGGACATGGCCAAAGCTGCAGCCGCCACCGGCGCCGCGCGTCCCCGTCGCAAGGAACGCAAGAACATCATCGCCGGCGTCGCGCACGTGAACGCCTCGTTCAACAACACCATCGTCACGATCACCGATGCCCAGGGTAACGCGATTGCCTGGTCGTCGTCGGGCCAGCAGGGTTTCAAGGGATCTCGCAAGTCGACTCCGTTCGCCGCGCAGATGGCCGCCGAAGGCGCCGGCCGCAAGGCGATGGAACACGGCATGCGCACGATCGAGATCCTGGTGCGCGGTCCGGGGTCGGGTCGTGAGTCGGCTCTTCGGGCGCTGCAGGCGGTGGGTCTGGCCGTGACGTCGATCCGCGACGTGACGCCGATCCCGCACAATGGCTGCCGGCCGCCGAAGCGTCGCCGCGTCTGATTTCGAGTGGAGGCGGCGCCGTCGGCGTCGCCCGCTCATGAGGAATGTATGGCGAGTCCCGAGGGGCTCGCTTGAACCGGTCTAGAGGGGTAGCCCACGTGCTTCAGAAGAACTGGCAGGACCTGATCAAGCCGGAGAAGCTTGTCACCGAAGCCGGCGTCGATCCGGGTCGCACTGCGACCATCGTCGCCGAGCCGCTCGAGCGCGGTTTCGGTCTCACTCTCGGCAATGCGTTGCGGCGCGTCCTGTTGTCGTCTCTCCAGGGCGCGGCCGTCACGTCGATCAAGATCGACAACGTGCTGCACGAATTCTCGTCGATTCCCGGCGTCCGTGAGGATGTGGTGGACATCGTCCTGAACATCAAGGCGATGGCCGTGAAGATGCAGGGCGATCGCCCGCAGCGTCTTTATCTGCGTGCCGTCGGTCCCGGAGAGGTTACCGCCGGCATGATCGAACTGCCCGGCGACGTCCAGATCATGGACCCCAAGCACCTGATCTGTACGCTCGACGACGGCGCCTCGATCTCGATGGAGCTCATGGTCGCCACCGGCAAGGGCTACATCCCGGCCTCCGCGAACCGTCCTGAAGACGCTCCGATCGGCCTCATCCCGATCGACTCGGTGTTCAGCCCGGTCAAGCGCGTTTCCTACAAGATCGAGAACAGCCGCGTCGGCCAGGTTACCGACTATGACCGCCTGTCGATGACTGTCGAGACCAACGGCACGACGATGCCGGCCGATGCCGTGGCGCTCGCCGCCCGCATCCTGCAGGACCAGCTCCAGCTCTTCATCAACTTCGAGGAGCCGCGCGAGGTCCGCAGGGAAGAGCAGCAGGACGACTTCCCGTTCAACCGCAACCTGCTGCGCAAGGTCGACGAACTGGAACTGTCGGTCCGTTCGGCCAACTGCCTGAAGAACGACAACATCATCTATATCGGCGATCTGGTTCAGAAGACCGAGGCGGAGATGCTGCGCACCCCGAACTTCGGCCGCAAGTCGCTGAACGAGATCAAGGAAGTGCTGGCTGGCATGGGCCTCCACCTGGGAATGGAAATCCCGGGTTGGCCGCCGGACAACATTGAGGAAATGGCCAAGCGGCTGGAAGAGCCGTACTAGGCCGGTAGAAGGAAAGAAGTCATGCGTCACAATAATCGCGGCCGGAAGTTCCACCGCACGGCGGAGCATCGCAAGGCGATGTTCATGAATCTCGCCGGTGCCCTCATCAAGCACGAGCAGATCACGACCACGCTTCACAAGGCGAAGGACCTGCGTCCGATCGTTGAGAAGCTGGTCACCCTCGGCAAGCGCGGCGGCCTGCACGCCCGTCGCCAGGCGATCGGCTTTCTGCGCGATCCCTACGTGGCCGACAAGCTCTTCACGACGCTCGGACCGCGCTACTCCAAGCGTAACGGCGGCTACCTCCGCGTGCTGAAGGCAGGCTACCGCTTCGGCGACGCCGCTGAGATGGCCGTGATCGAGTTCGTCGAGCGCGACACCTCGGCCAAGGGCCAGGACAGCGGTCCGTCGGCCGACCAGGCGACGCAGCAGGAAGCGGCGTAAAGCCTCTTTCTTTGCACCGAATTGAAAACGCCCGGTCGAAAGCCCGGGCGTTTTTGTTTGCTCGAGTGGCCCGCCCCCAGCGAAAGGCTAAGCTCGGGCATGAGCTTCATCTTCAGGAACGCCCAGCTATCGGAAGGCGCCGACGCCGACCGCGTTCTGCGCGCCGCGTTCACGCCCTATCTCGCCAAGCTCGGCCGCGAGATCCCGGCCGATTACTACAAGTGGCTGCCGGCCTCGATCGAGCGCGGCGACGTGTTTGTGGCGGAGAAGGACGGGCAGATCGTCGGGGTCGCTGCCACCGAGCGGCGGGAGGCGGAACTCTTCCTCGACCGGCTGGCCGTCCACCCGGCGCAGCAGGGCACGGGCCTCGGACGCTGGCTGCTTCAGCAGCTCGACGAAGTCGCGCTTTCACGCGGCGACCGCGCCATCTCGCTGGTCACGGCCGAGATGATGTATCATCTCATCAGGCTCTATGGCAGCCACGGCTTCGCTATCGTCCGTCGCGCTCTGCCCGACCACGGCAAGGACGCGCATATGCGCGTCCACATGGTGAAGCCGCTGTAACAGCCCGCAACGATCAGTAACGCGCGGCAACGATTTGTGCTTTCTCTGCCGCGCGCATTTGGTCGAGGCTGCGCCGGTGCAAGCGGCTGTTATCCTGTTCGCTGTCTTCGCGGCCACCATAGCCAATGCGGCGGTGTTCGCGACGCTCGGCCTGTTCGGCCGCGAGGTCGGCCTTGGTGAATTCGAGGTCGGCGTGATCTTCGCGTCCTCCGGCTTGCTGTTCGTCGTGACAGCTTCGTCCTGGGGGCGGCTGTCGGACCGCTTCGGCCGGACGCGCGTCATTGTCCTGGGGCTGGTCGCGACGACGCTCTCGCTCGCACTATTCGCCGGCTTCTACCTGGCGCGCTGGCCGTACGTCTTCCTCGGGCTGCTGGCCGCGCGCATCGTCTATGGCCTGTTCGCGGGCGGCATCCAGCCGACGGCGATTGCCTGGATAGTCGATGCAACACCACGCGGAAGACGAGGTATCGGCATTGCTTCCGTGGGCGCGGCTGCGAGCCTTGGCAGTGTGCTGGGCCCCGCCTTGACGGCGATGCTGGTGGGACTAGGCCTCGCCTGGCCGGTAATCGCCGGGGGCGTGGTGGCCGCGCTGGCCGCCCTCGCGATCACCGGCGTTGCCGAGCCACCCCGGCCTGCCGCGATGGCGCAGGCCAGCAACGCGCCGGTCGACGGCCTTGCCGGCTGTGCGCTGCTGAGCTTCGTTATGGTCCTGGGCTTCGGCGCGCTGCAGCCGACGACTGCCTTCTACGTCCAGGATCGCTTCGGCGCCGAGACTGTCGCGGCGATCCGCATCGCGGGCTTCGCGGGTGCTTCCTTCGCCACGGGAGCGTTCCTGATGCAGTCCGTCGGTGTGCGAGTGCTGGCGCTGGCGGCACGTGACCTGATGCTGCTGGGCTTCGTCATCTGCGTGGCCGGTGTTGCGGGCGCGTTGATGGCGGAAGGCGCAGTGATGCTGATCGCGACCTTCGCCATCCTCGGCGTTGGCTATGGCCTGGCGCAGGCGGGCCTCATGACCGAGGCCGCCCGGCTGGGCGGCGAGCGCCGCCAGGGGCTGGTCGCCGGCCGCCTGCAGGCGGCAATGGCCGCCGGCTGGATCACGGGTGCCCTGGGCGGCACGGCCCTCTACGGGCTGTCGATGCGCGCGCCGCTGCTGATCGCGAGCGGCGCGCTGGCGTTTTGCGCGATCAGAACTGCTCTTCCGCCAGTGCGAACACCGTCCGCCCCGCCGCCTTGAGCGGGCCGAGCTGGGCCAAGGCCGGGGGCAGGATCACCTCGATGTAGAAGCGCGCCGTGACCAGTTTGGCCTCGAGGAAGGCGGGATCGCCGTCGCGCTGGCCGAGCCGCGTCTGGGCCACCAGGGCGCTGCGCGCCAGCAGCCAGCCGCCCAACGCCGTGCCGGCCAGGCGCAGGAAAGGCACGGAGCCCGCCAGCGCGCTCACCAGCTCGGCCTTGACCGACTGGGCGACCCACCGGGTCGCATCCTCCAGGGCATCGGCTGCGGCTTCGAGGCCGGTGCGGATGGCCTCGATATCGTCGCCGGGGGCGGCCTTCATCTCCTCGGCCGTGGCCCGCATTTCCGCAACCAGCGCCAGCATCGTCTCGCCGCCATCCTTGGCGATCTTGCGGCCCACCAGGTCGCGTGCCTGGATGCCGTTCGTGCCTTCGTAGATCGGCAGGATGCGGGCATCGCGGAGATGCTGGGCAGCACCCATCTCCTCGATGAAGCCCATGCCGCCGTGGATCTGCACGCCGGTGGAGGCAATCTCGTTGCCGAGGTCGGTGAACCAGGCCTTCACGATCGGGATCAGCAGGTCGACCCGGTCCTGGATCTTGCGGCCCGCCGCCTTGTCGGGCTGCTTCAGCGCGCCATCGATGCCGGCAGCCGTATAGTAGCCCAGCGCCCGCATCGCCTCGATCTGGGCGCGCATGCTCATCAGCATGCGGCGGACGTCGGCATGGTGGACGATCGACACGGAAGCGGGGGCGGCGCTGCCGTCGTCCTTCGACTGGACGCGGGTGCGCGCGAAGGCCGCCGCCTGCTGGTAGGCGCGCTCGGCGATGGCCAGGCCCTGGATGCCCACAGACAGGCGGGCGTTGTTCATCATGGTGAACATGTAGGAGAGGCCGCGGCCCTCCTCGCCGACGAGATAACCGACCGCGCCGCCATCGTCGCCGAACGACATCACGCAGGTCGGGCTGGCATGGATGCCGAGCTTGTGCTCCAGCGACACGCAGCGCAGGTCGTTGCGCTTGCCCAGGCCGCCGTCGGCGCCGACGAGGAACTTCGGGACGATGAACAGCGAGATGCCGCGCACGCCCGCCGGCGCGTCGGGCGTTCGGGCGAGCACGAGGTGGACGATGTTCTCGGCCATGTCGTGTTCGCCGTAGGTGATGAAGATCTTCTGGCCGCTCACCAGATAGTGGTCGCCGTTCTTCACCGCGCGGCTCTTCAGCTGGCCGAGATCGGAGCCCGCCTGCGGCTCCGTGAGGTTCATGGTGCCGGTCCATTCGCCGGAGATCATCTTGGGCAGATAGGCCGCTTTCTGCTGTTCCGACCCGTGATGGTGGATGGCGTCGATCGCGCCCTGGTTCAGCAGCAGCACCAGGCCGAAGCCCATGTTGGCGGCCTGCCACATCTCCTGCACGGCGGTCGCCAGCAGCCACGGCATGCCCTGGCCGCCGAACTCCGGATCGAAGGGCAGGGAATTCCAGCCGCCCTCGACGAATTCCTTGTAGATCGCGGCAAAGCCGGGCGCGGTACGCACCACGCCGTTCTCGAGCTTGGCGCCGACCTTGTCGCCCTCGCGATTGAGGGGCGCGAGGCCATTGCCGGCCAGCTTGGCGGCTTCCTCCAGCACGGCGTCGATCGTGTCGTCCGTCGCATGCTCGTAACCCGGCAGGGCGGCGACACCGGAAAGGCCGGCCACTTCGCGCAGCGCGAAACGCATGTCGGCCAGCGGGGCAGTGTAAGTCATGTAAAATCCTCCGTTCCGCAATATGGCGCGCTCGGTCGCTTTTGGCGACCGGCTCGGCTATTTTGGAGGCCACATGACAAACTCAGTCCTGCTGTCGATCGACGGCCCCATCGCCACCATCACGCTGAACGATCCTGCGAAGCACAATCGCCTCGACCCCTCGGGGCTGAAGCTGCTGCGCGAGGCGGTCGAGAAGGCCGACGCCGATCGCGCCGTGCGCGCTACGGTGATCACCGGTGCCGGCGAGAAGACGTTCTGCTCCGGCTACGACCTGGGCTCGATCCCTGCGGGCGAGCGCAAGGACGAGGGTGGCGACAACACGTTCGAAGTCGTCATGGATCGCATCGAGGCCATGCGCATGCCGACCCTGTGCGCGCTGAACGGCGGTGTCTATGGCGGCGCCACCGATCTGGCGCTGGCCTGCGACTTCCGCCTCGGCGTCAAGGGCATGCGCTTCTTCATGCCGGCGGCGCGCTTCGGTCTCCACTACTATCCGAGCGGGCTGCGCCGCTATACGCAGAAGGTGAGCCCGAGCTTCGCCAAGCGTGCCTTCCTGCTGTCGGAGGATTTCCACGACACCGAGCTCCTGGCGGTCGGCTATCTCGACTGGCTGGTCGAGCGCGCTGAGTTCAAGGACAAGGTGGCCGAGAAGGCCGGGCGCCTGGCCGGCCTCGCACCGCTGTCGATGTCGGGCATGAAGCGGGCGATCGAGCAGTTCGCCCAGGCGGCACCCGACATGCCCTCGATCCGCGAGACCCAGCGGGCCTGTGCGACCTCGGAAGATCTCAAGGAGGGGCTGGCGGCACTCGGCGAGCGGCGCACTCCGACCTTCACGGGCCGCTGACGCAGGGACAACCGCACCTGATCGCTCCGGTTGTCCCAAGAATGCCGCGATTCAATGCAGGATGCCGGCAGTATCTGAGGCCGTGCCGACAGCCGCCTGGCGAGGTATATTGCAGCCGGGCGGTAAATCGAGATAGGGCCGCTGAACCGAAGAGACCATGCAACGCCGCCTAGCCGCCATCGTCCACGCCGACCTCGCCGGATTCACCCGGATGATGGAGGGCGCCGAGACCCGTACGTTCCGCCACCTCAAGTCAGCCCAGATCGAAGTCTGGCGTCCGGCCATCGACTCCGGACGCGGCCGTCTCGTCGGGACGGCGGGCGACGCCATGCTGGCGGAGTTCGGCTCGGCCGTCTCGGCGGTTGCCGCGGCGATCGACATCCAGGAGCGGATGGCCCGTTTCAACGAGCAGCTCAGCGAGGAGCAGCGCATGCTGTTCCGCATCGGCGTCCATCTCGGCGAAGTCATCATCGACGACGAGGACCAGAACATCTTCGGCGACGGCGTCAATCTCGCCGCCCGCATCCAGACGCTGGCGGAACCCGGTGGCATCGCGGTGTCGCGCGCCGTCCGCGACCTCGTGGAGCTGCGGACCGAGTACGTGTTCCATGACGGCGGCGAACACCAGCTCAAGAACGTCAGCCGGTCCGTGCAGGTCTTCCACGTCAGGCAGGCGAAGCTCGCCTCGCCCGGGACGACGACGCGCATGGTGCCTCAGATCACGTTGCGCTTCGAAGGGCCCGATTCGGCGGGGCGCAAGCACACGTTCGAAGTGTCATTGGAAAAGCTGGTCGGCCAGAGCCAGGGCATGTGCATCGGCCGCGCCGCCGACCAGTGCGAACTCGTCGTGCCCCATCCGACCGTTTCGCGCCGACACGCCAGGCTCAGCGTCGCCGGCGAGGCGTTGCAGGTCGAGGATCTTGGTTCGACCAACGGGACCGCGGTCAACGGTACGGCTCTCAAAGCAGGCGCGCCGATTGCCCTGCAGGCAGGATCGAAGTTGCGGCTCGGCGATGTCGAGCTGGTCGTTCATCACACCTAGGGGCGTGACCCGCCCATGAACGAGCCCACGACCCTTTCCGGTGCCACGCCGCCGCCGGAGGTCGACTATGTCTCGCTGAAGGCCGGTCAGATGATCGGACGCTACGAGATCGTGTCGGTGCTGGGACAGGGCGGGTTCGGCATCACCTATCGCGCCCGCGACGTGCAACTCGGCCGCGAAGTCGCGATCAAGGAGTATCTGCCGTCGGCGCTGGCGGTGCGCCAGGACGGCTCCACGGTGCTGCCGCGCACGACCAAGATGGCCGACGATTTCGGCTGGGGACGCGACCGCTTCGTCACCGAAGGTCGCACGCTCGCCAGCCTCCATCGCGTGCCGGCGATCGTGCAGGTCTTCGATTTCCTCGAAGCCAATGGCACGGCCTACATCGTGATGGAACTGCTGAGCGGTGCCACGCTCGAGGATCGCATCAACACCGGCGGCAAGCTGAAGCCCGAGGAAATCGATCGCATCCTGTGGCCGCTGCTCGACGGGCTGGAGCAGGTCCATGCCGCGGGCTTCCTGCACCGCGACATCAAGCCGGCCAACATCCTGCTCGACGCTGCCGGAAATCCGACCCTGATCGACTTCGGCGCTTCGCGCGCGGCCATGGTCGGCCGGACGGCCGCGATGACGGCAATCTTCACGCCGGGCTACGCCGCGGCCGAACAGATGACGTCGGCCAAGCAGGGGCCGTGGACCGATATCTACGGCCTCGCTGCCACGATCTATCACGCCATCGCCGGCAAGGCGCCGCCCAATGCCTTCGACCGCATGCTGGACGACGGCTATGAGCCGCTCGGCAAGCTGGCCCCCCAGGGGTTCTCGCCGGGCGTGCTGGCTGGCGTGGATGCCGGTCTCACCGTCGCCGCGCGCGACCGTCCGCAGTCGATCGCCGGCTGGCGACCCATCCTCGGCATGACCGCCGCCCCAGAGCCGAACGCCACCATGGTGATGGGGAAGGGCGACGACGCGCCGGCTGCGCGCGTGTCCGTTCTCGGGCCGGCCACGGTGTCGCCGACCGCTCCGCCCCCGCCTGCGGCGAAGAGCCGGACCGGCCTGTGGGCCGGCATCGCGGCGCTCGTCCTGCTGGCGGTCGGAGGCGGCGGCTATTATGCGATGGCCACGCGCGGGCCCGACCCGGAGATGGTGAAGGCACGCGCCGCGGCCGAAGCGGCCGAGGAGGGGCGTCGCAAGGCGGCGGCGGAGGCCGACAAGCTGCGCGCCGAGAAGGCCGAACAGGAAGCCAAGGCCAAGGCCGAGCAGGAGGCCAAAGCGAAGGCGGAGCAGGACGCCAAGGCACAAGCAGATCTCGCGGCGCGGCAGAAGGCCGAAGCCGATGCCGCCAAGCGCCAGATCGAAGAAGAGACGCGGCGCAAGGTCGAGGCCGAAATCGCCGATCGGAAGCGCGCCGACGAGGAAGCCCAGCGCAAGGCCGCCGAGGAAGCTGCTGCCCGGCAGAAGGCCATCGAGGAGGCCCGGAAGGCGACCGAGTTCGTGGCCGGCAACTTCGACCATTTCGGCAAGACGCTGATGATGATCGGCCTCAAGGACCGCACCGGTGAGATCAGGTTGCAGGGGGTCGACGTCGTGGACGATCCGGCGCTTCACAAGCTTGCCGCCGATTCGCTGGCCGCTCAGCCGCGCAACCTGCGCTGCCGCCAGACGGACCGCTTGACCGATGGCACGCCGCTCTATCGTTGCCTGATCACCAAACGGAACTCCAAGGATCCGCTCGCCGACATACCGGACTCGGACCGCGACGATCTCGCGCTCGTCCTGGTCCGGACCGGCCTGCTGCTGGCCTCGTGCGATGCTCCGCGCTCCTATGCGGATGCGGAGGACGATGCCCGTGGCAGCAAGCAATATCTCTGGAGTAGAGTGAACGTTCCTGAATACAAAAGGAGATGCACCAGATGACTGCAGTGACTGCTGACACGGCCTTCTTCTCCGGCAGGAAGATCGTCGTCCGGATCGTAGGCGTGATCGCAGCCCTTGGGCTCGTGGCCGCCTGCACGGACGATCGCGGGCAGCCGAACAACCAGACGACCGGTACCGTCATGGGCGCGGCGCTGGGCGGTGTCGTGGGCGGCCTGGCCTTCGGGTCCGTCGGTGGCGCAGTCGGTGGTGCGCTGGTGGGCGGCCTCGCCGGCAATCTCGTCGGCCGCGCGCTCGACGATCAGGAGCGCCGCCGTCTCGCCGAAGCCACGCAGTACGCGTTCGTCGCTGAGAACAATGTACCGACCACGTACACGGTCGAACCGACCAAGACTTCGTCTTCGGCTGCATCGACCGCGCCGCCGACCGTCGTCAGCGCCAAGCCGGTCGCTCCGGCGACCAGCCGCGCCGACGGCAGCACCTGCCGGCCGATCGAGTTGACGGCGACCAAGAACGGCCAGACCACGACCGAGACGACGACTTTCTGCAAGTCGGCGGGCTCGCAGGAACTGAAGCCCGTTTCCGTCTGACCGGCTGACACTTTCTGGAACGGAACGGCCGGCGGTCCCTGATCGCCGGCCGTTTTCGTGTGCGGCGGGCTGGTCCAATCGACACAACTCGGTCATTTTCCTGAGCGAGGAGAGAGGTATGGCAGGCAATCGACAGGCAGCGAAACTGCGGGACCTCCTGGCACGGGGCGAGTTCATCCTGGCGCCGGGCGTCTACGACGGCATTTCCGCGCGCGTCGCGGACCGCATGGACTTTCCGGCTCTCTACATGACGGGCTACGGCGCCACGGCCTCGATGCTGGGCCTGCCCGATGCCGGGCTGGCGACCTATTCCGACATGCTGGGCCGCGCCGAGATGATCTGCTCCGTGATCGAAACGCCGCTCATCGCCGACGCCGATACAGGCTATGGCGGGTTGCTGAACGTCCAGCGCACGATTCGCGGCTACGAGGCGGCGGGCGTCGCGGCGATCCAGATCGAGGACCAGGAGACGCCCAAGAAGTGCGGCCATACGCCGGGACGGCGCGTGGTTCCGGCCGAGGAGATGGTGCTCAAGATCCGGGTCGCGGCGGATGCGCGCCGGCATGAGGAAACGCTGATCGTCGCGCGTACCGATGCGCGCACGGCGCTGGGGCTCGACGAAGCGCTGCGCCGCGCCGCGCTCTACGAGGAGGCGGGCGCCGACATCATCTTCGTTGAATCGCCCGAGAGCGAGGCCGAACTGGAGCGCATCGGGCGCGAGGTGAACAAGCCGCTGCTCGCCAACATGGTCGAGTTCGGCAAGACGCCGCGCGCCGAGGTCGACCGTCTGAAGAAATGGGGCTTCGATCTCGCGATCTATCCCGTCCTCGGCCTCACCGTCGCCGCCGAGGCGATGCGGCAGTCGTTCGCGCATCTCAAGGACAGCGGCACCAGCGTCGGCGATCCGTTGCCGCAATATCAGGACATCCATGGGCTGATGGGATTCCCCGAGGTCTGGGACTTCGAGAAGCGTTGGGCGACATGAACGGCAAGCAGTTCCTCGAACTCCTGTCGCGCCTGCCGGCCCGCGTCTGGATCCAGGCGATCCTGGGTCTGATCGCCTTCGTCGTGCTCGCGGTCCTGGGCTTCGCCGTGATCGCGGGCATCGCGGCCGTCGCGCTCGTGCTGTTGCTGGCCTTCAAGGCGAAACGCTGGATCCTGGGTTTCTTTGGCCGCGACATCGAGCCTGCGCCGCCGGCCCGTCATCACGACGGCAAGATCACCGACGTCCAGTACGAGATCGTCGACCGAACCAACGACCGCACGCCGCGGCCTTAGGGAGACAAAGCGCGTTCGTGCTCAATTCTTGTCATCCTGAGCGCAGCGAAGGATCTCCCGTCCGCAACGCAACCCTCTGGCCGCTATGTGAGGTCCTTCACACCGCTCAGGACGACAGCGTTTAGACCCGGACGATCTTTCCCGGATTCATCAGGTTCTGCGGATCGAGCGCGCGCTTGATCGTCCGCATCGTGTCGATCTCGACCTGGCTGCGATAGTGGGCGAGCTCGTCGACCTTGAGCAGGCCGATCCCGTGCTCGGCCGAGATCGATCCGCCATAGCTGACCACCAGATCGTAGACGGCAGCATTCAGGGCATGGGTGTGCGGCAGGAAGCGCGCCTTGTCCCAGCCTGCGGGCGCCTGGCAGTTGAAGTGGAGGTTGCCGTCGCCGACATGGCCAAAGGTGACCGGCCGGCCTTCGGGGAGCGCCTTCTTCATCGCAGCCAGCCCTTCGGTGACGAAGATGGGGATCTTGCTGACGGCCACGGAGATGTCGTGCTTCACGGAGGGGCCTTCCTTCTTGGAAGCCTCCGTATGGTTCTCGCGCAGGCTCCACAGCGCGCGCGCCTGGGTCTCGTTCTGCGCGATCGTGGCGTCGAGGACGAGGCCGCCTTCCATCGCCTCGCCGAGATAGGCTTCCATCTTTTCGCGCAGGCCGCCCTGGTTCTCGCCGTCGCGACGCGCGCGCGTCGAGGACCACTCGAGCAGCACGTACCAGTCATGGCGCTCGGCCAGAGGATCGGCGGCGCCGGGAATGTGCTGCAGCACGAGGTCGATGCCCTGGCGGCCCATCAGCTCGCAGGAGGTGACATTGTCTTCCGACGCGGCATGCGCGCCGCTCAGCAGGGCGACGGCGGCCTCGGGTGAGGGGACGGCGACCCAGGCGGTGGCGACGTCCTTGGGCTTGGGCCAGAGCTTCAGCACCGCGCGCGTGATGATGCCCAACGTGCCTTCGGCGCCGAGATAGAGGTCGCGCAGGTCGTAGCCGGTATTGTCCTTCTTGAGCGCGCGCAGCCCGTTCCAGATCTCGCCCTGGGGAGTCACAACCTCGAGGCCGAGGACGAGCTGGCGGGCGTTGCCGTAGTGCAGGACCTGCACGCCGCCGGCATTGGTCGAGAGGTTGCCGCCGATCGTGCAGCTTCCCTCGGCGGCCAGCGACAGCGGGAACAGACGGTCGTGTTGCGCGGCCGTTTCCTGGATGGTCTTCAGGATGACGCCGGCCTCGACCGTCATCGAATAGCCGATCAGGTCGATGTCGACGATGCGCGTCATGCGGTTGAGCGAGAGCACGATCTCGCGGCCCTTTTCGTCGGGAGTGCCGCCGCCGACCAGGCCCGTGTTCCCGCCCTGCGGCACCACCGCGACCTTCTCGGCCGCGCACAGCTTCACGACGTCGGCGACTTCCTGGGTGTTGGCCGGCCGCACCACGGCGAGCGCGTTGCCCACGAAGCTCTCGCGCCAGTCGGTGACGTAGGGATGCTTGCCCTGCTCGTCGGTGATCAGACCCTTGTCGCCGACGATGGCGCGCAGCTTTTCGACGAAATCGCTCATCAGATACGCAGAACTTTCCCGGGGTTCATGATGTTCTTCGGATCGAGCGCGCGCTTGATCGTGCGCATCGTGTCCAGTTCGATCCGGCTGCGGTAGTGCGCAAGCTCGTCGAGCTTGTCGATGCCGATGCCGTGCTCGGCCGAGATCGAGCCGTCGAGGCTGGTCACCAGGTCGTTGACCGCGCGCGTGATGGCGGGCGAGTACTGGCTGAGCGTCGGCCGGTCCATGCCCTTCGGTCCCATGAAGGAGAAGTGGATGTTGCCGTCGCCGATATGGCCGAGCGGATAGGGGCGGATGCTGGGCAGGATGTCGAGCGCGGCCTTGAGGCCGCGTTCGATGAACTGCGGCACCTTGGAGATCGACACCGAGATGTCGTAGCTGAGGCCAGGCCCTTCGGCGCGAGAGGCGGGCGCCACCGACTCGCGGATCACCCACATGTTGCGCGCCTGCGCCTCGCTCTGGGCGATCACGGCATCGAGCACGCGGCCGGCCTCCATCTGGTCGGCGAGGAACTGCTCCATCTTCTCGGACATCCCCTCGGCGCCCTCGGCCTTGGGACGCGCCGACGTCCACTCGAGCAGCAGGAACCATTGCGTGTCGGCCTTCAGCGGATCCTGAGTGCCGGGGATGTTGCGCAGGACCATGTCGGTGCAGGTCCGGCTCATCAGCTCGCACGAGCCGACATTGTCCTCCGAGGCGCCGTGCGCTTCGGACAGGATCTCGATGGCGGCCTGCGGATCGCGGATGGCGAGCCAGGCGGTCGCCACGTCCTTGGAAGCGGGCCACAGCTTCAGCACGGCCTTGGTGATGATGCCCAGCGTGCCTTCGGCGCCCATGAACAGGTGCTTGAGGTCGTAGCCGGTATTGTCCTTCTTGAGCGCGCGCAGGCCGTTCCAGATGTCGCCGTTCGGCAGCACCACTTCGAGACCCATGACGAGGTTGCGCGCATTGCCGTAGCGCAGCACCTGCACGCCGCCGGCGTTGGTCGAGAGATTGCCGCCGATCATGCAGGAGCCCTGGGCGCCCAGGAACAGCGGGAAGAAGCGGTCGTGGCTGGCGGCCGTCTCCTGCAGCGTCTGCAGCACACAGCCCGCCTCGACGGTCATCGAGTAGCCGACCGGATCGACGTTCAGCACCTTGTTCATGCGGCCGACCGACAGGACGATGCCGGTGTGCGATGGCCAGGGCGTCGCGCCGCCCATAAGGCTGGTATTGCCGGCCTGGGGCACGATGGCGATGCCATTGTCGTAGCAGAGCTTCACGACCTTCGAGACTTCCTCGACATTGGCCGGGCGCACGACGACGGCGGCGTTGCCGACGATCGAGCCGCGCCAGTCGGTGACGAAAGGCTGCTTGCCCTGGTCGTCGGCGATCAGGCCCTTGTCGCCCACGATGGCGCGCAGGCTTTCGAGGATCGCAGGCGTGACGGGGGCCGTCGGGATGGTCGGAATGATCGCGGTATCGGGCATTGTTTCCTCACTTTGGCGGCAGACTAGCGCTGCCTGTGGGAGCCGTCATCCGCCGCGGCTCGCCTTAGTCTGTCATTGATCGCAAGGCCGAGGCCGGTATGCGGAATGGGTGCCACGGCGATGCGGCCGATACCGGGACGGTCGAGCGACCGCATCATGGCGAAGAGGTTGGCGGCCGCCTCGCCGAGATTGCCGGACGGGCTCAGGTTCATCGTCAACATGGCGCCCGCCGGCACCGTATTGCCGAAGGCCAGCAGGCCTTCATCGGCCGAAACCGATGTCGCCTCCAGTCGCACGGGGCGCGAAGGTGCGTAATGGCTCTGGAGCTGGCCGGGAGACTTGCGCGCGGCATCGCCGCTCGGGATGGCATCGCTGAGCGCGATGGGGCCGATCACCGCCTCGATCGCCTCGCGTGTCGCGCCGCCGGGACGCAGCAGGATGGGGGAGTCGGTCGAGAGATCGAGCACGGTCGATTCGACGCCGACCAGGCAGGCGCCGCCATCGAGGATCATCGGCGCCCGTGTCCCCAGGGATTGTGCCACATGCTCGGCACGGGTCGGGCTCACTTCACCGCTGCGGTTGGCCGACGGCGCCGCGATCGGGCGACCAGTCGCGCGGATCAGGGCCTGCGCCACCGGATGGGAAGGCGCGCGGATTGCGACCGTGTCGAGGCCGGCGGTTGCGAGCAGGGCGATCGTCGAGCCCGGGGCGCGGGGCAGCACGAGCGTGAGAGGCCCCGGCCAGAAACGCGCCGCGAGTTTCTCCGCGGTGTCGTTCCAGCGCACGAAGGCACGCGCGGCGGCGGCGTCGAGCACGTGGCTGATCAGCGGATTGAACTGCGGACGCCCCTTGGCCTCGAAGATGGCCGCCACGGCCCGCTCGTTGGTGGCGTCGCCGCCCAGGCCGTAGACGGTCTCGGTCGGGAAGGCGACGAGACCGCCGTCACGCAGCGTTGCTGCGGCCTGGGCGATGGACTGCGCCGTCGCCTCGACCAGGCTCATCGCGCCGCCAGGCTGCGAGCGATGAAGTGCGGGTTGGCGAAGCGCGGCTTGCCGTAGAGCAGGGGCTTGCCGTCCACGGTGACGACCTCGCCGCCGGCGGCTTCGAGCACGCCCTGGGCTGCGCCGGTATCCCACTCCATGGTCGGTCCGAACCGCGGATAGATGTCGGCCTTGCCCTCGGCGATCAGGCAGAACTTCAGCGACGAGCCCGCCTGCACGCGGTCGGACACCGTGAGGTTGTTGTTGCGGAACCAGATGTCGAGGTCGTTGTAGGTGCCGTGGCTGCGGCTCGCACAGGCGGTCAGCCCCTCGGACGGTGGCGTGCGCGTACGGATCGGCGTGAAGGCGCCCTTGCCTTCGCGCTTGTCGGCCCCGAGCCCCCTGGCGCCACGCCACAGCGTTTCGGTGGCAGGGGCGAGGACGATACCGAGGGTCGGGCGGCCGTGCTCGATGAGAGCGATGTTCACCGTGAACTCGCCGTTCCTCTTGATGAATTCCTTGGTGCCGTCGAGCGGGTCGACCAGCCAGAAAGGCCGTCCATCATCGAGCGACGGGACGCGGCCGGCCGCCATTTCCTCCTCGGCAATGATCACGAGCCCCGGCGTGAGCTTGTGCAGGCCGGCCAGGATGACCGCTTCGGCCGCGTGATCGGCATCCGTGACCGGGCTCTTGTCCTCCTTGTCGCGAACGCCGTGATCGCCGGCGTAGATCCGCATGATCTCGCGTGCGGCTTCTTCCGCGATGTCGGTGCAGGTGTCGCGGAGGGTGTCGAGGGGAGGAAGGGCCTGGGTCATGGGCGGTCCTTATAGACGGCGGGGGCTCCGCCTTGACAGCAAACTTCACGCCCGCAAGTATATTGGAACAATGTTCCAATATATAGAACAATCGGAGGGAAACGATGTCCGTGAACGTGATCGGCATGATCGGTGTGGCGCCGCCGCAGGGGACCTCCCTGCATGTGATTGCCGGAGGTATCTCGCCCTCGTTCCTGCGTGAGTTTGCGCAGACTCACGAGAAGGCCGGCTTCGATTATGTGCTGGTCGGCTACTACGCCTCGTCGGCCGAGGGCTTCAACGTCGCGACTTATGCCGCGGCCCATACCGAGAAGCTTCGCTACCTGATCGCCCACCGGCCGGGTGTCGTTTCTCCGACCCTGGCGGCGCGGGCCGCGGCGACGATGGACCAGCTCTCCGGCGGCCGCCTTGCGCTTCATATCATCGTCGGCAACAGCGACGCCGACCAGCAGCGCGAGGGCGACTTCTCGCCGAAGGAAGAGCGCTACGTGCGCGCCGCCGAGTATCTCGACGTGATGCGCAAGGTCTGGACCTCGAGCAAGCCGTTCGACTACGAGGGCAAGTTCTACCGGTTCAAGGACGTGTTCTCCGAGGCCCGACCGTTCCAGCAGCCGCATCCGCCGCTGTTCTTCGGTGGCTCCTCGCCGGGCGCGATGGAGATGGGCGCACAGCATTGCGATACTTTCGCCATGTTCGGCGAACCGCTGGCGGAGACGGCGGAGCGCATGGAAGAGTTCCGTCGCATGATCAAGCCGTTCGGCCGTACGCCGCGCTTCAACGTCTCCTTCCGGCCGATCATCGCAGAGACCGAAGGCAAGGCGTGGGACAAGGCAAAGAAGATCCTCGACGATCTCAAGTCGAGCGGGACCATGCCGAGCAAGGCGCAGGACAAGTCGGCCGAACGTCTCGTCGCGCTGGCGCAGCGCGGCGACGTGCATGATGAGCGGCTGTGGATGCCGGTCGCGGGCGCGGCTGCGGGCAAGGGCAACACCTCGTGCCTCGTCGGCACACCGGAGCAGGTCGCGACGGCGATGCTGAAATACTACAGCCTCGGCGTGGCCTCGTTCCTCATCCGCGGTTTCGATCCATTGGGCGATGTCACCGATTTCGGCCGCGAGCTGATCCCGCGCCTGAAGGCGGGCGCCGTCGAGATCGATCACGAACGCGCAGCAGCCGCCTAACAAGAAGACAAACGTCAAAGCAGGAGGAAACGTGTTCAGGAAACAGTTTTGCGTCGCTCTCGCGGGCGCCGCGGCGCTCTCGCTTGGCTTCGCCGGCACCGCGCCGGCGCAGTCGTATCCCGACAAGCCGATCAAGCTGATCGTGCCCTATCCGCCGGGCGCGACGAACGATCTGCTGGCGCGTGTGCTCGCCGAGCCGCTGGCGAAGGAACTCGGGCAGCCCGTGATCGTCGACAACAAGGGCGGTGCGGCCACCGCGATCGGCGCGACGGCGGCGGCCAATGCGCCGGCCGACGGCTATACGATGCTGCTGGGAACGGGCACGACCTATACGCTGAATCCGCTGCTGAAGAAGGGCCTGGCCTACGATACCGACCGCGACTTCAAGATGGTGTCGATCATCGCCGAGGTCCCCGTGGTCTTCATCGTCAACCCGAAGTTTCCGGCCAGGACATTGTCGGAGTTCGTCGCCTACGCGAAGGCCAATCCGGGCAAGGTGAATTTCTCGTCCTCGGGCCTCGGTTCCTCGCTCCATCTCGCGGCCGAGTTGTTTGCCCAGCGCGCCGGCATCAAGATGACCCACGTGCCGTATCCGGGCAGCGCGGGCGCGATGCGCGCCCTGTTGGCCGACGAGGTGCAGATGTTCTCCGAAGTGATCTCCGGCGCTCTGCCGCAGATCGACCAGAAGACCGTCGCGCCGCTGGCGATCACCAGTGCCAAGCGCCTGGCGGTCGCTCCCTCGATCCCCACGGTCGCGGAGAGCGGATATCCCGGCTTCGAGGCTGTGGGCTGGTATGCCCTCGCCGTTCCGAAGGCGACGCCGGCCGCAGTGGTTGCGCGCATCGAGACCGCCATCAACAAGATCCTGGCCTCCGGCGTCCTGCAGGCACGCTTCGAGCCGCTGGCGATTGTCATTCCCGGTCCGCAGGAGCCCGCCTCGGCCGACAAGTACATGGCGCAGGACCGTGCGCTCTGGGAGCCGTTGGTCCGCTCGCTGAACATCTCGCTCGATTGAGGAGAACGGAGCAGCATGGATACGACGGTCGTCAAGGCGCTGACGGTACTGGAGGCCCTGGCCGCCAGTGCGACGCCGCTCGGCGTGACCGAGCTCGCGACGAGGCTCGGCCTGTCGAAGAGCAACGTGCATCGGCTGCTGCAGACGCTGGCGGCCCGGGGCTATGTCACTCAGGTCGACCAGCGTTACACCGTGACGACCCGGCTGTGGGAACTGGGCGCGATGATCGTCAGCCGCCTGGACGTGGCGCAGGTCGCCACGCCGGTGATGCAGCGCCTCGTCGCCGAGGTCGACGAGACCGCGCATCTTTCGATCCTCGACATGGCCGCTTGTGAGGTCGTCTCCATCCACAATGTCGAGAGCGCCCAGCCGGTCCGGGCCTATTCGCGAATCGGCCAGCGTACGCCCGCGCATTGCGTGGCCACAGGCAAGGCGCTGCTGTCCGCACAGTCGCCTGAAGCCTTGCGGTCGCTGCCCGAGGAGCTGCAGCGCTTCACGCCGCACACACTCTATCGCCGCGACGAGTTGCTCCAGGCCCTGGAGAAGGCCCGTCGCGATGGCTATTCGACCAATGTCGGCGAATGGCGCGAGCAGGTGGGCGGCGCAGCGGCGGTCATCTACGACCATGCGGGACGACCGGCGGCGGCCCTCGGGCTCACGGTACCGGTGGAGCGGCTGCAGCCCGAGGTCATGAACCGCTACATCCCGCGGCTCACGGCGGCGGCGGACGAGATTTCGCGGCTCATGGGGGCGCCGTCCGGCGCCCGCTGATCGCTACCCTTTCAGAACCCGACCTGCGACGGCATCGAGCTTGGCGACCATCTCCGCCGACCGGACGGCCGGCGAGGTAATGAGGGCGTGTTCGAGCGCGCGGTCGCAGCCGGACGGGCAGGGCGTGGGGCGGTCGGCCTTGAGGCGCGGCGCGATCATGGCGACCAGCGCCTTGGCCTTCTCGGCATTCTCGAGCAGCACGCGGACGATGTCGGCGACCTGCACATGGTCGTGGTCGGGATGCCAGCAGTCGAAGTCGGTGACCATGGCGACGGTGACGTAGCAAATCTCCGCCTCTCGGGCGAGCTTGGCCTCCGGCATGTTGGTCATGCCGATCACATCGCAGCCCCAGCTCCGATAGAGCTTCGATTCGGCCAGGCTGGAGAATTGCGGACCCTCCATCGCGATGTAGGTGCCGCCCTTGCGGACCGGGAAGCCGGCCTTCTGCGCACATTCGTGCACGGCTTCGGCCAGCCGGTTGCAGGTGGGCTGCGCCATCGAGACATGCGCGACCAGGCCCTCGCCGAAGAAGCTCTTCTCGCGGGCGAAGGTGCGGTCGATGAACTGGTCGACGATGACGAAGTGCCCCGGCGGCAGGTCCTCGCGCAGAGAGCCGCAGGCCGAGAGCGACAGGATGTCGGTGACGCCGACCCGCTTCAGGGCGTCGATATTGGCGCGGTAGTTGATCGAGCTGGGGGAATGACGGTGGCCCCGGCCATGCCGGGGGACGAAGACGACGTCGAGCCCGTCGAGGACGCCGAACAGGAACTCGTCGGACGTCTGGCCGAACGGCGAGTCGATCCGGCGCCATTCCGGGTTCTTGAGACCGGCCATGTCATAGACGCCACTGCCGCCGAGAATTCCCAACACGGTCATATGCTTCTCCTGGTTGGCGGTGGTGTATCATTCCCGTCCGACAAAGGGGAGAGAGGCATGGGCAGGCTCGAGGGCAAGATCACCATCGTTACCGGCGCGACCAGCGGGATCGGGCGGCGCACCGTCGAATTGTTCGTCGAGGAGGGCGCCAAGGTGGTCGCCACAGGGCGGCGCGAGGCGTTGGGGCGCACCCTCGAGGCCGCCCTCGGGACCGACAACTGCCTCTTCGTGACGGCGGATGCGACGCGCGAGGACGATGTGAAGCGCGTGTTCGACGCCTGCCTGTCGAAGTGGGGGCGGGTCGACTGCCTGTTCAACAATGCCGGTGGCCCGGCCCCGGTGGGAGGCATCGAGACGGTGCCGGTCGAGGGCTTCGACGCCGCAATGGCGACTCTGGTCCGGTCGGTCATGCTGGGCATGAAGCACGCCGCGCCGCTCATGATGGCGCAAGGGTCGGGGAGCATCATCAACAATGGCAGCGTTGCGGCACGCCGGGCGGGCTACTCGACTTCGATGATCTACGGGGCCGCGAAGGCCGCGGTTAATCACCTGACCGTGTGCGTGGCCATGCAGCTCGGCGAGAAGAACGTGCGAGTGAACTCGATCTCGCCCGGCGGCATCGCCACCGGCATCTTCGCCAAGGCGCTGGGCCTGCCGCCGGACAAGGCCGATTCCTACGCCGAAGCCATGAAGGCCAGCATGGCCAAGAACCAGCCGATCCCGCGCGCCGGCATCGTCGACGACATCGCCAAGGCGGCCGTCTTCCTGGCCTCGGACGACTCGACCTTCATCAACGGGCACGACCTGGTGGTCGATGGCGGGCTGGTCGGCGGCCGCCTGTGGACGCCGCACCAGGAAGGCGTGAAGGCCATGCGCCAGGCCTTCGGCGTCGACGAGATCTGAGCCATGACCTCGCTCGTCGGCAAGGTCGCGCTGGTGACCGGCGCCTCGCGCGGCATCGGGCGCGCCGTGGCGCTCTCGCTAGCCCGGGAGGGCGCTACCGTGGTCGTGAACTATCGCGAGCGGGCGGCCGATGCCGACGAGGTCGTGGCCGCCATCCGAAAGGCCGGCGGCAAAGCCTTGGCGGTCGCCGCCGACGTGTCGGATGGTGCGGCCGTCGCCGCCATGATCGCCTCGGTCGAGCGCGAGCTGGGGCCGATCGACGTGCTGGTGAACAACGCCGGGCTGGCGATCATGACGGGCATCGACGACCTCACCGAGGAGCAGTTCGACCGCACCATCGCGGTCAACCTCAAGTCGGCTTTCCTGTGCACGAAGGCGGTCCTGCCGGGCATGCGGGCCCGCAAATGGGGCCGCATCGTCAACATTTCCTCGGGCGCGGCCCGCGGCGCGGGCGGCATCGGCCCGCACTACAACGCCTCCAAGGCGGGCATGGAGGGATTGACTCGCGGGTACGCCGCGCGGGTCGTGAAGGACGGAGTCACCGTCAATGCCGTGGCGCCCTCGCTGATCGAGACCGACATGGTCCGTGCCGGTCTTGCCTCGTCGCCGGACCGCATTCCGCTCGGCCGCTTCGGCACCTCGGAGGAATGCGCCCAGGCGGTCCTGATGGTGATCGGCAACGCCTACATGACCGGCCAGACCGTGGGCCTGAGCGGCGGACTGTCGTTTCTCTGACCTACTTCTTGGGCTCGACGTGGCCGCCGAAGGCGTGGCGCATGGCCGACAGCAGCTTGTTGGCCGTGCCTTCGCGGTCGCGCGAGCGGAAGCGGGCGTAGAGCGCCGCGGACAGGACGTCCGCCGGCACGGCTTCCTCGATCGCGGCATTGATGGTCCAACGGCCTTCACCGGAATCCTCGACGAAGCCCGAGTACTTCGAGAGGGCAGGGTCTTCTGCCAGCGCCGACGAGGTGAGGTCGAGCAGCCAGGAGCTGACGACGCTGCCGCGCCGCCAGACCTCGGCGATGTCGGCGAGGTCGAGGTCGTAGCGCCGCTCCGCCGGTATCGCTTCCGAGGAGACCTGGCGCAGGATCTCGAAGCCCTCGGCATAGGCCTGCATCAGCCCGTACTCGATGCCATTGTGCACCATCTTGACGAAGTGGCCGGCGCCGCTCGGGCCGCAATGGAGGTAGCCGCGCTCGACGCGGGGATCGCGCGTCTCGCGCCGCGGCGTCTTCGGGATCGTGCCTTCGCCCGGACTGAGCGCGGCGAAGATCGGGTCGAGCCGCTCCACGGCCTCCCTGTCGCCGCCGATCATCAGGCAATAGCCGCGCTCGAGGCCCCAGACGCCGCCGCTGGTGCCGCAGTCGAGATAGTGGATTCCCTTTTCCTTCATTTCTCGCGCGCGTCGGACGTCGTCCTGGAAGAAGGCGTTGCCGCCGTCGATAATCGTATCGCCGGGTTCCATGAGCCGTCCCAACTCGGCCACGGTCTGCTCGGTGATCTCGCCGGCCGGCAGCATCACCCAGACGTTGCGAGGCTTGGCCAGTTTCGCGACAAGTTCGGCCAGGTCGGGGGCGCCGGTGATGTTCTGACCGATGAGGCCCGCGACCGTCTGCGGGTTCTGGTCGAAGACGACGCACTCGTGTCCCTGCCGCACCAGCCGGCGCACGAGATTGGCTCCCATCCGCCCCAGACCGATCATGCCGAGCTGCATTCTTCTCTCCCCTGCGTTTCCTGATCCCGGTCCCATGATAAGCTGGCCGGCAATGAAGACCATCGTCGTCGTGATGGGCGTCTCGGGATCGGGCAAGACCACCGTCGCCAGCCTGCTGGCCGAACGGCTCGGTTGCGCGTTCCAGGATGGCGACGACCTTCATCCCAGCGAGAATGTCGAGAAGATGAGGAGCGGCACGCCGCTGACGGACGCCGATCGCCTGCCCTGGCTGCAGGCGATCGCCCGACGGATCGACTTCTGGCGGGAGCGGGGCGAATCGGGTGTCGTCACCTGCTCGGCGCTGAAGAAGGCCTACCGCCGGATCATCCTCGATGGCCGCGGCGACGTAAGTGTCGTCTACCTGAAGGGCGAGAGGGCGCTGATCCACGACCGGCTCCTGGCGCGCGCGTCGCACTTCATGCCGGTGGCCCTGCTCGACAGCCAGTTCGAGACGCTGGAGGAGCCGTCGGAGGATGAGAGCCCCATCGTGGTCGATATCGGGAAAGAACCGTCGCAGCTCGTTGACGAGATCATTTTCAGGCTTGGCGTGCGGCGCTGAAGATCGTCCGTGCGGTCAGGGCAATCCTGGCAACGCGGCGAGTTCGTGGAACAGATCGATTATGGCATCGCAGTTTGCGCCGCCGCGATAGCCCATTGCCACGCGCAGGAACGGCTGACCGGCCTCCGGATCGGGCTCGATGAGTTCGTAGCGGTCGCCGCGAAATCCGAAAGACCCGCCTTTGTCGAGTTTCAGCTTTCGCCGAACAATCTCGTCCTCCACGCGATGAAGGAGGCGAACATGGTCGGCGGGTTCACCGGTCCGTAGCCTGATCGCGCAGAAGGGGGCGACAGCTCCGGGCGAAATCAGGGACGGATGGCACAGTCCGTCGAACAGGCTGGACGTCGAACCGATCGCCTGTGCGAGTGCCGCGTTGTTGGCGAACACACGCGCGGTGTATTGCGCCAGGTAGGAGCGATCGAGAAACCATGGCGCGGACAAGGCCGCCATCTCGTCCAGGGTGAGGCCGCTGCCGGTCAGGGCGCGGATATGCTTGAGTTCCTCTCCCATCGACGCAGCGTCGCACTCGGCCCCTTCGCGGACGAAGAGCTGGATGATGCCGACATTGGCCAGTTCCAGCCCGGCCTGGTCGAGTTTGAGACCCGACCGCAGGACGGCCGCGAACGAACCCTCCAACCGCGCCAGCCATGCCGGCAGGTCCAGCTCGAGGCTCGTCAGTGTGGTGTCAAGCAACAGCGCCTGCCGGGCGCGCGGAAGCGACGCGGGGTTGGAAAGGCCGAACTGCCCGTCGCAATGAACCGGTTCGCCGATCAGAACGTCGACGTGCTTCTCACTTGAGGAGACAGGCTCGAACAGCTGGCGAGGCCACAGGCCAAGCAGTGAAGCCGTCTCGAAGTAGCGACCTGCATGATGGATTTTCAGCGGGTGCGAGGCTGCGCCATCGGCGGACGAGGCCTTGTGAACGATGAGATGGAGCAGGGAGGAGAGGGCGGCTTGCCCGCTCCTGCAGAGGATGCGGACGGATTGCCAACCTGCGGGCACCGGGTAGCAAAGCGGGATGCGGTCTTCGAGCATGTCGGCGCCGAGTTCGCGCTCGTAACCGAACGGCACTCCCTCGCCACCCGGCATATGCGGCACGTCGCCCTCGCAGGGACTCTTCAGGGTGGCATCCGCGGGTCTGTGCGCCTTGGCGAGCCATTCCTTCCTGAGGTGGAGCAAGGCGGCGTCGAGATCGCTGTGGTCGATCGCCTCGACAAGTGACGCGAGGTCTGCCCGCTGCGCGAGGGCCTTCAGATCATCGCGGTCGCGCGGGGACTCCGATGAGGGATTGGGCATGGTGGGCGTGAACGCGCCGTGCGCGGAAAGTTCCGGCAACGCTGGCGGGCCACTTCGCATTGCAACCTCTTCGCAGGTGCGGGGTTTAGCCCTCATGAGGGAGAGTTCGATTTCGGGGGCGCGCTTTGTGCCTGCGACTGTGAAGGGGCGTGCCGTAAAGGTACTTCACCTCGACTTGCGTGACGTCCGCGGGATCGCCGCGTGCGAGACCAGGGTGCAGGAGGCGGCAGCGGCCGGCTTCAATCATCTGTGCGTCGGACCGATTTTCGATATGGGTCCTGGTGATGATCCGCGGCTTGTTGCCGATCATTCGCAGGCGATTGCATCGCTCTCTCCTGACGGGACGCCGCTGTTGCTCGTAAGGGCGTTGCGTCAGGCATGCGAGAAAGCTGGCATCGCTCTCTTCGTAGACATCGTTCTCGATCGAGTGGCAGCAGGAGGCGCGTCCGCAATTGCCTTGCGCGGAATTTACGACGCCCGACCGGGATTGAACCGGCTCGATCCGCGTGTGGACCGACAGGTGGCCAACGCTCTCATGCTGCGGCCCGATGCTCTCGAGGGGGCTGCAGACTGGTGGGCCGGGACGATCGCGGAGCTGGTGGGGGCCGGTGTCCAGGGCTTCCGCTTGCTGGGCCTGGCCGAGCTCCCTGATCGAGCGTTGAAGCAGATCCTCGACCGTGCCCGCGGCAAGACGGCGTGCGTCTTCTGGGGTTGGACACCCGGCCTGCCGTGGTCGCGCCACCAAGAACTTCTCTGCACCGGGCTATCTGCGGTCTTCGGGTCGACATCCTGGTGGGACGGTCGTGCGTCCTGGTATGTCGAGGAACTCGAGATGCTGCGGCGGATCGCGCCCGTGCTGGGCGCGGCCGGTGAGCCTTTTGGCGCGCAGGCGATATCGCCGACTGCGACCGATCGGAATCTGATGGTGGCTGCCGCCACTTGCGACGGAATTTTTGTAACCCGCGGAGCGAGCGGGACGGGCGACACGCTCCAACGTGCGGTCGCTCTGGCTGACGAAATGGCGGCCAAGGGCAGGGTCGGGGGCTTGCGATCCATCACCAGCCCGGCGGAAACCGTCACCGTCCTGTTGCGCACCGAGTCCGCCGACGCCCGAACCGCGGGCAACTGCAGCATCGTCGCGGTCAACACCGATCCCTTCGCTCCGCGTGATCTTCCCATCGATCTCGCAATCCTGCCGCCGCAAGCCGGCGCTGCCTTGGGAGTGAAGGACGGCGGCGCGTCCGCCAGTCTGAAACCGGGAGAAATTCGCGTGCTCGACGTGACGCCGACTCCATCTGTCCGCAACGGCAAGAAATCCGGCAAGCGTGAGGCCGGTGCCGCGGCGGCAAAATCGCCCATCGTCATCGAGCATGTGAGCCCTGCCGTGAACGGCGGTGAATTTGCCGCCAAGCATGTGGTCGGCCGACCGCTGGTGATCGAGGCCGATATTTTCGCCGATGGCCACGACCTGCTGGCTGCCGAGGTCATCTGGTGGTCTGCCGACGAAGGTGAGCGCAAGACGGCGAAGCTCACGCACGTCGCCAACGATCGGTGGCGCGCGAGTGTCACCCCGGACCGGGTCGGCCGACATTATTTTTCCGTCGAAGCGTGGCGCGATGAATATGGCAGTCTCTCCCATGGGATCGAGGTGAAGCATCGCGCAGGAATCGATGTCGCCGTCGAATTGACGGAAGCAAGCCTCTTCCTCGAAGAACTCGGAAAGTCACCCGGCATCAAGGCGCTGCTCGCCGACGCCAAGGCGGCGGACAAGGCGGGTTCGGTCGCACTGCTCACGTCTGCGGACACGCGCGCGACCGTCGCCGCCGCTGCCGCCCGGCGATTCCGGACTGACGAAGGCCCTTTCCCGGTGGAGATCGAACGGCCGCAGGCCGAATTCGCCTCCTGGTATGAACTTTTTCCGCGCTCGCTCACGGATGACGCGCGCAGACATGGTACCTTCGACGACGTCATTGCCGCCTTGCCGCGTGTGCGGGCGATGGGGTTCGATGTCCTGTACTTTCCCCCGATCCATCCGATCGGCAGGGCGAACCGTAAGGGACCCAACAACACCCTGACGCCCGGACCCGACGATGTCGGCAGCCCCTATGCGATCGGCGGCGACGGCGGCGGGCACGACGCGATCCATGCTCATCTCGGTACGCTGGAAGACTTTCGCCGCCTCGTTGGCGCGGCGCGGGAGCAGGGGCTCGAGATCGCTCTCGACTTCGCCATCCAGTGCTCTCCCGACCATCCGTGGCTGCGCGAGCATCCGGACTGGTTCAAGCGGCGGCCCGACGGGACCATCAAGTACGCCGAGAACCCGCCGAAAAAATACGAAGATATCGTGAATGTCGACTTCTACGGCAAGGGTGCGGTCCCGTCGCTCTGGCTCGCGCTGCGCGACGCGGTGCTGTATTGGGTGGATGAGGGCGTCCGCATTTTCCGCGTCGACAATCCCCACACCAAGCCGTTGCCGTTCTGGCATTGGATGATCGGCGATGTCCGCGGCCGCCATCCAGACGTCATGTTCCTGTCGGAGGCCTTCACCCGGCCGAAGATGATGTATCGTCTGGCCAAGGTCGGCTTCTCGCAGTCGTACACCTACTTCACCTGGCGTAACGCCAAGCAGGAGATCACCGACTATCTCGTCGAGTTGTCGACGACAGAGGTCGCGAACTATTTCCGGCCGAACTTTTTCGTCAACACGCCCGATATCAACCCGTTCTTCCTGCAGAACTCGGGTCGGGCGGGCTTTCTGATTCGCGCCGCTCTCGCCGCCACCTTGTCCGGCCTGTGGGGCGTCTATTCCGGCTTCGAGCTCTGCGAGGCTGCCGCGTTGCCGGGCCGCGAAGAATATCTCGACTCGGAGAAGTATGAAATCAGGCCGCGCGACTTCAACGCGCCGGGCAACATCGTGGCGGAAATCACGATGCTCAATCGGCTGCGCAAGTCCCATCCGGCGCTCCAGAGCCATCTCGGCGTCACTTTCTACAATGCCGGAAACGACCAGGTTCTGGTCTACGGCAAGCGCGCGCCAGGGGCCGCGGACATGGTCCTCGTCGCCGTCAGTCTCGACCCGCACGGCGTGCAGGAAACCGGTTTCGAGATCCCGCTCTGGGAATGGAAGCTGCCCGATGACGGGGCCATCGACGTCGAGGACCTGGTCCGCGGCGATCGCTTCTCCTGGCACGGGAAGAACCAGTACTTCCGCCTCGATCCTTCCGTCCTTCCCTTTGCCATCTGGCGCTTGTCGCCCCGGAGCGCCGCATGAATGCCCCCATCGCTGATACTCCCGCCACCCTCCCGGTCGCCACCGATCCGCAGTGGTACAAGGACGCGATCATCTACCAGCTTCACGTGAAGTCGTTCTTCGATTCGAACAACGACGGCATCGGTGATTTCCCGGGCCTGATCTCGCGCCTGTCGTACATCGCCGAACTGGGCATCAACACGATCTGGCTGCTGCCGTTCTATCCGTCGCCGCGCCGGGACGATGGCTATGACATCGCGGAGTATACCGCGGTGCATCCCGAGTACGGCACGCTTGACGACGTGAAGCGCCTGATCGAGGAGGCCCACAAGCTCGGCATCCGCGTAATCACCGAGCTGGTGATCAATCACACGTCCGACCAACACGCCTGGTTCCAGCGCGCCCGTCTTGCCCCGCCGGGATCGCCCGAGCGTGACTTCTATGTCTGGTCGGACAGCGACCAGAAGTACGAAGGCACGCGCGTCATCTTTATCGACTCTCTGCGATCCAACTGGACCTGGGACCCCGAAGCCAAGGCCTATTTCTGGCACCGGTTCTACTCCCATCAGCCCGACCTGAATTTCGACAACCCCGCCGTGCTCGAGGCGATCCTGGGCGTGATGCATTTCTGGCTCGACATGGGCATCGACGGGCTGCGGCTCGACGCCGTGCCCTACCTCGTTGAGCGCGAGGGCACGAACAACGAGAACCTGCCCGAGACACATCAGGTGCTGAAGCGCATCCGGGCCGAGATCGACAGGGCCTATCCGGGCCGCATGCTGCTGGCCGAGGCCAACCAGTGGCCGGAGGATACGAAGGAGTATTTCGGCCAGGGCGATGAATGCCACATGGCGTTCCATTTCCCCCTCATGCCGCGTATGTACATGGCGCTGGCACGTGAGGACCGGTTTCCCATCACCGACATCATGCGGCAGACCCCGCAGATCCCCGACAATTGCCAGTGGGCGATTTTCCTGCGGAACCACGACGAGCTGACGCTCGAGATGGTGACCGACTCCGAGCGTGACTATCTGTGGGAGACCTATGCCACGGACCGGCGCGCGCGGCTCAACCTCGGCATCCGCCGACGGCTGGCGCCGCTGCTCGAGCGCGACCGACGCCGAATCGAGTTGATGAACTGCCTGTTGCTCTCGATGCCCGGCGCGCCGGTCATCTACTACGGCGACGAGATCGGCATGGGCGACAATATCCGGCTGGGCGATCGCGACGGGGTGCGCACGCCGATGCAATGGTCGCCCGACCGCAATGGCGGCTTCTCGCGCGCAGATCCGGCGGCACTCGCTCTACCCACGATCATGGACGCGCTCTACGGCTACGAGACGGTCAATGTCGAGGCCCAGACGCGCGACGTCCATTCGCTGCTGCACTGGACACGGAAGATGATTGCCGTGCGGCGCACCCATGGCGCCTTCGGGCGCGGCACGCTGCGCTTCATCTATCCGAAAAATCGCAAGGTCCTGGCCTATCTTCGCGAACTCGACGGCGAAGTCATCCTCTGTGTCGCCAACGTCTCGCGGACCCCGCAGGCGGTGGAGCTCGACCTGTCGGAATTTGCCGGCCGTGTACCGATCGAACTCAATGGCGGGTCGTTGTTCCCGCCGGTCGGCCAGCTCACCTATCTGCTCACCCTGTCCCCGTACGGTTTCTACTGGTTCATCCTGGCCAGCGAGACCGAGGCGCCGTCTTGGCACACACCTGCGCCTGAACCGCTGCCCGACTACGTCACCGTCGTCTTGCGCGGACCGTTGAGTGAGGGTGTGCAGGCTGCGGCACCTGTGCTGGAGCGGGAGGCGTTGCCTCCCTATCTCGCCAAACGGCGCTGGTTCGGCGCCAAGGACAAGCCATTGAAGTCCTCACGCTTTGCCTATCTGGCCCGGCTCCCCGGGGGTAGCACGCGCGACCTTCTCATGAGCGAGATCGAGGTGACGGCGGGCGACGAGACCAGCCGCTGGCTGCTGCCGTTGTCGATGAGTTGGGAAGACGAGCAGAGTTCGGCGCTCCCGTCGCAGCTTGCCTTGGCGCGGGTCCGAAAGGGACGCCGTGTCGGCTTGCTCACCGACGCGTTCGCGGTGCCCGAGTTCGCGCGGGAAATGCTCGCCGCCATGGCGGCCGGCGCCACGATCGACGGGCCTGAGGGCAAGATCATCTTCGAGTCCATGCCTGACAAGGCGGAGCTCTTGAACCGCCCGGCCGATGCGGCGGTCATGTGGCTCACGGCCGAGCAGTCGAACAGCTCCCTGACCGTCGACGATGCGGTCATGTTGAAGATATTCCGGCGCATCCAGGCGGGCGAACATCCCGAGGCCGAGATGAGCCGCTATCTCACCAGTCAGAGTTTCGCCAATTCGCCGGCGCTGCTGGGCGAAGTGAGCCGGGTCGCGCCTGACGGCGAACGTCATGCCCTTGCCATTGCGCAGGCCTTCGTGCGGAACCAGGGTGACGCCTGGACCTGGACCCTTAACCAGTTCAATCGCGCCCTCGACAATCTCGCCAGCCGAGAGGCGACGGCCGACTCGCGCGACGACGATATCGAGGACTATCACGCGTTCGCGGGCACGATCGGCCGCCAGCTCGGTGCCATGCACCAGGTCCTCGCTCGCCCCACCGACAACGAGGCCTTCTCTCCGCGCACTGCCGGACCCGAAGATGTGGCGGCGTGGAGCGAGCGGGCGGTGGCGCTGCTCGATCGGGCGATGGACGCGATTGCGGGCGTCTCGGCCTGGGAGAACGAGGTGGCAGCGGCGGACGCAAAGCGCCTTCTCGATCGGCGTAAGGCTCTCACGGCGCTGCTGCAGCAACTCGTCGAGAGTGGCAGGGACTCGATCGTTACGCGCATCCATGGCGACTTCCATCTCGGTCAGGTGCTGATCGCCAGCGGCGACGCCTACATCATCGACTTCGAAGGCGAACCCGCACGGCCGCTGGAGGAGCGACGGCGCAAGGCGAGTCCAATGCGCGACGTGGCGGGCCTGCTGCGCTCGTTCGACTATGCGGCAGCGGCGACCCTCGATCCGAAGAACCTCATCGCAAACCGCATTCCGCCGGCTCGTCGCCTGACGCTCGTCACCCGGCTGCGCCGAGGGGCACAGCGTGCCTTCCTCGACGCCTATCGCACCGCGACGGTCGGCTTGACGGGCATGGACCGCGGCGACCTCCTGGACTTCTTCCTGGCGGAGAAGGCTGCCTACGAGATCTGCTACGAGGCCGCGAACCGGCCGGCCTGGATACCGATCCCGATGTCTGGCCTGTCTCGCCTCGCGGCCCGCCTGCTGAGGGAAACGCCTCCTCAGGAAAGCGCATGAGCGCCGTGGCGCCTGCGGGCCAGCTCGATCGCAACTCGGCGGAGGCCTTGGCGGCGGGGAGGCCCCTCGACGCATTCGCCGTGCTGGGACCGCATGGAGAGGGCACCGACCGGATCGTGCGCGTGTTCGTGCCGGGCGCCGATGGCGTCGAGGTCGTCGGCCGAGAAGACGGGCGACCTCTGGGTGCGCTGGCACCGGGGCTCGCCTCCGGTTTGTTCGAGGGGCCGGTCACGCCGGGTGGCGCCTACCTGCTGCGGATCCAGTGGCCGGGCGCCCTCCAGGAGACGGAAGATCCCTATGCCTTTGGTCCCGCCCTGGGCGACCTCGATCTTCATCTGTTCAACGAGGGTCGGCACTTCGAACTGGCCGAAGCGCTCGGTGCCAACGTCGTGTCGATGGACGGTATCGAGGGCGTGCGCTTCGCCGTCTGGGCGCCGAATGCCCAGCGCGTGGCGGTGATCGGCGACTTCAATTCATGGGACCGGCGCCGGCATCCGATGCGGCTGCGGCCGTCCGCGGGCGTCTGGGAGATCTTCATCCCGCGCCTGGGTGCGGGAACCCGCTACAAGTTCGACATTCTCGGACCGGACGGCGGACGTGTCCCCGACAAGGCGGACCCGGTCGCCCAGCAGGCAGAGCTGGCGCCCGGCACGGCGTCGATCGTCGCGGCCCCGGCTGCGGCCTTGCGTTGGAACGACGAGGAGTGGATGGCGGGCCGGGCCGACCGACAGTCATCCGCGTCTCCAATCTCCATCTACGAGGTTCATGCCGGCTCCTGGATGCGGCAGAAGACAGGAGCGGGTGCTGCAGAGCGTCCGCTCTGGGATTTCCTGGCGGAGCGGCTCATCCCCTACGTCAAGGAAATGGGCTTCACCCATCTCGAGCTGCTCCCGGTGACGGAGCATCCGTTTGGCGGCTCGTGGGGCTATCAGCCCCTCGGCCTGTTCGCGCCTGCGGCGATCTATGGCCCGCCCGAGTCGTTCGCCCGCTTCGTCGATGCGGCGCACCGCGCCGGAATCGGGGTGCTGCTCGACTGGGTTCCGGCCCATTTTCCAACCGATCCCCACGGGCTGGCGCGCTTCGACGGCACGGCCCTCTACGAGCATCTCGATCCGCGTGAGGGCTACCATCACGACTGGAATACCTACATCTACAATTTCGGCCGGCGCGAGGTGCAGGGTTTCCTGATCGCCAGTGCATTGCACTGGCTGGAGCGCTTCCATGTCGACGGGCTGCGCGTCGATGCGGTGGCTTCGATGCTGTATCGCGACTATAGCCGGCCGGCAGACGCCTGGATTCCCAACGTTTATGGCGGCCGCGAGAATCTCGAGGCGATCGGCTTCCTCCGCCATCTCAACGCCGTCGTCGGCGAGCGCTGTCCCGGCGCCATCGTCGTCGCTGAAGAATCGACGGCCTGGCCCGGCGTCACGGCGCCGTTGCCGGAGGGGCTCGGTTTCTCGTTCAAATGGAACATGGGCTGGATGCACGACACGCTGCAGTACATCGAGCACGAGCCCATCTATCGTGCCTACCACCACGACAAGATGACCTTCGGTCTCGTCTATGCCTTCTCAGAGCGCTTCGTGCTGCCGATCTCGCACGACGAAGTGGTCCACGGGAAGGGGTCCCTCATAGGCAAGATGCCCGGCGACCGCTGGCAGCGTTTCGCCAACTTGCGCGCCTATTTCGGATTCATGTGGGCGCACCCCGGCAAGAAGCTGCTGTTCATGGGCTGCGAGATCGCCCAGGAGCGCGAATGGAACCACGATACCGAGATCGACTGGCACCTGCTCGATGACGGGGCTCACGCCGGCGTTCAGCGCCTGGTGCGCGACCTCAACCATCTCTATGCCGCTGAGCCCGCCTTGCATGAGACCGACGGCGATCCGGCGGGCTTCTCGTGGATCGTGGGCGACGACCGCGCCAATTCGGTCTACGCCTTCTTCCGTACCTCGGGCGAGGCCGCGCCGCTCCTCGTCGTGTGCAACATGACGCCGGTGCCGCGTCATGCCTATCGCATCGGCGTGCCCAAAGGCGGCCGTTGGCGGGAGGTCGCCAACACCGATTCCCGATTCTATGGCGGCAGCGACCTGGGCAACGACGGCAGCGTGACGGCCATCGATACGCCTTCACACGGGCAGTCTCATTCCGTCCAGCTCACCCTGCCGCCGCTCGCGACCGTGATCCTGCGCAGCGAGGATTGACGTGGCGCCCTCGACGTGGCCCGACCGGCTTCTGCCCGGTTCGCCATATCCCCTGGGGGCGACCTGGGATGGGCTGGGCACCAACTTCGCGGTCTTCTCCGCTCACGCGACCCGGATCGAACTGTGCCTGTTCGATCCATCGGGCCGCAGGCAGATTGCGCGCTTCGACCTGCCGGAATGCACGGACGAGGTTTGGCACGGCTACCTGCCTAACGCGCGCGCCGGCCTGGCCTATGGGTACCGTGCACATGGTCCCTACGAGCCGCAGGCGGGTCATCGTTTCAATTCGCACAAGCTGCTGCTTGACCCCTATGCCCGCCGTCTCACCGGCGAGATGCGCAATGCCGATGCGCTGTATGGCTATCGGGTGAACTCCCCGCGGGCAGACCTGTCCTTCGACCGGCGCGACAGTGCGCCGGGCGTCATGAAGGGCGTGGTCGCCGATGAGAGCTTCAACTGGGCCGACGACCGGCCCCCGGCGGTGCCCTGGTCCGACACGGTGATCTACGAGACCCATGTGCGTGGCGTCAGCCAGATGCGTCAGGATCTGCGTCCCCACGAGCGGGGCACCTTTGCCGCCCTGGGCGACCCCATGTTCATCGACCATCTGCGCCGCCTGGGCGTGACCACGGTGGAATTGCTGCCGATCCACGCCTTCGTCCAGGACCGCTCGCTGTTGGAGAAGGGCCTGCGCAACTATTGGGGCTACAACAGCCTCGGCTTCTTTGCCCCGGAGCCGCGCTACCTTTCCGATGGTACGCTCGACGAGTTGCGTATTGCCGTTCGTCGCCTCCATGCGGCCGGGCTCGAGCTCATCCTGGACGTTGTCTACAACCACACCGCCGAAGGCAGCGAACTGGGACCGACGCTCTCGTTCCGCGGTCTCGACAACGCCAGCTACTACCGGCTGCTTCCGGACGATCCGCGGTACTGCATCAACGATACCGGCACCGGCAACACGCTCAACCTGTCGACGCCGCGCGTGCTGCAGATGGTCATGGACTCGCTTCGCTACTGGGTCACGGCGTTCCATGTCGACGGTTTCCGCTTCGATCTCGGGGTTACGCTGGGGCGCGAGGCTCACGGGTTCGATCCGTGTTCGGGCTTTTTCGATGCGATCCGTCAGGACCCTGTGCTGCAAAGGGTGAAGCTGATCTCCGAGCCCTGGGACATCGGACCCGGAGGCTACCAGCTCGGCAACCATCCGCCGGGATTCGCCGAATGGAACGACCGGTTTCGCGACGGTGTGAGGCGCTATTGGCGCGGAGATCCGGGACAGCGCGCCGATTTTGCCGCCCGACTGGCGGGGTCCAGCGATCTGTTCGACCGACGCCATCGCCGTCCCTGGGCCTCGATCAACTACGTCGCCTCGCACGACGGCTTCACGCTGCTGGACGCTGTGAGCTACGTCGAGCGGCACAACGAAGCCAATGGCGAGGACAACAAGGACGGCCATGGCGAAAACTGTTCGGCCAACTGGGGCGTCGAGGGCCCCAGCGACGACCCGGGTATCCTCGATACGCGGCTAAGGCTGCAGCGTGCCATGCTGGCGACGCTTTTCCTCGCGCAGGGGACACCGATGCTGCTCGGCGGCGACGAATTCGGTCGCACGCAGAATGGCAACAACAACGCCTACTGCCAGGACAACGAGACGTCGTGGCTGGATTGGTCGCTGCTCGAGAAGGCGGAGGGCAGGAGCCTCGCCGCTTTCGTCGCCCGCATCGTGGCGCTGCGGCACGAACATGCGGTGCTTCGGTCGCCGTACTTTCTACACGGCCTGGAACATCCGGCCGAAGGCGTTGCCGATATTGCCTGGTTCGATGCGTCCGGCGAGCTCGTGTCGACCGACTCGTGGAACAACGCCGAGGATCGCTGCCTCGTGTTGCGGCGTGCGAGCCGGGACAACGGGACGGTGACGATGCTCACCGCCTTCTTCAACGCAGATAGTGCGGAGCACAAATTCCTTTTGCCGCAACCGCGCTGGCCGACGCGCATTGTCCTCGACAGCGCGGCGCCCGACGCGCCTGAGCGCGACATGCAGGAGGATGAGTTGATGGTCGGACCTCGCAGTGTGGTGCTGGCGCTGGCCACCAAGGCGCACGGATGAAGAGCCAGTTCGTCCATGACCTGCCGTTCGGCGCGTCGTTGCTCCCCTCGGGCGCGACGCGCTTCCGATTCTGGGCGCCCGCCCAGAAGCATGTCAGTCTGGAAATCGATGGCGCCTCGCCCGTTTCGATGACGGCGGTCGACGGCGGGTGGTTCGAAGCGGAAGCTCCTTGCGCGGCGGGTGCGCGCTACCATTATCGCCTCGACAATGGCGTGGCGGTGCCGGATCCCGGCTCGCGCGGTCAGGCGGACGACGTTCATGGCGCGAGTCTGGTCGTCGACCCTCGCGGCTATGACTGGCGGCATCCGGAGTGGCGCGGTCGACCGTGGCACGAGACGGTCCTGTACGAACTGCATCCCGGCGCGTTCGGAGGCTTCGCAGGCGTGCAGGCGGCCTTGCCGGTGCTGGCAGAGCTGGGCGTCACGGCGGTCGAGTTGATGCCGATCAACGATTTCCCGGGGCGCCGCAATTGGGGCTACGACGGCGTGCTGCCCTTCGCCCCCGACCGAAGCTACGGAACGCCTGAGGAGTTGAAGGCACTCATCGACGCCGCGCACGGCCTGGGGCTGATGATGTTCCTCGACGTGGTCTACAATCACTTCGGACCCGACGGGAATTATCTGTCGGCTTATGCGCCGGCCTTTTTCCGCGACGATATCTCGACCCCCTGGGGAGCGGCGATCGACTTCCGCCGACCCGAAGTCCGCCGGTACTTCACCCAGAACGCCCTGTACTGGCTGCAGGAGTACCGCTTCGACGGACTTCGCTTCGACGCCGTGCATGCGATCTCCGAGGCCGACTGGCTCGACGAGATGGCGGCGGCGGTTCGCCGCTCCATCGAGCCCGGACGACATGTGCATCTCGTTCTCGAGCATGACGGCAACGTGGCCGATCACCTGCGCCGTGACTTCGACGCACAATGGAACGACGATGCGCATCACGTCCTGCATGCAATGCTGACGAGCGAGAAAGACGGATATTACGCCGACTATGCCGACCGCCCGGCTACGCGGCTGGCCCGCGCGCTCTCCGAGGGGTTCGTCTATCAGGGCGATCCTTCGGCCTATCGCAAGGGCGAGGCGCGGGGAACACCGAGCAGCGACCTGTCGCCCACATCCTTCGTTCTGTTCCTGCAGAATCATGACCAGATCGGCAACCGGCCCTTCGGCGACCGTCTAACCAGCCAGGTCGATCCGGACCGGCTAGAAGCCGCGATTGCCCTGCAGCTCCTCTGTCCGCACGTACCCATGATCTTCATGGGCGAGGAGGATGCGTCCACTTCGCCGTTCCTGTACTTCACCGACCATACCGGCGATCTCGCCGATGCGGTCCGTGAAGGGCGTCGCCGCGAGTTCGCCGGCTTCGAGGGATTTGCGCCGGGCGAGGGGACTTCGAGCATTCCCGATCCCAACGAGCCTGCGACGTTCGAACGAAGCCGGCTGAGGCCGGATGCCAAGCATGGTACCGCGCGGCATCGTCTGTACCGCGAGCTGCTCAGGATTCGTCGCGAAACGTTGACGCCAAGACTAGAGGGTGCGAGGTCGCTCGGCGCTTCGGCCGTCGAACCCTCGACGGTCGTAGCCCGGTGGCGGCTCGGCGATGGCGCGACGCTGGTGATTGCCTGCAACCTCGGGAGTGAGCCCGCGCAGATTGAGCGGGTGCAGGGCGACTTGCTCTACGAATCGCGTCCTGGTGCTGCGGACGCGGCGCGTGGTGGCCGGATGGCCGGTGCGACGACGGTGGCGCTCGTGGTGCCTGCGCCGTGAACGACGACGACATCCGCGATCTTGCGCGCGCCGCCGGTCTCGCCGAGACCTGGACAGACGCGCTCGGCATCCCGCAGCAGGTCTCGATCGAGTCGCTCCGTCGCATCCTCGACGCCCTGGGTCTCGTCACGGCGACACCTGGCGACATCGAGAGCAGTCGACTGAAACTCGGTCCATCAGCAACCCTGCCACCGCTCGTCACGATGACGGCTGGCAGCCGCCTCACGCTTCCCGGCCGGGCCGGGGGCGCCGCGCGGGGACAGATAACCTACGAAGACGGCAGCGTCGCGACGCTCAGATTTTCGATGCGCGGCGACCGGTTGGTTGGCCCGCCGCTCGACCGCGCGGGGTATCATCGGCTGGAATTCGGCGATCGCCAGCTCATGGTCGCAATCGCGCCGCCGCGTTGCCTAACGATCGAGGATCGTGCCGAGGGCAAGCATCTGTGGGGCGTTGCGGCTCAAATCTACGGTTTGCGGCGCGCCGGGGATGGTGGCATCGGCGATGCGACGGCGGTGCGCCAGCTGGCCGAGGGGGCAGCTCGACACGGAGCGGATGCGATTGCGCTCAGTCCGGTGCACAGCCTGTTCGCTGCCGATCCCGGCCGATATGGACCCTATTCGCCGTCCAGCCGTCTGTTCTTCAACCCCCTGTTTGCCGATCCCGAGATCGTCTTCGGACCCGAGCGCGTGGCTCAGCATCGACGCGAGGGCGTGGCACTGGAGCAGGCGGCGCTGGTCGATTGGCGGCCGGCGGCGGAGGCCAAGCTTGGCCTGCTGCGCCGCCTGTATGAGGACTTCGAGGCACAGGAGATCGCCCGCGGATCCGAACTCGCCAGGGCATTCGATAGTTTCGTGCGCCAGGGCGGAGACCTGCTGCAAGGCCATGCAATGTTCGAAGCATTGCACGGCAAGTGGATGGGCAGCCAGCCGGCGCTCGGCTATTGGCGCGACTGGCCGGAGGCGTTCCGGAACGGCCTCGCGCGACCTGACGATCCTGAAAGGGCCGCCTTTCTGGCGGGCGAAGGACGCACGGTCCGCTTCCATCAGTTCCTGCAGTGGCTGACCGCGCGCTCGTTCGAAGCAGCGCAAGCGGCGGCAGTGGGCGCAGGCATGAAGATCGGCCTGATCAGCGACCTCGCGATCGGCATGGACCGCGCCGGAAGTCATGCCTGGTCGCGACAGAGCGACCTGCTTCTGGGGTTGAGCATCGGCGCGCCGCCTGATGAGTTCAACCGTGCGGGCCAGGACTGGGGCCTGTCAGGTTTCTCGCCACAGGCTCTCGTCGCGACGGGCTTCGACCCGTTTCTTTCGACCGTGCGGGCGGCCATGCGGTATGCCGGCGGCGTCCGCATCGATCACATCATGGGGCTGCAGCGCCTCTGGCTGGTGCCGGAAGGCGCCTCGGCCGCGGACGGCGCCTATCTCGAATATCCGCTGGACGACTTCCTGCGTCTGCTGGCGCTTGAATCGCACCGCCACGGCGCAGTGGTGATTGGCGAGGATCTCGGGACCGTGCCCCGCGGCTTCCGTCGCCGCATCGCCGAGGCAGGCATCGCCGGCATGGACGTGATGTGGTTCGAGCGCAACCGCGGCAGCTTCCGCACGCCGGCGCGCTGGCGGCGGGATGCCGTCTCCATGACCACGACCCACGATCTTCCAACCGTTGCCGGCTGGTGGAGCGGAAGCGACATCGAGGTCCGGCATTCGCTCGGCCTGTCCGCCGCGGGCGAGACCGAGGAGCGGCAGAGGGACCGTCGACGGCTGTGGCGCGCGTTCTCCGCGGCCGGAACGGCTGAAGGACCGGCTCCGGCACCGGAAGACCCGGCGCCTGCCGTGGACGCGGCGCTGGCTTTCGTCGCCAGCTCGCCGGCACCGCTGATGCTTGCACCCGTGGAGGATCTCTTGGGATTGACGGAGCAGCCGAACCTGCCGGGTACGATCGATCAGCACCCCAATTGGCGGCGAAGGCTCGAGCCGCCAGCGGCGCAACTGTTTGACGATCCCGTGGTCGCACGCCGCGCCGCCGCCATCGTCGCGCGCCGCCCATGAATCCGCGCGCCACGCTGCGGCTGCAGTTCCATCGCGGTTTCACCTTTGCCGATGCCGTGCGCCATGCGGCCTGGTTCGCGGCCTTGGGCGTCAGTCACGTCTACGCCTCCCCGATCGCCGTCGCCCGGCCGGGATCGATGCATGGTTATGACGTGATCGATCCGACCGTGGTCAATCCAGAGCTGGGCGGGGAGCGGGGGCTGCTCGCGCTGGCGGCAGCGCTCCGGGCCGTGGGCCTCGGGTTGATCCTCGACATCGTGCCCAATCACATGGCAGCGGACTCCCGCAACAGCTGGTGGCGCGACGTGCTGCGCCAAGGGCGCGCGAGCCGTCATGCGGAGTGGTTCGATATCGACTGGGAGCCGACAGAGGAAGGCCCGGCGAAGATTCTGCTGCCCGTCCTCGGACGCCCTCTCTCCGAAGTCATCGAAGCGGGGGAGTTGTCTGTCACGAAGGACAACGAAGGACGCGCCGAGTTGCGCTACTTCGAGAACGCCTTTCCCCTGTCCGCAGGCAGCGCCGAGGGCCGCGGCAGCCTCCCGAACCTGCTGGCGCGGCAGCACTACCGGCTCGATTCGTGGCGGGTGGCGGGCGATCGCATCAACTGGCGCCGCTTCTTCGACATCAACGAGCTGGTCTGCCTGCGGATGGAACGTCCCGAGGCTTTCGAGGCGGTTCACGCTCTGCCGCTGCGGCTCTACGCCGAGGGGGTGATCGACGGTCTCCGTATCGACCATGTGGACGGACTTACCGATCCGGCGGGTTATTGCCGGCAGTTGCGCGAGCGGCTCGATAAGCTGGCCAAGGAGCACGCACGGCCTCGGGCCTGGCTCGTCGTCGAGAAGATCCTGCTGAAGGGCGAGACCCTGCCCAAGGACTGGGGCTGCGACGGCACGACGGGCTACGATTTCATGGACGAGGTGAGCGCGCTCCAGCACGATCCGAAAGGCGAGGCGGCTCTCGCGACGAACTGGGCACAGTTGAGTGGCCGGCCCGCGGGCTTCGCGGAGGAAGAGCTGATGGCACGCCGCGAGATCGTGGCGCGAAGCTTTTCCGCGCAACTGGAAGCCTGCGCCGCGGCCTGGCAGGGCCTCGTGGGAGACCTCGTGCCGCGGCCCACCCTGCGCCGGCTGCTGGCGGAGTTCCTGGCCCACGTCCCGGTCTATCGTACCTATGGCGCGGGGGATGTGCTTTCCGACCATGATGCGGAGATCCTGCGCGAGGCGGCGGAGCAGGTCGGTAGAACCTGTCTCCCGACGGATCGCTGGGCCGTCGAGCCGCTGCTTGCAGCGATGCTTGCACCTCGAACTTCATCCGGCTCCTGGCCGCGTGCCATGGCGCGCTTCCAGCAGCTGAGCGCGCCGGTGGCTGCCAAGTCGGTCGAGGACACCGGCTTCTATCGCTACGGTCGTCTTCTTTCGCGCAACGATGTCGGTTTCGACATCGAGACCTTTTCGCTCGACGTCGCGGCCTTTCACGCGCGCATGCTGCGTCGGCGTGCCGACTATCCGCATACGATGCTGGCCACGGCCACGCACGACCACAAGCGCGGCGAGGATCTCCGCGCGCGGCTCGCGGTGTTGAGCGAGCTCGCGCCCGACTGGACCGATCTATTGTCGCGTTGGATCGATACGACCGGCTCGCCGGTGAGCCCGGGCGACAGGGCGATGCTGCTGCAGATGGTGGTCGGGGCCTGGCCGCTCGATCTGCAGCGAGACGACGTGGCTGGCCGGACGGCCTTCGCCGAACGGCTGTGCGGCTGGCAACAGAAGGCGCTCAGAGAGGCCAAGTTGGAAAGCGACTGGGCCGCCCCCAACGACGCTTATGAGGAGGCGGCGCGGTCCTTCACCATGCGGCTGGTGGCCGAGGGCGCCATGCCCGATTTCCTCGACGAGCTGCTGGCGGTCGTGCAGCGCATCGCTCCCGCCGGCGCGGTGAACGGGCTGGCGCAATGTCTGCTCAAGCTCGCCGTGCCCGGAGTGCCCGACCTCTACCAGGGCACCGACCTTTGGGATTTCAGCCTCGTCGATCCCGACAATCGCCGACCCGTGGACTTTGATGCTCGCGCGAAGATGGATGATGCGCCGGTGTCGGATCTCGCCGGGGACTGGCGCGATGGCCGGATCAAGCAGGCCTTGGTCCGGCGCACCCTGGCGCTGCGCAAACGCGCTCCGCACCTGTTTTCCGAGGGCACCTACCAGGCGATCGAAGTCGAGGGGCCGGCGCGTCGCTCCGTTGTCGCCTTCCTGCGGCAAGCGGGCGATGACTGGCTGCTGGTCGCCGTTCCGCGCCTCGTCGCGCCGATGATGTCGGAGACGGGCGGCCTCGCTTTTCGTCCGGGCGTATGGTCTGGCACGTCGCTCAAGCTGGATCGCGCCGTGGGGACTACGGCGCACGATGTTCTTCGCGTTTGCAGCATGGAGCTGCCGTCGCAACCCGGCCTCGACCTTCTCTGGAACGAGCTTCCGGTCGCACTGCTCTCGTCCGTTTCGCCAGGATAGACGTCTGTTGATAACGCGTCTGGCGGCCGCACCGCGCGAAGTGTAATGCGGATGACACTCGCGGCGGCGTGGAATGCAGACACGCAGCTCGACGCACGGGAGCCGGGGAGGGCCCACCTGGAGCGGGGGCACGCCCAAAGCGGATATCCGATTGGCAGCGACCATGACCTCACGGTGCGTAGGTAGCCAAACATGGTCAGCCGGAGTGGCGCCCGGCCCGCGAGAACTTGCAAAACCAGACGACGATCCCACCCATCTGCAGATACCGGCGGAACTCAGGCGGGAAGATGGCGTTCCCCTCCTCAACTGAGGAGAATTTGCAATGAATGGCATCATCTATCTGGTCGGGCTCGTCGTCGTCGTCATGTTCGTCCTGTCCTTCTTGGGCCTGCGGTAGGAAGCGATCATGGCAACCGCCACCATCACCACACCCGCTGCCGCCGTTCCGGTCGAGGCCGTTCCGTTCCGCTATCTCGATTGGGGGCCGGTGATCCTGGGCGCTCTCGGTGCCGCAGCCATGTCGGTCGTGCTGCTGGCCTTCGGCTCCGCGCTCGGCCTCAGTGTCGTGTCGCCCTATGCCTATGCCGGCATCTCGGCCAAGGGCGCCGCCATCCTGGCCGCCGTCTATCTGGCCCTCGTCATGGTCGCGAGCTTCGCAGCGGGCGGCTACATCGCCGGTCGCATGCGTTCGCCCTGGCGTACGACGGATGAAACCGAAAGCCATTTCCGCGACGGCGCTCATGGCTTCGGCGTCTGGTCGATCGGCGTGTTGCTCGGCGCGGCGCTGGCCGCGTCCGGCGTCGGTGCCGTCGTCTCTCCAGCAGGCAAGGCCACCACTGCCATTGCGGCGGCCGGCACGGCAGGCGCAGCGTCCAATCCGGCGTTGGGCCAGCTTTCGCTGAAGCCGACCGACTACGCGATCGATCGCCTGCTGGCTCCCGGTCCGGCTGGCGCAGCCGCTGACCCGGCGGCGACCGGCGCTCCTGCGGCTGGCGCCCCGGCGCCCGCGATGCAGGCTCGCCGTACCCGTGCCGATCTCGAGGGTCCGATGGTGCGCGCCCTGGCGGGCAGCCTCACGACGCCGCAGCTCGATGCCCGCGATCGCACCTATATGGCGCGCGTGGTGGCCGAGCAGACGGGCATGTCGCAGGCGGATGCCGAGAAGCGTGTCGACGAGACCTATGCCGATCTGAAGGCGGCCGAGCAGAAGGCTCGCGACGCGGCGGACGCCGCACGCAAGACCGCTATCATCGCAGCGTTCCTCGCGGCGGCGACGTTGGCAATCGGTTGTGCGGCTGCGTGCGCCGGTGCCGGGCTGGGCGCTCGCCATCGCGATGAACGCACGGCCGTGAGCTTCCTGGGCTCGACGCGCTTCTGGTAACCGACCACCGACCAAATGAGCGCCGGCGCGAGGCCATCCTCGCGCCGGCGCTTTTCGTTGCGCTACGCTCCTGCTTTTATCATCGCCCCGTTGGAAGGCGACGGGGGCGCCCTCCGGGAGACGGTGCCCACCGTCGCCGGACCGCGCCACGCATCGATCTGAGAAGCGAAGAGTTCTCCAAGTCCAGCCGGATCATAGGGCGGAATCTTCCAAGCCCCAGGCGGAAGCGCAGCATCTTGATCGGATGCGCGAGCTTTCGCAGCCAGATCACCACCATACCCCGCCAGCTCAGGCCGGTCAGGCAGTTGAACGTGAGGCAGTCCTGCCGTGCCCAGGTCGCCTTGTAGGATTCGCCGCCCATACGGAAGTCGACGTCCTTGTCGTGCTGGAATGCCCAATGCAGGCACTCCTGCATCAGGAGATCTCCCGTCGAATAGCGTCGCCAGTCAGGGTCTTGGGAGCCGATCAAGCCCTCGACGCGGCGATCGTCGACAGCGTTGATCTGGAAAGCGACCGGCGTGTCGCCGACGCGCAGGACGAAGAGGGAGAGGCCGTCACGATCGTGCGGGTCGGAGGTCATCGCGCGGAGAAAGTCGCGATAGTCGGGCTCCGCCAGCCAGTCGTTGTGCAGGCGGCGGCGCGAGATCCAGGCCTGCTTGTGTCCCAGGATCGTATCGATCATCGCCGGGGCAAGGGGCGTTTCTTCTCGGCGGAAGGTGACCTCGCCGAGCTCCGACAGGCGACGGCGTTTGCGACGCAGGTCGCTCAGGTGCGAGGTGGTGACAGTGCCGAGATAGGTTTGCCAGTCGGGATAGGCCGCTCTCACGACCTGCGGGGCATTCAGTTCATTGTCCACGAAACAGCACAGCCGGTGTTGTCGCGGAAGCCGCGCGAAAGGGCGGTCGCTGCGTACATGTGTCATGAACAGGAGGTCGCCCAGCGGGCGTGCCGCGTTCCACAGCCTTTCCAGCCATTCGCCGTGATGCGGGCCCGGCTCGACCAACGGCTCGGTATATTCGCTGCTCTCGGTTCCGAGCGGGCGAACCAGGCGCAGGCCCTTGTCGAGATAGCTGACCAGGGCCCAGACGCCGACCAGCCTGCCTTCACTGCGCAGCGTGAGAATGTGGAGGTTGCGGCCGCGTGGTTCGGCGACCGTCCGCCAGGCCACGTCGGACCAGCGATATCTCTGCGACAGACGGTGCCCGGGGCAGCGTGAGGCCAGTTCCTCCCACTCCTCGCGCAGGCGTTCGAGATCGGCGGCCGATCCGAGCACCCTCACGTCGGGCAGGCGGGAAGCTAGCGACGGCAAAATGAGTTGCGAGCACCAACAGGGTGCTCTGACGCGTGGCGACAAGGCACCATTTCCCTCGCGGGTTCTTTGGGTGCCGACATCAGATCGCGGTGAAAGCCGATGTCTTTCGAATATTTCCGCATCGGCAATGCAACGTTTAGTGGAAATGTATGGAGGGCTTCAATCTCAAGCATATCAGTTCTGAATATCGAACTCTCCGACGTGCAGCAATCGCATTACCTGCCTGAAGCCCTCAGAAAGCGATTCTATTTCCGTCCATGGCCTCTGCGATTGCACAGCCTGCGACGTTTCTCAGGCGATGAGACGTGCATGAAATTGCGGAATACAATCCAGGATGGTCTAATTTTGGTAGCGGCAGTCGCAGGCAGGCAACGCTCTCGATCGAAGCACGGGTCGATCGTTCGCAGGACCTTGCGGTGAGATCGAGCTTGGTGTCGCGTTCGCCGGGCTTTCGGCAAGCGTGATGTGTCACTCGGTCAAGGCCGTCACTCTCATTGCCCTGGGTTGCCCACGCGGACAGGGTCGGCCTGTCCGTGCCAGGCGTTGCCGGCGAGAAGGGCTCTCGTATCACATGCGCACGATCTCAAGGCGGAGGGCCTGGGAAGTGCTTCAGCCGTCATGAGGGGAGGCGCGACCGATACGGCCCCGTGATGGCCCCCGGGGTCCCGGCCGATCGGCGAAAGCCGTCATCGTCGCGGGCCGGCGCCTCCCCGCCCGGTCGAGAAACTCAGCTCCGACAGCCCCCGTTAAGGGCCGATGCCCGCCCGCAGACCGCCCGTCGGCCTCGCGCGACCGAGTATCAGGCGGCGAGCCCGGCGATGCGATCGGCAGCGGCATGCCGCTCGGCGTTGTTCGCCTCAAGGAAGCTCGACGCGCCGCATGCGAACGAAATGCGGCAGGGCTCTCAGGCGGAGCTGGTGGCTATTGGGGCTTCGGACGGGCCATGGCACGAGGGCAGGCCGCCGCCAAGGGCGAGGAGGTGCACCGTGCGGATGAGCGCCCTGGTGGACGGGTTCGAATGACGGCCGTGCCGCTGATCGCCGCCGCGATCCTCACCTTGGCCGGTCTCGCCTGCGGCTGGGCCTGGCTGATCTGCCTCGGCCGTGGCGCCGAGCGGCTCGCCGCCCATCCGGCGGCCGGCTTCGCCGTGGCCCTGTTCCTGCTGGCTGTCACGGTGGCCAGGGCGGCGATGGCGCATAATGACGCTGCCTGCATCATCACAACGGCCGCAAACAGTGCTAGTCAGAATTGGGGACGAGCACTCTCACGGCGGTGCGCGCCACTTTCATCCATACCGCACGCTCATCTGCAGGGACGTCGCGCCACTTTCGCGGTTCACCAATAGTTTGTTTGGTGAAAGTACTTTGCAGGTTCTTGGCGACTTTAAGGACTGTCTCTTTGTCGACCGGCAACGAACTCGATTGACTCATTCTTTCTCCGAACACATGTAAATTGCACCAAGGTATCCCTCATCTCGGTCTTATCTGCCACGAGAACTCGTCCCACTTTGGTTGTAAGCGTATCTGTCCTTTGTAAGGAGGGGGGGCAGCTCGCCGTCGATGGCAGCTGGCTCCTGGTCGAGGGTGGCCACAGCGCATAGTTTAAATAATAATTCGGCCCACAAGGGAGGGGCTTGTGGCGGTTCACTGGAATATCAACTCTGAGATTCAATTGTTCGAGGTCGTTTGCGACGGCTTCGTCGAGGCCTCTGACATCCACCGTATGCTCGACGTCCTCGTCGGCTCGGAGGCGCTTGGATATCGCAAGCTCTTTGATGGCAGTCGCGCCGACACGACCTTGGGGCCGCAGGATATTCTGGATATCGGCGTTCGCCTGCGCTCGATGCAGGCCCACAGCGTTGCACTGGGGCCCCTCGCCGTGGTGATTCCTGACAGCAGGTACGCGCTGCTTGCGCGCGTATTGGGGATCCTCGCAACAGGCCGCAGGCCGATGCGGATTTTCAACGACGTGCGGAAAGCCCGTCACTGGCTCGGGTCACGGCGTTGCGAGCGAGCCTTGAAGAGTGAGCTCCCGCGGCGGATGATTTGCTAAACAGCGAGGCGCCGCTCGAGGGAAGCGCTGCAGCTGCAGAAGCCCACCCGACGATGCAATCGTGCTGCTACCCCAAAAGATGGAAGCAGCCCAGACGGGCAGCGGGCTGCCCTCATCCACCCGTAACGCCGGCAAGGACGGCAGACCGTCAGAGGCCGTCAGCGACGTCGGAACAGGGCCGGAACGATTCCCGCGAAACTCGCGACTTCCCATGCGGGGACAAGGCTTTTCGCGACATCTCGCGATGCACTCTTCGCCAGCGTCGGATGCGCATAAAAGCTAGGTTTTATCGGTATCCGACCCTGGCGCTCCCTACGGGATTCGAACCCGTGTTTTAGCCTTGAGAGGGCCCGACTACTCCTCGTCCTGCCGAGGTTATTTGGCTGTGTCCCCGAGTTTTCCCCGGCTGGGCGTGTAAAGCTAGGCTGGGGGGTAAGAGGCTGCGGAGGAATCATGGCCATAGTCAAGAACTGGGCGGGGCGGGCCTTTGGCACGAACGTCGGAAACCTGGCGATCTCCCTGGAGGGCGACGACGTCAAGCTCGTCGGCAAACTGCGGCTGGCTGATGAACGCTACGGGGTGACGGTCTACGCGATCAAAGGCACCTTTGATGGACAGACCCTTGAGATCTCGGGCGAGGCCGAGACCAAGCGGGAAGGCATGATGTATGGCAATCTAACGGCCAGAGCGCGCCTCAACGCCAAGGGTGAGCTGCAGGGCACTTGGGAAACGTCCATTGGCTCAGGTGGAACGTTCCAACTCTTTCCGCATGCCTATGGAGAGGGGTCGTCATCTGCGCCGTCGGGGATGACAACGCAGCTCTACACTGCACGCCACGACTTTGGCGCGATCTCGATCACGAGAGCCGAGATCACGGCTCTCGCCGACGAGATCCAAATACAGTTTCCCAAGCAGCAGGTGATGGTGAACGTCACGGTGCAAACCGAGCGAATCCGGACCCTTGAGGACTTCAAGAAGCTGGCTCTACCTGAGAAGAGAGGCCGCTTCGCCAAGCTCTTTGCCCAAGAGGAAGAGGCCTCCGGGATGAATCGGACGGTAATCGTCGAGCTCGGCCAGGGCGGCAACTGGGTCAGCGTGCAAAGCGCCGACGAACCCTGGGCTCTGGGCTTCCTGGAGAAGCTGAAGCAGCGCATTGCGCCTCTCGAGAGGTTCTACCCATCGCAATACAAGAAACTGGGAATAACCGTTAATCAGTTGATGGTTTTCGCTGCAATCGCCTGGCTTCCGAGTCTTCCTGATTTTGCAGCCCGAGCAGGGTTGCTCGTGGGCGTGCTGGTGGTCATCTCGACAATCGATTACGTTCACAAGAGGTTCGTTCCCTACACGACGATCTACTTGGGCGATACTTCCGACGGCCTCCTCCGCCGGGCGTGGCCGACAATCCTCTCGATACTGATCACGGTTCTGGGTGGCACAGCTGCAACGTTGCTCGGTGTTGTTCTTCAGAACTGGCTCAGCCTCGTGGGCAAGGGTTAGACCCTTTTAACTTGCCTTGCGAGGAAGGGCGTTATCAGCGGCGTCCTGCTGCCCGGCTGGCGCGATCACCGGCCCATCTGGCTCCTTGTCAGCCAGGTCGAAGATGGTGCCGATGTGGCGACCCGGGATCGCCTCCGGTTTGACGTGCTGGTAGCGGTGCAGGCTGCGTGCATCCTTCCAGACTCCGAGCTCGGCCGCCTTCTTGTCGGGCATGTCCTGGGCGGCCGTCGCGAGGGCGTGGCGGCTGAGGTGAGGGGTATAGTGGACGCCGGCGCGCTTCTTGGCCCGCTTGAGCCAAGGGTAGACGCCCGAGCTGGTGAGCCAGGGGAACAGCCGGCCGGTCTTTTCCTCCTCCGGCAGGTTGGCGAGCATGGTGACGGTGACCGGGCTGATCGGCACCAGGGCGAGCTCGTCGCTCTTTGGCACGTCGACGCCGATCCGGCCCTCGGCCAGATGGATGCGCTCCCACTCGATGCTGAGCGCGTGGCCCAGTCGCAGGCCCGTTTCGAACAGGATCGCCAGCAGGAGCCTTTTGTAGGGCAAGTGGGAGTCGCCCAGGCCCTGCGCCTTCCATTGCGGCGCAATGTCCTCTGGCGGGTCCTCGAGGTGGCGCACCAGCAGCGCCATCGTCTCCGGCGTGGCCGGCTGACGGTTCGACTTCCGGCTGACCTCGAACTTCTTGATGCGCTGGTCGTCGCACCACTTGTTCTCCGCCGCATAGTGGAGAACGGCGGCAGCGGGACCGATCACATAGCGGTTCTTGGTCGCCGGCAGGCGGCCCGGCTTCAGCTGTTCGGCCGCGGCGACCAGGTGGGCATGGGTGAGGGTGCGGCAGTCGACCTCGCCGATCTCGGCTGCGACGGCCTGGACCTTGCGGACGTCCTGCTTCGAGAGGTGCAGCTTGGCGGCGATATACAGTCGCGCTGCAGTGGCGAAGCCTACCGCTTCGCCGGCTCCGGGAATGCGACGACTCGCCCGGCGGGGGAGGAGTACCTCCTCGACCCATTTCTCAGCGAGGCGGCGAACGCTTTGCTGCGTTGAATATTCGAACTCCCCGCTGCTATCGGTACCCCGTACATACCAGCACGGCCCGCGCTTGCCGGGTGGGATGAGCTTGTACGGCATCGCTGCTCCTTCTCCTTCAGCAGCTCGAGGTTGGCCGGGGTGATGCGCTCCAAGCGCCCCGAACCGTAGGTCGGAATCCCGTGCTGCGCCAGCTTCCGGACCAGGGACTTGCGCGACCAGCCCAGTTGATTGGCGGCCTGGGCGAGGGACAAGTCCGTCATGGGGCGGCTCCAGAGATCGTGCCCGTCGCTTCCTCGATCAGCGCGTACAGGCGTGGGTACCGGTCGCGGACTCCCTCAAGGTCGGGGTGGCGCCGTCGCCCGGCGACCGTCTCGGCCGCCTCCTCGATCAGATCGTGCAGTCGCGGGTAGCGAGCGCGAATCCGCTGAAGGTAGCGGCCATTGTCCTGGCGCCAGTGGTCGACGTCGGCCGGGCCGGTGGCGAAGGCGAGGCTCGCCACGGCCAGCAGGCTCCACCGAACGGCGTTCGCTTCGGCGGTGCTCATGCGTCGATGTTCCGGCGCTCGACGGTGAAGGTGAGGGCGACGATCCAGGGGGTGGCGGCCCAGGAGCCGGCACCGTTGATGCGGTCGATGAGGTTCGCGAACGCCAGTCTCGGACTCGCGAGGCAGACGTCGCGCTCGCGCAAGATGCCGTCCGCGCCGGCCCATTTGCTTCGCGTGCCGACGGGCGACCAATCCATCGACCATCCCTCGTCGCGGTAGCCGGCCCCCGAGCAATTCGGCCGGGAGGTCGCGCCCTCGGCGATGCAGTCCTCCTCACTGATCTCCTGCAGCCGCTGCACCCGCACGTCCGTGACGGTGAGCGTCAGGCGCGAGGCCCAGCGCGGCATGTGGACGGATGGCCGGACCTTGGCGCGCTTGTCGATAAGGGCTGCCTCACGCGTGCATCCGGGCACCATGTAGCTCGCGCCTGTCGCAAGGGTGTTGCGAATCCAGTAGTGGCCCAAAGTCGAGGTGGCGGGAACGTCGTGTCGAAACATATCGGAGCCGCCGGCGATGCCCTTGAATTCGATGCCTGACTCGCGCACCCAAAGTCGATCGCCCTTCCGGAAGCGGGCCATGTATTTCGGATAGATCTCGCGCATCAGGTAATCGACCGGTCCGCGCTGGCCTCCGATGGTGCAGTCGCCGGCATCGTGCGTCGTCGGCTGCCGCTTCAGGGTCCGCCGCGTCTGGGTCTTGCCGGTGCCGGGGTTCTCGACTTCGCGGATCAGGCCGCGCACCATGGGTGCGGAGAAGAGGATAGGGAATTCAGCCATGGCAAAGCCCAAGCCTAAGAAGACAGCGGTTGAGCTGAAGGCGGAAGTCGACCGTCGAATAGCCGAGAGCACGCTTCTCGACGGTGATTGCAAAGACTGCCGCGTAAGCGAGGTGCGCTTCGTCCCGCCTGAGGCTCGTCAGCACTACGGAGCGAACTGGCATTGCGACGGCGCCACGCACTTCTCCCCAGGTTGCGCCGGCATTGTCGCGCGATACTTGGCTGAGGTGCGGCGCGACTTCGATTGCAGTGATTGGGATTAGGGCGATCACGCCGGAAACTCCCGGTGCAGCCTGCCGTCGAGCTCGGCGCCGGCGGCCTTCTTGCCGACGCGAGCAAGAGATTCGAGCGGATTCTTGACGGGGAGCCAATCGACCTCGCCGCACTGGCTGCACTCACCGTTCTTGGTGACAGCGTCGAATTTTCGAGAATCGCAGCCGGCGCATGTCGCGGCGCCATCCCAGTCTGGGCCCCACTCGCCCCATTGCTTGAAGAAGAACGGCACGCCGGCTGCGGCGCACTGGTCGCGCAGTGAGCGGAACCAGTCGGGATGCGCCGGCCGGGCGCGCGTGCCGCTCTCGCCGCCGGCGATGACCCAGTCGATCCTCGGCTCGTTCAGGCTCTCGGCCGTGCACTGACCCGAATAGCGCCAGTCGGCATCAGCAGGGCAATTGTTGCAACGGAACTCGGGCTCGCCGCCGCAGCACGCACCCGTAGGGTCGAACCACTTGAGTAGGTCGAGCAACCCCAACAACGGCTCGCCCGACAGGAACCTCACCGCCGCCGGCGTCGCCAGCAGGTGCGGGATGCGCTCGTCGGCGGCGGCCTGGTCCTCGGTCGAGACGCCCAGCCACGCGTTGCGGAGGGGCAAGATCGGATCGCCAGCGATTTCGTGATCTGCCGACAGCCAAGCACCGTCCGGCTGGTCGATCATGAATGCTTGATGAATGACCCGCCGCGTCGCTCCAGCGTCGGCGAAGTACTCCCGCATCCGCTTCGCCCGCTTCGTCAGCACCATAAAGGTGAGGTGTGGGCAGAGCGCCATCACCGCGAACGCTCGATCGATGGTCTCGTCGGCGACGTCGTCATGGAACAAGTCCGCCATCGAATTTACGAACACCGTGGCCGGCTTCTTCCATCGCAACGGGGCCAGGAAGATGCTGTCCGGTGCCGTTGCCACCTTGCCGGTCCAAACCGCGCCGGCCTTGGTCTTCTTCGTGAGCCCGGCATAGTGGTTCCGACGACCGAGCGCGGCGTTCATGCCCTCGATCCGGTGCGCCATCTTCATGGCGTAGCAATTGGTACAGCCAGGCGAGACGATGCTGCAGCCTGCGACGGGGTTCCAAACCTTGTTGGCCCATTCGATGTTGGTGTTACCCATTGACCGTCTCGCCGTTGGCGATTGCGGTGAGCAGCAACCGCAGCTCGCTTTCCATCGACCGGCCACGCTCGGCGGCGCGGATCCGGAGCTTGCGCACGACTGCCGGGTCGAGCTGCCGGACCATCACCGTCGAGACGGAAGGCGCGTCAGATGTCGTCATAGCGAGCCAACTCCTTTTCGATTTCCCTGTTCTGCCGGTCGATGCAGCCGCGGCAGACCTGATAGAGTGGCCCGGCCATGCCTTCGTCATAGTCCCGACGATTGAAGCGCTTTGGCGCGTGTTGCTTGCACCAGTCACAGGTGCCGGAGGTGTCGGCGTTGCGAACATAAGCGCGATGCTCGTCAAGGCATTCCCGGCACATGTCGTTGAGTTCGGCGCCCATCGAATCGGTCTCGCCCTGGATGCGGGCGACCGCCGGCCGGTCTAGGTGAAGGTCGCACGTCGCGTCATCTGGCAGTCGGTGAGAGCTTCCAGGCATGGTGCTGGTCGGACCGATTACATCCGCCATCTACCCCTCCGTCCTGGCAAACAGCAGCGGCTCTTTGGGCGCCGGCGGATGGTTCTTCGCGATCCAGGCCTGGACCTCATGGGCGGCGTCCAGATAGTCCCGGCTCGGCGTCATCGTCGCTTCCTGCCCGGGCAGATAGGCCCGCCAGACCTGGTCGCGCAGGTCCTTCGGCAGCATGTACCAGTGCGTCCGGCAGCCCCACATGGCGGGCGGGACCTGCTTCTCGCAGCCGGGCCAATGGCAGTGGTGCTTGCGCGTCTGCCCGGCTGACAGGACATGCTGGACCTTTGGCGATCTGGCTCTGCCGTTCATTGGCTGTCCTTTCCGGTGGGGTGCGTACGCACAGAGGCAAACCGCTCGATCCAGCCGAACAATGTTCGCGTGACGATCAGGCAGATGATGGCGGCGGCCCCGACGACGAGGATCGCTGCGGCGAGAAGCGCGCGCTCGTCGGGCCCGCAGCAGAGGGCGGAGTAGAGCAGGCCTGGCACGACGATGAATGCCAAGAAGAGGCCGGCGACTGTGGTCGCCTGGCTGATCAGGCGCGCCCGTCGCGCCCGTTCCTGCTGCAGCGCCTCGATCCGGGTTTCGGCGGCGTATTTGCCGGCCAGCGCCAGGCTGTAGATGTCGGCGTTGACGGACTCGCGGCTCTTCTGGCGGGCGCGGGCGACGAGAATCAGGCCCTGCAGGTACAAGGCGCTCACGAGCGCGTCCCCGAACGCCGTTCGCCATTCCGCCGCGTCGCCGCGGTGATCGACGGCGGCGTTCCAGGCGTCCTGGATCGCGCCGTTCAGCTCGGCCGGCACCAGCAGGATCTCGCCGGTCTCGAGCTTCAGGGCGGTGCCGATCGCCGCTGGGATCTCGCTCGCGGTCCCGTTCATAGCGTCTCTCCCAGGCGATGCAGGCCGGCCACTTTGCGGGCGGCCGCGAAGTGCTGCTCGATCTCGCCGGCGTCGAAGTTGCCGAGCAGCTGCTCGCGCGTGATCGAGCCGCCCGCGGTGACGCAGCGCAGGATCAGGTCGGCCATGCGCCGAACCTTCCGGCGCTCCGTCTCGGGCGGCGGCGGGCCATAGAGGATCCTGTTCAACGCATGGAACTCGACTTTGCCGGCGCCGCCGCGCACGGCGACCGGCGTCTCGATCTCGCGCCCGCGCTGCGCGGCCATGTACTGGTCGAGGTTCATGCCGCCTCCGCTTGGTCGGCGGTGTCGTCGTCTAACTCAACTTCCCTCTCGATGTGAGACGGGAGCGTGAGCTCGAGTAGCTCGGCCACAGTGACCGTCAATGGCTCGGCCCAACCGTTGAACATATTCACCGCGCGCATGGCGACGAGCCGGCCGTGAAGGATCGTGACCTGCTCGTCGTCGAGGCCGACGAGCGCTTCCCACAGCAGGTCGGGCCCTTCGTCGGATGCCTGATAGCTCTTCCAATTACCCTTGCCGCCGGGCCGCAAGGCGGGCTCCAGGGCGTTTCGGGCGCCGTTTCCGAAGGCGGCAACCATGTCGTCCGTGAGTGGTGTCCAGCCGGACAGCTGGCTGTGCAGGGCCAGCCGTGCCACGAGGGCAGGGCGTTTTGCGACCTCCGTCCGCATCGCCTCGTTGAACTGAGCCTCGACGTAGTTCTGCTCGTTCTGGGTTTCCCGTTCAGCGAGCTCCTTCGCCGTTGGCTTTCTGTCGCGCTTCGCAGCCGCCTCGTATGTCCGGCGGAACGTGACGTTCCTGGCGACGTGAACGACCCTGCTGTGGTCGATCCACACGATGGCGGTTTGCTTTTCGGTCGGCACCTTGGCCTTCTTCGGGTCGACCTTGCGGCCTCCGCTCTGGACCGATTCGCCGGTGTCTGCCCAGACCCAGTCGTAAGTCCTGTGTTGGTCGATCTGGCGGGCGTCGGGAAATTCCGTTTGCAGCTGCTTCAGCTTCGCCTTCATGGCGGCGGCCTGAAGCTTGTCGAATTCCTTGGGATCCATAAACCATCGGTTCCTCCCTTCGGTCAGGATCTCGCCGGTGTAAGCCGCGACGTCGAAGGCCGCCTTACTGACGGGAATGGCGCTGCGCATCATGAAATCGCGGACCTGCTTGGCATCGCCGCGCGCGACCCAGTCGATTTTGAGCGCCTCGTCCTGGCGCGCGGCGGGGAAGCTCGCGAAGGTCCGGGCAGCTTCGATGCCGAGAGTCCCGTTGTGGACCGCCTTCTTTGCCGCCGGCGAGAGGCCTCGGGCCAGGGCCAGCCTCTGCTCGACGAATCTCTCTGTCATTCCGATGGCGAGGCCGATCGACTTCGGCGTCCACCGCGCAGGGTCGGTCGCGGTCAGCTCGACGAAGGCCTCCGCTTCCTCCATTGCGCTGATGTCTTCTCGCTGCAGGTTCTCGATGATGCGCAGCGCCCGCGTGTTGCCGTCGTCGTCGCCTTCGCGGACGACGCAGAGCGCATCGGCGGCCTTGTTGAGGGTCAGCGCCCGGAAGCGACGCTCGCCGGCGACGATCTCGAACCGGGCGCCCACCGGCCGGACGACAATCGGCTGCAGCAGGCCCTGTTCGGCGATTGAGGCGGCCAGTTCCGCGAGGGCTTCCTTGTCGAAGGTCTTGCGCGGATTGTCCGGCGAGGGATCGATGATGGACAGCGGAACGAGGCGCACGCCGACGGCGAGCGCCTGGCTGTCGATCCGAACGTCGGTCGGGGGCGGGGCCAGGGCCGGCGTTGCCGCTGCGTCGCCGGCCAGAAGGCCTTCGACCGTTGTGCCCATCGCCTTTGCGAGCCGGCCCGCCGATTCCATGTTGAGCGAGGGCTTGGCGCCCGAGTTGATCTTGCTGAGGTCGCCCTTGTCGACTTCGGCGCGGCGGGCAAGCTCGGCGATGGTGACGTCGGGATGGGTGGCGAGCCAGCCGACGACCGCTTTCTGCAGCGGCGCTTTGAACGTGTTGGCCATGATGTTCCCTGTCAGTCTTCCGCAGCGGTGTGATGGGCGTGGAGGAAGCCGCGCGGCTGCGGCGCGTCGGCTTCGGTCGGTGAAACGGGAGCGACGGGTCGGGCGCCCTGGAGGGGCAGGCCGGCGATCAGCGCCTTGATCTCGGCGAGGTGCCAGCCGATGCCGCGCAACTCGAAGCACTGTGCCGGCTGGCTGAAGGGCGTGCGCTTGCCCTCGCGGTCGAGGAACACGGCGACCGCGCGGCCGTCCGGCAACCGGGCCGTCAGCATGACGTCGCCGCCGGCGAGCGTCAGGGGCGGTCGCCGATCGGTCATTCGGAGGCCTGCGCCAGCAGGCCGGCGACGACGAACAGGACGGCGACGGCGATGCCGATAAACTCGATCATCGCCGGCCCCGGTACAGGAACCGGTCGACGGCGATCGCGACCAGGGCGACGGCCACCATCGCGGCGGCGGCGAGCATCGAGCCGGTCACCGGCCGCTCCCGAGCCTGGCGGCGACGCGGTGGGGCAGGCCGTCCGTCTCGGCGATCACGTGCTGGAGCCCGTCGAGCGCGCGGTCGACACGCCCGCACTCGAGCGCGTCGGCGATCGTCTCGGCGGCCAGCTGGTAGCGGCGTCGCAGCTCGTGCAGGGCCTCGCGCTCGGCATGGTTCAACCGCTCGGTCGAGACGATTGGCAGGCCGGCCGGGGCGGTCGGCGAACGGCGTTCGGGGACGGGAAACGTGCTGGCGTCGGGCATCTGCGGCTCCTGTGGAACGAGAGACGAATGGAGGGCGCCGCTCGAGGCGGCATGGGTGTTGCTCACGCCGCCCTCATCCGGGCTTCACAGCCCTGCTGAAAAGACAGCGGGCCGACAGGCTCGACACCTGCCGATCCGCTGCCCCACCATGGCGTTGCAACACAACCATGGAGGATCGAATGAGCGAGCAGATGAACGCAGTGGACCGAAACGTCATGGTCGCGGCGCAGTTGGCTGCCGCGCTGACGGAGCCGGGCGACGATGCGAAGACTGCCGTTGACCATCTGGCGGCCGTCTTGAAGGAAATGCGTTGTCGCGGCGGCGTGACCCAACTCTGGCGAGCGGCGAAAGGCCAAAGCTGATCCCCGTCGCGGCTTCATGGTGAACATCCCGTCTCGACGTAGCGCAGCAGTTGCTCGGCCCGTGCAACGTTGCCGGAGGGATCGCTTTGAGCGGCGGCCGCGAGCATGAGCATCTCGACGCGCAGAGCGACGGCCGCAGCGTCGTTGCCACCGCCGTCGAGGAAGGTCGCGTAGCTGCGTGCCGTGGCGATCTCACGCTCGACCTCGGTCCCGCCTTCGAAATTGACCCAATGACGGACCGCTAGGCCCAGGGCCAAGCGGCGCTCGGCCGAAGCGTTCGGTTCTGCTTTGTTCGACACGGGCGGCTCCTGAAGGGGAGCGGCAGCGGGGCCGGCGGGTATGCCGTTGTGAGGGGCTATCGGCCGCGCTGCCGGTCGCCCCGCTGTGAGGCGACGGCGCGAATTTGCATAAGATACAAATTTATGTCCAGCAGAAAATTTGCATCAAATGCAAAGTCAACGTGCCAATACAAAACCCGCTTTGCATATCGTGCCGTGGCAAGGACTTGCCGGGAGGGCCTAATTCTTCGTCGAAATACAACCTCGGGGGATGCCCGTGCGGCATGCATTGTTGATTGCGGTCATCGTGTTAGGGGCGTCACCCGCAGGCGCCGAATGGCGGACAGTCACCACGAACGCCAAACCACCCTCTTACACTCTCTTCCAGGAGTCTCAGCCGCCGGGGCTGAACTTTGGCTTCAGCTGTGCCGAGGGCAAGCCGCGCGAAGTGTCCCTGTCGACTTGGTCGTGGGATCTCGATGATAACAAGCCGCTCGCGGTGCAGATCACGACACAACGCGGCACCAAGACTTGGACATTCGCCCCGACGAAAGACGCTATTTCGTCATGGCGTCCATCACCGGCCGACGAAGCCGCAATCGCGATCTGGCTCGAGGAAGGTTCGGACAAAGGCGTCGGGATCAGAGTGCCCAACAAAAAGGGCAAGCTGCTCAGCGCGTCGTTTCCGGGCGAGCTCGGCTTCTCGCTCTATTCGCTGCGGGGATCCTGCGGCGGCTAGACCAGGCGGCGGTAATGATCAGTCGCCACGGCGACGATACGCCCGCCCTTGCGGGAATTAAGGGACAGTATCGGCCAGGCGGGATTGAGTGGGACGAGGTCGACGATCGGCCGGCCTTTCGCGTCGTGACCCTTAAGGTGATATTTCTTGAACGTCGCCGTATTGTCGTCGTCGATTCGCGCGACGACGTAGTGTCCGGGCTTCGGTGCGACGTCAGGATCGAAGATGACGGTGTCGCCATCGTGGAACTCCGGCTCCATTGACGGCCCGTCGAGTTCGAGTGCAAAGGCGCGAGGTCCGACGTGGCTGGGCGCCGGCACCCACTTGTGCGCCTCGCCCTTCGGATAAGGATCGGCGACTTCGGTCCAATGACCGGCCTGCACCGTGTCGATGAGAGGAACGACGCGCCCGCGTGGTCGGCCATCGTCGTCGTATTTGTTGCGGCCTGCGAGAAGCTCTCCCTCGGTCCAATTGTAGAAGATCGAGAGCTGCCGCAGGCGTGGCCGCGTCAGTTCACTCTCGCCGCGCTCAAGCCGGGAAAGCTGTCCGGCCGACAAGTCAACGCCAGCAACGGATAGCTTTTCGGAGGCAGCCTCAAGCGTGAGGTTCGCCTCTTCCCGCGCCGCGCGTAGGTAGTTTTTGGTGGCCATAAGGGGTAGTTTTGCACTATGTGCAAATAGCGCCACGGCGCGAGATGCAAAATTAGCTTGCGTGGGAATTTGTATCTGATGCAAAGTCCCGGCTGTCATGACCAGCCTCCCCGAGTACCTGAAGGCCCAGAACGAGACCCAGACGGCGTTCGCCGGCCGGTCCGGTTTGAGCGATTCGACCCTCTCCCGCGTTTTGGCGGGGAAAATCCCGCCCAGTCATGACGTAATTCAGCGCGTCTATGTTGCCACTGAGGGGCGGGTCGACGAAAGCGACCTCTACGCAGCCTGGCGCGCCGCTCAAGCTTCCACCGCCACGGCATCGGCGGACCGGGCGGTGGGCGAGGTGGCGTCGTGATCGCCTTTATCGTCATGGGGGAAGCCCGGCCCTGGCCGAAGCTCGTGGTGCCGTCGTCGGTGTCGTTCAAGTCGCCGCCGAAGCGGTCGAACCGGGCTGAATCGGTCATCGTCGAGGATCTGGGCCCTGCCGACCATCGGCGCAGCAAGAACGATGAGCCGCCTTTCTGGTCGGAAGCGGGGCGGCGATGACGGGTCGCTGTATTGCCGCTGTCGATGTTCAGGCCAGCGGCTTGGTCCTATCGATTGAGGTCACCGACGCCTTCGCTAGCGAACACGCGTCTGGCGTGTCCGTCCGGGGAGAGATCGCGTTCCTTGCACCAAGCAGCAAAGGGCATCGGTCTCAAATAAATACGAGCCGTCGCACGGCCCGCGCTCTTTGCCTGTTTCTCGAATCCCTCAGCCCGCAAAAGCCAGGCGTCGAAGGTTCTGGGCAGCTTTTCCGAATCGCTGAACAGGGCGAGCAACGCCTCGTAGTCGCCCCGGCGATACCAGGGGATGCTCACGATAAGGGGCAGGTCGGCCATGGATCGCATCGCACACGATCGCGTGGAGTCCGTCAATGACACGTCACGCCCGAAAGGCTGATCTTCCTCCGCGCGGAGTCTGGATTGCCGGCACGACTGGGCTCGCGCGCTGGCGTCCCGAGGTCGATCAGATCCAAGTGTATCGGACGGCCGAAGGCAAGGTCCTGGAGTTGAAGCTTTCCGGGGTCGTTCGCCAGATCGCACTCGACCAGGCGCAGGCCGATCACCTGGCTGCCCTACTCAAGGGGACTCCGTGAAGCGCCGCGGGTTCCTGCGCAGGCTCGCCGTAGTACCGGTGGCAGAGGGGGCGACGTCACTGCCGCCACCGGCGCTCAGTCGCACCTACAGCCGCGAATACCTTCTCGCGCAATTCAAGGGCACTCCGCCGACCCTCCATCTCGATAAACGGGAATGGGCGCGCAGTGTGTCCCTGGAGGCTTGGCTGCAAGTCCTCAGCCGGAGTCGTCAATGACGCGTCGTGCCTTCGCGCCCGTCGTGCCGTGCCCGCCGGAAGTGCCGAAGGCCGCCGTGCGGCGTCTCGTCGACCAGAACGGCGGCGTCGATCGGGTCGCCATCAAGCTCGGTCTGCAGTCGCCGTACATCTACTCGATCACGCATCCACTGGCGAAGGACGAACTGTCTTTCGCACGAGTGGCCGCGCTGACATCGCACGAGGCGCCTGCTGCTGCCGAGTATCTCGCGGGTCTGGCCGGTGGCGCGTTCCTGCCGGTCCCCTGTCCGGAGGGCGATGCCCAGGCGCTGACCGCTGAGAGCGTGCGCCAGCACGGCGAGGCGATCGCGATGGTCGTCGATGCCCTGGCGGCCGACGGCATTGCTTCCGACGAAGCGGCCAAGGCCTTGCCGGAAATCGACGACGCGCTGCGCGCCCTCTGTGGCCTGCGTTCGCTGGTGGTCGGCGTCATCGAGAAAAAGCGCAGCGGCTAGCTGCATCACCGAAGCGTGGGTGCTCTATGGACTACGACGTACCGAATTCCAACGTCGCCCGAGTTGGCGACTGGATGATGACCTACACCGGCCGGAAATTCTTTCCGCTCGATCCCCGGCCGGAAGACATCGACCTCAGGGACATCGGCTGGGGCTTGGCGCACCAGTGCCGCTACAACGGCCATGGGCGTTTCTTCTACAGTGTCGCGGAGCATTCGGTTCTGCTCTCGAATCACTTCGGTCAGGGCATGCTGGCGCGCGAGGCGCTGCTGCACGACGCGGCCGAGGCTTACATCGGCGACGTCATCCGGCCGCTGAAGCGCTCGCTGCCACAGTTCGTTGAGATCGAGGCGAAACTGGAGCGCGTCATCTTCAAGCGCTTCAACTTGCCGGCCACCCTGCGGGGCGAGATCAAGGCGGCTGACACGTCGATCCTCACCGATGAGCGCAACCGGCTGTTTGATGCCGAAGTGTGCGAGGCGCACGGCTGGACCGTGAGGGACCGGCTCGGTGTTCCTATCGATGGTTGGTCGCCAACGGCGGCCTACGGGATGTTCATGCAGCGCGCGCTCGCGCTCGGCCTGCTCCCATGAACGCCGCCGCTTCTGTTTCACGGGAAGCATTGGCGCAACCGGCGAGCGACGAAAGCCGCCGATATCATTCGCCGTTCCGGCGGCGGCAGGCCGAGGCAACGCGCACGGCGCTGATGAAGGCGGCCCTCGCGCTGATCTCGAAGGGAAACTTCAGGCCAACGGCACAGGAAATCGCCCGCGTGGCGTCGGGCCTGCATAAGTCGGCCGTCGTTCGGTATTTCGGCGGTGCCGCCGAGCTGCACGCGATCATCGCCCAGGACCACCCGGATGCCGTGCTACGCGCGCTCGGGATTGAGCCGCTGGACGATGCAGCCGCCATCGCTCTGCAGCTGAATATCGTCTGGGTCGTCATGACGGGACGGCGGAGGCCGCTGTCGTGAGCAGGTCTGTCCGCTGGCCGCGGTACGAACCGCTGATCGTCACCACCCTGCGGCGTTATCGGCGGCGTGGGGCGCCCGAGAGCCTGTTGGTGAGGCTGGCTGGCGGGCCGGGTGACTGGCGGCGGCTCAATGCGACGTGGAACCTCGACGGCAGGCGCCCGGTCGCAACGTCGGCGTCGATCGTGATCGAGCCGATCGACGGGACTGCATACCCTCTTTCGTCGGCCGAGCGGCGCATCGGCCTGCGGCAGCTCGCCGACGAATGCGCGGCGGCCGGCGCTGTCCTCCCGACTCTCAAGGTCCTGGGCGGTCTCTTCAGCGTCTCTCGCTACGTGATTGCCCACGACCTCGAAGTCCTTCGCCGCAGCGGCCAGCTCGACTGGCATTTGATGAGTGACGGTGCCACCGGCGTCCGCCGCGTTCCGGAGGCGGCATGAAGGCGCCGCTCGATCCCCTGGACAAGATCCGCAGTCACGAGCCAGCCACGGAGCGACGCGGCAGGCCGGTCGGAAGGATCGAGGGCGCCTACGATCGCGACCACTGGGGGAGGCGGAAGGCCCAGCTCATAGACCGCCTGTCGCTGGTGGAGGCGATCGGGCGCGTTGTGAAGCTGCAAAAGGCGGGCACGCCCAACGAACACAAGGGCCTCTGTCCGTTCCATACCGAAAAGACCCCATCGTTCACGGTCAACACGAAGAAGGGCCTGTTTCATTGCTTCGGCTGCGGCGCCAACGGCCGCAACGTCATCGATTTCGCGATGCAGGTGCAGGGGCTCGATTTCAAGCAGGCGATCGAGTCGCTCGAATCGGCGAATGGTCTTCGGTATCTCGAAACGGCGCGGCCCGTCCCCAAGCCGGCGGTGCCGCAGGTCGAAGAGGTCAAGCGCGACCAGGGTATCCAGCGGATCTGGGGCCAGGCGGTGCACGATCCCGCCATCGACCAGTATCTGCGCGGGCGCTCCCTGGTGCCCTGCACCGAGTACGGCTTCGGCGATCCGGCGGTCAACGGTGGATGGCCTGCCGACCTGCGGTTTCATCCCCGGTTGTGGCACGGGATCGAGCGGCGCGAGCTGCCGGCGATGGTCGCGCCCTTTCGCAAGGGCGGGGAGATCGTCGCGCTGCATCGCACCTACCTGAAGCGCGTGACCGGCGGGTGGGTCAAGGCCGGCACGAAGAGCGACAAGATGCACCTCGGGCCGCGCGTTGGCGCGCTCATCCTCCTGTGCGAGCCGGTCGAGGTGATGACAGCGGGCGAGGGGATCGAGACGTCGCTTTCGACCATGCAGCTGTGGCGCCGCGCCGGCTTCGCCTATGGCTCGGCCGACGCCATGGCCGCCGTTGAGCCGCCGTTCCTCTGCACCGATCTCCTGATCGGGGCGGACTGGAACGCGAAGAACCGCACCGGCGAAATCGCGGCGTGGAAGGCGAAGAAGGCCTTCGAACGGGGCAGTCGCCGGATCGTGGTCAAGGTCCCGAACCTGCGAGACCGGGATAAGGCGGATTTCAACGACGTGCTGCAGCAGCGAGCGGCCGAACGGCGTTCGGAGGGTAGCTCATGAGCGTCCTGATCGGTCCAGCTCCGGTGTCGCCGCCGCGTCGTGAGCCCAGCATTGTCGCGGCCTTGCGGCGACAGATTGCGCGCGGGGCCTCGGACGCCGTGCTGCATCGAATCTCCGGGTCTGCGGCGGACTACCGGCGCCTCGCCGCGGAATACAAGCTGGGTCGCGCGGCCGTTGAGCCCGCGGCTGCAGCGCCGCCGATCGTACAGCCCCCACCGCCGGCGCCGAAGGTGGCGCCTTGGGAACGCCGGGCTCGGCTTCTGCGGTTCATCCTCGGCACGGCCGAGGCCGGGCTCGTCCTGCCCGAGACGGCTGAGTTGGCGCTCTCGCTCGGCAGCACGACGCTGCAGGCCGAGCAGGATCTCCTCGCGCTTGTGAGAGACAGCCGGGTGCGTGTCACGTCGATGTGGTGCGGCGACCGCGCCGTGCGGCGGGTCGAGCTGCTCGGGCGCAACCTGTTTACGGCGTTGCCCGCTCTGGCGCCCGCGAGAGGAGTGTCGCATGGCCAAGGCTAAGGTCGTCGCCTCCAACCTGGGCGCGCCGCCCAGTCTCGACTGGATCCCGCTGGAGCGGTTGACGATCGACAGCCGGTATCAGCGTGCGCTCGGAAACAAGAACGAGCGGCATGTTCGACGGATCGTGGCGCACTTCAGCTGGAACCGGTATCAGCCGATCGTCGTCACGGAGAGCGGCGACAAGTTTGCCGTGATCGACGGTCAGCACCGGCTCGCCGCGGCCGTGCTCCATCCGAAGATCGACAGCCTGCCGTGCTATGTCGTCGATGCGCCGACCGTGGCGGACCAGGCCGCCATATTCATCGCCGCCAATACCGACCGGATCGCGCTCGGGCGCATCCATCAATTTTGGGCAGCCCACGCGGCCGGCACCGAGTGGGCGGTGCGGATCCATAAGCTCTGCGAGGGCGCTGGCGTCGAGATCTCGCGCACGCCGCGGTCGAACCTGCCGCCGCTCACGACGGTCGCGACCTTCACGATCCAGAAGCTGTTCCCGCTGGGCGACAATGCGATCGCATCGGCTCTCGCGCTGCTGGTGGAATCACACGGCGACACGGCGGACGTGTTCCGGTCGGCGACAATCGCTGCCCTGGCCCGGATCGCCGCCGAGCAGGACTTCGACTTCGCCGGAATGGTGAAGGTGTTGCGGGACCTCGACCTGACAGAGCAACTCGCGCGCGCCAAGGCAAAGAAGGCGACGGGCGGGGGCAAGCTGGAAGTGGCCCTCGAGGAAATCCTCCGGAAGAGATACGCCCGCCGGAACGGGGCGGGGCGGCGATGACGGCCTTACGGCTTCTCGCCCATCCAGGTCGCCCAGAGGCCGCGACGTTCTTTGCGCGCCTCGACCTCTGCGTTCGAGTATGCGAGCGCCGTCGTCACCAGCTGCGGATGCTTGGCCAGGTAGTAGCCATAGGCCAGGCCGGCCTGGAGCGTCGCGAGCGTGAGGTCCGCGCCTTTGGCAGTAGTGCAGGTCGCGACGACGCGGCAATAGCCGTCCCATTCGATCGGCGTGCAACGCGCCTTGTTGTCGGACGCCGCCAGGAGGTCGGAGATCAGGGCGCGCGTCCGCATGCCTGGGATCGTCTCGGCCTTCGCCGAATCGCGCAGCTCCGGAGCGTTCATGCCCCAGAGCCGGATCCCCGGCCGGAAGCCGACCCCATAGATCGTATCGCCGTCGCCGACGAAGGCCACGCCTTCGAAGGCTTCGGGAAGAGCGCCGCAGTCCTTCTTGGACGATTGGGCGGCGGCGGGCAGGGCGAGGAGGGCGGTCAGGGCGGCCGCGAGCGCTATCGGGTTCATGACCGCGAGGCTGGCGGGCGATTGCGACGGCTCCGCGGCGGTTGAGCGGCGGGACCGGGACTAAGGGTTGGGTTGTGTAAAGCGAGCGAGCGTCGGGGAGACGATGAACAACGAAGAAGACGACGACTTCGCAGTCGATTCGCTCGATCCCACACAACGGGACGACGGGCGTGAGGGGCCGCCCGACGACTGGGAGGCGCCGAGCTGGCGCGACTTCAAGCGGATCCAGTGGTGGTATCGCTGGCGACCGGACCAGCCGCATCGGCTCGATCCTCCGCCGGTGCTGATGCTGGGCCATCGCGACGGCGAATTCTTCTTCGTCGGCGCCTCGCGCGAGCTGCGGTCCTTTACTTCGGCGCAGCTGCACGGCCGCGGTGGACTGGCCGATCTGTTCGCCGGCGACGTGCGCTGGGCCGTGCGCCATTACCCGGCGCGGGATCGCGACGGCGCCCCGACCGGCCGGCCGAACGTGCCGCCGTTGATGGAGGCGCTGATCGCCGGCTGCGTCGCCAAGGGTTACTACGACGGCTCGCAGCCCTTCCGCTCGATCGGCACTTGGCTCGAGGGCGGGAGGCCGCTCGTTCATACTGGCGGCGCCATCTTCCACGACGGGTCCATTTACCAGCCGGGCGAGGAGATCGGGGTTGCTCGCTACGTTCTGGGTCCGGATCGGTCGGCCCCGGCGCACACGCGAGATCGCTACGGTTATGAGTGGCAGCCGCTCGATCTGGCGGGCCGCAATACGATCATGGCGCACCTGGCCGAATGGCACTGGGAGTCGCCGGAGGCCTGCGAGCTCGCGGCCGGCAAGATATGGTGCGACGCCCTGGGTGACGCGCCGCGCTGGAAGACGCACGGCTTCATCCGCGCCCAGGCCGGTTCCGGCAAGTCAACATTGCTGCAGTACATCAGCGCGTTGCTGGGCTCGGCGGCGCATCCCATCCAGCGCACCTACTCGAAAACGCACCTCGAGGAGATCGGCAAGCACACGGCACTTGCCATCCTTCTAGAGGAAGCCGAGGGAGACGCCGGCGAGGACGCGCATCGCCTGCAGCAGATCCTGAAGCTGCTTCTGCTGCTGTCGGACGAGGGTGCGGTCGGCGGCCGCTTCAAGCGCGAGATCGACCTGCACGGGCCGGTCACCATGGTCGCCACCCTGACCGACGACTGGCGGTCGACGGTGAAGTCGAGGGTCATCCTGCTCGAGCTGCGGAGCCTCAAGTCCCGCGCGGGTCACCACATGATGTCGCTCGAGGAAGTTGCAGCGATGACGGGTGTCGCGAAGGCGATCTCGGCCGCCTTCCGGGCCGCCGCGCTCGCTAACTTCGACCTGTTCAATCAGAACCTGAAGCTGGCACGCGCGCGCATCATGGATCTGGGCGGTGATCCGCGCGACGCCGACACGGTCGGCCATCCGATCGCCGGTCACGCCACGATGACGCTCGGCCGCCTGTTGTCGCCCGACGAGATTGGCGCGCTCGATCGTTTCAAGCCCTGGATCACGACCCTGCGCGACCAGGAGGACGGCATCGACGATGCCATGGAGTGCATCATGACGCTGTTCGGCCTGCCGGCGCAGAACTGGCGCGGCGGCGACCAGCTCACGGTGGGGCAGCTCATTGCTCGGGCGCGTGAGCCCGAGAATGACGATTTCCGCAAATCGCTGCTGCCTTACGGGCTAAGGCTCGACCGGCGCCAGTTGATAGACGGGACGCAAGAGACGTGGAAGCAGGCCTGGCTCGCGATCGCGCACCGGCATCCCGGGCTCGACCGACTGTTCAGCGATTATCCGAAATACCAGGGCCTGCGGCGGTCGCAGATCCTGGGTGAGTTGAAGATCCGCGGCGAGGCCGCGGCCAAGCCGGCCGATCGGCCTTTGCGCTTTGCCGGACCGCAGGGCCGAGCCTGGCTGATCGACCCGCAGCTGCTGCCGTCGATCGAGGATGACCGGCAATGACGGCGCTCTCGATCCGGCCCCCGGACCCCCATTTGCGAAAGAGTCCCGGCAGCGTACCGGGGGGAGTCCCGCCTCCCGTACCGCCGAGGAGTGCCGATCCCGTCGGCATCGGAGGGCAAAGCGGGACACCGGTACGGTACTTAGAGAGACCTCCTAATGCGCGCGCGTGTGCGCAGTGTCGTCAGTCTGTCCAAGCGTACCGGTGTACCGTTTTCTAATTTAACAAAGGAAAATCAATATGTCTGAGGCGGTACAGGAGCCGGTACAGAGGCGGGACGGGGCGGGACAGGCGCCGCTTGTCACGAAGCAGGTCGTGCGAGGGCCGGACGAGCGCGCGGTGCAGGTCACGGAGCGTCATGTCGTCTGGGATCGGCCGGTTGTTCACCCTCCGACGATCGATGAGCCGGCATTCGATGTCGGCGCGCTCGGTCCAATCCCGACCGAATGGACGCACGATCTCGTTCACTGCCGGCTGATCGCGGTCGATCGAATGGCCCGCCGGCTGTCACCCGTAAAGGTGCCGTCGGATTATCGGTCGTTCCTCGGCGTGTTCCAGCCGCAGGAAGCCAGTGTCCGGCGCGCTCCGTTGACGCCTGAGGAAGTGGTGCGGTTCGATTGGACCTGGACGCGCATCTCACGCTGGCCGGAAAGGGACCGCGCCATCATCATGGGCATCATGGCCGGGCATAGCGTTCGTGACGTCGAGAAGGTTCTGGCGCGCGGTGCGGCGAAAGGCAGGTTCGATGCGCTCAAGCGCTCGGGTATCAGCAAGCGTTACAAGGCCATTCGAACGGAGATGGCGAGGGAGTGGATAGGCCTTCGGGAGGTCATTGACCTGGACACGCGCGAGGCTTGGTTGTCGACCTCGAAAAAAAGCGCCTAGAACGAGTGGACAGAGTGGACGGATTTCGAGTAGTTTTTTGATATGGTCGCGATCAATGCGGCTCAAGCAACGCCCCAGCTTCACAGCGGGGCGTTTTCTTTTGGAGGTAGCCCGTGCGTGTTCGCGTCTCTCATGACGTCGAGCGCCTCATCACGGGAATGGCGGATGCCGATAAGCGGCACGTTCCGTTCGCACTCGCCCGCGCCCTCACGTGGACGGCGAAGGATGCGCAGGGTGTCGTCCAGGACGATCTGCCGAACCGCTACACGTTGCGGAACAACTGGGTGAAGAACGGCATCCGCATCGTGCCGGCGAAAAAGGACGAGCCGCAGGCCGTCGTCGGTTCGCTCGAACCGTTCATGAAGCGGCAGGAGGAGGGCGGGACGAAGAAGGCGCGCGATCATTCGCGGGTCGCGGTACCGGTCAACGCTCGGCGCAACAAGCGCAACATGATCTCAAAGGGTCAGAGGCCTGCGGCACTTAAGGGCAAGCCCAAGATCTTCATGGTCACGAAGGGCGCGGGCTCGGGCATCCTGCGGCGCGTCGGCAAGGCGCGCTATCCGCTGCAGCTGCTCTACTGGTTGAAGCGAGGCGTCCAGGTGAAGCCGTCCTTCGGCTTCCAGGCGAACACGTCGACGACGGTGAAGGACCGGTTCGGTCCGAACTTCGTCGAGAGCCTGGCCCAGGCCATCGCGAAGGGCTGAGGTCGCCGCGCAACAATCGTGCGTCGGGACGCAATAAAAATGCGTCGAGACGCAACAAAATTGCGGGTCCTTCCCCGGCCGGGCCCCACAACGGGTAACGCACACCGCTTTAGTTTTGCAGTAAGTGCCTGAAAATATTGATGAAACGCGGTGTTTCTTCGATGGGAAACGGAAACGATTCCACGGAAACCGCCGCGGGCCTGCTCGGCGTATCGGCGCTCGCGGCGAAGCTCGGCGTTGGCAAGAGCACGATCAGCAAGCACGCCGCGGCCGGGAAGATCCCGATCGCCAAGCGCGACGACAAAGGCCGGCCTCTGTTCGATCTGGCCCAGGTGCGAATCGCGCGTGAGGATTTGAGCGAGCTGATGCGCCGGCGGGAAGTGGCTGCCGAGGAAACGGCGGCGGAGACCGACGACACGCCCGCTGGCGACCAAGCCGATCTGCTCGAACGCCGTTCGGATGGCCCGCCCCGCGCGCCGTCGGCGCTGCAAGCCGCCGCGCTGACGGAAAAGCAGCTGAAGGGCCGCAAGCTCCTCGGCGAGCTCGCGCAACGCGAGGGGCTGACGGTGCTGCGCAGCATCGTCGAGCTCGATCAGACGACGATCGCGCGCCGCACGCGCGATGCTGTCACGGGCGGCATGGCCGACAAGGCCTCGTCTGCCTACGCCTTCGCGGGAACGCCGCGCACCGAAGCCGACTGGCGCGTGTGGCTCGCCGAGCGGGTCCGCGAAGTCTTCAACGCATTCGAGGCGACGCTGGCCCTCGAGGATGACGACGAGTTCACCGATGAACCAGCCGTCTCCGGAAGCGCTGGCCAACCTTCATCCCAGGGAGATCCGTAAACTTCTACCCGGCATAGCCTCGGCCCGTCGCGCCGTGCGCGCCGCCTGGCGCCGCGGACTGCGCAAGGATCCGGACATTCGGCCGAGCGCTTGGGCGGAAAAGTATCGCGTCGTTGCCGAGGGCACGAGCGCGCATCCCGGCAAGTGGGACAACAGCCGCACGCCGTTCCTAGTCGAGATCATGGACCGGCTGTCGCCGGCAGATCCGGCGCGGCGCGTCACGCTGATGAAGAGCGTGCAGGTCTCGGGCTCCGAGGGCATCTCGAACATCCTCTGCTGGATGATCGATTCGGCGCCGGGCCCGGCGCTGGTCGTTCATCCGACCGTCGAGGCCGCGCGCGACTGGACGGTCGAGAAGTTCGAGCCGACGCTCGAGGCCACGAAGCGCGCCGGCCGTCACGTTCGTAACGTCGTCGTTCGTGGCCGCGACGGCAGCACCCTGAAGCGCAAGCGCTTCCCGGGTGGCAGTATCGTCCTGACGGGAGCGAACTCCGGCGCCGGCCTGCGCCAGAAGTCCGTCCGTACGCTGATCTGCGACGACATGGACGAGTTCCCGGCGGCGGTGCCGGGGCAGGGCGATCCCGTCGAGCTGGCGCGCGGCCGCCTCACCTCGTTCGAGAAGACGGGGCAGGACAAGGAGTTCGACGTCTCGACGCCGACGCTGAAGTCGGTGTCGCGGATCGCCAAACAGTACGAAGCCGGCACGCGCGGCCAGTGGCACGTCCCGTGCCCGCACTGCGCTCTCGAACAGGTCCTGGAGTTCGGCGGCAAGGATGTGCCGTGGGGCCTGAAGTTCAATACCGAGGCGCCGCATCGCGCCCACTACGTTTGCAGGAGCGGCAACGGCTGTGTGATCGAACACTGGCAGCTCGAGGGCATGAACGCCCGCGGCCGGTGGATTCACGCGATGCCCTTCCCGGGGCGCGAGCCGAGCTACCACCTCAACTCGCTGATCAGTCCCTTTACGACCTGGGACCACATCGTCGCCAAGTGGATGGCCGCGCAAGGCGACCCGGAGAAGCTGAAGGCCTTCGTCAATTTGCAGCTCGGCCTGCCGTGGGACGAAGCGGGCGATCGGCCGAAGGCCGAGGAGCTGCTCGCACGCCGCGAGACGTGGGACGCCGGCACGGTGCCGCTTGGTACGCTGTTCATCACGCTGGCCGCCGACGTCCAGGCTGACGGCATCTGGTACGAATTTCTCGGCCACGCCCGTGATCGTCAGACCTGGTCGCTAGAGCACGGCTTTCTCGAGGGCGATACCGGAACGGAAGCCGGCTCGGCCTTCAAAAGGCTGGATGCGGTGCGGCTGAAGAGGTTCCGCGACGCCTTTGGTAACGATCGGCGAACCGACATCACAGGGATCGACGCCAACTTCGAGACCGAAGTCGTCGTCAACTGGTGCAAGACCCGGCTCGACTGCTATCCGCTGCGCGGCGAGGACGGCTGGCGACACCCGGCTTTCCCTGGCAAGGCGACGCCGCGTTCTTTCAGCGAGCGCGGCAAGGCGCGACGCAAGGGTCCAAAGACCTACCCGGTCGGCACCTGGCAGCTGAAGTCGCGCCACTTCGGCGCGATCAAGGTCAAGAAGGAGCCAGACGAGATCCTGTATCCGGCCAGCTACTGCCATTTCAACCAGGACTGGGATGAGTCCGACTTCAAGCAGCTGCTGTCGGAAGTTTACGCCACCATGCGCAACCGCAAGACCGGCAAGGTCACGCAAGGCTGGCACCAGATCGAGGTCGACAATCATCTGCTCGACTGCCGGGTCTACGGCCTGGCGCTGGCCGAGAAACTCGGCATGAGCACGAAATCGCCGGCGGAGTGGGAATGGCTGGAGCGCAAATGGCAGCGCTTGGCGGCAGAGCAGCGTTCGCTGTTCGACGCTCCCGAACTGCCAGATGAACTCCCTAGCGGGACGTACATTCCGCCGGCGAACCAACCGCCACCGAACGCCGTACGGCCCACCATCACGACGACTGTCGAGATGGAGGAGCCGCTGATCCTGGGATGACGCCATGGCGACGACACAGCAGCTCACGACCTGGATGGCCGAGGCCGAACAGGCGCGCCACGAGCTGATCGTCGGCAACCGGCCGGTCAGCGTCTCGACCGGCAGCGGCAAGTCGGTGACCTACACGGCGACCGATCTCGGCAAGCTCGACGCCTACATCGCCTCGCTGCGCAAGCAGCTCGGCCAGCCGACCGGCGTCGGCCTGCCGTTCGTCCCGACCTTCTGAGGGTAGTCCATGTCGCCTCCCGAGCTGGTCGCCGCCGACGGGCGGACGCCGTTGCGCGCCATGACGGCGACGCCGTACCGCGCCGGCGACCGGCTGAGCCAGGAACTGGCCGGCTGGGAGCCGATGCTCTCGTCTCCCGACGCGGCGATGTGGGGCCTGCGCGACGACGTCGTGGCGCGGAGCACGGACCTGAACCGGAACAACGGTTTCGCCGCCGGCGCCCGCCAGAGCCAGATCGACAATGTCATTGGCGCCAACTGGATGTTGGCGGTCGAGCCCAACTGGCATGCGCTCGGCCTCGACTCGATGTCGGACGGCGAGCGCGATGCCTGGGAAGAGCATGTCGAGGAGGAGTTCGACGACTACGCGAACGGCGAGGGCAACTGGATCGACGCCGGCCGGCGCGTGTCGTTCATCGGCCTGTTGCGGCAGGACTTCGCGTCGTGGTTCGATTCCGGTGAGTTCCTGGCCGTCTCGCACTGGCTCGACGATCGCGTCGAGCCCGGCCGGGCGCGGTACGCCACGACCTGGCAGTCGGTCAGCCCCGACCGGCTGAGCAATCCGAACGGCGGTGCCGACACGACGACGATGCGCGGCGGCATCGAGCTCGGCGCCTATGGCGAACCGATCGCCTATCACATTCGTCGCGCGCATCCGTACGATCCATGGGTCGGCGCCGCGACTTTCGAGTGGGAGCGGTTCGAGCGCGAAGACGCCTTCGCCCGTCCGAACGTCCTGCACGGATTCGTCGTCGAGGGCGACGGCATGACACGGGGCATCTCGCCCATGGCGACGGTGACCGAGGCCTTCCGGCTGCACGACGTCTATGACCGTGCCGTCCTGAAAGCCTCGCTGGTCAACACGTTGCTGGCCGCGACGATCGAAACGCAGAGCGGCCTCGACAACGAGGCGCTCGAGACCATGTTCGCCGGCTCGCCCGAAGGGAACGGCAGCACGCGGCCGGCGATCGGCGGCCCGCCGATGAAGCTCGACCGGATGATCATTCCGAAGCTGCCGGTCGGCACGACGTTCAAGTTCAACACGCCGCAGCAGCCCGCCGGCGCTGCCTATCAGCAGTTCACCGACGCGGTGCTGCGCCGCGAGGCAGCCGGCCTCGGCATGAGCTTCGAAGAGATCAGTCGCGATTTCTCGAAGACCAACTATTCGAGCGCGCGGGCCTCGCTGCTCGGCGCGTGGAAGGCCATCACCGGACGCAGCGCGTTCCTCGAGCGCACGTCCGCCGCGCCGCGTTACGCCGCCTGGTTCGAGGAAGCGGTCGACCGCGGCGTGATCGAGCTGCCGACGCTGCGCCGGAACAAGGGCGTCGGCTTCTATGAACGCCGTTCGGCCTGGCTGCGGCACGCCTGGATCGGGCCGGGCCGCGGTCACATCGATCCGGTGAAGGAACGGCAGGCCTACCAGATCGGCCGCGACACCTACACCGACACCCTGCAGTCGGCGAACGCCGAGCAGGGTCGCGACTGGCGCAAGGTCGCGCGCCAGACCGCGCGCGAGAACCGCGTGCTGCAGCGCCTCAACCTGCCAGTGGCCACGACAGCGTCCCTGATGGACGTCAAGGGCACGAGTGAGAACGAGAGGCCGGCCACATGAGATACGCCAATGTCGCCAGCCGGGCTTTCGGCAGGCCGCTGCTGATGCATCCGGGCCGGGGCCTGACCTGGCTGAACGCCTTCGGCCGCATGCTGCACGGCCGTCAGTTCGCCGAGGCGATGCCGCCGCGCGCGATGGCGATGGAAGACGAGGGCGAGCGCGGCCCGGTCTATGCCTCGCTGCCGGTCGGGCTGGTTGAGCGCGACTTCCGCAAGGCTTTCGCCCAGGTGCGCGACGTCGCCGTACTGCAGCTCGACGGCGTCCTGGTGAATAATCTCGGGTCCGTCGACCCGTGGTGCGGGATGACAGGCTACGACGGCCTGCGCACCCAGCTGGCCGCGGCGCTATCGGATCCCGGCATCAAGGCGATCGCGATGGTCTGCGATTCGCCCGGCGGCGAGGTGACGGGTTGCTTCGACCTGGCGGACCAGGTGCGCGAGGCCCGCGCGATCAAGCCGATCTGGGCGATCGTCGACGGCATGGCCTGCTCGGCGGCGTACGCGCTGGCCAGCGGCGCGGGACGGATCACGTGCTCGTCGGTCGGCTATACCGGCTCGATCGGCGTGATCTGTGGACATGCCGACCTCTCCAAGGCGCTCGACGAAGCGGGAATCAAGATCACCTTGATCTATGCAGGCGCCCACAAGGCCGACGGCAACGAATACGCGGCCTTGCCGGATTCGGTGCGCGCCGACTTCCAGGCGGAGATCGATGCGATCTACGCCCAGTTCGTGCCGGTCGTCGCCAAGGGCCGCGGGCTCGCCGAGGACGCGGTACGTGCGACCGAGGCGCGGTCCTACCTGGCCGCGCCTGCCCTCGACCTCAAACTGTGCGACGCCGTCATGTCGCCCACCGACGCGCTGCTCGAGCTCGTCGACCTCGCCAGCAAGTAGTGAAGGAGAGAACCATGCGACGACTCATGAACCTGTGGGGCAAGGGCGCCAGCGCCGAAGACCAGCCCAAGGAAGAGACCGAAGAGGAGAAGGCCACTCGCGAGCAGGCCGAGAAGGAGGCCGCGGACAAGGAAGAGGAGCGGAAGGCTCGGGAAGCCGCCGCGTCCGACAAGGATGACGACGACGAAGAGGACGAGGAGGAGGACGAGGCGACCAAGGCGGCCGCTGCGGCGGTGCCGGCCAAGGTGCGCGCCTCGATCGTCCGTGCCGAGCGCACCCGCATTCACGCGATCGTCGACGGCGGCGGCCCGGCCCGGGTCGCGACCTCCCTGAAGCTCGCCCTGGGCACGAACCTCTCGCCCAAGGCTGCGCTCGCGATCGTCACGACCACGGCCAGTGCTGAGCCGGCAGGTGGTCGACTTGGACTTCGGGAAGCGATGGCCGGCCGGCGGCCGCAGCCGCTTGGTTCGGCTGGGTCCGCTGCCGCGTCCGACGTCGACAAGATGGCATCCGAGATCGCGGCCTTCGCTGCCCGCCCCGGCGCCGACCGCGACTAACCCCTCCGCCGGCGGCACTGCCGCCTCCGCAACACGTCTCGTTCGATAGGAGTTCGATATGATCAACGATCCGGTCGCCGCTGGCTTTACCGACCAGGGCAGCCTCACGCCCGACAATCTGCTCGCCGGCGACTATCCGCGCGCCACCAAAATGGTGACGATCACGGGCGCCGCCTTGGCCAAGGGCACCGTCCTCGGTCGGATCACGGCCAGCGACAAGTACAACAAGAGCCTCTCGGCGGCGGGCGACGGCAGCCAGGTGCCGAAGGCGATCCTGGCCGCCGACACCGATGCGTCGGGAGGCGATGTGCTCGGTCCGGTCTACTTCACCGGCGAGTTCAACGAAGACGCGCTCGTGTTGGGCACGGCCCATTCCCTCGCGTCGATCCGCGACGGGCTGCGCCAGATCGGCATCTTCCTGAAGAAGATCGTTCCCGCCTGATCGCAGGCGATTCCTCACAACCCGACAAACCGGCCTCGTGAACCCCTGACGGGGCGGCGCCACTTTCCTGGAGACGTCAGATGCCCGACATCTACACCACCGCAGTCCTGGCGCGCACGGTAGAGCTGCTGCCGCCGCCGTCGACCTTCCTGCTCGATACCTTTTTCCCCGGCGTGCAAACGGGCGACACGGAGGAGATCCACTTCGACATCGATACGTCGAAGCCGCGTATCACGCCGTTCGTGCATCCGACCGTCGCCGGCAAGGTCGTCGCCGATCGCGGCTTCGCGACCAAGAGCTTCAAGCCGGCCTATGCCAAGGACAAGCGCATCCTGATGCCGAATGCGCCGATCAAGCGCCGGGCGGGTGAGCGTATCGGCGGCAGCCTCAACCCCATGCAGCGCCGTTCGGCGCAGCTCGCGCAGAACCTGCAGGATCAGCTCGATATGCTGACCCGCCGTGAGGTCGTCATGGCGGCCGAGGCCCTGCGTCTCGGGCAGGTGACGGTCAGCGGGACGGACTATCCGACGGTCGTCGTGAACTTCGGGCGCGATGCCAGCCTGACCGTCGCGCTGACCGGCGGCAATCGCTGGGGCCAGGCCGGCGTTGGGCCGCTCGACAGCCTCGAGACCTGGGCGGGCGTGATCATGACCAAGTCCGGTGCCAAGGGCACGACGGTCGTCATGGACCCGAAGGCCTGGGCGCTCTTCCGCGCCGATGCGACCGTCCAGCTCCGTCTCAATACCTTGTATGCGGGGCAGCGCGGCTCGCTGGACCTCGGGCCGCAGGTCCGCGGCATGGGCAAGGGCCGCGCGCGCTATGTCGGCAACATCGGCGACTTCGACCTCTGGGTCTATCAGGACGTCTATGTCGACGAGGCGGGCACCACGCAGCAGATCCTGCCGGACTATACGGTGCTCATGGGCGCGCCGGGCGATGAACCGGGCACCCTCGAGGGCGTGCGCTGCTACGGCAACATCCTCGACGAGGAGGCGGGCTACAAGTCGCAGCGCTATTTCGTGAAGTCGTGGCTGGAGAAGGATCCGGCGGTCCGCATGCTGCTGCTGCAGTCGGCGCCGCTGGTCGTGCCGTTCCGCCCGAACGCGAGCTTCTGCGCCACCGTCAACTGATCCCGACATGACCCCCGCCGAGAGGACCGTCGCCGCGCCGGGTACGTGGCGTCGGGGCGGTCCGCCGGCGAACGCCGTTCGCTGAACCGAGGAGGGCCCCATGGCCAGCAAGATCACCGTCGTTGCCAACATGACCATCGAGGCCGGCACGCCGGCCAAGCCCGTGACGATCGCGCCGGGGCAGTCGTTCGAGATCGACGACGAGGATCCGGAGAACCTGATCGGCCGCGGCATCGCCTCGCCGGTCGCGGGAGCGCCGCGTGTGGAGTTGTCCCCGCCGCCGCCGGGCCCGATCGAGATTCCGGAGGGCTGGCAGGATCTCAAGGCAGACGAACTCGTTGCCTTGGCCCGCAAGCTCGGCGCCGATCGCGACGTGAATCGCAAGGACGAGGCTCTGGCGTTCGTGGCCGAGGTCGTGGCGGCGCGCGCCGCGAACGTCTGATGTCCTGGCGCGACCTGGCGGCCCAGGTCGACAAGGTCGCGGTCCGCACCTTCGACTATGGCGGCATCCTCTTCCAGAAGTTGGATGCCGAAGGCGCGCCGCTCGGCGATCCGGTCGGCATTCCGGCGGACTTCGACGGCGCCTTCAAGGAATTCGCCGTCGAGGCGGGCGAGCAGGCGGCCACGATGCAGCCGGTCGCCGTGGTTCACTTCGCCAATTTCCCCGAGGGCGTGATGCCTGAGGAGAACGACCGCCTGATCGTGACCGGCGGGCCCCATGCCGCGACCTACGTGGTGGCCTCGGTCGAGGTCAATGACGACGGCAGCGGCGGCATGCTCCGGCTGGTGAAGCGCTCGAAGACCTGACGGGCGGAGGCCTGACCGATGCCGCTGCCCGTGCTGAAGATACACGCGCTCAAGGATCTCGCCGTGGCGCTGCTGCGCGCGGCGATCGAGGCGGCGAACGCGGACGGGGCTGAGCCGTCGCCCTTCAAGGGCCTCTACATTCCGAGGCACCGCTTCGAGACCCTGCCGCCGAAGAAGTGGCCGGTGCTGATCGTCCACGCCAAGAGCACGGGCGGGGAAGGGATCTCCGACCAGGTGCCGCGCGTCGCGGCGGACGGTTCTCTGCATTTCCACGCGCTGCTGGGCAGCGGGCGCGACGAGGCGATCGATCTCGACCGTCGCGCCGCCGAGCTCGCCGCTGCGATCTGCGACACGCTGCTCGAGGATACGCGCTTTCTCGAAGAGTTCGCCTATCTCAGCCGCCTCAACATCGAGATCGAGGACGGACGGACAGGCAGTGAGGGCCACGAGTACGACGTCGTCATGTTCCTGATCGAGATGGATCTGGCACTCGGCCACATCGAGTTTACACCGCGCGATCCCGCCGATGCCCGGCCCCTCGCTGCCATCGAGATGGAGACGTCATTGGCGCCGATCGTCGGCGATCCCGACGGCGGCCAGCACGTCATCCGTCAGACCTTCAGCCCGGAGCCATCAGAATGATCGACCGCAAATGGTTCGTGCCCGCCGAGGGCATGTCGATTCCCGACCCGGTGACGCGCCAGGTATGCCCGCCGAAGGGCATGTGGGTGAACGGCGCGGACGACTACTGGCAGCGCCGTGAAATCGACGGCGGCGGCGTGCTGCTCGCCGAGGCGCCCGCTGGCGCCGAGGAGGCCGAGCCGGCGGCAACGTCCGGCGATGCCTGATGCTCCGCGGCGCGTGCTGATCCCTTCGCGTGCGCCGCCGCCGGCCGGGGTCCCCTGTCCCCCGGCCGGCACCCTTTCGTCCTTCTGACTCACGAGGCCTGTCATGGTCGTGGCTTTCAACAAGATCCCGGCGAACTACCGGCTGCCGGGTGTCGTCATCGAGGTCGACGCGTCCAAGGCCGGCCGCACCGACGATCCCGGCCGCCTGCTGTTCGTGGGTCAGAAGCTCGGCACCGGCTCGGCCGTGGCGAACGTGCCGGTGCCGGTGGTCTCGGTCACCGACGCGAAGGCGCAGTTCGGCGTCGGCTCGGTATTGGCGGACATGATCGCCGCCGCCCGCCAGGCCGACCCTTTCGGCCTCATCTGGGCGCTGCCCGTGGCCGATGCCGGCGGTGCCGTCGCCGCGACGGGTACGATCACCGTCACCGGCGCGCCGACCGCGCCCGGCGTCATCCCCCTTTATGTCGGGGGCGTCTCCGTGCCCGTGGCGGTGACCGGCGCCGAGACCCTGGCGAGCACGGCGGCCGCGATTGCCGCCGCGGTCGCGGCGAACCTCGACCTGCCGGTAACGGCGGCCGCGGTCGGCGCCGTCGTGACCCTGACGGCGCGCAATGCCGGCACGCTCGGCAACGATATTGACGTTCGCTATGCCTGGCTGGGCAATGCCGGCGGCGAGGCGTTGCCCGCATCGTATGTCGGGACGATCGTCGCGATGGCGGGCGGCACGACCGATCCCGCGATCGCGACCGGCCTTGCCAACCTCGGCGACCAGACCTTCGACTATATCTGCTCGCCCTACACCGACGCGGCGAACCTCGCGGCCTGCAAGGCGGCGATGAACGACACGACCGGCCGCTGGGCCTATAATCGCATGGTCTGGGGCCACGTCTTCTCGGCCAAGCGCGCCACTGCGTCGGCCGCCGTCACCTTCGGCCTGACCCAGAACGATCCGCATTTCTCGATCCTGGGCTTCAGCCTGTCGCCGACGCCCGTCTGGCGCTGGGCCGCGGCCCATGCCGCGGCGGCGGCTGTCGTGCTGCGCAACGATCCGGCCCGGCCCGTCCAGGGCATCGAGATCCCGGGCGTCCTGGCGCCGCCACTGGGCAGCCTGGGGCGCTTCAGCATGTCGGAACGGCAGGCGCTGCTCTTCTCCGGCATCAGCACCTTCACCGCCTCGGCCGACGGGACGGTGCGCATCGAACGCCTCATCTCGACCTATCAGCTCAACGCCTTCAGTCAGATCGACGAGGCCTGGCTGTCGGTCGAGAAGACCTTCACCCTCATGATGGTGCAGCGCCGGCTGCGCGGCAGCCTCGAGAGCAACTTCCCGCGGCACAAGCTGGCCCACGACGGCACCCGCGTCGCGGTCGGCGCCACGACCTTGACGCCGTCGATCGCCCGCGCCTTCGTCATCGCCGAGCTGCGGCGCATGGAAGTCGACGGCCTGCTCGACAACGTCGACGCGGTGATCGACCAGGTCCGCTGCGAAGTGAACGGCGGCAACAACGACCGGCTCGACATCCTCTTCCCGCCGCCGCTGATCGGACAGCTGCGCACCCTGGCGGTGCTCAGCCAGTTCCACGTCCTCAACTAGCCGCCCGAACGCCGTTCGCCGGTTCCCCCAGGAGGCCCTATGTCCCGAACCAAGCCGATCGGCGGCTATGCCGAGGTCCGCGTGAACGGCGAAGTGCTCGAGTTCCGCGGCGACATGACGTTCAACTTCCAGACACAGGTCAAGGAAGGCGTCGTCGGTCGCGACGGGCGGCACCACGGCTTCACCGTGAAGCCGAACCTGCCCTTCATCGAGGGCGACTACACATTCGGCGGCAAGTACACGACCGCGCAGCTCGAGGCGATCACCGATGCGACCGTGACGGCGCGGCTGGCGGACGGCCGCGTCCTCGTCCTGCGCGGCGCGTATATGGCCGGCGAGACGACGATCAACGTCGACGAGGCCAAGGGCAAGATCCGCTGGGAAGGGGAGGCCGGCGAAGAGCTGGCCGCCCAGGGTTAGAAGGAGAGACAGATGAACAAGGAGCCACAGATGGAAGATCACATGCTGCAGCTGAATGCCGGCGTCGCCTGGCTGAAGGACCTCGCCGGCGGCGGCGACCTGCCGGCGCCGGGCGGTACCACGCTCGAGGCCATGGCCCGCGCGCTCGAGCTCAACATCGTGCCCGACGCGCAGCGCGACGCGGACGCGCCGGTGCCGGACAATGTCACCGTCACCCTCAAGAATCCGCACACCCTCCTCGCCGGCGGAGGCACGGTTCTGACGAAGCTGAGCTTCCGCACGCCGTCCTTCGCCGAGATCAAGCGCTTGAAGGCGTTCGGCGAGAGGCGCGGCGAAGATGATGCTACGACCGAAATGCTCGTCATGTTGAACGAGGACAAGATGACCTCGGCCGATATCGACAGGCTCAAATCGATCGACGTCGGCCGCTGCGCGGAGAAGCTCGCCCCTTTTTTGGTCTTGTTACGGCGAACCTCAACGGGCTGACCGAGAGGATATATGACCTTGCGCATTTCTGGAATGTGCCGCCGCAGGTCGTGATGGATGTGCCGCTCGCCGATCTTCGGCGGTGGCTTGATCATGCCGGGCGAATCAACGCCGCGATCGAGGCAAAGTTAAACAGCCGATGAGGAGGAGCGTACGATGGCTGCAGCTTTCTCCGTCTTTACCCGCATCATCGGAGAAGACCGCGCCAGCGAGATATTTCGCAAGGTCCGTGATTCGTCCAAAGATCTGCGCGATTCACTCAAGTCGGTGAATGTAGCTCTCGGTAAGCCAAACACGATCGCGCTCGGCCGTGTCGGTACTGCCATGGACAATGTCGCTGGTAAGGCGCGCAGTGGCTTGGCAGCTATCTCTTCGTGGCTGCCAGCGTTGGGCGCGCTCGGTTCGGTCGCCTCTCTCGCTGGCCTGATCTCAATGACCCGTCGGGCCTCCGATGGCTATGACGGTCTCTCGATGGCCGCGCAGAAGCTTGGCGCCACGAAGGGCGACCTGTCCGTTTGGCGCTACGGCGCCAAGCTGACCAATGTTGAAAGCGAAGCCCTTGAGAAGGGCCTCGTGAAACTCAACAAGACGATGTACGACGCCGCGACAGGCAAAAATAAGGATGTCGCTGCGCTCTTCGCAAGGATGAAAATCCCGCTGCGAGACAGTGCCGGTCAGGTAAAGACGGTATCGAACTCTCTCGAGGATATCGCCGAAGCCTTCAAGAACACGAGCAATCCGGCGACGCAGACGGCGGCCGCGATCGCGCTCTTCGGCAGGACCGGTGCAGACCTGATCCCGTTTCTGGTCAAGGGTCGCTCTGGTATTGCCGACCTGCGCGCGGAAATGAAGCGCTACTCAGGCTTGACCGACGAGCATCGCAGTTCTTTTGAGCGTCTCGACACCGCGTACAAGCAGCTCGACAAGGCGGGTTCGGGTTTGGCAGCGCGGCTGAGTGCGGCCGTGGCACCGGGCCTGGCGAGCGTCGTTGAAGAGACCACAGGCTGGATCGCTGCCAATCGGGAATTGATCGCCCAGTCGCTCGAGCGGAAAGTGGGATTTATCGGAAAAGCATTCGATGAAGTTTCGAGTGCAGCTAAGACGTTGCTTGCCATCCCCTTCGTGAAGGAAATGTGGAAGGGCGCCGACGCCGGTACGATGTTCGACCTTGCCCTCACCGGCTTGGGGCTCACGATGACGGGCCCAGCATTGGCTGGACTCGGACTGGCAACGGCGGCCATCTGGCGGTTAAACGTAGCGCTCTATGCTAATCCTCTTGTGTTGTTCCTGTCTGCGGTCGCGGCGGGAGCATATGCGGTCTACAAAAACTGGGGTCCGATCACGACGTGGTTCGGCGAACAGATGACGGCGGTGCGGGAAGCCTTCGATCAAGGCCTCGGCAGCGGTCTATGGGAGGTCTGGAAGCGCTTCAATCCCTGGACGCTCATCACCGAAGCTGTAAATGGTCTCTCGAAATGGCTCTTCGACGTGGATCTCTTCGCCGCTGGCGAGCGGCTGCTGCAGCGCCTGATCGACGGCATCAAGTCGCTGCTGCCAGACTTCAGTACGATCTGGGCGCCAATCGATAGGGCCCTTACCTGGACGGGGAACCGTCTGTCGGCGGGCGCCGGTGGCCTGAACGCGGCGACCGCAGCGGCCGGTGGCTACAACCCGGACAATCCCAACATGTTCACTTCCTTCCCGTCGGCGCCGGCGCCGGGGTCGGCGGGCGCGCTCGCAAACGCCGGCGTGCCCCAGAAGGCCACGATCGAGGCCACCATCACGGTCAAGACGGAGCCCGGCACCACCGCGACCGTCGAGAGCAGTTCGAAGGGTGTGAACCAGCTCGATGTCGGGCGCAGCATGACGGCCTACTGATGGTAGCTCTCTTCAATCCACTCACGGCCCTCGAGGGCTCGTTCAAGGGCCAGCCCTTCAAGGTCGCGAACGAGCGCGGGGAGGGCGGCCGGCGCGGCCCGCTGCACCAGTACCCCGATCGCGACCGGCCCTTCTTCGAGGATCTCGGCGCCGAGGCCCGGCGCCGGGAGTTCAGCCTCTATTTCGTCGGCCCCCTGGCGGATCTGCAGGCCCGCCGCTTCGACGACCTGCTGGGGAAGGGCGGGCCGGGCCCGCTGGTGCTGCCGGGTTTCCGGCGAGAGACCGCGCTCGCCCAGAAATGGGACTATCGCAAGGTTTCGGGCCGGGCGAACTGGGTCGAGTTCGCGGTTACCTTCGTCGACCCGGGGAGCAACGCCTTCCCGGCCGCGTCGACCAGCTGGCCGCATGCCCTGCTGACGGCGGTCGAGGACGCCCGAACGGCGTTCGCCGAGGCCCTGGGCGACGCCCTCTCGTTCGACATCCCGGGGCAGGAGATCGTCGGGGACCTGCTGGACGGCGCCGGCGGGCTGGCGGGCGCGCTCGACATCGCCGCGTCCCTGGTGGCCGGCGAGTTCCCGTCGACCGCCCTGGCGGCCGCGCTCTCGCTGACCGGCGACTATCGGTCGAGCCTGCTGCCGGCGCTGGATCTCGCCGTCTTTGCGGTCTCGACCGTGGACCTGGTCTCGACCTGGGCCCGGGCGCTGGCCGGGCCGTCGCCGGATGCAGCCTCGCGCGGCCGCGCGGTGGATGCGCTATGGAACGTGTACGACCGCTCGGTCGACGACGGCGTGGCGGGGCTGGCCGAAGCGGCCGAGACGCCGCTCGAGATCGCCGTCGCCAGCAACCGCCGCGCGTTTGGCGCCGGCGTGCGCCGGGCGATCCTCTCGGAGATCGGTGCGCAGTCTTCGGGACTGTCCTTTGCAAGCTACGACGATGCCGCGGCGCTGCGCACGCGGCTGGCCGACGCCTTCGACGACGAGATCGACATCGCCGGTGATCCCTCGGCTGCCGGCGGGCGCGACGACCGGGCTCGCGTGGCGCTGCAGGATCTGCGATCGACGGCGCTGCAGGCGATCTCGGCCGCTGGCGCCAACAAGGCGCGGCTGGTCCCCTACGCGGTGCCGGCGCCGCGCCCGGCGCGGGTGCTGGCGCAGCTGTTCTATGGCGGTTCGTCGGATATCGAAACCCGTGCGCGTGAGCTGGCCGAGCGCACTGGCGCCGTGCATCCGGCGTTCCTTCCACGGCAGGGAGAACGGCTGTCTGGCTAGGATATCTGAGCGAGCTTTCTCTCGAGCTCGGTGATCTTCTTCTTCATCGCCTCGATTTCCTTAGTCTGATCCGTGCCTAAGGCGGCAATGCCGACGACGGCCTGCCCTACGGCCTCGGCAAGCGTGGCCGTAGTGGCGTTGGGCGTATTCATCTGGCGGATCTGCTCGCCCAACCGCTTCAGGCGCTTCCAGTCGAAGTCGAAGAACATTTTTTCTCCTGTACGTAGCAGCCAACGCTACTCTTGGGTGACTGGAAAGCAAATGCTGGAGAACCACGAGCTGTCGCTGATCGTCGATGGCCAGGCTTTCGGTGGCTGGCTCGACGTGCGTCTCTCGCGCGGGATCGAGCGGGCGGCTGGCGACTTCCAGATCGGCGTGACGCAGCGCTGGCCGGGGCGCGACGCGCGGTTCGAGATCCCGAAAGGGGCGGCCTGCGAGGTCCGGATCGGCGACGACAAGGTGCTGACCGGCTGGGTCGAGGTCGTGAAGAAGCGCCGCGATGCCTCGTCGGCATCGGTTACCATCTCGGGCCGCAGCAAGACCTGCGATCTGATCGACTGCTCGCCCGATTTTCCGACGACGGAGCTCGCCGGGCTGGACCTAGCGGCAGTGGCCCGCAAGGTGACGGCGCCGTTCGGCATCGAGGTCGATGCGAAGGCGACCGGTCCGACCTTCGCGGTGGCAGCAGCGCATCACGGCGAGACCTGCTGGAAGCTGATCGAGCGCCTGGCGCGGCAGAGGCAGCTGCTGGTGATGGACGATCCGGAAGGGCGGCTCGTCCTGACGCAACTGGCGACCGAGCGCGCCTCCGATCGCATCGTGCATCCCGCCGACGGGCTGCTCGCGCTAGAGACCGTCGAGGATGCGAGCAAGCTCTTTTCCGTCTACCGCGTGAAGGCCCAGGCCGGCGCCCGCTGGAGCGAGGAGGACGGCGGCGAGGAGACCGTTGCCGAGGACCTGGCCCATGTCGAGGGCGAAATCTTCGATCGCAGCGTGACGCGCTACCGCCCGAAGACCTTCCTCAACGAAGGGGCGGCCAAGAAGGTCGGCGTCATGGCGCGCGCGGCCTACGAGGCGCGACGGAACAAGGGAAAGGCTTTGCGATTCTCGGCGACCTTCGTCGGTTGGCGCCAGTCGGACGGCAAGCTCTGGGTGCCGAACATCCTGGTGCCCTGCGAGGCGCCGGAACTGAACCTGTCGGCCGAGCTCGCGATCGCCGAAGTCCATTACCGCAAGGGCGCGGCCGGCACGACCTGCGAACTCGAGCTGGCGCCCCCCGAGGCCTTCACACCCGAACCGCCGGAGGCGCCGGCGGGGAGTGGCGAGGGTGGGCGGTGGGCCGACGCCGGGAGCATCACGGGCAGCGGAGGGGGGGCGGGATGAGTGAGGATCTGGCCCGGCGCCTGGCGTCGATGTTCTCCCGCGGCGTCGTTCGGCAGAGCGACATCCGGCTCGGCCTCGAGATGCCGCAGGCCGAGTTCTTCAAGGGCGAGCTGCGGCGCGGGGAGATGCCCCAGGGCTTCGGTTTCGCGTCGCGCCCGCTGCCGGGATCGGAAGTGTTCGCGGTTTTTGCCAACGGCGAACGCTCCGCACCGGTCATCCTGGCCGGCGACGATCGCCGCGCCCGCCCGAAGGATCTGCAGAGCGGCGAGGTCGCCGTCTATGGCCGCCACGCCCGCGACGAGATCGGGCACTGGATCAAGTTCACCGATGATCCCAAGCCGAACACGATCGTCGCCCGCGCGCGCCGCCTCGAACTGCGCGTCGGCGAGAAGTACCTGATCCTCGACGCCGATCACGGGCTCGTTTCGTCGGAAGCCATAACGATCGGCCCGCCGCCGCCCTAGCGAGCGGACTTCTTGGTCAGCTGGTAGTCCTTCAGAGCGTGTTCTGCCGTCTCCAGGAGCGATTTTGCGGCCTGGACAACGGCACCGTCATGAAAGTGACGAAGCCGCTCATAACGTGCGCTGGCGTCTGAAACAGCTTCTTCAAGGCGCACCAATTCTACGTCCATTTATTGCCCCGTCGCTCTCTTCGAGCTGATGCTCCCGGGGAGCAACGTCATCGCTCTTATCCGGATGCGGATAATTCGCAAAGAGGAAAGACATGCGGCTCGAATTCGATGCGGCCGCCGGCGGCTTCGACCTGGCGCTGACGGAAACCGGCGACTTCGACGCCGGCATCGGCAACGGCGGCGCGCTCGAGGCGGCCGTCTGGGTCTCGATCTTCACCGATGCCCTGGCCGAGCCCGGCGACCTGACGCCGGATCTCGGGTCCGACCGGCGCGGCTGGTGGGCGGATGCCGGGCGCACCGCGGCCGAGAGCATGGGCAGCCTGGTATGGATCCACCTCCGCGAAAAGCGGACCGAGGCGGCGCGCCTGGCGATCGAGACGGCGGCGTGGACGTCGGTGCAGTGGTTCGTCGACGACGGCATTGCCTCCTCGGTTGACGTCACGGCGGCCTTTCTCGACGCGCCGCGGGACGCGCTGCGGCTCACCGTCTCCCTGACCGAACCGAACGGCGTTCGCCGCGACTGGTCGGTCGATCTTCTCTGGTCCGGAGTGGCCCGCCGATGACGTTCGCCCGCCCGACCACCAAGCAGCTGCGCGAGCGCATCGGCGCGCTCATGCGCACGCGCTTCCCCGGTGCCGACGTCAACCTGCGCCAGTCGCCCGGCCGCGCCCTGGTCGAGCTGATCGCGGCCAGTACCGACGAGGACCTGTCGTTCCTCGACTGGATGGTGGGGCAGCTCTTTCCCTTCTCGGCCGACACGCCCTACCTGGAGCGCTGGGCCGCGGCCAAGGGCCTCGCGCGCAAGAGCGCGACGGCCGGCGGCGGCACGGTGACCCTGACCGGGACGCCGGGCTACGTCGCGTCGACGGGGGCGGTGTTGCAGACCCGGGCGGGCCTCGCCATCCGGCTGTCGGCTCCGGCCGCGCTGGGGGGCGGCGGTTCGGTCACGACGGCGGCGACTGCCGCCGACGGCGGCGCGGCGGGCAACCTGGTATCCGGGACCGCGCTCACCTTCGTCGAGACACCCGCCGGCTTCGCCGATTCCGGCGTGGTGGCCGTGTCCTTCGCCGGCGGCGCCGAGGCCGAGAGCGACGCCGATCTGAGGCTGCGCACCTTGCGCGTCTTCGCTCAGCCCAGCTTCGGCGGCAACCGCAACGACTGGGAGAATGCCGTCCTTCAGGTTCCGGGCGTGACGCGTGTCTTCAGCGCGCCGGCGACTCCGACGCCGGGTGCCGTGACCCTCTATCCGCTGCTCGACGCGCTCCACGAGAACGGCATCCCCGCAGGGACCGATGCCTTCTATCGGCCGACGACGGGCGTCGGCGCCGGCGCGGGTGACCAGCTCCTGGTCCTGCAGTCGATTCTCTCCCTGCGGCCGATCTGCGCCAGTGTCTTCGTCACGGCCCTGGTCCCGACGCCGGTCGACGTGCAGATCTCGGACCTGACGCCCGATTCGCCGACGGTGCGCGCGGCGATCGCGGGCGAGTTCACGCGCATGCTGTTCCGGCGCGCCACGCCCGGCGGCGCCATTTCGCGGTCGTGGATCGCCGAGGCGGTGAGCCGCGCCGCCGGCGAGGACAGCCACGATCTCGATCTGCCGGCGGGCGACACCGCGATCGCGCCGGGCCACATCGCCGTGCCGGGAGACATCACCTATGTCTGACGCGCCGCGCCCGACATCGCTCGGATGGTTGGAAGCCACCTATGCCGTGATGCCGCCCGGACCTGTCGCCTGGCCGCGCGATCCCGACTCCCGGTGGGGCAAGCTGCTCGGCGTGATCGCGGAGGAGCGCCGTCAGCGCCACGACCGGGCACTGGTGCTCCTCGACAGCGAGTCGTTCCCGTCGTCGGCACTCGAGCTGCTGCCGGAGTTCGAGCAGGTCGCGGGCCTTCCCGATCCGTGCCGGCCTCTGCCAGGCACCCTGGCGCAGCGCCGCGCCGAGCTCATCGACCAGTTCTTCGCGGACCATGTGCCGACCAAGGATCTGATGATGAAGTTGGCCGGCCAGGCCGGCTGGAACATCGAGATCCACGAGCAGCAGGATTTCGTCGCCGGCCTCTCGATGGCGGGCGAGCCGGTCGGCGAGTCGGATTTCGTCTGGATCGTCTACGTGCTCGATCAATCGATCGAGTACTTCCATGCCGGCGCGAACGTCGCCGGTGACGTGCTCTTCACCTTCCCCGATCTCTCGACGCTGGAATGCGTTCTGCGTCGGGCGGCGCCCGCGCATACGAGCGTCCATTTCGTCGTCCCTGAGCCCTGATCCGGAGTTCCCATGTTCAAGATCGATGGCGCCGGCACCCTCGCGGACAAGCCGGCGCGCACCGCCCTGGGCGCTTTGCCGGGGTGGTTCAACCAGGCGCCCGGCACGTCGCCTGGCACGGTCCTCACGGCCGAATTCCTCAACATGCTGCAGGCCGAGTTTCTGGCTGTTCTGGCGGCAGCGGCAATCACGCCCGACAAGGCGGATGACACTCAGCTCCTGAAGGCGATCCGCAAGATTTCGAGGGAAGTCGCGCCGACGGGCATGCGGTCAGGTCATACGGGCAAGATCGCCCCGCCGGGCTGGATCCTGGCGAACGGCAGGACCTACGGCAACGCGGCGAGCGGCGGGACGGAGCGCGCCAACGACGACACGAAGGACCTGTTTATCCTCCACTGGAATGACTACGGCGACGACGAACTGCCCGTCCAGACATCGGGCGGCGTGGTCGTGGCTCGCGGGGCCAGTGCCGAAGCAGACTGGGTGGCGAACCGGCGCATGACGCTCCCGAACTACTGCGATCGTCTGGCTGTAGGTCGCGGTGACATGGGCGCCGCGCCCGCTGGCCTCATCACGATCGCGAATTCCGGTCTCGACACGACAAAGATGGGCGCGAAGGCCGGCGTGGCGGCCAGGACTTTCCACTACGCGGGCACGACGGAGGGCGCCAACGGCGGCGCCATCGGTGCACCGGGTAGCGGTGTGAACACATCGAAAGATCCGCACGGCCACGATTACGCGGGCGATACCACTGTGGCCTCGATCCTCAACCCGATGATCGTCGAGACCGTCATCATTCGTCTGTGAGGCAGTTATGGGCTTGTGGGACAAGGCTTGGCCCGGCGGCTCGATCCGCCTCGGCCTGGCGCTGGGGGCCGCGCCTTTGGATGGCGCTGCGCGGGTGCCGCTCGAGTTCATGCCTCTGGAAGTGCTGGGGCATGCGCTGCTTCAATCGGCGAACTTCGACGCCATCGCTGGCGGCTACTATGCCGGCGACACGCGGGGAGGCAGCATCATCGCGAAGCTGGACGCTTCGCCAACCGAAGGTGACGAGGTCTGGTTCGACGACCATGCCGGTACGTGGGGCACGTATCCCCTGTTGATCGATCCCAACGGCAGCGAGTTCGAGGATGCGGGCGACGGCAGCAATCCTGCCGAGCCGATGGCTTGCGATGGCAGCGCGCGGTTCTGCCTCAAGTTCACCGATGGCAAGTGGCGCCCTCGCTAAACGGAGTTTCCCAACATGGCCGGACCGACCCTCAGCCGATTCCTCGGCCTCTTCCGTTTGCGCGATGCCAGTGATCCCACGCGCCTGGCGGCCGTCAGCGCGGCCGGCGCCGTCAAAGGCGAGGGCGCAGGGGTAGCCGGAACGCCGGCGGGCGGCGTGATGACCGTCCAGGGCGTCGCCGCGATGCGGCCGGTCGATATCTACGCGATCGATCCGCAGACGGGTGAGCGATACGACCCGACCGCGCCGGTATCCGTCGTGCTACCCAAGTCCACGACGTTCGTCACGGCGCAGACCTCGGTCGGCACCACGTTGGGCGGCACCAAGCTGTTCAACCTCAATGGCAACGCCGTCGACCGCCTGGTCCGCTGCATCACTCAGGACATGTACATCGGCCCGGTCGGTGTCACGGCATTGACTGGCTTCCTGATCAAGAAGGACGAACCTCCCATCCGCTGGCCGGCCTCGGTCGGCGAAGTCTACGGCATCACGGCTACCGGCACCGCGACCGCCTTCACGTTCGAGGAGTAGCGATGTCGGTCATTCGCCCCGGCTTCTGGGATGCTTGGGATCTCGGCGACGATCTCTATGCGTGGTGGTGCGGCGACGACCACGGGTCGAGCCTGATGACGGACGACGGCCTGGGCCGGATTTCGTCGTGGAAGGATCGCAAGCACCGGATCAATCTGACGGCAGCCACGACGGCGCGGCCGACATGGAGCGCGACAGGGTTCAATAGCAGCAAGCCGGCGCCGGTGTTCGATGGCGCGGCGAGCTGCCTGCGCGGCACCGACCTCTCGCTTCTGCCGACAGGCTCGACCCCGTGCGAGATTTGGGCGTTGGTGGAGTTCACGGGCGCACTGGGAACAACCAGCGGCAGGATTCCTATTAGCTACGGCGGGGTTAGCGGCGCCACCCGGCGGCAGGTCGCCTTCACCAATCAGACGGCGGCGTCGTTCACGGTGGGTGACGGGGCTACGAATACGGCCAATCTGGTCGCGTCGGCCCAGCCTCGCTCCGTCCTCCCAAAAGTCATCGGCGCCCTGTTTACCGGCACCACGATCGCCGGCCGCAACGACGGGTATCCGGGGCTTTCGATCGCGGCGGCGTCGTTGGCCACCACGGCTACTCGTTTTGCCATCGGCTCCAATAATCTGAACACCGCCGGGAATTTCTTCCCCGGCGTCATCCGCCAAGTCCTCATCACCAAAATCCTCTCCATCGCCAACCGCCTTCGCATGGAGGGCTGGCTGGCCTGGGATGGCGGCATCCAGAGCGTATTGCCATGAGTCACGTCTACAAGCTGGGTCCACCGCTGATCTACGCTTCGAGCGCCCTGCGCGTGCGCTGGCGCATGGGTCGCGGGCCGGTCATCAACCAGGCGCCGGCGCCGCTGCCCGATCCGGTCGGACCGCCGCCGGAAACGCCGCCGCCGACGCTGCCGCCGACACAGGCCGAGACGGTCGATTTTCTGGCGCGCGTGGCCGCTCGCGGCGTCGTCGATCTCGACCCGGCAATCACCGAAGCCTTCAACACACTCGTCGCCCGGCTGAAGAGTGTCGGCGTTCATCAGACGCTTTACGACTGGGGTTGCCCGGCGCTCGGCGGTCAGGTCGCCGCGCTGGAAGGCGTGAAGGGCGGCGTCGTCGCCAGCGACTGGTCGATCATCAACGGCACCGTGGCCTTCAATCCGCTGTTCGGCATGTCGTCGGAAGACGGCGCGCGCGTGGTCCTCGACCGCTATTACGACGAGATTCCGGGCTTCACGACGACCAACTTCGGCGGCGGCTTCGTCCTGACATCCAACGAGCCCGGCCTCTATTCGGAGATGGGCGCGTTCCAGCCGTCTCCGAGCCTGCAGGTATCGTTGCGCGGCTCCGGCGGAATCGCGTCTCAGGCGTTCCTCGCCGGCCCGGCGCAGGTCTTCTCCGACACCAACGCCATCGGTTTCTGCTACGCCTGCAAGAAGGCCACGACCGGCGATCCGAATGCCGGGACTCTGATCAACGACACCACCGTCCTGCCGATCAGCGCGGCCGTCACCGCTCTGCCGCACGCCAAGCTCGCGCTGCTGGCGGGTGGCGTTACCGGCAATACGCAGAGCTCCAACGCCATCGGCCTGTGGTTCATCGGCGCCCTCACGGAAGCGCAGCTCCTCGACCTGCGCAGCTTCGTGGCCGAGTTCTTCGACACGCTGGAAGTCGACCTGCGGCCGCTGCCGATCGATCCCGGCGACAATGCTTTCGAGCGGTCGTCAACAACCGTGAACGGGGTGCCGTCCGTCACGACGATCGAACGCCTGGGCGTGCCGCCCGCAAACGACGGCGTGTCGCGGCTGGCCTATCCCTATTGGCCTATGAACATGTTCGTCGCGCGCGCCACGCCGAACATCGCGAACAGCCAGGCGACCGGCCTGATATTCGGGCAATTCGTCTGGGTGTGCTCCGGTGAGGCGGACACGGACGGCGGCCCACTGACAGGGATGCCACGCCGCCGCTGGCAGGACAGTAACAGCACGTCGGGCGCGCCGACCTATCCCGCCATCAAGATTAACGGCGTGCCCTGCAATCCGGTCTGTTCGACCAAGCGCAAGGCACGCTACATCACCCTCGCCATTATCGCCTGGCACCGCAAATATCTGATGCGGAATGAACCTCGCGATCCGCGTGGCTGGGGCGTTCTGGACTACGTGGAAGCCGGAGGACTGCTCGCCAGCAACTTCCAGGATCAGGACTATTGGGAGGCGAACAAGCACGCGGTCTTCACCGAGAGCATCGACAGTCGTCTCTGCGGTCGCGACATTGTCATGCCCGATCGCTACAAGCAGGCCGACCTGTGCGCCAACTTCGAGGCCGGCGGGAACGCCGGTTGCTCGCCGGAAATCTGGCTCGATCACGAGCCGAATGACTTGCCCGGCGACGCGCTGCACCTGGAGTTTCTGACATATGCCGCCGAAATCTGCGCGGCGACTGGTGCGGGCTTCAGCTATGCGCCGCACCCGCTCGATACCAAGTTCGGTTACAACGGCGGCTTCAACACGACGACGTGCCCGCAGATCATGCAGTCGGCGGTCATTCCCTGGTATTCGGTCGACGCCCGTCGCAACGACAAGCGCGGCTACGACATCGCCGAGAGTCTGAACCGGCAGATCGACCTCGCGCGCGGCGTTCTCACCGGGTCCACCAGCTACGATCCGCCGTCGATCCTGCCGGCGGGAGGGTCGACCTACAAGGACGTGACGGTCGTGGGCGTCGAGCCGGGGCAGCGCCTGTTCGCGCCGACCTTCGATCAGACCCTCAGTGGCGTCGTTCTGACGGCCGAGGCCATTGCGACCGACACCGTGCGCGTCACCTTCACGAACCCTCTAACGGTCGCCAGGGACCGGCCCGCCGGCATCCTCACGGCCTACGCCGTGGGCAAAGAACCAATCAACTGGGGCAAGGTAGCGGTAACCGTGCAGATCGGTCGCCGACCGAACATCATGACCGAAGCCGAGGCTTACGCGGTCCATGACTGGATCGTCGCGAACGGGATCAAGCGGGTGTTCCTCTCGCGTGCCGGCTCGTCGGACGGTGGCGACATCAACCAACCGGCGCAGCGTATCCGCGCCATCATCCTCGGGCTGCCGCTGGCGTAAGCGCGAGCGTGCCGGCGCTCTTGATGTCGGCTCTTCAGAATCGCGAAACACGGGGGAGGAGGCCGATGGCCGATTTGAACGATCCGTTACCTGGATCGGGTGTCTCCTTCTGGACGATGGCGGCTGCCGCCGTGGGATCGCTGCTCACCTTGCGCACTTTGGTCGACAGCAACCCATTCGCACGGCTCGCGGCCGTCGTCTCGAGCTGGGCGTTGGCCCTGTTCGCGACGCCGGCGATCGCCGAATGGCTGGGCGCCACACACAAACAGGAACGTCTGGTCGCGCTGCTGATCGCCTTCCTCGGCATGAACATCCTCGCCGGCTGCTGGACCTTCGTCGAGAAATGGCGCGTCGACCCCCAGGCGGCTTTCGCCTGGTTGTGGTCGCTGTGGCGGGGAGGGCGGACCCCATGATCGCTCCTTTTGCCTTGCTGCAGCTCGCCTATATCGCCTGCTGCCTGGTCACCATCGGCGCCATCTTCGTCCAGCAGCGCTATCGCCTGCGCCACGCCAAGGGCTGCCGCTGGTGGCTCTACACGGTCCTAGCTTTCGGCCTCGGTTACGAGGCGCTCGAGGCGTTCAAGTACGGCGCGCCGGCGCTGCCGGCCGGCCGCTGGATTGTCGTGCCGGCATTGGCCGCCGTCATGGCCTGGTCGGCCGCGAACGACTGGAAAAGCCGCAACCCGCCGGAGATCTAGCCGAACGCCGTTCGGCCGGGAGCGACGTCCTAACCCCTGAACCTTCGAGGCCCTCATGCCTTTCGATCACGCTGACTATCAGCGCGCGGCCGCGCACCTGTGCGTGCCCGTGCCGCACGTCATGGCGATGTGCGCCGTGGAGAGCTCCGGCGAGACGTTCTGGGTGCTGGACGGCCGCCTCGAGGTGCCCGTGCGGTTCGAGGCGCACTGGTTCGGCAAGCTGACGGACTACCGCTTCAACGCCAGCCACCCCGACCTGTCCTGCCGCGCCTGGAACCCGGATCTCGCTGCGCACACCAAGGCCGGCGCGTGGGACCAGGTGCGGCGGGCGAGGGCGCTCGACCCGTCGGCGGCCGACCAGGCCACGAGCTGGGGCGGCTTCCAGGTCATGGGCTACCACTGGAAGCGCCTCGGCTATTCCGGCATCGGCGTGTTCGTCGCCAGCATGAGCGCCAACGGCGACGACGGCCAGATGGACGCCTTCACGCGCTACATCGATGCCGATGACATGTTGCAGGAGGCGCTTCGCACCGGTGACTGGGAGACGGTCGAGACGCTCTACAACGGCGGCGGCTATGGCGGTGCCTATGCGGTCAAGCTGCGCGCCGCGGCCGCGCTCTATGCCGGCACCGGCGGTGCCACCGCTGGCCCGCCGCCGCGCGTCCTGCGCGTCGGCGATCGCGGCGCCGATGTCGCGGCCCTTCAGGTGGCGCTGGGTATCCTGGCGGACGGCGACTTCGGACCGGTCACCCTCGCGGCCGTCCAGCGCCTGCAGGGCGCGCGAGGCCTCGTGGTCGACGGCATCGTCGGCGTCATGACGCGCCAGGCGCTGGGCTTGTAGGAGGCCACCATGCCCGCATTCCTCGCGACCCCGCTCGCCAAGGCCGGCGCCATCACCCTGATCGCCTCGCTGCTCATGGGCACCGCCGCCTGGCTGCTGCGCGACCAGTTCGCCGAAGGGAAGAAGGCCGGCGCGGCGGCTGTCACCAACGCCGTCCAGAGCGAAACCCTCAACACCGTCCGCAAGGCGCAGGAACGAAAGGACCAGGTCGATGATGAAGTCAGCAAGACACCTTACAAGGATGCTGTTGATCGGCTCGATTAGCCTGCCGCTCGCCGCGGCGTCCTGCGAATCGCCGCCGGTCGTCGTGGCGACCAGCACGCTCTGCACCCTGACCGACCGCTACCACACGACGGCCGACCAGAAGACGGTCTATGCCGCGCGGCGCGTCACGGTGCTGAAGGACGACGGCCAGAGCGTCGACGTCGGATCCGGCGAAGCCGTGTTCGGGCCGCTGGTCCGTTGGCTGCTGGGCTTCAACAAGGTCCGCGACGCCGAGTGTCTCAAGCCATCGATCGGCAATTAGCCGGTCCACGAGCTCGGCGGCCTCACGTACCTGGCCGTCGAGGTGCCCGTTGGCGGCCTATGAAGGCCGTGGGGCGTTTCCTCCCTAACCTACGAAGCCCCGCCGGTTGTCGCCGGCGGGGCTCTTTTTTTGTTCGTGCCGCGTCGCTAGAAGCGCGGAAGACTCAGAAGGTTGTTGGCCCGGCTGCAGTCCGGCTTGGTTCGAACGTAAGCGTTGCCTAGCAGAGACGATTCGACGATCAGCGGTGCCTCTGTGCCATCTTCGTTGGTATGGTAAAGAAACCTCAACGACCGGATGTCCTCGACCGCCTCCTCTTTCGTCGCGACGAAGCCATCGCCCGCAAGATGGGTGATGAACTCCCACGAGTTGTCGTAGAGGACATGCGTCCGGATGTGCGTGACCCGCCGCCGGCCCGATAGGGCGCTGGCATAAAGGCTCAGCAGGTTCGGCTTATTGAAGATAGAGCCCATGAGGGGTCTCCTTTCGCTCGCAAAATGCGACGAGCTGCACCGAACACCTTGACAGATACGTCCCCAAACCCGAGGTTTGAGATCCTCACACTGCCATGACGTTCCCGCTTGCCGCGGAGAGCGGATCTGGTGAAGGACCAGGGCAGCCGTGCAAGGGCTGTTCCTGGTTTCCTTCACCGAATGGTGCGCTGCGGCCGGAGTGTGGACCTCAGACCGCGGCGCAATAGTAACCGATTTCGCCGGGTGTATGCTAATCGAATATTTCCGCGTAACCCCTTGTAGACACTAACGAATTGCTTGTGGGTTTTTGATTCTGGCGATATAAGCGCGCCGGCTCAAAACGGGAACGCAGTGGCCGCGCTTGGGGTCGCGAAACCCGCCGCCCGGGTCGGCGTTAAGTTGGCCCATGCCCCGCAAACCGCCTCGCGGTCTCGCCCGAAAGCTCCGCGACGACGTCTACAAGGTCACGTCCGGCGAGCCCATGAGGTGGATCATGGTGGGCAAGCTCGCGCCTGCGCCATCCAGACACCTCCCTTCCGACGCTCGACGCGGCCTTGGCGCTGGCGATTGAGAAAGGGTGGATGACGGGCGAGGGTGCTCCCGTGCATTCGGTCTGTCTCACCGACGAAGGCCGGCGGCTGGTCGAATAGGTCAGTTCAGCGGCTCGGTATCGGGCCGCCGCACGGCCGCGCCGTTGGCGATCTCGGCCAGCAGCTCAGCCATGTCGCCCAGCCCGGCCGGTCCGACATTGCTCCGCACCACGCCGGCTCCGTCGGGCGCGATCGCCAACAGCACATGGCCGATGTCGATGCCGGCCGCCTTCAGCCGCTCTCGGAGCAAGGCGTCGACCTCGCTGAGGATCTCCTGGATCTCGATGATTTTGCTGTAGCTCATGGGGGCGCAACGGTAGCACGACGTGGCGGCTGCGCCTGCATCCAGCCCGCGTGTTTGGCGTCAGGCCTTGACCGGGTCTTCGCCCGCCACCGAGAAGTGCCGCGGGTACTGGCTGTCCCTCGCCAAGGAAAGCGTCCGCAGTCCTCCGGCGACCCACGGCCTCTCCCGCTTCCCCAAACGAAGGGGCACACGGGCGGTGTCATAGGGGCGCGCACGTCCGCGCCGCCGCGGCGCCGTCGAGAATATCGAATGCATGGTCAGGACGCGACAGCGCTTATCCGCGCCAGCAGGTCTTGTGAGCCCGAGCTGCGCAAGCTCTGAGACGAAGCAGGCATTCGAAGATTGCTGCTATTGTGGTAGTACAATCGTCTGATCGAACGCCTTCAGCGAGTACTATTAAATGCAATGGAATAGAATTTGGGGGATGAAGGCCGCGCTGATCGCTTTGATCGCAGCCTCGTTGAGCGCGTGCATGAGCGCGGACATGCGGCAGTACGGCAAACTCGATCCGGATGAGAAGAGCATTACGGTCCCGCCAGGTGGTGGACTGGCTGCCGAACTGAAGGACGTGTTGAGCGCGCGGGGGTGGACGCTTGTTGTGGACAGAGGTCCCGATGTCATCGAGGGCCGCAACAGCGGGAGCGTCAATCTCAAGTCGTACAACACCTTCAATACCCGGTATCGTTTGATGCTGAGAGCAGCCCAGTTCGACACGTGCCTCAATATGAGCGGCGCCTACAGCTACAATATGTCGGTCATCGACAATAAGACTGGCCGGGAGCTGATGGTCATGGAAGGGCGGGCTTGCGAGAGCCAGATCAAGTCCAAGTTCGAGAGTTTCCTGAACTCTGCGAGCTAGTCGCCGATTGCGCCGGAAAGTGGACGCAGCCCACGGCCGCGCGATCTCACCCAACCACGGGACTGCTTTCGCGCCTTCGCCTCAGTCCCGATTATAACCGGGCGGCGACTTTGATTCGTGCGCGCCACGCTCATCGCACTTGCTGCAACGGAATGGGCACGGATGGTACGGGCGATCCTCCATGCCCTTCGGAATGTCCATTTCGGTAAAGCGCCGGCAGCGATGGCAGATGTCGTAATGGTGGCCGAGGATTGTTCTCAATGCTTACAGCGTGCCGGGGCGATAGGGCCAGAGGCCGACCATCAGGGCGGCTCGGCGCCGGCCACGCCGAGCATCGGGCCGCGGTACGGTTCCGGCCCCGGCCGTGTCTCGATCCCGGATTCCGCGATCCAGCGCTGCATCGCCTCGGCTTCGGCCTCCGTGGCGAAGTGGATCAGCTTGCAGCCCCAGTCGGCGTGTGTGCCGGCAACTGAGTACCAGCCGCCTGGTCCGGCGATGCGATCGGCCGCGGCATGCCACTCAGCCTTGTCGGCCTCACGGAAGGGATCCTCGCGGCGCATGCGGGCGAAGTGGGGCAGGGCTTTCAGGCGGAGCTGGTGGCTGTTGGGGCTACGGCTGGACATGGCTACAGCGGCCAGAAGCCCGGCAGGGCGCGATAGTCGCCGGTCTCGACGACCCATCCGTTAAACGCCCCTGCGAGCGCGACCCGCGCCTGGCCGACGATCACGAAGGAGCCGTCGTCATCGCCGGTTTCCTTGCCCATCAGGAAGCGGTCGATGCCGCACTGCAGGGTGGTGAAGCCGACCAGGTGGCGCCGGCTGGTGACCCGGTCATAGACCGGCGACCAGCCCGACGGGTGCCAGGACTCGAAATCGGTGAAGTCGGCGGAAGGCGAATCGAGCATTTGAGGTCCTCGCTTAAGGTGCGAGAACGATACAAGAACTTTGCCCCGGATTTGCCCCGGGGCTCCTGGCCTTTTGGGGCCATTCCGGTCCACTTATCCACATATTCCCGGCCAGCATCAAAACCGGAAAACGCTTTATTTTCCAAGGGTTAAGGCTGGCGCTCCCTACGGGATTCGAACCCGTGTTTTAGCCTTGAGAGGGCCACGTCCTAGGCCTCTAGACGAAGGGAGCATAGGGCCAGAGGCGGACTGATAGTCGAATGGCCGCGCGGACGCAACCCCCGCTCTTCAGCCGGGCTTCCGACCGGCGATGCGCGACAGGACGCCGGGAACGAAGGGATGGACGGCCACCCCGGCAAAGCCCGCCCCCTGCAGGTATTCCTTCACTTCCGATTCCGTATGGGCCAGGCCGGTGCTGCTCTGGATGGCCTCGTTCAGGCCCCACAGCGCGGCCGAAAGCGGGCCGTTCCGGTCGTCGTGCAGGGTCTCGCCGATCAGATGCATTTCGCCGCCCGGCACGAGGGCCTCGAACGCCTTGGCGACGACCCGGCGGATCAGGGCGGGCTCGTACTGCGGAAGGTTGCTCGCCATCACGACGACGTCGACGCCCTGGGGAAAGGCAGTCTCAGTGAAGTCGCCGGGCAGGGTGCTCACACGACCGGTCGCGCCGTTGGCGGCGATATATTCGTCGGCCACCACCGTGACCGGCGGCAGGTCGAGCACGATCGCCTCGAGGCCGGGGTAGGTCTGGGTCGCCACGATGCTGTAGGCACCGGAGCCGCCGCCCAGATCGAGCATGCGCTTGCGGCCCGACAGGTCGACGCTTCGGCTGAACAGACGGGCGGCGCCCATCCCGATCGAATAGGTGGCGGCGTGATAGCGCCGCGCATCCTCGACCGTGAAGTCCACGTAGGCGCCCAGCCGGTTCTCCTGGCTGTCGCGCAGCCGCTCCGAAAGCTCGCCGAAGGCCTTCCAGCGCGGCTTGGTGAACAGGATCCACGGACCCGCATACCGCTCGCCGTCCTTCACCAGGAAGCGCTGGACGTCGGGCGCGTTGGTGAAGCGTCCGCCGTCGCGCGACAGCAGTGTCATCGCCGCCAGCACGGTCAGCAGGCGCTCGGCGTTGCGCTCGGAAATGCCGACGGCCTTCGCGACGGCGGGAATGGTGTCGTGTCCGTGGGCGATCGCGGTGAAGATCTCGAGTTCGACGGCGGCCATCAGGGCGGCGCTTTCCCAATAGGCCTGGGCGATCTTCTGCAACCGCGTCGTGTCGAGGCGCTTGTTGTCCGGCATTCTGGCGTTTCCTCTTTGGTTGCCCGACCATAGCGCGCGGGCCTAAGCTTCGTCGCTGCCGTTGGAGGGCCCGCCATGGACATGCCGATCGCTTCCGAACTGCCGCTCACCGGCATCGACGTGCACTCGCTGCCACCGGCCGATGGCGAATGGGTGCTGCGCCGCCAGCTTGCGGCCGCCTACCGGCTGGTCGACCATTTCGGCTCGACCGAGCTGATCTACGGCCATCTCACCGCCCGCGTGCCGGGGGATGCGCCGCATTTCCTGATCAACCCCTACGGGCTGAACTACGACGAGGTGACCGCCTCGAACCTGGTCAAGATCGACCTCGACGGGAAGATCGTCGAGCCCAGTCCGCATCCGGTGAACTACGCGGGTTTCGTCATCCATTCGGCGGTCCACATGGCCCATGCCGAGCGCCACAAGGTCGTGATGCACACGCATACGCGGGCCGGCATGGCGGTCTGCGCCCTTAAGGACGGGCTGCTGCCGGTGTCGATGGTGGCGACCGCCTTCCACGGCAGGCTTTCCTATCACGACTATGAGGGCCCGAGCCTCGACCTCGACGAGCGCGGGCGGCTGCTGGCCAACCTCGGCAACAACCAGGCGATGATGCTGCGCAATCACGGCCTGCTGACCACGGGCCGCTCGGTGCCGGAGGCGTTCCTGCGGCTCTATCGTCTGGAGCGTGCCTGCCAGATCCAGCTCGATGCGGCGGCCGCGGGCACGCTCAATGTGCTGGGCGACAATCTGGCGGCGAAGTCCGGCGCCGACATGGATCGGTTCTCGGAAATGGAGTCGGCGGTGGGCATCGGCGATCTCGAATTCGCTGCCTTGGTGCGCAAGCTCGACAAGGTCGACACGAGCTGGCGCCACTGACGCTCACTTGAGCTTATAGAGCGCCCTCAGGGAGCCGCTGGGCGCCTTGATCTCGGCGATGCGCCAGCCTGCGGGCGTTTTCGCAAGCTCCAGCAGGACTTGTTTGGCTTCGCCGAAGGTCTGGAACGAGACCCGGGCCGTCGCGGCATCGCCGTCGGCCGTCACGTCGACCGTGAGCTTCGAGATCTCCCAATCCTGGGCGTCAACGAAGGGATCTCCATTCAGGGTCGGCACCTCGTTCCGCCGCTTGGCCTCGCGATTGTCGCGGTCGATGGCCTGGGCGAGGGCCGGAACGAAGAAACGGGCGGTATCGTCGTACGGCTGTCCCTGGAAGCCCTTGGTGAGATAGGGGCGGTAGAGACTTTCCACGAAGGCCTGCGCTGTGGCGGCCTGCGCCGATGCATCGGTCACGGCCAGTGCGGCCACAAGTCCGGCCAACACGAGGCGACGGCCCGGTTTCTCGAAATTCAAGTCTTGCTCCTGCCTCGGCTAGGCGCGGAAGGTCGTGCGGTCGGTGCCCGAATACAGCGCCTTCGCCGACCGCTCGACGGCGTCGCGATGGGTGGCGAGAGCCGCCGCATCGAGGTCGGCCTTCGGCGCGGGCTCGGGATCGAAGTTTCCGTATGCGTCGCGTCCACGGACCAGGGTCGCGGAATCTCGGACCTTGAGCTGGCGGACATGGGGCGGGATGTAACGGAGGGCCAGCCCGATGCGGCGGTCGTCCGTCGTGTTCGGCCCCGACGCATGGGCCAGCAGCACATTGTGCAGCGACATCTCGCCGGCCTTCAGCGCGACGTCGACGCCGGCGCCGTCCGGCACCTGGACGGCAATCTCCTGACCGCGGCTGAGCAGGTTGTTTTCGTCGAACGTATCGCGATGCTCGAGCTGGTTCCTGAGATGGCTGCCCGGCCAGAACTGCATCGCGCCGCTTTCGACGGGGGCGTCGGCGAGCGCCACCCAGGCGGTGATCACCTCGTCGGTGCTGAGACCCCAGTAGGTCGCGTCCTGGTGCCACGAGACGAAGGAGGGCGAGCGTGCCTCCTTGATGAAGAAGGTACTGCTCCAGCAGAGGATATCCGGCCCGATGACGTCCTCCACCGCGTCGAGGATGGCGGGATGACGCGCGAGCTCGTTTGCCCAGGTGAAGAGCAGGTGCACCTTGTGCCGCATGTTGCCGGCGATCGGCCCGCCGGTCGCGCGCTCATGCTCCTCCAGCCGGTCGCGACAGGCGCGCGCTTCCGCGGGCGACAGGACGCGGATCGGGAAATGGAAACCGTCGCGGCGATAGCGCGACACCTCGTCGGCAGTGAGACGTCCGGCCATGAGACCTCCACCGTGCTGGAAGGGCCCGAGTCTGGCGGGCCTTCAGAACAGGCGCAAGAAGAGGAACACCATGGCGGCATAGGTCGCGAGCAGGATCGCACCGCCAAGCAGGTTGAGTTGCAGCGTGCGCCCCGGCGTGGGCCGCAGCCACCAGCCGAACTGTCCGGCGATCCAGGGAACGAGAAAGCCCGTCAGCACGACGCTCACGACATTGCCCAGGAACAGGGCGACCGCAAAGGGCAGATGAAGGGCGCGGTCGAGAAGGGGCGTGCCGACCAGGATCCCGAACAGCATGACGATCGGATAGAGCATCAGCAGCACGAGCATGTTCATCTTCCACGCCGGCGGGCGCGCGTCGCCGGGCATGCTGTCTCTGAACCACTGCTCGAAGCCGGAGCTTGCGATACGGGAATGGAATTCGTGGGTGAGGGGCGCGGCTTCCTCGACGAGCGCCTGTCGGAGGGGCGAGCCGAGCCAGGCCTGGAGATTGGCTTGCGTGTCGAAGCGCAGGATGGCGACATAGTCCTCCTGCACGCCGGGTATCGGCGGCTCGAACCGATATCCCTGCAGCCCGGTCGCCCTGGACTGCGCGGCGGCGATCTTGCGCTCCCAGGCGCGGTACTCCGCTTCCCGGCCGGGCTTCACGCGGGTGGAGATGATGGCCGAGACGGGCGCCGGCTTCATGCCGCCGGCCTCGTCCCGGACGATATGGACGTCATCGCGACCAACCAGCATGGGCGCTGCGCCCTCAATGCGCTTCTGGCGTTCGGCGGATCCCAGCCAGCGCTGCGCGTCGGCCAGGCTCGCGAAGCGCTGCAGGATCACCCAGTCGACCTGTAGCGGCGGATTGGGCGGCAGCAGCTTCTGTTCGATGAAGCCGGGAAAGTGCTGGATGAACCCGCTGGTCTCGCCCTGCCAGCGGGCGAAGTCCTCGTTGCGTTCGGGCCGCACGCAGGTCTGCGTCACGATGCTGACGCTGCGAGGGGCGGTTGTCTCCGTCGGAGGCATGCCGGTGGGCGACCCGGCCGCCGACACGGGCCGCTTCACTTCTGCGACGGTATCGCGATTCATGTTTGCGGCGTCATCCAGCCCCTTCTCGTGGGACTGTCCTGTGTCGCCCGCGGGCCGTCCAACCAAATATCTGGACGGCCTCAGATGTCGAAGCCGGGTCGAGTCCCGCTGCCGCGCCGAAGGGCGATTGCCCGGCCGAGGTTAGCTCGGTCCTGCGGCGGCTACTTCGTGAGGATCAGTTTCTCGGACGCCGTCACGCGCAGCCGGTAGGTGCTGGCGCCGTGGCGGATGAGGAGTTCGCGGCGGCCCGCCATGAGCTGGCTGCTCTCGATGCTCGCGGCGTCGCGTTCCGGCTTCGCACGGGAAAGGTCACCTGCGGAATGCAGCTGCATCATCTGGTCCATCTTCGCCTCGCCAAGTTGTTGCAAGTCACTCGCATTTGCAGATAAAGCGCCTGCGATGTCAATGGCGAAGCGAAGCCTGAGAGTCGATCTACCGGCCGGTGAAGGAGGGCAGCTGGTGCGCCGTCACCGCCGGCGCGACACCGTCGAAGCGCTCGATCTCGACCAGACAGGTCTGTGCGATGCAGCCCTGGCTGAGCTTCGACGAGCCGATGTCCAGTGTCAGCGCGTTCGGGTTGCCATGCTTTTCCAGCGGCACGTTCGAACCGGAATCCTCCGGGTCGAACCAGGCGCCGGTCGACAGCCGGACCACACCGCGGCGGATGCGGTCCGACAGTCGCGCCGACGCGAGGCAGGCGCCGCGGTCGTTGAAGACGCGCAACAGATCCCCTTCGGCGATGCCGCGCGCGGCGGCGTCTTCCGGATGCAGGGTGACCGGCTGGCGACCCTTGACCTTGGTCGCCTTGGCATGCGGGCTGTGGTCGAGCTGGCTGTGCAGCTTGTCGGCCGGCTGGTCCGACAGCATGTGCAGCGGATAGCGCTCGGCCTTCTTCGAGCCCAACCATTCGATCGGCTCCATCCATGTCGCATGGCCGGGGCAGTCGTCGTAGCCGAACGAGGCGATCTTCTCGGAGAAGATTTCGATCTTGCCCGAGGGAGTCTTGACCGGATTCGCCGCCGGATCTTCCCGGAACTTCGCGAGCATCACCGGCTCGGTGTTCTCGCCCGGCACTTTGGCGATGCCGGCTTCCCAGAATTCCTCGAAGGAGGGCAGGGGCACGCCCATCCTGGCCGACTTCTGGCGGCCTTCCTCGTACATGTGAGCGAGCCACTGCATCTCGTCGCGGCCTTCGGTGTAGACGTCGGCGGCCCCGAGACGGCGGGTGATCTCAGAGAAGATCCAGTAGTCGTCGCGCGCCTCGCCGATCGGCTCGCGGGCCTTCTTCATGGCGATCAGGAAGGGTTCGCGGCGCGCATAGCCGATATCGTTGCGCTCGAGGCCTGTGGTCGCGGGCAGCACGATGTCCGCCATCTTCGCCGCCGGCGTCCAGAACTGCTCGTTGAAGATGATGGTCTCGGGCTTCTGCCACGCGACCCGCAGCCGGTTGAGATCCTGATGGTGATGGAACGGGTTGCCGCCCGCCCAATAGATCAGCTTGATATCGGGGTAGGTGATGTCGCGGCCGTTGTACGGGACCTTGCCGCCCGGATTGAGCAGCATGTCGGTGAAGCGCGCGACCGGGATGAAGTCGGAAACCGCGTTGGTGCCTTGTGACAGGGTCGGGCCCGACAGCAGCGGCGCGGTGCTGCCCATGCCGTTGGTCGGCCCGTAGCTCGCGCCGAACCCGCCGCCCGGCAGGCCGATCTGCCCCAGCATGCAGGCCAGCGACACCAGCGCCCAGAAGGGCTGCTCGCCGTGGTGCGAGCGCTGCAGCGACCAGTTGATGTTCACCGTGGTGCGGGTCGCCGCCATCTCGCGGGCGAGCGCGCGGATGCGGTGGGCGGAGACGCCCGTGATCTTCTCGGCCCATTCCGGAGTCTTGTCGGCCAGCGACGGCGCGAACTTGTCGAAACCCACGGTGCAGCGGTCGAGGAATTCGCGGTCGTAGAGCTGTTCGGTGTAGAGCACGTGGCAGAGCGCCAGGATCATCGCGGCATCGGTGTTCGGCCGGATCGCCAGCCATTCGATGTCGCCGCCGGTGTCGAGATCCTCGGCGGTCGGCGTGATGTTGATGAAGCGCACGCCCTTGGCGCGCATGCCGTACAGCCCGTCCTTGAGGCGATGCACCATCGCGCCGCCGGCGCTGATCTGGGCGTTCTTGTGCGGCGCGCCGCCGAAGGTGACGAACAGCTTGCAATGTTCGGCCAGCACGTCCCACGTCGTGTGCATCGCCATCAGGTCTTCCATGCTGGCCACGATGTGCGGCATCAGCACGCGCGCCGCGCCGAGGCTGTAGGAATCCTGGTGGCGCACATAGCCGCCCAGCGCATTGAGGAAGCGATGGACCTGGCTCTGGGCGTGATGGAAGCGCCCCGCGCTCGACCAGCCGTACGAGCCGCCGAAGATCGCGCGGTTCGAGTGCGCGTCCTTCACGCGCTTCAGTTCGCCGGCGACCATGTCGAGCGCCTCGTCCCACGGCACCTCGACGAAGGGTTCCTGGCCACGCTTGTCGGTCGCGGCGCCCGCGCCCTTCTCGAGCCAGCTCTTGCGGAAGGACGGCCGGCGCACCCGCATCCGCGCGACCTCGTCGGACAGCATGTGCAGGCCGATCGGCGAAGGATCGGGATCCTGCGAGAAAGGGTGAAGCTTCGTTGCCTGGCCCTTGTCGTCGTATTCGACTTCGTAGACGCCCCAATGGGCGGCGGTCAGGGTACGCTGGTGGGTCATGGGACTCTCACGCTGCTGTCTTGGCGATACTCAGGAACCGATCGACGGTCGCTTGCTCGGTGTCGAAGGCGGTGACGAGGCGGAAGGCACGCTCGCCCGGCCGGTCGGACGGCCAAGGATGATACTGCGCTCCTGCGGCCCGCAACGCATCATGCATCTGTGCCGGCAGGATGATGAAGATCTCGTTGGCATGGACCGGATAGAGCAGTTGCGTACCCTTCAGCGTCGTCAGGCCGGCCACGAGGCGGCGTGCCATGGCGTTGGCGTGACTGGCGTTGTCGAGCCACAGCCCGTCGGCCAGGTAGGCCTCGAGCTGCGCCGACAGGAACCGCATCTTGGAGAAGAGATGGCCGCTGCGCTTGCGGCGGAACTCGAACTCGCGGGCGAGCTCGGGCTCGAAGAAGACCACGACCTCGGCCGCCAGGGCGCCGTTCTTGGTGGCGCCGAAGCTCAGCACGTCGACGCCCGACATCCAGGAAAGCTCGGCCGCCGAGCTGCCGACGAAGGCGAGGGCGTTGGCGAAGCGCGCCCCGTCCATGTGCAGCTTCAGCGCGTGACGATGGGCCGTCGTGGCGATGGAAGCCACTTCGTCCGGGCCGTAGACCGTGCCGCATTCGGTTGCCTGCGTGATGCTGACGGCCGCCGGCTGGGGATGATGCACGACACCGTAGACCGGCTGGGCAAGGGCCTCGGCGAGCTTCTTCGGGTCGATCTTTCCGGCGGCGCCCGGCAGGGGAGAGAGCTTGGCGCCGGAGGTGAAGAATTCCGGAGCGTTGGCCTCGTCGACGACGATGTGCGCCTCGGCATGACAGTAGATCGAGCCCCAGGCGGGCGTGCAGCAGGACAGCGCGAGCGAGTTGGCGGCGGTGCCGGTCGCCACCGGGAACGCGACCAGGTCGGGCTTCTCGAAGATATCGCGCAGGCGGCGTTCGACCCGATGTGTCCACTCGTCGGCGCCATAGGACGGCGCCGTGCTGCCGCCGGAGAAGGCCCGCGTCACCGCCTCGAGAATGACGGGATGCGCTCCCACCTCGTTGTCGCTTCGGAAATTCATTCCTGTCCTCGTACGGATGTCGTTGGGCTCAGCGGCCGGCGCCGGGCGGAAATTCGATCGTGCCCAGGAGAGCGCCGCTGCGCGGGTCGACGACATAGGCCGAGGTCGGCCCGCCCTGCGTCTCGACATGCACGACGAGGCGATCGCCGACGGCATTCATCGACACGATACGGGCGCCCGAGGGCAGCGCGATGCGCTCGGTGAAGCGGCTGCCTTCGGATGCTGGCGAACGGCCGGCGTTGGGCGTAGAGATGCGCCGGGCGATCTCGGCGACCGCGACGACGAAGCCCACCACGATCAGCAGGCCCATTCCGATCACCAGCACCTTCAGCCAGAGTGGTGCAGAGGCCTGAGCAGGGGACGCCAAGAAAACTCCATGAGCGAAGCCGGTCGCCACACCGTGACCTTCGACCAGAGCGCCGCCGGCGAACGGCTGGACCGCGCGCTGGCTGCTGCCTTGCCTTCCCTGACGCGAAGCCGGGTGAAGGCGTTGATCGAGGGCCGCTGCGTAGCGCTTGCGGGGGGGCAGACGATAGAAGAGCCGTCCCGCAAGGTCAAAACAGGCGATGTCGTCATCGTCGATATTCCGGAACCCGAACCCGCCGTTCCGCAGCCCCAGGACCTGGCGCTGGAGATCCTGTTCGAGGATGCCGACCTGCTGGTCCTGAACAAGCCTGCCGGGATGGTCGTCCACCCTGCGCCCGGCAATCCCGACAGGACCCTGGTCAACGCCCTGCTGGCCCACTGCGGCGACAGCCTGTCGGGCATCGGCGGCGTGCGCCGGCCGGGGATCGTGCACCGGCTCGACAAGGACACGTCGGGAGTCATGGTCGTGGCCAAGAACGACGCGACCCACCATGCCCTTTCCAAGCTGTTCGCCGCCCACGACCTCGAGCGCATCTATACGGCCCTGGTCTGGGGGGCGCCCAAGGCCCCGCGCGGGACGGTCGAGGAGGCGCTGGGACGGCACCCGGTCGATCGCAAGCGCATGGCGGTGCGCAAGGCGGGCGGGCGGGCCGCCTTCACCGAATATTGGCTGGAGAAGCGCTTCGGGCCCGCTCTGGCGCCGATCGCGAGCCTTGTCGGCGCCAAGCTTGGGACGGGCCGGACCCATCAGGTCCGTGTTCACATGGCCCATATCGGCTGCCCGGTGGTGGGAGACCCGGTCTACGGGCGCAAGACCCGCAACGGCGGTGCACCCGAGGCGTTGAAACTGTTCCCGCGGCAAGCTCTTCACGCATCTGTGCTCGCCTTCCGACATCCAAAGACGGGGAAGGACGTAAGATTTGCCACAGAATTGCCCGAAGACTTCAGGAAGTTGGTCGCAACGCTGAACAGCGTTAAGTAAAAGCCCCAATACCTGAGGGGGTTAGTAGGAATTATATTGACCCGGGACCATTCCGACTTCTAGAGTCGGTTTTAGCAGTCGGGGGACGAGAGTGCTAAACGCTCGTTCACCGGCGATCCCGCGTACGAAAGGGGGAGTAGCCATGAGTGCAGCCACCGCAAACCTTCCCGCCCTGCCGTCATCCCTGACGCCCGAGGGCAATCTCAGCCGGTACCTGTCGGACATCCGGAAGTTTCCCCTGCTGGAGCCCCAGGAAGAGTTCATGCTGGCCAAGCGCTGGCGCGAGCACGGCGATTCCAAAGCGGCCCATCGCCTCGTGACCAGCCATCTTCGCCTCGTGGCAAAGATCGCCATGGGCTATCGCGGCTACGGGCTGCCGGTCGCCGAGCTCATTTCCGAGGGCAATGTCGGCATGATGCAGGCGGTGAAGCGGTTCGATCCGGACCGCGGCTTCCGCCTGGCGACCTACGCCATGTGGTGGATCCGAGCCTCGATCCAGGAATACATCCTGCACAGCTGGTCGCTCGTGAAGATGGGCACGACGGCGGCGCAGAAGAAGCTGTTCTTCAACCTGCGCAAGCTCAAGGGCCAGATGCAGGCCATCGAAGAGGGCGACCTGACGCCCGAGCAGGTGACCAAGATCGCAACCCGCCTCGGTGTCCCCGAGGAAGAGGTGGTGAACATGAATCGCCGCCTGTCCGGACCTGACTCGTCGCTCAACGCCCCGGTGAAGGCCGAAGGCGACATGGAGTGGCAGGACTGGCTGGTCGACGATGCCCCCAACCAGGAAGCCCGACTGGGCGAAAGCCAGGAGCTCGGCCAGCGCAAGCATATGCTGGCGGCGGCGCTCAAGCAGCTCACCGACCGGGAGCGCCACATCATCGTCGAGCGGCGACTGGTCGACGAGCCGAAGACGCTCGAGGACCTGTCGGCCAAGTATGGCATCAGCCGCGAGCGCGTGCGTCAGATCGAGGTTCGCGCCTTCGACAAGCTCCAGAAGGCCATGAAGAACATGGTCGTCGAGGCGGCGGCCCGGCCGACCACCCAGCCGGCGCGCGCCTGAGCGACGAGAAACGTTGTCTACGGTAGGCTCCTGGGATCACCCGGGAGCCTGCCATGACGACCTCGCCGATTCTCTACGAGACCCTGCCGGGCGCGATCGCGCGCATCGTCCTGAACCGCCCGGACACGCGCAACGCGCAGGACACGGCGTTCCTCTATGCGCTCAACGAGGCCTTCGACCGCGCCGCCCATGACGACGCGGTGAAGGTGATCGTGCTGTCGGCCAACGGCCCGCACTTCTCCTCGGGTCACGACCTGCGCGAGGTCGATGGCCACGGCAACATGTCCAGGCATGACACCGTCGGCACCTGGGGCGGTTTCGGCAAGCCCGGCGCCGAGGCGCAGTACGCGCGCGAGCAGGAGATCTATCTCGGCTTCTGCGAGCGCTGGCGCAACATTCCCAAGCCGACGCTGGCGCTGGTCCACGGCAAGGTGATGATCGGCGGGTTGATGCTGATGTGGCCGTGCGACCTGATCGTCTGCTCGGAGGATGCCGAGTTCCTCGATCATTCCGTGGCCATGGGCGTGGGCGGTGCCGAGTTCTTCGCCCATCCCTGGGAAATGGGCATCCGCAAGGCCAAGGAGTTCCTGTTCACCGCCGATTGGATCAAGGCCGCCGAGGCCCATCGCCTCGGCATGGTGAACCATGTCGTGCCGCGCGCCGAACTCGAAAGCTTCGGCCTGGCCATGGCCGAACGGATTGCTCAGAAGCCGCTATTCGCCCTGAAGCTGGTGAAGCAGGCCATCAACGCGGCCCAGGACGCACAGGGACGGGTCGGCGCCATGCAGACCTCGTTCGCGCTCCACCACCTGGCCCACGCCCATAACATGCTGGCGCACGGCAAGCTGGTCGACCCGACCGGTCTGATGCCGGCCATCCAGAAGCACGAGAAGGCGACCGAGGGGGCGTCGAAAGGTCCGAGTCGCGGCGAATAAACGAAACAAACGCAATAAACGAAACAATCGAAGCCAATGTCGCACCCCCTGTTTTCCGTGTCGGGGCGACCGTCGGCGCAACAATGTTGCGCCTCAGTGCTTCTGAAACGCCTGCTTCAACGACCTTTCGATCCGATTCAGGCGAGGCTCGGATCGACCGCCAGAACGGTCTTGCCGGTTCCGGCACCGGAGAGCGCGTACTCAAGCGCTTCGCGGTATTGGCCGAACGGGAAGGTCCTGCCCACCGGCACGTCGAGTTCGCCCTTCGCGACCCAGGCGAGCAGCTCTTCGAGGTCGCTGGCGGCGGCTTCGGCCTCGAACACGGCGCCGAACTGGCGATAGTCCACGCCGATCAGGGCTGCTCCCTTGAGGAGTGGCAAATTCACCGGCAGGGCCGGAATGTCGCCGCCTGCAAAGCCTACGACGAGGTAGCGCCCGCCCCATCCCAGCGACCGGAACGCAGGCTGCAGCAAGGGCCCGCTGACCGGATCGAAGACGACGTCGATGCCCTGCGGAGCCACCGCCTTCAGCCGTTCCCGCCATCCTTCGACGGTTCGGTCGAGGGTGGCTCCTGCGCCGGCCTCTTTCACGAAGAGGCGCTTCTGCTCGGTCGAGGCGACACCGATGACCGTGGCGCCGAGGAGCCGACCGACCTGGATTGCGGCCAATCCGACTCCGCCGGCCGCGCCGATCACCACCAGGGTTTCCCCCGCCTTGAGGGCCGCGCGATCGCGAAGCCCGTGCAGGGCCGTGCCGTAGTTGACGCGAAAGCCGGCGGCCTGGGTCATGCTCATCCGGTCGGGAATGCGGCTGACGGCCCGTTCCGAGGCAATCGCGTATTCGGCAAAGCCGCCGCGCACCTGGGCCAGGACGCGCTCTCCGGGTGCGAATCGCGTGACCCCTGGCCCCAGCGCATCGACCACGCCACCGATCTCCCCACCGGGCACGTGAGGCAGGGGTGGCTTGACCTGATAGCGGCCGAGCGCGACCAGAGAGTCGACGAACCCGACCCCGCAGGCAGCGACCCTGATCCGAACTTCGCCCTCGCCCGGCTGGGGCGCAGGCAGGTCGACCAGGGCATAGTTGTCGATGGAGCTGAGATCGGCGGTCTGCACGGCCTTCATTGAGACAAACCTTCGGTGTTACGCAAGGTAGCCGATCCGCTCGAAGAACTTCGCGATCTCCGCGGCGGCGAGATCGGGCTGCTCATAGTGAACGAAGTGACCAGCATCCTCGGCGATGCTGGCTTCCACGTCCTGGAAGTAATTTCCGACGACATCGATCCAGGCCGACTTGAGAACCGGATCGTGGCGGCCCCAGAGAACGCGCGTCGGCTGGGTGATCACCGGCGGCTTGGGCGCGGTTCCGGCCATGACGGCGAGGCGGCCGGCATTCTGCGAGATGTACCAGTTGAAGCCGCCCTGGAGGTTGCCGGGGCGCATGAAGTTGTCGACCCAGCGCTCCAAGACGGCGTCGAACGCGTCCTTGCGATGGCACCAGTGCGTCAGGAAATGCCGGAAATAATCGCGACACGAATCGCGTGAAGCGCCGACGATCGCGGGTGCAAACGGCATCTGGTGGAAGGTCTGATACCAGATCTCGTTGATCTGAGAGGGTTCGCGCCAGCGCGCGCCCACGCCATGCGTGCCGCAATTGAAGAAGAACAGCCCGGCCACCCGGTCCGGATGCCGGATCGCCAGCCGCTGCATCACATAGGCGCCGACATCGTGGCCGACGAAGCACGCCTTCGCGAGTCCAAGCCGGTCGAGCAGGGCCACGATATCGTCCGCCAGCACGTCGGGACCTGCCTGGTCGGAGGGGCCCGATGTGGGATTGCCGCTTTCGCCGAAGCCACGAAAGTCCGGTGCGATCAGCCGGAAGCGATCGGACAGGCGTTCGAACATCGGCTCCCAGGTCGCCCAGAATTCCGGCCATCCATGCAGCAGGAGCAGGGGCGCGCCGCGGCCGGCCTGGGCGACATGGGTCGGGAAACCGCGCGTCTCGACGAAAGCGTGCCTGACGTCCCGCATGATGCGTCTCCTCGTCAGCCCTTCTTCACCATGGCCTCGATCAGGGTCGGACCGTCGGTCCGGGCGAGCGCCCGGTCGAGGGCGGCGTCGAAGCCTTCCGCCGTGTCGACCCGTTCGGAGGGCAGGCCGAAGCCCTCGGCGATCTTTGCGATGTTCATCGGCGGGTCGTTGAAGTCCATGCCGATTGGCGTGTCGTTGCCATGGAACAGCTTCAGGCGGTTCTTGAGGATCTGGTAGCCCTCGTTGTTGGTGATCAGGAAGATCACCGGCAGCTTCTGGTTGGCGGCGCTCCACAGCGCCGAGATCGAGTACATGGCGCTGCCGTCGCCGATCACGGCCACGACCCGGCGCGTCGGTTCGGCGATCTGCACGCCGACGGACGCGGCGATGCCCCAGCCGATGCCGCCGCTCACATTGCCGAAGAAGCTGTTGCGGTCGCGGAAGGGAAAGTAGCTCGGCAAGGTCGCGGTACTGGTGAGGCCTTCCTCGACGACGATGGCGTCCTTGGGCAGCTTGTCGCTGAGGCGCATCATCACCCATTCGGCGGGCAGGGGCGCCGTCGTCGGCGTCGTGACCTTGGCTGCTTTCTGCGCACGCAGGGCGCTCCAGTTGCGCCTGGAAATCTCGGCCAGAGAGGCCTTGGCCTGCTCGGCGAGCTGTGTGCCGCCCAGCTTCTTCAGCAGCGGCACCAGCGCCTTCAGCGTCTCCTTCACGTCGGCACGGAGTGCGATTTCCGCCGGGAAGTTCTTGCCCATCTCCCAGTCGCGCAGGCCGATCATCGCCACCTTGGTGGTCTCGGGCAGCGGCTCGGTCTCGCTCCACACCGACATCTTCAGCACGTCGGAGCCGACGCAGAGCATCAGGTCGTAGTCGGACAGCACGCGGCGGACATGCTTCTGGTCGCGGTTGAGTGCGCCGAGATAGGCAGGATGCTCCGAGGGGAAATGCGCGCCCCAGGCCACGGTCTGTTGCAGCACCGGCGCGCCCAGCGTCTCCGCAAGCTCGGCGGCCTCCGCAAAGGCGTCCGACGTGGCGATCTCGTGGCCGGCCAGGATGACGGGCTTCTTTGCCGAGAGCAGGCGCCTGGCGAGCTGTTCCAGCGCTGCATCGCTCGGGCGCACCGCCGTGTCGACGCGGGTCACCTCGCCCATGTCGATGGCGGCTTCGTTGTTCAGAATGTCACCCGGCAGCGAGATGAAGACCGGCCCGGTCGGGGCGGTCGTGGCGACCTTGGCGGCGCGGCGGAGGATGCGCGGCAGGTCTTCGATGCGGCTGACTTCGGTGGCCCATTTCACGACCGGCTGGGCGATCGGCACCAGCGGCGCGTAGAGCAGGGGCTCGGTCAGACCGTGGCCCTGTTCCTGCTGGCCGGCGGTCACGATCATCGGCGTGCCCGACATCATCGAGGTGTAGATCGAGCCGATGGCATTGCCCAGGCCCGGCGCCACGTGGACGTTGCAGGAGACCAGCTTGCCGGAGGCCCGCGCATAGCCGTCGGCCATGGCGATCACGACGGCCTCCTGGAGGGCGAGCACGTAGCCCATCTCCGGCGCCGAGGAGAGCGCATGCATGATCGGCAGCTCGGTCGTGCCGGGATTGCCGAACATCTTGGTGACGCCCTCGTCCTTGAGCACGCGCAGGAAGGCGTCGCGGCCGGTGATGGTGTTAGGGACGTTTGCGTCGGGCATTCATTTCCTCCTTGAGATGGCGGGGAGGGTAGCGTGGCGGGATGGCCCGTGAAATGATCGAGTGCATGACGGTTGGAAGACCACGCGCGATGCGAAAAGCCCGTGACTGACCTCGAGCAGAGGATCGCGGCCCTGACGTGCTGGCGTGGGCAAGTGAAGATGGCGCCGCTGCTGGGCGGGCTGACCAATCTGTCCTACCTCGTCGAGGATGCCGGCGAGAAATTCGTCGTGCGCTGCGGCGACGACATTCCGGTCCATCACGTCTTCCGCGATCGCGAGCGTGCTGCCTCGATCGCCGCGCATGCCGCCGGTCTGTCGCCCGAGGTGGTCCACACCGAACCCGGCATCCTGGTGATGCGCCACGTCGATGGCCGGACTTTTACCGAAGCCGATCTGCGCCTGAACATCCCGCGCCTCGCGCCCCTCCTGCGCAAATGCCATCGTTCCGTCGGAAAGCATCTCGCCGGTCCGCCAAACTTCTTCTGGGTCTTCCACGTGATTCGCGACTACGGGCGCGTGATCGCTGGATCGAAGAGCCCGTTCGCCACCGACGTGCCACGCTACCTTGAAGCGAACAGGGCGCTGGAAGAAGCGCAGGTTCCGATGCCCATTGTCTTCGGTCATCACGACCTGCTGCCGGGCAACGTGATGGACGATGGCAAGCGTCTCTGGCTCATCGACTGGGAATATGGCGGGTTCGGCACCGCCCTGTTCGACCTCGCCAATCTGTCGGCGAACGGCTCGTTCGGAGAAGCCGAGGACGAGCTGCTCCTGGATGCCTATTTCGACGGCAACGGGCCGTCCGACCTGCGCCGCGCCTTCCGGGCGATGAAGGCGGCCAGTGCACTGCGCGAAGCCCTTTGGGCGATGGTATCCGACATCCACCTGCAGATACCCGGCGCCGACTACAAGGCGCATGCGCGCGACTATCTCAACCGATTCGAGGAGTTGATGGCCCGCTGATTGCATATCGCTGCTGGGGAGCTGACTTCAGGAGCAAATGCATGAGCCTTCGCCGATTCCGTCTCGCTGTGGCATTGGCCGCCGCGTCCCTGCTGCCATTGTCGGCCGCGCAGGCCCAGGAGAAAACGCTGCGCATCGCCATGACGGCGTCGGACATCCCGACCACCACGGGCATGCCGAACAACGGCTTCGAGGGCATGCGTTTCCTGGGCTTCCCGATCTTCGAGGGCCTCGTCCTGTTCGACCTGTCGAAGTCGGACCAGCTCGCGACCCTGCGGCCGGGCCTCGCCGAGAGCTGGAAGCAGGCACCCGACGACAAGAAGACCTGGATCTTCAATCTCAAGAAGGGCGTGAAGTTCCACGACGGCACCGACTTCAACGCCGACGCGGTGATCTGGAATCTCGAGCGCATCTTCAACAAGGATAGTCCGCAGTTCGAGGCCAACGCCGCCGGCATCATGCGCTCGCGCGTGCCGATTCTCGCCAGCTACAAGAAGATCGACGACAACACGGTGGCGCTCACCACCACCGTCGTTGCGTCCTATTTCCCCTGGATGGTGCCCTACATCCTGACCGCCTCGCCCACGCAGTGGGAGAAGGCCGGTAAGGACTGGAACAAGGTGGCCGCCGCCGGCGGCGCCGGCACCGGACCGTTCAAGATCACCAAGGTCGTGCCGCGCCAGTCGGTCTCTCTGGGCCGCAACGACGACTATTGGGATGCCGGAAAGAAGGCCAAGGTCGATTCGGTCCTGCTGCTGCCGATCCCCGAGGCCAACACACGCCTGGCGGCGCTGCGCTCGGGGCGCGTCGACTGGATCGAGGTGCCGCCGCCGGACGGAATCCCGTCGCTGAAGCAGGCGGGCTACGTGATCTCGACCAACTCCTACCCGCATGTCTGGCCGTGGTTCTACAACATGGCCGCCAAGAACAGCCCGCTGGCCGATGTCCGGGTACGCCAGGCGCTGAACTACTGTATCGATCGCGGCGCCATCGTCTCGATGCTCAACGGTACCGCCGAGCCGTCGGTCGGCTGGCTGAAGCCCACGGATGCGGCTTTCGGCAATCCGGTGAACAAGTACACGTTCGATCCGGCCAAGGGCAAAGCGCTGCTGGCCGAGGCCGGTTTCACGCCGCAGAAGCCGCTCTCCTTCAAGGTCATGATCTCGACGTCGGGCTCGGGCCAGATGCTGCCGCTGCCGATGAACGAGGCCCTGCAGGAGAACCTGAAGCAGGCCTGCGGTGTCGACGTCCAGGTCGATGCCGTCGAATGGCAGGTGCTGCTGAACGCCAGCCGCGCCACGCCCGATGCACCATCGCTCAATGGGGCGATGGCGCTCAACGTCAGCTCGCCGTCGAGCGACGTCGGCATGATGTACCGCTACTTCGCCGCGGCAAACTTCTCGCCGATGGGATCCAACTTCGAGCAGTGGAACGACGAGAAGTTCGAAACCGCGCTGAAGACGCTGGCGGAGGCGACGGACGATGCGACGATCCTGCAGAACTTCAAGGTGGCGCACGAGCGGCTGGTCGACAACCCGCCCTGGCTCTACATCGTGCACGACCTCAATCCGCGCGCCTTCAGCAAGAATGTGCAGGGCTTCGTCCCGGCGCAGTCCTGGTTCGTCGATCTGACGAACGTCAGCCTGAAATAGGGGCGATGCGAAGCCGGGCTGTCCGCTGGCGCACTCGCGTCAGCGGGCGCAGAGCTTCGGGATCCTCGACAGAATCTCGATCGAGCAGGTCTCGGTCGGGAAGAGGGCCCAGACGGCGGCGAGGATGACCGCCAGGAAGATGAAGGGCCGGAGCACGCGAAATACCACCGGCAGCAACAACTGCAGGACCCAGTAGGTGACGAGCAATCCCACGACCACCGCGAGCACGCGGTATTGCATGCTCCAGCTGTCCCAGGGACCGAGATTCGCGCGGGCGAGGAGCTCGTTGAGCTGTTCCACGATCAGTCGCGGAACGGATCGGTCATCAGGATCGTGTCTTCGCGCTGCGGGCTGGTGCTGAGCAGCGCCACCGGGCAGCCGACCAGCTCCTCGACGCGCCGCACGTACTTGATGCAGGTCGCCGGGAGCTCGGCGAAGGAGCGGGCGCCCTGGGTGCTCTCGCTCCAGCCCTCGAATTCCTCCCAGATCGGCTTCAGCTTGGCCTGCGCGCCCATGGTGAAGGGGAAGCGCTCGATGCGCTTGCCGTCGAGTTCGTAGCCGACGCAGACCTTGATGACCTCCTCGCCATCGAGCACGTCGAGCTTGGTGAGGGCGATGCCGTCGATGCCGTTCAGCTTCACCGCCTGGCGCACCATCACCGCGTCGAACCAGCCGCAGCGGCGCCGGCGACCGGTATTGGTGCCGAATTCCTTGCCGCGGTCGCCCAGGCGCTGACCGGTCTCGTCGGTCAGCTCGGTGGGGAAGGGGCCATCGCCGACCCGCGTGGTGTAGGCCTTGGCGATGCCCAGCACGTAGCCGACCGAGCCGTTGCCCATGCCGCTGCCGATCATCGCCTGCGCCGCCACCGTGTTGGACGAGGTGACATAGGGATAGGTGCCGTGATCGATGTCGAGCATGGTGGCCTGCGCCCCCTCGAACAGGATGCGCTTGCCGGCGGCGCGCAGCCCGGCGAGACGCTCCCAGACGTCCTCCGCGAAAGGCAGGATCTTCGGCGCCAGATCGAGCAGCTGGGCCGTCAGCTCAGCGGCGTCAACCAGAGGTTGGCCAAGCCCTTTGCGCAGCGCATTGTGATGCGCCAGCAGCGTGTTGACCTTGAGCGGCAGCATGTCCGGTTCGCCAAGATCGCCGACGCGGATGGCGCGCCGGCCGACCTTGTCCTCATAGGCAGGGCCGATACCGCGGCGTGTCGTGCCGACCCGGATGACGCCGGGCGCATCCTCGCGCCAACCGTCGAGGTCGCGATGCAGGGGCAGGATCAGCACGGCGTGATTGGCGATCTTCAGGTTGGCCGGCGTCACCGACAGACCCTGCTGGGTGACCTTCTTCACTTCCTCGAGGAAGTGCCAGGGATCGATCACGACGCCGTTGCCGATGATCGAGAGTTTGTCCGGACGGACAACGCCCGAGGGCAGCAGGGCCAGCTTGTAGGTCTGGTTGCCGATGACCAGCGTATGGCCGGCATTGTGACCGCCCTGGAAGCGCACCACCACCTCGGCGCGCTGGCTCAGCCAGTCGACGATCTTGCCCTTGCCTTCGTCGCCCCACTGGGCGCCGATCACTGCCACGTTGGCCATTGCATTTTCCTTCGGCCGGTTCCCTTCAGACACGAAAACGCCTCCCCGGGGCCGGTTCCGGAGAGGCGTGATGTCGGATAGCACTTCCCCTCGTCGGGGGCGAGGCGAATTACATCCTCAGAGGGGAACGGCCTGGCCGTCGATCAGCGCATGGCTGCAGCGCAGGCGCTTGGCTTCGGCACGTGGCTCCGGCGCTGCGACGACAGCGCGCACGACGGCATAACCCTTGGCCTGCCAGAGCGCGGCATCGTCCCAGCGCGTTCCCAAGTCGACATAGAGCCGCGGCCGTTCGGCCGGCGGCTCGGAAGCGGCGAGCACGGCGTCCATGTAGACGGTGAATCCGGTCGCCGGCTCGCTGACCCCGTCCTCGGGATAGCCCGCGGAATAGCGCCCGCCGCGTGCCAGCTCTTCGCGGCCCTTGAGCGCGAAGACCGAGAAGGAGACGCCGGTCTGGTACTCCAGTCCGCGATACTCCACCGGATCGATCGTCAGCGGCAGGTCGGGTTCGGCGTCGACGATCAGCTTCACGACGTCGGCGAGGCGGGCGGCCTCCGCGTCGGCGGCCTCCGGCAGTTCGAGTTTACCGAGCTGCGCGATACCCTGGTCGGCGGGCCCGGCCGCCCGGAGCAGGCCGGCGAAAAGCGCCGCCACCTGTTCGTCGTCCGCGGCTTTGGCGATGCCGCCCTCGTCCTTGCGATCGAGTGCCCGGCGCAGACTTTTCAGCGTCTCGCCCGACTGCTTCAGGCCGTTGGCCACGGCGGCGACCAGCGTCGGCAGGTTGAGATCGACCGTCAGGTCGGAAACGCCGATGGCCCGCAGCGTGTCGACTGCCAGCAGGACGGCTTCGGCATCGGCCTCCGCGCTGTCGACGCCGATCAGCTCGGTACCGACCTGGGCGAACTGCCGCTCGGGCTTGAGCGCGCTGCCGCGCACGCGGATGACGTTGCCGCCGTAGGACAGGCGCAGCGGCCGCGGCTCGTGCTTCAGGCGAGTGACGGCGATGCGGGCGACCTGGACCGTCATGTCCGGGCGCACCCCCATCATGCGCTGCGAGACCGGGTCCATGAGTCGGAAGGTCTGCGAAGCCAGCGCTGCGCCCGGTCCGCCCAGCAGGGACTCCTCGAATTCGACCAGGGGCGGCTTCACCCGCTCGTAGCCGAACGCGGCGAAGCGCTCGATGGCGACGTCTATGGCGCGTGCTTCGCGCGCCGCGTCGGGAGGCAGCAGGTCGGCGAGCCCTGCCGGCAGCAGGCCGCGATGATCGTTGTCGTTGGATGTCATGGTGCCGCTTGATAGCTCATTGGACCGCCGTTGGGGAGACGGGTCCGCAAGCGGGAAGGGCCGCTCGTTTTCCGGTCGATCATGGGTTATTGGTCCCGGCTATGAGTTCCGCTTCACGCCCGGCCGTTTCCGTGGTGGCGCCCTGCTACAACGAGCAGGATGCCTTGCCCGAATTCCTGCGCCGGGTCGGGGCCGTCCTGGACGGGATTGGCGGCTCCGGCGAAATCGTACTGGTCGACGACGGGTCACGCGACCGCACCTGGAGTGTAATGACCGAGGCGGCCGGCCGTGACCCGCGGATCGTAGGCGTGCGCCTGATGCGCAACCACGGCCATCAATTGGCGCTCACCGCTGGCCTGTCGGTGTGCCGCGGCGAGCGCATCCTGATCATCGACGCCGACCTGCAGGACCCGCCCGAGCTGTTGGCGGACATGATGGCGCTGATGGATCAGGGGGCAGACGTGGTCTACGGCCAGCGCCGCCAGCGCGAAGGCGAGAGCCTGTTCAAGCGCGCCACCGCCGCCGGTTTCTATCGTCTGATCGCCCGCCTGACCGACGTGGAGATTCCGCCCGATGCCGGCGATTTCCGCCTCGTGACGCGGCGGGTGCTCGACCTGCTGCTCGCCATGCCCGAGCGTCACCGGTTCATTCGCGGCATGGTGGCCTGGATCGGCGGGCGGCAGGTGCCGCTCGTGTATGATCGTCATGCGAGGGTGGCCGGCGAGAGCAAGTATCCGCTCGCCAAGATGGTCCGCTTTGCCGCCGACGCCATCACCTCGTTCTCGGTCGTGCCGCTGATGGCCTCGATGACGATCGGCTGGATCATGGCGGCCCTGGGTTTCGGCTTCTTCCTCTACTCGATCGTGGGCTGGTGGAACGGCCACACGCTGCCAGGCTGGACGTCGCTGATGGCCGCGGTCGGCCTGCTCGGCGGCATGCAGTTCCTGATGCTGGGCATCATCGGCGCCTATCTCGGCCGCCTCTACGACCAGAGCAAAGGCCGGCCCTTGTTCATGATCCGCGATATCGTCGGCGGCGAGGCGGGGAGCGCGAAGTGAACGGGGCCGATCCGCAATCCTGGTCGGGCGAGCCGGCGGAATTCGACGACTACGCGGCCGAGTACGAGGGCGGCCTCGAAAATCCCATCAAGCGCCTCTTGGGCAGCTCTCCCGACCAGTTCATCGCGGTCAAGGCGCGCTGGCTGTTGCGGCGGGAACCTGCCTTGCGGACCGGCGGGCTTTCCGTGCTCGACTATGGCTGCGGCATCGGCAGCCTGATGCGCGTCCTGATAGGGCTTGGCGCCAAAGGATCGTTCACCGGCTGCGACATCTCGACCGGCATGTTGCGGCAGGTCGAGCGGCGCTGGCCCCGCGAGCTGGGCGCCCCGCCGGAACTGGCACCGCAGCAAGGCGCCCGCACGCCCTTCGCCGATGCCGGTTTCGACATCGTCATGATCAGTGCCGTGCTGCATCACGTGCCGGTCGCGGAGCGGCCGGCGGTCTATGCCGAGCTGGGCCGCGTGCTCAAGCCCGGCGGCCGGATCTACGTCTTCGAGCACAATCCCCGCAATCCGCTGGTACGCTATGTCACCGCCCGGACGCCGATCGACCGCAACGCCATTCTCCTCGACGCGGGCGAAGTCCGGCACGGCCTGCTCGACGCGGCACGCTACGCGCTCGATACCGACTACCTGATGTTCATGCCGCCCGGCATGGCCTTCCTGCGCGGCATCGATCCCCTGCTGGCATGGCTGCCGATGGGCGCGCAATATGCCGTCACGGCCCGCAAAGCGGCTTGAGGAGGGATGGATGGATCGCCAGTCATTCGAGACCGAACTGAAGCGCGAAGGCTATGACGAGGTCCTTACCGGCTCGACCCAGGGGCCCAAGCACAACGCCGAGCACAGCCATCCCTACGACGTGAAGGCGATGGTGATCGACGGCGCGATCACGCTGGCCTGGGAGGGCAGGACGCAGACCTTTCGCCCCGGTGAGATCTTCACCATGGCGCGCGGCTGCCCGCACACCGAGACCTTCGGGGCCGAAGGCGCCGTGACCCTGGTCGGCCGCAAGCACTAGTGACGAGGACGACGCCCGCCTGGCAGCTGCTGCTCGCCTTCGCGCTCTCGCTATCGACCTTGTGCGTGCTGATCGGGTGGCTGCAGAACGTCCACATCATCAGCTCGAACGGGATGTACAAGAGCATCCAGGCCGAGGCCTGGATCGCCAGCCCGTCGACCGCGCGGCTCGACCCGTCGAACTATATGTTCTTCCCGCTCTATGGCGTCAGCGCCCGGTTGCTGGACATGCTGGGCATCCTGCGCGGCGTGCCGTGGAAGCAGTTCGCCTATCTCAATGCCTTCTGGGCAAGCCTCGGTACGGTCGTCATCTACGCCTTCGCGCATCGGCTCACGGGCAGCGCGCGCGTGGCGGCGCTGGCATCTGTGTTCCATCTGGGCTGCGGCTTCGTCCTGCTGCTGTCGGTCATCAGCGAAGACATCATGCCGGGCTATGTGTTCGTGCTCGCCTCGATGGCGCTGGCCGGACTCTGGTTCGACCGGCCGACAGGGAAGCGCATCGCGACCGTCGGCGTGCTGTTCACCCTGGGCTGGCTGATCGAATGGCGGTTGATGTTCCCGACCCTGCCGGCGCTCGCGCTGGCGCTGCTGGTCGCGCCGGAGCCGATGCGTCGACGCCTCGGCCATGTGCTCGTGCTGGTCGCGTCGATCCTCGCGACCTCGGGTATCGTGCAGCTCTCGTGGGAAGGCCATAACGGCGCCATCGGGCTGCACGACATCCTGTGGACCGGGAAGGGTGTCGCCACAGGCTGGGCAGGCTTCTCCTGGGACAAGGCCTGGATGATGCTGTCCGGCGTCGGCAACTACCTGCTGCTGGTCGGAGGCTTCGTCGATCCGCGGTCGGCGCGCGAGGCGCTGGCGCCGCTGTCCTTCTCCGTCGTGCTGCAGGCTGCGATCTTTCTTGCGAGCGTGATCGTGCTATGGCCGCGCCGGCACGAACCCCGCCTGCGCGCGGTCGCCATCGTCTTCCTCGGCACGCTGGGAGCCGGCCAGGTCCTCAATTTCTATTCCCAGCCGCAGGATCCGCAGATGCAGCTCAACGTCATGCCATGGCTCACCGTGGCCTGGGCGTTGCTGCTCTCGGCCTGGCTTCCGGCGCGCCGTGCCGTGGCCATCACGCTTGCGGTCCTGTCGTTGGCGCCGTTCGCGTGGAACGTTTCGGCGCTTGCCAAGTGGCGCGGCGACGACACGCGTTGGCTCGCGGCGACGGCGGCGCTGGAGAAGCGCTTCCCTCCCGACTCAAGCGTCTTCCTCTATTTCGGCTACGAGTCGATCACGACGTGGAAGTATGCGCTGTGGAGTCGTACCTGGGATTGGGACAACAAGGTCGCGATCCCGCCCGCGCCGTCCGCCGATCCGAAGTTCAAGTGGATTGCCGTCAATGCCGGCGCGATCCGCCATCCCGGCTGGACGGCCGCTGAACACGCTTCAGCGCTGAAGCGCGACATCGACCTGGCCCTCGACCGAGGCTACCGCGTCGTCGTCTCTGACATGTGGTCATGGCCGCCCGATGTCCTGGCGGCCTATCTCGGCACAGTTGCGGCGTCCGACCGCAGCGATGCGATCTACCGCATGCTGCACGACGACTACCGCGCGATGGAGGTGTTCAGAGATCCGATCGCCGGAACCTACTACGAGTTGCAGCGTCGCTGAGCCGACGCGCGACAATCTCTCCACATTGACGGCACACCCGCCGGCTCGTATACGGGCCGCGGGCCACGCTCCCCCACCGGAGTGCATTTCTTCTGTAAGGGAGAATGACAATGACAAAGCCGTCTCTGCGTCCTGCGCGTCCCGATTTTTCTTCGGGCCCCTGCGCCAAGCGTCCGGGTTGGACACCGGAAGTTCTCAAAGATGCCGCCGTTGGGCGGTCCCACAGGTCGAAGCTCGGCAAGAAGAAGATTGTCGAGGCGGTCGACCGTACGCGTGCGATCCTCGGCATCCCGGCCGATCATCGCATTGCGATCGTTCCTGCGTCCGACACCGGCGCGGTCGAGATGGCGCTGTGGTCGCTGCTCGGCGCCCGTCCGGTCGACATGCTGACCTGGGAAAGTTTCGGCGAGGGCTGGGTCACCGACGTGGTGAAGCAGCTCAAGCTCAAGGACACCCGCACGCTGAAGGCGCCCTACGGCCAGATCGCCGATCTCAAGTCGGTCGACTGGACGCACGATGTCGTCTTCACCTGGAACGGCACGACCTCCGGCGTGAAGGTCCCTAACGGCGACTGGATCGCCGACGATCGTGAAGGTCTGGCGATCTGCGACGCGACCTCGGCCGTGTTCGCCATGGATCTGCCGTGGGCCAAGCTCGATGTCGTGACCTGGTCCTGGCAGAAGGTGATGGGCGGCGAGGGCGCGCACGGCATGCTCGTGCTGTCCCCGCGCGCCATCCAGCGGCTGGAAAGCTACACGCCGGCCTGGCCGATGCCGAAGATCTTCCGCCTGACTTCGGGCGGCAAGTTCTCCGAAGCCATCTTCAAGGGCGACACGATCAACACGCCGTCGCTGCTCTGCATCGAGGACGCGATCGACGGCCTGAAATGGGGCGAAAGTGTCGGCGGCCTCAAGGGCCTGATGGCGCGCTCGGAGGGTAACCTCGGCGTGCTCGAGACGTTCGTCGAGGCGCGGCCGTGGGCTGCCTTCCTGGCGGCCGACAAGGCCATCCGTTCCAACACGTCGGTGTGCCTCGTGATCAAGGCGCCCTGGTTCACGGCGCTGCCGGCCGACAAGCAGGCCGCTGCGGCGAAAAAGATGGGCGACCTGCTCGAGACCGAGAAGGCGGGATACGACGTCGGATCCTACCGCGACGCCCCGCCGGGCCTGCGCATCTGGTGCGGGGCTACCGTTGAGAAGGCCGATCTCGAAGCGCTGCTGCCGTGGCTCGACTGGGCGTACGGCGAGATCGAGCAAGAGTTCGGCGCCAAAGCCGCCTGATCCTTCATTGGAGCGCGCCACTCCAGTGGCGCTCAAGAATTATGATTGCGCCACTGGAGTGGCGCGCTCCCCTGACTTGAGGAGTGTTTGTAATGGCCAAGCCCAAGGTTCTCATTTCCGATGAGCTGTCCCCCCGCGCCGTCGAAATCTTCTCGGAACGCGGCTGCGACGTCGATTTCAAGCCGGGCCTGAAGCCCGCCGAGCTGCGCGAGATCATCGGCAACTACGAAGGGCTGGCGATCCGCTCGGCCACCAAGGTGACGGCCGAGGTTCTGGCCGTGGCCAAGAAGCTCAAGGTCGTGGGCCGCGCCGGCATCGGTGTCGACAACGTCGACATCAAGGCAGCCACCTCGCACGGTGTCGTCGTCATGAACACGCCGTTCGGCAATGCCATCACCACGGCAGAGCACGCCATCGCGCTGATGTTCGCCGTTGCCCGCCAGGTGCCGGAGGCCAATGCCAGCACCCAGGCCGGCAAGTGGGAAAAGAACAAGTTCATGGGCACCGAGCTCAGCTTCAAGACGCTGGGCCTGATCGGATGCGGCAATATCGGTTCGATCGTCGCCGAACGCGCCATCGGCCTGAAGATGCGCGTCGTGGCCTACGACCCGTTCCTGAGCGACCAGCGCGCCGCCGAACTCGGCGTCGAGAAGGCGACGCTGGAGCAGGTTCTGGCGCGTGCCGACTTCATCACGGTGCACACGCCGCTCACCGAGCAGACCAAGAACATCCTCTCCCGCGCCAACCTGATGAAGACCAAGAAGGGCGTGCGCATCGTCAACTGCGCGCGCGGCGGACTGGTCGACGAGCTGGCGGTGCGCGACCTGCTGGTCTCGGGCCACATCGCGGGGGCGGGCTTCGACGTGTTCGTCGAGGAGCCGGCCAAGTCGAACGTCCTGTTCGGCGCGCCGAACCTCGTCTGCACGCCGCATCTCGGCGCCTCGACGGTGGAAGCCCAGGAGAACGTGGCACTGCAGGTCGCCGAGCAGATGGCCGACTACCTGCTGACGGGCGCGGTGACCAACTCGCTCAACATGCCGAACGTCTCCGCCGAGGACGCGCCCAAGCTGGCGCCGTATCTCGACCTCGCCGAGAAGCTGGGCTCGTTCGCGGGCCAGCTCACCGACACCGACATCAAGGCCGTCTCGATCGAGTTCGAGGGCCAGGTGGCGAAGCTCAACGTCAAGCCGCTGACCCAGGTGGCGCTGATGGGCGTGCTGCGCCCGCAGCTCACCTCGGTCAACATGGTCAACGCGCCGGTCATCGCGCGCGAGCGCGGCATCGAGGTGGCGGAGGTCAAGCACGAGCGCGAGACCGATTACAATTCGATGATCCGTCTCTCGGTCACGACCGAGAAGTACACGCGCTCGGTCACGGGCACGCTGTTCGGCGGCAAGCATCCGCGCATCGTCGAGATCAAGGGCATCGAGATCGACGCCGAGTTCGCGCCGCACATGCTCTACATCACCAACGACGACAAGCCCGGCTTCATCGGCCGCCTCGGCACGCTGCTGGGTGAGGGCAAGGTCAACATCGCCACCTTCCATCTCGGCCGCGACACGCCGGGCGGATCGGCCATCGCGCTGGTCCAGGTCGATCAGCCGATCTCCGACGACCTCATGGGCAAGATCGTCGGCATCGAAGGTGTGGTGCAGGCCAAGGTGCTGGGCTTCTGATTGCTCTTTGACTACTCGGAGGCCCGCTTGACGGGCCTCCGCGGCACTCGTTCAGCGAGTTGCCGACTGGGGTCTCCTGTCAGTGGCGGAGCCCTCCATCTTCCGGCGAACTCCATGAGTGCGTCCGTTGAATTTGGAAACATCTCACAACCGTCACATTCCTGCGTTCGATATTGAACAATCAGAGGACCGCTGCCCTGCGGCGGAGGAAGATTGCGATTTACAATCTTATCGATTGTGCGTTAATGCCCGCCGTGGTTGAGTGGGGGCGATCCTGATACTCGCTGTGCGCGGGAATTCGAAAGAAGGCTACGAACGGAGTTTCCGTCGTCGTCGGCGGGTGTCGTCCGTCGCACGGCGTTGCCAGGGATCCCGACAATTGAAGCATTTGGCCGCCTCAGGCGGCCATTTTTGTGCGTAGCAGAGATTCGGGAGTGCGCGGGCAATGGCAAATTTCATCGGCACATCAGCCGGAGAGACTTTCGACGGCACCCAGTTCAACGATACCGCAATCGGCAATGGTGGCAATGATAGGCTGAACGGCAACGGCGGCGATGACACGCTGCACATCAACGGCGGCGGAACGAGCGTGGCGTCGGGTGGCAGCGGTGGCGATACATTGATCGCCGAAGGCGGCGGCAAGAAGACGTTATCCGGCGGAGAAGGTGACGACTATCTGTACGTTGCCGGCGCGGCGACCAAGTACGAAATCCACGGAGGGGATGGTTTCGACACCCTCGGCCTCTACGGCACGACGACGATCAATCTGTCTGCAACTTTGATTACCGGCGTGGAGCAGTTCGTCGGCACGGTCTCGAGCGACACGATTACGCTCGGTCTCAGCGCTTTCACCGCACTCAGTGCGTTCGATGGCGACGCCGGGACCGATACGTTGAATCTGAAGTTCGATGGAGACGAGGATATTGCGGACGCGACGACAGGGGCGTGGTCCAATCTCGATAATGTCGAAGTGTTGAAAGTCGTTGGCGGAAATGGCGACGACCATCTGCGCGTGACGGCGCAGCAGTTCGTGAGCGTGGACAGCTTCGTGCTGGGACAAGGCTCGAACGCTCTCCACGTGGAAACGGCCGGCGCCGTCGACTTTACAATGCGCTTCCCCATCATGTCCGGCGTCCAGACTCTTATGCTGACGGGTACCGGCAGCGTTCGCATGAATGTGGCGCAGCACGCCAAATTCACGTCGATAGACGGCGATATCTTCGTGACCGTGGCAGACACCGGCGCCCGACTTCAGAAATATGATCCGGACATGCTCTCCGACATGGCGGCGTGGGTCGACATGCTCGATGCGACGGATGACGTGCTGACGCTCACCGTGGCAAAGTTCAGGGCGCTGGGCTCGATTGCCCTGTCCGCAGGCGATGTCGTGACCCTCGCGGACACGGGCGCCAACCTTGCGAGCCTGACGCCGGTGGAGCTGGTTGCGGCTGGCGCGGCGGGCATCGACAAGATCAACGCGACCGACAATACGCTCTCCCTGACCGTGGAGCAGTATCGCGCCATCAGTGGCACGATCGGCCTGAACTCCAAGGACACGGTTACGCTGGCCGATACGGGCGCGAACCTCGCCGGTCTTTCGCAGGCGGAAGTCGCGGCCCTTGCGGCGAGCTTTGTGGACAGGTTCGATGCCACGGATGGCACGCTGGCACTGAGCTTGGCTCAGCTTCAGGCGATGGGCACGGTGGCGCTTGCGAAGGCCGACGTCGTCACGGTGACCGGCACCGGGGCCGAGATATCGGCCCTCTTGCCCGAGCAACTCGGCGGGCTTTCGGCGAAGGGCGTCGATCAGCTCGACGTCACCGACGGCACCGTGACCCTGACCAGGGCTCAGGCGCTGGCACTGGGGACGGTGACGTTGGCGACAGGCGATATGGTCGTGGTGACCGGCGCCGATCTGGCAAAACTGACGCCGGATCAGATCTACGGTCTTTGGGCGCACGGCGTCGATCGCTTCGACGCATCGAACGATTCCCTGGTTCTCACGGCGGCCAAGTACGATGCTTTACAAGGCATCGCCCTGACCCCGGGCGACCTCGTGACCCTGCGCGACACGGGCGCCAATATCGCAAACGTGGATATCTCGGCGCTCGCCGGTAAGGGCGTCGACCGGATCGATGCGACGGACAACGTGCTGACGCTGACCGTAGCGCAGTATCGCGCCCTTGGAGCGGTCGCGCTCACCCAGGCGGACCACGTGGTCTTGGCGGATACCTCGGCGCACCTCACGACGCTGACACCGGCCGAGAACGCGGCCCTGGCCGGCCAGGGCATCGATGAGGTCGTGGCCGTCACGACCAACCCGATCGAGACGGCGATGACGAGCTATACGCTGGACGCCTCCGTCGCCAACCTGAAATACATCGGCACGGGACCCTTCTCGGGAACGGGCAATGCCCTCGACAACATCATGACCGGCGGCGAATCGGGCGACACGCTGAGCGGTCTCGCCGGGAACGACATACTCAGCGGCGGCAATGGCGATGACATGCTAATCGGTGGCTTGGGAAGCGACTTCCTGAGCGGCGGCGGCGGGATCGGAGACTACGCCTCCTACATCAACGCAACGACCGGCGTCATCGTATCCCTTGCCAACCCATCGGTGAATACCGGCGAGGCGGCTGGCGATACATACAATCTGATAGAGCGACTTGAAGGCTCCCGTTTCAACGACACCCTGATCGGCGACGCCGGCAACAATACGCTGCGGGGCGGCGCTGGCGCCGACGTCTTGAACGGCGGACTGGGCAGTGACTATGCGAGCTACACCACCGCCACCACCGCCATCACGGCGTCGCTGGCGAACCCGGGCATCAACACGGGGGACGCGGCTGGTGATACCTATGTCTCGATAGAATCTCTCGCAGGATCGGGTTTCAACGATGTCCTGGTCGGCGACGGTTTCGACAATACCTTCCAGGGCAACCTCGGGGCGGACCATATCGACGGCGGCGCCGGCTTCGACTACGCGTCCTATTTCAACGCGACCATGGGAGTCACGGCGTCGCTGGCCGACTCTGCGATCAACACCGGCGAGGCGGCGGGTGATACCTACGTGCAGATCGAAGGCCTCACCGGCTCTGCATTCGGCGACGTCCTCATCGGCAACGGCGGCGACAACTGGCTGCTTGGCGGCGGTGGCGCCGACCAGCTCGATGGCGGTTCGGGGTTCGACTATGCCGCTTACGGGAACTCCACGATCGGTTTAACGGCATCGCTCATCGACCCGTCGGCCAACACCGGCGAGGCGGCGGGCGACGTGTACACGTCCATCGAAGGGCTGAGCGGCTCGTCATACAACGACATCCTGATCGGAAACGCTGGCAACAACACGTTGTCTGGCGGCTTCGGCAACGACTCGCTAACTGGCGGCGATGGCAACGACCAGCTCGTGGGCGGTTCGGGTGACGACTTCCTCGACGGAGGAGCGGGCGCCGATTCGCTGACCGGCGGCGACGGGACCGACACGGTCTCGTACTATCAATACAGCGTCTCGGGCGGGACTGGGCTCACCGCGTCGCTGGAGAATGTGTCGATCAATACCGGCGATGCCGCCGGCGACACCTATGTCTCGATCGAGAACCTCGCCGGAACCTTCTGGAACGACACCCTGATCGGGACCAGCGGAAACAATGTCATCGACGGGGTCAACGGCGCCGACGTGTTCAATGGCCGGGGAGGCATGGACAAGCTCATCGGCAATGGCGGCGGCGATACATTCGTCTTCGATTCCGCGATCGGTGCGGGCAACCTTGCCACGATCACCGGCTTTGCGCATGGCCAGGATCATTTCAACCTGGACAACGCGATCTTCACACAGCTCGGGGCCGATGGCGCCCTCGATGCGGGGGCCTTCGTCAATGGTGCCGCGGCCCTCGATGCGAACGACCGGATCATCTTCAACAGCGCCACGGGCAATGTGAGCTATGATGCCGATGGCTCAGGCGCCGGCGCCGCGGTGGTCTTCGCAACGATCCAGACCCTGCTGAACGGGACGCTGGACCATACTGACTTCCTGATCGTCTGACGCTAAGGACGACGGCCGGGCCAGATTTCGCGGCCCGACCGACAGGAGGAGAGGGATGCCGTCCGCTCGCCGTAGGGCGTATCGTACCGTCGCGGCCTTCGTGGTCGCGCCGATGATGCCGGCGGTGATCCTGGCGGGGGTGGTGCTGGCTGCCGGCGGCAATGCGCAGACGCTGGGCTATGCGGCCTTTGCCGCCTACGTCGCCTATCCGTTTGCCTTGCTGGTCGGCCTGCCGGCTTTCCTCGTCATGCGCCGCAAAGGCTGGGATGGGTGGCGCGCCTATGCGATGGCCGGGATCGCGCTGGGCTTCGTTTTCCTGGGCCTGTTTGCCGGGCTGGCGGGCTTCGAGGGCAATGCGGCCGATCCTGCCTGGCTGAACCTGCTGGCCAATCTCGCCTTTCTGTTGCCGTTCGTGCTGGTCTGCGCGCTGAGTTCCGCGATGGTTTTCTGGTGGGTCGCGCGCCCCGACCTCCAGCGGCCTTGATCCGCGCGTCGGCCCGGCTCGGTCGTTTCCAAGGCTTCGGCGGTCTCATGGCGTCATGAGAAGATGTCCGTCGCTTCGTGACAGGCGCGGACGCTAACCTCAGCTTCCCTGCAACGGTGAGGTGCACGATGCCCCGTGTCAGCGAGATTGAAGAGGATCGCGGCGATCCGACCCTCAAGGCCGTCTTCGAGCGTCAGCGCGAGACGTTCGGCGGCCTGCTCAATCCGACCAAGGTGATGGCGCACTGTCCGCCGATCCTGAAGGCGGCCGGCATGCTGGGCCAGTCGATCGAACAGTCGGGCCTTCTGCCCAAAGGATTGCCGGCACTGCTCTACGTGCGCGTCGCGACCATCAACGGCTGCCCGTTTTGAATTGATATCAATTCCGGCCGTGTGCTGGAGACGACGGAAGGCGGGATGGAGAAGCTGGCCGAGGTCACGACCTGGCGTGACAGCACGCTCTTCTCGGAGGCCGAGCGGCTGGCGCTCGAATATGCCGAACGCATCACCTACACCGATCGCAAGGTCGACGATGCACTCGTCGACCAGCTCAAGACGCACTTCAGCGAGGCGCAGATCGTCGAGCTGACCGCGGCGATTGCGATGGAGAATTTCCGCTCGAAGTTCAATCCCGCGTTGGGCATCGAGGCACAGGGCTTCTGCATGGTGCCCAAACGCGGTTAGACTGACGGCAAGAATAGAAGCCGGAGGAAGCGATGACCGAGCCCGTCCGCTACAGGGATCGCACGAGGGACTATTATCGCGCGCTCGGCTACCCGTCCGACTATGTCTGGTCGAGTTTCGACGACGTGCCCTTCGCGCCGCTCGCCAAGCCCTTGTCCCAGGCGAGGATCGGTCTCGTCACCACGGCCAGTCCGCCCGATCTCGGCAATCGCGATGCGTCCGGCACGCGGCAGGTCTGGTCGAACGCGGTCTCGCCGGCGCCGGCCAAGCTCTTCACCGACAACCTCGCATGGGACAAGGAATCGACTCATACCGGCGACCGGGCCAGCTTCCTGCCGATCGAGGCCGTTCAGCAAAGCGCGGCAGAGGGGCTGGTCGGCGGGGTGGCGGCGCGTTTCCATGGCGTGCCCACCGAATACAGCCAGCGCAAGACGATGGAGATCGATGCGCCGCAGATCCTCGAGCGATTGCGCGCCGACGGCGCCGACGTGGCTCTGCTCTCGCCGCTTTGACCCGTCTGCCACCAAACCGTGAGTTTGGTCGCCCGCCATCTCGAAGCCAACGGGATGCCGACAGTGATCGTCGGCTCCGCCCTCGATATCGTCGAGTATTGCGGCGTGCCGCGCTTCCTGTTCACGGATTTCCCGCTGGGCAATCCATGCGGCCCGCCGGGACGGCGAGACCTGCAGCGCACGATCGCGGGGCAGGCGCTGGGGCTCTTGCGCGATGCCGACGCGCCGCGCGCCACGCGGCGGTCGGATGTGCTCTGGCCATCCGACGACGACTGGCGCCCGCGCTACGGGCGCGTGAAGCCCGAGGATGTCGAGCGCCTCAGGGCCGTGGGCGAGGAGAGGCGGCGCACACAGGCCAAGGCACGGACGCCCGGCTGAAGCGGCCCGCGGCCGCTACTCCATCTGGATGTTGAGCTTCTTCAGGGTCGTGCCCCAGAAGGCATGCTCGTCGGCGACGAACTTGGCGAACTGGGCACGGGTTCGATCGGGCGGCATCTCCAGGCCGTCGCGGGCGAGGGCCTCTTCCCACTTCGGGTTCTTCATCGCCTCCTTGGCGGCCTTGTCGATCTTGTCGAGGATGTCCGGCGGCGTCTTGGCCGGGGCGAACAGGCCCTGCCAGCTGGTGACGACGACGTCGATCCCCTGTTCCTTCAAGGTCGGCACGTCCGGCAGCGACTTGATGCGCTTGTTGCCGGTCACCGCCAGCGCCTTGAGGTTGCCGCCCTTGACCTGGGAGACCGCCGGCGGCAGCGACGAGAAGTTCATGGTGATCTGACCGCTGATCACGTCGGCCACGGCCGGGCCGGTGCCCTTGTAGGGGACATGGGTGAGCTTGACGCCGGCGGCTTCCGCGAACAGCGCGCCCGCCAGGTGATTGTTGCCGCCCACGCCCGACGACGAATAGGTCAGCTTCTCCGGATCCTTCTTCGCGAGGGCCACCAGTTCGGCCGCATTCTTGGCCGGTACCGAGTTACCCACCACCAGGACGTACTGGTAGTCCGTGATCTGGCAGATCGGGGCGAGGCTCGCGAGCGTGTCGATCATGCCCTTCTGGACGTGCGGGTTGATGATCACGTTCGTGCCGACGGCGACGAAAATGGTCTGGCCATCCGGCTTGGCGTTGGCGACGGCACGCAGGCCGATCGAGCCGGCGGCGCCGCCCTTGTTATCGATGATGATCTGCTGGCCGATCACCGGCGTCATGACATTCGCCAGTTCACGCGCGTTGATGTCGGTGCTGCCGCCCGCGGCATAGCCGACGACGAAGGTCACCGGACCGGCCGGCCAGGTGGCCTGGGCGCGCGCGGCGGACGGCAGCAGCAGGGACGAGCCGCCGAGAGCCAGCGCATGGCGGCGAGTGATGGGAAACATGTTCTTCCTCCTGTAGCGCGCGCGGTTGATCCGCGCCTCGCAACCTCAGTTTGCCGGGACCTTGAAGCCAATTCCGTCGAGCGGCAAGCGGGGCTCAGTTCTTTCCCGCGACGTACTTGCCGGCGCCGTCACCGGCGAGTTTGCCCAGCACGGCGCCCGAGACCAGGCCCGTGCCGCCGGGATAGTTGTGGTAGAACAACCCGCCCACGAGCTCGCCCGCGGCAAACAGGCCCGGGATCGCGTGGCCGTCGGTGTTCTCCACCTCGCCCTCGTTGCTGATCTTCAGACCGCCGAAGGTGAAGGTGAGGCCGCAGGTCACGGCATAGGCTTCGAACGGACCCTGGTCGATCGTGTTGGCCCAGTTGGTCTTCGGCACGGCGAGGCCCCGCGTGCCGCGACCGTCCTTGATCGCCGGGTTGAATGGCACCTCGGTCATGACGGCCGCGTTCCATTCCTTGATGGTCTTCAGGAACTGCTGCTCGTCGACGCCTTCCAGCTTCTTGGCGAGCTCCTCGATCGTGTCGGCGCGGACCTTGGTCATGCGCTTGATGCGGTACTCGTCGCGCAGCTTGTCGAGCACCTTCGAGTCGAATATCTGCCAGGCAAACTGCTGCGGCTGGGCCAGGATCACGGCGCCGTACTTGGCGTAGGTGTAGTTGCGGAAGTCGGCGCCCTCGTCGACGAAGCGCAGGCCGTTGGCGTTCACCATGATGCCGAGCGGGTAGGAGTGCTTCTGGAAGTTGTCGCCGACATCGAGGTCGCCGAACTCCGGCGCGTTCATGTCCCAGCCGACGGCGTGGCCGCCCGACCAGTTGCCGTGAGGTTTGGCGCCGATCGCCAGCGCCATGTTGATGCCGGCGCCGGTGTTGAAGCGCGTGCCGCGGACCTTGGCGAGATCCCAGGTCGGTCCGAGATAGCGCGTGCGCATCTCGGCGTTGCTCTCGAAGCCGCCGCAGGCCAGCACGACCGCCTTAGCGCCGATTTTCACCTTGCGGCCCTTGTGGCGAGCGATGACGCCGCGCACGACACCGTCTTCCTCGATCAGCGACACCGCCGCCGTCTCGTAATGGATCGGAATGCCGGCCTTCACGGCGGCCTTGTGCTCGAGATCGACGAGGCCCGGTCCGCCGCCCCAGGCCTCGACCGCGAGGCCGCCCCAGAACTTGTACTTGCCGTTCACCTTGAAGGCCTGACGGCCGTAGGAGGGCTGGAAGCGCACGCCCTTGGAGCGCATCCACTTCATGGTCTCGAAGGAGCGGCCGATCAGGATGTCGGTGAGCTCAGGGTCGCAGCGATAGTTGGTCACCCGGCCCATGTCGTCGAGATACTGGTCGGCGGTGTAGCTGCCGAAATCGACGTCCCGCTTCTCGTCCTCGGTGAGGTCGTAGAGCTGCACCAGGTCGTCGACGCCGTGGAAGACCACGCGCATGGCGCCGGCCGTATAGGTGCTGTTGCCGCCGCGCTCGGCCTCGGGGGCCGCCTCCAGCATGGCCACAGAGGCGCCCGTCTCGCGCGCCGCCAGAGCCGCACACGCCGCGGCATTGCCCGCACCCACCACCAACACATCGACCTGAAAATCGTCCACGCCTCGCTCCTCGATTTCGGCACCAAATTTGCGATACAATAGGCGCAATGGGTGATCGTTTCGACCGTCTTGCGGCCCGACATGCGAATGTAGAGGTCCTGCTACGCCGTCCCGGCATCGGGCACAACAACGGCCCGACCTTCGACATGTCGTGGGGCGCCTGGGTGTGGCGCCGTGCCGCCGCCAAGGCGTGGAAGTCGCCCAGTCCGGAAGTCGCGAAAATGCGCGTCCGGCGGGCGGAACGTCTCGGGATCACCTACAAGGAATTGACCGCCTCGCTGATGAACACCGGGGCCAACCTGGGGGCCGCGGTGCTGCCACTGTCGCTCGCGGCCCGGGTTCGCCGTGGGCCCAACCGGGAAATCATCGTCGAAGCCCGCAATTCGGTGGCCGCGCTGGTCGCGAAGTTCGGCGGTCGGCTGTTCCTGCTGGGCGACATCGATGCCGTGCCGGCCCTCACCGACGAGGAGCGTGCCCAGTTCTTGTCAATCGTCAACCGAGCCTTCGACGGCAAGGTCGAGGCGATCGGCTGGGGCCATGACGGCAGGGCGATCCGCACGATGCTCAAGGCGAATGCCGTCCCGCATCAGGAGACATTCCTGGTGGGCGCCGGCGTGGGTCATCAGGTGGTGGGCGAGGCGGCGGGCCTGCCATTCACCAAGGATATCGACACGTGGCTCGCCCCGGCGGGGTGAGGTATCTGATGGGGCATGACCTCATCGTTTGAACCGCCCCTCAAGGGCGTCCGCGTCGTCGAGCTCACCCACACGATCCTGGGACCGTCCTGCGGCATGATCCTGGCCGACCTCGGCGCCGAGGTGATCAAGGTCGAGCCGGTCGATGGCGACCGGACGCGCAAACTGCGCGGCTTCGGCGCCGGCTTCTTCGGCTACTTCAATCGCAACAAGAAGAGCCTGGCGCTCGACGCCGATTCACCGGAGGGCCGCAAGGTGCTGGTGAAGCTGCTCGAAAAGGCCGATGTGCTGATCGAGAACTTTGCGCCGGGCTCGATGGCCAAGCGCAAGCTCGGGCCCGCGGACCTGGAGAAGATCAACCCGCGTCTCGTCTACTGCGCACTGAAGGGCTTCCTGCCCGGCCCCTACGAGAAGCGGCCGGCGCTCGATGAGGTCGTGCAGATGATGGGCGGGCTCGCCTACATGACCGGCCCCAGCGGCCGGCCGCTGCGCGCCGGAACCTCGGTGATCGACATCGTCGGCGGCATGTTCGGCGCTTTCGGCACGGTGCTGGCTCTGAAGCAGCGCGACCGTACGGGGAAGGGCGGGCTGGTCGAGAGCGCGCTGTTCGAATCGGTCGTGTTTCTGATGGGCCAGCATCTCGCGATCACCGCGATCAATGGCGCCGCACCGCCACCGATGCCGGAGCGGGTGAGCTCCTGGGCAGTCTACGAGATCTTCAACACGGCCGACGATCTGCAGGTCTTCGTTGGCATCACCAGTGACGGCCAGTGGAAGCGCTTCTGCGAGTTCTTCAAGCAGCCGGAACTTGCGGCCGATCCGAAGCTCGCCACCAACAACCTGCGCATCGAGGCGCGGCCCTGGCTGGTGCCGAAGGTTGCCGAGGTGTTCAAGGCCTATACCAAGGATGCGCTCGAGCAGATGTGCCTCGAAGCGGACATCTCCTTCGCGCCGGTCGCGCGGCCGCAGGACCTGTTCGACCATCCGCACCTCCTGGCGAACGGCTCGCTCGCACCGACCACCCTGTCCGGCGGCGTGCAGACCCGGCTGCCGTTGTTGCCCTTCCAGATGATGGGATGGCGGCCGCCGCTTGTCTCCAATCCGCCGGAGATCGGCCAGCACAATGACGAGGTGCTGGCGGAGATCGGCTATGACGCAGCGGGCATCGCCGGGCTGAAGACGGCCGGGCTGCTCGGACCGAAGTAGACGCCGTGCCGTGCGGGCGTTGACGCGGCTTGAGGTTGCCGACCAGTTGCGCACGCTCGGCGTGCGCGCTGGCGGCGTGCTGCTGGTGCATACGTCGTTTCGGGCCGTCCGGCCGATCGAAGGCGGGCCGCTCGGTCTGATCGACGCGCTGCGCCTCGCGCTCGGGCCTGATGGCACGCTGGTCATGCCGTCCTGGACCGGCGACGACGAAGCACCGTTCGATCCGGCGACGACAGCGGCTGCGGAGGATCTCGGAGCGACGGCCGATCTGTTCTGGCGGCTCCCGGGTGTCGTGCGCTCCGATCATCTGCAGGCCTTCGCCGCCGTCGGACCGCGCGCCGGAGCGGTCGTGGTGACGCCGCTGCCGCTGCCGCCGCACGTTCCGGACAGTCCGGTGGGCCGAGTCCACGATCTCGACGGCCAGGTTCTGCTGCTGGGAGTCGGGCACGAGGCCGATACATCGCTGCATCTCGCCGAACTTATTGCCGACGTGCCGTACGGTATCCCGCGGCACTGCTCGGTGATGCAGGACGGACGGCGCGTTCGGATCGACTATCTGGAGAACGATCATTGCTGTCAGCGATTTGCACTGGCCGACGACTGGCTGCGGGCGAGGGCATTGCAGGCGGAGGGGCCGGTCGGCCATGGCACAGCGCGCCTCGCGCGTGCCCGCGATATCGTTGGTCTCGCGGTCGAAGCCATGCGGCGGCAACCCACGATCTTCCTGCACGGGCCGGGACAAGGCTGTGCGGAGTGCGACGAGGCGCGCTGCGGGGGCATGAGAGAGCCTGTCCCGATGCGGGGATAACCCACAAGGAACATATCTAGAACTTGTGTCAAGAACATTAGTTCTTTCAGGGGGTTATTTGTTCCGTTGCGAGATGGAACAAAATGGGTACAGTGGCGCTACTGGATGACCAGACCCTTTGCGGACTTATCCGCATTGCCGCTCCTGACAGGGGCATGGGAAGAAGGAGAGAGCCAATGTCGGCGATGCTCAAGGTGGTCGAAAAAGAAGGCATGGAAAGCAAGAACAAGGCGCTGGACGCCGCTCTCGCCCAGATCGAGCGCGCCTTCGGCAAGGGTTCCATCATGAAGCTGGGCCAGCGCGAGGCGCTGGAGATCGAGGCGATCTCGACCGGCTCGCTGGGCCTCGATATCGCGCTGGGAATCGGCGGCCTGCCCAAAGGCCGCATCGTCGAAATCTACGGGCCGGAAAGCTCGGGCAAGACGACGCTCGCGCTGCACGTGATTGCCGAGGCGCAGAAGAAGGGCGGTTCCTGCGCCTTCGTCGACGCCGAGCATGCGCTCGATCCGGGCTATGCCAAGAAGCTGGGTGTCGACATCGGCAACCTGCTGATCTCGCAGCCCGACGCCGGCGAGCAGGCGCTCGAAATTGCCGACACGCTGGTGCGTTCCGGCGCCATCGACGTGCTGGTGATCGATTCGGTCGCGGCCCTCGTGCCGCGCGCCGAACTCGAAGGCGAGATGGGTGACTCCCTGCCGGGTCTGCATGCCCGCCTGATGAGCCAGGCGCTGCGCAAGCTCACCGCCTCGATCTCGAAGTCCAACACGCTGGTGATCTTCATCAACCAGATTCGCATGAAGATCGGCGTCATGTTCGGCAGCCCCGAGACGACGACGGGCGGCAACGCGCTGAAGTTCTACGCCTCGGTCCGCCTCGACATCCGCCGTATCGGCGCGCTGAAGGACAAGGACGAGGTCGTGGGCAATGCCACGCGCGTCAAGGTCGTGAAGAACAAGGTGGCGCCGCCGTTCAAGGTCGTCGAATTCGACATCATGTATGGCGAGGGCGTGTCCAAGAATGGCGAGCTGATCGATCTCGGCGAGAAAGCCGGCGTCGTCGAGAAGTCGGGCTCCTGGTACTCCTACGACGGCACCCGCATCGGCCAGGGCCGCGAGAACGCCAAGAATTACCTCCGCGAGCACCCCGAAGTCGCCAACGCGATCGAGAACAAGGTGCGTGCCAACGCCGGCATCCTCGCCAACGCCCTGATGGAGGGCGGCAAGGAAGACGACGACGACGAATAGCGGACCCTGATCCCCTGTCTCCGGGTCCCTAAGGGCGGTACCGCACCCCACGCGCGGTACCGCCCATTTTCTTTGGGCGCCCCTGGCGTCCAAAAAAATGGCGGGGCAAGCGCAGAACAGCCATGAGTGGTGCAGCACACCCTCAAGATTTCCGCGACATCCCCTTCAGGAACCGCTGGACCCATTCCGGACCTGTGCGCCGGGCACCCGCCTTGGGCCGGCGTTTCGCCCAATCCATCAGCAGCGCCAGCGGAAACCAGTCCTCGCGCTCGTCTTGCAGGCCGCGGGCGGCCAGCGAGACCTTGGGCACGGGCACCGGTGTCACGCCTTCCTGCCCGGGCCCAGCACAGAGTTCCGCGGGCGAGGTGACGAGATATTCCCGGCAGACCAGTGGCCGGTCGGGATGGATGGAGCAGCTCTCCTCCTCGAGGAAGGGGCAGGGGATGCCCAGCGCGAAATAGGCGGTCGACAGCTCGCGGTCGGGGCGGCCCTTGCGCTCCTTGAGGTCGGCGGCGGCGAGGGCGGCTTCGGCGGCGGCGAATCGGCCTTCCAGCACGGCGCGCCGTTCCGCGGGCAGGGCCGCGACCGTCGACAGTAGCCGTTCAGCCTCCGTGCGCGAGACCGGCACGAGCTGGCGGCAGCAGGCGCCGCAGCCCTTGCGGCAGGAGATGGCCTTGCCGGCCTCGGCGGCGGCGACCACGACGTTCACCAGCCCCTGCAGGGCGGGCACGACCTCGGCCGCGCTCACCGGGCCGGTCGGTACGGTGATCGGATGGACGATCCGGAGCTCGCCCACGGAGAGGCGAAGAGTGGCGGTAGAATGGGCCTCGGCGGCCATTTCCCCTGGGTTCCCTGTTCTGGACTTGACGGGCTGGCGCACGCTACAAGGCCGGCATGCAAAGCGTCAGCGAAATCCGTCGTACCTTCCTAGAGTACTTCCGCAAGAACGGCCACGAAGTCGTTGAGTCGAGCCCCCTGGTGCCGCGCAACGACCCGACGCTGATGTTCACGAACGCCGGCATGGTGCAGTTCAAGAATGTCTTCACGGGCCTGGAGACGCGCTCCTATTCGCGCGCTTCGACCTCGCAGAAGTGCGTTCGCGCCGGCGGCAAGCACAACGATCTCGAGAACGTGGGCTACACGGCCCGTCACCACACCTTCTTCGAGATGCTGGGCAATTTCTCGTTCGGCGACTATTTCAAGGAACACGCGATCGAGCTGGCCTGGAACCTTCTCACGAAGGACTACGGTCTGCCCAAGGAGAAGCTGCTGGTCACGGTGTTCCACACCGACGACGAGGCGGCGGGCCACTGGAAGAAGATCGCGGGCCTGTCCGACGACAAGATCATCCGCATCCCGACCTCGGACAATTTCTGGGCGATGGGCGACACTGGCCCCTGCGGCCCCTGCTCGGAAATCTTCTACGACCATGGCGAGGGCATCCCCGGCGGCCCGCCCGGCAGTCCCGACCAGGACGGCGACCGGTTCATCGAGATCTGGAACCTGGTCTTCATGCAGTTCGAGCAGGTGACCAAGGAAGAGCGCGTCGCGCTGCCCAAGCCTTCGATCGATACCGGCATGGGCCTGGAGCGTCTCGCGGCCGTCCTGCAGCACAAGCACAACAACTACGACATCGACCTGTTCCGCGCCCTGATCGAGGCGGTGGCGCACGAGACCGGCGTCGATCCCGACGGCAAGCAGAGCGCCTCGCACAAGGTCATCGCCGACCACCTGCGTGCGACATCGTTCCTGATCGCCGACGGCGTGCTGCCGTCGAACGAGGGCCGCGGCTACGTGCTGCGCCGCATCATGCGCCGCGCGATGCGCCACGCCCACATCCTGGGCGCGCAGGACCCCGTGGTCTTCAAGCTGGTGCCGACGCTGGTGCGCGAGATGGGCGATGCCTATCCCGAACTGTCGCGCGCCCAGCCGCTGATCACCGAGACGCTGAAGCTCGAGGAGACTCGCTTCAAGAAGACGCTGGGTACCGGCCTCAAGCTGCTCGAGGACGAGACCCGCGAGCTGACCGCCGGCGGCACGCTGAAGGGCGAGGTCGCGTTCAAGCTCTACGACACGTTCGGCTTCCCGCTCGACCTCACGCAGGACGTGCTGCGCGCGCGCGACATCAAGGTCGACACGGATGGCTTCGAGAAGTCGATGGACGAGCAGCGCGCCAAGGCGCGGGCGGCCTGGGCCGGCTCCGGCGAGACCGCCGACCAGGCGATCTGGTTCGACGTGCGCCAGAAGGCCGGCGCCACCGAGTTCCTGGGCTACGACACCGAGCGCGCCGAGGGCCAGATCAAGGCGATCCTGCTCGACGGCAAGGAAGTCCAGTCGCTGAAGGCCGGCCAGACCGGCTGGATCGTGACCAACCAGACGCCGTTCTATGCCGAGTCGGGCGGCCAGCAGGGCGATGCCGGCCGTCTGGCGAGCGGCGCCAACGAGGCGTCGGTCGCCGACGTCCAGAAGATGGTGGGCGATCTCCACGCCCATCACACCACGGTCGAGAAAGGTGAACTCAAGGTCGGCGACGATCTCGTGATGACCATCGACCCGGTCCGCCGCGCCCAGCTGCGCGCCCATCATTCGGCGACCCATCTGCTGCACGAGGCGCTGCGCCGCCATCTCGGCAAGCACGTCACGCAGAAGGGCTCGCTGGTGGCACCCGACCGGCTGCGCTTCGACATCAGCCACACCAAGGCGGTCTCGCCCGAGGAACTGCGCCGCATCGAGGACGAGGTGAACGACCGCATCCGCCACAATTCGGCGGTCGAGACGCGCCTCATGACTCCGGACGAGGCGATCGCCGCCGGCGCCATGGCGCTGTTCGGCGAGAAGTACGGCGACGAGGTCCGCGTGCTCACCATGGGCGGCGATGCCGACGTTCCCGGCGGCGAGAAATATTCGGTCGAGCTGTGCGGCGGCACGCATGCACGGCGCACCGGCGATATCGGCCTGTTCAAGATCGTGGGCGAGGGCGCGGTCGCGGCCGGCGTCCGCCGCATCGAGGCGCTGGCCGGCAATGCGGCCGAGGCGTTCGTCCGCCATCAGGCCGATCTGCTGGCCGAGGCCGCGGCGACGTTGAAGGTGCGGCCCGAGGACCTGCCGGCGCGCCTGGCGGCGTTGGTCGAGGGCCAGAAGAGGATCGAGCGCGAGCTGTCGGATGCGCGCAAGGCGCTGGCCCTGGCCGGCGGCGGCGCAGGCGGCGGGTCCGCGGCCGACGAGGTGCGCGATGTCGGCGGGATCAAGCTGATTGGCCGGGTGCTGAACGGCGTGCCGGGCAAGGACCTCAAGGGCATGGCCGACGAGTTCAAGAAGAAGCTGGGCTCGGGCGTGGTGGCGCTGATCGGCGTCGAGGACGGCAAGGCCTCGGCGGTGGTCGGCGTCACCGAGGATCTCGCCAAGACCCATAGCGCGGTCGAACTCGTGAAGGCGGGCGTGGCGGCGCTGGGCGGCAAGGGCGGCGGCGGCCGTCCCGACATGGCGCAGGGCGGCGGTCCCGACGGGGCCAAGGCGTCCGAGGCGCTGAAGGCCATCGAGGCGGCGCTGGCCGGGACCCCATGAAGCTTGCGATCGCCCTCGTTCTGGCGGCGGCGGCGATGTCGGCCTGCGCGCCCCGGGACTTTAGCAAGGAAGGCGCCGACGCCGAACAGTTCACCAAGGACCAGTCGCAGTGCCGGACCCAGGTGCGGGCGATGACCCAGCAGGAACGCAATATCGACGATCAGCGTCGTGCGGTGTTCTCGGGCGAACGCGAGCGCTTCGGCCAGCAGGAGCTTTACTCCGACATGGCGAACCAGGGGTACAAGTACAATTTCGATCGCCTGATGGCGCGCTGCATGGAGGCCCGCGGCTGGGCGCCGAAGCAGAACGGGCCGATCCCCATGCCCAAGCTTTCCTGGTGAGATGAGCGTCCTCGACGTTTTTCTGCTCTACCTGGCCTGCGGCGCGGCGACCTTTCCCCTGACGATCATGCTCGTACGGGGCGCCGTGTCGGTGGCCGCGCCTTCGCGTGCGACGCCTGCCTTTCATCGCCGGCTGGACAGCGCCATGGGCTGGTCTATCACCACCTGGATCCTGGCCGTCTTCGTCTTCTATGTGATTGCCCTGATGATCGAGCGGCAGAAGCCCTGCGAGGATCAGCGGACCAACCAGCTCACCTACGAGTGCAAGAAATTCCTGGGCGCGATCAAGTAGCCCGGCGATAGCGCGCCGCCAGCGTCCAGAGCCCGCGCGCGGCGAACTCGACCAGCGCGCCGAACAGCACCAGGATGAAGGCGTTCACCGGCACTGCATACATTTGGCTGGGCAAGGCCAGGATCGCCTGGGCGAGGAAGAGGCCGAGAAAGGCGAGCGATACCGCCTCGATCTCCAGGCCCTCGGGCAAACCCACCCGCCGCCATGCGCCGAACCAGGCCGCCGCCAGCAGATGGGCGAGACCGATGGCGAGCACGAGCCCGAAAGGCGGGCCCGGCTGCAGCGTCGGCACGGAAAGCAGGCGCACCGCCTTTTCCCAGTAGAGGCGCGCGACCTCGAGCGGATCCTCGGCGATGCGTCCGAGATAGAGCCGCCACATCATGCGGAAGTACTCGGGCGAGCAGAAGACGAGGCCGGCCTTGTTGGCGAGGTCCTCGCCATAGTCGTCGTCGTAGCGGATGCCCCATTTGTTCTCGACGAAGCCCAGGCCGAGATAGAGCGTGTGCGACAGGCCGTGCGTCTGCAGCCGTTCGGCGGGCGCCATCGGCAGCGCGGCGTCCCGCGCCATCGTCACCCATTTCGGGGCGAGCAGGGCGCCTGTGGCGAGCACCAGGACCAAGCCCAGGCGCGGCACGGCGCGAAGGCTCCGCGGCGCGCGCAGCGCCGTCGCGGCGACCGCGATCAGAGTGAGCGCGAAGCCCATCAGGCCGATCGATTCGCGGACCAGGGTCGCCAGCGCCAGCGCCACGATCCCACCCGCGATCCAGGCGGCGTTGCGGCGGGTGGCGATCGCCAGCGGCAGGAGGCCGGCCAGGCTCACCATGCCGATGAAGGCCCAGTGCGGCGAGGTGCCCATCCATCCCAGGAACTCGGCCGGCCCCAGGGCCAGCAGCACGAGCGACGTGATCCACGCCCGCAGCGAGAACAGCAGGGCGGCGAGCGCCACGAGGCCCACCAGATTGAGGAGCGCATTCAGCCGCGCCACGTCGACCAGGGTGGCGCGCTCGCCGGTGACGGCGGCCCAGGCGCTGAGCAGCAGGGCATGGCCGGGATCGTCGGCGATGGCCCGCTCGGAGATCGGGATCAGGCGGTCGTTTTCGCACACCGCCAGCCAGGCGCCGCGCGACACCGTGCAGTCGGTACTGTCGAGCCAGACGTTCGTGGCCCGCCAGTCGGACGGCATGATGTCGGTGAGATAGCCGTAGCGGCGGACATCCTCGAAGGTCCGCTGGAACGGGCCCATCACCAGTCCCGCCACGCAAAATGCGAAGGCGAGCCACCTCAACGCCGATGCCATCCGGTCTCCCGTTCTGCAGCGAACCGAGTTCGCCCGCCGCGAACATCCCCGAGCCGCGCGTGAATGCCAAGCCATGTCGCGCTACTATCGCCCCATGACAGTCAAACCGCTTCTGGCGGTCCTCGCCCTCCTGACGCTCTTGACCGGCTGCGAGACGCGGGCGGAACGCGAGGCTGCGTTCGACGGTCAGCTGCGGGCCATGGCCGGCGCGCCGGAGGCCGGGCTGCTGAACAGCATGGGCCGCATTCCCGACAACAGCTACCAGCTCGAGGACGGCAGCAAGATTCTCCAATGGCGCTGGGATACGTCGTACATCGATCCCGGCATGCCGCCGATGTACCAGCGCTTCGGCGGCTGGGGATGGGGCTGGGGCGGAGGCCTCTGGATCCCGATGGGCGGCTTCCCGCCGACCCTCGTGCGCCAGGGCTGCATCGTCGAATGGACGATGGTCTCAGGCTCGGCGCAAGGCTATCGCTGGCAGGGCGCGGGCTGCCAGAAGGTCACGCCATGAAAAATGCCGGCCGGTCGCCCCTCTTGAGGCATCCGGCCGGCATCGTCAGCGCCGTGTCTTACCAGTAGGTCGGGACCCCGTAATACTTGTCGACCTGGCGGCCGTAGTCGGGCGTCCAGCTGAAATCCTCCGCTTCGTCGAAGGTCGGCGCGCCTTCGAGGACCTTCCGGTCGAGGGCCACCACGTAGCCGCCCTGGCGCTCGTCGTACTTCAGCGTAGACCACGGCAGCGGATGATGCTTCTCGCCGATGCCGAGGAAGCCGCCGAACGACATGACGGCATAGATGGCGCGGCCGCTCACCTTGTCGATCATGATGTCCTCGACGGTGCCGAGCTTGTCGCCCTGCAGATTGTAGACGTCCGTGCCGGTGACGCGCTCGGCGGCGATCAGGTTCTTCGGAGTCAGGGTCAGGTCGGTCATTGCTCTCTCCTGCTTGGGGAAGGGTCGCCTGAAGAACGCGGGCCTTCCCGGCCAGTTGCGGAGGTCGCAAAGACTTCACATTGCCGCCGCCTAGTCCGTCGTCTTGCGCAGCCTGTCGCCGACCGCGGCGATCATCGCTTCGAGGGAGACGTCCTTCACGTTCGCAGCACGGGGCAGGGCGCGATACCTTTGGCGCCCGAATTCCGTGAGGCGCGGGACGCCGGCATCGATCTCGACCAGCGACAGGGATGTCAGGCGCATGAGGTCGCGCGCGGCGAGGTCCTTCATCGGCGAGATGCCGAGTGCGACCCGGCGCAACGTCACTTCCTCGTTTGGACTGAGTGGAGCATCCAGGCTGCGTGACATCGTCTTCCCCTCGCACAACTAGAGGCCCATTCACGTCCGCAGGGCAAGATCAACTGGCCGCATCTCCGGTGCGGTTTGTCTCCTGGATGTTAACTAGCTGACGGAAGCGGCGAGGGTATGACGCCTCCTGTGACTTTGCTGCGACCTCGCGCGCAACTTCAGGCGCGCGTGTGCGCATGGAAGACCTTGCTGTCGATCCGCCAACCGTCCTCGCGCCGGACCATCACGAAGAAGTCCGTGTAGCGCGTGCCGCGCCAGTCGAGCGCCTCGAGCCTGGCCGTCGCGGCCCCGCCGGCTGCGTCGATGGCGACGATCCGCGCCTGCAGGCCGGGCGCCGGCCCGCCCTTGGCGACGGCTGCGCAGAATTCCTCCAGGCTCCACGTCACGGGCTTGCCGCCATAACTTCCGCTCACGCGGGCGCCCTCGGCGAAGGCCGAGCGCAGCCGGGCGATGTCGCCCGTTCGCGCCCCGTCGATGTAGCGGTGGAGCGTCTCTGCGATGGCGCCGGGGATGGCGAAGCTCGCGATTTCAGTCGGCTCGGTCATGCTGTCCTCTTGGGGAACGAGGTCAGTTTCCGTCGATCGCCGTTGGCATGTCCTTGCTTTCATGGCTCATGGAAGCCAGTGCAGTGGCACGAGATGGCGTCTGTACACGCCAGGAGAGTCGAAGATGCCAATCGAAGAGCTGGATGCCATCGACCGGCGCATCCTGGCCGTGCTCCAGGCCGACGGACGGCTGAGCAATGTCGATCTCGCCGAGAAGGTGGGCCTGTCGCCATCGCCCTGCCTGCGCCGCGTCAACCGGCTGGAGCGCGAGGGCTATGTCGAGGGCTATCGCGCGATGCTCGGCCGCAAGCGCATCGGGCTGGGCCTCACCGTGTTCGTCGGCGTGAAGATCGAGGGCCATGCCGACGATCGCGCCACGACCTTCGAGGAGGAGGCCGTCGGCTGTCCGGAAGTCGTCGCCTGCCATATGGTCGCCGGCGACGCCGACTATCTGCTCGAAGTGACGGTGCCCGACCTCGATGCCTATCAGCGCTTCCTGGTGGGCAAGCTGCTCAACCTGCCGCTGGTGCGCGAGGTGAAGAGCACCATCGCGATCCAGACCCTGAAGGCCGGCGCGGTGCTGCCGCTGGGGCACCTGAAGCCGTAATGTTTCCTCGCCTCGCCCTTACCCATCTACCTCACCCTGAGGAGCATCGCGCAGCGATGCGTCTCGAAGGGTGGGCACGCGCACCTTGCCTGTTGCCCATCCTTCGAGACGCCGCGCAAGGCGCGGCTCCTCAGGATGAGGTCAGTGCTTGAATCGATTCAATTCATTTCGGGCCGGACTCTGAGGAGGCTGCATCGCGGCCGTCTCGAAGGGTGGGCAACAGCGTGGTGCTCGTGCCCATGCTTCGAGACGTGCCGCTTCGCGGCGCTCCTCAGCATGAGGTCAAGGGATGACGCTTGGCGCGTCGTTACTCTGCCGCGCGCACACTCTGCGGGGCAGCCGGCGCCGTGGGCGCGATGCCCTTCATCGTGCCACCGTAGCGGTCGGTGAAGGCGGTGGTGTCGATCTCCGCCAGGTCGATGTCGCGGTTGAGAACGCGCTCCTTCCACTTCAGCAGTTCGGGATGGGCGCCCTGGAACTCGGGCATCACTTCCTTGGCGAACAGCTCCAGAGATTCACAGATGTCCTCGTGGCGGTTCTTGCCGGCCTGGTTCAACAGAACGACCTGGTCGATGTTCGACTCCTGGAACTTCTTCAGCTTGCGCCGGATGGTGTCGGGCGAGCCGATCAGGCCGCCGCGCAGCGAGGCCGCATGCTGCTCCGGGTTGGCCTTCTTCCACTTCTCGTACTCTTCCCACATGTTGACCGTGCCGGCGGCCGGCCGGCGCCGGTCGGCCGACTGGCCGTAGAAGCGCAACGCGAACTGGAAGAACGTGTCGCCGTCGGCGCGGGCGCGCGCCTCCTCGTCGGTCTTGGCGCACATGAAGAAGCTGACCAGCGCGATGTTGGGGTTGGTCTTGTAGTCGGCGAGCTTCTTCTGCCGCTTCACGAAGGCGTTGTAGTAGGCATGCACCCAGGCATGCGCGGCATCGGCCGAGACGAACTGGAAGCCGAGTGCCCCCATGCCCCATTCGCCGGCCTTGGTCAGCGTCTGGAGCTGCGAGCAGGCGACCCAGAGCGGCGGGTGCGGCTTCTGCAAGGGCTTCGGCACGACCATGCGCAGCGGGATGTTCCAGACCTTGCCCGCATGCTCGCTGGGCCCGTCCTTGAACATCGGCATGATGGCGCGGACCGCTTCCTCGAAGATCTCGCGCTTGTTCTCCATGGTGACGCCGAAGGGCTCGAGCTCGGTGATCGAGGCGCTCTCGCCCATGCCGAACTCGCAGCGCCCGTTCGACAGCAGGTCGAGCGTCGCCACGCGCTCGGCGACCCGCGTCGGGTGGTTGGTCGTCACCTGGAAGATGCCGTGGCCGAGCCGGATGTTCTTCGTCCGCTGGCTCGCCGCCGCGAGGAAGGACTCAGGCGAGGGCGAGTGGGAATACTCTTCGAGGAAGTGATGCTCGACCTGCCACGCATGGTCGTAGCCCAGCCGGTCCGCCAGCTCGACCTGGTCGAGCGCGTTCTGATAGAGCCGATGCTCGTCGCCGGGCGCCCACGGCCGGGGCAGCTGCAGCTCGTAGAAGATGCCGAATTTCATGGCGTTCCCTCCTTTTGGAGAGAGCATGACGGACAATGGACCCGCCGCAAGAGGGCCGGCCTCTTATTTCGCTCCATGAAGCGACATCGGCGCGGTCGTGGATTAGAAGCGCGGCATGACCAGCAAGATGATCACGCTCGCCGTCACCGAGGCCGCCGACCTTCCGGCCTTCAAGAAGGAGTTGCAGGAAGCGTTCGCCGTGGCCGTCGTCGAGGAATTCGGCGCGCTGCCGGATGGTCCGATCCCCTCGGACGAAGACCTCGACGCCTCGATGGCCGCACCCGGCGCCGTCACCCTGCGCATTCTCTCCGAAGGCCGCAAAGTCGGCGGTGCGGTCGTCAGCATCGACGAAGCCACGCACCGCAACTCACTGGACCTCTTCTTCATCTCGCTCGGCGGTCATGGAAGGGGCATCGGGCATGCGGCCTGGCAGGCCATCGAGGAGAGGTATCCGAAGACCCTCGTGTGGCAGACGCACACGCCTTACTTCGAGAAGCGCAACATCCACTTCTACGTCAACAAATGCGGCTTCAGGATCGTCGAGTTCTTCAACCGGCATCACCCGGACGCGCATCGACCGACCCCAGACGACCTGCCCGGCGACGGGGAGGCCTTCCGCTTCGAGAAGGTGATGCGCTAGGGCGGACGGCCCGGCGCAGGGGGCTCAACAGGCTGTTGGAACAGGTTTCTACAGGCACCGGCGGGCAATATCGGCCCGCCGACGGTATCAGGATACCGGTCTAGGGGGTGCGACACTCATTTCGAATGATTCGTTTATTGCGGTTATTTCGTTTATGGGCCGCGACGCCCCCTTAAAATAGCCCGATAGTCGCAATTTCAACGCATGATACGTAATATCGTTCGGCCGCGGTACAGCTCGTGATCAGAGACTTCCCGAAGCCCTCGTCCTGGTGCTCAAGGAACGCGCCGCCGCCAACGCCCGCAGCGCCGAGGCCGAGCACCGCCTGATCCTCGAAGAGGCCCTGCGTGGCGGTCGTGACGAGTTCGGCCAGCGCGCCGCGCGCCTCCGCGCCCCGATCGCCGGCAGGATAGAGGGCGAATCGGCCGACCTCATCCGCGATGATCGTGATCCCTGATGACGATCGTCTTCAATGCCTTGATCGCGCCGAAAAGGCATGAGGAGTCGGAAGCGACGCGGCGGAAAAACCGCCGGAAGAATGCCTTGTAGTTCTGATTGCTCCACGCCTACACGTTCTGGGACGCCTAGCGGCCGACTTTCTCCAATATCTCTCTTCAAGCCTAGTGTGGGGTATCTACTATCGGTATTTAGAGAAGCAAGGCCACAACGACACAGATGACCTGCCTTGGCATTCGGCGAAGTTGACTTGGCCAGCTCTATTTTTCTTTTGTATAAAATTGATACTAATAGTTTTGGCTTATAGCTTCCTCTTGGCTGCTCTCTTTAAACGTTTAGTTTAAAGGGGAAGATAAGCACAGTTTAGTTACTCCGCAGCCGCCTTCATCGCCTCCGGATTGCGCCACTGGTGGAGCAGGTCGGCTTCCTTCTTCTTGGCCTTCTCCAGGTGCGCGTCCTTCACGTGGCCGTAGCCGCGGATGTCGTCGGGGATGGAGGCGAGCTTGATCGCGAGCGGGTGGTTCTGCGCGGATAAGCTCACCAGCAGTTCGTCGATCAGCGCCTCGTACTCGGCGATCAGGCGGCGCTCGGTCTTGCGTTCCTCGGTGTAGCCGAACACGTCGAACCTGGTGCCGCGCAGGCCCTTGAGCTTCGCCAGCATGCGGAAGGCCGGGAGCATCCAGGCGCCGAACTCCTGCTTGATGAGCTGGCCGGTCTGCGGGTCGCGGCTGGAGAAGAGCGGCGGGGCGAGGTGGAACTTGAGCTTGTAGTCGCCGTCGAACTGCCGGCTGAGGCCGGCCTGGAAGGCGGCCTCGCTGTAGAGGCGGGCAACCTCGTACTCGTCCTTGTAGGACAGGAGCTTCGCGTAATAGAGCGCGACGGCCTCGGCGAGACCGGTCTGGCCGATCTTCTGTTCAGTGGCGCGCACCTTGTCGACCAGCGCCTTGTAGCGCTGGGCAAGGGCTGCGTTCTGGTAGCCGGTCAGGTGCTTCGTGCGCGAGGCCACGATCTCGTCGAGCGTCTTGGGCTGGCTGCGCGTGAAGGCCACGACGTTGGCCTTGGTCGTCTTGGGCGCCACCAGCTTTTCGACGGCGGCGCGGTCGGCGGCGGCGCGGCGGCCCCAGCGGAAGGCCGCCAGGTTCATCGGCACGGCAGCGCCGTTCAGTTCGATGGCGCGCTCGATGGTTTCGTGGGCGAGGGGGATCAGGCCCTTCTGGTAGGCGTAGCCCAGCACGAACATGTTGGTGGCGATCGAATCGCCCATCAGCGCGGTGGCGATGCCGGTGGCGTCGAGGAAGTCGACTCCGTCGGCGCCGGCCGCGGCCTCGACCGAAAGCTTCAACGTGTTGGCCGGGAAGGCGAGGTCGGGATGGCGCGTGAACTCGCCGGTGATGGTCTCGTGCGTGTTGACGACGGCGCGCGAGACGCCGGGCTCCAGGGCTGCCAGCGCGTTGGGGCTGGCGCTGACGACCAGGTCGCAACCCAGCAGCACGTTGGCGCCGCCGGCGGCCAGGCGCACGGCGTGCAGCGCCTCAGGCGTGGCGCCGATACGGACATGGCTGATCACCGCGCCGCCCTTCTGCGCCATGCCGAGCTGGTCGAGCACGGTCGCGCCCTTGCCCTCGATATGGGCGGCCATGCCCATGATGGCGCCGATGGTGACGACACCGGTGCCGCCGATGCCGGTGATGAGGACGCCGTAGGGCTTGTCCTCGACCGACGGCAGCGTCGGCGCGGCCGGCATCTCCGGCTCCGGCGCGGCGGCGCCGTCGGTCTTCTTCGCGGTCACCGCCTTGCCCTTCTTCAGCGTGCCGCCCTCGACGCTCACGAAGGACGGGCAGAAGCCGTTCTGGCAGGAGAAGTCCTTGTTGCAGGACGACTGGTCGATGGCGCGCTTGCGGCCAAATTCGGTCTCGACCGGCACGACCGAGAGGCAGTTCGACTTCACGGAGCAGTCGCCGCAGCCCTCGCACACCGCCTCGTTGATGAAGAGGCGCTTGTTGGGATCGGGGAAGGTGCCGCGCTTGCGGCGGCGGCGCTTCTCGGCGGCGCAGGTCTGGTCGTAGATGAGGACCGAGACGCCCTTGACCTCGCGCAGCTCGCGCTGGACCTCGTCGAGCTGGTCGCGGTGGTGGAAGGTGACGTGCGGCGCCCATTCGGTGCCGAGCGGGTACTTGTCCGGCTCGTCGCTCACCAGCGCGATGCGGCGGACGCCCTCGGCATAAACCTGCTGGCTGATCGTCCAGGGATGGACGTTGCCGTCGTGCGGCTGGCCGCCGGTCATGGCGACGGCGTCGTTGTAGAGGATCTTGTAGGTGATGGTGGTGTTGGTCGCGACCGCGTGACGGATCGCGAGATAGCCGGAATGGAAGTAGGTGCCGTCGCCCAGGTTCTGGAAGACGTGCGGCATGTCGGTGAAGTGGCTGGCGCCGACCCACGGCACGCCCTCGGCGCCCATGTGGGTGAAGGTCTTGGTGTTGCGCTCCATGCCGATGGCCAGCGTATGGCAGCCGATGCCGGCCATCGCCATCGAGCCGTCGGGCACCTTGGTCGAGCTGTTGTGCGGGCAGCCGGAGCAGAAATAGGGGACGCGGGCGAGGCCGGCCTCGTTGCGCACCTGGCGGCCGGCACGGCGCTTCAGCGCCTCGAAGCGCTCCTTCGTGCGGCTGCTGAACGAATCGAGGCCGAAGCGGGCGACGATGGCCGAGGCGATCTCGAAGGGCGTGAGCTCGCCGTCGGTCTTGAGCAGCATCTGGCCGCGCTCGTCGGTCTTGCCGACCACGACGGGGCGGCGGTCGGCCGGGGCGTTGAACAGCGCCTCCTTGAGCTGCTGCTCGATCAGGTTGCGCTTCTCCTCGATGACGAGGATCTCGCGCTTGCCGGCGGCGAAGGCGATGGCGCCCTCGGTCTCCAGCGGCCAGACCATGCCGACCTTGTAGATGGCGAGGCCCAGGCGCTCGGCCTCTTCGTCCTCGATCCCCAACTCGTCCAGCGCCTGGCGCACGTCGAGATAGGATTTGCCGACGGTGACGATGCCGAAGCGGGCGTCGGGCCGGCCCAGCATCAGCCGGTCGAGCTTGTTGGCGCGCCAGTAGGCCAGCGCGGCCGGCTGCTTGACGGTGACGACGCGACGCTCCTGGCCCAGCCAGTCGTCGGGCCAGCGGATGTGCACGCCGTCGGGCGGCAGCACGAAATCGGTGGGGGTGTGGATCTCGACCCGGTGCGGGTCGATGTAGACCGAGGCGGAGCTGTCGACCGTCTCGCTGAGCACCTTGAAGGCGACCCACAGGCCCGAATAGCGCGACATCGCGAAGGCGTGCAGGCCCCAGTCGAGATATTCCTGGACGCCGGCCGGGTGGATGACCGGCATGCCGGCCGACATGAAGGCGGGCTCGCTCTGGTGGGCGACGGTCGAGGATTTCGCCATGTGGTCGTCGCCCGCGAGGGCCACGACGCCGCCATGCTTCGAGGTGCCGGCATAGTTGGCGTGCTTGAACACGTCGCCCGAGCGGTCGACGCCGGGGCCCTTGCCGTACCACATGCCGAACACGCCGTCGTAGCGCGCGCCGGGATAGAGGTGGATCTGCTGGGTGCCCCACAGGGCGGTGGCGGCCAGGTCCTCGTTGGTCCCGGGCTGGAACTCGATATGGCTCTTCTTGATGAACTTCTTGGCCTGCCACAGGGCCTGGTCGAAGCCGCCCAGCGGCGAGCCGCGATAGCCGGAAATGTAGCCGCCGGTGTTCAGGCCCGCGGCGAGGTCGCGCTGGCGCTGCATCATGGGCAGGCGCACCAGCGCCTGAGTGCCGGTCAGATATACGCGTCCGCGTTCGAGAACGTACTTGTCGTCTAGGGTTACCGCGAGGGGCATGGCAACCTCCCTGACATTTCAATATGGGCACGGTAGCGACGTTTGCACGCGGCAGGCAATGCGGAACGTCGCCGGCGCGAAAAAACGACGTTTTACATCCGCCTTTGCCGGGCGGACCGGGGGCGGCGTTTCACGGCGTCTCGTTTACGTGAAATGTTGTAAGCGTCCGCGGCGTCGCGAGAGGTCCTGCACTGCGTTCCAGGGCGGGGGTATCCCGCCCGCGATGACAATCTTGCTCGGATGGGCGCGGTGCGCCGATCAGGCAAACGGCGTCATCCCGAACGTAAGCGAGGGACCTTAGACCCCACACGCGACAAGGGAGACAGCATGAGCAAAGGCAGGTTCATCCTCACCGGGGCGCCGGGGGCGGGGAAGACGGCGGTGGTGCGGCAGCTCGAGGCGGACGGTTTCGCCGTGGTCGAGGAGGCGGCGACCGACGTCATTGCGCTCGACCAGGCGAAGGGCATCGCCGAACCCTGGACCGATCCGGGTTTCATCGACCGGATCGCGGCGCTGCAGCGGCAGAGACGGCTGGCGGCGTCGGGCGAGACGCAGTTCCATGACCGGTCGGCCTTTTGCACCGAGGCGCTGGCCGCGTTTCTCGGCCATCCGCCCTCCGATCTGCTGCGTAAGGAAATCGAGGAGCTGAAGCGCGCGGTCTTCTACGACCGCCGCGTCTTCTTCGTGCGGTTGATGGGCTTCATCGAGGCCACGGCGGCGCGGCGGATCGGGCTGGAAGACGCACGGCGCTTCGAGGCGGTTCACGAGCGGACCTATCGGGCGCACGGCTTCGAGCTGGTGCCCGTCGAGCCGGGAAGCGTGCTAGAGCGGGTGGCAGCAATCCGGCGCACTTTCTAGTGCTTCCCCCTGGGCACGAGGTGGGCCCTCTAGGAACGCAGCGGATCGCGCCCCATATCCCGGGTGACGCAAGGAGTGGTGAATGAACGTTGTGCTGGGCGATCTGCCGACCTGGAATTTGGCCGACCTCTATTCGAGCCCGAGCGGGACGGACCTCGCTGCCGACCTGAAGCGCGCCGCCGTTGAGGCGGAGGCCTTCGCCAAGGATTACGAGGGCAGGATCGTCGGGCTCGACGGCAGGGCGCTGGGCGGGGCGATCGTGCGCCTGGAGGCGATGAGCGACCTGCTGGGCCGGATCGGCTCCTACGCCCAGCTCTATTCCGCCCAGGACCTGTCCGATCCGGAGCGCAACCGCTTTTCCCAGGACATTTCCGAGAAGCTGAACGACATCGGCTCGAAGCTCCTGTTCTTCCGGCTGGAGATCAACAAGATCGAGGATGCCGATCTTGCCGAGAAGCTGAAGGCGCCGGAACTGGCCAAGTACGGGCCGTGGCTGCGCGATGCGCGCCTGTTCCGCCCGCACCAGCTCTCCGACGAGCTTGAGAAGTTCCAGCACGACCAGTCGGTGGTCGGCAGCAGCGCCTGGTCGCGCCTGTTCGACGAGACGATCGCGCGGCTGCGCTATCCGTTCGGCAACGAGATGCTGAGCGAGCCGCAGATCCTCGACAAGCTGTCGAACAAGGACGCCGCGGTGCGCAAGGAAGCCGCCAAGTCGTTCGGCAAAGTGCAGGGCGACAATATCGCGATCTTCTCGCTCGTCACCAACACGCTGATCAAGGACAAGGAGATCGACGACCGGTGGCGCAAGTACGCCCGCCCGCAATCGTTCCGCAACCTGGCCAACGTGGTCGAGGACGAGGTGGTCGACGCGCTCGCGGCCTCGGTGAAGGCGGCCTACCCGAAGCTTTCGCACCGCTATTACAAGCTGAAGGCCAAATGGTTCGGCGTCGAGACGATGCCCTACTGGGATCGCAATGCGCCGCTGCCCGAGCATGACGACCGCACGATCCCCTGGCCGGAGGCCGAGAAGATCGTGCTCGATGCCTACAATGCCTTCTCGCCGGAGCTGGCCGATGTCGGTCGGAAATTCTTCGGCACCGGCTGGATCGACGCGCCGGCGCGGCCGGGCAAGTCGCCGGGCGCCTTCGCCCATCCGACGGTGCCGTCGGCGCATCCCTATCTCCTGCTGAACTACCAGGGGAAGGTGCGGGACGTGATGACGCTCGCCCACGAGCTGGGCCATGGCGTGCACCAGGTGCTGGCGGCCAAGCAGGGCCCGCTGATGGCCGACACGCCGCTGACGCTGGCCGAAACCGCGTCGGTGTTCGGCGAGATGCTGACCTTCCAGTCGCTTCTGAAGACCGCGCCCGACAAGGCGACGCGCAAGGCGATGCTGGCCGGCAAGGTCGAGGACATGCTGAACACCGTGGTGCGCCAGATCGCGTTCTACGATTTCGAGTCCCGCATCCACATGGCGCGCCGCGAGGGCGAGCTGACCCCTGATGCGATCGGCGAGATCTGGATGGCGGTGCAGAAGGAGAGCCTCGGCCCGGCCTTCACCTTCGACGACGAGTACAAATACTACTGGTCGTATATCGGCCACTTCATCCACTCGCCGTTCTACGTCTACGCCTATGCGTTCGGCGACTGCCTGGTGAACTCGCTCTATGCCGCCTATCAGGCCAAGCCCGACGGCTTCCAGGAGAAGTATCTCGACATGCTGCGCTCGGGCGGCGTGAAGCGTCACAAGGAGCTGCTGGCGCCGTTCGGCCTCGACGCCTCGGATCCCGCCTTCTGGGACAAGGGCCTCGAGGTCATCTCGGGGTTCATCGATGAACTCGAGAGGCTCTGACGTGGCTTCGGCACCAAAAGACCTCATGCTGAGGAGGCCGCATCGCGGCCGTCTCGAAGCATGGGAACGCGCACCCCTATCTTTGCCCACCCTTCGAGACGCGACCCTCCGGGCCGCTCCTCAGGGTGAGGTGATTTTGTAAGCATCATGGCCTCTGACGAAGGCGATTCCTTCGGCGGGCGGCTCGGGCGCTATGCCCGGGTCGGCACGTCGGTCGGCGGGCTGGCGGTCAAGCTGGCGGGGCAGCGCTATCTCGGCTTCAACCTCGACCGCGACAAGCATGCCGGCGAGCTGAAGGCGGCGCTGGGCGGGCTGAAGGGCCCGCTGATGAAGGCGGCGCAGCTGCTCGCCACCATTCCCGATGCGCTGCCGCCGGAATATGCCCGCGAGCTGGCGCAGTTGCAGGCCAACGCGCCGGCCATGGGCTGGGCCTTCGTGCGCCGCCGCATGGCCGCCGAACTCGGGCCCGACTGGCAGGCCAAGTTCGCCCGCTTCGACAAGGAGGCGTCGTTTGCCGCCTCGCTGGGCCAGGTCCATCGCGCGACGCTGCTGGACGGGCGCGAGGTCGCGGCCAAGCTGCAATATCCCGACATGTCCTCGGCGCTGGAGGCCGACCTCAACCAGCTCAAGCTCGTGTTCGCGATCGGCCATCGCGTCGATCCGGCGATCCGCACCGACGAAATCTACGCCGAGATCACCAGCCGGCTGCGCGAGGAACTCGACTATCGCCGCGAGGCCCGGCACGCGGCGCTCTACCGCCACATGCTGCGCGACGAGCCCCAGGTCCATGTGGCGGGCGTCGTCGCCTCCCATTCGACCGGGCGGCTGCTCACGATGGACTGGCTCAACGGCGAGCCGCTGCTCAACTGGAAGACCCGTTCGCAGGAAGAGCGCGATGCGCTGGCCATCGCCATGTTCCGCGCCTGGTACGTGCCGTTCTATTTCTACGGCGCCATCCACGGCGATCCGCATCTCGGCAACTATTCGGTGAGGCCTGACGGTTCGGTGAACCTGATGGACTTCGGCTGCATCCGCATCTTCCCGCCGCGCTTCGTGCGCGGCTCGATCGAGCTCTATCGCGCGCTGATGACCGACGACGAGGCGCGCGCCGTCGCGGCCTACGAGGATTGGGGTTTTACCGGCCTCAGCAAGGAGATGATCGCGATCCTCAACCGCTGGGCCGCGTTCCTCTACGGGCCGCTGATGGACGACCGTCCGCGGCGCCTCACCGAGGGCATGGCCGACGGCTACGGGCGCGAGATGGCGCAGAACGTGTTCGGCGAGCTGCGCAAGATGGGCGGCGTGCGGCCGCCGCGCGAGTTCGTGTTCATGGACCGCGCCGCCATCGGCCTCGGCTCGGTGTTCATCCATCTCCGCGCCTCGATCAACTGGCACCAGCTCTTCGAAGGGATGATCGACGGCTTCGACGTCGATGCGCTGACAGAGCGGCAGAGCCTCGCGCTGAAAGAGGCCGGACTCGAGGACGCGAGCCCGCCGTGAACGTCCTGGTGACCGGCTCCTCGGGCTGGCTCGGCCAGACCCTGGTGCCCCGGCTCGCGCGCGACGGGCACAAGGTGGTGGGCCTCGATCCTGAACCGAGCGCCACGACGAGCGTGGTGGGTTCCGTGGTCGACCGTGCGCTGGTCCGGCGCGTCGTGCGCGACGAAGGCATCACCGCCATCGTGCATGCCGCCGCGCGCCACAAGCCGCACATCGAGACCCACGACAATTCCGAGTTCGTTGCCGTCAATGTGCAGGGCACGCTGAACCTGCTGGAGGAGGCGGTGGCGCCGGGCTCGCCCGTCGACCGCTTCGTCTTCACCTCGACGACCTCGCTGATGATCTCGCAGGAGATCCGCGACGGGAAGGCGGGCGGGGCGAAGGCGGCGGTGTGGATCGACGAGACGATGACGCCGCTCAAGCCGCGCAACATCTACGGCGTGACCAAGCTGGCGGCGGAAGAGCTGTGCAGACTGTTCAATCACCTGCACAAGCTGCCGGTCCTGGTCCTGCGCACCTCGCGCTTCTTCCCCGAGGAGGACGACATGGCGCATGCGATCAAGCAGTCGGGCGAGAACACCAAGGCGAACGAGTTCCTGTTCCGCCGTCTCAGCGTCGAGGATGCGGCCGAGGCCCATGTCGTGGCGCTGGCCAGGGCGAAGGAGATCGGCTTCGATACCTTCATCGTCTCGGCGCCGACGCCGTTCCGCCGCGAGGATTGCCGCGACCTGATCGCCGATGCGCCCGCGGTCGTGGCGCGCCTCTTTCCCGAGTATCGCGCGCTCTACGAAAAGCGCGGCTGGACGATGTTCGACACGATCGACCGTGTCTACGACGCTGGAAAGGCCACCCGGGTACTGGGTTTCACCTGCCGCACGGGCTTCGCCGAGATCCTCGCGGGCCTGCGGTAGCGGCAACAAATGCGGCTCTCGGGCGTTTCATGGGAATGATGACCCGCATTCTCTCTCCCAAGCGATTCGTGAGCGCTGCGGTGCTTTTGACCGTCGCCGTCGCCCTGTCCGGCTGTGGCGCGGTGGCCTTGCCCGTCCGCGTGACCAGCGCCACGGCAAAGGTCGTGCCCGTAGCGGGCGACGTAGTGGCCTACCCGCTCGACAAGACCGCCGACGCGATCGACTGACGAGACCGCGAATGGCGCGCAGACCGGGCACGACCAGACCGCAGAGTTGTGCGTTTCATCGGTTGCGTCGAGAAGGTCGGGCACCCTGATCGTCATCATGCCGGCAACGGCAGCCGACCTGACCCAGCTCGGCCAGGTCCGCCACGCGCGGACGGTCCGACGCGCCCACCGCCCTCCGGGGCGGCAGGCGTCTTGGATTTTCACCCTCGGATATCGAAGCGCCGACGAGCTCGCGCTTCGATCAGATCGGGAGTGCGAACAGCGGTGCAGCTATTGCGCGGTCTCGCGCGCGGCATGCTGAATGCCGGTTGCCAGGTGCTCGCTGTTGATATGCGCGACCATGTCCTGGAGGCTGCCAGCGAAAAGGACCGGATGTTTGCTGCCGTCCACAGGGTAGACCCACCAGGTGGATTCGCTGCCTTGCGCCGGCTGGAAGCTGGCAGGCGCGGGGTCGGCACGATGCCGTGCTTCTTCGTGAATCGCTGGAACGGGGAATTCTCGAAGAGGCGCCGGAGAGTAGTGTTGGGTGGTCTGCATGATGATCTCCATCGGAGTATTGGATGGTCTGGGAGTTACCTGGACGGGATGTGGCTGGATTTCGGTTTGCGCATGCCGCGCGGTCTACATCGGAAGACGACGGCGGGCATGGAGGGGCCAGGAACAGGAGCGAGCATCATGGCTTGAAGTTGGTGCTGCTGACGCCCAAGCGCAATGAAATGGGCGTGTCGTTCTTTCGGGTCTTGCGAGAGGATGTATCTGTTTAATCGAAACTGGCAGTAACTGTTTCTGATTGAGGCCTACGCGCCAGTTCGCGGGTGGCCGCCGCGGGTTGGTCCGCTGACAGCTTCACCGCCAGGATCCATTTCCGCGCCGGCTCGAGCTTCTGGAACAATCGCATCGGGCGCTTGGCCGCCGCCAGGAAGCACGGCAGGCGAGCTCAGCTTGGACGTTATCTCTGTTGGCCGCACGAACGCGACTGGTCCCACCACCTGGCTTGCGTTCGCAGCGAAGGCGCACGCGTTGTTCGTCATGCGCACTTCGACCTCCAGAAAGATCGTTCCGCCGCCATCCTCTTCGCGAGGGCGGGGGCGCTCTCCGGATGCGGCGCCGTCGCCTATGCGCTCGACGATACCGCCGACGCTATCGACTGAGAAGCCGGCAAACCGTGTGAAGGTCGGAGGCGACCAGGACGCAGAGGGCTTTCATGTCCTGGGTTGCGCTGAGCAAGTCCGGAACCATCACTGTCATCGTACCCGCCGCCGCGGCAGATTTTACACCGTTGTGGGAATCTTCCAGTGCAAGGCATGCGCTCGGGAGGACGCCCAGTCGCGCGGCGGCAGTGAGATACGGGTCGGGCGCGGGTTTCCCGTTCCGATAGTCTCCGCGAGCCACGATCTCCTGAAACCGCCCGCCCAGTCCATGCTGTGCAAGATGGTGGTTCACGGTGGTGTGTGATGACGATGTCGCTATCGCACGCGGCAGGTCCAGTTCGTCGAGCAAGTCGAGAATTTCATTCACACCCGGTTTCAGTCTCAGTCGTGTCTCTGCCAACGCATGGAAATGAACACCCCACCGTTCGAAGAAGGCGTCGAGTGGAAAATCCGGACCGAAATGGTGACGAACACGTGCCCGACCGTCGGGTCCCGTGAGGCCTATCAAGCTGCGGAACAACTCGGGCGTCATCGCATGGGAGAGATCGCGGGCAGCCATGCCCGACGCTTCTTCATGGAGGGCCTCCGTATCGAAGATCAGGCCGTCCATATCGAAGATGACGGCCTGCGGGCGTCGTGGAAGCTTCATCATCCTCGTACTTTCGGCATCATGATGAGGTCCCAGGGACTGGGCACGTCGCCGTGCGGGACCCAGACGAGGGCGGGGGCATTCAGCGCGAACGCCTTGTGGAGGGCGTCTTCCAACTGTCGCGCGTCCAACGCCTTGAACGAGGCGATGCCGAAGGAATCGGCCAGCTTGCCGAAATCCGGATTCTGCAGGTCCGAGGCGATCAGGCGGTTGCCGTAGCGCTCCTGCTGGATGCGCTTCACGTTGCCGAAGGCGCCGTTGTCGAACACCACGACAACCACCGCGATGTTGTGCCGGGCGGCGGTCGCCAGCTCGCCCACCTGGTACATGAAGCCGCCGTCGCCGGCGATCGCCAGCACCTTGCGGTCGGGCATCGCGGCTTTCGCGCCCAGCGCCGTGCCGAATCCCCAGCCGAGATTGTCCTGGTAGCCGGGCGACAGGAACGTGCGCGGCTTCTCGATGGGCAGCGCCACGCGCGAGGCAAAGCCCATCTGCGAGACCTCGTCGACGAAGATGCCGTCCTCGGGCAGCGCGTTGCGAATCGCCTTCAGGAAGGAGAGCTGCGGTTCGAGCTTCGACAGCCGGCCTGCGAACCAGGCGCGATGGCCGTTCAGCTCCTCGGCGCGCGAGGGGCGCTTGCGATTGTGGCGGGCGAGGGCGGCGATCAGCGCCCGAAGCTGCGGGGCGGCGTCGCCGACCAGCGCGGCATCGGGCTTGCGGAAACGCTCGGGCTCGTCGGGATCGATATCGACCCGCACCACCTTCAGCCTGTCATCGATGCCCCAATTGCCGTTCTGGATGAAGAAGCGGGTGCCGACCGCCAGCACGGCGTCGGCGTCCTTCCACAGGCGATGGCCGATCGGCATGTCGACGGCGAGCCGGTGCGAGGAGGGGACGATGCCGCGGCCGCGGCGGTAGGAGCTGACCGGCGCCTCGAGCATCTCGGCCAGCCTGATGATCTCCGCGGACGCATCCATGGCGCCACCGCCCAGCACGATGATCGGGCGCTCGGCCTGACCGAGTATCCTTGCCGCCGTCTCGATGGCCTCGTCGTCGATCGTCTCGGGCGGCAGGGGCAGCGGCGCGTCGGGGATCACCACCTCGCTGCGCCTGGCCCAGGTATCGAGGGCGCATTCCAGCGCGACCGGGCGCGGCCGGCCCGAGGTGGCGTGCCAGATCGCCTGGCTCACCAGGGTCGGCGCCTCCTGCGGGCTGCGGATGCGCTCGGCCCATTTGGTGATGTGGCGCATCAGGCCCAGCTGATCGTGGATCTCGTGCAGGTGGCCGTGGCCCTTGTCGATGTCGGCCTGCGGGATCTGGCCGATCAGGCCCACCACCGGCGCGTTCATGCCATAGGCCGTGAGCAAAGCGGCGCCGGCATTGAGCAGGCCGGGACCGGGCACGACCCCGAAGGCCTGCGGCTTGCCGGTCGCCAGCGCCGCGCCCAGCGCCATGTAGGCCGCCGTCTGCTCATGGCGCGGATGGATGACCCGCAGCCGGTCCGAAGCATGATAGAAGGCGTCGAACAGCGGATCCTGGTGCAGGCCGGGCAGGGCATAGACCGTGTCGAGACCGTGCAGCAGGAGGGTTTCGACCGTGGCTTCGGCGGTGCTGAGGCGGGGCATGCTTGGCTCTCTGCGGAGGGTGACGATCGGATGTCGGGAGTGTGATCAAGGCGATGACATGCGGTTGATGTTGTACGCGGTGCTCGCGCTCGGCGCGATGGCCCTCCTGATCTCTCTGCTGTCATGGGCTGCCGAGCGCCGCCTCGAAACCCTGGCCGCAGCGTACATCACCGACGATCCGGCGAGGCTGCCCGACGTGCCGGTGGCGCTCGTGCTGGGGGCCGCGCCGATCGGTCCGGAGGGCGGGCCCAACCGCTACTTCGTCTACAGGCTCGATGCCGCGGCCGCGCTCTACAAGGCCGGCAAGGTGAAGTACCTGCTGGTGAGCGGCGACAACAGCCGTCCCGACTATGACGAGCCGACGGCGATGCGCGAGGGCTTGATCAACCGCGGCGTGCCGGCCGAGGCGATCTATCGCGACTTCGCGGGCTTCCGCACCCTGGACTCGATCCTGCGGGCGGAATCGGTCTTCGGCCAGACGCGCATGATCATCGTGTCCCAGCGCTTCCACCTCTCCCGCGCGATCTTCCTCGCGCGCGAGCAGGGCATCGAGGCCTGGGGCTTCGAGGCGCAGGACGTGACGCGGGCCTACAGCCTCATGACCGAGCTGCGGCGCTATCCGTCGGCCCTGCGCGCCTATGTCGACGTCTGGTTCGACACACCGCCGAAATACACGGGCGCGCGCATCGACATCGGCAGAGATCCGCCGAATTGATGTCCTACGACAGTGAAGCAACCATGCTTGACGTCGAGAAACGACCTCACCCTGAAGAGCATCGCGCAGCGATGCGTCTCGAAGGGGGGAACGCGCACCTTGCCTGTTGCCCATCCTCCGAGACGGCCCTTCGGGCCTCCTAGGATGAGGCTGTAGGGCAACGGCACCTAGACGCGCTAGCGCGGCTTTGGCGCGTCCTTCGAGTTGGCCCAGTCGCGCAGCTCGGGCACCGGGGAAACCACCGGCTTTCCTGCGAAATGGTTGTCGAGGTTGCGGCAGACGAGGTCGGTCATGCGGCGCTGGGCGTGTTGCGTGCCGCCGCCGAAATGCGGCGTCATCACGAGCTTGTCGAGTTCCAGAAGCTCGGTGCCGGTGTAGGGCTCCTCGTCGAACACGTCGAGCGCCGCACCTTCGATGACGTCGTTGCGCAGCGCCTCGGCCAGGGCCGCCTCGTCGACCGCCCAGCCGCGCGAGATGTTGACCACATGGCCGCGCGGCCCCAGCGCCTTCAGCACCTCGGCATTGATGATGTGCCGGTTGGAGGCATCCGAGCGCAGGCAGACGATCAGGTAGTCGCACCAGGTGGCGAGCGCCATCACGTTCGGGAAATACGGGAAGTCGACGTCGCTGCGCCTGCTGCGGTTGCAGTAGCCGATCTCGACATCGAACCCCTTGAGACGCCGGGCGACCTCCAGGCCGATGGCCCCCAGGCCCAGGATGCCCACCCTGCCGCCGGTCAGGCCGGCGATGGCGCCGAAGCGGTTGGGAATGCGCTGTTTCCACTCGCCGCGACGGATCATCTTGTCGGCGCGCACCAGGCGGCGGGTCGAGGCGAGGAGAATGCCGACCGCGAGTTCGGCCACGTCGGGCGCGTTGGCGTCGGCGCCGTGCGTGACCATGATGTTGCGCCGCCGCGCCGCTTCGAGATCGACCCGCTCGTAGCCCGTGCCGTAGCAGCAGAACAGGGAGAGTCTCGGCAGGGCCGCCATCATCGCGTCCGAGAGACCGACGCTGCCGGTGCTGACGATCGCCTGGACCCTAGCGGCGGTGCCGGGCGGGATGTCGGCGACGGTGGGCGTGGGATTGTCCATGTGCCCGATGATCTTGCAGCGCTCACTGAACGAGGCGAGCGTCGCCTTTGTGAAATGAAAGCCGGTCAGGATGTGCGGTTGGTCAGCCATGGTCGAGCCGTAGCATGTGGCGAGCAAGCAGGTAAGCGGGAGGCGTCCACGCGGCGAAAAACCGGCTTGGCAAAGAACGGATCGCTGTGCAAGGTGCAGCGCACGAAGCGTCCCGCCGCGTTCTAACGGATCTGAAGCGCTCCATGAAAATCGCCCCATGAAAATCGCTGTCATCAAAGAACGCAGAGCCCACGAAACCCGTGTGGCCGCCACTCCCGAGACCGTCAAGAAGCTGAAGGCGCTGGGCGCGGAGATCACGATCGAGGCAGGCGCCGGAACGGTCGCCGCCTACACCGATCAGGCCTACAGCGAAGCCGGGGCGACGATCGTGCCGGACGCGGCCTCGGCCCTCGCCGCGGGCGACATCGTCTTCAAGATCCAGCGTCCGATGACGGCGGAGGAAGGGCTCGACGAGCTCGGCCTGCTGCGGCAGGGCCAGACGCTGATGGCGCCGCTCGGGGCGCTGACCAACAAGGAGCTGGTGCAGGCGCTCGCCTCGCGCGGCGTCACGTCTTTCGCACTCGAGCTGATCCCGCGCATCACGCGTGCACAGTCGATGGACATTCTGTCGTCGCAGGCCAACCTGGCGGGCTACAAGGCCGTGCTGGTGGCCGCGAACAACTACGGCCGCATCTTCCCGCAGATGATGACGCCGGGCGGCACCCTGGCGCCGTCGCGCAGCTTCATCATGGGGGTGGGCGTCGCCGGCCTGCAGGCGATCGCCACGGCCCGCCGCCTCGGCTCCGTCGTCACCGCCACCGACGTGCGCCCGGCCACCAAGGAGCAGGTCCAGTCGCTCGGCGCCAAGTTCGTGGCCGTCGAGGACGAGGAATTCAAGGCGGCCGAGACCGCGGGCGGCTACGCCAAGCAGATGAGCGCCGAGTACCAGGCCAAGCAGGCCGCGCTCGTCGCCGACCATATCAAGCTGCAGGACATCGTGATCACCACGGCGCTGATCCCCGGCCGCAAGGCCCCGGTGCTGGTGACCGAGGAGATGGTCAGGACCATGAAGCCCGGCTCGGTGATCGTCGACATGGCGGTCGAGCAGGGGGGCAACTGCCCGCTGTCGGAGTTCGGCAAGGTGGTCGAGAAGTACGGTGTGAAGATCGTCGGTCCGGCCAACCTGCCGGGCGAGCTGGCGACCGACGCCTCGGCGCTGTTCTCGCGCAACCTGCTGAACTTCATCACGCCGATGGTCGACAAGGAGACCAAGGCGCTCACGATCAACCTCGAGGACGAGGTCGTGAAGGGCACGCTGGTCACCCGCGACGGGCAGATCGTGCATCCCTCGCTGACCCAGGCTTAGGAGCGGCTCCATGGACGACAAGATCGCAGGCGAGGCCTCCAAGCTCGCGACCCAGGCGCAGGACGTCGCCGCCCAGCTCAAGGCGCTGGCGCAGCAGATCACCGACGCCGCGGCGGCGGGCCCGGTCGCCATCCCCGACGGCCACATGCCGTTCGTGGCCCTGCTGACCATCTTCGCGTTGTCCTGCTTCGTGGGCTACTACGTGGTCTGGCGGGTGACGCCGGCGCTGCATTCGCCGCTGATGGCCGTCACCAACGCCGTTTCGTCCGTGATCATCGTGGGCGCGCTGCTTGCGGCGGGCCTCAAGGGGCTGGGCGCGGCGCAGCTCTTCGGTTTCATCGCCGTGGCGCTGGCCGCGGTGAACATCTTCGGCGGGTTCATCGTCACGCACCGCATGCTGTCGATGTTCAAGAAGAAACCGGTAAAGAAGTAGTCGGCGGGAGCAAGGGATGTTCACCCAGGAACTGGCCGCCTACGGCTATCTGATTGCCGCCATCTGCTTCATCATGGCGTTGCGCGGCCTGTCCTCGCCCACGACCTCGCGGCAGGGCAACCTGTTCGGCATCGTCGGCATGGTGGTCGCCATCGGCGTCACCGTCCTGTCGCCCGGCGTCCTCTCGCCCTGGCTGATCCTGGCCGGCCTGGTGATCGGCGGTGCGATCGGCACTTTCGTGGCGCTGCGCATCCAGATGACCGCCTTGCCGCAGCTGGTGGCGGCCTTCCATTCGCTCGTCGGTCTCGCCGCGGTCTTCGTGGCCGCCGCCGCGTTCCTCTCCCCCGAGGCCTTCGGGATCGGCCTGCCCGGCAAGATCAAGGCGCAGAGCCTGATCGAGATGGGGCTGGGCACCGCCATCGGCGCCATCACCTTCACCGGCTCGGTCGTGGCCTTCGCCAAGCTGCAGGGCCTGGTTTCGGGGTCGCCGCTGATCTTCAAGGGCCAGCATCCGCTGAATGCACTGCTGGGCATCGCGCTGGTCGTGCTGCTGGTCTGGTTCGCCATGCGCGGCCACACCTCGACCTTCGTCCTGCTGGTCGTGCTGTCGCTGGCGCTGGGCTTCCTGCTGATCCTGCCGATCGGCGGCGCCGACATGCCGGTCGTGGTGTCGATGCTCAACTCCTACTCGGGATGGGCGGCCGCGGGCATCGGCTTCACCCTGGGCAACACCGCGCTGATCGTCACCGGCGCGCTGGTCGGCTCCTCGGGCGCGATCCTGAGCTACATCATGTGCAAGGGCATGAACCGCTCGATCTTCAACGTGATCCTGGGCGGCTTCGGCACCGACAGCGCGGCGGCCGGCGGGCCGGCGGTGAAGAACGACAAGCCGGTCAAGGCGGGTTCGGCCGAGGATGCGGCCTTCCTGATGAAGAATGCGCAGTCGGTCATCATCGTGCCCGGCTACGGCATGGCGGTGGCGCAGGCCCAGCACGCGCTGCGCGAGATGGCCGACCTCCTGAAGAAGGAAGGCGTGCAGGTGCGCTACGCCATCCATCCGGTGGCCGGCCGCATGCCCGGCCACATGAACGTGCTGCTGGCCGAGGCCAACGTGCCCTACGACGAGGTCTTCGAGCTCGACGATATCAACCGCGACTTCGCCTCGACCGACGTGGCCTTCGTGATCGGCGCCAACGACGTCACCAACCCGGCCGCTAAGACCGACCCCAAGAGCGCGATCTACGGCATGCCGATCCTCGACGTCGAGAAGGCGCAGACCGTGCTGTTCGTGAAGCGCGGCATGTCGTCGGGCTATGCCGGCGTCGACAACGAACTGTTCTTCCGCGACAACACCATGATGCTCTTCGCCGACGCCAAGGTGATGTGCGAGAACATCGTGAAGTCGCTCGAGGGCTCCGCGCATTAGCGAACCGGCGCAAGCCGCCGTAACGCCGGGGGAAGGGGCCAAGCCTTCCCCGTCCGAGACAATAACCATTCATCAGAAGATGCCGTTCGGCTCGCGGTTCGTGAGCGGGACGATGGCCATCGCGATGGCCATCGGGTTCGCGGCACTTGGCTGGTGGCTGTGGCATTCGTTCGTCCCGACGCACCCGGTGGCGGCCTATGTCTACGGCTTCATTGTCGTCGCGATGGGCGCGTTGGGTCTTTGTCTCGCCGTCAGGAATCTGATCCGGCCGGTGCCTTTTGCGATCCAGATCTCCGACAAGGGGATCACGGCCTACCGGGGGCGCTCTCCCGATCTCATCCTGTGGTCCGATATCAAAGGGGCTCATGCTGCGCTGGAGGGCGGTCAACGGGTGAGCGTGCCGATAATTGCCTTGGAACTGGTCGATCCTCGATCCTTTTACGCACGGCTGAATGCCGGCAAACCAGCATGGCTGGGGCCGGACACCGGACTGCGCCCCAAATATTATCCGCTCGCGTCCACCGGCCTCGACATGGAGCCGGAGCAGGTGCTGCTGGCTGTCAACGAGTCGATCCGCCGGTGGGGGATCGCCAATCCCGATCCATCGCCCGAAGCGAGCTACACTCCCATGTTCGCTCGTTTGCCGGGGCGAGCGCCGTTCGCGATAGGCTTGGTACTGCTCGTTGCCCTTTTTACCGCACCCTTCGCCCTTCTCAGTCCGCCGCGCTGGGTCGAAGCGGCCGAGAATTGCGAAGTGCGCAATCGGTACGGTGGCAGGGAGTGGAGACGCGCGAAAACGACGACCGTCACGTGGACGGGACCGTGCGTCGATGGCCGCGCTCAAGGTTTGGGTGTTCTCGAATGGTTTCGCGATGGCCGCCTGACGGTGCGTTATTCGGGGCACATGGAAGGAGGCCGAATCACGGGGAACGGGGAATTAAGCGAATCCGGAACCCGGTATGAAGGCATCTGGAAGGATGGCGAACTGCGTGAGGGAGTGGCGACATATTCCGGCGGTCAGCGATACAGCGGCAAATGGGACAGGGGAGATTGGACGAGAGGCGTCCTGACGGCGCCAGGTGGCTACCGCCTGGAAGAGCGCTGGTATCGAAAACAGCTCACGGGCAAAAACATCGCCCGGGGACCGCAAGGACAGTTCGAAGGCAACTGGGCCGATGGCGTTCCTGACGGCACAGGCGTCTTCGTGACGAGCGATGGTCGGCGCTTCGAAGGAAAGTGGCGCAACGGCAGGCCTGAGGATCCGGTTTTGGCGCATCGCCAGGATCAGGAGAGATGGAATTGCCTTTGGGCTATCACTTCGAGGCGATTCGAGGACCGCTTCACGAGTAGCGGTGCAGCAAGATGTTGAAACTAGTCATGCCCATACGTTCGACCTATCGCGCTGTCATCTTCGACATCGGGGGCGCGGTCGATCTGGAGTTCGCCTGGGAGATGGCGCTCGACGGCGCCATCGCGGCGGCGTGCGGCATGGAGGGCATCCGCGTCGATTCGGCGATGGTCGAAGAGGCGTCCGAGCAGGCGGTGGCCGCCTTCGCCCACGATGTCGTGCACCACATGATCGAGACACTGTGCGGCGGCGAGCCCACGACGGTGTCGCGCGTGGCGCGGCGCGTCGAGGCCATGACGGGGCAACTCGATGCCTTCCAGATACGGCCCGAGATCGAGGGCCTGCTGAAGCGTCTCAAGGCGCGCGGTCTGGTGCTGGGCGCGCGGGAACCGCGCTGGGAGCGCCTGGAGCGGGCGGGGATCGCGGAGCTGTTCACGCGCGATCACGACGTCCCCCCGGCCGAATGCATCCTGGTCGGTGACCGGATCGATGCCGACATCGCCCCCGCCAAAGTGGCCGGCATGGCGACCATCCAGTTCCGCTCCGGCCGCTGGCGACGTCAGCGGCCGCGCTCGGAGATGGAGACGCCTGATGCAGTGGTGACCGACGTGGCGGAACTCGAAGCTGCCCTTCTGCAATTGCTCGGATAAAGCAGACTGAACTGGAGTAGAATCGGTGAGATCAAACGCAGAAATACGATGCGCCGGGCCTTTGCCTTGATCGCTGTTGTCACGGCCTCCTCGCAGGCTGCCGCCGATCCCGCGCCTCAGGCGATGCTGGGGACATGGGCGAAGGACGGGAAATGCTCGCTTCCGTCGGAGCGGATGGCCGTCACACCAACGACGGTGACGATGGGCGAGGGCAAACCATCGGCGATTGTCTTCTACAGACACGAAGTCAGCGGTTTTCCGACGTTTCGCTGGACCGCCCAGGGGGAGGTCGCGCACGTCCAATATTTCGAGCCGTCGGACACTCTGGCGTTCTATGGCCTGGGGTGGGGCATGGGCGGACCAACGGCTGGCTATCGTCGCTGCGGGCCTTAAACCAAACAAAAACCCCCGGGGATGCCGGGGGTTGTCGTCTCGTGCGAGGAGGGGAGGACTAGTAGCCCTCGCGCTCCATGCGCTTGCGCATCAGCTTGCGCGTACGGCGGATGGCCTCGGCGCGCTCACGGGCGCGGCGCTCGGACGGCTTCTCGTAGTTGCGGCGGAGCTTCATCTCGCGGAAGATGCCCTCGCGCTGCATCTTCTTCTTCAGGACGCGCAGCGCCTGATCGACGTTGTTTTCACGAACGAGAACCTGCACTTCGATCGCTTCCTTCCAATGCGGCTTGGCCCACAGATGACCCGGGGCCGGAATTCCAGAGGCCGGGTAGGTATCACAGGCGGATACCCTTGGGAACCCCCCGATTGCGGCCTATATTCCACAGATGACCGAGCAAAACACCCCGAATTCACCGGAAATCGACCCGGACGCTTCCCGGCGGGACCGGCTGGCGGACGAGTTCATGGCCGAGGCCGCGTTCGACGGCTGGACGCGGGCCGCGTTGGCCGCCAGCGGCCGGGCGCTCGACCTGCCGCCGGGCGAGGCCGACCGGCTGTTCCCGGGCGGGCCCCTCCAGGCGCTGACCTATGTCAGCGAGCGGGCGGACCGGCGCACGGTCGAGGACATGGAGAAAGAGGGGATCACGACCCTCAAGATCCGCGACCGCATCAAGGGCGCCGTCCGCATCCGGCTGGAACGCCATGCCGGTCCGCGCGAGGCGGCACGGCGGGCGCTGTCGACCCTGTCGCTGCCGCTCAATGCCGGGCTGGCGCTGAAGCTGCTCTACAAGACGGTCGACGCCATGTGGTACGCGGCCGGCGACACCAGCACCGACTTCAATTTCTACACCAAGCGCGCCACGCTGGCCGGAGTCTATTCCTCGACCTTGCTCTACTGGCTGAACGACCGGTCGCCGGGCGCCGAGGCTACCTGGGCCTTCCTCGATCGCCGCATCGACGACGTGATGAAGTTCGAGAAGCTGAAGGGACAGCTCAGGTCGTGGACCGGCCCGAAGCGGCCGGGGGCACGGCCGGCAGCACGTAGGTGACATGGCCCATCTTGCGGCCGGGGCGGGCCTCCGCCTTGCCGTAGAGATGGAGCCGCGCCGTCGGCTCCGCCAGATAGCGCAGCCAGTCGTCGGCCTCGTCGCCGATCAGGTTCTCCATGCGCGAGGGCGCCAGGACCTCGACCGAGCCCAGCGGCAGGCCGCAGATGGCGCGCACCAGCTGCTCGAACTGGCTGGTGGCGCAGGCGTCCATCGTCCAGTGACCCGAATTGTGCGGCCGCGGCGCCATCTCGTTGGCCAGCACCCGCCCGTCCCTGGTCACGAACATTTCCAGCGCCACCAGACCCACCAGGTCTAGGCCCTGAGCGAGTCCGACGCCGAAGCGCTCCGCCGTCGCCAGGGTCGCCGCCGGCAGGCCCGAGGGCACGGTGGTGGTGCGCAGGATGCCGTCGCGATGGCCGTTGATGCCGATGGGGAAGCAGCGCGTGGTGCCGTCCGGGCCGCGGGCCACGATGGCGGAGATCTCGCATTCGAAATCGACCATCGCCTCGAGGATGCATTCCCGCCGGCCGAGCCTGGCCCAGGCGGCTGAGAGTTCGGCCCGGTCGGCGACGCGCGCCTGGCCCTTGCCGTCATAGCCCTCGGTGCAGGTCTTCAGGATGCCGGGCAGGGCGGTGGCCGCCGCAATGTCGGCCTCGGAGCGGATGGGCTGATAGTCGGCCGTGCCGATCCCGAGCTTGCGCAGGAAGTCCTTCTCGCGGAGCCGGTGCTGGGCAAAGTGGATGGGCTTCACGCCCGGCCGGACCGGCTTCAGCTTCTCGCATTCGAGGACGGCGCCCTCGGGCACGTTCTCGAATTCGTAGGTGACGACGTCGACCTGCGCGGCGAAGCGGGCGAGGGCCTCGGCGTCGTCATAGGCCCCGCGGACATGCCCGGCGCAGACCTGGGCGGCGACCGGATGGTCGTCGGGGGCGTAGACGATGCACGGATAGCCCAGGCGCGCGGCGGCCAGGGCCGTCATGCGGCCCAACTGGCCGCCCCCCAGGATGCCGATGGTCGATCCCGGCGGCAGAGGTCGGAAGGCCGGCATCAGCGATGGGCCGGGGCGTCGTCGGTCGGGATCTTGGCGACGGCCAGCGACTGCCGTGTGCGCCAGGCTTCCAGTGCCGCCATGATCTTGGCGTCGCCAAGACTGACGATCGAGGCCGCCAGAAGGGCCGCATTGATGGATCCGGCGCGTCCGATCGCCAAGGTCCCGACGGGAATGCCGGCCGGCATCTGGACAATGGAAAGAAGACTGTCCTGGCCCTTGAGGGCGGCGCTTTCGACCGGGACGCCCAGGACGGGGAGCGGTGTCATGGCAGCGGTCATGCCGGGAAGGTGGGCCGCACCGCCGGCACCGGCGATGATGACCTTCAGGCCCCGGGCTTTTGCGCTCGAGGCGTAGTCCATCATGCGCTTGGGAGTCCGGTGGGCCGAAATGATGCGCGCCTCGAAGGGGACGCCCAGCGCCTTGAGCGTCTCGGCGGCATGACGCATGGTCGACCAGTCGGACTGGCTGCCCATGATGACGCCGACCACCGGCTTTGCAGCCGGGCGCTTGGTGGTTTTCTTGGCCATGACTCTCTCAGGCGATGATATCGGGAATGAGCTGGCTTTCCAGCCGCAGGATCTGGTCCTTCAGCCCGAGCTTGCGCTTCTTCAGGCGCTGGAGCTGGAGCTGGTCGAACGGCGGCTTCTCGATCAGGCGGTCGATCACCTCGTCGAGGTAACGATGCTCGCTCTTCAGGGCCTCAAGCTTGGCCTTGATGGTCTGGGCGTCCGGCGGATCCGACGACGTCAAGTCATTCATGCAGGGCGCACTCGTCCAGGCAGGCTAGCCACGTCGCTCCCGGCCGTGTACCCCGGAGCCCGCCCAAAGGGAAGCACCCAAAAGCCAACAAGCCGTGTCGGATTTTCTCCCCCACCCATTCTGGAACTTCTCGCTCGAGCTCTATTCGGGCGATGGCGTGGCCGAGGCCTGCCTCGACCTGCAGGAGCGGCGCGGCTGCGACGTCAATGTCCTGCTGTTCTGTTGCTGGCTCGGTGCATCCGGCCGACCGACCCTGACCGCCGAGCGGCTGCGCGCCATCCTGACCGCGAGCGAGGCCTGGCAGTCCGAGGTCGTGAAGCCGCTGCGCGAGATGCGTCGCCGGCTGAAGGACAAGGTCTGGCCCGGCGCGCTGCGCGAGACCGTCGATGCCGTCCGCCGGCGCGTGGCCGACGCCGAGCTGGCCGCCGAGCATGCCGAGCAGCTCAAGCTGGCGAGCCTGCATTCGCCACCTGCCGATCGCGAGCGTTCGACCGAGAAGCGCCTGCGGGCGGCCATCGGAAATCTCGGCGTCTATGCGGTGTGCCTGGGAGTCGTGCCCGACGAGGCGGATCGCCGGTCGGTGGCCGCCCTGATGCGCGCGACGTTTCCCGTGTTCGCGCCGGCGGAAGTCGCGGAGGCCGTCGGCCTCGCGGCGTGAACCGGATGGTTCAACACTGCTGACGGGTTATTCACATTCTTCGTGTGACCGTTCGTTTACGGGTTGATTCGACGTGACACCACCCAATGTCAGAGTCAGACTTCCATCGTCCCGTTAACAAACTCGGAGGTATCCGACTATGAGCACCGTGGACCACATCGAAGCTCTCAAGACCAAGCACGCGACTCTTGAGCAGGCGATCCATCAAGAGACGACGAGGCCGCTTCCCAACGACGACGCGCTCTGCAGCCTCAAGAAGCGCAAGCTCATGATCAAGGACGAGATCGTCCGGCTGACCGAGCCGACTTCCCACTAAATCCTCACGCGAGGCCCGCCCAGCGGGCCAGCGCCACGGCGCCGACCGCGCCGAACAGGCCGGCGGTGAATCCGCCGACGGTTCGGGTCAGCACGGTGCCGACCACCGCGCCGACGATGAACGCGCCGCCGCTCTGCGTGAGCGGAACGACGGCCGCCGAGACCAGGACCGCGCCGGGCGCGTGGTCGAGCAACGCGTTCACGAAGCGGTGGCGGCCCAGCCAGCGCATGGCGATGAAGCCGCCGCCCTTCGCGGCCATGGCGGCGAGCGCCGCTGCAATCGCCACCGCCCAGGGCGCGATGTCCCGCTTGCCGCGGAACAGGATGGTGGCCACCACGACGAACACCGCGACGCCCACGAAATCGAGTCCGAGTCGTCGTGCCATGGTGGGATCGGAGAGGATTCCGCCGGCCGCGAGATGACCGGCCAGGGTCGATCCCGACCAGATCCAGGCCATGACGAAGCCGCCGCCCAGGAACTTGCCGAGATCGCCTTGGCCGCGGCGATACTCCGCGATGTTGACCGCCCAGTTCTGATCGACCGTCACGTACCAGACGGGCGGCTGCAGCCACCAGGGCAGGTGCGGCAGATGCGGCTGCAGGGCCGCGCCCATGACGAAGTAGCGGAGATTGGCCACGAACACCGACACGGCCAGCGCCATCAGCGGCAGCGGCTGGGCCCAGATGTCGAGCGCCACCATCTGGCTGGTGCCGGCCATCACGGTGAAGCTCATCAGCGTCGTCTCGAAGGCGCTCAGGCCCTTCTGGGCCGCGGCGACGCCGAAGCCGATGCCGAACGGAAGGGACGCGAGGCCGGGCAGGATCATGCGCAAGGCGCCGGCCTGGAAACTGCGCCACGTCACGCGCGCGGAAGGGGACACTGAAGCTACCGGATAAAGGGGGGGACGACCCGCACTGTAGGCGAGCCGCCGCGGTGCCGGAACCGAGTTTACCTCAGCCGCCCATTAGGCGGGTCAGTTGATCTTGTGCAGGTTGACCGACCAGCGCACCGGCGCGCCGTAGGCATTGCGCGACTCGCCGCTGCAGATAGCCACGTTGTCGGCGCCGCGCTGGCAGACGAGCTGGTCGGCGAACCAGCGCGAGCCGTCGTTGCAGGTCGAATCCGAGTCTCGCAGCCGCAGCACCGCGCCCTCGAAGCGCGCCTGGGCGCGCGTGCGGCAGGCGGTGCGGCCGCGGCGCCATTCGAGCTGGCCCGCGCCGCTGGCATCGAAGCAGTAGGACGAGCGGCCGGGCTCGAGCTGCAGCGCTTCGTGGCGGAACGGGTCGGTGCGCCAGCAGCCCTGCATGAAGGAATAGTCGTTGGTCGGCGCATTGGGCAGGCGCAGGCGATTGTCGGCCGGATTGCGCGGCTGCGGCGCCGGGGCGGGCGCCGGTTTCGGCGGCACGACCTTCGGCGGTGCCGGGGCGGGAGCCGGCGGCGGTGGTGCGACCGCGACCTGGGGCGGCTTGGGCGGTTCGGGCGGCTTGCAGTCGGCGATCCGCCGCTTCAGTTCCGCTTCGGCCAGGCCAAGCTCGACCTTCAGCACGCGCTCGCGCGACTGCTCGGCGGAGAAGGCGGCCTTCAGCGCCGGCAACGTGTCGGGCGGTGCCTCCGGGGCCGGGGGTGCGGGCGGCCCTTCGCGCGTCACGAGGGCGACATCGGGCGGGACGGGCAGCAGGCCGCGCAGCAGCCACGCGCCCGCGAGAAGAAGCAGCAGGAGCGGGAGCGCCGCGGCGAGGGTACGCCACCAGGGCACCCCGGCCGCCGGGATGGCGGCGGGCCGGGTGGATATCGGCGTCCTCTGCGCGGCTTCGAGCACAGGCCGCCGGCCCGGCACGGCGGCGTCCGGCACGTGGGCATCGGGGACTCGCGCGTCGGGCACCCGCGGCAGGGCGAGCGGCAGCAGCGCACTGGCCGCTTCCTTCTCGTAGCCCCAGGCGACGATGACCGGCCGGTCGCCGACCAGGAAGACAAAGGCGGGCGAGGGCGCGCGCGCCGCGAGTTTCAGCGACAGGCCGACGACACCGGTCTCTTCCTTGGGGCCGTGGCCGGCGAGCAGGTCGCCCAGTCGCCGGATCTCCGCCAGCGTGCGCTCGACCGCGGCCAGCACGGCGTCCTGCTGCGCGGGTGGGAGGTCGGTAACGGCGCGAACCGGACCGGACCAGCCGGCATACCAGTCGATGCCCTGGTCGTTCTCATGGAGCTGCGGATCGGCCAGCAGGTCGGCGGCTTCGTCGCCCAGCCGCCGCCGCACCACGCGGCGCAATTGCGGCGCGGCGTTGTGCAACGGCTCGCCGCGCACGCCCAGGGGGCGTACGCCGCTGCGGGTCGTCACGATGAGCGTTGCTTCGCCGGGCATGGGATCGCGAACCTAGCCCGGAGATTATGGCGGCGCGATGGTTTGCCGTCGTTGCCCGGGGGGCCGCGTCAGTTTGGCCGCCGAGCGCGCTAGGCGGCCTTTGCCCATTCGCGCAGGACGAACTTCTGCACCTTGCCGGTCGAGGTCATGGGAAGGTCGCGGAAGACGATGTGGCGCGGGCATTTGTAGCCCGCGAGGTTGGCGCGGCAGTGGGCGATGATGTCTTCCGCGCTGGCGGTGGCGCCGGGCTTCAGCATCACGAAGGCGCAGGGCGTCTCGCCCCATTTCTCGTCGGGCTTGGCGACGACGGCGGCGTTGGCGACCGCGGGATGGGCGATGATCACGCCCTCGACCTCGATGGTCGAGATGTTCTCGCCGCCGGAGATGATGATGTCCTTGGAGCGGTCGCGCAGCTCGATATAGCCGTCCTCGTGCATCACGCCGAGATCGCCGGAGTGGAACCAGCCGCCTGCGAAGGCGTCGCGCGTCGCCGTCGGGTTCTTGAGATAGCCCTTCATGGTGATGTTGCCGCGGAACATGACCTCGCCCATCGTGGCGCCGTCGCGCGGCACCTCCTTCATGGTCCTGGGATCCATCACCGTGACGCCGTCCTGGGCCGCGTAGCGCACGCCCTGGCGCGCCTTCAGCCGCGCACGATCGTGCGCCGGCAGCGCATCCCATTCCTGATGCCACGAGCAGATCGTGGCCGGACCGTAGACCTCGGTGAGGCCGTAGACGTGGGTGACCCGGAAGTTCTGCTTCTCCAGCGCCTCGAGCACGGCGGCGGGGGGCGGCGAGGCGGCGGTCATGAACTCGACCTTGCGGCCGAGCGGCCGGCGTTCGGCTTCGGTCGCGCCGATGATCAGCTGCATGATGATCGGCGCGCCGCACATGTGGCTCACATCGTTGTCGGCCAGCGCGTCGAAGATCGGCTTGGCCGCGGGGCGGCGCAGGCACACCGAGGTGCCGGCCACCAGCGCCAGCGTCCACGGGAAGCACCAACCGTTGCAGTGGAACATCGGCAGGGTCCAGAGATAGACCGGGTGCAGGCCGATCGGCCATTGCGTGGCGTTGCCGTAGGACGAGAGCGTCGCGCCGCGATGGCTGTAGACGACGCCCTTGGGATTGCCGGTCGTGCCCGACGTGTAGTTGAGCGTGATCGCGTTCCACTCGTCCGATGGATAGGACCAGGCGAAATCGGGATCGCCATCGGCGATGAATTCCTCCCAGGTCGTGTCGCCGATCTGCGCACGGTCCTCGCATTCGGGATCGTCGATGTCGACGACCAGCGGCTGGGTCTTGGCGATCGCCAGCGCCTCGGTGACGACGCGATGGTACTCGCGGTCGACCAGCAGCACCTTGGTCTCGCTATGGTCGAGGATGAAGGCGACCATCGCGGCGTCGAGGCGGGTGTTGAGCGAATTGAGCACGCCGCCGGTCATCGGCACGCCGAAATGCGCCTCGTACATCTCGGGAATGTTGGGCGCCATGATCGCCACCGTGTCGCCGACTCCGATGCCGACCTTGACCAGCGCCGAGGCGAGACGCCGGCAGCGCGCATAGGTCTCGGCCCAGGTCTGGCGGCGCTGGCCGTGGATCAGCGCGAGGTGATCGGGATAGACGCTGGCGGTGCGCTCGATGAACTGCAGAGGAGTCAGCGCGGCGTAATTCGCAGGCGTCCTGTCGAGGTCGCGCTCGTAGATGTTCTGCGCGGCCAGCGCGGTCTTGTGCGACACCGGACGCGGCGCCGCGAGGCGGGTCACGGAGGTGCGGCTCTTGACCGAGCGACGCAGGCCGGGGCGCCCGAGCGGCTTGGGCGCGGCGACCTTCCGGGATACCGGGGCCTTCTTCGGTGCGACGGCCTTCTTGGATGCGACAACCTTCTTGGGAGCGATGACCTTCTTTGGCGGGGGAGCCTTCCTGGGTGCGGCCTTCGCAGCCGGCCGGACGATCTTCTTCGTCTTGGCGGCGACCTTGCGCTTGGCCGGCGCCTTCGACTTGCTGCTGCCTTTACCCGTCTTGCGCTTGGCCATGGTTCTTTCCGTTCGACTCCCTGTGCGGCGGCACTCTCTCACAGGGCGGCTCGCCTATTCCAGCTTGATATCCAGGTCTTTCAGCAGCTGCGCGAAATAGATCTGGTCTTCACGCACCTGCCGCGCGAAGTCGACGTTGGATTGATGTTCCACGTTCTGCGCCACCAGCAGCAATTTCTCCTTCATGTCCGGCAACGCGGCCGCCTGTGCCGCCGCATCGGACAGCCGCTTCAGGATGGGCTCGGGCGTGCCTCTCGGCGCGAAGAGGCCGAACCAGCTGCGGGCGCGGAAGCCCTTGAGATCGAGGCCGATCTCCGTCGCGGTCGGTGTGTCCGGCAGGTCGGGCAGACGCGCCGGCTGATCGACGAAAGCGGCGAACACCTTGCCGGCCTTGGCATAGGGCACGAACGAGGGATCGAAGACCATCTGGATGCGGCCGTCGAATACGTCTCCGGTGGCGTCCACGATCGTCTTGTAGGGCGAGTGCTGCATCTGGATGCCGGCGGACCGCGTCAGCACTTCGCCGGTGAGATGAGTGATGGTGCCGAGGCCGGAGGAGCCGAACCAGTATTTGCCCGGGTTCGCCTTAGCGAGTGCCACGAACCCGGCCCAGCTCTTGGCGCCCAGCGCATTGGTGAGGGTGACGACCAGGATCGGCGTCGAGAGACGGGCGACGGCCACCAGGTCGTCCGGATTGTAAGGCACCTTCCGCGCGGCCGGCGTGATGGCCATGATCGCGGTCGGCGACAGCAGCAGCGTGTAGCCATCGGCGGGTGCCGTCGCGACCATCTGCGCGCCGACGCCGCCCGAGGCGCCGGGCTTGTCCTCCACGATGATCTGCTGACCGAGCGAGGCGCTCATCTTCTCGGCATAGAGACGCGCCACCTGGTCGGCCGAGCCGCCCGGCCCGTAGGGCACGATCAGGCGGATCGGCTTGGCGGGCCAGTTCGTCGATTGAGCAAGCACACGTGTCGACGCCAGCGCGGCAAGCCCGCCCAGCGTCACCTCACGGCGACCGACCATCGTTCCCTCCCAGGAACACTTTGTTGCCGGGAGAATAGCGGGAAGCAGAGAGGGGCGACAGGCCCGTTGGCGCGCCGTCTATTGGACCAGCGCGAAGGAGTCGAGGAACTGGCGGGTCGCGGGCTGGGTCTCGATGCCGGCCTTGCCGTCGACCACGAGCGAGTACAGGCGGCCGCGCGCCCAATAGGTGCGGGTGACGGCGACGTTGCCGTTGCCTTGCACGACCGTGTATTCGCGACCTTCGACCCGGCCGAGCTGCAGCTTCTTCTCGTCGCGGTAGGAGCCGCCGGCCGCCGCGCCGTCGCGGACCTTGGTCAGGATCACGTCGGCCGCGGCGCCTTTCGTGACGGCGGGCGGATAGTCGACATAGGAGGCGATGTAGGCGACCCGCGAGACCACCGAGGTCGCTTCGGTCATCGGCACGGTGTTGCCGTTGCCGATCGGCACCTGGACGATCGCGATCTTCGGCAGTGCCGGCAGGTCGACCCGGAAACGCCCGCCCTCGGGCTTGTACTCCATCCAGCCCTGGGCGCGGGGCGCCCGCGGCAGAAGCGTCGTCGCGCCGCCCGCCATCAGCACTGCAAGAAACCGTCTCCGCATCGAAATACTCCTTCGCCACCCGTCACCCCACGAATACGTCGACAAGGTGCGAGGGGACAGGCCATTTTAGGTCGAGTTACGTCGTCGGCCGGTGGTGCTCGGGAACTCGAACCTTGTGTGAAGGCATTGCATCATGTCGCTGAATGAGCGGGTTCCCCAACCGCCCCTGAAACCCATCGTCGGCAATCTCACGGAGCTGCAGGGCGGCTGCCCGGTCCAGAGCCTGATGGGGCTCGCCCGCACCTACGGGCCGTTCTTCAAGCTCACGATCATGGACCATGACGTCCATGTCGCCAGCTCGCAGGAGCTGGTCAACGAACTGTGCGACGAGACCCGGTTCGGCAAACGCATCCAGGGAGCCCTGAAGGAGATCCGGGCGGTTGCCGGCGACGGGCTGTTCACCGCCCATGGCTACGAGCCCAACTGGGCCAAGGCGCACCGGATCCTGGTTCCGGCTTTCGGGCCGATCGCCATCCGCGGCATGTTCGACCGGATGCTCGACATCGCCGACCAGATGTTCGTGCGCTGGGAGCGGTTCGGGCCGAGCGCCGTCATCGAGGTCGCCGACAACATGACGCGGCTCACCCTCGACACGATCGCCCTCTGCGCGTTCGACTACCGCTTCAACAGCTTCTACCAGGACGACATGCATCCCTTCGTGTCCGCCATGGTGGGCACGCTGCAGGAGGCCTCGAACCGGGCGCGCCGGCCGAAGCTCTTGAGCAACCTCATGCTGTCCAAGGCGCGTCAGTTCCAGGCCGACAAGGAGCTGATGGACAAGGTCGCGCGCGAGCTCATCGCCGAGCGCCGGCGCGATCCCAAGGGCAACGAGAAGAACGACCTGCTCAACCTGATGCTGAATGGCGTCGATCCCGTCACCGGCGAGAAGCTGAGCGACGAGAACATCGGCTATCAGATGATCACCTTCCTGATCGCCGGCCACGAGACCACGAGCGGCCTTCTGTCCTTTGCGACCTATCTGCTGCTGAAGAATCCGGACGTACTGCAGAAGGCGCGCGCCCTTGTCGACCAGGTGCTGGGCGAGGAGGTGCCGCGGGTCGAGCATCTCGCGCAACTGCGCTACATCGAGCAGATCCTGATGGAGGCACTGCGCATCTGGCCGACCGCCTCGGTCTTTTCGGTGAGCCCGCACCAGGACACCGTGCTGGCCGGCAAGTACCCGCTCACGACCAAGGACATCGTGATGGTCCTCGAGCCGATGCTGCATCGCGACCCCAAGGTCTGGGGCGACGATGTGGAAGCCTTCAGGCCCGAGCGCTTCGCGCCCGAGAATGCCAGCCAGTTGCCGCCCAACGCCTGGAAGCCGTTCGGCAACGGCGCGCGGGCCTGCATCGGCCGGCCCTTCGCCATGCAGGAAGCCCAGCTCGTCCTCATCCTGATGCTGCAGCGCTTCGACTTCGTGCTCGACGATCCGTCCTACACGCTGAAGATCCACGAGACGCTAACACTCAAGCCCGAAGGTCTGCGCATCCGCGCGCGGGCGCGCCGCACGGGGACCTCGCTGCGGCGCAGTGCCGTGCCCTCGACGCCGCAGAAGGCGCTGACGCCGCAGCCCGCGCGACGGCCGGCCTCGGATGCCGCCGCGACGCCGCTGCTCATTCTCTTTGGCAGCAATACCGGCTCGTCGGAGGCCTTCGCCAACCGTATCGCCGACGAGGCGCCGGCCAACGGCTTCGCGCCGACCGTGGCGGCGATGGACGACCATGCCGGCAACCTGCCGCGCGAGGGCGCGATCGTGGTGGTCACGGCGTCCTACGAAGGCCAGCCGCCCGACAATGCCCGCCAGTTCGTCTCCTACGTCGAAGCCCTGCAGGAGGGCGCGCTGACCGGCGCGCGCTTCGCGGTGTTCGGCTGCGGCAACCGGCAATGGGCGCGCACCTACCAGGCGATCCCCAAGCGCGTCGACGCCGCTCTCGCCCGGGCCGGCGCCACGCGGCTCGCCGAACGCGGCGAGACCGATTCGGGTGGCGACTTCTTCGGCGCCTTCGACGAATGGTGGGCGGGCTTCCTGCCGCGCCTGCGCGAGTCCCTGGGCAAGGACGCCACTGCCGCGCCGGCCGCGTCCGGCCTGCAGGTCGAGTACGTCAAGGACGGTCGCGAGGGCGCACTGCGGCTGGGCGACCTGCAACGCGGCAGCGTGGTCGAGAACCGCGAGCTGGTCGATATGAGCGCGCCCAACGCGCGCTCGAAGCGGCACCTGGAATTCTCGCTGCCCGACGGGATGACGTATCGGGCGGGCGACTATCTGGCGGTCCTGGCGACCAACCCGCAGGAGCTGGTCGATCGCGTGCTGCGTCGCTTCGGCCTGGCGCGCGACACGCTTGTCGTCCTTCGGCGTGACGGTGCGGCCAGCCTGCCGATCGGCCGTCCCGTCAGTTGCGGCGAGCTGCTGTCGAACTACGTGGAACTGGCCCAGCCCGCGACGCGGGCCCAGGTGGCCGCGCTCGCCGCGGCGACGCCCTGTCCGCCCGAACGGGCGGAGCTGGAGGCCATGGCGGGCGAGGCCTATGCCGATGCGGTGCTCAAGCCGCGCTGCAGCGTCCTCGACCTGCTCGACCGCTTCCAGTCCTGCGCGCTGGGCTTCGGTCCCTACCTCGACATGCTGCCGCCCATGCGGGCCCGGCAGTATTCCATCTCCTCGTCGCCACTCTGGAAGCCCGACCATGTCACGCTGACCGTCGCCGTCGTCGATGCGCCGGCCTACTCGGGGAACGGCACCTTCCGCGGCGTCGCCTCGTCCTACCTGGCCCATCTGCAGCCAGGCGACCGCATCTCGCTGGCGGTGCGCCCCTCGAATGCCCGTTTCCATCCGCCGGCCGATCCCCGCACGCCGATCATCCTGATCTGTGCCGGCTCCGGCATCGCGCCGTTCCGCGGCTTCCTGCAGGAACGCGCCACGCAGAAGGAGGGCGGCCAGGATGTCGGTCCGGCCTTGCTGTTCTTCGGCACCAACCATGCCGACGTCGACTATCTCTATCGCGACGAACTCGCGCGCTGGGAGGCGGCGGGTGTGGTCACGGTGCTGCCGGCCTTCTCGCTGCAGCCGCGGGGCGAGGTCTCGTTCGTCCAGCATCGCGTGTGGGAGGAACGCGCCCGCATCGTGGAACTGTTCCGGCGGGGCGGCACCGTCTATGTCTGCGGCGACGGGCAGTACATGGCGCCGGCCGTGCGCGAGACGCTGGTGCGAATCTATCGCGAGGCATCGGGCGCCGGCGAGGCCGATGCGCAGAAGTGGGTGGAGACCGTCGAGCACGAGCATGGGCGTTTCGTTTCCGACGTCTTCGCCTGAGCCCCTGCGAATCGGTTTCACATAACCACATTGCGACCGGCCGGAGGCGGGGCTAAGCCAGGGACGGAAACGCAAAGGATGCCGGTCATGGCTGTTGGCGACAAATATCGTGCGCTTCATGCGCGGTCGCTCCAGGATCCCGAGGGGTTCTGGGCAGAGCAGGCGGCGGCGATCGACTGGACGAAGCGCTGGGACAAGGTGCTCGACGGGACGAAGCCGCCTTTCTATCGCTGGTTCGAGGGCGGCGAGCTCAACGCCTGCCATAATGCGCTCGACCGCCACGTGGAGGGCGGCCGCGCCAAGCAGGCGGCGCTGATCTACGATTCGCCGCTCACCAACACCAAGAAGAGCTTCACCTATCGCGAGCTGCGCGACCAGGTGGCGCGCATCGCCGGGATGATCGCGGCGCAGGGCGTGGGCAAGGGCGATCGCGTCATCCTGTACATGCCGATGATCCCCGAAGCGGTGATGGCGATGCTCGCCTGCGCGCGGCTGGGCGCGATCCATTCGGTCGTGTTCGGCGGCTTTGCGGCCAAGGAACTGTCGAGCCGCATCGACGATTGCGCGCCGAAGCTGATCCTCACCGCCTCGTGCGGCATCGAGCCGTCGCGCATCGTGCAGTACAAGCCGCTGGTCGACCAGGCGATCGAGCAGGCCAAGCACAAGGTGCCGCGGGTCATCCTGCTGCAACGGCCGCAATGTGCCGCGACAATGATGCCCGGCCGCGACCTCGACTGGAACGAGGCGCTCGCCGCCGCGCAGCCCGCGGCTTGCGTGCCGGTGAAGGCCACCGATCCGCTCTACATCCTCTACACGTCGGGCACGACCGGCCAGCCCAAGGGCGTGGTGCGCGACACCGGCGGCTACTGCGTCGCGCTCGCCTGGTCGATGAAGAACCTCTACGGCGTCGAGCCGGGCGAGGTCTACTGGTGCGCTTCGGACGTGGGCTGGGTCGTGGGCCACAGCTACATCGTCTACGGGCCGCTGATCCACGGCGCGACCTCGATCCTCTACGAAGGCAAGCCTGTCGGCACGCCCGATGCCGGCGCCTTCTGGCGCGTGATCTCCGAGCACAAGGCGATGGCGCTGTTCACGGCGCCGACGGCCTTCCGCGCGATCAAGCGCGAGGACCCGGACGGCAAGCTGCTGAAGCACTACGATCTCTCGACGTTCCGTACCCTGTTCCTGGCGGGCGAGCGCGGCGATCCGCCGACCGTCGAATGGGCGCAGAAGCTTCTGGGCGTGCCGGTGGTCGATCACTGGTGGCAGACCGAGACCGGCTGGGCGATCTGCGGCAACTTCCAGGGCCTCGATCCGATGCCGGTGAAGCTCGGCTCGACCTCGGTGCCGTCGCCCGGCTGGCATCTCGACGTGCTGGACGAGAACGGCCATCCGATGAAGCCGGGCGAGGTGGGCGCGCTGGCCGGCAAGCTGCCCTTGCCGCCGGGAACCTTCCCGACGCTGTGGAACGCCGACGAGCGTTACAAGCAGAGCTACATGAGCGAGTTCCCCGGCTACTACAAAACCGGCGATGCGGGCTTCATCGATCCGGATGGCTACGTTTCGGTGATGACCCGCGTGGACGACGTGATCAACGTCGCCGGTCATCGCCTCTCGACCGGACAGATCGAGGAAGTGCTGGGCGCGCATGCCGATGTCGCCGAGTGCGCGGTGATCGGTATCGCCGACGATCTGAAGGGGCAGGTGCCGCTCGGCTTCCTGGTGCTGAAGGCCGGCGTCAACCGGCCGCCGCAGGAGATCACCAACGAGGTCGTGCAGATGGTGCGGGACCGCATCGGTCCCGTCGCCTTCTTCAAGAGCGCGTTGGTCGTGCAGCGGCTGCCCAAGACGCGCTCCGGCAAGATCCTGCGCGGCACCATGCAGAAGATGGCCGACAGCCAGCCATGGACCCTGCCGGCCACGATCGAGGATCCGGTCGTGCTGGATGAGATCAAGGATGGGCTGAAGGGTGCGGGGTTCGCCAACAAATCATAGGAGCGCGCCACTCCAGTGGCGCTCATGAGTGAAGGGAAGATGCGCCACTGGAGTGGCGCGCCCCCGGTAACGAATTTCAGCAGAGTAAGAGGAACGCAGTATGAGTCTCGACATCAACCGCCCCGATCTCACCGTCGGCGTCGTGGGAACCGGCGCCATGGGCCGTGGCATCGCCCAGGTCACCGCGCAGGGCGGCATGAAGGCGATCATGTATGACGCGGCCCCCGGTGGTGCGGCGAAGGCCAAGGCAGCGATCCTCGACACCTTGAAGGGGCTGGTCGCGAAGGGCCGGCTGACCGATGCCGACCTCGCAAAGGCGGACGCCAATCTCGGCGTCGCCGAGAAGATCGAGGATCTCAAGGGCTGCCACGTCGTCGTCGAGGCGGTGTTCGAGAATCTCGAAGTGAAGCAGAAGCTGTTCGGCGAGCTCGAGGCGGTGATCGCGCCCGACGCCATCCTGGCCTCCAACACCTCGTCGATCCGCATCGCCTCGATCGCGCGCGCGCTCAAGCATCGCGACCGTGTCTGCGGCATGCACTATTTCAATCCCGTGCCGCTGATGAAGCTGGTCGAGGTCATCCGCGCCGCCGACACCGCGCAATGGGTGGTCGATGCCATGGTGGCGCTGGGCAAGCGCCAGACCCGCGTGCCCGTGGTCGTGGGCGACACGCCGGGCTTCCTGGTCAATCTCGGCGGCACCGCGATCGGCACCGAAGGCCTGCGCATCATGCAGGAGGGCCGGGCGACGCCGTCGCAGATCGACGCCGTGATGCGCGACACCTGTGGCTTCCGCATGGGCCCGTTCGAGCTGATGGACCTCACCGGGATCGACGTGAACTTCCCGGCGCGCAAGATCATCTACGAGGGCTTCTTCCACGACCGGCGCATGACGCCCAGCCCCTATCACGAGAGCCTCTATGCGGCGGGCAAGCTCGGCCGCAAGACCGGCGGCGGCTGGTATGGCTACGACGAGAAGGGCGCGAAGATCGACGCCGGCGCCGATCATCCGACCTCGCATGTGCCGGCATCGAGCGTCGTCATCATGGACACCCACAACACCAAGCTGATGAGCCTGGTGAGCGCCGACGGCGCGAACATGCTGGCGGCCGACGACGGCAAGAGCCCGATCCTGGTGGCGCCGGTCGGCAAGGACTGCACCACCACCGCGATCGAACTGGGCCTCGACCCCAAGCGCACCGTCGCGGTCGACCTGACCGGCGACGTGTCCAAGCGCATCACGATCATGATGGCGCCGGGCTTCGATCCCGCGATCCGCGACGCCACCGTGGCGCTGCTCGCCAAGTCCGGCACCAAGGTGACGGTGATCAAGGACTCGCCCGGCTTCATCGCCCAGCGCATGTGTTCGATGATCGCCAACCTCGGCTGCGAGATGGCGATGATCGGCATCGCCTCGGCCGCCGACGTCGACACCGCAATGACTCTCGGCCTCAACTATCCGCGCGGGCCGCTGGCGCTGGCCGACTGGCTGGGCGTCAAGGAGTGCCACGAGATCCTGGTGCAGATCCAGGCAATCACCGGCGACGACCGCTACCGTCCGAGCCAGTGGCTGCGCCGCCGCGCGATGCTGGGGCTGAGCGCCACCACGGTCGAGTAGGAATCGGCAGGGAACAGTGTCGCTGAAACGCCGTTCAATCTCCTGCATCCATTGCAGGGGAACGCCATGACCATGCGGAGCACGTGGACGGCGGCCGGTGTGGCCCTGCTGATGGGGCTCACCGGCGGCGCGCTGCAGGCGCAGCAACTCAATAACGAGAACCTGCTCGTCACCGTACCGCAGGGCTTCAAGCTCGGCTTCAAAGACTCGAAGAACGGCCTGATCATGCAGGAGTTCGTGCCGGCGGCCGAGACGGTTGAGAACTGGACCGAGATGGTCACCATTCAGGTCTTCCTGAGTCGGAAGAACCTAGAGCCTTCGCAGTTTTTCGCCCTCATGCAAAAGCAGTGGGCCGATGCTTGCAAGGGCAGCACCGCGACGTCGGTCGCGACGGGCAAGGTGAACGGCTACGAGTCCGCTTCGCTCCTGTTGCGTTGTCCGCTACTCGCTTCGACCGGCAAGCCAGAGACCACGATGCTGAAGGCCATCAAGGGCAACGACAGCTTCTACGTCGTGCAGAGCGCCGTGCGGTCGGTGCCGACGCCCGAGCGCCTGGAGACGATGAAGAAGTATATCGAGAGCGTCAGCGTCTGCGATTCGCGCCTGCCGTCGCGGCCCTGCCCGACCGTTAAATAGCGACGGCGCTTTGGATCTTTCCGCTTCACCTCGACCCGCACCACCTCATCCTGAGGAGCGGCCCCCTCGAATACCTCGGGGTAAACTCCGGACCGCGTCTCGAAGGATCGGCAACAGACGTGGTGCGCGTGCCAATGCTTCGAGACGCGCTCCTGGGGGAGCGCTCCTCAGCATGAGGTTGGGGGTGGCGATTCTATCGGCCTCGGAAAGAGGCTAGGCCAGCGTCAGGATCAACGGGCCTCGGCGGGTCGCGACCAGCGTGTGCTCGTACTGCACCGCGGCCTGGTGCAGCGGCGGGCGCAGCGTCCAGCCATCGTCCATTTCTTCGACGTAATCCGCGCCCAGCGACAGGAACGGCTCGATCGTGAAGACCAGGCCTTCGGTGATCTTCCGGCGGTCGTGCTTTTCGTACCAGGTGGGGATTTCCGACGGCTCGTCGTGCAGCGAACGCCCGATGCCGTGGCTCGCCAGATTGCGGATCAGGCTGTAGCCGTTCTTTTTGGCGAAGGTCTCGATGGACCGGCCGATCTCGTTCAGGCGGGCGCCAGGCTTCACGGCGCGGATGCCGGCCCACATGGCGCGCCGTCCATCGTCGCAGAGGCGCTCGATGCGCGGGCTGGTGGGCGGGACGGCGAAGCTCGCGCCGGTATCGCCGAAGAAGCCGTCCAGTTCGGCCGAGACGTCGATGTTGATCAGGTCGCCGGCCTTGATGACCGTGTCGTCCGGGATGCCGTGGGCGCAGTCGGGGCCCACCGAAATGCAGGTCGCGCCGGGGAAATCGTAGGTGAGTTCCGGCGCCGACCGGGCGCCTTCCTTCTCCAGCAGGGCGCGGCCCAGATCGTCCAGTTCCCTGGTCGTCATGCCGGGCTCCAGCGCCTCGCCCATTGCAGCGAGGGTGCGGGCGACGAGCTTGCCGATGATGCGCAGCTTCTCGAGCTGGTCTTCATTTTCGATGGTCATCGTCACCCTCCTAACCGGCGTTGACGTTTACGTAAAGGTAAACTACCTACCTTGGGCTGGCGGACGAACCGCCGGCGGCTCACAGTCCTTTCAAGAAGACTGACCATACTGATCGTTGGAGGACGACGCTCGTGACCGCTTTGGCCGCGCATTACACGCCCGAACACCAGATGTTCCGCGACACCTGCCGGCGCTTCTTCGAGAAGGAAGTGACGCCCTTCCACATGAAGTGGGAGGAGGACGGGATCGTGCCGCGCGAGCTGTGGCGCAAGGCGGGCGAGCAGGGGCTTCTGGGCATGACCATGCCAGAGGCCTATGGCGGCGCCGGCGCCGACTTCCTCTACAGCGCCATCATGATCGAGGAGCAGGGACGGGCGCTGGCCTCGGGGCCCGCCTTCTCGCTGCACAACGACATAGTGGTCCCCTATCTGCTCCACTACGGCACCGAGGAGCAGAAAAAGAAGTGGATCCCCAAGGCCTGCGCCGGCGAGCTGGTGACGGCCATCGCCATGACCGAGCCGGGCACCGGTTCTGACCTGCAGGCGGTGAAGACGACCGCCGTCATGGACGGCAACCACTGGGTCATCAACGGTTCCAAGACCTTCATCACCAACGGCCAGCTGGCCGACCTGGTGATCGTGGTCGCCAAGACCGATCCCGCGCTCGGCGCCAAGGGCACGTCGCTCATCGCCGTCGAAACCAAGACCGAAGGCTTCAAGCGCGGCCGCAATCTCGAGAAGATCGGCATGAAGGCGCAGGACACGTCCGAGCTGTTCTTCCAGGACGTGCGCGTGCCGGCCGATCATCTGCTGGGCGGGCCGGGCATGGGCTTCGTGCAACTGATGCAGCAGTTGCCGCAGGAGCGGCTGGTCATCGCCATCCAGGCGGTGGCCGCGATCGAAGCGGCGCTGGAACACACGCTGGCCTACGTCAAGGAGCGCAAGGCGTTCGGAAAGCAGATCATCGATTTCCAGAACACGCGCTTCAAGCTGGCCGAACTCAAGACCAAGGCCCATATCGCGCGCGTCTTCGTCGACGATTGCGTGGCCAGGCATCTCAAGGGCGAACTCGACGTCGCGACCGCGGCGATGGCCAAGTACTGGACGACCGAGCTGCAGTGCGAGCTGATCGACGAGTGCCTGCAGTTCCACGGCGGCTACGGCTACATGTGGGAATACCCGATCGCCCGCCTCTATGCCGACGCCCGCGTGCAGAAGATCTACGGCGGCACCAACGAGATCATGAAGGAACTCATTGGACGGACGCTCTGACTTACCATCCTCATCCTGAGGAGCCGCGCTTGGCGCGGCGTCTCGAAGGATGGGCAACATCAAGACTGGTTCCCACCCTTCGAGACGCGGTCCGGAGTTTACCCCGAGGTATTCGAGGGGGACCGCTCCTCAGGGTGAGGTCAAAGGGTAATCTGAACTATCGAATAGGAGACCGACATGACCGACGCATACATTTACGACGCCGTCCGCACCCCGCGCGGCAAGGGCCGCAAGGATGGCTCGCTCCATGAAGTGACGCCGGTGCGCCTGGCCGTCACCGCGCTGCAGGCCCTGCGCGACCGCAACAATCTAAACACGCACCTGGTCGACGATATCGTGCTGGGCTGCGTCATGCCGATCGGCGAGCAGGGCGCCGACATCGCGCGCACCGCGTCGGTCATGGCGGGCTATGCCGAGACCGTCTCGGGCGTGCAGGTCAACCGCTTCTGCGCCTCGGGCCTCGAAGCCACCAACATGGCGGCCGCGCAGGTCATGTCGGGCCAGAGCCAGGCTGCGATCGGCGGCGGCGTCGAGAGCATGAGCCGCGTGCCGATGGGCTCGGACGGCGGCGCCTGGGCGGTCGATCCGGCCGTGGCGATCCCGATGTATTTCGTGCCGCAGGGCGTTTCGGCCGACCTGATCGCCACCAAGTACGGCATGAGCCGCGACGACGTCGACAGCTATGCCGTCGAATCGCAGAGGCGCGCCAAGGCCGCCTGGGACGCCGGCTACTTCAAGAAGTCGATCGTGCCGGTGCGCGACCAGAACGGCATCGAGCTGCTGGCCCATGACGAGTTCCTGCGCCCGACCACGACCATGCAGACGCTGGCAGCACTTGAGCCCAGCTTCAAGATGCAGGGCGAGATGATGCCCGGCTTCAACGCGGTGGCGCAGCAACGCTATCCCGAGGTCGAGAAGATCAATCACGTGCACCATGCCGGCAACTCGTCGGGCATCGTCGACGGCGCCGCCGCGATCCTGGTGGGCTCCAAGGAGTTCGGCGAGAAGGCCGGCCTCAAGCCGCGCGCCCGCATCCGCTCCTTCGCCTCGATCGGCTCGGAGCCGGCGATCATGCTGACCGGCCCGGCGCCGGCCTCGGAGAAGGCGCTGAAGCGCGCCGGCATGTCGGCGAGCGACATCGACCTGTTCGAGCTGAACGAGGCCTTTGCCGCCGTCGTGCTGCGCTACATGCAGATCCTCAAGATGCCGCACGACAAGATCAACGTGAACGGCGGCGCGATCGCCATGGGCCATCCGCTGGGCGCCACCGGCGCGATGATCCTGGGCACGCTGCTCGACGAGCTCGAGCGCCGCAACCTCTCGACCGGCCTCGCCACGCTCTGCGTCGGCGGCGGCATGGGCACCGCCACCATCATCGAGCGCGTCTGATCATTGCTGGGAGCGCGCCACTCCAGTGGCGCATCTTCCTTGGCATTTCGACACACATGAGCGCCACTGGAGTGGCGCGCTCCCAGCGAAGAGGGATTGAAACATGATCAACTACAACGTCGACAACGACGGCATCGCCACCATCACCTGGGACATGCCGAACCGCGCGATGAACGTGCTGAACGAGGCCTCGATGACGGCCTATGCCGGCGCGCTCGAGACCGCCCTGAAGGACGAGAAGGTCAAGGGCATCATCATCACGTCGGGCAAGGACAGCTTCATCGCCGGTGCCGACCTCGAGATGATCCTGAGCCTCGACACGTCCGACGCATCGAAGCTGATGGAGCAGTTCAGCCAGCTGCAGAAGATGTTCCGCCGCCAGGAAACCGGCGGCAAGCCGATCGTGGCCGCGATCAACGGTACGGCGCTGGGCGGCGGCTTCGAGATCTGCCTCGCCACGCACTATCGCATCGCCGCGGCCAATCCGAAGACCAAGGTCGGCCAGCCCGAGGTGAAGATCGGCCTGCTGCCGGGCGGCGGCGGCACGCAGCGCATTCCGCGCCTGATCGGCGTGCAGAACGCCGCGCCGATCCTGCTCGAAGGCAAGGATCTCACGGTCGACGCCGCCAAGGGCCTGGGTCTCATCCACGAGGTCGTGCCGGCGGCCGAGCTGCTGGCCCGCGCCAAGGCCTGGCTGACGGCGCCGGCGACCGAACAGGTCGTGCCGGAATATGCCGGCAAGGGCGCCAAGGCGATCGACGGCCGCGCCGTGCAGCCGTGGGACCGCAAGGGCTTCAAGGTGCCGGGCTTCCCCGGCGGCCAGGTCTGGAGCCCGCCGGGCGTCATGACCTTCATCGGCGGCAGCGCCATGGTGCGCGGCAAGACCAACGGCGTCTATCCGGCGCCGAAGGCGATCCTGAGCTGTGTCTACGAGGGCCTGCAGCTTCCGTTCGATGCCGCGCTCCGGGTCGAGACCCGCTACTTCGTCTCGCTGCTGCGCGATCCCGTCGCCAAGAGCATGATCCGCACGCTGTTCTTCGGCCTGCAGGAAGCCAACAAGCTGGTGCGCCGGCCCAAGGGCGTGCCGAAGCAGGAGTACAAGAAGATCGGCGTGCTGGGTGCCGGCCTGATGGGCGCGGGCATTGCCACCGTCTCGGTGCAGGCCGGCCTCGACATCGTGCTGATCGACCGTGACCAGGCCGCTGCCGACAAGGGCAAGGCGCATATCGTCGACGAGCTGGGCAAGCTGGTGAAGCGCAAGCGCCTCGACCAGGCCAAGGCCGACGCGATGCTGGCCAAGGTCACGGCGACGCCGGACTTCGGCGCGCTCAAGGACTGCGACCTCGTGATCGAGGCGGTGTTCGAGAACCGCGACGTGAAGGCCGAGGCCACGAAGAAGGCCGAGGCCGCGCTGCCGAAGACGGCGGTGTTCGCGTCGAACACCTCGACGCTGCCGATCACCGGCCTCGCCGAGGCCTCGTCGCGGCCCGACCAGTTCATCGGCCTGCACTTCTTCTCGCCGGTCGAGAAGATGCCGCTGGTCGAGATCATCGTCGGCCAGAAGACCTCGCAGGAGACGCTCGCGCGGGCGCTCGACTTCGTCCAGAAGATCCGCAAGACCCCGATCGTCGTGAACGACAGCCGCGGCTTCTTCACTTCCCGCGTCTGCGGCGCCTTCATCAGCGAAGGCCATCGCATGCTGAAGGAGGGCATCCCGGCCGCGATGATCGAGAACTGCGCGCGCTACGCCGGTATGCCGGTGGGCCCGCTGTCGCTCAACGACGAGGTCGCCATCGACCTGTCGTGGAAGATCATGGACCAGGCGCGGCGCGACGCCGAGGCTTCCGGCGAGAAGTTCGAAGGCGCCGGCACCGAGGACATCCTCGAGCTGATGGTCAAGAAGCTGGAGCGCTTCGGCCGCAAGAACGGCAAGGGCTTCTACGAGTATCCGGCCGACGGCAAGAAGCGCCTGTGGCCGGAACTGGAGAAGTACTTCCCGGCCGATCCGGCGCTGCTCTACGGCGAGGGCGAGGACAAGCGCGCCAAGGAAGACGAGATCAAGAAGCGCCTGCTCTACGTGCAGGCGGTCGACACCGCGCGCTGCCTCGAAAGCAACGTGCTGACCAACCCGCAGGACGGCGACGTGGGCTCGATCATGGGCCTGGGCTTCGCGCCGCAAACCGGCGGGGCGATCAGCCTGATCGACCAGGTCGGCATCAAGACGTTCGTCGCCGAGTGCGACGCGTTCGCCAAGAAGTACGGTAGCCAGTTCGAGGTGCCGAAGCTGCTGCGCGACATGGCCGCCAAGGGCGAAAGCTTCTACGGCAAGTACCAGCCGGCAAAGGCGGCGTAGTTATCCGACTCCCCTGAATTGTCCTCTCCGCCCACGCAGTGGGGGGAGAGGAAGGGGCCCTACGCGCATGCGTGGGGTAGGTGAGGTGGGTGCCTCTCGCAGGCATGCCTCGCCAACTACAAACACATGACCCACCTCTCCCAACCTCTCCCCCCGCTAAAGCGGGCGGAGAGGAACATGAGCTTTGAACTTGCGTCGCGGGGCAGTAAAAAGCGCGACGCCAGATCAAAGGGAGAAATGCCGTGGACGCCAAGGAAATCGCCGCACTCGCCGACCGCATCGTCGAAGGCCGCTGCTCGAAGACGACGATGGACTGGCTTGCGGATGCCACGGCGAGCCTCTCCGAGGCCGATGCCTACAAGGTGCAGTTTGCGGTCCACGACAAGCTCGAGGCCGCCGGCTGGAAGCTCGCGGGCTGGAAGGTCGCCTTCGCCGTTCCGGCGCAGTACGAGCCGCTGAAGCTCTCGGGCCCGGCCTTCGCCGGCATCTACACCAGCGGCATCAAGCAGAGCGGCGCGGTGTTCGAGAAGGGCTGGCCGCTCAAGGCCGGCGTCGAATGCGAGATGGTCGCGCGCATGGGCAAGGACGTGCCGGCCGGCACGGAATATACCGCCCAGTCGATCCAGGCCTTCGTCTCCAACCTCTATTGCGGCATGGAAGTGGTCGAGAACCGCTATGGCGACGTCTCCAAGCTGGGCGGCCCGGGCCGCATCGCCGACGACGTGCTGCAGGCCGCCTGCATCGTCGGCACCGAGATCAAGGACTGGCAGAAGACCGACTTCGTCAACGTCAAGGGCCGCTCGGAGTTCGAAGGCAAGGAGATCGGCGCCGGTCCCGGCAGCAACGTGATGGGCGGCGCGATGATCTCGCTCGCCTGGCTCGCCAACAGGCTGATCGCCAACGGCAAGCAGCTGAAGGCCGGCGACATGATCCTGACCGGCTCGGTGCACCCGCCGCAGTTCCTGCCGGCCGCCGGCGTTGCCAAGACCGAGTTCGTCGGGCTGGGCGGCGCGGAGATCACCGTCAAGTAAGAGCATCCCTCGAGCCGGAGGCGGGCATGGTGAAGCCGATCGCGAACCTCGACGACGTGACGTTCGACGACGTCGAGGAGAATGGCCTCTACACCTCCCGCCGCGCCCGGTTCAGCGACGCGATCGGCGCGCGGAACCTTGGCTACAACCTCACGGTCCTGCCGCCCGGCAAGGCCCAGTGCCCGTTCCACAGCCACCACGGTGAGGAGGAGATGTTCCTCATCCTGGAGGGCGAGGGCGAACTCCGGTTCGGCGACCAGCGCCATCCGATCCGGCGCCACGACGTCATTGCCTGCCCACCCGGCGGCGCCGACGTGGCGCACCAGATCATCAACACCGGCACGGAGCCGATGCGCTATCTCGCCGTGTCGACCCGCGTCCCGGTCGATTCCTGCGAGTATCCGGACTCCGGCAAGATCTCGATCGTCGCCGGCAACGGCAATTCCACGACGCTCTGGAAGATGTTCCGCGCCGAGACCACCGTCGACTACTACGACCGCGAGAAGAAGTGACGCCGTGGTAGCATCGCCAAGGCGCTTCGCGCACCATACCTTGCCCTGACGTGAACGCGCGGCAATGATCCCTTCCTGAGGCTGGGAGGAATGCCATGGACGCCAGGGAAATCGCCGCACTCGCCGAAAGGATCGCCGACGGCCGGCGCTCGCGGAAGCCGATGGACATCATCGCGGCGACAGCCGGCCTCTCCGAGGCGGATGCCTACAAGGTCCAGTTCGCGATCCATGATCTCTACGCCGCCGCCGGCGACAAGTTTGCCGGCTGGAAGATCGCGCTGACCCTGCCGACTCAATACGAGCCGCTGAAGCTCTCGGGACCGGTGTTTGCCGGCGTCTATGACAGCGGCCTGCGCCAGAGCGGTGCGACCTTCGAGAAGGGCTGGCCGCTGAAGCCCGGCATCGAGCCCGAGCTGGTCGCCCGCATTTCGAAGGACGCGCCGGCCGGCGGCTCGCCCTACACCGCCGACAGCATCCGCGCTCATGTCGGCGCGCTCCACTGCGGCATGGAGCTGGTCGACAATCGCTACGTCGACGTCACCAGGATGACCGGCCCGGCGCGCATCGCCGACAACGTGCTGCAGGCGGCGCTGGTCGTCGGCACCGAGATCAAGGACTGGCAGACGCTCGACTTTGCCAACCTGAAGGGCCGCTCGACGCTCGACGGTAAGGAACTCGCGTCCGGTCTCGGCCGCGCCGTCATGGGCGGCGCGATGATCTCGCTGGCCTGGCTCGCCAACGCCCTCAACAAGCATGGCAGGCAACTGAAGGCGGGTGACCTCGTCCTGACCGGCTCTGTCCATCCGCCCGCCTTCCTGCCCGGCACCGGCGTCGCGAAGACCGAGTTCGAAGGACTCGGCTCGACGGAAATCACGATCAAGTAGGAGATCGACATGAAGCCGTTCGGATTTTCGCTCGTTGTCGCAGCATTGATGTTCAGCTTGCCGAGCGCGGCCCAGACTCCGGCGCCTCCCGCCGCGGTGCCGGGCCCGGCGGCGACGCCATCGGACTACATCCTGCTCACGGTCATCATGCGGCATGACCAGACGATGAACCTCGACGAGATCAACAAGATCCAGGCCGAGCAGGGCTTCTGGGCGAAGTTCCCGCCCGAGGGCATCCAGGTCGAGTCCTGGTACATCGCCATGGGCCTCGGCTACATCGTGACTCTGCGCGTGCCGCCGGCGCGGCTGCGCGAGGTCAATCGTGCGGTGGAGCAGGGCGCGTGGAAGGCGTTCCGCACCGAGTTCTATCCGACCTATGACGCCAAGAAGATCGCCGAGACGCTGCGCGAGCAGGCCACGAAGAAGTAGCGGCGTCGCCGCTACGGGGCGGCCGCGCCCCGTATCAGGAGACGATCGAGATGCGCCGTCTCGTCCGACCAGCCGCCCGGCGGCCAGGGCGCCGACGGGTCGATCGGCTCGCGCAGGGGCGTGGCGGGGACCTCGTCGCCCTCCAGCATCTCGACATCGATCCTGAAATCCTCGTCCTGCTCGAAGCCGTGCCAATGCACGAACTCGCCATAGGCCCGGCGACCGTCGCGCAGCCGCAGCACGAAGCCCGCCATGCTGTCGTGCATGTCGCCATAGGCCCAATAGCGCTCGACCCTCTCGATGTCGGCCGGCGCGAAGCCGTGGCTCTCGCCGTCGATGACGTCGAGCGCGTGGCCCAATTCATAGAATCCGCGGATCTGCATCGCTGCATCGTATCAAATGTTTCGGGCCAACCCCGAGCCCTTGCTTTATCCCCATTGAGAACATATCATGAACATATCGTTGAGGAGGCAGGCCGTGGGCGCACATTTCGGGGCGAAAATCGAGACTTTCGGAGAGCGCTATCCGGTCGCCCCGCGGCCGGAGCAGGGCCCCTCGCGCCTGGGCGTGGACCGGCTTCGCCGGCGTCATGCCGGGATGCGTCGGATGAGGCAGAGCTTCACCGACCGTCTGTTCTTCGCGGTCCTGCCGGACGCCGAGACGGCGGAGAGGATCGCCGAGCGCGCCGCTTCCTGGCGGGCCGCGCATGGCCTGACGGGGCGTCTTCTTAAGACCGGCCACTTCCACGTCACCCTGGCCTCCGTCCATGAGGGCCATGGCCTGCCGGAGGCTGGCGAGATCGACGGCTGGATGGCGCGCGCCCGTGGGATCGTGATGCCGTCCTTTCGCGTCGGGTTCGACCGGCTGACGAGCTTTGCCAACGGTGCGCTGGTGCTCACGGGGGAGGAGGCCACGATCGGCCTCGAGGTGCTGCAGCAGCGCCTGAGCGATGCGCTCGACGACACGCCGCGGCCGGCCCGCCGCTACACGCCGCACGTGACCCTGCTCCATGACGGCCGTCACATCGAGCCCGAGCCGGTCGAGCCGATCAGCTGGACGGTACGCGAGATCGTGCTCGTGCACAGCTCGATCGGCCAGACGACGCACCGCCACCTCCTGCGCCTGCCGCTGGCCTGATCCCCCCACGGGAAAACGTTCGGGACGAGACATGATTACGGTGAGGCCGACCGACCGGCTGTTCTTCGCCGTGTTTCCCGACGCGGAGACTGTGGAGGCGATCTGTGGTGCTCGGCGTCACCTGTGCGAGAAGGCTGGCCTCTCGGGAACGGAAGTCCCGCCGGAGCAGCTCCATGTGACGCTGGGGCGTGTCGGCGACTATGTGGTGCCACCCACGTCCGAGGACATCGACGCGATCGTCCGGCAGGCCGGCACGGTCGAGATGCCACCGTTCCGGCTTTCCTTCGGATCCGCGAAGTCACACGGCCGGGGCGCCCTCGTGCTGTGTGGTGGCAGGGGCAGCGCCGATCTCGAAAGCCTTTCGACCCGGCTGCGCGATGCGCTGACCTCGCCTGGCGTGGAAAGAAGGCGCGCCTTCCTGCCTCACATGACGCTCATGAGGAGCGAAACGATCGTGCCCGAGCGCCGCATCAAGGCGATCGGCTGGACGGTGCGCGAGATCGTTCTCGTGCACAGCCAGCTGGGCAGGGCGACGCACTGTCCTGTCGGGCGGCTGCCGTTGCGGGGGCGGCAGTTGCCGCTGCCGGGATTCGATTTCTGAGCGACTGCCTTCGGCTATGATAGGCGCATGAAACCCTATGTCCTCTGCCACATGGTCTGCAGCGTCGACGGTCGTATCTGGGGCAGCCGCTGGCGGCCCAAGGTCAACGTCGTGCCCAACCTGTTCGAGCGGCTGCACGACCAGATGGGCGGCGGGTCATGGCTCTGCGGCCGCGTGACCGCCCAGGAATTCGCCAAGGGCACGGAGCCGCATTATCCGCCGACCGATCAGGTGTTCGCACGCGAGAACTGGTTCGCGCAGCGCGAGGCCAAGGCGTGGGGGATCTTCCTCGACGGGCACGGCAAGGCGGTGTGGGCGCGGCGCGACATCGGTGGCGATCCGATCCTCGTGATCCTGACCGAGGCGGTGCCGGACCGGCACCTGGCCGGCCTGCGCGCCGACGGCGTCTCCTACATCTTCGCGGGCAAGACCGAGATCGATCTGGCGGCGGCGCTGGAGACGCTCAATCGCGAGCTGGGCATCGAGCGGATCATGCTGGAGGGCGGGGGCGGCGCGAACGGCGCCTTGCTGCGCGCCGGGCTGATCGACGAGTTGAGCCTGGTGATCTGTCCCGTGATCGACGGCAGCACCGGCGGGCCGATCGTGTTCAACTCGGGCGACACCGATCTCGGGCCGGCGCCGATCGAGAGCATGACCCTGGTGAGCCACGAGGTGCTCGAGGGCGGCACGATGTGGCTGCGCTACAGGCTGCGTTCGCTATCGAGCCAAGCGGGCGCGTCTTAACCTTCTGAAAAGTAAGGAAAATCCGGGGAGGCTTGCGCTTGCGCCGAAATGGAACATATAGAGAACAACGCTCTCGCGCCCTACGCCATAGGAGACGTTGTTGGACGAAAAGCTCACGACCAAGCTTCGCATTCTATCGGATGCCGCCAAGTACGACGCCTCCTGCGCGTCCTCGGGCGCGCCGAAGCGGGCGGCCGGGCCCGATGGTCTGGGCTCGACGAGCAACGGTATCTGCCATGCCTACACGCCGGACGGGCGCTGCGTGTCGCTGCTCAAGATCCTGCTGACGAACTACTGCTTGTTCGACTGTGCCTATTGCATCAACCGCCGCTCCTCGAACGTCGAGCGGGCGCGCTTCACGGTCGACGAGGTCGTCTCGCTGACGCTCAACTTCTACAAGCGCAACTACATCGAAGGCCTGTTCCTCTCGTCCGGGATCATCCGCAATCCCGATCACACGATGGAGCAGCTTGTCCTTGTAGCGAAGAAGCTGCGGCGCGAGCACGGCTTTGCGGGCTACATCCATCTGAAGACGATCCCCGAAGCCAATCCCTGGCTGATCGAGCAGGCGGGCCTGTTCGCCGACCGGCTGTCGATCAACATCGAACTCACCTCGGCCGGAAGCCTCGAGCGCCTGGCCCCCGAGAAGAAGGCGGCGTCGATCACCGGCGCCATGGGCCAGATGAAGGAGCGTATCGACGAGGCCAAGGAGGACCGGCGCAAGTTCTCGCCGGCGGGTCAGAGCACGCAGGTCATCGTCGGTGCCGACGCGACCACCGACGCGGCGCTGCTGAGCATCAGCGCCGTGCTCTACAAGGATTATGCGCTGCGCCGCGTCTATTACTCCGCCTTCAGTCCGATCCCGTCGCCGAGCGCCGTGCTGCCGCTCAAGGCGCCGCCGCTGCAGCGCGAGAATCGCCTCTACCAGGCCGACTGGCTGCTGCGCTTCTACGGCTTTTCCGCCGACGAGGTCGCGAGCGCCAGCCGTGACGGCATGCTCGCTCTCGACATCGATCCCAAGGCGGCTTGGGCGCTGCAGAACCGCGAGCGCTTTCCGCTCGACGTGAACACGGCCGATCGCGAGATGCTGCTGCGCGTGCCCGGTCTCGGCGTCCGCTCCGTCGACAGGATCATCGCGGCACGGCGGCATGCGCGGCTGCGCCTCGCCGATATCGGCCGGCTGGCGCGCAGCGTGAAGCGGCTGCTGCCGTTCCTCATCACCGCCGACTATCGGCCGACGAAGATCTCCGACCGGGCCGACCTTCGCACCAACCTGGCGGAGGCGCCGGTGCAGGGAAGTCTCTTTTGATCGGCGTCGCGCTGCGCGAGGGCGCCGACCTCGATGGCTTCCGGGCCGCCGTCCGCAGGCTTGCCGCGCGCAGGGCGCCGCCCGAGTCGGTTTCCTGGAGCGTGGCGGACGAAAGCGATCTGTTCGGCGCTCGTCAGGATGACGTCGATGCGGCGCCGCCTGTCGGATTGCCCCGTGCGCTGGGCGAGCTGATCCGTCTGGTGGTCTGCCATTGCGACCGCGAGCGCTATGCCTTGCTGTATGCGGCGGTCTGGCGGGTGTTGAACGGCGAGCGCGCGTTGCTCGACGTCCAGAGCGATCCGCTGGTGCATCGCCTGGAGGGCATGGCGAAGTCGGTGCGCCGCGACCTGCACAAGATGCATGCCTTCGTGCGCTTCCGCGAGACGCACGATCCCGACGGAACCGAAAGGTTCGTGTCCTGGTTCGAGCCCGACCATTTCATCGTCGAGGCGACGGCCGGCTTCTTCGTCGAGCGTTTCCGGAGCCTCGTCTGGTCCATCCTGACGCCCAAGGGCTCGCTGCACTGGGACCGGGAGACGCTGACGGTCGGGCCGCCCGCGCAGCGCAGCGACGCGCCGCAGTCCGACGGCTTCGAGGCGGCGTGGCGCTGCTACTACGAGAACGTCTTCAATCCCGCGCGCCTCAATCCCAAGGCGATGCGCCAGCACATGCCGGAAAAATACTGGCGCAATTTGCCGGAAGCCGCGTCCATCGCCGGCCTCGTGCAGCAGGCGCCGGCGCGGGCCCGCGAGATGATCGCGCGTGAAGCGGCGGAGCGGGAAAAGCGCGACCCGCTCAAGGCGGTGGCGGCGATGGCCGAGCAGGGTCCGCAGACGCTGGCGGAGTTGAACCGGTTGATCGCGGCATCCGAGCCGTTGACGCCGGGGGCCGATCGCGCGGTGCTGGGCGAGGGGCCGATGGAGCCCATGGTCGCGTTCGTCGGTGAGCAGCCGGGCGACCAGGAGGAGCGGGAAGGGCGCCCGTTCATCGGCCCGGCCGGGCAGCTCTTCGACCAGGCGCTGGGCGAGGCGGGCATCGACCGCGCGGGCGTCTACGTCACCAACGCGGTGAAGCATTTCAAGTACGAGCCGCGCGGCAAGAAGCGGCTGCACAAGCGGCCCAATCCGGGCGAGGTGAAGCGCTATCGCTGGTGGCTGCAGCGCGAGCTGTCCTTCGTGCGGCCCAAGCTCGTGGTCGCGATGGGCGGGACGGCGCTGCTCGGTTTGACCGGGAAGCCGCTCTCGGTCCTGAAGTCGCGAGGTCCCATCGCGCTCGATGGATTGCCGGGCTATGCGACGGTGCACCCGTCCTACCTGCTGCGCCTGCAGGACGAGGCGGCGAAGCGCGAGGCGTACGACGCGTTCCGGGACGACCTCATCGCGGTCCGCCGCCTGATTGTGGAAACGCGATAGTTCAAGGGAGCGCGCAACTCCGGTTGCGCTCAAGCTTCGTTGATGGACACCGAGACATGAGCGCAACCGGAGTTGCGCGCTCCAATGAGGCAGCTGCTCAGTCCGCGGCCTTCTGGTCGAGGAACTCCAGCACGCCGTCGCTGCGCTCGCCCTTCAGGTAGCGGAAGGTGCCGGCGCCGGTGGCGAGCAGCTCGTTCGCCTGGTTGTAGATCTCGGTCTCGGCGGCGAAGGTGCTCTGGCTGGTCGAGGGACGCCACGCGCCCAGGATCGTGAGCACGTCGCCTTCGCGGCCGGCCTTGATGAACTGGGTCGTGAAGGCGAGCGTCACGGAAAGCCGCCGCGCCGTCGCCGTCTCGTTGAAGGTGCAGGCGAAGCCGCTGGCCGAATCGAGCAGCGTCATCAGCACGCCGCCGTGCAGCAGGCCGTTGGCGTTGCAGAGCTCGGCGCGCACGTCGAGGCGCATCTCGACGAAACCGTGCCGCCACGCCACGACCTGATGGCCGATCACGCCATTGAAGCCGCGGAACACATACGGAGCGACCGGCCGAGCGTCGGCCGGTCGTTGGATAGCCATGTCTCAAATGCCTCGAGAAGAGGGGGCGCGCCTAGCGGCGCGCCATCGCCGACATCGGCGGCCGATGACCGTTGGCCATCATCGGACGCAGGACCGGGCCGGCCGAGGCGGTGATGGCCGGCTGTGCCGCCATGCCGGTGCGGATGTCGCGCGCCACCTTGACCAGGCGCGGGCCCCAGTCGGCCTCGAGACGGTCGCGGCTGATCTGGTAGATCGGCGCGGAGGCGTTGACGGCGTAGGCCGCCGTGCCGTCGGAGTTGCGCAGCGGGGCGCCGACGCCGCACAGCTCGGGCAGCCACTCGCCCCAGGTGACGCAGAAGCCGCGGTCCGTCAGCTCCTTGAACGAGCGCTCCAGCCCGGCCTTGACCTTGGTCCAGTCGTCGCGCCAGCGGCGGCGGATGGCGTCGATCTGCTTGTTGCGGTCGACGTCCGGCAGCGTGAACAGGTAGGCGCGGCCCATCGCCGTGCTGGCCATCGGGACGCGCGTGCCGACATCGTGGGTGATCGCCACCACGGACGGGCCGCGGCAGGCTTCGAGGTAGATCATCGAGTGACGGTCGCGGCCGCCCAGGGCGGTCGAGGCGTTGAGCGCGTGGGCGAGCTGCTCCAGCGGCTGACGCGAGGCGCGGCGGACGTCCATGCTCGAGATCGCGGCATAGCCCAGCGCCAGCACCGAGGCGCCCAGCTCGTACTTCCGGAAGCGGCGGATGTAGTTCAGGTAGCCCAGCTCGGTCAGCGTGTGGGTGAGGCGGGCGACGGTCGGCTTCGGGAGGCCGGTGCGATGGGCGATCTCCTGGTTGCCCAGCATGCCTTCGCCGGCGTGGAAGGCGCGGAGGATGTCGAGGCCGCGGGCCAGGGCGGTGACGAACTGGCGATCCTTGCTGCTCGATCCTTCGGCGAGGCCATTTTCGATGGAGCTCTGGAAAGCCGCGGTTCGCGTGACGAGATGACTGACGTTGCCCATGGGCGTCTGCTCCTTTGGTGAATGGCCGTTTATTCTTTGCGGAGCGGAACCTGCCATCGGCTCACTCGTACCGCAATGCGCAGATCCGGGTTTTGTCCTGCGAACGTGCAAAGCGGCCATGTCAGAGATGCGTGAATTGATTATCAACAGTTGCACTCGTGCAGTTCTGCTCTCTGATTCGGGAATTTTCGGCCTATTTGGGTGACGCGAGCGGCATCTTTCGACATGTTCGCCGCGGCCGGGTACCATCCGGACCAACCCTTCGAGAGGCAAGAATTGGCCAAAGAACCCACACTTCCTAAGGATATCATGGCGCTCTCCTTCGAGGATGCGCTCAAGGAACTGGAAGGCATCGTCCAGCAGCTCGAACGCGGCCAGGTGAAGCTCGATGAGGCCATTTCCGCCTATGAGCGGGGGGCCCTGCTGAAGCGCCATTGCGAGCAGCGGCTCGCCGAAGCCAAGATGAAGGTCGAGAAGATCGTCTTCTCCGCCGACGGTTCGGTCGCGACTCAGCCCGCAGATCTCGGCTGATTCACGCCCATGCCGTTGTCGTCGCACACCCGGTTTGACGCTGCGCTGTCGTTCGCGGCGCAATCCGTCGAACGCACCATGGAGCGCCTGCTGCCCGCCGGCGTCTCGGGCGAGGCCCGCGTCTTCGAGGCCATGCGATATTCGAGCCTGGGCGGCGGCAAGCGGCTGCGCGCCTTCTTCGTGCTGGCCGGCGCCACGCTGTTCAAGGTGGGCACGATGCCGGCCTTGCGCACGGCCTGCGCCATCGAGTTCGTGCACGCCTATTCGCTGATCCACGACGACCTGCCGGCGATGGACGACGATGACCTGCGCCGCGGAAAGCCCTCCTGCCACCGGCAGTTCGACGAGGCGACGGCCATCCTGGCGGGCGACGCGCTCCAGGCGCTGGCCTTCGAGGTGCTGGCGCACGAGGACACGCATGGCGACCCGGCGGTGCGCACGGCCCTGGTCGCCGAGCTGGCGAAGGCCGCGGGGGCCCGCGGCATGGTGGGCGGGCAGATGCTCGACCTGCTGGCCGAGCAGGAGGGCTCCGACCAGTCGATCGGTGCCATCACCCACCTGCAACGATTGAAGACCGGCGCGTTGATCTCGTTCTCGTGCACGGCCGGGGCGATCCTGGGCAAAGCCGGCGATATGGCGCGGGCGTCGCTGTCGGCCTATGCCCACGATCTCGGTCTCGCCTTCCAGATCGTCGACGATCTGCTCGACATCGAGGGCAGCGCCGCAGAACTCGGAAAGACGCCGGGCAAGGACGAGGCGGCAGGCAAGGCTACCTTCGTTTCCGTTCTGGGCGTAGAGCGTGCTCGCGCGCAGGCGGGGATGCTGGCGCGACAGGCCGCCGCGCATCTCGAGCCGTTTGGCGAGGCGGCGGATTTGCTAAGGCAAGCCACAGAATTCGTCGTGGCGCGTCGCACCTGAAGTTGGGGCACGGGTCGCCGTGCAGGAGTATAGTTTTTCAATGACCGGCCCAAGCACGACGCCGCTGCTCGATACCGTCGACGTTCCCGCCGACATCCGCCGCCTGCGCGCCGAGCAACTGCCTCAGCTCGCCGACGAGCTGCGTCAGGAGACGATCTCGGCCGTCTCGGTCACCGGCGGCCATCTCGGCGCGGGACTGGGCGTCGTCGAACTCACCGTGGCGCTGCATTACGTCTTCGACACGCCCAAGGATCGTCTGATCTGGGACGTCGGCCACCAGGCCTATCCGCACAAGATCGTCACCGGCCGCCGCAGCCGGATCCGCACCCTGCGCCAGGAGGGCGGGCTTTCCGGCTTCACACGGCGCTCGGAGAGCGAATACGACCCGTTCGGGGCCGCCCATTCCTCGACCTCGATCTCCGCCGGCCTCGGCATGGCCGTGGCGCGCGACCTTGCCGGCGGCTCCAACAACGTGATCGCCGTGATCGGCGACGGCGCGCTCAGCGCCGGCATGGCCTACGAGGCGATGAACAATGCGGGCGCGCTGCGCTCGCGACTGATCGTCGTGCTGAACGACAACGACATGTCGATCGCACCGCCGGTCGGCGCCCTCTCGGGCCACCTCTCGCGCCTGCTGTCGGGCCGGCCCTACGTCACGCTGCGCAATCTCGGCCGCAGCTTTGCCGAGAACCTGCCCAAGCCGCTGGAACTCGTGGCCAAGCGGGCCGAGGAGTTCGCTCGCGGCTTCGTCGCCGGCGGCACGCTGTTCGACGAGCTGGGCTTCTACTATGTGGGCCCGGTCGACGGTCACAATCTCGACCATCTGCTGCCGGTCCTGAAGAACGCCCGCGACAGCGATCTCGACAAGCCGATCCTGGTTCACGTGGTGACCAAGAAGGGCAAGGGCTATGCCCCGGCCGAGGCGAGCGCCGACAAGTACCACGGTGTCGTGAAGTTCGACGTCATCACCGGCAAGCAGTCCAAGCCGGTCGCCAATGCACCGCAATACACCGCGGTGTTCGCCAAGGCGCTGATCGCCGAAGCCGAAGCCGACAAGAAGATCGTCGCCATCACCGCGGCGATGCCCTCGGGCACCGGCCTCGACAAGTTCGCCGAGCGCTTCCCCGAGCGCACCTTCGACGTGGCCATCGCCGAGCAGCACGGCGTCACCTTCGCTGCCGGCCTGGCGACCGAGGGCTTCAAGCCGTTCACGGCGATCTATTCGACCTTCCTGCAGCGTGCCTTCGACCAGGTCGTGCACGACGTCGCCCTCCAGAAGCTGCCGGTGCGCTTCGCCATCGATCGCGCCGGGCTGGTCGGCGCCGACGGCGCCACCCATGCCGGTTCCTTCGACGTGGCCTTTCTCGGCTGCCTGCCGGACTTCGTCATCATGGCGGCGGCCGACGAACTCGAGCTGATGAACATGGTGGCGACGGCGGCGCAGATCGATGATCGCCCCTCGGCCTTCCGCTATCCGCGCGGCGAGGGTGTGGGAATGGAGCTGCCGGCGCGGGGCACGCCGCTGGAGATCGGCAAGGGCCGGATCGTGCGCGAGGGCACCAAGATCGCGATCCTGAATTTCGGCGCGCGCCTGCAGGAATGCCTGGTGGCGGCCGAAGACCTCGGCGCCAAGGGGCTCAGCACCACGGTGGCCGATGCCCGCTTCGCCAAGCCGCTCGACACCGATCTGATCCGCCGCCTCGCGCGCGAGCACGAGGTGCTGATCACGATCGAGGAGGGCTCGGTCGGCGGCTTCTCGAGCTTCGTGCTGCAGTATCTCGCGACGGCGGGCCTGCTCGACGGCGGCCTCAAGGTGCGGCCGATGGTTCTGCCCGACCGCTTCCTCGATCACGCCGCGCCGGCCCGCCAGTACGAATGGGCCGGGCTCAATGCCCCGCAGATCGTGGCGACGGCGCTCGCGGCGCTCGGCCAGCAGACCGAGCGCGCGCGCGGCTAACCGCGCGGGTCGATCGGCGTGAGGCGCGGAGCATGCGCCTCGACGATCTCCGCCGCATCGAGACAGAGATCCTCGCGGAAGCGGGCCGAGATGATCTGCACACCCACGGGCGTGCCATCGACGAGGCCCGTGGGCACCGACACCGAGGGATAGCCCAGCACCGGCGTCGCTAGCAGGCAGTGTTGCGCCGCCATCATGCGGTCGACGATCGGCTGGTCCTGCAGGTCGAGGCCGTCGGGAAACGGCAGGACGTGTGAGACCGGCACGACCGCCACCGCATACTCCGCGAAGAACAGCGACCAGGCGCGCATCAGCGCGAGGCGAAGGCCAAACGCATCGAGCAGGCCGTCGGCATCGACCTCAGGCACGTAGCGCAGATGGCCCTCGACGTTGCGGCGGGCCGCGGCGTCGCCCAGCGCCTGCACGGTGGCGACGAAGCCGCGGCGCTCGTCGTTGACGACCATGCGGTGCCAGAGTTCGGCGGCTTCTCCAAGTCGCGGCGGCGCGACCTGTTCGACCGCATAGCCGGCCGCCTCCAGCGCGCGGCCGGCCTGCTCGACGGCGGCCCGGACCTCGGGCACCACGTCGTCGAACGGGGCGGGCGCGATGGCGGCCCGCAGCGGGCGGGACGGGGCGGGACCCGTGACCGGCGCCGGCACCCAGTTGGGGTCGCGCGCATCGGCCATTGCCATGGCCGCGAAGGCGAGCCGAACGTCAGCGACGGTGCGCGCCAGCGGTCCCTGAACCGACATGAGCTGCGCCGTGATCGGCCGTTCGGCCGTCGCGGACGGGTTGAAGGCCGGCACGCGGCCGGGCGTCGGGCGCAGGCCCGCCACGCCACAGGCATAGGCGGGGTAGCGGATCGAGCCGCCATAGTCGTTGCCGTGGGCGATGGCGCCCATGCCGGCCGCCAGTGCGGCCGCCGCGCCGCCGCTCGATCCGCCCGGCGTCAGGCCCTTGCCCCACGGGTTGCGCGTCGCGCCGTGCAGCTCGTTGTCGGTGAACCAGCGGTGCGAGAAGGCCGGCGTGTTGGTGCGGCCCACGATGATCGCACCCGCCTTGCGCAGGTTGGCGACCACCGGACTGTCTTCGGTCGCCACCAGGTCGCGAAAGGCCACGACACCGTTGGTCGTGGCGCGGCCCTTGGTGTCGACATTGACCTTCACCGTCACCGGCACGCCGTGCAGCGGGCCGCAGGCGGCCCCGCTGCGTCGAGCGGCGTCGGCCTCGCGCGCGGCCTGCAGCGCCTCGTCGGCCATGATGTCGACGACGGCGTTGACCTCCGGATTGACGGTCTCGATGCGCCCCAGGACCGAACGGGTGGCGTCCTCACTGGACACCGCGCCCTGCGCGAGCGCCCGCGCCAGGTCGACCGCCGACCAGCGCCAGAGTTCGTCCGTCATGTCCGCGTCTCCCCGCACCTCAAAGAATCAAAAGGCCCCTCACTCCGTTCGGGACGACACTTTTGTTGGACGTTGCGCAGTGCGCCGATCAAACCAACGGTGTCATCCCGAGCGGAGCGAGGGACCTTTTCTATCAGTCCTTGGGCTGCGGCACGATGCGCAGGTAGGGCTTCGGGGCCTTCCAGCCGTTCGGATACTTGGCCTTGGCGGCCTCGTCGGAGACGGCCGGGACGATGATCACGTCCTCGCCCTTCTTCCAGTTCACCGGCGTCGCCACCTGGTGCTTCGCGGTGAGCTGGCAGGACTCGAGCAGGCGCAGCACCTCGTCGAAGTTGCGGCCGCTGCTCATCGGGTAGGTGAGCATCGCCTTGATCTTCTTGTCGGGGCCGATGATGAACACCGAGCGCACCGTGGCGTTGTCGGCGGCGGTGCGGCCATCGGACGTCGTGCCCGCGCCTTCGGGCAGCATGTCGTAGGCGGTCGCGACCTTGAGCTCGGGATCGCCGATCATCGGGAAGGTGACGGCGTGGCCCTGCGTCTCCTCGATGTCCTTCGCCCACTTCGAGTGGTTGGTCACGGGATCGACCGAGAGGCCGATGATCTTGGTGTTGAGCTTGTCGAACTGCGGCTTGAGACCGGCCATGTAGCCGAGCTCGGTGGTGCAGACCGGCGTGAAGTCCTTGGGGTGCGAAAACAGGATCGCCCAGCTGTCGCCGATCCACTTGTGGAACTCGATCGGACCCTGGGTCGTCTCGGCCTTGAAATCGGGTGCGGTGGAATTGATGCGAAGCGTCATGGCTGAAGTCCTCCAGTTTGCGGAGCGCACCTCAACCTTTCCGTCCAGCGAGGTCAAGCCTTGGCAGGAATCCAGCTCGCCAGCCCCAATCCACCATCAACTTCTACTGTCGTACCCACCACATAGCGGCCAAATCTTTCCGAGAGAATCGCCACGGCAATCTGGGCGATATCGTCGGGCGTACCGGCGCGGCCCAGTGGGATCTGCGCGACCAGCTCGGCGAGATTGTCCGCCACGAAGCCGCCGCCCGGGATTGCGCCCGGCGCGATCGCGTTCACGCGGATGCCGTCCGGCGCCAGCACGCGCGCGAGTTCCTTCATCACCATGGTCATGCCGGCCTTCGAGGCGCTGTAGTGGGCCAGGTTGCGCGGCGTCTCGCGGTGCTGCGAGGTGACCAGGATCATGCGGCCCTTGATCCCGTTGTCGCGCATGTGGCGGCCGGCCTCGCGGGCGAGGAAGAACCCCGAACGCAGGTTGATATCGGTCATCCGGTCCCAGGTCTCCTCGCTGACCGACAGCGGCGTGTCGACCTCGAGACGGCGCGGGCTCGCGGCATGGACGAACAGCGAGATCGTGCCGAGCTTCTTCACCGCAGCGTCGAGCAGGTGCTTCCACCCGTCGCGTTGCGAGAGGTCGGCTGCAAGGAAATCGATGGCGTCCTCGGCGGGCGGCGCCGCAATGTCGCTGCCGAGCACGATCGCGCCCTCGGCCTTCAAGGCCTTCGCAATACCGCGGCCGATGCCGCCGGCACAGCCCGTGATCAGGGCGCGCTCGCCTTCCAGAAGTTTCATGCTCATGCCCGGCATGCTAGCAGGTCCCCGGAAGGGAGACAGTATTGGCGAAGACACGGCTGGACGTGGCCCTGGTCGAGCGCGGGCTCGTGGAAACGCGCGCCGCCGCGCAGCGGCTGGTCATGGCCGGGCTCGTCTTTTCCAATGACCGGCGGCTGGACAAGGCGGGGCAGGGCGTGGCCGCCGACACGCCGCTCGAGGTGCGCGGCCAGCTGCATCCCTATGTCTCGCGCGGCGGGCTGAAACTCGAAAAGGCGCTGGATCATTTCGCGATCCCGGTGACGGGGCGCATCGCGCTCGATGTCGGATCCTCGACCGGTGGCTTCACCGACTGCCTGCTGCAGCGCGGCGCTTCGAAGGTCTATGCCGTCGATGTCGGGACCAACCAGCTCGCCTGGAAGCTGCGTACCGACCCGCGCGTCGTCTCGATGGAGAAGACCAATATCCGCGACGTCACGCGGGCGGAGATTCCCGAGCCGATCGACCTCGTCGTCTGCGATGCCTCGTTCGTCGGCCTTCGGCTCATCCTGCCGGCCGCACTCGCTCTCGCCGGCCCGGGCGCGCATCTCGCGGCCCTGATCAAGCCGCAGTTCGAGGTGGGCAAGGGCCGGGTCGGCAAGGGCGGCATCGTGCGCGAGCCCGAACTTCACACCGAGGTCGTCGAGACGATCTCGTCCTGGCTGGCCGAGCAACCGGGCTGGCAGGTGCTGGGCGTGACCGAGAGCCCGATCACCGGTGCGGAAGGAAACAAGGAGTTCCTGATCGCGGCCGTTCTCAACGGCGCGCCAGCGTCACCCTGAACTTGTTGTTGTCGGCCAGCGTCTCGAACGACGTGAAGTGCGTCTTCAGCAGGGGCTCGTAGGGCAGCCCGCGATTGGCGACCATGTAGAACCGGCCCCTGGGCTTCAGGGCCCGCGCGGCGACGGCGATGAAGCCCTGGCCCAGCGAGGGTTCGGCGGCGCGGCCGGCATGGAAGGGCGGGTTGCAGACGATGGCGTCGTAGGTCGCGGGCGCGGCCTCGTTGATCAGATCGAGCCAGTGGAACGTGGCGCGCGGGTCCGTGACATTCGCCCGGCTCGCTTCGACCGCACGATGCTCGGCATCGATGCCATCGATCCTCGTCACGGCGGGGCAGGTGCTCAGGACGTGCCGCGTGAGGAAGCCCCAGCCGCAGCCGAAATCGGCGACATGTCCGAAGAGGTCGTGGGGCAGGTGCTCGGCCAGCAGCTCGGAGCCGCTGTCGACATGATCCCACGAGAAGATGCCGGGCTGGCTCTGCCATGAACCGTCGCCGACGGAGTGCAGGGTCGCGAGTTTCTGCCAGTAGTCGGGCGGGGCGTGGCTTCCCTTGACGAACCAGAAGACGCGGCTATGGAACTTCGACAGCGAGTCGACGCCGCCGAAGGCCTTGCCGACCTGCTTCTCCAGGCTGGCAGCGCCGTCATCGTTGGCGCCGCTGCAGACCAGCGTGCCGCCCGGCGCGAGCAGGGCCCAGCCGCGTGCGATGTTGGCGAAGTTCTCTTCCTTGTGCTTGGTCAGCAGCACGAGTCCGAGTGGGTGGCCGCCGCTCTCCAGCCGCGGCACCGCTTTCTTCAATCGAAGAAAGGCCGGCCGAAAAGACTGCTCCGCGTCGATGTCGGGGAAGGGGGGATCTTCGGCACGCAGGAAGAACGCCCGCCTTTCGGCGAGCGCTCCGGTGTCGAAGGCGTGGGCGAGGGCGCGTGTCGCCTGGCTCACGGGACGAGGACGGCCCGCCCCATGATCAGGCCCTTGCGCAGTTCCTGCAGCGTCGTGTCGGCCTCGTCGAGCGTGCGCTTGACGACCGGCACCGGCGTCACCTTGCCGGCGGTGACGAGGTCCATCATCTCCTTCATCTCGCCCGGGCTGCCCGTAACGGAACCCACGATCTGGCATCCGGTGAAGGCGAACATCGGCATGGGCAGCGAGAAGGTGCCGCCGAACAGGCCGACGACGACCAGCCGGCCGCCGCGGGCCAGTGCCTTGACGCCGAACTGGGCGGTGCTTTCGGCGCCGACGAAGTCGATCGCGGCACCGACGCCGGTCCCGCCGGTGAGTTCGAAGATCTTCTTGCGGGCATCCTTGTCGCGCGGGTCGAGGGCGGCGACCGCGCCGTTGTCGAGTGCCAGCTTGCGCTTGTTCTCGTCGATGTCGGCCACGATCGGCGCATGGCCCAGCACCGACTGCGCGAACTTCACGCCCATCAGGCCGACGCCGCCGGCGCCGATCACCAGGATGGGCTTGCCGGCATCCTCGCCGACCGCCTTCTTGACCGCGCTGAACGCGGTGATGCCGGAGCAGGCATACAGGCAGGCCAGTTCGGTCGGGATGTCGCCATAGGGATAGAGATAGTTCGCGTCGGGGACGAGGACATGGTCGGCATAGCCGCCATCCTTGTTGACGCCGAGCGCCCGCGGCGCGGGGCAGAGATGCTCGCGGCCGTTTGTGCAGTACCAGCAGGTGCCGCAGCCGATCCACGGATAGACCACCGCCTTGTCGCCGACCTTGGCGCCCTTGGCGTCGGGACCCAGCGCCACGACCTCGCCCACGATCTCATGGCCCATGGTGCGCGGCGGGTTCATCGTCTTCTGCGTCGACACCTTGTTGCCGCCGCCCATGTCGAAGAAGCCTTCCCACAGATGCACGTCGCTGTGGCAGACGCCGGCGGCGGTCACCTTCACCAGCACCTCTGCTCCCTGCGGCGCGGGATTGCTCTCTTCGACCTTCTGCAGGGGCTGACCGAATTCGACGACCTTGTAGCTCTTCATTGGGACTTCTCCGTTTCGAACCCGGGCGGACAATAAGCCGAAAGAAGCGCCGCGTCTGCGGGCCCGGCGCCGCCTCCAATCCGCAGACCGATGCGACCCAGTACCTTGGAAGGTTTCGAAAATCCATTTACTTGCGAATTTCGTTCCGCCACGTTCCCCAGAACGGCGTGCGGAGAAACGTCGACGGGGAACGCCGATGCGCAAGGGTAGGGAAGGGTTCGAGTGCGTGGCCTGGCCACGATCCACTCTCCTCGTGAGCCCGTCCGAGCGTTCGACGTCCTGCTGATCCTGGCGTTTGCCTCGTGAAACGGCGCATCCGCATCGCCGTCGAGCAGGCGGCGGCCGACGTTGCGGAACCGATCCGCCATGATGGAAAAGCGCCGACGCCCCGCAAGCGCCCCACGAACCAGGGAGGGAATCATGGACACGCTTCGGACGGAGTCACTCTACGATGTCGGCGGCGTCCGCTATCCGCGACCCTTCAAGATCCGAAGGCTCGGCCATTTCGGCTTCAATGTTGGCGACATGGACAAGGGCCTCGACTTCTATGCTCGTCTGCTCGGATTCCGGATCACCGACACGCGTGATCTCTCCAAGGTGCCGGGGCGCGAGAAGATGGCCAAGAAGCTGGGCGATTCGCGCATCGTCTTCATGAGCCACAACTCGGATCACCATGCTTTCCTGCTGGCGCACAAGTCGCTGGGGGCGATCTTCGGCGACAATGCCGTTTCGCGCGACGTGACGGTCAACCAGATCACCTGGCAGGTCGGCACGATGGACGAGGTGTTCGCAGCGGCTGACTATTTTCGCGAGCGCGACGTCGAGATCCGCCGTGTCGGTCGCGACATGCCGGGGAGCAACTGGCACACCTACATCCGCGATCCCGATGGCCACACCGTCGAACTCTACTACGGCATGGAGCAGATCGGCTGGGACGGCCGTTCCAAGCCGGAGTCGATGTACTATCGCGGCTTCGGCGAGGCCCCGGATCTCCCGCAGATCTCGGAGGAGCAGGAGGTGCGGGATGCGATTGCCAAGGGTCTCGACATCAACGCCGGCAACGTCATCCAGGACCTGAGCGGCGAGGAGCATGTCGTCGCTGGGACCCGCCTGCCGCGGCCGTTCAAGATCACGAGCATCGGGCCGATGAGCCTGTTCGTGGCGGATGTCGAGGCGTCGGAGGCCTTCTATACCCGGATGATGGGCTTCATCCGCACCGAGACGGTGACCTGGAAGGGGCATCGCTGCGTCTATCTGCGCAATGGCAGCGAGCACCATTCGCTTTCGCTGTTTCCCAAGGCGTTGCGCGGCGAGTTGGGCCTCAATCCCGATACGAGCTGCGCTTCGATGGGCATCGAGGTCGGCAGCTATCAGCAGCTTCGCGAGGCTGTGCCATTCCTGAAGAAACACGGTGTGCAGTTCACCGAGGCGATCCCGCCGGAACTCTATCCCGGCGTCGACTATGCGGCGCACATCCTTGATCCCGCAGGCCATTGCCTGATGCTGCACTACTACATGGAGCGCATCGGCTGGGACGGCAGACCTCGTCCCGCCGAACTGCGCCGAAAGGTTGGCCGGGACTGGCCGGAGGCGATCGAGCCGCTGTCCGACACCTATGCCGATCAGACGTTCATGGGACCGCTGGGATAGCGACGTCTGCAATCCTGGAGTCCAGTCGAGCGTTCGAAACGGAGAGGGCGTCATGAGCAAGTACGGAATTGGCCAGCCGGTGTTGCGCTTCGAGGATCCGCGCCTGCTCCGTGGACAGGGCCGCTTCATCAACGACGTCAACATGCCTGGCCAGACCCATGCCGTCTTCGTTCGTTCGCCGCATGCGCACGCGAACATCCGGCGGATCGACACCAAAGCGGCAGCGGCGGCGCCCGGTGTCCTCGCCATCTATACAGGTCATGACGTGGTGGCAGATGGCCTTGGCATGCCCAAGGCCAACATGCCGAGAAAGCGGCCTGACGGTAAGCCGATGTTCGCCCCGCAGCGGCCGGCGCTGGTAACGGACCGTGTTCGCTACGTCGGCGATCCGGTGGCGATGATCATCGCGGAAACGCTGGCGGAAGCCAAGGACGCAGCCGAGCTGGTCGAGATCGACTATGAGCCGATCCCTTCGGTGACGCTGACCGACGATACGGTGAAGCCCGGCGCACCTGCGGTCTGGGACGATTGCCCGGACAACATCTCCAACTTCATCGAGCGTGGAAACAAGGCTGCGACCGAGGAGGCCATCAAGGGTGCCGCCAAGGTCATCAAGCGCCGCTACGTCATCACGCGCGTGCATGCCCAGTACATGGAGCCGCGCGGTACGCTTGGCGTCTACGACCAGGGCGAGGACCGCATGACCCTCTACGCCGACGTGCAGTATCCCCATCGCGTGCGCAACATGCTGGCGCAGAACGTGTTCCAGGTGCCCGAGAGCAAGATGCGGGTGATCACGGGCGATGTCGGCGGCGGCTTCGGCACCAAGGGCTGGCAGTATGTCGAGCATCGCCTGACGCTCTGGGCGGCACGCAAGCTGCTGCGGCCGGTCAAGTGGTGCTGCGAGCGCTCCGAGGCCGTGATGGCCGACGAGCATGGCCGCGACAATGTCGGCGAGATCGAGCTGGCGCTCGATGCCGACAACAGGTTCGTGGCGCTGCGCCTCAACATGCTGGCAAATATCGGCGCCTATGTCGGTTCCGACCGCAACCTGCTGTCGCCGTTCGGCATGATCGGCACGGTATTGGGCGTCTACCTGATCCCCAAGGCCTACATCAACGTGGTGGGCGTCCTCTCGAACACAAACCCGACAGCGCCCTATCGCGGCGCCGGCCGGCCGGAGGCGATCTATCTGATCGAGCGGCTGATCGACGATGCGGCGCGCGAGCTGGGCATCGACCGGGTCGAGCTGCGGCGCAAGAACATGCTGGCCGAATCGGCGCTGCCGTACCAGAGCCCCGTGGGGCCGTTCTACGACTGCGGCGAGTTCGAGAAGAACATGGACATGGCGCTGAAGCTCGCCGACGTGGCGGGGTATCCCGCGCGTGCCGAAGAGTCGAAGAAGCGCGGCAAGCTCCGCGGGCTCGGGATCATCAACGCCATCGAGCAGGCGGCCGGCACCGCCCAGCCCGAATATGCCGAAATCCGCTTCAATCCGGCGGGCACGGCGACGCTGCTGATGGGCACCAAGGCGCAGGGCCAGGGCCACGAGACGATGTTCAAGCAGATCCTGAACGAGCGACTGGGTATCGATCCTCACGACGTGCAGTTCATCGACGGCGACACGGACCGCGTTGCCTTCGGCATGGGCACCAACGGCTCGCGCTCGACGGTGCTGGGCGGCTCGGCGCTGTTCATGGCGGCGGAGAAGGTGATCGAGAAGGGCAAGCGGCTGGCCGGCCATCTTCTGGAAGCGGGTGAGCAGGACATCGAGTTCGCCGAGGGCGTCTTCAAGATCAAGGGCACCGACAAGACCGTGACGCTGAAGGCGGTCGCGATGGCCGCCTTCAACCCGACCAAATGGCCGAAGACCGGCTTCGAGGGCGGTCTCTATGAGAATGCCACCTATCTCGGTGAGAAAGACACCTATCCCAACGGCTGCCACATCTGCGAGGTCGAGGTCGATCCCGATACCGGCGAGGTGAAGCTCGAGCGCTATGCCGTGGTCGACGATGTCGGCACGGTGATGAACCCGATCGGCCTCAAGGGCCAGATCCATGGCGGCGTGGCGCAGGGGGTTGGCCAGATCCTGGGCGAGCAGGTGATCTGGGATCGCGAGAGCGGCCAGCTCCTGACCGCGAGCTTCCTCGACTACACGATGCCGCGCGCCGACATGATGTGCAGCATGGAGGTCAAATCCAACCCGGTTCCGACCAAGTACAACCCGCTGGGAGCCAAGGGCGCGGGCGAGGCGGGCACGGTGGGCGCCATGCCCGTGGTCATGAATGCCGTGATCGATGCGCTGGCGCCGCTCGGTGTTCGCGACATGGTCATGCCGGCCACGGCGGAGAATGTCTGGCGCGCCATCCAGGCGGCAAAGGGAGCGTAGGCCGATGGGACAGATCGTCGGTGCGGCTGTCGTTTCGCACCATCCCGGCCTGGTGCAACCCAAGGAGATACGTGTGCAGCGCGGCAACGGCCGCGATTCGGACCTGATCGAAGGCTTCGGCCGCGTTCGCGCGAAGATCGATGAGGTGAAGCCCGACACGTTCGTGCTGTTCGACACGCACTGGCTCACCACGTCGCTGCATCTCGTGGCGGGCGCGGCGCACTACAAGGGCACCTACACGTCCGACGAGCTGCCGTTCTCGATGACGCGCTTCCCGTACGATCACGCCGGCGCGCCGGCGCTGGCCGCCGAAGTCGAGAGGGTGGCTGCGGAAAAGAAGGTCGCGGCGCGCAATGTCGTCGAGGAGACTCTGCCGCTGCATTACCCGACGCTCAACGTGATCCACTATCTCGGGCGTGGGGAAAAGGTCCTGAGCGTCGGCCTGTCAGACCGCCAGGCTGAAGCACTTCCTGCAGATGGGCGAGGTGATCGGCGAGGCGATCCGCCGTTCGGATGCGAGGGCCGTGCTGCTGGCCTCGGGCGCGATGAGTCACAAGTTCTACGACCTCGACCACGTGCCGCCCAATCCGCGCGTCTGGCATCCCGACAATGTGTCGGAGCCCGCGAATCGCGCGCTCGACATGGAAGTCCTGGAACTCTGGAAGCAGGGGCGGCACGACACCGTACTCGACCGTTTTCCGGAGCTGGAAGCGGCCAAATACGAAGGTCACGGCGCGCACTACGCGCAGATGATGGGGGCGCTGGGCGGCAGGGATTGCCGTGCCCGCGGCACGCAGCTCTCGGAGTACGAGAACGCGGCCGGCACCGGCAATGTGCATGTCTGGTTCGATGTTCAGTGAGGGGAGTTAAGTGAAATGAGTGTTCTCGAGGGACCGCGCAAGGAAGTCCGCCACGTCATCAAGGACGGCAGCGCCTATTGGGTCGAGTTCAAGGATGGCAGGATCGTCTTCGCCGACGGCCGGACCGCCGACGAGAAGGACGTGGTGCATCTGCCGCCCTGCACTCCGACCAAGATCCTGTGCGTCCATGTGAACTACATCTCGCGCTACTACGAGTTCAACAACACGCACACGCCGCCCAAGACGCCGACCTACTTCCAGAAGCCGCTGACGGCGCTCAACGCCCACAAGGGCGAACTGGTGAAGCCCCAGGGCTACAAGTACGTGAATTACGAGGGCGAGATGGCCGTGGTCTTTTCCAAGGTCACCAAGAACGTGAGCCGCGAGGAAGTCTGGGACTGTATCGCCGGCTTCGCGCCGGCCAACGATTTCGGCTGCCATGATTTCCGCGACACCGACGGCGGCTCCATGCTGAGGGTCAAGGGCATGGACGGCTTCTGCCCGATCGGGCCGGGGCTCGTGTCGGGCGTCGATGTGCGGCAGTCGACGCTGCGCAGCTACAAGAACGGCAAGATGGTGCAGGAGGGCGCGGTCAGCGAGCAGATCTTCGACTGTGGCTATCTGATCGCCGACCTCGCGCGCCACATTACCTTCCTGCCGGGGGATATCCTCTTGACCGGCACGCCCGCCAACTCCCGTCCGCTGGAGGCTGGCGACACGATCGACATCGAGGTGACGGGTGTTGGCCGCCTCTCGAACACGGTCGTCGAGGCGCCGGCGCCGCGCGCGCCCGAGGGCTTTCCGCCCAGCCCCGATAGCGAGGGCGTGCGCAGGGTGGCGCTCGGCAACGAGGAGCGCCTGCCGGACAAGTTCAAGGCGAAATAGCACGGAGGTGGCAGCCACCGCTTACGGGTCGGCAACGTACCCGGGGCGGGGCTGCACCCCACACCGCTGGGGCTGAGTTCAAGTGTTGGACAATCCCCTTTGTGGTCGCCAGAATGATACGCGTTGGCGGTTGAGCAAGCAGCGGTACCTACAGGGGCAACGGCGTCGATGAAGGGGATTCTGTTAGCGGGTGGATTGGGGACCCGGCTGTACCCTGTGACGTCCGTCGTATCGAAGCAACTCCTGCCCGTCTTCGATAAGCCGATGATCTACTACCCGCTTTCGACCCTGATGTTCGCGGGCATACGAGAGATTCTGATCATCTCGACGCCGCGAGACATGCCGCTCTTTCAGAGTCTCCTGGGCGATGGCACGCAGTGGGGGCTCGAGTTCTCCTATGCCTCTCAGGCGACACCGCGCGGGCTCGCGGACGCTTTCATCGTGGGGCGTGACTTTGTCGGTTCCGACCGGGTCGCCCTCATTCTCGGGGACAATATCTTCTACGGGCACGGGCTGGTCGACACCCTGGCAGGGGCCGTGAACCGTCAGCAGGGCGGGACGGTGTTCGCCTATACGGTGACGGACCCGGAGCGATACGGGGTGGTGGAGCTCGATGCCGCGGGACGCGCGCTCTCGATCGAAGAGAAGCCGGTCCATCCAAAGTCGAACTACGCGGTCACCGGTCTCTACTTCTACGACAACCGGGTGCTCGATATCGCAAGCGCGCTCAAGCCGTCGGCGCGGGGCGAGATCGAGATCACCGACATCAACCGCGCGTACATGGAACAGGGGCAGCTGTTCGTCGAGATTCTGGGACGTGGCTTTGCCTGGCTCGACACCGGGACCCACGAGTCCCTGACGGAAGCCAGTCAGTTCGTGCAGATTCTCATGCAGCGCCAGGGGCTGCGCATCTCCTGCCCGGAAGAGATTGCGCTGAGGCTTGGGTACATAACTCCCGATGCTTTTCTGAGATTGGCGGCTCTTTCCGAGAAGAGCCCCTATGGCCAGTATCTTCTTGCAGTGTACGGTAATTTTGTTGGCAGAAGAGAGCCGTTAAAGGCCACATAGGCCTTCGTCCTGATCGCCCCGGGCGCCCGCCGCGCAGGAAGTGGGGCCCTACGACCGTGCCCGGCGTCGCGTCCGGCAGAAAGCGTCAGGCATCGAACATCGAGTTGCGAAATCGCACGATCAGCTGCATCAGGTCGAGGTACTTGTCCCGGATGACGCTGGGAGCATGGCGCCTCCACATCTCGACCTGAAGAGTGGTCACGTAGGCCGCGCGCCGATCGCTGTCGGACAGCATTTCCACGGCCAGATCGATGTCCGGGGACGCGTCGATGGCGAACTCCCCGAAGCCTGCGGCCTCCAGGATCTCGATGCAGGAGGGCGAACCGCTGATCAGCGTGGGAACTCCGTGCATGGTGGCTGTGACAAAGCGGTTCGGGCTTTTGCTTGCCTCATCCAGCGCATGCGATACGACGCACAATTCCGCAGAAGCCATCGCTTCACGAATGGCCTCTGGCGACCAAGGCATGCAGTACTTCGAATACTCGGGATAGTGCTCGGCAATCGCACGGGGGCTCGTCACCAGAATGGGCTCATAGCCATGGCGCACCGCCAGATGATCTATGATCCAGCGCGCGCTATCGAAGTTGCCTCGTCGTGTGTGCCCGAACCATAGGAGGCGACGCGAGCCAGGTTCGGTGACGGGAGAGGGTGTAGCGCCATAATCCACAAGCTCAGGGATGTGATAGCAAGGCTTCTCCGGGAACCGCTCCAGGATTTCATCGCGAAGCTGTTGTGTCGGCACGATCAGAACATTGGCTCGATCGATCGTTTCGAGGCACCGGATGCGCGCACGAAGCACGCCTTCTTCGGTCCGAAAGATGCTGTCGGTTTCGAAGAACCGATCGCAGATGTCGTAGACGATGAATTGATCCGGATTGCTCGAAATCGCCCGGAATGTCTGATCGCTGCAAAGTTGTACAATGACGGCGATGTCGCACTCCGGGTGGTACCCGGTGCTCACCTTCCAGAATGGATCGTCTTCGAGCAGGTCGACGATGTACTGCGCTCGCAAGCGAGAAGTCGCGTACTCCTCCATCGGATAGACTACGCTCATATTTGTCAGAACTGGTTCGTGACGGCGCCCCGAAACAGCAGGCCTGCGGATTTCAGCTTCCAGCCTCTCGATTCTCGGTTGGGAACCGGCCTTCGGCTCGTGATGCGTCAGCCACCGGACATGGTCCGGGTTTGGCACCATCTTCCCTCCGGCTTCTTTGATGAGGCCGTCGAGGCACTGACGATCAGGATCCGGGGCCTGCCGGAGGATGGCGGTGAACTTCAGCTGGATTCCGTGGCGCTTTTCATTGGTTCGGAACGGGATCGAAAATTCGATCGTAAGCTGGCAGGCCCGTTCACGCTGGGGCCGTCGTGGCAGGAAGTCGTGGTCGATGCATCGGGCATCGAACCGAACACCGAAGAAGGGCGTCTCATTTCCCTGAGGTTCTCGGGCCGCGGAACTATCGAGGTCGACTATTGCCGAGCCGACCGGGGGCTTGGCGCAGGTGCCTGGGGGGCCGCCAAGGCATTGGCCGGCAAGGTCATGAGGCTGCGACGCAAGCGGCGCTTGCGCAACGCCACGGCTCTCGTTCCGATACCTGCGGACGTGGTTCCAGCGCGACGGGTTACGCCCGAGATCTCGCCTGCGATCTCTGAGGACTCGATGGCATTGGTTGCGAGAGAGGCCGGGGGCGGTCTGCCCGGCAGGACTGCATCGTCACCCCCGAGCGATCAATCAGGCAGGGACGAGATCAAGGAACTGCGGCGTGCGATCAAGAAATTGACCGGGTCAATGGATGTATCCGCTGCGCAGATTCGCCGACTGACGGAAGTGATGGAGATCGTGCTCCAGCGCCTGGACGCTGTCCCGCAGGGGGGCGTTCCGGGTGCAGCGCCGGCCATGCCTCTTGGCGCCGCGCCCCTGGTGGCGCCCTCGACCCTCCGGACGCAGAAGCAGGCGGGTCGCGTCGAAGCAGGCGAGGCCGCGGCCGCCCAGACGAAGACGATCAATTGGGTCATCGGGCCCCCCGACAATATCGGCTGGGCCTATGGCAACAACGCCAAGCGGCTGGCGGGACGGCTCGGCGACTACAAGCACGTCATTTCCGCCCAGACTCCCTCGGACGTGGCCATCTACTTCGATGCGCTCGTTGCGGAGCGCTATCCCGTCGAGGCGCGCAAATCCATTCTGCGTATTGGCGGCCCCCGCCCGCTCGACCGGTTGTACGGGGACGACCTGGAGGCGATGCGTCGCGCCTTTTCCAAGTTCGACGCGGTCATTGCCCTGAGCGCGGAGTTGTACTTCCGGGCGCTCCGAGCCCACGACAACGTCTACCTCATTCCGAACGCGCTCGATCTCAAGGAGTGGCATCCCACCCGGCGCAAGCGCGACGACCATGCGCCGTTCACGGTGGGTTTTGCCGCAAGTTTGAAATCCTCGGCCGAGGCGGAGGTCAAGGGGCGTGCGATTGCAGAGGGAGCTGTCGAGCGGGTCGGCGCCCGGATGCTCCTCACCAGCAAGGGCGGCGGCGCGCAGATACCTCATGATCGCATGATCAAGGACTTCTACTCCAAGATTGATGTTCTCATTCACCCGGTGGCACCGGGCCGCGAAGGGACGTCGAACGTCGTTATGGAGGCCCTGGCCCTGGGCGTGCCGGTGCTTACAACCCAGCATTGCGGATTTCACGGCGAATTCCTGGTCGACGGCCAGAGTGCTCTCGTGCGCGAACGCGATGAATCCTCTTTCGCGGAAGCGCTCACGCTCGTGCAGCGTGACGAGCGACTCCGTCGCCGGCTCGTTGCCGAGGGGCGTGCCTTTGCGGAACGACATCACAACCTGAAGACGGCCAGCAGAGCCTATTCAAGGGTCATCTCGGACGTTTTTGCGCCTGCTTCCGCCGCACCTGTCGAGCCAAAGAGGGTCTGCTTCGCTCCTTTCTGGGAGCCCGCGGAAAACTTCGGCTCCTCGCGCCTGCGCGCGAAGTATCCTGCCGAGTTTCTCGCCCAGAACGATCGCTTCGAGATCGCGATGGGCTACGATTCGGTGGCAGACATTGCCATCGTCGTACAGATGTGTACGCACGATGTGATGTCGAAGCTGCACGCGAACCAGGATCAGTTCGTCGTCTACGACGTCTGCGACCGATACTACGAGAACCCCAGGCTCTTTGCTCACGTCAGCCCGCCGATCGATTCGCTCTCGCGTTTCCACGAGCTTTGCGAGCGGGCCGACCTCATCCTGGTGCCGAGCCGGGAGCTGAAGGCGCAGATTGCGGCGCGGTTCCCGGACAAGGCGGTGAAGTTCCTGCCGGAGCCGGTCGACTACGGGGCGACGCCGCTGGCGCCGAAGGTGTCGGAGAAGAAGGTCGTCCTCTGGTACGGCAATCCGGACCGGGGGAATTTCGACAGCGCCAAAGCGATGATCGAGCATCTTCGGGACAGGCACGGCTACGAACCGCTCATCGTGTCGCGAACCAGCTTCTTCAAGAAATACCCCGAGTTTCTGCCGTTTTGCCGCGATTGGTCGATGGAGGCGATGGAAGAGGCGTTCAGCGTGGCCTCGCTCTGTGTCGTCGCCTATGACGAGAGCGAGCAGACGAAGAGTCCGAATCGTTTCGTCGCGGCGATGATGCATGGTGTCCCGACGCTCGTGAAAGGTTCGCCGGCCTGTAGCGAGATCCTGGTCGAGACCGGTCAGACATTCGCGAGCGTCGACACGCTCGAGCGGCTGGATCACGCGCTGAGCAACCTGCAGAGCGAGGAGTTCCGCGAACTCTATGTCCAGCGGGTCCAGAGGCACCTGAACCAGACCGTTGGCGAAAAAGCGATATCGGAGGCCTATTCGGAACTGTTCAGGAATCACACGTTCAAGCGCAGTATTTTTTCCGCCGGCCCGCGGCGCGTTGCATTCATTTCGCACAACCTGTCGATCGGCGAAGGTGCGCCCTGGAGCCTGTTTGAGCTGGTGGACGGTCTACGGGATCGCGGGATCGAGCCTCACGTATTCGCGCCGGCGTCGGGTCCGCTCCTGAACCAGTATCTCCAGGCCTCCATTCCTGTGGAAGTTTTTGAGCCGGTTGCCAGGCACTCGGTGAAGGTACTGAATTCCCGCTATGGCGCGGTTGCGGAGAAGTTCACGGAGTTCCTGAAGCAGTCGAGGATCGAGGCCGTCGTCTGCAATACCGTCAAGGCGGCCCCTTTTGCCGAGATGGCGCGGCGAGCCGGTATTCCGTCTGCGGTCATCGTGCGGGAGTCCTACACCGCCCCAGAACGATTTTCCTATCTGGACGGAGAGGCCAAGCTCGCCGGCATGACCGGACTCTCAAACGCCGAGCATATCGTCTTCGTCGCCAATAGCAGCCGGGAGTTCTGGACGGATCAGCCCTTCAGCGGCGCCGTTCATATCATTCCCAACGGCATCTCCCAGGCGAGGTTCGCGAAGGAGATGGAGACCCCGAAGCTCGATGCGCGAAAGCAGCTTGGCCTTCCACAGGACGCGGTGATCGCTCTGTGCGTGGGAACGATCAATACCCGCAAGGGTCAGCGCGAACTCGTCGAATGGTACGCCACGCTTGCGCCCGATGTGCGCAACCGGACGCATCTTGTTTTTCTGGGAGCAGTGCAGAACGTGCATCTGCGCGACTTCCAGCGGGTCACCGATTCGTTGCCCGAGGACATCCAGGACAAGATCACCGTGATCGAGGCGACGCCGCAGGTCAGCCTGTACTATCGCGCCGCCGACATCTGCCTGCTCAATTCCACGTCGGAAGCCTATCCTCGATGCATCGTCGAGGCGCTGTGTTTTGGGTTGCCGGTACTTTCCACGCGGGTTTTCGGCGTGAACGAACAGGTCACGCACGGCCAGGCGGGCTTCCTTTACGATTTCGGCGACATGGAGGCCTGGAAGCAGTATTTTTCCCGCCTCGTCGAGAACGACGACGAGCGGCAGGCGATGGGCCAGGCGGCAGGTCGTTCCTTCTGGAAGCTCACGGGCTACGCGGAGATGCTGCTTGCCTATAAGTCGATCATTGCCGATCTGGTGGATTCGGCTGCCAGGTCACGTTAGTGCATGCAGGGGCCGCCGGTGTCGATGACGATGGATACTCAAGACTCTTCGGAAGCGACGGACTCGGCGGGAACACCGGTTAAGACGCCGTCTGGCCTGATCGCCGAGCTGGTGCCCCTCGTCGAAAAGGCGAAGGAGGTTCGTCGCGCCTCGACTGCCGAAGCACTGCTCTTCAACTATGTGCTCGCCAATGGCGCTCCCAAAGAGCGCAGTCTGCCGTCGCTCCTGCGCCTGTTCCAGGGCGCCGTCGATCTGGATCATGTCGAATTTCCGCTCCAGCTGAAGGCGTTTTGTCAGGGCAGGGATTTGCTTCACCTGGCGTGTGGACAGACCCTGCATTGCGTCGGGTTCCGGGCGCTGGGGGCGCGCAGCTATTCGGGTGTGGACGAAAACGTGTCCCTGGTCCGGAAGAAGTTTCGGAGCCGTATCAGCAAGCAAACGATCGACCTGGGATTGTCGCTCTCGGACGTGACCCGGCTGATTCCCGGCATAACTTTTCTCAAGAGCAATCGAATTACTCTTTCGGACGCCTTTGACGGAATCGTGCTGCAGGGGGCGCACAAGATCATCGATCTGGAGGGAACCCTCGCACAGTTGCACCGCGCCCTGCGTCCAAGAGGACAAATCTGGTTTTCTCACGACAATTTCTTTTCCTGGGGCGGGCATCAGAGCAATCCCAGGAGCCCGGGCCAGTATGATCCTGAAGACGCAGATCAGCAAGTTCTGGTGGACTGGGGGCATGTGACGTTCGACCCTCCGGAGGGGCACCGCTTCCGGACCTCACTCAATCGCTTGCGGATCGTCGACGTGCGCCGAATCGTGGATACGTATTTTGAAGTCGAGCAGTGGAAGGAAGTACCTGACAAGGCATCGATCGCGACAAGGCTCACTCCGGACCTGCGACGGAAGCTCAATGGCTATACCGACCAGGATCTGCTGACGAAGCAGGTCATCTGCAGGGCGACCAAGCGCATGTAGGCATTCCCTCTCGTCCGTCAAACGCGATCGACGCTGAGCTTGGCGGCCGTCCTGATGCCGCGACGACACACGCTGGGGGACGGCCAGGAAGAGGCCGGGCGCTCTCGGCGCCGGCTTATCCGGTGGCCGGAAGCGCGTAGTAGGAACGATACCACTCGACGAATCGGCGAACGCCTTCGTCGACCGAAACGGAGGGGCGATTGCCGGTGGCGGCCTCCAATGCCGACACGTCGGCCGAAGTGCGCAGAACATCCCCCGACTGCATCGGCAGGAATCTGAGGTTGGCCTTCCTGCCCACGCATTTCTCGATCACTTCGATGTAACGCATGAGATTGACGGGGCTTGAATTCCCGATGTTGTAGATTCTCCAAGGTGCAACGCCGCTCGACGCCGGGTGCGGGGCATCGCTGGACCAGGACGGATCTTTGCCAGGAATGACGTCGAGGATGCTGACGATTCCATTCACCACGTCGTCGACGTAGGTGAAATCACGCTCCATGTTGCCGCCGTGATAAACATCGATCGGTTCGCCGTTGAAAATGCCGCGCGTGAACTTGAACATCGCCATGTCAGGCCGTCCCCACGGCCCATAGACCGTGAAGAAGCGCAAACCCGTCATCGGAATGTTGAACAAATGGCTGTAGCTGTGAGCCATGAGCTCGTTTGCGCGCTTGGTCGCGGCGTAGATCGAGAGCGGGTGGTCGGCCCCGTGTCGCTCCGAAAACGGCATGGTCGAGTTGGCGCCGTACACCGAGGAGGTCGAAGCGTAGACGAGATGGCGCACGTCGTGCCGGCGACATCCTTCCAGGATCGACAGAAACCCCTCGATGTTGCTGTGCGTGTATCCGCGCGGATGATCTAGGCCGTATCGCACCCCCGGCTGACCCGCCAGATGCACGACTCGGCCGGGGCGGTGCCGCTTGAACAATTCGGCGGCTGCAGATCCATCGGCCAGATCAAGTTCCGCATCGACGTAGTTCGGGTGGGCGAGAAGTCGGGCACGGCGAGCACGCTTCAGTGCGACATCATAGTATGGCGTGAGATTATCCACTCCAACTACGTGCTCACCCTGCGAAAGAAGTCGGAGGGCAACATGACTGCCGATAAAACCAGCAGTCCCCGTAACCAGGATAGGAGCAGAAGCGTCATTCATGGAGTTGCGGCCAGCGTGGAACGAGGCAGACAGCCTTGTCCCACAGCACTACCGGCGGATCAACAACGCGTAAGGTTGGCATCGCTAAAATGACGCGACGACAGTTTCCTTGTGAGGCATTCGCACGTCGTCGAGAGGGACTTGTCTCAATGCGACAAATCGAGCCCGCCTGCATTCGTCACCGCCCCGATCGCGCGAGCATCTCTGTCCCTGTTGACGCAGCTTCAAACGGAAGCAAGGGTGCCATCTCCCAAGATGACGGCTAGAGGGCGAGGAGGCGTTGATGGCCAACATTCGTCGCAGAACGGTTCTTAAGTCATTCGGCGCAGTTGCCTCCACGGCGCTCGGTTCAACCAGCGCACAGTCGGCGCCGCCCATCGTTCAGTCAGAGCTCACTCCGCAGCAGTTCGGGGCGAGCGGTGGTGACGCCACAGCCGACACATTGGGCTGGAACCGGGCTGTTGCGGAAGGGGCGCGGCTTGGCCGGCCCGTCATGGCAAGCGGCACCTACGTATTGCGCGCGCCAGCGAAGAGCCGTTGGAACTGGTTCAGGCGGCCATCCGCAACTACGCACGTGGCGGTCCAACTCCACAGCCACACCCGTATCTTTGCAAAGAATTGCACAATACTCGTCGGGCGCCCTGAGGTGCCGCCGATCTCCAAGGATGAGCGACACATCCTCTTCGGCACGGATGAAAGTATCGAGTCGGGCGCCTTGACCGACATCGAATTCGAGGGATTGACCTTCGACTTCCGAGAGGAGTTCGGGCCGGTTCACTCCTTCACCTACGCCGTCGGGATTGTGGGTGTCGACGATTTCAAGCGTCGTAACGTTACGGTAACCTCGACCGGTACGCTGGCCGGCCGCGGACTGCTTTCGCAGAATACGCGACGGCGCACCGATATCGGCCTCAAGCATGTCAACATCGTCCAGGGTATCTATACCCGATACGAGACCGGTGTCGTGATGCGGGATATCTCGTTCGACAAGTTCAATGAAGCGTTGGATTTCGACGGTCCGTGTTCCGACGTCACGCTGGATGGCTTGCAGTTCAGGAATGGGTTCAGGGAGGCGCAATGTATCGATACCGCCGCCGGCGATCGATGGACCATTTCAGGTGTGAGAGCGGAGAATACCGGCCCGATCGTCATGATCTACGTGAAGGCAAATGGCTGGCCGACTTACCGGCAATGGCTCGAGAACGGTGACAAGCACCCGGCAACGTTCGTCGTACCGTCCAATTGGACGGTTCGCGACGTCTGGGGGCGCAATGTCGGCGGGACATTGAAGTCTCGAGGAGAGACGTTGGGTGAAAGTCTTCGGGTTGGTACCTACCGCAACGAACACTGGTTCAAAAGGCAGCGCGGCGGGCCGAGCCCCAAGAACATCACGATCGAGAACTGGACGCTCGAGAACAGTGCCCCGATCGCGGTCAACGACTGCGAGAACCTCACTATGAAGAACATCGTAATGTCGGATCCGCGGACCTTGGATGACAAGGAGGCGGGCGCGGCCCTCGTACTGCGCGAACCCAAACCCGATTTCGGCGGGCAGGTTACCGGCTCTGTCTCGGATGTCACCATCAGAAACTCTCGCGGCATGGGCGTAAGTGCGGTCGCGGGCCGGGGACTAAGGCTCGATAACATCACGGTGGACGGCTACAATTTGAGTGGCGGCCAGCAGACGAATGCGGGCATCCGCCTTCGCTCCCGCCCAGGCGGGTACGACAGGCCCGAACTCGGTCGCACCGCAATCAAGGGCGGCAAGGGAAATGACCTGGACAGTTCTTCAAAGTAAGGCAGACGTGGCGGTGCGTACTAATAGGTCGGGAGTCTGACCCTGAAGGAGGAGGCTTCGTATTTCGAACAAGAAGCGTCTCTTCATTCACTTTCTCGAAGGCGACGTAGACCTCAGTACAAGAACGTCTATTTCGCCGAATCGAGAAGCTCCTCATCGCACACTACCGCCACAGCCTTTTCGCGCTGGGTAAAGAAATCGCTATCCTTGGATGGGCGTAGCGGCGGGGCAGAGCGGGCAGGTGCATCTGTGGCATGGCGGAAGAAAAGCCGCATCACATGCTCTACGCCTTCCTCGGTAATGTCTCGCAGGTCCTCCGAAAAATACGCTCCTCGGCTGAAGTTGCCGGTGATGATCTCATAGGAGGGGTAATAGGCAGTGGCTTGGTGTTTGTCCGCGATTTCTTGTGCCGCGACACGGAGAACAGACTTCGAATAGGTCGTTGATTGCAATACGTGTCGATCCAGCGCCGTCGCGATCAAGGGCACCGGTGACACAGTCAGGATTATTCGACTTCGGGGATTGATCTTGCGCAGTTCGTCGAGGAACACATCGAAGTTCGCGACAATGTCCCCAACGGTCTCATTGACAAATCCATGTTCATTTTGATCGAAGGTCCCGCCTGCTACCCCAGGGCAAACGGGATAGGCGACTCCGTCTCGATTGTTTACGAATCCCTCGGTCAACCCAAGTGTGAAAATAAACACATCAAGCTCAGCGAACATTCTGCGTGTAGCAGCGAAGTGATATTCGCGATCCCGCTTGTACTCAGCTAGGGAGCTGAAGCCGTTTGGCTGGATGTTTGGCCGATAGGGATCAATATACCGGCCCGAAGAAGTCCAGACGTCGTCGATCGGATGAAGCATGCCAAACGCTCTCTGAAAGAGCTGCAGAAGCTGCCGGGATGTATAAATATTGCCATAGCGCGCGGAAAAGACGCCGTAATTGTATTCCTTGTTAGTCTCCGCACCGAGCAGCGGGTGCCCGGGTTCCGTCACCAAATATGTGAACCCCCCTGAGCTCAAGCGGCGTGCCAGATGCTGTGCAAAGCAACTGCCCGCTGTTGCCACTTTGTCCGTTGCTGTAAGTCGAAACGGAAAAGATCCGACCGGGTCTACTTCACCGTATGGTACGCCCGAGATCGATCTCCGCCAGTAGCGATAGTTCGGCGCGTTCGTATATGCCAGCAGTACCGCGGGAGAGCGTTTGAGGGCGGGCGGGAGCGCCTGATGATACTCAAATGCCGCTGCCGGGCCTTTTAGCTTGCTCAATGCTTCGATCTTGATCGCAGTCTCGACAGGCTCATTCCGTCCGCGATTCAATATTCTGTCGACTGTCTGGTCTACCTTGCTCCAGTTCCCGTAAGATCGTTGGACCAGTGCCTCCCAGGGGGCCAGGTGCTGGCTGCTACTCTCGATTTCCTTGAGGCTCGCTAGCCACCTCTCGGCAATTTCAGGCATGTCGGCTGCGGTAGCCATTTCGATGGCTGAGCGCAGAATATCTCGGCGAAGCGCGATGTCCTTCATTCGCCCGCTGGACACCAGGATGCTCGCTGCGGCGTACGAGGCTAGCATTGCGCCTGCATGGTGATTATGGCGAGCGAGGGCCTGAGATAGCCCGTACCAGAAGCGTGCTGAAGACCGGGTTAAAAAGAACCGTCTTGATATTCTTGAGTACCGGAATAGTTCCGCGGTGATTGAGCCAAACAGCAGCGTGGTCTTGAGCAACACCACGTTGGCATCCACTCTGCGACAATTGATTGCTCAATATCAGACTGATTTGGCGGCGGTGCTGAGTGGCGGAGTTGGCCAAAATGCATCCCAAGTTCAGAGTCTTCGATTGCGGATCAAGGCAACCCAAGAGCAACTCAAGGCCGTCGAGGCTGAGGTGCGGAGTGCCAAGCAAGGGGATCAGTCCTTATCCGAAGTTGTTGGTCGCTACGAGCAACTAGATGCTGAGCGGCAATTTGCGCTCGCAATGCTTACCTCCACAATGCAATCTCTGGAGCAGGCGAGGTCCAATTCGATGGCGCGGCGGCTGTTCGTCGTGCCGTATGTTCGACCCGCTCTTCCCGAGAGTTCGACGTACCCGAATCGTCCCCTCGCCATCGCAACGGTTGGCGGGGCGTGTTTGCTGCTATGGGTGATTGCCTTGTTGTTGGGGCGGTCGATTCGAGAGCATCTGGCGTGAACGATAGGCATTTCTCATATGCCCCTCCGCAAGAGACTCACCGTGGCTTACGGTTCTCGAAGTACCAGCTGATTGCAATCGTCGTAACGACGATTCCTATCCCGAGTGCAGCCCAAGCCCAGTGTCGATTCAACCAGTCCAGAGCTAAGTAGAAACCATACATGGCGTGCTCTGCTAACTTATATCAAAAGGCTGAGTATCAGACGCGGCCCGCCGCAATCCTCTTTGCCATCGCAGTCGACTAGTCCGACCAATGGACACGGGGCTTCGGAATTTCCTCATCGCATTTGGCAATTGGGTCGCCGTCATATGGCTGTCGATGCCTCAAATCTTGTCCAGAGCTACACGCGGAAGCAAGATGATGTTTTTCGTGTACCTACTGGAGCCTCTCATCATCGTCTGCGTCTTCTACACAGTTAGGGCCTTTCTAAAGCAAGCCACTCCGAACTACGGCACGTCTTTGTTTCTATTCTACGCCACGGGTTTTTTGCCATTTTACCTTTTCATGAGGGTTTCGTCGCGAACACGGGCGGCCGAAACGGGTGCATATTCCTTTATGCCGCGAGCCAGCGCACTCGACGTCTATATTGCGACAGCGCTACTGGAAGCCTTGCTTAACATCGTCACAACGATTCTCGTACTGTACGCATTGTGGCTCGCTGGGATTGACGACGCTCGTCCCGTCTCTCTTGTGTCGTGTGCTATTCCGACCTTGCTGCTTTTTCTGTTGGGAATGGGCGTCGGGATGATTAACAACGTAATCAACGGCTTCCTGCCGTTTTGGTATGTCGTTTACAGGATATCCACCCGCGGCCTGATTTTCATTTCCGGTGTGATCTTTATCGTCGATCTGTCTCCACCTTGGTTGCGAGATATCATGATCGTCAATCCACTATCTCACGCGATCGAATGGTATCGCCTTGGAGTCTACGGGCGATATCCGCATATTTCTCTTTCCAGAGATTATCTAGTCGAGTTCACTTTGATCACATTGTTTCTGGGATTTGTGCTGGACCGTGCCGCATTGAGACTCGACAGAAAATAGCCGTGTGCCTTGCCATTAGAAGGCGAGTATGTCGTCGTCATTCTGAACGAGTATTTCAGAGCCAGAAGTGGGATGTTCTGCGGAGGGGCGCTCTGGGGGAAGGCTTTCAAATACCATGATCGCATCTGCCAGGCGCTTATATAGCGTGACGCTTCCTCGGTAGACCAGAGCGCCCATCATGTCGCTGCTGACTCGGCGAGCTACCTTTCCGGTACTGGCCAACATGATGATTCCGGCATGACTGCTTCGGAGTTCGAATGCCCTCTCGCAGAACAACTGAAATCTTCGATCCGTGTTGACCCCAATCGAGGTACTCTCGAACAGGTAGAAATCAACGGGGAATGCATAATTCAATAGAATGGCAACCTGTTGCCGGACTTGCGCAGGGAGCGAACGGGGAGGGACGTTTAGGATGTCTCGTCTTCCGACGCCTTGCGCTACGAAATCGGTAATCTCCTTCTGATCTACGCGGTAGAGCCGTGATAACCGGGCGACGAGTTGGTGGGTTGTGTCGTGCCTTACGTACCGAAGCAGTCCGCCTGGGATCGATGTCGTTGAGCGGCGTTCTACCCAGCCGGACGATGGCAGCATGAGGCCCCCGATAATGTTCAGCAGGGCAGGGGCACCCGAATGGCGATCACCCAGGATGACGACCTGGGTGCGCGCTTCGATGGCCCAGCTTACGTCTTCCAGGAGCGTTCTCTTGAATCGCCCTCGGCTGATGGTTTTTGAAACTGAATTCAGAACGATCATTTGCACTCTCGGGAAGTGCTGTGCGCAGGCTGGAATTTTTGTATTCTCAAGAGTGCTACATTGTTCCAGCAATCTTTTGGATAGTCCAGTTGTCAGCGTCTGTAGCGTGGCGACGTCTGACGGAAGTGTGTACCGATTAATGAGGGGCTTGGGTGACTGCGGCAGGCGAGTGGAACGTTGCCTTCGTCTTTGTCGCCTTAGCGGCGACGCGATCAGGGGGATGAAGGGGCTTGATCGTTGTTGGAAGCGTCGAAGCTGCAAGTCCCGGCCGCAAGAGTGGTCGGCTTAGTATGATGAAGAGGTAGTTGATCTTGTGGGACCAGACTAATCGATTGACCCATCTCCAGCGACTGGAGGCCGAGAGCATCTTCATCATGCGGGAGGTGGTCGCGGAATGCGAAAATCCCGTCATGCTCTATTCGATCGGCAAAGACTCGGCGGTGATGCTTCACCTCGCGATGAAGGCGTTCTATCCGGCCAGGCCGCCGTTCCCCTTCATGCACGTCGACACGACCTGGAAGTTCCGGGAGATGATCGCCTTTCGCGATCGCATCATGGCGGAACTCGGCCTGAAGTTGATCGTGCACATCAACGAGGAGGGCGCGCGACGCGGCATCAACCCCTTCGACCACGGTTCGTCCATCCACACCGATGTCATGAAGACGCAAGGGCTGCGCCAGGCCCTGGATCGCCACGGATTCGATGCTGCGTTCGGCGGCGCGCGGCGCGACGAGGAAAAGTCGCGCGCCAAGGAGCGTATCTTCTCGGTGCGCAGCACCCATCATCGCTGGGACCCGAAGAACCAGCGTCCCGAGCCCTGGAGTCTCTACAACGCCCGCAAGAACAAGGGCGAGAGCATTCGTGTCTTCCCCCTGTCGAACTGGACCGAGCTGGATATCTGGCAATACATCTACCTGGAGAATATTCCGGTGGTGCCACTGTATTTCGCCAAGGAGAGGCCGGTGGTGGAGCGCGACGGCACGCTGATCATGGTGGATGACGAGCGCATGCCGCTGCTGTCCGGTGAGACGCCTCAGATGAGGATGGTGCGGTTCCGGACGCTGGGCTGCTACCCCTTGACGGGCGCGGTCGAAAGCTCGGCGGCGACTCTGCCGGCCATCATCGAGGAAATGTTGCGGGCCAGGAGTTCGGAGCGTCAGGGCCGGGTCATCGACCGTGACAGCGAAGGCTCGATGGAGAAGAAGAAGCAGGAAGGCTACTTTTGATGCACGGATCGGCCCCGACCCTGGATTCCTATCTGCAATCCCAGGAAAAGAAGGATCTGCTGCGATTCCTCACCTGTGGCAGCGTCGACGACGGCAAGTCCACGTTGATCGGACGTTTGCTCTACGAGGGCAAGCTGCTGTTCGACGACCAGCTCGATAATCTGAAATCCGAAAGTGCCCGCGTCGGCACGCAGGGCGGTGACCTGGATTTCGCCCTTCTTGTCGACGGTCTCGCCGCCGAACGCGAGCAGGGAATCACGATCGACGTCGCGTACCGTTTCTTCACGACCGACAAGCGCAAGTTCATCGTGGCCGACACGCCGGGGCACGAGCAATACACGCGCAACATGGCCACGGGCGCCTCGACGGCGGACATCGCGATCATCCTGGCGGACGCCTATCGCAGCACCGATCTGCTGACGCAGACGCGGCGGCACACCTACATTTGCTCGATGCTCGGCATTCGCAAGCTGGTGCTTGCGGTCAACAAGATGGACCTCGTCGGGTACCGCCAGGATGTGTTCGAGGCCTACGTCGCCAAGTACCTGGCATTCGCCAGCGAACTCGGCATCGAGCATGTCGAATGCATCCCGATCTCGGCATTGCGCGGCGACAACGTGGTCGTCCCAAGCGCGAACATGCCCTGGTATCACGGCCCCGCGCTGCTTCCGTATCTGGAAACGGTCGACGTCGTCGGCGACGATCTGGGAAGGCCGTTTCGGTTGCCGGTTCAATGGGTGAACAGGCCCAGTCACGATTTCAGGGGGTTTGCCGGCACGATCGCCAGCGGCACGGTCAGGGCCGGAGAGCGCATCAAGGTGATGCCGTCCGCCCAGGAGGCCAATATTACGCGGATCGTCACGAAGGACGGTGACCTCGATGTCGCCGTCTGCGGCCAGGCGGTGACGCTGGTGCTCGATCGCGAAATCGACGTCAGCCGCGGCAACGTGATCTGCAGCGCCGACGCACCGGTTCTCATTTCCGATCAGTTCGAGGTCCATCTCTTGTGGATGGCGCGGGAAGAACTGTTGCCCGGCCGCTCCTATCTTCTGAAGCTCGGAACGGGCACCGCGCAGGCCACGGTGACGTCGCTGAAGCACAAGGTGAACGTCAACACCCTGGAGCGAACGGCGGCGAAGACCTTGCAGTTGAACGAGATCGGCCTGTGCAATCTGTCGTTGGACAAGTCGGTCGCGTTCGAGGCCTATGCCGACAATCGGGAACTGGGCAGTTTCATCCTGATCGACCGCATCACCAACCAGACCATCGGCATGGGGATGATCGACTTTGCCCTTCGCCGGGCAACGAACATCCATTGGCAGAGTCTGGAAATCGGACGGGCCGAGCGGGCGGCGCAGAAGAATCAGAAGGCTGCCGTCGTCTGGTTCACCGGCCTCTCCGGATCGGGCAAGTCGACGATCGCCTCTGCGCTGGAGAAGCGGCTCTTCAGCCTCGGCCGGCATACGTATGTGCTCGATGGCGACAATGTCCGCCATGGGCTGAACCGTGACCTGGGCTTCACCGATGCCGATCGGGTCGAGAACATTCGCCGCGTGGCCGAGGTCGCGCGTCTGATGGCCGAAGCCGGTCTCATCGTCCTGGTTTCGTTCATCTCGCCGTTCCGGGAGGAGCGGGAGATGGCACGCACCCTGATGAACGAGGGCGAGTTTATCGAAGTCTTTGTCGATACGCCGCTCGAGCTCTGTGAGGTTCGCGATCCCAAGGGGCTCTATCGCAAGGCCCGCCGCCAGGAGATCATGAACTTTACGGGCATCAGCTCGCCTTACGAACCGCCGGAGAACCCGGAGGTGCGCATCGAGACGGCCAAGCTCTCAATAGAAGAGGCCGTCCGCCAGTTGCTGGACTTTCTCGAGGCTGGGGCGCCGCCAAAGGCGTGACGAGCAGGTCTAGCGGAAGATGGCCGCCCGGCGGTGAGGGCGCCTTCGCCCAGGCGGCGCGTTCGGGCTAGACTGCTTGAACCAATCGGAGTCGCGACATTCGCCCTATCTTTCTTCATATCGGGACCCATAAGACCGGGACCTCTTCGATTCAGCATTACCTGGCGAAGAACAGAGTTGCACTTCGCCAAAAGGGGTTGGTCGTCCCCGCCTCGGCGGGGCTGAAGAATCACTATAATATTCCGCTCTTCGCCCTGGCCGATGAAGACAGGGGCGCCCTGCGACTGATCCATGGATTGTCGACGGCGGAGAAAGTGCGCGGGTTCCGGGGAGCGCTGCTCGCGACATTGAAAGCCGACGCCGCTTCGTGGGCTGACGACGACACGGTCATCCTGTCCAGCGAGCACCTGATCCACCTCCAGGACTCCGCGGAGTTCGACAGGCTCAAGGAGGTCCTTGCCGCAATGGGGCCGCGTCCCGTGCGCATCGTGATCTATCTGCGACGGCAGGACGCCTACTATGTTAGCGCGTATGCCCAGCACGTCAGGGGCGGCAGCACGGCAGCCTGGATGTCCCCCGAGAGTTTCGATCATCTCGTGCTGGACTATCAGGTGCTGCTCGACCGGTGGGAAAGTGCTTTCGGGAGAGAACGCATATGCGTGCGCGTGTTCGAAAGAGGCCAGCTGACCGGTAATGATGCCGTCGCCGATTTCATGTCCTTCGTGGGCTGTCCGCTGGCAGGCGCGGTCAACGTCGAGAGAAACGTCAGCCTCGGCGCGAGGGAAACGGAGTTCCTGCGCCGGCTCAATCCGTTGTTTCCGCGATTCATCGACGACCGGTTCAACGAGCAGCGGCGCTCGCTGGTACAGGCTCTGACAAGCATCTCCAACGGGCCGCCGCTGCGCCTGGACAGCAAGTGCGCCCTCGAAATCCTCGCCCGATACCGGGACAGCAACGCGGCGATCGCCGCGAAGTACCTAGGGCGCACTGACGGCCAGCTATTCCACGAGGTGCCGGGTGACGCCCCCGAGCAACCCCCGGCATTGTCCGTCGATGAGGCCGTCGACCTCAGCGCCCGGCTTTGGGCGTTCGCGCATGAAAAAGCCCCCAAGCCGACCGGAGAGAGCAGGAAAGTCAGGAAGGCAGAACGGATGGCCAGGATGACCCTGGAACAGCGTCGCGCCCTTCGCCAGGCGCGCCAGGCGCGAGGCGTCGCGCCCTAGCCTGCGACGGAGACCCGGGCCAAGCGGATGTCATGCGGGGGGACGGCGATTCGCAGCGGCTCGCTTGCTGGTTCCGACAGACCCGTCGCCAGGTCGATCCATTCCCAATGTCCAGGGGGCGCCATCGTGACGGCGGTATCGATCGGTGCCGCCCCCTCGTTGAAGAAGATGTAGTAGTGATCGCCGTCCTTGATCTGGTGTCGGATCCTCAGCGCCGGCACGGCCGACGCGAATTGCAGATCGGGCTTCCACAGCTTTCGAAGCGCGGCAAGGCCGGGCTTTTCCTTGGTCCATGACACGATCCGGCCAGCCGCGGCGAGCGGCTTCAGTCGCTCGATCAGGGAAGGGGGCAGGGCACCTTCGACGATCAATACGCTGTAGAACGCATCGCCGATCGCGATGCCCTTCGCGTCGATCGTCGCGCAGGCGTCGATGATGCCGGCATCGAGGTAGTTGAAGTCGATCTGATTTTGCAAACATGCCCGCGCGGCCGCCCAGAGGCATCGATCTCCGAGGGCCAGGATGGCGACGTCGCAAACCTGGCGGGAATCGGTATTGACCCAACAGAGCCGCGCACTGGCCTCGGCGAAGGGTTTGAACTCGCTCCAGTAGGAGCTGTGCGGGCCGATCGGCGGTGGTGAATCCTCGAGGCGATGGCCCCGCACCGAATAGAAGAAGGCATGCGGGATCAGGAGATTCACGCCCCTGCTGACACACCACCATGCCAGCCAGCGGATCTCCTCGAACGTCGTCTGGAGGCCGTATCCGCCGCCGAATTCGCTGCTGTTGAGGCGCCTCTTGAAATGACTCATGGTCGAGGAGGTCGCCTTGGCCTGCGGCGACTCCTTGCCATTCACGGCAGAGGGCTGATCCATCTCAACCTTCCGGTGGACCAGGTCCTGACCGGGAATATGGAAATACCGAAGCGAGGCTATCTCGTCGCCTCGCGCGGGATGGCCGCAGAGCGCCACGCCATGATCGCCACACCAACGGCTGAGCGGAGCGTACCAGGTTTCGGCGAGCCGCTTCCTTATTGCCAGCAGGTAGTCCTGCTTGTGTCGTTTCGCATCGGGTTCGTCGTCGTACCAGAGCGTGGGCAGATGCCGCGTGAAGTCGTAGCCGAGCAGTCGACTGACATGCGGCAGAATTCCTGTGGTTCCTGGCTGTACCAGATTTCGCTCGCGGCACTTGCCGAGAGGGCTCGCCTCATCGCTGAACACTCCGATGATGGTGCTGCCGAAATATTTGCCGAGCCGCGCGAAGAATCTCTCGTGGGTGAGCTGGATGAACAATGCGACGGTTTCCGGATTGAGCAGGTCGGCCATCGGCGGTGTGGTGCCGTCCGGGCCTTCGCCGATGAAATGCAGTCCGCGGCTGTAGGAAGCGACGGGTCGGTCGATCACGGCGACCGTCTGCCCGGCGCGTGCGGTCACGCTCGCGACCAGGTGATGACCGTCGGGAAGAGCAGGCACCCGGCCGTCGATCAGTTCCAGACAGGCCAGTCCGCGGCATGCCAGATCCGGCCGGGCGGCGACGATGGCGCCGGCGCACGCCCCGGACGGGTACATTCCCTCGTCGTAGAGCATCACCCGCATTCCCCGCCGGCTTGCCGTGTCGATGGCAAATTCCATGAGGTCCAACAGCGGCGCCGACATCCAGCTCAAGTCGGTCGGCAGCCCTACGCGGGGATGAAGCACGAAGCCGTGTACGCCGTGAGCGATGAAGTCGTCGATCTGCGTGGCGATGCCGGCTTCGGTGATCGTGTCGTTCCAGAACCAGAACGGCACCATCGAGTGTCGGCGGAGAATATCGGGGTCGCGCAGATCGAGTGTCATTCAGCTGCCGGTGCCTCGCGTCTCGGCCTCGGTGCGCCTGTGCGCTGCCAGAATGCGTTTCCATACCAGAGCAGGCGAACCTGGCTCGGGGGCGCCGTCGCGGGCCAAACGATCCACAAGGGAGGAGCGGCCGGTATGCCGGAGAGCGCTTCTGCAGGGTGGCTGGGGGACCTGGACGCGCACCAACTTTGACGGATGTCCCGATTCTGCGGCTCTTCTCGACCGGCGTCGGCCGGTTGTGGGCGCATTGTGGGCGCACGGCCACGGGAGGGTCAAGCGGGCGATGGGGGATGATCCCGCACAAGGGAAACTGATCTGGACAGCTTCGCTTGGAACGGCACTACGCTTGGCGTTCGTAGCCTATTGGCCCCCGGTTGAAGTGCCCAGCCAGAAGGGGTGCTGGGAAGGGAGGAATAGGGGGACCACACCCATCCCCAACTTGGAGGCCACATCTGACAGCCCAACTAGGAGGGCTGTGGAGAGTGGCCCATGCCATGGCCACCCGCTATCCCACCATAGGGAAAGCCCTTGGCCCACGCCCGACTGCTCTCTAGGCGCTCTTTAAGCGATCCTAAAGACGATCCTAAAAGCTATCCTATAATACAGCACAGGGGGCATTAGGCGAGAGTGGGCCCTAATTACCCCTCAAGGCCCCTCGATGCCGACGCCATCGGTATTCTTGCCACTTCGGCCCCACGGTGCTGAATGCCTTCGCCGTGGCTCCACTCGTCTCCGCTCAGTTAGCGATGGCCGCTCCCAGTAGGGTGACCGAGGGTGGCGCGTAGGATGCCCGCCAGAGCCATTTTCTGACTCGTGGGATTCGATCCGAAGGTGGGCGGCTAGGTGGGTGCCACCCGAGGGCCCGCGATTCTGTGCGGGCAGAATAGGGCCCTTAGCGGAGAGATTCGCGGTGCGATTCGAGATGACCGAACTGGACCCTGTCCGGCCAGCCGCGCGAGCAGGCTTCGGACCTGCGACCTGCCCCAAGCTCCCCCGCGCGGTGCGGCGATGCCCGCTTCGTTGACGTGGTGGCGAGTTGCGCGAGCGTGGTCACCTTGGTGGCCTGCGCCTGCTCATTTGCACAGCGTAGACCCATGATGTGTGTAGGCTGGCCTGCGACCTGCCAGCGACGCGGAGGTCTGAGCGGGCCCCACGACACGGGCCGCTCTCGAAGTCCCCGAGGACTGGTCGGCTCGCGGCTATTGCCCCCGCCCTACCGCCTCGCTGTCGAGCAGGCGGCATGCCTCCAGCCTATCGCCTCGCATATTTCAGCTCGGCCCTGGGCTCGCTGCCATTCCGCTGCCCGCTCAATGGAAGTGAATACAATCCAAATCGCGAATGCGATTGCGCCGTACTTGGTAGCCCACAGAACGAACCCCACGGGCCCTCCCGCGTTTTAGGAGCGATTCTCTTACACGTCGCGCAGCGCGAACGTCACGTCCATCGAATGGGAGAAGGGCGACAGCAAAAAACAGATAGTGGCACGCGATGATGGCGAGACGTGCGTATGGGCCTACTGGGCGAGCACCGCCTTTGGGTCCTCTGGATGGAGTGCCCTGCTTGATGGAGATGCGACGGTAGCGGGTATGGACAAGGCCCCAGCCATCCCCTTCGCTCAGCACCCACATTTGACAGCTCAGTCAGGACGGGTGTGAGGGGTGTCCCATGCCGAGACCAACCCCCATCCCACCACAGGAAAGCCCAGCCCCACGTCTGACTGCTCTCTAGGGGCTCTCCAGGCGATCCCAAAGATCATCCTAGAGGCTATCCTAGAGTATAGCTGCACGGGGGCGTAGGGCGAGAGTGTGTGCTAATTGCCCGCCAAGGCCTCTGGATGCTGACACCATCGGTACTCTTGGCACTTCCGCCCCATGGCGCTGGTTCCTCTTACGGTGGCCGCCACCCGACTCCGCTCATTGAGCGATAGTCGCGACCTGCAGGGTTTGACTGGGGGGGTAGCGCGTAGGATGCCCGCCAAGGCCATTTTTTGACTCGCTGGACTCGTTTCTCGGCCGGATCACGGGGTTCCCTCCCACCAGAATGGAAGACTCCCTACGGGCAGAAAAAGGGCCTTGGCGAAGAGACTCGCAGTGCGAGTCGGCGGGCGGGAAGATGGGGGCGACAGGCAGGGGCTCTAACCGCCCGCGCGGAGCCGCTCCTGTAGTCGCGCCACGCCCGCAGGGTACCACCTGCCGCCCCGAGGCGACTCGATCTCGCGCCGATTTAGCTCCGCCGCGATGGCCGATAGGGACACCGCGCCGCTCGCCACGACGTCGGCCAGAGTCTCCCGCAGCTCCTCTGCTCGCCGCTCGGCTGCCGCTGACACCGCCGCGATGGCCGCATGGTTCCCCTTGGCCGCCTTGCGGAGCGCCGATGCGCCATTGGGGTTGCCCAGCTTGCGGCCCTCCAAGGCGAGCCGCCGACGCGCCACCGCGAGAGCATCCTTGGTGCGCTGAGCGATCAACTCGCGCTCCCGCTGGGCGATCACGGCCATGATCCCCACCACCGTCTCGTCAGCCGTGGGGAGGTCCGCCGCTACGAATCGTACGCCGCTATCACGAAGGTGGAGGAGGAAGGCTGCATTCCTCGACAACCTATCTAATTTCGCTATCAGAAGCCGCGCCCCGCTAACCTTGGCGCGACGTATGGCACGCTGCAACTCGGGGCGCTCGTTGTTGCCGCCGCTCTCCACCTCAACGAACTCGTCGAGTATACGGCCCCCCTGCGACCGTACCAGTGCAGCAACTGCGTCCCGTTGGGCTTCGATGCCGAGACCCCCACGGCCCTGCCTGCCCGTAGACACTCGCAAGTAGCTCACCCACTTCGCCTCGCGCATCACGACCTCCGGTCCTTACCAAACCGCCTAACGAACGTTGCGCGGATTGATACGACGGGCTGGCACGGATGGTCCCTGAGTCAAAACGACTCATATACGGTTGAGGGGGCACCCGTGCCACAACCGCGCTTCCAATCAACCTTGGAGGATGGTGATGAAGTGGATTGTCGTCGTTGTGATTGCGATGCTATCGGCGGGATGTGCGTCGCCGGAGCGGTACCGGGAAACCCTCCAGACATGGGTTGGGAAGCCTGAGGCCGACCTTGTAGCCGAGTGGGGCGCACCGGACACGTCGTACCGCGCTGACGACGGCACCCGCCTGCTAACCTACTCACGGGTCCGCAAGTACAACGCCGAGGGCGTGATACTGACCGGCCGGTGTAAGACGACGTTCAAGGTGGAGCAGGGGAAGGTTACGGGCTTCAGCTTCCAAGGGAACGAATGCAAGTGATCTCCTTTTCCACCTGCGACAGGACGACTCATTGTGCTCAGCCTCACTCGGGACCGGGGGGGGCCGGGGGGTATCCCGTGAGCCGATGACGTCGGGAGGGCATACGAATTTTCCGCTCATTTTGCCCGTTGTCCCCAAGGATCGAGCTTACTCGAAATTCCGCTTGGTGATATATTCTCGGCTGCTGTGGGGAGCCAGTTGAGGAATGAGCCACTGTGAAGATCGGCCCCAACAAGCCCTGCCCGTGCGGCAGTGGGAAGAAGTATAAGAAGTGCTGCAATTCTCCCACCCGGAACGGTCCTGCGCCGAGAGCCCCGTTGGAGATCGATTGGGATCGCGTTAAGCGCCTACAGCAGCAGCATCTTGCGGACGAACGGATCCGCGAGGTTCAGCAAGGCCAAGGGAAGCCGATCATCTCAGGCACTCTTGGGGACCACACGATCGTTGGGGTCGCCAATACGGTCTATTGGGGAAAGGGATGGAAGACCTTCCCTGACTTCCTGTCTCATTACCTGAAGACCAAGCTGGGGCCCGAGTGGGGCAATGCAGAGATCGCCAAGCCCTTCGCCCAGCGCCACCCGATCATTCAGTGGTACCAGATATGCTGCGAGCACCAACACGCGACCATCAAGATTCCGGACGAGGTCAGCAGCGCCGAGATCACCGGAATCGTCATGTGCTACTTGGGCTTGGCATACGGGCTCTACCTGCTCGACCACAACGTTGAACTGCAGGAACGCCTGATCCGGCGCCTGAAGGACCCCGGCAACTTTCAAGGCGCGTACTACGAGGTCATCGTGGCGCGTGTCTTGCTGAAGGCAGGGTTCACCTTGGCTTTGGAGGACGAGACCGACGGGCTAACCAAGCATTGCGAGTTCTCCGCTACATCAAAGACGGGAAAGAAGTACTGGGTCGAGGCTAAGATGCGGGCAGTAGCCGGCCGATTGGGTAAGACCCGGCTCGACGGTAGCTCGGACGACAAGCCGACGAAAAAAGTTGTCACGCATCTGAATGCCGCCTTAGCGAAGCCGGCCGCCAACGAGCGCCTCATCTTCATCGACCAGAACACAGAGCACGGCCTCCAGGGGGACGTCGAGAACCCGCGGTGGATGGCCCCTTTGGCGTCGCGACTGGAGCAGTACGAGCAGCGCGAGATGCCCCCGGGTACCCGTGGATACTTGTTCGTGACCAACATCGCCTACCACCTGCAGCTCACCCGGCGGCCGGTCGCAAGCGTGTTCCCATATGGGCTCGGGATGCCTGATTTCATGAAGCCCGGCACGATACAATTGGGGGACGCCTATCGACGCAAGCGAGCCCACGCAGATGCCTACGCGATCTTGAACTCCTTTCAGACCGATATGACGTTTCCCACGACCTTCGATGGCTCACTGCCGTCCGTTGCGTTCGACGGGGCGCAACGAATATTGATCGGAGAGACATATCGCTTCGAGAGCGGTGACAGTTCCCCCGACGTAGTCGGAACCGTTACCTCGGCAACCGTTGACGAACCTCGGAGCGAGATGATCCTTGGGATTACCCGTGGCACGGTCCACTCGACTCTTCGTCGCCCGATGTCCGAAGCGGAGCTGCGCGATTTCCGGGCGCACCGGGACGCCTACTTCGGCGAAGTCACGATGTCGGGACGGACGATCACAGAGCCGCTTGAGATGCTTGAGTGGCTGATTGAAGCCGAGGCCGGCCGTACGCGCGAGTCGTTCCTTGCCCATCTGCGTCAGCGCCCAGACTACGCACGATACGAGGCCATGAGCGATGACGACCTGCGGATCGCTCATGCCGAGTTAATGGTCGCTTCGATGTGGACAAAGCCAAGGCCGGTCGACAACGGCGTGCATGACAGCGGCGGCGCCTCGTCCGGCGCCGGCTAGGCGTCCTCCATCCGGGCCTCACTGGGTAGAGTGTTCCGGATCGTCGCCGTCAGCTCATCGGCAGCTTTCTGAAGATGGTCAGAATGCCAGATGATTGTCGTGTGGTGGTTGACGTCGAAGTGGGGACGAGACTTGGGATCATCGAAGACGTCCTTGGAGCAGGTGTAGATAACGGGCTTCTCCAGTCCCTCGGCGAACCCCGCCTCCCAATAGGCCCCTGCGTTGCGGTGTGTGAGGTCCGCTATCAAAAACGCGGCAGAGCGAATTTCGGCGCGTAGCCTGTTGTCGATCAGCCCGGCCTCAGGATACTCATCCAAGCGCCGCAGCTTGAACCCTGCGCGGTCAACTGCCGCGCTGAAGCAAGACCGATAGACGATATCAAGCTGGGGGTCATTGTACTGCATCGCCATAAATGCCGTGCGGCTTCTTGTTACCTCATGCTGTAGTTCCGAGTACCTTGCCCAGCCCGCAAACGTCATTTGCACTAGGAACTGCGGCGAAGAGAGGACTCCGCTCACCGAATAGCTGATGAGCTTCTGGTCCTGAAGGTGTGACGCAATGTAGGAGAGCCCTTCTGTTCGAGCCGGCTTGTCGGCGGTGCCGATTGTCGCCGCCACTTGCGGAGCAGGGAGAGCTAACGTCCGCTCCGGGGTGGACACGAGGAGCGTGCCAAGCCACTGAATGAGATTGTCTGCCTGTTCCTGAGGCGAGGGCATCTGTCGTCGGAGTACGTCCTCATAAACTGCGCGTGTTACCTGAGGGTACCGATTGGGTGTTCGCGTCATCCGGCGAATGACATGGGACGCCACAGACCGCACAACCAAAGCTTCTGCTTCCTGCATCTGTAAGAATGCCCGACTGAAGGAATGGCTGGCGTCGGTATCCAAGTAAAATTCGCCACAGCGCGGACAACGGATCGTGTAACCCACTTCAGGTCCGGCGAAAGTCTGCAGACAGGGCGTAGTACATATGGGGCAGGGCTCCTGCTCCTGAGACATCTCTAACCTCCAAGCAATTGCCGTTCCGCTCCGAGTGGCATCTAGGTCGCTACTGGTTGTGTGCAGATATACAATTACGCTACTCAGAGGCACGACGATAGTTCTCGCTGGGCGCGGTCTGTGCAGATCAATCGGGCGCTGAAATGTGAACCTCCGGCCAAGCCACTTTGGCTATCGCGTCGCGCAGCAACGGTAGCGGCATGTCTTTCTTGTAGACCCTTTCCGATGTCCCTTCGCCCTCATGCCCTGTCAGCTCGTCCACGATCACGGTCGAGACGCCCGCCGCGAACAGCTTGGTGGTCACGCCATGTCTGAAAGAATGGTAGTCGAGCGCCGTTTCGTAGAGGCCAACGGCCTTACGGTAGTTCGTCCACCACTTGGTGAAGTGATAGCCGAGCTTCTTGTCTGGCCCGGCAGGCTTCAGCAGCGGGAAAACCATGTCGCCCGCCTTGGGCGCCGTCTCGCGGACATAGTCGAGGAACCCTAGGCGCTCCAGCTCGGGATGCAGAGGTACCCGCCGCGCGGACTGATCATTCTTGATCTGGCGCCCATCCTCTCCGTGAACGCGGAGGAACCACACGCCGTCCGCCTGCCTGACGTCCTCACCACGAAGCTGCGCGAACTCCTCAAGTCGATTGCCATGGTACAGGCCTAGGAGCGGCAGCCAGTACTTCTCATCGCGGATCACGTGCGGACCGGGCTGCGACCTGAAAACTGGATGGCACCCCGTCCAGACTGGCGATTGGAACAGCTTCGTCAGCTTGTCGCCTTCCCACATCTTCCGCCGGCTGTTGGCGCGGCCTTTCCGAGGGAACTCGAATCCGTGCGCGGGATTGTCGCCTTCGATGAGTCCATGGCGCTTCGCGTAGGTGAAGAAGCCACCCATAGCGGAGAAGTGGCGAGCCACGGTCTTCATTGTCAGGCGCGGAGCGGGATCGTCCTTGGCCGCTTCTACGATCTTCGCCAGCGTCATGCCGCGCCAACGTTTGTCCTTGGAGTAAAGCGCGGGGAGAGCCCGAAGGGTGTTATAGAACTCGCTCAGATTGCGCCGGGTGTACTGCTCCACCGGCAGGTCGCCGCAGACTTCCTTGAACATATCGAAGGTGGCTTCGTTCTGAGCGAGCGACTGGCCGCGCCAGCCCTTATCCTTGACCGCGAGGTCGATGTAGGAGGGTAGGGCCGCCGAGAAGAGCGGGCCAACTGGCTCCGGGGGGCGCGAGGTCGGTAGGGTTGGGAAACTCGCGGGAGTCGGCTCGCTGCTGAAGACCTGTGGAACCTGGCCCAGAACGCGGCGCTTCATCTCCTCGAACAATTCGACGCGAACTTCCAAAATCCCTTGGGCAAGCGCATTTCGATGTTCAGCGGGGATGCCGTGCCGTTGGATGAGTCCGCCTACAGTGTGGGCAACTGATCGGTAGTCCCGCTCCGCAAGGGCCCGGCGGGCGTCACCCAAGTTGTCGACCACGGCGTCGAGGTCGACGTCGACCGGGTCGTCATCCGGCGACGCGCCCCAGCCATAGACTGGCTTCCCCGGTTTGGCTGCCAAGCGTTGCTGGCTGTCAGCCTCCAAACACTCGGCGAGGTACGCGCGAAGGATGGAGCGAATTAGGGGGAGGTCGGTCACGGTGGCCACTACGCGAAAGAACTCGCCGTCTAACTTCGCCGCGAGGTACTCGGCCACCCGGAACCCGCGCGTCCCGAGCGACAGAGAGACCTCGCTTCCAAGTCGAGCGGGCAGACGGCGACGCCAGTAATAGATACCCCGCTTCCGCGTGAGGTGAGCCACTTCGACGCGGCCGGAGCGCAAGCCGATGTGGGAGCATTGTGGGAGCGCGGAGCCCATGAGCGACCTTCCGAACAAGGCCGGCGGTCGAAAAGTGCAGAAAAATCAGGAGCTTCAGGTGCAGGAGGTGGCTGGGGGACCTGGATTCGAACCAAGACTAACCGGGTCAGAGCCAGTTGTTCTACCGTTAAACTATCCCCCAAGGACCCTGCGGACCTCGTCGGCGCACGATTTAGCGATGACGGAACCGATTGGCAAGCGGGGCCTCGCCGTGGACTGTTTCCTCGGTTACGATCCCCACCAAGGAAGAGTTGTGAATGACCGGGGAATCCACGCCCAAGGGAGGCTGGCACAGCGGTCGATTTGCGCACACCTTCGCTGCCATCGATCTCGGCACCAACAATTGCCGGCTCCTGGTGGCGAAGGCATCGGTCGAGGGTTTTGAGGTGATCGATGCCTATTCTCGCCCCGTTCGGCTGGGCGAGGGGGTGGCGCTGAGCGGTTCGCTATGCGGGGAAGCCATCGAACGCACGCTGCATGCGCTTGGCGTCTGCGCGGCCAAAATCGAGCGCAACGGCGTGACCCGTGCCCGTCACATCGCGACCGAGGCATGCCGCCGCGCCGGCAACGCCGGCGACTTCCTGGGCATGGTGAAAGCGCGCACCGGCCTCAGCTTCGACCTGATCCAGCCGCCGGAAGAGGCGAGGCTGGCCCTCGCGAGCTGCGAGAACCTGCTGGATCCCGACATCCCCTTTGCCCTGCTGGTCGATATCGGCGGCGGCTCGACCGAGGTGAGCTGGATCAGGGTCACGCCGCGCCCGGGTCGCCCCGGCTGTGCGACGACCGAGCTGATCGGCATGACCTCGGTGCCCTGGGGCGTCGTTACGCTGACGGAATCCTGCACGCGCGGCCAGCCGCGTGAGCGGGCGCTGACCCGGGCGTGCTACGCCGACATGGTCGAGCGGATCCAGAGCGACCTCCGGCCTTTCTGCGCGCTGCACCAGATCGGACCGACGATCGCGCGCGGCGAAGTCCAGATGATTGGCGCCTCCGGCACCGTGACGACGATCAGTGCACACCATCAGGGCCTGAAGCGCTATAACCGCACCCTGGTCGACGGTTCGCGAATCGGCCGAGAGGAGATCTTGCGTATCTGTGAAGAGCTTTCCACGCTGTCGGTCGATCAACTCACCCATCTGCCCTGCATCGGCGACGATCGTGCCGATCTGGCGCTGGCGGGTGGGGCGATCCTCGAGGCGGTCTGCCGGCAATGGGCGGCACCGGTCGTGCGGGTGGCCGACCGCGGCCTGCGCGAGGGCGTGCTGATGGACCTGATGCGCGAGGCCGATCGCGAGGCCGACCAGCACTGCCGCCGGGGCGGCTGACCATGGCAAAAGACACAAAGGGCAGCGTCCCCACGGGCCGGCGCGCCACGGTCCGCGTCAAGACGGCGCGCGGGCGCACCGTCTCCTCCCAGCGCTGGCTGCAGCGCCAGCTCAACGATCCCTATGTCGAGGAGGCCAAGAAGCGCGGCTATCGCTCGCGCGCGGCCTTCAAGCTGCTGCAGATCGACGACCAGTTCCATTTCCTGAAGCCGGGCGGCCGGGTCATCGATCTCGGCGCGGCGCCGGGCGGCTGGACGCAGGTTTCGGTCGAACGGGTGAGTTCGGGCAAGAACAAGGGGGTGGTGATCGGCATCGATCTCACGCCGGTCGAGCCGATCGCAGGGGCCACCGTGCTCGCCAAGGACTTCTATGACGACGATGCGCCCGCGCTGCTGACTGAGCTGCTGGGCGGGCCGGCCGACGTCGTGCTGAGCGACATGGCGGCCGCGGCGACGGGCGAGACCCAGGTCGACCATATGCGGATCATGGGGCTGGCGGAGGCCGCCCACGACTTCGCCCGCGAGATCCTGAAGCCCGGCGGCGCCTTCGTCGCCAAGGTGCTGCGCGGCGGCACCGAGCGGACCCTGCTCGACCGGCTGAAGAAGGACTTCGAGAAGGTTCGTCACTTCAAGCCAGAGGCCAGCCGAGCCGATTCGGCGGAAATGTATGTCGTCGGCACGGGCTTCCGCGGATAGATTTCGCCGGTTCTGTCCCAACCGGAGAAAGTCCCATGTCGCTCGGCATGTACGGTGCCTCGATTCCCGTCTACCAGCGCCAGCTCGGCGCTCTGGCCAAGGTCCTGGAGAAGGGCTCGGCCTGGGCCGCGGCCAAGAAGATCGACGAGGCCGTCCTGGGGGCGACCCGGCTGACGCCGGACATGCTGCCGTTCACCCGCCAGGTGCAGATCGCCTGCCGTTTCGCCGAGGAGAGCGCGGCCCGCCTCGCCGGGGTCGAGGTGCCGGCGCCGCATGACAATGCCGAGAAGACGCTTGCGGAGCTGCAGAAGCGCATCGCTGCGGTGCTGGATTACATCAAGGGCTTCAAGGCGGAGCAGATCGACGGCAGCGAGAGCCGCGAGATCGTCCTGACCATCGCGGGCAATCCGCTGAAACTGAACGGAGAGCAGTATCTCCTGCACTTCGCCCTCCCGAACCTCTATTTCCACTGCACCACCGCCTACGCAATCTTGCGCCAGTCCGGTGTCGAAATCGGGAAACGCGATTTCCTGGGTGCCGTGTAGGGTTACCTGTGCATAACGGACACGCGTGAGCGCACTTGGCTTGTGCGCAGCACTGTGTATAACGGCTCGCCAACCCGGCGGCCCTCTCCGAGGGCCGCCGTTTTTATTTCTCCTCACTGGAGGTTGGTATGCAGATTCAGGAAGCGCTCACCTTCGATGACGTCCTCCTGAAGCCTGCTGCCTCGTCGGTCCTGCCCGGACAGACCGACACCCGCACACGCCTCACGCGCACCATCGAGCTCAACATCCCGCTGATGTCGGCGGCAATGGACACCGTCACCGAGTCGGGCATGGCGATCGCCATGGCCCAGGCCGGCGGCATCGGCGTCATCCACAAGAACCTCGAGCCCGAGGCGCAGGCCAACGAGGTCCGCCGGGTCAAGAAGTTCGAAAGCGGCATGGTGGTGAACCCCGTCACCATCCATCCCGACCAGACGCTGGCCGAGGCGCTGGCGCTGATGGAGGTCAACCAGATCTCGGGCATTCCCGTGGTCGAGCGCGGCAGCGGCAAGCTGGCGGGCATCCTGACCAACCGCGACGTCCGCTTCGCTACCGAGAGCGGCACGCCGGTCAGCACGCTGATGACCAAGGAACGCCTCGTCACCGTGACCGAAGGCGCGACCAAGGAAGAGGCCAAGCGGCTGCTCCACCAGTTCCGGATCGAGAAGCTGCTGGTGGTCGATGGGAACTATCGCTGCATCGGCCTGATCACCGTCAAGGACATCGAGAAGGCCAACAAGTTCCCGGGCGCCAGCAAGGACGAGAAGGGCCGGCTGCGCACGGCTGCGGCCACCGGCGTCGGCGAGGACGGGCTGCGCCGCGCCCAGCTGCTGATCGACGCCGATGTCGACGTCATCGTGGTCGACACCGCGCACGGCCATTCGCGCGGTGTGCTCGAGGCCGTGACGCGGGTGAAGAAGCTCAGCAACTACACCCAGGTGATGGCGGGCAACGTCGCCACGCGCGAGGGCGCCCAGGCGCTGATCGATGCCGGCGCCGATGCCGTCAAGATCGGCATCGGCCCGGGCTCGATCTGCACCACCCGCATGGTGGCCGGGGTCGGCGTGCCGCAGCTCACCGCCATCATGGAGGCGGCCGAGGCCTGCCGCGCCGCGGGCGTTCCCGCGATCGGCGACGGCGGCATCAAGTATTCCGGCGACCTCGCCAAGGCGATCGCCGCCGGCGCCGACTGCGCCATGATCGGCTCGCTACTGGCCGGCACGGACGAGGCGCCGGGCGAGGTGATCCTCTACCAGGGCCGCTCCTACAAGTCGTACCGCGGCATGGGCTCGATCGGCGCCATGGCGCGCGGCTCGGCCGACCGCTACTTCCAGCAGGAGGTGCAGAGCACGCTCAAGCTGGTGCCCGAGGGCATCGAGGGCCGCGTGCCCTACAAGGGTGCGGTGGGCAGCATCCTGCACCAGCTGGTCGGCGGCCTGCGGGCGGCCATGGGCTATACCGGCAACGGCACGATCCGCGAGATGCAGACCAATTGCCAGTTCCTGCGCATCACCGGCTCGGGCCTGCGCGAGAGCCACGTGCACGACGTCGAGATCATGCGCGAGGCGCCGAACTACCGCGGCGGCATGTAACCGTTCTTCAGCGCCTCGGCGATCCGCTCTGCCGCGATCCGGTGGCCGAGCGGGCCGGGGTGCGAGGACTGGAACATCGCGGCGTAACCGTCGCGCCTGACGCCCTCGTCGATGGCGTCGAACAGGTCGAGGGTGCCCAAGCCCGCGGCGCGGGCGCAGTCCAGCACGCTGCGCGAGAGGCGGCGCTGCTCGCCGGCATACTCGGCGTTCTTCCAGACATAGGGGTCGTATTCCGCCACCACGAGGGTCGGCACGTCGAGGCCGGCCAGCCGCTTCAGCAGCGGGCAGGCCATGGCCACGCCGGCGCCGCGCGGCAGCACGCGGACATGGTCGATCGACCATTCGTACTGCCAGCCTTTGTGGCGCAGGATCGTGTCGACCAGCACCGACCAGCCGAACAGGCGCTGCCAGAGGTCGAGGCTGGCCGAGGGCGACGGCGAGGGCGGGACGGGGACGTTGCGCAAGGTGAGGTCGTCGCCCGCCGGCTCGAAATAGGGCTTCTCCGCCCCCCACACGCGGCTCATCTCGCTGCGCCGCAGATCGTCGGCGATGAAGACCAGGACCAGCGCGGCCGGCTTGACCTCGGGCACCTGCTGCACGGCCCGCAGGACGGTCTGGTCGAGCCCGTAGCCGCTCACGCCCGCATTGACGGTGCGGCGGCCGATCAGCGGCTGCAGCAGGGCCGCCCAGGTCTCCTCGTCGCTCACCTCGTCGCCATGGGCATAGGAATCGCCCACCACCAGCACCGGCGGCTCGGCCAGCACGCTGCCGGCCGGGGCCGGGGTGAGGCGGTGGCCGTGCAGGTCGTAGGTGATGCCCTCCGCGGTGAATCCCGGTCTCAGGACGAAGCCCAGCTCGCTGTCGCGCTTCAGTCGTCCGGCGCCGGCGTTCAGCGTGGCCTGGCGCTCGGCTCGGATGATGTTGGACCAGTCCAGCAGTGCGGCGGGGCCGCGCCAGAGGCGGCAGCCCAGTTCGAGCATCAGGAGCGTCACCAGCACCGAGCCGACGACCAGCGCGGCCCGGCCGAACATTTCAGTTGGCCTTGTCGCCGAGGGCGCCGGCGACCAGCCGCGCGACCAGCCCATTGCCGCGGGCGTTCATGTGCCACAGCACGTAGAGATCGCGTGGCCGCGGCGTCGCCGCCAGGGCCTCGTAGGTGTCGAGCGTGGCCAGGCCGTTGCGGCGGGCGCAGTCCAGCAGGCCCGCCGTCAGGCGGCGCTGCTCGGCGGCAAATGTCGGATCGTCCCACACGACGGGATCGTATTCGGCGACCAGCAGCACCGGCGCGCCGCTGCTCTTCTGCAGTCCGGCCAGCCGCGCGGTGAGCCGGCAGGCGATGCGCTCGCCGGTGCCGGCCGGGTGGACGCGGATATGGTCGCCGAACCAGTCGTGCAGCAGGTCGAGCCGCCGCATGATGAAGTCGAAGGCGTAGGAATAGCCCAGGGTGCGCTGCCAGAAGGTCAGCGTGGTCTCGGCCGGGGCGCGCGGCGGCACCGGCACGTTGCGCAGCGCCAGCCCGTCGCCCTCGGGGTCGAAGTAGGGCTTGTCGGCGCTCCACAGGCGCCGCATCTCGGTGCGGCGGATATCGTCGGCGATGAAGGCCACGACGATGGCGCCCGGCCGGTAGACCGGCGCCAGCGCCTCGGCGCGCAGCACGGCCTGGTCGAAGCCGTAGCCGCTGACGCCGCCGTTCAGCACCCGCCGGCCGGTGATCCGCTGCAGATCGGCGGGCCAGCTGTCGCCGTCGCCGACCTCTTCGCCGAAGGTGAAGGAATCGCCCACCGCGAGGATCGGCGGCTTGTCGCCAGGGGGCACGGGCCCGGTGTCGCGCAAGCCGTCGCCGCCGATCGTGACGCCGGGCGCCGCATAGCCGGGACGCGGCCGGTAGCCCAGCCGGTCGTCATGCACCGAGCGGCCGTTGTCGGTCTCCGCCAGGACCTTGCGCGCGTCGAGCACGTAGTTCGGCCAGGCGAACAGCCAGGTCCAGGTCGAGGCGCGGACGCCCAGCTCGATCAGGCCGAGGCCGATCACCACCGAGACGAGGACGAGGATGGTGCGGTGGAGAAGCTCGGAGCGCGGACGTTGCGCGTCGGGCGTATTCATCGTAGCGGCATGCTTTGACAAGGAGACAGACGTGACACCGGGCGCGCGGGTGGCGGCCACCATAGAACTCCTCGACGAAATCGTCAGCCATAGCCTCTTGGGTGAAAGAGGGCGGCCGGCGGATCTCGTCGCCAATGCCTATTTCCGGGCCCGCCGCTTCATCGGCGGCGGCGACCGGCGGGCCGTGTCCGATCGCGTGTGGAGCATCCTGCGCCGCTACGGGCAGCTCGCCTGGTGGCTGGAGCGCACGCGCCATCCCGACCGCGGGGGGCGCGCCATCGTGGCCGCCGACCTGATGCTGGTCGAGGGGCTCGACATGGCCGGGCTCGAAAGCATGTTCGACGGCGGCACCTATCGCCCGTCGCGGCTCGACGAGGCCGAGTATCGCGCGCTGCGCCAGATGGAAGGCCATTCGCTGCCCCATCCCGAGCAGCCCGACTGGGTCCGCCTCAACGTCCAGGAATGGGTCGCGCCGCACTTCAAGGAGGCCTATGGCGAGGCTTGGGGCCGCGAGATCGCCGCCCTCGAGACGCCGCCGCCGGTCGATCTGCGCGTCAACCGGCTGAAGGCCACCGTCGAGCAGGCGCGCGAGGCGCTGGCCCGCGACGGCATCGAGACCGAGCCGATGCGCTACGCCACCGACGGTCTGCGCCTGCGCCGGCGGCTCTCGGTGGTGAAGGGCAATGCCTTCCAGAACGGCCTGGTCGAGATCCAGGACGAGGGCTCGCAGCTGGTGGCCGCGCTGGTCGATGCCCAGCCCGGCATGCAGATCGCCGACTATTGCGCCGGCGCCGGCGGCAAGACCCTGGCGATGGCCGCCCGCATGAACAACAAGGGCCGCGTCGTGGCGATGGACGTGTATGAGTCGCGGCTCGACCGCTCGGCCCAGCGGCTGCGCCGTGCCGGCGCCCATAACGTCGAGCGCCGGGCCATAGATGCCGACAACCGCAAATGGCTGAAGCGCCAGGCCGGCGCCTTCGACCGCGTGCTGGTCGATGCGCCCTGTACGGGGACGGGCACCTGGCGGCGCAATCCCGACGGCCGCTGGACCTTGCGGCCCGAGGATCTGGCCGAGCTGGTGCCCAAGCAGGCCGCCATCCTCGACGCCGCCGCCAGGCTGGTGAAGCCGGGCGGGGGCCTGATCTACGCCACCTGCTCGGTGCTGCCGGCCGAGAACGAGCACCAGATCGCCGCCTTCCTGGAGCGTCACCCCGAGTTCGAGGTGGTGCCGGTGGGCGCGCTGTGGCGCGACGTGCTGGAGAGCGAACCGCCGCCCGAGGTCGAGAACGGCCCGTACCTGCGGCTCTCGCCCCTGAAGCACGGCACCGACGGCTTCTTCGGCGCCGCCCTGGTGCGCAAGGCGGCGCAGAAGATCGCGCCGGCGCCTGTCCCCGAGTCCAACCCCGCGGAGGCCACCGCTGCCGAGGGCGCCGCCGAGGCGGCCCCGGAAGCGCCGGAGGAACCGGGCGAGGCCGCCGCGTGATCCGCATCCGCCGGGCCAGCCGTCACGACGCCGCGGCGATCGGGCGGGTCCATGTCGAGACCTGGCAGGCGACCTATGCCGGCCTGCTGCCCGACGCCATGCTGGTGGCCATGTCGGACGTCCGCCAGTCGGCCTGGTGGTCGCAGCTCCTGAAGGATCCCGGCGAGGCGCGCGGCGTGTTCGTGGCCGACGACCGCGACATGGGCGTGGTGGGCTTCGGAAGCTGCGGCCCGGTGCGCGATCCGCCGGAGGGGCTCGACGGCCGCGAGATCAAGGTGGGCGAGGTCTACACGCTCTACGTCGAGCCCGATTTCCAGAATCTCGGTCTCGGCCGCAAGCTGCTGGGTGCGTTGTTCCGCCAGCTCAAGGCCGACCGCTGCGATACCGCCGTGCTGTGGATGCTGGCCCAGAACCCGACCCGGTTCTTCTACGAGGGGCTGGGCGGCGAGCGGGTGGGCGAGCGGGTCGACACGCTGGGCGGCACCGACGTCGACGAGATCGCCTTCGCCTGGCACGACCTCGGCGCTCCGCTGATCCGGCGACGGCTGGCCGCGGAGGGGTGACCGTCCAACCCGCACAACCTCATCCTGGGGAGGCTGTGCAGCAGCCGTCTCGAAGGATGGGCTACAAGCACCGGGTCCGTTGCCCATCCTTCGAGACGCACGCCTTCGGCGCGCTCCTCAGGATGAGGTTGTTGGTGTGAATTCGGAGTGGTCTTTACGGTTGCTGCCCCGGCCCGTCACGCTTATATCGCCCCATGACCGACCGTTTGCTGATCGTCGATTTCGGTTCCCAGGTTACCCAGCTGATCGCCCGTCGCGTGCGCGAAGCCGGGGTTTACTGTGAAATCCTGCCCTTCCAGTCCGTCGATGACGCCCGGATCAAGGCGTTCGATCCGAGAGGCATCATCCTCTCCGGCGGCCCGGCCTCGGTGACCGAGGGCCAGTCGCCCACCGCCCATCCCGCCATCTTCAAAGCCGACGTGCCCGTCCTGGGCATCTGCTACGGCGAGCAGACCATGGCCAAGGAGCTGGGCGGCTCGGTCGAGAGCGGCCATCACCGCGAGTTCGGCCGCGCCGAGGTCGAGATCAAGGCCTCGACCCGCCTGTTCGAGGGCGTGTGGGAGCCGGGCGACCGCAAGCAGGTCTGGATGAGCCATGGCGACCGCGTGACGAAGCTGCCGGCCGGCTTCTCGGTCGTCGCCACCAGCGAGAACGCGCCCTTCGCCGCCATCGCCGACGAGAGCCGCGGCTATTACGGCGTGCAGTTCCACCCCGAGGTCATGCACACGCCCGACGGCGCCAAGCTGCTGCGCAACTTCGCGCTGAACATCGCCGGCGCCAAAGGCGACTGGACCATGGCCGCGTTCCGCGAGCGCGCCATCGAGCAGGTCCGCGCCCAGGTGGGCAAGGGCAAGGTGATCTGCGGCCTCAGCGGCGGCGTCGACTCGAGTGTCGTGGCCGTGCTGCTGCACGAGGCGATCGGCGACCAGCTGCAATGCGTGTTCGTCGACCACGGCCTCTTGCGCAAGGACGAGGGCGAGCAGGTCGTCCGCCTGTTCCGCGACCACTACAACATCCCGCTGGTCCACGCCGACGCCTCGGAGACCTTCCTGAAGGCGCTGGCCGGCGTCACCGACCCAGAGAAGAAGCGCAAGACGATCGGCGCGCTGTTCATCGACGTGTTCGAGGCCGAGGCCAAGAAGATCGGCGGCGCCCAGTTCCTGGCCCAGGGCACGCTCTATCCCGACGTGATCGAGTCCGTCTCATTCACCGGCGGCCCGTCGGTGACGATCAAGAGCCATCACAATGTCGGCGGCCTGCCCGAGCGCATGAACATGAAGCTGGTCGAGCCGTTGCGCGAGCTCTTCAAGGACGAGGTGAGGGCGCTCGGCCGCGAGCTGGGCCTGCCGGCCGACCTGGTGAACCGCCACCCGTTCCCCGGTCCCGGCCTCGCCATCCGCATCCCCGGCGACATCACCAAGGAAAAGCTCGACCTGCTGCGCCAGGTCGACGCCGTCTATCTCGACGAGATCCGCAAGGCCGGCCTCTACGACGAGATCTGGCAGGCCTTCGCAGTCCTCTTGCCGGTCCGCACCGTCGGCGTGATGGGCGACGGCCGCACCTACGACCAGGCCTGCGCGCTCCGCGCCGTCACCTCGACCGACGGCATGACCGCCGACTACTACCCGTTCGACCACGCCTTCCTGGGCAGGGTCGCCAACCGCATCATCAACGAATGCCGCGGCGTGAACCGGGTGACCTACGACATCACCAGCAAGCCGCCGGGGACGATCGAGTGGGAGTGAGCGCCCGTGGCGCTCATCCCGAGCACTTGCAAGGGATCCAAGCGCGAGCCTTTGCGAGGGATCTGCTCCCACGTGATGTGAGTTACGTCACTCGAGTCTCCGCTCCAGGTTCACCCAAACGCAAACCTCATCCTGAGGAGGCTGCGCAGCAGCCGTCTCGAAGGATGGGCAACAGACGCGGTGCTCGTACCCATCCTTCGAGACGCGCCGTGGAGTTTACCCCGAGGTACTCGAGGGGCGGCGCTTCCCAGGATGAGGCAAGTGCCTGAATCGATTCCGAACCCGCCGCCATCCCGCGACGCCAGCGCGACCCCGTACCCGGCCGCAAGGGCGGCGATAGAGACGCCCGGCCCCGAAACGCCCCGCCGGCCGCGCACGCCCGGAAATGAGAACCATTCGCGCCGGATTCCGGGGGTGCGACGTTCATTTCGAATGTTTCGTTTATTTCGGTTATTTCGTTTGTAGCCCAAAAATTGCCGCCAGGACGCGGGGCGGAACGGGATCCGGAGCGGCCGCGAGGCGAGCGCCGATCTGCGCAATCCGGGCTATCAGGGCGGGCCAGGGGGAGAGGCAGCCCCTGAAAAACCGGTCGAGCGCTCTGTTCGCCCTCGTCTGTTCGCTCGGCTCGAGCCCGTGCTTCGCGGCGGACACGCCAAGCGAGCCGGGCTGCTACGTCGGACTGTTCGGGCGGCGCCGGTTCGGCCTCGTCGATGAGCGCGCGGCAGAAAGGTGGCTATCTTCCCGGCCCCTTGAACACGCGGGTCGGCGTCGATGCCCAGGGCAAGACCGGCGGCGAACCCGTCGGCGTGCTGGGCCTCCAGGCGGGCTACGAAGGGAAGCGCCAGCCCTTCGGGCCATCGGAATGGGCCCTGAAGCCCGCCGCCGAGCTGGAGGGGCTCTACATCGGGCAGCAATCGCCGGTCGGCGACATGCCCATCACCCCCGGCGTCCTGGGAACGCAGGATGTCACCCTTCCCATGACCGTCGGCGTGGTGCTCGCGAACGCGGTCTTCACCGGCGAGACGCCCTGATCAAGCAGGATCTTTCCCTATCTCGGCGTGGGCGCGGGCGTGGCGCGCGTCTCTATCCAGGGAGCCAATTCCACCAGCCCCAGCGAGCCCGGCATCAAACATTTCGACTCGAGGCCGGACGCGTCGGCGACGGCCTTCGCGATTCAATTCAAGGCCGGCCTGAAAGGGGAGGTGGCCAGGAACCTGCTCCTGTTCGCCGAATACAGGCACCTCTCCCTCAATCCCACGCAGTACACGTTCGGCGAGACGCTTCGCCCTCACTTGCCGACGGATCCTGGACGGTGAGTTTGGGGCGTCAGTCGTACAACCTGTTCGTGGCTGGCCTGCAGATTAGGTTCTGAACGGCATGCCTGCCGACTACTACCCGTCCGATCGCGCTTCCCGGGCCTCGTCGCCAACCGCCTCATCGACGAGGTGCAGGGCGTGAACCGCGTGACGTACGACATCGCGAGCGAGCCGCCGGGTGCGCTCAAGTGAGTTGAACAAAGGCCAATGGATATGTGGTGCGACGGCTGATTAACTTTCCGGCCTCGAAATAAATGAGCTGATATATACGTACGGGTCGAGATCAAATGTCCGGCTCAGCTCAGAAGCATTGTATTCGGTGATGGGCCGGGCGCGATGACGTAGTTAAGCTGTTTCTCGCCAATCAGATGATTGCTCGGCGAATGGGCTTTTCTGAGCTCAATCGTTTGTTCAATGGGGAGTATGCTTCAACCCGAGCCGAGGAAGCATTCGATGCGGGTGAGCACTTTCTGCTGAAGCCACTTACAACTACGATTTTCCCCCTCGTCGCTGCAAATGCGGCGGACGATAGCCGTACTATCGTCGATATCTTACGACGTCAGAGCCCGGCTTTCTCTGTCGATGGTGTCAATGCGGAAAAATCGCTCAAGTCAATGGTCGAAACCGCACTTAGCTTAGTCAAACAACTGAGTGGGCTATGGAAATCTGGCACAATCGGTGAGGTGTTACGCTTCAGCATTGCCAAGCAGCTCATTGCTGCAGAGAAGGCGGAGGAACATTTGGCGCGCGGCCCCAGAGCCGAGAAGTTTGACGAGGCAGTCCATAGTTTAGATAAAGGCGATTGGCTGGCTGATGCGTTGTTTGCAATGCCCACAGTGGAAATTGAACGTTATGCGTCTTTCATATCTAACAACACGGCTTTTAGTACGCAGCACGGAGTCAAAGGCGAGGAATACGCAAAGGTTGTAGTTGTCTATGACGATGTGGAGGCGGGTTGGAATCTCTACAATTTCAGCAAGATGTTTACACCTGCCACTTCAGGAGAGCCGACTGATGGACAACGCGATAGAGGTCGGCGGCTTGCCTATGTGTCGTTCTCTCGTGCGCTCGAAGACTTGCGCGTGCTTTTATTCACGACTAATCCGACCGCGGCTCGACAGGAGCTTATTGACCGGAAACTGGTCGAGCCGGAGCAGATAGATATTGTAGTTCCTGATTAAGATCAGTGCACGCTGGAGGACTTGGTGAGCAGGCGAGCCCGCAAGTCCGGGCTCGATGGCGAGGGCACAAGTGCGCATAGTACATGATTGCTCTGGTTGGCTTGCCGGCTCTTTCCGACAAGCAACGCGCATCAGACGTCGGCGAGTGTCTGGGATGAGGGCTGTCTCGGCGGTCAAAGACGGCATCGGGTCCGCGAGCTGGCTGGCCGAAGAGAGCGCCGCGTTTGAGGCGGCGTAGGCCCGCCTTTGCAGGTTTGTGACGCCGATTTGGTTTTCAGTGCCTGAGCGGATACCTAAGACCATCATTCCCGACCGCGATGCGCCCCATCCGCAACCTCATCCTCGTCCTGGGCGACCAGCTGATGCCAGACATCACCAGCCTCGCCGCCGGCGATCCGGGGCTGGATCTCATGCTCATGGCGGAGTTGGAGGACGAGGCGCGCTCCGTGCGCCATCACATGAAGAAGATCGCCTTCCTGTTCTCGGCCATGCGTCCCTTCGCCGGACAGCTGCGCGAGCTGGGCTGGACGGTCGAGTACGTGACCCTGGACGCCGCCGAGAATCGCGGTTCCTTCACCGCGCAGCAGGGCTAGGCCGTCGCCCGCCACCTGCCCGAGCGGGTGGTCGTGACCGAGGCGGGGGAGTGGCGGGTCCGGCAGATGCAGGCCTCCTGGGCCGAGCGGTTCTCGCTGCCCGTGGACATAATGTCGGACGAGCGCTTCCTGTGCCCGACGGCCGACTTCGCACGCTGGGCGGCGGGGCGCACGGCGTCGATCTAGCGCGCATCATCCTGGTCACTTGCAAAGGATTTTTGCCTCACCGGCAATCGCTTGTCAGGCCCGGCCTCTCGACAGGATCCGGCGGCCCAGCGGTTTGACCCGGCGCCAGAGGGGCGACAGCACGCGGCTGGTCAAGGGGATCGCCAGCAGCCCGATGACAAGTCCGGCCACGCCGAAGCCGGCGGCTTCCACCGCCCAGGCGACGACCGGCTTGGCCACGGGAACGGCGCGCGCGACGGCGGCGCCGGCGTCGTGCAGCATGTGCGTCGGTCCGCCGAGGCCATAGGCGTCGAGGCCGTGCAGGATGATGCCGCCGCCGACCCAGATCATCGCCGCCGTGCCGATCGCCGCGAGCGCCTTCAGGAGATGCGGCATGGCCCGCACGATCGCGCGGCCCGTGACGCGCAACGGCGCGGCAAGCGCCGAGGCCGGCGACAGCCGGGCCAGCGCCAGGCCGAAATCGTCCGCTTTGACGATCAGGGCCACGGCGCCGTAGACGGCCGCGGTGATGCCGACGGCCACGACGGCGAGAATGATCGCCTGCCTCAGCCAGCCGTCCGCGGGCAGGGAGGCCAGCGTGATCGCCATGATCTCGGCCGAGAGGATGAAGTCGGTCTTGATGGCGCTCGCGATCTTCTGATCCTCGACGGTCCGCGCATCGAGGGCGACCGGCTCGATCGTCGCCTCGTGAGCCTGCGCCTCGTGCGGGAAAACGACTTCGTAGAGCTTCTCCGCGCCTTCGTAGCAGAGGTAGGCCCCGCCGATCATCAGAAGCGGCGTGATCGCCCCGGGCAGCAGGAGGCTGAGCGCCAGGGCCGCGGGGAGGAGGATCAGGATCTTGTTGCGCAGCGAGCCGAGCGCGATCCGGCCGATGATCGGCAGCTCGCGCGCCGGGCTGAAGTCGGTGACGTAGCGTGGGGTGACGGCCGTGTCGTCGATGACCACGCCGGCCGCCTTGATGCCGGCCTTTGCCGACTGTCCGGCGATGTCGTCGATCGAGGCGGCGGCGAGCTTCGCCAGGGAGGCGATGTCGTCGAGCAGCGCCACGAGACCGCCGCTCATGGCCGCCCCTCATGCTGAAGCGACCGAGGACGCCGAAGCGACTGGGGAGAACAGCCCAGGGGGCCCGTCACTGCCATGTCGAGGTTTCCTCTTTTGCCAATGCGCTCGGCGGGCCGCCGGGATGACCTGTTAGGTGGGAGATGTCTAAGGCGCGGTCAAGGCAGGGCCGACGAGGCTTCGGCTCGGCATGACCGTACCGTCACGAAGAGAGTGGGCCGGCAAGGACAATCCGCGGCCCACCGCGCTCCGCCCGCCGCCGGCGTGTGAGGATCGGCTGTGCCTGCACCGAGGCATGATCACCACATCGTCGCAGAGCCTGCAGACGTCGCGGGTGTAAAAACGTCCCGCGAGATCCATCGCCCGGTCGCTCTCTTCTTCCCCCGGGGATCGCAACGGCGCTGGCTCTCTCTCGTGCAAGTGGAAGGGCGGTTGCGCGTCGATCCGCCGGACGCTCGAAGAAGTGATCGGAGCGCGGCTTGACCGGCACCGGAAGACCATAGTCGAGATGTTGCCGTAGGCCCCATCGTTCGAGGTGTCAGTGACAGTCCTTTTGCCGGTCGACGTGCCCCGCTGCGGGGCAACCCGCCTTCGGGCATCGGCCTCGGGTCGCATTGGACGCATTCCAGCCTGCGCACGCTTTGCGAGCGACACTGAAGAGCGGGGGCCACCGGTCTTGCTGAAAGGTGAGGTGAGGCGGATCGGTCCTGGGCGCTCGGCGGCGAGCACGCGGGGCCGTCGACGCGAGGCAATGAGCCGGCGTTTTCCGGGGCGGCCGGCAGACGGTTTGGCGCAGGCGCTCGGCGTCCCCGCCCGGTCCGCGCGTGGCCGCGGGCCTCTGTCCCCGCCGTGGCATGTTGAATGCTTCTTTGTTTCAGTAACGCGACCGCGTCGCATCGGGATTTGAGCCCGTTGCGTCTCTGGATTCGGGTTTGTCTATGTGGTTCATGCTGGGGTAGTTGTTTGCCGTCCCGTCACCGAGGAGCGTTGCCGAGTGGATAGTATTGCGACCAGCAGCTCCCTCAAGCTGGGCAGCGCGGCGCTTGAGGACATTCTTTGCCGAGTGAGCCCGGTGGGCGTTCTGGGAGAGCTTGTCCCGCACGCCACCGATGCGTGGTCGATCCAGCTCCCGGGGCTCGACGCCCTGCCCCGTTTCGAGGGGGAACCGGCCCGGCTGCGCATTTGTATTGCAACGGAAGACATCGTCGGTCCCGTCCGCAACGGCGGCATCGGGACGACCTATTCGGCCCTCTCCGAACTGCTCGCCAAGCTCGGGCACGACGTGACGATTCTCTACCTCAAGGGACACGAGGTCGAGAACGGCACGATCGAACAATGGATAGACTTCTACGCGGCCAAGTCCGTCAAGTTCGTGCCTGTTCCCAATTATGCCGCGACGGACAAGTTCCAGACCGGCGCCGACCGCTGGCTGCACGCCCCCTACAACATGCTGAAATACCTGACCGACCATCCGATGGACGTGGTGCACGTCTCGGAATGGCGCGGCTCGGGTTACCTCAGCCTGCTGGCGAAGCGCCAACGCCTCGCGTTCCAGGAAACCCTGTTCATCGTCAAGACCTCGTCGCCCTGGATCTGGAACCGGCTCTACGGGTCGCAGCCGCTCGACCGGATCGACGACCTGGCGAAGGTCCACGCCGAGAGGCGCAGCGTCGAGTTCGCCGACATCGTGATCGGCGGCAGCCTTCATCTGCTGCGCTGGATGGCCAGCCAGGGCTACAGCATTCCGCGCGATCGCACCTTCGTTCAGCCCAACGTGGCGACCTTCGACCATCTCTCCGAGCTGATGACCGCCCGGAACTGGGCGAGGGGCCAGCGCCATCCGATCGACGAGATCGTGTTCTTCGGTCGTCTGGAGGCGCGCAAGGGTCTCTTCACCTTCGTGCAGGCGATCAAGCGCCTGCTGCGGCAGAACGTGCAGCTGCCGCCGCAGATCACGTTCATGGGCAAGCCGGGCGCCCGGTTGATGGCGCGTCCCGACCAGGACATCGTGGACTATATCACGTCGGAGACGGCCGACTGGCCGACCAAGGTCGAGATCCTGAGCGAGTTCCAGCAGTACGACGCGCTCAAGTACCTGCTGAGCGGCAATCGCCTGGCGGTGATGCCGTCGACGATCGAGAATTCCTCGCTGGCGGTCTATGAGGCCGCGATCTGCGGCATTCCGTTCATCGCCTCGGCGTCGGGCGGTACGCCCGAACTGGTGGCGGCGGCCGATCACGAGCCGGTGCTGTGCGAGGCCCATCCCATTCCGCTGGCGGACAAGATCGCCGAGGCCCTGAAGCTGGGCGGGTACGTCGCGCATCCGAGCTTCGACAACAACGAGATTCTGGAGCAATGGCGGCGCTTCCATCTCGATCTCGGGCGCGGCCTGCTCGAGCGGCTGCTGCTGAACGCCCAGGGCGGCCCCGAGCTGCTCTCGACCGTCTCGGTCTGTGTTTACCATACGGGCGGGCCCGAGACCCTGCGGACGACATTGCAGTCGATCAAGGAGCAGGATCATCCTCCCGAAGAGGTCCTGATTGCCGTCGATACCGACGACGTGGCCTCGCTCGAGGAAGCGCGCTCGATCGCCGAGGCGCTGGCCCTCGATGTCGTCGTCGTGCCGGCCTTCGACCTCGATGCCGGACTGTCGTTCAACCTGCTGGCGGAGCAGGCACGCGGCGATTTCCTGCTGTTCCTGTGGGCGGGGTCGACGCTTCGTCCGATGGCGCTGCGGGCCCTCACCAAGGTGGCGGCGTCGAGCAATGCCGAACTGGTGAACTATTTCTTCCGGGTGACCCACTCGGCCGAGCAGTCGGAAAAGGACTATCTGAGCGCGATCGTGCTCGGCAACATCGCCCAGAGCTTCTTCAGGACGGACGTGACGGCCGTGCCGCTGCTGGTGCGACGCCGGACCTTTGCCGAACTCGGCGGCTTCACCTCCGACTACCGCGTTCTCGCGCACGACCATGAGCTGGTGGCGAAAGCCCAGATCAGCGGCGTTCACTGCGAGACGGCCCTGCTCGAACTGGGAACGGTGCCGGCGTGGGACGAGGAGTGGCTGAAGGTCAAGTGCTACGACCAGTCGGTGGCCCTCTTCAGGGCGATCCGGCCGGAGCTTGCCGCCGCGCCGCTGGCCTTGCGGGAACTTCTCTTGATGGCCAAGGGCCTGCAGCAGTCCGGCGTGCGCCGGCGCGGGCCCGCCAACAAGAAGCCCCGCGCCGAGAAGGTCGACATGGAGGCCGAGGGGCCGATCGGCAGGCTGCTGTACGCCTTGTCGAAGGAGGTGCTGGAAGGGGAGAAGCCCGCCAAGCCGAAGCCGCCGGCGGCTCCCGCCGCCAAGCCGGCGGCCGCACCGGCCGTCAAGCCACCGGCCCTCGGAACCACGACGAAGTCGTCGCCGGCCGCAGACGGTGCACCAGCTCCCCAAAAGGCGCCGTCGCCCTCCGACGGCGCACCGGCGATCATCCGGCCCCAGGACGTCGCGAGCGCCGTTCGCCGGGATGTCGCGGCCGCTCGACAGGCCGCCGTTCGCGGGGCGGGACTGGTCAAGCTGATCGACGAGCTCTCGGCGGATGTGGTCGAGGTGGAGCCGTCGCCGCCCAAGGCGAAGCCCAAGCGCGAGCGGGTCACCGACCCGCGCCCGCCCGTAAAGGTGGCCCCCCGCACCGAAGCCACGCCCTATCGCCTGTCCTCCAGCGGCGGGCAGAATTATTCCGGCCGACTCCTGGGCGTGTACGACGGCACGGCCTATGGCTGGGTCCGCAACGACGATCGTCCCGACGACGTCATCGAAGTCGAAGTCGTCATGGACGGGGCGCCGGCCCAGTTGCTGCGCGCCGATGAGAGCCCGCCGACGGTCTTGCCGCCGTCGCTGCAGTTGCGCGGCCACGGATTCGTGCTGCCCCTTTGGAACAAGTGGGAGAAGATGCTGCGCAAGCCGTCCGAGAAGAACGTGCTCCTTCGAATCAAGGACACCCGGACGACGTTGGCGTCGTTCTCGGCCAGACGCGATCCCTCCGACCTCCAGGCGGCGGGGTTCGACGGCCATTGCGATATCGTCGATGCCAATCTCCAGGGGTGGGTGTGGCGACCCGCCGATCCGCAGAACACCGTCGACGTTTCGGTTTTCGTCGATGGGAGTTTCCTCAGCCGGACCACGGCTTCCCTGATGCGCGACGACCTCAAGGCGGCCGGTGTGGGCGACGGAGGCTACGGGTTCCGCATCCCGCTGCCCAAGTCGTTGCGCGACGGCACGCCGCGACGGGTCGATGTGGTCGTGGCCGAATCGGGCGTGTTTCTCAAGCAGGGCCGGCTGACGCTGGTGGGCGACGAGCTGAGCGCCGTCGAGGCGCCGACCTGGACGAGGCGACTTCGCAAGCTCGGCTCGGCCCATTGACAGCCTGCGCCTGTCGCGTCCCGAGACCCGCGGCGAAGGCTTCGCCCTGAACCTCGAAGACAGGGCTTTGCTCCTCCCATGCCAATGAACTTTGACGTCTGGCCCGCTGCAACGTCCGTGCGATCAAGTGACCGGCGGGACCGGTCCGGCAGAGAAACACACTAAAGTCCGGGAAATAGTATCGCACTTTGGCGAGGGCTTTTTCGGCAAAGAGGCCCGGCGGGCTTGGAGAAGGGGAGCGTCGAGGATCGGTTGCCCGGACGCAGCGATGGCGGCCGTCCAGACGTCCATTGCCTCCGTTGCTGACAAGGCTCCGCTTATCACGTCACCGGGCTGCGGCCGCTGTGTTCGAAGCGGAACGGTTGCGCCCTCGACAGCCGAGAGGCTTCACAGGAGATGCAATCGGGCTTTCTCTCTCCTGTCAGATGAGCTGCGATCGCCTCCGCCAGCTCATGCCAATTGGGGAGCGAAAAGCCTTGATCGCCCCAGAATGGTTCTTACGGGTGTTTTTGTCGGTTCAGCGGGCTCGCTGGGGCTCCAAGTCAAGCGGGCCGTCTTTTGACTTTTTGCCAAAGTCCAGGGATCCGTAAAGTGCGCCTGTCCGGGAATTCGTTGATGAACGAGTAACGTTAATTTGTTAAGTACCGGTGGGTTTATCTATTTTGACTCGGGGGAATACTCATGTTGCTGTTTATTGACCAACCCAAGCACATTCGCGTGCTGCGGAGCTCGGCCGACGCGTCGGGTGCCATGAAGCGCGAGCGCTTGGGCTTGATCGCCAAGGGCGCGCTGGAGCCCACGGCAGAACTCCTGGGGGCCATTCAGGCCGAGGAAAAGGACGAGCTCGAGAAGGCGCTCGAAGTCTATCGTGAGTGCCAGGTCGTGCAGAAGAAGGCAGCTGCACTGAACTTCCCGGAAACGATGAGGGTCGTCACCGAGTATATCCAGGACGGCGCGACCGAGAGCGAGAAGAAGATCATCGTGTCCGCCCTGATGGAAGGCCTGCGCTTGATCCGCAAGGCAGCCAAGCAGGAAACCGAATAAGGCACTTGATCGTTGGGCCCGGCGCAAACGTCGCCGGGCTCGTTGATGTTGTCGAACTGGGGTTTCGGGATCCGATGATCCGGCGACCCCGGTTCTCCGACCATGCAATCTATCCGCGATAGCTCTGGTGCAGGACGAGCCCGGGCTCGCGGACTTCAGGACAGGCTGGCGCCCTTCAGGATCTTGATGGGGCGACAGAGACGGTGACTGGTTTCGCTCCCGAGTAAGAGCGTGTGCTCCTCGCGCAGCGGCCGAACCGGTTTCTCAAGATCATGCGATATCACGCGTAGCGCCGATCGAGGATCCGGCAGGAGGCCGAGCCGATCGTCCCGTCGCGGGCCGGCTCTGCTGAGCGCTCCTGTCGCCGCGAGGGGCCTCGATGCCGCATCGGCTGGTAAGGCCTGTCCGCCCCACCGGGAACGGAAGCCTCTCCAGCGGCCGTATTGCCGGGCTGACCCCGGGAATGCCCCGAGGCGCGGCCGGATCAGGCGTCCAGCGTCTCCGTCAGGGGCGAAGTGCCCTTGGCGCGGCACGCCAGCTCGGCGCTGCGCAGGGCCTCACGGAGGCGGAGCGGGGCCTTCTCTCGCGCGTCGGGGTACTCGCCCTTGACGAACTGCAGATAGCTCTGCGCGGCCTTGGCGCCGAGAAGCTTGCGGAGCAGCCTGACCTTCGACAGCGCCATGAGGAAGCGCCGCGCCGGATCGATCGATCGCTGCAGGGCGACGCTGGCCAGGCGGATCTGCTCCTCCGCCTCGAGCTTGTCCTCGATGCCGACCGTTACCTCCTGGGGGATCTTTTCCTTGCACAGGAATACGCCCGTCGAACCGATCTCACCGATATAGGTGAAGTAGTCGGCGAAGTACTCCTGGTAGGTCTTCACGTAGGGCAGAAGATCGTAGAAGTAATCCTGCTGCAGGACGATGGATCGGCCGGGGATCAGTCGGGAATAGAAATTCTCGACGATGAACTTGTTGATTTCGGGAAGCTTGAGCACATCGAGAAACAGGATCTCGATCGGGGCTTCGATCTTGCCGGTTTCCTGGATGTCACCCATGCGCAGGTCGACGAGATCGGCGACCGGCTTGACGTTCTCGCTCACCAGTTGCTCGAACGAATCACCCGGCAGGGAGTCGAATTCGATGGCATTCCTCTTGAAGAATGCCGGCATCGTCGGCGTTACGATGCCGCGTTCGAAGGAGACGACCGGCCGCTTCCATTTGGCTTGGGCGTGTTCGAGGTTTGGATTCTCCCTCAACCCTTCGCCAAAGCAGGTGGTGGAGGCGCCCAGGAAAATGCCCGCGTCGACAATGAGCCCTTCGCCCGTGTAGTACTTCGACGCCAGGCCATACAGGAACCGTCGCTCGGGGACGGACATCATCGAGGGGACCGCCAGGACCTGCTTCGGAATGTTGCCGACAAGTCGATCGAAAGGCCGCTCGAGATGGGTAACCCGCAAGGGCGTTCGCAGGGGGGCCTGTTCGACAGGCTGGGATCCGCTATCAGCTGCTTTCATCACCTTGTCCGCTTCGTCTTACCGGCGGCCACGCTAACACACCAAGCGGCCTGCGGGCGATTCGCGCGGAGTTGTGAAGACGGGGGCGGGGGCAAAAACAGTCGAGTACTGCTGAAACAGCAATAACGTGCTATACGCACCCCGTAGAAACGCCCCAATTAGGCGAGGGTAATAACGCGCGGACATCTTGAAGCAAAAGTCTAGGCTGGCCCCGGTCGCCTCAGGCTGGCCGCAGATTCTACCGCACGCGTCGACCGAGGAGCATCGGCTTTATGCCTGATACGCATGATACTCCGTTCAGCAGGGACACACGGCAGGGCGCCCAGCGTCCTCGTGAAGTTCCCCCGTTCGTCTCGGACGAAGACGAATTCGCCGATTCCGTTGCGCGCGCTCCTTCGGAGCTGGAGGCTGTTCTGCCGGCGGCCAAGGAGAGGACAGATCGTCGCACGCTTGGTGTGGATCTGCCGCCCCTGCCACAGCGCAAGCCGCCGTCGCGGCGAAAACTGGCCTTGTCCTTTCTGCTGTGCGTCGTTCTCCCCACCGGATTGATAGGGCTTTATTACTACGTGTTCGCGGCCGACCAGTACGTTGCCGAGTTCAAGTTCGCGGTCATGGAATCGAGCCCCGTCCTTCCCGGGAGTCCGCCGCCGATAAGCGCCACGTCGCCGAGTGCCGCCACGGGCGGTGGCGGCGGTCTCGCTCTGATGGGAGGCGCCGCAATGCTGGGCGGCTCCACCGCGACGATGCAAAACTATGTCGTGACCGACTATCTGCTCAGCCGGCAGGTGGTGGAGGAGTTGCAACGCCGTATCGACATTCGATCGCTCTACGACCGGGACGTGGCCAAGAGTGATCTGTGGGCCCGCTTTGCCAGGAGCCTGCCCATGGAGCGGTTCCTCGTTTACTGGAACCGAATGGTCACGGCGAATTACGATCCGATGACGGGCCTGGCTGTCGTGACGGTCAGGGCGTTTTCGCCACAGGACGCTCTGTTGATCGCCAATACCATGGTCGCCCTGTCGGAAGATCTGGTGAACAGTGTCGCCAAGAGACCGCAGATGGATGCGGTGAGATTCGCCGAAGGAGAGGTCCGGCGCACCGAGGAGCGCCTCAAGGCGGCGCGCGACGAGATGATGGACTATCGGCTCAAGGAGGGGTTGGTCGATCCGAGCGGGGCGCTTTCGACGAATGTCGCGCTGGTCCAGACTTTGCGAGGCCAGCTCATTCAGCAGCAGGCCGATCTCGCCACTCTGCTGAGCCAGCAACAGAATCCCAACACACCTGCGGCACAATCCCTGCGCTCGCGCATCGCCGCCACCAAGGATCAGCTGGACAAGATGGTGAAGGAGGTTTCGAAAGACAGGGAAGGGAACCGGGTCCTGACCGAGCTTGTCGGGCGCTACGAGCGGCTGGATCTCGAACGGCAGTATGCGCAGGCGGGGTACGTGGCGGCGCAACAGGCATTCGATCAGGCCAGGGCGAACGCCGCGGCGCAGCACCTCTATCTCACGCCTTACGTCCGTCCCGTGCTCGCCGAAAGCTCGACATACCCCAAGCGGGGACAATCCACCTTCATTGCGGCCTTGGCTTTCTTCGGTATTTGGATATTGGGACTGATGGTCGTTCGTGCCGTTGGCGAGCACGTCTAATTCGATGTATCCACGGGATCGGCTGCGGGATACCAGAGGAGTACTGAAGTGGCTTCGCCAATTGCACTAATTACCGGCGTGACCGGTCAGGACGGCGCGTATCTCGCAGACTTGCTGATCAGGAAAGGCTACATCGTCCACGGCATCAAGAGGCGGTCTTCCAGCTTCAACACGCCCCGCGTCGACGACATGTTGGATCGGCAGGCCAGGGACGGGCTGCCGTTCTACCTGCACTATGGCGATCTGACCGACAGTATGAGCCTGGTGCGGCTGATCCAGAGCATTCAGCCCACAGAGATCTACAATCTCGGGGCCCAGAGCCACGTGATGGTGAGTTTCGAGACGCCGGAATACACGGCGAACGCCGACGGGACGGGCGCCTTGCGTCTGCTCGAGGCCCTGCGAATTCTGGGTGTCGAGCGCAGCGTTCGCTTCTATCAGGCGTCGACGTCGGAGCTCTATGGATCTACGCCGCCGCCGCAAAGCGAGACCACGCCGTTTCATCCCCGCAGCCCCTATGCCGTGGCGAAGCTCTACGCCTACTGGATCGTGGTGAACTACCGGGAAGCCTACGGCATCCATGCCTCCAACGGCATTCTGTTCAATCACGAGAGCCCGCTGCGCGGCGAGACGTTCGTCACGCGCAAGATCACGAGAGCGGTCGCGGCCATCGTCCAGGGCAAGCAGCAGGAACTGCTTCTCGGAAATCTCGATGCCCGGAGGGACTGGGGTCATGCTGCGGACTATGTCGAGGGCATGTGGCGCATCATGCAACACGACGTTCCCGATGACTTCGTGCTGGCGACAGGCGAAGCCCACAGCGTTCGCGAATTCGTCGACCTGGCGTTTCGCGAAGTCGGGGTCGATATTGCCTGGGAAGGCCAAGGCATAGGAGAGCGGGGCATCGACAGGAAAACCGGCCAGACTCGCGTCCGGGTCGATGCGCGCTACTTCCGGCCGGCCGAAGTCGATTTCCTGTTGGGAGATCCGTCGAAGGCCCGGCGTTTGTTGGACTGGAAGCACCGCATCAGCTTCGAGGGACTCGTGAGGGAGATGGTGCAGGTGGATCTTGCTCTCGCCAAGACGGATCACTCGGTCGTCGGACCCAAAGGCGTCACCCTCCGGCTTTCCGAAGTCACGGATTGAGAGCGCACAGGCAGAGTTGAGGTAGTTGGCGATGACGTTTTCACTGAAGGGCAAGTCTGTCTGGATCACCGGCCATCGCGGCATGGTCGGTAGCGCGTTGGTGCGGGCGCTGACCAAAGCGGGGGAGTGCCGGATCCTGACCGCGTCGCGGCAGGAGGTCGATCTGAAGGATCTTCCGGCCGTACGGCGCTGGATGGCTGCCAATCGCCCCGACGTCGTGATCGTCGCCGCCGCCAAAGTCGGTGGCATCCTGGCGAACGACTCGTTTCCGGCAGACTTTCTCTATGAGAACCTGGCGATCTCGACGAACGTCATCCACTCGGCGTTCGAAAGCAAGGTCGAGAAGCTGCTTTATCTCGGGTCGAGCTGTATCTATCCGCGATTGGCCGAGCAGCCGATCGTCGAAGAGGCGCTTCTGACCGGCCCGCTCGAACCGACGAACGAGTGGTATGCCGTGGCGAAGATTGCCGGCATCAAGATGTGCCAGGCGTATCGCAAGCAGCATGGCTGTAACTTCATCGCGGCGATGCCCACCAACCTTTACGGCCCGAACGACAACTTCGACCTGACCTCGAGCCACGTGCTCCCGGCCCTGATCCGGAAGATCCATTCGGCCAAGCTTGCCGGCGAAACCGTGACGCTTTGGGGGACGGGAACACCGAGGCGGGAGTTCCTCTACGTCGACGACATGGCCGCGGCCTGCCTGTACCTGCTCGAGCATTACGACGGATTCGGCCATATCAACATCGGAAGCGGTGTCGACTATACGATCAGCGAATTGGCCGGAATCATCGGCGATGTCGTCGGCTACCGCGGCGGATTCAATTACGATACGACGAAGCCGGACGGGATGCCGCGCAAGCTGATGGATGGCGCCAAGCTGGCGGCCATGGGATGGCGTGCCCAGATCGACATCCGGGACGGCATCGGCAAGGCCTACGACTGGTACGTGAAGAATGTCGCGGAGGCTGGAAAGGCGCCGGCGCTTACTTGACGGCTTCCATGTTCAGGCTGACCAGCGTCCCGTTGGTCTTGTCCAGGTGTGGCAGGTAGGCCTGGCTGTAGTCATCCAGGCCGCTGTGCTCGGTCGAGCGCCAGTCCCACAGCCGGGTCTGTGAGAATCCGACGCCCTTCAGGCGCGCCTCGAGCGTTTCCTGGTCGAAGAGGACGTAGTGATAATCATGGTCGTTGCGCTGGCCGCCGATCATCAGACCCATGATGTCGTTGATGCCGTTTGCCAGCCTTCCTTCGACATAGAGACGGCTGCACGCCTTGAAGTCGGGGACCGCGAGACGCAGGACCCCACCGGGCCGCAGCACGCGATGCCATTCGCGAAGGACGTTGTCGACCTCGTGGCGGCCAAAATGCTCGAGGACATGGGACGCATAGATGAGATCGACCGTGTCGTCCGCGAGGAAATCGAGACGGTCGATCAAGGCGACGCGGTCTACATTGGGATATTCGAGAGCATCGACATGATAGAAGCCCGGGATGTGCTTCGGACCGCAGCCAAGATGAAGTTTTAGGGGCCCGGCGCTGCTGGAAGGATCGCGGGCGGCCGTTGCGTCGCTTCGAACTGCCTCGGGTGAATTTTGGGTCATCTTGAAGCCCTCCTGGTGCGCACGTCCGGCACAACACTCCAATCGCACCGCAGCATTCTAGGAATATCGCACTTCAGCTCATGTCTACAATGCGGCAGGGAGCGCTTCTTCAGCTTCCAACGGCCTCATGCGCGAACGTCTCAGATACTGCTTTTCGAGCTCGTCGCGTAGAATTCGGCTGCCGTCGGCACCGATCTGCACATCGCTTAGATATTCGACGTGAAGATACTTTTCGAGTTGCTCCAGGCTGCCGGCGACCGCAACGTTCGTCAATTCGCTGTTCCCCAGCGTTGCGGCGAAGGACGCGTAGTTGCTTCCGGTGCTGATGATGCGGCTCGCGCCGACCAGCAGGTTGAAGTCCAGGAAGGCCTTCTGGATCGGGTAGCGCATGCGGAACGCCCCGGCATCCACGAAGTGACGCCTGCCGAACGTCTTCACGAAGTGGTCCATGGTGTCGGGGCTGTCGGAAAAATAGACGATCCTCTGCCCGGCGGCGATCGCGGCTTCGATCGACTTATAATAGAACTCGTTCAAGGCGGTCCGGCAAACATAGTGCCCCATCAGGAGAGCAAGCCGTTCAGGACTGAGCGCGCCCTCAGCAAGCTTCGGCAGGTCCTGTCGGAGCATCTCGTCGACATCGCCGCGGCGGACGTGAAGACCGACATATTGCTCGTCACCGATGCGCTGACCGGCAATCCCGATCGACCGGGTGATCGCGGCGTCGTGGGGGAGGCGGTCGTAAAGCTTGCGGAGGGTCTTGTAGGTGTATTCCCGTGTTCGAGGCTCGTCCGCGAACGAGAAGACAACCGCATCCTGCTCATAGAACGTCGAAGGGTTCTCGGCGAAGTAGGCCCTGTCGAAGGCCCGGGGCCGCATCGCCGCAAATTCCTTGTCCCGTAGGCTGCGCCGGGGGAGAGGGTAGCCCACCGGACCCTCGAGGAAGACGAGATCATCGCCACCGCCGGCAGCGTAGAAATCCCGCAAATTGAAGATCAGTGAAGGGCTGTAGTCCGTGCCATCGAACTGATGCCAGAACACGGGCAGGGAGGGCCATACCATCACGACGCGAGCGTCGATCTGGTCGGCGAATCGCCATGCATAGAAAAGATGCTTGAGGCGCGCGATCAGGCGGTCACCTCTGCGTACAAAAATAGTCGAGCGCGCCATCTATCTGAAGCCGTATAAAATTGTTGAACCGCTGCTGCAAGAAGTGGTGGTGGTTCGTGGAAGGGCAGGCGCCATCCTAGTGCAAGATATTCACGACCTGTAGCCGATTCTGAAGTACGTGATCGCGTGAGTTATCGGATTCCACAGCGCAATGTCCCGCAGGTTCGGCGGCATATTATCAACAACGAACAGAACGCCAGAGAAGGCCATCCAGCCGCGAATGTCCGTGCGCCTCGGTGCTTCATCCGATGCGCTGACTGCCTCGCATGAGGCCTTGAAGCAGGGGTCGACATCCGCAGATATGCATCTGATCCAGGCGAAAGCGGCGGCGAGCAACGCAAGGTTCCTCGAAGCCATGGAGCGCGCAAACATTGTTCTGGAGATGGTGCCTGAAGCACAAGATCTACACCGTCAACAACAACCTGAACGCGACCAACAACATCCTGGCCGCGGTCGTCGAGACCGATCCCACCATCCACTGTGTCCATCTGGGCACCATGGGGGTCTATGGCTACGGCACGGTCGGTTCGATCATCCCGGAAGGCTACTTCAAGGTCAAAGTGCCGCTTCCCGACGGCAGCCACGTCGACCAGGAGATCCTGTATCCGGCCAACCCCGGCAGCATCTACCATATGACGAAGACGCAGGACGCCCTGCTGTTCCAGTTCTATGCCCGCAACGACAAGCTTCGGGTCACCGATCTTCACCAGGGCATCGTCTGGGGCACCCAGACGCCCGAGACGGAGAAGGACGAACGGCTCATCAATCGCTTCGACTATGACGGCGATTACGGCACCGTGCTGAACCGCTTCCTGATGCAGGCGGCGGTCGGCTATCCGCTGACGGTCCACGGCACCGGCGGCCAGACGCGCGCCTTCATCCACATCCGCGACACGGTGAATTGCGTCCGCATCGCCATCGAATCGCCCCCGAAGGCGGGCGACCGCGTGCGCATCATGAACCAGATGACGGAGACGCACCGGGTTCGCGACCTGGCCAATCTCATCCGGGAATTGACCGGCGCGCAGATCGAGAATCTCAGCAATCCGCGCGCGGAAGCTGACGAGAACGAACTGAAGGTGGCGAACAAGAACTTCCTCGAGCTGGGCCTCAATCCGACCACCCTGCAGCATGGCCTCTTGCAGGAAGTCACTCAGATCGCCGAGCGTTACAAGGATCGTTGCGATCGGACCAAGATCCCCTGCGTTTCCTACTGGTCGAAGGAGCGCGCCAGCGCGGCGCAGGGCCCCGACCGGGTGGCCGCCCAGTAGTCCTTCTGCTCAATCCGGCAAGTGCGGCGGCGCCCCTCGTGGGCGCCGCTTTGCAAGTGGGTTCTGCCCAGGCAACATCGAGTACGGGATTGTGCCATGACGAAGATTTTGATCACTGGCGGATGCGGTTTTGTCGGCTCGAACCTGATCCGCCAGATCGTCGAGCGAGGTCGAGGCGAGCAGCTCGCTGTTCTGGACAACGAGACGATGGGATCGCCGAGAGATCTGCCGTCGGTCGACATCGAATATCACAAGGGCGACATTTGTGATCTGGCCCTCGTATCGCGGGTCGCGAAGGGTTGCGATACCATCATTCATCTGGCGGCAAACACGCGGGTCATCGAGTCCATCGAGGACCCGACATTGAACTTCGAGGTCAATGTTCGCGGCACGTTCAATGTCCTGATGGCCGCGCGCGACGCCGGCGTGCGGAGTGTCGTCATGGCGTCGACCGGCGGCGCCATTCTCGGAGACGTTGAGCCCCCCGTTCATGAGGGCATGGTTCCGCAACCGGCCGCGCCCTACGGCGCATCGAAGCTCGCCTGCGAGGGCTACGCCTCTGCATTCGCCGGTTCTTACGGCATGCAGGTCACTGCGCTTCGTTTTTCGAACGTCTACGGGCCTCGCTCCTATCGGAAGGGAAGTGCCGTCGCGCAGTTCTTCAAGCAGGTCCTCGACGGCAAGCCCATCACTGTCTATGGCGATGGCAGCCAGGTGCGCGATCTCGTGTACGTGATCGATCTGTGCAAGGGCATCCTGCAGGCGATCGACGCCAATGTCTCCGGCGTGTTCCAGCTGGGCACGGGAAAGCCGACCTCGATCAACGAGCTGCTCGGCGAAATGAAAATGGTCGTGGGCCCGCAGCGCTGGCCCGCCGTGAACTATGAAGACTGGCGGGCGGGCGAAGTCAGGAAGACCTATTGCGACATCACCCGGGCGCGAGAGGCTTTCGGTTTTGCGCCGGCAACGCCCCTGGCCGATGGTCTGCAGGCGACCTGGAACTGGTTTCTATCCGAGACGAGCGGCTCTGCTTCCTGACGCGGGCACGCTGACCGCGCGGGCTCTGGCTCATCCGGAGCGTGGCAGGAGAAATGATTTTCTCCTGCCGTCGCAGGGGAGAAGAGGGGCCCTACGCAAGCCTCGTCGATGAGGCTGAGTTCGCCCCTCTCCGAGCGATCGCCAGATCAGATGGCGCTCGCAACATCAGTGCGCCGGTGATCGGCGCCCCGATGACCGGTGCTGATCTTCACGGCTTCGCGTTCGTTCGCGTTGCCGCCGCCCACCTCGCAGAGATAGCGTGAGGCGCGCACGACGTTCTGCACCCGGCGGAGTTGCTGCTGTGCGATCTGGTCGCCGTACTCCGACTCGATGAACGACAGATATTGCTTCGCGGCCTCGAGACCGCGTGCCTTCAGGATGACCCGAAGCTTCGCGAAGGACATGATGAGCCGGCGATAGGGATCGACCGAGCGTTGCACGGCGCGCGAGACCAGCATGAGTTCCGCCTCGGGGTCGGGAGGGTTCGCGAAGAACGCCGCGACCTCGTCCCGCGTGATGCGGTGCATCAGCCGGAAGATGGCGCTCGAGGAGATCTCGCCGACATACTCGAACTTGGAGGCGAAGAACTCCTGGTGGATGTGAATGAAGGGCAGGTCGCCGCTGAGATAGTCCTGCTGGATCACCAGCGAGCGGCGGGGGATCAGGCGTGGCAGATACTCGAGGAAGGCGAACTCGGAGATGGCAGGCGCCTTCAGGACGTCGAGAAACAGGATCTCGACCGGCAGCTTCTTGCCCTTGGCCTGATCCTCGATACGGCCGGTCTCCAGGATATCGCCCAGTCTCAGGTCGATGAGGTCACGCACATTCTTGATGTGCCCCTCGATCAGGGGCCCAAAGGAGTCGCCGGCCACCAGGCCTTCGCCGATTCCGTGCCGCTTGAAGGAGAGCAGCATCTGCTGGTTCGTAATGCCGAGTTCGAGCGACACGATGGGCTTCTGCCAATTCGCGCGGATCTCCGCCAGATGCGGATTCGCCGAAACGCCGTTGCCGAAGCAGGCCGTCGAGGCTCCGAGGAACGTACCGGCGTCGACGATCAGTCCGGCGCCGCTGTAGTAGTCCTTGGCGATATTGAACAGGAAGCGGCGCTCCCCGTCCGACATCATGGAAGGAACCGAAGACGCGACTTCCGGGATCGGCTTCAGATAGGCGTCGAACGGAGCCGCCAGGCGTGCCTGATGTAGCGGCTTGGCCCGTTCGAGCGGCGGCGGCAGGTCACGAGACTTGTCGAGATCGAGAGCCATGGCTTACTCCTGCGGCAGCGATTAGGCCCTCTTCGTTATTGGCCCCGAACGGTAGTTGCAAGCTGCTTCGAAGGTCATCGCAAATCAGCCGGACTGCTGTCGCGATGGCTCTGCAACTAAGATGCGGTGGTCTCGGGCGGATTGGTGACGCGCTTGATGGCCATGCGCGCCAGCCGCTCCCAGATGAGGCGATCCTGCGCATCGATCTCCCGCCACTTCACGGGCGTTCCAAGCTTCGATTTGCTGTAGGAAAACTGCAGACTCTTTGCCAGTCCGACGACGAATTCACGGTCCATGTTACTCCCCCAAGAGGACAAATGGTCTGACGCTTTTCGATCCACTCTCAGCCTGACAAGATGCCGAAGCCGCTCGTTCTTCCCTGCCGGTCACGGCACGGTGAGCACATTGTGTGCCATGGCTTGCGACAGGGCCGATTCTCACACCGACGCGCACAAGGGTAGGCCAAGCCTGCCATCGAATCGAAAAATCAAAGGTTTGCCGCCTTGGGCGACCCCCTTGTCCGGTCACCGCAAACGGTCACGCCAGAGTCAAATCAGGGCGACCCGCAGGCCGAGGTGCAGGACGAGCATACCCACCGCTTGCGCAATCGACGCAATCCAGACGAAAGGTCCTCTCAGAGGCCCTGCGATCCTCTTGGTCACAGCTCAACTCCCTTGTTACGCCCCAGCGTTTCAGAGCGGAGATTTTGCACAGTAATGTGTCAGCCCTATTATTGTCCAGCTGCCGCATCGCGGTAGCTGCACTGCGGCAGGACGGCCGGACCCGCTGACTGTTCCGGAATACTGTCTTGGTGCCGCAAGGGCGATCGGGGACGGGCGCTGCTAGTCTGCCTCTTCCGGATCCCTCGAGCGGTCCGCCTTCCTCTCCGAAACCAGAAGGCCCGCGCGGATCCTGACGTCGCAATCGTTGCGCAGCAGCAAATTCAGGATCTCGAGCTCGTTCAGGAGCTCGACCGGATCGCGCTGCCGCGCCCCGCGGAGCGCATCCTTCAGCCACGCGCTCGTTCGCGGGTGGGCGAGGATCCAGGCGATGCGTTGCTCGTTCGTCTTCAGCGCGTCATCGGGTGGCGGCACCAACGTCCTCCCTCAGAATCGGCCTTGCCGTTTATGGTTCGCGAGCGGGCCGGCGACGCCGTCCCGCAGGATGCGGTTCGCATCCGCCGCCCGAGCGGCGAGATCGTGCGGCAGGGCGGTCATGCGAGGACCCGTTCACGCGCGTGGTCCTCAGCCGCTTTGCCGATCACGCTCTCCCAGCGCAGGTTGCCGGCGTAGCGCCACGCCATGCGCCCCTGGTCGTCGAGCGCGAACAGGTGCAGCCAGCGATTGTCGAACAGCGCGCGCACCCCGGGATGACGCTCGAGGATGTCGGCGATGGCCGCGCGCGGCGCCTCGATCAGCACCGACAGCCGCAGCGGCTCGTGCGTCAGAGCCTCGCCGTCATGGACCGACTGCCACGGCAGCCCGGCCCGCAGCAGGCCGCCATTGCCTTCGACCACGCCGATCCCGCCCGTGACATTGTGCAGGAGCTTGTTGCCCGCGCCGAACAGCTCGGGCGCGACGCTCGAGCCGTAATATTGCAGGCTGATCCAGCTGGCGACGACGACCGGCGCCGTCAGGATCAGCTCCAGTACGCCGAAGCCTTCGTCGCGCCGCCAGTCATAGTCGTGCAGGAAGGCGCGGCCGGCGAGGTCGCGGCCCGCGGTGCGCGCGCGCGGCGCGGCGATGAAGGCCTGGCAGCCCGCCAGCCCCCATTCGGGCCGAAGCTCGGCCCAGTCGCGGGCCCGGCGCGGGATGTCCTCGCTGCGCGCGGCGCGCGGCAGGCGCAGCGCCCGTTCGCCGCGCGCGAGCATGCCGGCCGATTTCAGCCAACGCGCGGCCTGCTCCAGGTCGGCGGCATGCGAGGCGGAGGGGTGGTCGTCGGCGTAGATCGTGACCGCGTCGGTCGTCGTGTCGTGCAGGGCGCCGAGGAACAGCGTGTCGTCGGGGATCTCGATGCCCTGCATGCGGAGACCGCTGCGGACCTCGCGATCGTTCAGCAGCGCGGCAAGCAGCCGGGCGTTCACTTCGCCCGAGTAGCCGCCGCACGCGCCGCAGTGCAGCGCGCTGGCATGCGGGTTGTTGACGACGTTGGCGCCGTGTCCGGCGAGCAGGACCAGCCGCGCGAACCCGTCGGTGAGCGACATCGCCTTGAGCACGCTCGCGGCCATCGCCAGTTTGGTGGCGTCCTCCAGGCTCTCGGCCGGGCGCGGCGCCGGGTCGTTCGGCGCCGGATGCCGCTTCAGCGCCAGCCCGTCGGACAGGAGCTTCCCGGCGTAGAGCGGACCCGCGGCCTCGACGAAGGCGAAGGAGGATATGGCCGCCTGCTTGAAGCGGCCCCAGGCGCGTTGCGCCCGGGCCGCGATACGCGCCGTCCGGTCGGCGCCCTCCGTCGCCGAAGTCGTGGCGCCGGAGCAAGTGAGTACCGTCGGCGACAGCAGCACGGGGAGGCGCGCCTCGACCACGTCGGAGGCGAAGCACCGATGGCCGAGCCGCAGGCCGAAGAAGCCGGCGAAGCCCAGGGTGCGGATGGCGGGATCGACGCTCTCCAGCGCCCGCCGGAACACTTCCGACCGCACGTCGATGCAGAAGGCCATCTGCAGCCGCGGGCGACCCGAAGCCGTCGGCGGCGAAGGCGTCGCGGCGAGCAGCGTCTGCAGCCGCCGCTGCGCGGCGCGCTCGGCCGCCTCCTGCAGGATCGTATCGACGATATCGTCCGAGGTCGCGGCCACGGGCTCGGCATAGGCGGCGATGGCGGCCTGCCAGTGCGGCGCGAGCGCGTCGCCGTACTGGCGCAGCAGCGCCGCCTCCCAGGCGATGCGGATGGCGAGGAGGTCGGTCACGGACCCGTCGGTCCCTCCGCTCAGCTCCGCCTGCCAGAGCCGATGGCGGGCGACCTGGGCCCAGCCGCCGAGCGTCGTCAGCAGGCGGTGGAAATAGCTCTCGAGCGCCGCCCCGCTGAGGCCGAGGCGGGCGACGAAATCGGCGAGCGCGTCCCCGGGATCGGCGGGAGCGTCGGCCACGCCCTGCGCAAAGCCCGCGAGGCCGACGATCTCCGGCGTCAGGTCGTGCGTGGCGACGGCCCGCCACGCCGCATAGGCGCTCCGCGCCTGCGCGCCGACCCATAGCGCCTGCCCCTGATCGTAATAGGCGGAGGCCCAGTGGCTGATACGGTCCTCGACGAGGCGCGGCCAGTCGATGGCGGAGAGGTCGCGCGCCAGCTCGGCGACCGTCGGAAGGGCGCGCGGCGTCTCCCGCTCGGCCTGGGCCGCCTGCTTGAGCGCCGCCAGCGTCTTGGGGCGCAGGCCCGCGGGCGCCGCGTCGAAGGCGGCCTGCAGATCTTCGTCGGCGATCTCGCCCGACCGCAGCCGCGCCGCGTACCAGCTGCGGGGCAGGGTCAGGGCGATGCCGGCGGTGCGCCGCAGGCGGGCGGTCGCGGTCGCCAGCGGTTCGCCGGTGTGGCCGAGAAACGGGTTCACGGCGACGCTCGAGGCGAGCGGCCAGAGCGGCGGGATGGAACGCGCCGCCCGGTCGGCGGCCTGCAGGATCGCGGTCGTCATCATGGTCTTCGTCCTTGCGTACGGGGGATCACGAGGCCTTCGAGGCCGACCAGCCGCCCAGCAGCCGATCGATCGTGGCGTTGACGTAGAGGCCGTTGGAAAGATGGACGCGCAGTCCCGTGGCGGCGGGGTGCGTCGCCCACAGCGGGAACAGCGCCTGCGCGACCGCCACCAGCCCGAAGGTCAGCACGGCGAGCGCCATCAGCGTCCCTTCGAGACGGCCGGGCGCCGGCGTTGCCGGCAGCACGCCGGCGGTCAGCCATTCGGCCGCGGAATGCAGCGCGAAGTATCCGACCGCGGCGGCGCTGGCGTACAGCGCGGTCCGGCGGGTCAGTTCACGGGGCGCGGCGTCGGCCAGCCCCTGGGCCAGCAGGTAGGCGACACCGAAGATCAGGATGGTGCCCAGCGCCAGCGCCTGCGGCGACTTGTGGTCGAAGCCGAAGACCAGGCCGAACGCCATGCCGATGGCGGCATAGATGGCGAGCGCGATCAGGAAGGCGCGGCCCACGGCAGGCCCGTCGGGAACGGCGACCGGTCCCGGCCGGCGGATGGACGCCACCTGCTCGACCGCGCTACCGGAGGCGAGGAAGGCGTGCGCCTTGTAGAGCGAGTGGGCGACGATATGGAGCAGCGCCAGCGGGAACAGCGCCAGCCCGCATTGCAGCACCATGAAGCCCATCTGCGCCACCGTCGACCAGGCGAGCGAGGTTTTGACCGCGGGCTGGGTCAGCATGACGAGCGCCCCGAACAGCGCCGTGAAGCCGCCGACGATCGCCAGCACCGCGAGGACGCCAGGGGCGGACAGCATCAGGTCGGCGAAGCGGATCAGCAGGAAGCCGCCGGCATTGATCACGCCGGCATGCAGCAGGGCCGAAACCGGCGTCGGCGCCTCCATGACCTCGGTGAGCCAGCCGTGGGTCGGAAACTGCGCCGACTTCAGCACCGCGGCGAGCGCCAGCAGGGCGGCCGCGACGAGGCCGGCCCCCGTCGCGCCGCCGCTCCGGGCCAGCGCATTGATGGTAGCGATGTCGGTCGTGCCGAAGATCGCCCAGACGAAGACCGCAGCAAGGCTCAGCGCGAGGGCGCCGATGGTCGAGAACAGTCTCTTCTTGCGCGCCGCGCGCCGGGCCGCCGCGCGCTCGGGGTAGAACAGCAGCAGCCGGTGCAGGGCGACCGCGGTCGCGATCCAGGCGGCGACCAGCTGGACGAGGTTGCCGGCCTGGACGAGGAGGAGGACCGAAGCGAGCGCCGCGCACAGCCAGCCGAGGAAGGTGCCCTGCCGGGCCTCGCCATCGAGATAGGTCCGGGCGTATCGCACGACGATCCAGCCGACGAAGGCCACCAGCAGGAGCATGGTGGCGCTCACCGCGTCGAGCCGGACCGACAGGCCGAGACCGCCCCAGCCCAAGAGTCCGCTGGTGCCGGCGCCGCGCACGACCAGAAGTGCGAGAGACCCGATCGCGATCAGCAGCGCGCCGAGCGCCGCGCTCACCGCCATGGCCGGCACCAGGCGCGGCCGCCGGCCGGGGCGGGCGAATGCGAGGGCGGCGGCGGAGAGCAGCAGGAGCGGGGCGGCGAGCGGCAGCAGAGCGTACGACAAGGGAGTCACCGGGGGGTCCGAGGGCTTACGGCCCGCCTTATGGCTCTCCGGATTGGTTCAATAAAATGCATTGTGTAATGAAATTCGTTCGATAATATCGAACGATATGCAGTCGCTGAATTACAACCACCTGCGGTACTTCTGGGCGGTTGCCCATGACGGCAACCTCACCCGCACGGCGGAGCGGCTGAATCTCACGCAGTCGGCGCTCTCGGTGCAGATCCGCAAACTCGAGGGGCGTCTCGGCCATGCGCTGTTCGAGCGGCGCGGGCGACAGTTGCATCTCACCGAGGCGGGGCAGATCGCGCTCGACCATGCCGATACGATCTTCGCCACCGGCGACGAGCTTCTGGGCACGCTGCGCCAGACGGGCGCGTCACGCCAGGCGCTGCGCGTCGGATCGCTGGCCACCCTGTCGCGCAACTTCCAGATGGAGTTCCTCCGCCCGGTGCTCGGCCGCACGGACATCGACCTGATCCTGCGCTCCGGTGGCGCGGCTGAGCTGCTGCGCGCGCTCGAGGCGCTCAACCTCGACGTCGTCCTTCTGAATCGGGCACCGCCGGGCGACGCGCTGACCCCGCTGGTCACCCATCGCCTGGCCGAGCGGCCGGTCAGCCTGGTGGGCACGCCGGATCGCATGCGATCCGCGTTGGGCCTGGCGGATCAGCTGCGAAACCACCCGATCATCCTGCCGACCGTGGACAGCAGCGTGCGCAGCGGTTTCGACGCGCTGACGGATCGCCTCGGGGTCCGGCCGCAGATCGTTGCGGAAGTCGAGGACATGGCGATGATGCGCCTTCTCGCCCGCGAGGATATTGGCCTCGCCGTGCTTCCGCCCATCGTGGTCAAGGACGAGATCGCGGCCGCTGTGCTGGTCGAAGGCGAGCAATTGCCCGGGATCGTCGAGACCTTCTACGCGGTCACAATGGCGCGGCGTTTCCCCAATCCACTCGTCCGGCTTCTCCTGCAGCCGGCGCCGGGAGCGGACGGCGTCTGAGCCCGGACTGAACCGGGCAGGGGCTTTGGCCGTATCTGCCTTCATGTCGATGACGGCCGTCCGCAATCTCATCCTCGTCCTCGGCGACCAGCTCTCGCCCGCGATCAGCAGCCTAGCCGCCGGCGAACCGTCGCGAGACCTCGTGCTCATGGCGGAACTGGGCGACGAGGCGCTCTACGTGCGCCATCACAAGAAGAAGATCGCCTTCCTGTTCTCTGCCATGCGCCACTTCGCCGATGAACTGCGCGGGCTGGGCTGGACGGTCGAGTACGTAACCCAGGACGCGGCCGGCAATCGCGGCTCCTTCACGGCGCAGCTCGGCGAGGCCATCGCGCGCCACCGGCCCGAGCGGGTGGTCGTCACCGAAGCGGGAGAGTGGCGGGTGCGGCAGATGCAGGTCTCCTGGCAGGAGCAGTTCTCGCTGCCGGTGAAGATACTGCCCGACGAGCGCTTCCTCTGCTCGACTGCCGCGTTTGCGCAGTGGGCAGCGGGACGCAAGCAGCTGCGCATGGAGTATTTCTATCGTGAGATGCGCCGGCGTACCGGGCTCCTGATGGACGGTGACGAACCCGCCGGCGGCCGCTGGAACTTCGATGCGGAGAATCGCAAGCCCGCGAAGGCGGATCTGTTCATGCCGCGGCCGCCGGTGTTCGCGCCCGATGCCGTCACGCGGGAAGTGCTGGCGCTGGTCGAGGCGCAGTTCGGCGATCATTTCGGCGACCTCGCGCCGTTCGGATTCGCCGTCACCCGCGGCGATGCCGAGGCGGCGTTCGATGCCTTCGTCGACAAGGCGCTGCCGAAGTTCGGCGACCATCAGGATGCGATGCTGGCGGGCGAGCCGTTCCTCTATCACGCCGTCATCGCGCAGTATCTCAACTGCGGCCTGCTCGATCCGTTGCACGTTTGCCGGCGGGTCGAGACGGAGTGGCGGGCGGGGCGGGTGCCGCTGAACGCGGCGGAAGGGTTCATCCGGCAGGTCATCGGCTGGCGCGAATATGTGCGCGGCATCTACTGGCTGAAGATGCCGGGCTATGAGCGCAGCAACTTCTTCGGCCATACGCGCAGGCTGCCGGGCTTCTACTGGACGGGAGAGACCTCGATGGCCTGCGTGCGCGCGGCGGTGACGCAGACGCGCGAGCACGCTTATGCCCACCACATTCAGCGGCTGATGATCACCGGCAACTTCGCGCTGCTGGCCGGGATCGATCCGTACGAGCTGCACGAATGGTACCTGATGGTCTATGCCGACGCCTATGAGTGGGTCGAGCTGCCGAACACGGTGGGCATGAGCCAGTTCGCCGATGGCGGCCTGCTCGCCTCCAAGCCCTATGCGGCGAGCGGCGCCTACATCAACCGCATGTCCGACTATTGCGGCGGCTGCCAACACGACGTGAAGCAGCGGACCGGGCCCAAGGCCTGCCCGTTCAACGCGCTCTACTGGGATTTCATCTCGCGCCATCGCAGCGCGATCGGCACCAATCCCCGCATGGCGCAGATGGTTCGCACCTACGACAAGTTCCCGGCCGACGAGCAACAGCGCATCGCCGACAGCGCCGCCACCTTCCTGGCGGGCCTGTGACCGCCAAGCGTTACACCAAGTCGACCCTGCCGCAGAAGATCTGCGCCGCCTGCGGCCGCCCCTTCGCCTGGCGCAAGAAGTGGGCGCGCGACTGGGACCAGGTGAAGACCTGCTCGGAGCGCTGCAAGGGCGACCTGCGCCGTAAGGGGCGGGCGTCGGCCGACTTGCCGCGCGACGCCAGCCGGTAGTCCGGCGACGGGCCGGGCTTGCGGCGGCGGAACCGCATCGGCCACAGTCGAAACGAACGAACAGGGGCGTCATGGACAATCGCGCGGGCGAGATGATGGTGTTTGTCCGGGTCGTGGAGGCGGGGAGCTTCTCCGAGGCGGCGCGGCTGCTGATGATGACCCCGTCCACGGTCTCGAAGCTGATCGCGCGGCTGGAGGCCCGCATCGGCGTACGGCTGATCGAGCGTTCGACCCGCCGGCTGGTCCTCACCAGCGAGGGGCAGTTCTACTACGAGCGCAGCCGGTCGCTGGTCGCCCAGATCGACGAGACCGAGCAGCAGCTGGCGCAGGGCAACGCCAAGCCGGAAGGGCTGATCCGCGTCAGCTCTTCCGTGACCTTCGGATCGGCGGCGTTGGAGCCGATCCTGGCAGCCTTCCTCGAAGCCTATCCCGGCGTCGTGGTCGACCTGTCGCTGTCGGACGAGCGGGTCGATCTCTATCTCGACCGCACCGATGTCGCGATCCGCGTCGGCCCGCTCCCGGATTCGACCCTGATCGCGCGCAGGATCGGGGAGACGCGGCGCTGCATCGTGGCCTCGCCGGCGTATCTCAGGCGGCACGGGACGCCGCGCACGCCCGAGGAGCTGGCGGCGCACAATTGCCTCGGCTTCAACTTCCGCCGCTCCCAGCCGGTCTGGCCGATGCGCGAGGGCGGCCGCATCGTCGAGCGCATGCTGAGTGGCTCTCTGCTGGCCAACAATGCCGAGACCTTGCGCCGGATGGCGATTGCCGGCGTCGGCATCGCGCGAGTCGCCGAATACCATCTGCGCGAGGCGATCGACCGCGGCGAGCTGGTTGAGGTGCTGGCCGACCAGGGTCTCGAAACCTGGGACGAGATCCATGCGGTGTACCGCGGCGCCCAGCTGCTGCCGGCCCGGGTGACGGTGTTTTTGGATTTCACCGTCCCCCGGATGGCGCAGTTCCTGGCGGTGACCCGCTCGCGGCCCCGGACCGTCGCGCGCTGACCGTCAGCCGCCGATCGGCAGCGGCGCCGCCGGATCGACCAGTTGCGCCTCCCGCAGATCCCGCCAGAAGGCGGCGGGGACCTTCTCCTGCAGCGCCGCGCTGTCCTCGGCGATGCGGCCGGGCCGGCTGGCGCCGGGGATGGCCGCCGCGACCGCGGGATGGGCCAGCGAAAACTGCAGGCCGGCGGCCTTCATGGAGATGCCGTGGCGGTCGGCAATGGCCTTGATCGCCGCCACCTTCGCAAGGATCGCGGGCGTCGCCGGCGCATATTCGAAGTTCGGCCCGCCGACGAGCGCGCCGGAACTGTAGGGCCCGCCGACAACGATGCCGAGGCCGCGCTCCGCCACCATCGGCAGGGCGCGCTGCAGCGCGTGGCTGTGATCCAGCAGCGTGTAGCGGCCCGCAAGCAGGAAGGCATCCGGCCGCGGTTCATCGAGCGCGAGCAGAATTTCGATCGGCTCGACGCGGTTCACGCCGAGGCCCCAGCCTTTGATGACACCTTCGTTGCGCATGCGGTCGAGGGCCCGGAAGGCGCCCTTGCGCGCGCTTTCGAATACGCCCAGCCATTCGTCGCCGTAGAAGTCCTGCGCGACGTCATGCACGAATACGATGTCGACATGATCGGTGCCCAGCCGCTTCAGGCTGTCCTCGATCGAGCGATAGGTCGCGTCCTCCGAATAGTCGTTCACGACCTTGTTGGGGCGCCCGTGCTTGAAGACATCGCCCTTCTCGCCGTTGTCGCGCGCCGAGACATCCTCGACCTCGTCGAGGATGAGGCGGCCGACCTTCGTGCTGATCACATACTGGTCGCGCGGCTTGCCGCGCAGCGCCGCCCCCAGGCGGATCTCGGCCAGGCCGGCGCCGTAGAAGGGGGCGGTGTCGAAGTAGCGGATGCCGTCGGCCCACGCGGCCTCGACGGTAGCCTGCGCCTCGTCTTCGGGGATGGCGCGGAACATGTTGCCCAGCGGCGCGGCGCCGAAGCCCAGACGGCTCGGAAGGATATCGGTCAATTTCATCTCGGGCTCCATTTCGTCGGATCGGCGCGGATGTCTGCGCCACACCCTCCGAAATGGTGGCGACAGCCGCCGGACAGTAGGCGGCCGAGCATCGCAGGACTTGTGAAAGCCGTTCACAGGCCCGGGAGCCGCCTGCCTGTCGCTGGACGGTTCCCGGCGGCGAACGGTCCTTCAGGTCATGTCTGCTTGAGCGCGGCGAGCAACTCCTTCGCCAGGGGGCCAGCCGAGGCAGGGTTCTGGCCGGTGATCAGGCGGCCATCGACGACGACGTGGGGTTGCCAGTTGGCCGCGGACGAGTAGTCGGCGCCTTCCGCCCGCAGCGCTTCCTCGAGCTCATAGGGCACGTCCTCGCGGGCGTAGTCGAATTCTTCCTTGGTCGAGAACCCCGTGAGCTTCTTGCCGCGCACGAATGGCGTCCCGTCGCCGAGGTCGACTCCCAGCAAGGAGCAGGGACCGTGGCAGACGGCACTGACGATCTTGTTGGTGCTCCAGGCGCGCACGACGGCCCGCTGCACGTCCCTGTTGCGCGCGATGTCGACCATCGGGCCAAGGCCGCCCGGCACCAGGATGGCGTCGTAGTCCGCGGCGTCCACTTCAGAGAGCTTGCGGCTGTGGTTGAGGCGGCGGAAGGCTTTGCTCTCGAAGAACGCCTTCTGGGCGGGATCCTTCTCGTCGTAGGCGTCGTAGGGTGTCCAGCCGCCGGCCGGCGAGGCGAACTCGATAGCGATCCCCGCCTTGTCGAGCACGTCGAAGGGATGGGCGACTTCGGCGAAGAAGAAGCCGGTCTTGCGATTGTGCGGACCGATCACGGCCGCGTTGGTGACAACGAACAGAACGTGCTGGGTCATGGTTTTCTCCCGTCACGAGACCGGGCCAGCATATCACAGGCCCCGGCACGAGCGGTTAAGCGAGGTAAAAAGACGGGTTGGCGGTCCGGAGCAGGGAGACAATCGGCCGCAAGACCGTCACCGGCCTGTTGCTTGCGTTGCCCAGGCTTTCCCGCCAGCAACGCCCGCATGATCCGTCTCGACAACATCAGCAAGCAGAACGGCCACCAGATCCTGTTCATCGACGCGTCGATGGGCCTCCAGAAGGGGGAAAAGGCGGGACTGGTCGGGCCCAACGGCGCCGGCAAGACCACGCTGTTCCGCATGATCTCGGGCCAGGAACAGCCCGATGACGGCCAGGTGACGATCGATGCCGGCATGACCATCGGCTATTTCAGCCAGGACGTCGGTGAAATGTCGGGCATGAGCGCCGTCGCCGCGGTGATGGACGGCGTCGGACCGGTGAGCGCGCTGGCGGTCGAGATCGCCCAGCTCGAGGCGGCGATGGCCGATCCGGAGCAGGCCGACAACATGGACGCGCTGGTCGAGCGTTACGGCGAAGTGCAGGGCCGCTTCGAGGAGCTCGACGGCTACGCGCTCGACGCCCGCGCGCGCGAGGTGCTGGCGGGCCTGTCGTTCAGCCAGGAGCGGATGGACGGCGACGTGGGACTGCTGTCCGGCGGCTGGAAGATGCGCGTGGCGCTGGCCCGCATCCTGCTGATGCGGCCCGACGGCATGCTGCTCGACGAGCCGTCCAACCATCTCGATCTCGAAAGCCTGATCTGGCTGGAGGACTTCCTCAAGAACTACGAGGGCGCGCTGCTGATGACCTCGCACGATCGCGAGTTCATGAACCGCATCGTCGGCAAGATCATCGAGATCGACGGCGGCACGCTCATCACCTATTCGGGCAACTTCGATTTCTACGAGGTGCAGCGGGCGCTCTCCGAGAAGCAGCGCCAGGCGCAGTTCGAGCGCCAGCAGGCGATGCTGGCCAAGGAGATGAAGTTCATCGAGCGCTTCAAGGCGCGCGCCTCCCACGCCGCCCAGGTGCAGAGCCGGGTGAAGAAGCTCGACAAGATCGAGAAGGTGGAGCCGCCGCGGCGCCGCCAGTCGGTGCGGTTCGAGTTCCGCGCGCCGCCCCGCTCGGGCGAGGACGTGGTGAGCTTCCGCGGCGTCCACAAGGGCTACGGCACCCAGCCGATCTACCAGGGGCTCGACCTCCGGCTGCGCCGCCAGGAGCGCTGGTGCGTGCTGGGCGCCAACGGTGCCGGCAAGTCGACGCTGCTGAAGCTGGTGGCGGGGACCACCGAGCCGGACGAGGGCAGCGTGACCGTCGGCGCCAGCGTCAAGATGGGCTACTTCGCCCAGCACTCGATGGACCTGCTCGACGGCGACGAGACGATCTTCGAATCCCTCGATGCCTCGTTCCCGCAGGCGGGCACGGGCGCGCTGAAGTCGCTGGCCGGCTGCTTCGGTTTCTCCGGCGACGATGTCGAGAAACCCTGCCGCGTCCTGTCCGGCGGCGAGAAGGCGCGGCTGGTGATGGCCAAGATGCTGTTCGACCCGCCCAACTTCCTGGTGCTCGACGAGCCGACCAACCATCTCGACATGGCGACCAAGGAGATGCTGGTCGCGGCGCTGGCGGACTTCGAGGGCACGATGCTGTTCGTGAGCCACGACCGCCACTTCCTCGCCGCGCTCTCGAACCGCGTGCTGGAAGTCACGCCCGAAGGCGTGCATCAATATGGCGGTGGATACACGGAATACGTGTCCTCGACGGGCAGGGAGGCGCCGGGTCTCCATCCGGGCTGAATCTGGGGAAGCTGGCCAATGCTGAAGGGGTTTTTGTCAGCCCTGGGGTTTGGAAGCCGGGAGTCTGCTGCGGCACGCCAATCGATCGATCAGCGCGCCGAGGCACGCGCCCGTTTTCCATACGAGATCGTCGAGACGACCGGCGAGAATGCACTTGCGAAATGGGAAGAGCTGAAGTCGGCCGGCCGCGGCGTCCCCGTCATCGTGGGGGACGATGTCGACAACGTCCTGCGTCCTTTTTATCCCGATGCATCCGAGCCACTGATCCCGGTGAGCGAGCAACTCGCCGCGGCGGACGCAATCCGTTTTCCCGAGGGTCTGGGAGCCGGGGACGACGACGTGGCGTTGGGCGAGTGGCCGGCCGAGAGGCCGGAGCCGGTCGGTTTTTCGGCCGCGCTGGATCCCCGGTCGCAGACGCCCATGCCCCGCGTCTACGTCGTCCTGATCCCGACCGATGACCCGACCACTGTTCCGGCTTATCTGCACTGGGGCAATTTCAACGGTTGCCTGCCGGCGCCCTACCATGTCGCTGCACTTCGCAACTGGCGGGACCGCTATGGTGCGGAACTCGTAGCCCTGGGAAGCGATACGCTCGAACTGCGGGTCGCCCGAAAGCCGGCGACGCGGGAAGAAGCGCTCGAACTGGCGCGTATTCACAGTGCTTATTGCAGTGAATTTGCGCAAGGCGGAGAGACCTTGAGCGGGATGGCTGCCGGCCTGATGGTCCAGGAGTGGTGGTCCTTCTGGTGGGACTGACGCGGAATTGCGCGGAGTGCTGATCTCGCCAGGCTTCCCGCAGCTACGAGAAATTCGCGCCCCCTGTCGGTTCCGGAGACCCTCGTTCGTCGTTCCATGACAAGGCCGGTCGAGCCGGCTTCAGCAGGGAGACGGACATGCGCGTGATGGTGCTGGTGAAGGCGACCGAGGATAGCGAAAAGGGCTTCGTCCGCTCGCCGGAGACGGCAGCGTTGATGGAGGCCATGGGCCGCTTCAACGAGGAGCTGCAGAAGGCCGGCATCCTGCGCGACGGCGATGGGCTCAAGCCCACGTCGGAGGGCCGGCGCGTCGCCTTCGATGGTGCGGGCCGCACGGTCCGGCAGGGGCCGTTCTCCCCGGCTCGGGAACAGCTGGCCGGCTTCTGGCTGTGGGAGGTCAAGGACATGGACGAGGCGGTGGCCTGGGTGAAGCGCTGCCCCAATCCCATGCCGGGACCGAGTGAGATCGAGATCCGGCCGCTCTACGAGATGTCCGACCTGGAGTGAGACGCCGGGGGTGCGCGACTCCCGTCGCGCGTCTCACCGCTTTGCCGCCGCGTGCCTCTGCTTCGCCGGGACGAGGGGCGGGGCCCGAGTCGTGGCGACGAGATCGAGCCACACTCGCGCGGCGTGCGAGAGAAAGGCGCCGCGGCGCCAGATCATGGCGATGCGCCAGTCCGTGTCCGTCTCGGCCAGGCGCACGCGGGCGACGGAGCGGTGCCTGCGCTGCTCGGCAATCATCCGCGGCAGGAAAGCGACCCCCATGCCGGTTGCGGCAAGCGCGACGATGAAGTCGATCTGGCTGCTGCGCGCGACGACGGTCGGTTCGAAGCCGCGCCGGTGGCACGCCTCGAGGATGATGCGGTTGAGCGCAAATCCCGATTCGAACAGGATGAACGGCTGTTCGCGCAAGGCTGCGAGGTCGAGAGAGCGCCGGCGCGCCAGCGGATGGTCCGGCGCCAGCAGGACGGTCAGAGGCTCGCGTTTGACCTCCTGCCATTCAAATCCGTCCGACACGGGGAGGAGGGAGGCGGCAAGTTCGATCTCGCCGGACATCAGGACCTCTTCCAGCCGGTCGCTGCCGTACTCCACCAGCCGGATGTCGATGCCGGGGTAGCGCTTGCTGTAGACGGCAAACAGCGGGGCAAAGAGCACGTCGCTTCCGACCGGCGGCAGGCCGAGGCGCAGCGTGCCGCGCTTGAGGCCGCGCAGTTCGCCCAGTTCGGCGATCAGGTCCTCCCGCTCGGTGAGGATGCGCTGGGCCCGGTGCAGGACGATCTCCCCGGCGGCCGTCAGCCTGCTGCGATGGCCGATCCGGTCGAGCAGCGGCACGCCGATCTCGTCCTCCAGCTGTTTGACCGCTTTGCTGATCGTCGACTGGGTGGCGGAGACGGCTTTGGCGGCCTGCGAGAAGCCCCCCTGGCGGACCACTTCGACGAAAGCGCGCAGCGTGCGAATCTCCATGACATTCCATATCAGAATAGATTGTAGTCATTCAATTCATTTAGAGAATGGGCTGCTGCATCCTATCTTCGCTGCGAGAGGAGCAGCCGATGAGCGTTTCTTCGATCATGGTCCGTGTCCGTCATGGCGTTCGCCGCAGCCCGCCCCTGCAGATCGGGTTGGTCGTGGGGTTCTGGCTCGCCGGAGAGGGCCTCGCAAAGCTGGCCGGCCTGCCTGTTCCCGGCAGCGTGATCGGCATGCTGCTGGTTCTCGCGCTGCTGGCCACACGAAGACTGAGCGTGAACAGCCTGCGGCGGGGCGCGGAGTGGTTCATCGGCTACATGGTGCTGTTCTTCGTGCCCGCCGTGATGGCGCTGCTCGATCACGGCGAACTCATCGGTCTGCTCGGCCTGAAAATTCTGGCCGTGATCGTGGGCGGCACCTTCAGCGTCATGCTCGTGACCGGCTTCATCGTCGATCTCTGCACCAGGTGGGGGGCCCGCGATGCCGCGGTTCATGCCAGCGGGGATTGATCCCACCCTTCAGGCGATCTTCTGGTCGTCGGCGACGATCGCCCTCTATCTGGGGGCGAGGGCGATCTACCGGCGCTGGCCGCGCTGGTGGCTGATGCCCCTGGCGATCGCGCCGCTGGCGCTGATCGTGACGGCGCTCGCCCTTCATACCAGCTATCGCGACTACAGCCGTGGAACCCATTGGCTAGTGAGCCTGCTGGGGCCGGCCACGGTCGCCTTCGCCGTGCCGATCTATGAGAAGCGCGGCCTCATCCGCCGGCACTGGCGCGTTCTGGCCGCGGGCATGGTCCTGGGCAGCGCCACCTCGATGCTGACCGCCTGGGGGCTGGCGCGGCTGCTCGGATTGAACGACACGCTGACCTTGAGCCTCTTGCCGCGGTCCATGAGTACGTCGTTCGCCATGACGGTGTCGGGCGAGATCGGCGGCGCGCCCGATCTGACGGCCGTGTTCGTCATCGTCACGGGAGTCGTGGGCGCGGCGATTGGCGATGTCCTGCTGCTGCGATGGCCCATCCGCTCGAGCCTTGCCCTTGGTGCCCTGCTCGGCGTTGCCGCCCATGGCGCCGGCACCGCCAAGGCCCACGAGATCGGGCAGGAGGAGGGCGCCGTCGCCGGCCTCGTGATGGTGATGGTCGGGTTGCTCAACGTCTTGCTGGTGCCGCTGCTCATGATGGCCCGGAGTCTGGCCTGAGCCGCATCGTCGACAGGGGATGGCGCAACAGGAGTGGAGCTTCGCTCCGCCCTGCCGCGCACGCCGCGAAGGGGCGACTTCAGCGCAGCGAATTGAACCAGTCGAGGACGGTGGACTTGCCGTCGAGGACGGCGCCGTCGCCGTAGAGGCTCGCCAGGAAAGTGGCGCGATGGCTCGCTCCCTTCACCGGCACGCCGTTCATGTCGCGTCCTCCCGATGCCAGCGCCATCTTCACGAGGCGCGGGTACAAGGCCTCGTCGGCCAGCCCGTAGTAGAAACGGATCGGCGAGTCGTAGTCCCAGAAGGTCGTGCTGTTGTCGGCGAGGCGGCGCAGGAGCTTGCTGTTGGTGTCGTGCGTGAAGCGCTCGAAGAAGCCGTCGGTCAGGAAGTCGGCGACCGGCGGCATCGTCTTCGCGACCTCCGCATCGAGCTTGTAGTCGGACCAATATTTTTCGGCGAAGGCGCGGTGTTGCGGCTTGATCGCGGTCTCGAAGAGATCGGTCAGGCCATAATAGCGCCGGTAGCTGCCGAGAAGAATGATCAGGCAGGGCACGATCCAGGCCGGCGGTGGCGGATAGGATGTCTCCGTCGCGGGGATGAAGGAGGGCGGGTCGGACCAGTAGTGGAACGTGTCCGGCAAATCGTTGAACGGGCTCTGGGCGGCCGCGGCGACCACCTTGGTGCCGCGTCGCTGCAGGTCCTGTTTCAGCCATTGAGTGTTCAGGGCACCCTGCGACCAGCCGTTCAGGAACAGGGCGGAGGGGCGCAGGCTCGACTTCTCCAGCTCCCGCACGCCGGCCTGCAGGATGTCCAGGCAGCAGCGGACGGTGGCGTCCTTGACCCCATAGGCCTCGTCGCGGCCGTCGCGCAGCGGGCCTTTGCCGAGATAGTCCGCCGCGATGACGGCGTAACCGTTCCCCGCGAAGCGCTGGACGTTGAACAGGGTTTCGAGCGAATCGGCATTGTCGCTCGGCTCATAGCTGTCGGACCCGAGCCGGATCAGGTTCGACGGGACCTGGTCGAAGGACAGGATGGTGCCGTGCTGCCAGGAAACGACAGGCACTGTCCCCTGGATTCCCACGGGAAGGGCGAGGAGCCCGCTCACCTCGACCTGCTCACCGGTTTCCGGCAGGCGTGTAGAGGTTGTAAGACGTCTCAACTCCACGTCGTAGCGCGCGGCGTGTCTGTCGGGGGAGAATGGCGCGAGAATGTCGCCTTGGTTGAACGCGGGATAGAATTTCGCGGCGAGAGCGTCGAGCCGCTGTTTCGAGACGCGGACGGGCAGGCCGGTCGCGGTTTGCGCATAGGCCGAAAACGGCAGGGTCGAGCACCCGGCAGCTACCGATGCGAGGAGATGGCGTCGGCCGAGCGTGCGCGTGTTCGAGGAACCGCTCCAACCCGCCGGTTGCTCAGCGTGAGGATTATTTTCATTCGATGAAGTCATTGGCTCCGGCCGCTGCAGAGTCGCCGTAATTGACAGTATGATAAAAACGGCTCTTCTGTGTAGTTCGCAAGGGGATTGAATGGCTGGCAGGGATATCGAGAGTGAAAAACTAGCCAGCGCTGCCGTCGAGGAAATTCTCTGCCATTCCACTCCGCTCGGCAGGATCGACGATCTGGTGCGGCGATCGCCTGACGCCTGGACCGTCACCTATCCCGGGTTGGACTCGCTTCTCACCTTCCAGGGAGAGGCGAGGCGACTTCGCATTTGCATCGCTACCGAAGATATCGTGGGTCCGGTTCGCAATGGCGGCATCGGCACGACCTATGCCGCGCTGGCCGAGCTCCTGGCCAATCTCGGCCACGAGGTGACGATTCTCTACCTCAAGGGACACGAGGTCGAGAACGAGACGATCGAGCACTGGGGCGACTACTACGCCGCGAAGAAGATCCGGTTCGTGCCGGTGCCCAACTATGCGCGCCTCGATCGATATCCTGTTGGCGGCGATCGCTGGGCCCATGCCTCGTACAACATGTTCCGATACCTCACGGACCATCCGGTGGATGTCGTGCATGTCTCGGAGTGGCGCGCGGCCGGCTATTTCAGTCTTCTCGCCAAGCGGCAGGGGCTTGCCTTCCGCGATACGCTCTTCATCGTGAAGACCTCGTCGCCCTGGCTGTGGAACAGGCTCTACGGCCTGCAGCCATTCCAGCGCCTGGACGATCTCGCAAAGGTGCACGCCGAACGCCGCAGCGTCGAGCTCGCGGACATGGTGATCGGGGGCAGCCTCCACCTGCTGCGCTGGATGCACAGCCAGGGCTATGACATGCCGCGCGAGCGGATCTTCGTGCAGCCGAACGTGGCGACCTTCGAGCATCTCGCCCGCCTCGCCCTGACCCGGAACTGGGAGCAGGGGAGTCGGCGCCCGATCGACGAGATCGTGTTCTTCGGCCGTCTCGAGGCGCGCAAGGGGCTTCTGATCTTCATCCAGGCGATCAAGCGCCTGATTCGCCAGGGCACCAAGCTGCCTCCGAAGATCTCGTTCATGGGCAAACCCGGCGAGCCGGTGCTCGAACGGACGGGCGAAGACGTCGTGGGCTACATCAGGGCGGAAAGCGCCTCCTGGCCGACCAGGGTAGAGATCCTCTCCGACTTCCAGCAGGACGAAGGAGTCGAGTATCTGCTGGGGGGCAACCGGCTGGCCGTCATGCCGTCCCTGATCGAGAACTCCTCGCTTGCCGTCTACGAGGCGTTGATCTGCAAGGTGCCGTTCATCGCCTCCGATTCGGGCGGAACGCCCGAACTCGTCGATCCGGCCGACCGTCCGAGCGTTCTCTGTGCCGCCCATCCCGTCCCGCTGGCGGACAGGCTCGCGCTGGCGCTCGAGCGCGGTGGCTATGTGGCGGCGCCCAGCTTCGACAACGAGGAGAACCTCGAGCAGTGGCGGCGCTTCCACCAGGATCTCGGGCGCGGCCTGCTGGCCGAGTTGCTGCCCCCGGACTCCTATGCCTCCGCGCCGCCGACGAAGATCTCGGTGTGCATCTACCACCCGGAGAACGATGAGCGACTTGCCGCGACCCTGGCCTCGCTCAAGGCGCAGAAGGATGCACCGCTGGAAGTGCTGATCGCGGTCGACACGGACGACAATGAAGCCGTCGATCGTGCGCGCGCGAAGGTCGAGGAGATCGGCCTTTCCGCCACCATCATCCCGACCTTCGACTTCGATGCCGGCCTCGGCTTCAACACGCTGGCCGACGAAGCAACGGGCGAGTTCGTATTCTTCCTGTGGTCGGGCTCGACCCTGAATGCCGCCGCCCTGTCCACGCTCGCGGATGTGGCGGGACGCTGCGGCGCCGATCTGCTGACCTACTTCTTTCGCGTTGTTTATCGAGAGACCGAGGCGAGCCGCCCCTACCTCAACGTCGCTCTCCTCGGCGATTTTGCGCAGGCCTTCTTCCACACCGACGTGACGCCGCTTCCCCTGTTCGTGCGGCGGAGTGCCTTCCTCGAGCTGGGCGGCTTCACCCGCGACTATCGCGTCCTGGGACACGACCACGAGTTCGTCTCCAAGGCCCAGTTGGCGGGGCTGCGCTGCCAGTCCGTCCTTCGGGAACTCGGCACGGTCGACGGCTGGAGTGCGGAGCGGCTGCGCGAGAGAGGTTACGACCGGTCCGTGTCGGAACTTCGGGCCGCGCGCCCACAGCTCTCCGCTGCACCGCTCGCGCTCCGGGAACTGCTGATCATGGCGAAGGGATTGCAGAAGAACCTGGGGCGCCGCGGCCGGCTCGGAGGCACGATGGCCCTGCCCATGCGCGCCAAGAGGGACAGCGCGGCCGGCAACCTCATGCAGCTGATCGCCGCCCTGGCGCCGAAGCTCATCGGTCGCGAGCGACCGGACAAGGCGAAGGCGAAGCGGCGCGCGGAGCGTCTGGCGGCCCGCGCCGCATCGCACGGGACAGGCCTCGTTCACCTGGTCAACGACCAACCGGCGGGGCAGCGGCACGACCCGGCGTCTCAGCTGGCCGTCCGCAACCTCGCCATACATTGGCAGTCCGACGCGGACGGAAAACGGTACGTCGGTCGTCTCTTCGGTGTTCACCGCGGGGTGGTGTACGGCTGGGTAAGGGACGAAGACCACCCCGACAAGACGGTCGAAGTCGAGGGCGATTTCGGAGAGGGCCGCAAGCGGATCGTGCCGGCCAACATCAGATCTGCGGCGATTCTGCCGGCACGCGCGGGCATACTCGGACATGGTTTCGCCTTGCCCATCTGGCGGGGACTCCATGGCTTCCCGGGAGACTGGCGATCGACCGATGTCGTGCTGCGCGTCAAGGGAACAGATCTGACGATCGGCGAGCTGTCGGTTCCGGCAAATCCGCACGCGCTCGAAGCCAGCGGCTACGAGGGCCACTGCGACCTGGTGGATTCAACGATCCGTGGTTGGGCCTGGCAGCCCGCGCATCCTGACAACTCGATAGACATCGCCGCGTTCGTCGACGGGAAATTCCTGGGACGCACCACGGCGAATTACGTTCGAGACGATCTGCGCTCGCTGCAGATCGGGACCGGCGCCTATGGCTTTGCCATATCGATCCCGCGCCAGCTGCGCGATGGCACGCCGCATCGTGTCGATGTCGTCGTTGCCGATTCGGGTGTTCTCCTCAATCGCGGCCGCCTGCATCTGGTGGGCGACAAGCTCATCTCGGCGAAATGACCTCGAGGCGCTGCGCCTTCAGAGGTCGAGCAGCAGAAGCTTCTGGGCGTATCGGGCCACCAGCGCGGCGTCGATGGAATCGCCACAGGCCTTGAACACGAGCGTGCGGGCTCCCGCTTCGTCGAGCTTGACCGCCTGGACGTCGGCCCGCGCCGTGTTGCGGCGGTATCGGACGGCCGGCCATTGCAAGGCCCCGATGCGCAGTCCTGCGCCTTGTGCCTTGGCAAGGCTTACCCAATCCAGGCTCGGATAATCGTATCCGAGGTCATGGAAGCCTCCCAGGGTGGTAAAAGCCTTGCGGCGGACCGCCATGGCGGTGTCGCCGAACGCATTGAAGAACAGACCGGCCGAGTGCGCGGTGCCCAGAAAGAGAAGTCTCCCTGCGCTTGGAAGTGATCGCGGATCGCCGTCCGCGTCGTCGAACACGTCCAGAGAGGAGACGACGATGTCGTGCGCTCCGGTCGATGCGGCCCGTGCGAGCCGTTCCAGGCCGCCCTCCAGGAAGAAGTTATCGTCGTCGAGGAATACCACGATCTCCGATCGCGCCTCCGCGAGGCCTCGATTGTAGGCGGACGTCTGAGGCAGCGGCTCGGCCAGGCTAAGGACGCGCAGGGAAGGGCGAGCGCCGGCGGCGTCGCGGATCGCACCCTCCACGTCGGCGATCGGGCTCGCATTGTCGATCACCATGACCTCGACTTCATGTCCGTCGACTGTCGAGGGAATGGAGGCCAGTGCCTGACGCAGGAAGCCCAGGCGATTGTGATGGAGGACGCAGACCGTGACGGTCTGTGTTCCGGAAGATCGAGAGCGAATATTGAGGCGGGTCAGGTCCGCCAGCAGCTTTGCCCAGTCGACGTCGTTGCCTTCGGCGGAGACTGCGCCACCGTCGGCGATGGCACGGGCAATTCCCTCTGCAAGCCGGGTCGCCAGATGCGGATCGTCCATCGGTCGTGCATGGAGGAACAGGTGATTCGATGTGCCGGCACGAAGCGAGTGAAGATCGCCCCTGTCAGCTGATACGGACACCGCCAGTCTGCCCGGCTCGGCCGCGTAGCGCAGCGCCCGCGACCGGTCGGTTTCGTCGATGACCTTGAAGCGGAACGGCCACGTCGTGGCTTTCTGTCCAAGCCATTCCTTGCTGAGGCCGTAAAGCGAATCGGCCATCGGCCCGAGAAAGGTTACCAGCCGGTCACCGAGAATGCCCTTGCGAGCCAGGCGCTCGATCGCCTCGACGAATTCGCCGGCACCGGCGACGCGCTGCAGCGCGCCCATGAATACGATTTCGCGAACGGGTGCGCGTGGCGGAACAGGCGGCACGGCGCCCGTGCGCGAACAGCGGACGAGCGGAATGCTGAGAGCGAAGCCGGGCAGGGCCGGCCCCTCCATCGTCTGGTCCGGCAGGATGAGCGTGTCCGCGAGAGCGAGGCATTGACGTTCCATCGCGTCCGAGATCAGCGATCCCAGGTCGAAGCTCGCGGAGTCGCTGGCCAGGAAGCGCTCACGGGTCGGCTCGTTGCTCCACAGGGCAATTCGGGTGCCGGCGAAAGCCTCCCCGCATGCCCTGGCCATCAGGGTTGCCTGCGCGATGCCCCCGCGCAGGGATGCGATCATCAGGTCGGGGGGCTTTCGCGCCAGCTCGAGCGCCAGGCGATGGCTGTCGGTCATGGGGCTCGCCGCCACCGCACGATTGAGGCCTGTCAGGAGCGGCGGGTCTTGCGCCAGGTCGGCCAGGGCGCGTTGGTCGATCAGGCGAACGACGTGCCCTTGCATCGCCAGAGACCGGGCGGCCGCTGGAAAAAGCCCGGACGGTCCCTGCCATCCCTCCGACGTATCGACCAGGACGATCTCGAGAGCCACCGTCAGGAGATCCTGAATTCCAGGCCACTGCCCAGGTCATCGACGAAAAGCGACCCGGTGTGCGGGGGGAGCGGGAGAGAGAACCCGTGGAAGCCATCGCCGTTCGCTTCCGTGCAGTCACCGCGATAGAGAGTCGCCCGTTGCTCGGCCAGCGTCCGCGGTCCGGCGCGCAGACGCAGGAGCCGCCGTTCTTCGGGATGGTGCCGGTCGATGGCCCAGCCGGTGAGAGCGGGACCGGCGGGATGCTGGTCGAGTCGAAGGACATAGCCTCCGCGGTCGAAGGTCCTGCCTGCGGGTTTTCCGGTATTCGGCCTCGGCCTTGGCAGCTCCGCACCCGTCTTGCCGCACAGGAACCGCGCTGTCGCGACGAGGGCGGGATCGGAGACCGGCAAGGCGAAGCCATGGTGCCCGTCGCCGTAGCCCGCTTTTTGCACGTCGGCGCGATACCGGTCGGCCAGAGCCTCGGCGATCACGCGGCCGGTTGCGTCCACCATTCGTATCCAAAGACGGGAGGCGGGATTGGCCTTGTCGAACGCCCAGCCGCGTATGTATCCGCGGTGTACGCCGTCGATCCCTCCGGCGACGGTCGTGCGCGTCGAAGGAACGACCCGCCGCAGGAGAGTCTTGAGGTCGGGCAGCATGCTGACTGTGGATATCAAGTGAACATTATCGGACGTAGCCTTGCCCGCCGCAATCCGGCGATGTGAGATGGCACAGATTGCCCACCGCTGACGGATTGACCATTGTTTGCTTCGCAGATACGCCTTGGTTTCGCAGAAGCAATTCGCTCCCTTCGTCACGCAGCCTGTCGTCGATTTGTCGCTTTCAGTTCCGTCGATGTCGAGAAAGTGCCTAGGCCCATGACTCTCCTTGATTTTTTGCCGGACCGATTTGTCGATAGGCGTGTCGGGCAAAGAAGCGGATCGAACCATGCCGGCAGGAGGCAGAGCGGCGTTGCTGCTGCGGTCAAGGCGAAGGCCGTACGGACGCTCAGGATTTCCGCCAGTCTCCTGGCCCTTGCGGCGGCGGGATGCAGCAGCGTGCCGGCGGCCGCGCCCACGACGGCGCAACTCGTTCGTACCCAGGATGAGAATTGGGAGGTGTTCGTCGTCAAGGTGACCTCTCTGGTCACTCGGGCACTGAGCCAGTACCAGCCTCCGAGTTTTCCACAGGCCTTTCGACTGGCCAAGTATACGCCCAGCGTGGCGCTGAAGCCGGGCGACACGATTGGCATCACCGTTTATGAAACAGCAGGGTCTACGCTGTTCCAGGGCACCGTTCCGCCCATGATGACGGGCACGCCCGGGATGCCGGCGCCGCAGGCGTCGACCTTGCCCCTCCAGATCGTCGAGGCTGACGGAAAGGTCACCGTGCCTTATGTCGGCCGCGTCCATGTCGCGGGCCGGACCCCGTCGCAGGCGGCGGCAGTGATCCAGGACGGCCTCGCGTCCCAGACGGTCCGGCCCCAGGTGGTCGTGTCGCTCGTGGGCAATACGGCCAACACGGTTTCGGTCGGCGGCGAAGTGAACAAGGCCGGCCTCATGCCGCTCACGCTGCGCGGCGAGAGGCTGCTCGACGCCGTTGCGTGGGGGGGAGGGCCCAAGTTCCCCGCGGTCCAGACGGACCTGCGGTTGATGCGCGGCCAGCAAGTGGTCTCGCTCCCGCTGCAGCAGGTGATGTCCAATCCCGGCGACAATGTCGTGGCTCAGCCCAACGACAACATCGTTCTGGTGCGAAATCCCAAGACCTTCCTTGTCATGGGCGCGACGCAGAAGGTCGCACAGTATCCGTTCGAGACCGAGCAGGTGACGCTCGCTGAAGCCATCGCTCGGGCCGGCGGTGGCATCGACGTGCAAGCCAATCTCGGGGGCGTCTTCCTGTTTCGCTACGAGCCCGCCCGGTTCGCGCGGACTTTGCTGGCTGCGGACAGACAGGCCGTCGATACGACCTATGTGAATGCACGCATGGCTGCCCTGGAAGGCGGCATGGATGCGCCGGTCATCTATCGGATCGATCTCACGCAGGCTGACGGTTACTTCTTCGCCCAGCAGATACAGCTTCGCGACAAGGACGTCGTCCTCGTCACGAACGCCGATTCCGTGCAGTTCCTGAAGATCATGCAGGTCGTCCGTTCGATCACCGGCGCCTACTACGATCTCACCCGGAGCACGAACTACTAGCGAGCGCGATGGGCGCCGCCCGAAGCGCACCGCAGCATGGTCAAGCGGTCTACTGACCTGCTGCGGTCGCCTCGGCGATCACGCTATCGAGCCCGGAGGTCCAGTGAGGGGGCGCCGCGCCCAGGATCCGCGACAGCTTCGCGAGATCGAGACGTGAATTGAGCGGACGCTGAGCCTTGACGGGATACTCGCTGGTGGCGATGGGCATGACTCGCGTGGCCTTCAAGGCAACGCCTCTCGACTGCAGACCTTCGACGATCGCCGTCGCAAATCCGTGCCAGCTGGTGCTGCCCGATGCCGTCAGGTGAAGCAGGCCACCGGCGTGGCCGATCACCTCGGAAAGGCCGCCGGGGGCTGCGAACAATGCCGCGATGGTATCGCCAATCAGGGCGGACGAGGTCGGAGCGCCGTGCTGGTCGGCCACGATGCGCAGCTCTTCGCGTTCCTGCGCAAGTCGCATGATGGTGCGAAAGAAATTGGCGCCGCCGGGCGCGTAAACCCAGGAGGTCCGAACGATCAGATGGGCCCCGCCGACGGTCCGGATCGCCCTTTCGCCGGCGAGCTTGCTGGCCCCATACACGGAGAGGGGGGCGGGGACATCGGTTTCCCTCCACGGCGTCGTCCCGCTGCCATCGAAGACGTAATCGGTCGAGAAATGAATGAGGGGAACGTTCGCGTCGGCGGCCCACCGGGCCATGGCGAGCGGCGCGGCTTCGTTCACCAGAAAGGCCGCCTCGCGATCGTCCTCCGCCTTGTCGACGGCCGTATAGGCGGCAGGATTGACGATGACGTCGGGCGCCAGATCCTTCAGCCGGGCGGCGATATCGCCGGGCCTCGTCAGGTCGATCAGCTTGCGGTCGGCCGCGATCACCGTTCCGAAGGGTGAGAGGCGCGAGATCAACGCCGATCCCACCTGGCCCGTCACGCCTGTTACCAGAATTTTCAACGGTCAGCCTTCATACAGGGGAAGGCGATCGACTTTCGACAGCGGGAGCGCCGCGCTGTCCTTGGCGGAGACTTTGGGATCGGAGATCTGCCAGTCGATGCCGAGTTCGGGATCGCACCAGCTCACGGCGATTTCGTCCTTCGGACTATACAAGCCATCACACTTGTAGAAAAAATCCGCGCTCTCCGAGAGGACGACGAAACCGTGCGCGAAACCCCTCGGAATGAACATCTGCCGTCCGTTCTCCTCGCTGAGTTCGATGGCGCAGGATTTTCCAAACGTCGGACTGCCGCGGCGGACGTCGACGGCAACGTCGAGCACCTTGCCTCGGAGAACGCTCACCAGCTTGCCCTGTTGATTGGGATTCTGGAGATGCAGGCCGCGCAGCACGCCATACGATGAACGCGACAGGTTGTCCTGAATGAAGGGTCCGGTCACGCCCAGGGCGGCATAGCGTTCGGTCTGGAACGTTTCGACGAAGAAGCCGCGTGAATCGCCAAATCGTCGGGGCTCGAACAGGAGCACTCCTGGCAGTGTCGTCTTGAAAGTCTGCATGCCTGCCCATTCCGAAAACCGCACGGCCGCATTGTATAGAAACGAGGCCGGGGCATTGGCAAGATTAACGGCTATGCCGATGGCGCGCGTTGTCGCGTCCGGCGTTCCGCACGCGGATGTTCGCATTGCGACGGCAATCAACAGTCTCGGCAGTCGATTCGAGTGTCGGAGTCCTGAACAGCGCGACAGGCGACGGCCGGCTTTCGTGGATCAATTTCCGGTTGTAGCGGTCTCACTCAGTTGCTCGCGGATGTGTTCGGAGCGAGCGAGCGCCTTCCTCATCAAGCGGTCGACGAAGGCCTTGCCGGAGCTGTGGAGGCGACCGCGGTCGTCCTCGCGGAGGACACCCGAGCTGGCATCCTGGCCGTATCTGCGTTCCCAACGCTCGATCGCGAGACGGGCGAGCTTGCGCGCTTCCTCATCTCCTCCTTCGAGCATTTCGCGCGTAAGCAAAATTTCCAGGATGAAGTCGTGAGCCATCGCCATCGCGAGAGCGGCAGTATTCGAGTCGATGCCACGAATCCGCTCATCCTTCTCGAGTTCGAACATGCCTGTCTCCCAAACGCCTGAGCCGCGCGACGATAGCGGCAGGCCGTTGCAGAAGAAAGGCGGCACCTTCAAACGTCGCGGGACGGTTTGCGGCCGCGGGCCGCTCACCCTTAAGTCAGTTCTTGGGGACGGGCTTCGTCTGCATCCCTGGATATGCCAAGATTGCCGCCCCTTCGATTTGTCGCGCCTGCATCGGCATTGGGTTTGAAATGATCTCGCAAAGGGCCAAATACGCGCTGCGGGCGCTCGTCGCCTTGGCGCGGGCCGAGTCCGGTCGGCCGACCATGATCATGGAGCTGTCGACCTCCTGCTCCATTCCCAAGAAATTCCTGGAACAGATATTGCTGGACCTCAAGCATCACGACCTGGTGCGGAGCAAGCGCGGCAAGTTCGGAGGATACTTACTCAACAAGCAGCCCTCGCAGATCATGTTCGGCGAAGTGTTGCGGATCGTCGATGGTCCGATCGCGCTGTTGCCCTGCCTTTCGAAGATATCCTATCGGCGGTGCGTGGACTGTTTGGACGAAGCGACGTGTGAAATTCGACGCGTGTTCGCTCAGGTTGCGAACGCGAGCCGGGATATTCTGGATAACACGAGTCTTGCCGACGCCATGAACGCGGACGATGCGGTCGGGCAAGGAGCGTCGAAGAAGAGGAAGCGCCGGGACGCGTCGGACTTAGCGAAGGGGGCGCCGAAGTCCCCGGTTCGGGTCCGGCCGCGGAGTTGACAATCTCTACCGGTCTGGTCGACAAAGACAGTGGCCCTTTAGCCTGATCTGGTCAGCCACCGGATCGACTGTAGGAGACGCGATGATGACTATGAACCGTCGTTCGTTTCTCGCAGCAGGCGCCACGCTCGGCGTCGCGACTGCCTCCAGGCCGACCCTCGGCCAGACACCGGCTCCGGCAGTGTTGACCAACGTTTCCTACGATCCGACACGCGAGCTCTATCGTGCGGTGAACGACGCCTTCGCAAGCGAGTGGCAACGCAGTGCCGGACAGAAACTGACGGTCCGGACATCTCATGGCGGTTCGGGGCGGCAGGCGCGCTCGGTGATCGACGGCCTGGAGGCCGACGTCGTGACCCTGGCGCTGGCCGGCGACATCGACGCCATCGCCCGCGAATCGAAGCGTCTGCCGGAGAACTGGCAGTCTCGTCTGCCCAATAATTCCTGCCCGTACACGTCGACGATCGTGTTCCTCGTGCGCAAGGGTAATCCCAAGGGCATCCGGGAGTGGACGGATCTCGCCAGGCCCGGCATCTCGGTCGTCACTCCCAACCCGAAGACGTCGGGCGGCGCACGCTGGAACTACCTTGCCGCATGGGCCGATGAACTCGAACGGACGAAGGGCGACCAGGCTGCCGCGCGCAAGCTGGTCGAAGCCATCTTCAGGAACGTCCCTGTCCTCGATTCCGGAGCGCGCGGCTCGACCACGACGTTTGCCCAGCGCGCGGTGGGGGACGTGTTGATCTCATGGGAGAACGAGGCGTTCCTCGTTCTGCAGGAGTTCGGCGCCGACAAGTTCGACATCGTCGTGCCGTCGCTGTCGATCCTGGCGGAGCCGCCGGTTGCCGTCGTCGATTCCGTGGTCGACAAGCGGGGGACGCGAAAGGTGGCCGAGGCCTACCTCAACTTCCTCTATTCGCCCGCCGGCCAGAAGATCATTGCCCGGAATTTCTACCGGCCGTTCAAGCCGGAGGATGCGGATCCGGCTGATCTGGCGCGGTTCCCCAAGATCAAGCTGGTCACGATCGATCAGGTCTTCGGTGGCTGGAAGCAGGCGCAGGCCGAGCATTTCGCCGACGGCGGCATCTTCGATCAGATCTACAAGCCGGCGGGCAAGGCCCCTCGGTGACGGTCGCTCGCGTGACCGCAGGCCGCTTCGCCTTCGTCAAACCGAGTGCCCTGCCGGGTTTCGGGCTGACGCTGGGGTTCGCCACGACCTATCTGTCGCTGATCGTGTTGCTGCCGCTGATGGTGCTGATATGGCGGGCAAGCGGTCTTGGTCTTGAAGGCATCTGGCACGTGGCGACGACGCCGCGCGTCATGGCGGCGCTGGAGGTCAGCTTCGTCACCTCGTTGCTGGCCGCCTTGCTCAATGCCGTCTTCGGTACGCTCGTCGCCTGGGTGCTCGTCCGCTACGATTTTCCCGGTCGGCGACTGCTCGATGCCGCCGTCGATCTGCCGTTCGCGCTGCCTACCGCGGTTGCGGGCATTGCGCTTGCGGCGCTCTACGCGCCCAACGGTTGGATTGGCGCGTTCTTTGCGCCGCTCGGCATCAAGATTGCGTTTACTCCCTGGGGTATCTTCATCGCTCTGGTGTTCATCGGTTTGCCCTTCGTCGTCCGAACGGTCCAGCCCGTCCTGCAGGATTTCGAACGCGAGATGGAGGAGGCGTCCGCCACCCTGGGCGCGACGCGGATGCAAACCGTGTTCCGCGTCGTGCTGCCGGCGCTTCTGCCGGCGCTCGTGACCGGCGTGGCCCTGGCGTTCGCGCGCGCCGTAGGAGAATACGGTTCTGTGATCTTCATCGCCGGCAACATTCCCTTCGTCTCGGAGATTGCGCCGCTGCTGATCGTGACCCGTCTCGAGGAGTTCGACTATGCCGGCGCGTCGGCGATTGCCGTCGTGATGCTGGCGATTTCGTTCGTCGCGCTGCTGCTCATCAACTCTGTCCAGGCCTTGAGCCGGCGGAGATACGACGGTGCGTGAGACGGCACTCAGCGAGAGCCGGCCGCTGCAATGGCTGCTGATCGGCGCGGCCGTGGCGTTTCTGGCCCTGTTCCTGGTCCTGCCGCTGGCGGCCGTCTTCGTGGAGGCGCTCCGCAAGGGCATCGAGCCGCTTCTGGCCTCGTACACCGATGAAGATACCGTCGCCGCGGTCTATCTCACGCTCATCGTCGCGGCGATCACGGTGCCGCTGAACCTCGTCTTTGGTGTCGCCGCTGCCTGGGCCATCGCGAAGTTCGAGTTTCGCGGCAAGAGCCTCCTGATCAGTTTGATCGATTTGCCTTTCTCCGTGTCGCCCGTCGTTTCGGGATTGACCTTCGTCCTGCTGTTCGGCGCGAAAGGCGTCTTCGGTCCGTTGCTCGATGCCTGGGACATCAAGATCATCTTCGCCGTCCCGGGAATCGTGCTGGCGACGATCTTCGTTACCTTTCCCTTCATCGCCCGCGAACTCATTCCGCTGATGCAGGAGCAGGGGACGGCGGAGGAGGAGGCCGCGCTCACGCTGGGTGCCTCGGGCTTTCGGACGTTCATGACAGTGACCTTGCCCAATGTTCGCTGGGCGCTGCTGTACGGCGTTCTTCTCTGCAACGCGCGCGCCATGGGTGAATTCGGCGCCGTCTCTGTCGTGTCGGGCCATATTCGGGGACTCACCAACACCATGCCGCTCCAGGTGGAGATTCTGTACAACGAGTATAATTTCGTCGGCGCGTTCGCGGTCGCGGCCCTTCTGGCCGGACTGGCACTCGTCACGCTTGCGGCGAAGTCGCTCCTCGAATGGCGACACGCGGAGGGCCTCTCGACGGGGCGACGTCACTGACATGACGAACGACACAGTCGATCTCGGCACGGGCGTGCCGATTGCCATCACGGCGGAGGGGCTGGCCAAGTCGTTCGCGGGCGTCGCTGCCGTCAACGGCATCGACCTTCAGGTGAAGCCGGGCGAGCTCATGGCACTTCTCGGACCTTCGGGATCCGGGAAGACGACATTGCTGCGCCTGTTTGCCGGACTGGAGTCACCGACGGCGGGGCGCATCCTGTTCGGCGACGAGGATGCCACCCACGTTCCCGTCCGGGAGCGTCGTGTCGGCTTCATGTTCCAGCACTATGCGCTGTTCAAGCACATGAGTGTCGCCGAGAACGTGGGCTACGGTCTTCGCGTCCGGCCTCGCCGCCTGCGGCCGCCGGCCGCTGAGATCCGGAAGCGGGTAGAGAGCCTGCTGGAGCTCGTCCAGCTGCCAGGCCTGGGCAAGCGCTATCCGGCCCAACTGTCGGGCGGTCAGCGCCAGCGTGTGGCGCTTGCCCGCGCGCTGGCCGTCGAGCCGCGCGTACTGCTGCTCGACGAACCATTCGGCGCGCTCGACGCGCAGGTGCGCCGGGATCTGCGGCGGTGGCTTCGCGAGCTGCACGGCCGCACCGGCCATACCACTTTGTTCGTGACCCATGACCAGGAAGAAGCCCTGGAGCTGGCCGACCGGGTCGCGATCCTCAATCGCGGCCGCCTCGAACAGCTCGGCGTTCCGGACGACATCCTCGATCGGCCCGCGACGCCCTTCGTCGCGGGTTTCGTCGGGGATGCTGTTCGGCTGCCGGTCAACGTCGAGGCGGGATGGATCTCTCTGGGCGGAGGTAAAGTACCGGCGCCTTTCCAGTTTCCGGCAGGCGCCGCGGAGCTGTTCATCCGTCCGTCCGATCTCACGCTGGCCCATGCGACGGGGCACGGCACTTTTTCGGGCAGGGTCGTCGGCACACGACGTGTGGGCTCGTCGCGGCGCGCCGAACTGGTGCTGGCAGAGAATCTGCCGTCGGTCGAGGTGACGCTCCCGCTCGAGCACGCGGTGGTCAAAGGCGAAGAACTTCATCTGAACCTGCTCACCATGCGACTGTTCTCAACACGCTGACGGAGGAACGCCATGCCCAGCAATTGCTTGCACGCGCGCACGCCAGGTTCGTGAGGTCGACAGTGACTGAAGATGCACGGCCCACATTCGGCATCGTCGGGGGAGGCTTCAGCGGTACGATGCTGGCCGTTCACCTGATCGAACAGTCTCAGGTCCCGGTGCGCATCTTTCTGTTCGACCGCGCGGCGGCGTTCGGCAGCGGCGTGGCCTATTCGACGCCGAACGACAGGCATCTGCTGAACGTCCGCGTCGGCAATATGAGCGCCTACGATTCGCGGCCCGAGCATTTCATCAAGTGGCTGGAGGCCTGCCCTCAGGCCCCGGACGCGGAGCCGCGGGGTCCCTTCGTATCGAGAGGCCTGTACGGCCAGTACCTCCGCTCGACCTTGTCGGCCTGTCTTGCCGCGCACCCCGCATCTTCGATGATCGGGGTCGACTCAGAGGTGACCAGCCTGCAGGCTGGCGAAAAATCCGTCCAGCTGCAGACGTCGGACGGCGCACGGCACACGGTCGATCGCGTCGCCTTGTGCGTCGGAAATTTTCCTCCGGCGCTGCCGGTCAAGCCCCGGGCGACCGACGGTGGGGAGGATCACTACATCGCCAACCCCTGGAGTGGCGGCCTGTCGCGTATCCAGAACGACGACAGCGTCGTCCTGGTGGGGACGGGCCTGACGATGGTGGACGTGGTGCTCGATCTGCAGTCGCGTGGCCACCGGGGAAAGATCACGGCGGTTTCGCGCCGGGGCTTCATGCCGCTGCCCCATCGGGATGTCGGTCCCTACCAGGCTTTCCTGGCACCGGACGCCCTGCCGAACACCATCGGGACGCTGATGCGCATGGTCCGTCGCGAAGTCGATGCGGCATCGGCCAGCGGCGTCGACTGGCGTTCCGTCCTCGATTCGATGCGACCGCAGACACAGGCTCTATGGCGTGGCCTGTCGATTGCCGAGCGCCGGCGGTTCCTGCGTCATGTGCGGCCCTACTGGGAAGTGCATCGCCACCGTGTGGCACAGCCGGTCGCGGCCGAGATCGAGGAACTTCGACACTCGGGGAAACTGGTCGTGATGGCCGGCAGGCTGCAGGACGTGGAGCTCGCTGCGGAAGGCGTGTCCATGACCGTGAAAGCGCGTGGGGATACGACGGTGCAGCGGATCCAGGGGACCTGGCTGGTGAACTGCTCCGGTCCTCAGCTCGACTACGACCGGATCAGCGATCCCCTGATACGATCGCTGTTCGATGCCGGCCTGGCGCGACCGGACGCGCTGTCCCTCGGTCTCGACCTCGGGGACGATTATCGCCTGATCGGAAGGGACGGCGTCGCATCGGACGTTCTCTTTGCCCTCGGCCCGCCCATTCGGGGTAACCTCTGGGAGACGACGGCAGTGCCTGACATCCGCAAGCAATGCGAGGCGGTTGCCCGGTACCTGACCTGCACGACGGCCTAGCGTGGCGTCTCGGGAGGGGATGGCGATGGAGCAACCGGACGAAGCCAATCCCTGGAAAGTGTTGAACGCGGAAACCGGCTACGACTGCCGGTACTTCTCGATCCGTCATGATCGGGTCACGTTGTCCGATGGTGAGCCGCGCAGCTATCACAGTGTGCGGATGAAGTACTACGGTGTCTGCATCGTTCCGATCGATCGGGACGGCAGCGTGACGCTGATCGGTCAGTATCGCTATGTCGTGGACCGCTTCTCCTGGGAAATCCCGGGCGGTGGCGCGAGGGTGGGTGAGGATCCGCTCACGGTCGCGCGGGCGGAACTCAAGGAGGAAACCGGCTGCACCGCCGAGCACTGGCTCAAGGTCGTGGAGGGCGCCGTGTCGCCGGGCATCTCCGACGAGGCCGTGCCGGCCTTCGTTGCGTGGGGGCTGGATCGTGGCGCGCCGCAGCCCGATCCCACCGAAATACTATCGCGCCGCCGTGTGCCGTTCGCCGAGGCCGTCAGCATGGCCCTGACGGGCAGGATTTCGAACCTTCCGGGAAGCGCCGCCCTGCTGGCCATCGAAGTCCGGCGCCAGCGCGGCGACCTGCCGGACAGCCTCCTCGATCTCCTGAAATAGCGCGTCGCGTCGATCAGGCGGCGGTCAAGCCGAGTCGCTCTCCCCGATATTCGCCGCTCATCACCCGTTCCCACCAGCCGCGATTGTCGAGGTACCAGCGGACCGTGTCGCGCAGGCCGCTCTCGAAATCGTGGCGTGGCCGCCAGCCAAGTTCGGTCGCGATCTTCGACGCGTCGATGGCATAGCGGGCGTCGTGGCCCGGCCGGTCGGTCACGAACTGGATCAGCGACTCATGCGGGCGATGGGTGGCGTCGGGCTGCATCTCGTCGAGCAGTCGGCAGATGCCGCGCACGACGTCGATGTTCCGGCGCTCGCTGTTGCCGCCGATATTGTAAGTCTCGCCCGGCCGTCCCTTGCGCAGCACGAGGGTGAGGGCCTCGGCATGATCCTCGACATGCAGCCAGTCGCGCACATTGTCGCCCTTGCCGTAGACCGGCAGGGTCTCGCCGCGCAGGGCACGGATGGTGACCAGCGGGATCAGCTTCTCGGGGAAGTGATAGGGGCCGTAATTATTGGAGCAGTTGGTCGCCAGCGTCGGCAGGCCGTAGGTGTGATGCCAGGCGCGCACCAGATGGTCGGAGGCGGCCTTGCTGGCGGAGTAGGGCGAGTTGGGGGCGTAGGGCGTGGTCTCGGTGAACAGGCCGGTCGCGCCCAGCGAGCCGAAGACCTCGTCCGTCGAGATGTGCTGGAAGCGGAATCGGCCGCGCGCGGTCTCGTCGAGCGTCCGCCAGTAGGCCAGCGCGGCCTCGAGCAGGCTGAAGGTGCCGTTTACGTTCGTCTCGATGAACGGTGCCGCGCCGGTAATCGAGCGATCGACATGGCTTTCGGCAGCCAGGTGCAGGATCGCGTCGGGTCGGAACTCGGCGAGGATGGCGTCGATGGCGGCGCGGTCGCAGATATCGGTCCTGTAGTGACGATGGCGGTTGCTGGTCTGCGCCTCTGCCAGCGATTCGAGATTGCCCGCGTAGGTGAGCTTGTCGACGTTGGCGACCGTCCAGTCGGTATCGCGGATGATGTGACGCACCACGGCCGAGCCGATGAATCCGGCACCGCCGGTAACAAGAATTCTCATGGGGCCATTACGAAGCGAGCAGGCTCGCCCCTCCTTGCTTCAGGAAACGCCTGAAATACGGGAACTTCTCCGTACCTACCATATGTTCCGATTCGGCTTCTAACCCCTCCTTGCGGCGGCACGGGGGCGAGCAGGGCGGCTCAAAGGGGGCTAGGATGGCGCCATCGACGAAGCCACATCACAGGATATTCGAAGCATGAGCGACGCATCCGACTACACCCCGCCGAAGGTCTGGACCTGGAACAAGGCCAGCGGGGGCCGGTTCGCCAACATCAACCGGCCGATCGCCGGTCCGACCAGCGAGAAGGAGCTGCCGGTCGGCAAGCATCCGCTGCAGCTCTACTCGCTGGGCACGCCCAACGGCCAGAAGGTCACCATCATGCTCGAGGAGCTGCTGGCGCTCGGCCACAAGGGCGCCGAATACGACGCCTGGCTGATCAAGATCGGCGAGGGCGACCAGTTCAGCAGCGGCTTCGTCGCCGCCAATCCGAACTCCAAGATCCCGGCCCTGGTGGATCGCAGCGGCCCCACTCCGGTGCGCGTGTTCGAATCGGGCGCGATCCTGCTCTATCTCGCGGAGAAGTTCGGCGCGCTCGTGCCGACGGAGAGCGCCAAGCGGGCCGAATGCCTGTCGTGGCTGTTCTGGCAGATGGGCAGCGCGCCCTATCTGGGCGGCGGCTTCGGCCATTTCTACGCCTATGCGCCGACCAAGATCGAGTATGCCATCGACCGCTTCGCGATGGAGACCAAGCGGCAGCTCGACGTGCTCGACCGGCGGCTCGCCGAGAGCAAGTACCTGGCCGGCGACGACTACACGATCGCCGACATTGCGGTCTGGCCATGGTACGGCGGCCTGGCCAAGGGTCTTCTGTACGGCGCGGGCGAGTTCCTCGCGGTGCACGAATACAAGAACGTCAATCGCTGGGCTGACGAGGTTGGCGCGCGCCCGGCCGTCAAGCGCGGCCGCATCGTCAATCGCCTGCAGGGCGATCCGGCGGCTCAGCTCCATGAGCGCCACGACGCCAGCGACTTCGACCTGAAGACGCAGGACAAGATCGGCGCCAAGGGCTAGGCGCCCCGTCGTTCGCTGCGCGCAATGTCGCCGGTCGGCGGCATTGCGGCGGCATCGATCTTGCGTGGTTCCCCGGATGGACGATCAGCGCAGGAGCATAGGGTGAGCAGCACGAACCGGCCCAAGGTGGCCTTCATCGGCACCGGCGGCACCATGGCCTCGCTGGGCGTCCACCCGCTCGAATTGCAGGATTACGGCGTGCACGAGAACCGCATGCACGCCAGCGAGATCGTCGCGCGATTTCCGGTGGTCGAGGAGATCGCCGAGATCATTGCGGTCGATTTCCGCAACGTGCCCAGCCCGGAGATCTACTTCGCCGAATGGCAGGAACTCGCGGCCCTGTGTCATCGCGTCGTGGCCGAGCACCCGGACCTGTCCGGTATCGTGATCGGTCACGGCACAGCGACGCTCGAGGAGACGGCCTGGGTTCTGAACCTGGTGCTCAAGGTCGACGTGCCCGTGGTGCTGATCGGCTCGCAGCGGCCGGCCTCCGGCCTGTCGACCGATGCCGCGATCAATCTCGTGAACGGCGTGCGCACGGCCGCCAGCCCGCAAAGCCGGGGCCGGGGCGTGCTGGTGCTGCTGAACGACGAGATCCAGGCGGCGCGCGAAGTCACCAAGACCTCGAACTGGCGCATGCAAACCTTCCGCACACCCGATTTCGGCGTGCTGGGCCATGCCGATGCCGATCGCATCGCCTATTACCGGCGGCCCGAGCGCCGGCACATGCCCGACACCGAATTCGACCTCGCGGGCCTCGACTCCCTGCCGAGGGTCGACATCGCCTATGCCTATGCCGGCTCCGACGGCAGCGCGATGCGGGCCTTCATCGCGGCGGGGGCGAAGGGGCTGGTTTCGGCCGGCTTCGCGCCGGGCATGCCGCCGGCCGCCGATCTCGCCGCGATGGAAGAGGCGGTGAAGCAGGGCATCGTCGTCGTGCAGTCCTCGCGGGCCGGTTCGGGCCGCATCTTTCGCGGCCAGAAGCTCGCCAAGGCCGGAATCCTGGCCGCCGATAATCTCAATCCGCAGAAGGCGCGGCTGCTCCTCGCCCTGGCACTCACCCGGACCAACGACCCGGTGGAGATCGCGCGCATCTTCGCGACCTACTGATTGCCGGCCTGTCGCGGCCTGTTACCCTGCCGCGATGGAGTTGAAGCAACTCGAGCATCTCGTGGCCGTCTGCGGTGCGGGCAGTTTCAGCGGCGCGGCCAAGCGGTTGGGGATTTCCCAGCCGACCTTGAGCAAGAGTATCGCTCGGCTGGAAAAGCATCTTGGACTGAAGCTGTTCGACCGCGGCGGCGGCAGTGCCCGGCCGACCGTTTACGGGCACGCGGCGGCCGAGCACGCGGCGATGCTGCTGGCCGGCGTGGCGAGGATGAGCGAGCAACTGGAGGAACTCGCCCGGGGCGAGACCGGCAGCTTGCGCATCGGCGTCGGGCCGGCGACGCGCATCAAGCTTCTGCCCGAGGTCGTCCGGCAGGTCGGAAAGACCTTTCCGGAATTGCAACTCCAGGCGCGGTACGACGATGTCCAGACGCTGATGCGTTCGCTCCGCATGGGCAGCCTCGACCTGGTCTTCTGCTACTTCGAGGCGCCAGACGAGCAGTCGGATTTCATCCGCGTGAAGATCTGCGACGACCTGCGGATCGCCGTGGTGCGGCCGCGTCATCCGGCCCTTCGTCAGGCACCGCTGACGCCGGAAATTCTGCTGAGATATCCTCTCGCCAGCGTTGGCGCCGTGCCAAGCTTCCGCAAATGGCTGGGGGCCATGAGCGCGAAAGCTGCTCGGAACATGAACGCCTTCGTCTCCGACGACTATGCGCTGGTGAAGAGCCGCCCACTCGAGTCCGACTTTGTCGCCCTGGGCCCGCGCTTCGTGTTCGAACAGGAGCTGCGTGACGGCACGCTGGTCGAGCTGAAGCTTCGCGTGGAGATCGGCTACGAGTGCTGGATGCTCACCACCGAGGCCAAGTGGCGCCTGCCGGTGGTGAAGAAGGTCGCCGACTTCGCGCGGGCCGCCATGCGCCGCAAGACGCCCCGCCTCTAGCCGCCCGGCAAGGGCAGGGGCATGCCTGCGGGCTATGGCTCATTCGGATTTGGACGGTTGTCACCGGACCCGGATCGGGCGCCTTTAGGGAGTAGAACAAGAAGATGAAGCCGATGGAGGATCCATGGCTGGAAGACACAGCCTGACGGGCCTGTGCGGGAAGCTGTTGCTTGCGACAGCGATTGCCGCCGGCTTCGCGGGCGAGGCGGCGGCGCAGTATCCGGACAGGCCGGTTCGCCTCGTTGTGCCCTTCACCGCGGGCGGCTCGCCCGACACGACGGCGCGGCGCGTGGCGCAGCGCCTGACGCAGGAACTGAAGCAGCAGTTCGTCGTCGAGAACCGGCCCGGGGCCGCCGGCAATATCGGCGCGGAGACGGTCGCGCGTTCGGCGCCCGACGGCTACACGCTGATGATCATGGCCAACAGCCACGTCATCAATCCGGCGCTCTACGCCAGGATCAACTACGACGTGGTGAAGGATTTCACGCCGATCTGCCTGCTCGTGCGCGGCGCCTCGATGATGGTGGTGCCGGCCAACAGCCCGGCGAAGACCGTGAAGGAATTCATCGACATGGCGAAGGCCAACCCCGGAAAGCTGAACTTCGGCTCGGGCGGTGCCGGCAGTCCCGCGCATCTCGCTGCGGAGGCATTCCGTCAGGCTACCGGCATCGACTATGTCCATGTGCCCTACAAGGGCGCGCCCGAGATCGTGCGCGCGCTGCTGTCCGACCAGGTGCAGGTCGGCTTCCCGACCTTCGAGACGGCGCTGGGACTGGTCCAGCAGAACACGCTGCGCGCGCTGGCCACGACCGGCTCCAAGCGCTCGCGACAGCTTCCCGATACGCCGACCTTGCTCGAAGCGCTGCCCGACGGCTTCAGCCTCGAAGGTTGGCTGGGTCTCGTCGCCCCGGCCGGCACGCCGCCTGAAGTCACGCAAGTCATCGTGGCCGCCCTGTCCAATGCGTTGAAGGACCCGGCCTTCCGCGAGCAGCTCGAAAGCGGCGGCTCCGACGTCGATTTCCGTGCCGGCCCCGACTTCGGCGCGATCCTCCCCGGCGAACTCGTGAAATGGCGCAAGCTCGTCGAAGGCGTCGGCGCGAAGGTCGAATAGGGGAGAAGTGCACATGGCCGTCGCCACCAAGCCGCGTATCCACGAAGTCCCCGACGATCTCCTGGCTGCCATCGACTGGTGCTATGAGCAGGGATGGACCGACGGTCTTCCCGTCGTGCCGCCGGTCGTCGCCCGCGTCGATGCGATGCTGGCGGCCGATGCCCGCCCCCGCGAGACGGTGATCGCCCATCATCCCGCGACGGGTCTCGACCTGTCGCTGCATGCCGCCGCCGTGAACGCCGTGATGGCGGGCTGCCTGCCTGAATACTTTCCCGTGATCGCCGCGGCTTTCGAGGCGATGAACCGGCAGGACTTCAACTTCCACGGATCGACCGCCAGCACCGGCGGTTCGGCACCGCTGCTCGTGGTGAGCGGGCCCTATGCCGAGGAGATCGGCATGAACGCCGATGTGAACCTGTTCGGTCCCGGCAACCGCGCCAACGGCACGATCGGCCGCGCCACCCGCCTCATCCTGCGCAACGTGTTCCAGATGCTGCCAGGCATTTCCGACAAGTCCACGCAGGGCAATCCGGGCAAGTACAGCTTCTGCATCGCCGAGCGGTCGCGCGGCAATCCCTGGCCGCTGCTCTGCGAGGCGCAGGGCTATGAAAAGGGCGTGTCGAGCGTCACATGCTTTGCCGGCGGCGGTTTCTTCAACGTCGAGAACCATGGCGGCAACACGCCGGAAGAGGTGTTGACCTCGGTGGCGGACTCGATGGCCAACTATGGCTGCATCAGCCTCGGCCAGAGCGTGGTGATCCTGGCGCCCGAGCACATGAAGATCGTGGCTGACGCCGGCTGGTCGCGCGAGAAGGTTCAGGAGTTCCTGTTCGTCATGGCCAGGCGCTCGGTTGCAGGCATGAAGGAAGCGGGCAAATACCGCGACCGCGAATACGAGGCCCAGCACGGCGAGGGTGCGCATGCGCTGGCCATGGAGGGCTTCATGCATCGCGGCATGCGGCCGGACGACATCCTCGTGACGATGGGCGGCGGCGATGCCGGCGGCCATTCCTGCTTTATCCCGTCCTGGAGCCGAGGACGGGCCTCGATCATGCAGCATCAGGCCATCACGCCGCCGCCTGCCGGCGCGCACCCGTAAACAGAGGGAGTTTCCAATGCAGCTCTATTCACCGATGTCGACGACGCCGAAGCGCAAGGCCTTCCGCGCACCGCCGCTCGCCAGCCTCGATGGCCTGCGGATCGGCCTGCTGGAGAACGGCAAGCTCAACGCCGACGAGATGCTGAAGGAAGTCGCGGCGCTGTTCGTCGAGCGTCACGGCTGCACCGTCCGCACCGTCGCCTCGAAGCGGAACGCCAGCGCTCCCGCGCCGTCTGCGACGCTCACCCAGGTGGCGCAGGAGGTGGATTTCCTCATCACCGGCCTGGGGGATTGAGGGTCCTGTTCAACGTGCAGTCTGCACGACAGCATCAGCTTCGAACAACTCGGCAAGCGCGCCGTGGTGATCTGCACGACGCCCTTCGAGGTGACCGTGAAGAACATCGCCCGCGTCCTCGGCATTCCTGACTATCCGTTCGTGAAGGTCCAGCATCCGATCGGCAGCTGCACCCTGGCCGAGCTCAAGGTCCGGGCCGAGGCGGCTTACGAACAGGCGGTGGCGATCCTCCAGGCTTGAGGATCGCCAGATTGGCGGGGCGTTGACGGCGCTCGCCCAGGTGGAACTGTTCTGGCACGAAGTGTGTATGATCTTCGGCCATGACATCCGTTTCACGACGCGCTTTCCTGGCCGCCGGCGCTTCCGTCGGCCTGTTCGCACCGGCCGCCCGCGCACAGGCTGCCTATCCATCGCAGACCATCCGTCTGGTGGTGCCCTATGCGCCGGGCGGCGGCTCCGACTTCACCGGGCGCCTGGTGGCGCAGAAGCTTCAGGAAATCGCCGGCTATACGCTGATCGTCGACAACAGAGCCGGGGCCGCCGGCATGCTGGGCACCGAGATCGTCGCGCGTGCTCCGGCCGATGGTTACACGCTGCTCTATGCCGACGTTGCGCACGGCATCAATCCGGCGGTCTATTCCAAGGCGCGCTACGATCCGGTGAAGAGCTTCGTGCCGATCACCTTGGTCGGTGCCTCGCCCCAGGTGCTGGTCGCCAACCCGTCCTTTCCGGCGAATTCACTGAAGGAGCTGCTGGCGATGCCGCGCGAGCAGCTGCAGAAGATCGCCGTCGGCACGCCGGGGCAGGGCAGCGGTCCGCATCTCACCTACGAGCTGCTGCGCGCGAAGGCCGGCTTCGACCTCGTCCATGTGCCCTACAAGGGCGGCGGACCGGCACTCAACGACGCGATCAACGGCCAGATCCCGCTGGTGATGAATGCCATGGCGCCCGTCATGCCCCATCTGCAGTCCGGCAAGCTCAAGGCTCTGGCGATCGCCACGGCCGAGCGCCATCCGCGCCTGCCCGAGGTGCAGACCTATGCCGAGAGTGCGCCGGGCGTCGTCGTCTACAACTGGTACGGCTTCCTGGCGCCGGCGGGGACACCGCCCGAGGTGACGAAAAGGCTGGCGGCGGACATTGCCCGCGTGCTGGTCCTGCCGGACGTGCAGGAGAAGTTCGACGCCGCCTTTCTCGATCCCATGCCGCAGGGCAGCGCCGAGATGGCGCGCTTCCTCGACGGCGAAGTGCGCCAATGGAAGACGGTGGCCACGGAGACGGGCGTCTCTTTGGACTGACCGCGCCCGTCGCCGGTGGGAAGCCGGGCGTCTACAGGGCGCCTTCGTGTTCGAGCAGCCATTTCTTGCGGGGCAGGCCGCCGCCATAGCCGGTCAGCGTACCGTTGCTGCCGATCACCCGGTGACAGGGCACGACGATGCCGATCGGATTCTGGCCGTTGGCCAGGCCGGCGGCGCGGATCGCGCGGGGCTTGCCGATCCGCGCCGCCAGCTCGGCGTACGAAATCGTCGTGCCGCGGCTGATCTTGCGCAGGGCTTGCCATACGTTTCTCTGGAACGGCGTGCCGGTCGTCTCGATCGGAAGCGTGTCGATGACCGCAATATCGCCTCTGAAATACGAGCCCATCGCCTTCGTGAGCCCGCCCGGGTCGCGCGCGGCCGAAAGCGCGTAGCGCCCTTTTCCGTAGTAGCGGTCGAGCAGCAGGCGCATGCGGGCCTCGTGGTCCGTCCAGTCGATGGCACGCAGGCGGCCTTCACCATCGGCGACGATCACCAGTTCGCCGACCGGCGTCGCGAGACGATCGACCCTGAAATCAAGAGGCTCAGCCATGTTGCGCCATCCGCAGATGCTGCGCGGCATAGGCGTGCCAGGGTCGCCAGGCGGGCGGCGCCTTGTCGTCGAGCGGCATCTCCCTGCTTTCGCCGTCCCAGTCTCCCGGCGCGCGCAGCCCCGGCCGCCGGGCGATCAGCGGCGCGAGCGCAGGATCGCGCGCGAGATGGCTGTCGATCGTCGCGATGTCGGCGCCCAGGTCGAACACGCGCCGCACGCGTGCGACGATGGCGGGCAATGCTTTGACCGTTGGGAAGTGGATCGTGACGGCGACGGCATTTCGCTCGGCCAGGTGTGCGACGGCGACGCTGCCCTGCGCGCCGTCGTCATCGATGCGACGATGCCAGATTCCGCCCTCGATCCATTCCGTGCCGGGCGTCGCGCGGGCCGCGAGCGCCGTCAGCATGCCGGGCCAGTCATAGGGTGGCCGATAGGCCAGCTTCAGCGTGACACCGTCACGCGCGGAGGTATCGGCGCCGCTCTTGCGGCGCAGCGCGCCTGGCGGCCGGTCGAACAGCGTGCGGAACGTCTCGTTGAAGCGTCGGACGCTGCCGAAGCCGGACGCCAGGGCGATCTCGGCCATCGGCAGGCGCGTGTCGTGCAGGAGCTGCTTGGCGAACAGCACGCGTCTCGTCTGGGCCATCGCGATGGGTGAGGCGCCGAGATGGCGCTGGAACAGTCGGCGCAGCTGCCGGCCGCCGACGCCCAGCCGCTCGGCCAGCGCCTCGACGCCGGCCTCGTCCTCGTCGAGAGCGCCGTCGGCGATCAGCGCCAGCGCACGGCTCACCGTATTGGCGGTGCCGCGCCAGAAGGCGAGATCGGGGGCGATCTCGGGCCGGCAGCGCAGGCAGGGCCGGAAGCCGGCCTCCTGCGCGGCGGCGGCCGACGCGAAGAAACGGCAATTCTCGAACCGGGGAGTCCGCGCCGGGCAGACCGGCCGGCAATAGATGCCGGTCGAGGTCACGCCGACGAACACGCGCCCGTCGAACCGGGCGTCGTGGCTCTGGAAGGCGCGGTAGTAGGTCCGACGGTCGAGCAGCTCCATGGGCCCATATTTCCATGCAGGCGCACGCAGCGCTCGCGGTTTTCGGACCCGACAGTCGCCCGCGTACTCACACGCCTTCTGGGGGCATCGTTTGACCGGGCGCCAAGAAAATGATCAGTCGCCGGCCATGACGGCAACGGTCGGTTGGTCGGCGCTACTGAGGCGCGAATGGCTGCCTCTTCTGGTGGCGCTGGTGGGCGGCGTTCTGCTGCACTCGATGAACGTGCTGATGCTGGCGACTGTGCTGCCGAGCATCGTCGAGGATGTCGGCGGCACGGCGATGATGAGCTGGCCGACCACGGCCTTCCTGGCGTCATCGATCGTCGCGGCGACCTGCACCGGCCATCTGACGGCGCGGCTCGGCGCGCGCACGGCCTTTTGCGCGGGGGCACTGGTCTTCGGGATCGGCGCGCTGATCTGCGCGCTGGCGCCCTCGATGGGCGTCGTGGTCACCGGACGCTTCGTGCAGGGATTCGGCGGTGGCGTGCTGTCGGCCATGGCCTACGTGCTGGTCGGCAACGCCTTTCCCGAGCCGATGTGGCCGAGGGTGGCGGCGCTGCTGTCCGGCGCCTGGAGCATGGCGGTGCTGGTCGGCCCCATGGTGGGCGGAGCGTTCGCGACCTGGGGAAACTGGCGCGGCGCCTTCTATGCCGTGACCGTGCTTGCGGCGTTGCTGGCGGTCGTCGCCGCACGGGCGTTGCCGCGGGCGCGGGCGGCGAAGGGCGGACCGGTGCGGGCAATCCCCGGCGGGCGCGTCGTGCTGATCTGTCTGGCCATCGCGGTCATGTCGACGGCCAGCGTCGTTTCCCTGCCGCTCACCAAGGCGGGCCTGTTCCTCACGGCCGTCGCGTTGCTGGTCGGGATGATCCTGCTGGATCGTCGCTCCAAGGCACCGCTGTTCCCGAGCGATGCCTTCTCGCTCGGCTCCATGACCGGCGTTGCCATGTGGTTCGCGCTGCTGGTGTCGATTGCCTACAGTCCGCTGTCGATCTTCGTGCCGATCTTCCTGCAGAGCCTGCATGGTTTCGATCCGCTGGCCGCTGGCTATACGGTGGCGGGGGCCTCGATGGGCTGGACCGTCTCGTCGATCGTCGTCTCCGGCTGGTCGTTGCGGTCGGCGGGACGCATGCTCGTCGCGGGTCCGTTTGCGATGGCGGTGGGCTTGGCCGGCGTGGCGCTGCTGATGACGACGCAGCCGGTCCTCGTCCTGCCGGTCCTGATCGCCCTGGTCGGTCTCGGCATCGGCGCGTGCTGGGGTTTCGGCGTTCAGAGACTGATGGGCGGGGCGAGGCCGGGTGAGGGCGATCTGGCCGCCTCCGCGGTGGCGACCGTACAGCAGACCGGCTTTGCGCTGGGCGCCGCCGCGGCGGGGATCGTGGCGACACTGGCAGGGCTGTCGCGGGGGCTCACGACGCCTGGCTTGGCGAGCGCGGCCTTCTGGGTGCCGGCGGCTTTCGTCCCGGTGGCCTTCGTCGCGGCCGTCGTCGGCGGGCGTCTGGCGCTGCTGGCCCGCCGCGCCGGTGATAAGAAGCAGGGCACTTCCAAGGGAACATGAAATGATACGGCTGCTCGCGGCACTGATCCTGACCTGCCTCGCGCCCGTCGCGGTCCAGGCCCAGACGGTCACCAGGGAGAAACTGAACGCCGCCCTTCCCAAGCTTCGGGAGCTGGCGCGGCAGGTCGTGGCGAAGGGCGAAGTCCCCGGCCTTTCGATCGGCATCGTCTATCGCGACGAGGTCGTCTTCCTCGAAGGCTTCGGTGTTCGCGAGGCCGGGCAAGCCGAGACGGTCGGGGCGGACACGGTCTTTCAGGTGGCCTCGGTTTCCAAGCCGCTGGCCGCGACCGTCGTGGCGGCCCTGGTCAGCGACGGCGTCGTGACATGGGATACGCGCATCCGCGATCTCGATCCGAATTTCGCGCTCCCCGAATCCTATCCGACGGCCCAGGTCACGATCCGCGACCTGCTCTCGCATCGCAGCGGCCTGGCGGCCAGTGCCGGCAACGACATCGAGGATCTGGGCTTCAGCCGCGAGGAGATACTGAAGCGTATCCGCTACACGCGGCCCGGCGGCAGTTTCCGGGCCGACTACGCCTACAGCAATTTCGGATTCACCGCGGGCGCGATCGCCGCCACCCGGCCGACGGGCAAGAGCTGGGAGGAGCTGGCGGAAGAGAAGGTCTATCGGCCTCTCGGGATGCAGTCGACCAGCTCGCGGGCCAAGGATTTCGTTCTCCAGCCCAATCGTTCGTCGCTTCATGTACGGATCGACGGCAAGTGGACGCCGCTGGTCAAGCGCAACGCCGACGCGCAGGCCCCGGCGGGCGGCGTGAGTTCCAGCGCCAAGGACATGGTCCAGTGGCTGCGACTGGAACTCGGCAATGGCCGCTATGCCGGCCGGCCGCTGATCAAGGAGGCCGCGCTCGAACAGACGCGCCTGCCGAACATCATCCGCAACGTCGATCCGAAGACCGGCATGGTCGGCTTCTACGGCATGGGCTGGAACGTCGACTTCCGCGACCGCGGCGTCGAATGGAGCCATGCCGGTGCCTTCAGCGCCGGCGCCCGCACGCTCGTGCATCTGCTACCGACGGAAAAGCTCGGCATCGTGATCCTGAGCAACGCGTTCCCGACCGGCGTTCCGGAAGGGCTGGCCGCGACGTTTCTCGACGAAGTGTTCACCGGAAGGCCGTCACGCGACTGGATCGCGCATTGGAACGAGATCTACGATGCGCAATTCGGAGCCGTTGCGCAGAAGACGGCGATGGTGCCCTACGCATCTCCGCCGGTGCCGCCGGCGCCACCGATGCCGCTCGGCGCCTATACCGGCTTCTACAGCAACGACTATGTCGGCGACGTCCGTGTCTCGGAGGCCGGCGGCGTGCTGTCGCTGGCGCTGGGACCGGCCGGCAAGCGCTTTCCCTTGAAGCATTTCAATCGCGACCTCTTCCTCTATGCCCCGTTCGCGGAAAGTCCGGGCTGGATGGCCGCCGTTACCTTTCAAATCGGTCCGGACGGAAGAGCTTCCCAGGTCACCCTGGAGAATCTCGATCAGGACGGTATGGGCACTCTGAAGAGATCGAAGGGCCGGTAAACGCAGACAAACTGAATGAGGCGCCACCGCCGTCAATTTCTTTGACCGCCGCGAAGGCGCGACGTTGAATGGCCGGCGGGGAGCAGGGTGGTCAGATGACAGTGGTGAAGATCAACACGAATATCGATCGTACGTTCGAACGCATGAACACGGCGATCGACGACATGACGTTGCTCGAAAGCTTCGTGGCGCCCCGGGCAACGGTTGCCGAGCGGCTGCAGGCGGGCAAGGCGGTCCGGGCCAAGGTGCCGCGCACCTCGCATGCCACCTTCGAAAAGGCGGCGAACCGGCCGGATCCGGTCGCCATCCTCGAGGCGCAGAACGAGAGCCGGGTGCAGAAGCTGGTGCCGGTGCGCTTCGCCCGCATGCTGGCGTCGCCCTTCGCCTTCCTGCGCGGCTCGGCGGCGGTGATGGCGGCCGACCTCTCGACCACGCCCGTCACCGGCATGGCGGTCGGCGCCTGCGGCGACATGCATGTCTCGAATTTCGGCGTGTTCGCTTCGGCGGAGCGCAATCTGATCTTCGCCATCAACGATTTCGACGAGGTCCATCCCGGCCCCTGGGAATGGGACCTGAAGCGCCTCGCCGCCAGCGCGGCCGTCGCCGTGCGCTTCATGGGCGGCGACCGCGTGGCGGCGGAGGGGGCGGCGCGGGCCATCGTGCGGTCGTACCGCAAGCGCATGCGCCGCTACGCCGAGATGGGTTACCTGGAGATCTGGTACGACCGAATCGACGAGCGTGCCGTGCTCGACACGCTGTCACCGCGGGCGCGGCGCGGTGCCGAGCGGCTGATGGACAAGGCGCGGACCAAGAGCCATGTCGCCGTGCTGGAGAAGCTGACCGAGGAGGTCGGCGGCGAGCATCGCATCATCGAGGAAGTGCCGCTGATCGTGCGCGAGACGGAAACGGCGGCGGGTACGCCGACCAATGTCGCTCTCGACAACATGTTGCAGGCCTATATCCAGTCGCTGCCGATCGACCGGCGCGTGCTGCTGTCACGCTATCGGATCGTTGATTCGGCGCGAAAGGTCGTGGGCGTCGGCAGCGTCGGGACCGGGTGCTGGGTCGTTCTGCTGCAGGGCGTCGATTCGGACGATCCGCTGTTCCTGCAGGTGAAGCAGGCGCAGACATCGGTCATCGCGCCCTATGTCGACCAGAAGCTCAGGTTCGAGAATCAGGGACGGCGCGTCGTCGTCGGGCAGCGCCTCGCGCAAGGGTCGCCCGACATCTTCCTCGGCTGGGGACAGGTCGACGGAAAGGACTTCTACGTTCGCCAGCTCGCCGACATGAAGGGCAGCCTGAAGTTCAACGAGAGCGACACGAGCACCCTCGACGGCTTCCTCGAATATTGCGGACTGTGCGGCTGGGCGCTTGCGTTGGCCCATGCGAAGTCAGGCAATCCGGCGATGATCGCCGGCTATTGCGGCAACAGCGACACGCTTGACGAAGCGATCGGCAAGTTCGCCATGGCCTATTCAAAGCAGACGGAGGAGGACTACGACGCGCTCGACAAGGCGCGCCGGACGGGGCGCATCAAGGTCGCGGCGCCGGAGATGGTGAAGTAGTCGCTTCGACGCTGGCCGAAGCGACGGCTTTGGGCGAAGGCCTAGAACGCTCTCCCATCAACCGCACGGGAGAAACCACATGGTCGACCTTCACGCCCTGAAAGACGGGCTCATCGTCACGGCGTTCTGGGAGGCCAGACCGTCCGAGGCCGATGCCGTCGCGGCCATCGTCCGCGAGTACCTGCCCCAGGCCCAGCGCGAGCCCTGGGTCCAGGCCTTCCAGATCCACCGCTCGATCGCGGAACCCGAGAAATTCTTCTTCTACGAAGTGTTCCGCGACGAGGCGGGTTTCGCCTCCCACCAGGAGACGCCGCACTTCAAGGCTCTGATCGTCGAACAGGCCCTGCCGAAGCTTACCAAGCGCGAGCGCACGCAGCACCGGTTCGTTCAAGCGGCCACGGCCTGAGGGAACGGAAAGGTCCCTCGCTCCGCTCGGCATGACAATAGTGCTGGATATGCGCAGTGCGCCGATCCGACGACTGCTGTCATCGCGGGCGGGGGAACCCCCGCCCTGGAGCGGGGCGAGGGATCTCTCAGGTGTCTTAGCGGGAGGTCGGGCCTTCGTCAGGCCGCGACCGCATCCTTCCAGGGCGCGACCTCGAGCCAGGTGCTCTGGTAGGTCGCGCCTTCGCCCATGTCGGTGTAGCGGTCCGAGCAGAGCATGTTGATCGTGCCCGACACGGCCTCGCCCACGGGGCGCTGGCCCGGCACGAGCAGGACGCCCGGCTGGACCTCGTCGGCAACCTTGAGGACCAGGCCGATCTCGCCGCGGTCATTGAACAGGCGCACGGGGTCGCCGTCCTTGAGGCCGCGCTTGGCCGCCTCGTCGGGGTGCAGGATGCAGAACGGCTTGCCCTCGCGCTCGCGCAGGAAGCCGACGCCGGAAAATGCCGTGTGGGCCTGGAAGTATCCGGGCGCCGTGAGCAGGCGCAGCGGCCACCGGGAGGCTTCCTCGGCTTCGATCGGATCGGGCTCCCAATCGGGCATCGGCGGCAGGCCCTGTTTGGCCAGCTGCTCGGAATAGAATTCGAGCTTGCCCGACGGCGTCTTGAAGGGCTGGCCGTCCCAGTCGTGCTTGATGTTGAGCGGCACGCCGGCGAACAGCTCGTTGCGGTCGACCTTCGAGGCCGGGCCCGTCGAGCCCTTGAAGAACTCCTCGGCGGCCTCTCGCGGCGACAGGCTGAAGATCGCGTCGGTGACGCCCATGCGCTGCGCCAGCGCCTGCGCGACGTGGAAGTTGGAGCGGGCCTCGCCCGCCGGCTCGACCGCCTTCTGGCCCCACTGCATCCAGTAGGCGCCGTAGGCGCGGTAGAGATCGTCGGTCTCAAGATAGTTCGCGGCCGGCAGCACGATGTCGGCGTAACGCGCGGTGTCGGTCATGAACGGGTCGTGCACGACTGTGAACAGGTCCTCGCGCATCAGGCCCTTCTGCACCTTGTGCACTTCGGGGCAGGTGACGACGGGATTGTTGGCAGCGACGAACAGCGCGCGGAGCGGCGGGTCCTGCATGTTGAGGAGCTCCTCGCCGAGGCGCAGGTGATTGATCATGCGCGCCGTCGCGGGCCCGGAGGGCTTGCGCACGGCGGCATAGTTGAGATCGCACGAGGCGGCCGTCAGCAGCAGCGCGCCGCCGCCCTTGACGCCGTAGTGGCCGGTCACGCCCGGCAGCAGCGCCACGGTGCGCAAGGCCTGGCCGCCATGGGTGAGGCGGGTCATGCCCTCGCCGAGGCGGATCAGCGCGGCCTTGGCGTTGCCGTACAGTGCCGCGAGCTTCTCGATGTCGGAGACGGGGAGGCCGGTGATCTCCGCCGTGCGCGTCGGCGTGAACTTCGGCAGCACCTCGCGTTCGACCTTGTCGAAGCCCAGCGTGTGAACGTCGATGTAGTCGAGGTTAGCGAGACCGTCGCGCACCAGGATGTGCATGACGCCGAGCGCCAGGGCGGCGTCGGTGCCGATCCGGATGGGCAGGTAGAGGTCGGCGGCGCGGGCGCTGCGCGTGCGGCGCGGGTCGATCACCACGATCGGCATGCCGGTCTTCTTGCGCTGGCTCTCGGCCAGGGCCCAGAAATGCACGTTGGTGGCGGCGAGGTCGGCGCCCCAGGAGATCATCAGGTCGGAATAGATGACCGACTCTGGATCGGCGCCGCCCACCGGGCCGACCGTCATTTCCCAGGCGGTCTCGCAGCACGTGTCGCAGACCGTCCCGGCCTGAAGCCGCGACGTGCCGAGCGCGTGGAACAGGCCGTTCACCAGGCCGCGGTTCATCAGGCCCTGATGGGCGGAGTAGGCGTAGCCCAGGATCGCGAGCGGACCGCTCTCGGCAATGATCGACTTCCAGCGCTGCGAGATCTCATCGAGCGCCTCGTCCCAGGTGATGGGCTCGAACTGGCCCGAGCCCTTGGGCCCGGTGCGGCGCAGCGGCGTGGCGATGCGCTCGGAAGAGTTTACCAGGTCGCTGTCGCGGTTGACCTTGCCGCAGGCGAAACCGGCCGTGTACGGCTGGTCGGGGTCACCCTGGATGCGCACGACCTTACCGTTGTCGACATGTGCGATGAGAGAGCACATGTCGGGACAATCGTGAGCACAAACAACTCTGACAGATTTCACTACGCCGCCTCCCGAAGGGTATCGCGGCCGTAATGTAGCAGAAGCGCCGAAAGAAGAAGCGGACTTACTTCTCGGTTTCGGGCTTGGCGGCTTCCTTGGGCGTGTCGGTCTTGTCGCTGCCGATCATGCCGAAGCGATTGCGGAAGCGCTGCACGCGGCCGCCGCGATCGATGCTCTGGCGCACGCCGGTCCAGGCCGGATGCGTCTTCGGATCGATGTCGAGGCGCATGCTGGCGCCTTCCTTGCCCCAGGTCGACTTCGTCTCGAAGGTCGTACCGTCGGTCATCACCACGGTGATCGTGTGATAGTCGGGGTGAATCTTCTCTTGCATGATCTCTCTCCAGCGCTTCAGGGCCGATTCCGACCGGCCGGCGCAACAGGGGCGGGGGTATACAGTCCCCGGGGCGCGGCGACAAGCTGGTTGTACGGCCCTCCCATGGCTTGTAGACCGGCCGCCATGAGCGATTCAGCCTTCGAAACCCTTGCCGACAGCCTGCTCGCGACTCTCGAGGAGGCGTTGGCAGACCATGTCGATGCCGAACTCCAGGGGGGGATCCTTACGGTCGAGGGTGATGCGGGCACCTGGATCGTCAACAAACATGCGCCCACCCGGCAGATATGGCTCAGTTCGCCGGTGAGCGGCGCCCGGCATTACGCGTTCGATGCGACGTCGGGACAGTGGCAGGACACGCGGGGCGGCGACGGGCTTCTGGTCATTCTCGCGACCGAACTGGGCGTCGAGCTGAACTGGCAGGCATCATGAACCGGTTCGGCGGCCTTGCTCTCCTCGGGCCCTATCTGAGGCCCTATCGCGGGCGCACGATCCTGGCCCTCCTGTCGCTGCTGGTGGCGGCGGGAACGGTGCTGGCCTTCGGCGCCTGCCTGCGCGCCCTCATCGACCGCGGCTTCGCCCAGGGCCGGCCGGACATCCTCAACTATGCCCTGGCCTCGCTGCTGGCCGTGGCTGTGGTGCTGGCCATCGCCTCGGGTGCGCGCTTCTATCTGGTCTCCTGGCTGGGCGAGCGGGTGGTGAGCGACCTGCGCCGCGATCTCTTCGACCATGTGGTGCGGCTGGGGCCGGCCTGGTTCGAGATCAAGCGCTCGGGCGACGTCATGAGCCGGATTTCGGCCGACGCCCAGCTCATCGAGCAGGTGATCGGTTCTTCGGCCTCGGTGGCGCTGCGCAACACGCTGATGTGCCTCGGCGGCGTAGTCATGCTGGTGGTGACGAACCCGAAGCTCGCCTTGTGGACGCTGGCGGTCGTGCCGTTGACCGTCGTGCCCATCGTCGTATTCGGCCGGAAGGTGAGGGCGCTTTCGCGCGAGGCGCAGGCCCGCATGGGCGAGATGGTCTCGGAGGGTGCCGAGACCCTGGACGGGGTACGCACGGTCCAGGCCTTCGCCCAGGAGGACCGGGCCGCGCAGCGCTTCGGCGAGGCGACCGAGCGGGCCTTCGTCGCCGCCACACGGCGGGTGTCGCGCCGGGCGATCATGACCACGCTGGTCATCTTCATCGTCTTTTCGGCCGTCGGCTTCCTGCTGTGGATGGGCGGCCACGACGTGCTGACCGGCCGCATCAGCGCCGGCGATCTCTCGGCCTTCGTCTTCTACGCGGTCCTGGTCGCCAGTTCGGGCGGCGCGATCAGCGAGACCATCGGCGACCTGCAGCGCGCGTCCGGCGCGGCCGAGCGGCTGGCCGAACTGCGCGCCGAAGCGCCGTCGATCGCCGAGCCGGCCCATCCCAGGTCCTTGCCGAGGCCGGTGCAGGGCGCGGTGTCCTTCGAGCAGGTCTCGTTTCGCTATCCGACGCGCACCGATGCGCTCGCCCTCGATGGCTTCGACCTCACGATCGTGCCCGGCGAGACGGTGGCCATCGTCGGTCCCTCGGGCGCGGGCAAGACGACCGCCTTCAACCTGCTGCTGCGTTTCTACGATCCGGAGAAGGGCACGATCCGTCTCGACGGTATCGACATAAGGGACCTCGCGCTGGGCGACCTGCGGCGGTCGCTGGCCGTCGTCCCGCAGGACCCGACCCTGTTCAGCACGTCGGTCACGGAGAACATCCGCTACGGACGCCCCGACGCCAGCGATGCCGAGGTACGGGCGGCGGCCGAGGCGGCCTCGGCGCTGGCGTTCATCGAGGCCCTGCCGCACGGCTTTGCAACCGACCTCGGGGCACGCGGCGTGCGCCTCTCGGGCGGCCAGCGCCAGCGCATCGCCATTGCGCGGGCGCTGCTCTGCGACCCCGCCGTGCTGCTGCTCGACGAGGCGACGAGTGCCCTCGATGCCGAGAGCGAGCTGGCGGTCCAGCAGGCCCTGGACCGGGTGATGCGCAACCGCACGACCCTGGTGATCGCCCATCGCCTCGCCACGGTGCAGAAGGCCGATCGCATCGTCGTCCTCGATCACGGACGGGTGGTTGATGTCGGCCCCCATGCCGAGCTGGTGCGCCGCGGCGGCCTCTATGCGCGGCTGGCGGAGCTGCAGTTCAACGTCTCGGCGGCTGCAAGCTGATATCGCACTTTAACAGGAGGGGCAAAATCGTTGAAATTCAATGAAGTGACGGCTATATTTAATCCATATTCCGAACTTCATTTGGATCTGAAGAGACCATGTTTTCCAACGACCCTGCGACCCGACTCTTTTCGTGGTGGCCGGCAGCCCTGATCGGCTTGGCCACACTCCTGAACAGCCTTGCTGAAAGCGTCCAGACGCTCCTGACCTAACGAAGTCGTACGACGTCGCCGCTTTCGGCATCCAGGCGCCTGAGTTCGCGGCGCAGGATCTTGCCGGTCGTGGTCAGCGGCAGTTCCGGCACGAATTCGACCTCCCGCGGATATTCGTGCGCCGCCAGCCGGGTCTTCACGAAATTCGCCAGATCGGTCTTGAGCGATTCGGTGGGCGCGATCTCGGGCCTGAGCTGCACGAAAGCCTTCACGATCTCGGTCCGGACCCGGTCGGGCACGCCCACGACGCCGACCATCGCCACCGCGGGATGCTTCATCAGGCATTCCTCGATCTCGCCGGGGCCGATCCGGTAGCCGCCCGAGGTGATCACGTCGTCGTCGCGGCTCTTGAAGAAGACGTAGCCGTCCTCGTCGATGGTGCCGAGGTCGCCGGTCAGCAGCCAGTCGCCGGCATATTTGCGCTCGGTAGCCTCCGGATTGCGCCAGTATTCCAGCATCACGATGGGATCGTGCCGCCAGCCGGCGATCTGGCCTTCCTGGCCGGGCGGCAGGACGTTGCCGTCGCCATCGACGACCGCCACCTTGCGACCGGGGCAGGCGCGGCCGCAGGAGCCGGGGCGGACCTCGAACCAGTCGGGTGAGTTGAGCAGCATCAGGTTCATTTCGGTCTGGCCGTAGCCCTCCGAGATCGTCGTGCCGAACGTGTCGCGGCCCCAGCTCAGCAGCTCCTCGCCCATGGCTTCGCCGCCGGTCGAGATCGCGCGGATGTCGTAGGTCCACCGGTCCTGCGGCCTGTGGACCTGGCGCATCATCTTGAGCGCGGTCGGCGGGATGAAGCTCACGCCGACACGGTGCTTGGCCAGCATGGCGAAGGCGCGTTCCGGATCGAACTTGGCGAAGCGGTGGGCCAGCACCGGCGTGCCGTAGTACCAGGCGGGGAACAGCGCGTCGTAGAGGCCGGCGATCCACGCCCATTCGGCCGGCGTCCACATCACCTCGTTGCCGCGCGGCCAGTGACCCAGCCACTGTTCCACGGCGGGTATGCAGCCCAGCATCATGCGATGCGCGTGCAGCGCGCCCTTGGGTTGGCCGGTCGTGCCCGACGTGTAGATCAGCAGCGCCGGATCCTCGGCCGCCGTGTCGACCGTGGCGAAGCGGTCGGAGGCGGCGCCGAGCAGCCGGTCCCAGTCCAGGAACGCGCTGCCATGCGCGCCGGCGCCGATCACGATGATCGTCTTCAGATGGGGCAGGCGGTCGCGCACGGCCAGCAGCTTCGGAAGCTGGCTCATGTCCGTGACGATGGCCGAGGCCTCGGCGTTGGCCAGGCGGTATTCGATCGCCTCCTCGCCGAACAGGGTGAACAGCGGCAGCACGACGGCGCCCATGCGATAGCCGGCGAGATGGCAGATCGTGAGCTCGGCGCCCTGGCTCAGGAACACCGCGACGCGGTCACCTCTGTTGATGCCGCGTGCGACCAGCGCGTTGGCCAGCCGCGAACTGGCGGCCAGGAGCTGGCCGAAGGTCCAGTTGCGCACCGAGCCGTCGGCGTTCTCGACGATCATCGCCAGCGTGTCGGGCGCATGGCGTTCGCAGACGGCGCGACCGATGTTGAAGCGCTGGGGCGTGGGCCAGCGGAACTGCCGCATGGCGTCGTCGTAGCCGAGACCGCGAGGGATCATGCCCGGTGACCTTCGTTAGCGAGTGATGCGTTGCACGACGCGGCCGGCCAGCAGCTCCTGCGGCGTCGGCGTCCAGATCTCGTTCGGCGGCGTGTCGATCACGCGCTGCGCGAACTCGGGCGTGACGCCGCTCGCGACCAGGAAGCGCCGCATGTCTCGGTTGCTCTCGTAGAGGTCGTTGGGCCCCAGGCCGGGAAAGCTGCCCTGATGGAAGCCCAGGCGTCCGCCGGCCGAGATCGAGCGATCGTTGCCGCCGAGGAAGGCGATGGTGCAGGCGGAGGCGCAGCCGCTCTCGACGCGCGTCGCCAGCCGGCGGTTGCGGATCATGCGGTTGATCTCGAAGGCGGTGCCGATGCGCCCGCCGGGACCGGCCAGGACGACGCGGCGGACACCTGGATGCTTGTCCAGCGCTCGCCGCACCGCGTCGGCGCTGCCGGTGCCATAGGCGCCCTCGACGTTGAGCGCCGTGCCATCGGGACTCACCGTGACGGCGAGCGTGTCGAGCGCCTCGTCGCCGGAATAGATCGCCCACAATTCGCCGATCGAGGGCACGGCCCGCTCGTAGAACAGGCCGCCGATGCCGGCGATCGACAGCGCGGCGGCGACGAAGATGCCGACGGCAATCGCGACGGGAGCTCGCCGCCGGGCCGCGATCGCGATGAGACAGACCTGCACGAAGGCGAAGGCGGAGGCGGCCAGGCAGAGCAGGGCGGGGCCGAGCACATGCACCAGGGTCACCTCGCCGGGACCGAAGACGGCGAGCGTGATGCTGCCGAATCCGAGAAGCAAGGCCATCGCCGCCCAGACGCCGCGATAGTAGAGCGTGAGATCGAACGGCGCCGCCCCGTCGCGCCACAGCGGCACGCCCAGTGCCTCGAGATAATCGGTCATCGCGGCGAGCTTGCCGGTCCGGATGCGTTTCACGCCGTCGCGGTAGCCGAGCGACGCGGCGAGGTCGGACGGGACGCTGTCAGCGGCAAGCCGCACCTCGCGCAAGCCGATCGAGCGGGCGGCCATCTCGGCGAAGCCGATCAGCGCGCGCGCCACTTGAGGTTCGCCACCGGACGCGGTCGCCAGGGGGCCGACGGCAAGGTGGTCCGGGGCCTGCTCAAGCAGCACGGCGCCGAGCGGCGCGGTCTCGCCGTCGATCACGAAGATCGCGCGCGTATCGCTGGTCGAGGCGACAGGCGGCAAGCTGGGGAAAAGTCGGACGATGCCCTCAGCATCGGCAGCGATGGCGCGCCGAACGGCGCCCACGGAGACCCGATCCTGAGAAAACACGCTGACTTTCCACTCCCTGAGGCCGCTTTCACGGGCGGTGACCGGTCTGTATGCTGCGGTACTTCTCGTGGAGCGTCCAGATGTCCCCCGACGATCATGCCTACCCGCCGATCGCCCGCGCCCGGAGCGGGGAGTCGGGCGCGACCACCGTACCGTCGGTCTGTCCACATGATTGCACGAGCACCTGCGCGCTCGACGTCGAACGGCTGGACAACACGAAGATCGGCCGTGTCCGCGGCTCGATGCGAAACGACTATACGGCGGGCGTGATCTGCGAAAAGGTCGCGCGCTACGCCGAGCGCATCCACCATCCCGACCGGTTGATGAAGCCGCTACGCCGGGTCGGGCCGAAAGGCTCGAAGCAGTTCGCCGAAATCTCATGGTCCGACGCGCTCGACATCGTGGCCGAGCAGTTCATCGCCAAGGCGCGCCAGCACGGCAGCGAGACGATCTGGCCTTATTACTATGCCGGCACCATGGGCCTGGTGCAGCGCGACGGCATCAACCGCCTGCGCAACGCGATGAAATACTCGCGCTGGTTCTCGACCATCTGCGTGACCCTGTCCGACACCGGCTGGATTGCGGGCGTCGGGGCCAAGCGCGGTGCCGACGTGCGCGAGATCGACGAGCATGCCGAGCTGGTTGTGATCTGGGGCGGCAACCCGGTGAACACCCAGGTCAACGTGATGACCCATGCGATGAAGGCTAAGAAGCGCGGCGCCAAGCTCGTCGTCGTCGATCCCTATCGCACCGGAACGGCCGACCAGGCCGACATCCATCTCGCCGTGCGTCCCGGCACCGATGGCGCGCTGGCGGTCGGCGTGATGCATGTCCTCTTCAAGGAGGGCTATGCCGACTGGGACTATCTCCGGAAATACACCGACGCGCCGGACGAACTGGCTGCGCATGTGGCGACGCGCACGCCGGAATGGGCGTCGAAGATCACCGGCCTCTCCGTCGAAGAGATCGTGTCCTTCGCGCGCCTCTACGGACAGAGCAAGGCGTCGTTCATCCGCTGCCATCACGGCTTCAGCCGCAGCCGCAACGGCGCGGCCAACATGCATGCCGTGACCTGCCTGCCGGCGGTGACCGGTGCCTGGCAGTACAAGGGCGGCGGCGCGCTCTACGGCCACACCGGCATGTATCCGATCGACAAGACGCTGATCGAGGGACTCGACATGGCCGATCCGTCGATCCGCGATCTCGACCAGTCGCGCCTGGGCCCGATCCTCACCAACGATCCCGTGGCGCTGAAGAACGGTCCGCCGGTCACCGGCATGCTGATCCAGAACACCAACCCGGCGATGGTCTGTCCGGAACTCGAACTGGTGCACAAGGGGTTCAAGCGCGACGACCTGTTCGTCTGCGTGCACGAGCAGTTCATGACGGAGACGGCGGCCTTCGCCGACATCGTCCTGCCGGCCACCATGTTCCTCGAGCACGACGACTTTTACACAGCCAGCGGCCACACTTTCTTCCAGGTGGCCAAAGCCGTGATTGACGCGCCGGGCGAGTGCCGCGAGAACCACTTCGTGATTGCTGAACTCGCAAAGCGCCTGGGTGCCAAGCATCGCGGCTTCGACATGACACCGTGGGAGATCATGGACGAGACGCTGAAGGTCTCGGGCATGTGGGACGCCGAGACCAACTGGCAGAAGGGCGGCCAGGATTTCCACCTGGGCTTCGAGACGTCGCACTTCCTCGATGGCTTCGCCTGGCCCGACAAGAAGTTTCGCTTCAAGCCGGACTGGGCAGCCTATGGACCGCGTGGCAAGGAAATGCCGGTGCTGCCCGACCATTTCGACGTGATCGAGAATGCCACCGACGACAAGCCGTTCCGGCTGGTCGCGGCGCCGGCGCGCACCTTCCTCAATTCGACCTTCACCGAGACGCCGAGTTCGCAGAAGCGCGAGGTCCGGCCGACCGCGCTGATGAATCCCGACGACTGCATCGCCATGGGCATCGTCGAGGGCGAGCGGCTGGAGATCGGCAACGAGCGCGGCAAGACCGTCGTGAATGCCAAGCCCCGCGCAGGCCAGCAGAAGGGTGTCGTCGTGGTCGAGGGCATCTGGCCCAACCGCAACTTCGAGACCGGCATCGGCATCAATGCGCTGACCTCGGCCGATCCCGGCTGGCCCAATGGTGGTGCGGTGTTCCACGACACCGCCGTCTGGATCCGCAAGGTCGCGTGAGCGAGGCATTCCAACCAGCGCCCAATCCGAGCATCGCCCAGACGCAGGCCCCTCGGATCGAGGGCCGCGGCCATGTTCTCGTCATCGGCAACGAGAAGGGCGGCTCGGGCAAGTCGACGACGGCGCTGCACATCGCCGTCTCGCTGATGCGGGACGGCGCGCGCGTCGCGACGCTCGATCTCGATGCGCGGCAGGGAACGCTCAGCCGCTATATCGAGAACCGCGCGGCCTATGTGAAGAAGAACGGCGTCGAGCTGCCGATGCCGCTGCACACGCCGGTGATGATCTCGTCGCTGAACGATCGCCGCGAGGCCGAGGCCGACGAGCGTGCGCGGCTGGCGGCCGCGCTCGAACCGGCGGTCGGGGCGGCCGACTTCGTGATCATCGACACGCCGGGCAGCGACACCCATCTCAGCCGGCTGGCCCACACCTGGGCCGACACGCTGCTGACGCCGCTGAACGACAGCTTCATCGATCTCGATCTGCTGGCGCGCGTCGATCCCGACACGCTCAAGATCGTGCGGCCGTCGATCTATGCCGAGGCGGTGTGGAAGCAACGGCAGATTCGCGCCATCGAGGGCGGCCGGCCGGTCGACTGGATCGTGATGCGCAACCGCCTGTCGTCGCTGGCGGCGCGCAACAAGCGCGACATGGGCAACGTGATCGAGGCGCTGGCCAAGCGGATCGGCTTCCGGGTCGCCGCGGGCCTGAGCGAGCGCGTGATCTACAAGGAACTCTTCCTGAGCGGTCTGACGCTGCTCGACCTGAAGCGCGGCAGCGGCGGCAGTGGGCCGTCCCTGACCCTGAGCCACGTCGCGGCGCGTCAGGAAGTGCGCGACCTCGTGGCCTCGCTCAACCTGCCGGGGGTCGCTCCTGCAGAAGTGGACGTGCCCGCGACAGAAGAAGCCATAGAAGCCCCGCCGCCTGCAGAATGAACAGCAGGCCGAACGACCAGGCATAGCCGTCCGGCGAGTAGCCCGTGGCGGTGCGCGGCCACAGGTCGACGACCTTGCCGATCGCCCATTGGCCGCCGAAGATCACCGTGAAGACCACGAGATTGGAGCTGGTGCTGACCCGCCCGGCATATTGCGGCGGGAAGGAGCGCGCCAGCAGCGGCATGTACTGGATCGGATAGGCGCCGAGGAAGCCGAACAGCAGCCAGGCCACGACGGGATAGAAAGAGGGCAGGAACGCCAGCCAGGCGCAGACCAGGGTGAAGAGCGCGCTGACGAGGTTGGCCGAGGCGAAGTCGCTGATGCCGATGCGGCGGAAGGCACCGGACAGTACGCCGCTCAGGGCAAAGCCCGCGGTCATCACGGCCGTGGTGTAGAGCTGGATGTCGGCGCGGGTCTCGTTGCTGGCGAAGCCGCCGACATCGCGCAGCCACGGGCCGATCCACAGGGTGATCGCGGCGATGAACGCCATCTGCTGGAAGGTGAGCAGCGGCTGGATGCGCCAGAAGAAGCCATTGGTCAGCACGATGCCGGTGATGCGGAACTGGTCGCGCAGCGTTCCTGGTGCCGCCGGCGCGCCGCGCTCCGGCACGACGGTGAACAGGATCGCGGAGACGACGAGGCAGACCCCGGCCAGCCAGAAGAACAGGCCCTGCCAGCTGATGACCGAGAGCGACCACTGGATCGGCAGCGTTGCGGCCATTGCGCCCAGTCCGCCCGCCATCATGTGGAAGCCGGTGATCAGGCCCCAGCGCTCGGGTGGATACCAGAGCGTGATCGCCTTGATGGCGGCCATCAGCCCGCCGGCGAAGCCCAAGCCGATCAGCACGCGCGCCACGATCAGCTCGCCGAGCGAAAGGCTCAGACCGAAGAGGGCCGAGCCAATCGCCGCCATCGCCAGCAGCAGCGCCTGTACGCGGCGCGGCCCGTAGCGGTCGAGCATGACGCCGAGGATCGGCTGGCAGCCGGCGAAGAACAGGAAGAAGGCCGAGGTGAGGAGGCCGAGGTCGCCCGCGCTGATTCCGACGTCCCGTTCGAGATACGGAAAGATCACCGCGTTCACGCCGCGGAAGATGTAGGAGAGGAAATAGGCGAGCGCGAACGGAACGAAGACCCGCAGCAGCAGCGTGGCGAAGGTGGGGGCGTTTCCGGTCATGCTTCAATGTTGGCGCGAACGCGCGGCTGCACCATATTGAACGCATCGCAGAGGGTCAAAGGACATGGCCGAGGATCGCGCCGGAGATCGCAACGTCCCGTCTACCGCAGGTGCGAATGCGGTCGATGCGTTCGTGCGCGAGGTCGGCAAGCTGCCGGTCGATCACCGGCCGGGCGGACGGGGCCGGCTGCTGTTCGCGATGGATGCGACGGCGAGCCGCGAACCGACCTGGGATCATGCCTGCGCCATCCAGGGCGAGATGTTCGTGGCCGCCGATGCGCTGGGCGGCCTCGATGTCCGGCTCGCCTTCTATCGCGGCTTCGAGGAGTTCAAAGTCAGCAAGTGGACGTCGGACGGCCGCGAACTCGCGCGTCTGATGAGCAGCGTGCGCTGCGCGGCCGGCCGCACCCAGATCGCGCGTCTGCTGCGCTACGCCGGTGAGCAGCGCCGCGAGAGCCGCCTCGATGCCGTCGTCTTCGTCGGCGACTGCTGCGAGGAGGATGTCGATGCGGTCGGCCACGATGCCGGCCAGCTGGGGCTGCTCGGCCTGCCGGTGTTCGTGTTCCAGGAAGGCCAGGACCGTACGGCGTCGCGCCTGTTCCCCCAGATCGCCAAGCTGACGCGCGGAGCCTACTGCAGGTTCGACCGGTCGAGCCCCGACCAGCTCAAGCGCCTGCTCGGCGCGGTCGCCGCCTATGCCGCCGGTGGACGCTCGGCCTTGCTCAAGTACGGCAAGGACCAGGGCGGCATCGCGGCCCTTCTCACCAACCAGATGAAATGACCGCCGACCTGCTGGCTGCCGTCGAGCGCTTCTTCGACAGCGAGATCCTGCCGCGCCATCGCGAATGGGCGGCTCATGCCTCGGCGGGGAAGGGCACGCCTCCGTTCATGGCCGAACTGCAGGCCAAGGCGCGCGCTGCCGGCCTGTGGAACCTCGGCCTGCCGGACCGGATGAGTAATCGCGCCTATGCGCCGATTGCGGAGATCACCGGCCGGCTGCCCTGGGCGCCTGAAGTGTTCAACGCCCAGGCACCCGACGTGCCCAACATGATCATGCTGCAGCACGCGGCCAACGCGGAGCAGAAGAAGCGCTGGCTCGAGCCGTTGCTGGACGGTCGCATCCGCTCGGCGTTCGGCATGACGGAGCCCGACGTCGCTTCGTCGGACGCGACCAACATTGCCACGACCCTGCGGCGCGACGGTGGCGACTGGGTCGTGAACGGCCGCAAGTGGTACATCACGGGCGGCGCCCATCCCGACTGTGCCTTCGTGATCGTGATGGGCGTGTCGCAACCGGACGCGCCGCGCACCGGCCGGCATTCCTGTGTGATCGTACCGATGCCGACGCCCGGTCTCACGATCGTGCGCGAGCTGCGCTTCCTCGGCTGGGAGGACAGTATCGCGCCCATCGCCGAACTGGACTTCAAGGATGTGCGCGTACCGGCGGAGAATCTGCTGGGCGAGGAAGGCGAGGGCTTTGCGGCGGCGCAGGTGCGGCTGGGACCGGCGCGGCTGCATCACTGCATGCGCGCGATCGGTTCCTGCGAGGTCCTGGTCGAGCTCATGATGGCACGTGCCGCCGAGCGCCGGACGTTCGGTCGGGCGGTGATCGACTACGATTCCACTCAGCAGGCGATCGCACGCTCCCGGATCGAGATCGAGCAGGCCCGCCTGCTGGTGTTGCGCACGGCCGAGCGGCTGGACAGCGACGGGCATCAGGCCGCCTGGCGCGACGTCTCGATGGTGAAGGTCGCGGTGCCGGAAATGGCCCAGCGCATTGCCGATCGGGCGATGCAGCTGTTCGGCGCGATGGGCGGTAGCGACGATGCGCCGGTCCATCGTGCCTTTGCGGTTGCGCGCATGCTGCGCATTGCCGACGGGCCGGACGAAGTCCATCTCCGGCAGATCTTCCGGCAGGAACGACCCGCTCGCTGGACCGTATCGAATTCGCCCTATATTACGCCGGGCAATGACTGAGAACGGCCGCAAGCGCATCTACGCGATCGTATTTGGCCTGATCCTGACCGGGATCACGCTGGCTGGCCTCGAGGTGCTGGCCTCGTTCGAGGCGCCGTCGTGGCCCGCGCGGGCGCTGCGCTCGACTCCGCCGGGCACCGTGCAGTCGAGCGAGTTCGCCGGTCTGGCCGACAAACCCTGGGTTTTCGAGCCGCACAATTCATGGGGTATGCGCGACAAGGAACGCAGCATCGCCAAGCCGGCGGGTGGCGGCTTCCGCGGTGTCTTCATCGGCGACAGCTATCTCGAGTTCCAGCTCACGCGCCTCACCGTGCCGGGAGAGGTCGAGCGACGCTTCATCGAGGCCGGCCAGCCGAAGGCCGAGATGATCAACCTCGGCATCTCAGCCACCGGTCCGCGCAGCTACTACTACCGCCTGCGCGACGTGGCCTTCGCCCTGTCGCCCGACGCGCTCGCCGTGTTCTTTTTCTCGGGCAACGACTTCGTCTTCGACGGGCAGGGCTATGGTCAGGGTATCCTGCCCGATCTGGTCAGCGAGGCCCCGGGCGGTTCGGTCCTCGGCAGCATCATGCCGAACGCCAATTGGGTCCTGGTCAACCGCCTGCGCCTGTCGGAGATGCTGACGACCAACAAGCCGGTGCCGCAAGAGTTCGACACGCTGACGAAGATCGCCCGCCTGCCGCCGGCGGAGCGTACGCCAGCGCTCGCCCGTCACGTCAGGCGCTACTACTACCCAGACCTGACCGAGCAGCAGATCATGGCCATCTTCGGCCGGGACAGCGATGCCTTCTGGCAGGCCTACGCGTCGGGGAAGGCGGACGACGAGTCGCTGCAGGGCTGGCTCCTGAACCTCATGACCAAGGCCGAGGTCGAGAAGTCTCCCTACTTCGAGGCCACGACCAGGGAACAGGCGGCGCGTCTGGTGAAGGACGTCGACATACAGGCCACCTTGTCGTGGCTGACGGCGATGGATCGTGCGGCCCGCGAGCGCGGCGTGCCGCTGGTCCTGTTCATCGTGCCGCCGGGCAGCGTCGATCCCGACTATGTCGCCTACTGGAAGCCTTGGCCGCGCTTCTATGCCTTCAACGTGATCGCCGATTACCGACAGGACCGGCTGCTGGAAGCCTTGGCCAGCACGTCGATCCGCTACGTCGATTTGCGCAAGGACTTCGAGGGCGTGCGCGGCGCCTATCGCCGCAGCGATGCCCACTGGACGGACAAAGGCGTGGAGATCGCCGCGAACCGCGTCTTCCAGGAACTGCGCAAACTCGAAAAGCGCTAGCCGGCCCCCAGCAACCTGGCCGTCCAGCGGCCCGGCAGCGTCGTTCCCAGCCAGACGGCGGCCTTGGTGCCGATCGGGAAGGCGATGCGCGGCCGGTTGGCAGCGAGGCCGCGACGGATGATCGCCGACGCCTTCGCCGAGGTCATGATAAACGGCATGGGGAACGGGGCTTCGGCGGTGAGGCGGCTGACCACGAAGCCTGGGCAGATGACGCTGACGCCGATACCGTCCTTCTTCAGCACATACCGGATGCTTTCGCCCCAGACGCGCACCGCGGCCTTGCTGGCATTGTAGGACGCCGAGTAGGGCAGCCCGATGAAGCCGGCGAGCGACGACACCACGGCGATCTGACCGCGCTTTCGCGCGATCATTGGGGCCAGCAGCGGCTCGACGGTGTTCAGCATGCCGTTGACGTTGACGTCGAGCGTCTTGCGGATGATCGAGAAATCGTCGAGCGAGGAATTGTCCTTGTCGATCGAGATGCCGGCATTGGCGATCACCAGGTCGACCGGGTGCGCCTGGTCGAAGGCGGTCAGCCAGGGCAGCATGCGGTCGCGGTCGGTCACATCGATCGTGTCCGCGACGACGATGGCACCCTTGGCGCGACAGGCGCCGGCGACCGCTTCGAGCCGCTCGGCGTCCCGCCCGGTCAGGGCCAGCGCCACGCCCGGAGCGGCGTAGTCGAGCGCAAGGGCTTCGCCGATGCCGCTTGAGGCGCCGGTCAGCACGATGCTGGAGAAAGTTTTCATGTGCGGCGCGCCTATTGTTGGGGTTTCGTGCGCCAGCCCCAGGTGCCGGCCATTTCCTGCGCCATGCGGGCGGCCATCAGCGAATAGCCGCGGCTGTCCATCAGGTCCCGCTTGGGGTGGATGTCGTCGCTGTAGATCGTCTCCTTCTCGTCCTTGAAGACGTCGAGGAGGCTGCGGACCTCGATGTTGCGCTCGCGCAGCGCGAGGAGGCGCCGCACGATTTCGACGTAACGCTCGCCATACTTGAGATCGGGGGTGGCGCGGCTCTCCTCCGGCGTCAGCGTCTTGTCCACGGCGGGGACGGGCTGGAGAAAGAACATCGACTTGATGCCGAAGTCGCGGGCCGTCACGTCCATGACGCGTATGTACTTGGCGTACTGCGCGATCTGCCAGTCCATGTAGGTCGACGCGGAGTTCGTGATGTCGCTGGGAAGGCTCATCATCTCCGAGTAGGTCTTCGCGCCAAACCCCGAACCGTCGTCGGCCGGCTTCGAGGCCAGGGCCGAAGCCAGCAGGTAGGCGGCGTGCGAATGGCTCGTGAGGCCGGTCCCAAGCCAGCCGGAGATGCGGCCCATGAACCAGCTCACCGCGAGGCTGCCGAAACCGTCCTTGGCGATGATCGGGTTCACGCCGAGGTAGTTCGCGCCCGGCATCTCGAAGCGGACCTTGAGGCCCGGCTGGATCAGGTGCTGCTCGTTGTAGCCGTCGAGCGTGACCACGGCATCGATGAAGTCGCCGTAGATCGCCAGCAGGATCAGCTGCTGGGGCTGTTTCCAGGCGCCCAGTCCGCCATTCAGCACGAGGAAGGGCTTGCCGGTCGGGCTGACATAGTGCCGGTTGAGTTCTTCCTCGATGAAGCTCCGGCGGCCGGGTTGGACGAGTTGGCTGATCTGCGAGGCCACGGATCCGCCGGCGAGGAGGATGACGTAGCGGTCGGGATTTCGGGCGACCGGATAGTTGTCGCCCAGCATGCCGATGTCGTTGGCACTGGGAACGCCGCAGGGATCGTCGCGATGATGGACGAAGGCCAGGTAGGGATGGGGAAACATCGTGTCGACGTATCGGCAATTGCTGCTGCCGCTGCCGGTAATGTCCTGGATGTAGGTATTCCGGGACGTGGCGAACAGCTCCCTGGCCGGGGTGTAGCGACCGTCCCGAATCGTCAGCCACGCCGTGGAGAGGATCTCGAGGCCTGCCAACGCCACGACAAGCCCTATGCACAGGGCCGCCACCTTGAGGCCCGTCTGCCGTGCCGCGGTCTTGTTCGCCATGATAAAGCTCGCCTCAATAGCCGATTGAATCGAAATGTCGATCCACTTAAGGGATAACGGTGCCCACAAACAGGGCAGGGGGCAAATTGATTGCAAGCATGACGGGATACGCCCGTGCGCAAGGATCGGATGATCGGCGCCGCTGGGTCTGGGAAGCGCGCAGCGTCAACGGCCGGAACCTCGAGATCAGGTGTCGCGTGCCGCCGGGCTTCGACCGCCTCGAGAACCCGTCCCGGGCCGCGGTCGGCGGCAAGATGAAGCGCGGCAACGTCTCGCTCACCCTCACCATCACCAGCGAGCGCCAGGCCAAGCCGCTCAGCATCAATCGCACTTTGCTGGCGGAGCTGGCGACCCTGGTCGAGGAGGTACGCCGGACGACCGGTGCGGCAGCCCCGTCGGCCGACGGGTTGCTGCGGGTGCGTGGCGTCATCGAGGAGGAGGATGCCGGCGAGGACACCGAGGAGGCGCTTGCTCTGCTCGACAAGGGGCTGCAGGCGACGCTGGACGAGGCGCTGAAGGCCCTCGTCACATCGCGCGCCGCCGAGGGCAAGGCGCTGGCCAAGGTCATCGAAGGCCATGTCGCGGAAATCGAAAGCCTGTGCGGTCGCGCGACCGAGCGGGCGCTCGCGCAGATCGGCACCGTGCGGGCGCGCTTCGAGGCGCAGATTGCCGAGCTTCTGGGCCGGGTGCCGGCCCTGTCGGAGGAGCGCTTCGCGCAGGAAGTGGCGCTGCAGGTCGGCAAGGCCGACGTGCGCGAGGAACTCGATCGTCTGGCCGCCCATATCGCGCAGGCGCGGACGCTGCTGGCCGACGCACGGTCGGACAATCCGGTCGGCCGGAAGTTCGATTTCCTGTGCCAGGAGTTCAATCGCGAAGCCAACACGCTCTGCTCGAAGTCCGCAGACATCGAGCTGACGCGCATCGGCATCGATCTCAAGGGCGCCGTCGAGCGCATGCGGGAGCAGGTTCAGAATGTCGAATGAGGTGGATTCCGGCCAGATCCAGCGGCGCGGCCTGATGCTCGTCCTGTCCTCGCCTTCGGGCGCGGGCAAGACGACCCTGTCGCGGCAGCTGCTCGACAACGACAAGCAGATCCAGCTCAGCGTCTCGGCGACCACGCGTGCCCGCCGATCCGGCGAGAAGGATGGCGTCGACTACCAGTTCGTCGACACCGCCACCTTCAGCGGCATGGTGGAGCGCGGCGAGTTCCTCGAGCATGCACGGGTGTTCGACCATTTCTACGGCACGCCGCGCGCGCCGGTCGAAGCCGCCTTGATGGCCGGTCGGGACGTGCTGTTCGACATCGACTGGCAAGGCACGCAGCAGCTGAAGGAGAAGGCCGGCAGCGATCTGGTGACGGTGTTCATCCTGCCGCCCTCGACGCGCGATCTGGAGCGTCGGCTGATCACCCGTGCGCAGGACTCGATGGAAGTCGTGCAGAAGCGGATGGCCAAGGCCGCCGACGAGATGAGCCACTGGGCCGAGTACGACTACCAGATCATCAATCGCGACATCGCCACCAGCCTGATGGAACTCAAGTCGATCCTGACGGCCGAGCGGCTGAAGCGCGAACGCCAGGTCGGCCTGTCGAACTTCGTCAAGGCGCTGCGCGAGGGGCGGTGACCGGCGCGCCGATGCCGGTCTGGCCCTGCGAGCGCAGGACGAGCTGGCTGGGCCGGTAGGGCCGACCCGAGAACTCGGCGATCAGACGGTCGCTCGCGCTTTCGATCTCGTCCTCGAGACGGCGCATGAAGCTGTCCTTGTCGAGCCCCGTCTCGATAGCAGGGAGGAACTCGATGGCGGCACGTCCGGCCCTCTTGCGCCAGTCGCGGCGATTCCACAGCAGGCCCACCGACGTGGCAACCGGCGTCACGGGCAGGCCGAGGTCGCGATAGAGATAGTAGATGCCCGAGCGATAGCGCTCGCGTTCGCCCGGCGCCATCAGGTTGCCCTCGGGATAGATCGCAATGTGCCGGCCGCTGTCGCAGGCGCGCTTGGCGAACTGGGCAAGGTTCTCGCGTTCGCGGCCGCCGCCGCAGGTGTCCACGCGGATCATCTGCAACCGGTACAGCATCGCGCCGATCAGCGGGTAGCGGAAGAGCTCCTGCATGGCCACGAAGGCAATGCCGCGGATACGAGCCGCCAGCAGGATGCCGTCGCTCTCGCTGTGATGCTTGTTTGCCAGCAGCGCGGGCCCGTTGGCCGGCAGGTGCTCGAGGCCCCTGTACTCGATCTTCATGCCGCCGACCCAGCGCATGCCCCAGACGACCGCCCGGGCCCAGTGGAAGAGCAGGCCGCGCAGCAGGACCGGCGTGGGGATGGGCACCAGGACAATGCCGATGATCGCCACCAGCAAGGTGCCGACGTAAAAATAGGCGTTGAAAGCGAGGGAGCGGATCATGTCTTTATAATAGTGAGCGCTCACTCACTGTCAAGGGCGCCTGCCAGCCTTACGAAGTCGTCGACCGAAAGTTCCTCGGCCCGGGCCGTGGGCTTCAGCTCAAGTCGCTCCAGCGTAGCCACGGGCTCGGCAAAGACGCCCGCCAGAGACCCGCGCAGCATCTTGCGGCGCTGGCCAAAGGCGGCGGCGGTGATGCGCTCCAGAGGCCTCAGATCGGCCAGACGCACGGTCTGGGGCCGGGGCGTGAGCCGCGCCACGGCCGACGTGACCTTCGGCGGCGGCACGAAGGCGGTCGGCGCCACGTCGAACAGCCGGCGAACCTCGCAGACATGCTGGGCAAGCACCGAAAGGCGGCCATAGTCCTTGGTTCGCGGCTCGGCCACCAGCCGATCGACGACCTCCTTCTGGAACATCAGCACCATGTCTGCGATGTCGTTCGCGGTGTGAAGCCAGCGCACCAGCAGGGCGGTCGAGACGTTGTAGGGCAGGTTGGCCACGATCCGGCGCGGGGCCGCTCCGAGGTCCCGCGGCTCGATCTTCAGGGCATCGGCCTCGATCAGGTCGAGCCGCCCGCCGGCCGCTGCCTGCAACTCGAGCAGGGGGCCGAAGGCTCTGCCGTCCACCTCGACGGCGACGACGTGGCCTGCCCCTTCGAGCAGCAGCGCACGCGTCAGCCCGCCGGGACCCGGACCGATTTCGATCACGGTTCCGTCGCCGAGCGGCGCGGCGGCGCGCGCGATGCGCCGCGTGAGGTTGAGGTCGAGCAGGAAGTGCTGGCCGAAGCGCTTCTTCGCATCGAGCCCGTGCGCCGCAATCGTCTCGCGCAGGGGCGGCAGGGCCTCGACGCCGTCCATGATCAGGCGGCGCGCCGGCGCGCCATGTCGTCAGCCATGTCGATGGCCGCCAGAAGGCTCGCCGGGTCGGCACGACCCGTGCCGGCGATGTCGAGCGCCGTGCCGTGGTCGGGCGACGTGCGCACGAAGGGCAGGCCGAGCGTCACGTTGACGCCTCCCGAGAAGTCGATCGTCTTGATCGGGATCAGCGCCTGGTCGTGATACATACAGAGCGCGACGTCATAGGCGGTGCGCGCCGCCGCATGGAACAGCGTGTCGGCAGGCGCCGGTCCGCGCGCTGCGATTCCCTCGCGCTGCAGCGTTTCTATCGCGGGTACGATGATGCGGCGCTCTTCGTCGCCCATGGCGCCCTGTTCGCCGGCATGCGGATTGAGGGCGGCCACGGCCAGCCGGGGATGCTCGATGCCGAACAGGTCGCGCAATCCCCTCGCGGCGATCCGTCCGGCGCGCACGATGGCGTCACCGTCGAGCGCGCGTACGGCGTCGCCCAGTGAAAGATGAATGGTCACTGGCACGACCCGGAGCTCGGGGCAGGCGAGCATCATCGCTACCTCGACCCCGCCCGCGAGTTCGGCGAGGAACTCGGTGTGCCCGGGATGACGGAACCCCGCATCCTGCAGCGTCTTCTTCTGGATCGGATTGGTGACGATCCCGGCGACCGATCCGGCCATCGCAAATGCCGTCGCCCGCTCGATCGCCTCGATGGTGGCACCCGCATTGGCGACGTCCGGATGACCGGGCGTGGGCGGCGCGGCGAGACGTACCGGAAGAACAGGGAGGGCGGCGCCGAAGGTGGAGGCGGCGTCCTCGGGCCGCGAAATCTCCGCGACCGGAACGTTCAGGCCAAGCTGCCGGGCGAGAGCCGACAGCCGGGCTGGATCGTCCAGGACGAAGAACGGGCGCGCGGCACCGCGCCGCGACAGCCAGGCCTTGAGACTGAGTTCGGCGCCAACGCCGGCCGGCTCGCCCATCGTCACGGCGAGCGGCGCGGCCATCGTCATGGCCGACACGTCATGTCCGGGCCATCACGACTTGATGTCGACAGTGGCTTGCCGGCGCAGATCGCGCATGTATCGCCGTCCCGCAGCGTCGAGCTTCTGGATGAGCAGCTGCTGCTGGATGGCCTCGCGCGTCGGCATGCCGTCGCCGCCCGCCTTGCTGCAGAGCGCGACGACCTGCAGGCCTTCGGCAACGCGGAAGGGCCCCGCCGTGCCGCCGATCGAGAGGCGCGGGATTTGCTCGTACATCTGCGGATTAGCGGCGAGGTCGCCGACCCGTAAGCCGTTGAGATCGCCCGACGTGCTGCCTTTGATCTGGCGAGCCTGGACGTGCAGATCGCTGCATTGCCGGACACCGCTCATCGCCTTCTGGGCATCCGCGGTCGCGCGATTGACTTCTTCCGGGGAGGCGTTCGCCGGCAGCGAGAGAGTCAACTGAACCAGGTTGAGCTTCACGTCGTCGGGCCGGGCGGCCGCGAATGGCCGGCGATCGACGACGTACAGAATGTGCCAGCCGGCACCCGAGCGAACGGGCTCGGAATAGGTGCGCGGCTGTGTCTTCTCTAGGGCGGCATCCAGCGATGGGTCGAGCGCGCCGGGCAGAACCCAGCCCAGGTCTCCACCCGAGGCAGCCGAGGCGCCCTGGGAGAACTGCTGCGCGACGGCGCCGAACGGCGCACCCCGCCGGAGCTGCTCCATGATGCGGTCGGCGCTGCGCTTGCCCTCGTCGACGCCATCGGCGCGGTCGACCGGCACGAAGATCTCCGCGACGCGCGTTTCCGTCTTGCCGACGTTGGAGCGCATCCGGCTCAGAGTATCGTCGACTTCCGCCTCGGAGACGTCGACCTGGGATCGAACCTTGCGCCGGATGATCTTGCCCCAGGCGATCTGGGCCTCGATCTGCTGCGTCGCAATATCGGGAGCGACACCGACGCTCTGGAGGTATTGCTTGAACTGACCCTGACCCAGGCCGGCGGCGCGTTCGATCTCGGCATAGCGGCCGGCAATCTCGGAGTCCGACGGCTTGACGCCCAGCTTCTTGGCATCCTGAACCTGCAGACGCTCGTCGATCATCTGTCGCAGCATCTGCGGCGCCATGCGCTGGCGCAGGTCCGGGCTGTCCGTCAAGCCGGAGGTGCGGATGGCGAAAAGGACCCGTTGCGACAGGTCGAAATCGGTGATGGCGTCGTCGTTGACGCGAGCCACGACGCGCAAACCCTGGCTGGGCGCGGTCTGGGCTGCCACGCCTTGCCCGGTCGGCCTCTGGGCAGACGCAGCGGCGGGCAGCAGCATGATCGTGAGAACGACGAGAGCGCGGGGGAGAGGCGCGAACATTTCACCGACGAAGTGTGAGAGGGACGATCATTATATTTCCGCAGCATCGAAGCTGCAACGTAAGCCACTACGGACAGAAAGTGGCAACACACAGGCACGCTTGACGCTTGACGGTGGGTACGTTAGCCGAACTCGGCATAGTTGGGGGCAAACAGTTCAGGCATGACGACGGCCCGCCGTCCGATCAGCGTCGCCAGCACCTGGGAGCGTATTTGCTCGGGCGTTGGCTACCATCTCGATAATATGGGCCGCTGGCTGATTGTGCGGGCTCCCGCGATCGGCGCTGCCTATGCCGCAATTCTGGCCCCCGGTGCGCCGCGGCTCGAGCCGCGGCCCGGTTGGCGGTTTGCCGAAGAATATTACGACCAGAGACAGTGGCTCGCCTGCCGGCGGGGCGCCCTGTGGGAAGCGGCCCGTGAGAAGGATCTGGCGGTGCCGCTCACCGTGCGCTGGCACGGCGGCACCACGGTGGACGTGACCCTGGGCAACGACAACAGCCTTTGTCTCTACGTGTGCGGCTCGTTCGAGCCCAACGAGTTTGCCTTCGTTGATCGCGTGCTGAAGCCGGGGATGGTCTTCATCGATGTTGGCGCCAACGACGGCTACTATACGCTCTTCGCCGCCCGTCGCGTCGGTCCGGCCGGGAGGGTGATCGCCGTCGAACCGAGTTCGCGCGAGCGCGCCCATCTCCAGCGCAATCTCGGGCGCAACGGCCTCGAGAACGTTCAGGTGGTTGCCGCTGCGCTTGGCGCCCAGGCGGGGTTCGTCGACCTCCATCTCGCCCACGGCGTGCATGCCGGCCACAATACGCTGGGTGATTTCGCGCATGACGACGTCGTGCGCGCCAGTTCGGAGCGAGTCCCGCTCGAGACGCTCGACGCGGTCGTCGCCAAGCAGGGACTGTCACGGGTCGACATGGTCAAAATCGATGTCGAGGGCGGCGAGGCCGGTGTCGTTGCCGGCGCGCGACAGGTGCTATCGGCATCGCGGCCTGTACTCCTGATGGAGCTCAACGAGCGGGCGTTGCATGCGCAGGGCCAGAGTGCGGACTCGCTGCTGGGCGTGCTCCGCAAGGAACTCGATTATCAGATTTTGTCCTTCTCCCCGGATGGCGGCTGGCCCGAACGTGCCGTCGAGGGAGCGCCGTTGTCGCCGAATGTCGTGGCGGTGCCGAACGAACGTGCCGACGACCTGCTCAAGCGCTAGAACCCAACGTCCGCCGTGGACCGGGATCCGGCGTTGATGAATCGTGATCTCCGGTCTGCTGCGACGCTGATGGAAGCGTGGATGCGCGAGCAGGCGCTGCCGCTGTGGGCGACGTCGGGGTTCGATGCCGCGACCGGGCGGTTCGAGGAGGGCCTGACATTCGAAGGCCGGCCACGCGCCGACGTTCCGATCCGGCTCCTTGTCCAGGCGCGGCAGATTTTCGTCTATTCGATTGCAGAACGTCGGCAATGGATCGCGGGGGCCGGTGCTCTCGTCGAACGCGCCTTCGTGTCGATGCGCCGGGACTATTACCGCCGCGACGATCGCGACGGTTGGGTATTCTCGGTCGCTCGGGACGGAACGGTCGCCGACCCCAGACGCGACCTCTATGCCCATGCTTTCGTGCTTCTGGCGGTGGCCGCGTATGTGCGGGCAACCGGGAGGCAGGCAGAACTGGCGCTCGCCCGCGAAACGCTGGCTTTCCTCGACCGTGAGATGGTGGCGCCGCGGGGCGGGGGCTACGTCGAAGCCTTGCCGGTCCCTCCCGGCCCCCGTCGCCAGAACCCTCATATGCATCTGTTCGAGGCGCTGCTCGCCTTGTGGGAATGTTCGCGCGACCGGCTCTTTCTCGAGCGCGCCGAGAAGCTGTTCAAACTCTTCCTGTCGAGGTTCTTCGAGGTCGGGCAGGGCGTGCTTCTCGAGTATTTCGATGAAGAGCTGAGGCCGGTCGACGAAGAGGGCGCCATTGTCGAGCCCGGACACCACTTCGAATGGTGCTGGCTGCTCCGTCGCTATCAAAGCGAGACGGGCGACCATCGGGTCGAGGCGATCGTCGACAACTTGTACGAACATGCAAGTCGAAGCGGCTTCGACGCGGAGGGGCTGATCGTCGACGAACTCCACCCCAATGGCACGATCGCCAAGGCGTCCCGGCGACTTTGGCCGATGACCGAAGCCATCAAGGGTGATCTGGGGGAGGCGCTGCGCGGCCGGCCAGGCGCGAGGGAGAGGGCCGTTGCGCTGACCGAAGCGCTGCACGATCGCTTCCTGGTCACGGCGCCGCGCGGCGGATGGGTCGACCGCCTCGGGCCGGACGGATCATGGCTCGTCGATTTCATGCCCGCGACCAGCCTCTATCATCTGGTCGGCGCGGTCGATGAGCTTTCAGGCTTCCCGGCCGCCGAACGACCCTAGCGGGAAGACTACCGTCCCTGGTCCCGTTCCGAAATGATCGGGTTCTGGACCGGCCACCAGATGTTCAATGCCGGATCGTTCCAGACGAGCGTGAACTGGCCCGATCGATCGTAGTCCGTGGTCTGCTTGTAGTGGAAGATCGCCTGTTCGCTCATGACGACATGGCCGTTGCCGAACTTCGGCGGCACCAGCACCTGCAGCCTGTTGCTCTCCGACAGGGTGAACGACGTCCACTTCCGGTATTGCGCGGACTGGGGATCGTTGTTGATCACGACCATGTAGAAGCTTCCCTGCAGGCAGGAGATGAGCTTCCACGTCTTGTCGTCGCCGTGGATGCCGCGCAGCACATGCCGGCGCGACACCGATATGTCGTCCTGGATGAAATGCTGGTCGATCCCGGCCTCACGGTAGAGGCGTTCGTTGTAGGTCTCGATGTAATGGCCGCGAAAATCCTCGAAGATGGTCAGCGGCTTGATCAGCCGGACAGAGTCGAGGGCGGTCGGATAGGTCTCCATGATAATTCCCGGCGCTATCAGGACTGGGGCAGCGTGTCGAGCTGACGGTAGACGATCGTCGATCCGGTAAAGTCGATTCCCGCCGGCACGTGAAGAAGATGGGAGAGGGCTGCTCGAACCTGGGGCTGCTTCTCGGGCGGCACGATGAAGGCCATGAAACCCGCGCCGCCGGCACCGAGCAGCTTGCCGCCGAGCGCGCCTGCGGAAAGAGCGGCCGAGTAGACATCATCGATGCTGGTCGTCGTGACGCCGTCCGACAGCTGGCGCTTGAGTTGCCAGGCTTCGTGCAGGAGCTGCCCGAACGACTCCATGTCTCCCGTTCGCAGCTGCTTAGACGCCGGACCGACCATGTCGTGCATGCGCCGGAGGTGGTTGCTCTTGGCGCTGAAATTCGAGACCAGCAGTTTTGCGATCGTCGAAGAGAGCCTGGTCGTTCCGGTGTAGAAAAGCAAAAGCCAGTCTTCCAGCTTCCGCTGATTCTGGCCCGACAGGTCCAGCGGCAGCACGTCGATCGCGCCGTCCGTTCCAAACTTGATGACGTTCAGGCCGCCATAGGCGCTGGCCACCTGGTCCTGGCATCCGACCGTTTCCTGGAGAATGTCGCGTTCCAGGTGGATTGCGGCATTGGCGAGGTCACGCTTGTTGATCGTCTGGCCGCGCATCGCGTGGAGAACGTTGATCAGTCCCACGGAGAACGAGGAACTGGACCCGATCCCGGAGCGGGCCGGAAGATCACCCTGATGATGGATCTCGACGCCACGTTCGTTGTCGAACTCCATGAACTCCAGTCCTGCCCGGACCGCCGGATGGAGGATCTCGGAGATCGAGTTGACGGTCTCGATGTGGGACCAGACGACCCTGTGACGCGTGGCAAAGAAGGGGGGCAGGTGACGCCCGACGATGTAGCAGTACCTGTTGATGGCCATCGACAGTACGTTGCCGCCATGTTCCCGATACCATTCGGGATAGTCCGTGCCGCCGCCGAAGAACGACACGCGGTAGGGCGTTCTCGACATTGCCATCGACATGTTGTCGCTTGCCGCAGGGCGCTTCATTTTCGGATGCTCGGTTCGGTTCTGATGGCTATCGCGTCAGGAAGCGGTTGCCCTCGACGGCGACCCGCTGCCGCCAGTAGTCGAGAAGATCGCGCATCGTCTGCTCGAAGGGAATTTCCGGCCGCCAGCCCGTGTGCTGCTCGAACTTCGAGGTGTCCGGGACCTGGAGGTCGGCATCGATGGGGCGAAGCCGGTCGGGATCGACCTCCACCTTGATCTCCGTACGCTTCGGCGACAGCGCGATGAGATGCTCGAGGATGTTGCCGATGGTGCAGGAATGAGTGCCGCCGATATTGTAGTAGGCGCCTGCGACCGGATCCTTCGTCACCAGAAGATAGTAGGCGCGCACGGCGTCGCGCACGTCGGCCACGGTGCGCAGCGATTCCAGGTTGCCGACCTTGACCACCGGCGGAACCAGGCCGTGCTCGATCATCGCGATCTGCTTGGCGAAGGTCGACTCGGCGAACACGTCGCCGCGGCGAGGGCCGGTATGGGTGAACATCCGCGTGGTCATGACCTTCATGCCGTAGGCCTCGGCATAGAAGCGCCCGACGAGATCGGTCCCGACTTTGGAGATGGCGTAGGGCGAGGCGGGGTGGAAGCTGCATTCCTCGGCGATCGGCAGTTTTTCCTTCGGCACCCGGCCGAAGACCTCGGACGAGGCGCAGACGTGGATCACGGCCTCCGGCGCGGTCGTGCGCAGGGCGTCCAGAACCCTGACCGTCCCGAGGATGTTGGTGTCCATCGTGTCGAGAGGAGAATCGAAGCTGGTGCGGGGAAAGCTCTGCGCAGCCAGATGGAACACATAGTCCGGCTTCGCCGATTCGACGGCGCGCTGGATGGACAGGGTATCGCGCAGGTCGCCGTAGACCAGCCGCACCCGGGAGCCCGAATTGATCGGCCCGACGATGGCGCTGAGATTGTCGAGCGGGCTGCGCCAGCGCAGAAGCCCGACGATGTCCCAGTCGGTGTGCTTCAGGATGTATTCGGCGAGGTGAGAGCCGACCATTCCCGTGATGCCCGTGATCAGGGCGCGCTTGGCCGACATCTTTAAGTGCCTTTCGCTTGGCTTTTGATCTGTCCGGCCGCCCACGCGCACCGGTCGGGGCCTCAATAGCCGGTCTCGCCCGTGAATGCGACCCCGTGATTGCCCGCCGCGCCGCGGCGGGCCGGGGCCCGTTCGGGCTGGCTAGACCGGCTCCCAGGCGACCAATGAGAAGCATTCGTGGAAGCGGCTGCCGAATTTCAGCCGCTGCACCTTCAGGAGCCGGATCGAACCGGCCTGCTCGAGGGAGCGGAGATGAGGCAGGAGACCGGTCAGGTATTTGCGCTGCTGGTGGTAGCGGATGGCCAGGGCGTCGTGCGGCAGCGCGGGATCGTAGAGTTCCAGCATGGGCTCCACATGGACCACCCTTTTCGGACGCTTCTCCAGAATGAAATCCAGGAAGGGACGGAACCTCTCGCCCACCTGCTCGAGAGCGCACATGGTGAGAACGCTGCTGTTCGGGGCGAACTCGAAGCCGCTGTCGGGGGCGAAGAAATCGAACCGTTCTCCCGCGATCTTCATCCCGTGACGCTCGCCGAGAAGATTCGCAATCGTGACCGCGGCGGGTGCCCAGTCGAGGGCGGTGATGTCAGTTTGGGGATAGAGCTTCGCATAGGCCGCAACGTTGAAGGCGCTGCCGCTGCCGAACTCGTAGAGATGCGACGTATCGGCGAGATAGGTCCGGAACAGCCAGTCCCGGAAGATCTCGAGGAAGGCCAGCTCGAGCCGCTCGGTGACGCCTTCGACGTAGGCACCTTGCCAGCGCAGAAGCACTGTACCGCCGACGAACCGTGGATTGAGCGCTTCGAGCGCGTGTCCCGAGCTGATGAAGTCGTCCAGATGATCCTGCCACGCGTCGCGCCAGATCGAGGCGCGATGCTCGCCGACGACGGTGAAACCGCGATCGATGTCCTCGGCCACCTTCGCGCGGGCAGCCGCCTGGGCCGCCTCGTCGAGAGCCGTGTAGAGCAGGGGAGTCTTCTCCAGCAGCGCCTTGGTGCGCTCGTCGAGGCTTCCCGCCGGGAGGCCACACGCAATTTCGAACTCTCTTTGTCCCAGGCGCTGATGCGGCGACATTCCCATTTCCTGTCAACTCGTCCGTTCGGGGGCGTTCCTTAGCACGTCCGGCACCTCGGTCGACCGAACTGTGCGACAATCTGCCGGCCGGCGGTTACGGTCGGCGCGGCATGCAGGTGACGGAGGGCCGAGGGAAGATGACGATCGCGGTGGCGGGTGCAACGGGGCTGATCGGACGGCATGTCGTCGATGCGCTCGCCGGTCGGGCGGGAGAGCCCGTGGTCGCGACCTACAGATCGCGTGCACCCTTCCCCACCGAGGGCGTCCGGTGGGTCCAGTGCGACTTCACGGACAGGGACCAGGCCTCCCGTGCTTTCGCCGGTTGCGACACCGTCATTCTCTGTGCAGGTCGAGTATCCACCAGCGCCGTGTTGCGGGACGAGCCGGCGGAATCGGTGCTCGACAATCTGCGCATCGTCACGAACGCCATGGAAGCCGCTGCCCGGGGCGACGCGAGGCACGTCGTCCTTGTGAGTTCGTGTACAGGCTATCCGCCCTCCCTGGAATTGCTGGAGGAGGAGCAATATGAGACCGGCAACCCGCCCGGACACTGGTTCGGCGTGGGGTGGATGCATCGCTCCCTGGAAAAGCAGCTCGAATGGTACGTTCGGACGTTGGGGTGGCTCGACTCTGCCGTCGCCCTGAGACCGACCCTGGTCTATGGGCCGCATGACGACTTCGATCCGCGAACCGGGCATTTCCTGCCTTCGCTCGTGCGGCGTGTCGTCGAACGCGCGCGACCGATCCGGCTGGCCGGCGACGGCACCCAGACGCGAAACCTGATCCATGCCCGTGACCTCGCGAGTGCCGTCGCGGCGGCCCTCCAGCCCGGTTTAAAGGGGTTCCGGGCCTTCAACGTGGCAACGCCGGACGAGGTGTCCGTCCGATCGATCCTGCAGGCGCTGCTCGATGCCGACGGGTTCGACGATGCCGCGGTCGAACTGGAAGGCCAGAATCTGGGCCCGGCGATGCTGCGCGTTTCGGGGCGCCGCTTCATGGACGCCACGGGCTGGCGGCCGGCGACCTCTGTCGCCGACGGCCTGACCGAGTTGCTCGCCTGGTATCGGGCCAACCGGAATGTTGAATAGTTGCAGGTGTATCGCTAGGAGAGGCGTCAGGGACGGCCGCTCGGGCCGACTTTCAGGCTTGGGGAATATAGTTTGATGGACAGCGACGAGCGCTATCGCCGACTTTTCCGGACAGCGCTGACGATCCGGCTGGTCGAAGAGCGCATCATCGAGCTCTACCCTTCGGACAGGATCCAAAGCCCGGTTCACCTGTCGATCGGCCAGGAAGCCGTCGCCGCTGGGGTGTGCGATGCCTTGAACCCGGACGATCTCGTCTTCGCGACGTATCGCTCGCATGGCTTCTACATCGCCAAGGGCGGCCCGCTCGACAAGATGTTCGCCGAACTCTACGGCCGTGTCGGAGGTATCTCCAAGGGCAAGGCCGGCTCGATGCACCTGTCGGCCCCCGAAGTCGGGCTGATGGGCTCGTCCGCGGTCGTCGCCAGTTCGATTCCCCATGCCGTCGGAGCCGCGCTCTCGTTCAAGCGCCGGGGCAGTTCGCGCGTGGCGGTGGCGGTGTTCGGCGACGGCGCGACCGAAGAGGGCGTCTATCACGAGAGCCTGAATTTCGCGGCCCTCATGAAGGTGCCGGTGCTGTTCCTCTGCGAGGATAACGGGCTGGCCGTGCACAGTTTCAAGAATGCCCGACAGTCCTACAATCTGCTCGAACACGCCGCGACCTTCGGCATCGAATCGCGGCGCGTGGACGAGGGCTGGGACATGCTGGCGATCCGGCAGGCCACGCTGGACGCGCTATCCGTCGTCCGGGCGGGGCGGCCCTTCGTGCTCGAGATCGCGACCGGGCGCTACAAGGAGCATGTCGGCGTGGGCGACGATTTCCATTTCGGCTACCGCAGTGCCGCCGAGATCGATGCCTGGAAGGCGCGGGATCCGCTTCTGCTCGACGAGAAGCTCGTTGCAGAACTCAAGCCGGAGATCGATCGGGAGATCGCGGCGGCTGCCGAGTTCGCCGAGAACAGCCCCTTCCCGGGGCGAGACGAATTGCTGACCGACATCATCTAGGCAGGGCTTGAAGCATGAACGTCTCTACGAAAGAGCGTCCGTCGACACAGACGCGCGTCCTGTCCTATGCCGGTGCCTTGCTGGAGACCATGGATGCGGCGCTGGCCGACCATCCGAACACCTTCATCATGGGCCAGGGGGTCGACGACTTTAAGGGCATCTTCGGCTCGACGACCGGCCTCGCCGAGAAGTACGGCGCCGACCGCGTTTTCGACGTGCCACTGATGGAAGAAGGCATGACGGGCGTGGCGATCGGTGCGGCGCTGGTCGGCGACTATCCGATCACGACTCATATCCGCGCCGACTTCTCGTTCCTGGCGATGAACCAGATCGTGAATCTGGCGTCCAAATACAGCTACATGTTCGGCGGCATCATGTCATGCCCGATGCTGATCCGCCTGGTCGTCGGCCGCAGCTGGGGGCAGGGCGCGCAGCATTCGCAGAGCCCGCAGGCGACCTTCGCCCACTATCCCGGCCTGACGGTGGTCATGCCGTCGACCAGCCAGGCGATCGTCGACATGTACCCGCAGATCATCGCCCGTCATCCCGGTCCGGTGGTGAGCATCGAGCACCGGTTGCTCTACAACCTCGACTTCTCGGTTTCCGCCGAGACTCCCGCGAAGCCGATCCCGCTCACCAGCTATGTGGCGCGCGAGGGCCGCGACGTGACGGTCGTGGCGACGTCGGTGATGGTGCTCGAGGCCCTGCGTGCGGCCCAGTATGTGGCCGAAAAGGCGGGCATCGAGGTCGAGGTCATCGATCTCAACTCCATCAGCCATCCGGACTGGGAACTCGTCATCGGCAGCATCCGCAAGACGGGCAGGCTGGTCATTGCCGACACGTCCTGGCTCGAATACGGCGTGGCGGGAGAGGTCTGCCGCCAGGTCATGCTGCGCGACCCCTCGATGCTGCGGCAGGCGCCGGCGATGCTCGGCATGGCCGCAGCACCCTGTCCGACGGCCAAGAGCCTCGAAGACATCTATTACCCGAGCCAGCACGAGACCGTTGAAGCGATCCTGACCCAGGTGCGCGGCAGCGGCCATGGCATCGAACTGCCGGTCGAGCGATCGATGACCGAAGGCTACAAGCGCTTCAGGGGACCGTTCTAACGACGGGCGGGGCTGGCCGGGTCGTTCCTGTACCAGGCCAGCGTTCGCTTCAGCCCCTCGGCCAGGGATAGTTTCGCCTCGAAGCCGAGCAGCGAGCGCGCGAGACCGTTGTCCATGAGGCGCACCGGAACCGTACTCGGTTTCGACGCGTCGAACGTCACCTGGGCGTCGGAGAAGCCATCGACCTCCAGCAGCGTTTCGAGGACCTCGCGGACGCCATAGCCCCGGCCAGCGCAGATGTTGACCGCGAGGAAGGGCAGGTCCGTCGCGACGGCGGCCAGCGTGCCGTCGACGAAGTCGTCGATGTAGATCAGGTCGCGTATGTCCTCGCCGGTGCCCCAGACCTGAAGAGGAGTCTGCCGCTCGGCAACCCGCCGCACGAGCGCGGCCGTGACGTGGCTGACGGCGAAGTCGAACTTGTCGTAGGGGCCGTAGACGTTCGAGGGGCGGATGACCACGGTGGGCATCGGCTTCGCAATTTTCTCGGCATAGGTCCGGCAGAGGATTTCGGCGTAGCGCTTCATCCAGCCTGCCGGGAAATACACTTCCTCCGGATCTCCGTCGAACATTTCCGCCTCGGTGACGGGGCGCGCGCCGGTGCCGGGGTAGGCCGCGCCGCTGGAGATGAAGCAGACCTTTTTCACCTGCGCCTGATAGGCGGCCTCGAGAAGGAGGGTGTTGATCAGGACGTTCGGCGTCACGTGGACGAGAGGAGTGGTCCGGATAACTCCCGCTCCCGAGGTCTGCGCCGAGCAGATGAAGACGATGTCCATCCCCTCGACGACCCGGGCGCACTCCTCGGGGCGCCGGAGGTCCGCCACCACGATCTCGGCCTCCGGAAACGCCGCCTGCAGGGGCTTGCGGTGAACCGACAGACGCAGTTCGGCGCCGAGGGTGGCCAGTTTCCGCGCCAGATTGGTTCCCAGGAAGCCGGCCCCACCGGTGATCAGTATCTTTTTGCCCGCAAACTGCATGTTACCCCGGTGTACCCAAAAATCCCTGCTGGACCATGGGATTATGCCAGTCAATCCTATTGCAATGCGAAGTGTGCCGCTCTACCTCTCAGGGCGACTTCCACAGACATATCATCCATTACTTTGGCTGGATTCCGCCAAGGGACCGAGGACAACGGGGCGCAGCGAATGTCGACGCCACACGCCGAAGAAGCCACCGTGCAAACGATGCCGCCGACGAAGCCGTTGGTTGTCGGCCTGGTGCAGATCAACAATTCCTTCTCCGGCCAGAATTATCTGCCCTATTCGGTCGCCTTGCTGCAGACCTACGTAAAGAAGTTCGCGGCCCGGCCCGAGCTCTATCGGTTTCTGCCGTCGCTCTACAAGCGCGTGCGCATCGCCGATGCGGTCGAGGCCCTCAAGGATGCCGATATCGTCGGCTTCAGCACCTATGTGTGGAACGGCCGGATTTCGCTCGAGATCGCCCGTCGCCTGAAGGCCTTGAAGCCCGGCATCGTCATCATCTTCGGCGGGCCGCACGTGCCCGATCAGCCCGAGGCCTTCATGCGGGCCAATCGCCAGATCGACCTCGCGGTCCATAACGAGGGCGAGCGGACATTCCTCAAGCTGCTGGAAACGTTCCACGATCGTTCGACATGGGAAGCCATTCCGGGCGTCAGCATGGTGAAGGCCGACGGCAGTTTCGTTCGCACCAAGAATCTCGACCGCGTTCGCGATCTCGACGAAATTCCGTCGCCGTTCCTCGAAGGCGCCTTCGACGAGATCATGGCGGCGAACCAGACGGAAAGCTGGATCGGTCTCTGGGAAACCAACCGGGGGTGTCCTTTCCGCTGCACGTTCTGCGACTGGGGCTCGGCCACCGCCGGCAAGGTCACCAAGTTCGGCGAGGAGCGGCTCTATCGCGAAGTCGATTGGTTTGCCGAGAAGAAGATCGAGTACATCTTCTGCTGCGATGCCAACTTCGGCATCCAGAAGCGTGACGTCGACATCGCCAACTACGTTGCCGACGTGAAGCAGACGACCGGCTATCCGGTGGCCTTGTCCGTGCAGAACACCAAGAACGCGACGGAACGTGCCTACGAAACGCAGAAGATCCTGTCCGATGCCGGCCTGAACAAGGGCGTGGCCCTGTCGATGCAGAGCGTCGACATGCCGACGCTGGAGGCGATCAAGCGCGACAACATTTCGCTCGGCACCTACATGGAGCTGCAGCGCCGCTTCACGCGAGACAAGGTCGAAACCTACTCGGACCTGATCCTGGGCTTGCCCGGCGAGACCTACGAGTCGTTCGTGCGCGGCGTCGACCTGCTGATGGAGAACGGCCAGCACAACCGCATCCAGTTCAACAACCTGTCGATCCTGCCGAACGCCGAGATGGGCGATCCCGCCTATCAGGCGAAGTACGGCATGGTCACGGTGGAATCGAAGATCATCAACATCCACGGCGAGCGCATCGAGCTCGATGACGACGTGCCGGAGGTTCAGGATCTGGTGATCGCCACCGCGGCGACCCCGCTCGACGACTGGCGCCGCACGCGCATCTTCTGCTGGATGACGGCGCTCCTCCACTTCGACAAGCTGTTCCAGATCCCGCTGATCCTGGCGCACGGCATCTCCGGCATTTCCTACCGCGACATGATCGAGGCCTTCATGGCGGCCGACGCCAAGCGGTTCCCGACCATTGCGCAGATCAATGCCTTCTTCGAGAGCGAGGCCCGGTCCATCCAGCAGGGCGGATCCGAGTACGTGTTCTCGAAGGAGTATCTCAACATCTTCTGGCCGGCCGACGAGTACATCTTCGTCAAGCTCACGGCCGAGGGCCGGTTCGACGCCTTCTACAAGGAGGCGGGCGAACTCCTGTCGGAGACCGTGCGCGCGCGCAGCGACGGTCTTCCGATCGAGATCGTCGAAGAGGCGGTCAGGCTGAACCACGCGCTGGTGCATCAGCCCTTCGCCAAGGGCGACGTGACGGTGAAGCTCAGCTACGACCTGCTGGACTATTGGAACAAGGTGCGCGGCGGTGAGCCCGCGCTGCTGCGCAAGGCCCCCATCGTCGTCGAAGTGGATCGGACGAGCCGGCCTTACGACGACTTCCAGAAATGGTGCCGGGAGATCGTCTGGTGGGGCAACAAGAAGGGGGCGTATCTCTACTCGCCTCGCGCCGTGGAGATCACGCCCGAGCTGGCCGGACACTACTGAGCCTGCGGCCCCGGCGATGAAGTATCGTGAGCTGGGCGGGACCGGCATTCTGGTCTCGGAGGTCGGATTCGGTGCCTGGGGAATCGGCGGAAGAACGGCCGGCACCACGTCCTACGGCGATACCGATGACGCGCAATCCCTGAAGGCGCTTCACCGGGCGCTGGACTTGGGGATCACCTTCTTCGACACCTCCAGCGCCTACGGTTCGGGCCATAGCGAAGTGCTGATCGGCAGGGCGGTGGCGGGCGGGCGGCACAAGGCCGTGATCGCCACCAAGGCCGGCTACGACGACTGGACGAAGCCACCGGATTTCTCGGCGGCCGCGATCAGGCGCTCGACGGAGGCGAGCCTGAAGCGGCTCGGTACGGACTATCTGGACGTCCTGCAGCTCCACAATCCTCCCTCGGAGGTTCTGGCCGCCGGAGAGACGACCGAGGTGCTCGCCTCGTTGCTGGCCGAGGGCAAAATCCGGTCCTGGGGCGTATCTGCAAAGAATCCCGCCGGTGCGGTCGAAGCGTTGCGCGTCGCAGGCGCGCCGATCGTCCAGGCCAACTTCAACATGATGGACGTCCGCGTGGTCACCGACGGGCTGCTTGAGGAAGTTGCCCGACGTGGAGCGGCGTTCATCGCCCGGACTCCGCTTTGCTTCGGCTTCCTCACCGGGACGATCGACCGGAGCACCGCCTTTGCGGACGGAGACCACCGGGCAGGCTGGTCGCGGGCCCAGCTCGACAACTGGATCGATGGAGCAAAGGACCTGATCGCCGCCGTCCCGGCGACGCCGGGCCGTCAAGCCGTGCTGAGTGCGCTGCGCTTCTGTCTTTCGTTCGAAACTGTTTCGAGCGTCATTCCAGGCATCCTGCATCCCGCCGAAGCGGAGACGAATGCCGAAGCGAGCGAGCAGGGGCCCTTACGGCCGGAGATCCTGGAGAAAGTGCTGGCGATCAACGCGAAGAGGGATTTCTTCGTCTCGCCGGCGCGTGCGTCCTGACGAAGTCGAGGAGGTTGCCGCCGGGGAATTGATGGCCCGCGATTCCCGCCGCCGCGGCCGCCTGCATGTCGATGTCGCGATCGCCGATCATGAAGGACCCTGCCATGTCGACAGGCCACTCGTCCCTGACCTTGAGGATCATCCCGGGGCCCGGCTTGCGCAGCTCCGACGTCCGACGATAGCGCTCGACAGCTCCCTCGGGGTGATAGGGGCAATATTCGAACCGATCGACGTGTGCGCCGGCGTCCTGTAATTCGCGCTGCATCCAGGCATGCAGCGAGTGAACCTGTTCCTCGCCATAGTGGCCGTGCGCAACGCCGGCCTGGTTCGTGATCACGAACACGTAGTAGCCGGCGTCGTTCAGCCATCGGATGGCGTCCTTTGCCCCGTCGATCCAGCGGATCTGGTCCGGCCTGTGGACGTAGTTGTCGTCGTGATTGAGGACGCCGTCGCGGTCCAAGAAGGCCGCCGGCCGGCGAATGAAAGCCGGCATCGCATCCTGTCCGCGGGCAAAGTCGTCGGGAACGCCGATGTCGATGAAAGTGCCTTCTGCTGCGAACCCAAGCAGCTCACCCTCCGCAGCAAGCGGCGGGAGTATGTCGTTTTCGAGCGAGCAAGGAACGCTCTGGATCCGGTCGAGGAGCCGACGCCGGACCAGGTAGATGCCGGCGTTGATGGGCAGGTCGCTTTCCCCCTTGGGCAGGAAGCGCGTTATCCGGTCGCCCTCGGTTTCCACGCGCCCGTACCGTCCGCCGCGGACGCCGCGCGCGAGCGCGAGTTGCAGGGTCCAGTCGTCCCGGTCGAGCGGGGGCACCAGGGACAGCCAGTTGAAGCCGAAGAAGGAATCGCCATTGAAGAGAAAGAAGACGGGATCGAGAGCGTCGGCGGCGTTGGACAGGGCACCGGCCGTGCCGGCCGGTGTCGCTTCGACGATCACGTCGATCGACAGGCCGCCGACGACCTTGCCCGCATAGTTGCCGACGACTTCCCCGGCATTGTGTCCGGCCAGCAGCAGCAGCCGCTCGAGGCCGAAGCGACTGGCCTCGCCGATCAGGTAGTCGAGGAACGGCCGTCCGCCGACTTCGAGAAGGGGTTTCGGCGTGCTTTCCGTGAGCGCGCCGAGGCGTGTCCCTCGGCCTCCGACCAGGCAGACGGCCTGCCGCACGGTCATGGTGTGTCCCAGGCGGCGCGCAGCACGGTTCGTTCGGACAAGGTTTCGCGCGCCAGCCCCCAGTCGGCATCGTTCGTCTCGAAGGACGTGTCGTTCCTCGCATAGCGGGCGGCCTTGGCCACGAAGTTGCGCTCGATCGACGGGGCCAGGATTTCCTCCAGGCCGCGGACCCGCCGGCGGGGATAGTCGAGCCAGACCCGGAGCGACATGGCGAGCTCGCGCCGATGCCGCGCGACCAGATAGTGGTCGAGCCGAAGCTGCCAGTCCTTCCAGACGGTCGCCGTGCGTTGCGCGTGAGTGTTTCCGTGGATGACCTTGTAGATGCACTCGTCCTGCCAGTGGATCTCGGACGCCCCATGCGCCGCGGCGGCATGGAGCGCGATCGAGTCCGAATCCAGGCAGAGCACGCTCGGATCCTTCTGGTACGCGCGGATATCGTGCCATCTCTGGGTCGACATGAGGATGAAGTCGCCGCAGGCATTGGTATGCAGGTCCCGCATCTTCCAGTCGATGCTGTGCGTCAGGCGGTCGTTCCTGTGGACGGTGCTGCGCGCGAGCGCGGCCAGGAGCTGGTCGTCCGGAAGGTCGAGCCAGCTCTCGTCCTCCATGCGCGCGTCCAGCCTGTCGCATCGATAGACGCAGCCATCGTCCAGGGTGCGCTGGCCGAGCCGTGTGACGAGCTGCTCCGAATAGAACGTGTCCAGCGCCTTGGGCGTGACGAACTTTCCTCTGGCTCGCCTGATGCCGACGTTCGCGGCGTTGTTCACATGCATGCCTCGAGTCCGCCACCCTTGCAGGCCTTCGTGATGCTGAGGGGGAACGACGATGAAACGAACCGTCACATTCCCTGTGGGACCCAACGAGCCCAATTCCTCCGCGAGAAGAGGCCGGTCGGGCGGAGGATTCCACTCGACGACGATCAACTCGGAGGGGATCGCGTGCTTGTCCAGCTGGCGGACGAGGACGCCGAGGGCGTGTTCCAGCCGCTTCTCGTAGTTCGGCGTATAGCCGTCGTTTCGTGCCCAGCCGACAATGCTGAGATAGGGCTGAACTACCATTCGATGACACCTGCTCGAGCCGAATCCGCATCGCCCGAGGCGCAAGGGATCAAATTCCTGATTTGCGAGTCGGTCGCACCCGCGCGCAATTGTGCAGAACGCCGCTCCCCCTGAAGGTATGTTTCCCGGTAGGAAGTGCCAGCGACGTGCGCTGCGAAGGCCGTACTCATCTGTCGGTTTGTTATCGATGCGGTAGGATTCCGTCAAATTCCCGCAATTCGGGGCCGAACGGCGCACTGTCGGGCGGGGTGCCTTGACGTGCCGTCGACGCTAAGTTAGCGGACAGGATTACAGCGGATTGCAGGCAATCGGAGCTATCTGACACTTCTGCGAGCTGCCCCGGCATGGGGTGGCTCCAGGCCGTCTCACCGGTATCTGGCCCCTTACCGTGCAGGAGCAATTGAGTGAGTAATTCAGGGATGTTGGTGCGGCTGTCGGGAAGCCTGCGGGGGACATTGGGCGCTCGGCGACGCCAGACGGTGGATGAGTGGGCTCCCGGTCCGAACGGAAGCGAAGCGGAGCATCTCTTCCTGCGCGCGATGGCGCTCTATCGCATGGGCGATGGCCGGGCCGCCATCAATCTGCTCCGTCAGGCGACGGCGATCGCACCGGCCTTTGCGGATGCGATCGAGGCCGAAGGCGAAGTCCTGGACATGAGCGGCGATACGGCCGCGGCGCTGGCCAGGTACGAGGAAGCGCGCAGGCTGAGGCAGAAGGGGCGTGCAGGGGCCCCCGACCGGCATTTCGTGCTGCGCCAGATGGGCTCCCATACTTCGGAAATCGTCGCCTACACGAGAGTCCTTAAATCCCTCAAGAAGTTTGCCCTGCCGAATCTCGCGAGAGGGAATGCCTATCTGGCCGATCGGCAGCCTGAACTTGCACTCGCCGACTATGAACGTACGCTGAAGCTTCATCCCGCCTCCCTGGACGCCCTGGCCCTGAAGGCGGAGGCCCTGTCCGCCCTCGGCAAGTATGCCGCAGCCGTCGAAGATCTCGACAAGGTCATCGCCGCGACGCCCAAGTCGCCCGACTCGCTGAATGCGCGGGGCATTGCGCATATGGCCCTCGGGCATGTCGAGCAGGCCAATACCGATTGGCGGCGCCAACTAGAGTTGCTCGGCGGGCGCCCGTCGGCAAGTGCCTATGTTGCCCTGCGTCTCGCAGACTATGAGGCCGCGCTGCCGCACCTCGAGACGATGGTGCGGAACGACAGGCGCGATTCCTATTGGGCCTTGTACCTGCGCACGGCGCAAATCCGACTCGGGCAGGCGCCTGCCTCGGCGCAAGCCGCCGCTGGGGATGAATGGGTCGCCTCGCTACTGGCCCTGCAGGACGGCTCCGTTTCCAGCGAACAGGTCATGGCCATGGCCGATACGGCCGGCCGGCGAGCAGAGGTGCTGTTTCAACGCGGCGTCCTGGCCCATGGCGGGGATCGTTCCGCCGCGCGTGCCTATTGGCAGCAGGTCGTGGAACTCGGTCAGCCGGCGCTCGTCGAACATGCAGCCGCGCGAAACGAATTGTCGCGTTCTGCTTCCTGAGTGATCGACCCTCACGCGAGGTACCATGTTTTCCGTCATCCTGTACGGCCGCAACGACACCCACGGGTATAACCTTCACAAGCGCGCGGCCATCAGCTTCAATGCGCTGGCCGAGGTGATGTCCGATCCGGACGACGAGATTCTCTTCGTCGACTACAACACGCCGGACGATCACCCGACATTTCCGGAGGCGATCCACGACACGCTGACCGAGAAGGCCAAGAAGGTCTTGCGGGTGTTGAGGATCCGTCCCGAACAGCACGCGCATCTCAAGTCCAAGACCCATCTCGTGGCGCTGGAGGCACAGTCGCGCAACGTCGCCTTGCGCCGCTCGAACCCGAGGAACCGCTGGGTCCTCTACACGAACACCGACATGCTGCTGGTGCCGCGAACCGAGGGGGAATCGCTCAGCGACATCCTGGGTTCCGTACCGGACGGCTTCTACCAGATCCCGCGCTTCGAATTGCCGGAGATGCTGTGGGAGGCCGCGTTCGACCGTCGGGACCCTGCGGGCAATCTCGCCAAGCTGCGCGACTGGTCGGTGCGGTATCACCTGAACCAGGTGGTCCACAATTTCATGCCCATGAAGTACGACGCGCTGGGTGATTTCCAGGCCGCCCTGCGCGAGGACATGTTCGCCATCCATGGGTTCGACGAATCGATGCTGCTGGGCTGGCATTGCGATTCGAACCTCGCCGCTCGACTCGCGCTGTACCGCGGCCGCGTGGATACGCTGATCGACAAGCTGTTCGGCTACCACTGCGACCATACCCGTGTCGCCGCCGCCAACAACAAGGGGCGGCAGACGCGGATGAACAACCAGGACGACTACATCTGGAACGTGGCGACGCCGTACGTGCCGGCGCAGGCCGACAATTGGGGATGGCCGGACGTCGAGATCGAGGAAATCAAGCTGGATCGCGACACCTCCTATGAGCGCTTCACGGCGGGTCTCGACGCCGCCCTGAAGCCGGCCACGGCGCCCTATACGGCGACCAGCCTCGAATGGCACCTCTACGACGACCTGACCTACGATCTCGATCATACGCTGCCTTTCGTCACCGATCAGATGCTGACCTATCCGCGCTCGACGGCGGTCATGGTCGTGGCGACGCGCCGGGCCTTCGTCGACCGGTTCGTGACCGCCTGGAAGGCGATGGGCTTTACCGGACCGGTACTGGTGCCGAACGAGTGCGAAGGCCTTCCGACGGATCTGCCGGGGCTGGTGAGAGGCAGCTTCGAGGAACTGTTGCCGAAGGCGGAGATGTTCATCTTCGAGTTCGGCCTGGCGACGCAGCATGCCGACGAGCCCATACGGACGGGGCGCGTGGCCGGGCCGCTCGATAGCAAGCGGCTCAAGGCGGTCGCGAAGCTGTTCAGGCAGGCGGCCGCGACGGAAGCGGAAACGCGGCCCCCGGGCCGGCGGACTCCGCGGCGATTCGTGGGCGTGAACGTCATCTACAACAAGTTCTGGCCGCTCTTCACGGACTACGTGGGCGCCAACATCAACCCGTTCTGCAGCCAGGTGCTCGCGGGATTGGCGCGCCACGATCCGAGCCTTCGCGGCAAGGTGCTGCGGTTCCGGGGGCGTCGCGCGATCTGACGCCACGCGCTGTGGCGACCAGGCGTCAGCGGGGGATGGATCCGCCGAAGCGGGCGAGCAGGCGCTGCCAGAAGGAATCCTTCACCACGCGCTTGTCTTCCCACGAGGCGGCGAACTCGCCATCGTATTGCGGGATGACGGACTCGGGAAAGCGCCGACCGTCGGCCGGCCTGAGGAGCGGATCCGCCACCAGATCGCGATCCATGTATTGCCGGTAGGTCAGCGACCTTCCCTTCACCTCCGGCACGAGCAGATCGAGGAGTGTTTGGACAGGCACGAGCGAATCGAACGTGCTGCCGTGCGCCTGGATCAACTCGGCGGCGCAATCGGACAGTCCGAAGATTTCGAAGAGACAGGCTGCGACGACCAGACGCCGTGCGTCGGGTGAGGTGTCCAGCAGGTCACGCATGTAGAGCGCGTTGGCCTCGAAGACCTGTCCCTGCGTCGACGGACCGGCTGCCGGCCGGCCATCGTCGAAATAGTTGGAGTAGAGATACGGATAGGGCAGGGCCTTTCTGCTCAGCCGGTAGACGTCCAGATCATAGAGCTCGAAGGACTGTTCGCGCAGGTACTTCTCGAGCTCCCAGTAAACCGGACAGCCGGAGATCTTCCGGCTGAAGCGTACCTCGGACAGGACGCCCTGGACGCTGGGCAGCAGGTCCTCGCCGCCCTGGAGGATCTCGAGTTCAGCCCCCTCGGCATCGACCTTGATGAAATCTGCCGCGGTGAGGCCGATCGATGCCAGCGCCGACGAAAGCGTCGTCGTCTCCAGCGTCTGCTCTGACAACACGGTGGCGTTCTGGCTTGCCGTGTAGCGCCCGAAGTAGGCCGGATCGCTCCGGTAAAACGAGGAGGAGGCGGCGTGGTTGGCAACGTAGACTGCGCGTCGGCCTTTGCGGCGATCGAGCGCGAAGGGCAGATACCGGGTACGAAGGTCGATGGCGTTCAGTCGCCTGCACTCTTGGGGATCCAGGTCGAAGCCGACGATGCGCAGGTCGTCGGCGAAGACCGACCAATAGGAAGCAATGCCGCCGCGCGCGCCGACATCGACGACGGTGAAGGGCTGCTTGCGAAATGCGCCGGCCTCGACCAGCGCGGCCGTCATTCGAGGCGAGTCGTTGATGTGGAGACCGGACATGGCGGGCGGCGGCAGAATGGGCGGAGCGAGGGTGCGATCGACGCGATGCGCGTGGAGCGGCCATGAAAAAGCCCGCGCGTGGCGGGCTTCGTCATCTGCCGACTGGCTGTATCTCTCTTACCGGCCGGAGCCGAGATAGAGCAGGTCGGCGACTTCTTCGAACTGGTCGGCGGGCAGGGTCCGCCACAGGTCGAGAACGGTCAGGCGTTGGCCGTCGCGTTTGCACCACGCCGGCGAGATCTCCTTGTACTGCGGCCAGCCGGTCGCGACGATCAGCAGGTCGCACTCGCGCACGGCGCCCTCGATCGAGGAGGCGCCGACCACCTTGTCGCCCAGCACGGCCAGCGCCGCATCCTGGGCCAGCGGATCGTGCACGCTGACGACATAGCCCGCATCGGCGAGCTTGGCGGCGAGCTTCACGCTGTGGCTCTCTTCCACCACCGGCGTATGCGGCTTGTAGGAGAGGCCCAGGATGGCGATGCGGGTGCCGGCCTTGGCGAACTTCGAGACGAGGGCGGAAAGACGCTCGACCTGGAAGTTGTTGATGCGGTCGGTCGCCTCGGCCACGTCGGCGCGCGCGCCGATCTTGCGGGCGAAGGCGGCGAAGGCAACGTTGTCGCGCGGGAAGCAGGGGCCGCCATACCCCATCGCGCCCTTGAGGTACTTTGCGCCGATGCGGGTGTCGGCGCCCAGCGCCTTGGTCACGGCGTCGACGTCGGCGCCCGGGATGCGGTCGCAGATGTCGGCCAGCATGTTGGCGTAGGAGATCTTGGTGGTGACGTAGGTGTTCACCGAGATCTTGGTGAGCTCGGCGTTGACGAAGTTCATGCGCTGCACCGGCGGCTTCTTCTCGCACATCTGCAGGTAGATGGTCTGCAGCATGTCGCCGGCCTTGCTGTCGCTCTCGCCGATCAGGATCGAGTCGGGGAAGAGCATGTCGCGCACGACGCTGCCCAGCGCGATGAATTCCGGATTGTAGCAGAGGCCGAGGTCGGGACCGACCTTGCGGCCGGAGGCGGCTTCGAGCGCATCCTTGATCTCGGTGCCTGTGGTGCCGGGCATCACCGTGCTGGTGATGACGACCATGTGGTAGCCCGTCTTGTTCTTCAGGGCCTTGCCGAGCGTCTCCATGGCCTGGAGCACGAAACGGTTGGAAAAGAAGCCGGTGCTGTCCGACGGGGTCGGGACGATCACGAAGCTGGCGTCGCTCTTCTGGATCGCCTCGTTGGCGTCCATGGTCGCCGAAAGGCGATCCCTGTTGGCGGCGATCAACTCGTTGAGCTGCGGCTCGACGATCGGCATCTTGCCGGCATTCATCGCGTCCACGAGCGTCTTGTTCACATCCAGGCCGATGACGGTGAAGCCGCGGCTGGCGAGGACAGCGGCCAGAGGGGCGCCGAGCTTTCCGAGACCGACGACCGAGACGCGAGGCAGAGTTGCTGTGGTCATTTCCATGTCCGTTTTGAGGGCCGGTACTGATACTGGCGCTGGCGCTCCGATGCCACCCCGATTTTGCAGGGGCGCGGCGGACAAACACAGCTTGCGCGGTCCCGTCGCAGGGGCGAAATATCGGGTCAAATCAGGCGCCAGGCGCAGGGGATGTAGATGAAAGTGGAGTTTTTGGCCTTTCCGAAGGCCTTTTCCGGCAATGTTGCGGTTTTCGTCGGGGCCGGAAAGCAGCTCCTCGCGACGGCCGAAGCCGTCGACAAGGCCGCAGATGGGGCCGTCGCGCGCGCTCTGGAGGCAGGGCGGTTCACCGGCGCCAAGGGCCAGACCCAGACCTTGCTCGGCCAGTCCGGGGATATTGCACGCCTTCTGCTACTGGGAATCGGCAAGGGCGAGGATCTGGATGCGCGGGCGGCAGAGGAGCTGGGCGGCGTTGTCGCAGCCGAGGCCAATGCCGCGGGCCATACCGCCGTGACCGTGGTGATCGACCCGGTCAAGCGCAGCCGCCTGTCGCCGGCCGAGATCGCCGCGCATCTGGCGCTGGGCGTCCGCCTGCGCAGCTACCGGTTCGACAAGTACAAGACCAAGGACAAGCCGGAGCAGAAGCTGTCGCTGCAGCGGCTCACCGTCGTCCTGGCCACGCCCGCCGATGCGCGCAAGGCCTACGGCCCGCTCGAGCCGGTGGTGGATGCGGTGTTCCTGACCCGCGATCTGGTGAGCGAGCCGCCGAACGTGCTGTATCCGGTCGAGTTCGCCCGCCGCGCCAAGGAGCTCACCAAGCTCGGCGTGAAGGTCGAGATCCTGGGCGAGGCCCAGATGAAGAAGCTCGGGATGGAGACCCTGCTGGCCGTCGGACAGGGCAGTGGGCGCGACTCGCAGCTCCTCGTCATGACGTGGATGAACGGCCCGAAGGGGCAGGCGCCCGTCGCCCTGATCGGCAAGGGCGTGTGCTTCGATACCGGCGGCATCTCTCTGAAGCCGGCCGCCGGCATGGAAGACATGAAGTGGGACATGGGCGGTGCCGGCGCCGTCACGGGGGCCATGAGGCTGATCGCCGGCCGCAAGGCCAAGGCGAACGTCGTGGCGGTGTGCGCGCTCGTCGAGAACATGCCCGACGGCAATGCCCAGCGTCCGGGCGACGTGGTGAAGTCGATGTCGGGACAGACGGTCGAGGTCATCAATACGGACGCCGAAGGCCGCCTGATCCTGTGCGATGCCATGTGGTACGCGCAGGAGAAGTTCAAGCCGCAGGCGATGGTCGAGCTTTCGACCCTCACCGGCGCCATCATCGTGGCCCTCGGGCATGAGCGGGCGGGCCTGTTCTGCAACGACACCGAGCTGTCCAACCGGCTGCGCGCGGCGGGTTCGGGGATCGGCGAGAAGCTGTGGCGGATGCCGCTCGGGCCGAAGTACGACAAGCTTATCGATTCGGAGATCGCCGACATGAAGAATGTCGGCGGCGGGCGCGATGGCGGCTCGATCACCGCCGCGCAGTTCCTGCAGCGCTTCGTGCAGGAGGGCGTCGCCTGGGCGCATATCGACATCGCGGGCGTGGCCTGGTCCGGTAAGGGCGACACCACCACGCCCAAGGGTGCGACCGCCTTCGGCGTGCGCCTGCTCGACCGGCTCATCGCCGAGAACTACGAGCGCTGACCCAGCCGATGGCGACAGAGGTCAATTTCTATCATCTGACCCGATCGTCGCTGGAAGACACGCTGCCACGCCTGCTGACCAAGACATTGCAGGCGGGGGAGCGGGCGGTGGTGCTGCTCGGCTCGCCGGAGCGGGTGGATGCGTTGAACACCCATCTCTGGGTCTACGATCCCGACGGCTTCCTGCCGCACGGCGCGGCCCGTGACGGTGAGGCCGACCGGCAACCGGTCTGGCTCACGCATGTCGACGAAAACCCGAACGGCGCCGCTTTCCTCTTCGTCGCCGATCGCGCCAGGTCGGAGAAGGTCGGGGACTACAAGCGCTGCTTCGAACTGTTCGATGGCCGTGACGAGACGGCCGTCGACGACGCGCGCGAGCGCTGGAAGGCCTACAAGACCGCGGGTCACGCAGTCGCCTATTGGCAGCAGACAGAGACGGGCGGCTGGGAAAAGAAGGCTTGAACTAACGCCTGTCGCGGGGCCTCAGATAGGCCTGCCAGGCAGCCGCCAGGCGTTCGCGCAACGGGATCGGTCCTTCGGGACGATAGAAGTCCGGCGGATCGGATTCGAAGCGGGCCATGTAGCTGCGATAGTCGAGCGGCCGGGCGCGATCACCCTGGGCCTGGGCCGCGAGCAGATCGAGGCCGCGATCGACGTCGATGACCGGCTTCAGCCTGTCGCGACAGCCGAGCAGCAGTTCGGCGGCGGCGTCGGGCACGTCCCAGGCCGACAGGATCGCGGCCAGCTTGGCCACTTTCTCGGCGCCGAGGCTCGCAAGCTTTGCCGGACCGTTCGGGCCAGGCAGATCGAGGGCGTAGTAGGCCTCGCCTTGGAAGGGGCGCCCGGAATGCGTCTCGGCCGGCGTCGGCCAGATGTAGCGGGCAGGGAGGGCGCGCGAGGAATAATTGCGCACGTCGAGCCGGAAGAGATCGAAACCGTGACGGCGCATGAAGCGGTCGGTGTTGTGGAAGGAGTGCTCGTCGTGGCCGCCGTCGCCCACGAAGTTCACTTCCATCTGGACGGCCAGCAGGTGCGCCGGCAGCCGTCCTTCGAAGCTCTGCAGGATCTGCCAGTCGATGCCGTCGGTATCGATCTTCATGTAGTCGAGGTCGTTCCAGCCGCGCGCCGCCAGAAGGTCGGGCACGACAACGGGCTTCGCCGGATCGGCCAGTCCGGTCAGTTCCCAGGCATTGTGCCGGAGCTGCTCCTCGGTGGAGGCCGTCCGCAGCTTGGCGTCGCGGATTTCGCGTGTGCGCATGAAGCTCATGCGATCGCGCATCTTCATGATCAGCGGTGCGGCCGGCCCGGCCGACAGGTCGATCGGCCTGTCGGCGCTCGGACTGACGAAGGCCGCCACGTAGGAGACGTCGGGGTTCTTTTCCTCCGCCGCGAGACGCTGGCATTCGCTGGCGCTGGCGTCGATTCCCAGCGCCTCCAGCCTGTCGCCGAAGGCACGCCATTTCGGATCGAGGCCACCGGAACAACCGATGTCCAGCAGCGCGAACCGCTCCGCCTTCAGCCCCTGGGCGACGAACGCCGTGAACGACATCGCGACAGCCGACCTCAGACCGTGGCGACGGGAGTCGCGGGCGAACCGACCGCGCCGGGCAGACGCAGCGGCGGCGCCGTCAGCAGGAAACGCGACCGCTGCTTGCCGCGAAGCCAGAGCGCCAGGTCCTTCAGCCACCAGATCTCGCCGAGATTGAGTCCCAGCTTGAACAGGCAGTGATTGTGGAGCGGCAGCGACGGATGCTCGGCATCCTCCGGGCCGGGCTTCGCCGGCACGGCCTCGACGCCGTAATTGTCGGCGATCAGCGCCGAGATCTGGCTGTCGGTGATCCACTGCAGCAGGCGCTTGTCGCGGCCGTCGAGCACGCAGCACATCGCATGCGCGCGCGCCGGGTCGACGTTCTTGTTCATCTTCATGATCTCGTCGGTGAAGCCCGTGTACAGCAGCAGCATGTCGCCGGGTTCGACCACGACCTTGTCGGCGTCGAGCACGCGCTTGAAGTCGTCGTAGCTCACATACTTGTGGTCGCGGCCGTAATGCTTCTCGAGATCGATCAGGACGGCACGGCCCTGGATCGCCTTGGCCGCCATGTTCTCGACGCCGAGCTTGTGGGCGTAGGAGAGGTGGCCGCACCCGTCGCGGCCGGCGTCGGGCAGCGGACCGACCACGTCGGAACCGGCCTTGAAGCCATTGTAATAGAGCGGCTCGGGCACGCCGTCGCCGTCGGCATCGAACAGGCCGCCGACATGGGCCAGCGTGTCCCACTGCGTCGAATACTGCAGCGTCAGGATCACCCGGTCGTCGCTGGCGACGTCGACGAACTGCGGGTTGAGGCTGTTGGTGAGGAAGTTGAAGCGCCAGCCATTCTCGTCGCCCGTGGGCGACAGGACGGGGGGCAGACGGCGCGGGTTCAGGACGTTGCCGCCCGGGAAGTCGAGCGGAAGACTGAGGCAGAAGGAGAGCCCTTCCTTCACCTCGGCAATGCCCTCGAGCACCTTCTTCGGCGTGATCAGGTTGAGACGTCCGAGCTGATCGTCGTCGCCCCAGTCGCCCCAGGTCGATCCTTCAGGGCGATGTTTCCAGCGCTTCATGATGCGTTTCTCCCTCTTGCCGGCGGGGACACTACTAGGGCCGCCGGAGCGCGTCATCACATGCGCATGGCTCCCCCGCGCATTTCCGGAAACGTTCGCCATGCGGATCGCTTATGATGGTCGGGAAGAGGTTTCCATGTCCGCTGCCACCACCGCGCCGCTCCCGCATGACTTCCGTGTGATCAGTCTGATCGGCGTCGCCCACGGGGTGAGCCACTACTACCAGCTCGCCTTCGCCACCATGCTCCTGATCGTCCGGCAGGAAGCCGGGTTGAGCTACGCCGATGTCGGCCTGCTGGCCGGCATCTTCTACGGCGTATCCGGGATCGCACAGACGGCGGCGGGATTCGCGGTGGACCGATTCGGCGCCCGACCCATTCTTGCCGGCGGCCTGTTCGTCGTCGGCCTCGGCCTCGCCTGCATCTCGGTCGCGCATTCCTTCATCGGGTTCGCCTGCATCGCGGTCATTGCCGGGCTGGGCAATTCGGTCTTTCATCCCGCCGACTTCGCGCTGCTGAATTCTTCCGTGAACGCGCACCGCCTCGGCCGTGCCTTCAGCATCCACGGGCTCGGCGGATCGCTGGGCTGGGCGGCCGCACCGGTGATGTACTTCCTCGACAGCATGTTCGGCTGGGTCGGGGCGGCGCTGATCGGCGCCTTGCCCGGCATCGTGCTGTCGGGGCTGGTGCTCGTCCATCGCGAGCAGCTGGTCGATCACAGGGTCAAGGTGCGTGCGGCCGCGGCGCAAGCCGGCGGCCGGCCGGGGCTGGCGCTGTTCCTGCAGCCGGCGCTGCTGCTCTGCCTCGCATACTTCGCGCTGATCGCCGCGAACACGGTCGGCATCCAGCAGTTCGCCGTGCCTGCCTGGAGCGGCATGTTCGGCGTCACCGAGAACTATGCCGCGTTCTGCCTGATCGTTTTCATCGGCGGCTCGGCGGCGGGCATCCTGGTCGGCGGCTATTTCGCCGACCGCGTCCGCCGGCACGATCTGGTGGCGGCGTTCGGCCTCCTGGCGGCAGCGGCCCTCACCGTGCCGATCGCAACCCAGACCGTGTCGCCGGCGCTGCTGCCGGTGCTGCTGGCGCTTGCCGGGGCCGCCGGCGGCATCACCAATCCGTCACGCGACATGATCGTGCGCGGCGCGACGCCTCCCGGCGCGTCGGGCAAGGTCTTCGGCTTCGTCTATTCGGGGCTCGACATCGGCTCCTTCGTGGCGCCGCCGCTGTACGGCCTGCTGATGAACGGCGGCCAGCCGGCCGTGATCTTCTGGATCGCCGTCGGGCTCTACACCTTCAACGCCGGGATGGTGATGCTGATTCGCAACAACAGCACACGCAAGCCGGCTTACCCGGCAGCGGCCGAGTAGGGATCAGGCGGCCGCTTCCAGAGCTTCCTGCGCGGTCAGCCAGCGCTTCTCCGCGTTCTGGACCTCGCGCTCGAGGCGGGCTTTTTCCTTTTGCAGCTCCGTGACGACGCTGCCGGGGCCGGCATAGATCGCCGGATCGGCGAGCTTGGCCAGGACACCGTCCAGCTGTTCCGTGAGACGCGCCAGCATCTTCTCGGCGCTGTCGACGGCCTTCTTGAGCGGCGCCTTGTTGCTGCGATTGTCCGCGGCGGCCTTGCGCTGGTCCTTCTTGCTGCCGGCGTCGGCCGGCTTCTCGGCCTTGGGCGGACGCGCCCCGCGCTCCTTGAGAAGCTTGGCCTGGTACTCGTCGATGTCGCCATCGAAGGCCTTCACCGTCCCGCCCTGGACCACCCACAGGGCGTCCGCGACCATCTTCACAAGATGTGTGTCGTGGCTCACCAGCACGACGGCACCCTCGAAGTCGTTGATGGCGTCGACCAGCGAGGCGCGCGCGTCCATGTCGAGATGGTTGGTCGGCTCATCGAGCAGCAGCATGTGCGGCGCGGTGCGCGTGGCGAGCGCGAGCAGCAGTCGGGTCTTCTCGCCGCCCGACATGACACCGACCTTGAGGTTGGCGCGGTCGCGCGAGAAGCCGAACCGGCCGAGCTGGGCGCGCACCTTGGCCTCGCCGGCGCCGGGCCCGAGCGCACGGGCCATGTGGTCGAACGGTGTCGCCTCGAAGTCGAGACCTTCCTCCTGATCCTGCGAGAAGTAGCCGACCCTGAGCTTCGGCGTCTTCTTCAGCTGGCCTTCGCGCGGCTCGAGCCTCTGCGAGAGCAGGCGGATGAACGTCGACTTGCCGTTGCCGTTCTGGCCGAGCAGGGCGATGCGGTCTTCCATGTCGATGCGCAGGTCGAGGTTGCGCAGCACCGGCGGCCCGTCGGGATAGCCGACCGACACGTCGTCGAGCGTCTCGATCGGCGAGGCGAGAATCTCGGGTGAGGGGAAGTTGAACGAGATGCGCTCGTCGATCGGCACCGAGGCGACGGGCCCGAGCTTTTCGATCATCTTCATGCGCGACTGGGCCTGGCGCGCCTTGCTGGCCTTGGCCTTGAAGCGGTCGACGAAGGCCTGCATGTGCTTGCGCTGCGCGGCGACCTTGGCCTGCTGCGCGGCATCGTTGGCGAGGCGCTCGGCGCGCGTGCGCTCGAAGAAGTCGTAGTTGCCGGTGTAGGCCACGAGCTTCTGCTGGTCGATGTGCACGATGTGGTCGCACACGTCGTTCAGCAGGTCACGATCGTGGCTCACCATCAGGACGGTGTTGCGGAAGCGCTTCAGATACTCGGTGAGCCAGATCATCGCCTCGACATCGAGGTGGTTCGACGGCTCGTCGAGGATCAGGAGGTCCGGGCTGCTGAACAGCGTTCCGGCCAGGGCCACGCGCATGCGCCAGCCGCCGGAGAATTCGCCGCAGGGGCGGGACTGCTTTTCGTTGTCGAAACCCAGGCCGTTCAGGATCGAGGCCGCGCGGGAAGGTGCAGCGGCCGCGCCAATTTCCTCGAGGCGGGCGTGGATCTCCGCCAGGCGCACGCCGTCCTGGCACGTTGCATCCTCGGCCAGCAGCGCGCTGCGCTCGACGTCGGCCGCGAGCACGGCATCGATTACCCTGATATCGCCGCCGGGCGGGTCCTGCGGGACCGAACCGACGCGGGTGCGGCCCATCAGGTTGATCTCGCCGCTGTCGGCTTCGATCTGGCCCTGGATCAGGCGCAGCAGCGTCGACTTGCCGGCGCCGTTGCGGCCGACCAGGCCGACCTTCCAGCCGTCGGAAAGGGCCGCGGAAGCGCGGTCGAACAGTACCCGCTCGCCGTGGCGGAAGGAGATATCGCTGATGTGGAGCATGGGCGGCGCCGTTTACCATGCGCTTTGGCCGCAAACCAAGCTCATTGGGCACGCTTGCCCGGTCCAAACCCCGCGTCTATAAGGCGCGCCCAAGCATTGAAATCACTGCCTCCAAGAGGGAATTCATGGCCGTCGAACGTACTTTCTCGATCCTCAAGCCGGACGCGACTCGCCGGAACCTGACCGGCAAGATCAACGCCCGCTTCGAGGAGAAGGGCCTGCGCATCGTCGCCCAGAAGCGCATCCAGATGAGCCGGCAGCAGGCCGAGCAGTTCTACGGCGTCCACAAGGACCGTCCGTTCTTCGGTGAACTCTGCACGTTCATGACCTCCGGCCCGGTCGTGGTGCAGGTCCTCGAAGGCGAGAACGCCGTCGCGAAGAACCGCGAGATCATGGGCGCGACCAACCCGGCCAACGCCGATGCCGGCACGATCCGCAAGGACTTCGCCGAGTCGATCGAAGCCAACTCGGTGCACGGCTCGGACTCGCTCGAGAACGCGGCCATCGAGATCGCCTACTTCTTCGCGGGCTCCGAGATCGTCGGCTGACGCGGCGCACGCACCGGAACGAAAAAAGCGGCCCGAACGGGCCGCTTTTCTTTTGGAGACGTTGCCTGCGACGTCAGTCCAGGATGGCAAAGCCGATCAGGAGAGCGATCGAGCCGCCGATGCCCAGAACGAGGCCCAGCAGCGGCAGGTGCGCGATCAGGCCGAGGGCCATGGACACCAGAAGAACGATGATCCAGAGGAGCGTGAACGTGACCAGCTTGCTGAACGACGCGTAGGTCGCCGCGTGAGCCGGAAAGTCATCCTTTGCTTCAGCCATATCTCATCCCCGCTTGAAATCGTTGGCGATCTTATATCGGACTAGGTTTCTCGGGAAAAGAGGAGCGTGGCGTCGCAGGCCACGCCTGCGACGGTGACCCTGTCGCCGTCGATCGCGATCCGGCCTTCGCCGAACCAGCGCACCACCAGAGGATAGAGGCGATGTTCCTGGCGTAGGATGCGCGCCGAGAGCGTCTCCTCCGTGTCGCCGGTCAGCACCGGCACTGCCGCTTGCGCGATGATCGGCCCCGAATCGAGATCCGGGGTGACCAGATGGGCGGTGCAGCCGCTCACGCGAACGCCGGCATCAAGCGCCTGGCGCTGCACGTGCAGGCCCTTGAAGGCCGGTAGCAGGGACGGGTGGATGTTGATCAGCCGGTCCTTCCAGCGGGCGGGAAACCACGGGCTGAAAATGCGCATGAAACCGGCCAGCACGACCAACTCGACACCCTCACGCTCGAGTTCCGTCGAGACGGCGCGGTCGAAGGTCTCCCGATCGGGATGGTCGCGGTGGGAGACGATGGCGGTCGGGATACCGGCCGCGGCGGCAATCGCCAGCCCTGGCGCGTTCTCCCGGTTGCTCACGACGCAGCCGATCTCGGCGGGATAGTCGGCGGCCTTCGCCGCGTCGATCAATGCCGCCAGGTTGCTGCCGCGGCCGGAGATGAGAACCCCGACCTTCAGCTTCGCCATAGGCTCTCGGCATGATCGACGACGCAGTCGGCCTCGTCGGTCGGCGCCTTCTCGATCACGCCGATCTCGCTCACCGTCTCGCCGGTCTCCGTCAGCGCCCGGGCGACGCGAGCGGCATCGTCCTTCGCCACGACCACGATCATGCCCAGGCCGCAGTTGAAGGTCCGCAGCATGTCGTCGGTCGGCACCTGGCCGACCTCGCGCAGCCACCGGAAGACGCGCGGCGGCGTCCATTGGCGGGCGTCGAGCCGGGCACGCGTCCCGTCCGGCAGGCAACGCGGCACGTTGCCGGGCAGGCCGCCGCCGGTGATGTGGGCGAGGCCCTTGATCGCGCCGGTGCTCCGGATCACCTGCAGGAGCTGCTTCACGTAGATGCGCGTCGGCTCAAGCAGGGCCTCGCCCAGCGTCGCTTCGGCGAACGGCGCACGGTCGGCGTACTTCAGGCCGCTGCGCTCGACGATACGGCGCACCAGCGAATAGCCGTTGGAATGCGGGCCGCTCGAGGCGATACCCAGCACGACGTCGCCGGGCGCGATGTCGGTGCGGGGCAGCAGGGCGTTGCGTTCGGCCGCGCCGACCGTGAAGCCCGCCAGATCGTAGTCGCCGTCGGCATACATGCCGGGCATCTCCGCGGTCTCGCCGCCGACCAGCGCGCATCCTGCTCGGCGGCAGCCTTCGGCGATGCCGGCGACGAGGCGGCGCCCGACATCGACGTCGAGCCGGCCGCTGGCATAGTAGTCGAGGAAGAACAGCGGCTCGGCGCCCTGCACCACGATGTCGTTGACGCACATCGCCACGAGGTCGATGCCGACCGTGTCGGGCACCGCCGCTTCGATGGCGACCTTGAGCTTGGTACCGACGCCGTCGGTGCCGGACACCAGGATCGGATCGGTGAACCCGGCCGCCTTGAGGTCGAACAGGCCTCCGAAGCCGCCCAATCCGCCCATGACGCCTGGACGGTTGGTGCTCTTCGCCAACGGCTTGATGTGCTCGACGAGGTTGTCGCCCGCGTCGATGTCGACGCCGGCGTCCTTGTAGGTGAGGGGGGGCCGATTGTGGCCGGGGGCGTCAGGCTTCAAGCCGGGCTCATTCATGCTAATACGGTGCGCGAACATAGCCAAAAACCGGACCCCCGCAATGCCGATAGGCCGCGTCTTTTCCACGATAGCTGCCGTGCTCCTGGCGGTCCTCGCCGCAAATGTCGTCCTGGCGCAGTCTCCCGGGGGCACCGGGTATGACGTGACGGGGGTCGACGTGGACGTGAGCGGCGCGGATGCCGTGCAGGCACGGGCACAGGGAATCCGCGAGGCGCGGCGCAAGGCGTTCGGCCTTCTCGTGAACCGCCTGGTGCCCGCGGAAGATCGTGCACGGTTGCCGCAGATCGACGACGCCCAGCTCGAGAACATGGTGCGCGGCATCGAATTCGTGCGCGAACGTCCAGCGCCCGGCCGCTACAGCGCGACCTTGAACGTGGTGTTCGTCCCCGATGCCGTGAAATCGTACCTGAGCGGGGCGGGCGCAAAGATTGTCGAGACCGTGTCGCGCCCGGCCCTCGTGATCCCGCTGTGGAAGGGCCCCGCCGGGTTGGAGGCACTCAACGACCGCAACGCCTGGCGTGAGGCGTGGCAGCAGCTCGACACGGCCGGCAGCGCGGTCCCGGTCACCCTGCTGCGCGGTGATCCGACAGACCAGGGCGTGCTCTCGGCCGAGCAGGCCTATGTCGGCGACGTATCCGCGCTGGCACGACTGAACGAGCGCTATCGGGCGCCGACGATCATCGTGGCCACCGTCGAGGGCGACAAGACCAGCGGCGGCCTCACGGTGCGCGGTATGCGCTACGACACCCAGACGGGCGCCCGCAGCGAGATCCCGCCCATGCCGGTCGCCAGTGCGGCCGACCTGCCGGCGGCGGTGAAGGCGATCCATGCCAAGGCCGATCAGGACTGGCGCGGCATCGGCACGGTGCGGCGCGATTCGCAGGATTCGCTGGACGTCGTCGTGCCGATCCGGGCGCTCAGCGACTGGGTGCAGGTGAGGCAACGGCTCGGGGCGATCCCGTCGGTGAAATCCATGACGGTGAAGTCGCTCGAGTCGGACCGCGCGGAACTGAGACTCGAATTTTTCGGCTCGCCGGAGGAGCTGCAGCGCACGCTTGCCCAGGCGGGCCTGAGCCTGTCCCAGGAGGCGGGGCAGTGGCAGTTGCAAGCGCGTTAGACGCGCATCAGGGAGTCTGACGTATGGGGCAAACCCTCTCGACGGGGCGCTGGGTTTTCTGGGTCGCGGCAGCCGCGATCTTCCTGGTGCTCCTGTGGCTGCTCAGCGACATCCTGCTGCCGTTCGTCGTCGGCATGGTCGTGGCCTACTTCCTCGATCCGGTGGTGGTGCGGTTGCAGCGCGCCGGCCTGTCGCGGGCGATGGCCACCACGGTCGTGACGATCGTGGCGGTGCTGGTGGGCGTGGGCGTGGTGATGGCGATCCTGCCGCCGCTGTTCGGGCAGATCCAGTCGCTGATCACCAGCGCGCCCGAATACATCGTGAAGGCGCTTGGCCGCGTCCAGCCGCTGCTCGAACCGCTGCGTATCAGGCTCGGCCTCGAGCCGCTCAGCCTGCACGACCTGCAGTCCGAGGCGACACAGTGGGCGGGGAAGGGGCTGGCCGTCGCTGGAGGGGTCGCTGGCGCGCTCGCCAAACGCGGCGTGGCGGTCATCAACCTGCTCGGCCTGCTCTTCATCACGCCGGTGGTCACGTTCTACATGCTGCGGGACTGGGAGAAGCTGTTGGCGGCGATCGACGGCGCCCTTCCGCTCGATCAGGCCGACACGATCCGCAAGCTCACCGCCGAATCCAATGCCGCCATCGCCGGTTTCGTGCGGGGCCAGGCCCTGGTCTGCCTGGCCCTGGGCACGTTCTACGGCATCGGCCTCACGCTGGTCGGTCTCCAGTTCGGCCTCGTCATCGGGCTCATCGCCGGCGCCATTTCCTTCGTGCCCTTCGTCGGCACGTTCGTGGGCGGGGTGATGGCGCTCGGCATGGCGCTGGCGCAGTTCCCGCCGGACTGGATCGGTGTCGTCAAGGTCGGGGCGGTGTTCGTGGTCGGCCAGATGCTGGAGGGCAATTTCCTCTCGCCCAAGCTGGTCGGCGATCGCGTCGGGCTGCATCCGGTCTGGATCATGTTTGCGCTTCTGGCCGGCGGCTCGCTGTTCGGCTTCACCGGGGTGCTGATCGCCGTTCCGGTTGCGGCGATCCTCGGCGTGGTCGCCCGCCACTTTATCGCCCGCTATCGCGAGAGCGACCTCTATCGCGGCAGCGCGCCCAGTTGAGCCGGCCCATGGCAAACCAGCTCACCCTGGACCTCGCCCTGCCGCCGCCGACCTACGCCCGGGAAGATTTCGTCGTGGCCGATGGAAACCGCGAGGCCCTGGCGTGGATCGACCGCTGGCCGGACTGGCCGGCGCCGGCCCTGGCGCTGAGCGGCCCGACCGGCTGCGGCAAGACCCATCTCGGGCGCATCTGGGCGGTTCGCAGCGGCGCGACCGTGATGGCCGGCCGCGACCTCGAGGGCAAGAGCGTCGCCGACCTTACCGACCTCGCGGCGGCCTCGCCCGCTATCGTGATCGAGGCGGCCGAGCAGGCGCCCGAGCGCGGTCTCTTCCATCTGTACAATCTCGTGCGCGAGCGCGGCGGCCACATGCTTCTGATCTCCGGTGAACCGCCCGCCCGCTGGTCGATCGCGTTGCCCGACCTCGCCTCGCGGCTGCGGGCCGCGCCGGCCGTCGCGGTCGCGCCGCCGGATGACGAACTGCTGGGCTCGATCATCCTGAAGCAATTGGCGGACAGGCAATTGCACGCGGGCGCGGGCGTCGTGCAGTATCTCGTCTCGCACATGGAGCGATCGGCCGATGCGGCACGGCATGTCGTGGCCGGGCTCGATCGGCGAGCGTTGATCGAGCGGCGCGAAATAGATCGTCGCCTGGCGATGGACGTGTTGGCGGATCTCGCCGGCGCTTCGTGAGAGGGAGGAAGCCATGAAGACGATCCTCGCGGTTTGCGCGCTCAGCCTTCTGGCCTCGGTGGCATCGGCACAGCAGGGGACGGTGATGGGAACCTGGCTCTCGGAGTCGGGCGTGGCCCAGATCAAGATCGGACCCTGCCCGGATGCCGCGGCCGGGCCGCTTTGCGGCTTCGTCGTGAACCTGATCGATCCGAGGGGCCCGGATGGGGCCGCCGTCGCTCCCGATGCCGCCACCGACTACCGCAACGAAAACCCGGCGCTGCGCACCCGCAAGGTGATCGGCATGCCGCTGATCTGGGGATTCAAGAAGGCCGCCGAACCCAACACCTACGAGGACGGCAAGGTCTACAACGGCGAGGACGGCAAGACCTACAGCGCCAACATCAGCCTGCAGCCGGACGGCAGACTGCGTCTGCGCGGGTTCGTCGGGACGCCGATGTTCGGCACGACACAGTTCTGGACACGCGTGAACTAGAGAGGAAACGCAAATGGACATGGGCATCAAGGGCCGCAAGGCCATCGTCTGCGCGGCGAGCAAGGGATTGGGCAAGGGCTGCGCGATGGCGCTGGCGGGCGAGGGCGTCGATCTGGTGATCAACGCGCGCACCAAGTCGGAGCTCGACGCAACGGCGGAGGAGATCAGGACCAAGTACGGCGTGAAGGTCACGGCGGTTGCCGTCGACGTCACGACCGAAGAGGGCCGCAAGCAGGTTCTGGCGGCCTGCCCGGAGCCCGACATCATCGTGAACAACGCCGGCGGCCCGCCGCCGGGCAACTTCCGGGACTGGAACCGCGAGGACTGGATCAAGGCACTCGACGCCAACATGCTGACGCCCATCGAGTTCATCAAGGCGAGCGTCGACGGCATGATGAAGCGCGGCTTCGGGCGCATCGTGAACATCACCTCGAGCTCGGTGAAGGCGCCGATCGACATTCTGGGCCTCAGCAACGGCGCGCGGTCGGGCCTCACGGGCTTCGTGGCCGGCGTCGCGCGCACGACGATCCGTCATGGCGTGACGATCAACGGCCTGCTGCCGGGACCCTTCGACACCGACCGGCTGCGCGGCACGACGAAGGCGCGTGCCGCGAAGGCCGGGCGTACCTTCGAGGAAGAGTACGCCGCGGGCGCCAAGGCGCACCCGGCCGGACGCTTCGGTACCGCCGAGGAGTTCGGCATGATGTGCGCGTTCCTGTGCAGCGTTCACGCGGGCTACATGACCGGCCAGAACATCCTGATGGATGGCGGCCAGTATCCCGGCACCTACTGACGCGTCAGCGCGGGTCGAGATCGCGCGGCCGGACGAAGGCCAGAAGCTCGCAGGTCCCCGGAGCCAGGGCGCTCCAGGGGTCTTGCGGGAAACGGAGCGTGGCCAGGGTCCCGGTCGGATATTTCTCCCAGAGGCGTTGCAGCACCTCGCGCGGCCCCTGTCCGGCCAGGGCGACAGCGAGTTCGCCGATGCCCTCGTTGTGGCCGATCAGCAGTACGGTCTCGAGGTCGTCCGACAGCGCCTGCAGGCGCTCCAGGAGTTCGCTCTCGGAGGCGAGGTAGAGTTGCTTCTCGAGCGAAATCGGCGGGGTGGGACTGCCGAGGCTCTTCACGAGCGGCGCCAGCGTCTGGCGTGTCCGGGCAGCCGTGGAGCACAGGATCAAACCGGGGCGGGGCGCCTTGGCGGCGATGTGGTCGGCCATCGCCCGGGCCGCGCGCTCGCCGCGATCGTTGAGGGGCCGATCGTGATCGCTCTGCTGCGGCGTGTTCCAGGCGGATTTTGCGTGGCGCAGGAGGAGAATGTTCTTCACGCCCGTCATTCCAATAAATCCAACAGGAACAATGGTTTAGTTAATTGCCATGACAGGGTCATGTGGAGACGCTACCGTTCCTGTGCATAATTTCAGGGAGAGTGCCCCGCACGGGGTTCACATGGACGCGCTCAACTCCGCCGATCCGGCTTCGCTCGAAATACCACCCGATAGCCCCCGACGCTTCATCAATCGTGAACTGTCGTGGCTGGCCTTCAACACCCGCGTGCTGGAGGAGGCGACGAACAAGCGCCATCCGCTGCTGGAACGGGTGCGCTTCCTGTCGATTTCGGCGGCGAACCTCGACGAGTTCTACATGGTCCGGGTCGCGGGTCTGGTCGACATGCTGCAGACGCGGTCGACGATGCTGAGCGATGACGGCATGACGCCGGCTGAGCAACTGGTGGCGATCCGCGAGCGCGCCTCCACGCTGATGGCCCATCAGCAGGACGTCTGGGCGTCGCTGCAGGACGATCTGCGCGAAGCGGGCATCGCCGTGCTGGACGCGGGTGAGCTCACGGAGGCGGAGCGGAGCTGGCTCGATACCTATTTCATCGACCAGGTCTTCCCGATCCTCACGCCGCTGGCGATCGACCCAGCGCACCCGTTTCCGTTCATTCCCAATGGCGGGTTCTCGGCGATCCTGAAGCTGCAGCGGCGTGACGATCGCCGTCCGCTGATGGCGCTGCTTCCGTTGCCGCCGCAGGTCGACCGCTTCGTGCGGTTGCCGGGGCCGGACATCCGCTTCCTGCCGCTCGAAGATCTGATCGACATCTATCTGCCGCGTCTGTTCCCCGGTTACGATGTCATCGAACGCGCGTTCTTCCGCGTGATCCGCGACAGCGACGTCGAGATCAACGAGGAGGCCGAGGACCTCGTCCTGCTCTATGAGAGCGCGCTGAAGCGCCGCCGCCGCGGCGACCTGATCTCCATCTCGGTCAACAGCGCCATGCCGGCCGAGCTGCGCGACTTCCTGTTCGACCAGCTGGAGATCCCGGAGCAGACCCAGACCGTCCATGTCTTCCACCTCGACCGCATGCTGAACATCGGCGACGTGAAGGCGGTGATTGTCGACGACCGGGCCGACCTCAAGTTCGAGCCCTACAATGCGCGCTTTCCCGAGCGTATCCGCGATTTTGGCGGCGACTGCTTTGCGGCGATCCGCGCGAAGGACATCGTCGTCCATCATCCCTACGAGAGCTTCGACGTCGTGGTGCAGTTCCTGCGCCAGGCGGCGCGCGATCCCGCGGTCGTGGCGATCAAGCAGACGCTGTACCGGACGAGTGCCGATTCGCCGATCGTGAAGGAGCTGATCGCGGCGGCAGAGGCGGGCAAGACCGTGTCGGCGCTGGTCGAACTCAAGGCGCGCTTCGACGAAGAGGCCAACATCCGCTGGGCGCGCGATCTAGAGCGCGCCGGCGTGCAGGTGGTCTACGGTTTCATCGACCTCAAGACGCACGCCAAGGTCTCGATGGTGGTCCGCCGCGAGGCGCAGTCGATCCGCACCTACGTGCATTTCGGCACCGGCAACTATCACCCGATCACCGCGCGCATCTACACCGACCTGTCGTTCTTCACCTGCGATCCCGCGATGTGTCGCGATGCGGCGCGCCTGTTCAACTACATGACCGGCTATGCGCGCCCCGAGCAGATGGAGAAGATCGCGTTCGCACCGGTGACGTTGCGGCCGACCCTCTACAGCCTGATCGATGCCGAGATCGCCAACGCCAAGGCGGGCAAGCCGGCGGCGATCTGGGCCAAGCTCAACTCGCTGGTGGATGGCGCGTTGATCGATCGCCTCTATGCGGCGTCCGGCGCCGGCGTCCAGATCGACCTGGTCGTGCGCGGCATCTGCTGCCTCAGGCCCGGCGTTCCGGGTCTCAGCGAGCATATCCGCGTCAAGAGCATGGTCGGCCGGTTCCTGGAGCATGCGCGCATCATCTGCTTCGGTAACGGCCGGGCGTTGCCCTCGCTCGAGGCCAAGGTCTTCCTGTCCTCGGCCGACTGGATGCCGCGCAATCTCGACCGGCGTGTCGAGCTCCTTTGCCCGGTGGAGAACCAGACCGTTCGCGAGCAGGTCCTCGACCAGATCATGGTGGCCAACCTGAAGGATGACGGCCAGAGCTGGCTGATGTCACAGGACGGTAACTATCACCGGCCGCAGACCGGCAAGGAACCCTTCATCGCGCACCACTACTTCATGACGAACCCGTCGCTCTCCGGGCGCGGCAGCGCGCTGAAGTTGAGCGGTGCGGTGCCGCGACTGGTTCTGAGCTCCTGAGCGGGCCAGCGGCGTCGGGTCGCGCCCATTGCGGCGCTGCAATCCGCCGCGGTTTCGGCTAGAGGGAGCGCACATGGACGGCCATCCGACCACGGGCGCCACCGCCTCGCACAACCCTCTCCGAAAGGGCCGCGTTGGCATCATCGACGTCGGCTCGAATTCGATCCGACTCGTCGTCTACGAGCGCGCGAGCCGTGCGCCGTTGCCGGTTTTCAACGAGAAGGTCCTGTGCGGGCTGGCACGCGGCCTCGACGCGACCGGGCGCCTCAATCCCGAAGGCGTCGAGATGGCGTTGGCCAACATCGACCGCTTTGCGACGCTGGCCCACAACATGAAGGTCACGTCGCTCGACCTGCTTGCAACCGCCGCCGTGCGCGATGCGGCCGACGGCGCCGATTTCATGAGGGAGCTGGCGAGTCGTCCGGGCATCGTTGCGCATACGGTGAGCGGCCAGGACGAGGCACGCTACTCGGGCTACGGCGTGATGTGCGGCATGCCCGGTGCCGAGGGCGTCATGGGCGACCTGGGCGGCGGCAGTCTCGAACTGGCGTCGCTCTCCCAGGGGCGTCTCGGCTCTTCGACCACGCTGCCGGTGGGACCTCTGCGCCTCATGTCCTCCGGCAAGGGCGATCCCCGCAAGGCCGTCGTCGATGCGATCGAGGGCGTGCGCTGGCTGCGTGAGGAGCCGGGCAAGGTCTTCTATGCGGTCGGCGGGGCGTGGCGTGCTTTTGCCCGGTTGCACATGGAGCAGGCGGGCTACCCGCTGCACATCATCCACCAGTACGAGATTCCCGCCGACGAGGCACGGGCGGTGGCGCGGCTGATCGCCGTGCAAAGCCCCAAGTCGCTGGAAAAAATGCCGGGCGTCTCGCGTCGTCGGGTCGACACCCTGCCGCTCGCCTGCCTGGCGCTCGACCGGCTGCTGGCCGTCCTGAAGCCCAAGACCGTCGTCTTCTCGGCCTTCGGCCTGCGCGAGGGTTTCTATTATTCGCGACTGAGCGAGCAGGAGCGGGCTCGTCATCCCTTGATCGCCTTCGCCGAGGAGCAGGGCGAGAGCTGGCACCGGTTCGATCTCTCGCCGCAAGAAATCTTCGACTGGCTGTCGCCGGTCTTTGCCGGCGAGAGCGAGAGCGAGCGGATCCTGCGCACGGCCGCCTGCCACCTCAGCGACATTTCATGGGACGACCATCCCGACTATCGCGCCGACCAAGCCTATTTCCGCGTGCTGCACCTGCCGGCGCCGGGGATGAGCCACCGCGAGCGCGCCATCCTCGCGATGACGCTCACCTATCGCTACAAGAGCGACCCCAAGGCGGCGATGATCGACACGGCATTGCGCCTGACCGACAGCAAGGGCCGCAGCTTCGCCCGGCGTCTCGGCGCCTGCCTGCGGCTTGCCTACAATCTGAGCGGCGGCGCTCCCGGCCTGCTGCCGCAACTGCAGCTTCGCCGGACGGAGCGGGAGCTGCGGTTGCTGGTGCCGACGGCGCTCAAGAGGAGCCTGGGAGACGTCACCGCGCGACGGCTGGAGACGGCCGCCCAGGCCTTCGAACTCAAGCCGATGATCGTGTCGGCCTAGATTTGGGGATCAGGACGACGGCTTGAGCTGGATCAGTTTCGGCTGGTCCCCGTTCAGCGCCAGCGCCAGCCGGCCCTCGATCAGGTCCACGGCGTCCGCCCCGAACACCTCCTGTCGCCAGCCCTTGAGGGCCGCGATGTCGCGTTGGCCGGCGGCCAGCCGGTCCAGCTCGTCGGCGCTCGCCACCAGGCGGCCCGCCACGCCGGCCTGCTCGGCCTTCAGCCGCAGCAGCGTGCGCAGGAGGTCGACGATGGCACCGGGCGCCCGGATCTGTTCGGGCGCCTTGTCGCGGACCGGCAGTTCCGACTCGGGCAGCGCCCGGGCGCGTTCGATGGCTTCCATCAGTTCGCGGCCCTGCCAGCCTTCCGCGAAGCCGCGGCCCAGGCCGCGCGTCGCGGCGAGTTCCTCGATCGACTTCGGGGCATGGGCCGCGATCTCGAGCAACTGCTCGTCACGCACGAGGCGCTGGCGGGGAATGTCGATGCGCTGCGCGGTCCGCTCGCGCCACGCCGCAACCTCCTTCAGGATCGCCATGACGCGCGGGGAGGCCCCGCGGGGTTTCAGCCGGCGCCAGGCCTGCTCGGGATCGGCGCGATAGATCGCCGGATCGTTCAGGATCGCCATCTCCTCGGAGATCCAGGACAGCCGCCCGGTCTTGTCGAGCTGCTTCTTCAGCTTCTCGTAGACGACCCGCAGGTGGGTGACGTCCGAGAGCGCGTAGGTGATCTGACGCTCGCTGAGCGGGCGGCGGCTCCAGTCGGTGAACCGGCTCGACTTGTCGATCTTGGCCTTGGCAAGACGTGTCGCGAGCGATTCGTAGGAGGCGGCCTCGCCGTGGCCGCAGACCATGGCGGCGACCTGAGTGTCGAACAGCGGGCCCGGCACCTTCTGAAGGCGCAAATAGAAGATCTCCAGGTCCTGGCGGGCCGCATGGAAGACCTTGAGGACCTTGGGGTTGAGCATCAGCTCGTCCAGCGGGGCGAGATCGATGCCCTCGGCCAGCGTGTCGATCGCGGCCGCGTCGTCGGGGCCGGCGACCTGGGCCAGGCAGAGCTTGGGCCAATAGGTCCGCTCACGCATGAACTCGGTGTCGACGGCGACAAACTCGGTATCGGCGAGGGGCTTGCAGAATGCCGCCAACTCGTCAGTCGTGGTGATGAGCTTCATTGGGGACGATCTATAGACCCCGCGGCGCCTTCGGCAAAGTTGTCGTGAGCGGGAACCGGCCATTCCCTTGACTTGCCTCGGCTTTCGGTGCCTTTTGCCGGGCCTCCAAACCCGGAAAAACGTAATGTCTTCAGTCTACCGAACCCATACGTGCGGCCAGCTGCGGCCCGAGCATGTCGGCCAGCCGGCCCGTCTGTCAGGCTGGGTGCAGCGCAAGCGCGACCATGGCAACCTGCTGTTCATCGACCTGCGCGACCATTACGGCGTGACCCAGGTGGTGGTGGACGTGTCCAGCCCGGTCTTCAAGGCCGCCGAGGCCGTTCGCACCGAAAGCGTGATCACGGTGTCGGGCAAGGTGGTGGCCCGCGAGGCCTCGACCGTCAACGCCAAGCTGTCGACCGGCGCCGTCGAGCTCGATGCGGCCGATCTGATCGTACAGTCCATGGCCGATCCGCTGCCGATCCCGGTCTACCAGGAAAACGACACCACGCCGGAGGAGCTGCGGCTCAAGTACCGCTTCCTCGATCTGCGCAAGGAAAAGCTGCACAAGAACATCATTCTGCGCAGCCAGGTGATCGCCAGCCTGCGCCGTCGGATGATCGACCAGGGCTTCACCGAGTTCCAGACGCCGATCCTGACGGCCGACAGCCCCGAAGGCGCGCGCTCCTACCTCGTGCCGAGCCGCCTGCATCCGGGCAAGTTTTATGCCCTGCCGCAGGCGCCGCAGATGTTCAAGCAGCTCCTGATGGTGTCGGGCTTCGACCGCTACTTCCAGATCGCGCCCTGTTTCCGCGACGAGGATGCTCGCGCCGACCGTTCGCCAGGCGAGTTCTACCAGCTCGATTTCGAGATGAGCTTCGTCACCCAGGACGACGTGTTCGAGGCGATCGAGCCGGTGCTGGGCGGCGTTTTCCAGGAGTTCGCGTCGTTCAACCGCGAGACGCCGCGCAAGGTTTCGGCCTTCCCGTTCCCGCGCATCCCGTTCGCCGAGGCGCTTCTGAGCTTCGGCACGGACAAGCCCGACCTGCGCAACCCGCTGCGCATCTACGAGGTGGGCGAGGTCTTCGCCGGCTCCGACTTCAAGGTGTTCGCCGGCATCGTGGCCAAGGGCGGCGTGGTCCGTGCGATCCGGGCACCGAAGGCCGCCAGCCAGCCGCGCAGCTTCTTCGACAAGCTGAACAGCTGGGCCCAGGGCGAGGGCAAGCCGGGGCTCGGTTACATCACGCTGGAGAACGGGGCCGGGAAGGGCCCGATCGCCAAGTTCGTGGCCGACGAGCGTCTGGCCAAGCTGAAGGAGCTGACCGGTGCCGAGGATGGCGACTCGGTGTTCTTCGTCGCCGACACGGCCGACACCGCCTGGAAGTTCGCCGGCCAGGCGCGGACCAAGATCGGCCAGGAGCTGGGCGTGATCGACGAGGACCAGTTTGCGCTGTGCTGGGTCGTCGACTTCCCGATGTTCGAATACGACGACAAGCTGAAGAAGATCGACTTCAGCCATAACCCGTTCTCGATGCCGCAGGGCGGGCTCGAGGCGCTGGAGACGCAGGACCCGCTCACCATCAAGGCCTGGCAGTACGACATCGTCTGCAACGGCATCGAACTGTGCTCGGGCGCGATCCGGAACCACAAGCCGGACATCATGTACAAGGCGTTCGGCATCGCAGGCTACAGCAAGGAAGAGGTCGAGGCGCGGTTCGGCGGCATGCTGAACGCGTTCAAGTTCGGCGCCCCGCCGCACGGCGGCGCCGCCCCGGGCGTCGACCGCATCGTGATGCTGCTGGCCGATGAGCCGAACATCCGCGAGATCATTACCTTCCCGATGAACCAGTCGGCGGTGGATCTGATGATGGATGCCCCGGCCGAGGTGCCGGCCGAGAAGCTGCGCGAGCTGCATATCGGGCTGCGCCTGCCGCCAGCCCGCAAGGACTAGGTCCGGCACCAGGAGTGCAAATTGACCGGGTTGGCAAAGTCCAGTACGGTCAATGAGTTATAGTCTTTTCATAAAGAAGATTATGAGCTCATTTCAGCTCTCCTGGTTCCTGCTGCCGCTGGTGGCGGGAATGCCTCTCCTGACGAGTGCCTGCGGGGTGCCCGTCGCCGTTTCGGCGGCGAGCTACGCGGCCGATGGCGGCATGCTTGCGGCCTCGGACAAGACGTCGACCGACCACGTGTACTCAGTGGTGACCAAGCAGGATTGCGCGATCTGGCGCATCTTCCGGGGCCGGCAGATCTGCACGGCCCGTGTCGACGGCAAGGATCCTTATAACACGGACTATACCGAGCCTCAGCGCTCGGTCTCTGAGAGCGGTGTCGAGTATTCCGCGCCACTTCGTCCGGCCTCCGACGCGCCGGCCGTGAGCTGGGATGCTGCCGCCTACAAGACCACACCGCCCCCGCCTCCCGCGGCGGAAGGGCCGATGACGGCGACCGTCGAGCCGGCCAAGCCGGTCGCGGCCGCGCCGTCGGCGGCGGCCAAATCCAAGAAGGCGAAGACGGTCCAGCGCTCGGCTAAGAAGCCCTTACGAGGTCCGGCGGCGTCTGCCCCCTGAGCAGGAAGGCCTCGAGATTGTCGAGCGCCTTGAAGCCCATCGCATTGCGCGTCTCGACCGTGGCCGAGCCCATATGAGGCAGCAGGAACGCGTTCTCGAGGCCGTAGTAGCCCTGGTGCAGCCGGGGCTCGCCGTCGAACACGTCGAGGCCGGCCGAGGCGAGATGACCGCTCTTCAGGGCGGCGATCAGGGCCTCGTCATCCACGACGCCGCCACGGGCCGTGTTCACCACGATCGCGCCTTTGGGCAGCCTGGCGATGCGCTCGGCATTCACCCACTTGGCGGTCGCGGGCGTCATCGGCGCATTGATCGACAGGAAGTCGCAATGCGGCAGCATGTCGTCGGGATTGGCGTGGAACACCGCGCCCTTCTCGAGGTCGGGCGCCAGCCGGCTGCGGTTGGAGTAGTGGATCTGCATGCGGAAGGCGCGCGCGCGGTCGGCCGTCGCCTGGCCGATACGACCCATGCCGAGGATACCCAGTCTCTTGCCCGTAACTTGGGTGCCCATGAGCTGCGTCGGCGTCCAGCCGACCCAGTTGTGGGTCCGCAGCATCGTTGCGCCCTCGTGCGCCCGCCGCGCAGCGCCCAGCAGGCAGAGCATCGTGATGTCGGCGGTTGCGTCGGTCAGCACGTCGGGCGTGTTGCTGACCACGATGTTGCGCCTGGCCGCCGCGGCCACGTCCACATGCTCGTACCCGACGGAGAAGGTGGCGATCATGCGCACCGAGGCGGGCAGGGCGGCGATGGTCGCAGCATTCAGCGCGTCGCCGGCAGCGCACATGATGCCGTCGAAGCCTACGGACGCTTGGGCCAGCGCCGGGCCGTCGTAAAGTCGATCCTCGGGATTGAGCAGCGCGTCGAAATTTTCTGCCAGACGGGCCTCGACGTCGGGCGGGAAGTGCCGGGTGGCGATAACCCGGGGCTTGGCTTTGCTCATTGACGATATCCTCCCTGTGCAGCCCTGACGCAGGCGATCATTCTGGTATTCCGCGCGCATGGATATTACGCTTGTCCGTCCGGCTACAAGGCCTAGGCGCTCAAGCCATCGTCAGTTGACCACGTATAGTATTCGCCGTCCTCGCGTCCAAACAGCGGTCGTCCTCGCTGCCGTCGCCGTTCTGCTGTTGCTGGGCCTGTGGATAAGCGGCGCCCGGGCGCAACAGGCGGAGCAGCCGCTCGTGCCGCATCGTGCGACGTACGACATGAAATTGTCGGTGGCACGTCCCAACAGCGGGATCGTGGAGGTGAGCGGGCGCATGGTGCTCGAGACCGTCGAGGCCTGCGAGGGTTGGGAGGTCAAGCAGCGGATCAAGCTGACGTTCCTGCGCAACGACGGGGATGAGTTCACGACCGATTCGAGCTTCACGAGCTACGAGACCAAGGACGGCCTCTCGCTGCGGTTCAGCGTGCGCAACATCCAGGACAACGAAGTCGAGGAGGAGTTGCGGGGCAATGCCGATCTCGATGCGCCGGGCGCCAAGGGGCGGGCGAGTTTCACGCTTCCGGAGGCGCGGAGCTTCGAGCTTCCGGCGGGGACCCTGTTCCCGACGACGCATCTCGCGCTGATCCTTCGCCACGCCCGCGACGGCGACAAATCGGCGTCCTATCTGGTGTTCGACGGCGCGCGTCTCGACGGGGCCTTCCAGGTGAATGCGGTGATCGGCAGACCGCCGCGGCAGACCGGTGCGCCGGTGGTGCGCGGCGACGTGGGGCTCCTGCGCAACCAACCCGCATGGAGCGTGCGGTTCGCCTTCTTCGCCACCGGTGACCAGGGCGCCCATCCGGAGTACGAATTGGCCCTCGACTTGCTGGGTAACGGCATCGCCCGCTCGATGCTGTTGGACTACGGTGACTTCGCCGTGGATTCCCGTCTCGTTCAACTTCAAGCCCTGCCGAGGCCACGATGCTGATCCGTCCCCTGCTTGTCCCCGTTGCCGGCCTTGTCCTCCTGGCGTCTCCGGCGACGGCGCAGGAGATGGTGCCTCATCGGGCCGTTTATGAAGTCGCCGCGATCGAGAACGGCAAGCCGACGGGCAATACGCCAGGCACCTACGCCTACGAACTGAAGCTCACGTGTGACGGCTACGTGATTTACCAGCGTCTTCGCCTGGAGACCGCCGGCCAGCGCTCAGATGTGGTGAGCGAGCAGCAGACGCAGATGACCGAGAGCAAGGATGGCCGGAAGCTGACCTTCGAGCATCGCTCCGTCACGGGTGGCAAGCAGACCAGCCTGCTGAAGGGCGAGGCGACCATGTCCGACGATGGCACCGGAGAGGCGCGTTTCAGCGATCCTCCGAACCAGACGGTTGCCCTGCCCGCCGGAACGCTGTTCCCGGTCGCCATCGCGCGCGCAACCATTCGCGCCGCAAAGGCCGGCGAGAACGGCATCGATGCGCCGTTCTTCTTCGGCGACAAGGTGAAGCCGCCCCAGCGGGTCAATGCCGTCATCGGCAAGGTGCCGCGGCGGCTGGCCGACGTGAAGATCCCGGAAGGGGCCGAGGAGCTGGTCGACGGCCGCACCCGCATCTACTACCGCGCCGGGTTCTTCGACACCGACGCCAAGGGTCAGGGCGAACCGGCCTTCGAGATGAGCAGCGTCACGCTGGACAACGGCATCGAACTCTACGGCACCCACGAGCAGGGCGAGGGCGGCATCGAATACCGCATCACCCGCCTGGAGGCGCTCCCCAAGCCCGAGTGCAAGTAGCCGGGCGGGCGCCCCTAGAAGCGAATGCTGAAGCCGATGAGCGGGCCGTGCAGGATCAGGTCGATGCCCTGGGTATCGAGGCCTGAGCCGGTGGTATAGCTCGTCGAGAGGGCGCGATAGCCCAGGGTGGCGCCGAGGGCGTAGCCCTGACGCTGCCAGGAGTAGGTGTAGGCCGCGACGGCCTGCCAGGCGAAGACGCTGCCCAGGCCGAACCCACCGACGTCACCACGAATGAAGACGTTCTGACCCGGTGCAAACTGGTGACGCAGGCGCAGGCCCACGACCGGATCGATCCATTGGAGAGTGCCGGAGCGGGCGGTGGCCAGCCCGAACGAGCGCTCGAAGCCCATATTGTAGAGATCGGCGGTGATCGTCGCGCCGAGGTTGGCGGTGACGGAATTGTTCCAGTATCGGAAACCCAGCAGGGCATCCAACGCCGTGAACGAACCCTCGCTGGGAGCCCAGCGCTTGAGTTCGTAGAGCCCGCCCACCTCGACGATGGTCATCGTATAATTGGCTTGGGCGTTGGCGACGCCGGAGACGGTGAGCTGCGGCAGCGGATTGCGATAGCGCGCGGCGGACTTGGAGAAACCGAGGCTCGACCAGACGAGATCGCCATAGACGCTGACCGGGCCCTTGCCGGCCTCCAGGTAGCCGTTGAAGGCCGCCACCGAACTGCTGTTGTTGATGACGTCGAAGAAGCCGGCATTGATGTCGACGGTCTGGCCCTTGGCCGTCACGTTTCCGCTCACGCTCGTCAGCCAGCCATAGGCCGTCGCATTGAAGCGCCAGCCGTCAGCTTCCACTTCCTCGGCCTGCGCCACGCCTGACGGGAGCAGGCCGGAAAGCGCGACGGCGAGCGCCGCGCCAGCCCACCGCCGGCGTGCCGGCACCGCGCGGTACTCTGTTTCAGTGTTCATTCGAGAGACTTTCTCTGAAAGGGACCGTCCGACGCGGGCCGGCCTCCCTGCCTGGGTGCTTGTTCGGCGTTGATACCGCCCCCCCCCTGGGATCACCTCAGCTTGCGGCAGCCTTCGGCATGTCCGCGGCCACTGCGTCGACGGGCGTGTCGGAAGCCGACGGGGCGACCTGGCCCGGGTTGACGCTGGCGGTCGTCGTGTGAAGCACCACTGCAGCGCCTTCCTTGGCGAACTCGATCCCGAGGGTCGGCAGCGTGTTGAACATGCGCTTGATGGCTTCGCGCTGGATTGCGGCCGGATTGCCCGGCTTGGCCGTGAACTTGAAGCGCACCAGCAAGGCGTTGTCGGTAATGTCGGCCACGCCCTGCATCTTGAAGGGAGCCAGGATATCCGCCTTGATTGCCGGTATCTCCATCATGTCGGCTCCGATCTTCTTCGCCGCCTTGCGCAGTTTCTCGATGTCCGTGTCGCGGGCGAAACGGAGATTGAATTTCGTCGTGATCCAGTCGCGGCTGAAGTTGGTGATCTGGCCGAGCTGGCCGAACGGGATCGTATGGACCTGGCCATTCTGGTGGCGCAGCTTGATCGAGCGCAGGGTGAAGCCTTCGACCGTGCCCTTGGCCTTTCCGCAGTCGATGTACTCGCCGACCCGGAAAGCATCGTCGGTCAGGTAGAAGATGCCCGAGACGATGTCCTTCACCAGCGTCTGGCTGCCGAAGGAGATGGCGATGCCGAACACCGAAGCACCGGCGATCAGCGGCGTGATGTTCACGCCGAAATCGTCGAGCGCGACCATGATCGCCACCAGGGCGATCAGGACGGCCGCGCTCCTGCGCAGCAGCGGCATCATGGTGCTGATGCGCGAGGCGGGTGAGGCGGCCGCGTCTCCATCGGCGATGGCCTCGGCCGCGCTCTTGTTCTTCACACCCATGTAGGGGTCGGTCACGAACTTGAGCAGTTCCCACAGCACGAACGCCAGGAACAGGGTGAAGCCTGCCGTGCGCGAGGAGGTCGTGATGTGGGCCCACTCGTCTTCGCTCACGAGAGCGAACACTTCGACGACCCAGCTCTGGGCGATCATCACAGCGGCGGCGATGATGATCGCGACGCGGACGCAGCGCGCCACGATGTCGGGCAGGGTGGTCGTCGTTCTGCCCGCCTTGTGGCTCGCGATCAGCGAGTCGAGCCGGCGTACGACGGCCTGCATGAGGGTCTCGAAGATCAGGATGCCGACAACGATGGTGAGCGTCAGCAGCATGGCGCTGGCGACGTGCGCCCGTTCCGCAATGGCCCCATAGATCTGTGTGGCGCCGAGTGCCAGGAAGAAGGCCGTGGCGAGGGGCACCCACTTGCGCCCGATGGCGCCGATGACCGGTGCGAGCGTCCCGAGGCCGACGAACCATTGCCGCGCGGCCTCGCGGGATCGCAGGACCAGCCAGAGGAAGGCACAGACGTAGGCCACAGCCCCGACGACCTGATAGGCGATCATCGCTTCGTGAGGCGTGCCGATCGCAACCAGGACCTGGCCGAGAATGCGGCCGAGGATGATCACGAACATGACAGCCGCGATTCGCAGGTACATCCCGCGGGCGTCCTGGTCGAGCACATCACAGAGCCGTGCCGCCTTCAGATTCGGCTGCAGGATGATGCGGAACACCAGCATGTAGAGGCGCCAGGAGAAGATACCCGTCAGCACCGCGGCCGCGAGCTTGTCCTGGCCCGTCGGACCCGTAAACCAGGCACCGACGGCGCCATGGCAGATGACCCAGACGGCAAGGACGCCGAGGCCGTCGATGAGGGCCAGGGCGGAGACATGCGCCAGCGAACGCAGCCCGAATTCGGGGCCGGCGTCGCTCGACAGCCGGATCCGAAGCCGCTGTGTCAGCAGTCGAAGGACCGCCTCCGCGGCCAGCGCGGCCATCGCGACAGCTCCGAGCAGGAGCAGGAAGGTCGATGCGCCGCGGCCGCCATGGGCGCTGCGATCGAGCAGGCTCGGAATACTTGAGATCTTCTCTCCGAGGACGGGCAGGGCGGCCGGCACGTGGCTGGCCTTTTCGAGGAAGATGCCGAACTCGTCAGGCCGATCCTTGATCGATGTCACCACGACCTTCGGGCCGGGCGGCGGCCCCTTGCTCGACTTGGACTTGCTGGCGGCAGCGGGTGCCGGCGCCGTTGCAGGTGCTGCCGCGGGAGCGGTCGTTACCCCTTCCGCCTTCAGCTTCTCCGTCACCGAATCGCTGATCGCATCGACGAGGCTGTTGAACTGTTCCTGGGTCATTCCCGGCGGAGGCGCGGCGGAAGTTTGGGCACTTGCGTAAGTGCAACTGGCGATCAAAGCGGCCAGGGCGATTCCGACAGAGCGCAACAGGGACATGCAAAACTCACGCGACGAGAAAAATCTATGACAGCTTAAGTAATATACATAACATTAGGGTTGCATTGATGCAGTAAATTTTCCTTTTAGGTGAAGGCAATTCCGGGCAATTGGCGAGCGTTGCGACGCGTCTCCGTGCCGCGAAGAGGACGCTAGAGCGGCCAGAGCCAGGCGGCGCCGCGCACGCCGCTCGAATCGCCATGCCGGGGCGGCCGCAATTTCGTGACGATACTGTCGCGCTCCGAGAAGACGTAGTCTTTCCAGAGTTCGGGAACGCGATCGTAGAGTTGCGGGATCTTGGAAAGCCCGCCACCCAGCACGATGGCGTCCGGATCGAGCAGGTTTATGACGCTGGCGAGCGCTCGAGCCAGACGATCACAGTAGGTTTCTAGGCATTCCAACGCCAGCGTATCGCCTGACGCGGCGGCCTCGGCGATGGCGGTGGCACGCAGGTCGCGGCCGGACGCCTGTGTGAACTGCTTCTGGAAGGCGGGGCCGCTCAGCCAGGCTTCGATGCAGCCCCGTCTCCCGCAGTAGCAGCCCGGGCCGGGCCGCTCGTCGTCGCGCGGCAGGGGCAGGGCGTTGTGGCCCCACTCACCGGCGATGGCATGGGCACCGATGAGCGGCTTCCCATCAATGACGATACCGCCGCCGACTCCGGTCCCCAGGATGACGCCGAAAACGACGGCACTACCGGCACCGGAACCATCAGCCGCTTCTGAGACGGCGAAGCAATTCGCGTCGTTCGACAGGCGCACTTCCTCGCGATCGAGGGCCTTTTTCAGGTCGAGGTCGAGCGGGTGGCCGTTCAGCCGGGTGGAATTTGCATTCTTCACGAGACCCGTGGCGGGCGAGATGGCGCCGGGATGCCCGATGCCGATCCGGCAACGGGCGCCCACCTCACGTTCCAGGTCATGCACTACGGAAACGACGGCCGCGACCGTCGCTTCGTAGCTTTCACGGGGCGTCGGCGCGCGCAGGCGTGCGCGCTCCGAGCCATCATCGTCAAGGACGAGGCCTTCGATCTTGGTTCCGCCGAGATCAATGCCTATCCGCATCGCTTCAGGGCGTGGCCGGCAGGAACTTGAAGGGCTCCGCCGCCTTGAATGCGCCAGCCGTCTCGCCGGAGAAGACTTCGCCATCCTGGATGGTGAGCTTCTTCACCGGAGCCCCCGGCTTGAGATCGAGCTTGGAGAAAGACACCCAGAACGTATTCGGCCGGGTGGCCGAATCGAAGAAATAGACCAGGTTTTTCTGATCTGAGACGGTGCGCCAGATCGTCGACGAGATGTTGGGCTGGTCCGGGGTCGTAATGCCGAGCGGCACGCTGACCGAGCGCATGACGCCCATGACGCTCGCCACAGCCTGGTTCGAGAAAGACTGTTGCGGGACGCTCTTGATGTAGGACGGGTCGGCCTTTCGCGGAATCGCGTCGAGGAGAAACGACGCCCGCGCGAAGCGGTCCGCGGCGCGATTGGTGCCCGGCAGAAAGACGAGACCACCGATGCTCTTCCAGTATTCATTCAGCGCGAGCTGCTGGTCGTAAATCGGCGAGTTGGTCATCACCGTATATTGCTTGCCGTGATGCACCTGAAGCTTGCCGCCGACATACTCGAAGATCGCCGAATCGCCCGTGGCGTCGGAGATCGCGAGATGCAACGTCGAGGCCTTGCCGTTGGGCAGCGTGGGCGCAAGCAGGTTGAAAGGCGTCTGCTGCAGCGCCTCGACCGTTTCAGCGACTGTAGCGTAATTGTCCAGCACGTACTGAACCCACGCTGCGATCGAGAGATAGGGCTTGCCCGCCACGGGCTTCGCATACTCCGACTCCGCCAGATAGAGCAGGTTCCCGACGAGGCCCTTTTCGTTCATGCCGTCGGCGGTCCCGACTTCATAGCTCGAGGTGATGACGCTGCCGTACTTGGACGTCCAGGCGATGGATTGTGGGCCAGCCGCGCCGTTCCGCGCCATGCCGGCCGGGAACGCCCAGAGGTTCGAGCCCATGTCCTCGGCCCAGTCCATGTTTCGACCGGTCATGACGGTATTGTCGGGGGCCACGTAAAGCGTGCGGGTGCAGGCCCAGGCCGTGCCTGCCGCAGCGACGAGACCCAGGGAGAGAGCAAAGGTCGAAATCTTGGACAGGCGCGACTTCATGGAGTTCCTTTCGGGGCTGAAGCGTCCATATAATCGCATTGCCTGTTCATATAAAGCGCGCGGGTATGTTGATGAGGTCCTCTGCGCCGACTTATCGAACGTCGAGCTCAGCCCTCCGGTTGCGCAGGCGCGGCCGGGTTGAAGAGAAGCCGGAGTCGCATGTGCTCAGTTCGGGCTGGCCGGCAGGAACTTGAACGGCTCGGCGGACTTGAACGAGCCAGCGACCTCGCCGGAAAAGACCTCGCCATTCTGGATGGTGAGCTTCCTCACCGGCGCGCCGGGTTTCAGGTCGAGCTTGCCGAGCGACACCCAGAAAGTGTTCGGACGGGTTGCCGAGTCGAAATAGTAAATGAGGTTTTTTTGGTCCGCGACGGTCCGCCAGAGGGTCGAGGCGATGTTGGGCTCGTTCGGCGTCGTCAGGCCAAGCGGGACACTGACCGATCGCATGACACTCATCACGCTAGCTACAGCCTGATAGTCATAGGACTGCTCCGGCACGCCCTTGATGAAATTCTTGTCGGCCTTGCGGGGAATGGCGCTCAACAGGAAAGAGGCGCGCACGAAGCGGTCGGCTGCACGCGCCGTTCCGGGCAGGAACGCCGTGCCGCCAACCGTCTTCCAGTATTCGTCGAGTGAAAGCTGCTGGTCGTAGCTCGGCGAGTTGGTCATCACCGTATAGCGTTTGCCATGATGGATGATGAGCTTGCCGTCGATATACTCGAAGATGGCCGAATCGCCCGAAGGGTCGGAAATCGAAAGATGCAGCGCGGCTGGCGCGCCGTTGGGCAGGGTGGGCGCCAGCACCGTGAACGGCTCCCCGCGGAGCGCCTCCACCGCTTCGGCGACGGTGGCATAGTTGTCGAGCACGTATTGTGGCCAGGCGACGATCGAAAGGTCGGGCCGTCCGACCGCCGCCGGTGCGTACTTCGATTCGGCAAGATAGAGCAGGTTTGCGACCAGACCCTTCTCGTTCATGCCATCGGCGCTGCCGGCTTCATAGCCAGACGCCACGACGCTGCCGTATCGGGAGACCCATTCGATGGAGTTCGCTCCGGCCGCTCCGTTGCGTTTCATCCCGGCCGGGAATACCCACAGGTTCGAGGACATGTCCTCGTCCCAGTCCATGTTGCGCCCGGTGATGACCATGTTGTCGGAGCCGACATAGAGCGTTCGCGTGCAAGCCAGTACCGGTGCCGCGAGGGTCGCTGCGGCGACTGCGAACGCGCAAATTCCCGAGAGAAGACGTGTCATCTTTCGTTCCATCGTTGCCTGCCCGGCAGCGATCTCACAAGAAGCGCGCGCGGATGTCGATGCTGTTTTCGACGCCGACTTTGTCGAACGTCGACGCCAGCCATGCGGTCGCGGAGGCGCGGCCGGCCTCGAACAGATGGGCGAGGAATTCGGGCTCGATATTGAACTTGCTGACGGCGCCGAGCGGCGCCAGCGTCGCGGGATCGCCGATCGAGTGGATGAGGAGCTTCTTCAGGCGGTCGCCGAATTCGCCGGTGAGGGCGCCGTTGTCGATCAGTTCCTGCACGAAGGCGATGGCGCGCATCTCCGCCATCAGCGCCCCGCCGAAGGTGATCTCGTTCAGTCGGTCGGCAATCTCGGCATTTGAACGGGGCACGCCTTCGCGGTGCGGCGGGTCGACCTCGACGATCACCACGTCGGCGCTGTCGCTGTTGTAGATGAACGGCCAGATCGGCGGGTTGCCGCGGAAGCCGCCATCCCAGTAGGGCTCGCCGTCGATCACTACGGCTTCGTGGATGCTGGGCAGGCAGGCGGACGCCAGAAGCGCGTCGATCGACAGTTCCTCGCGCGTGAAGATGCGCACCTTGCCGGTCGCCACGTTGGTCGCGGCGATGAAGGCCTTGATCTGGTGACAGGCGCGCACCGACTCCTGATCGAAGTGCCGGGTCAGCAGATCCCGCAGCGGATCGTACTTGAGCGGGTTGCGCTGCCAGGGCGTGAGGGTGCGCTGGATCAGGTCGGCCCACAGGGCACCGGGTGAATCGTCGAGGTTCCAGTTGCCCTGAAGCCGGTCGAGCGGCGTGCGCCGGATCGGGCTGGCGATCGACAACCGGCCGAGTTCGCCCCAGAAGGCTGACAGCGCCGCGCGCGCGCCGGCCGGGCCGCCTCTGGCCCAGCCCTGGAGGAGAATGGCGGCGTTCATGGCCCCGGCGCTCGTGCCGCTGACCGCCTCGAACTCGAGTCGCCCGTCCTCGATCAGCGCGTCGAGCACGCCCCAGGTATAGGCGCCGTGGCTGCCACCGCCCTGCAGGGCGAGGTTGATGCGTTTGGTGTCGGTCATGCGCCTATCCTCGCTGCCCTTGCGGCGTTAGGGTCATCGTTCGGTAAAGAAGCGGGCAGAGCTGGCGGCATTATGGCGAAGGAAGAAACAGGGGGAGCGTGGCGAAAGCGCCCGTCGACGATCCTCTGGATGCTCTCGTTCGGCCAGCTCGTGACGTGGGGCATCGTCTACTACACCTTCCCACTGTTCGTCGTGCCGATGACCGGGGAGCTGGGCTGGTCGCGCAGCGCGATGTTCGGTGCTCTCTCGGCGGGGCTGCTCACCGCGGGTCTCTGCTCCATCGCCGTGGGTGCCTGGATCGATCGCGGTCACGGTCGCCTGCTGATGACCGGCGGTTCGGTGCTCGCTTCGGTGCTGCTTTTCCTGTGGTCGAGGGTCGAGTCCCTGCCGGTGTTCTACGCGTTGTGGATCGGGCTCGGAGCCTGCCAGGCGGTGACGCTCTACGAACCCGCCTTCGCGGTGATCACCCGCGTCTATGGTCCGCGCTACAAGCAGGCGATCCTGCTGATGACGTTCCTCGGTGGCCTGGCGAGCACCTTCGGCATTCCCTTCACGCAGTTCCTGGTCGAGCGGATCGGCTGGCGTCCCGCGCTCGACGTGCTGGCGGTCATCGTTCTCGGTGTCGCCGTCATGCACTGGCTGTTCGTGCCCGGTCCGAGCGTGGAGGCGGTTCCCATCGCGGCGCCCAAGCCGCCCTCCGAAGGCATCGCGAGGAGGAGCCCCCTGGCCGCCGCCATCCGCGTGCCGGCCTTCTGGGGGCTCGTCGTAGCCTTTGCGGGCTACGGGCTCGCTTTCTCGGCCATGAGCTTCCATCTGATCCCGCTGCTCGACGATCGCGGCGTACCGACCGGCGTGGTCATGGCGATCATCGCCCTGATCGGCCCCATGCAGGTCGTGGGGCGGGTGCTGCTGATGGTCGGGCAGCGCCACGTCACGACCATCCAGCTGGGTGCGCTGATCTACTTCGCCTTTCCGCTTGCCATGGGCTTCCTCGCGACGGGCATCACCGACGTCTATGCTCTGATCCTGTTTGCCGTGGTCTACGGCGTCGCCAACGGTCTCGTGACGATCCTGCGCGGCATGGCGGTGCCCGAGTTCATCGGCCCCGAGGGGTACGGCGTCGTCTCCGGGGCGCTGACCATGCCAACCAACGTCATGCGCGCCGCGGGGCCGGTTCTGGCTTCGCTCGCCTGGGGTGCGTTCGGGGGGTACGCGCCCGTCCTGTGGGGCCTGGCCGGGATCATGCTGGTCGCCGCCCTCGGGTTCGCGGCGGCAGCGTTTCTCTCGAAACGAGCCTGAATCTCCCGGTTTTGCCACAATTGCACATCATCTGAGCCCGCAAGCTAACCAATAAGGCGAGGCGTCATGTTCGATGCGAAGCGTTTGCTGGAACAGTTCATGGGTGGTCAGGCGGGCGGCCAGGGCGTCGGCCCGACCGGCAGCCAAGGCAGCGGTGGCGGCTTCCTGAGCGGGGCCGGTGGCGGGGCGCTGGCCGGGGGCCTTGCGGCGCTGCTGCTCGGCAGTAAGGCCGGCCGCGAGATCGGCGGAGAGGCCCTGAAGCTCGGTGGCATGGCTGCGGTCGGTGCGCTGGCCTACAAGGCCTACAACGACTGGCAGAGCGGCAAAGCCGCCGCGCCGGCGACTCAAGCGCCGCAGGCTCCGGTACTCATGTTGCCGGCGCCCAGCGGCACCCCGTTCAATCCCTCGACCGAGTCGGGCCAGCAGACCCTGGCGCGTCATCTGTTGCGCGCCATGATCGCCGCCGCCAAGGCGGACGGCCATGTCGACGCGCAGGAGCAGGCGCGCATTTTCGCCGAGATGGACAAGCTGCCTCTGGGCGCCGACGACAAGGCGTTCGTGATGGACGAGCTGCGCGCCAAGCTCGATGTCGATGCCGTCGCGGGCGCGGCGGCGACGCCGGAGGAGGCGGCCGAAATCTACACCGCCTCGCTGCTGGCCATCGACGTCGACAATGCCGCCGAGCGCGGCTATCTCGCGATGCTGGCCGCACGCCTCAGGCTCGACGACGCCTTGGTTGCACATCTCCATGGCAGCGTCGCCTCGGCGACCGGCAAGAGCGTGCCGGTCGCGGCGTAACAGGATCGGCTGGCGGCGGCGTTACTCCGCCGCCAGTCTCGCCATCCCGGGCTTGAGGTGCTGCACCTTGGGCATGACTTCCTTCGAGAGAAGTTCGAGGGACCGGCGCCAGGCCTGCGGGTTCTCGACATAGTCGAAGCCGAAGACCAGGAGCTGGCCGAAGCCGCCGACCTCGTCATAGATCTTCTCGATCTTCTCGACGACGGTCTTTGGCGAGCCGATGATCCAGTTGTGCTTGGCGCAATATTCCGGCGTCACGTCGGAGTCGGCCGCGCCGGCATCGTGCTTCAGGTATTCGAAAAACCCGAATTGCGAGAGCAGGGGCAGGAAGTATTCCCTCATCATGCGGCCCATGTGCGAGCCGACCGACAGGCGCATCGCCTCTTCGTCGGTGTCGGCCACGAAGACCTCGCGCACCAGGCGCCACTGGTTGCGGTCGGGCGTGCGGCCCGACTTGGCGGCGCCGATCTCCACCGACTCCCAGTGGCTCTTCACATAGGCGGGGTTGAGATTGAGGCTCATCGGAATGTAGCCCTTCTCTCCCGCGAGCTTCAGCGTGTCGGAGCCCTTGGACAGGCCGGCGACGCCGATCGGCGGATGCGGCGTCTGCAGCGGCCTGATGTGCGGCTTCAGGAACCCGAACATCGTGTCGGGCTTGGTGACGTGCCAGTACTTGCCCTTGTAGTCGAAGGGCTCGGCCGAGGACCAGAGCTTGAGGATGATGTCGAGCGCCTCGCGCGTCATCTCGCGGTTCGTGCCCGACATGCCATCGACGTTGAACATCGCCCAGTCGCTGGGCAGGCCGGAGGCGGCGATGCCGAAGTTCAGCCGTCCGCCCGAAATGTGATCCAGCATGGCGACCCGGTTCGCGAGCTCGGCCGGGTGATGGTACGGCAGCAGGAAGCCGCCGGGACCGAGGCGGATGTTCTTGGTCTGCAGGAGCGCCTGCGCCACCAGCAGGTCGGGCGAGGGATGCGGCTCCCAGGGTGCGGTGTGATGCTCGCCGATCCAGGCCTCGGAGAAGCCGAGTTCGTCGAGCCAGCGGATCACCTGAAGATCCCATTCGTGCCCGTCCTTCAGGGAGCGCTCAGGTGGATGGGAGGGCATGGTGAAATAACCGAACTGCATCGTTTCCTCCTGTTTTTGTTGCCTGCAACTCCACTACCATTGCGCGCGAGGCGCAAGAGGGCAGGGATGCATGGCTGACGACGTTCTGATCGTGATCGACCAGCAGAAGGCCATGGATCATCCCAAATGGGGACCCCGCAACAATCCCGGCGCTGAGGCCAATATCGCCCGGCTGCTGGCCGACTGGCGCCGCCGCGGGGCACCGGTCGTCCATGTGAAGCATGACAGCACCGACCCCGAATCGCCCTTCCGCCCGGGCCAGGAAGGCAACGACTTCCTGCCCCTGACGGCCCCGCTGGACGGCGAACTGGTGGTGGCCAAGAAGGTCCACAGCGCCTTCATCGGCACCGACCTTGCCGCCGGCCTGCAGGCGATGGCGGGAGGCGGCGGAGCGAAACCTCGACTCGTGATCTGCGGCGTCCTGCTCGCCAACTCGGTCGAGGCCACCGTGCGGGTGGCCGCCAATCTCGGCTTCGAAATCCGGCTGCCGGCAGATGCCTGCTGGTCGTGCGACAAGCGCGACCTGAGGGGCCGGCTCTGGCCGGCGGAGGACGTGCACCAGCTCACGCTGGCGCTGCTCGATGGCGAATACGCCCAGGTGACCTCCGTCGACGCGATCCTGCGCGGTCGAGTCTAGGGCGTGTCCACCGGCCGCCTGTCCGACGCGGATGCATCACGCGCCTGGAACATCAACCGCCAGAGTCTTCCTTCACCCATAATCTGCCCGATCTCGCGCAGCGCGAAGAATGGCAGGAGCGAGATGGCCAGGATGGCCCATACCGTCAGCTTGCCCTCCCAGGTGACGCCGCCGATATGGGGCATGCTGGCCGCCAGAGTCTTGCCCGCCACCATGCCGAGGCCGATTCGCTCGGCGGCGTGGAAGAGCATGAAAGCCAGGGCGAACAAGCCGGCCTTGTAGGCCACGGGCCAGATCAGGGGCATATGGTCGAACCGGCGGCCGAGCTTCAGGTTCTCGGCGATCAGCATGACCTTGGCCATGACGGCGGCATTGATCAGCGCGAACCCCTGGGGCGCGAAAGACAGGTTCCGCTCCGAGAGGACCAGGCTTTCGTTCAGGACGAACAGGCCGAAGACCACGTAGAGATAGGCGAACATGAGGAGGAAGCGGCGCATCTCGTCGAGACCGCGCTCCTTCAGTCGGTGCAATCCTTCGCTGTTCATGACCGGCCCGAGGGCGGCCGGTCGGCGTGCGCCATCTCGTCCCAAGGGATCCGCACGGCAGGATTGCAGGCCCGGAGGCGCTGCACGATACAGAGTTCCAACACTTCGAGATCTCCCCCACGGTCGCGCCGGCCGCCCGTGCTCCCAGGATGTGCCGTCGCGTCTCCGGAGCATACAGAGGCGCGCAGGACGCGTCGAAGGCGATGCTGCGAAGGTCGGCGCCAGGGGGCCGGTCAGACGATCTCGTCGGTGACGACCTTGAAACTCACCAGCGTGTTGGGACCGAACGTGTGGGTGATCGGCACGTCGGCGGCGTCGCGGCCGCGGCCGATCAGGATTCGGCCGATGCGCGGCGTGTTGTTGCGCGCATCGAACACGTGCCACTGGCCGCCGAGATAGGCTTCGAAGAATCCGGCGAAATCCATCGGCGCATCGACCGGCGGCACACCGATGTCGCCGAGATAGCCCGTGCAGTATCGCGCGGGGATGTTCATGCACCGGCAGAAGGCGATGGCGAGATGAGCGTAGTCGCGGCACACGCCGTTGCCTTCGTTGAAGGCCTCCCACGCCGTCTTGGTCGGCCGGGCGTACTCGTAGCCGAAGGTGATGTGATTGTGCACGTAGTCGCAGATCGCCTGGACCCGGGCCCAGCCTGGCGGCCCGTTACTGAACAGGCTCCACGCGATTTCGGACAGGCGGTCGGTGTCGCAATAGCGGCTGCCGAGAAGATAGACCAGGGTATCGGAGGGCAGATCCTCGACCGCATGCTGCGGAGCCGACGGGAAGATCTTTTCCGGGATGCCCGAATCGCGGACGACGCCGTTGCCGAACAGCCGGAAGCGTCCGGCCGGTGCGACCAGGCGGCTGCACATGTTGCCGAACCCGTCGCGATAGCGGGTGATCGGGACGGCCGGATCGGTTTTCAGCCTGTCGGGCTCGATGAGGTCGCCGGACCGCGTCGGGTGGGCGCCCAATATCATGATCATCGGCGTGGGCTGCGGTAGGTCGTAGACGATCTCGTAACCAATGCGGATCTTCATCCGGACGCCCCTCGAATCGCAATACGGCGGAGATCGATCAGGCCGTCTCGGCCGGATGGGGCGTGACGCTGACGTGAACCTCCATGCCAAGAGTGTCGGCCCGGGAGCCGACGAAGGTACCGTGCAGCGGCAATGCCTGCTCGGGATCGCGCACGACCGCCACCGTAACGAGACTGGCCTTGCCGACGTTGCCGCTGGTCGGATCGAAATCGACCCATCCGGTGCCGGGCAGGTAGACCTGCGCCCACGCATGCGTCGCGCCGTGCGCCTCGGTCGGCGCCACGTCCGGCATGGTGGCGAGATAGCCGGAGGCGAAGCGGGCGGCGAGGCCCAGCGAGCGTGCGGCATCGATCATCAGGAGCGCGAAGTCGCGGCAGCTGCCATGCCCGAGCTCAAGCGTCTCGAGCGGCGCCTGCACGCCCTTGGCCTCGCGACGACGATAGAGGAAACCCTCGTGGATGCCCTGAGAAAGACGCTTGAGGAGTTCGAGGGCAGGGATCTGACCGTCCGCGGGCAGGAACCGGCGCGCCCATTGGGCGACCGCGTCGTCGGGCCCGCTATCGGAGCGATGGATGCAATGGGCGAGGTCGGCCCTCTCCTCGGCGTAGTCGACGGGAAAGAGGGCCGCGGCATCGTCGAGATCGGGATGAGCGGCGCGGGCGGGTGAATGTTCGAGGCTGACGACGCTCGCGAAGGTGAGCTCGGTGGCGACACCGGCGAACTCGGCAATGGCGACGTGGTTGCCGAAATCGTCCTTCTCGTAGCGCAGGCTGGAGGGGGCGGGGTTGATATCGAGGCTGACCTCGATCACGCGCTGATCGTGCGAGTCGCGGGGCAGCAGCATCATGCGGTGTTCGCCGAAGGCGACCGGGTGCCGGTATCGGTAGGTCGTGACGTGCCGGATCGTCAGTGACGTCATGACGCCTCCCATGACCTCATCAAGCACGTTTCGAGCCAAGCCGATACAGCAAACGAAACAAGGCGGCCCGCGGGCCGCCTTGTCGTGTGGTCAATTGGAGACGGTTCAGCCGAGCTGGATCCAGGTCGTCTTCATCTGCGTGAACTTGTCGAAAGCATGCAGGGACTTGTCCCGGCCATTGCCCGACTGCTTGTAGCCGCCGAACGGCGTGGTGATGTCGCCGCCGTCATAGGTGTTCACCCACACCGAGCCGGCGCGCAGGGCCTTGGAGAACTTGAACGCCTTGTTGATGTCGGAGGTGAAGATCGCGGAGGCGAGGCCGTAGATCGTGTCGTTGGCGACGGTGAGGGCCTGTTCGGCGTCCTTGACCGGGATGACCGACAGGACCGGCCCGAAGATCTCCTCCTGGGCGATCTTCATCCGGTTGTCGACATTGTCGAAAACGGTCGGCTCGATGAAGGAGCCGGCATTGTCGATGTGCACCTGCTTGCCGCCCATGGCGAGTTTGGCGCCTTCCTTCTGGCCGGCGTCGATGAAGCCCATGACCCGCTTGGTCTGGGTCTCGTCGACCATGGCGCCCATCTGCGTCTTCGGGTCGAGCGGGTCGCCCGGCATCATCTTCTGGCCGATCGCCATGACCTTGGCGAGGAACTCGTCCTTGATCTTGTCCTCGACGATCAGGCGCGAACCGGCGGTGCAGACCTCGCCCTGGTTGAACCAGATGCCGAACGCGGTGCGGCGCGCCGCGATGTCGAGGTTGGGCGCGTCGGCCAGCACGATGTTCGGCGACTTGCCGCCGCACTCGAGCCAGACCTGCTTCATGTTGGATTCGCCGGAGTAGCGCAGGAAGTACTTGCCGACCTCCGTCGAGCCGGTGAAGGCCAGCACGTCGACGTCCATGTGACGGCCGAGCGCCTGGCCGGCGGTCTCGCCGAAGCCGGGCAGCACGTTGAACACGCCTTCGGGGATGCCGGCCTCGGCCGCCAGTTCGGCGAGACGCAGCGCGGTGAGGGGAGACTGTTCGGCCGGCTTCAGGATGACCGAGTTGCCGGCGGCCAGCGCGGGCGAAATCTTCCAGCAGGCCATCAGCAGCGGGAAGTTCCAGGGCACGACGCAGGCCACAACGCCCGCGGCTTCGCGGGTGATCATGGCGATGACGTTGCCCGGGGTCGGGGCGACCTCGTCATAAATCTTGTCGATCGCCTCGCCGAACCACTGCACCGTATTCGCCGAGCCCGGGATGTCGACCGTGGTCGAGAAGGCGATCGGCTTGCCCATGTCGAGCGTCTCGAGCAGGGCCAGTTCCTCGCGGTTCTTCATCATGAGGTCGGCGAGCTTCAGCATGATGCGCTTGCGCTGGGCCGGCGCCATGTTGGCCCAGGTGCCCTTCTCGAAGGCGGCGCGCGCGGCCTTCACGGCGGCGTCGACATCGGCCTGCTCGCAGGCGGCGACCTTGGTCAGGACCTGGCCCGTGGCCGGGTTCACGCAGTCGAAGGTCTTGCCGGTCAGCGAGGCTACGAACTTGCCGCCGATGAAGGCCTGGTTCCGGTAGCTGAGACCGCCGATGCGGCCTTTCCAGTCGTCGCGCGAAAGCTGGGCGCTCATGATCTCTTTCCTCCTCTTTGGATTGCGCGGGAGACTATCCCACGAAAAAGCCGCCCGGAAGGGCGGCTTGGTCGTCGAGCCTGCAGAGCGACAGGCTGTTACTTGATCTTCGATTCCTTGAACACGACGTGCTTGCGCGCGACCGGATCGTACTTCTTGAGTTCGAGCTTCTCGGTCTTGGTGCGCGGGTTCTTCTTGGTGACGTAGAAGAAGCCGGTGTCGGCGCTGGAGATCATCTTGATCAGGATGGAAGTCGGCTTGGCCATGTCGATTGTCCTTAAGCCCTGGAGGGCGAATTCGCAGAGGCGCGCAAAGTAGTCGGCAGGGCTGGCGTGTCAAGCGCCGAGCCATGAAAAGGGCTAGGGTCGGGCAGCCGCCTGGAAGGTCGCAGATTGCACGGCATGGGCATAAAGAGCCCGGTCGCGCAGCAGGCGGACGGCCAGGTCGACATCCGCTTCCGGGGCGGATTCGCCCGGCGGGCAGATCTTGCGGAGGTCGGACACTTCCTGAGGCGTCGGATTGCGCAGCGCGTGCCAGCGCATCAGCGAGGTGTGGTTCGAATCGACCGACGCCACGCCCAGCTTGCTCGCATCGCCGACCTTGGAGGTGCAGATGTTGGGCAGCACGCCCAGCTCGTTCCAGGTGTAGCCGGACGGCGCTTGCAGACGTGACCAGGTGAGGATCAACTCGCCCTCGTTGGCCAGCCGGACGACGGTCTGGACGGTGCCCTTGCCGTAGCTGGTGGTGCCGATAACCACGGCGCGCCCGCGATCCTGCAGTGCCGCCGCCACGATTTCGGCGGCCGAGGCGGAGCCGCCGTTCATCAGCACGACGATCGGCAGCTGATTGCCGTTGGCGCGGCCGTTGGAGCTGCGGTAGGTGCGCTTGCTGTCGGGATGGCGGCCGTTGGTCGAGAAGATCGTGCCATCGGCGATGAACACTTCCGAGACCGATTGCGCCTGGTCGAGCAGGCCGCCGCGGTTGGAGCGCATGTCGATGATGAGGCCGGCCAGGTCCTTGCCGATCTCGGCCTTTGCCTTGTCGAGGGCGGCGCGGAGATTGTCCGTCGTCGCGGTGTTGAACCCCGTCAGGTGGATCAGCGCCACGTCGCCGCGGCGCTCATAGACGACCGTGGTCGGGACGATGCGGCTGCGCTTCATCGCCAGGGTGAGTTCGGCGCCCTGGGACGGGCGGAGCACGGTCATGTTCACCGGCGCGCCGACCGCGCCGCGCAGCTTCGACACGACGTCGGACAAGGGCCGGTCTATCATCGAGTCGGAATCGATGGCCAGGATCTGGTCGCCGACCTGCACGCCCGCCTTGGCGGCCGGCGAACCGTCCTGGACCGCGCGGATCAGGATCTTCTTCTCGTCGGTCCGTTCGACGGTGATGCCGATGCCGCCGCCGCCGTCGCGCTGGAACCGGTTGTCCTTCGCTTCATCGGGGTCGGCATAGCGGCTGTTGCGGTCGAGTTGCTTGGTCGTGGCCGCCATCGCCTGGCGGATCAGAACCTGGCGGTCGACCTGTTGCAGAGCGGGGGAAGCCTCGATCGACCCGGCCATCAATTCAGTGAGTGTGTTGCCCCAGGCGCGGCCGTCCGTCGTGTCGGCAGGAGCAGGGCGGCTCACGATTTCCTTGCCGTTGCGCTTCACCGTGAGGCTGCCGTCGCTGGCCTCGAGGGCGAGCGTCGAATCGCTGCTGGCGAAGCCCCGATAGGCCTCGACCGACAGATTTCGGAAGTTGGGCTCGTAGAGATGGCGGTCGCCGATGGCTCGGTACGCCTGGAGAACGACTCGTTCGATGCCGGCATCGGCGGCGGCGGGAGCGCGAGCGTCAGCCTGGGGGCTCGGCGTGTCGGGCGAGGTCGCGCACGACACGACCAGACAGGCCGCCAGCAGCGACAGGATCGCGCGCGGCAGCGTCAAGCGCAGAAAAGGGAATTGAGGCACATCCATATCCGGCGGCAGGACCATAGCACAGGCCGTCGGCGGGCGGCCACGTCGATCAGGCTGAGCGGTCGAGGCTTCCGGTCGCCGCAGCCTTGTGAGAACCCATTTTCTGGGCCCAAAGCAGCGCAATTACGGCACCCTTGATGCGCGGCAGCAAAAAAAGCGCCAAGACGACGGACAGGGGAAGCCACAGAAGGGCATGGACCCACAGGGGGGGCTCGGTCCCCCAGCGCTCGACCAGCAGGACCAGCGGCACGACGATGTGGCCCACGACGAAAATGGTGAAATAGGCCGGCGCGTCGTCGGCGCGATAGGGTTCGAGCGCCAGGTCGCAGACCTCGCAATGGCCCTTCATCTTCAGGTAGCTGCTGAACAGCCGGCCCTGATTGCAGCGCGGGCATCGGCCGTGCCAGCCCCGCATCAGGGCGGTCCAGAAATCAACCGGAGCGTGTTCGTCATCCATGCAAGCAAGATGGGCCTAGCATCTACTTGCGTCGGCGTGACCCTTTGTCCCGTGACGGCCCGCGATGCGCGACCGGACGCCGCGGCGGCCCGTTACCGTCTCTGCCCTGTGGCGAACGGAAGCTGCGGGGCGCGGCTTGTCGCTCCACACGTTCGATCACGTCGACGATCTCGAACAGCAGGCCGCCGGTGGCGGTATCGGCCTCGACAAGCTTGATCTGCAACCGGTCGCCCAGGCCGAAGGTCTCGCCCGTGCGTTCGCCGATCAGGACCTGCCGTCCCTCGTCGTGGCGGAAGAACTCCTGCCCCAGCGAGCGGATGGGAATCAGCCCGTCGGCACCGGTGCCCTCGAGCGTGGCGAACAGGCCGAAGCGGGTCACGCCATTCACGCGGCCGGGGAATACGGCCCCGACATGGCCGGCCATGAACGCCGCGACGTAGCGGTCCATGGCGCCGCGCTCGGCGGCGACCGCGCGACGCTCGCACATCGACAGATGCTCGCCGAACTCGGTGAAGCGACCCCTGTCCTCGGTGGAGAGGCCGCCTTCGCCCAGCCCGTAGGCGGCGATGAGCGCACGATGCACGATCAGGTCGGGGAAGCGGCGGATCGGCGAGGTGAAGTGGGCATAGCGCGCAAGGGCGAGGCCGAAATGGCCGAGATTGTCGGGGCTGTAGACGGCCTGGCTCTGGCTGCGCAGGACGGTCTGGCTGACGAGCTGGGAAACCGGCTTGTCGGCGACCTCGTGCAGGACGCGGTTGAGGTCGGCCGGGCGGAGCCGCTGGCCAGTCGGGACCTTGATGCCGAGCGTGCCGAGGAACTCGCGCAAGGCTTCGAGCTTGGCGAGATCGGGCTGATCGTGGACGCGATAGAGGCAGGGGGCCTGGCGCTGCTCCAGCGCCTGCGCCGCCGCCACGTTGGCCAGCACCATGAATTCCTCGATCAGCTTGTGGCTGTCGAGACGCTCGCGCACGCCGATCGTGGCGATATGGCCATCCTTGCCCAGCGTCACCTGGCGCTCCGGCAGGTCGAGGTCGAGCGCGCCGCGGGCTTCGCGCGCCGCCAGCAGGACGCGGTAGGCGCCGTAGAGCGGCCGCACGACGGCGTCCATCAGCGGCTCGATCTCGGCGTCCGGCGTGCCGTTCATGGCACGTTGCACGCGGTTGTAGGTGAGGCGGGCGGCCGAGCGCATCATCGCGCGGTGGAACTTGTGGCGCTTGAGATGACCCTCGGCGTCGATCCACATCTCGGCCACCAGCACGGGGCGATCCTCGTGCGGCACCAGCGAGCACCAGTGGTTGGAGAGCTGCTCAGGCAGCATCGGCACGACGCGATCCGGAAAGTAGACCGACGTGCCGCGGCGATAGGCGGCGCGGTCGAGCGGCCGGTCGTGGCGCACGTACCAGGCGACGTCGGCGATGGCGACGAGGATGTGCCAGCCGCCGGGATGGTCGGGATCGGGCTCGGCGAACACGGCATCGTCGAAGTCGCGGGCGTCCTCGCCGTCGATCGTCACCAGCGGCACGGCGCGCAGGTCGAGGCGGTGGCCCATCGGCGCGGCCTTGGCCTTGTCGGCTTCCTCGATCGCGGCTTCGGGGAAGTCGACGGGAATGTCGTTGGTGGCGATCGAGATCAGGCTGACGGTGCGCGGATCGCTCATCGGGCCGATGCGCTCGACGATGCGCGCTCGCCGCGCGAGTGCGCCGCCGGTCTCCTCGATCCACACGATGTCGCCGGGCAGTGCGCCGTTCCTGTCGGTGGGGCGCACGTCGAATTCGCGGCGCAGCTTGCGATCGGTCGGCGTGACGAGGCCGAGTCCGTTGCGGCCGGGCGGTTCTTCGTAGAGGCCGAGGATCTTCTTCGGTCCGCTGCCCAGCCGGCGAACGACTTTCGCCTCGTAGGTATTCTTGCCGCGGCGCTTCATGCTCGCCAGCACGCGGTCACCGACCGCCGGGGCAGGCACGGTGCGCGACGCCGGCGCGGAGACCTCGATGCGCGGCGGCGGGCCGTCCTTGTCGTCGTCGTGACGGCGCGGCACGGCCAGGAGATGGCCGTCGCCGTCCACCGAGACGATCTCGAGCACGATCATGTCGCTCAGCGACTCGGGATGACGGAAGGTCTTGGCGCGATCCGGCGTGATTTCGCCGGCATCGCGCAGGTCGCGCAGCAGTTCCTTGAGTTCGATGCGCTGGTCGCCCTTGAGCCCGTAGGCGCGGGCGATCTCGCGCTTTCCAACCGGCGTCTCGCTGTCGCGGATGAAGGCCAGCAGTTCGTCGCGGGTCGGAACCTTGCCCTTAGCCATCGGTACCGGTACGGGGCGGGGCGTCGTCCTTGTCCTTCGCCTTGGCCGCCTTCTTTTTCTTTGCAGCAGGCTTCTTCTTGGCCGCGGCCTTCTTCGCCTTCGGCTTGTCGCCGGCGTCGTTGGCCGCTGCGGCTGGCGCCTTCTTGGGCCGTGCCGCCTTCGGCTTCTTGCCTCCGCCCTTGGCGGCGCGTTCGGCCAGAAGCGCGACCGCCTGGTCGAGCGTCAGCTCTTCCGGCTTGATGTCGCGCGGCACCGTGGCGTTGACGCTGCCGTGCTTCACATAGGGCCCGTAGCGGCCGTCATAGAGTTCGACCGGCGCCTCGTCGGACGGGTGGTTGCCGATGCTGCGGATCGGCTTGACCACGGCCCGGCCGCGGGGAGTTTTCGCCTCGGCCAGCAGGGCCACGGCGCGGTTCATGCCGATGTCGAGGACGCTCTCGTCGGACGGGACGGATTTGTATTTCGGCCCGTGCTTCACGTAGGGGCCGAAGCGGCCGACACCGGCCAGGATGACTTCGCCATCCTCGGGATGCGGCCCCAGTTCGCGCGGCAGCGAGAGCAGCGCCAGCGCCTTCTCCAGCGTCAGGTCGGCCGGCGTCATGTCGCGCAGCAGCGACTGGCGCTTGGGCTTCTCCTTGCCCTCCGGTTCGCCGAGCTGGACGTAAAGGCCATAGGGGCCCTTGCGCAGCGTCACCTGCTTGCCGGTGACAGGATCGATCCCCAGGATCTTTGGGCCGTCAAGACTCTCGCCGCTTGCCGCGTCGGCGTCGGCATCGACGATGCCGAGTTTCCGCGTGAAGCGGCATTCCGGATAGTTGGAGCAGCCGATGAAGGCGCCGAACTTGCCGAGCTTGAGGCCCAGTCGGCCGTTCGCGCAGGACGGGCAATCGCGCGGGTTCTTGCCGCCATTGTCGTTGGCCGGGAAGAAGTGGGGGCCCAGCTCCTCGTCGAGCTTGTCCAGCACTTCCTTGACGCGTAGGTCCTTGGTCTCACCGACGGCGGCGGAAAAGGCCTTCCAGAACTCGCGCAGGACCTCGTGCCAGTCGATCTTGCCGCTGGAAATATCGTCGAGCTCTTCCTCGAGATGGGCGGTGAAGCCGTATTCCACGTAGCGAGGGAAATAGGTCTGGAGGAACGCGGTGACGATACGGCCGCGATCCTCGGGAATGAACCGCTTGCGGTCGATGCGCACGTAATTGCGGCGCTGCAGCACCTCGATGATGCTGGCATAGGTCGAGGGACGGCCGATGCCGAGCTCCTCGAGCTTCTTGACCAGGCTGGCTTCCGAATAGCGCGGCGGCGGCTCGGTGAAATGCTGTTCCGGCACGACCTCGCGCCGGTCCATCGCCTCGTTTTCGGCAACGTCGGGCAGGATGGCGCCGGTCTCTTCGTCGTCGCTCTTGTCGTCCTGGCCCTCGTCGTAGAGCGTGAGGAAGCCGTTGAACTTCACGACCGAGCCGGTGGCGCGAAGCTGGACGGTCTTGTCGCCGCTGGCGATGTCGACCGTCACCTGGTCCAGCACGGCGCTTTCCATCTGGCTGGCGACGGTGCGCTTCCAGATCAGTTCGTAGAGGCCGAGCTGGTCCTTGTCCAAATAGGCGGCGACGTCCTGCGGCGTGCGGAAGAGGTCGGTCGGGCGGACCGCTTCATGCGCTTCCTGGGCGTTCTTGGCCTTGGACGTATAGACACGCGGACTCGCCGGCACATAGTCGGCGCCGTACTTGGTCTCGATCAGGCGGCGGGTCTGGCCGATCGCCTCGGGCGCGAGTTGCACGCCATCGGTACGCATGTAGGTGATGAGGCCGACCGTTTCGCCGCCGATGTCGACGCCTTCGTACAGGCGCTGGGCGATGCGCATGGCGGTGGCGGCGCCGAGGCCCAGCTTGCGCGATGCTTCCTGCTGCAGGGTCGAGGTGATGAAGGGGGGCGGCGGGTTGCGCCGGACCTGGCGGCGGTCGACGGAGGCGACGGCGAAGGCGCGGCGCTCGATCTCGAGCTTGGCCTGCTCGGCGCGCTCCTTGGTGTCGAGGTCGAACTTCTCGAGCTTGCGGCCGTCGAGATGGGTAAGGCGGGCCTTCAGCACCTGCTTCTTGGCCGTGCCGAAATAGGCATCGACCGTCCAGTATTCGCGGGTCTTGAAAACCTCGATTTCCGATTCGCGCTCGCAGATCAGACGCAGCGCCACGGACTGGACGCGGCCGGCCGAACGGCTGCCCGGCAGCTTTCGCCACAGCACGGGCGAGAGCGTGAAGCCCACGAGATAGTCGAGCGCACGGCGTGCCAGGTAGGCGTCGATCAGCGGCTGGTCGAGGTCGCGCGGATTGGCCACCGCGTCGAGGACCGACTTCTTGGTGATCGCGTTGAAGGTGACGCGCTTCACGTCGACGCCGGCCAGCGCCTTCTTGTGCTGCAGGATGTCGAGCACGTGCCAGGAAATGGCTTCGCCTTCGCGATCCGGGTCGGTGGCGAGGTAGAGCTTGCCGCCCTTGGTGACGGCCTGGGCGATCGCGTCGATGCGCTTCTGCGACTGGGCGTCGACTTCCCAGTCCATGGCGAAGTCCTCCTCGGGCCGCACCGAGCCATCCTTGGGAGGAAGGTCGCGGACATGACCGTACGAGGCCAGCACGGTGAAACCGGGGCCAAGGTATTTCCCAATGGTCTTAGCCTTGGCCGGGGACTCGACGACCAGTACGTCCATCGCCGGAAAATGCTCCAGGTTCGACAACAAAGACCGGGAGCTAAACCCCTGATTTATATCAGAGATACACGGTTTCCCCGGTGCCTCTCCAAGCGGCCCTCCAGCTCGAGAGCCATGAGAACCTCCGCTACGAAGGCGGCGGACACTTGGCATCGGCGTACCAGTTCGTCAACCGCAGTGGGCACGGCGCCCAGCGCCTGCACCACTCGTGCAGTATCTGTGTCATCCGAGATTCGGGTTGTTTTTTCAACGAGTTGCCGGTCAGTCGCGGGTCGACCCAGGACGCTCAGAATATCGTTGGCGTCACGGACCAGAATGGCCCCATCTTTTATGAGGCTGTTAGACCCGGCGTATCGCGGATCCATGGGAGAGCCCGGCACCACGAACACCTCGCGGCCCTGTTCGGCGGCGCGCTGGGCAGTGATCAGCGAGCCCGACCGTGCAGCCGCCTCGATCACGACAATCCCGGCCGAGAGGCCGCTCACGATCCGGTTGCGCCGGGGGAAGGCGCGCGCGATCGGCGGTGCGCCCAGCGCCACCTCGCTCAGGATCAGGCCGTGCGCACCGATGGCTTTCTGGAGGGCAGCGTTCTGCGGCGGGTAGACCTGATCCACGCCGCAGGCCAGGACGGCCACCGTGCCGGTGTCGAGCGCCGCCTCGTGGGCGGCCGCATCTATGCCCCGGGCGAGACCGGACGCGATGACGAAGCCAGCCGCGCCCAGAGTGGAAGAGAGTTCGGCCGCGAAGTGGCGTCCTGCCAGTGACGCTTCGCGGGCGCCCACGATCGCCAGGGTCGGGCGACCGAGCAGGCCGGGATCGCCGAGCATCGACAGGACCGGCGGGGCGTCGGGCAGGGCGGCCAGCGCGGCCGGATAGTGGGCGTCGCCGATCACCAGGAAGCGCCCTCCCAGCGCCGCGACCGCCTGTTCTTCGCGTTCGATCGCAGTCTCGGAGACCGTCGCCAGGGTGGCGCAGGCGGCGCGCGCCGATCCGAAATGCGCCAGCGCCTCGTGGAAGGTGATGGGGCCCACCCGTGCGCTGCGCGCCAGCCTCAGCCGGGCCCGGCGCTCCGCCGGGGCGATGTCGCTAGGGTCAGAACCGTCAAACATGAGGTCGACTTTATGCGAGTGATATCTGCGTGTAAAACAACCGATAGTAGCAATCGACCCGTCAGGATCGGCTGCGGCGGCTGAGCAGGGCGCCCGCCGCGCCAAGCAGCGCCAGCAGGGCAATCAGCGGACCGAAGCCTTCGAAGCCGCCCCAGCCGATCATGACGGCACCGAGGGCGGCGGCGCCGATCCAGCCCACGCTGGCCGAGGTGCCGTTGAGGCCGAGCACCGTGCCCCTTACATCTTCCGGGACCGATGCGAGCGCCGCCATGTACGAAGGCCGCCCCAAGGCGTTCAGCAGCACATAGAAGAAGCCCACCGTCACGGAGACGAACGGGCCGGGATGCCAGGTGAAGAGAAGCAGCGCCGCGACGCCGGAGAGCGCCATGGCAATGGCGAAGGTGAGCAGCCGGTCGCGCAGCCGGTCTGCGAGCTGGCCGCCCAACACCGTGCCCGCGACATTGCCCAGCGCGAACACGACCAGCGGGAGGGCGAGTTCGAGCAGGGTCATGTGATAGGTGACCTGCATGAAGGTGGCGAAATAGACGACGGCGAGCCCGTAGCAGATGCGCTCGGCGACTCCGGTGCCGAGGAGCCCCAGGACCCGCGGCGAGAGGGCCGAGCGCATCGAGGGGCGCTGCGCCGCGCCGCGCGTGCGGCCGCCGCTGCCGCGCCCCAGGGTGAGGAACAGGCTCAGCACGGCGGCGATCGAGAGGCCGGCGACGCAGAGAAGCCAGCCGCGCCAGCCGATGAGGGCGCCGACGGCTGCCGCCATCGGTATGCCGACGACGAGCGTCAGCGATTGGCCGCTCATCACCCATCCCAGCGCGCGGCCGCGCTGACTGTCGGGCACGCGCGAGGAGACTTCGGCGAAGACGACTCCGGTGAAGGCGCCGGCGCAGCCGCCGCCCGCGGCCGCCCATACGGCGACCCAGAAGAACGACCCGGCGGCCGCCTGGGCGACCAGGGTGAGGGCAAGCGCCAAGGGCGCGGCGATCAGAATCGACCGCCGACCGATCACGTCGGACATCCAGCCGCCCAGTGCCGAGGTGAGGCCCCAGGCGGTCGCCGTCAGCGAAACGAGGTTGGCGACGAGCGGCATTGCGACATCGAGGTCGTGAGACATTTCCAGAAGAAACGGCGCCCGCGTTGTGCCGCTCGAGGTCGCGGCGAACGACCCCAGGCAGGCGGCGCCGATCAATGCCCACGGCAGGCTGCGGGACGGGGAAACGCTCATGCGCCGCTGCTATGACAGGAATGGCAGCGACCTGCACCGGCAGGATGCATATATGAGCCATGTGACGCCGTGACCCTGCGCCCGGCGGAATGTTTTGAGGGAACGTGCGATGACGAGATGGTGGGCGGCGATCGCGGGCATGCTGGCGGCATCCGCGGCAATGGCGCAGGACCGTACGCGCCTGGAGGTCTACTCGACTCTCGAGATCGAGAACCTCAACGACTTCAAGAGGACGTTCGAGGCGGAGAATCCCGATATCGAGATCCAGTGGAATCGCGATTCGACCGGCGTGGTCACGGCGAAGATCCTGGCCGAGCAGGGACAGCAGCGTGCCGACGCGATCTGGGGGCTGGCGGTCACGTCGATGCTGCTGCTGGACCAGCGTGGTCTGCTCGAGCCCTATGCGCCGAAGAACCTGGCGGCGATCAAGCCCGCCTTTCGCGACCCCGCAAACCCGCCCGCCTGGGTGGGCATGGAAGCCTGGGTGGCTGCCGTCTGCTTCAACACCATCGAGGCGGGGAAGCTCTCGCTGCCGAAGCCGCAATCCTGGTTCGACCTGCTGGATCCGCGCTTCAAGGGCAAGCTCACGATGCCCCATCCGGCCTCCTCAGGGACGGGCTACTTTCACGTCTCGGCCTGGATCCAGATGTTCGGCGAGGCGAGGGCCTGGGAGTTCATGGACAGGCTCCACGACAACATCGCGGTCTATGAGCATTCCGGCACGCGCCCCTGCCGTCAGGCGGCGGCAGGCGAATTCCCGGTTGGGATCTCCTATGAGCTGGCGGCCGCCAGCGCCCGGCAGAAGGGAGCCCCGATCGACGGGCTGATGATGAAGGAGGGCGGCGGCTGGGACATGGATGCCGCGGCGATCCTGCGCGGCACCAAGAAGCCGGAAGCGGCGCGCCGCCTCATGGATTTCGCGGCCAGCCGGCGCGCCAACGAACTCTATGCCTCGTTCGTCAGCCAGGTCGCGATGGCCGGCATCGCCAGCAACATCCCCGATTATCCGGCGGGCGTCGCCGAGTCGATGATCAGGAACGACTTCGCTTGGGCTTCGGAGAACCGCACGCGCATCCTCGCGGAGTGGACGAAGCGCTACGAGGGCAAGGCCGCGAAAAAGTAATCAGGCCGCTTGCTTCTTGCCGCCTCCGATCTTGGACTCCGTGCCGTTGAGCAGGCGCGCGATGTTCTCGTGGTGGCGCACCCAGACGAGCGGCACGAGGAGCGTGAGCAGCATCGCGGCGCGCGGATCGGTGAGGAACCAGGCGGCGATCGCGGCGATCACGACGCTGAGCAGGGCGGCCAGGGAAGAGTAGCGGAAGGCGGCGGCAAACAGCAGCCAGGCCGCGCAGGCGATGGCGCCGACCGGCCAGGACAGGCCCCACATGACCCCGAGCGTCGTGGCGACGCCCTTGCCGCCCTTGAATCCCAGCCACACCGGAAACATGTGCCCCAGCACGGCGCCCGCGGCGGCACCGACGGCCGGAAGCTGGCCGACCTGGTCGGCGATCAGCACGGCCGCGACGCCCTTCAGCGCGTCGAGCAGCAGCGTCGCCGCGGCCAGTCCCTTGCGGCCGGTGCGCAGCACGTTGGTGGCGCCGATATTGCCGGAACCGACATTGCGGATGTCGCCGAGGCCGGCCGCTCGCGTCAACAGGAGGCCGAACGGGATCGAGCCCATGAGGTAGCCCATCAGGAACGGGCCAGCCATCAGGATGAGGGTCGAGACCATGGCCGCGTCCTTACGGGCTCAGCAGCCTGCAGTTCGTCGAATCGACATAGGCCGTGGTCGGCGGTCCGATCAGTTCCGTCGTGATCTGCTCGCCGGGCTGGATCGATACCGGACCGTAATAGGCATCCTCCAGGGCGCGGCTGCCGTTCATGAAGGTGCAGACCGCCTGGGTTTCGACCGCGCGCTGGATGTTGGATTTCAGCACGATCGTGACCTGCCAGTAGCGCGACGGCCCGTAGGTCAGGTTGTTGGCGCCGATGGTGACCAGCGGCTGCGGCGTGGCGAAGTTCGGCACCGGGCGCGGGCCGCTGCGGCGGGCCTGCGGCTGCGGCTTCGGACCCATGGCCTCCGGCGGCCGGTAGGTGGACTGGCTGGGATCGAACGCCGCGTTGGGATCGTAGGGCGCCGGTCCGGAGGACGCGGGCGCGCCGAGCGGCTGGGGGCTCCCCAGGGTCGCCGTGCCGCCACCCGGCACGCCCAGCGGCTGAGGGGCCAGCGGGGCGGCATTGATCGACGAGCCGGTACTCGGCATCGGCGAAAGCGGAGTGGGCGTCGCCTGCAGCGGCGTCGGGGTCGGGGCGGGTATCGCGGCGGCGGGCGCCGCTGCCGGCGCCTGCACGCCGCCGACCTGGGTCTGCAGGCGATCGTAGCAGGACAGGCGCGCCTGGGTTTCCGTCATCTCGCCGCAGATCTGGATATGGCGCGTCAGCGCATCCAGAAGGTCGTCGCGCGACCCGCCGCGCTGCTGGGCGTGGGCGGTGCCGGCGAGCGCGACGGACGCGACGCCGAGAAGAAGTGAGTGCCGGAGCATCATCGGTTCCCCGTTGAAAGACGAAACGACCATATCAGACCAAATGGCCGATTGAAGGCGGCCGTTAGGCGAGAGCGGCCGCCGTCACGAAACTGTCGTCGCGATAGATGGTCCGCCCCCCGACGATGGTGGCCATGACGCGGCCCTGCACCGGGCGCTCGTCGAACGGCGAGTTCTTGGTCTTGCTCCAGAGATCGTCGCGATCGATCTTCCAGGCATAGTCGGCGTCGAACAGCACCAGATCCGCCGGCGCACCCTTGGCGAGTTTGCCGGCCGGCAGGCCGAACAGCGACGCCGGTGTCGACGAGAGGAGCTGGAACAGCCGCGGCAGGGTGAGATGGCCGCCGTGCACCAGTTCCAGCGAGATCGCCAGCAGGGTCTCCAGTCCGATGCCGCCCGGCTCCGCCTGGGCGAAGGGCACGCGCTTGCTGTCCTGATCCTGCGGCCGGTGATCGGAGACGATGGCGTCGATCGTGCCGTCCTTCAGCCCTTCGACGACCGCCAGCCGGTCCTTCTCGGCGCGCAGCGGCGGCACCAGCTTGCCGAAGGTGCGATAGTCGCCGACGGCGAGATCGTTCAGCGCAAAGTAGGGCGCGGCGGTATCGCAGGTGATCCTGAGGCCGCGCGCCTTGGCGGCCGCGATCACCTCGACCGACTCCGCCGTCGAGATCTTGGTGAGATGCATGCGGCCACCGGTCATCTCGGCGAGCCTGATGTCGCGTTCGACCATCATCACTTCGGCGAGCGGCGGACAGCCGGACAGGCCAAGCCGTGTCGCCATCGCACCGTTCGTCATGGTGCCGCCGGACAGTGTCGGCTCCTGCGGCAGGTGGACGATGAGGGCGTCGAAGGTCTTGGCGTAGTAGAGGGCGCGACGCATGACCTGGGCGCTGGCGACGGCATGGTCCGCATCGGTGAAGGCCACGGCACCGGCCTCGGCGAGCAGGCCGATCTCGGCCAGTTCCTTGCCTTCGAGGCCTACCGTCAGCGCGCCGTAGGCATACATGTTTGCCAGCTTCACCTGGCGGGCGCGGCGGGCCACGAACTCGATCAGCGAGGCGTCGTCGAACGGCGGCTCGGTGTCGGGCAGCAGCACCATCGAGGTGATGCCGCCCACCGCGGCTGCGGCACCGGCGCTTTCCAGCGTCTCCTTGTGCTCCTCGCCGGGTTCCCCGGTGTGGACGCGCGTGTCGACCAGGCCGGGGGCGAGGTAGTAGCCACGGCAGTCGACCGACTGGATGCCGTAGGGCGCGCCCGAGGCGAAGAGGTTGGGGCCGAAATCGGCGATCTTGCCGTCGCTGATCAGGACGGCGCCGAGATACTCGGTGTTGGCGGTCGGGTCGACGATGCGGGCGTTGATATAGGCGGTCGAGCCCGCGTGCGGCGGTGCGGTCTTGTCGATCTTGCCGCTCATGCCACGGCTCCGAACTGGTTACGCTGTCCGCCGATCAGGGCATCGAGGCAGGCCATGCGAACGGTGACGCCCATCTCGACCTGCTCGTGGATGACGCTGCGGTCGAGATCGTCGGCGACTTCCGAGTCGATTTCGACACCGCGGTTCATCGGGCCGGGGTGCATGATCAGCGCATCGGGCTTGGCGTATTGCAGCTTGGCGCGGTCGAGGCCGAAGAAATGGAAGTATTCGCTGATCGAGGGGACGAACGAGCCCTGCATCCGCTCGGTCTGCAGCCGCAGCATCATGACGATGTCGACGTCCTTGAGGCCGGTCTTCATGCTGTAGTGAACCTCGACCCCCATCTTGTCGATGTCGGTCGGCATCAGGGTCGGCGGTCCGACCACGCGCACGCGCGCACCCATGATCTGCAGAAGGTGGATGTTCGAGCGCGCCACGCGGCTGTGCATGATGTCGCCGCAGATCGCCACGAGAAGACCTTCGAGGCTGCCGCGTCGTCGTCGGATGGTCAGCGCGTCGAGCAGCGCCTGGGTCGGATGCTCGTGCTGGCCGTCACCGGCGTTGATGACGGCGCAGTTGACCTTCTGAGACAAGAGATTGACGGCGCCGGATTCGTGGTGGCGCACGACGATGGCGTCGGGTCGCATGGCGTTGAGCGTCATCGCCGTGTCGAGCAGGGTCTCGCCCTTGCGGACGGACGAGGTGGCGACATCCATGTTGATCACGTCGGCACCGAGCCGCTTGGCGGCGACCTCGAAGCTCGTCCGCGTGCGCGTCGAATTCTCGAAGAACAGGTTCATGATCGTGCGGCCGGCGAGCCTGTCGCGCCGTTTGTCCACGGACCTGTTCTGGTCGATGTAGGTTTCAGATAGGTCGAGCAAGCCCGAAATCGTTTCAGGCGAAAGACCTTCGATGCCGAGAAGGTGGGGCAACCTCGGCACGCCCGCGCGATTGTTTGTCACTAAAGCGCGACGTTAAGCACGCACGCGCTGCCCTCGCAAGGAAGCGTTTTGGTGGATAACCGACGAGACTGAATTCAGGCTGCCGGCCGTGGTCCGATATAGCGCGCCCGAGGCCTAATCAGCGCACCGTGTGCGGCTTGCTCGATGGCGTGGGCGATCCAGCCGACGGTGCGTCCGAGAAGGAACAGGGCCAGCGCCGAATCCTTCGGCAGGCCGAGCACCCGCTCCAGCGTAACCGTCGCAAAATCGACGTTCGGTTTGCGATCGATCTGCTGCTCGACGGCGGTTGCCACGCGTTCGGCGAAGGCCAGCTCTGCAGAGCCGGGGACGCGTTCACGCATCATGGCGAAGAGGGCTGCGGCCCGGATGTCACCGTCCGGATAGAGCTGGTGACCGAAGCCCGGGATGTAGACTCGCGCTGTCACCCGGCGTGCGATCTCGGCGTCGATATCGGGCGCTTCCGCAAGATCGGCAAGGAGACCCGCCACCCGGCGCGTCAGGCCGCCGTGACGCGGGCCGTTGATCGCCACCAGCCCCGCCATTGTCGAGGCATAGAGATTGGCGCCCGTCGAGGCGACGACGCGGGCGGCGAAGGCGGATGCGTTAAACTCATGATCGGCCGACAGGACGAGCGCGGCCCGGATCAGCGGCGCGTGCTCGGGCGGGACCCTCCAGGCCGCGGCGACCTGCTCGTGGACCGGGCGGTCGGACAGAGGCTGGCCGGTCACGGCAGCCGCCAGCAGCCGCAGTATGCGCACGCCCGTTTCCAGCATGGCGGTGCGATCCTCGACCCAGCTCGGATGATCCCAGCGAGACGCCGCGGGGAGGAGGACGAGGCAGGCATCGACCGGCGGCAAGGCGGACGCGGCCTGCCAGGCGCTGCGCAGCGCGGCCGACATCGGCGGCAGGTTGCGGGGGGCGAAGGGGCGGTCGTCGCAATCCCAGAGAAGCTGCGCGACCTGCTCCAGGGAGCTGTTGCGGGCCAGCCGCGCCGCGTCCTGGCCGCGATAGAAGAGCCGTCCGCTCTCGATCAGCGTGAGCGAGGATTCCAGCACCGGCGTGCCGAAGTCGAGCGCATGGGCCGCGATCGATTCGGCCTTGCGGCCGACGTCGCGGCGGCGCTTGAGCTGGGCGACATCGTCGGCCCTGTAGCGCCGCTCGCGCTGGCCGTTGGTGCCCTCGGAGCGCAGTAGGCCGCGGCTCACATAGGCGTAGAGAGTGGCGGCCGAGACGCCGAGGCGTCGCGCCGCTTCCTTCGAACTCAGCCATTCCGTTGCCATTTCTTATTATGTATTAAGTCAGTCAATATTGACAACACATAGGCTGGATCGAATGTTGGCCCCGACTCAACAAGGGGATTTGCGATGCTGCAGACACGGGTGGACAGCGGGCTCGACGGCGTGATCGTGGCCGACACGATGATGAGCGAGGTGGATGGGGAGGCCGGCCGGCTGATCGTCCGCGGGCAGGCGATCGAGGATCTCGTCCGCACACGTGGCTTCGAGGGCGTCGCCGCGCTTCTCTGGGAAGGCCTTGCCGAGGGCGGCGGCGACGAGGCGGCGGTGCGCGCGGGCCTCGCGGCGGCACGCCTGCGCGCCTTCGCGGACGTTCCGAAGCTGCTCACGGCCACCGCGGGCCTCAACCCCGTGGAGGGGCTGCGCGTCGGGCTCGGCATGCTCCCCGATTTGGATCCGTTACCTCACCACTATCTGGTCTGCGGTGCGCTGCCGGTCTTCCTCGCGGCGTTGCTCCGAGCGGCAGACTCCAAGCCGGCCCTCGCGCCCGATCCGTCGCTCACCACGGCGCAGGATCTTCTGCGCATGATCCGGGGCAGCCGTGTCGACGAGGCCTTCGAGAAGGGTCTCGATACCTATCTCGCGACGGTGACCGATCACGGCTTCAACGCCTCGACCTTCACGGCCAGGGTCGTCGCTTCGACGCGGGCCGGACTGATCTCCTCGGTGTTGGCGGCGCTGTGTGCGCTGAAGGGCCCGCTGCACGGCGGCGCACCCGGCCCGGTGCTGGACATGTTCGACGAGATCGGATCACCCGAGCGTGCCGAGGCATGGCTGGACGATGCCTTCGGCAAGGGCACGCGCCTGATGGGCTTCGGCCATCGCGTCTACAAGAAGCGCGATCCGCGGGCCGACGTGCTGAAGAACGCCGTGGCGATGCTGCCGCAGACGGCGGGTCGGCTGGCCTTCGCGGTCGAGGTCGAGCGCAGCGCCATAGCCTCCTTGCGCAAGTACAAGCCGAAGCAGCGGCTCGACACCAATGTCGAATACTACACGGCACTCCTGCTGGAGGCGCTCGACATGCCGCGCAGTGCGTTCACCGCCTTGTTCGCCGTCGGTCGCGCGGCAGGCTGGTGCGCACACATCTTCGAGCAGGAGAAGGGCGGGCGGCTGATCCGGCCGCAGTCGACCTATGTCGGACCGCGGCCGGACTGAGCCTCAGGCGCGACGCACGGTGGCGCCGCGCCAGGTCCGGGCGCGCGTCCCGGTGGCGTCGAACACCCAGAGAATCACGTCGGCGCCGGCCGACGTGAAGGTGGCGGTGAAATACCGCCGCCAGAAGCTGCCGTCGGCGTGGGTGAACAACGCCTCGGTGCCGAGTTGGTTGGGCCGAACCGTCAGACTGGCGGAACGCGGCATGGCGCGCGCATCGGCCGAGCGCAGCAAAGCCAAACCGCCCGTCACCTGGCCGAAGAACATCGTTTCTCCCGCCTCATCCGTCTGCATGGGTCCGCCGTCGATGCGCAGCCAGACGGCGGGCCTGTCATCGACGTTGCGCACCGCGAACTGGAGAGCGAAAGGCTTTCCGTCGTCGAATTCCTCCCGCGGCACCTTCGGCGGCGGGACGATGTCCTCCAGCGGGATCGAGCGATAGAAGCGAGCGGTGCCGGCATAGGTGCCAAGCCAACCCGCCCATTGAACTTGTTGAGCCTGCGCGGGCGTCGCGGCGAGCAGCAGGCCGGTGACGGCAAGCGCGCGCCGCCGCGTGATCATGTGCGGGCGAGCCTAGCCGGCAAGGGCGGGCTGCTCCTCGTAGGTGGCAAAGAAGCGGCGGCCCGATCCGCGCTGGTTCTCATAGATCGAGCCCTGGTGATCGGCCGGCGGCAGCGGCATGCGGACCGGTGCCGGTCGCACGCGCGGCTCGATCGTCGGCTCGCCCAACACCATGCGGCTGTTGAACTCGTCGAAGTCGGCGACTCCCATCAGCGGCCAGGCATCGGCGGCGGCATATTCGTGCAGCAGGAGGCGGCGCTGGCGATTGGAGCGGTTGAGCGCCGAGCCATGGACCAGCCGCGCATGATGGATGGTCATCGACCCGGCCGGACCCATGAGGGGCACCGCCTTGCCGACATCGACGCCGCTTGCCTGCGGATCGAACGCGCCGCAGAAGCGGCCGTTTGCATGGTGATCGTGGACCGGACCGTGGTGCGTGCCCGGCACGACCATGAGCGGGCCGTTGGCCTCGTCGCAATCGTCGAGATAGATGCCGATCGCCAGCACGTCGTCGTTGCTGTGCGGATAGAAGGCCCAGTCCTGGTGCCATTCGACCGGCGAGCCATAGCCTGCCGATTTCATGTTGAGCTTGCCGCCATGCAGGCGGATGGCCGGTCCGATGAGCTGCGACAGGAGAGAGGTGATCTTGGGATCGCGGGCGAGGTCGCGGAAGAAGGCATGGCGCTTGAACATCGCGGGTTTCAGGCGGCGCACCCTAGGCATCGTCGCGCTGTGGCTGGGCTCTAGGTCGTAGAGATCGTCGTTGACGGACACGCCGCGCGCCTCCGAAACGAGCTGGTCGGTCAGCCGCCTCAGTTCGGCAAGCTGTGCCCCTTCGATCAGGCGAGGGATGACGAGATAGCCGTCGCGGCGGTAGCTCTCGATTTGATGATCGGTCAGCATGCGGAAATCATAGCACGCGAAGCCCGCATCATCGATAATCGCGCGATGACGAGCCGTGCCCTTTTTCCCACCCTTGTCTACCGCGAGTCGCTCGTCGACCGGCGCTGGAGACGTTTCAACCAGGATCTCGCCGACGAGTGCCAGTCGCTGGCGGCCTCGGATGCGGCGGGACAGCGCTGGTCGGCCAAGAACTATCTCGGTGGCTATACGTCCTACGGTTCACTAGACCGCCTGCACCTCGTCTCTTCGCTGTTCGACCGGCTGCGCCGTCGCATCGATTCGCATGTGAAGAGCTTCGCACGCGACCTGCACTACGATCTTGCCGGCCGGACACTGGCGATGACGGATTGCTGGGCCAACCTCATGCCGGCCGGCACGGTCCATTCCATGCATATCCATCCGACCTCCTTCGTCAGCGGGACCTATTACGTGTCGGTGCCGAAGGGAGCGGGGGCGATCAAGTTCGAGGATCCGCGGCTCGGCTATCAGATGGCGGCGCCACCGCGCCGCGCCGATACGCCTGAGGCCTATCGCGCCTTCGTGAGCCTCGCGGCTCATGACGGCGACCTCGTTCTTTTCGAAAGCTGGCTGCGCCACGAGGTGCCGCCCGCGCACTTCTCCGGCGAACGCATCTCGATCAGTTTCAACTATGCCTGTCCACCGAAAGTGGGCCGCTGAAGGAATGCCGATGCGCCTCATTGCCCTGGTCCTTCTTCTGGTCGCCACGGCCGGTGTGTCCGCCGCAAGAGCGGCCGACGAGCTGCCGATCTTCGACGCGCACATGCACTACAGCCACGATGCCTGGTCGGTGGTGCCGCCGCAGGAGGTGATCGAGATCCTGAAGAAGGCGGGGATCAAGCGCGCCATGGTGTCGAGCTCGAACAACGAGGGCACCAAGATGCTGCAGGACGTGGCGCCCGGCACGATCGTGCCCGAGCTGCGGCCCTATCGCTCGCGCGGCGAGATCTCGACCTGGGCCAAGGATCCGGCGCTGATCGCGTACCTCGAGGATCTGTTGTCGAAGCGCAAGTACCGGGCAATCGGCGAGTTCCACATCTATGGCGCCGATGCCGACCTTCCCAACGTCCGCCGCGTCGTCGAACTCGCAAAACAGTACGGACTCTTCCTGCATTCGCATTCCGACGCCGACGCTGTGACGCGCCATTTCCAGCAGGATCCCGCTGCCAAGGTCCTGTGGGCGCATTCGGGATTTGAACGCCCGGAGAAGGTGCGCGAGATGCTGCGCAAGTATCCGACCCTGTGGTGCGATCTCGCCTTCCTGACGTCGCATGTCTCCAACGGCAAGGTGGCGCCGGGCTGGCGCGAACTCTTCATCGAGTTTCCCGACCGCTTCGTGCTGGGCAGCGACACGTTCACGCCGGAGCGCTGGCATTATGTGATCGAGAACGCGCGCTGGTCGCGGCAATGGCTCTCGGACCTGCCGCCCGACGTCGCACGCAAGATTGCCTACGAGAACGGTGACCGGCTGTTCGGAGGCCCGCAATGAGACTGCCCGCCGCGTTGCTGGGAGTTCTTCTGGCGACGCCGGCCTGGGCCGACTGTCCGCTCGATCTCGGCCGCGGCACGGGGTGGGTCGTCTTCTCCGATCACTTCCTGATGGCGTTCCGTCCCGATCCGCTGCGCATCGAGGTGGGTGAGCCGTTCGCGCTGTTCCTGAATGTCTGCACCAAGAGCGGCGATCCCGCCGAGCTGCTGGCCGTCGATGCCAACATGCCCGAGCATCGCCATCTGATGAATTACCATCCCAGCATCGTCGGGAAGGGCGACGGACGCTTCACGGCCGAGGGCCTGTTGTTCCACATGCCCGGGCGCTGGGAGATCACCTTCGACGTGCGCGCCGGCGAGGAAAGCGAGCGCCTGACGCACGACATCATCCTCAAGTGATCCGGTTGCTGCCGCTGCTGGCGTCGTTGCTGGTCGCATGGGCGGGCAGCGTACTGGCGCAACAGCTACTCGACTGGTCGCCGGAGGAGGTCAGGGCAATCGGTCAGCACGGCCCCTGGCCGCCACCACCGGTGCGCGATCTTTCGAACAAGGTGTCCGGCACGCCGGCCGGGATTGCGCTGGGTGAGCATTTGTTCAACGAGGCGCGTCTGTCGGGCGACGGACGCATGAGCTGCGCGACCTGTCATCAGGCCGGGCGCGAGTGGAGCGACGGACTCGCCAGGGGACGCGGGGCGGTCGAACTCGACCGTCGCACGCCGTCGCTCTGGAACATCGGCTATCTCCATTGGTTCGGCTGGGACGGCGCAGGCGATTCTCTTTGGGCCCAGAGTCTCCGCCCGTTGCTCGATCCGCGAGAGATGAACGGCGGACCGATGCGGGCCGCCGAGGTGTTGCGAGGCGATGCCACGCTTGCATGCGGCTACGAGCGAGCCTTTGGCCGCAGGCCCGGAACCGACGACGAGCAGCTGCTGGTGGATACGGCCAAGGCGCTGGCGGCCTTCCAGGCGACCCTGGTCAGCCCGCGCACTTCGTTCGATGATTTCCGTGATGCCCTGGTGGCGGGCGATCGCGAGCACGCGTCGCGTTATCCCCTTGCAGCGCAACGCGGCCTCAAATTGTTCATCGGCGAGGCCAGCTGCAACCTCTGCCATATAGGACCCCGATTCACGAACGGCGAGTTCGGCGACATCGGCATTCCGTTCTTCGTGCGCCCAGGAGAAGTCGACTCGGGCAGACATGGCGGACTAGGGCGCCTTGCAGCCAGCCCCTTCAACCTGCTCGGCAAGTACAATGACGATCCCACGGGGAACACCACGCGGCGAACGCGGCACGTCCAGCGACAGCACTCGAACTTCGGCGAATTCCGCGTGCCCGGCTTGCGCCAAGTGGGCCGCGGCGGCCCTTACATGCACAATGGCAGCCTTGCGACGCTCAATGACGTCGTCAGGCACTATTCGGAGGTAAGTCCCGATCGTCTGCATAGCGACGGCATTGCACTGGTGCGGCCGCTCGGCCTGACGACGGAGCAGAGCGCCGACCTCGTGGCCTTTCTGCGTACGCTGGACGCCGAGCCGCCGATCCGCCCGGCGCCGTCATCGCTCTGCCCCTGAGGCGAGCGTTCGGCGGGCTTTGGCGCTCTACTTGATCAGAAATGCTTCCAGCTTCTTTCCGCTCTTGAGAGCCGCCGTCAGCCACCTCGGGCGATTTCCGCGACCTGCCCACGTCTCTGCGGCGTTCTTGGGATTGCGGTAGAGCGGCGGCAGTTCTCTTCCCTTCAACGGATGCGACTTGCCGCTACGCTCCGAACCCGTCCTGCCGGGGACCGTTCCACGAAGGTCGGCAATAGCTTCGATCAACTTCATGCGTTGCTTTGAAATGCGGGTCTCGATTTCGGCATCGATCTGCGCGCGCATCACGACGAGGTCATCAAAGGCCATCGACTTAATCTTCATGCTTACCCGTCCTCGTTCTTTACGTAAGTCATCATGAAGTACGCGCGAAGATCGAAGAGTGCAATATGATTGCAAACATGAAGCATGCGCTGATCATGCATACTTCTTTGCTGCAGTGCCGTTAAGTTTGCGGCTTTTTGTCAGATGACGTTCAACGCAGGCGCGCAATGACGCTTTCGAGAATCCAGGCAGCAGCGGCCGCATCGACGCGTTCGGCACGCTTTGCGCGTGTCATGTCATAGTCGTCAATCATGCCACGCGTCACCGCGGCGGTACTTAGTCTTTCGTCCTGGAAGATGATGGGCAGGGCCGCAAGCGCCGGCGCTCCGTGATTCTGGATGTTCGTCACGAACTGACGCACCGATTGGCAACGCGGACCTTCAGTGCCGTCCATGTTGAGAGGCAGGCCGACCGCAAGCGCCTTGACCTCATGCTTGCGGGTCAGGTCGGCGAGGGTGGCAAGATCAGTCGCCAGCTTCGTTCGCTTCAAAGTGGTGAGGGGCGTCGCCAGCATGCGCAGGACGTCGGATGTGGCGATGCCAATGGTCTTGCTGCCGAGATCGAGCGCCATCAAACGGCCGTCACGTACCAGCAGCGACTTGAGTTCCGGGAAATCGATGACCGGCATTTCAGAGCGCCCTACCTTTGAGCCAGGTTTCGGCATGGTCTGCAATGCGCTCCCAGCCTGGCTGACCCAGGACCCAATGTCCCTGGCCGTGATACTCGATATAGTCGGAGACGTGGCCGAATTGTTTCGCAGTTCGTCGCACGACGCCCGGTGGCACGAGCCGGTCCTTCTCGGCGGCAACGAAGAGCAGCGGTACGGTCACGCGTCGCGGATCGACGGTCGCAGCCTTCGACCGGTCGAGCCACGGCAAGCCGATCTCGAACAGCGCACGTCCCGATTCGTGGACGAAACCTCTATGCTCTTCGGCAGCCATCGCTCGATCTGCCGTATTGAAAGTGTAGGAAAGTGCCTCGCCGAGAGTTGCCCTGTGCGGCTTACGCCACCAGCCCCAGCGTGCCTGGATCCGGGCAAAGGCCATGAGGTTGGACGGCCTGATGGCAACAATGCTCGAGGGCGGGGCGGGAGTGAGCAGAACACCGGCGCGTCCCAGCCCCTTCGCGCACAACATGAGCGCCAGCAACCCGCCCATCGAATGGCCGATGATCATCGGCTTTTCCGGAAGTGCCAGGATCATCGTCTCGAGATCGGCGACATAGTCGAGGAGGCTGGTCTCACCCAGCGCGACGGGAGGCGCGTCCGGTGACATGTCATGGTGTCGCAGGGAGTGTGCAATCGTTTCCCACCCGCGGTCTTGCAGGAACGGGCGCCATCTATGCCAGACGCCGGCCGTTCCCCACATGCCGTGAATCAGGACTGCCAAGCCGGCCATAACCAAGGTTATAAGGCGTGCAGCGGACCGGGTCGACACGGTCCGATGAAAGGTGCTGGAACACGGTGACAGATACTCTCTATGCCCTGCTGGCGATTGCGATCGTTCTCACGGTTGTGAGTGTGCTGGTGCCGGTCGCCGAACGATTTCGGCTTCCGCACACCGTGCTGCTGGCCATCGCCGGCATGGGCATGGGCTTCCTGGGATCGTGGATCATAAGCCGCGGCATCGATCTCGGCGTTCTCACCGACGCTTTCGTCGGTCTCGACAAGCTCGAGGTCGGCACCGAAGTGTTCCTGCCGCTGTTCCTGCCGCCCCTGCTGTTCACGGCAGGTCTCACGATCGACGTGCGGCGCCTGATGGACGAGATCCATGCCGTCCTCCTGCTGGCGGTCGTTGCGGTGCTCGTCTGCATCGCCTGCGTGGCGGGGGTCGTCCATTTCGCGACCGGCATCGACATCGTTGTCTGCCTGCTGCTCGGTGCCGTCGTCTCGACGACCGATCCGGCAGCGGTCATCGGCATCTTCCGGGACGTCGGCGCACCCAAGCGGCTGTCGATTCTGGCCGAAGGCGAATCGCTGCTGAACGACGCGGTGGCGATCGCCGCTTTCGGCCTGTTCATGGGTATCCTGGTGGCCCGTGCGTCCTCGGATCCATTTGATGCCATGCCGGCCGACCCGACGGCGGCCATCGGCGTGTTCCTGCGCGAGTTCGTCGGTGGTCTCGTTCTGGGTTTCGCCATGGCGAGGGTCGCCATGATGATCCTGCCGCGACTGGGCGATTCGGACGCCGCCATCGCTTCGGTCACGGTAAGTCTCACCTATCTCTGCTTCATCGTCGCCGACCGGTACATCCACGTTTCCGGCGTGGTCTCCGTCGTCATGGCCGCCCTCACCGTGGCGGCCTACGGGCCGACCCACCTGCATCCAAGGCAATGGACGGCGTTGCGCCAGCTTTGGGCGCAGCTCGAATTCTGGGCGAACTGCCTCATCTTCGTGTTGGCGTCGATGATCGCGGCTGACGTGCTGCTCAAGATCAGCTGGCTTTACATCTGGGGGGTCGCGGCGGTTGCCGTCGGCGCCTTCTCGGCCCGCGCTCTGGTCGTGTTCGGCATGCTGCCGGTGCTCGAGACCCTCAGGCTCGTCCAGCCCGTGAACCGCCGCTACAAGGCGATTCTGGTCTGGGGAGGCTTGCGCGGCGCGGTGACGATCGTCCTGGCCATGGTCGCCGCCGGCCACCAACAGCTTCCCGAGGAGACCCGCGATTTCATCGCCATCTCGGCCGTCCTGTTCGTGCTGTTCACGCTGTTCGTGAATGCCACGACGCTTGGGCTGGTGATGCATTTTTTCGGCCTCGACAAGCTCAGCCGCCTCGAACTCGCCCTGCGTGATCGCGTCCTTGCGCTGTCGCGTATCAATGTCGAGCGGCATCTGCAGCAGATCATCCGCCAGCACAATGAGCGCACGGACGGGTTTGCGGTCGATCCGGCCTCTGCCGGCGACCCTTCCGCCGAGCCCGTACCGCCGGATCTCGCTCTCGATCTGGACGAGCGGGTCAAGATCGGCCTCGTGACGCTCTGCACACGCGAGAAGGAGCTCTATCTCGAGCTGTTCCAGCAACAGATCCTGTCCCGCCGCATGGTGGCTATCCTCGCGGCCAACGCCGACCGCCTGATCGACACGGTCCGCGACAAGGGCGTGCAAGGCTACGAGGAGTGGCTGGAGGAGATCTCGAAGCCAGACTACGGGTTTCGCGTCGCGCTCTGGCTGCATCGACGTTTCGGCTTCGAGCGCCTGCTGACCGATCGACTGGCCGATCGGTTCGAGATCCTCATGGTGTCGCTCAGCGTGCTGGGGGAGCTGGCGGTGTTCAACGCCAACTCGATTGCCGACCTCCTGGAGCATGATGCCGAGGAACGCCTCGCCGCCCTGATCGCCAGCCGGCAGGCGGGCGTGGAGGGCGCGCTCAAGGCGCTCTCACTGCAATATCCCGGCTACTCGGAGTCGGTGCAGCAGCGCCAGCTCGAGCGGGCCGCCATTCGCTTCGAAGCTGCGGAATACGTCCGCCGGCTGCGCGAAGGCATCATCAGCCGCGAAGTCTACAACGACCTCCGGGACAAGCTCGCCGAACGGCGCGGCGCCGTAAGTCAGCGCCCGCCGCTCGATCTCGGCCTCGAGCTGCAGGCGATGATCGGCCGTGTGTCGCTGTTCGCGGCCCTGGACCGGGAAACCATCGTCCAGGTGGGCAAGCGTCTGCGCGCCCTCGTCGCCTTCCCGGGAGAGAAGATCGTCGCAGTCGGTGCGCCTTCCGACTCGATGTATTTCGTTGCGGCGGGTGAGGTCACCGTCCATGTGCGGGGACTGCAGATTACGTTGAAGGAAGGCGATTTCTTCGGTGAAATGGGCTTGCTGACCTCGCAGCCGCGCAGCGCCGACGTAACCGCCAACGGCTATTGCCACCTGCTCGTGCTCTACAAGAAGGATTTCGACAAGGTACTGGCCGGACGGCCGGAAGTGCGCGAGGCCGTCGAGGCCGTGGCGGCACGGCGTGAGGCGGAGAACCAGGCCAAGGCAGCTTCCTAGTCGAGTTGCTCCTGTAAGGCAAACCGGCTACCAACCGCGATTATTGCTTTGTTTCTGGGCGTTTTGGAGTGCTGTGATGTCGCTCGACAAGGAGACCGTGGCGCGGATCGCGCGACTGGCCCGTCTCAAGGTTCCCGAGGAGGAGCTGGCGCCGCTCGCCGGAGAGCTTTCGGGTATTTTTGCCTGGATCGAGCAGTTGAACGAAGTCGACACCGACAATGTCGAGCCGATGTCGTCGGTCTCCGACGTCACGCTCCCGATGCGCGCGGACAAGGTTACCGACGGCGGCATCGCGGAGAAGGTGCTCGCCAACGCGCCGGGTGGTGCGGTTTATATCGACCCCTCCGACAAGAATGCCGGTGGCTTCTTCACCGTTCCCAAGGTGCTGGAGTAGACGATGGCGGCTCTTACCGATCTCACCATCGCCCAGCTCACGTCGGCGCTGGCCAAGAAGGAAGCGAGTGCTGTCGAGGTGGCCGACGCGCACCTCGCCAAGCTCGACGAGCACCGCGCGCTCAACGCCTTCATCACCGAGACGCCCGACAAGGCACGCGAGATGGCCGAGGCCTCCGACGCGCGCCGCGCCAGGGGCGAGGCGGGCCTGCTCGAGGGCGTGCCGCTGGCGATCAAGGACCTGTTCTGCACCGAGGGCGTACAGACGACGGCGGCGTCGAACATCCTGAAGGGATTCGTGCCCCAGTACGAGAGCACGGTGACGGCGAACCTGTGGAAGTCGGGCGCGGTGATGGTCGGCAAGACCAACCTCGACGAGTTCGCCATGGGCTCCTCGAACATGACCAGCCACTTCGGCGGCGTCGAGAATCCGTGGAAGCGCAAGGGCGACAACCGCAAGCTGGTGCCCGGCGGCTCGTCCGGTGGTTCTGCCGCCGCCGTCGCCGCCTACATGGTGCCCGGCAGCACGGGAACGGATACCGGCGGTTCGATCCGCCAGCCGGCGGCCTTCTGCGGCATCGTCGGCCTGAAGCCGACCTACGGCCGCTGCTCGCGCTGGGGTGTCGTGGCCTTCGCCAGTTCGCTCGACCAGCCGGGCCCGTTCGCCCGCACCGTCGAGGACACGGCGCTGATGCTGCAGGCCATGTCGGGCCATGACCCGAAGGATTCGACCTCGGCCCCATTGCCGGTGCCGGACTTCGCCGCCGCGGCGCGCAATCCCGACATCAGGGGCATGAAGGTCGGCATTCCGAAGGAGTACCGCGTCGACGGCACCTCCGAGGAGATCGTTGCCCTGTGGTCGAAGGGCATGGACATGCTGAAGGCGGCCGGCGCGGAGCCGGTCGAGGTTTCGCTGCCCCATACCAAGTACGCCCTGCCGGCCTATTACATCGTGGCGCCGGCGGAGTGCTCGTCCAACCTGGCGCGTTACGACGGCGTCCGCTTCGGCCTGCGCGTGCCGGGCAAGGACCTGACCGAGCTCTACGAGAACACGCGCGGCGCCGGCTTCGGCAAGGAAACCCGCCGGCGCATCCTCATCGGCACCTACGTCCTCTCGGCCGGCTACTACGACGCCTACTACAAGAAGGCGCAGCAGATCCGGGCGCTGATCGCGCGCGACTTCAAGCAGGCCTTCGAGAAATGCGACGTGCTGCTGACGCCGACCGCGCCGACGGCGGCCTTTGCGGCCGGCGACAAGATGGACGATCCGGTGACCATGTACCTCAACGACATGTTCACGATCCCGGCGTCGATGGCCGGCCTGCCGGGTATCTCGGTGCCGGTGAGCCTCGACAAGGACGGGCTGCCGCTCGGGCTGCAGCTCATCGGCCGTTCCTTCGACGAGGAGACGTTGCTGCGTGCCGCGGCAGCGCTCGAGAAGGCGGCCGCCTTCGCCGCGAGGCCAGCCGGATACTGAGCGCGCGGCGGCGACAGGGCCGCTGCCGCATGTCAATCTTCCTTCATGAAACGTTGCCTCTCTCGAACGGGCGACGAGCGAACGAGGGGGGATGGCAATGAACATCAAGACGGGTCCGGCGCGCCGCGCCTTTCTGGCCGGAGCCCTCGCGGCGCCGTTGCTCGCGGGATCGGCGCGCGCGCAGGCGTGGCCGTCCCGGTCGATCACGCTGGTCGTTCCCTTCGCGCCCGGGGGCGGGACCGACACCTTCGCCCGTCCGTTCGCGGCCAGGCTCTCCCAGGAACTGGGACAGCAGGTGGTGATCGACAATCGCGCCGGCGCGGGCGGCACTGTGGGCGCGGCCATGGTCGCCAAGGCGAAGCCCGATGGCTACACGTTCCTGCTGGGCTCGGTACACCACGCCGTCGCGGTCACGGCCTACAAGCAGTTGCCGTACGACCTGGTGAAGGATCTCGCGCCGGTCACCAGCGTCGCCTCGGTTCCCGATGTCCTGGTCGTCTATCCAGGGATACCGGCCAAGACGCTCCAGGAGTTCATTGCGTACTGCAAGGCCAATCCGGGCAAGGTGAACTACGGTTCGGCCGGACTCGGCACGACCCGACATCTCGCGGGCGAGATCTTCAACGCCAAGACGGGCGCCGGCATGACGCACGTTCCCTACAAGGGATCGGGGCCGGCCACGGCAGCCTTGATCAGTGGCGAAGTGACGGCGGTCTTCGAGGGACTGGGCAGCGCCGTCCCTTACATCCGCAGCGGCAAGGCGCGGGCACTGGCGGTCTTCACGGCGCAACGCTCGCCGGCCTTTCCCGATATCCCGACAGCCGCCGAGGCGGGACTGCCGGGCTTCGGAATCGCTTTCATGGTACGGGCTGTGGGCGCCGGCGGGCACCGATGCCGCCGTCATTGCCCGGATGCAGGCCGCGGTCGCAACCGCGTTCGCCGCCGCCGACCTCAAGAAGATCTGGGACGAGCAGGGGGCCGCTCCGGGAGGCGCGCCGACCACGGATTTCGCGGCGTTCGTTCGAGAAGAGATCGGCAAGTGGGGCAAGGTCGTCCGCGACGGGAACATCACCATCGAATGAGGCCGCCAGCGCCTTGAACGATGCGGCGTCCAACATCGGATCGCAGGGCGAGAAGCCGGCCCTGTTTCGGGCCGAATGGCGGCTTTGGAGCCGGACGTTCCTCTCGTTCAGCGACCACTTGCGTTAGACTTCGGGAAATTCCGGAGGAACGAACATGGCGGACTTCGATCTCGTAGTGCGTGGCGGCAACGTGGCGGACGGCACGGGAGCCGCCATCAGGGAAGCCGATGTCGCGGTGAAGGATGGCAGGATCGCCGCCGTCGGCACGGTGAGCGGGCAGGGCCGGGAAGAGATCGACGCCAAGGGCATGCTGGTCACGCCCGGATTCGTCGACATCCATACCCACTATGACGGCCAGGCGACCTGGGATTCCTACCTGCAGCCCTCGAGCTGGCACGGCGTCACGACCGCGGTGATGGGTAATTGCGGCGTCGGCTTCGCGCCGGTGAGGATCGAGGATCGCCAGCGCCTGATCGAGCTGATGGAAGGCGTCGAGGACATCCCCGGCGCGGCGCTCGACGAGGGCCTCAACTGGTCGTGGGAGTCGTTCGGCCAGTATCTCGACGCGCTCGATGCCAAGCCGCGCGACATGGATCTCGGCGCCCAGCTGCCGCACGGTGCGCTGCGCGTCTTCGTGATGGGCGAGCGCGCGGCGCGACTGGAGGAAGCGACCTCGGAAGAAGTGGCGCAGATGCGCGCCCTGACCGCGCAGGCGATGCGCGACGGCGCCATCGGCTTCTCGACGTCGCGCACGCTCAATCATCGCACGGTCAAGGGCGATCCCACGCCGTCGCTGCGCGCCTCCGAAGAGGAGCTGCTCGGCATCGCGCTCGGCATGAAGGATGCCGGCCGTGGCGTCATCGAATTCATCTCCGATTTCAACACGCCCAATCCCGAGAGCGAGTTCGAGATGCTCGACCGGCTGCTCACGGCGTCGGGCCGTCCGTTCTCGGTGTCGCTGGCCCAGCGCCACTCGCGACCCGATGGCTGGCGTCGTCTGCTCGGCCTGGTCGAGGGCCTGGTCGCCAAGGGCCACAGCGCGAAGGCGCAGGTCGCGCCGCGGCCGATCGGCGTGCTGCAGGGTCTGCAGGCGAGCCGCATCCCGTTCTCGATGTGCGCCGCCTACAAGGAGATCCAGCACAAGTCGGTCGAGGAGCGGCTGGCGATCATGCGCGATCCGTCCTTCCGCGCCCGCATCCTGAAGGAGAGCAGCGAGCCGCTGCGGTCGGAGATGGCGGCGCGTCTCACCGACTTCGACCGCATGTTCCCGCTGGGCGATCCGCCGAACTACGAGCCGCCGCAGGAAAGCTCGTTCGGCGCCCGCGCCGCGCGCGAGGGCCGCGATCCGCGCGAGCTGGTCTACGACTACCTGATCGAGGGTGAGGGCAAGAACTTCATCTTCGCGCCGTTCGCGAACTATGCGGCCTACAATCTCGACTGCTGCAGCGAGATGATGCAGAGCCCGCACACGCTGATCGGCCTCGGCGACGGTGGCGCGCATGTCGGTCTGATCTCCGACGGCTCGTTCCCGACCTATCTCCTGTCCCACTGGGGACGCGATCGCCCCTCCGGGCGGCTCGACGTGAGCTGGCTGGTGAAGCGTCAGACGCTCGACAGCGCCAAGGCCGTGGGTCTCAACGACCGCGGCGTCGTGGCGGTCGGCAAGAAGGCCGACCTCAATGTCATCGACTTCGACAAGCTGCGCGTCGAGGCCCCGATCATGAAGTGGGACCTGCCGGCCGGCGGCAAGCGCCTGCTGCAGCGCGCGAGCGGTTACCGCGCGACCATAGTCTCGGGAGCCGTCACCTATCGTGATGGCGAGGCCACCGGCGCACTGCCGGGGCGCCTGGTGCGCGGCGCGCAGGCCGGCTGAGCGGCCCGCGCGACCTCGGCATCGGGGGCGATCAGTCGCCCTTGATGTCGTTGTCCTTGATGACCTTGAACCAGCGGTCCTGTTCGCTCTTCTGGTAGGCCGCGAACTCCTCGGGCGAGGTCGTCAGGATTTCCATGTTGAACTGGTCGATGAACTTCTGCGTCACGTCGGGCGCCAGCACGGCCTTCTTGATCTCGGCATGCATGCGGTCGACGATCGGGCGCGGGGTGCCGGTCGGCGCATAGACGCCCCACCACGAATAGGACGGAAAGCTCTTCACGCCCTGTTCGAGCAGCGTCGGCGTATCGGGGAGCGCCGGTGTGCGCTTCTCGCCGGTCACGGCCAGCGCACGCACCTTGTTGGCGCGGACGTGCGGGCTGAAGGAGGTCAAGCTGCCGATGGCCACGTCGGTGACGCCGGCGAGGATGTCCTGGTTGAGCGGTCCGCCGCCCTTGTAGGGGATCAGGTTGAGGTCGACGCCGTTCTCTTTCTTGATGAGCGTCATCAGCACCAGCGCCTGGCTGGCGCCCAGCACGCCGACATTCACCTTGCCCGGCCGCGCCTTGGCGTCGGCAATGACCTCGGCGAAATTCTTGTAGGGCCGGTCGGGATGGGCGCAGATCGCCTGCGGTGTGCGGCCGATCAGCATGACGTTGAGGAGCTCGGAATCCTTGTACGGCAGGCCCGAGGCAAAGGCGGGATTGAGGATGTGGCTGTCGAAGGTGAGCATCCAGGTCTGGCCGTCGGGCGGAGACTTGGCGGCGATCGCCGAACCGACCGCGCCGGTGCCACCCGGCTTGTTGTCGATCAGGATGTTCCAGCCCGTGTTCTCGATCATCTTCGCCTGGATGATGCGGGCCACCGGATCGGTCGAACCGCCCGGCGGGAAGGGGACGATGATCTTGACGGCACCCTTCGGCCAGTCGGCCGTGCCCTGAGCGCGCACGAGGGCGGGGGCGGCCAGCGCGGCGGCGGCGGTGCCGACGAGCAGCGTACGGCGATTGAACGTCGTCATGGAATCCTCCCTGCGGATACGTCTTGTTTTGGGCGGCGCCGGCGGCGACCGCTCCTTGTCCACGCTTTTACTTCAGCATCTTCCGCATCGGAAAGCCCGATGTTGTGCCGAAATTGTGGCGCGGCGGACCCGCTTCCTCGTAGCCGTTCGCAAGATAGAATCGCCGGGCCGTTGCCGTGCTCGTCAGTCTGGAGATCGCATTGCCCTGCTCGACCGCACGCCTTTCCAGGCTGGCGAGCAGCGCCCGGCTGATGCCGCGAAAGCGGGCGTCGGGCGAGACATAGTTCAGGGTGATTTCACCACCGTCGGTGACGGCGCCGACGGCGAGCACCGCTCCGTGCTCCACCGCGACCATCAGGGAATTACCCGGTTGCCTGAGCCATCCCCTGAAGACATCGGGATGCTTGTTGGCGAGCCAGCGGTCCAGGATCCCGGCCTTGTGCTGGTGATCGGCGATGCAGAGTTCGCGGATGGACCGCTTCATGACCTCGCACCCCTGGTCGGCATCGGCCTCCGTCGCTTCGCGAATTTCAAACGTCATTGTCGGTCGGAGACGGAGAAGGGATTGCCATCCGGATCCTTGCCTTCGCAACGAACCAGCCCCGCACCTTCTATGAGCTTCGACATCTTCGCACCGCGGCGGATCAGTTCCTGGCGCGCGGCGGCGATGTCGGCGGCCCAGAAGCCGATCTTGGGCGGGCGCCGGCCGACCTCCGAAGTCCCGTTGTGCAGGGCGATGACGCAGCCATTGGCGTCGAACTCCTTCCAACCCTTCTCGTCCTTTCGCAACCGAAGGCCGAGCACGTCGCGATAGAAGGCGGTCATTCCCGGCATGTCCTTCGTAAAAAGCACGATGCGGCGCATGGAAAGGTTCATGGAGGCCCCCGGTTCCGGGACAGCAGGCCACGGATCGATTTTTTTGCCAAGTGGGGCCGTATTGGCTATTTACCGGCTATGTCGCTTATCAAAGGTGAAACCGGCGAGTGGGAGATCGTCCTCGGGCTGGAAGTGCATGCCCAGGTGATTTCCGACGCCAAGCTCTTCTCCGGCGCCCCGACGACGTTCGGGGCCGATCCCAACACCCAGGTGTCGCTGGTCGACGCCGCCATGCCCGGCATGCTGCCCGTGATCAACGAGCGCTGCGTGGAGCAGGCGATCCGGACCGGTCTCGGCCTCAATGCCAAGATCAACCTGCGCTCCATCTTCGACCGCAAGAATTACTTCTACCAGGACCTGCCGCAGGGCTACCAGATCTCGCAGTACAAGGACCCGATCGTGGGCGAGGGCGTGGTCGAGATCGATCTCGACGGCGGCGTCACCAAGAAGATCGGCATCGAGCGGCTGCATCTCGAGCAGGATGCGGGCAAGAGTATGCACGACCAGCATCCGAGCCAGACCTACGTCGACCTGAACCGATCCGGCGTGGCGCTGATGGAGATCGTCAGCAAGCCCGACATGCGCACCGCCGACGAAGCGGCGGCCTATCTCACCAAGCTGCGCTCGATCGTGCGCTATCTCGGAACCTGCGACGGCAACATGGACGAGGGTTCCATGCGCTGCGACGTCAACGTTTCGGTGCGCAGGCCGGGCGGAGAGCTGGGCACGCGCTGCGAGATCAAGAACGTGAATTCGATCCGCTTCGTGAAGCAGGCGATCGAGTACGAGGCGCGCCGTCAGGTCGAGGTGATCGAAGCGGGCGGCCCGATCAAGCAGGAAACCCGGAACTTCGATCCGGGGCGCGGCGAGACGCGTTCGTCGCGTTCGAAGGAAGATGCACAGGACTACCGCTACTTCCCCGATCCCGACCTGCTGCCGCTGATCTTCACGCAGGAGTATGTCGACCAGATCCGGGCGACTCTGCCGGAACTGCCGGACGCGCGGAAGAACCGCTACATCAAGGATTACGGCCTCTCGGCCTATGACGCGGGCGTGCTGACGGCCGAGAAGGCGACGGCCGAGTTCTTCGAAGCCGTTGCCAAGGGCCGCGATGCCAAGCAGGCGGCCAACCTGGTGACGGGTGATTTCTTTGCCATGCTGAAGCGCCGTGGGGCGACCTTCGAAACCTCGCCGATCAGCGCCGCCCACCTCGGCAAACTGCTCGACCTGCAGGCCGACGGTACGATTTCCGGCCGCATCGCGAAGGACCTGTTCATCGCCATGGAAGAGACGGGCAAGGACCCGGCCGCCCTGGTCGAGGAGCGCGGGCTGAAGCAGGTGACGGACACCGGCGCGATCGAGGCCGCGATCAAGGCGGTCATCGATGCCAACCCTGGCCAGCTCGCGGCCTATAAGGCGAAGCCGACGCTGTTCGGCTGGTTCGTCGGCCAGGTCATGAAGTCGACCGGCGGCAAGGCCAACCCCAAGGTCGTGAACGAGCTGCTCAAGAAAGCGCTCGACGCCTGACGATGGCCGCCAGGCTCTACGCCATGACCTGCGGGCGGCTGATTGGCCGCCTCAAGGACATGATCGAGGGCGAAGACGGGCAGGTGGCACTGCCCATCCCATCCTACCTGATCGAACACCCCAAGGGCCGAGCGGTGTTCGATACCGGTATGCACCCGCAATGCCGGACCGATGCCGCCGGACGCCTGGGGCTGCAGGTCGCGCGGATCTTCGGGTTCGAGCAGTACGGTCCCGAGGACGACGTGAAGTCGCGCCTCGAGTCGATCGATCGAGATCCCGGCAAAGTCGATTTCATCGTGAATTCGCATCTGCATTTCGACCATGCCGGTGGCAACGAGCTGGTGCCCAACGCGACGGTCGTGGTCCAGAAGCGCGAATGGGAGGCGGCGCACGATCCCGAGCTGGCCGCCAGGATCGGCTTCTTCCGGGCCGACTTCGATCATGGCCATCCGGTGAAGCAGGTGGAGGGAGAGCACGACCTGTTCGGCGACGGTTCCGTGGTCTGCATCCCGACCTACGGCCATACGCCCGGCCATCAGTCGCTGAAGGTGCGGACCGAGGCGGGCGAGATCGTGATCACGGGCGACGCTTGCTACTTCTGCCGGACCCTGCGCGAGCGCCGCCTGCCGCGCTTCGTCTACGACCGAGAGCAGATGCTGGCGTCGCTCGACCGGCTCGAAGCCCTGGAGAGAGGTGGCGCGCGCCTCTTCTTCGGCCATGATCCCGACTTCTGGAAGTACGTGCCGCAGGCGCCGGTACCGGCATTCTGAGAGGCGTACCCGTCAGTTCTGCGGGATGAACTCGATCATCAGGCCGCCGGTCTGCTCCGGCGCGACAAGGACGCGATCGCCTTCCGCCAGGGCGAAGGGAACGTTGTTGGCGCTGAGCAGGCCCTGCAGCGGGCGTGCCCGCTCGACGGCGATGGCGGCGCCGACGACGGCGGGGAGCTCGCTCGGCGGCATCATCTCAAGCGCCTTGTATTCGAGCTGGAAAGCGAGCGGCGACCAGATCAGCAGCTCGACGGAGCCCGCCTTCACCATGGTGCAGCCGTCGAAGATCTCCTCGACGCTGGCGCCCCAGGCAGCCTTCAGCGCCTTGGCCGTGTCGTTGGGCTTTTCGGCGATGGCGTGGATGGCCATCATGCCCAGCGCGCCGTTCGGATGGACGATCCATTCCGGTTCCATGAAGGCGTCCGGCGTCTCGTGTTTCACGGGGAACCAAGGAAGGGGGCCGGCGGTCTCGCCGACCACGACGCCGGCATCGACCTCGAAACCGTCCTCGGTTTCCCAGGCATGCGTGCGCTCCTCGCCCTCGAGTTCGGCGACGTTCACGGCCAGTGCAATCTGCGGCGGATGGCCCTGCAGCACCTCGATGTAATTCGGCACGTCGTCGCGGTCGGGCTGGAAGCAGATGCACCGGGGCTCTACCCCGTCGGGCGTCAGATTGAAGCCGATCTGGCCCAGCCGGGCGGCGGTATCCGCAGGGTCCGAGGCGGTCAAGGAAAGGTGATCGATATCGCGTGCTGAAATCTTCATGCCCGCTCATACAGTCTTACCCCGGCCTCCCTCAAGTGCGATGCTGACGGCCTGAATCCAAGGGAGATATCGATGTCCAAGATCACGCTGTACGGCATTTGGCTGAGCGGCCCGACCTATAAGGCCGGTCTTGCCCTGTCGCTGATGGGGCAGCCCTTCGCCTACAAGCATGTCGACCTGCGGGCCGGCGCGCACAAGCAGCCCGAGTATCTCGCCATCAACCGTTTCGGTCAGGTGCCGGCGCTGGTCGACGGCGATCTCAAGCTCTGCCAATCGGGCTCGATCCTGCTCTATCTCGCCGAGAAGTTCGGCAAGATGGGCGGCAAGACGGCCGAGGAGAAGGCGCGCGTACGCGAGTGGCTGTTCTGGGAGTTCGACCGGCTCGCCTCCAACATCTATCGCCCGCGCGCGATCAAGCGCGGCTTCATGAAGGCCGACGACAACGTGCATCAGATGTACGTCAACCAGGCGGGCGATGCGCTCAAGGTGCTCGACGCCGCGCTGGCCAAGTCGGACTTCCTGGTCGGCAGCGAAGCGACCATCGCCGATGTCGCGGTTTATGGCGACGTTGCCTACGCCGAAGAGGGCGCCATCGATCTCAGCCCCTATGCCAACGTGAAGGCGTGGATGGGCCGGGTCGAGAAGCTGCCCGGCTTCAAGAAGTACGAGGACGTTCTGCCGAAGCAGGACGCGGCCTGAGCGACCCTTGGCTCAGGCGGACAGCGTCTTCTGCACGGCGCCTGCCGCCTGATCCATCATCGCGCCGACAATCGGGGCGAGTTCGTCCGGCAGCAGGTCGATCGTCCAGACCAGCCTGCTGCCCTGGGGCCCTGCAGGAATGACTTCTAGCGCGGCGTTGTAGTGGCTGGCCCGGCCGTCGACGACGGCGTAGACCAGCCGCCGGCCCTCGTCGTCGAGAGTGACCAGCCGTTCCCGCGCCACCATGCCGTTGAAGAAGGTGACGAGGCGGTCGCCGTCCTGCATCTCCAGCGCCGTCAGGAAGCCCGGCGCCACGCGCGTGTGAACCCGGCTGAAGTCACGAACGGCCGACCACACACGATCGGCTGAAGAAGTCAGGGAAATCTCTCGGCGCTGGGTTGCCATCGACGGCGCTCCTTGATCGGGAGCGTCATCTAGGCGACCGGCTGGCGTTGCGTCTGGCGATTTTCGGACGTGACCCCCATCAGGCCATCGCCGTCATTTCCCTCCAGCTTTCCTCGACGCTCTTGCGGTCGAGGTCGCGGGTGATGAACACCAGCCGCGACCGGCGGTCCTCGTCCGGCCAGCGGGCGAGCAGGGTGGGCGGATGGAAGGTGCGGTGCACGCCGTGGATCACCAGCGGCTGGTCCTCGCCAACGATGTTCAGCACGCCCTTCACGCGCAGCAGCCGATCGCCCCACGCGGCGCGCACGGCCATCAGCCAGCGATTGAAGAGGTCCCAGTCCAGCGGCTCGTCGAAGCCTAGGCAAAACGAGGCGATGTGCGCATCGTGGCGTGACCGGTCGTGATGGTGGGGATGATGCGCATGGTCGTGAGCCTCGGCGTTCAGCCATGCCTGCACTTTGTCGCTCTTGCCCGCGGGATCGAACGGGCCTGAGTCGAACAGAAGAGCCGGATCGATGTCGCCCTGCACGATCTCGAAGAGAGAGGCACCGGGATTGAGACCGGTCAGCCGTGCGCGCAGGCCGGCGCTGGCCGCGATCTCGGCGAGGTCGGTCTTGCTGATCAGCAGCCGGTCGGCGACGGCCGCCTGCTTCACGGCCTCCGGATGCTCGTCGAGCTGGCGCGCGCCGTTCACGGCATCGACCGTCGTCACGACGCCGTCGAGCCGGTAGTCATGGCTGATCATCGGATGATTGAGCAGGAGCTGCAGGATCGGCGCGGGATCGGCAAGGCCCGTCGTCTCAAGGAGCACGCGGTCGAAGGGCGGGATCTCGTCCTTTGCACGGCGGCTCGCGATGTCGCGCAGGGTCTTGTCGAGGTCACCCTGGATGGTGCAGCACACGCACCCCGATTGCAGCAGCACCATGTCGCCGCCGACCTGCTCCATGAAGAGATGATCGAGCCCGACTTCGCCGAACTCGTTCACCAGCACCAGGCTTCGGGCCATGCGCGGGTCGCCGAGCACGCGGTTGAGTAACGTTGTCTTGCCACTGCCGAGGAAGCCGGTGAACAGCGTCACCGGCATCCGCCCGGCCGACTTGTCGCGATCGAAGAGGCTCATCGAATGACACCCTCACATACGCATATGTAACAAAGTAACGATGCCGCTTCTGCTTGACGATGCAACCTGAGGGTATGACGCTTTCGGGATCAACAAAGAAAAGGAGGGGCGTCCATGGACTCGAGATATCTTCAGAACAACGAAGAGCTCAAGCGGCCGCAACAGGAGATCGACGAGGATCGCCGCTCGTTCCTGACGGCAGGCCTGATCGGCGGCGCCGTGGCGGCCGGGACGCTGGCGGCCGGTGCCGCGCATGCGCAGCAGATCGCGCAGGCCCCCGCGCTGACCGACAAGGCCTGGTGGCCGCATCCCAAGTGGGGCAAGGACGATCAGGCCGGCGCCTCGAACTACATGACGCCGGCCAAGGTCCTCGACACGGTGAAGCTGATCAAGGACGGCAAGGTCTACCGCATCGGCCGCATCTATGAATCTTCCATGCCGAAGTTCGGCGAGCGCGCCTTCACCTTGCGCATTCCCGGCAGCCCGACCGGCGGTCCCTTCGGCACCAACAGGCTGATCTACAACGACGAGTATCTGTCGACGGAGATCGGCCAGACCGGAACGCAGTTCGACGGCCTCGCCCACATCGGCATCCAGATGGGCAAGGACGGCGACAAGAACGAGATGCGCTACTACAACGGCGTCACCGACCAGGAGATGAACAGCGCCTATGGCATGAAGAAGCTCGGCATCGAGAACGTGAAGCCGTTCTTCACGCGCGGCCATCTGTTCGACGTCGAGGCGGTCAAGGGCGCCATGATGGAAGCCGGCCAGGAGATCACCATCGCCGACCTGAAGGCCGCGCTGCAGAAGCAGAACATGCAGGAAGCCGACATCAAGGAAGGCGATGCGGTGTTCTTCAACACCGGCTGGGGAAAGCTCTGGATGAAGAACAACGACAAGTTCAACGGCGGCGAACCGGGCATCGGGCTGGAGGCGGCCAAGTGGTTCATCGACAAGGGCATCGCGCTTACCGGCGCCGACACCTGGGGAACCGAGGTCGTGCCCAACCCGAACAAGGATCTGGCCTTCCCGGTCCATGCCGAACTGATCGCCAAGAACGGCATCTTCAACCACGAGAACCTGGATTTCACCGGGCTGATCGCCGACCGCAAATACCAGTTCGCCTACATCTTCTCGCCCGCACCCATCAGGGGCGCGACGGGATCGAACGGCGGCCCCATCGCGGTCACCTGATCGGGTGCCGAAGGAGCGCGCTAGGTCGGATAATCGCCGGCGGCGAACTTCGATTTGGCGTGCGTACGGCTGAGTTTTCCGGAAGAGGTGCGCGGCAGGCCGGGTTGGCGCTTGATCAGGACGACCCGGCCGTCGACGCCGGCGGCTTCCTTGACCGCCTGCTTGATGTCGCCCACCAGCGCCTCGCGTTCCGCGGGCTCGCTCGGATAGGCCTGAACGATGACAACGACGGCTTCGATGTCGCCGTCCTCGACCGAGAAGGCGCAGGCGTCGCCGCGGCCGACCTGCGGCAGCGCCTCGACGGCCCACTCGATGTCCTGCGGCCAGATGTTGCGGCCGTTCACGATGATCAGGTCCTTGGCGCGGCCGGTGATCACCAGCTCGCCCTTGTGCCAGTATCCGAGATCGCCGGTGTCGAGCCAGCCGTCGCGAAGCACGCGCGCGGTTTCCTCGCACTTCTGGAAGTAGCCCGGCATGACGCTGGGGCCGCGAACGAACAGCCGGCCGACATGGCGTTCGCCGAGAGGCGTGCCGGACTCGTCGCGGATCTCGACGCTGTGTCCGGCCATCACCTTGCCGCAGACGACGAAGTCTCGTGAACGGCCCGATTGCGGATCGGTGAAGCTGTCGACTTTGACGCCGCCGAACGACGCGCCGAAGCTCAGGCCGACACAGACCTCGGCCATGCCATAGCTCGGCATGAAGGCGCGCTCGTCGAAGCCCGCCGCCTTGAAGGCCTCGGTGAAACGCCGCAGGACGGGAAGCTGGATCATGTCGGCCCCCACGCCGGCCAGACGCACGCTCGACAGGTCGAGTTCGCCTACCGGCGCCGTCAGCGCGCGCCGGGTCAGGAGGTCGTAGCCGAAGCTCGGACTGTAGGTGATCGTGGCGCGGCGCCGTGAGATCAGGGAAAGCCACTGCATCGGCCGCCGCGCGAAGTCGCGGGGCGCCAGCAGGTCGACGCTGCGCTGCGCGCACATCGGCGCCAGGATGAAGCCGATCAGGCCCATGTCGTGATAGAGCGGCAGCCAGCTCACGCCGGAATCGTTCTCGTCGAGTCCCTGGGCGGCAATCGAGCCGTCGATGTTCGCCATGAGCTGGTCCTGGCGGATCTCGACGCCGAGCGGCGCCCGCGTGCTGCCGGAGGAGAACTGCACGTAGCAGGCCATGCCGGCGCGCAGCGGCTGCAGGTCGACCTTGGCCTCGGGTAGGGCGGTGAAGATTTCCATGCCACCGGCGAGACGCGCGGTCGTGCCTTCGGCGGCGCTGCGGGCGAACTCGACCAGCTCGTCGGGGGCGAGCACGCCCACGGCCTGTGCCGCGGTGATCTGCTTCCTGAGCTGGAAGATGTAATGCGCCTTGGCGCCGAGTCCGACCGGCACGGGCACCGGAACCGGCACGATGCCGGCATATTGGCAGCCGAAGAAGGCGATACAGAAGCCCGGCCAGGTGTCTGCGATGAGGATGAGCCGCTCGCCCGGCTCGATGCCGGCACCGATCAGGCGGCGCGCGAACGACAATGCCTCAGTACGGAGATGGCTGTAGGGCAGGCGGGTCAGGAGCTTGCCGCGGGCATCGAAGAAGTTGAAGCCGGTCTCGCCGCGGGCAGCGTAGTCCAGCGCCTCGGTCAGGCTGGTGAAGCCGCCGCGGCGGAAGGGCAGCGAGACATTGTGGGTCGGGGTCGGGACCGTGACCCAGCGTTCCGGGCTCGAATGCAAGGTGGACGCATAGCGTTGCATGCGCCTGGCGGGCCCATCGGCCGGCGTGGCATTTGTAAGAAGCGCAGGCAGGATTCCTCGGATCGACGTCATCTGACGATCTCCCAAACGGTTCGCACTAAGCGCGTCACCGCTCGGTTGACCGTCCCGTTGGATCATCCCGTCCATCGGAAGAGCGACGCTATCGCCGGCAGGTCTTCTGGCTCGCGGGTCGCAGCTCCTGCCCGTCTTCCCAGACCGAAGTCCAGTGACATATGGGCTCTCGCTCGCCGCTTACAGCTGCGGGTACAGCTGCCGATTGGCTCCCAGCCGAGGGAGCGGCACGGCATTCCCTGTTAGCCTCCGGTTAAGGAGGACCGTCGATAGGCACTCGTTAAGCTTGCGCTCGCCCTCGGTCAATTGCTTTGATGCTTCAAATATCGGGAGGAGACTGCAAAATGTCGATGATTCGGATGGCCGCCGCCGTGGCGCTTGGCCTCGCCCTGACGTGTCCGGCAGGGGCCCAGGGCATCCCCAAGGTCCAGTCCCCGGAAGAGGTAGGGTTTCTCTCGACCCGCCTCAAACGGCTCAGCGACCGGCTGAACGAGGGTGTGAAGAACAACGAGTTGCCCGGCGCCGTCGTCCTGATCGCCCGCAACGGCAAGATCGTGATGTTCGAATCCTACGGCTTCCGCGACAAGGACGCCAAGGTCGCAATGACCAACGACACGATCTTCCGCATCGCGTCGATGACCAAGCCGATCGTAACCCTGGCCGCAATGATGCTGATGGAGGAGGGCAAGCTCACGCTCGCCGACCGCGTGTCGACCTACATTCCGGCATTCGCCGACACCAAGGTCGCGGTCCCCAAGAAGAAGGAGGACGGCACGACGGAGATGGTGCTGGAGCCGCAGTTCCGGCCGATGACGGTGCACGACCTGATGCGGCATACATCGGGCCTGACCTATGGCGCGGTTGGTGCCAATCCGGTGAAGCAGTCCTATCTCGACATGAAGGTCGCCGACCGCAATCAGACGAATGCTGAAATGGCCGACAAGCTGGGCAAGCTCGCGCTGCTGTACCAGCCGGGCACGACCTGGGAATATTCGATGTCCACGGACGTGCTGGGGCGCGTCGTCGAGGTCGCATCGGGCATGCCGCTCGACAAGTTCATCGAGGAGCGCATCACCAAGCCGCTCAAGATGGGCGACACGGCCTTCGAGGCCAGCGCCGACAAGAAGGCGCGCGGCGCCCGGCCGATGAAGGAGGGCCCAAAGAACGAGCTGCCGGCGATCCCCGATGTCACCGAAAAGTTCACCTGGCGCTCGGGCGGCGGCGGCATGGTCTCGACGGCGGCCGACTATGCCCGCTTCCTGCAGATGTTCGCCAATGGCGGCCAGCTCGACGGCGTGCGCCTGGTCTCGCGCAAGACGATCGACCTGATGACGGCCGACGCACTGCCGCCCGACATCAAGATGGGCGCCGACATGTTCCGCTTCGAGGCGCTCGAGCCCAGCGCCGCCATGGGGCAGGGTTTCGGGCTGGGCTTCGCCGTGCGCAACGTGCAGGGCGTCAACCCGCTGCCCGGTTCGCCCAACGACTACTTCTGGGGCGGCGCTTACGGCACCTATTTCTGGCACGATCCGCGGGAGCGGCTGTATGTCGTTTTCATGATGCAATCGCCGCAGGCCCGTCTGCGCTACCGCTACCTGATGCGCGACCTCGTCTACCAGGCGATGGTAAATTAGCCGCCTTGACGCTCCGCCGACGGACAACCACGTTGGCGGGGCCCAGCGTGGACGGGCGGGAGACTAGTCATGCAGCAGCAGGAACGCGATCTGATCTCGGGTCTGTTCGATCGGCTGAAGCCGTTCGAAACTCAGCCGCGCGACAATGAGGTTGAACAGTTCATCTGGGACCGGGCATCGAAGCAGCCTGCTTCAGCCTATCTGCTTGTGCAAACCGTGTTGGTGCAGGAGCAGGCGCTGAAGGCCGCGCAGGCCCGCATCGCCGAACTGGAAGCGAAGATTGCAGCCGCGCCGCAGCCGGAGGCCGGTTTCCTCGGCAGTGCGCCGAAGATCGGCCCGTGGGGGGCGCCGCGCACATCGGTGCCCCAGACGTCCGCGGCGGCACCCGCGCCGGCACCGGACGCCTCGATGGCTCCGCCCACGCGCTCGCCGCTGCAGGCCGCACTGGCACCGCAACAGCCGCCGCAACCCGCGGCGGGCGGCGGCTTCCTGCGCACGGCAATGGCGACAGCCGCCGGCGTGGCCGGCGGTGCGCTCCTGTTCGAAGGCATTCGCGGCCTGATGGGCAGCAATCCGTTTGGTCAGCAGCAGGCCGCCATTGGCGGCACCACACCGCCGGAACTTCTGCCGCCCGATGCGCTGCCCGACCAGCAGCAGGCCTTTGCCGACGACCAGGCGGGCGCGGGGCCAGACGACTACGACACGGCGTCGGTCGACGATGGCGGCTTCGGCGGCGACGACGACAGCTGGGCCTGACGCCCGGCGGACGATCTCATTTCAATGAACGGGGGACTCAGGAGATGATCGAGCTTCACACGTGGGGCACGCCGAACGGCCGCAAGGTTTCCATCATGCTCGAAGAGTGCGAACTGCCCTACAGCGTCCACAAGATCGACATCTCCAAGGGCGAGCAGCACAAGCCCGAGTTCCTGCGCATCAGCCCGAACAACCGGATCCCCGCGATCGTCGATCCCGACGGTCCGGGCGGCAAGCCGTACAGCCTGTTCGAGTCGGGCGCGATCCTGATTTACCTTGCCGACAAGACGAAGAAGTTCCTGCCGGCCGACGGCGCGAAGCGCTACGACTCGATCCAGTGGCTGATGTGGCAGATGGGTGGCTTCGGCCCGATGCTCGGCCAGGCCCATCACTTCCTGCGGGCCGCACCGTCGAAGATCGAATATGGCATCAAGCGCTACGTCGACGAGGCCAAGCGTCTCTATGGCGTCCTCGACAAGCAACTCGCCGGCAATGCCTTCGTGGCGGGCGAGGACTATACGATCGCCGACATGTCGATCTTCCCGTGGACGGCGCGTCACGAGTGGCACACCGTGAACCTTGCGGACTTTCCCAACGTGAAGCGCTGGTACGACATCGTGAACGCCCGGCCTGCCGTCGCCAAGGGCATGGCCGTTCCCTATCTCAACTAGGATGCTGCCCGGGGCCTGGCGCGGAGCTACGGGAGCAGCCTTGCTCTGCTCGACGCTCCTCGGCTGTGCACAGCCGGGAACACAAGCGGCGTGCGCGGCTCCGCTCAAGCCGGCCGTCGAGGTAAACCTCTACTTCGGTCGCGACAGACCGTCGGGCGGTGAGGTTAGCGATGCGGAGTGGGCGTCGTTCCTGGCCGAGAGCGTGACGCCGCAGTTTCCGGCCGGCCTGACGGTGATCGACGCGCGGGGGCAGCATCGCGACCCGGCCGGAGTCATCGGAGCCGAGCGCACGAAGCTGCTGGTGGTGGTCGTGTTCGATCCTCCGGCCCATAGGGCGAAGGTTGCCTCGATCGTCGACACCTATACGAAGCGTTTTGGTCAGCACGAGGTCTTCCGGGTCGAGCAGCCGGTCTGCGCCGGCTGACGGGTTCGGCGAAGCACGCTAGATTTTTCAGCGATAATCCATAGGAGAGTCAGCCCATGAGCAACGACGTCGATGCACGCAAAAAGGCCGCGCTCGCCACTCCGACCGACCTCGGCGAGAATGCCACCAAGGATCTGAGCGGCGGGCTCAACATCCTGCTGGCCGATGTGGCCGCGCTTTACTGGAAGACCAAGAACTTCCACTGGCACATGTCGGGGCCGAACTTCCGCGACTATCACCTGCTGCTCGACGAGCAGGCGACCGAGATCGACGCCATGACGGACGTGATCGCCGAACGCGTGCGCAAGCTGGGCGGCACGACGCTGCGGTCGATCGGCCATATCTCCCGCCTGCAGCGCGTGCTCGACAACGATGCCGACTATGTGACGCCGCTCGACATGCTTGCGGAGCTGCGCGACGACAACAAACAACTCTGCGTCCACATGCGGACGCTCCACGAACTCTGCGACGAGCATGGCGACATCGCGACGGCCAGCCTCATCGAGAACTGGATCGACGAGACCGAGAAGCGCGTCTGGTTCCTGTTCGAGACGACCCGCCGTACCGAGGGGTAAGCGACAGGCGGGGCGGGCGCCTACTGGCGCTCGGCCCAGCCGATCATCCGGCCGATGAACGCGTCGCAGGCATCCATCTGCGATTTCGCCACGAACTCGTTGGGCTGATGGGCCTGCGAGATGTCGCCCGGTCCGCAGATCACGGTCGGAATGCCGTGGCTGCGGAAGATGCCGGCCTCGGTGCCGTAGGGCACGGCATAGGTGCGATTGCCGCCGGTCCACTGCAACGCAAGCTTGGCGGCTTCCTCGTTCTCCTGCGGCATCAGGCCGGGCACGAAGGAGCGGCGCTTCAGCTGGATGTCGGCGTCGGGGTGCTTGGCCTTCATCTTCGGCAGCAGCAGTTCGGCGACATAGGCCTCGGCGCGGCGCTGCACTTCCCACGGATCGTCGCCGGGCAGGGTGCGATAGCCCCAGTTGAGCGTGCATTCGCGCGCGAGGATGTTGCCCGCCGTGCCGCCGGTCACGATGCCGACGTTGATCGTGGTATGGCCGGGCACGGTGTCGATGTCGGTGCGCGTGCGGCCCGCCAGCTCCACCTGCAGCTCGTTCAGCCAGTGGATGAAGTCGCCGGCGAAATGGATGGCACTGACGCCGAGATGCGTCATGGAGGAATGGGCTTCGACCCCGGTGAAGGTGGCGATGATGCCGCCGCCGGCGTTCTGCGCATTGACGACGCCCATCATGGTGGGCTCGCCCACGATCACGGCCTGCGGGCGCGGCACGTTGCCCACCAGTTTCTCGACCAGCGAATGCGCGCCCAGGCAGCCGATCTCCTCGTCGTAGCTGAAGGCGAAATGCATCGGCACTTTGAGTTTCGCCTTCTTGAGCGCCGGCACGTGGGCGAGGCAGGCGGCGATGAAGCCCTTCATGTCGCAGGTGCCGCGGCCGTAGAGATTGCCGTCCGGCTTCTCCGTCAGTGTCCACGGATCGGTGTCCCAGGCCTGTCCGTCGACCGGCACCACGTCGGTGTGGCCCGACAGGACGATGCCGCCCTCGGCCTCGGGACCGACCGAGGCGAACAGGTTGGCCTTGGTGCCTTCTGCGTTGGGGACCAGCGTGCTCCGAATACCGTGCTCGTCTAGGTAGCCCTGGATGTACTTGATCAGGTCGAGATTGGAGTTGCGCGAGGTGGTGTCGAACGCCACCAGGCGCTGGAGCATGTCGATGGAGCTGGAATTCATGGCCGCAGCGTCGCACGCTTCAGACCGCGACGCCAAGAGCCTGTAAAACCTCGCGAAATTACCGGCTCGTTTGACACCCCCGAGCCCGCCCGCTAGAACCGCCCGGCATCCGTCGTGGTTATGGTCGCCGGGGTCTTAACGGGTCTGCGGAGGGGTGGCCGAGTGGCCGAAGGCGGCGGTTTGCTAAACCGTTATAGGGAGATAATCCCTATCGTGGGTTCGAATCCCATCCCCTCCGCCATTACCTGCCCGATCGACCGGTTTCCGGTTTCGTCGAGGACGCTGAGGCGTCCGGTGGCTACGGACACTAGTGATGCGACCCGGCGCGCCGCACGCCTTTATTCCGAGCGTGGAGCGGGTTATCGGTCAGCACGCCCTCAGGGCGTTTGAGGAGGACAAGCCCCTTGCAAGTGACACGCCGCGTCATTATCGCGACCACAGCTCTCGCCGCTGCCTGTCCGGCTGGCGCGCAAACCCGAGGAAATGCCATGACAACCGAAAGCGGCCTGAAGATCATCGACATCACCGTCGGCACGGGCGCCAGCCCCAAGACCGGCCAGACCTGTGTCATGCACTACACGGGATGGCTCTACGAGGGCGACGTGAAAGGCAAGAAGTTCGATTCCTCCGTCGATCGCGGCTCGCCTTTCGAATTTCCCATCGGCGTGCAGCGCGTCATCGGCGGCTGGGACGAGGGTGTCGCAACCATGAAGGTCGGCGGCAAGCGAACGCTGATCATTCCGCCGCATCTCGGATACGGCGCTCGCGGCGCTGGCGGCGTCATTCCGCCCAACGCCACGCTGATTTTTGACGTCGAGTTGCTGGCGATCAAGTAGGCATCGTCTTCGCGCCGGCTCGATTGTTAGTTGAGGGTTGGCGACTGGCCCTCGCAGGCATCGGCGATGGCCGCGGACAGGGAAGGCACCCAGTCCGCGCTGGGCGCATTCACGAAGTGGCCGAGATGGTCACTTCCCCAGCAGATTGGCACGCCCGCAGCCAGCGAAAGGCTGCTGCACCAGTCACCAATCTCACCACTGAGCATCTTTGGAACGTAGACTTTGAGCATCTTCGATCTCCTGTTCACAAGGATCGATGGGCTGCCTCTGGCGCGATCCACGCAATATTCGCGCCAAGCGAGGCGAGCTTCTTTTTGATCGAGAAGCATCACAGTATTGTGGCGGTGGTCACGGTCTGGTCGGATCGCGTTCTGCCGCGCCGTTGATGATCGCTTCCAGTGCGGCGAGGCCGTCGGTGAGGGCGGCGGGACCGGGCTGCAGGATCAGCGGCGATTTGATCTCGTGCAGCCTGCCGTTGCGCACCGCCGGCAGGGATTCGAAGCCCGGCCGGGCGACGAACTTCTCGCTCTTGAATTTCTTGCCGCACCACGAGCCGATGACGATGTCGGGCGCCCGGCGGATCACGTCGTCGGCGGTGACGATGCGGTCGCGGGCGGATTTGCAGGGCGCCCGCTCGGGAAAGATGTCCGCGCCGCCCGCGGCCTCGATCAGCTCCGAGACCCAGGCGATGCCGGAGATCATGGGATCGTCCCATTCCTCGAAATAAACCCTGGGACGATGACCGGCGCCGCTCGTGCGTCGACGCGTGTCCTCGACGTTGGCCGCAAGCCGGTCGGCCAGTGCCATCGCACGATCCTGCGCCCCGACGAGCGCGCCCAGCATGCGGATCATGTCGAGGATCTCCGCCACCGTGCGCTGATTGAAGGCATGGACCGCGACGCCCGCGCGGACGAGGGAGGCCACCAGATCGGCCTGCAGGTCGGAGAAGGTGAGAACCAGGTCGGGCTGGAGGGCCATGATCTTCGGCATGTCGGCCGAGATGAAGGCCGATACGCGCGGCTTCTCGCGGCGTGCCTGCGGCGGCCGGACCGTATAGCCGGAGATCCCGACGATCCGGTCCTGCTCACCCAGCAGGTACAGCGTCTCGGTGGTCTCTTCGGTCAGGCAGACGATGCGCTCGGGCGGATACATGATCGCCCGACATTAGCAGGCCGGGCATGCGGACGACGACCGGCCTGCGCGGTGGTCGGTGAAGGCCCGTTGGTCTGCACGGCAAAACCACTGTGCCATTGACCGGAAACCACAGGTCTGTAGGGATTGGCCGCACCTGAAAGTCCGATCGACAGAAACGAGGAAACCCCAATGACCCAGAAGGCAGCGGCAGCAACCCGGAAGCCGGTCCGTCCCGATCTCGAAGCCGAGCTGAACAACCTCGCCATGTCGAAGGAGGCCCAGCCTCTGTTCGATGCGGTGAAGGCGCATATCGCCGAGAACGTCGCGCCGATCCTCGAGGAGTTCCAGCGCCTGGGCGAGGGTCGCAAGGATCGCTGGAGCTGGGCGCCGGGCCAGCTCGAGCTGCTCGAGGCTGCAAAGAACAAGGCCAAGGCCTCGGGCCTGTGGAATTTCTTCCTGCCCCATTCCGAGATCGGCCGCGGCCTCACCAATCTCGACTACGCCTACATCGCCGCCGAACTGGGCAAGTATCCGCTGGCGTCGGAATCGCTGAACTGCTCCGCGCCCGACACCGGCAACATGGAAGTGCTCGAGAAGGTCGGCACGCCCGAGCAGAAGGAGAAGTGGCTGAAGCCGCTGCTGAACGGCGAGATTCGCTCGGCCTATGCGATGACGGAGCCGGGCGTGGCTTCCTCGGATGCCAAGAACATCACCACGCGCGCCGAACTGGTCGGCAACGAGTGGGTGATCAACGGCGAGAAGTATTACATCTCCGGCGCCGGCGATCCGCGCTGCAAGATCATGATCGTCATGGTCAAGACCAGCCCGGATGCCTCGCCGCAGTTCCAGCAGTCGCAGATCCTGGTGCCGATGGGCACGCCCGGCCTCGAGATCGTGGGCCCGATGACCGTGTTTGGCCACGATCACGCGCCGCGCGGCCACATGCACCTCAAGTTCAACAACTGCCGGGTGCCGGCCGAGAACATCCTGCTGGGCGAGGGCCGGGGCTTCGAGATCAGCCAGGTCCGCCTCGGACCGGGCCGTATCCATCACTGCATGCGCTCGATCGGCGCCGCCGAGAAGGCCATCGAGCTGATGGTCAAGCGCGGCTCGACCCGAACCGCCTTCGGCAAGCCGCTGATCCAGCTCGGCAAGAACCTTGAGCTGGTGAGCCGGGCGCGCATCGAGATCGAGGCGATGCGCCTCATGGTGCTGAAGGCCGCCAAGGCGATGGACGTGCTGGGACATCGCGAGGCCCGCGTCTGGATCAGCATGGTCAAGGCGATGGTGCCGGAGAAGGTCTGCCTGATCATCGACCAGGCGATGCAGATCCACGGCGCCACCGGCCTGTCCCAGTGGTCGCCGCTCAGCGAGATGTACGTCAACCAGCGGCACCTCCGGTTCGCCGACGGTCCGGACGAGGTCCATCACATGGTGGTGGGCCGCGCCGAGATGAGCCGGCACTAGGACCGGGACGGGCCCGGCCTTGACAGGCCGGGTCCCACCGTCTTTTTGTTGCGCACGGATCAGTGAGACTGGAAGAGCGAATGAAGGCGACCCGGACTTCCCTGCACGCGGCCCTCGTGCTGCTGCCGCTCCTGTTGGGCGGGTGCGAGGCTGCGACCTCGCTGCGAGGGGCGGGCCTGTCCGATCCCAAGCGGATGAAGAGCATCGACGACGCCTTCGAAGCGCGTGACAACTGCCTGGTCGCGAACATCCATCTGGCCGATGTCTACTCTGGCAGCGCCGAGTCGCTCGCCGCCACGGCGGCGGCCTCCTGCCAGACCCAGACCGACGTCCTGATCTCGCTCAGCAATCCCTACAGCGACCCGCGGATCACCGCGGCGATCCAGAAGGATTCGAGCTTCCGGGCGATGGGCTACGTGCTGAAGGCGCGAGGCCAGGGCTGACGCGCCGCTAGACCTGCCGCCACATCGGCGGGCGCTTGCGCACCGGGTCGAGCAGCGACCAGTCGCCCTGTTCGACGACATGGCCCTTGGGGAAGGGCGAGCGCGGCTCCTGACCGAGCGCGCGCATCACGCGATCGTCGCGGTAGTAGCAGAGCAGAACCACGCGATTGAGGGCGAAGAGCGGGGCGCCGCCTTCCTGCCTGAACCGCATCGCCACCTCGGTGCGGCGCTCCGGCGCGAGCGCGGCGAACGGGCCGCCGGACAGTTCGCTCAGTTGCTTCAGCGCGGTGCGGGCGTCCGGGGTGTCGCGTTCCAAGCTCTTCAGGATATCGGCAAAGATCAGCTCGTCGTCGGCCCCGGGCACGCCATGAGCGGTGCTCGCGGGGATCATGATGCCGGCCAGCAGGCGCAGGTCGCGGGCTTCGGCGTCCGTCAGGGTTCCGTAGGTCATGTCGATGGCCTCAATCGAAGAGCGTGGCGTCGGCAAGGCGCCGCTTGATGTTGTCGGCGATATAGAGCGCCAGCGCCTGGATGGTGGAGGTCGGGTTCACGCCGCCGGAGGTCACCCAGATGCTGCCATCGACGATGAACAGGTTCTTCACGTCGTGGCTGCGGCCCCATTCGTTGACCACTGAGCGCTCGGGATCGGTGCCCATGCGGGCCGTGCCCATGAGATGCCAGCCGGCATTGAGCATCGGCGCGTCGCTGCCGACATTCTTCGCGCCGGCCGCCGCGAGGATCTCCTTCGAGCGCGCCACGCCGTGGGCGATCATCTTCTTCGTGTTTTCGCCCAGGGTGTAGTCGATCTTCGGCGCGGGAATTCCGTTGCTGTCCTTCAGCACCGGATCGAGCGTCACCCGGTTGTGCTCCTCGGGCAGGTCCTCGCAAATCGCCGAGAGGCCGAGTTTGCGGTTGAAGATGGTGCGGTACACGTCGTGATGCGCCTCGCCCCAGGGGAGGAAGCCGCGTGCGGTATTGGCGATTGCGTCGACGATCGTGCCGGCGCCGCGGTGGAGCTGCAGCGTGTAGCCGCGCACGAAGCCGCGGGCCTTGTCGGTCTCGTAGAATTCCTGGCTCCACAGCGACAGCTGGGCGCCGGTGTTGCCGTCGATGGGCTCGTCGACATAGCCGTAGGTGTGGGCGAACGGGTGGAACATCAGGTTCCGACCGACCAGCCCGCTCGAATTGGCGATGCCGTTGGGGAAGCGGCCCGACACCGAGTTCAGCAGCAGCCGCGGCGTGCCGATGCCGTTGCAGGCCACGATGACCATCTCGGCCGGCTGGAAATGCTCCTTGCCCTCGGCATCGTAGTAGATCGCGCCGTTGGCGAGACCGTCGGGGCCGACCGTGACCTCGCGGACCCGCGCGCGGGTGCGCAGCTCGACGCCGGCTCGGATCGCGTGCGGCCAGTAGGTGACGTCGGCGCTGGCCTTGGCGCCCTGGGCGCAGCCGGGCGTGCAGTGGCCGAGATTGATGCAGGGAGCGCGGCCGTCGTATTCGGTGGTGGCGATGGCGGAATCCGAAGGCCACCAGTGCCAGCCGAGCTTGTTCATCGCCTCGCCGAAGCACTTGCCGGTCTTGCCCAGGGGCAGCGGCGGCATCGGCGGGACATGGTGCGGATAGGCCGGGTCGCCCTCGAGGCCTGCGACGCCGGTCATGCGGTCGTTCTCGGTGAAGTAGGGCTCCAGGGTCGCGTAGTCGACGGGCCAGTCGTCGGCGACGCCGTCGAGCGTCTTCACCCGGAAGTCCGAGGGATGGAGGCGCGGATAATGCGCCGTGTACATGATGGTGCTGCCGCCGACGCCGTTGAAGTTCACGACCTGGATCGGCGACGTGCCGTTGTTGATCGGATAGTCGGTCTCGCGCGCCCGGCGGTTGGGGTTGATGGCGAAGTCGCCGAACAGGCGGGCCTCCCAGTCCCGGCCGTTGGTCGGATAGTCCGTGGGCTTCACCCAGTCGCCCTGTTCGAGGCAGAGGATCCGCATCTTCGTGTCGGCGAGGCTCCACGCCACCGCCGCCCCCGAAGCGCCGGAACCGATGATCAGGACGTCGACCTTTTCGTGCATGGCGTTCTTCCGTTAGCGGGCAAGATGCTGGCTGATGGCATGGGCGACCGGGGCGTGACCGCGGGGAGTCCAGTTGTCCATCGTCGGCAAAGTAGTGGGACAGGAGAGAACCTTGTGCCTCCACGATGGGCTGCCGGTCCAGTACATCGATGCCGCGCCACCACCACAAGGACTGCAACGGCGCCGCGGCGCCGGTGCCCGGTTTCGGATCGTGGATTCTGGGGGCTGGCTTCGAGGCTCATGTTCGAGCAAGACTGACGTGAGTTCATCAGCGAGGAAAGAGCCTTCCCATGCCGGACACCACCCTTGCGCGGCCTGCGGCCACCACGACCGAGCATTTCGAAGTCGTCATCGTTGGCGCCGGCATTTCCGGCATCGGCGGCGCCTATCATCTCACCCAGCAGATGCCCGACCGCAGCTTCGTCATCCTGGAGTCCCAGGAGAGCTTCGGGGGGACCTGGCTGACCCACAAGTATCCTGGCATTCGCTCCGACAGCGACCTCCACACCTTCGGCTATCGCTTCAAGCCTTGGAAGGGCAAGCCGATCGCGACCGCCCAGGAGATCAAGACCTACATGGGCGAGGTGATCGAAGAGAACGACCTGGCGCGCCACATCCGCTACCGCCACCGCATCGAGTCCGCCACCTGGTCGAGCAAGGACAATCTCTGGACCATCGAGGGCGTCCGGACCGACACGGGCGAGGCGGTCCGCTTCACCGCCAACTTCCTCTGGATGTGCCAGGGCTACTACCGCCATTCGGTCGGCTACACGCCGGAATGGAAGGACATGGACCGCTTCAAGGGCCAGATCATCCATCCGCAGACCTGGCCGGAGGATCTCGACTACACGGGCAAGAAGATCGTCGTGATCGGCTCCGGAGCCACGGCCGCCACGGTCATCCCGGCCATGGCCGACAAGGCGGGTCACGTGACGATGCTGCAGCGCTCGCCGACCTATTTCATCCCCGGCCGCAACGCCATCGAGCTCGCCGAGACGCTGCGCCAGCTCGAGGTCGACGAGGCATGGATCCACGAGATCGTGCGCCGCAAGATCCTGCACGACCAGTCGGTCTTCACCCGGCGCGCCTTCGAGGAGTCGGACAAGGTGCGGAGCGAGCTGCTCGCCGGTGTCCGCGCCCATGTCGGACCGGACTTTCCGCTGGAGCCGCATTTCACGCCGAGATACCGGCCCTGGCAGCAGCGCATCGCCTTCGTGCCCGACGGCGATCTCTTCAAGGCGATCCGGGGCGGCAAGGCCTCGGTCGAGACCGACGAGATCAACCGCTTCGTGCCGGAGGGCATCCTGCTCAAGTCGGGCAAGGTGCTCGAGGCCGACATCATCGTGACGGCGACGGGCTTCGACCTGTCGGTGATGGGCGACATCGCCTTCTCCGTGGACGGCAAGCCGGTCGACTTCGCCGATACGGTAACCTATCGCGGCATGATGTTCACCGGTGTGCCCAATATGATCTGGGTTTTCGGCTATTTCCGCGCGAGCTGGACCTTGCGCGCCGACCTTGTCGGCGACTTCGTCTGCCGCCTGCTTGACCACATGGACAAGCACCAGGCCCGAAAGGTCGAGGTCGCCCTGCGCCCCGAGGACGAGGGCATGCCCTTGCTGCCCTGGATCGATCCGGAGAACTTCAATCCCGGCTATATGATGCGCGGCATGCATCTGCTGCCCAAGCGCGGCGACAAGCCGGAGTGGCAGCACACCCAGGACTACTGGAACGAGAAGAACGTCTTTCCAGCCATCGACCTGGAGGACAAGGCGTTCGTCTACGGCTGATCGTTCGGTTGGCTGTTTGAGGAAAGCGAAAGGTCCTTCGCTCCGCTCAGGATGACAATGGTGCTGGCGGGGACGCTGTGCGTCAGCCTACCGTCGCTGTCATCCCGAACGAAGTGAGGGACCCTTGATCATAAGCTCGGGGGAGCGGAGATGGAGCAGGGGAATACGCGCCGGGTGATTGCGGCCGGCGCGATCGGCAATGTGCTGGAATGGTATGATTTCGCGGTCTACGGCTACTTCGCCGCCGCGATCGGTCGGGCCTTCTTTCCCAGCGAGGATCCCGTCGCCCAGGTGCTGTCAGCCTTCGGCATCTTCGCCGTCGGCTTCCTGATGCGGCCGATCGGCGGGGCGGTGATCGGGGCCATCGGCGACCGGCTGGGCCGCCGTGCGGCGCTGACCTTTTCCGTTGCCGCCATGGCCGTTCCGACCTTCCTGGTCGGCGTCCTGCCCGACTACCAGACCCTCGGAATCGCCGCGCCGATCCTGCTGACCCTGCTGCGCATGGTGCAGGGTCTGTCGGTCGGCGGCGAGTACACGACCTCGATCATCTTCATCATCGAACAGTCGCCGCCCAATCGGCGGGCCTTCGTCGGTGCGCTGGGCTGCTGCGGTGCGGTCGGCGGTATCCTGCTGGGGTCGGCCACGGGGGCCTTGCTGGCCTCCGTGATGTCGGAGCAGGCGCTCGAAAGCTGGGGCTGGCGGCTGCCGTTCCTGCTCGGGCTGCTGGTCGGTATCGCAGGGGTCGTTCTGCGCCGCCATGTCCACGAGGCGCCGCGCCAGGTTTCGGCAGCACGCTCGCCGCTGCTCGACACGGTCCGCAACCACGGCCCGCTGCTGGCCAGGCTGGCGGCGCTCTCGGTGTTCAACTCGGTCGGCTTCTACCTGATGTTCGTCTACATCGTGAGCTGGCTGCAGTTCGCCGACAACATCGCGCCCGCCACGGCGCTGGCGATCAATTCGACCAGCATGGCGGTGATGCTGCCGGTCATGGTCCTCATGGGCTGGCTGTCCGACCGGTACGGCAGACGCCCGATGATGCTGGGCGCGGCGGCGCTGGGGTTCGTTGGCGCACTGCCGTTCTTCTGGTTGATGCACCAGGGGCAGCCCGAACTCGTCCTGCTGGGCCAGCTCGGATTCGTTCTCTCGGTCGGCGCCTTCATCGGCGGCCAGCCGGCGCTCATGGTCGAGTCGGTGCCGGCCGCGATCCGCTGCACGGCGATCGCGCTGGGCTACAACGTGACCCTGGGTATCCTCGGCGGCTTCAGCCCGCTGGTCGCCACCTGGCTCGTGCACCGCACGGAGAACGACTACAGCCCGGCCTTCATGATCATGGCCGCCGCCGCGGTCTCCTTCGCGGCGATCCTTCGGTTCGAGGAAACCTACAGGGTGAAGCTGCAGGCCGCCTGATGGCCCGCTCTACTGCAGCTTGATGCCGGCCTCGACGATCAGCTTGCCGAGCAGCTCGCGCTGGCCCGCGATCCAGGTCTTGAACTCGGCCGGCGTGTTGGCGACGAGGTCGGCGCCGGTCGGATCGAGCCGTTCCTTGACCTTCGGGTCCTTGATGGCCTCAGCCACCACGGCCTGCATGCGATCGACCAGGGCGGGCGGCGTGCCGGTGACGGCGAACAGGCCGTTCCAGTCGTTGAGGTCGAAGCCCGGATAGCCGTTTTCGGCGAGGGTCGGCACGTCGGGAAAGGCCGACGAGCGCTTGAGGCTGGTGACGGCCAGAACGCGGGCGCGACCGGCCGCCACGGGCGGGCGGATCGAGTTGGTGGTGATGATCACCGAATCGACGGCGCCCGCGCCGATGTCGCGCGCCGCGTCGGCGCCGCCGCGATAGGGCACGTGGATCAGCTTGATGCCCGCCCGGCGCTGCAGTTCCTCGCCGGCCATGTGTGCCATGCCGGCCGCCGGCGGCGTGCCGTAGCTGATCGTGCCGGGCTTGGCCTTCGCGGCGGCGATATATTCCTGGATGGTCTGCGGGGGAAAGTCCTGCTTCACGGCGACGACCTGCGGGAAGCTCGCGAGCTGGGTCACGGGCACCCAGGTCTGCGCATAGTCGAAGGGCAGGTCCTTCATCAGCAGGGTGTTGGTGATCTGGTTGGCGGCGTCGACCAGGAAGGTCTGGCCGTCACGCGGCGCCTGCAGCACGGCATTGGCGGCGACGACGGCGTTGCCGCCGGTACGGTTGTCGATGATCACCTGCTGGCCGATGATCTCGGCCACGCGCACGGCGATGTTGCGGGCCACCGTGTCGGCTGCGCCGCCGGCCGCGAAGGCAACGACCCAGCGGACCGGACCCTTGGGCCAGTCGCCCTGGGCAAAGCCCTCGCGGGCGATGAAGGGGGCCGCGAGGCCCCCCGCAAGGATGCTGCGCCTTGAAATTCGGCTCATGTCTTCGGTTCCAGCAGTTCGGGCACCACCCAGAGCGCGGGCTCGCCGCGGGCAACCCTCTGGACGTTGTCGAAGCCGTTGCGCAGGCGGGTGATGTTGCTCTCGAAGGTCGGGCCGGCGAGGTGCGCGGTCAGGATGACGTTGTCGAGCTTCAGCAGGGGATTGTCCGGTGGAGTCGGCTCCTCGTCGAACACGTCGAGGCCGGCGCCGAACAGGTTGCCGGTGGAGAGGGCAGCCGTCATCGCCTTCTCGTCGATCACGGGGCCGCGCGAAGTGTTCACGATGATCGCCGACTTCTTCATGGCGGCGAGCTCGTCCTTGCCGATCATGTGGCGGGTCGAAGCGTTCAGCGGCACGTGCAGCGACACGATGTCAGAGTGCTTCAGGATTTCGGGCAACAGGCGGAAGCGGACGCCGAGCGCGTCTTCCTCCTCCTCCTTGAGGCGGGCGATGTCGTAGTAGTGGACGGTCATGCCGAAGGCGAGCGCCAGCTTGGCGACCTTCTTGCCGATCGTGCCGAGGCCGATGATGCCCAGCACGCGGTTGCGGACCTCGTGAACGGTCGGCGGGGAGTTGCCGTGCCAGCGGCCGGCGGTGACGTTGGTGTGCTGGGTGATCAGCCGGCGCGAGACCGCCAGCATGAGCAGCATCGCATGCTCGGAGACGGCGACCGAGTTGGCGCCGCCATTGGCGCAGAGCGGCACGCCGCTCTTGCGCGCCGCCTCGAGATCGGCGCGGTCGTAGCCGGCGCTCAGCATCTGGATCAGCTTGAGGTTCGGCGCATCCTTGAAGAGCTGCGGCGTCACATACTGCTGGATGAAGCCCACGAAATAGTGGGTGCCGGGCAGGGCGGCCTTCTGCTCCGGCGAATTGTGCAGCGCCTTGATGATCTCGTAGCCCTTGGGGGCGAGATCGTCGACCATGGACAGGGTGTCCTTGGGCCCGACGACGAGTACGCGTTCAACCATAACCATTCTCCTCAGACGACTTTCTCGAGTTTCTGCAACGTGCGCAGGTATTTCGGCACCGCAGTGCCGGGGAAGGTGCTCGGCCAGTTGGTATAGCTCACCTCGCCGACATAGATGTCGCCGCGCGAGTCGACCGCCAGGCCGTGCGGCGACAGAAACCGGCCGGTCTCATGGCCCGGTCCATCCTGGCCGCCGAGCCGGGCCAGGGGCTTGCCCTTGCCGTCGACGATCGACAGGCGCGGGCCGAGATTGGTGTGCTTGGTGTTTACCGGCATTCCGGGGCCCAGCTCACCGATGATGAAGGTCGGATTCTTCGCCCCACCGCAGCAATAGAGCGCGCAAGGCCGGTGCATGTTGTTCCACTGCGCCTCGTACTTGCCGTTGCCGTCGAACACCTGCACGCGATGGTTCTCGCGGTCGGCGACATAGACCCAGCCGTCGGCGTCGGTGGCGATATTGTGCGCGATGTTGAATTCGCCGGGATCGGTGCCCGTGGTGCCCCAGCACATCAGATGCTTGCCGCCGGGTGAATATTTGTGGACGCGGCTGTTGCCGTAACCGTCGGAGACGTAGATCTCGCCCTTGGGCGAGAGGGCCGTATGGGTGCAGCGGTTGAACGGCCTGCCGCTCAGGAAGGGCGCGGGCTGATGGGGCACGCCGATCGTCATCAGCACCTTGCCGTCGGTCGAAACCTTGCGGACCGTATGGTCCCCGTCGTCCGTGCAGTAGAGATTGTCGTCGCTGTCGACGTGGAGGCCGTGAGCGCGGCTGAACAGGCCTTCGCCCCAGGAGCGCAGGAAGTTGCCGTCCCGGTCGAACACCATCATCGGATGGTCACCGCGGTTGAAGACGTAGACGCGGTCCTTGCTGTCGCAGGCGACGGCGGCGACGTCACGGAACTGCCAGCCGTCGGGCAGCTTCGCCCAGTTCTCGACCACCCTGTAGCGATGTTCCCCACTGCCAAGCACGACCGACATGACGACTCCTCAGTGACCGGCGAGCATGGCGTCCGAGATCTTCTCGGCCGACATCAGCGTCGGGAAATTTGTATTGGCGCAGGGCACCACAGGGAAGATCGAGGCGTCGACCACGCGCAGCCCCTGCACGCCGCGCACCCGTCCCTGGGTGTCGACCACGGCCATGGGATCGTCGTCGCGGCCCATGCGGCAGGTACAGGAGGCATGCCACACGCCAATCGCCGCCTTGCGCACGAAGGCCTCCAGCGCATCGTCGTCGTTCAGCACCTGGTCGAAGGTGAAGCCCTCGACCACGTAGTTCTCGATCATGTAGCGGCGTAGCGCCGCCGGGCCGTCGAGCATCGTGGCGATCAGCCGGGTCAGCCACTTGTTCTTGTTGTTGACGACGCCGATCTGACGTACCCGGTCGCTGTAGGAGGCCGGGAAGGGGACATCGGTCACTTCGCGCAGTGCCTCGGTCATCTGCACCGCGGCCATCAGCTTGAAGCCGCTCATCAGCCGGTCGAGGTCGCGCTTGTCGGACAGCAGGTTGAACTCGACGACCGGCTCGGTGCGCCAGTCGCGCGAGGCGAGCTTGACCTGCCCCGTCTCGGAATAGGTCTTGTTGATGAAGGTCAGCAGCGAGGCGAGCTGCTCGCCCAAAGCATGCCACGCCGACTTGCTGACCACGGCCACGAACATGTCGCCCTTCGGGATACCGGGCAGGTTCGACGAATAGCGCAGGCCGACATGGATGTGCCGCCGCGTGTGTTCGCGCAGGCGGGCGCCGCGCTTGATGAACGACGACAGCGCGATCGAGGGATGATCCATCAGCCGCTGGCCGACGCCGGGCAGGGCGGAGACGACGGGAATTCCCAGCTCGGCGAGCTGCCCGACGGGGCCTATGCCCGCGCGCATCAGATGTGCCGGTGAATGGATGGCGCCGCTGGACAGGATCACCTCGCGGGCGCGGAATTCCTGCTCCCTGCCGCCGACCCGGGCCGTGACGCCGACGCAGCGCGTGCCCTCGAACAGCAGCGACGTCACCTGCGTGTCGGTCGAGAGGGTGAGGTTGGGGCGCTTGCGCGTCTCGGCGTCGAGATAGCCCATGGCGGCCGAAACGCGCCGTTCATCGGCATTGGAATGGGTGACCGGGAAATAGCCGTCGACGAACTCGCCGTTCTGGTCGGGCAGGTACTTGAACCCCTTTTCCTCGAAGGCGCGGCCGACGGCCTGCGCGTGACCCGCCCAATGCTCGCGCGGGATACGGCGCACGGGGATGCGGCCGTCCTTGCCGTGGAGAGGCCCGTCGAAATCGAGGTCGCGCTCGACCTTCTTGAAATAAGGCAGCACGTCGTTCCATCCCCAGCCGGACGCGCCGCGACTTTCCCATTCGGCATAGTCGGTCGGGGCACCGCGGTTGGCCATCTGGCCGTTGATGGAGGAGCCGCCGCCCAGCACACGCGCCTGTTCGTACTTGCGCAGAGGCGGACGGTTCTCCTGCGGATTGTTGTGGCTCACGACCTGGGTGTGGACCTTGAGGTCGGTCCAGTGGAATCGCGGATCGAAGTAAGCCGTGCCGGAATAGCTGTCGGTGATCTCCTTCGGCTCCTGGCCGGGCGGCGTATCCGGACCGGCTTCGCACAGCAGGACCTTGTTGGCGCTGCGGGCCGAAAGCCGATGGGCCATGACCGAGCCTGCCGACCCGCCGCCGACGATGATGTAGTCGTACACTTGGCGTTTCCCCGTTTATTGCAGCCACGCTAGCACGGTTATGGGCGGTTGTGTCCGTCCGCTTGCGTGACGCGAACAAGCCTGCAATCGTCGGCAAAAGCGTCGAGGGCGGTTTCGTATGCCGGACGTTGCGTCCGCGAATGCCGCCTTCGCCGGAATCAATCGATCTGGGGAGGGCTCGTGATGGCCTACGATCTCGTCATTCGCGGCGGCACGCTCGTCGACGGTTCCGGCGCTCCCCGTTTCACCGCCGATGTCGGCATCAAGGACGGGATGATCGCCGAGATCGGTCGCATCACTTCCGCGGCGTCGCAGACGATCGACGCCGACGGGCTGATCGTTTCGCCCGGCTTCATCGACGGCCACACGCACATGGATGCGCAGGTCGCGTGGGATCCGCTCGGCAGTTGTTCCTGCTGGCACGGCGTCACGTCGGTGGTGATGAGCAATTGCGGATTTGCCCTCGCTCCCTGCAAGCCGGAGGATCGCGACCTCTATGCGCGCTGTCTCTCGGCGGTCGAGGACATCCCGACCGAGGCGATGGCCGCGGGCATCGACTGGACCTGGGAGACCTTCCCGGAATATCTCGCGACCGTGGAGCGCCTGCCCAAGGCGATCAACTACGGCATGTATATCGGCCACTCGGCGCTGCGCATGTACGCGATGGGCAAGCGGGCCTTCACCGAGAAGGCCACCGAGGACGAGATGGTCCGCATGGCCGACCTCGTGAAGGAGGCGTTGCGGGCAGGGGCCATGGGCTTTTCCAGCTCTCGCGCCTCGACGCACGTGACGCCGGACAACACGCCGGTCGCCAGCCGCATCGCCGAGTGGGAGGAGATCGACCGCATCGTGGCGGCCATGGCCGAGCTCAATGCCGGCATCTTCCAGGTGGGACCCGACATTGCGAGCGGGCCGGCCCACCGCGCCTTCCTCGCGCGGCTGCGGGAGGTGGCGCTGACCTACAAGCGTCCGGTCATGTTCGGCGTGCTCGCGACCAAGCAGGGCGACGATCCGACGGGCTGGGCCTACCAGACGCGCTACATCGACGAGACGGTGGCGGCTGGCGGGCGCATGTTCGGCCAGGGCACGACCCGTTCGATCAACGCGATCTTCTCGCTGAAATCCTACCTGCCGTTCGACGTGCTGCCGGCCTGGCGCAGGGTCCGCGATCTGCCTCTCGACGAGCAGAAGCGGCGGCTGGCCGATCCCGAGGTGCGGCGCGAACTGGTGGCAGCCGAGGAGCGGATGAAGCCGCGCGACAACGTCTTCCAGGGCGGAGGGGCGGCGACGACGGATCCCCGCAAGCCGGACTATTCCAACCTGTACGCATTGAACGGCGTCGACTGGGACGATCCAACGGTCGAGCAGCTCGCCAGGGCGCGCGGTCAACATCCGGTCGAAGTCATGATCGACCTGTCGCTGGCCAACGAGAACCAGGTCTACGTCCAGCCACTGGTCAACGAATCGCCGGACGACGTGCTCGGCATTTTGAAGCACGAGCGCACGTTGGCGACCTTCTCCGATTCCGGCGCCCATGTCGCGCAGGAGATGGGCTCGTCGCTGCAGACGCATCTTCTCAGCTACTGGGTGCGCAAGCGCGGGGCCTTCACGCTCGAAGAGGGCGTGAAGAAGATCACCCGCGACAACGCCGTCGCCTGGGACCTCGCCGACCGCGGCCTGCTCCGCGAGGGGTACCGGGCCGATCTGGTGCTGTTCGAAGAGGATCGTATCCGCCCGGCATTGCCGACGGTCGAACGCGACCTGCCCGGCGGTGCCCGCCGTCTGGTCCAGAAGGCGGAAGGAATCCGGGCCACCCTGGTGAACGGCGCCGTGGCCTTCGAGAACGGGGAGGCGACGGGCGCCTATGCCGGCACGGTGCTGAAGGGACCGCTTGCCCGCTGACGGGCTCTTGCCACTTCACCTGCCGAGGTTCAAGACGTGGCCGATGGTCTTGCAGGCGGATGGTCCTGCAGCCCGTCTGTGAGCGAGGCGAAGAGACCGACACCCAGCGATGGAAGACGCCGTCTACGATTATGAGAAGGGAATCCCTGCGGGATTCTACGACAAGGTCTACCGGCAGAAAATCGGCATCCGGTATTGCTGGCACGACTTCAAGTTCCGGACCGTGACGGCTCTCCTGGGGCGTCCTCGGCGGGTTCTGGACATCGGCTGTGGCCCAGGCACCTTCATCGGCAATTATCTGCCGGGTGTCGAGGCGCTCGGTCTCGACATCAGCGCCGCCCAGGTCGACTACGCAACCCGCACCTACGGAAGTGCGACGCATCGCTTTTCCATCCGATCGCCGGCCAGCCTGTTGGAGAGCGGTGAGCGTTTCGACGTGGTGACGGTGATCGAACTGATCGAACATCTGGCGCCGGCGGCGGCGATCCATCTCCTGTCCGAGGCGCGCGCGCTGCTGGCACCCGACGGTCTCCTCGTCGTGACCACGCCTAACTACCGGTCGCTCTGGCCACTGATCGAACTGGGCGTCAACGCGGTGTCTCCCGTGACCTATGTCGAACAGCACATCAACAAGTACTGCCGAAGCCTGCTGGGCGAGCATCTCGCTGCCGCGGGCTATCGCGACGTCTCGATCAGCACCGCGGTCGGCTTGGCGCCGTTCGCGGCCGTACTAGGCCTCGGGACGGCCAATGCCCTGCATGGTCTCGAGGCGCGTCTGAAGTGTCTGGGCGCCGGTAATCTTCTGTTGGCTACGGCGCGGCCGTGACCCGCCTGCAGGGGCTGATCTGCCTCGCTGCGGCGGCGCTGATGCTGGGCGAGGTCGCCGTCGTCGGGTCGAGATATGGCTTTCTGCTCGCCGGCACGTTCACGGCGGCCATGGCCTTGGTGCTCGTGCATCTGACGGCGGGACGGCGCGGGGACGGATACGGCGGGCTGCTCTACGCCGTGGGCGTGCTCGGGGCCGTTGCCGGATACTGCTACCTGGCGCTGGCGCCCTCGGGCGCGATCTCTCCCCAGGACGAAGTCATCGACTGGGGCCGGATGGACAAGCGTGCGCTGGTCTTCGGTTATCTCGGCATCGCGGCTTTCATCGCCTTTCACTGGCTCTGGAGGGCCTACAGGCGGGGCGCACCGCCGGCCGCTCGCCCGGCGGCGGCCGTGGCCCGGCGCGAATGGCCCGTGCGGCTTCTGGGCGCTCTCGGCATCGCACTGCTGGCCTATTGCTGGCTCGGCCTCCCGGCGCTGAGGAGCGTCGGCATCGTCGGCGAAGTCGGGCTGGCCAAGTTCTACGACCTGCACTCGCACGTCCACCTGAGCGCGCTGCAGCAGATCAGGCTCGGCGCGATCCCTTACCTGGAGGCGCAGACCCAGTACGGACCGGGCAACCAACTCCTGATGGGCGCCCTCACGGATTTCGTGCACTTCAGCAATCACGGCTTCTTCGCCGCCAACCTCCTGCTCAACGTCGTCTGCGTCATCGTCTTCTTCGTCGTGCTGCAGCAATTCCTGGGCTTCGGTTGGGCCGTCGCCGGGCTCGTCGGCTGGACGCTGTGGCCGAGCCCGGCCGAGAGGATCGATCTGGCGGGATGGGCCGTGCTCACGCGATGGATGGCGATTCCCATCCTGTCGCTGTGGCTCGCCTGGCTGCTGCTGGGAGCGGGGGCCGCGCGACGCGGCTGGCCGCCGGCCGTGCTGGCGGGAATGCTCTGGGGTGTGGGCGGCTTCCTCAGCCAGGAGAATCTGAGCGGCGGCCTTCTCGTCTTCGCCTTTTCGCTCGCCCTGTTCGGCCCGGCGTCAGGGTTGCCGCTCCGACGGCTCGCGAGCTTCGCGGGCCTGTTCGTCCTCGCCGGCGGCGTGACCTTCGTGGCGCTGGTCTCTGCCTTCGTAGGACCGTCGCACCTCTTCGAGGTCGTGGCGCTGGCCAATGCAAAATCGAGCCTGGTGATGGCCGGCGTCTCCAACTCGATATGGTCGGACAATCTCGGCCTGAAGCTTACCGCCAACATCGTGGACGGCCGACTGGAAACGGATCTGCTGGAATCCGGTGACTTCAGGGACCTCATCCTGACCTACGCTCTGGTTCTGCCTTTCCTGCTGGCGATCGGTCTGCTGGCGGCCTTCCTCGGACGGCGGTGGACAACCGTCGCTGAGCCGACACGGGTGTTCTGCCGGAAGTTCGCGGGCGTTCTGGTCGGCGCCTTCGTACTGCATCTCTTCTCGCTGCTGCGCTCCGACACGTCGCATCTGGCGGGACCTTCGTTCCTGCTGGCGCTGTTCCTGCTGATGCTGCCGGTCTTCCTTTGGCGCTGCCTGACGCCCGGGAGGACACGGACCGCGCTGATGGTCGTGTCGGTCGCCGTCATCGCCGAGGCCATCGTATCCGGCCGTGTCGAAGTCGAGCGGCGGGTGGCCGGTTTCGGCGAAATCCGGCGCGAGTCGGCTGCAGTGCTCGATCTCTATGGCGAGCTGCGCGGCCATCGCGGCGAAGCTCCGGATTTTGCCGGCCTCTATTCACCGCTTCCCCGGTTCCAGACAGCCTTCCGCACGCATCCAGACTTCGCCGAGGCGGAAGAATTCTTCCGCCTGCTGCGCGACCGTCTCCAAGGGCGGTCCGTCGAGCTGGGGTCCTACAAGTTCGACGACCTCGTCGCGCATCCCGATACGGCCTACTTCCTGGGCGGGCTGCGTTCGGTTTCGGGGATCACTTCGCCGAAGAACAGCCTCTGGCTGCGGTCGGAGCAGCAGGACTGGATCAGCCGGATCGCCAGCGCCCGCAGCGGTTGCCTCTTCTTCGACGCGCAGTCCAACAAGCAGCTGGTCGAGGCCTGGATGCGGTCGGTCAAGCCGCCCCAGACCATGGTGACGGAGCCGATCACCGGCCGGCGCGAGTACGGCATCCTTGCCTGCAAGTCGGGTGCCCCGTTGTAAACCGTGCAGGACAAGCGCGGCTTCTCTTGGCAGACCGGATGCCCCATTCTGATCCTGGGGAAATGAGGAAGCGAATGGCACGTCAGCAGCGCACGCAAGTAGGGATCATCGGTGCCGGGCCGGCAGGACTGCTTCTGGCGCGCCTGCTGAAATTGAACGGGATCGACAGCGTCATCCTCGAGGCCAGGTCGCGGACCTATGTCGAGGCGCGCATTCGTGCCGGCGTTCTCGAACATGGCACCGTCAAGCTGCTGGAGGAGGCGGGCGTTGCCGAGCGCCTGCACCGCGAGGGACTGGTCCACGAGGGGGTCGAACTCGGGATCGACGGCGGGCGCTTCCGCATCGACCTCGCCCGGCTGGCGGGCAAGACCATCACGGTCTACGGCCAGAGCGAGGTCGTGCAGGACCTGATCGCGGCGCGGCTCGCCGGCGATGGACAGATCGTCTGGGAGGCGTCGGACGTCGCCTTGCATGACATCGAGACCGACCGGCCGCGGCTGACCTACCGGGCCGACGGCATCGAGCACGAACTCACCTGCGATTTCATTGCCGGCTGTGACGGCTTTCGGGGCGTGAGCCGTTCCTCCGTGCCTGCGTCGAGCCTGCGCAGCTACGAGCAGGACTACCCGTTCAGCTGGCTGGGTATCCTGGCCGACGTGCCGCCCTGCAGTGAGGAGCTCATCTACGCCAGCCATCCGCGCGGCTTCGCGCTGGCCTCGATGCGTTCCCCTACGAGAAGCCGTTACTACATCCAGTGCGGCCGCGACGAGAAGCTGGAGGACTGGCCCGACGACAGGCTGTGGGACGAGCTGAAACGGCGCCTCGGCCCCGACGTCGCGCCGCATGTCACGACGGGCCCCGCGCTCGAGAAGAGCATCACGGGGCTGCACAGCTTCGTCTGTCTACCGATGCGACACGGCAGGCTGTTTCTCGCCGGCGACGCAGCGCACATCGTGCCCCCGACCGGTGCGAAGGGCCTCAATCTCGCGGCCTCCGACATCTACTATCTGTCGCGTGCGCTGGTCTCGCACTACGCTCGCAACGACAGCGCACTGCTCGGCGCCTACAGCGATCAGGCCTCGGCCCGCGTGTGGAAGGCCGAGCGCTTCTCGTGGTGGCTCACCCTGCTGATGCACAAGGTGCATCAGCAGGGGAGCTTCGCCGAGCAGATGCAGCGGGCCGAGATCGATTACCTGCTGTCCTCGCCGGCCGGCCAGACCGTGTTCGCCGAGAACTACGTCGGCCTGCCGTTCTAGGAGGCCGAACGATCTAAGAGAGTTCCCGCCGCACGATCGCGGCGCCTTCGCTCAGGGCCTTGAGCTTTCCGAAGGCGGTGGCGCGCGGCAGGTACTTCATGCCGCAATCGGGCGCGGGCAGGAGCTTGTCCGGGCCGACATGCTTCAGGCCGGCGCGGATGCGGCCGGCGACCGTCTCCGCCGTCTCGACCGCGGGATCGCTGAGGTCGATCACGCCCAGCATCACCTTCTTGGGCGCAAGGTCCTTCAGCACGCCGAGATCGAGCTTCGGTTGTGCCGATTCGATCGAGATCTGCTGGGCGATCGTGTCGGAGAGCTGCGGCAGGAAGGAATAGCCGGTGGGCTTCAGGCCGGTCACCACGGCGGCATAGCCGAAGCAGAGGTGGATGACCGTCGGCACGGTGATGCCCTGGAGGGCCCGGTTGATGGCCTTGACCGCATAGCGCTTGGCTTCCTCCGGATTGTTGCGCAGCCAGGGTTCGTCGAGCTGGATCACGTCGGCGCCGGCCTTGACGAGTTCGTGCGCCTCCTCGTTCACCGCGGCGGCGTAGTCCATGCACATCGCCTCGGCGTCCTTGTAGTACTCGTCCTGGACCTGCTGGCCCATCGTGAAAGGGCCGGGCAGGGTGATCTTCGCCAGCCGCTCGGTGTTGGCGCGCAGGAACTGCATGTCGCGCAGCTCGACCGGCCCGGTCCGTCGGATCTTGCCCACGACCCGCGGCACGGGCGTGCGGTTGCCGGTGCGGTTCACGATCTCGGCGGGATTTTCGTCGTCGATACCCTCGAGCGCCGTCGCGAAGCGGTTGGAGTAGCTCTCGCGGCGCATCTCGCCGTCGGTGATGACGTCGATTCCAGCGCGCTCCATATCGCGGATGGCGAGCAGCGTGGCATCGTCCTGCGCCTGCTCGAGCCAGGGTTCCGGGACGCGCCACATGTCCTTCACGCGGGTGCGCGGCACGCCCTTGCTCAGCAGCTGGCGGTCCACCAGCCAGTCCGGCTGGGGATAGGAGCCGACGACGGTTGTCTGCAGAAGCGTTTCAATCATCATAAGATCCTGTTTCTCGCGAAGCTGTGATTGCACGTCAGTCTGGGACCCGATTAAGTCCCTGTCCATGTTCAGACGCGTCGTGTTGCTGCTGGTCCTGGCCATCGTCGGTTCCTGCAGCGGAGACCTGCCCAGCAGTGCGGTGAGTGACAGCCAGGCCGAGCGCGATTTCGGCGTCCTGCGATCCTCCACCTCCATCGTCGGCCTCGTGAAGGACCGCGATCTCCGGCCGCCCGATCTCTCGGCGCCGGACCCGCTGCAGCAACTCCAGCGCGAGCTCGCGAAGAGCGACCCGGCCGGCGTCTTTGCGGGGATCACCTACGACCTGACACGCGGCAACAACCTGGCGGTGGACTGGCTGGTCCAGACGCCGAACCGTTGGGGGCGCCGGGCCGACGATCTCACATGGTTCGAGATGGGCTGCAAGGATTGCGAGGCAGACATCTCGCTGCCGGCCTGCACTACCGATGCCGACTGCAAAGGCGGCACCTGCACCGCGATCTGGCCGCGCACGCCCGGCCAGCGAACCGCAGCGCGGAAAGTGTGCCTTGGTCATTCGGATGCGCTGCCGCTGCGGATCCACGACCTGGTGGCCAGCGCCCGCCAGAGCGTCGACATCGTCGAACTGCAGCCGGCGCCGAACGGACGATTTACGGCCTCGCTTCGGGCCGCCATCGCCGAACTGGCGCTCAGCCGACGCCCGATCGAGGTGAGGGTCCTGATCGGACAGTTTCCCCCCAAGGGCGTCGACGCGGCGGCCTTCCTGGACGAACTCGTCGAACCTGCGCGCAATATCTCAGGATCGCGCGTGACCGTCAGCGTCTCGGCCATGAGGACCTGCACCGCCATGGAATCGTGTAACAGCTTCTCCTGGAATCACGGCAAGTTCATCGTGGTGGACGGCCGCGAGGCCATCGTCGGCGGGCACAATCTGTGGACGGAGGACTATCTCACCGACAATCCCGTGCACGATCTCTCGATGCAGGTGCGGGGCCCGGCGGCGGCCAGCGCGTCACGCTTCGCCGACCGGCTCTGGAGCTACGTCTGCAGCAATCTGAACTACAAGGACTCGATCTCGCTGGTGAGTTACTCGGCGGGCCAGCCCGCGCTCGGCCAGCACTGCCCGGCGGCACTGGCGACCCGGCGCGCCGCGGGCGGCACGGCAGCCGTCGAAATCATGGGTATCGGCCGGCTGGGCGCCGGAATCACCGATGACTTCGCCAACCAGAGCGAACTGGCGCGCGATCTGATGTTCGGTGCCGCACGCAAGAGTATTCGCGTCTCGCAGCAGGATCTCGGCTTTCGGCTCGGTCGCTCCGACACCCTGTTTCCCGAGAATGCGCTCGATGAAATGATCGACCTGATGGAGCGGGGCGGCGACGTTTTCGTCGTGCTGTCCAACCTGGGTTCGATCGGCAATGGCGGCAGCCCCTATCACAACGATGTGCCCCTGCAGGCGCTGGCGAAGCGCCTCAAGGACAATGTGCAGAAGCGCATCGACACGGCCGACCCCAGGTCGCGCTATGCGATCCGCACGGGGCCCGATCCGGTGAACGCGCTGCTGTGCAACCGCTTCCACCTGGCGCCCTTTCGCTTTGGCCCGGACGATTCCTGGCCCGGCGGCAAGACCATCTCCAACCATGCCAAGCTCTGGATGGTCGACGAGCGGATCTTCTACATCGGGTCCGACAACATGTACCCGGTGAACCTGCAGGAGTTCGGCTACATCGTCGACGACCGAAAGGCCGCCGACACTCTGATCGAGTCCTACTGGAACCCGCTCTGGCAATGGTCCAGCCGCGCCGCCGTCTCGGGCCAGGGGGTCGAGAAGTGCATCTTTCGCGACATAATCAAGTGAGCGAAGTCAGGCGTTCGTCAGGCAAAGCGCGTATTCTCCGCGGATGAAAAATCACATGAAGATCCTGATATCCAGCCTGGTCCTGATCCTGCCGATCGCTGCGTCGGCGGCCCCCGACGACGTGGCTTACTGCAAGTCGTTGGCCTCGACATACGAGACCCTCCTGATGAAGAGAGGCAGCGGTCGCGGCGGAATCCAGAACGGGCTCGAAACCAGCGTTGCCCTCGACCAGTGCAAGAACGGCAACACCGCGGGCATTCCGGTGCTCGAACAGAAGCTGCGCGACCAGAAGATCGACCTTCCGCCGCGCAGCTGAGTTCGAGGCTAGGCGCCGACCGGGTCGATCGGCGTCACGATTCCTTCGCAGGCCTCGATCACCTCGCCGGCATCGAGGCAGAGATCTTCGCGGTTGCGCATCGACATGATCTGGACGCCGGTGCGCAGCTTGCCGTGGCTGCCGACCGGCACCGCGAGCCCGGGCAGGCCCAGCAGCGGGGCGATCAGCGCGGCACGCATCGAGTCGAGCACCTCGCGCTGCCCGTCGGGCGTGATGTCGGCCACCTGCTTGGGCGGCAGGTCGCACAGGGTCGGGAAGATGACCAGCGGCCATTGCTGGAAGAAGGTCATCCATCGGAAGGCCAGCGCCTCGCGCTCCGTCAGCGCCGCGACATAGGTCGCGAGATCGACCGGCTTGTGGATCGAGAGCCAGGCCTGCATTGCGGCAATGCCGTCCGGATCGCCCATCTTCTGCATGGCGGGCCACAGTCCGCCGAACACGTCGGTGACGCAGATCTGGTGCCACAGCTCGACGCCACGCTCGATGTCCGGCGGCAGCACCTCCTCGACGACGTAGCCGGCGCCCCGCAGATGCTTGCCCGCCAGCCGCACCGCCTCGACCTGGGCGGGATGGCTCTTGCCGCCCGGCACTTCGGGCACGATCGCAACCTTGATGGGGCGTGCGGGCGCCGGGCCGCGCATCGGCACGTCGTTCCAGCGCCAATCGCGCCGGTCGCCGCGCGCCATCGCTTCGAGGGCAAGCCGGGCATCGCGCACCGTGCGGGTGTGGGGACCCTGCGTCGCCATCAGCACCGCCCCGATCGGACGACCCGCAGCGACTCCGGTCGGATTGAAGGCGGGGATGCGGGCGAAGCCGGTGCGGAGCCCGACCACGCCGTTGCAGTAGGCCGGAATGCGCACCGAACCGCCAATGTCGTTGCCGTGGGCGATGGCGCCGATGCCGGTCGCAGTCGCCGCGCCGGCCCCGCCGCTGGAACCGCCCGGCGTCACGCTGGGGTCGCGCGGATTGAGCGTGCGGCCGTGCAGGGCGTTGTCTGAGAAGATGCGCATCGAGAAGGCCGGCGCATTGGTGCGGCCGACGATGATCGCCCCGGCATGCTTCAGGTTGGCCACGACCGGGCTGTCTTCCTGGGCGATCAGTTCCTTCAGCGGGATGACGCCGTTGTCGGTGGGCAGACCCGCCTGGTCCACGTTGATCTTGGTGGTGACCGGAACGCCGTGCAGCGGCGGCAGGGCATGACCGCGCGCGCGGGCGGCGTCGGCCGTCTCGGCCTCGGCGCGGGCTTCGCTCTCCAGCACGCGGACCACGGCGTTGATGGCGGGGTTCACCTTGTGCAGGCGGCCGAGGACGGAATCGACCGCCTCCCGTGCCGAGGCCTGTCCGGTGCGGATCAAACGCGCCAGATCGGTCGCGTCGTACTGCCAAAGCTCCATGATACCCTCGCTCAACTCTTACCCAGTTCCATCCCGAAGAAGATCATGTTGCCGTCGATATCCGCAATGCCGAAGTCGCGTAGCCCGTAATCCTGGTCCTTCGGCGCATTGAGGATCTTCGCGCCACGTTTCACGAGCTCGGCGTGCAGCGCATCGACATCGTCGACATGGATGCTGACCGCGCCGTGACCGGGCGGGCGCGGGGCCCGCGCGGCGGCGATCAGGTGGAGCGACACCTCGCCCGAGCACAGGCCCACATAGAAGGTCGGCGTGCCGTATTCGAAGGCGACAGCGAAGCCGACACGGTCGCGGTAATAGGCGAGGCTCGCGGCCACGTCCTTGACGGTGAAGATCGTGGTGCTGCCGCGCATCATTTCGTTTGCCCCTTCGTCACGTGTTTCTGGAAGGCGAGGAGGGCGCTCGAGGGGAGCCTGTCGCGCCGGCGCACGAAGACGGTCTGTACCCGCGCTTCGGTTGCAGGCAGCCGGTGCGCGCGGATCTGCCCGCCCCGCCATGCCGGTCCGATCAGGGCGCGGGGCATCAGCGTGATGCCAAGGCCGGCGGCGACGGCGCCCAGGATCGCCTCCAGCGTGCCGAACTCAAGCCGCCGCAGACCGACCACACCGCGCCGCGCCAGCAGTTCCTCGAGCCGCTGGCGATAGGAGCAGCCGGCTCGCAGGATGACGAGGCGCAGGTCGGGCCGCCGCAGCGCGATCGCGAGCGTCGTTTCCGTGGGCGCGCTGAGCAGGGCCAGCTCCTCGGTGAAGGTGGGCACGGCAACGAGTTGTGGATGCACGACCGGCCCGCAGACGAAAGCACCTTCGAGCTCGCGACCCAGCACGCGCTCGACCATTTCGGCCGTCGTGCCGGTTCGCAGCACCAAGTCGACCCCGGGATGGGCCTGCACATAGGAGGCGAGCAGGGGCGAGAGCCGCAGCGCCGCCGTCGTTTCCAGCGACCCAATCGTGAGCGTGCCGCGGGGCGCGCCATCGTCACGGGCGGCACGGCCGGCCTCATCGAGCAGCGCATCGACCCGCGTGGCATAGGGCATGAGCCGTTCCCCGGCCGCTGTCAGGCGCGCGCCGGCCCGGCTGCGCTCGAAGAGGGAAACGCCCAGCGCCTCTTCGAGGCGCCGCACGCGCTGCGTGACGTTGGACTGAACGGTGTTGAGTTCGCGCGCGGCACGACCCATACCGCCGAGGCGCGCGACGGCTTCGAAGGTGGCGAGGTCCCTGGCATCCATATCATCAGAATATCAGATGACGCCAATTAGTATAAATCGCTGATTGGAATGAAGGAGCGTGGCCTAGACTGCAGGGGCAACAAGGAGCACAGCCATGAAATGGCAGGACCGCCGCCTTCTCGATCTCTTCGGGATTGAACATCCCATCCTCCAGGCGCCGATGGCCGGCGTGACGTCGCCGCAGATGGCGATCGCTGCGTCCGAGGCCGGTGCGCTGGGATCCATTGCCGGCGCGATGCTGACCCTGGACGGTCTGCGCCAGGAATTCCAGATGGTGAAGCAGGGAACGTCCCGGCCGTTCAACGTGAACTTCTTCGTGCACAAGCCGCCGACCGTGGACGCGGCGCGTGACGCAGCCTGGCGCAAGAAGCTTGCGGGCTACTACCAGGAGCTGGGCGTGGCGCCCGGGACCAAGGGGCCGTCGCGCGCCGCCTTCGACGCCGCGGCCTGCGAGCTGGTGCTGGAGTTCAAGCCCAGGGTCGCCAGCTTCCATTTCGGCCTGCCCGACAAGTCGCTGATGCAGCGGCTGAAGGGGGCCAACATCCTGGTCATCGGCTCGGCGACGACGGCCGAGGAGGCGCGCTGGCTGGAGGGTGAGGGCGTCGATGCCGTGATCGCTCAGGGTGCCGAGGCAGGTGGCCATCGCGGCATGTTCCTCGTCGACGATGTTTCACGTCAGGCCGGGACGATGGCGCTCGTGCCGCAGGTCGTTGACGCGGTGAAGGTGCCGGTGATCGCCGCGGGCGGCATCGGCGACGGCCGCGGCATCGCGGCGGCGCTCGCTTTAGGCGCGGCGGGAGCCCAGATCGGCACGGCCTTCATGTTGACGCCCGAGGCGAAGACGGGTGCCTTGCATCGGGCTGCCTTGAAGAAGGCCAACGACAACAGCACGACGCTCACCAACGTCTTCACTGGCCGCCCCGCGCGCGGCATCGTGAACCGGATCGTAAGCGAGGTCGGACCGATGAGCGCCGAGGCGCCTTCCTTCCCGTTGACCGCGGAGGCGACCCAGCCGCTGCGCGGGCCGGCAGAAGCCGGAGGCTCGACCGACTTCACGCCGCTGTGGAGCGGTCAGGCCCCAACCCTGGCGCGCGAGATGCCGGCCGGCGAACTGGTGAAGACGATGGTGCGCGAGACCGAGGCCGTGCTCAGGCGCGTGCGCGGCTGACCGTCGTCGTCGTCAGGGGCGCCTGGAGGGGCGTCTGCCTGGTTTTGGTGCCACGGAAGATTCTGCGGCCTGCGCCTTGCGGACGTGCTTGCGAATCAGATCGATGAAGGCGCGCGCGGCCGGCGGCAGTGTGCGCTCCCTCTTCCAGGCCACGCCCATTTCGACCGAGGGCAACTTCCTGATCCATGGCAGATGCAATGGCGCTAAACGCCCGGCGGCGATGCCCGTGGCGATCTGCGTCGGATGGCCGAGACTGATCGCGTCGGTTTCGGCCACGATGTCGCTGGCGCTGCGGAACGACGACACGGCGATTGACGGCAGAACGCCGCCGCCGCGCTCATCGATCCTCATGCCGCTGTCGATGTCGGCGATGAAGGACATGCGCGACAACGACATGCCCGGCATCACGAGCGGGTAGGCGCGCAGGTCGGCGGGCTGCGGACCGGGCCTCGCCAGGAGCGGATGGCCGGCGCGGCAGAAGTAGACGCCCTGGAGCAGGCCCAGGCTGTCGACGCGGAGCGACGGCATCTCCCGCAGGGCAAGCACATCGACTACGGCGAAGTCCGCCTGGTCCGACATCAGGGACGACAGCGCCGCCGTCCATTCGCGTTCCAGGATCTCGAGACGGATCGAGGGATTGGCCCTGATGAGTTCGATCGCCGCGGGCTGCACCGCGATGTCATCCATATAGGCGCCGGCGACGACACGAAGCCGCCCGCCGCGACCGTCGCGCAGGAGCTCGAGTCGATTCGACAGGGACTCGGCGCAACCGACCAGTTCCTCGGCCATCCTGAGCACGTCTTGTCCGGCCGGTGTCGGCACAACGTCGCGGTGCGAGCGCTCGAAGACCTTCATGCCGAGCTGCTTCTCGAGGGCAGCGATGTTCCGGCTGAGGGTCGGCTGGCTGATGTTCATGGCTGCGGCGGCCTGTCCGAAGTGGCGGTGCCTCGCAAGCACGAGGGCGTGGTGCAGCAACTTCAGATCGATGTTCATTCAAGAACTGTATCGTTCGGGGTGTTGTTTTGCATCGCCAATGAGAACAGTTTTCCGCAAATCACCAGAGGGGAAGCCATGGCGGGAAACAAGATCGGGCGCCTGTTGTCGGCGGCCGCGCTCCTGGTAGGACTCGCGGGCGGGGTTGTTCCCGCGCAAGCCCAGACGCAGGCCAAGCCCAACATCCTGGTCATCTTCGGCGACGACATCGGCTATTGGAACGTCAGCGCCTACAATCGCGGCATGATGGGCTACCGCACGCCCAACATCGACCGCATCGCCCGCGAAGGCGCGATCTTCACGGATTACTACGGCCAGCAATCCTGCACCGCCGGTCGCGCCGCCTTCATTACCGGCCAGTCGCCGATCCGCACCGGACTGCTGAAGGTCGGTCTGCCCGGCGCGCCCGAGGGTCTGTCCGAAAAGGACCCGACCATCGCCGACCTGCTGAAGCCGCAGGGCTACATGACCGGGCAGTTCGGCAAGAACCATCTGGGCGACCGCAACGACTTCCTGCCCACCGTGCATGGTTTCGACGAGTTCTTCGGCAATCTCTATCACCTCAACGCCGAGGAGGAGCCCGAGAACATCGACTATCCGAAGGATCCGACCTTCAAGGCCAAGTACGGCCCGCGCGGCGTGTTGAAATGCGTCGCGACCGCCACTGAAACGCCGGGCGAGGATCCGCGCTTCGGCAAGTGGGGCAAGCAGAAGTGCGAGGATACCGGTCCGCTGACGAAGAAGCGCATGGAGACGGTGGACGAGGAATTCGTCGCGGCGTCCCTCGACTTCATCGACCGCGCCAATCGCGACAAGAAGCCGTTCTTCGCCTGGGTGAATTCCTCGCGCATGCACATCTGGACGCATCTCAAGCCGTCGTCCGAGGGCAAGACCGGTCTCGGCGTCGTCGCCGACGGCATGGTCGAGCATGACGCCCAGGTCGGCCAGCTGCTGAAGAAGCTCGACGATCTCAAGATCGCCGACAACACCATCGTGATCTACACGACCGACAACGGCGCCGAGGTCATGAGCTGGCCCGACGGCGGTACCACACCGTTCCGCGGCGAGAAGAACACCAACTGGGAGGGCGGCTATCGCGTGCCCGCCATGGTGCGCTGGCCGGGCCTCGTGAAGCCCGGCACCGAGATCAACGAGGTGTTCTCGGCCGAGGATTGGCTGCAGACCCTGCTGGCCTCGGTGGGCGAGACCGATCTCGCGGCCAAGCTGAGGCAGGGTGCCACCTTCGGGCCCAAGAGCTTCAAGGTCCATCTCGACGGCTACGACCAGCGCGAACTGCTGAAGAACGGCACGGGCAGCGCCCGCAAGGAGTTCTTCTACTGGACCGACGACGGCGGCCTGGCCGGGCTGCGCTACGACAAGTGGAAGCTGGCTTTCATGGAGCAGCGCAAGCACGGCTTTGACGTCTGGCAGGATCCGATGGTCACCTTGCGCGTGCCCAAGCTGTTCGATCTCAAGGCCGATCCGTTCGAGCGGGCCGATCATGAGGGCATGGGCTACGGGCGCTGGCGCATCGATCGCATCTACCTGCTGGTGCCGGCGCAGGCCTACGTGACCAACTTCATCAAGACGCTGGTCGAGTTCCCGCCGCGCCAGAAGCCCGGCTCGTTCAACCTCGAAGGCGTTCTGAACAAGCTCACGTCTCCGCCGCAAAGCGCGAACTGAGAGAGTAAATCCCGGGGAGAGGGCATCCGGCCGTCCGCGCATAGCGGACGGCCGGTGACGCGCGTAGGACTGGGGACCATGAAGAGCGTCGCTGGAACCGTTTCGCCTGCCCCCGGGATGGTCCGGATTCCCGGCGGCACGTTCCGCATGGGCTCCGACCATCACTATGCCGAGGAGAAGCCGGCTCATACGGTGACGATCGATGGATTCTGGATCGACGAGACGCCCGTCACCAACGCCCAGTTCCGGCGGTTCATCGAGGCCACCGGCCATGTCACCTGGGCCGAGATCGACCCCGATCCCAAGGACTATCCCGGCGCGCGCCCCGGGATGCTCAAGGCGGGCGGGCTGGTCTTCACGCCACCCTCGAAGCCGGTCGATCTCACCGACTGGAGCCAATGGTGGCGGTTCACCTTCGGCGCCACCTGGCGGCGGCCCTATGGCAAGGGCAGCCATATCGGCGGCCTCGACGATCATCCCGTGGTGCAGGTCGCCTTCCGAGATGCCGAGGCCTATGCGAAATGGGCCGGCAAGGAGCTGCCGACCGAAGCGGAATGGGAGTTCGCCGCGCGTGGCGGGCTCGACGGGGCGGAGTTCGCGTGGGGCGACGAACTGACGCCCGGCGGCCGCCACATGGCCAATACCTGGCAGGGCCGCTTCCCGGCCGAGAACACCCGCGAAGACGGGTTCGCCCGCACTTCGCCGGTGCACGCCTTCCCGCCCAACGGCTATGGCGTCTACGACATGATCGGCAATGTCTGGGAATGGACGGCCGACTGGTATGCCGCCAAACACGCCGCCGATGCCGCCAAGGCCTGCTGCGTGCCGGAAAACCCGCGCGGCGCGGCGCTCGAGCAGAGTTACGACCCGCGCGATGCGGTGCAGATCCCGCGCAAGGTGCTGAAGGGCGGCTCCCATCTCTGCGCCCCCAGCTACTGCAAGCGTTATCGCCCGGCCGCGCGCCATGCCGAGCAGATCGACACGACGACCAGCCATGTCGGTTTCAGGTGCATCAGCCGCGCGGGCGAATGACCGTGTCGAGAAGCCGATCGACGAAGTCGCGCGTGATCGGGGCGTGGCCCATCAGCAGGCGGTAGAAGAGCGGACCGAAGACGAGATCGAGCGTGAGCTCCATGTCGTCCGGCGCTTCGATCGCCTTGTCGGCGATGCAGCGCTCCAGCAGCGCGCGCGTCGCGTCCCGGTTGCGGGCGATGAATTCATTCCGGAAGGCCTTGGCGAGTTCGGTCTCGGACTGGGCCGCCGCCACCATGGCCGCGACGCTGCGTCCGGCGGGGGCGGCGAAGGCATCGGCCAGCGCATGGAGCTGGGCGCGCAGGGCTGCGAGCGCGGTCCGGGGTGACTTCGCGGCCTCGGTGGCGCCGGTCGTTTCCAGGAACGCCGCCATCGCGACGGCGGGCGCGTTTGGCCAATAGCGGTAGATCGTCGGGCGGCTGACCCCCGCCTTCTGCGCAATCGCTTCGATGGTCACGGCCGTCAGCCCGCCGCGTCCCAGCAGATCGCGCGCCGCGACGAGGATCGCGGCACGGGTGCGCGGATCGCGGGGACGGCCGCGCACCGGTGGGGCTGAGGAGGGTTGACGGGGCATCTATTAACGTTACGATACGTAACGTAATATAACACAGGTGATGCCATGGCCGCAAAGACCGCGACATCGGGTCAGACCGTCAAAGCCCACATGACCGTTCACGACGCGAAGGCTGCGATCGATTTCTACGTGAAGGCTTTCGGCGCCGTCGAACTGTTCCGCCTGGTCGAGCCGGCCGGCCGGGTCGGCCATGCCGAGATCCGAATCGGCGACACGGTGCTGATGATGAACGACGAGTATCCCGACTTCGGCGCGCGGAGCCCGGGCGCCATCGGCGGGTCTCCCGTCGCCTTCCACATCGCCGTGCCCGATGCCGACAAGGCCGTCGAGCGCGCGGTGGCGGCGGGTGCCACCCTGGTGCGGCCGGTGCAGGACCAGTTCTACGGCGACCGCTCCGGCATGGTGGCCTGTCCCTTCGGCTATCGCTGGTTCCTCGCCGCGGCGAAGGAGGTGGTCAGCCCTGAGGAAATGCAGAAGCGCTGGACGAAGATGCTGGAGGGCGGGCAGGGCTAGGCGGCCACGCTCTCCTCGATCCAGGCGGCATAGGCCGGGGCGACGTGCATCATCGGGAAGGCGTGGATCGCCGGCACCTCGTAGGGATGCAGGTCGAGGATCGCGCGCTCGACGGCGGCGTAGTGCTCGTCGAGCGTCTTGAACAGGATGCGGTATTCCTTGCCGGTCTCGAGGGCGCCCTTCCAGGTATAGACGCTCTCGATGCGCGAGATCTGGGCGCAGGCGGCGAGCCTCGCTTCCACGATCGCCCGGGCGAGCGAGCGGGCATCCTTGCGGCTGGCGACGGTCGTGACGACGGCAATGGCGGTCATGTCTCGCGTTCCCTGGTGCGCTCGACCGGCATCACGGTGACGCGGCGCAGGGCCGCGCCGGCGATGACGGTCAGCACCGTCTCGATACCGATCCGCGCGCCGCTCAGCAATCGCACCAGATCGTCGGCGCCCGTCACCGGCTGCCCGTCGAGCGCGATCACGATATTGCCGGTCTGAAGGCCCGCATGGGCGGCGGGCCCGCCGGCCTCGACGGCATCGAGGGCGACGCCGCGCGCCTGGGCGAGGCCCAGCGCCACCGCCAGCCGCCGCGGCAGCACCACCGTTTGGCCGGAGACGCCGATGAAGGCGCGGGGCACGCGGCCGTGACGCACAATCTCGCTCACGACGTGGCTCGCGGTGTTGCTGGCGACGGCGAAGCAGATTCCCTGGGCGCCCGCGATGACGGCGGTGTTGATGCCGATCACCTCGCCGCGCGAGGAGACGAGCGGCCCGCCCGAATTGCCGGGATTGAGCGCGGCGTCGGTCTGAATGACGTCGTCGATCAGCCGGCCGGTCTGGGCGCGCAGCGATCGGCCCAGCGCCGACACGACCCCGGCCGTCACCGTCGATTCGAACCCCAGCGGATTGCCGATCGCGACCACGAGCTGGCCGCGCTTCAGACCCTTGGAATCCCCCAGCCGCGCCGCCGGCAGCGAGACGTCGTCGACGATGCGCAGGAGGGCGAGGTCGGTGTGCGGGTCGTTGCCCATGACCCGGGCGTTCACGGTGCGCGCATCGGCCAGGGCGAGACGCACCGACGAGGCGCCCTGCACGACATGGCTGTTGGTCAGGACCAGCCCGTCGGGCGAGATCACGACGCCCGACCCGGTGCCGCCGCGGCGCTTGGCTGCGGGGTCCGCCGCTGTTTCCACCCGCACGACGGAGGGGCCGACGAGGTCGACGACATCGACGACCGCCTGCGAATAGGCATCGAAAAGCCGGGTGTCGTCGATGGTGGTTTCACGGGAGATACCAGGTATCTCGCCATCGCGGCGCTCGTCATCGACGAGCAGAGGATCGAAGTCGAACATGCCCGCTATATGGTGAGCGAAGCGGATTTCTAGAACAGGGAGAAATACTCGCGCTGCTCCCAGTCGCTGACCTCGAGTTCGAAGCGGGCGATCTCGGCCTGCTTGAGGTGAAGATAGTAGTCCACGAAGAAGTCGCCGAGCCCGGCGCGCAGCACCGCGCCCTCCTTCAGCGCCGCCAGCGCCTCGCCGAGCGACCGAGGCAGCATCGGTGCCTTGGCCTCGTAGGGCGTGTCGGCGGACGGGCCGGGATCGAGGCTGCGCTCCAGCCCGTCGAGGCCGCAGACGATCTGACTGGCCATGTAGAGATAGGGATTGGCGGCGGGTTCGCCGACGCGGTTTTCGAGATGCGTCGCCGGATCGCCGGGCCCGCCCAGCACCCGCACCATGACACCGCGATTGTCGCGGCCCCAGATGGCGCGGTCGGGCGCCAGCGAGAAGGGACGGTAGCGCTTGTAGCCGTTGAGCGTCGGCGTGCTGAACGCCGCGGCGGCGCGGGCATGCGCCAGCAGGCCGGCCATGTAATGGCGGCCGGTCGCCGACAGGGGCTCGACCGCATCGGCGAAGGCGTTGGTGTGGCGCTTCCGGTCGGTCAGCGACTGATGCAGGTGCCAGCCGCTCGACATCACGTTGGCGAGCTTCGGCCGGCACATGAACGAGGCGTGGAAGCCGTTGCGCTGGGCGATCTGCTTGGTGGCGCTGCGGAACAGCACCATCGTGTCGGCCGGGTCGAGGCCGGTGCCGGTGCGGAAGGTGAACTCGACCTGGCTGGGGCCGAACTCGACTTCGAGCGTGCGCAGCGGCAGGCCGAGATCGACGAGGTTGGTGCGCAGGATCTCGAGGATCGGGTCCATCTCGTCGTAGCGCTGCTCGGTCAGGTACTGATAGCCCTGATTGAGCAACGACACCTCGGGCGGCTCGCCCGGCTGGCCGGCATCGCCCGTGCCGAGCCTGGCCTTCTCCAGCTTGAACAGATGGAACTCGACTTCGAGTCCGGCGACGAAATCGTAGCCGCGATCGCCCAGCGCCCCGAGCGTCCGGCGCAGGATGTTTCGCGTGCACAGCGGCATCGGACGGCCGTCGGCGAAGTAGATGTCGCACAGCATCCAGCCGGAATGCGGCGCCCAGGGGAGTGCGCGGAAGGTCGTGGGATCGGGCAGCATGACCACGTCGGCCGCGCCCTCGAGTTCCTTCATGCCGAAGCCGCCGCCGGGCTGCCAGACCGGGAAGACCGTGCGGTGCGACGTGTCCTTCAGCAGCATCGTGGTGGTGAAGCCGACGCCGTTCTTGAGTGCGGCATCGACTTCCGAGGCCATCAGCGTCTTGCCGCGCAGGATGCCGTGCTGGTCGGCGAAGGCCAGCCGTACGACCGACATGTCGCCGGCCTTCATGCGCTGCTCGGCCTCGCGCGTCGCGACCTTGCGGTCCTCGGTCCAGAGGCCCGCGCGTTCGACCAGGCTCATCGGCTCACGCGACCAGCGGCGGGATGGTGTCGGCCGCCCAGCTCGAGGCGCGGCGGCGGCGCACGTCGACATCCTTCCAGTAGGCTTCCCAGCCCTCGGTCGGCCCCATGCCGTCGATCGCCACGGGACCGCGGATCGCGGCAGCGCGCTGTTGGTCGAGCCACATGATGGGCCGCTCGCCGTTGCCGACCTGTCCGATGGCCGACAGCAGCATGCGGCGGTAGGCGACGATCGCCTTATCCGTGGTGCCGAGATGCTCGCGCGTGCGGTCCTGGATGCGGCCCTGGCTCTCGACCGCCCACTGGTCGTGGACGTTGATGTCGAAGCCCATGCCGGTGAAGGTCTGGTTCTTCTGTTCGGCGACGCTGTAGCCGTAGTCGTTGTGGCGGCCGATCAGCGGGCGGTAGTCGGGAAGCTGGTAGAGCTTCAGTCGCTGCTCGCGCATGGCGGCGTGGTCGACCGGCTTCCCGAAGCTGGTGAAGATCGCGTACCAGTAGCAGCTCGTATCGTCGATCGGCACGTGCCACTGCGTGATCGTCATCTCCGCGCTCATCGGGATCACGAAGGCATAGGGAAAGACGAGATTGGTCACCCGCACATGCGTGTGCTGCTCGTTCAGCTTGCGCAGCGCGAACAGGCGCAGGCCGTAGTCGGTCGCTTCGACATCGAGCTTCGGCCGCGGGAACTCGCGCAGCAGGCGGGTCATCGGGATCTCGGAATCGGCGGAGGCGGAGCGGAACTGCTTGCCATAGGCCGCGCCCGTATCCTCGTCCTCGTAGAAGCGGTGCAGGTAGGAGGCGTGGGCGGGATCAATGCCCACCTCCAGCGCCTGCAGCCAGTTGCACTCGATCAGCCCCTTGAAGGCGAAGGCATGCGTGCCGGGCGCGAGGAAGCAGTCGAAGTCCGGGAAGGCGGGGGCTTCGCCGTCACCCAGATAGGCGAAGACGATGCCGTTCTTCACGACGACCGGATAGCTGCGCTGGCGCACCCTCTGGCACAGCACGCTGCCTTCCGGCTCGGCGGGCGTTTCCAGGCACTTGCCGTCGACATCGAACAGCCAGCCATGGAACAGGCAGCGCAGGCCGCCATCTTCCAGCCGGCCGAAGGCGAGGTCGGCGCCGCGGTGCGGGCAGTCGCGGTCCAGCAGACCGTGCCGGCCACGCTCGTCGCGGAACAGCACGAAATCCTGACCCAGCACGCGCACCGGCTTGGCGGGCCGCTCGGCGGGCAGTTCGTCGGCGAGGGCGACGGGATGCCAGTAATGGCGCATCAGGGCGCCGCATCGGGTGCCCGGACCGACGCGGGTCATCAGCTCGTTCTGCTCGGGGCTCATCATGCCCCGAGAGTGACGCAAACCACCCGGATTCGCTATAGAAGACCGCATGAACCCCTCTCTGAACGGCATGCCGGGGCCCACTTCCCGCGTCTTCTTTTCCCAGCGTCTGCGTTTGCACTATGTCGACTGGGGCAACCCCGAAGCCCCGCCGCTCCTGCTGGTCCATGGCGGGCGGGACCACTGCCGGAACTGGGACTGGGTTGCACAGGCTCTGCGCAAGGACTGGCACGTGATCTGCCCGGACCTGCGCGGGCACGGCGACAGCCAGTGGTCGCCGGACGGCAACTATTCGATGGCGGCCTACATCTACGATCTGGCGCAACTCATCCACCAGCAGAACCTGGCGCCGGTGACGATCGTGGCGCATTCGCTCGGCGGCAACATCTGCCTGCGCTACACCGGCATCCATCCCGACAAGGTGCGCAAGCTGGTGGCGATCGAGGGGCTCGGACCGTCGCCCAAGGTGATCGAGGAGCGTGGCCACAAGTCGATGAGCGAGCGCATGACCGCCTGGATCGACGAGCAGCGCAAGCTGTCGGCCCGCGCGCCGCGCAAGTACCCGACCATCGAGGATGCCTTCAAGCGCATGCAGGACGAGAACAAGCATCTCTCCGCCGCGCAGGCGCGTCACCTGACCGAGCAGGGCGTCAACCAGAACGAGGACGGCACCTACAGCTGGAAGTTCGACAACTATGTGCGCGTCAACCAGCCCTACGACATGAGTTACGAGGCGATCGAGGAGCTGTGGTCGCGCATCACCTGTCCGACCCTGCTGGTCTACGGCAAGGAAAGCTGGGCCTCCAATCCGGAGAAGGACGGCCGCATCAAGCATTTCAAGACTGCCACGGTGGTCGAGTTCGAACGGGCAGGCCACTGGGTCCAGCACGACCGGCTCGACGATTTCGTGGCGACGACGCGGGAGTTCATCAAATGAAGGCGGCGGTCCTGCGGGACGGCGACATGGTCGTGGCCCAGGTCCCGGAGCCGGTGCCGGCGGCCGGGCAGGTGCTGGTCAAGACGTTGTGCTGCGGCATCTGCGGCTCGGACCTGCACTATGCCAAGCACGCGCCGCACATGGTCGAGATGTCGAAGCGCATTCCCGGCCGCCAGCCACTCGACCTGTCGCGCGACGTCGTGTTCGGCCATGAGTTCTGCGGCGAGGTGCTGGACTACGGTCCCGGCACGGAGCGCAAGCTGAAGCCCGGCACGCTGGTCTGTTCCATGCCGGTGATCCCGCAGGCGGACGGGCATCGCACTGTCGGCTACTCGAACGAGTTTCCCGGCGGCTATGGCGAACGGATGGTGCTGGCGGCGCCTCTGCTGCTCGAAGTGCCCAACGGCCTGTCGGCCGATCATGCAGCCCTCACCGAACCGCTCGCCGTCGGCATCCACGCCGTCGAGAAGGCGGCGCTGCAGGACAATGACGCGCCGCTGGTCGTGGGCTGCGGCCCGGTCGGGCTCGCTGCGATCGTCGGGCTGCGGCTGAAGGGCATCCATCCGATCATCGCCGCCGATTTCTCGCCCAAGCGGCGTGAGCTGGCGGCGAAGATGGGCGCCGACATCGTGATCGATCCCAGGGTCGAGTCGGCCTATGCGAAACTGCCTCCGGGCCGGCGCGCCGTGATCTTCGAATGCGTCGGCGTGCCGGGCCTGTTACAGCAGGTCTTCGAGTCATCCCCGCGCGACGCGCGCGTCGTCGTCGCCGGCGTCTGTATGGAGCCCGACCGCATCGAGCCGCTGTTTGGCATCCTGAAGGAACTCTCGCTCCAGTTCGTGCTGGGCTACACGCCCGAGGAGTTCGCGCGCTGCCTTCGCCTGCTGGCGGACGGCCAGGTGGATGCAGACGCGCTGATCACCGGCAAGGTCGGGCTCGACGGCGTGAAGGCGGCCTTCGCGGAACTCGGCAATCCGGAGAACCACACCAAGATTCTCGTGGAGCCGTGGCGCTGACTTTGATAGCGCTTCAGGCCTTCGAGGGAGGAAAAGCAAAGTGAAATTCTATAATTCGGTCGGCCCCAACCCGCATATGGTTCGCATGTTCATGGCCGAGAAGGGCTTCGACGTGCCCAAGGTCGAGGTCGACCTGCGTGGCGGCGAGAACCGGCGCGAGCCCTTTCTCAAGCTCAACCCGTCGGGGCAATGTCCTGCGCTCGAGCTCGACGACGGCACGGTGCTGGCCGAGATCACGGCGATCTGCGAGTACATCGACGAGATCAAGAGGGACACGCCGTCGCTGATCGGCGACACGCCGGAGGAGCGCGCGAACACCCGCATGTGGGTGCGCCGCATCGATCTCAACATCCTCGAGCCCGCGGCCAACGGCTTCCGCTTCTCGCAGGGGCTGAAGCTCTTCCAGGATCGCGTGCATTGCATTCCCGAGGCGGCCGACGGTCTCAAGGAATCGGCGCGAAGGAAGCTGGTCTGGCTCGACGAACAGATGGGCTCCAAGCCCTTCGTCGCCGGGAACAAGCTCACGATGGCCGACATCCTGCTGTTCACCTTCCTCGAGTTCCTGGCCAAGGTCGGCCAGCCGCTCGATCCGGCGAACAAGAACATCGTGGCCTGGATGGAACGCATGAAGGCCCGACCCAGCGCCGCGGCCTGATCGTAAGGGCAGGAAGGGAACGCGTGAAAGACTGGACCGTCGCCGCAGCAAGCAACAATGCACGCTGGTGCGATGCGGTCTGTCGCGCACACGGCCAGGCGGGGCGCTTCTTGCCGCACATGTGGGTGAACGCCGCGGTCGTGCCGCGCTTCTATCCGAACGCGGTCACGCTTGCCGTCGGCGAGACCGCGTTGGAGGAGCAGCGGACCACGATCGAGATTCTGCAGAAGTCAAACCTGCCCGGCCGCTGGTCGGTGAAGGACAGCTTCCACACGCTCGACCTGTCGCGCCGCGGCTTCGAGCTGCTGTTCGACGCGAAGTGGATCCGCAGCGTCATGCCCGCCGAAGGGCCCTCGACCGACATCGTCTGGCAGCGCGAGGACAAGGGCGGCGAAGGATTGCCGGTCGACGATCCGGACTTTGCGATGTTCAAGGGGCGGCGCGGCTTCAAGGTCGTGGCCGGCTTCATGCTCTACCGTGCCGAGGACGTCGTGGGCGTTTCCAACGTCGTCGCCGAGGCCGCCGATGCGCCGGCGGTCTGGCGTTCGCTCACCCTGCTGGCGGCGCAGACGTTTCCGCGCCTGCCGCTGGTGGGCTACGAATCCGGCCGTGAGCTTCAGGCCGCCGTAAAGTCGGGCTTCGAGGCCGGCGACAAGCTCAGAGTGTGGGTGACGGCTCGGGACTGAAGCCGCAGGCCGTCAGTGCGGCCAGCATATGGGCGGGTGGCGGCGCGGTGACGGAGATCGGCGGTTTGCTCTTCGACAGCGGCAGCACGATGCCATGCGACTGCAGATGGAGCTGGCTGTCCGGCACGGCGCGGCCGTACAGGCGGTCGGCGATGACCGGGCAACCGGCGGCAGCGCAGTGGACGCGGATTTGATGCGTGCGGCCGGTTTCGGGCTTGAGTTCCAGCCAGCTCATGCCAGGCGCGCGCCCGAGCACCTTGTAGCGTGTCACCGAAGGCTGGCCCTTGTCGGAAACCTTCACCGACCAGCCGGTGCGCGTGTTGAGCTTGAGCAGCGGCATGTCGAACACGCCTTCGTCGGCCGGCGGCGAGCCTTCGACCACCGCCCAGTAGGTCTTCTCGGTGTCGCGGCCGGAGAACAGGCGCCCCAGCTTGGCCAGTGCCTTGGGATGGCGGCCCAGCACCAGCACGCCCGCCGTGTCGGCATCGAGTCTATGAGCCAGCGCCGGCGGTCGCGGCAGGCCGTAACGCAGATCGTCGAAGCACTCTTCGAGGTTGGGCGCGCCGCTCGGCCCGGCATGCACGGCAAGCCCGGCCGGCTTGTCGACCACCAGGATCAGCCCGTCGCGATGCAGCACGCGGGCTTGGATCTGCTCGGCCGTGAGCGGCGGCGGCCTTTTGGGCGGCGGCTTGGATGATCCCGGGCGCCGCGCCGGATGCGGCCTCAAAGGTCGGGCCATCGGTCGAGCCAGCTCTCGCTCGCTTCGTAGAGCGCGGCGGCGCGCAGCACCGAAGCCTCGTCGCGGAAGCGGCCGACGATCTGCAGGCTGGTCGGCAGGCCCTCCGAATCGTAGCCGTTGCAGATCGAGAGGGCGGGGTGGCCGGTGATGTTGAACGGCATCGTGTAGGGGAACCAGTTGCGCCGCAGCTCCCCGGCCTCGACCCCGTCGATGGTGATCGGATCGAACAGGTCCTGGTCGATCGGCAGTGCGGTGCGCGAGACGGTCGGTGTCACGAGAAAGTCGGCGGACTCGAACCAGCCCTGGACCATGCGGAAGAGATCGCTGCGCTGGAACATGGCGCGCTGATAGTCGGCGCCCGACCAGTCCGCCGCCTCGGCCACCTGGCGCACCAGCGAGGGCGTCATGCGGTTGCCGTCGCGCCGGATCATCTCGTCGAAGCGGGCCTTCCAGGTCGTGTGGTTGATCACCTTCCACGCCGAACTGAGATCGGGCAGCTCCTCGGTGAGTTCGACCAGCTCGGCCCCCAGCTCGCGCAGCCGCGACAGCGACTGCTCGAAGGCGGCGCGAACGTCCTTGGCCACCAGCGTGTTGCCGAGCGTGGCGCTGTAGAGGATGCGCTTGCCCTTGAGATCGCCTTCGGCGCGGGCCGCCGCCAGATAGTCGGGCGGCTCGATGCCGATCGACCACGGGTCCGACGGATGCGGTCCGGCCATCGCCTGCAACATGAGCGCGGTGTCCATCACCGTGCGCGTCATCGGCGTCACATAGGTGTAGTTGCCGAACGCGTCGGCCACCTGGCTGTGCGGGATGACGCCGTTGCTCTGCTTCAGCCCGACCATGCCGTTGATCGCGGCGGGAATGCGGGTCGAGCCGCCGCCGTCGGTGGCGATTCCGATCGGCCCGATGCCCGCCGCGACCGCGACCGCTGCGCCGCCGCTCGAGCCGCCCGACGTGTGCTTGGCGCTCCAGGCATTGCGCGTGCGGCCAAACAGCGGCCCGTCGGTCAGCGACTTGTGGCCGAACTCCGGCGTCGTCGTCTTGCCGAACAGGATGCCGCCCGCGGCCTTCACGCGCGCCGCGCACACCGCGTCTTCCTTCGGCACGTTGTTCTCGTAGAGCAGCGACCCGAAGGTGGTGCGCACGCCCGCCGTGTTCACGAGATCCTTGGCGGCGAACGGGATGCCGTGCAGCAGGCCGAGCCGCTCGCCTTTCATGACGGCGTCTTCCGCCGCCTTGGCCGCCGCGCGGGCCTGATCCGGCACCAAAGTGACGAAGCAGTTCAGCACCGGCTGCAGCCTGTCGGCGCGCGCCAGCACGGCCTCGGTCAACTCGACGGGCGAGATCTTCTTCGCGGCGATCTTCTCGCGGAGGTCGGAGGCGGGCAGGCGGGTGAGGTCGGTCATGGTCTCGTTTCATGTTCCTCTCCCCCGATAGGGGGAGAGGTTAGGTGAGGGGGCGTCGAGGATCGCGTGCAACCCCCTCACCCTGCCTCTCCCCCTACCGGGGGAGAGGAGTTTGAAAAGGTCCGAAGGCTTTACCGCAGCAACCCGCGTGCCGCGAGGTTTCGCATCAAGGCTCCCGCGCCGAACGTCCAGGGCGCGATCTTGTCGCAATGGGCCACCTTGTTGGTCAGCGTGCCGAGCTTGGGCGATCGGATGGAGACCAGGTCGCCCACCATGTGCGTGAAGCCGGTGCCGCCGGGCTTGCGCGGTTCGGTCGGCGCGAACAGCGTGCCGGTCATCAGCGCCATGCCGTCGGGATATTGATGCGCGCTCATCGCCTGGGCCACGAGATCGGTGGGATCGCGGCTGATCTTCGAGAGGTCGCTCGAGCCGCGCAGGCGGAACTGGTCGGGGCCCGTCACTTCGAGATCGACCTTGGCCTGGCGCACGTCGTCCAACGAGAAGGTATCGTCGAACAGGCGGATGAAGGGACCGAGCGCGCAGGAGGCGTTGTTGTCCTTGGCGATGCCCAGCAGGAGCGCGCTGCGGCCTTCGATGTCGCGCAGGTTCACGTCGTTGCCGAGCGTCGCCCCGACGATCCGGCCCTTGGCGCTGACGATCAGCGTCACTTCGGGCTCGGGATTGTTCCAGTCGGAGTCCGGCCGGATGCCGATCTCGGCGCCGTAGCCGACCGCGGCCATGGGCGGCGCCTTGGTGAAGATCTCGGCATAGGGACCGATGCCCACTTCGAGGTAGGGCGACCAGGCGCCGCGCGCCATCAGCGTCTTCTTCAGCGCCTCGGCCTCGGGCGAGCCCGGCTTGATGGCACTGACATCGGCGCCGATGATCGAGTTCAGCTCGCCGCGCACCTGCTCTGCGCGCGCGGGATCGCCCTTGGCATGTTCCTCGATCAGCCGCTCGAGCAGACTGACCGCGAAGGTGACGCCGGCGGCCTTGAGCGCCTGCAGGTCGACCGGAGCGAGCAGGTCGCCGATCAGGTCCTTCAGCTCGCCGACGCGCTCGCCCGGCGTGTTGCGCGCGATGGACGTGGGATCCGGCGCATTGCAGAGATCGGCCATGGTCGGCACGGTTGCCGAGAGATCGAACACGCCGCCACCCCTGATCGCGACGACCGAGGGGCCCGCCGGATGGTCGGCCCGCCAGAGGCGGCCGACGAGCGTGCCCGATGTGCCGTCCTCGGGCAGGATTTCGCTGAGTGATGGTGACACTGGACGTCTCCGGCGCTTCGTTGCAGAAAGGCGCGCCATTCCCGGGAGAAATAAGATCATGGCCGCAGCACGGATCAAAGGCGTTCTTTCGCCCGTCGTCACGCCCTTCAAGCGCGACCTGTCGCCGGATGTCGGCCGCTTCATCGCCCACTGCAAGTGGCTGATCAGCCAGGATTGCGGGCTCGCGGTCTTCGGCACCAACTCGGAAGCCAATTCGCTGTCGGCCAAGGAGCGGATGAGCCTGCTCGAGGCCGTCGTCGCGGCGGGCGTGCCGACCGCGCGCATGATGCCCGGCACCGGCGCCTGCTCGATCACCGAGGCGGCCGAAGTGAGCGCCCATGCGGTGAAGCTCGGCGTCGGCGGCGTGCTGATGCTGCCGCCGTTCTACTACAAGGGCGTGCCGGAAGAGGGGCTGTTCCGCTTCTACTCGGAAGTCGTGCAGCGGGTCGGTGACGACCGCCTGCGCGTCTATCTCTATCATATTCCCGGGGTCTCGGGCGTGCCGATCACGCACAAGCTGGTCGAGCGGCTGATGAAGGCCTATCCGACGCAGATCGTCGGCATGAAGGATTCGTCGGACGACTGGCCCCACACGAAGAGCATGATCGACGCTTTCGCCAAGGACGGATTCGACGTCTTCTCCGGTAACGAGAAGCCGATCCTGGAGAACCTGAAGGCCGGCGGCGTCGGCTGCATCAGCGCCACGGCGAACATCAACCCGGGCAAGATCGCCGAGACGATCAAGGCCTACGGCACGCCGGAAGGCGACAAGCTCCAGGCCTGGATCAACGAGGTCCGCGGCGTCATGCAGGGCTATGTGATGATCCCAGCGCTGAAATACGTGATCGCGCACTATGGCAGCGACCCGCACTGGAACCCGGTCCGTCCGCCACTCGTCGAGCTCGACGAGAAGACCGGCCGCGACATGATCGAGAAGCTCGACAAGCTCGGCTTCACCATGCCCGGCCTCAAGCAGGCGATGGCCGTCGCCGCGGAGTAGCGATCCGGGCGTCGGATGAGGCCGATCGGCGCCATCCTCGATGGGTCGCTCCGCTGGGGGAGCGACTGCTGCCGGGGACCGGCAAACGAAATAACAGAAATAAACGAAACAATCGAAGCGAATGTCGCACCTCCCGGATCCCGGGCTGCGGTGATCGTGGACGCAATAATGTTGCGCGATGGTGTTTCATGTTTTGGCGAGCGTTGACAAACTTGTGTCCTGAACCCTATAAGATTTTCATGTTCAAGACCCTGTCCCACAACGCTTGGTATTTTACGCCCCTGACATAGGCGGCGCGAAGGGTCATGACTCAACGAAGCCGCCGCATCCCGGCGGCTTTCGTGTTTTAGGACTTGGCCTCCGGGCCGCGGCGGAACCCGCAACCGGAGGACGATATGTCGATCATCGAAGCAGAACTTGAACCGCACCACTTGCCGCTCGCCATCCGTGTGAGGCTGGCGGGCCCACGCGACCTCGAGGAACTCAGCGAACTTCTCGGCGACGGCGAATCCGCGCGCGAGCAGGTGCTGACCTGGCTCGAGACCCCCGGCACGACTTTGCTCGTGGCGCAAAGCGAGATCGGCGTGCTGGCCGTCGCCGTGCTGATGACGCGGCTGGTGCCGCTGGAGGGTATGGGCGCCCACAAGGTCATAGAGGTCGACAACCTCGTCGTGCGCGCCGACCAGCGCGGCCGTCGGGTTGGAAGACGCCTCCTGGCCGCCGCCGTCGAATGGTCGCGCCAGCGCCGCGCGGTGCAGGTCGAGGCCGTCGTGGGCGAGGGACCGGCCAAGCGCTTCTACGAGAATTTCGGCTTCGCCGTCGCCAACGATCGGCTGGTGCTGGCGGCCTGACCACCGCCCCCCGCGCCGGGCCGGTCCGGCGGCTGGTTTTCGCGCTGTGAACAATCCGGTTGCACGGCGAACAATGTGGTATGGTGAATTTCTTGCACACCCAGTGCCGGACTAATGTGCAGGAGTTGCCCGTGGCAAAGCGTTCAACGAAGCGTGCGAACGTGCCCGTCGAAAAGGCACCCGTCGCCATCAAGCAGACGATGAGCAAGCCGATCTCCAGCTACACGGATCCGGAGCATCTGCGCACGCTCATGCAGAATGCAAAACGCATGGGTCGCGAGGATATCTGGCGACAGGCGTTCGACCAGCTCTGCTCGCTGGAAGGGGCCACGCAGACGGACCCGCTCGACCGCGCCTTCTACAGCACCCTGGCGGCCTACGAGCAGCTGCTGACGCAGAAGAACGGTCGCGCCACCCGGGCGAGCCGCACCCGCCTGAAGCTGAAGGGCAAAGGCGTGGTCGCCTGCCTGGAGGACTGGGCGAAGAGCAAGGAACCGCCCGAATCCTTCGAACTGCTGGTCGCGAACGGGATGGTCGAGATGACGGGCGAGCAGCTGGTGCTGACCTATCCCGACAGGTTTTCGCCGGAAGCGGTCGCGGGCGCCACGGCGCGTCTTGCGACGTTGACCAAAGCGGCGCCCGAGGCCTGATTTCTAGGCCGGCTCGGCGTCGCGCGCGGCCCACATCTTCTTGAAGGCCGGACGGGCCTGGCAGGCGGCGAGCCAGGCCTTCACGCGCGGCGCGGCTTCGAACAGTTCCGGGGCGGGCTGCGCATAGCGCACGATCTCGGCGGCGTTGAGGTCGGCCACGGTGAAGCGGTCGCCGACCAGCCAGCCGCTCTTTTCCAGCGCCTTGTCGAGCACGGCGAAGGGGCCCTTGAGCGCCTCGACCGCGGCATCGGCGATCTTCGGATCCTTCACGCCGCTCGGATTTCCCAGGCGATGATAGAGCACGTTGATGGCGTGAGGCTCGACGCCCGTCGCGGCCCACAACGCCCACATTGCGATCTGGCCCTCTTCGGCGACAGTCGCGCCGGCGACCGGGCCGCCATGCTTGCGGGCGAGATAGAGGTTGATGGCCAGCGACTCGTGCAGCACCAGCCCGTCATCGTCGATCGAGGGGATCAGGCCGCTCGGATTGATCTTCAGGAACTCCGGCGACTGCGTATGCAGCATCCCGGCCGGCACGGTGCGATAGTGCTGGATGACCGCGACGTGCTTGAACGGAATGCCGAGTTCCTCTGCCAGCCAGATGTTGCGCGACGCGCGGGACCGGTAGACGCCGTAGATCGTAAGCATGGAAAATCCTACTTCATCGAACTGTTTTCTTGACGGGATCGCGCCCGTTATTAAGGCTTGGCGAGTTCAAGGCACAGCGAAAAACCGGACCGGGCTCTCCAGCAAGGAGGATCGACGATGTCGGCACCCAGCACACTCGAAGCGCTGAAGGACGCCAGCCACTTCTACGAGGTCGAGCGGCGTGCCTACCACCTGCAGCGGCCGGGCTTCCGGGTGGCCGAGCTGCAGCTCTCGCCCACGCAGAAGGTGCCCTGGCACTTTCATAACAACATCAGCGACACGTTCTACGTGGTCGAGGGGACGATGCGGCTCTTCCTGCAGGAGCCGAAGGAAGAGGTGATCCTGAAGCCGGGCGAGAGTTTCGTCGCCGCGCCGGGAAGGCCGCACCTCGTGACCAACGGCGGCGACGCCTCGCTTACGTTCCTGATCATGCAAGGCGTGGGCGAGTACGACTACGTGCCGTTGGTTTGACCTTGCTGTCATCCTGAGCGCAGCGAAGGATCTCGCGCTGGCAACGGAGTCCCCCGGTCGATCCGCAAGGTCCTTCGCGTCGCTCAGGACGACATTGTACGGGCGAGCGCCCTAACTGATCGCCGGCGCCTCCTGGCCGACGAACTGGACGCGCAGCTCGCGCTTCAGGACCTTGCCGGTGGCGTTGCGCGGCAGGGCGTCGACGAAGGTGACGGATTGCGGGACCTTGAACTTGGCGAGGCGGGCGAGGCAATGCTGGATCACGTCGCCCTCGGCGAGGTCCTGCTCGGGCTTGCGCACGATGATCGCCATGCCGACTTCGCCCCAGCGCTCGTTGGGAACGCCGATGATCGCGGCGTCGGCGATGGCGGGGATCTGGAACAGCACGTTCTCGACCTCGGCGGGATACACGTTCTCGCCGCCCGAGATGTACATGTCCTTCCAGCGGTCGACGATGTAGACGAAGCCTTCCTCGTCGAGCCGCGCGGCATCGCCGGTGTGCAGCCAGCCGTCGGTAAAGCTCCTCTCGGTGGCGGCGGGATTGTTCCAGTAGCCCGGCGTGATGTTCGGTCCCTTGATCAGGAGCTCGCCGATGCCGCCCGCCGGCACGTCGTTCCCCTCGTCGTCGACCACGCGGATCGCGGTGTGCATCATCGCCTTGCCCGCCGAGCCCAGCTTACGGATGGCGTCGGCGGCATCGAGCATCGTGCCGGCGGGGCTGGTCTCGGTCATGCCCCAGCCCTGGACGAGCGGCACGCCGCGGGCAGTCCAGGTCTCGAGGATGGCAAGCGCGCAGGGCGCACCGCCGACGCCGGCGATCCGCAGGCGCGAGAGATCGGCCGTCGCGAACTTGGGATGCTGCATCATGAATTGATAGGGCGCGGGCACGGCGAAGAAATGCGTGATGCCCAGCGCAGGATCGGAGAGGCAGTCGAGCGCCTGTCCGGGATCGAAAGTGCGCATGACCACGATCGTGCCGCCGGCATGCAGCACCGGATTGGCGTAGCAGTTCAGGCCGCCGGTGTGGAACAGCGGCAGCACCACGAGCTGCACCGTCTCGGGCGTGATCAGTGCGGGGATGCCCAGGTTCACGCAGTTCCAGAACACCATGCCGTGGGTGATGATCGCGCCCTTCGGGTGCCCGGTCGTGCCCGACGTGTACATGACCATGCCGATATCGTCGTGCGTCAGGGCCGCGGAAGCCGGCGCCGGTCCGGCCTCGGCGAGCGCGCGCTCGTAGGCGCTGTCGGGTCGCTCGTGGTCGATCTCCAGCAGGTTCTTTGAAAGCGCGACGGCCGCTTCCGCGAAGCCCTTGTCGTGGATCAGCAGCTTCGGGCTCGAATCGCCCAGGATGTACTCGAGCTCCGGGACGGTGAGCCGCCAGTTGAGCGGCAGCATGATGGCGCCCAGCCGGCCGCAGGCGAACTGAAGCTCGAAATATTCGGCGCAGTTGGGCGCAAGCAGGGCGATGCGGTCACCTTTCTCGATGCCTCTCGCCGCCAGTGCCGCGGCCAGCCGACCGATGCGGCCGTCAAGGTCGCCATAGGAGAGCTTCCGCCCCGTATGCAGATCGTGAATCGCGAGGTGATGCGGACGCCGGCCGGCATGGTGGGCGATCCAGTCGAAGTAGGGAATCGTCGGCATCAGTTCACGGCCTCGGTGAAGTTCTTCCAGTACGGCTCGCGCAGCTCGCGCTTGAGGACCTTGCCGGCGCCGGACAGCGGCAGGGGCGTGTCGCGGAAGTCGACGCTGCGGGGGCATTTGTAACCCGCGATCTGGTTGCGGCAATGGTCGATCACGTCGTCGGCCGCGAGCGGGGCGCCGTGCCGGGGGACGACGATGGCGTGGACGCGTTCGCCCCATTGGTCGTCGGGCACGCCGATCACCGCCACCTCGGCAACGCCAGGCATCGTCGAGATCGCATTCTCGACCTCGGCCGAGTAGACGTTCTCGCCGCCGGAGATGATCATGTCCTTCAGCCGGTCGACGATGAAGACGAAGCCTTCCTCGTCCATGTAGGCGCCGTCGCCGGAGTAGTACCAGCCGTCCTCCAGCACCGCTTCGGTCTCGGCCGGCTTGTTCCAGTAGCCCTTCATCACGTTGGCGCCGCGGACGCTGAGTTCGCCGGTGGTGCCGCGCGGCACTTCCAGCCGGTCGGCGTCGACGATCCTGACCTCGCAGGCGAGCGCCGCCTGGCCGCACGATCTCAGCCGGCCGGCATGGGGACCGTCGAGCACGGTGTAGCGCGGGTCGAGCAGGGTGACGATCGGCGAGGCCTCGGTCATGCCGTAGCCGTGCATCAGGCGCACCCGCGGCATCCGCTCGATCGCCTTGCGCACGATGCCCTCCGGCATCGGCGAGGCGCCGTAGAGTATGAACGAGAGGGTGCCGATGTCGAACTCGTCGAAGCGCTCGTGGTTCACCAGCATGTTGATCATGGTCGGCACGAACTGCGCGTGCGTCACCTTCTCTGTCTGGATGGTGAGCAGCACCTCGACCGGTTCGAAGCGCGGCACGAAGGCGTGGCGCCCGCCGGACAGGGTGACGCCAAAGGTCGAGGCGCCATCGGCGAGATGGAACATCGCCCCCGAATGGAGATAGGCGGTGTCGGAATCGAAGCCCATGCCGGCGACACCATTCAGCGCGTTCACCACCAGGTTGGTGTGTGTGAGCATCACGCCCTTGGAACGCCCCGTCGTGCCGCCGGTGTAGAACAGGCCGGCGAGATCGTCGTCGTGCGCGCCCACATCCTCCATCGCCTCGTAGCTCGTGAGGTCCTCGTAATGGAGGATCCCGTCGGGGCTCGCCAGATCGTCGAGCCAGATCACCTCGCGCACCGACGGTGTCCGTCCGTCGAGCGCCTTCAGATGGTGTGACATGCCGGTGTCGATGAACAGCGCGACCGCACCGGCATCGTTCAGGATGTATTCGATCTCGGGGGCGGCGAGCCGCGTGTTGACCGGCACCATCACCGCCCCCATCCAGGGCAGCGCGTACATCAGCTCGAGATAGCGGTCGGAATTGAGGGCGAGGAGGGCGACCCGGTCGCCGCGGCGCACGCCCAATGCCGAAAGCGCGCCGGCGACCCGGCTGATCCGCTCGGCGCTCTGCTGCCAGGTGCGGCGGCGGCCGGCGAAAGAGGTGGCGAGGCCGTTGGGGCGGATCTGGACGGCGCGGCGAAGTCCCTGGGTGAGTGCAAACATGGGGCGATGCTAGGGGCTCGTTCGTTCGCGCGGCAAGGGGCTTCGTGGTAGAGGAGAGGGATGGACACCATCGCCCAGCCGACCGCACCTGCGAAGGACCTCGAGTTCAATCCGCTCGACCCGGCCTTCATCGCCGATCCCTATCCATTCTATCGCCGGCTGCGCGAGGCCGCCCCAGTTCTCAAGACGCCGCAGGGCTTCTGGCTGATCACGCGCTACGAGGACGTGGCGCTGTCGCTCCGCGACAAGCGCTTCGGCAAGGACTTCGAAGGCAACATGCGACGCCGCTACGGCGCCGACCGCATGGACGAGCCGGCGGTGGCGAGTCTCGCGAAGACCATGCTGGTGCAGGACCCGCCCGATCATACGCGCCTGCGTGGGCTGGTCACCAAGGCCTTCACGGCGCGCCGTGTCGCCGACATGCGGCCGCGCATCGAGGCCTTGGTCAAGGAACAGCTCGACCGGGTCGCCGACAAGGGCGAGATGGATGTGATGCGCGACCTGGCTCATCGCCTGCCGGTCATCGTGATCTGCGACATGCTGGGCATTCCCGAAGAGCATCGCGCCCCGTTCCTGGCGGGGAGCAACGTGAACGGTCGCATCCTCGAACCGGTTCCGATGACGCGCGAAGAGCTCGACCTGGCCAACCGCAACACCCAGATGGCCGCGGTCTATTTCAACCAGCTCTGCGAGCTGCGCCGCCGCGAGCCGCGCGACGACCTCACGACCGAATTGGTGAGGGCCGAGGAGGCAGGCGACAAGCTGTCGGCCGAGGAGCTGCAGGCGAATATCGGCCTGCTGTTCGGCGCCGGGCACGAGACGACGACCAACCTGATCGGCAACGGCCTGCTGGCGCTCCATCGCAATCCCGATCAGTGGGAGCGGCTCAAGGCCGACCCGTCGCTGATCCCCAACGCGGTCGAGGAACTGCTGCGCTACGACTCGTCGGTTCAGATCACCGGCCGTGTCACTCATGCCGAAGTCGAGCTGGGCGGCGTGACGATCGGCGCGGAGCAGAGCATCGTCGCCCTGCTGGGCGCGGCCAACCGCGATCCGGCGCAGTATCCCGATCCTGACCGGCTTGATGTCGGCCGCGAGCATATCCGTCCGATGTCGTTCGGGGGCGGCATCCATCATTGCCTGGGGGCGCAACTCGCGCGGCTGGAGGCCGAATTGGTGTTCGCGGCGCTGATCGAGCGCATGCCGAACCTGACGCTCCCCGAAAAGGACACGCCGGCCTGGCGCCGCAGCTTCACCCTGCGCGGCCTCAGCAAGCTCCCGGCGGTCTGGCACTAGCTCACGACATCACAGGATTTGGCACCGGCTATGGCGACACGCTGGCGAGGCGAGGGCGACCAACATCAGGGCGCCCGCCCGTATCAAGAAGACAGTTGGCGTCTGGTGACGTTGGGCGACGGCTCCGTGCTCGCGGTGGTGGCCGACGGGATGGGCGGACATGCCGGTGGGGCAGTCGCGAGCCAGCTCGCGGTCGACGCCTTCATCCATGCGGTGGAGCAGGGCGGCGATCTGGACGACGGGCTGCACGACGCCAACCAGGCGGTCGGCCGGGGCGCTCTCGCCCGGGGCGAACTCACCGGCATGGGCGCCACCCTGGTCGCGGCTCATCTGCGCGGCGACGAGGTGCGCTGGATAAGCGTCGGAGATTCGCCCTTCTACCTGGTCGAGGCCGGCCGGATCGAACGCCTGAACGCCGATCATTCGATGGCGCCGCAGATCGACGCGCTGGTCGCCCGCGGCATGCTCTCGGCCGAGGACGCCGAGCATCATCCCGGCCGGCATACCTTGCGCGAGGCGGTGATGGGCGAGCCCCTCACCCTGGTCGACCGGGGCCGCCGCCGGCTGGGGCCGGACGCGCGCCTGCTGGTATGCAGCGACGGCGTCCATAGCCTGAAGAACGAACAGATCCTGGCGCAGGCGGCGCTGCCAGCGGACCGCATCGTCGCGGCGGTGCTGGCTGCGGCCGCGGAGCATCAGGACAACATAACCGTCGTCAAGCTGGAGCGCGTGCGATGAGCCGGGGCCCTGTCGTCATCGAAGTCACGCGCGGTCCGGTCGTCGAAAGCCGTCACGAGGGCATCGCCGCGGTCGTGAAGGCCGACGGCACGGTCGTCGAGTCCTGGGGCGACATCGAGGCGGCGATCCTGCCGCGCTCGGCCAACAAGCCGATCCAGGCGATGGCCTTCGTCGAGAGCGGCGCGGTCGAGCGCTTCGGACTGGGCGACGAGCATGTCGCTCTGTCGTGCGCCTCGCACAGCGGCGAGACGCGGCATGTCGAGACGGTGCGCGCCTGGCTGGCGAAGGTCGGGTTGAGCGAGGCCGATCTCGAATGCGGCACGCACGCACCGCGCCTGCAGTCGAGCATCGAGGCCCTGGCCCGCGCCAATACGCTGCCGACCGCGGCGTTCAACAACTGCTCGGGCAAACATAGCGGCTTCCTGACGACGGCCGTGCACTATGGCGAGCCGACCAAGGGCTACATCACCTACGACCATCCGGTGCAGCGCCGGCTGCGCGAGACGATGAGCGCGCTGTGCGGCCTCGACGCCAACGCCTTTCCCCACGGCACCGATGGCTGCGGAATTCCCACGCTTGCCACGCCGCTCAAGAGTCTCGCGCAGGCGATGGCCTCGATGGCCGATCCGTCGGGCCTGTCGAGCAAGCGTGCCGACGCCGCAATCCGCATCCGCAAGGCGATGAACGCCGAGCCGTTCATGGTGGCCGGCACCGGCCGCTTCTGTACGCGCATCAACGAGGCCGCGCCCGGCGTGATTCAGGTGAAGACCGGCGCCGAGGGCGTGTTCTGCGGCATGCTGCCGACGCTCGGCCTCGGCGTGGCGCTGAAGGTCTGGGACGGCGCGGGCCGGGCGGCCGAGGTCGCGATGGCGGCGCTGCTCGATCATCTCGGCGTGCTGCCGGCGGGGCAGCGCGAAGAGGTGCTGCATCCGCAGATCAAGAACGTCGTCGGCCTGCTGGTCGGCGAGATGAGGCCGGCCAAGAGCTGGCTGGGCTGAGGTCCATCATGAGTCTCACGCTCGACATCCTGGAAGTCGGCGCCCGCGGCGACGGCGTCGCCGATCTCGAGGGCAAGCGCTACTTCGTGCCCTACTGCCTGCCGGCAGAGACGGTCGAGGCCGAACCGCTCGACAAGCGCGGCGACGGCATCGCCTGTGAGCTGCTCGAGGTGCTGGCGCCGTCGCGCCACCGCGAGACGCCGCCGTGCGCGCATTTCGGCACCTGCGGCGGCTGTGCCCTGCAGCACTGGCGTCGCGATATCTACACCGGCTGGAAGACCGAGCTGATCGCCAAGGCGCTGGCGCAGCGCGGCGTGAAGGCCCCGCGCTTCGAGGCGCCCGTCACCTGCGAGCCGGGCGAGCGCCGGCGCGCCGACATCGTGTTGCGGCGCGAGGGCAAGCGCGTCCTGGCGGGCTATCATGAACGGGCGAGCCAGAGCGTCGTCGACGTCGGCACCTGTGTGGTGGCACGTCCGAAGGTCAACGCCGCCATCGCGTCATTGAGGTCGGCGATGGCCGACATCCTGCGTGACGGCACCTCGGCCGATGCCGTGGTCAACGAGACCGACACCGGCCTCGACGTACTGATCCGCCCCCACAAGCGCTTCGAGATGACGCTCGCTATCCGCGAGGCGCTGATCGCGCTGGCCGAAAGCGCCGACCTGGCGCGCGTGAGCTGGGGCGACCGCGCGACGGCCGAGCCGGTACTGGTGCGCCGCACGCCGCAGCTCATCCTGAGCGACGTCACGATCGAGCCGCCACCGGGCGCATTCCTGCAGGCCACCAAGCGCGCCGAGCTGGTGATGCGTGCCGGCGTCAATGTCTGGGCCGGGGAGGCCGCGCATCTCGCCGACCTGTTCGCCGGCATCGGCGCGCTGTCGCTCGGCAAGCCGGGCAAGCTCAGCCTGTTCGAATACGACCGCCCCTCGGTCGCCGCCGTCGATGCCGCGGCACGCAAGCTGGGCGGCAACCGCGTGACCGTGCAACTGCGCGACCTGTTCCGGCGGCCGCTCAGCACCAAGGAACTCGAGGCCTTCGACGCCATCGTGCTCGACCCGCCGCGCGCGGGTGCTGCCGCGCAATGTGCCGAACTCGCCGCCTCGAAGGTCAAGCGCATCGTCTACGGCTCCTGCGACCCCGCCAGCTTCGCCCGCGACGTCCGCACCTTGCAGGACGGCGGCTACCGACTGGAAAAACTCATGCCCATCGACCAGTTCCTCTGGTCCGCGCATGTCGAGCTGATCGCGCTGCTGACGCGATAGAGTCGTGTCGGCGCGCCGCTGTCGTTCTTGTAATCCCGAGCGCGGTGGAGCCTCTCACGCCCGCTAGGGAGTCCGCTGACCGTTTCGTCACGTCCTTCGCGCTGCTCAGGACGACAGGAGCTTGTCTCACATCTTCTTGTCGACCGGCGGGAGGGGCTGCGGCTTGCCGACGACGATCGGGCCCTGACCCTGGCCGGGATTGTTCAGTCTCTGTCGTGCGACCGCGGTGATGATCAGGACGTCCTGACCGTCCTTGCCGCGGAAATGCTGTTTGCATTCCCGTGCGGCCGTGGTGGCCGCCGACTCAACCGAGGTTTGCCGGATCTGGTCGGCCTTGATGAACGGCTCGACGCACGCCGCCCAGGGGGCGGTGATGGCCTGTCTGAGCTGGGCAATGTTGGCCCGCGTCTGCAGCACGATCTGGGTGGCGAAGCCGAGATCCTCATTGTCCTTCAAGATATACAGCGAGCGGCACGCACTGCGCACGGCCTGCGCGATCGTCCCCGCGTCTGATCGCCCATCGTCCAGATCCCGGCTCTTGGCTGCCGCGCATTGGACCCAGGCGTTGGCCTGCTCGTTGATGCGCGCCCGGGCGCTGGGGGAAACCTCCGCCGACGCCGACACGGCCACCGGTTGCGCCGGGGCCTGGGAGGTGGGCTTCGACTCGGGATTACAGGCTGCCACGGAAGCGACCACCATCACCATCAGCGCGTGTATCTTCAATGCCGCCTCCCGCCTCGCTGGAAAAATGCCCCAAGGAAACCGCGAGAACAAGCGTCTCGCGCAACCGGCCCTCGAAGCGCCGTGACGCGAGGCGATGCCGACTGGAGAAACTCATGCCTATCGACCAATTCTCCTGGCCGGTTCATGTTGGGACAATTGATCCGCTGACAGGAAAACGAGGAGACGACCGATGATGTTCGACCTTTCCGGCAAGGTGGCCGTGGTGACCGGCGGGAGCCGTGGTATCGGCCGCTCGATCTGCGAACAAATGGCCGCCCATGGCGCCAAGGTCGTGGTGTCGAGCCGCAAGTTGCCGGCCTGCGAGGAGGTGGTGAAGGCCATCAAGGACAAGGGCGGCGAGGCCACGGCGGTCGCCGCCAGCATCTCCGACAAGGCCCAGCTCGAGAACCTCGTGGCCGAGGCCCGCAAGGCCTATGGCCGCATCGACATCATGGTCTGCAATGCCGCCTCCAATCCGTATTTCGGCCCGCTCAGCGGGCTGAAGGACGAAGTGTTCCAGAAGATCATGCAGAACAACGTGATGTCGAACCTGTGGCTGATGAACATGGTCGGTCCGGAGATGGCGGAGCGCAAGGACGGCGCCTTCATCATCGTCTCGTCGATCGGCGCGCTGGTCGGCTCGGCCCATATCGCAGCCTATAACATGAGCAAGGCGGCTGACCTGTCGCTGGTGAAGTCCCTCGCCATGGAGTGGGGCAAGCACAACATCAGGGTCAACGCCATCGCGCCCGGCCTGATCCAGACCGACTTCGCCAAGGCGCTGTGGGACAATCCGCAGATCCGGGCTGCGCAGGAGGGCAAGGCGGCGCTGAAGCGCATCGGCCAGCCCGACGACATCGGCGGCGTCGCTGTGTTCCTGGCCTCCAAGGCCGGCAACTTCATCTGCGGCCAGTGCATCATCGCCGACGGCGGCGTCATTGGCGCGGGCGCGGAGTAGCACTCATTGGAGCGCGCCACTCCAGTAGCGCATGGAGCTTAGGTGACGAGCAGAGGATGAGCGCCACTGGAGTGGCGCGCTCCATTGCTCGTTCTCAAGTTGTGATCGAGCGTTAAGCCGCCACGTCCAGCTCGCACCAGACCGGGACGTGATCCGACGGTTCGGTCTTGCCGCGTTCGGCCTTGTCGATCCCGACCGCAGTGAGGCGGTCGGCGGCCTGTGGCGACAGCAGCAGGTGGTCGATTCTGAGCCCGTTGCCCTTGGGCCAGGCGCCCGCCTGGTAATCCCAGAACGTGTACTGTTCGCCGTCGGGATGGAACGCCCGCACCGCGTCGGTCAGGCCGAGGTTGAGCAGCTTGCGGAACGCCGCCCGTGACTCGGGCTGGCAGAGCGCGTCGCCGGCGAAAGCCTTGGGATCGAAGACGTCCATCTCGGTCGGGCAGACATTGTAGTCGCCGCACAGCACGAACATCTCCTCGCGCGCCAGCAGCTCGCGCGCGTGGGCGAGCAGCCGCTCCATCCAGGCGAGCTTGTAGGCGAACTTCTCGGTGCCGACCGGATTGCCGTTGGGCAGGTAGAGTCCGCCGACCGTCAGCGGCCCGCGCGGCGTGTAGACCCGCCCTTCGACATAGCGCGCCGGCTCGTCCTCGGCGGCGCCGGGCAGGGCGCGCGCCGTCACATCGAAGGCGTGGTGGGACAGGAACGCGACGCCGTTGAACCCCTTCTGGCCCACGATCGCCGCCTTGTAGCCCGCGGCCTCGACCTCGGCCGTGGGGAATTGCGGCTCCTGCGCCTTGATTTCCTGCAGCACGACGATGTCGGGCTTGGCCTCCTGCAGCCACGCCACCAGATTGCCGGTGCGCTTGCGGACGGAGTTCACGTTCCAGGTCGCGATTTTCATGAGTTCAGGCTGCCTCTCTTGCCGCCCTCATAGCATGCCTCAGTCCTGCGGCTCGATCTTCGCCTCGAGCACGACCTGCCGCCATTTCTCGCTGTCGGCGCGCACGAACCCCGCGAAGTCGGTGGGACTGTTGTCGGTAAAGATCTCCAGCCCCTGTTCGAGCAGTTTGGCCTGCGCCGTCGGAATGACGGCCTGCAGCGCGCCGTTGAGGCGCTCCACGATCGCGGCCGGGGTCTGGGCCGGGCCGAACAGGCCGACCCAGCCGCCGGCATCCATGCCGCGCAGCTCGGGCAGGCCCGATTCGGCCAAGGTCGGCATGTCGGGCAGGGTGGGCGAGCGCTTGAGGGTCGAGACGGCGATGCCCTTGGCTTGTCCCGCCTTGATGCGGGCCAGGGCGCCGGGGGCGCCGTCGAACAGGAACTGGATGCGGCCGGCCGCGAGGTCGAGCTGCGCCGGGCCGCTGCCGCGATAGGGGACATGCACCATGTCTAGGCCGAGGCGCAGCCGCAGCATCTCCATGATCAGGTGGTTGAGATTGCCCTGGCCGAACGAGCCGTAGCTGGTCTTGCCGGGATTGGCCTTCACGTAGGCCACGAACTCGGCGGTGGTGCTGACCGGCACGTCTGACGCGGCCAGCAGGACGAGGGCGCCGCGCGCGATGCCGGCGATCGGCGTGAAGTCGCGCTCGACCACATAGGGCACGTTCTTCGTGACCCATGGGCCGCTGGCGATCGGCGAATTCGAGGTGAGGAGAAGGGTGTAGCCGTTGGGCGCCGCGCGGGCGACGGCGGCGCTGCCCATGATGCCCGAGGCGCCGGCGCGGTTGTCGATGACGAGGCGCTGCCCGATCTCGGTCGACAACGGCTCGAGCAGCAGGCGGCCGCTGATGTCGGCGGCGTTGCCCGGTGGATAGGGCACGACGAGGGTGACGGGACGGGCCGGCCAGGCCTCCTGCGCCGTCGCGGGGAAGGCAAGAAGGCTCGCCGCCGAGAAGGCGAAGGTCCGTCGTCCGATGTTCATTGAAGCTCCCTGAGGGCGGCACGCTATCAGCCGGCCCGTCAGGGAAGAAGAAGCCGCAACCGCAACGCGGACGGACTAACGACTTTCCATTCGAATGTGGAAGTGCGCCGTCGTACGGCGCGATCGGTCACAGTGGTCGTTCGTCTTCGGCGCTCCCAAACATCGCTGCGCGATGACTTGCCCCTCAGCAGCCGAGATTCGCTCGGCTCACACGCTGAACGAGTTGCCGCAGCCGCAGGAGGAGGTCGCGTTCGGGTTCTTCACCTGGAACGCCGAGCCGACCATTTCCTCGACGTAGTCGAGCTGGCTGCCCTTGAGGAACTCGAGCGACGTGGCGTCGACCAGGACGGCGGCGCCGTCATGCTCGATGACCAGATCGTCGTCGTTGCGCGCTTCCTCGAACGAGAAATTGTACTGGAAGCCCGAGCAGCCGCCGCCCAGGACCGCCACCCGCATCATGACGGGCTTGGGCTCCTTGGAGGCCAGGAAGGCAATCCGCTTGGCCGCGTTGGAGGTCACGGAGAAGGTGGTGTCGTTCATGCCTACAAGATGTGGTGGGAGAGGCGATTCGTCAATCCCGACAAAAACCCTCGGAGATTAGGGCTTTTTGCGCAGTCGCGCCCGGACCCGCTCGCGATGAAGGATGTAGAGGCCGGAGCCCGTGACCAGCGGCAGGCCGTACCAGACGGTCCAGGACGGCTCTTCCTTGAACCACAGGTAGCCGTAGGCCATGGCGAGCACGATGGCGGTATAGTCGAACGGCGCCAGGATGGCGGCCGGGGCGAGGCGCCAGGCCCGGGTGATCAGCACCTGCGCGCAGCCACCCAGCAGGCCGAGGGTGAGCAACCAGATCCAGTCGAGCAGCGGCGGCCATTTCCATTCCGGGATGGCGCAGGCGACCGACACGACGGTGCCCACGATCGCGAACCAGAACAGGGTCACGACGTCGGGATCGTGGCGGCTGAGCAGGCGGACCAGCACGGTCGAGAGCGAGTAGCAGAAGGTCGCGGCCAGGATGACCAGCGAGACCGGGTGGAACTCGATCGCGAAAGGATCGAGCATGATCAGCACCCCGGCGAAACCCACGCCCACGGCCGTCCAGCGCCGCCAGCCGACCTCCTCGCGCAGGATCGGCACGGACAGCGCCACCATGAACAGCGGCGCCGAAAAGGAGATGGCGTAGGCATCCACGAGCGGCATGCGCGGGAAGGCGTAGAAGAAGCCGAACATGCTGCAGAAGCCGATGCCGACCCTGAGCGCTTGCAGCCCCGGCCGGGTGCTGCGGACCACCCGGAGGCCGCCGGCATGCCAGATCAGCACCGCGACGGGCACCAGGGCCACGGCGCTGCGAAAGACCATGAGCTGGAAGGAGCCGTAGGTGCCGCCCAGCCCCTTGACCATTGCGTCCATCGTGCAGAACAGCACGAGCGCGCTCATCTTGAAGTAGATGCCGTGCAGGGCGGTCTGGCTGGGGGCGTTGGTCAAGGTCGCGCTATTTGGCTTGGGCGCCATCCTCTGTAAAGTGACGTTCGTGGGGGATCAGAGGATCGAAAGCGCGTGAGCTGGCTGTTGCGCCGCATCAATTCGCCTCATGCTCCCGTGGTCATCGCGTTGCTCGTGCTCGTGGGCGCCCTGGCGCTGCGCATCGCCGATCCGGGGGCGCTGACGCGCATCCGGGATTTTGCCTTCGACGGCTATCAGCGGATCGAACCGCGCGAATACAATCCCGAGACTCCGGTACGCATCGTCGACATCGACGAGGCAGCGCTTGAGGCCTATGGCCAGTGGCCGTGGCCGCGCACGATCGTTGCGCGCTTGGTCGACAAGCTGACCGAGAAGGGCGCGGTGGTGGTGGCGTTCGACGCGGTGTTCGCCGAACCGGACCGCTCGTCGATCAGCCGCATGATCCAGGACCTGGTGGTGGTCGCCGATCCCGATACGGTGGAAAAGCTCGCGGCCGCGGTCGAGGACAACGACAAGGTGCTGGCCGACGCCATGGCCCGCTCACGCGTCGTCACCGGCTTCGGCTTCGACGTGAAAGGCCTGGGTGCGCCGCCGCGCACCTTCCACGGCGTGGCCTTCGCCGGCGACCAGCCCAGCCAATTCCTGCCGCAGCAGGGCGGCACGGTGAAATCCATCGAGATCCTCGAAGCCGCGGCCAAGGGCAATGGCAGCGTCAACACCGACGTCGACAGCATCGTGATCCGCCGTGTGCCGATGCTGTTCCGCGTCGCGGGGTACGACGGCCTTTTCCCGGCCCTCTCGATCGAAGCGCTGCGGGTGGCCCAGGAGGCCTCGTCCTATCTGATCAAGTCGTCCGGTGCGAGCGGTGAGCTGTCGTTCGGCGAGAAGACGGGCATCGTCGCGATCAAGACCGGCGCCCTCGAGGTGCCGACCGACGGCCGTGGCCGGGTCGTGCTCTACGACACCGGCCACAAGGAGGAACGGTTCATCTCGGCGCGCGCCGTGCTGCGCGACGAGGTCCCCGCGAAGGCGCTGGAGGGTCAGGTGATCTTCGTCGGCACCAGCGCCATTGGCTTGAAGGACCTGCGCAACACGCCGGTGCAGGACGGCGTGCCGGGCGTCGAGGTCCACGCCCAGCTCGCCGAGCAGATGCTGGAGCAGCAGTTCCTCGCCCGGCCCGACTATGCCGATGGCGCGGAGTTCCTCTATCTGGCGGCCGTCGGCCTGCTGATGGTCGTGCTGCTGCCGCTGCTGTCGGCCGGCAGGATGGCGTTCGTCGCTGCGATCCTGATCGGCGCCGGGCTGATCGTGCCGTGGCTGGCCTATTCCCGGCTCCACCTGCTGTTCGATCCGATCTATCCGCCGCTCACCCTGACGGCGATCTATGTCGGCGGCACGGCGCTTGCCTTCATGCGGACGGAGCGGGAGCGGGCGGAGATCCGCGGGGCCTTCGGCATGTACCTGTCGCCAGACCTGGTGGAGCAGCTTGCGCGCAATCCCGGCCTGCTGCAGCTCGGCGGCGAGCAGCGCGAGGTCACGGTGATGTTCACCGACGTGCGCGGCTTCACCACGATCTCGGAGCAGTTCGATCCGCAGGGGCTGACGCGGTTCATGAACCGCTTCCTGACGCCGATGACCGACCTGATCCTAAGCCGCAAGGGCACGATCGACAAATACATGGGCGACGCCATCATGGCGTTCTGGAACGCGCCCCTGCCGGTCGATCGCCATGCCGCGCGTGCCTGCGACGCGGCGCTCGCCATGCAGGCCCGTCTTGCCGTGCTGAACGAGGAGTGGCGCGTCGAGGCCGTGGCCGAGGGCCGCAAGCACATCCCCGTCAACATCGGCGTCGGCCTGAACACCGGGCTCGCTTCCGTCGGCAATTTCGGCTCGACCCAGCGCTTCACCTATTCCTGCCTGGGCGATGCCGTGAACCTGGCGTCGCGCCTCGAAGGCCAGTGCAAGACCTATGGTGTCGGCATCATCGTCGGGCACAGGACGCGCGAGGCGATTGAAGCCTATGCGACGCTGGAGATCGACCTCGTCACGGTGAAGGGAAAGACCGAGCCAGAGCGGGTCTACGCGCTGCTGGGGGACGCCGCGCTCGCGAAATCGCCGGCCTATGCCGCGCTGGTCGGGCAGCAGGACGAGTTCCTCCGGCTCTATCGCAGCGGTGCCTTCGCCGAGGCGCTGGAGATGATCGGGACGTGCCGGGCGGCGGCGGATGCGGCCGGCTGGCGGCAGCGCTATTACGAAATGATGCGCGGGCGACTCGACGAGCTGATCGACGATTCGCCGGTGGACTGGAAGGGAGTCTATGTCGCCAAGGACAAGTGAGCAGGACCGTCGCCTCGAAGCCATCGAGGCCCTCGTATGTCGTGACGTCGGTCGCAAGACCCAGGCGCTGATCGATGCCAATCTCGGCGGCCTCGCCGATGCGGCGGCGTCGCTGGCGATGGCCACGCGTGTGGGATTGATCACCGGCTTCTTCGTGCCGCGCGGCGACGTGGCGGCGCCCGAGACCGATGGGCCCGTGGGCACCGCGCTGCTGGCGGCGGCGCTGGCGGCCTGCGGCGTGCCTGCGCGCATCGCCGTCGACACGCCCAGTGTCGAGGCCGTGCGCGCGGCCGTCCGGGCGACCGGCGAAGCCGTGATCGTCGACGAGATTGTGCTGGGAGATGACGGCGCGATCGACGCGCTGGCGGAGGTCTGGCGGCAGGAGAATCTCTCCCATGTCGTCGCCATCGAGCGCTGCGGGCGCAGTGCCGACGGCAAGCCGCGCAACATGCGCGGCGTCGACGTCTCGCCCTGGACCCTGCCGCTCGACTCGCTGTTCGAGGGCGGCGACTGGACGAAGGTCGCGGTGGGCGACGGCGGCAACGAGGTCGGCATGGGCAAGCTGCCGGCGGGCCTGATCGCCCGGCACGTGCCCAACGGCGCAGAGATCGCCTGCGTGACGTCGTGCGATCACCTCGTGGTCGCCGGCGTCTCGAACTGGGGTGCTTACGGGCTGATGGCGGCACTCGCCGTGCTGCGTCCCGACTGGCGTCCGACAATTGCGAAATTCCTGACCGCGGAACGGGACTTCTTCGTCACCGATACGATCGTGAGGGAAGCGGGCGCCGTGGACGGCGTGACGGCGCAGCGCGTCGCCACGGTCGACGGATTCGGGCCGGAAATCCACGGCCCGCTCGTCGACAGGCTCGGTCGCATTGCATGGGGAGAAGGCGCGCATTAGCTTGCGCGCCATGGAAAATCCCTACGCTCCGACGCATCCCGAGATCCGCGACGCCGTTCGCCAGCTCTGCCTGAAGTTCGATGGCGCCTACTGGCGCGATCTCGACCGCGAGCGCGGCTATCCGACCGCCTTCGTGAAGGCGCTGACCGAGGCCGGCTGGTTGTCGATCCTGATCCCCGAGGAATATGGCGGCGCCGGCCTGGGCATCTCGGCGGCCAGCGCGGTGCTCGAGGAGATCCACAAGGCCGGCTGCAACGCCGCGGCCTGCCACGCCCAGATGTACATCATGGGCACGGTGCTGCGGCACGGCAGCAAGGAGCAGAAGGAACGCTACCTGCCGAAGATCGCGACCGGCGAGCTCCGCCTGCAGGCGTTCGGCGTCACCGAACCGTCGAGCGGCACCGATACGCTGAGTCTTCGCACCACGGCGGTGAAGAAAGACAACAGCACCTACGTCGTGAACGGCCAGAAGGTCTGGACCAGCCGCGCCGAGCATTCCGACCTGATGCTGCTGCTCGCCCGCACCACGCCGCGCGAGCAGACCAAGAAGAAGACGGAAGGCCTGTCGGTGTTCCTGGTCGACATGCGCTCGGCGCTGGGCAAGGGGCTTACCATCCGGCCGATCCGGACCATGATGAACCACAACAGCACCGAAGTGTTCTTCGACAACATGGAAGTGTCGGCCGAGAACCTGATCGGCGAGGAGGGGCAGGGCTTCCGCTACATCCTCTCCGGCATGAACGCCGAGCGCGTGCTGATCGCCTCGGAATGCATCGGCGACGGCAAGTGGTTCATCGAGCGGGCCGTGAACTACGCCAAGGAGCGCAAGCTGTTCGGCCGCCCGATCGGCCAGAACCAGGGCGTCCAGTATCCGATCGCCCGCGCCTATACCCAGATCGAGGCGGCCGACCTGATGGTGCGCAAGGCCGCCGCGATGTTCGAGGCCGGCATCAATGCCGGCGCCGAGGCCAACATGGCCAAGATGCTGGCGTCGGAAGCCTCTTGGGCAGCCGCCGAGATGTGCGTGCAGACGCATGGCGGCTTCGGCTTCGCCGAGGAATACGACGTCGAGCGCAAGTTCCGCGAAGCCCGCCTCTACACGGTGGCGCCGATCTCCACGAACATGATCCTGAACTTCGTCGCGGAGCACGTTCTGGGATTGCCGCGGTCGTACTAGCCTTCCCTGCTTGCGCAGCGATGGACCTTTCTGCAGTCGCAAGAAGGTCCGTCGCTGCGCTGGGGATGACAATGACGGGTGAGCGACCGCTAACGGCCCGCTCGATATCCTTCAATGCTGGAACACAGCCGACTTCAGCGCCGAGATTGCGGCCGAGATGGCCGCATGGCCGACCATCAGGAGGAACACGGTCCAGCAGGCGGTGACCGCCGTCATTGCCCAGCCGAACATGGCCATCAACCCGTCATCCTCGATGAGAGCGAAGCAGAAGAAGAGAATTGCCCAGGCCGGGAAGAAATTGTCGAAGGGAATCGGCAGAGCGAGGATCAGCACGTCGATCGACAAAGCGATCAGCAGCAGCCGGCGCGGCACGCCGTTCACCCATCCTTCGTGGCGCGCATGCACGGTGTTCTCGAGCCAGCGGATGAAGCGGCGCGCGCGGTTCAGGAAATCCTGCAGCTTGCCGCGCGGCAGACCGCGCTTGCCGATCGTCGCGGGCAGGCACGGGACGGGGTGGCCGGCGAAGTATTGCGCGAGCACGTAGAGCATCGGCACGCCGGTGATCGTCGACAGCCAGGGTATGCCCGACGGAATGATGTTCGCGATGTTGATCGCCAGAACCGCGAAGGCGTAGGAGCGGCCTTCGAAACCCTCGAGGAATTCGTTCAGCGAGAGGACCGAGTTGCGGTCCCCGGCAAACAGCCGGTCGAGGGTCGCGAGAAGGCCGAAATTGTCCTTCATCCCCCTTTCCGCGAAACCAGGCGGCGCGCCAGCACGAGATGCGGCTTGTCGAGCATCTTGCCGTCCATCGTGAGGACGCCGGCGCCCGGATTGCCCTCGAAGGTCGCGATGACGCGACGGGCCCAGTCGATCTCGGCATCTGTCGGCGTGAAGACCTCGTGGATGATCGCGACCTGGTCGGGATGGATCGCGATCTTGCCGCCATAGCCCATGCGCCGTGCGTCGTGCGCCTCGGCGCGCAGGCCCTCGACGTTGCGGATGTCAGGATAGACCGTGTCGTAGGCCGTGACGCCGGCTGCGACCGAAGCCATCAGGTTGACCGTGCGCGCCATCTTGAACGTATCGTCGTAGACGCCGGGCGAGGGGCCCTTCGCCAGCGCGCCGAGATCGGCCATCAGGTCCTCGCCGCCCCAGGAATGGCCGATCAGGCGGGCATGCCTGGCCGGCGCCGCGGTGAGGGCGAGGATCGCCGCTGCGCTCTCGGTGGCGATGGTCAGGATGCGGGTCGCGCCGGCCTCGATGCCCTCGCGCGCCTCCAGCGCGTCGAGATAGTTGGACAAGAGGTCGAGATCGGCCTGGCCGACACACTTGGGGAACACGATGCCGTCGGGCTTGCCCTGCATGACGGTGGCGAGGTCGCCCAGGGTCAGGCCGGTGTCGAGCGCGTTGACCCTTACGTAGAGCTTGGGGCCGGCACGGTCAGCACCGTTCAGATAGGCCAGCGCCATATCGCGCGCGATCGTCTTGCGGTCGGTGGCGACGGAATCCTCGAGGTCGAGAATGAGCCCATCCGCGCCGGAGGCGGGGCCCTTGGCGAGCTTGCGCTCGGAATCGGCGGGAACGAACAGGAAGGATCGCACGGTCTTCAGCTCCTGGGCTTTTTGCGCATCAGCGCCTGGCGGGTGCACTCGGCCACGATCTCGTCGCGCTGGTTGATCGCGGTGTGGGCGAACTCGACGATGCCGGCATCGGGGCGCGACTTGCTCTCGCGCAGGCTCACGACGCGGGTTCGCACCCGCAGCGTGTCGCCGTGGAACACCGGCTTGGGAAAGCGCACGTCGGTCATGCCGAGATTGGCGATGGTGGTGCCGAGGGTCGTGTCGTTCACGGTGATGCCGATCATCAGGCCCAGCGTGAACAGGCTGTTCACGATGCGCTGGCCGAACTCGGTCTTGGAGGCGAATTCCTCGTCGAGATGCAGCGGCTGGACGTTCATGGTGAGCGAGCTGAACAGGACATTGTCCATCTCGGTCACGGTGCGCGTCCATTCGTGCTCGAACACGCGGCCGACGGTGAAGTCCTCGTAATGAAGTCCTGCCATCTTTCTCCTCGCGGAAGGGCGACTTCCTAGCATGGATGGACGCTGCCCGGCTCGCCATCGTATCAAGGGTGCCACAGGATGAAACACCGAGACGGGAGTAAGTCGATGCGCGCAATGCTGAGCGAAACGCCGGGCGGGCCGGAGAGCCTGAAGCTGGTGGAAATGCCGTCCAAGCCGCTGGGCAAGGGCCAGGTGCGCGTCGCGACCAAGGCGGCGGGCGTCAACTTCCCCGACACGCTGATCATCCAGGACAAGTACCAGTTCAAGCCGCCGCGCCCCTTCGCGCCGGGCCACGAGATCGCGGGCGACATCACCGAGGTCGGCGAGGGCGTCACCGGCTACAAGGTTGGCGACCGCGTGATCGGCATGATCGGCAGCGGCGGCTATGCCACCGAGGCCGTGGTCGACGAGATCCAGCTGCTGCCGATGCCGAAGAACATGAGCTACGAGGATGGTGCGGCGTTCACCATGACCTACGGCACCTCGTACTACGCGCTGAAGCAGCGCAGCAGCTACAAGCCGGGCGAGACCCTGCTGGTCACCGGCGCCTCGGGCGGCGTCGGCCTCACTGCGGTCGAGCTGGGCGCCCTGATGGGCCTCAAGGTCATCGCCGCCGTCGGTTCCGACGAGAAGATGGAGATCTGCAAGAAGTACGGCGCCACGATGTTCGTGAACTACGCCAAGGAGAAGATGCGCGACAAGGTCAAGGAACTGACCGGCGGCGCGGGCGCGGACATCATCTACGACGCGGTCGGCGGCGATGCCTTCGACGAATCGATCCGCTGCATCGCCTGGTACGGGCGCCTTCTGGTGGTGGGTTTCGCGGCGGGCCGCATCCCGTCGCTGCCGGCCAATCTCGCGCTGCTGAAGAGCTGCGACGTGCGCGGCGTGTTCTACGGCGCCTGGCGCGGCCGCGAGCCCGCCGAGGCGCGCAAGAACTTCGACGAGATGCTGGCCTGGTACGGCGAGGGCAAGCTGAAGCCGCACATCTCCATGCGCTTCCCGCTGGAGAAGGCGGCCGACGCCATGAACGCCCTGCTGTCGCGCAAGGCGACCGGCAAGGTCATCATCGAGGTCGCCTGAGAACACGGAGGCTCCCATGGGCAGACTGGCCGGCAAGATCGCGATCGTGACAGGGGCCGCCTCGGGTATCGGGGCGGCGTCGGCCAAGCTGTTCGCGGAGGAGGGCGCCCAGGTACTGGCGGTCGACCGGCCGGAGTCGGCGATCGACACGGCACATGCCGGGAACACCGCGATCGAGGCCTTCGCGGCCGACATCACGGGCGACGACGCGCCGAAGAAGATCGTGGCGGCGGCCCTCGACCGGTTCGGGGCGCTCGACATCCTGTTCAACAATGCCGGCGTGAGCGGCCGCGCCTTCGTCGAGGAAATGACCGACGAGATGTGGGACCGGGTGAACGCGGTGAACGTGCGCGGGATGTTCCGGCTGTGTCGCGAAGCCATTCCGGCGCTGAAGCTGCGGGCCCGCGAAAAGGGCCGCGCGCGCATCGTCAACACCGCTTCGGTCATGGCCTTCGACACCGACTACGGCCTGGCGGCCTATTGCGCCTCCAAGGCAGGCGTCGGCGGCCTGACGCGCACGCTGGCGCTGGAGCTGGGCAAGTTCAACATCACGGCCAACTATGTCTGCCCGGGCGCGATCTACAGCGGCATGACTCAGACCAACTTCGACAAGCCGGAGATCCGCGAGGTCTGGGAGAAGAAGGCAGCGTTGCGCCGGCTCGGCCAGCCGATCGACATCGCCCGCGGCGCGCTGCTGCTGGCGTCCGACGATGCCGACTTCATCACCGGTCACGAACTGGTGGTGGATGGCGGCCTCACCTTGCGCACGTGAGACGCAGGCTTTTTTAGTAGCCTGCTACGCGGCGCCATCCTTCCTGGGGTTAGGCGCGCGCGACTGCAGTCTCCGAGCTGCAACGTGTTGCCGACCGTGCACTCGTCGAGGCAGCGCCATCCGATTAAGCCATGGATGGCCCGGTCGCGAACCGCAAGGACCGGAGCCTTCAGTTCCTCCAGCTGGTCCGCGGACCGAGCCACTGGACGACCGCTGCGCTTGGCATTGCTCAAGCCTCCGACGCCGTCGTGGTTGTAGCGGCGAACCCAGTCGCGCAGCGTCTGACGATCCATCCCGCTGGCTACCGCCGCCTCCGTGCACGACCATCCTCCAGCACCATCGCGATCGCCAGGATCCGGCCAGAAACAAGTAGCCGGTAGCAGTATCGACTCCGGTCGGCGGTTCGTCTCGAGATTTGACGCTTGCAAGTTCAAAGTCCGGCTCATCAGTAACTCGAGGGCTCGCTTCTCACAGGAGAGATGTCTTTGGGAACATTTGACGCCCCTGGCGATGACACTGCCCATCCCTCGTTGTCGTCGGCCCTCTTGCCGCATGCCTTGTCGCGGCCATTGAGCACCGATCAGCCGGAGGGCTGACCCCACGGCGTAACTGCAGACCGTCGCATCGACCGGGTCGAACGCGCCGAAATCACCAGCCAACGAGCAGGCGATGACCGGAGCTGTCCGGGCGCCGGAGCCGCTTTCCTTTCCACGCGACAGCAAGAACGCCCTCCAGGCCCCGATGGGCCGCTGAACGGAGACGAACATGGCAAGCATCGAGATCGAAGGGCTGCCCTTGGCAGTGCCTGCCGCGGACGCATGGCCGCGCACCGAGCTTGGGGACGACAGCGCACTCGGCCTCGAGGCCGACGAGATGTTCGCGCGCCAACTCGACACCCGGTTCGCGGGCGAGGTGCGTGGCCTGGTGACCGATCCGGCGACGGGTCTCGCGGGCCGGGACCCCGAGGGCGTGCTGGCCGGGATCGGCGAGACGACGCGGCTTCTGGACGAGCTGAAGGACCGCTATCTGGCTCAGGCGATCGGCCCGCACCAGAAGGCGATGCTCGAACCGCTGATCGACCGGCGTCTCGACCGCGCCAGCGGCGACCTCGGGCGGATCGCGGAGCAGGCGACCTCGGTGCTGGACGACCGCATCGTGTTCGAGCGTCTCGCCGACTTGGCGCGTGACGCGTCGCTGTCCTGGCACGACCCGGCTCATCTGCGCACGCTGGGCCGCACCACGGTGGGCGAGCTGCGCTACCAGGGCGAACGAAAGGGCTGGGACGCGGGCCGGACCGATACGGCGGTGCGCACCGGCCTGAGCGATCTCTATGCCGGCGCGGTCGAGGCCGCGATCGGCCAGGATCCCGAGCGCGCGGCGAAACTCTACGAGCACGCACGCGATGTGATCCAGCCGGAGCGGCAGGCCGCGGTCGAGCGCAGGATCGAACGAGCGCGCGAGGAGCGCCGCGTGACGGAGATCGTGCACGGTCTGGCCGACACGCCGGACGATCCGACGCGGCGCCCCGACCTCGACGACTACCAGGCGCGCGCCGCCGAACTGACGCCGCCAGACGCCTCGTCTGAGGTACAGGCGCAGGTGACCCGGATGGCGCAGATCGAACAGGCGCGTGCCGACCGGGCGTGGCAGGCGGCGCGGGGCCGCGCGGCCGCAAGCGCGCTCGACTGGCTTGACGCCAATGCCACGGCACCGCTGATGGCAATGCCGACGGCGCTGCGCGACGGGTTGAGCCCGGAGCAGACGGAGGCGCTCGACCGGACGGCCATGAACGGCGGCCGCGTCGTCACCGATCGCGACCTTTACGACAGGCTCGACGGGCAGGCTGTGCACGAGCCGGAAAGCTTTGTCGGCCTCGACCTCACGCAACACCGGCTGTCGCTCGCTGACAGCGACTACAACCGCCTGACCAAACTCCAGCAGACTCTCGCCGAAGGCAAATCTGATCCGGCCTTCGAGCGCCACCGTCTCGGCCGCCTGTTCCTCGACGAGGGATTGCGCGCTGCCAACGTCGATCCCGACGGCGAGGAGGCCCGGACTGCACGGCAACAGCTCGATAGGCTCCTAGGCGCCTTCGAGCCTGTCGAGGGCAAACCGCCAACGATGGCCGACATTCGCGGCTTGGCCGGCGACGTGCTGCCGCCCGTAAATGGCGATCCGAACATCGTTCGAACCTCGGGCGGCGAGCCGGTCGAAGCGAACGGCAATACGCAAATTGCGCAGCAGCAAAAGCCACCCAAGGTAGACCAAAAGGTTGCACCGCCAACGGAGTCAGCTCCGGGAAGCCCTGAGTCTCGAGCCGCGACGACCACGGACCCAGGAAAGCGCGTGGTCTTGCCGAACGGCAAGAACGTCCCAAGCTTTGAAGATCCGAAAACGGAGTTCCTGATGTCGCCGACCGAGGACCTCAGCGACGTTGCTGAGGCCGGTAGGGAAGTGCTCTGGAAGATCCTGAAAAGGATGCCAACAAGCCGCTCGGAAGCAGAGAAATATGGCCGCGAGTTGGTCCGCGAGGCCCTAGGCCAAGGCGGGTGGTTCGACTACCAGAGGCGCCGTTCCTGCGTACATCTTAAATATTCGTTTCGACTTGAGTGAGAAAGCAGCTAGGACGGGTCTTCGGCGGCATCGACTCCCGGTAACCTTTGCGCGCGACGGCTGAGCCGAAGAGTGATGAGGAAAGTGTCGATAGGCAAGCAACCTAAACTTGTATCCCGTGCCAACGCATATAGCGGCACGAACACCCTCCAGGACTCGATGAGCCGCTGAACGGAGGCCGACGAGATGTTCGCGCGCCAGCTCGACACCGGGTTCGCGGGCGAGGTGCGCGGCCTGGTGACCGATCCGGCGACGGGTCTCGCGGGCCGCGACCCCGAGGCGGCGCTGGCCGGGATCGCCGAGACCATCCCGCTGCTGGGCGAACTGAAGGACCGCTATCTGGCGCAGGCGATCGGGCCCCGCCAGAAGGCGATGCTCGAACCATTGATCGACCGGCGTCTCGACCGCGCCGGCGGCGACCTTGGGCGGATCGCGGAGCAGGCGACGTCGGTGCTGGACGACCGCATCGTGTCCGAGCGCCTCGCCGACTTGGCGCGTGACGCGTCGCTGTCCTGGCACGACCCGGCTCATCTGCGCACGCTGGGCCGCGCCGCGGTGGGCGAGCTGCGCTACGAGGGCGAACGAAAGGGCTGGGACGCGGGCCGGACCGATACGGCGGTGCGCACCGGCCTGAGCGATCTCTATGCGGGCGCGGTCGAAGCCGCGATCGGACAGGATCCCGAGCGCGCGGCGAAGCTCTACGACCACGCGCGCGATGTGATCCAGCCGGCGCGGCAGGCGGCGGTCGAGCGCCAGATCGACCGGGCGCGCGAGGAGCGTCGCGTGACGGAGATCGTGGGCGGCCTGGCCGACACGCCGGACGATCCAACGCGCCGCCCGGACCTCGACGAGTACCAGGCGCGCGCCGCCGAACTGACGCCCCCAGACGCCTCGCCCGAGGTGCGGGCGCAGGTCGCCCGGATGGCGCGGATCGAACAGGCGCGCGCCGACCGGGCGTGGCAGGCGGCGCGGGGACGTGCGGCGACGAGCGCTCTCGACTGGCTCGTCGAGAATCCCGCGGCGCCCCTGATAGCGATGCCTGCGGAGCTGCGCGACGGGTTGAGCCCGGAGCAGACGGAGGCGCTCGACCGAACAGCCATGAACGGCGGCCGCGTCGTCACCGAGCGCGACCTTTACGACAGGCTCGACGACCAGGCGGTAAACGAGCCCGAGAAATTTACGGGCCTCGATCTCACGCAATACCGGCTGTCGCTCGGCGACAACGACTACAACCGGCTGACCAAACTCCAGCAGGCTCTCGCCGAAGGCAAATCCGATCCCACCTTCGAGCGCCACCGTCTCGGCCGTCTGTTCGTGGGAGAGGGACTGCGCACCGCCAACCTCTATCCCGACGGAGAGGAGGCCCGGACCGCACGGCAACAGCTCGACAGGCTTTTCGGCGCCTTCGAGTCCGTGGAGGGCAAGCCGCCGACAATGGCCGACATTCGCGGCTTGGTTGGCGACGTGCTGCCGCGCGGGGAAGGCGATCCGAATACCGTCCGGGCGTCGGGCGGCGAGCCAGTCGAAGCGAGCGGCGATACGGAAATCGCGCCACTGCAAGAGCCAGCTAAGGCTCTCCGAGGAATTGCACCGCCAACGGAGCCAGCCCCGGGGAGCCCTGAGTTTCAAGCTGCAATGGCGAAGACGGCCACGAGCCCGAACGGGGAAAAGATCGTGATCTTGCCGAATGGTAAGAGTATGCCAAGCGAAGACTCGAGAACGGGCTTCGCCGGCAGATAATGCCACAGGAGGCCGGGAAGGCCGCCTTTCTCCAAATCTTCGATCAGCAGGTTAGAGCTAAGAACGAAGCAAATAGGCGGGCTTAGCGCTACGAAAGGCAGTGACGGATCGAAGCACATGGAAGTCCATCCGATCAGGTCGAACAGAACGGACAGGACGACCAGAAGAATGACGAAGCGCGCCAGCAAACGCATCCCACCGGATAAGACAACGTATAGTTGTGTATGCATAAAGTAACACTATCATGACTGGTGGAATGTGGCCAAGCCTTCGCATCTTGATTGAGCCGATTGGCCTCAGCAGCTTGACCCGGAGACGAACATGGCAAGCATCGAGACAGAAGGGCTGCCCTTGGCAGCGCCTGCCACGGATCCATGGCCGCGCACCGAGCTTGGGGACGACAGCGCGCTCGGTCTTCAGGCCGACGAGATGTTCGCGCGCCAGCTCGACACCGGGTTCGCGGGCGCGGCGCACGATTCGGCGACGGGCCACATGGGCCGGCATCCCGAGGACGCGCTGGCCGGTATCGCGGAGACGATCCAGCTGCTGGGCGCGCTGAAGGACCTCTATCTGGCGCAGGCGCAGGGCCCGCGCCAGAGGGCCATCTTCGAATCGCTGATCAACAGCCGTCTCTACCACGCCGGGGCGGCCTCCGCCGGATCATTGCGGCGATGCCGCCGCCGACCGCCAGAATGGAGACCTACCGAGCGCTCGGCCAGGCCGCGGTACTGCATGCGTTGAGCGCCACGCTCGACGGCCCACGAGAACGGCTCGCCGGTCTCGTCATTAGCGCGCCCTTCGCGGGTCGCCTGTTCGAGGTTCTGCCGCGCTGCGGCTACACCGAAACCGCCGAATTTTTTCAAGGCCTTATCAAACGACCCGCTTGCAAGTTCAAAGTCCGGCTCATCAGTAACTCGAGGGCTCGCTTCTCACAGGAGAGATGTCTTTGGGAACATTTGACGCCCCTGGCGATGACACTGCCTATCCCTCGTCGTCGTCGGCCCTCTTGCCGCATGCCTTGTCGCGGCCATTGAGCACCGATCAGCCGGAGGGCTGACCCCACGGCGTAACTGCAGACCGTCGCATCGACCGGGTCGAACGCGCCGAAATCACCAGAACCAACGAGCACGCTGACCGGGGCTGTCCGGGCGTCGGAGCCGCTTTCGTCTGCGAGGCGGCACGCGACGGCAGGAGCGCCCTCCAGGCCCCGATCGGCGCTGAACGGAGACGAACATGGCAAGCATCATGACAGATGGGCTGCTCTCGGCAGCGCCTGCCGCGGACCCATGGCCGCGTCACGAGCTAGGCGACGACAGCGCACTCGGCCTCCAGGCCGACGAGATGTTCGCGCGCCAGCTCGACACCCGGTTCGCGGGCGAGGTGCGTGGCCTGGTGACCGACCCGACGACCGGTCTCGCGGGCAAGGACCCGGAGGAAGCGCTGGCCGGGATCGGCGAGACGACGCGGCTTCTGGGCGAGCTGAAGGACAGCTATCTGGCGCAGGCGATCGGGCCCCGCCAGAAGGCCCTGCTCGAACCGGTGATTGACCGGCGTCTCGACCGCGCCAGCGACGACCTCGGGCGGATCGCGGAGCAGGCGACGTCGGTGCTGGACGACCGCATCGTGGCCGAGCGCCTCGCCGACTTGGCGCGTGACGCGTCGCTGTCCTGGCAGGACCCGGCGCATCTGCGCACGCTGGGCCGCACCACGGTGGGCGAGCTGCGTTACCAGGGCGAACGAAAGGGCTGGGACGCGGGCCGGACCGATACGGCGGTGCGCACCGGCCTGAGCGATCTCTATGCCGGCGCGGTCGAGGCCGCGATCGACCAGGATCCCGAGCGCGCGGCGAAACTCTACGACCACGCACGCGACGTGATCCAGCCGGAGCGGCAGGCCGCGGTCGAGCGCAGGATCGAGCGGGCGCGCGAGGAGCGTCGTGTGACGGAGATCGTCGGCGGTCTGTCCGACACGCCGGACGATCCGACGCGGCGGCCCGACCTCGACGACTACCAGGCGCGGGCCGCCGAACTGACGCCGCCAGACGCCTCGCCCGAGGTGCGGGCGCAAGTGACCCGGATGGCGCGGATCGAACAGGCGCGCGCCGACCGGGCGTGGCAGGCGACGCGGGGCCGCGCGGCCGCAAGCGCGCTCGACTGGCTGGGAGAGAATCCCGCCGCACCGCTGATGGCGATGCCGACGGCGCTGCGCGACGGGTTGAGCCCGGAGCAGATGGAGGCGCTCGACCGGACGGCCATGAACGGCGGCCGCGTCGTCACGGACCGCGACCTCTACGACAAGCTCGATGACCTGGCCGTGCGCACGCCGGAAGACTTTGCCGGCCTCGACCTCACGCAACACCGGCTGTCGCTCGGCGACAGCGACTACAACCGACTGACCAAACTCCAGCAGGCTCTCGCCGAAGGCAAATCCGATCCGGCCTTCGAGCGCCACCGTCTCGGTCGCCTGTTCCTGGACGAAGGACTGCGCACCGCCAACCTCGATCCCGAGGGTGAGGAGGCCAAGACCGCACGGCAACAGCTCGACAGGCTTTTGGGCGCCTTCGAATCCGTCGAGGGCAAGCCGCCGAAGATGGTGGACATTCGCGGCCTCGTCGGCGATGTGCTGCCGCGCGGGGAAGGCGATCCGAATACCGTGCGGACGTCGGGCAGCGAGCCAGTCGAAGCGAGCGGCAATACGGAGATTGCGCCGCTGCAACAGCCAATCGACTCGTCCCGGCAGGTTGCGCCGCCAACCAAGCCGGTTCCGCGCACTCCTGAATATACGGCGAAGGGCGCGTTCGATGGGACAGAGCCCCGCGTCGTCCACAATGACGACGGCAGCGCCGAGGTCACCGCCGGCAAAATCCCCACGCCGGGTGGCCCGGCCGAGGCCACCATCCACATAGATCGCGACCGGTCGGGCGCGTCGTCGGAGATGGTCCTGCCCAACGGGCACCGGGTCGAGAGCCGGCGGACCAACTCCAACGGCGGGATCTGGTCGCAAATCGACACGATCCGCGATCCGCAAGGCACCGTCGTCGGCACGCAAACGACAACCTTCGATGGCACGCGCGTCACGCAGACATGGGAGCCGACCGATGGCCCCGCGCAGACGGCGAGTTGGGAAGCTGAGCCGCCGTCCGGCGACGTGCACCTGGCGAACGCCGGCATTGGCGCTCTTGGAGGTCTCGGCTCCGCGGGATCGCTGGCGGCCGACTCGCTGACCGCTACTGCCAAGGCCATCGCCGGCGACATGCTGGCACTGGGAGCCAGAGCTCTCGGCCTGGCTGGTGCCGCAGTGACCGGAGCCGCGGCCGGAGTCGCGGCAGGCGCTGCGGTACTCCTCACACCGGTGAACAGCCAGGGCACCACGGTTGACTTGGGCGATGGCGTGCGTCTGCGCCAACCGCCGGGGGGTTCCAGCGGCGTCATCGAGAAGAGCGCCCTTGGTGGCAGCCTGTGGGATCGCACGCCCGTGGCAGTGCACATCCGGGACGGCGCCACGTCGGATCGCCCGCGGATATTGACGATCGACGCCACGGCGCTGGAGAGGGCGATCGGGCCGGAGGCCGCCGACCGCGTGCTGGCGGAGGCCGAGACTCGCTTCGATGTCGTGCCGATCTATTCGAGCCGTCCGCTGGTCAAGGAGGGGCGACGCGATGGCACCGGAAATTCCACCGCAGCCAGCCCGAACAGCTCGCCGCCCGAAGAGCCCGACTTCGGGGAATTCGAGCACATTATTGATTGGCTGACCAAGAGGGACTTGCGGGCCGACAAGGACAAATACAAGGCCGCCGACGGCACCGACACGGCTATCGGCGTCCGGCTCGATCCTCGTGTCGGCGAACCGGCGGCAGGGCGAGACTACCAGCCCGACCACCCGAACCATCGCAAGGGATTGGAAGGAGAGTTCGGTCTGGTCAACGAATTCGCGCGGCAATTCCCCGACCACACGATCATCGAGTTCGGCCGCAAGGCGGGCGAGCACGGGCCGGACGTGATCTCGGTCGACCCCAACGGCAAGATCACCGTCTTGGATTCCAAATGGCGCGGGGCGGATACGTCGATCAGTCCGAGCAGGCGCGCACATCAGACGGAAAATTCACTCCAAAGCGCGCTGCAACGCATCGGACTCAGCATCGACGCGGCGATGAAGAGCGGACGCGTGTCGCCAGAGGCCGGCGCCACGGCGATGGAGAATTGGAGAAACGGGAACCTGACGATCGTCACGGTGGGTACTGGCAACGCACGCAACGGTGTGATTGAACGAATTGCCGGGGACGAGCGAGCTGTCGTCCATCCGAAACGGAGGCCGTGATGTCAAGGACACTCGATTTCGAAAAAGATCGCCAGTTCTACTTAGACGTGTATTTGCCACGCATAATGAAGTTCGAACCGGAAAAGACTGGTCCATCCAATCGCTCGCACTACATGGCGTGCAGCTTGGGTGAAGTGATCCAGGGCTACTTGTTGGGCTTGCGCGATCGGGTGCTGCCGAACGCGCAGGCGCTCGTCGCCTGGATGGAAGGACAAGCCGCTCCCCCGGAGGGCAAGGATAGCCGCGAATCTTTCCGTGCTTACCAATGGTGGGAGACATTGGGGGTGTGCAAGTGGCTGATCGACGGTGATCCGGCGGTAGCCGAGTTCGGGCGCGCGAGCGAAGCCGTCTGGCGGAAGTGGGACAAGTTCGACCGCCTCCTGCCTAACGGGAGGAAGCTGCTGATGCGGGAGGTGCTCGAAGGAGCGTTGCCGCTCAACTTGGCGGCGCGACGCCATGACGTCGGCCTGAAGCTCTGTCAGGAGGCGGGACTCACCTCCAAGGCCTCGTCGGCGCCGGCCATCTCGCGGGCGGAACTGATGTACGGGCAGTGGGCCTGTCGTCATCTTGCCGACGGTGGCAAGCCCGACGCGGCCTATGTCGCCAAGGGCGAGGAGATGCTGCGCAAGACGACGATAGAGCGTTTCATCCCGAACGGGTCCCGAATCCCGCTGGCGATGTGGCTGAAGGCGATCTACCACGACAGCGGCGTCACGCGGACGCCGGAGGAGACGATCCTCAAGGCCTACGACACCATGACCGGCGTTGAGAAGCCAGCCTTCGCAAAGATCTGACGTTGCGAACAGTTTAGCGAGCAGCTGCGGCACCGGACGGCGATGCCGTCGAGCCAGGCAAGGATCGCCGGTGACGGGAAGCCCGGCCGCGTCGATGTAAGCGGCGGCAGAACAACCCTTCAGGCTCCAAGGGCTGGGGCTGGCTGGCCTCGGTCGTGCCGCCCGCGACCCTGCTGGCCTTCCTCGGCATCGGCATGGCGGCCGCCGCCGTGCTCACGGCCTCGATCGATCCCGACTGGCCCACCTGGGCGGCGGCCGCGATCGCCACCGCCACCGCCTTGAGCGTCACCGGCCTGAGATGGCATGGCGTGCTGCTGGCCGAGCTGGCGCGCCTGTCGCCGGTCGGCCGGATCGGCGCGACCACGGGTGCCGTGCTGGCGTTCGGCGATGCCGGTGCGCTGGTCCTGCCGCTTCTGTTCAGCGCGGCCCTGTCGCTGACCGGAGGCTACGCCACCGGCTTCCTCATCGGCGGAACGCTCGCCTTCGGCGTCGGCCTGTTCGGCCTGTTCGGCCTGTTCGGCCTGTGGCGCCGGGTCAGCGGGCCGCGCTAGGCGCGACCACGGAGAACTGGCTGGCAAACCAGTCGGCGTACCAGCGCATCGCCCAGGGGATCGGGAGGATGAACACACACATCAGGATCAGCAGCAGCGCGTGACCGAGGATCGCCGGCCCCGTCGCGGTGAAGGCGAAGCTGACGGTCCCGCTGGTGTTGCGGCAGATCCATTGCACCATCGCCCGCAGCACCCAGGCCCAGCCGATGATGGTGAGGATGGAGACGAAGAGGAGGAGGTTCCAGCCGAGCCAGGCCAGCGCCTCGCCATCGAACGAGAGCTTGAGCTGGCCGTCCTCGGTGCGGACGTTGCCGCAGAACCAGCGCAGGACCGGGAAGGTGAGAAGGATGGTCGCCAGTGTCACCGCGCCGCTCACGCCGGCATGGTGGACATTGTGCAACCATCCCAGCACGGCCAGCCCGATGAAGACGTACCAGATGTCGGCCGGTTGGCCGGAGAACCGGAGGCGCTTTCCGTCGGGCAGGGCCACCTGTTCGCAGAGGAAACGGTAGTACCCCGTGGCCGTCCAGGGAGCCGGTATGACCAGGACCTGACCCACGACGTACAGCAGCGAACGTCCGAACAGGCCCCAGACCGGAAAGGCAGGGCGCAGGGGACCGGTCGGCGAGACAGTGGGCAGGTTTCCTTCGGCCAGACTCACGGCGTTCTCCTCCTCGCATCCTCGGAACGGCACCGGGCGTTATCCCATCATGCCTTCGAGCGTGATCCGATCCTATCGTTACGACCGCCGTCGGCGAGCGCTCGACATCGTCTTCCAGTCGCGCCGTCGCTACACCTACCGGGACGTGCCGCAGGAGACATACGAGGCCATGAACGCAGCCCGTTCCAAGGGCGAGTTCTTCAACCGGCACATCCGCGATCACTTCGCGTTCGAGCGCAACGCTGAAGGGGCGCCGACTGGCCTTTCCCGACGTTTGGTGTAGCCTTCCCGGCAAAACAAGTGCCTGGGAGGGCAAACGACCATGGACAACCGCAGGAAGACTCCGGCGAAGGTCGGACGACGTCTTTTCCTCGGCGGCACGGCGGCGGGTCTCGTCGCGGCGCCGGCGATCGTGTCGGCCCAGAACGATTGGCCCAACAAGCAGATCCGCGTCGTCATTCCCTATCCGCCGGGCGGCCCCTCGGACGTCACGACCCGCATCGTTCTCGAGCGCGCCGGTTCGCTTCTGGGACAGAGCATCCTGTTCGACAACAAGGCCGGTGCCAGCGGCGCGATCGGGGCGGAGCACGTCATCAAGAGCGCGCCGGCCGACGGTTACACCTTCCTGACGACGACCACGGCCATGGTCTGCATCACCGAGCATCTCCAGCCGCTGCCCTACGATACGTCGAAGGACCTGGTGGCGGTGGCCCGCACCGCGACCTCGTGGATGGGCATGGGCATCAACCCGCAGGTGCCGGCCAACGACCTCCAGGAGTTCATCGCCTACGCCAAGGCCAATCCCGGCAAGGTCAATTTCGGCTCGGCGGGGCTTGCCACCATCACCCAGCTCTACGGCGAGATCTTCAACATCGAGGCCGGCGTGAAGATGGTCCACGTGCCCTACAAGGGCAGCGCGCCGGCGACCGTCGACCTGCTGTCCGGCCAGATCCAGGTCCAGTTCGACCCGACCACCCTGCCGCACATCGCGGCCGGCCGGCTGAAATGCTTCGCCGTGCTGGGCGAGAAGCGCTGGCCCGGCAAGCCCGACGTGCCGACCCTGAAGGAGCAGGGGCTGGGCAAGATCGGCGGCGATGCCTGGTATGGCATTCTGGCGGCCAGGGGGACGCCGCAGGCCGCCATCGACCGGATGTCGGCGGCGATCGGCGAGGCGGTCAAGGATCCCGCGCTCAACGAGAAGCTGGTCGCGAGCGGAAACTATTCGAGCTTCCAGGACACGAAGACCTTCCAGGCGACGATCGAGCGCGAGCGTGTGTCGTTCGGCGACATCATCAGGAAGGCGGACATCAGGATCTGAGAGGCGTCGCCCTCTGACAGGTATCTCTCACCGCCCTATACTGCGGTGGGTTGAGGAGGGCAGGCCATGAGCGAGCCGGGTGTGAAACAGTACGATCGCGCCGCCGAGGACGTGGGCAACGTCGTGGCGCTGGAGCACGTCAATCTCGGGATCGCCGACCAGGGATTGGCGACGGTCTTCTACATGAGCGGGCTCGGCCTGACGCGCGATCCCTACATGATGACCAGCATCGACAATATGTGGGTCAATGTCGGGCGCAGCCAGTTCCACCTGCCGACGATGGTCCGGGCGCAACGCCTGCGCGGACGCGTGGGCCTCGTGATCCCCGACCGCGAATCGCTGCTGCAGCGGCTCGACCGGGTGAAAGGCCTGCTCGGCGAGACGCGGTTCGCCTTCGTCGAGCGCGAGGACCATGTCGAGACGATCTGTCCCTGGGGCAACCGCATCCTCTGCCACGATCCCTCGGCGCGCTTCGACGGCATGACGCTGGGAATGGCCTATGTCGAATTCGACGTGCCGCATGGGGCGGCCGAGGGGATCGCCGGCTTCTACCGCGAGGTCTTCTCGACCGGCGCGCGCGTGGAGAGAGCGGGTGCCGGATCGGCCGCGCACGTCTCGGTCGGCATCGGGCAGGAGCTGATCTTCCGCGAGAGCGATGCCGCGCCCGAGGCCTATGACGGGCATCACATCCAGGTCTATGTCGCCAATTTCTCCGGCCCCTATCGCGGGCTGGTCGAACGCGGCCTCCTGACCGAGGAGAGCAACCAGCACCAGTACCGCTTCCAGCACATCGCCGATCCGGCCACCGGCAAGGCGCTGTTCGAGATCGAGCACGAGGTTCGCAGTCTGCGTCATCCGATGCATGCGCGGCCTTTGGTCAACCGCAATCCGCTCCAGACCAATCGCAGCTACGTGCCGGGCCGGGACGGCTGGGTGCCTGAGCCGACAGCCCCCGACATGGACGATCCGAGAGTCGAGATGCGCCGCAAGCGCTTCGAGGAAGCCGCGCGGCGGGTGGCCGGCTGATGGCCGGACTCGTCGGACGGATTCTGGCGTTCGGCCTGCTCGGTCTGGTCGTGACGCCGATCGTGGTCGCGATCACGGTCCTGACCCTCGCGCATCTGTTCGATCCGCGTTGCGGGACGCCCGGGGATTCGGGCGGATGCGAAATGGGCGCGGCGTCGATCGGCCTCTTCTCGGCGCTGCCGGGCCTGGCGATCGGGGTGGCTTTCGCCCTGTACCGGCATTTCCGCAGCAAGCGCTCGACGCCGCCCTCGCCACCGGCCGTGCAGTCGTGACGACGCCGGACGCTTCGGCCTTCGACAAGCTCCGGGGCCGCATCCAGGCGTTGCGCGCCAAGACGATCGACAATGGCTGCACCGAGGGCGAGGCGCTGGCGGCGGCGGCCAAGGTGGCCGAACTGCTCGACCGCTACGAGCTGTCTCTGAGCGACGTCGAGATCCGCGAGACCCAGTGCGAGGAGCGGGTCTACGAGACCCATCTCAAGAAGCGCATCCCGATCGACGAATGCATCGGCGCCATCGCCGCCTTCTGCGATTGCCGCGTCTGGCGCGAGAAGAACGCGGCCGGCGAGGCGCGCTATGTCTTCTTCGGCCTGCCCGCCGATGTCGAGGTGGCGCACTACCTGACCGAGTTGATCGACGGCGCGGTCCGGGCCGAACTCGGCCGCTACAAGGTCTCGGCCGACTACAAGCGCTTCCGCCACCAGGAGCGCCATCTCGCGAACGCGTCCTTCACCCTGGGCATGTGCGCCTCCATCGCCGACCGGCTGGTGGCCATGAAGGCCGAGCGCGACGGGGTGATCCAGAGCAGCGGGCGCGGGCTGGTCGTGCTGAAGGCCGCTGTCGTGGAGACCGAACTGGCAAAGCTGGGTCTGAAACTGCGCACCGTCGAGGCCGGACCGGGGCGCTTCATCTCACCCGATGCCTACGATGCCGGCGGCGTCGCGGGCGGCGCGGTGCCGCTCAATCCGGCGATCCGCCGGAAGTAGGTTGCCGCGCGGGCCGGGCATCGCTCAGGCTCGGCATCGGCTCTCGCCGCTATCGACCTTGGGGCGTATGGCTCTTCAGCTCCGGCGTGCGCAACGGGCCGCGCAACGACATCGAATAGTCGATCGTTCCGTCCTTGTTGTTGAGTTCGATGCGGGTATCCAGAGCTTCGTTCAACGCATCGATCTGGCCGTGAAAGAGCGCCGTCGCATTCTCGCCCTCGAACAGGTATTCGCGCACGTGAACGATGCCGTTGCTGACTTCCACGGTGCCCCGTGAATTCACCCAGCGTCCCACGAAGTTCTCGATTATGGCCGAGGCGAAACCCATCTCGCTGCTGAACAGGCTGAATATGCCCGTCGCCAGGCTCGCCATCGAAAGTGAGCCGCGCGTGACGACGGGCTGAATGACCCCGGTCGCTTGCCCCTTGCCGGAGAGCGTCGGGAGGGCTGCCTGCAGAGTTGCGCCGCGGGCGCGGAGGGTCACTCCCTCGAGCGAGACCTTCCCCTTCAGAGCCACGGCAAGTTCATCGGTCCCGAAGTCGTTGGCCGTCTGTGCTCCGGCAATGGTACGCGAGACGTCGACGTCGCGCAGCTCGCCGTCGACCGAGAGCGCGACCGGGACTTGTTGCGCGTCGACCGTTCCCGAGAGACGAAACGTCGCTCCTCCCAGGCTGCCGGCGAAGCTTTCGACCGTGAGGAGTCCCTTGTCCAGGCGAGCCGACAGCGCGAAGCCGGTCATCTCGTAGGGACCCCAGGCGAGGGCCGGAGCAATCAGCGAGAGGCTGCCATCCAGCCGTTTCAAGGTCGAGGGCCAGTTCGGCTCGCCTTCCGGCATCGTGTCATTGGCCGAGACGGGCAAGGCGTATCCCGCCGCCGGCACCGGTGGCGCGGGCAGCCAGCGATCGAGCCTGAGGGTCTGCTGCGTCTGCAACGCGACGGACACGGTCGGATGGCTGTCCAGGGTCGACGACAACTCACCCGACATCTGCATCCCATCGACCGTGACCTCGCCCTTGAACGCGGCGCGGCGAGCGTCACCGCGAAAGCTGCCGGTGGCGCTGAGAGCGGCGATCGACCGGTGCGCCGCGCCGCTCGCGGCCGCGGCGAGCACGCCGATGTCGGGCGTGACGAGAGACAGATGCGTGAAGTCGAAGCTCAGCGTTTCGCCAAAGGACACATGGCCCACCGCCTCGATCTTGGCATCGAGCATGTCGATCGAGAGCTCGGAAAGCCGGACTGAGCTGAGCGTGCCGATGGCGTGCCCGGCCGTCCGGGCAGCCCCGATGCGACCGTGTGTGAAGCGCGGCAAACCGGCATAGTCGAGCACGCGATCGGCGTCTGGCAGGACTCCCTGCCAGGCAAGGTCGAGGCGCGGACGCGTGGCGAAGTCATCGACCGCGCCGGTGATCTCGAGGCGGGAACCGAGCAGATTTTCCACTGCGACGCGCTCGAGGGTCAGCCGGTTTCCCTGGACCGTGAGCTGCGCCTCCACCCCCTGGACCGGTTCGCTCCGATACTTGACCTGGTCCACCTTGACGCTGATGTCGATCTTCGGGGGAGCAACCGCGTCCTCCTGACCACGGGGGCTCTCGCCGGTGGATGGGGCGATCTCATGCAACGCCTGTTCGGTCAGGCGGTAGGAATCCAGGTCGAGGCGCGGTAACTGGAACTGGGCACTGATCGTCGTCGGGATTGCAAAGGCTGCCCGGGCCGTCCCGGTACCGGCTTGATCGTCGAGAGCGAATGTCGCGTCGGTGACCAGTATGGCGCCTTCGACGACCTCGGTTCGACCCCTCAGGTGGAGGCGCTGGAGTCGGTCGGCCGGAACGGAGCGGGTCTCGATGCCGATCCATGCGAGCGTCTCGCGCAGGCGGTGCGTCTCGATATCGACCATGTCGGGCCGGTCGGTACGCGACTGATCTGCCGGGTCGACGCGATAGTACAGGCGACAATCACCCGGAAGGACGGCCACGACCTCCCGCACATGGAGGCTCCCGTCGTCGAACTCGAACGCGACGACGACGTTTCGGACCAGATCGCGGCGGTAGCGCATCTCGCCGATGCGGACCACGAGATCGAGGCGAGGGGCGACCGGCAAGGCCGCCGGGGCGCTGCCTGCCGTGGTTTCGGAGCGTGCAAGCAGAGGATGGGTCCGCAGGCGGGCGATCCATCGGTCGAGATCTAGGGTCGGTGCTGACAAATGACCGCTTACGACGGTGGCGTCGCCATAGGAGACGTCGAGGTCACCGTCGATCTTCACGCCGTCCACAGCGAAGGCCAGCTGCTTGATGGAGAAGTGCCAGCCATCGAACGAGACGTCGGCGGATGCATCGAGCTGTTGCAGCAAGGCCTCGTCGAGATGTACGGGCGGGCGGCCCATCATCTGCGCCAGGGAGCTGATGAGTTTCGCCGGTGAGCTGGTCGCCACGGTCATGCGACCGCGCAGCGGATCGGTGCCGGAGCGTTGCCCCGTCCAACCTTCGAAGGTCAGGCGGCCTCCGGGCAGATCGGCCCGGACGACGAGAGGCGGTCGCGACTCCCTTGCGGGGTAGCTGTCGACGGAGGCTTTTGTCGCCAATCCGTTGACGATGCCGCTGCCTTCGAGATGGGTATGTCCGGTCCGGGAATCGAGCGTGACGAGAAAGTCGATGGCCTGCGCTTCAAGAGGCTGGTCGACCAGGCCGACGGCGCGCAGAAGCCGCCCATTGCGAACCTCCAGTCGGTCGAGGGTGAGAGGCAAGACTGTTGCCCCTTCGGCACCGCCGGATTCGAGACTTGGCAACCACCAGTTTGGCCGGCCATTTGCCCCGGGCTCGATGGCCAGCTGGGGCTGGTCGAGGATGATGCGCGTGATTTCGATTCGTCCGCCCATGAGCGACTTCAGGGACAGCCGAATGCTGAGGCGGCGTACCGCGAGCAAGCTGGGAGCCAGGGCGCCTGGCGCATTCGCGATGCGGGCATCGTCGACGGTCACAGTCGGCCATGGGAGAAATTCGACGAAGAGCGGCCCCTCCAGCGAGACCGTTCGGCCCGTGATGGCGGTCAATTCGTTGGCCAGCTTCGGCTTCAGGTCATTCCAGTCGATCGCGCCCGGCAGTGCGAGCAACGTCCCGGCCACGGCCGACGTCAAGCCGACCGTCCATGCCACGATCTTGACGAGTAAAAGGGTCTGGCGGAGGCACCACCCGAGCAGTTGCATCGACATTGGGGGATTCACGAAATTCCAACCGCCGGCCCGTCGCGACGGTGGCGAGGATCACTCATAACGGGCCTTGGCCTGCAGGGAAGCGGAGATAGAACCAAAACGGCTCTATCTGGATGATGGCGGCCGCGTCCGCGGCATGACCCGACGGAGGCACCGGCCGGCGCAGCGGGCCGTATGTATGCCCGTAAGCGGAGTACCGCCAGGGATCCCTGCCGGGTCAGCCGAGATAGGCCTTCACCAGCCGCTCGTCGGTGAGGAAGGACTGCCATTCGCCGGGTCCGATCTCGTGCACGATGGTGCCGACCGACATGACATAGGCGCGGTCGGTGATCTCCGAGGCGATGCCGACATTCTGCTCGATCAGCAGCAGGCCCATGCCGCGCTCGCGCAGCGCTTTGATGACCAACAGGATGTCCTTCACGACCTTGGGCGCGAGGCCGGTCGAGGGCTCGTCCATGATCAGCAGGTCGGGCTGCAGCAGGAGCGCGCGGGCGATCGCCACCATCTGCTGCTGGCCGCCGCTCAAGAGCTCGACCGGCGAGGCCATGCGCTCCTTCACGACGGGGAACAGTTCCGTCACCTCGTCCCAGGAGAAGCGCAGGTCGGCGCCGCGGACCTTGCGGCCAACCGTCTCGGCCAGGATCAGGTTCTCGCGTACCGACAGTTCGCCGAACAGGCGGCGGTTCTCCAGCACGACGGCCAACCCGTGTTTGGCAAGGTCATGCGCGGGCGTGGCGGTGATGTCGGTACCGTTCTTGACGATGCGTCCGCCACGCGCGCGCAACAGGCCACAGACGGTGCGGACGAGGGTGGTCTTGCCCGCGCCGTTGGCGCCGACCAGGGCCACGGCCTCGCCGTCGCCAACCGTGAGCGAGACGTCGCGCAGGACGGTGAGGGCGCCGTAGCCGGCGGAGACGGAGGTCACTTCCAGCACGGCTCAGACCCCGAGATAGACTTCGCGGACCCGCGGGTCGCGCTGGATGGCGGCCATGTCGCCGCTGGCGATGATCTCGCCGAAATAGAGCGTGTGCACGGTGCGGGCGACGGTCATCAGGCCCATGTCGTGCGACACCAGCAGGATGGTGATGCCTTCCTGGTTCAGCCGCACGATCCAGTCGCGCAGATCGTCGATCTCCTGGACGTTAAGTCCCGAGGAGGGCTCGTCGAGCATCAGCAGGCGCGGCTCGCCGGCCACGGCGCGGGCGATCTCGAGGATGCGGCGCTGGCCGGCGGTCAGGCTGGCCGCCGGCAGGTCGCGCAAGGCCGTCAGCTGGAAGCGCTCGCAGGCCGCCTCGGCGCGGTCGCGGATCTCGCGCATCTGGCCGCGCGCGGCCGGGGTGCGCAGCAGGTCCTGCAGCATGGTGGTGCGCGTCAGCTTGGTGCAGCCGACCATGACGTTCTCCAGCACGGTCATCTGTTCGAAGACCTGCGGCGTCTGGAAGGTACGCACGAGGCCCTGCAGGCCGCGCTGCTGGATCGTGTCGCGTCCCAGTACGGCGCCACGATAGGTGACCGTGCCGGCGAGCGGGCGGATATAGCCGGTCACGATGTTGAACAGCGTGGTCTTGCCCGAGCCGTTGGGCCCGATGAGACCGATGATGCCGCCTTCGGGCACGTCGAAGGTGACGGAACGCAGCACGGAGAGGCCGCCGAACGAATGGCCGACCTCCTTGAGGGCGAGAAGGGGCTCAGCCATTGCCGCTTCCCTTGCGGGCGAGTCGGGTCCGCAGCTTGCCAAAGGCGCCGACCAGACCTTCCGGCATGAGGACGACGACGGCGACCAGCGCCAGTCCGAACAGGATCTGGTGGATGTCGCCCAGCTTGCTCAGCAGCTCGGGCAGGAAGGTGACGAACAGCGCCCCGACGACGATGCCGGGGATCGAGGTCGCGCCGCCGATCACCGGGATCAGCAGGAAGCTGATCGAACGGTCGACGGTGAAGCTCTGCGTGCTCACGAACGAGGCGTGGTGGGCGAACAGGCTGCCGGCCAGGCTGCCGAACAGGGCGCAGACGACGAACACCTTGGTGCGCAGCGCCTGGAGGTCGATCGAGAGGGCGGCGGCCGCGGTGCTGGAATCGCGCATGGCGCGCAGCATCAGGCCGGTACGGCTGTCGACCAGGTTGCGCGCTACCGCCATGCAAGCGAAGGCCACGATCCAGACGAAGAAGTAGTAGCGCGAGGGCCGGTCGAGCAGGAAGCCGAACAGGTCGAGCTTGGGGATGCCGCCGATGCCCAGGGTGCCGCCGGTCAGCCAGTCCCACTCGAAGAACAGCGCGCTGGCGATGGCGCTGAGGGCGAGCGTGCCGAGCGCCAGGAAGTAGCCGGTGAGGCGCAGGATCGGGCGGCCGATGACATAGGCCAGGGCCATGCTGATCGCCGCGCCGGCGAGGAAGCCCACGACACTGGGCAGGCCCATCATGACCGTGCAGTAGGCGCTGGCATAGGCGCCGAGCCCGTAGAAGGTCGCCTGCGCCAGGTTGACGATGCCGCAATGGCCCAGCAGCAGGCCGATGCCGAGGCCGGCCACCGTGTAGATGCCGGTGAACACCAGCAGGTCGGCCGTGTGGCGCGGCACGACGAAGGGCAGGACGGCCCAGACCACAAGGCCTGCGGCCAGCCAGAGGAGGGTGCGCGGGGCCATGGGCTCAGCCTCCCCGCCGGCCGGCGCGGCCGAGGATGCCCTGCGGCATCAGGATCATGATGATGATGAGCACGGAGAAGGCGACGACGTCCTTGTAACTCGACGAGATGCCGATGATGGCCAGCGACTCGACCAGCCCCAGCGTGAGGCCGCCCACGGCGGCGCCCAGCGGATTGGTGAGCCCGCCCAGCACGGCGGCGGCGAAGCCCTTGAGGGTGAGGTTGAGGCCGAGCTGATAGTCGACGCCGATCAGCGGCGTCACCAGGATGCCGCCCAGGGCGCCCAGCAGGCCGCCCAGCACGAAGGTGAAGGTGCGCATGCGCGCGACGTTGATGCCGGTGGTCGCCGCGCCGTCGGCATCGATCGACGCCGCCATCATCGACAGGCCGATCGTGGTGCGATGGTAGAAGGCGCGCAGCGCCAGGGTGGCGCCGATGCCGATGGCGATCAGCCACAGCGCGTGGAACTGGATGACGGCGTCGAGCACGATCAGGACACCTTCGCCGCCGAGCGGCGGCAGCAGGTGACCGTCGCGGCCGATGAAGAACAGCACGCTGGCCGAGAGGGTGAGGGCGAGACCGATGGTCAGCAGCAGGAAGCTGTCCTCGCTCGCATTCTTCTTCGCCATGTAGCGCACGAACGCGACCTCGATGAAGGCGCCGACCAGGGCGCCGGCAATCGCGCCCCCGGCGATGGCGGCGGCATAGGGCCAGCCCGTCTTGGTGAGCAGCAGTACGGTCGTCATGGCGCCGATCACGGCGAACTCGCCCTGCATGGCGTTGATCACGCGGCTGCCCTTGAAGATGGCGGAAAGGCCCATGCCGACGAGCGCGTAGACGATGCCGTTCGTGACGCCCGCGAACAGGGCCTGCAGGACCAGGCTCAGGGTCATGGAATGATGCTTCCGCGCGAATGAAGGCGCGGCGCAGGACCCGCGAGGGGGACCTGCGCCGCCGGGACCGCTACTGGGCGACTCGGAAGGGCGTGCGCGTGTACTTGCCGCCGACCAGCTTGGAGAAGACGAAGCTCGAGATCGGAATGCCCGTCATGTCGTCGGCCGAGAAGTCGTAGTTGGCCAGCACGCCGCTATAGGGCGCCCGCATGGCGTCGCAGAGCTTCTCGCCGGTGGCATCGGCGCCGGCCTTGTTGAGGGCCGCGGCGATGATGTGCGCCGCATCCCACGCTGCCGCCTCGTAGTTCTTCGGCGTCGAGTTGTAGGCCGCCTTGTAGAGCTCGACGAACGCCTTCTGGTGCGGCAGCGGATCCTCGCCGACCACGAATTCGGGGATCACGATGTTGTCGGCGGCCGGTCCCATGGCGTTCACGTATTCGTAGGACGAGGAGCCGATCGCGGCGACCACCGGCTGGGCGATCTGGATCTGCTTGACGTTGCGGAACGGCGTCGCCGAGGTGGCGATGATGAACACCGCATCGGGCTGCGCGGCCTTGACCTTGGCCGCCTGGGTGGTGGTGTCGGTGGCGCCGATCTCGAACTTCTCGACCGCGACCAGCTTCACGCCGTACTTGTCGGCGAGCGGCTTCAGCTCGGCCATCACGACGTTGCCGTAGCCCGCGTCATGCAGCACGCCGACCTTGGTCGCCTTGATGCTTTTGGCGTATTCGAGCAGCGCCATCGCATTGAGACGCTGCGGCGGCAGGACGTGCGCCACGCACTTGCGCTCGCGCTCGACCGCCGGGCCGATGCCGGTGAAGGCGATCTGCGGGATCTTGTTGGCGTGGGTCACGCCGCCGACCGCGACGGTGCTGGCGGTGAGGGAGGGGCCGAGCAGCGCCTGGACCTTCTGGCCGAAGATCAGGTCGTTGGCCTTGCTCAGTGCGGTGTCGGGATTGGACGCGTCGTCCTCGACGATGATCTTGATCGGACGGCCCTTGATGCCGCCCTTGGCGTTGATGTCCTTCTCGGCCAGCAGCAGGCCGTTGCGCTCGGGCACGCCGAGGCCGGCGCCGGCGCCCGTGACGGACACGATCGCGCCGATCTTGACCGGCTCGCCCGAGGTCTGGGCCTGGACGGCGAGGGCCGACAGGCCGACCAGCGCCGTGGCGCCGGCCAATCTTGCAATGAACGACGACAGTGACATTCTTCTTTCCTCCCACTCGTTGATCTTCTTATGGCGCCGCTGGTTCAGAGCAGCGGCGGCGGCCCGGCCATGCCGAGGGCGTGTTGACCGAACAATGCACCCTGAACGTCGGTCGAGAACATGATGTGCGCATTGGCTGCGTGCGCATCGCGGAACAGACGCTGCACCGGGCCGGCGAGATGGAGACCGCCCGATCCGGCGATGCCCATCAGGATGTCGACGGCCTCGAGGCACAGCCGGGCGGAGAAGAAGGCGTCGCGCCGGTAGCGCAGCTTGTCTTCGTGGGCCGCGTCGGCACCCGAGCGCGCCACCGCCATCGCATGCTCGCAGGCGCGGCGCATCAGCATCTCGGCGGTGTCGATGCGCACGCTCGCCTCGGCGACCTTGATCTGCACGGGCTGGCTGGCGCCCACCGGCTGGCCGGTCGTGGTCGCGTTGCGCTTGCGGGCCGTACCCACCACGGTTTCGTAGGCGCCGCGCGCGCAGCCCAGCATCACGCCGGACAGGACGTAGGGGCCGAGGGCCAGCATGGGCAGGCGGAACAGCGGCGAGGGATTGACCGTCGAGCCGGCATGCGCCTTGCCGTTCATCGTCCAGGCCGAGATCGTGCGCACGTCCGGGACGAAGAGGTTCTTTACCTCGACGTCGTTCGAGCCGGTGCCGGAGAGACCGACCGCATGCCACGTGTCGATGATCTCGTATTGCGAGCGATGGACCAGGGCGAAGCGCTGGTCGACGGGCGGGCCGTCGTCGCGCTCGCGCACCATGAAGCCCAGCATGTTCCAGTCGGAATTGTCGACGCCGGAGGAGAGCGGCCAGCGGCCCGAGACCTCGTAGCCGCCTTCGACCTTGCGGCCGCGGCCGGCGGGGAAGACGAGCGAGGTGGCGATCAGCACGTCGGGCGAGGCGTCCCAGATCTCGTCCTGCGCCTCGGGATGGAAGTAGCCCAGCATCCAGTGATGGCTGGAGAGATTGCCGAGGTTCCACGCGGTCGACGGGCAGACGCGCGCGATCTCCGCGCAGGTATCGACCAGGATGCCGACATCGAGATCGGCACCGCCGACCCTCGCCGGCTGGACCATGCGGAAGAGGCCGGTGCGGTGCAGGTCGCGCTCGGTCTCGTCGGGCAGGCGGCGCAGCCTCTCGCAGGTCTCGGCGCGGGCGGCGATCGCCGGCACCAGCGCGCGGGCGCGGTCGAGCATCTCCGCGTAGGTGACGCCGGTGAACGAAACCGGCGTGTTGGGCAACGTCGCCGACGGTGTCCAGTCGGCGGCCCGCTTGGTCCGCATATCGAATTCCTCCCGGCGCCGCGGCGCTTGTTCTTGTCGCAACGATGCTTGCGTCGCGCGTTCAGGTCAAGCGACCTAATTTGTTGGTCGATTGACCATGTCGCGCGCGATCACGATACTTCGCGTCAATCAGACAGCGCTCGGGAGGAGCAGAGATGGCGATCAAGGTGCTCGAACTTCATCATCAGGGCGTGCGGATCGACGCCGACGACAAGACGATCCAGGACCTCAAGAATTTCTACACCGGCGTCCTCGGCCTCGAGCACGACACCGGCCGGCCGGAGATCCCGGGCATCCCGGGCATGTGGATCAACATCGGCGAGGTGGGACAGATCCACCTGATCGGCGGCGACCTGCCGTCGCGCTTCGCCCAGGGGCCGGGCAAGGATCCGACCGTGCCGCACGTGGCGTTGGCCGTCGAGAACATCGTCGAGACCAAGGCCGAACTCGACCGGCTCGGTGCGGACTACTGGTCGCTCAAGGGCGCCACGGGCCCCGATGCCGAGCAGCTCTTCCTCAACGATCCGTGCGGCAACATGGTGGAACTCCACCAGTACGACAAATGCCGCTGCCGCCTGAAGAGCCGGGTGAAGCCGGCCTAGTCATGGGAGAGCGCAACTCCCGTTGCGCTCATGCTTGATCCGCCGCCACCTCATGAGCGCAACTGGAGTTGCGCGCGCCAATGAGGTGCCCGGCTGAACCGGTCTAGCCTCCGACCGGCGCGGCGAGGCCGGCGCAGACGAAGGGAACGATCTCGCGGATGGCGGTTTCCATGTCCGCGGGATCGCAGCGGCCCTGGGAGATCGCCTCCAGGCGGCCGGGCTGCAGCAGGGTCCAGACGTAGGCGCCCATCATGAAGTAGTAGCGCCAGTAGAGCGTCTTGGCCGGAATCTTCGGCAAGGCGCGCCGGATGGCGTCGACATAGAGCGCGTTGGTCTCGTCGTAGATGTCGGCGCGGACCATGCTCGCGGTATCGTCGGGATCGGTGAAGAGGCGGGCGTGCATCTGCATCGACGCCCGGCGCCCGCTGGCCCGCGGCTCGGCCATCAGCAGGGGCCGGACCAGCGCATCGACCAGCACGTCGAGCGGGACGATGCCGCGCGGATAGCGGGCCTCGGCCTCCAGCAGGAGCTGGCGCCGCCGCTCGGTCACTTCCTTGCCGTGACGCGCCACCACTGCCTCGAAGATCGCGCGCTTGGACTCGAAATAGTAGTGGAGCTGGCCGACGTTCACGCGGGCGCGGCTGGCGATGGCCCGCGTGGTCGCGCCGCCATAACCGACACGCCCGAACAGTTCTTCCGCGACATCGAGGATGCGTTCCGGCAGGTTGGGACGGTTGGCCTTCTTGCGCCGCGGCGTCGCAGCCTTCGGCTTCTTCGCGATTGTCTTTCTCGCCACGACACACCCTGCTCGAACTCGTTTGCTTCTCATAAGGGGAAGCGGCGTGGTTTTCCATGGTGGCTGCCGAACCGTGTCGCCGCATGCTAGAAGGCAGCCATGAAAACCAAGCTCCTCGGCCGCACCGGCATCCACGTCTCGCAACTCTGCTTCGGCACCATGTCCTTCGGCGGCGACGCCGATGAGGGCACCTCGGCGTCGATGTACAAGGCGGTGCGCGACGCTGGCATCAACTTCTTCGACACGGCCAACGAGTACAACAAAGGCAAGTCGGAGGAGATCCTGGGCCGGCTGGCGAAGGATCATCGCAACGATCTGGTGATCACCACCAAGTGCTTCAACAAGACCGGCCCCGACGTGAACGCGGGCGGCGCCAACCGCCGGCACGTCGTGCAGGCCGTCGAGGCGAGCCTGCGCCGCCTGCAGACCGACCGGATCGACGTGCTGTTCCTGCATCGCTTCGATCCGGTGACGCCGATCGACGAGATGATGCGCGGCCTCGAGGACCTCGTGCGCGCGGGCAAGGTGATCTATCCCGCGGTCAGCAACTGGTCGGCCTGGCAGACCCAGCGCGCGGTCGACATCCAGGAGCGCAACAACTGGGCGCGCCTGCAGGTCATCCAGCCGATGTACAATCTGGTGAAGCGCCAGGCCGAGGTCGAGCTGTTGCCGATGGCGGCGGCCAACGGCATCGGTGTCATTCCCTATAGCCCCGCGGCCGCCGGTCTCCTGTCGGGCAAGTATTTCGGGCAGGCGTCCGGCCGGCTCAAGACCAACAAGATGTACGAGGCGCGCTACGGCGAGGAATGGGCCTTCGAGACGGCCGAGAAGTACGTCGCCCTCTGCCAGCAGAAGGGGCTGCATCCGGTCAGCGCCGCCATCGCCTGGGTGGGCGCGCATCCCGCCATCACCGCGCCCATCATCGGCGCGCGCAATCTCGACCAGCTCAAGGATTCGCTCGCCTCGGTGAACGTCGACATGACGCCGGAACTGCGCGCCGAGATCGCCGCCCTGTCGCGGACGCCGCCGCCGGCCACCGATCGGCTGGAAGAGCAGAAGGTCGTGAAGGCCTGAGCCGGATCAGCCCGGCTCGAGGCCCTTTGCGCGGAAGAGGGCCTTCGCTTCGGGCGTCCGCAGGCTCTCGATCAGCGCCCTGGCCAACACCGGCTGGGCGCTGTCGGCCGGAATGGCGGCCACGAACACCGTGACCATGTGCTGGTCGCCGGGCAGGGGCCCGACGATCTCGACGCCGGGAACATGCAGCAGTTCCGGTACCTGCTGGACCGCGAGGTCGGCCTCGCCGGTCGGCAGGAACACGGCCGAGTAGCCCGCGGGTGGCGGGAACTTCGTCCTGGCGTTGATCTCGTCCGCGATGCCCATCTTCTCCAGCAGCTTCGCGAAATGGATGCCGCTCGCACCGCCGGCCGCGGGATCGGTGTAGGAGATCGCCCTGGCCTCCAGCAGCGTGCGCTTCAAGGCTTCCGGTGTGGAAATGTCGGGCTTCGGTGCGCCCGCGCGCACCGCAATGGCGGTGGCGGAGCTGGCGATCACGACATCGGACCCGGCAACGATCCCACCCGAGGCAAGCAGCGTGTCGGTGACCGCACGGTTGAGGATCAACACATCGGCCGTCTCGCCGGCCTGCAGCCGCTTCAGAAGCAGGGGGGCCGTGGCCCAGGTGACGTCGAGGCTGCAGCCGTGCGCCTGCTCGAAGGCCGGGATCAGCGGCTCGACGACGCCCTGGACGGCGATGGCGCTGAAGAGCTTCATGCGGGCTCCGGCCGATCGCAGACGTCGATCCATTCGGCGTTTACGAGGCTCGCCATACGCTCGGGTGCGATGCGCACGGCCGAGTTGATCGAGCCGGCGGCGGGTACGACTTCGTCGAAGGCCTTGAGCGAGACGTCGCAATAGACCGGGAGCGGCGTCGCCAGGCCGAACGGGCAGACGCCCCCCACCGGATGGCCGGTGAGCGCAACCACCTCGTCGGCGCCCAGCATGCGCGGCTTGCCACCCAGCACGTCCTTGATCTTGCGATTGTTCAGCCGCGCATCGCCGCACGTCACGATCAGCAGCGCGCGGTCCTTGATGCGCAGCGAGAGGGTCTTGGCGATCTGCGCCGGCGCGACGCCGTGGCCCCGTGCCGCCATCTCGACGGTGGCGGTGCTGGCTTCCAGCTCGACGACCTTTAGATCGGGCGCATGCGCGGACAGGAAGGCGCGTACGGCGTCGACGGTCATGCCTGCCGCGCCGCCCGCTCCGCGCGGATGCGGTCGCGCTGGGCCGCGAAGCGCGCGGCGAGATCCTCCTCTGCAACATCCTCGAGCCGGCTCTGGAGGACCCAGCCATGGCCGAAGGGATCGAGGATGCGAACCACCTTGTCGCCCCAATAGGTTTCTTCCGGAGTCTGTCCCGGGGCAAGGGATGTCGCGCCGGCGGCCAGGGCGCGAGCGAAGACGTCGTCAACGTCGTCGACATAGACGATCAGGAACCCGGAGGAGGCTCCGGCCGAGAGAGGCGAGCGTGGCCAGTCGGGCCGGGGCGCTTCGCGCCAACGCGGGTTCTCTTTCGCCACATAGAGGCGAGCACCCGCAACGACCAACTCGGCGCTCAGAGGCTCCGGACCCGGCGGTTCGCCCGGATTGTGCGCAAAGCGGCGCCGGATCTCCTCGGCGCCGATGATGTCGCGATAGAAGTCGGCCGCGGCGGCCACGTCCTTAACGATGAGGCTGATGCCGATCTGTCCGACCGACTGCTTGCCCTTGATGGCCATTGCGACATCCTCCGGTGGAGAGGGGTGAGCGTGGCGTCGATTCTTACGGGATCGATGCCTTCATCGCGCTGTGGGAATCGTACCGCATGGTGAAGGGGCCGCGCGAATTTCCATGACAAATGCGGAGGCGGCGGTACCGTCCGCCAACTCACCACGGGAGAAGCGCATGCCGATCATCGACGCCCAGGTTCACTGCTACGAACGCAATCACCCGGGCCGCCCGTGGACGGCCGTGCTTGCAGGCCCGCCCGAGGTCACCGCCGAGGACATGATCAAGGCGATGGACTCGGTCGGCGTCGACGGCGCGTTGCTGGTCTCGGTCTACACGATGTACCGCTGGGACGAGAGCTATGCGGTCGGCGTCCAGAGGGCGCATCCCGGCCGGTTCGGTGTCATCAAGCCGGTCAATGCCAACGATCCCAAGGTCGAGGGCACGATCGCCGACTGGGCGGCGATGGACGGCACGGTCGCCATCCGCATCATGTTCACGCCGGAGATTTCGACCGACGCGGCCGACCCGGGCATCAACCGGGTGCTGGCCGCGGCGGCCAAACACGACCTGCCGGTCAACCTGATGGCGCGTGGGCGCCTGCCGCAGGTCGCCGAACTCGCCAGGCGCAACCCGAACACCACCCTGGTGATCGATCATCTCGGCCTGGAACAGCCGATGGCGCCGCCGGCCCCGAAGGAGCCGTGGCACGAGCTGCCGCAGTTGCTGGCATTGGCGGAGCACAAGAACGTCGTCGTGAAGATCACCGGCGCCTGCACGCTGAGCCACGAGAAGTTCCCCTTCAAGGACATCTGGGACCCGCTGGGCCGCATCTTCGATGCCTTCACCCTCGATCGCTGCATGTGGGGCACCGACTGGACGCGCGCGGTGGCGTTGCTCACCTACAAGGAGGGCGTCGATGCCTTCCGCGTGACCGACCGCCTGTCCGACAGCGATCGCGCCACGCTGATGGGGGGATCGCTGGAGAAGATCTACGGCTGGTCGCCGTCGAAGAAGTAGCTCGTCGGGCTTCGGGGAAGGGCCAGGCTGCCCTTCCCGAGAGGCCGCTGCATCAAAATCGAATCGACCCAGCGGCCGAACTTGAAGCCGACGGCGTCGAGCTTGCCGATCTGGCGGAAGCCCTGGCTGCCATGCAGGCCAATGGATCCGGCATTGGCGCTGTCGCCGATGACGGCGAGCATCTGGCGCCACGGGCCGCTTTCGCACCGCTTGATCAGGGTGGCCAGCAGCTCGCGGCCGATGCCGTTGCCCGCGAAGCCGTCGCGGACATAGACCGAGTCCTCGATCGTATGGCGGTAGGCCGGGCGCGGGCGGTAGAGCGAGGCATAGCTGTAGCCCACGATGCGGCCGTCCAACTCGGCCACGAGATAGGGCAGGCCGAGCGCCAGCACACTTTCGCGGCGGCCGATCATTTCGGCGACGGTGGGCGGTTCTTCCTCGAAGCTCGCCAGGCCGTGCCGCACATGGTGGGCGTAGATCTCCTGCACGAAGCGCACGTCGCCTTCGCGGGCGTCGCGCACATCGACCGCCGTTCTCATCACAGTCCCTCCCGATAGAACCTGCTCGCGCGACAGGCCGATGTCCGACAACAGCCGGTCGTCCAGATTGCGCAGGGCCTCGCGCTGGCGGAGGCGCGACCAGGGCGAGGCGCCGATAAAGCGACCGATCTCCATGACGATGTCTCCAAACCCGTTGCGAAGCGACATGCGGGCACTCTGCGGCGGGTAGAGGCATAAGGAAAATCTTGTTATCTTATGAGAGCCATAAGCAGGAATTTGAGATGCGCGGCCTCAATCTCGATCATGTCCATGCCTTCACCGAGGTCGTGCGGCTGGGCTCGTTCTCGGCCGCGGCCTCCCAGCTCAACCTGACCCAGCCGGCGATCAGCCAGCAGATCGGCCAGCTCGAGAAGCGCCTGGGGGTGCGGCTGCTGGAACGGATGGGCCGGCGCGCCATGCCGACGGCGGCGGGCAGCGAACTCCTGGACCATGCAGCCCGGATCGACGGCGCCGTGGCGTCGCTGCTCGAAGCGCTGGCGCGATTCGGGAGCGGCGAGGTCGGGCGGGTGCGGCTCGGCACCGGTGCGACCGCGGCGATCTTCCGCCTGCCGCCGCTGCTGCGCGACCTGCGCCGCCGGCTGCCGGAGCTGGAGATCACGATCGCCACCGGCAACACCTCCGACATCGTGAAGGGCGTGCAGGACAATGCGCTGGATATCGGCCTGGTGACGCTGCCCGCCAGCGGCCGGGGCCTCGACGTGACGCCCTTGCTCGACGACGAGTTCGTGGCAGTGACCGCGCGCGACGGCGTGACGCTGCCGAGCCGGGTCACGCCCGCGATCATGGCCCGCCTCCCGGTCATCATGTTCGAGCCCGGCGGCCATACGCGGGTGGTCGCCGATCGATGGTTCTTCCAAGGCGGTGCCGAGCTCAAGCCCAAGATGGCGCTGGGCAGCGTCGAGGCGATCAAGCGGCTGGTGGAGGCGGGTCTGGGCTGCGCCATCCTCCCGGCGGTCGCGGTGCGCGAGGCCGCCGACCGGGCCAACCTCGTGGTCCGGCCGCTCTCGCCGCGGCTCTACCGGAAACTCGCCATCGTGATCCGGCGCGACAAGGTCCTGCATCTCGGCCTGCGTGAGACGATCCGCGCTCTGAAGACCCTGAAACGCATGGGGCCCTGAGCGGACGGCCGGCAGGTCGTCGAAATTGCCGGAGTCCCGGCTACTAAACGAAACAAACGAAATAAACGCAACAAACGAATCCGGAGTCGCACCCCCTGGGAATCGGGGGCGTGGTGACCCGGCGCTCGCCAGTCCTTTTGAAAAACTTATTGCGGCAGACTGCTAAAGCGCCTTGAGGGCTTCCTGGACGTCTTCCACATGGCCGGCGACCTTGACCTTCCGCCAGATCTTGCGGACCACGCCTTCGCCGTCGATCAGGAAGGTGGCGCGATCGATGCCCATGTATTTGCGGCCGTAGAGGCTCTTCTCGATCCAGGTCTCGTACTTCTCGCAGACCTTGCCGTCCTCGTCGGACACCAGCGGGAAGTTGAGTTCGTACTTGGCCTTGAACTTGTCGTGGCGGGCGACGCTGTCCTTGGACACACCAACCACCTGGGCCTTCAGCTTCTTGAAGGCCGCCGCCCCGTCGCGAAAGCCGCAGGCCTCGGTGGTGCAGCCGGGCGTGTCGTCCTTCGGATAGAAATAGAGCACCACCGGCTTGCCGCGCAGGTCCGACAATTTGAGCGTGCCGCCACCATCGGTCGCAGCGGTGAAATCCGGGGCCTTCTTGCCTTCGACGACGCTCATTTCCTGCTCCTCGGTTGCCAGCCAGCCGCCAGGGCCGGCGCCTCCACGATGCGCTGGTATATAGCACGCACCGTCTGCGATTCGGTTTCGATACGCGCCCGCAGGGTCGCCAGATCTGTCGCGCCTTCGGTGGCGGCGATCAGGCGCTGCTGGCCTTCCGGCGCCTTGGTCTCGTCGAACGCCGCCTCGTCGCCGTTGAGCGTGAGGCGCAGCAGGCTCTGGACGTCCGACAGCAGGGTCCGCGTGGCGCGCAGCCGGTCGGCGTCCGCGGGGTCGATGAGCCCCGCCGACGCCATGCGCTGCAGCATCTCGGCGGGGTGCGGATCGAGGATGGCGGGGTGTTCGCAGGCGTGACGGAGCGCCAGGTACTGCGCCACGAAGTCGATGTCGAAGAGGCCGCCGGGCAGATGCTTGAAGTCCCACAGGCTCTTGGCCGGCGCATGCTGGGCGATGCGGTTGCGCATGTCGGCAACGTCGCGGACCAGCGTGTCGGCATCGCGCGGGCGGCAGAGCGTGCGCTTCACGATCTCGGTCAGGCGCTCGACCAGCGCTTGCGGGCCATGGATGACGCGCATGCGCGTCAGCGCCATGTGCTCCCATGTCCACGACGACTGCGCATGATAGGTCTCGAAGCCTTCCAGCGAATTGGCGAGCGGTCCGGAGCGGCCCGACGGCCGCAGGCGCATGTCGACTTCGTAGAGTGCCCCCTCGTTGGTATGGGCAGTGAGCGCCGTCACCATCTTCTGGCTGAGCCGCGTGTAATACTGGATGGGCGACAGCGGCCTCGCCCCGTCGGACGCCTCCATGCCGCCCGGAATGTCGTAGACGAAGATCAGGTCGAGGTCGGAGGTGGCCGACATCTCGCGACTGCCGAGCTTGCCCAGCCCCAGCACCGCCAGCCGCTGGCCCTGGAAGCCGCCATGGGTCTCGGCAAAGCGCTTTTCCACCCGGTCGCAGAGGGCGGAGATCGTGGCGGCCGCAATGTCGGAATAGGCGCGGCCCGCCTCTGCGGGCGTGACGATGCGTTTGAGCTGCTGAACGCCCACCTGGAAGCGGCGGTCGTTGGCCCAGCGCCGCGCCAGGTCGAGGATGTCCTGTTCGTGGTCGACCCGCGCGAGGGTAGCGGCCAGGTCCGCGGTCATCTCGGGCGCCGACGGCAGCGGTCTGTAGAAGTCGGGCGACAGAACCGAATCCAGCAGCAGGGCACGGCGCGCCAGATGGGCCGCGAGGCCCGGCGCGCTGCCCATGATCGTCGCCAGCAACTCGAGCAGGGCGGGATTGGCTTTGAAGAGGGAGAAGAGCTGCACCCCCGCCGGCAGGTTGCTCAGGAACAGGTCGAAGTTCAGCAGCGCCTGGTCGGGCGCCGCCGTCCCGCCCAGCTCCTTGAGCAGGCCGGGCATCAACTCGGTGAGCAGCTCGCGGGCGCGCGCCGTCGCGGTCGAGCGATAGCGGCCATGATGCCAGCGGCGCACGATGCCGGCGGCGGCCGAGGCATCGCGAAAGCCCAGGGACGTCAGCGTCTCCAGCGTGCCGGGATCGTCGTCGGTTCCCGTGAAGACCAGGTTGCCGCCCGGCCCGGCGAGGCTGGGGGCTTCCTCGAAGAGCTTGGCGTAGTGGCCCTCGACGAGGCGCAAGGTCTGCAGCAGGGCGGCCTGGAAGGCCTGCGACGTGTCATAGCCGAGGAAGGTCGCGACGGCCGCGACGCCCGCCTCGTCGGCCGGGATCGAATGGGTCTGGCGGTCGTCGATCATCTGCAGGCGATGCTCGACCCGGCGCAGGAAGCCGTAGGCCTCGATCAGCTCGTCCGCCGCCTTGTCCGTGACGTGACCGGCGGCCGCGAGCGCGCGCAGGGTAGGGCAGGTGGCGCGCAGCCTGAGGGACGGGTTGCGGCCGCCGAAGATGAGCTGCTGGGTCTGGGCGAAGAACTCGATCTCGCGGATGCCGCCGCGGCCGAGCTTCACATTGTGGCCCAGCACCTTGACCGTGCCGCCGCCGCGATGGGCGTCGATCTGGCGCTTGATCGAATGGATGTCGTGGATGGCCGCGAAATCGAGATGCTTGCGCCAGATGTACGGCGTCATGTCGCGCAGGAAAGCGCCGCCTACGGCCTCGTTGCCGGCTACGGGATGCGCCTTGATCATGGCGGCGCGTTCCCAGTTCTGGCCGACGCTCTCGTAATAGAGTTCGGCCGCCTGGACCGACATGGCCAGCGGTGTCGAGCCGGGGTCGGGCCGGAGCCGCAGGTCGGTGCGGAAGATATACCCGTCGGCCGACGTCTCCGACATCAGCTGCACGAGCAGACGTGCGGCGCGTACGAAGTGGCGCGACACCTGCTCGTTTCCCGACAGCGCCGGCGCATCGCGGTCGTAGAAGAGGATCAGGTCGATGTCGCTCGAATAGTTCAGCTCGCCGGCGCCCAGCTTGCCCATGCCCAGCACCGTGAAGGCGGCGGCCTCGGGCTTTCCGCCGAGCGCGAGCTGTCCGTCGCGTTCGAGCTGGAGGAGGATCGAATCGGTGAGGGCGCACAGGCAGCCCGACGCGAAGTCGCTGAGCTCGCCGGTGATGCGGTCGAGCGGCCAGGCGCCGGCGATGTCGGCGACGCCGACCGCGAGCGCCACGCGGCGCTTCAGGCGTCGGAGCCGGGACGCAATGTCGGTTGGTACGGCGCCCGCCGAGGCGTCGTCTCGAACGATGGCGAGTTCGGCCGTGAGGTCGGCGGCCGCGGCGTCCGGACCACGACGCCATAGATCGGTCATAAAATCCGGGCTCTGTAGCGCTGTCTCCGTCAGGTAGGGACTGTTGCCGAACAGAGCATCGAGCAGCGCGACGGCCAAGGGATCGTCAGGCCGTGCGGCGCGCTCATCCCAGCGCGTCCACGCCACGGCTTGCCGTTCGGGATCGTGCGGACGTGGAAGGCGGGCAGTCGAAAGCCAAGACATTCAATGTGTCGACGGGTAAATTCTCATTTGCTGCGGAACGCTTGCCCAAGCGCGCCGCCATCGTCAAGAAACGGAAGAGTCGAGTTTGGTCAAGCGGACCTGCCGGGTAGTTGTGCGTGTTGCGGTCGGTCTGGTGCTTGCCGCGACCGCGTTGGTTGTCGTGGCGGCGTTGAGGCTGATGGCCGGCCCCGTCGATCTCGACTTCATGAAGCCGCGGATTGCCGGGCTGATCGACGCTCCGGGCAACGACATTCACCCGGACTTCGATCGGATATTCTTCGAATGGAGCGGCATCAGCCGGCCGATCAGGCTGGCTTTCACCGGTCTGCGCTTCACGAACGGGCAGGGCCAGGTCATCGCCACCGCCCCCGAGGCGGCCCTGACCTTCGAACCGCGCTCGGTCGTTCGGGGTCTACTCCTGCCGACGTCGATCACGATCATCCGGCCCGTCATCGAGGCCGACGTCGCCCGTGAGGGCGGAGCCTTCCAGCGGATTTTCACGTCGCCGGAAGGCGGCGCGCAGGGCGAGGCGATTTCGATCCTGGTCGACCAGCTGCTGGCGGAGCCGAACTACCAATCGCTGATCGGCCAGCTCGATTCGGTGCTGATCGAGCGGGCCAACGTGACGATCCGGGATCTGAAATCGGGACTGACCTGGACCGCACCGGATGCCACCGCGCAGCTCCGGCGCGACGCCGCGGGCGTCTTCATCACGGCCAACGCCCGGTTCGCCGGGCACGGCGACCCCGTCGACCTCTCGCTGGCCGGGGTCTACACGCGAGACCGCAGCCGCATCTCGCTGGAGGCCAAGGTATCGGGATTCAAACCCTGGATATTCGCCGACCTTTCGTCCGATCTTTCCATCCTGCGCGGTGTCGATCTGGCCCTGTCGGGACGCCTGCAGATCGAGGGCACGGGCAACGGAGAGCTCAAGTCGGTCGCCGTCGACATCAGCGGTGCCGATGGGAGCGTGACCCTGCCGGGCATCCTGCCGGTGGCGCATCAGGTGCGTTCGATGGATGCGCGGTTCAGCATCGACAATGTGGAGCACACCTCGAAGATCGAGCGTGTCGACTTCGATTTCGGCGCGGCGAGGGTGGTCGTCACCGGCGCCGGTCACCGTGTCTCGGACACCCGGCACTTCGCGGGACGCGCCGAGATCAGGCAGATTCCGGTCGACAAGCTCGCCGACTATTGGCCGCTGGAGTTCGCCGAAGGCGGCCGCAGGTGGGCGATTGCCAACGTTACAGCCGGGACCGTCGACGTCGCCGCCGAGTTCTCTGCGAGTGCGCCCGTCGACCACATCGCCGACATCAAGATGGACGGCATGGCCGCCTTCCTCGACTACGGCGGCCTGACCGTGCGCTACATGCCGGACATGCCCGAGATGCAGGACGTGTCGGGGAAGGCCCGCTACGAGAATGGCAGCCTGCACTTCGACATCGCCCGTGGCGGCGCGGTCAATCTGAAGGTGACCGACGGCACGATCGACCTTACGGGGCTCGACAAAGAGTCGGGTCAAATGGCGGCGATCCGGCTGCCGATCACCGGTTCCGCGCAGGACGTGATGCGCTTCCTCGCACGGCCGCGACTCGGCCTGCCGAAGGAGACTCTCTACGATCATCGCCGCCTGGGAGGGCAGGTCGCGGTCGACGTGTCCCTCGGTTTCCCGTTGATCGATGCATTGACCGTCGCGGAGATCGATGTCGCGGCGGATGCCCAACTCACCGCCTTTTCGCTGCAGGACGTTCTGGGCCACGTCGATCTCACGGACGCGACGGCGCGCGTGAAGTACGGCAATTCCGAGCTGAACGTCGTGGGGCAGGGAAAGCTCGACGGCAGCGCCGTCGACGTCACCTGGCGCGAGATGTTCGCGGCGAAGGCACCCTTTCGGCGGCGGTACGACGTGAAGGGGACGATACAAGCGGGCCTCGTCGAGAAGGCCGGATTCCCTTCGATCGAACCCTATGTCATGGGTCCGATCGGCACGACGCTGAGCTATCAGGTCGCGACCAATGGCACGGGCGAAGTCGTCGGCCGTTTCGACATGAAGGCGGCGAAACTGTCGGTCGCTCCCCTGGCCTGGAGCAAGGAGCCCGGCACGGATGCGCTCGCCACCACGACGCTGAAACTCGCCCCGGGCGGCAAGATCACCACGGCCGACTTCGAGGGCCGCGGCAGTGGTCTGCAGACCAAGGGGCAGGTACGGTTCGGCAGCGACGGCAGCGTGCAGCAGATCAGCCTGCCGCAGGTGACGCTCGGCCAGACCGACGTGGCTGTCGACTGGAGCAGGAGTCCGGGCGGTGTCGACATCGCCATCAAGGGGCAGTCGCTCGAACTGCAGCGCGTACGTGACATGTTGCACGCACGCGACGAGGTCGCGACACACGAGCCCAAGGGCGCGGCGTCGGTCTCGAGGCAGAGCACCCGGGCGACCATTCAGCTGCAGAACGTGCTCGTGAAGCGGGGGTCCCTCGGCTACCTCAACGGCCGCCTCGAGATGATCGGCGATCGCGTCGCCTCCGCCGATCTGACGATGGGCGGCGGCAAGGGCTCGACGTTCCGGGTGACGCCGGCGGCGCAGGGCCGCACGCTGTTCTTCTATGTCGCCGACTTCGGCCAACTGCTGAGCGAGGCAGGCTGGATCGATGGCCTGGTCAACGGTTACCTGCACATCGAAGGCAAGTTCAATGATACCTGGGCAAATCCGCCCCTGGAGGGCACGCTGAAGATGGGGCCGTTCCGGCTCCAGCGCATGACCGCGCGTCGCGACATCGGCACGCTGAATTCGGCGATCGACGGGTTGAGCAGCGCCGGCAACGCGCTGCAGCAGTTCGACAGCCTGAGCGCCAACCTGACGAAAACGGGGGATCTCATCCAGGTCCGCAACGGCCGCACCAGCGGTCAGTCGATCGGCCTCACCACCCAGGGCGTCATCGACCTCGCGCAGGACACGGCGCGGCTGAACGGTGTCGTGGTTCCGGCCTTCGCGCTGAACAATCTCCTGTCCAACGTGCCGTTGCTCGGAACCCTGCTGACCGGCGGCAAGGACGGCGGCCTGTTCGCCGTTTCCTACCAGCTCTACGGTCCGTTCGGCGACCTCAAGACGGACGTGAACATGATGTCGGCGATGGCGCCGGGTGCCCTGCGCGATCTGTTGACCGCGCCTGGCAATACCGGCGCGCCGCCCGCCCAGCCTGGCGGGTCACCGGAGCCCCAGCGCGCGCCCTGACCGTCGTTAGACGGCGCGCACCAGCACGTGCCGCTTGCGGCCGGCCGAGAGCTTCAGCGTTCCTTCGGAATCGAGATCGGCTTCGCCCACCGTCGCAGTGTCGCTGGCGATCGGCTTGTCGTTCAGGCGCCCGCCGCCGCCCTTGATCAGCTTGCGCGCCTCGGTCTTGCTGTCGGCGAGCCCGGCCTCGTGCATCAGTTCGAAAGCCGCGATGCCCGCCTTCAACCGGGCGAGCGGCAGCTCCACGGTCGGCAGCGTATCGGCCTTGGTGCCTTCCTCGAAGGTACGGCGTGCGGTTTCGGCGGCGCTCTCGGCTGCCTGCTTGCCGTGGGCGAGCGTGGTGACCTCGGTGGCCAGAATCTTCTTGGCCTCGTTGATCTCCTGGCCCTGCAAGGCCTCGAGCCGGGCGACCTCCGTCAGCGGCAGGTCCGTGAAGAGCTTGAGGAAACGACCGACATCGGCATCTTCGGTGTTGCGCCAGTACTGCCAGAACTCGTAGGGCGAGAGCCGTTCGGGATTGAGCCACACCGCACCGGCCGCGGTCTTGCCCATCTTGGCGCCCGATGCGGTCGCCAGGAGGGGCGAGGTCAGCGCGAAAAGTTCGGCGCCCTGCATGCGACGGCCGAGGTCGGCGCCCATGACGATATTGCCCCACTGGTCCGATCCGCCCATCTGGACGATGCAGTTGTGGCGCTTGTTGAGCTCCACGAAATCGTAGGATTGCAGGATCATGTAGTTGAATTCGAGAAACGACAGCGGCTGGTCGCGCTCGAGCCGCAGCTTCACCGAATCCATGGTGAGCATGCGGTTGACCGAGAAGTGCCGGCCGACGTCGCGCAGCAGCGGGATGTAGAGCAGGCTGTCGAGCCAGTCGGCGTTGTTGGCCATCACCGCGTCGGTCGCGCCGTCGCCGAAGGCGAGGTAGTTGGCGAAGCTTTTCTTGATGCTCGCCATGTTGGCGTCGATCTGTGCCGTGGTGAGCAGCTGGCGCGTCTCGTCGCGGCCCGACGGGTCGCCGACCTTGGTCGTGCCGCCGCCCATCAGCGCGATCGGCTTGTGGCCGCTCTTCTGCCACCAGCGCAGCAGCATGATCTGGAGGAGATGGCCGACATGCAGCGAATCGGCGGTGCAGTCGAAGCCGATATAGGCGGTGCGGACGCCGCTCGACAGCAGCTCGTCGAGCCGTGTGGTATCGCTGCACTGATGCACCATGCCGCGCTCGTGCACGATGCGCATGAAGTCCGACTTGAAGTCCGCCATCTCGCCGTCCGGCCGTTTGTTCCTGAAGGGCGGCGGGTGTAACACATTCCCGCCATGCCATCATCACCCCTCCGGGCTCTCGGCCTGATGAGCGGCACCTCGCTCGACGGAGTCGACGTAGCGCTGATCGAAACCGACGGCGAGCGCATCGCGGCCTTCGGCCCCAGCCTGACCGTTCCCTATGCCGACGAGGTGCGGCGCACCATTCGTGCGGTCTTCGGTGCCGAGCAGCGGTCGGAAGCGACGCATGCCGCCGAGGACGCCGTGACCGCGGCCCATGTGGCGGCCGTGCGCCGCTGGTCGAGCGAGCGAGGGGTGGACCTGTCGTCCCTGGACCTCGTGGGCTTCCACGGCCAGACCATTACGCACCGCCCCGAGAGGCGCTTCACCTGGCAGATCGGCGACGGCGCTGCGCTCGCGCAGGCGCTGGGCGTGCGGGTCGTGAACGATCTGCGCACCGCCGACGTGGCGGCGGGCGGGCAGGGCGCACCCTTGGTGCCGGTCTATCATGCCGCCCTGGCCGCCAACTTGCCGCGGCCGCTCGCCGTCGTGAATGTCGGCGGCGTGGGCAACGTCACCTGGATCGGCGCCGATGGGTCGCTGCTCGCCTTCGATACGGGTCCGGGCAACGGGCCGATCGACGACTGGTGCGCGCGCCGTGCCGGGCAACGCTACGACAAGGATGGGGCGCTGGCGGCAGCGGGCAAGGTCGATCGCGGCAGGCTGGAGCGCTTCGCGGAGCATCGCTTCTTCGCGAAAGCCCCGCCCAAGTCGCTCGATCGCGGCGATTTCAACGATGCCTGGGCCGACGGGCTGAGCGCCGCCGACGGTGCCGCCACGCTGACTCAGGGCACGGCCCGCGCCATCGCACTCTCCGAAAGGCACTTTCCGGCGCCGGTGTCGCAATGGGTGATCTGCGGCGGCGGCGCGCGCAATCCGACGCTGCTGCGTGCCATCGCCGAGGAAACACGGGCCAGGGTCTTCACCGCAGCGGATCTCGGCTGGGACGGCGATGCGCTGGAAGCGCAGGCTTTCGCCTTCCTCGCGGTGCGGTCCGTGAAAGGCCTGCCGTTAACCTTTCCCGGGACCACCGGCGCCCCCCGTCCGATGACGGGTGGGCGCCTCAGCGAGCCTTAGTCCGGAGAGCCCCGATCAGGGCTCCTTGTTGCTGGTCGCGCGGCCCGGCGGGTTGAGCAGGCTCTGGGCGACATACTTGTCGACGTCGACCGCGAGCCGGTCGAGCGCGTCGTGGAAGAAGTGGTTGGCGCCCTTGATGGTCCGGGACTCGACGGTGATGCCCTTCTGAAGCGACAGGCGCGCCACGAGCTTCTGGATGTCGGCCTGGGGCACGACCTCGTCTTTTTCCGCGCCGACGATGAGACCGGACGAGGGGCAGGGGGCGAGGAAGGCGAAGTCGTAGGAGTTGGCGGGCGGCGCCACCGAGACGAAGCAATCGATCTCGGGACGGCGCATCAGGAGCTGCATGCCGATCCACGCGCCGAACGAATAGCCGGCGATCCAGCAGGACTTGGCATTGGGGTTCATGCCCTGCAGCCAGTCGAGCGCGGCCGCGGCATCGGAGAGTTCGCCCATGCCGTTGTCGAAGCGTCCCTGGCTGCGACCCACGCCGCGGGTGTTGAAGCGCAGCACCGAGAAGCCGCGGTTCACGAACACATGGAACAGCGAGAAGACCACCTTATGGTTCATCGTCCCGCCATATTGCGGGTGCGGGTGCAGGATCAGCGCGATGGGCGCGCGTTCTTCCTTGCTCTGGTGATAGCGGCCTTCGAGACGACCCTCGGGGCCGGTAAACATCACGTCAGGCATCGAAACTCCGGTTCTTCACCTTATTCGACCCTCCGGTCGTAACCGATTCGGCGGCGGATTCGGGGGGATTATTGATACTTGACCAACCTACTGGGATTAATTAAATCCGAGCTACGCAGTTGGTTTTGCCCAGAGCCCCAGTCTGGGGCGCTGGCATATCGTAGTAACGCCTTGGTTTTCAAGAACTTTAGGCGTTTCCGTAGCGAAGGACGGCCAAATTCGGCCGTGAGGAGGATGCTGTGAAGCTCAGCACCAAGGGACGTTACGCCGTCATGGCGATGGTCGATCTGGCACGCCATGCGCAGGTGAAGCCGGTTTCCCTGTCCGATATCGCCACCCGGCAGGAAATCTCCCTGTCCTATCTGGAGCAGCTTTTTGCCCGCCTGCGGCGTGCCGGTCTGGTGAAGAGCGTGCGCGGTCCCGGTGGAGGTTACCGTCTCGCCAGGGGCTCGGCCGACACGCGCGTGTCCGAGATCATCCTGGCGGTGGACGAGCCGATCAGCGCCACGCGCTGCACTGAAATGGGTGCCACCGGTTGCCGCGCCGACCGCAGCAAGTGCCTGACCCACGACCTGTGGGAGGAACTCGGCAATCAGATTCACCTGTTCCTGAACTCGGTGACCCTGCTCGACGTGCTGGAGCGCAAGCTCGCCCCGCGCCTGATCGAGGCCCCGCCGGCGGCCCACTCCGACACGATGGCTGCGGCCAGCTAGGCCGGCCCGTTTTCTCCGGACGCCCCGATGCCCGCCTTCGCCTATCTGGACCACAATGCCACCAGCCCCCTGAGGCCGGCGGCGTTCGACGCCATGGTCGAGGCCTTGCGCGTGGGCGGCAATCCGTCGTCGGTCCATGGGCCTGGGCGCAAGGCGCGGGCGATCGTCGACAAGGCGCGCCGGGAGGTTGCCTCCCTGGTGGGTGCCAGAACCACCGAGACGATCTTCACCTCGGGCGGCACCGAAGCCAACAATCTCGCCCTCATGGCGACCGGGCGCCGACGGGTGCTGGTGTCGGCCATCGAGCATGACAGTGTACGGCGTGCCGTGCCGCAGGCGGAAGTCCTTCCCGTGGACAGCGATGGCGTTCTCGACCTCGCGGCTCTGGAGCGTGCGCTGGTGGCGTCTGCCGAGCCGGCCCTGGTGTCGGTGATGCTGGCGAACAATGAAACCGGCGTGTTGCAGCCGGTCGCCGATGTCGTGCGACTGGCGCGGACCTCAGGCGCGTTGATTCACTGCGATGCCGTCCAGGCAGCGGGCAAGGTGCCGGTCGACTTCCATCGTCTCGGCGTCGACTATCTCAGTCTTTCCGCCCACAAGATCGGCGGGCCTACGGGTGTTGGCGCTTTGGTCGTCCGGAGCGGCGTGCCGTTCTGCACGGATCGCCGGGGCGGCGGGCAGGAATCCAATCGCCGGGCCGGGACAGAGAACGTCTCCGGCATCGCAGGCTTCGGCGCTGCTGCGGCAGAGGCGATCCGGGGTCTCGACATGACCCAACTTCGCGATGGGCTGGAACTTTCGCTTGTCCAAATGGCGGGCAACGTCCGGGTTTTTGGGGCCGGGGCGCCGCGGGTCTGCAATACCACCTGCATTTCGATGCCCGGTGTTCTCGCCGAGACTCAGGTCATGGCGCTCGATCTTGCTGGCGTCTGCATCAGCTCGGGGGCCGCTTGTTCCTCGGGTAAGGTCCAGCGTTCTTCGGTCCTCGATGCGATGGGCGTGCCGGTGGCGGAAGCTTCCTGCGCGACCCGGATCAGCCTAGGCTGGAATACAGAAGTTGCCGACATCGAGCGCTTGATCACGGCATGGCAGAGCCTATATATCCGACTGCACCAGTCGGATATTTCCCACACCGATTCTAGGGCCAGGGCAGCGTAGGAGTAACGAGGGGTTAGCATGACAGCCATTACCCAAATCCGGCGCAACGACCAGCCGATCTACCTCGACTATCAGGCGACGACGCCGATGGATCCGAGGGTGCTCGAGGCCATGATGCCTTACTTTACCCACAAGTTCGGCAACTCGGGTTCACGCAGCCATGCCTATGGCTGGGAAGCCGAGGAAGGTACCGAGAAGGCGCGGGCCCAGGTCGCGAAGCTGATCGGCGCCGACGAGAAGGAAGTGATCTTCACGTCCGGCGCCACCGAGTCGAACAATCTCGCGATCCGCGGCGTGGCCGAGTTCTACAAGGATCGCAAGAACCACATCATCACCACGGTGACCGAGCACAAGTGCGTGCTCGATACCTGCCGCCATCTCGAGCAGCAGGGCTTCGAGGTGACCTATCTGCCGGTCCGCCAGGACGGGCTGCTGGATCTCGACGTGCTGCGCGCGGCGATCACGGACAAGACGGTGCTCGTCTCGGTCATGGCCGTGAACAACGAGATCGGCGTGATCCAGCCGCTGGCCGAGATCGGCAAGATCTGCCGCGAGAAGAAGGTGTTCTTCCACACCGACGCGGCCCAGGCCGCCGGCAAGATCCCGCTCGATGTCGAGGCGCTCAACATCGACCTGATGAGCATTTCGGGCCACAAGATCTACGGGCCCAAGGGCATCGGCGCGCTCTACGTGCGTCGCAAGCCGCGCGTGCGCCTGGTTCCGATGATCGTCGGCGGCGGGCAGGAGCGTGGCTTCCGCTCCGGGACGCTTCCGACGCCGCTGTGTGTCGGCCTGGGCGAAGCGGCCGAGATCTGCATGAAGGAGATGGATGTCGAGGCCAAGCGGCTGAAGAAGTTGCAGGAGCGCATGCTGAACGGGCTGCGCGCCAAGCTCACGGACATCGTGGTCAACGGCGACCTGGAGCATCGCATCCCCGGCAACCTCAACATCAGCTTCGCGTATGTCGAAGGCGAGTCGCTGATGATGGGCATCAAGAACCTGGCGGTGTCCTCCGGATCTGCCTGCACGTCCGCCTCGCTGGAGCCCAGCTACGTGCTGCGCGCGCTCGGCGTGGAGGAGGAGATGGCCCACACGTCGCTGCGCATCGGGCTCGGCCGCTTCACGACGGAGCACGAGGTCGACACGGCGGTCGACGAGCTGGTGCGCCACGTCAACAAGCTGCGTGAGATGAGCCCGCTCTGGGAGATGGCCCAGGAAGGCATCGATATTAAGTCCATTGAGTGGGCTGCCCACTGAGGTTTCGTCTCCTGGGGCGCCGCAACGGAATTTGAGGAGAATGACATGGCTTACAGCGAGAAGCTGATCGATCACTACGAGAACCCGCGCAACATCGGCTCGTTCGACAAGACGGCCGAAGACGTCGGCACCGGCCTGGTCGGCGCCCCGGCCTGCGGCGACGTGATGAAGCTGCAGATCAAGGTAGGTGCCGACGGGCTGATCGAGGATGCGAAGTTCAAGACCTTCGGCTGCGGCTCGGCGATCGCCTCGAGCTCGCTCGTCACCGAGTGGGTGAAGGGCAAGACGATCGACGAGGCCGAGACGATCAAGAACACCGACATCGCGCGTCACCTGGCACTGCCGCCGGTGAAGATCCACTGCTCGGTCCTCGCCGAGGACGCGATCAAGGCGGCGATTGCCGACTATCGCGCCAAGGCGACCAAGAAGGCCGAGTAGCTCATTTCGGAGCCCAGCGTATGACCACGACCAGCGAAACCACCAAGCCGGCGGCGCCTGCCGCGCCGCGGGTACGCCGTCCGCGCCCGCAGCTGATGACGGTGACGCCGCTCGCCGGCGAGCGCATCAAGGGCATGATCGAGGGCCGGGGCAAGCCGACGGCCGGTATCCGCATCGGCGTGCGGACCAAGGGCTGCTCGGGGCTGAGCTACACGCTGGAGTTCGCCGACAAGCAGGAGCCGATGGACGAGGTCATCGAGGCCGAGGGCATCAAGCTGCTCGTCGACCCGAAGGCGTCGCTGTTCCTGATCGGCACCGAGATGGACTACGAGGAAGAGAAGCTGAAGTCGGGCTTCGTGTTCCGGAACCCGAACGAGAAGGGCCGCTGCGGCTGCGGCGAATCCTTCCACGTCTGAAGACCATGGATCATTTCGCGCGGCTGGGCCTGCCGGCAGCGCTTGACCTCGACGCCGCCGCGCTGGACCGGGCCTACTTCACCCTCCAGCGGCAGTGGCACCCCGACCGGTTCGTGTCCAAGCCGCCCCAGGATCGGGCGCGGGCCTCAGCCGAGGCCGCTTCGGTCAATGAAGCCTATCGCACCCTGAAGGATCCGCTGAGCCGCGCCTTCTACATGGCCGGGATGGCCGGCGTTGACCTGCCGGGCGACGGCAAGACGATCGACGATCCCGACCTGTTGATGGAAGCCATGGAAGCGCGGGAGGCGCTGCACGACGCGACCACGCCGGAAGCGGTCGACAGCTTGGCGGCGCAGGCACGCCAGGACGTCCAGAAGGCGCTGGCCGGGCTGGGCAGTTTGTTCTTGGCAAACGACAGGCCCGCCATCAGAAAGGCGCTCCTTCGCCTGCGCTACCTCGATAAATTTGCCGAGGAGGCTAGGGCGCGACGCATGAATCTTGATCGGTCGAACCCATGACCTTGCTGGAGATCCACGAGCCGGGCGAAACGCCCCTGCCGCACGCCGGCGAGGGCTCGCTGGCGGTCGGCATCGATCTCGGCACGACGAACTCGGTGGTCGCCATCGCACGCGACGGCAAGCCGGCGGCGCTGCACGACGAGGCGGGCAGGGCGCTGGTGCCCTCGGTCGTGGCCTATCCCGATGCGGGCGGCGTGCTGGTGGGAGACGAGGCGCGCGCCCTGGTGGCCAGCGAGCCTCGCAACGTCGTGGCGTCGATCAAGCGCCTGATGGGCCGCGGCGCCGCCGATCTCCACGCCGTGGCCGGCGTGCTCCCCTACGAGGTCGAGCCGGGCACCGGCGAGACCGACATGGTGAAGCTGCGCATCGGCGGCAAGGCGCGCTCGCCGGTCGAAATCTCCGCTGAAATCCTCAAGGCGCTGCGCACCCGCGCCGAGGCGGCACTCGAGAAGCCCGTCGAGCGCGCCGTCATCACCGTGCCCGCCTATTTCGACGATGCCGCCCGCACCGCGACCCGCGACGCGGCGCGCGTGGCCGGCCTCGAAGTGCTTCGGCTGGTCAACGAGCCGACCGCCGCGGCTCTGGCGTACGGGCTCGATAAGGGCTCCGAGGGGCTCTATGCGGTCTACGATCTGGGGGGCGGCACCTTCGACTTCTCGCTGCTGCGGCTCGAGAAGGGCGTGTTCCAGGTGCTCGCGACCGGCGGCGATACCGCCCTGGGCGGCGACGATTTCGATCGAGCCATTGCCGAGCGGATGCTGGACGAGCGCAAGCGCGACGGTCTCGCCGACCAGTTGGACGAGGCGGCCGTAAAGGCCGCTCTCGCCCTGGCGCGACACATGAAGGAGCAGCTCTCCGACCGCGACCAGAGCTCGGGCCGGCTCGAGATCGCCGGCACTCCGTCGTTCCATACGTTGACGCTGGCCGAGTTCGACGCGATGGTTGATACCCTCATCCAGCGAACCCTCGAAATTTCGCGCAATGTTCTCGCCGATGCCGGCATGGTTGCGGCGGAGATCGAGGGCGTGGTTCTGGTCGGCGGCTCGACGCGGGTCCCGCTGGTGCGCGCCAAGGTCGCCGGGATGATCGGCAAGCCGCCGCTCACGGACATCGATCCCGACGAGGTCGTGGCACTGGGGGCGGCGCTGCAGGCCGAGGCTTTGACGGGCGGAGGCGATACGCTGCTGCTCGACGTCACGCCGCTGTCGCTCGGCCTCGAAACGATGGGCGGCATCGTCGAGAAGATCGTGCCGCGCAACACGCCGATCCCGGCGCAGCTCGCGCAAGACTTCACGACCTACCAGGACGGCCAGAGCGCCATGGCGATCCACGTCGTCCAGGGTGAGCGCGAGATGGTCGCGGACTGCCGCAGCCTGGCGCGTTTCGAACTCACGGGCATTCCGCCGATGACGGCCGGTGCGGCGCGCATCCGCGTCAGCTTCGCCGTCGACGCCGATGGCCTGCTGACGGTTTCGGCGGAGGAGCGGACCACCGGCGTGGCCCAGAGGGTCGAGGTGAAGCCTTCCTATGGCCTCAGCCACGAGGACATGGCCGACATGCTCTACGACAGCATGGACAATGCTGAGGCCGACATGAACCTTCGTCTGCTCACCGAGGCCAGGGTTGAGGCGCGGCGCGGTCTGCTGGCGCTGGACGCGGCCCTCGCCAAGGATGGGGGCCTCCTGTCGCCGGACGAGCGCGCCGCGATCGATGGCGCGAGGGCGCGGTTGGAGACGACGATGGACGGCGAGAGCCGGGACGAGATCAACGCGGCGGCCGAGGCGCTCGAGACACTGTCCAAGCCCTTCGCGGAGCGGCGGATGGACCGCGGCATCCGAGAGGCACTGTCGGGCATGTCGATGGGCGAACTGGAAAACCGGGTCGGCGAGTAAGCGGAGCGAGATCGAGACATGCCGAAGATGACGTTCATCCTGAGAGACGGGTCGCGCAAGGAAGTCGATGCCCCCCTGGGCCTCTCGGTGCTCGAGATCGCGCACCACAACCATGTCGACATCGAAGGCGCCTGCGAGGGCTCGCTCGCCTGTTCGACCTGCCACGTGGTGGTCGAGGCCGTCTGGTTCGAGAAGCTCGCGCCCGCGAGTGACGACGAGGAAGACATGCTCGACCTTGCGTTCGGTCTCACACACACCTCTCGCCTGGGCTGCCAGATCCGCATGACTGAGGCGCTCGACGGGCTGGTCGTCAAGCTTCCCGCCGCGACTCGCAACATGATGGTCGACAAGTAGGAGAGGCCGATGGCCCGCAAGCTGCGCTGGACAGACGTTCAGGACATTGCGATCGAGCTCGAGGAACGCCATCCCGACGTCGACAACATCAACCTGCGCTTCACCGACCTTCATCGCTGGGTGATGGAGCTGCCGGATTTCGAGGACGATGCGGCGCGCTCGAACGAGAAGATCCTCGAGGCGATCCAGGCCGCCTGGATCGACGAGCGCGACTGATCTCGGCGCTTGCCGAACGCCGTAATTTGGCCGGAAATATGGGGGACACACGATGATCCGGGAGGGGTCCCCATGATCGCGACGAGAGTGCGTCCTCTGCTGCTGCCGCTGGTGCTGGCAGCGGGACTGGGCGCTTGTGCGTCCAACGCCGTTCAGCCCGGCATCGTGAGTTCGACGGCGCCCGTGTATGGCGGACAGGCGAACGCGCCTCCGCCGCCGGGAGCGCCGACGCAGGTCGCCTACAGCACGCCGGTCGGCGGGCCGGGCCGCGTCGTTTCCATTCGCGAGGTCGGCCTGGCAGGCAGTGGCGGCGGGTCCGGTAGCGGTAATGGCGCTCTCATGGGCGGCATCATCGGCGGCGGCCTCGGCGCCACGCTCGGCGCGATCACCAGCCAGACAGTGGGCGGCGGCTTTGTCGGTCTGCTGCTCGGCACGGTGGGCGGTGCGATCGCCGGCACCATCGCCGACGGCCAGCGCAGCGGCGGCCGCGGCATCGAGGTGACCGTTCAGCGCGACGACGGCCAGAGCGTGACGGTCGCGCAGCGCGATGACGGGGACGTTCAGCTGGGTGATCGCGTACAGATCGTGCAGGATGATCGCGGCGCCGCAAAGGTGGTGCGCGATACGTCGCGCAACCCGGATTGATCTCCTCACGTTCGATTTGATTGAAGAATGCGAAAGGTGTCCTCTCAGATGTTCGGCAAATGGCGCGTCGGCCTCCTCGTTCCAGCCGTCCTTGCGATCGGACTGAGTGCCTGTAACGGCACCAGCGGCGCCGTTCAGCCCGGCGTGGTCAACACCTCGTCGCAAGGCTCGAGCTATCGTGGCGAGAACGGCCGCGTGGTTTCGATTCGCGAAGTGCCGGTGCGCGGCGGCCACAGCTCGGGCGTGAGCGACGGCACCCTGGTCGGCGGTGGCCTGGGCGCAGCGGGTGGCGCGATCATCGGCGGCGCCACGACCAATTCAGTGGGCGGCGCTCTGGTGGGCGGCCTGCTCGGCGCCGTGGCGGGCGGTATCGCCGGCACGGCGATCGACCAGAATGCGACGCGGCGGGGCATCGAAGTCACTGTCCAGCGCGACGACGGCCAGCGCGTAACCGTGGCCCAGTACGACGACGGCGACGTCCAGATGGGCGACCGCGTTCAGATCGTCTACGACCGCAACGGCGTGGCCAAGGTCGTCCGCGAAAACGGCTACCGGCGCGACTAGCCCCGGCTGGCGGGAGCACGGGGCGAGGCCTATATAGGCCCCGCCATGTCCCGCCACTCCTCCTTCAATTCCCTCGGGATCGACAAGGCGCCCGCGGACACCCGCGTGGTGGTCGCCATGTCGGGTGGCGTCGATTCGTCGGTGACGGCGGCGCTCCTGAAGGAGCAGGGCTATGACGTCGTGGGCGTCACGCTCCAGCTCTACGATCACGGCGTCGCGGTGGGGAAGTCTGGCGCCTGCTGCGCCGGTCAGGATATCCAGGACGCGCGCCAGGTGGCCGAGCGCCTGGCGATCCCGCATTACGTGCTCGACTATGAGAGCCGCTTCCGTACCGAGGTGATGGAGTCCTTCGCCGATGCCTATGCCCGCGGGGAGACGCCCGTGCCATGCATCGCCTGCAATCGGACCGTCAAGTTCCGCGACCTGCTGCGGACCGCGCGCGAACTCGGCGCCGAGGCCCTGGCGACCGGTCACTATGTCCGCCGCGTGATGGGCGAGGCGGGACCGGAGTTGCATCGCGGTGCCGACGCGGCGCGCGACCAGAGCTATTTCCTGTTCGGCACGACTCGGGAGCAACTCGACTTCCTGCGCTTTCCGCTGGGGGATCTCCCGAAGAGCGAGACGCGTGCGCTGGCCGGGCGCTTCGACCTCGTGGTCGCGGACAAGCCCGACAGCCAGGACATCTGCTTCGTACCCCAGGGCAACTACGCGTCGGTCGTCCAGAAGCTGCGGCCGGAGGCCGTCGAGCCGGGCGACATCGTCGACATGGCGGGCAACGTCGTCGGTCGCCACGAGGGCATCGTGCGCTACACGGTCGGCCAGCGTCGCGGCCTGGCGCTGGGCGGTCGCGACGGCACCGACAACGATCCTCTGTATGTCGTGCGCCTCGAGCCCGCGACCCGGCGCGTCGTCGTCGGTCCGCGCTCCGCGCTCGGCCGTGACGAGATCGCGCTGTATGACGTGAACTGGCTCGCCGGGGCCATCGACGGTCCGCTGCCGGTGCAGGTCCGCGTGCGTTCCAGCCAGTCCTTGCGTCCTGCCGAGATCGAGCTGACGGAGGAGGGCGCCATCGTTCGCTTCGCCGAGCCGGAAGTCGGCGTGTCGCCGGGGCAGGCCTGCGTGGTCTACGACGCCGCGACAGGCAGTCGCGTGCTGGGCGGCGGCTTCATCCGACGCTCGACATGATCCTGTAACCGCCACGTCACCCATTGCCCGGATAAGGCCGGGCATGACGAGCGACATCCCCCAGCGTCCTTTCTCGCGTCGCGATTCCCTCGCAGCGCTCCTTCTGGCTTTCTCGGCGGCGGCACCTTCCTCGGTACGCGCGGACAGCTATCCCGCCAAGCCGGTCAAGCTGATCATTCCCTATCCGCCGGGGGGCGGCACCGACATCACCGGTCGCGCGATGGCGGCACGCCTGTCGGACGTGCTCGGCCAGACCGTGGTCATCGAGAACAAGCCTGGCGCCACGGGCATGATCGGCGCCGCGAGCGTCGCGAAGGCGCCGGCCGACGGCTACACCGTCCTCTTCGGCGCGGCGAGCGAGATGGCGATCAACGCCAGCCTGTTCAAGAACATGACCTACGATCCGCGCACCGATTTCGAGCCGGTGACGCTGGTGGCCACCTTCCCCCTGGTCTTCGTCGCGCCGGCGACGACCTCGCAGTCACTGCAGGAACTGATCGAGAGCGCAAAGGCAAAGCCCGACACCGTCAGCTATGGATCGATCGGCAGCGGCAGCCCGCAGCATCTCGCGGCGGAGCTTCTGTCGAGCATGGCCAAGGCCAAATTCCTGCACATCCCCTACAAGGGCTCGGGCCCGCTGGTGCAGGATGCCGTGGGTGGGCATATCAACATGGCCGTGAGCAGCGTGCCGCCGGCCGTACCGCTGGTCCGCTCGGGCAAGCTGCGCGCGCTCGCCGTGACGTCGGCGGTCCGGTCGGAGGCGCTGCCGGACGTGCCGACCATGGCCGAGCTGGGCTTCCCCGGCTACGAGTTCAACACCTGGGTCGGTGTCGCCGTGCCGAAGGGCACCTCGAAGGAGATCGTCGACAGGCTGCGCGTCGGCCTGGTCGGCGCGCTTGCGGCCGCCGAGGTCCAGAGCGCCCTGCGCGACCAGGGCGCGGTGCCGGTCGGCTCGACGGCCGAACAGTTCCGCCAGTTCGTGCGCGACGAGGTGGCCAAGAGCGACCGCATCGTTTCGCAGGCAGGCATCCAGCCGGAATGACGATTCCCCGAGGCCGGGCATGGTCTATCATGGTCTGATGAACGCTTCCCGGCCCCGTAGGGCGATTCTGATCGTGTGCGACGGCCTCGGCGCCGAGTGGGTCAGCGAGGCGCACACGCCGACGCTGGCGCGCCTGCTGGCCGGCCATCGCCGCGCCGGCTACCATCGCGCCGTGTTTCCCTCGGTCACGCGCGTCTCCGCCGCCTCGATCGCGACCGGCTGCTTTCCCGGCCGGCACGGGCTCGAAGGCAACCAGATGGCGCTGGTCGAGGACGGCCGGATCACCGTGCACAATGTCGGCGCGCCGTCCTTTCGCGAGACCATGCGCCGCGTGACGGGCCGCACCCTGCGCGTGCCCACCCTGGCCGAGCGGCTGGCGAGGTCGGGCGGCCAGGTCGCCTATTCGAACGTCTCGCCCGGCGCGGCGTATTTCCTCGACCCCGATCATTTCGGCACGGTGCTGCATCGCGCCGGCTCGTTCGGCCCCGGCGGCGCCTCGCTGACCGGCGACGCCCATCTCGACGTGACCCACGATCTCGACGGCGACATCGCGATGACCCGGCGCTTCTGCGCGGAGGTCGTGCCGTCCGACGGCTTCCGGCTGGCCATCCTGTGGCTCGCGAACCCCGATCTCACCCTGCATCACGCCCCGCTGGGCTCGCCCGAGCATCTCCATGCGCTGGAGGTCACCGACCGGCTGGTGGCGCAGGTCGTCGAGACCGTGGAAGCGCATGAAGACCGGTTCGACACGCTGCTCGTGGTCGGTTCGGACCACGGCCACGAGACGATCGGCCGCTCCGTCCATATCGGTAACTGGTTGGTCGGGAACGGCCTCGAGTCGGAGCTTGCTGAAGGGCGGATCGGCGTCGCGTCGCAGGGCACCTCGGCCCTGATCTACGCGACCGGCGCGGCAAGAGCGGCTGTCGAAGGTCTGCTGCCGAAGATGCAGCGGGAGCCGTGGGCCGGCGCCATCCTGACCGGCGAGGCTCTGGCCGCGACCGGCCTGACGGCCGACGCGCTGGTAGCCGCCGTCGACACGACGCGCCATGACGAGAACAACGACCATGGCGTCCGCGGCACGCGCTGGCTGGTCGAGGACGGCGAGGGCACTCCGGAAATCGGCTGCGGCCATCATGGCGGCCTGGGCCCGTCGGAAACCCGGCCGTTCCTGACCTTGATCCATCCCGAATTCGGCCGGGGCGAGGCCGGCCGCCCGACCAGCCTCGTCGACATCGCGCCGACCATCCTGCGGTTTCTGGGAGAGGCGGCGGACGACATGGACGGCGCCCCGCTCAGCGCCTAGTTCTGGCGGCGATGCATTGGATCATCCAGAACGGGATGCGGACCGAGCCGGGTGTTCGCGAACTCGCCGAGACTCTGCCCCGCCTGGGAATCACGCACAGCTTCCATGACCTGGGCGATGATTGGCAACTCGTGCCGGAAGCGAACCCGGCCGGAAACGTCATCGTGATCGGTGCCTACGCGATCCGGCACGAAGCGCGGCGAAAGGGCTGGGTTCCAGGCGTATTGGAGGTGGAACACGACCATCTCGCCTATGTCCGCAATTGGGGCGAGGCCCTGCTGAATGCCGCGGGTTCGGTATGGCGCTTCGCCGACGTGCCGCTATCCTCGCTGCCTGAGCGCTTCTTTTGCCGGCCCGCCGAGGACAACAAGCTCTGGAAGGCCGGGCCCACGAGGCGCGACGAGTTCCTGGAATGGCACGCTCAGGTCAGGAAGCTCTGGGACGATCCGGAGGTCGAGCCGTCCATCCAGCCCGATACGCCAATCGTCATCGGTCCGTTGAGGGAGATCTCCGAGGAGCACCGGTTCTGGGTCGTCGATGGCCAGGTGGTCACCAGTTCGCTCTACAAGCGCGGTGAGCTTGTCACCTACGAGAACCACAGCGATCCGGAGGTCGTCGCGTTTGCGGAGACCATTGCCGCTCATCCCTGGCAGCCGCAACGAGCCTATGCCCTGGACATCAGCGTAGGGCGGAACCGTGAACTGCACGTGATCGAGGTCAACAATCTGGGCTCGGCCGGCCTCTACGCCGCCAATATCCAGAAGCTGGTCGCGGCGATCGAAAAGATGGAGTTTTAGGAGGGAAGTGTCCCTACGAGTTTGGAGCTCACCTTTTTCGGCCGCTGCGCCCTTTCGGCGCTGAAATCGAGAGCGCCAATCAGACCGCCTTTCTTGACAGATTACGCCCCCGCCGCATAAAAGCGCCCACCCATGGCTGGGTAGCTCAGCTGGTTAGAGCACGGCACTCATAATGCCGGGGTCGGCGGTTCAAGTCCGCCCCCAGCTACCAACCCCCTCGCCAACCGATTGATATCATTACACAATCGGTTGGTGGGAGCGGGTGGGGGTCCGAAGCGGTGGGAACTTTTCAGCGTTTGAAGCCCAGCAAGGGCGCGGCGTGGCCGGCCAGCTTCTTGCGATTCGCGCGCTTCGTGTACCGGTTCGCTTCCTTCTCGGTCTCCCAGCCGAACAACGCCATGAGTTGCCGATCGGTCGCGCCGTTGTCGGCGGCATGGGTGGCGGCCGCTTTGCGCAGGCCGTGAGCGGCAAGTCCGACTGGAAGGCCCGCTGCCTTAACCCAATCCTGGAACTTGTTGCCGAACCCGTTGGCGGTGAACGGCACGCCGCGTTCCGTCACGAGATATGCGAAGGGTCCGATGATGGCCTGACTGGCGTCGAGCACCTGGCGCAGCGGTTCGATGATCGGAATGTCGCGCTTCTTTGGAATCGCCCCGGCCTTGCGGCTGCCCTTGGTCTCGGTGAAGTGCAGCCAGCCCTCGCGCTCGTGCTGCGGGCCGAGCTTCACGACGTCGGATCGGCGAACTCCGGTGTAGAGCAGCAGCGCGAGGCACAGGCGGGCCTGGGAGCCCACTGGATGCGTTTCCTCGAAGCGCTCGATGTGGGACGCCGTCCAGGTCTCGAAGCCGTCGCCTGGCATCTTGAGGTAGGCCACCTCCGCGGCTGGATTCCTGGCGCCCGGCTTTTTCGCGCTCTGGGCCCACTTGAACAGCCGGCGCAGCGCCTTCACCCGATTGTTGGCGGCGCCGGGCAGCTCGAGCTTCTCGTCGCGGATCTCCTCGACGTGTCGCGGCTCGATCAGCGCGTAGGGCAGGGTGCCGCGCTCCTGGCCGGCCTTCGGCGTCTTCGATCGGCTGACGTCCTCGAGGATGAGCCGGTTCTGGCGCTGGGTCTTCTTGTCCAGCATGCGGAAATTGGCGCTGGCGAAGTAGTCGAGGCAGAGGGCACGGAACGAGGCCGGGGCAATCTCCCGTGCGGACTTCGGCGCGGCCGCATCGCTCGCCGTCTTGGCGGCCTCCAGCTCGGTGGCGAAGGCCACGGAGCCGGGCTCGGCGCGCAGCCGGATCTTCGGCCGGCCCTTGCGCCAGTAGTAGAGCCGCACATTGCCGTGCCGGTCCTTGTCGGCCACGACGTAGGGGATATTGAGCTTCAAGCCGCCCTGCCTCAGTCCCATGGATTCGAGACCTCCTCACCGTCCGTCGGGAGGGCGTCGAAAGCAAGGTCGAGTTTCTGGGTGTCCCAGACCCGGCGGGCGTCGATGACCTTGGCTCGGGGCATGCGGCCGTCGCCGACCATCTCGTCGAACTTCCGGACGCTGATGCCGATGTAGACGGCAGCCTCCTCGCGCGACAGGCCGCGCCGAGGCTGCGACGAGCGCCTCAGTTCGCGACCTGGCGAGAGGGGCTGGTGTAAGCTCACGGTGTGTCGGGCGGGTCCGGAAGCGGAAGCATCGGCGCCCAGGCGATCGGTATTCCGCAGCCCTGTTCGGTGATGCAGTCGCCGCACCAGTCCCAACCGGGGAACTTCCACTCGTCGATGCCATCGTTGACGAAGTTGTTGAAGCCCATGGTGCGGGTGAGCTCGGCGTCGTCGAAGCCGCCGCTGCAATCGTCGCCGTCGTCGTGGCGGAGCAAAAGCTGCAGCAGCGAATTGTCCTTCGGCGCTGTCGTCATGTCGTAGTTCCAGGCCAAATCACTCACAGCAACCTCTCCATCCCGCCCAGGGGTGTCTGCTCGCCGGCCGGGATCTCGACCGGGTCGGCGCGGCGTTCGGTAGTTTCACGCTCGACGGCGTCGGCGGCCGGGCTGTTGGCCAGCGCGACGATCAGCTGGGCGTCGGCCGTCACCTGCTCGAGTCCGCGGCCGCCGACCGATTCGTGCGGGTAGAGGTCGGCGACGCGGTTGCCCTTGGAGTCGAGGATGCGCAGGAAATAGACCGCGCTGTCGTCGTGGGTGCGCCGGATCGCGAGGGTCCAGGGGCGAGGAGATGGCGTCATGCCGAGCCTTGCTCGGCATGGGCGGCCGGCCGCGCCTTCTGAGGCGCGGGAGCCCGCTCGGTTCGTTTGGCGCGCGCTGCGTCGACCAGGTCCTTGAACGGATTCCATCGCTCGCTGCCGAGGCGGCGGTTGATCTTGACCCAGTCGGCAGCGTGATAGCCGAACATGAAGAACTTGTAGCGGGCCAGCGAGTCCCATGCCTTGCGCTCGGCTTCGGCGAGGTCGGCTTCAAGGGTGGCGCGGAGGTCGGTCATCGGTTCGCGATCTCCAGCAGCACGTCGGCGTGGCACGGGGAGCCTGGCTTGCACCAGCAGGCGAGGTTCTTGCCGCGCAAGGCTTTGCGAATCTCCTCGCGCGAGGGTGAGGCGCCGGCGGTGATCGGTGGGCCCAGTGGAACCTCGCCGCCGGGTCCGACCATCTTCGGCTGCTCGGTCATGCTGAGCGTCTGCCGGCCGTGCGGTGGGTCGATCCAGCCGCGGAAGGCGCGCACCGATGCCTCCTGTCGGCCGGCGGCATCTCCGCGGCATCCCAAGGACAGGGCGGCCCAGCAATATTCGGCCCGACGGAAATCGAAGGGGTTGCCCCAGCGTGTCGTGCGATCGACCTTCACCGCGTTCGCGGGCATGCGCCATCCCTTGGCGCGCGACAGCTGGATGCGGTGAGGTCCCGGCGCGGTCACGGTGCCCCCATCTCCTCGCGCGCCTTCGCGGTCAGCAGCTCGATCCGCGCGCGATGGTGGGCGATGTGCGTCTCGAGGATCGGCTTACACATCGACCACGGCACGTGGTAGCAGCGCCGGCTGTTGTCTCCGCTCGGCACGCCGAGTTCGAGGCCCTCGCGACGACGGCCAAAGGCGTCCCGGATGTCCGGTGCCCGATCGTGCGTTTCTTTGATGCCCTTGAGAATATCGGCCAGCAGGGCTTCGGCCGTCTCGACTTCTCGATAGGCGAGTGCGATTTCCGTGGCGGTGTCTTTGCTGATCGCGGTCATGTCGATCCTCCTGGAAACTCCCGGTGCATCTTGCCGTCGAGTTCGGCACCGGCGGCCTTCTTGCCGACGCGGAACATCTGAGCCCCATGAGCGCCCTCGCTGCACAAGCAATCGTCGACCCACTCGTCGTCGCCCCGGTGGAATTCCCCGTACCGACAACCGGCAAGCATGCCGTCGGCGCTGGCAGGGAAAAGGCTTCCGGGCGCCCACTCGCCCCACTGTTTGAAGAAGAACGGCACGCCGGCCGCGGTGCACTGATCGCGCAGGCTGCGAGCCCAGTCGGGATGCATCGGTCGCGCGCGCGGGCCGCTCTCGCCGCCGGCGATGACCCAGTTGATTTCGGCGTTGAGGTTCTGGGTCGGATCGTCCTCGCCGGCCCACATGGCGTCGTTGATATTGATAGCTCCCAGCAGCGGCTCGGCGGAAATGAACCGCTTGGCCGCCGGCGTCGCCAGCAGGTGCGGGATGCGCTCGTCGGCGCGCGCCTGGTCCTCGGTCGAGACGCCCAGCCAGACGTTGGGCAACGGCCACTTGTATTGCCGGATCTTGAGATTGCCTTTCGCGTCCCAGAGCGCGTCATTGTCGGTGTCGATCATGGCCGGCACCAGCCGCAGGATGTCCTCGCAGGCGGCCTCGACCTGATGCTCGCGGCCGGTCTCGCCGCCGGCGGGCATGTCGAATATCTGATTGCCGACCTTGTAGCGCTGCGCCGGCGTGCCCTGCCAGCGCTCGGCGAAGTATTCCCGCATCCGCTTGGCCCGCTTCGTCAGCACCTGGAACGTGTGCTGCGGGCAGAGCGCCATGACGGCGAAGATGCGGTCGATGGTCTCGTCGGCGACCCCCTCGTGGAACAGGTCGGACATCGAGTTGACGAAGATCCGGCGCGGGCGTTTCCAGCGCAGCGGCTGGGTCAGCGTCTCGTCGGACGCCACCGCCATGCGGCCGTTCCACACCGGCCCCGCCTTGCTGGGCTGGGTGAGCCCGGCATAGGGCGTCGGCTTGCCCTGCGCCGCCTGCATCTTCTCGATGCGCGCCGCCATGCCCATGGCGTAGCAGTGAGTGCAGCCGGGCGAGAGGATGCTGCAGCCGGCGACCGGGTTCCAGGTGGCGGACGTCCATTCAATTGCGGAGCCGTCAGCCATGTGACGGCTCCGCAATGGTGGGCGGCAGGGCCTGCAGCGAAGCGAAGGCCCGGGAGCCCACGCCGTGCAGAACGGATGACGACGGTGCCACGCGATCGCAGCCGTACATCAGCAACCCCGCTGCCAAGCCACCCAGCAGGAACGCCAGCGCCAGCAGGCCAGGGCGTGGCAGCACGTCGGCGTCTTCGACCGGGCGCGGCATCGGTGGCGGCTTGGGCACTACCACACCACCTTCACATCGCCCTGGCCGTTCTCGATCGCGGCCAGCACTTTGCGCCTAGCAAGCTCGGCGTCTTCTGGATCCTCGAACCAGTCTGTGAATTCGCCCGCGTCGATCGCCTCATCCTGCATCGCCTTGAGGTCCGACCAGGTCGGCGCGTGCACCTCGCAGAAGTCGGGACCGTCGGTGTAGCTGAAGCGTTTGTCGTCTTCGAAGATCGGCGCGCTGCAGCTCTCGCAGACGTAGAGGACCTCGCCGCGCAGATCGTCCCAGTCGCCGACCTCTAGCTTCTTCGCATGCGCGGGTTCGATAAGCGCCGCCTGTGCGGCGAGGGCGGCGGGTGCGGCCGCAAGCGGCGCGGCCGGAAGGCAGCGCAGGAATGTGCGTCGGTTCAAGTGTCGTCCTCCTCTCGATCCAGCGGGCAATGCCGTCCGCTCTTGCGCGGCTCGCCGTCCCGCAACTGCGGGCATTCGGCAAACTCGCAGTAGTCGTCGTCGTCGGCCTGGCAGCGCGTCATGCGGCGGCCCTGCAGGCTGTATTGGAGGGGTGGCGGCGTGCTCATCGTCCCTCTCCATTCATCCCCTGAAACTCCGCCAGCGCCCGCTCGGCGGCCTCGGCACTCGCGGTGGCTTCGCGGCACCGCAGCAGCGCGCCCTCGTAGACGCGCTCGTCGATCCATGACCGATGGCGGGTCGGGTCGACGATCCCGACGCCCAGCTCGCGCGCCATGCGGGCGAAGTCCTGGGCCGCGCCGCCCGGCGCGCGGCCGGTGGCGCGCCAGTCCTTCAGCAGCCGCTCGACGCGGGCGTCCATCTCGTCGGTGAGGAGTGGTGGGGCGTCGGTCATGCTGCGGACCTCTCGATGCGGATTCGCTCGCCATTGCTGCCAATGGCTTCGAGTTCGTGGGGAACGCGGCGGACCTCGCGCTCGGCTTCGCTGCGCGTGTAGCGTCCGGCGTCGATCGAATCGGGCGTGTAGCCGGCCCAGCCGGGCCGATAGTAGGCGCTCTTGTCCCGCGCCCAGATCAGGTAGGTGACCGCGTCGCCGAACAGGATCGTCTTCAGCGTCTCGGCGCGGTGGAAGTCCATGCGGCGGACCGCCTTGGCCAGCTCCGCCTCGAGGCGTGCGCGTCGCTGGCGCTCGTTCGACTTGGTGCGCAGGTCGGCGGGCGGGCGACAGAGGATCTCGCCGCAGCTGAGGTTGAGCAGCTCGCCACCCGCGATCACCCACCACATGCTGTTGAGGCGGTAGTAGGCCGTACCGCGGCAGATGCGGCCGCTGCGGTTGGCGAACCAAACCGTGCTGCCGTGCTCGACCGTGCCGCCGTCTCCGGACCTGCGATTGTAGTCCTGGGTGCAGCGCGGCCGGCCGAGCGCCTTGTCGGTATGCCAGGACTCGGCGTAGTCGCGCTCGATCCGCTGAATCGGCGTGAGGTTGGGCGGTTCTCTTTCGTCGACCGTGACGGGAGCGAGCGAGCGCAGCCAGGTCAGGATGCGGCGGCGCTCCAGATGCACGCGCAGCCGGTCGAGATAGGTCATGCGTTGCAGCTTGTTGAAGTCGTGGCGTCGGCCATTCGGGTTGGCGATCGGCCAGGTCTCGGCCCAGAACTCGATCTGCAGGGCGCGACCGGTGAGGTTCACCTGGGCGCGCAGGTCGCCGCGCGCGGCGATGCGGCGCGAGGGGCTCAGGATCCGGTAGTGCTTCAGGGTGTGCGGATCGGCGCGCAGCTTCCAGCCGCGCCGTGCCATTTCCTTCAGGAGGGGCTTGTAGACCTCCTCGCGGAAGGACGGGTCGTTGGCATCGTCCTGCCAGATGCCGAGATGGGCGTCGTGGATGCGGATGGAGAGGGCGGCGCGGGCGGTCATGCCACCACCTCGATCGGGAAGATGTGCGTCTCGTTGTCGTAATCGAGCAGCATGTTGGAGGCGTCCATCACGCCGGCGGCCTCAATCATGGGGTGGATCGTGGCGATCAGCTCGGCTTTGAACATCTGGTCGGTTTCGAGCGCCCTCATCAGCGCGCAGTCACCGTCGAATTCTTCCTCGATGAGGCTGCCGACAAAGAAAAGTCCGGACCGCTCAACAGCCCGCCAGATGACGGGGACGACGGCCGCGGCGATCTTCTCCCAAGGAACCGTGGCGATGGCTTCCGCGACCTCGCCTTCGAAATCATTGTCGCAGTTGCTGCCCTCCATCGACTGCTGCAGCGACCACGCGATGTCAGTGCCTGGTTCGCACAGGTCGTTGATCAGGTCCTCGTGATAGTCGCCGTGGTGCACGGGGTGGCGATCGCATTCGCAGGTTTCGAACCCATAGGTGCCGTCCGCGGGATCTAAGTAATCCGCGAAGTGTTCTTTGCCGGCCGCGATGGCCTCCTCGCGCGAGCCGTACGGCCCGTTGATGATCTCGTCGCCGTTCCGCCAGAAGCCCCAGCCCCATGTGCGGGGCGTTGGGGCAGCGGGTGGCGGCGTGGTTATGGTGGCGGCCTCGACTGTAGAGATGGCGGGCAGCGCGCTCGCCGCGGCCAGGGCGGCCATGCCACCGAGGAACAGACGTCGGGAAAGCGGTGGCGTCACCGAGTCCCGTTCTGCACGGTGCGAGCTCTCGGGCCTATGAAGGCCCTGCCGCTCGCCTGCGCGCTCGCTTCGCTGCGTGCGCTGCATCAGACCATCCCCAGCGCGTGTTTGTAGACGTCGAGGAGCGTCTCGGCTTCGGCGCGGTCGGCGGCGTCCATGCTGCGCAGCGAGACGATCTTGCGCATGGTCTTCACGTCGTAGCCGACGCCCTTGGCCTCGCTGTAGACGTCCTTGATGTCGCCGCCGATCGCCTTGCGCTCCTCCTCGAGCTTCTCGATCCGCTCGATGAAGGACTTGAGCCTGCCGACGTTCATGCCGCCTGGACGGTTGCGCGACTTCTTGCCCTCAGGCTCCTTCAGGTCGAGTTGAGCGCTGGTGTCGTCGCCGTCGGTCTTCTCGTTGTGGTCGGTGCCCACCGCGCCATCGGCTGTGGGAATGCGCGGCGTAGCGCTCTGCTCGCCCTCGGCGGTGGCTCCTGCGTTTGGTCCGATGTGCACAGTCCTGTCTCCCATGGTGATGCTGACCGAGCCGCCGTCCCGGGTGACGGTGTCGCGGAATTTCTGCGCGGCGCGGCGCAAGGCGGGTGTGATCTCGTCGGTCATCTCGCGACCACGCCGTCAAACGGCTCGACGTCCGGCTGCGGTCGCGCCACCTCGGGGAACATCCCGTAGGTGATCGTCTCGCAGAGGCGGCGGAGGCGGGGATTGGGGTTGAGCGTGCAGAGCGTGTCGAACGTCTGCACGGCGGCGAGGCGGTCCATCGAGCGCTCGTCGTGCAGACGCTTGATCGCCCAGGCGCGTTGCGCGTCCTGTTGCAGGCTGGGCTTCGGCTGGGCGAACTCCGGGGCGGGTTTCATGTGCGCACCTCGTTGTCGAACAGTTGGCCGACCTGCTTCATCGGGTCGGGGCCGTGGCGGGTTTCGTCCCAGGGGATCGCGCGCAGCTCGGCGTCGGTGAGGCGGCGCGTGCCGGGCGGAACGGTGCGCAGTCGCGACGTCTCCGCGTAGCGGATGTCGCCGTTCTCGAACTGCACCAGCGCGCGCAGGCCGGGCTTGCGGGCGAGGACCGTAACCCTCGCTTCGCGGGCGGTCGGGCCGGGGCGCTGGGGCATCAGGAGATACTGCGTCATCGCCCGCCCGCCTTCGTGAACGCCATCAGCAGCACGAAGATCACGACCGCGAGCACCAGGCCGAGGGCAATGGTCGAGCGACAGAGAGCCCAGAAGGTCCACGCGGGGTGCGCCCGCTCTGCATCGTCGATGAACTTGACGAACCAGCCGCCGGCGACGAAGCCGAGCAAAGCCGCGCCGACGCCATTCCCGCCGATGGCGAACACCACGGCAAAAGCGGTGCAGATCAGCGTGATCGCGGCGGACAGATGCGGGCTCACGACCGTGCCTCCGGCGACTTCAGCTCGGTCGCGGCATATTGCACGCCGGTGCGGCGGTGCAGCCGGGCGATGTGTTCGACCATGGCGGCGTGCGTGCCAGCGAACGGCGTGCCCTGGTCCTCGCGGATCACGTCCTCGACGATCGGGCGCACCCACCACAGGGGCTCGCCGCCGGAGCGGGCGCTCACGACGAGCCTCCTGGCTCGGCGTGGGCAGGCGGCAGCGCCTTCTGAGGCGCGGGAGCCTGCGCGGTTCCGGTTTCAGGTGGTGTTGGGGCGTCGTCGTCGCTGCTGGCGATGGCGTGCCGCTCTAGGTATTCCTTGTAGGATGAGATGCGCAGAATCAGGCGCCGTCTCAGCATCTTGTTCGATTTCGGGATGCCCGCGAGGGCCTCCTCAAGGTTTTTGACTGCAAACTCCAAGCTGGCGTAGAGGCCTCCAGAGAGCCCGGCGTAGTAGTTGGCGACCTGTTCCAGCGACCGGCACCGTTTCATGATCGTCTCCTTCCGCGTCGGGCCTTCGATGCCAGCGCCGCGCGCTCTTCGAGAGCCTTTCCGTCATCGTTCAGATGGGTCGCCATTGCGAAGCAGCACCGCACGCAAAAGCGAAACGTCATCACCTTTCCATCTTCCCGGTTAACTTCCGTCAGTGCGCGCACCCGAGTGCCCGCTGGAATCACCTCGGCGAAGCAGTAGCTGCACGTGTGCGTGAAGCGAGTGGAGACGAACCGGTCGCGCAGTGTTCGGGCATCCGTGTCATCGCCGGAGAACGGATCAAAGCGCAGGCAAGCCCCTTCGTCCTTTGCGGTCAGTGCGCCAACCGAACCGTGCGGGCTCTCGGGCCTCTGAAGGCCCTGCCGCCCGCCTGAGCGCTCGCTCCGCTGCGCGCTCACAGCTGGCCCCCCGTGAGCTGGAACACGTAGGCCTCCGGCAGGGTCGTCCGGTCATCGTTCTTGCGCCGGATGAACCAGGCGAGATCGGCGTCCTTCTCGAAGCGCGCGATGATGTGGCCCTTTTCCGTCTCGACGATGTGGGGCAGGTCGTGCGTCGGATCGAAACGCAGGAAGACCGGGACCATCGTCGCGTGCAGAGGCAGGCGACGCTCCGGCGCATCGGCGGCCACCACGCGGCGCAGCTCGCGCGGCGGTCGGGTATCGGGTGAGAGAGAGGGTGCGGCTGTGTCGGGCATCACGACCTCGCCAACACAAGTGCCCGGCAGACAGCCAGCAGGTTCGAACCTCTGGCCACGGTCGGAACGCCGTGGCGTTCGCATAGGGCGATGAAGCCGCGAGCGTAGGCCTCGGCGACGGCTGGTGAGGGCGCCTCGAGCGCAGCGCATTGCGCGGCGACGCTCGGCGCCGGGGAAGGGAGGAAAGTTTCGCGATCGTCGCGGGGCATGTCTGGCCGTCCTTTCTTCGACGCTCTCGGGGGAGCTGCGCTCCCCCTGACGCTCCCAAGCCCCACTTCGTGGGGCCTGCTGGCCGCGCCCGTGATCGGTTCCGCCGGGGCGCGGCCAGGGTCTGAACCAACCGGGCGGGGCCCCTCAGCCTCCGGTCCGGCCGTCCCCCCACCACGGGGCGACGGGCATATTAGTGACTAGAAAAATAGTCGTCGTCAATAGGGATGACTACAAGATTAATCGTAAATGCACCGTCACATTTGGTTACGTTCACTACGGGTGATAGGAAAGGTGCATGAGAGTGCAACTTGCGGCAGTGGGGGCGCTTGGAATCGGCGCCATGCTTGTGAGCTTGTTGGCGTCGCCACTGGGCGCGCAATCGGTGACTGACGGCGATACGCTGCGCGTAGACGGTACAACGTATCGCCTTTGGGGGATCGACGCGCCGGAGCTAAAGCAAGATTGCCCGGATGGGTGGCCTGCCGGCCGTCTGGCCGCAACCCATCTGGCTTCACTCCTCGCTGGCCGCAACGTCATCTGCCAGCGACGCGACACCGATCGCTATGGCAGGACGGTCGCGATCTGTCGGGTCGGCGGCGAGGATCTCGGGGCCTTGATGGTTCGAGACGGATTTGCGTGGGCGTTCACGCGCTACTCAAGATACTACGTGCCCGAAGAAGCGGCGGCTCGGGTGGGTCGAGCAGGCGTGCATGGCCATGACTGCATTACGGCCTGGGATTGGCGCGCTACCCGTCGCAACGGAGGGTGAGATGAAAAAGACAGCAACTGCAGGGTTTGCGCTCGCGTTCCTGTGTGTGCCCGGCCTCACGCATGCGCAGTACGGATTCGATAATCCAGATGCGCTCAAGGCAGCGCAGGCCACCCTTGCGGCTGGTGGCTTTCCTTGCGGCGACGTGGTGAGTGCGGTGCGGAGGAAGGACGGAAACCTGCTGGCCGATTGCAGCAATGGGCGGCGCTACGGCATGGTGAATCTCGGCGGCGGAAAGATTTCGGTGGTTCGATTCAATCCCGGCACGGGTGAATGGGTTAAGCCCTGATGGCTTCCTGTCGGCGTCTCGGTCGGGTGTGCAACCGGCTGACGTATGGCTGGCGACTCCTCAACCTCAATTGACGTTTTCTTTTCTTCAGTCAGAATGCTGATAAGCTGGCGGAAGATGGGGAGCTTAAACAGCCAGCCAACATGGGGGTGAACATGAGGGCTGATAGCGACATCGCGAAAGAACAGCGCCTGAGAATGTGGGCGGCTAAGATCGTTTCCGAGTTGCCGTCCGACGTGGTGGATTCGCGCCGAGTTCTGGTTTTGGCGGGGGAGCTCCTGGATTGGACGGATTCTGCGTCCATGATGCCGCCAGCAGTGACTCGAGCTGCACGCGGCCGAGGCCGGTCGGATCGCCCGCTTCGATGAACTGACGCGGGATGCCGGTGATCTCGATGATCTGCCGTGCTTTATCTTCGGGGAGAGTGCCGGTCTGAGATATCAGGGTGCTCCAGTCCGCCTCTGAAAGGCGCATGCGAGCCGGCAGATCCGGGCAAAGGGTCTGCCGGACAAGCTCGATGCGGCGCCCCATGGCGGTCATGAAAATGCGCTCACCGAGCAGGTCCGAAACAAAGATGGTTTCGCCGGTCAGCTCTCGAAGGGCTTCTGCCAGGTTGAAGTAATTGTCGGCGCCAAGCGATCGTGTCTTGCCCGACAGAAAATGCGCGACCGTTGAGGGTGACGCTCGGGCCATATCGGCAGCCTTGCGTCCAGAGATGTTGTAGGCGTCCATCAGGCGGCTCAAAGCCGCCCGGGCGCGCTCATAGCTGTATGGCATGCCGGATGCTGCCGGTCCGCCTAAAATAATGCGCGCCTAATTTTGTAGCCAACTCTATTGAGGTGGCTAGAAAAGTATGCAAATGTCGCGGCCATGGAGACACAACCCTCCCTTGGCCCCGTACTTGAGCGGCTGCAGGCGTACCGAAAAGCGGCCGATCTTTCCTATTCGCGCCTCGCGCGCCTTGCAGGCCTCTCGCGCGCGGCTCTGCTCGGGATGGATGCTGAGGACTGGAGTCCAAGCAGCACGACGATCCGAGCGATCGAAAGTTTGATCCCCTCGACCTGGCGTGTCGGCGACCCGGTGCCGGAGACGATCGCGAAGCCGGGCAAGGCGAGGGCGGCATGAGCGCGCGCGTGAAGATCGTGGTCCTCGAGATCGAGGTCGAGTCCTCGAACCGCGACGAGCTCGCGGCGCAGCTGAAGTCCGTCAGCGATCTGGCGTGTCGGGGGGCGATTGAGACGATTCGAGCGGCGCGTGCCACTCCTTCATCCACTGCTCCAGCTGGACCCGGGCGTACCGAAAAGCGTCGTCCTGCGCCATCTCGTCGATCCCCTCCAGGAGGGAAAGGGCGTGATCGATGATCAGCGCGCCTTCCTCGTGGGTGATCACGCGCTTCGTGCGCAGGGTGCCCAGCAAGAGCTTGGTGATCGCCCAGGCGGCGAGGCCAAAGCTGGCCTGGTGGGCGGGGTCGAGGGGCGCCGGCGCCATTTCTACTCTCCATGGTTGTCTCGCAACACCATGGGTAGGGCGTCCGGTGTCGGGGCGTCGAGTCCCGGCACCGTTCGCTTCTCGTGAATCGCGGGGACAGACGGCGAGGCTGGCGCGATGAACAACCAGACCGCCTCGCCGTTCGGATCGGCCGCAATGCCTACGCAACGCAACCACACATCGAGACTGAACATGCGGTGCACGCTATCCGCGAAGGGTGCGGGCCGTCTTGTCCCATCGCCGATGCAGGGGCGCACATGACCAAACTCCGGACACCCGACTCCATCGAGGATGCGGTCAAGCAGGCGGCCGCGCTGCTCGGCGACGAGACGATTGCCGCGGCGCTGACCAATCCGCTGCTGGGCGCCACCGTGTCGGCCTCGCTGGTCGGCAAGTGGGGCAACCCGGAGGCGCCGCAGCGCATCGCCCTGCACCAGGCGCTGGCGATCGAGGGGCTGCTGATCGAGGCCGGGCACGCGCCGATCTTCGTCGAGCTGTTCACGCGCCTGCTGCCCGCACCGCCCGCGCCGGAAGAGGAGGCGCCCGACCCGTTGCGCGAGGCCATGCGGGCCACCAGCACGGCGGCCGATCTCATGGAAGGCGTCGACCGCGCCATGGTCGACGGCCGCATCGATCGCGCCGAGCTCGGCCGCCTCGACCAGCTCACCCACAAGGTCCAGCGCCAGGTCGCCCGCCTGCGCCGCGTGATCCGCGCGGCGCAGGCGAAGGGACGGGCGCGATGAACGATCCGATTCCCGAGCGGCGGGAGCCGATGACGCAACGTGAGTACCGGGGGAGCCCTTGGGCGGCTGTGATCCCGGGAGGGGCGAAGCCGAGGCAAACGCCGGCCGACGTGCAGCGGCGGACACTGCGCAGAGGTACCGCCGGCATTCGTGCCCGCGGCCCCAGCGGGTGGAAGGCCCGCGCCGAAACTCACCAGGGGCGCGAGCCGCACGAGACATGGGTAGTCGGGCACGGTCGGCAGGCCGTCCGGCATTTCGAAGCCCCGCCTGCCGGTGTGAGCCCCGCTATGCAGCGACATGGTTCTGGCCGGGATACCGCGGGCGCAAGCCTGCGGCGTGCTCGCCGTCCCGCAAGGGATGTGCCGGCCGGGGCCGTGATCGCCTCTCCGATTCATGGACCTTGGCTGCCGGATCCGCCGCAGCGCCGAGCCTTCTCGGCGCCGGCGGGCGGCAGGGCCTGCAGCGCAGCGAAGGCCCGGTAGCCCGCACGGTTACCGGGAAGACACGAAATCCACAACGAGCGGGGGCTCGCATGAGTAAACGCAATACGACGCTGATGTTGGCGCCGGGCACGCGCGCCGAGACCGGGGATCGGCGCGGTGACTGGATGATCACCTTCACTGGCCGTCGCTTCTGGCCGCTTGATCCGCGGCTAGAGGACGTGTCGTTTGCCGATATTGCGCACGGGCTCAGCTTGATCTGCCGGTATGGAGGGCACACGCGCTGCTTCTATTCGGTGGCCGAGCATTGCGTCCATCTGGCCGTGTGGTTCATGGAACAGGGGCGGGAGGACCTCGCGCGCTTTGCCCTGCTGCATGACGGGTCGGAAGCCTATATCGGCGACATCATTCGACCGTTGAAGCCGCAGTTGCCGCAGTTCAAGGCCGCCGAAGGCGTGCTTGAGCGCCTGATCCTGCAGGCGGCCGCGCTGGGCGACATCCCGGAAGCCGTCCACACGGCCGATTCGCGCATCATCGTCAACGAGGCCCGGGCGCTGTTCTATCCGGACGTACTGGAGCGGGCGGGCTGGGTACTCCCGGACCAGGCGCTGAAGGGCGTCGATATCCACGGCTGGATGCCGGGCTACGCCGAGTCCGAATGGCTCGTCGTGTTCCGGCACCTGTTCCCCTCACTGAAGGTGGCCTGATGCACGCGGCTGCCAATGTTTCACGTGAGACGTTTTCCGAACCGCGTTCGTTTTCGCGGTCGCGCTACGGCAACGCCAAGTCGGTCAAGGGTGCCCGCATGCAGCAGAAGCTGCTCGATGCGGCCTTTGCTCTGGTCGCCGCCGGCACCCTGCGGCCTTCCTCCGCAGAAATAGCGGCCCGCGCCAACGTGCGGCGCAACGCGGTGAACGAGCAATTCGGCTACACGGCGGAACTTTACGAGGCGCTTGCGTCAGACCGGTTCGTGGACCTGCGCCGGGTGTTGGGCATTCCCGCCCTCTTGCCCCTGGCCGATCAGCAGCGCCTGGTCTGGCTGATCGTTGCTGGCGTGGAGAAGCCGCGATGACGCCGGCATGGGCGACGGAGCGACTGGCGGCCACCGACATGGGCCGGATGCTGTCTACGATCGAGCGGGGGGCGGAACGGCGCGGGCTCGTGCTCGAGCAGCGCGGGCGGATCGTGCCCGCCGACGATACCGGGCATTCCGCGCCGGAGGGTGCTCGCTTTTGCACCGTGGCGCGGGCCGCTTGGGCAGCAACGGATGGGTTGAGCGAGCAATTCCAGCTGCGCCATGCGCATGTCGCCCAGCTTGTGGCCGCCGTCGACCGTTCGGCTCGCGATCGAAGCGGCCCGGTCCGCGTGAGCTGCGCCTCCTGGCTGTTGCTGAGGTCCTACGCCACGACCGGCATGCCGCCGAAGAGGGATGCATGAACCCCGTCGTCTACGCCCTCACGCTGTTCGTGGTGGAGCCCGCGCCGGCGCCGCCGGTCGAGCTCCGCCGCTACGACAGCGCCACGGAGTGCGACATCGCCGTTCGGACCGTGCGGATCCTGCAGCGCGGCGTCCGGCTGCAATGCGTCGGTGTTCCGTCAGCGGAACACCCGCGAGCGACAGTGGCTGCAGCGCAGCGAAGCCACGGTAGCTCGCACGGTGCAGAACCGATGACGGTGCTGCCGTGAGCGAGGCCAAGTCTCGCCAGAACCGCAAGCGCTACGACCGTCGCCGGCGGCAGTTCGTGCGGGTGTGCGAGGCCCAGAACTGGCGATGCTGCTACTGCGGCACCGAAACCGAGTTGGGCATCGACGGCCCGACCTGTGCCACGCGCGAAGAGGTCAAGGCTCGCTCGGCCGGTGGCAGTCGCGAACTCACGAACACCGTCATGGCCTGTGCGCGCTGCAACAGCACCCGCATGGCCGGGGACGCTTTTGCCTTCTATCGCGGCGTGCGCGTCGGCATGTCCGTCGGTGGCGCCCGATGACCGATGTCTTGGTCGGGATCGTCGAGATCGGCGGCGGCAACGCCGACGGCCTGGAGCACCATATCGTGCTGGTTGCCAACCATGGCGACAAGATGCGGCCAATGCTGTCGCAGTTCTTTCAGGGACAGGGCGCGGGCACCGGGCCGGTGCTCGACTATTCGAAGGGCGCCGAGGGAGGCGGCAAGTGAGGGGGCGCGCGATCATCTATTCGGCTGCCGAGATGGATTGGCTGGAGCGGCACCGCACCTTGTCCATCCAGGACTGCTTCCGAGGCTTCCGCGAGCGCTTCGGGCGGCGGGACGTGAGCGCCGTTCATCTCCACGCCCTGCGCAAGCGCAAGGGCTGGAAGACCGGCCGCACCGGGCGATTCGAGAAGGGCAGCGTGGCGCACAACAAGGGCGTGAAGTGTGCGCCCGGTCGCGGCGGCCGGCATCCCAATGCTCGCAAGACACAGTTCCGCAAGGGTAACCGTCCGCACAACACGAAGCACGCCGGACATGAGCGCGTGTCGAAGGACGGTTATGTCGAGATCAGCGTCGAACAGCGCAATCCTCACACCGGGTTCGAACGCCGTTACGTGCTGAAACATCTCTGGCTCTGGGAGAAGGCCAACGGCCCCGTGCCGGAGGGCCTGTGCCTCAAGTGCCTCGATGGTAACCGCCTGAACACGGATCCGACGAACTGGGAACCGATCCCGCGCGCAACCTTGCCCTATCTGAATGGTCGCTATGGCCTGGCCTACGATTCAGCGCACCCCGAGGTGAAGCCGGCGCTCATCGCGCTCGCCAAGGTCAAGCACGCGGCCCGCAGGGCGGGACGGGCGGCGGACTGATGACGATCACCATCCTCCTGGGCGACGTGCGCGAGCAGCTGAAGACGCTGGAGGACGAGAGCGTGCACACCGTGGTGACGTCGCCGCCGTACTTCGGGCTGCGGGATTACGGCATGCCGGGGCAGATCGGACTGGAGCCGTCGCCGGCAGCGTTCGTCGAGGTGATGGTCGAGGTGTTCCGCGAGGTGCGGCGCGTGCTCCGGTCAGACGGGACGCTTTGGCTCAATCTCGGTGACAGCTATGCCAATGATGGCAAGTGGGGTGGCTCGACGGGTGGCAAGCATGCCTCGGCGCTCCACGGCGACAGCGGAATCGGCCGACGCAAACTGTCGACCGGCATGAAGCCCAAGGACCTGATGGGCGTTCCGTGGCGCGTCGCCTTCGCGCTACAGGCTGATGGTTGGTATCTGCGGCAGGACATCATCTGGTCGAAGCCGAACCCGATGCCGGAGTCGGTGACGGATCGCTGCACCAAGGCGCACGAGTATCTGTTCCTGCTGAGCAAGAGCGGGCGCTACTACTTCGATGTCGATGCGATCGCAGAGAAGGCTGCCTGTCCCGATGGGCCTGGAAATACCAAACCCTACGACATCCCCGGCCAGCGCTCTGGCGAGAATTCGAACTTGGGCGGCTCGACGCACAAGATCGGCGCGAGGGAAACGCGCAACAAGCGCTCGGTGTGGACCGTGGCGACGCAGCCTTTCAAGGAAGCGCACTTCGCGACCTTTCCCCCGGCGCTCATCGAGCCCTGCATTCTGGCCGGTAGTCCGAAGGGGGGGGTGATCCTCGACCCGTTCGGTGGCGCCGGCACCACTGGCCTCGTTGCCGATCGCCTGGGGCGTGACGCCGTGCTGATCGAGTTGAACCCGGACTATGCCGAGATCGCGCGGAAGCGGATCCGCGGCGATGCTCCTCTGTTCGCGACGGTGGCTGCATGACGATCGCCGCGCCTAAGCCAGTTGGGGGGGGCGGGTACTTGACCGCCGGCCAGGTGACCTCACGCCCGCCCAAAGGTTCGCGCGGCCTCGGAGCGGCGCGTGGCTTCGATCGCGAGAAGGATGACTTCTATCCGACGCCCGATGCACTGATCGACCCGCTGATCGCGCGACATGGCAAGTGGCTCGACGGCGGGGTGTGGGAACCGGCCTGCGGCGACGGCGCCATCTGCAAGGCGCTGCAGCGGCACGGGCTCGCCTCGGTCGGGACAGACCTGGTCGATCGCGGCTATGGCGAGAGCCGGCGCGACTTTCTTATGGAGATGCGGCCGCCGGCCGACTGCGACGCCATCGTGACCAACCCGCCTTTCCGCCTGTGGCGCGAGTTCGCCGAGCATGCGCTGGGCATGGACGTAGGCTTCGTGGCGCTGCTGGGGCGGCTGCAGCTCCTCGAGGGCAAGCGCGTGTCGGCGCTGTTCCAGGAGACACAGCTCACCTCGGTGATGGTAAGCGCCGGCCGGGTCAACATGCTGCCCGTGATCGACGGGGTGAAGGCCGCGGACAAAGGCCACAACGGGATGATCGCCTGGGCGTGGTTCGTCTGGGTGCGCCATCGCGCGGTGCACGACCGGCCGTCGATCGAGTGGTTCACGCCCGAGAAGGCGGTGCGGTCGTGAGGCGGCACGTCTTCCTGCCGGCCAAGGACGCGCTGCGCTCGGCGATGCGGCAGGCGCTGCCGCCTTCTCGCGAGCCGCGCCGGATCCGGGTGCGCGTGCCAAGCCAGCCCGTGCGGGTGTCGGCGGTGCTGAGGGCGTCTCGCAGCCCCTCCGGCTGGTCGCTGGGCAAGGAGGCGTTGCCGCAGGCCCACGAGGTCGTGAAGGCCGCGCGCGAGGTCTTTCCGCGGCATCCCGAGGGCGTCGATGCGGTGCTGGGCTGGCTGTTCGCGCGCTTCCCGCGCTACGGCGCCCGCGGCTCCGACATGGTCGCCCACCACGCGATGCTGCGCGACGAGCGCTACTACGAAGGCTGGGTGGCGCTGTGCACGCGGCTGCGGCTGTTCGAACGAGATCGGTGAGTCATGAACAAGCGTTCCGGTAAGAACTTCAACGCCAACGTGAAGTGTCGTGACCTGCTGATCGACCTGCAGGGGTTGAGCGACGGTGCCGCAGCGGCCTTCATGAAGTTCTGGATGCACCACCATCTGCACGGCGTGCCGCTGCCGCCGCGTGAAGAGCAGGTCGACGACGTCGACGAGTATTTCCGCGACCTGCTGGGCATGAAGAACGTCCGCACCTGGCGCAAGGCGCGCGACGAGCTGGTGGGCAAGGCGCGCCTGCGCGTCACCGACGAGGGGCGCTTCTACATGCGGCGCACGATGCGCGAGGTCGGGCGCGAGGCCGGGCCGTGGGACCTCGAGGACGACGATAACGGCTCGGAGTCGGGCGGTGGCGGCGGCCAGCAGGGCGGCACTGTCGGCGGGGCGTCGGCCGGCGGGCAGGGGCGGCTTCCGCTCATGCGGGTTGTGAGTAAGTCTGTGGATCAACCTGTGGATGAAGCGGGACAAGCGGCAACATTGGGCGATGTTTGCCCGAACATCGACGGAAGTTCGGCCGATGTTTGCCCGAACATCGAGCGATGTTCGGCCGATGTGGCGATCCAACCCATTCATATCAAACGAAAATGGGTGCGCCCCTTCATAGTCTCTTCTTCTCCAAGTCCTTTCGATCATGAGTTTGCAGCAGCCTTGATGGCTCCCCCGCGCGCGAGGGGTGACCCGGGGCGGCCGCTGGCATGAGGCCAGCCAGGACGAGTGCGGGCAGCAACGGCGGTGTGAACGGGGAGAGGGCCATGGTTTTGCAGGTGCAGCAGCGCGAAGTCGAGGTGCGGACGGGTCTCGACGAGGTGGTGGAGATTGACCAGGTCGGGCTGAAGCGAGCCAGCTATCGCAAGCGCGCGACGGCGCGGTTCGTCACCATCGAGCGGCATGGCGAAGCCTTTCTCGACAAGCCGGAGGTGGGCGGCGCGTGGTGTCCGCTGACCGTCAGGGCGCGGCTCGAGCGGATGAACGAGGCCTACAATCGGCAGCCCCGTGTGCGGCCGGGCATCGAGCGGTCGTGCATGCCCACGCCCCTGCGAGGTTGGGGCGATGCGGCCAAGACCAAGGAGGAGCGCGAGTCGGTGAAGGACCGCGCCCTCGACGACGCCGACCTCGATGCCGCCAACCAGATCGTGGACGTTCTCGGCGCTGACGAGCGTCCCGTGGCATGGGCTATCGCGCGTCGAAAAAAGGATCGGTGGCTCGGCCGCAAACTGGGCGTGCACCATCAGACAGCGGCAAAACGTAAGCAGGAGATGCTTTCGGCGCTGGCCTTGAAGTGGACGCTGCTCGGTCTTCGACCCGACGGCGAGGATGTGCGGCGCGCGCTGCAGTATCTCTATCCACAGGAATAGTTGAAACCGCTATCCACTCGCGCCCTGAAATCAGGCATGTTTCAGGTCCAATCGGGCCGCACAGCGTGAAAGCTGCAGCGGCCCTTCTTTTTGACCAAAATCCGCGAGGCGACCCATGACCGCTTTGAGCATCACCAAGGCCAATGTGTCGTGGGCAGGCGTCGGGCCCGTGTCCGCCGATCAGATCGCGGGCGAGGCCTTCGATGCCGGCGACATGGTCTATCTCAAGGCCTCCGACTCCAAGTGGTACAAGGCGCAGGACGACGGCACGGCCGAAGAGGCTGGCTCGGAAGGCATCGGCATGGCGCTCGGCACGGCCGACGCTGCCAATGCGCGCGTCAGCATTGCTCGGCCGGGTGCCATCGTGAACCTTGGCACCGGCACGGCGGGCGTCGTCTACTGTCTCGGCGACACGCCCGGCGACCTGGTGCCGAATGCCGACAACGGGTCGGGCGACAAGGTCACGGTGGTCGGGCTGGGCATCGGCTCGAACAAGGTGCAGCTCGCCTGGGTCTACAACGCGGGTGCCGTTCTCGCCTGATAGGGGCTCGTCATGTTCGGCGCGTCGTGGAAGTCGAACGCCGACGAGGTGTTGGCCTGGATCAGCAACATGCCGGCGGCGCTCGTCCGACCCGCCATGGTCGATGCGCTGAACTGGACGGCCTACGACATCGTCGAGGCCGAGAAGGCCGAGATGCGGACGGTCTTCGACGATCCCGCACCGTGGACCTTGAACTCGATGCGGGTCGAGAAGGCGACGATGACCAATCCCGTGGCGGGCGTGGGCTGGAAGGACAGCAACGCGCGCACCTCGGCCGGGCAATACCTCGTGCCGCAGGTGAGGGGCGGGCCACGACCGCAGACGCCGTTCGAGTATCGGCTGGTGCGCATCGGCAAGCTGGCGACCAATGAGTTTCTCGTGCCGGGCCGCTTCGCCGAACGCAACGGGCGAGGCGACCTCAATCCCGGCCAGCTCACCAAGATCCTGAGCGACCTGGGTGCGATCGACGAGGCGCGGAAGTATCCAGGTGCGCGCAACCGGGGTGTACGCCGCAGCGAGACCTACTACATGGACCGCAAGGGCAGCGGCACCTTCTTCGGCAACGTGGCGTCCAAGGCGCCTCCGGGCATCTATCTCAACAAGGGCGGGCGCCAGCGCCTGCTGGTCTTCGCGATCGTGAAGCAACCGATGTATCGACCGGTCTTCGACTTCTATGGCGTGGCCGAACGCTTCATGGCTGCTAACTTCGCGGAGAAGTACGGTCGAGCCCTCGAACGTCGTCTCAACGGCCCCCTCAAGCGCCGCTGACCTGCACCTGCGACCCCCTCGCACCCGCGTTCGCGCCCAATCGCAACTGCAACCGCCTCGCATCCCAGCCATCGCGGGTCCCTCTGGCGATCCCGCCCGCACGAGTAATTTGACCCAAGCCGGGTCGGCAGTCGCAGTGGGTTTTTAGAGGCTAAATTCAGAGGCTAAAGACGGGACTAAAATGGGTGAGATTGTCAGCAAGGGGCGGTTCGCCGAACTCTGCAACGTCTCGCCGGGTCGCGTGTCGCAGTGGATCAGCGAAGGCAAACTGAGCGGCGCGGCCATCGTCGGCTCCGGTCGATCGGCCCAGATCGACGTGGATCTCGGCAAGGCGCAGGTGAAGGCCTCGCGCGATGTCGACCAGGCGCATAGCGGCAACGGGCTGGCGACCAACCTCGAGGCCGAAGCGCCGCGCGCGCCTGGGCTGCCGCTCGCCAACACGGTCACCGACCAGATCGCCGAGCAGCGGCTCGAGCTGCTGAAGCGCCAGAACCGCGAGAAGGAAACCGACGAGGCGGCCCGGCTCGGTCGCCTGGTCGAGGTCGACGACGCCCGCCGCCACGCCGGCCAGGAGGTGGCGCGCGCCCTCAACCGCTTCGAGGGCACGCTGCCCGAGTTCGCCAACGCGATCGCCGCCAAGTTCAAGGTGCCGGCCCGCGACGTTCTGCACGAGCTGAAGGCCCGCTGGCGCACGGTTCGTGCCGCCGGCGCCGTCGAGGCCCGCGAGCGCGCCGAGCCGATGCCGGAGAGAGTGGGCTTTGACCTCGATCCAGATCGCGAATGCTGAACGGGTCGTCGCCCTGGCCGCCGCGCGCGCCTGGGAACCGCCGCCGCCGATCGACTATCTGAAGTTCGCCGAGGAGCACATCGTCTTCAGCGCCCGCGAATCGCAGTTCCCGGGCCCCTACAACCGCCGAACCTTCCCGTACTTCGACGACGTGCTGCGCGCGCTCTCGCCGGACGATCCCTGCCGCTACGTGACGCTGAAGTGCAGCGCCCAGATCGGCAAGACGGTGATGATGAACATCTTCCTCGGCGGGACGATGGTCATGGACCCGTGCGACTTCCTGGTGGTTCATCCCACCGAGGAGAACGCACGGCGCTGGTCGAAGCTGAAGCTGCGCCTCCTGCTGCGCGGCACCGCGGTGCTCAACGAAATCTTCCCGGAGCGCACGCGCGACGGCAGCGACTCGGTGTTCATGAAGGAGCACGCCGACGGGCTGGGCTCCATTCTGATCAGCGGCGCCAACTCGCCGGCCTCGCTCAGCCAAGTCACGATGCCTCGCCAGGCGCAGGACGACCTCGCCAAGTGGGAGATGAACCCGGCCGGCGATCCCGAAACGCAGGCCGACAGCCGGTCCGGCTCGGTCGAGTTCGCGAAGATCCTGAAGACCAGCACGCCGCTGGTCATGCCGGGCTGCCGCATCACCAAGAACTTTACCGACGGCAGCCAGGAGCACGCCTATGTGCCCTGTCCTCACTGCCAGCACGAGCAGGTGCTGGAGTGGGAGAACATGCTGGCCGGTCTCGACGAGGACGAGCCCGACGCGGCGCACTTCACCTGCGTCTCCTGCGGCGGCGTCATCGAGGAGCACCACCGGCCGCAGATGCTGAAAGGCCTGCGCTGGATCGCGCACAACCCGAAGGCCGCCAGCTACCATCGCAGCTTCTGGATCTGGGCGGCCTACAGCCCGCTCTACAGCTGGGGCCGCATCGCGCGGGCCTGGTTCAAGGCCAAGGGCGACTCGGCCGCCGAGCAGGTCTTCTTCAACGATGTCGTCGGCAAGGCGTGGGAGACGCGGGGCGAGGCCCCGCCCTGGGAGAAGCTGCGCGACCGCGCCAACCAGAGCCACTATGTGCGCGGGACCATCCCGGCCGGGCACCTGATCGTCACCGCCGGCATTGACTGCCAGGCCGACTTCGTGAAGGTGCAGATCGTCGCGTGGGGCAGAGACTTCCGCCGCGCCGTCGTCGACTATCTCACGATCCCGGGCCACATCAGCGAGGATCGCTGCCGGGACCGGCTGAACGAGCTGCTGCGCCAGACCTGGCCGAACGAGGCGGGTAACCGCTTGGCCCTGGACATGACGGCGATCGACGGCAACGCATGGACCGAGGATGTCTGGGACTGGGCGCGCAAGCACCCCAAGCACCGGCTCATCATGGTGCGCGGTCGCGGCGAGGATCACGCGCCGCGCATCGCCCGGGTGAAGCGCGAACGCAACGAGCGCACCGGCAAGCTGCTGAAGTGGGCCGGCCGGTTCTTCAACTTCGCGGCCAGCGTCTTGAAAATGGCGCTCTATCGCGACCTGGCGAAGGACGATCCGCTGGCCAAGGGCTTCGTCAGCCTGCCGAGCGGCCTCGAGGACGACTTCTTCCAGGAGCTGACGGCCGAGCGCCGGCAGCCGCACAAGAAACATGGCTTCACCCTGTGGCGCTGGATCAAGGATCCGGGTCAGCCCAACGAAGCCCTCGACACGATGAACCAGGCCGAGACAGCCGCCACCAAGTTCGGCGTGCGCAGCCTGCCGGACGAAACGTGGAACCGGCTCGAGCGCGAGCGCGAGACCCCGCCGCCCGAGTCCGCCCAAGGCGATCTGGAAGACCTTCTCGGCGGCGCGCCTCGACAGGCGGCGCCGCCATCACCGCAACCACGAGCCCGCGGTCGCCGCGTGCTCTCGCGAGGAATCTGATGGCCGGAATCACCCTCGCCCAGGCGCAGGCTCAGCTCGACGCCTGGATGGCGGCCTCTACAGCCGTCACGACTGGCCAGGAGTACGAGATCGACACCGGATCCGGCCGTCGCCGCCTGAAGCGTGCCGATGCGGCCGAGATCCGCCAGCAGATTAGCTTCTGGGACGGGCAGGTGAAGTCGCTTACGCCCGCCGCCGTCGGCGGTCGTCGTCGCACCCGCTACATCGTGCCGGAGTAAGCATGGCCCCGCCGATCCCGCCGCCGCGTAACCTGCTCGACCGTGTAGTCGGCTGGGTCTCGCCCAAGGCCGGCCTCGATCGCTGGCAGGCACGGACGCGCCTGGCGGCAATGGACGGCAGTTGGAAAGGCGGCCGCAAGGATCGTCGGCCGACGCGCAACTGGCGACCGCAAGGCGGCTCGGCCGATGCGGATACGCTGCTCGACCTGCCGGACCTGCGCAACCGGACGCGGGACCTCGCCCGCAATGCGCCGGTCGCGGCGGGGGCGATCGCCACGACCACGAACGGCGTCATCGGCGACGGCCTGCGCCTGCAGGCATCGATCGATGGCGATGCCCTGGGCCTGTCGCCTGAACAGGCCGACGAGATGGAGCGCGAACAGGAGCGCGAATGGGAGGCCTTCTGTCGCCGCTGTGATTTCACGGGCGTGCAGTGCTTCGACGAGATCCAGGTGCTGGCTTTCCGCTCGATCAAGGAAAGCGGCGACGTCGTCATCGTGCGCCGCTTCCGCAAGGACCCCGGCGATCTCTACGGAACCAAGCTGCAGGTCATCGAGGCCGATCGGCTGAGCAACCCGGAGCGCGCGGCCGACGACGACAAGATCAGCGGTGGCGTCGAGACGAATACGGACGGCGTGCCGGTCGCCTACCACATCAGCAGCCGCCACCCCGGCAGCCTGCGCATCTCCGACATGAAGTGGGAGCGCATCCCGGCGCGCAGCGACGAAGGCCTGCGCACCGTCCTGCACCTGTTCGAGCGCACCCGTCCCGAGCTCTCGCGCGGCATCCCGTACCTCGCGCCCGTGATCGAGCACTTCAAGCAGATCAGCGACTATAGCGACGCCGAGGTCACGGCGGCGGTCGTCTCGGCCATGTTCACCCTGGCGATCGAGACGCCGAACGACGAGGAGGGCAACCCCGTCGTCGGCGAAACCGGTGATTCGAACCTGAACGACAACGAGGTCAAGCTCGGCAACGGCGCCGTCATCTCCCTGTCGCCGGGCGAGAAGGCGACGCCCGTCAACCCGTCTCGGCCCAACGCCAACTTCGACCCGTTCATCAAGGCCTTCCATCAGCAGGTCGGCGTTGCCCTGCAGTTGCCGCTCGAGCTGCTGCTGAAACACTTTGAAGCCAGCTACAGCGCCAGCCGCGCGGCGTTGGAAATGGCCTGGGCCTACTTCAACCAGCAGCGCTCGTGGTTCGCCTGGCGCTTCAACCAGGAGGTCTATGGCTGGGCGATGGACGAAGCCGTTGCGGCCGGTCGTCTCGCCCGGCCGGGCTGGTTCTCGAATCCGATGATCCGGGAGGCCTACCTTGCGGCCGAATGGATCGGACCGCGGCGCTGGTCGCTCAATCCGCAGCAGGAAGCCGGTGCCGACGAAATCGACATCAGGCTGGGCGTGAAGACGCGCGAGCAGGTGTGCATCGAGCGCACCGGCGGCGACATCGAGAAGAAGCTCGACCAGCTGGCCAAGGAGCAGGAGCGCATGAGAGAGGGCGGACTGGCGCCGGATCCGGCCGCTGTAGCGCCCAGCCAGCCGGCACAACCGGCCGCGCCGACCGAGGACCAGACGTCCGACACGCGCCAGCAAGAGGACGACGCGGCCTGATGAACACCTCCATCCATTCTGCGCTGTGCGAGCTCCCGGTGCTGGTTGCAGCACCCGCCGCTCGCCGGCGCCTGTGAAGGCGCTGCCATGATTCTCATGCCCCACATCGCGGCGCGCCTGTTCAACGAGCCGCTGGCCGTCGATTCGGCCAAACTCGCCGCCTTCATGGCCGGGTTGGGCGGCCGCATCGTCGGGGGTGGGCTGGTGCTGCCGGGCGTCGCCCCGGTCGATCACAAGGGCTTCGCCGGCGGTCGTCCTTCGGAGCGCGCCGGCACGGTGGGCGAACCCTTCGCCGCCGCCGTTCTCAACGCCGAGTCGCGCGGCGCCAAGATACTGCAGCGCCAGAAGAGCGTCGGCATCATTCCGATCGAAGGCACGCTGGTGCAGAAGGGAAAGTGGCTCGGCCAGTCTTCCGGTGAGACCTCCTATGAGGGAATCCGCGCCCAGGTCGCGGTGGCGCGCGCCGACAAGTCCGTGAAGGCGGTCGTCCTTGAGGTCGATTCCTATGGCGGCGAGGTGGCCGGCGCCTTCGAGACGGCCGACGCGATCCGCCAGCTCAGCGCCGAGAAGCCGACTCTGGCGATCCTCACCGACTTCGCCTTCTCGGCGGGCTACCTGCTGGCCAGCCAGGCGAGGCGCATCGTCATGCCGCCCGGCGGCGGTGCCGGCTCGATCGGCGTCGTCGCCATGCATCTCGACATGAGCAAGAAGCTCGAACAGGAGGGCGTCGCCGTCACCCTGATCCACGCCGGTGCTCACAAGGTCGACGGCTCGCCGGTGGCGCCGCTCGATCCCGATGTCCGCGCCGAGATCCAGGCGGGCGTGGACGCATCCTATGGCCGGTTCCTCGACGCGGTCGCCGCGGGCCGCGGCCCGCGCCTCACGCGCCAGGCGGCCAAGGAAACCGAGGCGAAGACCTATCGCGGATCTGAAGCGCGCCGTGCCGGTCTGGTCGACGGCATCGCCGAAGTCGACGCAGCGTTCCAGCGTTTCGTGAGTAACTTTTCGTAAACCGGCCGCCCAGCGCATTTGGGGCCGCAACCAGGAGAGAAGACCATGTCCGACACGAGCGGAATGGCGGCCGTCGACGAGGCTGCCGCCACGATCACCACGGCCCAGCACACCGCGGCCGTCGCTGCGGCGCGAGAGGAGGGCCGTCAGGCCGGGCTTGCCGAAGCGCAGGCCGGCAGCGCCGCCGCCCTCACCGCGGCCCGCGCCGAAGGCGCGACGGCCGAACGCGCCCGGCTCGCCGGTATCGAAGCGGCTGCACTGCCCGGCCACGACAAGCTCATCACCGACTGCAAGGCCGATCCGACCTGCACGCCGGGCGATGCCGCGCTCAAGGTCAATGCGGCCGAGCGCGCCAAGCTGACGGCGGCCGGCGCCTCGATCGCGGCCGTCGAGACGGCGACCGGCAAGGTGCCGGCGGCCGGCACGACGCAGCCCGACGGTGGCCAGGCGGCGGTGCCGCAGACTGCCGAAGGCTGGAAGGCCGAATGGGCAGGCAGCAAGACTTTGCAGGCCGAGCATGCGTCGGCCGAGGCCTACGCCAACTGGATGCAGGGCGTCGCCGACGGCCGCGTCCGCATCTTCCAGGGCGGGCGCAAGTAGCGCGTCCGCTCCCGCCATTTCCTTCAACGCGCGCGCCGATCGGGCGCCCGCTAGCCCTTCGATGGAGTTTTTTCAATGACCACTCTCTCTACGGCGGCCATTCGTCCGCAGGAACTCGGCGATGTCGGCGAATACCCGGTGATCGCTTCCGACATCATCTATGCCGGCGCTGCGGTCGGCCTGGTCGCCGGCACCGGCCACGCCCGCCCGCTGGTGGGCGGCGACAAGTTCGTCGGCTTTGCCGAGGCGACGGTCGACAATTCCGCCGGCGCCGCCGCGGCCAAGCGCGTCCGTACCCTGATGCGCGGCATGGTCGAACTGCCCGTGACCGACGCCGTGATCACCGACGTGGAGCAGGCGGTCTACGCCCAGGATGACAATGCCTTCTCGTTCAATCCGGTGGCCGGCAGTTTCATCGGCTACCTGACGCGCTTCGTGTCGGCCGGCGTCGGTGTCGTCTCCTTCGACATCACGCGCCTGCGCGATCCCTGGGCGCGCTACTCGGTGCGCGAGCTGCTGAGCGGCACCAAGACCTTCGATGCCGAGGACACCGGTAAGCTGTTCGTGGTCGATGCCGATGGCGACGGCGACGCGCTCACCCTGCCGGCGATCGCGACCGGTCTCGACGGCATCGCGATCATGGCGATCGGCGCCTTCGGGACCACGGCGGTGACGATCGCGCCGAACGCTTCGGACATGATTCTCGGACCGGACATCACCGGCGCCGACAACAAGTCCCTGATTCTCACCAAGGCCACCCAGCGCCGCGGCGACTTCGTCATTCTCGGCGGCAACGATGCCGACGGCTACGCCGTGCAGGAACTGCGCGGCACCTGGGCCCGCCAGGCCTGACCGAACTGAGGGCGGCCTCCGGGCCGCTCTCTTCACGCCCAACCGCCCTTGGGCAAGGCGACCAGCAGCGCCTGACGGCGCCGCATCCCTTTGATGGAGCCTCTTTCCATGTCGACCAACCTTCTCCAGACCGGGCGCGCGGTGAACGCGGCCCTCTATACGGCCCTGACCATGGGCCCCGCCGCCTGGGCGGACCGCTACGCCATGACGATCCAGAGCAACCAGGCGTCGGAACTCTATGCCTGGCTGGGAAACGTGCCGGTGATGCGCGAGTGGATCGGCGGGCGCCAGGCCAAGCAGCTGCGCGAGTACAGCTGGCGCGTCGACAACAAGGATTACGAGGCCACCCTCGAGGTCCATCTCAACGAGCTTCGCCGCGGATCTTCGGGCGACGCCATCCGTCTCAAGATCGCCCAGCTGGCGCAGCGCGTTCAGTCGTTCCCGTCCAAGCAGTTGACCCAGCTGCTGATCGACGGTGAATCGACGGCGTGCTACGACGGCCAGTACTTCTTCGACACCGACCATGCCGAAGGCGACTCCGGCGCGCAGTCGAACGACCTCACCTACGCGGCGGCCACCGGCACCACGCCGACCATCGCCGAGTTCCGTGACGCCGTGATGCAGTCGATCACGACAATCATGTCGTACAAGGACGACCAGGGCGAGCCGGCCAACGAGGACGCGAACGCGTTCGAGATCATGGTCCCGCCGACCCTGATGGCCACGGCCATCTCCGCGATCCGCCTGCCGACCCTCGATGCCGGCGCGACCAACATCATTCCGGCGCTGTCGGAATTCAGCATCGTTCCCGTGGTGAACGCGCGCCTGACCGCGGCCAACAAGTTCTACACGGTCCGCACCGACGGCCCGATGAAGCCGTTCATCAAGCAGGTCGAGCAGGAGCTGCAGGTCGCCTCGATCGCGGAGGGCTCCGAACTGGAGTTCAACGAGAAGAAGCACCGCCATGGCGTCGAGTGGATGGGCGCCTTCGCCTTCGGCTTCTGGAACAAGGCAGTGCTCACGACCTTCACCTGATCATGGTCCAGCCGGTTCGCCGGCTGGTTCGTCAAGGGCGCGACCAGCGCGCGCCCTTTTCCAACCAGGAGGACCTTCATGAAGGCTTACAAAATCGTTTCCGGCGTAGTGCAGGTGGGGGCCGGTGTGCAGATCGGGCTGGGGCGCAGCCAGGCCGAGGCGCGCGCCCACAAGCTCAAGCCCGTTGAGGGCTCGACCGGTGTCTATATCGCTACCGCCGTGCTCGACTTCCGGGCGGGCGAGATCGTCGGCCTCGAGGGCACCGCCGATATCGGCAAGGCGCAGCTCGATCAGATTGCCGAGGCAACGCCGGAAGAGGTTCGCGCCGCGATCGAGGCAGCCCGGAAGGCCGATGCCGCGCAGCAGGCCGCAAAGGATGCGGCGCGTGCCCGCATCAAGCCTGTGCCGGAAGCAAAGGCCGGGGTATCCCGCGAAGATCTGCGCAAGGCTGAGCGGCGCGGCGACGAGGCCGGCTACAAGCGCGGCTTCGAAGAAGGCAAGGCTGCGGGGATCGCCGAGGCGCGCGCCGAGCGCGAGTCTGAGTGGGCATCGCTCTACGAGAACAGCGCGGATCTCAAGGCGGAGTTCGCCACGCTGGAAGCCTACGTCGAGGCGCGCCGCAAGGCCGGTTGACCGATGTCCGTCGAATCCGCCGATGACCGCGCCGCCTTCATCGCGGACTTCGGCGTCGACATCACCTGGGCCGGCGCGCCCGCGACCTTTCTCGGTATCTTCGAGCGGCCGGCGGTGAGCACCGAGGACGGCTATGGAGCGGGTGGCACCGATCGGGTGCCCAAGCTCCTCTGTCTGGAATCCTCGCTGCCCGCCGGCGCCGATGAAGACGATGCCGTCTCGGTGGCAGGGGAGGCGGTGGCCTACGCCTGCGCCCGCATCCTCCCAGACGGCACCGGCTTCTGCGTCGTCGAACTCAAGGCGGCAGGCACCTGATGACCCTCCACGTCCGCGCCCAACTCCGCCGCGCCGTCGCGGTCCAGCTCGCCGGGCTGCCGACCACGGCCGAACGCGTGTATCTGGGCCGCATGCGCGCGCTGGGCGCCGATCATCTGCCGACCCTGCTCGTCTACACCGACGACGAGGAAACCGGGCTGACGGCAATGGGCAGCCCCGCGCTCCAGGAGCGGCGGGTCATGCTGATGGTTGAGGCCCGCGCCAAGGGAACCGACAGCGGCGACCTGCAGGATCTGCTCGATGCCATCGCGGCCGAGGTCGAGCCGGCCATCCTGAACGGTCCGACCTTCGGCGGCCTCGCGACCCTGGCCGAACTCACGAAGACGCGCACCCGCATCGAGGATAGGGCAGAGCGCCTCGATGGCGGCTTGCGCCTCGAGTTCCGCGTCCACTACCAGACGGCTGAAGGTCGCCCGACCGAAGCCATCATCGACTGATCCACCCAAGCGATCTCTCAGAGAGGAGGCCTTCATGGCTCACGGCAAGAACGGCAAGCTGGTCATCGGCGCTTCGGGCGTCGTGGCGGGCGTCACCAACTGGACGCGCTCGCAGAAGAGCGACCTGGTCGAGAATGGCGCCATGGGCGACGGCGACGACAAGTCCTACGAGGCCGGCCGGCGCGAGACCACCTACGCCATCCAGGGCAACTACAACGCCGCGGACAGCGACGGGCAGGAGCTGTTCGTCGGCGGGGCTTCCGTCGACTTCAAGCTCTATCCCGAGGGTGACGGCACCGGGAAGAAGTATTACGCCGGGAGCGGCCTGATCGAATCGGCCGACCAGACCGGGCCGCTCGACGGCAAGATCACCTACTCGTGCACGATCCGCCAGACCGGCGCCGGCACGCGGCCGACGGTGACCTGATGTCCGGTCGGGCAATCGACAAGATCATCGCGCATTACGCGGCGACCAAGGACAAGCGCCATTGTATCAAGTCTCCGGCCTGGGGGCTCGATGTCTGGTGCTCTCCCTGGACGCTGGGCGAAAAGGACCGCGTGTTCGGCGGCGGTGAAGGCTGGCGCCATCGCAGCCACGCCCGGTTGCTGGTCGTCAAGGCCCAAGACGAGGCCGGTCGCCCGCTCTTCGCGGACGTCGAGGAGACCGAGCTGCTGAACGAGGCCGACCCGGCCGAGGTCATGCGCGTCGCAGGCGCCATGCTCCTGCTGCTGAACGAAGACAATGCGGCGGCAGCCGACGGGGGCGACTCCCCAAAAGCCTGACGCCGGCCGAACGTGAGCAGGCCCGGCTCGACCACTGGCAGACGCGGCTGTGGCTGGCCGATCGGCTCGGCCGCCCTGTTTCCGGTCTCGATTCCATGGCAGTTGCCGAATTCAACATGCTGATCGCCTGGCATGCGGATCGGCGCGAAAGACGTTTGGAGTAGCTCATGGATACCGAGCGTCTATGGATGGAGATCGCGCTGCGCGATCTCACCGCGCAGGGCAAAGACGCGATCATCCGCACCGTCAAGGAGATCCAGGCGTCGATGGCCGAGGCCGAAAAGGCCTCGGGTCCCAGCGCGGCGACGCTCGCCAGTGCCGAGAAGTTCGGAAAGACCCTGGGCGACGTGGCCAAGACCGCCGCCGGCGTCTTCACCGGCATCAAGCTCGCCGATGTCGCCAAGGACTTCGCGGACTTTCACAAGACCACGATGGACGGCGTGGCCGGCCTCGTGCCGCTGGCCGACCGCCTGTCGATCACGACCGACGAGCTGCAGGCGCTGCAGGGCGCCGCGCGCCGCGCCAACGTCACCAACGAGGAGCTGAACAAGACCGTCGCGACCTTCAACAAGAACGTCGGCGACGCGGGGCAGGGCAACAAGGTCGCGATCGAGACCTTCGACAAGCTCGGGATCAAGATCCTCGACAGCCAGGGGCAGTTGCGCCCGATGCCCGACCTCCTGATGGAGACGTCGCGCGCCCTGTTGGCCGTGGAGAACGGCTCGACGCGCGCCTCGCTGGGATCCGCGCTGTTGGGCGAGAAGGGCGCCCGGCTGATTCCCCTGTTGCGCGAACTGGGCGTGCCGATCGGCGATCTGGTGGAGCGCGGCAAGAGCTTCGGCGAGATCGTCGACAAGGAAATCGCCGAGAAACTCAACAAGTCCAAGGATGCCTCCGAGGCCGCCAAGCAGCAGCTCACGGCGCTCTACGCCACGGTAGCGGCGCCGATCGAGGCCAAGGCGCTCGACATCATCGCCGAGAAGACGGCGGCAATCGTGCGCGGCCTCAAGACCTCGCGAGAGGAGAGCGACAAGCTGTTCTATGCGATGCAGGCGCGCGACTGGAACCAGGTCCTTGGCGCCATGGCCACGGGAAAGGTCCAGGACCTCAGCCAGAACCAGAGCGACGCCCTCGACCGCGAAAAGCTGGCCAAGCGCCTGGCCGATGCGGAAAACTGGTTGTCGCGGGCGCCGAAAGGTGACCGGTTTATCGGGATGCGCCAGAACGAAGTGGATGCGGCCCGGCGTGAGCTCGAAGCTTATGATCGGCTTACCGCCGCGCGCCGCAAGGCCGTCGAGATTCCGGCGATGGACGACAATCTGCGTAACGGCGGCCTGCCGGCGCAGGATGCGCCGAAGACCGCGGGCACCTCCAATCCCGTTGTTCCTGGTAGTCGCGCCGGCGGCAGCAACCGCGACCGCATCGGCGAGGCGGTGAACCAGCTCAAGGGCGAGGTCGAGGCGGCACAGGCCGCCTATGACGCGCTCGGTGCCGGCACGAAGACGCCGCTCGAGGATCTGCAGCGCGAGGTCGATCTGCGCAAGAAGATCGCGGACGAGCTGGCCAAGCTCGGCAAGTACGATCCGAAGGACCCGCGCGTCGCCCAGATCAAGGATCTGGTGAAGGCCCACGAGGAACTGGAAACCAAGATCAAGACCCGCGAAGCCGCCATGCGCGATGCGGTCGAGATCGAGCGTCGCATGGGCGACGGCACCGCCTTTCTGACGGCCGAGACGAAGCGGTTGAACGAGGCACGCGAGACCGACCGGCTCAGCGTCGTCGCCTACACGGTGGCCATGAAGGAGGCGACCGACAAGGCCGAGGATATGGGCCGCAAGGCGCGCGGCGCGATGGGCGGGGTCGACGGGCTGCTGGCCGGCATGGAGCAGGCCGCCGCCGACTGGAAGCGCAGCAACAGCGAGTTCGAGACCGGCAAGCGCCTGATGAACGACGGTTTCAACCTGGTGAAGTCCACGGTGAACGACTGGGCCACGACCGGCGTGCTCGACATCAACAAGTTCGGCCAGGCCATGCTGCAGATGATCGCCAATGTCGGTATCGCGCTGGCGCAGTCGGAACTGATGAAGCTGTTTGGGCTGGGCAAGGGCCAGTCGGGCGGCAGCATCATCGACCTGTTCGGCGGCTCGGGCTCTGGGGGCGGCGGCGGTGGGATTGGCGGATTCTTCTCCGGCCTGTTCAGCAGCGGCGGCGGGGGCGGCGACGCCTGGTCCGGGCTCAGCGCGTCGTGGGGATTCGCCGAGGGCGGCAACTATCCGGCCGGCCAGCCGCGCATCGTCGGCGAGAAGGGTTGGGAACTGGATATTCCCAACACGTCCGGCACCATCCTGAACCAGCGCCAGCTCGCGCGGCTTCTGGGCACATCGGGGCCGGAAGACCGGCAGCTTGCGATCATGGACACGTCGCCCGTCATCAACATGCCGATGACGGTGCAGGTCGGGTCGGTCGTCTCCCGCGCCGAAATGGAGCGTCAGCTCGCCCTGGTCGAACAGCGGGCGCGTCAGGGCGCGATCGCGGGGATGATCGAGGCGCGGCGCACCAGCGCGTCGATGCGCAAGACGTTCCGCTAGGAGAGGCGCGTGTCGATCACCTATCCGCTGGCGCTGCCCTCGACGCGCAAATGGCGCTCGAGCAACTGGGCGTCACAGGATCGCACGGCTGAGGTCGCGTCACCGTTCACTGGTGACGGCCAGGCGATCGTCTGGCCCTACCAACGCTGGACGCCGACCCTGACGCTGGTGTCGATGAAACGCGCCGATGCGCAGGAATGGGCAGCCTGGCTGCGCTCGCTGCGCGGCCGTTCGGGTACCTTCCTGCTGGGCGATCCGGCGCGGCCCGCCCCTCTGGGCGCGGCCGCGTTCAACCCCGGAACGCCTCTGGTCAAGGGGGCGGGCCAGTCGGGCGGTTCGCTGCTGATCGATGGCGCACCCGCCTCCGTCGCAGCCTGGCTGAAGCGCGGCGATCTGATTCAGCTGGGCGCCGGTGCGACCGCCCGGCTGCACGAAATATCTGAAGTCGTGAACACCAGCGGATCCGGCGAGGCCGCACTCTCGCTCTGGCCCGCGCTGCGCGAATCGCCGGCCGACAATTCGGCGATCGTGCTGACCAACCCGGTGGGCGTGTTCAACCGGACGTCGGACGTCGTCGAAGTTCCGACCGATACCGCGGGCTTTTACGATCTTGCTTTCGACTGCGTTGACACCTTGCGCGGGTAACCGCGCGCAAGGTGTCGGCGGCGGCAGGGCCTGTAAACAGGCCTGGGAGCCGCACGGTTCCAATGGCGCACGATGGAGAAATCACCGTCATGAGTCGTCTCGCCACCGCCACTCTCTATGCGCCGTGCGGGCTCCCGGTGCTGGTTACAGCACCTGCCGCCCGCCGGTGCTCTCGCTGCGCTGCGAGCACCTGATGCCGCGCCTGATGTCCAACGCCATGAAGGCCGCGATAGAGGCGGACATCCTCTATCCGGTCTATTTCGTCGAGATCGAGAACAGCGGCGCCACCCTGCGTCTGTGGACCGGGCGGCCGGGGCAGACGACCACCTGGAACGGTCACGACTGGCTGGGTGTGGGGTGGCTGCTGGGCTTTTCGGAGGTCGAGGAGACGGCGGAGGTGAAGGCGACGTCGATGACCATCGGCATGCCGGCGGTCCCGGAGCTGATCTCGCTGGCGCTGACCTACCTCAAACGCAACAAGCCGGCCGTGATCTATGAGGGCCTGCTGACCACCGGCTGGTCCCTGGGGGCGGATTCCGACCCGTCCGGTCCCTATGTGCTGGGCGACGATGCACCGGCCTTCGAGATCGGCGAGCCGGCCGGTGTGCTGATCGACGACCCGATCGAGGTCTTTCGCGGCCTGCTCGACATCGTCGACACCACCATCGACCCGGCGAAGCCCACGCTCTCGATCCGCTACTCGTCGCAGATGGCCGACTTCGAGCGCGCCCGCGAACGGCGCGCGACCCATGAAGACCAGCAGATCGACCACCCCGGCGACCTCTTCTACGAGTATGTGGGGCCGCTTTCTGATGCAGTAATTGACTGGGGCGGGGCCTAGTTCCATGCGTCGGGCGTCCTTGACGACCGGAGGCGCGATTGCGACTTTCCCGGTAGGGGGAGGCCTCAAATGCGCAAAACCATTCTGGCAATCGCGGTTCTGTTGGCGGCGTGTGACACCGCCTCGGTGCCTCTGGCTACAACTCAAGCGGACACCGAAGGTAAGAAGTTCGGAGCCCCGCCGAGTGGAGAAGCCACGCTTTACGTCGTTCGGGGTGGCGATGTCGGCACTCTGATAAATGTAACGGTCGGCGCAAGGTCCCTGGGACCTCTGGGCAATTTCACATGGTTCAGGGTCGATATGGCGCCGGGCACGCTCGACGTCCGATGCGCCGGCGGCGAGGCTAGCAAATCCACCACCGTGACCCTTTCGGCAGGCGAGGTCCGTTTTGTCGAGACGCGTGCCACGACGGGATTGTGGAACTCGCGTTGCGAGATCGGCGAGGTTCCTGCGCCGGCTGGTCGCGATCTTGTGCTTAGAGGCAAGCGAGCTGTCGAACTGAGGTAGCGGCGGCCCTCGCGCCGCGGTGCGAGGGCAGGCCATGTTGCTGAGATTTCCGGACTGGCCACAGCGGCTGTCCGCCTTCATCGCCGAGCGCCGTTCGCGGCCGTACGAGTACGGCGCCAACGATTGCGGCGGTTTCGTTATCGACGGTATTCACGCTCTGACCGGCACTTTGCTGGTGCCCGAGGTCGGGCGCCCTGCGTCTCGGCTTGCTGTCGCGCGCTTCTTGGCGCCTTACGGCGGCAGCGTGGAGGTCTGGATCGACTCTCTGCTTGGTGCCCGCCTGACCACGCCCAAGCTGGCGCAGCGTGGCGACGTCATATCATTCGAAGCTGATGGTGGGCTCCACCTGGCGCTGGTTGTCGGGTCTGCCGCCGCTACGCCTGGGCCGACTGGTTTATTGTGGGTTCCTCGCGGCCTTTGGACTAGCGGCTGGAAAGTGGGCTGATTCATGCCGGCGCTCATACCAATTCTAGTCACGGTGGCTGTTTCGGCAGCGCTCTCCGTCGGCATGCGCCTGCTGCAGTCCCTGATCGCCAAGCCGCAACAGGAATCCTTCGGCGGCCAGCTCTCTCGCGATCCGGGCAGCCAGCTCACCCTGCCGCGCGCCGCCGACGCCAAGAACATCGTCTTCGGCAAGTCCCGCGTGCAGGGCAACATCGTGTTCTGGGGCACCAGCGACAACAAGCGCATCCTGAACCTGATCGTCGAATGGGCCGGTCACGAAATCGACGGCTACGAGGAGCTCTATTTCGGTGACGAAGTGGTGCGGCTCGATGGCGCCGGCGGGGCCTACGACAAGTGGCAGGGATACGTCTTCTATCAGGACTTCCTCGGCACCGAGGATCAACCGGCGGCCGGCGGCCTGATGCAGCAGATGCCGTCGAAGTGGACCTCGGCCCATCGCGGCGCCGGCGTCGCCTACAGCTACATCGCCCTGCACCGCAATCCGGGCCTGTTCACCCAGGGCCTGCCCAACATGTGGCGGGTGGTGCGCGGCAAGAAACTCTACGACCTGCGCACCGGGACGACCGCCTTCAGCGACAATGCCGCCCTGGCCGTGGCGGCCTGGCTGAACGACGCCAAGTACGGGCGCGGCATCTCCTACGACGACATGGATCTCGACGCCCTCGAGGCGTCGGCCAATGTCTGCGACGAGACCGTGCCGCTGAAGGAAGGCGGCACCGAGAAGCGCTTCACCGCCAACGGCGTGCTGAGTTCGGACACGCCCTTCGTCGACAATCTCGAAAAGCTGCTGAGCGCCAGCGTCGGCAAGGCCATGTTCATCGGCGGCAAGTGGACCATCAAGGCCGCCGCCTGGGAGGAGCCGCAGTTCCCTTCCTTCACCCTGGCCGACTTCCGCGACACGTTCAGCGTCCAGTTCTTCCAGCCCAAGGCCGATTCCTTCAACGCCATCAAGGGCACCTTCAAGAATCCGGCTAAGCTTTCCCAAAAGGACGACTTCCCGGCCGTCACCTCGGCCGCCTACGAGGCCGAGGATGGGGGCGGCCGCGAGTTCAAGGACGTCGCCCTGGACTTCACCGCCACCGCCTCGATGTGCCAGCGCCTGGCCCGCATCGACATGCGCAAGGCGCGGCAGCCCATCACCTTCACCGCGCCGATGAAGCCCAAGGGGCTGCGCAGCGTGCCGGGCGACGTCGAGCGCTTCACGATCGCCGAGCTGGGCTGGGTCGACAAGCCCTTCGAGGTGACCGCGGTGCGCCACGTGATGGGCTTCGGGCCCGGCGGCGATGAGGGGCAGGGCATGGGCGTGATCGGCGTCGATCTCGACCTGCGCGAGACCGCCGAGTCGATCTATGCCTGGAACCCGGCGCTCGACGAGAGTGTCCTGGACCCGGCCCCCAACACGACGCTGCCCGGCCTCTATGACGTGCTGCCGCCGGCCAGCCTGGCGGTGCTCGAGGAGCTCTACGAGACCCGGGCGATCGGCGTGAAGGCGAGGGCGGTGCTCTCCTGGGGCGCGTCGCCCGACGGCTTCGTGCGCGAGTATCAGCCGCTCTGGCGGCTGCAGGACGAGACCGAGTGGCGGCGCCTACCGAGGGTCACGGGACTGTCCACCACCATCGACGACATCGCGCCGGGCTCCTGGGTGTTCGGCGTCGCGGCCTGCAACCGGGTGACCGAGTCCGAGCCGTTGGTCGTCTACCGCGACATCCGCGGCCTGCTGGCGCCGCCCGATTCGCCGCAGAACGTCACCGGCGTTGTGCTGGGCAATGCCGTCCTGTTCGACTGGGACCCGACGCCGGATCTCGACGTGCGCATCGGCGGGGCCATGGTGGTGCGTCACGATCCCGCGCTCTCGGGTGCGTCGTGGGAGACGGCGACGCCGGTCGGCAAGCCCTTCACCGGCAACTCGGCCGGCGGGGCGCTGCCCTGCGCCACCGGAACCTACCTGTTCCGCTGGCGCGATTCCTCCGGCCAGTATTCGACCGGCACGGCAAGCTGGCCGATCGAGCAGGGCAATGCCGACGGCTGGTCGGTGCTCGATACCCTGGCCGAAGACCCGTCCTTCGGCGGGACCAAGACCAACTGCGCGGTGAGCGGCGGCAACCTGGTGCTCGATGCCGGAGAGGCGTCGGGCGCCTACCGGTTCGGGCCGGTCGATCTCACCGCGACGACCAACGTGCGGGTGACCGGCCGCATCGCAGGCCAGGTCGTGAACACCAGCGATCTCTGGGACTCCACAGAGCTGTGCGACTCCGAGGAAAGCTGGGACGAGGTCGTGAGCGGCAACGAGGTCACGGCGCGCCTGTGGGTGCGCAAGACCGATGACGACCCGGCCGGCTCGCCGGTGTGGGGCGAGTGGACGCCGTTCCTGGTCGCCGAGTTCGCCGCCCGCGGCCTCGAATTTGAACTGCGCTTCGCAGCCGCCGACACGGATTACGGGCTGGAAGTTTCCGAGCTCGATGTGGTGGTCGAGGCCAAAACGTAACCCCTCCGCTCGGAAACTTCGGCAGGCGGCAGCGCCTTTAGGGGCTTGGTCACAAGCCCCGGAGGCGCGGGAGCCTGCACGGCAGCAACGAAGACAAGGATCATCGCTAAATGTCCCAGCACGATCTCACGATCGACAATGCCAGCCGCACCACCGTGCGCGGCGACATTCAGAGCGCCCTGCAGGCTCTGGGCTCGCTGATGAAGGGCTCGTCGGCGCCGTCCACGCTCTACAGCGGCATGCTGTGGCTCGACGACGACACGCCCTCGTCGACCCTGTGGACTCTGAAGCAATATGACGGCACCGACTGGATCGTCTGGGGATATGTCGACACGGTCGCCAATACCTTCGTGCCGGCCTCGTCGCTGGCGATCGGCGGGGCCAAGGGGCTGATCTCCGGCTGGACCTCGGTCAACAATGGCAGCGACCCGCTGCACGACATCGACATCGCGGCCGGCGCGGGCATCGACACGACCGGCGTGGCGCTGATCCAGGGCGTGGCGCTGACCAAGCGCTACGATGCTTCCTGGGCCGCCGGCAATGGCAATGGCGGCCGTCGCGGCAGCGCCGCCAACGGCGACTGGTGGATCCATGCCGTGCTGAACGTGTCGGCCCAGACGGTCGATTACATCTTCGACCAGTCGCGGACCGCACCCAGCCTGCCCTCGGGCTACACGCTGTTCCGGCCGATCGGCTGGTTTCAGGTGGCCTCGGGCGAGGTCGGCCCGTTCCATTCCTACGAGCTGCCGGGCGGCGGCCTCGAGATCGCGCGCGACCTGCGGGCCACCGATGTCAGCGAGACGATCGGCACCGCGCGCTCGCTGGTGAGCCTGCCCAGCGTCCCGACCGGCATCTCCGTCGTCGCCACGCTGGCCGTCGAGATGACCGGTCACAACGTGGCGCTCGACATCAACTGCCCCGATCACAACGAGATCACGCCGTCGATCGGCAGCGGTCTCGGCCTGGCCGGCATCAACATCGGCATCTCGATGTCGCCCGGCAGCCAGTTCGTCTCCGGCGTCACGGCCGTCGTGAAGTACCAGCAGCGCGCCCGCACCGACACGAGCCGGCAGTTGGCGATGCAGGCCAGCGCCGCCGGCGTCGGCGTCAAGGCCGCCGTCGATTCGTTCGAGTGGTCGCGCCGCTAGCGGCGCGGGTGAGCGGCAGGGCTTGTAACCAAGCCCGGGAGCTCACTCGGTTCCTACTGCGCACGTTCACATGAATTCATCGTGGAGCGACAAGATGATCCGTTCTGCACCGTGCAGGCTCTCGGGCCTTCAGCGCTGCGCGCCTGCAGGCCCTGCCGCCTGCTGGCGCTCTCGCTGCGCTGCGAGCACCGGGGCGCGTCATGGCCGATATTAAACGCGTCCCTGCGCTCGACCCGATCACCGCGGCCGAGTTGGCGACGGACGATCTGCATCTCGTCTGGGATACGTCCGCGGCGACCCTGAAGCGGATCTCTCGATCCGAGCTGGTCGCGGCCCTGGCGGCGTGGACGGTGATCACTGCCGATTACGTGGCCGTGGCAGGCGACCGGCTGCGGGCTGACACGTCAGCCGGCGCCATCAACGTCACCCTGCCGGACAGCCCGGACGACACCGATGCGCCGATCATGATCCTGGATCAAGACGGCACCTGGCCGATCCACAACCTGGTGCTGATCGGCAGCTTCGTCGGCGGCGCGACCTCGGTGCGCTGCGAGGATACCGCAGAGTTGTCTCTCCGTCCGCAAGGCGGCGCCTGGCTCGTCTGCCTCTAAGGGAGTTTGTCGATGTCCGAAGCGAACCTGCGGGATTTCGCGCTTCCCGCGCGACTGCGAGATGCCGACGATCCAGCCAAGATCGCGGCGGTCGTCGCGACCGAGGAAGCGACCGGCTCGACGAAGAAGGGGCTCCTCTCCCGCATCGTCGGCTTCGTGGATCTGTTGAGCCGTATCGGCGAGGTCCAGGCCTCGCCCACGGCGTACACCCTGCTCGACCGGCTCAAGACGATCGCAGCCGCGCTGGCTGGCACGCTGACGGTGCAGGGCGCGAACAGTACGACGGCGACGGCGACGATCACCGGGGGCGACGCGACGGGCCTCTCGGGGGCCGTGGACTGTGGCAGCGCGCGACTGGCGTTGATCATCATGCCGGCCGGCTGGACCGCCGCCGATCTCACGTTCAAGGAGAGCGTCGACAACAGCACCTTCGTCGACAAGTACGATGCCTATGGCGTCGAATACACGGTGGTCTGCGCCGCTTCGCGCGCGATCGTGATCAACCTCCCGGACTTCCTCGGCGCCCGCTACCTGAAATTTCGCAGCGGCACGTCGGGCACGCCCGTCACGCAAAGCGGCAACCGCGTCCTGACCCTGGTCCTCGTGCCGTGAGCTTCGTCGGCCGGAAGCGGTCGCTCCTCGACACGCCGAGTCGCGGGCCGGGGTTTCTGGTGGCGGGCGTCGGGCGGGCGCGCACCCTGGCGCAGCTGAAGACGATGCTGGACGCCAATCCGTCCGCCGACGTCACGCTGCTGGGCGACTACAACGCCGAGCGCGACGGCGTCTTCGCCTCCGCGCCCCTGGCCACGACGGCTGCCTACACCGGAACCTTCGACGGCCAGTTCTACAAGTTCCGGGGCTTCCGCCTGACCGACACGTCGGCCGTCCCCAGCCGCGACATCGGCATCTTCGCGCAGATCGGCGACAACAGCGGCGCCGGCAAGATCAAGAACCTGACCATTGGCGGCACGATCAGGCAGACCGCCTGGGAGCGCGAGACGATCGACGGGCAGAACCGCTTTCTGCTGGGCGTCACGGTCGGCGGCCTGTGCGCGTTCAACCGCGGCACGATCGAGTACGTCCGGACCGAAATGAAGGTCTTCGGCTCGGGCTCGGGCGGCCAGTTCGCCGGGCTCGTCGGCCGCAACCTCGAATGGACCGACAAGACCATCACCGGCATCACGCGGGCCGCCAACGGCGTCATGACGATCGCCAACCACGGCATGCAGACCGGGGCGCGGCTCTACCTCAAAGACATCGTCGGCATGACCGAGCTCAACGGTCAGACGGTGACGATCGCCCGGATCGACGCCAATACATTCAGCATCGGCGTCAACACGACGGGATATGGCGCCTATGTCTCGGGCGGCGTCGCGCTGGGCGCGGGCACGGTCAGGTTCTGCACGGCCGCCGGCGCCGTGGTCCTGAACAGCTTCGCCTATAATTGCTATCACTCGCCGCTGGTCGGCTCGAACCACGGCCTGCTCGAGCACAACCGCACCCTCGCATCCTGCGTCAGCATCGCGGCGGGCGGCTACAACCTCACGCCCGTCCTGGCCGACTACTACGATACCGGCGCGGTCTTCACCGGCAGCATCACAAGCAATGTGATGACCGTGAGCAGCATCGCTCGCGGTTCGATCATCAACGGCCAGTACGTCTACGCGCCGAACTCGATTCCCGGCACGATCGTCACCGCGTCGCAGACGGTCACGGGGCAGCTCACGGGCACGCCGGGTGGGGTCGGCACCTATTCGGTCAGCGCCGGCAATAACGTCACCAGCCGCGATCTCTTCATGTCGCCCAAGGCGCCGGGCACGTCGAAGACCACCGGCTCGTGGCACGGCGGCCTCTGCGGCGACAATGGACTGCCGACGATCGGCAGCAGCCCGACCGCCCTCGTGCGCTTCTGCATCAACGAGGCGAACCTTCTCAACTCGAACAACACCAACTCCGCCAACTACACCGGCGGCATCATCGGCTACCAGGGCGACGGCCGGACCGAGGACTGTCTCAATCTCAGCACGAGGCTGACCGGTGCGAACAGCGTCGGTGGCATCCTGGGCTGCGGGGCCATCTCGACCAACGCGCTGCGGCGCTGCATCTCGCTCAGTGACATTCTCAGCCAGCGCGATGTCGACGGCGACTACGGCTCCAATCTGGGCACCATCTTCGGCCAGACCTACGGCATCGTCGAGGATGTCACGGGCTACGGCAACGTCTCCGGGGGCGGGGTGCTCGGCGGCGTCGGCGGCCTGGTGCGCGGCTCCGCCGTCATCACCGGGTTCGTCGGCTTCGGCAACGTTTCCGGCCTGGTGAATCTGGACGGGACGACCGGCGCCAACGTCGGCGGCCTGTTCGGCCAGACCCTCAGCGGCTGCGTCATCGACCAGGGCTTCTGCACGGGCATCAGCACCGGCTTCCTGCGCGTCGGCGCGGCGATCGGCAACGTGCAGGCCGGCTCGACTCTCACCAACGTGCGATGGGATGTCGACAGCACCGGCAGCGCGACCGGCATCGGTTCGGGCACGTCGGCAGGCGTCACCGCGATCAGCGACGCGTCGCTCATCGCGGCCATTCCGGGCGGGTTCGACGGCCGGTGGTCGCGCTCGTCCAGCCATTCGAGCTTCTACCCGTACATCAACACGCTGCCCTTGGGCGATCTGCCCGGCGGCGTGCTGCCGGCCCCGACCATCAACCTCAACCCGCCGCTTTCGGCGTCGTTCGTCGGGTTCGGGACGTCGGTCGACAGCTCGACCATCTCGCTGCCGTCCGGCCTCCAGGCGGGCGACTATTGTATCCTGTTCGATTTCTCGCAGAACGTCATCACGTCGGCGCCGTCGCTGGTCACGCCGTCGGGATTCTCCAACGTCCTGTCGCAGACCAGCGCGGCCACCCATGGCACGCGCGCGGCGCTCGGGATCAAGATCCTCGCCGGCACGGAAACCGCGCTCACCGGTATCACGGCCGGCGCGCGCGGGGCGCTGAAGGCGGCGGCCGTCTTCCGCCCGTCGAATCCCGCCGTGGGCGACGTCTGGACCCGCCTCAATGCCCGCAACGTCGTGAACGGCGCGGCTTCGGGCGTCGCCAACCAGACGGTCGGGGCCGGCACGCCGCCGTGCCTCTTCTTCGCGGCATCGGTTACCGAAGGCGGCACCAACCACGATCCCCTGATCTCGACCGGCGACAACGAATCCATCGAGATCGCCTCGGCCATCACGCCGGCTCTGAAGGCCAGGATCTCATTCCGGATCAACAATGCCGGCTCGGCGGCAGTGACCCTCAATGCCGACACCACCAACGGGGTCTGCATCGCCGGCATGAACGTCTCGGTGAGCTGACGTGGGCACCTATTTCTTCTGGTCCCGGAACCAGTCGGCGACAGTCTTGACGCCGACCGATTCCTCCTCGCTGGGAATCGGCCCGTCGAAGGTGGCGTCCCGCGCGGCCTCGACACAGTCGGAATTCGAGACCAGGCGCACGCCGACGTTGCGATCGATGAAGAAGGACCGCGTCCGGATATCCAGCGCTCCATCCGGCAGGAAGAGGCCGTTGAGCACCACCGTCGCGCCGCCCGACAGGAACTGCATGAGGAGCAGGCGCGCCTCGAGCGATTCGGTGGCGTCGAGCTCGCCCGCCACGACGCGCCGGAACAGCTCCGTGATGCCGGGCCCGGCGCCGGAGGGTGGCGGCACCGCCTCGGGATTGACCGCGAACGGGTTTCTCAGGGGCACTTCGGCCATCGCGGGCTCTCCGCCGCAGGAAGGATCGGCTGCGGAGGCAGCATACCATGAACGATGAACAATTCCTGCAGGCGGCGGTGGTCCGCTGCGAGGAGGGCGGCGGCAGCGCCGCGTTCACCGAGGAGGAGATCGCCCGCCTGGTGGCGCTCTCGGGCGTCGACGGGATCGACTATGTCGCCGACGGCTCGGGCGTCCATCCCCTCAGCGAGCGGCTGGTCCGCTGGCTCGTCGATCTCGCACGACAATCGTAGGGGCCGCCATGGATATCGAAACGATCAAGCTGCTGGGCGGCGGCTCCGCTCAGCTGATCCTGGCGGCCGTCTGTATCGGCCTGGCCTACGTCGCGTGGAAACTCGGCACGTCGCTGATCCAGATGTTCAGGGATCAGCTCGAGGCGCAGAAGGCGATGCTCCAGCAGAAATCGGAGGATAGCCGCCTCGTCGCCGAATCGCTCAAGGACATGAAAGCCACCATGGATCTGGCGCTGGCGGCGCTGAAGGGCAGGCCGTGATGTTCTTCAAGAAGGTTCGCGACGAGGTCGAGGTGCTTCGCAAGGAGAGCGAGGCTTCAGAGCGCGCCAAGGAGGCGGCGCGGCTCAACTTCAAACGGTCCCTGAGGCGGCTGGCCCGGCAGCTCGAGGAGATCCCGTTGGACGATGGCTTGAAATCGATCGGCGACGACCTGGCCGGCAACCCGGAGGGGAAATGATGGGCGGTCCGTTTGTGCACAACACGTCCGAGCTGCTGGCTCTGCTCTGCGCCGCGGGCGTCGGTGCCTGTGCCTTCCGGTGGCGGACGGCCAACCGCCGGGACTTCCTCCTGGCCTTCTGCATCTTCCTGATCGGGACGCTGATCCGCGAGCTGGTGGTCTACGTCTATGGCATCGCGTCCTGGCCGGCCGATGCGCTGACCTGGTCGGGTTTCGGTCGGCTCTTCCAGATCATCGGCGGCGCGCTGTTCGTCCGCGCGTCGCTCAAGCACGCCTGCGGCGAATGGGGCTGGCTGCTCGTGTTCGCCGTGGCGGCCTTGCTGGCCGGGCTCATTTAGCCCGGCAGCATCCGGCAGCGGCGTCTGTCTGTCTCAACACCGTGATCTTTTCTGCACCGTGCGGCCTCCCGCGCCTGTGAAGGCGCTGCCGGCCGCCGGCGATCTCCAGAGGAAAGCACCTCATGCCCTTCGAAGCCGCTGATTACCAGCGCGCGGCCGCGCATCTGCGCGTGCCCGTGCCGCACGTCATGGCGATGTCCGCCGTGGAGAGTTCGGGCGAGACCTTCTGGGTGCTCGACGGGCGCCTCGCGGTGCCGGTGCGCTTCGAGGCGCACTGGTTCGGCAAGCTGACGGACTACCGCTTCAACGCGAGTCACCCGGACCTGTCGTGCCGTGCGTGGAACCCGGATCTCGCGGCCCGCACCAAGGCCGGCGCGTGGGACCAGGTGCGGCGCGCCCATGAGCTCGACCAGGTGGCAGCATATGCCGCGACAAGCTGGGGCGGCTTCCAGGTGATGGGCTACCACTGGAAGCGCCTCGGTTACTCCGGCATCGACGTCTTTGTCGCCAGCATGAGCGCGAACGGCGACGACGGCCAGATGGACGCCTTCACGCGCTACGTGGATGCCGACGACACGCTGCAGGAAGCGCTGCGCATCGGCGACTGGGAGACGGTCGAGACGCTCTACAACGGCGGCGGCTACGGCGGTGCCTACGCGGTCAAGCTGCGCGCCGCGGCCGCGCTCTATGCCGGCGGTGTGGGCGACGCAGCGCCCCCGCCGCGCGTCCTGCGCGCCGGCGATCGTGGCGCCGATGTCGCGGCTCTTCAGACGGCGCTCGGTGTGCTGGCCGACGGCGACTTCGGGCCGGTCACCCTCGCGGCCGTCCGGCGCCTGCAGGGCGCGCGCGGCCTCGTGGTCGACGGCATCGTCGGCGTCATGACGCGCCAGGCGCTGGGCTTGTAGGAGGCCGCCATGCCCGCGTTCCTCGCATCCCCGCTCGCCAAAGTGGGCGCCATCACCCTGATCGCCGCGCTGCTCATGGGCGCCGCGGCTTGGCTGCTCCGCGACCAGTTCGCCGAAGGAAAGAAGGCCGGCGCGGCCGCCGTCACCAACGCCGTCCAGAGCGAAACCCTCAACACCGTCCGCAAGGCGCAGGAACGGAAGGACCAGGTCGATGATGAAGTCAGCAAGACCCCTTACAAGGATGCTGTTGATCGCCTCGATTAGCCTGCCGCTCGGGGCGGCGTCCTGCGAATCGCCGCCGGTCGTCGTGGCGACCAGCACGCTCTGCACCCTGACCGACCGCTACCACACGACGGCCGACCAGAAGACGGTCTATGCCGCGCGGCGCGTCACGGTGCTGAAGGATGACGGCCAGAGCGTCGAGGTCGGATCCGGCGAGGCGGTGTTCGGATCGCTGGTCCGCTGGCTGCTGGGCTTCAACAAGGTCCGCGACGCCGAGTGCCTCAAGCCATCGATCGGCAACTAGCCGGTCCACGAGATCCCGAGCCGGGCGGGTCATTTCCCCGGCATCTTCATTGGAGAGCGATATGTCCGTCAAAGCACGCATGGCTTGCAGCAACGTCAACGACTTCGGAGGGCATCGCGAGGTGTTCTTCAACGCTGCTTACTCGGCCGACAAGTCCAGTCCCAACTATAGCTTCTCGCAGGCGACCCCTCAGGCGTCGCTCCGCATGGTCATCACGAACCGAGCGGCCTTCGAGCAGTTCGTGCCGGGCAAGACGTACGACCTGGTCTTCACTGAGTTCGTCGATCTACCGAAGAGCTGATCGACCTTGAGCTCGGCGGTCGCGCATACCGTCCGCTGAGGTGCCCGTCTTGGGCGTTTCCTCCCTAAACTGCCCGTCGGCCCTTCACCGGGTCGGCGGGCGCTTTTTTTGTGTCCGGTCGCGTGCCATCGTGCGGCATGGCCCGCAAGACAAAGACCGAATCCCTGGCGCTCCACCTGATACGGGCGCTCTACGATTCGACCGGCGGCCGGCCGATGCAGTGGCGGTCGCTGGCCGGGATCTCGGAGGGTGGCGAAACGCAGGAGGCGGTGCATCTGGCCGTCGATCGCGGCTGGCTGCTGGTCGAGGGCGGGCATAGCGTCTGTCTGACCGACGCCGGCCGGCAGCTCTTACACGGCGTGTAACACCTGCCGGGCTAGACCTTGGTCACGCCGGCGCCCGCCACGCCCAGCTGCGGCCCCTGGTAGGCGCCCGGCACGGGCCGCGTCTCGATACCCGCCTCCGCGATCCAGCGCTGCATCGCCTCGGCCTCGGCCGCCGTGGCGAAGTGGATCAGCTTGCAGTCCCAGTCGGCATGTGTGCCGGCAACCGAGTACCAGCCTGCCGGCCCGGCGATGCGATCGGCGGCGGCCTGCCAGTCGGCCTTGTCCGCCTCACGGAAGGGCTCCTCGCGTCGCATGCGGGCGAAATGGGGCAGGGCTCTCAGGCGGAGCTGGTGGCTGTTCGGGCTGCGCTTCGGACGGGCCATGGCGCCAAGGTAGGGCCGCCGCCGGCGGCCGTCAGCCACCGTCTCGGCATGGCGCTGTGAGCCGGGTGCGCGGCTGCTGGCGGTGCTGGCGCGAATCGGTGGGAGCCGCTTGCGGGAAAACCCTTGCGCCGCTATGCAACAGCCTCGCCGGTGGGAGCGGCTAAGTCGTTGATCTGCTCGTCTGCTACGAGGTCGCCCCCAGCTACCAATTCCGGCCCCCGGTTCTGCGCGCTTCAAGTGTGCGGCCGGGGGCCTTTCATTTGCGCATCATCTGCGCCAATTTGCGATCATGGCCACCGGACACACGCAGCAGACCGACGTCATCATCATAGGGGCGGGCCCGGTCGGCCTGTTTTCCGTCTTCGAGTGCGGCATGGTCCGCCTCAACTGCCATGTCGTCGATGTGCTCGACGATGCCGGTGGGCAGTGCACGGCGTTGTATCCCGAGAAGCCGATCTACGACATTCCCGGCTTTCCCCGCATCGAGGCGGCCGAGCTGATCGTCCGGCTGAAGGCCCAGGCGGCGGCCTTCCGGCCGGTCTATCACCTGGGCGAGCAGGTCCAGGCGCTGGAGCCGCTCACCGGTGGCTTCTGGCGCGTGACGACTTCCAAGGGCACCGTGCTGCAGGCCAAGGCGGTGATCATCGCCGCCGGCGTCGGCGCGTTCGGGCCCAACCGCCCGCCATTGCCCGGCATCGAGGCCTATGAGGGCCGGAGCGTCTTCTACTACGTCACCCAGCGCGAGACCTTCCGCGGCAAGCGGGTGGTGATCGCGGGCGGCGGCGATACGGCGGTCGACTGGGCGCTGTCGCTCGCCGAGATCGCGAGCCGCGTCTCGGTGATCCATCGCCGCGATCGGTTCCGGGCCGCGCCCGACAGCGAGGCGAGGCTCAAGGCGCTGGCGAAGGAGGGCAAGATCGACCTCGTGGTGCCGTACCAGCTGCACGGGCTCGAAGGCGCGGGCGGCCAGCTGACGGCGGTGACGGTCGCCACCCTTGAGGGGGCGACGAAGCGGATCGAGGCCGACGTGCTGCTGCCGTTCTTCGGCCTATCGATGTCACTCGGTCCGATCGCCGAGTGGGGGCTGGCGCTGGAGCGCAACCAGATCGAGATCGATCCGGCGACCGCGGCGACGAGCAAGGCCGGGATCTTCGGCGTGGGCGACGTCGTCACCTATCCGGGCAAGCTGAAGCTGATCCTGACGGGCTTCGCGGAGGCCGCGATCGCCGCGCGCTCGGCCTACGCACTCATCCATCCCGAGACGCCGCTGCACTTCGAGTATTCGACGACTTCGGGCGTGCCCGACGCCTGAGCGGGCCGCCGTGGACACCTTCTGCTCCGATGCAGAACTCGGCTACGAGCGGAACCGGACGCGGTTCGTCCCGGGAGAGAAGCTCCAGCTGGACGAGGCCTATCGCCTCGCGCATCTGCCGTTGATTGCACCGGATCATGCCGACGTGATCTCGTCGCGCCCCGGTGCCACGTATCGCATGGGACGGCACGAGCGCATCTTCTCGCTGGTCCTGCCGATCCCTCCGGACGAGCTGGAGAAATCCGCCGCGTATCGGGAGCTGGACGGTGAGCTGAGGCAGTTGCCCTTCGCGAACAAGATCGCCTGGGACCTGCTGCCTAAGCGCGGCGACAAACTCCATGCGACGATCTGCGGATCTCTGTCGAAGGATGTGCCGTACCATGTTTCCGACGACGAGAGGGCCGCGCTCAGCCAGCTCGGTCCGTTGCGTGTCGAGGTGCGCGGCCTGTTCTCCGGCAACATCAACGTCGGCCGCCTCTATCTGCGCGTCTACCCGGAGTGTCGGAACGGCATGAACCTGCTGCGGCGGATCCAGAGCGCTCTCGGCAGGCCCGAGACGGACCTGTACCTCGTCGGCCTGTTCAACTTCGTCGATCATTTGGAGGCCGTGGAAGCGGCGGCGCTGCACGACCTCATCCAGCGCTGGTGGCACCGTTCCATCCTGACGCTCGACGTGACCGCGCTCTGGCTCCTCGGCGCCTCCGACGACCTCGTCCTGGAGGCGGCAGTCGAGGACGTGATTGCCCTCGCGTGAGCCGCCGTCAGGCGGCCACGGAGAGCTTGCGCAGGGCAGCCAGTCGGCGGGCGTAGGGTGGGTCGTTTTCCGGCACGAGGGTCGGCGGCACGATGCTCTCGGCGAAGTGGCAGGCCACGACCTGGCCGTCGGCGCCGGCGCCGTCCTGCAGGGGACGAAGCGGGGGCTCCTCCTTGCGGCAGCGGTCCTGGGCGTAGGCACAGCGCGTGTGGAAGCGACAGCCGCTGGGCGGGTTGAGCGGGCTCGGCACGTCGCCGGTCAGGCGGATGCGGGCGCGCTGGGCGGTCGGATCGGGCACCGGCACGGCCGACAGCAGGGCCTGCGTGTAGGGGTGCCGCGGCCGCGCGAACAGGCTGCGCTTGGGCGCCAGCTCGACGATCTTGCCGAGATACATGACGGCGACGCGGTCGGCGATGTGGCGCACGACGGCGAGATCGTGGGCGATGAAGATGTAGGACAGGCCGAACTTGCCCTTGAGGTCCTGCATCAGGTTGATGACCTGCGCCTGGATCGACACGTCGAGCGCCGACACCGGCTCGTCGCAGACGATCAGCTTGGGCTGCGAGGCCAGCGCGCGGGCGATGCCGATGCGCTGGCGCTGGCCGCCGGAGAATTCGTGCGGGTAGCGCAGCGCATGCCAGGCCGAGAGGCCGACCTCGCCCAGCAGCTCGTCGATGCGCCGGCGCAGCGCCGCGCCCGAGGCCAGCCCGTGCAGGCGGAGCGGTTCGGCCAAGGTCTCGCCCACGGTGAGGCGCGGGTTCAGCGAGGCGTAGGGATCCTGGAAGATGATCTGCATGTCGCGGCGCAGGTCGCGCAGCGCACCGCGGCCGAGGCCGCGCACGTCGCGGCCGGCAAAGCGGATCGTGCCCTCGGTGGCCTCGATCAGGCGCAGCACCAGCCGCCCCGTCGTCGACTTGCCGCAGCCCGATTCGCCCACCAGCGCCAGCGTCTCGCCGGGCGCGACGTCGAAGGTGAGGCCGTCGACCGCGCGCACGGTGCCGACGGCGCTCTGGAAAACGATGCCGCGCTTTACCGGGAAGTGCTTGGCGAGGCCGGAGACGGAGAGGAGGGGCTCGGTGGTCATTCGGCGGCCTCGGCCAGGACGAGATCGAGGGGCGCCTTCCAGCAGGCGGCGCGGTGGCCGGGCGCGATCTCGCGCAAGGTGGGCTGCTCGGCACGGCACTGCGTGTCGGCGAGCGGACAGCGTGGGCTGAAGCGGCAGCCGGGCGGCAGGGCGTAGGGATTGGGCACCACGCCCTCGATGGCGGTGAGCCGCTCGTCGCCGTCGCTGCCCAGTCGCGGGATCGAGCCGAGCAGGCCCAGCGTATAGGGATGTTGCGGGTCGGCGAACAGCAGGCCGACCGGCGCCTCCTCGACGATGCGGCCGGCGTACATGACGATCACGCGGTGCGCGAGTTCGGCGACGACGCCGAGATCGTGGGTGATCAGCATGATCGCCGCGCCCGTGCGCTCGCGCAGGTCGCGCAGCAGGTCGAGGATCTGCGCCTGGATGGTGACGTCGAGCGCCGTCGTGGGTTCGTCGGCAATCAGCAGCTTGGGGTCGCAGGCCAGCGCCATGGCGATCATCACGCGCTGGCGCATGCCGCCGGAGAGCTGGTGCGGATACTCGTCGAGACGCGTCTCGGGCGAGGGAATCTTGACCAGCTGCAGCATTTCGAGAGCGCGGGCGCGCGCCGCGGCGGCGCTGAGCGAGCGGTGCAACTGGACGGCCTCGATGATCTGGTCGCCCACGGTCTGCACCGGGTTGAGGCTGGTCATCGGCTCCTGGAAGATCATGGCGATGTCGTCGCCGCGCACGGCGCGCATGTCGCTTTCCGGCAGGTCGAGGAGATTGCGGCCTTCCAGCTTGATCTCGCCCGCCGTGATGCGGCCGGGCGGGTTGGGCACCAGCCGCATGATCGAGAGCGACGTCACCGACTTGCCGCAGCCGGATTCGCCCACGATCCCCAGCGTCTCGCCGGGTGCTAGCGAGAAGCTGATGCCATCGACGGCCGCGAACGAACTGCCGCCGGAACGGAACTCCGTGCGCAGGCCCTTCACTTCGAGGAGGGGAGTATCCGTTGTCATCATTGCCGATCGTGTTCCTCTCCCCCGTTAGGGGGAGAGGCTAGGTGAGGGGGCGAGGCCGGGTGTAACCCCCTCACCCAACCTCTCCCCCTAGCGGGGGAGAGGAGCATGAGTTGGTCGAGCTTCATCGCGGTCACGTCACCGGCCGCGACTGGGGCAGGCGATCGCGGGTGCCGTAGACCGGGGGCGCGAGCTGGTCGGCGGTGCGGCCGGCCCAGTCGCGCTGGCTCACCGTTTCGAGTCGCTTGCGCTGGCCTTCGACCAGGCCCGCGGTGGCCGCCTCGACATCGACCGTCAGGACCTGGCCGTCCTTCACCACCTGCGTGCCGTCGACATAGACGTGGCGGATGGCGCGGTCGCCGGCCGAGTAGATCAGGCTGCGCACCGGCTCGTGCGCCGGCTGCATATAAGGATGGCTCATGTCGACCAGCGAGAAGTCGGCCTTGCAGCCCGGTGCGAGCCGGCCGATGTCGGGCCGGCGCAGCATTTTGGCACCGCCGATCGTGGCCGCCTCGAAGGCGTGCCGCGTCGTGCCCATCTTGTAGTTCATCGTGATGGCGCGGGCGAGGTAGCAGACCAGCCGCATCTCATCGAGCATGTTGTGCGGGAAGGTGTCGGTGCCAATGCCCACGGTGATACCGGCATCCATGTAGCGGCCGATCGAGTTCATCACCATGCCGCGCCGCGCGAAGACGGTCGGGCAGTGCGCCACCGAAGCGCCGGAATCGCGCAGCCGCTCGAAGTCGTTGGCGTGCGGGTAGTGGATCTGCGGATGGTCGTTCAGGAAGATTCCATGGCCGATGATGAGGTCGGGCCCGAGCACGCCGATCGAGTCGAGCCATTCGATCGGCGTCTTGCCGTGACGATGGACCATCTCGTGGAACTCGACGACAGCCTGGCAGGCATGGGTCTGCATCGGCAGGCCACGGCGTCGGGCCTCCTGCAGGGCCTCCTTGAAGAAGCCTTCGCGGCAGGTGTCGATCTGCGCCGGGCCGACCATGCCGGAGATCCGGCCGCTGGGATGTTTTGCCGCTTCGTCGAGCGTCGCCATCGAGGCTTCGAAGGCCTTCTCGCCGGCCTTCTCGTCCCAGGCATACTCAACGGTGTGGCCGTTCTTCGTGTACCAGACGCCCTGGCGCATCATCGGGCAGACGACGGCGCGGATGCCGGTTGCGGCGAGGTCGTCTGCCCAGCCGGGGCGCGCCATCGAAAGATCGGTGATGGTCGTCACGCCACTCTTCAGCAGCTCCGAGACCGCGACCTTGGACGAAGGGCCTGCATCCTCGGGGTTGAGGCCGAACACCGTCAGGTATTCGTAGAGCGAACTCTGGCCGAGCTTGTCGCTGCCATACTCCTCGGTGAGGCCCTTGTTGGCGGGCTCGGAGAAGGGGTGGCTGTGGACGTTGACGAGGCCGGGGATGGCCATCATCCCCTTGCCCTCGATGACCGTGTCGACCGGGCCGGTGTAGCCCGGTCCGACATGGGCGATCTCGTTGCCCTTGAACACGAGATCGGCATTTTCGAGATAGACGTGTCGCCCCTCGGCCTCGTCCCACGCAACGACGTGGTCGAGGCCGGCGATCCTGGTCGTCTTCATAAGCGCTTCGCTCCGGTTGCTTGCTGTCTGCTGGCTATTTGTAGGCGAGGCCCAGGCCCTTGTAGAGGCCGCAGCCATAGTTGCCGTGGGCCTTGATAGGCTTCAGCTTGGCGCCCGCCACGACGAACAGCGGCTCGTGGAACAGCGGGATCCACACGAACGCGTCGTGCACCTTCTGCTGCACGGCCTGGTAGGAGGCCGTGCGCGTGGCCTCGTCGAGGGCGGTCGAGCCCTTGTCGAGCAGTTCGTCGGTTTCCTTGTCCTTCCAGTTCATGCGGTTCGGGGTCGGCGCATTGGTCGAACGGAAGTACAGGTTGAGCGCGTCGCCGGCGCTGACATAGGGGAAGCTCATGCCGAAGGCGTCGAACTCCTGCGTGGCGAGCTTGCCCCAGGCGACCGTCGCGTCGAACAGCTGGATCTGCAGGTCGACGCCGACCTTGCGCAGGTCGCCCTGCACGGCCTCGGCGATCTCCTTGAAGGCGCCGGAAATGCCGTAGATCACCGGCGCCAGCTTCTTGCCGTCCTTGTAGCGGAAGCCGTCGGGGCCCTTCTTCCAGCCCGCCTCGTCGAGCAGCCTGTCGGCCTCCTTGATGTTCTCGCCATAGGCCGCCTTGTTGAGCTTGCCGTTGAAGTCGAGGACGTTGGGCATCAGCATCGTCGAGGCCGGATCGGCGAAGCCGAAGGTCACGGCTTCGGTGATGGCCTTCTGGTCGACCGCAAGGTTCATCGCCTGGCGCACGCGCACGTCGTTGACCAGTTCCTTGTCGACCTTGAAGCCGATGAAGTAGGTCCAGAAGAAGTTCTCGGCCTTGGTCACCGAGAGGTTCTTGTTGGCCTGCAGCTCCTTGATCGACCAGTAGGGCACGTACTGGCTGGCGTCGGCCTGGCCGGCCTGCAGCGCGGTGACGCGGGTATTCTCCTCGGGCACCACCTTCCAGATCACCTTGTCGACCTGCGCCTCGGTGTAGTCGTAGATCGGCGGGCCCCAGTTGTAGCCCTTGTGCTTGGTCAGAACCGTCGAGTCGCGCGGCGTCCAGCTCTCGAAGCAGTAGGGGCCGGTGCCGTCGAAGCCCTTGACGCCGAAGTCGGCGCCCAGCTGCTTGGCCTGGTCGACGTTCAGCACCGTGTGGAAGTACTGGGTCATCTGGTAGAGCAGCTCGGAGAACGGCTTCTTGAGCTTGTACTCGACGGTGACGTCGTCCGGCGCCGTGACCTTGTCGACGTCGCCCATGCGCCACTTCACGAGACCCTTGGTCTCGGGATCGAGCCAGCGCTCGTAGGTGGCGACGACGTCCTTGGCCGTCATCTTCTTGCCGCTGCAGAAGGTGACGTCGTCGCGCAGCTTGAAGGTGTAGGTGAGGCCGTCGGGCGAGACCGTCCAGCTCTTGGCGAGGCCCGGCTTCAACGTCTTCATGTCGAAGTCGAGGTTCACCATCGTGTCGCCCATCATGTAGATGACTTCGGCGCCCGAGCGGGAGGTCGACTTGTGCGGATCGTAGCGGTCGGTGTCGATCTCACGCACGATCGTCACGCTCTTTTGCGCCATCGCCGGCGCCGCAACGCCCGCCACGGCCACCGCGGCCAGCGCCGCCACAGTCAACTTCTTCATGCCCACACCTCCTGTTGTTCCGACTTTATTGCCTCAGCTTCGGATCGAGAGCGTCGCGCAGCGCGTCGCCCAGAACATTGAATGCGAGCACCACGAGGAAGATCGCCGCGCAGGGGATCGTCGAGACCTGGGGGGCGATCGACAGGAACTTGCGGCCGTCGGCGGCCATGCTGCCCAGTTCGGCGGTCGGCGGCTGCGCACCGAGGCCGAGGAACGACAGCGCGGCCCCCAGGAGGATCGCCTGGCCGAGCTGCAGGGTCATGTAGATCAGGATGGTCGGCCAGCAGTTGAGGGCGAGGTAGCGCCAGATGAGCGCGCCGTCGCCAAGTCCCACCGCGCGGCCGGCCTCCATGTATTCCTGCTGCATGATCGACTGAGCGGCGCCGCGGGCGATGCGGGCGATCGACGGGACCGAGGCGATGCTGAGCGCGATGACCAGCGAGAAGAGGCCTGTGCCCAGCACGGCCGCAATGGCCAGACCGAACAGGATCGACGGGAAGGACAGCAGCACGTCGACCAGGCGCATCAGCGGCTGGTCGAGGCGTTTGAAGTAGGCGGCGCTGAGCCCGATCAGCGCGCCCAGTCCGCCGCCGACCACCACGGCGATGATGCCGATTCCCAAAGTGGCGCGCAGCCCGAAGAGGATGCGGCTCAGCATGTCGCGACCCTGAGCGTCGGCACCCAACAGGAAATCCGGGCAGCGCGCACCGCCGATCGGGCAGAGGCGCATCCGCATGTTGGACGAGTAGGGATCGAAGGGCGCGATCCACGGTGCGAGCAGTGCGGCCCCAACGATCACGATCAGGAAGAGCGCCGCGAGGGCGGCCGGCGGATCGCGCAGGATGCGCCGCCACACGGCGTTCTTGCGCCGGATGGCGGCGATGGCGCGCTGGTCGGCCTGGCTCTGCAGGGGAAGGGCTGTGTCGGTCATCCGCGCGCGATCCGGGGGTCGAGATAGGCGTAAAGCACGTCGACCAGCAGGTTGATCGCCATGAAGCCGACGGCGAGGATCAGGATCGCCCCCTGCGCCAGCGGGAAGTCACTCGACGTGATGGCGCCCACTGCCATGCGGCCGACGCCCGGCCAGGCGAACATGGTCTCGGTGACGATCGAACCGCCCAGCAGGAAGCCGATCTGCAAGCCGACCAGCGTGATCACGGGGATCATCGCGTTGCGCAGCGCATGACGGATCGTGACCCGCCAGTCCGAGGCGCCCTTGGCGCGGGCGGTGCGCACGTAATCGGCGCCCAGGGTTTCCAGCAGGGACGTCCGGGTCATGCGCGCGACCGGACCGACGAAGACGGCGCCCAGGGTCACGGCCGGCAGGATGATGCTCATGAAGCCGTCGGCGGTCCAGATCGGGCCGTTGCGGCCCTGGAACGGCAACAGGCCTGCCCCGCCGACATACTGGATCAGCAGCAGGCCGACCCAGAAGATCGGCACCGACACGCCCATCACCGACAGCGCCATGATGGCGCGGTCGATGACCGTGCCGCGGCGCCGGGCGGCGAGGGTGCCCAAGGTGATGCCAAGCGGCACCGCCCAGATCAGGCAGGCCAGCATCAGCTCGATGGTCGGCCAGAGGGTGAGGGCGATCTCGTCGACGACGGCGCGGTTGGAGATCATGGAGCGGCCGAGGTCGAGCTGGAAGACGCGGCCCAGGTAGCGGCCGAACTGGACCCAGAGCGGCTGGTTGAGTCCGAGGTCGTTGCGAATGGCGTCGACTTCAGCCTTGGTCGCGGTCGGGCCTGCGACGACGGTTGCCGGATCCGTGGGCACGACCTGCAGCAGCAGGAAGCCGATGAGCAGCACCCCCAACAGCACCGGGAGCGAAATCATCAATCGATGAGCGATATGCCGCGCCATTTATTTCGACACCTGCCCCTCTTCGGGTATGAACACTGGCCGACGCCGCGACGCTCGACAAGCGCCCGACGAATGGCATGATCGCTGCAACCTCATACCCGGGGCGTTGCAAGAACCGCGCCGAGGAGTGTCGACGATGTCAGCAGGGAAACTGAACGAGCAGGCGAAGGGCGTTTACATCATCGCCGCCACGCCTTTCACCGACGAGGGCGCGGTCGATCTCCAGAGCGTCGACACCTTGACCGACTTTTATTTGGGTTGCGGCGTACATGGATTCACGCTGCTCGGCATGATGGGCGAGGCGCACAAGCTGACCGCCGACGAATCGATCTCCGTGGTCAACCGCGTAATCGGCCGGGCGCAGGGGCGGCAGGTGATCGTGGGCGTGAGCCATGCCGGACTCGAGAACGTGCGACGTCTCTCGCATGAAGCGATGATGGCCGGCGCTTCCGGCGTGATGGTGGCGCCGTCTCCGGGTCTCAAGGGCGACGAGGGCCTCTACAACTACTATGCGCAGGTCTTCCAGGCACTGGGTCCGCACATCCCGGTCGTCTATCAGGACTACCCGCAGACCACCGGTGTCTACATGCCGGTCAATGTGTTCGAGCGGCTGGTCGACGATTTCCCGCAACTCGTCATGCTCAAGCATGAGGACGCGCCGGGCCTCGCCAAGCTGACGAAGGTCCGCGAAGGCGAGAAGAAGCCAGGCCGTCGCCGCGTGTCGATCCTGGTCGGCAATGGCGGCCTCTATTATCCGCAGGAGATGCGCCGCGGCGCCGACGGCGCCATGACCGGCTTCGCCTGGCCCGAGATGCTTGTGCAGGTCTATGACCTCTTCGCTCAGGGCAGGGCCGAGGAAGCGGAGGACCTGTTCGACATCTACCTGCCGCTGGTGCGCCACGAGGTGCAGCCGGCGATCGGCCTGGCGCTGCGCAAGGAAGTGCTGTTCCGGCGCGGCGCCATCAAGAGTCCGAAACAGCGGGCACCCGGATCGTCGCTGACGACGACCGACAAATCGGAACTCGATGGAATGATTGCGCGCCTCGAACGGCGTCTGGCGGCCACCGGCCGTCTCGCGAAGGCGGCGGAGTAGGAAAATGGCTGATTACGATCTGATCGTTCGCAACGCCCGCATCGTCACTGCCGAGCGGCAGGCCGAAGGCGACATCGCCGTGAAGGATGGCCAGGTGGTCGAGATCGGGCCGGACTTGAAAGGCACGGGCACGCGCGAGATCGATGCCGGCGGCAAGTTCGTCCTGCCGGGCGGCGTCGACAGCCACTGCCACATCGAGCAGAAGTCGGGCATGGGCGTGATGTGCGCCGACGATTTCTACACCGGTACGGTTTCGGCCGCGTTCGGCGGCACGACCACCGTCATTCCCTTCGCTGCCCAGCATCGCGGCATGTCGCTGCGGCAGGTGGTCAACGAGTATCATGAGGCCGCGACCCCGAAGGCGGTGATCGACTACGCCTTCCACCTGATCGTGACCGATCCGACGCCGCAGGCGCTGGGGCAGGAGCTGCCGGCGCTGATCAAGGACGGCTATACCTCGTTCAAGATCTACATGACCTACGATGCGATGAAGGTCAGCGACTATCAGATCCTCGACATCCTCTCCGTGGCGCGGCGCGACGGCGCGCTGGTCATGGTGCATGCCGAGAATCACGACATGATCCAGTGGCTGGCGCATCACCTGGTCGATCAGGGACACGGTGCGCCGAAGTTCCACGCCATCGCCCATGCGCGCCTGGCCGAGGCCGAGGCGACCAACCGCGCGATCTCGCTGGCCCGGCTGGTCGATGCGCCGCTGCTGCTGGTCCACATGTCGGAGATCGAGGCGATCGAGACGCTGCGCCAGGCGCAGAAGAAGGGGCTGAAGATCTTCGGCGAAACCTGCCCGCAGTACATTGCGCTGACCGCCGATGACATGGACAAGCCCGGCGTCGAGGGCGCCATGTGGTGCTGCAGCCCGCCGCCGCGCGATTCGGCGGCCCAGGAAGCGGTATGGGCGGCGCTGAAGGACGGCACCTTCCAGACCTTCTCGTCCGACCATGCGCCGTATCAGTTCAACGCCGGCGGCAAGATTCCCAAGGGCGACAAGACCACCTTCAAGGAGATGGCCAACGGCGTGCCCGGAATCGAGATCCGGCTGCCGATGCTGTTCTCGGAGGGCGTCCAGAAGGGCCGCATCACCCTGCAGCAGTTCGTGGCGCTGACGTCGGCCAACCACGCCAAGCTCTACGGCCTCTATCCGAAGAAGGGCACGATCGCGGTCGGCTCCGACGCCGATTTCGCGATCTGGGATGCCGACAAGGACGTCACGGTCACCTGGAAGGACCTGCACGACAATGTCGGCTACACGCCCTACGAGGGACGCCAGATCAAGGGCTGGCCGATCACCGTGGTGAGCCGCGGCAGGGTCGTGGTCGAGGACGGCAAGCTGAACGCCGAGCGCGGCTCCGGCCAGTTCCTGCCCTGCGCCTCGCCCGATTCGTCCAAGCCGATCGGGCAGAGTGCGCCCGAGTTGCAGGCCATGTCGCGCTTCGGTCTGAAGCCGCTGTTCTAGTTTCACTGTCGTCCTGAGCAAAGCGAAGGACCTGACAGGAGTTAAACCGTATCTATACGAAGCGGGAGATCCTTCGCTTCGCTCAGGATGACAGAAAGGAAGTTAACCGTGTCCCGTCGTCTGAAAGTCTCGTCCGCCCAATTGGGTCCGATCCATCTCGCCGACAGCCGCGCGAGCGTGGTCAAGCGCATGATCGAGATGTTGAAGGAGGCCGACAGCCGCGGCTCCAAGTTCATCGTGTTTCCCGAGCTGGCGCTGACGACCTTCTTCCCGCGCTACTGGATGGAAGATCCGAACGAGGTCGAGAAGTACTTCGAGAGCCAGATGCCCAGCCCGGATACGCTGCCGCTGTTCGAGCTGGCACGCGAGAAGGGAATCGGCTTCTACCTGGGCTATGCCGAGCGGACCGAGGAAGAGGGCTCGACCCATCATTTCAACACCTCGATCCTGGTGGGACCTGACGGAAGGCTGATCGGCAAGTACCGCAAGGTCCATCTGCCCGGCCATGACGAGCACCGGCCGACCGTTCCGTACCAGCATCTCGAGAAGAAGTATTTTGAGGTCGGCAATCTCGGCTTCAACGTTTGGAAGATGTTCAAGGACGAGGTGATTGTCGGCCAGTGCATCTGCAACGACCGCCGCTGGCCCGAGACGTTCCGCGTCATGGCGCTGAAGGGCGCCGAGATGGTCGTGCTGGGCTACAACACGCCCAGCGACAACGTCTACGCGCCGCACGAGCCGCCGTATCTGCGCGTGTTCCATCATATGCTGTCGCTGCAGGCGGCTGCCTATCAGAACGGCATCTGGGTCGTTGCGACGGCAAAGGCCGGCAAGGAGGACGGGTTCTGGCTGCATGGCGGGTCGGTGATCGTGGCTCCGACCGGCGAGATCGTGGCCAAGGGCACGACCGAGGACGACGAGGTCATCTCCTACGATTGCGACCTCGGACTCGGCGAATACATCCGCAACACCACGTTCAATTTCGCCAAGCATCGTCGACCGGAGCACTACAAGCTCATCAGCGAGCGCACCGGCGTGAAGCTCGAACCGTCGAACTGAGGGCTCCAGAAATGCAATACGCTTCCAACGACCTGACACCGCACGAGCGCTACAAGGTCCTGACCGCCTTCGTCCTGCCGCGGCCGATCGCCTGGGTGACGACGCTGGGACCGACCGGCGTGGTCAACGCCGCGCCCTTCAGCTTCTTCAACGTCTTCGCCGAAGACCCGCCGCTCTGCATGTTCGCCATCAACAAGCGACCGGACGGGCGCCTCAAGGACACCTGGACGAACATCCAGCGGACGGGCGAGTTCGTGATCAACCTCACCGACGAGCCGCTGGCGCTCAAGATGCACGAATCGAGCGGCGACTTTCCGCCGAATGTCGGCGAGCCCGACTATCTCGGCCTGAAACTCGCACCGTCAGTCGACATCAAGACGCCGCGTCTTGCCGACGCGCCCTGGTCGATGGAATGCAAGACCTGGCAGGTCATCAACGTGAAGGACGACCGCCAGCTCGTGATCGGCGAGGGGCTGCGCTTCCACATCCGCGACGAGCTGTGGGACGACAAGGCCAAGCGCGTCCACATGGACAAGTATCATCCGGTCGGCCGCATGTTCGCCGATCGCTACTGCCGGACCAACGATCGCATGGACTTCCCGGCGGCGCCGGTCGTCAAGGCAGCGGCTGAGTGACGGGCCGTGCCCGCGATCCCGAGCATTTGCGAGGGATCGTCGGGCTGCGGAAAGGTCCCTCGCTTACGCTCGGGATGGCAATTACGACCAGTTCAGCCGGGAACGCCCGATCGCCATCGAGACGGCGGCCTGGCTGGGCTCGACCACCGGCAGGCCGACATGGCGCTGCAGGCGGTCGCGGTAGCGCGCCATGCCGGCGCAGCCCATCACCAGCACGTCGGCGCCGTCCTCGTCGCGCAGCTCGGCGGCGACTTCGGCCATGCGGCTGAAGGTGCGCGCCTCGTCGGCAAGCTCGACGACGCCAAGGCCGATCGCGCGGTCGCCGGCCATGCGGTCGTTCAGGCCCATCTGGCCGACATAGCGCAGGTGGCGGGGGATCGACTTCCGCAGGATGGAGATCACGCCGAAACGCTGGCCGAGGGTGAGGGCGGTCAGGATGCCGCATTCGGCAATCCCGAGCACCGGCTTGGTCGTGACTTCGCGCGCTGCATGCAGGCCGGGATCGGAGTAGCAGGCGATGACGAAGGCCGAGCAGTCGTTGTCGCGCTGCTTAACCATGGCACCGATCAGCGGCACGACCTGTTCGACATGGCCCTGGTTCTCGATTCCGGCCGGGCCGTCCTTCAGCGTGACGCATTCGATGGCCGGGCCACCCTGCATGCGGAGCGGTTCCATGGCGGCGTCGATCCCGCGGGTGACGGCGTCGGTGGAGTTGGGATTGATGACGAGGATGCGGTCGGACATGGGCCGCAGGATGGCCTCTAAATTGCTATTGAACAACGCCTGATCTAACGTTGTGGCTTGGGGATTTCATGGGAAGGAAACTGACGAAATGATGCACCGTCGCTTTGCAGCGCTGGCCGTTGCGGCACTGATGTGCGTGAGCCCGGCATTCGCCCAGGACAAGAAGCCGCCGTTGCGCACCGGTGTGGACGGCACCTTTGCCCCGCACGCCATGCCGAAGCTGGGCGGCGGTGTCGAGGGCTTCCAGATCGACGTGTTCACCGAGGCGGCCAAGCGCATGAAGCGCGACATCACGATCGATGCCGTGAGCTTCTCGACACTGATCCCCGGCATGCAGTCCGGCCGCTACGACTTCATCGCGGCGCCGACGACGGTGACCAAGGAGCGCGCCGAGAACATGCTGTTCACCGCGGGCTATCTGTGGACCGCGTTCCAGTTCGGCATCAAGAAGGGCAGCGCGCCGATCAAGAGCTGGGCCGACCTCAAGGGCAAGGCGGTGGCGGTCAACAAGGGCACGCCCTACGAGACGCTGGCCAAGAAGATGGGCGAGGAGCACGGCTTCACCGTGCAGGTCTACGACACGCAGCCCGACGCCACGCAGGCCGTGCTCTCCGGCCGCGCCTACGCGACGCTGGGCGGCAACACCACCATCGTCTACGCCGCGTCCAAGAACCCGCAGTTCATCGCCGACCTCGAACTCGCCGAAACGCGGGCCCACTGGGCCGCGCCCGTGCCGAAGGACAAGCCAGAGCTTCGTGCCGAGCTGCAGGATGCGCTCGACTGCATGAAGAAGGACGGCACGATGGCCAAGCTCTACGAGAAATGGTTCAACAAGAAGCCGGCGGCGGACGATCTCGCTGTCGTGGTCACACCGGGCTACGGCGTGCCGGGCATGCCGGGCTACGACCCGACGCCGCACGAACTGAAGTGCGGCGGCTGAAAGCCGCCGTCCTGAGGCCGCAGGCCGAAGGATCTTTTTGACAGCAGGAAAGGTCCCTCGGCGGCGCTTCGCTCCGCTCGGGATGACAGAAGTATCGTGACCAATCCAATCGTAGATGCGCGCGCGATCCATAAGCATTTCGGCACCCTTCATGTCCTGAAGGGTGTCGATCTGAAGGTGGCGGAGCGCGAGCTGGTATTCGTGATCGGGCCCTCGGGCTCGGGCAAGTCGACCCTGCTGCGCTGCCTCAACCGGCTGGAGGAACCGTCCTCCGGCTCGATCGTGGTCGACGGCATCGACATGCTCGACCCGAAGACCGACATCAACCATGCCCGCCGCCGCATCGGCATGGTGTTCCAGTCGTTCAATCTCTACCCGCACATGACGGCGCTCGGGAACGTCATGCTGGCGCTGCGCAAGGTGGCCGGCAAGGGCCGCGCCGAGGCCGAGGCGCTGGCGCGGGCGGCGCTGCAACGCGTAGGCCTCGCCGAGCGTGCGGACCATACGCCGGGCCAGCTTTCCGGCGGCCAGCAGCAGCGCGTGGCGATCGCCCGTTCGATCGCGCTGGAGCCGCGCGTGATGCTGTTCGACGAGCCGACCAGCGCGCTCGATCCCGAACTGGTCGGGTCGGTCCTCGAGGTGATGCGCGGCCTGCGCGAGAGCGGCATGACCATGATCGTGGTCAGCCACGAGATGGGCTTTGCCCGCAATGCGGCCGACCGGGTCGTGTTCATGGATGACGGGCTGATCGTGGAGCAGGGACCGCCCGCCGCGATCTTCGAGGCCCCATCCCACGAACGCACGCGCGCCTTCATCGGCCAGATCCAGCGGCACTGAGGCCGGCGTGGCATGAACGGCTGGGACAAGTTCGTCGACACCTTCTTCAATGCGAAGGTCATGTGGAAGTACCTGCCGGACATCCTGTCCGGCATGGTGGTGACCATCGAGCTCGCGCTGCTGATCGTGGTCACCGGGCTCGGGGCAGGGCTCGCGCTCGCCCTGTTGCGCAGCCTCGCGATCCGGCCGCTCAATTGGTTGATCATCTTCATCGTCGACCTGTTCCGGTCGCTGCCGCCGCTGGTCATCATCGTGCTGATGTATTTCGGCCTGCCTTACGCGGGCCCGGCGCCGTCCGGCTTCGTCTCGACCTGGCTGTCGCTCGCCTTCGTGCTGATGGCCTTCTCCGAGGAGATCTTCTGGGCCGGCATCACCTCGATCCCGAAGGGCCAGTGGGAAGCCTCGCGCTCGACCGGCCTGTCGTTCGGCCAGACGCTGTTCAACGTCGTGCTGCCGCAGGCCTTCCGGCTCACCATCCCGCCGCTCACCAACCGCACCATCTCGATCACCAAGGGAACGGCGCTCGGAACCGTCGTGGCCGTGACCGAGATCCTGGGACAGGCCAGCTCCGCGATGTCCAACTCCTACAATCCCTCTCCGCTGATGATGGGGGCGGCGGCCTACGTGGTGCTGTTCTTCCCGGTCGTCGTTGCGGCCCGCTGGGTCGAGGCCAAGTTCGCGTGGAAGCGATGATCGAGGCCTTCTTCAACATCGAGATCATGAAGGCGGCCTGGCCGATCGTGCTGACGGGCCTGTGGAACACGATCCTGCTGTCCCTGATCGTCGTGCCGCTCGGTCTGTTCGGCGGCCTGATCCTGGCGCTGCTCGCCTCGATCAAGCATCCGCTGGTGCGCTGGCCGCTAATGGCGTGGGTCGACTTCTTCCGGGCCTTTCCGCCGCTGGTCCTGCTGGTCCTGCTGTTCGCCGGACTGCCGTTTGCCGGGCTCGAGCTGGGTGGCTTCGCCTGCGTGGCGATCGCCTTCTTTTTGAATACCGGCTCGTACTACGGAGAGATCTTCCGCGCCGGCATCGACTCCGTGCCGGGGGGCCAGGTCGAGGCCGCGCGCTCCACCGGTCTCAGCCGGATGCAGGCCATGCGCTACGTCGTGCTGCCCCAGGCCGTGCGCAACGTGATGCCGGACCTGCTCTCCAACACGCTGGAAGTGGTCAAGCTCACCTCGCTGGGATCGGTCGTGGCGGTGCCGGAGCTGCTCTACGAGGCACGCCAGGCGCAGAGCATCACCTACAATCCGACGCCGATCGTGATGGCCGCGGTGATCTACTTTCTGCTGCTCTGGCCCGTGGTACGGCTGCTGAGCCGCCTGGAGAACCGGGCGCTTGCCGGCCGCCGGTGACGCAGGGCCTCAGCGCTTGGGCACGCAGCCAGCGTAGGTCACGGTCTGGCTTGCGCCTTCCTCGACGAAGGCCGTGTCGCCCTTGCTCCAGAAGACGAACGTGCCGCTTGAATCGGCGTAGCGGATCCCGGAGCCCGACAGGGTCTGCGGCAGGGTGAGCTTGCGGCCGTCACTGAGCTGGACCACGACCCGGCCGCCGGGAACGGGCCGCCCGTCGGGTGCGACGCTCGACTTGCCGTCGTAAAAGTCCGCCACCAGCGTCTTGTTCCCCTGACACTGATACCGGACGGTCGACATGGGCGCATCGGCAGACGGTGCCTTGAGCGGCGGCCCGTCATTGCAGGCAGCGACTGCGGGCACGAGCAGCACGAAGGCGGCGGACGCCAGCCGGTGGGTCATCGAACGTCTCCAGAGCCGCGGGCGGCACGACGGTGGCGCGGCAGTCTCCTCAACGTATCGCCAGAAAGAATGTTGCCAGTGCGGCTCAATCCCGGGCGAGGGCCTGGATCAGGTCGAGGGTCTTGGTGCGCAGACTCTTGCTCCGGATCTTGTAGTAGGCCCGCACCAGTTCGAGAGTTTCCCGCTTGGTGTTGAGAGTGTCAGGGGACTTGTCGACCGACTTGGGACGACCCGGCTTGCGCTTGGTGGTTCCGACCGAAGCATCCATTCCATCGAAGAAATGAGCGACGGGAACATCGAGGACCTTGGAGAACTCGAACAGGCGGCTCGAGCTGATGCGGTTGAAGCCGCGCTCGTATTTCTGAACCTGCTGGAAGGTGAGTCCGACAGCCTTGCCGAGGTCGGTCTGGCTCATGCCGAGCAGCGCGCGCCGCTGGCGCAGCCTGCTGCCGACGTGGGTGTCAACTGGATGGGATTGCGTCACAGACATACCTCCTAGGATGAACATGGGTATCGCATGCGTGTCTTACACCTACCTTTCATCTATCCGCATCGGCGATGCAATTGATGAATCGGGGGAAGACACCTACTGTTCTGGCAGGCGGCGAAGATCGCCTACCGGAGGAATGCTCATGTTAAGTCTCATTCGCGTGGCTGCGTCCTGCGTTCTCGCGTTGATCTCCGCGCAGTCGGCATTCGCGCAGGCCAACTGGCCGGAAAAGCCGGTGAAGCTTGTGGTTGGCTTCACGGCCGGCAGCGCCACCGATGTCACGGCCCGCATGTTTGCGCAAAAATTCACCGAGGCCTGGGGCCAATCTGTGGTCGTTGAAAACGTTTCGGGCAACTCCGGTGCGATCGGGGTCGACCGCGTCGCAAAGGCGCCGCCGGACGGTTACACGCTCATGTGGTCGGGAAATGCCGCCATCACCATCCTGCCGTCGCTGCAGGCACTGCCCTTCGACCCGCTGAAGGACCTGAGTTCGATCTCGACCTCGCTGGTCATGCCGTCGGTCTTCGTGGTGAACAACGACCTGCCGGTGAAGTCGATCGCCGACCTGATCGCCTATGCCAAGGCCAATCCCGGCAAACTCTCCTATGGGACGCCAGGCGTCGGCACGCCGCAGCACATCGCGGGCGAACTGTTCTGTCACCTGGCGGGCATCAAGATGGAGCACATCCCGTATCGCGGCGCCAACCTCACCGACGTGATGAGCGGCGTCATGCCGGTCGGGATTCAGAACGCCGGAGCGGGGATGCCGATGGTGCGTGACGGCCGCGTGCGCGGCATCGCCGTCACCTCGTTGATGCGCGCTTCGAGCGCGCCCGAGCTGCCGACTCTGGCCGAGCAGGGCTTTCCGGGCTTCGAGGCGACGTCGTGGTTCGCCCTCCTGGGGCCCGCCAACCTGCCGCGTTCGATCGTCGACAAGGTGCGAGCGGAATCCCTCAAGGTGCTGGCCGATCCGGAAATGCAGAAGAAGTTCGCGGTCATGGGGCTCGACCTCGTGGGCAGCACGCCGGAAGAGACGCGCGCCGCCATCGCGGCCGACATCCCGAAATGGGCCAGGGTCATCAAGGACGCCAACATCAAGACGGGACAGTAGAGCGGTTCAGCCCTCGCGCTTCATCTTCTCCTGGCGGGCCCGTTCGGCTTCCGAAGGCTCCGGCAGCTCGAAGCTGCCGGTCTTTACGGCTCCCGCGCGCGCGTAGACGCTCATCGTGACGCCCGTCGTCGAGACCGTGCTCTCGGCCAGCTTCAGCGCGCCCGCCTTCGTTCCTTGCCCGAACAGCCTCTTGCCGCGTCCCAGGACCAGCGGAAAGGTGAGCACGCGGAACTCATCGATCAGGTCGTGAGCCAGGAGGGTCTGCAGAAGCACGCTGCTGCCCTGGGTCAGCAGGACCGGTCCGTCGCCCTCCTTCAATCTGGCGATTGCCGCGGCGACGTCGCCCTTCAGCGCGACCGAGTTCTTCCAGGCGAGCGGCTCGCTCGAGGCGGTGGCGACGTATTTGGTGGCGGCGTTGAAGGTCTTGCCGATGGGATCGTCCGTGCCGACGAACGGCCAGTGCGCGGCGAAGATGTCGTAGGTCTTGCGACCGAGCAGGAGATCGAAAGGCCGCGAGAAGCATGCGTCCATGAACCGGCCCATCGGCTCGTCCCAATAGGGCACTGTCCAGCCGCCGTATTCGAAGCCGCCCGTCGGATCCTCCGGGGGCCCGCCGGGCGCCTGCATGACGCCGTCGAGGCTCACGAAGGCGCCGGCAATGATCTTTCTCATGGCAATACTCCGATGTGTCTGCCCCAAGGACGGGCGGAGGCCGCCCGATCCGACACCGGATTTGCACTTACTCGGACAGCCCCGCGTCCGAACCTCGGCCTCAGGCCTAGTATTCTTCGATGACCTGCCCGTTAGGATGAATAGTGACCCGCTTCGGGACGCCTTGCGGCCGGGTCGGGACGGGATCGCGCGTCACCCTGGCGCGCCAGGACCCATCGTTCTCCTGCTCAAGGCGCTGGACCTTGTATCCTTGGTTCTCGAGCCGGTCCCGGTTGAGGGAATAGGTGTTCGGCTGGGGCGCCGGCGGGGCCATGACCGGTGCCGGGGGCGCTACCGGCGGCGGCAGCAAGGCACCTGGAGACATGGTGTCGGGCATGCGCCCGCCATTGCCGATCGATCCCGGGACGAGCTGGGCAAAGCCGGTGTCCGCCGCAGCGACCAGGGCCATCGCGAAAACGGAAGCGAGGAGGGGGATACGCATGGAGTTTATATGGGCGGTCCGGCCGGCTCTTGCTATGAGGTGGGCGGGGGATCCGCATGAAATTCACGGGCGCCGCGTCGCGTAAGTTGCTTTCCGATATCTTGGCACCGTCCGGCCCTGTTGCCTCTCTGCCCAAGGTTCTGGGCCCCATCAGCATCGTCTTCATGGGCATCGGGGCCATCATCGGCGCCGGCATCTTCGTCCTGACCGGTACGGCCGCCGCCCTCTATGCCGGGCCCGCCGTGGTCGTGTCGTTCGTGCTGGCCGGCCTCGCCTGCGCGTTCGTCGCGCTCTGCTATGCCGAGCTGGCGGCGCTGATGCCGGTTTCCGGCAGCACCTACACCTACACCTATGTGAGCCTGGGCCAGCTCGCGGCCTGGCTGGTCGGCTGGAACCTCATTCTCGAATATTCGATCGGTGCGGCCGCAGTGGCCGTCGGGTGGTCGGGCTACTTCAACGGGACCCTGGCCTCCGTCGGTCTTGCCATCCCGCCCCGGCTGTCGACCTCGACCGGCCAGGTCGTCCAACTCGCCGACGGCACGACGGCGACGGCCATCGCCAATCTGCCGGCCGCGGCGATCGTGGCGCTGCTGACCCTCCTGCTGGTGCGGGGCACGCGCGAGTCGGCGCGCATCAACAATCTCATGGTGGCGATCAAGCTGGTCGTCATCCTGGCGTTCATCGGCGTCGGGATCGGCCACGTCTCGGCCGCCAACTGGAAGCCGTTCGTGCCGTCCAACACCGGGACCTTCGGGGACTTTGGCTGGAGCGGCGTGCTGCACGGCGCCTCAGTCGTGTTCTTCACCTATATCGGCTTCGACGCCGTCTCAAATTGTGCGCAGGAGGCAAGGCGGCCGCAGCGGGACATGCCGATCGGCATCCTGGGCGCGCTCGTGATCTCGACGATCCTCTATGTCCTGGTGGCGGGCGTGCTCGTCGGTGTCGTGCCGTATTCGGAGTTGAACGTGGCGGCCCCGGTCGGGCTGGCGGTCGATCGCATGGGCATCGGCTGGTTCGCCGCGCTGATCCAGCTTGGAGCGCTGATCGGAATTACGACGGCGATCCTGGTTCTGCTCTATGGGCAATGTCGCATCTTCGCGACCATGGCGAACGACGGGTTGATGCCGCCGGTGTTCAGCCGCGTTCATCCGCGGCTCAAGACGCCCTGGATGAGTCAGATCCTGATCGGCGTGATCGTCGCGGCAATCGCCGCCGTGGCGCCGATCGAGACGCTGAGCGAGCTGGTCGGCGTCGGCACCTTGTTTTCGTTCCTCATGGTCTGCGCGTCGGTGGTGCGTCTTCGTCATCTGGAGCCGCGGGCGCCGCGGCCCTTCCGGGTGCCGGCCGTGCCGTTGGTGCCGATCCTCGGCATCCTGTCCTGTCTTGGATTGATGCTCGGGTTGGCGCCATTGACCTGGGCGCGGCTCGTCGTGTGGATCGCGATCGGCCTGATCATCTACTTCGGCTATGGCCGATCGCGCGCCGGTCGCCGCCTGGCGAGTAGCTCCTACAACAAGGAGTGACGCTTCCGCGTGAGCGGCACGACGACCACGCTGGCGCCGGGACGGGCGAGGGCCTCGGCCACGGCCGCCGTAACTTCCGCGCCCGTCTTGGCCAGCTTGGAGGGCGCACCGTAGCCCTTCGCCAAGGCTTCCAGATCGATGCCGGGCAGGTCGAGACCCGGTACGTTCGGCGTCTCCTCGAGTTCGGCAAAGGATTTCAGGATGGCGTATTCGTGGTTCTGCAGAACGACGAAAACGACGTGCGCCTTCTGCTGCACGGCGCTGTAAAGCGCCTGGATCGAATACTGGAAGGAGCCGTCGCCCATCAGGGCGATGACGGGGCGGTTGCGGCCGCTGCTGCGTTCCGCAAGCGCCAGGCCAACGGCGGCCGGCATGTCCCAACCCAGGCCGCCTGACGCGAAAGTGTAGAAGCAATCGGGCTTGTCGATGCGGAACTGGTCCTGCATCTCCGGAACGACCGAGGGCGCTTCCTCGACCAGCACATAGTCGGCCGGGCAGGCGTCGCGAACGGCCGCCATGATGGCATCGGCCGCCAGTGGCTGCGCATTCATGTCGGGCTTCTTCGGCGCGGCCCGCAACGGCGCGGTCACGGACGCGGTGCGCTTCTTCACCAGTGGCTGGATCGTCTCCAGGAACAGCCGCGCGTCCGACACCAGGCTGTCGCCGACCGGAGCCTTGGACGACATGTTGGGGTCGTCGGTCACCTGCAGGAGGTGCGTGCCCTGGGGTACGTAGTCGCCGCCGACATACGGGTAGTAGCGGAACACCGGTGCACCGATCACGATCACCAGATCGTGGCCGGCGAACTTCTTGCCCAGCGGGCCGATCGCTGCGGGCAGGGCGCCGGCATGCTGGATATGGTTTTCCGGGAACGGCGTCCGTTCGGCGAAAGGCGCCGTCCAGACCGGCACGCCCAGTGTTTCTGCGAACCGGATACCCTCGTTCCAGGCCTGGCTGCGGGCCAGGTCCGATCCGTAGACGATGACGGGCGAACGGGCGGCATTGATGCGTTCCGCGAATTCGGCGACGCGGGCGGGATCGGGTCCCATGCGCGTGGCAATCGTGCGGAAGGCATCGATCTCCGGCATGGGCTTGTCCCAGTCGTCGAGCGGCAGGGACAGGAATACCGGGCCCGCCGGCTGCTGCATCGCCGTCGCATAGGCGCGCATGAAGGCGGCGGGAATGTCCTCGGCGCGCGCCGGCTCGTATGCCCACTTCACCCAGGGGCGCGGCAGATTTGCGGCATCGATGTTGGTGAGGAGCGGCTCGAGCAACAGCATCTCGCGAGTCTGCTGGCCTGCGGTGATGATCAACGGCGTCTTGTTCTGGTAGGCCGTGACGATGCAGCCCAGGGCATTGCCCATGCCGGCTCCGGTATGGACGTTGACGATCACCGGCTTGCGGAGGCCCTGGGCGATTCCATCGGCAATGCCGACGACGCTGGCTTCCTGGAGGGCCATCACATAGTCGAAATCATCGGGAAAATTCTTGAGGAAGGTTTCTTCGGTCGAGCCGGGATTGCCGACGATCGTCGTCAGGCCGAGCTTGCGGAGCAGGTCGAAGGTGACGTCCTTGACTGTGCGCATGCGGCTATTTTCCTTGTCGCTATATGAAAACGGACCGCATCCTAACGTCATCAGCCCGTCCCGCCACTTGCGAATCCCGCGGGGAGAAGACATGCGAACGGGGCACCCCACGAGGGTAGGGCACCCCGCCTTTCCGCATGCCAGTAGAGTGTGGCTTCTACTGCTCGCGGACGTTACCGGAAGTGTCGAGGGTCACGGCGACCTCGACGTTGTTGCGCATCGCCTTGCCGGTCCAGTTGCCGGCAGTATCGCGCGTCAGCAACTTGATGCCGTTATAGCCCTTGGCTTCCAGCTGCGACTTGGCCGCGGCTTCCGCCGCCGTCGCGTTGGGCGACGTCGCGGGCAGGTTCGTGTTCGGGTTGCTGGTCTGGCCCGGCATGGAGTTCATGTCGCGGCCGGCCGGCGTGCTCGGCTGCATCGTCTGGGCGAAAGCGGCGCCGCCGACGCTGGTGATGGCAATAGCGGCGAGGGTGACGAGGGTCTTGTTCATGGTTTTCCTCCAGTGGGTTCAGCGGAAATCGTAGCGTGTGCGGGATCAACGCCTGCTCTCCGAAGGTGTTGCATCAGGACGCGGAAAGGTTTGCGCGCCACCGTCGCGATGGCTGCGCCATTATCGGCTACATAGAGCCTCGATGGACCTCGGTTCCCTGATCCTCAGCCACGCGGGACTGTTTGCCGCCGCATTTCTGGCAGCCACGATCTTTCCCTTTCAGTCAGAGCTGGTGCTGGTCGGCCTTGTGGTGGCCGAGCCCACTCACTGGGGCACGTTGCTGCTCGCGGCCTCCGTGGGAAACACGCTGGGATCGGTCGTCAACTGGGTGCTGGGGCGCCTGATCGTGCGCTTCCGCGACCGGTCCTGGTTTCCAGTCAAGCCGCGCGATTATGAACGGGTCGAGCGCTGGTACGCCCGCTGGGGCGTATGGTCCTTGCTGTTCGCCTGGCTGCCGTTCGGGGGCGACGCCCTCACCGTGGTGGCCGGCGCGCTTCGCACGCCCTTGGCTCCGTTTGTCCTGCTGGTCGCGATCGGCAAGACCGCGCGATACGCAGTCCTGGTCGCCGCGACTCTGGGCTGGCTCGCTTAGCGATAAGGGCGTGGCACCGATATTGCTTCACTTGCAGTGCTCGACACGCCAGGGGGAGGCACACATGCAGTCATCATCGATTCGCCGGCGCACAGGATTGGCGGCCCTTGCCCTGACGTTCCTGTTCGGAGGGCCCGCGCTCGCCCAGGACAAGGTTCGGTTCCAGACCGACTGGATTCCGTCAGGCGAGCACGCGATGTACTACGGGGCCTGGAGCAAGGGCATCTACGCCAAGCACGGCATCGACATCACCATCACGCGCGGCTACGGCTCGGGCGATACCGTCACCAAGGTCGCCTCGGGCGCGGCCGATTTCGGCGTCGCCGACATTGCCGCGGTGATGACGGCGCGAGCGCGCACCAACGTGCCGGTCAAGACGATCGCCGTGCTCTACAACGAGTCTCCCCATTCGCTGTTCGTGCTGAAGAGTTCGGGCATCACCAATTTCAAGGGACTGGAAGGCAAGAAGATCGGCATCACGCCGGGCAACAGCCATCGCTTCTATTTTCCCGAAGTTGCCAAGAAGGCGGGAACGGATCCCAACAAGCTGATCTGGACCAACATGGACGGGGCCGCGATGGCGGCGCAGCTCATCGCCAAGAACATCGACGCGGCGCCGTTCTATTCGATCCATTACTACTACATCAACAAGGCGGCGGTTAAGGCCGGGCAGGAGATCCTGCCCCTGCCGTTCGTGGAAGTCGGCTTCAAGATCTACGCGGCGAGCCTCATCACCACCGACAAGATGATCCAGGACAAGCCTGACCTGGTGGCGCGCTTCCTGGCCGCCACCAAGGAGGCCTTCGAATGGGCCGCGGCCAATCCGGAAGAAGCCTGCAAGCTGCACGTTGCCCGCTTTCCCGAGGTCGAGCTCGACGACTGCATGGGCAGCGTGAAAGCGGTGATGAAGTTCGTCTTCAACGACCACACCAAGGAGTTCGGCTGGGGCAAGGAAAGCCCGGACCGGCTCAAGTTCTCGTGGGAGACCATCGCCACGGCCAACGAGCTGAAGCCGGAGTTCGACTACAAGACCGCGATCGACACCAGCAAAGTTCCCAAGTGACGGGCTCGAAGTGATCTCGCTCAACCGGGTCACGCGTATCTTCAACAGCCGTGATGGCGATCAGGTCACGGCGCTGCAGGACGTGTCGCTGGAAATCGGCCGCAACGAGTTCATCACACTGGTGGGGCCGTCGGGCTGCGGCAAGTCCACTCTCCTGCGCATCGTGGCGGGGTTGATTCTGCCGACGGCGGGCCGGGCCTCGATCGGTGGGGAGCAGATCACCGAGCCGCGGGCGGAAACCGGCATCGTCTTCCAGGCGCCGACGTTGCTCCCCTGGGCCAGTGTGCTGGACAACGTGCTGTTCCCGTTGCGCATGATGCATCGCATCGATTCGACCAGCACCGACAAGGCGATGGCGCTGCTCAAGCTGGTCGGCCTCACGGGCTTCGAGGGCAAGTCGCCGCGCGAGCTGTCGGGCGGCATGCAGCAGCGGGTCGCGATCTGCCGCGCCCTGGTCCATGATCCCGACATCCTGCTGATGGACGAGCCGTTCGGGGCGCTCGACGCGCTGACCCGCGAAGAGATGACCATGGAGCTGCTGCGTATCTGGAGCGAGCGGCCCAAGACCGTCCTGTTCGTGACGCACTCGATCACGGAAGCCGTGGTGCTGGCCGACCGCGTGGTCGTGATGTCGCCGCGTCCCGGCCGCATCGCCGAAATCATCGATATCGGCCTGCCGCGCCCGCGCAGCTTCGAGACCGAAGCCGCGCCGGAATTCCACGAAGCAAGCCATCGCATCCGCCAACTCATCTTCGGAACACGCAATGTCAGTCCAGGCCGCGCCGCCGCTTGAGGAGCGGCAGAAGCCGCCCCGACGACGGAAGAAAAGCGCCGCCCTGTACGAAGTGGTGGTGCCCCTGATCGCGACGGCCGGCCTGTTCCTGCTGTGGGAAGGCGCCTGTCGCGCTTTCGGCATCCCGGGCTACCTGCTGCCGGCGCCGAGCGATATCTGGAAGGACACGATGGCCATCGGACCCACCGTGGCCGGCCATACGATGGCGACCTTCAAGACCGTCATGCTGGGCTTCCTCGTGTCGATCCTGATCAGCCTGCCACTGGCCGTCGTGTTGACCGCATCGCCGGCGATCGCGGCGGCGGTCTATCCTTTCCTGGTCTGGACGCAGTCGATTCCCAAAGTTGCACTGGCGCCGATCCTCGTCGTGCTCCTCGGGACCAACGAACTGCCGCGCATCGTGATCACCGTGCTGGTGGCGTTCTTTCCGCTCGTCATCTCCGTCGCGACCGGGCTGCTGTCCGTGCCGCCGGAACTGATCGAGCTCAGCCGGGCCTGTCGCGCTTCGAAGCTCAGCGAGCTCCTGCGCATCAGGTTGCCCTATGCCATTCCCTTCATCTTCGCTGGGCTCAAGGTGGCGATCTCGCTCGCCGTCGTCGGCGCGGTCGTGGCGGAGTTCGTCAACGCCGACGCCGGATTGGGATTCCTCATCCAGACGTCGACGGCGTTCTTCAAGGTGCCTGTGGCGTTCGGGGCGCTTATCATCCTGTCGGTGATGGGTGTGGTGCTGTTCCAGATCGTGGTCGCAGCCGAACGGGTCTTCTTCCCGTGGTCGAGCAGCAATACGACGCCGGGGGCCTGACCGGGCCGCGCAAGGGGAGAGTGTGACATGGCGAAAGCGCCGAAGCAGTCGATGACCGTGATCCGCGGTGGCCGCGTGGTCGACATCAAGGGCCATGCCGCGCCCAAGGCCGATATCCTGGTGAACGGCGATACCATCGTGGAGATCGGGTCGAAGGTCTCGGCGCCCGAGTCGGCCACGGTGATCGACGCCCGGGGCAAGCTGCTCCATCCCGGCCTGATCAACGGCCACACCCACAGCCATGGCAATCTTGCCAAGGGCATGGTCGACCGGGTGACGCTGGAGCTGCTGCTGACGGCCGGCCCCTACATGAGCGGCGCCCGCACCCTCGAGGACAAGTACCTGTCGAGCCTGATCGGCGCGTGCGAGATGGTGATGAAGGGCTGCACCGCCGCCTACGATCTCGCGGCGGAGTTCCCCATGCCGACGGCAGAAGGGCTCGCGGCGATCGGGCAGGCCTACGCCGACGTGGGCATGCGCGCCATGCTGGCGCCGATGGTGGCCGACACCAGCTTCTTCCAGGCCATTCCCGGGCTGATGGACCAGCTGCCGCCTTCGCTGCAGAAGGAAGTCGAGGCCTATCAATTCTCGCCCTACAAGGCGAGCGTGAAGCAGATGAAGAAAGCGCTGCATGGCTGGAAGCTCGACCGGCAGGGCGTGCATCTGGCGGTCGCGCCGACCATCCCGCATCACTGCAGCAAGGAATTCCTGCTGGCCTGCCTGAAGCTCGCCAAGGACTACGATACCGGCCTGCACACCCACGTTTCCGAATCGAAGGTGCAGGTCGTCGCCGGTTACCGGCTCTACGGCACGTCGCTCACCGCCTACATGGATTCACTTGGGCTGGTCGGGCCCAAGTTCACGGTGGCGCATGGTGTCTGGCTCGACGGCGACGACATGAAGCTGCTGGGCGACAAGGGCGCCTCGGTCTCGCACAATCCGGGCTCGAACATGGTCCTGGGCAACGGCATCGCCGACATGCGCGGCATGCTGGATGCCAAGGTCAATGTCGGCATCGGCACCGACGGCGCGAGCTGTTCGGACAATCAGAACATGTACGAGAACATGCGGCTGGCCTCGATGGTCTCGAAGGTTCAGGGACCCGATAACCGCGACTGGATCACGACCGAGGAGGTGCTGCACGCCGCGACGGCCGGCAGCGCCCGCGCCCTGGGGCTGGGCGACAAGATCGGCAAGCTGGAGGCCGGCTACAAGGCCGACATCGTGTTCCTGGACCTGGGCCACATCAACTGGATCCCGTTCAACGATCCGACCAACCAGATCGTCCACACCGAGGACGGATCGGCCGTGCATTCGGTGATGGTCGCCGGTCGCATGATCCTCGAGGATCGCAAGCTGCTGAATGTCGACATGGCGCAGCTCGCGCGTCTCGCCGAAAAGGCCCGCGAGCGGCTCGAGCGGGGTCGCAAGCCAGCCAAGGCGCTCTACGACAAGCTCAAGAAGGTCGTGAACACCTTCTGTCCGGGCCTCGCCAAGCAGCCGCTACATATCGACCGCTTCGGCGGCAGCCACCACCACGCCTACCACGGTCACCATCACCACTAGGCGGCGGCGACGCCGATCAGCGAGTCGTGAAGCCAGATCATGGCGGCATAGGCCGCTGTGCCGATGACCACGACGAGGACGTCGTTCTTCGACCAGCCGACGCGCGGGGCGCCCATATCGCCCCGGCGCTTGACGGCAATGCGGTCGTAGACCGCCCAGGCGAGCAGGCTGCCGAAGATCAGCATGGATCCCAGATCGCCATTCACGAGCAGATGCGCCAGCGCCCAAGCCTTCACGGCAACCAGCATGGGATGGCGGAGAAGGGACTTGATGCGGCTCGGCGGCGCGTATGTCGCGACCAGCGCAACGAAGGCGAACCATAGGAGCGCTGCCGCAATCGGATGAAAGGCGCGGAAGGGCGGGTCCCAAACCTGAATGTACCCCGCGCTGCGATAGTGCCCGAACCCAATGACGAGCAGCACGAGGCCCGCGAGCGCGATCAGGGAGTAGAGGCCCTTGTATCCACCTTCGCCCAGCCGGCCGATGATTGCCGCACGCGGTTGGCGGAGCGTGGTGAAGATGTGGATGCCGATGAACAGCACAAGGCCGAGGAGAAGAATGGACATGCCTCACGATAGCATGCCTGTCCCTCCCCAGCAGTTCGTCGGATCTGGAAATTACCGCGAAATCTGCGTGACGCTTCCGCTCGTGTCGACGGACACCGCGACCTCGGTGTCGTTCTTCGTGGCGGTGGCCTGCCAGGATCCATCGTCGCGGCGCTTGAGATCCTTGATGTTGGTATACCCGCTGGCCTCGATCTGAGTACGGGCCGACGTCGCCGTCTGGGCGGAGCCCGGCATGCCGGCCGGCGGAGCGGCCGGCGTGGTGGAGTTGCCCGTGCTCGGCGGCATCTGGGCAACGGCCATCGTGGCTGTGAGGATAAGACCCGCGGCGAGCGATAGGACGAGCTTCATGGGGACACTCCTGCGGTTATGTAAGTCCGATGCTTAATGCGGATTAGCCCACAACGTTGCATGCAACGGCCGCTGGCGTGCGGCGTTCTCTGGGAAGGTTGCGTAGTGGTCGAGGTTCTCATGAGAATTCTGCCCGTGCTTGTTTCTTCGGCCTTGATGCTGACGGTCCTTCCCGTCGTCGCCCAGCAGCTCGCGCTGGCACCCGGGAAGAGCGATTGCGGTCGCGAAGAACCCGATTCCGTGCAGATCAGCTGGGACACGCCGTGTGAAACCGGAAACTGGATCTACGAGCCGGGCGTGGGGTGTCGGATGGCGGACTGGCATCCCGACAAGGAGGACAGGGGGACCTGGAGCGGTTCATGCCGGGCAGCCCTGAAGGAAGGGACCGGAGTCGTCCAATGGACCGAGCACCGGCAACTGATCGACCGCTTCGAGGGCACCTATCGGCACGGTCGCCGGGAAGGGCCCGGACGCTACGTGTGGAACGAGACCGATCACTTCGAGGGTAGCTACTCCAACGATCTCCCAAACGGCTTTGGCACCGTCACGATTTCCGGGACGACTCTCTCCGGTGAGTGGCGCAACGGCTGCTTGAGAGTCGATGACAAGGTGGCGGCGATCGGCGTGTCGAGGGACAGCTGCGAACAGGAGCCGGAAGTCTCGGCCGAAACGGCCAGCCTTCGCTAGCTACGCGATGTTGAAGTAGTGCAGCGCCATGCCGATGAGGCCGGAGGCCACGATCGGATAGGCGGGATTGATCTTGGTCCGCCAGAGCAGCAGGAACACCGCCAGCGCGATGAGGCCGAAGAAGAACTCGGTGATGGCGCCGCGTCCCATGATGATCGCGCCGGCCAGCACGAGGCCGACGGCGACGGAGCCGAGGCCGGTCTGGATGGAAGGGCGCCAGCGCCAGGTGGCGAGGTGCGTCCACAGTCGGCCCACGAACAGGGTCAGCAGGCCGGTCGGCAGAAAGAACGCGACGAGCGCGACGAGGGCGCCTGGGAGATGGGCGACGGTGACGCCGATCGACGCCACCATCATCATGTTCGGCCCCGGCGCGAGCTGCCCCAGACTGTAGAAATGCAGCAGTTCCGGAAACGTCACCCAGTGATAGGTGTCGACCGTGAGCGTCTTCATCTCCGGGAATGCGGCCATGCCGCCGCCGACGGTGAGGAGCGACAGGTAGGCGAAGACGCCGGCGAGGTCCCAGAGCTGCTTCATGGGTTGCCCTTGTCGCGGTCGCGCGGCCGGTGCCACCAGATGGCGATGCATCCCGCCGCGAGCAGCGCGTAGGGGACCGGGACCTTGAAGAAGGCGACCGCCACGGCGGTGGCCACGACGAACACATAATCTGCAAAGGTCTTCAGCGTCTTGGCGCCCAGCTGGACCAGGACGACGAGGATGAGGCCGACCGCGCCGGCGGCAATGCCATGCAGGAAGGCCTTCGACCATGGGCCGTCTCCGCCGGCCCCATAAAGATAGCCGGCAGCGATCATGAGGCTGGCACCGGGCAGGCACATGCCCAAGGTGGCGACCAGGGCGCCCATCCCGCCGCGCAGGCGGTCGCCCACCAGGATCGACATGTTGGTGGCGTTGAGGCCCGGCAGGGTCTGGCTGATCGACAGCAACTCGACGAAGGTGAGGTCGTCGAGCCAGCGCTGACGCACGACGAGCCCGGTACGCAGGTAGGCAACGACACCGCCGCCCAGGCTGGTCGCGCCCATCACCAGGAAAACCCAGAAAAGCTTTCCGAGCGAGGGCGGGGGCGGGGAGGTTTCGACGACGCTCATTCGTGCGCTTGCGGCGGGTTGCCCTTCAGGCGGTACACCGCACCGGTCTTGGTCGTGGTCAGGGTCAGCCAGTCGGCCGCGACCTGCTGGAGCTCCAGGAAGAAGCGCTCGCAGTGGTTCAGCGACTTGTGCTTGATATCGTCGGGGCCCGCGAACCGGAGCTGGAAGGCGAATTCGCCGACAAACGCGTGATGGTCGCCGCGTGCCCGCCACAGGCCGAGATTGGCCGTCGCCGCGGTGTGGTGGCCGAAGTCGAGCAGGCAGATGTCCTGCAGCAGTTCCTCGACGATGGTCTGGTTCACCAGGGAGACGTCGTTGGGACCGTCGCAATTGACCGAGCTGAGGGTCGGGAAAATCTGCGTCAGTTCCGGCAGGGACATGTTGCCGAGCGACGACATCACGATCCGGGCGGCCTGGGGCGCCTGGCTGAGACCGAACTCGACATTGTGAGAGAGCAGGCGACGGATGCCGCCGATCCTCTCCTTGAGCGGCATCACCTCGAGCTTGAACTTGATCTTGTACTTGCCGTCGATACGCGGCCGCACGTCGAGGGCCTGGGCCTTCGCCATGTTGTCGCTGCGATACTTGAAGACGATCTCGGGATCGCCGATCGCGAAGCCGTCCTGATAGGCGATGCGGCGGCGCACGATGAAGTTGTTGTTGTAGAGGTGGTAGCCGCCGGTATCGAGGAACAGGACCTCGCGCACCTCGGGCCGTTGCTGGGACTTAGGCGTGTGCTGGTAGCCGACACCGGTAGTCGCCGCGGCGCGCTGAACGAGGGCGGCGAACTCCTTGAACACATGGGCCGAGGTGAAGCGATCGGGCTTGAGGATCAGCTTGCATTGCAGGTACTGGATTTCATCGCAGCGGCGCCCGTCGGCGTAGAGGCTGTCCTGGCGATCGCCGAGCCACTGCGCGATCTGCCCGTCATCCTGATGTGAATGCATTGTCTCTCCCTGGCGATAGCGTAGCGCCAGCCTATGGCGCTGTCATCTGGGCCGATTGGGTCGCCTTGCCGTAGGTCTCGACCTTCCCGTCGGTAAAGCAGACGTAATAGCGGTCCGACATCGACCAGGGCGTGCGGCTCCAGAAGTCCCTGAGCACGGTGTAGTAGGCGCAATCCTTGCCGGGGGTGTAGGTCGATCCTTCGGGCGGTCCCATGACGGCCCGGACCTGCTCGCGGTCCATTCCCGCCTGGAGGCGCTCGACATTGTCGCCGTGCACGCAACCGCCCAGCAGGAAGGCGGTCGCAAGCAGGCAGGCTGGATACTTCATGGCTTTCTCCTGTGATTAGTAGGGTTGGGCCTCGCCGCCAACAATTGTCGTGCAGGCGGATGGCTGGCGCAATTCCGAACGATGCGGTACGTCCGAAGGATGCAGGACCACCCCAGATTTGTCGCGCCGGGTCTCCCGGCTTCGCTGAGCGGCGCCACCGCCGGCCTGGCCGAAACCCCCATTTCCGAAGTGGCGATGACCGTGTTCGGAGACCCCGACGTCGTGCCGCTGTGGTTCGGCGAAAGCGATCTCGTGACCCCGGATTTCGTGCGCAACGCCGCGGCCAAGGGCCTGCAGGTGGGCGAGACGTTCTACACCTGGCAGCGCGGCATCCCTGAGCTGCGGAGCGCCCTGTCGGCCTACACCGAGCGCCTCTATCGCATCAATTGCCCGGTGGAGCGCCTCACGGTGACGACCGGCGGCATGCAGGCCATCCTGCTCACCTGCCAGCTGCTGCTCGATCCCGGCGACAATATCGTCATCGTCTCGCCGATCTGGCCGAACATCACTTCTGCCACCAAGCTGGTAGGCGGGGTCCCGAAGTACGTGGCGCTCGACCGCACGCCGACCGGCGGCTGGACGCTCGACCTGCAGAAGATCTTCGACGCGGTCGACGACCGCACGCGGGCGATCTTCGTCAACTCACCGGGCAATCCCACGGGATGGACCATGTCCACCGAGGAGCAGGCAGCGCTGCTCGATTTTGCGAGGAAGCGCGGCGTCTGGATCATGGCCGACGAGGTCTATGCTCGCCTGATCTACAGCAAGCGGCCGGACGGCCGGCAGGTGGCGCCGTCCTTCCTCGAACTGGCCGGACCGGACGATCCGGTCATCGTGCTCAACAGCTTCTCCAAGCCGTGGGCGATGACGGGCTGGCGCCTGGGCTGGCTCACCCATCCGGCGGCCTTGGGCGACCAGTTCGCCAAGCTGGTCCAGATCAACACCTCGGGCGTTCCCGCCTTCCTGCAGAAGGGCGCGGTGGCGGCGCTGGAGCAGGGCGACCAGTTCGTCCACGAGATGGTCGAGCGTTGCCGCGCCGGTGGAGAGCTGGTGTTTCAGCGGCTTTCCGCTCTGCCGAAGGTCACGATCGCGCGGCCGGATGCGGCCTTCTATGCCTTCTTCTCCGTGGAGGGCGTCAGCGACACGCTTGCCTTCTGCAAGACGATGGCCAAGCAGCACAAGGTCGGCCTGGCGCCGGGCGAGGCCTTCGGGCCGGGCGGGCAGGGCAATGTGCGCCTGTGTTTCGCGTCGAGCGCCGAGCGGCTCAGCAAGGGCCTCGATCGCATCGAAGCGGCGGTCAAGGCGTTGTAATGCCGGCATGCCCGAAACGCCCTCCATCGCGGTCCATCACCTGCGCAAGGTGTATGGCGAGATCGTCGCGGTCGACGATCTGAGCTTCTGGGCCCCGCGCGGGGCCGTGCTGGGGCTGCTCGGCGGCAACGGCGCGGGCAAGACGACCACCATTGCGATGCTGCTCGGGCTGCTGGAGCCGACCGGCGGTCGCATCGAGATCCTCGGCATCGACATGCTGCGGCGACGCTACGCGGCGCTGCCGCGGATGAATTTCTCCTCGCCCTATGTCGACCTGCCGCATCGCCTGACGGTGCGTCAGAATCTGCAGTTCTACGGCCGGCTCTATGGCGTGAAGGACCTGCGCCACCGCATCGAAGAGATCGCCGAGCACATGCAGGTCCAGGCCTTTCTCGACCGCCCGGCGGGCAAGCTCTCGGCCGGCCAGAAGACGCGCGTGGCGCTGGCCAAGGCGCTGATCAACCGGCCCGACGTGCTGCTGCTCGACGAGCCGACGGCGTCGCTCGACCCGGACACGGCCGACTGGGTGCGCGGCTACCTGGAAACCTACCAGCGCGAAACCCACGCCACGATCCTGCTCGCGTCGCACAACATGGCCGAGGTCGAGCGGCTGTGCGACGACGTGATCCTGCTGCAGGCCGGCAAGGTGTTCGAGCGCGGCAGTCCGCGCGAGCTGCTCGATCGGTTCGGCCGCGAGGACATGGAGGAGGTGTTCCTCGACATGGCGCGCGGTCGTGCCCGTGGGCTCGACGCCCTGAAGCCCGACAGTCAGCGGCCCGACGGTCAGAAGCCAGACGGTCGGAAGCCATGAGCGGCTCCGCCAACCGCATCTATGCCCTCGTGCTGCGCCATATCTATCTCTGGCGCAGCTCGGTGATGCGCCTGGTCGATTCGATCTACTGGCCGGCCGTGCAGATGGTGATGTGGGGCTTCATGACCCAGTATCTGCTGCCGCAGGCCTCGTTCGTGGCGCAGGCGGCGGGTGTGCTCCTGTCGGGGCTGCTGCTCTGGGAAGTCGTGGTGCGCGGCAATCTCTCGCTCTCGATCGCCTTCCTGGAGGAGATCTGGTCGCGCAATCTCGGCCATCTCTTCGTCAGCCCCATCCGCTCCTGGGAGCTGGCCACCGGCATCATCATCGCGTCGCTGTTGCGCACGCTCCTGGGCATGATCCCGGTGTCGCTGATGGCCTGGGCGTTCTTCGGCTACTCGATCTACACGCTGGGCCTGCCGCTGCTCGCCTTCTTCCTGATCCTGCAGATGTTCTCCTGGTCGATCGGGCTCGCCATGTCGGGCCTGGTCATGCGGGTGGGGCAGAGTGCGGAGAGCTTCGCCTGGGCGGCGGTGTTCGTGCTGATGCCGGTGAGCGGGGTTTACTATCCGGTTTCCGTGCTGCCGCACTGGCTGCAAGTCATCGCCTGGGGATTGCCGCCGGCCTACATCTTCGAAGGCATGCGCTCGATCATGCTGGAGAAGACGGTCCATTGGGACATGCTGGCCCTCGCCTTCGGACTGTCGGCCGTCTACCTGGTGATCGGCTTCCAGGTGTTTCAATGGTTTTTCCGCTCGTCGCGACGGGCCGGTTCACTCCTCGGTCAGGGTGAGTAGAATAGGGCCGTTTCCGGAGGTGAGTGATGCTCAAGCATGTGATGATTCCCGCTGTTCTTTCGCTCGCCGCCGCAGCGTGCTCGACCGTGGACAAACTGGGCAGCGAGCCGATTACGCCGCCCAAGCCGGTGCCGGCCTGGTCGAGCGTCTACACCGTTCCCTATGACGCGATGGTGGCCTGCCTGGCAGCCCCGGCCGCCAGCGGCTTCGTCGTGAACATCGAGCCGTCCTCGGCGCCCGGCACGACGACGGTCCTCTACGTGCCGCAGAGCGCCCCGCAGGCAGAGTCGCGCTACGTCGTGAAGCGCGTGCCCGACGGCACGATCCAGGTCGACTGGATCCGCATCGGCACGGTGGGCGGTCTCGACTGGCTCGACGTCCAGGCCCGCGAGCGCGCCAACCGCTGCGGCGGGATCGGCTGATCCGGCTACGCTACCGGGCGTTCAGCACCGCGGTGCAGGCGGCCGGCAGCTTCGGTCGGTAGGGCTTGGGCGGGGTGGTCGGCGGAACGACCGGCGCCTTGCGGAACCACGATTCCAGCGCCTCGCCGCAGCCGTCATCCTGCGCATAGTCGGCTTGCGGCTGGCATTGCGGATTGCCCGGCGGGCAGTAGAGGCGGACATGGAAATGCGAGTCGTGCCCGTACCAGGGGACGAGCTTGCGCAGCCATGAGCGGTCGCCGCCGACCGTCTGGCAGAGCCGCTGCTTGATCCACTTGTTGACGAACATGCGGTCCAGGTTCGGCATCTGCGCGGCCGTCCTCAGCAGGAATACATGCTGCTCGTTGAAGACCGAATCGTCGATCCCGCTGTCGTCGGCAAGGACCAGAGAGCGCAGGCGCGGATTCTCGCGATCCGCGGGCGTGCGACGAGCCCCGGGCTGGCGCTCGAACCAGATGTCGGCGTCGAGCCCGATCTGGTGGCTGGCATGGCCCGACGGGGCGGGGCCGCCGCGCGGCTGGCCGATGTCGCCGATATAGAGGTGCGCCTGGCCGGCAGCCCGGATCTTCTCCGACAGGGTCTTGATGAACTCGATGGTGACCGGCTGGCCCCAGTAGCGGTTGCGGCTGACCCGGATGGCCTCGTAGCCAGGGCCTTCCAGCGGCAGTGCCTGGGCGCCCTGCAGACATCCGGCAGTGTAGAAGCCGATCGATTGCGTCGGACCGGGTGCGGGCGTCTGGACCGTGGCCCAATCGTCGGCGCGGGCCGCGTTCGTCAGGAAAAGGAGAGCCGCGAGCAGCGGAACCGCGAGGCGCATCATCTTGTTGGCACGATAGTCGCTCGCTAAGACTTTGCCCATGGCCGACTACGAGTTCCTCAAGATCGACCGGCAGGGCGCTGTCACCTACCTGACATTGAACCGGCCGCAGCGGCGCAATGCGCTGACCCACCGCATGATGCTGGAACTGGAGGACGCCTTCGTCGGCGTCGGCAACGATGCCGCCTGCCGGGCGCTCGTGCTGCGCGGGGCGGGCGGGCACTTCTGCGCCGGCGGCGATCTCGACACGATGGCCGACCTTCCGCCCGTGCCGCCGGGTGGGACGGATCCGCTGCTGCCCACCTATCGCCAGTTCGGCAACGCGCTGCTGGCGCTTGATACGCTGCCGCAGGCCACGGTCGCCGTGGTCGAAGGCTCGGCGGTCGGGGCGGGCTTCGGCATGGCCTGTTGCTCTGATGTCGTGATCCTGCGCGGCGACGCCCGGTTCGGGATCCCAGAACCGCGGGTGGGGTTCATTCCCTCGCAGATCATCCCGTTCCTGGTGCGGCGCATGGGCGAGGGCGCGCTGCGCGACCTTGCCGTGACCGGCCGCGTGATCGATGCCGCCGAGGCGTACCGGCTGGGAGTCGGGGGCCATCTCTGCGCGACGGGCGCCGAGGTCGAAGCGACGCTTCAGGGTCTCCTCGATGACATTCTGAAGATGGAGCCGAAGGCGCTGGCCGTGGCCAAGCGGCTGGTGCTGTCCTGCGCGACGAAGGATGATCTCGACGTGCTGGACGAGGCGGCGGGAAACCTGGTCGGCCTGCTGCGGCAACCGGAGGCGGCCGAGGGCATCCGGCATTTCATGGCGAAGACGACGCCCTCCTGGGCCAAGAGGTAGACATGCGTAACTATCGCCACATCGAAGTGAGGCCGATCGCGGGGGCGCTGGGCGCGGAGATCCACGGCGTCGACATGGCGCAGGATCTCGATGCGGAGGTCGTGGCGGAGATGCGTCAGGCCTTCCTCGATCATCTCGTGATCTTCCTGCGCGACCAGACGGTGACGCCGCTGCAACAGCTCGCCTTTGCCCGGAAGTTCGGCGAGCCGGTCGAGTATCCGCAGCTCAAGGGACTTCCCGAGTCGCCGATGATCACCCCGGTGGTGAAGCTCGAGCACGAGCGCAACAATTTCGGCGGGATCTGGCATTCCGACACGACCTACCTGCCGGTGCCCCCGATGGGCAGCATGCTGCTGGCGCGCGAGGTGCCGGCCTTCGGCGGCGACACCATGTTCGCCAACCAGTATCTCGCCTACGAAGCGCTGTCGGACGGGCTGAAGGCGACACTCGATGGGCTGATCGGAGTCAGTTCATCGGCCAAGGCGGACGTCACCAAGACCCGCGAGGACCGCATGAAGGCCGCGGGCGCCGAGCTCAAGGTGATGACGGCCGAGCATCCGATCGTGCGCACCCATCCCGAGACCGGCCGCAAGGCGCTCTACACCTCCGACGCCCATACGGCGCACATCAAGGGCTGGACGGAGAAGGAGAGCCTGCCGCTGCTGCGCTTCCTGTGGGAGCACCAGACGCGGCCCGAGTTCACCTGCCGCTTCCGCTGGGAACCCGGCTCGCTGGCCTTCTGGGACAATCGCTGCGCCATGCATAATCCGATCAACGACTATCACGGCTTCCGGCGCGTCATGCACCGGATCACGCTCGCCGGCGACAAGCCGCGATAGAGGGAGAGGGACATGTCCGGAGCGGGAGGTTTGCTGGCGGTTCTGGTGCTGGTCGCGGCCAACGGGTTCTTCGTCGCGGCCGAATTCTCGCTGGTCGCCGTCCGCCGCAGCCGGGTCATCGAACTCGCCGCCTCGGGGCGGATCAATGCCAAGGCGCTGGTGCGGGCCCTCGACCATCTCGATTCCAACCTCGCTGCAACGCAGCTCGGCATCACCATCTCGTCCCTGGCGCTGGGCTGGATCGGCGAGCCCGCGATCGCGCATCTGATCGAAGAGCCGCTGACGCAACTCTGGGGCACGACGGCCGGCGTCAGCGCCTACGCGATCGCCGTCGGCATCTCCTTCCTGCTGATCACCGCGCTGCACATCGTGCTGGGCGAACTGGCGCCCAAGAGCCTCGCGCTCCAGCGCAGCGAAGGCACGGCCCTGTGGGTGGTGCGGCCGCTCAGCCTGTTCAGGTGGCTGCTCAGCCCGGCCATCCTCGTGCTGAACGGGATGGGCAATCTCGTGCTGAGGCTGTGCGGGCTGCGGCCGGGAACAGGGGAGGAATCCCTGCATTCGCCGGGTGAGCTGAAGTTGCTGGTCGAGGCCAGCCAGGACGCCGGGCTCCTGCAGGATGCGCAGGAAGAGGTCATGGTGCGTGCGCTCGAGATCGGCAATCGTCGCATTGGCGAGATCATGACCCCCCGAACCGAACTCGACTGGATCGACATCGACGACGGGCGCGACGAGATCGTGCGGACGGTCCTGGAGAGCCCCTACGAGCAGATGCTGGTCGGGCGCGGGAGTATCGACAACCTGCTGGGCGCGGTCACCAAGACGGACCTGCTGAACCAGATGCTGCGCGGCGGCACAATCGACCCGGGCGCCGTGGTCGTGGCGCCGCTGATGGTCCATGAGGCCATGCCGATCTTCAAGGTGCTGGAGCAGTTCAAGAAGACGCCGGTACGGCTTGCCGTGGTGGTCGACGAGTATGGCGGCATCGAGGGAATCGTCACGCAGGCCGACCTGCTGGAAGCCTTGGCCGGCGACCTTCCGGAGGCGTTGGGCGAGGATCCCGACGTCTTCGAGCGCGAGGACGGCTCGCTGCTGATCGACGGCATGGCGCCGGTGCATGCGACCCTCGACCGGCTGAAGCTCGACAAGCTGCCCGTCAGCACCAAGTTCCACACGATCGCCGGCTTCGCCCTGGCCCAGCTCGGCCATATCCCGACGGCCGGCGAGCAATTCACCTACGAGGACTGGACCTTCGAGATCGTCGACATGGACGGGCGGCGGATCGACAAGCTGCTGGTGCGCCGCACGCCGACGCTCGAGGCCTGACCCGTCAGTGTGACGACGGGGGCGCCAGCGTCAGCGTGCCGATGGCGCTGCGGGCCGTTTCGGCGCGGGTGCCGCCGATGTTGATGTAGGCGAGCTTCTGCCACGGTTCGACGAAGTTGCGCGCCCAGGGGGAGAGCATGTTTCCGGACTGCCCGAGCGGCGTGGCGAACCGGCTGTTCTCGAGATCGCTGAAATCGTAGATGCCGCGATAGCCCGCGCCGTGCACGGCGTCGAACGGCCGGTTGCCGCGGAACGAGGGGGCGGCCCGGTTCAGCGTCTGGTTTCCACCGTCCGACGGATAGCGCACCGATGCGATGTCACGCAGAAGGGGGATTCCATCGAACAGGGGATGGCGATGCACGGCGAGATGCTCGCGGCCCCATTGCCATTTGGTCATGTCGGCGCCCTGGCGGCGCGAGATCCAGTCGAGCGCGCGGTCGAGTGCCAGGGCGATCGCCTCCTCGCAGGACTCGGGCTGGCGGGTGCCGCCATCGTCGCACCAGCCCGGCTTGTCGCGCAGGATGCGCACCAGCAGAGGAACATTGGGCACGGCCAGGGAGGCATAGAGATCCTCGCCCAGCTCGTCGCCCAGCAGGCCCTTCTGGAGTTCGGCAATCCAGGCGTCGTAGATCAGCGGCTCGGGCCGGCTTGCCAGCATGAACATGTTCCAGCGCGTCAGCAGCTCGCGGGCCTGGGCGGCGCGGGCGTTGCGCGGCGTCCCCTTCAGCAGGTGGGGCAGCATCTCCGCAGCGTCGAGCGTGAGATTGTCGGCCTGCATGACGATCATGCCGTAGACCGGATGGCGCTGGACTTCGCCCAGGAGCTGGGCGGCCCGGCGCTGGCGATAGGGTTCGGCCCAGTCGCGGCTGATGAAGTGACGGTAGTCGTCGGGCACGAGCCGGCCGTTGGCGTTGACGATCACGCCGGTTCCGGGATTGTAGACCCGAGGCAGGTCGTCGAACGGCACGAAGCCCGCCCAGTCGTATTCCGAGGTCCATCCCGGTACGGGCATCGAGCCGTCACCCTTGCGCCGGATCGGCACGCGTGCCGGCGAGATCAGGCCGATGTTCCCCGAGGTGTCGGCATAGACCATGTTCTGCATCGGCGAGACGATGCGACGGGCCGCCGCCAGGAAGTCCTCCCAGTTCTGCGCCGAGCCGATGCGGCTGAAGCCCTCGGCCGAGGTGTCGGCGCCATCGAGTGCGGTCGCCTGAAGGGCAAGCACGTGTCCCTGCGGCGTGAGGTTGTCGCCGCGGCGGACGAAGTCGTCGATCACCGGCCCGTGCCGCGTCTCGCGCACCCGCATCGTGATAGGATCGCCCCAGGCGACCTTGATCGTCTCGTCGCGCACCGCGAAGGGACGGGCGCCGTCGGGCGTGATGTAGCGGTTGGGATCGGTCGGATCGACGCGCTCGACAAACACATCCTGGCTGTCGAGGTTGGTGGTCGTGAAGCCCCAGCCAATGGTGCCGTTATGGCCCAGCACCACGGCGGGCGAGCCCGGCGAGGTGGCGCCGCGTATGTCGAAGCCCGGACCGACCAGGCGAGCGAGATACCAGACACCGGGAAAGCTGAATCCGAGATGCGGATCGTTGGCGAGGAGGGGGCGTCCCGAGACCGCGTGGGCGCCCGACAGCACCCATTCGTTGGAGGCCTCGCGCTTGCGCGTCACCTCGTTGTCGGTGCCATGGAAGAGGCGGTCGAGGTCGATGCCCTTCGTCGCCGCCATGACCATCGAGAGGGTCGAGTCCTTGCTATCACCGGAGGGCTGGATCAGGAACTTCACCCCGTCCTCGCCGATCTTCTGCGACAGCCGCAGGCGCAACAGCTCGGCGCGCCAGTTGCCGTCGAGGCCGAGCGCCATGAGCTTGGCCCAGACCAGAGAATCGGCCGGCCGCCAGGGCTCGGGGCGGTAACGCCCGCCGGACAGGAGCTTGATCAGCGTCAGTTCCAGCCCGTACTGCTGGGCGTCGTTGGAGATCCAGGCATTCACGCCCGCGGCATAGGCGTCGAGCTGGGCGCGCATGGCCGGCGACAGCGCGCCCACGCTTTCGTTGGCACGACGGTAGACGCCGAGGCCGCGCATCGTGCGGTCGGTGTCGACCAGTCCCTGGCCGACCACGGCCGGCGGCACGAGTTCTGCGAGACGTCCCTGGCCGATGCGGCGCATCAACTCCATCTGCCAGAACCGGTCCTGGGCATGGACGTAGCCCAGGGCGAAGGAGGCATCCTCGATCGACCCCGCGATGATGTGCGGCACGGCATTCTTGTCGCGCAGGATCTCCACGGGCGCCTTGAGGCCCGCCGCCTCGAGCTGGCCCGCGTAGCTCGGCAGCGCGCCGCGCACATGGAAGTACGTGCCGGCCAGCAAGACCGCGACGGCCAGCGCCGTGCCGAGCAGGAACTTTCCGAGAAAGGCTGCGACGCGGACCAACAGCCTCACCGGGTCAACCGCCCAGATAGGAGAGGATCGCGTCGCGGTCGCCGTCGAGGTCCGGTGCGGCCGGGCGGCTGGTCGGATCGGGGAAGGCCGACATCTTGAGCGGGTTGCCGGCCAGCTTCAGCGTGCCGCCGCTGCCGTCCGGCACGTCGACCAGCATGTTGCGGGCGGCGACCTGCGGATGCTCGATCGCCTGCGCGATGTTGTTGATAGGGCCGCAGGGCACGCCGCCCTTGGACACGACGGTGATCCAGTGCTCGGTCGTGTTCGTCTTGAGAACGGACTCGATCTCCTGCTTCAGCTTCTGCTGGCTCTTCTGGCGCAGCGCGTTCGACTTGTAGGCGGGATCGGTCGCCATGTCGGAACGGCCGAGCGCCTCGCACATCTTGATGAACAGGCTGTCGTTGCCGGCCGCGATGATCATCGAGCCGTCGGACGTCGCGAAGGCCTCGAACGGCGTGATGGTCGGATGGCGGGCACCGAGCGGGCCGGGGATTTCCTTCTCGACCGTGTAGCGCATGATCGCGTTCTCGAGCAGCGCGAGCTGGCAGTCGAACATCGCGATGTCGACCTTGGTCGACTCGCCGGTCTTGAGCCGGTGCACGAGGGCGGCGTTGACGGCAACGGCGGTATAGAGGCCGGCGCCGATGTCGCCGATCGACATGCCGACCCGGCTCGGCGGCTGGCCCTCGTTGCCGGTGATGCTCATGATGCCGCCCTGGCCCTGCATGACCATGTCGTAGGCGGGGTCCTTCGAGTTGGGACCGGTGTGGCCGAAGCCCGAGGCCGAAGCGTAGATCAGCTTGGGATACTTGGCATGCAGCGTCTCCCAGCCGTAGCCCAGCTTCTCCATCGTGCCGGGGCGGAAATTCTCGACGACCACGTCGGCCTTCTCGAGCAGCTTCTCGAAGATCTTGCGGTGCTCGTCGTTCTTGAGGTCGAGCGCGATGCTCTCCTTGCCGCGGTTCACCGACGCGAAATAGGTCGACTTGCCGTTCACGAAGGGACCGTAGGCGCGGGCATCGTCGCCGCCCTTGGGCGGCTCGACCTTGATCACCCGGGCGCCCATTTCGGCCATCAGAAGGGTGCAGTAGGGGCCCGCCAGGATGCGGGAGAGATCGACGACGAGAATGCCCGACAGCGGGCCCTTGGTATTCTGGGTCATGCCCGGTTCTTAGCCAGTGGACCGCCGCGAATCCAGCCACACGTTGACCGCCGCCGCCGAGATCACGATGACGCCGCCGAACAAGGTGAGATCGTCCGGCTTTTCGCCATCGAACAGCCACACCCAGACCGGCCCCAGCACCAGCTCCAGCAGGCCGAGCAGGGCCGCCTGCGCGGCGGGAATGCGCTTCAAGCTGGCCATGTAGAGCAGTAGACCGACCGCCAGCTGACCCGGGCTCAGGGCGAAGAGCCAGGGGAGCTGCGACCAAGTGACGTTCTCGGGGTGGGCGAAGGGCAGCGCCACCAGGCCGGAGATCAGGCCGGCCAGCCAGATCGAAGGCGTCATGCCGATGTCGCGGCGGTGGCGGACGACGACGTAGTTGCCGCTCATGCACAGCACGACGATGAAGGCGACCGCCATGCCGGCCAGGGCACCGGGCTGCAGGGAGCCGGCGACGCTGATCGCCAGGCCGACGACCGCCACGGCCATGGCGAGGATCGTGTGACCATGCAGGGGCTCGCGGAGGAACAGGCGGGCGGCGATGGCGGTGATGAAGGGCGTCGCGCCGAACATGATCAGCACGTTGGCGACCGGCGCCAACCCCAACGCCAGGATGAAACTGACGAAGCTTCCTGCGAGCAGAAGGGCGCTGAGCAGCAGGGCAGGGCCGCCGTTGCGGATGTCGATCAGTATCTGCCGGCGCTGCCAGACCAGAAGCGGCAGCATCGTGGCCACGAGGAGGGCCGAGCGCCAGAAGGACACGTCCCATGCAGGAAGGTCGATCCGTCGAACGATGACGCCTGCCGTGCTGAAGGTGATAGCGGCAGCGACGGCGAACAGCACACCGAGCAGAGGGGAACTTGGCAAGGTGGCGAGCGTTTTCATGCGAACCAAAGCGTGAATACGGACCCACCGTGCCCCCGTCCATCGATTCCCTCGATCTGCCGCCTTTCAAGCCGCGCTTTCCATGGTGGGGGCCGGACCTGCAGACGATCGCCATCCGGCTCACGTCGGCACGCGTCTGCGACCTCGCGCCCCACACCAGCGAACGCATGGCCTTCGCCATGGGGGACCGAACCGGCGACATTCTGCTCGGCATGCTCGACCATCCCGTTGAACTGGTGGAGGAGCGACCGCTGGCCGTTCTTATCCATGGACTGACGGGCAGCGAGAACAGCGCCTACATGCTGAACGCGGCCCGTCACCTGCTGGATGGCGGCTACCGGGTGCTTCGGCTCAATCTGCGCGGATGCGGGCCGTCGCGACCGCATTGCCGTGAGCACTATCATGTGGGGCGTACCGCCGACTTCCGTCGCATCCTCTCGCAGCTTCCCGACGACCTGATTGCCAATGGAATCGTCGCCATTGGCTACTCGCTGGGCGGGGCGATGCTCCTCAAGTACCTGGGCGAGGAGGGATCGTTCGCGCCCCTGCGGGGCGCTGCAACCATCTGCGCGCCGATCGATCTGGCCCGTACCTGCAGGCATATGATGCGGGCGCGCAACTGGCTCTATCACACCTATCTGCTGAACGACATGAAGGCCGAGGCGCTGGCGCCCGGCGCGCTGACGTCGCCCGAGGAACGCGAGATCATCAAGTCGGCGCGCAGCGTCTGGGACTATGACGACCGCTTCATTTCCCCGCGCTATGGCTTTCGCGGCGCCGAGGACTACTACGAGCTCTGCTCGCCGCTCGCCTTCATGCCCGAGATCCGCGTGCCGACGATGGTCATCGCCTCGTGCGACGATCCGTGGATTCCCGTCGAGTACTATCGCGAGTTCAACTGGGCGGATAACCCGTCGCTGGTGCCGCTGATGCCGCCCGCCGGTGGGCACATCGGATTCCACGCGCATGACAGTGCCCGTCCGTGGTGTGACCTCGCCGTCGAGAAATTCTTCGACCGTCTTGCTACCATGGAGGGGTGACCCTCGATCTTCCGCCGTTCCGTTCGCGCTTCCCCTGGTGGGGCGCCGACCTCCAGACCGTCGCCAATTTCCTGAGGCCGCCGCGACGCGACCTCGCACCGCACACGTCGGAGCGACTCACGGTCGATCTGCGCGATGGGACGGGCGACAGGCTGGTCTGCACTCTGGACCGGCCCTTGAAACCAGCAAAAGGCGCGCCCCTCACGATCCTCATCCACGGCCTGACCGGTTCGCAGGAAAGTTCCTACATGCTCAGCATGGCCCGACGGCTGCTCGACAGCGGTGAACGCGTCCTGCGGCTGAACCTCCGGGGTGCGGGACCCTCGCGCGCGACCTGCGGCGGTCAGTACTACGCCGGCCGCAGCCAGGACTTCCGCGCCTTGCTGGCGAACCTGCCCGTCGAGCTGACGTCCGATGGCGTGCGGGCCGTCGGCTACTCGTTGGGCGGCGCAATGCTGCTCAAATATCTGGGCGAGGCGGGCGAGACGGCCCCCGTTGTCGCGGCGGCGACGGTCTGCGCCCCCATCGACCTGTCCGCGACCTGCCGCCGGATGCTGCAAGGGCGCAATTTCATCTACCACCGCCATCTGCTCGGCCAGATGAAGGTCGAGGCGACGGCGGCAGGGGCCCGCCTCGAGCCGGCCGAGAGATCCGCCATCCTTGGGGCCCGCTCGGTCTGGGAATACGACGAGGTCTTCATCGCACCTCGCCACGGCTTCGCCGGCGCGGAAGACTATTACGAGCGCTGCAAGCCGGTTCGCTTCATGGCCGGCATTCGCGTGCCGACCCTGGTGCTGGGGGCGCTCGACGATCCGTGGATTCCCGGCGCGCTCTACAGCGGTTACGATTGGGCTGGCAATGAGGCGCTCACGCCCTTGCTGCCGGCGCAGGGCGGCCATGTCGGCTTCCATGGCGCCGGTAGCCCTCTGCCCTGGAGTGATCTCGCCGTGGCAACCTTCTTTGGAATCGATCGGGCATGACGAGGCAGGACGGCAGTCTGGACGCGCTGAACTTCTTCCTCGCCGATGTGCGCGACGGGCTGGGACCCTATCTCGCAATCTACCTGCTCACGGTCCAGAAATGGGACGCGGCCAGCATCGGCGTGGTCATGTCGATCGGCGGCATTGCCGGCATCCTGGCCCAGACGCCGGCCGGCAACTTCATCGACGTGACACGCTACAAGCGCGCGGCCGTCATCGTCGCGGCGATCGTGGTGACGGCCTGTTGTCTCATCCTGCCGCTCGCCCCCGGCTTCCTGCCCGTGGCGATCGCCCAGTCGATGGCCGGCATCGCCGGCTCGATCTTTGCGCCGGCCATCGCCGCCATCACGCTCGGCATGATGGGACCGAAAGCCTTTACGCGCCGCACGGGACGCAACGAGGCGTTCAACCATGCGGGCAACGCGGTTGCGGCCCTCCTGGCGGGCGGCGCGGCCTATTTCATGGGGCCGATCGCGGTCTTCTATCTGATGGCGGCGATGGCGGTCGCGAGCATCGTGGCTACCCTCATCATTCCCGCCGGAGCCATCGACCACGACGTGGCGCGTGGCCTCGATGACGGAAGCCATCATGGCAATGCGAGACCGGCCGGGATCGTAGCGCTGTTCGAGCATCGCTCCCTGCTGGTCTTTGCGGGAAGCGTCGTGCTCTTCCACTTCGCCAACGCCGCGATGCTTCCGCTCGTTGGCCAGAAGCTCGCGCTCGTGAATGAGGGGCTCGGAACGACGCTCATGGCGGCCTGCATCGTGATTGCGCAGCTCGTCATGATCCCGGCGGCCTTGCTCGTCGGCGCCAAAGCGGATGATTGGGGGCGAAAGCCGCTGTTCCTTGCCGGCTTCCTCATCCTCGCGCTGCGCGGGGCGCTCTACCCGCTGTCGGACGATCCCTACTGGCTGGTGGGCGTGCAGGCGCTGGACGGCGTCGGTGCCGGGATTTTTGGCGCGCTGTTCCCGGTGGTGGTCGCCGACCTCACGCGGGGGACGGGACGCTTCAACGTCAGTCTGGGCGCCATTGCGACGGCGCTGGGCCTCGGGGCGGCGCTCAGCGCGACTTTTGCCGGCCTGATCGTGGTCATGGCCGGCTATTCGGCGGCGTTTCTGGCCCTGGCAGCGATCGCGGGGATCGGGCTGCTGATCTATGCCGCCTTCATGCCCGAGACGAAGCCTGTTTCAGGACAGGATGCGGCATCGATCGTCGGGCAGACGAGGCCATCATGAGGATTTTCGGAGATGGGTGAGGCGGAGCCAGTGGCGATGATCGTGGGCGTAGCCTGTTCCCTGGTCGCGCTCGTGCTGGCATGGCGCGCCTATCGCGGCGCGTCGGAGGAGCAGGAGCGGCGCAGGCGCGAGCGCGAGGATCGCGACCGTCGTTAGCTGAGGGCCAGCGGCTCGGTGGGCGGCCCGTCGCGGAGAAGGGCCGCGAGGCGGGTGCCGAGGTCCATGGGCTCGAAACGCTCGCTCGAGGCCGCGATCTCGTCGGCGGTCCACCAGCGATGGCCGAGCGTCCAGCTCCGTTCCGTTTCGTCGAGGCCCGACGTGTCGATCTCGCTGCGGTCGGTGCGCGCCAGGAAGAAGCGCTCCCGGTGCAGAACCTCCCTGCCGCGCCAGCTCATAACCCGCTCGCGCTTCCAGACCCAGCGGGGCGTGCCGATCACCGGCAATTTGGTTTCCTCGCCGGCCTCGCGGACGGCGGCCTGCGCATAGTCCTCGCCCGGATCCACCATGCCGCCGATCATCACCCAGAAGGGATCGAAGTGCGGATGGGCCGGGTCGAAGACCTTGGGATCGTGGACGTTGAACAGGAACAGCCGGTCCTGCGGATCGAGCAGGATCAGGCGGGCCGAGGGGCGCTCGATCATTTGGATTTGAGCAGCCGCGCCGCGTCGATTGCGCCATAGGTCAGGATGCCGTCGCACCCGGCGCGCTTGAAGCCGGTCAGCGTCTCGATCAGCACCTTGTTCCAGTCGAGCCAGCCGCGATCGGCCGCGCCCTTCAGCATCGCGTACTCGCCGCTCACCTGGTAGGCGTAGGTCGGCACGCCGAACGTGTCCTTCACGCGCCGCACGATGTCGAGATAGGGCAGACCCGGCTTCACCATCACCATGTCGGCGCCTTCCTCGATGTCGAAGCCGACCTCGCGCAGCGCCTCGTCGGAGTTGGCGTAATCAATCTGGTAGGTCTTCTTGTCGCCCTTGAGGGCACCGGAGCTGCCGATGGCGTCGCGGAACGGGTTGTAGAAGGCCGAGGCGTACTTGGCGGCATACGACATGATCTGTTCGTGCTGGTAGCCCCTGGCGTCGAGGGCCGCGCGGATGGCGCCGATGCGGCCGTCCATCATGTCCGACGGAGCCTGGATGTCGGCGCCGGCCTCGGTCTGGACGATCGCCTGCTTGACCAGCGCCTCGACCGATTCGTCGTTCAGGATGCGACCGTCGCGCACGATGCCGTCATGGCCGTCGCTGTTGAACGGGTCGAGCGCCACGTCGCAGACGATGCCGATGTCGGGGACGGCTTTCTTCACCGCGGTGATGGCGCGGCAGACGAGATTGCCCGGATTGTAGGCCTCGCGCGCGTCGGGCGTCTTGGCCTTGGGGTCGGTCTCGGGGAAGATCGCGATGGCGGGAATGCCGAGATCGCGGGCTTCCTTTGCGGCCTCTGCGAAGAGGTCGATCGAGAGGCGGTCGACCCCCGGCATCGAGGAAACCGGCGTGCGGGCGTTCTGGCCCTCCTGCACGAAGACGGGCCAGATCAGGTCGTCGACGGAGAGCTTGTTCTCGGCGACGAGGCGACGGGACCATTCCTCACCGCGATTGCGGCGCAGGCGGGTCGTGGGATAGCGGCCGAGGGTCGTGAAACGGGCGGACATGAATGGCCTTATCGCGCGAACGGGTAGGGGCCGCAATGCGGCTCCTTTTCCTGCAGAAACGTGGCGCCAGAGTTGATACGGTCTCGGCCGCATGGATTTCAATCTCTCAGAAGACCAGCTGGCCTTCCGCGATACGGCCCGGCAGTTCGCGGCCGACCGCATGCTGCCGCACGCCGCGCGTTGGGACGCCGAGAAGATCTTTCCCGAAGAGGTGCTGCGCGAGGCAGCGGCGCTGGGCTTCGGCGGCATCTACGTGCGCGACGATGTCGGCGGCAGCGGCCTCAGCCGCTTCGACGCGGCCCTGATCATGGAGGAGCTGGCGGCGGCCTGTCCCAGCACGGCGGCCTATATCTCCATCCACAACATGGCCGCCTGGATGATCGACGCCTTCGGCGACGACGAGCAGCGCCGGCGCTTCCTGCCGAAACTCTGCTCGATGGAGCATTTCGCCAGCTACTGCCTCACCGAGCCCGGCGCCGGGTCGGATGCGGCGGCGCTGGCCACGCGGGCCGAGCTTCAGGGCGACCACTATGTGCTGAACGGCAGCAAGGCGTTCATCTCGGGCGGCGGGCGCAGCGACATCTATGTCGTGATGCTGCGCACCGGCGGGCCGGGGGCCAGCGGTGTCTCGACCCTGGTGGTCGAGGCGGGAACGCCCGGCCTCTCGTTCGGCAAGCAGGAGAACAAGCTCGGCTGGAACAGCCAGCCAACGGCGTCGGTTATCTTCGAGAATTGCCGGGTGCCGGTGGCCAACCGTCTCGGGCCCGAAGGCCACGGCTTCAAGATCGCGATGATGGGGCTCGACGGCGGCCGCATCAATATCGGCGCCTGCTCGCTGGGCGGCGCGCGTGCCTGCCTGGAGACGGCGTCGCGCTACGTCCTGGAGCGCAAGCAGTTCGGCAAGCCGCTGGCCGACTTCCAGGCGACCCAGTTCAAGCTGGCGGACATGGCGACGGAGCTCGACGCGGCACGCCTCCTGATCTGGCGGGCGGCCTCGCTGCTCGACCAGAAGTCGCCCGAGGCCACCCAGGCCGCGGCCATGGGCAAGCGCTTTGCGACCGACATGGGCTTCCGCGTGGTCAACGAAGCGCTGCAATTGCATGGCGGATACGGCTACTTGAAGGATTTCCCGCTGGAGCGCTATCTCCGCGACCTGCGCGTGCACCAGATCCTCGAAGGCACCAACGAGATCATGCGCGTGATCATTTCACGCCGTTTGTTGATGGGATGAAGAATGTCCGAAGCTGAAATTCTGTTCGATGTGAAGGACGGTCTGGGCGTCATGACGCTGAACCGTCCGAAGGTCCTCAACTCCCTGTCGCACGGCATCATCCTCGAGATGGAGCGCGTGATGCCGGAGTGGGAGAAGGATCCTTCCATCAAGGCGGTGGTCCTGCGCGGCGCCGGCGATCGTGCCTTCTCCGCCGGCGGCGACGTGGCGGGCCTTTATCGCGAAATGCGCGACAATCCGTCGGGCACCCTGCGCCGCGACTTCTTCCGCGACGAATACATCGTCAACCGCCGCATCTACCGCTACGCCAAGCCGTGGATCTCGTTGATCGACGGCATCAACATGGGCGGCGGCGTCGGCCTGTCGGCGCACGGCTCGCACTCGGTGGTGACGGAGAAGTATCTCTTCGCCATGCCCGAGACGACCATCGGCCTCTTCCCCGATGTCGGCGGCGGCTATTTCCTGACACGCCTGCCGGGTGCTCTGGGGACTTTCCTCGCGCTCACCAGCTACCGCCTCAAGGCGGCGGATGCCGTGTGGGCCGGCATCGCCCATGCTTTCGTGCCGAGCGCCAGGATCGACGAGCTGCAGGCCGCCCTCGGCGCTGCCGACCTTTCGGGCCCGCGCGCCAACGAGAAGGTCGATGCGGTCATCGCCCAATTCCAGGTGGATGCCGGCGAGCAGACGCTGCCGGCGCTCATGGAGGAGATCGACCGCTGCTTCTCGGCCGAGACGCTGCAGGAGATCGTCGCCAAGCTGAAGAAGTCGAACAGCGAGTTCGCCCAGAAGCAGCTGGCGGCGCTCATGAAGCTCTCGCCGCTGTCGATGGCGATCACGCTGGAGCAGCTCAAGCGCTGCGCCAACCGCTCGTTCGAGGACACGATGACGATCGAGTACCGCATGTCGCAGCGGTGCATGCAGAAGGGCCACGACTTCTTCGAGGGTGTGCGCGCGCTGCTGATCGACAAGGACCAGAAGCCGCAATGGAATCCCCCGACGATTGACGGCGTTACCCGCGCCCTGGTCGAGGAGCACTTTCAGCCGGTGTCCAACGATCTGTTCTTCGACTAGGCGGCAGCAAGCATAAACGGAGGAAACCATGGCGAAGATCGCCTTCATCGGTCTCGGCAACATGGGCGGCCCGATGGCCGCCAACCTGGCAAAGGCGCAGCATCACGTCGTGGCGTTCGACCTGTCGGACGCGGCCGTGGCGACCGCGGTCGAGAAGGGGGCGCACAAGGCCTCCTCTGCTGCCGAGGCGGTGAAAGGCGCGGAGATCGTCGTCACCATGCTGCCGGCGGGCAAGCATGTGCGTGAAGTCTACGAGAAGGACGTTCTGCCGAACGTCGCCAAGGGCACGCTGCTGATCGACTGCTCGACCATCGACGTCGAGAGCGCGCGCCATGTGGCGGCGCTGGCGGAGAAGGCCGGCCTCGACATGGTCGATGCGCCGGTCTCGGGCGGCGTCGGCGGCGCCACCGCGGGCACGCTGACCTTCATGGTCGGCGGCAGCGAGGCGTCCTTCGCCAAGGCCAAGCCCATCCTGGAGAAGATGGGCAAGAACATCGTCCTGGCGGGCGTGAGCGGCGGCGGCCAGGCCGCCAAGATCTGCAACAACATGATCCTGGGCATCTCGATGATCGCCGTCAGCGAGGCCTTCATGCTGGCCAAGCGGCTGGGCCTCGACGCCCAGAAGCTGTTCGACGTGGCCTCCACCGCCTCGGGCCAATGCTGGTCGCTGACCAACTACTGCCCGGTCCCCGGCCCGGTGCCGGCGTCGCCGGCCAACCGCGACTACCAGGCGGGCTTCACGGCGGCGATGATGCTGAAGGACCTCATGCTGGCCCAGCAGGCGGCCAATGCCGCCGGCGCCAGCACGCCGCTGGGAGCCGAGGCCGCCCAGCTCTTCAGCCTGTTCGTGAACTCCGGCAACGGTGCCAAGGATTTCTCCGGCATCATCACGATGCTGGACGGCAAGTGAGGGCCGCATGATCACGCTCTACGACCTGGCCTTCGACGACGATCGTCGTCCCAGCCCGTTCTGCTGGCGGGCCAAGTTCGCGCTGGCGCACAAGGGCCTCGACTACACCAACGTGCCGATGGGCTTCACGGAGAAGGAAAAGATCGCCTTCGCCGATTCCAAAACCGTGCCGGTGATCAAGGACGGCGAAAAGCCGGTCAAGGACAGCTGGGCCATCGCGGTCTATCTCGACGACATGTACCCCGAGAGGCTGCTGCTGAAGAGCGAGATGGGCCGTTCCTACGCGCGCTTCATCAACGGCTGGACGGATACGGTGGTCAACGCCGGCGTCTTCCCGCTGATCATCGGCGATCTCTATGACCGGGTGCGACCCGAGGACAAGGAATACATCGCCCAGTCGCGCGGGGCGCGCCTGGGCACAACGGACTTCGCCTCCTTCCAGACACAGGCGCGGGAGAAGGGGCTTGCGGCTTTTCGCGCGTCGCTCGAACCGGCGCGCCGGGCCTTGCGCGAGCAGAAGTTCCTGTCCGGTGCCGAGGCGGCCTATCCTGACTACATCCTCGCGGGCACCTTCATGTGGCCGCGCACCATCAGCCCGCTCGAACTGCTGGAAAAGGATGACCCGGTGTATTCGTGGCGCGAGCGCATGCTCGACCTGTTCGACGGCATGGCGCGCAAGGCGAAGGCTGCCTGATGCCGGAGACCGATACCAAGCCGTTCGATCCCGCCGAGCATCGTTTCGGACCGGCCCACTGGTTCGAGGATCTCGAGGTCGGCCAGAAATTCTACATCAACTCGCGCACCCAGACCGAGGCGCTGTTCTCGGCCTTCCAGCTCGCCAGCGGCGACAATCATCCGATCCACTACGATCGCGAATACTGCAAGGCGCTCGGGCACCGGGACATGCTGGCCCACGGGCTGCAGGTCGCCATCCAGGGCGCGGCCGGCGGCGGGATCTTCCCGCATTTCGTGGGCGAATCGCTGATCGGGTTCCTCGAACAGTCCTCGCGCTTCCTGAAGCCGGTCTATGTCGGCGACACGCTCTATCCGATGCTTCAGGTGACTGAGCTGAAACCCGGACGCACCACGGGCGTCGCCGTGTTGAAGCTGACCATCCACAACCAGAAGGGCGAACTGGTGTGCGATGGCGAGCACAAGTATCTTTTGAAGAAGAAGCCGCAATAGAGACGGCAGGAGGAGAGAGTATGATCGGCGTCATCGCGAAACTGACCATCAAGCCCGGCACCAACGCAGACTTCGAGGCGACCATGAAGGCCCTTCAGGCCAAGGTTCATGCCGACGAGCCGGGCAACAAGCTCTATGCGCTGCACAAGACGGCCGACGTTAACGTCTATGTCATGCTGGAGCGCTACGAGAACCAGGCGGCGCTGGAGGCCCATCGGGCCGCGCCGCATTTCAAGGAACTCGGCCGCAAGCTCGGCGACTATCTCGCCGGCCGCCCCGACGTCCAGGCGATGGAAGAAGTCTGACCGCTATAGGGGGCGAGTGAGCGCATGGACGGGCTTTTTCGCCGCCACACCAAACCCGGTACGGCTCCCGGCACGCTGGCCGGGCGCGCGCCGGTTCCCGACGAAGCGCTCGATTTCACCCTTGTCGAATACACACAGGACGAAGTCGAAGTCCTGCACGAGGTGGAAGTGGACCAGTGCCGCTTCCATCTCGGCACGCCCGGCCATACCTGGATCGATGTCGGCGGGCGGCCCAGCTCGGAAATGCTGCGCAACCTCGGCATGGCGTTCAACCTGCATCCGCTGGCCCTGGAGGACGTGTTCCACTCCAACCAGCGCAGCAAGCTCGATCTCTACGAGGGGCAGGGCTTCATCGTCCTGAACGACCCGGCCTATGAAGACTGTGTCCTGAAGGGCCAGCAGGTCAGCATCTTCTTCGGCGACAACTACGTCATCTCCTTCCACGACCTGAAGGCCGATATCTTCAAGCCGGTGCGCGACCGCCTGCAGACCGCGGGCTCGCGGCTGCGCATGTTCGGGATCGACTATCTCGTCTATGCGCTGATCGATCTCGTGGTCGACCGCAAGTTCCCGCTGATCGAGGCCCTGTCGACCCATCTCGAGGAGCTGGAAGAGGAGGCGCTCGGCCATCCGACAAAGGACACGCTGGCGCATATCCATCAGGCCCGGCGGGCACTCGTGGCCTTCCATCGCATCCAGTGGGCGGAGCGCGAGACCGTGCTCGCGGTGATGCGGCCCGATGTGCCCTTCATCATGCCCGAGACACGGACCTATCTGCGCGACTGTTTCGACCATGCCGTCGCCGTGCTCGACCTGGTCGAGAGCTACCGTGAAATGGCCAATGGCCTGATGGAAGTCTATCTCATGGACTCGTCCAACCGGATGTCCGAGGTCATGAAGACCATGGCAGTCATCACCGTGTTCTTCATGCCGCTCAGCTTCCTGGCCGGCATCTACGGCATGAACTTCGACCGCGACACCGGCAACATGCCCGAGCTGGGATGGAAGTACGGCTACGATTTCTTCTGGGTGATGGTCGTGGTCATCGTGTGTTCCATCTTCTTGTGGCTGAAGCGCAAACGCTGGATTTGAGACTGCCATGACCTACCGGATCTACGGCTCCGAACTGTCACCCTATTCGGTGAAGGTGCGGTCCTTCTTCCGTTACAAGAACCTCGATCACGAATGGATCCCGAGGTCGCCGGCGGTGCAGGCAGAGTTCCAGAAATACGCCAAGCTGCCGCTCGTGCCGCTGGTCGTGACGCCGGAAGGCGAGGGCATCCAGGATTCGACGCCGATTCTCGAACGCTTCGAGGCGTCTCATCCCGAACCGTCCGTGACGCCTGCAGATCCCGCGCTCGCCTTCGTCTCCGCGCTTCTCGAAGAATATGGCGACGAGTGGGGCAACAAGTGGATGTTCCACTATCGCTGGCGCTACCAACCCGACGCCTGGTCCACAGCCGAGCGCATCGCCCAGCAGATGATGGGCGCGCAAGGCACGCTTGCCGTGGCGCAGGCCCGGGCGGCGGTGGCCGAGCGCATGATGGGCCGGCTGGGTTTCGTCGGCTCGAATGCAGCGACCGAGCCGCTGATCGAAGCCTCGTTTGCCAAGGCGCTGGGCCTGATCGAGGCGCATCTTGCGTCGCGGCCCTACCTGCTGGGCGGCCGGCCCGCGATGGCCGATTTCGGTCTCTGGGCACAGCTCTACGAGGCCGCGACCGACCCGACGCCGGGCGCAATGATGCGGGAGGCGGCGCCGAACGTGATGGCCTGGGTCCAGCGCATGCTCTCGCCCAGGACCGAAGGCGACTTCGAAACACTGGGCGACCTCGCGCCGACGCTGACGCCGCTTCTTTCACGAGAAGTGGGCGCGCTCTTCCTGCCGTGGTCGGCGGCAAACGCGGCCGCGATCGCACGCGGCGACAATAGCTTCAGCATGAGCCTCGGCGGCGCGGCATGGACGCAGGAGCCGCAGAAGTATCACGCACGCTCGCTGGCGGAGATCCGCCGCAAGTACATGGAGGCCAAGGACACGCTCGGCCTTGAGGCGATTCTACGCGAAAGCGGCTGCTTGGACTTTCTATCTTGAGCTACGATCTTTTCTTGAGGCCGCGCAAGGTTGCCATCGGCAAGAAGGACTTTGAAGCCTATTTTCAGGATCGGCGCTTCTATGACGCTGAGGCCGGGCATGCGGCTTACAGCAACGAAGAGACCAAGGCTTATTTCAGCTTCGAATGGGTCGACGCGCGAGATGACGAAGAGGGCGAACTTTATCCCATCGCGTTCAACATAAACTACTTTCGACCTAGCTACTTCATTATGGAAGCGGAAATCGAAGTGTCGGCTCTCGTACGGGCATTCGATCTCGTTGTTGACGATCCCCAGTGGAAAGGGATGGGCAAGGGTGAGTACGACGCGGAAGTACTAATGTCCGGATGGAATGCTGGAAACGAATCGGCCTACGACATTTTCCTCGAGACGCCTGAGCAACGGTCTCATCTTCGCACTCTGCCCAGTGCAACGGTTCTTCAGGCATGGCGCTGGAATTTCGAGAGGGATGCACGTCAACAGAGCGTAGGGGACACCAAGTTCGTACCGCTTATTCAGTTCCTCGAAGTCGAGGGACAGATGACCTCCGCGATGGTTTGGCCGGAAGGTGTTCCGTTGGTGGCGGCTCCCGTGGACAGGTTCATCCTCACCGGCGAAAACCTCTTGCGTCGCCGCCCTGACTCGACGAAAGCCCGGCGTCATCTGCCCTGGGCCGAAGCGATTCAGATCTTGGCGCCATTCATCAAACAGGCCCCCGGGCCCGTGGTTACCTTCGACTACGACGAAATGCCTTCCGAAGTCCTCGATTTGCTACTCAGGCGGTCGTCAGAGCCGGTGTCATCCACTATTTGGCCGCAAGATCGGGTGCTCGATCGCGAGATTGTCGAGCGAGCGCTTGAGAGATTGCCAAGAAATTCACGCTGACCTGGGGAGGAAGTACGCGATGCCCGCCGACACCAAGGCAGGCAGCGTGCCGGGATCTCGAGCGCTCAAGCAGCCCCGCTTGCTCTGCCCTGCAAATATGAGGTTGTGTCCGGCGTCGGCCGCTCATTAGGATGCGTGCGGTAGCAGGCGGGGCAGAGTTGCGTACAGGCACCGGAAATGGCGAGCATGTCGGCGTTCACGAGCTGGTAAAGCGCTACGGCGACGTCGCCGCCGTGGACGGGGTGACGTTCGGTGTGCGTACTGGAGAATTCCTTGCCCTGCTGGGACCCTCCGGGTCGGGCAAGACGACGGTCCTGATGAACATCGCGGGGTTCGACTTCCCCGACTCCGGGCGCATCGAGATCGGTGGGCACGACGTGACCTGGACTCCGTCCCACAAGCGCAATCTCGGCATGGTGTTCCAGCGCTACACCCTGTTCCCGCACATGACCGTGCTGGAGAACATCGCCTTTCCGCTCCGCATGCGGAAGATCGGCCGCGCCGAGCGTGAGGAACGGGCGCGCGCGGCCCTCAGGACCGTGCGATTGGATGGGTACGGCGAGCGCAAGCCGGCCCAGCTGTCGGGAGGCCAGCAGCAGCGCGTCGCGATGGCGAGGGCCGTCGTTTACAATCCCGAAGTCCTGCTGATGGACGAACCGCTCTCCGCGCTCGACAAGAATCTGCGAGAGGAAATGCAGATCGAGATCAAGCATCTGCAGCGCGAGCTGGGCGTGACGGTGATCTTCGTCACGCACGATCAGACCGAGGCTCTCACCATGGCCGACCGCATCGCCGTGCTCGATCTCGGCAAGCTGCAGCAGCTCGATACGCCCAAGGCCCTCTACGAGCAGCCCAACTCCGCCTTCGTCGCAGGGTTCATAGGCGAGACCAATTTCTGGCCGGCCGTCTCTTCGGGCGACGCCGCAGCCGGAAGCGAAGTCGGTGTCACCCTCGAGGGAGGAGAGCGGGCGAGCGTCACGGCGGCGGATGCCATACGGGGCGGACAGAAGGTCAGGGTGGCGATCCGCCCGGAAAATATCCGTCTCTCGGGCGACGGTGCCGGTCTGCAGGCCACGGTCGAAGAGGCCATCTATGCCGGCAGCGTCACGACGCTCCTGCTGCGGAGCAAGGGGCCGACGCTGCGCGTCCGGGTCGGGCCCGACGGTTCGCTCGGCGAGCCGGCGCCCGGCACTCCCTTCGCCTTGGGCTGGCAGACGCGCCACGCCCGCGCCTACGCCGCATGACCGCCCGGCCATCGCGCTTCATGCTGGGGGGCCGGACCTACAGTCCGGCCGCAAGCCTGCTGCTCGCGACGCCGTTCCTGCTGGTTCTGTTGCTCGCGTTCCTGCTGCCGCTCGGCATGCTCCTGCGCGAGAGCCTGTTCGTGCCGTCCTTCACGGTCGAGCACTATCGCCGGGTGTTCGATGAGCCCGTCTATCTCCGGGTGATGTACCGCACGATCAGGATATCGGCGCTGGTGACGCTGATCAGCCTGCTGCTCGGCTATCCGCTGGCGGCCCTGATGGCGCGCACGCGCGGCTTGATGCTGAACCTGCTGCTGGTCGCCGTCCTGCTGCCGCTGTGGACGTCGGTGCTGGTGCGCACCTACGCCTGGCTCGTGCTGCTGCAGCGCAACGGCGTCGTCAACGACCTGCTGACCGGCCTCGGCCTGGTGGACGCGCCCATGCAGCTCCTGCGCACCGAGGGCGCGGTCGTGCTGGCGATGAGCCATGTGCTTCTGCCGTTCGTGGTGCTGCCGCTCTATGCCACGCTGCGCGCCATACCGGACGACTATGCGCGGGCCGCCCGGATGCTGGGCGCCAACGGCTTCGCGGTGTTCCGCCACGTCACCCTGCCGCTGTCGATGCCCGGGATCACGTCGGGATGCGTGATGGTGTTCCTGCTGGCGCTGGGATTCTTCGTCACGCCCGCGCTGATCGGTGGCCCGCAGCAGATGATGCTGGCCACGCTCGTTCAGCAGCAGGTCACCGAGCTGCTGAACTGGCCCTTCGCCGGCGCCATCATCGGTGTTCTGTTGCTCGCGGTGCTCGGGCTGATGATCGTCTTCCACCGTGTCATCCGGCTCGACCGGTTCGTGGGGCAGTCGTGAGGAGGCGGTCGGAACTGACGGCGGGACGGCTGGCGGCGAACGCTTTTGCCTACGGTGTCGCCATCTTCCTGCTCGTGCCGACGGCGTTGATCGTGCCGATGTCGTTCGGGCCCGATCGCTACCTGAAGTTTCCGCCCTCGGGCTTCACGCTCGAATGGTACGCGGCCTATTTCTCCGACCGGGACTGGCTCGATGCGACCTTCTTCAGCCTGCGCACCGCGGTGCTGACATCGATCGTCGCGACCGTCGTCGGCGCGCTGGTCTCGCTGGCTCTGGTACGCGGCCGGCTTCCCGGCAAGCCCGTGTTCGAGCTGCTGGTGGTGGGGCCGGTGATCGTACCCAACATAGCGATCGCCATCGCGACCTACCTGGTGTTCGACGGGCTGAAGCTCACCGGCACGACGCTCGGCTTCGTTGCCGCCCATACCGCGCTCGCGATGCCGTTCGTGGTGTTCACGATCCTGGCGTCGCTGCATCGCTTCGATGCCGATCTCGAGCGCGCGGCGCTGTCGTGCGGCGCCAGTCCGCTGCAGGCCTTCACCTGGGTCACGCTGCCTCAGATTATGCCGGGCATCGTCTCGGCAGCGCTTTTCGCCTTCATCATCTCGTTCGACGAGCCGGTGATCTCGTTCTTCATTTCGGACCTCGATCATCGCTCGCTGCCGCGCAAGATGTTCGAGGATATCGACTACAATGTCTCGCCGACCCTGGCCGCCGTGGCCACGGTCCTGACCGGGCTTACCGTACTGGCTCTGGTCGCCGGTCACTTCGCCGGCCGCGGCCGGCAGGCCTCGCCCGGTGCGCGCCGGCCGACTTCCGGGAACTGAACAGGAGAGCAGCATGAAATTGACCCGCCGCACGATCCTCGGAGCCACCGCCGCCTTTCCCTTCATCTCGACGGCCCGTGCCGCCGGCGGCGAGGTGATCATCGCCACCACCGGTGGGCTGATGACCAACAGCCTGCAGGCCCACTTCTACAAGCGCTTCGAAGCCCAGACCGGCATCAAGGTTCGCGCCATCGCCATCGAGCTTCCCGACCAGTGGGCGCGGGCGATCGCCGGGGCGCGCAGCGGCAGCGTGCCGTTCGACGTGGTGACCGCCACGCCGCCCGACCTGATCCAGCATGCGAGCCTTCTGCAGCCGCTCGATTGCGCCGCCATGCCCGGGATCGTGGCCAATGCTTTGCCCGGGAGCTGCACGCCGGCCGGAATCATCCGGACGGTGGGCGGGATGGCGTTGACCTGGAGCAAGAAAGCCTTCCCGAAGGGCGGACCGCAATCGTGGGCCGATTTCTTCGACGTGGCCAAGTTTCCCGGCCCGCGCTCGCTGCCCGATACCGGGGACCGCGACTGGTGGGTGCCGCTGGCCGCCCTGATGGCCGACGGCGTGCCGCGCGACAAGCTGTTCCCCATGGACGTGGACCGTGCCTACCGCAAGCTCGACACGATCAAGAAGGACGTCGCGGCGTGGTGGAAGAGCGGCGACAATTCCATGCAGATCCTGCGCGGCGGCGACGCCGTCATGAGCATGCTCTATTCGAGCCGTGCCGTTCCCCTGGCCAAGAGCGGCGAGTTCGATTTCACCTGGAACGGCGCCATCCGCGATACCGGCAACTGGGCGGTGCTGAAGGGCGGGCCGAATACCGCGAACGCCATCAAGTTCCTCGATTTCTTCGTCCAGGACCCGTCGGAGCACCTGCCGTTCAGCAACGAGGTGAGCTTCGATTCAAACAACAAGGAAGCGGCGGGCAAGGTGCCGGCCGAGGAGCGGCGCTTCCGGCCGAGCTATCCCGAGAACTACGACAAGCTGATCATCGCCGACTATGCGTGGATCGCCGCCGATCGCGCCAAGCTGCGCGAGCGCTGGATCAGCTGGCTCACCAAGTAGGCCGCCCGTGCTCGTCACCTATCCCGAGGCCGCACACTGGCCGATCGACCCCGACCGGCTCGACTTGGTCGAGGAGTTCCGGCGTCAACCCCGCGGGCCGCATGGCGATGAGCTGCAGAAGCTGCTGCATCGTCTGCGGTGGGCGGGCGATCCCGACCAGCCCGGGCGCTATGTCCTGATCGTCACGCAGCCCGGCAAGGAATGGATGCTGGGCCGCCTGCCGCGCCAGCGCGGCAAGCCGATCGAGCTCATGCGCAATCACGTCTTCACCTCCATCGCCGAGGCGGAGTGGGAGGTCTTCAAACTGCGCTGGGAAGCCGTTACCGGCCGCACCCTGCCGCCGCATCTGAGTGAAAAACTGGCATGACCGATACGACCTCCGTTCTGGGATATGCGTGGCCGATGGTGGTCTCGCCGGGCGAAGAAGTGGCCTTCCATCTCTCCAGCCCTTCCGTATCGAAGGCCGAGGCCGCCCTGGTGCGCGTGCGTTGCGGCGATCCGGATCCCGCGGGGCCCGGAATCCGGGTCCACGAGATGGAAGTACCGTTCGAGCGCACGGTATCTCTCGCGCACCAGGTCATCCGGCCGGGCTCGTGCGCCATCGTGGCCGACGCGCCGGCGCTCACGTCGTTCCAGTCGTTCACCGTCGGCGCTTTCATCTGGCCGACCATGCCCGGAGACCGCGCCCAGACCATCCTGTCGCGCTGGAGGGAAGATACGCAGGAGGGCTGGCGGCTCGGCCTCGACGCCGGAGGCCATCTGGAGTTCGTCGTCGCGGCCGGCGGCCGGACGTGGCGGGTTGCCACGGGGGCGGCTCTGTTGTCGCGCGAGTGGGTGCTGGCGGGGGCAAGCTGGGACGCCAAAGCCGGTCGCCTTGCGGTCATGGTCCGCAGCGCCGACGCGCAGGCCGGCCGGGATCGCTCCGAGTGTGTCGAGGCCGCGGGCCCGACCCAGCTTGAATGGCCGGCCTCGGTACCGATCGTGATCGCGGCCCAGGCCAGCGACGGCGGCGGCCAGCTGTTCGACGGCTTCTACGACGGCAAGATCGACCGGCCTCGGCTCCATGCCAGCGTGCAGCCGATCGACGGGCTGCACCGGCTTTGCGAAAGCGTGAACTTCCCGATGGCCGACGCGCGACTGATCGCGGCATGGGATTTCTCGCGGGAAATGGCGAGCGAAAGCGTGACCGACCTTTCGGCCCACCACCTCCATGGCAGGCTGCGACAGATGCCCACGCGCGGCATGACCGGCGCCAACTGGGACGGCAGCACGGACCGCTGGACCGACTGCCCCGAACAGTATGGCGCCATCCACTTCCACAGCGACGACATGGCCGACGCGGAGTGGGAGCCGACCGTGCGCTTCACCGTCCCGGCGGAATGGCGCAGCGGTTTCTATGCGCTGCGACTGCGGGCCGAGGCGGGCGACGAGCCGGTCGAGAGTTTCGTCGGGTTCTTCGTGCGCGCCGAACTGGGCAGGCCCCGTTCGAAGCTCGCCTTCGTGGCTAGCACCGGCACCTTTCTCGCCTATGCCAACAGCGCGCTACGGTTGGACCAGGTCCACGCCGAGGCGATGCTCGAGGGCGTGCTGACGCTGTCGCGGGACGATGTCTATATCCAGGAGCATCGCGAGGTCGGCCTGTCGACCTACGATACGCATGCCGACGGCAGCGGCTGGAGCATCAGCAGCGCGCGACGGCCCATTCTCAACATGCGGCCGCGCGGCAACGTGTTCAATTACGGCAACGATACCCACTTCATCGACTGGCTCGAGGAGACGGGTCAGGATTACGACGTCATCACGGACGACGACATCCACCGCCACGGCGTCCAGGTGCTGGCGCCCTACACCTGCGTCGTCACGGGGTCGCACCCGGAATATATCAGCCGCGAAGTGTGGGAGGCGTTCGACGCCTATCAGCGCGGCGGCGGGCGGCACATGTATCTGGGCGGCAACGGCTTCTACTGGCGCATCGCCTATCATCCGACCGTGCCGCACACGATCGAGATGCGCCGCGGCATGACCGGCCTGCGCACCTGGGAAGGAGAGGCGGGCGAGACCGCGCTGGCCTTCACGGGCGAGCCGTCCTCGACCTGGCGCAGCAATGGCCGTCCGCCCCAGCGACTGGTCGGTGTCGGCTTCGACGGCCAGGTCTTCACCCATTCCTCGCCCTACCGCTGGCTCGATGGCGCAAAGGATCCGGCGCTGGCATGGCTGACCGACGGGATCGATCTCGCTGCGCCGCTGGGCGACTTCGGCCTGCGCGGCAACGGCGCCGCCGGCGTCGAGATCGATCGCGTGGACTGGTCGCTGGGGTCGCCTCCCGGCACGGTATGGCTCGCGACGGCCGACCGGCTGGGCTATGGCGGCACCCCCGCACCGGAGGAGATCCGCACCCTGCATCGTGGCGTGATGGGGGACCAGAACGCGCAGGTGAGGGCCGATCTGGTCTATTTCCCGACGGCCAACGGCGGGGCGGTCTTCTCGACCGGATCGATCGCCTGGGTCTGTGCCCTGTCGCACGCGGGCTACAGGAACAACGTGAGCCAGCTCACCGGCAACGTCCTGAAGCGATTCCTCGACCCGACCCCGCTGTGACCTTGGGCGGAGCCGGGCGGACGCATGCGACACGCCGGGCTCGCGGCGAATAAACGAAATAAACGCAATAAACGAAACAAGCGAAGCCAGTGTCGCACCCCCGGATTCGGCGCCGGGAGCGAGCGATGGCGCAATAAACTTGCCATCCGGTTCCGCCTCGGAACTATTCCGGCGGCTGGTTACGATACAGCATCGATCCCAAGACCGTCGCCAAGTGGAAAAAGCGCGACTCCGTCGCTGATCTGAAGACGGGGCGGAAGGACGCGAAGTCGACAGTGGCTTCGGTCGAGGACGAGGCGATCATCGTCGCCTTCCGCAAGCACGCTCTTGCCCCTCGACGACTGCCTGTATGCCCTTCAGGCCACGATACCGCACTTCACCCGTTCGCCCTTGTCTCCAGCGCCACGATATCTTGCGGTTGCCTGACGTCGAAGACGGCAAGGCCAGGAAGCGCAAGTTCAAGGCCTATCCCATCGGTTACTTCCACATCGATATCACCGAAGTTCGCACCCAGGAGGGACGGCTCTACCTCTTCGTAGCCATCGGCCGAACTTCAAAATTTGCCTTCACCGATCCCCGGGGCACGCGTTGGACGGCAGCGGCGATCAAGGAGCTGATCGCACGCAACGAGCCCTTCCGCTACGAGACCCACGATCAGCGTCGCAGCCATCTCGCCGACTTCGTCACAGCCTACAACTTCGCCAACCGCCTCAAGACCCTCAAAGGCCTCACGCCCTACGAGTACATCTGCAAGCTCTGGACGAAGGAGCCTGACCGATCACCCTCAGCCCGCTCCAGCAAATGCCGGGACTAAACATCTAGCGCGCCCTTCGCGAGCCGCCTGTTCGAGGTGCTGCCGCGCTGCGGCTACAGCGAAACCGCCGAATGCTTTTCAAGGCCCTTTCAAACGGCCCGCTTGCATATTCAAAGTCCGGCTCATCAGCAACTCGAGGGCTCGCTTCTCACAGGAGAGATGTCTTTGGGAACATTTGACGCCCCTGGCGATGACACTGCCGATCCCTCGTTTTCGTCGCCGCTGTTGCCGCATGTCTTGTCGCGGCCATTGAGCACCGATCAGCCGGAGGGCTGACCCCACGGCGTAACTGCAGACCGTCGCATCGACCGGGTCGAACGCGCCGAAATCACCAGCCAACGAGCAGGCGATGACCGGAGCTGTCCGGGCGCCGGAGCCGCTTTCCTTTCCACGCGACAGCAAGAACGCCCTCCAGGCCCCGATGGGCCGCTGAACGGAGACGAACATGGCAAGCATCATGACAGATGGGCTGCTCTCGGCAGCGCCTGCCGCGGACCCATGGCCGCGTCACGAGCTAGGCGACGACAGCGCACTCGGCCTCCAGGCCGACGAGATGTTCGCGCGCCAGCTCGACACCCGGTTCGCGGGCGAGGTGCGCGGCCTGGTGACCGACCCGACGACCGGTCTCGCGGGCAAGGACCCGGAGGAGGCGCTGGCCGGGATCGCCGAGACCACCCGGCTTCTGGGCGAGCTGAAGGACCGCTATCTGACGCAGGTGATCGGGCCCCGCCAGAAGGCGCTGCTCGAACCGGTGATCGACCGGCGTCTCGAGCGCGCCGGCGGCGACCTCGGGCGGATCGTGGAGCAGGCTGCGTCGGCGCTGGACGACCGCATCGTTGCCGAGCGCCTCGCCGACCTGGCGCGTGACGCGACGCTGTCCTGGCAGGACCCGACCCATCTGCGCACGCTGGGCCGCGCCGCGGTGGGCGAGCTGCGTTACCAGGGCGAACGAAAGGGCTGGGACGCGGGCCGGACCGACACGGCGGTGCGCACCGGCCTGAGCGATCTCTATGCCGGCGCGGTCGAAGCCGCGATCGGCCAGGATCCCGAGCGCGCGGCGAAGCTCTATGACCACGCGCGCGACGTGATCCAGCCGGAGCGGCAGGCCGCGGTCGAGCGCAAGATCGAACGGGCGCGCGAAGAGCGGCGTGTGACGGAGATCGTCGGCGGTCTGGCCGACACGCCGGACGATCCAACGCGCCGCCCGGACCTCGACGACTACCAGGCGCGTGCCGCCGAACTGACACCGCCGGACGCCTCGCCCGAGGTGTGGGCGCAGGTCGCCCGGATGGCGCGGATCGAACAGGCGCGCGCCGACCGGGCGTGGCAGGCGACGCGGGGCCGCGCGGCCGCAAGCGCGCTCGACTGGCTGGGAGAGAATCCCGCCGCACCGCTGATGGCGATGCCTGCGGAGCTGCGCGACGGGTTGAGCCAGGAGCAGATGGAAGCGCTCGACCGGACCGCCATGAACGACGGCCGCGTCGTCACGGACCGCGACCTTTACGACAGGCTCGATGACCTGGCCGTGCGCACCCCGGAAGACTTTGCCGGCCTCGACCTCACGCAACACCGGCTGTCGCTCGGCGACAGCGACTACAACCGACTGACCAAACTCCAGCAGGCTCTCGCCGAAGGCAAATCCGATCCGGCCTTCGAGCGCCACCGTCTCGGTCGCCTGTTCCTGGACGAAGGACTGCGCACCGCCAACCTCGATCCCGAGGGTGAGGAGGCCAAGACCGCACGGCAACAGCTCGACAGGCTTTTGGGCGCCTTCGAATCCGTCGAGGGCAAGCCGCCGAAGATGGTGGACATTCGCGGCCTCGTCGGCGATGTGCTGCCGCGCGGGGAAGGCGATCCGAATACCGTCCGGGCGTCGGGCGGCGAGCCAGTCGAAGCGCTGCCGCCAGACGCTGTGGTGAAGGGCGTTTTCGATGTGGCAGAGCCCCACGCTGCGTCGGTTGATGCCGTATCGACGCCCTCACCCAGAGACGAAGTCGTAGTCGAATCGACAGGCCCCAGGGCTATAGAAGCGGCATCTACTATCCCTCCCGCGCCCGACGTCACGCGGTTCGATGACGGAACCAAGCGGGTCACGCGCCGCGGCGTCGATACGGAGCGCGGCAAGGCCGACGTCACGGAAGCGTACGACGAGCAGGACCGCATCGTCTCGACCGATGCCATCTTCGCCGACGGCCATCGTGTGGAAAGCCGGTGGTCCTACCCCGCCGAGGGCCATTGGTCGCAGGTCGATACCATACGCGACCCCTCGGGCAAGACGCTGGGCGTAATCACCACGACTTTCGACAGTGAGCGCGTGACGCGGACCGTCGAGCCGATAGACGGACAGCCACAGACCGACATCTGGGATCGGGATGGTCCCGTGCCGACGATGCAGAACGTCGTCGCGCCAGCCTTGGCCGTCCCCTTCCTGCTGGACCTCGCGGCGGCCGCGATCGGGGCCGTGATTGTCGGAAAAGCGATAGACGACACGATCGCTCGCCAGAGCACGGCCGGCGTTCGGGGCGGCAGTGAAATGGCCCGTCCGCCCGGCAAGGACCCGGCCCCCGACGACAACGACCCGCCGGGGCGGGTCGAGGGCGACAAGCCACCGCCCTCCGGACCTCGGGTGCCGCTGATTCCGCCGGGGGAGCGTCCTAGTTCGCGGCAGAGCGAGCTTGACGATGCAAAAGCGGAACAGCCGGACTTTGTCCCGCAAGTCTCTTTCAAGAACGGCAAGGAGGTCAGTTGGGGGACGGCTGGTTCGGTCCGTCCCGACGGGGTATCGGCCGACAAGCGCAGTGCATCGTTCGAGGTGAAGAATTATAACATCAATACCAACAAGCACGGATTGGTGAGCGACGTCACTCGACAGGTATTGCAGCGGGCGCAACACTTGCCGCCGGGCATGCAGCAGCACATCAGAATCGACATTCGTGGCCAGCATACATCCCAGGAACAATTGGAAAAAGTAGCCAGGCGAATTGTCGAGCGGTCGAATGGCCTTCTCAGGCGCGAACATATCAAATTTAGAGCGGAGGATTAGCCGATGAGTGATGTTGGGATCTCCGGAGGCATGCTCCTTCAGCATATGGGTACGCCAGCCGAAGTCGCTGCATTCTTCGCTTTGATCGAACGTCATAAATCGGAGTCGATCAGCGGTACGCTCGATCTCGTCACGGACCGACTTTACAGGCGCACCGTGCCCGGCGAGCAGTATGATGCACTTGTCGACCAATTGGCGGAATGTCGGCGGCTACTTCAGAAGATTCAAATAACTGAAGGCTTCTGGGACGAGTTTAAGCTGGGTGATCGTACGAAAGCCATCGATCGGTCGGCGAAGACGGCGGCTGATGCGTTTCAAAAGATTTTCAAGTCGCTCTACAAGGCGATCGACTATGCTCGCGCCGACAAAAAGAATATTGGCTACTTCCGTCCTTTGCGTCTCATGGCATGGGAAGGACCCAAGTCTCACGAACATGAGTTCATGCCGCTAGAGGACTTTGAAAAGCCTGACATGCGGCCAATCTGGCTGGAGTGATTTGGCTCCGTCTACTGACTTTGATGACGCTCAGATAATTGTCGGGACCTCTTCGGAGGAGTTCCCAGCACGCCGGATCGTCCATCCCACAGCCCTACGAATCATCGGAACAGAAGGTCGAACTCCATCCGCTGAACGCTCATCCGATCCGCGCATCATCGCCCCGTCTGAACTCTCAGATCAGTGAATCATGTTCCAATGAGCGCCGCGATACCCTTTTTCAACAGCCTGCTGGGTCGCATACTCATAAACGATTTCCAAATCATGGAGAAAATGATTCAAGGTTCTGAAGGGAGCCTTGGCGATGGCGCGCTACGATCTGACTGAGTTTGAGTGGCGAACGATCCAACCGCTGCTGCCGAACAAGCCACGCGGGGCGCCGCGAGTCGATGACCGGCGTGTTCTGAACGGCATTTTCTGGGTGCTTCGGTCCGGCTCGCCCTGGGCAGATGTGCCAGAGCGCTATGGCCCGCCGACCACGATCTACAACCGCTTCAACCGTGGGCGAAAGGCCGGGATCTGGGATCGGCTGTGGACGCCATCATCTCCGCTCATGACGGCAAGGTGCAGATGATCGATTCGATCGTCGTGCGCGCGCATCAGCAGGCGGCCGCCCAAAAAACAAGCTGGAGACGCTTGTATCGGTCGAAGTCGTGGAGGACCGACGACCAAGCTTCATGTCTGCGCCGTTGGCAACGGCCTGCGGTACAGCTCGAGCTCTCCGCCGGACAGGCCAACGACGCGCCAATGGCGGAACTTCTCCTTAACGACCTGCCCCGAGGGGCGGTCGTGCTCGCCGTTCGTGCCTATGATGCCGATTGGATCCGCGAGTTCATCGAAGACCAAGAATGCAAGGCCTGCATCCCGCCCAAGGTCAACCGCACTGAGCCCGCCTCATACTCGAAGCGGACATACAAGAAGCGCAACCTCATCGAACGAAACATCGGAAAACTCAAGCAGTTCAGGTACGTCTCCACACGCTTCGATCGCAGCACCGTAAACTACCTTGCCATGGCAAAGCTCGCTGCAGTACGACTTTGGCTTAGGCATTATGAGTCTGCAGCAAGTTCGCGGCAGAGCGAGCTTGACGTTGCAAAAAACGGAACCGCCGGACTTTGTCCCGCAAGTCTCTTTCAAGAACGGCAATGAGGTAAGTTGAGGGACGGCTGGTTCGGTCCGTCCCGACGGGGTATCGGCCTACAAACGCAGTGCATCGTTCGAGGTGAAGAATCACAATATCAATACCAATGCCAATGGCTTGGTGAACAAGGTCGTCAAACAGGTTCACGAGCGTGCCCGGCATCTGCCGCGGGGTATGCAGCAGAACATTAGGATCGATGTGCGTGGACAAAGCGTATCTTCTGGGCCCCTTGATGACATCGCAAGAAGGATCGTCGAAAAGTCGAATGAGCTACTCAGCCGTGAACACATTGAATTCATGGAGTTCCATTGATGAGCGACGTTGGACTATCGGCGGGGTTACTTCGCAAGCAGATCGGAACTTCAAGGGAAGTTGCCGCCTTTTTCGAGTTGATCGGCCGGCATAAGCCAAAATCGGCCGGACAACCGCTCGCTCTGGTGACGGAGCGTCTCTACAAGCGCACTGTGCCGGGAGAAGCGTTCGATGCACTTCTCGAACAGCTTCACGAGTGCCAACGTACATTTCGTGCTGTTCCGGTCGCCCCAGGTTTCTGGGATGAATTCGATCTGGCTGGAGTGATTTGGCTCGGTGATCGGTCCCGGTGGATGGGCACACCCCGATCGATACTCACTCAAGGAAGCCCGAACGCACACATAGGCCGTATCGAGGCAGCCGAGGAAATTGGGCGCATCGCCTGAGGCGGCAAGGCGCTGGAGAATGCGCGGAACAGGAACGCGACCATCGTCACAGTGGGTACTGGTAAAGCACGCAACGGCGTGATTGAACAAATCGTCGGCTGCGGGCGCTTTATCGCCCACCCATAGCGGAGGCCCAGATGTCTAAAATCTTTGAGCCCGAGAAAAGTCGCCAGTTCTACCTCGATTTCCTTCTGGCTATTGCGATGAGGTTCGAGCCCGAAAAGACCGGACCGTTCAATCGAGCAGGCTATATGGCAAGTACGCTAGGTTACCTGATCCGGGCTCACTTGCTAGGTCTGCGCGACCGGGTACTGCCGACGGCGCAGGCGCTCGTCGCCTGGATGGAAGTACAAACATCACCACCGGAGGGCAAGGATACTGACGAATCCTTCCGCGCCTACCAATGGTGGGAGACGCTGGGTCTGTGCAAGTGGCTGATCGACGGTGATCCGGCGGTGGCCGAGTTCGGCCGCGCGAGCGAAGCCGACTGGCGGCAGTGGGACAAGTTCGACCGCCTCGAACCAAACGGGGCCAAGCTGCTGATGCGGGAGGGGCTCGAACTCGCCCTGCCGCTCAACCTCGCGGCGCGACGCTATGACGTCGGCCTTAAGCTCTGTCAGGAGGCTGGACTCACCACCAAGCCTTCGTCAGCACCGGCGATTGTTCGAGCGGAACTGATGTACGGCCAATGGGCCTGCCGTCATCTCGTCGACGGTGGCAAGCCCGACGCGGCCTATGTCGCCAAGGGCGAGGAGATGCTGCGCAAGACGACGATAGAGCGTTTCATCCCGAACGGGTCCCAAATCACGATGGCGATGTGGCTGAAGGCGATCTACCACGACAGCGGCGTCACGCGGACGCCGGAGGAGACGATCCTCAAGGCCTACGATACCATGACCGGTGTCGAGAAGCCCGCCTTCGCAAAGATCTGATGTTGAACGAGCAGTTGCAGCAGCAGAGGCTGTGGCCGGCGAGCCAGGCAATGCTCCTGCGTGCCAGGACGCCCGGCCGATCGATGGGGTGACGACAAGAACGCCTTTCAGGCCCGATGGGCCGCTGAACGGAGACGAACATGGCAAGCATCGAGACAAAAGAGCTGCCTTCGGCAGCGGCGGCCGCCGCTGAACCGTGGCCGCTCAACGACCTCGGCGACCACAATCCGCTGGGCGTCCATGTCGACGAGATGTTCGCCCGTTAATAGCAGCCGTTTCTACCACGCCGGGGCAGCCTCCGCCGGATCATTGCGGCGATGCCGCCGCCGACCGCCAGAATGGAAACCTACCGAGCGCTCGACCAGGCCGCGGTACTGCATTCGTTGAGCGCCACGCTCGACGGCCGCCAACATCAACAATGCCGGCTACGCTTCGATATGAAACGTTAGACTCCAGGCTCCCTCTATCTCAGGGAGGTCGCGATCAGCGTCAGTCCTGAGAGGCAGAGCAGGCCGAGCAGGATGTAGCGGAACTGGACATCGTTGATGCGGCCGTACAACGCCAGGCCGATGCGGGCACCGATCAGCGTCGTCGGCACGGTGATCGCCGCCCAGATCAGGAACGTCCGGTCGAGGAAGCCCGCGACGCCCGCCGACACCAGGGCGAGGAATAGCACGCTCATGTTGAACGGCTGGTTAACGCCGCGCTGCTCGTCCTTGCCGAATCCGCGCAACTGCGCCCAGATCGCCGGAACCGGGCCGCTGAGGCTCGCCATCCCGCCCATCACGCCGCCGATCAGGCCGACCGCGGCGTCGGCCGCCCGGCCGCCCCCGGTGACGATCGGCGGCCGGCGAACGATGGCCATCCAGGTGCTGTAGACGATCAACAGGATGCCGACGCCGGCCTTCAGGGGGCGAGGTTCGAGATGGTTGAGCAGGAGCGTGCCCAACGGCACGCCGACGATGCCGGCCGAGAGCATCGGCCACAGGCGCTGCCAGCGCACGCCGCTCCAGATGCGGGGAAGGGACTGGACGTGGCCGGCGACGCCGCACAGGGCGGTGAGGGGCGCGGCCGTGAGCGGCGACATGGCCTGCAGCCAGAAGCCCAGCGCCACCAGCGCGTAGCCGGTGCCGCTCAATCCATTGACGAAGCCAGCCGCCAGTGCCCCGGCGACGACGATCGCGATGTCGCCGGGGGGTGGCAGGGTCACGCGTCAGGCGCCGGAGCTGAACGCCTGGATGCCGGTCATGGCGCGGCCGAGGATCAGCGCGTGCACGTCGTGCGTGCCTTCGTAGGTGTTCACGGCCTCGAGGTTCATCGCGTGACGGATCACGTGATACTCGTCCGACACGCCGTTGCCGCCGTGCATGTCGCGGGCGACGCGGGCGATGTCGAGCGCCTTGCCGCAATTGTTGCGCTTGATCAGCGAGATCATCTCCGGCTGGGCATGGCCCTTGTCCTTGAGGCGGCCGACCCGCAGGCAGGCCTGGAGGCCGAGCGCGATCTCGGTCTGCATGTCGGCGAGCTTCTTCTGGATGAGCTGGGTGGCGGCCAGCGGCCGGCCGAACTGCTTGCGCTCCATCGTGTAGTTGCGCGCCTGCTTCCAGCAGAACTCGGCGGCGCCCATGGCGCCCCAGGCGATGCCGTAGCGGGCGTTGTTCAGGCAGCCGAACGGACCGCCGAGGCCGGCGACGTTGGGCATCAGGTTCTCGACCGGCACGAAGACGTCTTCGAGCATGATGGCGCCCGTCACCGAGGCGCGCAGGCTGAACTTGCCCTCGATCTTCGGCGTCTCGATGCCCTTCCAGCTGCGCTCCAGGATGAAGCCGCGGATCGCGCCGCCGTCGAGCTTGGCCCAGATCACCAGCACGTCGGCGATCGGCGAGTTGGTGATCCACATCTTGGAGCCCGACAGGCTGAAGCCGCCGGGGACGGTCGTGGCGCGGGTCTTCATGCCGCCGGGATCGGAGCCGTGATCCGGCTCGGTGAGGCCGAAGCAGCCGACCCATTCGCCGGTGGCGAGCTTGGGCAGGTACTTCATGCGCTGCTCTTCGCTGCCGTAGGCATAGATCGGGTGCATGACCAGCGAGGACTGCACGCTCATCGCCGAGCGGTAGCCCGAGTCGACGCGCTCCACTTCGCGGGCGACCAGGCCGTAGGTCGTGTAGTTGGCGCCGGCGCAGCCGTACTTCTCCGGAAGCGTCGAGCCCAGCAGGCCGAGCGCGCCGAACTCGTTCATGATCTCGCGATCGAACTTCTCGTTGCGGTTGGCCATCAGGACGCGCGGCATCAGCTTGTCCTGGCAGTAGTCGCGCGCGACGTCGCGGATGGCGATCTCGTCCTCGGTCAGCTGGTCATCGAGGAAGAACGGGTCTTCCCAGTCGAAGGCCCTGGCGTCTGCGCTGATGCCCTTGGCGGCGCTCTTGATCGGGGTGGCGGCGTTGGCCATGTCTGCTCCTGCTATTTCGCCCGCGTCTTATCAGGCAGGGCAGGCCGCGCCAACGCCCTAAAGGGCCGCGCCCACGAGGGTCTTGCCCGTCAGGGCGCGGAAAATCTCGAGGTTGAGCTTGCCGAAGGCCTCCGACGCCCGCAGTTCCACGGTGCGGGGGCGCGGCAGGTCGATCCGGAGGTCCGCGGCGATGCGACCCGGCCGGGCCGACATGACGATCACGCGGTCTGAGAGGAAGACCGCCTCCGGGATCGAATGGGTGACGAAGACCACGGTCTTGCGGGCCTCGCGGGCGACGTCGCTTTCTCCCCAGATCCGCAGCAGCTCGAGCGCCATGTCGTCCCGGGTCATGGCGTCGAGGGCGCCGAACGGCTCGTCCATCAGCAGGAGCGGCGGGTCGAGCAGCAGGGCGCGGCAGAGGGCGGCGCGCTGCTGCATGCCGCCGGACAGTTCGCGCGGCAGCTTGGCGCCGAAGCCGCCGAGCCCCGCCATTTCGAGAAGTTGCTCGGCGCGCGACCGCAGCGCGCGCGGGTCCTTGCCCGCGAGTTCTGCCGGCAGCAGCACGTTTTCCAGGATGGATCGCCATTTCAGCAGGATCGGGGCCTGGAACACCATGCCGACGTCCGGGATCGGCTGCGTCACGGTGCGGCCGGCGACCGTGATGGCGCCGGCCGTGGCCGGACGCAGCCCGGCCAGGATGCGCAGCAGGGTCGACTTCCCACAGCCGCTCGGGCCGACCAGCGAGACGAACTCACCGGCCCCGATCGACGCGGAAATGCCGGCGAGCGCCTCGACCGGGCCGCTCGCCGCCTGATACGTCATGCCGACCCGGTCGAGGTCGATCAGTCCCTTTGCCACGCGACGCGACTGCCTGGATCAGTTCGGCATCGCGACCTTGGTGAAGAACTCGGTCGAGTAGACGTCCTTGCACTCGACCTTCTTCGGCAGGCCCATGTAGGTGTTCACCAGATCGACCGAGTCGCACATCTTCTTCTCGTCGATCCAGCCGATGCCGTTCTTGGCATAGCGGTCGGTCTTCATCAGCCCGAGGCCGATCATCATGTTGGGCGTCATCACCTCGACGTCGACCTCGGGCACGCGCTTCTTCAGGATTTCCATGGCGGCCTTCGGGTCGGCCATGACGTCGCGCCAGCCCATGTAGGAGGCCTCGAGGAAGTCCTTCAGAGCCTTGGGCTTGTCCTTCATCGTCTTGGCGCTGGCGATGATCGACATCGAGTACATGTCGAAGCCGAAATCGGCCCACGGCATCATCACGACAGTGTCCTTACCGGCGGCCTTCTCGTAGAGCGGCAGGCCGGTGCTGTAGTCGCCGACGCCGTCGACGCGCTTCTCGGCCAGGGCCGCGATCTTGGCGGCGGGCTCGATGTTCACCCACGAGACCTTGGCCGGGTCGATGCCGTTGGCCTTGGCGAAGGCCGGGAACATCTGGCGCTGCGAATCGCCCGGAGGCGCGGCGAGCGTCTTGCCTTCCAGGTCCTTGGGCTTGGCGAGCGGCTTTTCCTTGAGGCTGAAGATGTTGAGGGGGGTCTTGTCGAACACCATGCCGACCGTCTTGACGGTCGTGCTGCGGCCGACCGAGGCGATGACGACGGCGGCGTCGGCGAGGCCGGCATCGGCGCGGCCGGTGTCGACCTTGGCGATCGAATCGCCGGAGCCCTTGGAGTTCTCGAGGGTGACGTCGAGGCCCTTGGCCTTGTAGTAGCCCTTGTCGAGCGCGACCCAGTAGGCGGCGTGGTCGCCGACTGCGAACCAGTTGAGCGCGAAGGTGAACTTCTCCTGCGCCGAGGCGGCGCCGGAGGTGGCCAGCAGCGCGGCCAGCGCCAGCGACAGTGTGCGAGTCATAGCGGTCTCCCTTTTCCCCATCCCCGAACTCAGTCGACGCCCTCGGCCCAGGGGGCCCAGAGATGCGCCAGCAATACGACGGCGCCGTAGAGCACGAGGCCCACGACGGAAATCCAGACCAGGGCGGCGAACGCCACGGAGGTGTTCATGCTGCTCTGTGTGGTGACGATGACGTAGCCCAGGCCGCGCTGGGAGGCGACGAACTCGCCGACGATCGCGCCCACCACCGCCGCGGTTGCCGTGATCTTCAGCGCGCTCAGGATGTAGGGAAGGGCGTTGGGGAGGCGGATCTTGACGAAGATCTTCCATTTCGGTGCGTTGAAGACGCGGCCGAGGTCGAGCATGTCCGGTTCGACCTGGGACAGGCCGACGGCGGTATTGATGACCACGGGGAAGAAGCCGATAAGCGCGCCCATCAGCATGTTGGGGAAGATGCCGTAGCCCATCCAGATCAGGAACAGGGGCGCGATCGCCACCTTCGGCAGGGTGTTCACGAACACGAGGAACGGCACCAGCGCGTTGGCGAGGACGGGCGACCAGGCGATGGCGACGCCCAGCGCCACGCCGACCACCGCGGCCATCAGGAAGGCGCCGATGATCTCGAAGGTCGTGGTCCACAGATGGGGCCACCAGGCCGTGTCGCCGTGCCAGAGCGCGTTCCAGACCGAGAGCGGGGCGGGCAGGAGATACTCGCGGATGTTGCCGAAGGTGACGGCGGCCTGCCAGCTCGCCAGCAGGAAGGCGAAGAGGACGAGGGTCGGCCAGTAACGGTTGGCCAGGGTGCCGAATTTCGTCATGCGCGCGCAGCGATGAAACTGTTCATCGCTTTCGCGCCCCTGATATCATGTGCCCCCATGCGATGAGACTGGCGAACGCGCATTTGCCCGTCAAGGCGAGGTTCGTCCGTGAAGCTTTCTCTCTGCAACGAAGTCATCCGCGAGTTGTCGTTCGAGCGCCAATGCGCTCTGGCGGCGGCGCTCGGCTACAAAGGACTCGAAGTCGCGCCGTTCACCCTGGGCGACGATGCATGGCGCATGCCAGCCTCCCAGCGTGCTTCCGTCCGCAAGGCCTGTGCCGACGCCGGCGTGGAGGTCAGCGGCCTCCACTGGCTGCTGGCGGCGCCGGCGGGACTGTCGATCGCGACCGAAGATCGGGCGGTGTGGCAGCGCAGCGTCGATGTGCTGCTGTCATCCATCGAACTCTGCGCCGACCTGGGCGGCGCCTATCTCGTTCATGGTTCGCCCGGCCAGCGCCGTGTAGCCCACCCGGATGATGCCAGGCGCGTCGAGGAAGCCTGGGCCGTCGCCGCCGCCGCTGCGGAGAAGGCCGGCGTGGTCTATTGCCTGGAGCCGCTGGCGCGACCCGATTGCAACTTCGTCAATACGCTCAGCGAGGCCGAGGCCGTCGTCCGTCGTATCGGCAGCCCGGCCTTCCGGCTGATGGTCGACACGCTGGCCTCCAGCCTGGAAGAGCAGGAGCCGGTTGCCGATGTCATCCGCCGCTGGATGCCGACCGGGTTGATGGCGCATGTCCAGTTCAACGACCGCAACAAGCGCGGGCCGGGCGAGGGGACGGACAAATTCGCGCCCGTGGTCGAGGCGCTGCGCGACACGGGTTACGATGGCTGGGTCGCCATGGAACCCTTCATCTACGAACCCGACGGTTCGACCTGCGCGGCGCGCATGATCGGCTATGTTCAAGGTCTGCTGGAGCAAACGGTATGAAAGTGAAGGTTGAGGCGGTCGACCGCTTCGAGCGCGACCACCGCCTGCGCCTGCCGTTCCGCTTCGGCGTCATCACGGTGACGCAGGGCATCCAGGCGATCATCCGCGTACGCATCGCGCTGGAGGACGGTCGTACCAGCGAAGGAGTCGCGGCCGAGGCGCTGGGCGCCAAGTGGTTCGAGAAGAGCCCGGAGTTTTCCGACGCACAGAATCTCGACCAGCTGCGGCAGGCCCTGCAGCTCGCCATCGACCACTACGGCGAGCGAGGGTTCGACACGCCCTTCGGGCTCTATGCCGGCAGCTATCGCCAGCAGATCTCGCGCGGCGGCGAGCTGGGGCTCAATCCTCTGGTTGCCTCGTACGGACCGGCGCTGCTCGACAGGGCGATCCTCGATGCGCTTGGCAAGGTGACCGGCCAATCCTTTGCGCAGATGATCACGGCCAATGTGCCGGGCATCTCAGCGACCGATCTGACACCGGACATCGACGCCGGTGATCTCTCGGGTTTCCTGAAGGGACTGAAGCCGCGCCCGTCGATCGACTTGCGTCACACGGTGGGCCTGGTCGATCCGCTGACGAAGGCCGAGCGGCTGGAGTCCGAGCGGGTGAACGACGGGCTTCCGGAGACGCTGGAAGAGGTCGTCTCCTACTATCGCGGCCGCTATTACAAGCTGAAGGTCGGCGGCGACATCCGGGCCGACCTGGATCGGCTGACGCGCATCGCTTCCGTGCTCGATGCGGCAGCCGGCGACTACAAGGTCACGTTCGACGGCAACGAACAGTACGACGATGTCGACGGCATCGTGGAGCTGTGGCGCAAGGTCGAGGAGACGCCGGCGCTCGCGAAGATGGTCAGAGCCACTCTGTTCATCGAGCAGCCGATCAAGCGCCAGGCGGCGCTCAGCCGGCCGGTGACGGCGCTTGCCAAGTATCGCCCCGTCATCATCGACGAATCGGACGGCGAGCTCGCGACCTTCCCGGAGGCGCTGAAGCTCGGCTATGCCGGAGTCTCCAGCAAGAACTGCAAGGGCTTCTACAAGTCGATCCTGAATGCGGCACGGGTCACGAAGCTGGGGCCCGGCTACTTCATGTCGGCCGAGGATCTCACGACGCAGCCCGGCGTCAGCGTCCAGCAGGACCTGGCACTGGTCTCACTGCTGGGCCTCACCCATGTCGAGCGCAACGCCCATCATTTCATCGACGGCATGTCGTCGGCCTCCGACGCCGAACAGAATGCCTTCGTGGCCGCCCATCCCGATCTCTACGAGCGCCAGGCCGGCAGGCCGGCGCGGCTCAAGGTGCGGGACGGCGCGCTGGCATTGGGTTCGTTGGCGTGTCCGGGCTTCGCGGTCGGCGTCGATCTCGACTTCGCGGCGCTGCGCTCGATGCCTGCCGCGCCACACGAACGGCTGACGCCGGCCCATCCTGGAGGCAAGAAATGAGCGCCAACCTTCCGGCCCGCTTCGACAGCGTCGAGGCCGTCGAGGATTTCATGACCGCCCCGTCGGCCGATCTGGTGGCCGATCTGGCGGCGACGCCGGGTGACATCCTCGTCCTGGGCGTCGGCGGCAAGATGGGCCCGACCCTCGCGCGCATGGCCAAGCGCGCCGCGCCGACCAAGCGGGTGATGGGCGTGGCGCGCTTCAGCGAGCCCGGTGTGAAGGAGGCGCTGGAGAAGGCCGGCGTCGAGCCGGTCTCCGCGGACCTGCTGAATCGCGCGGCGTTGGAAAACCTGCCCAAGGCCGCCAACGTCGTCTTCATGGCGGGGCGCAAGTTCGGCGCGACCGGCGACGTGCCGCTCACCTGGGCGATGAACGTACAGGTCCCGGCGATGGTCGCGGAGGTCTTCAAGGAATCGCGCATCGTCGCCTTCTCGACGGGGTGCGTCTATCCGTTCGTGCCGGTCGACAGTGGCGGCGCGACGGAGGAAGTGCCGCCGGTGCCGCCCTCCGGAGACTATGCGAATTCCTGCGTCGGCCGCGAGCGCATGTTCGAGTATTTCTCGGCCCGCCACGGCACGCCCGGCCGGCTGTTCCGCCTCAACTACGCGATCGACATGCGCTACGGCGTCCTGCACGACGTCGGCCGCAAGGTGAGGGACGGCGAGCCGATCGACCTGTCGATGGGGCATGTGAACGTCATCTGGCAGGGCGATGCGAATTCCGTCGCGCTGCGTTGCCTCGCCCGCGCGACCACACCCACGACACCGATCAACGTGACGGGCCTGGAGACCATCGAGATCCGCAAGCTGGCCGCCGAATTCGGCAAGCTGCTGGAGAGGACACCCATCCTCACCGGCAAGGAAGCGCCGACCGGCTGGCTGAACAATGCGAGCCGCATGGAGAAGGAGTTCGGGCCGCCCAGCGTGCCGCTCTCGAAGATGATCGAGTGGACGACCGACTGGCTGCAGAGGGACATGGTCACGCTGAACAAGCCCACGCACTACGAGGTGCGCGATGGCAAATACTGACGCGCCACTGTCTGATGGGGTCGACGTCAAGCCGATCGACCCGGAGCAGGCTGATGCGGTCTGGCCGCTGTCGATCGAGGCGGGATGGAACCAGAACGTTGCCGACTGGCGGTTCATGCTGGGGGCCGGCCGCGGCTTCGGCTGTACGGCGCCGGACGGAACGTGGAAGGCGAGTTCATTGGTCCTGCCGCTCGGCCAGAATCTCGCCTGGATCAGCATGGTGCTGGTGACCAGGGACCGTCGCCGTGGCGGCCTCGGGACAGGCCTGCTCAAGCGCTGCATCGAGGAAGTCCTGGCCGCCGACGCGGTCGCGGGCCTCGATGCGACGGAGCAGGGGCGGCCGATCTATCTGACGCTCGGTTTTCGAGACCTCTACCCGATCGCGCGCTGGCACTTCGACGGGGTGGAGGCCGCCGCGGTCGCACCGCCGGCCGGCGTCACGATCCGGCCGATCACGCCGGCGGACCTGCCGCGGCTTGCCGTCTACGACCGGCCGCTCACCGGCATGGAGCGGCCTTCGATCCTGATGCACCTCGCCCTGCGGCAGCCCGGCCGCGCGTGGTTGGCCGAAGACGTGGGGGGCAAGATCGTGGGCTTCGTGCTGGGCCGCGAGGGCCGGGTGGCAACGTCGCTCGGACCGGTCGTGGCCGACCGCGAGGCCATCGCCCTGTCCCTGATCTCGCGTGCGGCCGCCACCGCGCCGGGGCCGTTCATCATCGACGTGCCGGAGGCGCATCAGGCCGTCCGCGCCTGGCTCCAGCAGCAGGGGGCGACCTCGCCCCGCGGCTACATGCGGATGACCCTGGGGACGGCGAAGAGGCTGGACGATCCCTCGCATGTCTTTGCCCTCGCAGGCCCGGAACTGGGATAGGATGCAGGCATGAGCACCGACAAGGCCCTCCACTGGCGCGATCTTCCGGCGCCGGTCCTGTCCCTGCTGCGGCAGGGCACCGTCATCCCCGCGCACCCGCTGGCGCTCGACGCCCAGCGGAACTTCGACAGGCAGTCGCAACGCGCCTTGAGTCGCTATTACCTCGACGCCGGTTCCGGCGGACTGGCGGTGGGCGTCCACACCACGCAGTTCGCCATCCGCGAAGTCGGGCTCTATCGCCCCGTCCTCGAACTCGCCATCGAGACGGCGCGCGACTGGACCGACCGACCGCTGGTCATGATCGCGGGCGCCGTTGGCAAGACGGCGCAGGCGCTGGAGGAAGCGCGCACGGCGCGGTCGCTCGGCTATCACGCGGTCTTGCTGTCGCTGGCGGCGCTGAAGGGCTCGAGCGAGGACGAACTGATCGAGCATTGCGCTGCGGTCGCGAAGGAAATGCCGCTGATCGGCTTCTACCTGCAGACCGCGGTGGGCGGCATCAAGCTGTCGCGCGAGTTCTGGGCCCGCTTTGCCGCGATCGACAATGTCGTGGCGATCAAGGTGGCGCCGTTCAACCGCTACCGCACGCTCGATGTCTGCTTCGGCATCGCCGCGGCCCACGCCGAGGATCGCATCACCCTCTACACCGGCAACGACGATCATATCGTGGCCGATCTCGTAACGCCGATGGTCGTGCGCACCGGCAACCGCGAGGTGACGCTGCGCTTCCAGGGTGGCCTGCTCGGCCACTGGAGCGTCTGGACGCGCGGCGCGGCGAAGATGCTGGAAAGGCTGAAGCTCTCGGTGTCGAACGGCGCGGTCCCGCCTGAAATACTGGCGCTCGATTCATTCGTGACGGACTGCAACAGCGTCGTGTTCGACGTCGACCATGATTTCGCCGGCTGCATTCCCGGCTGCCACGAAATCCTGCGGCGTCAGGGCCTGCTTCAGTCCATCGAATGCCTCGATCCGCACGAGAAGCTGAGCCCCGGTCAGAGCGAAGGCATCGACCGGCTCTACGCCACCTATCCCGAGCTTCATGACGACGCCTTCGTAGCGGCGAACCTCGAGCGCTGGCGGAACTGAACCGTTGGAAGACGTTTTCGCGACAAATGACGCACTGGCTGTCGCGGAGCTGGTCCGCAGCCGCCAGATCGGCGCCAAAGAACTGCTCGATGCCACCCTCGTGCGGCTGCGCGAGGCCAACGACCGGCTGAACGCGATCACGGATTTCTACGAAGGCGACCTGCTCGAAAGATCCATCGCTGCGGCAGGCGACGGGCAATTCCAGGGCATTCCCTTCGTCGTGAAGCAGCTCATGGCCGATTGTGCCGGCGCGCCGACCACGGTCGGCTCGCGCTTCTTCGCGAAAGAACCGGTGGCCGCACAGGACAGCGCGGCCGTGGCGCGCATGCGCCGCGCCGGGCTCGTGATCGTCGGCCGCAGCAACACCAGCGAGTTCGGCCTCGCACCCACGACGGAGCCGGCCTTCGGCGGCGCAACGGTCAATCCCTGGCGGGTCGACCTGTCGCCGGGCGGCTCCTCGGGAGGTTCGGCGGCCATCGTAGCGGCACGGGCGCTGGCGATGGCGCATGCGACCGACGGCGGCGGTTCGATCCGCATTCCGGCGTCTCTATGCGGCCTGTTCGGTCTGAAGCCCTCGCGTGGCCGCATCAGCCTGGCGCCGATCGGCGAGACGCTGGCGGGCGCCGGCGCGCAGCTCTGCGTCTCGATCTCGGTGCGCGACAGTGCGGCCCTGCTCGATGCGCTGGCGGGCGGCGAACCCGGCGATCCATATGGCGCGCCCGAAGCCCGGGGCTCGTTCCTCGATGCGACCAGGCGCGCGCCAGGCAGGCTCCGTGTCGCGTTCCTGCGCAAGCCCGTGGGCTGGGACTCGATGGATCCCGTGCTGATCGCGGCCGTCGAGCGCACGGCGAAACGGCTGGAGGCACTCGGCCATCACGTGGAGGAGGCCGCGCCCGACTACGATGCCGCGGCGGCGGGCACAGCCTTCGGCACGGTGATGTGCGCCAACACCCTCACCAATATCCAGGTGCGCGCCAATGGCCGCGTGCCGGGACCGCGCGATCTGGAACCGGTGACGCAGCTCCATGCGGAGCAGGGCAGCAGGATAAGTGCCCACGACTATATCCGCGCGGTGCAGGTCTTCCACCGCACCGGCCGGCAACTCGGGGCCTTCTTCGAGGGCTTCGACATTCTCCTGTCGCCGACCATCGCGCGGACCTCGTTGCCGTTGGGCACCGTGCGCATGGATGGAAGTCTCGAGACGTACGAGGAGGGGCTCGCACCGATGGTGGCCTTCACCTCCGTCTGCAATGCCGCGGGCGTACCGGCCATGTCGGTGCCGCTCGAATGGACGGACGACGGTCTGCCGATCGGGATGCATTTCGTCGCCCGCTACGGCGCTGAGGCCACGCTGTTGTCACTGGCCGCCCAGCTCGAACAGGCGCATCCGTGGCGCGATCGGCGTCCTCCGGGGTGACGTGAGGTGACAGGCAATCTCTGGCGCATGGTTGTTGCTGGCTTTCTCGCCGGCGCGTTGAGCGTACTGGTGTTCCACCAGTGGGGCTTCTACATCGCCGCCGAACTGGGGTTCGGCCGGCCCAATCTCTACAACATGCGGCCGGTGCCGCCCTGGGGCGTTCCGGCCATCGTCTCCCTGGCCTTCTGGGGCGGTCTTTGGGGCGCCCTGGGCGCTTTCGTGGTCGCACGACTGCCCGGCATCCTGAATGGGGCCCTGGGGTGGATCCTCTTCGCGATCACGCTGGTATTGGCGGTGAACTGGTTCGTCGTCCTGCCGATCAAGGGCGCGCCGGTCGGCGGCGGCTGGCGCCTGCCCGGCGTGGCGGTCGTGCCGATCGTCTATGCCCTGTGGGGTTTGGGGATGTGGCTGTTCTACGGGCTCGTGCGCAGGCTCCTGAAGTAGCCGGGCCCGCAGGGCCCGGCGGCCCGGGTCAGAGCTTGCGCATCACGATCTGCGATCCGCCGCCCCAGATCGGGAGATAGGCCATCTTGTAGCCCGCGCCGCCGGTCACGATCGGATGGATCGCCTCCGGAGAACTGGCTACGTCCTCACCCTTGTCGAACAGGTATTGCTGGACACGCTTGATATCCCAGCCCTCGTGGCGGGCGATCTTCTCGGCGAGTTCGAGCGGCAGCAGAAGGACCTGTTCGCCGCGCTCGCTCTTGCGGCTCTGTCCCGACATCACGATCTCGGCGCGCATGCCGGCGACGACCGGGTCGAGGATGGCCTCGGGCGTGGCCCCTTCGCCGTCGCCCGGCAGCACCTCGGCGGTGCCTGAAATGCCCATCACCGTGATGGCGCTCTCGTCTTTGCCGAGGCCATGGCGTTCGGTGAAGGTGGGGAAGGGACCGCCTTCGCGTTCGGCGAAGCACAGCGTGAACTTGGCCGGCTGCCCCATCGTCGCCATGTCGCCGGTATCCGAGCGCGCGCCGCCTATGTTGCGCAGGCAGAGCTGCAGGGCGCGACCGATGCAGGCGTTGGCGCGGGCGCCGGGGCCGATGGCGTTGGTCAGCGCGTTGACCCCGAGCCTGCGCGCGATCGGACCATGGATGCAGAGCGCGACGGCGGCGCTGCCGGTGGTGGTGGCGATGCCGAGAAGATTGAAGTCGGGCTCGAGCAGCGCCTGTGCCGCCGCCAGCACGACCGGCAGTTCCGCCGGCACGCAGCCCGCGATCACGCATTGATAGGCGACGGACTCGGGCGTGATGTCGCCGAACATCGGCGGCATCATCCCAAGCGAGTCTGCCCGGCTGGCGACTCCGGCGATCATGGCGTCGAGCCGCTTCCGCGTAGGAGGCACAAGAGGGAGGCCGTCCGAAAGCTCGGCCTCCGCCAGGATCTGCTGTGCGCTTTCCCAAGCCGTCGATTCGACGACCGGCCAGCCGCACCACTCGCTCATCGGGCGATGCGCGTGCAGGCCACGGTGGTGCCGCCGAACGACGGAATGAACGCCGAATGCTTGCCCGGACCGCCCGCGACGGTGATGTGGATGTCGTTAGGATCGCGGCCGATCGTCAGCCAGTCGCCGTCCGGCTTGTGGCCGGTGCTCTCGTAGGTGTCGAGGTTCTCGCGGGAGATTCGCGACAGGTGGATGCGTGAGCGCTTCCAGAGTTCCTCGCGGATGCTCTCCAGCGTGAAGCCATCGCGCTTCAGGGTCGCGGCGTGCTCCGGGCCGATGATGAGGAACATCGGCCCCTTGCCGTACACGGTATTGGCACCGGGGTTGGACATGCCGCCCGCGAAGGTGGTCAGCAGCCCGTCGCCCGTGGTCGAGCCGTGGTCGTTCAGATTGTGCGGGCCTTCACCCGACATCACCGTCACGACCGAGTCCGTGGGCGCGAAGCCGCGCTGCACGTGATAGGGCGTCCAGGGGTTCTCTTCCTCGTTCTCGCCGAAGCAGAAGGTGAACTTGGCGGGATTGCCCTGGGTGGAGCGGTCCATCTCGCCCGGCTTGGCGCCAGCCACGTTCAGCAGCATCAGGCCGAGCGCGCGGCCGATCGTGGCGTTGGCCTGGCGACCCTGGCCGAAGCAGTTGGTTCCGCAGTTGATGTTGAGCTCGTGCCGGATGGGGCCGCTCACCATGACCATCGGCGCGCAGGAGTGCGTGGTCGCGAGCGTGCCGTGCAGATTGTATTCCGGGTCGAGCACGCCGCGCAGGGCGGCGGTCACGACGGGGAAGTATTCCGGTTTGCAGCCGGCCATGACGGCATTGGCGGCCAGCGCCTGCAACGTCGGGACGATCTGGCGCGGCGGCACCGGCGGGTAGGGACGGTTGTCGCCGCGAACGGTTTCGACGAACTTCGCCACCTTGGCCTCGGTGGGCACGAAGAGCGGCATGCCGTCGCTCCAGCCCTGTTCGTTGGCGTACTCGTTGAAGGCCTCGACATCCATATCGCCGATGTCGATCACTTCCTGGTCGGCGATGTCCTTCATTTGCTCGTCGCCTCGGTCAGTCCCTTGGTCGCTGCTTCGATCCGTTCCCGCAGCTCTTCGGCATTCAGGCCGCCGACGGGGTGCTTCACTACGATAAGGCGCGCTTCGACCTTGCGGGCTTTCGCCTGGGCCAGGACCAGCGGTTTGAAAGTCTCAGTGGCGATCACGAAAGCGGTGATGCCGAGCTTCTCGAGTTCGAGGCTGTCGTGGAAACTCCACGATGAACAGCTTCCTCAATCACCTAAGGCTAGAAGTGCTGCCTTGTAGTTCTTGGCGACCTTCTCGATCAGCTCCTTCGGTGCCGGCTGGCTGGCGCTGTTCTTGGCATGGAAGTGGATGTTGTCCACCGGACGGTGCGCGCCCAGCATGGCGCGGACGCCTTCCAGGAGCTCACGGGCATTGGGCTTGGAATTGGAGATCAGGGCAATGGCGTCGGTCGCCCAGTTCACGGGCTGCAAGGTCACCTTGGCGGGACCGGCGGCGGCCATGCCGAAGCTGGGATTGAAGATACGCATGTCTGCTTTCCTCCACGCTATTTGTTCAACGCCGCGACGACCGACTTGGCGACGCGCTGGCCGTCCGCGATCGCGTCGGCCAGGTATTCCTTGGAACCGGACCGGACGTCGCCGGCGGCAAACACCAGCGGCTGGCCGGCCTGGCCCTGTGCATCGACAACGATATGCCCCGTGGCGTCGCGTGCAAGCGAATCCGGCACAAATTCCGCAGCGGGAGACCGGCCTTCGTAAACGAACACGGCATTCGTCGAAACGCGGTTTCGCTGGCCGTCCTTTTCGATCGTGACGGCCTCGAGACCATTGCTGCCTTCGAGGCCGACGATGCGTCCCGGCTGGGCCGTCACGCCCTCGGGGACCGGGCCGGTCGGCGTGCCGAGCATGGTGATGTCGCCTGCGATGCCGACCAGGACGGCGGCCTCGTAAGGCGCCCAGCCGGTCGCGCCGGCGACGATCACGGGCTGGCCGGCATAGAGCGGCCCGTCGCAGTTCGCGCAGTGGGAAAGGCCGCGGCCTTCATATTCATCCTCGCCCGGTATGCCGAGCTTGCCCTTGTTCAGGCCGGTCGCCACGACCACCGAGCGCGCACTGTGGCGCTCGCCGTCGGTCGTCTCGACCTCGAAGGGGCCGGTCCCGGCAATCGCCGAGACCTCGCCGAAGCCGAGCTCGACGCCGGCCACGGCGGCGTCGTCGGTGAGGCGCGCGGCCATCGTCGTGCCGTCGAACATCTCCTCGAAATCGTGGAGGGCGCCCAGGTTGATGATTTCGCCGCCGGGCGCGAGCTTGTCGAGGCAGAGCGCCTTCAGTCCGGCGCGGGCGATTTCAGTGGCGGCGGTCAGTCCGGCCGGACCGGCGCCGATGACGATCACGTCGTAGGAGGGGGTAATCATGGCTGCATTTAATCCGTGCTCGCGCGACGGAGCGCAAGCGGCATTTCGGCCGCCTCGCCCGGGCCTGGCAGGCAGGGACCGAAACCGCGGGTGTGGTGGTCCGCTATTTGCAAGCGGCCCATCTTGAGCTTGCCAGTGCCCGAGAAAGCATCGTAGGTCGCAAGGGCAGGGAGACAGAAACAAGGCATGGCGTATTTCACGCAACAGCTGATCAACGCAATCACGCTGGGCGCCATCTACGGGCTGATCGCCATCGGTTACACGATGGTCTACGGCATCATCGGCATGATCAACTTCGCACACGGCGAAGTCTTCATGATCGGCGCGTTCATCTCGCTGATCGGCTTCATCATCTGCGGCAGTCTCGGCATCAGCTCGGCGCCCATCGCCATCGTCCTGGTCCTGCTGCTGGCCATGTCCTTCTCCGCCGTCTACGGCTGGGCGATAGAACGAACGGCCTATCGACCGTTGCGCGGATCGTTCCGGCTGGCGCCGCTGATCTCGGCGATCGGCGTCTCCATAGCGCTGCAGAACTACGTGCAGCTGGCACAGGGGGCGCGGCCCAAGCCCGGCGGGCAGATCGTGTCGGGTGGCTTCAACCTGTTCACCGCCGACGGGTTCGACGTGCGCGTCACCTGGCTGCAGATCATCATCGTGCTGGTGACGGTCGTGCTGATGGCGGGCTTCACCTGGGTGATCGCCAGGACCTCGCTCGGGCGCCAGCAGCGTGCCTGCGAGCAGGACATGAAGATGGCCTCCCTGCTGGGCGTCAACGTCGACCGCACCATCTCGCTCACCTTCGTGCTGGGCGCGGCGCTGGCCGCGGTCGCCGGCATGCTCTTCCTGATGTACTACGGCGTCATCGACTTCTTCATCGGCTTCCTGGCCGGGATCAAGGCCTTCACGGCCGCTGTGCTGGGCGGTATCGGCTCGCTGCCGGGCGCCATGCTGGGCGGGCTGCTGATCGGTCTGATCGAGGTCTTCTGGGCCGGCTACTTCTCGAGCGAGTACAAGGACGTCGCGGCCTTCGCGATCCTGGTGCTGGTGCTGATCTTCCGGCCGAGCGGCCTGCTCGGCAAACCGGAGATCGAGAAGGTCTGAACGCATGGGCCCGCGTCTCCCTCTCATGCTGAAGGATGCGGGTCTCACCGCTTTCGTTGCCGCGGCCCTCGGTTTCTTCGTCGTCGGCTTCCGCACCGTCGACCAGGGCGGCGGGAAGGGGCTGGGCTTCGACTACCAGCTGGTCGATCTCGCCGTGGCGATCGTTGCGATCTTCGTCGGGCGCCTCGGCCTCTCGATGGCGGCGAACGGCCTGCGCTGGCCTGCCATCGCATTGGGTGTCGCGATGATCGCGGCCGGCGCCTCGCCGATGAAAATGCCGTCGGGTTTCCTGCACTGGTTCGTGGGGCTGGGCGGCGTGGTGCTGTTGATCCGCGCGATCTGGCCGTGGGCCAACGACGCCATGGGCGCGGCGGCGCGCACGCCGTCGGGCGTGGCGCTGGGCAAGGCCGGCGCCAAATGGTTCGGCTGGCTGCTGCTGGCCGGCGCGGTCCTGCTGCCGGCCATGCCGTTTGCCGACCAGAAGACGATGGATCTCGGCGTGCTGATCCTGACCTACGTGATGCTGGGCTGGGGGCTGAACATCGTGGTCGGGCTCGCGGGCCTGCTCGATCTCGGGTACGTGGCCTTCTACGCCGTCGGGGCCTACGCCTATGCGCTGCTCAGCACGCAGTATGGGCTGGGTTTCTGGACGGTCCTGCCGCTCGCCGGGATGATGGCGGCGCTGTTCGGCATCATGCTGGGCTTTCCTGTGCTGCGCCTGCGCGGCGACTATCTCGCCATCGTGACCCTGGGCTTCGGCGAGATCATCCGCCTGGTGCTGCTCAACTGGTTCGACCTGACGAACGGTCCGGCCGGCATCGGCTCCATTCCCGGACCGACCCTGTTCGGCGCCGTGTTCGCCGAGACGCCGCCACCGGGCAAGCAGACCGTATCGGAGATGCTGGGCATTGCCTTCGACGGCAATCACCGGCTGATCTTCCTCTACTACATCATCCTCGGCCTGGCGCTGATCACCAACCTGTTCACCCAGCGCATGCGGCGCCTGCCGGTCGGCCGCGCCTGGGAGGCGTTGCGCGAGGACGAGACGGCCTGCCAGGCGCTGGGCATCAATCCGACCAACACCAAGCTCACGGCCTTCGCCATCGGCGCCATGTTCGCGGGCTTTGCCGGCTCGTTCTTCGCCGCCAAGCAGCGCTTCATCAGCCCCGAGAGCTTCGTATTCATCGAATCGGCGATCATCCTGGCGATCGTCGTGCTGGGCGGCATGGGCAGCCAGATCGGCGTCGTGCTGGCGGCGGTGCTGCTGATCGGCCTGCCCGAATGGTTCCGCGACCTCGGTAACTACCGCATGCTGGCCTTCGGCCTCGCCATGGTCCTGATCATGGTGTTCCGGCCGCGCGGCCTCGTCTCCAGCCGCGAACCGTCGATAAGGCTGCATCCGGCGGGCTCAGGAGGCGGTGGATGAGCACGCCGCTGATCGAGGTCGAGCATCTGACCATGCGTTTCGGTGGGTTGGTCGCCATCGACGACGTTTCGTTCGCGGCCCGATCGCATTCCATCACCGCCGTCATCGGGCCCAACGGCGCCGGCAAGACCACCGTCTTCAACTGCATCACCGGCTTCTACAAGCCGACGATCGGGCGGCTGACCCTGCGCAGCCCCGGCGGCGAATTCCTGCTCGAGCGGATGCGCGGCCACGAGATCGGTCAGAAGGCGAGGGTGGCGCGCACCTTCCAGAACATCCGTCTGTTCTCCGGCATGACGGTGCTGGAGAATCTCATGGTCGCACAGCACAACAAGCTGATGCGCGCGTCGGGCTGGAGCCTGCTGGGGCTGGTGGGCGCCGGTCGCTTCCAGCGCGCCGAGGCGGCCGCAATCGAGCTGGCCCGGCTCTGGCTGGAGCGCATCGGACTGGTGGCGGATGCCGACCGGCCGGCCGGGGAGCTGCCCTACGGCGCCCAGCGGCGGCTCGAGATCGCCCGCGCCATGTGTACGGAGCCGGTGCTGCTCTGCCTCGACGAGCCGGCCGCCGGCCTCAACCCGCGCGAATCGGCGGAACTCAATCAGCTCCTGGTCTCGATCCGCGATCGTGACGGGATCGGCGTGCTGCTGATCGAGCACGACATGAGCGTGGTGATGAACATCTCCGACCACATCGTCGTGCTGGATTACGGCCGCAAGATCGCCGAGGGGGCGCCGCTCGCGGTGCGCAACGATCCGGCGGTGATCCGCGCCTATCTCGGTACCGACGAGGAGGCGATCGATGGCTGAACCCTCGATCCTCTCGGTCAAGGGCGTCGAGACCTTCTACGGCGCGATCCAGGCCCTCCACGGCGTCGACCTGGAGGTGACGCGCGGCGAGATCGTGACGCTGATCGGCGCCAACGGGGCCGGCAAGTCGACGCTGCTGATGACGATCTGCGGCAATCCCCGCGCGCGCGCCGGCAGGATCACCTTCGACGGCGAGGACATCACGGCGCTGCCGACCCACCAGATCGTGCGGCGCGGCGTGGCGCAGGTGCCGGAGGGCCGGCGCATCTTCGCGCGCATGAGCGTTTACGAGAACCTGCAGATGGGGGCGATCCTGGGCGACCCGGCCAACTTCAGGTCGGACATCGACAGGGTCTTCGCCATGTTCCCGCGGCTGGCCGAGCGGCGCGACCAGCGCGGTGGCACCCTCTCGGGTGGCGAGCAGCAGATGCTGGCGATCGGCCGCGCCCTGATGAGCCGGCCGCGGCTCCTGCTGCTCGACGAACCGTCGCTCGGCCTGGCGCCCCTGATCGTGCGCCAGATCTTCGACTCGATCGGCCGCATCGCGCGGGAGGAGGGGGTGACGATCTTCCTGGTCGAGCAGAACGCCTTCCATGCGCTGCGCCTGGCCGACCGCGGCTACGTGCTGGCCAACGGTCGGGTGCGTCTCAGCGGCAGCGGCAAGGAGCTTCTGGCCAACCGGGAGGTCAGGGCGGCCTATCTCGAAGGGGGGCATGCGTGAGCCCGCTCGATACCTTCATGTTCGACTGGTTCGGCGACACGCTGTTGAACGTAGTGCTGTTCAACCTCGTCCTGATCGGGCCGGCCTCGTTCGCGGCGGGACATGCCGTGGCGCTGACCTGGCGACCGTGGCTGCAGATCGTGTTCTACACGGCGCTCCTGTCGGCGACTCTGCGCTTCCTGGACTACGCATTGGCCGGCGGCGAGCTCTTGTCGCTGGCGGGCTTCGCGCTGGGCTGGGCGGTCCAGCTGGCGATCGCGGCCTTTGCCTTCAGGCTCACCCGAGCGCGCCAGATGGTGCGCCAGTATCCCTGGCTCTATCGGCGCAAAGGCTTGCTGGGCTGGGACGAGCGGCCCTAATGTATCGGCATGCTCCGCGCGTGCGGAGGAGGCTCAACCAACAAGGGAGACCCGGATGAAGAAGATGTACGGCACACTGGCCGTCGCAGCCGTCGCGCTGATGGCGACGCCCGCGTTTGCCCAGATCAAGATCGGCTCGGCCGGTCCGATGACCGGCTCGAACGCGGCATTCGGCGAGCAGCTGCGGCGCGGCGCCGAGATGGCGGTTGCGGACATCAATGCCGCCGGCGGCGTCAACGGCCAGAAGCTCGAACTCGTGGTCGGCGACGATGCCTGCGATCCCAAGCAGGCGACCGCGGTCGCCAACAAGATGGTCTCGGACAAGGTCGTCTTCGTGGCCGGCCACTTCTGCTCGGGCTCGTCGATCCCGGCCTCGGACATCTACAAGGAAGGCAAGATCCTGCAGATCACGCCGGCCTCGACCAACCCGAAGCTCACGGACGACGCCGCTTCCAAGGGCAATACGACGGTGTTCCGTACCTGCGGCCGTGACGACGTGCAGGGCACGACGGTCGGCAACTACATCCTGAAGAACAACAAGACCGCCAAGGTCGCGATCCTCCACGACAAGTCGCCGTACGGCAAAGGCGTGGCCGACGAGACCAAGAAGGCCCTGAACAAGGGCGGCCTGCGCGAGGCGATGTACGAGGCCTACAACGACACCGACAAGGACTTCGCCGCGCTGATCAACAAGATGAAGCAGGCGAAGATCGATATCATCGTGCTCGGCGGCTACCACACCGCGGGCGCCCTGATCATCAAGCAGGCGCGTGAGCAGGGCCTGGCGGCGAACATGATGGGCTTCGATGCGCTCGAGACGGCCGAGTTCGCCCAGCTGGGCGGCGCGGCCACCAACGGCGTGATGATGTCGTTCCCGCCCAAGGCCGAGGACGACCCGAAGAATGCCGCCCTCGTGAAGAAGTTCCGCGACGCCAAGTACAATCCGGAAGGCTACACGCTGTTCAGCTACGCCGCCGTGAAGGCCTGGGCCGATGCCGCCAACAAGGCGAAGTCGGTCGATGCCGCGACCGTCGCCAAGCAGCTTCGCACCGGCAAGTACGACTCCGCCGTCGGCGTGCTCGAATTCGACGCCAAGGGCGACATCAAGGACGCCGTCTACGACATCTACGTCTGGAAGGACGGCAAGTCGGCGCCGATGAAGAAGTAAGGTAAGCAACCTTTGCAACGGAAAGGCCCGACGTCAGCCGGGCCTTTTCTTTTGCGTGCGTCCGCATACTTCGGCCGGCGTACGCGATCGTATGGACGTCCTGGAACCTCGGTTCGGTTTGCACAGCGCGCAGCCAGGACGCCATCGCCCCAGCGGCTTCAGGCCGTCAAACCAGAAGCATGACGATGGAGTCCGATTCCGGCGAGTAAGCCTTCGGCCTCCATGTTACGGCCCGCCTCATGACGATCAACGTTCTCGACAATCCGGTTTGGCACGCTCTTGTGGGGCCGCACCGAAATCACGCGACCGGCCGTGGAGCCGCCCGCCACTATCCGCGCGACATCGCGCCATTCTCCGCGATCCTCGAGCCGTCCGATCAGGCCTATGCCGACCTTGCCGCGGATCTTCCGGTTGGCGCCGAGGCACGCCTGTTCCGGCCGGCAGAGGAGCCGCTTCCAGCCGGCTGGGACGATCTTGGTCACTTTCCCCTGCTGCAGATGGTGGCGACACGAACTCCGGAGGGCGGCGGCGAGGCGGTTTCGACGCTCTCGTCGGCCGACGCCGCGGCAATGCTCGACCTCGTCGAGCTGGCCCAACCCGGTCCGTTTGGGCGCCGTACGCCGCTGCTGGGCCGCTATCTCGGCGTCTGGCAGGGAGATCGCCTTGTGGCCATGGCAGGCGAGCGGCTGCGCGTGCCGGGCCATGTCGAGTTGAGCGCGATTTGCGTTCGGCCGGAAGTGCGGGGACAAGGACACGCGAGCAGACTGGTGCGGCGGCTGATGCGCTTGGCCTTTGAGAACGACGAAGTACCGTTTCTGCACGTACGGCCCGACAACCAGCCGGCGATCGACCTCTATCATCACTTGGGCTTCCAGATCCGCCGCGAACTCATGGTCCTTTGGCGCCGCCCTGGATGAGTGAAGGCGCCGACCGCCACGGGGCGCCGGTCGTCTGGGCCGCCGCAGGCGACCGCGTGGCTATGTCGTGCCATTTCCGCTGGCGGCGGCCGTACAGACCCTCGCGGGGAGGATTGTCGCACTGGGCCGACGAATTTCCGAGCCAATTTAGGGTCTTGTGGGTCACCTTCCACGATTTTGCGAAACGGTGACATCGCGGCCCCGGATATGGTATCGGGGGGCTCAATAGCTAGAGGGGGTCGATCGTCGAAATGCCGGGTGGCACCATCGCGGTCGCGTCGGATCATGCCGGCTTCGACCTTAAGGAAAGTCTGAAACGGGACCTGCAGGAAGCGGGTCACGAAGTGCTGGACCTCGGCACGCATTCGACCGCATCCGTCGACTATCCGGACTTCGGAAGAGCGATGGGCGACGCCATTGCCTCGGGCAAGGCCGAGCGCGGCGTTCTCGTCTGCGGCAGCGGGATCGGCATTTCGATTGCGGCAAACCGCAATCCCAAGGTTCGCGCAGTCCTCGCGCACGATGTGACCTCGGCGCGCCTGTCGCGCGAGCACAACGATGCGAACGTCATCGCCTTCGGCCAGCGCCTGACCGGTATCGAGGTTGCGCGCGAGGCGTTGAAGGTCTTTCTCGCGACGAAGTTCGAAGGCGGCCGCCATGCCGGCCGCGTCGACAAGCTTTCGAAGGGTTGAGTATCATGAGCCAAGCCGCTGCCAGCACGGCACAGTCGCCGTTGCCGATGTTCACCACGAGTCTCGCCGAAGCGGATCCCGCGATCGACGCGGTGCTGAAGGGCGAACTGCATCGCCAGCGTGAGCAGATCGAGCTGATCGCCTCGGAGAACATCGTCTCGCGGGCGGTGCTCGAGGCGGCCGGCTCGGTGCTGACGAACAAGTACGCGGAAGGCTACCCGCGTCGCCGCTATTACGGCGGCTGCGAGGAAGTCGACAAGGCCGAGGATCTGGCCATCGAGCGCGCGAAGAAGCTGTTCGACTGCTCGTTCGCCAACGTCCAGCCGCATTCCGGCGCGCAGGCCAACCAGGCCGTTTTCATGGCACTGCTGCAGCCGGGCGACACGTTCCTCGGCATGGCGCTCGACCAGGGCGGGCATCTCACGCACGGCTCGCCGGCCAACCAGTCGGGCAAGTGGTTCAAGGTCGTGTCCTACGGGCTGAAGCCCGACACGCATCTGATCGACTACGAGCAGATGGAAGAGGCGGCCCGCCGCGAGAAGCCCAAGGTGATCATCGCCGGCGCCTCGGCCTATTCGCGGCACATCGACTGGGCGCGCTTCCGCAAGGTGGCCGACGAGGTCGGCGCCTACTTCATGGTCGACATGGCGCACTATGCCGGTCTCGTCGCGGCCGGCGTCTACCCGAGCCCGCTGCCGCATGCCCATGTCGTGACGACGACGACGCACAAGACGCTGCGCGGCCCCCGCGGCGGCATGATCCTGTCGAACGATGCCGAGCTCGGGAAGAAGATCAACTCCGCCGTGTTCCCCGGCCTGCAGGGCGGCCCGCTGATGCACATCATCGCCGCCAAGGCCGTGGCGTTCGGCGAGGCGCTGAAGCCGGACTTCAAGGTCTACGCCCAGAACGTGATCGACAATGCGCGTGCGCTCGCCGCCGCGCTGACGGAGCGCGGGCTGAAGATCGTCTCGGGCGGGACCGACAGCCACGTCATGCTGGTCGACCTGCGACCGAAGAAGGCGACCGGCGTGTCGGCGGAGAAGGTGCTCGATCGCGCCGGCATCACGACCAACAAGAACAGCATTCCGGGAGATCCGGAGAAGTACACGGTGACGTCGGGCGTGCGGCTCGGCTCGCCGGCGGGAACGACGCGCGGCTTCGGCGTCGCCGAGTTCCAGCAGATCGGCCATCTCATCGCCGACGTGCTCGACGGCATCGCCAAGAACGGTCCGGACGGAGACGCCCAGGTCGAGGCCCAGGTTCGCGCCAAGGTCCACGCCCTGTGCGCGCGCTTCCCGATCTACCGCGACTGACAAGGCGCCAAGCCGGAACGAACGGGAGAACGAGATGCGCTGTCCATTCTGCGGTCACGAGGACACACAAGTTAAGGACTCGCGGCCGACCGACGACAATTCGGCGATCCGCCGGCGGCGCTACTGCCCGTCCTGCGGCTCGCGCTTCACGACCTTCGAGCGGGTGCAGTTGCGCGAGCTGACGGTGGTGAAGAAGAACGGACAGCGGGTGCAGTTCGACCGTGACAAGCTGGCGCGTTCCATCCAGGTCGCGTGCCGCAAGCGGCCGGTCGATCCGGAGCGGATGGAGCGCGTCGTGAACGGAATAGTTCGCCGGCTCGAGAGCTCCGGCGAGAGCGAGATCCCGTCGACGCAGATCGGCGAACTGGTGATGGACGCGCTGCGCGCGCTCGATCCGGTGGCTTACGTCCGGTTCGCGTCGGTCTATCGCAACTTCCGCGAGGCCCGCGACTTCGAGGAGTTCATCTCCGACCTCGCCGATACCGCCCACTTCAAGGACTGACGCCGATGATGCGCGCGGCGCTCGCGCTGGCGCGCCGGTCTCTGGGGACCACCTGGCCCAACCCTGCGGTCGGCTGCGTGATTGTGCGCGACGGTCAGGTGCTGGCGCGCGGCCGCACGCGGGAGGGCGGTCGCCCGCATGCCGAAGCCGATGCGATCGCGCAGGCTGCGCAGGCCGGTCAGTCGCTGAAGGGCGCCACGGCCTACGTCACCCTGGAACCCTGCTCGCACCACGGCCGGACGCCGCCCTGTGCGGATGCGCTGGTGGCGGCGGGCATCGAGCGCGTCGTGTCGGCGCTCGAGGATCCCGATCCAAGGGTCAAGGGGCAGGGGCATGCACGGCTGAAGGCGGCCGGACTTGCCGTGCAGATCGGAGAGGGCGCCGCCCAGGCGGCCGAGATCAACGCCGGCTTCCTGTTACGGGTCCGGGAGGGCCGGCCGCTCTTCCATCTCAAGATGGCCGGCTCGCTCGACGGCCGCATCGCGACCGCCTCGGGCGAGAGCAAATGGATCACCGGCGAGGCGGCACGACGGGACGGCCACCGGCTGCGGGCAATCCACGACGCGATCCTGGTCGGCGCCGCAACGGCTGAAGCCGACGATCCGGAACTGACCTGCCGCCTGCCGGGCCTGGGGGCACGCTCGCCCGTCCGCATCGTCCTCGACTCGCAGGCGCGGCTGTCGGCCCGGTCGAAACTGGCCGCGTCGGCACGGGTTACGCCGGTTTGGCTGCTGTGTACGAAGGCCGCTCCGGCCGATCGCCGGGATGCGCTGAGCGAGCTTGGCGTGGAGATCGTCGAGGTCGATAGTGGCAGCGACGGCCGGATCGATGTTCTGGCGGGCGCACGGGCGTTGGGCGCACGGGGGCTCACCCGGGTCCTGGTCGAGGGCGGCGGGCAGGTCGCGGCGTCGTTCCTGAAGGCGGGGCTGGTCGACGGCATTTCAAGCTACCGGGCAGGGCTCGTGCTCGGCGGAGACGGCCGCACTGCGGTCGGCGGACTGGATTTTGCACGGCTCGGTTCCGCGCCCCGGTTCCGGCTGGTTTCGGCGCGGCAACTGCAGGGCGACACGCTGGAAACCTGGCGGCGGGAGGACTAAGTAGCGGCCATGTTCACAGGCATAGTGACTGACATCGGCGAGATCGTCTCGGTCGACCCCGGCGGCAAGGCAGGCGATCGCAGGTTCGTCATCGCCACGAAGCACGACATGACGCCGATCGCCATCGGCGCCTCGATCGCCTGTTCGGGCTGCTGCCTGACGGTGATCGAAAAAAGCGCAGGCCGGTTTGCCGTCGAGGTTTCGGCCGAGAGTCTCGACAAGACGCATCTGGGAGACTGGACGGTCGGCAGCCGCCTCAACCTCGAATTGTCGTTGAAGCTCGGCGACGAGCTGGGCGGGCATCTCGTCTACGGTCACGTCGACGGTGTGGGCAAGATCGTCTCGTTGACGCCGGAAGGCGGCAGCGTGCGCTTCGTGTTCGAGGCGCCGCCGGAAGTGGCCCGTTTCGTTGCGGCGAAGGGCTCTATTGCGATCGACGGGATCTCGCTCACAGTGAATGAAGTGGACGACAATCGCTTCGGCGTGAACGTGATTTCACACACCCAGTCCGTCACCACGCTGGGCCAGGCCCGGGTCGGCCAGAGGGTCAACCTTGAGGTGGATATGCTCGCGCGTTACGTTGCGCGATTGTTGGAGCATCAGAAATCATGAGTGCGCTCGAAAAGGACGCTTGGCGGATCACCTTCAGCGAAGTGAAGGCCGCTGCCGAGGACATCATCGAGGAAGCCCGCAAGGGCCGGATGTTCATCCTCGTCGACGATGAGGATCGCGAGAACGAGGGCGACCTGGTGATTCCCGCCCAGTGGGCCAGTCCCGAGGCGATCAACTTCATGGCCAGGCATGCGCGCGGCCTGATCTGCCTGGCGCTCACGCGCGAACGGGTCGAGCAACTCGGCCTGCCGCTGATGTCGCAGAACAACCGCACCCGTCACTCGACCGCGTTCACCGTCTCCATCGAGGCCCGCGAGGGCGTGACGACGGGCATCTCGGCCGCCGATCGCGCGCGCACCGTCTCTGTCGCGATCGACCCGTCCTGCGGGCCGCAGGACATCGTGACCCCGGGCCACGTCTTTCCGCTGGTTGCCCGCGACGGCGGCACGCTGGAGCGCACCGGCCACACCGAGGCTGCCGTCGATCTCGCCCGTCTGGCGGGGCTCAATCCGGCCGGCGTGATCTGCGAGATCATGAACGACGACGGCACGATGGCCCGTCGAAACGACCTGATCACCTTCGCGCAGCGTCATGGCCTCAAGATCGGCACCATCGCCGACCTGATCGCCTATCGCCGTCGCTACGATTCGATCGTCAAGCGCATCAGCGAGACCACGCTCGACAGCACCTGGGGCGGCGACTTCCGATGCGTCGTCTATGTGAACAAGGTGACGATGGCGCAGCACGTCGCGCTGGTGAAGGGCGACCCCGCGGCGGGTGGTCCCGTCATGGTCCGTATGCATGCGGTGAACCTCTTCACCGACACGCTGGGCCAGCGCAGCGGCGGCCGGGGCGGCGAAATCGAGGCTTCGATGCGCGAGATCGCCAAGGAAGGCCGCGGCGTTATCGTGCTGATCCGCGAGCCGCTCACCGTCGTTCTGGCCGAGCAGCGCCGCCGCGCCGGCGAACCGATCGAACCGTCGGGGCAGGAATTGCGCGACTACGGCGTGGGCGCCCAGATCCTGCTCGATCTCGGCGTGAAGGAAATGGTGCTGCTCAGCAATTCGCAGAAGAGCGTCGTCGCTCTCGAGGGCTTCGGCCTCAAGATCGTCGCCCAGAAGCCGGTTCCCGGCCGCGCAAAGGTCTGACCATGTCGACACGGACGGAAAATCCGACCGCCCGGCCGGCGGTCGCCGGGGTCAAGGGCGCGCGCATCCTGATCGTCGAGTCGCGCTACTACGCCGACATCGCCGATGCTCTCATCGAAGGCGCCGAGCGTGAGATCGCGAAGAATGGCGCCAAGTCGGAACGGGTCGTCGTTCCTGGTGCTTTCGAGATCCCCGGTGCGATCGCGCTGGCGGCTGCCAAGAAGGGCAAGCGCTACGACGGCTACGTGGCCCTGGGCTGCGTGATCCGGGGCGAGACGACGCATTACGACTATGTCTGCGGCGAGAGCGCGCGCGGGCTGATGGACCTCGCGGTTCAGAAGAAGCTGGCGATCGGCTACGGCATCGTGACGGTCGAGAATGTCGAGCAGGCCCGGGCACGCGCCTATACCGACCGCGGCGACAAGGGCGGCGATGCGGCCCATGCCTGCCTCGCCATGGTGGCTCTCGGCCGACGCTGGAAAAAATCGTGAGCGACGCCAAGCCGGCCGGCCCCAGCCGTCGCCAGGCCGCACGGCTGGCGGCGGTGCAGGCGCTCTATCAATGGCAGGAGGGGCAGGACGCCCCGGCCGAGATCGTCGAGCAGTTCCTGAAGGTCCGCACGGGCGAAGCCGGCGAGGGCGGCATGCGCCGCGACGCCGACCGGCCGTTGTTCAAGGACGTGGTCGAGGGCACCGCGAGCAAGCGTGACGAGCTGGAGACGCTCGTGTCGGCGTCGCTGGCTGAGGATTGGACGTGGGCGCGCGTGGACCGTCTCGTGCGTGCCATTCTGCTCGCCGGGGCCTACGAGCTCGCGCACCGCCCCGATGTCCCGCTGCGCGTCGTCATCAACGAGTATGTCGAGATCGCCCACGCCTTCTACGACAAGGGTGAGCCGAGCTTCATCAACTCCGTTCTCGACCGCGTGGCGCGCCAGGCGCGGCCGTCCGACCAGAAGTAGAGCGTCATGGCGCGGGCGCGTCGGCTCGGCGAATTCGAACTGATCGCCCGCTACTTCGCGCCGCTCGCCCGCGACTTCGACGGGGCGGGCGGGCTCCAGAGCGACAATGCCTTCCTGCCTGCGGATGCGCGGCATGACCTCGTGGTCAAGACCGACACGGTTGTCGCGGGTGTCCATTTCCTGGCCGACGATCTGCCCGGGCGCATTGCCGCCAAGGCGCTTCGGGTCTGCCTGTCCGATCTTGCCGCGGGTGGCGCGACCCCCTTCGTCTACCAGCTCTCGCTCGCTCTGCCATCGACCTGGCGGGAGGCCTGGGTCTCGGCCTTCGCCAAGGGCCTGGCCGCCGACCAGCGTCGCTTCGGGATCGTTCTCTGTGGCGGCGACACGGTCGTCACGCCCGGGCCGCTCACGATCACGATTACCGCCTTCGGGCGCGTCGCTCGCGGCAAGGGTGTGACCCGCGCCGGCGCGCGGGCAGGGGACGAGCTCTGGGTGAGCGGCACGATCGGCGACGGGGCGCTCGGGCTGCTCGCCGCACAGGGGGGGCTTCCCGCGCTGACGAACCGGCAGCGCGCGGTGCTCGAGGATCGCTATCGCCTGCCACAGCCGCGCAGTGCGCTGGGGCCGAGTCTCACGGGTGTCGTGACGGCGATGGCCGACGTTTCCGACGGTCTCTTGGCCGATGCCGGCCATGTCGCCGACGCCTCCCGCCTGGCCGTGAGCATCGAACGCGACGACGTGCCCCTGTCACCCGCCGCCCGTGCGGCGGTGTTGGCGGATTCCCGCCTGTGGGCGAACGTCCTGGGCGGCGGTGACGACTATGAGCTCGTGATGGCGGTGCCGATGCGCCGCCGGACCGCGCTCCAGGCCGCCGCGCGCGCGGCCGGCATTCAGGTCACGTGCATCGGCCGCTTTGGCCGCGGCAGCGGAGTTGCCGTAATGGCGAACGGCCGGTCGATCGCGGCCCTGCGCAAGGGATACGTTCACTTCTAGCGAATCACACATCCTCATAGCTGCACTGCGCGGCGCGCCATGGCGCGGGCAGGGCTCCTGACTAGAGTGCCGGCCCAATGGATGGATCATCGAAGGTGCAGGAAGCGCCGGCAAACTCCGACGGGCGCATGCCGCGCCGGTCGATGCGCAACATCGCCTTGCTGGCAATGTGCCAGGCGCTGACTCAAAGCAGCAACACGCTCATGTTCGCCTCCTCGGCGCTGGCGGTGCTCACCATCGTCTCGCCGGACATGCGCATGTGGGCCAACCTGCCGGTGACCATGCAGCATCTCGGCGTCATGCTGTCGGTGTTCCCGGCATCGCTGCTGATGATGCGGCGCGGCCGCAAGTTCGGTTTCCGCAGCGGTTCCGTGATGGGCATGGTCGGGTCGTCGCTGGCGGCCATCGGGCTCGGGCTCGGCAGCTTCCCGGTGATGTGCCTGGGCGGCCTGTTCCTGGGCTACGGCATCGCCAACATGCAGCTCTATCGCTTTGCCGCCGTCGAACTGGCGCCAGCGCCGCATCGCGCGCAGGCCATCTCCTATGTCACGGCGGGGGGCGTGCTCGCCGGCATCCTGGGCCCCAGCCTGGCGCGTTTCACGCCCGATCTCTGGCAGCCGCTCTTCCAGGCGAGCTTCGTCGCCGTCATCTTCATTCATATCCTCGTCTTCATCGTGCTGGGATTCATCGAGTTCCCCCAGGTCAGGGTCGAGGACACCGCCGGACCGCAGCGTCCGCTCTCCCAGATCGTGACCCAGCCGACCTACATGGTGGCCTGCGCCGGTGCCATGATCGCCTTCGGCGTGATGTCCTTCGTGATGGCGGCCTCGCCGCTCGCCATCGTGCAATGCGGGCTCAAGGCGACCGAGGCTCCGGTGACGATCTTCGTCCACGTCATGGGCATGTTCATCCCGTCCTTCTTCACCGGTCACCTGATCGCGCGCTTCGGGGTGTTCAACGTCATGATCGCCGGCATCGTGCTGCTGGTGGCAGGGGTGATGGTCGCGCTGACGGGCATCACCGAATGGCACTTCCGTGGGGCACTCACCCTGAACGGCGTGGGCTGGAACTTCCTGTTCGTCGGCGCGACGACGCTTCTGACCACGACCTACCGTCCGGCGGAGCGCGGCAAGGCCCAGGCCTTCAACGACTTCATGGTGTTCGGCGTCACCACGGTGGCCAGCCTGATGGCCAGTGTCGTGCTCGAACTCAAGGGCTGGGCATCGCTGAACTACGTGGCGCTGGTCCTGGTTCTGATCGCCCTGATGGTCATCGGCATTTACCGGCTGCGCAATCCGTCACGCGTTTGAAGCCAAGCCCTTGAGGCAACGAGGCTTTTCCTCGTCTGCGGTTGCGCGCCCACGGGCCATCTGTCATTTTTCCAGGTACCTCGCGTCCAGGGGGAGTTCGCGTGCTTCAGGTCGCGATGTGCGTAAAAGAGACGAAAAAACAATAGGTTAGGGAAACATGTCCACGGTTCTTTGGGGCGTCATCGGCTGCGGCTTGATAGCCGTGCTGTATGGCGTCGTTACCGCGTCACGGGTTATGGCGGCCGATGCCGGCACGCCACGCATGCAGGAAATTGCGCAAGCCATCCAGGAGGGTGCGGCTGCCTACCTGCGCCGCCAGTACACCACCATTGGCATCGTGGGCATCGTCGTCCTGGTCGTTCTCGCTCTCCTGCTGGGCAAGTTCGCCGCCATCGGCTTCCTGATCGGCGCCGTTCTGTCGGGCGCCACGGGCTTCATCGGCATGAACGTCTCGGTCCGCGCCAACGTGCGCACCGCGGTGGCGGCGCAGAAGAGCCTGGCCTCCGGTCTCGACCTCGCCTTCAAGGCTGGCGCGGTGACCGGCATGCTGGTGGCCGGCCTCGCCCTGATCGGCGTCGGCGGATACTACGCGGTGCTGCTCAACATGGGGATCCCCGGCGGCAGCCGCGACATGATCGATGCGCTGGTCTCGCTGGGCTTCGGCGCTTCGCTGATCTCGATCTTCGCCCGTCTCGGCGGCGGCATCTTTACCAAGGGGGCGGACGTCGGCGGCGACATGGTCGGCAAGGTCGAAGCGGGCATTCCGGAGGATGACCCCCGCAATCCGGCGACCATCGCCGACAACGTGGGCGACAATGTCGGCGATTGCGCCGGCATGGCGGCCGACCTGTTCGAGACCTATGCGGTGACGACCGTCGCCACCATGGTCCTGGCCTCGATCTTCTTCGCGGCCGATCCGGTCCTCGTCGGCAAGTTGATGGCCTATCCGCTGGTCATCGGCGGCGCCTGCATCATCACCTCGATCATCGGCACCTACTTCGTCCGTCTCGGCTCGGACGGCAACATCATGTGGGCGATGTACAAGGGCGTGATCGTGGCCGCCGTGCTGTCGATCCCGGCCATCTACTTTGCCACCGACCGCCTGGTCGGCATGGGCACGGTCCTGACGGTGGGCGATCGCTCGTTCACCGGCCTGTCGTTGTTCTGGTGTTCGCTGGTCGGCCTCGCCATCACCGGCCTGATCGTCTGGGTCACCGAGTACTACACCGGCACCGACTATCGCCCCGTGAAGGCCGTGGCGCAGGCCTCGGTCACCGGCCATGGCACCAACGTCATCGCGGGTCTCGCGATGTCGATGGAAGCCACGGCGGGCCCGGCGCTGCTGATCTGCGCCGGCATCGTGACCTGCTACATCCTCGCGGGCCTCTTCGGCATCGCCATCGCCACGACCGCCATGCTGGCGCTCGCGGGCATGATCGTTGCCCTTGATGCCTACGGCCCGGTGACCGACAATGCCGGCGGCATTGCCGAAATGGCCGGCCTGCCGAAGGAAGTGCGCAAGAACACCGACGCGCTCGATGCAGTCGGCAACACCACCAAGGCCGTCACCAAGGGCTACGCCATCGCTTCGGCCGGCCTCGGTGCGCTGGTGCTGTTCGCGGCCTACACGTCGGACCTCGACTACTTCATCGCCGCCGGCAAACTGGGCGTCAAATCGGTCGATTTCTCGCTGAAGAATCCGTACGTCGTGGTCGGCCTGCTGGTCGGTGGCCTGCTGCCGTACCTGTTCGGCGGCATGTCGATGCTGGCCGTCGGCCGCGCCGCCCAGTCGGTCGTCGAGGAAGTGCGTCGCCAGTTCAAGGAGAAGCCCGGCATCATGGCGGGCACGGACCGGCCGGATTACGGCCGCGCCGTCGACATGCTCACCAAGTCGGCGATCAAGGAGATGATGATCCCGTCGCTGCTGCCGGTGCTGTCGCCGATCGTGCTCTTCTTCGTGATCGCGGCCATCGCCAATCGCTCGGATGCCTTCGCGGCGGTCGGCGCCATGCTGCTCGGCGTGATCGTCACCGGTATCTTCGTCGCCATCTCGATGACGGCGGGCGGCGGTGCCTGGGACAACGCCAAGAAGTACATCGAGGAAGGCCATTTCGGCGGCAAGGGATCCGACGCTCACAAGGCGGCGGTCACCGGTGACACCGTCGGCGACCCGTACAAGGACACGGCCGGCCCGGCCGTCAATCCGATGATCAAGATCACGAACATCGTGGCCCTGCTGCTCCTCGCCGTCCTGGCGCACTGAGCGGACGCGGAACCTCAAACGGAAAAGCCCCGGTCGAAGGACCGGGGCTTTTTCTTTGAGGATCCTCGCTGGCGCCGGGCCAGGAGACGAACTGGCGTCAGATGCCGCCGCCGCTGGTCGGGGCGCCAGGGTTGGTACCCTGGCCCTTCGGACCGCTGAAGCGGCCGACATTGCCCAGGACCTGCTCGAGGACCGTGAGCTCCTTGCCCGACGTGGGGGTGATGCGGGAGACCATCTGAATGTCCTGCGCGTCCTTCAGGTCGTAATTCTTGATCGCGTCGATGCGACCTGCTTCGTTGAACGTGACCTGGATCACCTTCTGAGAGCTGATCCGGGGCTTGGTGTAGGCCCAGTATTCCTGCGTCTCGCTGATGTAGTACCAGACGTTCGGATTGAAGGTCGCCACAGCCGAAGGCGATCCAATCAGGCGGACCACGTCCTCTCGGCTCTGTGCGCCGACTTCGAGCTTTTCGACGGATCCCGGCGTCGCGGCGAAGCCACGCATGTCGACGGTGTTCTCACAGCCGCCAAGGGTGACGACGGCAGAGACGGCGAGGACGCTGGCAAGGGCGAGCGGGGCGGTGCGACGCATGGACTGCTTCTTGGCTTTGGGGGAAGAGGGAATGCAAGATGTCGTGGTGAGGGGCGCCGGTCAACCGCTTGCCCACTGAATTGGGAAGGAAGTCGTTCGTGTTCCGTCGCCGAAAGCCCGAGGACGAACTCGCCATGGCCATCTATCGCCAGGTGGCCGAGCAGGCGCGCGCGCCTGAGCTCTTCGAAGCTTGCGGCATACCCGACACTCTGGACGGTCGTTTCGACTCTCTGGCGCTCCATGCCGCGCTGATGATCGACCGGCTGCGCCGGGAGCCCGATGGCGAGGCCCTGGCCCAGGCCTTCTTCGACGCCATGTTTCGACATCTCGATCTCACTTTGCGCGAGATCGGCATCCAGGATCTGGGAGTAGGGCGGCGTATCAAGATCATGGCCGAAGGGTTTCATGGTCGGGCGCTGGCCTACCGCGAGGCGCTGAACGATGGACCCACCCCGCTTGCCGAGGTCTTGCGCCGCAACGCCTATGGCGGTAGGCCGCCTCAGGATTCCGAGTTTGTCGGTCGGCTCGAAGCCCATATCAGGGCCTATGTACGATCCCTCGATGCGACGCCCCGCAACGGCTTGATAAAGTGAATTAAGAAGATGCCGCAAAATATTGAAAATAAAAGCAAATCAGAGATCGAGAGAATGGTCGACCTCGAGAAGCTCGGCAATAGCGGCGCCGCCCTCGACATTTCGACCTCGGAGAGCGAGCGCGCGGCGCTGGCCAAGCGCTTCGGGTTCCTGGACCTCCCGGCGTTTTCGGCGCGCGTGTCCGTGGACCGCAAACCGGGCGGACAGATCATCGTCGAGGGCCGTCTCAAGGGGCGGATCGTGCAGGCCTGCATCTTGAGCCTCGACCCGGTGACGCAGGAACTGGACGATGCCTTCCGCCTCGTCTTCGCCGAGAACCTGACGGAAGACCGCGATCCCGAGAGCGGAGAGGCCCTGTTGAATGCCCAGGGAGACGCACCGGAGCCCTTGGAGGGAAACATGCTGGATGTCGGCGAAATCGTCGCCGAGCAATTGTCGCTGACGGCCGATCCCTATCCGCGGCGGCCCGGGATCAAACTCGAAGATGTGCTGCCCAAGCCGAAGGGCGGCGCCCGCCGCTCGGCGCCCGAGCAGCGCCGGCATCCTTTCGCCGGATTGGCGGCGTTGAAGGACAAGCCACCCCGCGGCCGGTAAATTGTTGCGGCGGTGAGACGTTTTGGCTAGAGAAGGCCGCCCGCCGCGCCCGTAGAGCGCGGCTGCAGCATTTCTGGGGGCATGCCCTGCTTGTATTGGCGGGTGCGGCCCTCGTTCTGGAGATCGTCATGGCAGTTCCCAAGAAAAAGGTTTCGAAGTCCCGTCGCAACATGCGTCGCTCGCACCACGCGCTGCCGACCATGGCGTTCGTGGAGTGCAAGAACTGTGGCGAGCTGAAGCGCCCGCACATGGTTTGCTCGCATTGCGGCTACTATCGCGAGGACATGCCCGTCCTGGCCGACGCCGCGTCGGCCGAGAAGTAGTCAGAAGCACGCCGCCGGCAATGCGCTGGCAGTCGACAGTCGGAGCGTGACGGTGGGTACGAAAAAGATCGTACTCGCCCTCGATGGCATGGGCGGCGATCATGCCCCCGACGTCATCGTGAACGGCGCCGACATCGCCCGCGAGCGCTATCCCGGAACCTCCTTCCTGCTGTTCGGCGACGAAGCGCGCCTGAAGGCGCTCGTCGACAAGCGCAAGGGTCTCGCGCAGGTGCTCGAGATCGTGCCGTCTGAAGACGCCGTGCTGGCCGGGGACAAGCCGTCGTTTGCGCTGCGCCGCCGCCGCAAGTCGAGCATGTGGATGGCGGTCGAAGCCGCGGCCCAGGGCCGTGCCGATACGATCGTCTCGGCCGGCAACACCGGTGCGCTTCTCGCCATATCGATGTTCGCGATGCGCATGCTCGAGGGCGTGGACCGGCCGGCACTGGCCTCGTTCCTGCCGACCTCGCGCGGCGAGAGCATCATGCTCGACCTCGGCGCGAATCTCGAATGCGACGCCAGCAATCTCACGCAATTCGCCGTCATGGGCAGCGTCTTTGCGCAGATCCTGCTCGGCCTCGACAAGCCCAGGGTCGGCCTGCTGAACGTCGGCTCTGAGGAGCTGAAAGGCCATGAAGAGCTACGCCAGGCAGCAGCCCTGCTGCGCCGTGAAGGCTCGCCTGTTTCCTTCCACGGTTTCGTCGAGGGCAACGACATCGGTGCGGGCGTGGCCGATGTCGTGGTCACCGACGGTTTTACGGGCAACGTCGCGCTGAAGGCGATCGAAGGTACGGCCAAGCTCTATACCCAGTTCGTGCGCGACGCTTTCCGGACCTCCACCTTCGCCAAGCTCGGCTATCTGTTCGCCTCGGGCGCCTGGTCGAAGCTGCGCGTGCGCGTCGATCCGCGCCGCTACAATGGCGGCGTGTTCCTCGGCCTCGACGGGGTTTGCGTGAAGAGCCATGGCGGCACGGACGCGCTGGGCTTCGCCTACGCCATCGGCGTGGCGGTCGACCTGGTCCGCTACGAATACAAGAGCAAGCTTGTCGAGGGCCTGGCCCGGCTGCACGAGATCACCTCGGCAACCGAAACGCCGGCCGCATCGCTGCAGGCCACCGGAGGAACTGCGTGATTCGTTCTGTCGTCCAGGGCTGCGGTTCGTATCTGCCCGAGCGTGTCGTCACCAACGAAGAATTGTCGAAGACGGTCGAGACCACCGACGAGTGGATCCGCCAGCGCACCGGCATCTGCCAGCGCCACATCGCGGCCGAGGGTGAGTTTACCTCCCACCTCGCGATCAAGGCCTCGCAGCGCGCGCTCGACCATGCCGGCCTCAAGGCGTCCGACCTCGACCTGATCGTGCTCGCGACGGCTACGCCCGATCAGACGTTTCCCGCCACGGCTACGCGCGTGCAGGCCGCCCTCGGCATGACCAGGGGCGCGGCCTTCGATGTCCAGGCGGTGTGCGCGGGCTTCGTCTACGGCGTCTCGGTTGCCGACAGCCTGATCAAGAGCGGCCTCGCCTCGACCGCCCTGGTGATCGGCGCGGAGACGTTCTCGCGCATCCTCGACTGGGAAGATCGCGGCACCTGCGTGCTGTTCGGCGACGGCGCCGGCGCGATCGTGCTCAAGGGCGAGCAGGGCGCCGGTACTTCGGCCGATCGCGGCATTCTCGCCAACGCGCTGCATTCCGACGGGCGCCATCACGACATCCTCTATGTCGACGGCGGCCCATCCTCGACCCGGACCACCGGCTTTCTCCGCATGGAAGGCAAGGAGGTTTTCAAACATGCCGTTGTCAACATGGCGGCGGTCGTGGGCGAAGTGCTGGCCAAGGCAGGGCTCGAGCCCAAGGACATCGACTGGCTGGTCCCGCACCAGGCCAACAAGCGCATCATCGATGGCACCGGCCGCAAGCTCGGCCTGCCCCCGGAGCGCGTCGTGATGACGGTCGACAAGCATGCCAACACGTCCGCCGCGTCGATCCCGCTGGCGCTCGACGTCGCCGTCAAGGACGGCCGCATCAAGAAGGGCGATCTGCTGCTGCTCGAGGGCATCGGCGGCGGCCTGTCCTGGGGCGCGAGCCTCGTTCGCTGGTAAGACAAGAATAAACGCCAACGGAACGTGAACAGGCAGCGATTCAAGTCCAGCCGCTATCCCACTGATATTGACCGCTTTCCCACCTTAGAGTAAGGATTAAGTGGGGGAAGAAGAGGTACCGGAGTGGACGGCCGGACTATTACGCGCGCCGATTTGAGCGAGTCAGTGTTCCAAGAAGTGGGACTGTCTCGCAATGAATCCAGCGATCTCGTGGAGACTATTCTCTCCGAGGTGGTGGAAGCGTTGGCGCGCGGCGAGTCGGTGAAGATCTCCTCGTTCGGGAGTTTCACGGTTCGCGACAAGGGGCAAAGGGTCGGCCGCAACCCAAAGACCGGGCAGGAAGTTCCCATCCTGCCGCGGCGAGTCCTCGTCTTTCGAGCGTCGAATGTCCTGAAAACACTGATCAACGGGGCGCCCGGCGAGAACAAGGGGTAGTTTGGGAACACGAGGGGATCAGGGATGGCCGTTTCGGTTCAGACCGTCGAAAGACGGGTCGAGAAGTCGGCGCAGGCGTTTCGAACGATCAGCGAGGTTGCGACCGAGCTCGACGTCCCGCAGCACGTGCTGCGGTTCTGGGAGAGCAAGTTCTCCCAGGTTCGGCCACTGAAGCGGGGCGGGGGCCGTCGCTACTACAGGCCGGAAGACATCGACCTGCTGCGCCGCATCCGCGCGCTGCTCTACGAAGACGGTTACACGATCAAGGGCGTGCAGCGCCTGCTGAAGGAAGGCCGCGGCCGGCTGCCGGCCCAGCGTCTCGACCTTGCGGCCGAGAGCGCCCTGGAGAGCCTGCGTATCGTGTCGGCGCGCGCCGAGGCGATGGCAGGGGGCAACCGCCAGCCGCTGCCGCGGACCGGCCCACAGCCCTCCACCACCACGCCGCGCGCGGCGGTCCTCGACCTCCACAAGCGCCGTGAGATCGAATCCGTGCTCGAAGACCTCGAACAGGCGCTGACGCAGCTGCGCAGCACGCTGAAGACGCAAAACTAGGTCTACGCGCCTGGAGCATCGCCGGGGGGCGGCGCTCTAGGGCTTGCAGGTTCTGCGTCCAAAGGCCACCAGATCGGGTGGCCTTTGTAAGAAAGTGTATCAAGTAACTGATTTTATTTGGTTTTTGTCCGGGCAAGCGTATCGTGCCCGGCGAGGGGCCTTCAACGGAATCGTCAAAGGGGGACGTGACCGTGCTTGTAAATCGCGATTTCGCGCGCCATCACGCGCGCTCGTTTGACTTAATATCATTTAATGACAATGGTTTGGAAGTCGTTCTTCCTACCATAAGTGAGCTTATTTATTTGAGGCGCGGGCTCAGCCAGCCGGGCGGCAAGTTGCCCTTATTCGATCTTGACGGGCAGGAGATCGATATTGACGTCGTCAAGCGGTGCCTTACGGCGGGTTGGGCGCAGCCTTGGTTCAAGAATCCGCTGAAGCCGGACTGGCTCGTCTGCAAGCTCACGGAACGCGGGCGACAGGTCGCGTCCGAGCCGTAACGCACCACGTGACGAGGGCGGCTGCCGCTAGTAGCGCCCCGGCCACAAGGAAGGCGGCACCCGGCAGGGTGTCGATCGTCCAGGCGAACAGGACGGCAAAGACGCCGGGCGCGATCAGGCCAGCGATGCTGCGTGACGCGGAGGCGGCGCCCTGCAGTTGACCCTGCTCGGTGCCGCCGACACGGCGGGTCATCATGTCCTGCAGGGCCGGACCGGCGACGCCCCAGAATGCCATCACCGGGACGCCGGCCCAGAACCAGGGGCCTGTCGCGGCGAGCCCATAGATCGACATGCCGGATGCGCCGGCAATCAATCCGGCAATCACGGCCCGCGGGGCGCCGATGCGCCTCACGATCGGTCCGATCAGAAATCCCTGCACGATGGCGGTGCAAATGCCCACGAAGGCGAGCGTCAGGCCGACCGTCGTCTCGCCCCAGCCATATCGATGCCCGGCGTACAGGACGAACACCGAGGGCAGGACCTGATGGGCGAAGTTCCCCAGGAAATCGACGGATGCGAGGCCGAGCAACTGGCGCTGCGAGGCCAGGAGTTTCAGCGATCCGACCGGATTGGCGCGTTTCCACGAAAACGCCATGCGCCTTTCCGGCGGCAACGATTCGGGAAGCACGAACCACCCGAACGCCGCATTGGCGAGGCAGGCAGCCGCCGAGACCCAGAACGGCAGGCGTGGATCGAGACCGCCCAGCAGGCCGCCGATCGCCGGACCGACCACGAAGCCCAGCCCGAACGCCATGCCGACCAGGCCGAAGGCCTTGGCCCGTTCGTCGGGCTTGGTCACGTCGGCGATATAGGCGAAGGCGGTACCGATCGTGGCCGAGGTGATGCCCGAGACCACACGGCCGACGAACAGCAGCAGGAGCGAGGGCGCCAGCGCCATGAAGATGTAGTCGAGGCCTAGCCCCAGGCACGAGATCAGGATGACCGGCCGGCGGCCGAAGCGGTCCGACAGGGCGCCGAGGAGGGGCGAGCAAAAGAACTGCATCAACGCCCAGACCGTCGCGAACAGGCCGAACATCTCGGCGGCGCCGGCGGTGTCGCCGTCCATGAATCCCAGCACGATCTTCGGCAGCACCGGGATCATGACCCCGAGCGCCAGCACATCGAGCGCCACCGTGCAGAAAATGAAGGCGAGCGCCCGGCGCGTGTTCATGACGACATATGGCAGGGGAGTAAATTGGTCGGGGCGACAGGATTTGAACCTGCGACCCCCAGTCCCCCAGACTGATGCGCTACCAGGCTGCGCTACGCCCCGACCGGTGCCGCCGGCCGGTGAGCCCGCGGCACGGGGGCTTTAGCGCGAATGGCAGCATTGCCGCAAGCTGCGCTTGCAGCGAATAGGGCGACAAAGGATACAGGCAGGATGATCGACCCCGGCCGGCGTGTCCTGCTCTTCTCCTCCATCGGCCACGCGCTGATGCACATGATGACGGCGTTCTATGCCGTGATCGTGCTTACTCTGGCGGTTTCCTGGAACCTGCCGGCCGAAGACCTGCTGCGCCTCTACGCGCCGGCCACGATTCTCCTGGGCATCGTGTCGCTGCCGGCCGGCTGGGCATCGGACAAGTTCGGTGCGCCGGCCATGATGGTTGTGATGTTCCTCGGCCTCGGCCTGTCGTCGGTCGCCTGCGGCCTGGTTCCGACCGGCGACACGCTGGCGCTGTCGCTGGCCCTGTGCGGCATCGGCGCCTTCGGGGCATTCTACCACTCCGTCGGCATCGGCTGGGTGATCCGCACGGCCCGGGAGCAGGGCCACGCCATGGGCGTGAACGGCCTGTGGGGCAGTGCGGGCCTCGCACTCTACGGGGTCGTCCCCGGCGTGCTGATCACGCTGGCCTCGTGGCGCGCGGCCTTCATCGTGCCCGGCCTCGTCTGCCTGATCGTCGGCACCGTCCTCTGGATCCAGATCCGCCAGGGCAAGGTCGGCGACCGGCCGATGCCGCAAGCCAGGAGCACGCAGGTCGGCCGCCGCGACTTCTGGCGCGTCTTCTCGGTGCTCTCCGTCACCATGGCGCTGGAAGGCGTCATCTGGCAGGCGCTGATGTTCGGTGCGGCGATGGTCTTCGAGGTGAAGCTCGCGCCCGAGATTTCGGCGCTGCGCGACGGGCTGGCCTCGTGGGGCATCGCGACCCAGATCGTGCTGTGGGTCGGCCTCGCCACCTCGATGATCTACGTCGTCTCGGGCGTGGCGCAATTTGCGATGGGCCGGCGCATCGTCGACCGCTATCCGCTGAAGGCGACCTATGTGGTGGCCTCGGCGCTGCAGGTGATTGCCATGCTGGCGCTGGCCATGGGCAACGGCTACGTGGCGCTGCTGGGCGCCATCGGCTCGGCGGTGCTGAGCGCGGCGGCGGGTCCGATCGAGAACATCCTGATCGCCCGCTACACACCCAGCCGCTATCACGGGCTGGGCTTCGGCGCGAAGTTCGTGGTGGCTTTCGGGGCCGGCCCGCTGGCGATCCTGCTGATTGCCTGGGTACGCGAGACGACGGGAAGCCTGGAATTGCTGTTTCTCGGCCTCGCCGCCACCTCGGTCGTGATCACCCTGGTGGCGCTGCTGCTGCCCGGCAACGAGCGCGATGCGTCGTTGCCGGCGCCTCAGGTCGCGCCCGCGGAGTAGAGGCTACTTCGCGCCGCGTGCAGCCTTGTAGGACGGACGCGACAGGCAGCGATCGAGCCACGCACTGGCGTTCGGGAACGGGGTGAAGTCGACCTTGATCGGCTTGGCCCAGCTCATGATGGACGCCAGGTTGAGGTCGGCCACCGTGAAGGTCGAACCCAGCAGGTACTCGCGGCCCTCGAGCGCGCCGTTCAGCACCGCCAGCGGCTTCGGCAAGGCCTTCTGCGCGTCGGCGACGGCCTCCGGCTTGCGCTTGTCGGGCGGGGTCATGAACATGTCGATGAGGATCGTCAGCAGCGGCTTCTCGAGCTCGGTCATGCCCCAGAAACTCCACTGGTTGCACAAGGCCAGATCCTCGAGGCTGGTCGGCATGAAGCCGTCCTTGCCGTGCTTGGCGGCGAGATAGAGATTGATCGCCATCGATTCGAAGAGCTTGAATTCGCCATCGACCAGCGTCGGCACCTTGCCGTTCGGATTGACCTTGAGATAGTCGGGATTCTTGAGATCCTTCATCTCGACGGCGATGTGCTCGTACGGAATGCCGAGTTCATGCGCGATCCAGAGGGCGCGCGAGGCACGCGAGGCCGTCGGCCCGTAAATCTTGATGGTCACGAAATATCTCCCCAATACCGATATCGTCGGGACGATAGTGCAGCGCTCCGCGGCGGTCTAACCCTCTATTCCGGGAGCCCGTATTCGTCGCCCACATAGCCATGCCGGTGACCGAAGCGCTCGGTCATCACCGTCTCGAGATCCTTCTCTGCCGCCGCGATCCATCCACCTGCCCGTACGGCATAGCGTGTCGCCGCGGCCGCTGAACGGGGCGGCTCACCCTGCTGGAGCGCACGGGCGGCGCCCATCACCAGCTTACGGAATTCGACGATGCCGACATCCGTGGGCCCCAGATGCTCGCGGGTCCTGTCCTGGATGGCGCCCTGGCTGTCCTGGATTGCCGCGTCCTGGTCGGATACGCCACTGATGCCGGTGTAGCTCAGCGTCTTCTGCAGCTCGCGGTCGATCATGTAGTCGTTGCGCGCGTTGCGCTTCGGCACGTAGTGCTCGTCGATCTCGGCGTGGAGGCTCAGGCCCGACGCGTACTTGGTGCGCTCGGCGTTGGTGAGGGGCCGGTCGGGCACCCAGCTGTAGGTGTAGATCCAGCAGCTCGTATCATCGACCGGCACCCAGGTCTGGCCGTGGTAGACCTCGCCGGGGAAGGCGACCGGCACCAGCGCGTGGTTGGGCGCGAGATACTGCGCGATGCGCCAATAGACGTCGGTCGTATCGGTCTTGCGGCCGGCGGCGATCACCAGTCCGGCCTCGTGGCCCTGGATCCTGAACTTGGGCCGGGGATCGTCGGTGACCCAGCGGCTGCGATCCGCCAGGCCGCCTTCCTGACCGATGGCGGAGGTTTTGCGCAGGATATCGAGACGCGCCGCCTCATCCTTGGTCGGGATGGCATGCAGGAAGGAGAAGTGCGCCGTGTCGATGGCGCCCTCGAGGCTCTGGGCCCAGTTGCAGTCCTGCCATTTCTTGGAGACGAAGCGATGGCCGGCGGGAACGAGGCCCAGTTCGAGTTGCGGCAACTCGGGCATCGTTTCGCGCGGGCCCATGTAGACCCAGATCAGATCGGCCCACTCGCGCGTCGGATAGGACAGCAGCTTGATCGTGTCCTTGTAGGCCGACTCCGGCGGCGAGGTCGGCAGGTCGACGCAGTTGCCATCGATATCGAACTTCCAGCCGTGGAAGGCGCAGCGCAGCCCGCATTCCTCGTTGCGGCCGAAATAGAGGTTGGCGCCGCGATGCGGGCAGTGCGGCTCGACGATGCCGACCCGTCCGTCGGTCTGGCGAAAGGCCAGCAGGTCCTCGCCCAGGATGCGGATCTTCTTCGGCGGGCCGTCGCGCTCGGGCAGTTCCTCGGAGAGCAGGGCTGGCATCCAGAAGCGGCGCATCAGGTCGCCCATCGGCGTGCCGGGGCCGCTCTGCGTCAGGAACGCGTTGTCAGCTGCGAGCATCAGTCACCCAATCCGTACTGGTTGCCGATATAGCCGCGATCATGGCCGAACCGCTCGGTCATGACCGTGGCGAGATCCTTGTCCGGCGCCGCGATCCAGCCGCCGGAGCGGACGGCATAGCGATGAGGCTTGTGCGCGGCAGCCGGCGGCTCGCCAGATGCGAGGCGGCGGGCGGTGCCCATCACCAGCTTGCGGAACTCGACGATGCCGATGTCGGTCGGGCCGAGATGCTCCTTCGTTCGGTCCTGGATCGGGCCCTGGCTGTCCTGGATGGCCGCGTCCTGCTCGGAGACGCCGGTGATGCCGGTGAAGTTCTCGGTGAGCTGAACGCTGCGGTCGCGCAGGTAATCGTTGTCCTTGTTGCGCAGCGGCTTGTAGTCGGCATCGACCTCGGAATGGACATTGAAGCCACCGCGGAACTTGGCCCGCTCGGAATTGCTCAGAGGCCGGTCTGGCTGCCAGCAGTAGGTGTATATCCAGCAGTTCACGTCATCGACCGGCACCCACGATTGCCCGTAGTAGATCTCGCCCGGGAAGGCGGCGGGCGTGTAGGCGTGGCTGGGCATCAGGAACTGTGCGATGCGCCAGTAGAGGTCGGGCCCATCGGTCTTGCGGCCGCCCGCGATCACGAGGCCCGTATCGTGACCCAGCACGCTGAAGCGCGGGCGCGGGTCATTCTGCACCCAGCGCACGCGATCGTCGGGCTTGGCCTGGTCGCTCAGCGCCGCGCGGCTCATGGCACGTCGCGCGGCCTCGTCGTCCGTCGCCAGCACCTTGTGCAGGAAGGAGAAGTGCGAGGTGTCGATCGCGCCCTCGAGACTCTGCACCCAGTTGCAATCCTGCCATTTCTTGGTGACGAAACGTGAGGCGGCGGGGACCAGCCCCATCTCGAGCTGCGGCAGTTCCGGCATATGCTCGCGCGGGCCCATGTAGACCCAGACCAGATCGGCCCACTCGCGCGTCGGATAGGCGAGAAGCTTGATTGTGTCCTTGTAGGCCGACTCCGGCGGCGAGGTCGGCAGGTCGACGCAGTTTCCGTCGATGTCGAACTTCCAGCCGTGGAACGAGCAGCGCAGCCCGCAATTCTCGTTGCGGCCATAATAGAGGTTGGCGCCGCGATGCGGGCAGTGCGGCTCGACGATGCCGACCCGTCCGTCGGTCTGGCGGAAGGCCAGCAGGTCCTCGCCCAAGAGGCGGATCTTCTTCGGCGGCCCGTCGCGTTCGGGCAATTCTTCCGAAAGCAGTGCCGGCATCCAGAACCGCCGCAACATCTCGCCCATGGGCGTGCCCTTGCCGGCACGGGTCAGGAACTCGTTGTCCGCCTTGCTGAGCATTCCATCCTCCTGCCTCGCCGTGTTCTCCGGCGTAGGGGGCGACGGGCTTAGGGGCGCGTCGCCTTTTCCAGAGCCTGATCCAGATCGGCGATGATGTCTGCAACCGTTTCGATGCCGATCGACAGGCGGAGCACGTCCGGCCCGGCGCCGGCGGCCACGCGCTGCTCCTCGGAGAGCTGGCGATGCGTGGTCGAGGCGGGGTGGATGATCAGGCTCTTGGCGTCGCCGATATTGGCGAGGTGGGAGAAGAGCTCGACGCTGTCGACGACCTTCACGCCGACGTCGTAGCCACCCTTGACGCCGAAGGTGAAGACCGAGCCCGCGCCCTTGGGCAGGTACTTCTTCGCAAGCGCGTTGTACCTGTTGGAGGGCAGGCCGGCGTAATTGACCCAGGCCACCGCGGGATGCGTCTCGAGATGCTGCGCGACCGCCAGCGCATTGGCGCAGTGACGCTCCATGCGCAGGCCCAGCGTCTCCATGCCGAGCATGGTGAGCCAGGCGTTGAACGGCGCCTGAGTGGGGCCGAGGTCGCGCAGGCCGACGGCATGGCTGTGGAACGTGTAGGCCATGTCGCCGAAGGTCTCGTAGAAGTTCAGGCCGTGATAGGCGGGCTCCGGGCCGGCGAGGCTGGGGAATTTGCCACCGCGCGACCAGTCGAACTTGCCGGAATCGACGACCGCACCGCCCATCGACGTGCCGGTGCCGCTCAGGAACTTGGTGGTGGAATGCACGACCAGCGTCGCGCCGTACTCGATCGGCTTGCAGAGCCAGGGCGTCGCCAGCGTATTGTCGACCAGCAGCGGTACGCCGGCATCCTCGGCGACGCGCGCGATCGCCTCGATGTCGCTGATCACGCCGCCCGGGTTGGCAAGGCTCTCGATGAAGAACGCCTTGGTCCTGTCTGTGACCGCGCGCTTGAAATTGTCCGGCGTGTCGGCATCGACAATGTTCGCCGTCCAGCCGAACTTCGGATAGGTGTTCTTCATCTGCTGCAGCGAGCCGCCGTAAAGTCGCGAGGCCGCGACGATCTCGGCGCCCGGCGCCATCAGGGGAAACAGGGCGAGAACCTGGGCCGCATGTCCTGATGAGGCGATGGTGCAACCGCGGCCGCCTTCCAGCGTCGCCAGCCGTGTTTCGAGCGCGGCATTCGTGGGGTTGGTCAGCCGTGAGTAGATGAATCCCACGGTCTGCAAATTGAAGAGGGCGGCGGCATGGTCGGCGTCTTCGAAGACATAGGCCGTCGTCTGGTAGATCGGCAGGGCGCGGGCGCCGGTCGTCGGATCGGGGGCGGCGCCGGCATGCAGTGCCAATGTTTCGAAACCATAAGTCTTGTCGCTCACGACGTTCTCCTGGGCCGGCAATTTCACACCACCATTCCGCACATCACACGTCCGTCCCGTCAAACCCATGCACCTGAAATATCTAATTTCGCTAAGAGGAATTACATTTAAGCAGTCGGATACGGACCTGAATGTTCCTTCATTCCGGAAAGCGGGGGGTCACTAAGCTCCGCGTCAGCTTGGCGTAAGAATCGGAGGATAGGGTCCCGCGCTGTGTCTCGCGATTACGGGCGTCGCAACACAGCGTAAATGTTTGGGGAGCGAAACACCGTGAATCGGTTTCTGACCAAGGACTTCCTGTCCGGGTTGATGTTTGTCGCCTTTGGGCTGGCAGCCCTCTATTTCGGGCAGCATCTCGCCGTTGGGACACCCGTTCGCATGGGTCCAGGCTACGTCCCGCGGATGCTCTCCCTGATCCTGCTGGCGCTGGGCGTCCTGGTCTGCATCATCGCCGTGGTGAGCGGCAGCGAGCCGGTCGAACGGCCGAAGTGGAAGCCGATCACGCTGGTGACCCTCGGCATCGTCTGTTTCGCGCTGCTGTTCGAGCGTGCCGGCCTGATCCCGGCCCTGATCGTACTGGTCATGATCTCTTCGCTGGCCGGCGAGGAATTCAAGCTCGCCGAAGTGATCGGCAACATCGTCGTTCTCTCCATCCTGTGCACGATCGTCTTCAAGGTCGGGCTGGGGATGAACATCTCTGTCGTGCAGGGGATTTGGTAAGATGGATCTCCTAGACAATCTCCTTCTCGGCATCAGCGTCGCCTTCACCTTCCAGAACCTGACCTACGCCCTGTTGGGCTGCATGGTCGGTACGCTGATCGGGGTTCTGCCCGGCATCGGTCCGGTGGCGACCATCGCCATGCTGCTGCCCATCACCTTCCACCTGCCGCCCACGGCCTCGCTTATCATGCTGGCCGGCATTTATTACGGCGCGCAGTACGGCGGTTCGACGACCTCGATCCTGGTCAACCTGCCGGGTGAGGCCTCCTCGGTCGTGACCTGCCTCGACGGCTACCAGATGGCGCGCAACGGGCGAGCCGGTGCGGCGCTGTCGATCTCCGCGGTCGGCTCGTTCTTCGCCGGCACCATCGGCACCATCATCATCGTTATCTTTGCCGAGCCGCTGACGCGCATGGCGCAGAAATTCGGCCCGGCCGACTACTGCTCCCTGATGGCCCTCGGTCTCGTCGCCGCGGTGGTCCTGGCCAGTGGTTCGGTCACCAAGGCCATTGCGATGGTATTCCTCGGCCTGTTGTTCGGCCTGATCGGCACCGACGTGAATACCGGCGCCCAGCGCTTCACCTTCGACATTCCGGAGCTGAGCGACGGCATCGACTTCGCGCCGATCGCCATGGGCCTGTTCGGCATCGCCGAGATCGTGGTCAACCTGGAACGACACCTCGAACGCGGCGGGGCGATCAAAGTGGGATCGCTGTGGCCGACGCGCGAGGAGATAAGGCGCTCCATCCCGGCCATCCTGCGCGGCACCTTTCTGGGATCGATCCTCGGCGTGCTGCCCGGCGGTGGACCGACGCTGGGCGCCTTCTCGGCCTACACGCTCGAGAAGAAGCTGTCGAAGAACCCCGGCCAGTTCGGCAAGGGCGCGGTAGAAGGTGTTGCGGCACCGGAGGCTGCCAACAACGCCGCCGCCCAGACCTCGTTCATCCCGATGCTCACGCTGGGCATCCCGTCCAACGCCGTCATGGCGCTGATGGTCGGCGCCATGATCATCCAGGGCATCCAGCCGGGACCTGAGGTCATGACCAAGAAGCCGGACCTGTTCTGGGGCATGATCGTCTCGATGTGGATCGGCAACGCGATGCTGGTCATCATCAACCTGCCGATGATCGGCATGTGGGTGAAGCTGCTCACCGTGCCGTACCGCTACCTGGCGCCGGCCATCCTGCTGTTCTGCTGCATCGGCGCGTACAGTCTCCAGAACAGCACGTTCCACGTGTTGCAGGTCGGGATCTTCGGCGTGCTGGGCTACATCTTCGTCAAGCTTGGCTGCGAAGGCGCTCCGTTCCTTCTGGGCCTCGTGCTCGGACCGCAGATGGAGGAATACTTCCGGCGCGCCATGCTTCTTTCGCGCGGCGACGCCATGGTCTTCATCGAGCGGCCGATCAGCCTGGGCCTGCTCATCACGACGGCGCTGCTGCTGATCCTGATGGCGCTGCCGAGCATCAAGAAAGCCCGCGAGGAGGCCTTCCAGGAGGAAGGCTGACCCTCTAGCGGGAGAAGACGATACACGCCGGGCTGCCCACCTTGGTTCGCAGCCTGGTGGGCGCCAGGAGACCGTTGGGGCCAACCTTGTAGGCGATGATCGAATCGCCCCCCTGGTTGGCGACATACAGAAATCGCTCCGCCGGATCGAAGGCGAAGAAGCGCGGTACGCCGCCCTTCGTCGGCACCCACTGGCGCGGCGCCAAGGTTCCTTTGGCGGCATCGATCCCGAACACGCCGATGCTGTCGTGGCCGCGGTTCGAGACGTAGACGTTGCGGCCCGCGCCATCGACCCAGATCTCCGCGCCGGTGCTGTAGCCGGTGAATTCCGAAGGCGTCGAGGGCACGGTCTGCAGCGGCGTCAGCGCGCCGCTGGCACCGTCCTGCCGGTAGGTCGTGATGGTCGAATCGAGTTCGTTGATCACGTAGGCGAACGGCTTGCGCGGGTGGAAGTCGATGTGGCGGGGGCCGGCGCCCGGCCGGGCGGCGACGCGGCTGGCCTCGACCAGAACGCCGCGCCTTTCATCGAGGCGGTAGCCGATCACGCAGTCCGAGCCCTTGCAGGGCAGGTAGAAGGTGCGGCCGGCCCGATCGACCGGATTGTGATGCGGGCGCACGTTCTTCTGCTCGGAGCGATGCGGCCCGAGCGGCGCGGCGACGGCCGTGAGGGTGGAATAGGGACTAAGTGCCCCGTCATTCGCGATCGGCAGCGCTGCCACTGAGTCCGAGCCATAGTTGCTCACGACCAGAAATCGCTGCCTGGCGTCGAAGGCGAGATGGATCGGATTGTAGCCGCCCGTCGGTTGGCGGTTCAGGACGGCAAGTCGTCCGGTCTCGCGATCGACCGTATAGGAGGTTGCCTCGCTGCGATCGCCGTGCACGGAATAGAGCCGGGTGCCGGCTTCGTTCAGCGCCAGGAAAGACGGGTTCTCCAATCCGCCAAGATGCTGGATGTGCCGAAAGGCACCGGTCTGGGGATCGACACGATAGACGTTGATGCCGTTGCCGCGACCGTTGCGCTCGGGCGAGGTGTAGCTACCGACATAGGCGAAGAACGGATGTGTTTTCATAGTGCCATTCTCGGCACCGTCGCGAAGCGAGGTCAACGATGCAGGACACCATGCGGAAGATCGCCCTCGTCACGGGCGCCAACCAGGGTTTGGGATTGGCGCTGGTGCGCGGCTTGCGCCGTGCCCTGGGCGAGGAGAGTGTCGTCTACCTCGCGGCCCGCGACATCGATCGCGGCGAGGCGGCTTGCGCGCTGTTGCAACGCGAGGGGCTGGCGCCGGACTTCATCCAGCTCGACATCACCGATGCTGCGAGCGTGGCCGCGGCCGCCGACAGGATTCGTGCCCGGCACGGCGGCATCGACATCGTGATCCAGAACGCGGCGGCGCGGATCACCAGGGACACACCGCAGGCTGATCAGGTCGTCGGTTTCGTCGACACGAACAATCACGGCACCCTGAGGGTCGTCGGGGCCTTCGTCCCGCTGCTGCGGGACGATGCACGCTTCATCGTGGTGGCGAGCTCGTTCGGCTCCCTGCGCAATCTCGACCCGCGCCTGCATTCGAAGTTCAATGCGCCGGGGCTTACCCTGTACGACGTCGAGGCCGCGATGGACGAGTTCGCGAGAGCGACACGCGCCGGCACGGCCCAGCAGGAAGGTTGGCCGGACTGGATCAACGTGCCGTCCAAGATCGGTCAGGTCGCGTCGGTCCGCGTACTGGCGCGCGCCCATGAAGCCGAGTTCCGGCGCCGCGGCATCCTCGTGAACGCGGCCTGTCCCGGCCTGGTGGATACGGACGCGTCACGACCGTGGTTCGCGGACATGTCGAAGGCGGCAACGCCGGACGAGGCCGCGCACGATCTGGTCTGGCTGGCCACTCTGCCGGCCGGAACACGGGAGCCCTATGGCGTGCTCGTGCGCCACCGCAAGCCGCACCCGTGGACGTAGATCACCTTGCGTTGGAGACGATCAGCACGACACCCACCATGACGAGAAGGATGCCGGCGAGCTCCCGCCGGCTCATCGATTCGTGGAAGACGCGGCGCGAGACGAAGTAGCTGAAAACGACCTCGATCAGGATCAGCGTTCGAACCTGGGAGGCGGGGGCGAGGGCCAGGGCCGTCACGTTGGCCAGCGACGCCGAGGCGCCTGCGATCCCGGCGAACATCGAGACACGCCATTGCCGCAGGGCGCCCAGAACGATGGCGGGCTTGCGCGCCAGCAGCCAGGCACAGAGCAGGATCGCCTGCAGGAGCTGGCTCCAGAAGAGCGTCTCGGCCGCCGCCAGGAAGGGCGAGTCGGTATGAAGCGCGAGGTTGGCGCCGCGATAGCCCACGACCGAGATGGCAAAGGCCGAGCCCGAGGCGAGGCCATAGAAGGCGGCCGGATCGGCCCAGTTTCGTCTGGTGCCCTCGCGTGACGGAGGACGCGGCGTCAACAGCACGACGCCCAGAGTGGCGACCACGATGGCGCCGACCGCCACGGCCGACAGCGTCTCGCCGAGAAACAGAACCGAGAAGAGCGCGACCTGTATGACCTCGCTCTTGGAATAGACCAGCCCGATCGCGAAGCTGCGTTCTTGCATCGCGCGCAACAACAGCGCCGTGCCCGCCATCTGGCTCAGCGCCGCGACCACCACCCAACCACCGAAGGCCCAGGTGAGGGACGGTTGAGCTGCGCGCCCGACCAGCAGCACGAGGCAAAGCCACACGGCAAGGACGGGCATGCCGTAGAGGAAGCGGACCAGCGTGGCGCCGAGCGTGCCCAACTCGGCGGTCAGATGCCGTTGCGCGGTGTTGCGCACGGTCTGCGCGGCGGCGGCGAAGACGGTGAGGGGGATCCAGAGCCCGGAGACGGGGATCATATTCCCGACTCGCAAGCGGGTTGTCGTTTGACCATGCCGAACAATTACTCATAGGATCGCGGCAATCGGTCAAAGACCGCAAGAACTATTCCGGGAGTGAACAGCATGACGTCCACCGAGTCGCGGCGCGCGAGCCGTCGTCAAGTTTTGAAGGGGGCGGGCGCCCTGGCTGCCGCCGGTCTGGTCGGCGCTCCGGCCATCAGCAAGGCGCAGACCGGCGCCATCAAGATCGGCGTGCCGACGATCCTGTCGGGTCGTGTCGCCATCCTTGGCCAGAGCAGTGTCGGCGCGCTCAAGATGTCGTTCGACAAGCTCAATGCCGAGGGGGGCATCAACGGCCGCAAGATCGAGATGATCGTGCGTGACTCCAAGGGTGCGCCGCAGGAAGCCGCCAAGGTCACGCGGGACCTGATCAACAACGACGGCTGTCAGATCATCATCGATGCCGAGGCGTCGAGCGCGGCTTTTGCGGTGCAGGAGGTGATCCGCGAGGTCGGCGTCCTCTGCATCCACACCAACTCGGAGACGTCTTCGCTCACCGCCGATCCCAAGCTCTACGTGCCGACGGCCTTCCGCACGGCCCGACAGGGCATTCACGACGCGATCGGCGGCGGCGACTATGCCGCCAAGGTCGCCAAGGCCAAGGGCCTCAAGAAGTGGGCGACCTGCTCGCCCGACTATGCCTATGGCCGCTCCAACACGGCCGAGTTCATGGAATATGCCAAGTACTTCGACGGCAATATCACTGTCGTCGAGGAGACCTGGCCCAAGCTCTTCCAGCCCGACTACACCGAAGTCGTCACCAAGCTGCTCAACGCGAAGGCCGACGCCATGTACTCGGCCCTGTGGGGCGGCGACCTGGTGGCCTTCATCGACCAGGCGAACCTCTACGCCCTGTTCGAGAAGCAGGCGTCCTTCATGGTCAATCTGGGCGACTACGGTGTCGTCGACCAGGTGAAGCAGTTCCCGCAGGGTGTCTATTCGGGTGGCCGCTACAATCGCACCGTTCCGCCGACGCCCGAGAACGAGGCCTGGTACCTGGAATACGTCAAGACGCAGAAGAGCAAGCCGACCAACTGGTCGTGGGAGAATGCCGTCGGCGCACAGTTCCTCATCGAGGCGCTGAAGAAGACCAACGGCGATACCAACGGCAAGAAGCTCGCCGAGGCGATCAAGGGGGCCACGATCAAGACCCCGTTCGGCGACGGTGGCTCCATCACGATGCGCGCCGAGGACAATACCACCATCAACTACATCATCGGGTACGGCCTCTCGCTGTCGAAGGAGCCGTACATCTCGGACTTCAAGATGTCGCCCTGGGAGCCGATCCTCGAACTCGAGAAGCAGTGGAAGAAGAAGCAGGGATACGCGACCTGATCGTCTTCACCTTCGGATAGGACATCCACGTGGACCTTGACGCGTTGTTGCGCTGCGTCGGAACGACCTCCTGTGTCGTGACGCAGCTCACCAGCGGCATGATCATCGGCATGCTGCTTTTCCTGATCGCGTCGGGCGTGACGCTGATCTTCGGCGTTCTGAACGTCATCAACTTCGCCCACGGCTCGCTCTACATGATCGGGGCGTACGCGGCCTGGACCTTCTACCAGCTCACCGGCAGCTACTTCGTCTCCGCGTTGGGCGCGGCGATCGCTGTAGGCGCCCTGGGCGTCGTCTTCGAGCGGGCGCTGATGAGCAAGGTCTACGGCTCCAACGTGCTGATGCAGCTCCTGGTCTGCTATGCCGTGGTGCTGATCTCGGACGATCTCATCAAGATCATCTGGGGGCCGGTGCCGCTGTCGATGGGCATGCCGCCGGAGTTCCGGCTGCCGCCTGTCCGGTTCATGGGCGGCGTCATCCCGCCGTTCTATATTTTCATGATCCTGGCGGCGATGGCGATCGGACTGCTGCTATGGCTTGTGATCGTCCGTACGCGCTTCGGCAGCATCGTCCGGGCCGCGGCCATCAACGGACCGATGGTGTCGGCGCTCGGCATCCGCGTGAACCTCTACTACGCCGCCGTTTTCGGCATCGGCAGTGCGCTGGCGGGCGCGGCGGGAGCCCTGGCGGCGCCCGTGCGCTCGCTGACGCCGGGCATGGGCTTCTCGATCCTGATCGAGTCCTTCATCGTGACGGTGATCGGCGGCATGGGTTCGATCGTCGGAGCCTTCGTGGCCTCGATCATCATCGGCCTCACGCGGTCCTTCGGCAGCATCGGCTTTCCTCTGTTCGTCGACGGGGTGATGTTCCTGATCATGGCGCTGGTCCTGATCTTCAAGCCCAGCGGCCTGTTCGGCCGTGCGCACCGGTAGGCGGCGATGACCTCACGTTGGAGAGATCTGGGCCTGGCCGGGCTGGGGCTGGTCCTGCTGCTGCTGGTGCCCGTGTTCGGCGCGCCACCGGCGATCCGCGATTTCATCATGTTCGGCATGGCCTACGGCCTGCTCGCCATGTCGCTCAATCTGCTGATCGGCTACACCGGCCTGGTGTCGTTCGGCCACGCGATGTTCTTCGCCGCCGGCGCCTATGCGTTCGGCTTGGCGATGCAGTCGGGCAAGTTCTCGATTCCCGGGGCCTTCGCGCTGGCGATCGGCTTCACGGCGCTGATGGCCCTGATCGTCGGCGCCATCTGCGTGCGGTTGAACGAGATCTACTTCGCGTTCCTGACGCTCGCCTTCCAGATGCTGTTCTACAACATCATCCTGGGGTGGGTGTCGTTCACGGGCGGCGACCAGGGGTTGATGGGCGGTATTCCGCGGCCGAAGTTCCTCGGCATCGATCTCGCCGACCGGACGCAGCTCTACGTCTTCTGTTCGGTGGCGTTCGTCGTCTGCATCGCCCTCCTGCGCCAGATCGTGACGTCGCCGTTCGGCTACACGCTGCGCATGATCCGAGACAACCAGGAGCGTGCGGCCTTCCTCGGCATCAATGTGACCATGGTCAAGCTGGCCTGCTTCGTGATGTCGGCCTGCATCGCCGCGGTCGGCGGCATCCTGCTGACACTGTTCGTGTCGGGGGCCTATCCCAACTTTGGCTTCTGGACGACCTCGGGCGAGGCGATCTTCATGATCCTGCTGGGCGGGTCGAACGTCTTCCTGGGTCCATTGGTCGGCACGGTGATCCTGCGCCTGCTGAACGATGTCACGGTTACCTACACCAGCCACACCGAGCTGGTGCTGGGCATCGTGATCCTCGTCCTGGTGCTCGGCCTGCGCAAAGGTCCGCTCGACCTGCTGGCCGAACGCTGGGAGAACCGGCGGCAGGCCAAGGCCCAGGCGATCCGGGATGCGGCCGACAAGGACGCGCAGACGGGCAGGGATGCCTGACATGCTGAAGCTCGAAAACCTCAAGAAGTCGTTCGGCGGCGTGGCGGCCACGCGTGACGTGTCGCTGGACTTCGCCGACGGATCGCTCAGCGCCATTATCGGGCCCAACGGCGCGGGCAAGACGACCCTGTTCAACCTGATCACCGGTCGCTTCCCGCCCGACACCGGCCGCATCCTGCTGGCGGGCGAGAACATCGCGGGCCTTTCGCAGCGCCGGATCGTCCGGCTGGGCATCGGGCGCGCCTTCCAGGTGGCCAGCCTGTTCCCGACGCTCACCGTTTCCGAAGCGCTGGCGGCGGCCGCCCAGGCCCATCAGCGCCGCGAGACCGTGCTGCGTTCGCCGTTCCCGCTCGGCACCACCACCAAGCACGCCGACGAGATCATGGAGTTGCTCGGCCTGACTCGTGTCGCGGGCATCCTGAGCCGCAACCTCAGTCACGGTGACCAGAAACTGCTCGATATCGGTCTGGCCCTGGCGCTCGAGCCGAAAGTGCTGCTGCTCGACGAGCCTACCGCCGGCATGGGGCCCGAGGAGCGCTGGCGCATGATCGAGACGGTGCAGCGCCTGTGGCGGGCGCGCCGCATGACCTTGATCTTCATCGAGCACGACATGGATATCGTCTTCAAGGTTGCCCAGACGGTCCGCGTCCTGTCCTACGGGTCGGTGCTGGCCGAAGGCACGCCCGACGAGGTGCGGACCAACCCCAAGGTGATCGAGGCCTATCTCGGCAAGTCCGCCCATGGAACTTCCGGACAGGGAGCGGCGGCATGAGCGCCGTGGAGATCCTGAGGGTCGAGGGTATCGACGTCTTCTACGGCGCCAGCCAGATCCTGTTCGGCGTTTCGTTCTCCGTGGAGAAGGGGCAGTCTCTGGCGCTGCTGGGCCGCAACGGCGCCGGCAAGAGCACGACCATGAAATCCATCATCGGCATCGCGCCCGCCAAACGCGGCACGGTCGCCGTGCGCGGCACGCCGGTGCAGAAATTCACCCCCGACCGCATCGCGCGCGAGGGGGTGGGCTTCGTCCCCGAGGACCGGCAGATCTTCCCGGAGCACTCGGTCGAAGACAATCTGAAGATCGCGATCAAGCCGGGCGTCGGCGGCAGGATCGACTGGACGTTGGAGAAGATCTATGACGTCTTCCCGATCCTGGCGTCGATGCGTGGCCGCATGGGCGGAAGACTGTCGGGCGGGGAGCAGCAGATGCTCACAATCGCCCGGACCCTGATGGGCAATCCCGATGTGGTGCTGCTCGACGAGCCCAGCGAGGGGCTGGCGCCGATCATCGTCGAGAAGATCGGCGAGCTGATCCAGCGCCTGCGCGACATGGGCACGACCCTGATCGTGGCCGAGCAGAACATGCACTTCTGCCTCGATATCGCGAGCCACGTCGCCGTGATCGACAAGGGCCATATCGTCTATCGCGGCTCGATCGACGAGCTCCGGGCCAACGACGACGTGAAGAAGCGCTATCTGGCGGTCTGAAGCACGACGCGCAGCCCGGGTTTCGCATCTTCGAGCCGGATCGCGAGCCCGTGCAGGCCGGCGATCGCCTTGACCATCGCGAGGCCGAGGCCGCTGCCGGAGGTCGAGCGGCTGCGGTCGAGCCGGTAGAAGCGATCGAACACTTTGTCGTGCTCCGAGGTGGGGATACCCGGCCCGTTGTCGGCGACTTCGATTTCAAACCCGTCGCCCTGCCGGCGCAGGCCGAGGCGGACCTTGGTGCCTTCGGGCGTATGGCGCAGCGCATTCTCCAGCAGGTTGGACACGAGCTGGGCGATCAGCTGGCGGTCACCGGTGAGCGTTGCACCGGGCTCGATCTGCACTTCCAGGGCGCGATCCAGGTCTTCGGCGACGGGCTGGTAGGTCTCGCCCAGGCTCTTCAGCAGAGCCGAGACGTCGAAGGGAGCGAAGGCGCTCTTCTGTGCGCCGGCCTCGACCTGGGCGATGCGCAGCAGCGCCGAGAAGGTTTCCAGCAGGGCATCCGCCTCCTCGATGGCGGCGTCGGTGGCGGTGCCGTAGTCGGCGGTCGTCGTGGCACGCTCGCGGGCATCCTCGAGCCGCTGGCGCAGGCGACCGAGCGGCGTGCGCAGGTCGTGGGCGATGTCGCTCGACACCTGGCGCAGCCCGTCCATGAGCTGCTGGATGCGGGCCAGCATGGCGTTGAGACTGGCCACGAGCTGGTCGATCTCGTCGTGCGTCCCGCGCACAGGAATCCGGGCGGAGAGATCGCCTTCCATGATGGCGCGACTGGTGCGCGTGATCGTGTCGATGCGGCGCAGGAAATTGCTCCCGAGCAGGGCGCCGCCGGCGATGGCCAGGACGAGGGTGAGGCCGCCCGACCAGGCGAAGGCGCGGATGATGGCGCGCTGCATGTCGACCAGGCGGTTGGCGTCCTGGGCCACCAGGAGGAACGAGCCGTCGGGGAGGGTGAGGCCGAAGCCGGTCAGCTTGGGGCGCTCGCCGGGACGGTCGGGATCGATCTCGGGCTGGGGCTGGTCGGGTTCGAAATCGATGGCGCCATTGACCGGCGGCATGCCGGGCAGGTTGCCCACGACGACGCGACGGCTGGGCGCCTGCAGCAGATAGAAGATCGGTCCCTTGGTGCGGAAGTTGATGCGTCGCGTGATCTGCTCGGCCAGGCCCGCCAGGCCGCTGCGGCGGTGAACCTCGGCGAGCTGATAGGCCTCGGAGCGCAAGACCGCAGCCATGTCGTTCTGCATCGCCGCGGTTGCCGTCCAGTAGACGCTCGCGAACAACACGCCGGCCGACAGGATGAACAGGACGGCGTAGAGCAGCGGGAGGCGGAAGCTCGCCGAACGCAGGATCCTAATCAGGCGCGCGAATGACATAGCCTGCCCCCCTGATCGTATGGAGCAGCGGTTTGTCGAATCCCTTGTCGATCTTGGAGCGAAGCCGGCTGATATGCGTCTCGACGATGTTGGTCTTGGGATCGAAATGGAAGTCCCAGACCTTCTCGAGCAGCATGGTGCGCGTCACCACCTCGCCGGCATGGCGCAGAAGGTATTCGAGGACCTTGAACTCCTGGGCGAGCAGCTCGATGCGCTTGCCGCCCCGCGTCACGGTGCGCGCCAGCAGATCCATTTCGAGGTCGCCGGCGACGAGGGAGGTCGCCGCCACGATCGGCGGGCGGCGGGAGAGGGCGCCGATGCGAGCCCTGAGTTCGGCGAAGGCGAAGGGCTTGGTGAGGTAGTCGTCGCCGCCGGCTTCCAGTCCGGCGACACGGTCGTCGACGCCGCCCATCGTGGTGAGGAACAGGACCGGCGCCTTCATGCCCGAGGCGCGGGCCGCCTTGACGAGCGACAGCCCGTCCATCTGCGGCAGCATGCGGTCGACGATCAGCACGTCGTACTTCTCGCCGGTGGCGAGGTAGAGGCCGTCGCGTCCGTTGTCGGCATGGTCGACCACGTGGCCATGCTCGCGCAGGCCCTTGGCGATGTAGTCGGCGGTTTGCTTGTCGTCTTCAACCAGGAGGATTTTCACGTCGCCCGTCTATCCGGCGCCGGCCTGTGGCGCAACGTTCCCCAACTATACAAACATTCAATCTGGCGGCCATCAGGGCGCTACGGGTCCTCCCCCATATTCCGCTCACCCCCCAAGGAGGAGGCTGTAGATCATGACCAAGACCAAGTCCCGTATCCTGACTGCCCTGGCGCTTACCACTGCCCTGACGGCGCCCGCCCTGATCGCCCCGATGTTCACCGCTCCCGCGGCTATCGCCGGCCAGACCATGCCCGTTCAGGACTTCTCGGACCTGGCTGCCAAGGTGACCCCTGCGGTCGTCAATGTCGCCGTGACCATGAAGGCCGGCGCGGACGACGAAGACGAGACCCGCATGTCGGACTCGCAGCAGAAGCAGATGGAAGAATTCATGAAGCGCTTCGCGGAGCGCTTCGGCCAGCCGATGCAGCCGAACCAGCCGGGTCGTCCGGATGGCAAGAGCCGCCCGCAGTCGAAGGAGAAGGCCCAGGCCGTCGGCACGGGCTTCATCGTCGATCCCAAGGGCGTGATCGTCACCAACTTCCACGTGGTCGGCAAGGCCGACTCGATCACCGTCACCATGGCGGACGGCACCAAGCTGCCGGCCAAGATGCTGGGCGGCGACGAGAAGACCGACCTGGCCGTGCTGAAGGTCGAGAGCGACAAGCCGCTGCCGTTCGTCTCGTTCGGCGACGCCACCAAGGTGCGCGTCGGCCAGCCGGTGATGGCGGTGGGCAACCCGTTCGGCCTCGGTGGCACCGTGACCACGGGCATCGTGTCGGCGCGCGGCCGTGACATCCACTCCGGTCCGTTCGACGACTACATCCAGACCGACGCCGCCATCAACCGCGGCAACTCCGGTGGCCCGCTGTTCGACATCGACGGCAACGTGATCGGCATCAACACGGCCATCTACTCGCCGACCGGCGGCAGCATCGGCCTGGGCTTTGCCATCCCGTCCTCTCTGGCGCAGCCGGTGGTCGCCGAGCTGAAGAACAGCGGCCGTGTCGAGCGTGGCCTGCTGGGTGTCCAGATCCAGCCGGTCTCCAAGGAGATCGCAGAGAGCCTGTCGCTGAAGAGCGAGAAGGGCGCCCTGGTGGCGGTGGTCCAGCCGGACAGCGCGGCCCTCGCAGCCGGTGTCCAGTCGGGTGACGTGATCCTGAGCGTCGACGGCAACAAGGTCGACGGCATCAAGGAGCTGACCCGCACGATCTCCGCGGTCAAGCCGGGCACCTCGGTCAAGCTGGGTGTGTGGCGCGACGGCAAGGAGATGAGCCTCACCGCCAAGGTCGGTGGCCAGAAGGACGACGCGATCGTCAAGGCCAGCGCCGACGGCAAGGGCGCAACCGCGAAGCCGGAGCCGATGGCCTACGGCGTCTCGCTGGCGCCGCTCTCTCCGGAGGCGCGCAAGCAGCTCGGCCTGGACGGTGACATGAAGGGTGTGGTCGTCGCCACGGTCGAGCCGGGCAGCCCGGCCGATGAGCAGGGCCTGAAGGCCGGCGACGTCCTCCAGCAGGTCGGCAAGGATGCCGTCGACAGCCCGAAGGCGGCTGCCGAGAAGCTCAAGGAAGCGAAGACCACCGGCAAGCCGGTGCTGATGAAGGTGTTTCGAGAGGGGATGACGCGCTTTGTCGCTATCTCTCCCCGGGCGGCCTAGCAAACCTCTCGATCGGTCGGAGCCCTCGGGCTCCGACCGAAGCCTTCGCTCCAGACATTGAGTTCAGTTTTCGAGGTTGAAGCGAAGCCGCTATCTCTCCCCGGGCGGTTAGCAAGACCTCAGTAAGGAGCCGGCGGTGGCCCCACCATCGCCGGCTTTCCTGCACCCGACAGGATCTCTCAGGGGGGCCGCGTCCTTTCAGGCGAAGACCGGAAAGACGCGATCATGAGGGGGAGTGGAGGTCTGCAGCCTGGTGTGGGTACTGCAGACCTCCCAACCCTTTGACAGCCGCCGGCCCTCGGGCCGGCTTTTGTTTTGCTGGGGGCGCCCCCCAGCGATAGCCTCAGAGCGCGCGCTTCTTCGAGGAGATGACGCCGCTGGCGATGCCGTGCCATTCGATGGTGCCGGCGAGGCGGGAATGCTCGATCTTCGGGCAGCGATTCATCACCACCTTGAGGCCGGCTTTCTCGGCACGCTCCGCCGCCTCCATGTTCACCACGCCCAGCTGCATCCAGACGACCTTGGCGCCGTGTTTGATCGCCTCGTCGGTGATCGGGCCGGCGGCTTCGGAATTGCGGAAGATGTCGACCATGTCGACTTTGACCGGCAGCTCGTCGAGCGACGAATAGACCTTCTGGCCCATGATTTCCTGGCCGGCGGCCGCCGGATTGACCGGGATGACCTTGTATCCGCGGTCGAGCAGATATTTCATGGCGAAATAGCTGGGACGATTCCAGTTGGCCGAGGCGCCGACCATGGCGATGGTCTTGGTGTCGCGCAGGATCTTGCGCAGGTAGAGATCGTCGTAACGGTCGCTGAAGGCGGCTTTCATGGGGGGATTATACATGGCCGGTCCGATGCTGTTCGAGCCGATTTCCATCCGCGACGTCACCCTGAAGAACCGGGTGGTCGTGGCGCCGATGCATCAATATGCGGCGGAGAAGGGCTTCGCGACCGACTGGCACTTGGTAAATGCCGGCCGCTATGCCGCCGGCGGCGCAGGACTGGTCATCATGGAGTCCACCAAAGTCGAGCGGCGTGGCTGCGGCACGGTCGGGGACCTCGGCCTGTGGGACGATGCGTTCATTCCCGGCCTCAAGCGCTGCGTCGACTTCATCCGGCTGCACAATTCCGTGCCGGGAATCCAGCTCGGCCATTCCGGCCGCAAGGCCCGGCGCTCCCGCCCCTGGGAAGGGGGCGGTCCGCTGAAGCCGTCGCCGGAGATCGACGACTGGGATCAATGGGAGCTCGTCTCCTCGAGCGGCATCAACTCGCCGGACACCGATCCGACACCGCGAGCGCTGACGCTGGCGGAAATCCCTGAAGCGGTCGAGCGCTGGGGGCAGGCGGCGCGGCGCGCGCACGAGGCCGGGTTCGACGTGCTCGACATCCACATGGCGCATGGCTACCTGATCCATCAGTTCCTTTCGCCGTTCTCCAACGTGCGCAACGACGAGTATGGCGGCAGCGAGCTCAATCGCATGCGCTTCGCCATCGAGGTCGTGGAGAGCGTGCGCGCACACTGGCCGGCCTCGAAGCCGCTGTTCGTGCGCTTCTCGGTCGAGGACGATGCCGGCTGGGGCCCGGACCAGAGCGTGGCACTGGCCAGGATCCTGAAACCCAAGGGCGTCGACGTGATCGACTGCAGCTCGGGCGGCATGCGCGGCGCGCCGGTGGTAGGCACCGGTCCCGTGACCTACGGTTACCAGGTGCCCTATGCAGACCGGCTGAAGAACGATGCCGACATTTTGAGCATGGCCGTCGGCCTCATTGTCCATGCCGACCAGGCGGAGAAGATCCTGCAGGAGGGCCGCGCCGACCTGATCGCCCTCGCACGTGAGCTTCTCTACAATCCGAACTGGCCGATGGATGCCGCGCAGAAACTGGGCGTCGACCCGAAGTTCGCGTCCGTGCCGCCGGCGCAGGCCTATTGGCTGGCCAAGCGTGCACAGTCGGTGAAGTCGGTGGTGCCGTCGACCTACATGAAGGGCCTAAACGCCGAGTGACCGCGCCGGTCACCGGGACGTGACACCGTGCAGGGGCGTCGCGCGCTATGTTCTCCGTCACCTTGAATTCCGGCGGAGAAGATGATGAAGCGGATTGCGGCAACGGCCCTTGCGCTCGCCTGTGTCCTTACGACACCGGTTTGGGCGGCTCTGAAGCCCGGCGACACGGCGCCGGTGTTCACGGCGCAGGCGGCGCTCGACGGCAAGGACTATACATTCTCGATGGCCGATGCCCTTAAGAAGGGGCCGGTTGTCCTCTATTTCTTCCCGAAGGCCTTCACGACCGGCTGCACCGCCGAGGCGCACGAGTTTGCCGAGGCCGCGGCGCAGTTCAACGCGATGGGCGCCACCCTGATCGGCATGTCGGCCGACGATATCGGCACCTTGCACAAGTTTTCGACCCAGGCCTGCTCGGGCAAGTTCCCGGTCGCCGCCGATCCCGATCTCAAGGTCATCAAGGCCTACGACTCGGCGCTGATCCGTGTCGGCAGCGTCGGCATCGCCGACCGCATTTCCTACGTCATCGCGCCTGACGGAAAGATCGTCTACGCCTTCTCCGACCGCAATCCCGACAAGCATGTCGAGAACACGTTGGCGGCGGTCAAGGCGCTGCAGAAGAAGTAGCCATCCGGTTCTGCTCGGCGCGCTTGCGCAGGAGATGGGCAGCCCCCATCAAAGCCGCCGTCAGCACGATCGTAAGAGTCGACACGGCCGCGATGGTGGGATCGATCTGGAAGCGAAGATCGTCCCACATGCGGCGCGGCAGGGTGACCGCGCCGGTGCCTGAAATGAACAGCGCCACGATCAGCTCGTCGAACGAGGTGATGAAGGCGAACAGGGCGCCCACCAGCACACCCGGCCGGATCAGCGGCAGAGTCACCTGGAAGAAGGTGGCGCCCGGCGTCGCGCCGAGGCTGAGCGCTGCCTGTTCGAGCCGCGGGTCTATGCCCGACAGGCTCGCCGTCACACTCGTCACGACGAAAGGGACGGCGAGACAGGTGTGCGCCAGCACCATCGCGATGGGTGTGCCGACCAGGCCGTAGCGCGAATAGGCGTAGTAGATGCCGATCGCCACGACGATGCCGGGCACGATCAGTGGCGACAGGATCAGGCCAGCCGCGAAAATGCGCATTCCCCTGGGCAGGCGCGCGATGCCGAGTGCGGCCAGCGTGCCGAGGAAGGTCGCCAGCACAACGACGGCGCAGGCCACCCAGATGCTGACCCAGGTCGGTTTCAGCCAGTCGGGATTGCTGAAGTAGGCCTCGTACCAGCGCAGCCCGAAAGCCGGCGGAGGAAAGGTGAGATAGGTCGCGGAGGAAAAGGATGCGATCGCCACCACGACGATCGGGAAGGCCAGGAAGAACAGGATCAGCCCGACGATGGCGGCCGGCAGGAGGCTCGCCACCCTCATCGCATGCTCGTCCTGAAAGCGTTGCCGACGCCCGGCAGCTTGCGCGCAATCGCGAGAATGGCCAGCGCCGTCGCCAGCAGGATCGCGGAGAGGGTGGCGGCATAGGCCCAGTTGAGCTGGTCGACCTGCTGGGCGATCAGCATGGAGAGCGTGATGTCGCGCGGTCCACCGACCATCGCGGGCGTGATGTAGAAGCCCAGCGCCAGCACGAAGGTGAGGAGGGTGCCCGCTGCGACGCCCGACATGGACAGCGGCAGGATCACCTGCCGGAAGGTCATGAACGGAGTGGAGCCGAGCCCCGAGGCGGCGCGGATCAGCGACGGATCGATCTGCCGCAGCGCATTGGCGATCGGCAGGATCATGTAGGGCAGGAGGATGTGGATCATCGCGATCTGCGTCGCGAGCGTCGTGTTCAGGATGCGGATCGGCCGGTCGATCAGGCCGAGCGCCATCAGCGCTTCGTTGACCAGGCCATGGCGGCCGAGCAGCACCATCCAGGCGTAGCTGCGGACCAGGACGCTGGTCCAGAAGGGCAGCAGGATGATCACCAGAATGAACGGCGCCATCGTTTTCGAGCGCACGAGGCCCATGGCGACCGGGTAGCCCAGGATCAGGCAGCCCAGGGTGACGATGATCGAGGTGTTGAGCGTGATCCAGAAAGTCTTCTGGAACACCACGTCTTCGAACAGGGTGGCATAGTTGGCGATCGTCCAGGTCGGATCGTTCACGCTGCGCAGCAGCATCGCCACCACCGGCAATGCGTAGAAGACCAGCATGTAGAGGAGGAGCGGTGCCGCCAGCAGCAAAGGCACCGCTCGGCGCCAGTCGAACGGTGCCGTCCGCGGCCGGCTGATCGCGAGGGCAAGGGAAGCGGGCTGCACGACCTCAGACAAGGCGCACCTCAGACAAGAATCGTGTCCGCGACGGACCAGGCGATCTCCGCGCGCTCACCCACGGCGCGGCGGCGGATGGCGGCACTGGATGGTTCCTTGAGCACGATCGAGGTGCCGTCGCCCGCCTGCAGCATGTAGCGGCAGCGCTCGCCGGCGAAGACGGCCTCGGTGACGGTGACGCTGAGGCGATTATGTTGTGCCTCTGCGCCAGCCCAGGCGCCGTCGGCGAAGCGCAGGCGCTCAGGCCGCGTGGTCAGTGTCACCTTTTGGCCGCTCGCCGGCCGCCCCGGACAGAGGGCGCGAATCAGCGTGCCTTCACACTCGGCGACGACGACGTCGTCCTCCAGCCCGCGCACGATCGCCGGCAGGAAGTTCGACTCGCCGATGAACCCCGCGACGAAGCGGTTGTCGGGCCGGTCGTAGAGATCCTCGGGGCTTCCGACCTGCGCTACCTTGCCGTCGTTCATGACGGCGATGCGGTCGGACATGGTGAGCGCTTCTTCCTGGTCGTGAGTCACGTAGATGAAGGTGATGCCGAGATCGGCATGGAGCCGCCGCATCTCGAGCTGCAGGTTTTCACGAAGCTGCTTGTCGAGCGCCCCCAGCGGCTCATCCATCAGCAGCAGGCGCGGCTTGAACACGACGGCCCTGGCGACGGCGACGCGCTGCTGCTGTCCGCCCGAGAGCTGGCGCGGATAGCGCGCGCCGTATCCCGGCAGGTGGACGAGTTCCAGCGCCTCGGCGACCAGTCTGGCCCGCTCGGCCTTCGGGACCCCGCGCTGCTTCAGCGGGAAGCCGACATTCTCCTCGACGGTCAGGTGGGGAAACAACGCATAGTTCTGGAAGACCATGCCGATGTTGCGCCGGTAGGGCGGCATGGCGACGACCGACTTGCCGTCGATCGAGATGTCGCCGGCGGTCGGCGTCTCGAAGCCGGCGATCATCATCAGGGTCGTGGTCTTGCCCGAGCCGCTGGGACCCAGCATCGTCAGGAACTCGCCGGAGCGGATGTCGAGGGATACGCCGTCCACGGCTTTGGCGGCGTTGGCGCGATCGTAGGTCTTCTCCAGGTTGGAGAGTGTCACCGATGCACCGCTGCCCGAGGCGGAGCCGGCTCCGTTCATGCCAGCGCCGGTCACGGCGTCAGCTCAACAGCCACTTGTTGAACTTGGGAATGACCGTCTCGCGATTGTCGATCCACCAATCGTAGTTGTAGTTGACGAGCTGCTTCTTGATGTCCGGCGCGCTGGGCAGCACGGCCATGCGTTCCTGCGGAATGTACTCGTTGGACTTGGCGTTGACCGAACCATAGGGGATGCCGAGACAGACACGGGCCTGCGGGATGGCCATGGTCGAATAGGCCACGAACTTCATGGCGTTGACCTTGTTCTTGGCGCCCTTGGGAATGCCCCAGGCGTCGCGCTTCAGCAGGCCCTGGTTCCAGTTGATGGCCGCTGGCACACCCGCCGCCTGCAGCGCGGCCATGCGGCCGTTCCACACCGTGGTCATCGTGACTTCGCGGTCGGTGAGCAGCTGGATCGGCACGGCGCCGGTATCCCACCACTTGAAGACGTCCTTCTTGATCTTGGCGTAGCTCGCCAGCGCCTTGTCGACATCGATCGGATAGAGCTTGTCGGCCGGAACGCCGGCGGCCATCAGCGCGAACTCCATCTCGGGCCAGCCGCCGCTGTTGGTGCCGAACATGGCGCGATCGCCGGGAAACTTCTTGGTGTCCCAGAAGTCGGCCCAGCCGGAAGGCACGGCACCCTTGAAGGCATCCGTCCGGTAGGCGAGGACCTGCGCCCAGACGAGCATTTCGAGACCGTACTCGAAGCGGTACTGCGGCTCGACGCCCGGATCGACGATGTCGTAGTCGATCTTCTCGAAATAGTCGCCGCGCTTCTGGAGGTTCATGATCGAGCCGCGGCTGAGCTGGGCCATGTCCCATTCGACATTGCCGGTATCGACCATGGCCTTGATCTTGGTCGGGTCGGAGCCCGGGAACGCCCGCACCTTGATCCCGGTGATCTTCTCGAACGGCTCGAAATAGGCCTTCTGCTGGACCTCCTGCATGGTGCCGCCGAAGGTGGCGATGCGGACCTCGCCGCTGCCCTTCAGCGCATCGGGCACCGTGGTCTGCTCGGGCCACGCGGCCTGTCCGAAACTCGGGCGGATGAAGGGGGCCGAGACGAGGCCGGCTCCCACGAGTCCCAGGGTGGTGCGCCGGCCGATGGTCTTCTTGCTCATGGATGCCTTCCTTCCCGTTGGCTGGATCAGTAAGCGAGGAGATTTTCCCTGAACTGCTTGTGCTCGTAGGCCTTGCGCACCAGGCCGCGATCCTGGAGGGCGGGGACCAGCCCGTCCTCGATCTCCGCCAGGGTGCGGCGGTTGACGTTGGGCATGGAGAAGAGGAAGCCGTCGCCGCCGACCTCCTGCATGACCTCGCCCATGCGCGCGGCCACCGCGTCGCAGGTGCCGCACAGATCGATCGACAGGTCGACGGCGTTGAACGAAGCCATCGTCTGGCGGATCGAGCGGCCGTTGGCCAGAGCACGGAACTGTTCGAGGTTGAGCTGGTGACCGTTGGTGGTCACGTCGTCGGGCAGCGGCTTGTCTAGGTCGAACTTGCCGAAGTCGATGTTGGTGACCTTGCCGAAGTGAGCGAGGCGCTCCTGGATGTTGGCTTGCGCCATGCACTCACGCTTCTTCTTGCGCTCCAGTGCCTCTTCCATGGTCTCGCCGAGAATCGGATTGATCAGATAGAGGACCTTGCAGTCGCTCGGGTTGCGGCCCAGCGCCACCATGTGCTTGCGCACGTCGTCGCGATAGGCGCGCATGGCATCGATGCCCTTGGCATTGACCACGATCGTATCGGCATGGGCGGCAGCGAAGCGCCGGCCGCGCGGCGATCCGCCGGCCTGGGCAATGACCGGCCGGCCCTGCGGGCTGGGACCGGAGTTCAGAGGGCCGCGGGTCTTGAAGTACTTGCCGCTGTAGTTGACGGCGTGAACCTTGGTGTGATCGATGAGATTGCCGCTCTTGCGATCGGCGATCATGGCGCCTGGTTCCCATGAGCCCCAGAGGCCGCGCACGACCTCCATGTATTCGTCGGCCATGTCGTAGCGCAGATCGTGCTCGGGCATGCCGGGCATGCCGAAGTTCATCGCCGCGAAGTCGGAGCTGCCGGTCACGGCGTTCCAGCCGGCGCGGCCGGCCGATACCTGGTCGAGCGTCGCCACGAGGCGGGCCAGCAGGTAGGGGTGGTAGGCAAAGGTGCCGAAGGTCGGCACGATCCCGATGCGGGAGGTCACCTGGGTCATCAGCGCGGCGACCACGGACGGGTCCTGCCGCGGAACCGCGATTGCCTTCTTCAGGTAGATTTCGGTCGAGCCGCCGAAACTTTCTCCTACATAAGACGAGTCTTCGAGAAGGATGTAGTCGAAGCACGCCCGCTCGAGGCTGCGCGCCATGTCGAGGAACAGCTCCGGCTGCTCCCACGTCGTCCCGATGTGCCCCGTCCAGGGCTCCCCCCACGCCTGCACACTGGAGCCTTGCAAGAACCACGCGAGATGAAATGGGTTGGTCGCCACGAACGCCCTCCAATGCCGCCTGCTCGGCACACGAGACGCAAATACTGTGCCGACCGTTCGCAGGGCGGCTTTGCGTTCCGGACGGAAAGAGCGGATCGCACTGCAACGCGAGTTGCGTTACGCTGAGGTCTGCGGCGTGGCCGAAACACAGCAGGAGCGCGAGATGGATACGGTGATGCAATCCGACAAGCTCGATATGACCGAAGCCGAATGGCAGGCCCGTTGCGACCTCGCGGCGCTCTACCGGATCACCGATCATTTCGGCTGGACCGACACGATCGACACTCACATGACGGTGCGTATCCCGGGCGAGCCCAAGTGCTTCCTGATCAACAATTACGGCGACCTGTTCGACGAGATCACCGCGTCCAGCCTCGTGAAGATGGACATCGACGGCAACGTCTACGCCAAGGACGGCAAGTTCAACGCGGCCGGCTTCACCATCCATTCGGGCGTCTACAAGGCACGGCCGGATGCAAACTGCGTGATGCATACGCACACCCGCGCCGGCACAGGCGTTTCCGTCCTGAAGAAGGGCATCCGCCCGATCAGCCAGGATGCGCTCTCGGTCTATGACGACCTCGTCTATCACGAGTACGGCATGCCGACGTCTCAGGAAGAGTGCGACGCGCTCGGCGTTTCCTGCCAGGGCGGCAACTCGGTGGTGCTGCGCAATCACGGCCTTCTGACGGTCGGCTCGACGATCCAGGGCGCGTTGCGCCGCATGTACATGCTCGAGCGCGCCTGCGAGGTCGAGGTGATCGCCCGCAGCCTCGACGAGGAGCCGGCGCCGATCGAGGAGGATGTGATCCGCCAGTATGGCGAGCGCGCCAAGCAGCAGCGCGCCAACCCGGAATACGGCATGACCTACTGGAAGGCGGCCCTGCGCCAGATCGAGGGCAAGGGCACCGACTGGCGGCAGTAGTCCCGAGGCACCGATCGTCGGTCCTGCCCACGACAAGAGCGCGCCGCGAGGCGCGCTCTTCTGATTCGGGAAGAGGGCGTTACTTCGCGGGCGCCGAGAGCTTCACGATCTCGGTCCAGCGGCGGAGTTCGCCGGCGATGTAGGCGCCCAGCTCTGCAGGGCCGCCACGCCTGTCCTCGATTCCCTGGACACGGAAGGACTCCCGTACCTTGGGGCTTTCGAGCGCCTTGTCGACGGCGCGGTAGAGCCGGTCGACGATCGGCTGCGGCGTTCCCTTCGGCGCCATCATGTAGAACGACACGTCGGCCACGATGTCGGGATAGCCGAGCTCCTTGAAGGTCGGGATGTCGGGCAGCGCCGCCGCTCTCTTCTCGCCAGTGACGGCGAGCAGGCGGGCCTGCTTCGCATTATGGACCGGCACACCCGACGCGACGGGCGTGAACCAGACCTGGATGCGATTGGTGAGCAGGTCGTTCAGCGCATCGGTGGTGCTCTTGTAGGGCACCATCACCATGTCGATCTTCGCGGCGCGATTGAGCATCTCGCCCAGGAATTGCGGCACGCCGCCGGCGAAGCCCGAGAAGTTGATCTTGCCCGGCTGCTGGCGGGCGAGCTCGACGAGTTCGGCGACGCTCTTCGCTGGCAGCTCGTTGGGCACGAACATCGAATAGTAGACGCCGCCGGTGAAGCTGACCGGCGTCAGGTCGTTGAGCAGGTTGACCGTGTTGTTGCCGGTGGCCTGGTTGATGATGTTGCTCAGCGAGGAGATCACCACGGTATGGCCATCCGGCCGAGCCTTGGCGGTATAGTCGACACCGATGTTCCCGGTGGCACCGGGCCTGTTCTCGACGATGACACTCTGGCCCAGGGTCGCGGTCATGTCCTGCGCGAGGAGGCGGGCGATGATGTCGTTGGTGGTGCCGGGCCCGAACGGCGCGACGATGACGATGGGCTTGCCCGGCTGAAAATCCTGCGCGCGTGCCGGTCCAGCCGCGGTCGCAATACTCGCCAGGGCCGACGCGACGGCCGCACGCCGGGACAGTCTCGATACCCGCATCTGTATCCTCCCTCACATTCTTGTCTGCGTGCATTCTTGCGAGCCCGCTTTGGTTGAGCGCCAACGTAGCTGGCTATTTGCCCTTCCACTCCGGCTTCGGCTTCTTGTTCACGAACGCATCGATGCCGGCCTGTGGATCCTCGCGCTGCAGGGCGCCGGCCATGAAGTCGGTTGCGTAGGCGTAGGCCTGCTCGACCGTCATTTCCATGTGCTTGCGGAACATCGCCTTGCCGGAGGAGATCTGCTGCGGCGGCTGGGCCGCGATATGGTCGGCCAGCGCCTTGGTCTCGCGGTCGAGGTCGGCGGGCGGGACGACGCGGCTGATCAGGCCGTCGCGCAGCGCCGTCGCGGCATCGACGAACTGGCCGGTGAGGAGCATGTCGAGCGCGCGCTTGGGTCCGACGGTGCGGCCGACCGCGACCGAGGGCGTGCCACAGAACAGGCCGTTGATGATGCCGGAGGTGGCGAAGGTCGCGGTGCTCGACGCGACCGCGAGGTCGCAGGCGGCGACGAGCTGGCAGCCGGCGGCGGTTGCAACCGCTTTCACCTTGGCGATGACGGGCTGGGGGAGACGGCCGATCGACAGCATCATCGCCGAGCAGCGCGTCATCAGATCGTGATGGATGGCATAGTCGTGGGTCGAGGCGACCTCGCGCAGGTCGTGGCCGGTCGAGAAGGCGCGGTCGCCCTGCGCCTCGATCACGACGCAGCGGATGTCCTTGTCCTTGGCCAGCCTGTCGAGTTCCGCCTGCAGCGCGTCTATAAGATCGCCGGAGAGGGCGTTCATGGCGTGCGGTCGGTTGAGCGTGAGGAAGGCGACGCGGCCCTCGTCGCGGCGCAGAAGGACGGGTTGGTTGGAGGCGGCGGTCATGGCGGCAGTCTATGGGAAGAGGGCAGGTGCGTCATGCCGGTGATGTCGCCAGCCGAGTTGATGGCGTTCCTCGACGAGCACTTCCCGCAGGCCGCCCATCTCGGCCTCGCCATCGAGCATCTCGACGACAGGCTCATCCGCCTGCGCCTGCCGACGCACGAGCGGCACCTGCGGCCGGGCGGAACGATCTCGGGGCCGACGCTGATGTGGCTGGTCGATTGCGGCTTCTACCTGCTGATCCTGGGCCAGCTCGGCCCGGTGGCGCTGGCGGTCACGACCAACCTCAACATCAACTTCATGCGCAAGCCGGAGCCTGCCGACCTGATCGGGGAAGGGCGGCTGCTGAAGCTCGGCAAGACGCTGGCGGTCGGCGACTTCACCATCTGGAGCGACGGCAAGCCCGAGCCGGTGGCGCACGCCACCGTCACATATGCCATACCGCGTAAGGTTTAATTCGGAGGTAATATAATACCTCATGTGTAAGTCATTGATTTGACGTCGTAATTTTCGCCGAGTTGACAAGGCTCCGGTCTCTCTCCATAAGCGCGCGCTCATTGGAAGAAAGACTCATGCACGCCCTCACACACTCCACTCCCAGCATCAAGACTGCCGACGTCAAGAAGAAGTGGTTTCTGATCGATGCGGACGGCCTCGTTCTCGGCCGGCTCGCCACGATCATCGCCATGCGCCTGCGCGGCAAGCACAAGCCGATGTTCACCCCCCATATCGACTGCGGCGACAACATCGTCGTGATCAACGCCGAGAAGGTGCGTCTCACGGGCCGCAAGGCCGAACGCGAAGTCTTCTACTGGCACACCGGCCATCCCGGCGGCATCAAGGGCGAGACCCTGGGGAAGCGCCTCGAAGGCCGCTTCCCGGAGCGCGTCCTGATCAAGGCCGTGGAGCGCATGATCACGCGCGGGCCGCTCGGCCGCGCGCAGATGAAGAACCTGCGCGTCTACACCGGACCGAACCACGAGCAGGAGGCCCAGCAGCCTGAGAAGCTCGACATCGCCGCTATGAACCGCAAGAACTCGAGGATCGGCTAACATGGCTACCGAACTTTCATCGTTTGCCGAACTGAAGAAGGCCCCGACGGTCGACCAGGCGCCGGGCGCTCCGCGCGAGAAGGAAATCGACGCGCAGGGTCGTGCCTATGCCACCGGCCGCCGCAAGAACGCGGTCGCCCGTGTCTGGGTCAAGCCGGGCACCGGCAAGATCACCATCAACGGCCGCGACCAGACGATCTACTTCGCGCGTCCGACGCAGCGCATGATGATCCAGCAGCCGTTCGACGTGTCCCAGCGCAATGGCCAGTTCGACGTCGTCGCCACGGTTTCGGGCGGCGGTCTGTCGGGCCAGGCGGGTGCCGTGCGTCACGGCATCTCGCAGGCGCTCACCAAGTTCGAGCCCGGCCTGCGCGGCGGCATCAAGGCTGCCGGCTTCCTCACCCGCGACAGCCGCGTGGTCGAGCGCAAGAAGTACGGCCGCGCCGGTGCGCGTCGCCGCTTCCAGTTCTCGAAGCGCTAGACTCGCGTTTCCGATATCTTCGAAGGGCGCCTCAGGGCGCCCTTCGTTTTTGTGGCCCTTGGTCTCGTGGAGTTGCGATCCGATGTCCGGTCTCATCGTGCCCTTCAACGGCTTCGTGCCGCAGGTCCACAGCACGGCCTTCATCGCGCCGAACGCAACATTGATCGGTGAGGTCGAGATCGCCGCCAATTGCAGCATCTGGTTCGGTGCCGTTCTGCGCGGCGACGGGCCGGGCATCAGGATCGGCGAGAACTCCAATATCCAGGACGGCACGGTGATCCACATCGCCGCGCGCGGCGTCGGCACGGTGGTGGGCCGCAACGTCACGGTGGGGCACCTGGCGCTGCTGCATGCCTGCGAGGTGCAGGACGATGCCTTCATCGGCATGCATTCCACCGTGCTCGACGAGGCGGTGGTCGAGACCGGCGCGATGGTTGCGGCCGGTGCCGTGGTGACACCGCGCAAGATCGTCCGGAGGGGAGAACTCTGGGCCGGCAACCCTGCCGTGAAGATGAGGGACATCACCGAAAAGGATATCGAGTCCTTCCGCCGGTCTGCGGCTGCGTATGTCCGGCTCGGACAGGCCTACAGGGGCGAGCGTCCCAAAGCGGCAGAGTAGGGCGCGTCAGGAGCGCGCGTTCCGCAACTCGACGCGATCCCGGGCGTTCGTTGCACATGCACTCACTTCTCGTCCCGTCGATCTTCCTCCTGCTCGTCGCCGCGGCAATTGCCGCGCCTGTCGCATTTGCGCAGGTTCCTCCCAGCAAGGCGCGCTGCGATCAGCTCATCAAGTACTTCGACTACTACGGTCAGAGCCGCGGCGAGGGATCGACCGACGGGGCCCGGAACATGATCCGCATCGGCGCGCGCAGTGATTGCGACAAGGGCGACTACGAGACGGGGATTGCCCTAATCGAAAAACTTCTTCGCGACAAGAAGATGGGTATCCCCGGGCCGGACTGGACGCGTTAGGTACCGGACCGCACCTTCACGTAGCTGCCAGGCGCGTCCTCGATCGCCGGGAGCGCGGCGGTGCCGGGCGCGCGCGCGGGGACCTTTGGACCGGACAGGGCAGACAGCCACTTGTCCCAGTCGTGCCACCACGATCCGGGGAATTCCTTGGCGCCGGCCTGCCATTCCGACAGGGTCGGCGGGTTCCTGTCGGTCTCGTTCAGCCAGTGCTGGTATTTCTTGTTGCGCGGCGGATTGACGACGCCCGCAATGTGTCCTGACCCGGCCAGCATGAAGCGCACGGGGCCGCTGTAGATTTGCGTCGCCTTGTAGACCGAACGCGACGGCGCGATGTGGTCTTCCTTGCCGGCCTGGATGTAGACCGGAATGCTGATCTTGCGCAGGTCGATCGGCACGTTGTCGAGGACGATGCCGCCCGGCTGGCTGAGCAGGTTCTTCTGATACATGTTGCGCAGATAGTAGCTGTGCATCGCCGCCGGCATGCGCGTGGCGTCGGCATTCCAGTACAGCAGGTCGAAGGGGAAGGGATCCTTGCCCATCAGGTAGTTGTTCACGACGAACGACCAGATGAGGTCGTTGGCGCGCAGCATGTTGAAGGTCGTCGCCATCTCGCTGCCCTCGAGATAGCCCTTCTTGCTCATCATCTCCTCGACGCTCGCGAGCTGATCCTCGTCGATGAACACGCCCAGTTCGCCCGGCTCGCTGAAGTCGACCTGCGCCGTGAAGAAAGTGCAGGCCACGATCCGGTCGTCGCCGCGTGCGGCCATGTAGGCAAGCGTCGCGGCCATCAGCGTGCCGCCGATGCAGTAGCCGATCGCCGACGCCTTGCGCTGCCCCGTCGCCTTCTCGATGGCGTCCAGGGCCGCCAGCGGGCCGAGCTTCATGTAGTCCTCGAACACCATCTTCGCGAGGCGCTCGTCGGGATTGACCCAGGAAACCACGAACACGGTGTAACCCTGCTCGGTGGCCCACTTGATGAACGAGTTCTCGGGCTTGAGGTCGAGGATGTAGAACTTGTTGATCCAGGGCGGCACGATCAGCAACGGCACTTCGTAGACCTCGTCGGTCGACGGCGCGTACTGGATGAGCTGCATGATGTCGTTCTGGTAGACGACCTTGCCGGGCGAGGTGGCGACGTTGCCGCCGACCTTGAAGGCATCCATGTCGGTCTGGCGGATGAGGAGGTTGCCCTTGCCGCGCTCGAGGTCGGCCAGGAGGTTCTGGAGACCCTTGAGGAGGTTCTCTCCCTTGGACTCCACGGTGGCCTTCACCACCTGGGGATTGGTCATCGCGAAGTTCGAGGGCGAGACCGCGTCGATGAACTGGCGCGTGTAAAAGTCGACCTTGCGGGCCGTCTTGTCGTCGACCCCCTCGACCTGCTTGATCGTTCCCTGAAGCCAGCGCGCCGTCAGCAGGTAGGACTGCTTGAGGTAGTCGAAGACGACCTCGTCCTTCCAGGCCGGGTCGTTGAAGCGCTTGTCGCCGCGGGCAGGCTCGGCCACCGGCTCGACCGTCTGGCCCATCATGCGCTGGGCCGTGACCTGCCACAGCTTCATGTACTGCTGCCACAACTCGACCTGGGCCTGAACCAGGCGGTTCGGGTCGGCCAGCATCTTGGCCGTGAAATCCATGAAGGTCTGGGTGAGGTGGAGCGGGTCGGTCGGCTGCTGCCCATCACCCTGATAGCGCTGGGAAAACTCCTGCAGCAGCTTCTGGCTGCGCGTGGCGATTTCCTTGAAGGCCTCCTGGAGCTTCTCCGATTCCTCCGCAGAAAGGCCGCCGAGAGCTGTGGGGGCGGGCGTATCGGACATGCTTTTCCCCTTCCGAATCATTGCCTTTTTGGCGTTTCTTGCGGTAAATTCACGGCGCCGGTACCATAGCTAGTACCGACCCCGACCGCTACCTGGCTCTCATAGGTAGGCTGCGACAACTGACGGGTCAAATTTCCTCTCGGTCTCCGCTACACAGGCGGAAATCGGGTCAAGCGTACACAGCAGGTGATGACGATGCAGCGACACCAGGACACGAACGGCAGCGGTCGTTGGCTCGGCCTGCTTGGCGTGTCCGCGCTCGCCTTGCTGGCCGGTTGCGACTGGATCAGTGGCTCCACGCCCATCGGGCCGCCGCCGCGCCCCGGCGTCGAAGTAAACGTGCAGCCTTCGGCCGCCATTCCGCCGGCACCGGCCAACCAGCAACACGATGCGGGCGTCCTCGTCGAGGAGCGCGCCGCCCCCCCGATCGGCTCGATCGTCGCCGGGAAGGGCGGACAGAAGGCCCAAAAGGAGGCGATGGAGAAGGATCAGGCGGAGCGCGACCGCAAGGCCCGCGAGGAGCGGCTCGAGCGCGAAGCCGCCGACAAGGACGCCAAGGACAAGGAGACCCCGCAGGGCCCGACTCCGGTGGCCGCTCCTGTCGGTGCGCCGCCGGTCGGTGCCGGGACGATCACGTCCGATCAACCGCCGGTCTCCGCCCCGGCCTCGCCGCCGGGCCCCGTGACCGCAGCGCCCATCGCGCCGCCTTCCGGTCCGCCCCCGTCCGCCGCGCCGGACTCCGTGGCGCCACCGGCAGCGCCCGCGACGGCTCCGGTCCCGAGCGCACCGGCTGCTCCCGCGGATCCCAACAAGGCCTTCACGCCACCGCCCGACTGGACACCGCCGGCCGCACCGACGCCGCCGGCTGACCCCAACAAGGCGGAAGCGCCACCGAGTGGTGGCGAGCCGATTTATCTGACAAATACCGCCCACCGACGCGCCGACGGTATCATCGCCTCCTAGGTGCCCAAGGAAGAACGACATGGATGACTCCGAATTTCACCGGCTGAAGCGCCTGCCGCCCTACGTGTTCGCGGAAGTGAACGCGATGAAGGCGCGAGCTCGCGGCGCCGGTCAGGACGTCATCGATCTCGGCATGGGCAATCCCGACCTGCCGACCGCTCCGCACATCGTGGCCAAGCTCGCCGAGGCAGCGGCCAATCCGCGGGCCCATGGCTATTCTGCCTCGCGTGGCATTCCGGGCCTGCGCAAGGCACAGGCTGCCTATTATGCGCGCCGGTTCGGGGTCGATCTCGATCCCGAGACGGAAGTGATCGTGACCCTGGGATCGAAGGAGGGTCTGGCCAACCTCGCGCAGGCGATCACCTCGCCCGGCGACACGGTGCTGGTGCCCAATCCCAGCTATCCGATCCATCCCTACGGCTTCATCATCGCCGGCGGCTCGGTCCGCCACATTCCGGTGCCGGGCTCGACCTCGATCGACGAGTTCCTGCCGGCGCTCGAGCGCGCGGTGCGGCATGCGGTGCCCAAGCCGCTGGCGCTGGTGCTGAACTATCCGTCGAACCCGACCGCACAGGTCGTCGATCTCGATTTCTATGCGGCCATCGTCGATTTCTGCAAACGCCAGGGGATCTGGATCCTGTCGGATCTCGCCTATGCCGAGATCTACTTCGACGGCGTGCCGCCGCCGTCGGTCCTGCAGGTTCCGGGCGCGCGCGACATCGCCATCGAGTTCACCTCGATGAGCAAGACCTACTCGATGGCCGGCTGGCGCATGGGCTTCGCGGCCGGCAACAAGACGCTCATCCAGGCGCTGACCCGCATCAAGTCCTACCTGGACTACGGCGCCTTCACGCCGATCCAGGTGGCCGCGACGGCAGCCCTGAACGGGCCGCAGGACTGCATCGAAGAGGCGCGCAATACCTACAAGGAGCGCCGCGATGTTCTGATCGAGGGCCTGCGTGGCGCGGGCTGGGATCTGCCGTCGCCGTCGGCCAGCATGTTCGCCTGGGCACCGCTGCCCAAGGACTTCGCCGAACTGGGCTCCCTGGCCTTTTCCAAGCTGCTGCTGACCCAGGCCAACGTGGCCCTGTCGCCCGGCATCGGCTTCGGCGAGCATGGCGATGCGCATGTCCGCATCGCGCTCGTCGAGAACAAGCACCGAATCCGCCAGGCCGTTCGCAACATCAGGCAGGTGCTGGCCGACCCGGGCCGGTCCATCGACCTGTATCTGCGCGGTGTTGGGGACAACATCACACCGATCAAGGCTCGCGCCTGACCTTATCCTGTCGTATCAGGCGCCCATGAAATCTCCTCTCAGGATCGGCATCGCCGGGCTTGGCACCGTGGGTGCAGGCGTGGTGAAGCTGCTGGCCGAGCACGGCCGGCTTCTCGCGTTGCGTGGCGGACGTCCGCTCAAGATCGTCGCCGTCAGCGCGCGCAGCAAGGCGAAGAAGCGTGACATCGATCTCACCGGCCTGCGCTGGGAGAAGGATCCGATGGCGCTCGCGACCGCACCCGACATCGACGTCGTGGTCGAGCTCATCGGTGGCTCGGGCGGCGTGGCGCGCCGGCTGGTGCACAAGGCACTGGCCTCGGGCAAGCACGTCGTCACCGCCAACAAGGCGCTGCTGGCGATGCACGGCGCGGAACTCGCCGCGGCGGCCGAGAAGAAGCAATCCATCCTCGCTTTCGAGGCGGCGGTGGCCGGTGGCATTCCGATCATCAAGGCCTTGCGCGAGGGCCTGGTCGGCAACCGGGTGAAGCGGCTCTATGGCATCCTCAACGGCACCTGCAACTACATCCTGACGACCATGCGCGAGACCGGCCGCGACTTCGATGTCGTGCTGGCCGAGGCGCAGGCCGCGGGTTACGCCGAGGCCGATCCCACCTTCGACGTCGACGGCATCGATGCAGCCCACAAGCTCGCCGTGTTGACCGGCGCGGCGTTCGGCACGCGCGTCGACTTCGCGGGTGTGCATGTCGAGGGCATCCGGCACGTGACCTCGATGGACATCGAGTTCGCCCAGGAACTCGGCTACCGCATCAAGCTGCTGGGGCTCGCGCGCGAGACGCGCCATGGGATCGAACAGCGCGTGCATCCCTGCATGGTCGCGCTCGACACCCCGATCGCCCACATCGAGGGCGTGTTCAACGCCGTCGTGGTCGAGGGCGATTTCGTCGGCACGACGATGTTCCAGGGCCGGGGCGCCGGGCAGGGGCCGACCGCTTCCGCCGTTGTGGCCGACCTCGTCGACGTGGCGCGCGGGCGGCACATGCCGGCTTTCGTCGTGCCGGCCGACCGGCTTGCGATCAAGAAGGCATCGCCCATCGATCGTCATGTCGGCGCTTATTACATGCGCCTGATGGTGCAGGACCGGCCGGGCGTGATTGCCGCCGTGTCCGGCGCGCTTGCCAAGGAACGGATCTCTCTCGAATCGATGCTGCAGCGCGGCCGTTCGGAGTCGGGCGAGGTGCCGGTGGTGCTGACCACACACGAGACCGAAGAGGCTGCGATGCGGCGCGCCCTGGCGCGCATCGCGAAGCTCGGTGCTGTCGCCGAGGAGCCTTGCGTAATCAGGATCGAGAAGTTCTAGAGGGCGCCGGGAGGCGCCGCGGAGGGAATCATGGCCGACACGAAAGAGCAGACCGGGAAGATGGACCGCAACCTCGCGCTGGAAGCGGTGCGGGTGACGGAGGCGGCGGCCCTCGCGGCTTCCAAGCTGATGGGACGCGGCGACGAGAAGATGGCCGACCAGGCTGCCGTGGATGCCATGCGGACCACGCTCAATTCGCTGGCCATCGAGGGCACCGTGGTGATCGGTGAGGGCGAGCGCGACGAGGCGCCCATGCTCTACATCGGCGAGAAGGTCGGCATGGGCGGCGGTCCGAAGATCGACATCGCCCTCGATCCGCTCGAGGGCACGACGATCACCGCCAAGGGGCTCCCCAATTCGCTCGCCGTCATGGCGATGGCCGAGCATGGCGGCTTCCTCAACGCGCCCGACGTCTACATGGACAAGATCGCCGTCGGCGGTGGCTTGCCCGAGGGTATCGTCGATCTCGACAAGAGCGTGTCAGAAAACCTGAAGGACCTGGCAAAGGCCAAGAAGGTCGATGTCAACGACCTCGTCGTCTGCATTCTCGACCGGCCGCGCCACTCCGACCTCATCGCCAAGGTGCGCGCCGCCGGCGCCCGCATCATGCTGATCGGCGACGGCGATGTCTCTGGCGTGATCGCCACCTCGACCGGCGATTCCGGCATCGACATCTACATGGGCTCGGGCGGCGCGCCGGAAGGCGTGCTGGCGGCGGCGGCCCTGCGCGCCATCGGCGGCCAGATCCAGGGCCGGCTGCTGTTCCGCAACGACGACGAGAAGGCCCGCGCCAAGAAGTGGGGCATCACCGACCTCAACCGCAAATACTCGATGACCGACATGGCCAAGGGCGACGTGATGTTCGCGGCCACGGGCGTCACCTCGGGGTCGATGCTGAAGGGCGTGCGTCGCTTCCACAACGGCGCCGAGACGCATTCGATCGTCATGCGTTCCAAGACCGGCACGGTGCGCTGGGTCTCTGCGCATCACAATTTCTCGGTGAAGAACGGCCTGCCGAGCTGGGCGTAAGCCCCGCTCCGTCGGCCGACGTCCTGGCGCGCTTCTGCCGCGCTTTGGGCTAGGGTGGCCGCATGTCCGACTCATCAAGAATCGAGCGCCCGGCCTTTCTGGGCGTCGAGCACTCGCTGACGGGAAAGCGCTGGGCCACGCGGCTCGGTGACGAGCGCCAGGCGCTGGCCATTGCCCAGCGCCATGGCCTGCCCGATGCCATCTGCCGGCTGCTGGCGGCGCGGGAAGTCGGCCTCGATTCGGTCGCTGATTTTCTCGAGCCGACCTTGCGCAGGTTCCTGCCGGACCCGTCGCATCTCAAGGACATGGACGCCGCTGTCGAGCGTCTGGTGCGCGCCGTGCAGACTGGCGAGCGCATCGTCGTGTTCGGCGACTATGACGTCGATGGCGCCACCTCGTCGGCGCTTCTGCTGCGCTTCTTCCGGGCCGTCGGCGGCAATATCGGCGTCTACATCCCGGACCGCCGCAAGGAAGGCTACGGTCCCAACGCGCCGGCGCTGCTGAAGATCAGGGAGGAGGGCGCCTCCGTGGTCGTCACGGTCGATTGCGGCATCACCGCCTTCGAGCCGCTGAGTGAAGCCCGGCGCGTCGGGCTCGACCTCATCGTGATCGACCACCATATGGCGGAGATCGCGCTGCCGGACGCGGTGGCCGTGGTCGATCCCAACCGCCTCGACGACGAAAGCCCGCATAAGCACCTCGCCGCGGTGGGGGTCGCCTTTCTCCTGTGTGTCGGCGTCAATCGCGCGCTGCGCGGGGCGGGCTGGTACGGCACGTCGCGGCCCGAACCCGACTTGCGGCAATGGCTCGATCTCGTAGCCCTGGGCACCGTGTGCGACGTCGTCCCGCTGCTGGGCATCAACCGTGCGCTGGTCAAAGCCGGCCTCCAGGTGATGTCGAAGCGCGGCAATGCCGGGCTGTCGGCCCTGGCCGACGTGGCCCGCATGAAGGAGGCGCCCGAGGCCTACCATCTGGGCTTCCTGCTGGGGCCGCGGGTCAATGCCGGCGGCCGGGTCGGCCAGGCCGATCTCGGCGCGCGTCTGCTCTCCAGCGACGATCCGCATGAGGTCGGCGCGCTGGCAGTGCGGCTCGACGAGTTCAACGCCGAGCGCCGCGCCATCGAGCGCGACGTGCTGGACCAGGCGATCACGCGGATCGAGGGACTTTACGGGCCGAGCGCCAAGGACCTGCCGTCGGCGCTTCTGGTCGAGAGCGAGGGCTGGCATGTCGGCGTGATCGGCATCGTGGCCAGCCGCCTGGTCGAACGGTACGGCCGGCCGGTCTTCGTGATCGGTATGGACGGCGCCATCGGCAAGGGGTCGGGCCGCTCGGTCCGCGGCGTCGATCTCGGCGCGGCGGTCATCGCGGCGCGCCAGGCGGGGCTGCTGGTCAACGGCGGCGGTCATGCCATGGCGGCCGGCCTGACGGTGGCGCGCGACTCGCTGCCCGAGCTGACGCGCTTCCTGGACGAGCGGATCGGCCCGCAACTCGGTGTCGCACCGCCGGTTCGCGAGCTGGGAATCGACGCGGCCCTCGCGCCGGCTGCCGCCACCCGGGAACTGGTCGAGATGATCGAGCGTGCCGGACCGTTCGGGGCCGGCAATGCGCAGCCGCGCTTCGCCCTGACAGGGGTGAGGGTGAGTTACGCCCAGCCGGTGGGCGAGGGCCATGTCCGCTGCACCCTGGTCGGCGCCGAGCGCGGCCGGGTTGATGCCATCGCCTTCCGGGCCGGCCAGAGCGCGCTGGGACCGGCTCTGCTCGATTCTGCGCGCCCCGTGCTGCACGTGGCCGGGGCCCTCCGACTCGACCGCTTCGGCGGCCGCGAAACGGTTCGTCTGCAAATCGACGACGCCGCTAGCGCGACCGGCTCTGTGCTCGCTTGATTTTCCCCGTTCAAGCCGGTATTGCAGCCGCTCTTCGGCTTCGTTCCCTTCGTCTAGAGGCCTAGGACACTGCCCTTTCACGGCGGCGACACGGGTTCGAATCCCGTAGGGAACGCCAATCCTCTCCAGATGGGTTGGACCCGCCTCACGGCTTGGCGGGCTTCACTGCCACAAGTTCGCAGACCTTGAGCTTTGAGCGATCGGTCCACTCCAGGAAGATCTCCTTGGCTGCCGCGCCGAGGCTGGGGGCCCATCAGTGTGTGTCCGGCAGGTGAACTCCGTCCGCGCGACAGGGCAGCGGACGCCGGCGCTTTGCGCCTAGGCGCCGGCGGAAAAAGAGCCCACCAACAGAGTCGACAGCATGAACGCCGGCGAGAGTGACGGCGTTATTTCGCGGCCGCCACGCGCAGGAGCACGGGCTCGCTTCGCCACGAGGCGGGGAAGAGGCGCTTCAGTCCCTCGATCTTGGGGAGATCGAAACGGGCGATATACGGGTTGGCCGGGTGCAGGGTCGCGTAGTCCTGGTGATAGGCCTCGGCCGCGTAGAACGGCGCGGCCTCGTTCAGCTGCGTCACGATCTTCTTCGGGAAGACATGTGCCTGCTCGAGCTGGGCGATGTACGCCTCGGCAATACGCCGCTGCTGGGGATCGGAGAAGAACAGGGCCGAGCGATACTGCGTGCCGACGTCCGGGCCCTGGCGGTTGAGCTGCGTGGGATCGTGCGCCACGGAAAAGAAGATCTGCAGGATCTGACCGTAGCTGATGACCCTCGGATCGAACGTCACTTCGACGCTCTCGGCATGGCCGGTCCGGCCCGACGTCACCATCTCGTAGACGGCCTTGTCCTTCGGCCCGCCAGCGTAGCCGGAGACGGCACGGCTCACCCCCTTGGTGTGCTGGTAGACCGCCTGCACGCCCCAGAAGCAGCCGCCCGCGAGCACGGCTGTCTCCGACGTGGCGTCGGCCTTGCGCTCGTCCAGCGCGGGAGGCGGCACCACGACCATCGCCTCCTGTGACCAGGACGGCGCCGAGGTGAGAAAAGCCGCTCCCAGCACGGCAAAGCCGGAAAGACGGAGGATGCGACGTCGGCTTCGATTATTTCGAATATCGGTCATGGATCGCTCCTTGCTCAGGCCGAGGTTACCGCGAAAACCATTGCCACGCCGTTCATGCAGTAGCGCAGTCCGGTCGGCTTCGGCCCGTCGTCGAAGACATGGCCGAGATGGCCGCCGCACTGGGCGCAATGGACGGAGACGCGCTTCATGAAGAGCGAGGTGTCTGTCTCCGTGCCGACCGCATGGTCGAGCGGCGCCCAGAAACTGGGCCAGCCGGTGCCGCTGTCGAACTTGGTGGCCGAGGAGAACAAGGGAAGCTGACAGCCGGCGCAGGCGAACGTGCCCTTGCGATGCTCGTCGTTCAGCGGACTCGAATAGGGCCGCTCGGTACTCGAGCGACGGAGCACGGTGTACTGGGCCGGCGTGAGGAGCTTTTTCCACTCGGCATCGGTGTGCGAGACCTTGAAGACCGCTTCCGCGGTCGCGGGCCGGCTGCGCCAGGGCAGAGCTCCTGCGAGCAGAGCCACGGCAGCGACACCGGCGCTCAGTTTCACGACGTGCCTTCTATGGGGTCGGCCAGCGTTTGCCATGAGCGTCCTCCGAGGGAACGCCCTCTATGTGGTCGCCCGACACGCTGCGTCCAACTGACTATTTTGCGAGGTCGCCGTTACTGCTTCGTATAGGAATCGGAACCGGTTCGGACCGTTGGGGCGCCGTACTCGTCGAAGGTCACGACCCATTCGACGCCGAGGCGGCCTTGATTGAAGTAGCCGGTCCATGACGTGATCGAGTTGCAGTCGACCGACGCGTTCTTCCAGAGCACCGTGTAGGAAATGCGCTGGCCGTCCATCCAGCCGACCAAAGGAAACGCGACGCCGGCACATTTGTAGCCCGCCGCGTTGTTGGAGTAGGTGCCGGTGACTTTGCCATCCGGGCCGATCGACTGGATGACCAGCACCGAGCCATGGTCGTTGGCCCAGGTGCCCGTAACGGAGGCCGATTGAGCGTTTGCCCCATAAGGGGTGAGGGCGAGGGCTGCCAGGGAAAGCCCCAGGATCGACGAGAGACGGTGGCTCATTCAGGGTCCGATGATGCTCGTTGGACGCCAGTGCATCCCAACTCGTCCGATCTTTCCAGTGAAAACTAGCCGCGCCAATGTCCATTCTGTATCACTTCGGGACAACCACGGTGCATCGGCGGACATGACGGCTCCTCTTACCAATCGCTGGGCACAGCTCCTGGCCGGCATCGTCTGCATGGTGATGATCTCCAGCCTTCAGCATGGCTGGACCCTGTTCGTGCACCCGATCAACGCGAAATACGAGTGGGGGCGCGCGGCCATCCAGGTCGCGTTCACGGTCTTCATCCTGAGTGAAACCTGGCTCGTGCCTTTCGAAGGTTGGTTCGTCGACAAGTTCGGCCCGTTGCCGGTTGCGCTGCTGGGCGGCGTGTTCGTGGCCGCCGCCTGGGGCCTGAATTCGGTCGCCGATTCACTGCCGCTGCTCTATCTCGGCGCCGCCCTGGGCGGCATCGGCGCGGGATGCGTCTATGGCACCTGTCTCGGCAATGCGCTGAAGTGGTTTCCGGATCGTCGTGGCCTGGCAGCCGGCCTGACGGTGGCGGGATATGGCATCGGCTCGGCGCTCACGATCATCCCCATACACCATACGATCGAGCATCACGGCTACGAGGCGGCGTTCCTCTGGTTCGGCCTGGGGCAGGGCGTGCTGGTCTGCATCGCGGCGCTGGCGCTGCGCAAGCCACAGGCCAGCGCCCTGGCGATCCCCGAGCGGTTGCCGCATGCGCTGCACGACCACACGCCGGGCGAGGTGCTGCGGTCACCGCTCTTCTGGGTGCTCTTCGTGATGTCGTTGCTGGTGACGGCGGCCGGGCTGACCTTCACCGCCAATCTCGCGGGCATCGCCCGCAACTTCGGGGTGGCCGACGTGCCGGTCAGCATGCTGGGCCTGACTCTCCCGGCACTGACTTTCGCGCTGACCTTCGACCGGGTCACCAACGGCATCGCACGGCCGCTCTGCGGCTGGCTCTCGGACTATATCGGCCGCGAGAACACGATGTTCTTCGCCTTCACGCTCGGGGCACTGAGTATCCTGGCCTTTGCACGATGGGGCGATGAGCCGGTGATGTTCGTGCTGCTGGTCAGCCTGGTCTTCTTTGCCTGGGGCGAGGTCGCCAGCCTCTTCCCGGCCACCTGCACCGACTATTTCGGGTCCGGTTACGCCACCACCAATGCCGGCATGCTGCACACCGCGAAGGGCTTCGCTGCCATGCTGGTCCCGCTGTCCGATCCGCTGGTGCGGGCAACGGGCGACTGGCAGATCGTCTTTGCCCTCGCCGTGGGCGCAAACGCCATCGCGGCCGTGCTGGGCATCGCGGTCCTGCGGCCGATGCGGGCGGCGTGGCTGCGGCGCGAGTAGCGATTACTCGGGCTTCAGCAGGCCGCTCTTCTGCAGTTCCTCGATCGCGGCGTCTTCCTTCTGCAGGAAGGCGGTGAGCTGCTGCGGCGAGAGCGATTCGGTCTCGGCGCCGAGATCGTTCAGCTTCTCCCTCACGGCAGGATCGCCGAGCGCGCCGGCCACGGCGTCGTTCAGTTTCTTCACGATGTCGGGCGGCGTATCCGCCGGCGCCATGAGGACGATCGGCGTGGTGCTGGCGAAGTCCTTGACGCCCATCTCCTGAAGGGTCGGCGTATCGGGTAGCTGGCCGGCACGGCGCGCGGTGGTCACGACGATGGCGCGCAGCCGGCCGCCGCGGACATGGCCGATCGAGGCCGGCACCTGGTCGATCACGGCGTCGATCTGGGCGGCCAGCAGGTCGTTCAGGGCCAGGCCGTTGCTCTTGTAGGGAATGATGTTGAAGCGCACGTCGAGCGCCTTCTGGAGCTGCAGCAACGCCAGATGGTTGGTGCTGCCGTTGCCGGGGTGGCCGATCGTGGGCTTGCCCGGGTTGGCGCGCAGGTAGGCGAGCAGGGCGGGCCAATCGCGGATCGGGTTGTTGGCGTTGACCACGATGTCCATCGGCGAGGTGCTGAGCAGGGCAACCGGTGCGAAACTCGCCAGCGTGTAGGGCGGCTTGCCGCCGGTCATGCGCGGGCTCACGAGGAACGTGCCGGTCGAGCCCAGGACCAGCGAGTAACCGTCGGGCGGCGACTTCGCGACCGCCTCGGCACCGATCGCGCCACCGGCACCGCCGCGATTCTCGACGATCACCTGCTGACCCAGCCGCCTGGCCAGCGCCTCGGCGAAGAGACGGCCCGTGAGGTCGGCATTGCCGCCCGGGGCGAAGGGCACGACAAGGCGGATCGGCTTGTCGGGATAGGCGGCCTGCGCGAAGGCGTGGCCGGCAGGCAAGGCAGCCAGCAGGGTCGTGATCGTCGTGCGTCGCGTGACCGACTTCATGTCGTGAAACCTCCCGTTACCGTCTAGTGTTGCCGCATGATAACCGGGGGCAGGCTGGGCGCACGCGCCGTCATCGTCGGAGCCGGCATCGCAGGCCTCGCGGCGGCGGCGGCGCTCGCATCGTTCTTCGAAACGGTCGAAGTCTTCGAGAAGGACGACCTTCCGGACGCGCCGCATCCGCGAAAGGGCGTTCCGCAGGACCTGCAGGTGCATACCCTGCTGAAGGGCGGTGAACTCGCCCTGGAGAGTTTGATGCCGGGGACGCGCTCGGCGCTTCTGGCGGCCGGCGCGACCGAGGTGCGGCAGACCGAGGATGTTTCGATCTGGGAGCGGGATGCTTGGCACGCGGCGCGCGACCTCGGGCACAGCCAGCTCATGATGAGTCGCCCGGCGTTCGAGCAGGCGCTGCGACGTCAGGTTCTCAGACTCGGCAATATCGTGATCCGCGATCGCACGGCGGTCGAGGCGCTTCCGTCCGATGCCGACCTGACGGTGATTGCGACGGGCCGAGGCAACAGGCTGCTGGCGCATACGGTGGTCCCCGAGACGGTGCTCGGAATCGAGGTGAGCTACAGCTCGGCCCGCTTCGCCAAGCCGGCCGGCTTCCGTGGCGAGCGCCGGTTCATCGCCTGCATTCCACAGCCGCCGGACGATCGCTACGGACTCGTCTGTCCGGTCGAGAACGACGAATGGCTGATCACCTTGTGCAGCCGCTTCGACAACCGGGTGCCGGACGATCTCGACGGGTTCCGCGCCTACGCCGCGGCGCTACCGGTGCCCGACATTGCCGACCGTCTTCGCGAGGCTGTGCCGCTGACGGCGGTGCACCGCTATCGCATCGCCGAGGCGCGATGGCGACACTTCGAGCGCGCCGACGGGCTGCCGCCGTGCGTGCTGCCGATCGGCGACTGCATCTCGAGCTTCAATCCGACGTTCGGCCAGGGCATGTCGGTCGCGGCCGGTCATGCCGTTGCCCTACGCGATGTGTTGGCGAACGGGCGGGGAATCCTCGATGGCGTCGCTGCGGCCTACCTGCCGCGGGCGGCGGAAGTCAGCCGGCAGGCCTGGGCGCTCGCCGCCATGGTCGACCTCGAATATCCGCGCACCGCGGGAGAGCGGCCACCGAACTTCGACAAGATGGTACTGGGTACCGAGGCGATGCGACGGGCCGCGGTGCTGCATCCGGAGGTCCAACTCCTGCGCTTCGAGATCGGCAATCTGGTGAAGCCGGATTCGGCCGCCCGCAGCGGACCGGCGGCGCGGCTGGTCGCGCGCGAGATGGCCCGGGCTGGAGGACGCACGCGTGAGCGGTGAGGGACGGCCTGATCTCGAAAGCCTGCGACGCCAGATGTGGGCGCGCCAGAACCAGGCGAGGGCGGCCGTGCGGGCCTACAATCGCGCCTCGTGGATCCGGTTCGCCCTGGTGTTCATCCCCGTGCCGCTGATCGTCGTCACGTTCCGCCTCTACCTCGAGGCCTGGCACTATTACATCCTGGGCGGCGCCTTCATCTTCTTCGCGGGCCTGCTCTACGTGCTCGACGACCGCGCCACGGATCGGCGCGAGGCGGCGCTGAAGGCCGCGAGGATCGCGCGGGCGACCTATCAGGAAGCGCGATCGGCGGCGCGGGGGTGAGGCGTTTCAATTGGGTCTCTGGGGAGACGTCTACGCGCAATATTGTTGCGACATCGACGCCCGATCCAGGGGTGCGACATCGGCTTCGTTTGTTTCGTTTATTTCGGTTATTTTGTTTATTGGCGCGGATCCCGGATGTTCGGCGCGCGGTCACAGGCGATTGCGCGCGCCTCCGTCATCTTCTGGCCCGCCGGCCGATCAGCAGGATCAGCGGAATCGCCATCGCCGAACAGGCCGTATAGAGGCCGAAGGCGTTGATGTAGCCGATCATGGCCGCCTGTCGGCTGATCTCCTTCGACAGTTTCGCAAGGCCGGACACCGTCTCGTAGTCCCAGCCGCCGGTCACCCAGGGCAGGGCCAGTGCCTTGTTGTAGGGATTCACCAGCTCGACCATGCGGCTGTAGTTGGTGCTGGTCGCCCGCACGATCTCGGCGACGCAGATCGAGATGAAGAAGCTGGAGCCGATGTTGCGCAGCAGGTGATAGACCGCCGTGCCCTCGGCCAGGTTGGCACCGCTCATGTTCGAGAAGGTGACCAGGGTAAGCGGCACCCAGATCACGCCGACAGCGACACCCTGCAGCAGGCTGTTGAGCATCAGCGTGTTCATGTCGACATTGAGATCGATCGCCATCAGCCAAACGCCGGACAAGGTCTGCAGCAGGAACCCCGCGATCAGGCCGATGCGCGGATCCATGCGGCCCACGAAAATGGCGAGGAAGAAGCCGATGGTGGCACCGACGCCGCGCGCCGCGATGACTTCGCCGATCAGCGAATCGGGGAAGCCGGCATGCTGTTGCAGCAGCGGCGGCAGCAGCACCATCGGCGTGAAGTTCAGCATGCCGTAGATCAGCACCAGGACGAGGCCGAGCGCATAGTTGCGGTCGAGCAGGAGCTTCAGGTTCAGGAACGGCCGTTCCGCCGTGAGACTATGGGCAAGGAAGATCCAGAACGAGACCACGGCAATGAAGGCCTCGATCTGGATCTCGATCGAGTCGAACCAGTCGAGCCGCTGGCCGCGCGACAGGACGAGCTGAACGCAGGCGATGGCGACGGAGAGCGAGAGGAAGCCCGTCCAGTCGAGGCGGGTGCGGCCGGTCGGCCGGTCATAGGGCAGGGTGAGACGCAGCCCGATGAACGAGATCACGCCCACGGGGACGATCATGTAGAAGGCCCAACGCCAGCTATAGATTTCGGAGAGCATGCTGCCGACGGTGGGGCCGATCACCGGGCCGATGACGACGGCCATGCCGAAGATCGACGTCACGAGGCCCTGCTGCCGCTTCGGGAAGGTGTCGAGCAGGATGGTCTGCGACAGCGGGATGACCGGGGCGCCCAGCGCGCCCTGCAGGACCCGCCACAGGATCAGCGTCTCCAGCGAATCGGCCAGGCCGCACATCAGGGTCGTCAGTGTGAAGGCCAGCACCGACCAGATCATGGTCTCGCGCCGCCCGAAGCGCGCCGCCAGCCAGCCCGTCATCGGCGTCGCGACGGCGGTGGCCAGGATGTTGAAGGTCATGGCCCAGGCGATCTCGTCCTGGGTGGCCGACATGGTGCCCTGCATCTGCGGCAGCAGGGTCGAGGCTATCAGCAGGGTGGTGGCGTAGAGGGTCGAGCCCAGGACCACCATGACGAGAATCAGGATGCGCTTGCCGAGCGAGGTCTCGACCTCATCGGCAGCAGGCGGGGCGGCGTCGGCGGTGGTGGCGCTTGAACTCATGGCCTGGGCTATTGTAGCCTAGACAACAATCTCGAGCGAGCCGCCTTGGGTCCCGACGACGACGAATATATCGGCTACGTGCTATCGGACGTTGCGCGCCTGATCCGCACCGTGTTCGACCGGCGCGTGCGTGACATCGGCCTGACCCGCGCCCAGTGGCTGGTGCTCACCCGGCTCTATCGCCGGCCCGGCGCCAGCCAGACCGAACTCGCCGACATGCTCGAGATCGACCGTGCCAGCGCCGGCCGCATGATCGACCGCATGCAGAAGAACGGCTGGGTCGAGCGCCGCGCCGACAGCGACGACCGCCGCATCAATCGCCTGTTTCTCACCGCCGACGCCCGCCGTGCGCACAAGAATATGTGGGCGATCGCCGAGGCCACGGTCGACGATGCGCTGGCGCCGCTCTCCGCGATCGAACGCGAGCAGTTCACGCGGTTCGCGGCGCGGGTGAAGGGCCGACTCCAGACCATGGCGGGGGCGCACGGAACATGAGCCGCCGCCCGGTACCCGTCCTGCGATTGGTGCTGCTGCTGGCGGTGCCGTTGCTGGCCGCCGGCGGCGCGGGCTGGTGGTGGCTGTCGGGGGGACGCTATGTCTCGACCGACAATGCCTATGTGAAGGCCCATATCGTCCAGATCGCGCCCGAAGTGTCCGGCCAGGTCCGCCGGGTCCTGACCCGCGACCATGCGTCCGTCGAGGCCGGCGCCCAACTGTTCACCATCGAGTCCCGCCCGTTTCGTCTGGCGCTCGACAGCGCCGAGGCCGAACTCGATTCGGCGCGGGCCCATGTCGAGAACCTGCGCGGCATCTGGCGGGAGGCGGTGGCCGAACTGGCCGATGCCGAGGCGCGCGCCGACTATTTCCAGCGCCAGGCCCAGCGCCAGGAGGAACTCGCGCAGAAGGGCGTGGCGTCGGCCAGCAAGCGCGACGAATCGCAGAACGACGCGCGGGCCGCGGCGGATCGCGTGTCGACCGCGCGGGAGAAATTGCGGCGGGTGCTGGCGGCGCTGAACGGCGATCCCGAGTTGGCGGTCGAGGCCCATCCGCTGGTGCGGGAGAAGACGGCGGCCCGCGAGCGCGCGGCGCTCGATCTCGCCCGCACGACGATCCGCGCGCCGGTCGACGGCGTGGTGGTCAACATGCGGCTGCAGCAGGGCGAGCAGGTCAGGGCGGCGACGCCACTCTTCTCGCTGGTCGTGCTGAGTCGGCCCTGGGTCGAGGCGAACTTCAAGGAAACCGAGCTGACCCACGTGAAGGTCGGGCAGAAGGCCACCGTGGTGCTCGACACCTATCCCGACGTGACCTGGGAAGCGCTGGTCGAGAGCGTGAGCCCGGCCACCGGCGCGGAGTTCGCGATCCTGCCGCCGCAGAATGCCAGCGGGAACTGGGTGAAAGTCGTGCAGCGCCTGCCGGTGAAGCTGCGGCTGCTGCCCCATGTCGGTGAACCGCCGCTGCGTGCCGGCATGACAGCGGCGGTCAGGATCGACACCGGCCGCCAGCGCGATCTCGGGAGCCTTCTGGTCGGCACGAAGGACGCGCCGCCGGTATCCGCGTCACCGCCGCACGACGTCACGGCCCAGTCGAAATAGTCTCATGGGAGCGCGCCACTGCAGCGGCGCTCATGATCATGATCGCGCCACGGGAGTGGCGCGCTCCGATGATCACCGCACGCCAACGAGCGCGGCGTAAAGTTCGGGGCACCGGGGATGCTGCACCGGCCGCAAAGATATGGCTCGCGTCGCTGTCGCGTGTAAGCCGGGGCGCAGGTATTGAAACGAATCGAGCCTGCGATGTCGCGAGTCGACGAAATCTTCTTCGCGGCTTAGGAGGCAAGCCGCCGACATCCAAGCGGGCCCGTCGCGACGAAGTTCACTCGGAATACTGGTTGCGCGAAGGGGGCGTCAAAAAAAGAAACGGCCGGGAATTACCCGGCCGCTCCCCCGACTTTCCAACGACAGGCCAGTGCTTTGGACGGTCTGGTGCTGGGTCAACAGCAGGTTGTTACTGGATGACGATTTCGACGCGGCGGTTCTGCGGCTCGCGGACGTTCGGGCCGGTCTGGACCAGCAAACCCTGCTCGCCACGGCCAACCACCGCGATCGCGGTCGCCGGCACGCCTTCGCGAACCAAGGCGTCCTTGACGGCGTTCGCACGACGCAGCGACAGCGCCATGTTGTAGGCCTCGGTGCCCGACGTGTCGGTATGACCGGTTGCCGTGATGCGGGCGTTGCCCTTTGCCTTGTAGGCACCGGCAGCCTGCTTGATCGTGGTCAGGGCTTGAGCCGACAGGTTCGAGCGATCCCAGTCGAAGAACACCATGAAAGACGGCGGCGCAACGACCGGCGGCGGCGGCGGCGGAGCAGCCGGTGCCGAGCCGAACTTGAGCTGCAGGCCCACCATCAAGCTGAAGTTGTTATTCGGCACTGTACCGTTCAATTGGAACGGAAAACCCGCCACTCTGCCCGAGTAGTTGTAGTTGGGAGCGGTCGTACCATAGTAACGGCCTTCCAGATTGAGCCGGATCTGAGGATCGATATTCCAGCCCACGCCCGCCATTGCTTGATACGCAAACGCCGTGGCGTTGGCCGTGCCCCCGGCGGCACCAGCCGTGAGGAAAGCGACACCAGCGCCAGCACCCACATACGGAACGAACATCTGGCCGGCCATGAAATCATAGTAGCCGTTGGCCATGACCGATATTTGATCGACATTGGAGTTAGTGCCGCCGCCGGCCCCCGGTATGCTTACGGTACCGTAGTTGCTGCGGTAAACGCCTTCGAGCTCCACACGAGGCCCCAGAAAGTCGTAGCCGATAACGCCGCCGGCAAGCCAACCGGTGTTGTAATTTGCGTTGAGCTGCGTGCTTGCCGATCCGAACGGCGGAACCGTGAGAGTTCCGGTGAAGGTGCTGTTCAGCATCCAATTGAGACCGCCTTCGGCACCAATGTAGACACCCCCGGGCTGCAAGGACTGGGCCTGCGCGGCCAGCGGCAGTGAGAACACTGCAGCAGCGACGACTAGAGTCTTCTTCATAATTTTAATCTCCCCAAATTTCCGCTACCGGAAAATGTCTGGTGCGGTGCTTAAGCAACTCCTGATTATCCTCAGTGGAAATGCAGCGCCAGATTGAATACAACCCGAGCGGACTTTTGGAAGATGTTGTGGCAACCATGTAACAATGGCTTGCCCCGTTTTATGGATACGGTTCAGCGCGTTGACGCACCATCAAGCCACTCGCCCGACCGCTCGTCTCGCCTGACGACGCATTCGGCGACCGCCTTCATGTCATACCCGAGAACCCGCAAATCGGTCGGCCGGCGTGGCGGCACGAAGGACGCGCCGCCGGTATCCGCGTCACCGCCGCACGACGTCACGGCCCAGTCGAAATAGTCTCATGGGAGCGCGCCACTCCCGTGGCGCTCATGATCATGATTGCGCCACTGGAGTGGCGTGCTCCGATGATCACCCGCACGCCAGCGAATAGATGTGCTGGACTTCGCCGGGGAGGGGCATGGCCTGCCAGGTCCGGCCGGCATCGCGGGTGCCGAAGACCTCGCCGTCGTAGCGGGCGCCGATATAGACCTGTCCCGCATCGGTGGGATGCAGGCCGATCGACATGATGGTGCCGTGCACCTCGACCTTGTCGAAGCGCGTCCAGCTCTCACCGCCATCCTCGCTGCGATAGAGGCCGCCATCCTGGCTCGCTGCGGCGACCGAGAGGGCGGAGTAGAGGGTGTTGGATTCGACGGGCGAGACGCGGATGTCGCGGCCGTAGGTGGTGGGCGAGAAGCGGCCGACCTCCATGTCCTTCCAGGTGCGGCCCTGATCGCCGCTGCGAAACAGGCCCATGCGCACGGCCAGCCACAGCCCGTCGGGATCGGCCGGGTTGATGGTGACGGCATGACCGTCAAGCATGCCTTCGGCCGTCGTGTCGCTCACGATCCGGCTCTTGAGATGCTCCTGCTCGGCGAGCTTCAGCAGGCCCGCGCTGCAATCGGTCCAGGTCTGGCCGAGATCGATGCTGCGCATGACGCCGTTGATTTCGAGCGCGGCGTAGAGCTCGTCGTGGCGCCTGGGATGCTGCACCAGCCGCATCACCCGGGACGCGAACGGTCCCGTGCAGTGGGTATCGATGGACGGATCGGGAAGGGCCCGCCAGGACGCACCGCCATCGTCGCTGCGATAGACGCCGATCGGCGAGGCGCCGGCGAATACCCGGTCCGGATCGCGGGAGTCGACCAGGAAGGACCAGACCTGCCGGCCGGCGTCGGGGAAGGCGGTCCGGCGGAAGGTGGCGCCGCGATCGGTGCTGCGCCACACGCCGTCGTTGGTTCCGGCGAAGACGATCTCCGGATTCTGGGGATGGACGGAGACGGTGAAGGCCTGGACGGCGCCCAGCACATGCTGCCAGTCGCCGCCCGCGGTGCCGCGGCGGAAGATACCGACACGGCCTTTGTGGTCCGGTTTCCCGAAATAGCCGGCGACGCCGACATAGAGGTTCGACTGCTCGGCCATTTCGGACTCCCGGTTCAGTTCTTCTTGACCAGCGGGCACTCGCTGTCGGCCAGCGGCCGGAACGCTTCCTCGCCGGAGATGGTGGCCAGCAGCTTGTAATAGTCCCACGGGCCCTTCGACTCGGAGGGCTTCTTCACCTCGAACAGATACATGTTGTGCATCTTGCGGCCGTCCTGGCGGACGTAGCTGGCGCCGAACAGGGGATCGTCCCACTTGGCGGCCTTCATCGCGGCCATCACCTTGTCGGCATCGTCCGTGCCGGTCGACTTGACCGCGTTCAGGTAGGCAAGCGTCGCCGAATAGAAGCCGGCCTGCGCGCTGGTCGGCATCTTGCCGTTGAAGCGGGCGGCAAAGCGCTTGGAGAAGGCCCGCGTCTGGTCGTTGAGATCCCAGTAGAACGCCTCGGTCAGGTTCAGGCCCTGCGCCCGCTCGAGTCCCAGCGAATGGATGTCGGAGATGAAGACCAGCAGGCCCGCGAGCTTCTGGCCGCCCTTGACGATGCCGAACTCGGAGGCCTGCTTGATCGAGTTGATCGTGTCGCCGCCGGCATTGGCCAGGCCGATGATCTGCGCCTTCGAGGCCTGTGCCTGCAGCAGGAACGACGAGAAATCGTTGGTGTTGATCGGGTGCTTGACGCCGCCGACCACGGTTCCGCCGGCCTTCTTGACGACGGCGGAGACGTCGCGCTCCAGCGCATAGCCGAAGGCATAGTCGGCGGTGAGGAAGAACCAGGTCTTGCCGCCGGCCTTGACGACCGCCGAGCCGGTGCCGTTCGCCAGAGCCGTCGTGTCGTAGACCCAATGGATCATGTAGGGATTGCAGAGCTTGCCGGTGAGGTCCGACGAGGCCGGATCCGGTGCGATGAAGATCTTCTTCTTGTCGCCGGCGACGCGGCCGGCCGCGATCGACGACGAGGAGGCGCCGGCGCCCATCACCATGTCGACCTTTTCGTTGTCGAACCAGCGGCCCACCGTGGTCGCCGCGACATCCGCCTTGTTCTGGATATCGCCGGAGACGAACTCGATCTTCTGGCCGAGCACGGAGCCGCCGAAGTCTTCGATTGCCATCTGGGTGGCGAGCACCGCACCGGGACCGTTGATGTCGGCATAGAGGCTCGACAGGTCGGTGGCGACGCCGATCTTGACCGTATTGTCGGAAAGCTGGGCCGCCGCCGGCAGCGCCCAGGCCGCAAGGCAGAATGCGGCCGTGCTGAACAGGTTCCGTCTCATCGTCTCTCTCCCTAGGCTTTGTTATTGAGCGAAGCCTATCAAGGCGCCGGTAATCTGCAAGGCGGAGGAGACATCCCATGATCGAGAAAATTCTGGACATCCCAACCCGGGACGGGGCGATGGAGACCTTCATCTGCCATCCGGAGCGGGGCGGACCGTATCCGCCGGTGCTGTTCCTGATGGATGCGCCGGGCATCCGCGAGGAGCTCTATGACATGGCGCGCCGGCTGGCGACGGTCGGCTACTACGTGATGCTGCCCAACCTCTACTACCGCGCCGGCACCGACACGAAGTACGGGCCGGACGTGCTGAAGCATGGCAGCGCCGAACACGCCCGCATGCGCTCGGTCCGCACCAAGATGACGATCCCGCCGGTCATGGACGACGTGGCCGCGATGATCGCCTTTGCGGATGCCCAGAAGGAATCGAAGCAGGGGCCGGTCGGTACCCATGGTTACTGCATGAGCGGCCCGTACTCGCTGGCAGCGGCCGCGCGCTTCCCGGACCGGATTGCGGCGGCGGCGTCCTTCTATGGAACCTGGCTGGTGAGCGATGCGGTCGAGAGTCCGCATCTGACCCTGGGCAAGGCCAAGGGGGAACTCTACATTTCCTGCGCCGAGCATGACGAGCTGGCGCCGCCCGACATGGTCAAGGAACTGAAGTCGCTGTTCGACAAATCCGGCGCGAGAGGGGAACTCGAGATCCAGCCGACCGTGCACCATGGCTTCGCCTTCCCGCAGCGCTGGTGCTACGACAAGCCGGCCGCCGAGCGGCACTGGGAGCGTCTGATCGCGCTCTACCGCCGCAACCTCGGCTGACGCCTCGGAAGATGCACTCAGGCCGTTGCCGATGAAGCGGGCTTGCGTGCCTGCCAGTCGGCGAGCTTGGCCCGCGCCCCATTCTTCGTGGGGTCCATCGCCGATTCCTGTCCCGGGACCTTGGCGGCGAGTTCGATCACGTAGCCGTTGGGATCGCGAAAGTAGATCGACCGGATGAAATGATGGTCGGAGACGCCGCGGACCTCGCGGCCCTCCGACTTTCCTTTGGCGAACATTCGCTCGAGATGCTCGGGTTCGACCTCCAGGGCGATGTGGAGGTCGAAATCGTGCTGGTCCTTGAAGGCGAACGGCATGTCCGGCGCCTCGAAGAAGGCGAGGCAGGAGCCGTCGTCGAGCTGGAAGAAGGTGTGCAGCACGCCGGCGCCGGTCGTGCGGCCGGTCTTCGTCTGCTCGATCAGGAGCGTGTGGACGAGGGGGAGACCGAGAAAGTCCTCGTAGAACTTCCTCGTCTCCTCCGAGTCACGGCAGCGATAGGCGTTGTGGTGCAGACCCTTGATCATCGAAACCTCCGGTCAGATCGTCGTTACGAACCTGGCGCCGTCCTAACGGTCGAGCCAGACATCCTCGAAACGCCAGTGATTGTAGATGGTGTTGACCGCCAGGTTCACGGCCTTCACTTCGGGGCGCCAGCAGGTGCCGCCCCAGCCATGCTGGATGACCGGGCGGGCGCCGTCCTCCTGCAGCTTCTTGTCGATCTCCCACACCAGCTTCCGGCGGGCCTCTAGGTCGGTCATCATCGACTGCTGGTCGAACAGCTTCTCGACTTCCGGATTGCAGTAGTTGGTGTAGTTGCGCTCCGAGCCGCATCGGAAAGTCTCGTAGAAGACGACGTCCGGATCGTCGACGCCAACGCCCTGGACGTTCATGCCGATGGCGAAGTCGCGGCGCATCATCCTGTTGTACCAGACCGCGGTTTCGAGCGGCTCCAGCTCGGCCTGGATGTTCACCTGCTTCAGATGGTCGATCAGGATGACGGCCGGATCGCGGTAGCTCGGGATGTTGCGGGTCGAGACCTTGATCTTCAGGGGCTTGTCGGCCGTGTAGCCCAGCTCGGCCATGATCTTGCGGCCTTCCTCGCGCGACTTGGCCACGTCGGGGCCGTAACCCGCCACGGTCGTCAGGAACTCGGTCGGCATGCCCCAGAGGCCTTCCGGCGGTGGCAGCATTGCGCCGCCGATACGGTAGTTGCCCTGGCCCAGGATCTCGTTGAAGGCGCTGCGGTCGATGGAGAGTGCCATGGCGCGGCGGATCTTTGCGTCGTCGAAAGGCGGCTTCTCGCGGTTGACCAGCAGGTTGGCCTGGGTGTTTGTCGGCTGCGCCTCGCAGATCGCGGTCGGAGCCTGAACCTTGAGATCGTTGACCATGGACGGCGTGACGACGGAGGTGAAGGTCATGTCGAGTTTGCCGGCGACGAAGGTCAGCAGTGAGGTCGCCCGGTTGGGGATGATCGAGAACTCGATTGCGTCGAGATAGGGCCGGCCCGGCTTCCAGTAGTCCGGGTTGCGCGCGAGCTTGACCGACTCGTTCTGCTTCATCTCGACGAACTTGAACGGGCCGGTACCAATCGGCTTCTGCCGCATCTGCGCCGTCGAGACGTGGCAGGGATAGACCGGCGAAAAGGCCGCGGCGAGCATGGTGAGCAGCGACGGCTGGGGCCGCTTGAGGTGGAAAGTCGCTTCGCGGTCGCCATTGACCGTGACCTTCTCGAGATTGAAGTACCAGGTCTTGCGCGGGTTCTTGCGCAGCTTCGATTCGTCGGAGATCACCATGTCCCAGGTGCACTTCACGTCGGCGCTGGTGAAGGGCTTGCCGTCGTGCCACTTAACGCCGTCGCGCAGCTTGAAGGTCAGCTGCTTGCCGTCGTCGCTCCATTTCCACTCGGTGGCCAGCTCGGGGATGATGTTGCCCGGCGTGTTCTGCTTGGTCTTGGGATCGAACATCACCAGGTTGTTGTAGACCGACATGAACGGCATGACGGTCGAGATCGTCGCTTCCTCGTGGATCGACGCGCTCGGCGGATTGTCCATGTGAGCGATCTTGAGCGTGCCGCCGGATTTTTGTGCCCAGGCGGCCGGAGCGACGGCCAGGATCATGAGTACCGTGGCGAGCGGCAGCGACGGATTTTTCATCCTTTCGTTTCCTCCTTTTGTTTGGGATGACGCTAGCACTTCGGTCGGACTAGAGTCGGTCCATGAAAATCCTAAATTTGCTTGTCGGAATGCTGCTCGCGGTGCCGGCCTTCGCCCAGGACTATCCGTCCAAGCCGATCAAGATCATCACCGCCTTCGGTCCCGGCACGGCGACCGACATCGCCGCGCGTGCGATCGGCCAGGACATCGCCGTGCAGACCGGCCAGACCGTCGTGATCGAGAACAAGCCCGGCGCGGAAGGGCAGATTGCGGCCCAGTCCGCGGCTGCGGCGGCGCCCGACGGCTACACTCTGTTCTTCACGACGCAGACGACGCAGGCGATCAATCCGCACGTCTACAAGTCGCTGGCCTACGATCCGGTGAAGAGCTTCGCGCCGATCGCCGGCATCACGCTCGGCGCCCAGATCGTGATGGTGCGGAACGACCTGCCGGCCAAGACCATCCAGGAACTGGTTGCGCTTGCGAAGGCGCAGCCCGGCAAGCTGAGCTTCGGCAGCGGCAACGGGTCGAGCCGCGGCGGCGCCGAGCTGTTCCGCATCATGACGAAGACCGACCTTCTGGGCGTCCCGTACAAGACCCAGCCTCAGGCGATTGCGGATCTGTTGGGCGGTCGCATCGACATCATCTTCTCGGACTTCACGGTGGGCCTGCCGCCGGTCCTCGACGGACGGGCGCGCGGTCTGGCCGTCACCAGCAAGCAGCGCATTCCGGGCCTCGACCAGTTCCCGACCGTCGACGAGAGCGGCGTTCCGGGCTTCGAGATGTGGGCCTGGACGGCGCTCTACGCACCGGCCGGCACGCCGCGGCCGATCATCGACAAGCTCAACGCTCTCGTGCGGCAGGCGGCCAAGTCTCCGGCCTATCTCAACCTGCTGAAGACCAGCTACGGAATCTCGTTCGTGGGATCGCCCGAGGAGCTGGCGGCCTTCCAGGCCGTCGAAACCAGGAAGTGGGCCGAGATCGTGTCGACCGCCGGCATGAAGGAACCCTGACGAGGTTTCAGGAGGGACGCAGGCGGCGCAGCCGGGCCGACGTCACGATCTGCCAGACGGCCGCCGCGAGGACGCAGGCGGCGACCAGCAGGAAGGCGCTACGATAGTCGGCGACCGCGGCGATCAGGCCGAACAGAGGCGGCCCGATGACGGCGCCGGAGAAGGCCAGCGCGGTCTGGACCGCGGCGACGGCGGCCACCTGTCCCGGCGGCGCGAGGGCCGCGAACTCGGCGATCGACACGCCGTTCCAGCTGATGACGACCGTGCCGTAGGCGAAGACGATCAGGCCGATCAGCCAGTAGGGCGTCTCGGCCGAGATCAGGCTCGTGGCGACCGCGCCAAGGGCGATGCCGATTCCGGTCCAGCCCAGCAGCATCATGCGCGGAAACCGGTCGCCCAGGGCACCCAGGATCAGGCGCTGCACGGTGCCGCCGATCTGCGCCAGGAAGAGCAGGAAGCCCGCCTCGGCAATGCTGAGGCGGCAATGCTCGTAGAGATAGGTCACGAGGAAGAACGTGAAGGTGTGCTGCGCCACGACGTAGAGCAGCGCCGACCAGCCGAGAACACGCATCTCCGGGTGGCGCATCACGTGAACGATCGAGGACCAGATCCCGTCCGACGGTGCGGAGGGAGCGACCGAGGCATCGAGACGGGCGCGCAGCACTTCGAGGACGCCGGCGCCGACCAGCATGAGCGCCGCGGCGCAGAGCGAGGCGCCGCGCCAGCCGAGGGCCGGCAGCAGCAGGGGCAGGAAAATGCCCGCCGCGGCAAAGCCCAGGGGAACGCCGGTCTGCTTGACCGAGAAGACGAGGCTGAACCAAGCGCGCGGGACACGCTGGCTCAGTATGTGCGCCGAGGCGGGATTGATCGGACCCTGGGCGAAGCCGATGAACGCGACCGCGACGACGGTCGCGGCCACGTAGGCCGTGGCATTGAGCGCCAGGCCGATCGCGGCGGCCAACATGGCGAACTGGCAGACGCGGACCGCGCCCAGCCGCGAGATCGGCCCCGCGCTCCACAGGGCGACGCCGGAGGCGATGGCGTAGGTGACGGCGGTGAAGGCCCCGACCAGCTTCGGGGCGATCCCGAGATCGCGGGCCACCGCCGGCATCAACACGCTGAGCGACAGGACGGCCAGCGAGATCAGCATCTGCGTACCCAGCATCGCCCCGATCGGGACGAGCGCCGGCCGCAGACCGGGGCGCGGGCCTTCCGTGTTCGGCGCCGCGCCCGGTTGCATCCTACAGACCGTAGAGGTCGGCCTTGTTCAGGATCGTATTGCGCAGGATGCGGATCGAGGCGACGTCGACCATGATGCCGTCGACGTTGATCGCACCCAGGCCCGCGGCCTCCGCCTCGGCATAAGCCTTCTCGAGCTTGCGGGCGCGGGCGATGTCGTCGGGCTTGGGCGAGTAGACGTCGAGCGCGATGTCGATCTGCGAGGGATGGATGGCCCACTTGCCGACGCAGCCCAGGATCATCGAGCGCTTGCACTCCTCACGATAGGCATCGGGATTCTTGAAGTCGGCGAACGGGCCGTCGACCGGATCGATGCCGGCGGCGCGGCAGGCCATGATCAGCCGGAAGCGCGCATAGTGCCAGATGTCACCCGGGTAGCCGTCGGTCTCGCCGACATTCCTGTTGGTGACGCCCATCGAGGCCGAGAAATCGCCCATGCCGAACACCAGGCATTCGAGGCGCGGCGTGCAGGCGGCGATCGAATCGACGTTCTGCATGCCCTCGACTTCCTCGATCAGCGCCTCGAGGCCGATCTTGCGCTTCATCTTCAGCTTCTTCTCGATCTGATGGAGCAGCTTGTCGGCGAACAGCACGTCGGCGGCGGTCTGCACCTTGGTCATCATGATCGTGTCGAGATGCTCGCCGGCGCCCTCGACAATCTCGATGATGTCCTCGTAGGCGTACTCGGTCGTCAGGTCGTTGATGCGAACGCAGCGCGTCTTGCCCTTCCAGTTGAGCGTCTTCAGGCCCTCGATGATCTTCTTGCGGGCGTCGCGCTTCTGGCTGGGGGCGACGGCGTCCTCGAGGTCGAGGAAGACGTGATCGGCCTTCGACTCCGACGCCTTCTGGATCATCTTCTCGCTGGAGCCGGGGGTCGAGAGCTGGACGCGGCGGGCGCGCCTGGGACGGTCGGTCATCTATCTTCTCCTTAAGCTACGATCTTGTCGGCGCGCAGCCGGGCGATGTCGCCCGCGCCGAGCCCGATGGTCTTCAGATACTCGTCGGTATGTTCGCCCAGCAACGGCGCGCGATGGCGCACCTTGCCGGGAGTCTCGGTCATCTTCACGGCCACGCCCGCGATCTGGACTTCGTGGTCGAGGCCGGGATGCGGCACCCAGGGCAGCATGTCCCGCGCCTTGAAATGCGGATCGGCCACGATGTCCCGCACGTTGTAGACCGGCGAGAAGGGCACCTTGCCGCCGAAATGCTTCAGCAGCTCCTGCTTGGTGCGCTGGCGGGTGAAGTCGGAGACGGTGGCAATCAGCACGTCCTGGTTGGCGCGGCGGTCCTGAACGGTGATGAACCGCGGATCGTTGGCGAATTCCGGCCGGTCGATCAGCCGGCACAGGATCGGGAAGTGCGCGTCGGCATGGGCGGCGATCGTCACGAACCCGTCCTTGGCCGGGAACATGCCGAACGGGCAGAGCAGGGGATGATGATTGCCCTCGGGATGCGGCAGCGTCTGCGCGTACGAATGCTGGTGCATGATGCGCTCGCAGACCGCGAGGATCGCGTCGACCATGCCGACATCGACGAACTGGCCCCTGCCGGTCTTGTAGGCGCGCAGGATCGCCGAGACGATGCCGAAGGCGCAGGTGATCGCCGGAACGATGTCGCCGACCCCCGGCCCGACCTTCATCGGCGTGTCCTTGTCGGGGCCGGTGATGGCCATGATGCCACCCATCGCCTGGCTGATCACGTCGTAGGCCGGGAAGTCGGAGTAGGGGCTCTTGCCGGTACGGACGTCGCCGAAGCCGCGAATGGTGGCATAGACCAGCTTGGGGTTGCGCGCGTGCAGGGTCTCGTAGCTGAGGCCCAGGCGATCCATGACGCCGCCGCGGTAGTTCTCGACCACCGCATCGGCATTGTCGCAGAGCTTCAGGACCAGATCGCGGCCGGCCTCCGTCTTGAGGTCGATGGCGATCGACTTCTTGTTGCGGTTCACCGAGGCGAAGTAGCCGCCGAACGCCTTCAGCCTGTCGTCCGCGTGATAGGGCCCGATGATGCGGGTGTGATCGCCGTCGAGCGGCTCGACCTTGATCACCTCCGCGCCCTGGTCGGCCAGCAGCATCGTGCAGTAGGGGCCTGCCAGCATCTGCGTGAGGTCGACGATGCGGACACCGTCGAGTGCGCCCAGAACGGACGAATCGCTCATGGCTGGGGGCGCGCGACTCCAGTCGCGCGTCTTTCAGTGACACCAGCGAAGATCGCGCCACTGGAGGGACGCGCCCCCGGCATCACTTGTCTCCCCAGTGACTGCGGCGCTTGATCAGGACGGTGCGCTCGCCCTCGAAGATGTGCTTGTCGTCCTGGTTCACGCCGTAGTGCTTGAAGCGGACGATGCCGGCGTCGTCCTGCTTGGCGTCCTTCTTCTCGAGCACCTCGGTATAGCAATAGAGCGTATCGCCGTGATGGAGCGGGCCCTTGAGACGGATCTTGTCCATGCCGAGCTCCATCAGCGCGTTCTCCGCCGTGTCCTCGGCCGCGAGGCCGATGCACATGGAGATCGTGACGCCGCCGAAGCCCAGCCGCTGGCCGTAGGGCGTCGACTGGGTCAGGTGCTCGTTGAAGTGGGCCTCGGCCGTGTTCATGGTCACGTTGGTGATCCAGACCTGTTCCATCGGCTCCACGGTCTTGCCGCGGGCATGCTTCATCACGTCGCCGACGGTGAAGTCCTCGAAGTAATTGTGCGTGCCGGTGAGTGCGGAGACTTTGAGACTTGAAGCTGGCATCAGTTCCTCCCGCGGCCGAGCAGGCGGTCGGAGATGATGCGCTTCTGGATTTCCGAGGTGCCCTCGAAGATCTTGGTGAGGCGCGCATCGCGCCAGTGCCGCTCGACCGCATGGAGCGTGGTGTAGCCCGCGCCGCCATGGATCTGCAGGCCTTCGCTGCAGACCCGTTCGGCCATCTCCGAGGCAAACAGCTTGGCCATCGACGCTTCCTTGTCGCAGCGCTGGCCGGTGTCGATCTGCTCGCAGACGAAGTTGTTGAGCTGACGCGCCGCCTCGATCTGCGTGGCCATGTCGGCGATCTTGAAGCGGATCGCCTGGAACTCCGAGATCGACTGGCCGAACTGGCGGCGCTCGCCGGCGTAGCGGATCGAATCGTCGAGGGCGCCCTGGGCCAAACCGATGGCGCGGGCGGCGGTGTGGGCGCGGGCGGTCTCGAGACCGGCCGTCGCATAGTAGAAGGCCTGGCCTTCGTCGCCGATCATGTCCTCGGCCTTGACCCGGCAATTGTCGAACGCGAGTTCCCAGGTCTTCCAGCCGAAATAGCCGATCTTGGGAATGGGCGAGCCGCTGCAGCCCGGCATCAGCTCGCCGCGCTTCTTCTCGACGAAGAACATCGACAGGCCGAGATGCCGCTTGCCCGGAGGCGCTTCGGACGTGCGCGCGATGATGATCATGAAGTCGGCGCCGTCGGCGAAGGTGCACCAGTACTTGTTGCCGCTGATCAGATAGCTGTCGCCGTCCTTCTTGGCGCGGCAGGAGATGTTGGAGATGTCCGACCCCGCGTTGGGTTCCGACATCGAGAAGGCGCCGAGGAACTCACCCTTGGCCATGCGCGGCAGGTAACGCCGGCGCTGTTCCTCGCTCATCTTGTGCGAGCCGATCAGCAGGTTGCCGCGGGCGATGATCGAGGCGACGCTCATCCAGCCGCGCGAGAGTTCTTCGGTGACGAGGCAGTATTCCGAGCAGCCGAGGCCCAGGCCGCCGTATTCCTCGGGGATCAGGATGCCGAAATAGCCGAGCTCGGCCATCTTGTCCCGCAGGTCCATCGGGATGTCGCCCTTTTCGGGGTCGAGCTTGTTGGCGACCGGCAGCACTTCGTTCAGCGTGAACTCGCGCGCCTGCTCCTGGATCATGCGGCGCTCTTCGGTGAGGAAAGGCATTAGTTGGAATTCCTGAGACGGACGAGGTTGGTGCGCTTGAAGTCGATGACGAGCTCTTCGCGCTGGTTGAAGCCCTTGCTGTGCCACGTGACGATGCCGAACCCCTTGTGGGAGTCCGAGACACGGCGGTCGAGCACGACCGATTCCGCGCGCAGCGAATCGCTGGGATAGACGGGCTGGTGATAGGTGAGTTCGTTGACGCCGAGGAACGGGCCACCGCCCTCGCTGAGATCCTCGACCGTGAGGCCGAACACCGTCGTGAAGACGAGCAGGGGATTGGCCACGATGCCGGGATGGCCGTGGGCCTGGGCGTAGGCGGCGTTGTAGTAGTGCGGATTGAAGTGCAAGGTCAGCGTCGTGAACAGCGTGCTCTCCGACTCGGTGATCGTGCGGCCCCAATGGTGCCGGAACACGCGGCCGACTTCGAAATCCTCATAGCGGTTACCCTTGGGCACCAGCCGGGCGCGGGCCCTGAAATCCTCTGTCATTCCTACTCCTGTTTACGCCTCTCGCCCTGACGGGGAGAGCAATATGACTAATTCTTCGCCGACGCACGCACCAGTTCACCCACGTCGGTGAGGCTGTCGATGCGCTCGATCGCATCGTGCAGTCGACGCGCTCCCGCCGCGCCGAGCAACGGCGTCACGAGGCTGTCGAATTTGGTTTCGATCGCTTGGCGCTGCTTCTCGAGATTGGCCCAGGGAATGCCGGAATCGTGCGTCACCTCGATGGTCGTCCCATCGTCGAGCTGGATCGCCATTTCGGCCAGCGAATGCGCCCAGTGCGGCTGGAACTCGATCGCCATCTTGTCGCGCAACGCCTTGATGCGCGGCTCCTGGGTCACGGCCTCGTTGTAGGAATCGAGGTTGGCGGTATCGACGCCGGTCAGGGCCATCGCCACGGTCTGGCGCAGCGAGAACTTGGCTTCGAGCCCGGTCGTCGGGTTGGGGATGTTGCAGACCTTGTCGGCGCCTGAGTCGATCCTGAGCAGGATCTTCTGCACCCGCTCGGGCGGGAAATTGTTCTTTTGCCGGATTTCCTTGGCGCATTCGATGGGTGCGTGCGTCAGGTAACAGGCGGCGTGGTACTTGAAGAGATTGTTGCGCAGATGCCAGCCCGAGGGCGGCTCGCCGAGCGCGGCTTCGGCGTTCAGGTGGTCGCTCTGCGAGGAGGCAAAGCCCTGGTCGCACTCCAGCGAGTCGCCGCGGGCGGTGAAGCGCCTGGCCGCCAGGCGCGCGGCGCGCAGCCCGTGCTCGGAAGCGGTGCCGGCATGCAGCGGCTTGCACATGGTGCCGAAGTTCGACTTGAGGCCGGCGGCCTGGGTGGCGGCGATGCCGAAGGCCACGGCAAGTTGCTCGTCGTTCAGACCGAGCATGCGGCCGGCGGCGGCGGCGGCCGAGAAGGAGCCGACGGTGCCGGTGACGTGGAAACCCTTCTGGTAATGGCTGGGCGAAACGAGCCGGCCGACGCGGCCGGAGGTCTCGTAGCCCGCGACGAAGCTTTCGATGAACAGTCGGCCCGAGGCCTTCGTCTGTTCGCCGAGTGCCAGCAGGGCGGGGACGACGGTGACGGTGGGATGGCCGCCCATCGAGAAGTTCACGTCGTCATAGTCGAGGGCGTGACTGGCCGCGCCGTTGATCAGGGCGGCGGTCGAGGGCAGCACGGTCTCGGAGCGGCCGACGAGAGTCGCGGGACCCTTGGCGCCATCCTCCAGCGCCTCGGCGATCAAGATGCTGGTCAGCTCCTCCTGTGCACCGGCCACGGTGACGGCGAACCAGTCGAGCAGGCACTGCTTGGTGCGCTCGACCAGATCGTCCGGCAGGTCCTGCCAGGCAAGGGCGGCGGCGCGCTTGGCGATTTCGGCCGTGACCGCAACGACGGCTGCCATGTTTTCCTCCTGAATTTTATGGCGCAAGTGTCGGCCACCAGCCGCCATCTTGTCCACCATTCGGGCTTTCGCTCATCGATATGGCCCAGACACAACAAAGCCGCCCGGAGGCGGCTTTGTGCCGACTATCGGTGACCCCGTTACCGGCAGCACCAAGCCATTGCAGGAACGATCCTGGTGGCGGCAACTGCTGAGATCGCCGGCGTCGTGATGGTGTAGTTCACAGGATCACCTCCTTTCGATGTTGATGGGAGGTCGAGCGTCGCACGGGGCGGGCGAGCCGTAAAGCCGCCTATGGTTTCCTCGCGACGATATGGAAGATGTGCCAGTGCTTGGCATTGCCACGCGGCGTGACCCCGTCGGCTTCCTCTTCCTCGAACAGCTCGAGGTCCAGTCCCTGGAGCAAGGCGAGCGCCTCGTCGCGCGAAAGGAAGGTCATGCCAGGTCGTTCGACCCAGCTGTCGCGCGGGCCGTACCACTGGCCCGAGAAGCGCCCGCCGGCGGGAAGGGCTTCGCGAATGCGCTCCCAGGTTCGGTGAAAGGCCTCGGGCTCGCAGAGGGGCATGGCAAAGCTCGAATTGACGAGATGGACGCCGAGCGGGATCGGCACTTCTTCGAGCCGCGCGTTGACGGGCGTGAGGTCGCTGCCGTCGGGCAGGGGACGCGCCTGCAACTGGCGCAGCGCCTCGGGCTCTGCATCGACGGCAACGACGCGCCAGCCGCGGCGCAGCTCCTCGATCACGTCGCGACCATCGCCGCAGCCGAGATCGATGACGAGGGCGTCAGAAGGTGGATCGCCGAACGCATCGAGCGCGGCGAGCAGTGTCTTGCGCGGCGGGCGGTCGCGAAGTTGCTGATAGTACGCGGCCCAGCCGGCCGACCGATCGCTTTCCGTCATGCGCGTTCTCTTGGCCTCCCGCGCTTGTCGTGTGGCGCGTCGTGTGATCGTATCGCAACTCAATAATTAATGAATCAATGTTCCGGGAGGGAATTCATGAAGAGGTTGGGAAGCCTTGTCTTGGCCATGGCCGTGGCCCTTGCGTTTCTGCCACTCGCCGCACGCGCGGACCTGAACGCGCTGACCGAAGCGGCCAAGAAGGAAGGCGAGCTCACCTGGTACGTGGCCCACTACACGTCCGAAGGGGCGGAGGATCTGGGTCGCGGATTCACCGAGATGTATGGCATCAAGGTCAACGTCGTGCGCACGACGGCGCAGGTCGCCTATCAGCGACTGCTGCAGGACATCAAGAACAACCAGACCAATTGCGATGTCTTCTCGTCGACCGACCTCGGTCACTATGCCCGGCTGAAGTCGGAAGGCCGTTTCGACAAGTACGTGCCGGAGAACATGTCGAAGATCTCTCCGGTCTTCCAGAATTTCGATCCCGACGGCTTCTTTCAGACGACGGCGGCCGGCATGGTCGTCATCACCTACAACACCAGCAAGGTGAAAGCCGAGGACGCCCCGCAGAAGTGGGAGGACCTGCTCGACATCAAGTGGAAGGGCAAGGTCTCGACCGGACATCCGGGCTTCTCCGGCTATGTCGGCACCTGGGTGCTCTCGATGAAGAAGCTCTACGGCTGGCAGTATTTCGACAAGCTCGAGAAGAACAAGCCGCAGATCGGCCGCTCGATCAACGACACGGTGACGGCGTTGAATTCGGGCGAACGCCAGGTTGCGGCGGGCTCGGACGGCTCGACCCTGTTCAGCGCGTCGCGCGGCAATCCGCTGGCGGTGGTCTATCCCTCCGACGGATCGGTCCTGATCATCTCGCCCTCGGCGATCATGAAGGGAACCAAGCATCCGAACGCCGCCAAGCTCTTCATGGAGTATCTCTACACGATCGAGGCGGCGAAGATCAGCGCCAAGCACTTCCTGATCCCGCTGCGTCCCGAAGTGCCGTCGCCTCCGGGCGCCAAGCCGATCAGCGAGATCAAGGTGATCCGCCCGACCGTCCAGGAAGTCGACAAGGGCATTCCGGAAGTGATCGAGCAGTGGCGCGACACGTTCGGCAACTGACCCGCGCCTGAGCATGTCGGTAACGGCTCCGGCGATCGATACGATGCCGGTGCGCCCCGTGCGCACCAGCCGGTTCGATTCGTCCTGGCTTCTGTGGATCGCGATCATCGCGGTCCTCCTGTTCCTGGTGGTGAGCCCGTTCGTCTATCTGGTCATCACCAGTTTCCAGGCGGAGCGCACCGGCGAGTTCACCTTCGCGAACTACGCGACGGCCTACGGCCGGGCGCGCTACGTCGAAGCGCTGGTCAATTCGCTGAAGCTCGGCGCCGTCTCCGCGCTGCTGGCCGGTGTCTTCGCCGTGCCGCTGGCCTGGGCGGTCGCGCGCACCAACATGCCGGGCCGCGGCCTCACGCGCATGCTGGTGCTGGCGACCTTTATCACGCCGCCCTACACCGGCGCCGTCGCCTGGATTCTGCTGGCCGGCCCGAACGCAGGCTGGCTGAACCGCTTCTACATGATGGCCACGGGCGCCGAGGCGGGGCCGTTCAACATCTACAGTTTCACCGGCCTCGCCGTCGTCATCGCGCTCTATTCGTTCCCCTACATCTTCATCTTCACCACCGCCGCGCTCGAACTCGTATCGTCCGAGATGGAGGACGCCGCCAACATCCTGGGCGCGGGACCGTGGCGGACCATGCGCAAGGTCACGCTGCCCCTGGCGCTCCCGGCGATCCTGGGTGGCCTGATCATCTGCTTCCTGGAAGCGATCGCGCTGTTCGGCTCGCCGGCCTTGATTGCGATCCCGGCACGCTTCAACGTCGTCACGACCCAGCTCTTCCAGTTCTTCGGCAACCCGGTCCGGGTGGAGGTCGCGGCGGCCTATGCCATGCCGCTGCTCGGGGTCACGATCCTGCTGGTGCTGGTCCAGCGCCTGATCGTGCGCCGCAAGGGCTTCGTGGCGTTGACCGGCAAGGGCGGCGAGCGCCGGCCGATCCTGCTGGGACGCTGGCGCTGGGTGGTGTTCGGCTACGCCATGTTCGTGGCCACCCTGGCGGTATTCCTGCCCTACATCTTCCTGATCCAGTCGGCCTTCGCCAAGGCCTGGGGCCGCGGTTTCCTGCTCGACAACATCACCATCGCGAACTTCCGCTTCATCCTGTTCGAGCACGCGACGGCCGCGCAGTCGATCATCAACAGCTTCGTCTATGCCGGCATCAGCGCCACGGTCGCGGTGTTCCTGACCCTGGGCGTCGCCTACATCGTGGCCCGGCGGCTGATCCCGTTCGGCGGCGTGCTGGGCTTCCTGTGCGTGGCTCCGTTCGTGATCCCCGGTGTCGTCCTGGCGATCGGCTTCTATGCGGCCTACGCGCCGCCGCCGCTGGCGCTCTACGGCACGGCGCTGATCATGATCCTGGCCTTCACCACGCGCTTCCTGCCAGTGGGCTACGTCAATGCCAGCGCCGCCATCAACAGCCTCAACCCCGAGATGGAGGAGGCGGTCCGTGTGCTGGGTGGCAGCCGTCTGACGGCATTACGTCGCGTTGTGGCGCCGTTGCTCAAGCGCAACATGATGGGCGCGTGGCTGCTGATCTTCATCCCGGCGACGCGCGAGCTGTCGGCGGCGATCTTCCTGTACGGGCCGAACACCAAGGTGGCATCGGTCATGATCTTCGATATGAGCGAGGAGGGGAACTTCGAACGCCTTGCCGCGCTCGCTCTGGTCCTGCAGATCCTCACCCTGCCGCTCCTCTGGGTCGGCCAGAAGGCCCTGGGCCGCGATTTCATGCTGAGGCGTACCGCGACATGAGCAAGCTTGTTTTGAAGAATGTCGCCAAGCGCTACGGCGCGTTCGAGGCGGTGGCCGATTTCTCCCTGGAGCTCGCGAAGGGAGAATTCGTGTCGCTGCTCGGTCCGTCGGGCTGCGGCAAGACCACCACCTTGCGCATGATCGCGGGCTTCATGCCGCCGAGCGGCGGCAGCATCGAGATGGACGGCAAGCAGATTTCCTCCGCCTCGGGCGTCGTGCCGCCCGAGCATCGACGCATGTCGATGATCTTCCAGAGCTACGCCATCTGGCCGAACATGACGGTGGGCGAGAATGTCGGCTTCGGCCTGCAGGTCCGGAAGCTGCCGCGCGCCGAGATCGACCGGCGGGTCGACAAGATCCTGGACGTGGTCCAGATGCGGAACCTCAAGGGCCGCTATCCCGCCGAACTGTCGGGTGGCCAGCAGCAGAGGGTCGCATTGGCCCGCGCCATCGTCGTGGAGCCCGAAGTGCTGCTGCTCGACGAGCCGCTGTCCAACCTCGACGCCAACCTGCGCGAGGAGATGCGCTTCGAGATCCGCCGCCTCCACGACGAGTTCAAGATCACGACGGTCTACGTCACCCACGACCAGTCGGAGGCGATGGTGACGTCGGACCGCATCGTCGTGATGAACAAGGGCAAGGTCGAGCAGATCGATGCGCCGCATGTGCTCTACGGGCGTCCCAGGAGCCGTTTCGTGGCCGGGTTCATCGGTCGCACGAACTTCGTCGAGGGCACCTTGCAGGGCGCCGAGGTGCGCTTCGACGGCTTCGGCGCGCCGGCCGCGGCGCTGGAGGGCGCGACCGGCGGCGGGAAGCTCCTCTATTCGTTGCGCCCGCAGGCGATCGGCCTTTCCAGCGAGAAGCCGGGTGGCCCGGGCCTTGCCATCGAGGCCGAGATCGTCGACCGCTCCTATCTCGGCGAATACTGGGACTATCAGGTCCGTCCGCAGGGCGGCACGAAGCCGTTGCGCGTTTCGACCGCACCGACCACGGTTTTCGAGGTCGGCAGCCGCGTCTGGCTGGAGATCGCGCCGTCCGCCATGGTACGGGTAGAGTAGTTCCAAACGTAGAGTGAGAGCATGACCGCAGGACCGCTAGCCCGTTTCAAAGTCCTCGACCTGACGCGCGTGCGCGCCGGTCCGACGGCCGTGCGCTACCTCGCCGACTGGGGCGCCGATTGCATCAAGGTCGAGATGCCGCCGTCCGCCGGCGAGATGGACATGGGCGGCCCGCGCCACGGGCCCGACTTCCAGAACCTGCATCGCAACAAGCGGTCGATCACCCTCAATCTCAAGGAGCCGGACGGCAAGGCCGTCTTCATGAAGCTGGTCGAGCAGGCCGACGTGGTGGTCGAGAACTATCGCGCCGACGTGAAATTCCGCCTCGGCATCGACTATGAGAGCCTGAAGAAGGTGAACCCGCGAATCGTCCTGGGATCGATCTCGGGCTTCGGTCAGGACGGTCCCTATGCCGAGCGCGCCGGCTTCGACCAGATCGCCCAGGGCATGGGCGGCCTGATGATGGTGACCGGCAATCCGGGCGAAGGCCCGATGCGCGCCGGCATCGCGGTGGCCGACGTGGGCGCGGGGCTGCACTGCGCCATCGGCATCCTGATCGCGCTGCTGGAGCGCGAGACCTCGGGGCAGGGCCAGTGGGTGTCGAGCTCGCTCCTGCAGGCCATGATTTCGATGTGCGATTTCCAGGCCGCGCGCTGGACCATGTCCAAGGAAGTGCCCGGCCAGGCCGGCAACAACCACCCGACCTCGATTCCGACCGGCGTCTTCAAGACCAAGGACGGCTACATCAACATCGCGGCCTCGGGCGGTCACATCTACAGGCGGTTCTGCGAGGCTGTGAATTCGCCGGAACTCTACACCGACGAGCGTTTCAGCACCGACAAGGGACGCGCCAAGAACCGTGACGCGCTGAACGACGAGATCAACAAGCGGGTTGCGCAATACAGCAGCGCCGACCTCGTCGAGAAACTGAACAAGGCGGGCGTCCCCGCCGGCCCGATCTACAAGATGGACGAGATGTTCGCCGATCCGCAGGTCAAGCACCTGAAGATGGCCCATCCCGTGCATTCGCCCAAGCTGGGCGACATCGAGCTGATCGGCCAGGCGATCACCATGAGCCGCACGCCCTTCGAGATGAAGACGGCGACTCCGGAGCAGGGCGAGCACACCGACGGCGTGCTGAAGGAGGCCGGGTTCGACGACGCGGCCATCGCCGACTTCCGCAAGCGGGGCGTGATCTGAGCATGATCAGCCCGACGCCGAACATGATCGCGGAGAAGGTGGGACCGGTCGGCCGGCTCGTCTTCAACAAGCCACAGAAACACAACGCCACCTCGACCGACATGTGGGAGGCGATCCCGGTGATTCTCGACGAGTTCGAGAAGGACCCGGCGATCCGCGTCGTGGTGGTGACAGGGGCGGGCGACAAGGCCTTCGTGTCGGGCGCCGACATCTCGGAGTTCGAGAAGGCCCGCAACACGCCCGAGCAGGTCGCCTACTACGACAAGATCGGCGAGGAGGCCAACCGGCGCCTTCACCGGTGCTCCAAGCCGACGATCGCCCGCATCCGCGGCTATTGCATCGGCGGCGGGCTGGCGGTGTCGCTGCTCTGCGACATCCGCATCGCCTCGGAGAACAGCCGCTTCGGCGTGCCGGCGGCCCGGCTCGGACTCGGCTATCGTGCCAGCGGGCTGAAGATCCTGACCGACCTCGTGGGCCCGTCCCACGCCAAGGAGATCTTCTTCACCGCCCGGCACTTCAATGCCCAGGAAGCCTTCGGCATGGGGCTGGTCACGCGCGTCGTGCCCGACGCCGAGCTCGATTCCTACGTCGACAATTACTGCCGCATGATCGGCGAGAATGCGCCGCTCACCATGCATGCCGCCAAGCGCACCATCGAGGAGCTGACGCGTCTCGACGGCGAGCCGGACTTCGCCCGCCTCAACGGGCTGGTGAAGCAGTGCTTCGATTCGGAAGACTATGTCGAGGGCCGCACGGCCTTCATGGAGAAGCGTAAACCGGTGTTCAAGGGACGCTGAACGGGAGACGGCGATGACGGCGCTGACACAGGAGCAACGCGACGCGTTCTGGCGCGACGGGTATCTCATGGTGGAGGACGCCGTCACGCCGGCCCAGCTCGCCGCCCTGAAGGCCGAGATCGAGGGCTGGGTCGAGCAGAGCCGGGCCCACGCCGCGCCGTTCGGGCCGCCGACGGTCGACGGCCGTCCACGGTTCGACATGGGCGCCGAGCACAGTGCGGAAAAGCCGGCCCTGCGACGGATCAACAATCCGTCCGACATCTCCGACGCCTATCGCGAGGTCATGCTCGACGCCCGCACGGTCGACATGGTGGCGGAGCTGATCGGGCCGGACGTGAAGTTCCACCACTGCAAGATCAACCTGAAGCTCCCCGGCGCGCGGACCGAAGTCAGCTACCATCAGGATTTCGCCTACACGCCGCATACCAACGACGACATCGTGACGGCGCTGCTGTTCCTCGACGACATCGACGAGAGCAACGGCTGTCTCACCGTCGTGCCCGGCTCGCACAAGGGACCGGTCCTGTCGCTGTTCGACGGCGAGCGCTTCATCGGCGCGGTCGCTGCCGACGAGGAGAAGAGGGCGCTTGGCCAGTCGATCCCCTGCCTGGGCAAGGCCGGCAGCGTCTGCCTGATGCACACGCGCCTGCTGCACGGCTCGGCCGCCAACGGGGCCGACACGTCGCGCGGCCTCTACATCTGCGTCTATACGGCCGCCGACGCGGTGCCGATCGCGCGCAACCCGATGCCCAGCCTGAACGAAGGCCGCATCGTGCGGGGCAACGAGGCGCGCTTTGCCCGTCTCAAGGAAGGTCTGGTCGAATTGCCGAAGCAGCCGAAAACGGCATCCTTCTTCACCGTCATCGGACAGGAATCGAAGCAGGCGGCCGAGTGAGCGATCCCCTTCCAGCGATTACGGAGGCCGCTGCCACCGGCGAGATCGCCGATCTCTTTGCCGACATCCGGACGACCGTGGGCGTGCGCGTGGTCAACCTCGTGTGGCGCCATCTCGCGACCATGGAGGGCGCGCTGCCCTGGGCCTGGGCCGCCGTGAAGCCGCTCTATCTGAAGGGGCTGCCGGACGCCGCCATGGCGGCCTTCCACCGGACGATGGACATCCCGAAGCTGGCCTCGCTGGCCGGCGACGAGCCTGCCAGCGTCGATGCCGTGCTGGCCAGCTACGACCATTCCAACACGATCAACCTGTTTGCCCTGGGTGCCCTGCGCGCCTGGCTGAACGGCGGGGTCGATCGCGCCGGCACGATCGCGGCAGGCCCGCGCAAGGCGGCGCCCGACCTCGCTCTGCCCAGGCTCGCCTCCGAGGAGGACGTCGCCCCCGAGACCTGGGCGCTGGTCCTGCGCCTCAACAAATTCGGCGACGAGCCGACCCCGTTGATCCTGGCCAGCATGTACCGCCATCTGGCGCATGCGCCGGCGTTCCTTCAGCGCGTCGAGGCCGCACTGGCCCCGGTCGCGGCCGACGGCACCCTGCGCAAGGCGATCCTCGACAACCGCCGGACGGCCGCCGCTCTCTCGGCCGACATCGCCCGGGCGATCTCGGCCGAGAGCCCGGCACACGCCAGCGAGATCGAGAAGGCCGTCGGTCTGTTTGTCGACCACGCCATCGGCAAGATGGTCACGATCTGCCGCGCGATCCGCGTGGCACGGACGAGGGGCGAGCCATGAAGGGCCGTCCGTTCTAAAGCAGCTTGTGATTCCAGGTCACGCCGGACCGGATGACTCTTGCGGGATTGCCGACCGCCAGTGAATTCGGCGGAACGTGACCCGTCACGATACTGCCCGCGCCAACAATGGACCCGGCCTCGATATGGGAGCCCTTCAGGATCATGGCCCGTTGGCCTATCCAGACATGCTCTCCGATGGCGACATCCCGCGCCGGGTTCACGCGCTTTCCGCTGGCGACATCAACGATGGAATGCATGTCGCTTACGGTGACATCGGTTTCGGCAGCAATCAGGCAGTCGGGGCCAATCTCTATTCGTCCAGCTTCGTGAAGCATCAATCGCACTCGTCCGGTGAATCCGGCGTGGCGGCCAATGGTGACGTGCGCTCTCTTCGCGGCATGAACGAAGAGCGACGCGAGAACGCACCGGGCTCCAATGAGGACCGTGCAGTCCGAGCCGAGGGTGATGCGCAGATCGCGCGCCGTTACGCCTGGCCCAATAGCGAGATGGTTGCCATTTCCGCGTACCGTGATCGTGCCGTTGAGGAGCCCATCGTCCTTTGCGGAATAGGAGATGAGGTTGGCGGTGCCCTCGTTGACGATGTTGAGACTCATCTGGCGATCCCGCGTCGGCCTGGCTTCGTACGTCGACTACAACGGAGCTTTGCCGCCGCCCTGGCGATGCGACATCCATTCGGCCATCGCCTGTTCCATCGTCATGAAGACGGCGCCGCCCTCGATCAGGCGCTGGATCAGCCGTTCGAGCATCATCATGCGGTGGCCGCGGCCGATGACGTGCGGGTGGAAGGTATAGGTGAGGATCCCGAAATCGGGCTGGACCCGGGTCATGTAGGTGAAGTCGTCGACGAAATTGTCGAGGACGTTCGTGGCGTTCATCAGGCCCTGCTGCACCGAGCCGTTGGGCAGGCGCATGTATTCGAAGTGCGGGAAGTCGTCGAGCGACCAGCTGATCGGCATCTCCAACAGCGGCGTTTCGCGACCGCGCACGAACGGCTTCATCAGTTCGGCGACGTCACCCTGGCGGGCGAAGTAACAGTCGTAGTCATGGCCCATCATCGAGCTGTCGTACTGGATACCGTGCTTCAGCAGCAGCTCGATCGAGTAGGGCGAGAGATCCCAGGCCGGGGAACGGTAGCCGCGCGCGGTGCGGCCGCTGATGCGCTTGATCGAGTCATTGCCGCGCACGATCTCCTCCTCTTCCTCCTCGCGCGAGAGGGTGACCGGCAGGCGGTGGGTCCAGCCGTGATGGGCGAGTTCGTGGCCGGCCTCGACATAGGGCGTCACGGCGTGCGGCGAGCTGTCGATCGTATGCCCGGGCGTGAAGAAGGTGCCCTTGATGCCATAGCGCTCCAGCAGGGCGACGAGCCTCGGGATGACCACGATGTCGTACTCGCCGCGCGAGATCGCCGTCGGCGAGGTCATGCCGCGGGCGACGAAGCCCGAGAGATGGTCGTGATCGAAGGTCAGGCAGACGATATGGCGCGGCATGGCGGCGGCTCCGGCAAAGGTTGCGCCGAGCTTAGGCCGGTTTGTCGCGCGCGCCCATCGCCGGATGCTATCCTGACCGCCTAGGGAGGTGAGTGATGGACGAAGCCGAACGCCTGCGTGAGATGATCGATGCGGCCCAGCGGATCGTGGCCTTCACGGGAGCCGGAATCTCGACCGAGTCCGGCATCCCTGATTTCCGCTCGCCGGGGGGAATCTGGACCAAGTACAAGCCGATCTACTTCGACGACTTCATGGCCTCCGACGAGATGCGCCGCGAGTCCTGGCATCGCAAGTTCGCCACCGACGAGACCATGCTGAAGGCCGAGCCCAACGCCGGCCATCGCGCGCTCGCCAAGCTGGTGGAGCAGGGACGCATGAGCGCCATCATCACGCAGAATGTCGACGGGCTGCACCAGCGTTCGGGCGTGCCGGACTCGAAGGTGATCGAGCTGCACGGCAATACGACCTACGCCACGTGCCTGGACTGCGGTCATCGTCATGAACTCGCGCCGATCCGGAGGGCTTTCCTCGAAAAAGGCACACTCCCGATCTGTGAAAAGTGCGAAGGGATCGTGAAGACGGCGACGATCTCGTTCGGCCAGGCGATGCCCGAAGTGCCCATGTTGCGGGCCCAGGAGGAGACGCTGGCCTGCGACCTGTTCATCGTCCTCGGCAGTTCCCTGGTCGTCTATCCGGCGGCCGGATTTCCGCAACTCGCCCGCCGCAATGGCGCCAGCTTCGTGATCGTAAATCGCGAGCCGACCGATCAGGACGCCGATGCCGATCTGGTCATTCACAAGGAGATCGGTTCGACATTGAGCCGTGCGATCGGCGTGAACTGAACGGCGATCGTTGCAGCGTAGCGTCGGACGCTATTTAATCGCCGGAGAGCAAGGAGACTCCAATGCTGATCAATCGCAGGACTGCGCTGCTGGGTGGCCTGGGCGCCGCCGCAGGGGGCGCGCTGCCTGCCGCGGCTCAGGACATCACCTTCTTCCGGATCGGCACCGGCGCCACCGCCGGCACCTACTTCCCGATCGGCGGCCTGATCGCCAACGCCATCTCCAACCCGCCGGGGTCGCGCGCCTGCGCCGACGGCGGGTCGTGCGGCGTGCCCGGTCTGGTTGCCACCTCGGTCGCCTCCAACGGTTCGGTGGCAAACGCCACCGCCATCGCCGCCGGCACCCTGCAGTCCGGGTTCGTTCAGTCCGACGTGGCCTACTGGGCGTACAACGGCAGCGGCATCTACGAGGGGCGTCCCAAGGCCGAAGGCTTGCGCGCCATTGCCAGCCTCTATCCCGAGAGCTTCCAGCTGGTGGCCCGCAAGGGCTCCGGCATCAAGGCGGTGACGGACCTCAAGGGCAAGCGGCTGTCGCTCGACGAGCCCGGCTCGGGAACCCTGGTCGACGCCCGGCTCATCCTGTCGGCCTATGGGCTCACCGAGAAGGACCTGAAGGCGGAATACCTGAAGACACAGCAGGCCGCCGACAAGCTGAAGGACGGGACGCTCGACGCCTTCTTCAGCGTGAGCGGCTGGCCCAACGGAGCGATCTCCGAACTGGCGGCGACGACGGGCATCGACCTGGTGCCGATCGCCGGACCGGAGGCCGAAGGATTGCTGAAGAAGTTCAGTTTCTTCGCGGCCGACGAGATTCCGGACGATGCCTACAAGAACGTCGCGGGCGTGAAGACCGTCAGCGTCACAGCGATCTGGGCGACCTCGATCAAGCAGCCGGAGGCGCTGATCTATGCCGTGACGGCCGCACTCTGGAACGCCAATACCCGCAGGCTGCTGGATTCGGGCCATGCCAAGGGCAAGACGATCAAGCTCGACACCGCCCTGCAGGGCATCGCAATCCCGCTGCATCCGGGCGCAGAGAAATTCTACAGCGAAAAGGGCCTGATCAAATAGGACCTCATCGAAGAAGGTCGGGCCGGGGGAGGAAGAAATGCGTCTCAAGGACAAGACCTGTGTCGTCACGGCGGCCGGGCAGGGGATCGGCGCGGCCACGGCGCGCGCGTTTGCGCGCGAAGGGGGCAAGGTCTGGGCGACCGATGTCGATGCCGGAAAGCTCGAGGCGCTGAAAGGCGTTGAAGGCGTGACGACGCGCGAACTCGACGTGCTCGACAAGGGCGCCATCGGCCGGCTGGCGGCGGAGACGGGCGCGGTCGACGTCCTCTTCAACTGCGCAGGCTTCGTCCATCATGGCACGGTCCTGGAGGCCACGGACGAGCAGTGGCAGTTCGCCTTCGACCTGAACGTCCGCAGCATGTTCTGGACGATCCAGGCCTTCCTGCCGGGCATGCTGGGCAAGGGCTCCGGCTCCATCGTCAACATGTCGTCGGCGGCCTCCTCAGTGAAGGGCGCGGCGCTGCGCTTCATCTACGGAACGACCAAGGCCGCCGTCATCGGCCTCACCAAGTCGGTGGCGGTCGACTATGTCTCCAAGGGTATCCGCTGCAACGCGATCTGCCCGGGCACGGTCCAGACCCCGTCCCTCGACGAGCGCATCTCGGCCCTGGGCGGCGGCGGCGAGGCCCGGCAGTTCTTCCTGCAGCGCCAGCCGACCGGCCGGTTCGGCGCGGCCGAGGAGATCGCCGCCCTCGCGACCTACCTCGCCAGCGACGAATCGGCCTTCACCACCGGCACGGTCAACGTGATCGACGGCGGCTGGAGCGTCTGACGATGGACGGGGCGGGGGACATCGCCGCCATCGCCGCACGGGCGCCGGTGATCCCGGTCCTGACCATCGAAACGCCCGAAACGGCCGTACCCCTGGCCCGGGCCCTCGTCAGGGGCGGCCTGCCGGTGCTCGAGATCACGCTGCGCACGGCGATGGCGCTCGAGGCCTTGCGGACGATCGTCGCCGAGGTGCCGGACGCGATCGTGGGCGCAGGGACCGTGCTCAATCCGGCGCAGCTCGACCTGGTGCAGCGCGCCGGTGCGCGCTTTGCCGTAAGCCCAGGCTGCACCGAAGCCCTCGCCCGGGTGGCACGGTCATCCGGCATACCGTTCCTGCCGGGCGTCCAGACGGTGTCGGAGGCGATGGCGCTGGCGGAGCTGGGTTTTCAGGTCCTCAAGTTCTTTCCCGCCGATGCGGCCGGCGGTTTGACATGGATCAAGGCGGTCGGTGCGCCCCTCGCCAATCTGCGCTTCTGCCCGACCGGCGGAATCACGGCGGAGACGGCGCCGGCCTATCTCGCGCTCGCGAACGTGGCCTGTGTGGGCGGTTCGTGGGTCGCTCCGCGTGTCGCCGTGGCAACAGGTGACTGGCAAAGCGTCGAACGGCTGGCTGCCACGGCCTCGACACTCAAACGCCGCTAGCGAAAGGCCGTGAAAGGTGCTTCAAGAAAAGCTTCAAGGAGCAGCGGCTACCCCCATGAATAGGTTGTCGATCGCGGCGCTGGCGTTTTCGCTTGTGGTGAGCGGGGTCGCGCGAGCCGATTCCGTCCTCATCCTGAATTCCGAGGAAGCGTCCTACAGCGTCCTCAGCCGCAGCACGCGCACCGAGGTCGTGCGCCTTCCGGTCGGGCGAGAGCCCCACCACCTGATCCTGTCCCCGGACGGCAAGGAAGTGCTGATCGGCTCGACGGCGACCAACGAACTGCTCGCCCTCGACATCAAGACCGGCGAGCGCAAGCGGGTCGTCAAGGACATCCTGGATCCCTACCATCTGGGCTTCAGCCCCGACGGCAAATGGTTCGTCACGGCGGCCTACCGCCTCGACCATGTCGACATCTATCATGCCGACGGGTTTCGTCTCGCCGGCCGCATCTTCATCGACGGGCTGCCGAGCCACATCGCCTTCGATACCGAGTCCAAGACGGTCTACGTCACCTTGCAGCAGAGTGGGCGGCTGGCCGCCTTCGACCTGGCGACGCAGACGCTCAAGTGGAACGTCCCCGTCGGCAACGCGCCGGCGGGCGTCGTGATGCTGCCGGACGACAAGCGCCTGCTGGTGGCGCTGACCGGCGAAGACCGGATCGTGACCGTCGATCCGAAGGACGGTTCGGTGAAAGGCAGCCTCCAGACCGGCAAGGGCGCCCATAATTTCTTTCCGAAGGGCGATGGCCGCCATTACTTCCTGAGCAATCGCGTCGAAGGCGTGGTTACGCTGATCGACACCAAGGACGAGCCCAAGGTCGTGGCGAGCGTCCGCATCCCGGGCGGGCCCGACTGCATGGATATCACGCCCGACGGGCGCGAACTCTGGGTGACCCAGCGCTTCCTGCGGAAGGTCGCGATCGTCGACATCGAGACGATGAAGGTCGTCGGCAACGTGCCCGTGGGCAAGTCCCCGCATGGCGTCTTCATGCTGAAGTCCACGGCGACGGTCACCGCCGGCATGCCGGTGCGAGCGGCATCGACGGCGGCCGACCCCAAGTAGGCGCGCGATGCGCGACCTGATCGACATCTGGGTCGGCGTCCAGGCCTGGCTGTTCGAGACCCTGGTCAGCCCCGTCCTTTTCCATTTCGGCCTGATGGCCTGGTACGAGCCGGGCTATAGCGCGGTCGAGTTCGTGATGCTGGGCGTGGTCCAGATCGCGGTGATCGCGGTCGGCATGCGCTTCTTCGAGCGCCGCTGGCCGCTGGAGAAGGCTGGGACCGACGACGACCTCATCATGGTCGACCGCATCTACACGGTGCTGAACAAGCTGGGAATCATACCGCTCGCGATCTTCATCCTGACCTATCCGCTGGTTCAGGAGATCGAGCTGGCGGTGCGGAGCTGGGGCTACATGCCGCCGCGGCTGGAGCGACTGCTGCCCTGGATCGGTGACAACGCCCTGGTCTCGTTTCTCGTCTACTTCGTGCTCTACGATTTCGCCGCCTACTGGCTGCACCGGGGGCAGCATGTCTTCGGATGGTGGTGGGCGCTGCACAGCCTGCATCACAGCCAGCGCCGTATGACGGTGTGGACGGACGACCGCAATCACGTGATCGACGACCTGCTCATCACCCTGGCGCTGGTGCTGTTCTCCCAGTTCGTCGGCGTCCAGCCGGGCGAGTATGTCACCATCCTCATGGTGGGCCGCCTGATCGAAAGCTGGTCGCATGCCAACGTCGACATGTCCTTCGGCTGGCTGGTCGAGCGGCTGCTCGTGGGCCCGCGCTTCCATCGCCTGCATCACGCCCTGTCGACACCGGGCGAGCGCCACATCCAGGACCACAACTTTGCCCCCGTGTTCCCGATCTGGGACATCCTGTTCGGGACGGCGATCTATGACGCCAGGATCCGGCCGACCGGCGTCGACGATCCCGCCGTCGATGCCGACAATGGCCGCGGCTGGATCGTGCAGCAGGCGACGGTATTCGGCCGCTTCGTGCGAGCCTTGATGCCGAGGGTCAGGCGGAGCGCTTCAGCGCGGTAAGCACGTCCGCCGCGCGCGGCATGGGCGTCACCGCGCCGTATCCGGTGGTGGAAAGCGCCGCTGCGACATTGGCATAACGTGCCGCCGTGTCCGCATCGTCGCCGGCCAGCAGGCGGGTGAGGAAAGCTCCATCGAACGTGTCGCCGGCGCCGGTCGCGTCCACGGCCTCGACCTTGTACGGGGCGATGCGGGTTTTCCGTTCGCGGGTGGCGATCAGCGATCCCTCCGCGCCCATCTTGAGGGCGACCAGCGGGGCACCGAGACCGAGATAGTAGTCGGCGATTGCCTCGGGCTCTTTCAGCCCCGTGAGCTGCTGGGAATCGTCGAGGCTGGGCAGGGCGATGTCGCAGCGCGCGATGGTGGCGTCGATGACCTTGCGCGCGACGTCGAGCTCCCAGAGCCGCAGGCGCAGATTGGTATCGTAGGAGACCTTCACGCCGGCCTTGCGCGCGACGTCGATGGCCGCATGGCAAGTCTCGCGCGCACTCTCGCTGATCGCTTGGCCGATCGCCGAGAGATGGAAGACCTTGGCGCCCGCGATGTAATCCGCCGCGAGCGTGTCGGGCGACATCAGGGAGGCGGCGGAGTTCTTGCGCAGATAGTCGAACTTGTGACCCGCCGCGGAGTGGGTGACGAAGCTGACGCCGGTCGGCGCCGTGGGATGCCGCGTGACCCTCGACGCGTCGACGCCCTCGCTCTTCCAGAGATCGAGAAAGGCGTCGCCCATCCAGTCCTGGCCGACGCCGGTCAGGTAGCCGGTCGAGGCGCCCTGGCGGGCCGCCGCAATGGCCACGTTCTGGGAATCGCCGCCGAAGCCCTGCAGCCAGGTGCGGCCGTCACCTTCCTTCGGCCGGTTGAATTCGATCAGGGGTTCGCCGAGGCAAACGATGTCCGGAGAGCTGCTCATGACCGAAAGTCCCACGGCATCGGTCGGACCTCAAGCGAGGCGCTGGACTTCCGGCAAACCTTCTCTCAGGGTTGCGGCAACAAATCTGGAGGAAATGGATGGCCAGCAAGAAGAGCGGGAACGGCGGCAAACGCCAGCTGCGCAGCCGCGAATGGTTCGACGCCAAGGGCGACCCGACGATGGCCGCTCTCTACCTCGAGCGATACATGAACTTCGGCCTCACCCTGGCCGAGCTGCGCAGTGGCCGGCCGATCATCGGCATCGCCCAGACGGGCAGCGACCTCTCGCCCTGCAACCGCCATCATCTCGACCTGGCCACGCGCGTGCGCGACGGCATTCGCGACGCCGGCGGCATTCCCATCGAATTTCCGGTCCATCCCATCCAGGAGACCGGCAAACGTCCGACCGCGGCGCTCGACCGCAACCTCGCCTATCTCAGCCTCGTCGAATGCCTATACGGCTATTTCTTCGACGGCGTCGTCCTGACGACGGGATGCGACAAGACCACGCCGGCGATGATCATGGGCGCGGCCACCGTCGACATTCCGGCCATCGTCCTGTCGGGCGGACCGATGCTGGACGGGCATTTCGCCGGCGGCCTCGCGGGCTCCGGCACCATCGTCTGGTACGCGCGCCAGGAACTGGCCGCGGGCCGCATCGACATGGAGAAGTTCATCGAGATGGTGGCGTCGAGTGCGCCCAGCGTCGGCCATTGCAACACGATGGGTACCGCGCTTTCGATGAACAGCATGGCCGAGGCGCTCGGCATGTCGCTGCCCGGCTGCGCCGCCATTCCCGGCCCCTACAAGGAGCGCGGACAGATGGCCTACGAGACCGGCAAGCGCATCGTCGACATGGTCTGGGAGGACCTGAAGCCCTCCGACATCCTGACCCGCAAGGCCTTCGAGAATGCGATCGTTGCGGCGAGTGCGCTGGGCGCCTCGACCAACTGCCCGCCGCACGTGAACGCCATCGCGCGCCACATCGGCGTGAAGCTCGAGAACAAGGACTGGGACAGGATCGGCTACGACATCCCGCTGCTGGTGAACTGCATGCCGGCCGGTAAGTATCTCGGCGAGGCCTTCCACCGCGCGGGCGGCGTGCCGACCGTGATGAAGGAGCTTCTCGATCGCAAGAAGATCCATGGCGATGCGCTCACCGTCTCGGGCAAGACCATGGCGCAGAACCTGCGCCATGCGATCAAGGCCGATGGCGAGGTGATCAAGACCTATGACAAGCCGATGCTCGACCAGGCGGGTTTCGCCGTGCTCGGCGGCAACCTCTTCGACTCGGCCATCATGAAGACCTCGGTGATCTCGCAGGAATTCCGCGAGAAGTATCTCGAGCGCAAGGACGACCGGGACGCCTTCGAAGGCACGGCCATCGTGTTCGAGGGGCCCGAGGACTATCACCACCGCATCAACGATCCCAAGCTGCCGATCGACGAGAACAGCATCCTGGTCATCCGCAATGCCGGACCCGTGGGCTATCCGGGCGCTGCCGAGGTGGTGAACATGCTGCCGCCCGACCGGCTGGTGAAGGGCGGCGTGCTTCTGCTGCCCTGCATCGGCGACGGCCGCCAGAGCGGCACTTCGGCCAGCCCGTCGATCCTGAATGCCTCGCCGGAAGCCGCGGTGGGCGGCGGGCTCGCGCTGCTCAGGACCGGCGACAAGGTCCGGGTCGACATCGGCAAGCGCACCGCCAACATCCTGATAACGGCCAGGGAACTGGCGAAGCGGAAGAAGGCCTGGAAGCCGAATGTGGTCCCCAGCCAGACGCCGTGGCAGGAACTGCAGCGCAAGTATGTCGGCCAGCTGGCCAGCGGTGCCTGCCTCGATTTTGCGGTGAACTACCAGAAGATCGCCAAGACCAAGGGCGTGCCGCGGCACTCCCACTGATCGGGCGTGCGCCTCAGCGGAAGAGGCGCTGCTCGACCGAGACCGGGAGATCGGCCCGGTTGATCAGGATGATCGCCCAGGGCGAAGTCGGCTGTCCGGCGGGGCGCGCGGCCGGCGGCGGGGGCGGAGCGACGGCGGCGGACCCGGGCGCCGCGAAGCCGAGGGCCCCGGGCGCGAAGCCCGTGGCACCTTGCGGCAGGGCCGAGGCCGGCGGCGCCGTGGCGACGGGGCGGGGAGCGGCGCTGCGCTGCGCTATCATCATCTCCGCCGGCATGCGCTCCTCGAAGACGACGACGATGCGATCCCGGCGGCGGGCCGTCGACAGGATGTTGACGGCGTATCCCTCGCCGCCGCGGCGACCGAGGAAAATCCCGACGGCATTCATCCGGCCCGCTTCGAACATGTCGGGGGCGGGCGAGCCGACCCGGCTCCACAGACTCCGCCACTCGGCCAGGGTCGTGGCGACCACATGCTCGGGCTGTCGAGTGGCGGCGGTCGAGCCCTGCCAGTGCCGCGCCTCCACGCTCTGCGCGAAGACGGGAGGGACCATCAACAAGCCGGTCACGGCAGTGCCCATGAGCAGCAACTGCCGACGGGGCAAATGCTCGATGATGGGGGCGACCGGCTTGTTACTGGATTGCACGATTGGTCTCTCGGGGACCCGGTGATTGCTTGTTTTTGGTAGGCTCAAAACACCATGACACTTTGGCTCAATTGAGGCCGGAGACCCAATAGGGACGGCCACTTTGGCCCCTCGGGAGCCTACTCAGTGTCATTCGTGCGAGCATGTTGCACGAAAGCCACAGGTCGGCAGGGGGCACGCATCTAGCCGCCGCTAGCTGCGCTTGGCCTTGTCGGCGGCATTGGTCGACTGGATCTGCTCGCGAATGCGAACCCAGTCCTCCTCGCTGTAGGACATCATGTTGGAGAAGGTGCCGTTACCCATGATTCCCATGGCGCCGTCGATCGCGATCACCTCGCCGTTGATGTACTCGACCTCCTCGCTCATCAGGAAGGCCGCCATGTTGGCGAGTTCGCTGGGACGGCCGACGCGTCCCATCGGATTGCGCGTGTTGTAGCGGGAGTCGTTGCCTTCCTGAAGCGGGTTGAGCCGGGCCCACGCACCGTCGGTCGGGAAGGGGCCGGGCGCGATCGCGTTGAGGCGGATGCCGTGGCGGGCCCATTCGACGGCGAGGCTCTGGGTCATGACGGCGACGCCGGCCTTCGACATGGCCGAGGGGACGACGAAGGGGCTGCCGGTCCACACCCAGGTCGTGAGGATGCTGAGGACGCTCGCCTTGCGCTTCTCGGCGATCCAGCGCTTGCCGCAGGCATTGGTCATGTAGAAGGTGCCATGCAGCACGATGTTGGCGATCGCATCGAAGGCGCGGGGACTGAGATCCTTGGTCTGTGAAATGAAGTTGCCCGCGGCATTGTTCACCAGTCCGTCGAGCGGTCCGGTGGCCCAGATCGTTTCGATCATCTCCTCGACGGCACTGGCGACGCGAATGTCGACCGTGTGGAAGTCGACCCGGCGCCCGGGATGCTTCTCCATGACCTGGCGCGCGGTCTCTTCGAGAACGCCGCCGCGGCGCCCGCAGATCACACAGTCGGCGCCAAGCTCGACGAACTTCTCCATCATCATCCGGCCGAGACCGGTGCCGCCGCCGGTGACGAGGAAACGCTTGCCCTTGAACAGATCGGCCTTGAACATCTTGTCGGTCCTCCCGTGAACGCTTCAGGCGATTCGTCTAGCGTGAGGTTGCAATAGTCGACAAGGACTGTTGCTTCCGGCGCGCAGGATGTTTACGATTTATGCATAACAACACGGGATCGTTGAATGACGACCCTTCAGGGAGAGACGAGCGGGGACGTCGGTACGGTTGAGCTGCGTGGTAAAGTAAAGTGGTTCAACGCTGTCAAAGGGTACGGATTTCTTGCCCTGGACATCGATAATAGCGACGCGTTCCTGCATGTGACGACACTGCGACAGGCTGGGCATGAGGATATCAAGCCCGGCACAACCGTCATTTGCGCAGGTGTCCGGGGCCCGAAAGGGTGGCAGGTCATGAAGGTGATCGGCGTCGACGAGTCGACGGCCATTGCCAAGACGACCAGACCGCCGCCCGTGCCCGAGGGGATCGCCACGAGCGACTACATCAGCGCCCTGGTGAAATGGTACAATAACGAGCGCGGCTACGGCTTCGTCACGCGCGAGACGACCGACGGCGACATCTTCGTGCACGCCGCGGTATTGCGGCGGCACGGCCTGGATGCGCTGGCGCCGGGCCAGAAGGTGATGATCCGCATTGCCGAAGGCCAGAAGGGCCTGCAGGTCGTCGAGATCCGCAGTGCCTGAGGACGCCTCTACTTGATCTCACGCAGATAGCTGTCGAGCGGCGGCGCCTGCTTGATCAAGCCGCGCATCACGAGGAACTCCGCGAAGGTGGCATAGCGCGCCCGGTCCAGCGCCGACGGATCGGCGGCGAGCAGCGGGACCGTATCCCTCCACGCCAGCCGGTTGAGGTCGTTGTCGAGGTCCTTGCCGTATTTCGAGAAGCTCGCCCAGGCCTCGGCCGGATTTGCCGTCAGCCAGGCGGTGGCTTCGGCAAGGGCGGCCAGCAGCTTCTTCGTGCGGGCCGCGTCGACGGTCTCGCGCTTGGCCAGGATGACGAGTTCGTCGTAGGTCGGCACGCCGTGCTTCTCGACCAGCCAGATCCGGCCCTTCGCCTTGTTCAGCTCGAGGTCGTTCAGCTCGAAGTTGCGGAAGGCGCCGATCACGCCGTCGACCTGCTTGCTCATGAGCGCCGTGGTGAGCGCGAAGTTCACGTTCACCAGGGTCACGTCCTTCAGCGTCAGGCCGGCGCTCTCCAGCATGGCGCCCAGCACCGCCTCTTCGAAGCCCGAGACGGAGAAGCCGATCCTGCGGCCCTTGAAGTCGGCAATGGTCTTCACGGACGAGTCTTCCAGCGCGACCAGCGAGTTCAGGGGCTGCGCCACCAGCACGCCGACCCGCACCAGCGGCAGGCCTTCGGCAGCCAGCATCTGCAAGGTCGGCTGGTAGGACAGCGCATAGTCGGCCTGGCCGGCCGCGACCAGCTTGGGCGGCGCATTGGGATCGGCCGGCGCGATCAGCTCCACGTCGAGCCCCTGCTTTTCGAACAGGCCGCGCTGCTTGGCGATGACCAGCGCCGCGTGATCGGGGTTCACGAACCAGTCGAGCAGGATGCGGACCTTGTCCTGCGCGGCGGCCGGATGGGCCAGGCAACAGAGCGCCAGCACGGCGATCAGGCGGGTCATCGTTTGCATGTCAGTCTCCTTGAGGGGGATGCCAGGGCACGAGGCGCCGCGCGAGCCGGTCTGCCGCGGTGTAGAGCGCGAGCCCGAGCAGGCAGAGGATGGTGAGGGCCGCAAAGGCGAGAGGCGTCTGCCCGCGGGCCAGCGACTGGGTCATCAGGAAGCCGAGCCCGGCGCTGGCGCCGACCCATTCGCCGATCACCGCCCCGATCGGCGCCACGGCCGCGGCGATGCGCACCCCCGACGCGAAGGCGGGGAGGGCCGCGGGCAATCTGATCTGCAGCAGCACGGCGCGCGGTGGGGCATTCATCGTGCGGGCAAGCTCGAGCCAGCCCGGATCGGTCCGGCGCAGCCCGTCATAGAGGCTGCTCACCACGGGGAAGAAAATGATCAGCGCCGCCATCGCGACCTTGGAGGCCATGCCATAGCCCAGCCACAGCACGAGGAGGGGCGCGATCGCGATCACCGGGATGGCTTGCGAGACGATCACGAGCGGCAAGGCCCACCGGCGCCAGGCAGCCGACGCGGCGAAGATCACCGCGAGGGTCGCGCCGAGCACGAGCCCCAGCGCAAGCCCCAGGACCATTTCGCCGGCCGTCCACGCGGCCTGTTCGACGAGGAGGTCGAACCGTTGGGCCAGCACCACGGCGACGCGCGAGGGCGGCGGCAGGATGTACGGCGGCAGGCCGGCCAGCCAGACCAGCGCTTCCCAGGCGGCGATCAGGCCCAGCGCGGTTATGAGCGGCCTCACGCGCCGCTCCGCAGTTCGCCGATCAGACGCGCCTGAAGGGCGAGAAGCGCGGGGTCGCCGGGATCGCGCGGCACGGGGCCGGGTGGGGCGATGAGCGGGCCCACGGCAAACGGCGTGCCCGACAGGACGCGGATCCCATGGCCCAGTCGCAACGCCTCCAGCGGATCGTGCGTGACCATCACGACCGTCCGCCCCTGGAGCAGGCGCGCGGCCAGGTCCTGAAGGTCGAGCCGCGTGACCGCGTCGAGATGGCCGAACGGCTCGTCCATCAGGACGATCTGCCGGTCCTCGCAGAGCGTGCGTGCGAGCGCCGCCCGCTGGCGCATGCCGCCGGACAGGGTCTGCGGCAGGTCATGCATCCGGGCGCCGAGCCCGACTTCCGTGAGAAGAGACCGCGCACGGGGCTCGGCCGCGCGGCGCTCCGCTCCGTCGCCGCGCAGCCGGTAGCCCAACAGCACATTGTCGAGCACGCTGAGCCACGGCAGCAGCAGGTCGCGCTGGGCCATGTAGGCGACGGGTCCGGCGGCTTTCGTATCGGGCAGCAGGCCCGCGAGGTGGCGCAGGAGGGACGTCTTGCCGACGCCGCTGCGGCCCAGCAGGCAGGTCGTGCGGCCACCGGGGAACTCGAGGGACAGGTCCTCGGCCACGACGTGGCCGTCGAGGACGATATGTGCCGAACGCACCGAAAGAGCAGGCGAAGACGTCAACGAAGCCACCAGTCCCTACGCCGGCATTAACCGGATCAGGTTCGGGGTCGTCCTTCCGGACCTCTCAGCCGCCAAGCGGCTCCCCCCGATGACCGGCAGCCACTATGGTTACGTGACACAGTTCACGCAAGCGCCATCGGTTTGACGAAATCGCTGTCCACGCTCTATCCATGGCCATGGTTCAAGCACTCTCCAAGCCGCCGCTCGGCCGGCGCCTCTTCCTCGCAGCGCCTCTCGTCCTGGCCGGCGGCGCCGCCTGGGCGCAGCAGGGCGCCAACGATTTTCACTTCGAGCGCTCGTCACTGGTGGTGGTATCCGGCGGCCGCGAGATCAAGTTCGACGTCGAGCTGGCGTTGAACGACACCCAGCGGGCGCGCGGGCTGATGTTCCGCGAGAAGCTCGGCCCCTACGACGGCATGCTGTTCGATTTCTACAAGGATGCGCCGGTCAGCTTCTGGATGAAGAACACGCTGATCCCGCTCGACATGGTGTTCATCGCCGGCGACGGCACGATCAAGTCGATCCATGCCAACGCGGTGCCGCATTCGACCGAGACGATTCCCAGCCAGTTCCCGGTGCGCGCCGTCCTCGAGATCAACGGTGGCAGCGCCAAGCTGTTGGGCATCAAGCCGGGGGACAAAGTCCTTCACCCGATCTTCGGCAACGCCTAGCGACCTCAGCGCCTAGCGCTTCAGGGCGCAGGTCATGCCGTCGCCGACGGCAAAAAGGGCGAGGTCGACGCGCTGGTCGTTCCCGAGCTTCGCATTGAGCGCACGGAGCGCCTTCGTGTCGCTATCGACTTCGGCGGGATCGGCGACCGCGCCGCTCCACAGCACATTGTCGATCAGCACCAAGCCGCCTGGCCGCACGAGCTTGAGGCAACGCTCGTAATAGGCGTCGTAGTCTTCCTTGTTGGCGTCGATGAAGGCGAGATCGAGCTGGCCGCTCAATCCCTGCGCCAGCAGCCAGTCGAGCGTGCCGAGAGCGGGTCCGATCGTGAGTTCGATGCGGCTCTCGACGCCGGCCTGCTTCCAGTAGCGGCGCGCGACCTTCGTATAGTCGGGGCTGACGTCGCAGCACCACAGCTTGCCGTTCTCGGGAAGCGCCGCAGCGATGCACAGGGAGGAATAGCCGGTGAAGGTGCCCACCTCGACGGCCCGTCGTGCACCAATGGCGCGCGCCAGCAGTTCGATCTGCTGGCCCTGATGGGCGGAAATCTGCATGCCGGCGCGCGGCAGCGTTGCCGTCTCCTCGCGGAGCCGGCGGCGCAACGGCGGCTCGCGCAGCCAGTTGGCGTCGACATAGTCGCTGAGCGCACCGTCGAATTTCGGCCAGCTCTTCATGTTCTCTCCTGTTGGCTCATCCCGCCTGCCTCGCTAGGGTCGCGTCCCTGAAATGGTGGCTTTGGGAGTGGGTATGTCGGATATCGAGATCGCGCGGCGTGCAATCAAGAAGCCCATGAAGGAAGTCGCAGCCCGCCTCGGCATCCCGGAAGAGGCGCTGGAGCCCTATGGTCGCGACAAGGCGAAGCTCGATGGCGACTATGTGAAGTCGCTCGCCGGCCGCAAGCCGGGGCACCTGATCCTCGTCACGGCGATCAATCCCACCAAGGCGGGCGAGGGCAAGACCACCACGACGATCGGCTTGGGCGACGCGCTCAACCGTCTCGGCAAGAAGACCGCGATCGCGTTGCGCGAGCCGAGCCTCGGGCCGTGCTTCGGACAGAAGGGCGGCGCCACCGGCGGCGGCCAGGCGCAGATCGTGCCGATGGCCGACATCAACCTGCATTTCACCGGCGACTTCCACGCGATCACGACGGCACACAACCTGCTGGCCGCCATGCTCGACAATCACATCTACTGGGGCAATGCGCTGGGCATCGATGCCCGGCGCGTGTTCTGGCCGCGCGTCCTCGACATGAACGACCGTGCGCTGCGCGACATGGTCGCGAGCCTGGGAGGGGTCGCCAACGGCTTTCCGCGGCAGACGCGCTTCGACATCACGACGGCCTCCGAGGTCATGGCGATCCTCTGCCTCGCCGCCGATCTCGAGGATCTCGAGCAGCGACTGGCGCGGATCGTCGTGGCCGAGACGCGCGAGGGCAAGGCGGTGACGGCGGGCGATCTCAAGGCAGCCGGCGCGATGGCGGCCGTGTTGAAGGACGCCGCCAAGCCGAACCTCGTACAGACGCTCGAGAACAATCCCGTGCTGATCCACGGCGGCCCCTTCGCCAACATCGCGCACGGCTGCAACTCGGTGATCGCCACCCGCGCCGCCCTGGCGCTTGGCGATTATGTCGTCACGGAAGCCGGTTTCGGCGCCGACCTGGGCGCGGAGAAATTCCTCGACATCAAGTGCCGGCAGGCCGGGTTGAAGCCCGAGCTTGCCGTCGTCGTCGCCACCGTGCGGGCGCTCAAGCTGCATGGCGGTGGTGACGAGAAAGCATTGGAGAAGGAAGATGTCGGCGCGGTCGAGCGCGGCCTGCCGAACCTGCTGCGTCATGTCGAGAATCTGCGCAAGTTCGGTCTGCCGGTGCTGGTGGGCATCAATCGCTTCCTGACAGATACCCCGGCCGAACTGGAACTGATCGAAGCCAAGTGTGCGGCAGCCGGCGCCAAAGCCTATCTCTGCGAGCACTGGGCCAAGGGCGGTGCGGGCGCGGAAGCGCTGGCGCGGGCGGCGGTCGCGACCATCGAGGAGGGCAAGGCGGCCTTCAAGCCGCTCTATGCCGACGACCTGCCGCTCGCCGAAAAGATCGAGACCATCGCCCGCGAGATCTATCGCGCCTCGGGCGTGGCGATCGCCGGGCCGGCGCTGCGGCGCCTCAAGGCGCTGGAGGCGGCGGGCTACGGCAAGCTGCCGGTCTGCATCGCCAAGACCCAGTACAGCTTCGCCGCCGATCCAGAACTGCGCGGTGCGCCGACGGGCCACACGCTGCCGATCCGCGAAGTGCGCCTGTCGGCCGGTGCCGGCTTCGTCGTGGCGATGGCCGGCGAGATCATGAGCATGCCGGGCCTGCCGCGCGTTCCGGCGGCGGAGAATATCCGGCTGACGGCGGATGGCCAGGTGGACGGGATCTTCTGAACCATGCGCACCTATTCGTTCGTCACCGTCGACGTGTTCACGACCACCCGGTTCGGCGGCAATCCGCTGGCGGTCTTTCCCGACGCGGCGGGCATGAGCGATGCGGAGATGCAGTCGCTCGCCGCCGAGTTCAACTTGAGCGAGACGACCTTCGTGCTGCCGCCGGACGATCCGGCGCACACGGCGCGGGTCCGCATCTTCACGCGCACGCGCGAGATGCCGTTCGCCGGCCATCCCAATGTCGGCACGGCCTATGTGCTGGCGCAGCAGGGCAGGGACCGGAACGGCAAGCTCCTGTTCGAGGAACTGGCCGGCCTCGTCGAAATCGACGTCGAGCGCGATCCCTCGGGCGCGCCGATCGGGGCGACCATCGCGGCCCCGCAGCCGCTCTCGCTGGGTCCGGAGCTGCCGGTCGAGACCGTAGCCGCCTGCGCGTCGCTGACGCCCGCGGACATTCGGGCCGGCGCCCACAAGCCGGTCGGCGCCTCTCTGGGCAATCCCTTCGTCATCGCCGAAGTCGAGCCGGCGGCGCTCACGCGCGCGACCCCGGATTTCCCGTCATTCCGCCAGACCGTGGAACAGACGCCAGCGCTGAACGGCCGCCTCGGATTGTATCTCTATGCCCATGCCGGGCAGGGGAGTGTTCAGGCCCGCATGTTCGCGCCCCTGGGGGGCACGATCGAAGACCCCGCCACCGGCAGTGCCGCAGGGCCGCTCGGCGCATTGCTGCTGTCGCTTTCCGACGCGCCTGAACTCCGTCTCGACATCCATCAGGGCGTCGTCATGGGAAGGCCAAGCCTGTTGCGCGTGGTGGCGCGGCGGGGCTCCGACGGTATTCGGGCCACCATTGCCGGCCAGTGCGTGCCGGTGCTGCGCGGCGAGGCCCAGCTCTAGGTCAGTGCGGCCGGAAAGCGTGCTGCTTCAGGTCGGCCAGCGAGACGACGTGCAGGGTGACGGCATGCGTCGCCTCGAGCACGACCTGCGGTGCGACGTCTGCATCGAAGGCCTCCTTCCAGCGGCTGGCGCACAGGCACCAGCGATCGCCGGGCTTGAGGCCCGGGAAGCCATATTGCGGCATCGGCGTGCTGAGATCGTTGCCGCGCGACCGGGAAAACAGCAGAAAATCGGCGGTCAGGACGACGCAAACCGTGTGCAGGCCGATATCCTCGGCCCCGGTGTTGCAGCAGCCATCGCGATAGAAGCCGGTGACGGGCTGGGTGGAACAGGGCTCCAGCACGCCGCCCAGCACGTTTATGGACGGGGCGCGTCGGCCGTGGCGGCCTTCCTCGGGCGTCTGATCGAACATGGACCTATCGTAGCACCTGGAAATTGAGCTTTCGAGGCGGCGGGGCCGCTGGTAGAAACCCTCGCGTCAAAGAGGTGTATCGGCGGGGCGTAGCGCAGTCTGGTAGCGCGTCTGCCTTGGGCGCAGAAGGTCGTCGGTTCGAATCCGGCCGCCCCGACCACGCCCGAAAACGGAGTAGCGGGATCCATGCAGGTTCGCATCTTCAAGCCGGCCAAGACGGCCATGCAGTCCGGAACGGGCAATACGCACGAGTGGGTGCTCGAGCCGGAGCCGTCGCGCAAGGGGATCGACCCGCTGATGGGCTGGACGAGCTCCCGCAATACGATGCAGCAGGTCCGCCTGTTCTTCCCGACGCTCGAGGAAGCCAAGGCCCATGCCGAGAAGAACGGCTGGCAATATACCGTCGAGCAGCCGCATAGCCGCCCGGTCCGGGCCAAGGCTTACGCTGACAATTTTGCCTTCAACCGCGTCGGTCGCTGGACGCACTGACCCCCGCGATCGGGGCAGGGCAATCGCATCTGAGACAAGGGTCCCTCACTTCGTTCGGGATGACACCGTTCGATCGATCGGCGCACTGCGCAAATCTCAGCGACATTGTCACCACGAACGAAATGACGGACCTGTCTCTTCCGCGGACAAGCGGACGGCAACGCCCTTGGGGCGACCTGCGATAGCCCTGGCGAGCCGGGCACGTCAGGGGGCGGCTGGGCGGATTGCTTTTGTCTGCCCAGAGGATATAAGAATGCGAACCATTCGCAGGCATTCTTCGTGTCCCCCTCAGATCCTTCTCTCGGCCTCTACGTCGCGCATCGGGACGATCTCGTGGAGTATGCGAGCAGGCTCCTGAATCAGGACCGCTCCAAGGCCGAGGACATCGTCCAGGAAGCCTGGATCCGGCTTTCGGCCCGCCACGGGCAGGGCGCCGAAATCGTCAATCCGCTGCATTACATGTACTCGATCGTGCGCAATCTCGCGTTCGACATCCTGAACCGCGCGACCCGCGAAACGGTGGCCGACACCGCGCTGGCGCCCTACGACACCATCCCGCACGAGGCCCCCTCCGCCGAGGAGGTCGTCATCCATCGCGACAGGCTGCGCCTTCTCGCCGAGGCGATCGCGGAGCTGCCGGCGCGGACCCAGATCGCCTTCCGTATGTATCGCCTGGAAGACAAGACCCTCCAGCAGATCGCCGATCACCTCGGGATTTCCGTCGCCCGCACCTTCCAGCTCGTTCGCGACGCCGGCGCCCACGCAACGCGACGTCTCATCGGCCAGCGCGACGAGCGCGAGGTTCAAAAATAAACTGGATCGCGCCATTCAAAATGGTGCATCGGATTCGCTCTATAGGATGGGACCTCGTTGCAGGGGGCACCGCAGCGGGGATGGAAACTTTCGTGGGCGCTTCCGCAAGAGAGCAGGGCGACGAGATCGAACGGGCGATGGAGTGGCTGCTCCGCCGGGAAACCGAGCCCGGCAACGCGAGTCTCGAACGCGATTTCCAACGCTGGCTCGCGCAGTCGGAAGCCAACCGCGACGCCTATGCGTCCGTCCTGGCCACATGGGCCGAGCTGGGGAAGCTGCCCGCCGCGTCGCCCGCCGGCGAGCAGACGACGGGCCGTGTCGTTCCCTTGCCAGTGCGGAAGCCGCACAGGGGCCGCTGGTTCGCCGCCGCCGCCGTTGCGGTCGCCTGCGTGCTGTTCGTTGCCTTCCCGGTGCTCCAGAAGCACCTGCTGGCCGACTACACGACCGGTGTCGCGGAACTGCGGGAAGTGGTTCTGCCGGACGGCAGCGTCGTCGACCTCGACGCCGGGAGCGCGATTGCCGTCGACTACGGGGAGGGTGATCGGCGGATCACGCTTCTTTCCGGTCAGGCCTTCTTCCGCGTCACGCGCGATACGCAGCGGCCGTTCTCGGTTCTGGCGGGAGATGTCTCCGTCGTCGTCACCGGCACGTCCTTCGAGGTGGGCAAGACCGCGAGCACCGTCGATGTCGCGGTTCAGTCGGGAAGCGTCGAGGTCCTGCGCAACGGCAAGCGGCTGAGCGACGCGCTCACCATGGGTGATCGGTTGGTGTTGGACCGAAACGACAAATCGGTCCGCCCCGAGCGGACGGCGCCGGAGTCGATTGCCTCCTGGCGCTCGCGGCGCCTTGTCGTCGTCGACAGTTCGTTCGGCGACATCGTCGAGACTCTGGGGCGTCACCTGCCGGGCGCTCTCGTCGTCGCCGACCGTTCGCTGAACCGGCAGGCCATCACCGGTGTCTTCGATCTCACGCAGCCGGTCGACGCACTGCGGACTCTGGCCGCGTCGCAGAAGGCAACGGTCACAGAAGTCACGCCGTATCTGCTCATCGTCTCGCGCCGCTGATCCGCTCCGGTCTTTTTTTCGCCACACCCCTACAAATCGGGCCAGCCCGCGCAGTCATGGATTCGAGAGCGCGACCGATTGCGGTCCGCACACGCAACATTCCGTGACCCGCCGGCAACGGACTCTGGGGAGAGAACTCTCGTGTCATTCAAGCGCTCGACGGCGCAGGCCGCGCACGGCCTTGCGGTCGTCGTCGTTGCCGCGGGCTCGCTCGCGGCCTTCCAGGTACCGGCCCTGGCCCAATCGCCGCGCATCACGGAGCAGGCTCAGGCCGCGCCCGCCAGGACCTTCGACATTCCAGCGCAGCCGCTCGCTCAGGCGCTGACGACGCTCGGCCAGCAGGCCGGCCTCCAGTTCGCGGTGACCGCCTCCGTCGTCGCCGGCAAGACCAGCACGCCCGTGGCGGGCGCCATGACCGCCGAGCAGGCGCTGCGGCTCATGCTCTCCGGCACGGGCATCAGCTATCGCTTCACCTCGCCCACGTCGGTGACGATTTCGGGGGCGCCCGAGGCGAGCGGCGCGCTGGTGCTCGATCCGGTCCAGGTTCAGGGCGCCTTCACGGTGCCGCCGACGGCGATGATCGACAACGCCCCGCCGGCCTATGCCGGCGGACAGGTCGCGACCGGCGGCCAGCTCGGGCTTCTGGGCAATCGCGCCGTGATGGACACGCCGTTCAACCAAAGCAATTACACGGCGAAGAAGGCACAGGACCAGCAGGCCAAGACGGTCCGCGACGTGCTGATCGATGATCCGTCGGTTCGAATCACCCGCGGCGACAGCAGTCCCGGCACCGATCAGGTCAAGATCCGCGGCTTTCCCGTCGACAACTCCGACACCTCGTATGGCGGCCTCTATGGAATGCTGCCCAACTCGTCGATCATGGCGGAGATGGCCGAGCGGGTCGAAGTGCTGAAGGGGCCGAGTGCGCTGCTCAACGGCATCCCGCCCTTCGGCTCGATCGGCGGCAACATCAATGTCGTTCCCAAGCGCGCGCCCAATGAGGATTTGACCCAGGCGACGGCGAGCTACATTTCCGGCAGCCAGTTCGGGGGTCACGTCGATTTCGGGCGCCGCTTCGGCGCGGACAAGGAATTCGGCGTGCGCTTCAACGGCGTGTTCAGGGCCGGCCAAACCGATCTCCAGTACAACGCGGATGAGCGGGAGCTTGCGCTCGTCGGCTTCGACTTCCGCGGCGAGCGCGTGAGGGTGTCTGCCGACCTGGGATATCAGAACCAGTACATCTCCGGCATCACGCCCTATCTGACCCTCGCGCCGGGCGTCCAACTTCCGTATGCCCCGAATGTCCGCACCAACCCGACCGCGCAGCCCTGGGGCTTCCAGGGCCGCAAGGATGCGTTCGGCGTGTTGCGGCTCGAGATGGACATCACCGACAATGTCACGCTCTACGCCTCTGCCGGAGCGCATGATTACCGCATGGGCGGTCTCTATTCGGCGGCGACGACCATCACGAACTTCAACGGCGCGGGTACGGCGCTGGCGCCGCTGAACTTCAGCCAGTACACGACGAGCCTGACGGCGCAGGGCGGCCTGCGCGCCTTGTTCGCCACGGCGGACCTCAACCACGAGCTCGCGATCACTGCCTCGACCCTGCAGCAGGACAACGGCCAGGTGAACCTGTCGCAGGGCGGCACCTTTGCCACCAACATCTACGCCCCGACGCTGATCGCCCGGCCGAACATCCCGACGCCGGCGGCGAACAAGACATCCACCTCGGGCTTCAACAGCATCGGCATCGCCGACACGATCTCTTCGCTGAACAACCGCGTGCAGCTGACGGCCGGCCTGCGGGCGCAGAACGTGCAGTCCGCCAACTACAATGCCGTGACTGGTGCGCTGACCTCGAACTACGACCAGACCGTCGTCAGCCCTGCCGTGGCGCTGATCGTGAAGCCGCTCGAGAACGTCTCGCTTTACGGCAATTACATCCAGGGCCTGCAACAGGGCACCGTCGTACAGGTCCCGTTCGCCAATGCGGGCACCATCCTGCCGCCCTACGTGTCCAACCAGATCGAGGTCGGCGTGAAGGTCGACTGGGGCAAGCTCACGACCACCGCTGCACTGTTCCAGATCACGCAGCCCAGCCTGATCACCAACACGACCACCAACACGCAGAACGTCAACGGGCAGCAGGTCAACCAGGGCCTTGAGTTGAACGTATTCGGCGAACCGATGAAGGGCTTCCGCGTTCTCGGCGGCGCCATGTTCCTCAATCCGGTCCTCGCCAAGACGGCGGGAGGGACGACCGACGGCTGGATCGCGCCGTTCACGCCGCAGTTCACGCTGAACCTGTCGGGCGAGGTCGACCTGCCGTTCGTGCCGGGCCTGACCGTGACGGGGCGCGCGATCTATACCGGCGCGCAGTACATCGACACGACCTATCCGCGGCGCATGATGCCGCAATGGACCCGCTTCGACCTCGGCGCCCGCTACGCATTCGAGAATCCGGGCGCCAAAGGCAAGATGCTGGTGGCGCGCTTCGACGTCGACAATGTCCTCGACGCCAACTACTGGGCCGGCAGCAACCAGACCGCGACGTTCATGTTCCTGGGAGCGCCGCGCACCTTCCGCGTCTCGCTGACCGCCGACTTCTAGAGCGACACGATGCGATTGGTACGCGGATCGGTCTGACATGGGGAAGGACTTCCGCGACTCCATGCAGTGGCTGCACACATGGGCGGGGCTGTGCCTCGGCACGGTGCTGTTCGCGGTCTTCTGGATGGGCACCCTGTCGGTCTTCGATCGCGAGATCGACCGCTGGATGATGCCCGCGACGCGGCTGGCACCGGCCAGTCTCGAGTCGGTCGACCGGCTCGTCCGAGAACTGCCTCCCGAGGTCGGTGCCTCGCCGCAATGGCTGGTCCTCTTTCCGAGCGAGCGGGAGCCGGTCGCGCGCATCGGCTATCGCAAGGACCGCGCCTCGTTCGTATCGCGCCATGCCGATCCGGCGACTTCGATGCTCCTGCCGGAGGCGGGGACCCTCGGCGCGTCCGGCTTCCTCTATCCCTTCCACTACAATCTGCACCTCAAGGCCTGGTCGCTTGGCCTCTGGATCGTGGGTCTCGCGGGAATGGCAATGCTGGCACTCTGCGTGTCGGGCGTGATCATCCACCGCAAGATCTTCGCCGACTTCTTCACCTTTCGCGCCCGGAACAAGCCGCGACGTCTGATCCTCGACCTGCACAACGTGACCGGCGTGCTCGGCTTGCCCTTCCACTTTGCCATTACCCTGTCCGGTCTGATGATCTTCTTCACCGTGTATTTCCCGATCACCTGGGAGATGCCCTACCGGGGCGACCGTCAGGCCTTCGTGCAGGAGTCCTACGGCATCTATGGGCGACCGCGTCTCAATCGGCCTGGGGTTCCCATGGCATCGCTGGATGCCATGGTCGAGCAGGCTTTACGTGAGTGGGGCGGCGGCACGCCGCAGTTGTTGCGCGTGTTCCATCCGGGCGATGCGAACGCCTATGTCGAGGTGCGGCGGTCGTTCGTCGACGATCGCGTGACCATGCCGGTCGACGCCCTCTATTTCGACGCGGGCACCGGCGCCGTGCTGTCGAGACACTCGGCGCAGCCGGTCATGAACGCGCATCGTTTCATCACCGGCTTCCACTTCATCCAGTTCGACCACTGGCTGCTGCGCTGGCTCTACTTCGCACTGGGTCTCACCGGCTGCGTGCTGATCGCGACAGGCTTCCTGTTCTGGCTGGAGTCGCGGCGCAAACGCCATGCGCAACTGGGCCTTGCGGGCGTGCGCGTGGTCGAGGGCCTGGCCGTCGGGTCCGTCAGCGGGATCGTGGCCGCCACCTTCACCTTCTTCGTCGTCAACCGCCTCTTGCCGCCAGCGGCGGCGGCAGGGGGACTGGAGCGCGCCGATCTCGAGGTCTGCGCCTTCTATCTGGTCTGGCTGGGATCGTTCGTGCACGCCTGGTCACGTTCCCGAGCGGCCTGGCGAGAGCAATGCATCGCAATCGCACTGCTCGGGGTGGCGGCGGTGGTCCTCAACGGGGTGACTTCCGGCGATGCTCTGTGGCGCGCTCTTTCGGAGACACGCCTCTGGCCCGTTGCCGGCATGGATGTCGCGCTCCTTCTGGCCGCTCTCGTCGCCGGGCTGACGGCGATCGCGCTATGGACGAAACTGGGTCCGGAGCGTGCCCGCTCTCCTGAATGATCGACGTGTACGGCTCACGATACTTTGTAGTGGAACGCGTCAAAGGAACACGGGTTGGGTTGGTTATTCCTCCCGCTTCCCCAGTAAATTGTTTCGCGAGTGTTACGTTCCTCGGGAGCAATTCGTGCAAATGTCCGCGGCCGCTGACGGGAGTACCGTTGCGTGGCGGTCTCCGATCCATACAGCGGTCTTCATCGTCGCGGTCGCCGCGATCTTGTTCGCTGCAGCGACCAGCCATGCCATGACCCTTACCGTCGCGACGGAACGCGTTGCCGGTGGATCCGGCGGGTATCTCAACCACGAGATACGACTTACCGGCCCGTTCGAGCGCGGCGATTCCGATCACCTCAAGAGGATTCTCGAGGACCTCAAGGGACGCGGAGGAACCAAGCCCGGAGGCTCCCTGGCGGTCCTGTCGATGGACAGCAAGGGGGGCGCCCTGGAGGAGGGGATGCGCGTGGGCCGGCTCCTGCGGCAGTTCGGCGTTGCGACCATCGTGCGCAGCGGCAAGCGCTGCCTGTCCTCCTGTGCGATTGCCTTCCTCGGCGGCAGCACACCCAGGCCGGCCGGTCCGGAGGCCGACCGGCAACTCGAGGTCGGCGGCCGGCTGGGCTTCCATGCCTTCTATGCACCGCAGGACGGTGACGCCCGCGACGCCGCGACGAGTCGCGCGCGGGGCGTCACGGAAGGGCGGGCGACCTCCGCCCTCGTCGTTGCCTATGTCCTCGAAATGGGGATCGACCCTGGTCCCATCCTTCGTGCCCTGGTGCGCCCGCCCGAGGAAATGACTTACATCGAAACAGCAGGCGAGTTCGTCGACCTGGGGATCTGCCCGGTCGCGCTCAAGCTGCCTCGATCGACGCTGCCCGAGCGCGCTTCGAACATCTGTAGCAATGCGAGCGAGGGGCACCTGCCGGTCTGGCCGGACCTGGTGACCGAATACACACCGCTCGAAGGTCAGCGGCTCCTGCTCGGCGAGGTGGCGTTTCACGCTGCCCGGGCGAACGTGCGCGCCGGTATCGCCGCCCGTTTGCAGCAGGTGTTGCGCGGGGGCAGGGGTGTCGAGGCACTCTATGCCGAACTGGCAGCCGCAGGCCTGCCGTTGCCGGTGATGCGCGCCAAGGCCTACTACTTCGAGACGCCCGTCCCCGGCATTCGCAGAATGGGATGCCTCGCGACCCTGACACCGGACGACCCGGCCGGATACGGGGTTGTCCTGATCACGCATGATGGTCTCGCCAGACCGAGACAGCCGGCGCCCTCAGAGTGCCCGGAGCTTTTTCTGTTCGGCCATGATGAAGTGGTCAATTGAGGTTCGCCGTTCCACGAATACGTCCAGCGATGTGCGCAGATCGCCACGGCCAACGGCGCCAGGCTGAACGTCTTCGGCTTCATCTTGAACTCTCCATCGGTTTCCCGGTTCGAGCTGGCGGCAGACGGCCCGGATTGAGCCGATGTGTGCAATTCGGGACAGACGCGAAAGACTCGCCGTCCTAGCTGTACGCAAGCCCGGGTTCCTTGCCGAGGCCAGACATGATTTTGGAAGCGGAGTTGCTGAGGGCGGGCCAGCATCAGGCCACGGCGGTCTCTGTTTGGCGTACGGCGCCTGCGCAGACGTCGTGTAAGTTACGCGACAGCTGGTAGAGTTATTCTAGGTCGCACAGGACGAAGTGGTCCTGATGTTTGGGGTCCCGGCTGGCGAAGGTCGACCGGGTTGGCGCGAGGCTCGACTGCCCGTGGGAAGGCAGTCGGGCGTTCGCTGAATCGTCCGCTATGGGCGGAAGTGAACGCGGCCCGTCACGGGCTGTCGCTATGGGTGGGTGCGATGCCGATTCACATGAACGTATGTCCGCTGAACCGGACCATCTTGATCGTTGCCCGGGGGCACATCAGCGATAAGGAAATCCTCGCCAGCATAGAGAAGATGAAGCCGGCCGAGCTGCGGGGCTATGCGAAGATCGTCGACATCACAGGCTCGACGTCGTCGGTGACCCGGGAGAAGGTGAGCGATATCGCCACTGCTCTCCGCAGCGCGCCCGATGCCGGCCCGCGGGGTCCTATTGCTTTCGTGGTCGATCCCGAACGCGAGGGGTTCGCGGAGTTGTTCGCCCAGGCCACCCGTAACGACCGCCCGATCAACCTGTTTGAGAGCCTCCACGAAGCCCGGCGGTGGTTGGCCGAAAATCTGGTCGAGATCCCGGGGCGGCCCGTTGTGAGAGCGAATTCGCGGTAAGCGTCGTGCTGGAGTACAGAGGCTGGCTGGACGTCGCCAACGCGGCGCCATAAAAGACACAGCCTCTCTGCGGGCAGATTTCCGACCTTGCGGGCGATCGTCGTTGAGAGGCAAGAGAGGGCAGATTGAGGCCGAGTCCCCAACGGCAGTCCCTAACGGGACGGAGCGGCGGGGGAAGAGGGCTCAGGAACCCCGCACTGATTGGCTTGCGCCCGTAGCTCAGTGGATAGAGCAACCGCCTTCTAAGCGGTAGGCCGCTGGTTCGAATCCAGCCGGGTGCGCCAAGCAAGGACCGCTCCGCCCCGTCCGCGAGCCTGTATCGCGCCCGCTTCAGGTCTTGCCCTGCACGAGCGGCATCAGTCCCTCGACGAGTGCATCGAATACGGCGCGGCAGCGCGCGCTGCTGCGGAGATCTTCGTGCATCGCGATCCAGGTCTCGAGATTGAGGGTGAATGCCCGAGGCAGGACCCGCACGAGATCGCTCTCGGAGGCGGCGATCGGCACCTGGCAGATGCCGATCCCGAAGCCGGCCCGGATCGCCGCAAGTTGCGCCACATCGCTGTCGACCCGCAGGGCGAAGGCTGCGCGATCGAGCGCGGGATAGTGCTGGGCGACCGCCCGGATGGCCGGCGTTTCTGCGTCATACCCGATCAGATCGTGGTGCCGCAGATCGTCCAGGCTCGCGGGAACGCCGCGCCGCGTGAGATAGTCACGATGCGCGTGGAGGCCCACCGGGATGAAGCCGATGCGCTTGGCGACCAGGGCCTTCTGTTCGGGGCGGACCATTCGGATCGCGATATCGGCCTTGCGCTGGAGGAGGTCGTCGAGCGCGTTGGAGAGCGACAACTCGATCGTGAGGGCGGGATGCTGTCGGCGCAGCCGTGCCAGGATCGCCGGCAGATGCTCGATTCCGACGACCTCGCTGGCGCTGATCCGCACCGTCCCACGGACCTCCCCCAGGCGGCCTTCCGCCGTGCGCAGAAGCGCCGCCGTCGTCGACGCGAGCAGTTCGGCGAACGGCTTCAATTCCAGCGCCGCATCGGTGGGCGACAGACCGCGCGGCGTTCGCACGAACAGCGCGACGCCGATCGCCTTCTCGAGCGCATCGATATGGCGGGCGACGCTGGGCTGGGTCAGTTGGAGCGCCCGCGCCGCGCCCGAGAGCGACCCTTCCCGCAGGACGGCCTCGAAGGTCCGGTAGACGTCCCAGCTGGGCAGAGAGTTCATCTATTTTCGTATAACACATGAAGGGATTTCGGCAATTTCGTTGATCTGTCGAACGCCCGATCCTGCACCCTGTCGAACGAAGGAGCTGACATGGAAAGCAGGACGGCCTTGGTGCTGGGGGCGACCGGCGGTATCGGCAGCGAGATGGCCGCGCGTCTCCTGGCCGGTGGCTGGCGTGTCCGGGCGCTGCACCGCGATCCGGCCCGCGCCGGCGCGGACGCGCGATTTGAGTGGATCAGAGGGGATGCCCTCGCCGCAGCCGACGTGGCGGCGGCCGCGCGGGGAGCGTCGCTGATCGTGCATGCGGTCAATCCGCCTGGCTACCGCGACTGGGACAAACTGGTGCTGCCGATGCTCGACAACAGCGTTGCGGCCGCCGAGGCGAACGGCGCGCTCATTCTGCTGCCGGGCACCGTTTACAATTATGGCCCCGACGCCTTTCCCAACATTGCAGAGGACGCGCCGCAGAACGCGCACACCCGCAAGGGACGGATCCGCGTGGAGATGGAACGGCGGCTGCGGCGAGCCGCCGAGCGGGGCAGGGCGAGGGTGCTGATCGTCCGCGCCGGGGATTTCTTCGGACCCGGGGCCGCCAATAACTGGTTCAGTCAGGGGCTGGTCAAGCCTGGCCGGCGGCCGCGGACGATCACCTATCCTGGCCGGCTCGGTGTCGGCCATCAGTGGGCCTTTCTGCCCGACGTTGCAGAGACGATGTTCCGGCTGCTCGTGAAAGACGGGCTCGATCCCTTTGCGACCTTCCACATGGAGGGACACTGGGACCCTGATGGCACGCGGATGACGGATGCCATTCGCCGTGCATTGGGAAGGCCCGAGCTTGCCGTCCGGCGGTTGGCATGGCTCCCGATGCGGCTCGCTGCGCCTTTCGTGCCTTTCCTGAGAGAACTCATGGAGATGAGATACCTGTGGGAGCAGCCAATCCGACTGTGCAATGCGAAGCTTGAAGCGACCCTTGGCGCCGAGCCCCGGACCGTTCTGGAGGAGGCGGTGGCATCGACCCTGGTCTCGCTCGGGTGCCTCGAACGGCCTGCCAATATGGCTGCCGGGAGGGCGGGTGACTGAGGCTCCGGCAGGCTGCAGAGCTATCGCATGCGAGGCAAGGTCCCTCACTGCGTTTGGGATGACAGCGTTTTCTGCATCGACGCAGCGCGCCAATCCCAGAAAATTTTCATCCCGAACGGAGTGAGGGACCTTTCGTTTTCGGCAGTGGCGCTTGAACTCGCAGGCGGTAGGCCTCCGCAAGGGCGGGGGATCAACGGTCCGGCAACGCGTCCTTCCTGAGAAATGCAGCCCGGGTGTCTTGTTTATGCAAGGCTGCTTCCCGCGAATGCGTGCGATTCATTCTCAGTGCCGTTTTTCTTCCATGATAATAACTCGCATTCTCCTCACTTGAGGGGAGACGAGTAAGCTTCTGGGGAGAAGTCATGGCAAAGCGCGTACCGGTTAAGACGGCATTGGTTGGGTTGCTCGTGGCTCCGTCCGCCATGGCCCAGCAGGACCCCGCCCAGACGCCAGCCCCCGCGCCAGCCAGCCCTTCCACCGAGAACCAGCCCGCCGCTCCGTCCGCCGCCCCGGCGACGATGCAGACCGTGACGGTCACCGGGAGCCGTCCCAGCGAGGACTTCCAGACGACCCGCGCCTCGATCAACCGGCTGGGCGCCGCCAACCTGATGGACGTGCCGCAGTCGGTGGTCGTCATCAACCGGGCCCTGATGCAGTCGCAGGGCGTCACCCGGCTGGAGGACGCCGTCCGCAACGCGCCGGGCGTCACCATCGGTTCGGCCGAAGGCGGCAACATCGGCACCAACATCAACATCAACGGCTTTTCCGCCCGCACCGACATCTATCTCGACGGCATGCGCGACCGCGGCCAGTACTATCGCGACGTGTTCGCGCTGGAGCAGGTCGAGGTGCTGATGGGCCCGTCCTCCATGCTGTTCGGCCGCGGCTCGACCGGCGGCGTCATCAACCAGGTGACCAAGAAGCCGCAGCTAAAGCAGGCGACCGAAGTCGGTGTCCAGGCGACGACGAATGGGCTCGTGCGCAGCACGGCCGACGTGAACACGCCGTTCGGCGAGAACAACGCGGCCCGCGTGTCGGCGATGTTCCAGGTCGGCAAGGCCTCGACGGTCGACCAGACCAATGTGCTCGATTTCGGCCTCGCGCCGACGGTCAAGCTCGGCATCGGCACGCCGACCGAGGTCACGCTGAGTGCCTACTTGATGCACCGCAAGGATCAGGTGAATTACGGCGTGCCCAATCTGAACGGCTATCCCCTGAATGCGCCGCGCAACACGGCGTGGGGCTTCAGCGACGATTACACCGAACAGGACGTGGTCAACCTCCAGAGTTTGATCGAGCACAAGTTTTCGCCGGACCTCAACCTTCGAAACCAGACGGAGTTCGTGTGGGTGAACACCGCCGTTCGTGAAACGTCCGGCGGCTTCGTTGGAACCATCGGTTCCAATGGTGGCTTCGTCGGCGCACAGCAGGGGCCGAACAACGTCTACTACAGTGCGGCACCGCTCGGAAATCTCTGGATCCGCCAGCTCAGCCGCGACCGAAACATCAACGATATGACGGTCGAGAACCAGACCGAACTCACGGCCAAGTTCAACACGGGAAGCGTCGGACACACGCTGCTGATGGGCATCGATATCAATTACGAATCCTATACCAACCAGGCGTTCAGCCGCACCGGCACGTGCAACGGCGTGGCGCTCCCGACCGGATCCGTCGGCTGCACCCCCGCAGGCTATACGGTCGGCGCCAGCACGCCCGGTAACGTTGCAACAACGCTTGGCAACTATGCCTCCTCGCAAGCCTGGGGCGCCGGTTTCTACTTCAACGACACGATCCAGCTGCTGCCGCAGGTGAAGCTCGTCGGCGGCCTGCGCTGGGACTATTACGCTGCGTCGATCAGCAATTCGATCAACAGCGGAAACACGGCCGGCAGCACGGCGGTCCCGTACCAGTATCAGCCGGACAGCTTCCTCAGCGTTCGAGCCGGCGTGATCTACGAACCGACACCGGCGCAATCCTACTACGTCTCCTACAGCACCTCGTTCAATCCGTCGCTCGAGCAGCTCACCTCGACGACCGGCGGATCGTACCTGCCGCCCGAGAACAACAAGGGCGTGGAAGCGGGCGTCAAATACGAGCTGCTGAATGCCAACCTGTCGCTCAACGCCGCCGTATTCTCGATCGTCAAGAACAATGCGCGCACGGCCAACCCGGACGGCACCTATACGCCGAGCGGCAACGTGCAGGTGAGCGGCGGCCGCGTCGGCTTCGCCGGCCGCATCACGCCGGAATGGCAGGTGTTCGGCGGCTACGCCTACTTGAACGGCGTCATCCTGCAGGGATTGAGCTACCAGAACGGCATCGGCAACACGACGGGCAAGGTGCCGCTCAACACGCCGACCGACTCGGCGAACCTCTGGACGACCTACACGATCAAGGAGACGTACGAGATCGGCGGCGGCCTGTTCTACGTCGGCCAGCGCTACGCCAACAACACAAACACGGTGGTCGTGCCGGCCTATACCCGCTTCGATCTCACGGCCGCCTACAAGCAGCCCACCTATGACGTGCGGCTGAACGTCTACAACCTGTTCAACTCGATCTACTACGACGGTGTCATCGCGTCGGACGGCGGTCGCGCGGTCATGGGTGCCGGTACCACCGGCATGATCACGCTCAACTACCGCCTGTGATGACGGAAGCCGCCGCCCGTCATGCTGGTCTGTGTTCCCCAAGTCCTCAACGCCGCGCAGCTCGTCAGCCTGCGCGAGCGTCTCGAGCGCTCCAACGCCTGGGTCGACGGTCGCGTGACCGCCGGCTACCAGGGGGCGCCCGTGAAGTTCAACCAACAGATCGACGAGAGGTCTGAAACCGCGATCGCGTGCCAGCGCATCGTCGGCGCGGCGCTGGAGGTCCATCCGATCTTCATCAGCGCCGTCCTGCCGAACGAGATCTACCCGCCGATGTTCAACCGCTACGGCGAAGGCATGAAGTTCGGTGCGCATGTCGACGGCAGCGTGCGCATCAACCCCCACAACGGTCGCAAGCTGCGAACCGACGTGTCGGCGACACTTTTCCTCACCAATCCGGAGGACTATGACGGCGGCGAACTGCTGATCGAGGACACATACGGCCAGCACAGCGTCAAGCTGGCGGCCGGTGACATGGTCGTCTATCCCGCGACCAGCCTGCACTCCGTGGCGCCGATCACCCGCGGCGTGCGGATGGCCTGCTTCTTCTGGACGCAGAGCCTGATCCGCGACGACATGCAGAGGTCGCTTCTGCATGACATGGACAACGCCATTCAGCGCCTGAACGAAACCAATGCGGACGAGGCGGCGCGGCGGTCGCTGATCGGCTGCTACCACAATCTCGTGCGCCAATGGAGCGAGACCTGATGTCCGTCACAGCCGCCGTGGCGGGGAAGGCCGGCAAGGTCAATCGTCGACTGACGTTCGTGCGCTGGGTGCGCAAGACGCATGGATGGTTCGGTCTGTGGGGTGCGTTGCTCGGTCTCCTGTTCGGGTTCAGCGGCATCTGGCTCAATCACCGCAGCACCATGAAGCTCTCCTTGCCCGACCAGCAGCAGATCAACGCCCAACTCGAGCTGCCCGACCCACGGCCGCAGAACGTCGAGGCGATGGGTGCCTGGCTGCAGCAGACCCTCAAACTGGATCGCGGCCCCAATAACGTCCGCGTCGAGCGCGCCCGGCCGGTGCCGTGGGGCGAAAGGGGCGGGGATGGCAATGCCCGCCCCCTGCAACAACCCGAGCGCTGGATGCTGAACTTCGGCGGCCCCAACCACGTGGTCCAGGCGGAATACTGGGTCGGCAACAAGTCGCTCTCGGTGCGCACGACGCAGAACGGGTTCGTCGCCACCCTGACCAACCTGCACAAGGGCACGACCATGCCGGTGCCGTGGATCCTGTTGATCGATACGCTGGCCGGCAGCATGATCTTCCTGTCGATCAGCGGCGTCATCCTGTGGTGGGAAAGTCACCGCAAGCGCGCGGTCGGTATCACGATTTTCGCCGTCGCCGTGGCGACCACGGTGGCGCTTGCCGTCAGTCCGCTCCAATTGTAGGGGCGAAGCAGTGGTAAATCCCGTGTCCTCGAGTCCACCCTTCGTGGAGCCCGGTCCGCCGGGCCCGTCACGCGAGCCGTTGTCGACGGCGGCGCGGCGGGGGATTCTTGCGCTGGTGATCTTCTTCCATGTGGGAGGAGGCTGGGCGCTGACGCAGGTCGAGCCGGTGAAGCTGGTGGTGGGCGACATCGCGCCGATGGAAGTGCGCATGGTGTCGGCTGAGGAGCCGGCGCAGCCCGAGATCGAAGACTCCGAACCGCCGCCGCCGGTCGAGCTGAAGCCGCCGCCGCCGGAGCTGGCGACCCTCGTCGAGCCGCCGCCGCCCGACCTGCCGCCGCCGGAGTTCCCGCTGGCCAAGGTCGAGCTGCCGCCGCCGGACGAGCCGCCGCCGCCCGAGTTCAAACCGCCGGAGAAGGTCGAGCCCAAGCCCAAGCCGCCCGAGCCGAAGCCGGTGCAGAAGAAGCCGCAGCCGGCGCGTCCGGCGGCACCGGTCGAGGCCGGCCCGCAACAGGCCGCGCCCGCGGCGCCGGCCGGCCCGCGCACGGTGCAGGCCGCGCAGCTCGGCTGGCTGGTGCAGCCCAATCCGGCCTATCCGGCGCGGGCGCGGCGGGCGGGCGAGCAGGGCACGGCGACGATTCGCGTGCTGGTCGACGTGACCGGCCGGCCGGCCCAGGTCTCGCTGATGTCCTCCTCGGGCCATGCCGATCTCGACCAGGCGGCGCTGAGCGCCGTCCGCGCGGCGCAGTTCCGACCCTATGTGGAGGGCGGCCTGGCGCAGGCGGTCTGGGTCCACGTCCCGATCAAATTCGTGTTGCAGTAGGAGAGTATCGCATGGGCGACACATCGGCCCTGGGCTTCGGCCATTTCATCGCGCAGGCGGACATCGTCGCGAAGATCCTGCTGGGCGTGCTGGCGGTGATGTCGGCGATCTCCTGGTACCTGATCATCTACAAGGGGATCGGGCAGGTCATCCGCCAGGGGCGCAGCCGCCGGTTCCTGAACTTCTTCTGGAGCGCCACCTCGCTCGAGCAGGTGCAGAACGAACTCAGCGTCCACGGCGTGCGCGAGCCGTTCGGCCATCTCACGGCGCATTCGCTGCATGCCCAGGCGCATCACGCGAAGTTCGGCGCGGCCAAGCTCGAGGAGGCGGGCAGCGAGACCGAGTTCCTGACGCGCACCATCAAGAAGGTGCTCGACGAGGAGACGACCTCGCTGGAGAACGGGCTCACCATGCTGGCGACGATCGGGGCCACGGCGCCGTTCGTGGGCCTGTTCGGCACGGTGTGGGGCGTCTATCACGCGCTGGTCGCCATCGGCATGTCGGGCTCTGGCATGCTCGACAAGGTGGCGGGCCCGGTGGGCGAGGCGCTGATCATGACCGGCATCGGCCTCGCGGTCGCCCTGCCGGCGGTCATGGGCTACAACTGGCTGACCCGCTCCAACCGCGTGCTGACGGCCAAGCTCGACGCCTTCGCCTTCGAGCTGCTGACCTTCCTGTCGATGGGCCGTGCGCTGCAGGCCGGCCGCAAGCCGGGCAGCGTTCCGCTCGCGGCCGTGACCTGAGGGAGACGGGCAATGGCATTCGGAAGCTTCGAACGCAAGACCTCGTCCCAGCCGATGGCCGAGATCAACATGGTGCCGCTGATCGACGTGGTGCTGGTGCTGCTGGTGATCTTCATCGTGACGGCGCCGCTGCTCACCAACGTGGTGAAGCTCGACCTGCCCAAGGCGACGGCCAACGCCGACCTGCAGAAGCCCGAGAAGATCGAGTTCGCGATCGACGCGCAGGGCTCGCTGTTCTGGGGCGGCGAGCGGGTGACGCGGGAGGAGGCGATGGAGAAGTTCGTCGAGGCCGGCCGCAAGCGGCCGCAGCCGGAAGTCTATCTCCGCGCCGACGCCACCGTGCCCTACCGCTACGTCTCCGAGACCCTGGCCGACGCCTCCAAGGGCGGCCTCTCCAAGATCGCCTTCGTCAGCGAACCGGCGCGCTGAAGCCTAGCTGCGGGTGCCGGCCAGGCTGACGGTTGCCACGCCGGCGCTGACCAGCAGGCCGCCGCCCACCTTGTTGACGACGCCGATGGCGCGCTGGTTCGAGGCCAGCCGCCGGGCGCGCGAGGCGACCAGCGCGTAGCCGAAGGCATTGGCGAAGGCCAATACTAGGAACGTCGTCTCGAACACGAGCATCTGGGTCAGGAAGTCCGCCTTTGGATCGAGGAACGCCGGCAGGAAGGCCACGAAGAAGGTGATGCTCTTCGGGTTGAGCGCGGTCACCAGCCAGGCATGGCCCAGCATCTTCGCGGCCGAGACCGTGTCGGTCCGTGGCGCGGCGTCGAGCGTGCCGCCGGCGCGCCAAAGCTTGATGCCGAGATAGACCAGGTAAGCGGCGCCGACCCATTTCAGGACCGTGAACAGCGTCGCCGAGGTTGCCAGCAGGGCACCCAACCCCAGCATCGAGAGCGTCATGGCGGTGAAGTCCCCCAGCGCAACGCCGATCGCCATGGGCAGCGCGGTGCGCCAGCCCTGGCCCAGCGCATAGGACACGACCAGCAGGACGGTCGGGCCGGGGATCACCAGAAGAACGCTCGACGCCGCAGCGAAGGCGGCCCACGTTTCGAATGTCATGACAACTCCATGCAGGCGGCGATCAAGCCATGCCGCAAAGCGGGCGTCAGCCGAAATTTGGCCTCTTTCCAACGTCAAGATTGCGGGGTATTCGATCTTGATGGAGGCTGAATGACCCGTTCCAAGGCGCGAGGCTATCACCACGGAGACTTGCGCGAGGCGCTGGTGGCGTCAGGCCGCAAGCTCGTCGAGGAAAAGGGCATTCGCGGCTTCACCTTGCGCGAGTGCGCCCGGCGGGCCGAAGTCTCGCATGCGGCACCCGCCCATCATTTTGCGTCGATGGACGACCTCCTGGCCGAACTGATTCGCCGCGGCTTCGCCGAACTGAAGGCTGCCATGACGACCGAAGCGGAACGGGTGGCGGACGAAGAACCCGCGGCGCGACTCGTCGGTCTGGGCGTGGGCTACATGGCCTTTGCCGCCGCCAATCCCACGCTCTTCCAGCTGATGTTCAGCCGGGAGGCGAATCACATAGAGCCCAAGGAAGGCGATGAGGGCGCAGCGAGCCTCCGCCGCCTGCTGGCCGTCGTTCTGGACGACGTGCTGGCGGAGGCATCGAACGAGGTGCGCCAGCAGGCTGCCGATTTCGCCTGGTCGACCATGCACGGGTTCATCACCCTGGTGCTCGAAGGCGAAATCGGAGGCGGCGATTCCTCCAAGGCGCTGAAGGCGCGGGGCCTGGCCACCTTGGCTGCAATGGCCGAAACGGTCGTGCGCCTCGCCCGACCCTGAGGCGACCGACGCTCAGAGAGGAATGCGGAAGAGCAGCGCCTCGGTGCCGCCGTGGGCCGCGACCTTGATGAAGCGCTCGACGAGGACACCGCCGTTCGCCGTGATGACCTTCTGAGAAGGCAGGTTGTCGGGATCCGTCGTCAGGTCGACATGCGGCAGCCCATGCTGCCGCACCTCCGTGAGGAGCATCCCGAGCGCCAGAGTCGCGTAGCCGCGCCGCCGCTTCCACGGCGCCACGGCGTAGCCGATATGGCCGAGAACGTATGAGGGGAGTGCAGCCGTCCCGGGCTGCCAGCGAAAGCCGATCGAGCCGCAGAACTCGCCGTCCCACATCCAGCGGCGATAGCCGGGCATCCGCGGGACCATCGTACCGTCGGGCAACTCGATCGGGCCGGCTTTGGCCTCGGGATCGTCGAGAGAGGCCGCGAACGCCGCCGGATCGGCCTCGATGCGGGCCAGTTCCTCGCGCGGCGCCTCGTCGACCCGCACATTGTCCGGCGACCAACCGCGGCGGAGCGCATCGGCATAGCCGTCGAGATGGGCGAGATCGGGCACGATGAGCTGCAACGGACTTTCCTTTTCGGGCGGCGGGTGCTGTAGCATGCCGGTCCATGAGTTCCAGCCCCGTCCTCGTCCTCGATATCGATGGCGTCGTTTCCCTCGCCCAGCCGGGCGCGCCTCATCCCTGGTACGCGACCCTGAAGGAGGACTGGGGGCTCAGCCATGACGAGGAGCTGGCGCCCGAATTCTTCCTGAAGCCGGAATTCATGGAGGTCCTGCGCGGCCGGCTCGACCTCTACGTGGCGTTGCACGAGTATTTCGAGACCAAGGGCCTGGCCGACCGGCTCGAGGAGTTCGTCGCCTACTGGTTCGAGAAGGATTCCGACATCGACCGCGGCGTACTGGCCCAGGCCGACGCCTGGCGTCGGCGCACCGGCGGCCGGGTCTTTGCGGCGACCAACCAGGAACATCATCGCATCGCCTACCTGCGCGACCGGATGGGCCTCGGGGCGCATTTCGACGAGATCGTCTATTCGGCGGCCCTGGGCGTCTGCAAGCCCGAGCGCGTCTTCTACACCAACGCACAGGCCCGCATGGGCGTCACCGTCGCCCAGTCGATCCTGTTCGTCGACGACAAGACCAGCAACGTCGACGGCGCCCGCATGGCCGGCTGGCGCGCCATCCTCTACCGTGGGCCGGAGAGCCTCGAACGGGCGCTGGCGGGCTGGGGCTGAGCGGGAACAAGGGAGCGCGCAACTCCGGTTGTGCTCATGGTATGCGATGGGGGCCTTCGCGAGACCAGGAGAGATAAACAGCAAGCGCCGGCCTCCTCCGGGCGTCTCCTGTCTCTGGCTGGCAGCCTTGCTCTTTGGCGCCTTGCTCATCCTGTCGATATTGATCTCCGCCTGGCTGCTGCGCGCAATGACGCCGGGCGTGGCCTCGATGCACATCCGCACGGTTGAGGCTGCGCTTCCGAGGGTTCCGCCGTCCGGCGATCCGACAAATCTACTGCGCTCTTCATCTGAAGCGCTGCGGGCCGACCGCGACAGGTTGATCAATCAGTTGTCCGCACTTCAGCGCGACCTGGAGCGCATGTCCCAGCAATGCAAAGCGGTGGAGTCAGAAAGTCCGCGACCCGCGCTGCCCGCCGACCGCTGGACGAACAAGGACCTCGGGATTCTGGAGGGGTGTTGGCAGCTGGGAAAAGACGCACCGTCTGTCCGTGGCGACCAGGGCAACCCGTTTCGAGAGACCTGCACGAGCAAAGTTGGCCGGATTTGCTTTGACCAGAATGGCATTGGAGAAAGAGAGCAGACGATCAGCTGTCCTCGCGCTGGAACGATCTTCTGTCGTGCCCCCATCACAGCGCAGTTCGGTCCCGAGGGGAGCTTCCGAACGACGCAGCCCGACGTCATCTGCCAAGAGGGAGCGTCGACGAAGTGGCATAGTCGAACGCTCACTTGTCGTCGTGTAAGTGACGAACATGCCGTATGCTTGGACAGTGGTCGCCCCGAGTTGGGCCTTCCCGCCCAAGATCAAGAGTTTCGCCGCGCCCCGTAAGTGCTGGCAAGTCGGCGTTAATCCCCGCAGCAGCGTGAGACGAGGAGTGTGCAGGCCAGCAGGTCGGCGCAACCGCCGGCCGAGAGGTTGCGCGCGATGAAGGCGCGGTGCAGCGCTTCGGCCTTTTCGAACCAATCGGGCTGGTGGCAGCCGCCGTTGGCCAGGAAGTCCGCCGCCGACTGCCGCACGAACGAGCCCGCCCCGAGGCCGCCGCGATAGAGCACCGTGGTGTCGTCGATCGACGCCATCAGGGCAAAGAGTGTCTGGATGCCGGCGGCGTTGTCGTCGAGGCCGGCCTCCCGGGCACGGCAATAGGCGGGGACGCCGAGTTCGAAGACGCTGGGAAAGGCACGGGCGGCCTCGCGGCGGGCGCCGTCGCGGCCGGTCCGGCGGCGCACGAGGCCGCCATGGCTCGCCTCGTGGTCGCGTTCGGCGTGAGCGTCGAGCGCATCGCCCCACGTCTCTCTCAGCGCCGCGCGAACGGTGGCGGGAGAGATTGCGGCGGAGAGCGCCAGCGCCCGCGCGATGGCGGCGACGATCAGGCCGACCGAGAAGATGGCGCCGCGATGGGTGTTGATGCCGCCAGTGACGGCCAGCATCCCGCGCTCGGCCTCGATGCCGAGTGGTACGAGCGTCTGGTCGAACGACCGCCCGGCGCGGCCCGCCGCGGCAAGCGCCACGAAGGGGAACAGCAGCGAATCGGCCGACCGGCACATCAGGTCGAAATCCATGTCGGCGTGAGCGCCGGAATCGACGGGACTGACGAGGCCGGGCTTGGGATAGGCCTGCAGCTCGTCGCGCATCGCCGTCACGGCCGCGCGGGCAATCGCCTCGTCGTCCAAGCTCATCGTCCGATCTGGGAGCGCGGCACGAGCTTCAGCGTGTCGACGGACTTCAGGAGGACTTCGTCCTTGGCCTGGAGAAGTTCGCGCCATTGAACCTCACCGGCGCCAGGGAAGGACAGTTCGCCGTCGATGCGAAAGGCGAGGTCCTGCTCCGCGGCTGCGAGGAAGGCGGCCGCGCGCCCGGCAGCCTTGAGGTCGACGACGTCGATCACCACGTCGAGATCGGAGGCCTCGTGAACATGGCGCTCGCCGGTCAGCGCCTGCCACATCCAGCTTCCGTAGACGCGGATGTCGAGGCCGGCGGGGGTTGCCGCCGAGACGAGTCGGGAAAATGACTCGGCCTTTGCCGTCGCGGCGGGACAGCGCGCGATCTCCGCGAGGCCGGGCGGGCGGGCGTGGCGAAGGATACGAGCGGGATCGGTCCGGGCCGCCACGCGGCGCGGCCGCAGTTCGGGATGGGCGGGATCGGTGGTGCAGAAGCCCAGTCCGATATCGCGGCCATCGTCGCGGCGGCGCGTCACGATGAAGGGGCGGTCAGACACGTGCCAGGCCGCGGCCCGGGCGCGATCATCCATGCTCTCCGCCTCGGGCGGCTGCGACAGCCAGACCAGCGTATGGCGCCGGAGCCCGGTCATCGCGCCGATTCGGCGAGGACCTTCTTTCGGATGTCGAGGGCGAGCTTTCGGCCGCCGCGCTTCTTGCCGAGTTCGGCGCGATTGTCCTCGGTCGACGAGGCGGCAATGGCAGCGGCGAGCTTGGCCGGCACGTCATCCTTCTCCGACCAGACTTCCTCGACGCCGCCCAGCAGAGCGAAGGGCGCAGCACCGAATTCGAGCGACGGCATGGTCTTCGACAGCTTCTCTAGCACCGGCGCGGGGATCTTGGTCACCGCCGACATCGCCGCGATCGGCATCAGGCCGACGCTGGCCGAGTCAAAGGCGTAGATGCGGTCCGCGAACATGCCGTAGCAGAGGAAGGCGCCGCCAACGGCCTGGCCGGTCGCGACGGTGATGAGCTTGTGGCCCTTGCGCCGTGCCAGTTGGAGGCACGACAGGAGATGGCCGAAGTAGCTGGCGAGGCCCAGCATCTCGGCGACGCGGTTCGGCTCCTGGCCGGCGCTGTCGACCAGCATGACGATCGGCGTCTTGGGCTGGCGTTCGATGCACTGGATCACATGCGCGGCCAGGCGCAGCGCGGCTGCGTTGTCGATGTAGGTGCCGTCGCAGGTGCCGATGACACAGACCTTGCGGCCGTCGACCATGGCGTAGCCCGTCAGAACGGATTTCTCGATGGCGATGCCCGTGGCGGAGGCGCCGAACAGGCGCGCCAGGACGGCGCGGGCGGACGGCTTCTTCGGTGTCGGCTTCTTCATGACCTACTTCCCACGCTTGGCGAGGGCAGCGAACTCCGGCCCGGAGGCCAGCGACGCGGCTTCGACGTTCCGCACACCCATGCCCTTCCAGACGGCTTCCGGGTCTTCGGTGGTTCCGAATCGCTTGAGGCGCTTCTCCAGTTCCTTCTGGCGCGCCTTGACGGACGCGAGGCTGACCGGACTGGACTTGCCGAGCAACCTGGCGATGGCGTCGCGCACGGCATCGGACGTGTCGTGCACGAGGGCATCGGCATCGCCCAGCAGGTACTTGGTCTTGCCGCCGCTCGTCTTCCAGACCAGGGCGCGGTTGGCCGAGTCATAGGCCTTCTTGCCCATCCATTTCTCGATCACGATCGGGCCGGAGATGCCGAGGCGGCCATGCTCGGTCATGACGCGGAAGTCGCAGCAGGTCGACAGGATGCCGATGCCGCCATAGGCGCCGATATCGGTGGCGATGACGGCAATGGTCGGGACCTTCAGGGCGCGGCATTCGAAGATGGCACGCATCGTCTCGGCGATGGCGATCTCGCCGGACGAGCCTTCGTGCAGCCGCACGCCGCCGCTCTCCACGATCAGGATGCACGGCACCTTGTCGCGCGCCGCCGCCTTGAACAGGCCGGTGAGCTTCGCGCCGTGGATCTCGCCCACGGCGCCGCCGACGAACTGGCCGACCTGGGCGGCGAGGTACACCTTCCTGCCGTCGATCCTGGCATGGCCGATCACGATGCCGTCGTCGAACGACACCGGGATACCGAGCTGGGCGAGGTAGGGGCTGGTGAGCCGCTCCGGCGGGGGGAGGAGCTCCTTGAACGAGCCCGCATCCGTCAGCGACGCGATGCGCTGGCGCGCCGTCTGTTCGTGGAAGAGTGCGCCGCTCATTTGTCGCCCTTGGTGAGATGGTCGTAGGCCTGACGGAGGCGCAGCGTGACGAGCACGGGCGGGGCGCCCTGGTCGTTGATCGTGACCTTGGTGCCGCCGGCCGGATAGTGGTGCGCGAAGTCGGCGAGGGCCGCGAGCCATGAAGCCTTGTAGCCGGGGATCGAGGTCTCGACGTGGCACTCCATCGCGTCGGAGGGCTTGCCGCCACGCTCCATCAGGACTTCGAGATTGCCGGAGCCGACGACGCCCGCGAGCGACCATGGCTTGGCGGTCTTCGTCCCGAGTGGCTTGGACGGGAAAGACTTGGTGAACTTTTCCATGCTGATCGGTCCTACCAGTCGACGAATTGCGAGGGCGGGTCGTAGAGCCCGTTGGACCAGCGCACGAGGCCCTTGATGTCCTGGGTCGCGAGCAGGCTGCGGCTTGCCTCCGAGGGGCGGACGCCGACATCCTCGGGCAGTTGGACGATGCCGCGGGCGCGCAGCTCCTCGGTCTCGCGCTTCTTGCGCTTGAGGCCGACCGGCGTGTAGCCGGCGACCGCGCGGATGGCCGCCTGGCGTTCGGCGACCGAGCGGCAGGCCGCGAGGTTGGCGATGCCTTCCTCGGTGACGATGTGAGTGACGTCATCGCCATAGATCATCACGGGGGTGACGCCGTGCAGGGCCTTGCGGATGCTTGGATCCGTGGCGTCGAGTTCCTCGACGAAGGTCGGCACGCGGCCGGCCTGGAACGTCTCGACCATCTGCACGACGAGCTTGCGGCCGGGCGAGGTACCGGGGCCGGGATTGGCTTCGGCGCCGGCCTTGAGCCAGGCCTTCGTGGGATGACGGCGGCCGGTCGGCTGGCAGCCCATGTTGGGCGCGCCGCCGAAGCCGGTGATGCGGTTCTTGGAGACGGTCGACGAATTGCCGTTGATGTCGATCTGCAGCGAGGCGCCGATGAACATGTCGATGGCGTAGTGGCCGGCGAGCTGCCCCATGGCGCGATTGGAGTGGAAGCTGCCGTCGCGGCCGGTGAAGAAAACGTCCGAGCGCGCAGCGGTGTAGCGCTCCATGCCGACCTCGCCTCCGACGGCGAAGACGCTCTCGACCCAGCCGGACTCGATGGCCGGGATCATGGTCGGCAGCGGATTGACCATCCAGTACTTGCAGATCTTGCCCTTGAGGCCGAGCCGCTCGCCATAGGTCGGCAGCAGCAGCTCGATGGCGGCGGTGTTGAAGCCGACGCCATGGTTCAACGATTGTACCTCGTACTTCTCGTAGATGCCGCGCAGCGCCACCATGGCCATCAGCACCTGCACGTCGGTGATGGCCGCCGGGTCGCGCGTGAACAGCGCCTGCAGATGCATCGGGTAGGGGGCCTGCACGACGAAGTCGACCTGGTCGGCCGGAATGTCGATGCGCGGCAGCTTGTCGACGATCTCGTTGACCTGCGCGAAGACGATGCCGTCGGAGAAGGCGGTCGGCTCGACGATCGCCGGCGTCTCCTCGGTGTTGGCGGCGAGGAACAGGTTGCCCTTGCGGTCGGCCTGGGCGGCGGCGATCAGCGCCACGCGCGGAGTCAGGTCAATGTAGTAGCGCGCGTACAGCTCGTTGTAGGTGTGGATGGCGCCGACCGGGAACTTCTTCGCCTTCACGAGATCGGCGACGGCGGTGCCCTGCGGCCCGGCGTAACAGAAGTCGACCTGCTTGATCATGCCCTTCTTGAAGAGCTCGATATGGGCCGGCAGCGTGATGCACGACATCACGAGGTGGATGTCGCGCATATCCTTCTTGTCGAGGGTGGCGAGCTGGTTGGCAAGAAAGTCCGCCTGCTTCTGGTTGTCGCCTTCGAGGCAAAGAATGTCGCCAGGTTCGATGATCCGGCGCAGCACCTCGGGCACCTTGTCGGGACTTATGAACTTGCCGCGGGCCAGCTTGCCGACACGCGCGATGCGCTCGGCCTTGTTCTGGCGGCGCTTCGCCGTTTTTGCAGTGATCATGTTGTGTTTTTCGTCTATCTGTCGTTGCCGGTCAATGTGCTAGAGCGAACCATGCTTATGTTTGAAATACCTTTCGGGAAGACCGATTGGGAATCCGTCGAGCGTACCGAACATCCGGGCGAGACGGGCAAGGCGTTCTGGCGCACCAGGACTTTCAACAACATCCGCGTGCGGATCGTCGAGTACACGCCCGGCTATCTCGCCGATCACTGGTGCCAGAAGGGCCACATCCTGCTGGTGCTCGAGGGCCAGCTGTCGACCGAGCTGGCCGACGGCAGCACCGTCGAGCTGAAACAGGGCCAGAGTTACCAGGTCGCCGACAACACGCTCGGCCACCGGTCGAGTACGCAAACCGGCGCCAAACTCTTCATAGTGGACTGACATGGCGGACATGATCGGATTTATCGGCGTCGGCACGATGGGCGAACCAATGTGCCGCAATCTCGCACGCAAGAGCGGCATGACCGTGCTTGCCGCCGATCGCGACAAGGCACCCCTCGAGAGGCTGGCGGCCGACGGCGTGAAGGCGGCGTCGGTCGACGAGATCGGGGAAAGCTGCCGCACGATCTTCCTGTCCCTGCCGGGCGGCAAGGAGGTCGAGGAAGTCTGCATGGGCCCCGGCGGCCTGACCTCGAAGGCCAAGCTCGGCTGGACCGTGGTCGATCTCAGCACTGCGCCGCCGATCCTGGCGCGCAGGCTCTACGAGGAGTTCCAGGGCAAGGCCTCGGCCTTCGCCGATGCGCCGGTCGCGCGCACGCGGCAGGCCGCGATCGACGGCACGCTCTCGATCATGGTCGGCGCGACGGTGCCGACCTTCGAGCGCATCGCCCCGCTGCTGCGCCACATGGCCAGCGAGGTCACGCATTGCGGCGATGTCGGCGCGGGCCAGACGGTCAAGATCCTGAACAACATGATCCTGTTCCAGACGGTCGTGGCGCTGGCCGAAGGCCTGTCGATCGCCCGTGCCAACGGCGTCGACGGCAAGGTCCTGTTCGAGACGCTGACCAAGGGCTCGGCCGATTCCTTCGCGCTGCGCAACCACGGCATGAAGGCGCTGCTGACGGGCGCCTTTCCCGAGCGTGCCTTCTCGACCAAATACGCGCTGAAGGACCTGAGCTATGCCATCGACATGGCCGAGCAGGCGGGCGTGCCGGCGCTGGGCGCCGACGTGGCGCGTGAAGTGATGGAGCGCGCCATCGAACTGGGACATGGCGAGGAATACTGGCCCGTCCTGCTCAAGGCCATCGAGGACGCGACCGGCAAGTCGGGGGCCTAGGCCGCCAGGCCGCGTCGAAGCGCCGTCCTAAAGCCTGAACCGCAGGCTGGCGCGCGTGCCTTCGACGCCGGTGTCGTACTCGAGCTTGGACTGCAGGTTGGCGGCCATCGCGGTGACGACTCGCGTTCCCAAGCCGGTGCCCTGCGCTGCGCCGGAACCTTTCCAGCCCACGCCATCATCCTCCACCGCGAGCGAGACGGTGTCTTCGCCGATCTTCTGGAGAATCACCCGGATCTCGCCGCGCATCGCGGCGGGATAGGCGTACTTGTAGGCGTTGGTCAGCAGTTCGGTGACGATCACGCCGATCGACACGGCCTTGTCGGTGGGCACGCGGATGTCGGCATCGGCATGCAGGACCACGGTGTTCTTCTTGTCGGCGGCGTCGATGGCCGCGCTCAGTTCGTCGATCAGGCTCATCAGGTAGGAGCCGAGTTCGACGATGCGGACGTCCGACGAGGTGTAGAGGCGCCGGTGGATGCCGGCGACCGCCATGATGCGCGCCTGCATTTCCAAGAGGGCGCTGCGCGCCGATTCGTCCTGGACGGCGTTGGCCTGAAGGCGGGCGAGCGAAGCGACCAGTGCCAGCGAGTTGGCGACACGGTGATTGACCTCGTGCAGCAGCAATTCGGCGCGATCGCGGGCCTCGCGGATCGTGCGCTGGGCTTCCTCGGCCTCGGCCTTCAGCCGCTGCTGCTGCAGGGAGGAGCGGATGGCCGAGCCGAGCAGCTCGCGGAAGTGGCCCTGCACGTCCTTCCAGACATAGTCGGCAGCGCCGGCCTTGAGCGCGGCCACGGCGACGCGCGCATCCTCGGAGCCGGTCACGTAGACCACCGGCAGGTCGACGGTGACGCGCTGGATCTTGGCCAGCACGTCGAGGCCCGTCTCATTGGTCAGATTGTGATCGAGGGCGATGGCGTCGAACTTTTCGGTGGCCAGGAGCGCCAGCCCTTCGTCGCCCGACCCGACGTGGCGGATCCCGATGCCGTGCGGCGCCAGAGCGCGCTCCACCAGCCTGCCGATACCCGCATCGTCGTCGATATAGAGGACCCGGACCTGATCCATCGTCACTCGGTGGCCGGGACCTGCATCACGGAAAGAAAGAGGCCGAGCTGCTGGATGGCGTTGGCGAAGCTTTCGTAGTTCACCGGCTTGGTGATGTAGACGTTGGCGCCGAGATCGTAGCAGCGCTTGATCTCGCGCTGGTCGTCGGTCGTCGTGAGGACGATCACCGGCGAACGCTTGAGATGCGTGTTCGACTTTACCTTCGCCAGGATGTCGACGCCGGTCATGTCGGGCAGGTTGAGGTCGAGCAGGATCAGGAGGGAGCGCGCGCTGCTTTCCTCGCCAGTCCCGTCGGCGCCGAAAAGATAGGCCAGGGCGGAGGTGCCGTCCCTGAAGGCGACGATCTCGTTGTTGACGCCGGCGCGGCGGATGTTCCGCTCGATCAACCGGGCATGGCCGTCGTCGTCTTCGACCATGACGATGGAAACGGGCTTCGCGTTCATTCGCAGCCTCTACCTTGTCGTTGAGTTTTCGTTGAGTCTCAGTCTTCGCGGCAAATCTATCCGAAAGGTTGTACCGCGCCCAAGTTCGGACTGCACCGTAATGTCGCCGCCCAGCCGGCGCACCAGGGCGCGCACATGCGCGAGACCGATACCTTCGCCGGGCCGGTCCTGTGCACCTGCCCGCCGGAACAACTCGAAAATGCGCTCGTGGTCCTGTTCGGCGATGCCGCGGCCGTTGTCCGTGATGTCTATGTGCACCCGCCGCGCCGTTTCCCCGGTGGTGATGACGATGCGTCCCGGCCGGTCGCGCGCCAGATACTTCACCGCATTGTCCACGACGTTGCCGACGACCTGCTCCATGGCCAGCCGGTCGCTCACCAGGGCAGGGGCCGAGGACGGCACGGCGATCTCGGCCCCGACTTCTTCCGTCTGGTGTCGAACGCTGGCGGCGGCATTCTTGAACAGGCTGACCAGATCGATCGGCTCGGCCCTGAGCTCACGGCGCCCTTCGCGCGAGAGCTTGAGGATGGCGTTGATCAGCCCGTCCATCTTGCCGGTCGACGCGCGGATGAATCGCAGGGCCTCGGGAATGTCCTCCTCGGTCGCCAGCCGCGCCTTGTCGGCCAGGGTGGCGTCGCCTGCCACGTAGGGACCGACCGACTTCATGGCGGCTTCCAACTCGCTGGTGAAGCCCATGATGTTGACCAGCGGCGAACGCAGGTCGTGGCTCACGATATAGGCGAAGCGCTGGATCTCGTCGTTGGCGCGCGTCAGGGCTTCGGTGCGCTCGGCCACGCGTTCCTCGAGCCCGACATTCAGGGTCTGCAGCTCGGACCTGGCCGCTACCAGTTCTCGCGTATACTGCACCACGGTCCAAGACGCGCCGGCGGCGAACAGCACGATCAGCAGACTGCCTGCCGCGGTCACCCAGGTGAGGAGTTCGGCGCCGTCGGTCACGGCCTCCAGGCGCGCCGAAACGCGCCTTTCCGCATTGGAGATCAGGCTGGCCAGTTGAGACCGCGCCTTTTCCATCAGCAGGCGTCCACGATCGGACAGAACGGTCTGGATCGCCGCGTCTCTCTGGCCGGCCTTTGCCTGTTCGATGGTCTCGGTCAGTTCCGCCATCTTGGCATCGATCACCGTGGCCAACTCGTTGACGGCGGCCAGTTGCGCGGCGTCCCGGGCGACGAGCCGGCGCAATTCGACGATATCCCGCTGCAGACGGGGTTGGGCGCGCTCGAACGGAGCGAGATAGCGAGCCTCGCCCGTCAGCAGGTAGCCTCGCTGTCCGGTTTCGGCGTCGATGGCGGCGGCAAGGAGATTGGTCGCGAGGGAGCGTATCTCGCGCTCCACGACGGCTTCTTCGGCATGTTGAGCCGTGCGAGCGGACAGCCATACCGAAGCGCCCACGATGGCCAGGAGGGCGAGAACACCGGCGACCAGAAAGGCGATCGTGCGGCGCGCGAACGCGGAACTGAAGAGAGACATGGGCTGAAGCGGACTCGCAGGGAAACGATAGACACCCGCGGGCCTTCAGGTATCGCCGAGGAACTACCGATAGGCTGCGGCCCGCCGATGTGCAAGCGTCAGCGTTGGTCGATGTCGCCCTCGCTCAACAGGCCCGCCCGGAGCGCGGTCTCCATCGCGGTATCGAGGCTGAACAGGCGCTGGCTCGCGAAGCCGGGATAGCGGTCCGTCTGTTCGGCCCGAGCCACCGCGGCCAGGGCATCGGCATCGGCTTGCGCTTCGAAACCACAAAGAATTTCCGGGAATCCGGCCGCCCGCGAGACCGTCAAAGCAAACGCTCCGCTCGATGTCCTGCGCCCGATCACGCGATGGAGGAGGTCGCGCAGCTCACGCAAACGCCGGCTGCCGATCTCATCGGCCCCGACGTCGACAGCGACCGCGGTCACCAGGTGACCTTGCGGAAAATTCTTGAGAAAGGCGGGCCAGGACAGACTACGCATGCCGCACGCAACGCAGGTGCCTCGCAATCGCTGCCTCACATGCGTAATACTGTCCGCAGACGGGATGGAATTGCTTTCGGGAGACAAGGGATGGCGCGGATCGCGGTTGGCGGCTTTCAGCACGAGACGAACACGTTCGCGCCGCAGCAGGCGACATGGGAGGAGTTCGTGCGCGCCGATGCCTGGCCGCCGCTGCTGCGCGGCCCGGAAATGATCGCCGGCGTCGAAGGATTCAACATCCCGATCGCAGGTGCGGTCAGCAAGCTGGCGGAGCTCGGCCACGAGATCGTGCCGCTGGCCTGGGCGGCCGCGTCACCGGCCTCCTACGTGACAGAGGATGCCTTCGAGAAGATGTGGGCCTTGTTCGACGAGGACCTGAAGAAGCACGGACCCTTCGACGCGATCTATCTCGACCTGCACGGCGCCATGGTCGCCGAGAACACCGAGGACGGCGAGGGCGAGTTGCTGCGCCGGATCCGCGGCCTCGTGGGCGACGATCTGCCGATCGTGGCCAGCCTCGATTATCACGCCAACCTGACACCCGAGATGGCGGCTCTCGCCACGGCGTTGGTCGGCTATCGCACCTATCCGCATATCGACATGGCGGTGACCGGCAGCCGCGCGATCGAGCTGCTGGACAAGCTGCTGCGCGAGAAGCGGCCGGTCTATCGCGCCTATCGCCAGCTCGACTTCCTGATCCCGCTGGTCTGGCAGTGCACCTTCATCGAGCCGGCCAAGGCGATCTTCGACCTGGTGGGCGAGCTCGAGGCGGGGGAGAAGAGCCACAATCAGGGCATCGTCAGCGTCACCCACACGCCGGGCTTTCCGCCGGCCGACATCGCCCAGTGCGGCCCGGCCCTGGTCGTGTACGGACATGACAAGGAGGCCGTCGAGGCGGCGGCCGACAAGCTCGCCGCCACGGTCAAGGCGCAGGAGAAGGCGTTCGACGGCGAGCTGCTGGATCCCGACCAGGCCGCACTTCGCGCCATCGAATTGTCGAGGAACGCGACCAAGCCGATCGTGCTGGCCGACGTCCAGGACAATCCCGGCGCCGGCGGCACCTCCGACACGATCGGCCTGCTGGCAGCCCTGATGCGCCACAAGGCCAAAGGCGCCGTGATCGGCATGATCGTCGACGAGGGCGCGGCCCGGGCGGCCGTCGAGACCGGCGAGGGCAATGTCATGCGCCGCGGCATCGGCGCCGTGGTGGGCTATGGCGGCGAGAAGCCGGTCGAGGCCGACTGGCGCGTGGTCAAGCTCAGCGACGGGGTCTTCACCGGCACCGGCCCGTTCTATGGCGGCGCGAAGTTCCAGATCGGGCCGATGGCGCTGCTGACCGACGAGGCGTCGGGCGTGTCGGCGGTCGTCGCCTGCAAGCGCGTACAGGCCGCCGACCAGGAGATGTTCCGCGCCGTCGGAGTCGAGCCGTCGCAAGTGCCGATCCTGGCCCTGAAATCGACGGTCCACTTCCGCGCCGATTTCCAGCCGATCGCCGAGACGATCCTGGTGGTGCGGTCGAGCGGCGCCCACATCACCGATCCGGTGGACATGCCCTACAAGAACCTGCGCAAAGGCATCAGGCTGAAGCCGATGGGACCGGTGTGGCAGGGCGCCTGATCGGTCAGTCGTCAGCGAAGGCCGGTCGCAGCGCCCAGACCATCGGCACGGTCGTGAGCGCGACGCAGGAAACGGCGATGAGCGCCGTGGTGAGGCCGACCACGTCCCCGAACAGGCCGAACAGCAGCGGGCCGGTCGCGCCGGCGACCGAGCCGCCGGTGTAGAAGACCGCGAAGGCCTTGGTGCGTCGTTCCGGGCTCACGAATTCGGGGATCGTGCCGTAGAGGACGGACGAGGTGCCGTTCAGCATCAGGCCCACCGCCGGCAGCAGCAGCAGCGCGAAGTCGAGCGAGAGCGGCAGCGCCGCCAGGATGAGGAGGGTCGTGCCGATCTCCGTCAGCAGCACCGACGGCACGACACCCAGCTTCTGGCCGACCCAGCCCATCACCAGCTTGCCGGCAGCGCCGCCCGCGAACATCAGCGACAGGCCGAGGCCGATGGTCGGCAGGTCGGCTCCCTTGTCGCGTAGCAGGAACGGCAGAAAGATCAGGAAGCCGGTCCGCACCAGGTCGTCGGCGATGTGGATCGAGAACAGCAGCCAGTAGGCCCAGGGCCGGTCCTGTCCGGCGACGGCCTTCGACGGTTCCGCCGTGCCGTGCGTCACGATCGGCTTCAGCGAAGCGAGGATGACGCCGGCCCCCAGGACGGCAAGGGCGGCCATGACGACCAGTGCCTGCTGCCATCCCAGCGCGGCGGCGATCAGGGCGAAGAGGGACGGCAGCAGCACCTTGCCGACGTCGCCGGTGAAATTGTAGGTGCCGAGCGCGGTGCGGGAGCGCGGGCCGTGATAGGCCGCCGCGACCAGGCTGGAGCCGATGGGATGCTGCGTGCTGGCGCCGAGCCCCGCGAGGAGCAGCCCGGCGATGACACCGTAGAGCGAGCCGCTGAGGCCCGCGAGACAGTAGCCGGCGGCAATCAGCATCGTGCCGATGGCCAGGATCCGGACACCGCCGAAGCGTTCGGCCAGGTGGCCCGACGGGATCTGGCCGGTGGCCATGGCGCCGGAATAGCAGGTCTTCAGGGCGCCGATGGCGCCGTAGCTCAAGCCGAACTGCGACTGCAGGAGCGGGTAGAGCACGTTCAGCAGATCGGTGAAGCCGTCGTGCAGGGCATGCGCGCCGCCGCAGACGGTAAGGGTGCGGCGGGCCGTGGTGGGAGCCGAGACGGTGATTGTCATCTCACCGTCACATTACTAGCGACCCGGTATCCGGTCGAACCAAAAGGCGGTCTGCTGCTGAAAATCGCGTTCGGCGAAGGCGGTGTCCGCGATGACGGTGGGCTTGCCGTTGCGGGCGTAGCGCACGCTCACCAGGCGCTTGAAGGCGGTGTCGGCGGAATGGAGGATCAGCACGTCGCCCTGGCGGCGCTGGAAGACGAACTCGTGATACTTGCGGATGTTCACCAGGTTCACGACGTAGCGGCCGTCGGAGCCGTCGGCGGCGAGCTGGCGCACCGGAATGTCGCGGCCTTCGTTGGTGATGCCCATGAGCGCCAGGGCCTCGGGGGCGGTCATGTTGTCCCGGCCGGTCCTCTGGATCAGCGCCACCAGACGGTCGCCGCGTTCCGAGAGTGTGTACCGGGGCGAGGGCGTCGTGGCACAGGCGGCCAGCGGCAGGAGCGCGACCGAGAGCAGGAAGCCGCGGCGCGTCGATGCGAACTTGCTCAAACCTTGTCCTTCTCCATGTCGATCTCGATGGGAGCGATCTCCGCAAGGGCGCCGTCGCGGATCGCGCGGAAGAAGCAGTTGTGACGGCCGGTGTGGCAGGCGACGCCCGTCTGGTCGACCAGCGCCAGCAGCGTGTCGCCGTCGCAATCGATCCGCAGCTCGACCAGGGTCTGGATATGCCCCGACGTGTCGCCCTTGCGCCACGGGCCCTTGCGGGAGCGCGACCAGTAGCATGCACGGCCCGTGCGCATCGTCTCGGCCACGGCGGCACGGTCCATCCACGCCATCATCAGCACCTCGCCCGTGTCGTGCTGCTGGGCGATCGCCGGCACCAGGCCCTGCGCATCGAACTTGATGACGGCGAGGGCGGCGTCGATTTCGGGCTGTTGGTAGGTCGTTGGGGACATCAATGTGCTCATGGGGCGAGCCTTGGCCTCCGGAAGGAACGGCGCGTATAATCTCGGCCTACTCGGTTGGCAAATCGGGAGTTACGTGAAGAAACCCGCCAAAGCGGCGCCCGCCGGGCACGCCCACGATCATGAGCACTGTGTAGAGGACGCGATCGCCGCGGCCGAGAAACTGTGCGCCGCCAAGGACCTCAGATTCACCCCGCTGCGACGCCGGGTACTCGAACTCGTCTGGTCGAGCCACAAGCCGGTCGGGGCCTACGCGCTGCTCGACAGCCTGCGCAACGAGGATCTCGGCTCGGCGCCGCCCACGGTCTATCGCGCGCTCGACTTCCTGATCGAGAACGGCCTGATCCACCGCATCGAGCGCATGAACGCCTTCGTCGGCTGCAGCCATCCCGGCGAGGCCCATCGCGGCTTCTTCCTGATCTGCAGCGAGTGCGGCAACGCCGAGGAGATCGAGGGCGACGGCCTGTCCGACGCCATCTCCGCCAGCGCCACCCGCCGCGGCTTCACCGCACGCGACATGACCCTGGAAGTGACCGGCATCTGCGGCGAGTGCCGGCAAGCCTAGGCGCAAGCCTCAGGCGCGCTTGCCGCCAATCGAGACGAAGGCCATGAGGCAGGGCTCGGTCAATGGATTGCGCCAGCGATGCCTTGTGCCGTTCTGCACGATGCAGTCTCCCTGGCGCAGGTGAATCTTCTGTCCGTCATCCAGTTCCAGCGTCATCTCGCCCCGAACCACGATGCCATAGTCGATCGTATCGGACGTGTGCATGCCCGGCGCACCACGCTCCATGACATCGCCCATGCCGGGCACCTTGTCGTTCAATTCCTTCAGCGCGCTTTCAAGCGTGACGCCGGCCGGCGGCTTGTAGCCCTCCGGGCGTCGGCCCGGATAGGAGATCAGGCGGAACATCGTGCCACCCGGCCCGGGGAAGGCGATCGTTCCCTTGAGCATCGGGTCCGGTTCCTGCCCGGTGAGCTGAGGCACGCCCTCGGTGATGTACATCTCGTGGAACGCCAGCCCCGGATTGGAATCGATCTCCACGATCCTGGGCGTCACGTCGAAGGACCTGAATACCGACTTGCCGGCGGCATCGCGTCCGGTAACGACGCGCTTGGGCGGTGGCAGGTCGCTGGGAGCCTGTGCTGCGGCCGGTTGTGACATCGCAGCCAAAGCGCCACCTCCGGCCATCGCGGAAAGCGCCGCGAGCAGGTGACGCCGGTCCGGCAAGAGTTCCGCTTCGGCCGGCGACTTGTTCGTTTTGCGTGGCCACCAAGGCCAGGAACTCTTGCCCATCTGCGTCCTCCACTGTTCGACTTCTTTGTTGTCGAAACAGTGGAGCCGATCGACGGGCCGCGTGAAGAGCGACCTTCGTCGGAGCAGCTAGGCGTTGTGCGCCCGGTTGAGACGTTCGAAGCCTTCGGCCAGGTCGGTCTTCAGATCCTCGACGTCTTCCAGCCCGATATGGACGCGCAGCAGCTGCTTGCCTTCGGGCCACGGCACGGCGGTGCGGTACTGGTCGGGGTGGGCGGGGATCATCAGGCTCTCGTAGCCGCCCCAGCTGGCGCCCATGCCGAAGATGTCCATGCCGTCGAGCATCGCGGCCACCGCGGGGCGCTTGATGCCGTCGCGCAGCGTGAAGGAGAACAGGCCGGACGAGCCCTGGAACTGCTTCTTCCAGTTCTCATGGCCGGGGCAGTCGGGCAGGGCGGGGTGCAGCACTTTGTCGACCTCGGGCCGGGTCTTCAGCCAGTTCGCGATCGCGAGGCCGCTCTTCTCGTGGTGGCGCAGTCGCACGCCCATGGTGCGCAGCCCACGCAGCGCGAGATAGCAATCGTCGGGCGCGGCGTGGAAGCCGAACGACTGGCAGGCGGTCTTGGCGATCTCGAACATCTCGCGCGTGGCGCAGGAGATGATGCCCATCATCGCGTCCGAGTGGCCGACGATGTACTTGGTGCCGGCGTGGATGGAGATGTCGCAGCCATGGTCGAACGGCTTGAAGTAGAGCGGCGTCGCCCAGGTATTGTCGATCATCACGGTCGCGCCGGCCTTCTTGGCGACCGCGGCCATGCCGTCGACGTCCTGGACCTCGAAGGTCTGCGAGCCCGGCGCCTCGAGATAGAGGACCTTGGTGTTCGGCCGCATCAGCTTGGCGATGCCCTCGGCGCCGATCATCGGGTCGAAGTAGGTGGTCTCGACGCCGAAGCCCTTCAGCGTCGTGTTGGCGAAGCGGCGGGCCGGACCGTAGGCATTGTCGGTTACCAGCATGTGGTCGCCGGTCTTCAGGAAGCCCACGATGGCGCCGGTGACGGCGGCCAGGCCCGACTGCACGGCGATGGAACGATGCGCGCCCTCGATGGCGGCGACCGCGTCTTCCAGCGCCTTCTGTGTCGGCGTGCCGTTGCGGCCGTAGCCGAAGCCCTCGAACGGGATGCGGTTCTCGAACTTGTCCATCGTCGGCGAGAGGATCGTCGACGCGTGATAGACGGGCGGATTGACGATGCCGAAATTGTTGTCCGGGTCGCGGCCGGAGACGGCCAAAACGGTGTCGGGGCGAGTATAAGTTTTCTTAGAGGTCATGAATCAACTATGGCACAGGCTTCGCGCCGGCGGCCAGCGTTAGACCTCCGTGCGCAACACACAACCGGTATCCGGTGAGCGAAGGGATCAGGCTCCGGTGACGATCGGCGTGTCGGCGCGGCCGCCCCATTCGGTCCACGAGCCGTCATAGACCGCGGCTTCGGGCGCGCCGGTGAGATAGAGGCCGAGCGCCACGACACAGGCGGTGACGCCGGAGCCGCAGCTCGCCGTCACCTTCTTGGACGGATCGATGCCGGAGGCGGCGATGCGGGCCGCCAGCTTGTCGGCCGGCAGCATCGTGCCGGTCGCGGGATCGAGAAGCTCGTTGTAGGGGAGGTTGAAGGCACCCGGCATGTGGCCGCTGCGCAGGCCGGCGCGCGGCTCGGGCACCTCGCCGCGGAAGCGGTTGGCGGCGCGCGCATCGACGATCTGTTCGCGCTTGCTGTCGATCAGGCCGAACACGTCATCGATGGAACGCACGAGAGAGTTGTCGAGGCGCGACGTGAAGTGGCGCTCGCGCGGCGGCGTCGGATCGTCGGTGACGGGGTGACCCTCGCTCATCCACTTCGGCAGGCCGCCGTTGAGGACCGACACGTCCTTGTAGCCCATGGCCCGGAACATCCACCACACGCGGCAGGCGCCGGTCATCGGGGTGGTGTCGTAGATCACGATCTTGTTGCCGTCGCCCAGGCCCAGCTTGCGGACGCGGGCTGAGAACTTCTCCGGCGGCGGCAGCATGTGCGGCAGCGGGCTGGTCGTGTCGGCGATTTCGTCGATGTCGAAGAAGACCGCGCCCGGAATGTGCTGATTGACGAACTCGGTCTTTGGATCGCGCTTCTGGGCCGGCAGGTAGAACGAGCCGTCGACGACGCGCACGTCCGGCGCATCGAGGCGGGCGGCGAGCCAATCGGTGCTGACCAGGGCGTCGGGCCTTGCGTAGTCCATGGAACTCTTCCTCTTAGGCTTTCATGTTCCTCACCCCGCCAGGGGGAGATGGAGTTTGATTATTGAGCCAGCGCGATGATGAAGCGCCGGTTCATCTTTCCCTTGTTCTCGATCTTGATGCATTCGACGCGGCCGATGTCGCCGCTGCGGGCGACGTGCGTGCCGCCGCAGGCCTGCAGGTCGACGCCTTCGATCGATAGGAGGCGGACGCGGCCCGCGCCCATCGGCGGCCGCACGCTCATCGTCTTCACAAGTTCGGGGCGCGACGTCAGTTCCTCGTCGGTGACCCATTGCTGCGTCACCGGACGGTCGAGGGCGATCAGCTTGTTGACCTCCTCGGTGACCCATTCCTTGGTCGGAATCTCACCCTCGAGGTTGAAGTCGAGGCGGCTCTTGTCGACGCCGACCTGGCCGCCGGTGACGTTGCCCTTGATGACCGCCGACATCACGTGCAGCGCCGTATGCATGCGCATGTGCAGATGCCGGCGCTCCCAGTCGAGCACCGTATGGACCTTCGTTCCGACCTCGGGTCGCGGCGCATCGGGGGCGAGCACGTGCAGCACGTCGCCGCCGTCGGCCTTCACCGAATCGACGATCCGCGCCTCGCCGCCGTCCCAACGCAGCAGGCCGGTGTCGCCGGGCTGACCGCCGCCGGTCGGGTAGAAGATCGAGCGGTCCAGCCGCACGCCGCGCTCCTCGACGCCGGTCACGGTGGCGTCGGCTTCCTTGATGTAGGCGTCCTGCCTGAAGAGTTCTTCGACCATGACCGGGATTTAGGCTTTCGCCAGACGCGCCGCAACTTCCTCAGCCGTCGGCATGGCGGGCGCCGCCCCAAGCTGTTCGACCGAACAGGAGGCGGCGGCACTGGCAAAACGCGCAGCTTCCGCCGGGGTGCGTCCCGCGGCCAGTTGCGAGGCGAGGGCCCCTACGAAGCAATCGCCCGCGCCCGTCGTGTCGACGACCTGCGTCTGGAACGCGGGAATGGACTCGACGCTTGTTGCGGTCACGACGACGGCGCCCCGTGCGCCCAGCGTTGCGATCACGGCGCGCGCGCCGCGCTCGCGCAGCACGTTGCAGGCGGCGACGACTTCATCCGTCGAGCTGGAGGCGTCGAGCCCGGTGCCGGTCGCCTGGGATAGTTCGATCTCGTTCAGCACGGCGACGTCGACCGCCTGCAGCATTTCCGGCGGATGCTCCGTATACGGCGCCAGGTTGAGGACGGTCCGCGCACCCGCCGCATGGGCGCGCGCAAGGATCTCCCGCGTGGCAGCCAGCGGCGTCTCGAACTGCGCCACCCAAACTTCCTCGCGCCGCGGTTCGTCGGGCAGCATCGAGGCATCGAAATGCATGTTGGCGCCCGAGGCCACGGTGATCGAATTGTCGCCCTCCGCCACCTGGATCAGCGCCACGCCGGTCGCCGGACCCTCGACTTCGGTCACGCCGGTGCTGTCGACGTCGTTGTCGGCCAGGAAGCCGCGCAGGCTGTTGGCGAAGGCGTCGTTGCCGACGGCGCCGACCATGGCGGTGGGCATCCCCAGGCGCGCCGAGGCGATCGCCTGGTTGAGACCCTTGCCGCCCGGCAGGAACGAAACTTCGGCGCCCAGAATCGTCTCGCCGGGCGCGGGGCGGCGTGCGCTCTGCACGACGACATCCATGTTGAGGCTGCCGCAGACGACGACACGGCTCATCTGCGCGCGCTCACTTCATCCAGCGCGGCAGCGGCAGGTTCTTCTCGCGCAGGAACGCCGGGTTGAAGAGTTTGGACTGATAGCGACTGCCGCCGTCGCAGAGGATGGTGACGATGGTCTTGCCCGGTCCCAGCTCGCGCGCGAGGCGCATGGCGCCCACGACGTTGATCGCGCTCGAGCCACCCAGCACCAGCCCCTCGTGCTCGATCAGGTCGAACAGGACGGGCAGGGCCTCCTCGTCGGTGATCTGGTAGGCCATGTCGATCGGCGTGCCTTCCAGATTGGCGGTGACGCGGCCCTGGCCGATGCCTTCGGTGACAGAGTTCCCCTCGGCCTTGAGCTCGCCCTTGGCGAACCAGTTGAACAACGCCGAGCCCATCGGATCGCTGAGCGCGATCTTGATCTCGGGATTGCGCTCCTTCAGGGCTCGGGCCACGCCGGCCAGGGTGCCGCCGCTGCCGACCGAGCAGGTGAACCCGTCGACCTTGCCGTCGGTCTGGTCATAGATTTCCGGTCCCGTCGTCCGGTAGTGGCCGTCCCGGTTGGCCGTATTGTCGAACTGGTTGGCCCAGATCGCACCGTTGGGCTCCTTGGCCGCCAGTTCCTCGGCGAGGGTGCCGGAGAAGCGGACATAGTTGTTCGGGTTGGAATAGGGCGCGGCCGGAACGAGGCGCAGGTCGGCGCCGCACAGGCGCAGCATGTCTTTCTTTTCCTGGCTCTGCGTCTCCGGCATCACGATGACCGAACGGTAGCCGCGCGCATTGGCGACCAGCGCGATGCCGATTCCGGTATTGCCGGCCGTGCCCTCGACGATCACGCCGCCGGGCCGCAGTTTCCCGCTCTTCTCCGCATCCTCGATGATGGCGAGGGCAGCGCGATCCTTCACCGAGCCACCCGGATTGAGGAACTCGGCCTTGCCGTAGATGTTGCAGCCCGTCGCCTCGGAGGCGGCGCGCAGCTTGATCAGCGGCGTATTGCCGATGCTATCGATGAAACCCGACCGGACGTTCATTGAAGTACTCGCTCTGCTGACCCTGCAACGCTCCCGGCGGGACGGTAGACAGGGAGCAGGGGGGATCGCAACCGGACCGTACCGGTTGGCGGCATGATTGGCCCGGAATTCGCATGGGCCAGACCGGGCTCGTGCGCCCCGCATGGCCCAGATTGGAAGATCCCATGAGTGCGCCTGCTGCTGTCCATTCGAACTGGGCGAGCCTCGTTCATCCGAACGGCGATCCCATCCGCCTCAATCACCAGGATTTCCTGGCCATCGACCGGGACGGGGACGCAACCTACGACCCGATCTATCGGCCCCAGGCGCTCTACAATCGGGTGATCAACGGCTTCCATGCGAACAACGAGGCCTTCCTGTTGCAGGAGGTCGCGACGAACCTGCCGATCTACCGCCCGGATGCCGGGCCGACCGATTTCCATCTCCATCTTCCCCCGGGCGGCTTCCAGCTCGTGCTGGTCACCTCGGGCCTGTTCACCTTCGATTACGACGGGCTGATGCACTATGTCGGGCCCGGCGCGCTGATCCTGCAGAGCGCGATCGTGCATCGGCAGAGTTCATACAGCTGGTCGGGACTTTCCACGGAAGCGAACCTCAAGACGCCGCAGACGGTCGTGCCCGATCCGCTTTCCATGGGCTACTCGGGCAAGTTCATCGAAGCCTTCATCACCGAGCCGACGACCTTCCCCAATCCCACGGTGGTGCCCTCGGACGAGATCGACGAGGCCGAGACGCCGGGCCTGGCCTGGAGCCATCCGTTCCACGACCGCCCGCACGATGCCGGGTTCTGGTTCCAGGATCCGCTGTCGCTCGACGCCCTCTACCGACCGCTGCCGGCCGGGATCGTCAACTCGCCAATGCCCGTCCATGTCCGCGATCTCGGCATCGAGGCGCCGAGTGGCCACCTCGTCACCGGCCACATCATCGCCACCGATCCGCGCGGCCAGTCGCTGCTGCCCAAGAGCGCATCGCCCGTTGCGGATGTCGCGGGGCTCGAGAAGGGCGAGGTGGTGGTCTACCGCGTCATTCGCGGGACCGCCGAATTCAAGGATGGGGCAGGCAGGGTATTCGAACTGGCGACCGGCGATTCGGTCACCGCCGGCAAGAAATCCGCGACCCTGATCGGCCTGGGCGAGAACACGCAACTGCTGCGGCTCGGCCTCCTGAAGGGCATGGACAATCTCTGCCGATGGACGGCGGCCCAGCGCGACGAGATCGACGGGCTCGCCGGCCGGATCATCACCCGCAAGGACCCGCGGCCGCAGCGGACCCAGGGCAAGCCGGTCGGCTACCTCTACGAATAGGCAGGCGGGTTCAGCGCCAGCGGCTGCGGATCTCGTCGTGGTGGATCGCCAGCCACTGCAGGGCGATCACGGCCGCGGAGTTGTCGATCTCGTCGCGGGCCAGCAGGGCGCGCGCCTCGGCGAACGGCATGGCGCGTACGAGGATGTCCTCGTTTTCCGCATCGAGGCCATGAATGCCGCCGACAGAGGTGGAATCGACGCGGCCGAGGAAGATGCTGCAGGCTTCCGAACAGGCGCCGGGGCTCAGCAACAGGCTGTAGAGGGGAACGAGGTCGAGGATCTCCACGGCGGCTTCCTCCACCGCCTCGCGCCGCGCGACCTCGTCGGGCGTTTCGCCTTCATCGAGCATCCCGGCCACGATCTCCCAGCACCAGGGATGGCGGCCGGCGGCAAAGGTGCCGGCCCGGAACTGGCGGATCAGGACGACCTCGTCGCGGACCGGATCGTAGGGCAGCACGGCCGCGGCCTCGCCGCGCTCGAAGACCTCCCGGCTGAACTCACCGCTCTGGCCGCCCCGATAGAGGCTCTGGCGGAAGAGGTAGCGCGCCAGGCGGAAGTGACCCTGGAAGGCCACGGTGCGTTCGATGAGTTCGGCTTTTTCACCGGGCAGGGGCACCGAGGGCATGACGCGCACTCCACAAGCGAAAAGGGGCCGCTCCCTCTCGAGAACGGCCCCCAATTGGCTCCGGAGGTAGGAATCGAACCTACGGCCGGGCGATTAACAGTCGCCTGCTCTACCGCTGAGCTACTCCGGAATAAAACTCGTCGCGACGGCGGTAACTCTGCCGCGAAGGCGCGGTCTTGTGACAGAGCGTGTCGGCTCATGCAAGACCTGTCGCTTGTGCATTCGTGGAGGCCCGGGCCGGAGTCGAACCGGCCTGGAAGGATTTGCAGTCCTCTGCATAGCCGCTTTGCTACCGGGCCGCACGAAAGCGCGCGGTGCTATACTCATGGTGTGACGAACCGGTCAAGCCGGGCGCGACGGAGAGACCTTTGACGCTGTCGTCCGCTGCCGCCTATATAACGGCGCTACATCTAGGGGGCAGCCTATGACGGATTTCGCGCTCGCGCGACGCAACATGGTGGAGGGGCAGCTCCGGCCCAACCGGGTCAACGACGCCGGGCTGCTGGCGGCGCTGGGAGAACTTCCGCGGGAGCGTTTCCTGCCGGAGGGCTTGCGCTCGGTCGCCTATGCCGATGACGACGTGCCGCTGGGCAACGGGCGCTTCATGATGGAGCCGATGGTGCACGCGCGCCTGATCCAGGTCCTGCAGCCGCAGAACGGGGACAAGGCCTTGGTCGTGGCGGCCGGCCTGGGCTACGGGGCCGCCATCCTCGCGCGGCTGACCAAGTCCGTCGTGGCGGTCGAGACCGATGCGGCGCTCGCCGCCACGGCGACGAAGACGCTGCAGGAACTGGGCGTGTCCGGGGTCGAGCTGGTGACCGGTCCGGCCGAGCAGGGCGCCTCGACATCCGCTCCCTATGACATCGTCCTGATCGAAGGAGCGGTGCCGGAAGTCCCGCAGGCCATTGCCGACCAGCTCGCCGAGGGCGGCCGGTTGGCCACGGTCATTGCCGATCCGAGCGGCGCGCTGGGCGTCGCCCATCTCTTCGTGAAGCAGGGCGGGGTCATGTCGGGGCGGCCGCTGTTCGATGCCGGTACGCCGTTGCTGCCGGGCTTTGCACGGCCTGCGCGCTTTACCTTCTGACGAGGTCGGGGCTTTCCCATGCTCAGGGCTACCAATCGAGTTCCGCCTGATGCTAGGGTGCCATCCAAAGATGAGGGTAGAGCAATGCGTATCCGGCCCGGTTTGAGGCATGCCCGCACCGCGGCCGCGTGCGTCCTGGCGATCGGGCTCGGGGGAGCGCCCAGCGCGTGGTCGCAGAGCCTGATCGAGGCGCTGTCGACGACCTACAACAGCAACCCCGACCTGCTGGCGAGCCGGGCAATCCTGCGCCAGACCGACGAGACATTGTCGCAGGCGGTCGCCAACTGGCGCCCGAGGGTGACGCTCAACGTCGAGTACAACAAGGTCGAGGCGGACTCCTATTCGGTGCGCTCGACGCCCACCTTCTATGCGCTGAACGGCAAGTTCACGACCCTGCAGATGGTCCAGCCGCTGTTCCGCGGCGGCAAGACGATCGCCGAGACCAAGCAGGCGCAATCCAATATCCAGGCACAGCGCGCCCAGCTCGCGGAGACCGAGCAGACGGTGCTGCTGTCGGCGGTGACGTCCTATGCCGACCTGATCCAGAACATCGGCATCGCCGATGCCCGCCGCAACAACGTGCGCGTCCTCGTGCAGCAGCTCGATGCGACCCGCGAACGCTTCCGGGTCGGCGAACTGACCATCACCGACGTGTCGCAGTCCGAGGCGCGTCTCGAACTGGCCAAAGCCGATCTCGTCCAGGCCGAGACCAACGTCCGGATCTCCGAGGCCGCGTTCCAGCGCACGATCGGCAAGAAGCCGGGCCGGCTGGGCGAGATTCCCCTGATCGGCGGGCTGCCGTCCTCGGAAGAGGAGGCGATCGGCCTGGCGATGGATGCCGGCCCGCGCGCCGTCACCGCCGCGCACCGCATCTCGGCGGCAAACTACGGCGTCAATTCAGCGGTCGGCGACCTGCTGCCGCAGGTCAACCTGGTGGGCGCCCTGCAGCAGCAGTTCGACCTGCAGGTTCCGACCGACAAATACTACAACTACGCGGTCCGTCTTCAGGCCACGATCCCGATCTTCCAGAACGGCAGCGAATGGTCGCGAATCCGCTCGGCACGCGAACTGGTCGGGCAGCGTCGCAACGAACTCGACAGCGCCCGTCGCGCCGTCGCCGAGAACGTCATCCGCGCGTGGCGACAGCTCGATTCCTCGCGCTCGCGGGTCACGTCGTTCGAATCGCAGGTCCGCGCCAATGAAGTCGCCTTGAACGGCGTGCGCCAGGAAGCGCTGGTCGGTTCTCGCACCACCCTGGACGTGTTGAACGCGGAGCAGGAACTGCTCAATTCGCAGGTCAACCTGATCCAGGCGCGCCACGACGTGCAGGTCGCCTACTATGGCGTGCTGGCCGGTATCGGGCGCCTGACGGCGCGGACGCTGGCGCTGCCCGTCGAGTATTACGACGAGGAGCGCTACTACAAGGATGTCGGCTCCCGCTGGATCGGCTGGGGCAGCAGCGGCGAGTCGGGGACCGGCAACATTCCGCCGTCGACCTCTTCGGCCGGCGTCGCGGGGAGTGCCCCCACCGGAAGCGCCCCCACCGGGAGCGGCGGCAGATGAGCGATGCCAAGGGTGGGCCGGCTCAGGACCCGTCGATGGACGACATCCTGGCGTCCATCCGCAAGATCATTTCGGACGACGAAGCCCGCGCCCAGGTCGGGGGCTTGCGCAACGCGAACGCCGGGTCCGGCGAGCCTCCGTCCGTGATACCGCCCGTCCTGCCGTCTGCATCGCCGCCCGTGGCGAGCGACGACGTCCTCCTGCTTACCGAGATCGTGGAAGAACCCAAGTCAATGCCGAGCGAACAGCCCACGCCCCTGCAGGCGATAGATTCCGTGAACCCGGCCGAGATGCCGCAACCCTCGACCGAGCCCGTCGCCAGCGGGAAGCCGGTCACCAGCACGAGTCCCGGGGAAACGCTGGTCGGTGCGGGCGTGGCCGGCGCCACCACTTCGGCCTTCGCCCGGCTCAATCAGGCCGTGCAGGACAGCGTGCCGCCGCCGGCGGCGACCGATCCGGGGCCCCGGGTCGGCGGCTCCGGCCAGACCATCGAGGACCTGGTCAAGGAAATGCTGCGCCCGATGCTCAAGGACTGGCTCGACACCAATCTGCCGACGATGGTCGAGCGCTATGTCGAACGCGAGATTGCCCGGCTGACCCGCCGCTGACCCCAGGCGCCGCCCTCATTCATCGCCACGGTGTCGCAACCGTGGCGTTTTTCGTTTAAGGCCAGAAGATGCTCGACAAGACCTACGACCCCAAGGAAATCGAGGCCCGGCGCTACCCCGAATGGGAGAACGCGGGGGCTTTCCGCGCCCATCCCGAGTCGCCGAAGCAGCCCTATTGCATCGTGATTCCGCCGCCCAACGTCACCGGCAGCCTCCACATGGGCCATGCGCTGGACAACACGCTGCAGGACGTGCTGATCCGCTGGCGCCGCATGAAGGGCGACGACGTGCTGTGGCAGCCCGGCACCGACCATGCCGGCATCGCCACGCAGATGGTGGTGGTGCGCAACCTCGAGCAGGAAGGGATCGGCCTCGCGGTCGAGGGCGCCGCCCGCAACGATGCCAACAAGAAGCTGCTGAACCGCGAGGAGTTCCTGGCCAAGGTCTGGGAGTGGAAGGCCTATTCGGGCGGCACGATCACCAGCCAGCTTCGCCGCCTGGGCGCCTCCTGCGACTGGAGCCGCGAGCGCTTCACCATGGACGAGGGCCTGTCGAAGGCGGTCCTCAAGGTGTTCGTCGAACTCTACCGGGAAGGCCTGATCTATAAGGACCTGCGGCTGGTCAACTGGGACCCCAAGATGCTGACCGCGATCTCCGACCTCGAGGTCGAATCGCGCGAGGTGAAGGGCCATCTCTGGTACTTCAAGTACCCGATCGAGGGCAGCCCCGACGAGTTCATCGTGGTCGCCACCACGCGACCCGAGACGATGCTGGGCGATACCGGCATCGCCGTGCATCCCGACGATCCGAAGTGGAAGCACCTGATCGGCAAGCATGCGGTGCTGCCGCTGGTCGGCCGCCGCATCGCCATCGTGGGCGACGAGTATTCCGACCCGGAGAAGGGCTCGGGCGCCGTCAAGATCACGCCGGCCCATGACTTCAACGATTTCGAGGTCGGCCGCCGGCACAATCTCGAAGCCATCAACATCTTCGACAAGTTCGCGAGGGTGAACGACAAGGCGCCCGAAAAGTATCGCGGCCTCGACCGCTTCGAGGCGCGCAAGGTCGTCGTCGCGGAAATGGAAGAGCTGGGTCTCGTCGAGAAGATCGAGCCGCACACCCATGCGGTGCCGTACGGCGATCGCGGCGGCGTGCCGGTCGAGCCCTATCTCACCGAGCAGTGGTATGCCGACGCCAAGAAGCTCGCGGAGGCGCCGCTGGCCGCCGCGCGCGACGGGCGCGTGAAGTTCGTGCCCGAACGCGGCCGCGAGGATTTCTTTCGCTGGATGGAGAACATCGAGCCGTGGTGCGTGTCGCGCCAGCTCTGGTGGGGCCACCAGATTCCGGCCTGGTACGGGCCGGACAAGAAGGTGTTCGTGGCGCTCTCCGAGGAGGAGGCGAAAGCCGAGGCGCGGGCGCATTACGGCAAGGACGTCGAACTCGAACGCGATCCCGACGTGCTCGATACCTGGTTCAGCTCGGCCCTGTGGCCGTTCTCGACCCTGGGCTGGCCGGACCAGACGCCGGAAGTGGCGAAATACTATCCGACCAGCACGCTCGTCACGGGCTGGGACATCCTGTTCTTCTGGGTCGCCCGCATGATGATGATGGGCATGCACTTCATGAAGGAGGTGCCGTTCCGCACCGTCTACCTGCACGGGCTGGTGACGGACGAGAAGGGCCAGAAGATGTCCAAGTCCAAGGGGAACGTGATCGATCCCCTGGAGCTGATCGACAAATACGGCGCCGACGCGTTGCGCTTCACCATGACGTCGCTGGCGGCGTCCCAGGCCGGCCGGCTGCGGCTGGCGCCGGCCCGCGTCGAGGGCGCGCGCAACTTCGCGACCAAGCTGTGGAACGCGACGCGCTTCGCCGAGATGAATGGCGCGGCGCTACCGAAGGGTTTCGATCCGGCGTCGGCAGTCCTCACGGTCAACAAGTGGATGCTGGGCGAGCTCGCCCGCGCCAACCAGGCGATCGACAAGGCCTTGACCGACTTCCGCCTGAACGAGGCCGCCAACACGCTCTACGAGTTCGTGTGGGGCGTGGTCTGCGACTGGTACGTCGAGCTTACCAAGCCGATCGTGCAGGGCGCGGATGGTCCCGAGAAGGACGAGACGCGGGCCGTCACGGCGTTCGTGCTGCGCGAGACGGTGAAGCTGATGCACCCGGTGATGCCGTTCATCACGGAGGAGCTGTGGGACAAGCTCGGCCACCGCGCCGAGCACGGCCCGCTGATCGGCCAGCCCTGGCCGGCGCCGACCGCCGTCGACCCGGCCGCCGATGCCGAGATGGGCTGGCTGGTGAAGCTGATCCAGGACATCCGCTCGGCCCGCGCCGAACTGAACGTGCCGGCCGGCGCCAAGCTCAGGCTGCTGGTGATCGGTGGCAACGACACGACCGCGGCGCGCCTCGAGACGCATCGCCCGGCCATCGAACGGCTGGCCCGCATCGAGGGCGTCGAGGCGGCTTCATCGGCGCCCAAGGCGTCGCTGCAGATCGTCGTCGGCGAGGCGACCTATGCCCTGCCGGTCGGCGACGTGATCGACCTCAAGGCCGAAAGCGCGCGCCTCCAGAAGGAGATCAAGAAGCTCGCCGACGAGGTCGGCAAGATCGACGCCAAGCTCGCCAACGCCGCCTTCGTCGCCCGCGCGCCGGAAGAGGTCGTCGAGGAGCAGCGCGAGCGCCGTGCGCAGGCCGAACAGACCGGTGCGCGGCTCAGCGCGGCGCTGGAGAGGTTGGGCGTTTAGCGCGGCTCGCAGAGCGAATGCCAGCGGCTGCCGGGGGATGATCTCCAGTATCCACTGTGCGATTATGGATATTCAGATGGAGGCAAGGAATGACCTACAGTCTCGAGCAGTTGAGCGCCGATATTCGCAAGGCCCTCAAGGCCGATTCCGGAATCGCGGGTAAGCAGGAAGTCTGCAAGCTGGTGTCGAAGGTGCTGCTCGACGATGAATTCGTCGCCACCCACCTGACCGCCGAGCAGTGCCGCCCGCGCAAGGTCCTGTACGAGGATCCGGAACTGGGCTTCTGCATCTGCGGCCATGTGTACGAGACGGCCGCGCATGGCGGCCCGCATGACCACGGCTCCAGCTGGGCGATCTACGGCCTGGCCACCGGCGACACGGAAATGACCGACTGGCGGATCGTCAAGAAGGGCGAGGGCGACGAACCCACCCTGGTCGAGCCCGCCAACACCTACGTCCTGAAGCCGGGCGACAGTCACTTCTACGATGTAGGCGTCGTCCACTCGCCGAAGCGCGACGGTTTCACCAGGCTGGTGCGCATCGAGGGAGCCAACCTCGACCACATCAAGCGTTCGAACATCAAGGCGGCCTAAGCACTTAGGCAAGCATGATGTCGTTCTGAGCGTAGCGAAGGACCCGACGGGGCGGCCACACGACTCCGTGGCTGACGTGAGATCCTTCGCTGCGCTCAGGATGACAGTGAGCGTCGCCGTCGTTCTGGCAGTTACCGCTTGATCTGCATCCCCAGATACTTCGCGAGCCCCGCGCCATAGGGCGGCCGCAGCATGCGAAGCGGGGCCAGATCCCACTTGATCTGGTGATAGATCGACTTGCGGTGACTGAACTCACGGAATCCGTCATAGCCGTGATAGACGCCCATGCCGGCCGGGCCGATGCCGCCGAACGGCAGCTCCTCCTGGGCGACATGCATCACCACGTCGTTCACCGTCACGCCGCCTGACGTCGTGCCGTCGAGCACGCGGTCGCGTTCCGCCGCGTCGCTGCCGAAATAATACAGGCCGAGCGGTCGGTCGTGGGCGTTGATGTAGTCGATGGCCTGCTGCACGTCGCCATAGGCCTTCACCGGAAGCAGCGGCCCGAAGATCTCCTCCTGCATGACCTTCATGTCGTCGGTCGGATTGAGGATCAGCGTCGGCGCGATGCGCCTGTGCGGTTGCTGGCGCAGGTCCTCGGCGCCGGGATTGATCTCGACGATCTCCGCGCCCTTGGCCCGCGCATCGTCGAGATAGTCCATCAGCCTCGCATAGTGCCGGTCGGTGACGATCGCGGTGTAGTCCGGGCTCTCGCGGATGCTCGGGAACATCTGTCCGACGGACGCCTTTGCCGCGGCGACGAAGTCGGGGAGGCGGTCGGCCGGCGCCAGCACATAGTCGGGCGCCAGGCAGATCTGGCCGGCGTTGAGCGTCTTGCCGTTCATGATCCGCGCAGCGGCCACGCCCATGTCGGCCGAGCGGCCGACGACGACGGGGCTCTTGCCGCCCAATTCCAGTGTCAACGGCACGAGGTTTTCGGCGGCTGCGCGCATGACGTGGCGGCCGATCGACGTCGCGCCCGTGAAGACCAGATGATCGAAGGGCAGGGCCGAGAAGGCCTGCCCGACCTCCGGGCCGCCGGTGACCACGGCGATCTCGCTCTCGTCGAAGGCGCTGGCGAACATCTGCTTCAAGAGTTCGGACGTGGCCGGCGTCGTCTCCGACGGCTTGATCATCGCACGGTTGCCGGCGGCGAGAACGCCGGCCAGCGGGGCGAAGGTGAGGTTCACGGGGAAGTTCCACGGGCTGATCACGCCGACCACGCCCTTGGGCTGGTGGCGGATCTCGGCCTTCGCGCCCAGGAAGCCCAGGATGCGCGGCGTCGTGCGGCGCCGCTCGGTCTTCATCCAGCGCCTGAGATGGTCGCGCGCATGCTTCAGCGGGCCGATCGAGCTGGCGACGTCGGCAAAGGCGGTCACCGTGGGGGAGCGCGCGCCGAAATCGGCGGTGAGGGCTGCTTCGATATCGCGCCGGCGGTCGATCAGGAGGCCGATGCAGCGATCGAGCCGGTCGATGCGCTGCTCGGCGGTTGGTGCCCCGTCCTTGAGCTGTGCTTCGCGCTGCTTGAGCAGGATTTCGATCAACCGGGGCCCTGCCATGATCTACGACGCCTTCCGCAGGTCCGGGACGTAGGGCTTGCTGGCGAAATGCTCCTGTCCGTCGCCGCGGGCGAAGCGCAGGCCGGCGCGGCGGATCGCGTCGTCGTCGACCGGTTCGAGCGGCACGTAGTAGCGGTCGTCGACCCTGGTGAAGGTGTCGTTGTCGACGCGATTGTAGCAGATCAGCAGGGTCCAGCGCCGGTTGGGCGAGCGGTTGGCGTCAGAGCGATGGATCGCGTTGCAATGGAAGATCAGCGCGTCGCCGGCCTCCAGCTCGCAATACTCGACCGGGCACTTCTTGAGGATGTGCGGCAAGCGCTTGGGATCGACCTCGTTCTGTGTCGGCGACAGCGGCGTGTGGTCGATGCGGCCGAGCTTGTGAGAGCCGGTGGCGATCTGCAGGCAGCCATTCTCGCGGTTGGTTCGGTCCAGACCGATCATGATCGAGAGCATGTCGGGGCGCAGGCAGCCATTGTAGTACCAGTAGCCGTAATCCTGGTGCCATTCCCAGGCGCCGCCGACCTCCGGTTCCTTGGCCGTCAGCTTCGACTGGTAGTGATAGACCGGCCCGCCCAGCAGCGAAGCCGATGTGTCGACCATGCGCCGCACCCGGGCGGCGAGCCCGTAGACGCTATCGCCGGCCCGGTTCCAGAGCGCGATGCGCGTCGAGCGGCCCTCGCCGTCGCGACGATCGAGGATGCTGTCACGCACGGCAGGGTCTTCCTCCATGGCGCGGGTCAGCAGCTTCACCTCGTCCGGCGCGAACAGGCCGCGCGCATAGGTGAAGCCTTTCTCGTTGAACTCGGCAGTCTGTGCCGCACTCAGGACGTTCGGCATGGATTCCTCACTTCAAGGAAGAGAAAGGTCCTTCGCTTCGCTCAGGATGACGATATTGCGGGATCGACGCAGTGCGCTGACCAAGAAAATGCTGTCATCCTGAGCGAAGGGAAGGACCCTCGAGTCATATGCGACCGCCTCAGACGGGGCGGAAGAGGTTGCGGCCGCCCGCTTCGGAGACCGAGACCTTACGCCCGAGCTGCTCGCGGGTCAGCATGTCGGCGACCAGAGCAGGATCGTCCGGGGTCATGGCGACGAAGCGGTCGCCGCTGCTGTCGAGGCGACCCAGGATGTAGCCGCGTTCGGGCGCATCCTTGCCGTAGGTGACGCAGTAGGTCTCGATGGTGCCGGTGCCCGTGGGCTTGGTTTCGACCCGGCGCCTGGGAAGGGCGTCGAGTTCGGCCTGGAACTTCTTCGGATCCTCTCGCTTCCAGGCTCCCTTGGTGGGCTCGGTCGAATAGAGGCCGGCCGAGTGCTTGGTGAGATAGTTGCCGTTGGCGGTCACCATGCCGAAGGAGCCGGGCTTGGCCCGCACCACGTTCATCATCTCGGCGATCGAGTGGGTGACGTAGTTGTTGCCGGGGCCGCCGAAGAACGGCAGGCCGCCGGTCACGCTGATCGGGCGCGGATCGTCCTGGGCGATGCCGATCTCGGTCATCGCGACTTCGACGGCCGAGGGGAAGCAGCTGTAGAGGTCGAAGGCGTCGACATCGGCGACCTTCTTGCCGGCCATGTCGAGGGCGATGCGGGCACAGCCTCGGATCGCCGGGGAGGCGTCGAGCTTGTCGCGCTCCGACACGACCCAGGTGTCGGTGCCGTCGGCGCAGCCGTGCAGGAACACCCAGCGGTCCTGCGGGATACCCCATTCGCGAGCCTTCTCCACCGAAGTGACGAGCACGGCGGCCGCCTGGTCGATGATGGCATTGGCGTTCATCAGGCGCGGATAGGGGAAGCAGATCCAGCGATTGTCGGGGGAGATCGTCGACAGGGCTTCGGCGCTATAGCCCTCGCGGCGGGTCGCCAGGGGATTGTCCTTGGCCACCGCGGCGAGGCGTTCGAACAGGCGCCCCATTGCCTTCATGTGGCTGTCCACGTCGCGCTTCAGCCCGCCGCGAATGGCGTTCTCCAGCAGCGGATAGAAGTGGATGGCGGCGCGCAGGTCGTGGCGCGCCTCCTCTTCGCTGAACCCAAAGCGCGGATCGCCGATGCGCGTCGGCTCGCCGCCGCCCGGATCCTCGTTCCAGTCGATCTTCATGTTGGCGCGGCGGGCGTTCTGCGTGCTGCGCAGCAGCTCGGCGCCGCAGATCAGGGCAAGCTCGGTCTCGCCCCTGGCGATCTGCTCGGCGAACTTATTCACCAGATACTGGGGCATGTTGCCGCCCGAGTGCGTGTACAGCAGCTGCTTGGGGTCGGCGTGCAGCCGGTTGGCGACGCTCTGTGGCGGGTTGCTCGACCGTCCGAAGGGCGAGGCGAAGCGCGGGCTGATGTCGCTGAAGAATTCCATGACGGCGATGGCATCGACCAGATGGCCGAGCGCGTGCCCGCCGATGGCGGCCTGCGTGTCTTCGAGCGCCAGGTTGGCCGCCTCGGCGCAGAAGGCCACCCTCGAACGTTCGCTCGAGGGCGCGCCGACCGTGTCGGTGATCTGGCCGGCGCCGACCAGGATGGGGGTACGCGGATCGATCATTTTACCAGGGCCTCGATTTCGGAGGGCGTCAGGCCGGCTTGCGCCAGCACGGTCGTGGTGTCTTCGCCAAGTGCGGCAACCTTGGGGCCGCTCTGCAGCGGCGAGCCGGAGAAGCGGAAGGGCGGCGCGGGCGATTTGTAGGTGCCGCCGCCGTCCTCGATGGTGCACAGCGAGCCGCGATGCTCGACCTGCGGGTCCTGCAAAGCCTCGGTGACCGTGACGTAGGGCGAGCAGGGCACGCCGTGCTTCTCCAGCGCCGCGACGACCTCCTTTACGCTCATCTTCTTCGACCACTCCTCCAGCTCGTCGACCAGCACTCCCCAGTTCATCCGCCGCTCATGATATTTCTCGAAGCGCGGATCGGTCAGCCAGTCGCGGCGGCCGGCCGCGGTCGCCATGTCCTGGAAGGTCTTCTCGCTGGCGGTCGCCAGCATCACGTAACCGTCGCTGGCCTCGATCGGGCCATACATCGGCCGCGACGGCATCTCGAAGTCGAACTGCGCCCGGTTGACCTCGCCCAGCAGCATGCCGACCAGTGTCTCGAACATCGACACGTCGACCATCTGGCCCTTGCCGGTGGCATGGCGCTGGTGGACCGCCGCGAGGATCGCGCCCATGGCATAGGCGCCGCTGGCATAGTCGGCGACGAAGATCCCGCAATTGTCGGGGCGCTGGCGGCCCTGCTGGTAGAACAGGTGCGCCATGTCGTAGCCGGTCGAGGCATGGATGACGGGGGCGTAGGCGGGGCGCCCGGCGCCGGGTCCGGTCTGGCCGTAGCCCGAGATGGCGCAGTAGATCAGCCGCGGATTGACCTTGGACAGCTCGGCATAGTCGAGGCCCAGCCGCTTCATGACGCCGGGACGATAGTTCTCGACCAGGATGTCGACCGTGGCGGCCAGCTTCTTGATGGCGGCCACCGCTTCCGGCTTCTTGAGATCGAGCACGATCGACTTCTTGCCGGCATTGAGCTGGCCGAACATCGTGCTGAACCCGTCGCGCTGCACCGGTCGCGAGCGCATCAGGTCACCCTCCGGCGATTCGACCTTCACGACGTCGGCACCCATGTCGGCGAGCAGGCGGCTGCAATGCGGGCCGGCAATCGTGGTCGAGAAGTCGAGGATGCGCAGGCCGTCGAGCGGCCTCGTCATGTCTGTCATCGGGTCACCGTGTTGCGAGGATGAGAACGACCCCGCCGACCACCAGGAGGCTGCCGATCCACTCGCCGAGGGACGGCCGCTCCTTGAGGATGAGGCGGGAGGAGATGAAGGTGAAGACCAGCTCGATCTGGCCGACCGCGCGCACCAGGGCGGCATTCTCCAGCGTCATGGCCAGCGCCCAGCCGGCCGATCCCAGCACGCTGAAGATGCCGACCCAGATCGAGGATCGCCAGTTGAACCAGACTTTGGAAAGCTGCGGCCGGTCGCGCCGCGACAGGTACAGCGCCATCAGGATGACCTGGATGGTGTTCATGCAGGCCAGCACGGTGATACCGCGCACCATGAAGTCGCCTTCGGGCAGGAGCTTGGAGGCCTCGCGGATCGTGCCGGCGGCGATGGCGAAGATCGCGCCCGACAGGATGCCGTACATCGCCCCCTTGTGCGTGAGGTCGGCCAGCACGCCGCGCACGTCGGAGAACTTCCCGCGCACGCTCAGGATGGCCACGCCCCCCAGGCAGACGAGGATGCCGGCCCATGCGCCGAGCTTCAGCGGTTCGCCCGCGATGAAGGTGGCGAACAGGGCGACGAACACCGTCTCGGTCTTGGAATAGACCGTGCCGACCGCGAAGTTGCGGAGCGAGAAGGCGTGGATCATCAGCGAGGTCGCGATGATCTGGGCCACGCCCGCGATCGTCACCAGCAGGAGGAAATACAGCGAGATCGACGGCACGTGCCGGCCGGTCGCGAAGACCAGGAAGGCCAGCATGCCGAGCGCCAGCGGGGCACCGTAGAGGTAGCGGACGAAGTTGGCGCCATCGACGCTCAGGATGCCGCGGATCTTCTGCTGCATCGTCGTGCGGATGTTCTGACACAGAGCGGCAGCGACGGTGATCGGTATCCAGAGCGGCACGGTTTATCTCCCTGAGCGGGAGTGTATGGGCTCGATAGCCCGGCGTCTGCGGTTTAGATTTTCGCGATGCGACGAGGCCCGGTCGGCCGTTGGAAAAATCAGATCTCGGTAAATAAACGAAATAACCGAAATAAACGAATCAAACGAAATGAGAGTCGCACCCGCCGGTTGAGGTATTTTGGTACCGTTGGCGACGCAATCTTTCTTGCCGGAACCTGCAAAAACCCATTTCGACAGCTTGCTAGGCCCGAACGTCCACACCGACGGCGTGCGCGACCGAAGGAAAGCCGTCGCGGGCCAGCAAGGCTGCCAGCTCGTCCTTGATGCGGCGGATCAGCGGCGGGCCTTCGTAGACCATGGCCGAATAGAGCTGCACCAGCGTGGCGCCGGCGCGGATCTTCGCATAGGCGTCTGCTCCCGAGCCGACCCCGCCGCAGCCGATCAGCGGGAACTGCCGCTCGACGCGCTGGGCGGTCTTGCGCAGTACCTCGGTCGACAGGGTCGTGAGCGGGGCGCCGGACAGGCCGCCGGTCTCGGCGCGCCGCTCGGACTTCAGAGAAGCCGGCCGGGAGAGGGTCGTGTTGCCGATGATGATGCCGTCCAGCTTGAGGTCTCGGCAGACGAAGACGATGTCGTCGAGATCCTCGTCGGTCGCGTCGGGGGCGATCTTGACCACCAGCGGGACCGGCTTGGCGGCGATCGCGTCCTGCACGCGCTTCAGCAATCCCGCGAGTTCGGTCCGGCCCTGCAGGTTGCGCAGGCCCGGCGTATTGGGCGAGGAGACATTGCAGACGAGGTAATCGGCATAGGGTGCCAGTGCCACGCAGCCGGTCACGTAGTCGGCGGCGCGATCGACACTGTCCTTGTTGGCGCCGACATTGACACCGACGAAGCCGCAGCGCGGCCGGGCGGCCAAGCGGGCGCGGGCGGCCTCCAGCCCGTGCCCGGGGAAGCCCATGCGGTTGATGACGCCGCGATCCTGGGACAGGCGGAACAGGCGGGGGCGCGGATTGCCCTCCTGCGGACGCGGCGTGACGCTGCCGATCTCCACCAGGCCGAAGCCCTGGGCCAGCATGGCATCGGCGACCTCGGCATTCTTGTCGAAGCCGGCGGCAAGCCCGATCGGGTTGGGCAGCGAACGGCCCCACACCGTGGTCGCCAGCGAGGCGGCATCGGCGCGTCCATCGCCTGGCAGCAGGCCAGTCTTGAGGGCACGGATGGCGAGGCCATGGGCGGCCTCCGCATCGAGGCGGGAAAGGGCGAGATCGAGGAGGGAATACCAGACGGCCATTGCCGTCTGGTTAGCAGAAGTTCCCTGTGGAGCGCTTGCCTGTGCCGGGGACCGCTAGAAGCGGCCCATGCCGCCGCCCTGGTTGGGGCGGAGAGACGGCGAGTCCGAGAAGACGACCATGAACAGTTCGCGGAAGAGCTCGCCGATGCGCGGATCGTTCGGGCCGTTCGCGGGCGTCCAGGCCGTCGTCTCGGACATCGTCATGTCGTTGCGGCAGTAGATGGCATAGACGTTGAAGATGCCGGGCTTGCCGGGCTTGAAGCGCACGGTGCCCTTGCAGACCGAATCGCTGTTGAGATCGTTCGCCGGGTCGAAGACCAGCATGAGGCGGTAGTCGGGCCGCGGCTTCTCCGCCGGCGTCTCGTAGGTGAAGGTGAGCCGCGGCATCGGCTTGGCCGCCTGCATCATCGGCAGCAGGTCACGCGCAACCACTGCCGGATCGGTGCCGGGGAAGGGATTGCCCTGGAGCACGACCTGGAAGTTCTTGCCGTCGGTGGCGGCGAAGAATTCGCGATAGTCATATTGCACCGCGTAGTAGGTGCCACCGATCACGGCTGCATAGGCCGCGGCCGGAAGGGCGGCGACCGCCAGAAGGGCGGCGGCGATCTTGGACCTGAAACGCATTGGGCAAACTCCTCCGCGGATTATCCGGCTATCATACGCCCGGAATACAGCTCCCGGGATGTCACAATTTTGCGTGCGGCGCGTAAGCCCCGCGTAAGCAGCCTCACACGTCGAGGTCGCGGGCGAAGCGGGCGTTCTCCTGGATGAAGGCATAGCGCTTCTCGGGCTTGCGCCCCATCAGGTCCTCGACGAGCGTTCGGGTGCGCATGTCCTCGATCCGGCCCTCCGGCTCGGTGCCCGTGATCAGCGGCACGTCGACCTTCAGCAGCACCCGCTTGCTCGGATCCATGGTGGTTTCCCGCAGATGCACGGACTGCATCTCGCCCAGGCCCTTGAAGCGGGTGATGTCGGCCTTGCCGTTGAACACCGTCCGCACCAGCTCGTCCTTCTGGGCGTCGTCCTGGGCGTACTCGGTGCGGCCGCCCTTGCTGATGCGAAAGAGCGGCGGCTGCGCCAGGAACAGATGCCCGTTCTCGATCAGCTTCGGCATCTCGCGATAGAAGAACGTCATCAGCAGCGAGGCGATATGGGCGCCGTCGACGTCGGCGTCGGTCATGATGATGACCCGCTCGTAGCGCAGGCGGTCGTCGTTGTAGTGGGCGCCGGCGCCGCAGCCCAGCGCCTGGATGAGATCCTGGATCTCCTGGTTCTCACGCATCTTCTCGGACGTGGCGCTGGCCACGTTCAGGATCTTGCCGCGCAGCGGCAGGATGGCCTGGGTCTCGCGGTTGCGCGCGGCCTTGGCCGAGCCGCCGGCGGAATCGCCCTCCACCAGGAAGATCTCGGTGCCGATCGAGGCCGAGCTCGAACAGTCGGCGAGCTTGCCCGGCAGGCGCAGCTTGCGCGTCGCGGTCTTGCGCTGCTGTTCGCGGTCCTGACGGCGGCGCAGCCGCTCCTCGGCCTTGGCGACGACATGCTCCAGCAGGACGTTGCCGGCTTCCTTGTCGCCGATCAGCCAGTGCTCGAAATTGTCGCCGACGATCGTCTCGACGATCTTGGTCGCCTCGACGCTGACCAGCTTTTCCTTGGTCTGCCCCTGGAACTGCGGCTGCTCGATGAACACCGAGACGAGGGCCGCCGAACCGTCGATCACGTCGTCGGCGGTGATGACCGAGCCCTTGCGGTTGCCGGTCAGCTCGGCATAGCGCTTGAGGCCGCGCACCAGCGCGCTGCGGAAACCCGATTCGTGCGTGCCGCCCTCGGCGGTCGGCACGGTGTTGCAGTAGGAGCGGACGAAGCCTTCCTCGTCGTTCGGCCACCAGACCGCCCACTCGACCTTGCCGTTGCTCTCGCTCTTGGCCTCACCGGCGAAGGGCTGGGGCACGACGGTCGGCCGCTGGCCGATCTCGGACGTGACATAGTCCTTCAGGCCGTTGGGGAAGCGGAACGTCTCTTCCTCGGGAATCTCGCCGCTCTTGGGGAGCAGGGACTTGTCGCATTTCCAGCGGATTTCGACGCCGCGGAACAGGTAGGCCTTGGAGCGCACCATGCGGTACAGGCGCTCGGGCACGAACTGCTGCTTGCCGAAGATCTCGGGATCGGGATGGAAGGTGACCGTCGTGCCGCGCCGGTTGGGCGCCGGGCCGGCCGACTTGAGCTTCGAGACCGGAAGGCCGCGCGAGAAGCTCTGGGTCCAGGCCTGGCGATCGCGCGCGACCTCCACGACGAGGTCGTCCGACAGCGCATTGACGACCGAGGCGCCGACGCCATGCAGCCCGCCGGAGGTGGCGTAGACCTTGCTGTTGAACTTGCCGCCGGCGTGCAGCGTCGTGAGAATCACTTCCAGCGCCGACTTGTTCTTGAACTTCGGATGCGGATCGACCGGCATGCCGCGGCCGTTGTCGCGCACCGCGACGTAGTTGCCCGGGAGCATCTCCAGCCAGATCGTGTCGGCATGGCCGGCGACGGCCTCGTCCATCGAATTGTCGAGGATCTCGGCCACGAGATGATGCATGGCCCGTTCATCGGTGCCGCCGATATACATGCCGGGGCGCTTGCGGACGGGTTCCAGCCCCTCCAGCACCTCGATGTCGCTCGCCGTGTAGGAATTTTCCTTCGGCCCCGCGGCACGCTTGCCGCCGCCAGACCGATCGAAGAGATCGCCGTTTCGTGCCATGCCTGCTTCTTGTCTTTCCGCGGCCGCGCGAGGGGATCGCTGGGTGGCCGGTCCGGCATGGGTATGGTAGCAAAAACGCGTGAAAGCAACCACATCCGGTGAGGAATTGATGTCCGAAAGTCGCCGCGATCCCATCGTAAGGACCGTCCCGCAGCCCGCCGACATGAACGGAAATGGCGACATTTTCGGCGGCTGGGTGCTGAGCCAGATGGACATCGCGGGCGGGTCGCTCGCGGCCCGGGTGGCGAAGGGGCGGGTGGCCACGGTGGCGATCACGGCCATGACCTTCGTCCAGCCGATCAAGGTGGGAGACATGGTGTCGATCTACGGAGAAGTCGTGAAGGTCGGCCGTACGTCGATCACCATCGGGCTCGAAACCGTGGTCCAGCGCCGCCACGAGGAAACCGACCTGCGCGTCACCCACGGCACCTTCGTGTTCGTGGCGATCGACGAGGAGGGCAAGCCGCGCCCCGTTCCGCACCAGGACGGCGCGTGAGGCGGCTTCTCGCCCCGGTCGTGGCCGCCCTGGCGCTGCTGGCGCCGTCGCTTGCCTTGGCCCATCCGCACATCGTCGTCCAGCAGGTCGTGCGCATGATTGCCAAGGACGGAAAATACACGCATGTCGAGATCGAATGGCGCTTCGACCCGTTTTCCAGCGAAGTCGAGATTCCGCTGATCGACGAGGACAAGAACGGCAAGGTCTCCGCCCGCGAAGCCAAGCTGCTCGCCGACGAGATGATGCCCGAGCTCGGCAAGGACGGGTACCTGAGCTGGATCAACACCGGCGGAAAGGACTTCCGGCCGCCCAAGGCGCCGCAGTTTTCTGCACGCATCGACGATCCGGCGAGCTTCGTTCCGCCGGAATGGGACCGCAACGCCGGCGACAATGCCGGCATGCCGATGCCGGCCAACAAGCGTGCCGATGCGCCGGGCGTGCCGCGCAAGCAGGGGGCGCGCAATCTCGTCTACGTCATGCGCTTCGCGCTGCCTCAGCCGTCCAAGCTGGTGTCGATCGCCACCTACGATCCCGAGGATTTCATCCGCATCGAGGTCGACAAGGGTTCGGTTCCGGCCGGCTGCACGCTGGGCAAGCATCCGACACACAAGTCGGAATTTGTGCGCGGCTATCCCTTCTTTGCCGACGTGGTGACATGCCAACTTCCCTGAGAACTTCCGCTCTCCGCTCGCCCTTCCTGTGGGTGGGCCTCCTCCTGCTCGTTGCCCTGGGAGGCGCCCTGGTGTTCAGCGACGGTGTCGCCGAACTGGCGCGCTATTCGGCCGAGTACCAGCGCCGCATCAACCAGGTCCTCTCGACCTCGCTGCGCGACGTGCAGTCGGGGACCGGATCGCTGGCCCTGTGGACGCTCGTGACGGTCTGTTTCGGCTATGGCGTCGTGCACACGCTGGGGCCGGGTCACGGCAAGGCCGTCGTGGTGGCCTACTTCCTCGACAGCAGCCGGCCGCGCGCCTGGATCGAGGGCGTTTTCGCCGGCGGCTGGATCGCCTTCACCCACACGCTGGCGGCGCTGCTGCTGGCCGGCGCGCTGAAACTCTCCTCGACCGTCGGCCTGCTGGGGGCGCTGCGCGAGGTGCGCAACGTCGAGATCGTCTCCTATACGCTGATCGTGCTGGTGGGATTCTGGCGTCTGTGGGCCGGCATCACCGGCCGCCTACACGAACATTGGCATGGCGACGACCACGACCATCACGATCATGGTCATGGGCATGGGCATGGTCATGGGCACGCCCATGGTCACGACCATCATCACCACGATCATGACCACGGCCACCACCATCACGACCACGGCCGAGAGGCGCCGCAGCGCACGATCGCCGGCTGGCTGCTGCTGACGGCGGCCGGCATTGCACCCTGCGCCGGCGCCCTGATCATCATCCTGCTCTCGATCGCGCTCGACGTGCTGTGGGCGGGCGTGGTCGGTGTGATCGCCATCGCGCTCGGCATGGCGATCACCCTGGCCGCCATCGGCATGGCCTCGATGGTGGCGCACCGGCTGATCATCGCCGAGGGGCGCTCGCAGGAGATCGGGCGCTTCACCGCCATCGCCGCCTCGCTGATCGTGATCGCGACCGGCGGAACGCTGCTGCTGGGCTCGCTCGAGCGCTTCCTGCGCTGAGGCTTGCGGATGGCCGAAATCCAGGCGCCCAGCCGGTCGTCGCGACCCCTGCTGGGCGTGCTCTTCATGTGCACGGCCTGCGCCCTGTTCCCGATCATGAACGGGCTGGTGAAGCTGCTGGCCGCCACCTACGACCCGCAGGAGATCGTCTGGTTCCGCATCATCCTGCACCTGGTGCTGGTGGCCGCGGTGTTCATGCCGCGCATGGGGCTCGGCCTGCTGCGCACGCGGCGCATCGGCACGCAGTTCGTCAGCTCGGTGACGATGCTGCTGTCCACGCTGTTCTTCTTTTCGGCGGTCAAATCGATTCCGGTCGCGGAAGCGATCGCCGTCACTTTCGTGGCACCGCTCGCGGTCGTGCTGCTGGCCTGGCCGCTGCTCGGCGAGCGCATCACCTTCTTCCGGATGGCCGCGGTCATCGTGGGCTTTGCCGGCGTGCTCATCGTGATCCGGCCGGGCAGCGCGGTGTTCCAGTGGCAGTCGCTGCTGCTGCTGTGCAGCGCGGCCTGCTACGCGCTGTACCAGATCCTGATCCGGCGGCTCGCGGGCATCGATGCGCCCGCCACCTCGATCTTCTACAGCGTGCTGCTGGGCGCCATCCTCATGTCGGTCTGGCTGCCTTTCCACTGGAAGACGCCGGTGAGCGGCATGGACTGGGCATTGCTCTGCTCGCTGGGGGCGTTGGGCGCGCTCGGACACTATTGCGTCGCCAAGGCCATGACCTATGCCTCGGCGAATTTCGTGGCGCCGTTCAACTATACGCAGATGATCGGCTCGGTCGTCGTGGGCTACCTCATGTTCGCCGAGGTGCCCGACTTCTATACATGGCTCGGAACCGGCGTGATCATCGCCGCCGGCCTCATGGTCGGCCTCCAGGGCCGCAAGCCGCAGAAGAGCTGAGGGGAGGGAACATGCCCTATCTCGTTGCCGCCGATCTTCCGACGGAGCCGGCCGGCGCCCGATTCCGGAAACTGCTCGAGCGGCCGCAGATCCTGCGCATGCCCGGCGCCTATAACGGCATCGCGGCCCTCCAGGCGGCACGCGCCGGCTTCGAGGCGCTCTATCTTTCGGGCGCCGCCATGTCGTCCTCGATGGGCCTGCCCGATCTCGGCGTCATCACGGTCGACGAGGTGTGCTTCTTCATCCGCCAGGTGGCGCGCTCCTCGGGCCTGCCGGTCCTGGTCGATGGCGACACCGGCTATGGCGAGGCGCTGAACGTCATGCACATGGTGCGGGCGTTCGAGGAGGCGGGTGCCGCCGCCGTCCATCTCGAGGACCAGCTCCTGCCGAAGAAGTGCGGCCACCTCAACGACAAGAAGCTCGCCGCGCCGCACGACATGGCGGCGAAGGTCGCGGCTGCGCGGAAGGCCCGGCGCAATCTCGTGATCGTCGCCCGCACCGACGCGGCGGCGAGCGAGGGGATCGACGGCGCGGTGGCCCGTGCCCGTCTGTATCTCGAAGCCGGCGCCGATGCGATCTTCCCCGAGGCGCTCACCAACGCCGACATGTTCCGTGCCTTTGCCAAGGCCATGCCCGGTGTGAAGCTCCTGGCCAACATGACCGAGTTCGGCCGCACGCCGTTCTTCACCGCGTCCGAGTTCGAGGCGATGGGCTACCGGATGGTGATCTGGCCGGTCTCGGCCCTGCGCGCCGCCAACAAGGCTCAGGAGGGAGTGTACGCGGCGATCCAGCGCGACGGCGGCACCCAGAACGTGATCGACCGCATGCAGACGCGGCAGGAACTCTACGACACGATCCGCTACCACGACTACGAAGCGCTCGACGCCTCGCTCGTGCAGACCGTCGTGCCACAGGGCATGCCGCAGCGGCGTTGACGCTGGGGGCGCGCCACTCCAGTGGCGCCTCATGCGGTGTCGCAACAGAAGACTCGCCACTGGAGTGGCGCGCCCCCGGCTACAGACCCAGCGCCGACAGGTCGGGCGTGCGCTTATGGAAGTCCGTCGCGTCCTGCAGCGCCTTGCCGATCTTGAGCACCGTGCCCTCGGCATAGGGCTTGCCTAACAGCTGGAGGCCGATCGGCAGGCCGTTCGAGAAGCCGTTCGGCAGCGAGAGGCCGCACAGGCCGAGATAGTTGCCGGGGCGGGTCATCAGCGAGATGGCGGGCGAGGTCTCGTCGACCTCGGTGACGGGAATCGCACCCGAGGCCAGCGCCGGCGTGAGCAGCGCGTCGTAGGGCGCCATCCAGGCATTGAAGGCCGCACGGCGGGCGGCCATGCGGCGCAGTTCCTCGGCATAGAGGGCCGGGGGGAAAGTCTTGACTGCCATCGCGCGGCCGCGCACGCCCGCACCGATCGGCTGGTTCATGTCCTCGATCCAGCCGCGATGCAGCGACCAGAGTTCCGAAGCCGAGATCGAGCCCGCGCCAACGCCGAGATTGAAGTACCATTCGGGGATCTTCACCGGCTCGACGATGGCGCCGAGCTCCTCCAGTTTCTTCGCCGAAGCCTGCCAGGCCTCGATCACGTCGGGATCGCAGGCCGGCAGCGCGGAGACGTCGGGCAGGGCGATGCGCAGGCCCTCGATCGAGCCGCCTTTGGTCGCGGCGGTGAAATCCTCGAGCGGCTGACCCAGCGTCGTCGGATCGCGCGGATCGGGACCGGCCAGCGCATTGAGCATCAGGGCGCAATCCTCGACCGAACGCGCCATCGGCCCGATCGAGTCGAGCGTCCACGACAGCAGCATCGTGCCGTGCAGGCCGATGCGGCCGAACGTGACCTTGAGGCCCACCAGCCCGTTGAAGGCGCAGGGGATGCGCACCGAGCCGCCGGTGTCGCTGCCGATGCCCGCGGGCGTGAGGCGAGCGGCCACGGCGACCCCGGTGCCGCTCGACGAGCCGCCGGGCGTGCGGTGGGTCTCGAGGTCCCACGGGTTCCACGGCGTGCCCATCAGCGGGTTGGTGCCCCAGCCGCCGAAGGCGAACTCGACCATGTGCAGCTTGCCGAGCGGGATCATGCCGGCCGCGGTCAGGCGCTCGACCGTGTTCGAGGTCTCGGTCGCGACGCGCTTCTCCCACATCTTGGAACCGCCGGTGCCGATACGGCCGGCAATGTCGCAGAGATCCTTGTAGGCGACGGGCAGGCCATGCAGCGGCGGCAGCGGGAAGCCCGAGGCGCGGGCGGTGTCGGCGCCGTCGGCGATCGCACGGGCTTCCTTCGCGTAGACCTCCGTGAAGGCGTGCAGCTTGCCGTCGGCTTTCTCGATGCGCGCCAGCAATGCGTCGATCACCTCGCGCGAGGAGAAGCGCTTGCCGGCGAGGCCGGCGGAGAGTTCGGTCAGGGTGAGTTCATGAAGAGACATCAGTAGGTAGCCCGTCCGCCAGAGAGATCGAAAACCGCACCCGTCGCGAAGGTGCAATGGGAAGAGGCGAGCCAGGCCACCATCTCGGCCACTTCCTCGACCTCGCCGAAGCGATTCATCGGGATCTTGGACAGCATGTAGTTGATGTGTTGCTCGGTCATCTGGCTGAACAATTCCGTCTTCACCACCGCCGGCGCGACGCAGTTCACCAGCACGCCGGTCGTAGCAAGTTCCTTGCCGAGCGACTTGGTGAGACCGATGACGGCGGCCTTCGAGGCGGAGTAGGCCGAGGCATTGGGATTGCCTTCCTTGCCGGCCACCGAAGCGATGTTGACGATTCGGCCCCAGCCGCGCTGCACCATGCCGTCGACAACGACGCGGTTGGTCAGGAAGACACCGGTCAGGTTGATGTCGATCACCTGCCGCCAGGCATCGACGGGATATTTGGCCACGGTCGTGTTGGGGCCGGTGATGCCGGCGCTGGCGACCAGGATGTCCGGCGGCGCCAGCAATTGCTCGGTTTCGGCCAGTGCCCTGGCGACGTCCGCCTCGCTGGTCACGTCGACGGCGATGGCGACCGCGCCCTTGAGCGTCTCGGCGGACTGCATCGCGCGCTCGGGATCGCGGTCCCACAGCGCGACCCGCCCGCCGCCTGCGGTAATCTTGGCGGCGCAGGCGAGGCCGATACCCCGTGCGCCGCCGGTGACGATCGCGATCCGGCCCCGGAACGGTTCGCTCTCCATGCCTTCCTCCCAAATCCTTGAATTATCTGGCAATTCCCAGCATATCGGCGCGCCGGGGCATCCGCTACACTGAGCCCTTCGGTGCCTCGAGTTTTCGCGGGAGTTTCATGCCTTCGCCCATTCCGGCGTCCATCGACGCCACTGTCGAGCTGCTGCAGGGCGGCAATTACATCGCCGACCGCAGCCTCGCCACGGTCCTCTACCTCGCCCTCAAGCTGGGCCGTCCGCTGTTCTGCGAAGGCGAGGCCGGCGTCGGCAAGACCGAGATCGCCAAGGTACTGGCCGAGACCCTGAAGCGGCCGCTGATCCGCCTGCAATGCTACGAGGGCCTCGACGTCGCCTCGGCGGTCTACGAGTGGAACTACGCCCGCCAGATGATCGAGATCCGCCTGGCCGAAGCGCAGGGCGTGCACGACCGTGGCGAACTCTCGGCCGACATCTTCGACGAGAAGTTCCTGATCCGCCGTCCGCTGCTCGAGGCGCTGCAGCCGCATGTCGGCGGCGCCCCGATTCTGCTGATCGACGAGCTGGACCGCACCGACGAGCCGTTCGAAGCCTATCTGCTCGAGGTCCTGTCGGACTTCCAAGTGACGATCCCGGAACTCGGCACGATCAAGGCGGCGGAACGGCCGATCGTCATCATCACGTCAAACCGCACGCGCGAGATCCACGACGCGCTGAAGCGGCGCTGCTTCTATCACTGGGTCGACTATCCCGACCTCAAGCGCGAGCTGGAGATCCTGAAGGTCAAGGCGCCGGGCGCCAGCGAGCGCCTGTCGCGCCAAGTCGTGGGCTTCGTCCAGGAACTGCGCAAGCTCGACCTGTTCAAGGCGCCGGGCGTGGCCGAGACGATCGACTGGTCGACGGCCTTGTCCGAACTCGACGTGCTCGATCTCGATCCACGCACCATCAACGACACGCTGGGCGTACTGCTCAAGTATCAGGACGACATCCAGCGCCTGCAGGGCTCGGAAGCGGCCGAGATCCTGCGCAAGGTGAAGTCCGACATCGCCGCCCAGCCACTGGGGTAGGCGAGCGCAATCATGCGACCGTTTGCGCTCGTTTTCCTGTTTGTGATGACGTTTAGCGGTGCAGTGGCGGCGCGGATGAATGCCGATGCTGATTTATGCGTCTCAGGCAAATTGCCTCGTTCGGAGGCCGCAACGGCCGGCGAAGGCGAGATCAAACGGCTTTCCTCTCAAATCCAGACTTCGCAGGCCCAAGCTGCCCTGGGAAACGCTCTCCAACAGCGCGGCCGCTTCTACAAAGCAAAGCGCGATTGGCTCCAGGCTATCCGCGATTTCGACGAGGCCGAGGCAGAATTTGAGCGGAGTGGCTATCCAAAATCCGGCTTCTCTCGCCCCGAGGATCCGAGCAGCCGAGCGTTGCTGCTTACAGAGCGTGGAGCAGCATATCGAGAGATCGGCGAGTACGCGAAGTCGCAGCACGACCTTGATGCGGCCCTGCGAGACTCTCCCAGCTTCAGTCGTGCCCGCATCGAAAGAGGGCTCACGAACTTCCATGCCGGACGCAATGACCGAGCGATCGAAGACTTCAATCATGTAATTGTGAATGATTTCAATCTATGGGGAGACGATAGGACTCGCGCATACGGTTTGCGCGCCTCTGCTTGGCTCGACAAGGGCGAGGACAACCACGCCTACGTGGACACCAAGTCTGCTGACGCCCTGTCCTATAGTCGATGCGACGATGTTAGGGACAATTTCTGCTGGCTGTATGCGCTTAGAGGTGGGCCGCTGGAAGAGATCAAGACCGGGGACGCGCTGACCAAATACTGGCGCGGCGAACCGGTGCTGGCCGGAAACTGCTCCTCGGACGTAGCGGATCGCCCAAATCTTCTGGACTCACTAGCGCTGACATATCTGCAGCTTGGCGAACTTGCCGACGCGCGAGCGAGTGCTGAAGCAGCGATTCGTGCCGATCCCGGTGACGGTGAGAAGCACTATATGCTCGCCATGATCAACGAGGCGGCCGGGCAAGACGCCGATGCCGAGTTCGCCAGAGCCCAAGAGCTGGGGAAGCCCGGAGACTGGGAGCGGTGGGAGCGCCAGCAAGGCAAATTCAGGAAGCTGAATCCACCGGAGACGGTTGGCCACGCGGCAGCGAGGGTCGTCGATGACTCATTCGCAGTCCTGAATAGGATGTATGAGTACTTTGCTTTGAATGGGCCGGTTCCGGGCCGCTCCGAGGTCCTTGAGAACCCCGCGAGCAAAGGCCCGTTCCTCGAGCTTTTCAGAAAGGAATATTTGCGGTCTGCGGTTGGTGTCGCGCGACCAGATCCGGCCAGGTGGCCGCTGCGCGTCGCTGTCCTCGCCTTCGAAGATAGTACTCAGGAAAGTCCGCCAAATTGCCGGAGCGCCATCGTCGGCTCCATCCCCAGCAGCTTAGCGCGCTTCAATCGCGCGATAGGGAGGACAGTGTTCGCCATGGGAACACCGGAGAAGCACGACATCCTCTTTGTCATCGGCGGCCCGCAGTCGGTGCCCGATCTCAAGGTCGATCCGGCAGCGCAGGAAATACTTGATGCCGAGGCGCGGCAAACTGCCGAGCCCAATGAAGAGCGCTTCGTGTCCTTTTCTCCTCCGCATTTCACACCTACGGAGGCAGCAAAACTCTACTATCGCAAGAGCGATGGAGAGTTGATTTACGGCAGCATCGCAAGGTCGTGGGGAAGTGTGTCCAAGCATTGTTCGCTGGATATCGTTGGCAACCTGGCGTTGGCAATGGCCGAAGGAAACCGGCTCAAGTTGATCTGGTCCTCGCACGCCGCGTCAGAGAAATTCGATCTGCCGCGAAATGCGGGATTTGTGTCGCAGGAAATCGAGGCGTGCCATCTTCTGATGGATCCGACCGCGACCCGAGACCAACGCGTGGGTTGCGTGCGGACCTTGGCGACGAGAGACAGAGAAAAGTGATGGACACGCTGCCCGATCCGCCGGCCGGGCTTCCAGGACGCGAGCCGCGCGACGGCAAGCTCGCGAACAACATCGTGCATTTCGCGCGGACCTTGCGCACGGCCGGCCTGCGGGTCGGTCCGGGGCAGATCCTGCGCGCCATCGAGGCGGTGGAGGCCGCGGGCCTGCGCAATCGCGACGACTTCTACTGGACGCTCCATTCGGTCTTCGTGAACCGCCGCGACCAGCGCGAGATCTTCGACCAGGCATTCCACGTCTACTGGCGCAATCCGCGCCTGCTCGAGAAGATGATGGACATGCTGCTGCCGCAGATCGACGCGCCGGCGCAGCAGGACAAGGGCAAGCAGCTCAGCCGCCGCCTGCAGGAAGCCCTGCAGCCGGGGCAGGGCGAAGCCCCGCCGGAACAGTCCGAGGAGCCGCCGGAAGTCGAGGTCGAGGCGACCTTCACCGTGTCGGACCGTGAAGTTCTGCAGACGCGCGACTTCGAGCAGATGTCGCAGGCCGAGATCGACGAAGCCTTGCGGGCGATCTCACGCTTGCGCCTGCCGGTGCCGGAACGGCGGACGCGCCGCTATCAGCCGGCGCGGCGCGGACCGCGGATCGATTTCCGGGCGTCGCTGCGCCGCGCGATGCGGCCCGAGGGGCTAACGGAGCTTGCCCGCCGCGAGCCGCGCCGCCGGCCGCCGCCGCTGGTCATCCTGTGCGACATCTCCGGTTCGATGGCCCGCTATACGCGGATGTTCCTGCATTTCATGCATGCGATCACCAACGACCGCGACCGCGTCTACTGCTTCACCTTCGGCACGCGCCTGTCGAACGTGACGCGGGCCTTGCGCAACCGCGACGTCGACATCGCGCTGCAGAAGGCCTCGGCGCAGGTCGAGGACTGGTCGGGCGGCACGCGCATCGGGCAGGCGCTGCACGAATTCAACAACAAGTGGTCGCGCCGCGTGCTGGGGCAGGGTGCGGTCGTCCTTCTCATCACCGACGGGCTGGATCGCGAGGGCGCGAGCGGCCTGGATGAGGAAATGGAACGCTTGCATAAGTCCTGCTCACGCATGATCTGGCTCAACCCGCTCTTGCGGTACGGGGGCTACGAGCCCAAGTCTCAGGGCAACAAGGCCATGCTGCCGCACGTCGACGAATTCCGGCCCGTCCACAATCTGGAGAGCCTGTCCGGCCTGATCGCGGCGCTGGGTTCCCGGACCGTCGGCGCCGACAAGCGCCTGTCCGGTTGGCAGACCGAACTTCGCAAGGAGTAGACCATGAGCGATGCGCTGGAAGTTCTCGATCAGGTCGGCAAGTGGAAGGCCGACGGCAAGGGCGTCGCCGTCGCCACCGTGATCGTCACCTGGGGATCCTCGCCGCGTCCTGTCGGCAGCCAGCTCGGCGTCGACGATGCCGGCAACATGGTGGGCTCGGTCTCGGGCGGCTGCATCGAAGGCGCGGTCGTCAAGGAGGCGCTCGACGCCATCAAGGACGGCAAGCCGCGGCTGCTCGATTTCGGCGTCACCGACGAGCAGGCCTGGGATGTCGGTCTCGCCTGCGGCGGCAAGGTCCAGGTCTTCGTCGAGAAGGTGAATTGATCCGATGAAAGCCGAAACCCTCGCCGCCCTTCAGGACGCACGCGTCAAGCGCCGGGCCGTGACGCTCGCCACCCGCCTCAGCGACGCCGCCGAAGCGCTGGTCTATCGCGACGGCGCCAAAGGCGAGCTGGCCAGCGACGCCGAGATCCTGGCGGCAGCCCGCCGCGCCATGGACACCGGCAAGAGCGAGACCATCGATGTCGCCGGCGCCAAGATCTTCCTGAACGTCTACGTGCCGCCGCCGCGGCTGATCATCGTCGGCGCCGTGCACATCGCGCAGTCGCTGGCGCCGATGGCCGCCATGCTCGAGTTCGATGTCACCGTCGTCGATCCCCGCGGTGCCTGGGCCACGACCCAGCGCTTTCCCGGGGTGAAGGTCATCCAGGACTGGGCCGACGAGGCCTTCCAGGCGATGGGCCTCGACGTGTCGACCGCGGTCGTCACCCTGACGCACGATCCCAAGCTCGACGATCCGGCGCTCGAAGCGGCGCTCAAGTCCGACGTCTTCTACATTGGCGCGCTGGGCAGCCGGCGCACTCACGCCAAGCGCAAGGAGCGCCTGGCCGAGGTCGGCATCACCGAGGAAATGTTCGCCCGAGTGCACGGGCCGGTCGGCCTCAACATCGGGGCCAAGTCGCCGGCCGAGATCGCCGTATCGATCCTGGGCCAGATCATCGAGGTGCGCGCGCGCCGCCTCGAAGCGCTCTCGGCGCCGAAGGTCGCTGCAGCGTGAGATTCGGCGAGACACCGGTCGACGAGGCCGCCGGCGCCATCCTGGCGCACAGCCGGCGTGCCGACGGGATCAACTTCGCCAAGGGTCGCATCCTCTCCGACGAGGATATCGCGCGCCTGAAGCAAGCCGGTGTTTCGACGGTGGTGGCCGCGCGCCTCGATGCCGATGACATGCACGAGGACGAGGCCGCAGCGACGGTCGCACGGGCGCTGGCGGGTGAGGGGATCGACGTCACCGCAGCCTTCACCGGCCGCTGCAATCATTTCGCCCGCGAGGCCGGCCTCGCCGTGCTCGACCAGGAGCGCATCGACGCGCTGAACGAGCTGGACGAATCGGTGACCGTGGCGACGCTGCCGCCCTTCGCGCGCGTCGAGCCGCGCCAGATGGTGGCAACGGTGAAGATCATTCCCTACGGCGCACCGCGCCCCGCCGTCGCGCGCGCCGTCGACGTCGCCAAGACCGCCAACCGCCCGATGATCTCCGTGGCGCCCTTTCGGGCGATGCGCGCCGGCCTCGTCCAGACACGGTTGCCGGGCACGCGCGACAAGGTCCTCGACAAGGCAGTGAACACGACGACCAAGCGGCTCAGCTCGCTCGGCAGCACCCTCAACGGCGAGCGCCGCGTGGCGCACGAGGCAGGCGCCATCGCCGAGGCGCTGGCCGAGCTGAAGTCCGAGGGTTGCGACCTGTTCCTCATTGCCGGCGCCTCGGCGATCGTCGATCGCCACGACGTTGTGCCGGCCGGAATCGAAGCGGCGGGCGGCAAGGTCATCCATTTCGGCATGCCGGTCGATCCCGGCAACCTGCTGCTCACCGCCGAGCTGGACGGCAAGCCGGTGCTGGGCCTGCCGGGATGCGCCAAGTCGCCCAAGTACAACGGCTTCGACATGGTGCTGGAGCGTCTCGCCGCGCGCCTGCCGGTCGGTCGCGCCGAGATCGTGCGCATGGGATCGGGTGGCCTGCTGGCCGAGATTCCCAGCCGCCCGCAGCCGCGCGACGAGAGCGATTCGGAAGAAGCGGGGCCGCAGCAGGCACCGAGGGTTGCCGTACTGGTTCTGGCAGCCGGTCGCTCCACGCGCATGGGCGGGCCGAACAAGTTGCTGGCCGAAGCCGAGGGCGCGCCCCTGGTCGTCCATGCGGTGACGGCGGCGCTCGCCTCGCAGGCGGTCGAGGTCGTCGTCGTGCTGGGGCACATGGCCGACGACGTCCGCGCCGCGGTCGAGAAAGCCGTGCCGCCGCGCTCGCGCGTGCGCTTCGTCACCAATCCGGATTTTGCCGAGGGCCTCAGCACCTCGGTGCGCACGGGCATCGGCGCGCTGTCGACCGCGGTGGATGCGGCGGTCGTTCAGCTCGGCGACATGCCGGGAGTGGGTGGCCCGCTGCTCAATCGCCTGATGGCCGCCTTCAGCCCCGTCGAGGGCCGCGCGATCTGTGTGCCGACCGTGGCTGGCAAGCGCGGCAATCCCGTCCTGTGGGCGCGGCGCTTTTTTCCCGAGATGGCGAAACTGTCCGGCGATAGCGGCGCCAAGCACCTGATCGGCGAGCATGCCGATCTCGTCTGCGAGGTCGAGATGACCGGCGAGGCGGCGATCACCGACATCGACACGCCCGAGGCGCTGGCCGCGTGGCGGGCGAGGGTACCGGCATGAGTATTGTGGCATGAGCTTCGACGTCGCCGCCGTCCGCGGCCAGTTTCCGATCCTGTCCGAAATCATCGACGGGCTGCCGGTCCATTATCTCGACAATGGCGCCTCGGCACAGACGCCGCTCGCGGTGCTCGACGCCGTGCGCCGTTATGAGACGACCGGTCGCGCCAACGTGCTGCGCGGCGTGCATCGGCTGGCCGAACGCGCTACCGAGTCCTATGAGAACGCGCGCGCCCAGGTCGCGTCGTTCCTCGGCGTCCCAACCATGGAGATCGTCTTCACGGGCGGCTGTACGGCGGCCATCAATCTCGTCGCCTACTCGTACGGTTCACTGCTGAAGCCGGGCGACCGCATCCTGCTGTCGGAACTCGAGCATCATTCCAACATCGTGCCGTGGCAGCTGCTGCGGTCGCGTTCGGGCATCGAGCTCGACATGCTGCCGGTCACGACCGACGGCCGCATCGATCTCTCGGCTCTACCGCGCCTGCTGACGCCGAACACAAAACTGGTGTCGCTGGCCCACGTTTCGAACGTGACGGGCGCGCTGCTCGATGTGCGTGCCGTCGTCGAAGCCGCCAGGACGGTGGGCGCGATGGTGATGCTCGACGGCGCGCAGCGCGCGCCGCACGGGCCGCTCGACCTGCCGTCGCTCGGTATCGATTTCTACGCCTTCGCGGGCCACAAGGCCTACGGACCGAACGGCATCGGCGCCCTGTGGGGCCGCCCCGAGCTGATGGACGCCATGCCGCCGTTCATGGGCGGCGGTTCGATGATCGGGCGAGTGAGCCTTGCGGAAACGACCTGGGCGCCGTCGCCGCGCCGCTTCGAGGCGGGGACGCCCCCGATCGGTCCAGCGATTGGTCTGGGCGCCGCCTGTGCCTGGATGCAGGCGCTTGATTGGGCGGGTGCACACGATCACGAGATGGCGCTGGTGCAGCGCTTGATGGATGGACTGCTGAAGATCGACGGCACGCAGCTCTTCGGACCGGCGAGTCTGCAGAACCGCTATCCTGTCGTGTCCTTCATGCTGGATGGCGTGCATCCGCACGACGTGGCGCAGACCCTGGATTCGTTCGGCGTCGCCGTACGCGCTGGCCACCATTGCGCACAGCCGCTGATGGACCGCTTCGATCTCGACGGCACGACGCGCGTCTCGATGGCGCCGTACAACGACAACAGCGACATCGACGCGCTGCTGGCCGGCGTCGCGCACGCCGCGAAGACGCTGCGATGAGCGACCAGATCTACCAGGAGCGCATCGTCGCTCTCGCCAAGGCGAAGACCGGTGCCGGTAAGCTCGAGAATCCGACCAGGACGGCGCGGCGCGACAACCCGCTCTGTGGCGATCGCGTGATCCTCGACGTGCGCCTCGACGGAGAGGGGCGCATCACCGAGATCGGTCATCAGGTGCGCGGCTGTCTGCTCTGCCAGGCCTCGGCTTCCGCGCTCTCCGCCGTCGCCGTCGGCCGCGACGCCGCCGGCATCGCCGAGCTGCGCCACGATGCCGACCGTGCGCTGGGCCGGGAGCCCGGCGAGACGCACGAGCCGTTCGACGCCTTCGCGCCCGTCGCCGCGCACAAGTCGCGACAGGAGTGCGTGCTGCTGCCGCTCGAAGCGCTGAAGGATGCGCTTTCCTAGGTCATGTCATCCTGAGTGCCGCGAAGGACCTGACAGAGCGACCAAGCACTGTGTTGCTGGCGCGAGATCCTTCGCTGCGCTCAGCAACCATTGAGAATGCTCAGTACCACCCCGTAGTTTCGTCGTGCCGCTGCCGTGCTTGTGTCACAGTCGCTGTGCACGGTGCGCGGGCATCGACCGGGAGAGACCATGCGCTTTTTGATGAACGTCGTGGCCCTGGTGGGCTTTATCGCGTTCCCGAGCTTCGCCTTCGCCCAGGACCTCGCGCTGAAGAGGGTCATGCTCTCCTCGGGCGGTCTCGGCTATTTCGAATACGAGGCGAGCGTCGACGGCGACGCGACCCTGAAGCTCACCGTGTCGCTGGGACAGGTGGACGACGTGCTGAAGAGCCTCGTCGTCTATGACGACAAAGGCAGCGTGGGCGGGCTCAGCCTGCCGGGCCGCGAGCCGCTGGCACAGGCGTTCAAGGATCTTCCGTTCGACCAGAATTCGCTGGGCTCGCCGGCCGAGCTGCTGCAGACCCTGAAGGGTGCGCAGGTCACGGTCGGCGGCAGTCGCTCGATCTCCGGCCGCATCGTGTCGGTCGAGGAGGACAGCGTCGCGCTGCCCGACAACAAGGGCATGGTGAAGCGCACGCGGGTCACGCTCTACACTGATCGCGGCCTGCAGCAGTTCATCCTGGAGGATGCGGAGAACCTGCAGTTCGCCGATACGGCCTTGCGCGACAAGGTCGGTCAGGCACTGATCGCCATCCAGGGCAACCGCGCCAAGGACGCGCGCACCATCGACCTCGCGATGCGCGGGCAGGGCAAGCGCACGGTGCGCGTGGCCTACATCGTCGAGGCGCCGGTCTGGAAGGCCTCCTACCGTCTGACTCTCGGCGCCGATCCGGCCGCCGCGCGCTCGGGTCTGCAGGGGTGGGCCGTGGTCGAGAATCTGAGCGGCCAGGATTGGAAGGACGTCGAGCTGACGCTCGTGTCGGGCCGCCCGGTGGCCTTCCATCAGGCTCTCTACAACGCCTATTACGTCACCCGCCCCGAAGTACCGGTCGAGATTGCCGGCCGCCTGATGCCGGGTATCGATCGCGGCGGCGTCACGGCCGACCAGCAGAGAGCGAAATCCTCGCTGGCGATGCCGGCGCCCGCGCCGTATCGCGCGCAGCAGGAGCGTTCGGTCGGCGCGCCGGCCATGGCACCCCCTCCGCCGCCGCCCGCGGAACTGGCAACTGCCGCCGAGCAGATCGAGGCGAGCGACGCCGCCACGCAGGTGATCTTCAAGTTCCCGCGCGCGGTCAGTGTCGAGAACGGCCGTACGCTGTCGATCCCGATCGTCGACCGGCAGGTGCCGGCGGCGCGCCTCGCGCTCTATCAGGCCGACACCGCCGCGCGTAACCCGCTGGCCGCGATCCGCCTGACCAACGATGGCGAGTCGGGCCTGCCGCCCGGCATCATCACCCTCTACGAGCGCGACAAGGGAGGCTACGTGTCCTATGTCGGCGACGCGCGTCTTTCGGGCTTCCCGGTCGGCGAAACCCGCCTGCTGGCCTATGCGCTCGACGAGAAGATCATCATCGAGCGCGACGTGGCGCAGACCGATCGGGTGGCGTCCGGCACCATCGCCAATGGCGCGCTGCGGCTGTCGCGCGTCGTGCGACAGACGACGGTCTATCGCGTGCGTGGCCCGGCCAAGGAGCCGCGCCAGCTGGTCGTCGTGCAACGGCGCCTGCCGGGCTGGACCTTGACCAGGCCGGAGTCCAAGGACGTAGAGCTCAGCGAAGGCAACTATCGCATCCCGTTCCAGCTTCCGGGCGGTGAGCAGACCCAGACCTTCGAGGTCGTGCAGGAGCAGACGCAACAGCAGGAAATCCGGCTGGTCGAAAGCGCGGCCGAGCAGATCCGCGTCTATGCCCAGGCCCGCGAGTTCGATGCGAAGACGCGCGAGCAGCTCACCCGCGTGCTGCAGCTTCAGCAGGCGGCCGCAGAGGCCCAGCGCAAGGTGGCGCAGGTCGATACCGAGCGGCAGGCGATCGTGCAGGAGCAGGCACGCCTGCGCGAGAACCTAGCGAGGGTGCCGCCCACCAGCGACCTCCAGCGCCGCTATCTCGCGACCCTCGACAAGCAGGAAACCGATCTGGAGGCGCTCGCCAATCGCCGCACCGACGCCGAGAAGTCGGCCGAAGCGGCGCGCGAGGCTCTGCGGACGTTTGTGAGCCAGTTGGGCTGATCAACCCGCCCGCAGCGTCCTCACCGCGTCATCGCGGCGGAAGAGGTAGAGGAGGGCGCGCAGCGCCGTGCCGCGCTCGGTTTGCAGGTCGGGATCGCGGGCGATCACCAGCCGGGCATCGTCGCGGGCGGCTTCGAGCAGCTCGTTATGAACGGCAAGGTCGGCCAGCCGCATGTCGGGCAGGCCGCTCTGGCGGGTGCCTAAAAGCTCGCCGGCGCCGCGCAGCTTCAGATCCTCCTCGGCGATGCGGAATCCGTCCTCGGTCTCGCGCATGATCGCCAGGCGCGACTTGGCGGTCTCGCCGAGCGGCAACGCGTAGAGCAGCAGGCAAGTCGACTTGGCGCTGCCGCGTCCCACCCGGCCGCGCAGCTGGTGGAGCTGCGCCAAGCCGAAGCGCTCGGCGTGTTCGATCACCATCACCGTGGCGGCCGGCACGTCGACGCCGACCTCGATCACGGTGGTGGCCACGAGGATCGACAGCCGGCCATCGGCGAAGGCGGCCATGGTGGCCTCGCGCTCGGCCCCTTTCAGCCGGCCATGCAGCAGACCGACCTTTCCGGGGAAGCGGTCGTTCAACAGCTGGAAGCGCTCGGTCACGTTGGCGAGGTCGATTTCCTCGGATTCCTCGATCAGCGGGCAGACCCAGTAGACGCGCGCGCCCGCGGCGATCTGCCGTCCGATCCCCTGCGCGACCTCACCGAGCCGCTCGAGCGGGATGGTGCGGGTGTCGATCGGCTGGCGGCCCCTGGGCTTCTCCGTGAGCTTGGACACATCCAGATCGCCGTAGGCGGCGAGCATGAGCGTGCGCGGAATTGGCGTCGCGGTCATGACGAGCAGATCGACGGCATGGCCCTTCGACGACAGCGCCATGCGCTGATGCACGCCGAACCGGTGCTGCTCGTCGACCACCGCCATGGCGAGGTCGGCGAATTCGACATCCTCCTGCACCAGCGCATGCGTGCCGACCACGAGCTGGATCGTGCCGTCGGCCAGGCCCTGCAAGGTCTGCTTCTTCTGGCGCTGGCCGTCGCGCCCGGTCAGCAACGCGATTTTCACGCCGGCCGCTTCCGCGAGCGGCGCGATGGTCGCGAAATGCTGGCGCGCCAACAGTTCGGTCGGCGCCATCATCGCGGCCTGCGCGCCGGCCTCGACGCAGATCAGCATGGCCAGCAGCGCCACCAGGGTCTTGCCGCTGCCGACATCGCCCTGCAGCAGCCGCACCATGCGCTCTTCCTTGGCGAGATCGTCGGCGATCTCGGCGATGGCCTGGGTCTGGCTGGCGGTCAGCTCGAAGCCCAGCGAGGCGAGGGCGGTCTTTCGCAGGCGGCCGTCCCCCTTGGTCGCGTGACCGGCCAGGGTGCGGTTGTGATGGCGCACCAGCGCGATGGCGAGTTGGCTGGCCAGCAACTCGTCGAAGGCGAGGCGGGCGCGGGCAGGGTGGGACGGAGAGAGATCGCCCATCTCCTCGGGCGCGTGGACACGCGCAACGGCGGTCTTCCAGTCGCTCCAGCCCTGTTTTCGGTGAAAGGCGGCGTCCTGCCATTCGGGAAGGGCCGGCGCGCGGTCGACAGCGGCCGCAATGGCCTTCTGCACCGGCCTCTGGGTGAGCCCAGCGGTGAGGCCATACAGGGGCTCGACCCGCAGGATCGCTTCGCGCTCGGTCAGCGGGACGACATGGTCGGGGTGCGTCATCTGCACCTCGCCCTGGTAGATTTCGACCTTGCCGCTCACCACGCGCGTCTCGCCCGGCGGCAGCAGCTTCTTGAGATAGTCCTCGCGGCCGTTGAAGTAGGTGAGACAAATTCGGCCGCTCTCGTCGCTGCACCAGATCTTGTAGGGCTGGCGCGGACTGTGCGGGACCATGTGCTCGTCGACATTGACCGTCAGGGTCGCGACCTCGCCGCCGCGCGCCTGGGCCACGTCGGGCGCGTTCCGCCGGTCGATCACGGCGAAGGGCAGGTGCCAGAGCAGGTCGACGACCAGCTTGCCTGCAAGTTTCTCCACGAGAGTGCCCAGCCGTGGCCCGATTCCGGGGAGCGACGTGACATGGGCAAAGAGGGGGGTGAGGGCTTGAGGGCGCATCGTTGGCTGGATCTGGGCTGCGTGACTTCGCCATCGCCGCCGCCTATATGCTACGCCCCTTTTGGGTCCGGGACTGGGGAAAACATGGTTGGCGAGACGGATCTGGAGACGCGGCGGAAGCGCCTGCTCTACCGCAGCACCTATCGCGGCAACAAGGAGAACGACATCCTCCTTGGGCAGTTCGCGCGCGCGCATCTCGGGGAATTCGGCGCCGCCGAGCTCGACCAGTATGAGCGGCTGCTCTCGGTCGGCGACAACGACATCTACGACTGGGTCTCGGGCAAGGTCGAAGTTCCCGCCGATCAAGATTCGACGGTGGTGCGCAAGCTGCTGGCGTTTCGCGTGAGGTTTTAGTGGCGCTGCCGTTCGTCAGTGCACTGGCTGCGATCCCGCGCAAGGCCATCAAATGGACCCTCGCCGGGCTGCCGGAAGGCGCCGATGCCCTCGTCCTGGCAGAGCTGGCACGCGCCACCGGCGGCGTGGACATTTTGCATGTGGCGCGCGATGGGCAGCGGCTGGAGCGGCTACAGGACGGGCTGCGCTTCTTCAGCCCCGATCGCGAGGTGCTGGTCTTTCCAGCCTGGGATTGCCTGCCCTACGATCGCATGTCGCCGCATCCCGACATCGTGGCCGAACGCCTGGAGACGCTGAGCCGGCTGGCCACCCCGAAGGCCCCTGGCGCGCCGGCGCGCATCATCCTCGCTTCGGTGGGCGCCGCGCTACAGCGCGTGCCGCCCAGGAGCCTCTATAGCGAGGCAGCGACGATCCTGCGCAAGGGGCAGATGCTCGACGTCGCCTGGCTGACCAAATTCCTCGGCGAGAACGGCTATGGCCGGTCGGAGACGGTGATGGAGCCGGGCGAGTTCGCCGTGCGCGGCGGCCTGTTCGATCTCTTTCCGCCCGGCACCAAGGAGCCGCTGCGGCTCGACCTGTTCGGCGACACGCTGGAGGCCATCCGCTCCTTCGATCCAATGAGCCAGCGTTCGACCGGAACCCGCGAAGAGGTCGTGCTGCTGCCGGTCAGCGAAGTCCTGCTGACGCCCGAAAGCATCGAGCGTTTCCGCAGCGGCTATCGCGAGCTGTTCGGCAACGTCTCGGGTGACGACCTGCTCTACGAAGCTGTCTCGGCCGGACAGCGCCATGTCGGCGTCGAGCATTGGATGCCGCTGTTCCACGATCACATGGAAACGCTGCTCGACTACTGCCCCGGCGCGGTCGTCACAGCCGATCATGAGGCCTCGGAAGCCTTCGGCGCGCGCTACGAGCTGGTCGCCGACTATTACGACGCCCGCAAGAAGACCGGCGCCAAGGGCGGCATGACCGGCGGCGCGGACTACAAGCCGCTGCCGCCCGAGCGGCTTTATCTCAAACCGTCCGAATGGGAGCGCCTGCTCGACGGCCGTCCCGTCGCCAAGTTCTCGAGCTTCGATTCGGCGCCCGGCGCGGTCAATACGATCGATCTCGGCGGCCGCCGCCACGAGGGCTTTGCCCAGGCGCGTACGGCGCAAGGGGTGAATCTGTTCGACAAGGTGGCCGAGCATGTGAAGGCGGCCAACGACGCCGGCCGTCGCATCGTCGTCGCCGGCTACACCGACGGATCGACGACCCGCCTGCAGCACCTGCTGCAAGAGCATGGCGCCACCACGCCGGTGCTCGCCGCCGACTTCGCCATGGTGCAGGCCCTGCCGGCCGGCGTCGTCGCCGTCGTGATCTGGCCACTGGAGCACGGCTTCGTGCTCGACGGGCTGGAAGTGATCGGCGAGGAGGACATTCTCGGCGACCGCCTGTCGCGCCCTGCCAAGAAGCGCCGCCCGTCCGAGCGGTTCATCGCCGAGGCCTCGGCGCTCAGCGACGGCGACCTGGTGGTGCATCGCGAGCATGGCGTCGGACGCTACGAAGGGCTCGTGACGCTCGAGATTCATCACGCGCGCCACGACTGCCTGCGCCTCACTTATGACGGCGGCGACAAGCTCTTCGTGCCAGTCGAGAACATCGACGTGCTGAGCCGCTACGGCGCGGGCGAGGAGGGGGCCGTCCTCGACCGGCTGGGCGGCGTCGCCTGGCAGTCGCGCAAGGCCAAGCTCAAGCAGCGCATCGCCGACATGGCCGACCGGCTGATCCAGATCGCCGCCGAGCGTGCGGTCCGGCGCGGCGAGACGCTCAGCCCGCCTGACGGCCTGTACGAGGAATTCTGCGCGCGCTTCCCCTATGCCGAAACCGACGACCAGCTCCAGGCGATCTCCGACGTCATGGACGATCTGTCCTCGGGCAAGCCGATGGACCGGCTGGTGTGCGGCGATGTCGGCTTCGGCAAGACCGAGGTTGCCCTGCGCGCGGCCTTCGTGGCGGCCATGTCGGGCAAGCAGGTGGCGGTGATCGGCCCGACGACCCTGCTGGCCCGTCAGCACCACCGCACCTTCGTCGAGCGCTTCCAGGGCATGCCGCTGAACATCGGCCGCCTGTCGCGCCTGGTGCCGGCCAAGGAGGCCAAGGCCACCAAGGAAGGGCTGAAGGACGGCACCGTCAACATCGTCTGCGGCACGCATGCGCTGCTGGCCAAGAGCATCGAATTCAAGGATCTCGGCCTGCTGATCGTCGACGAGGAGCAGCATTTCGGCGTCGGCCACAAGGAGCGCCTGAAGGAGCTGCGCGCCGACGTCCATGTGCTGACCCTGACGGCGACGCCGATCCCGCGCACCCTGCAGCTCGCGCTGACTGGCGTGCGCGACATGAGCCTGATCGCCACCCCGCCGGTCGATCGACTGGCGGTACGCACCTTCATCACGCCTTTCGACGGGGTCACCATCCGCGAGGCTCTGCTGCGCGAGCAGTATCGCGGCGGCCAGACCTTCTACGTCTGTCCGCGGGTGGAGGACCTGGCGTCCGTTGCCACGGAGATCCGCGAGCTGGTGCCGGAAATTCGCCTCGGTATGGCGCACGGCAAGATGGCGCCGACCACGATCGAGAACACGATGCAGGATTTCGTCGAGGGCAAGTTCGACGTGCTGCTCTCGACCAACATCGTGGAGAGCGGTCTCGACATCCGCAACGCCAACACCATGATCATCCATCGCGCCGACATGTTCGGGCTGGCCCAGCTCTACCAGCTGCGCGGCCGGGTCGGTCGCGGCAAGACGCGCGCCTATGCCTACCTTACGGTGCCGCCGGGCCGGGCGCTGAACGAGGCGGCGGCCAAGCGGCTCGAGGTGATGCAGACGCTCGATACGCTGGGCGCGGGATTCCAGCTCGCGAGCCACGACCTCGACATCCGCGGCGCCGGCAATCTCCTGGGCGACGAGCAGTCGGGCCATATCCGCGAAGTCGGCATCGAACTCTACCAGCAGCTGCTGGAGGAGGCGGTCGCGGTGGCACGCGGGCGCTCCCAGGAAGCCGAGAAGTCGGAATGGTCGCCGCAGATCAATCTCGGCATCCCGGTGCTGATCCCCGAGGAATATGTGCCCGATCTGTCGGTCCGCATGGGCCTCTACCGGCGCCTGGGAGGCCTCACCAACCAGGGCGAGATCGACTCGTTTGCCGCCGAACTGGTCGACCGGTTCGGCCGCATGCCGGTGGAGGCGGAATTCCTGCTGAGCACGGTGTCGCTGAAGCTCCTGTGCCGCGCCGCGCAGGTCGAGAAGATCGATGCCGGCGAGAAGGCCGTCGTCTTCAGCTTCCACCAGAACAAGTTCCCGAGGCCGGACCGCCTGGTCGCCTGGATCCAGAAAAATGCGCCGCTGGTGAAGCTCAGGCCCGACCACCGCGTGATCGTGCAGCGGGTCTGGACGGACGAGCGCCAGCGGCTTTCGGGCGTGACGTCGATCGTTTCCTCTTTGTCGAAGCTCGCCGCTTAGGGGCTTTCTTAGGCTTCGGCTTCGGCTTCATCAGCGCCTTCGTCGTGCGGCGGGCACAGCGCAGCAGCCAGTCGCTGAGCCGTGGATCGCCCGAGGCCCGCGCCAGGGTGATGGCGCCGACCGTCAGGATCGCAACGGCGGTCGCATCGGCATCGAGCGAGCGCTTCTTTCCACGCGCCAGTTCGGCGATCACGCCGTGGAGCACGTTGGCATAAGCGAGCCTTGCCGCCAGCGGTGCGCGCGCCACGTCGCCGGCGAGCGCAGCGAGGGCGCAACCCTGCGCGGTAGCGGCCAGATTTTCCCTATCGAGATACTCGTCGAGCGCGGTGCTGGCCTTTTCGGCCGCGCGCAGCCGCGGCAGAAGCCCGTGTCCCATCCGGACGATCTCGGCGAACAGGGCGTCCTTCGAGGTGAAATGCGCGTAGAAGGCGCCGCGCGTCAGCCCGGCCGCCAGCATGATGTCGTCGATGTTGGTACCGGCATGGCCGCGCAGCCGGAACAGCCGTGCCGCATGCTCGACGATCTCGGACCGGATGGCGGCCTTTCGGGTGGCGCTGATGGGCATGATATGCCGATTATCATATCATATGATAGTCGACATATGAATGGCCAAACACACAGCCTCACCCTGAGCGACCGTCGTGTTGGTCAAGCGTTTGCCCATTGTTTTCTGTCCCTGAGGATGGCGTTGAGGATGGTCACGAGCTTGCGCATACAAGCGACGATGGCGACCTTTGCCGGCTTTCCTGCGGCGCGCAGGCGATGATAGGTCAGCGCCAAGGGCAGCTTGCGGCGGATGGAGACGAGGATGCTCATGTAGAGGGCAGCCCGTACGACGGGTCGTCCTCCCGCGATGGTACGGCGGCCACGCAAGGTGCCGCTGTCGCGATTGAACGGGGCGACGCCGGTCAGGGAAGCAATCTCGCGTCGGCCGAGACGGCCCAGTTCAGGCAGTTCGGCGATCAGGGTGCGGGCGATCCTGGGCCCGATGCCGGGAACGCTGATCAGAAGGTCCTCCGCTTCCCGCCAGGTCGGTGTTCCCCGGACGGCGGTGTCGATGTCGTCGTCGATCTGTTCGAGCTGGGCCTTCAAGGTGGCAAGCACGCGATCGACGCTCTTGAGGGTGCGTCGAACTGTGAGCATGCGCCGGCGATTGCTCTCGGCCCCGATCATCTCGACGAGCTGACGGCGGCGGGCCATCAGTTCGCCCAACAGTCTGGACTGCTCGTCAGCGAGCGGTCGCGCCGGTGGGTTCACCGCCTCGGCGAAGTGGGCGATGACAGCGGCATCCAGCGCATCGGTCTTGGCCAGCCGTGCGGTGGCCCAGGCGAAGTCTCGGATCTGCCGTGGATTGACGACCGCCACGGGCAGGCCCGCCGCGCCCAGGCCTGCCGCCACGATCGTCTCGAAGCCACCGGTTGCTTCGAGCACGATCAGAGCAGGTGCCATTTTACTCAGCCGCCCAATCAGGTCCTCGATGCCTTCTCCGTCGCGGGCAACGGTGAAGGCCTCGCCGGCGGGGCGCACATGAACATCCAGGCGCTCTTTCGCCACATCGATACCTACGAACATGGATCTTGGCTCCCATCCTTGCGCATGCGGGCTCGCGGTTCGGCCCAGGCGACCGTTCGGGATCACAAAATCAACGGTGGAGGCGCCGAGCTCAGGGACGGGCTTGGAGGCCCCAGGAGCCTGCGGGCTCTCCACCGAGACCGCACCTGCAACTCTACGCCGGCGCGGCCGTGTCTTGATACAAGGAGCGGCCGCAGGCCGCGTCTCGAAGGGTCGCTACGAACAAGGCGTGCGTTGCCCATCCTTCGAGACGCCACGTTGCGCGTGGCTCCTCAGGATGAGGTCAGTGGTGATTTGCCTAAGGTGGCTACGCGGTCGACTGCGCGGCACTCGTGGCGGCGTCGCGCTCGGCGAGATTGAAGACCTCGACGAAGGCGGGGGGCGGCTGGGCGCCGGAGACCGCGTATTTACGGTTCACGATGAAGCAGGGGACGCCGTTGATGCCCAGGCGGCGGGCATAGACATCGGAGGCGACGACTTCCTGGCGGCCTTCGTCACCCGCAAGGAAGTGGCGGGTAATGTCTTCTTCGATGCCGGCACGCACGGCGCATTCGACCAGCGTATCGAGGTCGCCGATGTCGAGGCCCTCCTCGAAATAGGCCTTGAACAGTTCGGCCACGACCTCGTCCTGACGCTCGCTCCGGGCGCTCCAGTGGACCAGCCGGTGCGACAGGACCGTGTTGGGCGTGCGCTTGATGCGCGAGAACTGGAAGTCGATGCCGGCCTCACGGCCGCTCTCGGCGATCGCCTGGTAGATCTGGCGCGGCCGGTCGCCGCCGCCGAACTTGGCGCGCACATAGTCGTCGCGCGTCATGCCCTCGGCCGGCATGTCGGGATTGAGCTGGAACGGGCGCCACGCCACCGCGACGTCGGTGCGGCCGCTCTGCTGCAGCGCGCGCTCGAAGCGGCGCTTGCCGATGTAGCACCAGGGACAGATCGTATCGGAGACGATGTCGACGTAGATCATGCCCCCAGCTTATGCCTTTCCAGCCAGTGCAGGAAGAGGCCGGCGGCCGCCGCTACGCCCAACGCGACCGTGGTCAGCCAGGCGGCGCTGGGCCAGCCGCCCCAGCCAACCAGGGCACCGGTGATCGGAGGCCCGAGTAGTCCGCCGATATTGGAGCCCTGCATCAGCAGACCGGTCGAGGCGCCGGCCAGTTCCCGTCGCGGCGCATGGATTGGAATCGCGGTGAACAGCGCGCCCGGCACCACGCCGATCACCGTCGAATAGAGGCCGGCCAGCACCAGCCGCGCGAGGTCCGGCACGCCGTTCACGAAGATGCCGGCGGCGCACAGGCTCATCGACAGGGTGGCGCCGACGATCACGGTGACCCGCGGCACCCGGCGGTGCAGCAGCCAGCCGGCCCCGAGATTGCCTGTCACGTTCAGGATGGCGACTGCGGCCGTGACGATGGCGGCCGTCGAGGTGGAATAGCCCAGCCGCTCGATCAGGAGCGTCGGCAGGAAGCCGATGATGGCGAACCAGCAGCAGGCATAGGCGCCGAAGCAGAGCGCGATGGCCAGCGGCCCGCCGCTGGTGGCGACTTCCTTCATCTCCGCGAGGACCGGGCGGCGCGTCACCGGCAGGGGATCGAGTTCGCGCCGCGGCACAGCGCGCAGGAGGAGCGCGGCCGCCATCACCGCAGCCGCCCCGGCGGCGACCAGCCACACGGTGCGCCAGGAGGTGCCGGGCAGCACGATGGCCGCGATCACCATCATGGTGCCGGAGCCGGCCGGCATGTAGGTGCTCCAGATCGCCATGGCGAGGCGCTGATCACTGGGGCGCATAATTCGCAGGAGCAGGGTCGGCACGGCCACGACGACGGTGATGAAGCCCAGCCCTTCGAAGATGCGCCCGACCAGCAGCGATTCGACGTTGGGGGCGAAGGCGCCCGCGAAGCTTGCCGCGCCGGCCAGCAGCGTGCCGAAGATCGCCAGCCGCCGGTGACCGACGCGATCGGCCGTCAGCGCGATCGCCATGCCGCCAAGCGCCGTCATTAGGTTGATGACGGACAGCAGCCAGCCCGCCTGCTCGAGGGTCGCGCCGAGATCGTCGCGGATCGAGGGGAGGGCGGGTGGCGCCTTGCCGACCTGGAAGGCCGCGACCATGCCGGCCGCGACCAGCAGCGCGGCCAGCGGCCATGGCGTACGGGTTGGCGTCAGTACTGCACCCGCGAGGTGATGGCGCCGTCAACCACCATGTTGATGCCGGTGATGAACGAGGCGGGCGCGCCGGACAGGAACACGACGGCGCTGGCCACTTCCTGCGGCGTGCCCATGCGGCCTGTCGGATTGCGCGCCAGCGAGCGCTTGTAGCGTTCGCTGGCGGCGTCGCGCTGGCGGCCCCAGGTGTTGCCGTCTTCGAGGATCGTGCCCGGCGAGACCATGTTGACGCGCACGCCCTTGGGCGCCAGCTCGATCGCCATCGACTTGACCATGGGCACCAGCGCCGCCTTCACCGAACGGTAAGGCTGGGTCGGCCCCGCGACCTCGACCAATGAGGTCGTGCCGATGATGGTGAGGGTGGCGCCCTGGCCGCGCGCTTCGAGATGCGGCCGCACGTTCAGCACGGCGTTCACTGTCGCGACCAGGTCGACCTCGATGGCCTTGCGCCAGCCCTCGACCGTGTTGTCGGTGCCGAGGGCACTCACGTTGGCCACGAAATGATCGATGCCGCCCTCTGCCGCGAAGCCGTCGATCCAGGCCTTGAGCGCGTCATTGTCGGTGACGTCGAGCACCGTTCCACTGGCGCGGCCCTGCTGCGCGCGCCATTCCGCCTCGCGCTCCTTCACCAGTGCCGCATCGCGGGCGCAGAAGCCCACGACCGCGCCTTCGGCCAGGAAGGTGTCGACGATGGCGCGTCCGATGCTCTTGGTGCCACCGGTCACCATCACACGCTTGCCTTTGAGACCGAGGTCCATGTTTCCTCCAAACGGGTCGCTCGCCTATAAGGCCGGCATGAAACAGTGGAGCGTCCGGCATGTCCAAGCGATTCGACCTTAGCGGCAAAGTGGCCCTGGTGACCGGCGCCTCGTCGGGCCTGGGCGTTCACTTCGCGCGCACTCTGGCAGGAGCGGGCGCGTCGGTGGCGATCGCGGCGCGGCGGGCGGACCGACTGGCCACCCTGCAGGGAGAACTGCAGCAGGCCGGTGCCAGGGCGTTGGCCGTCGATCTCGACGTGCAGTCGGCGGAGTCGATTGCGGCGGCCTTCGACAAGATCGAAGCGGCGCTGGGACCAGTCGACGTCCTCGTGAACAATGCGGGCATCTCGATCGTGAAGCCGGCGCTCGACATGCCCGAAGCCGACTGGGATTCGGTCGTCGACACCAACCTGCGCGGGGCCTGGCTGATGACGCAGACCGCGGGCAAGCGCTGGGTCGCGGCGAAGCGGCCGGGCTCGATCGTCAACATCGCCTCGATCCTGGGCCTGCGCACGATCGGCCAGGTGGCGCCCTACAATGCCTCGAAGGCGGGGCTGATCCATCTCACGCGGGCGCTGGCCATGGAGTGGGCGCGCTATCACATCCGCGTCAACGCGATCTGCCCGGGCTACATCGAAACCGAGATGAACGGCGATTTCTGGAAGACGCCGGGCGGCCAGCGCCTGATCGACCGCATCCCGCAGCGCCGCATCGGCCAGCCCGAGCATCTCGACGGCGCGCTGCTGCTGCTCGCCTCGGAAGCGGGCGCGTTCATGACCGGCAGCATCATCACCGTCGACGGCGGCCATACGGTGAGTTCGCTGTAGCTACAGGTCGTCCTGGTCGAAGCGAAGGACCTAGCCGAGCGACCGAAGGACTCCCTGGCGAACGCGATATCCTTCTCTTCACTCGGGATGACAATGGAAGGTCACCACCCGTTGATGCGGTCGTAGACGTCAACCACCGACCGGCCGCCATCGAGGTCGCTGTCGACGACGTAGTAGCGGTCGTAGGCGGCGGCGGTGATGCAGGCGTGATTGGGCAGGATGCGGACGCGCGCGCCGATCGGCAGGTTGCCGTAGGGCAGCGGATCGTCGGCGGCGACGAAGCCATGTTCCTGCGAGCATTCGATCACCGCCATGCCGGCAGCCGGCGGATCGGCGATGGTGCCGTAGCCGACCTTGGGCTGGAACTCCTGGGCGCTGATGTCCTTGGAGAGCGCCAACGCGCCGGCATCGACCAGCAGCTGGTTGCGATGCGGATAGTGGCCGATCACCGAGGCCAGAACCGACAGCGCGATGTCTCCCGCGCCGCAGGCGCCGATATATTCCTGGTCGAGATCGTTGAAGACATAGACGCCCGGCCGCATCTCGGTGATGCCCGTGAAGTCGCGCGAATGCATCGCCGTCGGCGTCGAACCGCCGGAGACGATCGGGCAGGGAATGCCCGCCGCCCGCAGCTGCTGGGCCGCGGTCACGATGGCGAGGCGTTCCTGCTCGGCCACGGCCGCGATGCCGTCGGGCGTGCTCTGGTGATAGGAATGGCCGGCATGGGTCATGACGCCGGCGAGGTCGACGCCCGGCGCCTCGTGCAGGACGCGGGCGATGTCGAGCAGACCGGGCAAAGTGGGGTAAGGTAGCCCCGCACGGCCACCGCCGCTGTCGATCTCGATGAACACGGAGAAGGTATCGCCGTCCGTCGCTGCCGCGGCGATGGCCTTGGCGACCGAAAGATTGTCAGTGACGACGCGCAGGTTTACGCCGCGCCGGCGCAGCTCCGTCACGGCGCCGAGCTTCGACGGGATGATGCCGACGCCATAGAGGATGTCCTTGAACCCGCCGTCGGCGAAGTAGCGCGCCTCGGCCAGGGTCGAGACGGTGATGCGGCCGTCATGACCCTCGACGGCCATGCGGCCGATCTCGACCGATTTCGCGGTCTTGAGGTGAGGGCGCAGCATGACGCCTGCGTTACGCAGGCGCTCGCTCATACGCTTGAGGTTGCGGCGCAGGATCGCCCGGTCGAGAATGAGGGCGGGAGTCGGCAGATCGTCGATTGTCTGTGTGGCCATGGTGACGATTTTAGCATGCCGATCGAAAACGAGCGCAAGTTTGTCCTGAACGAGCAGGCTGTGAGCCTGGAAGCGGAACTCGGCGCCATGCAAGGCGTCGCGCGGCATCTGTTGCGTCAGGCCTATCTCGACGCGCCAGGCCTGCGCATCCGCTCCCTCGAGGGCGAAGGCAAGACCGACCATGTCTTCACGTACAAGCGTACGATCGACGGCCAGGTCGTCGAGATCGAAACCGGCCTGAGCGCCGTCGACTTTGGGCGGCTGTGGACCCAGCGCAAGGAGACGCTGGTGAAGGTCCGGTATTCGTGGACCGACGGCGCCTATCACTGGGACGTCGATTTCTTCAAGCGCGACGACGGCTCGACCTACTTCGCGATGGCCGAGGTCGAGATGCCTGAGGAGCAGAGCGAGCCGCCGCCACCGCCGGACTTCCTTGCGAGGCATCTCCTGTTTGTCTCTCCCGCCCTCGACCCGCGCTTCACGTCGAAGCGCATCGCCGACCAGGCACACGCCGCGCGGCTGCTCACCGAGATCAGGGCGAAAGGCAGCGTGTCGCAATCTGTCGTCCCGAGCGCAGCGAAGGGCCTCGCGGAGTGATCAGCGGACTCCTTGAATACGCGAGGGATCCTTCGCTGCGCTCAGCATGACATGAAGGGGACGCCGCTCCGCTGTGGCGTCAGCCCTTCCGAGCCCTGATCCGGGGCAGCGTCACCAACGGCCACGGGTCGGGAAACTGGCCGACCGGGCAGTCGATCAACAATGGCGCACCCTTGGCGATGCCCCGGGAGATCGCGGTGCCCAACTCGTCCGGCGAGCCGACGCGTACGGCGTCGATGCCGAAGCTGTCGGCCAGCTTTACGAAGTCGGGGTTGCGCAGCTCGGTGGCGATGGTGCGGTTGTTGAAGGACTGCTGCTGGATCCGCCGCACGTTGCCGAAGGCGCCATCGCTGAACACGACGGCCACCACGCCGATCCCGTGCTGGGCCGCCGTCGCCATTTCCATTGCGGTGAACATGAAACCGCCGTCGCCGCTGATCGACAGGACCGCCGTGTCGGGCCGGGCGACCTTGGCGCCGAGCGCGGTGGCGTAGCCCCAGCCCAAGGTGCCCTGGTAGCCGGGCGACAGGAAGGTGCGTGGCTTGTAGGTCGGCCAGGCGAAGCGGGCCGCATAGCCCATCTGTGTCAGCTCATCGACCAGGATTCCGTCATCCGGCAGTGCCTTGCGCATCGCTTCGAGGTAGGCGATCTGCGGCGCCAGGGTCTCCCGGATCCTCTTGGTGGCTGCCGCCTTGATCCCGGCGACATGCTCGGCCCGGCCGCTGTGCTTGCGCGCATGCTTTTCGAGGTGCTGGGCCAGCACCTTGAGCGTTGCCGTGGCGTCGCCCACGATGCCGACTTCCGGCTTGCGATGACGGTCGAGTTCCTCGCTGTCGGCGTCGATGCGAACGATCTTCAGCGAATCGTCGAGGCCCCAGTTCTGCTGCTGCGGCTGCAGGCGCGTGCCGACCGCGAGCACGACATCGGCTTCGCCCCAGAAGCGGTAACCGGCCGGCGCAGTGATCGAGAGGCGATGGCGCCCATCGATCACGCCTTGGCCCATGCGGCCGGTCATGACCGGCGCGTCGAGCAGCTCGGCGATGCGCTGAACGTATTCGCCGGCGCCCTGGGCGCCGCCGCCGACCACGATCATCGGATGATCGGCGCCGCCCAGAAGTTTGGCGGCGCGTTCGACGGCGTCCTCGTCGACCGGGCAGGGATCGGCCGTGGCCGCCTTGCCGATCAGCTCGACCGGTGCGCGCCTGGCCCAGGTGTCCATGGCGCATTCGAGCGCGACCGGGCGGCGACGGCCTGACAGCAGACGGCGGAAGGCTTCGTTCACCAGGCCTGGCGCTGCCGTAGGCGAGGGGATGCGGTCGGCCCATTTGGTCAGGCCGCGCATAATGGCGAGCTGGTCGGGAAGTTCGTGCAGCAGGCCGACATTGCGGCCGATCATCGACTGCTGGATCTGGCCCGTCAGTGCCAGCACCGGCGCGTTGACGGCGTAGGCGGTCGCCAGAGCCGCCGTCGTGTTGAGAAAGCCGGGGCCGGGCACCACGACGTAGGCCGAGGGTTTGCCGGCGGCCATCGCATAGCCCAACGCCATGTAGGCGCAGGCCTGCTCGTGGCGTGCGTGGATGGGCCGGAGGGCGTTGGTGCGGTCGTAGAGTGCGTCGAAGAACGGATCGTTCTGAACGCCGGGGAGACAGAACAGGGTGTCGATGCCGTTCACTTCCAGCATCGACAGGACGGTCTGGGCGGTGTTGAGGGTCTGCATGGCCCTCAGTGTACACGCCTGTCGCAGGGTGCGCGCTAGTCGACGCGCGCGCCGGAGGCCTTGATGATCGGCGCGAGGCGGGCCTCCTCGGCGTCGCGGTAGGCCAGGGTGTCGGCCGGCGTGCGCCAGATGGCGACCGAGGCGTGTTCGAGGAACTTGGCCTTGAGATCGTCGCTCTCGAGCGCCTTCTTCGACAGTTCCGACAGCCGCGCGATGATGTCGGGCGGCAGCTTCGCGGGACCGGTGAGGGTGGTCCAGGAGCTGATGTCGAAGCCCGGCAGCGTTTCCGCGATCGTCGGCAAATCCGGCAGCACAGGCGAGCGTTTCGCGGAGGTCACGGCGAGGGCGCGCACCTTGCCGGAACGCGCCTGGCCGAGCGCGCTCGGGATGTTGTCGAACATCATGTTGATCTGGCCGGCCAGCAGATCCTGCATGGCCGGGGCACCGCCGCGATAGGGGACATGCACCATGTCGACTTTGGCCATGATCTTGAACAGTTCGCCCGAGAGATGGAGCGTCGTGCCCGAGCCGGCCGAGCCGTAGGAGTATTTGCCAGGATTCTTGCGCAGCAATTCGATCAGTTCAGGGACCGACTTCGCCGGCAGGTCGAGATTGACCACCAACAGGTTGGGAAGCTCCCAGATCGTGGTGACGAAGGTAAAGTCGTTCTTCGCGTTGAACGGCAGCTTAGCGTAGAGCGTAGGCGAGATGGCGTGGCTCGCGATGCCGCCGAGGCCCAGCGTGTAGCCGTCGGGCGCCGACTGGGCCAGCGCGTCCATGCCGACATTGCCGCCGGACCCGCCCTTATTCTCGACGATCCACTGCTGGCCGGTCAGTTCGGACATCTTGGCGCAGAAGATGCGGGAGAGGGTGTCGGTTCCGCCGCCGGCTGGGAACGGGTTGATGTAACGAATGGGCTTATTGGGATAGGTCCCCTGAGCGGAGACGATCGCGGGGGCGGCGAAGGTGGTCGCGGCGAGCCCGGCCACGACGATGCGGCGCCCGATCGGGCGCGTCTTGAGTGTCATTATTGGTTTCCTCCCTTGATTGACGCCGGAACGGTGCCAAAAAAGGCCCTCGGCGTCGATGGGGTGGTCTTGAAACCGCCGCGCGGATGGCAGAAAAGTCCTGGCGTTGGGGATTTTCGCCTGTCGGGTGCGAATGGCTGTGGGGCCGTCCGCACTTGCAAGAGGAACGGTCATGTTGGGTTTTGAGCGTGGGGCCGCCTTGCGCCTCGTTGCACGCGGCGCCGTGATGGGGGCGGTGTGTGCCGTCGTCGTGACTTCTGCTGCGGCTCAGCCGAAGCCGGCCGCGCCACCTGCCGCAAAGGCGCCGCCACCGCAGAGTCAATCCCAGCAACCGCCAGCGGCGGCAAAGAAGCCGAGCGAACCGTCGGAGGCGGACGTCTGCTACGGCGTGACCGGCGCCGATGCCCCGACGAAGGTCGCAGCCTGCACCGAGGCCATCAACAAGGGACTCTTGTCGGGTGGTCCCCTGGCGCTGGCCTACCTGCACCGCGGCATGTCGGCGACCGGCCCGGATGCCGACAAGCGATCCAGGGCCGACTTCCGAACGGCGATCCGCATGTACAACGACGCCATCATGGCGCAGCCGCTCAACCCGCATCTCTACATGCAGAGAGGCGTCGTCCATCAGACGATCGGAGAGGCCGACCGCGCGATCATCGATTACAGCGACGCGATCCGTCTCGCGCCGCGCGAGACCCTGCCGCTGATCAATCGCGGCGTCGTGCTCTATCTGCGCAAGGACAACAACGAGGGCGCGATCGCCGACTTCAACGCAGCGCTCAAGATCAACCCGAAGGAAATCAGTGCCTGGACCAATCGTGGCATCGTCTATCGCCGCAAGGGCGACCTGAACCAGGCGATCTCCGACTTCACGACGGCGATCAAGCTTCTGCCCGAGAAGATCCAACCGGTGTCGTTCTCCGTCGTGCACGACACCATCACCGGCCAGCTCGAGAGGTCTCCGCAACAGGAGGCCAACCGTCTGGCGTTGCAGGCGGCGTTTGCCTACCTGCAGCGCGGTCTCGCCTGGTACGACAAGAGCGACTACGACAAGGCGATCGCCGACTTCTCCGAGTCGATCCGCCTCAACCCGCGCGACCCGGCGCCCTTCGTGGGGCGTGGCGCCGCCTATATGTACAAGAACGACCTGAAGCAGGCGCTCGCCGACTTCAGCGAGAGCATCAAGCTGAAGCCGGGGCAGGCCTTCGCCCACATGCAGCGCGGCATCGCCTATCACCGCATCGGCGATTCCGACAGTGCGCTCGAGGATTACACGATTGCCCACGAGCTCACGCCCAAGGATCCGGGGCCGCTCGTCAACCGTGGCATCCTCTACTACACGAAGAAGGGCAAGTTCGAGGAGGCGGTGGCCGACTTCGATCAGGCGCTGAAGCTCAATCCGAAGGAAATCAACGCGCTGATCAACCGCGGCGTCACGTGGCGGCAGCGGAACGATCCGGACCGCGCGATCGTCGACTTCAACGAAGCGGTGCGGCTTGGCCTGCAGACGGCCAACATCCTGAAGCTGACGCAGAAGGATAAGGACGGGAAGAGGGATCCCGCGGTAGCGCAGACCGCCGACCAGGTGGCCAACGCCTATTATCAGCGTGGCATGGCCCTGATCGACAAGCAGGAGTACGAGGCCGCGGTCAAGGACTTCGAATCGGCCCTGGAGATCAACGAAAAGGAGCCTCGCGCCTATCTCGGTCGCGGCGCGGCCTACCTGAAGATGGACAAGGCAAAGGAGGCGGTCGCCGATCTCGACTATGCGATCAAGCTCGCCCCCGGAATGGCCTTCGCGTTCTTCGAGCGGGGCGCCGCCTACCATCGCATCGACGACTACGACAATGCGATCAGCGACTACACGGCGTCTATCGCGCTCGATCCCAAGGAGCCGCTGGCCTACATCAACCGCGGCATGGCGCAGATCTTCAAGGACAGGCTGGACGACGCTATCGCCGACTTCGACGCCGCGCTGCTGATCAGCCCCGACGATATCAATGCGCTGGTCCAGCGCGGCTTTGCCTACGGCCTCAAGAAGAACTACCCGCAGGCGCTCTCCGACATCGACAATGCGCTGCGCCTGTCGCCGGGCAATCCGACGGCACTGTACTATCGCGCGCAGGTTCTGGCATTCCGTGGCGATATCGTCCGCGCCATCGAGGATTACAGCCAGGCTCTGCGCATCGACCTCAAGAACCCGCGCATCTATGCCAGCCGTGCAAACCTCTACAGCAGCATCGGCGAATACGACAATGCGATCGAGGATCTGAACAACGCGATCCGGCTCAGGCCGCGCGACGCCAACCTGTTCCTCAACCGCGGCATCGCCTTGTTCAACAAGGGCGACTACGCCAAGGCCGCCGCCGACTACGACGAGGCGCTGGCGCTCGACCCGAAGATGACACCGGCGCTCAACAACCGGTGCCTGACGCGGGCGGTCATGGGATCGAACCTCGATGAGGCGCTGGCCGACTGCAATAGCGTCCTCAAACTGACCCCCGACGACCCCTACGCCCACGATAATATCGGGCTGATCTATCTGAAGCGGAAGGAATACGACAAGGCGATCGCAGAATACGACGCCTCGCTGAAGGTCGATCCGCAGCGTGCGCGCGCCCTCTATGGGCGCGGCCTTGCCCGGTCGCGAAAGGGAGAGAGCCCGGCCGGCATTGCCGACATGTCGGCTGCGAGCGGCATCCAGCCCAGCATCTCCAACGAGTTCACGAAGTACGGCGTAAACTGAGGTCCGCCAGGGACTGCTGAACGGGGGCGCCGACCGGCGCTGTCCGTCGCGGCGACATGCCCGAAATGGCACTCCTTCAGGGCGTCCAATGTTGTATACAGTGTACAGGAATGGGCCGCTGTGATCGGCCCACGGAGAGCGCGACGGAACGGTTGTGGCAGGGTGTCACCTGCGGAGAAGGGAAGATGGATCGAGGTACAGTGCTTGTCACCGGTGTGGGCGGGATGATCGGGGCGGCCGTGGTCCGGCACCTGGTCGCCGAGGGACATCAGGTCGTGGCTTCCGACCGCGCGCCGCCGCCCGACTTCGATCTTCAGGGCCTCTCGGTTCCCTTCTTCGCCCATGACCTTCCCGATCCGTCTCGGTGGCACGAGGCGATCGTGAAGTTTGGCGTGAACCGGGTCGTGCATGCCGGCGGTGTCTCGGGGCCGATGCTGCTGCGCGATAATCCGAGCCGGGTGTGCGAGATCAATCTCGCCGGCCTGGGGGGCCTGCTCGAGGCAGCCCGTATTCACGATCTGAAGCGAATCGTCTGGTTCTCGTCGATCGTCGCCTATGGCTCGCGGCCCGATATCGAGCCGGTCTCCGAAGACACGCCCCTGCGTCCCGACACGGTGTACGGCGCCAGCAAGGCCGCTGGCGAGGCCCTGGTCCATGCCTACCATGCCGCGCATGGCGTGGATGCCGTTGCGCTCAGGGTAGCATCCTGCTACGGCCCGGGTCGTACGACGTCCTGCATGATCCGAACGCTCATCGAAGACGGCCTGAAAGGGCGCGTCAGCCGCATCCACCCCTCGCCGGGCAGGACGCGGCAGCACGTCTACATCGACGACGTCGTCGGTGCGGTAGGCGGCGCGCTGGCCTCGGAGACCCTGCGACAGCGCGTCTACAATATTGGCCCCGGCGTGGCGCAGGACCTGCCCGAAATCGTCGACCAGGTCAGGAAAGCCGTTCCGGGTGCGGCGGCCGTCGCCGATCCGGAGGGACAGGGCTGGAATACGTTCGGGCTGGGGCCGCTCGTCGTAGATGCAGCCCGTCGCGACCTTGGGTTCGACCCGAACACTTCGATTGCTGACGGCGCGATTGCCACGCGCGAATGGGTCCTGCAGAGGGACTGCGTATGAGCCTCACGCGTGAACTCGACCTGACTGGCCGCCGGGTTCTGATCACGGGAGCGGCAAACGGCTTCGGTGCGGCCATGGCGCAGCGCTTCCACGAGGCCGGAGCCCGGCTGATCCTTGCCGACATCGAGGAGCAGCCCGTGACCGCGGTTGCGGCGAAATACAATGCCGAAGCACTGTTCTTCGATCAGGCGGACCTTGCCTCCGTCGATCGACTGGCCACGCAAGCGGGCGCCGTGGACATCCTGATCAACAATGCCGGTGTACTGGTCGCAAAGCCGCTGCTCGAGACCAGTCTCGAAGAGATGAGGCGGACGATCGACGTCGACTTCGTAGGCGCGCTCCGACTGCTGCAACAGGTCGGCCGCGGCATGGTCGAGCGCAGGCGCGGCGTCATCCTGTCGATCGGCTCGCAAACCGCCTTCTGCGGCGGTGAAAACCGCGCGGTCTATGCCGCGGCGAAAGCTGCCATCATCCAGATCACGAAGGCGGCCGCGGTCGAATGGGGACCTCACGGCGTGCGCGTGCTGTGCCTGGCGCCCGGGAGATCCCTCACGCGCATGACGGTGCAGACCACCCAGGAGGGGAAATCGGGCGACCGGGGCCTGGCGCGCGTGCCGCTCGGCCGTTGGGGCACGGCCGACGAGGTCGCAAAAATGGCCCTGTTCCTTGCGTCAGATGCCGCGTCCTACGTGACGGGCGAGACGCTGATTGCCGATGGTGGTTATGTCCACGGATAACGTGATCGTTCCGGCCGTGCGCCGACGCAAGCCGACCTACATGGCGCCGTCGCTCATTGCCACCGAGATCGCACAGATACTTTCTGATCAGATCGTCTACCTTCAGATTGCGCCTGGGGCCCGCATTCACGAGGAGGAGGTGGGCGAGAATTTCGGGGTGAGCCGCTCGCCGGTGCGTGAAGTCTTTCGGATGCTAGAGGCCGACGGCCTGGTCATTCGAGCAGCCCGCAAGGGTGTGCGGGTCACGCCGATGAGCCGGCGCGACCTAGACGAGGTATATGCGTGCCGGAGCGGCCTCGAGGGCGTAGCCGCGGCGCAGGCAGCCCGCCATCTCGACAAGAAGGCGCAGAAGACGATCGAGGCCAATCTCGCGGCGATGAAGAAAGCGTTCAAGGCCAACGATGTACCGACATTCTTCAAGTACAACGTGGCCTTCACGCGTTCCATCCACGTGGCCTCGCAGAACCAGACCCTCATTCGCGTGGTCGCCGGCATCGAGAAGCAGGCCCTGCGCTACCGCTACCTTGCGCATCTTCAATCCAAGGAGATGCTGTCGATGTCGCTGGAGGGGCATGGCGAGGTCGCGGAAGCCGTGATTGCCCGCGATGCCACCCTGGCGCGACGCCGTGCCGAGCAGCTCATGCGGCGCGCTCATGGGGTTCTCGCCCGGGCGCTCGAACAATCGGCCTACGCCATCGCGGGCGACACCGATTCCCTCACCTTCGAGAGCTAGGATCGCAGCCGGGGACAGGGATGGCCCGGCCGCGTCCCATGCCTCTCAGGCTTGTGGAAGCGTGTAGTCCACCTTGCCGGGCGCCACTTCCCGAAGCAGATCGGGATAGAAGAGCGTATTCCAGTTCACCGGCTTGGGCAGCTTGTTGATGCTCTTCAACGCCGCCTCGGCGATCTGGAAGGCGATGATCGACTGCTGGTTCAGGTGTACCCCGAACGTCAGCTTGTCCATCAGCAGCTTGGTCAAGGGGAGGTCGAGCTTGAGGAACTTCGCCACGTCGACCGCGGCTTGGTCGCGCTTGGTGTTGATGACGTCGGTCGCCTCGACCAGGCTCCGCATGAACGCCACCGCGGCGGGCTTGTTCTTGGTCGCCCAGTCCTTGTTGACGTAAATGAAGACACGTCCCTCGATGATGCCGACATTGTCGATCACCAGCTGCGCGCCCTTCACCGACGAGGCGCCGCGCGTCAGCCACGGCTCCCAGGCGCTGTAGGCATCGATGTCGCCACGCTCGAGAGCGGCGACCATTTCCGGCGCCTCGACCTGCACGAACTTGTAGTCCTTGGGATCAAGCTTGAACTTGTTGACGACGGCCAGCCAGAACACCTCGCTGCCCGACCCGCGGGCGATGCCAAGACGCTTGCCCTTGAGCGCGTCCAGGTTGGCGACGCCCTTGCCGACGATGCCGTACCACCGCGCCAGCATGGCGCCTTCGGCTGCCACGACGACGTTGGGATCGAGCGCATGGTTCAGCAGACCGGCCTGTTCGGCGCCGAACGCCGACTGGATCTGATTCTGGATCACCATCGATACCATTGCCGATCCGCTCGGCCCGGTATTGAGCTGAACGTCGAGGCCGTTCTTGGCGAAAATGCCGGATTCCTTTGCCACGTAGTAGGCGGAGAACGATGGGTCGACCCCGGTCCCGATCACCATCTTCGCACTCTGCGCCCTTGCCAGTGACGGAGCGGCCACCATCGCGGCGGCCAACTTGAGTGCTGATCGACGCTTTACTTCAAACATTGCCCACTCCCACGATGGTGAAAAAACATGGATACGCTGGCCGGCGGCGTGCGACGGCCGTTCAAGTCGAGACGTCGTAGCGACCCGCGAAGCGAGACACGCCGAAGCGGAACAGTCGGTCTGCGGCGAAGCCCAGGATGCAGAGGGACACCAAGGCTACGAAGATGTCGCCGATCTGCATGTACATCCGGCCCTGCCAGAGCATGACGCCGAGGCCGGAATTCGCCGCTACCAACTCCGCCGCGACGATCGTCGTGAACGAGTTCGCCATGGCGATGCGCATGCCGGTGAGGATGTACGGAACCGTCGCGGGGAGGGCGACCAGGAAGAAGATCTGCGTCGAAGAGGCTCCGAGGGCCTGCGCGGCGCGTATCTTGTTCGCCGAGATCGCGCCGACACCGGCCGCGGTGTTCAGGATCACGATGAACACGGTCGTGTAGATGATCAGGAAGATCTTCGACCCTTCGCCGATGCCGAACCAGATCACCGCGATCGTGATCATCGCGACGGACGGGATGAAGCGCAGCGACTCCGTCCAGGGTTCGAGGATTTTCCGCGCCAGCGGAAAGCTGCCGATGACCAGGCCGATCGGGATGCCGATCAGCGATCCTAGAATGAAGCCGATGACGATGCGATGCAGGCTGGCGCCGACATTCTCGAGGAGTACCCCGTCCTGAAGCAGTTCGATGAAGCGCAGCAGCACCGCATAAGGGGGAGGGAACAGGACCGAGGCGACGACATAGGTCGACACCGCGTGCCAGACGAAGAACAGACTGAAAAAGCCGAAGACGTAGGGGAGCCAGTTCCTGATCGCCTGTCGAACGACCGAGGGCGAGGCGCTGATCTCGCGAGCTTCGCCGGTCATTCCCAGGGGCCGGGTCGATGCTTCGCTCATGCGGCTCTCCGTGTCGCGGCGCGCAGCACTTCCTCGCGAACCTGCGTGTGGATCTGATCGTACAGGGCGACGTAACGCGGATCGGCGCGGGTCCGGTCGCCGGGGATCTCGACCGGGAACGTCTTCTTGAGAGTGCCGCCCGGACCCGCCGTCATGACGCCAACCCGGGTCGCCAACACGATCGCCTCGTCGATGTCGTGGGTGATGAAGACCACTGTCACCTTCATCTTGTCCCAGATCCTGCGCAGCTCCGCCTGCATGCCGCCGCGGGTCTGCGCATCGAGCGCGCCGAACGGTTCGTCCATCAGCAGGATCTTCGGCTCGTTGGCCAGGGCACGCGCAATTTGCACGCGCTGCTTCATACCGCCGGACAGCTCGGTGGGATGCTTGTCCTCCTGGCCGCGCAAACCGACGAGCTCGAGATACTCCATCGCACGCTCACGGCGCTCCTTTTGTGGAATGCCGCGCAGGCGCAGGCCGAACTCGACGTTCTCGAGGGCCGTGAGCCAGGGGTAGAGCGAGTCGTCGCCCTGGAAGACCACGCCACGGTCGCGGGAGGCGCCGGTTATGGGCTTGCCGGCCAGCTCGAGCCGTCCCGTCGTCGGTTGCGTGAAGCCGGCCAGCAGGCTGAGCACGGTGCTCTTGCCGCATCCCGAAGGGCCGAGCAGGCAATAGAACTCGCCATTGTCGATGGTGAGATTGAAGTCGGCGACGGCAACCCATGACCGTCCTTCGCGGGAACGGAAGCTCTTGCCTATGCCTGAGAGTGTGATCAGCGACATGACAGACCAAGCGCAAGATCCATGCCGCCTCCCGCGAAGCCCGCAGCGCTTGGCTTTTCCGTGCTCGCTTCATGGCTCACTTGCTTTGCGTGCATTCGACGTCCCCACAAGGTCGTTGGCAATTTGGGGTGTACACTGTATACAAGATGGCCACAATGCCAAAAAATACGGCATTATATTTGCTTCGACGGGAGCGACTTGCGCTCTCGCTTTCGCCTTGCTGAAGGGTTTGAACATGGATTCCTCGATCACCCGGAGCGACTCGCTCGTGGATGTGAGCCGTCGATGGCCGTTGAGTGCCGTGCACAGTGCTCCTCTGCCGCGCAGCACCGCTTGGCGTCGCGACGATGTCACCGACAGAGACTGGCTGTTGCGGTTGCCGGAGGATTGTCTCGTCGAGATCGACGCGATCGTTCGCTTCCTGAGAGAGAACCCGATTCCGACCCTGGTGCTATCGCCGGCCGAGTTCGAACTGTCAGCCTGCCGGCTCTTTGCGGCCCGCTTGAAGGGCGTGCTCGAATCGGGCGCCGGCTTTGCGGTCGTCGACCGCCTGCCGATCGACAGCTACAGCAAGGAGGAATGCCTGGCGATCTACTGGCTGCTCAGCCAACTGCTGGCGCGGCCGGTGGCGCAGGCGTTCAGCGGAACGCTGCTTTATGACGTGCATGATACCGGGAAGAAGACCGACGTCCGCGTGCGTGCGGACAAGACGAACGAGGATTTGAGCTGGCACACCGACTACGGCTTCAATCATCCGCCACCTTACATCGGATTGATGGTGTTGCGCACCGCGCTGTCGGGAGGCGTGTCTTCCACCGGCAGCCTGCATACCGCGCACGAAGTCCTGCGCGCACGCGATCCGCGTCTGCTCGAAAGGCTCTACAAGCCCTACATCTGGAACCGGCAGGGGGAACATCCCGAGGGTAGCCCGATCTGCACCAGCAACCCGATCTTCTCCGATCACGGCGGGGAGCTGCGCTGTCGCTTCAATCGGGCCCTGCAGCCCGTCGGGTACAGGCTGATTGGGCAGGAGATCGACAAGGACGGCATGGACGCGCTGAACGCGCTGCACGACATCCTCTCCGAGCCGGAGAACCATGTCGACTTCGTGCTCGAGGCCGGACAGATGCAGTTCCTCAACAATGCCAGGATCGCGCACCGGCGCACCGCGTTCGTCGATCATGACGAGCCCGAGCGCAAGCGGCACCTGTCGCGGATATTCCTGCGCGACGAAGGCCATCGCAGCTACATGGGCTAACGGACGACAGGCCTGGATTCGGAGAAGAAGATGCCTTTTGCCACCACCGACGACGGCGTGAAGCTTTACTACGAAGAAGTGGGATCGGGGGCGCCGATCGTCTTCGTGCATGAGTTCGCCGCCGACCATCGTTCGTGGGAAGGGCAGATGCGGCATTTCGGGCAGCGCTATCGTTGCATCACCTGGAGTGCGCGCGGCTATCCGCCGTCCGACGTGCCGGAAACGCCAGAGAGCTACAGCCAGAACCGTGCCGCCGATGACATCGTGGCGATCCTGGATCACCTCGGGCTGGCGCAGGCCCACATCGTCGGCCTGTCGATGGGAGGTTTTGCGACGCTCCATTTCGGCTTCCGTCACGCCAAGCGTGCGAAATCGCTCGTGGTGGCAGGCTGCGGATACGGCGCGGAGAAGCAGGAGACGACGAAGTTCAAGGGAGAGGCGGAGGTGGTCGCGAGAACGCTGCTCGGCGAGGGCATGCAGAAGTTTGCCGAAAAATATGCCTACGGCCCTACGCGTGTGCAGTTAGAGAACAAGGACCCGCGCGGCTTCGCACAGTTCAAGAAGGAGCTGGGTGAACATTCGGCGCTCGGCTCGGCCAACACCCAGATCGGCGTGCAGGGCGCCAGACCCTCGCTTTACGATCTGGTCGAACAGATGCGGGCACTCACCGTGCCGACCCTGATCCTGACCGGCGACGAAGATTGGCCATGCCTGGCGCCCGGCATCCTGATGAAGCGCGAAATCCCCTCAGCGGCGCTCTCGGTCATGCCGAACTGCGGCCACACCATCAACCTGGAAGATCCCGACCAGTTCAATCGCCTCGTCGGGGACTTCGTGGTTCAGGTCGAGGCCGGCCGCTGGCCGCAGCGCGACCCGCGCGCTGTCAGGACGTCAATCACGGGAATGGAGAAGTAGCGGCGCCATGCCCGCCCCGAGCGACACGTGATCCGGAGCCGACTCGAGCGTTTGGATCATCCCGATCGTTCGTATTGAACCCCTCCTTGGTTCAGCCCTATGAAGGACGAAGGAGTGACGCGACGGCGTGCACTCCCAATTCAGAAGGGGGAAACGACATGTTCTTCAACGACTACATCGCGTCCACAGACCTCATTGCCATCGCCTTGGTGGTCATCTTCGGCCTGCTCGGGCTGGTGCGGCGACAGCGGGTCTGGTTGGTCGCGGCGACGATCGTGCTGGTGATCTGGGCCGTGATCCGCTTCGTCCGACCGTTCTGACGGCGGCGCGCCCCGGGAGCAAGTTGCGGCGCTCGGCCAGGCAACACGCGCTTCTTAGAAGGTCAATTTGACCTGAAGGCCCAACACCAGGGCGTTGGGAATCGTCGTCACGCCGTTTGGCCGGATCACATACTGGACGTTCGGCATCAACGAGAACCAGGGCGTCAGCTGCGCACGATAGTTGAACTCGATGGTGGTCTCGGCGGACTGAACGCTGACCGCCCCTGGCGCAGCGGTGTTCGCCACATTCTGCGCTCCGACCAGTGTGCTGCTCACCTTGCTGTAGCTGACCGCCAGGCCGATCGAGTCGTCGTCTCGCTCCGCAAAGGTTCCCTTCAGGAGCAGGCCGAGCTGGCCGATATATTCCAGCATGGCCGTGTCGGGGGCGGCATAGGCGATCACGGCAAAGGCCGTCAGTCCGCGGTCGGTCCCGGGCGCCGTGCGGTAGATCATCTGGTCGGCCTGGCCATAGAACCCCCAGCGGCCATGGGCCAGCGCCTGCGGTCCGCCGACGGGGGATCCGAGGTAGGGCACGTCGGACGTATCGAAGTATCCGCCGAGTCTATAGTGGCCCTTCAGCCCAGCCGTCCCGAGGCGCGGCTGCCAGCCCAGCTGGGCCGGCATGATGACGCCAGTGGCACCGGAAATCCCCAGCTTGAAGCCGTTGGCCGGTGCGGCCAGCGTCGGGTTCACCTCGTAGACGCCCGTCTGGAAGTAGACCTCGTCGGAGAGACTGACCTTCGCCATGCCGCCCCAGCTGCCGGTGGGATAGATGGTGAAGCCGCTGTTCACGACGATGGCGATCTGTCCGCAAAAGCCGTTGTTCTGGAAGTAGCAGTAGATCGGTGAGGTCGCGAAGTCGTCCGAGGCGTGCAGCCAGCCGAACTTGATGCGAAGGCGATCCTCCAGCAACAACTGCTCGTAGGACAGTTCGGCCAGCCGTACGTTCTGTCCGGCGCCGTAGATTTCCTGCACGGAGATGAAGCTGCCGATCGTGTTGGCGGCCAGACTCTGGCCGGCGCGCTGGGTGAAGGTCATGTGGAGCTTGGCCTTGGGCAACCCGATCAGCTTTTCGAGATCGAAATCGGCGCCAGCGTCGACCTGTTCGGTATAGGCCGCGCCTTGCTTCAGTCCGCCGATGGGATTGGCTGCGGATTCCGCAATGTGGTGGGCGCGCAGCGTGACGCCCCTGGTCTCGAGATCGCTTCGTGTCCCGCCCCAAGTCCCGGTCATGTACTGGCCTCGCAACCACGACGACAGGCCCGGGTCTGCCGCCGGCGGTCCGTCGGCGCGCGCGGATCGGCTGTGCAGCGTGGTCGCGCCCAGAAACGCACACCACAAGGCGACCGCGGCGCCGCTGATCAGCCATCTCCCCGGTATGACCCAGCCCATCGCCCGACCGACGCTGGCGAGAGCGCCCCGGCGAAGGCTCGGACTGGCCATGTCGAGGACCTCGCTGATCATAGTCCTCAGCTACCCGATCTCAGGGGCGGAAACCATGGTGCCGGACGCTGCCCGGAATTCCTCGCCCTGGCAGGCGGGGACGCCCTGCAACGCATGTGCATTTGGGGCGTTTGCCGAGACTATGAATGCAAGCCAGGACAAACTCACCGAGGACATAGAGCGGGCGGCACGGAGTTCGTTCTCCGAGCTCCTGACCCGGCACAGGGACGAAACGTTCTATGCGTTCGCCCTCTATACTGATGAGTCGTGCTTTACCGTCCTGCCCGCGGCGAATTCCCTGGAGCAGTATCACGCCTCTCTGCAGAGGATGGACGCCACGGAACCCCAGGAACGGGCGGCTTACAAATGGTCGAGCGCCGATTGGGCCTCCGAGTGTTTCGCGGCGCCTTCCTTCGACGGAATCTGTGAGCAGTTGAGCCAACGTGCCAGCATGCTTCCGGGTGACCCGGTCACGTTCGCCACGTTCAAAGCCGAAGTACACCACGCCATGACGGTGGCGTTGAGGCGCCTCGACGACGGCGGCTTCTTCGGAGAGCGTCGGGGCGGGCTCGTCCTGTTCATCACCTCGTCCGACGACGAGGAGGCACAGGAGTTGGAAGAAGTTTCGGCGAGGGCATTGAACCCACCCACGGTCTACGAGGCTTTTCGCCGGCGCTACGCCGTGGATGGCTGCCAATGAGTGCGCTTCAGGCTTTCAGAAAGGCAAGCCGTTCATCGGTACGGATCGGCGCAATCGCCAGTATCTCGGCGTGCACCACGCCCTCGGCAACGAAGGGATCTTGCTGAACGCGCGCTTCGATTGCTTCCGGCGACACATCGTGCGCGAGGATCGCCCCGCCCACATTCGGCTGGAGACCGCCCGCCAGCAGGAACACGCCCTCGTCGAAGCCGCGCTTCAGCCAGGCATTGTGCCCGTCCATGAACTGCGGCGCCTTGGGCTTGTTGATGAAGCGGAGGGTGATGACGAACATGGCTGCTCCTTCAGGGGGATCGGCGAGGCGGGGGCAAGGACGCATCCGGGCACTGGTCGTGCAGCCAGGCTTCGAGGTCGGCGACCTCGCGTCTGATGAAGCGCTCGTCATGGAAGGCGGTCGCAAGCGTCGCGACGCCCTGACTGCGCATCAGCACATGAAGAGCCAGCGCGTCGGCATCTGCTGCACGCCCGAGCGCGGAAAACTGGCCGCTGAGCCAGCTACGGAACAGCGCAAACAGACGGGCTGCATCGGCCTTGGCCGCATGATCGAGTTTTGCCAGCTCGTTGCAGAGCGTTCCGACCGGGCAGCCATGCGCCATGATCCTCGTCCGGTTGGCGATCAGGATGCGGAAGAAACTGCGGATCCTTTCCGCGGGTGAGCGGATGTCCCGTTCCCATGCGTCCAGCATGTCGCGCGTCGTTTCCAAGCGGTGCCGAATCACCGCGTCGAGAATCTCGTCCTTGGTCTTGAAGTGATAATAGAAGTTGCCCCGGGACAGGCCGAGTTCCCTGGCGATGTCGGCAAAGGAAGTCGCCTCGAATCCGCGCTCGTAGAAGAGCCGATCTGCTGCCTCCACGATTTGTTGTCGGGTTTCGTTCGCACTCATGCGTCGCCTGATTTCCCCGAGACATCTGCCCTACGCAATTAGGACAAACGTCCTAAATGAGTCAAACCGAAGGTTGGGGAAGCCCCGCCGTAACGGATAGAGGCGCGCCATCGAAGACGTGGCGCGAGCGTCGAAGACGCGGGTCCGCCGCGTCCGGACAGTGCTGTTATCGGCGTCGAACCGATGAGTGCCTAGCTTGCCTTGTCGACACTCCAGACAGGCGGGGAGCCAATGCTCTCGCGCAAGGCAGTTGTGACGAGGCGAAGACGCGCCGACGGTTGTTCCAGAGTGCGCAGAAGCCAGACCCCGGTAGGGGCGGCGTTCCAGGGCTCGCCTTCCAGACGCAGCCGTATCAAATCCTGTGTCCGGACATCGTTGCCCACCACCCAATCCGGCAGGAAGGCGATTCCCACGTTGCCCAGCGCGGCCAGTCTCATCGCCTCGAAATCGTCGCAGCGGAACACCGCCTGGCTGATCGGTCCGGCGCCTCTCGGCTTGGCCGCCACGTCGCCCCAGCCCAGCAGATCGGCGCCATGGATCTTGTCGATCAACCGATGGCCGGCGAGTTCCGCCACCGATCCAGGGCGTCCGGCACGAACCAGATAACCGGGGCTCGCCACCAGAAGCCGGTATTGATCGGCGAGCTTCGAGGCAATCAATCTACTGTCGGCCAGCCGCCCGATCCGGATCACCGCGTCCAGCCGATCGAGGACCGGATCGGCCAGGCGCTCGGTCAGGTCCAGTTCGACCGTCAACTGCGGATGGTCCGCCATCACCTGCTGAATCGCGGGAATGACATAGCGTTTGCCGAAGGTTGGAAAGCAGGCCAGGCGAAGCACACCCGCGACCGCACCATCGAACGCCGCGATCTCCGCATGCGTGTCGGCAAGCTGGTCGAGCAGGGGGCGTGCACGCTCGAACAGACGTTCGCCAGCATCGGTCATGGTCAATGCCCGCGTGGAGCGGATCAGCAGGGGAACACCGAGCGAGTGCTCGAGTGCGTCGATCTGCCGGACGATCGCCGAGGGCGTCTGTCCTCGCCGCCGCGCGGCTGCAGAGAAGCTGCCCTGCCTCACCACCTCGGCGAAGACCGCCAGATGCTCGGCGAAGCGGGGATCCTTCATGCGCTCCATCTTTGCGAAAGGCGCAAAACCGTTTGTGGCAGAGCGCGCATTATCATCGCGGGATTGTCGAGCCATCTCAAGGTCAACGAAAGACGCATTCATCTCGCCGAACGGGCAAAGGAAATCCCATGAAGATCCTCGACCAAATTCTGTCGCAATCCGCCTATTCGCATGAGATCGACGTCCCGCTGGCACAGGTCGATATCGCCGACTGGCTCTTCAACCTGCCGGAGGCGGAGTATCAGCGCTGCTGCGTGCCCGATCACATTGCGGTGGGCACCACGACCACGGACGATGGCCAACGCATGTCGATCAATGTGGAGATGATCGGCACGACCCTGATGATCCAGCACTATGTCGCCGAAGAAGCCACGCCGGCCTACGTGCGGATGAACTCGATCTCGGACGCCTTCTCGTCGAACGGTCGCACCCAGGTCAATGTGCTCTGGGAGCTGATTGCCGAGGACGCCGGAAACGGACGCACCCGCTACACCAACCGCGTCACCGCCCGCCCCACCGACGCCTTCATGGCCTTCATCGATGCGCACGGCATCGCGTACGCGGATGCTGCTGCGGCCCGCCAAGCGGCCGGTAGCGACCACAATCGCCGCGAGACGCCGCTGTTCGCCGAGAGCATCGCCCGCCGCGCGAAAGGGGTAAACGCCGTGAAGGCTTCTAGGTAACGATGAATCTGGCCCGGCGGAGGTGCGCTCTCCGGCCGAGGCCTCGATGACCGAAGTCGGCCCGCACGATCTTCCTTCGCGTACGGGACAGCGCTGTAGGTCTTGGGCGGGCGGACTGGCGGAGGGGGTGGGATTCGAACCCACGGTGGGCGTGAACCCACGCCGGTTTTCAAGACCGGTGCCTTAAACCGCTCGGCCACCCATCCAGCTCAGCGAGATCAGATACTCAGGCACCGCCGTGATTGCAACAAAGCCGAATCTCCAGTAGCGGCGGCGCATGGCGGATGATTTTTGCCTGATGCACGATCCCGGCCTCGGATATACGCCGAAGCCCGGCATTCGCGGCAGCGGGGCAGGCGGCTGGCCCGTGACGATCGACGCTGATGGAATCCCCTGCGGCGAAGGGCTGGACGGCCCGGTGAAAGGCGGCCGATTCTCGCCGTCGGCGATTCCTACACGTTCGGCGAGGAAGTCGGAGACACGGAGACCTGGCCGGCGCAGCTTCAGCAGATCTTCGGCGATCAAGTGAGGCGGCACCCGGCAGACCTGGGGATGCCGATCGCGCTCACCTGATCGAGCGGCCGGTGCAGACTGTCGACACCTTTCCGCGATTCGCGGTCGGGCCAGCCGCCGCGTCGTTCCACGTCAACACCCACCTGAGCGGACGCGGCAACGCGATGGTCGCCAGCCAACCGGCCGCCCGGCTATCCGATCTATCCTGGCAGCCGGCCGCTCAACCGCCCTGTTCGCGCTTCAGGGCCTCGCGCCGGACCATGGCGCGCCACTCGGCGGGCGGCATGCATTTGTGGGCGTGGATGCCTACCTTGCGAAGCGCGGCGTCGCGTTCGTCGACGCCGTAGGGGTCCTTGCCGTTGACGGGCAGCGCCCAGGCCCATCCGGCCGACACCATCTTTTCCTGCAGGTCGTCCTCGCCGGCGAAGCACTGCGCCACCGGCGGACGGGTCTTGCGGTCGGGGTCGACCAGGCGGCAGGTCACCGGACGGCCGGCGATGAACTCCTCCAGCGCCTTGCGGGCCAGGGTGCCGGCACGCCACTGGCCGTCGTCGCAGGTCTGGCTGCGTTCGGGCGCGTCGATGCCGAACAGGCGCACGACCTGGGGGCCGAACTTGACCGTGTCGCCATCGACCACGGTGAAGCGGGGCTTCGGCACCGGCGGCAGCGCCGTGTCGTCGTCTGAGGATTGGGCGGCGGCGCCCGCCGCCCCCGCCAGTAGGGCAAGCAGGGCGAGGACAGCGAGGGGGGAGGCAGCGGCTTTCAAAGGCGTGACCTTGCGGCAAATCTTCAGGGCCGCTGCCTTATAGCACCCCGCGCGGCGTCTGCACGCCCGAGGGCTCTAGGCTGCCTTGGTGCGGACCGGCAGCCGCCAGTTCGGGCGCACGAAGTGGCAGGTGTAGCCGTTGGGGATGCGCTCCAGGTAATCTTGGTGCTCGGGTTCGGCCTCCCAGAAGTCGGAAGCTTCGGTGACTTCTGTGACGACCTTGCCCGGCCACAGGCCGGAGGCGTCGACATCGGCGATCGTGTCCTCGGCGACGCGGCGCTGCTCGTCGTTCGTGTAGAAGATCGCCGAGCGGTAGGAGGTACCGCGGTCGTTGCCCTGGCGGTTCAGCGTCGACGGATCGTGGATCTGGAAGAAGAACTCCAGAAGCTTGCGGTAGCTGATCTTCGCCGGATCGAAGACGATCTCGATCGCCTCGGCGTGTCCGTCATGATTGCGGTAGGTGGCATTCGCCACGTGGCCGCCGGTATAGCCGACCCGCGTCGAGAGGACCCCCGGCATGCGACGGATAAGGTCCTGCATGCCCCAGAAACAGCCGCCGGCCAGTACTGCGCGTTCTTCGCTCATTTCACGTCCTCCACCTGATCGAGATAGGCGCCATAGCCCGCCGCTTCCATGTCCTTGCGGTGCACGAAGCGCAGCGAGGCCGAGTTGATGCAGTAGCGCAGCCCGCCGCGGTCGCGCGGGCCGTCGGGAAAGACATGGCCGAGATGGCTGTCGCCATGCTTGGACCGCACCTCGATGCGCACCATGCCATGCGAGCGGTCGTGCAGCTCGGCGACGTTGGCGGGCTCGATCGGCTTGGTGAAGCTCGGCCAGCCGCATCCCGACTCGTATTTGTCGGACGAGGCGAACAGCGGCTCGCCGGACACGATGTCGACGTAGATGCCGGGCTCCTTGTTGTGCAGCAGCGCGCCGGTACCGGGGCGCTCGGTGCCGCTTTCCTGGGTAACGTACAACTGTTCGGGCGTGAGCTTCGCCAAGGCTTCGGGAGTCTTCTTGTAGGTCTGCATTTCGCGCTCCTGTCGCATCTTGCCTTCGTAGGGAGAATATAGGGAGCGGGGGGCGCGATGTCAGGGGGACGAGGCAGCAGGCCGACGATCGCACGCTCCACGAGGTCGCCATAGTGTGCGCAAAATTTGCCGCCACACGGATATCGATTCCCGTAAGGGCAACGAACAACAAGCGGACGCTTCATGATCACTCGCAGACTCCTGTGTGCCGGCGCTGCCGTGGCGCCACTGACGGCCTCCGTGCCGGCCTTCGCCCAGGGTGACGGACGGTTCCCGGCCGCCTTTCTGCAGGGGATCCGGCAGGAGGCGCTGCGCGCAGGCGTCGACCAGAGGACACTCGATGCAGCGCTGGCCGACATCCGCGAGGTACCACGCGTAATGGAGCAGGCGCGCAACCAGCCAGAGTTCAAGATGACGTGGGAGCGCTATCAGGGGCTCGTGGTCTCCGACGAGCGCATCAAGCGCGGCCGCGCGCTGCTGGCCGAGAACCGCTCAGCGATCGAACGCTTCGCCGGACCGGCCGGCCTGCCGCCGCAGGTCGCCGTCGCGCTCTGGGGCATCGAGAGCAATTACGGCACGCGGCTCGGCGACTTCGAAGTGGTCGAGGCGCTGGCCACGCTGGTCCACAACAACTTCCGCGCCAAGTTCTTCCGCGAGCAGCTCATCGCCGCGCTGAAGATCCTGTCGCAGGGCCATATCGGCCTGCACGCGATGAAGGGTTCGTGGGCCGGCGCGATGGGCCAGTGCCAGTTCATCCCGACCAGCTTCCTCGCCTATGCCGCCGATGGCGACGGCGACGGCCGCAAGGACATCTGGACCAACAAGCTCGACGTCTTCGCCTCGATCGTGAACTACCTGCGCAAGGTCGGCTGGCGGCCGGGACTGCGCTGGGGCGACGAGGTGTCGGCGGCCGCCCAGGGGGGCGGAGGCGGGCGCGTCGTGCGACCGGCGGGAGCGGGCGGCCCGGCCTACCAGACGACGGAGAATTTCAAGGTGATCCTGCGCTGGAATCAGTCGGATTTCTTTGCCCTCGCCGTGGGTCTCCTGTCTGACCGGATCGCCGCCTGAAGAGGCCGGCGGAAGGGTGCTCCTCCAAGCGCCCAAGATGATGTACAATGTGAACATCATGCCGCTAGCGTTGGTAAAACTGAGATTTCCCCTGTCCGGCGCACTCCGCTTTTGCGGTATGGCAGCCGTGGCGGCCAGCCTCGCCGCCTGCGGATCTTCCAGCAAGGGCGGGGGCTCGGGCGCCAGCGGCAGCGTGGCCCAGCGCGGCACCTACAAGATCGGCCAGCCCTACAAGATCGACGGCGTCACCTACACGCCGCAGGAGACCTTCACCCTCAGCGAAACCGGCACGGCCTCGTGGTACGGGCCGGGCTTTCACGGCAAGTCGACGGCCAACGGGGAACGCTACGACCAGGCCGATCGGACGGCCGCCCACCGCACCCTGCAGATGCCGGCTATCGTGCGCGTAACAAATCTCGAGAACGGCCGTAGCACGGTGGTGCGGGTCAACGACCGCGGCCCCTTCGCCCGCAGCCGTGTCATCGACCTGTCGCGCACGGCGGCGGAGGAGATCGACATGGTCGGCAAGGGGACGGCGCGGGTGCGCATCGACCAGCTCCAGGCCGAAAGTCTGGCGGTGAAGGACGTCGCCTTGAGCGGCGGCGGACCCGCCGAACAGCAGCAGGCGGTGGCCCAACTCGCGAGCGGCAAGCGCGCGGCACCCGTGCCGACCCCGGCCCCCCCACCGGCGCCTGTCCCCGTCGAGGCCCCGCCGCCACCGGTCATGCAGGCCTCCTACGAGCCGCCGCCGGCCGCTCCCGCACAGACCGTATATGCGACCCCGCCGCGCAATGCCGTGCCGTTCGGGGCGCCGCGGTCCGCGTCGGGCGATGTCCCGCCCACCATCGCGTCGCTTTCGGCGACGACGGCCACGGCGACACCTTCGTCGCAGCTCAGCGGCTTCTTCGTGCAGGTCGGCGCCTTCTCGACACATGAAAATGCCGAGAAGCAGCGCGGCGCCGTGCGCAGCTATGGCAACCCCGAAATTTCCCAGGTCTCGGCCAACGGACGCGATGTTTATCGCGTGCGGCTGGGGCCCTATACCACTCAAGATGCGGCCGGCATTGTCGCCGACCGGCTCAAGCGTTCAGGCTATGGGGATGCCCGTGTGGTCGCTGAATAGGGTCTATCGCGCCGGACTGGCGCTCGTCGCCGTCGCCGGCCTGGCCGGCCTCTCGCTCTCTGCCTTCGCCCAGCAGGACCCGCCGAAGAAACCGGCGACCCAGCAGAAGCCGCCTGCCAAGCCGCGCGCCCCGGCGGCGGCAACCGCCAAGGCCGCACCCAAGGAGCCCGCCGGGCCGAAGGTCGAGTCGCTGCCGCCGTCGCAGGTTGGCATCGGCACGCTGGCGCGCCATGCCTTCATGGTCGATCCGCAGACCTCGACGGTGCTCCTCTTCAAGGACGCCGAGACGCCGATGCCGCCGTCGTCGATGGCAAAAATGATGACGATCTACATCGTCTTCGACGAGCTGGCCGCTGGCCGGCTGAAGCTCGACACGCGCTTCCGGGTCAGTGAGAAGGCGCGCAACATGGGCGGCTCGCGCATGTTCCTCGAACTCGGCAGCGAGGCTACGGTCGAGGACCTGATCAAGGGCATGATCATCCTGTCGGGCAACGATGCCTGCGTCGTCATCGCCGAGGGACTCGCGGGCAGCGAGGAGGCCTTCGCCGAGCGCATGAACAAGCGCGCGAAGGAAATCGGCATGACCAGGACGGTATTCAAGAATGCGTCGGGCTGGCCGGCCGAGGGCCAGTACACGACCGCGCGCGATCTCGCCTTGCTGGCCTGGCACACGATCGACGATTACCCGCAGTACTATAGGTACTATTCCGAGACGAACTGGACCTACAACAACATCCGCCAGGAGAATCGCAACCGGCTGCTGAAGATTACGCCCGGCACCGACGGCCTGAAGACGGGCCACACGGAAGAGGGCGGCTACGGGCAGGCCACCTCGGCGGTGCGCGACAGCCGTCGCCTGATCCTGGTCGTCAACGGCCTCACCTCGATGGCCGAGCGGGCGCAGGAGACGGCGCGGCTGATGGAATGGGGCTTTCGCGAGTCCACCAACATCACGGTGTTCCGCGCTGGCGACATGCTGGTCGAGGCGCCGGTGTGGCTGGGCGCCCAGGACAAGGTGCCGCTGGTCATCCCGAAGACCGTGCAGCTCACGGTGCCGGCGGGTCAGACCGCGTCGCCGAGGGTCGTCGTGAACTTCGACGGACCGATCGCCGCGCCGATCGTCAAGGGCACCCGGATCGGCACCGCCGTCCTCACCCTGTCCGACAACCGGACCATCGAGTACCCACTGGAGGCCGGCGCCGACGTGGCGCGCATGGGCGTATTCAGCCGCGTTGCCACGATGCTGCAGCATTACATGTTCGGCTGGATGTCGTGAGGGAGACGCAGGGGCGCTTCATCACGCTGGAGGGCGGAGAAGGGGCGGGCAAGTCGACCCAGGTCGCCCGCCTCAAGGAATTGATCGAGACGCGCGGCCACGAGTGCATCGCCACCCGCGAACCGGGCGGCGCGCCCGGCGCCGAGATGGTGCGCAAGCTGCTGGTCGAAGGCCCGGCGGAGCGCTGGGACGGCGTGACGGAAGCGCTGCTCCATTTCGCTGCCCGCCGCGAGCATCTGCGCACGACCGTGCTGCCCGCCATCGCCCGCGGGGCCTGGGTCGTGTCCGACCGCTTCGCCGATTCGACCATGGCCTATCAGGGCTACGGCCACGGCATCGACCGCGCCATCCTGGGCACGCTCTACGACATCACGGTCGGCGCGTTCCGACCCGATCTCACCCTGATCCTCGATCTGCCGGTCGACACCGGTCTCGCGCGTGCCGCGTCGCGTCGCGGCAAGGAGACGCGCTACGAGTCGCTGCCGCTCGACTTCCATGAGCGAGTGCGGGCGGGTTTCCTCGACATCGCCGCCGCCGATCCCGAGCGCTGCGTCGTGATCGATGCGACCGCCGCGATCGACGACATCGCGCGGGCGATCGGCGATGCACTCTCGACGCGTCTCGGGTCCTGAGACTTGGCGCGCGGCAAGACGCCCTCCGATCCGGCCGAGGCCGAGAAGCTCGAATGGCCCTATGCCTGGCCGCCGCCGTGGCGCAACGACCGGCTGTTCGGGCACGAGCAGGCTGAGAAGACGATGCTGGCGGCGCAACAGAGCGGACGCCTGCACCATGCGTGGCTGCTGACCGGACCGCGCGGCATCGGCAAGGCGACGCTGGCCTGGCGCTTCGCGCGCTTCCTGCTGGCGGGACAGGATCAGGGCGGATTGTTCGGCGGCGGCCCGGAATCGCTCGACGTCCCGGCCGAGGCGCCGGGCCGGCACCTGGTCGATGCGCGTTCGCATCCCGACCTGTTTCATCTGCGCCGTTCGCTGAACCGCGATACCGGCCGCATGCGGGCCGAGATCGCCGTGGACGATGTGCGCGATCTGGGCGGCTTCATGCACATGACGCCGGCGATGGGAAAGGCGCGGGTCGCCATCGTCGATTCGGCCGACGAGATGAACCGCAACAGCGCCAACGCGGTGCTGAAGATTCTCGAGGAACCGCCGCCCAACGCCGTGCTGCTGATCGTGGCGCATGCGCCGGGCCGGCTGCTGCCGACCATCCGCTCGCGCTGCCGAAGGCTCGCTTTGCAGCCTCTGTCCGAGGACACTGTCGTGGAGTTGCTGGGCATCCATGCGCCCGACACGAAGCCGGAGGAGAGAAGGGCGCTCGCCCGCCTTGCCGAGGGCAGCATCGGGCGCGCTCTGGAACTCGGGGCGGCTGGCAGCCTCGACCTCTATCGCGAGATGGTCGAGGTGCTGGCGACCCTGCCCGATCTCGACATGCCGCGGCTGCATGCGTTCGCCGAGCGATTCGCCAAGCGCGGGGAGGAGGCGAATGCCGACTGGCGCTCGCTCAACTACCTGTTCGACGGCTGGCTGAAGGGCCTGATGCGACAGGCCGCGCTTGCCACGGAAATTGCACCCGTCGTGCCGATGGAAAGCGGCCTGCAGGCACGCCTGCTGGCGGCGGCCGGCCTCGATCGCTGGATGGCGGCAGCGGAAGAGGTAGCCAACCTTTTTTCCAGGGCCGACGCGGTCAATCTCGACCGCAAGCAGACCGTGATGGGCAGCTTCCTGAAGCTGCAGGCGGCCACAAGATGAGCGTGCCGCTACGGCGCCGACTCTTGATCCACAGGGATAGGCATGGGAAAAGGTCGCCCATGTTGCCCCGGTCCGACATCAGAGACTCGCTCCCCTGCGCACGAATGCGGGGCTGAACGCGCTTGAGTCTCGTGCCCCGGGAGGGGCGGCCGTTCGGAGTTCAGTCATCATGTCGGGCAACAGTACCTATTACGTCACCACGCCGATCTACTACGTCAACGACGTGCCCCACATCGGGCATGCCTACACCACGCTCGCCTGCGATGTGCTGGCGCGCTTCAAGCGCCTCGACGGCTATGACGTCCATTTCCTGACCGGCACCGACGAGCACGGCCAGAAGATCGAGACCGCCGCCGCCGCCGCCGGCTTGCAGCCGCAGGCCTTCACCGACAAGGTGAGCCAGTCGTTCCGCGACCTGATCGGCGTGATGAACTACAGCCCCGACAACTTCATCCGCACGACCGAGCCGCGCCATTACGCGGCCTGCCAGGCGCTGTGGGAGAAGCTGGTCGCGGCCGGTGACATCTATCTCGGCAAGTATGCCGGTTGGTACTCGGTGCGCGACGAAACCTATTTCGTCGAGGGCGAGACCGAGGTCGGGCCGGACAACAAGCGACGCGCGACATCGACCGGCGCCGAGGTACAGTGGGTCGAGGAGCCGTCGTATTTCTTCAAGCTGTCGGCCTGGACCGATCGGCTGCTCGACTTCTATGAAAAGAATCCCGCGTTCATCGGTCCCGACAGCCGTCGCAACGAGGTGATCAGCTTCGTTAAGGGTGGCCTTCAGGATCTGTCGGTTTCCCGCACCAGCTTCTCCTGGGGCATTCCGGTGCCCGGCGACGAGAAGCACATCATGTACGTGTGGCTGGACGCGCTCACCAACTACATCACCGAGTGCGGCTACCCCAATCAGAACAATCCGCTGTGGAAGTACTGGCCGGCCAACCTCCACATGGTCGGCAAGGACATCATCCGCTTCCATTGCGTGTTCTGGCCGGCCTTCCTGATGGCTGCGAGCCTGCCGCCGCCGCAGCGCGTCTTCGCGCATGGCTGGTGGACCAACGAAGGCCAGAAGATCTCGAAGTCGCTGGGCAATGCCATCGATCCGGTCGATCTGGTCACGACCTATGGGCTGGACCAGGTTCGCTACTTCCTGCTGCGCGAAGTGCCGTTCGGCAATGACGGCGATTTCTCGCGCCGCGCCCTGATCGGTCGCATGAACGCCGACCTCGCCAACGCCTACGGCAATCTCTGCCAGCGCGTCCTGTCGATCGTCGCCAAGAATTGCGGCGAGAAGGTTCCGCCCAAAGGTGAGCTGGTCGAGGCCGACACGGCGCTGCTCGAGCGGGCGCGGAGCCTGCTGGCCATCGTGCGCAGCGAGCTCGACGAGCAGGCCTTCCACAAGGCACTGACCGCCATCTGGGAAGTGATTGCCGATGCCAACCGCTATGTCGATGCGCAGGCGCCCTGGGCGCTGGCCAAGACCGACCCGGTGCGGCGCGACACGGTGCTATGGGTGCTGGCCGAGACGATCCGCCGGGTCACCCTGCTGGTGCAGCCGTTCATGCCCGGGTCGACGGCCAAAATCCTCGACCAGCTCGCGGTGCCGGCCGAGAAGCGCGTCTACGCAGCGTTCGACGAGGAGCTGGTCTCCGGCACCGCGCTGCCGCCGCCGCAGGGTGTGTTCCCACGCTTCATCGAGCCGGCGGCCGAGCCCGTCGCCAAGCCGCCGAAACCGCCAAAGGCCCCCAAGCCGCCCAAGGCTGCAGGCTGACATGCTGATCGACAGCCACTGCCATCTCGACTTCCCGGAGCTCACGAGCGACGAAAGCGGGGTGCTGGCGCGCGCGCGCACGGCCGGGGTCGCCGGCATGCTGACGATCGGCACGCGGCTCGACCAGTTCGAGCGGGTGCGGGCGATCGCCGAGCGCCACGACAATGTCTGGTGCTCGGTCGGGGTCCATCCGCACGAAGCGAAGGAGGAGGGGCAGCACACCCCTGATCGCCTGATCGAGGCGACGCGTCATCCCAAGGTCGTCGGCATCGGCGAGACCGGGCTCGACTTCTATTACGAGCATAGCCCGCGCGAGGAGCAGGCCGAGAGCTTCCGCGCCCATATCGCCGCCGCGCGCCAGACCGGCCTGCCACTCATCGTCCACACGCGCAATGCCGATGCCGAGACCGGCGACATGCTGGAAGAAGAATACGGGAAGGGCGCCTTCCCCGGCCTGATCCACTGCTTCAGCTCGGGGCGCTCCGTGGCCGAACGGGCCCTGGCGCTCGGCCTCTACATCTCGATCTCCGGCATCGTGACCTTCAAGGCGGCCGAGGATCTGCGCGCCATCGTCCGCGACGTCCCGCTCGACCGGCTGCTGGTTGAGACCGACGCGCCCTACCTGGCGCCGATCCCCAAGCGCGGCAAGACCAACGAGCCCGCCTTCGTCACCCATACCGCGGCCAAGGTCGCCGAACTCAAGGGCGTGAGTCTGGCCGAGCTGGAGGCCGCAACCACCGAAAATTTCTTCCGGCTGTTTGCCAAGGCGGAGCGTTCGAAGTGCGCGTGACCATCCTGGGCTGCGGGACCTCGGCGGGCGTTCCCCGTGTCGGCGGGCCGGGCGGGAAGGGCGAGTGGGGGGCGGCCAATCCGTCGGACCCGCGCAACTGCCGCAGCCGCTGCTCCATCCTGGTGCAGGACCAGGGCAAGACCATACTGGTCGACACCTCGCCCGACCTGCGCAGCCAGCTGCTGGCCGCCGAGGTCGAGAAGGTCGACGCGGTGATCTGGACGCACGATCACGCCGACCAGTGCCACGGGATCGACGATCTCAGGCCCTTCGCACTGCGCCAGGGCGAAATCGAATCCTGGTCGGACGAGCGAACCTACGGCGTGCTCAGCCGACGCTTCGGCTACTGTTTCCACGCCGAGGGCAACGGCTTCTACAATCCGATCTACCGCCACACCGTGATCTCAGGTCCTTTCCAGGCCGCCGGCCTGCCGGTCGTGCCGTTCCTGCAGGACCATGGGACGATCCCGTCGACGGGTTTCCGCTTCGGTCCGGTCGGCTATGCCAACGATGTCGTGATGCTGCCGGAGGAGTCGCTGCAGGCGCTGGAGGGGGTCGAGGTGCTGATCGTCGACGCGATGCGCTACCGGCCGCACCCGACCCACGCCCATCTCGACCGCGCCCTGGAGTGGATCGACCGGCTGAAACCGCGGCGGGCGTTCTTGACCAACCTGCATGTCGATATGGATTATGCCGAAGTCGATCGGACGACTCCGTCCCACGTGACGCCTTGCCATGACGGTCTTAAAATCGACCTCTAGGGTGAATAATTGTTTTATTCCAGATGGTTACCCGGAATTCCTAATCTGAAGAAAGAGCGTAAACGAAACGAGTCCGGACGCCGGATGTTCTTGGCGGGCGCTGCGGCGACGGGATTCGTCGCCTCGGCGGCGCCGCTCGAAGCCCAGACGGCCAACCGGCTGGACCCCGGCGGGCTCACGTTTCGCGATTTCGGCACGCCTGACAACGGCACCAGTTTCACCCGCGGCGAACAGAGCATCGGCGGCGGCACGACCCAGAGCTTCACGCGTGTCCTGGGCATCGATCCGACCACCCAGGCCGTCCGGCTGCGCTTCGACTCGGTCAAGGTCGAACTGCTTTTGCCCATGGGCTGGCAGGCCAGCGAGGATGGGGAGCGGGGCGTCGCCTACACGCTCGACAAGCGCATCCGGCTGATCATCTGGCGGGTCGATTTCACCTATGAAGGCGTCAAGGACGCCGAGCACTACGCCGCCACCAAGGCCGGCTCCATGAAGGCCCGGCGCCCGGGCGTTCAGGCCCAGGCCCGCAAGCTCCGAGACGGCAGCTTCGTGATCGTCTACGAGAACGTGCCGAAGGGGCCGTCCGACACTGGCGGCCCGCGTACCGTGTTCGACTGGGTCTATCCCAATCCGGCGAACCCGAAGGTTGGCCTCCTTGTCACGCTCGGCATGCCCGCCAACGAGGCCGGTCGCGGCCTGCAGCTCTTGGCACTCCTGACACAGAACATGCGGATCGATTGGCAATAGGCTGATATCTCGATAATATCCGTATTTGTCATAATATATATTATACGATAATTGGGAATGAGTTGGACGGCATGAGTTCAGGCAAGCCCACCCCGGAATCGCTTCCCAAAGAACCGCTGCCGCGCCTGCTGGCCGTCATGGCCTGGCTGCGCGACCGCCAGCATGGCTGCCCGTGGGACGTCGACCAGACCTTCCGCACCATCGCGCCTTACACGATCGAGGAAGCCTACGAGGTCGCCGACGCCATCGAGCGCGACGACATGCCGGCACTCAAGGAGGAACTCGGCGACCTGTTGCTGCAGGTCGTCTATCACAGCCAAATTGCCAGCGAGGCTCGGGCCTTCGCCTTCGACGACGTCGCAGCCGCCATCGCCGACAAGATGGTCGACCGCCATCCGCACGTGTTCGGCGACATGGACATCAAGACTGCCGATGCCCAGACCGTGTCCTGGGAGGCCCGCAAGGCAGCCGAAAGGGCGGCCAAGGGCGCCAACGAAGGCACGCCAGGGGCGCTTGATGGAGTGGCGCTGGCCCTTCCCGCCCTCATGCGTGCCGAGAAGATTCAGAAGCGCGCCGCCCGGGTCGGCTTCGATTGGGCCACGATCGGTCCAGTCATCGACAAGATTGAAGAGGAACTGCGCGAGCTGCGGGTCGAGCTGGAGGCCGGAAAAGTCGAACAGGCCAAGGTTGCGGATGAACTTGGCGATGTCCTGTTCGCCGTCGCGAACCTGGCTCGCCACTGCAAGGTCGACCCGGAGGTGGCTCTGCGGGCCACCAACGACAAGTTCGAAAAGCGCTTCCGCCACATCGAGCGCCGCCTGGCCGAGACCGGCCGCAGGCCGGCAGACGCCAGCCTCGAAGAGATGGAAGCCCTCTGGCAGGAAGCCAAGACGCGGGTTTGAGCGCTACGCCTTTGGCGTCAGCAGCGACAGGCGCGAGGCTTCGAGGAGCGCCCTCGCTTCGTTCAGCGCCTGGTCGGTCGAGGCGGTGATCAGGCCGGCATTATGCGGCTGGGCCGGCGTGTAGGGTGCCGCGCCGAACTGGACGGCGTCACCGCCCGCCTCGCGCATCATCAGGGTGCCTGCGGCGTGATCCCAGGGTTTGGTCGTGCGGTAGAGGCTGAAATTTGCGCGACCCGAGAGAATCTCGAGATATTCGGCCCCTGCGCATCTCAACGTCGTGATGTTGCCCAGGCGAGCACGTTGCCCGGGGCTCAGCTGCTCGTCGAAGGATTTCGCGATCTTGTAGCCCACGAAGCCGTTCAGGGCTCCCGTCGTCGGCCTGCCCCGTACCAGGGTGCCGTCAAAGGTCACCCCGCCCCCCCGCTGGGTCACGGCCAGCCGGTCGTTCGGCACGTCGAGGATCCAGCCGGCGACCGCGGCCGCGTCCTGTACCAGGCAGATGATGATGGCGAAGCGCTCGCGGCCCGCCGCGAAGTTCGCGGTCCCGTCGAGCGGATCGACGATCCAGCAGGCCTCACCCGGACGGCCGATAAGGTCGAGAAGGCCCGCATCCTTCTCGACGGCCTCCTCACCCACGACCGGTACGCCCGGCAGGATCTTGGCGAGCCCGCTGGCCAGTCGCTGTTCGGCCGCGACATCGGCCACCGTGACGATATCGCCCGGCCGCTTCTGGCGGACGTCGTCCTTCGAAAGATTGCGGAAACGCGGCAGCAGCTCGGCTGCCGCCGTCTCGCGCATGAGTTCGGCGACCCGGTCCGAGCCGCCGGAATCGAGCATCGGCTTCAGCCGACGACGCCGAAGAGGTCCTCTTCCTTCAGGATCACGTGATCCACGCCGCCGAGCTTCACCTCGGTGCCGGACCACTTGCCGTAGAGGACCGTATCGCCGACCTTGACGCCCAGCTCCTGCAGGCGGCCATCCTCGAGGCGGCGGCCCTTGCCGACCGCGACGACCTTGCCCTGCATGGGCTTTTCCTGGGCCGTGTCGGGAATGATCAGTCCGCCCTTGGTGCGGGTCTCGGCGGCCACCGGCTTCAGCAGAATTCGATCGTGCAAGGGCTTGAAAGCCATGGTGTTTCCTTCGTCCTGAGGTTTGGGCGCTTATAGGAAGGGCGCCCGCTGAGTGTCAACGCAGAGCTGTCAGCGCGCCTGCTGACGACGTTCGAATTGGGCGGCCGCGGCGGCGTCCAGCGCCACCGTGAGCCAGGCGGTATCGCCCTCGTCGCGGCGGCTGCGCACCTCGCCGTGCCGGTAGAGCCAGGCGATGGTCGCGCCGTCGGCCAGCGGCACGGAGACCTCGCGCGCCTCGCCGGCGGCGCCCAGCAGATCGGCGATTGCCTCGAGCAGCCGGTCGACCCCCTCGCCGGTCAGCGCCGAGACGGGGTATTGGCGGGCGCGCTCGGCGCCGGTAGCGGTCCGCGTCTCGAGGGTCTGGCGGACCTCTTCGGGCAGCGCATCGATCTTGTTCAGGGCCTCGATGAAGGGGCGGCCCCCCGCCTCGTCCAGCGCCCCGAGCTCGTGCAGCACACCCTCTACGTCGGCGCGCTGCTGCTCGCTGTCGGGATGGGAAATGTCGCGCACATGCACGATCAGGTCGGCCTCGATGACCTCTTCGAGGGTCGCGCGAAAGGCCGCGACCAGGTGCGTCGGCAGGTCGGAGACGAAGCCCACCGTGTCGGAAAGGACGCAACCCTTGCCGTTCGGCAGCTTGATCGAGCGCATGGTCGGGTCGAGCGTGGCGAACAGCAGGTCCTTGGCCATCACCTCTGCGCCGGACATGCGGTTAAACAGCGTCGACTTGCCGGCATTGGTGTAGCCGACCAGGGCCACGGTCGGCAGCCGCGCCTTCTTGCGGCCGGCGCGGTTGACGGCGCGCGTCTTGCGCACGCTTTCAAGGTCGCGCTTGATCCGCACGATGCGCTCGCCGATCAGGCGGCGGTCGATCTCGATCTGCGATTCACCGGGGCCGCCCAGGAAGCCGAAGCCGCCCCGCTGGCGCTCGAGATGGGTCCATGATCGCACGAGGCGGCCGCGCTGGTAGTCGAGCGCGGCCAGTTCGACCTGGAGGCGCCCTTCATGCGTGCGGGCACGCGCACCGAAGATTTCCAGGATCAGGCCGGTGCGGTCGATGACCTTGGCCTGCCAGGCCTTTTCGAGATTGCGCTGCTGAACGGGCGTCAACTTGTCGTCGACGACGACCAGGCCGATCCCGAGTTCCTCGACGGCGGCGGCGATCCGGGCGACGACGCCCTTGCCAAGCAAGGTCGCCGGCGTGATCTGGCGCAATGGCGCGACCTGCTCGAACCGGACGTCGAGATCAATCGCGCGCGCAAGACCCACGGCCTCTTCGAGCTTGGCCTCGCTGCCGCGTTCGGTGCCGCGACCGCGCGGCCCGGCCGTGTAGGGACAAACGACAGCGGCGACCGTTGCCGGACGCACGGTCTCCAACGGCTGCCGTGCGCGCTTTTCCGGTGCGTCCTGCTCGAATTCGTCGATCAAATCAGCCTGCGTCGGCCTTGTCCCCGTCGAACAGCTGCACCGGTGTAACCGGCATGATGGTCGAGATCGCATGCTTGTAAACAAGCTGCGAATGACCGTCGCGGCGCAGCAGCACCGAGAAATTGTCGAACCACGTGACGATGCCCTGCAGCTTCACGCCATTCACGAGGAAGATCGTGACCGGAGTCTTGTTCTTCCGAAGGTGGTTCAGGAAGACGTCCTGAACGTTCTGTGCCTTTTCGCTCATATTCTTGGCCTCTTGGTGGGCGGCCGGCTTCCCGAGGGTCGCCGGTTGGGGGGTACGGGGTCTCTCCCCGCTACCGAGTCGCCTCGTATATAGGGGAGGTTGGTCTCAAAGCAATGCCACCAACTGATGACAATTACGCGCTCGCAGTCTCGGCGGATGTTCCAGGAGGGAGCCGGACAACTCGTCCGCGCCCCCCACGAGAACGGGCAGACACCCCGCCGCGTGTGCACTCTTCAGGTCGGCGAGGGTGTCACCCACCATCCACACGCTGTCGTCCGGGGCAATTCCCGTGCCGTCGAGCGCGAGATAGATGGGGTCCGGCGCTGGTTTGTCGCGGGCCGCGTCGCGCGCGCCGACCGAACGTGAGATCCACCTGCCCCAGCCGAGATGGGCGACCTCGGCCCGCAGATTGTCGCCGACCTTGTTGCTGACGATCGCGACGTAGAGTCCCTGTGCGTGGCAGTGCGCCAGCAAGGTGTCGGCGCCGGCCAGCGGCGCCAGCCGTTCGAGATGGATGCGACGGAACGTATCGTAGAACACCCGCTCCGCCTCGTCCGCACGTTCGCCGAACAGGACCGGGAAGACCTCGCGCAGGGAGCCATGGGCGCGGTCCTGCACCTCTGCGGCGGTCCACGGCGTCAGGCCCAGCGCGGTGAATGTATCGCGGTAGCATTCGACGATGGTCGGCCAGGTGTCGACCAGCGTGTTGTCCCAGTCGAACAGGATGGCGCGCGGCGGCTTTACGCCTTCCGGCAGGCTCACGTCACGGCCTCGCCCGCCTCCGAGAAGCGGACATATTCCTCGCGCAGGCGCCGCGCCGTGGCGCCGACCTTGCCGTCGCCCACCTTGTCGCCGTCGATCTTGACGACCGGCGTCACGAAGGACGTGGCGCTGGTGATGAACGCTTCCTTCGCCTTCTTGGCCTCCTCGACCGTGAAGGGCCGTTCGACGAACTTCAGCTGCAGCGAATTGCAGATCGACTTCAGCGTCTGCCGCGTGATGCCGGAGAGGATGCCGTTGTCGGTCTGCCGGGTCACCAGCTCACCGTCCTGGGTCACGATCCAGGCATTGGTCGAAGCACCTTCTGTGACGCAGCCCTTGTCGTCGACCAGCCAGGCCTCGTAGGCGCCGGCCTCGCGAGCCGCCTGCTTGGCCAGCACGTTCGCCAGCAGCGCCACCGTCTTGATGTCGCAACGCTCCCAGCGGATGTCGGGCATGCTCTTCACGGCCACACCCGGGCCCGCATCGGCCTCGATATGCTTGGTGGCCTTGGTCGTCATCACCAGGGCAGGCTTCACCGGGGTGGTCGGAAATCCATGGTCTCGACGGGAGACGCCCCGCGTCACCTGCATGTAGACCAGGCCGTCGCGCAGCCGGTTCTTGCGCATCAGCTCGCGCAGGATGAAGCCCATCGTGTTGCGCGACACCGGCCAGTCGATCCGCAGTTCCTTCAGCGAACGATCGAGCCGGTCGATATGCGGCTTCTCGTCGATCAGCTTGCCGTCGCGCACGCCCACGACCTCGTAGACGCCGTCGGCCAGCTGGTAGCCGCGGTCCTCGATGTGGACACTCGCTTCGCGATGGTCGACGTAGCGACCGTTGACATAGGCATAACGCGCCATAACGCCCTCTCCTCCTCAGACCGGCAGCTCACCGCCGCCCTCCAGCGAACCACCGTGCAGGCCGAGCGACTTCAGCTTGCGATGCAAGGCCGAGCGCTCCATGCCGACGAAGGTCGCCGTCCGTGAAATATTGCCGCCGAACCGCGTCACCTGCGCCAGCAGGTATTCGCGCTCGAAAACCTCGCGCGCGTCGCGCAGCGGCAGCTGCATGATCTCTCCGCCCTTCTCCCAGCGCAGCACCGACGGCGCGTCCTCGCTCACGTCGTTGGGCAGGACGTCGGCGCGGATCGGCGCGCCGCCCGGCGGTGCCAGGATCAGCAGCCGCTCGATGACGTTGCGCAGCTGCCGAACGTTGCCCGGCCAGTCGTGCCCCTGCAGAGCGGCCTGGGTATCCTCGCCGATCGCGCGCGCCGGCAGGCCGGTGGCGTCGGCAACGCGCTTCAGCAGGTCGAGCGCCAGTTCGGGAATATCCTCGCGGCGCTCACTGAGCGGCGGCACGCGCATGCCCACGACGTTCAGGCGGTGGAACAAGTCTTCGCGGAACCTGCCGCCAGCGATCGCTTCCTGCAGATCGCGCGCCGTCGTCGCGAGCACGCGCACGTCGATCTCAACCTTGGTCTTGCCGCCGTCGCGGGCATAGGATTGCTCGTGCAGCACCCGCGCCAGCCTTCCTTGGAGGGCCAGCGGCAGGTCGGCCACTTCCTTGAGCACCAGCGTGCCGCCATGGGCCATCTCGAAGGCCCCCGACACGCGCAGTGCATCGGCGTCAGTGTCGCCGTCGGTGCCGAACAGTTCGATCTCGAGGCGCTCGGCCGGCAGGGTCGAGCAGTTGACGACCACGAACGGCCCGTCGGCGCGCTTCGATCCCTGATGGATCAGCCGCGCAACCGTTTCCTTGCCCGAGCCGGAGGCGCCGGTGATGAGGACGCGGCTGCCGGTCGGCGCCACTTTCTCGATTTGCGCGCGCACGTTCCCGGCGTCGCTGGAGGAGCCCACGAAGGTCACATCGCCGCCGGCGCGCCGGCGCAGCGCCACGTTCTCGCGCTTCAGCTTGTCGGCCTCGATGGCGCGGTCGACGACGAGGAGCAGGCGATCGGCCTTGAACGGCTTCTCGACGAAATCGTAGGCGCCGCTCTTGATTGCCGACACGGCAGTATCGATCGTGCCGTGGCCGCTGATCATCACGACGGGGATCGGTGGATCCTCGCGACGGATGACTTCCAGGATCTGCAAGCCGTCGAGCTCGCTGCCCTGCAGCCAGACGTCGAGGATGACCAAAGCGGGCCGGCGCTGTCGCACGGCGTCGATGGCTTCGGTGCTGTTGTGCGCTCGGCGCGCGGTGTGACCCTCGTCCTCGAGGATGCCGGCGATCAGCGTGCAGATATCGCGTTCGTCATCGACGATCAGAATATCGTGGGCCATGTCACTTCAAGCAGCCCGCATGGAACGGCGGGTCATTGTGCGGCTGTCGCATGCGGTCGAGCCGACGCGAGTTCCTTCGCGTCTCGCCGGAATACCAGACTGATGCGCGCGCCGCCACCCTCACGATCCTGCAGCGACAGGAACCCGCCATGGTCTTCCATGATCTTCTTCACGATCGCGAGACCAAGCCCGGTGCCCTTGCTGCGGGTCGTCATATAGGGCTCGGTCAGTCGCTCGCGGCCCTCCTTGGGCAGTCCCCGGCCATTGTCTTCCACGACGATCCGCACGCCGGCGCCGTCCTCGATCAGCGACAGGGTGATCTCGCCCTGTGGCAAAGGCGTGTCCGGCGTTTCGTCCCTGCCCTCGATCGCCTCGGCCGAGTTCTTCAGGATGTTGGTCAGCACCTGCGAGACCTGGCGCCGGTCGCAGTTGAGCGTCACCGGATGGGTGGGCAGGTTCACCGTGTAGCGGATCTCGGGGTTGCCGTTGCGTTGCAGGAACAAGGCCTGCTGGCACATCTCCTTCGCATCCTCTTCCTTCACCGTCGGCCGTGGCATGCGGGCGAACGACGAGAACTCGTCGACCATGCGCCCGATGTCGCCGACTTGCCGGATGATCGTGTCGGTGCACATCGAGAAGGTCTCGGGGTCCTCCTTGATCTGCTTCAGATAGCGGCGCTTCAACCGCTCGGCGGAGAGCTGGATCGGCGTCAGCGGGTTCTTGATCTCATGCGCGATGCGGCGGGCGACGTCGCCCCACGCCGCCATCCGCTGGGCCGACATGAGATCGGTGACGTCGTCGAAGGTGACGACGAAACCGGCGCCGGAGGCGGCGCTGATGCGGACCAGCAGGATCTGCCGCGATCCTCGCTGCAGGATCTCGACCTGCCCCTGCGTCATCCGCTCAGGCCGCTCGGCCGCCTGCGCGACCAGCGGTCCCAGTTCCGGCATCACCGCGATCAGCGGCCTTCCCAGCACGCCGTCCTCGGGCAGCGCCAGCAGGTCGAGCGCCGACCGGTTGGAGCGCATCACGATGCCCTCGCCGTCGACGCTCAGCACGCCGGCGGAGACGCCGGCCAGCACCGCGTCGGTGAGACGCCGCCTCGTGTCGAGCTCGGTGTTGGCGTGCACCAGTTCGCCGCGCTGCTGTTCGATCTGGCTGGCCATGCGGTTGAAGGAGCGTGCGAGCTGGCCCAGCTCGTCATTGGGCGGTCCCTCCTCGACGCGGGCGCTCAGATCGCCGCCCCGCACCTTCTCGGCCGCCTGCATCAGCCCGCCGATCGGCTCGGTCAGGCGTGTCGCGAACAGGATGGCGAGCCAGACGGCCGCCAGCAGCATCAGGAAGGCGATGGCGCCGCACACCACGAAGATGATCAGCTGGCTGCGCCGCAGCGCCGATTCGATCTGCGAATAGAACGAGCCCGCGAACTCGATGCTCTTGATGTAGTCGACCACCCTGAGGTCGACGGCGTGGCCGGTCGCGAGGAACAGCGGCTCGCCGACGAAGAGCTGCATCACGAAGTAGGCGCCGGTCGGCGATTCGATCTGGACGGGTCGCGCCTGATTCACCGCCTGCCAGAGGAACTGGGCGGGCGGCACGGGATTGGGCATGCCCGTCGCATCGGGCGCCTTGGCTTGGGCAATCACGCCCTTGTCGGCGTCGAGGACGGTGGCTTCGATGATCGGTCGCCCCTCGATCAGGCGCTCTAGCATCGCCTTGGTCGCCTCCGGATCGCGTACCCCGTCGATTCCTGCGGCCTGTAACGGCGCGGAAATCGCCTCGATGTCGTTCAGGATCTCCTGCTCGCGGGCGCGCCGCACCGGCTCGCCGATGGCGCGCGCCGCCTCGTAGGAGGCCTGCGAGGGCTTCACGACGAAATCGGTGAGGCTGATCACCAGCAGCGACAGGATAATGGTGACAATGACCGTCGGCGTGATGGTGAAGACGCTGCAGACCAGCACCAGCCGCATGTGCAGACGCGAGCCCGCCGCACCGCGCCGGCGGTCGAGCCAGAGCTGGGTCAGCCGGACGGCCACCACGGAGACCAGGGCGATCGCGATGACCAGGTCGGCCACCAGCAGGCCCGTCATCCAGCCGCGGGTGCCGAACGACTCGGGCACGAAGCCGGCCAGCCACGCATAGGTGGCGCCGCCGGCGGCCATGGCGAGGATGGCCAACGAGACGGCGGCGACACGGCCGCTGAGGCTGCGAAGCACCGCGCTCATCTTGTCGCCCAAGCGTGAAACGCCCAGCGCAGCTGTCACTGAATCACCCGCCTCGGCGGACCTGCGGCGTGCGAACCACGGGGACGTCGAGGTCCTTTATCTTCTTGCGCAACGTGTTGCGATTGAGCCCCAGGAGACGGGCCGCGCGCAACTGATTCCCTCGCGTAGCTCCCAGGGCCAGGGCGAGCAAGGGGCGCTCGACCTCGGAAATGACACGATCGTACATGCCGTCCGGCGGCAGCCGGTCGCCATGGGCGTTGAACATCGCCTGAAGATGACGGTCGACGGCATCCGCCAGCGACACGTCCTCGGCCGAGTCCGACGTTTCGGGCGCCGGCTCCATCGCCGAAACGGCGTCGGCCAGCTCGGCCTCGATCGTCTCGACGCCGATGATTTCCTCGGAGTAGAGCGCGGACAGGCGCCGCACGAGATTTACGAGCTCGCGCACGTTGCCCGGCCAGCGATGCTGCTTCAGCCGCGCCATGGCCTCGGGCGACAGGACCTTGGTCGGCAGACCGTCGGCGGTGGCGGCCTGCAGATAGTGGTTGGCGAGTTCGGGAATGTCGTCGAGACGCTCGCGCAGTGGCGGCAGGCGGATCGGAACGACGTTCAGGCGATAGAACAGATCCTCGCGGAACAGGCCCTGCTGGATCAGCCGGCGCAGGTCGCGATGGGTCGCGGCCACGATGCGGACATTGGCCTTGATCGGCGTGCGGCCGCCGACCGTCATGTACTCGCCTTCCTGCAGCACGCGCAGGAGGCGGGTCTGCGCCTCGGGCGGCATGTCGCCGATCTCGTCGAGGAACAGCGTGCCGCCGGACGCCTGCTCGAATTTGCCGGCCGACCGCTGCACCGCACCGGTGAAGGCGCCGCGCTCGTGGCCGAACAGCTCGCTTTCGATCAGCTCGCGGGGGATCGCCGCCATGTTGAGGGCGATGAACGGACCCTTCCGGCGCTTGCCGTAATCGTGCAGCGCGCGCGCCACCAATTCCTTGCCCGCGCCAGACTCGCCCGTGACCATGACCGTGAGGTCGGTCGCCATCAGGCGGGCCAGCGCGCGGTAGATCTCCTGCATCGCCGGCGAGCGGCCGATCAGGGGCAGGCGCTCGCCCTCTTCCCGCGGCTGCACCGAGCGCGGCATCGAGGCAGCCGGCGCCGACAGCGCGCGGTTCACCACCGAGATCAACTCGTTGAGGTCGAATGGCTTGGGCAGGTACTCGAAGGCGCCGCGCTCGGTCGCCCGCACCGCCGTGAGCAGGGTCGACTGCGCGCTCATGACGATGATGCGCAGGTCCGGCCGCAGCTTGCGGATGCGCGGCACGAGGTCGAGGCCGTTCTCATCGGGCATCACCACGTCGGTGATGACCAGCTGCCCCTCGCCTTCCTGGATCCATTGCCAGAGCGTGGAAGCGGTCCCGGTGCTCCGCACCGTATGACCCTGCCGGCCGAGCGCCTGATGCAGGACGGTGCGGATCGCGCGATCGTCGTCGGCGACGAGAATGGTGGTGCCTTCGCTCATGGCGTGGCCTGCGGGAACTGGAGCGGCAACATGACCCTGAATGATGTGCGGCCAGGCTCGCTATCGAACTCGATAGCGCCGCCGTGGTCGTTGATGATCTTGGCGACCAAAGCAAGACCCAGGCCGGTTCCGGTTGGCTTGTTGGTTACGAACGCGTCGAACAGGTGACTGCGGATCTCGTCCGACACGCCGCGGCCGTTGTCGCGCACGGAAACGACCAGCGGCAGGTTCACCCTCGTCTGCTGTCCGGGCACGGCCAGCCTCAGCCCGTGGCGATAGGCCGTCGATAGTTCGATCTCGCGATCGACGTCGCCCGGGACCTCGCAGGCATTCTTCACCAGGTTCAGGAAGACCTGGATGAGCTGGTCGCGGTCGCCATGCACGTCCGGCAGCGACGGATCGTAGGTTTCGATGAAGCGCACGCCCTTGCCGAAGCCGTTCTGCGACAGGCGGCGCACGTGATTCAGGACCTGATGGATGTTGATCGGCCCGCGCTCGATGGGGCGGCCGTCGGCGAAGGCCTCCATGCGATCGACCAGCGCGACGATCCGGTCGGTCTCCTCGCAGATCAGCTCGGTCAGCTCACGATCGGAATCCGGCACCGACTGTTCGAGGAGCTGGGCGGCGCCACGGATGCCGGACAGCGGGTTCTTGACCTCGTGCGCGAGCATCGCGGCCAGCGCGCTCACCGAGCGGGCGGCGCTGCGATGCGAGAGCTGGCGGTCGATGCTGCGGGCGATCGTCTGCTCGACCAGAGAGATGGCTACCAGCCCTTCGCTGTCGACGATCGGCGAGAGGCGCAGCGCACAGAAGCGCGTGCCGATGCGCGGCGACGCAAGCGTCACCCCGTTCTCGGCGACCGCGCCGCCGGTCACCAGGACCTGCTCCAGAAGCGAGAAGAGCGGCGTGTCCTCGGGAATGAATTCACTCAGCGGATGTCCGACCAGGCGGGCCCGGCCGACGCCGAAGAACTGCTCGGCCGAGAGGTTCGCGTAGTGCATCCCGCCGTTCGCATCGACGACGATGATCGCTTCCGAGAGCGAATCGAGAAGAGCCGCCGGAAACTGATCGCTCATGCCGTTCCGTTTGAGAGGGCGCAGGGACATCAGGCTGCCTGCCGCTCAACGGCCGGCAGGAAGAACGAAGCAAGCATGCTCCGCACCCTGTCGGCATCGGTCTCGCGGTTGAGCGCCGCCCTGAAATCGGCCGAGGCGGGAAGCCCCTTGGAGTACCAGCCGAGATGCTTGCGAGCCATGCGCACCCCGGTTTCGAGACCATAATGTTCGAGCATCGCCTCGAAATGCGTCCGCACTGCCGCGTACTGCTCGGCGATCGAGGGATCGCGCAGCCGCTCGCCGGTCCGCAGATAGTGGATCGCCTGGTTGAGGAACCACGGCCGGCCATAGGCACCGCGGCCGATCATGATCCCGTCGGCGCCCGACTGTTCCAGCGCCTGGTCGACATCGTCGAGCGTGTTGATGTCGCCGTTGACGATCACCGGCAGCTTCGTGGCCTCCTTCACGGTGCGAATGAAGGCCCAATCGGCATGGCCCTCGTAGAAGTCGCAACGCGTGCGGCCATGCACGGTCAGCATCTTGATGCCGCACGCCTCGGCAATGCGCGCGAGGTTCGGGGCATTGCGGTTGGTCGAGTCCCAGCCGGTGCGCATCTTGAGCGTGACCGGCAGCTTCACGGCCTTCACCGTCGCCTCGAGGATCTTCGCGGCATGGACCTCGTCGCGCATCAGCGAGGAACCGGCATGGCCGTTCACGACCTTCTTCACCGGGCAGCCGAAATTGATGTCGATGATCGCCGCCCCACGATCCTCGTTGAGCTTGGCGGCCTCGGCCATGACCTCGGGCTCGCAGCCCGCAAGCTGGACCGACATCGGAAACTCTTCCGGCGTGGTCTTGGCCATCATCAGCGTCTTGCGGTTCTCGCGAACCATCGCGGCGGACGCGATCATTTCCGAGACGACGAGTCCTGCCCCACGCCGCTTCACCATCTGGCGGAAGGGCATGTCGCTGACGCCTGAGAGCGGCGCCAGGATGACGGGGTCCTCGATGCGAACGGGGCCGATGTCTATAGGGGCAAGGCGGTGTGCGTTTTGCATTCTTTGTTCAGTTTATAGGCATCTTGTGCAGTGCACAATAATTGAGCGAGCAATAGCCTGTGGCGCCAAACGGCGCAAGGGTCGGAAGTGCGCTTTCCCTGATGCCAGTGTTATTTAGGGGCCGTGACCCATTGTACAGCCCTCATCGTCGCAGCCGGCCGCGGCAGCCGCTTCGGCGCCGCACTGCCCAAGCAATATGCTCTTTTGCGCGGCCAGCCGGTGCTGCGCCGGACCATCGCTGCCCTCCAGGCCGCCCCCGGTATCGACCGGATTCTGGTCGTTATCGGTGCGGCAGATGACGCACACTATACGGCGGCAACGGCCGGATTAAGGCTGCCCGCGCCGGTGCGCGGAGGCGCCAGCCGCCAGCAATCCGTGTTGAAGGGCCTCGAAGCGCTGGCCGATACGGCGCCGGAATTCGTCGCCATCCACGACGCCGCGCGTCCCTTCGTGCGGCCTGACGATATCGAGGCCTGTCTGGCCGCCGCTTCGGGCGATGGGATCGACGGCGCCATCCTCGGCATTCCCCTCGCCGATACACTGAAGCGCGTGGGCGAGGGCCAGACGATCTCGGAGACCGTGCCACGCCGCGACCTGTGGCGCGCACAGACGCCCCAGGTCTTCCGCTTCGACCGGCTTCTGGCGGCGCATCGCGCCGCAGCCTCTCTCGGCGCCGACGAAGCGACCGCGCTGACCGACGATGCCGCCGTCGGCGAGCGCGCCGGGCTGAAGCTTGTCATGGTGGCAGGCAGCGGAGATAACCGGAAGATCACCACGACCGCCGACCTCATCGCCGATCACATGGAAACGCGTACCGCCCTCGGCTTCGATGTGCACGGCTTCGCACCGGGCGATGCCGTGATGCTGGGGGGCGTCGCCATCCCGCACACCCATGCGCTCGCCGGCCACTCCGACGCCGACGTGGCGCTGCATGCACTGACCGACGCCGTGCTGGGCACGATCGGCGCCGGCGACATCGGCAAGCACTTCCCGCCTTCCGATCCGCAATGGCGCGGCGCCTCCTCCGACCGCTTCCTGCGTCACGCCGTCGATCTCGTGAGCGCGCGAGGCGGCCGCATCGTTCACCTCGATGTCACGATCGTCTGCGAAGCCCCCAAGGTCGGGCCGCATCGCGAGGCCATGGTGAAGAGCATCGCCGCCATCGCGGGCGTTACGACCGAACGCGTGAGCGTCAAGGCGACGACGACCGAAGGATTGGGCTTCACCGGCCGGCGCGAAGGCATCGCGGCCCAGGCCATCGCAACCGTTGAACTGCCAGGGAGCTGAGCGGCACATGTTCGATCATGAAATGCGGGAAGCCGCGGAGCACGTCCTGTTCGCCTGCCGCAAGCGCGGCTTCAAGGTCGTCACGGCCGAGTCCTGCACGGGCGGCCTGATCGCCGCCGCCCTCACCGCCATCGCCGGCTCCTCAGACGTCGTCGATCGCGGCTTCGTCACCTATTCCAACGAGGCCAAGCGCGAAATGCTGGACGTGCCGTGGGACGCCATCGTGAGCCATGGCGCGGTGAGCGAGCCGGTGGCGCGCGCCATGGCCACCGGCGCCCTCGCCCGCTCCGGCGCGCAGCTCTCGGTGTCGGTTACAGGCGTCGCCGGCCCCGGCGGCGGGTCGGCCGAGAAGCCGGTCGGGCTGGTCCATTTCGGCGCCGCCCGCTCGGGTTTCGAGCCGGTGACCGAACACCACATCTTCCCCGGCGACCGCGACGCCATCCGCCGCCTCACGGTGATCACGGCGCTGGCCATGTTGGCGAAGCTGGCGGAACGGTAGACGCCACCTTGGTCATCCTGAGCGCAGCGAAGGATCTCGCGCGGCCCAAGTCGTACGTCGATCGTTCCGTGAGGTCCGTCGCTGCGCTCAGGGCGACAATTTGGCGACGGCCGATTTTGGGGGCGCACCATAGAGCTGCGCCGCCCTCGCCTCGAAGGCCGAGACCATGCGGCGGACGGCTTCGGCGAACAGAAGCTGCACCGTCTTCTGCAGCAGGATCGAGCGGAAATCGAACTCGAGTTCGAAGTCGATCTGCGTGCCCTCGGGGTGAGGCTTGAAGAGCCAGCGGCTCTTCAGCAGCCGGAACGGACCCTCGGTGCCGGTCGTGACGATGCGCAGCCCCTCGGGATCGTCGGGCGACAGCTCGACGCGCGAGACGAACTTCTCGTGGAATGGGCCGAAGCCGATCGCCAGTTCGGCGATCTCGACGTTGGGGCCTTCGCGGCGGCGGATCCGGCCGGCAAAGCACCAGGGCAGGAACTCCGGGTAGCGCGGCACGTCGGCCACGAGGTCGAACAACTGACGCGGCTGGAACGGAACGACTCGCCGTTCCTGATGACGGGTAGCCAAGAAGCCGTCAGCCCTTGAGCTGCTCTAGCTGGGCCAGGCGCGCGGCCTTGAGGCGCGCGAAATCGTCGCCGGCGTGATAGCTCGAGCGCGTCAGCGGCGAGGACGAGACCATCAGGAAGCCCTTGGCGCGCGCCATCTGGGCGAGCTCGGAGAATTCGGCCGGTGTCCAGAAACGGTCGAGCGCGGCGTGCTTGGGCGTCGGCTGCAGGTACTGGCCGATCGTCAGGAAGTCGACGTCGGCGGCGCGCAGGTCGTCCATCACCTGGAGGATCTCCTCGCGCGTCTCGCCCAGCCCGACCATCAGGCCGGACTTGGTGAACATCGCGGGATCGATTTCCTTCACGCGCGACAGCAGCCGCAGCGAGGTGAAGTAGCGCGCGCCCGGACGGATCGTCGGATAGAGCCGCGGCACGGTCTCGAGATTGTGGTTGAAGACGTCGGGACGCGACGCGACCACCGTCTCAATGGCACCCGGCTTGCGCATGAAATCCGGCGTCAGGATCTCGACCGTGGTCGTGGGCGCCGACTTGTGCAGCGCCGTGATGACCTCGGCGAAGTGCCCTGCCCCGCCATCGGCGAGGTCGTCGCGGTCGACGGACGTCACCACGACATGGCCGAGTCCGAGCTTGCCGACGGCTTCGGCGATGTTGGCCGGCTCGTGCGGGTTCAGCGCGCCGGGCTTGCCGGTCGCCACGTTGCAGAAGGCGCAGGCCCGGGTGCAGGTCTCGCCCATGATCATGAAGGTCGCGTGCTTCTGCTTCCAGCACTCGCCGATATTCGGACAGGCCGCTTCCTCGCACACCGTCGTGAGCTTGAGCTCGCGCATCAGCCGCTTCGTCTCGGCATATTCCGGCGAGTTTGGTGCGCGCACCCTGATCCAATCCGGCTTGCGCTGGATGGGGTTGTCCGGGCGATGAGCCTTTTCCGGGTGGCGCTCCGCCCGGCTCAGGGAAAGCTTGTCGAGGGTTCCGTCCATGATCGCCTAGATATGGAGCGTCCGGCCGTACGCCGCCAGTACCGACTCGTGCATCATCTCCGACAGGGTGGGATGCGGGAACACAGTGGCCATCAGCTCGGCCTCGGTGGTCTCCAGCGTCTTGGCGATGCTGTAGCCCTGGATCAGCTCGGTAACTTCGGCGCCGATCATGTGGGCGCCCAGGAGTTCGCCGGTCTTGGCGTCGAAGATCGTCTTGATAAAGCCCTCGGGCTCGCCAAGGGCAATCGCCTTGCCATTGCCGATGAAGGGGAATTTGCCGACCTTGAGCTCCAGCCCCTTGGCCTTGGCCGCCGCCTCGGTGAGGCCGATGCTCGCGACCTGCGGCTGGCAGTAGGTGCAGCCCGGGATGTTCTCGGTCTTCATCGGGTGCACGCCCTTCACACCGGCGATCTTCTCGACGACCAGCACGCCCTCGTGCATCGCCTTGTGGGCGAGCCAGGGCGGGCCGGCCACGTCGCCGATCGCATAGACGTTCGGCTCGCCGGTGAAGCCCCACGGGTCGATCACGATGTGGGTCTTCTCGACCTTCACCTTGGTGCCTTCGAGGCCGATATTCTCGACGTTGCCCACGATGCCGACGGCGCTGATGACGCGGTCGACCGTGATCTCCTGCGCCTTGCCACCGACCGTGATGGTCGCCGTGACGTCGTTGGCGCCCTTCCTCAGGTTGGACACGGTGGCGCTGGTCAGGATCTTCATGCCCTGCTTCTCGAACGCCTTCTTGGCGAAGGCGGAGACTTCGGCATCCTCGACCGGCAGCACGCGGTCCATGACCTCGGCCACCGTCACCTCGGCGCCCATGGTGCGGTAGAAGCTCGCGAACTCGATGCCGATCGCGCCCGAGCCGATGACCAGCAGCGACTTGGGGAATTCCGGCGGCACCATCGCTTCCTTGTAGCTCCACACCAGCTTGCCGTCGGCCTCGAGGCCGGGAAGCTGGCGCGCGCGGGCGCCGGTGGCGAGGATCACGTCCTTGGCCGTCAGGGTGACGTTGCTCTTGTCCTTCAGCGTGACGGCGACCTTGCGCCTGGCGCCGTCGGTGCCGGCGAGCTTGGCCGTGCCGTCGAACACCGTGATCTTGTTCTTCTTCATCAGCATCGAGACGCCGTTGCTGAGCTGGTTGGCGACCTTGCGCGAGCGCTCGACGATCTTCTTCGGATCGAACGAGACGTCCTTGACCGAGAGCCCATAGGCCTCGGCATGCTTGATGAGGCCGTAGACCTCCGAGGTGCGCAGCAGCGCCTTGGTCGGGATGCAGCCCCAGTTGAGGCAGATGCCGCCCATATGCTCGCGCTCGACCACGGCGGTCTTGAGCCCGAGCTGCGCGGCGCGGATCGCGGCGACATAGCCGCCCGGCCCGCCGCCCACGACGATGAGATCGAAACTGGTTTCGGCCATGACGTGCTCCTAGGCCAGCATCGCGGCGGGTTGCTCGATATACGCCTTGAGCGTCTGCAGGAATTGCGCGCCCAGGGCGCCGTCCACCACGCGGTGATCGACCGCCAGCGTGCAGCTCATGATGTTGCGGACGACCATCTCGCCCTTGCGGACGACCACCCGCTCCTCGCCCGCGCCGACGGCCAGGATCATGGCCTGCGGCGTGTTGATGATGGCGCCGAAGTCGCGGATGCCGAACATGCCGAGGTTCGAGATGGTGAAGCCGCCGCCCTGGAACTCCTCGAGCTTCAGCTTGCCGCTCTTGGCGCGGCTGGCGAGGTCCTTCATCTCGATCGAGATCTGCGCCAGGCCCTTCATGTCGGCGTTGCGCACGATCGGCGTGATGAGGCCGCGATCGGTGGCGACGGCGACGGAGATGTCGACCGCGCCGTACTGGATCATCTCTTCCTCGGTCCACGAGGCGTTGCACTCGGGATGGTCGCGCAGCGCCTTGGCGCAGGCCTTGATCACCATGTCGTTGACCGAGACCTTGGTGCCTTTCTTCTCGACCACGGCGTTGATCGCGGTGCGCGCCGTCAGCAGCGCGTCGATCTCGAAGTCGACCGTCAGGTAGAAATGCGGGACGGTCTGCTTGGACTCGAGCATGCGCCGGGCGATGACCTTGCGGATGCTGGTGTGCGGCACGCGGCTGTCGCCGGGCGCCACGAAGACCGGCTGGCCGCCGGCGGGCGGCGCCGGAGCCTTGGCCGCGGCTTTCGGGGCCGGAGCTGCCGCGGGCGCGGCACCGGGCTTGGCATTCTCGACGTCGGCCTTGACGATGCGGCCGTTCGGGCCGGAGCCCTTGAGGCCGGCGAGGTCGATGCCCTTCTCCGCCGCGATCCGCCGGGCCAGCGGCGAGGCGAAGATACGGGTCCCGCCGGACGAAGCCGCGGGCGCGGCCGCCTTGGGCGCCGGTGCGGGCGCTGCCGCCGGAGCCGGCGCGGCCGGCTTCTCGGCTTGCTTGTCCTCGGCCTTGGGCGCCGGCTTTTCAGCGGCAGGGGCCGCCGACTTGGCGACTTCCTTTTCGCCCTCTTCGAGCAGCACGGCGATGACGGCGTTGACCTTCACCCCCTCGGTGCCCTCCTCGACCAGGATCTGGCCGACCTTGCCCTCGTCGACGGCCTCGACTTCCATCGTGGCCTTGTCGGTCTCGATCTCGCAGACGACCTGGCCGGACTTGACCGAGTCACCGACCTTGACGTGCCACTTGGCGAGCTTGCCCTCCGTCATGGTGGGCGAGAGCGCGGGCATCAGGATGTTGATGGACATGCCGTCTCTCCCGCCTCAGCGATTGCAGACCGCGCGAGCGGCCTCGACGATGTGAGAGGATTGCGGCAGCGCCATCTTCTCGAGGTTGGCCGCATAGGGCAACGGCACGTCGAGACCGGCGACGCGCTTGACCGGCGCATCGAGGTAATCGAAGGCGTGCTCCATCATCAGCGCCGACAGTTCGGAGCCGATGCCGGCGAACGGCCAGCCCTCCTCGCAGGAGACGAGCCGGTTGGTCTTCTTCACCGACTCGACGAGGGTCTCGGTGTCGAACGGGCGCAGCGAGCGCAGGTTGATGACCTCGGCGTCGATCCCGAGCTTGGCCAGTTCCTCGGCCGCCTGCAGCGCCTTGCCGACCATGATCGAGAAGGCGACGATCGTGACGTCCTTGCCCACGCGCTCGATCTTCGCCTTGCCGATCGGCAGCACGAAGTCGGGATCCTCCGGCACGTCGAACGACTGGCCGTAGAGGATCTCGTTCTCGAGGAAGATCACCGGATTGGGATCGCGGATCGCGGCACGCAGCAGGCCCTTGGCGTCGGCGGCGCTCCAGGGAGCGAGCACGCGCAGGCCCGGCACATGGGCGTACCAGCTCGCATAACACTGCGAATGCTGGGCGGCGACGCGCGAGGCCGCGCCGTTGGGGCCGCGGAACACGATCGGGCAGGTCATCTGGCCGCCCGACATGTAATGCGTCTTGGCCGCCGAGTTGATGATCTGGTCGATCGCCTGCATGGCGAAGTTGAAGGTCATGAACTCGACGATCGGCTTCAGCCCGCCGAACGCCGCGCCGACGCCCAGGCCGGCGAAGCCGTGCTCGGTGATCGGCGTGTCGATGACGCGCTTGTCGCCGAACTCCTCGAGCAGGCCCTGGCTGATCTTGTAGGCGCCCTGATACTGCGCGACTTCCTCGCCCATCAGGAAGACCGACTTGTCGGCGCGCATCTCGGCGGCCATCGCCTCGCGCAGGGCCTCGCGCACCGTGATGTGCTGCGTCCCGCCCTTCCATGCCGGCTCGGGTGCCGGCGCAACGACGGCAGGTGCTGCAGGCGCGGCTTCCGCCTTCGGCTTCTCTTCAGCCTTGGCGGCTTCTTCCTTCGGCGCTTCGGCCTTGGCGGCCGGCGCCCCGGCATCGGCGGCGCTCTCGCCCTCGCCGGCCAGGACGCAGATCGGCGTGTTCACCGCCACGCCCTCGGTCCCCTCCTCGATGAGGATCTTGGCGACCGTACCTTCGTCGACCGCCTCGACTTCCATGGTCGCCTTGTCGGTCTCGATCTCGCAGAGCACCTGGCCGGACTTCACGGCATCGCCGACCTTGACGTGCCACTTCGCAAGCTTGCCCTCGGTCATGGTGGGAGACAGGGCAGGCATCAGAACCTGAATGCTCATGTGATCAGGCCTCAACAAGAATGTCGGTCCACAGCTCCGACGGATCGGGCTCGGGACTTTGCTGCGAGAATTCGGCGGCGTCGTTCACGATCTTGCGGATCTCCGCGTCGACCGCCTTGAGCGCGGCCTCGTCGACGATCTTGGCGTCGAGCAGGCGCTTGCGGATATGCTCGATCGGGTCGCGCTCGTTGCGGAACTTGTCGACCTCTTCCTTGGTCCGGTACTTGGCCGGATCGCTCATCGAGTGGCCGCGATAGCGATAGGTCTGCATCTCGAGGATGTACGGCCCCTGGCCGCTGCGCGCGTGCTCGATCGCCTTCTCGCCGGCTGCCCGCACCGCCAGAACGTCCATGCCGTCGACCCGTTCGCCCGGGATGCCGAAGGCCTCGCCATGGCGGTAGAGCTCGGTGGTGGCCGAGGCGCGCTCGACCGAGGTGCCCATGCCGTAGCGATTGTTCTCGATGATGTAGACCACCGGCAGCTTCCAGAGGGCCGCCATGTTCATGGCCTCGTAGACCTGGCCCTGGTTGGCGCTGCCGTCGCCGAAGTAGGTCAGCGAGACGTTCTTGTCGCCATTGTACTTGTGCGCGAACGCGAGGCCGGTGCCGATCGGCACCTGGGCGCCGACGATGCCGTGGCCGCCGTAGAAGCTCTTCTCGCGGCTGAACATGTGCATCGAGCCGCCCTTGCCCTTGGAATAGCCGCCGCTGCGGCCCGTCAGCTCGGCCATCACACCCTTGGGGTCCATGCCGCAGGCCAGCATGTGGCCATGGTCGCGGTACGAGGTGATGACGGCGTCCTTGTCGCGGACATTGGCCTGCATCCCGACCACGACCGCTTCCTGGCCGATGTAGAGATGGCAGAAGCCGCCGATCAGGCCCATGCCGTAGAGCTGGCCCGCCCGCTCCTCGAAGCGGCGGATCAGGAGCATGTCGCGGTAATGCGCCTTGAGCTCGTCGGGGCTCACGCTGTTGTCGCCCGGAGTCGCCGGCGACTTCGCCTTGGCGGGAGAAGGATCGTCTTTCGGCTTCGTGGCCGGCTTCGCCATGGCAGTCCCCTCTTGAACGCGCTTCGGCTTATAGCATCGCTCAGGGCGATGTGTTTGATCTAGCAGGAAAAAACAGACTCGCCGCGGGTGCGGCGCAGCAATTGAGCGATTGTTTGCCTACGATGGATCGCACCGGACAGTTTCTTTCAGATGACCGCGGGGCGAACGCTGAACGAGGCGTCATCGTCGCGTGACGTGAGCGTCAGCGCGTCGGCATGAAGACGATGATGTCGTCCTTGCGCGCGAAGTTCAGGAGCACGCGGGCCCGCTCGTCGAGCATGTCGGGTTCGAGGCTCTGGTTGCGCAGGGCCGCGACGCGCCTCTCCCAGATCTTCCGGGTGGTTTCGGCTTCGGCGAGGTTCTGTTCGGCGATCAGGACTTCGCGCTGCAGATGCGCCATGGCCAAGAGGCCGCGATCACCGTTCACCAGATGGTATCCGAAGTATCCGAATACCGTGGCGAAGATGACGGGAGCCAGAATCTGACGCGGTCTCAACAACATATGCTGCGTTCCTGCAGAGATATGGCAACATATTGTGGCCTTCCGTCAAGAATTTTCGGTTCGCGCGGCGACATCCGGGCGCTCCGCCCCCAAGGACCGCCCGGGGGTGCGACATTCGTTTCGACTGTTTCGTTTATTGCGTTTATTTCGTTTAGGGCGCCCGCCGGTCGGGCGTCAGCGCCCACCACAGCCCCGCCAGGACACAGCCGAGCCCCAGCAGAGCGGCGACGGGCAAGGGTTCGCCGAGCAGCGCCGTGCCGCCCAGCGCCGCGGTCACCGGACCGAGGCCGAGGAACAGCGTCACCTGGCTCGGCGGCGCATTGCCCAGCGCATAGACCCAGAGGAAGAAGCCGATGCCGCTCGATACGCCGATGAAGCCGATGGCCGCGATCTCACCCGCAGTGAACGAGGGCCATGCGGCGAAGAAGCCCTCCGTGGCCGCGACGCCGCCCAGCGCCAGGACGGCCACGAACATGGCGAAGGCGGTGACGTGCAGCGCCGAGCTGCGCGCGACATAGGGCGCATAGAAGATCGAGCAGACGGCGCCGCAGAGGGCCGCGCCGAGGGCCGACAGTGTCCCCAGCCAGGCCGATCCGTGCTCCAGCTGCGCCGTCATCGCGGCGCCTCCGAGCGCGATCGCCACGCCCGCGAAAGTGAGCAGCGAGCCGCCGATCTTGGCCGTCGTGAACCGCTCCCGGCCAAGCAGCGCCGACAGGATCATGGTCATCAGCGGAAAGGTCGAGAACAGCAGCGAGGCCCGCGCAGCCGGGATGTGCAGCAGCGAGTAGTTCAGCAGCACCATCAGCGCCGCGAACTGTCCGATGCCCAGCAGGCCGATCGGCAGGAGGTCGCGGGCGGCGATACCCCGCCACGGCCGTAGCCACAACGCCGGCACCAGGCAGATCAGCCCGACCAGATAGCGCAGGAAGCCAAGCGAGCCCGGCCCCGCCGCATCGACGACGTAGCGCGTCGCCACCATGGCGGCACCGACCTGGATGCCGGTGCCGGCCGCGGCCCAGAGCGGGCCGGAGCGCTTCACAGGTCGAGGTTCCAGAACTGCCCGACCAGCTTCTTGCCGAAACTCTCGTGCTTCTCTTCCTTGATGAGCCGGAAGCCCGCGGCGATGTAGATCTTGCGCGCCGAGACCAGGATGTCGTTGGTCCACAGCATCAGCTTCCGGTAGCCCTTGGCCCGGGCATCCTCGATGCAGGCCGCGACCAGGCTCTGCCCGATACCCAGCCCGCGCGCCGTCGGCTCGACATAGAGCATGCGGAGCTGGCCCGTGGCCTTGCCCGCCCGCACCAGGAAGACCGATCCCACGATCTCGCCGTTGCGCTCGGCGATCCAGCAATTGTCCGACCTCGGGTCGAACTTGCGGATGAACTTCGCGGAAATCTCCGCGAGCATCGCCTCGAAGCTGCCGTCCCAGCCATGCTCGTCGGCATAGAGCTGGGTCTGGCGGCGGATGATCCAGCCCATGTCGCCGGGCTGATGCGCCCGCAGGGTGAAGGGCGTGCGCTTCTCCGGCGGCTCGTCGAGCAGCCTCTCGACCGTCTCCAGCGCCTTGACCAGTCTGTCCTGCCGCGCGACCGGCAGTTCGGCCAGCAGCCCGGCAATGTCCTGCCGCGACTGCTCGTTCATCGCGGCCCAGAGCTGCTGGCCTTTGGCGGTGAGCGTGAGCTGCGTCTCGCGCTTGTCCTGCTGGCTGCGCGTCCGGGCGAGACAGCCCCTCTTCTCCAGCCCCTTCAGCAGGCGGCTGACATAGCCCGGGTCGAGAGCGAGATCGCGGCACAGCTCCTGCGCCGTCGGCCCGTCGCGATTGGCGATTTCGTAGACCAGCCGCCCCTCGGGCAGCGTGAAGGGGCTGTGAAGCAGCGTTTCCTCGAGCACGCCGATGCGGCGGGTATAGAAACGCGAGAAACGGCGAACCGCCTCGATGCGGGATGCGAGCGACGACGCGGCCATGGCAACCTCCGATATGGTTGCCATCGTCAATCAAGTAGTTGCCTTCGTCAATTATATACGAATCCGTCGTCTCGACCGGAACCTCGCCCCTCGAATACCTCAGGGTAAACTCCACGAGGCGTAGTGGAGAGACCGTCTCTCGACGATTAGCCGGCTCTTGGTAGAGAGAAGATCTCTCCGCTACGCGGCGGAGCCTGCCCCGAGGGCTTCCGAGGGGGCGCTCCGGTCGAGATGACGGGCGAGATATGACCAGGCATGAAAAAGGGCCGCCGAAGCGACCCTTGATCGTCTCGATTGCTCCGCGCTCAGCCGCGCAGGATCGACGTCCCGGCGTAGCGGGCCTGGGTGCCGAGCTGCTCCTCGATGCGCAGGAGCTGGTTGTACTTGGCCAGGCGGTCCGAGCGCGACAGCGAGCCGGTCTTGATCTGGCCGCAGTTGGTGGCGACGGCCAGGTCGGCGATGGTCGCGTCCTCGGTCTCGCCCGAGCGGTGGGACATGACGGCGCCGTAGCTCGCATTGCGCGCCATCGAGACGGCTTCCATCGTCTCGGTCAGCGTGCCGATCTGGTTGACCTTGACCAGGATCGCGTTGGCGAGCCCGTCCTTGATGCCCTGCTCCAGCCGCTTCGGGTTGGTGACGAACAGGTCGTCGCCGACCAGCTGGATCTTCTTGCCGAGCTTGTCGGTGATGGCCTTCCAGCCCTTCATGTCGTCCTCGGCCATGCCGTCCTCGATCGACACGATCGGGTAGCGCTTCACGAGATCGGCGTAGTAGTCGACCATGCCGGCGGCATCGAACGACTTGCCCTCGCCCTCCATCTCGTACTTGCCCTTCTTGAAGAACTCGGTCGAGGCCGGGTCGAGCGCCAGCATCACGTCCTCGCCGGGCTTGTAGCCGGCCTTCTCGATCGCCTTCATGACGAAGGACAGCGCCTCGTCGGCCGTCGCGAGGTTCGGCGCGAAACCGCCCTCGTCGCCCACGTTGGTATTGTGGCCGGCGTCGTGGAGCTGGCCGCGCAGCGCGTGGAAGACCTCCGAGCCCATGCGCAGCGCCTCGGCGAAGCGGTCGGCCTTCACCGGCATGATCATGAATTCCTGGATGTCGATCGGATTGTCGGCATGGGCGCCGCCGTTGATGATGTTCATCATCGGCACCGGCAGCACCGAGGCCTGGCTGCCACCGACATAGCGGTAGAGCGGCAGGCCGCTGTCCATCGCCGCGGCCTTGGCGACCGCGAGCGAGGCGCCGAGGATCGCGTTGGCGCCGAGGCGGCCCTTGTTCGGGGTGCCGTCGAGCTCGATCAGGGCGCGGTCGATCTTGATCTGCTCCAGCGCGTCGAGGCCGGACAGCAGGTCCATGATCTCGCCGTTCACGGCGGCGACCGCCTTGAGCACGCCCTTGCCGCCGTAGCGCTTCTTGTCGCCGTCCCGCAGTTCGACCGCCTCGTGCGCGCCGGTCGAGGCGCCGGACGGGACGGCCGCACGGCCGATCGCGCCGCTGTCGAGTTCGACTTCGACTTCGACGGTGGGATTGCCACGGCTGTCGAGGATTTCGCGGCCGCGGACTTCAGCTATGGCGCTCATGAGAAAAACTCCTGTTTGGCGCGGCCTGTCTAGCCCGCGCGGACGGCGGCGAGCAAGTGACGCGATGGCGCGCACTTCCTATACTTCCCCGCGAGAATTGCCGCCGCCTGGGAGAAAACAATGCCCGATCAGACCCATCAGCATCAGGCCACCGCGTCCGTCGAAGCGCGGACCGATGCCATCGAGGCCGCCTTCCACGAACGTGGCATGGAGCCCGCCAACTTCATCCGCGAGTTCAAGCACCTCGCCGAGGAGGAATGGATTCCGGAGAACGGCGCGCGCGTGGTCGCCAAGGCCTGGACCGATCCCGCCTTCCGCGAGCGCCTGTTCGCCAACGGTCGCGAGGCCGTGACCGAGCTCGGCCTCTCGATGCCGCCGCATCACCGGCACCTGGTGGTGCTCGAGAACACGCCGAGCGTCCACAACGTGATCTGCTGCACGCTCTGCTCGTGCACCGCCTTCTCGATCATCGGCCTGCCGCCGGACTGGTACAAGGACCTGGAGTACCGTGCCCGGATCGTGCGCCAGTCGCGCACCGTGTTGAAGGAGATGGGACTCGACTTGCCGGCCGATATGGAGATCCGCGTCTGGGATACGACGGCCGACACGCGCTACATGGTGCTGCCGCTACGCCCGGAAGGCACGGAGGGCTGGTCCGAGGAGAAGCTCGCCGGGCTGGTCACCAAGGACTCCCTGATCGGCGTCTCGCGCCTCTAGGACCGGAGAGACATCATGGACGGCATGCACGATCTCGGCGGCAAGCAGGGCTTCGGCCGGGTCCGCTATTCGCTCCGCGCCCAGACCTTCCACGAGCCGTGGGAGAAGCGGGTCAACGCGCTCTATTCGCTGGCGGTGAAGCTCGGCATCTTCAACATGGACGAGTACCGCCACGCCATCGAGCGCATGGAGCCGCGCCATTATCTGTCGGCCAGCTACTACGAGCGCTCGCTGACCAGCCTCGCCACGCTTTGCGTCGAGAAGGGCATCCTCACCCAGGAGGAGCTGGAGCGCCGCGCCCAGGGCGCGTTCCCCCTCTCCTCGCCCAGCGCCCCCGGCCGCAGCAACGTCGCTACGCGCGAGACGCTGAAGGTCGGCGACAAGGTCACGGTGAAGACCGACTACGTGCCGGGCCATGTCCGCATGCCGGGCTACATCCGCGGCAAGAGCGGCGTGGTGGTCGGCGTATCCCCGCCCTACCCGTTCCCCGACGCCCACGGTCACGGGATCGAGGCCGAAGACGAACCCACCTACGACGTCCGCTTCGACGCGCGCGATCTGTGGTCCGACTCGGCCGACCCGGCCTTCGTCCATGTCGGCGTCTTCGAGAGCTATCTGGAGCGCGCGAAGTAGTTATGAATGTCGTCCAGAGCGCAGCGAAGGACCTGGCGGAACGACCAAAGTACTCCTGAGCAAATGCTGGATCCTTCGCTGCGCTCAGGATGACAGGAAATCACGCCCCCGCCGCGTAGCGTGGCAGCCGCAGGAGGGCGAGCAGTTCGTCGCGCAGCGGGTCGCGCGAATTGCGCAGCCACGCCGCGGCCATTGGCAGGAGATCGAGGCCTGCCGTCTCGCGCGAGGCGAGCGGCACGAAGCGCACGCCCGCCACGCCCAATCCCGACGCGCGTCGCGGCACGATGGCCAGCCCGAGCCCGGCCGCCACGAGGTTGACGATGGTCTGCTTTTCCTCGGCGATCTGGGAAAGGTTGGGCCGCAGGCCGGCCCGCTCGAACAGCTTGATCGTGAGATCGTGGCTGTGCGGGCGCGAACTTCGGTCGGGAACGATCATCGGCTCTCCCGCCAGCGCCTCGATGGACAGCCGCCGACGCCCCGCCAAGCGATGGCGCGAGGGCATGGCGACGACCGGCGTCTCGTGGAAGAGCATCATCAGCTCGATCCGCTTGTCGAGCCGTTCGGGCGGCCGGATGAAGGCGATGTCGAGACGGCCGGACAGGATCTTTGGCACCAGACGGATGGTTTTGTCCTCGACCAGCTGAACCGCCGCCGACGCGTGCAGCTCGCGAAAATCGCGCAGGAGAGCCGGCACGAGTCCGGCCGCCGCCGTGTCGATCGCGCCGATGCGGACGGGGCTGCGCGCGCGCCGGCGCCCCCGCTCGCGCACCTCGGCCGCCAGCGCATCGGCACGGGTCACCAGCGCGCGGGCATCGTCGACGAATGCCGCGCCGTCCTGCGACAGCATCACGTTGCGCGTGGTCCGGACCAGCAGCCGCGTGCCGAGCGAGGTTTCGAGCAGACGGATGTCGCGGCTGAGCGCCGACGGCAGCATCTCGAGCCGGCGGGCCGCGCGGCCGAAATGGAGTTCGTCGGCGACCGCCAGAAAGCAGCGAAGCTGATGCAGGTCCACGCCTGATTATATCAGAAATTTGTATAATCGATCGCCAATTGCGGCACGCTCCCCGCATCCCTAAGGAGGGTTCAAATCGAATAATTCCGGGAGTGAAACCATGAGCTGTCTTCGTCGTTCGCTGCTCACCGGCGCGCTTGCCGCGTCCGCGGCCCTGGTCGCTTCCACGATCGCCGGAACCTCGTTCGCCCAGGGTACCTATCCCAGCAAGCCGGTCACGCTGATCGTACCGGCCGCCGCCGGTGGCCCCACGGACACGGTGGCGCGCCTCATCGCCGAGTCGATGACCAAGACCTTCGGGCAGACCGTCGTCGTCGAGAATGTCAGCGGCGCCGGCGGCACGATCGGCATGGCCAAGGTCGCCCGGGCCGCCCCGGACGGCTACACCATCGCCGTCTGGCACATCGCACAGGCCACCGCCCCTGCCCTCTATGACGGGCTCAAATACGACGTCGTGGGTGACTTCGACCATCTCGGCCGCATCACAGACGTGCCGATGACGCTGGTCTCCAAGGCCGGCCTGCCGCCCAAGGACATCGCCGAGATCGTCGCCTGGATGAAGGCGAACCAGGGCAAGGCGACCTACGGCCATGCCGGCATCGGCTCGGCGTCGCACCTCTGCATGCTGATCCTGATGAAGGAGCTCGGCATCAAGATGGAGGGCGTCGGCTATCGCGGCACCGGGCCGGCGATGAACGACCTGATCAGCGGCACCTTCGACGTGATGTGCGACCAGACCACCAACACGACCGGCCACATCAAGGACGGGCGAATCAAGGGCTATGCCGTCACCACCAAGGCCAGGGTTCCGTCGCTGCCCGATCTGCCGACCCTCGACGGCGGCGGCCTGCCCGGCTTCGAGGTCTCGGCCTGGCACGCGCTCTGGGCGCCCAAGGGCTTGCCGAAGGATGTCACCGACAAGCTCGTCGCCGCGCTCAAGATCGCGCTGAAGGACCCCAAGGTCCTGGAACGCTTCGCCGGCCTCGGCACCGAGCCCGTCGCGGAGTCGCAGGTCAGCCCCGAGGCGCTGAAGACCTATCTCGAATCGGAAGTGAAACGCTGGGATGCCGTGATCAAGGCAGCCGGCGTCAAGGCCAGCAATTGAACCGGAGACACTGATGAAGAGCTACAAGATCGCGGCCATTCCCGGCGACGGCATCGGCACCGAAGTCGTGTCGGCGGGAGTCGAGGTGCTGGAAGCCATCGCGCGTCGCGAGGGCAGCTTCGCCTTCGAGATCGACCATTTCGACTGGGGCGGCGACTACTACAAGAAACACGGCCGCATGATGCCGGTCGACGGGCGCGAGCAGATCGCCAAACACGATGCGATCCTGTTCGGATCGGCGGGCCATCCCGACATTCCCGACCACGTCACCCTGTGGGGACTTCGGCTGGCGATCTGCCAGCCCTTCGACCAGTACGCCAACGTGCGGCCGACGCGGGTGCTGCCTGGCATCACCTCGCCGTTGCGCCATGTGAATGGCGGCGAACTCGACTGGGTGATCGTGCGCGAGAACTCCGAGGGCGAATATTCCGGCGTCGGCGGGAGGGTCCATCAGGGCTCGCCGATCGAGGCGGCAACCGACGTGTCGATGTTCACGCGGGCCGGGGTCGAACGCATCCTGCGCTTCGCCTTCAAGCTGGCGCAGTCGCGGCCGCGCAAGCTGCTCACCGTCGTGACCAAGTCGAATGCCCAGCGCCACGCCATGGTGATGTGGGACGAGATCGCCAGCGAGGTCGCCGCGGAGTTCCAGGACGTCACCTGGGACAAGATGCTGGTCGATGCCATGACCATGCGCATGGTGATGAAGCCCGGCAGCATCGACACGGTGGTGGCGACGAACCTGCATGCCGACATCCTCTCGGACCTGGCGGCCGCCCTGGCGGGCTCGCTCGGCATCGCGCCGACGGCCAACCTCAATCCCGAGCACGCCTTCCCGTCGATGTTCGAGCCGATCCACGGCTCGGCCTTCGACATCATGGGCAAGGGTGTGGCCAATCCCATCGGCACCTTCTGGTCGGCGGTGATGATGCTGGAGCACCTGGGCGAACCCGCAGCCGCCGGCCGCCTGATGAAGGCGATCGAGCGGGTCACGGCCGACAAACGCTTCCACACGCCCGACCTTGGCGGCACCGCCCGGACAGCCGACGTCACGAAAGCCGTGATCGAGGCGATCCATGGGGAGAATATTTAAGGGCGAAGCGATTGCAACGGAGCGCGCCACTCCGTGGCGCTCATGATTGCGCCACTGGAGTGGCGCGCTCCAATGATCTACCGCCAGGCGCTCTTCAGCGCCTGGTCGGTCTTCCACTTCTCGACCGCTGCGACGTCGTCGCAGGTGAAGGCCTGGGGGTTCTTGCGCGGGCTCGCTTCGATCCAGGCGAAGACCAGGCACTGGCCGTAGGTCTTGTCGCCCTGCTTCGTCTCGAACTTCACTTCCGTCGACGTGGCGGCACCGGCCTTGGCGTCGCCGTAGTCGTCGATCACGGGCGTGATCTCGCCCACGCTGCGACCGGCCGTCTTGTTGTCGGCGTACCATTTGGCGAAGGCGGTGAACTGCTCGCCCGCCACGCCCTTGCCGTCGGCGGCAACGTAGGCCTTGAGGTCGCGCACGAGAGCCTGGGCCGCGGCATTGGCCTTGGGCTCGGCGGCCTTGCGGCGTTCGGCGAGCCTTGCCTGAAGGGCCTTCAGCGCATCGGCATTGGAGGGCTGGGCCGGCTGCAGAGGCACCGGCGCGGCGGTCTGCGGCGGCGGGGCCTCGAGCCGGCGGATCGGCGCACGGGCGGCCTCGGCGTTGAGCTGGGCTGCCTCCTGGGGCGTCAGTTTGCCGACGACGGGCGTGTTGCGGCCCTTCTGCCAGTCGCCGATCGCCTTGACCGTGGCTTCGGACTGCAGGTTGCCGTCGATCGGGCCATTGTACTTGTCGAGGGTGCGCAGGGACTCCTGAATCTTCCTTCGGTCGGCGTCGGGACTGTTGAGCACCGTGGTGTAGTCGGGCGGCGGCGCCGGGCGCGCCGCGACGGGCGCAGGAGCCTGAGCCGGCGGCGCGGCCGCGGCGCCCCCGCCTCCTCCGCCGCTCGCGCAGGCGCCGGGATTCTGGAAGCAGCGCTCGACCTCGCCCGCGCTCTGCGCCCATGCGACAGCCGGCGCCAGCAGCGCCAGGGAGACGAGGCCCGTCGCGAGACGCATCTCAGATACCGCCATAGGTGTTGGCCGCAAGCTGCGCCGGCAGGCCGATCACCATCACGACGGGCTGGCCACGACCGGTCTGCCCGCGGGCGATGATGTGGTCGTTGGGCGCACCGGTCTTGCTCTCGTAGCTGCCGCGGCCGGCAAACTTGCCGCCGAAGCAGGAGATCGAGAACTGGCCGCTGCCGGGATTCTCGTTGGTCATCGTGCCGGTGCAGACCTGTTCGCCCCGGGGATTCTCGACCGTGAAGGTGACCGAGCGGTCCCGGCCGATCAGCGCGCCGTATCTCACGAGGCCGTTCAAGCGCGCGATGTTGCCGCGATCGTCGCGATAGAAGATCGAGGTCGGACCGTAGGCGTCGTCCGGCATGTCGGACCTGGGAACCATGTATTTCTCGTCGCTGATCACGACCTGACACCGGCAGTCGACGCCGTAATTCTCGCCCAGCGGGCCGAGCTCGGCGAGCCGACGGTTGCAGTTCGATACGGCAATCTGCTGCACCTCGCTTTCGCTCTGCTGCCCGCGTGTATAGGCATCGGCATAGAGGAAGGAGCATTGCTTCGGCATCGGGATGGCCACGACCTTGTGGCTGGCGGAGTTGGTCTCCGCATTCACCCAGTAGCGGTTCGCCATCTCGGCAAAGCGCAGGAAGATGGGATCGCGCCGTTCGGCCTTGCCATAGGACTGTGCCCAGGCGGTCGAACCCAGGATTGGACCGAGCGAGACGATGGCGAGCAGGACAGAGGCGGCAATTCGGTACATGGCACCGAATTCACCTGAGAAAGGTGACCGAAATGCGACCCGGCCGCGGCCCCGTCCTTGCCTAGACGAGGCGACTCTGTGTCTTCGCCGCCCCGATGAACGAGGTGAACAGCGGATGCGGCGCGAAGGGACGCGACTTCAGCTCGGGGTGGAACTGGACGCCGATGAACCAGGGATGGTCGGGAATCTCGACGATTTCGGGCAGGATGCCGTCGGGCGACATGCCCGAGAAGCGCAATCCCACCTGCTCCAGCCGGTCCTTGTAGTTGACGTTCACCTCGTAGCGATGGCGGTGCCGCTCGCTGATCACGTCCTGGCCGTAGATCTCGTGGACCTTGGTGCCGGGCCGCAGATGCGCCGGATAGGCGCCCAGCCGCATCGTGCCGCCCAGGTCGCCGTCCGCCGAGCGCTTCTCGAGCTGGTTGCCCTTCATCCACTCGGTCATCAGGCCGACCACCGCATGATCGGTCGGTCCGAACTCGCTCGACGAGGCGGTTTCGATGCCCAGCAGGTTCCGCGCCGCCTCGATCACCGCCATCTGCATGCCGAAGCAGATACCGAAGAACGGCACCTTGCGTTCGCGCGCGAACTTGACCGCGTGGATCTTGCCCTCGGTGCCGCGTTCGCCGAAGCCGCCGGGCACCAGGATGCCGTGGACATGCTCGAGATGGCTGACGGCGTCGTCGCGCTCGAAGATCTCGGAGTCCATCCACTCGAGACTGACCTTCACGTTGCTGCCGAAGCCGCCATGCGTCAGCGCCTCGGACAGCGACTTGTAGGCGTCGAGCAGCACCGTGTACTTGCCGACCACCGCGATGGTCACCTTGCCCTCGGGCTCGCGCACCGAACGCACGATGCCGCGCCAGCGATCGAGGTTCGGCTCCTCCGCCGGCAGGCCGAAATAGCGGCAGACCTCGCGGTCGAACCCGCGGTCGTGATAGGCGATCGGCACCTGGTAGATCGTGTCGACGTCGCGCGCCTCGATGACGCGTTCGGGCTTCACGTTGCAGAACAGAGCGATCTTGCGCTGCTCGTTCTGCGGGATCTCCTTGTCGCCGCTGCGGCAGACCAGCAGGTCGGGCTGGATGCCGACGCTCAGCAGTTCCTTGACCGAATGCTGGGTCGGCTTGGTCTTGAGTTCGCCCGCCGTCGGCACCCACGGCAGCAGCGTGAGATGCACGTACATCGTGCGCTCGCGGCCGAGTTCGTTGCCGACCTGGCGGATCGCCTCGAGGAACGGCAGGCTCTCGATGTCGCCGACCGTGCCGCCGACCTCGACCAGGACGAAGTCTTCCTTGTCGGTGTCGGTGAGGACGAATTCCTTGATCGCGTCGGTGACGTGCGGGATCACCTGGACCGTTGCGCCGAGATACTCGCCGCGCCGTTCCTTGGCGATCACGGTCGAATAGATGCGGCCCGTGGTGATGTTGTCGCTCTGGCGGGCGTCGACGCCCGTGAAGCGCTCGTAGTGGCCGAGGTCGAGGTCGGTTTCCGCCCCGTCGTCGGTCACGAAGACCTCGCCGTGCTGATAGGGGCTCATCGTCCCCGGATCGACGTTGAGATAGGGGTCGAGCTTGCGCAGGCGGACCTTGTAGCCGCGCGCCTGCAGCAGCGCGCCGAGCGCCGCCGAGGAAAGCCCCTTGCCAAGCGAGGAAACCACGCCGCCCGTTATGAAAATAAAGCGCGTCATGGGCCTACAGCATACAAGCGCTTGTGGAGCGCAGCCATGGGGATATCGCCCCGCCGGAGACATTTCGGCGGAGGTGGGAAGCTGATTTCATGTCGGCCCTTAGCGGGTGGGAGCTGCGGGTTGCGCCGGGGCGGCGGGTGCCGTCGGCGCAGGCGCCATGCCGCCCGGAGCAGCGGGGGCGGCAGGCGCACCCGATCCGACCGGCGCGCGATCCATGATCGACCTCGTGGCACGGACCGGATCGGTCATGCTCCACGCCATGATCAGGCTCAGCACGAAGAAGATGCTCGCGAAGATACCGGTCATCCGCGACAGGATGTTGGCCTGGCCGCGCACCGAGAACAGCGCGTCCGACCGGCCACCCATGCCGAGACCACCGCCCTCGCTGCGTTGCAGTAGGATCACGACGATCATCGCGCTCGTCACACAGACGTGGATGACGAGCAGCACGAGGCGCCATTCGTGGAGAAAGTGTCTTACGGCGTCCATTTTTGTCCAGCGCTAGAAGGGCATCTTCGCCAAGCGGGCGCTTCTAGCTCCTTTAGGCGGCCTTGGCGATAGCCAAAAATTCCGCGGCGTTGAGGCTCGCCCCGCCGACCAGGGCGCCGTCGACGTCGCCGGCGCCCAGGAGCTCGACCGCATTGCTGCCTTTCACCGACCCGCCGTAGAGCAGCCGCACCCCGGCCGCCTCGCTGGTCAGCCCGCCCAGCACCTTGCGAATATGCGCGTGAGCTGCAGCGACTTCGGCCACGGTCGGCGTCTTGCCGGTGCCGATCGCCCAGACCGGCTCATAGGCAACGACCAGATTGGCGGCCGTCGCCCCGACCGGCACGCTGCCCCTGAGCTGGCTCTCGAGCACCGATAGCGTGTCGCCCGACTCGCGCTCGGACAGGGTTTCGCCGATGCAGACGATCGGCAGCAGCCCGGCGCGCCAGGCGGCTTCGGCCTTGGCGCGTACGATGGCGTCCGTCTCGCCGCAATCGGCGCGGCGCTCGGAGTGGCCGACGATGACGTGGGTCGCCCCGGCATCCTTCAGCATCTCGGCGGAGACGTCGCCGGTATGGGCACCGCTCGTCTTGGCGTGGCAGTTCTGGCCGCCGACCAGTAGGCCGCTTCCCGCAGCGGCCTCGACGACCGCGGCGACCAGGGTCGCCGGCGGGCAGACCAGCAGCTCGCGGTCGCTCCAGCCGGCCTGCTTCACGCCGGCGGCAAGTTCCCTGGCGAGGGCAAGGGCGTCGGCCTTGAGGCCGTTCATCTTCCAGTTGCCCGCGATCAGCGGCCGTCTCGTACGCGCCATCGAATGTCCCCTTCCCGTTCCGCCCAATCTATTGCGGGCGTATCTAAAGGCGGTGGCGTTTACGGTCAAAGGTCGCTTGGTTGCCTGTCCATGGGGCGGGTGGTAGGCATGGCGCCCCTTAAAGAACCCTGTCCGGCCCGTGAATCAGTTCCGCAAGTACGCTCGCTTCATCGTTCTCTCCATCCTCTTCGGCATGCTGATCATCAGCTTTGGCCTGTGGGGCGTCGGCGACATGCTGAAGGCGGTCGGGCGCAGTACCGAAGTGGCGCATGTCGGCGGCACCAAGATTCCCCTGTACGGATGGGTCGGCGGTGCGCCGGTCTATGCGACCGAGGTGCGCGAGCAGTTCAATCGCCAGCTCGAGGCGATCCAGCGCCAGACCGGCCAGCGCCCGGAACAGGAGCAGGCGCTGCGCTACGGCCTGCATGTGCGCGCCCTCGAAGAGACGATCCAGCGGGCCGTCCTCGACTACGCCGTGCGGGAGTTCGGCCTGACGGTGAGCGACGAGGAAGTCCGTGCGGCCATCGCGCGCAACCCGGCCTTCCAGGGCACCGGCGGGGCGTTCGATCCCTTGCTCTATCGCAACCGCCTGCAGCAGGCCCGTATCACCGAACCGCAGTTCGTGGCCGACATGCGTCGCGAGATTGCCGCCAGCCAGCTGTTCGGCGTCGTGCGCGCCGACGGCCTCGCGCCGGTGTCGCTGCGCAACGACATCTTCAAGCTCGAGAGCGAGAAGCGCACCGCCGAGACGATCTACATTCCCGATTCCATCGTCGTGGATGTGCCGAAGCCGACGCCGGAACAGCTCAACACCTATTTCGAGGCCAACAAGGCCAAGTTCCAGGTGCCGGAGTTCCGCGCCTTCTCCTACGTCATGATCACGGTCGACGACGTGGAGAATCAGGTGGCCGTCACCGCCGACGCGCTGCGCCAGGAATACGATGCGCGCGCCGCCGAGTTCGGCACGCCCGAGAAGCGTGACGTCGACCAGGCGATGACCGACACCGAGGACAAGGCCAAGGCGATCATCGCCGCCGTCCAGGGCGGCAAGTCGCTGGAAGATGCGGCCAAGGAAGTCACCGGCAACGCCGACGGTGTCATCAAGCTCGGCCCGGTGACCAAGAAGGATCTGCCGCCCGGCCCGCTGGCCGACGGCATCTTCGGCCTGCCCGAAGGCATCGCGGCGGCGCCGATCCAGTCGCCGCTCGGCTGGCACATCGTGCGCATCAACAAGATCGAGGCCGGCAAGTCGGTGCCGTTCGAAGAGGTCAAGGAGAAGCTCGAGAAGGATCTGAAGGCCCAGCAGGCCCCGGACCTCCTGGTCAAGCTGGTGACCGATTTCGAACGGGTGCTGGGCAAGACCCAGTCGATGAAGGCCGCCGCCGAGGATCTCGGCCTCAAGGTCAGGACCTACGAGAACGTCGATGCGCGCGGCCAGGACGCCGCCGGCAAGCAGGTCGTGATCGGGCCCGCGGCTTCCGAACTGATCCAGGCGGCCTTCGCGACGCGCGAGAGCGCCGAGAGCGAGCTGCTGGAAACCCAGCGCGGCGAGTATTTCATCGTGCGGACCGACCGCATCACCCCTGCCCGCACGCCGGCGCTGTCCGAGGTCGAGGCCCGGGTCACCACCGCCTGGCAGGCCGAGGAGCGCCGCAAGCTGGCCGACGAGAAGGTCAAGGCCGCGGTCGAGAAGGCCAATGCCGGTACGGACTTCGCGGCCCTCGCCAAGGAACTCGGCCTGGAGGCGCGCATCGCCAAGCCGGTCACCCGCTTCGAGGCCGATGCCGGGAACTATCTCAGCCAGCCGGTGGTCCAGGAGCTCTTCAAGCTCGCGCCCGACAAGACCCAGTCGGTGCGGACCGGCGAAGGCAGCGTGCTGGTTCGCGTGAAGTCCGTCGAACCGCCGGACCTCTCCAAGGACAAGGAGCAGCTCGACCGCTTCGGCAAGCAGCTCGACACGATGGTCGCCAACGACCTGATCCTGCAGCTCATCGCGGCGCTCCGCGCCAAGTATGGCGTGACCGTCGACGAAGCCGCCTTCCAGGCGACCTTCGCGACCCAGCAATAGAAGACTGCCCATGTCGATCTCGCCCGACTTCGACGCCTTCGCGGCGCGCTATGACTCCGGCACACCGCAGGTCGTCTCGACCAAGCTGGTCGCCGACCTCGAGACTCCCGTCTCGGCCTATCTCAAGCTGGCCGACGGCCGCGCCAACTCCTTCCTGCTGGAGTCGGTCGAAGGCGGTTCGGTGCGCGGCCGCTATTCGATCATCGGCTTCAAGCCGGACGTCGTGTGGCGCTGCCGCAAGGGCCAGGCCGAGATCAACCGTCGCGCCCATACCGATTCCCAGGCCTTCGTGGCGCTCGACGGCCGGCCGCTGGAGACGCTGCGCGCCCTGATCAAGGAATGCCAGATGGAGCTGCCGGCGGACCTGCCGCCGATGGCGTCGGGCCTGTTCGGCTTCCTGGGCTACGACATGGTCCGCGACATGGAGCGGCTGCCCGACACCAATCCCGATCCGATCGGCCTGCCCGACGCGATCATGGTGCGGCCGACCCTGATCTGCATCTTCGACCGGCTGGAAGACAACGTGACCCTGGTCACACCGGTCTGGCCGCAGAAGGACATCAGCGCCCGCGCCGCCTACGAGGCCGCGCAGGAGCGGCTGGGAGATGCCGTCTCCGACTTCGAGCGCACCCTTCCCTTCCGCCGCGACAGCGCCGACGACCTCGATGCCCTGCCCGAGCCGCAGGCCAACATGTCGAAGGACGATTTCAAGAAGATGGTCGAAACCTGCAAGGAGTACATCCGCGCGGGCGACGCCTTCCAGATCGTGCCGTCGCAGCGCTTCTCGCTGCCCTTCAAGCTGCCGCCGCTCTCGCTCTACCGGGCGCTGCGCCGCATCAACCCCTCGCCGTTCCTGATCTTCTTCGATTACGGCGACTTCACCATCGTGGGCTCCTCGCCGGAGATCCTGGTCCGGCTGCGCGACGACACCGTCACCATCCGCCCGCTCGCCGGCACGCGCCGCCGCGGCGCCACGCCCGAGGAAGACAAGCAGCTCGCCGAAGAGCTGCTGGCCGATCCCAAGGAGCGCGCCGAGCATCTGATGCTGGTCGACCTCGCCCGCAACGATGTCGGCCGCGTCTCCAAGATCGGCTCGGTCCGCGTCGTCGAGCAGTTCACCATCGAGAAGTACAGCCACGTCCAGCACATCAGCTCCCATGTCGAGGGCAAGCTCGAGGACGGGCTGGATGCGATCGACGTGCTGAAGGCGGGCTTCCCGGCCGGCACGCTCTCGGGCGCGCCCAAGGTGCGCGCCATGCAGATCATCGACGAGGTCGAGCCGGTCCGCCGCGGCATCTATGCCGGCTGCGCCGGCTACTTCGCGGCCAACGGCACGATGGATACCTGCATCCTGCTGCGCACCGGCCTGGTGAAGGACGGCACGATGTACGTCCAGGCCGGCGTCGGCGTGGTGGCCGATTCCGACCTCGAAGCCGAGTACCAGGAGAGCGTTCAGAAGGCGCGCGCCCTCGTGCGGGCCGCCGACGAAGCCGTCCGGTTCGCCAGCGCGGGTCAGTGGAGCGCCGGAAACACGCGGCGTTGAGCCTCTTGTCATCCTGAGCGAAGCGAAGGATCTCGCGCCCGCTCAGGAGTCAGTCGGTCGTTCGGCCAGGTCCTTCGCTGTGCTCAGGACGACACGTGTTTACGGCAAAGCGTCCGGCGAGAAACCCGCCGGCGGCTTGAAGCGGGTCTTGAAGGTCCGCGACCAGGCCTCGTTGGCGATGCGCTGGGCGTCGCGCAGGATCTTCTCCTCGTCCATCGTCAGCACGGCGCCGTCCTTCATCACCCACTTGCCGTCGACCATCACCGACTGCACGTCGCGCGCCTGGCCGTTGTGGACGAAGTCGGAGACGACGCGCAGCACCGGGATCAGGTGGGCGCGCTGCAGATCGACCATGATCAGGTCTGCCTTGTTGCCGGGCGCCAGCCAGCCGCCGTCGGGCACGCCCAGCGCCCGGTAGCCGTTGCGCGTCGCCCAGCGAAGCGCCCGTTCAGGCGTCGGCTCCCGCCCGTCCTCGCGGCGGACGCGCTCCATGAACAGGCCGGTGCGGACCACCTCGACCATGTCCTCGGCCATGTTGTCGGAGCCCATGCCGATGTTGCAGCCGTAGCCTTCCAGATCGGCGATGCGCGGGCTGAGGCCGCGGCGCGCCGCGATGGCCGAGTTGAACGAGACGTTGACCTGCGCCTCGCCCAGAAGCTTCTCCTCAGACGGCTCCATGCAGCGGCAATGGGCGCAGATGATGCGGTCGTTGAGGAAGCCCAGATCGGCGAGATACTCGGTCGGCAGGCGGTTGCGATGGGCGCGCACGGCCGCCACCTCGCCCCAGATCTGGTTGAGGTGGATGGTGATCCGCGTGTCGAGCTGCTTCTGCAGTGCGCTCAGGTCCTGCAGCAATTCCGGAGAGCACATGTCGGGCGCCCAGGCCGAGATGGCGATGCGCAGCCGTCCGTCGGCCTTGCCGTTCCAGTCGCGATGATTGCGTTCGATGGTCTTGATGTGCTTTTGCCCCAGCGCGCGGTCGAGCTGGTATGGCGCGGGATCGCCGATCGAGGTGCCGATGCGGTCGTAGGCGCGCTCGGCCAGCAGGAAGCGCATCCCGGTATCGGCCAGGGCGCCGGCATAGTGGTCGACGTCGTTGGAATCCTCGAGCACATGCGTGGTGCCGCTGCGCACCGCCTCCAGCGCGCCCAGCAGCGCAAAGGCGCGGCGCTCGTCGGGCGTCATCTCGGGCAGCGGGATCGGCGACAGGCCGCCCGAGAAAGGCGGCTTGTGCGGCGGCGACAGGTCCTCGAACACGCCGCGCGCCAGCGTCATCGTGAAATGTGTATGGATGTTGGCGAAGCCCGGCATCACGAGCTTGCCGCTGCCGTCGATCTTCTCGGCGGCGGGATACTGCGCCAGCACCTCGGCGCTGGGCCCGATGGCGGCGATGCGCTCGCCCTCGATGGCGATGGCTGAGTTGTAGTGGACGCTGTCGGCATCGTCGACGGTGACGATGGCGGCGTTGTGAATCACGATGGTCAAGCGTTCCTCCTGACGTTTCCCCGGCGGTGTCCGCCCTACTGCTTCTTCTTCATGTTCCAGAACATCGGCACCGGCCCGTCGAGCTGATCGGTGATCGTGGTGCGCATGGCGACGGGCATGATGTACTGGCCGAGATTGGCGTACATCGGATATTCCGACGCGCGCACCTGGATGGCGATCGCCAGTTCCTTTCGCTCGGCCTCGACTGTGGCCCGGGAGTACGCATCGCGCAGCTTCTCCATCTGCGGGTCGCACGGCCAGCCGACATTGGCCTTCTCGCAGGTGGCGGCGATGTACGACATCATGATCGGATCGAGCAGGTCGGCCGACACCCAGGTGGTGATGAAGGCGTGCCAGCCGCCCTTCTCCGGCGGCTCCTTGCGGGTGCGCCGCGAGAGCACGGTCTGCCAGTCCATCGCCTGCATGTCGACGGTGAAGCCGCCGCGCTCCAGCAGCGACTTCACGATGGGCGTCAGCCGGCCGGTCTGGGTGTCGGTGGCGAACAGCAGCACGACCGGCGTGCCGTCATAGCCCTCCTGCTTCAGGATCTCCTTCGACTTGGCGAAGTCGGAGTTCAGCTTGTCCTCGAAGCCCTTGTCGGTCGCGAAAGGCGTGCCGCAGATGAACAGCGCCTTGCATTCCTTGTAGTATTTCTCGTCGCCGAAGCCCGCGATCAGGAAGTCCTTCTGGTTCAGGGCATAGAGCGCCGCCTGGCGGATCCTCGCATTGTCGAACGGCTTGTGCAGCGTGTTGAAGCGGAGGTTCATCTGGCCCCCGAGCTTGTTGTAGTTGCCGATGACGATGTTCTTGTCCTTCGCCAAGAGCGGCAGCAGCTCGATCTCGGGCTGGTCAATATAGTCGATCTCGCCGTTCAGCAGCGCGTTCACCGCCGTCTGGGCATCGGTGATGTTGAGCCATTCGACCCGGTCGACATTGACCACCTTGCCGCCGGCCAGGCCGGAAGCCGGCTCGCTGCGCGGCTTGTAGTCCTTGAACTTGTCGTAGACCGTCTTCTCACCGGGCCGCCAGAGGTCCTTGCGGAAGACGAAGGGCCCCGAGCCGGTGGGGTCGCTGATCTGCACGTTGTTCGGCGTGTCGGCCACCCGCTTGGGCATGATGAAGGGCACGGTGGAGCTGGGCTTGCCCAGCGACTCCAGCACCAGCCCGTAGGGCTCCGTCAGGACCATCGTGAAGCTCTTGTCGTCGACCGGCTTCAGCTCTTTCACCAGCGAGAAGAGCTTCTGGCCCATCGCGTCCTTGGGCGCCCAGCGCTGCAGCGAGGCGATGCAGTCGGCCGAGGTCACCGGCGCGCCATCATGGAACTTGAGCCCGTCGCGCAGCGTGAAGGTGTAGGTGAGCTTGTCGTCGCTGATCTTCCAGCCTTCGAGCATCTGCGGCTTCACGACGAGGTTCTCGTCCATGGCCAGCAACGTGTCGTAGACCATGTAGCCGTAGTTCCGGACGTTGTAGGCCGACGTCCAGATCGGATCGATGATCTTGATGTCGGCGTGCATGACGGCGCGGATCGTCTGCGCCTGCGCCGCTCCCTGCACAGAAAACGACAACAATGCGGTGGCCGCCGCGCCCAGTGCCCACTTCATGGCCCGCATGCCAGATCCTCCGTTCGTTCCCACATCACCCTTCACAACGAACGCAATCAGCATGCCATTCCACGATCCGCGCGAGCGGTGCTAACCTCGCGGGCAACGGAGGAAACCAATGTCCGACTGGCAAAATCGCTACCAGCGCCTGCTGTTCGACCGCCCTCACCCCAAGGTGCTGCGGGTCACGATGAACCGGCCCGAGAAGTACAATGCGACGGACGCGATCATGCATCGCGAGCTGGTCGACGTGTGGCGCGACATCGACGGCGACGACACGGTCAATTGCGTCATCATCCAGGGCGCGGGCGGCAAGGTGTTTTCGGCCGGCGGCGATTTCGACATCATCGAAAACAACATCCGGGACCATAACGCGCTGCTGCGCACCTGGAAGGAAGCGCGCGACATCGTCTACAACGTCATCAACTGCTCCAAGCCGATCGTCAGCACGATACGCGGACCGGCGGTCGGCGCGGGCCTCGTCGCCGGCATCCTGGCCGACGTCTCGATCGCCTCGAAGAAGGCCAAGATCATCGACGGCCACACCCGCCTCGGCGTTGCCGCCGGCGATCATGCCTGCATCGTCTGGCCCCTGCTCTGCGGCATGGCCAAGGCGAAGTACTATCTCCTGCTCTGCGAGGCCGTCGACGGCGAGGAAGCCGAGCGCATCGGCCTGGTGTCGCTCTGTGTCGAGGACGACCAGCTCGAAGCCAAGGGGCTGGAGGTCGCGACCAAGCTCGCCGAAGGGGCCCAGACCTCGATCCGCTTCACCAAGTACGCGCTGAACAACTGGCTGCGCATGATGGGCCCGACCTTCGACACGTCGCTCGGCCTCGAGATGCTGGGCTTCCTGGGACCGGACGTGAAGGAAGGCCTCGCCTCCCACCTGGAGAAGCGCAAGCCGAAGTTCGATCCGTATTCGCCGATCTAGTTGTCGTCCTGAGCGCAGCGAAGGACCTCACGGAACGATCAGACACTGACCGCAAAAAACCTGGTGCGTATCGAAGGGGAGATCCTTCGCTGCGCTCAGGATGACAAAGGGCAGAAAGATGCGCGGACTGGACGGAAAGAACGTCATCGTCACGGGCGGTGCCGGCGCCATCGGCAGCGCCATCTGCCGGCGCTTCGCGGGCTACGGCGCGCGGGTCGGGGTGTTCGACAAGAACCTCGAGGGCGCGAGGAAAGTCGCTGACGAGATCGAGGGATACGCTTCGGGCGTCGACATTGCCGACTATCAGGCAGTCGGCGCGGCCATCGCCGACTTCGAAGCCAAGGCAGGCCCGACCGACATCCTCGTGAACAATGCCGGCTGGGACCGTTTCGCGAATTTCGTCGATACCACGCCCGAGCTGTGGGACCAGCTGATCGCCATCAACCTGCGCGGACCGCTCAACATGAGCCACGTCGTTCTGAAGGGCATGGTGGCGCGCGGCAGTGGTCGTATCGTCAACATCGCCTCGGACGCGGGCCGGGTCGGCTCCTCCCAGGAAGCCGTCTATTCCGCCTGCAAGGGCGGCATCATCGCCTTCACCAAGACGGTCGCGCGCGAGGTCGCGCGCAAGGGCATCACCCTGAACGCCGTCTGCCCCGGCCCGACCGATACGCCGCTGCTGGCCGCCGTCGCCGGCGACGACGAGCGCGGCCAGAAGGTGCGCGCGGCCCTGGTCGGCGCGATCCCGATGAAGCGCGTCGGCCAGCCCGAGGATATCCCGGGCGCGGTCTGCTTCCTGGCGAGCGACGATGCGAGTTTCATCACCGGGCAGACGATCAGCGTCTCCGGTGGTCTCACCATGCATGGATGAAGGAGCGAACCCGATGAGCGAATTGTGGATCCAGCCGACGGGTGCGGCGCTCGCTGCCGACGTCCACGGTGTCGACCTTTCCCAGCCAGTCAGCGACGAGGTCTTTGCCCGCATCGCCGACGCCTGGGGGAAGCATCTGGTGCTGCGCTTTTCGGGCCAGAAGCTCGATGACCGCATGCTGATGACGTTCAGCGCGCGCTTTGGTGAACTCGACCGGGTGCCCGTGGCCGCCGCCAGCCTCGACCGCGCCGATTCGGACGTGATCGACGAGGCCCGCGAATGGGTGGCGGTGATCGCCAGCGTCAAGAAGGACGGCAAGGCCGTCGGCAGCCTCGGCAACTACGAACTCGTCTGGCACACCGACATGTCCTACAACGCGCTGCCGCCGCGGGCGTCGCTGCTTTATGCGCTGGAGGTTCCCGCCGACGGCGGCAACACCGGCTTCCTCAACATGTATGCGGCGTACGAAACCCTGTCGCCCGAGTTGAAACGCGCGATCGAGGGCAAGACCTGCATCCACGATTCCAGCCGCAACTCCGCCGGCGAACTGCGCAAAGGATTCCAGCGCACGATCGACGTGCGCCATACGCCCGGCGCCGTGCATCCCCTGGTCCGCCTGCATCCCGTCACGGGCCGCAAGGCATTGTTCCTCGGCCGTCGTCCCGGCGCCTATATCCATGGGCTCGAGGTCGAGGAAAGCGAGGCGCTGCTCGACGCGATCTGGGCCCATGCCACGCAGGAGAAATTCGCCTGGTACCAGAAGTGGCGGGCCGGCGACCTGGTGATGTGGGACAATCGCTGCGTCATGCACCGCCGCGATGCGTTCGACGAGAGCCTGCGCCGCCTGATGCATCGTACGCAGATCGTCGGCGAGAACGTGCTGGCGGGCTGACCTCGATGAAGCCCCTGCTCCTTGCCGCCGGACTTCTGTTGCTTCCCGTCGCGGCAGTCGCCGGCCCCGATTCCGCGCAGACGGCGGCAATTTGCGGTCAACGCACGAGCTGCAAGGTCGGCAAGACATTCGATGCCGGCAAGTCGCCCGCAGGCGCGCCGCTTGCGGTCGTCGCGATACACCTTGGGCTCGCGGACAAGCCCAAGGACCAGGATGAAGGCTGCCTCGCCGGCAACGCACGCGACGGCGGCGTCGAATACTGGGTGCTGGACGGCACCGCGCCGCCGAAGCAGGTCCTGCAGCTCTGTAACGACGGCTACGGCATGGCCGGTGTCGGCGAGGACGAAGTCGAGGTCGGCCCCAACCGCCTCGTCCATCGCCAGTCTGGCGGCTCGGCCTGGCGCTGGTCGATGGATATCACCTACTCGCTGGCGCCCTTCCGCGCCCTGACCGAACAGGACTGCAGCTACCACAATGTCTCCGAGCAGAGCGGCACGCTGACCGACATCGACTACCGCACGCGCCTCGTGCGGGCGCTGGCCAAGGACAGCACACGGCGCGATCTCGGCGTCGGCTGTCCGTCCTGGCCCAAGCCGCCACAGACCTTCGCGGCGCGAATCGATGCGGAGACGGTCGGGGCCTATCCGGTGGTGGCGCCGGGCCTGCCCGGCAAGGCTGCGATTCCGGCTGGCACCGCGCTCGGCAATTGCGTGCCCGGCATGACGACGGCTGGAGACAATGGCTTCATGGTCTGGGGCAAGCCCGCGCCCGCCGGCCAGACGGCCGAGATCAGGACGATCGGCCTGGGCAGCAACACGCTGATCGTGCAGGTCTTCGATCCCGTCCCTGCCACCGCGCCGTCGGGCGGCTCGTGGATCCACCAGCCGCATCTGGAAATCTGGGTCGGCCAGAACGGCGAGGAGATCAACACGATGCTGCCCCTCGGGCAGATGACCCAGACCGGCATCACGCTCGACGGCACCGTCCATCAGGGCGTCGGCAAGCCCAGCGCGCCGCCCAAGGTCGAGCGCTGGACCGCCCGTGACGAGCGCGGCCGTTCCGTCGCGGTGCTGCGCCTCGCCTGGCCGGACGAATTCGCCCTGATCAACGGCGTGACGGTCGTCTATTCGCAGGCCGAGGCGGGCAAGCAGGTGCGCCTCGTCGCGACGGCGGGCTTCGCCAACAACCGCCCGATCTACGTGCCGGATGTGCTCGCCCTCGCCGGCCGGCCCTCGACGTCGGATCGCGGCCTCTGCCAGGTGCGCGACGGACGATTGGTGGCGATCGAGTAGGTCGCCTTCAGCTGTCCGCCATGATCGAGCGATAGATCGCGGCCTTCTGATTTGCCGGCAGGCGGTCGATGGCTCTGAACAGGCGGAGCATCATATCGCACTGGCGGGCCTTGGACTGACTCCTCAGGTCCTGGAAGGCGCGCAGGTCGGCGTCGCTGAAGGGTGGCTCTGCCAGTGTGCGCGCCTGCTCGTAGGCGGCGCCCAGCTCTTCCGCCGTCGGCATCCTGTTGTCCGGCTTGCTCGACTTGTAGGCCGCGATCACGGCGCGCTGGCTGTCGGAGAGTGCGGCATCGAGCGTGGGGTTGTTCGAGACCCGATTGACGCCGGTCATCGCATAATCGCCGCAGGCGTCCGGCGAGGCGCTCTTGAAGGCTTGCAGCGTGGGCACCGTCTTGTCGCCCCAGGCGACGATCGCCTCGTCGGAGCCCTTGACCGCGACCGGCACGATCTTCGCGCGAAAGACCGCCATGGTCGCCTTGGCGACATCCTGCAGGGTCGAGGGATCCCGCATGTTCGCACGATGCGCCCGAAAGACCGGCACGAGGTGCTTGCGCAGGTCAGCCTCGATGGTGGCGTCGAGCGCGAACATGTCGCCGACCGGCGGATAGCGCTTCAGGATTTCGCTGCGGATCTGCGACCAGGCATAGTCCTCGTTGGTATTGAAATAGTGCAGCTCGATGGCCGGACGCGCGGCGATCGCGGCGCCTCCCACGATCACCGCCGCCAGGGCCGCCAGCAGCGAGCGGTTCCTGCCCGGCCGGTTCCTCGTCAGCAAGGCCACGATGCCGGCGGCGGCCGCGGCAGCGGCAACTGTTACACCCAGAAAGACGCTTTCCATCAGGCTCCTGCCCCTCGAACAGAGTTGCGATCACCCCCGCCGCCCTTGGCTTAACGTGCCTCCGGCAACGCGACAAGCGTGACGAGCCCGGCGAACCGACGACGTCACAAAACCACAACGATGTCGCGCTTCTGTAGCCCGCAAGAGCAATTGCAGGAGAGAGCACCTTGGTATTGATCGACGTCGCGGCGGAACTGGCGAAGCTCAAGCGCTTCGAAGGCCGCACGCCCGCATCCACGCCGGCCGAGCGCAAAGGCTCGTCGACAAGACTCGCCGCCTATCGCGACGCCACGATCTTCGCCAACAAATCCGCCGGCCGCGGCGCCTGGGAGCGTCATCCCGACGGCGACGAACTCGTCTACATCCTCGAAGGCAGCGCGACGCTGCAGCTCTTCGAGGCGAGCGGCACGCGATCCATCGATGTCGATCGGGGCAAGATGGCGATCGTGCCGGCCGGCATCTGGCACCGCTTCCACTATCCCGACGGCATCACGCTGATGACCATTACACCCGGCAAGAGCGAGTATGTCCGCCTCGATACCGAGGATCCGTCACGCGTCGAACCGGAACGCGACTGACAGATAGACAGTCGGCGTGGATCGGGGCCCGATCCCTGGCTCCTCCGGCGGCGGCGGCCTCTGCCGCATGGCAGGCGGACGACTGCGAACGTCCGATCGAGAAAAGCTGTCGTCGCGCTCCGGCGTCAGGCGTCCGTAAGCGGTGGTCGTCACCTTGGCGACACGAACCCGCAAAGGGTCGATCGGGGGATATACATGGCAAAGCCGCTCTGGCCGAACGTCAGCAACGTTCAGTACCGTAGCGAACGCAACTGGCCACTCGAAAGCCGCCGGCGCGAGGACGCGCGCGAGCGCTGACCTCGGAAAGCCCCGGCTCGGTCACCGCGCTATCGGTCCGGTCGGCCCGGCATCTTCAACGCGGCCGCACGCCGCGCCGGCATCGGGTCTTCGAAGGCGCGCGGGTATTTATGCGGCTGGGCGGAGACCTCGTTCAGCTTCGCCAACGCGTCCTGCGGAAGACGCCACCCGCCCGCCTTCAGCGTCTCGCCGAGCTGCTCCACATTGCGGGCGCCGACGATGGCGCTGGTCATGAAGGGCTGATCCATCACCCAGCGCAATGCGACCTCGGCGGGCGGCTTGCCCAGCTGCTTTGCCGTGTCGATCAGCGTCTGCAGGATCTCGCCGTGGTTGGGCGCGAAGAATTTGCTCTGGAAGCCCCAGCCCTCGGCCGAGCGGCTGCCCTGGACCTTCAGGTTGACCGGCGTGTATTTGCCGGTGAGATAGCCGCTGCCGAGCGGCGACCAGGCCACGCAACCCAGCCCCTTCAGCTGCAGCGCCGGCACGATCTCCTCGTCGATGTCGCGCACCACGAGGCTGTATTGCGGCTGGTAGGCCGCGAAACGCTCCCAGCCCCTGGTGTCGCTGATCCACAGCGCCTCCATCAGGCGCCAGGCTTCGAAATTCGAGCAGGCCGTGTAGAGGATCTTGCCGTCGCGCACGAGATCGTCGAGGGCGCGCAGCATCTCCTCGAGCGGCGTCTGATGGTCGACGTGATGGATGTAGTAGACGTCGATGTAGTCGGTCTGCAGGCGCTTCAGCGAGCCTTCGATCTGCTGCTTGATGTGCAGCCGCGACATGCCCGAATCGTTGGGCCGGCCACCCATCGGATTGAAGAACTTCGAGGCGACGATGGCGTCGGCTCGCCGGCCCTTCAGCGCCACGCCCAGCATCGTCTCGGATGTGCCGCCGACATAGGAATTGGCCGTGTCGAAGAAGGTGACGCCCGCATCCAGCGCGGCGTTCACCATCGCGGTGGCGCCCTCCTGGTCGGCGCCGTTGCCGAACGTCATGGTGCCCAGGCAGATCTCCGAGACTTTCAGGCCGGCACGGCCGAGATTGCGGTAGTCCATGCGCTTTCCTCCGTCATCCGAGACCGAGACTACGCCGTCCTGCCATGACGAAGGAATGAGCGTGCCTGGAAAAGCATATTGACCCGGCCCCAGGGACCGCCCTCATAAGGCGAACGGTCAACATCAGACGAGGTCGATCGTGAGCCAATTCCTGAACGCATCCGACGCCGCCCGGCGTCTCGGCATCTCCACCAAGGCACTGCGCCTCTACGAGCAGCGCGGCCTGCTCGCGCCCGTCCGCTCGGACGCAGGCTGGCGGGCCTATGGGCCGGCGGACCTGGAGCGCGCCGCCGAGATCGTCGCCCTGCGGGCACTGGGCTTCAGCCTCGCGCAGGTGGCGCGCCTCCTGAAAGGCGATGCAAGCGGCCTGGAGCCGGCGCTGGCCGGCCACGAGGCGACGCTCGAGGCGCGTCTGCGCGAGGTGGTCGCGGCGCTGGAGGGCGTGCGTGCCCTGCGTGGCGACCTCGCGCGCGGCGGCGCGCCGACCGCATCCGACCTCGCGCGCACGCTGGTCCCGACGCCCGGGCTCCACCTCGCGTTCGAGCTTCCCTGGCCATGGGGCGGCGAGCGTTTCGAACTGCGCGACATCCGTCCCCTCACCTATATCACCGGCCCCCTGGGCAGCGGCAAGACCCGGCTGGCGATGCGGATTGCCGACGAACTCGACGGTGTCTTCCTCGGCCTCGATCGCGCGGCCGATCGAGCGCTTCAGTCGAAGATCGAGCTGACGGTCGGCCTGCTCATACAGGACGGCGCCACCGATACGCCGGCCCTCAGGGCGCTTCTCACCGGCCTCGAAGCATCCCGGCCCGTCGTCGTCGACCTCGTCGAACAGGGCCTCGACAGGGCGACGCAGGAAGCGGTGATCGCCCATCTGCGCCGACGTGGTCGCGGCGCGCCGCCGCTGTTCGTGATGACGCGCTCCAGTTCGATCCTCGATCTCGATGCGCTCGGCCCCGACGAGATGGTCCTCTTCTGCCCGGCCAACCATGCGCCGCCGTTCCGCGTCGCGCCCTACCCCGGCACGCCGGGCCACGAGGCGCTGGCTTCCTGCCTGGCGACACCGGAAGTCCGGGCGCGCAGCGAAGGCGTCATTGCCGTGCGGCGATGACCGGCCTCAGCTTCGAGTACATGGCGTAGTGCCAATAGGGCCCGCCATGATCGTCGAGGCCCATGATGTTGTCCTGCATGACGTAGCTGAAGTCCTGCGGGGTGGCGGCAACGATCTCGACATTGCCGGGCAGGTTCTGCAGCACCGGATCATTCTTCGCGCCGAACATGTGCAGGAGATGGATCTTCTCGGCGGTGCTCACCGCAATCGCCCGCAGGAGTTCGCTCGACACCCTGTCCACATAGTCGGGAGCGGGCTCCCGCCCGGCGCAATAGGCCGGATCGAACTTGCAGTGCATCGGGATCGTGTCGAGGGCCAGCCGGTTGCTCGTGTCGAGCCGGGCCCGGATCACCCTGTCCTTCGGGTCGAGGTCGACCTCGGGGAAAGTCGAGGCCATCCAGTCGCGGATGCTGCGCAGCCGGGCGGGCGCGGCGACATGGCGTTCCTTGTAGTACTGCGCATAGCCCAGGATGACGACGTCGCCGGGGCGGATCTGGTCCTTGATCCGCTGCATCGTCACCAGCGCATTGGCCCAGGAGTATCCGGCCAGTGCATGGAGCTGCACGGAGGCGCCGGGAAATTCCGTTTGCAGCAGGAAAGCGAAGGTCTGCTGGTCGTTGACGCCGTCGCCGAACACGTAGGAATCGCCCAGCACGAAGATCCTGCGCGCCGCAGCGGCGGGCGCGTGGCCCGTGAACCTCGTTCCGTCAGGTTTGATCGTCACGACCGCGTCGAGATGCTCGACCTTTCCCTGCCGCATGCCGCTGTAGCGGAAGATGTATCGCCCGGGGTTGGCGCGATACCCCTGCTCGGCATCCTCGGCGAAGAAGCCCGCCGGCAGCCGCGTCATGCGCCGGTAGGTCGCCGGATCGGGAAACGATCCGGGCAGCAGCCAGCTCAGGCCCGTGCGCAACGCGAGCAGAAGCGCCGGCTCCGACGGCGGCCCCGGCAGAGCGGCAATCCTGTCCTTGTTGACGGCGTAGAGGAACGCCGAAGAGCCGATCTCCAGCGCGACCAGCACGATGGCCGCCAGGATCGCGTAGAAGATCGCCTTCTTCGGGCCGCTCACGTGCCGCTCGACTCAGAGGCCGAGCATCGCCTTGGCCAGGACGTTGCGCTGCACTTCCGACGAGCCGCCGTAGATCGTGGTCTTGCGGGTGTTGAAGTAGCGCGGCGAGACGTCGTCGACATACTCACCGCCCACCGGCACGATGTTGCTGTCGTAGTTCCGCAGCTCGGTGAACGGCGTGCCGTACCAGGCGACCGCCTCGACCGCGAGCTCGGTCACCTTCTGGCCGACCTCGGTGCCGCGCATCTTCACGACCGAGCCCATGTTGCCCGGCGCGTCGCCGGTCTTGAGGCTCGAATAGAACATCAGCTCGTTCATCTCGACGGCGTCGATCTCCATCTCGAGCGCAGCCATCTTTTCGCGCCAGCTCGGATTGGCCGACAGCGGCTCGCCGCCGGTCATTTGGGTCTTCGACAGGGTCTGCAGATGGCGGAAGGCCTTGCGCAGCCGCGGGCCGAAGGCCTGGCCGCCGCGCTCGAATTCGAGCAGGTACTTGGCGTAGGTCCAGCCCTTGTTCTCCTCACCGACGAGGTTCTCGACCGGCACCTTCACGTCGGTGAAGAACACCTGGTTGATCTCATGCCGCATCGGCGTGCGCGTGCCGTCGACCATGTAGATCGGATCGAGCGTGATGCCCGGCGTCTTCATGTCGATCAGCAGGAAGGAGATGCCCTCCTGGCGCTTGCCCTCGTTGGAGGTGCGGACGAGGCAGAAGATCCAGTCGGCGAAATGCGCGTTGGTCGTCCAGATCTTCTGGCCGTTCACGACGTAGTGGTCACCCTGCCGCTCGGCCCTGGTGCGCAAGCTGGCGAGATCGGACCCCGAGCCCGGTTCGGAATAGCCCTGGCACCACAGCTCCTCGGCCGCGGCGATCTTGGGCAGGAAGCGCTTCTTCTGCGCCTCGCTGCCGAACTTCATCAGGACGGGTGCCACCATCTTGATGCTGAACGACGAGAGATAGGGCGAATCGGCGCGCGCCATTTCCATCTCGAAGATGAACTTCTGGGTCGAGGTCCAGCCCGTGCCGCCATATTCCTTGGGCCAGTTCGGGCAGAGCCAGCCCTTGCTCGCCAGCTTCTTCTGCCACTGGACCAGCCGCTCCTTGGAGACATGGCTGGTGCGGCTGCGGCGGCTTTCTTCCGCCACTTCCGGCGGCATGTTGGCGCTGATCCACTCGCGCACTTCCTGCTGGAAGGCCAGTTCCTGATCGCTGAAGGCTAGACGCATTTCCTTGCCCTATCTTGTCATCCTGAGCGAAGCGAAGGATCTAACACTTCGACAGGGTACTGTGATCGTTCCGTGAGGTCCTTCGCTTCTTCGCTCAGGACGACACTGTTTAAAGCCCCAGCATCACTTTCGACATGATCCCGCGCTGCACTTCCGACGAGCCGCCGTAGATCGTCATCTTGCGGCCGTTGAAGTAGCGCGGCGCCAGCACGTCGGCGCCCTCGGGCCCGATCGGCTCGACATTGGCGTTCCAGGCGCGCTGCTCGGGGAACGGCTGGCTGTAGTAGCCCGCGGCCTCCACGGCGTATTCCTGAACCTGCTGCATCACCTCGGTGCCGCGCAGCTTGATCATCGACGAGAGCGGGCCCGGATTCTGGCCGGATGCCAGCTTGGAATAGAACTCCTGCTCGAACATCTCGAGGCCGGAGATCTCGATGTCCATGCGCGCGAGTTTCTCGCGCCAGGCGGAGTCGGCCATGATCGAATCGTCGCCTTCCGGCATCGACTGCGCCAGCCGCTTCAGCCGCTCGAAGCCCGAGCGCAGGCGCGGGCTGTAGGGATTGCCGCCGCGCTCGAACTCGAGCAGGTACTTGGCGTAGGTCCAGCCCTTGTTCTCCTCGCCCACGCGATTCTCGACCGGCACCTTCACGTCGGTGAAGAAGACCGAGTTCACTTCCTGCGTGCCGGCACGGTTGCCGTCGGCGGTGATGATCGGCTCGACCGAGATGCCCGGTGTCTTCATGTCGATCAGCAGGAAGGAGATGCCCTCCTGCGGCTTGCCCTCGTTGGAGGTGCGCACCAGGCAGAAGATCCAGTCGGCGGTCTGGGCGAGCGTCGTCCAGGTCTTCTGGCCGTTGACGATGTAGAAGTCGCCCTCGCGCACCGCCTTGGTGCGCAGCGAGGCGAGGTCGGAGCCCGAGCCCGGCTCGGAATAGCCCTGGCACCAGATCAGGTCGGAGTTCAGCATCGGCGGCAGGTGGCGCGCCTTCTGCTCGGCCGAGCCGTATTTCATGATCACGGGCGCGCACATCTTGGGGCCGAACGGCGAGGTGCCGGGCGCGCCGGCCTTCGCCATCTCCATCTCGAAGATGTACTTCTGCGTCGTCGTGAAGCCCGGGCCGCCGAATTCCTTGGGCCAGCCGGTGCAGAGCCAGCCCTTCTTGGCCAGCCGCTTCTGCCAGTCGATCAGCCGCTCCTTCGGCATGTAGGCGTTTCGGCCGACCTTGATCTCGCCCTGGATCTCGGGCGTCAGGTTCTCCTTCAGCCAGTCGCGTACTTCCTGTTGGAAGGCGAGTTCTTCCTTGCCGAACGTCAGGTCCATTGGGGGCTCCTTTTAGGGTCCGGAAGGTACCGCGCCGGGTTCCGGCGCGTAAAGCGTGCGATACACTGTTCCGCAGCGCGTACAGCCCCAGGAAGCCGATGTCCCCACCCGTCCAACCCGTCGTCAGCGACGAAAAGCTCCCTCCTTCCGCCGAGATCGTGGTGATCGGCGCCGGCATCGCGGGCAGCACCGCCGCCTATTGGCTGGCGAAACGCGGTCACCGAGTCGCGCTACTCGACAAGGGCGTGATCGGTGGCGAGCAGACCAGCCGGAACTGGGGCTGGTGCCGCCAGCAGCATCGCGACCTGCGCGAACTGCCGCTCGCCATGAAGAGCCTGGAGATCTGGGGCGAGCTGTCCCGTGAGCTGGGCGCCGAGACCGGCTTTCGCCGCACCGGCCTCACCTATGTCACGGATCGCCCGGAAGACTTCGCGCAGTGGGAGGAATGGACCCTCAAGGCACGCGAGTACCAGATGCACAGCCGAGTGCTGAGCGGCGCCGAGGCCAAGGAGCTCACGCCCGGCAGCACCGGCCAGTGGATCGGCGGCGTCCATTCGCCGACCGACGGCCGCGCCGAGCCGTCGCTGGCCGGGCCCGCCATCGCCGAGGCCGCACGCAAGCTCGGGGCCACGCTTCACCAGAATTGTGCGGCGCGCGGGCTCGACATCGAAGCCGGCAAGGTCGCCGGCGTCATCACCGAGCATGGGACCATCCGCACCCGGACCGTGCTTCTGGCCGGCGGTGCCTGGAGCTCCCTCTTCTGCCGCCGCCACAATCTGCGCCTGGCCCAGGCCAGCGTGCGCTCGACCTCCTTCGCCACGATGGCGGCGCCCGAGGTCACCGGCGGCGGCCTGTCGATGCCCGACGTCACGATCCGCCGCCGCCTCGACGGCGGCTACACGGTCGGACTGGGCGGCCGCGGCCTCGTCGAGCTGTCGCCACAGGGCCTGATCTATGCCCGACAGTTCTGGCCGACCTTCAGGAAGCGCCGCGCCGGCCTCACCTTCGGCGTCGGCCCCTCCTTCCTCGAAGGACCTGAATCCTTCGCCAACTGGTCGTTCGATCTGGAATCGCCGTTCGAACGCCAGCGCACGCTCGATCCCGCCGCCGATCCGCTGCTGGTCGAGCGCGGCCTCACGCGCCTCGCAGATCACTATCCGGCGCTGAAGGGCCTGAAGGTGGCACACGCCTGGGGCGGCCTGATCGATTCGACGCCCGACGGCATCCCCGTCATCTCCGCCGTCAATCCCCTGCCCGGCCTCTTCCTCTCGACCGGCTACACCGGCCACGGCTTCGGCATCGGTCCCGGCGCGGGTCGGCTGGCCGCCGACCTCATCGCCGGCGACCCGCCGATCGTCGATCCCACGCCCTTCCGCTACAGCCGCATGATCGACGGCACCGATCTCGGCGCGCCCGGGATGATGTAGCTCAGTAGGTGGTGCCGGTCGGCCCGTAGCCCGTGATCTGCAGCACCACCGGACTTTCGCGCGTCTCCGCGAAGTGCGGGTCGGACGGGGGTTCCGTGTAGAAGCTGCCCGGCGGCAGGGCCTTCAGCGCGGCGGCATCGAAGACCTTGCCGTAGCCGAAGTACCAGGTGCCGGAGATCACCGTGCCGATGCGGTCGTCGGGGTGCGTATGGGCGGCGATCCGGGTGTTGGCCGGGATGCGCAGCATGATCGTGTAGAGGCCGGGCTTGGTCGGATCGCCCTTGAGCACGATCGTCTGGATCGCGGCGATGCCCGAGGTGCCCGCCCCGGCCGACGCGGCGGTCGAGAAATCGAACTCGGCCGGCGGCTTGCGTTGCTGGACCGGCGGATCGGCCAGCGCGGCGGTCGCAAACAGCGTCAGCGCGGTCGCGAGAAGAGCGCCCTTCATACGCCGAAGAACTTCGTCACGAGGGCGACGGTCGCGTCGGGATTCTCTTCCATGATCCAGTGCCCGGCGTTCGGCACGATGCCTTCCGTCACGTCGCTGGCAACGAAGCGCATCACGGCGGCCATCGTCGGTCCGAACGACTTCTCGCCGCCCAGCGCCAGCACCGGCATGGCGAGCTTGGTCTCGGCGAACCGCTTGTTGTCGATCTCGTCCTGGGCGAAGGCCGCGAACTGGGCGAAGCCGGCGCGCATGCCGCCGGGCTGGGCGTAGCGCGCGGCGTAGAACTCGCGCGCCGCCTCGCCGAACTTCGCCGGATCGGCGGAGAACTCGTTCCAGAAGCGGTCGAGGTAGATGCGCTCGCGTCCCTCGACCAGCCGCTCGGCATCGGGGCCGCGGAAATTGAAGTGCCAGAGCAGCGGGCTGCGCAGGATCTGCTCCCACGGGCCGATGCCGGGCAGCGGCGCATCGATGACGACGAGCTTGGCCACGTCGTTGCGATACTGCGCGGCATAGGCGTAGGCGACCATGTTGCCGATGTCGTGCGCGACGATCTCGGTGCGCCCCGCACCGAGCGTCTGCAGGACCGTTCGGATGTCCTGCGCCTGGGTTGCCTTGTCGTAGCCGGAGTCGGGCTTGGACGAGAGGCCAAGCCCGCGCAGATCCGGCGCAATCACCGTTCGCTTGGCCATCAGCGCGGCGGCCATCGGCCCCCACATCTCACTGGTCTCGCCGTAGCCGTGAAGCAGCAGGACCGCGGGTCCCTTGCCGCCCACCCACACGTGGATGTCTGCACCTTTCGTGGCGATCTGCTGCGCACGAAATCCGGCCGGCAGCGCCGGTACGCTCGATTCGGTCATCGAACCGATTTGCGCCCGGCGCGTGCCGATGTCGAGAGACAATCCGGGGTCAGGCGACCTTCTTGCCGAGGTGCGGGAACATCGCGAGTTTCGCCGCCTCGTCCATCTCCGCCTTGAAGCTGTGCTTGTCCTTCAGCGCGAGCGCCCGAACCGCCGCCGGGCGCGCGTTGATCTCGGCAAGGTGACGCTGGACGTTGGGGAACTGCTTCGGCGCCTCGGCCCCGAGCACGAAGGGGATCAGGCGCGACCAGCCCCACACCGCCATGTCGACGATGCTGAAACTGTCGCCGCACATGAATTGCTGCTTGCCGAGACGGGCGTCGAGGATGCCCCAGTGACGCTGCGCCTCGAACGTGTAGCGGTTGACGGCGTATTCCTTGGGCTCGGGGGCGAAGTTTCGGAAGTGAACGGCCTGGCCGGAGTAAGGCCCGATGCCCGTCGCCACGAACATCAGCCAGGACAGCATCTCGCCCTTCTTGGGCGGCATGAACTTGCCCGTCTTTTCGCCGAGGTAGAGCAGGATGGCGTTGCTGTCGAACACCGTCTCGTCGCCATCGACGATGGCCGGAACCTTGGCATTGGGATTGATCGCCAGGTATTCGGGAGCATGCTGCTCGCCCTTGCGGGTATCGACCGGCACCAACTCGTACGGCAGGCCCATCTCTTCGAGGCAGAGCGCCACCTTCATCGGGTTCGGCGCCATGTTGTAATAGAACTTGATCATCACACTCTCCGTTTACTCTTTGCTTGCGATCGCTATTCCGGCTTGGCGCCGGATTGCTTGATGATGGGATCCCAGAAGGCCATCTGCTCATCATAGAACTTCTTGGCCTGTTCGGGGGTCGATTCGACCAGTTCGATGGCGAGCTCGTCGGCCTTCTTCACCATGTCGGGCTGCTTCAGGGCCTGGTTGAAGGCGGCGTTCAGCCGGTCGATGATCGGGCGCGGCGTCTTGGCCGGCGCATAGACCGCGTACCAGGTGTTGATGGCATAGTCGAAGCCCGCGGACTCCCTGATCGTCGGGACATCGGGTAGCTGCTTGAGCCGCTTGTCGGAGGCGACGCCCAACACGCGCACCTTGCCGCCGTCGATGAAGCCCTTGCTCGATTGCAGCGTATCGATCTGGAAGCCGTGCCGGCCGGCGATCATGTCGACCATGCCGGGGGCCGAGCCGCGATAAGGCACATGCAGCGCGTCACCGCCCGCCCGCGTGGCGAACAGGTAGCTGGCGAGATGGATCATCCCGCCATTGCCCGACGAGGCGTAGGAATACTTGCCGGGATCCTTGCGCAGCATGCCGACGAGTTCCGGTGTGCTCTTCGCGCCGTCCATCGGCGCCAGAAGGATAAGCGGCACGCTGGCGACATAGGCGATGGCGGAAAGCCCGTTCACCGGATCGTAGCCGAGCTGCTTGCCGTAGAGCGCCGGCGCCATGGCCATGGTCGAGGCGCTGAACAGGATCGTGTAGCCATCGGGTTTGGCGTCGGCGACCATCGCGGTGCCGATATTGCCGGTGGCACCCGGCTTGTTCTCGACCACGACCTGCTGGCCCAGGATTTCGGACACCCGCGGCGCCAGCAGGCGTCCGACCACGTCGGTCGGTCCGCCGGCCGCGAAGGCGATGACCATGCGGATCGGCTTGTCCGGATAGGTCCCCTGCGCGATCGCCTCGGGCGAGGCAAATACGGCGGTGACGGCCGTGGCCATCACCGCAGCTGCCGCGACGACGCGGCGACCCACTATTCTGGGCATGTGTGTCCTTCCCTATTCATCTTCATTGATTTTGACGTCGTCATTCTATGGTGTTGCCGGGCCGGGGAAACCGCAATCGGCGCGCGGAAGCTGGAGCAAGATCGATCTGCATCATGTAAAGATGCCGAGGCCATCTATCTTGGCGGCGAAACAAGGGTGAGTGACGTGACCAAACCTGACGACGGTTCCGGAACCTCTCATGACGGCGGCCTCAGCCGTCGCGAGCTGGCGATGATGCCGGTCGTGCTGGGCGCGGTCGGTGCGGGCACGGCGTCGGCACAGCCGGCACTCGCCCTCGACAATGCCTCGCTGTCGGACCTGCAGGAGGCCCTGGCGCAGGGCCGCGTCACGTCGAGCGACCTGACCCGCGCCTACCTCGCCCGCATCGAGGCGTATGACCGGCTGGGGCCGGGCCTGAACTCCGTGCGGGTGACCAATCCCGACGCCCTGTCGATCGCCGCCGGCCTCGATGCCGTGAAGCCGTCCGCCAGCCGGCCGCTCGCGGGCCTGCCGATCCTGGTGAAGGACAACATCGCCACCGGCGACCGGCAGCCCACGACCGCGGGCTCATTGGCCCTCGACGGCGCCCATGCCAAGGACGACGCGCCCGTCATCAAGAGGCTGCGCGAAGCCGGCGCGGTGATCCTGGGCAAGGCCAACCTCACCGAGTTCGCCAACATCCTCGCGGTCGGCATGCCGTCGGGCTACAGCTCGATCGCCGGCTATGTGCGGAACCCCTACTCGCCCCGGCTGATGGCCGATGGCGCGCCGGTCGTGCTGCCCGGCGGCTCCAGCGCCGGTTCGGCGGTGGCCGTTGCGGCAGGCCTCTGCGCCGCGGCGATCGGCACCGAGACCTCGGGCTCGCTGCTGAGCCCCGCCACCCAGAACGGCCTGGTCACGGTGAAGCCGACGGTCGGCTTGATCAGCCGCAGCGGAATCATCCCGATCTCGCACAGCCAGGACACGGCCGGACCGATGACCCGGACGGTGCGCGATTCCGCGATCCTGCTGAACGTGCTGGCGGCGCGCGACCCGGACGATCCGGCGACGCACCTGCTGCAGCGGCCGCAGGACTACACCGCGGACCTCGACAAGGACGGTCTGAAGGGCGCACGCATCGGCGTACCCAGCGATCCGGAAGATCCGCTCAACGATCCGTTCTTCGGGCCGCTCACGCCCCGCGCCAGGCAGGTCATGGCACAGGCGATCACTGTGCTGGAAGACCTCGGCGCCACGATCGTGCGCGCGGCCATTCCGGCGATCGGCTGGATTGGCGGCCCGGGCACGACCATGCCGGTGCTCAATCGCAATCCACTCAGCCCCGGCAAGGGCACGCCAGGCCCGGCGTCCGTCGTGTTCCTGTACGAGCTGAAGCGCGACCTCAACCTCTACCTGCGTGACTGGGCCACCCGTACCAACATCAAGACGATGGCCGAAATCATCGCGTTCAATACCGAGAACGCCGACAAGGCGCTGCGCTATGGGCAGGACCTTTTCCTCGCCGCAGAGGCGACCCGGGGCGATCTCTCGGAGCTGGAATACAAGTCGGCGCGCGCGATGGACCTGATGGCCGCCAAGGAGCGCGGCATGGATGCCTATATGGATCGGCACAGGCTCGATGCCGTGGTGTTTCCCGGCGCCAGCGGCTCCTCGATTGCCGCCAAGCCGGGCTATCCCAGCGTGCAGGTTCCGGCCGGTTTCATCTCCGGCGTCGGCAAGACGGAAACGCCCGACTATCCGCTCGGCCTCACCTTCGCCGGCCGCGCCTGGAGCGAGGCCACGCTGCTGCGGCTCGCCTATGCCTACGAACAGGCAACGAACGCGCGCCGTCCGCCGCCGGACCTGCCCGCTCTGTAGCTAGACCGCGATCACCACGCCGTCGTGGCCCGGATCGGCGCCGCCATCGAGGCCGTCCTCGTGGATGCGGATGCCGTGGACGGCGGCAAAGCCGAAGCCGTAGGGGCTGCGGACGACGGGATAGCCCAGCGCCTGCAGCTCGCGCTCGACCCGGCCCTGGATGCGGTTGGAGATGTCGATCGCATCCGAGGTCGCCGAGAAGCGCGGTGCGCTCACTGCCTCGACCATCGTCATGTTGAAATCGAGTGCGTTCAGGATCACGTGCAGCACGCCCATGGCGATCTGGGTGGCGCCGGGCGCGCCGATGATCAGGTGCGGCTTGCCGTCCTTGAACAGGATCGACGGCACCACCGAGCTGAAGCGCGCCTTGCCGGGCGCGATCGAGCCCGCGCGGCCGGGGCGCGGGTCGAACACCCCCATGCAGCCATTGTACATGAAGCCCAGGCCCGGCGTGATCACGCCCGAGGGCATACCGAGCGAATGGGTCATGGTGAAACAGTTGCCATCCTTGTCGAGCACGGAAATATGCGTCGTATCCTTCGACACCGCGCCCGAATTGAAGCGCGTGATGCTGGCCTTCTCACCGCGCGCGATCTCGGCCGCCATCGCCTTGGCGTAGGTTTTGGAGGTCAGCTCCCCGACCGGCACGGTGACGAACTTCGGATCGCCGACCTTGGCATCCTTGTCGATCGTCGCCCGCTTCATCGCCTCGGCCACGATACGCAGATGCTCGGTGGAACCGTGCTCAAGCGCGCCGATATCGAAATTCTCGAGGATGTTCAGCATCTCGATGAGCATGACACCGCCGCCCGGCGGCTGGTTGGTCGAGACCTTGTAGCCGCGATAGTCGCCCCACAGCGGCGCGTTGCGGACGGTCTTCCAGGCCTTGAGATCCTCGATCGACAGAAGCGCGTCGTTCTTCTTCATGTCCTCGGCGATCGCGTGAGCGATTTCTCCCGAATAGAAGACGTCGGCGCCGCCTTTGGCGATGGCGCGCAAGGTCTGGCCGTAGTCGCGGTTGACCACCCGGTCGCCCACCCGCTTGGGCACGCCGTCGGGTCGGCAGTAGAGTTCGCGCGCGGCCGGCGTGAAGCCCGTGCGCTCGAAGTTGGGCGCGCGGCCGAAGGCGCCGTCGTCGGCCCACCAGAAATGCACGTGCGGCCGCACCGTCCAGCCCTTCTCGGCCCAGTGGATCGCCGGTTCGACGATGCGCGACCAGGGCAGGCTGCCATGCTCCCTGTGCGCGTCGTAGTACATCTTGAGATTGGCCGGCGCGCAGATCGACTGGTAGCCGATGTCGTTCACGCGGCCCTTCAGGATGAAGCCGTAGCCGTCGCGCGCCTCGCTCTCGATCAGGTTGGCCCACATGTCGGGCCGCGCGGCGAGCGGCGCCGGCGCATGGGCGTCGATATAGCCGTGGAATTTCTTGCCCGGCATGTAGATGCCGCAGGAGCCGAAGCCCGCGATGCCGCACATCTGCGGATCGACCACGCCCTGGACCAGCGCACACGCAATGCCGGCATCGACCGCATTGCCGCCCTCTCGCAGCACGTCGGCCCCGGCTTCCGTCGGCTCGGGCTGCGGAGCCACGATCATCGCCTGCTTCTGGTATCGCACGTCGCTTCCTCCAACTTGTTCGTTGGCGCGACTCAATCCCAACCGTTGCGCTTGCGCAATATCGCGGTCGACGGCGCAAGTGCGAGGCCCTTGCCCTGCACCGTCGGCAGCCACTCCGCGAGCGCCTGCAGGGTCGAATCGTGCGGATGGCCGATCGCCACGACGAAGCCCTGCCGCCGTGCCACCGACTCCGTCTCGGCGAGCTTGCGCCGCACGGCCTCCAGCGTCTCCTCGTCGTCGAGGAAGACGTGGCGAACGATCGACGGCACGCCGATCTCCTGCGCCGTCTGGTCGCCGACCGACTGAGGGCTGGTGCGTGAGTCTAGAAACATCAGGCCGCGCGGCTTGAGCTGGCGCATCACCAGTTCCATGTCGGGACGATTGGCGGTGAAGCGGCTGCCCATGTGATTGTTGATGCCGACATAGCCGGCGAAACTCTCCAGCGCGATCAGCAGCTTCTGGCGCACCTCGACGTCTGGCATCGACACCGTGAGCGCCCCCGGCCCGGGATCGTTGCGACCGTTGGGCTCCATCGGCATGTGCAGCATCAGTTCGTGCCCCCGCGCCCGTGCGGCGCGCGCCTGCTCCGGCAGGTCCTTGGCATAGGGCAGGAACGACATGGTCATCGGCCCCGGCAACTCCCAGGCGCGTTTCGAGCGCGCGCGGTCGAGCCCGACATCGTCGATCACGATCGCAACGAGGGGCTTGCTCTTGAGATCGCGGAACGGCACGGCATTGCGGCGCCAGGTCTGTTCCGCCGGGAACGCGGCGGCCACCTTCTTCACCGGCGGCTTCTCCTCGACGTTCGGTGTCGGCTTGCCGGGCTCGGCCTCGGAGTATTTCGGGAAGTCCGGCAGCTCCTCGATGCGCGAATATCTCGGGGCAACGGCTGGCCCGGTCGTCGCGGCGCTGCGCTTCATGGCCTCCAGCGTGTCGCGCGCCACGCGGTCGCCGCTGCGCAAATCGAATCGCTCGGCGATCCAGTAACCGCCGAACACACTGCCGGCGAACATCAGGACGACGGCGATGACGATCGAGTGCCAGCGATGGGCCGCGACCCACGCAGAGAGCCCGGCGAAACGGGCACGAAGGCGATCCGCAAAGCCGGGCGGCCGTTTCGGACTCCTTCTGTTCGTCTTCCCGGTTCTGTTCTTCCTCGACGCCATCTGAGAGTTATGCCCTAACCTCTTGGCGCGGGCCACTATTTGGCCTCAATCCAGGCTGGAGAGCGACTTCATCACCCGGATGTCCGGCTCGCCCGAGCGGCCGCTCTCGCGGCGGAAGCCGACCTGCTTGGCGAGGTCCAGCATCTTGCGATTCTCGCGCAGCACATGACCGACCACCCGCTTCACGCCGCGCGACTTGCCATAGTGCAGCACGTGCCGCAGCAGCAGTTCGCCATAGCCGCGGCCCTGGCGATCGGACGCGACGGTGAGCGCGAACTCGGCCTGCTGGAAATCGGGATCGGCGACCAGTCGTCCGACGCCGACCATCTCGTCGCCATCGAGCAGCACGAACGCCATCTCGCGGTCGTAGTCGATCTGCGTCAGCCGTGCCGCGAGTTCGTGGCTGAGTTCGCGCATGGGGCCAAAGAAGCGCATGCGCACATCCTCGGGCGTCAACCGACGCGTAAAGGCCTGCAGCGTCGGTTCGTCGTCGGGCCGGATCGGACGGATGCGCAGCTTCTCCTCGCCATGCTGGATCTCGGCCTCGAGTTCCACCGGATAGGGCCGGATGGCGAAGCGCGCCGCCCGCTCCTGCCCTTTCTTCGGATGATTCACGACGATGCGCGCATCGAGCGCGATCACGCCGTCGGCGTCGGCCAGCAGCGGATTGATGTCGAGCTCGGCGATCTCGCCGACATCGGCGATGAGCTGCGACAGGCGCACCATCGCGGCGCCCACCGCCTCCCGGTCGGCCGGGGCGCGGTCGCGGAACCCGCGCAGCAGGCGATCGACGCGGGTGCGGCTCAGCGCATCCTCCGCCAGCACGGGATCGAGCGGCGGCAAGGCGAGCGCCTTGTCGTCGATCACCTCGGCGGCTACGCCGCCATGGCCGACCAGCAGGATCGGCCCGAACACCGGATCCTCGGCGGCGCCCAGGATCAGCTCGACGGCATGCGGGCGGCGGATCATGGGCTGCACCACGAAGCCATCGATCCGGGCCTTGTTGGCCAGCACCAGGACCTTGCCGGTCATCTCGCGGACGGCATCGAGCACTGCCTGCTCGGAGACCAGGTCGAGCGACACGCCGCCGACATCGCTCTTGTGGGTGATGTCGCGCGACAGCAGCTTCACAGCGACGGGAAATCCGATACGCACGGCGATGGCGGCGGCCTCGGCGGCGTCGCGCGCGATCTCCGTGGGCACGACGGGAATGCCGTAGGCCGCCAGTACGCGCTTGGCCTCCGGCTCGGTGAGCACCTTGCGCTTCTCGGCGAGCGCGCCCTGTACGATCGAGCGCACGAGTGCGGTGTCGGACCGCAGCTCCGGCACGGAGGGCGGCGTGCGCTGCAAGGCGCGCTGGCCGCGGCGATACTCGACGATGTGCATGAAGCCGCGGACGGCGCGCAGCGGCGTGTCGTAGGCGGGAATGCCGGCATCGTGCAGCACGTCGCGACCGGCCTGGGCCTCGCGCCCGCCGATCCAGCAGCCGATCACGGGGACGACCTTGCGGCCGGCGGCGCCGGTGATGGCGCGGGCCGCGTCGATCGACGAGGTGAGCGACGTGGGGACGTTCATGGCGAGCACCGCGCCGACGCCGCGATCGTCAGCCAGCCCGTCGAGGGCAACGGCATAGCGCGGCCCGTCGGCATCGCCCACGATGTCGACCGGGTTGGCGCGCGACCATCGCTGCGACATCTGCTTGTCCAGCCGCGCGATGGTGGCTGGCAGGAGCGTCGCCAGTTCGCCGCCCTCGTCGATCAGCAGGTCGGTGGCGATGATGCCGACGCCGCCGCCGTTGGTCAGGATCGCCAGCCGCTCGGTGCGCGGGGCGATGCTGTGGCCCAGCGTCTCGGCCGCATCGAACAGTTCGCCGAGGCCCAGCACGCGCACGAGGCCCGCGCGCGCGAACGCGGCGTCGTAAACCGCGGCCGATCCCGCCATCGAGCCGGTATGCGAGGCGGTCGCCTGGGCGGCCGCGGCATGCCGCCCGCCCTTCAGCACGATCACCGGCTTGATGCGGGCCACGCCGCGCGCCGCCGACATGAACTTCCGCGCCTGGGTGATGCCCTCGACATACATCAGCACCGCGCGCGTATCGGAATCGCGCGCCAGCATGTCGAGCACGTCGCCGAAATCGACATCGGCCATGTCGCCCATCGAGATCAGGTGCGAGAAGCCGATCCCCTGGGCCACGCCCCAGTCGGCGAGGCCCGCCAGCACGGCGCCCGACTGGGCAACCGCGGCGATGCGACCGGCCTTGAACCGCGTCGGGCCGAAGCTGGCGTTGAGGCCGAGGCGGGGTGCCGCGTAGCCGATACAGTTCGGTCCGATGATGCGCAGCAGGTAGGGCTGGGCCGCGCGCAGCAGCCGCTGCCGCCACAACGCATTGACCGACGCGGCATCCGGGCCGTTGCCGGGACCGGCGCTGATCACCACGGCGGCCCGCGTCCCCGCCTCGCCCAGCGCCACGATCAGGCCGGGGATGGTCGCGGCTGGAGTCATTATGACGGCGAGGTCCGCCGGCTCCGGCAGGTCCGATACCCTGCGGAAGGCCGTGCGGCCCGCGATCGTGCCGCCCTTGCGGTTGACGAGGTGGATCTGGCCCTGGAAGCCGCCGGCCAGCACGTTGCGCGTGACGGCGGCCCCCACGGAACCGGGGCGTTCGCTGGCGCCGATCATGACGACCGAGCGCGGGGACATGAGTCTATCGAGATTGCGGGTCGACATGCCCTCTAGAAGAGCGCCGGACCGTTCATCAGCACAAGCCCTGAAACGATCACGAACGCCGCAGCCACCCGCCGGCCGCCGAACGGCTCGCCCAGCACGAGTGTGCCGATCAGCGCCCCGAACAGCACCGACGTCTCGCGCAGGGCCGCGATATGGGCCATCGGACCCAGTGCCAGCGCATAGATCGCGATGCCGTAGCCGACATTGGCGATCACGCCCCCGCCGACCCCGCGATACCAGGTTTTCTTCATGTGGGACCAGACGGTCGCCGGCCGCTTCCAGAAGGCCAGCAGCAGCAGCCACGGCCCCTCGAGCACGGCCAGCCAGGCGATGTAGGAGATTCGATGCTCCAGCGTCTCGCCGGCGGCGCGCACGCCCATGCCGTCGGAGATGATGTAGCCCGCGATGGTGATCCCGGTGAGGACCGCGAACAGCGTCGCCAGCCCATGGCGGCTGCCAGGTTTCGGCACGATGTTCTTGAGCGGCAGGGCCAGGGCCACGAGCCCGAAGCTCAGCAGGAAGACGCCGACGATGTCCTGGGTCCGCAGATGCTCGCCGATCACCCGGCCCGATACCAGCGCCACCAGCAGCGGCCCCAAGCCGCGCGCGATCGGATAGGTGTGGCTGAGGTCGCCGTAGGAATAGGCTTTCAGCAGGAAGAAATAGTAGGCGACGTGGATCGCGACCGAGAGGATGAGGAATTTCCAGGCGCCCGGTTCGATCATCGGCACGAAGGGCACGACGCAAAGGCCCATGACCGTGCCGGTCGTCATGATCAGGCCGAAAGTGGCCAGCCTGTCGGACTGATCCGACTTGAGGATCGCATTCCAGGTGGCATGCATCAGCGCTGCTGCCAGCAGCAGCGCGACGATCAGGGGCTCGACGACCAAGGGGGCTACTTTCTTCTTGTTGCCCTCAACCTACGCCCGTGTCCAAATTCGTGAAAGGGCGGAAACAAGATGCGAGGCATGCGATGACGGTCGAGGCGTACAAGGCGGCGCGTGAATTCCTGCTGTCCCATCGCGGTGACTACGAGACGGCCTATCGCGATTTCCGTTGGCCTGAGATGCAGCACTTCAACTGGGCGCTCGACTGGTTCGATGCCGAGCTGGCGCGTGGAGCGCAGGCCAACCAGCCGGCACTGACGATCGTCGGCGACGGCGCGGCGAGCCTCACCTTCGCCGAACTGTCGGAACGCTCCAACCGCGTCGCCAACGGATTGCGCGCGCTGGGCGTGAAGCGCGGCGACCGCATGCTGCTGATGCTGGGCAACGTGGCGCCGCTCTGGGAAGTCATGCTGGCCGCCATGAAGCTCGGCGCCGTCGTCATCCCGGCCACCACCCTGCTGACGCCGGTCGATCTCGCCGATCGCTTCGAGCGCGGCCGGGCGCGCCATGTCGTGGCCGCCGCCAGCGAAGCGGCCAAGTTCGACGGGTTCGACAAGAGCCTGACGCGCATCGCCGTCGGCGACGCACCGCCGGGCTGGCACGCCTACGCCAAGCTGCTCGATCACCCAGCCGAGTTCGTTCCGGACGGGCCGACCCAGGCCGACGACCCGATGCTGCTCTATTTCACGTCGGGCACGACGGCGAAGCCCAAGCTCGTCTTGCATTCCCATCGCAGCTATCCCGTGGGCCATCTCACCACGATCTTCGTGCTGGGGCTGCGGCCGGGCGACGTGCATCTCAACATCTCCTCACCCGGCTGGGCCAAGCACGCCTGGAGCTGCTTCTTCGCGCCCTGGATCGCCGGCGCCACGATCTTCATCGCCAACCAGCCGCGCTTCAACGCGCGCTATCTTCTGGACGCGGTCGTCGCCAACAAGGTGACCACGCTCTGCGCGCCGCCGACCGTGTGGCGCATGCTGATCCAGGAGGACCTGAAGTCCTGCCGGACGTCGCTGCGCGAGGTGCTGGCGGCCGGCGAGCCGCTCAATCCCGAGGTGATCGAGCAGGTCGAGAAGGCCTGGGGCCTCACCATCCGCGATTTCTACGGCCAGACCGAGACCACGACGCAGGTCGGCAATCCGCCCGGCCAGCCGATCAAGCCCGGATCGATGGGCCGCCCCCTGCCCGGCTACCGGATCCGCCTGCTCGATGCCGACGACAAGGACGCCGAGGAAGGCGAGATCTGCATCGACCTCACGCACCGGCCGGCAGCGCTGATGCAGGGTTACCAGCAGGATGACGGCTCGATCCTGCCGCTCACCGGCGCGGTCTATCGCACCGGCGACGTCGCCTCGCGCGACGCCGAGGGCTACCTCACCTACGTCGGCCGCGCCGACGACGTGTTCAAGGCGTCGGACTACCGGATCAGCCCGTTCGAACTCGAAAGCGTGCTGATCGAGCACCCGGCCGTGGCCGAAGCCGCCGTGGTGCCCGCGCCCGACGCAATGCGGCTCGCCGTGCCGAAGGCCTACATAACCCTGACGGCCAGCGGCAAACCCGACCGCGCGACCGCGCTCTCGATCTTCCAGCACCTGCGCGGCCGCCTCGCCCCGTTCAAGCGCATCCGCCGGATCGAGTTCGCCGAGCTGCCCAAGACGATCTCCGGCAAGATCCGCCGGGTCGAACTCCGCCGCGACGAGGAAAAGCGCGCCGCCGACAACCGGCGCGGTACGGGCGAATTCCGGGAGGAGGATTTCCCGGAGCTGGCAAAGTAGGATTGAGTGTAGAGGCTACTTCGAGAGGCCAGGATGTTGCGACGGATCGGGCTGGGTGCCGCCGTGTTGGCGCTGATTGGATGGACGGCGGACGCCGCGCCCGTTCCCGGATCGGTTCAGCTGGTGGGCAGCTGGATCGTGCAGGCGGACAACGACGCGAGCGGCAAGTTCGCATATTGCGACGCAACCCGCGACGGAGGCGGTGCCTCGGTGCATATCGGCCAGTCCGCGTCGGGCAGCTGGCAGATCGGTTTTACCAATACCGGCTGGCAGTTCACCGTCGGGCAGGATGTCACGGTCACGCTGTTCATCGATCGCGTGCCCTATCCGCTCGTGCTCCGCACGTCGAGCCCCACGACGTTCTCGACGCCGCTGCCCGACACCACGCTGGTCGACGCCTTGCGCCAGGGAGCCATGCTCACCCTCCAGCTCGGCGCCGTGTACACGACCTTCTCTCTCGACGGCAGCGCGGCCGCAATCAATGCGGCCGCCTTGTGCCAGCAGGGCTACGCCGCGAGCGCCGCGCCGCCGCCTCCAGCGTCGCCCGTATCGCCGCCCCCATCGCCACAAGCCGCGGCGCAGCCGTCGGCGGTGCCTGCGACTCCTGCGGCAACGCCCGCACCGGCCGGGATGCCACCCGAGGTCGCGCAGGAAGTGTCCAGCCTGCAGAGCAATTGCCAGGTGATGAACAAGACGCCACCGCCGGTCGGCGACTACGTCACCCGCATCGGGCTGACGGGTAGTGGCATCGACGATTGGCTGATCAATACCGGCGGTATCGCCTGCGCGGGATTGACCGGTGGCGGTGGTGGCGGCTCCATGGTCGAGATTTTCGTCGGGCTGCCGAACGGTCACGCTCGCAAGGTCTTTGCACGCTACGCCCTCGGGGTGGAGATCCGCGGCAGCACGGTCTGGCTCGGAAGCAGCGGCGACCAATGCGGCGGCGCCGCTGCCGTCCCGCCTGCGACGGCGAAGACCTGTCAGGTTCCGCTGGTCTGGAACAAGGTCACCCAGCGGTTCGACGAGGGACCGCCGACCGGGGCGCGGTGAACGACCGTAGCGAACAGGCGCTGCCTGCGGCCTGCAGCAAGCGTCAGAGCCCTATGAGAACGTCCGCCGGACCGCTATTATCCCGCCATGCTCCTCCTGATCGATAATTACGACAGCTTCACCTACAACCTCGTCCACTTCCTGGGCGATCTCGGCTCGCGCTGCGTCGTGCATCGCAACGACCAGATCACGGTCGACGAAGCGCTGGCGCTGAAGCCGGCCGGAATCGTGCTCTCGCCCGGCCCCTGCACGCCCAACGAGGCCGGCATCTGCATGGACCTGATCCGCGCCGCGGCGAAGGAGCAGGTGCCGCTGTTCGGCGTCTGCCTCGGCCACCAGGCGATCGGCCAGGTGTTCGGCGGCCATGTCGTGCGCGCGCCCGAGCCGATGCACGGCAAGCTGTCGGGCGTCTCTCACAAGAACCAGAGCGTCTTCGAGGACGTGCCCTCGCCCTTCCAGGCGACGCGCTATCACTCGCTGATCGTCGACCGGAAGGACTTCCCGAAGGACCTCGAGGTCACCGCCGAGACCGGCGACATCATCATGGGCCTGCGCCACCGGACCCTGCCGATCCACGGCGTGCAGTTCCACCCCGAGAGCATCGCCTCGGAGCACGGCCACAAGATCCTCGAGAATTTCCTCAAGATCGCGGGCGACCACCCGAGTCAGCAGAACAAGAAGGCGGCGTAGGCGCCTCAAACAAACACATTGTCATCCCGAGCGAAGCGAGGGACCTTTCACCGGTGCCCGCAAGGGTCCCTCGCTTCGCTCGGGATGACATGAATGCTTGATCGGCGATCCCTCGTCACACTGCTCGCAGCCTCGAGCGTCGCGCCGTCGGCCTTCGCGCAGACGTGGCCCGCGAAGCCCATCCGCATCATCGTGCCGTTTCCGGCCGGCCAGGCGACCGACATCCTGGCGCGCATGATGGCCGACCAGCTCACCAGGGCGCTGGGCCAGCAGGTGATCGCGGAGAACCGGCCCGGCGCCGGCGGGCAGATCGGCGCCGATGTCGCCGCCAAGGCAGCGCCCGACGGCTACACCCTGCTGATGGTGACGATCTCCACGCACGGGATCAGCCCGGCGCTCTATCCCAAGCTGCCCTACGATCCGCAGAAGGATTTCGCGCCGATCGCCAACATCGGGCTGACGCCGCAGGTGCTGATGACCAGCCTCAAGAGCGGCATCGGCTCGGTCTCCGATCTCGTCGCCAAGGCCAAGGCCGGTGCGGATCTCAACTACGGCTCCTCGGGCAACGGCTCGGCCAGCCATCTCGCGGTCGAAATGCTGAAGAGCGCGGCCGGCATCAAGCTCACGCACGTGCCGTTCAAGGGTAATGCAGAGGCCCAGCTCGCGCTGCAGAGCGGCGACATCCAGCTCCTGTCCGACGCCGTCCCCGGCGCGGTCGGCCCGGTGCGCTCCGGCAAGGTGAAGGCCATCGGCATCGCCGACGAACGCCGCTCGCCCTTCCTGCCCGACGTGCCGACGGTGGCGGAACAGGGCCTCTACGGCGTCGTCGCCGTCGGCTGGATCGGCCTCTCCGCCCCTGCGAAGACGCCCGAACCGATCCTCGACAAGCTGAGCGCCGAGGTCATGCGCATCCTCAAGGATCCCGAGGTTCTGGAAAAGATGAAGAGCCTGTCGTTCGTGCCGGCCAAGGAATCGCGCCAGGAATTCGAGGCCTATATCGCCATCGAGAACACCAAGTGGCGCAAGATCATCCAGGATGCGGGCGTTAAGATCGAGTAGCGCGCGACTCTACTCAAGGACCGCGTGGCCCGCACCGCCCTGCCCCTTGGCCTTGCGCAGCAGCAGGATCAGCGGCAGCGCCAAAAGGGCCACCAGCATCATCAGCTTGAAGTCGTTGGCATAGGCTATGACGGCCGCCTGCTTGTTCACCTCGGCGTTGAGCGTCGCGCGGCCCACCGTCGTCGCCATGTTCCAGAACTGCGACGGCCCCGCCTGGCCCAGCGCGTCGTTGAACGGGGTCACCTGGCCCGCCAGCTCGGCATGGACGAGCTGCGTGTTGCGCGTCAGCAGGAAGATCACCATCGAGATGCCGATGCTCGACCCGATATTGCGCATCAGGCTGTAGAGCGCCGTCCCCTGGGTGCGCAGATGGCCCGGCAGGGTGGCGAAGGTGATGGTGGACAGCGGCACGAACATGAAGCCCAGCCCCATGCCCTGCAGCACGCCGGTGCGGATCAGCGTCCATTCGGACACGTTCGGCGTGAAGCCCGTCATCTCCCACAGCACCGCCGCGGTGATCAGCAGCCCGGCGGCCAGCAGCAGCCGCGGATCGACCCGGTTGATCATGCGGCCGACCAGCATCATCGCCAGCATCGTGCCCATGCCGCGCGGTGCCAGGATCAGGCCCGCCGTGACCACCGGATAACCCATCAGGTTCTGCAGGTAGGGCGTGATCAGCGCCAGCGAGGCCAGCAGAATGATGCCGACCACGAAGATGAAGCACAGCCCGACCGAGAAGTTGCGGTCCTTGAAGATGCTGGGATCGATGAAGGGCTGCTTCACCGTGAAGGTCTGGACGAGGAACAGATAGAAGGCGAGCGCGGCCAGCACGGCCTCGACCACGATCTCGGTCGAGGAGAACCAGTCGATCTGCTCGCCGCGGTCGAGCATCATCTGGAACGAGCCGATGGCAAGGCTGAGCATCAGGAAGCCGAACCAGTCGAACGAATCGCGGCGGGTCTTGGTCTCCTCGAGATAGGCCGAGAGGCCGAGGAAGGTGACCAGACCGATCGGCACGTTGATGTAGAACACCCAGCGCCAGTTGTAGGCCTCGGTCAGCCAGCCGCCCAGGGTCGGCCCGAGGATGGGGCCCACCATGACGCCCATGCCCCACAGCGCCATGGCCGAGCCATGTTTCTCCTTGGGGTAGGAATCGAGCAGCACCGCCTGCGACAGCGGCACCAAAGAGGCGCCAAACAGGCCCTGCAGCAGACGGAAGGCCACCATCTCCGGCAGCGAGGTCGCAATGCCACACAGAACCGAGGCGCCGGTGAAGCCCGCGACCGCGATCTGGAACAGCCGCTTGCGGCCGAGCCGCGCCTCGAGGAAGCCGGTCACCGGCGTCGCGATGGCTGCCGCCACGATGTAGGAAGTCAGCACCCAGTTGATCTGGTCGGTCGTCGCCGACAGCGAGCCCTGCATGTAAGGCAGCGCCACGTTGGCGATGGTCGTGTCCAGCGCCTGCATGATCGTGGCCAGCATGACGCAGAGCGTCAGCGGCACGATGTGCTGAGGGAGGGGTTTGGAGGTGGCGTTGCTCATGGCTGGGGGCGCGCCACTCCAGGGACGCGCCATTCTCCTGGTTCAAGACATGATCGCGCCACTGGAGTGGCACGCCCCCAGCGGATCAGAACCCGCTGAACAGGTCTCGGAGTTGGCGGTGGTGGCCGGTGTCGATCTCGACATAGGCGCTCATGCCGGTGCGCAGCGGCGGTGCGCCTTCCGGCATCTCGACACCGAGGCGGATCGGCACGCGCTGCACGACCTTCACCCAGTTGCCCGTCGCATTCTGGGCCGGCAGCACGGAGAACTCCGCGCCCGTCGCCGGCGCGAGGCTGGTGACGGTCGCCTGCCACTCGCGGCCCGGATAGGCATCGATCGACACGGTCGCCTTGTCGCCCGGCTTCAGGTTCGCAAGGTCGGACTCCTTCGGATTGGCCTCGACCCAGACGTCCTGCGTCGAGATGAGGCTGAACGCCGCCTGCGCTGCGGGCAGGTACTCCCCGGGCAGCAGCGCGTCGACGTTGGTGACGATGCCGGGCATCGGCGCCACGACCGTCGTGCGGTTGAGGTCGCGGCGCGCCTTGTCGACCTGCGCCTGGGCCGCGAGATAGTTCGCATTCTGCTCGATCGGCGCATCGGCCCGGCCGCCGAGCTGCCCCAGCGTCGCCTCGGCATCGTGCTGCGCCACCAGCAGTCGCTCGCGCGCCGTATCGAGGTCGCGCTTGGCCTGGTCGAAGGTCGCCTGGGCCGAGACCCCGCGCTTCAGCAGGTCCTGCTGACGCTGCGCGCTGGTCTCGAAGAAGCCGATGTCGGTCTTCGCCTGCTCGATCTGGGCGAGCTTCTGGCGATAGGTCGCCTGCTGCGTCAGGATCTGGTTGCGCACGGTGCCGAGATTGGCCTCCGCGCCGGCCAGCGCGATCCTGAACGGCTCCTGGTCCAGGGTGAACAGGACCTGGCCCTTCTCCACCCTCTGACTCTCATGCACGGCCACGTTGGCCACGATGCCGGAAACGTCGGTCGCCACGGTGAGCTTGCCGGCATGGACATAGGCGTTGTCGGTCGAGATGTAGCGGCCGCCCGTCATGTAGGCGAACAGGCTGCCGGCAAGGACGACGGCGGGTCCCAGGATGAGCAGGATACGGCGCAGGTTGCGTGGCTTGCGGCCCTCCTTCGCCTTGTCCTTCGGCCGCGCGGCGGCGGTGTCGAAGCGCTGCAGCAGCTTCTCGGCCGCAAGCTGGTCGGCATCGTTGGCCGCCGGCACGGGGGCCGTGACCTCGTCGGCGCTGCGACGGAAGGAACTCCTGTCAGCCATTACTCGTACTCCTCTCGGCCGCCGCCGGCGCAGCCCTGGCCAGAAGATTGGCCTTCATGCTCGACAGCAGGGCAAACAAACGGTCGCGATCTTCCTCGGCGACGCCTTCCAACGCCTCCCCGCGGGTCGCGGCTCCTATGGTGAAAATGTCGGCCAGCAGCGGATGGGCCTTCTCGGTCAGGTAGAGCTGGCGGATGCGCCGGTCGGTCGCATGGGCCCGGCGTTCCACGAGATCTGCCTCCTCCAGCCGGTCGAGCAGCCGGGTCAGGGTGATCGGCTCGATTTCGAGGAGGTCGGCCAATCCGCTCTGCTGGATGCCCTCGTTGCGCGCCAGATGCGCCAGAACCTGGCACTGCGAGCGCGTCAGACCGAGGTCGCGCGCGTTCTGCTCGAAGCGCTTGCGCATCAGGCGCGCCACATCGTGCAGCAGGAAACCAAGATTGCGTTCGGGAAGTTCCATGAGCCTATCTTCTAAGTTTCCTTAAGATAAGCTTGCTTACTATTTTGACAAGACCATTCCGAAATTTGACCATCGATCTTTAAAAGATGCTTGAAATCAGCGACTTACGGCTGACTTCTCATCCGATCCGATGGGCTAGGGCGCTACGCCGAAGCCTGCTCGCTGGATCGCCTTGGTGATCGCCGGGACGTCGGCGCCCTCGGGGAGCCGCATCTCGCCGCTCTTCAAGTCGACGGAGAGAGGCGCCGTGCCGGCGCCGGTGGCGGCACGGGTGACGGCCTTTACGCAGCCGTCGCAATCCATGCCAGTGACCTTGAGGATGAGTTCTTGAGCCATGTGATATAGCTTCGCGCCGGCCGGCCGAACCGGCAAGAGGCAAAAGCACGGGGTTCTGGTGAGCGGCGACATAAACGATTTTCGCGGCCTTCTGGCCAAGGTGGGGAACGGCGAGACCCTGGGCATCGACGAGGCAGAGCGCGCCTTCGACATCATGACCTCGGGCGACGCGACGCCTGCCCAGATGGGCGCCTTCCTGATGGGCCTGAAGGTCCGCGGCGAGACGGCCGAGGAACTGGCCGGCGGCTCGCGGGCGCTCAGGGCCAAGGTGCTGCGCGTGAAGGCGCCCGAAGGCACCATCGACATCGTGGGTACCGGCGGTGACCATCACGGCACCTACAACGTCTCCTCCTGCTCGGCGTTCGTCGTGGCAGGCGCCGGCATTCCGGTGGCCAAGCACGGCAACCGTGCCTTCACCTCGAAGTCCGGCGCAGCCGACGTGCTCTCCGCGCTGGGCATCGGGCTTGAAGTCCCGATCGAGAAACTCGAGCAGGCCCTGGTCGAAGCCAAGGTCTGCTTCCTGATGGCGCCGCGCCATCACAGCGCCATGCGCAACGTCGCGGGCCCGCGGGTCGAGCTGGCGCCGTCGCGCACCATCTTCAACCTGCTCGGCCCGATGTCGAACCCTGCCCTGGTCAAGCGGCAGCTCGTGGGCGTGTTCGACCGCCGCTGGTTGAAGCCTGTCGCGCAGGCGCTGGGCCAGCTTGGGCTGGAACGCGCGCTGGTCGTCAACGGCCAGGACGGCATGGACGAGCTCACCACGACGACCAAGAGCTGGGCCGCCTCACTCGAGAACGGCAAGGTGACCGAGATCGAGATCGCGCCGGAGGAGATCGGCGTGAAGCGCGCCACGCTCGACGAGCTCAAGGGCGGCGACGCGGCGCACAATGCCGAGGCGATCCACGCGCTGCTGGACGGCGCGAAGAACGCCTTCCGCGACATCGTCCTGCTAAACAGCGCCGCCGCGATCATGGTCGCGGGCAAGGCTAAGGATCTGAAGGAAGGCGCGGCCCTGGCCGCCCAGTCGATCGACAGCGGCAAGGCCAGGGACGCGCTGGCGACATTGAAGAGGATTTGCGCATGAGCGACACGCTCGACAGGATCGTTGCCGACAAGAAGCGCCATGTGGCCGGGCGCATGTCGCAACGCTCGCTCAGGGTCGTCGAGAACCTGGCCCGCGACACCGATTCGCCGCGCGGCTTCGCCAAGGCGCTCAAGGCCACGATCGCCGACGGCCGCTACGGCCTGATCGCCGAGATCAAGAAGGCGTCGCCCAGCAAGGGACTGATCCGCGAGGATTTCGACCCGCCTTCCCTCGCCCGGTCCTATGAACGCGGTGGCGCCACCTGCCTGTCGATCCTGACCGACCAGCCCTACTTCCAGGGCAAGGACGAGTTCCTGACGCAGGCGCGCGCGGCGGTGAAGCTGCCGGTCCTGCGCAAGGATTTCATGATCGATCCCTATCAGGTGCCGGAAGCCCGGGCGCTGGGCGCCGACTGCATCCTGCTCATCATGGCCTGCCTCGACGACGCGATGGCAGCCGAGCTGGCGAAGCTGGCGCACAAGTGGGGCATGGACGTTCTGGTCGAGGTGCACGACGCGCCCGAGCTCGAACGCGCACTGCAGGTCGATGCCGACCTCATCGGCGTCAACAACCGCAACCTCAAGACGCTCGCCGTCGATCTCGCCACGACCGAGAAGCTGGCGCCGCTGGTGCCGAAGGACCGCGTGCTGGTGGCCGAGAGCGGCCTGGGTTCTCCCGCCGATCTCGCGCGTATGGCCAAGGTCGGCGCCTCGGCCTTCCTGATCGGCGAGAGCTTCATGCGCAAGCCCGACGTCGAGGCGGCGGTCCGCGAGATGCTGGTGCGCGAGGCGGCATGACGCGCAAGGCGGCGCTCACCCATTTCGACGAGGGCGGCAACGCCCGCATGGTCGATGTCGGCGACAAGGAGATCAGCGAGCGTGTCGCCGTGGCCCGCGCCAGCGTCACTATGCAGGCCGCCACGCTGAAGCTCATCCGCGACAAGAAGGCCAAGAAAGGCGACGTGCTCGCGGTGGCGCAGCTCGCCGGCATCATGGCGGCGAAGAAAACGCCCGACCTGATCCCGCTCTGCCATCCGCTGGCGCTGTCGTCGGTCGACGTGAAACTGTCGCTCGACGCGAAGCGCAAGGCGGTCGACATCGAGGCGACCTGCAAGCTGAAGGGCCGCACCGGCGTCGAGATGGAAGCGCTGACCGCTGCCTCCGTCGCCGCCCTCACCGTCTACGACATGTGCAAGGCGGTCGACCGCGGCATGGTGATCTCCGAAGTGAAGCTCCTCCACAAGTCCGGCGGCAAATCTGGAACGTGGGATGCTTAGACTGTCTTTCTTCGCTGGGCGCGCGCCACTCCAGTGGCGCGATCTTCCCTGGCACCGCCAAAGCCGCGCGACCGGAGTCGCGCGCCCCCAGCAATGAGGCCGGGAATGCTTTCCGTTCGTGATGCCCATGCCCGCGTGATCGCGGCCTTCTCTCCGCTGCCGTCGGAAACCGTGTCCGTCGCCGAAGCCGCGGGCCGCGTTCTTGCTGTCTCGCCGAAGGCGCGACTGACGCAGCCGCCGACGGATCTTTCGGCGATGGACGGCTATGCCGTGCGCGCGGCCGACGTGGCGGCTGCCCCCGCGACACTCACGCTGGTGGGCCAGGCGCCGGCCGGCGGCTCCTACGATCAGACCCTGAAGGCCGGCGAAGCCGTGCGCATCTTCACCGGCGGCCCGCTGCCGATGGGTGCCGACTCGATCGTGATCCAGGAAGACACCAAAGCCGATGGCACGAACATCGCCATCCTCGAGGCGCCGCGGCTCGGCCGCCACGTGCGCAAGGCCGGACTGGATTTCTCGGTCGGCGATACGCCGCTCGCAGTGGGCCGCACGCTGACGACGCGCGACCTCGCCCTGGCGGCCGCGATGAACCACCCGTGGCTCTCGGTCCATCGCAAGCCGCGGGTCGCCATCCTGTCGACCGGCGACGAACTGGTGATGCCGGGCGAGCCGGTCGGTCGCAACCAGATCGTCTCCTCCTCCGGCATCGCCGTCGCGGCGCTGGTGCGCGGCTGGGGCGGCGAGGCCACGTTGTTCGACATCGCGCGCGACGATGCCAGGCTGATCGAGAGCTGCATCGAAGCCGGTGCGCAGCACGACCTGCTGATCACACTCGGCGGCGCCTCGGTCGGCGACCACGATCTGGTGCAGGGCGCGCTCAAGGCCCAGGGCTTCGACATGGATTTCTGGAAGATCGCCATGCGCCCCGGCAAGCCGCTGATGTTCGCCGCGCGGGACCGCGCGCGCGTGCTCGGCCTGCCGGGCAATCCGGTTTCCACCATGGTCTGCGCGCTCCTGTTCCTGAAGCCCGCCCTGGAGCGGATGATGGGCCAGCCGGGCGACCTGGTGCGGACCCAGCCCGCCCGCCTCGCGATCGACGTGAAGCAGAACGACCAGCGCGAAGACTATGTCCGCTCCCGCCTCGGCCGCAGCGCCGACGGCACCCTCACCGTCGATCCCCACCCGGTGCAGGACAGTTCGATGCTGTCGGTTCTGGCCGCCTGCGACGGGCTGATGGTCCGCCCGCCGCACGATCCCGCGCGCAAGGCGGGCGACACGGTACAGGTCGTCGACCTCCACGGCCTGCCGGGCGGGTACTGAGCCAGGCGCTCGAAAAGCGAATCGAGCGATGCCGCCCGTCGAACTCGTTCTCAAGAGCGGAACCGCGGCAATCCTGCTCCTGACGGGCCTGTTGCTGCTGCGCGACCGGCGGCACATGACGACGGGACCTTTCGGCGGTCTGCTCGCGCTCAGCGTGGCAGCCACCGCTGTTCTGTCGGTCACCGGCGCCCGTTCACCCTGGCTGTGGCCGGTCATGCTGGTGGCGATGGGCACACCAGCGCTGCTGTGGATCTGGGCGGGCGCGCAGTTCGTCGATGATTTCCGTCCCTCCTGGCGGGACGCGGCGGCGTGGGCGCTTCTGCCGATCCTCGGCATTGTGGGCATCTGTCAGTGGCGCCCCTGGATGGCCACGGCGGAAGACCTGATCGGACTGTCGTTCGTGCTCCTCACCGCCTGGCGCGTACTGGCCGGCCTGCGCGACGATCTCGTGGAGCGCCGCCGCCGCCTGCGCCCCGTGCTGGTGGGTCTGGCGGTTCTGTACGCAGGCGGTGTCCTGCTCATGAACATGCTGGGCCGCGGCCAGCCCCTCGACCCGACCAGCCGGACAGTCGAGGCGTCGATCCTGGCCGCTCTCGCCGTTGCCTTCGCCATGGTCGGGCTGCGGGCGGCCCGCCCCATTTTCGAGCCCTCGCCGATCGAGACCCGCCCGCCGGCGCCGGAGGATGCGCCGTCCTCCGGCGCTGCCGTCGACACCCAGGAGGAGGCCCTTCTGGCGCGCCTGCGCCAGCTGATGGAAGACGAGAAGATCTATCGCCAGGAAGGGTTTGGACTGAACCTGCTGGTCGCCGCGCTGGGCGTGCCTGAGTACCGGCTGCGCCGGTTGATCAATCAGCGCCTCGGCCATCGCAACTTCAGCAGCTTCGTGAACGGCTACCGTCTGGCCGAGGCGATGGCGGCCCTGGCCGATCCCGGCCAGGCGGACGTCCCGATCCTCACGATCGCGCTCGATTCGGGATTCCAGTCGATCGGGCCCTTCAACCGGGCCTTCAAGGCGCATACCGGGATGACGCCGACGGCCTATCGCAAGCAGGCCGAATCGCGAAATGACGGGCCGATTCAGGGAATCGGCCAACGGAGTGCTGAAACCGGCGAGACCTGACGGAGGGCGGGACGCAATCTGCTCCCGCATCGCCCTCCGCAAAGGCCCGTCCATGACGCTGTCCACCCTTCTCACCTGGTCCCTGCCCGCAGTCATCGCCCTGGCCAGCCTCGAAGGCCTGATCCTGACCTTCGTCGCCCGGCGTCCCTACGACTGGCTGTCCTTCGCCGCGTCGCTCACCGACGTGCTGGTTCGGGAGTATCTGGTCTATGCGTTCGTGGGCATCAGCCTGGCCGCGCCCTTCATCGAGTTCGCCTGGCAGCATCGGCTGACGACAGTCCCTCTGAACGGCGTGGCCAGCTTCGCCTTGCTCTTCCTGGGACAGGAGTTCTGTTACTACTGGTATCATCGCGCCGCCCATCGGGTGCGCTGGTTCTGGGCGACGCATGCCGTGCATCACTCACCGAACGAATTCAATCTTGGCATTGCCTATCGATTCGGGTGGACCGGCAGGATTGCCGGCAACGCCCTCTTCTTCGTGCCCATGATCTGGCTGGGCTTCGCCCCGAAGGCCGTCTTCGCCGCCCTGGCCCTCAACCTGCTCTATCAGTTCTGGCTGCACACCGAATGGGTGCCCAAGCTGGGGTGGCTGGAATACGTCCTCAACACGCCCTCCCACCACCGCGTCCACCACGCCTCCAACCACGACTATATCGACGCCAACTACGGCGGCGTGCTGATCGTCTTCGACCGCCTGTTCGGCACCTACGTCGGCGAACGCGCCGACCTGCCCTGCCGCTACGGGCTCGTGAAGCCGCTGATCTCCCACAATCCGATCCGGATCGCGTTCCACGAGTGGCTCAACCTCGCCAGCGACCTGCGCGCCGCCCGCTCCTGGCGCGAGGGTTGGGGCTACCTGTTCGGTCCCCCGGGCTGGCGGCCCCGGCAACCCGCGACGATCGTTCCGACGCGCAGCGCCCCCGGTGTTCCATGAGGTATATCCGGCGCACGATCATCATGGCCGCCCTGGCGCTCGCCGCTATGGCGGCGCCGGCCAGCGCCCAGGAGCCAAGGGAATGTGGCACGCCGGCGTCGCTCGCAGACGGCTGGGCGGTGGCCGCACCGGCGGACGTCGCGATGGACGCAAAGGCCTTGTGCGGCCTCGATGCGTTCATTTCGCAGTGGCCCGGACGGAACATCCACGCGGTGCTGATCGCACGCCACGGCAAGCTGGTGATGGAGCGCTATTACGCCGGCGTCGACGAGCGCATGGCACGCCCCTTGGGCATCGTGCGATTCGCGGCCGATGTGAAGCATGACATGCGCTCGGTCTCCAAGAGCGTCACCTCGCTGCTGGTTGGCATCGCATTGGCCGAGGGCAGGTTCCCGGCGCTGGACTCGTCGGTGTTCGACGCTTTCCCGCAATACGGCGACTTGGCGACACCGGAGAAGCGGCGCATCACCTTCCGCGACCTGCTCACCATGTCGGCCGGGCTGAAATGGGACGAGAGCCGAGGATACGCCGATCCGCTCAGCAACGAGTACGGCCTGGTCGAGGCGGCCGACCCTTTCCGCTACCTGCTGTCCCAACCGATGGCCGCGGCGCCGGGCACCGTCTACGCATACAACGGCGGCGCCACGGCGCTGCTGGCGGCCGCATTGGTCAAGGGCACCGGTCGGTCGCTGAACGACTATGCACGCGAGAAGCTCTTCGCACCGCTCGAGGTTTCCGACTTCGACTGGGACGAGATGGGCGTCAGTCACAAAATGGGCGCGGCCGGGGGCCTGCGTTTGCGGCCGCGTGACATGCTCAAGCTAGGCCAGATCATGCTGACCGACGGACAGTGGAACGGCCGGCGCGTGCTCCCGCCGGGTTGGGCGGCCGAGTCGGCCACGCCCCGGATCAACGGCGAAGGTCTGTACTTCTACGGTTATCAATGGTGGCTGGGCCGAAGCTTCAGCGGCGGACACGAACTCACCTGGACCGCGGCGTTCGGCCTAGGCGGGCAGCGCCTCTACATCGTGCCGGCGCTCGACCTGGTGTTCGCCATCACCGCCGGCCACTACGGGAGCGGCCAGGGCGGGAGCCCGCTGCAGGCGGTCATCCCGTCGGCAATCCTCAATGGGTTCGTCCTGCCGGCCGTTCTTCGAGGCTCACCCTGACGACAATGGCGCCGTGTGATGCACCGGAAATCCGGGAAAACTTGACCCAGAACAGGAACCAAACTAGAACATGTGCCGGGTTTCAGGATTTGTTCCTAAATCCGGTAGGCGTTCTGGGGAGAAGACGGTGCTAACCCGCAAGCAAAACGAACTGCTCCTGTTCATCAACAAGCGGCTCAACGATGACGGCGTGTCGCCCTCCTTCGACGAGATGAAGGAAGCGCTGCGACTGAAGTCGAAGTCCGGCATCCATCGCCTCATCACCGGGCTGGAGGAGCGCGGCTTCCTGCGCCGCCTGCCGCATCGCGCACGCGCGCTGCAGGTCGTGAAGCTCCCGGAGAGCGCGGCGATGCCGGCGCCCAACGTGACCCCTCTGCTCGCCGACGCCCGCCGCGCCGGATTCTCCGAACCGCGCGAAGGCTTCGTGCCTCAGATCGTGCGCGCCGACCGCGTACCGCTGGCCGGCGCCATCATGGCTGCCAACGAGGCCCAGGCACTCAGCCTGCCTCTCTACGGCCGGATCGCCGCCGGTACTCCGATCGAGGCGCTGCGCGACAATTCGACGACCGTGGACGTCCCGGTTTCGCTGCTGGGCTCGGGCGCCCACTACTGCCTCGAAGTCCAGGGCGACTCGATGATCGAGGCCGGCATCCAGAACGGCGATATCGCCATCATCAAGAGCGCCGACACCGCCGAGTCCGGCGAGATCGTCGTGGCCCTGATCGACGACACCGAGGCGACCCTCAAGCGGCTGCGCAAGAAGGGCGCGTCGGTCGCGCTGGAGCCGGCGAACGCCGCCTACGAGACGCGCATCTTCGGACCCGACCGGGTCAAGATCCAGGGACGCCTTGCAGGACTATACCGGCGCTATCACTAGCGCCGGCGCTATCACGGCTGGGGCTGCGGCGGGGGCTTCACGGCCGCGAAGGCCCGCCGGTTGGCTTCGTCCATCAGGGCTGCGATCGGCTTTGCGTTCGCCGGATGCTCGCCATCAGACTTGTAGCCGCGCACGATGAAGGTGAAGCCCGGATACTGGCCTTCGACGAAGCTATAGGAGCGGCTGGAACGCGTGAGCGTAAGCATCGCCGTATAGGCGTTGAAGGTGGCTAGGTCGTAACCGGCTTTCTGGGCGCTTTCCAAGCCGTTGTACAAGGTCCGCCACTTCACCTCTTCGCCGCTGACCTTCGGGTCCTTGGGATCGTAGACGCCCTGGGCGCGGAACGCGCCGGGAATCTTGTCCTCCCGGACCGTGTCATAGCCGGTTCCTACGCCCTTCACCTGGTAAGTCATCCGCTCCGCGGGATTGCAGGCCGCCAGGAGCAGCACCGACGCGACGACGATCCACTTCATTCGTATTCCCCCTATGCCAGGTACAACTAGCATGGGCGCGCCGTTCTGCAATACACGCAGGAGGAAACTATGCTCCGGGTGCCTTGACCGGGACGGTCTGACGCATCGAGCTGTTGGGAACCCATGGTCGGTCGCCGCGACGGCCGTTGGCGGTCTCACGCCGTACGTTGAGATCGTCGAGCCACAGCGCGTGCGCGCCGTCCTTCCAGGCATCTCGTCGGTCGATGACGAGCCGTGGCCCGCGACAGCGCGCCTGTGCATCGACGGTCGAGAGGACGATGTCCGCCGAGCCGCAGGCCTCGGCCAGCCGTTTGTCGTCGCTCACCAGGGCGATGCGCCACGGTCCCTTACGCCAGCGACAGAGGCCCGTGCTGCAGCCGATTCCGGCCGCCTGCTCGTCGGCGCTGACCGTCCAGCGCTTGGCCCCCTCCTGCCCCTGTCGTCGCGCCCAGGAATCGCTGACGTAGCGATCGACGCGCGCCGAGGCGACGTGCACCACGCCGCGCTCGTCGCGCAGACCGAGCACGCGGCCGTCCTCGCTCATCAGCAGGTCGGGCGCCGGAGGCGGCCCGAGCATCAGTCCGATTGCCGCCACGGGGAGCCCGGCATAGCGCCATCGTCGCCGCCACAGGCAGAGCCACAGACCGCCGGCGGTCAGCAGCCACAGGCTGGCCTCGGGCAGCGACGGCACCAGCATCGCGGCCTCGGGCCACGCCGCGACGCGAAAGGCGATGGCGTTGAGCCAGTCGACGCCCCAGCCCATCGGCACCAGGGCGACGGCCTCGAGCCCGAACGGCATCAGGAGCATGGCGAGAAGGCCCCAGGGCATGATCCAGAAGCCGGTGAGCGGCACGCCCAGCAGGTTGGCAACGACGCCGAGCAGCGACAGGCGGTTGAAGTGGTAGGCCGCGAAGGCGCCGGTCGCCACCGAGGCGATCAGGGTCGTGAGCAGGCTGGCGCCCAACGCCGCGCCGAGGCGCCAAAGCCAGCGGTGGCGCGAGATTTCGGCCCGCTCGTGCAGGCGTCGCCGCCACGATGCCGCCGATTCCCAGCCGGCGATCAGCGCGACGACGGCGGCGAACGACATCTGGAAGGACGCGCCGGTCAGCGACTCCGGGGCAATCACCAGCACGATGACGGCCGACCAGGCGACGAGGCGTAGCGACAATGCCGTGCGATCGAGCAGGATGGCGAGCAGCGCGAACGCCGCCATCGCACAGGCGCGTTGCGCCGGGACCGGCGCGCCGGCCAGCGCCGTGTAGAAAAGCGCGGCCATCAGCGCGAGCACGGCCGCCACTTTCTTGGCGTCGATGCGCAGGGCAAGCGGCGGGATCAGAGCGATGCCGTAACGCACGAGGCCCATCACCAAGCCGACGACGAAGACGATGTGCAGCCCGGAGATCGACAGGATGTGCGCCAGGCCGGAATCGCGCATCGCCTGCGCCACGTCCTTGTCGACTGCCGTCTGCTCGCCGACCAGCAGCGAGGCGACCACGCCGCCTGCAGGACCGGGCAAAACGTGGAGGATACGCGCAGCCAGGTCGGCGCGCAGCGAGTCGATGGTGCGCACGAACCCGTCGGGCTTGCCGCGTTCGATCACGGTCGCAGGCGCCAGCGCGTAGCCGACCGCACCGAGCTGCTGATACCAGGCGACCCTCTGGAAATCGAAGGCGCCGGGCGCCGCGGGTCCGGCCGGCGGCGACAGGTTCGCGAGCACGAGCAGCCGGTCCCCGATCGCCAGCGGCGGCGCGCCCCGGCTCAGGGTCACGCGAACCCTGGCCGGCATCATCTCGGGCGGCGGCACGCCGTTGCCGCGGAGCCGGACGGCTTCGAGGACGACGCGCACGCCGTCGGGCAGGCGCTGGATGTCGGCGATCCGACCCTCGACGTTGAGGCTGAACAGCGGCCGGGTAAGGGTCGGCGCCGCGAGGCTGGCGGTACGCCAGGCGACGAGACCGAGGCCGGACGATGCGGCGACGGCGCCGATGGCCAGGGCGCGCGCGAGGCTGCCGGACGGCGCCAGGAAAGCGATGAGAATCGATCCCGCCGCCAGTGCCGGACCGAGCCAGAGCGCCGGCTCGGTGGGGAGTTCGTAGTAGATGGCAATGCCCAGACCCAAGGCAACCGGAAGCCACAGCATCCAGCGGCCACGCTCGGCCTCAAGCTGTTCCAGGATCCAGGCGCGCGGGTTTGACACTAACCGGACGCTCCCCTACCTACGGCGCGCTTTTCCGCCCGAATTGCGGCAAAACCCGCGCTTACCGAGCATAAGTTCCCAGGCCAATGACCGTCGTTACCCGCTTCGCCCCCTCGCCTACCGGCTACCTGCATATCGGCGGCGCCCGCACGGCCTTGTTCAACTGGCTGTTCGCCAAACACCACGGCGGCAAGTACCTGCTGCGCATCGAAGACACCGATCGCGCGCGCTCGACAGAGCCGGCGATCGCCGCGATCCTGGACGGTCTCTCCTGGCTCGGCCTGCCGTGGGACGGCGAGGTCACCTATCAGTTCTCGCGCGCCGCCCGCCATGCCGAGGTCGCGCACGAGATGCTGGCCAAGGGCCATGCCTATCACTGCTATGCCTCGCCGCAGGAACTCGACGAGATGCGGGCCGCTCAGAAGGCCGCCGGCAAGCCGATGCGCTACGACGGCCGCTGGCGCGACCGCGATCCGAAGGACGCCCCTGCCGACGTGAAGCCGGTCGTCCGCCTGAAGGCGCCGCAGTCCGGCCAGACGGTCATCAAGGATGCGGTGCAGGGCGAGGTGACGGTCGAGAACGCCCAGCTCGACGACATGATCCTGCTGCGCGCCGACGGAACGCCGACCTACATGCTGGCCGTCGTCGTCGACGACCACGACATGGGCGTGACCCATGTGATCCGCGGCGACGATCATCTCAACAATGCCTTCCGCCAGCTCCAGATCATCCGCGCGATGGGCTGGCCCGAGCCGGTCTATGCCCACATTCCGCTGATCCACGGGCCCGACGGCGCCAAGCTCAGCAAGCGCCATGGGGCGCTGGGCGTCGACGCCTATCGCGACATGGGCTTCCTGCCCGCCGCGCTGCGCAACTACCTGCTGCGACTGGGCTGGGGCCATGGCGACGACGAGATCATCTCCACGGCGCAGGCGATCGAATGGTTCGACCTCGCCGGCGTCGGCCGCTCGGCCTCGCGCTTCGACATGGCCAAGCTGACCAATCTCAACGCGCATTATCTTCGCGAGACGCCGGATGCCGAGCTGCTGCCGCTTGTGCTGCCGCGCATCGAGGAGAAGCTGGGCACCGTCGATGCCGCTGGCCGCGAGCGCATCGTGCGCGGCCTCTCCGGCGTGAAGCAGCGCGCGCGCACCCTGATCGAACTCGCCGACAGTCTTGCCTTCTACGCCCGCGCCGGCGCGCCGCCGATCGCCGACGACAAGGCCCGTGCGCTCCTGACATCCGACGCCCGTGCCGTGATGGCGAAGCTCGCGCCGGCGCTGGAGTCGCAGGCGAGCGACTGGAGCGAAAAGGCGCTCGAAGAAGCCGTGCGCGAGTTCGCCGAGGCCAACGGGCTGAAGCTCGGCCAGGTCGCTCAGCCGCTCCGCGTCGCGCTGACCGGCTCGACCGCCTCGCCCGGCATCTTCGAGGTGCTGGCGGTGCTGGGGCCCGCCGAGAGCAAGGTTCGTTTGCTGGCGGCCGCCGCTTGAACGGGAGACACGCAATGGATGACAAGAAGCCGATGCCGGAGGCCGCTGCGAACGAAGAGGCGCGGGATTTCATCCGCGACCTGGTTCAGTCGGATCTCGCCAGCGGAAAAGTGCAAAGCATCGTGACTCGCTTTCCGCCGGAGCCGAACGGCTACCTGCATCTCGGCCACGCAAAGTCGATCTGCCTGAATTTCGGAATTGCCACCGAATATGGCGGCCGCTGCCACCTTCGCTTCGACGATACCAACCCCGTGAAGGAGGAGCAGGAATATATCGACGCCATCAAGCGGGACGTACATTGGCTCGGCTTCGACTGGGGCGAACATCTGTACCACGCGTCGGACTATTTCCAGACGTTGTACGACTGGGCCGAGCACCTCATTCGCGCCGGCCTCGCCTATGTCGACGACACGCCGCCCGACGAGATGCGGGCAATGCGGGGAACGCTGACCGAACCGGGACGCGCCTCGCCAGATCGCGACCGCTCGGTGGAAATGAATCTCGGCTTGTTTCGCGACATGCGGGCCGGAAAGTTTCCCAACGGCGCCTGCGTGCTGCGCGCAAAGATCGACCTTGCGTCCGGCAACATGAACCTGCGCGACCCCGTCCTGTATCGCATCCTGCACGCGTCTCACCCGCGCACCGGCACCGAGTGGTGCATCTACCCGACCTATGATTTCGCGCATGGCCAGTCCGACGCCCTGGAGCATGTCACGCACTCGCTTTGCACCCTGGAGTTCGCGGACCATCGTCCCCTCTACGACTGGTTCCTCGACCACTTGCCGGTGCCGGCGCGGCCGCGCCAGACTGAATTCGCCCGCCTCAATATCGGCTACACCGTCCTTTCCAAGCGCCACCTGACGGATCTGGTGCGGCGTGGCATCGTGAACGGGTGGGACGATCCGCGCATGCCGACCCTCGCAGGCCTGCGTCGCCGCGGCGTGCCGCCGAAGGCGATCCGCGACTTCGTTCGGCGCATCGGCATGTCCAAGGCCAACAGCGTCGTCGATCTCGCCATGCTCGATCACGCGATCCGCGACCAGCTCAATCAGGTGGCTCATCGGCGTATGGCGGTCCTGCGGCCGCTCAAGCTCGTGATCGAGAACTTTCCCGAAGACCACGTCGAAGAGTTGGAGGCCGTCAACCATCCGGGGGATCCGGCCGCCGGCACACGTACCCTTCGCTTCGGCCGGGAAATCTTCGTCGAGCGCGACGACTTCATGGAGAACCCGTCGAACAAATTCTTCCGGCTGGCGGTCGGACGAGAGGTCAGGTTGCGCTACGCCTATCTCGTCACCTGTCGCGAGGTGATCAAGGATGCCGACGGCAACGTGGTCGAGCTGCGCTGCACCTACGATCCAGCGAGTCGCGGCGGCAACGCGGCGGACGGTCGAAAGGTGAAGGCCACCCTGCACTGGGTGTCCGCCCGGGATGCACGTCCCGCCGAAATCCGATTGTACAGCACGCTCTTCAACCGCCCTGACCCGGGTGCCGGTGGCGATCTCGACGCCGATCTGAATCCGGGCTCGCTCGAAGTCCTGTCGGGCGCGCTGCTGGAGCCCTCCTTGGCGGAGATACCTGAAGGGCAAGCCGTGCAGTTCGAGCGGCTGGGCTATTTCTGCCCGGACGTCGCGAGCCGAGCGACGGCTCTGGTGTTCAACCGCACGATCGACCTGCGGGACACCTGGGCAAAGGTGCAGGTCCAGAGTTAGGAGTGGCGGTGCTCCGGGACGAGGCGCGATTGCTGTCCGCAGCCGGATAGATCGGTCCGCGCAATGCCCGCAGGTTCGACCCATGAGCCTGCGTATCTGGATCTTGTTGCTGTCGCTGTCCGTCCTGTGGGGCGGCTCGTTCTTCTTCGCCAAGGTCGCTCTGGCTGAACTGGCGCCGCTCACGGTGGTGTTCTGCCGCGTGGCGCTCGCCGCAGTGGCCCTCAATCTCGTGCTGGCCGCATCCGGCAGGAGTCTGGTTCGGGCCGGGGCGCCGTTTGGCAGCTACGCCGCGATGGGGCTCCTCAACAACCTCGTTCCGTTCGGCCTGATTTTCTGGGGCCAGACGCAGATTGCATCCGGGCTCGCGTCGATCCTCAACGCAACCACGCCGCTCTTCACCCTGCTGGTCGCGCATTTCATCACCCATGACGAACGCATCGGCGGCCTCAAGCTCGGCGCCCTCTTGATCGGCATGGTTGGGGTCGCGGTGCTGATGGGACCGACGGCGATCGTCGACAGCCGCGGCGCGGCGGGCCAGATCGCCTGCCTGGGAGCCGCCCTCTCCTATGCATTCGCCGGTGTCTACGGACGGCGCTTCGCGACGTTGGGCGTCGCGCCTCTCGAGGCGGCAGCCGGACAGGTCACCGCGAGTGCCATGTTGATTCTGCCGATCATGCTGATCGTCGACCAGCCCTGGCTGCTCCCTGCCCCTCCCGGTGCGACGACAGGGGCGGCGCTCGCTTGCCTCGCGCTGCTTTCGACGGCCCTCGCATATGTCCTGTATTTCCGCATTCTTGCTGTCGCCGGGGCGACCAATCTGCTGTTGGTTACGTTCCTGATACCGGTTACCGCGATCCTGCTCGGCGTACTGATCCTGGGTGAACGGCTGGCGCCGCGCCACTTCGGCGGGATGATCCTGATCGGCCTCTCCCTGGCCCTGATCGACGGCCGGATAGCGGGTTTTCTACGCCCCGCGAAATAGCGGCCCGGCTGTTCAATTGCGCCTTCTTTAGGGGCTTGTTAGGGTGCCGCCGAACCGGCGAACGGCATCCTGTGGGATGCACGCGCCTTGCTTGAATCGAGCCTGGAAAAGAGTTCACCCGATGGCCAAATCGACCGCGACGCTGACCGACAACGAAACCGGCAAGACCTACGAGATGCCGATCATCCACGGTACACTCGGACCGCGCCTGGTCGACATCCGCAAGTTCTACGGCGACTCCGGCATGTTCACCTACGATCCGGGCTTCACCTCGACCGGTTCGTGCGGTTCGAAGATCACCTATATCGACGGCGACGAAGGCATCCTGCTCCATCGCGGCTACAACATCGCCGAACTCGCCGAGCAGAGCGACTTCATGGAAGTCGCCTATCTGCTGATGAAGGGCGATCTGCCGAACAAGGCGCAGAAGGACAAGTTCGTCAAAGACATCACGAACCACACGATGGTTCACGAGCAGCTCAGCCAGTTCTATCGCGGCTTCCGCCGCGACGCCCATCCGATGGCGATCTGCTGCGGCGTCGTCGGCGCCCTCTCGGCCTTCTATCACGACTCGCTCGACATCCATGATCCGCACCAGCGGATGGTCGCCTCCTATCGCCTGGTCGCCAAGATGCCGACCATCGCGGCAATGGCGTACAAGTATTCGGTGGGCCAGCCGTTCGTCTATCCGCGCAACGACCTCTCCTACGCCGCCAACTTCCTGCGCATGATGTTCTCGGTTCCGGCCGAGGAGTACGAGGTCAACCCGATCGTCGAGAAGGCGATGGACCGCATCCTCATGCTTCATGCCGACCATGAGCAGAACGCCTCGACCTCGACGGTCCGCCTCGCCGGCTCCTCGGGCGCCAACCCGTTCGCCTGCATCGCCGCCGGCATCGCCTCGTTGTGGGGCCCGAGCCATGGCGGCGCCAACGAAGCCGTCATCAACATGCTGCACGAGATCGGCGGCAAGCAGAACATCCCGGGCTTCCTGTCCCGCGTGAAGGACAAGGCCGACCACACCCGCCTCATGGGCTTCGGCCATCGCGTCTACAAGAACTACGATCCGCGCGCCAAGGTCATGCGCCAGACCTGCCACGAGGTCCTGACCTCGCTGGGCATCACCCACGACCCGCTGCTCGAGCTGGCCATGGAAATGGAGCAGATCGCCCTCAAGGACGACTACTTCGTCTCCAAGAAGCTCTATCCGAACGTCGACTTCTACTCGGGCATTATTTTCCGGGCGATCGGCATCCCGACCTCCATGTTCACCGTTCTCTTCGCGGTGGCTCGTACGGTCGGCTGGATTTCGCAGTGGAACGAGATGATCGAGGATCCGGACCAGAAGATCGGTCGTCCCCGCCAGCTCTACAACGGGCAGACCGAGCGCCCCTACAAGCCGCTTCACATGCGGGGCTGAAATCGCTGTCCGGGAGGGAAGCGAGACACATGGCAAGATCATCGTTCGGGCCGCGCCAGGGGGAAACATCCTGGGCGGCCAATCAGACACCCATGGCCCAGCTGCGCGTCGTGCGGGTGGGCCGTCCTGCCAATGACAATTTCCGCCGCCCTCGCGTGCGGACATGGCTGCTGATTGCCGGTCTTGCCGGTGCGGCGCTGGCGCTGGTCGCCGCCAACTGGCGGTTCTTCTAGGGCCGACCTGTCTATCAACGATTTAAGGCCCGCGCTGCGGGCCTTTTTTCTTGAGCTTCGCTGGGGAGCTTCCTTCGGCGCTCTCGGACATTGCCAAAGGCAATGTCCTGTCGCTCCTCGGGCTGAGCTTCGCTCAGCCCTTTCAGCCCTTGCGCTCGATCAGTTCGATCTTGTAGCCGTCGGGATCTTCGACGAAGGCGATGACAGTCGTCCCGAACTTCACGGGACCGGCCGGCCGGGTAACCTTGCCGCCGGCCTTGGTGACGTCCTCACACAGCTTGTAGACATCGGGCACGCCGATCGCGAGGTGGCCGAACGCGGTGCCGAGTTCGTACGGCTTTGCCTGGTCCCAGTTGTGGGTCAGCTCGACGACGCAATGTTCGGGCTCGTCGCCGTAGCCGACGAAGGCCAGGCTGTACTTGCCATCCGGCACGTCGCGCTTGCGCAGCAGCTTCATGCCGAGCGGGCCGGTGTAGAAAGCCAGCGACTTGTCGAGATCCATGACGCGGATCATCGTGTGCAGCATGCGGAAATTGGACTGGGTATCGGGCATTATCCCCTCCCTGCTCATTCTCGGTTCAGCGGTCGCGGATCATCGCGGCGAAGGTCGCTTCCGCGGCCACTTTGCCGTCGACGATCGCCTTGCCTGAAAACTTCCAAACGTTGGCGCGGCTCTGCACTTTCGTGACGTGCAGCTCGAGACGGTCGCCCGGCACCACGGGACGGCGGAACCTCACGCCGTCGATCGACATGAAATAGACCAGCTTGCCTTCCGACTGGGCCCCGAACGTCGAAACCACGAGAACACAGGCCGTCTGCGCCATGGCCTCGACGACCAGCACACCCGGCATCACCGGCTCGGAGGGGAAATGGCCCTGGAAGAACGGCTCGTTGATCGTGACGTTCTTGATGCCGACCGCGCTCTGGTCGAGCTGCATGTCGATCACCCGATCGACCATGAGCATCGGATAACGGTGCGGAATCATCTCCAGAATCCGCTTGATGTCGACGGATGTCGCTGCAGCGGGGCTGGAATTCTCGATTTGGGCGTTCATGACCGTGGCCTCTCCGCTCAGAACCGCGTGCCGAAGCTGAACCGCACGGCCTGCTGCTTGTCCCACGACTCATATTGAAGCGGTATCGCATAGTCGATGCGGATCGGGCCGAAGGGCGACATCCATTGGACGCCGACGCCGGTCGACGCGCGCATCAGCTGGCTGGTGAGCACGGATGCCAGGCCGTAGCTCTGCGCCTGGACACCCCAGAGCGATCCGACGTCCACGAACGCCTTGCCGATAAGTCCGACTTCCTTGGGAACCATGGGCAGCGGATAGGAAAGCTCGGTCGAACCCGTGTAGTAGAACTGGCCGCCCAGGGCGTCGGTCGTGTTGGCATCGCGGGGGCCGATACCGCCGACGGCGAAGCCGCGCAGCGAGTCGCCGCCGATGAAGAACAGGTTGTTCAGGCGGACGTAGGAGCCACCGAACGGCAGGATGAGACCCGCCGACCCGCCGACCGAAACGACGATGTCCTCGAACAGCGACTTGTAATAGACCGCGTCGGCCGTTGTGCGGACATACTGCTCCGTACCGATGGCGCCCGCGGCAGCAATCGAATTGCGGACCATAAACCCCTTGGTCGCATTCAGGCGCTGGTCGCGGGTGTCCCAGATGATCGTCTCGGACAGTTCGGAGACGACTTGGGTACCGGCATTCTGCTGGATGACGGGCGAGGCCCAGTACTGAACGTTGTAGATATCGGTCTGCCGCAGCGTGTAGCGGACGAGCTGGCGGATTTCTTCCGAATAGGCCCAGCCGGCGCGCAACGCAAAACCCAGGCTGCGGTCGCTGTAACTCGCGACCGACTGGCGATCGTTCGACGTCCTGAACAGATCGAACCCGGCCGAAAGCTGGCGGTCCAGGAAGTAAGGCTCGGTGAAGCCCAGATCGACCGAGGTGCTCAGCGTGCCGATGGAGAGGCCCAGACGCGCCTCCTGGCCCTTGCCGAGCAGGTTGCGTTCCTTGATCGAAATGTCGCCGACGATGCCGGCGGTCGTCGAATAGCCGGCGCCGAGCGAGATTTCGCCCGTGCTCTGCTCGACGACCTGGACCTCGAGATTGGTCTTGTCCGGCGCCGAGCCCGGCGCCGCCGCGACGTCGACCTTCTCGAAGAAGCCGAGGTTGCGCAGGCGCTGCTGGCTGCGGCGGACCTTGGCGGTGCTGAAGGCATCGCCCTCAGCCAGGCGGAACTCGCGCCGGATCACCTTGTCTAGAGTACGCGTGTTGCCGGAAATATTGATGCGCTCGACATAGACGCGCGGACCTTCCTGGACGTCGAAGGTCACGTCGACGGTGTTGTTGTCCCTGTTGCGGCGGATGTTGGGGCGTACGTCCACGAACGCGTAGCCCAGCGATCCCACCGCCTCGGAGATGTTCGAGACCGACTTTTCGACCTCGTCCGCGTCGTACCAGTCGCCTTCGGCGATGGTCAGGAAGGACTTGAGGACATCGACGTTCAGGCCCTGGAAGCGGCTCGTGACGTCGACCTTGCCGAATTTGTAGCGGTCGCCTTCGCTGATCGTGAAGGTGATGAAGAAGCCTTCGCGATTGGGGGCAAGCTCGGCGACGGACGAGACCACGCGGAAGTCCGCGTAGCCTTCGGAGAGGTAGAATTTGCGCAGAAGCTCGCGGTCGAGGTTCAGGCGGTCGGGATCGAACCGGTCGTCCGACGACAGGAACCGCCACCACGCGCTCTCGGAGGTCCGGATCTTGCCCCGCAGGGTGCCGTCGCCGAAGGCCTGGTTGCCGACGAAGCTGATGCGCTTCACGCCCGTGACGTCGCCCTCGTTGATCTCGAAGACCACGTCGACGCGTCCCTGTTCGAGCCTGATGATCTTGGGCTCGACCGAGGCATTGTAGCGGCCGCTGCGGCGATAGATGGTCAGGAGGCGATCGACGTCCGCCTGGACACGCGCGCGGGTGAAGACCTGCCGCGGCTTCGACTGCACTTCGTCGCGCAGCTTGTCGTCGTCGACCTTCTTGTTTCCCTCGAACGCGACGCGGTTGATGATCGGGTTTTCCGTGACCTTCACGACCAGGGTCGACCCCTGCATCTCGATCACGACGTCGGAGAACAAGCCCGTCGCGAAAAGCGCCTTGAGCGAGCGGTCGGCCGCTGCCGTGTCGAACGGCTCGCCGACCTTCAGCTGCAGGTACGAGCGGATCGTCTCCGGCTCCGAGCGGACATTACCCTGGATTTGAATACCGGCAATCGTACCACCAGCCGCAGCACCACGCTGTGCGTGTGCCGGCGCGGTAAAAGCGAGGATTGCAGCAATGGCCAGTACGGCCCAACGAACGATCAAACTTACCCCCGGCGCCAGTCAGACCTGCCGATGGTCAAAGACGTGAACGCAGCTTTCTAGACCGGCAAGGGGGACTAAGCCACCCCTTTTGTCCCCCGTTCCGAAGTCGCGCCAACGCATCAACTCAGCGCAGCAAAAGCCTGATGTCATTGAATGTTGCGATCAGCGCCATGCCGATCACGAGTGCAAATCCGAGCTTTAAACCAACCTCCTGGGCCCGCAGGCTGAGCGGCTTACCGCGCAACGCTTCGTAAGCATACATCGCAAGATGGCCGCCATCGAGCATGGGCACCGGCAGCAGGTTGAAAATGCCCAGCACCACGGACAGGGCGATGACGAGATTGAGGATTCCCGCCCATCCCGCATAGGACGCCTCACCCGCGGCCTTGGCGATGCGGATCGGCCCGCCCAATTCATCCACAGGTCGGGTCGCCGTCAGGATCTGGCCCATCGATGTGTAGAACATCGAGGTCATCCCCCAGACGGCGCGCACCCCGGCTCCCATGGCGCCGATGACGCCGTGGTCGCGAAGTTCCGTCGTCGCCGCCGGACGAACGCGCAGGCGTCCAACGATCTGCTCCTTGCCGGCGCAATCGACCGCCTTGTCGACGATCGGCACGACGGTCGTCTCCCCGAACCGGCCGTCACGCTCGTACTTGACCGTTACCGGCTGGCCGCCACGGCTGCCGATCAATTCCGGGATACGCGAGAAATAATCGACGGGCTTGCCGTCGATCGCCACCAGAAGGTCACCGACCTTGAGGCCGGCCGCCTCGGCCGGACTGTTCGCCGTGAACCCGCCGACCACGGGGCGAATGGACTGATCCAGTCCAAGGTCGCCGTAGCGCAGCGTGTTGTTGTAGCGATCGGTGCGCTCGCAATATTGCGGCTGGATCTCGCCATGCAGGAGCTCGTTGCCGCGACGGTATTCGACCGCCATCGGCTTGGCCCAGTAGAGGAATTGCGCTTCCTGGATATCCTCGTAGCGATTGACGCGCATGTCGGCGAGACGGACGATTTCGTCGCCCGAACGCAGGCCGGCCTTGGCGGCCGGCCCATCGGCCTGCACGGCAACGGTCGCCGGCGTATAGGGCTCGCCGGCAAAGAAGTAGACGCCGGTCAGCAGCACGAAGGCAAACAGGAGATTGGCCACCGGACCGCCCAGCACGACGGCTGCCCGGGCATAGAGCGGCTGACTGAAAAAAGCCCGCTTCCGGTCGCTGGGCGACAGTGGCTCGTCGCTCGCCGTGGCGCTGGTGGCGTCGCTGTCCCCGAGGAACTTGACGTAGCCGCCGAGCGGGATCGCCGAGACCTTCCATCGGGTGCCGTTGCGATCGGTCCAGCCGAAAATCTCGGGGCCGAACCCGATCGAAAACACCTCGGCATGGATGCCGAAGCGACGTCCGACCCAGTAGTGACCGTATTCGTGAACGAAGACGAGCAGCGTCAACACCAGGACGAAGTACGGCAGATATGTCGTAAACAGGCTGACCATGCTCTGCATGCCCTACTCGACCTCAAATCTCACGATACTTCAACCATTCCGCACTCTGGTCCGGCAGATCTCTTCAGCCAGCCTGCGCGCCTCGAGATCGGCAGCTTCAACCTGCTGCAAGCCATCGACGGCATCCGAGAGACCGTCCCAGCCTGCCATGACGTCCTCGACGATCCGGGCGATGTCGAGGAAGCCGATCCGGCGCGCCAGGAAAGCCGCCACCGCCGCCTCGTTCGTCGCGTTCAGAACGATCGGGGCATAACCGCCCGTCACCAGAGCTTCGCGCGCCAGCCTTAGAGCGGGAAAGCGGCCGGAATCGGGCCGCTCGAAGGTCAGCGCCGGAATGCCCATGAAATCGAGCTTCGCCGCCGGCCCGTCGATCCGCGACGGCCAGCCGAGCGCGTGGCTGATCGGGATGCGCATGTCGGCCGTCCCGAGCTGGGCCAGCACCGACCCGTCGCTATAGGCGACCATCGAGTGGATGACCGACTGCGGATGCACGACGATGTCGACCTGCTTTTCCGGCAGCCCGAACAGGAGATGGGCCTCGATCAGCTCGAGCCCCTTGTTCATCATGGTGGCCGAATCGATGGAGATCTTGTCGCCCATGTCCCAGTTGGGATGCGCAAGGGCCTGCTCCGGCGTCACGTCGGCCATGTCGGCCAGCGACCAGTTGCGGAACGGCCCGCCCGACGCCGTCAGGATGAGCCGGTCGATCGCGCGATGCTGGTCGGGCTCGAACACCTGGAAGATGGCGTTGTGCTCGGAATCGACCGGCAGGAGGACGCCGCCCGACTGCTCGATCGCGTCCATCAGCAGGCTTCCTGCACAGACGAGCGCTTCCTTGTTTGCCAGCGCCACCATGGCGCCGCGCCGGGCCGCCACCAGGGTCGGGGCAAGGCCCGCGAAGCCCACCACGGCGGCCATCACCCATTCGGCCGGACGCGACGCCGCTTCCACGACGGCGTCCGGGCCGGCCGCGACCTCGATCGCGGTGCCGGCCAGCGCTTCCTTGAGGGCGGGATACTGACCGGGGTCGGCGACGACCGCGAGACGGGCCCGCAGGCGTCTGGCTTGCTCCGCCAGAAGTTCCACTGAACGACGGGCCACCAGCGCTTCGACCCGATAACTTGCCGGATCGCGCGCAATGAGATCGACCGTGCTCTGGCCGACCGACCCGGTCGAGCCCAGGATCGTGATGCGGCGCGGATTTTCAGGCGACGGCGCGACCCATTTCGTCATGTCCAGGGCCACGCGCCACCGGCGACCAGCCGGGCGATTCCCACCGCGACGAGGACGGCCATCAATCCGTCGATCCGGTCGAGCAATCCGCCATGGCCGGGAATGAGGCGCCCACTGTCCTTGACGCCGGCCCGCCGCTTGGCCGCCGATTCGAGCAGATCGCCCGCCTGCCCCACGATCGCGAGCGCGGCGCCGGCGATGGCCAGATGCAAAGTGTCTCCCAGGCCGAAGGCATAGCCCATCGCGGCGCTGGCGACGGCAGCCCAGGCCATGCCGCCCACCAAGCCCGACCAGGTCTTGCCGGGACTGATGCTCGGCGCGAGCTTGGCCCCGCCGGCGGTGCGTCCCACGAAATACGCGCCGATGTCGGTGGCCCAGATGCAGGCGAAGACCCACAGGATCGTCTCACGCCCGGACACCGGCTGATGGCGCAACCAGAGCAGTGCGACGAGTGCCGCGAGCCCATAGATCCAGGCCAGAACGCGCAGGACGGGAGCGCCGCGGGTGAGGCGCGACCATTCGAGGATCATGACCGGCGCTGCGATCGCCGCCACGAGATCGATCCAGGGGTAGCCATACCAGATCGCCGCGAGCAGCAACGGCCCCAGAACCACGGCCGAGAGCGCCCGCACCAAAAGGCCGGCGAAGCGACCGCCGCGTGCCGGGGCGCTACTTTCCGATGCCGCCATAACGCCGCTCACGCCGACGGAACTCCACGATGGCCCGTTCCAGGTGTTCCTTGCCGAAGTCCGGCCACAGCGTGTCGACGAAAACCAGCTCCGAGTAGGCACACTGCCAGAGCAGGAAATTGCTGATCCTCTGCTCGCCGCTGGTCCGGATCAGGAGGTCCGGGTCCGGCAGCCCCGCCGTCAGAAGCTCGCGTTCGAAGCTCCGCTGGTCGATGCCGTCGGCGGTGATCTCTCCCGCCGCGACCCGCTGCGCCAGACGGCGGGTCGCCCGCAGGATCTCGTCGCGGGAGCCGTAGTTGATGCAGATGTTGACGTCGATCCGCGTGTTGCTCGCCGTCTTGCTCTCGGCTTCGGAAATGTCTTTCACGATGTCGGCCGCGAGTCCCTCGCGGTTGCCGATCACCCGCAGCCGCGCGCCGTTCTTGCGCAGCTCCTCGAGCTCGCTGCGCAGGTAATGACGCAGCAGGCCCATGAGATCGGCCACTTCGTCGGCCGGCCGCGTCCAGTTCTCGGTCGAAAAGGCGAACAGCGTCAGGACCGGAATGCCCAGTTCGCCGGCACCGCGCACGACACGGCGCACCGCGTCGGCGCCGCGTCGATGCCCTGCGACGCGGGGCAGTCCGCGCGCCTTCGCCCACCGGCCGTTGCCATCCATGATGATGGCGACGTGCTGAGGTCCCGACCCTGGGTCGGGATTGGCGGGCAACGGCGCAGTGGGCATCAGACCGTCTTGATCTCTTTTTCCTTATGGACCAGCGCCTCGTCGACCAGCTTGACGTAGCGGTCGGTCAGTTTCTGGACCTCGTCGGCTTTCTGGCGGTGCTCGTCTTCCGAGATCTTGTGATCCTTCTCGGCCTTCTTCAGCGCATCCATGCCGTCGCGCCGGATGTTGCGGACGGCCACCTTGCCCTGCTCGGCGTACTTGTGCGCCAGCTTGGCCAGTTCGTTGCGGCGCTCCGTCGTCAGCTCGGGAATGGGGATGCGGATCATCTGGCCGTCCGGAGACGGGTTGAGGCCGAGGCCTGCTTCACGAATGGCCTTGGCAGTCGGCGTCACCAGGCCCTTGTCCCACACGCTGACGGTGAGCAGTCGGGGCTCCGGCGCGCTCACCGTACCGACCTGGTTCAGCGGCATGCGCTGGCCGTAGGCTTCGACCATCACCGGATCCAGCAGATTGACCGAGGCCCGTCCCGTCCGCAGGCCGCCAAATTCCTTCTTCAGCGCATCCATCGCGCCGTGCATGCGCTTCTCGAGCTCGTTGAGATCGGCAGACATGTTCATGCCTCGTTCTTGATGATCGTAAAGGTCCCCTCGCCGCGCATCGTCGATGCGAACGCGCCCGGCTTGTGGATGTCGAAGACGATGATGGGAATGCGGTTCTCGCGGGCAAGCGAGATCGCGGAGGCATCCATGACCTGCAGGTCGCGGGCCAGCACTTCCAGGTAGGTGAGCGTGTCGTAACGCTTGGCGTTCTTGTCCTTGAGGGGATCGGCGGAATAGACCCCGTCCACCTGCGTGCCCTTCAGCAGCGCATTGACGCCCATTTCGGCCGCGCGCAGAGCCGCCGCCGTATCCGTCGTGAAGAAGGGATTGCCGGTGCCGGCCGCGAAAATCACGACGCGGCCCTTCTCCATGTGGCGGACGGCGCGGCGCCGGATATAGGGCTCGCAAACGGTGGTCATCGGGATGGCCGACTGGACCCGCGTCTGCAGGCCCTGCCGCTCGAGCGCGCTTTGCATGGCGAGCGAATTGATGACGGTCGCCAGCATGCCCATGTAGTCGCCGCTGGCCCGGTCCATGCCCGAAGCCGCGCCCGATACACCGCGGAAGATGTTGCCGCCGCCGATCACCAGACAGACCTGAACGCCCATCTCGTGAACGGTCTTCACTTCCTGTGCGACCATTCCGACCATGTCGGGATCGAGACCGTATTCTCGATTCCCCATGAGCCCCTCGCCAGAGAGCTTGAGAAGGACGCGGCGATATTGGGGGCCCGACGGCATCAGATGCCTCTGATTACGTTTGTCTTGGGCGCGCGGACCAGGTCCGCGCGCCGGTGGAGTTCAATACTACTTCTTGAGCTGGGCAGCCACCTCGGCTGCAAAGTCTTCGGACTTCTTCTCGATGCCCTCGCCCAGGGCGAAGCGCAGGAAGCCCACGAGACGGACCGGCCCACCGACCAGCTTGGCGGCTTCCTCGACGACCTTGGAGACCTTGGTCTTGCCGTCGATCACGAAAGCCTGCTCGAGCAGGACGACTTCCTGGTGGAACTTGCGCAGGCCGCCCTCGACCATCTTGGCGACGATCTCGGGGGTCTTGCCCTGCTGGCCGGCCTTCTCGGCGAGGACCGCCCGCTCGCGCTCGATCGCCGCCTGGTCGAGGTCGGCAACGGTGAGCGACTGCGGATTGGTCGCGGCCACATGCATGGCGAGCTGCTTGGCGAGCGCGCCGAGCTTGGCCTTGTCGCCGGTCGATTCGAGGGCGATCAGCACGCCGATCTTGCCGAGGTCCGGCGCGACGGCGTTGTGGGTGTAGGCCACGACCACGCCGTCGGACACCGACAGCGAGGCGGCACGACGCAGGCTCATGTTCTCGCCGATCGTGGCGATCAGGTTGGTGAGCTCGCCCTGCACGTCACGGCCGGTGCCGGGGAACGGCGCCGCCGCGACCTTGGCGAGGTCGCCGCCATTCTCGAGCGCGAGCTTGGTCGCCGCGGCGACGAACTTCTGGAACTGGTCGTTGCGGCCGACGAAGTCGGTCTCGGCATTGACCTCGACGACGGCGCCACGCGTGCCGTCGGCGGCAACGCCGACCAGGCCCTCGGCGGCAACGCGGCCGGCCTTCTTCGAGGCCGCCGACAGGCCCTTGGTGCGCAGCCAGTCGACCGCCTTTTCGACGTCGCCCGCGGTCTCGCCCAGCGCCTTCTTGCAATCCATCATGCCCGCGCCAGTCTTCTCGCGCAGTTCCTTGACGAGCGATGCAGTGATCTCAGCCATGTCTTGCTCCGTTTGGTACAACAAGGGCCGGTCTTCCGACCGGCCCCGTTTGCTTCTCGTTGATGAGGGGCCGGGCTACTCGGCCGGTGCTGCCTCGGCCGCCGGGGCTTCGGCGACGGGAATTTCCTCGGCCGGCAGCTCGCTCATCGCGCCCACATCGCCGCCGGTAGCGGCGATCTCGGCGCGGATGCCGTCGAGCACCGAGCCCGAGAGCAGGTCGCAGTACAGCGTCACCGCGCGGATCGCATCGTCATTGCCCGGGATCGGGAAGTCGATGCCGTCGGGATCGGAGTTACTGTCGACGATCGCGACGATCGGAATGCCGCGCTTGCGGGCTTCCAGAACCGCGATCGACTCCTTGTTGGTGTCGATGATGAACAGCAGGTCGGGCGTGCCGCCCATTTCCTTGATGCCGCCCAGCGAACGCTCGAGCTTGTCGCGCTCGCGCGTCAGATCGAGCTGTTCCTTCTTGGTGAGGCCGACGACGTCGCCCTTCAGGCGCTCGTCGAGCTCACGCAGGCGCTTGATCGACGCCGAGATCGTGTTCCAGTTCGTGATCATGCCGCCCAGCCAGCGGTGGTTCACGTAATACTGGCCGCAGCGCTTGGCCGCGTCGGCGACGCGTTCGGCTGCCGCCGGCTTGGTGCCGACGAAGAGCACCCGGCCGCCGCTCGCGACCACGTCGCGAACCTGACGAAGGGCCTGCTCCAGCAGCGGCACCGTCTTGGTGAGATCGATGATATGGATCCCGTTGCGCACCCCGAACAGGTACGGCTTCATCTTCGGGTTCCAGCGGCGCGTGTGATGGCCGAAATGGACGCCGGCTTCCAGCAGCTGGCGCATCGTAAATGTCGGCATGGTCATGCCGTTCTCCTTTTCCGGTTGAGCCTCCGCGGGCGTCGTCCCCGACATGGGAACACCGGAGCGAGCGGCGGGATGTCTCCCCGTCGACCGCAAACCCGCGTGCGAAGTGGCGCGTTTCTAGGGGTTTGAGGCCGAAAATGCAAGCGCCAATGAAATCAAGGCCTTAGCCGATCGCATTGGCGATCTCCCGCGCCAGTTCGAGGAGGGAGAGAGGGGCGCTGCCCTCGGCCTTGTTGTTGGCCGTTATCCACACCTTGCGGCGGGCCTTGTAGGCGGCGGCGGCCATCCGGGCCAGAACCCGGCGGGTCTCGACGTCCTCGTCGACCAGCCGGTCGAACGGTTCGTACCGCTGCTTGGCCGCCTGGTACAGGAACCCGCGGTGCAGGTTCCAGCGCACCACAAGGGGGCCCGCCTCCTCCCCGTCGAGCACCTTGAGCGCCGTCTCCTGGCGTTCGACCTCGGGCATCCGGTCGTGCAGGCCGACACAATAGCGCACCCCGGCGTTGCCCAGCATGCGCATCAGGCGGGGCGTCAAAAGCTCGGGATTGCGCAGTTCCAGCGCATAAAGAGGCGTCTGCCCGGCCAGTTGGCGCGGCAGGGCGCCGAAGAACGCCTCCAGCCGGTCGATCAGGAGCCGGGACTCCTCGGCCAGACCGCGCGGCAGCGGCGAGATCTGGAACACCAGCGGCCCCGCCTTGCCCTTCAGCCCCTCCAGGCAGGGCAGGACGAACTCGCGAGTGGCGATGGCTGAATCGAGGAAGTGCGGGTTCGCAACCCTGCCCCGGCCCTCCTCGTCCCGCATCACAGCATCGCAGACGAGAGCGGGCGCCTTCACCACGAAGCTGAAATGCTCCGGCACCTGGCTGGCATACTGGGCGTAAGCGACGGTCGAGATCGGCGCGTAGAAGGTCCGGTCGAGGCTGACGGTCCGCAGCAGCGGGATCTGGCCATAGGCTTCCAGCCCCTTCCGGCTGAGCGTCACCTGGGGATGAACGCCGTCGTAGACCAGGCCGCGCCAACCGGGGAAGAACCAGGAGGATGTGCCGAGGCGGATGTCGAGGGGCAGCGCCGGCGCCTCAAGCAGCGGCGACTCTCGAGCCGGCCGGACATCGCCCGCCCCCGAAGCGCGCCGCCTGGGCGCTGCGGCCGCGCCGGTTTCGAAGAGGCCGGGCTGCCGGCTCAAATCTCCTCCACCTGCGCGACGCCCGGCAGACTGCCGATCGTGTCGCGCAGGCCGCCTGCGATCGAATAGGCGCCGGGCAAGGTGACCTCGGCTTCGGAATCGTCCGTCATGGGAACGACGAGCGTGACCCGTCCGCGCCCCCGCTTGCCCTCCAGCGCCTTGCGCAGCGCCTCCAGCGCGACGGGATCGGAGATCACGATCCGCAGGCCCGCCGCCGAATTGGCAACCGCGTCGTCGAGTTTCTCGACCGTCTGCGCCGTCAGCTTGACCTGCTCGCCGTCGAGGCGGCCGTCGACCGAGATCAGGACCGCCTGCCCCGCCTCGAGGAGATTGCGCTTCGAGTTCAGCAGCTCGCTGAAGACCACGCACTCGAAGGCGCCGGACTGGTCGGAGCACTGGAGGAAGGCAAAGCGGTTGCCTTTCGCCGAGGTGCGTTCCATGCGGTCGATGACGGTGCCGGCCAGCTTGATGCGGCCCGGCGTGCCACGGGCCAGCAGGGTCTGCAGGTCGGCCGCGCGACAGACGCCGAGCCGCTGCAGGCTGCGCTCGTAGGCGGCCAGCGGGTGCGACGACAGGTAGAAGCCGATGGCCGCGAATTCGTTCTGCAGGCGCTCCATCGGCGCCCAGTCGGGCACCTTGGCAAGCTGCGGGCGCCGCTGGGCGGTGTCGTCGCCGAACAGGTTGTTCTGGTTGCTGCCGCGAGATTCGTGCGTCGCCTGCGAATGGCGGGTCAGCGCCTCGACGGCGGCGAAGGTCTGGGCGCGGTTCTTGTTCAGCGTGTCGAAGGCCCCCGCCTTCACGAGGCTTTCCAGCAGCCGCTTGTTCAGCGCCCGCGAGTCCAGTCGCTCGGCGAAGTCGAACAGGTCCTTGAACGGGCCGTTGGCCTCGCGCTCCTCGGTGAGCCGGCTCATGGCCTCCTTGCCGACCCCCTTGATGGCGGCCAGCGCGTAGCGGATCGCCTTCTTGCCGTCGGCGGTCTGCTCGACGGTGAATTCGGCCGTGGACTTGTTCACGTCGGGCGGCAGGAGCTCGACGTTGATCTTGTCGAGGTCGCGGCGATAGCCGTTGAGCTTTTCCACGTTGCCCATGTCGAGGGTCATCGTGGCGGCGAAGAACTCGACCGGATGGTTGGCCTTGAGATAGGCGGTCTGGTAGCAGACCAGCGCGTAGGCGGCGGCGTGGGACTTGTTGAAGCCGTAGCCGGCGAACTTGTTGACCTGGTCGAAGATCGACGAGGCCTTGTCCGCCTTCACGTTGTTCTTCTCGGCGCCCTCGACGAAGCTCACCCGCTGGGCATCCATCTCGGCCTGGATCTTCTTGCCCATGGCGCGGCGCAGCAGGTCGGCGCCGCCCAGCGAATAGCCGCTCAGCACCTGGGCAATCTGCATGACCTGCTCCTGGTAGATCATGATGCCGTAGGTTTCCTTCAGGATCCCTTCCAGCAGCGGATGCAGGTAGTCCGGCTCCTCCTCGCCGTGCTTGCGCTTGATGTAGCTCGGGATGTTCTCCATCGGGCCCGGCCGGTAGAGCGCCACCACGGCGATGATGTCCTCGAAGCGGTCGGGCTTCATCTTGCGCAGCACGTCGCGCATGCCGTTGCCTTCGAGCTGGAACACGCCCGATCCGTCGCCGCGGCAGAGCAGCTCGAAGGTCTTGCGGTCGTCGAGCGGCAGCTTCGCGATATCGATGTTCTCGCGGCCGATGAAATCCCAGGCCTTTTCGATGACCGTCAGCGTCTTGAGGCCGAGGAAGTCGAACTTCACCAGCCCGGCCGTCTCGACCCACTTCATGTTGAACTGGGTGGCCGGCAGCGAGTCGACGCCGTCGGTATCGCGGAACAGCGGTACGAGCTGATCGAGCGGCCGGTCGCCGATGACGACGCCGGCGGCGTGGGTCGAGGCGTTGCGGAACAGGCCTTCGAGCTGCAGCGCCAGATCGATCAGGCGCTTGATCTCTTCGTCGGCGTTGTACTGCTCCTTGAGCAGGTCCTCGGTCTCCAGCGCCTTGGCCAGGGTCACCGGATTGGCCGGATTGTTGGGCACCAGCTTGCAGATCCGGTCGACCTGGCCATAGGGCATGCCGAGCACGCGGCCGACGTCGCGCAGCACGGCGCGCGCCTGCAGCTTGCCGAAGGTGATGATCGCCGCGACTCGGTCGTGCCCGTATTCGTCGCGCACGTAGCGGATCACTCGGTCGCGCTTGTCCTGGCAGAAGTCGATGTCGAAGTCGGGCATCGACACGCGCTCGGGATTGAGGAAGCGCTCGAACAGCAGCCCCCAGCGCAGCGGGTCGAGATCGGTGATCTTGAGCGACCAGGCGACCAGCGAGCCGGCACCCGAGCCGCGTCCCGGCCCCACCGGCACGCCATGGTCCTTGGCCCACTGGATGAAGTCGGCCACGATCAGGAAGTAGCCGGCGAACCCCATCTTCTCGATCATGTCGAGTTCGTAGGTTAGCCGCTCGCCATAGCGGGCGAAGTCGATTCCTTCGGCCAGCCTGCCCAGCGCCCGGAGCTCGTCGAGCCCGGTCTTTGCAAGGTCGCGCAGCGCCTCGCCCTCGGTACGACCTTCGAGCTTGGTGTAGCGCGGCAGGATGGGCTTGCGAGGCGCCGGCATGTAGGCGCAGCGCTGGGCGATCACCAGCGTGTTGTCGCAGGCTTCGGGAATGTCCGAGAACAGGCTGCGCATCTCGGCGGCGGACTTGAAGTAGTGCTCCGGCGTCAAACGGCGGCGGTTCGGGTCCTCGATATGCGCGCCCTGCTCGATGCAGAGCAGCACGTCGTGCGCCTCGTACATCGACTTCTTGGGAAAGTGCACGTCGTTGGTCGCGACCAGCGGCAGGTTGCGGGCATAGGCCAGCTCGATCAACGGCTCCTCGGTCCGGCGCTCCGCCTCCTCGCCATGGCGCTGCAGTTCGATATAGAGGCAGTCGCCGAACAGCCCCTGCAGGCGGTCGAGCAGATGCTCCGCGGCCGGCGTCTGGCCGGCCGCCAGCAGCCGGCCCACGCTGCTGCCGTTGCTGCCCGTGATCGCGATGAGTCCCGCCGTCGCCCCCTCGAGCTCCGCCAGGGGCAGAGCGGCCACCGATCCCGCCTTGAATTCGAGATGGGCGCGGCTCACCAACCGCATTAGGTTGAGATAACCCTCCTCGCTCTGCACCAGCACGGTCAGCCAGTCGACGGTCGGCAGCTTGCTCGCCGTGGCGACGCCACCCTCCTCCTCGCGCCGGATGCCGAGGTCGCAGCCCACGATCGGCTGAATGCCGCCCTTGGCGGCGTACTGGGAGAATTCGAGGGCGCCGAACAGGTTATTGCGGTCGGTGACGGCAACCGCCGCCATCTCCGCCTCCTTTGCCAGGGAGACGATCTTGTCGACCTTGTTCGCGCCTTCGGTAAGCGAATAGGCGGAACGTACCTTGAGATGGATGAAGTCAGCGATTGCCACGGAACATCATCGCCCCGGGGCCTGTGGACTGTCAGGCATCGAGCACGCCATCTTTCAGGCGGACCGTGCGATCCATGCGGGCCGCCAGTTCGGGATTGTGGGTGGCGACCAGGGCCGCCATGCCGGTTTCACGCACCAGCGCGAGCAATTGCTGGAACACCGTCTCGGCCGTCGTGGAATCGAGATTGCCGGTCGGCTCGTCGGCCAGCAGCACGCGCGGGGCGTTGGCAACGGCGCGGGCGATCGCCACGCGCTGCTGTTCGCCGCCCGACAGGCGTCCCGGCCGATGGTCCAGTCGGTCACCGAGTCCGACCAGGCCCAGGAGATCGGCCGCGCGCTTGCGCGCCGCCGTGCGGGCGACGCCGTTCAGCATCTGCGGGAGCATGACGTTCTCGACGGCCGAGAACTCCGGCAGGAGGTGGTGGTATTGATAGACGAAGCCCAGGAAGTTGCGCCGAAAGCCCGTGCGCTCCTTGTCGGCCATCCGGACCGTCGCCTTGCCGTCGACCACCACTTCGCCCTCGTCGGGCCGTTCGAGCAGGCCCGCGATGTGCAGCAGGGTGGACTTGCCGCTGCCCGACTGGCCGACCATGGCCACGATCTCTCCGGGATGCAGGTCGACCGAGACGCCGCGCAATACGTCGAGGCGGCGGTCGCCCTGCACGAAGGTGCGGCGGATGTTCTGCAGGACAAGCGGCTTGGCGGTGTCACTCATGTCGCAATCCTTCGACCGGTTCGACCCGGGTGGCCCGCCATGCCGGATAGGCCGCGGCGATGAGCGAAAGCACGATCGCGACGGCGATGATGAACGCCACCTCGACCGGGTCCACGCGCACCGGCATGGAGGTGATGAAATCGACCTCGGCTCCGGCGGTACCGGCGCCGCCGGTCACGTTCGCGAGTGCGCGGCCGATCGTGGGCATGTTGGCGCAAAGCAGCAGGCCCAGCGCCGCCCCGATCGCCGTTCCGACGACGCCGACCGCCGCCGCCGCCATGAAGAAGGCGCGTACGATCGTCCCGGGCGCCGCGCCCATGGTTCGCAGGATGGCGATGCTGCCGCGCTTCACGCGCACCAGCATGGTGAAGCTCGCGACCACGTTCATGGCGGCCACCACGACGATCAAGGTCAGGATGATGAACATCATCACCCGCTCGACCTGCAGGGCGCCGACGAAGCGGGCGTTGAGGCCGAGCCAATGCGATACGCGGAGATCGTCGCGGCCGAGCGCCTGCCGCAGCTCCTGCGCCACCCTCGGCGCGGACTGCGGATCCTTCAGGAACAGGTCGATCGAACTCACGGTTTCCTTGCCGTATTCGAGATCCTCCTGCAGCGCCGCCAGCGGGATGAACACCAGGGTGCTGTCGAACTCGTAGCGGCGGCTCATGAAGGTGGCGAGGATTTCGTAGTCGCTGTAGCGCGGCGCGATCGTGCCGCCCTCGTTCAATTGGTGGGTCACCACCGTCAGCGGCTCGCCCACCCGAACCTGCATCTGCTGGCGCAGCCGCTCGCCGATCACCAGGCCAGGCTTGGTGCCGAACTCGGCGAGGTCGCCGAAAATGATGTTCCTGGAAACGATCTCCCGGTTCAGGAGATCCTCCCGCCGCACGCCGCGCAGCTGGGCGCCCCGGGTCTGGCCGTGCCCGGTGACGAGGACCTGGCGCTCCAGCGTGAGACGTACCGCCTCGACACCCGGAACGTCCTTCAGCCTGGCCAGCAGTTCGGGCGTGGCCTGCAGCAGCCCACCGCGGGCGGCAATCACGACATGGCCGTTCATGCCGATGATCCGGCCCAGCAGCTGCTCGCGAAAGCCGCCCATGACCGAGAGCACGGCGATGAGGGTGCCGACGCCCAGCGCCACGCCGATCAGCGAGAACATGGCGATGAAGGAGACGAACCCCTCGCGCTGGCGCGTGGCGAGGTAGCGCCAGGCGAGCCAGCGTTCGACGGCGGGCGCGCGGTCACTCACGGCGCAGGCCCTCCACCGGATCGAGGCGCGCCGCCCGGGCCGCCGGATAGATCGAGGCGAGCAACGCGAAGACCAGCGCCATGATCGCAATTCCCGCGACCTCGCTCCATTCGATCCGCGAAGGCAGTTCGGCCAGCAGGTAGAGGGTCTGGTCGAACAGGACGATGTCGAAGGTCCGCTGCAGCCACTGCCGGATCGCCTCGATGTTGCGGGCGAAGGTGAGCCCCAGCACGACGCCCAGAATCGTCCCCGCCCCGCCGATCGACAGCCCGTCGAGCAGGAAGATCCGCATGATGGCCGCCCGGCTGGCGCCCATGGTGCGCAGGATGGCGATGTCGGCGGTCTTGGTCCGAACCAGCATGACCAGGCTCGACACGATGTTGAAGGCCGCGACCAGCACGATCATCGTCAGGACGAGGAAGATCATGTTGGTCTGGGCGACCACCGCCGAAAAGAAGCCGGCATTGGCCTGGAACCAGTCGAACACCCAGCCCTGCGTCCCCACCGCCTGCATGAGCAGCCTGCGTGTCTCGGCGGTCGAGGCCTTGTCTGACACGAACACCTCGATGCCCGTGACGTTGGGCCCGAGGTTGAGCATGTGCTGGGCGTCCTGCAGCGGCGCGTACACGAAGTTCGAATCGTAGTCGTACATGCCGGTGCAGAAGATCGCGGAGACCTTGACGGCGGCCGAGCGCGGCATGACGCCGAGCGGCGTCGCCACCGACACCGGCGATACGAGCTGGAGCCGGTCACCGACCTTCAGGTTCATGAGGTCGGCCAGGCGGCGGCCGATCACCACGTTAAAGTCGTCGCCGAAGCCCTTGAGGGTTCCCCAGTCGATCGGCTTGTCGTCGTCGGCCTTGCAGAGCGCGCGATAGCGTTCGCGGCTCTCCGGCGATCCCTCGATCGCCGAGGCCAGAGGCGCGCGATCGCGGATGTCGTCCGGCCGCATACCGCGCAGCACGATCCCGCGCACGCGATCGCCGGCGACCGCCATGAGCTGGCCCTCGGCCGTCGGCGTGGCGGACTCCACGCCCGGCACCGCCGCCAGGCGCTTCAGAAAGTCGGGCGTGGGCTCGAGGGGGCCCCCATTGGACTGCACGCCCAGCTGGCCGCTGATGCTCGACATCTGGGCCAGCATCTCGACGCGAAAGCCGTTCATCACCGACATCACGACGATCAGCGTTCCGACGCCCAGCGTGATGCCGATCAGCGAGAAGCCGGCGATCACCGAGATGAAGCCCTCCTCGCGGCGGGCACGCAGGAAGCGGAAGGCGATCAGGCGTTCGGCGGCGAAGGACATGGCGGAGCCTGTCCGCGGCTCAGGCGAAGCGCGCGAGAACCTGTTCGGGCGCCAGCTCCTCGCGGGCGCCTGTCTTGCGGTTCTTGACCTCGAGCTTGCCCGCGGCCAGCCCCTTGGGGCCGACGATGACCTGCCAGGGGATGCCGATCAGGTCCATGTCGGCGAACTTGCCGCCCGGCCGAATGTCGCGATCGTCGTGCAGCACCGCGACGCCCTTGGCGGTGAGCGCCTCGTAGAGCTTCTGGCAGGCGCCGCCCACCGCGCCGTCATCCGGCTTCAGATTGACGATCGCCACCTTGAAGGGCGCCACCTCGTCGGGCCAGACGATGCCGGCATCGTCGTGGCTCGCCTCGATGATGCCGCCCACCAGGCGCGAGACGCCGATGCCGTAGGATCCCATCTCCACCGTGATCTGCTCCCCGCCGGGTCCGGCGACGACGGCGTTCATCGGCTTGGAGTACTTGGTGCCGAAATAGAAGATGTGCCCGACCTCGATGCCGCGCGCGGCGAGACGTTCGCCCTCGGGCAGCGCCTCGAACGCCTTCGTGTCGTGCATCTCGTCGGTCGCCGCGTAGAGCGACGTCCACTCGTTGACGATGCCCTGCAGGTCAGACGAGTAGTCGATCGTACGGCTCAGGATATCCTTGTCGACCAGCCCCTTGTGGCAGAACACGGCGCTCTCGCCGGTCTCGGCCAGGATGATGAACTCATGGCTGAGATCGCCGCCGATCGGGCCGGTGTCGGCGCGCATCGGGATCGCCTTCAGCCCCATGCGGGCGAAGGTGCGCAGATAGGCCACGAACATCCGGTTGTAGGAATGGACCGCGCCCGCCTTGTCGATGTCGAAGGAGTAATTGTCCTTCATCAGGAATTCGCGACCGCGCATGACGCCGAAGCGCGGACGGACCTCGTCCCGGAACTTCCACTGAATATGATAGAGGTTCTTCGGCAGGTCGCGATAGCTCTTCACGCCATCCCGAAAGAGCGTGGTGATCATTTCCTCGTTGGTCGGGCCGTACAGCATCTCGCGATCGTGGCGATCCTTGATGCGCAGCATCTCCGCCCCGTAGGCCTCGTAGCGGCCGCTCTCGCGCCACAGGTCGGCCGACTGGATGGTCGGCATCAGCACTTCCTGCGCCCCCGCCCGGTCCTGCTCCTCGCGCACGATCCGCTCGATGTTGCGCAGGACCCGCAGGCCGAGCGGCAGCCAGGCATAGATGCCGGCGCTGGTCTGGCGCACGAGGCCGGCGCGCAGCATCAGCCGATGCGAAACGATCTGCGCTTCCGACGGAGTTTCCTTCATCGTCGGCAGAAAGTACTGGCTCATGCGCATGCGGAATCGGTCCTCGGTCGGGGTCTCGGGATGGCGGCGGACTGTAGGGAACGGGTCGGCCAAAGGCAAACCTGGACGGTCAGGCTGGCTTTTCACAGCCATGTGCCCGCACACTTGTCCGCACATTGGGCGCGAGTTTCGGGGGAGCGGGATGCTGGAACGACTTTTCAAGCTGAGCGAGAACAGGACCAACGTCCGGACCGAGCTCGTCGCCGGTCTCACGACGTTCCTGACCATGGCCTACATCATCTTCGTCAACCCCTCGATCCTGGCCGAAGCCAAGATGCCGTTCGGGGCGGTGTTCGCCGCCACCTGCGTGGCGGCGGCGGTCGGCTGCTTCCTGATGGCGTTCCTCGCCAACTACCCGATCGCCCTCGCGCCCGGCATGGGCCTCAACGCCTACTTCGCCTTCGGCGTGGTCGGTGGCATGGGCCACACCTGGCAGGTCGCGCTGGGATGCGTCTTCATCTCGGGCGTCATCTTCCTGATCATCAGCGTGCTGCCGATCCGCGAATGGATCGTCAACGCGATTCCCAAGTCGCTCAAGATGGCGATCGCGGCGGGCATCGGCCTCTTCCTGGCACTGATCGCGCTCAAGAATGCCGGCATCGTCGTGGGCAATCCGGCGACGCTGGTGGCTCATGGCAAGATGACGAGCTGGCCGGTGGTGATGGCGGTGCTGGGCTTCGCCATCATCGTCGCTCTGGAGCACCGCCGCGTCATGGGCGGCGTGATCATCGGCATCCTGGTGGTGACCGTGATCTCCATCCTGGCCGGGCAGCAGAAGTTCGCCGGCATCGTCGACACCCCGCCCTCGATCGCGCCGGTGTTCCTCCAGATGGATCTTGCCGGCGCCCTGAAGGTCGGGCTCGTGACGGTGGTCTTCGCCTTCCTGTTCGTCGATCTGTTCGACAACACCGGCACGCTGATCGCGCTGGCCCATCGCGGCGGCTTCATGCGGCCCGACGGGACCGTGCCGCGCCTGCGCGGCGCGCTGATTTCGGACAGCGCCTCGGCGATGATCGGCGCCGCCCTCGGGACCTCGACGACGACCAGCTATATCGAGAGCGCCTCGGGCATCAATGCCGGCGGACGGACCGGGCTGACCGCCGCGGCGGTCGGCGTGCTGTTCCTGCTAGCGCTCTTCCTCTCGCCCCTCGCCGGATCGATCCCCGCCTACGCGACCGCGCCGGCTCTCCTGTACGTCGCGTGCCTGATGGCCCGCGGCCTGACCGAGATCGAATGGAACGACATCACCGAAGCGGCGCCGGCGGTCATCACCGCCATCGCGATGCCCTTCACCTTCTCGATCGCCGACGGCATCGCCTTCGGGTTCATCTCGTACGCCGGAATCAAGGTGGCCGCAGGCCGCTATCGCGACGTTCATCCGGCGGTCGCGATTCTCGCTGGGCTGTTCGTGATCAAATATGTGGTCATCGGATGATCAGTGAAATCGTACGGACATTAGTTTGTCGTCGAGGGACCCCTGCTTTGCAGAATCTTCTGTTCGTCCCCCATGGATCGAAAGAAAAGGTCTTGGCAATTCCCAGGCGGCACGCTAAACAGCCTACGCGTTGGGCGTAGCCCGAGTTTAGGGAGGAGAGCGGCGGAAGCCGCCTACGACGAGTTTCGGGGGTAGAGGACGGCGGACCACTGGTCCGCCGTTTCCTTTTGGGCGAAAGGCGCGCGGATCGTGCGGCTCAGGATCCTTCGAGACGCCGGAAACTCAGCAGATCCAGCTGATAGAACCCGTAGAAGGCGAGCCACAGCACCGCCGCGACGATGGTGGTGATGATCGCCTTGCGCAGAAGCTCCGGCTTCTCCGGCGCGCCCTGCTCCTGGCCCCTGCCCGGATTTTCGACCCGCCGCACGCCCACCGGCAATACCATGAAGAGCGCGATCCACCAGATCACCAGGTAGACCATGACGCCGGTAGCCCAGCCCATGGCGCGGCGCTCCTCAGACCTGTTCGAGTTCGATCAGGGTGCCGGTGAAGTCCTTGGGATGCAGGAACAGCACGGGCTTGTCATGGGCGCCGATCTTGGGCTCGCCATCGCCCAGCACGCGCGCACCCTGCGACTTCAGCTTGTCGCGGGCGGCGTAGATGTCCTCGACCTCGTAGCAGACGTGGTGGATGCCGCCATCGGCGTTACGCGCCAGGAAATTGGCGATCGGCGACTTCTCGCCAAGCGGATGAAGGAGTTCGATCTTGGTGTTGGGCAGCTCGACGAAGACCACCGTGACGCCATGCGCCGGCTGTTCCTTGGGGGCGCTCACCTTGGCGCCCATCACGGTCCGGTAGAGTTCGCTCGCCTTGGCGAGGTCGGGCACGGCGATCGCGATGTGGTTGAGGCGTCCGATCATGGTCTTCTCCGGCGGCTGCGCGGCCTTTAGATGCGGACGATGTGCACGTCCGTCAACGGCTTCTTGCCGAGGTGCGCCCGCACGACGCGCCGGACGGCCTGGCGGGCCGCCTCCTCCATGCGCCGGTCGTCGGTCCGTTCGGCGGTCTTGAGGTCGGCCAGCATCTCGGACAATGCGTCCTCGATGGCCTCCTCGAGCTCGCCGTCGGCGTCGTCGATCCCGCGCAGCGAGACTTTCGGCGGCGCCAGCGGCTTGCCGCGCTTGTCCACCACCAGGGTCGCCGCGGCGGCGCCGTTCCACAGGAGCTTGCGCCGTTCGCGCAGCGACTCCCCGTCGAGCGGGATCAGCCCGTCGCCGTCGCGCGCAAGGCGCCCGGAAAAGACATGGTCGATGATCTCGGCCGGACCGGGTGCCAGCCGCACCAGGGTGCCGTTGGGCGCCACGATCGTTTCCGGGACCTGGCAGGCCCGAGCCAGCTCGGCATGCTCGATCATGTGCCGGACCTCGCCATGGACCGGCAGTGCGATCTTCGGCCGGACCCACTGATAGACACGGACCAGTTCGTCGCGCGCCGGGTGTCCCGATACGTGGATGTCGGCCTCGCGGTCGGTAATGACCTTGACCCCGCGCGCGATCAGGCCGTTCTGCAGCCGTCCGACGGAATGCTCGTTCCCGGGAATGACCCGCGACGAGAAGATCGTGGTGTCGCCCGCCTCGAGGACGAGGTCGCGATGCTCGCCGTTGGCCAGCTTCGACATGGCGGCGCGCGGCTCGCCCTGGCTGCCGGTGCAGATGAACAGCACCTTGTCGCGGGGCAGGAAACCCGCCTGCTGCTCTGGCACGCATTCCGGGAAATCCAGCAGGTAGCCGCATTCCTGGGCGGCCTGGAGCATGCGCGTGAGGGCCCGCCCCGACAGGACCGGGTGGCGGCCGGCCGCGACCGCGGCCAGCGCGATGCTCTCGACCCGCGCGAGGTTGGAGGCGAAGCAGGTGACGGCCACCCTGCCCCTGCGTCCCTGCACCAGCTTCTCGAGATTCTTCCGGACCTTGGATTCGGAGCCCGCCTCGCCCTCGACGAAGACGTTGGTGCTGTCGCAGACCATCGCGAGCGCGCCCTCGTCGCCGATGCGCTTCAGCATCGCCTCGTCGGTGAGGTCGCCCAGCAGCGGCTCGGGATCGATCTTCCAGTCACCGGTGTGGAACACCGTGCCGAACTTCGTGCGGATCGCCATGGCGTTCGGCTCGAGGATCGAATGCGTCATGGTGATCATCTCGAGCTCGAACGGCCCGAGGTTGAATTTGCCGCCGAGCGGGATCTCGGTGACCGGCACCACGTCGCGCAACCCCGCGTCGATCAGCTTGCGCTTCAGGACGGAGGCCGCGAACGGCGTTGCGTAGACCGGCGCCTTCAGCCGGGGCCACAGATCCGCGACGGCGCCGAGATGATCCTCGTGCGCATGGGTCAGGACGATGCCGACGAGGTCGTCGCGGCGATCCACGATGAATTCCGGATCCGGCATCACCACTTCGACGCCGGCCATCGAACTGTCGGCGAAGCCGATGCCGAGATCGACCATCAGCCACTTGCCGGCCGTGCCGTAGAGATTGAGGTTCATGCCGATCTCGCCGGCCCCCCCGAGGGCCAGGAACAGCAGCTCGTCGTTCGACGGAACCGTCATCGGCTGTTGCGCCGCCAGATCTCCAGGAGGCCGAGCGACATCAGGTCGGGCTCTATGAAGTCGAACAGGCCGATCTCGTCCTTGAACACGCTGGCGAGACCGCCCGTCGCGATCACCTTCATGGGCTCGCCATACTCCTCGCGGATGCGCCGGATCAGGCTCTCGATCAACCCGACATAGCCCCAGAAGATTCCGGATTGCATGTTCGCCACGGTGTTCTTGCCGATCACGTGGGCCGGCTTCTCGACGCGGATGCGCGGCAGGCGCGCCGTCATCAGGTAGAAGGCCTCGATCGTCAGCTCGACACCCGGCGCGAACACGCCGCCGATGAAGTTGCCGTCCTTGTCCGCGAGATCGAAGGTGGTGGCGCTGCCGAAGTCGATGGTGATCAGCGGCCCGCCGTACTTCGTGTGACCGGCGATCACGCCGACGAGTCGGTCGGCGCCCGCCTCGGCCGGCCGGTCGATGAGGACCTTGATCCCGAGATTGCAGTCGGGCTCGCCGACGATCAGCAGCCTGGTGTGAAAATAGGTCTCGCAGAGACGCCGCAGGTGCGTGTTCACGGCCGGCACGACGCTGGCCAGGATCGCACCCTTGATCGACCTGGGATCGAAACCCTGCAGGTTCATCAGCTGCGTCACCCAGGCGGCATATTCGTCGGCCGTGCGCTTGGACTCGGTCCGCAGGCGCCACGCGGCAACGATCCGGTCGCCGTCGAACACGACGAATTTCGAGTTGGTATTGCCAACGTCGATGGCCAGCAGCATCCCCGCTCTCCTCAGGCCGCCCGGCCCAGCAATTCACCCGAGACGATCTTGCGCGGGCCCTCTGCCGTATCCAGCAGAAGCGCGCCCTCGCGGTCCAGCCCGGCGAACCGGCCGCGGACGAGCCCCTCGCCCAGCCGGACGTCGACCTCCGCCCCCAACGGCCCCGCCTTGGCCAGCCATTCGCGGCGCACCGTCTCGAACCCGTCGCGGCGCCATTGCGCCAGCCGGTTCGCCAGCGCACGCGTGAGACCTTCCAAGGCCGCCTCGACCGTGCCGCCCAGCGCCGCCCCCGGATAGCGCATATCGGGCAGCTGCGGGGCAAAGGTGACGTTCACGCCAATGCCGGCCACGACGTGCTCGACCTGTCCATCCTGTCCGATCGCGCTCTCCAGCAGGATACCGGCGACTTTGCCACCGTCGACCAGCACGTCGTTGGGCCATTTCAGGCGCACGCTTCGATCCGCCGGCACGAGGTCGCCGACCGCGAGGGCCGCGACGAAGCCCAGTTCGGCGGCGCGCGGCGCCGCGCAGCCGGGTCGCAGGACCGTGGAACTGTAGAGATTGCCGACCGGGGATGCCCAGTTGCGGCCCCTTCGACCGCGGCCGCCCGACTGCTCGCGCGCCCAGACGACCGTGCCCTCGCGGGCACCGGCATCGGCCAGGCGGATGGCCTCGTCATTGGTGCTGCCGACGCTCTGAAGCGCAATCAGCGTCCACCCGTCCGGGAGGACGGGTATCGAGGTCACGGGAACAGGCCCTTGGCGGCCGCTTCGGCGATCACGCTGAGGGGCTGGGGAACCAGGGAGAAGATGGCGATCAGGAAGGCCGCGACCAGCGCCACCACGCGGTTGACGCCGAACGCCGGCCGGTCGATCGCCTCGGCGGGCTCGTCGAAGTACATCACCTTCACGATGCGCAGGTAGTAGTACGACGCCACCACGGAGGCGAGCACGCCCAGCACGGCGGGGACGAACAGCTTGGCTTCGACCGCGGCCATGAAGATGTAGAGCTTGCCCCAGAAGCCCGCGAGCGGCGGGATGCCGGCCAGCGAGAACATGAAGATCAGCATGCCCAGAGCCATCATCGGCTGGCTGCGCGCGAGGCCTGCGAGATCGGAGACCTGCTCGACCATGATGTTGCGGCGCTTCATCATCAGGATGGTGGCGAAGACGCCCAGCGTCATGACCAGGTAGATGGCGAGATAGAAGACCACCGCCTGGATGCCGATCTCCGTGCCGCTGGCCACGCCCAGCAGGATGTAGCCGACGTTGCCGATCGACGAATAGGCCATCAGACGCTTGATGTTCTGCTGGCGGAGTGCCGCGAACGCGCCGAGCGCCATCGACAGCACCGAGGCCACGACGATGATCTGCTGCCACTGCGCAAACAGCGGCTTGAACGGGCCCATCAGGACCGACACCAGCAGCGACAGGGCGGCGATCTTGGGAGCCACCGCGAACAGCGCCGTCACCGGCGTCGGGGCGCCCTCGTAGACGTCCGGCGTCCACATGTGGAACGGCACGGCCGAGACCTTGAAGGCGAGACCGGCAACCACGAACACCAGGCCGATGATCACCCCGATCTCCGTCGCGCGGCCGTCGGCCAGCGCGCCCGAGATCTGCACGAACGCCGTGCCGCCACAGAAGCCGTAGATCAGCGAGGAGCCGAACAGCAGCATGCCCGAGGCGACCGAGCCCAGGACGAAGTACTTCACGCCGGCTTCGGTCGACCGCACGCTGTCACGCTGGAACGAGGCGATGACGTAGAGCGCCAGCGACTGCAGCTCGAGGCCGACATACAGCGCCATCAGGTCGTTGGCCGAGATCATCAGCATCATGCCGAGCGTCGCCAGGGCGACCAGCACCGGATACTCGAACCTCCAGGCCTTGGCCTGCTCGAAATAGGCGCGCGACATCAGGATGGCGATGGCGGAGCCCACCAGCACCATCGCCTTCATGGTCGCGGTCAGCCGGTCGACGATGAACAGCGAGGAAAAGGCCGTCCCTTCGCGATACGGCAGGAACAGCAAAGCCGCCGTCACCAGCAGGGCGACCGAGGTCGCCGCCGAGACGAACGGCGTGGCGATTTCACCCCGGACGACACCGTAGATGAGCAGCAGGGCGGTGGCCGCCGCGAGGAAGATTTCCGGGCGGGCCAGGGTCCAGGATTCGAGACCGACGATCATGTTCATTACTCCCGGCCGCTCACGGTACCAGCGCCGCGGTGCGGGCGAGCTTCAAAGCCGCCTGATAGTCGCCGATCAGCTTGTCCACCGCCGGCGCCATCGGGTCGAGGAAGGAATTGGGATAGACGCCCATCCAGATCGTCAGCAACACGAGCGGCAGAAAGATCGCGATCTCCCGACCGTTCATGTCGAGGATGCCCTTCAGCGAATCCTTGGTGAGTTCGCCGAAGACGATCTTGCGATAGAGCCACAGCGCATAGGCGGCGCCGAGGATCAGGCTGGTGGCGGCCAGGAAGGCCACCCAGGTGTTGGCCTTGAAGGCGCCCAGCAGAACCAGGAATTCGCCGACGAAGCCCGACAGGCCGGGCAGACCGACGCTCGCCAGCGTGAAGAACAGGAAGGTGAAGGCATAGCGCGGCATGCGATGCACGAGGCCGCCATAGGCCGCGATCTCGCGGGTATGCATGCGGTCGTAGACCACGCCGACGCAGAGGAAGAGCGCGGCCGACACGATGCCGTGGCTCAGCATCTGGAAGATCGAGCCCTGCACGCCCTGCATGTTCATCACGAAGGCGCCGATCGTCACGAAGCCCATGTGGGCGACGGACGAATAGGCGATCAGCTTCTTCATGTCCTCCTGCACCAGCGCGACCAGCGAGGTGTAGATCACGGCCACGATCGAGAGGCCGAAGACCATCGGCGCGAAATACTGCGTCGCCTCGGGAAACAGCGGGATCGAGAAGCGCAGGAAGCCGTAGCCGCCCATCTTCAGCAGCACGCCGGCCAGGATGACGGAGCCCGCGGTCGGCGCCTCGACGTGGGCGTCCGGCAGCCAGGTGTGGACCGGCCACATCGGCACCTTCACCGCGAACGAGGCGAAGAAGGCCAGCCACAGCCAGCACTGCCAGGTGAACGGCAGGTCGAGCTTCTCCATGACCGTCGGCAGGTCCGTCGTGCCGACCTGCCCGTAGACGGCGATGATCGCCAGCAGCATGAGCACCGAGCCGAGCAGCGTGTAGAGGAAGAACTTGAAGGCCGCGTAGACGCGCCGCTTGCCGCCCCACACGCCGATGATCAGGAACATCGGAATGAGGACGCCTTCGAAGAAGATGTAGAACAGCGCCAGGTCGAGCGCGCAGAACATGCCGACCATGAAGGTCTCGAGCACGAGGAACGCGATCATGTATTCCTTGACGCGGACCTTGACCGATTCCCAGCTCGCCAGGATGCAGATCGGCGTCAGCAGGGTCGAGAGCAGCACGAAGAACAGCGAGATGCCGTCGATACCGGCGTGGTAGCCGATATTGAGGGCCGGCACCCAGGCGACCTTCTCCTCGAACTGGAAGCCCGCCTTCGTCGGATCGAAGCGGATCCACAGAAGCAGCGAGATCAGGAAGGTTACCGTCGTGGTGACGATCGCCACGCTGCGGCAGTTGCGTTCGACGGCCTCTTTCGGGCCGTTGACGATCAGGCAGAAGAACGCCCCCACCAGAGGCAGGAACGTGACCAGGGAAAGGATGGGCCAGCTCGACATCGGGGGCCTTACCTCGCCGACAGCATGAAATAGGTGACGAGACCGGCGACGCCGACCAGCATCACGAACGCGTAGTGATAGAGATAGCCGCTCTGGAAGCGCATCAGAATGCCCGCCATGTCCTGCGCCCGAGCGGCGACATTGTCGGGTCCGAGCCCATCGATAACGGCGCCGTCGCCCTTCTTCCAGAGGAAGCGGCCGATGGCCAGCGAGGGCTTCACGAACACCGCATCGTAGAGCTCGTCGAAGTACCACTTGTTGTAGAAGAAGTCGTGCAGGCGCGGGAACGTCCTGACGGTGCGCTCCGGCATGTCGGTGCGCACGACGTAATAGTAGTAGCTGAGCGCGATGCCGGCGATCGCGAGCACCAGCGGCATCAGCTTCACCCACAGCGGCACTTCGTGAGCGTGGTGCAGGACTTCCTCCGTCGCCTTCACGGCGAGCGAATGGCCCCAGAAGGCGTGCCAGTCATGGCCGACGAACCAGTCGTAGCCGACCAGGCCCGAGAACGCCGCGCCGATGCCCAGCACGTAGAGCGGGATCATCATGACGATCGGCGATTCGTGGGCGTGATCCCAGGTGTGATGGTCGCCGCGATACTTGCCGTAAAAGGTCATGAACATCAGGCGGGTCGAGTAGAAGGCGGTCATGAAGGCCGCGACCACCCCCATCCAGTAGGCGAAAACGCCGACCGTCGTATGGGTCCCGTAGGCCGACTCCAGCATGATGTCCTTGGAGTAGAAGCCCGCGAAGCCCAGGCCGTTGCCCAGGATGAACGGGACGCCGATGCCCGACAGGGCCAGCGTGCCGACCCACATCAGGATGAAGGTCTGGGGCGCCTTCTCGCGCACGCCCCCCATCTTGCGCATGTCCTGCTCGTGGTGGAGGCAGTGGATCACCGAGCCCGACCCGAGGAACAGCAGCGCCTTGAAGAAGGCGTGCGTCGTGAGGTGGAACATGGCGGCCGAGTAGCCGCCGACGCCGCAGGCGAAGAACATGTAGCCGAGCTGGCTGCAGGTCGAATAGGCGACGACCCGCTTGATGTCGAACTGGGTCAGGCCGACGGTCGCGGCAAAGAACGCGGTCAGCGCACCGATGATCGTCACGACCATCGAGGCGGTCGGCGCCAGCTCGAAGAGCGGCGACAGGCGGCAGACCATGAAGACGCCGGCCGTGACCATGGTGGCGGCATGGATCAGCGCCGACACCGGGGTCGGGCCTTCCATGGCGTCCGGCAGCCAGGTGTGCAGGCCGAGCTGGGCCGATTTGCCCATGGCGCCGACGAACAGCAGCAGGCAGGCGGTCTCCAGGGCCGGCAGGTCCATGCCCAGGAACTGGATGCGCATCTGGGCCATCTGCGGCGCCTTGCCGAAGATCTCCTCGAAACCCACCGAGCCCGACAGCATCCAGACCGCGAAGATACCCAGCGCGAAGCCGAAGTCGCCGACCCGGTTGACGATGAAGGCCTTCATCGCCGCGGCATTGGCCGAGGGCTTGTCGTACCAGAAGCCGATAAGCAGGTAGGACGCGAGGCCCACCCCTTCCCAGCCGAAGAAGAGCTGCACGAGGTTGTCGGCCGTCACCAGCATCAGCATGAAGAAGGTGAACAGGCTGAGATACGCCATGAAGCGCGGGATGCTGGGATCGTCCTCCATGTACCCGATGGAGTAGATGTGGACCATCGACGACACGCCGGTCACGACGATCAGCATGACCGCGGTCAGCGTGTCGACGCGCAGCGCCCAGGAGATGTCGAGCGTGCCCGACTCCATCCAGGAGAAGAGCTTGACGACGATCAGCTTCTCCGTCCCGAAGCCGATCTTGACGAAGACGAAGACCGAGATCGCTGCCGCAATCAGCAGCGCCGCGCAGGTCACGATCTGCGCCGGGCGGGCGCCGATCACGCGGCAGAAAAGACCGGCAATCGCTGCCGCGACCAGCGGCAGGAAGACGATGAGCTTGATGGCGAGATCCATGATGAGTGCGCCCTAGCCCTTCATCGCGTTGATGTCTTCGACTTCGATCGTTCCGCGGTTACGGAAGTAGACCACCAGGATCGCCAATCCGATCGCCGCCTCGGCGGCGGCCACGGTCAGCACCAGAAGGGCGAAGACCTGCCCGACGACGTTGCCCTGGAAGACCGAGAAGGCCACCAGGTTGATGTTCACCGCGAGCAGCATCAGCTCGACGCACATCAGGATGACGATGACGTTCTTGCGGTTCAGGAAGATGCCGAGGATGCCCATCGTGAACAGCACGGCCGCGACGGCGAGATAGTGGCCCAGCCCGATCGTCATCACACCCCTCCCCGGGTCGGCACTTTGACCACGGTGATCGACTGTTCCCTGGTGCGGTTGATCTGCTCGCCCGCCTTCTGGCGGCGGACGCCCGGCCGGCTGCGCAGGGTGAGGACGATGGCGCCGATCATGGCGACCAGCAGCACCAGACCGGCCACCTGGAAGAGATAGAAATACTGGGTATAGAGCACCCGCCCGATGGCCCGCGTATTCTCGATGGCCATCACCTGGGCGCCGTGCGCATTCAGGCCCGTGATGGTCGTCGAGCCGGCGCCGATGATGCCGAGGCCCAGCAGCAGCTCGGCGAACAGCACCGCGCCGATCAGCGCGCCCACCGGGAAGTAATCGAGGAAACCCTCACGCAGCTCCGTGAGGTTGATGTCGAGCATCATGACCACGAAGAGGAAGAGCACCGCGACCGCGCCGACATAGACGATGACCAGGATCATCGCGATGAACTCGGCGCCGATCAGCAGGAACAGCCCCGCAGCGTTGAAGAACGCCAGGATCAGGAAAAGCACCGAATAAACGGGATTGCGCGAAACCACGACCATGGCGGCCGCAGCCACCGTGATCGCGGCAAAGACGTAGAAGGCCAGAGCCTGGAGTATCATGATCTGTCTCTCCCCCCGCCCGGCTCAGCGATACGCCGCTTCGGAGTGGAGGTTCGCCGCGATCAAGGTCTCCCAGCGGTCGCCGTTCGCGAGCAGCTTGTCCTTGTTGTACATGAGTTCCTCGCGCGTCTCGGTCGAGAACTCGAAGTTCGGGCCCTCCACGATCGCATCGACCGGGCAGGCTTCCTGGCAGAAGCCGCAATAGATGCATTTCGTCATGTCGATGTCGTAGCGCGTCGTGCGGCGGCTGCCGTCATCGCGCGGCTCGGCCTCGATGGTGATGGCCTGGGCCGGGCAGATCGCCTCGCAGAGCTTGCAGGCAATGCAGCGCTCTTCGCCGTTTGGATAGCGGCGCAGCGCATGCTCGCCGCGGAAGCGCGGGCTGAGCGGGCCCTTTTCGTAGGGGTAGTTCACCGTCACCTTGGGCTTGAACATGTACTTCAGGGTGAGGGCGAATCCCGTCACCAGCTCGGTGAGCAGGAAGGCGCGCGCGGTACGGTCGAGGGAAGCCATTTGGCGATTGCTCCTAGGGCTTCGGCAGCCAGCCGCCGAACGTGAGCACGGCAGCGGTGAGGACGACCCAGCCCAGCGACACGGGCAGGAACACCTTCCAGCCCAGCCGCATCAGCTGGTCGTAGCGGTAGCGAGGCAGCGTGCCCTTGGTCCAGCTGAAGATGAACAGCAGGAAGGCGATCTTGAGGGCGAACCAGACGACGCCCGGCACCAACGTGAACGGCGCATAGGGGATCGGCGAATGCCAGCCGCCCAGAAACAGGACCGCGCCCAGAGCCGAGAGCAGGATCATGTTGGCGTATTCGCCGAGGAAGAACAGGCCGAAGGTCATGGCCGAGTATTCGGTGTGGAAGCCCGCCACCAGCTCGGCCTCCGACATCGGCAGGTCGAACGGCGTGCGGTTCGTCTCGGCGAGCGCCGAGATGAAGAAGATCACGAACATCGGCAGCAGCGGCAGCCAGAACCAGTTCCAGAACCAGCCGGACTGGGCCAGCACGACCTGCGAGAGGTTCAGCGAGCCGACGCAGAGCAGGACGGTGATCAGCACGAAGCCGATCGAGACCTCATAGGAAACCATCTGCGCCGCGGAGCGAAGGGCACCGAGGAAGGCGTACTTCGAGTTCGAGGCCCAGCCCGCGATGATGATGCCGTAGACGCCCAGTGACGAGATGGCGAAGAGATAGAGGATGCCGACATTGATGTTGGCGATCACCCAGCCGTCGTCGAACGGCACAACGGCCCAGGCGACCAACGCCGTCATGAAGGCGATCATCGGCGCAATGATGAACAGGATGCCGTTGGCGCTCGACGGGACGATCGTCTCCTTGAGCACCAGCTTCAGACCGTCGGCAAACGGCTGCAGGAGACCGAACGGACCGACCACGTTGGGGCCGCGGCGGAGCTGGATCGAGGCCCAGACCTTGCGGTCGACGTAGGTCATGTAGGCCACGGAGACGAGCAGCGGCACGGTCACGGCAAGGCACTGCGCCAGCATGACGATCGCCATGCCCAGCCAGTTGGTCGTGAAGAAGGTGATCAGATCGGCGTACATGCCCCTACTCCGCCGCCATGAGATGCGCCCGCGAGGCCATGCAGTCGGCCATGGTCTTCGACGCGCGGCTGATCGGACAGGTCATGTAGAAGTTCGGCACCGCCGACTTGAGCGGCGCATCCGTGGTCGCGCCGGGCTTGCCGACCGGTCCCCAGGCGCCGGGCGCCTGCTGGTCGATCGCCGCGAAGACCTTGTTCACCGCCACGAGCCGCGCCCGCACCTGATGAAGCGTGTCGTAGGGCAGCGTCTTGCCCAGCCGCTCCGAGAGCGCACGCAGGATCGCCCAGTCCTCGCGGGCATCGCCCGGCGGATAGCCGGCGCGGCGACCGACCTGGACGCGGCCTTCGGTGTTCACGTAGATGCCGGGCTTCTCGGTGTAAGCCGCGCCCGGCAGGATCACGTCAGCGCGGTGGGCTCCGGCATCGCCGTGGTGGCCCTGGTAGACCACGAAGGCCTTCCCGAGCTTCGTCGTATCGATTTCGTCGGCCGCGAGCAGGAAGACCGCCTCGATCTCCTTCTTCTGGCAACCTTCCAGAATGCCGGCGACATCGCGCCCGCCCTCGCCCGGCACCAGGCCGAGGTCGAGGCCGCCGACGCGCGCTGCGGCCGTGTGCAGGACGGCAAAGCCGTTCCAGTCGTCGCGCACCCCGTTCAGCTTGCCGACCAGCTCATAGGCCATCGCCAGCACCGCCGCGCCGTCCTCGCGGGCGAGCGCGCCCATGCCGACGACGATCAGCGGGTTCTTCGCGTCCTTGAGCTTGTCGAAGAAGCCGAGCTTTCCATCGACAAGTTCCCGCAGGGTCGCCGCGCCGGCGCCCAGGCGCTCGACCGGATAGGTCAGGTCCTCGGCGGTGCCGATGCTGGCCACCGGGCACTTGCCGTGGAGATAACGCTTGCGGATGCGGGCATTGAGAACCGGTGCTTCGGTGCGTGGGTTGGTGCCGATCAGCAGGATGGCGTCCGCCTGGTCAATACCGCGGACGCCGGTGTTGAAGATGTAGCTGCCGCGCGGCCCGTCGATCTTGGCACCGTCCTGGCGGCAGTCGACGTTGGGCGAGCCCAGCGACGCCATGAGGTCCTTCAGCGCCACCATGGACTCGGCATCGCACTGATCGCCGACGATCGCCGCAATCTTGCTCCCGTCCAGACCCTTCAGCTTCGCGGCGATCGCGGCGAAGGCCTCGTCCCAGGTCGCTTCCACGAGCTTGCCCTTGGTGCGGACATAGGGACGATCCAGCCGCTGGTGACGCAGCCCGTCGATCGCGTGGCGCGTCTTGTCGGAGATCCACTCCTCGTTCACGTCGTCGTTGAGACGCGGCAGCACGCGCATGACCTGCGCACCACGCGTGTCGATTCGGATGTTCGAACCCAGCGCGTCCAGCACGTCGACCGACTCGGTCTTGGTCAGTTCCCAGGGCCGCGCTTCGAAAGCGTAGGGCTTCGAGGTCAGTGCGCCGACCGGGCAGAGATCGACCAGATTGCCGGCGAGCTCGGTCGACAGCGCCTGCTCGACATAGGTCGTGACTTCCATGCTCTCGCCGCGGCCCGTGGCGCCGAGCTGCTCGACGCCGGCGACCTCGGTCGCGAAGCGGATGCAGCGCGTGCAATGGATGCAGCGGTTCATCGACGTCTTCACGAGCGGCCCGAGTTCCTTGTCCGGCACCGCGCGCTTGTTCTCATGATAGCGGCTGCGGTCGAAACCGTAGGCCATCGCCTGATCCTGCAGGTCGCACTCGCCGCCCTGGTCGCAGATCGGACAATCCAGCGGATGGTTGATCAGCAGGAATTCCATCACGCCCTTGCGCGCCTTCTGCACGGTCGGGGTCTGGGTGAAGATTTCCTGCTTGTCGGCGACCGGCAGCGCGCAGCTCGCCTGCGGCTTGGGCGGGCCGGGCTTCACCTCGACGAGGCACATGCGGCAGTTGCCGGCGATCGACAGACGGTCGTGGTAGCAGAAGCGCGGAATCTCGACGCCCGCCAGCTCACAGGCCTGCAGCACGGTGATGCCGGCCGGCACCTCCAGTTCGACGCCGTCGATCTTGACCTTGGGCATTGCCTGCTCCCCGCCCCGCCTACTCGGCTGCCAGTTTTTCGGTGCGCGCGCGGATGCGGCGCTCCATTTCGGGCCGGAAATGCCGGATCAGGCCCTGGATCGGCCACGCCGCCGCGTCGCCCAGCGCGCAGATCGTGTGGCCTTCCACCTGCTTGGTGACGTCCTCGAGCGCGTCGATCTCCTCGATCCGCGCGTTGCCCGTGACCATCCGCTCCATCACGCGCCACATCCAGCCGGTGCCCTCGCGGCACGGCGTGCACTGGCCGCAGCTCTCGTGCTTGTAGAAGTAGCTCAGCCGCGCGATCGCCTTCACGACGTCGGTCGACTTGTCCATGACGATGACGGCCGCGGTCCCGAGGCCCGAGCGCTGGTCGCGCAGCGAGTCGAAGTCCATCAGCTGCGTATCGCAGATCGCCTTGGGCAGCAGCGGCACCGAGGCGCCGCCCGGGATCACCGCCAGGAGATTGTCCCAGCCGCCGCGCACGCCGCCGCAATGGCGCTCGATCAGCTCGCGGAGGGGAATGCCCATCTCCTCTTCCACGTTGCACGGCCGGTTCACGTGCCCGGAGATGCAGAAGAGCTTGGTGCCGGTGTTGTTGGGCCGGCCGATGCCCGCGAACCAGGCCGCACCGCGGCGCAGGATGGTCGGGGCGACGGCGATCGACTCGACGTTGTTCACGGTGGTCGGGCAGCCATACAGGCCGGCGCCCGCCGGGAACGGCGGCTTCAGCCGCGGCATGCCCTTCTTGCCCTCGAGGCTCTCGAGCAGCGCGGTCTCCTCGCCGCAGATATAGGCGCCGGCGCCGCGATGGACGTAGAGGTCGAAATCCCAGCCGGAGCCGCAGGCGTTCTTGCCGAGCAGGCCTGCATCATAGGCCTCCTTGATGGCGGCGATCAGATGCTGCGCTTCGTTGTAGAACTCGCCGCGCACATAAATGTAGCCGGCATGGGCGCGCATCGCGAAGCCCGCGATCAGGCAGCCCTCGATCAGCAGGTGCGGATCGTGCCGCATGATGTCGCGATCCTTGCAGGTGCCCGGCTCCGACTCGTCGGCGTTCACGACCAGATAGTGCGGACGGTCCTTCACTTCCTTGGGCATGAAGGACCACTTCATGCCGGTCGGGAAGCCGGCGCCGCCGCGGCCGCGCAGCCCGGACTTCTTCATCTCGTCGATGATCCAGTCCTGGCCCTTCTCGATCAGCGCCTTGGTGTTGTCCCAGGCGCCGCGCGCGCGGGCGCCGGCCAGGCGCCAGTCGTGGACGCCGTAAAGATTGGTGAAGATGCGGTCCTTGTCGCCGAGCATCGTTCTATTCGCCCTTCAGCGTTGTCAGTCCGCCCTCGGGCGCCGACGTCTGGCGGTCCACCTGCGGTCCGGGCTTCGGCGTCTCGCCGCGCCGGAACGCGTCGAGCACCTTGTTCATCGAGGCCTCGTCGAGGTCCTCGTAGAAATCGTCGTTGATCTGTACGACCGGCGCATTGACGCAGCCGCCGAGGCACTCGACCTCCTGCACGCTGAACGTCTCGCCGTCGGCGGCATGCTGGCAGGCCTTCATCACCGCGTCCGAGCCGCGCAGCCAGCACGGCGTCGTGGTGCAGACCTGCAGCAGGTACTTACCCTTCGGGCGCAGCTGGAACATCGTATAGAAGGTCGCGATCTCGTAGACGCGGATCGGCGCCATATCGAGGAGGCGCGCCACCTCGTTCATCGCCGCGCGCGGCAGCCAGCCCTGCTGGCGCTGCGCCAGGTCCAGCACCGCGATCACGGCGCTCGCCTGGCGGCCCGGCGGATAGTGGGCAATCTGCTCTTCGACCTTCGCCATGTATTCGGGCGTGAAGGAAAAGTGCGCGACCTGCGGGACGTCCTTGGGGTCGGCGGTGATCATCGCCATCGCATCGTCTCCTAGCGGTCGATCTCGCCGAACACGATGTCGAGCGAGCCGATGTTCGCCGACATGTCGGCGAGCTGGTGTCCCTTGGTCATCATGTCGAGCGCCTGCAGGTGCGGAAACCCGGGAGCGCGGATCTTGCAGCGGTACGGCTTGTTGGTGCCGTCCGAGACGAGATAGACGCCGAACTCGCCCTTGGGCGCCTCGACCGCCGTATAGGTCTCACCGGCCGGCACCTTGTAGCCCTCGGTGTAGAGCTTGAAGTGATGGATCAGCGCTTCCATCGATCCCTTCATCTCGCCGCGGCGCGGCGGCGAGATCTTGCGGTCGTCGACGCGTACCGGGCCGCCGACCTTGCGCAGTGCGGCGATGCACTGCTCCATGATGCGGACGCTCTGGTACATTTCCTCGATGCGCACGAGGTAACGCGCGTAGCAGTCGCCGGTCTTGCCGACCGGAATGTCGAAATCCATGCGGTCGTAGACGTCGTAGGGCTGCGACTTGCGCAGATCCCACGGCAGGCCCGAAGCGCGGATCAGCGGGCCCGAGAAGCCCCAGTCGAGCGCCTGCTCGGCCGACACGACGCCGATGTCGACGGTACGCTGGCGGAAGATGCGGTTGTCGTTCAGCAGGTTCTCGACGTCCTTCATGAACGGATAGAACTGCTTGATCCAGCCATCCATCGAATCGAGCATGCCCGCCGGCAGGTCCTGGTGGACGCCGCCCGGCCGGAAATAGGCCGCGTGCATGCGCGAGCCGCTCACCTGCTCGTAATACTCCATCAGCAGTTCGCGCTGCTCGAAGCCCCAGAGCGGCGGCGTAAGCGCACCGACGTCCATCGCGAAGGTCGTGACGTTCAGCAGATGGTTGAGGATTCGCGTGATCTCGGAGAACAGGACACGGATGTACTGGCCGCGCTCCGGCGCCTCGATGCCCAGCAGCTTCTCCACCGCGAGCGCGTAGGCATGCTCCTGGTTCATCGGCGACACATAGTCGAGCCGGTCGAAGTACGGCACAGCCTGCAGGTAGCTCTTGTACTCGATCAGCTTCTCGGTGCCGCGATGCAGCAGGCCGATATGCGGATCGCAGCGCTCGACGATCTCGCCGTCCATCTCGACGACGAGGCGAAGCACGCCGTGGGCCGCCGGATGCTGCGGCCCGAAGTTCATGGTCAGTGTCTTGATTTCGACGTCGGACATGTCAGTTCGCCTTCGCCGGCGCCGCGGCCGCTTCCTGGGCCTTCTCGTCGCCCGGCAGAATCTGGGGCGCGCCCTCCCAGGGGCTCAGGAAGTCGAAGCGCCGGAATTCCTGGGCGAGCTTCACGGGTTCGTAGACCACGCGCTTCTGAACATCGTCCCAGCGCAGCTCGACAAAGCCGGTCAGCGGGAAATCCTTGCGCAGCGGATGCCCCTCGAATCCGTAATCCGTGAGGATACGGCGGAGGTCGGGATGATCCGAGAACCACACGCCGTAAAGATCGTAGGTTTCGCGCTCGAACCAGCCGGCCGAGCTGTAGACGGAGGCGGCCGACGGTACCGGCGATGTCTCGTCGGTCATCAGCTTCACGCGGATGCGCTGGTTGTTCTTCAGGCTGAGCAGATTGTAGACGACATCGAAGCGCTTCTCGCGCTCCGGCCAGTCGACGCCGCAGATGTCGATCAGCTGCTTGAACAGGCACTTCGGATCGTCGCGCAGATACGTGAGAAGCGCGATCACCTTGTCCGGCGTCGTCTCGAGCATGAGCTCGCCGAGGCGAACTTCAGCCTTCGAAACCACACCCGCCTGAGCCTGGACGATATGGGCACCGAGTTCCTTGAGAGCCTCGCTCATCAGCGCACCAGCGTGCCCGTACGACGGACCTTCTTCTGGAGCTGGAGCACGCCGTAGAGCAGCGCCTCGGCGGTCGGCGGACAACCCGGCACGTAGACGTCGACAGGCACGATGCGATCGCAGCCGCGCACGACGGAATAGCTGTAGTGATAGTAGCCGCCGCCGTTGGCGCACGAGCCCATCGAGATCACGTAGCGCGGCTCGGCCATCTGGTCGTAGACCTTGCGCAGCGCCGGAGCCATCTTGTTGGTCAGCGTGCCGGCCACGATCATCACGTCCGCGGCGCGCGGGCTCGGCATCGGCGCGAAGCCGAATCGGTCGAGATCGTAGCGGCTCATCCAGCAGTGGATCATCTCGACGCCGCAGCAGGCCAGACCGAAGGTCAAGCCCCACATCGAACCGGTGCGCGCCCAGGTGACCAGTTTGTCCAGCTGGGCGACGACGAAACCCTTGTCGGCCAGCTCGTCGTTCAGCGCCCGCGACAGCGCCGCTTCGGCCGCCGTGTTGGGCTTGGCCGGAGTGATCACTCCCATTCCAGGGCTCCCTTGCGCCATTCGTAGATGAAGCCGACCGTCAGCACGCCGAGGAAGAGCATCATCGACCAGAACCCGAAGAGGCCGATGTCGCCCAGCGCCACGGCCCATGGAAACAGGAACGCGACCTCGAGATCGAAGATGATGAAAAGAATCGCGACGAGATAGAAGCGAACGTCGAACTGGCCGCGCGCATCGTCGAACGGGGCGAACCCGCATTCGAACGGCGACAGCTTCTCCGAGTTCGGATTCTGGCGGGCGATCAGATACGATCCGCCGAGCATGGCGCAGACCAGCCCGAAGGCTAGTCCCAGGAAGATCAGGATTGGCAGGTATTCCCGCAGAAGAGCTTCCATCGCCACCCCTTGCGCCCAATTGTTATGGGCTGCCAGTGTTTGGGCTGGCGCGAGCGACGGGACTCGAACCCGCGACCTCCGGCGTGACAGGCCGGCATTCTAACCAACTGAACTACGCCCGCTTTCAGCCCCAAACGGCGCGCGGAGAAATATAGGACGGCCTATGGTGTGTCAAGCATACCGCAGCTGCTAAGTCGTCGGTAAGTGCCGGAATTTTCAGAGAATTTCCGCGTGGCGTATGACGCCGCGCAGAATTGCGATCACACGACGGATTTTGCGAGTCGCTCGCATCGATTTCGGCACACGGACCTCACCCGAATCGCAGCAGTCCAGGCAAAGAAAAAACGCCGGCCAGCCTCACTTTCAGGCGCGTCGCCCTGCTCTCCTGCCCCTCTCCCGGTTGAGTACACGAGCAAACCTGCCGGCAAGGTCGGGAGGCTCCCACCTCCCGATGCGGCATCGGGGCGCTGGATCGGCTGGGGACAAAGGCCTCCAGGATCACCGCTGGAAACCATCTGATTCCAACCAGGCACACCCTGCGCTGGCTAAAGCCGACCGCCTGAAGCGGCCTGGGCTGATCCGCCCGAATCGCTTGCGGGCCTGGCTCTCGTCTCGCGCCGGAAGTCTGGCCCCCTCTAGGAGGGTTTGGCCAAAGCAGGCAGTGGCCCGAGGCGCGCCTCGATCGCGTCACGCCGCCGATCGGCCGTGAAAGTTGGTGGGCGATGACGGGATCGAACCGCCGACCAGTCCCGTGTAAAGGGAATGCTCTACCGCTGAGCTAATCGCCCGCCGCCGGTCCTAGCACAGCCGCCAGGGAAAAGCCTAGTTGATCGCGTCTTTCAGAGCCTTGCTGGCCTTGAAGCGCGGCACGATGGCCGCGGGAATCTTGATCTTCTCGCCGGTCTGGGGATTACGCCCCTCGCCCGCCTGCCGCTTCGTCACCTGGAACGTTCCGAACCCGACCAGAAGGACCTTTTCCTTCTTCTTGAGCGACTTGGTGATCACCGTGAGCATCGCATCGATGGCGTTTGCGGCATCCGTCTTGGAAAGGTTGGTCGACGCGGCAACGGCGGCAATCAGATCGTGCTTGTTCACGGGCGAGCCTCTCCATGGTCCGGCAACTCAAGTCTCAGACCAACTATACCATATTTTGTAGCCGCGCCGAAACGGATCGCATGATTTGGGCAGAAACGACGAAGCCCCGGATCAACCGGGGCTTCGCATTCCGTTCCTGAGAGAGGCGTCAGTGCGCCCGGGCGGCCTCGGTCGGCTCGGCCGGCTTGGCGGGCACCGCATCGAGATCGTTCACCCACTCGATGGCGACCAGCGGCTTCACCAGCGCCCGGGCCAGGACCTCGTCCACGGTCGACACCGGCACGATCTCCAGGCCCTTCTTCACGTTGTCGGGGATCTCCGGCAGATCGCGCTCATTCTCCTTGGGAATGAGCACGGTCTTCAGACCGCCCCGCAACGCCGCCAGCAGCTTCTCCTTGAGGCCGCCGATCGGCATGACCCGCCCACGCAGGCTGATCTCGCCGGTCATCGCCACTTCCTTGCGCACCGCGATGCCGGTCAGCGCCGACACGATCGAGGTGACCATGCCCACGCCGGCGGACGGTCCGTCCTTCGGCGTCGCGCCTTCTGGCACGTGGATGTGGATGTCGCGCTTCTCGAAGATGTTCGACTTGATGCCGAACATGTGGGCCCGCGACCGGACGTAGGCGTTGGCGGCCTGCACCGACTCCTGCATCACGTCACCCAGCTTGCCCGTCACGCTCATGCGGCCCCGTCCCGGAACCAGCACGGCCTCGATCTGCAGCAGCTCGCCGCCGACCTCGGTCCAGGCCAGGCCCGTCGTGATGCCGACCAGATCCTCGAGCTCGGCCTCGCCGAAGCGGAAGCGCCGGACGCCGGCATACTTCTCGAGGTTCTTGGGGCCGATCTTCACCTTGGTCGTCCCCTTCATGAGGATTTCCTTGGTGGCCTTGCGGGCCAGGTTGGCGATCTCGCGCTCCAGGTTACGGACGCCCGCCTCGCGCGTGTAGTAGCGCACGAGGTCGCGCACCGCGTCGTCGTGGATCTCGATCTCGCTCTCCTTGAGACCGTTCGCTTCGATCTGCTTGGGGATCAGGTGCTTGCGCGTGATCGCGACCTTCTCGTCCTCGGTGTAACCGGCGAGCCGGATGATCTCCATACGGTCCAGCAGCGGCTGCGCCATGCGCAACGAGTTGGCCGTCGTGATGAACATCACGTCAGACAGGTCGTAGTCGACTTCGAGATAGTGGTCGTTGAACGAGGTGTTCTGCTCGGGGTCGAGCACCTCGAGCAGAGCCGACGACGGATCGCCGCGGAAATCGGCGCCGAGCTTGTCGATCTCATCGAGCAGGAACAGCGGATTCGAGGACTTCGCCTTCTTCATGCTCTGGATGACCTTGCCCGGCAGCGAGCCGATGTAGGTCCGGCGATGGCCGCGAATCTCCGCCTCGTCGCGCACGCCGCCCAGCGACATGCGAACGAAATTGCGGCCCGTGGCCTTGGCGATCGACTTGCCGAGCGAGGTCTTGCCGACGCCGGGAGGACCGACGAGGCACAGGATCGGGCCCTTCATCTTGTCGACGCGCTGCTGGACCGCGAGATATTCGAGGATGCGCTCCTTCACTTTCTCGAGGCCGTGATGATCGGCGTTGAGAATCTCCTCGGCGTACTTCAGGTCCTTGATGATCTTGGTCGACTTGCGCCACGGGATCGACAGCAGCCAGTCGAGGTAGTTGCGCACCACCGTCGCCTCGGCCGACATCGGGCTCATCGTCCGAAGCTTCTTCACTTCGGCGTTGGCCTTCTCCCTCGCCTCCTTGCTGAGGCGGGTCTTCTTGATGCGCTTCTCCAGCTCGGAGACCTCGTCGCGACCGTCCTCGGTCTCGCCAAGCTCCTTCTGGATCGCCTTCATCTGCTCGTTGAGATAGTACTCGCGCTGCGTCTTCTCCATCTGACGCTTCACGCGATTGCGGATCTTCTTCTCGACCTGCAGGACGCCGATCTCGCCCTCCATCAGGCCGAGGATCCGCTCCAGGCGCTTCGACACCGAATCGAGCTCGAGCAGCTGCTGCTTCTCGGCGACCTTGAGCGCCAGATGGGCGGAGATCGTGTCGGCGAGCTTAGCCGGCTCCTCGATCTTGTTGATCGAGACGACGACTTCCGGCGGGACCTTCTTGTTCAGCTTGACGTAGTTCTCGAACTCCGAGACCACGGTGCGGGCAGCCGCCTGCAGTTCCGCGCTGTCGCCGGCGGATTCTTCCATGTCGATGGCGCGCGCTTCGAAGAAGTCGGGGCGATCGTTATAGCCGGTGATCTTCACGCGGCGGCCGCCTTCGACCAGCACCTTGACAGTGTCGTCGGGCAGCTTAAGCAGCTGCAGCACGGTGCCGAGCGTACCGATCGTGTAGATGTCCTCCGGCCCGGGATCGTCCTGGCTGGCATTCTTCTGGGCGATCAGCAGAATCTGCTTGTCGTCCTTCATGACCTCTTCCAGGGCCTTTACGCTCTTCTCACGACCGACGAAGAGCGGGACGATCATGCCGGGAAACACGACGATGTCGCGCAGCGGCAGGACGGGATAGACGGTTCCTTGAATGGGGGCGTTCATGATGCCTCGCAACGTACGCTGTTAGAGCTACCCGTGCCTCGGCCGTGGATCCCTCTCGGGGCAATCCACGGCACGCGAACGCGCGCACTCGCTATCAGAGATTGGCCTGAACAGAGGGTTGTTCAAGCCCCGTCGGGGAGACCGCCGGCGACGGTTACCGCCGACGCAGCAAAACTCAGGCCGGAGCAGCCGCCGCGCCTTCTTTGCGCTCGCCATGCACATAGAGCGGCTGGGCGCGACCCTCGATCACTTCCCGGTTGATCACCACTTCCTCGACCCCGTCGAGCGACGGGAGGTCGTACATGGTGTCGAGCAGGACCGTCTCCATGATGGACCGAAGCCCGCGGGCACCGGTCTTGCGCATGATCGCCTTCTGGGCCACCGCACGCAGGGCATCGTCGGAGAATTTGAGTTTGACGTTCTCCATGTCGAACAGACGCTGATACTGCTTGATCAGCGCGTTCTTGGGCCGGGTCAGAATCTCGATCAGCGCGACCTCATCCAGGTCCTCGAGCGTCGCCACGACCGGCAGGCGGCCGACGAACTCGGGGATCAGGCCGTAGCGCAGCAGATCTTCGGGCTCCAGATCCCGCAGGATCTCGCCCGTCCGGCGATCTTCGGGGCCCCGGACTTCCGCGCCGAAGCCGATCGACGTGCCCTGGCGCCGCATGGCGATGAGCTTGTCGAGTCCCGAGAACGCGCCACCGCAGATGAACAGGATGTTGGTCGTATCGACCTGAAGGAACTCCTGCTGCGGGTGCTTGCGCCCGCCCTGCGGCGGCACGGAGGCCACGGTGCCCTCCATGATCTTCAGCAGAGCCTGCTGGACGCCCTCGCCCGACACGTCGCGGGTGATCGAGGGGTTGTCGGACTTGCGGCTGATCTTGTCGACCTCGTCGATATAGACGATGCCGCGCTGCGCCCGCTCGACGTTGTAGTCGGCGGCCTGCAGCAGCTTCAGGATGATGTTCTCGACGTCCTCGCCGACATAGCCGGCCTCGGTGAGCGTCGTGGCATCGGCCATCGTGAACGGCACGTCCAGCATGCGCGCCAGGGTCTGGGCGAGCAGCGTCTTGCCGCACCCGGTCGGACCGATCAGCATGATGTTGGACTTGGCGATCTCGACTTCGTTCGCCTTGCCGCCGTGGCTCAACCGCTTGTAATGATTATGCACGGCGACGGAAAGGATGCGCTTGGCGCGGTCCTGTCCGATGACATAGTCGTCGAGGATCTGCCGGATCTCCTTGGGAGACGGCACGCCATCCTTCGACTTGACGAGAGTCGTCTTGCTCTCTTCCCTGATGATGTCCATGCAGAGTTCGACGCATTCATCGCAGATGAACACGGTCGGACCGGCAATGAGCTTGCGGACTTCATGCTGGCTCTTGCCGCAGAAGCTGCAATACAGGGTGTTGCGGGAATCACCCCCGGACTTGGCGGCTGGCATGTCTGTAACGCACCTCCGCTTGGGGGGCCCTACGACCTGCGGGCCCGCACACAAGCCTATGTTAAACGTGCCGCCCGGACGGCGACAACATCAAAATATGGTGTGTCGCCGTGCGAACGGGAAACAATTGGTCGCTGCTGCCCCTTTAGGAGGCAGCCGCCTGGATGGTCGTGGGGGTCGGCCGCTTCTCGAGCACGTCGTCGATAAGGCCGAACTCCTTGGCTTCCAGGGGCGCGAAGAACTTGTCGCGCTCCATGGCCTGCTCGATCACCTCGAGCGGCTTGCCGGTATGTTCCACGTACATTTGGTTAAGCCGCGACCGGGTCGCAAGGATCTCCCGGGCATGGATCTCGATATCCGTGGCCTGGCCCTGGGCGCCGCCCGAGGGCTGGTGGATCATGATCCGGGCATTCGGCAGGGCGAAGCGCTTGCCCTTCTCGCCCGCGGTCAGCAGCAGCGAGCCCATCGACGCCGCCTGGCCATAGACCAGGGTCGAGATGTGCGGGCGGATGTACCGCATGGTGTCGTAGATCGCCATGCCGGACGTCACCACGCCACCGGGCGAGTTGATGTAGAACGAGATGTCCTTCGTCGGGTTCTCGGCTTCGAGGTACAGCAGCTGGGCGCACAGCACGCCCGCCACATGGTCCTCGACCGGACCGTTCAGGAAGATGATCCGTTCCTTCAGCAGTCTCGACCAGATGTCGTAGCCGCGTTCGCCGCGCGCCGATTGCTCGACCACCATCGGCACGTAGTAGTTGTTGTGAACTTCCAGCGGATCGCGGTCGCGAATCATCGCGTGGCCCCCTTGAGTGACAGTGCTACGGAAAGTGGCAGCGCCGGTGGCCCTGTTCAAGGGCACCGGCCCTGGATCAATTCGCCGCCGCTTCCGCAGGCTCCTCGTTCTCCGCCTCGCGGGCGGCCTTGAGCAGTTCCTCGGGGGTAACCGACTTCTCCGAAACCTTGGCCAGCTCCAGGATGAAATCGACCGTCTTCTCCTCGAAGATCGGCGCGCGGAGCTGGTCCTTCGCCTCGGCGTTCTTGCTGAAGAACTCGAGGACCTGGCGCTCCTGGCCCTGGTAGCGCATGGCCTCGCGCATCACCGCCTGGTTGAGTTCCTCGGGCGTCACGTCGATGCTGTTGGAGCGACCGATGTCGGCCAGCAAGAGGCCGAGACGCACGCGGCGATCCGCGATCTCGCGGTACTCCTTGCGCATCTTCTCCTCGTCGTCCTCGAGCTTCTCGCCCTTATTCTTGGCTTCCTCGATGCGCTGCCAGATCGCGTTGAACTCGCCTTCGACGAGACCTTCCGGCACCTCGAACTTGTGGGTTTCCGCGAGCTTGTCGAGGAGCTGGCGCTTGATCATGGTGCGCGAGATCTGGTTGTAGTCCTGCCCGATCCGCTCGCCGATCGCCTTGCGCATGGCTTCGAGGTTCTCGAAGTTGCTCTTCTTCGCCAGCTCGTCGTCCGCCGGCTTGTCGACGAACTCGTGGATCTCCTTGATCGTGCACTTGAACACGGCGTCCTTGCCGGCCAGTTCGGGCGCACCGTATTCGGCCGGGAAGGTCACCTTGACGTCGACCGTCTTGCCGACCTCGGCACCCACCAGCTGATCTTCGAAGCCGGGGATGAACGAGCCCGAGCCCAGTTCCAGCGTGTAGTCGCTGGCCGCACCGCCGGGGAACTCGACACCGTCGACCGAGCCCACGAAGTCGAGCTTGATCGCGTCGCCCTTCTGCGCCGGACGCGGCGGATCCACGGGCTTCTGTTCACGATTGGCCTTGGCGATGCGATCGAGCGCCTCGTCGATGTCCTTCTCGGGAACTTCGGCCTTGAGCCGCTCGAGTTCGATGCCCGAGAAGTCGAGCTTGCCGATCTCCGGCAGCACTTCGACGACGACTTCGAATTCGACGTCCTTGCCCTCTTCGAGCTGCTTCAGGTCGACGCGCGGCTGCAGCGCGGGCTTCAGGCCACGATCCTCGATCGCCTTCGCCGTGCTGGTATTGACGGCGGCCTCGACGGCTTCGCCGAACAACGCCTGGCCATACTGCTTCTTCAGCAGGCTGACCGGCACCTTGCCGGGACGGAAGCCCGGCAGGGCCGCAGTCTTCGCCATTTCGGCCAGGCGCTCGTCGATCTTCGCCGACAGGTCGCTCGCGGGGACGACGATCTTGAACTGGTGCTTCAGGCCTTCAGCCGAGAGTTCCGTAACTTGCATTGTCTCACTTCCATTTCCTGGTGCGGGCGGAGGGACTTGAACCCCCACGCCTTGCGGCACGAGAACCTAAATCTCGCGTGTCTACCAATTCCACCACGCCCGCCCGAAGCCTGCCCAAAACACATCCTGAGCCATCGGGGCGTGCCGCGAAGGCCGAATCGCGCGCCTCTTAGCCCGACCCCGATGAGCGGTCAATTGAAGGACGACAGCGACCGAAGTACGTGAGGCAAAAGAGCGGGCAAATCCTCCGCGATCAGCCCGTGACGACCGAATTGCAGCGCACACTCGCCATGCAGCCATGCCGCGGCCGAGGCTGCCGCGAACGGCGTGAGGCCCTGGGCCAGCAGGCCGCCGCTCAATCCGGCCAGAACGTCGCCCGACCCGGCCGTGGCAAGAGCCGGCGAGGCATGGACGTTGATGACCGCGCGGCCGTCCGGTTCGGCGATCACCGTGTCCGGTCCCTTCAGCAGGACGGTCGCCCCGCTTCGCGCCGCCGCCCGCCTCACCCGCTCCAGCTTGCCTTGCGTCGCGGCCAGGTCGGGGAAGAGCCGCCGGAACTCTCCCTCATGCGGCGTGAGCAATGTGGGTCCTGCGATGCGCCCGAAGAGACGTTCGGGATCGGAGGAGAAGACGGTGATGGCATCGGCATCCAGGACCACGTGACGCCGCGCGTCCAGGGCCGCGAGAACCGCGTCCTTCGTTCGATCGAGCACACCCGATCCCGGACCGATCAGGACGGCATTGCGCCGCTCGTCTTGCAGCAGGTGGGCGAACATCGGACCGTCGTCGGCCTCGGCCACGAGATTGCCGGGCTCGGCCGCCTGATACGCCGCCATGGTCGACCGAAATCCCGCGATCGTCACCAGTCCGGCCCCGACACGGCGGCCGGCCAGCGCCGCCAGGCGCGCCGCGCCCGTAGCATGAGGCCCAGCGAGGATGGTGAGATGCCCGCGCGCATACTTGTGGTCGGCAATGTCGTCCCGGCACAACAGATGCGCCCACAGGGCCGGCGCATTCAGCCAGGCCCGGGGTCCGATCGACGCCAGCGCGGCCGCCGGAATACCGATATCGACGATGCGGAGGCGGCCGCAGCGCCGCAGACCCTCCACGGAATAGTGACCGGGCTTGGCGCGAAAAAAAGAAACGGTGGTTTCCGCCTGAAAGGCCCGGCCCAGGATTTCGCCGGTGTCGCCGTGGAGACCGCTCGGCACGTCGACCGCGACGACCGCAAGCTTCCGCTCGTTCACGAGATCGATGGCGGCGGCAATCTCGCCATCGACGCGGCGGCTCAAGCCGGCGCCGAAGATCGCGTCGATCACCAGCGGCGTGCCGTCGGCCAGCGCCGGCGACCAGCGCTCGATGGGCCCCGTCCACGTCCCGGCAGCCCACGCCGCATCGCCTTTGAGCGCCTCGACACGTCCGAAGAGCACGACACGTACCGGCCAGCCCGCCGATTGCAGGTGCCGGGCGGCGACGAAGCCGTCGCCGCCATTGTTGCCCGGCCCGCACAGAACGAGGACGTCCCGGCGCGGATGGCGTTCCATCGCCGCGAAGGCCACCGCCCTTCCGGCGGCCTCCATCAGAGTCGGGCCCGAAACGCCGGCGGCGATGGCAAAGGCGTCTGCTCTCGCCATTTGCGCACAGCCAAGGAGCGCGAGAGCGTCGCTGGGAATGAGATCTTGCATGTCGGGCATCTGGGGCATTCTACGGGGGCGATTGGGGCGGCCGACCGGATTTGAACCGGCGACATCCAGAATCACAATCTGGCGCTCTAACCAACTGAGCTACGGCCGCCATCGCGGATCGCTCCCGAGGAAGCGCGCCTTCCTACGCTTCGGCGGCCGGAGCGTCAACAATCAGCAGGGGTTGCAGGCAACAGTCGATCCAGTGCCCGCAGCCAGACGGCGCAAGCCTCTTCGAACGACAGTTCGAACTGCCCGCGCAGGCGCGCCCAGCTCTCGAAATCCACAAGCGACTCGATGGCCAGGACCGTCTGGCGCCGCGCGCGCGCATCCAGCGTGGAAAGTTCCGGCGCATAGACCTCGTCGATGCGGCGCATCACCATCTCGCGGATCAGCCGCACACGCGCCTTCAGTTCCGGCGAATCGCCCTGATTCGCGTTGAGGGCCCGCCAGAGGGGCAACCATTCCTCGCAGCTGCGACCACGCATTTCGACATGGACCTTCAGCCGCTCGCCGCGCGTCCCGACCGCCGGGCGGGCTGCCACCGTCGCGGCCCCCCTCAGCAGCGCCTCGTCGGTTGCAGCGACGCGCAGCGCGTGGAGGTCCGGAAAGCGTTCGAAGACGGATCTTACCGAGTAGCCGGCGCGATGGGCGATCGAAGCGGCTGTTGGAATTTGCGGCCGTTCACGAAGCAGTGCCAGGTAGGCGTCGATGATCAACTGCCGTGTCCGCGCACTGCGCAGCCGGCGGCCATCCATGGGTTCGGGCTTGTCCAGCGGCGTGGGCTCCCCTCCACCCGCGGCGGTCACGCAGCCTCGCTGGAACTCTTGGGCAGTAGCCGATCGATCGTCTGCATCCACACGTGGCAGGCGTCGTCGAAGGACAGGCTGAAGAACTCACGCATGCGTTCCCAGCTTTCCACGTCGACCAGCGCCTCAAGCAAGATCAGCGTCCGAAGTCGTTCCTCTGGCTGCATCATGGCGAACTCCGGCGCGAACATCAGTTCCATGCGATCTCTTACGAGTTCGCGCGCCAAGCGGATGCGTGCCCCCAACTCCGGCGAGTCCCCCTGGTTGACGACCAGGGACCGCCACAACCGTGCCCACCGTTCACAGGTCTGGCCGCGCGTGCGGACGTACGCCTCGATCCTGCTCCCGCGGTCACCGTCGGCACCTCGCGGCGGCGCCAGCGCGGCGATCTGCGCAAAGCAGTAGTCGACGGCCGCGACCTGGAGGGCGCGGATATCGGGGAAGCGCTCGAAGATCGACCGCACCGAATAGCCAGCCTTTCCCGCAATCTCGGCGGCCGTCGGTACACGCGGCGACAGCTCCTGAGCGAGCGCGAGGTAGGCCTCGATGATCAGCTGCTTGGTCCGCTCGCTGCGCAGGCGGCGGCCGTCGAGCTTGGTGGGGGGCGGGCTCATGGAACCGGCGCATCCGCCGGCGGCGGCGGCAGAATCCGGTCGACCGCCGAAATCCACACCGCGCACCCTTCGGCGAACGACAGGCCATGAACATCGCGAAGCCGCGCCCAACTCTCGATGTCGGTGATCGCCTCGAGGGCAATCAGGACAGCTCGCCGCTCGGTCGCCGGGAGTACCGACAGTTCCGGCCGATACATCAGTTCCATGCGTTCGATCGTGCGATCGCGCGCCACCTTGATGCGGATCTTCAGTTCATCGTTCTCGTCGATGTTGAACACCAGCGACCGCCACAAGGAAACCCCGCGTTCGCAGGTCCCTGCCCGGGTCTCGACATGAGACTTGATTCGCGTCGCCCGGTCGCCGTCGACGTCGCGTGCCGGCGCCAGCGCTGCGGCATGCGCGAGCGCGTAGTCCGCCGCCGCCACGCGCAACGTATGGAGGTCCGGGAAACGCTCGAAGATGGAGCGAACCGAATAACCGGCACGAGCCGCGATCTCGGCCGCCGTCGGCAGCGGAGTCTGCGGGTTTTCCCGAATGATGGCCAGGTAGGCTTCGACGATGAGCTGCTTCGTTCGCTCGCTGCGAAGTCGACGCCCATCTACCCTGATGTTCTTCGAGGCAGCCGGGAGGCGCGAGGAAGGGTCGATCCAGCTCATTCCGAGAGCGAACTCGCCGCCGAGTTCCAGGCCGCGACGATGCGGCTCAAGGAGCAAATCAAAAGCACTCTCAACGCGAACCTCCACCACGCGGGTGGTCCTTCCCAGAATCGGGCGACAATTGCATCCTAATGTCCGTTTACTGCAAATACTAGGAGATTAGCGCCGAAAATGTCTCGCCAGGCGATCCACGGCGCTGTCCAGCGTACTATCATGCTTGCAGAAGCAGAATCGCGCGAAATGTTGGGGTGCCGCTTCGGACTGGTAGAATGCGCTGACCGGGACGGCCGTCACGCCGGCCTCGACGGTGATGTGGCGGCAGAACGCCTCGTCGGTACCGTTGAATCCGAGCGGTCTGAAGTCCGTCGTGACGAAATACGTCCCGTGCGACGGCAGCACGTCGAAGCCGATCGTCGCCAGCGCACCGGCGAGGCGGTCGCGCTTGCGCTGCATGTCGGCGGCAAGTGACGAAAAGTAGCGATCGTCCAGACGCAATCCCGTTGCGGCCCCCCATTGCAGGTTGGGCGGCGTCGTGAACGTCATGAACTGGTGGGTCCTCGCGATCGCCTTCATCAGTTCGGGCGCCGCGGTGATGTAGCCCACCTTCCATCCGGTCAGGCTGAAACTCTTGCCGGCGGAGCCGATGCGGACCGTGCGGTCCCGCATCCCGGGCAAGGTCATCAGCGAGACGTGCCGGAGATCGTCGAAAATGATGTGCTCATAGACTTCGTCGCAGACGGCGTAGACATCGTGCTTGAGGCAAAGCTCGGCGATGAAGGCCAGTTCGTCCCGGTCGAAGACCTTCGAGCAGGGGTTCATCGGCGTGTTGAACAGAATGAGCTTGGTTTTCGGGCCAAATGCCGCCGCCAGCTCTTCCCTGGGGAGACGCCAGGTCGGCGGCTCGAGCCGCACCAGTTTCGGCACGCCCCCCGCCCGCCGCACGATGGGCAGATAGGAATCGTAGAGAGGCTCGATCAGCACGACTTCGTCGCCCGGCTCGATCAGGCCGAACAGGCAGTCGGCCAGCGCTTCGGTCGCGCCGGAGGTGACGAGCACCTCGCTCTGCCAGTCGATGTCGAGACCCTGGAAGCGCCTGGCGTGCTCGGCGACGGCCTGGCGCAGCTCCGGAATCCCCATCATCGGGGGATATTGGTTGTGACCGTTCAGCAGATAGTCCGCTGCCGCCGCCCTCACCTCGTCCGGCCCCTTGTCGTCGGGAAAGCCCTGCCCGAGATTTACGGATTGGTGCTGCCGAGCGAGCGCCGACATGACCTCGAAGACTGTCGTGCCGAGCCCGGCCATCGTGGAGTTTGCGGATTTCATGCGAACGTCTCTCGGTGTCTAATTTTTACTCTGTATTTTGATTGTATTTTGATCATTCCGCCCTCAAAACAGACAGACTGAAGCCGGATTTCCCGCAGAGTCCTGTGGAAAATTATGGCATGAAGTGTGCTTCCCTATCCTCATACGGGCTCTTCTGATCGGAGGGCCCGGTGCCTGCGTGCGGAGTGTCTCAAGCCAAATGAAGAAGATCGAAGCGATCATCAAGCCCTTCAAGCTGGACGAGGTAAAGGACGCCCTCAACCAGATCGGCCTGAAAGGCATCACGGTTCTCGAGGCCAAGGGCTTCGGCCGGCAGAAAGGCCATACCGAGCTTTATCGTGGCGCAGAGTACGTCGTCGACTTCCTGCCGAAAGTGAAGCTCGAACTCATCATCGAGGACGAGATGGTGGAAAAGGCGGTCGAGGCGATCCGCGCCTCCGCGCATACCGGTCGCATCGGCGACGGCAAGATCTTCGTGTCGAGCATCGACGACGCGATTCGAATTCGTACTGGTGAGCGTGGTGACGCCGCCGTATGAGGACCCGGCCTTTCGGGGGCTGAAGAAGTAAACCACAAGTAGAGGGACGATCGACTATGGATGCCAAACAGGTTCTCGCGCTGATCAAGGAAAAGGACGTCAAGTTCGTTGACTTCCGCTTCACCGATCCTCGCGGCAAGTGGCAGCACACGGCCCGCATGGCGTCCGCCACCGACGAAGGCACCTTCGAGGACGGCGTGATGTTCGACGGCTCCTCGATCGCCGGCTGGAAGGCGATCAACGAGTCCGACATGATCCTGATGCCGGATCCCGCCTCCGCCGTGCTCGATCCCTTCACCGCGCAGACCACGCTGATCATCAACTGCGACGTCGTCGAGCCCTCGACCGGCCAGCTCTATGCCCGCTGCCCGCGCTCGACCGCCAAGCGCGCCGAAGCCTTCATGAAGTCGTCCGGCATCGGCGACACCGCCGTGTTCGGTCCCGAGCTCGAATTCTTCGTGTTCGACGACGTGCGCTACGACGTGCAGATGCAGGGCAGCTTCTACAGCATCTCCTCCAACGAATCGCCGTGGAACACCGGCATCGCGGTCGAGGGCGGCAACCTCGCCCATCGTCCCGGCGTCAAGGGCGGCTACTTCCCCGTCCAGCCGGTCGACACGCACAACGACCTGCGCGCCGAGATGATGTCGGTCTGTACCGACATGGGCCTGGTCATGGAAATCCACCACCACGAGGTGGCTCCGGCGCAGAACGAACTCGGCTTCAAGTTCGACACGCTCGTGAAGACCGCCGACAACGTGCAGAAGTACAAGTACTCGCTGCATAACGTCGCCCACAGCTACGGCAAGTCGCTGACCTTCATGCCGAAGCCGCTCTATGGCGACAACGGCTCGGGCATGCACACCCACCAGTCGATCTGGAAGGACGGCAAGCCGCTGTTCGCCGGTTCGGGCTATGCCGACCTGTCGGAGACGGCGCTCTATTACATCGGCGGCATCATCAAGCACGCCAAGGCGCTGAACGCCTTCACCAACGCCAGCACCAACTCCTACAAGCGCGTCATCCCGGGCTTCGAGGCGCCGGTGCTGCTGGCCTACTCCTCGCGCAACCGCTCGGCCTCGTGCCGCATCCCCTACGCGTCCTCGCCCAAGGGCAAGCGCGTCGAGGTCCGCTTCCCCGATCCGTCGGCCAACCCGTACCTCGCCTTCGCGGCGATGCTGATGGCCGGCCTCGACGGCATCAAGAACAAGATCCATCCGGGCGACCCGATGGACAAGAACCTGTACGACCTGCCGCCGGAAGAGCTCTCCAAGGTTCCGACCGTCGCCGGCTCGCTGCGCGAGGCCCTCAACGCCCTCGACGCAGACCGCTCGTTCCTCACCCAGGGCGGCGTGTTCACCGACGACCAGATCGACGCCTACATGGAGCTCAAGTGGGAAGAGGTCTACAACTGGGAACACCAGCCGGCCCCGATCGAGTACAAGATGTACTACTCGATCTGATCGTCTCCGATCTTTCGGATCATGGAAGGGCCCGCTGTCGCGGGCCCTTCTTTTGTTGGAGGATGCGCGTCGCAAACCTTCGAGGGAAGATCGAGATGGGCTGGATGGACGAAGCGATGGAGACCCTGCGCCCCTGGATCGGGCGCGTGCGCACGGTCGAGGACGATATCGGCATGATGGCCGTCCGCCGCGTCGCCGCGACCTTCGACGTCGATCCCGATTCGATCAAGCGCGGCCAGGAGCTGCCGCCGCACTGGTTCACGGTGTTTTTTGCCGAGACCGTCCGCCAGGGCGAGCTGGGTCCCGACGGCCATCCCAACAAGGGCATCGTCCTGCCGCCGATTCCGATGCCGCGCCGCATGGGCGCCGGCCGCCGGGTCGAGATCATGGGCCGCCTGAAGGCCGGCGAGCCCGCGCTGAAGAAGGCCGAGGTGGCGAACATCGTCCCCAAGACCGGGCGCTCGGGCGACATCTTCGTGCTGACGATGCGCCACACGATCGAACAGGGCGGCCGGACCATCGCCTCCGACACGTTCGACGCGATCTACCGCCCCGCCGTGCCGCCGGGCCAGAAGACCACCGCCACGGTGGCGACTCCGGCGCGGACCGACCAGTCCTGGACCGAGACGACGTCCCTCACCAACACGCTCAATTTCCGCTATGGCGGCATCACCTGGAACGCCCACCGCATCCACTATGACGGCGACTACACGCGCAGCGAGGAAGGCTATCCGGCCATCGTCTCCAACGGCGGTCTGTCCATGCACCTGATGGTCGATGCCGCACTGAAGCACGCCAGGGGCGAGCTGAAGGGCTACAGCGCCCGCCTCGTCCATCCGCTCTGGGTCGGCGACCTGATCGAGGTCCGCGGCGAGGAACAGAAAGATGGCAAACTGAAACTGTGGGCGGCCGACAAGAACGGCGTGCTGTGCGGCGAGATGGACCTGGAGTTCGCGGCGTGAGCGGTGGTCCGCTCTCCGGCGTGAAGGTGGTCGACCTGACGACGGTGGTCGTCGGGCCGATCTGCACGCGCACGCTGGCCGACTACGGCGCCGAGGTCATCAAGGTCGAGGCGCCGGGCGGCGATCTTTTACGCACCATGGCGCAGGGCAGCCGCAATCCCGGCATGTCGGGCAAGTTCATCAACTTCAACCGCAACAAGCGGTCGATCGTGCTCGACATCAAGAAGCCGGACGGGCTTGCGGCACTCCATCGCCTCATCGAGAAGGCCGACGTGTTCGTGAGCAATGTAAGGCCCGAGGCCCTCACCCGCGCCGGGCTCGACCATGCAAGCCTCGCCAAGAAGAACCCGAAGCTGATCCACTGCTCGATCCTGGCCTTCGGCCGCGGCGGCCGTTACTACAACCGCCCCGCCTACGACCCCATCGTGCAGAGCCTGTCCGGCGTCGCCGGTACGCTGGAGCGCGCGACCGGCGAACCGCGCTTCGTGCCGATGGTGATGAGCGATCACACGACCGGCCTGATCGCCGCCCAGTGCATCGGCTTCGCGCTCTATCGCCGCGAGAAGACCGGCGTCGGCGAGGCGATCGACGTGCCCATGCTCGAGAACATGGCCTCGTTCGTGTCGAGCGAGCATCTGGGTGCGGCGACCTTCGATCCGCCGATCGGTCCCAGCGGCGACGGCCGGCTGCTCAGCCCGGATTATCGTCCCTTGCCCACCAAGGACAGCTACATCACCGTTGGGCCCAACACCAACCAGCAGGCCTTCGCCTTCTTCGACGCCATCGGCCGCCCCGAGCTGAAGACCGACCCGCGCTTCGACAGCGCTTTTGCCCGAACCAACAACGCTGCCGCCTATTTCGAGGTCCGCAAGGCCGGCCTGGCGCAAAAGACCACGGCGGAATGGCTGGAAATCTTCGACAGACTCGACGTGCCGGCCGCGCGCTACAACACGATCGACGACCTGCTCACCGACCCGCATTTGAGCGATGTCGGCTTCTTCCAGCCCGAGGACCATCCCAGCGAGGGCCGTATCCGCCGCTCCCGCCGCGCCAACAAGTTCTCGGGCGGCGAACGTCCGGTCGAGACGCACGCCCCGAAACTCGGCGAGCATACCGCCGAAATTCTCGCCGAGGCCGGGTATGGCCAGGCCGAAATCGAGGAGATGCGGACGTCGGGCGCGGCGCGCTAACCGCTCCTTCGGCGCACCCCGCCGGCCCCGACAAACCTGTCATCCCGAGCGCAGCGCAGGACCTTTCCGCTTGCCCGAAACGATGCACCGGCTTGCGTGCCTCGCCGGCGTGGTCAGGCCGCGTAAACGCAATAAACGAAATAACCGAAACAAACGAAATGAACCCGCCCCCCGGGACAATGCGGTACTTAAATACCGCGGAAGCCGGGTCTGGACGGGCCTGGATGACCTCGCCGGCGACGGGCGGCATCGCCAGGCGAGGACCAGGCCAGGGCGCACGGCGGGTTGAAGTTACGGGGCGGCCTGTTCATCACTTCGGCCTGTCGCTCTCGTTCAGGATGCCGTTCGGCCCTGCGCTCGCGCTACCCAGGACTTCTTCTGTTCCTGAGATACTCCTGCCACAGCGGTCGCCATTGTTCCTGCGTGACGACGAGCACGACTTCGTCGCAACGTTCTCCATCCTGCCGTCGGATCCACTTTGGAAGTCGCCCTACTTCCTCGTAGCCGTTCTTGCGGGCGTAAGCGAGGCTGCGCTTGTTGTCGTCCATCACGCGTGAGCGGACGGCATACAAATCGAGTGCATTGAAGGCGAAGTCGAGCAGCAGCATCTTCGCTTCGGTTCCGTAGCCCTTGCCGAGATGATCCGCCTCGCCGATCGTTGTGCTGGTGGTGGCCGTGCGGTGTGCCCAATCGACCTCGTGCAGGCCGATCCAACCGATGAGTTTGTTGTCCTCGATCGTCACGATGCCGACGGCAAACTCCGTCGTCGAACCCGACAGCCTGTCCAGCCATTCCTCCTGTGCCTTTTCCATGAGAGGAAAGGCCCGCGCCAATCGGTACTGGGTTATTTCCGGATCATTCATCCAGCGCCGGATTGCCGGGATGTCGGCTCGCTGGAGAGGACGCAACAGTACGTGCTCACCTTTGCGGAAGACGACGTCGCTCATCTATTCATTCCTTTGTCACCAGTCGGAGCTGGTCAGGCGGCGGTCAATTACTCAGAAGGGCCGATCGCCCTCGATCAGCACGCGCTGCATGATCCGCGGCTCTCCCACCGGATAGTCGATCACGACGCGATGCATGGTGGCGCGATTGTCCCAGACGACGATGTCGCCCCGGCTCCAGACATGGCCGAAATGGTGCTGCGGCTTGCGTGCCTCGTCGGCCAGCTCGTCGAGCAAGGCGTCGCTCTCGGCCCGCTCCAGCCCGACGATGCGGTCGAGCCGGTTGGGGTTGAGGTACAGCGCCTTGCGGCCGGTCACCGGATGGGTGCGGACGAGCGGATGCTCGACATCCGGCGTTTCGGCAATCTCCTCCGGCGTGCGGGGCGACGGCCGGTTGCGGGCGCGCGGCGTATCGTAGCCGTGGATGGCGCGCCTGCCGTCGATCCGCTTCTTCGTCGCCTCCGGCAGGGCCTCGTAGACCGAATGCATGTTGCAGAACCAGGTGGCGCCGCCTTTGCTCGGGATCTCGATGCCGTGCAGCAGAGTCGCCTTGGCGGGGACCGCGAAATAGGAATCGTCGGTGTGCCAGTCCTCGGCCCGGATCGCCGTCTTGTCGGTCGTGCCGTCGTCCATCAGCGTGCTCACCATCACCGAGACTTCCGGGACGGCGCCGCTCCGCTTGTAGCGCAGCAACTGGACCTGCGGCCGGCCGAACGCCGCCGCGAAGTCACGGGTCTGTTCCGGCGTCATCGGGGCTCCGGGAATCACGACCAGCAGATGCTCGGCGAGCACCTCGTTCAACAGCGCCGCCACCGCGGGCTGGTTCGCTGTGGCGCGATCGAGTCCTTCGATGCGCGCGCCCAGGGCGGCTTCGTTGGGAACGACTTCCGGCATGGTCCTGCGTCTCCCGTCGGTTGACTGCGTCGCTCGAGCCTAACGCAGGAACGGCCGGCCGCACAAAGGGGCGAGCCGGAGAGCGGAAGGACGCCCTACTCGGCCTTGAAGTTCAGTTCCCTGGTTAACGTGCCGAAGCGGCGATAGTCGTTCTTCAACAGAGCATCGAGGTCCTGGGCCCTGCCGCCGACCGGCCGCATCGCTGCGCCGGCGTAGATTTCCCGCAGCCGCACATCCTGCAGCGCCGCGTTCACCTCGGCATTGAGCCGATCGAGGATGGCGGGCGGCACCTTCGCCGGCGCCAGCAGCGCCATCCACTGGTCGACGACGACGTCGTAGCCCAGCTCCTTCAGGGTGGGCACGTCGGGCAGCGCCGGCGATCTCTCGGCCGTGGTGACCGCCAGGATGTGGATCCGGCCCGACTTCTGATAGGGGATCAGCGGCGCGATCCCCAGTACCGCGAGCTGGACCTGCCCGGCGAGAAGGTCGTTCACCGCCTGGCCGCCGCCGCGATACGGCACATGCAGCATCTTCAGACCGGAGACGCGGGCGAACCATTCGCCGGCGAAATTCTGCGACGAGCCGATACCCGACGTGGCGTAACCGATGGGCTCGGGCTTCGTGCGACCGAGCTCGACGAGCTGCTGCAGCGTGGTCACGCCCAGCGACGGATGCACGGCGATCACCAGCGGCTGCGACGAGAGCTGGGCGATCGGCGCGAAGTCGCGGATCGGATCGTAATTGGGCGGCGGGTCGAGATGCGGCTGCAGGCCGAGACTGTCGGTCCCCGCGAGCAGCGTATAGCCGTCGGGGGCCGCCTTCGCCGCGAAGTCGTAGCCGATGCGGCCGGCCGCGCCCGGCTTGTTGTCGACCACGACCGAGACGCCGAGTTGCTGCGACAGCCGGTCCGCCAGCGGGCGCACGGCGGTGTCGGTGGTCCCGCCGGAGGGAAAGGGCACGACGATGCGGATGGGCTTGTTCGGCCAGTCCTGTGCCGCGGCGGCGAAGGCCGAGAGCGCGAAGCAGCCGGCGAGGAACGGGAGGAGCGCCCGCCTCATGTGCCCGCCTTCCCGCCCGGCACGAACCCGTCCGGCGCGCCGGGTGGAATCGGCGGATGTGCCTTGAGGCTCTCCTGGAACGATTCGATCAGGCGGCGGATCGGGCCGCGCACCCATCCTTCGTCCATGTTCGCGTCGGTCTCCTCCTTCGGATCCTTCACGAGATTGAACAGGTAGGGCGTCTCCAGCTTGATCGGCCCTTCGTTGGGCTCGACCTCCCACATGAGATGCATCTTCCAGTCACGCCATTTCACCGCGCGCAGCTCGGTCTTGATATAATAGGGAAATCCCTCGCGTGCGGACTTCGGCTGCTCGCCCAGGAAGAAGCCGAGCTGGTCGATGCCGTCGATCGGCCGGTCGGTCGGCAGCCGGGCGCCGGCGACCTTGGCCAGGGTCGGATAGAGATCGGTGATGTGCAGCACCTCCGTCGAGCGACGCGGCGCGATGCGGCCCGGCCATCGCAGGATGAACGGGACCCGAAGCCCGCCCTCCATGGCCGTGTGATAGGTGCCGCGCCAGGGCCCGGCGGTGCCGCGCCACGGCCGCCGGAACTCCGGCCCGTTGTCACTGCCGAACAGCACCAGCGTGTCCTCGCGCAAGCCAAGGCGGTCGATCGCATCCAGCATCTCGCCCACCCGATGGTCCATCTCGGCCATCGCATCGGCGAAGTCGCCGGCACCGGTGCGCCCCGCGAAGTCGGGATGCGGCAAGGTCGGGAAGTGCAGTTGCGTCAGCGGCACATAGGCGAAGAACGGCCGGCCGACACCTGACTGGCGCTCCATGAAGTCGATCGTCCGGCGCGTCAGCTCCCCGTCGATCAACCGGCGCTGCTCGAGATCGTAGACCGCGAGGTCGCGCGCCGGCGCGCCTTTCACGCCTTCCATCACATAGGGCATCGGCACGATCGTGGGATCAAAGCCCGGCGCCGCCGTGAACATGGCCTCGTTCGACGTGCGCGGAATGCCGTACCATTCGTCGAAGCCGCGATCCTTGGGCAGGCGCCCTTCCCGATCGCCCAGATGCCATTTGCCGAAGCAGGCGGTGGCGTAGCCTGCGCCCTGCAGCAGCTCGCCGATCGTGATCTCCCAGGGGATCAGGCCCTGCGGCAGGCCGGCCGGCACGGACTGCATCGCCCCGGTCCGGATCGGATGGCGGCCGGTCATCAGCGCCGAGCGGGTCGGCACGCAGTCGCTCTCGACGTTGAAGTTGAGGCAGGTCAGGCCTTCCGCTGCCAGAGCGTCGATCCGCGGCGTCGGCGCGCCGCGCAGGACGCCGCCGCCGTAGCAGCCGAGTTCCCCCCATCCGAGATTGTCGGCCAGGATCAGCAGGATGTTGGGCGGGCGAACGGTCACGGGTCACGCTCCTCTGAAAGACGCACGAAGAGTGACAGCGGAACGGTCTTGTATAAAATGCAAACAACGGACCGGCTGTTGCGATATCAGCAAGAGGTATTGGATGAAGCTGCAGGCGCTCCGGCTCTTCCTGCGCATCATGGAACTCGGAAGCCTCGGGGCTGCCGCCCAGTCCCTGAACATGAGCCAGTCCGCGGCAAGCCGCCTGCTCGCGGGGCTCGAACACGGCACCGGGCTGCGGCTCTTCCACCGTGACCGCATGCGCCTCGTGCCGACGACCGAGGGCACGTCCTTCTTTGCCGAGGTGCGGCGCGTTCTGGTCGCGATCGACGATCTGCCTCGCGTCGCCCAGCGCGTCGCCGGCGGCACGCGCGTACGCCTTCGGATCGTGAGCATGCCGCGCTTCGCCGCCAGCCTGCTCGCGCCGGCCGTCGCCCGTTTCCATCGCGATCATCCCGAGGTCGAGGTCGACGTCGCAATCATTCATCGCCGCGAACTCGAACTGGCCGTCGCCAACCAATCCTTCGATCTGGGGATCGGCGCCCTGCCTTTGGACAATCCCGGCATCGAGGCACATCCGCTGCTGAGCCTGCCGGCGGTGGTCGTCCTGCCGGCGCATCATCCCCTCGCCCGGCGCAAGTCGCTCGGCGTTCGCGATCTTGCCGCAGAGACCTTGATCGTACTCGGGCCCGGTACCCAGCTGCGCCACGACGTCGAGGCCATGTTCGCGGCCGAAGGCGCTGCCATCCGCCCGACAATCGTCGTCGATTCGCTCGAGTTCGCCTGCCGTCTCGTCGGACAGGGCGCGGGCGTCACGATTGCCGATCCGCTGACGCCCGCCGCTGTCGGCGCCGGACGTCTCGTCCTGGTGCCGTGGCGGCCTCGAACCCTGTTCCACGTCGGCGTACTCCTGCCGGCGCTGATGCCGCCCTCGCGTTCGGTCGAGCAGTTCCTGGAGGCTCTGCGGCGCGCGGGCAAGGAACTCGGCGGCCGCCTCGCCTCCGCCTAGCGCGCGAGCAGGCCTGTCAGCAATCCCGACAGCCAGCGGCGCAGACGCTGCACCATGGCCTTCGTCTTCTGCCAGGCTGGCAGGGACTGGACGAAGGCATAGAGCCTGTCGCGCCATTTGAAGACCCAGGTCTCGGAGGCGAGGAACCAGGGCATCGTCACCAGGGTGGGGCGCAGGATCTTGTAGAGGCGCGCGACCAGCGCGGTCGCGAGAACCTTGCCGAGCAGGATGCTGGCGGTCGCCAGGGCGAACTTTCCATGCAGCGCGAAACCGACCGCCGCCAGCTTGATCGGCAACACAAGCGTGGAGGGCGCCACGAAGGCGATCAGGGCGGCCCACGGCGGCAGGCGTGCGAACCAGGCTTCCAGGCGGGCGACCGGCGGCCAGTTGGCGAACGCCGCCATGGCGACGCCCAGGTAATGCAGCAGAACGTCCTCGATGAAGACGATCGCCGCCGCCAGGGGCATCAGCACCAGTTCCAAGGCGCGCTTCAGATGGCGTTTCATGCTGCCGCCATTCAACCCACACAAAATGTCATTATGGTGTTTAGCATGTTCACCCGCCGTACCCTCGCCCGCCTTATCGGCGCTGCTTCGCTGGCTCCCGCCTCTTCCCTGGCGCAGCCGCAAAAGCCCCTGTCCCGGATCGCGTTCGGTTCGTGCGCGAAGCAGACCCTGCCCCAGCCGATATGGGAGCCCATCCTCAACTACCGGCCGGACCTCTTCATCTTCGCCGGCGACAATGTCTATGGCGACTTCAATGCGCCGGATGCAGCAGATCTGAAGCGTGCCTACGAGGAAGCGAGGCACATCGCGGGTTACACGAAGCTGCTCGAGACGGTCCCCCATCTCGCCGTCTGGGACGATCACGATTACGGCGTCAACGACGGCGGCGGGGAGTTCGCGCACAAGGCGCTGTCGAAGGACCTCTTCCTCGAGTTCTGGAAGGCTCCGGCAAACGATATCCGCCGCACGCGCGGCGGCATCTACGATTCGCGCATCATCGGTCCGCCGGGAAAGCGCGTGCAGGTGATCCTGCTCGACGTGCGCTGGTTCCGCTCGCCGCTGAAGATCACGGACAAGCGCGGCGCGGCGGGCAAGCAGCGCTACCTGCCCGACCCCGATCCGGCGAAGACGATGCTGGGCGCCGAGCAATGGGCCTGGCTGGCGGGAGAACTGCGCAAGCCGGCCGAGCTGCGCCTGCTCGTGTCGAGCACGCAGGTCCTCGCCGAAGGCCATGGCTGGGAGCGCTGGGGCAATTTCCCGCTCGAAAGGCAGAAGCTCGTCGATACGATTCGCGAGAGCGGCGCCAAGGGTGTCGTGCTGCTGTCCGGCGACCGTCACATCGGCGCGCTCTATCGCGAGACGCCCGACGGGCTCTACCCGCTGTACGAGGCCACGTCGAGCGGCCTCAACATGGTCTATTGGGCCGCCAAGGAGCCCGGCCCCAATCGCCTCGGCCCGCTCTTCGCCGCCGCCAACTTCGGCGTGGTCGAAATCGACTGGCCGGCCCGCAAGCTCCTGCTGGCGCTACGCGACGAAAGCGGCGACACGCGGCGCGCCGTCGACATCGACTTCAGTGCACTCGGCATCGCCACCTGAATGCCCTAATTGAATCCGGGGATGGGCAATCGCTGCGGCGCGTAACCGGGACCATGGCGGTGTCCACCGCCGGTTTCCAAAGGAAGCTGCATGCAATCGGTGAAAGCCCTCACCTCGATCCCCCTGCTCGCACTGGCGCTCGCCAGTACCTCGGTCCGCGCACAGGACGGGCCGGCGCCGCCGTCCCGCCAGGCATCGACGGAGGCGCCCTCCGGCCGTCCCGAAGGGCAGCCTCCGCAAGGAAGGTCAACCGACGCTCGACAGACACCGCCGGGCGAGCGGACCGGATACGGCCGGCCTCCTTCCGACGCTTCGCGCCCGGCTCAGCCGGGCCAGCCGCCCTCCGGTGACCGAGGAGGAAACGGCCGGCCTCCACCCGACTCGTCGCGCATGGGCCAGCAGGGTCAGCCGCCGCAACCGATGTCAGGCCAACCGCGCGATCAGGAAAGGCCCCCGTCCCGCCAGCAGCCGCCAGCCGGCTCGAGTGCCGCAAACCCCGGTTGATGGCGCAAAAAAAGGGCCGCCTCCGCGGCGGCCCTTTATGCATTCCGGGGTGCGTTACTGCGGCTGGACGCCGGCCGCCTTGATGGCGGGCACCCACTTGTCGATCGAGGCCTTGAGCTGGTCACGCAGCGCTTCGGGTGTCGCGTCCTTCGGCTCGGGCAGATCGACTGCCTGCTCGATCAGGCGCGCGCGCACCTTCTCGTCGCTGAGCGCGGTGACCAGCGCCTTGTTGAGCGTCTCGATGACGTTCTTCGGCGTGCCCTTGGCCACGAAGAAGCCGTTCCAGATCGTGACCTCGTAGCCCTTGAGGCCGGACTCGTCGATCGTCGGGACGTCGGGGAGCTGCGGCAGGCGCTTCAGCGTGCTGACGCCCAAGGCCTTGATGTTGCCACCCTGAATCTGAGGCAACACGTTCACCGCCTGGTCGACCATGTAATCGAACTGGCCGCTCACCAGGTCGTTCAGCGCCGGACCGGTCCCCTTGTAGGGGATCTCGAGCACGTCGACCTTCATCATGCTGTTCAGCATCAGGCCGCCGAGATGCGAGGCGGCGCCGATGCCGGCCATGCCGTACTGCGCCTTCTTCTGGTTGGCCTTCACATAGGCCTCGAACTCCTTGAAGTTCTTGGCCGGCAGATCCTTCTTGGTGACCAGCACCATCGGGTTCGTGCCGCCGAGACCGACCGGCTCGAGGTCCTTCTGGCTGTCGTAGGGCAGCGTCTTGTAGAGCGCGATGTTCACCGCGAGGGTGCCCATGTGTGTGAACAGGATCGTGTAGCCGTCCGGTGTCGCCTTGGCGGCCTTGTTGACGCCGATCGTGCCGCCGGCACCGCCGACATTCTCCACGATCATCGTCTGGCCGAGCGCCTCGCCCATGCGGGCGGTCAGCACGCGCGCCAGCGCGTCGGTCGGGCCGCCGGCCGCGAACGGCACGACGACGGTGATCGGCTTCGTCGGATAGGCCGTCTGGGCCATCGCGCCCATAGGCGCGGCCGCCAGGGCAACGGCGGCGGCGGTCGTCAGCAGGTTGCGTCTCTTCACAGGCTTACCTCCCAAGAATCACTGTAACGCGGCTGCTACACCGTCTTCACGAGCTCTGCAATGGCAGCGCCCACGGTTTTGGTGTCGCCGTTGCCGCCCAGATCCTTGGTCCGGGGACCGCCCTCGACGAGGGAGGCCGCAATTGCCCGTTCGATCGCCTCGGCAGCCTCCGGATAGCCCAGGTGACGAACCATCATCGCGCCCGACCAGATCTGGCCGATCGGGTTGGCGATGCCCTTGCCCGCAATGTCGGGTGCCGAACCGTGAACCGGCTCGAACATCGACGGATACTTGCGCTCCGGGTTGATGTTGCCCGACGGCGCCACGCCGATCGAACCGGTCAGCGCCGGGCCGAGGTCGGAGAGGATATCGCCGAACAGGTTGGAGCCCACCACCACGTCGAACCAGTCCGGGTTGCGCACGAAATGCGCCGTCAGGATGTCGATGTGATACTGGTCCGCCTTGATGTCGGGATACTTCTTGCGCATCACCTCGAAGCGCTCGTCCCAGAACGGCATGGTGTGGATGATGCCGTTGGACTTGGTGGCCGAGGTCACATGCTTCTTCTTCGTCGTGCTGGCGAAGTCGAAGGCGAACTTGAGGATCCGGTCGACGCCCTTGCGCGTGAAGATGGACTGCTGAATGGCCATCTCGTCGTCGGTGCCCTGGAACATGCGGCCGCCGATCGAGCTGTACTCGCCCTCGGTGTTCTCGCGCACCACCCAGAAGTCGATCTCGCCCGGCTTGCGGTTGGCGAGCGGCGACGGCACGCCTTCGAACAGGCGCACCGGGCGCAGGTTCACGTATTCGTCGAAGTCGCGACGGATCGGAATCAGCAGGCCCCACAGCGAAACGTGATCGGGCACGCCCGGCCACCCCACGGCCCCCAGGAAGATGCTCTCGAAGGCCTTGAGCTGCTCCATGCCGTCGTCCGGCATCATCTTGCCGGTCTTCACCAGACGGTCGCACGACCAGTCGAAATCGGTGAACTCGAGTTGGAAGTTGAAGCGCCGCGCCACGGCCTCCAGAACCTTCACGCCTTCCGGCAGAACTTCCTTGCCGATTCCGTCACCCGGAATGAGCGCGATCTTGTGCTTGGCCATCATAATCCTCCCGAACCGCGCGGAACGTAGCAGCGCGACCTTGCCATGCAAGCACGGCATTGCCCCTGCGACGCACCCGCGCCAATATGAACAAGCGTTTACCCCGGAGTGGCCATGACCTTCGACCTAAAGATAACCGGCGGCACCATCATCGACGGCACCGGCAAGCCGGGCTTCGCCGGCGATCTCGGCATCAAGGACGGCAAGGTCGTTGCACTCGGGAAGGTCGATGGATCGGCGGCGCAGACGATCGATGCCACGGGCAAGGTCGTCGCCCCGGGCTTCGTCGACGTGCATACGCATTACGACGCCCAGATCCTGTGGGATCGCATGCTCACCATCTCGCCCTGGCACGGCGTCACCACGACGGTGATCGGCAATTGCGGCTTCGGTGTCGCGCCGACCCGGGAAATCCACCGCAAGATGATCATGCAGACCCTGGAAAAGGTCGAGGGCATGAGCCTCGAGGCGCTGGAAGCGGGGCTCGGCACGGACTGGCCGTTCGAGACCTTCCCACAATATCTCGATGCGCTGGAGACGCGCGGCTCGGCGATCAACGTGGCGGCCCTGTTCGGCCACACGCCGCTGCGCCTCTACGTGATGGGCGAGGAATCGACCGAGCGCGCCGCGACCGCCGACGAGGTCGGCACGATGAAGAAGCTGGTGCGCGAGGCGATGGAAGCCGGCGCCATCGGCTTCGGCACCTCGGTGTCGGTCAGCCACAACGGCTACGCCGGAAAGCCGGTGCCCAGCCGCCAGGCGACGCCCGAGGAAATGGATGCCCTCGTCTCGGTCATGGGCGAGATGAAGCGCGGCCTGATGCAGATCACCATCGGCCGCGATTTCTCGACCCGCCACATGGCCGAGGTCAGCCGCAAGTACAACATCCCGGTCACCTGGACCGCCCTGCTCTCCCACCTCTACGGGCCGGGCGGCCATCGCAAGCAGCTCGATCTCGCCGCCGAGCAGCGCAAGTCCGGCGCCATGGTGATCCCGCAGGTGAGCTGCCGGCCGCTCAACTTCGAGGTCACGTTCGCCGAACCGTTCATCTTCGACGTGATGCCGTTCATGAACGAGTTGGCGAAAGCCGACGCGAAGGATCCCGGCGCACGCCGCCGCGCCTATGCCGATCCGGCCTGGCGCGAAAAGCTGCGCAGCGAGGTCACCCCGCTCTTCCAGAAATGGTGGGACCGCGTGGTCATCTCGTGGTCGCCATCGCATCGCGAGCTCGAAGAGATGCCGCTGGCCGTGGCGGCCGCCCGGCTGGGCAAGGATCCGGTCGATCTCGCCCTGGACATCTCGCTGGCCGACGATCTGCAGACCCGCTTCCGCATGGCCGTCATGAACTTCGACGAGAAGGAAGTGGCCGAACTGATCACCGATCCGAACACGATCATCGCCCTCTCCGACGCCGGCGCCCATGCCAGTCAGCTCTGCGACGCCTGCTACTCCACCCACCTGCTCGGCCACTGGGTACGCGACCGCAAGGTCTTCACGCTCGAGGAGGCGGTGCACAATCTCACGCAGCGCCCGGCCGAGATGTTCGGCATCACCGATCGCGGCGTGCTGGCCGAAGGCCGCCCCGCCGACGTCGTGGTGTTCGATCCGAAGACCGTGAGCCCCGGCCCGCTGAAGCGCGTCTACGACATGCCGGCCGGCGCCGACCGTCTCGTCTCCGAAGCCAGCGGCATCGACGCCGTCATCGTCAACGGCAAGGTCATTCGCCAGAACAACAAGGATACCGTCGCGGCCAACGACAAGCTGCCCGGTCGTCTGCTAAGACACGGCCGCGCCGCCTAGCGACCAAGAAGCCACAGGGAGAAGATCATGATCCACGTCATCGCCATCATCACGGCCAAGCCCGGCAAGCGCGACGAAGTCCTGAAGAACTTCAAGGACAACGTCCCGGCCGTGCATGCCGAGAAGGGCTGCATCGAGTACGGCGCGACCGTCGACATCGATGGCGGTCCGTTCGCCAAGTTCGGTCCCGACACGTTCGTCGTCGTCGAAAAGTGGGAGAGCATGGACCACCTCAAGGCCCATGGCGCGTCGGAGCACATGAAGGCCTATGCAGTCAAGAACAAGGACCTGCTCGCCGATCGCGCCGTCCACGTCCTGCAGAACGCTTGATCTCCGTCACTGAAACGGACGTCGCCGCGTACGAACGCGACGGCGTCGTCTGCCTGCGCGGCGCCTTCGATGCCGTGTGGGTTGGAATCCTGTGCGAGGCGGTCGAGCGAGACCTCCTCAAGCCTGGACCCCACGCAACCAATTTTGCCGAAGGCAGCTCGTCGGGCAGGTTCTTCGGCGACATGTTCATGTGGCGGCGGGACAACGATTTCCGCCTTGCCGCCACCACGTCGCCGGCCGGAGAAATCGCCGCCGCCCTCATGCAGTCGGAGAAGGTCGACTTCTTCTACGACCAGCTGTTCGTGAAGGAGCCCGGCACGGCGCATCCCACGCCGTGGCATCAGGACCAGTCCTACTGGCCCATTACAGGCCGGCAGATCACATCGGTCTGGATCGCCCTCGACGATATCGACCACAGCAACGGCGCGGTCGAATTCATCGCCGGCTCCCATCGCTGGGGAATCAACTACCGGCCGACGCCTTTCCGCAAAGGACACGAAGCCAAGTTCACGTCGAGCGACCTCGTCCAGATCCCGGACATCGACGCGGACCGGAGCAAATTCGACATCCGGTCCTGGAAGATGGAGCCGGGCGACTGCCTGGTATTCCACGCGATGATCGTGCACGGCGCGCCGGGCAACGATACGCCGGGCGCACGGCGTCGCGGCCTGTCGCTGCGCTACACCGGCGACGATGCCCGCTACGATCCGCGGCCCGGCACCTTCCAGTTCCCCTACACACCCGATCTCGCCGCGGGCGCGCCGATGACCTGCGACCTCTTCCCGAGGGTCTGGCCGAGGCGTTAGTCTCCGCGCCCGTTCCCGAGGGCAGGTTCAATGGAAGAGCGCGGCGTCGATCAAATCACCGAGGTCACCAGCACATCGTGGTTCGCACGGCTCGGGCAGGCGATCGTCGGTGTCTTCATCGGCCTCATCTTCATCGTCGTGTCGATCGGCGTGCTGTTCTGGAACGAGGGCCGCGCGATCCGAACGGCGCAGGGTCTGGCCGAAGGCGCCGGTATCGTGCGCAGCGTGCCGGCCGAAGCGGTCGACCCCGCGAACGACGGCAGGCTGATCCATGTGAGCGGCATGCTCTCGACAGCCGGCCCGGTGTCCGATCCCGACTTCGCCATGAGGGTGCGCGGCGTACGGCTCGACCGTCATGTCGAGGTCTATCAGTGGAAGGAAGAGACCCACAGCGAGAGCCATACCCGCCTCGGCGGCGGCGAGGAGCGCACCACGACCTACAAGTATGTGCGTACCTGGTCGGACAAGCCCATCGACTCCGACCGCTTCAAGGAGCCGCGCGGCCATACCAACCCGGTGATGACCTACCAGTCGCGCGAGTCGCTGGCGCCGGGCACGCGCCTCGGCGCCTTTGCGGTCCCTGAGTCGCTGCTGCGGGGTTTCGGCGAGCCAAGGCGGCTGGCGGCGACGGATGCCCAGGTCAACGCCCTGCAAAACCGCGTCACCAAGCCGGTCACGGTCAACGACGGCATTCTTTATGTCGGTCGCGATCCCTCCGAACCGGCGATCGGCGACATGCGGATCTCTTTCTCGGAAGTGCCAGTGCAGCCGGCCACCGTGGTCGCGGCACAGGCCGGTTCCGGCTTCGCGCCCTTCCCCACCCATACCGGCACGACGGTCGAGTTGATCGCGGCCGGCAGCGTGCCCGCCAAGGTCATGTTCCAGCATGCCGAGGAGGAGAACGTCGCCATGACCTGGGTACTGCGCCTGATCGGCGTGATCTTCATGATGATCGGTTTCAACTTCGTGCTGCGCCCGCTGGCGGTCGCGGGCAGCGTCATCCCGCTGCTGGGCGCCGTGATCGGCGCCGGCACGTTCCTGGTCGCGCTGGTCTGCACGGTGGCGATCGCACCGATCGTGATCGCCTTCGGATGGCTGTGGTACCGACCCTTGATCGGGATCGGCGTGCTGGCGGTCGGGGCGGCTGCGACCTGGGGCCTGATACGGCTGCTGCACACGCGGGCGGCGAAGAAGAAGGCTGCGCAGCCCGCGGCCTGATCGTCAGTCGCCCCTGATGATGCCCTTCATCACGATGTCGAGCATGCCGGTGCCCAGCAGGTCGCGGTTGGACCATGGGAAGTCGGCCTTCAGGATCAGGGCCGAGGCGACGCCGTGCATGGCCATCCAGCAGAGCTCCGCGCAGGTGTCCGCCGGGTAATTGAGCTTGAGGCCCGACGCCTCGGCTTCGGCGATGATAGAGACGAGGCGCTGAAACACGAGGGCGCCCCCGATGCCGGGCCGCGTCGGATCGTCCGTCGGCATGCGGTGTCCGAGCTTACGGACCGATTCGGGAATGTTGGTCCCCAGGAAGATCAGCTTGTACTCGTCGGGATGGGCGAGGCCAAACTTGAGATAGGCCTCGCCGAAGCGCCGGATGCGCTCGCGCGGATCGCTGACGGTGGCCTCGATCTCGCTGATGCTCCCGATCAGGTACCCGAAGGTCTGATCGCAGAGCGCGAGCATCATCTGCTCCTTGTCCTGGAAGTAGAGGTACAGCGCGGGCGCGGACACACCGACCCGGTCCGCGATCCTGCGGATGGTGGTCGCCTCGTAGCCCTGCTCCAGAAACAATTCCTTGGCAGCCTGGAGGATTTCCTCGCGGCGGGTATGACCCTCGCCGCGCTTCTTCCGGCCGCCGGTCGCCGCTGTCGAAAAAGCGCTCACCGGGGTTCTCCTACCCTTGACTCTTATATGAACGTCGATAACTTATCAATGGTCAGTTAACGGCGTTTAGATTATTGAGTTCATAGTAAACGTCCGAAGGAAGCCCCGCCATGCGTCTCCCCAACGTCCGGATTCCCCACAAGTTTCCCCTGAAACTCGTCGTGTTCGGAGCGGTCGGCGTGGCCCTCGCTGGCGGAGCCTTCGCCGCCGTCTCCCTCGTCGGCACTGCCCATCGTCCCTCAGCCGGCAGCGAACCGGTCATCCGGCCGGCCCGGGTCGCCGAAATCGCCTACAGGAAGCAAAGTCAGGCTCTGCTACTGGCCGGCACGGTCGTGCCCCGCATCGAGAGCACCCTGGGCTTCCGCGTCGCCGGCAAGATCATCCAGCGCTCGGTCGATGTCGGCGCCGTGGTCAAGCCGGGCGATGTCATCGCGTCCCTCGATCCCTCCGATTACAAGCTCGCCGTCGACAATGCGCGTGCCGCCCTCGCCTCGGCGGAAGCCGACTATGTGCGCGCCAAGGCCGACCACGAGCGCTACCTGAACCTGCGCGGCAGCATGGCCTTCGTGCCGCAGACGCTCGACCAGCGCCAGTCGCTGGCCTCGACTGCCCTTGCCCGCGTCGACCAGGCGAAGAGCCAGCTTTCCTCGGCCGAGAACAACCTCGCCTATACGGTGCTGCGCGCCGATGCGGCAGGTGTCGTCACGGCCGTGCAGGCCGAGGTCGGCCAGGTCATGGCGCAGGGCCAGGGCGTCGTCCGGCTCGCTCGACTGGACGAGCTGGAGATCGTGGTCGGTGTCCCGGAGCATCGCCTTAAGGTCGTGCGCGAAAACCCCACCGCCACTTTCGAACTGTGGTCCGATCCAGGCCGGCATCATGCCGCCAAGCTGCGTGAGCTGTCGCCCAGCGCCGATCCGGTGACCCGCACCTATGCCGCCCGCTTCAGCGTCCTCGAGCCGCCCGAGTTCATCGGGCTCGGCATGACCGCGACCCTGGGCTTCGAGCGGCCGGATGCGACGCCGGTCGCCGAGGTTCCGCTCTCCGCCATCTTCCAGCGCGGCACGCAGCCCGCGGTCTGGGTGGTCGATCGCGACACCGGCACGGTCGAACTTCGGCCCGTCACCATCGCACGGTGGCGCGACGACACGGCGGCCATCCTGTCGGGCGTCAAGGAGGGCGAGCTGATCGCCACCGCCGGCGTGCACAAGCTCGAGACCGGCCAGAAAGTGAAGCCTCTCCAGCAGCAGCAACAGGCGGCACGCTAGCGGCCTCGCCCCGCCCGCTTCGCTCCAAGAGGAGACGATCCATGACGACGCGCACCAATCTCTCGGCGCTCGCGCTGAAGTACAGCACGCTCACCGTGTTCTTCATGATCGCGCTGACGCTGGCCGGCTTCTACGCCTTCTTCAATCTCGGCCGCGCCGAGGACCCGCCCTTCACCATCAAGCAGATGGTCGTGTCGGCGGCCTGGCCCGGCGCCACCGCGCGCGAGGTCGAGCAGCAGGTCACCGAGAAGATCGAGACCAAGCTGCAGGAACTCCCCTACTTCTACAACGTCCAGAGCTACACCAAGCCCGGCGAGACGGTGATCTACGTCTCGCTGCGGGACGACACCCCGCCGGGCCGGGTCGCCGACCTCTGGTACCAGGTGCGCAAGAAGGTGGGCGACATCAAGAGTTCGCTGCCGCAGGGCGTGGTTGGCCCCTTCTTCAACGACGAGTACGGCGACACCTACAGCATGATCTGGGCCTTCGAGGCCGACGGATTCTCGCCGGCCGAGGTCAAGGAGATCGCCAAGGCGGTGCGCCAGCGCCTGCTGCGCGTGCCGGACGTCACCAAGGCCGACCTGTTCGGCCTCCAGGATGAAAAGATTTACATCGAGTTCAGCCACACCCGGCTCGCCATGCTGGGCGTGCCGGTCGACCAGATCCTCGAGGTGGTGCGCCGGCAGAACGCGATCGTGGCCACCGGCACGGTCGAGACCAAGGGCGAGCGCGTGGCCGTCAGGGTCGACGGTGCGCCGACTTCTGCCGAGCAGCTCATGGCGCTACCGTTCACCGCCAACGGCCAGACGCTCACCCTGGGCGACGTGGCCGAGATCAAGCGCGGTTACCAGGATCCCCGCCAGCTCTCCATGCGCTTCAACGGCAAGGCGGTGATCGGCCTCGGCGTCGTCATGGCGCCGGGCGGCAACGTCGAGAAGCTGGGTGTCGCGCTCGACAAGACGATGAAGCAGGTCGAGGCCGACCTGCCGGTCGGGATCACGGTGCATCGCATCGCCAACCAGCCCGAGGTCGTCGCCAAGTCGTTCGAGGAATTCAGCTCCTCGCTGCTCGAGGCGCTTGCGATCGTGCTGGTGGTCTCCTTCGTCAGCCTCGGCATCCGCACCGGCGTGATCGTGGCCCTCTCCGTGCCGCTGGTGCTGGCCATCACCTTCGTCGGCATGCTGATCCTGGGCATCGACTTCCAGCGCATCTCGCTCGGCGCGCTGATCATTGCGCTGGGCCTGCTGGTCGACGACGCGATCATCGCCGTCGAGATGATGATGGTGAAGCTGGAACAAGGTGCCAGCCGCATGGAGGCCGCGACCTACGCCTACACTTCCACCGCCTTCCCCATGCTGACGGGAACGCTGGTGACGGCCGTGGGCTTCGTGCCGGTGGGCTTCGCCCGCTCCGGCGCCGGCGAATACACCAACTCGATCTTCTGGGTAGTCGGCCTGTCGCTGATCATCTCGTGGTTCGTGGCCGTCCTGTTTACGCCGTGGATGGGCTATCACCTGCTGCCGACTCCCAAGGTCCAGCACCACGATCCGTATAACGGCCGGCTCTACACGCTCTTTCGCAAGATGGTCACGTGGTGCGTCACCTGGCGCAAGACCACGATCGTCATCACGGCGCTGGCCTTCGTCGGCTCGATCGCGGCCTTCGGCCTGGTGTCCAAGCAATTCTTCCCGACCGCCAACCGGCCGGAGCTGATCGTCGACATGAAACTGGCGCAGGGCGCCTCGTGGGCGGCGACCGACGCCGAGATAGGCAAGCTCGAAACCTGGCTCGCCAACAGCGCCGACGTGGCCTCCTACACCGCCTATGTCGGCGCCGGCAGCCCGCGCTTCTATCTGCCGACGGTCCCTGAGCTCTCCAATGCGAATTTCGGCCAGATCATCGTCATGACCAAGGATCTGGTGGCCCGCGAGCGGGTCGTCGCCGCTCTCGACGACCTCTTCAAGAAGGACTTCGAAGCCGTCCGCGCCCGCGTGCAGCGGCTGCAGAACGGCCCGCCGGTCAGCTACCCCGTCATGTTCCGCGTGCTGGGCGACGACCCGCAGAAGGTGCGCCAGGTGGCGGAACAGGTGCGCCAGGTGTTCAAGGCCGACCCGGCGACGCGCGACGTCAACTTCGACTGGAACGAACTCGCCAAGACGGTGCGCCTCGAGGTCGACCAGGCGAAAGCGCGCGCGCTCGGCGTCGATTCGCAGGCGCTGGGCAACACGCTGCAGACCCTTCTCACGGGCATCAACGTCACCCAGTATCGCGAACGCACCGAGTCGATCGATGTCGTCGCCCGCGCGGTCGCGCCGGAACGGCTGAGCGTCGAGGGGCTGGAGGCGATCAACCTGCGCACCTCGACGGGCGGCGTCGTCTCGCTGGCCCAGCTCGCGACGCTGAAGTTCGAACTCGAGGAGCCGATCCTGTGGCGGCGCAACAAGGACCTGCTGATGACCGTCCGCGCCGGTGTCGCCGACGGCGTACAGGGACCGGACGTCGCCGCGCGCATCGACAAGGCGCTGGCGCCGGTCCGCGCCAGCCTGCCGCCCGGTTACCGCATCGAGGTCGGCGGCGACCAGGAGGAATCGGCCAAGAGCCAGGCCTCGATCTTCAAGATGATGCCGCTGATGGCCTTCCTGATGATCCTGTTCCTGATGCTGCAGCTCCAAAGCTTCTCGAAGCTGGCGCTGGTGCTGCTGACCGCTCCGCTCGGCCTGATCGGCGTGTCGCTGTTCCTGCTGCTGTTCAACCAGCCGTTCGGCTTCGTCTCGCTGCTGGGCGTGATCGCGCTCGCGGGCATGATCATGCGCAACTCGGTGATCCTGGTGGACCAGATCGACCAGGACATCGCCGCCGGCCACAGCAAGTGGGACGCGGTGATCGACGCCACGGTGCGCCGCGCCCGCCCGATCCTGCTGACGGCCGGCACCGCGATCTTCGCCATGATCCCGCTGTCGCGCAGCGTCTTCTGGGGTCCCATGGCCGTCGCGCTGATGGGCGGCCTGCTGGTCGCCACGGCGCTCACGCTCCTATTCCTGCCGGCGCTCTATGCCGCGTGGTTCCGGGTGAAGAAGCCGCAGGTGACCGCCCAGTCCTCGCCGGTCCACCACGCCCCGCCCCCGCTCGCGATCGCGGCGGAGTAGCCGCACGCTGGCCTAATAACTACTCCGTCATCTCGACCGGAGCGCGCAGCGCGGAGTGGAGAGATCTTCTCTCGACGATTTGCCGGCTTTTGGTCGAGCACAGGTCTCTCCGCTCCGCACCTTCGGTGCTCCGGTCGAGACGACGGGAGTTTTAGGAAATCCGGCCCTCGGCGCTGTGGATGTCCGTCGTCCGCGCCGCGCTTGTCGCGACGATGATCTCGATGCCGCGCACGATGTCGTCGAGGGCCATGGACGGCGCGCCGCCCAGCCGGGCGGCCTGCTCGGGTACGTAAGGAATGTGCAGGAAGCCGCCGCGCATCCTCGCCGGATGGCTCACGATGATGTCCATCAGCGAATAGAGGATATGATTGCAGACGAAGGTGCCGGCGGTGTTCGACACGGCGGCCGGGAGGCCCGCCTTCCGCATCTCCGCGACGGAGGCCTTGATCGGCAGGGTCGCGAAATAGGCCGCGGGGCCCTCAGCCAGCACGGGCACGTCGATCGGCTGATTTCGGTCGTTATCCGGGATACGGGCGTCCTGGACGTTGATTCCGATCCGCTCGAGGCAGAGCTCGGTGCGGCCGCCGGCCTGGCCGACGCACAGAACGATGTCGGGCTTCTCCTTTTCGATCGCCTTGCGGAGCACAATCGCGGACTTCGCATAGGACGTCGGAAGCACCGCGGTCACCACGGTCACCGTCCCGATCTTCTTCTTCAGCCGGCTCACCGCCAGCGACGACGGATTGACCGCGTCGCCGCCGAAAGGGTCGAAGCCCGTGACCAGAGCTTTCATTGTCTACTCACCTCAAACGAAAGGGCGCCCGGTAAGGGCGCCCCGACGTTAGTCCCTGAAACGGGGCACCGCTACTTGTTGGCCTTGTCGACCGCGCGGCGGGCCATCACGCCGACCAGGTGGGCGCGATATTCGGCGCTACCGTGGATATCGCTGTTCAGGCCGTCGGCCGGCACCTTGATGTCCTTGATGGCGTCCGACGAGAAGTTCTTGGAGAGCGCCTCTTCCATCGCCTTCACCCGGAAGACGCTGGGGCCGGCGCCTGTGACCGCGACGCGCACGCCCGCCGCCGTCTTGGCGACGAACACGCCGACCATCGCGTAGCGCGAGGCCGGATTCGGGAACTTCATGTACGCGGCCTTCTCGGCCTTCGGGAAGCTGATGGCGGTGATGATCTCGCCCTCGCCCAGCGCCGTCTCGAACAGGCCTTTGAAGAAGGCGTCGGCCGAATGCTTGCCGGTGTTGGTGATCACCGTGGCATTCAGCGCCACCACGGCCGCCGGATAGTCGGCCGCCGGATCGTTGTTGGCGACCGAGCCGCCCATCGTGCCGCGGTTGCGGACCTGCGGATCGCCGATATGGCCGGCCAGGTCGGCCAGCGCCGGAATGACCTTCTTCACGTCGGCCGATGTCGCGACGTCGCCATGCTTGGTCATGCCGCCGATGACGACGGTGTCGCCTTCGATCTTGATGCCGGCCAGTTCCTTGAGACCGCCGAGATCGACGACGTCGCTCGGCCGCGCCAGACGCTGCTTCAGCGTCGGGATCAGGGTCATGCCGCCCGACATCGGGCGGGCTTCTTCATTGCCCTTGAGCAGGGCGATCGCGTCGGCAACCGACTTCGGACGATGATAGGCAAAATCGTACATCTGGATTTCCTCCGTTTACTCGGCCGCCGCGTGCTGGGCGCCCTGGATCGACTGCCACACGTTGAGCGGCGTGGCGGGCATTTCCACGTGCTTGACGCCGATCGGCGCCAGCGCGTTGTGAACCGCGTTCATCACGGCCGCGGGCGCCGCAATGGCCCCCGCCTCGCCGCATCCCTTCACGCCCAGCGGATTGTGCGGACATGGGGTGACCTTGTAGCCGAGCTTGAACGACGGGAAGTTGTCGGCGCGCGGCATCGTATAGTCCATGAACGAGCCGCTCAGCAGCTGGCCCGTCGCCTTGTCGTAGACCGCACCTTCGAACAGCGCCTGGCCGACACCCTGGACGATGCCGCCATGGACCTGGCCCTCGACGATCATCGGATTGATGATGTTGCCGAAATCGTCGACCGCGGTATGGGCGATGACCTCGACGATGCCGGTCTCCGGATCGATCTCGACCTCGCAGATCTGGGTGCCCGACGGATAGACGAAGTTCGCCGGATCGTAGAAGGCGTTCTCGTCCATGCCCGGCTCGAGATCGGCGTGCGGGTAGTTGTGCGGCACGTAGGCGGCGAACACCGCCTGGGCCAGCGGCACGTTCTTGTCCGTGCCCGCCACCTTGAAGGTGCCGTCCTCGAACACGACGTCGGCCACGTCGGCTTCCATCAGATGCGCCGCGATCTTCTTGCCCTTGGCGATGATCTTGTCGGTCGCCTTCATGATCGCCGATCCACCGACGGCCAGCGAACGGCTGCCGTAGGTGCCCATGCCGAAGGGCGTGGTCGCGGTATCGCCGTGGACGATTTCGATCTGGTCCATCGGCACGCCCAGCCTGTCGTGGATCAGCTGGGCAAAGGTGGTCTCGTGTCCCTGGCCGTGGCTGTGCGCCCCGGTCATGACCTGGACATTGCCGGTCGGGTTGAACTTGATCTGTGCCGATTCCCACTGGCCGACGCCGGCACCCAGTGAGCCTACGACTTGCGACGGCGCGAGGCCGCAGGCCTCGATGTAGGACGAGAAGCCGATGCCGCGCAGCTTGCCGCGCGCCTTGGCCTCGGCCCGCCGGGCCTCGAAGCCCGGATAGTCGGCGATCTTCATTGCCTCGTCGATGATCGGCGGGTAGTTGCCCGAATCGTACTGCAGCGCCACCGGCGTCTGATACGGGAAGGCCGTCGTCGGGATGAAGTTCTTCCGGCGCAGCTCGGCCGGATCCATCTTCAGTTCGGCTGCCGCCTTGCTGACGATCGTCTCGATGACGAAAGTCGCCTCCGGGCGACCGGCGCCGCGATATGCATCCACCGGCGCCGTGTGCGTCACCGCCGCCTTGACGTTGGCATAGATGAGCGGCGTCGTGTACTGGCCGGCCAGCAAGGTCGCATAGAGATAGGTTGGGACCGCCGTCGAGAAGGTCGACAGGTAGGCGCCCATGTTGGCGATCGTTTCGACCTTGAGGGCCAGGAACTTGCCCTCCTTGTCGAGAGCAAGTTCGGCGTGGGTGACGTGGTCGCGACCATGGCAGTCGGTCTGGAACGACTCGCTGCGCTCGGCGGTCCACTTGATCGGCCGGCCGACCCGTGAGGCTGCCCAGCAGACCAGCGTCTCGTCGGCGTAGCAGAAGATCTTGCTGCCGAAGCCGCCACCGACGTCAGGCGCGATGACCCGCAGCTTGTGCTCGGGAATGCCCAGCACGAAGGCCGACAGGATCAGGCGCAGCACATGCGGGTTCTGCGAGGTCGACCAGAGCGTGTAGTTGCCCGTGCCCTTGTCGTACTCGGCCGCCGCGGCGCGCGGCTCCATCGCATTCGGGATCAGCCGATTGTTGACGATGTCCATTTTGGTGACGTGCGCCGCCTTGGCGAACGCCGCCTCGACATCGGCCTTCACGCCGATCTCCCAGTCGTAGATCAGGTTGCCCGGCGCCTCGGCGTGGACCTGCGGGGCGTCCTTGTCGAACGCCCTGGCGAGGTCGACGCTGGCCGGAAGCACCTCGTAGTCGACCTTGATCGCCTCGGCCGCATCCTTGGCCTCGTCATGGCTGTTGGCCACGACCATGGCGACGGTGTCGCCGACGTAACGCACGGTATCGACCGCCATCACCGGGTGCGGAGGCGCCTTGTGCGGCTCGCCGTGCTTGTCCTTCACCACCCAGCCACAGATCAGGCCGCCCACCTTGGCGTCGACAAGATCCTTGCCGGTGAAGATGTTGACGACGCCAGGACTCTTCTCCGCTGCCGAAATGTCGATGCTCTTGATCTTCGCATGGGCATGCGGCGAACGCAGGAAATACGCGTAGGTCGCCCGGGCGAGGGGCAGATCGTCGACATAGCGACCGGTCCCGGTGAGGAAGCGCTTGTCTTCCGTACGCGGGACGCGGGCACCGATTCCGGTGGCGGAGGTCATGGCTTACACCCCTGCGGTTTTCATAGCCGGCGCAGCGGCCAGGATTGCCTTCACGATGTTGTGGTAGCCGGTGCAACGGCAGAGATTGCCTTCGAGCTCGCGGCGCACCGTGGCCTCGTCGAGCACGTAGTTGTGGCGCTTCACCATGTCGATGGCGCTCATCACCATGCCGGGGGTGCAGAAGCCGCACTGCAGGGCATGATTGTCGCGGAAGGCTTCCTGCATCGGGTGCAGCTTGTCGGCGCTCGGGGCCAGACCTTCGATGGTCGTGACCTGCGCGCCCTCGGCCTGGACCGCGAGCATTGTGCAGGACTTCACCGACTGGCCGTCGACGTGGACGACGCAGGCGCCGCACTGGCTGGTGTCGCAGCCGACATGGGTGCCGGTCATGCCGAGATGTTCACGCAGGAACTGAACCAGCAGCGTGCGCGCCTCGACCTTGCCCGAGACGGACTTGCCGTTGACGGTCATGGCGACGGAAATGGTCATACTCAATCTCCCCTCACGTATTGGTTCGCGCGGCTGCGGCTATGCGCGGCCGCCGGGCATTGCCCACGACTCTCGCAAGCCCTTCACGTGGCGGTCAAGGGAATTGCAAGTTACGGTCGCTAACTGCTAACGACTCGCAAGAAAGACAAGGATCAGCACGGCGGCGCCGACACCGATGACGGTCCAGTGACGAAATCCGCGCTGCACTGCAGCAGACGGCACCGGAGGCGGCGGATCGCCTGACGGGCCCGACGTCGGCATCGTCATCACGCGGCCGCGACGGGCGGCGGAGCGCCGACGCTTTCGGCGAACTTGCCGAAGAACTGATCGGCCAGCTTCTTGGCCGTACCGGTGATCAGGCGGGCACCGACCTGGGCGATCTTGCCGCCGACCTGGGCATCGACCTCGTATTTCAGGATCGTATCACCGCCATCTTCCGTGAGGGCCACGACGGCGCCGCCCTTGGCGAAGCCCGCGACCCCGCCCTGCCCTTCACCGGAGATCCGGTAGCCGTTCGGCGGATCGATGTCGGAGAGCGTCACCTTGCCCGAGAACGCAGCACTCACCGGCCCGATGCGCAGGCGCACCTTGGCCGTCATCTCGGTGGGTGAAAGCATCTCCAGCGATTCGCATCCCGGAATGCAGGCCTGCAGAATGGCCTGGTCGTTCAGCGCCGCGAAAACCTTCTCCCGCGATGCCGCAATCCTGTACTCGCCCTTGATTTCCATCTCGCAACTCCCGGCTCAGCGCCTACCATTTGTTCGTATAGGAGTCCGGCGGCAATTCTGCCAGAGGCTCGCGTACGGAGACATAGATGGTGGCGATATAGGGCACGGCCATCAGCAGCGCCATGAACGCGAACCAGTTGGCCTGGGTGTTCCAGAGCAAGGTGCGGATGACCCAGCGGCCGCCATCGGCCGACACGAAACCGCCGGCGCCGCCATCATGCAGCTTGATCGCCCCTTCGGTGATGACCAGGACGACGGCCCAGAAGACCAGCATCGAGGCCAGCACGATCTCGGGGAGTACGGGCGCGAACCGGCTCATCCGCCGGTCCATCCGAACGGAGCCGCGGCTGCCGTCGTAGCCCAGCAGGCGGCCGAAGGAGAGCGCCTTGGCGACGCGATGATCGCGCACGACCGGATCGGTGCGCAGGATGGTGGTCGTCTTCCACAGCATCAGCACGATGCTCGGGATGACGAAGCTCCACATCGGGAAATCGCGGTAGCGGCCGTCGATCGCGATCTGGCGGAACCAGTCGCCGATGCGGATCACCCCGTCGTACCAGTCGATGCTGATCACGATCAGGTAGAAGATGCAGAGCAGCGTGAGGACGAGATAGAGCATCTGCGCCATCAGGTCGGCGCGCTGGACGATGCGGTAGCGCGGCAGCTCGCGCCAGGCCCGCCAGGAGTCGCGAACACGCGCGCCGTAGAGCGACGGGTCGGCCATTCGTCCGGTCAGGCTGTCGGCGATGCCCCGCAGCAGGGCGTAGCTGAAGAGGGCCAGCAGGATCGCCCAGAAGGCGATGCCGAGGGTCTTCTCGAAGTAGAAATTGCGGGTCAGGTCGACCCATGTCGCCTGCACGTAGCAGGTCGCCACGAGCTGGGCGAAGAAGGCGAAGAGGCAGATGCCCTTCCAGTCGCCGCCCTTGCGTCGGCTGACATAGGCGAGCACCAGCAGGGCGCCGGCGATCGTCGAAATCGTGAACAGGATCTGCCAGTGCGGCTCTGCCCTCACCGGCTTGCCCAGTTCGAACTTGTCGTGCCGCTGGGCGTCCAGCAGGCCCCATTCGGCACCCACGGTGCCCTCCTGCCGGGCCTTCCAGTACTGGTCGAACGCCTCGATGACGTTGTAGTCGAACCCTTCCCGCTCGGCGGCGCCGCGGAAGATCGAGAAGTACTTCACCTGCTCGACACGGCCCGGCCGCGCGTCGGAACGCATGCGGCCGTCGCTCGGCCAGCCGGTCTCGCCGATGACGATCTTCTTGCCGGGAAAGCGCGCCTGGACCTTCTTGTAAATGTCGACCAGGTGCTTCTCGATCGAGAGCTGGCCGTCGGCCTCGCGGCGGTCGAGCCCGATCGGCTCGTCCTCCCAGTACGGCAGGATGTGGATGGTGATGAAATCGACCTCGTCGGCCAGCGACGGGTTGCGCAGCCAGAATTCCCAGACGTCGGCGTAGGTCACCGGCTGGGTCACGCGCTGCTTCACCTGCCGGATGTAGCGGCGCAGCTCGTTGGCCGTGAGATCCTTGCGCAGCAGCACCTCGTTGCCGACGATCACCCGCTCGACCGTGTCCTTGTACTTGTTGGCATGGTCGATCAGCAGGTTGATCTGCTCGAGATTTTCCTTCTCGTTGTTGTTCAGCCAGGCGCCGTGCCAGACCTTGAGCCCGTATTTGCCGGCGCGCTGCGGCACCGTCTCTAGGTTCTCCCCCGAGGAATAGGTGCGCACCGCCCCCACCTTGCCCTGCAGGCGCTTCAGATCCGATTCGATCTGGTCCGGTGTGGGAAAGGTTCGGGTGAGCGGGCTCTGGCCCGGCCGGTAGGGGGCGAAGGATACGCTCTGGAGAGGCGCAGCGCTCCAGCCGGCGATATCCACCGGCCGGTTCGGAACCCACCACCACAGGAAATTGAGAGCCGCCACGACCGCGAAAGCCAGCAGCGCCACGAGTGCACGCATGGGGAGGCTTGTAGCAGGATCGCTGAGCGGGCGTATGGCTTTTCGAGGGCTTGTCCCCAAAAGCTAGAGCGGGCCGCGCTGAAGGCCGGCGATGGCCTGGCGCACGACCTGGTGGCCACGGAACAGCACGGCCTCCTTCCAGTCGTCGGTCTCCGGATAGAACTGGCGGCGCATCGCCTTGCGCACGGCCTCGGCCTCCTTGCCCAGCGGATCGCCATATTTGTGCAGCCAGTGGTCGGCGCGGAACGCCTTCTGGCCGCTCTCGCGATCGAAGGTGCCGTATTCCAGCGTGCACATGGTGAGCCGGGTCTGAGGCTCCTTGAGCACGCGGTTCAGGCCGTAATGGCCGAGCCCGTCGCGCGCCTGCGAGGCCGTCTGCCCTCGTTTCGATTCGGTGACCGACTCGCCCCAGAAATTGCGCACCCGGCGCGAGCCGCCGGTGCCGATGTCGTAATGCGTGATCGGCTCGCCGTAGCCGTAGGGGCCGAGGCCGGTATGGAAGTCGACCACCGCCACGTCCTCGCGGCCCTTGAGATAGCGGTCGACGATGGCATGCAGGGTGCGGTTCGACCAGGAGGCGCCGCCGCCGCCGAAGAACATGCCGTCGGCGTGGCTGTACTGCCCGCCCGAGACCGCGCGGAAGAACTCCACGTCGCCCACCTTCCGGCGATACGTCGCCAGCCGGGCATCGGCCGCCGCCCGCCCCGCGTCGCTGAAATCCGCCGGCACGAGATCATCGGCGATCTCCAGATACCCCTCGTTCACCGGATAGGGCTTGGAATGGTCGACATAGTTGCGGTTGAGGTCGTTGCCCTCCTCGGTCACGCGCCGCGTCCAGGCGAAGCCGTAGGGATTGATCGCGTGCACGAACAGCGCCGCGGTTCCCTTGGGCAGTCCCGAAGCGCCGACCGAGGCCAGCCAGTCGACCTGGAAACCCGAACCGCAATAGCCCTCGACGCCATGCGTGGACGAGATCGTCACCATCACCTTCGAGGCATCCGCCGGCCCGACCCAGGCGACGTCCGTCGACAGGGACTCACCCTTCGGGCCCTTGGTCGGATTGTCGTAGCGAAAGGTCCGGGCGTCGGCGAGCCTGGCCGCCGCCAGAAACTTGTCGCGCGCCTCGCTGTAACCGGCGGCGAAGGAAGCAATGTTGTTCATGGTCGACGATACCTTGCCCAAGGATACACGCATTTCAAAACACGTATCTAGACTCCCCCCCCCTGTTGTGCAGGCCGGAGAGATGTCGAACGCATACCAGATTAGCCTAGTTCAACGGCCGAGATCGATGGGCTTGAGCACGACGTTGCAGAAGATTGGATGCTTGCAGTGGTCAAGGGTGGCCTTCCCGGGCTTGCGTGTCATTATCTGCCCGTCGCCGTTGTCGCGACCATCATCATGATCGACTGGAGTTGGACAAATTGTCGGGGACGGCGGGAGTGATGGCGCCACTTTTCGCGCTGAATGGCCGCGTTCGATCCACCGTTTGACTCGCGGATCCAAGCCGTAGGGCTCGCTTGGCATATCATTGCGAATAGGCGGCACCACCGCCACTGCCATCAAATAATCCCCAAGGCGTCTCTCCTATAAGAAGCGAGCCTTTGAGTTACTGGTGAACCGGACTTTGAAAGTGCAAGTGAGTCGTTTGAAAAGGCCTTGAAAAAGTGCGGCACCGATTGCCATCGCCTGGCTCGCCGTCATCGTCCTCCACTGCTACAGTTGCTCGCCCAACGTCAGATCTTTGCGAACGTAGGCTTCTCGACACCGGTCATAGTATCGTAGGCCTTGAGGATGGTCTCCTCCGGCGTCCGCGTGACGCCGCTGTCGTGGTAGATCGCCTTCAGCCACATCGCCATCCTTGTGTAATAGCCGTTCCCGATGAAGCGTTCCGACATGACGTTGCGCAGCATCTCCTCACCCTTGGCGACATAGGCCGCATCGGGCTTGCCACCGTCGGCGAGATGACGGCAGGCCCATTGCCCGTACATCAGTTCCGCCCGCACGATGGCCGGTGCCGACGAAGGCTTGGTGGTGAGTCCGGCTTCCTGACAGAGCTTCAGGCCGACGCCATAACGTCGCGCCGCCAGGTTGAGCGGCAGCGCAAGTTCGAGTCCCTCCCGCATCAGCAGCTTCGCGCCGTTCGGCTCGAGGCGGTCGAACTGATTCCACTGCCGCCAATCAGCTTCGCTCGCGCGGCCGAACTCGGCCACCGCCGGATCGCCGTCGATCAGCCACTTGCACAGGCCCAGCGTCTGCCACCATTGATAGGTATCAAAGGATTCGTCGGTATCCTTGCCCTCTGGCGGCGCCGTTTGTACCTCCATCCAGGCCACGAGCGCCTGCGCCGTCGACAGTACCCGGTCGCGCAGACCTAGCAAGTGAGCCTGAATCAGGTAATTTAGCGTACTTGCCATATAGCCTGCTCGATTGAACGGGCCGGTTTTTTCCGGTTCGAAATCCATCGCAATCTGCAGAAGGAAATCCAGATAGAATTGGCGCCTTTTTTCAGGTTCGAAAACTCTCGGCATCAGGGCCTCCGCTCTGGATAGACAACGGCGCGTTCGCCGCCCACGATTTGTTCAACCACGCCCTTGCGCGCGCTTCCAGTACCCACCGTGACGATGGTCATGTTCCCGCTTTTCAAATTCTTCAGCGCCTTGGCACCGGCTTCGGGCAACAAGTGTCCGCTCGTCATCGCAGCTTGTATGCTGCATTCCGCATGCTCTCGAGCACCCTCGAATGACTGCTTTGTCTGATGCGCCCGCCCGCTCGGGCTAATCGAGATGTCCGAGCTACGCCATTTGGAATCCCAGAAGTGAATCTCGCCGTCGCGGTCGACCGAGATCACGTCCGGCCCTCGCTGGCCCGCCTTCCTGCCGAAATCGATCACCGTGTGGTCTGGGAAATGCCGCGCGATGTCGTTAGCCAGCCCGTACTCTCCCTCCAATCCCTTGCGATGGCTCGGGTGGTCCGGCAGGTAATCGCGCCCTGCCGCCGGTTCGCCGACGCGGGGATCAAGTCGGACTCCGATGGCCGTGTCGATGCCGTCGGCGCCCGGGTACTTGCCCGTGCCGGCCTGGAGGTGCTTATCGGCCAGCCAGCTAGCAATGGCGTGGAGTTTCTTGTGGTTGGGCCCTTCGGGTGGCGGAATTCCCGGACTGACCACAGCGGGAGCTTTGTGCTCGTCTTCTCTGAGAGTATTTGGCGGCACCGGTGCCCCAAAAGGCGGCCAAGGCGAGGATTTGCCCTTGTCGACCGGCTGCTCCTCGTCGATCGGCTCCGGTGGGCCGTTGTGGCCTGTGCCCGGCTTCCCGTTGGTTGGGCCAGCCATTTCGCTGCCGCTGAAAACGCCGGCCGTGCCCTGGCGGGCGATCGTGTCGCCTATCGCCTTTCCGATAATCGCTGCCCCGATCGCCGCGAACTCCAGCAGGAAGGGGATGGCCAACGCGGGCGAGACGTTCTGCGCCGTCGCCACGGGACCGTCCTTGTCCCGGATGTCGGTCTGTGGCGCTCCGTCCGTCGGCTCGACAGTGCGCGTCGCGCACTCACCGTCGAACGTCGTGGTGATCGTGCCCAGCGTGTTGCCGTCGGAGTCGCGTACGGTATCTACTTGCGACCAGTGGCCTTCGACGGGATAAGACCGCCGGCTTTCCACACGATAGCCATCGGCGAAGGTGGCATCGGTCGAGATGATGCGGTGCTGCTCGTCGTAGGCTTCCGTGACATCGGCCTTGCCACGTTCGGTATCTACGCCACGGCGCGTGACCAGCCTGGTGCCGTCGTCAAACTGCGTGACCTCGGGCTCTGGGGGCGTCGGGGGTATTGCTTCTATCGGGTCGGTGCCTGTCGATTCTGCGGCCACCGCTTCGTTGCTGGGTTGGGGTGGCGATGCGGCATCGACGGCCTCCAGCGGAGGCGCCTCAGCCGGATCGCCTTCCGCGCGCGGCAGCACGTCGCTCACGAGGCCGCGAATGTCGGCCATCGTCGGCGGTCTACCTTCGACCACCTCGAAGGCACCTAAAAGCGTGTCGAGCCGTTGCCGCATGTGCCGGACCTCTGGCCCGGCGGGATCAATGTTGGCTTTGCGTAATCCTTCCGCAAGGAACAGGCGGCCGAGACGGTGGCGCTTGAAGGTGGGATCGGATTTGCCTTCGGCGAGAGCCTGCTGGAGTTTGGTCAGTCGGTTGTAGTCGCTGTCGCCGAGCGACAGCCGGTGTTGCGTGAGGTCGAGGCCGGCAAAGTCTTCCGGGGTGCGCACGGCCAGGTCATCGAGCCTGTCGTAAAGGTCGCGGTCCGTGACGACGCGGCCGTCGTTCATGGCGGTCCGGTCGAGCGCTTCCATCTGCTCCTGGCTCAACCCGTCGCGCAGCTCCGCAGGCATCGCCATCAGCGGTGCGGCGGGATTCTCTCCCAGCCAGTCGAGCGCGCTTGCGGCCGCGCGGCCCCGCGTCGCCTGCCACGCCCGGTCGGCGCGCGCCTGTTCGATCCGCGCCATCCGGGCGACCTGCGCCCACACCTCGGGCGAGGCGTCCGGCGGTGTCAGTTCGGCGGCACGCGCCTGGTAGTCGTCGAGGTCCGGGCGGCGCGTTGGATCGTCCGGCGTGTCGGCCAGACCGCCGACGATCTCCGTCACACGCCGCTCTTCGCGCGCCCGTTCGATCTTGCGCTCGACCGCGGCCTGCCGCTCCGGCTGGATCACGTCGCGCGCGTGGTCATAGAGCTTCGCCGCGCGCTCGGGGTCCTGGCCGATCGCGGCTTCGACCGCGCCCGCATAGAGATCGCTCAGGCCGGTGCGCACCGCCGTGTCGGTCCGGCCCGCGTCCCAGCCCTTTCGTTCGCCCTGGTAACGCAGCTCGCCCACCGCGGCGCGGCCCAGCGTGCGCAGATGGGTCGGGTCCTGCCAGGACAGCGTCGCGTCACGCGCCAGGTCGGCGAGGCGCTCGGCAACGATGCGGTCGTCCAGCGCCGACGCAGCCTGCTCCACGATCCGCCCGAGGTCGCCGCCGGCGCGCTCGAGACGCCGGTCGATCACCGGTTCGAGCAGCGCCTTCTGGCGCGGGCCGATCGCCTGCGCCAGATAGGTTTCCTTCAGCGCGCCGAGAAGCCGGGTGGTCTCGCCGATCCCGGCCAGCGCCTCCTCCGGGTCCTTGCTCGCCAGACCGGTCGCCGGATCGGTCACCAGACCGCGCACCTCGCCCGCGAACCGGGTGTCGAGCTGGCGCGCGAACATCTCGTCGGCCTGGAGGCCGAGTGCGCTGTCGTCGCCTAGCTCGTGACGCGGCCATGGGTCCGCGGCAGGCGCTGCCGAGAGCAGCCCATCTGTCATGATGCTTGCCATGTTCGTCTCCGTTCAGCGCCGATCGGGGCCTGGAGGGCGCTCCTGCCGTCGCGTGCCGCCTCGCAGACGAAAGCGGCTCCGACGCCCGGACAGCCCCGGTCAGCGTGCTCGTTGGTTCTGGTGATTTCGGCGCGTTCGACCCGGTCGATGCGACGGTCTGCAGTTACGCCGTGGGGTCAGCCCTCCGGCTGATCGGTGCTCAATGGCCGCGACAAGGCATGCGGCAAGAGGGCCGACGACGACGAGGGATAGGCAGTGTCATCGCCAGGGGCGTCAAATGTTCCCAAAGACATCTCTCCTGTGAGAAGCGAGCCCTCGAGTTACTGATGAGCCGGACTTTGAACTTGCAAGCGGGTCGTTTGATAAGGCCTTGAAAAAATTCGGCGGTTTCGGTGTAGCCGCAGCGCGGCAGAACCTCGAACAGGCGACCCGCGAAGGGCGCGCTAATGACGAGACCGGCGAGCCGTTCTCGTGGGCCGTCGAGCGTGGCGCTCAACGCATGCAGTACCGCGGCCTGGCCGAGCGCTCGGTAGGTCTCCATTCTGGCGGTCGGCGGCGGCATCGCCGCAATGATCCGGCGGAGGCCGCCCCGGCGTGGTAGAGACGGCTGTTGATCAGCGATTCGAAGATGGCCCTCTGGCGCGGGCCCGGCGCCTGCGCCAGATAGAGGTCCTTCAGCGCGCCCAGCGGCGGGATCGTCTCCGCGATGCCGGCCAGCGCGTCCTCGGGATGCCGGCCCTTGTGGCCCGTCGACCGGCCCAGGGTGGCGAAGGTCTGCTGCACCGTCATGGCGCCGAGCGCGACGTAGAGAGGGCTGGCGATGAGGTGGCTCCGGCGATGCTCCGTTCGAGAGTGCCGCCCCGCCTTCAGAAAGCAAACAGATTGTCGCGGAAATGCGCGTGCGCGTACGCTGTGCGAACCAGGCCGCGCCGCTGCAGTTCCGGCACCAGCCCGTCCGTAATCTCCGCAACGTAACGACGGCTGAGCGGGCCACTGAACATGAAGCCGTCGCCGCCCACCTGCTCCATCGCCTCCTCCATCACATCGGCGACGCGCCGAACCGTTCCGACCACCGGATGCTCGAAGCCGAAGCTGTAGTTGCTCGCAACCTCGCGCAGCGTACTCCCCTGCGCGAGGAAGCGCTTCAAGGTGCCCTGCTGCCCGTTGGTCGTGAGCTCGGCCAGCGGCGCATCGAGATCGAAGGTCGAAAAGTCGATGTCGGTCAGGCTGCCCATCATCGCGAGCGTCACCTCGGGCGCGGCCTCGCGCTGGGCCTGCCGACGTCGCACGCGATCCTGCGCCTCCTCGTCGGTCTCGCCCAAGGTCGGGGCAACGACGAACAGCACCTTGCAGCTGTCGGGATCGCGGCCCAGTGCCATGAGACGCTGCCGCATGTCGTCGCGAAACGCCTTCATCTCCGCGACCGTGCCGAGGGCCGCGATCACGATGTCCATGTGCCGGGCGGCGAAGGCCTTGCCCTGCGGCGAGCCGCCGGCCTGAACCAGCACCGGCCGGCCCTGCGGCGGCTGCGCCGTATTGAGCGGCCCGCGCGAGGAGAAGAAGCGTCCCTTGAAATCGATGGCACGAACCTTTGCCGGATCGACGAACGTGCCGCCCGTCTCGTCCATCACCACGGCATCGGCGTCCCACGACGACCAGAGCTTCGTCGCCAGCTCGACGAACTCGTCGGCCATCTCGTAGCGCAGGTCGTGTTCGAGATGCGCGTCCAGGCCGAAATTCTGCGCCGCGCGCTCGGCGGTCGAGGTCACGAAGTTGCAGCCGACCCGCCCCTTCGACATCAGGTCGAGCGTCGCGATCAGGCGCGCCAGCAGGAAGGGCGGATAGAAGCTGGTGGAAATGGTCGGCACGATGCCGAGATGTCGCGTCGCCTGCGCGATCAGCGGCACCAGCGGCAGCGGATCGTTCTTCGGCGCGCGCAGAGCCCGCCTGAGATAGAAATCCATCGAGCAGCCGTAGTTGTCCGGGACGAAGACCGAGTCCTCGAGCAGCAGGCAGTCGAAACAGGCGCGCTCCAGCGCCTTGGCCAGTTCTATGTGGAGATCAGGCTGCGCCCAGTCGCGCGCGTCGATGCCCGACCAGGGCTGGTTCCAGCCGTGCACGCCGAAACTGTTGCCGAGAAACCAGCCGAGATGGAACCGCGACGCCGCCAAGAATTTCCTCCGCCTTCTATCCCGGCGGAGATGCAATCGACGGACCAGCTAGCTTCGACGCAGTGAGATAGAACTGGAGCGCACAACTCCAGTTGCGCTCAAGCTTCCTCGACCTGGCAAGATTATGAGCGCCACTGGAGTGGCGCGCTCCGATGAAGCGTCAGACCTTGACGGTCATGTCGACGGTGCGCGCCTTGTGGGCGTACAGGTCGATCTTGGACCACATGCGGGCGAGAGCCACGTCGTCGGCTTCCTTCTCCGTCGCGTAGGGACCGTGCCAGGCGATCGTCTCCGGCACCGGCTTGTTCCAGTTGGCGCGGCGGTCCTCGATCTCATATTCGGCTTCGAAAACGAACCACATACCCGGCATACTCGGCTCCTGGTCTTTACGCGGCTTCCTTGTCCTTGCCCTCGCCCACCCGGGCGGCGAGCGAAGCGGCCATGAACTCGTCGAGGTCGCCGTCGAGCACCTTCTGCGGGTCCGACCGCTCCACGTTGGTGCGCAGGTCCTTCACCATCTGGTAGGGCTGCAGCACGTAGGAGCGGATCTGGTGACCCCAGCCGATGTCGGTCTTGCTGGCTTCGGCCTCCAGGCGCTCGGCTTCGCGCTTCTGCAGCTCGACCTCATAGAGGCGCGCCTTCAGCATCTGGATCGCCTTGGCGCGGTTCTGGTGCTGCGAGCGCTCCTGCTGCACGGCCACGGCGATGCCGGTCGGCAGATGGGTGATGCGCACCGCGGAGTCGGTCTTGTTGACGTGCTGGCCGCCCGCGCCCGAGGCGCGATAGGTGTCGACCCGGAGGTCCTTGTCGACCAGCTCGATTTCGATGTTGTCGTCGACCTCGGGATAGACCCAGACCGAGGCGAACGAAGTCTGGCGCCGGGCATTGCCGTCGAACGGCGAGATGCGCACCAGCCGGTGCACGCCGCTCTCGGTCTTCAGCCAGCCATAGGCATTGGGACCTTCGACCTTGTAGGCGCACGACTTGATGCCCGCCTCTTCGCCCGCGCTCTCCTCGAGCCAGCTCACCTTGTAGCCGCGGCGCTCGGCCCAGCGCGTGTACATGCGGGCCAGCATCTCGGCCCAGTCCTGCGCCTCGGTGCCGCCGGCACCGGCGTTGATCTCGATATAGGCGTTGTTGGCGTCGGCCTCGCCCGAGAGAAGCGTCTCCAGACGCGCCGCCTTGGCCTCGCCCGTGGCCTCACGCAGCGCTCTCTCGCACTCGGCAATGGTGGCCTCGTCCTTCTCGGCTTCGGCCATCTCGATCAGACCGACATTGTCGTCGACCGCCGCGCGCAGGCGCTTGATCGCACCGATCGAGGATTCGAGCTTGGTGCGCTCGCGCATCACCTTCTCGGCTTCCTTCGGATCGTTCCACAGCGCCGGATCCTCGGCGCGCGCGTTCAGTTCGTCGAGACGTACGACCGCACGGTCGTAGTCAAAGACGCCTCCTGAGGAGTTCGAGCGACTCCTCGATCTCGTTCACCATCGCTTGGGCTTCGGCGCGCATTACGGATCCGTTTCGAACTGACTAATACGTCTCGCCGGTGCCCGAGAGACCCGGACGCCGGGGGCTGCCCGCCTGCTGCGGGCCCTGCGTGGGGTCTATAGCGGAATATGGGGCCGATCCGTCAAGCGGTGTGACCATATAGCCTTCCGAACCCGGCTCGGTGCCCGGCTTGAAGACTTCGTCGATCGTCCCGCCCTCGTAGCTGAAGCGGACCATGCGCAGGCCCGGCGGCACGCGGAACGGTGTCGGCGGCTTGCCCTTGAAGATCTCCTTGGCGATCGCCTCGTAGATTGGCACGGAGTTGCCGCCGCCGGTCTCCTGCGAGCCCAGCGTCCGCGGCTCGTCGAAGCCGATATAGACACCGATGGTGATGTCCGGCGTCGAGCCCAGGAACCAGTTGTCGTGCGCGTCGTTCGTCGTGCCGGTCTTGCCGGCGATTGGACGGCCGAGTGCGGCCAGACGACCGGCGGTGCCACGGGTCGTCACGCCCTGCATCATGCTGACGACCTGGTAGACCGACGCCGGATCATGGAATGGCTTGCGCGAATCGACCAGTTCCGGCGCCGCCGGTGTGGTCCTGCCTTCGGTCTCGCCGCAGCCACGGCAGGTCCGCGGTTCGTGGCGATAGACCGTCTTGCCGTTGCGATCCTGCACGCGATCGACCAGCGAGGGCGTGATCTCGAGCGCGCCGTTGGCCAGCATCGCGTAGGCCATCGTCATGCGCAGCAGCGTCGTCTCGCCGGCGCCCAGCGCCATCGGCAGGTAGGCGCCCATGTGATCGGTGACGCCGAACTCCTTGGCGACGTCGACGACGCGCTTCATGCCGATCTGCTGCGCCATGCGCACCGTCATCAGGTTGCGCGACAGTTCGAGGCCCCGGCGGACGGTCGTCGGCCCCAGCATGTCGCCGCCGTAGTTCTTCGGCGTCCACAGCGGCTGGCCGTAGCCCGGGTCGTAGACGAACGGGGCATCGAGCACGATCGAAGCCGGGGTGAACCCTGCATCCATCGCCGCGAGGTACACGAACGGCTTGAAGGCCGAACCCGGCTGGCGGGCGGCCTGGACGGCGCGGTTGAACTGGCTGCGCCCGTAGGACCAACCGCCCGACATGGCCAGCACGCGGCCGGCCTGGGTGTCCATCACCACGACGCCACCCTCGACGTTCGGCACCTGACGCAGCGCATAGGTCTTGGGCGGGTACGGCTTGGCGCCCGTGCCTGCCGGCTTCTCGACCTTCTCGACGACGATGACGTCGCCCACCGAGACGACGTCGCGCGGGCCGCGCGGCGCGGCGCCCAGCGTCTGGTTCTGCAGGGTCGGCCTGGCCCAGGTCATCTCGGCAAACGGCACGGTGCCCTCGCCGCCGTCCGGAAGTCCGACGAGCTGGACCGACTGCGCGTCGACCTTGCTGACGACCGCGAGCTGCCAGGCCGGCGGGCCGGCCAGCGGCCGCCGCTGAACGAGGCGGGCAAACTCTTCTTCCCAGACGGTCATGTCGGGAATCTTGGCGTAGGGTCCGCGCCAGCCGTGCCGGCGGTCATAGGCGATCAGCCCCTCGCGCAAAGCATTGTCTGCGACGGCCTGGATAGCCGGATCGAGGGTCGTGCTGACGGTGAGACCGCCCTCGTAGAGGCCCTTCTCGCCATAGGCCGCCATCAGATTGCGGCGCACTTCCTCGGCGAAGAAGTCGGCCTGCGCGACCTCGGTCGTGCTGCGGCGGCGATACTGCAACTTCTCGGCCTTGGCAGCCTGCGCCTCGGCGGCGGTGATGTAGCCGTCCTCGGCCATGCGATGGAGGACGTAGTCGCGGCGGGCGTAGGCTTCCTTCTCGTTGCGCACGATGTTGTAGCGGTTCGGCGCCTTCGGCAGCGCCGCGAGATAGGCGATCTCCGACAGCGACAGCTCGTCGAGCGACCGGTCGAAGTAATTGAGCGCGGCCTGGGCTACGCCGTAATTGCCGGAGCCGAGATAGATCTCGTTCAGATAGAGCTCGAGGATGCGCTCCTTGGAGTAGGTCTCCTCGATGCGGAAAGCGAGGATGGCCTCCCGGATCTTGCGCGAGAGCGTCGCCTGGTTGGTGAGCAGGAAGTTCTTGGCGACCTGCTGCGTGAGCCCCGACGCGCCCTCCGGCCGTTTGCCCGGATTGGCGACATTGGCGACCATGGCGCGCACGACGCCGATGAAATCGATGCCGGGATGGGTGAAGAAGCGCTGGTCCTCGGCTGCGACGAAGGCTTCGAGCACGCGCTTGGGCATGGCGGCGACCGGCACGAAGATGCGCTTCTCGCGCGCATATTCGGCCAGGAGCTTGCCGTCCGCGGCGTAGAGCCGGGTCAGGGTCGCCGGCTGGTAATCGGCGAGTTGCTTGTGGTCGGGCAGCCCATGGCTGAAATGCCAGAACAGGCCTGCGACGGTGCCGGTGCCGACGATGAGGGCGGCGGTGGCGAAAGCCAGACAGATCTTGATGAAGTTGAGCACGGTCACTTTCTACGCGGCGCCCAGAGGGCCTTCAATGTCGCAGGATGGCCAAGACTTATGCCTTTCTTATGGCGCCCACCCCAAAATAGGCATCCACCGAGGCCCGAAGCGCCCGGGCCAGCGCCATCTGGTGCTGCCGCACGGTCAGCAGTTTTTCGTCCTGCGAATTCGAGAGATACCCCAACTCGACCAGCGCTGCCGGGATATCGGGCGAAGTCAGCACGGCAAAGCCGGCCTGCCGGTGCGTCCGTGGCAGCAGACGCACGCCGTTGCGGGCAAAGGTGGCGACGACGGTGTCGGCCAGCCGCCGCGAATCGTTGACCGTCCCGCGCTGGCTCATGGCGACGAGGGTTTGCGCGACGTTGTCCGGCTGGTCCGACAGCCTCATGCCCGAAACGACTGTCCCGGCGCGGTTCTCGCGGGCGGCCAGGGCCGCCGCCTCGCGATCGGTTGCCTCCTCCGAGAGCGTGTAGACCGACGCGCCGCGTACATCGTGGTCGCTATGGGCATCGGCATGGAGCGACAGGAACAGGTCGGCCTTGGCTGCTTGGGCCCGCGCGACACGCTCGCGCAAAGCCACATAGCTGTCGGTGTTGCGCGAAAGCAGGACTCGATAACGGTTACCGGCCAACAGCTCACGCTGAAGATCCCGGGCGATGGCGAGAACCACACTCTTTTCCTGCGTACCGCGACCGCCCAGAGCGCCCGGATCGCGCCCGCCATGGCCGGGGTCGAGGAAGACCAGCTTCGGCTTGTCCATCGGGACGGGCGGCGTCGGCTTTCCTACAGACTTGGTACGCCTCTTGGACGGAGCGGCCAGGGCGCCGCGCGAGCCCATTCCAAGCACGCTCACGCCGGCCAGAACGGCGAGCAGATGGCGACGACGGAAGTCGGACATGGCAAACGCCAATGCAGAAAGGGATGAAATTAATTTGAATATTGTTAAAGCGATACCAGAAGAAGCCCCATAATATCAAATTGTTTCAATAACTTAAAAGGACCAATTCAAGAGACACAATCTTTTGATTGTCGGCCCGTTTGCAACCCCGTATGTTGCGTGCGCGAGCAGTCGCCGTCGTTCGTAGCGCGCCTTAGGGTCGCGCTCCGACGGCAGTTTCCGAGCCAGGCTGGGCTCGCGCCCTTGCAAAGACAATGGGGGCGCGGCCGGTCTGCGGAGAGACTGTCAGGCAGGCGGTGGCTATCAGGAAACTCGAGGTTGGCAGGACCCTGTCGTGGTCCGGCGGCGCGAAGCTTCCCCGTCTTGGCCGGAGTTGGCCGTTCGACGGGTCGATGACGCGGCGCTCCCCTCGCACGACGGAGGCGGCATGGCCGCCGGTCGCTCGCACCGGTTGGGATCGGACGCCTCGGAGCGAGCCCATGGCAAGGCGTATGCTCATCGATGCAACTCACCCCGAAGAAACCCGGGTCGTTGTGGTCGATGGAACGAGACTTGAAGAATTCGACTTCGAAACCGCGAGCCGCAAGCCCCTCAAGGGCAACATCTACCTCGCGAAGGTCATTCGCATAGAGCCGTCGCTGCAGGCGGCCTTCGTCGAATATGGCGGCAACCGACACGGCTTTCTGGCCTTCTCGGAAATACATCCCGACTACTATCAGATCCCCGTCGCCGATCGCGAACGGCTGATCGCCGAGCAGCATCGCCTGCACGACGAGGCCGAGGAAGACGAACCGCGCCGCAGCAACCGGGTCGATCGAACCGACATCGACGAGGCCCGCGCCGAGGCGCGCGAGGCCGCGATCGTCGTCGAACAGCCCCTTGCTGGCGAAGCCACGAGTGAGGCCGCGGAGAACGAGCCCGCCCCCGAGGCTGCACCGACCACCGAGACGGAAGCCGTCGCGGCCGAGGCACCCGCCCCCGAGGGGGCTCCTGCCGAAGCCGTTGCGTCCGAGGAAGCACCGGTCCGCGAGCCCGAGCCGCAGACCCAGGCTGCGGAAATCCCCGTGGAGCGTCTCGACGGCCCGGTCCATGTCGAGACCGCCGAAGCTCCGGCCGCCGAACCGGCGAGCGAAGCTGCGGCCGACGGTGAGACATCCGCCGCTCCCGCGGGCGACGAGCCGGCATCCGTGCCGCCGGTCGAGCAAAACGGCGAGGCCGCCGCATCCGAAGCGGCCGATCCGTCCGAGGCGCCGCAACCCGACGTCACGGTCGAGACGCTGGGCGGCGACGAGGTGGTGGTCGAGGAGCGCGAGACGCGCGAGCGCCGCCGCCGCAACCCGATCCGCCAGTACAAGATCCAGGAGGTCATCAAGCGCCGGCAGATCCTGCTGGTGCAGGTCGTCAAGGAAGAGCGCGGCAACAAGGGCGCCGCCCTCACCACCTACCTGTCGCTGGCCGGTCGCTACTGCGTGCTGATGCCCAACGCCGGTCGTGGCGGCGGCATTTCGCGCAAGATCTCCAATCCGTCCGATCGCAAGCGGATGAAGGAAATCCTGAGCGACCTCGACGTGCCGCAGGGCATGGGCGTGATCCTGCGCACCGCGGGCCTCGAGCGCTCCAACATCGACATCAAGCGCGACTACGAATACCTGTCGCGCCTCTGGGATTCGATCCGCGAGATCACGATGCGCTCGACGGCGCCGGCGCTGATCTACGAGGAAGGCGATCTGATCAAGCGGTCGCTGCGCGACATCTACGACACCGACATCGCCCAGGTCCTGGTCGAGGGCGAGGCGGGCTTCCAGGGCGCCGCCGAGTTCATGCGCCAGCTCGTGCCGCATCAGGCCAACAAGGTCGAACTCTACCGGGAGCCGATCCCCCTCTTCCACCGCTACCAGGTGGAAGCCCAGTTCGATGCGATGCATTCGCCGACGGTCCAGCTCCGCTCCGGCGGCTATATCGTCATCAATCCGACCGAGGCGCTGGTCGCCATCGACGTCAACTCGGGCCGTTCGACCAAGGAACGGAACATCGAGGAGACGGCGCTGCGCACCAACCTCGAGGCGGCCGAGGAAATCGCCCGCCAGGTCCGCCTGCGCGACCTCGCCGGCCTGATCGTGATCGACTTCATCGACATGGAGGAGACGCGCCACCAGCGCCAGGTCGAGCACAAGGTGAAGGATTCGATGCGCACCGACCGCGCACGCATCCAGATCGGACGCATCTCGGCGTTCGGCCTGCTCGAGATGTCGCGGCAGCGACTGCGCCCCAGCCTGCTGGAGCATTCGACCGAGGTTTGCCCGCACTGTGCGGGCAGCGGCCGCATCCGCTCGCTCGAGTCCGCCGCGCTCCACGCGCTGCGCGCGATCGAGGAGGAAGGCGTGCGCCGCCGGTCCAGCGAGATCGCCGTCAGCGTGCCGCCCAACGTCGCGCTCTACCTGCTCAACCAGAAGCGCCATTCGCTGTCGGAGATCGAGCACCGCTACGGCTTCACCGTGATCATCGAGGCCGACGACGAGCTTCATGCTGCCGATTGCGAGATCGAACGCGTGCGTTCGCGCCGCGACGATCATCGCAGCGCCGACCGGCCGGCCCCCGAACTGGCGCGCGCCACCTATGAGGAAGCGTCCGGCGACGAGGCCGCGGACCACGAGGCCGACGGCGTCGAAGAACGAGAGGGTGAAGAGCGCGGCGAACGCGACGAGGAGCGCGGCGGTGGCGAGGACGGCGAAGGCCGCCCGCGCAGCCGCAGCCGGAGCCGGAGCCGCCGTCGTCGCCGTGGCGGCAGCAGCGCCACGGGCAGCAACGGGACGGGCGGCAACGGCCGTGAAGACGGCGAGAGCGCCTCCCATCCGCAGGCTGCGACGACCGAAGTCCGTGAGGGCGACGAGCCACGCTCCCATGAGCCGCGCGACAACGGCGCAGACGACTATGACGCCGAGGACAATGCGCCCAACGGCGATGCCGATGGCGTAAGCGCTGACGAGGGCAGCGCCGAGGGCGAGCGCCCCGACGGCGAGCGCAATGGCGATCAGGGCGCAAACGGCAGCCGCCGCCGCCGTGGTCGCCGTGGTGGCCGCCGCCGGCGCCGCGAGAACGGTGAAGGCGAGCCGATGCAGGGCGAAGGCCAGGCGTCCGGCAGCGAAGCCTACGCCGACTCCCAGGATGAGGGACGTGCCGAGAACGGCCACGACACCGACGAACAAAACGGCAGCCACGAGGCGCCCCCCGCGCTGACGGCTCCCATGGAAAGCATGCCGGTCGAGCACATGCCGGTGGAACGCGCGCCCTACGATCCCGGCCCGCCGGTGAACGTCGAAGCGGCGCCGCCGCCTCCGCCGGCGCCCGAACCCGTGGTTGCCTCGGCTCCCCAGCCGATCGCCATCGCCGAACCGGAACCCGCCCCCGCGCCGGCTCCGCCGCCGGTCCCCGTGATCGATGCGCCGCCGGAGAAGCCCAAGCGCGGCTGGTGGCGCCGCTAGGCAGGAGGCACACCTTGCGTCGCCGCTCCCTGATCGTCGGCGCAGCCGCGCTGTCTCTCGGAGGCGCGGCGAAGGCAGATACTTTCCCGAACGGCCCGATTCGTATCATCGTGCCGTTCGGCCCAGGGTCGGCGACCGATCAGAGCGCCCGCAATATCGCCGAAGGCCTCAACAAGGCTTTCGGTGTCCCGGCCGTCGTCGAGAACAAGCCGGGCGCCAACGGGGCGATCGCGGCCGAAGTGGCGGCCAAGGCCAAGCCGGATGGCCAGACGATCTTCGTCTGCTCCAACACCGCGGCGGCGTCCAACGTCGCGCTGATGAAGTCCCTGCCCTACGATCCGCTGAAGGACTTCGAACCGGTCACGATCATCGGCCGCGCGCCGGTATTCATGATCGTCAATCCCAAGGTCGAGGCAAATACGGCTGCCGAGTTCGTGGCCCTGTGCAAGCGCCAGCCGGGCCGGATCAACTTCGGCTCGGGCAGTGCCTCGACGCGAATCTCGGGCGAGCTGCTCAAGGCCAAGGCCGGCATCGACATGCTCCATGTGCCCTACAAGAGCACACCGGCGGCCCTGCAGGACACGATGGCCGGCCATGTCCAGTTGTGCTTCGCCGACCCGGTGACCAGCCTGCCCCAGGTCAAGGCGGGTACCGTGCGCTGCCTCGGCGTCGGCAGCCGTGGGCGCTACAAGCTCACTCCAGACATCCCGACCCTGATCGAGCAGGGCATTCCGGACTTCGAACTGATGACCTGGACCGGCATCCTCATGCCGCGCGGCGTGCCGCAGCCCGTGATGGCGAGGCTCCGCGAGGCCATGCTCGCATCCATCACCGACCCCGCCTATGTCGAGCGCCAGGCGCAGGGCGGCTCCGAGATCGCGCCCTGCTCCCCCGACGAGATGCGCCGGATCATGGTCGCCGAGATCGAACTCTATCGCGAGATGATGAAGGTCGCCGGCATCGAGCCTGAGTGACATACGGCCGGCACTGCCGCCTTCCGTCCTTGGCCCTCGTTATATTTAGTTATATATATCGATGATCGCCAGCCGGCGAGCACTTTCCCAAGGACAGGCCAGAGGATCGAACCATGCAGCACGCGAGACACTTCTATATCGACGGCGAGTGGGTCGACCCGATCAAGCCTGCCCTGCTCGACGTCATCGACCCGTCGACCGAGGAGGCCTATGTCCAGATCTCCGTCGGCAGCGCCGCCGACGTCGATCGCGCCGTGGCCGCCGCCAAGGCCGCTTTCCCCGCTTTCTCCCGCACCAGCCGCAAGGAGCGCCTCGATCTGCTGCGCGCCATCCTGGCCGAATACAACAAGCGCCGGAACGACGTGGGCGACGCCATCTCGCGCGAGATGGGCGCGCCGCTCGAGTTCGCACGCACCATCCAGGCCGGACGTGGCACGGCGCATCTCGAGCGCATGATCTCGGTGCTCGAGACCTATCCGTTTGAGACGGTGGAAGGCACCACGCTGATTGCGCGCGAGCCGATCGGCGTCTGCGGCCTCATCACGCCGTGGAACTGGCCGACCAACCAGATCGCCTGCAAGGTCCTGCCGGCGCTGGCCGCGGGCTGCACCATGGTGCTGAAGCCGTCGGAAGAAGCGCCGATCGACGCTCTTGTCTGGACCGAAATCATGCACGCCGCCGGCACGCCCAAGGGCGTCTACAACCTGGTGCAGGGCTCCGGCTCGATCGTTGGTGAGGCGATGTCGAGCCATCCCGACATCGACATGATGTCGTTCACCGGCTCGACCCGTGCCGGCATCCGCGTGGCCCAGGCCGCCGCCGTCACGGTCAAGCGAGTAGCGCAGGAACTCGGCGGCAAGTCGGCCAACATCCTGCTGCCCGACGTCGACTTCCAGATGGCCGTCACCAAGGGCATCAACAGCATGATGGTGAATTCGGGCCAATCGTGCACGGCGCCCAGCCGCATGTTCGTGCCGCGGGACCGTCACGACGAGGTGAAGCGGATCGCCAAGGCCGCGGCGGAGAAGTTCGTGGTCGGCAATCCGCAGGACCCGGCCACCAGGCTCGGTCCCGTGGTCAACGAGGCCCAGTTCAACAAGATCCAGGGCCTGATCCAAAAGGGCATCGACGAAGGCGCGGAACTGGTGACCGGTGGCGTCGGCCGTCCGGAGAACCTGAACCGCGGCTACTATGTGCGGCCGACCGTGTTCGCCGGCGTCACCAACGACATGACGATCGCGCGCGAGGAGATCTTCGGGCCGGTCATCTGCATCCTCCCCTACAAGGACGAGGAAGAGGTCATCCGTCTCGCCAACGACACGATCTACGGCCTCGCCGCCTACGTGCAGGGCGCCGATCTCGAGCACGCCCGCAAGGTCGCCGCGCAGATGCGCGCCGGCAACGTCCATGTGAACTATCCGATGGGCGACACCGCCGCGCCGTTCGGCGGCTACAAGCAGTCGGGCAACGGCCGCGAATACGGCAAGTGGGGCCTCGAGGAGTTCCTCGAGACCAAGGCCGTCATCGGCTACAAGGCAGCCTGAACATCACCGTCGAGCCAGCGCCGAGCGGTCGCAGCTCGGTTGCTGGCCTTCGCGGTGGAGCATCTGCCATAATTCGGCGATGCAGCATTCCGAATCGTTTCCTTCGCCCGTCGACATTGCCATCGTCGGGGGCGGTGCCAGCGGCGTGCTGCTCGCCGCGCAGCTCGTCCGCAAGTCCCACCTGCGCGTCGCCCTGATCGAGCGGGACGCCCATCCGGGCCTGGGGGTCGCCTATTCGACGCACTGCCTCGGCCACCTCCTCAATGTCCGCGCCAGCGACATGACGGCCCTGGTGGACGAACCCGACCACTTCGTTCGATGGCTGGCGCGCGACGGCCGCGGCTTCGGACCGACGGATTTCGTTCCTCGCGCCATTTACGGCCAGTACCTGCAGGACCTGCTGGCCGATGCCGTCCAGCGTTCCGATGGCCGCCTGCAGGTGATCAGGGGCAACGTCGTCGCCATCCGACACGAGAGGGACGGTGTCGAACTCGACATCGAGGATCATCCCCCGCTCCGAGCCCGCAAGGCCGTCCTGGCGACCGGGCATCGTCCACCCTCGAAGGATGCCGGCGCCTATCATGGCAATCCCTGGCGCGACGAGGCCATCGCCGGCCTCGCATCCGACGCTTCCGTGCTGCTGATCGGCACCAGCCTGACGATGATCGACGTGCTCGTTTCGCTGCTGGAGCACGGCCACAAAGGCCCGATCGTCGCCCTCTCCCGCCGCGGGCTGGTCCCGAATCGCCATCCGCCGGCACCGATCCCCACGCCCGAGGCCGATACGAGCGATCTCTTTGTCGGCAGCCTGTCGCAGCGCACCGCCCGCTTCCGCGCCATGCTGCGGGCCGGTCTCGGCTGGCCGGGCCTCATGCAGCTCCTGCGACCGCACAACAACGAGCTGTGGCACGGGCTCGACCTCGATCAGCGCAAGCGCTTCCTGCGTCACCTGAGGCCCTGGTGGGACATCCATCGCCATCGCGTCGCGCCGCACATTGGCGAACAGATCGATGCCGCCCGGGCCAGCGGTCAGCTCTCGATCGTCTCGGGGCGGATCGAGATCGGCCGCACGACGGAAGAAAAGGTCGAAGTGACGATCACCCGCCGCGGCTCCGATGTTCGCGAACATCGGCACTTCGATCGCGTGGTCGATTGCCGTGGCCCCCGCAACGAGGTCGACGTGCACGTGCCATTGCATGCGCAACTGGTGAAGGACGGAAAGCTGCGGCCCGATCCGCTCAACCAGGGCCTCGATGTCGCGCCCGACGAGGCACTGATCGGGCGGGATGGAACGCCGTCGGACAGGCTCTTCGTCCTCGGCCCGCCGACCCGCGGCCGCTACACCGAGATCGTGGCGATCCCGGACATCCGCCTGCAGGCGGCGGACGTCGCCAACGGGCTGATCGCCGCTCTGCAACAGCCATCTGGCCTTGTCCATGCTCCGGCCGCATAATTCCCGAATGGGACGCCGACCAGCCAAAGCCGCCGCCAAACCCGCCGACAAGACCTCCTTGCACCTTCGGATCGATTTCGGCGGCGACCGCTCGATCGGCCCCGGCAAGGTCCGCCTGCTCGAACTCATCAACGAAACCGGATCGATCTCCGCCGCAGGCCGTGCGCTGGCCATGTCCTACCGCCAGGCGTGGCTGCTGGTCGACGAAATGAACCAGATGTTCCGCGAACCGGTGGTGACCGCCCAGACCGGCGGCGGCGGCGGCGGCGGCACGTCGGTGACGGAGACCGGCAACGACATCGTCCGCCTCTACCGCGAGATGGAGCGGCGGGCCTACGGCGCCTCGTCGCCCGAAATCCGCTCGCTGGCCCGCCTGCTCACCCCTCCCGACGCCAAGCTCCACTAGCCTTCCCGGCACCGGCGGCCCGACATGCGGCTTGCGCCTCTTCTCGTTATATCTTACTGGATATATCGCCATTCACGGCAGCGAGAGGTCGGTCATGGAGATCGTCGGCAAGGGTTTGACGGACTGTCAGGTGGACCCGACAGGCGTCTCGTTCCGCCTCGGCTTCGAAGGCGTCGACGGCCAGCCGGCCTCGGTGATCCTGCCGGTCGATTGCCTGCGCGCGCTCCTGATGACCCTGCCGCACGTGATCGAGAAGGCGCTCAAGGCCCGCTACAAGGACGATACGCTGAAGGTCGTCTATCCGATGGGCGGCTTCTCGCTCGAGGCTGCCGCCGGCAGCACCAGCACCATCCTGACGATGAACACGCCCGACGGGTTCAAGGTGTCCTTCGCCCTGACGCCGGAGGATGCCGGCGGACTCGCCACCTCGCTGGTCGGGATCGACCTGGCTCAGCCGCGCGCGACCTTCAACTAGAAGCCCTCAGGTAATGAGGGCGGAAGAGCAGCGGATCGATTTCGGCGAGGCCGCCGAGGTCAGCGGAGAGTTGCTCTTGCAGGACAATGCCGTGCTGATCACCGTGCTCGGCCATGATGGCAGGCGTTCCACCCTCACCATCCCGGCCGCGGACCTGCAGCGGCTGGTGCCGCTCCTGCTCCTGCTGGGCCGCGCCCTGCCGCAGCATGAGCCGTCCGATTCAAACCTCTCGCTCGTGCCGACGGATTCGCTGAGCGTCGGCGGTCTACCCGGCGGCGAAACGCTGCTCGCCGTGGCGGTCGGTCCCGCCACGGTCGGCTTCTCGATGCCCGCCTCCGCCGCCGAGAAGCTGGGACGGTCCCTGCTCCTCGCCGGCAGCGACGCCGAGGCTACTTCAATACAGTGAAGCCCTGCTTCTCGAAGAACGGCTTTGCCGCCGGCGTCTTGAGGTAGTCGACGAAGGCCTGCGCATCCGGGTTGGCGGAGCTCGCCAGCAGCGCCATCGGGTAGATGATGGCCGGGTGCGAATCGGCCGGAAAAGCACCGACGATGCGCACGGCCGGATCGGAAGCCGCGTCGGTCTTGTAGACGATGCCCAGCGGCGCCTCGCCGCGCGAGACCAGGGTCAGCGCCATCCGGACGTTCTCGGCCTGGGCCACGCGATCGGAGACCGACGGCCAGACGCCAAGATATTCCAGCGCCGCCTTGCCATACTTGCCGGCCGGCACGGCGTCGACGCTGCCCATCGCCAGGCGGCCGTCCTTGCCCAGAGCGCCGCGCAGGTCGAAGCCCTTGTCGATCTTCAGGTCGATCCTGGAATCCCTGGCGGTGATCAGAACAATCTGATTGCCCAGATAGTCCGATCGGCTGGCCGGCTTGATGAGCTTGCGCGCCGCGACATAGTCCATCCACGGCACGTCGGCCGAGATGAAGATGTCGGCGGGAATGCCGCTCTCGATCTGCTTGGCCAGCGCCGAGCTGGCGGCATAAGAGATCTTCGTGCTTTTGCCGGTCTGCTTGGCCCAGGTGGCCGAGGCTTCGTCGAGCGCGTTCTTCAGGCTGGCAGCGGCGAGAACAACGACATCCTTGCCCTGCGCGGCAGCCCGGTGCGCGAGGCCACCCGCCGAAACGACGAAGGCGGCCGCGCCGAGGGCAGACGTGAAAGCCCGACGGGTACCCAGCATGCAAACCTCCAGTTCGAACGACGACCGATATATCTCATTTAACATATCGCTGATCCACCAGATTCGCCGTTGGTCTGCACAGGATGGATTCGATATGGTCGAATGGATATAAGGGACGGCGCGCTCTATCGTTCGGCCGTCAATCAGGAGGACATATGCGTATCAGCGCGAGGAACCGGTTGAAGGGCACGATCGTCGAGGTCAAGAAGGGTCAGACGACCGCTCATGTCCGGATCGACGTGAAGGGCAACATAGTCACGGCGGCCATCACCAACGAGGCGGTCGACGAACTGGGCCTGAAGGCCGGCCAGGAGGCCTACGCCATCGTCAAGGCCTCGGACGTCATGGTCGGCCTCGACAACTAAGCCGCCATGGTCCGGCTCAACGAGATCCGCCAGGGCGAGAGGGCGGTCGAAGTGCCGGACCGCTTCGACGCCTCACTCTATTTCATCGGGCGTATCCGCACGCCGTGGACGTCGCGGCTGGAGACGCCGCGGCAGGGCCGGCTTGACGGTCCCACCTGTCGTATCGAGTTCGACGCCCCTTGGGCCGACGGCCTGCGCGGCATCGACGAGTTCGAGCGGCTGGAGGTCCTGTACTGGCTGCACGAATCGCGGCGCGATCTCGTCCACCAGAGCCCGCGCAACGATGGCGAGGCTCGCGGCGTCTTCTCGCTGCGCACGCCCGTCCGTCCCAATCCCATCGGCACGTCGATCGTGCGGCTCGTGAAGATCGAGGGACCGGTCCTGCTCGTGCGCGGCATGGACTGCGTGGACGGCACGCCCCTGCTCGACGTCAAGCCCGATCGAACGCTATTCCAGCCGCTGGCGCCGCCGCAGCCCGGCGACTTCGAGGTCGGCGACGCGTGATGAAGCCGTCGCTCGGCGCATGCCCGAGAGGGCTAAAAGGCCCGTCCCCGCCGCTCTTCGGTGGACGGGCCTGCTGGGTCAGGCCGCGTAGCGGCTTTCGGTGAGCGCCGGCCACAGCTCGTCCTTGCCGGCCTTGGCGAAGGACTCGCCGATCTTCGCGCCCCAGAAGCTCTCGCTGCCGAAGTCGCGGCGCCACACCCAGAGCCTGCGCGTGTAGTGATGCAGGATGTGCTCGTGGGTGAAGCCCATCGCGCCCATCGATTGGTGCGAGATGGCGGCGATGCGATGCGCAAAGTCCGAGCACTGGGTCTTGGCGGCAGCAATCGAGAAGCTGCCCCCCGTCTCCAGTCCGCCCTCGTCGGCGTCGCGCGACGCGGCTTCCGCCGAGGCGATCGTCGCCGCCACGTAGCTCGCCAGCTCGGCCAGCATATGCTGGATGGCCTGGAACGTGGAGATGGGACGACCGAACTGCACACGCTGCTTGCAATACTCCGTCGCGGTCACCAGCACCTTGTCGGCGGCGCCCGCCATCTGCATGGCGCGGGCGAGTGCCGCCAGTTCGAGCGCACGGTCGGCGCTGATCGCCGAAGGTGCCGAAAACTCGGGCGTGGCCCCGTCGAACGTCACGGTGCCGTAGGGCTCGCCGGCGTGGCTCGGCGTATCCTCGATCTCGACGGCGTCCCGCGGCACGACGACGAGCGTCGACTTGCCGCCGGCCGTGACGATCGAGGCGAAGCGCTCGGCGACGCCCGCAAACGGCACGCGCGCGACCTTGCCGGAGACGCGATTGCCCTGGAGCGACAACTCACCCAGCGCCACCGTCGACGGTCCGCTGGCCGGCTTGCCGCCCGCGGCCGCAATCAGCAGGTTGGCCAGCGCGGTCTCGGCGACCGGCACCGGCACGGCATGCTCGCCGGCGACGCGCAGCATCGCCATCAGGTCGGCCACGCTGCCGCCGACGCCTTCCTGCTCCTCGGCCACGGCGATCAGCGGCAGCCCCATCTCCTCGATCTCCTTCCAGAGATCGGCGGGCCACACGCCCTTCTCCACGCCGTTCACGACGTCCTTGCCGGCGCGCTCGGCGAAGAAGCGGCTGGCGGTCTCCAGCAGCATGTCACGGGTATCGCGGTCCATGATCTGTCTCCTTCAGCGCAGGCCGAGGCCGCGGGCGACTATGCCGCGCAGGACCTGGGTGGTGCCGCCCTGGATGGTGTAGCTCGGGGCCATCATCGAAGCGTATTGCGCGACGTCGAGGAAGTCGGCGAGATCGTCCTCGGTCGTGGCATCGGATTCCGCCAGCGTGCGCGCGATCTCCGGCAGGTCCTGCTGGTAGATCGTGCCGAGATCCTTCACCAGCGACGCTTCGATGGCGGGCGACTTGCCGCCCTGCATCATGCCGGCGACCGCGGTCGACATCTGCCGCAGGGTCCACAGCCGCGCGATCAGGCGGCCGAGGATGGCGCTCGCGCCCTTGGCCGGCTGGCGGCCGAGCACGCGCACCAGTTCGCGCAGCACGTAGACGTTCTGCATGAAGCGTTCGGGGCCCGAGCGCTCGAAGGCCAGCTCGCTCGTGACCTGCAGCCAGCCGTCGCCCTCGTTGCCGATCAGGCAATCCTCGGGGATGAAGGCGTCGGAGAAGGTCACCTCGTTCCAGTCGTGCCGGCCGGCGAGATTGATGATCGGACGAATGGTCACGCCCGGCGTCTTGAGGTCGACCAGGAGCTGGCTCAGCCCCTTGTGGCGGTCGCCATGCTGCCCGGAGGTGCGCACCAGCGTGATGCAGTAGTGGTTGCGATGCGCGCCCGAGGTCCACACCTTGGTGCCGTTGACGCGGAAGCCGCCAGGTACCGGTTCGGCGCGCGTGCGCACGGAGGCGAGGTCGGAGCCGGAATCAGGCTCGCTCATGCCGATGCTGAAGTAACATTCGCCGCGCACGATGCGCGGCAGGATGGCCTGGCGCTGCTGTTCCGTTCCGAACTTCAGCAGCAGCGGGCCCGACTGACGGTCGGCGACCCAATGGGACCCGGCCGGCGCGCTGTTGCCGAGAAGCTCCTCGGTCACCACCAGGCGGTCGAGAAAGGTACGTTCCGCGCCGCCATACTGCTTCGGCCAGGTAATGCCGAGCCAGCCCTTTGCGCCCAGCGCCTTGCTGAACTCAGGAGACGGCGTGTTCCAGCTCGCGAAGCGATCCTCGGATTTGATCTTGGGCAGCGTTTCCTTGAGGAACGCGCGGACTTCGCCCCGCAAGGCTTCGGCCTCGGGGGGCAGATGGAATGGCGGGAATTCGAGCTTGGGAATGGACATCATCATCTCGACAGTTGGATGCATCATCTCTGTCGGCTAATCCTGTGCCGCGCAACCCGGGAGTTTCGAGGGTCGAATGCCCCGCCGTCCACCACGCCTGCCGCCGCTCTTGGCGGAATTCGACGATGAAGAACGCGACGCCGTCCTGGCCGCGAACCGCGCCTTCTACAAGGCCTTCAACGATCGCGATGCCGCCGCCATGGACCAGATCTGGGCCCCTACCGGCTCGGTGATCTGCCTGCATCCGGGGCAGGCCGCCCTCTACGAGCGTGCGGAAATCATGGCGAGCTGGCGTGCGATCATGAAGCACCCCGAGGCGCCGCGCGTGCGCTGCACAGAGGAATGGGTGGTCGGTCGCCCCGGCCTTGCGCTCGTCATCTGCCGGGAAGTGCTGCCCAACGGCCAGCTCATGGCGAGCAATCTGTATGTGCGCATGACCGACGGATGGCACATGACGAGCCACCATTCCGGCCCGGTGCCGCCGGTCGCCACCGGGCGCGCGACACCCGCCTCACCGCCCCCGGCGCGAGACCGGCGCAAGCTTCACTAGCGGGAGATGGGACCGCCGGTGCGCAGCAGCGGCTTCAGCCGGGCATAGGGTATGTCGACCGTATAAGGGCCGGCCGAGTAAGGGCCGACCTCGTACTGGTTGAAGTAAATCTGCAGCTTGTCGGCCTGCCAGCAGAAGTGACCGCTGGTGTTGACGGTCTTGGTGAGCTTGATGGGCTGCAGCGCATCCTCGAAGCCGGGATTGTCGACGAACTGCTTCTTGAGATCGGCGCCGACGATCGCGACGACCTCCTTGAGCCACGACGAGCCGGGTGCGAACACACCCTCGGGCGGAACGACCTTGCCGGTCCGCAGGTCCACCAGCGTGCAGCTCGTGCTGCCATAGCCGTGCGCTCCGCCGGTGAAGGCCCAGAAGGTCAGCGCCACCGTGACGACATTGGGATCGGGGCGAAAGAGCGAATAGCTTTGTTCGGCCTGCCATTCCTGCTCGCGATCGACGCCGGCATCCGCGGTCGGTGTGGTTTCGCGCGCAGCCTTCGCAGCCGCCTCGGAGTAAATACGATTGATGGACGTGAAGTCTGCAGTCGTGCCGGCGAACCGCGGATAGCGGAGGTCGATCGCGTAGGTCACCTTTCCGACCTTCCCGGCCTTCTCGATCGACTGGTCTTCGATGAAGGGATAGGGGCCCGCGGCCGAAGCCTTGAGATCGGCGATCCGATCGGCATAGCGTGTCTTCAGGCAGCGCTGGATGACGTCCGGATCGTCGTTGGGCACGCAGGCGCGGTTGCGGCCGACGATCCAGCGGACCTGACTCTTCTCGAGACTTTCCTTGGCCGGTCCGGTCAGCTTCGCAAGCAGCGCCGCATAGAGCCCAGACAGCTCGCGATCGGCTTTCGTCAGGGTTGCGTCCTTGCAGATCGCCCGCTCCGCGCCGTTGGAGGCCTTGGCGCAATCGAAGCTCGGCCCGCTTTGCGCCAGGGCGGCGACCGGGGAGAGTGCGACCAGGGCCGCAACCGCAAGAGCTCTCACATGCGGCTCCACTGCTTCAGGCGGTGCACCGCCTCCTCCATCTCCGCGGTCGAGCCCGCGAAGGAAATACGCAAGGTGCCCGCTCCCCGCGCGCGGTCGAAGTCGATGCCGGGCGTCGTCGCCACGCCGGCTTCCCGCAGCATGCGGCTGCAGAAGTCGCGGCTGTCGTTGGTGAGGTGCGAGACGTCGGCGTAGATATAGAACGCGCCCTGGGCCGGCGTCAGCCGGTCGAGACCGGCCGCCGGCAGGCCGGCCATCAGCAGGTCGCGATTCGTGCGATAGCGCTTCACATGGCCATCGAGTTCGTCGCGGCACTCGAAGGCCGCAAGCGCCGCATGCTGGCTGAGCGTCGGCACCGAAATGAAGAAGTTCTGCGTCAGCCGCTCGATCGGGCGCACCATGTCCGGGGGCACGACCAGCCAACCCACCCGCCAGCCGGTCATGGAGAAATACTTCGAGAAGCTGTTCACCACGATCGCCGTATCGGACACTTCCACGGCAGAGTGGGTTTCACCTTCGTAGACGATGCCGTGATAGATCTCGTCGGAGATCAGCCGCACCCCGTTGGCATTACACCAATCGGCCAGCGCCTTCAGTTCGGCGCGCGTCACCATCGTGCCGGTGGGATTGGACGGGCTCGCCAAGATCAGCCCGTCGAGAGGCCCCGCTTTCTCCAGCGCCGCGACCGTCGGCTGGAAGCGGTCGGCCGCCGAGGTGGGCAGATCGACCGCTTCGAGATTGAGCGCTGCCAGGATGTTGCGGTACGCCGGGTAGCCGGGCGCCGCGAGTGCCACCCTGTCGCCGGAGTCGAAGCTCGCGAGAAAGGCCAGCGGGAATCCGCCGGAAGAACCCGTCGTCACCACCACACGTTCCGAGGAAACGTCGGCGCCGTAGGTTTCCCGGTAATGACGGGCAATGCGCTCGCGAAGTGCCGGCATCCCGAGCGCGGCGACATATCCGATCCTGTCCGCGTCGAGGGCGGCGTGGGCTGCCTCCAGCGCCCCCTTCGGAGCAGGCGTACTCGGCTGTCCGACCTCGAGATGGATGACCACGTCGCCCGCCGCTTCCTTCTCGGCGGCGGCCGCCATCACATCCATGACGATGAAGGGATCGACCCCAGCCGAACGACGCGAGAGTTTGCCTGACATGTCGTGGCCTATTCGGCGATGGTCGAAAGGCCGGCGCCCGCAGGATCCGCTCCCGTTCGGCAGGCTTCGGGTTTGCCGCGCAGTCCCGAGGGACAGACGATGGCATTTACGAAGCCGCCCTGTGCCCGACGGTTTGCGAGAACCGTCGCCAGGTTGCGATCCTGGTCGACGACTTCACGGGCGACGTAGCCGACGGCCTGTGCCGCGGTCGGAGCGCCGCCGCCCGCAGCGGCGAAGGTGAATTCGCCATTGCCGGGATTGGCGATGATCATCGGACTGACGGAGGCCGCCTCGGGGTTGGGCGAGCCGAGCAAGATACCGCTGCCGGGCACCACGACGCGCGCACCGAAGAGCTGTCCCATCGAGACCGCACAGGCAGCCGCCCCCCCCTTGCCGTCGACGGCGGCGAAGCCCGCGAAGCCGCCGGAATCGACCGCCGAGCCGCCGGCCGGCTGCTGCCCGTTCCAGCCCGCAAGAACCGAAGCGCCTGCCGCCGGCGCCGGCGCCGCGTAGACGCGGCTGCGATAGTGACTGACCGACAGGGGGGCCGACGCGATCGGAACCGCCGCACGCAGCGTATCCACGGGCAGGCTGCCGCCTGCCTGCGAGACCTGTTCGGAAAAGGTGCGCGCCAGGGCGCCCTGGAAGAACTCCGCCCCGCCGCGCTGACGAATGCTGCCCAGCACCCCGGCCAGGTCCGGCTGGGTGAGAAGCACTCCCTCCGAGACGTTACCGAAGATCCGCCGAGCCTCGGCGTCTGCACCGAGCAGAGCCCCTCCCGCCTGCATGTCGCGCGACAGGGCGCGCGATACCTGGAAGCCGAAACGGGCCAGGCGCTCGGCCGGCGACACCGTCTGTTCCCAGCGCAACTGGCCGTGGCGGACATGCATCAAGGTAATGGCGCGCACGCCCGTCGGCACGGAGAAGGGCGTCCCCTTCACGGCACCCGGCGCCGCGACCGGGGCAAACACGAAGGCTTCAGCCTTCTTCGTCTTGTCGTCGTGGACGATGCAGGCGCCGGAGGCGCCCAGCGATGCCGCGGACGGCAGGGTCACAGCCAGTGCGAAATACATGGCGACGGCGGCGTCGGTGGCATTCCCACCGGCCTCCAGGATTTCGCGCCCGACCTCGGCTGCCCGGCCTTCCTCGGCCGTGGTCGCCGCAAAGCTGCTGCCCTTGCTGACCGCCGAATAGCCCCGCTTGTTCAGCGGCTGATTGGCGGGATTGGCGGCATTTTCCGCTCGATCGCTTTCCCGGTCCGTCTCACTAAAGCCACAACCGGCCAGCAAGAGAATGCCGATCAGGGCTGCGTTGCGCAATTGACGCGGTCGCCGCCCGTTCTTAGCTTGCCTGAGCCCCGTGTCGACCTTGTTGAAACGCATCACCACCCTCTTATGTCTGGCGCTGTTCGCGCTGGCACCGTTTCGTGCCGCGACGGCTCAGCAAGGTCAACGCCTCAATCTGATCCGTGACGCCGAGATCGAGAGCACGATCCGCACCTTCACGATTCCGATCTGGAAGGCTGCCGGTCTCGACCCCAACGGTGTCGAGATCATGCTCGTCCAGGATGGCTCGCTCAACGCCTTCGTCGCAGGCGGCCAGCGCATCTTCATCAATACCGGCCTGATCATGCGGACCGAACGGCCGAATCAGCTGATCGGCGTCATGGCGCATGAAAGCGGCCACATCGCCGGCGGTCATCTCGCCCGCATGCAGGAGGAACTGCGCAACCTGTCCACCTTGCAGATTCTCGAGACCATCCTGGCCGGCGGCGCCATGGCCGGGGGAATGGCGGGCGGTGCCGCGGCGGGCGGCAGCGGTGGCGGGCATGGCGCCGGCACCGGCCGGCCGATGGTGCCGGGTTCGCTGATGTCTTTCCTCAAGTACACCCAGACGCAGGAAAGCGCGGCCGACCAGGCGGCGATCACTTTCCTGCAGCGTACAGGCCAGTCGCCCAAAGGCACCGTCGAATTCCTCCGCTACCTGCAGCGCGAGGAGAAGCTCGCGATCAACCGCCGCGACCCCTATCTGACGACGCATCCGCTGACTCCCGAGCGGATCGCGGCCTTCGAGCAGGCTGCCGCCAGCTCCCCTTACGCCAATACGCCCGACACGCCGCAATTTCTCCTGCTTCACCAGCGCATGGTGGCCAAGCTCTACGGCTTCGTGGCGCCGGATGTGGCCTTGCAGCGATATGTCGAGGGCGACCGGTCGCTGCCGGCGCGTTACGCCCGCGCCATTGCACTCTATCGGAAGGGGGCCCTGGGCTCGGCACTGCTGACGATCGACGGGCTGCTCAAGGAGTATCCCAACGATCCCTACTTCCATGAAGTGCGCGCCCAGATGCTGTACGAGAACGGGCGCGCGGCAGAGTCGATTCCTTCCTACCGCCGCGCCGTGCAACTCGCGCCGGCGGCGGCGATCCTGAAGATCGACCTCGCGCGGGCGCTGCTCGACGTGAACAGTCCCGACAACGACCGCGAGGCGATGCGCAACCTCGACCTGGCCATGCAGCAGGAGTCGGACAACTTCGAACTCTGGCGCCTCATGGCATCGGGCTACTCCAAGCTCGGCAATCAGGGTATGACCTCCCTCGCCCGGGCGGAGATGGCGACCCTCCGAGGCCAGCGTGCCGAAGCCCAGTCCCATGCGGAAGCGGCGTCGCGCCAGCTTACCGCCGGGACGCCTGCGTGGCAGCGCGCGCAGGATCTGAAAGCCTACATCAACAGCCGGCCCCGCAAGTAACCGGCTCTGGAGAACAAACGATGCGTTCCCTTCTGATGGCCGGAGTGGCCGGACTGATCGTCGTCGGCGCCCTTGCGGCGACCCGCACCAGCGTGCCCGACGCCGCGACCGTGTCTGCGGCTGCTCCCGCCAACAGCACGCCCTCCGTGCCGGCCGACCTCGGCAACAGCATCCGGGCGTACCTGATGGCAAACCCCGAGGTGCTCGTCGACGCCATGCAGGAACTCGAGCGCAAGCAGGACACGCAGCGCGATGCCGTGGCGATCAAGGCGATCAGCCAGAACGAGGCGGAGCTGTTCCGCGACGCCGACAGCCCCACCGCCGGCAATCCGTCGGGCGACGTCACCATCGTCGAGTTCAACGACTACCAGTGCCCCTATTGCAAGCGCGCCTACCAGGCGGTGAAGTCGGTCACCGCCGCCGACGGCAAGGTGAAGATCATCTACAAGGACCTGCCGATCCTGGGCGAGCCGTCGCGTATCGCGGCCCTCGCCGCCCTCGCCTCGATGAAGCAGGGCAAGCACCAGCCCCTCCATAACGCGCTGATGGAGTTCAACGGCAAGCTCGACCGGGCCAAGATCCTCGAGACGGCGGCTTCGGTCGGCATCGACGTCGCCCAGCTCGAAAAGGACATGGAAGACCCCAAGCTGAAGCAGATGATCGACCGCAACATGGCGCTTGCCGGCGCCCTCGGCGTGCGCGGCACGCCGGCCTTCGTCATCGGCAAGCAGTTCGTGCCGGGAGCGGTCGATGCCGACTCGTTGAAGGCGCTGATCGCCGACGCCCGCAAGAGCTAGCGCGATACCGTTGCCGTCAGGCCGAGCGCGTTCACGAGATCGGCGCCCGGCTTGAGGAGGTAGTCGATCTTCTCCAGGCCCAGAGCAGGTTGCGGCAAGGCGTCGAGGGTGAGCGTGCCGCCCTGCTCGACGAACCGGGCGACCGCGTCGAACACCTTCGACATGTCCTGCGTGATCAGCACGCCCGCCGGCTGAAAGCGCCGGATTTCGGCCGCGAGTGCCGCCCGTTCGGCAGCGGCCGGCTGGCCGCTCAGCCGCGCTTTGGCCTGCAGACTGCGCTGCAGGAGACTCTTGTCGGCAATCACCAACTTTGCCGAGGAAAGAGCCGCTTTGGTGCCCAGCAGGCCGAAGAGATCGGCCTCGTCGATGGCCCGCCAGAACTCGTCATCGGTATCGATCACCTGGGCGGTCAGCGAAATCTCGGCGAGGTCATGGCCGCTCAGCTTGCAGCCTTCGACCTTGAGGGCGTGACGGGCACGATCTTCCAGCGTGCTGCACTCGAAGGCCAGCCTCACCTCCTTGAGGTTCATGGACTGGAGCGCGAGAAAAATGCCGACCGCTTCGACGCTGCGCAGGGACGGCGCCAGCACGAAATCGTCGATCCGCACCCGCGACCGGCTGAACTCCCCTTCCCGCGCCGTCTCGGCGGAGATGCTGCCCAGCGACAGGCCGTAGCGCGTCATGAGATCGCCGGCGAAGCCAGACATACGCCCCTCGGCCACGGGGACGCGGCCGATCGGTGTGCCGGGTTCCCAATCGATCGACGAGGCGATGGCGATCGGCCGGCGTAGATCGACGCCGCGGGCCGTCGTGTCGGCGACCGTTAGGCCGGCCATCCGCGCGTCGGCCGGCTTCACCTGAAAATCCTTCATCTCCAGCGCGTCGATCAGGCCGTGGGCGTAGCCCGTGAGAGAAAGCCGCGCCGCGCTTTGGCTCATCTGCTCGAGCGAGACGTAGATCAGATCGCTCTGCTCCAGCCGCTCCACGGACAGTGCGCCCAGCAGGCGGGCCACCATCACCTGGTTGCGGAAGGGCCCTTCATAGGTCGAATCGTAGCGCGGCAGGTCGATGTTGGTGCCGGTCAGCTCGCCGATCGCCCAGGAATTGCTCGCATCCGGTTCGGCCAGCCGGAAATTGCGCATATGCAGGCGTGCCACATGAAGGGGATCGCCCCAGTCGAGCCCGCGGAACGGCAGCCGTCCCTTCAGCAGCTCGTTCAGCGGCCAAGCCAGCCCCGAGGCTTCCCACTCATCGATCTTCAGTTCGCCGTTCGGACCGCCCGCCAAGTTGCGCAACGAGACGCTGCGAGCGAACAGCCCCACCTTCACCATCTCGACCTGAACGCCATTCTGCGCGAGGTCCGATTTCAGGCGGGAGGCGGCGAAATCCTCGGCAAACGGCACGGCCGCGGCGCCAATACCGACCAGCGCCAGGACGGCGCCGAGAACGAGAACGGACTTTCTCACGGTTCGGCGTCCGGCTGCTTGGAGGGCTGGGCCGCGTCGAACGCGGGAAGCTTCATGCAGGAATCGTAGATGCGCTGGATCGTCGGATAGCGCTTCATGTCGACCTTGAACCGCGTGGCGTTGAAGACCTGCGGCACCAGGCACATGTCGGCCATGGTGGGCCGGTCGCCGTGACTGAAGGCTCCCACTCCGGCTTCACGCGTCAGCATCGCCTCGTAGGCGTCGAAGCCCGTTTCGATCCAATGGCGCGACCAGGTGAAGGCGCTCTCCTCCGTCTGATCGAACTTCTGGCGCAGATAGGCCATCACGCGCAGGTTCTGGATCGGATGAATGTCCGCACTCACGATCAACGACAGCGCCCGCACATGGGCCCGACCGACCGGATCCCTGGGTAGCAGCGGCGGCTCAGGCTGCGTCTCCTCGAGGTATTCGATGATCGCCAGCGACTGGGTCAGCACCGCCCCATCGTCGACCACGAGCGACGGCACCAACTTCTGCGGGTTAAGCGAGGTGTAATCCGTCGAAAACTGTTCGCCCTTGCGCAGATGTCGCGACGCGTGCTCGACCGCGATGCCCTTGTAATTCAGGGCGATGCGCACGCGGTACGCCGCCGACGAGCGAAAATAGCCGATGAGCTTCATGACCGCCTCCGCGGCCACTGTAGCACGGCTCAGGCGGGCGGCGTGTAGCGCACGACCTTCTGGTCGATCGCCCCGAAAATCGACTTGCCCGCACGATCGAACATTTCGATCCGGATACGATCGCCGAAGCTCATGAACGGCGTCACCGGCTTGCCGCCATCGATCGTCTCGCGCACGCGACGTTCGGCGATGCAGGAGCAGCCGACGGCCGCGTCGCGGTTCGCGACCGTACCCGAGCCGACGATCGTGCCCGCTTCCAGATGCCGCGTGCGCGCGGCATGCGCGATCAGCTGGCCGAAATCGAAAGTGAGGTCCGTTGCGGCGTTCGGATGGCCGAATTCCTTGCCGTTGAGCGTCGAGATCAGAGGCCGGTCGAGCCGTGCCCCGTTCCAGTCGTCGCCCAGCTCGTCCGGCGTCACCGCCACCGGCGCGAAAGCGGTCGCGGGCTTGCCGTGGAAGAAGCCGAAGCCCTTGGCGAGTTCGCCCACGATGACGTTGCGCAGCGAGACGTCGTTTAGCATCGTCACCAGCTTGATGTGCTTGCGGGCGGCCTCCGGCGAGATGCCCATCGGCACGTCGTCGACCATCACGCCGATCTCGCCCTCGAAATCGATGCCCCAGGCCTCGTCGGCCATCTCGATCTCGTCGTTGGGACCGATGAAGGAGTCCGAGCCGCCCTGATACATCAGGGGATCGGTCCAGAAGGACGGCGGCATCTCGACGCCGCGCGCCTTGCGCACCAGTTCGACATGCACGACATAGGCCGAGCCGTCGGCCCATTGATAGGCACGCGGCAGCGGCGCCGCCAAAGCGGTCGTGTCGAGCTCGAACGAACCCACGGCCTTGTCGTCCTCGAGTTGCTCGGCCAGTGCCCGCAGTCTGGGCGCGATCGTGGCCCAGTCGTCGAATGCCTTCTGCATCGTCGGCGCCACGCTGGTGGCCCGGACGCCGCGCGTGAGGTCGCGGTTCACCACGATCAGCGTGCCGTCGCGGCCGCCTTCCTTGAGAGATCCCAGTTTCATTGTGGCGTCTTCCCTATTCCGCGGCCTGCTTCATGTCGGACGGCCGCCAGGACTTCACATACCCCTCGAACTCGACGCCGGCCGGCATCGCCGCGACATCGATCGCGTCTCTCGTGTCGATCATCACCGCCACTTCGTCGGTCTCGGTCTTGCCGCCCTTGGTCGCCGCATTGAACGCCTTGGGATGCGGCCCGTGCGTGAAGCCGCTCGGATGCACCGTCATCATGCCCGGATGGATGTTGTCGCGGCTGAAGAAGCTGCCCTTGTGATAGAAGATCACTTCCTCGAAATCGTCGTTATTGTGGAAGAACGGCAGGCGCAGCGCCTCCGGATCGCTCTCGAAGGGCCTCGGCACGAAGGTGCAGACGACGAACCGGCCGGTGGCCCACGTCGTGTGGGCCGAGGGAGGCAGGTGTGCGCGGTGGCTCATCAGCGGGCGCAGGTCGCGCCAGTTGATGCGCACGACACTGAGATCGCCATGCCAGCCCACCGCGTCCAACGGATTGAAAGGATAGGTCACTGTCGACAGCGTGTTGCGCCGTTTCACCGAGACCTTCCACGTGCGCTCGTCCTGCTGGGCGCGGAAGGCCTCGTCGATGCGCGGCGTGTCGAGCATCGCCGGATCGAAGATCGCGTGCCGGCCGACCAGCCCCTTCTCCGGCAGGGTAAAGTGATCGTTGGTCGCCTCGATCATCAGCGACACGGTGGGCTTCGCCGGCTCAAGGCGCCACATCGTGCCGCGCGGGATGACGAGATAGTCGCCTTCCGCATAGTCGAGATGCCCGTAGTCGCAGAACAGCGCGCCGTTGCCCTCGTGGATGAACAGGAGCTGATCGCCGTCGCTGTTGCGGGCAAGCTCGGGCATCGGCCCTTCGAGACGCCAGAACCGCATCTGCAGGTGGCTGTTGTCCATGACGAGCTGGGATTCCCAGGGATTGGTCCGCGCCCTCGCCAGCTTGTTGAGATCGAGCGCACGCGGCCGGATCGGGCCGTCGAATTCGACCCAGTCCGTGGGCTTGTGCTTGTGGTGGAACTGCGCGGAGGGGCCGAAGAAGCCCTCCTTGCTGATCTCGCGCTCGTAGGTGCCCTCCGGCAGGCGGACATGGGCCTGGCGTGAGGCCGTGCCCTCGATCTGGCGCAGCGGAATCCAGTTCTTGGCCATGGTTTCCTCCTTCCCTCTCTCGTTTCGTTTATTTCGTTTTCTAAGCCTTCAACACGCCGCGCCGGATCTGGTCGAGTTCGATCGATTCGAACAGGGCGCGGAAATTGCCCTCGCCGAAGCCCTCGTTGCCGCGGCGCTGGATGATCTCGAAGAAGATCGGACCGATCACGGTCTGGGTGAAGATCTGCAGCAACAGGCCGCCGCCCTTGGTGGGTGCGCCGTCGATCAGGATGCGATCGGCCGCCAGTCGCGCCAGGTCCTCGCCATGGCCGGGCAGGCGCTCGTCGACCTGCTCGTAGTAGGTGTCCGGCACGGTCTGGAACGGCACGCCCTTGGCCTTCAGGGTCTCCACCGTCTCGTAGATGTCACCGGTACCGAGCGCGATGTGCTGGATGCCTTCGCCGTGATAGGCCGACAGGTATTCCTGAATCTGCGACTTGTCGTCGGTGCTCTCGTTGATCGGGATGCGGATCTTGCCGCACGGGCTGGTCATCGCCTTGGACTTGAGGCCGGTGAGCTTGCCCTCGATGTCGAAGTAGCGGATCTCGCGGAAATTGAAGAGTCGCTCGTAGAAGTCGGCCCACTCCGCCATCCGGCCGCGATGCACGTTATGGGTCAGGTGGTCGATATAGGTGAGACCCACCCCTTTGGGATTGCGGTCGACGCCCGGCAGATACTCGAAGTCGACGTCATAGATCGAGCCGCGGTCGCCATAGCGATCCACGAGATAGAGCAGCGAATCGCCGATACCCTTGATGGCAGGAATGTTCAGCTCCATCGGGCCGACCTTCCCTTCGACTCCCCAGGCGCCGAGCGACAGGGCCCGCTTGTAGGCCGCGCCGGCATTCTTCACCCGCAGCGCGATGGCGCAGACGCTGGGCCCGTGCACGCGTGCGAAGCCCTGGGCGAAGCTCTCCTTCTCCGCGTTGACGATGAAGTTCACGTCGCCCTGGCGAAACAGCGAGACGTCCTTGGAGCGATGCTTCGCCACCCTGGTGAAGCCCATGCTCTCGAACAGGGCGCCGAGCGCCGCCGGATCGGGGGCTGTGTATTCGACGAACTCGAACCCGTCCGTACCCATCGGGTTTACGTCGTCGATCTCCAGGATCTTGGCTTCGCTGACACTCGCCATGTTTGACCTCCCGGCTGAATTAGTTTCAAATGTAACTATTATGCCGACCGCAGCGCAAGCCCTCGAACTGGAGAATTTTCTCCCCTACCGGCTGTCCGTCCTCGCTCAACTCGTGAGTGACTCGTTGCACGATCTCTATGCCGAGCCGTTCGGACTGAGCGTCACCCAGTGGCGGGTGATGGCGGCGCTCGGACGGTTCGCACCGCTCACCGCCTCCGATGTGGGCCAGCGGATCGTCATGGACAAGGTGGCGGTCAGCCGGGCCGTGGCCGGCCTGATGAAGCGCGGCCTGGTGGAGCGGGCGACCGATCTGGAAGACCGCCGGCGCGAGCCTCTGAGGCTTACGGCCCAAGGGCGCACGATGCATGACAAAATCGTGCCCCTGGCGCTGAAGTACGAGTCGGAACTCTATGAGGCCCTGTCCACAGAGGAGCGCGCGACCCTCAACGGCTTGTGTGATCGGCTGTTCGCACACGCCAAGCTGTTGAGAAACCGCCCCTGAGGGCGCCTTGTCGCCCCGACTCCCCATGCTATAACGCCCGCCTCGTATCACTCTGGGAGGCAGGATTGGCCGCGAAGGCCGCCCAACACCCGCCGGTATTGAAGCCGGTGCTGGTTCTGAACGGGCCGAACCTCAACATGCTGGGCAAGCGTCAGCCGGAGATCTACGGCCATGAGACGCTGGCGGACGTCGAGACGGCGTGCCGCGCCGAGGCTGCGCGCCTGGGCCTTGGCGTCGAATTCGCCCAGAGCAATCATGAGGGCGTGCTGGTCGACCGCATCCAGGCCGCGCGCGAGGGCAATTCGGCAATCGTCATCAATGCCGGCGCCTACACCCATACGTCGGTGGCCCTGCTCGACGCGCTGAACGCCGCCGAGCTGCCGGCCGTCGAGGTTCATCTTTCAAACATCTACAAGCGTGAGCGCTTCCGCCATCATTCGTACATCAGCCCGGCTGCGGTCGGCGTGATCGCGGGTCTCGGCACTCAAGGCTATCTCCTTGCCCTCCAGGCGCTGGCGCGCCTACTGGCACGCTGACCAACATCGGGAGCGTTTCTCCATGTCAAAATTCGAGCTGGATACCGAGTTCGTCCGCAAGCTGGCGGCGATCCTCGAGGAAACCAAACTCGGCGAGATCGAGCTGACGGATGGCGAGCGGCGCATCCGGGTTGCCCGCCCGACCGCACCGGTCGCACAGGCGGCGCCGGTCATGATGGCCGCGGCGCCTGCCGCCGCTTCCGTTACCGTAGCCGCATCCGCAGCGGCGCCCGCCGTCGCGGACCTCTCCAAGCATCCCGGCGTCGTGAAGTCGCCGATGGTCGGCACCGCCTATCTCGCCCCGGAACCCGGCAAGCCCAACTTCGTCGCCGTCGGCGACAAGGTGACCGCCGGCCAGACCCTGCTGATCATCGAGGCGATGAAGACCTTCAACCCGATCAAGGCCCCCAAGGCCGGCACGGTCACGCAGATCCTGATCGAGAATGCCCACCCGGTGGAATTCGCCGAGCCCCTGATGATCGTCGAGTAAGGGCCGCCCGTGCCGATGTTCGACAAGGTCCTGATCGCCAATCGCGGCGAGATCGCGCTTCGCATCCATCGCGCCTGCCGCGAGATGGGGATCCAGACCGTCGCTGTCCATTCCACCGCCGACAGCGATGCCATGCATGTGCGTCTGGCCGACGAGTCGGTGTGCATCGGGCCGCCCCCCGCCCGCGACAGCTACCTAAACATCCCGGCGATCCTCTCGGCCGCGACGATCGCCGGAGCCGATGCGATCCACCCGGGCTATGGTTTTCTGTCCGAGAACGCCAGGTTCGCCGAGGCGGTCGAGGCCCACGGCTTCACCTTCATCGGTCCGACGCCGCAGCATATCTCCATGATGGGCGACAAGATCGTCGCCAAGCAGACCGCCAAGGAACTCGGCCTGCCGCTGGTGCCGGGCTCGCCCGGTCCGGTCGAGTCGATCGAGGAAGTCATCGAACTCGGAACGAAGATCGGCTGGCCCGTCCTGATCAAGGCGGTGGCAGGGGGCGGTGGACGCGGCATGAAGGTCGTGGTCAACGCCGAGGCCGCCGCAGAGGCCTTTTCGCTCGCCCGTGCCGAGGCCAAGGCTGCCTTCAGCAATGACGCGGTCTATCTCGAGAAGTATCTTCCGCGACCGCGCCACATCGAGATCCAGGTGCTGGGCGACGGGCTGGGCGCCGGCATTCATCTGGGCGAGCGCGACTGCTCGCTGCAGCGCCGGCACCAGAAGGTGCTCGAGGAGGCGCCCTCGCCGGCGCTCAATGCCGAGCAGCGCAACAGGATCGGCGAACTGGCCGCCGATGCCGTCCGCAAGCTCAAGTATCGCGGCGCGGGGACGATGGAGTTCCTGTTCCAGGATGGAGAGTTCTACTTCATCGAGATGAACACCCGCCTGCAGGTCGAGCATCCGATCACCGAGGCGGTGACCGGCATCGACCTGGTGCGCGAGCAGATCCGCATCGCCTCCGGCTCGCCGTTGACGCTCACGCAGAAGGACATCGTGATCCAGGGGCATGCGATCGAGTGCCGGATCAATGCCGAGAATCCCGAGACCTTCGTGCCCTGCCCCGGCCTCGTGACCGACTATCACGCGCCCGGCGGGCTGGGCGTGCGTGTCGATTCGGGCCTCTACGCCGGCTATTCGATCCCGCCCTACTACGACTCGATGGTGGCCAAGCTGATCGTCAACGGCAGCAGCCGCAACGAATGCCTGATGCGGCTGCGCCGCTCGCTCGAGGAGTTCGTGATCGGCGGCATCGACACCACGGTGCCGCTGCACCGCCGCATCATCGGCGAGCAGGAATTCATCGACGGCGACTACGACATCCACTGGCTGGAGAAGCTGGTCGGCCTCAAGAAGTAGTGTCGGCATGCTGGAGATCACCCCCGACCTCCTGCTTCAAGCCTATCGCATCGGCGTCTTTCCCATGGGTGAAAGCCGCGACGACCCCAAGCTTTACTGGCTCGATCCGCGGATGCGCGCGGTGCTGCCGCTCGACGCCTTTCACCTGTCGCACCGTCTGGCGCGCACGGTCCGCAGCGGCCATTTCGAGGTGAGCGCCGACACCGCCTTCGCCGAGACGGTGCGCGCCTGCGCCGAGCCGCGACCGGGCCATCCCGAGAGCTGGATTAACGAACCGATCGTCGCTCTCTATACGGAGCTCCACGCGCGCGGCCACGCCCATAGCGTCGAGTGCCGCGTCGGCGGCAGGCTGGTCGGCGGCCTGTACGGCGTCTCGGTGGGCGCCGCCTTCTTCGGCGAAAGCATGTTCAGCCGCGAGCGCGACGCCTCGAAGGTTGCGCTGGTGCATCTCGTGGCCCGGCTGATCAGGGGGGGATTCGCGCTGCTCGACTGCCAGTTCATGACCGAGCATCTGCGCAGCTTCGGCGCGGTCGAGATCGCGAGAGACGATTTCAAGGCGTTGCTGGCCAACGCGATCGACCGGCCGGCGACCTTTCAGCGTGAGCTGGGCGGCGACGATCCCTGCGCCATCGTGCAGGAGAGCACGCGCAGGTCGTAGACGCCGTGGTCCAGTGCGGACAAAGATGGCGTCGAAGCGAACATCCAGCCGGCGAACAGCTTCTCTTCCGCCTGGCCCGGCTTGTGGTCGATGATGGTGAGATAGGCCACCGACTCGGGCGGCGCCTCCGGCACGTTCACGAGGCAATCGCCCACCGTGATCTCCAGCGTGCCGAACCGTGTCGACTTCCCGACCGGCGCATAGAAGCGCTGGGTACGGGCCGTCACCTTGTCCAGTCCCTGCAGTTCGGCCGACCGGATACCAGGCCCGTCGGGCACCGGCCGGAGGTTGGCGTTGCCCGGACGTGGCGGCGGTTGTTGTTGTTGCTGTGGTGGCGCTAGCGGCGTCTGCGCAGACGCCGCACCGAGGCCCGCCGCAAGTACGGCGAGCGCGATCAACCCGCGCATCGTCACCCCTTGGCGTGGGGGGGCGTCAACCCGTCGATCAGTTCGTGAAGCGCCTGCTTTATCTGCGTGGCGTCGCATCCCATCAGAACTCCGTCCTCCAGCGCATCGGCACAGAGGGTTTCGATCTCCTGGATGTTCTGGTTCAGGACTTTGATCTTTTCGAGGCATGACACCGGCTTTCCGTCCGGCTGCCGCCAGACCGGCGGCTCCTTCGGGGACTGAGCGCCCATCACTTGCTTCCCGTGCTGCCGAACATGAACTTGGCGATCAGCTCCGTCAGGGGAATTGCGTCCTGTGTATGCTCGATCTCGCCGCCGTTCTTGAGCATCTGGTTGTCGCCGCCCGGCTCGAGGACGACGACCATGCCGCCCAGCAGCGATTCGCCCACGATCTTGGCATGCGTATCGAGCGGCAGGTTGACGTTGGACGACAATCCGAGGCGCACGACGGCCTGATAGGTCTTGGGATCGAGACTGAAGCCGGTCACGCTCCCGACCTTGACCCCACTCAGCGTCACGTCGGCACCGCGCTTCAACCCATCGATGCGCCCGAAGCGCGCCACGAGTTCATACCCTTCGGGTCCGGCCCGATCGGATTTCGAAAAGGCGTAGAACACGAAGACGCCGGCCACCACCAGCACCAGCGCGCCCACGATCGTCTCGACAATATTACGGCCCACGCTCATTCCCTCGCGCTTGCCGGTCTCAGCCGGGACGCCATGCCTCATAAGGGGGCTTCGGCTTGTCGCCTGCGGACAGCGTATGTCCGGGCGGACGGTAGGCGTGATCGGTCCCCGTGAGGTTGGGCTGGTGTTCCTTCTGCCATGCCTTGCGCGGCGGGCCACCGGCGGGGGGCGGCTCGGCCAGCGTGTGATGAAGCCAGCCATGCCATTCCGGCGGAACGCGCGAGGCTTCCGCAACACCGTTGTACATGACCCAACGCTTGCGCCGCATCCCGGGAACGATTCGCTTGTCCTGGAAGTAACGATTGCCTTCGGCATCCGTGCCGACCAGTTCGCCGCGCATCTTCGTGAAGAGCCAGGTGCCGATGATCATGAACCAACCACTTCGTAGGTGATGCGCGCTTGTACGCGGGCGCTTGATTGTGTGCAACGCGACGTGAACGACGCGTCATTGAGTTCGATTGAAGACATACAATGAGGCGTTTCGCCGACTGTTGCGCACTTGCATCATCTAGTACCATCAACAGCACACGCTACAAAATATAGTTGCGCCCACAAGATTTTGTAATTTACTATTACTCCGTGCCTATATGTGCGTGTTCGAATTAGATCGAACACCCCCCGCGACAGGGAACCAGATTGGCGGGATCGGGCACGGGGGATAGTCGATGCGCTTCGAGCGTCGGTATACAGAGGCAGGAAAATCGCCATTCGCTGGAATGGCTTTTCGCGTTGCCAATTCCGAGATTCGCAATCCCGACGGCTCGATCGTCTTCCAGTTGAAGAACATCGACGTGCCGGCCGAGTGGTCTCAGGTCGCGTCGGACGTCCTCGCCCAGAAGTATTTCCGTCGCGCCGGCGTGCCGGCGCGGATGATCCGGGTCACCGAAGCGGACATGCCCGAGTGGCTGTGGCGATCGGTACCCGACGAGGCCGTCCTCGTTGCGCTACCGGAATCCGAGCGCTTCGGCGGCGAGACCAGCGCGCGCCAGGTCTTTCACCGCATGGCCGGCGCCTGGACCTACTGGGGCTGGAAAGGTGGCTACTTCGACAGCGAGGAGGACGCCCGCTCCTTCTACGACGAGCACTGCTTCATGCTCGCGGCACAGATCTGTGCGCCCAACTCGCCGCAGTGGTTCAACACCGGTCTGCACTGGGCCTACGGCATCGACGGCCCGGGCCAGGGCCACTGGTTCGTCGATCATCTCGATGGCGAGGCCTATCCGTCGGCATCGGCCTATGAGCGGCCGCAACCCCATGCCTGTTTCATCCAGAGCGTCTCGGACGATCTGGTGAACGAAGGCGGCATCATGGATCTGTGGATCCGCGAGGCCCGTCTCTTCAAGTACGGCTCCGGCACCGGCTCCAACTTCTCCCGCGTCCGCGGCGAGGGCGAGAAACTCTCCGGCGGCGGCCAATCGTCGGGCCTGATGTCGTTCCTCAAGATCGGCGACCGCGCGGCCGGCGCCATCAAGTCCGGCGGCACGACACGTCGCGCGGCCAAGATGGTGACGGTCGACATCGACCATCCCGACATCGAGGACTTCATCTCCTGGAAGATGCTCGAGGAGCAGAAGGTCGCCGCGCTGGTGGCCGGCTCCCGCCTCGCCAACCGTCACCTCAACGCCATCATGCAGGCCTGTCTCGAGGACCAGCAGGGCGACGCGGCGTTCGACCCGCGGCGGAACTCGACGCTTCGTCGCGAGATCGTGGCGGCCCGGCGCGCCGAGATTCCCGAAAACTACATCCAGCGCGTCATCCAGTTCGCGCGCCAGGGCTATCGCCACATCGACTTCCCGGCCTTCGACACGGATTGGGAATCGGCCGCCTATGCCTCTGTTTCTGGACAGAATGCCAACAACTCGGTGCGCGTCACCGACGCGTTCCTGCGCGCGGTGGAAGAAGACCGGCAGTGGGCGCTGACCGAACGCACGACCGGCAAGGTCTCCAAGGTGGTCGGCGCACGCCTCCTCTGGGACCAGGTCGCCGAAGCGGCCTGGCATTCGGCCGATCCGGGCGTCCAGTACGACACCACGATCAACGACTGGCACACCTGCCCGGAGTCGGGGCGCATCAACGCCTCCAACCCGTGCTCGGAATACATGTTCCTCGACGACACGGCGTGCAATCTCGCCTCGTTGAACCTGATGCGGTTCCGACGCGACGATGGCTCGATCGATATCGGAGCCCTGGAGCATGCGAGCCGCCTCTGGACGGTCGTTCTCGAGATCTCCGTGATGATGGCGCAGTACCCGTCGCGCCGCATCGCCGAGCTTTCCTACCGGTACCGCACGCTGGGTCTGGGTTACGCCAATCTCGGCGCCCTGCTCATGGCCTCGGGCCTGGGCTACGACAGCGCCCGAGGTCGCGCCATTGCCGGCGCCCTCACCGCGATCATGACCGGCACCGCCTATGCGACGTCAGCGGAGATGGCGGGCCTGATGGGCGCCTTCCCCGGCTTCGCGGCCAACCGCGAGCCGATGCTACGCGTCATCCGCAACCATCGCCGCGCGGCGCATGGCGCAGACCGGGCCTATGAAGGCCTGTCGATCGCGCCGCAGTCGCTCGACGCGGGCAACTGCACCGACGCCCGGCTCGTCGCCGCCGCCCGCAACGCCTGGGATCGTGCGCTGGAACTGGGTGAGCGCCACGGCTTCCGCAACGCGCAGGTCTCCGTCATCGCGCCAACCGGCACGATCGGGCTCGTGATGGATTGCGACACGACCGGGATCGAGCCCGACTTCTCCCTGGTCAAGTTCAAGAAGCTGGCCGGCGGTGGCTACTTCAAGATCATCAACCAGACCGTCCCGCTGGCACTTCGTACCCTGGGGTACGAAGCGGCCGCGATCAGCCGCATCGTGAGCCATGCCGTGGGCCACGGTTCCCTCGCATCGGCACCTTCCATCAATCACGAAAGCCTGTCGGCACGCGGCTTCGATGCCGCCACGCTGCAGCGGATCGACCAGGCGATCACCACGGCCTTCGACATCCGCCTGGCCTTCTCGCGGTACACGCTGGGCGAAGCCTTCTGCCGCGAAGCGCTTGGCCTCGATGACGAAGCACTCGCCGATCCGAAGCTCGACATCCTGTCGCGACTTGGCTTCTCGCGCAGCGACGTCGCCGCCGCGAACATCCATGCCTGCGGGACGATGAGCGTAGAAGGCGCACCCGATCTCAAGAGTGAACATCTTTCTGTGTTCGATTGTGCGAATCCCTGTGGACGAGATGGCACACGCTTCTTGTCTGCAGAGAGTCACATACGCATGATGGCTGCAGCACAACCCTTCGTATCGGGCGCCATCTCCAAGACCATCAACATGCCGAACGCGGCAACGGTCGAGGACTGCCGCAAGGCCTATGAAATCTCTTGGAAGCTCGGATTGAAAGCGAACGCCCTCTATCGTGACGGTTCCAAGCTGTCGCAGCCGCTTTCTGCAATGGCGCTGGGCGACGACATGGCCGCCAACGACGATCTTTCCGAGCTGTCGCCTGCGGCACGGGCGCCGATCATCGCCGAACGGATCGTGGAACGCATAGTCGAGCGCGAAGTCCGGGCCGGCCGCGAGCGCCTGCCCCAGCGTCGCAAGGGCTATACGCAGAAGGCCATCGTCGGGGGCCACAAGGTCTATCTCCGGACCGGCGAATACGAGGATGGCCGCGTCGGAGAGATCTTCGTCGACATGCACAAGGAAGGCGCGGCGTTCCGCAGCCTCATGAACAACTTCGCCATCGCGATCTCGATCGGCCTGCAGTACGGCGTGCCGCTCGAGGAGTTCGTGGAGGCCTACACCTTCACGCGGTTCGAACCTTCAGGTCTCGTCGAGGGCAACGACGCGATCAAGATGTCGACGTCGGTTCTCGACTACATCTTCCGCGAGCTCGCGATCTCCTACCTGGGACGCAACGACCTCAGCCACGTCGAGCAGGCGGACCTCCGGCCCGACGGTGTCGGACGCGGTGAGGTCCAGGGCGAACTGCCCCCGCCCGGCACCAACGCCGCCGAGGCCGCCGCCGCTGCGGTCAGCCGCATCGCAAGTGTCGGTTATCTGCGCAGCAATCTCACCGCATTGAATGGCAGGACTGCCGGCAATGTCGCGATCGCCTCTACGGCGATTGTCGGCGCCGCCCTGCCCACCGGACTGACCGACGGACCAGCCGTCGCTTCGGCGCACATCGCCAAGGCGGCCGTCGTCAGCGTCGCGCTTGGAGAAACATCCTCCTCGCCCCTGGGTCTGGCCCTCGAGGCTAGGCTCAAGGGATTTGAAGGGGATGCCTGTCCGGAATGCGGCAACTTCACCATGGTCCGCAACGGGACGTGCCTCAAGTGCACGACCTGCGGCGGCACCACCGGCTGCAGTTGAGCATGCGTGGCGTAGCGTACCAGCGTACCCCGGGGGCCTCACGGTTGGGGAACCCATAGCTAACCATAGGAGACAGTTATGGCTGCTAAGAAAAAGGTTGCGAAGAAGAAGGCTGCTAAGAAGAAGAAGCAGTAATTAGGAAAGGGCGGAGGTCAAAGGTTACTTTGGCCCCTCTAACAACGCCTTTAGGCTTCCGCGTGGGCGCCCACTCTCAGGGCCCCACCGGAAGCCCCCTAAACAGAAGACCAGCATAAAGCCGATCCGACACTCCCGCTCGCGGGCGTGGAAAGGCGAAACTAGCCAAAGCGTCCGGCGACCTCGGTCTGCCGGACTTTTTTCTTTCCGGCTTGAACCCTGCCCGCTTTGCCCTTACATGGCGCTGCATGGGTACTGACCAGTCAGTCAATACAGAGTCTGCCAAGGCGCCCCGCGTACGGCGACCGGAAGATCGCGCCTCCGAGATCGCCCGCGCCGCCCTCGAACTCTTCGTTACCCGAGGCTTCGCCGCCACCAAGCTCGACGACGTCGCCAGGGCGGCGGCGGTCAGCAAGGGACTCCCCTACCTCTACTTCAAGAGCAAGGAAGAACTCTTCAAAGCGGTCATCGCCGAGGCCATTTCCGGTCCGCTGGCGCGGGCGAATGACGTGGTCGAGCGCTTCGAAGGAACCAGCGAGGAGCTCCTCCGCACCCTGGTCGCCGGGTTCCGCGCTTTCGAAGAGACGCCTGCCGGCGGGGTCGTGAAGCTGATCCTGGCCGAGGCCGGTAACTTCCCCGACGTCGCCGACTTCTACTGCACCGACTTCGATGTACGTGGCCGCGACCTGTTCATCCGAACGCTGCGCCGTGGCGTAGCAAGCGGCGAGTTCCGTCCCCTCGCCGACCTCGAAGCCACGGCAATCGTCATCCTGCAGCCGCTCGCCATGTTCTCGGTCTGGAAGCGCTCGCTCGCTCCTTTCGACCCCAGCAAGGTCGACGGCGACCGATTTTACACCGCCTACCTCGATTTCGTTCTCAAAGGGCTACGGCCATGAAGACCAGCGCCAAGATCATCATCGCCATCGTCGGCGCCGCCGTCATATTGGGAGGCGGTGCCTTTGCGTGGAAGAACGGCAAGGGCACGACGCCGGCAGGCGGTGGTCCGGCTGTCGCCAAAGCTGCGGACCGCCCCCTTGAACTGATCCCGGCCGAGGTCCACACCATCAAGCCGCGCGGCCTGGTCGATGTGGTCCGCTTCACCGGCACCACGCAGCCGATCGACCAGACCATCGTGAAGGGTCGCGTTGCCGGTCGGCTGGCCGAGGTGCTGGTCCGCGAGGGTGACCGGGTCACCGAAGGCCAGGTGCTGGCGCGCTTCGAGACGACAGAGTTGCAGGCCAAGATGAACGAGCGGCAGTCCGCGCTCGAAGCCGCCCGTGCCGACGCGCGCTGGACGGCGCGCGACCGGTCCGACAAGGAGACGCTCGCCAACCGCAACATCGTCTCGCAATCGGCGGCCGACCAGGCGCGCGCGACAGCCGACAACCGCGCTTCCATGGTGGCCGTCGCCGAAGCCCAGCTCGATGTGGCCCGCAAGAACCTGGCCGACGCCGAGGTCAAGGCGCCCTTCGACGGCGTTGTCGGCGAGCGCATCGCCAACCAGGGCGAATCGCTGCCGATCGACGGCAAGATCCTGGCCCTTCTGGACACCAGCCACGTCGAGATATCCGCCCAGATGCCGGCCGCCGACGTCATCCGCATGAAGGTGGGGCAGACTGCCCAGGTCACGCTCGAAGGGTTCGGCGATCGCGTCTTCAACGGCAAGATCACCCGCATCAGCCCGACCACGCAGGCGGGCTCCCGCTCGATCCCCGTCTACGTCGAGATCACGGATCGTCACGAGGCGCTGCGCGGCGGCCTGTTCGGCACCGGCAGCGTCACCGTGCAGGAGAAGGGCCACGCCCTGGCCGTGCCGGCCTCGGCGATGCGCAAGGACGATCAGGGCGAGTACGTGCTGATCGTCGAGGACGGCACCCTGGTGCGTAAGCCGGTGGGCGCCGTCCGTACCTGGTCGCGCGGCGAGTTGGTCGAGGTGAAAGGCCTGGAGTCGGGCATGACGGTGGTCTCGGCCCCCCTGCCCGGCCTGCACGCCGGACAGAAGGTCAAGATCGTCGAGACACGCTAGGAGATCGGCCGTGAAGCTCACCCAGATCGCGGTCGACAATCCGGTCTTCGCCACCATGATGATGGTGGCGTTGCTGGTGATGGGCCTCTTCTCCTATCGCCAGCTCGGTATCGACCAGTTCCCCAACGTCGACTTCCCCATCGTCGTGGTCACCACGGACTATCCCGGCGCGTCACCGGAGACGGTCGAGAGCGAGATCAGCCGCAAGATCGAGGAATCGGTCAACGCCATCGCCGGCCTCAAGACGCTCACCTCGCGCTCGCTCGAGGGCAAGTCGATCGTCATCGCCGAGTTCGAACTGTCGGTCCCTTCCGCCGTGGCCATGCAGGACGTCCGCGAGAAGGTCCAGATGGTCCGGGCGTCCTTCCGGCCGGAGATCAAGGAGCCGCTGATCCAGCGCTTCAACCCCGACGACCAGCCCATCGTCTCGATCGCCGTTCGATCGGACGTCCGCTCGGTGCGGGACCTCACGACGCTCGCCGACCAGATCATCATCAAGCGCCTGCAGACCGTTCGCGACGTCGGTCGCGCCACCATCGCCGGCGGGCTGAAGCGCCAGATCAACATCGAGCTCGATCCTGGCCGCATGCATGCGCTCCGCGTCGGCGTGAACGACATCATGCGGGCGATCAGGGACGAGAATCAGAACTTTCCCGCCGGCAACGTCCAGCGCGGCAACGACGATCGCGTGATCGAGGTCACGGGCCGTGTCGTCGAGCCCGGCGACTTCGCCGACCTGATCGTGGCCCGCCGCGGCCAGGCACCCGTCTATCTCCGGCAAGTGGCCAACGTGGTCGACGGCCAGCAGGAGCTCGAGAACGTCGCCATGCTGAACGGCGAGCGGGCGCTCGCCATCGATGTGGTGAAGACCCAGGGCTCCAATACGATCGAGGTGGCGCGCGGCGTCCGTCGCGCCGTCGCGGAGTTGCAGGCCTCCCTGCCCTCCGACGTGAAGCTCGAGATCGTGCGCGACAGCTCGCGCGGCATCCAGAATTCGGTCGACAATGTTCAGCAGACAATGATCGAAGGTGGCCTGCTGACCATCGCCATCGTCTTCCTGTTCCTGCATTCCTGGCGCAGCACCGTGATCACGGGCCTCGCCCTGCCGATCTCGGTATTCGGCGCCTTCATGGTGATGGCCGCCTTCGGATTCACCCTGAACGTGCTGACCCTGATGGCGCTCAGCCTCGCCATCGGCATCCTGATCGACGATGCGATCGTGGTGCGCGAGAACATCATGCGCCACATCGGCTTCGGCAAGACCCATCGTCAGGCCGCCATCGACGGCACCAACGAGATTGGGTTGGCCGTGCTCGCCACCACCTTCTGCATCGTGGCGGTGTTCCTGCCGGTCGCTTTCATGGGCGGCATCATCGGCCGCTTCTTCTTCCAGTTCGGCGTCATGGTCTCCGCCGCCGTGCTGATCTCCCTGTTCGTGTCCTTCACCCTCGACCCGATGCTGTCGTCGGTCTGGTATGACCCTCAGGCCCATGCCAACGGCCGCTTTGCCCGCATCGTCAATGGCGCGCAGGAAAAGGCCAACGGCGTCTATCGCGTGGTGCTCGCCTGGGCGCTGCGCTGGCCGAAACTCACCCTGCTGATCGCGCTCGCGACATTCGTCGGCAGCTTCGCGCTGCCGAAATACATCGGCTTCGAGTTCGTCCCGCAAGCCGACCTCGGCGAGCAGGTCGTCAGCATCGAAACGCCGGTCGGGTCGTCGCTGGAATATACCGAAGCCAAGCTGCGCCAGGTCGACGCGGCGATCCGCGAGTTTCCGGAGGTCGACTATACCTACGGTACGGTCAATACCGGCTATGCCAACGGCAAGAACCAGGCGAGCCTGTATCTCAAGCTCAAGCCGCTGAAGCAGCGCACGCGTTCGCCCGAGCAGCTCGCCCAGCCGATCCGCGAGCGGCTCGCCAGCATTCCGGGCATCCTGGTCTCGATCAACATTCCCGGCGGGCCGGGCGGCGGCGTCCAGAAGCAGCTCCAGCTCTCGCTGCAGGGGCCGGACACCAACGTACTCGATGCGATCTCGCAGGACGTGATGAAGCGCGCCGCCGGGATCCGCGGCCTGGTCGATCTCGACCGCAACCTCAAAGCCGCCAAGCCGATCCTGTCGGTCCGCCTGCGCCGCGACGCCGCCTCCGACCTCGGCCTGGGATCGGCCGCCGTCGCGCAGTCGCTGCGCCCCCTCTTCGCCGGTGACGAAACCAGCCTGTGGCGGGCGCCGGACGGCGAGAACTACATGGTCATGGTCCGCCTGCCGACCGACGACCGCACCGGCATTGCCGACCTGCACCGTGTCTGGTTCACCGCCGGCACCGAACCGAACGGTCTGCCCCGCATGGTCCATATCGCGCAGATCGCCGACGTCGTGACCGATGTCGGCGCTTCGCAGATCAACCGCCGTGACCTCAACCGCGAGGTCCAGATCACGGCCAACGTCTACGGCCGCTCGGCCGGCGAGGTTTCGAGCGACCTGCAGAAAATCCTGACAGAGATCAAGCTGCCGCCCGGCTATCGTTTCGTGTTCGGCGGTTCGACCAAGGACATGGCCGAGAGCGCCGCCTATGCCGGCCAGGCGCTGCTGATGGCGGTCATCCTGATCTACCTGATCCTCGCGTCGCAGTTCGGCAGCTTCCTGCAGCCGATCGCCATCATGATGTCGTTGCCGATGTCGCTGATCGGCGTGTTCCTCGGCCTGTTGGTCGCCGGCACCACGCTCAACATTTTCTCGGCGATCGGCTTCATCATGCTGATGGGCCTCGTCACCAAGAACGCCATCCTGCTGGTCGACTTCTTCAATCAGGCCCGGGAGCGCGGAACGCCGGTCAACGAGGCCCTGCTCGAGGCCGGCACGATCCGGTTGCGCCCCATCCTGATGACCACGCTCGCCATGGTGTTCGGCATGCTCCCGCTGGCGCTGGGGCTGGGCGAAGGCGCCACACAACGCGCGCCGATGGCGCACGCCGTGATCGGCGGCCTGATCAGCTCGACACTCCTGACCCTGGTCGTCGTCCCCGTGGTGCTGGTCTATATCGACCGGATCAGCCTGTGGGCGAGCCGCAGATTCAGCCGCTCGGCGGACCAGATGGCCCGCGAACACAAGCCCGCCGAGTAGAAACAGCCGCAAGGAATGGCCATCGTGCTGGCACGATTCGCGCTATGCTGCCCTCATGCCGGATGATGCCCCGACCGTCGGCCTGCGCATCGTCGACTCGCTCAGCGCAGTCGACGCCGCCCAGTGGGATGCCTGCGCGCTCGCCCCGGGCGCGGTGGGCAACCCGTTCCTCAGCCATGGCTTCCTGAAGGCGCTGGAAGACTCGAAATCGGTCGGACGGCGCACCGGCTGGCAACCGCAATATCTGCTGGCGGAGTCGGACGACGGGACGCTCCAGGGCGCCGCGCCGCTCTACATGAAGAGCCATTCCCAGGGCGAGTACGTGTTCGACCATGGCTGGGCCCAGGCCCTGGAACGGGCCGGCGGCCGCTACTATCCAAAACTCCAGGTCGCCGTGCCGTTCACGCCGGTGCCCGGCCCGCGCCTGTTCGCCCGCCCCGGCCCGATGGCCGACGCCGTCCGCGATGCCTTGATCGACATGCTGGCCAAGATCGCCGGCGACAACAACATCAGCTCGGTCCACGCCACCTTCTGCACCGAAGAGGAATGGAAGCGCTTCGGCGCGCGCGGCTGGCTGTTGCGCCTCGGCCAGCAATATCACTGGAGCAACGACGGCTACCGGACCTTCGACGACTTCCTCGGCGCACTGTCCTCGCGCAAGCGCAAGGCGATCCGCAAGGAGCGCGAGGCCGTGCGGCGCGAGGGCCTCGTCATCCATGCGCTGACCGGCGACGACATCCGGTCCGAGCACTGGGACGCCTTCTTCGCCTTCTACATGGATACCGGCGGCCGCAAATGGGGCACGCCCTATCTCACGCGCGCCTTTTTCGACATCCTGGGCGCGACCATGGCCGACAAGGTCGTGCTGGTACTGGCCGAGGCCGACGGCCGTCCCGTCGGCGGCGCCCTCAATCTCAGGGGCGACGACACGCTCTATGGCCGCTACTGGGGATGCTTGGAAAGCCACGCCTTCCTGCATTTCGAGGCCTGCTACTACCAGGCCATCGACTATGCGATCGCCCATGGGCTGGCGAGAGTGGAGGCCGGGGCGCAGGGCGACCACAAGATCCAGCGCGGCTATCTGCCGGTGCCGACCTACTCCGCGCACTGGATCGTCGATCCCAGCTTTCGCCGTGCCGTGGACGATTACCTGAAGCGCGAGCGGCCCGCGGTACAGCAGGAGATCGAAGGCCTGATGCAGTATTCGCCGTTCCGGAAAGAGAACGAGGCCTGAGGGCCTACTTGGCCATCAGGACCCCGAAGAAGAAAACGACGAAGAAGACGAGCTGCTCGGTCAGTCCCAGCGGCGCCTGCCAGCCGATCTTGTCGATGATGAACAGGACCACCCAGAACACCGCGGTGGCGAGCACCGCGGCGCGAAAGGCGATCCAGAGAGGCTTGAACGCACTCACTATTCGGCGAGAACCGGTTCCTGGCTCGCGGGCGGCAATGCCCCGCGCTCAGGTGGCAGGAAGGTGAAGACGAGCTTGCCCGCCTCGCCCGGCGCATCGACGTCGACACGCACCGTACCGCCGTCGGAGAGCTTGCCGAACAGCACCTCCTCGGCCAGCGGCTTCTTCACGTATTCCTGGATCACCCGGCCGAGTGGGCGGGCCCCGAACAGCCTGTCGTAGCCCTTCTCGGCCAACCAGCGGCGGGCGCCGTCGGTCAGTTCGATGAAGACCTTGCGGTCGGCGAGCTGGACCTCGAGTTCGGCCACGAACTTGTCCACCACCTTGCCCATCGACTCCGGGCCGAGGTTGGCAAACTTGATGATCGCATCGAGGCGGTTCCGGAACTCCGGTGCGAACATGCGATTGATCGCCTCGTTGTCCTCGTCGTGCCTCTGCTCGCGGCCGAAGCCCAGCGCGGGCTTGGCGATGTCGGCCGCGCCCGCATTGGTCGTCATGCACAGGATGACGTTGCGGAAATCCACCGTCCGGCCGTTATGGTCGGTGAGCTTGCCGTAATCCATGACCTGCAGCAGGACATTGAACACGTCCGGATGGGCCTTCTCGATCTCGTCGAACAGCACGACGCAATGGGGATGCTGGTTCACCTTGTCGGTGAGCAGTCCGCCCTGATCGAAGCCGACATAGCCCGGCGGAGCGCCGATCAGGCGCGAGACGCTGTGCCGCTCCATGTATTCCGACATGTCGAAGCGAATGACCTCGAGGCCGAGCAGGCGCGCAAGCTGGCGCGTCACCTCGGTCTTGCCGACGCCGGTGGGGCCAGCCAGCAGGTAGCTGCCGATCGGCTTCTCCGGCGACCGCAGGCCCGCGCGCGCGAGCTTGATCGAGGCGGCGAGCTGATCGATCGCATGATCCTGCCCGAACACCACCGTCTTCAGGTCGCGGTCGATGGTACGCAGCATCTCGGTGTCGTCCTTGGAGACCGACTTCGGCGGAATACGCGCGATCTTGGCCACGACGTCCTCGATGTCCGCCACTTCGATGACCGTCTTGCGGTCCCCCGGCGCACGCAGCATCTGGGCCGCGCCGACCTCGTCGATCACGTCGATCGCCTTGTCGGGCAGCTTGCGGTCGTGGATGTAGCGCGCCGACAGCTCGACAGCGGCTTTGATCGCGTCGTCGGTGAAGCTCACGTGATGGTGCTTCTCGTAGACGGGCTTGAGGCCGCGCATGATCTCGACGGCATCGCTGATCGTAGGCTCCGGCACGTCGATCTTCTGGAAGCGGCGCACCAGCGCGCGGTCCTTCTCGAAGTAGTTGCGGTACTCCTTGTAGGTCGTCGAGCCGATGCAGCGCAGCTCTCCCGACTGCAGAGAGGGCTTCAGCAGGTTCGACGCATCCATCGAGCCGCCCGACGTCGCGCCGGCGCCGATGATCGTGTGGATCTCGTCGATGAAGAGGACGGAGTGCGGCTTCTTCTTGAGCTCGGTCAGGACAGCCTTCAGCCGTTCCTCGAAGTCGCCCCGATAGCGCGTGCCGGCCAGGAGGGCGCCCATGTCGAGCGAATAGATGACCGCTTCCTTCAGGACCTCCGGCACCTCACCATCGACGATCTTGCGGGCGAGGCCTTCGGCGATCGCCGTCTTTCCGACGCCGGGCTCGCCGACATAGAGCGGGTTGTTCTTGGTGCGACGGCACAGGACCTGGATGGTGCGCTCGACCTCGTGCTCGCGGCCGATCAGCGGATCGACACGGCCTTCCCTGGCCTTCTGGTTGAGATCGACGCAATAGGTCGCGAGCGCCTCGTTGCCCTGCTTGGCCGCGGCCTCGCCGCCGGCCTCCTCCTCGGAGCCGCTGACGCGACGCGTACGCGTGCGCCCCGGCACCTTGGCCTTGCCGTGGCTGATGTAGTCGACCGCGTCGAGGCGCGTCATGCCCTGGTTCTCGAGGAACGAGACGGCGTGGCTGTCGCGCTCCGAGAACAAGGCGACCAGCACGTTGGCGCCCGTCACCTCGTTCCGGCCCGACGACTGCACGTGTACGGCCGCACGCTGGACGACGCGCTGGAAACCCGCGGTCGGCAGAGGCTCGCTGGCACTTTGGGTGATGATGCCCTTGAGCCGATTGTCGACGAAGGTTTCGAGATCGTGCCTCAACCGGTCGATGTCGACCCCGCAGGCTTTGAGAACGGGCACCGCGTCCTCGTCCTCCGTCATGGACAGGAGCAGATGCTCGAGCGTCGCATATTCATGGCGGCGCTCGCCTGCAAGCCCGAAGGCGCGATGCAGGGACTTCTCGAGGTTCTTGGACAGCATGGACATCGAACCACCTCGACTGGAAAAACGAACTACTCTTGGTCGTCGTTACTCTTTCTCCAATGTGCACTGGAGAGGGTGCTGATTCTTGCGGGCATAGTCGACCGTTTGGGTCACCTTGGTCTCGGCGATCTCATAAGTGTAGACCCCGCATATCCCCACGCCCTTTTGATGGACGTGCAACATAACCTCGGTCGCCTCTTCGCGATTCTTCTGGAAGATGTTCTGCAGAACGTCGACCACGAACTCCATCGGCGTGTAGTCGTCGTTCAGCATCAGAACCTTGTACATCGACGGCTTCTTGGTCCGCGTCCGCGTGAGCGTAAGCGCGCCGGTGCGGCCGTCGTCGCCACCTTCGCCATCGTCCCGGCGCGGTGGCTGCTCAGGCGGCCCACCCGGCGGCTGCTGAGGGGGTTCGCCCGCCCCGCCGAGCCGCCATTCGCCTGCGTTTCGCGGAAAGTCCATCGTAGTCGTCACGCTCCCAAACCAAGACGCTCCTGAATTATATAGGTAGCGTTACGGATTCCGCTACCTCGGCCGCAGACCATCCTTTCCGACCACCAGCATCCAGCGATCGGCGCGGGCGCGGTCGAGCGGAGCGTTCCAGTCGCGCCGCAGTTCCGCAGGCTCGAGCTTGCGGGGCGGATTGACCGGTATCGGCACCTTGTCCCATGAGAACAGCCTGGCCGCGAATTTCACGTTTGCGAAGCCGTCCGTCGGATAGTGATAGGCCTGGAAGCCCCACACGCCATTCCGGCACGAGGCGACTGTCCACCAGAAGTCGTTGTCGGGCAGGCGCATTCCGTCCCGCGGAGGACCAAAGGCGCGGCTCTCCTCCAGCAGTGCTAGGAGTTCCCGGGTTTCGTCCACGGTCAGGATTCGCTGCCCGCCCTTCATGCTCCACGGGGCGAATATGTCCTTCGGGTTTGAAATGAGCATATTGGTGATGCCCGTCGTCGCAATGCCCTGCCCCTCGAGCACGCCGATGTTCATGCCAGCCACGCCATCGGGCTGCAGGTAGATGTCGTAGGCGCGAACCTGCTCTTCCCAGAGGGCGTTGTAGATGAGCCTAAGGCGGCTTCGGCCGCCCGGCACGCAAGCCGCCCGGATATCGTCGGCCGCGACGAAGTCGAACCAATGGAAGCTGCGGACGACCGGCAGCTCGACGTTGCGATCCGGCCTCTGCGCCATGGCGGGTGCCGCCGACAGAGCGGTCAAGGCAGCCAACGCCAGGAAAAGAGCCTTCATCACGCCTCCTTCAGAACAGGCCTGCATAATCTAAACCAACTGGGGCAGCAGAACGGCATGTCCAAAGTTGCATACCCCTACAAACTTTAGTAAAGTTCAAGCAACAGCTCATAACCTATTGGATGAGCACAAGAATCTGATTTCGCGTGTGGCGTATTCGCAATGATTTTTCCCCTCAGGCGAATTGCGGTCGGCTTTTCTTGGGTCGCCGTCAGCATTCTTTTTCTCGGCGCCTCGCTCGCGCCCTCGCCCGTCGATGCCCAGACGCAGGCTAAGTCGGTCAAGCGGGCTGCCCCGCCCGCCAAGGCCCGCGCCAAGGCCGCCTCGCGCAATACGTCCTCTTCCTGGGTCGCCAATCCGGCGGTCAGCGGAAAGGAATCCTACCTGATCGTCGATGCCACGAGCGGCCGCGAACTGGCTTCCGATCGCGCGGATGAGCTCCGTCATCCCGCGTCCGTCACCAAGCTTATGACGATCTACCTAACCTTTTCGGCTCTGGATTCGGGGCGGCTGTCGCTCGGCGACGCGCTGCCCGTGTCCGTGAATGCCCTGAATGCTCCGCCCACGAAGATGGGCATGACGCCGGGCGGCACCGTCAACGTGCGCGACGCCACGATGGCGCTGGTTACGCGCTCGGCCAACGATGCGGCCGTCCTTCTGGCCGAAGGCCTCGCCGGCAGCGAGGAGGCGTTTGCCCGCCTGATGACCCAGAAGGCGCGTCAGCTCGGTATGAGTTCGACAGTGTTTCGCAATGCATCGGGCCTGCCCAACAGCGAGCAGGTCACGACTGCCCGCGACCTCGCCAAGCTCGCCAACGCGCTGCTGCGCGACTATCCGCACTACTACGCGATCTTCTCGGTTCAGAGCTACTCCTACCGGGGACGCATCCTCGAGAACCACAACCGCATGCTCGGCAGCTACGAAGGCGCCGACGGGTTGAAGACCGGCTATACAAACGCCTCCGGCTTCAACCTCGTGATGTCGGCAGTGCGCGACAACCGCCGCCTGATCGGTGTCGTCATGGGAGGCACCAGCGCCGCACAGCGCGACCGGACGATGGCCGCGCTCATGGATCGCGGCTTCACGCTTGCCGCGGCCATGCAGCTCTCGCCTTGGACGTCCGTGCGCAAGCCGCCGTCGGCGCGTTACACCGCCGCCCAGTTCGATCCCGGCGCCGGCTTCGCCGAGGCCTATCGGCCGCCGGCCGCGGCGCAGCCTCAGCAGGCGCAGCAGCCGCAGGTCAGTCCGAAGTATGCGGGCTTCGTGGCCCCCGCGCCGGCAAAGCCCGCGACCACGGCGGCATTTGCCGCAGCGCCTTCCGCTGGGTCGGACACGCCCGCTCTCGGAAGCTGGGTGATCCAGGTCGGATCCTTCAGCGATCCGCAGGCCGCTCAGGCGGCCCTGGAGCGGGCGACCGCGGCCCTGCCCGACTCGCGCTCGGCCTCGGCGATCGTCGACGAGGTGCAGATGGCCAACCGCGTCTTCCATCGCGCACGACTGATCAACCTGTCCCAGGAACAGGCGATCGAAGGGTGCAAGCGGCTCGAAAAGCGGAAGGTCTATTGCTCGGCGCTCCAGGTCACTGCCTGGAATACGCCGGGTGCACGCTGAGCGCTCTCTTCAGCCGGTCCACGAAGGATTTCTTGTGACGGCGCTGCCAGACCGTCAGGTCCCACGCCTCCCGGCTGGGCTTTAGCCGCGACTGGATGGGCTCGAAAACCGACACCACGTCCATCTTCCCCAAGACCTTCACCCGCAGCGGCGCGATCCGATAGCCCGGTCCTTCGTAGGCCGCGAGGTGCGCGACATCCCGGTCACTGAGACCGCCCACGATTGCGCCGGGCACTTCGTCTGAAGGATCGGCAATTACGATCGGATAGGTCGCGCCCTGCACCCTGCGTCGGGCGTGCCCCGGCAGGCTCGCCGCCGCATACGCCTGCGGCGGCAACCGCCGCCCCAGGACGAGAGCCGTCACGTCGCGATCGAGCAACGTGCCGTAGAAGAAGAAGCGCATCAGTGATGGCCGGACGAGGCGTCGTCCGGAAGCTCCACGCCACACGCCGCCAGGGCGGCCTTGAGATCGGTCATGAGCCGCGCGAGACCGGCATCGTCAGCTGCCTCGCAGCGCGCGACCAAAACGGGCTGCGTGTTGGACGCCCGCAGAAGCCACCAACCGTCCCTGGTGCTGACCCTGACGCCGTCGATGTCGGAGAACTTGGCGCCGTCCTTCTGCAGCCGCTCCTTCACCTTCTCGACGACACCGAACTTCTGATCGTCCGGGCAGTCGAAGCGGAGCTCGGGTGTGTTGACCGGCTGAGGCAGCCCGTCCCGCATTTCCGCCAGGCTCTCTTTCGCGTTCGCCACGATGTTGAGCAGACGCAGGCCGCAATAGAGCGCGTCGTCGAAACCGTAGAATGTGTCGGCGAAGAACACGTGGCCGCTCATCTCGCCCGCGAGAGGCGAACCGATCTCGGCCATCTTGCTCTTGATGAGCGAATGGCCGGTTTTGTACATCATCGGCTTGCCGCCGGCCTTGGCGATCTCGTCGAACAGGACCTGGCTCGCCTTCACGTCGGCGATGATGGTGGCGCCAGGATTGGTCTTGAGCACGTCGCGCGCCCAGAGGACCAGCAGCTGGTCGCCCCAAAGGATGCGGCCCTTGCCGTCGACGGCGCCGATCCGGTCACCATCGCCGTCGAAAGCGATGCCGAGGTCGCACCCCCGCTTCGTCACCTCGGCAATCAGCTGCTCGAGGTTCTTCGGCACCGTGGGATCGGGATGGTGCGACGGGAAGGTCCCGTCGACCTTCTCGTTCAGCACGAAATGTTCGCCTTCCAGCTTGTCGACGACAGCTCGAATCGAGACGCCGACTGCGCCGTTGCCGGTATCCCACGCGACCTTGAGCTTGTTGCCGGGCTTGACGTCCCGCAAGAGACGCGCGGCATAGTCGGCCAGGATCGAGACCTTCTCGACCTTGCCCGCCCCCGTTTCCCAGTCGCCCTTGCCGGCCATCTCGCCAAGCTTCTGGATGTCGGCGCCGAAGAACGACTTCTTGCCCATCATCATCTTGAAGCCGTTGTAGTCCGGCGGATTGTGCGATCCGGTGATCTGGATCCCGCCGTCGGCCTCGAGATGGTAAACGGCGAAATAGAGCATCGGCGTGGCGGCGAGACCGATGTCGACGACATCGATTCCGGCCGCGGTCAGGCCTTCGATGCACGCGGCCGCCAGTTCGGGAGAACTCAGCCTTCCATCATAGCCCAGCGCCACCCGCTTGCCGCCCTTGCGCCGGACGAGCGTCCCCAAGGTGCGTCCGATCGCCCGGGCGTCGGCCGCATGAACCGTCCCGCCCACGATGCCGCGAATATCGTACTCACGCAGGATGCTCGGATCGAACTTGTGCGCCATCTGGCTCATAAAATGGTCTCCTGAAGGGAACCGTGAAGAATTCTCAGCCGCGCCCGACCGGCCGGCCAATGCTGTCATAGGCGAAGCCGAGCGACCGCATTTCCTCGGGGTCGAAGATATTGCGCAAGTCGACGATGCGGGGCTGGCGCATCGCTTCCTTGATACGCCGCGGATCGAGGCCGCGGAACTCGTGCCATTCGGTGATGACCACCAGCACATCGGCTCCCGAGGCCGCCTCGTAGGCGTTCTTGGCGAAGATCACATCCTTCATCAGGCGTGCCGCTTCGACCATCCCTTCCGGATCGAAGGCCACGATCCTGCCGCCCGCGGCCTGCAACGCAGGCACGATGTCCAGGGACGGCGCGTCGCGCATGTCGTCGGTGTTGGCCTTGAACGTCAACCCGAGGACGCCGATCGTCAATCCTGCGACCGAGCCTCCGCAGAAGTCGATGACCTTCTGCGCCATCTTCTTCTTGCGGCTGTTGTTCACCCGGATGACCTGCTCGACGATCGTCTGAGGTGCATCGACCTCGCGCGCGGTGTAGGCGAGCGCAAGAGTATCCTTGGGAAAACACGAGCCGCCGAAGCCGGGGCCCGGATGCAGGAACTTGCGGCCTATGCGCCCATCGAGCCCGATTCCGCGCGCCACGTCATGCACGTCGGCACCGACCTTTTCGCAAAGGTCCGCGATCTCGTTGATGAACGTGATCTTCGCCGCGAGGAAGGCGTTGCCCGCATACTTCGTTACCTCGGCCGTCTCGATGTTGGTGAAGACCATCGGCGTCTGGATGAGGTTGAGCGGACGATAGATCGTCGACATCAGATCCCGAGCCCGCTGGCTCTCGACGCCGATCACCACCCGGTCGGGCTTCATGAAATCTTCGATGGCCGCGCCTTCGCGCAGGAACTCCGGGTTGGATGCGACGTCGAATTCGGCGTCCGCCCGCGCTTGGCGGATAATGCGGGCAACTTCCCGTCCTGTGCCCACCGGCACCGTCGACTTGTTCACCACCACCGTATAACCGCGTATCGCCTGGGCGATCTCCGCTGCTGCGGCGTAGACATAGGACAGGTCGGCATGGCCGTCGCCGCGGCGCGTCGGCGTCCCCACGGCGATGAAGACCGCATCGGCATCGCCGACCGCATCCTCAAGCCGCGTGCTGAAGCTCAGGCGGCCGGACCTTGCATTGTCGGCCACCAGCTTGTCGAGGCCTGGCTCGAAGATCGGTATTTCACCTTTGCGCAGCCGCTCGATCTTGCTGGCGTCCTTGTCCACACAGACGACGTCGTGACCGAATTGGGCAAAGCAGGCTCCAGACACCAGGCCGACATAGCCCGAGCCGATCATCGCAATTCGCATATGCTCAGCCCTTCACAAGACGACCGAGGAGAGCCCGCGTCTCCGCGGCGGTATCGGTGCGGTGCAGGGCCACGGCGACATTGGCCTCGAGAAAGCCGAGGCGGCTGCCGCAATCGTACCGCTGACCGGCATAACGCAGCGCGTGGAAGGGTTGGTGACCGATCATCTTCGCCATGGCGTCGGTGAGCTGGATTTCGCCCCCGGCGCCGGTCTCGTGCCGGTCGAGGTGGTCGAATACTTCCGGCAGCAGCACGTACCGGCCAATCAGGGCCAAGGTCGAAGGCGCTTCTTCCGGCTTGGGCTTTTCCACCATCCCGGTGATTTCCGACAGGTTGCCCTGCTCGTTCTTCACAGCCGCGATACCGTAACTCTTGGTCTGCTCACGAGGGACGTCCATAACGGCCACGACGCTGCCGCCGGTCTTCTCGTGAGCCTGCACGAGCTGACCGATGCAGCTGGGCGTGTCGAGGGTCAGCTCGTCCGGCAGCAGAACGGCGAAGGGCTCTCGCCCGATCCAGTGACGAGCGCACCAGACCGCGTGGCCAAGACCGAGCGGCTTTTGCTGGCGCGTGAAGATGGCATTGCCCGGCTTGATCGTGGCGTCCTGCGTCTGCTTGAGTTCAGGGGCCTTCTTGCGCTGCTCGAGGGTGGCTTCGAGCTCGTACGCGTGATCGAAATGATCCTCCAGGGCCCCCTTGTTGCGCCCGGATACGAAGACGAATTCCTCGATGCCCGCGGCGAGGCACTCCTCGACCGCGTATTGGATGAGAGGCCGGTCGACGACGGTCAGCATCTCCTTGGGCATGGCTTTGGTCGCGGGCAGGAATCTCGTCCCCAGGCCGGCGACCGGCAGGACGGCTTTACGAACACGCTGCGCCATGCTGATCGACCTCATTCAACGGCGGGATTGTATTTTAGAATCAATGATTTGACAGGATCGTGGCAAGCCCACGCGTGGCTTGATGCCATGTCGGCGCTCTCTCTGGCAAGATCAACCGCCAAGCAGCACATCCTTGGCGCGGTTGATGCGCGCGGCGAGATCGGCGGTGCCGCCGACATCCGGATGCATGCGCTGAATGAGGCGTCGATGGGCCGCGCGTATCTCGTCCACGGTGGCACCTTCCGTCAGGCCGAGGACCGCCAACGCCTCGTCGCGCGTCATGTCGGACCCTGCGCCCCGCGGCGGCGGTGCATGCTGGTCGCCGCGCCAGTCCGCACCGAGGCGTCGGTCGAGATAGGCTTCGAGGACCCTGAGCGAATCGGCGTCGGTTACGCACTCTTCCCTCAGATCGAGAAGCTCGACGTCCGTGAGCACGTCGAGCGCGCGCCCGGCAAATCGGCCGGCGAGCACCGTTCCGCCGACGTCGCCGCTCGCATGATCGATCCAGGCCTGCAGGTAGGCGGTTTTGACCTCCGTCCGCTGGCCGGTGCCGGGAGAACTGAAACCGCCCGACGGGCGTTGCCGCACCGCCCGCGCGATCAAGGCGGTGATCAAGACGCCCGCGAGCCCGAACAGCTCCGGCATGAGGCCCGGCAGGAAGCGCAGGCCGAAAATCAGCAGGCCGCCGACGCCGATCCCCCCCAGCACCACCATCACGATACGGACAGCGCGCGCCATCGAAGAGGGTTTTGCCCTCAGGAACCAGGCCATGACCAGGGCGAGACCGGCAAATGCGAGAAGCGCCAGAAGGAGCGCCGCCGGCATGCTATTGCCGGGTGGTTGGCGCCTGCGGCGCCGGCGTTTGCGGCTGTGTCTGGGACTGGGATTCCGCGCGTTCGCGCTGGATCTGGCGCCAACGCTCGACGTTCCGATTGTGCTCGGGCAGCGTGAGCGCGAAGGCGTGGCCGCCCTGTCCGTCGGCGACGAAAAAGAGCGAACGGTCGCGCGCCGGGTTGGTGGCCGCGACGATCGAGGCGCGTCCGGGATTGCAGATCGGCCCGCGCGGCAGGGCCGCGATCACATAGGTGTTGAACGGCGTGTTCGACTGCAGATCGGCGCGCGTCAGGTCGCGGCCGAGCGGCGCCTTGCCTTCGGTCAGGCCGTAGATCGTGGTGGGATCGCTCTCGAGCTTCATGCGGCGGCGCAGCCGGTTGATGAATACCGCGGCCACTTTGGTGCGCTCGGCCGGCACCGCCGTCTCCTTTTCGATCATCGACGCCAGGATGAGCGCCTCGCGCTTGTTGGCGAGCGGCAGGCCGGCGGCGCGCTTGCGCCACGCCTCGTCGAGCGTCTTCTCCATCGCCTCCTTCATGCGCAACAGCAGCCCGTCGCGGGTGTCGTCGCGCGAATAGAAGTAAGTCTCGGGGAGGAGGTCGCCCTCCTTCACATCGAGCGTGATGTCGCCGGTGAGCGCTTCGGTCTTGCGCACCAGCTCCAGCACTTCGGGGGTCGTCATCCCTTCGGGAATCGTGAGGCGACGCTGAACGACCTTGCCCGACTGCAGGAGTTCCACCAGTGCCTGCATCGAGGTATGAGCCGGCACTTCGTATTCACCCGCCTTGATGGGCTTGGGCGACGGGTCGATCATCAACGCCACGCGGAACAGGCGCGGGTGGGCGATGACGCCCTCCTCCTGCAACAGCTTGGACATGGTGGTCGGTCCGGCGCCGCGCGGGATCACGATGTTCTTGGTCGTAGCGAGCGGGCCCTCCGCCGTGAGAATGGCGTGACCCAGATAGACCGAGCCGCCCATCACGGTGGCGAACAGCGCGATAAAGAAGAGAACCCAGCGGAAGTAGCTGAGCATGACTCAGCTCCTCAGGATGAAATCAGACAGGCCCGACAATCAGGGACGCGTTGGTGCCGCCAAAGCCAAAGGAGTTGCTCAGGGCATGGCGAACCTTGCGCTGCTTGGCCTGCTTGGGAACCAGATCGATGTCGCAGCCCTCGTCGGGCTCGTCGAGGTTCAACGTCGGCGGAACGGCCTGGTCGATCAGGGACTTGATCGCATAGATCGCCTCGATCGCGCCGGCAGCGCCCAGCAAATGTCCGGTCGCCGACTTGGTCGACGACATGGAGAGACTATGGACATCCTGGCCGAAGGTACGCTTCACGGCGCCGAGTTCGATCACGTCGGCCATCGTCGACGTGCCGTGTGCATTCACATAGTCGATTTGATCGGTACCCAGATTCGCGCGCTTCAACGCCGCCTTCATCGCACGCATCGCACCGTCGCCGTCCTCGGATGGAGCCGTGATGTGATAGGCGTCTCCGGACAGGCCATAACCCAGGATCTCGGCGTAGATCTTGGCGCCGCGCTTCTTGGCATGCTCGTACTCTTCGAGCACGACGCAGCCCGCACCCTCGCCCATCACGAAGCCGTCGCGCCGCTTGTCCCACGGGCGCGAGGCCTGTGTCGGCGTGTCGTTGAAGTCGGTCGACAACGCCTTGCAGGCATTGAATCCCGCGATGCCGATGCGGCATATGGCGGCTTCGGCGCCGCCGGCCACCATGACGTCGGCATCCTCGAACTGGATCAGCCGCGCAGCGTCGCCGATGGCATGTGCACCGGTGGCGCAGGCGGTGACCACGGCGTGGTTGGGTCCCCGGAACCCGTATTTGATCGAGACCTGCCCTGAGACGAGGTTGATCAGCGCCGAGGGAATGAAGAAGGGGCTGACGCGACGCGGCCCCCGCTCCTTCAGGATGAGAGACGTTTCGTAGATCGTCTGAAGACCGCCGATACCGGAGCCGATCATGACGCCGGTCCGATTGAGACCTTCCTCGTCCTGCGGCATCCAGCCGGAATCCTCGACCGCCTGCTGGGCGGCCGCGATACCGAAGATGATGAACTTGTCGAGCTTACGCTGCTCCTTGGGGGCAAGGTAATCGTCCACGTTGAAGTGGCCGTTTGCCTTGTCGCCCTGGGGCACCTCGCCCGCGATCTTGGTCGCGAGGTCCGAGGTATCGAAAGCCTGGATCGACCGGATGCCGGACTCCGCCGCCATCAGGCGACGCCAGTTCGTGTCGACGCCGTCACCCAACGGCGTCACCATTCCCATGCCGGTTACGACAACACGCCTCATCTTCCGCCCTTCCTCTTTCAGGAACCGGTGAAGATCAGGACTTCGCGGTGCCTTTGATGAAGCCGATGGCGTCGCCGACGGTCTGGATCTTCTCCGCCGCGTCGTCGGGAATTTCGATACCGAACTCTTCCTCGAACGCCATCACCAGCTCGACCGTATCGAGGCTGTCCGCGCCCAGATCGTCGATGAACTTGGCCTCTTCCTTGACCTGCGCGGCCTCGACGCCGAGGTGCTCGACGACGATCTTCTTAACGCGCTCGGCAATATCGCTCATTGTCTTGTCCTTCCCGTGTATCCAACAAATTCCGGTCGCCAGGGGGTTGGCGAATGCCGGGCTCTTAACATAGCTCCCGTACCATTGGCTAGGTCCGAAAAGCCCACAGAATCAGGCACTTGTAAGCCTGTCCCTCAGATCATCGCCATCCCGCCGTTGATGTGCAGCGTCTGACCTGTGACATAGGCGGCCTCGTTGCTGGCGAGATAGACCACACCGGCCGCAATCTCGTCGGGCGTGCCGAGGCGGTCGGCGGGAACACGTGCCAGAATCGTCTTCTTCTGATCGTCGGTCAGCACGTCTGTCATCGGTGTGGCAATGAATCCGGGCGCCAGGCAATTCACCGTGATCCCCCGCGACGCCAGCTCCTGCGCCAGCGACTTCGACATGCCGATCAGCCCGGCCTTGGCGGCGGCATAATTCGCCTGCCCCGGATTGCCGGTGACGCCCACGATCGAGGTGATGCTGATGACCCGGCCGAAGCGGCGCTTCATCATCCCGCGCATCGCCGCACGGGTCAGCCGGAAAGTCCCGGTGAGGTTGACCTGCAGGACCTTCTCCCATTCCTCGTCCTTCATCCTCATCGAGATGTTGTCGCGGGTGATCCCGGCATTGTTCACGAGGATGTCGAGCTTGCCGCCCATGGCAGCTTCAGCCTCCTTGGCGAGCCGGTCGATATCGGCCGGATCGTCCATTCTGGCGGCCACGACATGCGCTCGCTCGCCGAGCGAGGCCTTGAGCTGTTCCAGCGCCTCGGCACGCGTGCCCGACAGGGTGACCGTCGCCCCCTGCTTGTGGAGCGCGCGCGCGATGGCGCCGCCGATACCCCCGGACGCGCCGGTCACAAGAGCTGCCTTGCCGGTCAGATCGAACATGGCGCTCTCCTTAGGCCGTCTTGAGGAAGGTTTCGATGTCTGAAGGTGTATTGAGTGCCAGGCCGGTCATCTCCTTGTCGATGCGCTTGACGAGCCCGGACAGGACTTTGCCGGTGCCGCACTCCGCCAGGACATCGACGCCCTTGCTTTTCATATACTGCACGCTCTCGCGCCAACGCACGAGGCCGGTTACCTGTTCCACCAGGCGCTGCTTGATCGCCCCCGGCTCGCTGAGCTCCGAAGCCAGCACATTGGAAACCAGCGGCACGCGCGGCGGCATCAGCACGACTTCCTCCAGCGCGACCTTCATCGCATCGGCGGCCGGCTGCATCAGCGGGCAATGGAAAGGCGCGCTCACCGGCAGCATCATGCCGCGCTTGCAGCCCCGCGACTTGGCGGCCTCGATGGTACGCTCGACCGCTTCCTTGTGACCGCTCACGACGATCTGGCCGCCGCCATTGTCATTGGCGACCGCGACGACCTCTCCCTGGGCTGCTTCCTTGCAGGCGTCCTGGGCCGCCTCCAGTTCGATCCCCAGCAGGGCGGCCATGGCGCCGATGCCCACGGGCACGGCCTTCTGCATCGATTGACCGCGCAGCTTCAGGAGGCGCGCGGCATCCGCGAGCGTCAGGGCGCCGGCCGCCGCGAGCGCCGAATACTCACCCAGCGAGTGGCCCGCGACATAGGCGGCCAGCGACGACAGCGGCTTCGCTCCGTCCTTCTCCAGGATGCGGGTGACCGCGACGCTAACCGCCATCAGGGCGGGCTGAGCATTCTCGGTTAGGACGAGATCGCTCTCGGGTCCTTCGCGCATGAGTTTAGAGAGGTTCTGCTTCAGCGCTTCGTCGACCTCGCCGAAGACCTCCCTGGCGGTGGCAAAGGCACCGGCAAGATCTGCCCCCATGCCGACAGCCTGCGATCCCTGCCCCGGAAAGACAAAAGCCCGACTCATGCGCGTTTTCCCATGATTTTCATCGCGATTGCGGGCAGTCATACCGGGGCGCGGGACGCAGTCAAGCCGCACGGGGAATACTTGCTTTCGGACCGCTTGCCTGTATAACCGCGCCTCTTCGGGGCCTGAATCGGCCCCGATCTCCTTGCCGCCCCGGTGCATTCCGCGTGGGGCGGCTAGATCCGGGCGGTTCTTCGGAACTTCGGGTCGCTAACAGCCATAAGGAGCCGAATCTACATGGCACTCTACGAGAATGTCTTCATTGCGCGTCAGGACGTTGCGACGACGCAGGTGGAGGCTCTGACCACCCAGTTCTCCGAACTGGTCACCAGCATGGGCGGCACCGTCTCCAAGAAGGAGTATTGGGGCCTGCGCTCGCTGACCTACCGCATCAAGAAAAACCGCAAGGGTCACTACACCCTGCTCAACATCGACGCCCCCGCGGCGGCGGTGAAGGAGCTGGAGCGTACGATGTCGATCAACGAAGACATCATCCGCTACATGACCGTGCGTGTCGACGAGCTCGAGGAAGCCCCGTCGGCCATCATGGTGCGCAGCGCCGAGAAGTCCGACCGTCCGGGCGGCGATCGTGGCGAACGCTGGGGCGATCGCCCGCCGCGTCGCGAGCGTTCGCGCTTCGGCGACGAGGGCGGTGCCGCCCCGGTGGCCTCTGAAACGGGAGAAGAAGCATGAGCGCACAGCGTCGTCCGTTCACCCGCCGCCGCAAGAGCTGCCCGTTCTCCGGCGCCAACGCCCCGAAGATCGACTACAAGGACGTGCGCCTTCTGCAGCGGTTCATTTCCGAACGCGGCAAGATCGTACCGAGCCGTATCTCGGCAGTCTCGTCCAAGAAGCAGCGCGAACTCTCCCAGGCGATCAAGCGCGCCCGCTTCCTGGCCCTCCTGCCTTACCTCATCGCCTAGTCGGGAGACGCAATCATGCCGATGAACGTCATCCTGCTCGAGCGCGTGCCGAAACTCGGCCAGATGGGCGATGTTGTGAAGGTGAAGCCCGGCTTCGCCCGCAACTACCTTCTGCCGCAGAAGAAGGCGCTGCGCGCGACCAAGGACAACATCACCTACTTCGAATCGCAGCGTAAGGTCCTCGAGGCTCAGAACCTCGAGCGCCGGCAGGAAGCCGAAGCGGTCGGCGCGAAGATGGGCGACCTCAAGGTCACCATCATCCGCCAGGCCTCCGAGGCGCTGCAGCTCTACGGTTCGGTCACCTCGCGCGACATCGCCGACGGCGCTGCCGCACAGGGCGTGAAGATCGAGCGCAGCCAGGTCGAACTGGACAAGCCGATCAAGGCGCTGGGCGAGCACAAGATCAAGATCCACCTCCATCCGGAAGTCGTGGTCGAGATCTCGGTGCTGGTTGCCCGTTCTGCCGACGAAGCCGAGTTCCTCGCCAAGGGCGGCAGGCTGGTGGCGGAGACCGAGCGTGCGGCCATGGAAGCGGCGGAAGCCGCGCAGCGTGCGGCCGACCAGGCCGCTGCGCTGTTCGAGGCCAAGTCGGCCGAGGCAGCCGAGGGCGAAGGCGAGACTGCCGAGGCTGCGGCCGAGGAAACGCCGGCCGACCAGAAGTAGTACGCGTGCCGACAGGCACCGCGGAGTTCTTCGAACGCATGTCATCGCACCGCGATGGCATGCGTTTTCTTTTGGTGCGTCCGTGATCTGGCGGCTCGGCGCCCTCGCCGTTGCGGCGGTCGTCGCGCTGCCCCTGCTCGGCATCGCCACCAGTCTGTTCAGCGCCCAGGGCGAGCTCTGGCGCCACCTCGCCGAGACTCAGCTCCGCGAGATCGTCGGCAACACGATCGTCCTGCTGATCGGCGTAGGCCTCGGCACCGTCATGATCGGCACCGGCACCGCCTGGCTCGTGACGATGTACCGGTTTCCCGGGAGCCAGATCCTGCAATGGGCGTTGCTGTTGCCGCTCGTCATGCCGACCTACATCATCGGCTATGCCTATGCCGACCTGCTGACCTTTGCCGGCCCGCTTCAGTCCGCGCTGCGCACCGCGATGGGATGGAGCCGCGGGGACTACTGGTTTCCCGAGTTCGGCTCTCCCCAGGGCGTCGCCCTGCTCTTCACCCTGGTCCTATACCCCTACGTCTATCTCGCCGCGCGCGCGGCGTTCCTCGCCCAGTCGCGGTCTCTGCTGGAGGCGAGCCGTATCCTCGGCAACGGACCCTGGCGCACCTTCCTGCGCATCGGCCTGCCGCTGGCCCGCCCCGCGATCGCCGCCGGCACGGCCCTCGCACTGCTGGAGACCCTCGCCGACTTCGGGACCGTCCAGTATTACGGCATCCACACCTTCACCACGGCGATCTACCGGACCTGGTACGGCATGGGAAACCGCGAGGGCGCGGCGCAGCTCTCCATGGTTCTCATTCTCATCGCGGTCGTCCTGGTTGCCCTGGAACGCCGGTCACGCGGCGGCGCCCACTTCGCCATCGCCTCCAACCTGCGCCACGTCGCCGACCCGGTGCAGCTCTCGTTGCCCGCAGGTCTCGCTGCATTGGCTGCCTGCGCTCTGCCGATCCTGCTTGGCTTCGCGGTGCCAACGGCACATCTCGCGCAGCTCGCCCTGTCCTCCGGCGTGCTGCTGACCGACAGTCGCTTCATCGGCGATGCCTTCAACAGCCTGATCCTGGCGACGGTAGCGGCTGCGAACATCGTCGGTCTCGCCGTGTTCCTGAGCTACGCCGGTCGCCTCGTCCGCCGGCGGCTGCTCCACCGCACCATCGCCTTCGCATCGCTCGGCTATGCCATTCCCGGCGCCGTCATCGCCGTCGGGGTGCTGCTGCCGCTGGCATTTGCCGATCACGGCCTCGACCTGCTCTCGCGGCGCTTGCTCGGCGTTCCGACCGGCCTGCTGCTGAGTGGCACGGCCTTCGCCCTGGTCGTCGCCTATACGGTTCGCTTCCTCGCCGTCGGGCTGGCCAACGTCGCGCCCGGGCTTGCCGCCATCGATCCGGCCATGGACGCGAGCGCGCGCATCCTCGGGGCGAGGCCACGCGACGTGCTGTGGCGTATCCACCTGCCCATGCTGCGGGCGCCGGTCCTGACGGCCGGGATCGTCGCATTCGTGGAAGTGCTGAAGGAACTGCCGGCGACCCTGCTGATACGGCCTTTCAACTTCGACACGCTCGCGATCGGGGTCTACCGCTTCGCATCCGACGAGCGCCTGGCTCAGGCGGCCGTCGGATCCATTCTCATCGTCACCGTGTCCCTTGCACCGGTGATCCTGCTGAGCCGCACGGTGGCGGCGTCGGGGCGTCCTACTTCCAGCCCGCCCGGTCCATGATCTTCAGCGCCTCGGCGTTGTTCTGCGCGAACACGCGGGCGTTGAGCTGATCCTCCTTGAAGGGGCCAAGTGCCTTGAGCTCCGGCGACAGCTCGACCGAGGCCACGACCGGATACTCCGAATTGCCGTCGGCGAAGTACTTCTGCGCCTGCGGCGAGACCAGGTACTCGAGGAACTTGACCGCCGCCTGCTTGTTCGGCGCATGCTTGGCGACGCCGCCGGCGCTCAGGTTTACGTGCGTGCCGCGATTGGCCTGGTTCGGGAAGATGACCCCAAGCTTGGCCGCGAGTTCGCGCTCCTCCGGCTTGGTCGAGCGCACCAGGTTCACGAAGTAGTAGGTGTTCACGACGGCGACGTCGCCCTCGCCCGCTGCGGCGGCCTTGATCTGGTCGGTGTCGCCGCCGCGCGGCGGACGCGCCAGATTGGCGGCGACGCCCTTGGCCCACGCTTCGGTCTTCTCCAGGCCATCGGCCGCCAGCACCGAGCCGGTGAGAGACTGATTGTAGATGTTTCCGGAGGAACGGATCAGGACCTTGCCCTTCCACTTTGGATCGGCGAGGTCCTCGTAGGTCTGCGGCGCCGCGGCGGCCTGCATCTTCTCCTTGTTGAAGACGAAGATGCGGGCGCGCTTGGAGAAGCCGAACCACGTGTTGTCGGGATCGCGCAGGTGCGAGGGGATCGCCTTGGCGAGGACGGGCGAGTCGGTCGCCTGCAGGAGCCCCATCTCCCGGGCGCGTTCGATGCGGCCGGCGTCGACGGTGATGAACACGTCGCACGGGCTCTTGTCGCCTTCGGTCCGGAGACGCTGGATGAGAGGATCGGGCTCGGCATCGATCCGGTTGATCTTCACACCGGTGAGGTCGGCGAAATTGCCGTACAGCGCCTCATCGGTCTTGTAGTGGCGGGCGGAATAGAGATTGAGCGTGCCGCCCTGCGCCCAGGCGCGACGCGCGATGAACGCGCCGGAACCAAACGCCAGGCCAGTCTTCACGAGCGCACGTCTCTTCACGTCTTCCTCCGCTGCGAGTGAGTATCAATGGCCCGATATCACCGCCTATGAATCTTGGCAATCCAAATGCGATTTATTCACATTTACCCTGCTTAATTTTTTGTATCCCTCCCTTTGCGCCGAAAATACGGATGGGACTAACATTTGGGCAGCGACAACTTGGAGTTATCCGTCGTGCTGCTGGCGCAGGTCCTTGCCCGGGTGGTGAGCGAAGGCCAACTGACCATCGTCGATGAGACGGGTCGGCCGCATCAGATCACGGGCGCAAAACCCGGTCCCTCCGTGACGATGCGGGTCCATGACTGGTGGACCGGAATCCACCTCGCTTTCCGCCCCCGTCTCGCGCTCGGCGAAGCCTACATGGACGGCCGGCTGACCGTCGAACAGGGCGACCTCTACGACCTGCTGGACCTCCTCGGGCGAAACATCGACGCCGTCGATTCAACGGCCATGATGCGCTGGTCCTACAGGCTCCAGCGAGGCCTGCGGCTGCTGGAGCAGTACAATCCCATCGGCAGGGCTCAGCAAAACGTCGCCCACCACTACGATCTCAAGGGCGAACTCTACGATCTCTTCCTCGATCCCGACCGTCAGTATTCCTGCGCCTACTTCAAGACGGGCAACGAATCCCTCGAACTCGCGCAGGCCGACAAGAAGCTTCATATAGCGACGAAGCTGCTCCTGAAGCCGGGTCACAAGGTACTCGACATCGGCTCGGGCTGGGGTGGCATGGGGTTGTTCCTCGCCCGATCGTTCGATGTCGAAGTCACGGGTGTCACGCTCTCGCGCGAACAGCATGGCGTGTCCAACCGACGCGCCCAGGCGGCAGGAATCTCGGACCGTGTCCGCTTCAAGCTCATCGACTATCGCGAGGAATCCGGCCGTTACGACCGTATCGTCTCGGTCGGAATGTTCGAGCATGTCGGCTCGGCCCATTACCTCGAATACTTCCGAAAGATAAGCGACCTCCTGGCCGATGACGGCGTGATGCTGCTGCATTCGATCGGCCGCATGGAGCCCCCCGGGGGCACCAACACCTGGCTTCGCAAATACATCTTCCCGGGCGGCTATTCGCCCGCCCTGTCGGAGGTCCTTGCCGCGATCGAGAGGGCCGGGCTGTGGGTCACCGACATCGAAGTGCTGCGGCTCCATTATGCAGAGACCCTGCGTCGCTGGCGCCATCGCTTCCTCGCCAACCGGGAGAAAATCAAGGAAATCGCCGGCTACGACGATCGCTTCTGCCGAATGTGGGAATTCTATCTCGCGGGCTGCGAGGTCGCCTTCCGCTACATGCGGCAGATGGTGTTTCAGATACAGATCAGCCGGCGCCAGGATGCGGTGCCGCTCATTCGTGACTACATGGTTACCGAAGAACGTCTGAAGAACGTCGCAGAGACCATGGCCGCTGAATAGGAAGTATCCTCGCTAAACTCTGGATAAGCCTGCGCAGCGATTCTTTGCGCTGTGATCCCTCTCCCATCTTCGGCAAAGACAATGTGATGGAGCCGCTGAAAGACACCTCGAACGTCACGCGCCTGCCCGGCGCCGAAGATGCACGCCTGCGCGAGCCGCCGCACAATTTCGAGGCCGAGCAGGCCTTGCTCGGCGCGATCCTGATCAACAACGCCGCCTACCAGCGCGTGGCCGAGTTCCTGCGCCCCGAGCATTTCGCCGATCCGCTCCACGGCAAGCTCTTCGATTCGCTGTCGCGCCTGATCGAGCGCGGCCAGGTCGTGAGCGCCGTCACGCTCAAGACCTACGTCGAGCAGGATCCCGCGATGAAGGAGGCCGGCGGCGCGGCCTATCTCGCACGACTGGCAGCAGCCTCCGTGCACGTGATCGACGCGGCCGCGTTCGGCCGCGCGGTCCACGATCTCTACCTGCGCCGGCAGCTCATCGATCTGGGTGAGAACGTCGTGAACGGCGCCTTCTCGGGCGACGTCGACGAGACCGCATTGCAACAGATCGAGGTCGCTGAAAAGAAGCTCTACGACCTCGCGACGACGGGCCAGACCGAGGGCGGATTCAAACCGTTCCGCATGGCCCTGACCGAGGCCATGACGGCGGCCGAGGCCGCCTATGTGCGCGAAGGCAAGCTCACCGGCGTGGCCACAGGCCTGTTCAATCTCGACCAGTTGCTGGGCGGCCTGCACAGATCCGACCTGCTGATCCTCGCCGGCCGACCGTCGATGGGCAAGACCGCCCTGGCGACCAACATCGCCTTCAACGCCGCAAAGGCGTACCGGGAGGAGATCGTCGACGGGCATCCGAAAGCCGTGGACGGCGCGGTGGTCGGTTTCTTCTCGCTCGAAATGTCCGCCGAGCAGCTTGCCACCCGTATGCTCTCCGAGCAGGCCGAAATCTCCTCGGAGAAGATCCGCCGCGGCGAGGTGCTGAGCCACGAATTCGACAGGGTCATCAACGTCAGCCACGAACTGGAGCATCTCAACTTCTTCATCGACGATACGCCGGCTTTGTCGATCGCCGCATTGCGCACCCGCGCTCGCCGGCTGAAGCGCACCCACGGTCTCGGCCTCATCATCGTCGACTACCTTCAGCTCCTGAACCCGTCGGGCAAGAGTCGTCAGGAAAACCGCGTGCAGGAGGTTTCGGAGATCACCCGAGGCCTGAAGACACTCGCAAAGGAACTCGACGTCCCGGTGATCGCGCTCTCGCAGCTTTCGCGCGCAGTAGAGCAACGCGAGGACAAGAGGCCCCAGCTCTCCGACCTTCGCGAATCCGGGTCGATCGAGCAGGACGCGGACGTCGTGATGTTCGTCTATCGTGAGGAATACTATCTGACCCGCAGCGAGCCCGCTCGCCGCGCCGAGGAGAGCGACCAGAAATTCAACGAGCGGCACGACGACTGGAAGCAGCGCTGCGAACAGACCTACGGCAAGGCCGAGGTCATTGTGGCAAAACAGCGACACGGCCCCACAGGCATCGTACGCCTCTCGTTCGAAGGACAGTTCACGAAGTTCGGCAACCTCGATGGCGTTGCTGACGAGCCCGTGTCAGCGTTCTAAGGTCGCCACGTGTCAATTCCCGACGATCATGACCCGGCGCGCCGCGCCGGGGCGGTCCTTTCCATCGACCTGGGCGCGATTGCCGCCAACTGGCGCGGGCTGCGCGATGCCGGACGCGCCACCGGCCGGCCGGTCGACTGCGCCGCCGTTCTGAAGGCCGATGCCTATGGCATGGGGGCGACCGTGGTCGGTCCCCTGCTGGCGGCCGAAGGCTGCCGCCAGTTCTTCGTCGCGCATATCGACGAGGGGATAGCGCTCCGCCGCGTGCTGCCCGAGCTGCCGATCTACGTCCTGAACGGATTGCTTCCCGGCACCGAAGGCGATTTCGTGGAGCACCGCCTCGTCCCCGTGCTCAATCACCTGGCACAGCTGAATGCCTGGCGGGCTGCAGCCCAGCGCTTCAACCAGGCCCTCGACGCCGTCGTGCACCTCGACACCGGCATGCATCGGCTTGGCTTCGGTGCGGAGGACGCGCAGGTGTTGATCAACGAACGCGGCCGGCTGCGCGGCCTGCGGCTCGCGTTGATCATGAGCCATCTGGTTGCGTCGGAAGAACCCTCGAACCCGGTAAACGGCGAACAGCTCTCCCGCTTCCGCAACTTCGTGCGCGCGATGCCCGGAGCACCGACGTCGCTGGCCAACTCGTCGGGCATCTTCCTGGGACCGGATTATCATTTCGACCTGCTGCGTCCCGGCGCGGCGCTCTACGGCATCAATCCCCTGCCGGGTCAGGCCAACCCGATGCTGGACGTCGTGACCCTGGAGGCCCGGATCCTCCAGACGCGCCAGATCGATGCCTTCCAGACGGTCGGATATGGCGGCGCCTGGCGTTCGGCACGACCGAGCCGGATCGCCACCATTGCGTTGGGGTATGCCGACGGCTATTTCCGCAACCTCGTCAACCGGGCCCATGTGCATCTTGCCGGCCACAATGTACCCGTGATCGGCCGCATCTCGATGGATCTCGTGACCATAGACGTGACCGATGTACCGGAGGTCGATTGCCTTCCGGGCGCGACGGTCGAGGTGTTGGGTCCTCATCTCACGCCGGATAACTTGGCCGACCATGCGCGGACGAACGCCTACGAGGTCATGACCGCCTTGGGCCGACGCTATCATCGTGCCTATGTCGACCGCTTCGCCGAGGCGCCGGCCGACGAAACGGGAGAACCGGCGTGACGCTTCCCCTGTTTACGGTCCTGGGCCGGATGACGCTCGCCTTCCTGGAGGCGATAGGCAGCGTCTCGGCCTTTGCCTTCAAGGCGGTCCGGCAGGGTCTGCAGCCGCCCTATTACCGCCGACAGATCTTCCGGCAGATCATGGAGATCGGTTACTACTCGCTGCCCGTGGTCGGCCTGACGGCGATCTTCACGGGTATGGTGCTGGCGCTGCAGAGCTACACAGGCTTCGCGCGCTTCTCCGCCGAAAGCGCCATTCCCAACGTCGTCGTGGTTTCGCTGACCCGTGAACTGGGACCCGTGCTCGCCGCCCTGATGGTCGCCGGGCGAGTCGGCGCCGCAATGGCTGCCGAAATCGGCACCATGCGCGTCACCGAGCAGATCGACGCCCTCACGACGCTCTCCACCGACCCGTTCAAGTATCTTGTCGCCCCCCGCCTCATCGCAGGTATCCTCACCCTGCCGTTCCTGGTGCTGGTCGCCGATATCATCGGCGTGTTCGGCGGTTTCCTGATCGGCGTCTACAAGCTCGACTTCAACGATGCCGCCTACCTGCGCAATACCCTCGACTTCCTGCAGTTCCAGGACGTCTTCTCGGGCTTGGTCAAGGCGGCGGTGTTCGGTTTCCTGATCACGCTGATGGGCTGCTATCACGGCTACAGGTCGCGCGGCGGCGCCCAGGGTGTCGGCAAGGCGACTACCAGCGCGGTGGTCTCCGCCTCGATGCTGATCCTGACCTTCAACTACTTTATCACCGAAGCCTTCTTCGCCCGTTGATCGGCTCCCCCCGCATGGCCTCTCCCAAGATCTCGTTGCGCGGCGTCACCAAGGCTTTCGGACCCAAGAAGGTGCTGCAGGGCATCGACCTGGACGTGGCACCGGGCGAATCGATGGTCGTGATCGGCGGGTCGGGCACCGGCAAGTCGGTGCTGCTGAAATGCATTCTCGGCCTTCTGAAGCCCGACCAAGGCTCGATCAAGGTCGACGGCGAGGAGACGAGCGACCTGTCCGATCGCGACCGTGCGCGGGTCATGCGCAAGTTCGGCATGCTGTTCCAGGGTGGTGCCCTGTTCGACTCCCTGCGCGTCTGGGAGAATGTGGCCTTCGGGCCGATCCAGAGCGATGGCATGGCCCCCGACCAGGCCCGTGAAGTCGCTATCGGCAAGTTGGGCGCCGTCGGCCTCGGCCCTGAAATCGGCGACCTCTTCCCCTCGGAATTGTCGGGCGGCATGCAGAAGCGCGTGGCGCTCGCCCGAGCGATCGCACGTGAACCCGAGATCATATTTTTCGACGAGCCGACGACCGGCCTCGATCCGATCATGGCCGACGTGATCAATGATCTGATCGTGAAATCCGTCGGCAGTCTGGGCGCCACGGCAATCTCGATCACCCACGACATGGCGAGCGCCCGCAAGATCGGTCACCGCATCGGCATGCTGCACGAGGGCAAGCTCATCTGGCAGGGCCCCGTCGCCGACATCGACAGTTCGGGGAACGCCCATGTGGACCAGTTCATCCATGGCCGGGCCGAGGGCCCGATCCGGATGCAGGTCCGGAAGCTCTGATCGTGGCGCGGCCGCTCAAGCGCTACGCCTGCCAGTCCTGCGGCGCCATCACGTCGAAATGGAGCGGGCGCTGTGAGTCCTGCGGCGAGTGGAACACCATCGTCGAGGAGGCCGCTCCCGCCCCCGGCCCGGCTGGCGGCGCGATGGCCCGTCTCGGAAAAGGACGCCTGCTCGACTTCACGGGCCTCACGGGCTCGACACCGCAGCCGCCGCGACTGAAGAGCGGCATCAACGAGTTCGATCGTGTGTGCGGCGGCGGATTGGTCGTCGGCTCGGCGCTGCTGATCGGTGGCGACCCCGGGATCGGCAAGTCGACCCTGCTGCTGCAGATGGCGGCGGCACTCGCCAGGCAGCACACCGCCTGCGCGTACATTTCCGGCGAAGAGGCCGTCGACCAGGTCCGCCTGCGGGCCGAACGGCTGGGCCTGGCCGACGCCCCCGTTCAGCTGGTCGCCGCGACCTCGGTGCGTGACATCGTGGCGTCGCTGGAGCAGCCGGACGCGCCGAAGGTCGCCGTCATAGATTCGATCCAGACGATGTGGCTCGATACCGTGGATTCGACGCCAGGCACCGTCACCCAGGTCCGCGCCTCGGCGCAGGCCCTCGTCGAGCTCGCCAAGCGGCGTGGTATCGCCGTGCTGCTGGTCGGCCACGTGACCAAGGACGGCGCCATTGCCGGCCCCCGCGTCCTCGAGCACATGGTCGACACGGTCCTCTACTTCGAAGGCGAACGCGGCCATCAGTTCCGCATCCTGCGCACCGTCAAGAACCGCTTCGGCCCGACCGACGAGATCGGCGTCTTCGAGATGTCCGACCGGGGACTGTCCGATGTCGCCAATCCCTCGGCCCTGTTCCTAGCGGACCGCCGCGGTCACGTCTCGGGGACCTGTGTGTTCGCCGGCATCGAAGGCACCCGTCCGCTGCTGGTGGAGATCCAGGCGCTGGTCAGCCCCTCCTCCCTCGCCACGCCGCGGCGCGCCGTGGTCGGCTGGGATTCGAACCGCCTTGCCATGGTCCTGGCTGTGCTGGAGGCACGCTGCGGCGTCACGGTCGGCGCGAACGACGTCTACCTGAACGTCGCCGGCGGCCTCAGGATCGGCGAACCGGCCGCCGACCTCGCCGTGGCGGCGGCTGTCATTTCCTCCCTGGCCGACGAACAGGTGCCGGGCGATATGGTGGTTTTCGGTGAAATCGGCCTCGGCGGCGAAGTGCGGCCCGTCGGCCAGCGCGAAGCCCGTTTGCGGGAGGCGGCGAAACTCGGTTTCCGGAGTGCACTCGTCCCGCAGGTTCGCAGCGGCTCGGGTCCCGCTCCGCGGGCGCCGGAGGGCATCGCCATTGACGAAATTGAGCATCTATCGGACCTTGTGGCACGTTTCCAACCGGCTGATCGGCCTCTAAAACGTGGCCGGCGCGAGGGAGCCCCCGAAGGATCGGGGGACCGCCGGCGCGACCGGGATCAATACTGAGGTACGGAGAGAACGGGGTCGATGGAGCAGCTGGGAATTACCGTTTTCGACGTCGCAGTGATCGCCGTCGCCGTGTTCGGGGCGCTCATAGGCATGTCCACGGGCTTTGCCCATGCCATCCTGTTCATCGCCTCCTGGATCGGCGCCGGCTGGATCGCCTGGCGCTTCTCGAACGTCGTCGAGCCCGAGGTCCTGAAGGTCGTGGGCAGCGCAGAACTGTCCTACTTCATCTCCCTGCTCGTCGTCTTCGTCGGAGCCCTGATCGTGCTGATTATGCTCACCAGCGTGGTTTCCCGGTCCATCCGGACCGGGCCGCTCGGACGGCCCGACAGGATTCTCGGGGCGGGCTTCGGCGTGCTTTGCGCCTGGGTCGCGATGGGAACGGCCTTCCTGTTCTACGGTTATCTCGGCCCCCGCCAGCTGCCGCCGGCGGTCGAAGGCGCCGCCAGTTTTCCGATGATCCGTGAAATGGCGACCTTCGTGGAGCCGCAACTGCCGAGCGGCTTCCGCAACCGCCTGCAGCGCCCGGGCATGGAAAGCGGCGTCATTCCGGGGTCGTCGACAGCCGCGCCGCGTTCGGCGCCTTCGACTGTCGCCCCGTCGGATGCCACTCCTGCCGCACCCGCGACACCGGCCGCGCCGGGGGAAACCAAACCGCCGCAGTGAGTCATACTTGATAGCGTCGCGGCGACACCCCAGCTATAACCCCGCCGTGCATACCCCCCTGAAACGCTCCGAAGACGACCTCGACAAGTTTCACGAGGAATGTGCGCTGTTCGGCATCTACGGGACAGCCGATGCCGCCGCGCACACCGCGCTGGGCCTCCACGCCCTGCAGCACCGTGGGCAGGAAGCCTCGGGAATAGTGACTTTCGACGGCCGGGTTTTTCACAACCATCGCGCCGCCGGCTTGGTCGGAGACATCTTCGGCACCCAGGCCGTCATGGAAAAGCTCGTCGGCTATTCGGCGATCGGCCACAACCGATACGCCACGACGGGCGGTTCCTCGGACCGCAACATTCAGCCGATCTTCGCCGATTTCGACTTTGGCGGCTTGGCGCTCGCGCATAACGGCAATCTCACCAACGCGTATCTCCTGCGCAAGGAGCTGGTCCGGATCGGCTGCCTGTTCCAGTCGACGACCGACACGGAGGTGATCAACCACCTGATCGCCCGCTCCAATTATTCGACCGTGGTCGACCGGCTGATCGACGCGCTCGGCCGCGTAAAGGGTGCCTATTCGCTCCTGCTGCTGACCAACGAAGCGCTGCTGGGCGTGCGCGATCCGATGGGCGTGCGTCCCCTGGTGATTGGCCGCCTCGACGATGCGTGGATCCTGACCTCGGAAAGCTGCGCCCTCGACATCATCGGCGCCCGCTTCGTGCGCGACGTCGAGCCGGGCGAGATCGTCATCGTCGACGGCAACGGCCTCCGGTCCATCAAGCCGTTCGTGAAGCAGAAGCGCCGCTTCTGCGTGTTCGAACATATCTACTTCGCGCGACCGGATTCGAAGGTCGAGGGTATCGGCGTCTACGACGCCCGCAAGCGCATCGGCATGGAACTGGCCAAGGAAAGCCCGGTGCCGGCCGACGTCGTCGTGCCGGTGCCGGATTCCGGCGTACCCGCCGCTATCGGCTATGCCGCGCAGTCGGGCCTGCCGTTCGAACTGGGCATCATCCGCAACCACTATGTCGGCCGCACCTTCATCGAGCCGGCGGACCATATCCGCCATCTCGGCGTTCGCCTGAAGCACAACGCCAATCGCGCCCACATCGAGGGCAAGCGCGTCATTCTGGTCGACGATTCGATCGTGCGCGGCACCACCTCGATGAAGATCGTCGAGATGGTGCGCAACGCCGGCGCCAAGGAAGTGCATATGCGCATCGCGGCGCCGCCGACCACCGATCCGTGCTTCTACGGAATCGACACGCCGGACAAGGACAAGCTGCTGGCCTCGCGCTACGACGTCGCCGGCATGGCGAAGTTCATCGGCGTCGATTCGCTGGCCTTCGTTTCGATCGACGGGCTCTATCGAGCCATGGGCCTGCCGGGCCGCGACGCGGCCAATCCGGCCTTCTGCGACGCCTGCTTCACGGGTGACTATCCTATCGCCCTCGACGACGTGACCGGCGTCGAGGATCGTCAGCTCTCCCTCCTCGTCGAATCGACCTGAGTTCAGGATCATGACCGAAGCCGCCGTCGGCCGCCTCGCCGGGCGTGTTGCGCTGATCACCGGCGCCTCGCGCGGTCTCGGGGCCGCGGCCGCCCTCGCCTATGCCGCCGAGGGCGCGCACTGCGTCCTCGTCGCCCGGACCGTGGGCGGCCTCGAAGAGGTCGACGACCGCATCAAGGCGATCGGTGGCTCGGCCACTTTGGTACCGCTCGATATTACGGACGGACCCGGGATCGACCGGCTGGGCCAGGCGCTGTTCGATCGCTTCGGTCGCCTCGACGTGCTTCTGGGCAATGCGGCCATCCTGGGCACGCTCTCGCCGATGGGCCATTTCGAGCCCAAGGTGTTCGAGCAGGTGATGGCGGTGAACGTGACCGCCAACTGGCGCCTGATCCGCTCGATGGACCCGCTGCTGCGCCGCTCCGACGCCGGCCGGGCCATCTTCGTGACCTCGGGAGCCTCGCGTAGGATCATTCCCTACTGGGGAGCCTATGCCACGAGCAAGGCCGCGCTCGACATGATGGTCGGGATCTACGCGGCCGAGGTCGCGCATACCCAGGTGAAGGCCAATCTGTTCAATCCGGGGCCGATGCGCACGTTCATGCGCCGCGAGGCCTTTCCCGGCGAGGACGAGGCGCAGCAAATCCCACCGGAGGCGCATGGCGAATCGCTGATCCAGCTCGCGATGCCTTCCTGCACGATGAACGGCGAATGGGTCGCCGGCGACGTGGCCCTCGAGCAGCGCCCGAGCCTGAGCTGAGGGGCGCCGCCCGCGGCGTCTTCGAAGAGGTGACGGCGCGGGGCCGTCACCGCCTCTCTTATTCCGCTGCCAGGTCCATCGCGGCCAGCACCTTGGGCGGCGACATCGGGAGGCTGTAGAACCGCCGGCCGAGCGCGTCGTAGATCGCGTTCGAGACCGCTGCGAGCGGCGGCACCAGCGGCACTTCGCCGACACCGCGCACGCCCTGCGGATGCTTCGGGTTCGGGATCTCGAGGATCACCGAGTCGAGCATCGGCAAGTCCGAGCTCACCGGCATGCGGTAATCCAGGAAGCTGGGATTATCGAGCTTGCCGTCCTTGTTGAAGATGTACTCCTCGCTGAGCGCCCAGCCGATACCCTGGGCGGCACCGCCCTGGATCTGGCCCTCGACATAGCTGGGATGAATGGCCCGGCCGACATCCTGGAAGGCCGTGTAGCGCAGCACGCGCACGATGCCGAGGTCGGGATCGACCTCGACGTCGCAAAGATGCGTGGCGAAGCCGCCTTCGGCGCCCGTCGTGTTGAGCTGCTGGCCGGCGCCGATGGGCCCGCCGGTGGCGCTGGCCTGGGCCGCGATCTGGCCGAGACTCAGCGGCTCGAACTTGCCGGCATTGTCGCCGGCCGGCCGGGCCTCGCCATTCTCCCAGACGACGGCGTCGGGATCGATCTTCCAGATCTTGGCGGCGCGCTCGCGCAGCTGGGTGATCACCCGCTCAGTCGACTGGGTCACGACCATGGCCGAGGCGTAGGTCACGCGGCTGCCGCCGGTCAGGTTGCTGAAGCCGATGACGCTGGTGTCGCCGATCAGCACCGAGACCTTCTTGTAGTCGATGCCCAGGATCTCGGCGGTGATGTTGGCCGTCGAGGCGCGCGAGCCGCCGATGTCGGGATGGCCGGTGATCACCACCACCGTGCCGTCCTCGTTGATGTTGACCTGGGCGCTGGATTCGCCGCCGGCGTTGAACCAGAAGCCCGAAGCCACGCCGCGGCCATACAGCATACCCTTCTTCGCCTTGGGAAGCGGCGTCGTGTAGTGCGCGTGCTTCCTCGCCTCCTCGATCGTCTCGACGAAGCCGATGCGCGGATAGACCGGCCCGTGCGCGGCCTTGGTGCCCTGCTTCGCCGCGTTCTTCAGTCGGAACTCCAGCGGATCCATCTTCAGCGCCTCGGCCATCTCGTCCATGACGCACTCGACGCCATAGGCGCCGATCGGCGCGCCGGGCGCGCGATAGGCGGCAACCTTGGAGCGGTTGGACACCACATCGTAGCCGAACGAGTGCACGTTCGGGATGTCATAGGGCGCGAAGGCGCAGCCCGCTGCACCGCGGATGGGCGAACCCGGGAGCGCGCCGGCCTGCAGGCAGAAGGTGCCTTGTGCCGCCACCAGCTTGCCGTCCTTGGTCGCGCCGAGCTTGACCGTGCTGTAGGAGCCCGAGGTGGGGCCCGAGGCATGGAACACCTCGGCCCGGCTCATGGTCATCTTCACCGGACGGCCGGACTTCTTGGCCAGGATCAGGGCCAGCGGCTCGAGGTAGATGATCGTCTTGCCGCCGAAGCCGCCGCCGATCTCGGCGGGAATGGCGCGGATTTCGTTCTGCGGCAGCCCCGTCAGGTAGGCGCACATGGCGCGGACCATGAACTGGCCCTGGCTGGAGCTCCAGATCGTGGCCTTGCCGTCGGAGACGCTGACCAGGCAGGCATGCGGCTCGATATAGCCCTGATGTACCGGCTGGGTGCGGAAGCTGCGCTCGATGACGATGTCGGCCTTGGCAAAGCCTTCGCCGATGTCGCCGAGCTTGTGCTCCAGCGTGCCGGCGATGTTGGACGGCTTGTCCTTGAACTTGATGAAGTCGTGCAGGATCGGCGCATCGGGCTTCATCGCCTCCTCGACGTCGATCACGAACGGCAGGACCTCGTACTCGACCTCGATCAGCTTGCAGGCTTCCGCCGCGATCTTCTCGGTGGTCGCCGCGACCGCCGCCACCGGATGTCCGGCGAACAGCGCCTTCTCCCGCGCCATGACGTTACGGCACATCCAGCGCATGTCCTGGATGCCCAGCATCACCGACTTCTCGATCGGGAAGTTCACGATATCCTTGGCCGTCATCACGGCCTTCACGCCGGGATGGGCTTCCGCCTTGCTGGTGTCGATCGACTTGATGCGCGCGTGCGGATGCGGACTGCGCAAGACCTTGCCCCAGATCATGCCGGGCATGGTGGTGTCGGCGGCATAGGCCGCGCGACCCGTCACCTTGTCGGCGCCGTCGGGCCGGATCGTGCGCTTGCCGATCCACTTGTTGTCGTTGGCAGTGTCGGTGGTGCTCCCAGTCGTGCTCATCGTGCGGCCCTCATGTCGGCGGCGGTATCCATCACGGCGCGGATGATCTTGTCGTAGCCCGTGCACCTGCACAGGTTGCCGGCCAGCCAGAAGCGGACTTCATGCTCGGTCGGATCGGGGTTCTTCTCGAGCAGGGCCTTGGCGGCCATCAGGACGCCCGGCGTGCAGATGCCGCACTGGAGTGCGGCCGATTCGAGGAACTTCTGCTGCAGCGGGTGCAGCTCTTCGCCGGCCATGCCTTCGATGGTGCCGATCTTCTGGCCCTCGGCCTCGGCCGCCAGCATCAGGCAGGAGCAGACGATGCGCCCGTTCAGGGTGATCGTGCAGGCGCCACAGTCGCCGGTGCCGCAGCCTTCCTTGGCGCCGGTGAGCCCGAGCGGTCCGCGCAGCACATCCAGCATGCTCTGGTCGGCGTCGCAGAGGAATTCCTGTGGCTCGCCGTTGATGGTGGTGGTGACGTGAAGCTTTGCCATGGTCCTAGTTTCCTCCCGCGCGTTCGGCGGCAATCAGTGCGGTGCGCTTCAGCAGGACGCCGGCCACCTTGGTGCGATAGGCGATGGTGCCGCGCTTGTCGTCGATGGGACGGCAGGCGGCGCTGCAGGCAGCAGCGGCCTTCGCCAGCGCCGCCTCGTCGAGCTTGGAACCGATGAGCGCCTTCGCCGCTTCCTCGACCAGCAGCACCGTCGGTGCGACGGCGCCGAGGCCGACGCGCGCGGCGGTGCAGGTTCCCTTGTCCATCGTCAGGCTGACGCCGCAGCCCACGACGGCAATGTCCATCTCGGTGCGCGGGATCATGCGCAGATAGGCGTCGCTCGAGCCCTTCGGCCGCGGCGGCAAAGTGAAGGAAACGACGATCTCGCCCGGCTCGAGGTTGAGCCGGCCCGGACCCTTCGGCACCTTTTCGACGGCGAGCTCGCGACGACCGTTCGGCCCGTGGATGGTGACGATCGCGCCGGCCGCGACCATGGCCGGAACGCTGTCGCCGGCCGGCGAGCCGTTGCACAAATTGCCGCCGGGTGTCGCACGCCCCTGGACCTGAGTGGAGCCGATCAGGTTGGTGGCCTCGACCACGCCCGGCCAGACCTTGCCGACCTTGGGATGTTCGCGCAGAACCGCGCCCGAGACGGCGGCGCCGATCCGGAAGCCGCCCTCCTTCGTATCCTCGATGGTGGTCAGCTCGCCGATCTTCTTGATGTCGACGATCGTGCCCGGCGCGACGACGCCGTTGCGCATCTGGACCAGGAGGTCGGTGCCGCCTGCCAGGATCCGGCCGGCGCCGGCCGCCGCGGCGAACGCCCGTACCGCTTCATCGAGCGTTCTAGGCGCTACGTACTGAATATCCATGGTTCTGCCCTTTCATCCCGTCGGCGGCCGCGGCGCAGCTCGTTATTTCGACTTTGTTGGAATGAAGCCTAGGGCAGCAGGTCGGTACGGGGCAAGGCGCCTCTCCACCATCGGCCGCGATGCGGCCGGTGGTATTGGCTTTCCTGTAGTCGCTCTTTCTTCAACGCTCCCGGACATTGCCGGAGGCAATGTCCTGACGCTGCCCCGGCTGAGCTGCGCTCAGCCCTAGCGCTGCTGCTTGCGACGGCCTTCGAAGGGGTTCTTCGGCTTGCGCATGCTGAGCCGGATCGGCACGCCCGGCATGTCGAAATCGTCGCGCAGGCGGTTCGTCAGGAAGCGCAGATAGTCGTTGCCCAGCTCCTGCGGCTGGCTGACCGACAGGATGAAGGTCGGCGGCCGGCGCTTGATCTGGGTCATGAAGCGCAGGCGGATGCGGCGCCCGTTGCTGGCGAGCGGCGGCGGATGCAGCGTCTCCATCTCGCGCAGCCAGCGATTGAGCTTGGGTGTCGTAACCCGCTTGTTCCAAATCTCGTACGTTTCGAAGACCTTGGGCAGAAGGCGCTCTACGCCACGTCCGGTGAGCGCCGAGAACCCGACGATAGCCACGTCCTTCACCTGCGAGAACGACATCTCCAGCCGGTCGCGCAACTTGCGCCACTGCTTCGACGACTGCGACTGGTCGTCTGCCAACAGGTCGGTCTTGTTGACCGCGATCACCAGCGCGCGCCCCTCCTCGATCACCCAGCCGGCGATGTTGAGGTCCTGCTTCTCGGCCATGTCGGCGGCGTCCAGCACGACCACGACCACATCGGCGAGCCGGATCGTGTCGAGCGAATCGGCCACCGAGGCGGCCTCCAGCTTGGCGTCGATGCGGCTGCGGCGGCGCATGCCGGCCGTGTCGACCAGGCGCACGGGACGGCCCCGCCATTCCCATTCGACCCGGATCGAGTCGCGTGTAATTCCAGCTTCGGGCCCGGTCAGGACCCGCTCCTCGCCGACCAGCCGGTTAAGAAGCGTCGACTTGCCCACGTTCGGCCGGCCGACGATGGCCAGCAGCAGCGGTCGCCCCTCCGGCACGTCGTCGAGGTCAGGATCGATCGCGTCGGCCTCGCCGGATTCGTCTTCTTCCGGCATCGGTTCGATGTACCGGCTCAGCGCCTCGTGCAGGTCGCTCAGCCCCTCGCCATGCTCCGCCGACACCGGGATCGGCTCGCCCAGGCCCAGCCCGTGCGCCTCGGCAAGCCCCTGCGCGCCGGCACGGCCTTCGCACTTGTTGGCAACCAGGATCACCTTGGCCGATCGCTTGCGCAGCCAGCTGGCGAAACTCTGGTCGAGCGGCAGGATTCCGGAGCGGGCATCGATCAGGAACAGGACGACGTCCGACCCGTCGATCGCCCGCTCTGTGAAGCGCCGCATGCGTGCCTCGAGGGCTTCGCCGCCCGCGGTTTCCCACCCTGCCGTATCGAGCAGCATGAAGGCGAGATCGCCGAGCTGCGCCGGCTGCTCGCGCACGTCGCGGGTCACGCCGGGCGTGTCGTCGACGATGGCGCGCCGACGGCCAGCCAGACGGTTGAAGAGCGTCGACTTGCCGACGTTGGGGCGACCGACAATGGCGACCCGACGCAGCCCCTGGGATTGTGAGCGTTCTTCAGCGGAGGGCAATGAGTCGCCCGGAATCTGTGAGGACATAAATGGTCTGGTTGGCAATCACGGGTCCGAGGCGCACGCGGTCGCGCACGTCGATCTTGCCCATGATCTCTCCGGTATAAGGCGAGACGACCACGAGGTCGCCCCGCGAACTGGTCAAGAGAAGGCGGTCGCCCGCGAGCACCGGCCCACCCCAGAGGACCGGCACTTGTTTCTTGCTGTCCTCGTACTGTGTGAGCGGCGTGACCCAGCGGATCTTGCCAGTGTCACGGACCATCGCCACCACGTCGGCGTTGCCGGTGACGATGAAGAGGAAGCGGCCCGCCGGCCAAGGTGTCTGGCTGCCGCCGATGTTGCGGTCCCACTGGCGCTGGCCGGACCGCAGGTCGATGCCCGCGATCTGACCGGCCGAGCCCATGGCGATCACCAGACCGCGGTCGATCACGGGACGGCCGCGAATGTCGGCGAGATTGCCGAAGGCGCGCACGTCGGCGCGCGCACCGATCAGCGTTTCGTTCCAGATGGGCCGGCCGTTGTCGATGCGCAGCGCGGCAAGCTCGCCCGAGGTGAACGGCGCCACGATCGTGTCGCCGGAGCCTGCCGGGCTGTTGCCGCCGACGTAGCCCGACGTCTCCTGCAGACCGGCGAACTGCCAGAGGTCGGAGCCATCGGCCGCCGCCAGCGTGTGCAGCCTGTTGTCGATGGCGATGACGAAGACCCTGTCCGCGAAGACCAGCGGAGCCCCGCGGACCGGCGCGCTGACGGTCGAATGCCAGTCCTCCTTGCCGGTAGCGGGATCGAGCGAAAAGACCGTCGCGAAGCCGGTGGTCACGAACAGCCGCCCGCCGTAATAGGCCAGCCCGCCGCCGAACTCATCGGAGTCCCGTGCCTTCTCCGGCTCCAGCGTGACGCGCCACAGCAGTGCGCCGGTATCGGCGTTGAAGGCGGACACCGTGCTCTGCGCGTCCTTGGCGAACACCTTGCCCTCGGCGACGACCGGCGGCGTGGTCAGGATGCGAGTGGAGCTGCTGCCAGTTCCGACATCGGCCGTCCAGACGATCTGCGGAGACGCGCCGATGGCCAGATTGTGCATGGCATTGTTGGCGAAGCCGCCGGACTGCGGCCAGGATTCGTTCACCGTCGGCGGCGGCAGAACCACCGGAATGTTCGCAGCGTCGCTGTCCGGTTCGAGGTCCTTTCGGTCGCCCAGTACCGAGATGCGCTCGCCGGGGAGCGCCGTCTTCTTCTTTTCGAGGATATCGCAACCGGAAAGGGAGACCACCAGGAGGACGGCGGCGAGAAGGAATCGGGGGTCGAACACGCGGATTACGCTCAACATCGGACTATTTCGCCTCCGCGCCGCCGTAGAGATTTAACATCGCCGAAACACGCTGGGATGCGCCCTGCGGCACGGCTGGATCCTTGGCGATCTCGTTCCACAGTTCCTTCGCACGCTTGGTATCGCCCTTGCGAACGGCGAGCATGGCCTGCAACTCGCGAGCGCTCAGCCGGAACGGACGATCGGGGCCGGCGAGCGGCTCGAGCCGGGCCACCATCTCTTCGGCCTTGGGGGTGTCGATGCTCTTGAAGGCGGCGATGACGAGAGCAAGGTCGCTGAGCTCGCTCGCCGACAGGCTGGGCGCCACGGTCGCGAGCGCCGTCACCTGCTCCTCCAGAGTTGCCCGGAGCTGCGCCGCCGTGAGGGCCGCCAGAGACCGGTAGGGTTGAACGGCATTCGCTGCCTGCTTTTCCAGCTCGGTGCGGGCTGCCGCCGGATCCGTCGCAATCTGGGCCAGCGCCGCCGAATAAGTGGCACTGGCGGCGGCGCGCTGCGCCTGATCATACTGCCGCCAGCCCACGAAGGCCGTTACGGCGACCACCAGCCCGACGGCGACCACCACGATCAGCGTCCCGTAGCGACTCCACCACTCCTTCATCTCGTCCTTGCGGACGGCCTCGTCTATTTCGTGGAACGCGGCGGACTCGGACACGGAGTGCTCCCGGAATATCGCGGAATATCAACAGCTTCAGCGGCGGTTCATACCCCCCCACCCCGTCTTTGGCAAACAAGCGAATGGGGTTGCAACGTGCTTTACCCCCATCGGCGGTTCTGCAAGAATTCATACAACTGACATGTTCGAAATCGCGACGGCATGAGCAACCTGTACCGTTTGGCCGATCAGCGGGCCCGGCGCCGAATCGTCTCGTTCGACAAACGTGAATTGTCGCGACTTCTCGGTTTGTACAGCATGCGTGTGGCATCCGGAGAGTGGCGCGACTATGCCATCGACTTCCGGCCCGGCATGGCGATCTTCTCGATCTTTCGCCACACGGCAGAGCAACCTCTGTACGCCATCGCCAAAGTCCCGGGCGGCGGCGGCGGCAGTTACATGGTCTACAATGGTCCGCGCAAGCTCGCGCACGGAGAAACGCTCGAAGACGTGCTGAGCGTCTTCGAGCGCAAACTCAAGCTTCTGCTGGGCTGACGCTATTTCTTTGGCGTGGTGGCCGCGCCGATGCCGGCGCCGACCGCCGTTCCGACCAGGACCGGGGCAACCAGCGGCCAACCCGCGATGGCGCCCACCGCAAGGCCGGTGCCCGCACCGATGCCGCCACCGGTCACGGCGCGTTCACCCCAGGTATCTCCGCAGGCGGAAAGCGACAGGGCAAGAGGAAGGGCAACAAGTGCGACAGAGAGGGTTTTCATCATCAGACCTCGAAAAGTGAGGACACGGCCGTTTCGGCCACTCAAAAATCAAATAGATAGCCTGTTAAAGGCCTTATGGCGTGATCTTCCCTCATTTCCCGAAATGCGTCAAATCAATCATGTAACTTGTTGAAATAACTTAATTTTATAACCATCTACCGCGCCTCGGACATTCGGCGGGTGAGCGTCGACGAGGATGCCCAGCTCGGTCACCTGGCCGCGGATCTTGCCGCGATCAATGCCGAAGCGATCTGGCTCTAGAACGATTTCGGGCCCTATGAGAGCCCTGGCTCGCCAATGGCGGTCAGCGGCCGCAACGGACCGCGCGGCGACGGCAATGTTTGAGGCGGGGCAATTGGCGTCGTGCTTGCGGCGCTTCCCGTCTAGGCAAGCGTCTCGTACTGATCCGGTTTGAAGCCGACCAGCAGCTTGCCGCCGGCCTCGAGCACCGGTCGCTTGATCATCGACGGCTGTGCGATCATCAGCGCGATCGCCTTCCTTTCGGTCAGCCCCTCCTTGTCCTCGGCGGGCAGCTTGCGGAAGGTCGTGCCGGCACGGTTCAGCAGCGTCTCCCAGCCGACCTGGCGGGCCCAGCCTTCGAGACGGCCGCGCTCGATTCCCGCCATCTTGTAGTCATGGAAATCGTAGGCGATGCCCTTCCCGTCCAGCCAGGCGCGCGCCTTCTTCATCGTGTCGCAGTTCTTGATGCCGTAGATCGTGGTCATGGCCCACAATTCCCAAGTCACGGCGGGACGTCCAGCCCCTTGTGCGCGGCGGCGATCAGCAGCGTCTCATCAGGCATGGGGCGCTGGTCCTCCCTGAAGGCGCCTTCTCGTGATCAGCGTCGTTCGCGGATGTCCGCCCGGTTCGATGATGCGATCCATTTCGGCGTCGGTCCACATCATCCGGTGGGATACCGGCCAGTGTGACTCCGGCTATTGCAGTAAGCTTATCGTGGGTTGCAAACACCGCCAAACGCCTCGACGTCCAGCGCGGAGTTTGCTTAAAGTCCGGCCATGCCCATCGAGTACACGATCGATCACGACAAGCGCCTCGTCCAAGCCCGGGTGGTGGGGGTCATCGCTCTCAAGGACATCGAGGCTTTTACCGACGCGGTCGTCGCGCAGAACGCCCTCACCTATCGCAAGCTGTTCGATGGCAGCCGGGGCGACGGGACCTACGACGATCACGATGTGATGATGCTCGCCGCACGGGCCGCAGCCTATGCAACCCTCGCGAAGCGGGGGCCTCTCGCGCTGGTACCCCGGCCCACCCATGGGGCAGAGCTCGCCAAGCGCTACGTCAATCTTGGCAAGTTCACCGGTCAGGCGCAGATTTTCGCCACGGCCGAAGAAGGCCTGAAGTGGCTGGAAGCCCAACCGGAAGGTGAGCCTTGATCAGGACGCCGCAGCGTTGCCGTGCTCGAGCCGGCGAAGCGCAGCCGGGACCTGATCGTCCTCGGCGGGCTGGTACACAACGCTGAACAGGGTGCGCGCCTTGGCCAGGGCTTCGCCGAAGCCCTTCTGCTCGCTTTCGAAGGAATCGAAGCCGCAGCGCAGCATGAACGCGATCTGGTCCTGCAGCACGCCGCCCGTCGCCCTCAGTTCACCGCGATAGCCCATCCGCCCGCGCAGCAACCGGGCTTGGCTGTAGGCACGGCCGTCACTGAACTTCGGAAAGTCGAGGATGATCAGGCGCAGGCGACCGAGATGCGGCGCGAGGTCCTCCACGGGATCGGTGTTCGCGAGGGACACGGCCGGCCATTCGGGCCGCGCCAGCCACTCGGCGAAGGGCAGAGCAACGTAGGACGCGGGCAGACCCGCTTCGCTATAGAGCGCCATAGACATTCTCCTTGAAGGGCTGCGCGCCGATGCGCCGGTAGGTGTCGACGAAGCGTTCGCCCGGCTGGCGGGCATCGAGATAGGTCGCCACGATCGAGTCTACGGTCTCGACGACCTTGTCCGCCGCCACGGCAGGTCCAAGGATTGCGCCGATCGCGGTCCTGCCGAAATCGACGTCGCCACCGAGGCTGATCTGGTAGAGTTCGACGCCGTTCTTGTCGACGCCGAGAATGCCGATATGGCCGACATGGTGATGGCCGCAGGCGTTGATGCACCCCGAGATCTTGATCTTCAGGTCACCGATATCGTGCTGACGCGCGAGGTTCGCGAAATGATTGGAGATCCGCTGCGCCACGGGGATGGAACGCGCATTGGCCAGCGCGCAGTAGTCGAGACCCGGGCAGGCAATGATGTCGGTGATCTTGCCGACATTGGCTTCCGCGAAGCCCAGCACCGCCAGTTCCCGGTAGACCCGCGGCAGGTCCTCCACCGCGACATGGGGGAAGATCAGGTTCTGCTCGTGGCTGACCCGCAACTCGGCCTGGCTGTACGCCTCGGCGATGTCTGCGACCCCCTCCATCTGAGCCGCGCTGGCGTCGCCCGGCGGTGAGCCCGCGGGCTTCAGCGAGGCGGTCACGATGGCGTAGCCCGGGACGCGATGCGGCGCGACGTTGGACTTCAGCCACAGCGCGAAGTCTGGATCCTCCAGCCGCTGGGCCTCAACGAGAGGCGACATGACAGGCTTCGGCGGGAGCACGGGCGGCGCGAACTGGCGGGTAATCGCCTCGATCGTGGCCGTGGGCAGCTTGAGGGCACCGTCGCGGTTCGCGGCATATTCTGCCTCGACCTCCTCGCGCATCTTCTCGACACCGACCTCGTGCACGAGGATCTTGATCCGGGCCTTGTAGAGATTGTCGCGGCGGCCATAGCGATTATAGACCCGCAGGGTCGATTCGAGATACGCGAGCAGCTCGTCCCTGGGAAGGAACTCCCGCAGCGTCTTGCCGATCATCGGCGTGCGCCCAAGGCCACCGCCCACGATCACCTCGAAGCCGACGTCGCCCTGCTCGTTTCGCCACAGACGCAAGCCGATGTCGTGCACGCGCACCGCCGCGCGGTCGTTCGGCGAGCCGGTGATGGCGATCTTGAACTTGCGCGGCAGGAAGGTGAACTCGGGATGGAGCGTCGACCATTGGCGCACGATCTCGGCCCAGATGCGCGGATCCTCGATCTCGTCGATCGCCGCGCCGGCATAGTGGTCGGCGGTCACGTTGCGGATGCAGTTGCCCGACGTCTGCATCGCATGCATGTCGACCTCGGCCAGAGCCGCCAGTGCGTCCGGCGCGTCCTCGAGCTTGATCCAGTTGAGCTGCAGGTTCTGGCGTGTCGTGAAGTGGCCGTAGCCGCGATCGTACTTGCGCGAGATGTCGGCTAGCTTGCGAAGCTGTCGCGACGACAGCGTGCCGTAGGGGATCGCGATCCGCAGCATGTAGGCGTGCAGCTGCAGGTAAAGGCCGTTGTGCAGGCGCAACGGCTTGAACTGCTCCTCGGTCAACTCACCCGCCAGCCGGCGCCGCACCTGATCGCGGAACTGGTTGACGCGCTCGGAGACCAGAGTCCGGTCGTAGTCGTCGTACTGGTAGAAATGAGTATCAGGCATAACGCACCGCATCGGCCGCGATGGCCTCGAAGGTGAGGCCCGAGGCACGGATCTTCTCGCGAAGCGATAGCGGCTCGATCGTAGCCTCGTCGTCCTCCGTCACTGCGACGAGGAACGGATCGATCACGCTGGAGGCCTCGGCGCGGGCGCGCTCTAGAAGGATTTCGGCGTTGCGCTTGTCGCGAGCGATGGCCGCGTGCTCGAGGCGATCGGTCCATTGGCCCGCCTCGTCGAGCCAGACAACCGTGCCGTCGACCAACCGGTTCGCCGAGGCGACCTGGAGGTCGCCACTCAGATTCTTGGCCATCAGGACACCTTTGCGAGCGGCAGGTCTTCGGACAGGGCGGCGTAGGCCGCGACATCGCCCACGATGATGAGACTGGGACCAGCCGCCATGCCCTGGGAGTGGGAAGCGGCGAGCCGCGCAAGGTCGCTCAGCCGGCCGGTCGAGACCCGTTGGCCCGGGCGCGTGCCGTTCTCCACGATCGCGACCGGCGTGGAGGGACCCGCGCCCGCGGCCATCAGGCGATCGCGCACGGTCGAAGCCTCGGAAGCGCCCATGTAGATCGCCAGCGTATGGCCATCACCGACGAGCGAGGCCCAGGCGGGCTGCTTGCCGTCCTTGGCCCCGTGTCCGCTGACGAAGGTCACGGCCGAAGCATGTCGGCGATGAGTGAGAGGAATACAGGCCGAGGCCGCGCAGCCCAGTGCCGCGGTGATACCGGGTACGACAGTCCAGGGCAGCCCTGCGGTCCGCAAGGCATCGACCTCCTCGCCGCCGCGACCGAAGACGAACGGGTCGCCGGCCTTCAGCCGAACCACCGTCTGGCCGGCGCGCACGCGACGTACCAGCTCCGCGTCGATATCGGCTTGCGCCCAACTCGGGCGCCCCTTGCGCTTGCCCACGGAAACGATTTCGGCGTCGCGCCTCGCGCGCGCCAGGACGGCCGGCGGCACGAGATCATCGTGCAGGATGGCGTCGGCCTCCTGGAGGAGCTGCGCCGCCTTCAGGGTCAGCAAGTCTGGATCGCCCGGCCCGGCGCCAACGATATGCGCAATGCCGGCCGGCGAGAGTTGCCGCCGCGCGGCGTCCAGTTCGCCGAGTGCAACCCGTCGGGCCCCGGCCTCGTCACCCGCCAGGGCAAGCCGTGCGGCCGGTCCCTCGACCAGTCGCCTCAAGAAAATGCGCCGGCCGGAGGGCGCGGTGATCAGCGCATTGATCTGGGCCCGGAATGTCGTAACGAGGCGTATCAGCGCGCCCAGCCGCTCCGGCAACGCCGCCTCGATCCGCCCCCGCAGCACAGTCGCCAGCGTGGGCGACGCGCCGCCGGTCGAGATCGCCACGACCACGCCCTCGCGATCGACAATGGCAGGCATGATGAAGTCGCAAAGCGCAGGCCGGTCCGCCACATTGACCGGCACCCCCGCGGTCTTCGCGACCCGGTGGACCGCAGCGTCTGCCGCCTCATCGTCGGTGGCGACGAAGACTGCTACCGCGCCCTGGAAATCCGCCGCCGTGACCGAACCGGCGTTGAGCCTGCGGACCTCGGCACCGGCGGAGCGGGCCAGGTTGGCGCGCAGATCCGCCTTGGCGCCATCGCCCACCACCGCGACCTGACGGCCGACCAAATCGAAAAAGAGCGGCAGGTGCCTCACGACACGCCCACGCGCAAAGCGATATTGAGGGCGAGCATGCCGGCGGCCTGGGAGATCGACAGGACCCACAAAGCAGCTTCGGAACGGGGGATGAACTTGGACATGCGCTTACCGCCTTTGATTTGGCGATATCTCGCACATTGGCCATGAGTTGAATTTCCGAAGGTTATTCCGAAGGGAGCATTTCCTGCTGTTCAAGGCCCTCCAAAGGAAATTTCTTTCGCCCTTGAAGCCGTCCCTTCCCTCCCCAAATCACCGTCGTTCGCCGCGCCCATCCGGGGCGGGAACGTCCAACATCGCTCAAGAGAGGATGATCAAATGCGTACTGTCGACTATTCACCGTTCTATCGTGCCACCGTCGGTTTCGACCGAGTTTTCGACCTGCTCGACTCGGTGGCCAATCAGTCCGGCGCCAACGGCTACCCCCCGTACAATATCGAGAAGGCCGGCGATAACGCCTACCGGATCGTGATGGCGGTCGCGGGCTTTGCCGAAGCCGAGCTGAACGTGACCCAGAAGGAGAACGAGCTTCTTGTCACCGGTCAGGCCGCGCCGACCGAGGGTCAGGAAGAGAAGCAGTATCTCTATCGTGGCATCGCCGGCCGCAACTTCGAGCGCCGCTTCCAGCTCGCCGACCATGTCAAGGTCACGGGCGCGAAGCTCGCCAACGGCCTGCTTACGATCGAGCTGCAGCGCGAGATCCCGGAGGAGAAGAAGCCCCGCGCGATCCCCGTCCAGGCGGGCAACGGCCAGGCGGCTCTCACCCACTAAGCAGGTAGCAGCCTGCTGTCTCGAAGGGGCGTCGCGGGAAACCGCGGCGCCCTTTCCTTGTCATCGAAGCGCCAGAAATACCGTAGAGGGTTCGACCTCGATAAGAAACGCGTCGTCGGCAAGCGACGGGACGCCGATCCATGTCGCGCACGGTGGATTGTCGCCAAACGTCGCCTTCAGAGCACGCGTGATAGCCTTACCCTCGTGCATGTGGCTCTGCTTGATATAGAGGCGCAATGCACCGACCTGATCGAGACTGGCGCCGACCGATGCCAATGCGGCCGCCAGATTCTCGAGGCTCTTCTCGAGCTGACGGCCGATATCGTCACGGCCGACGACATTCCGATCGGCGTCCCAGGCAACTTGCCCCGACACATGCACGGCCAGACCGACAGGAGTTCGCGTCAGCGTTACTTGGGCGAAGCCGTAGTCCCGGCTGTCGAAAAGTCCGGCCGGCACCTGAATTGATCGAGTCACCGCTTCCCTTTCGATAGCGATGGGCGCACCGCCGACACGGTGCGCCCCCGCACGAGTTACTGCTTTGCGTACTTGCCGGTCAGCTGGGGAGTGTGCGGCCCCTCGCCGCCCTTCTCCTTGTGCTGGAGACGGGTCGTGCGCGCCCACGTGCGCTTCAGCTCATCCTTCACGCTGAACTTCAGCGTGCCGATCTTCTCGACGGTCAGCTCGATCTTGTCCCCGTCCATGAAGGAGTGGAGGCCACGATGGTTGGTGCCGGTGGCGACGATGTCGCCTGGCTCGAGGGTGTGGATCGAGCTCACCCACTCGATGATGCGCGGGATGTGGTGCGCCATGTCGGAAGTGTTGAACTTCTGCATCACCGTGCCGTTGTTGGTCAGCGTGATGTCGAGGTTCTGCGGATCGGCGATCTCGTCGGCGGTGACGATGCAAGGGCCGATCGGGGCGAACGTGTCGCGCGACTTCATCTGGAAGAAGACGTTGCCCGGCGGCGGCAGGCCGCGGGCCGAACCGTCGATGAAGCAGGTGTAACCGAAGATGTGCTTGAAGGCGTCGGCCTGCGCGACGCGCGTGGCGCGCTTGCCGATGACCAGCGCCATCTCCGCCTCGCCCTCGAAGATCGTGGCCGGCGCGTCCGGCAGGACCATCGTGTCGCCGTCACCGATCACCGCGGTCGCCGCCTTGTGGAAGGCGTTGATGGCCGGCTTCTCCGGCAGCGTGCCGTCTTCCATGTAGTTCACGGCCATGCAGACGATGTTGCCCGGCTTTGGCACGGGAGGACGCAGCTTCACGCCGGACACAGGCACTCCCTTGCCCTCGGCGGCGGCCTTCTCGACCTTGGCCTTGTAGGCGTCCCAGCGTGCAATCAGCCCGATGATCAGGTCCCGCGAGTCGAGATGCGGAATGTCCTTCACGGAGTCGGTCACGTCGACGACCTGGTCGCCCTTGATGACGCCGAGCCGGTAGTCGTTGAAATAGCAAATCTTCACTTCGTCTCTCCCTCTTCCGACACTTTTCCTGCAACGTTGAATGCGACAGCCGTGTCGAGTTGATCGGCTCGTCCCTTTTAACCCGATTGTGGATGGTGTGCGCGAGTTGTCCTGCCCGCCGGTCCGGCACGGGCACCTGTACACAGCCGATGAAGTTTGCCGCCGGTCGAAATCTGGCGGCCAGCATGACACTGCAGCCGACCGCTCTCAATCCTGTTGGGATCATGCCGGTCGGGACAATATACTGACGGTGGATGCCAATGCCCTCCCCGACAGTCTCGATCGTCGTTCCGACCTTCAACGAATCGCAGAATCTTCTGCGGCTTGTGGACCAGCTCGATAAAGCGATGATCGGCATTCCGTGGGAAGTCGTCTTCGTCGACGACGACAGCCCTGACGGGACCTGGAAAGTGGCCAAGCAGCTCGCGCAGGACGATGCGCGTGTTCGCTGTATCCGCAGAGTGGGCCGGCGCGGCCTCGCGGGCGCCTGTATCGAGGGCGCCCTCAGTTCCGCCGCCGCCTACGTCGCGGTGATGGATGCCGATCTGCAGCACGACGAGACGGTGTTGCCCGCCATGGTGGCCATGCTGCAGAACGACCAGGCCGAGATCGTGATCGGAAGCCGCTTCGTTGGCGATGGCAGCACCGAGGGTGGCTACTCCGCCGGGCGCGCTTTCGCCAGCCGCGTTGCGACCCACCTCGCCAACTGCTTCATCGGCCGGCAGGTCTGCGATCCGATGAGCGGGTTCTTTGCCCTGAAACGCGAAGTCTTCGAGTCTGCTGCGCCGCGGCTCGTGCCGTCGGGCTTCAAGATCCTTCTGGATATCCTCGCCACCACCCGTAACCAGGTGCGCGTGGCCGAGGTCGCCTATCGCTTCCGATCGCGCCAGGAAGGCCGGTCGAAGTTCGACGCGCGCGCGATTCTCGACTTCCTCGGCCTCCTGCTGCACCGCGTGACGGGCGGGACCGTGCCGGTCCGCTTCGTGTTCTTCATGATCGTTGGTACCACCGGTATCGCCGTTCACCTTATCGCGCTGCGACTGGGCCTGCTCGCCGGCTGCGGCTTCGACACGGCACAGTCGATGGCAACCGTCGCCGCCATGACGTCGAACTTCCATGTGAACAACCTGCTTACCTACAGCGACATGAAGCTGCGGGGCACGGCGGCACTGGCCGGGCTCCTGAAGTTCTACGTCGTCTGCGGCGTGGGAGCGCTGGCCAACATCGGCGTGGCGTCGTGGCTGTTCGACTCGAACGAGAGCTGGTGGATCGCGGGCATCGCCGGAGTCGTCGTCGGCGCCACGTTCAACTACACGATGAGTTCGATCATCGTCTGGCGGCAGCAGCAGAACTGAGGCGGCGCCTTCCGGCGCCACCTCATCATGCCCTCAGCGGGCATTTTCCTTCTCGAAGTCCGGCACCGCCGCCGATGCGGCTGCAAAGCGCGGGGCCTTGGTGGCCTTGAGGGCTTCGGCGCCGCCGTCGGTCTGCATGATCTTCGCCATGATCGCCTGTTGCGCGCGTTCGAATACCCCGCGATTCTCGATCAGGAACTTCTGCGATTCGCGCAGCTTGGTCACGTAGCCGTTGATCTCGGGAATGACATAGCGTGCGACCATGTCCCAGCTGCGGCGCGTGTTCTCCGGGTTGGCCCAATCGTGGACGAAGCCCACGACCGTACCGAAGCCGCCGCTCTTCGCATAGACGTCCTTGATGACCTTCACCAGGTCGTCGGGCGTACCGATCGTAGCGGCGGAACCCGGCGTGAACGCCGTCTTGTCGACCGCATCGTCCGGATCGGTGAAGGGCGCCGCACCCGGGCGCTGCAAGGTGCCGACGATGTACTCGTTATGCCACCTCATCAGCCCGTGACGGGCCTCCTCACGCGCCTTCTCCCGCGTTTCCGCGACATGCCAGCTCAGCAGGACGCGCCAGTTCTTCCGGTCGACCGTCTGGCCGTGCTTCTTCGCGGCGTCCTCCGCGAATTTCCACTGCGTCGGCAGCGCCAACAGCCCCTCGTTGGACATCGAGCCGATCGAGATGATGCCGATACCGTGCTTGCCCGCCAGGGTCATGCCCGAGGGGCTGACCTGCGAGGCCACCACGAACGGCATGTCCTCCTGCAGCGGCAGGAGCTGCAGGGCCGCATCCTGCATCGTGTACCAGTCGGTCTTGTCGGTCACCCTCTCGCCCTTGAAAAGGCGGCGGATGATGCCAATGGCATGGTCCTGGCGGTCGCGCTGGAGCATCGGGTCGATGCCGAGCGTGTGCGCGTCGGACGCGAGCGCGCCGGGTCCGGAACCGAAGATCGCGCGGCCGCCGGTCATGTGATCGAGCTGCACCATGCGCTGGGCGACGTTGTAGGGGTGGTGGTAGGGCAGCGAGATCACGCCGGTGCCGAGTTTGATGCGCTTGCTACGCTCGCCGGCCGCCGCCAGGAACATCTCGGGCGAGGCAATCATCTCCCAGCCGCTGGAGTGATGTTCGCCGCACCAGAATTCGTCGTAGCCCAGCCCGTCGAGTTGCTCGACGAGATCGAGATCGCGCCGGAACTGCAGCATGGGATTCTCGCCGATCGGATGGTGCGGGGCGAGGAAGGCGCCGAATTTCAGCCGCTGCATGGTTTGGTCCCCGTTGACTTGTGATGTGTCGATATCCGGCGCCAATCATGCCGTGATCCTGCTCCCCTCAGGAAGGCCCTGAGACGACTGATTTCGGTGGGCGGACAGGTCCTGCGCGAACCAGCCTTTCGACTGTCTGCGAGGTAGTCCGCGATAATGCCCGCTAGCCAATCAACTGTGCGACGTGGCCTCCCGCCTTGAGTATCGACCGCCGCGCCTTGGCCGGTCACCTTGCACGCGCTGTGGATCTTGGTTGCGGGCGACTTGGGAGCGCCACCTCACCGTTGTCGCCGCTGCGCTTCGCGAGCTTTGAGCAAAGAAAAAGGCGGCCCATCGGGCCGCCCTTTCCTGTTTCGGGTCGTCCAGCTTACTGGATAACGATTTCGACGCGACGGTTCTGCGGCTCGCGGACGTTCGGGCCGGTCTGGACCAGCAGGCCCTGCTCGCCACGGCCAACCACCGCGATCGCGGTCGCCGGCACGCCTTCGCGAACCAGGGCGTCCTTGACGGCGTTCGCACGACGCAGCGACAGCGCCATGTTGTAGGCTGGCGCGCCCGACGTGTCGGTGTGACCGGTCGCCGTGATGCGGGCGTTACCCTTCGCCTTGTAGGCGCCGGCAGCCTGCTTGATCGTGGTCAGAGCCTGAGCCGACAGGTTCGCGCGATCCCAGTCGAAGAACACCATGAACGACGGCGGCGCAACGACCGGCGGCGGCGGCGGCGGAGCAGCCGGTGCCGCGGCGAACTTGTAGGTCACGCCTGCCAGCGCGAGGATATTGTTGTTCTGGAAGGTCACATTGCCGAACGGCGTGTTCACGCTCGGCGCCGTCGTGCCGACGTACCGGCCTTCGATCAGGAAGCGGAGTTGCTCAGTCACATTGTAGGCAACGCCCACCATGCCCTGATAGGCGAACTGCGTGCTGCCCAGCGAAGAATTGCTGTCGATAAACGCGACGCCAGCACCGGCGCCGATATACGGGGTGATCACCGAGGTCGGCATGAAATCGTACAGCACGTTCGCCATCACGTTGAGCTGGCCGACCTTGCCGTTGATCGCCGTGCCCGGGATGTTGGCCGACGTCGGGATCTGGCCGTAGCTGACCTCCAGTTCGACGCGCGGACCGACGAAGTCGTAACCGGCCTTGCCGCCTACGGCCCAGCCCGTCCAGGTCTGGATGTTGGAATTGGAACCGATGAACCAGGCGGCTCCGCCGCCAGCACCGATGTAGAAGCCCTCTTGAGCGTTGATGGCCTGGGCGCCCGCAACGTTCGGCAGCAACAAACCAAAGCCCAGAAGGGCCAAACCAGCTTTCTTCATCTATCTCCCCAACGTTTACGTCGAATGTAGAGGGCCGCTGAAAGTACGATATCACGAACACCGCCTTCGGTTGAGGGCACAGTATGGTTATCGCAGCTCGTCTGTCGCCAACTGTGGCACGCGCGCAACACTATGGGAGGTGGTTGCTCAGCTGATGCCGTTCATTTCCAACGCCCGACGAACACGTCCATTCCATCTGTAAAATGCGGCTCCCGCCATTCCCCCACCGAACTCCTGGATGCCGAGTTCCTTGAACATGGACGCCAGGACGGCCGTCGTCGTCGACCGTTCCAAGCGGGGTAGGTTGGGAACGGCGCCAAATCCCCTCGGCACCAGACGGTATTGCCCCGCATAGGGTGGCAGGTCGGGCACGAGTTCGACGTCGAGCACGTCCGCCGGTGGCGCGACGGGCGGCCCCAAACAGAGCCGCTTGTGCCGGGGATCGGCACGAATTCTCGCGATATCGAGCGCTCTCCTCACAGGTTCCAGCGGATCCCGTCGAATGAAGCGCCCCACCGAGGCGGCATAACCCGGATGGAGCGCCTCAAGGGTGGCCTGAGCGGCGGCGATGAGCTCGCCGCGCTTCTCGCCGAACGAGTTGCCACCGCGATGCCAGACGAAGATACCTGGCGCCGCGACGTGACGCCACCCGGCCGCCGTTGCCCGAAGACAGAAGTCGTTTTCCTCACCATAGCCACGACCAAAACGCTCCTGGTCAAAAGTGCCGATCTGATCGAGGCAGGTGCGGCTCACCGCCATGCAGAAGCCAATGGCGGTGGGAATTTCCACGACCGGGGCATCGATGGCGGCACACAGGCGGTCCCAATGCGCGGCATCGAGCACCGACACCGGGCGGTTTTCGCAAAGCGTCGCCGGGTAGCTCAGGATCGTCGCCGCGTTCGAAAGCGGCGTTGCCGTGGCCGTCCGCACGGTCCGCAGCGCCGCGAGCAACCGATCCAGCCAGTCACCGAAGACCCGAGTGTCCGAGTTCAACAGGACCACGTCTCGGTCGGGATGTAGGCTCATGCCGCGATTGACGGATCCGACGAAGCCGACATTGCGCTCGTTCACAAGCAAGGTAATCAGACCGGCCTCGGCCAACGTCGCCAGGTCAGCTCGCAGGAGCGGATCGGGCGAGGCATCGTCAACGACGACCAGGTCATAGGCCCCTCGGTTTGCCGCTTCGAGTACGCTTCCAATCGCGGCCAGCGCCAATGCCCGCCCACCGTAGACAGGCATGACGACGTCCACCGAAGCACGAGCACGGTCCGGAGGTCGTTGCTCCAGCAGATGCCGAAGCTCGGGAACCGGCGAATCAGGAGCTTCCGCGCCCCTTCCCTCGGTGCGGCCAAATCTCGACCAGTGGGCAAAGGGCTCGTATCCGGCCAGGACCGTATCGGGATTGGCTCGGCGATAGTCGTTCGGCGAAAAGCCAGGCCATGGAGACCAGCCGCGATCGGACCCCACCGCCAGATAGTGGAAGGCCGCGTCTTCCGGGGACGAGAACGGTCGCCCCGCAGAGCGCGCATAGTGCTCGACGTCGACGGTTCCGGGCGTGAGGCCATATTGCCGGCAGAGGCCCCGCTTCCAGCCCGGAAGTGCATGCCCTGTGGCCACCGCCAGCCCGCCGCGCCGGACCAGTCCGAACAGAAGGTCACTCGCGGTCCTCGGCGATCGCAGGCCGCTCATCGGCCCACCCACCGATCGCGCAGCTGGAGAAGCGCCGCGAGAAGCCCCGCCGGGTCCGTTGACAACGCCAGCGGCAGTACGTGGCCACGTCCAAGGCGGCGCAGACGTGCCGCTGGTGCCCCAATGTCGAACACGATCACCGGCAAGCCTCGCGCCAGGGCTGCGGTCAGCACGAATGACCATGTTTCCGGCCAGATCGCCGGAAGAAGCACCGCATGGGGTGCCGCTTCGATCAGAAGCCTGTCGAGATCGTCGGCGCGATAGGCGCCAGTGATGCTGACGCTTGCCGGCAACGGTTCCGAAGTCGGGCCGAGGACCGACAGCCGAAGAGGTGCGCCGGCCCGCTCCGACGCGTCGGCGAGGGCCTGCATGACGCGCAGGCCCTTCGATACGTTCAGTGCCCCCAGAGTGACGAGTCGCAGGGGCTCGTTCGCCTTGACGGCCGGCGCACTCTCGGGCGGGAGCCCGGCATCGCTCTCGGGTTCCCAGACGACGATCTGCTTCCGCAGGTAGCTCCGCATTCGCGTCGCAAGATCGTCGCTCGGCGCAACGATGCGGACCGCCCCGGCGAGAAACTCCAGGTGATCGCGGCGCCAGGTCAGCGGGTCGAACTCGGCCACCTCCGCGCCATGGTGAGTGACGCATCGAACGCATGTTTCGGGCGGTGCGACGTCGCAACAGACACCGGCTCCGGTGACCAGATCGATCCGCGGGCACAAGATGTAATAGTCGTGCAGGACGACCTCATAGGATATGCCCAGACGCCTACCGAGATCACGCAGCCATCCCATCGTCTCTGCCGGACGATCGACGAGATGATTCACGAGAAGCCTATTTACCCTGCGCCGCCGGGCAAACTCTACCAGTGCATCGAGATCGGATGAAAGATCGAACGTGTGATCGTCAATGACGGCCAGCGTTGGGGCTTCGAGGATCGTCCGCGCGCGGAGGACATTCTGGCCTCCTTTCTCGATATCCCGCTCATAGAGATCGAGGAAGTGGCTGCTGCCGCCGCCGCGTCCGTGATGAAACACCAGCACGGCCTCCGCTCCCTCTCGCCACGGCGAACGGTCCGAACGCGCCTCGACCTCGTTGCGGGGAGATCCACCACCGGGGGGCTTCTCCAGGTGGTGCAACAGCGGATCCAATCCCGGTGGCCGCTCCAGGTAGCGGCGCCGGTAAAAGACAGGATCGAAGGCTGGAGCGGGAGCGCGCCGCGTCCGCCACCCCAGGAGGGCATAGTGGAGCAAGGGAGCACGGGCAGCACGCCGACGCTGCGCCTCGTCAGCAAACTGGCGCAGATAGAAATCACGGTCGAAACCGCACTCGAGCAGGGCGAGCCGCCGCGCCATGACATGGAGGAGCGTTGGCCGGATCGTGGCACCAGCCAAGCGCCCGAGAATCACGTGCTCGACCAGCGGTACGAGGAGTTCGGAATGGATGGTTTCGAGCGCGGAATCGATCCAGCGCCGAAGCCGCCCGCCGCGCCATCGCGGCGGCTCGTACCTGGAGGGCCGACGGACACGCATCGCGCTAGTGATCGAGGCTCGTCCGCCGCGCGGTCAGCGACAGCGCCGGATGGAAGAAGGGATCGTCGCGAAGGGCGTCCTGCCATGCCGCCAGGAACTGCTTCCTCTCCGCCGCGTAGCGTCTCGCTACATTCGATCTACCTCGGGTGGCGGATTCTTTATGCGTCAGGACCGCGTCGGGCGTTAAGATCGTCTTCCACCCGCGCTGCGCCAATCGCAGGCAGAGGTCCACGTCGCCGAGTTCGACCGGAAATCTGTCCGCGTCGAAGCCGCCGACCGCGTCGAATTTGCTCTTCTGGACAGCCAGGCAAGCCCCCGTCACCGCGGAAACCTCGTGCGGGACCGTGAAGCGACCGAGGTATCCGGGATACGCAGCAGGAGCCCCAATGTCGATGTGAGCCGCATAGCCGCACAGGCCGAGCACGAGCCCGGCATGCTGGAGGCGTCCCGACGGATAGAAGAGCTTGGCGCCTACCGCGCCGACGCCGGGATCCACCGCCCAGCCGATGAGATTGACGAGCCAGTCCGGTCGCATCGCCTCGGTATCATTGTTGAGAAAGACGAGGACCTCGCCGGTCGCCAGTTCTGCCGCACGATTGCAGAGTGCGGAAAAGTTGAATGGCCCGGCGGCCTCGAGGACGCGAACCCAAGGATAGGCTCGCGCCCGATCGAGAAGTCTTCGCGTCGCTGGCTTCCTGCTGCCATTGTCGACGATCAGCAGGTCGAAATTGCGGGGCGTGGTTTTCTCGAGGCCGGCCAGACACACCGCCAACAGATCCGCACGATCACGCGTTGGAATGATGATCGTGGCCGTAGCTGCCGATGCACGCGCCTTCGGCACGCCGACCCGGTCCTCTTCAACGGGGGCATTCCACACCTTGGTCAGGAGGACGCGCCGGATGTGGCCGACCGGTCCCGCTTCTGCAGCGAACAGTGCGCTCCAAGTCGACGGCCGCAAGGCATCTGCCGGTGCAAGCTGTGCCAAGCCGTCGAGTGCCCGGCGCCGTACATAGATGGCACGCCCAATGAAAGGCCTCGCCCGGTGGCGAATCGGACTCCAGTCGGGCTTGAGTTCCGGCGCGACATGTCGGCCGCCGTCGATCGAGTCCTCGTCGGCATAGAACAGCGACCAGCTGGGACGCGCGGAGGCGAACTCGGCCAGCGCCGCCATCGCATAGTCCGACAGCGTGTCGCCGGCGGAGATCGGCAGAATCAGATCGGAGCTTTCAAGGCCTCTCCACAAGTGCTCGGCCTTCGCACCCCGTTCGACCTGGATAGCCGGCCGATCGATGCGATATGTATTTTCCGTGCCGACGAGGGCCAGCGACCAATTCGGGTAAGCTTGCCGCTCGAGGGAAGCAACCGTCGCCCTGACCGCATCGGCCGCCTTGTTGCTATCGTCGTGGACGATCACGCGGATGTGGGGTCCCAGACGCCAACTGTCCCGGGGGGCTTCCAGTCCCACCAGATCCAGCCCCCGCTCACTGGCGGCACGCCATTTGTGGTATCGGGAGAGCGGGGTGGCCCCCAATATACTCTTCAAAATTTCACCGGAATCGGCTCTCCGCCCAACAGCGCCCAACGCCGCTGCCAGCAAGGCCCTGGCCGGGCTGCGCTTCCACGCCAGGCTCAACAGTTCCGGATAGCCAAGCAATTTGCAGGAAGTGACACTAAAGTCCGTCTCGGAGCATCCCCGCGGCGGGGCAACATAAATCCGGCGCGTCTGCTCAGGAACAGGCCCGATCCATGTTCCGAGTCCGAACAGGGCGGCCGGCATGGGCGCCTGGGTCTCCGCCCCTTCGCGCTCGAAGCGGATCACCGGGCGGGCAGCCGAGCCATACAATGTCGTTCGAAAATGCACCAACAACCAGCCGTGCGACGCAGCATCAGGCCGAAAATCGAGCTCGAGCTCGGCACCTCCTTCAGGTCCGGAGCGGCCGGTGCCGCCCTCACCCGCTGCCCCCTCAACCATTGCGGATGCCGTGACTGAAGTTGACGGCAATCTCACCTTTGTATCACTCCTTTGTGCATGCCGCCGTCTCTCCATCCTGTCTGATTTGGTTTATCACGGTGGACTTGCATATAGTCCGAAACAAGAAGGCCGCTGCGACGTTAGCGACGCAAGATCAACACAATTTCGACTTACTTTCGGGTCGGCAATCGACTGTCACTTGCTGTACGAGGCAGAATTCAAATCGGGAGAGTGGGGCTCTTGCATGGTGTGCGTAGGTTCTAAGACGTCGGGCCGCGTCGCGGGAGCAGCTTTCCAATGACGCGTCGAGATGAAGTTGCGATTGTTGGATATGCCTGCCGCCTGCCGGGTGCCAAGGACAGTGAAGGTCTCTGGAAACTTTTACGCCGCAATCTTTGCAGTGTAACCGAAATCACTCCCGATCGATTCCCCACTCAATCCTTCTATCATCCTTCTCCCGACCAGATCGGCCGCAGCTATTCTTTTTCGGCCGGAGTGATCGATGACGTGTGGGGCTTCGATGCCACCGCGTTCGGCATGAGTCCTCGGGAAGCCGAACAGGTCGACCCTCAGCACCGTCACCTTCTCGAAGTCACCCATGACGCACTCGCCCACGCAGGCATCCGCCCCTCGCTCCTCACCGGGAGCCCCGTAGGCGTCTATGTAGGCGCCTCTTCGGTCGACCACGCCGCGCGCTTCTTTGCCGACCCCTCTGCCGCGGGCATGCACATGATGACGGGCAACTCGCTCAGCATCATGGCCAATCGCATTTCCTACACGTTTGACCTGCGCGGCCCGAGCCTGGCGGTCGATACCGCCTGCTCGTCTTCCCTGGTGGCCCTCAATCTCGCCGCGGAAGCCATCCGCAGCGGCGCCATCGAGACGGCGATCGTGGGAGGTGTGAATCTGCTCCTCTCGCCCTTCTCCTACATCGGCTTCTCGCGCGCTTCGATGTTGTCGCCGACCGGGCTTTGCCGGCCGTTCGACGCTTCGGCGGACGGGTATGTGCGGTCCGAGGGCGCGATCGTCGTCGTGCTCCGCTCGATGGCCTCGGCACTGAAATCCCGCAGCCGCATCCATGCAGTGATCGTCGGTTCGGGGATAAACCAGGACGGACGCACGACCGGCATGTCGCTGCCCTCCGCCGAGTCTCAGCGACGTCTTCTGGAACAGGTTTACGGAGACTTCCGGATCGATCCCGCTGACCTGAGCTTCGTCGAAGCGCACGGCACCGGCACACGGGTAGGAGATCCCATCGAGGCCGACGCGCTTGGCAAGGGTCTGGCCCAGAAGCGTACGCAGCCCCTGCCGATCGGGTCGGTGAAATCGAACGTGGGCCACCTCGAGCCCGTATCGGGGCTGGCTGGCTTGCTGAAGTCCATCATGGCTCTCGACCAGGGTCTTGTTCCCGCGACGCTGCACCAGCGCGCGCCGAATCCCGACATTCCCTTCGACGAACTCAATCTCGAGATCATCTCCCAGAACCGCCGCCTCCCGGATCAGCGGGGCCCCCAACTGGTAGGCGTCAATTCGTTCGGGTTTGGCGGCACCAACTCGCACGTCATCCTTCGCAGCGAGAGGGCTGTCGCGCATCTCGTTCAGGTGAGCAATACGACCGCGCCTCCGCCTCTGCTGCTGTCCGCACACACGGGTGACGGCTTGCGAGAGCTTGCAACCCGCTATGTCGAGACGTGGCCCGCCACGACGCGCGAGGCCGCGACCTTCATTTCTGCCAGCGCCTATCTGCGGGATGCGCTTCCGCACCGCCTGGTCGCTCGCGGCGAGACGACGGACGAGATTCGTCATCATCTCACCTCCTTCGCAAAGGGCGAGGAGTCCGCCGCCGTCCTCACCGGCCAGGCATTAGGCACCGATCAGCCCCTTGTCTTCCTGTTCTCGGGAAACGGCTCGCAGTGGGCAGGCATGGGTCGCGACGCTTGGGAGACCAGCCCAGTCTTCCGCGACGCACTCAAGGAAATCGACAACCGTTTCGCGAAGGTCCAGAGCTGGTCGATCGTGGACACGCTGTTCGCGGATGATCTCGCGCCGCGCCTGAGACGGGCCACTTACTCGCAGCCTCTCCTCCTTGCCCTGCAAGTTGCCACGGTTCGCGCGCTCGAGGAGCGAGGTGTTGTGGCCAGTGCTACGCTGGGTCACAGCGTCGGCGAGATCGGCGCCGCCTGGTGCGCCGGCGCGCTCAGCCTGGACCAGGCCATCGACGTCGTGGTGGCCCGCAGCCGCAACCAGGAAGGCGTGCGCGGCAGCGGAAGCATGGCGGCGCTGATGCTGAGCGACCGCGAGGCTCGACGCTTTCTGAAAACCGCCGGTACACACAGTGTCGAAATCGCGGCGATCAACAGCTGGCGCAGCGTCACTGTTTCCGGAACGACTGCGGATATCGACCGCGTGCTTCAGGCGGCGGCCGACCTGAGGATCAGCGCGCGACGACTCGACCTGGACTATCCATTCCACAGTGCGTTGATCAATCCCGTTCGGGGGCCGTTGTTGCGCGAATTGCAGGGGCTGCGACCGCTGCCCCCTCACAAGAAGTTCGTGTCGTCGGTGACCGGTGGCGCAGTTGCTGCGGAGACGCTCGGCGCAGACCATTGGTGGCGTAACGTCCGCGAGCCTGTGCAATTCGAGCCGGCGCTGAACGAGCTGCTGAACGACGGACTGCGCGTATTCCTGGAAGTGGGGCCTCGGCCCATTCTGGCAAGCTACGTGCGAGACGTGCTTCGCGAGGCCGGAACGCGCGGCATTGTCATCGACACGCTGACTGAGAGCGACGGACAGTCCGCCCTCGATCCCATCGAGCGGGCGGCCTCGAAGGTCGCGCTGGCCGGCGGCAAGATCGAGATGCAGCGCTTCTTCGGCCCTGCTCCCGCAACCGCTGTCGTCCTGCCGCTCTATCCGTGGCAGCACACCCACTTCAAGGTATCTGCGACCGTTGAGGCCAGCACCACGTTGCTGCCGCATGCCCATCCGCTGCTGGGGGCCCGTCCCCGCAAGGACGGCGTCGAATGGTTTTCGACGGTCGATCCGGCACTCTATCCATGGATCGCGGATCACAAGGTCGGCGATGTCCCGGTCCTGCCGGCGACAGGCTACGTGGAGATCATGCTCGCCGCCGCACGCGAGACCCATCCGGATGGCGCCCTGGAACTTCGCGATCTGGATATCCTTCGGCCGCTTGTCTTCGAAGGCAAAACCTCCTTTGAAGTCTGGGTTCAACTCGCGCACGAGACGGGCGTCGTCGAATTACTGTCGCGGCAGCGTGGCAGCGGCGCCGGCGCGGACTGGACTCTCAACGCCCGCGGTATCATTGGGCGCTCGCCGATTGCCGGCAAGGCGACCGTTCCCCCGGCGGCGCCGGCTCATGCCGTCATCGTTCCCAAGAACAGTGTCTACGCCTCGGCCAGCGATCTCGGCTTCAGCTATGGCCCGACGTTCCAGCGCATTCGGCAGGTCGTGTTCCCCGAGTCGAAGTTTGCGATCGGCAGCCTCGACCGGCCGGACGCGCTGGTAGATGGGACGCGCATCATCGATATCACCGCACTGGATGCCGCATTCCACGCGCTTTTCGCCTCGGAGGAAGCAGGCGTTGCGGACATGCCGATGAAGCGCATGCTGCCGGTTCGCTTCGGCTGCGTACGGGTATTCCAGTCCGGTGTCATCGTCACACGCGTCACCGCTCGCACCCTCAGGCAGTCCTTGAGCTCGATGGTCGTCGATATCGACCTCTGGGACGAGCACGGAAAGATCGTCGTGACGGCGCAGAACGTCCGACTGGTCGAAGCCCCGACCGAGCTGGCTGCGGACCCCAGGTCCCTGAGCTACCGCACCACCGCTTGGCAGCTAGAACGCGCGGGTTTCCCGTCGACTCTTGCATACCGGCATATCGACATGGAACGCCCCGCGGGCAGCGCGGCCGCCCTCTCCGAAGCCCTGCTTCTGCTCGAGGCAGGAACGCTTCGTTCGACGTGGGCTGCCCTCCAGAGCCAGCCAGCCATCGGTTCGCAGGAGGAAAGCCCCGATGCGCCCAGCGCCGACGATGGCGCATCCTGGTCCGCTTTCCTCCGCTCCGCCTTGCTGTGGCATCTCGAGGCGAAGAACCTCGCTGTCGATCAGGCTGGCGTTCGCACGCTGTCTTCTTCATGCGACCTTCCAGAGATCGACACGATCGTCAGTACGCTTCTGGTGCGTCATCCGACAATGGGCGCGGAAGCGGCCAGCGTCTCGCGCCTTGAGAGTATTATCGGACGTCTGAGCGAAGGAGACCCAACCGCCGTGAGCGAGCTGGGCTCGCCGCACTGGCGCAATCTCGGCCTGGCCTCCAATCAGATCGGATGGTTGCGCGACGCCGTCGTCCACGACGTGGCGGCGTCGCTTGCATGTCACCCCGGCGGCCGCCTGCTTCGCCTTTTGATGGTGGGTGCCGACCACTTCGCCACGGCCGTGGATCTCAGCGCACGCTTCGCCAATGTCGAGATCACTCTGACCGACCTGGACGAGGACCGCCTCGAACAGGCGCGGGCGGCGATCGGAGATAGCGCCCCGCTTGTACGCTGCCTCACCTGGTCACAGCTCGACACCTTGCGTCCGGCCTCGCTGGATCTCGCATTGGCGGTCGACGCTCTGAGCGAAGTCGCTGCCGGCAGCGACGAGGGCATCGCGGCCGTTACCAGGTTGCTGCGTCCGGGCGCACCGCTCATCGCGGGCGAACTGGCACCCAGCGCCTTTTGGGACATCGTACGCGGCAGCCGGCGACGCTGGTGGTCGCGCTCGGCCAATGCCGAGTTCCCTGTCGGTGCATTGTTGACCGATCAGGAATGGATCGACGAACTCGAAACTGCGGGCTTCTCTGGCATTTCGGTGTCCCCCGCCTCCGGCGAAGCGCGTATCGGTGTGGTCGTGCACGGGGTGTTCGGCAATGGCAACGATCGCAACGCCGCGGCTGCGATCGAACAGGCCGTGTTCTCCTGGCAAGGCGCGGCGGCCGCAGATCTTCGGGCCGCCGTGAGCCATGGTGGCACCGAAACCGTACGTCAAGATAAGGTCGCGACGACCGACTACGTCTTGTCGATCTCGCCCGACGAAAGAGCGGTCGATCCGGTGTCCGTCCTGACCGAGCATCTCGATGCGATCGCCGATCAATGCCGGCGGTTGGCGGATATGCCGACCCGCCTCTGGATCGTCGTCGATTTCGGCCCCGCGGAAAGCCTGGTGCCCCTCGAGCAGCCGCTCTGGTGCGCGCTGGTGGCGGCCCTCCGAGTGGCACGCAACGAGTATCCCGGCCTTCAGATACGCTGTGTCGGTTTGGCAGGTGCATCGCGTGCGCAGATCATCAAGCGGGCCGCAGGCGAAATGCTAGCCCCGGACGACGAACGGGAAATCTTCATCCTGGGCGACAGTCGTGTCGTTTTCCGCGTCGAGCGAGGGGCAGCCGCTCCCCATCCGCCCAAGCCCCTGGCCGACGATATGGCGTTGCGCCTGGTGACGCGTCAGGGCTCCGGCAGGAGCGCACTCGGCTGGGTACCGCAGCCACGCCGCGCGCCCGAAGCCGGCGAGGTCGAAATCGAGGTGGCGACCACCGGGCTCAACTTCCGCGACGTGATGTGGAACCTGCGCCTGCTGCCCGAAGAGGCGCTGGAGGATGGTTTTGCCGGCCCCGGCCTCGGCATGGAGTGTTCCGGAACGGTGGTCAGGACGGGCCCCGATGTCGAAGAACTGGCAATCGGCGATCGCGTTCTTGCCTTTGCGCCTGGCGCCTTTGCGAGCCACCTCATCGCCAAGTCGTTCGCCGTGAGCAAGTTACCGCCCCAGCTGTCGTTCGAAGACGGGACGACTTTGCCTGTCGCGTTCCTCACCGCCTACTATTCTCTCGTGCACCTGGCCAGGCTGGAGCCCGGTGAAGCCGTCCTGATCCATGGTGGGGCCGGCGCCGTCGGCCTGGCGGCCATGCAAATCGCCAAGCAGCGCGGCGCCACCATCATTGCGACGGCCGGCAGCGGGGAGAAGCGAGCCCTGCTGCGCAGCCTCGGTGCCGACTTCGTCTGCAATTCCCGCACCCTCGCCTTTGCCGAGGAAGTGTTGAGTTTCACTGGCGGCAAGGGCGTCGATGTGGTTCTCAACTCGCTGGCGGGCGAGGCGATGATCCGTTCCATGGATTGCCTCAGACCGTTCGGTCGCTTCATCGAACTGGGCAAGCGCGACTTCTATGCCAACACCCATCTCGGGTTGCGGCCGCTACGCCGCAATCTGAGCTACTTCGGCGTCGACGTTGATCAGCTCATAGGCGCCCACAGGGCCTTGTCGCAGCGGTTGTTTGCCGAAGTGGTGGCGTTCTTTGCCGAGGGCGAGTTCTCTGCGCTTCCGCACCGCGTCTTCGACGGCGCACATATCGGTGAGGCTTTCCGCCTGATGCAGCGCGCAGGCCATATCGGAAAGATCGTCGTGACGCCGGCCCGACAACCAAGCGTTTCGGAGGCGCCCGTCAACACCTTCCCGGTGAATGCCGACGGCTGGCATGTCGTGATCGGCGGCACCAGCGGGTTCGGATTCGCGACGGCGGAATGGCTGGTCGACCGCGGCGCCCGGCACATCGCGCTGATCAGCCGGTCAGGCCACCTGTCCGATACGGTCGCCGGGCAGGTCGAGGCCTTGCGCGAAAGAGGCGTGACGGTGGAGATCGCTGCCACCGACGTGACCGACGCCGCCGGCCTCGACCGTTTCGTCGACCAGCTCGGCGACCAGCGTCCGGTCAAGGGCATTGCCCATGCCGCGATGGTCCTCGATGACAGGTTGATGCAGGGAATCGATCACGAATCGATCGACATCGTGCTGCGGCCGAAGGCGAGCGGTGCGCTCCACCTGGAACGCATTGCCGGCAGGCTGGACCTCGACTACCTGCTGCTTTTCTCGTCGGCCACCACCCTGTTCGGCAATCCCGGCCAGTTCAACTATGTGGCCGGAAATGCCTATGTCGAGGGGATCGCCCGCCGCCTGCGGGCCCAAGGGCTGCCTGTCCTGGCCGTTGCGTGGGGAGCGATCGAGGATGCCGGGTATCTCGCCCGGCATATCGAAGCGAACTCGAGCCTGAAGCGCCGGTTCGCCTCCACCTTGATGCCAGCGCGCACGGCACTCAACGCACTGGACTGGGCATTCGACGCCACGGGACGCCAGCTGGTCGATGCTTGTGCCATCGCGCGCATCGACTGGGCGATGGCCAGGCGCGAACTCGCGGCTGTACGCGCTCCGACCTTCAACGCCATCGACACGGGCAGCGTGTCCCGTCAGTCCGGCCAAGCGGCCGTTACTCTGGAGCGGCTGCGCGCCATGCCGCCGGAAGAAGCGACCGCAGCCCTCCTCGACATCGTCGTGGAGGAGATCGCAAGGGTGCTTCGCCTGCCGCCCAAGGAAGTCGACCGCCATCGGCCATTGGCCGAAATCGGCATGGATTCGCTGATGATGCTCGAGCTGCGCACGACGGTGGAAGCGTCACTGCAGATCGAGTTGCCGATGATGTCTCTGGCCAGTGGTATAACGCCCGCCGATGTCGCACGGCGCGTCACGCCGCTCGTGACCGGGGAGACGCCGAGCGAATCCGTGCCAAGCGCGCTGGCAACCCTGTCTTCGAGCCACTTTGCCGAGCAGGCCACCACCGCAGACGCCTCCGAGCAGCGCGCGGCGATCACAGCCGTGATGCAGCGGGTCAAGCAGATCGACGGACCGCTATGAGCCCGGCGCGCTCCGCTACGGCCCAGGAAACGGTCGATCGGGTGCGGCAGTTGCTCGGCCACTCCGCCCCTTCCCAGGCCAAGCCATCGGCCAGCCCCGCCTCCGGCGAACGACGCGATTTCGACTTCACCACGTTGCCCGAGTACGAAATTCTGAAGATCTGGAAGGCCGTCGGGGACATCACCCGAATCGGGAATCCATTCTATCGCCTGCATGACGGTCGCGCCGGCAATACGACCTCGATCGACGGGCGAACGATCACGAATTTCTCCTCCTACGACTATCTCGGCCTGAACGGACACCCCGATGTGGCTGCGGCAGCCAAGATGGCGATCGATCGGTTCGGCACGTCGGTATCGGCGAGCCGGCTGTCGGCAGGCGAGCGCCAGGTCCATCGAGACCTCGAGTCTGCGTTGGCGCGCCTCAGCGGCACCGAAGACGCCATCGCTTTCGTGAGCGGCCACGCCACCAACGTGTCGGTGATCGGCCAGATGCTGGGTCCGGAAGATCTGATCATCGCCGACGCGGTCATCCACAACAGCATCGTCGAGGGCGCCAAGCTATCGGGCGCCAAGAGAATACTCTGCCCGCACAACGACCTCGACGCCTTCGAGCGTGCCTTGCGGCTCAACCGCGCTCGATATCGCCGTGCCTTGATCGTCGTCGAGGGCCTCTATGGCATGGACGGCGACGTGCCCGACCTCGCCGGGTTGATCAAGCTCAAGCGCCGCTACAACGCGTGGCTGATGGTCGACGAGGCGCATGCGACCGGCGCGCTCGGTCGTACCGGACGCGGCGTCGCCGAGGAGCAGGGAATCGATCCGGCGGAGGTCGAGATCTGGATGGGCACGCTCAGCAAAACGCTGGCTGCCGCCGGCGGCTACATTGCGGGCAGCCGCGCGTTGATCGAATTGATCAGGTATACGTCACCGGGATTCGTCTACAGCGTCGGCCTCTCGCCTCCCTTGGCGGCAGCCGCGACGGCAGCAGTCGACGTCATGATGCGCGAGCCCTGGCGTGCGACGGCACTCCGCCAGAACGGCCGGGCCCTGCTCGAAAGAGCCCAGGCGCGCGGGCTGAATACGGGCCTCAGCATTGGTGCCTCGGTTGTTCCCGTCATTGTTGGCAATTCGCCGCAGACCGTGATGCTGTCGGAACGCCTGCTGGAACGAGGCTTCAACGTCGTGCCGGCCGTCTTCCCCGGCGTTGCCGAAAACCAGGCGCGGCTTCGTTTCTTCATCACGTCAGAGCATACGCCGGAGCAGATCGACTCGGTGGTCGACGCCGTCGCCGAGGAACTGCCGAAGATCCTCAGCGGCACCTCGTTCGTAAGCACGATCGCCGGTCGCTGACGCGGCACGGACATCAAGACGATTGGCATCACAGGCGCATCCAGCGGAACTGGCGCGGCGCTCCCGCGCACTCTCGCCCTGCCCTGACGAACGCTCGCCAATCGTAGACCACCTTGTAGACCAACGGTCTTCCCAAGGCCGGGAGCAATTCGATGCCTGGGCTTTAGTCTCGGCTACGGGACATGTTGGGCATCGTGTGGATTGCCGTGAATTTCGCCGCCGTCGTGGAGGGCATGATCAGGGAACTCCCTGGGGCTGGCCTGCGACGAGCCGTCGGCAGGGAAAGGGCGCCAAAAAGGGGATGCCAGCGGCGACGTGACCTGTCAGAAATTGACGGAATGAAGCGGTTTATCTCCGTCATCGGGCTCGGCTATGTGGGTCTGCCCGTCGCCGTCGGCTTCGGCCGCGCCGGCTACCAGGTGCTGGGTTTCGACATCGATGCCCGACGCATCGCCGAGCTATCCGGTGGCCGCGACCGCACGGGAGAGGTCGAGCCGGCAATGCTCGAGGCGCCCGGGCTCCGCTACTCCAGTGACCCGCGGGCTCTCAAGGCCGCCGACTTCCATATCGTGACGGTCCCGACCCCAATCGACGCCAGCAAGCAACCCGACCTCGCTCCCTTGAAAGGGGCCTCCGAGACCATCGGCCGTGCGCTCAAGCGCGGCGACATCGTGGTCTATGAATCCACCGTGTATCCCGGCGTGACCGAGGATATCTGCATCCCCGTGCTGGAGAAGGCGTCGGGGCTCAAGTGGAAGACGGACTTCAACGTCGGCTACTCGCCGGAACGCATCAATCCGGGCGACAAGGACCGGCGCTTCGACAACATTCTGAAGATCGTGTCCGCCGACACGCCCGAGACGCTCGACATCGTCGATGCGACCTACCGCGATGTCGTGACGGCCGGCACCCACCGGGCCGGATCGATCAAGGTGGCCGAGTTCGCGAAGGTCCTGGAGAACACCCAGCGGGACATCAACATCGCGCTGATCAACGAGGTGGCGCTGATATCCGATCGCTTGGGAATAGACACCCGGGACGTGCTCGACGCCGCCGGCACAAAGTGGAATTTCCTGCCCTTCAAGCCGGGTCTGGTGGGAGGCCACTGTATAGGGGTCGACCCCTTCTACATCGCCCACAAGGCCGAGGAAGTGGGCTACCACCCCCACGTCATCCACTCCGGGCGCCGGGTGAACGACAGTATGGGCGTACACGTGGCAAGCCGGGTGGTCCGGAGCGTCATGCGGCATGCCGGCAATGGCCGGCCTGTGGTCACGGTTCTGGGCGTGACCTTCAAGGAAAACGTCCCCGACATCCGCAATACGCGCGTCGTCGACATCGTCCGCGAACTCGAGGATTTCGGCATCACGGTCCAGCTTCACGATCCGATGGCCGACGGTGGCCTTCTACGCGAGGAATACGACCTCGCGCTCACGCCTCTCGACCAGCTGAAGCCTGCCGACGCGGTGGTTCTGGCCGTCGCTCACAAGCTCTACCGCGAGCGCGGCTGGTCCCTGGTGAAGCCCCTACTCAAACCCGCCGGCGGCGGCTTCGTAGCCGACGTAACCGGGCTGCTCGACAGAGCGGCAACTCCCGTCGGCGTGACGCTCTGGCGCCTATAGGGCACGATCGGCGCGCGCGCCCCCGGAGACGCCGTCCGACTTAGCCCTTCGACGCCAGCTTGAGAGGCGAACGGTGAGCGGCGTTGGCCGCGACATCGGCGCCCGCGCCATAGTAGCCGCGGTATCGCGAATAGTAGTCGCCATGATCGCCATAGCCGTAGCGCGCATGCTTGGCCAGATTCACGCGATTGATGACGATGCCGACATGGTTGGTGACGTTCAGCAGCGCGCCGATCGCAGTCTTGACGACCTCCCGCCGGGTCTTCGCCCATTGCACGATGAACACCGTATAATCGGCAAGGCGCGCGATGATGCGGGCATCGGACACGGCCAATAGCGGCGGACCGTCCAGGATAACGAGATCGTAGCGCTCCGCGAAGACGCCGAGAGCGGACTTCATCGCCATCGATTCGAGGATTTCAGGAGCGTTCGGCGTATTCGGCCGGGCGCAGATGTAATCCACCCCCGACAGGTCGTGGCGACGGGTGCATTCCTCCAGGGTCTTGATACCCATGAGATATTCGTCGATCGTGCCGCCACGGTCGGCAAGGCCAAGCGCCGCCGACAGACGGGCCTGCCGGAGATCGAGGTCGACGATCAGCACGCGCCGCGACGCATTCATCTTGGTCAGCAAGCCGCCAAGGGCCGCCACAAAGGTCGTCTTGCCTTCGCTCGGCGTGGACGAGGTGATCGCGATGATCCGCGGTTGCCGGTCCAAGCTGCCAAGACTGATCGCGGTGAACACGGCCCTGACAGACTCCGCCGCCGGCGACGTCATGTTCTCGAGCATGTGGGACACGACGTTGGATCTGGCGGCCGCGGCCCCCTTGACCTCGGGGATCATGCCGAGAACGCCCACGCCGGTTGCCTCTTCGACCTGGGCAGCAGACCGGAAGACGCGATCGAGCTTCTCTGCGGCCACGGAGAGCGCAACGCCCAGAAACGAGCCGACCATGAACGCCATCATCAGGCCGGTCTTGTAGTTCGGCGAGGACGGCGCGCCCGCCGGGTGCGCGTAGGCGAGGATGCGGGCGTCGGCACGCTGGATGTCCTGCTGTTCGCGCAGTTCCTTGAAGCGCGTCAGAAACGTCTCGTACAGCGTGCGATTGGACTGCGCCTCGCGCTCCAGCTGCTTGAGTTCCGCCTCATACTGGCTGGCCGTACCAGAAATCACGGCCGCCTTGTCGACAAGCTCCTTGAGCTCTTCTTCCTCGGACGTCGCAGCATCGAGTTCCGCGCGGACCGCGAGCGTAATGCGTTGCGTCTCCGTGATGAAACGCGAGCGGATCGAGGCCAGCTCGTTGCGGACCTGCTGGATCTTCGGATGGGCCTCCCCAAGCTGCGAAGAAAGCTCGGCGCTCTTTCGGGTCAGCTCCACATCTTGGATGCGCAGCGCCGCCAGAGTGGTATTCCCCGCCACCTCCGGGATATTGGCGAGTTCGCCTGGGTTGAGACTTGCCTTGCTGAGCGCGATCAACCGGCCCTCGCGCTCGATACGCCGTCCCTTGGCTGCCGTGTAGCGGCTGTTGAGATCTGAGAGCGTTTGGGTCGAGACCGCGCCCTCGGGGCTGCCGGCCAAGCCCTTGTCGCGGCGATAGGCGGCCACCGCCTCCTCCGCGATCTGCAGATTTCGGCGCAGCTCCGCGAGGCGTTGCTCGAGCCATTCGGTAGCCCGTCGATTGGCCTCGTTCTTGGTCTCGACCTGGTCGGCGAGATACGCATCGGCAATGGCATTGGCAATGCGTGCCGACATGGAGTCGTCGGGGCTTTCGACCGTGATCAGGATAACGAAGGTGCGCCCGAGCAGAGTAACCGTCAGGCGACTGGCTACGGCGCCGATCGCGGCGCGCCGGCGCGGATCGCTGTCTTCGGCGGGGCGGCCCGTGCGCGGCGCAACGGTTGCTACAGTCGCCTCCTGCGGCTTCGGCGGCGGAGCCAGGAGAGTCGAGATGCCGATGCTCCACAGATCGCGAAGCGGCTGCAGGGCATTGTCGATAAATCCCGGTGGTTTGGTGCCGTTGAACTCAGGATTGTTCGCAAGCCCGAGCTTGTCGACGACGCGGCCGATCAGATACTCCGACTGAATGACCTCGAGTTCGGTCTGGATCGCGCCCATGTTGAGCGTGTCGAACCCAGACAGGGCGGCCTCTGTTCCCACCAGCTTCGAGGTACGCGTATCCAGCATGATGCGCGACGAGGCCTTGTAGAGCGGTGTGGCCTGCGCGATGATCAGCGCCATCAACGCCGTCGCGATGAGACCGCAGCCGATGATCAACGCCTTGCGGCGGTTCAGCAGACGCAGCCAGTCCCACAATTCGTCCGACGATTCGACGGGACGCAGAGCAGGCAACGGCGCTTCCGAGGCCGGCAAGATTCGGTTCTGATTGGGCTCATCCACAATGTGGTCCGCCCTCGACAACGATCCCATCCCACTCTACTCCGCGAAAAAGTCAACTCGCGACCACACCCAATCGAGCGGGGAGCCAACCGCCCCAACCCGAGAGTTCACCCAAACGACACTCAATCCGACGGACGGCCCCACACCGCCCATCCCCAAGTCCTACGCTCGCCTACGACCTCACATAAACGCTTCTAGAACCAACGCTCCGGCACCCGGATGATGTCGCCCGGCCCCACCGGTGAATCCTCCGTAACCGTCTCTTCCTGACCCTGCTGCGCATTGAAGCGCTGAATCGTGATGCGCGTCTTGGAGGCGCGCCGGGTGTATCCGCCGGCGATAGCGATCGCCTGCACCACGTTGATCCCCGACACATAGGGGAACGAGCCGGGGCGGTTGATCTCACCGACGATGTAGAACGGGCGCCGCGACACCAGGTCGACGCTCAGGCGCGGATTGCGGAGGTAGCCCCCCGCGCGATAGCGGTCGGCCAGCATGGCCTCGATCTCGGGAGTCGACATGCCCAGAACGATCACCCTCCCCGCCATGCGCGGAGAGATCACGCCGGTCGAATCGACCTCATATTCGCCGGACAACTCGGTGTCCGAAAGGACCGTTACGCGCAACCGGTCGCCCGGCGCGACACGATATTCCCCGAGCCTGAGATTCTGCGTTCCCAGCGAAGGCTGCTGAATTGTTGCCGTCGACATAGGAGGCTGTGGACCGCAGGCGCCAACGGTCAGCGCGATCGCTACGAAGAGCGGACCGAGGCAGCGGGAGAGGAAACTGCGAGATTTCACGGGATCACCGCTTTGCAACCAAACGAATAGAGATGACGTCCCGCGTGTAGGAAGGACCACCGCTGGCGACGTCCGTCGACGAACCTGTGTAATGTTCGTACAGCGGTCCGATCTGGATCTGTGGACGCAGGGAATACAGCAAACCCAGAGAGGCCCGCCAGAAGTAATCTGTTCGGGGCCCTACACCTGCGCCGGGCGTCGGCGAATATTGAGCCGTGCTGAAGCCCGTCCCGCCCACCAGCTGCCAAGCGTCGTGAATGTCGTAGGTGAAGTCGACGCCAAGCGACGTCGAAATGTAGTTCTGATAATTGCTATAAGCCGACTCGTTGATCGACCGGATGAAGGCCGGTCGGATCGTCAGAGGCGCATAGCCGTTCCAGATACCGGTGAGACCGAACGTAAAAGCCGGGGTCGCGCTTCCATCGGCGAGGAAGGTCTGGGTTGCATATCCTACATAACCTTCGAGGCTGGTTTTCGCCGTGAATTTGACGGTTCCCCCGAAGTTGACGAACCAGCCGTTGGAATCGCGCTGCTGGCCATACGCATTGATGAACTGATCGTAGATGCGCTGGTTAAGGCCTGGCGAGACCCAGACGTCGACATCCTCCATGATCTCATAGCCCAGTCGAACGCGCTCTTCGTATTCCATGCGATTGCGGCTGGCGGACGGCAAGCCGCCCAGCGAAATAATACTGTTGTCGAGGTACTGGTAGCGGGTCGCAGCGGCTCTCAACTCATAGAAGAAGCGGTTGAAGCGCTGATAGAGGCCCAACTCGACCGGGATCGAGTCAACGACGGTCGGCGCACTCGCGATCAGGGTGTTTGGCGTACCGAGGGCTTCAGTCTGGCGGCGGACCCCAGCGAGGCCGGTCAGGTAGAAATCTTCCTGAATTTCCAATCGGCCGTCTGCCACGACATAGCCATTCCAGTAATTCTGGCTGCTCGCATTCGAGTAGAAACCGACGGCGCCCCCCGCGACCACTCGAAACGAATGGTTCAACCACTCGGACTTCAGTTCGACCACCGGCTTGATGACCGTGAATGGCGAACCCACCGTCGGCGCAGTCGTCGCATAGACGTTGCTGTCGTATCCCTCCTGGATTTCCAGGTACGGGTAGACGGTGAACGCACCGGCCGCGATTCCGATTTCGTTTCCGCCCACGACAGTACCCGGGTCAGTGACCGGCAGGTCTGGAACGTCGACCACCGGCGTCTGCTCGAGCAATGTCTGGACGGCCGGCGCGGAAGTCTCGATCTGCGCCTGAGCGACCGAACCTCCGCACGTCAGCAAGGCCCAGCCCACAACAGGCGACCAAATCAGCTGCGATCTATTCGCACTAATTGACATGGGTGCTCTTGGCCATCCTGGTACCGGTCCGAGTGGCGGTTGGAAGAAACTTCCCCGCGCGCACTCTCGAAGGCTACCGCGGGCTCTGCTGCTGGGGCGGAGGCGGGTCATAGATCACAGGCGGTAGCGGACCAGGTGGTATGGGGGTTGGAGGCAGAGGTGGATTTACAACAGGCGTCACGGGCGGCGGAGCCGGATCGGGCGGCGTTATTGAATTCACCAGACTCGCCAACTCCGGTCCCGAGACGCCTCCTGGCACGCCCAGCTTCTCCGCAATCAGCTGCTGCATCGTCTGACCGCCCAGCGGTCCGTTCGGGCCCGCATAGTACTGACCGTTGGGAGGCGGAATCAGGGGGTCGCCATTTGCGCTCAAGCTCTCCAAGCCCCCAGGCAGGCCACCTACGGGTGCCGTGTTCTGGAGGGGCGCGGCGGACTGGAGCGGACCGGCGTTCTGCAGCGAGCCGTTTGTTTGCATCGGACCAGCACTTTGCAGTGGCCCTGCGCTCTGAAGTGGTCCCGGCGTCTGGATCGGACCGGCTCCCTGCAAGGGGCCCCCGTTCTGAAGAGGACCACCCTGCAGCGGCCCTTGCCGCGCTTGATTGAAATCGCCCTCAGCCTCAGCGTCGCCGCCTGCAGGACCAGCGCCGCGCATAGGCCCCGCGCCCAGTGCCGGCCCAACACCTTGCACAGGTCCTGCTCCCGGCGGTCCCTGCCAAGCCTGTCCTACACCAGGGGCCACCTGCGCAGTCGCAACCGCAGCCCAAAGGAGCGCCGATAGCGCGCCAATACCCTGCGTTCCCAGTGCAATCTTTGACATATCGTCCACCCAGCCGCGAGGATTCAGCCCGTCGCGGCCATTCTTTGGAGACCCTACCCACAAACGTCGAAAAGTTCCGGCCGCTCCCACACGGCCTAACCCTCTTATTAGCTAACCAAGTGCAAAATGCCAAGCCCCGAAGGCACCTCTCTTCAATCAACTTCAGTCAATACGTGGCGAAGGCTTACTTCCTCCCCCCGCATTCTGGAGGTACCAGCGCGACGGCAGCTCTTAACCGCCCGCACGATTCGCCCATCGGAAAATCGCAGTTCAAGGGCAGATAGACAACCCGCTCGGCTCCAATCCTCAGCGGTCCCAATGCGCTGACCAGGGACACTAGGGATTTTGGTGTTCCGGGCGCCCTGCCAAATCTTCCAGAGCCTCAGCGAAGCCCCGAAAATCACCGCACGATACCCGCCAGTAGCCCGCCGGAGCGGCCTGCGCGAGCAGATGAACATCGGAGTCCGCACTTCCGACGAAGAGCACGGGCTTCCCTGAGTCCACGCACGCGTAGATTTTCGACGGCATCACGTAGCCGACGAACGAATCTCGTAATGTCACGAGATGTGCTGCAGGCGCCCGGAGCAAACCGGCCAGCTTATCCAGTGGCACAGGAGAGGAGCGATGAAACGGCAAGCCGGCGCTCTTCAGCACTTCGGCAATCTCATCGGCACCCGCCCCTGTGGCACTGAGCCATAGATGGACCCGGCCGCTTCCCTCGCGATGGTGCAGTTCATAGCCCCGCAGCACGGTTTCGATCTCGTGGGCGACACCATAGTTCCCGGAGTAGAGCAGCACGCACTTCCCAGCGAGATCGGCCGGCAGCGGTTCGGTGCGGCCGTCCGCAGCGAAGGCGACCGGCGACCCGTCCCTCACCAGGGTGATCCGTTCGCCAGGCACCCCGGTCGCCTGAAGCCGCCGCCGCTGGTCCTGACCCAGGACCTCGAAACTGTCGACGCGACGACGCCAGAAGTTCGTCAGGCGCAGCAACAGGTTCAGCGCACGAGAGGGCCTGTCGCGCGCCGCGATCAGACATTCCGGGTGAAAATCGGTGATCCGGTAGACGAGGCGCCCTTTCCACAATGGTTTCAGCGGCACCAGTAGATGAATGAGGAACGGCGGTGAGCCGGTGAACAGGATTCCGTCAGCCGCCCGAAGCGGACCGAAGGCCGCGAACAGCAGACGAAGGTTCGTGACGATCGTCCACAGCATGCGGCCCAGCAATGACCCCCGCGGTACCGGTCGCGCGGACAGACGGATTTCCGTCAACGCGCCGCGGCCTCTTTCCCGATAGCCCCTCGTCCCGGTACCGGTCGTCAGGCCTACCAGGGTGACGGCGTGCCCCTGCTCCGCAAGCGCCTGCGCGCGCATCTGCATGTATTGCCCGACGGCGCCGAAATCCGGCGGCAGCCAATCGGCGATGACGACGATCCGGCGTTCCTTCGCCAGATCGAACGGGCTCTGCTCCAGCAGGGCCATCACGGGGCGCCTCGCGGTGCCGGCACGCTGGCGATCGAGCGATAAAGCTCGGCCATCCTGCGAGCGACGGCCGGCCAGCCATAGTGATCGATGACATGCCTGCGCCCCGCCTGCCCCTGCCGGCGGCAGAGTTCCGGGTCTGCAAAGAGCGCTCGCACGCCAGCGGCAATGGCGGAAGGTGTCGGATCGACCACCAGCCCTGCCTGCGTATCGCGTACGATTTCCGACATGCCGACGTCCGGGGTGGCCACGACCGGTAGCCCACGGCGCATCGCCTCGAAGGCGGCAATGCCGAAATTCTCAGACAATGACGTCATCGCAAAGAGACGCGCCGCGGCAAACAAAGCCTCCTTGTCGGCGCCCGAGACATGACGCGCGATGATCGTCACACGGTCGGCGACGCCGAGCCGGACCGCCTCGGAGGCCAGAAAATCCGCATGCCCCCCCGCATCGTCGCCGGCCATGACGGCCCTTACCGAAGGCACCTCGGCCAGCGCTGCAATGAGGCGGTCGAGCCCTTTCTCCCAGCTCAACCGCCCGAACGACAGGACCATGGGCCCCCCCGAAATCGCCGCAACGATATCAGGCGACAGAACGGCTTCCGAGGGTGGCGGCGGATCGTCCACTCCGTGCGGGATCGTCGCAATCGGCGGCAGGCGCCACCCGAAGCTCGCAATGTGCTTCGCCTCGATGGCCGAAGTGGCGTGAATTGCGGCGGCCGCCTCGAGATTGCGGCGATCCACCAGTCGAATCCAGGCTTCCTTCACCCAGCGGCTTTTCCGGCGGATCAACTCGGGGACGAGCATCCCGCGCGGCGAGATCACGTAGGGAACGGCATGTTTGCGGGCGGCGCGGGCGCCAGCAAGAATCGGCCACAGGAAAACCGAATGGAGATGCACGGCATCGAAGGATGAAGTCGACGCCTCGAGCGACTGCCCCATCGGCGGCGACCAGTAGAGACGCCGCAACGTGCGGCTCGGGAAATAGGTGACCTTCACACCTTCAACGTCGACTGGCGTCATGAGCGGCACATCACTGTCGGATGGGCCATCCACACTGGTGGTGAAGACCTGTACGTCGTGGCCGGCCGCGGCAAGCTCCCTGCAAAGCGCGTGAACCGACCGGATCGGCCCCCCATATCTCACCGCCGGCAGATACGTCGGAACCACGTGAAGAAGGCGCACGGCTCGTCCACTGAATTGCAAGGGTTTATGTGCGTCCAACTCATAGCACAGATATTGCAGAAATAGCCGACGCGATCGATTTAAACGCCGGACGAGACCTGTCAGGCAGCACCATTCCTGATGGAGGGTGCGCGCGTCTGGTTCACCCCCGCCCGGCCGTTCACTGTCTCGCGATAAAGCTTCGCCATCTCCGCTCCCACATCCTCGACAGATCTGGTCCGGTGCATGTTGCTCGAAAGCCGCGCCACTTCGGCGGGGTCAGTGGCCGCGACCCTTATCGCCTCTGCCCACGGCTTGGGATCGTCAAACGGAAGCAACCATCCGTCCACCCCATGATGGACACGCTCGCTGATGCCTCCCAGGTCGGCGCCCATTACCGGTATGCCCAGTGCGCGCGCCTCCTGAATCACGATGGGACCGGTCTCCATGTAGCGGGACGGTACCGCCAGCACGTCGATGGTCGCCAGAAACTCTGGAACTCGCTCATGTTCGACATGGCCGATCAGCTGAATGCGCGAATCCTTGCGCGAGGCAGCTTCCAGCTGGCTGCTTAGGTGAGGATCCCCACCAACGCCCGCAATGCGGAGTTGCACGGGCAGATCCAGGGGAAGTAGCTGAAGGGCACGCACCAACAGATAGGCGCCTTTGTATCGCTCGAGCCGCCCCAGAAAGCCGATCACGATCTCGGTGGGGCGAGCGCCCTGCAGCGGCCTCGCCTTGCGGTCGAAAAAGGCGGCGCTGGCAGACTGCTGCGATACCACGACTTTGGTCGGTGAAATTCCATTCTCGACAAGGGCTGACCGAACCCATTCGCTGGGTGCCACGATACGTTCGCTGAGCGCGGCCATCGAGTGAAGCTCGCGCGCCTTCCCCGCCGCGGCCGCACGCGCCGACAACAAGGTCGCGGCGCGCCGCGAGAAGCGTGCGACGCCGGTTCCTGTCAGGTCCCATCGCGGCATATACGACAGCAGGTAGGCAGCCGGGGCTGGCAGGCCCCTTTCAAGCGCCCAACACCGCGCGCAGCGGCGATCGTCGATATATCCATCGCATGGCCGCTGGTCGTAGAGGAGCATCGTCCCGCGCATGCAAATCGGAGACGGCACGTGTACGGTAACGACGCAGGGAATGCCCATCTCTGCGACCTGCCGAAGGTGTTCCAGGCCCGCACCACTGGTCCATGAGTGGAGGTGAAAGAGGTCCGGTTTGGCCGCCTCAACGATCCTCTGGAACATGGTTCGCGTACGCACGCTCGTATCACTGCCAACCGCGATCCTGGTCGCATCGACCGGATAACGAACCACCTCCGAACCATCCCAGGAGTACGCGTCATACTCGCCGTCCGTCGCGGCGACGATCGTGCTCTCAATGGACTCCTGCGTCAGCGCCGATGCGAGATCGCGCACATAGACTTCTGTGCCGCCAGTCGATTCAGGAAAATAGAAACCGGCACACTGCAATACGCGCAGTGGCACGATCTTGGTTCCCGACGTGACAGTAGCCTGAGAGGTCATTGCTTCCAGACCCGGCGCGTCTGCAGCCTCTCCGTCATGCCCAAGCCCGGAAACTTGCAGGCGAATGCGAGCCTCGGACGGACTTGGTGGATTCCCACATCGAGATCGGTGATCCAATCGACGAACGCTGCCGCTTCTTTCGGATAGGCTTGCGCAAACGTCCGCACCGAACAGCCGGTCGTCGCGTAATGCGAAAGCGCTGCCGGTGCGGACTCCTCTCGATGAGGTCGCAGCGAAACAGGAAGGCTGAGTAATGCGAGGACGAGAGCGGCAGCGGTCTTCGGCGCGAGCGCCAGTTATCGGCTCGGATCGCAACGATGTCCCGCTGCGTCTGCAGAAACGCCCCTATCCCGTTGGTACTGCCGTCATCCACCACAACGATCTCGACCTTGGCCGCGGCGCACCGGCATGAGTCGACAGCCTCCGGCAGTGCCCAAAGGCGGGTGCAGGCTGGAATGATGACGGAATCATCGGTCATATCGTCATCTTAAACGAACCGCGGCGGCGAGAGTATCCGCGGCGCCGAGGATCCCATCGGCGGCCCGTGCCGGCGAGTAGATCGCCATCCGCTCAGCCAATACGCGGCGCGTCGCGCCCGGATCCAGAGCGAGAACCGAGGCAATGGCCGCCGCCAGCGCCGATACGTCGCCCATCGGGGCGACCGCTCCGGTGACTCCGGGCTCGACGAGATCGGGCCCACACCCGACCGCGTCGGACACCACGGCCGGCACGCCACAGGCCATCGCCTCGTTGACCACGAGGCCCCAGGTCTCGACGGCGGTCGACGGCAGGACGAGGGCGTCGGCCGAAGCATAGACGGCTGGCAGCCCACTCTGATTGACGAAGCCCAGGAACTGGGCCGCAACGCCACCAGCGCGAGCGGCCTCCTCCATTGGCGCCTGGAGTTCGCCCGCCCCCGCAATCACGAGTTCGACAGACTCCCCGCTCGCAGCCAGTCGCGCGGCGGCCAGGACCAGGTCCATCGGCCGCTTGCTCTCCACCAGTCGCCCCACGAAAAGCACGCGTCTGCGGCTGCCAAGGTCGTCCTGACTCCTGGCTGCGCGCGCCGCAGCGCTGCCTTCCGAGAAGGCGTCGTTGTCGACACAGTGCGGTGAGAAAAACAGCCGGGCCGGCGGGACGCCATAATGTTCGAGGTATTCGCGGTTGCGCTGGCCGACGTAGAGGCAGGCATCGAACTGCTTCAGCACGTGCGGAAAGACCGTGCCTTTGACGTACCCGACGACTCCCCTGCGCTGCCCGCCGAGTTGCGAATCGCCTCGCACCATCACAGGAACATGCGCGCGGCTGCACGCCCGCACCGCCTGCCAATAGGAGTGCAGCGACCAACCTGGAACGACGAAGGCGTCGAAACGCCCGGCCGCAATCCGGTCGGCAATCTCCGGCGTGTTGCAGCCGAAGAAGGTCTGGGTCGACGGTGTGCGCGCCACATTCCGAAGGAAATGGCTCTCGTAGCCGGACAAGAGGTCGACATCCCAGTCGAAGGCGACGCCGTAACCAGCGCGGCCTTGTCCGCTCGCGTCCTGGCGATGGGCGAAGAACACGGTGAGGTCGCAGCGTCGCGCGAGTTCCCTGAAGATCGGCGCGTAGTACTGGATCGGGTGACTGACCAGAAAGCCGATACGCCGCCTCATGTGCGGGCCGCCCGCAAACAGGCGCGATCCAGCGCCTCCGCGAACTGGCGCGTCGAATTGCGCGCCGAATAGTCCTCGAAGACGCTGCGATCGGCCGAATCTGCCCGGTAGGTCGGACGATCGACGAAGTTCTGGAGCGCCGCCGCCACGGTCTCCGGCGCCGGCAGTTCGGCCTCCGTCAGGGTCAGGACCTCGCCGACCCGGGACTCAAGAATCATCGCCACCGCCGTGCTGTCCCGGTGAAGCAGCGCAAAGACGGGCCGCTCCGACAGCATCGCCTGGAAGACCTTCGACGGTGTGTAATGTGGCTCGGTCGAGCCCAACACCAGCACGGCGCTGGCGTTCATCAGGTGGTTCAACGTATCGACATAACCGATGCGATGCGGATGCTCGTCCACCATCTCCTCAACGCCCGCCGCACGCGCTCGCGGCAGGACGCGATGACCGTGGGGATCGTCGGGCGAGCTGCCGGTGCCGACGAAATGCACGCGGAGTTTGGCGGCGACCTGCGGCGCACGCTCACGCAAGAGGCGCAATCCAGCCATGAACGCGTCGAGCACGACCAGCCCGGCTGGCAGCATCGCCCCGGCATAGATCATGTGAAACCGGCCGTCCGCCGGATCGAACAGGAAGGGAGCCCGTCGCAGACGCCGTACCAACGCATAGTCCTCGGGCGCTGCGCCCATCGGCATGTAGGCGAGTTCCGACGTCGCCGCGACCCTCGGGTTTCGCTCGAGCATGCCGGCGGCATAGCCCGGTGCCATCGCGGTGATCAGCGCGGCATCGCGCACCGACCAGGGTTCGAGGATTTCGGCCAGACGGTTCGAGGCCCAGGCGCGGCTGAAGCGCTTCTCCTTGCCCGTCCAAGGATTGACCCAGGGATCCTGGTAGTCGATGCCGAACGGCAAGCCGGTGCGCAGGTGCACCAGCCGACCGACCGGCGCCAGGAAATTGGACGGGATCGTCACCATCACGAAGTCGATTTCGCGCGCCTTCGCCAGCTTCGCCAAAGCCCGATAGCAGCCCCAGAAAGACCGGATGCCGATGTCGCCGGCCAGGCGCACGGGACGCGTCGACAGAGTCTTCGCATGCACCACCCTGAGGCCGGGCGCCACCAGCCGCTCGAGATCGGGATCCGGCCGCTCTTCGTACTCCGCCGGGTCGCCGGTGACGACGATCGGTTCCCAGCCGAACTCCGGCAGGTAGCGCGACCACAGGCGTGCCCGTTGGGCGCCCACCAGATTGCTGGGTGGGAAATGTCCGCTGACCAGGGCCAGGCGCCGGGTCATGATCGCGCCAGACGCGCGCGCACCTTAGAGTAGAGATCGGCGTAGCGAGTCACGACGGCGTCGGCCGAAAAATGCTCGACGGCGCGGCGCCGGCACTCCGCACGGTCCAGGGCACCGACGCGCTCGACGGCATCGCAACCTTCCTCGATAGAACTGATCAAGAATCCGTCGACGCCCGGTCGGACGATCTCCGGCAGGGCGCCGCGCGGACAGGAAACGACCGGTGCGCCACAGGCCAGCGATTCGGCAAACACGATGCCGAACGGCTCGTCCCACTGGATCGGCACCACCATGGCCCGGGCGCTGCCCAGCAAGGCGTTCTTCTGCACATCGTCGACCGGTCCGACATACTCGATACCGCCCTTTCCGATTTCCGGCGCGATCCTCTCGCGCCAGAAGCGGCCTTCCGGATCGTCCCGGTCGGAATGATTGCCGGCGATGATCAGCCGGCGGCCGGTGCGCCGCGCAATCTCGATCGCCCAGTGCGCGCCCTTGATCTCTTCGACGCGGCTCAGGAAGACCAGCGGCGCGTCGTCCGCCACGGCGGCACCAAGCGTCAGTCCTTCGGTATCGGCGAAGTTTGGAATGCCATGCCATTCGCCGCCGGCCACCCGCCCGCGGCGTGCAATGTACTCGCTGCATCCGGTGAAAGTGATCCGCCCGGGAGCGGCCAGCCGAACCGCGAGGCCTACGGTGCGCGGAGTCGGTTCGCGCTGGAACGACATGACCAACGGGATGCGGCCGCGCAGGAGCGGCAGCAGATAGGCGATGCGTGAGAAGCTGTGGACGACATCGGGCCGAAAGGCCCTGACCGCACGGGAAAGGGCGATCGTGTTCAGCACGGTGTCACGCCGAGACAACGAACTCGATCCCGGCCACGGCAAGAACGCATCGTTAGGGCATTGCGAGCCCGGTCGCGCCACCAGCCCCACCGTATGGCCAGCGGCCCGCAGCCGGCGGACCAGCACGTCGACGATGCGCTCGATCCCGCCGTAGAGCCGCGGCGGGACTTCGATCTCGGGATCGGCCGTCAGCAAGAGACGCATCAGCACCCTCTTTTCCGCCGAGCAAACGCGGCGGCCACCGACCGCAGCAGCACGCCCTGCTCACGGTCCCAGTTGTAACGATCGCGACCCAGGCGCCAGGCGGCCTGCGAAGCCTCTGCCCGCGAGGAAGCGGAGGCAAGCGAGTCAAGGATCGCGGCCAGCCCGGCCGGATCCGCCAGCGTGCAGAGCCGCGCGGCCAGACCGAGATCGGGTGCGAGAAGCTTCTGCGCGGGCGTGTCGCTCATGATGACGGGCACGCCCGCCAGCAGGTAGGTGAAGATCTTGTTGGTGAGGCAGATCCGGCGGTTCTCGCTAACGTCGGTCTCCAGCGACAGGCCGACATCGTAGTCGGCAGCAAGCCGCACCATCTCGGCCGGCGCGGCCATCGGCAGGAGCTTCACCCGATCCCCGACTCCGAGGGATGCGGCCAGCGCCAGAAGCGCGTCACCATGGCCCCAGCGGTTGCTCCCTCTGATGTCGAGCGTCACCCGCGTGGTCGCGCGCGCCATCGCCTGGATGAAGGCCTGCAGACCGCGATCGGGTCCGATCGTCTGCGAGAACCAGTATGCTCGCAGACCAGGCGCGCCCTCCTCGGTCCGAAGGGGCCTCTGGTCGAGCGGCGCCATCGACAGCGGGAAGACGTTCAACACCGTCGCCGGGCAGGCCACGCCATAGCGCGCCGCATAGGCCTTGCCGATCAGCGGTGCGGCCGCGGTCATGTGCGCGCACGATGGCAGCACGGACCGCTCGACGATCTCGATCATCCTCATTCGGAACGCATCACCCGGCGCCCCCGTGCCCTCACCCGAATGGAAATCCTCGGCGTCGAAGCCGATAAGCGCACCATGGCGCCGCGCGGCCGCAGCCGCGGCCGGCAGAGCCGCCACATAGTGCGCGATGTAGAGATCGGCCGGCACCTCGGGCGCGCGCCGCATCAGCGCTCCGACGGGCGTGCGGGCACTGAGCGCCGCCACATTCACGGGTATCGGGAGACCCAGGGTCGAGAGCATCTGAGCAAGCTGGGCGACCGCACGCGCCCTGACGCCTTCACCTCGCGAGCGCGAAACCCGGATCACTTTCCAGGGGACGACGGCCTCGATCTCGTCGTCGGCCTGGCGCAGCACTTCGTTATAGTTGCACACGATCGCGGTGACGTCGTAGCCGGCGCTGTGGAGTGCGTCCGCTTCCTTCAATACCCGTGGGTTGGAGGCGAGATTTCCGGGACTGACGATGCAAACCGCGCGGCGCATTGATTCGGCGGTCAGCTGCGCTGCGGCGATACGGGCTCGATGCGAAGCGGGCTGGCAAGCTGCATGGCGACGACACCCTGCCCAAGGTTCTGGTTGAAGTCGTAGGCGATGCCCCCCGGGCTCGAAGCCGCAACACGGAAGGGAATTGCGTTCGCCACGGCATGGTCGACGACGATGGTGAGCGAATTGGTCGAGATGTCGAAACTGTACTCGCCGGACGCCAGGAAAAGCGGCTGGAGACTGAGCGTGCAGACATGGCGTCCGCGGCTTGGCAGAGGAGTCTGAGAGAAGATGGTCGACGAATAGAAGCCGACTGGCAGGTTGTTGGCGTCGCGAAGCTGAAGTTCGAGGCCCAGGCCCGGCATCTCGGTCGTCTCGACTTCGACCTGGAGATTGAACGGCGTTCCCGGCTCATAGATTTCCGTCGGTGCCCCCTGCGCGTCGAGCAAGTCGGCGGAGAGAATCGCCGAATGATGCCCTCTTCCCCAGTCCCTCTCGACCTTGCCCTTGCTGAGGGACGCCGAATACTGGGAAATGGCCCTTTCGATCGGGCCATCGAAAATGACCTGCCCGCCCTTCATGACGATACCGCGCCGCGTGAGCGCCGCCACGGCCGCGAGGTTGTGACTGACGAACAACACGGTGCGGCCCGCGCTTGCGACCGCCGACATGCGGTCAAGGCAACGTTTCTGGAACTCCGCGTCGCCCACCGCGAGCACCTCGTCGACGAACAGGATTTCCGTCTCCAGATGGGCCGCCACGGAGAAGGCCAGACGCATGTACATGCCGACGGAATAGCGTTTGACCGGCGTGTCGATGAACTTCTCGACGCCGGAGAAGTCGACGATTTCGTCGAACCGCGCGAGAACCTCCTGGCGCGTCATGCCGAGGATCGCACCATTCAGGAAGATGTTCTCGCGTCCGGTCAGCTCCTGGTGGAAACCGGTACCGACCTCGAGGAGACTTGCAACCCGTCCACTGATTTCGACACGGCCCAATGTCGGCTCGAGGATGCGCGACAGAATCTTGAGCAGGGTGGTCTTACCCGCCCCGTTGTGGCCGATGATGCTGACCACTTCCCCGCGCTTGATCTCGAAATCGACATCGCGCAGCGCCCAGAACTCTTCGACTTCGTCGCCTTCGATGACGGCCCGACCGCGCAGCATGTCCGCGCCGCGGCGCAGGAGGCCGCGGGCGGTGCGCACGAGCGCTTCACCCAGGATCGCGGAGTATTCGACCTTGTGGCCGATGATGAACTTCTTGCCGAGTTTCTCGGCGCGGATGACGACGTCGGACATGCTCAGATCAGATCGGCGAAGCCGCGCTCGGTGCGGCGGAACGTGTGGATCCCCAGCCAGAGCATACCGGCGGCTACCAGCATGCTGACCGCGAACCCCGGCAGATAGAGCGGGCTGTCGCCGCCCAGGATGGCCCAGCGAAAGCCGTCGATCACGCCCACCATCGGGTTCATGCTGTAGAGGAGCTGCCATTCCGGCGGCACCACCTTGGCGGAAAAGCCGACCGGTGAAACATAGACCCCGATCTGGACGACGAACGGGATGACGAAGCGGAAGTCGCGATACTTCACGATCGTCGCGGCGGCCCACAAAGCGGGGCCCAGGGCGACCAGCAAGGCCAGCAGGACGAAGAACGGCAGCAGCAGAATGTGCCAGTCTGGGATCACCCCATACCAAGCCATGACGCCCGCGAGGATGACGAGACTGACGCCGAAGTCGACCAGCGCCACCATGACCGTGGAAAGGGGAATGATGATCCGCGGGAAATAGACCTTGCTCACGAGTTGCGAGTTGGTCAGCACGCTGTTCGAAGCATCGGTGAGGATCGACGTGGCAAGCGTCCACGGCAGAAGGCCCGCGAAGACCAGCACCGCATAGGGGGCGTCGCCTTCGGTCGGCAGCTTGGCGAGCCTGCCGAACACCACCGTGAAGACGACCATCGTCATGAACGGCCGGACGAAGGCCCAGGCCAGTCCGATGACCGTCTGCTTGTAGCGCACTGAAACGTCACGCCAAGCCAGGATCAGGAACAGTTCGCGGTACCGCCACAGATCGCCCCAATACTGGCGGTCGGCACGTCCGGCTTCGAGGATGAGCCGCTGGGAGGGGCGATCACGGGAAATCATAGGCCGGCAGTCATACGACGCGGTTGGGCGGCTAGGCGAGCATAGAGTGCACGTGCCGCGGTCACAAAGTGCGACCTTCGATATGGCTTTACGGCTGCCGGATCGGCCCCGCCGCGCTGCAGTTGCTGCTCGATTGCAGCCGCGAGCGCAGGCCGGTCGGCCGGGTCGACGATGACGCCGACACGCTCGTCGGGAATGGCGTCGGCGGTCCCACCGCCTTTGCCGCCAACGACCCGCAGGCCGCAGGCGGCCGCCTCGAGATAGACGATCCCGAAGCCTTCCTCGGTGCTCGGCATCACGTAGAGGTCGGCCAGCCGGTAAAGATCCGGCAGGTCGGTGTCGGGGACGAAGCCGAGGAACCTCACGGCCCCCGGTGCCACCGCGTCAGCGACCGCTTCGAGCCGCGCCCTGTCATCGCCGTCTCCCGCCACGGCGTGGACGAGGTCGGGGAATTTCTCCCGAAGCCCCGCCAGGACGGTGAAGATCGCCTCATGACCCTTGTAGCGTTCACTCGAGGCAAGCCTTCCAACCGTCAGGAGGACTGGCCCGGCGCCGAGCTTCAACCTGTCGCGCAGCACCGGCGACGGCGGTCCCGGCGTGAAAACATCCTGCACCGTGTCGGGGAGGACGCGCACGCGCTCGGGCGGCAGGTCGACCCAGGCCAGCAGGATGCGCCGCGTCTCGCGACTGACCGTACTCACCAGATCGGCGTAACAGATCACGCGCCGCACAAGTCCGCGACGATCCTTCCAGATGTCCGTGCCATGCGCCTGCACCCAGTAATGCGCACCGAACGCGCGGGCGAGCAGAAAGCCCAACGGGGCCATGAAGACGTGACCGCAGAAGACAGTGTCGATGGGGCGGAAGCGCCACGCGGCGACGATTGCCGCCAGCGAGAATTTCAGTCGGCCGAAAAGCGGCGGATTTTGGCGCACACCGGGTGGCAGCACCTGCCCGCTCGCGTCGCCGTGGCGCGGCAGGATCAGAATCTCCGTGCTGCCGTCGGCCAGCGCGTCAAACAGGTCCTGATTGTAACGTGCGATGCCGCCACGTGCTCCGTAGCAGTCACCGACGAGAGCGAGGATACGGGATCCCATCGTATCGCTCAGGCCGCTGCCGGTCCGGCCCAGCCGGCGCGCCAGACCTTGAGCGCCCAGGCCCGCGACGCCGCCGAAAGATCGATCCCAGGGGCCTGCGACGTACCGCTTGCCTCCCGCAGCCATCGGCCGACCGGCGTGGAGAAACCCGTCTTGCGCCGGTGACGAACGCTGTCCGGCAACGGCGGTTCGGGTACTTCAGCGATGGCGTCCTTGGCGTTCAGGGCTGCAAGGACCGGACCCGGCGGAAGCGCAGCCAGGAAGAAGGCGTCCACGAACGGCACGCGGATCTCGACGCCATGGGCCATGCCGGCCCAATCGGCATCGCGCAGAAGCTGGTTGCGCATGTAGAGAGATGTCTCCAGCGCGGCCACACGGTCGAAGTCGCCGAGTGCATGCCCGGCCTCGATCGCGCTAGCGATCCGACTGAGAGGCGCCAGGCGGCGGATCCCCTCCTCGACCAGCGCCGGATCGAGCACCTGGTCGAGTTCCCACGGCATGTAGACGCTCCGCCGCAGCAGATAGGCACCCGCCCAGTTCCCGCCATACTGGAGCACACCCGCGGCCTTGGGATGGAGACGAAGTCCCATAGCCATCGCGCCCGACAGGCCGCGCCGCACCAGCGCCCCGAGACCAGGCACCCAGGAGACCGGGCTTAGCCAGTGCACGCTCCGCGGCACGTCGGTAAAGGACGGGTAACCGCCGAAGCACTCGTCGGCGCCCAGGCCGCTCAACGCGACCTTGATTCCGGCCTCGCGCGCAGCCTTGGCGACGAACCAGGTGTTGATGCCGTCGACGGTCGGCAGGTCCATCGCGTCCAGCAACGCCGGCAGATCACGTTCGAACTCCGCCCGGTCGACGGTCCGCACGATATGACGCGCGCCGTACCGTGCCGCAACGTCTGCCGCCAGGGGCGCCTCGTCGAGCGCCAGCCCTTCGAACTCCTCGAAGCCCAGTGTCACAGCGGTGATGTCGCGCACGCCAAGCCCGCTCATCGTCCCCAGCAGCGCGCCCGAATCGATGCCAGCGGACAGGAACACCGCGACCGGCACATCGGCCACGAGATGATGACGAACGGAATCGCGCACGGTATCGCCAATGCTTGCACGCGGGTCGCCTGCTGCCGCCCCGGATCGCGCTCGCCCGGCGAGCGCGGTTGCCACGTCGTAGTAGCGCTGCGGAATGCCGGGACCTGTGGCATCGACGGTGAGCATCGTTCCGGCCGGTAGCGACTGGATGCTGCGCCACACGGTGAAGGGCTCGGGCACGTTGCCGAACAGATGGAATCCCACGATGCCCGCCGGGTCCGGGTCGCGCGACACCGCGCCCCCCGCCAGCAGCGCCTTGGCCTGGGAGGCAAAGCGAAAGGTCCAGCCGTCGTCGGCCCAATAGAGCGGCTTGATGCCGAGGGGATCGCGCGCCAGCAGCAGCGTCCTCTTGTCGGCGTCCCACAGGCCGAAGGCAAACATCCCGCGCAGCCGGCTGACCATGGCCGCGCCGTACTCCGCGTAGAGCTGCAAGAGAACTTCGGTGTCCGATTCGCTGCGGAACGCGCGTCCTCTCGCCAGCAGCTCGGCACGCAGTTCACGGTAATTGTAGATCTCGCCGTTGAACGTGATCGTGAGGCTTCCGTCGGCCGTCCGCATCGGCTGCGCGCCGCCTTCGGACAGATCGATGATGGCAAGCCGGCGATGGCTGAACCCGGTGCGGCCCTCTTCGCTCAGCCAGAGTCCGCTGCCGTCCGGCCCCCGCGCGACCATACGCTCGTTCATGCGAAGGAGTTCGCGCCGGTCGACCGGCGGCGCCACATCGAGATAGGCGTGGATCCCTGCTATGCCGCACATAAATGTCGCCGTGGTCTAGCGGGCGCCGGTGCCATGGAGCACCACCGCAAAGGTCCTGAGCACGATGACGAGATCGAGCCACAGCGAACAATGTTTCAGGTAGTAGAGGTCGTATTCGAGTTTGGAACGCATCGCGTCGGCCTCGTAGGCATAGCCCTGATTGACCTGGGCCCACCCGGTGATACCGGGCCGCACGATGCCGCGCAGCGCGAAGTACTCGATATCACGGACGTAGCCCTCTTCGAGCGAGGCGGCCTCGGGCCGAGGACCGACCCAGCTCATGTCTCCTTTCAGGATGTTGAACAGCTGCGGCAGTTCATCGAGCCGGCAGAGCCGCAAGAAACGCCCGCTGCGCGTAATGCGCGGATCGGCCGATGTCGTGAAACTGGGTCCAGACATGCCGACGAACATGGTGCGGAACTTGATCATACGGAATGACCGTCCGCGTCGGCCGACGCGGGTCTGGAGAAAGAAGACCGGTCCGGGGCTGTCCAGCCGCACCACCAGGGCCACCACCGCGAGCACCGGCAGGAACACCGGGAGCAGAAGGACGGTCAGGCCGAGTTCGAGGGCTCGGCGAACGACCAGATACTGGCGCGACGGCAGCAGCGAGCCGAATTCGTTCGGTGAAAGGCCGCTGAGCGGCGTGCGACCCGTCATGGTCTCCACGACATAGCGACGATCCAGGACCGGCACGCCGGCAATGGCGGCATCGGCCAGTGCCGAAAGCGTTCCCTCTTCCAAGTCGCCGCTCAGATCCGCCACGATCGCATCGACCCTCAGGCCGCGCCGACGGACGGCGTCAAAGTCGAGCCAGCGGCAGGTCGGAAGTCGCGGCATCGCGGCAATCGCCGAATACGGGGTCACGGCATAGTTGCGCACGAGGTAGCGTGCGCGGAGCTCGGCGATCACCGCCATCCAGAGCACCGTGAGAATGCCGCTGCCGAACAGCTGGACACGCGAATACTCGACACGTAGCAGCAGAAGCACGGCGGCGATCAGGGCATATGTGATGACGGCCACGGGCGCGACATGGGCGACATTGAGGCCGGCGCCGGGAAAGGCCTCGAGCCTGCGCCCACAGTACCAGACGGTCGCGTAGGCGGCGGCGGTCACCAAGATCGTGAATTCCGAAGCATCGAACGGGCCGATGAAAGGCTCGTCGTTGGCGTACAGCGGTATGGGCAGCACGACGCAGAACAGGAATCCCAGGACTGCATCGACCCAGGTCTCGATGAAGCGCTGAGGCGCCGAACGCATGCGCGGAGTCGCAGTTGTCCGTTGTTCCGCGGAAGACACACCTCCCCCGGCCGTGGCTTCTCTTTGCACGCCGACTCCCACATTATTATCTGGCCGACTCCCCCGAATCGGCAGACCCACCAACAGAATACGCGAAACCCTCCCATTCGGATTTTCGCGACCCGCGCCTTAATTGCACTTTAGATGCTCATTTGGTCAATGGGTTCCTGCGGCCTAATTCCGCCTCCGTCGCGTCCCGGCGACCGAACGACTGAGCCCAGCCCATGCCGAGAAGGGCGGCCGTGACAAAGCCGATAGCGGGTATTTGCAGGCTGAAATCAACAAGAGAATGCAGGATGGCGACGGCGGCAACCGAGAATGCCGCCGCTGGCAGATAACGCCGCGAAAGCCGGCGCTTCAACGCGCCGCGCAGACAGATCGCCCAGGGCAGGAGAACCACCAAGATCGCGGGGACCGCCGCGATCACGCCCAGCTCGACAACCGTCTCCAGCGGCGTCGAATGCGCAATATCGTTGGGCTGCAGGCTGTCCGAAGGCTGCAGCAGGGTAAAGACGTCACCGAAGCCACCCAACCCCCAGCCCAGCCCGGGTGACATTCCGATAGCCTCGATCGCCGCGGACCAGATGCGCAGGCGGGACGCATCGTCGGACGCCACCACGAATTTGGTAAGCAGAGCACTGCCGGCAATGAGCCCGACGACGGCAAGCGCCCCTAGTCCCAAAACGAAGGCCACCCCGAGACCGGGGCGCGCCCTCCAGCGACCTCTCATCATCAGCAGCCCGAGCAGGAGCATTCCCGCCGCGGATGCGCCGACCCCAGCGCGCGAGGCAGAAATCAGCAGGCCACCCAACATCAGCAGCAAGACGGACAGGAGGACGACGCGAGAGGGCGTGAGCCAATCGATGAGGCCAACCACCTCCTCTTCGACGTAGCCGTAGGACGTGTGCTCCTTTTTCCGCGGGCCGCCGAAGAGCAGCGCGAGGGCGGCCACCACACACATGCCCATGTAACAGGCGAAGGAGTTGCTGTTCACGAAGGTGCCGCCCATCAGACAGTGATCACCGGCGGTGTACGCGAACTGCTTGCGCAGGTAGCCGCCGAGATAGCAGGAGTTCGTCGAGACCTGCATCGCAATGCCGTAGCTCACGACCAGCATGCCGCTGGCGACGAGCGCAACGAGCGACCACCGCGCATTGTCGCGGTCCCGGCACAGAGCGCGCGCGGTCAGGAAGATCAATGCGCAGGCAAGGCATTTCAGCAGCGAATTCCGGGCGGCGTCGACGGCAATCGCGGGTATTGGCGCATGGGCCTTGCCCAGAATCTCGGCGGCGCGGGCAAACAGCCACGCGTCGGCCGTCAGCGGCGTCCACGTCGTGGTTTGCCACAGCGCAAAGGCGACGAAGGAAAGCCAGCATCCGACCAGTCCCAGCAAGGGCAGACGTTCGGCCGCCCCTACCCGATGTGGCTCGCGCGCGCCGACGCCCAGGGCAACCGGGACCGCCATCAAGCCGAACAGCACGCAGAGCGGCGCCCACGCCCAATCGCGGTTCGCGCCCATCGGCAGGGCGGCCATCCCCACGAGAGCGAAGAAAACGAAGACCGTGCTCTTGTCGATCGCACGCCGGGCGAGCCCCCGCCAGACTTGATCGACAGCCATGCCCGGTTCATGGCCCTTCCGCCGGCTCATGGGCTTTTGCTCCGCCGCTCCCCGAGCAGTCGCGAAAGATCCTCCTGAGCGCCAGCTTCGTTGCGCACGTAGTAACGGACGAAAAGCTCGTCGATCGGGGTGAGTACGGCGTCCGCGAACCATCCGTGACTGGCAGAAAGCTGCCAGGTCCTGGCGACATAGACGCCGACCTGCTCACGCTGAGCCACCGTGAGGACCTGCCAATGGTCGAGGATCAGTCTCAATCGCGGCTGCCACAGCGGCAGAAGCATCGGTGCCGTGTCGATCGACATGAGCAGCGGCGCGACGGATCTCTGCGAGGGTCCCTCGAGGGCCATACGAACCGACGAGAGCCTGAGCCAGGCGATGCCGCGGGCGGGATCGTCACCTAGACCCTGGCCGAGGTCGTTCTCCGCGCGCATCAGCCATTCCGCGCGCTGCTGGTCCGTCGGTGCGAAATTGGGTGAAAGGGCGACACCGGCCAGGAGTTCGGACCTCTGCAGGTGACGGCTGGCCGTCGGATCGGACGCGACCGCGCGGTCGAGCGCATCGATGGCATCAAGCACTGCGTTGAGCGAGATCTTGTAATTGAGACGAAGCGCCGTCGTGGCGGTGTCGGCCTGCTGGGCCTGCCAGGCACTCTTCATGACCGGCCAGGCAAGCCAGACGAGCAGAGCGCCGCCAATGCCGAGAATGACTCGCATCAGCCCATCGATTGAAATGCCCAGAAATGCCCCCAGCACGATAGGGTCGCATCACGCCCCGAGCGCACTCAAGCGCTGCCGCGCCAGCATGTCAAAGGGCTTGCGGGGGACTCGTCGGCGGAACAGAGGGCCGCCCGGCCGAGGCCGGCTCAGACGTCGGCTGGGGAACCTGCGCGGATGCGGGCTCCAGCGGTACGACGCCATCGTCAACCGGTGCAGGAGTCAGGGTACGCACCTGTACGTCGACGTCGGCATTGACGGTGACGTCGGCCGAGCCCGTGAAAGTCCCTTTGATCGGCATCGCCTGCTCGGGGTCACGCGCGACCGCTACCCGGATCAGCCGCTCGCTGCCGATGATGCCGTTGGTCGGGTCGAATTCGACCCAGCCGGCACCCGGCAAATAGACTTCCATCCAGGCATGCGGGTAGGCATGGGTCGTCGCCTCTCCCGGTGCCGTGTCGAGCGCGGGATCATACAGGTAGCCCGTGATGAAACGCGCGGCGAGCCCGAGCGAGCGGCAGCATTCGATCATCAGCAGGGCATAGTCGCGACAGGTGCCACCGCCGCTCTCCAGCGTCACCGCCGGGACCTGGGTCCCGATCTCGAAACGCATGGCGTATGTCAGCTTTTCCTGAATGCCCATGCAGAGCCGCTTCAGCAGGCCGAACGTATCGTTGCCGCCCTCGCCTTCCATGAACTGCTTGGTCCAGGTGCCCACCGTCGAATTCGGATCGGGATAAGAGCGTTCGACGTAGCGTGCGAGATCGGGCGCCTCCTCGGAGGCATAGCTGAACGGCAAGGTCCGCGCGAATTCTTCGATCGGCGGCAGCTCCGGCGGTACGCCGAAATGCTCAAGCTCGATCGTGCTGACCAGCTCGAGCACCTGAGTCGGGCCGTCGAAAGAGGCGATCGCAATCGAATTGCCGAAAGGATCATGGATCCAACGGACGTGGGCTGCCGGTTCGATCACCAAACCGGTGTGAAGAAGTCGCAGGTCGTGGCTGTCACGCGGCCTGAACATGAGCCGGTGGTCACCGAGCGTCACCGGCTCGGAATACTCGTAACGAGTGCGGTGGACGATCTCGAGAGTGCGCATCTGAGCGGGATAATGCCCGAAGCGGCGCGCGGTTGCACCTGCGCTGAATTCTTCAGCGCGCAGAGCCCCTGCAATCGCACCGTCACGAACACTTCAAGAGCTCCGGCGATTATCCCAACAACTTCTCAAGGGGAGCATCATGACAAACGTCGCCATGCAGGCGCCGCCGATCGAGCCGGCCGCGCCCGGTTCACGCCCGAATCTCGACAAGGGCTTCAATCCGATTTCGCTGATCCTGTTCGTCGGCCTGCTGGCGGGCGGGTTTCTCTACGTCATTTACAGCGTCTACGCCGACGTCAACTCATCGGGCACCAAGTTCACGACCCTTCTGCCGTTCCTTATGCTTTTCGTTGCGCTGCTGATCGCCCTGGGCTTCGAGTTCGTGAACGGCTTCCACGACACGGCCAATGCCGTCGCCACGGTGATCTATACCCACTCGCTGCCGGCAGAGCTGGCCGTCGTATGGTCGGGCGTCTTCAACTTCCTCGGCGTATTGACCTCCACCGGCGCCGTCGCCTTCGGCATCGTTTCGCTCCTGCCGGTCGAGCTTATCCTGCAGGTCGGCAGCAGCGCCGGCTTCGCCATGGTCTTCGCGCTGCTGATCGCCGCCATCATTTGGAACCTCGGCACCTGGTGGCTCGGTCTCCCAGCCTCGAGTTCGCACACGCTGATCGGCTCGATCATCGGCGTCGGCATCGCCAACGCCCTGGCGCACGGCCTGGACGGCACCTCGGGCGTCGACTGGAGCAAGGCGACCGAGATCGGCTACGCGCTGCTGCTCTCGCCGCTGTTCGGCTTCTGCGCGGCGGGCCTCGTTCTGCTGTCGTTGAAGGTGTTGATCCGCAATCCCGCGCTCTACGCAGAGCCGAAGGGCAAGGAGCCGCCGCCGTGGTGGATCCGCGGCATCCTCATCCTGACCTGTACGGGCGTCAGCTTCGCGCACGGCTCGAACGACGGCCAGAAAGGCATGGGTCTCATCATGCTGATCCTGATCGGCACGGTGCCCACTGCCTACGCGCTGAACCGTACGCCAGCACCGAGCCAGATGGAGTCCTTTCAGGCGGCCTCGGCCGCCGCGGTGGTCGTGATCGAGAAGCAGGCCACGGGCCACAACGTGCTCGGCAATCCGCGCCCCGCCGTCACGAGTTTCATCTCGCAGCGCAAGATGAACGAGGGCACCTACGTCTCTCTCGCGGCGCTGGTCAAGGAGATCGCCGCGCAGGTCGATCGGTACGGCTCGGTCGACAAGATCCCGGCCGAAGCCGTCAGCAACACGCGTAACGACATGTACCTCGCGTCGGAAGCCCTGCGCTTCCTGATGAAGGACAAGGAAAACTCGCTCACCAAGCCGGAGGTGGCAGTTCTCAATACCTACAAAATGGAGCTCGACATGGCGACGCGCTTCATTCCCGTCTGGGTCAAGGTCGCGGTGGCCATCGCCCTCGGTCTTGGCACGATGATCGGCTGGAAGCGCATCGTCGTCACCGTCGGCGAGAAGATCGGCAAGAGCCATCTAACCTACGCGCAAGGCGCGTCGGCGGAGCTGGTCGCTGCCGGCACCATCGCCGCCGCCGACATCTACGGTCTGCCGGTGTCGACGACTCATGTCCTGTCTTCGGGTGTCGCGGGCACCATGGCGGCCAATGGCTCGGGCCTTCAATGGGCCACGGTCCGCAACCTGCTGATGGCCTGGGTCCTCACCCTGCCGTGCGCCATCGCGCTGTCGGCGAGCCTCTACATGATCTTCCTCGAGATCTTCTGACGGACCCTCCGAACCGAGGAGAGGCGCGCTGCGCTTTATGGCGCGCCTCTTTGCTATGCGAAGGGGTAAGGCCCGGGAAACGTTCCGACCGGAACGAAATGCGAGACGAGACCTCTCCCCTCCCGCCAATGATGGAGCAGCATCGCCGGGGGCTCGATGTACGATGCAGGCCTGGCGTCGCCACGCAGCTGCAGGGCTATGGCCGTCGTCGTCGACGGCGCGGTGCACAGGATCGTGCCGCCGAAGCGGAGCTGCATGAAGCGGTGGACATGGCCGCACAGGATGCGCTCGACCTGCGGATGACGTGCAACGACCTCGGCGAGCCTTTGTCCCTCCCGGCAGGAATAGGGGTCCATGTAGGGAATGCCCGTAGCGAAGGGCGGCTGGTGCATCATGACCATCGTGGGACGTGCCGGCTCCGCGGTCAGAACCTCGTCCAACCAGGCCGCCGCCTCTTCACTGACGACGCCGTGATGCAGCCCGGGTAGCGTGACGTCGAGGGCCACGATGCGCACGACGCCGTGGTCGCCGACCGCATAGTCGATCGGGCCTTCGGCCGGCAGCCACGGCTTGCCGGCGAACGCCCGTCGAAAGGCCTCGCGTTCGTCGTGATTGCCAGGGATCGCCAGCACCGGAACTTCGAGCGGCTCCAGCATCCTTGCCAGCATGGCATACTCATCGTCCTGACCATGATCGACCAGATCGCCGCTCAGCAGCACGAGGTCCGGCCGCGGATCGAGCGCGTTCACATGCGCAATGGCCCCCGCGAACTGAGCGTTGGAATCGACCACGCCCTGGTAAAGCGCACCCTCGGGCCGGACATGCGGATCGGAAAGTTGGACGATCAGCATCTAGCCAGGCTTCCGATCGAACCGCTCCAGACCTTCGCGCCCTTTCGGCGTAATCGCATAGACACCACGCTCCACCCGCTCGAACCAGCCATAGACATCCTGTTGCAGGATCTGGGCCGCTTTCGGCGCGTCCCCGGCCGTGCGCAGAGCCGCCACCTTCATCGGCCCGTTCGCCGCGAGGAGTTCGGCGCAGCGCAGGGCTTCCTGCCGGTACGCCGTCATCAAAGGCGCCCGCATCGCCTGACCGCCGAGATTGGGATCACCGACACGACGCGCATGCTCGCCCAGCATTCGGCCGGCCTTGCGCTTGTTCTGGCGCGGGACGTAGGGCGCGGGATCGAGCACCACGTCGGCCTTGCCCTTGGCCACCACGATGAAGCCCAGCCCCAGGCGGCGGCACAGCTTCTTCACGTTCTTCATCTGCTTCGGCCACTGGCCGACGGCGAGATAGACCAGATCGGTGAGCGCCAGCCGGTCGACGCCCTGCAGCACCAGGCCGAGCCCGAAGGTCCGCTTCAGTTCGACGACCACGGGCGGCTCCTTGCCGCGGACCGCCACCACGTCGCAGCCGCGCACCTCGCCCTTGACGACATAATCCTGTCCTTCGAGCAGCGCCTTCACCGGCGCATAGAGGTCGCTCTCCAACGTCATGGCGGCGCACGCTATCATGCTAAGAAGTGGGCAAATGAGGAAAAACACATGACCGAGTTGCTGGATCAGGGCGCCGCCGCCATCGCTGCCGCCGTGCGTACGGGGAAGACCAAGGCGCGCGACGTGGCCGAGATGGCCATCGCCCGCGTCGAGGCGCGGAACGGGCAACTCACCGCCATCGTCGATTTCGATCCCGCCGAGGCCCGGACCTCGGCAGACGCCGTCGATGCGAGACGCAAGCAGGGGTTCGATGGCGCGATTCTGGGCGTCCCCTACACGGTAAAGGACACGACCTGGGTGAAGGACCGCACCGTCACCAACGGCTCCCTGCTCTACAAGGACTTCAAGCCGCCGCGCGACGCCGTCGCCGTCGAGCGATTGAAGGCCGCCGGCGGCATCTTCCTCGGCATGACCAACACGCCGGAGATGGCCGCCAAGGGTCACACCGAAAACAAGGTCTATGGCCCGTCACGCCATCCGCTAAATCCGGCCTTGACGCCGGGCGGTTCCTCCGGCGGCGCCGCTGCAGCCCTTGCGGCGGGCTTCTCTCCGATCGCGCTCGGCACCGATGGCGGAGGCTCGGGCAGACGGCCGGCCTCACATTGCGGCGTGGTCGGTCTCAAGACGTCGGCCGGCGCCATCCCTGCCCCGTTCGGCTTCGGCGGTGCTTACGGTCCACTTTATGGCGTGACGGCGCCCATGGGCCGCTCCGTCGCCGATGCCAAGGTCGCGTTCGAGGTGATGGCCGGCCCCGACCGGCGCGATCCGCATTCGGTGGCGCTGCTCGACGTGCCGCCGCCCAGCAGCCCGCGCATCGCCGTGAGCCCGCGGCTTGGCCTCGGCGTGCCCGTCGACCCCGACGTCATGGCGGCGTTCGAAACGGCCGTCGCGAAGCTGCGCGGTTCTGGCTGGCGCATCGAGGAGGCGGATGTCACCTGGCCCGAAGACACGAGCGAAACAGCATTTGCCGCCGTGAACAGCTCGGCCTCAGCCCTGCTCTATGGCGCGCGACAAGCCGCCGACAAGGATCTGTTCGGGGACAATATCTCCGGCCTGATCGAGCGGGGCCGCTCGGTGCCCGGCACCGATGTCGTCGCGGCGTTTCGGTTCGCCGATGCGTGCGCGCGGGCCGTCGCGCAGTTCTTCACCGAATACGACTATCTCCTGACGCCGACGACGGCGTGCGTGTCGTGGCCGGTCGAACAGGTCTATCCCGGGCTGATCGAGGGCAAGGAAGTCGGGCCGCGCGGCCACGCCGCCTTCACGCCCCTGTTCAATCTCGCCCTCGTACCGGCGATTTCCGTGCCGTGCGGGCGCGGCCGCGAGGGGCTTCCCGTTGGCCTACAGATCGTCGCGCCGCGCCTGCATGACCGGCCGCTGCTGGCGATGGCCCAGCGCGCGGAAACGGCGCTCGCCGCCTAGCCGTGCAAGCATCGCCTCCAGCCCCATGCAACTGACCGAAATCCTGATCGTCGTCGGCGTTGCGTTCGTCGTGGCAATCGCCGTCCGCCTCATCCGCGCGCGTCAGGCCGCGCGCCGTCGCGGACCCGCCCATATTCACGAGGCATTGATGAAACGCGCCGAACTTCAGGCAGAGCGCAGCCCGTTCCTGAGGAAGGTCGTGAGGGAGTTCAGGGCAAACGGCCACGTCTCGAACCGCCAGGCCGACGCCGTTGAGAAGGCCCTGAAGCGGCTCGAGGGCCGTTGATCTCGCCCGGGCGGCCGCTCACCAGGTGATGTGCACGCTATCCGCCGATCGCTCGTGAGGCCCATGATGTACGGCTTCGACATTGTTGCCGTCGGGATCGAAGGCGAAGGCCGCGTAGTAGCCGGGGTGGTAGGCGCGCTCTCCTGGCCCGCCATTGTCGCGGCCGCCCGCCGCAAGCACCGCCGCATGGAAGCGGTCGACGGCCGCTCGATCCTCGGCCTGGAAGGCAAAATGCACGTGCGCGATGGAAGGACCGACATCGACCCATAGCTCGTCGGCGAACAAGTGATCCTTCCCCCGATCAGCGGGATGCCAAGCGCAGTCATTGCCGCCTTGTAGAAGCGCTTGGAGGCCTCGAGGTCCTTGACCTTGAGATGCAGGTGATCGATCAGACGTCCGCGGTGGGTCTCCATGGAAATCCCCTTTTGCAACATCCGCACGAGTTCGAGCAGAACGCCGTTATCCAATGGCCGTTGCCGCGCCGCCTGGACTAGTGTGGGGCGATGTCCCCGAAGATGAAGATAAGCGCCGCTTTGGCCCGGCGAATCGCGCTGGCCGCCCAGGGGTTCGGCACGGGGCGACCTGACGGCGCCATCAATCGCGGCCACGTGAAGCGCGCGATCGAGCGGTTGGGCCTGCTGCAGATCGATTCGGTCAACGTCCTCGCACGTGCGCACTACCTGCCGCTGTTCTCTCGACTCGGCAACTACGACAGCGCCCATCTCGACGGGCTGGCCTGGGGCCGCACGAGCCAGCGCGGTCTCTTCGAGTTCTGGGCACATGAGGCGTCGCTGCTGCCGCTGGCATCCCAGCCGTTGTTGCGCTGGCGCATGAAGCGGGCCGCGGCGGGCACCAGCAAGGGCACGCTTCAGCAATTCCGACTCGAGAAGACCGCCTATATCGAGGACGTCCGCCGGCAGATCGAGGCGCGCGGCGCCCTCGCCGCCTCGGAACTGGCCGATGGCGGCCCCAAGCGCGGACCGTGGTGGGGCTGGAACGACGGCAAGCTGGCACTCGAATGGCTGTTCTTCGCGGGCATCGTCACCACCGCCACGCGACGCGGCGCCTTCGAGCGTGTCTACGATCTTTCCGAGCGCGTCCTGCCGGCAGACATCCAGGCGCTGCCCACTCCCTCGGCCGAGGAAGCCCAGCGCGAGCTGCTGCGCCTCTCGGCCCGAGCGCTGGGCGTCGCGACCGAATTCGACCTGCGCGATTACTTCCGCCTGCCGGTTGCAGATACCAAGGCGCGGCTCGCCGAACTCGTCGAGGCCGGCGATCTGCTGCCGGTCGAGGTCGAGGGCTGGAACCGCCCGGCGTTCCTCGACCCGGCGGCACGCCAGCCGCGCCGGATCGAGGCGCGCGCCCTGCTCGCGCCCTTCGATCCGCTGATCTGGGAACGCGATCGCACGGAGCGGATCTTCGATTTCTTCTATCGCATCGAGATCTACACGCCCGTGGCCAAACGCAAGCACGGCTATTATGTCCTGCCGTTCCTGCTGGGGGACCGCCTGGTCGGCCGGATCGACCTGAAATCCGACCGGCCGAACTCAAAGCTGCTGGTGCCGGCCGCCCATCTCGAACCCGGCATCGAGGCGCGCGACGTGGCCGAGCCGATGCGTGAGGAGCTTCGCCTGATGGCCGACTGGCTGGGCCTCGAGGCCCTGGCGCTGCCCCGCGATGGGGATTTGGGACGAGAGTGGCGTAGAATGGGCAGATGAGACGAGTTGGAAGGAAGCAACGGGCATGAACGATCTGGTTCTCAAGGGCGGCCGCGTGATCGACCCTTCACAGGGCATCGACAAGGTAACCGACATCGCCTTCGCCGGCGGCAAGGTCGCGGCCATCGGCGATGGCCTGTCGGGCAAGGACACGCGCGACGTCTCGGGCAGGATCGTCTCCCCCGGGCTCATCGACCTGCATACGCATGTCTACTGGGGCGGAACCTCGCTCGGTGTCGAGGCCGAGCTGCTCGCGCGATCGGGCGGCGTCACCACCTTCGTCGATGCCGGCAGCGCCGGACCCGGCAATTTCCCTGGCTTCCGCAAGCACGTGATCGAGACCTCGCCGGTCCGGATCCTGCCGTTCCTCAACGTCTCCTTCCCCGGCATCTTCGCCTTCTCCAAGACCGTAATGGTGGGCGAGAGTGCCGACATGCGGCTGCTCGATCCGCGTGAGGCGGTGCGCGTGGCCCGCGAACACAAGGAACTGGTGCTGGGCGTCAAGGTTCGCGTCGGCAAGTCGGCGAGCGGCGACTCGGGCATCATGCCGCTCGACATCGCGCTCGACGTCGCCGAGGAGACCGGCCTGCCGATGATGGCGCATCTCGATTCGCCGCCGCCCTCCCGCCACGAGGTGGTGAGCCGCCTGCGCCCCGGCGACATCCTCACCCACTGCTTCCGTCCTTTCCCCAATGCGCCGGTCCAGCCCGACGGCAAGGTACGGGACGAGATTCTGGCCGCCCGCGAGCGCGGCGTAATCTTCGATATCGGCCATGGCGGCGGCTCGTTCGGCTTCGGCACGACGCGCAAGATGCTGGCCGCGGGCTTCCTGCCCGACGTGATCTCGTCCGACGTGCACGCGATCTCGATCGAGGGCCCGGCCTTCGATCTCCTCACGACCATGTCGAAGTTCCTGTGCCTCGGCCTCGACCTCCCCACCGTCATCAAGCTCGCGACCGTCAATGCGGCCGCTGCCATCAAGCGACCCGACCTCGGCACGCTCAAGGTCGGCAGCGTAGGCGAAGCAACAGTGATCGACCAGGCGAGCGGCACGTTCGACTACGCCGACTCAATCGGCGAGGCGCTGATCGGCGACAAGAGGCTCCTGTCGGCAGGCGTCGTTCTCGCCGGCCGCTGGTGGCATCCGCTGTAAGGCCGTGCGATGCATGCCGACGATCCCGCCTCGCCCGCCTGCCAGGCCCATGAAGCCGACGACGGCTACATGGGCTTCGCGACGCGCGAGGAGATCGTGCGGTTTCTGAAGGAACTCGACGGGGCGCCAGCAGCAGCGAAGGCAGACATGCTCCGCACCATGCTGCCAAAAATTCGCGACGACGTGGTGCATACCGAACTCAAGGCCCAGCTGGCAGCGATTGAGCTCAACGAATCAAACACTTAGCTGAATCGCGGCTTTTTTGATCGGTCCCGCAACTTCATACGGGGAGCGACGTTGGTTTTGCATGGCTGGATAATTGGCGTTGCCTCTGCCCCCGCTCAGCAGCGCCTCTCTCCCCGTCCGGCCTCCGAGCCCGCTCCTGACTCAGCTCAGGGGCGGGCTTTCTCGTTCTGGGCCTGTGTCAGAAAAGCCACCGCAAACAGCCGGGCCGGGTCCGTCCAGATATGGGCGATCGAGAAACCACCCAGCCTTGCCAACTCGGCAATGTCGGCCTCGGCATACTTGTAGGAATACTCGGTGTGCACCCGCTCGCCTTCGATGAACGTGTAGCGCCGACCGGCCACCATGACCGTCTGGTTGCGCAGGCTGCGGAAGTAGATTTCGATGCGCCCTGCGGGCTCATCGTAGAACGCCTCGTGCGCGAAGGCAGAGAGATCGAAGTTGGCTTCGAGCTCACGGTTCATGCGACGCAGGAGGTTCAGCGTGAACTGCGCCGTGATGCCCGCGGCGTCGTTGTAGGCCGCGTGCAGCCGCTGCGTGTCTTTCTTCAGGTCGACACCCAGGACCAGAGCGCCGTCGGCTCGGAGAAGCCGGCGCGCGCGACGGAGGAACGCCACTGCCTCCTCCGGCCTCAGGTTGCCGATCGTGGAACCGGGAAAGAAACCGATCCTGCGTGCGCCGTCTATGGTCGGCGGCAGCGCGTCCAGCGCCATGTAATCCCCGGTTACCGGATCAACGCGCAGGCCCGGGTAGTCCTCGCGCAAGCGCTGAGCTGTCGCGTCGAGATGCCGACGGGAAATATCGATCGGCACGTAGGCGTGGAGATCCTGCATCGCATCGAGCAGCAATCGGGTCTTGACGCTCGATCCGCTGCCGAATTCCACGAGCGCAGATCCCGCACCTGCAAGGTCAGAAATTTCGCCCGCATGTCGGCGCAGGATCGCCGCCTCAGTTCTGGTCGGATAGTATTCGGGCTGCTCGCAGATCGCATCGAACAGCGCCGAGCCCCGCGCATCGTAGAGATACTTGGCCGGGATCGCGCGCGGCGAGCCCCCCAGACCGGCAAGAACTTCACGACGAAAGGCATCGCGATCGGCCAGCTCGCCATCATCGGTCGCCAGAAGCGGCACGTTCATCGAAGGTCCTCCGAAAGACGGATTCCACCGAACATCCAACGCGCGTCGGGCGGAAAGAAGTTGCGATAGGTCGGACGAAGATGACCGTCGGGCGTCGCTGCACAGCCGCCGCGCAGCACCATCTGGTTCGCCATGAACTTGCCGTTGTACTCGCCCACGGCCCCGGCGGGTTCGCGATAGCCCGGATAGGCGACGTAGGGGCTGGCCGTCCATTCCCAGACTTCTCCGGTGCCCTGCACCGCTCCGGCAGCGACTTCCCATTCCGCTTCGCGCGGCAGGCGCTTGCCCGCCCATTTGGCGAATGCCGCCGCTTCGAAGGCGCTGACATGGCAGACCGGCCGTGCCGCATCGAGCCGTTCCAAACCGGACAGCGTGAAAACGTACCAGGCTCCGTCCTTCTTTTCCCAGTAGAGCGGTGCATTCCAGCCGCGCTGGTTCACGCAGTCCCAACCGGCCGACAGCCAGAACTCGGGCCGGCGGTAGCCGCCATCCTCGATGAACTCGAGATACTCGCCGCAATTGACGGGACGCATCGCCAGCGCAAACGCGTCGAGCCAGGAACGGTGGCGAGGCCCCTCATTGTCGAAGGAGAAGCCCTGTCCGTCATGTCCCGTTTCGACGAGGCCGCCTTCGAACTCGCGCCATTCGAGCGGACGGGGCGCCCGTCCCTCACCGCGCTGCGCGGCACGGTAGGCAGGCCGCAGGGGATTAAGGGAAAGGGCATGCTTTATATCCATCAGGATCAGCTCCTGATGCTGTTGCTCGTGGTGCAGTCCGAGATCGACGAGGGCGCGCACGCCGTCACCACCGTCGCGCTGGCCCTGGAGAAAATCCAGCATCGCGGCCGTAACATGGTGCCGATATGCCAGCACTTCGTTCACACCGGGCCGCGTGATCAGCCCGCGCTGCGGTCGCGGATGGCGGGGACCGACGGCCTCGTAGTAGGAATTGAAAAGGTATTCGTAGGCCGGATCGAAGACGCGGTAGCCAGGAGCGCGAGGCCTCAGCACGAAAGTCTCGAAAAACCACGTCGTATGGGCGAGATGCCATTTGGTCGGGCTCGCATCGGGCATCGACTGAACCGTCTGGTCCTCGGCGGACAGTGGTGCGGCGAGTTCTTCGGTACGCGAGCGGACAGTCTTGAAGGCCTGGAGGCCGCAAAATTGCACGGGAAGCGTCATAGATTTCGGCACGGGACCTCCGACTTCCCAACGTGGTGCCGCGCGGGTCGGTTGCAAGGGCGTTGCCCCGCGATCACCCTGCAGCGTCCACTCGTACCGAAGAGGGAAGCAAGTGCCGATTTGCGAGATCGACCCGTGGCGCATTCAATATTTCGCGAAGGCGAACTGCCCGGCGCACGTGTTCATACCGACTGAAGACTCGGACGCCTGGCTCTGGAATCCCAAGCATCGCTGGGTTTACGACAAACTAGCCGTCGCGACACGCCAGGGACTGGAAGCGGCGCCGCACGGAGTCCCGCCGACCAGTTATCCGGTCTTCTCCAAGCCCATCTACAACCTGAAAGGCATGGGCGTAGGCAGCCGCGCATTACATACCGCAGCCGACTATGAGGCGGCTTACCGGCCCGGCCATATGTGGATGCCGCTCCTCGAAGGTGAACATGTCAGCAGCGACGTGGCTCTGGTGGACGGCGTGCCGAACTGGTGGGTTCATGCAAACGGCATTGCTGGCGATGACGGCACCTTCGACTATTGGGAAGTTCGCGCCGGCGCCGCCCCCGACATCGAAACCTCGGCCGGTGCCTGGTGCCGCAGCCATCTTGCCGGCTACACCGGTATGGCAAATCTGGAGACGATCGGCGGGCGCATCATCGAGGTGCATCTGAGGTTCGCCGATCAGTGGCCCGATCTCTACGGCGACGGTTGGGTCGACGCGCTGGTGCGATTGTACGAGTTTGGCGTTTGGACCTTCGCGGAAAACTCACCGCGTACAGGCTACAGCGTCGTTCTCTTCATGCCGCACGGAGAGCGCTACAGGCATCCGCCGCGCAATCTGGTGGAACAGGCCTGCGCCATCGCCGGCGTCTCGAGCGTTCAAGTCACGTTCCATGAAACTGTCGAACCGGAACGTCACGCCATGCCACCCGGCGGTTTCCGGGTGGCGATCGTCAATTGCTGGGATCTCGCCGCAGGCAGGAGGGCTCGCCTCCTCCTCCGCGATCACTTCACCGCCTAGAGATTGCGTCGGACAAAGCCCGCGAACAGGCTGACGACGAAGAGGACGAGCGCGATCACGAACAGTATCTGCGCCATACCCGTTGCGGTCGAAGCGATTCCGCCGAAGCCGAAAATGCCGGCCAGCAGCGCGATCACCAAAAACATCAAAGCCCAGTACAACATTTCTCGCTCCTTCCGAGCATTGGCAGGGGTTGTGCAGGCAACGTCGGAGCGAGAGAGACGGTTCCGTAGGGCAACCCTTCGCGTCGAGGCGGCGTTGGATCTTCACACCCTCAATGCTGGAGAAGAAATGCAGCCCGAAGTCACCCCAACGGAAGCTCGCAGTGGCGTCGTCACCGGTCGCGTGCTCATGGTCCTGATCATCTCGTTTATCGGTGCCGTCGGCGGCATGGGACTGGCGTGGTACATGCTCAGCTAGTAAGTCTTCTCTATGAAGACTTTGGTGGTCAGCTACGCCGTCGCCCTCACCGTACTCGCCATAGTTGATGCTCTATGGCTCGGCGTCGTTGCCCGTGAATTCTACAAATCTCGCTTGGGAGACATGCTCCAGGACAAGCCTGTCTGGAGCGCCGCAATCCTGTTCTATCTCGTACACGCGGTTGGTATTGCGGTGTTCGCGGTACCGCCAGCGCTGGCCGCAGGCACTTGGTGGAGTGCCTTGCTCTACGGTGGGCTTTTTGGTTTCTGCGTCTACGCCGCCTACGATCTGACGAATCTGGCGACCCTGCGGGGTTGGCCCCTGGCCGTCAGCGTGGTCGATCTTGCATGGGGTGCGGCGGCGACAGCGGTCGCGACGGTTGCGGCCTACTTGATCGTAAAGCCTTGATCAGCTCGCGCTGTCGTCGAACTCCGGGTGACGGCGCACATAGGCGACGACGAAACTGCAGGCAGGGACGATCTTAAAGCCCTGCCGCCGCGTGTCTTCCAACGCTGCCTTGACCACACGCGCGCCGATGCCCTTGCCCTCGTCCTCTGGAGGCACCTCGGTGTGGGTGAAGATTCGACTTTGCCCCTGCTCTCGATAGGCGGCGATTGCCAGGCCATGCTCCACGGAGAGTTCATACCTTCGTTGCGCGGCATTGTGTGTCACATTCATCGATCACTCTCCTCTCGCCGGCGCGGTGCCTCAGCCAGCACCGCGCGCATCGGAAACGCCGGTCTGCAGGGCCGGTTGCCCTAGCGGTCGACCTCCCAGAACATCGGATAGGACGACTGGATCAAGCCCTTGAGATCGCTCCGGTAACCGGCGGGAATCGTGAACTGCCCCCACATCAGGGCGGGCACGAGTTCATAGGCGATCACCTGGATTTCTGCCGCGATCTTCTTGCGCTCTTCCAGTGTGTTGGCGCGCGTGAAAGCCTTCAGAAGGTCGGGGATGCGATTGTCGCAGGACCAGCCGGGGAAGTCGTTGCAGGTCGCCGCCACGTAGAAGTGCGTCAGCGGCGAGTACATGTCCGTGCCGTTGGAATAGACCGGAAACATCGACCAGCCATCCTTTTTGGCCCGGCGCGCCAGGACGGTCGGCCAGTCGCGCGGCTGCTGTTCGACGTTGAAGCCGACGTCCTTCATGTTCTGCGCGAGCACGCGGGACGCGGTCTGGCTGATCGAGCCGGCAACTTCCAGAACGATCACCGGCTCGCCCTTGTAACCCGAAGCCTTCAGCTCGGCGCGGGCGGCCGCAAGGTCGAACTTGGCCACACCCCCGCCGGCATCCGTCGACAGTGGGGCACCGCACATCCAGAACGAGGAACAGTCCTTGGTCTGATACTTGTCGGGCACGCCGATGGCCGTCAGTGTCGCATTCTGGTCGACCAGCTTCCACATCACCTTGCGTACCGCCGGATTGTCGAACGGCGGGAAGGCGTGGTTGAGCCGGAAGTTGCCCTGGAACTGGTGGATCCCGCCGAGCCCCAGAAGCTTGATCGACTTCTCCTTCTCGAGCACCGGCAGCATGTCGAACGGGAGGTACTGCATGTAGTCGATTTCGCCGGCGATAAGGGCGTTGGCGCCTGTCGACTGGTCCGGCATGACCCGCAGGGTCAGCTGGTCGATCTTCACGTTCTTGCCGCCCGTCAGGAAGTCCGGCGCCTCCTTGCGAGGGACATAGGCGGCGTTGCGCTCCAGAATCATGGCGTTGCCCGGCCGCCACTGATCCTTGACGAAACGGAACGGGCCGGAGCCGATCGGCTCGGGAATGCGCTGGTCCGCAGGCGTTGCGGCAAGGCGCGCAGGCATAATCACCGGAAGCGGCGCATTGGGCTTGCCCAGGACCTCGAGCAGCAGCGGGAAGGGCTGCTTCAGGACCATTTTTATGGTCTTCGGATTGCTGGCTTCGAGCGTCTCCGTGTCCGCCATCAACATCTTTCCAAGCGGATCGCGGACCGACCACCGCTTGAGCGAAGCGACGCAATCTTCCGCCGTCACCGGCGTGCCGTCATGCCACTTCAGCCCGTCGCGCAGGACGAACGACCATGTAAGCTTGTCCGGGCTGCTGTCGTAGCCCTCGACCATCTGCGGCTTGATCTCGCCCTTGTCGTTCATGGCAAAGAGCGTATCGAAAACGTGCAGGCCGAACGTTCGTGTGATCGCCGCCGTCGTCGCATGTGGATCGAGGATGGTGACTTCCGACTCGAGTACGACCGTGAGGCCCTTTGCGGCGCGGGCCTCCCGCGGCCTGATCAGCGACGCACCCGCCAGCGCCGCACCACCCGCCATCGCCGTCCGACGCCCCAGAATACTCTTACGCATGAAAATTTCCCTTCTTCCCCAGAGCGTCACCGTAGCGACCTTTCGGGCAAAACGAAACGGGCCGGCCCTCTCTCATCAGAGACGGCCGGCCCGCAAGCCGCTGGTCGGAAGAAGCTGTCAGGCCGGCGACAGGAGTCGACAGGTCACGCGGTCGACGAAGGTTGAAACCGGAGGCCCATAGACGGGCACGCCCCATCGTTCGCCGGGGCCCGCAGGCGACAGGACCACCCGAGTGTCCTGAACCGGACGACCGCCATTCGTGAACACGCAGCCGACCACCGGATCGACGACGTTCGCCGAGTTGTTGGTGACGTAAAGAACCGACAACCAGTTCTGCTGTGGAACAGCCTGCAGCCACGGGCTGTCGATCACGACGGTGGGAACAGAAGGGCCGGCGGTGATGGGCACCGTGCCCATGAGGTTGCCGCGCGGTCGCTGGACGACCATCTGCGTGCCAACCGTTTGGCTGTTCGGATCGAATGCCTTGTCGGCAGAGGTGCTCGGGACCGCCGCCTGCTGTTGCGGCGTCTGGTTGTCCTTACTCACATTCTCGGGCGTCCAGACCTTGCCGGTTTTTTCATCCTTGAACTGCGTCATGCCGTTCGCCGAAACACCGGCGCCGACAGGACCGGGCGTTTGGGCCGAAGGCGCCTGGGCGAAAGCCGCACTAGCCGCGGCCGCCGTGAGCGTCGCGGCCACAGCACTCAAAATCGGGTATTTCATAGCGATCCCCTACATGTTCTTCAGACGGTTCTTCTCCCAGGTGCCGACCTGTGCCTCGGCGGCTTCGCGGGAGATGCCGTACCGCGTCTGGATCTTGCCTACGAGCTGATCGCGGCGCCCTTCGATGGCAAGGAGATCGTCATCGGTGAGCTTGCCCCACTCCTCCTTCACGGCGCCCTTGGTCTGGCTCCAGCTTCCCTTGAACTTCTCCCACATTGTCTGGGCATCGTTCTGGGTCGTGGTCTGCGCGCTCGTCTGAGCAGTCGCGACGAGCGGCACCGAGACCGCGGAAATGACGACAAACGCCGCCAGGCTGGCAATTGAACGCATTGGGATACCTCCTCGATTGGGCCCCGTTAACGGCCCCACCAACCGCGAGGTTGCCTCCCGACGCGCCGGCGCTGTGCGCCCGTCAGACCCAGATCGACTTCAGGAAGAAGGCGATCGGGATGACGATGAGCATTGCGACATAGAGGTCCAGCAGTTCGCCCGCCAATGGACTTTGGTCAGAATGATCCTGCACCACGATGTTCGACGTTTCGGGTACTGGCTTCGACTTCATGATCCCCTCCACGATTGCCCCATCCTGAATAGATGAACGCCGCAAAATCGACGAGGGTTGCAGCGTCTACGCGCGAATCGTGAGAGGAAATGTCCGACGGCCTACCGAATGCCGTGATCGAGAGCCTGCTGGAGGTCGATCGATGAATAGGGCTTCGAAATGAACTGCATGCCTTCAGCCTGCAGGCCCGGGCGTCCATAGCCGCTGGCGATCACGACGGGCAGCGCCGGAAACAGTTCCCGCACTTTCACTGCGAGCTCCTCGCCGCTCATTCCTGGTAATCCGACATCGGTCACAAGGAGGTCGTACTCGTCCCCGCGTGCAAGGGCTTCCAGGGCGGCCTCGCCGCTGCCGACTGCGGAAACGGAACATCCGAGCCGCTCCAGCATGTCGGTCGTCGACATCCGGAGCAGGACCTCATCCTCGACGAGCAGGATGCGCCTCGCCCTGGTCTCGGATGGTGCCTCAGGTCGCTCGGCAGACGCCACCGCCAGTGTCGGCGCGAGGACGGGTCGCCGGGTGGCCAGCACACTGCGCAGCTTGGCCGAAAGTGCCTCGCTGCTGTAGGGCTTGGCGATCATGGGATAGCCCGACCGGGTGTGATCTGGAATGAGGCCACGCGCGAAGCCCGAGGTCAGCAGCACGGCAATTCCCGGCTGAAGGCGTTGCGCGCGCTGCGCCAGTTCGACGGCCGTGATCGAGCCCGGCATCACGATGTCCGTGAACAGAAGATCGAAGGCGTGATCCTTCTCCAGCACATTCGCGGCGACGTCGGGATCCTCGGCGGCTACAACGCGATAGCCCCAGCCCTGCAGCATATCGACGACCGCCCGCCGCACGTCTTCGCTGTCTTCCACGACCAGTATCCGCTCGCTGCCGCTCACCGCGCCGCCGGCAAGGGACGGCTCCTCGACCACCGGGTCTTCGGTACGCGGCAGATAGAGCTTGATGCTGGTCCCCTGCCCTATGGCGCTGTCGATCCGGATATGGCCGTTGGACTGCCGCACGAAACCGTAGACCATGCTGAGACCGAGCCCCGTTCCCTTGCCGTCTCCCTTCGTGGTGAAGAATGGGTCGAACGCCTGCGCCGCGACCTCGGGCGGCATGCCGGTGCCGGTGTCGCTGACGTCGACCAGGACATAGGGACCCGGCGTCACATCGGGATGAAGCGCCGCATAGCGACGATCAAGCGTGGCATTGGAGATCTCGACCCGTACTGTGCCGCCGTCCGGCATCGCATCGCGCGCATTGATCGCAAGGTTCAAAATCGCGTTCTCGAGCTGACCCGCGTCAATCCTGGCGTTCCACGGATCGTCCGCCATCTTGATTTCGATCGCGATTCGCTCGCCCAGCGAATGACGCATCAGGTCGGCGAGATCCCCCACCAGCCGGGCGATGTTGGTGGGCTGCGGCGTTAGCGGCTGACGACGGGCGAAGGCCAGCAGCTGCTGCGTGAGGCGTGCGCCGCGATCGGCCGCCGCAGTAGCGCTCTGTACCCGCGAGAGCATCGCGGCGTTGTCGCCCACCTCGCCCCGCAGCAGGTCGAGATTGGCCCGGATGACCTGCAGGATATTGTTGAAGTCATGGGCCATGCCGCCGGTGAGCTGACCCGTGGCCTCCATTTTCTGCCCCTGCCGCAGGGCAGCTTCGTTATGGAGCTTCTCCGTTATGTCGACGCACCGAACCACCGCGCCGCCACCCGACATCTCGCCGCGATAAATCTCGTAGTCCCGCCCTTCATGCGTCACGCGCAGAACCGCCGGGCCCGCTGCAGGCGTCTTGGCGAGATCGAGCGGGAGGAGAAGAGCACGGGTCGCGGGAGACCGTTCCGACAGGAGCTGGTCCAGGGTCGGCGGGGCCTGTTTCCCGGGCTCCCATTGCGCCAGCCTGGCGAACGCCTCGTTCCAGGCAACCACCGTGCGCTCGCCGTCGATCACGAATATCGGGTCGCGCAGGCTTTCGAGCGTCGCCTGGAGGAGCCGGGAGCGTCCAGCCAGCGCGTGCTGGCTGCGCTCGAGACGACCGGCGCCCTGCACGACGATGTAGATGCCCGCGATCAGGCAGAGAAAGGCCCCGCCCATGACCAGCAGTCCCGCAACTTCCGCCTGCTCCTGCTCAGACCGCAGGGCCGTCAGCCGCCGTGCCAGCAGGAGCCTCTGCCCCTCGACGAGGGTGTCGCCCAGCAGCCGAACCTGGCCGAGCATCGCCCGGCCCGCACCCGTCCGATCCAGCGACAAGGCCGCGTCCCGGCCCTGCGTCCGGTAGGCACCGACGGTGGAATTGAGCTGGTCGAACTTCTGCGCCGTGATGCTGCGGAACTCCTGGAACTGGCGCGTCGTGTCGGGGTCACTTGCAACCGCGGCCTCGAGCTGGCGCATGCTCGATTCGATCCTGAGGCGCGCGCGCTCGTATGGCTCCAGACTGGTAACGTCGCCGGTCAGCAAATAGCCGCGAAGCCCGATCTCGGCATCCTGCACCGCGATCACCATCTCGCGCATCAGGGCCATCGTTTCGTAGTTAGCCACCACCAGGCGCTGCTGGCGCGCCGCGGATTTCGATTGGGAGAAGGCCAGCATGAGGCCGGCTGCAATCAGCACGGCGAGCGTGATGCCAGCGATGACGCCCGTCGACCGCGCCGATCGCAGGGCCTTAGGCATTTGCCGGCTCGTCCGCGCTGGGCGTCGGGAAAACGACCACGACACGATTGCCCCCCTCCGGCTTCCGGTCGATCGTGACTTCGCCGCCGAGCTGCATGGCCAGACCGCGGATCAGGGTGAGCCCGAAACCGCCCCGGCCATCGGGCGCCGGCTGAGCGGCGCGGGCGGCGCCGTTATCCTCTATGACGAGTTCGACTTCCTCGCCCCGCTCGCTGGTCTCGATTCGGATCTGCGGCGAGGGCGTCCGGCTGAAATCATGAGTGAGCGCGATGCTGACAGCCTCGGTGACGATCAGGCCGATCGGGATGGCGGTATCGGGGCCGACCGCCATGATCGGGGCTCGAATATGGTAGCGCGGCGCCTGTTTGCCGGAGGGCGCCCGGCCGACCGAAATCTGTCGCACGAGATCACTGATGAACTGCTGGAAATCGACCAGTGACCAGCTCGACCGTTCATAGAGATGGCGATGCAGAATCGACAGAGTCAGAACCCGATTCTGGGCATCGCCGAAGAAACGGCGGATACGGGGCGACCTGATCTCGCCGGCCTGGAGATTGAGCAGGCTGGAAATCATCTGCAGGTTGTTCTTCACCCGGTGATGTATCTCACGCAACATATGATCGCGTTGCTCCAGGTTCGCTCGCAGCGCCGCCTCACGGCTGGCGATGGCCTCGGCCATGGCGGTGACGCCGGCGCCGACCGAGGCCATTTCCGGGCTCCAGGGCCGCGGCGGCGCCAGCGTGATGGTTTCGCCGCGTGCCACCTTGTCGGCAAAGTCCTGGATATAGCGGAGAGGCCGCACGCACCAGCGGTCTGCCCCGAACCAGATCACCAGCAGGACGACGGCAGACGAAAGCGCCACGAAGAACACGCCTACCCATGCACCTGCAAAGGCCAGGGGGTTTTCCGGGACCGGGGCCGACACGACGGCAAACAACGTGTTCGCGCCGACCGGCCGGATCCAGAAGTGATAGTAGGCGCCGTCCTGACCGAAGTCGGCGATTCGGAGCTGGTTGCCCGCGAGGGCCTCGGCCAGCCGCGCGGGCACCGGCAACCGGCGCATGGCCGTTGCATCGCCGCCGAGGGCGGCCCCGGAGCGGTCGATCACCGCAACGGCCGTACTGGCTGTATCTTCGGCCTGGGCCGCCGCCTGCGCCAGCGCCTTCAGCGTGATCCCGACCGCGCACATGCCCCGGTACGCCCCATCGCGTGTGATGGGAATGGCGATGGGAATGATCGCGCTGGTCGAAACACGGCTGGCGATGGCGTCACCGACGACAAGCCCTTGGCCCCCCCGCTGCGTCTTCTGGAAGACGTCGCGGTCCGAGAAATTCATGCCGATCGCCCTGTGGGCAGAGGCGCAGCGGGCAATGCCCCGCTCGTCTGTCACCAGCGCCGTCGAGTACTGACCGGGATAAGTGTCCAACAACTTGGATAGATAGGCTTCGCACCGGCCGACCGTCTCGCCCGATGCTTCCGGATCGGCACTTTGCTCAACCGATTCGTCGGCGCATGCAGCGGTCAGCATGCGCCGGGAGGCGTCGAACAGGCCAGCATAACGCGCCACGGCCAGATCGGACACCGACGCAAGAGCTGCGGCTCGCTGTGAAGCCTCCGACCGTTCCTGGAGCTCCGCCTGCCAGATCGCCAGCCCGAGCACCGGCAGCAGGGCCAGCGCTACGAGTGTGACGAGCTTGGTACGAAGCGACCATCGCGCCACGTTCCGTCCCGGCGTCAGATCGATACGGTGTCGAGCGCCTGCGCGATCGCCGCACGAAGAAGATCGGGATCGAAAGGCTTGGAAATGACGAAGGCCGGCTCGACCTGCTTGCCGGTCAGAAGTCGCTCGGGAAAGCCGGTCACGAAGATCACGGGGACGGACATAGACTTCATGATCTGATTGACGGCGGAGATGCCGCTGTCGGAACCGCGAAGCTGGATGTCAGCGAGCACCAGATGAGGCGAGTGCTTCTTGGCCAGCTCGATGGCGGCCTTCTCGGTCGCAGCGATGCCGACGACCTCATGGCCGGCGTTGCGCACGATATCGGCCACATCGAGCGCGATAACCGCCTCGTCTTCAATGACCAGGATGCGTACGGAGGCGACGCGCTGCAGCTCGCGGCGTGCTTCCTCGAGACTGCGCTCGGCAGCGTCGATGCCAATGCCAAGAACATGAGCCGCGTCGCCCACGGTGAACCCTTCCAGCACCGTCAGCAGCAGAACTTGTCGTTGCATCGGCGCCATGTCCGTCAACGATTCCTTAAGGCGGCCCCGTACGCCTTCCCCGCCGCTGGCGGCGGCTTCCATGTCGCCGAAAGGCTGGCGCAAGCGATGAAACAGCGCAAACACGCCGAGCTTGGTGTCTTCGGCTTCCGCGATCAGCTCAGGCTGCTGGACCGCCACTTCGGCACAAAGCCGCACCCACTCATCGCCCTGCTGCTGGGAACCGGTCACGGCCCGAGCGTACCGACGCAGAAATGGCAGCGTCCTGCTGATCGCCTCGGACACCTTCTTGGAAGCTACCTCTTCAGCCACGTCCTTCTCCCTCGTCACTCAAAATCCATCTCTCGCCGTTCGCCGAAGCCGTCATCTACAGTACGCTGTGTGAGCCCGCAGACAACTCCCGAACTGCGTAGGCCTCGGATCGGTCACTGCACGCTGCCCCGCGTCAGACCCGACATGCGAGAGGGCCAGGCAACGCAAACGCATCGCCCAGCTACGCTTGCTCTCGTCAGCTTCTAGTGCAGCCAGCCCAGCACCCACATCAGCAACAGCACGGGAATCGGTACTCCCACAAGCCAAAGAATTGCCGCGCGTCCCATAAAATCCTCGCCATTGAATGAGTATCGGCACAAACGCGCGTCGGCCCCGTTGGTTCCCGCCAAGATCTCAACCTATATGTCGTCAACATCAAGATTTGCCCTTTCGTGAGGGCCGGACCGTCCCCAGATAGACAATCCATGAAAGATGAGATTGTCGCGCTCCTTCCGGATCTGCGTGCGTTTGCGCGCTTCATGTGTCGCGAGAGAGAAGCGGCCGATGATCTGGTGCAGAACACTATCCTGGCCGCGCTCGACAAGCACACGCAGTTCACACCCGGCACGAATCTCAAGGGCTGGCTGTTTACGATCATGCGGAACCGCTTCTATTCGGATCTTCGAACCCAGCGGCGGCGACCGTTGACCATCGACAACGAGGCGGCGGCGCCGTTGCCGGCAATCGACAATCCCGAGGCGACTCTTGCTCTCAAGGAGCTCTCCTCAGAATTGTGGAAGCTCAATCCGCAATCGCGTGAAGCGTTGGTCCTGGTCGGCGCAGGAGGATTTTCGTACGAAGAAGCGGCCAGCCTGTGCGGATGCTCGGTGGGCACTCTGAAAGCCCGCGTTTCGAGAGCCCGCAAGTATCTTTCCGACAAACTGCAGTGAATTCAAAGCGAATCTACAAGCGTTTCCAATGGTTTACGAAATTCTCCCGGGCCTGTGTAACCAATCCGCGTCTACAGCATTCGTAATGCAGACGACGCAACCTAGGAGATCGCTAATGGCTACGCAGCCCCTGCAGGACAACGGTACTCGCGACTTTCACGAGCAGCTCAAGACGATCCTGCCCCGCCTGCGCATCTATGCCCTCTCCCTCACTCGGGACCGCGATGCCGCGGACGATCTCGTCCATGACACGGTCATCAAGGCACTGACGGGTCGCAACAGCTTTCAGCCGGGCACCAACCTCGCCGCCTGGCTTTTCCGAATTCAGCGCAACGAGTTCATCTCCGGCCTCCGCCGTCGTCGTCCGACCGTTCCGGTCGATACCGCGATCGCGGAATCTCTTTCGCATCCGCCGCATCAGGACAGCGGGTTGGTGATGCGTGAATTCATGTCGGCGTTTGGCAAGCTGGCGGCGGCCCAGCGTGAGGCGCTGCGCTGGCGGTTCTCGAGGGCCTGCCCTACGAAACCATCGCCGAACATACCGGAGTGTCGGTGGGGACGGTCAAGAGCCGTATCTCACGAGCTCGCGACACGCTCGAGCGCCTCCTCATGGAGGGTGAAGCCCGCCGTCCCGCCGGGGGCGCCCGGTCGTCGAGCGACTCCCGCGAAACCGAGCATGTACTCGAAGCCCGCTGAAGCCCCTTTAAAGTCCGCTGTCTGGGTGCGACAAGGTCATGAGTAGTCCCACGGGGAGAAGTGAATGGGTCGGACGGGATCCCGCGGAGTGGACTTCCGCCTCCGGGGAGCGTGTGATGGCCAATAACAACGACAAGCCTGAGGGTGGACGCGCTGCATCAGCGGCGCGCGCCAGGCCGCGTGGCAATGAACGGCCATTCGATATGTGGCTGCACAAGCAGCTGCATGCCATGTACGATGAGATCGCAAGCGAGCCTTTGCCTGACGATCTCTTGAACCTGATCGAGAAGGACGCAGCCGAGCAGAAGAACGGCAGCTCAGACGAGCCTTCAGAAAAATAGCGCGATCTTCGGGTCGCCTGCCACTTGCGGACCGTCCAGAGAGTGGACCGTCCTAAAGCGGAATAAATCAGGGAACGAATCCTTGAGAGAGAAATGGCGGCGGCCTTGCGACCGCCGCCACCCTTTTCGCAACCAGTCGGTCAGCCCGGCCGACCCGCTGCGAACCCGCTAACTTTTCCCAAATTCCACGCGCTTCTCGCCTGATGTCTGATCAACGGGCCCCCCTGTTTGGGGTTCCACCTCTTCGCTATAGAGGACGGCATGCAACGGGAGGGGTAGCGATGGACCTGTTCGATCTTTCCGGCCGTGTGGCCATCGTCACAGGTGGCAATGGGGGTATCGGACTGGGCATGGCGCTCGGTATGGCGCGCGCCGGCGCCACCGTGGTCGTGGGCGGACGGGATACAATCAAGAACGAGGCGGCCGTTCGGGAACTTCAGTCAACCGGCGCGCAAGCCAGCGCCGCAACCGTCGACGTCCTCGAAGAGGATTCCTGTCGCGCGCTCATTGCCGATACGGTGAAGGCCTATGGCAGGCTCGACATCCTCGTGAACAACGCCGGCATCAACATCCGAAAGCAGCCCCAGGAATACACGCTCGCCGAGTGGCATCAGGTCCTCGACAGCAACCTGACGAGCGCCTTCCTCTGCAGCCACGCCGCCTACCCCGAGATGATGAAGACCGGCGCCGGCAAGATGATCAATATCGGCTCGATGATGTCGATCTTCGGCGCCTCCTTCACCACGGCCTATGCCGCCAGCAAGGGTGGAATCGTCCAGATGACGAAGGCGATGGCGACCGCGTGGGCCAAGGACAATATCCAGGTGAATGCGATCCTGCCGGGCTGGATCGATACCGCCCTGACTCAGCGCGCACGCAGCGACGTGCCGACTCTGCATGACTCGGTGTTGAAGCGTACACCGGCCGGACGATGGGGCACGCCGGACGACTTCGCAGGAATCGCAGTCTTCCTGGCTTCCTCCGCGTCGAACTACGTCACCGGCGCCGCCATCACGGTTGACGGCGGCTACTCGGTCCAGGGCTAGAGGATCAGGGCGAAACGACCCGGCAGGCCGCCCGATCGACGAACAGGTCGGTCTTGGGCCCGTAGACCGTCAGCCCGCCTCGCACGCCGGCCCCGATACCGGGCAGAAGGGCGCGAGTCTCCTCGACGAGCTTGCCGGCGTTGGAAAACCGACAGTCGATCATCGGGGCGAGGGTGCCCGCACTGTTGTTGCTGACATACATGACGACCTGCCAGCGCCTGGCGGGAACCGCGCTGAGGTTGGCATCGCCCATCGTGAGCAATGGCACGCCCGGGCCAGCCGTGGGCGCCGACCAGCTCAACGGGGCGAACTTGGGCCGCTGTATCACGACCCCTTTGATCCGCTCCGCCTGGGCCAGCGGATCGAAGGCGAGATCGGCCGGTGATGGCTTGCCGATCGGCCCCTGCCCGACATTCTCCGGAGTCCAGATCTGGCCCGTCTTGGGGTCACGGAATTCCGGCAAGCCGGACGTCGTCGGTATGTCGACGCTGCTACGCTGCACCGGTGCCGGAGTCTGGGCACCGGCGACAGAAGCCACCATCGCGGCAGTCAGCGCAGTGAGAACCATCTTGGAGGGCGGCCGGAACATCTGATCTCCTTTCGGGATGGCGATCTCAGCCGATGGCCAGCCTCGTTGCAACCCAAAGACCGCCCACGGCGATCGCCGGGCCATAAGGCAGCCTCCCCCGCAAGCGTCCGCGCAACGTGGCCGCTCCCCGACCCGAAACAGGCCCCAGTGGCGCACCTGCGAGAGCCGCCACGCCCAGCAAGCCGCCTGTGATCGACGTTACGAGAAGCAGGTCCACGACCTGCGCCGGTCCCGCAAACAGGCCGACGGCCGCCAGAAGTTTGACATCGCCGCCGCCCAGGATTCCAGCTGCAAAGGCCGCCGCGCCCACAAGAAACAAAGCCCCTGCACAAGCGATCGAAAGGCCGAGAGTCGTGAAGGAATAAGCCTCTTCGACAAGCCCCGCCGCCGCCCACACGCCGAAAAGGGCTGCGATGGCGATCGACAGCCCGTTGGCAATGTGGAGGGTACGAAAATCCTGCCAGGCTGCTGTGATGAGCAACCCGGCCAGGGCGATCAGGCAGCCCGCCTGGAGAAACGTTGCCAGGTCCGGCAAGGCCAGTGGCTCTCGGTCAGTTGAGAGCCGCCGTTCCGAGCACGTGGCTGACCTTGTCGGTCACAGAGCGGATGGAGGCAATGGCGGCGACCGCGATCAACGAGGTGATCAGCGTGTACTCGACCGCTGTGGCGCCCTGATTGTTCTTCATCAAGCGACGGAAAATCGTAAGCATTCCCTGATCTCCAGCCTACACCTGCCGGCCCCACGCCGAATCAACTTAGGAACGTTACTTAACGCAATATCTCAGGTCAATGGAAAGTCGACATTTCTGTGTCATCATTTCTAAGACTATGATTTTTAAAGGGAATATTTGCGGCCCTCCACGGCCACGCGAGCGGGGAGTTCATGCCCCTTCCGGCGCGAAAATCAGGATTCTGACTCTGCCGAATGAGCTTCGAGCACCCGCGCCGCGGCAGTCCAGAAGCATAGTGTCGCCACCCCCGCGGCCAGCCAGGGGAAGAGCTGCGGCAGCAGACAGAAGAAGACGAAGGCAAGGATCGTCTCGGTTCCCTCGATGATGCCGGCGGCATGGAAGAAGGATTTCCGCCCCCTCTTTCCTGGATCTCGTTCGCGGCGGCCGGCGGCGAGGATGGCCCGCCCCAGAAAGGACGCGCAGGTGCCGACGAACGATGCCAGGAGAAGAGCGGCCCAGACGGCATTGTCGGACTGCGCGAGGGCAAATCCCAGGGGGACCGCGGCGTAGAAGATCATGTCGCAGACAATGTCGAGGTAGCCCCCGAAGGCGGAGGGCCGGGTGTGGCGCGCAACCGCGCCATCCAGACCATCGAGAAGGCGATTGAGAAGGATGACCAGCAACGCCATGCCGTACTGCCCGAAGGCCAGCAACGGTACGGCAAGCAGTCCGACTCCCAGCCCGGTCAGGGTGATGGCGTTTGCGGAAATGCCCCACGCCGCAAGCCAGGCCCCTGCCCGATCGAGCGGCGGATCGATCCAGCGGCGCAGGACGGGGTCGAGCATCGCGCGTCAGTCGCGCGGCGGCGAAGACCCCGTATCGACGGAGCGCAGTGGAACGACGCCCGCGATCTCCGCAGCCTGTCGATCCTGTGCCGCCTGACGCCGATAGGCCAGGACGCTGAAGGGAATGAGGCAGATATAGGCCAGTCCGAGCAGGGACAGGGCAATCCACGGTGCGCTGGCCAGCACGCCCATGAACAGGCCCGCGCCCAGCAGCATCGGCAGCACGAGGTGGCGGGGCACCCGCCCCTTCTTGAACGAGAAGGTTGGCAGGCGGCTCACCATCAGGCCGCCGACGACGACCAGTCCAAGGCCGACGAGGACGGCGTGCCGCGGCCAGGCCGCCTCGATCTCGAAGCTCACCATGAGGGGCATCAGCGCGAGCAGCGCGCCCGCCGGAGCCGGCACGCCGGTGAAGAAGGAACCCGTCCAGACGGGTGGCGGCGTATCGGAGACCAGCGCGGTATTGAAGCGCGCCAGCCGAAGCGCCGAGCAGATGGGAAACATGAGGGTGACGACCCAGCCAAGGGCGCCGGCATGCGTCAACGAGGCGAGGTAGAGCACGAGCGCCGGCGCCACGCCGAAGCACAGGAAGTCGGACAGCGAATCGAGTTCGGCGCCGAAACGGCTGGTGACGCCCAGTCGCCGCGCGACGCGACCATCGAGGGCGTCGAAGATCGCCGCGACGATGATGGCGATCACCGCCAGCCGCATCTCTCCCTGGAGGGCGAAGCGGATGCCGGTCAGGCCCGAGCAGAGGGCCGCCAGCGTCAGAACGTTCGGGATCAGGCGATGAATCGAGAACCCGCGTAATCCACTGCGTTGCGAACGCAGGTCGCTGTCCATGTCGGACTCCCTAGAATTCGACGGCGATGCGCGGCTCAGTGACGACGGGATCGAGTTCGGCCATCACCGTTTCGCCACCGATCATGCGCTGGCCCGGAGAAACCAGCAGACGCGCCCCTTCCGGCAGGTAGAGGTCAGTACGACTACCAAAGCGGATATGGCCAAAACGTTCCCCTGCCGCGACCGTCTGCCCGGGTTTCACGTAGCAGACGATGCGGCGCGCCACATACCCGGCGATCTGAACGCAACCGATGACGCGGCCGTCGGCGCGGCGCAGCGCCAGCGCCGTACGCTCGTTGTCCTCGCTCGCCTTGTCGGCATTGGCGCTGAGGAACTTGCCGGGACGATAGGCAACGACATCGACGGTCGCAGCGCAGGGGCTGCGGTTGATATGGACGTCGAAGACGCTGAGGAAGATCGACACCCGCGTCAGCGGCTTGTCGCCCAGCCCCAATTCGGCCGGCGGCACGGCCGGCACCACCATCTGCACGAGCCCGTCGGCCGGCGCGATCAACAACCCGTCATCCTGCGGCACGCCGCGCGAAGGATCTCGGAAGAAATAGATCGACCACAGGGTCAGGACGAACAGGGGCCAGAACAGCCACGCCAGACCGGTCAAGGCAGCCAGAAAGGTCGCGCCGGCAAAAAGGGCGATGAAGCGCCATCCGTCGGAGAGGATGGGCACCAGGAAATTTGCCAGCATGATTTGCGCGCTCTTGGTTGACCGAAGGTCAGTTGACCTTGGGCAGAGTGATGACTTGTCCCGGATATATCAGATTGGGATCGACAATCTGTTCCTTGTTTGCGTCGAAAATGACGGTGTGCCGCCAGCCGGCCCCGTAATGCGCCCGCGCGATGTTCCAGAGATTGTCGCCCCGCACGATGTAGAGGCGGCGCCCGTCTGTGCTCGAAACCGGCGCCACGACCACGCGCTCGAACGGAAGCTCGAGCCGAGCGACCGGCTTGCCGTCCTTGGAGATCCGGTCGAGACGTAGCCGGTGCTTGCCCTGCTCGATCGGATCCGCCGGCATCAGTCGCCAGTGGCCGTCCGCTCCGGCCACCCCTTCCGCCACCATTTTCTCGTTCACGTAGGCCCGCACGGCCGTTCCCGGAGAGGCCAGGCCCGACAGGGTCACCTGGCCGCGGTCGTCGTAAACCAGCGTCGAGAGCGACAGGTCCGCCGACTTCGGCACGCCGGCGGCCGAGGGCGGCTGGACCAGGGTCGGAACGCCAGCGGGCGGCGAGATCATGACCAGCGTCTCTTCGCGCGGCTGGGCCGTCGCGCCTGCCGCCGGCGGCTGCGGCACGATGGCGATCACGGCCTGACCCGACGTGACCGGTGCCTTGCCCTCGATATGCTGGACGACGCGCAATTCGTGCTGGCCGGACGTGAGGGGCGGGTCCTGAACGATGATGACCCATTCGCCACGCGCATCCGACTCGGCCTTGGCGATTTCCTTGCCCCCGTCGAGAAGCACGATCTTGGCGCCCGGGGCCGCGCGACCGGCGATCACGGCCCGGCCGTCGGGCCCGATTCGTGCGACGTCGAACGACGGCAACGCGGCGGCGGCCGACGTTGTCGGCGCAGACGCCGGGACGGCTGCCGGAGCGGCTGCGGCGCCCGGTGGGGCCACGGCGGCGGCAGCCGGCGCAGGCCCGGTTTCGCCGCTGGCGGCCTTCGCCGACCGATCCATGACGGCCTGCTCGCTCAGCTTGCCGCGCCATGCCACCCCGAGGGCGATGGCAATGACCACGGCCCCCACAGCGACCAGCCCGAAAACAGTTCGTGACATCGCCCTCCCAACGGTGCGACCACCATCCCCATGGCGTTCGCGACCACTCTTTGCGAAATGATACCATGTCACCCCGGCGCTGAAACGCGCTGGTTCGTCCCAGAAAAGCAGCTTTCGTGCCCGAATTCACCCCCTCCTCCCTTTGTGTCTTCTGCGGCGCCCGCTTCGGAGCCGATCCCGCCACCCGCGACACCGCCATCGGCCTGGGCAGGCTCCTGGCCGCGGAGGGCATAACCCTGGTCTATGGCGGCGGCGGCGTGGGCCTGATGGGGCTGGTTGCCAATGCCGCACTCGACAATGGCGGCCGGGCGATCGGAATCATCCCGAATTTCCTTCTGCAGCGCGAAGCGGGCCATCCGGCGCTGACCGAGACGGTGGTCGTGGAGACCATGCACGAACGCAAGCTGCAGATGTTCGAGCGCTCCGATGGCTTCGTGGTCCTGCCGGGCGGCATCGGGACCCTGGAGGAGTTCTTCGAGGTCCTGTCCTGGCGGACCCTGGGCCTTCACACCAAGCCGATCGTGATCATCGACCAGGGTGGCTACTGGCAACCTCTGGCAGCCCTGCTGCGCGGTGTCGTGGAGGGCGGTTTCGCCGAACGAACGCATCTCGACCACGTCGCCTTCGTGAGCGAGTTGAAGGACGTCCTGCCGGCGATAGCGGCAATGCCGCCGCCGACCGGCGTCGAAAAGCGTCTGGACCGCGTCTGACGGTAAATCGCCCGCGAGAGCGCCGGTCAGCCGTCTTGCAGGCCCCTCACGGCGGTGCAACAAGACAGGCCTAATTCAGCAATTCATCAACCCAGCCGAACCGAAAAGCGGCGTACGGAGGTGCAGGTATGTCAGATCTCGAAATCGTCTGGACGAAGGTCGATGAGGCCCCTGGGCTCGCGACGTTTTCCCTGCTGCCGATCGTCGAGGCGTTCGTGGCGACGGCGGGCGTGAAGATGAAGCTCAAGGACATCTCCCTCACCGGCCGCATCATCGCCAACTTCCCCGAGAAGCTGAAGCCCGAGCAGAAGATCCCTGATGAGCTGGCCGAACTCGGCAAGCTGACGCTGAAGCCGGAAGCCAACATCATCAAGCTGCCCAACATCTCCGCCTCGATCCCGCAGCTGAAGGCCGCGATCAAGGAGTTGCAGAGCAAGGGCTACGACGTCCCGAACTATCCCGACAGCGACGCCACGCCGGCCGACAAGGAAATCCGCGCCCGCTACGGCAAGGTGCTGGGCAGCGCCGTCAACCCGGTGCTGCGCGAGGGCAATTCCGACCGCCGCGCCGCCGGCGCCGTGAAGCAGTACGCCCGCAAGCACCCGCACAAGATGGGCGCCTGGAGCAAGGATTCGAAGACCCGCGTCCTCCACATGGCGGCCAACGACTTCTACGGTTCCGAGGTCGCGACCACCATCGCGAGCCCGACCAGCGCCCGCATCGAGCTGGTCGCCGCCGACGGCGCGACCACGGTGCTGAAGCCCAAGATTCCGCTCAAGGCCGGTGAGATTATCGACTGCTCGGTGATGAACGCCAAGGCGTTGCGCGCCTTCTACGCTTCTGCGATCGAGGCGGCGAAGAAGGACGGCGTGCTGTTCTCGCTGCACCTCAAGACGACCATGATGAAGATCTCCGATCCCATCCTGTTCGGCCATTGCGTTTCCGTGTTCTTCGCCGACGTGTTCGCCAAGTACGGCGAGACCTTCAAGAAGCTCGGCATCGATCCCGACAACGGCCTGGGCGACCTGCTCACCCGCATCGAGACGCTGCCGGACGCCGAGAAGGCCGCAATCAAGGCCGACATCCAGGCCGAGTATGCCAAGCGCCCCGGCCTCGCGATGGTGAACTCCGACAAGGGCATCACCAACCTCCACGTCCCGAGCGACGTGATCATCGACGCCTCGATGCCGGCGATGATCCGCGAGTCGGGAAAGATGTGGGGCGCCGACGGTCAGCTGCACGACACGATCGCGGCGATTCCCGATCGTTGCTACTCGACCCTGTTCCAGGCCGTCATCGACGACTGCAAGGCGCACGGCGCCTTCGACCCCAAGACGATGGGTTCGGTGCCGAATGTCGGCTTGATGGCGCAGCAGGCCGAGGAGTACGGCTCGCACGACAAGACCTTCGAGATCGCCTCGGCCGGCACGGTGCGCGTGGTGGCCGAGGACGGCGCCGTCCTGATGGAACAGAAGGTGGAGGCCGGCGACGTCTTCCGCATGTGCCAGGTGAAGGACGAGCCGATCCAGGACTGGGTCAAGCTCGCCGTGCGCCGCGCGCGTCTCACCAACACCCCGGCGGTGTTCTGGCTTGACGCCAAGCGCGCCCACGATGCGCAGTTGATCGCAAAGGTCGAGAAGTACCTCAAAAACGAGGACACCAAGGGCCTGGACATCCGCATCATGGCGCCGGTCGAGGCCACCAAGTTCTCGCTCGAGCGCATCCGCCAGGGGCTGGACACGATCTCCGTCACCGGCAACGTACTGCGCGACTACCTGACCGACCTGTTCCCGATCATGGAACTGGGCACGTCGGCCAAGATGCTGTCGATTGTGCCTCTGCTGAACGGCGGCGGACTGTTTGAAACCGGCGCCGGCGGCTCGGCCCCCAAGCACGTCGAGCAGTTCCAGCACGAAGGCTACCTGCGCTGGGATTCGCTGGGCGAGTTCCTGGCACTGGGCGCCTCGCTGGAGCACCTCGCGCAGACGACCGGCAACGAGGACGTCAAGGTGTTGGCCGAGACGCTCGACGAAGCCAACGCCAAGATCCTCGAGGACAACCGCTCGCCCGCCCGCAAGGTCGGTCAGCTCGACAATCGCGGCAGCCATTTCTATCTGGCCAAGTACTGGGCAGAGGCGCTGGCGCGCCGCGACAACAGCACCGCCCTGTCGGCCCGCTTCAAGCCGCTGGCGAAGGTCCTGGAAGAGAACGAGGCCAAGATCGACGCCGAGCTGATCGCCGCGCAGGGCAAGCCGGTGGATACCGGCGGCTATTACCTGCCCGACCAGAAGAAGACGTCTGCCGGCATGCGGCCGAGCAAAACGTTGAACGAAGCTCTCGCTGCCCTCTGAGGCGGCGTCAGGTGAAGCCGCCCCGGGGAACCGGGGCGGCTTTCTAAATTGTGCGTTACGGCAATTGTGAGGTCCGGAAGATGTCGAAGATCAAGGTGAAGAACCCGGTCGTCGAGATGGACGGCGACGAGATGACCCGAATCATCTGGGCGTTCATCAAGGAAAAGCTGATCCTTCCCTATCTCGACATCGACCTGAAGTATTACGACCTGGGGATCGAGAATCGCGACCGGACCGCCGACAAGGTGACCGTCGAGTCGGCCGAGGCGACGAAGAAGTACGGCGTCGCGGTGAAGTGCGCGACCATCACGCCGGACGAAGCGCGCGTGAAGGAATTCGATCTCAAGGAGATGTGGCGCTCCCCCAACGGCACCATCCGCAACATCATCGGCGGCACCATCTTCCGCGAGCCGATCGTCTGCAAGAACGTCCCCCGCCTCGTGCCGGGCTGGACGCATCCGATCGTCATCGGCCGCCACGCGTTCGGCGACCAGTATCGCGCCACCGATTTCGTCGTGCCTGGCAAGGGCAAGCTCACTGTCCGCTTCGAGGGCGAGGACGGCAAGGTGATCGAGCACAACGTGTTCGACTTCCCGGCCGGCGGCGTCGCCATGACGATGTACAATCTCGACGAGTCGATCATCGGCTTCGCGCGCAGCTCTTTCAATTATGGCCTGATGCGCGGCTGGCCTGTCTTCCTGTCGACCAAGAACACGATCCTCAAGCGCTATGACGGACGCTTCAAGGACCTCTTCCAGGAAGTCTTCGACACGGAATTCGCCGACAAGTTCAAGGCGAAGAACATCTATTACCAGCACCGGCTGATCGACGACATGGTGGCCTCCGCCCTCAAGTGGCATGGCGAATTCGTCTGGGCCTGCAAGAACTACGATGGCGACGTCCAGTCCGACACGGTGGCCCAGGGCTTCGGCTCGCTCGGCCTCATGACGTCGGTGCTACTGACCCCGGACGGCAAGACCGTCGAGGCCGAGGCCGCCCATGGCACGGTGACGCGCCACTACCGCGAGCATCAGCAGGGCAAGCCGACCTCGACCAACCCGATCGCCTCGATCTTCGCCTGGACGCAGGCGTTGAAGTACCGCGGCACGTTCGACGACACGCCCGACGTGGTGAAGTTCGCCGAGGCGCTCGAGAAGGTCTGCGTCGAAGCCGTGGAGAGCGGCAAGATGACCAAGGATCTCGCCCTCCTGATCGGCATGAACCAGGCCTATCTGACCACCGAGGAGTTCCTGGCCGTGCTCGACGGCAACCTCAAGACCCAGATGGCCAGCTGGTAAGCCTCGGTTGATCGTCGCCGGCGCCGACGGTTGCCGCACCGGCTGGGTCGTCTGCCGGCGCGCGCCTGACGGCGACCTGGACATAAGCGTCGTGAAGACCCTCGCGGAGGCCTGCGAGGGTCTTTCCATTCTGGCCGTCGACATGCCGATCGGCCTTGTGGACACACCGCGACCGGGCCGTGCCTGCGAGCGCGAAGCCCGGGCTCTCCTGCCCGGCAAGGCCAGCTCGGTCTTTCCCACGCCCTGCCGGCCCGCCCTCGACTGCACCACGCATGCCGAGGCCAATGCCCTCAGCAAGACACTGGGCGTCGGGCTGACCCGGCAGACATTCCATCTCTTCCCGAAGATGCGCGAGGTCGACGCCCTGATGCGCGGCGACGAGGCCTTGCGCCCCATCGTCCACGAAGCCCATCCCGAGCTGGCCTTTGCGCGCATGAACGCGGGCAAGCCGGTGCTCAGCAAGAAGCGCCGGCCCGAAGGCTTTGCCGAGCGCCTCGATCTGCTCGCACGCCACGGCTTCCCGTGGGAGCCGCGGTCGCTCCCCGGTGCGGCACGCGACGACGTGCTAGACGCCATGGCCGTCTGCCGCACGGCCCTGCTGATCGCCCAAGGTACGGCGACGCGCCTGGGACCGGGGCAAGAGCGTGACCGCTACGGCCTGCCGATGAACATCTGGTTCTAAGCGGCTGTTAACAATGGATTTTTCCGCGAGCAGCGGCGACCGCAGCAGCCGGTCGACGCCGCCACCCGTCCAGATTCGGGAGGGGGTGCGACATCCGTTTCATTTATTTCGTTTATTTCGTTTGTTTCGTTTATCCGCCAGGATTCGGCGCCCCGCTACTCCGGTTTGATCCCCGCCGCCTGCAGTACCGGGACCCAGATCGGCTCCTGGACCTTCAGCCAGTCGGCGAGCTGCTGCGGCGTGCCGCCCATGGCGACGAAGCCGCGTTTGGCGAGGTCTTCCTTCTGCTCGGGCGTCGACACGGCGGCATTCAGCGCCTCGTTCAGCCGCGCGATGACCGCCGGCGGTGTCCCCGCGGGCGCCAGCAGCGTGTAGACGATCGTGCCGTCGACATCGCCGGCGCCCAGCTCCTTGAAGGTCGGGATGGTCGGGGCGACCGACGAGCGTTCCAGCGAGGCCATCGCATAGGGCTTGAGCTTCCCGGAGGCGATCTGTTGGGCAACGCTGGTGATGCTCGACATGCCGAGCTTGATGTGGCCGCCCAGCAGGTCGGTCACCAACGGGCCGGTCCCGCGGAACGGCACGTGCGTCAGCTTGATGCCGTTCAGCATGGCGAACTGCTCGGTCGACAGGTGCATCGGGGTGGTGAGACCCGCCGTGCCGTACTGCACCGAGCCCGGTGCCGCCTTCGCCGCAGCAATGATCGCCTTGAGATCGGGCCATGGTGCATCGTGGCTGCCGACGAGCACGGATTCCTGCTTGGCGATGAAGCCGATCGGCACGAAGGCCGTCTTCGCGTCGAAGCCGAGCTTGGCCACGATGTGCGGGTACAGAGGCAGGTTGTTGGCGCTGACCACCATCCAGTGGCCATCCGCCGGCTGCTTGGCCACGAATTCGTGGGCGATGCTGCCCCCGCCTCCGCCCTTGTTGTCGACGATCACGGTGCCCCCCAGCGCCTTCTGCATGGGTTCCTGGACCGCCCGCGCGAGCGAATCGGTGCCGCCGCCCGGCGGAAACGGCACGACGATATGAACCGGCTGCGACGGGAAGGTCTGGGCCTGCGCCGCGGGCACCCCGCCCGCCGCAAGGGCGGCGAGCGGGAGTTTGAGTACGATACGCCGCTGGATCATCGGTCGGTCGAACTCCTGACGGCCGCGGCACCGCCGCCGACATCGATCTTCTGACCGGTGTCGGTGACCTTGCCGTTGTCGTTCTTGAACACCTGCAGGTTCTTCTCGTTCATGTTCTGAACGACGATGACGGAGCCATCGCGCGAAAAGGACGCTCCCTGGGACCAGCCGCCGATCTGTGCCTCGCCGGTCTTGGTCAGCCCCGCGCCGTCGAGCTTGTAGAGCACGAGCATCCCGTTGGGCTTGTATTGCGGTGCATCCTTGGGCCGCGTCGAGCCGGCATGCGCCACTCCGGCGATCCAGCGCCCGTCGCTCGACATGATCATGCCCTCGAGATTCTCATGACCGATGTCGGCGGTCCCCACGATCTTGCCGCTGGCGAGGTCGATCACGGTGAGGATGCCGTTGCCCTTGGGATCGCCGAGGCTTGCCACGACGGCGGTCTTGCTGTCGGGCGTCACCGAAACGGCATAGGGTCGCGGTGCCACATCGAGCACCGAAGACGAGCTGACGGTGTCGCCGCCCAGCTTCATCAGCTCGACCTTGGCGTCGCCATTGCGGGTCACCACGCCGGTCGCACCGTCCGGCGACACAGCCATGTGGCTGAGCAGCGTCTTGGCGTCCATCAGCGGCACGGTCTTGACCAGCTTCACGTCCTTGCCGTCGATCGAGAGGATCGAGATCGATCCGGCCATGCGATTGGCGACAAAGGCGCGCTTGCCGTCCCGGGTGATCGAGATGCCGGCAGCGCCCGGGCCGGTAGTCAGCGTACCGAGAATCTTCCGGTCCTTGAGATCGACGACGGTCACGCGATCGTCGGGGACAAGCTTGGTCGGATCGGCCGGATCGAGCTTCGACGAGGAGGCGACCAGCGCAATCGACTCGTCCGGCGTGATCGCCACCGAAAGCGGTGGCCCGACCACGCTGCCCGGCACGTTCGACACGGTGCCCACGACCTTCACCGGCAGGGCGCCGAGATCCAGGATGGTGACGGTGTCGGGCGGCGGGTTGGTGACGTTCTTGTTGATGCCGTTTTCCTGGGTGATCTTGTGATCATTCGAGGAAACGGCGATCTGTGCATGCGCCTGAACGGCGCCAAGACTCAACGCGACGCAAACGCCCGCAATGAACGTGTTTCGCATGGGAGTTCCTCCTCGGCCCGCTCCTGTAACCGGAGCATTCTGCCGTCGGGGACCCTACCGCCTCGCCCTGGCGCGCGAAATCAAATTTCCGTTGCTGTCCGGAGCGTCAGACCATTCCGAGAGCGTGCTTGTAGACGTCGAGAAGCGTCTCGGCTTCCGCGCGATCGGCGGCGTCCATGGAGCGAAGCGACACGATCTTGCGCATGGTCTTCACGTCGTAGCCGACGCCCTTGGCCTCGGAATACACGTCCTTGATGTCGCCGCCGATGGCCTTGCGCTCTTCCTCGAGCTTTTCGATGCGCTCGATGAAGCTCTTCAGGCGCTCGGCCGAGATCGGGCCAGCTTTGGTCTTCTTGGAAATCGAGCTTCCGTCCGGCATGTCCAACTACTCCATGGTCCGACCGGCAAGACCATAGAAGCGACCACCATGTCCACTCAATTACATCGATGCCCTGAAACGTGGGGATAACGGGGACTGTGGCCCGGCCAGGGGCGTTCTATGCACGGGCCGGAAAGTGTGTTTGCCAGTGCCGCGCGACGTCGAGCCCCCGGCAGAACCAGACCCCTTCGCGGGAAGTCGCATGCTGCAGGAACTTGACGAGACCGCCCGCGCGGCCCGGCCGTCCGATCAGCCGATCGTGGAGCCCGATCGACAGCAGCTTCGGAGCCCCGGCCGCTCCCTCCTCGTAGAGGAAATCGAAGGCGTCGCGCATGTACTCGAAGAAGTCCTGGCCGGTCGAGAAGCCGGAATTCGCGTCGAAGCGATTGTCGTTGGCTTCGTAGGAATACGGGATCACCAGATGCGGGCCATGCGCGGTTTCGACCCAATAGGGCAGTTCGTCGGCGAGCGAGTCCCGATCGTAGAGAAAGCCGCCCTCCTCGGCCACCAGCCGCCGCGTGTTCTCGCCGGGACGGCCGGTCATCCAGCCGAGCGGCCGGCTTCCGGTGAGACGCGACAGGATCTCGACCGCCTGACCGATATGCTGGCGCTCGGTCGCCTCGTCGACCTCGCCATAGTCGATCCAGCGATAGCCGTGGCTGACCATCTCGTGGCCGCGCTCGACGCAGGCCCGGGCGAGCAGCGGATTCTGTTCGAGCGCGCGGGCAACGCCCAGGACGCTGACCGGCACCGAGAATCTCGCGAAAATGTCCAACAGCCGCCAGGCGCCGCGCCGGCTGCCATACTCGAATACCGATTCGACCAGTGGCACCCTGCGCCCGGCCTTGGTGTCCACGCCGATGTCGTTCAGCATCCCTTCCGATACCGCGTCGCCATTGGCCAACGTCGATTCGCCGCCGCCCTCGACGTTGAGGTTGAAGTTGACGGCGATCCGGGCGTTGCCCGGCCAGTGCGGATGGGGCGGTCGCTCGCCATAGCCAACGAGATCGCGGACCTTCATCGCGTCGGGGCGGATGTCGCTGGCGGCAGCGGGATCGAATGCGGACATTGGCGGCTCCGGGATCAAGGGGCGACGTCGAGCGGGGCCGTGCTGGGATCGTAGGCGAAGAACCAGTCGACCTCCGTCGGCCCGTGCATCCAGGTATTGGCGATCGAGATCCGCTGCACTTCAGCGACCCGTGGAATCCGGTTGGCGGCATAACGCCGGAAGGCCGCCCCCGTGTCGGAGGCCTCGACGATGCAGCGATGGAGGATGGCGGCGTCCTCGATGGCCATCGAGCCGCCGGCCGCCATGAACGGCCGCACGGCGTGGCAGGCGTCGCCCATCAGCACGACGCGGCCCTTGTGCCACGTGTCATTGCGCGGCCGGTCCATGATTGGCCAGACGGACACGTCCGTCGCCGCCTCGGCCGCCCGCAGCAGCTCGGGATGGAAACCCTCCAGCGCCGAGACGAAATCGTCGCGCGTGCCGGGGATCGGCGAGCCGTCGCCGTCCCAGCGATCGGCCGGAATGGCGGCCATGACATAGACCTCGTCCCGTCGCGCCGTCATGTAATAGACCAGCACGTGGCGATCCGGTCCCCACCATTTGGTGCAATCGCGGATCCCGAGGTCGCCGAGACGCTCGGCGGGAAAGACGGCGCGCGGCGCGATGCGTCCGATGAAGCGCGGCTCTTCCTTGCCCAGGATCTCGTCGCGCACGCGCGAACGAATGCCATCGGCACCGATCACGATATCGACTTCGGCGCTGGCGCCGTTGTCGAAGTCCAGCCTGATTCCGGCCGCTGTCTCGTCAAGACCCGCAAGCCGGTGCCCGAACCGAATCGTTCCCGGGGCGAGCGGCGTCTGCAGAATGCGATGCAGGTCGGCGCGGTGAATGTTCACGAAGGGACCGTCGAAGCGAGCCTCGCAGGCCGCGTCGAAGACCAGTTCGTACAGCGTCTCGCCGCTGTCCCATGCCCTGCTGACGAAGGCATCCGGCCGAATGCCGGTTTCGGTGAAGCAGCGCTCGAGACCAAGCGATCGGAGGACCTTGGCGACGTTGGCCCCGAGGATGATGCCGGCGCCGATCCTCGAGAAATTCGGCGTCTGCTCGTAGACGGCAACGGGGTATCCGTCGCGCTGCAAGAGTGCCGCCACTGTCAGCCCCGCCAACCCGCCGCCGACCACTGCGATTCGCGTCTGCCGATCCATCCGCCCACCTCGATCACGACCTTCGAAGCCCCTTCCTAAATCATTCGCTATCGAATGAATAGAGGCGCCAATGCAGTTGCGTCCGAAAAGAGCGCCTCATCTACAGACCGACATATGCCACAAGTTCAGCATTTTGGTGGCCATTTTGATCAAGAGTTGAGCAGTCGCAAAACAGCCCAATTGGAAATCACTCCTGGCTTTTCATTCGATATGGAATGAAATATGCAGAGGCATCGGGACGCTCAGTGCGGCGAGGGCGCCGCAGCCTGCCGGGGGCCATCCCAGTTCGAACCCAGGGTGTGATCTATGAAACTGTTTGGACATCTCGCCGCCGCAATCGGCCTTGTCGCCGGCATGGCCGGGGCCAGCGTGGCGCCGGCCCGCGCGGCCGATGTGAACTTCATTACCGATTTCGGCTTCAACGGACGGCACGCCTATTTCTACGTCGCGCGCGAGAAGGGCTACTACAAGGAAGCGGGCCTCGACGTGACGTTCCTGCGCGGCCAGGGCTCGGCCGATGCGATCAAGAAGGTGGCCGCCGGCCTCGCGACCATCGGCTTTGCCGACGCGGGCTCGCTGGTACTGGCCCGCGGCAATGACGGCGTGCCGGTGAAGCTGGTCTCGATCGTCTACGCCCGGCCGCCGCAGGCGATCTTCGGCGTGAAGGGCGCCGGCATCGCCTCTCCCAAGGATCTCGAAGGCAAGACCATCGCCGACACCGCGTCGAGCTCGGTCCGCCTGCTGTTCCCGGCCTTCGCCAAGGCGGCCGGCATCGACGCCAACAAGGTGAAATGGGTCGTCGCGGAAGGCTCCGCCCTGCCCTCGCTGCTCGCCAACGGGCGGGTCGACGCGATCGGCCAGTTCTCGGTGGGAGAACCGCTGATCGCAGCCGCGATCGCGCCCAAGGAAACGGTCCGCATCGCCTACAAGGACTCCGGACTGGACTTTTACGGCAACGGACTGATCGCGTCTGAAGAGACGATCGCCAAGCAGCCCGAACTCGTGCGCGCCTTCGTCAAGGCAACGATCAAGGGCATGAAGGATGCCTTCGCCAACCCGTCCGAGGCGGCCGCCATCATGGCCAAGTACCAGAAGGAACTGGCGCCCGCGATCATCGAAGGCGAGACCAAGCTCGTCGGTGAGCTCGCCACCGTCCCCGGTCAACCGCTGGGCAGCATCAACCCGAAGAGCATCGCGGGAACCATCGACGTCATGTCGGCCAACTTCACCCTGAAGTCTCCCGTCCAGCCGGCGCAGCTCTACGCTCCGGGCTTCGTCGAATGATCGCGGCCGCCGGTGGCCTGGCGGCCGCCCCTCCGCCGGCGGCGGATGTGGCGGCCATCGATCTGCGGGGTGTGAGCAAGCACTACCCCGGCGCGGCGGGAACGTCGGTCCATGCGCTCGGCCCGATCGATCTGCGTATCCCGACCGGCAGCTTCGTGGCCGTGGTCGGCCCTTCCGGTTGCGGCAAGTCGACCCTGTTGCGGCTGGTTGCCGGCCTCGAAATGCCCGACACGGGCACCATGACGCGCTACGGCACGCCGCTCGACGCGCCGTCTCACGAGGTGGGCATCGTGTTCCAGGAGCATGTGCTGTTCCCCTGGAACACGGTGCTGGAGAACGTGCTGCTCCCGGCCGAGGTGCTCGCGCTGCCCAAGGCGGCGGCGCGGGAGCGCGCCTTGCGGCTGCTCGAGATGACGGGCCTCGCTGCCTTCGCCAATCACCGGCCACAGATGCTGTCCGGCGGCATGCGCCAGCGCGCGGCGCTCTGCCGGGCGCTGCTGGCCGATCCGCGCCTGCTGCTGCTCGACGAACCTTTCGGCGCACTCGATGCGCTCACGCGCGAGGAGCTTTCGCTCGAACTGTCCGGCCTCTGGCAGGATCTCGGACGCACCGCCTTCCTGATCACGCACGACATCGAGGAGGCCATCCTGCTCAGCGACCGCGTGCTGGTGATGTCGCCGCGTCCGGGCCGTATCCGCGCCGACTTCGAGATCGATCTGCCGCGCCCGCGCAATGCCGACACGCCGCGGCTGCCGCGCTTCCAGGAGCTCAAACAGCAGATCCGCGACATCATCTTCGACCGCCGGACCTGACCCATGAGTGCGTCCCCCTCCTCGCGCCTGGCCGGCCGCGCCACGATTCCTGCCGTCTACCTGGTGCTGCTCGTTGCCTGGGAAGTGTCCGTCCGCGTCTTCGCGATTCCCGCCTGGATCCTGCCGGCCCCCAGCGAGATCGGAAGGACGGCGCTGCAATGGGCGCCCGAACTCGGCCTCAACAGTCTCGTGACCTTGCGTGAGACGATGGTGGGCTTCCTGCTCGCCATCGCGCTGTCGCTGCCGCTGGCCGTGCTGATCGCCCTGAATGCGACTGCCCGCCGGCTCCTCTATCCGATCCTGCTCGGCCTCCAGTCGGTGCCAAAGGTCGCCGTGGCTCCTCTGATCATCCTATGGCTCGGTCTTTCGGAATGGCCGAAGATCGTGATCGTGGTCCTCGTCTGCTTCTTCCCGATCCTGGTCAACCTGATCGCGGGACTGGAAGCCGCCCCGCGCACCATGCTCGACCTCATGCGGTCGCTGGGCGCGTCCCAGCACATGATCTTCCGGCGTCTTAGAATTCCCGTGGCGCTGCCGCACTTCTTCACCGGCTGCAAGGTGGCGGTGACCTTCGCCGTCATCGGCTCGGTGATCGGCGAGTTCGTGGCCGCGCAGGAAGGGCTGGGCTACCTCATCCTGATCTCGACGTCGCAGTCGCAGACCCCTCTCGCCTTCGCCGCCATCGCCCTGCTGACCCTGCTCAGCATCGCTCTCTTCCATGGCATCGAATGGATCGAGCGCCGGGTCGTCAACTGGACGCCCTGAACCCGCGCGTGCCATGACGGGTTTCGACGGAGGAAAAATGCGCAGCGGCAAGCCGGACATCGAAGGCACCCCGGAAACGCCGGAGGCGAAGCCGCAGCGTCCGGGCCGGCGCCCGACGGCCGGCGCCCGCGCCGCGCGCGATCAGGTGGACGCCATCTTCTCGCAGTGGCGCACCGAGCGGCCCGACATCGACACCAGCCCGGTGCAGATCTACGGGCTGATTGCGCGCATCCAGATCCAGTGCACCGCCTTCATCGAGGAAGCGTTGGTTCCGTTCGGCCTGACCCGCGGCACGTTCGACGTGCTGACCGCGCTGAGGCGCTCCGGCACACCCTACTGCCTGACGCCCAAGCAGCTCGTGCAGTCGCTGCTGCTCAGCGGCGCCGGCCTCACGAGCCGGTTGAACAAGCTGGAATCCCAGAACCTGATCGCCCGTCTCGCCGAGCCGAGCGACCGCCGGACGCTGCGGGTCCAGCTCACGGCCTCGGGCGAAGCCGTCATCAACGAAGCCATCCCCCGCGTCTTCGACGTACAGCGCAGCCGGCTGCAGAAGCTCGGCGACGACGGGCAGAAGCGGCTTCTCGAGGAACTGTCGCGCTTCGCCGAAGCGATCGACAGCTGGCCCGGCTAGTCCTTTCAGTCGTGCTTGTGGGCCTTGTCGAAGGCCTTCTTCTGGTCGGCCGACGCATCCTTCTGATGCTTGGCCTTCCACTCGTCATAGGGCATGCCGTAGACGATCTCGCGGGCCTTCGGATCGGCGATCTCGATGCCCTGCTTGCCGGCCTCCTCGCGATACCAGCGCGACAGGCAGTTGCGGCAGAAGCCGGCCAGGTTCATCAGGTCGATGTTCTGGACGTCGGTCCGCTCCTGGAGGTGCGACACCAGACGCCGGAAGGCGGCGGCTTCGAGTTCCGTGCGGGTCTTGTCATCCATGCTCGCCTCCTTGGGGGTGCAGGCCGATATCGTCGTGCCGATATAGGGTCGATCCTCGCGCTTAGCCAGACGCCGCCGCGGTCTGCGTGAGGGCCTTTGCGACGGCGGCCGAGATCGGCGGCGCCAGCCGGCTGCCCCAGGCGCGTGCATCGTCCGGCGTGCTCATGAGATCCTGCCGGACTTCCAGCGAACAATGCGGCAGCGCCCGCGACCGGGCATGGGCGGTCAGCGTGTATTCGTAGGACGCGCGCGCCGAATAGGGTTCGTTGTCGCCCACCACCAGCGAAGGATCGCGGCGCAGCTCTTCCAGCAGCGGCTCGGGCAGGCGCGGATCGTCGTTCCACAGCACACCGACATGCCAGGGGCGGACAAAGCCCTTCATCACCGGGGTGAAACTGTGCATCACCAGCAGGCAGACCGTGCGTCCGCCTTCGGTCATGGCGTCGAGCAGCCGGTCGACCTCGCGATGGTAGGGCCAGAAGCAGGCCTCGGCACGGGCGTCGACCTGTTCTTTGGTCAGGTCCTTGTTGGCCGGAATCACCGTCTCGTCGCTGATCTCCGGCGTCGAGCCCTCGCCGCCCGGCCAGCGGTTGCAGTCGATCACCAGCCGCGAGTAGCCGGAGGCGACCAGGGGCGCATCGAGCGCCTTCGCCAGTTCGATCGCCGCGTCGAGCCCGCCGATGTCCCAGCCGATGTGCCGCGCCAGCTCGCTCCCGGGAATCCCGAGATCGCCCAGCGCCTGCGGCACCGCCTTGCTGGCATGATCGCAGAGCAGCAACAGCGGCGCCTGACCCTGTTCGTTGAAGACGGAGAACGGCGGCGGATCGCCCGGCCGGAGCAACGGTTGCATCGCGCCCCTATAGTGCGAAGATCGCGCAAATGAAAGATGCCGACGCCCGCGCCCTGCTGCGCGCCCTCTTCGATGCCGCCCTTGCCGCCGCACGTCCCGCCACCTGCCTTGCGCCCTACATCGAGAGACTGCAGCCACCCAAGGGCCGGACCATCGTGATTGGTGCCGGCAAGGCCAGTGCCGCCATGGCCCGCGCCGTCGAGGACCAGTGGCCCCATCCGCTCGAAGGGCTGGTGGTGACGCGCTACGGCTATGGCGAGACCTGCAAGCGCATCGAGATCGTCGAGGCCGCGCATCCCGTTCCCGACGACAAAGGCCGCGAGGCCGCCGGCCGCATCTACCAGCGCGTCCAGGGGCTGAGCGCCGACGATCTCCTGCTGTGCCTGATCTCGGGCGGCGCCTCGGCCCTGCTCGCCCTGCCGGCGCCGGGCCTCACCCTGAACGACAAGCAGGAGGTCAATCGCGCGCTGCTGAAGTCGGGCGCCAACATCGTCGAGATGAACACGGTGCGAAAACACCTCTCGGCGATCAAGGGCGGCCGGCTTGCGATCGCCGCCCAGCCCGCGCGCGTTCTGTCGTGGCTGATCTCCGACGTGCCGAACGATGACCCCGGCGTCATCGGCTCTGGTCCTACCGTCGCCGACAGGACGACCTTCGCCGACGCGCTCGCCGTGCTCGCGAAGTATCGCATCGATCCTCCATCGGCCGTGCTCAGGCATCTTCAGGAAGGCGCCGCCGGTCGCATCGAGGAGACGCCGAAACCCGGCGACCCGCGCCTCGCCAATGTCGAGACGATCATGGTGGCCACGCCCAAGCGCTCGCTCGAGGCCGCCGCCGCTGTCGCCAAAGAGCATGGCGTCGAGGTCGTCATGCTGGGCGACAATCTCGAGGGCGAGGCCCGTGAACTCGGCGCCGCGCACGCGCGCCAGGCCCTCGAGATCGCGAGGCGCGGCGGCAAGCCGGTGGCCATCCTCTCGGGTGGCGAGACCACCGTTACGGTGCGCGGCACGGGCCGTGGCGGCCGCAACGTCGAATATCTGCTGGCCGAGGCCATCGCCGCCGACGGCGCGGCTGGCATCTGGGGCCTGTCGGCCGATACCGACGGCGTCGACGGCGCCGAGGATGTTGCCGGCGCGGTGTTCACGCCCGATACGCTCGCCCGGGCGCGCGCCCAGGGCCGCGACCCGCAGGCCATGCTCGACGACAATGACGGGCACGGCTTCTTCGAGCTGCTGGGCGATGGCCTGATCACCGGCCCGACGCGAACCAACGTCAACGACTTCAGGGTCACCCTGATCGCGCCATGACGAGCTATCCCGGCTCCTGCCACTGCGGCGCGATCGCGATCACGCTCACCTCCGACAAGAAGCCCGAGGAGATGCGGGTCGGACGCTGCGGCTGCAGCTTCTGCCGCCGTCACGGCGCCCGCACCATGGGAGATCCGACCGGAAGCGTGGAATTTCGCAGCGCACCAAATGCCCTGTCGCGCTACCGCTTCGGCCTCGGCATCACCGATTACCTGCTTTGTGCCCGTTGCGGCACCTATGTCGGCGCCGTGATGCCCGAGGCGGATGGCACCATCGGCATCGTCAACGTCAACGCGCTCGACATCAGCGACAGCTTCGATGCTGCACCGACGTTGCATCACTACGACGGCGAGGACGAGACCCGACGGCGCTCCCGGCGCCGAAAGTTCTGGATGCGCGCAACCGTGATCGCCTAGGGTCGGGCATGGCCATTCTTGGAGTGATCGCCGACGACTTCACCGGCGCAACGGACATCGCGGGCATGCTCGTCAAAGGCGGCATGCGCACGATCCAGACAATCGGCGTGCCGGCGAAGGGCACCATTCCCGACGACGTCGATGCCGTCGTCGTCGCGCTGAAGACGCGCTCGATCCCGGCGGCCGATGCGGTCGCGCAATCGCTCGACGCGCTGAAGGCTTTGCAGGCCGCCGGCTGCGTGCGCTTCTTCTTCAAATACTGCTCGACCTTCGATTCGACCGACGCCGGCAACATCGGCCCGGTGGGCGATGCGTTGCTCGATGCGCTGAAAGCGAAGCAGGCGATCTATTGTCCCGCCTTTCCGGTGAACGGCCGCACGATCTTCTTCGGACACCTGTTCGTGGGCGACGTGCTGCTCTCGGACTCGCACATGAAGCACCATCCGCTGACGCCGATGACGGATGCCAGCCTGGTGCGCGTGCTGGCGCGACAGACGCCGCACAAGGTCGGCCTCGTCGCTTTGAAGCAGGTCCAGTCCGGCTCGGCCGTCCTGCGCGAAGCGCTCGACAAGCTCGCCGCCGAGGGCGTGCGACATGTCGTGGTCGATGCCGTGGCCGATACCGACCTCGGCATCATCGGCGAAGCGATCGGCGACGATACGCTCGTCACGGGCGGCTCCGGTGTTGCGCTCGGCCTCCCGGCGGCCTATCGCCGACGCGGGCTGATGGCCCACCGCTCCGGCGCCGACACGCTGCCCACCATCGAGGGAGCCGCAGCGGTGCTTGCCGGCTCCTGCTCCGCCGCCACGCTCGGCCAGATCAAGGCTTTCAAGGGCGCTCATCTGGCGCTCGATACCGACGCGATCTGCCGCGGCGAAGACGTGGCCGGCAAGGCGCTGGCCTGGGCCAAGGGCAAACTTGGTAACGGCCCGATCCTGCTGTCGGCCAGCGACACGCCCGAGGCCGTGAAGGCGCTGCAGGCAAAATACGGCATCGAGAAATCGAGCCAGGCGATCGAGAAGACGATGGCGGCGCTGGCGCGCGGTCTCGTCAGCGCCGGCGTGGGGCGGCTGGTCGTCGCGGGTGGCGAGACCTCGGGCGCCGTCGTGGGCGCGCTCGACGTCACCGCGCTGCGCATCGGACCGGAGATCGATCCCGGCGTGCCGTGGACGGCATCCGTGGGCGCCAAACCGCTCCTGCTCGCGCTGAAGTCCGGCAATTTCGGCGCGCCCGATTTCTTTACGAAGGCATTCGACAGACTATGAGCACCGCAGAAACCAAGATGCGCGAGCAGATCTGCGCGCTGGGCGCCAAGCTCGCCGCGCGCGGCCTGTGCCCCGGCACCTCCGGCAACATCAGCGCGCGGATCGCGGACGGCTGGCTGATGACGCCGACCAATTCGTCGCTGGGCGAACTCGAGCCCGGCCAGCTCTCCAAGATCGATCTCTCGGGCAAGCACGTCGCCGGCGATCCGCCGACCAAGGAAGCGCTGCTGCATCGCTCGGTCTACGACGTGCGGCCCAAGGACGGCGCCATCGTGCATCTCCATTGCACGCATGCCGTGGCGATCTCCTGCCTCGATCCGTCGTGCCACCACAATGCCGAGACCACCCTGCCGCCGATCACGCCCTACTTCGTGATGCGGGTCGGCAAGCTGCCGCTGGTCCCCTACTACAAGCCGGGCGATCCCAAGCTCGCCGACGCCATTCGCGACTATGCCAAGGGCCATCGCGCCGTGCTGCTGGCCAATCATGGCCCGGTCGTCGCGGGAAGCTCGCTGTCGGCTGCCTCCGCCTCGATCGAGGAGCTGGAGGAAACGGCCAAGCTTCACCTGCTGCTGCAGGGCTTCAAGCTGCGCACGCTCTCGGATGCCCAGGTGCGCGACGTCGAAGAAGCCTATCCTTCCTGATCGGACAAGAAGAATGCCCAAGCTCGCCGCCAATCTCTCGTGGATCTACCAGGAAGTGCCGTTCCTGCAGCGCTTCGGCGCCGCCGCGGCGCATGGCTTCAAGGCCGTCGAGATCCTGTTTCCCTACGAAGCACCGGCCGCCGAGATCGCCGCCGAGCTGAAGAAGCACAGGCTCACCCAGGCGCTGTTCAACCTGCCGCCGGGCGACGCCAGCAAGGGCGAGCGCGGCCTGGCGGCCTTGCCGGGCCGCGAGGCCGAGTTCGCCGCCGCCATCGACAAGGCGCTGGACTATGCCAAGGTCCTCGAATGCCGGACGCTGCACGTCATGTCCGGCATGATCGCCCCTGGCGCCGACGTGAAGGCGATGCACCGCACCTTCATCGCGAACCTCAAGAAGATCTGCGACCGCACCGCCAAGATGGACATCACCATCGTGCTGGAGCCAATCAATCATCGCGACATTCCCGGCTACTTCACCAACACGACCGACCAGGTGAAGGCGATCATCGACGAAGTCGGTGCGCCGCATCTTCGCCTGCAGCTCGACCTCTATCACCTGCAGGTCACCGAGGGCGATCTGCGGAAGCGGATGGAGCGGCTGTTCCCGATCACCTCGCACGTGCAGATCGCGGGCAACCCCGACCGCAACGAGCCCGACATCGGCGAGGTCAACCACCTCTACCTGCTCGATGTGCTCGATCGGCTGGGCTACGACGGTTATGTCGGCCTCGAATACAAGCCGAAGACCACGACCGGCGCCGGCCTCGGCTGGGCGGCCAAGTACGGCATCAAGGCCTGATCCATGACCGACAAGAACACTCCCGTCATCGCTTTCGTGGGCCTGGGCTCCATGGGCCTCGGCATGGCGAAGAACCTGCTGAAGCACGGCCACAAGGTGATCGGCGTCGATCCCAGCGCCGCGGCGCGCGAGGCCTTCGTGGCCGCGGGTGGCACGACGGAAGCAACACCCGCCGACGCCGCGAAGACCGCCGATGTGGTCGTCGTCGCCGTCGTCAACGCCCAGCAGGTCGAAGCGGTGCTCTATGGCGAGGGCGGTGCGGTCGCCACGCTGCGCAAGGGCGGCCTCGTCATGCAATGTGCCACCTGCCCGGCGGCCTTCATCCGCAAGCTCGACGAGCGTCTCGCGGCGACCGGGCACGAGCTGCTCGATGCGCCGATGTCCGGCGGGCGGGCACGGGCGGAATCCGGCGAACTCACTTTCATGTCCTCCGGCAATGCCGGCGCCTTCGCTGCCGCGGAGTCCATCCTGTCCGCGACCTCTGCGACAGTGTTTCGCCTCGGCGACAAGGCGGGCATCGGCTCGCTGGTGAAGACGGTGAACCAGCTCCTGGCCGGCGTGCACATCGCCACGGCCGCCGAGGCGATGGCACTCGCGGCCAAGGCCGGCGCCGATACCCGCGCGGTCTATGAAGTGATCTCGGCCAGCGCCGGCAATTCCTGGATGTTCGGCAACAGGGTGCCGCACATGCTCGACGACGACTATTCGCCGCTGTCGGCGGTCGAGATCTTCGTGAAGGATCTCGGCCTGGTGCTCGATACGGGCCACGAGCTGCGCTTGCCGTTGCCGCTTGCCGCCGCCGCCCATCAGCTCTTCATCGCAGCGGCGGGCGCCGGTTGGGGCAAGCTGGATGACGCCGCTGTCGTAAAGGTCTACGAAGCGGCGGGTGACTTCAAAGTGTCGTCGCCCTCGAAGTAGACTGTCCCCATGCGCCGCAATCGATTCACCAAGATCGTCGCCACGCTCGGCCCCGCCTCGTCGACCACGGAGCGCCTGCGGACCCTGTTCGAGGCCGGCGCCGACGTCTTCCGCCTGAACTTCAGCCACGGCCAGCACGAGGATCATCGCCAGCGGGTCGAACAGCTTCGTGCGCTCGAGAAGGAATTCAAGCACCCGATCGCCATCCTGCTGGATCTTCAGGGTCCCAAGCTGCGCCTCGGCACTTTCGCCCAGGGGCCGATGATTCTGAAGAAGGGCCAGCGGGTGCGCTTCGACATGAATGCCGAGCCCGGCACCGCCGAACGCGTCCCCCTCCTTCACCCGGAGATCTTCAAGGCCGCCAAACCCGGCGGCATCCTGCTGATCGACGACGGCAAGGTGCGGCTGCGCATCGTGTCCCACGACGCCGAGACAATCGACACCGAAGTCGAGGTCGCCGGCACCCTCAGCGACCGCAAGGGCGTCAACCTGCCCAACCTCGTCCTGCCGATGTCGCCGATGACACCGAAGGATCACAAGGACCTCGCGTTCGGCCTGTCGATCGGTGTCGACTGGATCGCGCTCTCCTTCGTGCAGCATGCCAACGACATCGCCGAACTGAAGAAGATGGTGGCCGGTCGCGCCGCGGTGATGGCGAAGCTGGAAAAGCCGCAGGCGCTCGAACATCTCGACGAGATCATCGAGCAGAGCGACGGCATCATGGTCGCCCGCGGCGACCTCGGCGTGGAAATGCCGCCGGAAGCCGTACCGCCGCTGCAGAAGCGCATCCTTGCCGCCTGCCGCGTCGCCGGCCGGCCGACCATCGTGGCGACGCAGATGCTGGAGTCGATGATCAACGCGCCGACCCCGACGCGCGCCGAAGTGTCCGATGTGGCCACGGCCGTCTATGACGGCACCGACGCCGTCATGCTGTCGGCCGAATCCGCTTCGGGCAGTTACCCGGTCGAGGCGGTCACGATGATGGATCGCATCCTGAAGAGCGTCGAAGCCGATCCGCTCTATCGCCGCCTGATGGATGCGAGCCGGCACGAGCCCGAAGCCACCACGGCAGACGCGATCAGTGCCGCCGCCCGTCAATGCGCGCACACGCTGTCGGCGGCCGCCATCGTCACCTACACCAATACCGGCTCGACCACGTTGCGCGCGGCGCGCGAGCGGCCCGACGTTCACATTCTCTGCCTGACGCCGAACCTCGACACGGCGCGCCGCATGACGCTCACCTGGGGCGTCCATCCGGTGCGGACCGAGGACGCGCACAATTTCGGCGACATGGTGCAGCGCGCCGTCCGCGTGGCCCGCCAACAGGGAATGGCCAAGGAAGGCGAGCGGCTGGTGGTGACGGCGGGTGTCCCGTTCGGCACGCCGGGCGCCACCAACATCCTCCGTATCGCCTACGTCTGAACACTTTCGCGACGCACGATCCACGCACGATTTGGGGCGAGGGATGATCGCGAACGAGTGCCCGTATGCTCTCGTGACGACACAACGAGAGGTTCCATGGCTCGCCGAAATTTCGCCACGATCGATGCGCTTCTGATCCTCGTCTGCATCGTGATCTTCGCGGGCGGCGTGCTCGCCCAGAGCCGCGCGTCCGGTGTTTCGGCGCCGCCTGTGCCCGTCAGCAGGACCGGAGACCGGCCGTGAAGCGTCGCCGCCTGTCGTTGACCTGGATCGACTTCCTGGTGATCGCCGCTTCGATCCTGACCTTCGCCGCGGTCGCTGGCGCCACCATCGGACACGGTTGACACAATCGTTCTTGGTATCGCCGCAGTCCGGTCGCGGCCCGGACGGAAAGGGAAATCATAAGCAACCTTTCCAGCCCAGCCGATAACACCCCACGAGGCCATCATGAACAACGGCCACAAAAAGCCCCGGGCCATCGCCGTCCCGCTTCAGTATCGCAGAATGCGTTTCTCCTGGGTCGATCTGCTGGTGATCGCGGCCGCCCTGCTGACCTTGGCCGTCGTCGTCGATGCTTCGACGGGTCGCGCGAAGGCGGCTCCGGTGGGCAAAGCCTCACTCATTGCCGCCGAGGTCAGTCAGCTCCCTGACGATCCCGGTCTGATCAGGGCGCGCATCCGGCTGGCGTCGGGCCTCTAATCCTTCGGGGCCAGTCGACGACACGCGCGCCTTGCCCATCGATCGCTCGACAGTCCCCAGCGATGCAATCTCCACTTCGGCCGTCCGGCCACGCATGCGCGTGAGGCGTCGCGTCAACCCGGCAGCCGACCGGACGAACGCTTCCCGCTCCTGACCGTCGAGCGCCTCGCCGCTCACAGAAGATCGTCGAGCGACAGGCAGGGTTCGGCAAAGAATGCCCCGGCTATTTGCTGTCGAAGCCGAAGCGCCGATAGGCGTAACCGAGACCGATCAGCGCCGCGCCCAGGCCGAGGAACGAGAAGACCCGCAGCAGCCCCTGCAGCCCCGCCATGTCGATCAGGAAGACCTTGGCGACCACGATGCAGACCAGCACCATGCCGGCATGCCGCAGCGCCGCAGCCTGCCGCAGGAAACCCAGCGCCAGCAGGGCAACGCCGAACAGCAGCCAGACGATCGAGTAGGCATAGAGTTCCAGACCGTGGGCGTCGAAGCCGCCCCGCTCGAAGCCCGGATCGAAGAAGTGGCGCACCTCGAACGAGACATAGACGAAGGCCAGGATCGAGGCCGCCGCCTCGACCAGGAGATCGACCCGCCGGTCGGGCTCGACATCGATCCAGCGACGCGCCAGGGCCGCCATCGCCGCCGGTACCGCATAGGCCAGCAGTAACCCGTTGAGGATCGGCAGCCGGCCGACATCCGCCGGCTCGAACACCGGATTGGCGACCAGCACCTGCACGATCAGGGCGACCGCGACAGCCGCCCCGCCGCTCAGCCGCCACGCCCACAGGGCGACGAGATCACCGTCGAGCCGCGCCTTCCACAGCGCCGCCAGCGCGAAGGCGCCCCAGACCAGCACGTAGAAGGCGCGCTCCATGAAGCTCGCATCCGGCATCATCATCGTCGTCGGCTGGAAGACGCTACGGACCTCGAGCGTCAGCAGGACGAAGGTGAGCAAGGCGGCCGCCGCCTCCACCGCGCGAACGAGCTGGACATCGCCAGTCGGCCGCAGGAAGCGCAGCGCCACGACCAGCACGGCGATCGAGATGCCGTAACCCCACAGCATCCAGTTGAGGATCGGCGTCAGCCCGACCGGATAGGTCAGGATCTCCGGATTGACGACGAAGCGCACGACCACGACGGCGAGCAGCGGCCAGCAGAGCCGACGCAGCGTCACCAGGCCGAGCTGGGCGGAGATCGCGGCGACCGCGGCCAGCTCGACCGCGTAGGCGACGGTGATCCATTCGCGATTGAGCTCGAGCGGAATCGCGGCGCCGATGAAGAAGGTCACGCCGGCGGCCAGGAAGCCCAGGGCTTCGGTGGCCCCCGGCATCGTCCCGCGCCAGCGGGTGAGCCGCTCGGCGCCCACGAGGAAGGGTGCGGCGAGGCCCACGCTGATCAGGCCCCACGGAACACCACCGGTCGCGGTGCCGCGCAGCACATACCAGGCGAACAGGAAGTGCGAGAGCGCCGCCGATACCGAGAGGGCGGCCCAGAATCCCGGCCGCGCGGCGTTCCACAGCAGGGCGAAGGCCGCACCGGCGTACAGGCCTCCGAACATCGTCACGAGCCAACCGAAGCGGCCATCGTTCCAGTCGGCCGCCACCCCGCTCCCCGTCCACCACCACAGCGCCAGCGCCGCCAACGACAGGGCCGGCGCGAGGCCGGCGGTGAACTGGAAACGCGGCGCCCAGCGCGAGAAGGCAAAGATGCCGATGCCGTGCACCGCCAAGGCCAGCCAGCCGGCCGTCTGCACGCCGCGATCCTGTGCGATGGCCAGCACCAGCAGGCCACCGGTGACCGCGAGCGCGGCCCAGACCAGCGCCAGCACGTCCTTTGCCGGGTTCTCGCTCTCCTGCAGGCGCCGCCACGATGCCCAGACGAAGAGCCCCGCGAGCGCCACCAGGAAAAGGCCCACCCAGTGCAGTTCGGGCAGGTCGGGATCGGCCAGCATCCAGATGCAGGTCCACAGCGCCGAACCCGCAAGGACGCCCCAGCCCAGCACCCACCAGCCGCGGATCCGGATGACCGTGAGCGTGCCCGCGGCAATGGCCAGCAGATAGCCGAACAGGACCGGCGTGTTGGGCTGCTCGCTGCCAATGATCGCGGGACTGAGGAAGCCGCCGACGAAGGCCAGCGCCGCGACGAGGATGCCGTGGCGCAGCGAGAGGGTGATCGCAAAGGCCGTCAGGGCCGCCGCACCGCCGCCCGCCGCGACCTTGGAGATCATGTCGTAGAGCGCGACGGCTGACAGAAGCGAGCCGTAGAGCGCCGCCACGCCCGCGGCCGCCAGTGCCTGCGAGACGCGATCGTCGCGCGGACGCATCCGCTCGGCGCCGGCAATCAACGCGAAGCCGAACAGGGCCGCGAGGATGACGCGCACCTCGGGAGAGAGGTAGCCCTCCTCGATCGAGTAGCGGACGAGGAAGACGGCCGACAATGCCAGGGTGATGGCGCCGACCCAGAGGAAGGCCCGGGCCCCGAGCCGCTGCTCCCACCCGCCCCGCACCGGCTCGATGGCCGGGATCGAGGGCGGAGTCGCGGGAGAGGCCGGGGATGCCGGCAGGTCGGCGCCGATGACGATCGCTTCGGGTTCGACGGGCGGCGGTGCAATCGGCGGTTCCGGCTCCGGCACGAAAGGCGGCGCCGGCGGCGGTGGCACGGAGGCCTCGACGGGCGTTGCCTCGTGAGGAGTGACCTCAGGCGAGGCTACTCCGAGAGGCGGCGGAACCGATTGCCGGCCTGCCGCCGCGAGCTCACGACGCAGCGACGCCAAATCCGAGGCGAGGCGATCGTTCTGCGCGCGAAGACCTGACGTGCGGACCAGCGCGATGATGGCGATCAGCGGGGTGCCGAGCGCCCAGGCGATCCCGACGAGGATGAGGAAGATTTCTTCCACGAAGGCTCCGGGATCGCCCTGCTCTGCCCGTTATTCCGCCGCGACGCGGGCAGCTTCCTGGGAGAAGGCCGCGCGGTTGTCGCGGGCGACGATGCCACGCTTCACCACCATGCGGTGGTTCTCCTTGCGGGCGGCGCGCTTGATGTCGGCCAGCGCGTCGCCGTCGCACAGCACGAAGTCCGCGACGTTGCCTTCCTTGATGCGGCCGTGATCGGCGAGCCGCATCAGGTCGGCGGCACTCGCGGTCGCGAAGAACAGCGAATCGCGGCTCGAGATGCCGATGTCGCACATGAACTCGAGCTCGCGTGCATTCTCGCCATGGCGGTTGTGCGGCGTCCCGGCGTCGGTGCCCATCGCGATGCGGCCGCCGGCCGCGTAGTACATCTTGGTCGCCGCGATATGACGATCGAAGACGCGGCGGCTCTTGTCGATCACATAGTCGGGGATCGAGCGGTCGCCCTCGTCATAGCCCTTGAGGATGTTCTTCACCGCCGCCAGCGTCGGCACCAGCCAGACACCGCGCTCCTTCATCTCGCGGCAGCATTCTTCGTCCATGAAGATGCCGTGCTCGATGGAATCGATGCCGCCGCGCACCGCGTTCAGGATGCCGAGCGCACCCTGGGCATGGCTTGCGCAGCATTTGTGGAAGCGATGCGCCTCCGAAATGCCGGCCTTCATTTCCTCGGCGCTGTAGTGGGCGTCCTCGGGATTGACGCCGGCGGTCATCACGCCGCCCGTGGCCATGATCTTCACCAGGTCGGAGCCGGCATGGACCTGTTCGCGCACCGCCTTCACCACCTCGTCGACACCGTCGGCAACGCGGCCGACGCGATTGCCGTGGCCGCCGGTCATGCAGATCATGCGGCCGGCGCAGCGCATGGTGGGGCCCAGGAAGCGGCCGGCGTTGTAGGCGTCGCGGATCGCGAACTCGATATAGTCCTTGCCGCCGCAGTCGCGCACGGCGGTCACGCCGCCTTCCAGGCTCTGGCGCATGAACTCCATGCCGCGCACGGTCAGCTGGGCGGCACTCAGGCGATCCTGAACGGCGCCGGGATTGCCCTCGGCGCCCGACAGCGAATGTACGTGGCAGTCGATGATGCCGGGAATGAGCGTGGCGCCCGACGTGTCGACCCGCTCGCCGGCAAAGCCCTTGAACTCGCCCGCCGGCGCGACGCGCTTGATGCGGCCGCCCTCTTCCAGCACCGCCTGCCCGTCCTGCACCTTCTCGCCGTCGAAAAGACGACCGCCGACATACAACGTGGCCATGAATGACTCCCGAATTCGAATGTGAAGGACTTTTGCCTACGTCGTGGGCCGGCTGCAACCCAGCGGGTCGGCATCGGAGCCCTTATCCCCGCCCAATTCCTTCAGGCGCGCGATCTCGTCGTCGATTCCCGCGATATGCGGGTTCCATGTGCGGGCCAGCTCGAAGGCCGCGATAGCGCGCTCGGTCTCGCCCATTTCCGCGCGGATCATACCGAGACCGGAATAGGCGCCGAAATGGCGCGGCTCGCGCTTCACCGTCTCGCAGATATCGGCCAGCGAGGCCGTAAAGTTGCCCATCAGCCAGTGCGCCGTCGCACGCTTGTTCCAGGCCTCCGACAGATCCGGCGCGACGTCGATCAGGCGCGTGAAGGTCTCGATCGAGGTCTTCAGTTCCTGCTGCTGCATCTCGGCAATGCCCTGCATCATCAGGGCGCGCTGGCTCATGTCCGGAACCATCACCCACTGTTCCCAGATCGCGGCTTCCAGGGTGCGGATCGCCGACGGATCGGTGGCATCGCGCAGCTTGATGAACAGGGTATCGAGCATGGAGCCGCTCCCGGCGTTCTGCGCCATCGCGTTGACGCCCAGCATCAGTCCGAGAAGGGCGGCAAGGCAAGCGCGAAGAGCGTTCATGCCTCCCTCCTCGGCGCGGTCAGTCGAGCGCGGCCGGCTTCGGGCCGCCGGTGGCCCAGTCGAGCAGTTCGACCGTGTGGGCGATGGGTATGCCGGTGCCCGCGGCGATGTTGCCGATGCAGCCGAAGTTGCCGGCCGCGATCACGTCGGGCTTCACGCTCTCGATATTCGCCACCTTGCGGTCGCGCAGGCGTCGCGACAGTTCGGGCTGCAGCACCTGGTAGGTGCCGGCCCAGCCGCAGCAGAGATGCCCCTCGGGCACGTCCTTCACGACGAAGCCGGCATCGCGCAGCAGCCGCTTGGGCTGTTCGATCACCTTCTGGCCGTGCTGCATCGAGCAGGCCGAATGATAGGCCACGGTCAATCCCTTGGGCTCGACGTTCACGAGACCGATATCGAGGATGACCTCGCTGACATCCTTGGCGAGCTTGGCGACCTGCAGCGCCTTCTCGTGCCATTCCTGCTCGTCGGCCAGCATGTTGCCGTAGTCCTTGACCGTCGTGCCGCAGCCCGAGGCGTTGATCACGATGGCGTCCAGGCCCGCCCCGTCGATCTCTCGCAGCCAGGCGGTGATGTTGGCCTTGGCCAGAGCGACCGCCTGCTCGTTGCGTCCGACATGGAGGACGGAGGAGCCGCAGCAGCCCGAGCCCGCGACGTTCACCACCTCAATGTCGTGGCGTGTCAGCAGCCGCACGGTGGCCTCGTTGACCTCCGGCGCCAGCACCTGCTGGCCGCAGCCCGGCATCAGCGCCACGCGCCTGCGGCGCAGGCCCTTCGCCGGGAAGGTCTGCGGCCGGTCCACCGGCGAGGGCCCGCTCAAGCGCATCGGCACGGCATCGAGCATGGCGCGCAGCCGGCGCAGGAAGGTGGCGCCGCCCGGATCGGTGCTGGTCGCCGGCAACAGCGGCGCCAGCGGCTTGGCGAGACGGCCCAGCACCATGGCCCAGCGGAAGGCCGTCGGCCGCGGCATCAGCCACGCAAGCAGTCCGCGCATGAAGCGATCGGCCGGGGCCCGCGTATAGGTCTCCTCGATGCGATGCCGGCCATGATCGACCAGATGCATGTAGTTCACGCCCGACGGGCAGGTCGTCATGCAGGAGAGACACGACAGGCAGCGATCGACGTGCCGGACCTCCTGCATCGTGGGCGCGCGGTCGCCCTCCAGCATCGCCTTGATGAGATAGATGCGCCCGCGCGGACTGTCGCGCTCGTCGCCCAGCAACACGAAGGTCGGGCAGGTGGCGGTGCAAAAGCCGCAATGCACGCACTTGCGCAGGATGTGCTCGCTGCGCGCATTCTCGGGATCGGCAAGCTGAGCCAGGGTGAAGTTGGTTTGCACGTCAGCCCATCCGGCCTGGATTGAAGAGCCCCTTGGGGTCGAAGCTTTCCTTCACCCGCGCCGTGAGTGCCACGAGCGCGGCGGATTGCGGCTGGAAGACCGGCACGGCCGCGCGGACGGCTTCGGGCGCGCGGATCAAGGTCGCGTGGCCACCGGTCGCGCCCAGCGCGCCGCGAACGATCGCGTGGTCGGCGTCGACCGAGGGCGGCAGCGCCAGCCAGATCAGTCCTCCCGACCAGTCGTAGAAAGCTTGCGCGCCAGGCCGCTGCGCCTCGATGCGCGCCAGGATGGGGGGGCCTTCGGTCGGCGGGCAGGAGATCTTCCAGACCACGGCATCGGGTGCGGCGTTCAACGGCACGACATCGCGCACCTCGCGCCAGAAGGCCCGGCTCTCCAGCGTGCCGAGTTCTTCCATCTTCGCACCGGAGTCGGCCATCAGTCCGCGCAAGCCCTTGAGCCGTGCCTCGACCGAGGGCGCCACGCCCTCGAGACGAAGCGCCGTTTTGCCCGGCAGGTGTGCCGCGCCTGAGACCTCGTGCGGGCTGCCCATCGCCGCGCACATCGCGCGAACCGCTGCCCCATCGTCGAGACCCAGCAGAATCAACGTGGCGGTCTGGTCCGGCGCCGGCAGCACCTTGACCGAGACTTCGTCGAGGACGGCCAGCGTGCCCCACGAACCCGCGAGGATCTTGGAGAGATCGTAGCCGGTGACGTTCTTCATCACGCGGCCACCCGACTTGAAAGCCTCGCCGCGTCCGTTGACGCCGCTGAAGCCCAGCAGATGGTCGCGCGCCGCGCCGGCCGAGAGGCGGCGCGAGCCCGCGAGATTGCCCATGACCGCGCCGACCAGGGTTCCCCGCCCCGGCTCGCCGCCGAGCAGCGGGCCGAGATCGGGCGGCTCGAAGGCCAGCATCTGGTTGCGCTGGGCGAGCAACGCCTCGACCTCGCGCATCGGCGTGCCGGCGCGCAACGTGACGACCAGCTCTTCCGGCGCATAGTCGACGATACCGGAAAGGCCCGACAGATCCAGCACCTGGTCGCAGCGCAGCGGCTTGCCGAGCGCAAGCTTGCTGCCCTCGCCGCGGACGTCGAGCGTCACGCCCTCGCCCAGCGCCCACTCCACCGCCTGCCGCAGCTCTTCAGCCGAGCGTGGCTTGATCGTGATTGTCATAGGAGCGCGCAACTCCAGTTGCGCATTCTTTCATGAGCATGAGCGCAACCGGAGTTGCGCGCTCCGATGAATGTTGTGTTCAACACTCTTAAAACCGGGGAATGTCGGGGAACGGGAGGTTGTTCTGCGTCACGACCAGGCGGCCGAGTTCGGCGCAGCGGCGCAGCTTGGGGAACACCTTGCCGGGATTGAGCAGGTGGTCGGGATCGAAGGCGCACTTCACGCGCATCTGCTGATCGAGATCGATCTCGGTGAACTGCACGCCCATCAGGTCGCGCTTCTCGATGCCGACGCCATGCTCGCCGGTCAGCACGCCGCCGACCCGCACGCAGAGCCGCAGGATGTCGGCGCCCAGCTCCTCGCAGCGGCGCAGCTCGTCGGGATCGTTGGCGTCGAACAGGATCAGCGGATGGAGGTTGCCGTCGCCGGCATGGAAGACGTTCACGACCCGCAGACCATACTGCTTCGACAGGCGGCGCATCTCGGCCAGCACCTCGACCAGCTTGCCGCGCGGCACCGAGCCGTCGAGGCACATGTAATCCGGCGAAATCTGGCCGACGGCGGGGAACGCGGCCTTGCGACCGGCCCAGAACAGCACCCGCTCCTGCTCGTCGTTGCTGACCCGGATGGTCGTGGCGCCGCGGCCCCTGGCGATCTCGGCGACCCGTTCGACCAGGTAGTCGACCTCGACCGGCGGCCCGTCGAGCTCGACGATCAACAGCCCCTCGGCATCGAGCGGATAGCCCGCCCCGACATAGGCCTCGGCGCACTTGGTCGCGTCCTTGTCCATCATCTCCATGCCGCCGGGGATGATGCCCGAGGCGATGACGGCGGCGACGCAGTCGGCCGCCCCCGCCTCGGTCGGGAAGCCCAGCAGCACGGCGCGCGCGGTCGAAGGCTTGCGCAGCAGCCGCACCGTCACCTCGGTGACGACACCCAGCAAGCCTTCCGAGCCTGTCATCAGGCCGAGCAGGTCGTAGCCGCCGGAATCGAGATGCTTGCCGCCCAGCCGGACGACTTCGCCGTTCATCAGCACCATTTCGATGCCGAGCAGATTGTTGGTCGTGAGCCCGTACTTCAGGCAGTGCACGCCGCCGGAATTCTCCGCGACGTTGCCGCCGATCGAGCAGGCGATCTGCGAACTGGGGTCCGGGGCGTAGTAGAAGCCCTCGTGCTCGACCGCCTTGGTGACGCCGAGGTTGGTGACGCCCGGCTGCACGCGGGCGCAGCGGTTGGCGTAGTCGATCTCCAGCACGCGGTTGAACTTGCCCATGGCCAGCAAGATCGCGTCGCCCACCGGCATCGAACCGCCCGACAGCGAGGTGCCGCCGCCGCGCGGCACGACCTTCACCTTGTTGTCCTGGCAGTAGCGCAGGATGGCGGCGACCTGGGCCACGGTCTCGGGCAGCACCACGACCAGCGGCATCTGGCGATAGGCCGACAGCGCATCGCATTCGAAGGGGCGCATGCCGTCGAGATCGTCGATGACGCCCTCGCCCGGAACGATGGCGCGCAGCGCGGCGACGATCTCCGACCGGCGGGCGAGAATGGCGGGATCGAGCGGCGGCATCTCCATGCTTCGCTCATACGCCAAATGAAAAAGCGGCGGAAGCCGAAGCTCCCGCCGCTTTTTCGCTAAGACGCTGACGCCGTCTTCAGCCCTGGCGGGCCTTGAAGCGCGGATTGGTCTTGTTGATCACGTAAACACGGCCCTTGCGGCGCACGATGCGGCAGTCCTTGTGACGGAGCTTCACCGACTTGAGAGAATGACGGATCTTCATGGCCCTAACTCAACAAAAAGCCCCGGCCGGGCCGGGGTGAATTCCGAAAGCGGGCGGAAAATACGGACCGCAGCCGCTCCCGTCAACCCATTGATTCTCCACCGAAGTTTCTCAGGCCATTTTCGCCTGATTCGCCGGATTCTCCAATGATCGCAAAGGCTTGCAAAAAGGGGCTGGACCCGCGTCGGCACCTCACTCCTCAGGCTCGGTGCTGAACTCCAGGGGATGGCCCGCACCGCGGGCCATGTCGTTGGCTTCGCTCGCCTTGGATTCGGCGATGTCGCGCGTGTAGGTGGCCACGACGCAGGCGCCGCGCTGATGGGCCGTCATCATCACGACGTAGGACTGTTCCTCGGTCATGCGAAACACGGCCTTCAGAACGACGACCACGAACTCGCGCGGCGTGTAGTCGTCGTTCAACAGGATCACCTTGTAGAGCGGCGGCTGTTTGGTCTTGGTCCGCTCCACCGCCTGCGGCTTGGTGTCGATATCGCTCATCGATCTCCCTTCAGTTGCCTTGAGGAGCACCAACGAGCGACAGTCTCAACCCACTGGCATCGTCTCGGCAAGAGGCGGAAGCTTCACGACCCTGTCGTACCAGGCGGCGAGCTTGGGATGGCCCGGACGCCACGGTTCGTTGGCGTAGCGGAAGTCGAGATAACCGAGCGCACAGCCGATCGCGATCTCGCCGATCGTCGTCAGGTCTCCCAGCGAATCGGCCTCCTTCTCCAGCAGGTCGAGCGAGCGCGTGACCTTGCCCTGCTGCAGGGCGATGTAGCTCTGGCGGCCCTCGTCCTGCGGCAGCGCGATCTCGCGGCGACGCGGCTGGGTGGCGTCGAGGATGCCATCGCCCAGCGCCTGCTGGGTGAGCGCCTTCCAGCGCGCGGGACCGGGCGCGGGAAACAGCTTGGGCGCGCTGCCGAGACTGTCGAGATATTCGCAGATCACCGGACTGTCGTAGAGCGACATTCCGTCGTCGGTGATCAGGCTCGGGACCTTGGACAGCGGATTGACCGGCAGCAGCGCCGGATCGGTCGTTCCGACCTTCCAGCGCTCGATCTTGTCGTTGAGCCCGCGCGCGATGGCGCAGGCCAGAACTTTGCGGACATAGGGGCTGGCGGCGGAATAGGCGATCTTCATGGCGTTTCCTCAAATCGTCGAAGCGGCGCGCACGTTATCCCGCCCGCCGCCCGCGACGCCATGAATTTCCCCGATCCGGCTCGCTCAGTCGTCGCCCTGATAGTCCGACACCGCCGTGACGTAGCCCGCCGCCACGTCGGCGGCGAGTGCCGCCGCGGAGCGCAGCTTGGGATCGCCATGACCGCCGCCGCCGGGCGTGCCCAGCGAGACCGTATCGCCCTTGTTCAGGACATACTGCTTCTTGGGATCGGTCTTCTCGCCGTTGATGCGCAGCTCGCCCGGCGCCCCGTCCTTGCCGCCCTCGATGCCGAAGGCCGCAAAGATCGTGCGCTCGGCCAGGAAGGAAACCGCGATCGGCGTCTCGCTGCGGCTCTCGATCAGGATCTCCTGCCCCAGCCCGCCGCGATGACGGCCGGCGCCGCCCGAGTCGGGGCGCAGCTTCTTGTGATGGAAGCGCAACGGCGCGATGTGTTCGCTGATCTCGATCGAGGTCGAGCTGACGTTCGACGGCCACGAGAGACAGGTGACGCCGTCGCCCTGCGTGTTGCCGCCCATGCCGCCGTTGTAGAAGAACATATTGGCGTAGGGCTTGCCGCCTTCCCGCACACCCGACTGGTTCATGCCCCACATCGGCGAACCGCAGGCCGCCATCACCCGCTCCGGCACGATCTGGCCCAGGCAGCCGAACACCAGCATCGGGATGTAGTGGCCGATCAGCATGCGCGAGCCGCCCGGCGCCGGGAATTGCGGGTTGACGATGCAGCCCGGCGGCGCGGTGAGCGTGATCGGCCGCCACGCGCCTTCATTGTTCGGCAGGTTGGAGTTGGTGCAGACCTTCACCCCATACATGCACATCGCATTGGTGTAGCACATGGCACAGTTGATCGCCCGGTCGACCTGGGCGTCGGTGCCGGCGAAATCGATCAGGATCTCGTCGCCCTTGATGGTGAGCGCCATCTTGATGTTGATGGGCTTGTCCATGATGCCGTCGGTCTTGAGCTCGCTGCGATAGGTGCCGTCCGGCAGTTCGCGGATCGCCGTCCGCATCGCCGCCTCGCAGCGCCCCTGGATCTCGCGCGCCAGATCGGTGAGATCGGGCAGGCCGTAATTCTCCATCAGCACGAGCAGGCGATCTTCCATCAGGTCGAGCGCCACGATCTGGGCGTAGAGATCGCCCATCGTCTGGTCCGGCGTGCGCACGTTCTTGCGGATCAGCGCCACCAGCGTCTCGTCGGTCTTGCCCGCCGCCATCATCTTCATCGGCGGGATCTGCAGCCCCTCCTCGAAGACCTCGCGCGGCTCGGGGCTCCTGATCTTGCCGCCGATATCGGGCACATGCGCCGTGGTGGCACTGAAGGCGATCAGCTTGCCGTTGCGGAAGATCGGCTTGGCCAGGGTCACGTCCGGCAGATGGCCGGTGCCAAGCCAGATGTCGTTGGTGATCAGCACGTCGCCCGGCGCGAGCTGGTCTTCCGGAAAGTGACGCAGGAAGTGCTTCACGGTCTCGGGCAGGGTGCCGATGAAGCTCGGGATGCTCTCGCTCGCCTGCACCAGCGACTGGCCGGACGCATCGGTCACGACGCAGGAGAAGTCGTAACTCTCGCGCACCAGCGTCGAGAACGAGGTGCGGACCATCGCTGCCGCCGCCTCGTCGACTAGCGAGATCAGCCGGCGCCAGAGCAGTTCAAGTTCGATGGCATCGAAGGTGCGCGACATCAGTTTGCCTCCGCCAGGATGGAGCCGTCGGCCAGAAGCCGGGCCTTGGAGTTGGGACCGACGATGAAGGTGCTCTCGTTCTCCTCGAAGACCGCGGGCCCGTCGATGCTGACGCCGGGTTCGAGGGCGTAGCGGTCCCAGACGCGCGTCGGAAGCGTCTTGCCTTCGTCGGGGAAGAACACGGGCCGTGTGCCCTTGAGCGCGTTCGCCGAAGCGTGTCGCGGCAGTTCGAGCTTGCCGCCGGTGCCGGGCATCGGCGCGCTGACCGAGAGGCGCAGGGCCACGAACTGGATCGCCGCGCCCGGCGGAGTCCGTGCAAACAGCGCCTTGTAGGCGGCTTCGAAAGAGGTCTTCACCTCGGCCTCGGCGAGGAGCTGCGGCAGCACGACGGTGATCTCGCTGCCCTGCCCGATGTAGCGCATGTCGGCGAGGCGCCGAACGGTTCGGTTCTCGACGTCGGCGCCGGTCAGGTGCAGCACGTCCAGCGCCTCCTTCTCGAGATCGGCGAAGAGGCGATCCGCGGCGGCGAGATCGGCGTCCGCCAGCGCGGTCGTGAAGCTGGCCACGCGATCGACGCGGGCCGGCGCCATCAGCATGCCGATGGTGCTGCCCGCGCCGGCACCCGGCGGACATACGACGCGGCTGACGCCGAGCTTGCGCGCGACGTGCCAGGCATGGACGGGCCCTGCGCCGCCGGTCGCGAGCAGTGCGTACTCGGAGGGCACACGGCCGCGCTCGGCGATCGCGACACGCGCCGCGCCGGCCATGTTCTCGTTCACCACGTCGTGCACGCCGAAGGCCGCGCGGCCCGGCTCGACGCCCAAGGCGCCGGCCAGCTTTCCGAAGGCGGCATTCGTCGCCACCGCGTCGATCTTCATGGCGCCGCCCAGGAAGAAGTCGGCGTTGAGATAGCCAAGGGTCAGGTCGGCGTCCGTCACGGTCGCCTCGGTGCCACCGCGGCCATAACAGGCCGGTCCCGGTTGCGCACCGCTGCTCTCGGGCCCGACGTTCAAGGTGCCGAGATCGCTCTTGTGGGCGATCGAGCCGCCGCCGGCGCCGATCTCGATCAGCTCGACCGTGGCGATCTGCATCGGCAGGCCCGAGCCGCGCAGGAAGCGCTTCTCGCGCGCCGCCTCGAAGCCCCAGGCGACCAGCGGCTCGCCATCATCGACCAGCGCGAGCTTGGCGGTCGTCCCGCCCATGTCGAAGGCCAACACGCGCTCCAGCCCGGCATTACGGCCGAACCAGGCGCCTGCCAGCGCGCCGGCCGCGGGCCCGCTCTCCAGCAGCTGCACCGGCGCCCGCTTGGCCTCGCTGACATGGGTGAGGCCGCCATTGGACAGCATGAGGAACAGGCCGCCCGGAATACCCTCGTCCCGCAGCGCCTGCTCGAGCCGTTCGAGATAGATCTCGGCCAGCGGCCGTACGTAGGCGTTGGCCACCGTCGTGCTGGCGCGCAGATACTCGCGGATCTCCGGCGCAATGTCGGACGACAGCGAGATCGACAGATTCTGGAAGCGCTCGGCCACGGCCGCGCCGATCGCGCGTTCGTGCGCGGCATTGGCATAGGAATGCAGGAAGCAGATGGCGAGACTTTCCACACCCTGCTCCACCAGATCCGCCACTTCCGCCAGCGCCGCCTCGACATCGAGCGCGATCTCAATCGAACCGTCCGGCCCCAACCGTTCCTTCACCTCGCGACGCCACGGCCTCGGCACCAGGGGCTTCGGCATCTCGATGAAGAGATCGTAGAGCTCGTATTTGCGCTCGCGCGCGATCTCCAGCACGTCGCCGAAGCCCGCCGTCGTGAGCAGGCCGGTCTTCGCGCCCTTGCGCTCGATCAGCGCGTTGGTGAACAACGTCGTGGCATGAACCACGCGGCCGATCTCCTGCGGCCGGGCGCCCGCCTTCTCCAGGACACGCCGCGTGCCTTCGAGCGCCCCTCGGGCGGGATCGTCCGGTGTCGTGCTTTCCTTCCAGATAACGGCGCGCCCGGTGCGCGGATCATGAATGACGAGGTCGGTGAAAGTTCCCCCGATGTCGATCCCGAGGGAAAGCGGCGCACTCATTACTCTTCCTTTGCTATTCAGCTCTTACATTGCCTTGCTTGGCGACCCTCGCCCAACGCTCGCGGTCTTTGGCGATATAGGCGGCGAAAGCTTCGGGTCCCTGACCGATCGGCTCAAGTCCCTGCTTAGCCAGCGTTTCGGTATTCTTGGGGTCCGAGATCGCGTCGATGAACAGCTTGGCAAGCGCCGCCTTGATGTCGGCCGGCAGGGCCGCCGGCCCCATCAGGCCAAACCAGTTGTTGATGTCGAGCGCCGGAATGTCCTTGGTGAGCAGCGGCAGTTCGGGCGCGAGCGGCGTGGGCTTCGTCGCCGCGAGCGCAAGCACCCGCACCTTGCCGCCGCGCGCCTGGCCGATCAGTTCCGAAACATTGCCGAAGAACACGTCCACGTTTCCCGCGGCCACGTCGGCAATGGCGGGCGCACCGCCGCGATACGGAACATGGATCAGCTTCAGGCCGCCCGCTTCGGCCGCGAGGAACTCCGCGCCGAGCTGATTGGTGGAGCCGAGACCGGTCGAGGCATAGCTCACCTTGCCGGGATTGGCCTTCGCGTAGGCAACGAACTCCGGGATGGTCTTGAAAGGAGCATCGACGCGCACGATCAGGGCCATCGGCACGCCGACGAGATTGCAGATCGGCGTCAGCTCCTTGTCGAGATCGAGCGGAATCTGCGATCCCGGGACGACGGGGCCGACCGCGAGCTGCCCCATGATGCCGATGCCCACCGTGTAGCCATCGGCCGGCGCCTGGGCCACGGCCTTCAACGCGATGAAGCCGCCGGCGCCGGTCTTGTTGTCGACGATCACCGTGTAGCCATGCTGGCGCTGGATGGTCTCCGCCGCGATGCGGGCGGCCATATCGGCGGTGCCGCCGGGCGCGTAGCCGACGACGATCTTGATCGGCTGTTTCGGCACCCATTGCTGGGCGCGCGCCGACGCGGCAGCCAGCACGAGCGGCGCGGCAAAAAGGCTTCGACGGAACATCACGACTCCCAATCCCCAATGGCGAGCGTTAGGCAAGCGGCGTGCCGGGTCAAGGTGACCCGCTTGTGATGAAACGGTCTTCGGGTAGTCTCCGCGCGCATGCCTCTCGCCCAACCCGCCGCCGATGTCTGGACGCTCGTCGCTGACATCGCAGTGCAGACTCCCGACGCACCGGCCTTGCTGCACGGTGATCGCACGATTTCCTTCCTGGAGCTCGCGGAGAGCGCGCGACGCGCCGCCCAGGGCCTTGCCGACCTGGGCATAGGCCCCGGCGATCGGGTGGCCCTGTGGTTGCCCAACGTGCCGGCCTATCCGATCCTCTATCTTGCGTGCATCCGGCTGGGCGCCATCGCCGTCGCGGTCAATACGCGCTATCGCGCGGTCGAAGTCACCGACATCGTCGGTCGGTCCGGCGCCAAGGTGCTGGCCTGCGCGCCGGGCTTCCGTCGGATCGACTTCCTCTCGATCCTGGCTGATGTCGAGCCCGCGGCTCTCGACAGGCTCGCGGCCGTCGTCACAGTGGGCGACGAGCCCGCCTCGATCCCGCCCGCCATCGAGCGTCTGCGGCGCGTGCCTTTCGAGCGACTGCTCTCGCGACCGCGACTCGGCCTGAACAATGCGAAGGCCAGCGCGCTCTGCAATATCTTCACGACCTCGGGGACCACGAGCGCGCCCAAGTTCGTGCTGCACCGCCAGGGTGCGATCGCCAGCCACGCCCAGCAGGTCGCGCGCGCCTTCGGCCTCACCGCACCCGACACCCTGTCCCTGTCGATCCTGCCGTTGTGCGGCGTCTACGGCTTCGACCAGACGATGGCGACGCTTGCGGCCGGCCGGCCGTGCGTGCTGGTCGATTCCTCCGAGATCGACGAGATCGCCCGCCTGATCGAACGCCATCGTCCCACGACTTTGTTCGGCAGCGACGACATGTTTGCCCGCCTGCTCGATGCAGTACCCGGCGACCATCCCTTCCCCTCGGTGAGGTGGGCAGGCTATGCCGCCTTCAACGCGTCGTTGGACGACATCGCGGAAACCGCAGAACGGCGCGGTCTGCGGCTTTGCGGCCTCTACGGAATGAGCGAGGTGCAGGCGCTCTATTCCCTGCAGCCGATCGACGCCGAGGTCGCGCGCCGCAAGAAGGGTGGCGGCGTTCCCGTTTCGCCGCTCGGCCATGTCCGCGTCCGCGATCCGGAGACCGGCGAATTGCTGGGCGTTGGCCAACCCGGCGCCCTCGAATGTGCCGGCCCGTCGCTGATGGTCGGCTATTACGGTAACGACAAAGCCACCGCCGAGACCGTGACCGCCGACGGCTATGTCCGCACCGGCGACCTCGCCGAACTCGACGGAAGCGGCGGCTTCACCTTCCTCAGCCGCATGGGCGACGTGCTGCGCCTCTCGGGCTTCCTCGTGAACCCCCTCGAAATCGAGACCCATCTGCAGAAGCTGCCCGGTATCGCCGGCTGCCAGGCCATCGCGGTGCCGCGCGCGGACGGCGTGCGGGCGGTCGCCTTTGTGATCCTCGCGCCCGGCACGTCGCTCGACGAGGCCGCCGCCATCGCGCATTGCAAGCACGGCCTCGCCAATTACAAGGTGCCGATGCGCGTCTTCGCGCTCGACGATTTCCCGAAGACGCCCTCACCCAACGGCTTCAAGATCCAGCGCGCCCGCCTGCGCGACATGGCGCTGGAGCGAATCTAGCGGCCCGGCAGCCTGAGGTTCGCGACAGCGGATCCGACGAAGATCTGCGGCTGCGACGGCGTACGGATGCCCATGCTCTTCTCGAGGTTCTGCACGCAGCTCCGCGTGGCCTGGGCGAGCTGGCTCCAGGTCGAGGCTGAATCGAACTGCTCCAGCAGGCACTGGTCGTAATAGGTGAAGCGGTCGCCCGCGCCGCAGCCGAAGCTCACGCGATCGGCCGCGGCGGCCGTCAGCACCACCCGGTTGGGCTGGCGCATGGAAGAGGTCAGGAAGACCCCGCTGTGGCAGGCCGAGACGACGACGACCGTCGGCAGCGTGCCGCAGCCCGCGTCGAGGGCATTGTCGAGCGTGGCGGGCCGGATGACGCCGTTGGCCTGCCGCAGCACGACGCCTGTTTCATTTCCATGGCTGGTGATGAAGGCGAGGCAGGCCCCTGCGCCCCCCGCATTGCGCAGCGCGTTGGAGACGTTCGCCGCGCTGGCGACCTCGGCCGACGGATTGCGCCCGGGATCTGAGGTGAGCAGGCGGATGTCCCGAACACCGCGCGCCGACAGCTTGTCGCGCAGCGCGTCGATGCCGTTGTCGAAGGACGGGCTGTTGTTGTCGCCGGCAATCAGCACCGCATGCCAGCGCACCGCCGGCACGTCGCCGGGCACCGCCGCCATCGCCGTGTTGCGGCCGGACGGCGGCGCCGCGTCGGAGTCCGGCGTGCAGCCGATCAGGGAGGCCAGCAACGCAAACAGGGCTGCGACGCGAATCACCATACTCTGCGGCTCCAGATCTTCTTAAGCGGTCTGCGGTGCGGCGCCGACCATGCGCAAGGCCATGTCGGTGTAGAGTTTCGCCATCTGCTCCTCGGAGAGATCGCCCCCTGGACCGTACCACATCGAGACATGGGTGCACTGGTCGAGCAGCGCCATGGCCATCGCCTTGAGATCGTGCTTTCCGTCGACGCGCGGGGGATCGAACACGCCCTTTTCGACGCCATGCCTGAGAACCGTCACCACGATGTCGCGAATTGCGCGCCGGCTGCGCCGGATGTCGGCCACGCGCGCCGAATCCAGCCAGCCGATTTCGCGGTTGGCGACCAGCGCTTCGATGCGCAGCCGGCAATGCCGGATGACATAGACCCGCACGAAGGCCGCAAGTTCGGCGCGCGGATCACCGCCCGCGCCGGCCACCGCCTGCTGGCACTGCCGCTCCAGCTCGCCCTGGGTCGAGGCGATGATGTCGTGCAGCAGCTCGTCCTTCGACTTGAAGTGATTGTAGAGCGCCCCCTGCGTCAAGCCGCAGGCCTTCATGATGTCGCGCACCGTCACGACCGGGTAACCGCGCTCGGCGAACTGGGCGAAGGCCGCGGCACGGATCGCCTCGACCGGCGGCCGCGCTTCGCGTTCCGCAATGACTTCCGCTGGCTCGTCGTCGGCGAGGATCGTCTTGCGCTTGCTCATCGTGAGGCTCCAGACATGTTGCTCACGATCTCCCAGGCGAGATCGGCTGCGGGCTTCACCAGCTTGCCCGAATCGGCGGCACGCATGTTGGCCGCCGTGCCGTCGAGCGACCGGGCATAGACGCCCTGCCGGATGCAGGACACGCGAAACAGATTGTAGGCCATGTAGAACTCCCAGAGCTTGGGCTCCGGGACGGAGCGCTTCGACAGGGTGCTGTAGTAGTCCACCATCTCGGCCTCCGTCGGAAGGCCGAGTTCGTCGAGATCGTGTCCCAGCAGACCGCCCCAGTCCTTGGGCGTGCGCCACAGCATGCAGAGATAGGAAAGCTCGGCCAGCGGGTCGCCGAGCGTCGAGATCTCCCAGTCGATGATGCCCAGCACGCGCGGCTCGATGGCGTGGAAGATCATGTTGTCGAGGCGATAGTCGCCATGGACCAGCACCGTTTCGTCGTTCGTGGGCAGGTTGGCCGGCAGCCAGTCGAACAGCCGGTCCATCGACTCGATCTTCTCGGTCTCCGAAGCCTTGTACTGTTTTCCCCAGCGCGAGATCTGGCGGGCCACGTAACTGCCGGGGCGGCCGAAATCGGCGAGTCCGAGGGCGGCGTAGTCGACCCTGTGGAGGCGGGCCAGCGCCTCGAACTTGGCGCGGTAGATGTTCCGGCGGCCGTCCTTCGGCACGTCCGGCAGCAGCGGGTCCCACAGCACGCGGCCGTCGCAGTATTCCATTATATAGAAGGGCGTGCCCACGACGCTCTCGTCGTCGCTGAGCGCATAGGCCCGCGGGGTCGGCACGTCGGTGCGATTGAGGGCCGAAATCACCCGGAATTCCCGGTCGACCGCGTGAGCGGACGGCAGGAGCTTGCCCGGCGGCTTGCGGCGCAGCACGTAGCGGCGGCCGGCGCCATCGGTCAGCCGATAGGTCGGGTTGGACTGGCCTCCCTTGAACTGCTCGACCCGCACCGGAGGCGTGAATCCCTCCACATCGGCGGACATGAAACGGCCGAGCGACTGCTCGTCGAACCGATGCTTTTCCTGCACCGCCATCGTGCCGATATAGTCGTCCCCTCGCCGTGACACCCGAAAACCTCCTGAACGACCGTTCATATTGGCCGGGAGTTTGCTCGCCCGCCGGTGCGCATGCAATATCGACCAACGGGGACATTGACGCGTGGAATATCTGTTTGCGGCCTACCCGCCGGCCGCCTGGGCGGCGCTCCTGGGGACGGGCATCCTCATCGGCTTGCTGGCGGGGCTCCTGGGGGTCGGCGGCGGCATCGTAGCGGTCCCGATCCTGCTGGAAATATTCGAATTTCAGGGTGTCGCGGAAACGCAAGCGGTGCCCCTCGCCGTGGGGACGGCCCAGGCGAGCATTCTCATTGCCTCGATCACTGCTGCCGCAGCCCACTGGCGCGCCGGAACGGTCGACCGCGAACTGGTCCGGACCTGGCTGCCGGCCTTGATGGTCGGCGCCATCGTCGGTCTTGCCTTGAGCCCCCTCGCACCCACGAAGGTCCTGACCACCCTGTTTGCGGTGGTGGCGGCGGCACTCGCCCTCAAGATGGCGGCAGGCGACCGCCTCATTATTGGGCATAGCGAGCCCCGAGGTCCCCTCTCTCACCTCTCCCCCGCCCTCGTCGGGGGCCTGGCGGCCGCCGTCGGTGTCGGTGGCGGCACATTGAGCACACCGGTCCTGACGCTGTTCTCATTTTCCATCAAACGCGCGATCGGGGCCGGCGCCCTGTTCAATCTGCTGATCGCCGTGCCCGCGACGCTCGTCTTTCTGCATATGGATCTGAATGTGCCGGGTCGCCCCGCCGATGCGCTAGGCGATGTGGCGATGTTTTGCGTTGCGGCCCTCTCCCTGCCTGCGCTCTTTGTCGCGCCGATCGCCGCGCGATGGTCCGCAAGGGTCCCCGTGTCCCTGTTGCGGCGCTTGTTCGCGCTTTGCCTGGCCATAATCGCAGTCCGTCTGCTGCTTAGGTAGTGCACTTAGCACTTGTATTGCACTTGGCACTTGGGCAAAGCGGCCGAATTGTGTTTAGCTGCTGGCGGTCCAGGGGTTTGGGCCCAACAGCACATCGAAAACTACGCGTTCTGGGGAGGCATCGTTGAATCGATTCCTAAGCAAGGACTTCTTGTCCGGGCTGATGTTCATTGGCTTCGGACTTGTGGCCCTCTATTTCGGGCAAAAACTGGCGATCGGCACGCCCGTTCGCATGGGCCCGGGCTACGTGCCGCGGATGCTCTCACTGACGCTTCTCGGACTGGGCGCGCTGGTTTGCATCATCGCCGTGGTGAGCGGCAGTGAGCCGGTCGAACGGCCGAAGTGGAAGCCGATCACGCTGGTGACCCTCGGCATCGTCTGTTTCGCGCTGCTGTTCGAGCGCGCAGGCCTGATCCCCGCCCTGGTCGTGCTCATCATGATTGCCTCCCTCGCCGGCGAGGAATTCAAGCTCACCGAGGTGATCGGCAATATCGTCGTCCTCTCCGTCCTGTGCACGCTCGTCTTCAAGGTCGGGCTGGGCATGAACATCTACATCCTGCGCGGAGTCTGGTGAGATGGATCTGCTCGACAATCTCGCGCTGGGTTTCAGCGTCGCCCTTTCCTTCCAGAACCTGACCTACGCACTGCTGGGCTGCCTCCTCGGCACCCTGATCGGCGTTCTGCCCGGTATCGGCCCGGTGGCGACCATCGCCATGCTGCTGCCGATCACCTTCCACCTCCCGCCCACGGCCTCGCTGATCATGCTGGCCGGCATCTACTATGGCGCGGCCTATGGCGGTTCGACGACGTCGATCCTCGTGAACCTGCCGGGTGAAGCTTCCTCGGTCGTGACCTGCCTCGACGGCTACCAAATGGCCCGCAACGGCCGTGCCGGTGCAGCGCTGTCGATCTCCGCGGTCGGCTCGTTCTTTGCCGGCACGGTCGGCACCATCATCATCGTGCTGTTCGCGGAGCCGCTGACGCGCATGGCGCAGAAATTCGGCCCGGCCGACTACTGCTCCCTGATGGCCCTCGGCCTCGTCGCCGCGGTCATCCTGGCCAGCGGCTCGGTGGTCAAGGCGATCGCCATGATCTTCCTGGGCCTGCTGTTCGGACTGGTCGGCACCGACGTGAACACCGGCGCCCAGCGCTTCACCTTCGACATTCCGGAGCTGAGCGACGGCATCGACTTCGCGCCGATCGCCATGGGCCTGTTCGGCATCGCCGAGATCGTCGTGAACCTCGAACGACACCTCACCCGAACCGGCGGCACCATCAAGGTCACGTCGCTGTGGCCGACCATGGAAGAAGTCAGGCGCGCCATCCCAGCCGCACTTCGTGGCACCTTCCTGGGCGCGGCGCTCGGCGTTCTGCCCGGCGGCGGTCCGACGCTGGGCGCCTTCTCGGCCTACACGCTCGAGAAGAAGCTGTCGAAGAACCCCGGCCAGTTCGGCAAGGGTGCGGTCGAGGGTGTCGCCTCTCCCGAGGCGGCCAACAACGCCGCCGCCCAGACCTCGTTCATCCCGATGCTGACGCTGGGCATCCCCTCCAACGCCGTCATGGCGCTGATGGTGGGCGCCATGATCATCCAGGGCATCCAGCCGGGCCCCGAGGTCATGACCAAGAAGCCCGACCTGTTCTGGGGCATGATCGCCTCGATGTGGATCGGCAACGCGATGCTGGTCATCATCAACCTGCCGATGATCGGCATCTGGGTGAAGCTGCTGACCGTGCCGTACCGCTTCCTGGCACCGGCCATCCTGCTCTTCTGCTGCATCGGCGCCTACAGTCTGCAGAACAGTACGTTCCACGTCATGCAGGTCGCGATCTTCGGCATCCTGGGCTACGTCTTCGTCAAGCTGGGCTGCGAAGGCGCTCCGTTCCTTCTGGGCCTCGTGCTGGGGCCGCAGATGGAGGAATACTTCCGGCGCGCCATGCTTCTTTCGCGTGGCGATCCAATGGTCTTCCTCGAACGCCCGATCAGCCTGGGCCTGCTCATCACGACGGCGGTCCTGCTGCTCCTGATGGCCTTGCCCAGCTTCAAGAAGGCGAGAAAAGAAGCCTTCGTCGAAGAAGAGGGCTGACCCCCTCCTCCAATACTCTGAAAAGGGCCCCAGGCTTGCGCTTCGGGGCCCTTTGCATTTTGATGGTCAGTGTCAGCGTTAGCGTCCGCGTCCCCGTCACTGCCCAGCGAGAGGTCGCCGCATGAACGTCGAGACACTGGCCGGCATCGTCCCGGATTCAACCTATGTCGACGTCGGCAGCGTGCCGTGGCAGCCGACGCGCTTCGCCGGCGTCGAATGGAAGATCCTGATGGAGCAGAAGGAAACCGGACTCTCGACCGTGCTGATGCGCTGGGCCCCGGGCGCCCGCCTGCCGGCACACCAGCATGTCGCCATCGAGCAGACTTACGTGCTCGAGGGATCGTTTGCCGACCACGCCGGCGTGTGCCGCGCCGGCAACTATGTCTGGCGACGCGCCGGCAGCCGCCACGATGCCTGGACCGACGAAGGCTGCCTCATGCTCGCGATCTTCCTGAAGCCCAACACCTTCTTCGACTAGCCGGCGCCGCGACAGACGCGGTCTTCGAATAGAACCTCTCCCCGACCTCTGCTAATGCTCCGTCGCAGCCAGCCCTGTCGAGGCTGGCGCAAGGGAGGCAGAGGGATATGTCAGGCGTTCTTGAAGGCATCCGCGTACTCGATTTCGGCCGCTACATCGCTGGTCCGTTCTGCGGCACGATGCTGGCCGATCTCGGCGCCGAAGTGATCCGGGTCGAGAAGCTTGAGGGCAGCGAGGATCGCTGGGTGACCCCGGTCGTCGAGGGCGGCGAAGGCGCCATGTTCCTCCAGATGGGCCGCAACAAGCTCGGCCTCACCCTCAATCCGATGAAGCCCGAGGGCCGCGAGATCGTGAAGAAGCTGGTCGCGGCTTCCGACGTGGTGATCGCCAACCTGCCCTACGAAGACCTGCAGAAGATGGGCATCGACTACGAGACCATCTCGGCCATCAACCCGCGCATCATCCTCGCCACGACATCGACCTTCGGCTCGGAAGGCCCCTACAAGACGCGCGTCGGCTTCGACACGATCGGCCAGGCGATGTCCGGCGCCATGCACCTCTCGGGCGACGGCGAGACACCGACCCGCATGAACGCTCCCTTCGTCGATTTCGGCACCGCGCTGCTCAATACCGTGGGCGTTCTGGCGGCCCTGATGGATCGCGCCAAGAGCGGCAAGGGCCAGAAGGTCGAGACGGCCCTGCTGCGCACCGCCATCAACATCACCAACGGCCACCTGATCGAGCAGGCGATGCTGGACCTCAACCGCATCGCCACCCTCAATCGCGGCTTCACGGCGGGCCCGTCCGACACCTTCAAGTGCAAGGACGGCTGGATCTACGCCATGACGATCGGCCAGCCGCTGTTCGTGCGCTGGTGCAAGCTGATGGGCGACGAGAGCCTGGCGGCCGATCCGCGCTTCAAGGACGACCTCGCGCGCGGCGACAACGGCGAGGCCCTGTCGGCGATCATGCAGAAATGGTGCGACAGCCGCACGGTCGCCGAAACACTGGCGGCGCTCGAAGCCAGCCGCATTCCGGCCGGCCCGGTCTACACGCCGCAGCAGACGCTCGACGACAAGCACGTGAAAGAGGCCGGCTTCTTCCACTCGATGGACTATCCGGGAGCCAAGATGGGCGTACCGGTCCTGCAGGAGCCCGTGAAGCTCTCGCGCACCCCCCTCACCATCCGCCGCCGCGCACCTACTCTCGGCGAACACACGGACCAGATTTTGCAGGAACTCGGCTATGGCGCTGACGACATTGCGAAGTTGAGGACCGACCGGGTCGTCTGAGGGGGGCTGATCCAAGGGCCTCTCCGGGCGTATAATGGCTCAGGAGCTGACCCATGATGCGACGTCTACTGCTTGTGTTGATGACGGCGGGCTTCTGCAGCTCGGCAGGCGCGCTGGCCGCGCAAGACCTGCCGTATGGCCAAAGTCACGTTTTTGCCGCTTTCCGCAACGGCGAGCGGATCGGCACGCACACGCTCACCTTCCAGCAGAGCGGCGACAAGCGTGTCGTGACGACTTCGATAGACTTCTCGGTCAAGGCGCTCGGCCTGACGATGTATCGCTACATGCACCGCGGTCAGGAGGTCTGGAACGGCAACACGTTCGAATCGATCTCGACCCAGACGGACGACAACGGCACCAAGTATGGCGTGAAGGCCAAGCAAGATGCCGCTGGCGTTGCGGTCGTGCGCGACGGCGGCAGCGCACCGAAATTGTCAGCCAACGATGTCGGCTTTCAGCAGGGCGGCGCCCGGCAGGAAACACTCCCGGCAGGCACGCTTCCGTCGACCCACTGGAACCTGAACCAGGTCAAACAGTCGGCGATGCTCAACAGCCAGAACGGCGCGCTCGCGAAGGTCCAGATCACGCCTAGGGGTCGCGAGACCATCAAGACGGCCAACGGCACCCTCGAGGCGACTCGCTATTCCTATACCGGCGATGTCGAGATGGATCAGTGGTTCGACGATCGCGGCCGCTGGGTGAAGGCCTCATTCAAGGCTTCCGACGGGTCTACGATCGAGTACATACTGCAGGAATGATCCCTGCAGATTGTTTTGCGAAGCTGCCCGAGCTCCTGTCTGAAGATGCCGACCTGCTGCGGCGCGGCCGATGGCTGAACGTCGAGTGCAGGATCGACATCGGCCGCGAGCCCTTCCACCTGACCTTCAGGGACGGCACCCTCGCCGCCTTCGATCGCGGACCGCGCCTGATGCGATCCACCGCCTTCACCGTCCGCGGCAGTGACGAAGCGTGGCGGCATCACTGGCAGCGAATGCCCGAGCCGGGCTGGCACGATCTGTTCGCGCTGACCAAGCGCGGCGCCGCTTCATTGGAAGGCGACCTGCGACCGTTGCTGCAGAACCTGCAGGTTTTCAAGGACCTGCTGGCCCTGCCACGCCGACTGGCGGAGGCCCCCTGACATGCCACCCGTTCTCGACCCCATGGTCGGCCGCTACGTCCGGCTCGACATCGAGGGCACGCCGCATCGCCTCTACTTCGAGGAAGCCGGCAGCGGTATCCCCCTCGTCTGCCTGCACACGGCGGGCGCCGACGGTCGCCAGTTCCGTCATCTCCTCGCCGATCCCGAGATCACGCGCCGCTTCCGCGTGATCGCGTTCGACATGCCCTGGCACGGCAAGTCGACGCCGCCCGACGGCTGGGAAACGACAGAATACCGGCTGACCACGGCCTCCTACACCGCCGCGATCCGAGCCTTCTGTCAGGCCCTGGAGCTCGATAAGCCGGCCGTCATGGGCTGCTCGATCGGGGGCCGCATCGTGCTCAACCTCGCGATCGAACACGCCGCCGAGTTCCGTGCCCTCGTCGCGCTCGAAGCCGCCGATTTCCAGCAGCCCTGGTACGACACCGCCTGGCTGCACCGTCCCGACGTTCATGGCGGCGAAGTCTGCGCCGCGCTGATCTCGGGCCTGATCGCGCCGCAAAGCCCGCCGGTCAGCCGACACGAGACGCTGTGGATGTACATGCAGGGCGGCCCCGGCATCTTCAAGGGCGATCTCTATTTCTATCGGGTCGACGGCGATCTGCGCGAGAAGGTGAAGTCGATCGACACCAAGGTCTGCCCCCTCTACCTGCTAACCGGCGAGTACGACTTCTCCTGCACAACCCAGGACACGCTACGCACGGCGTCGCAAATTCGCGGCGCGCAGGTCCAGGTCATGAAAGAACTCGGCCACTTCCCGATGAGCGAGAACCCCGCCAAGTTCCGCGAATACATCCTGCCCGTGCTCGAAAAGATCGCGATCGGCTGCGTTTCCGGCGCAGGCGTTTGAGACGAGGCATCTTCGCCAGATGTCGAAACGCGGTATGGACGGCTTTGGTCCCTCGGGCATGTTCCTCGGCGCATGTCCGGGGCAATGACCGAACAGCCCGTTATCAGCGTGTGAGCCTAGTGGAGACCCGTTTCACGACCGACTGCAATCGCCCTGCCCTTCGTGGCAGCAAATTATCCACCCAGTCATTGCTGGTCTCATAGCGCAAGTCCTGCAGGACGGTCGGAAACCTTTCGAGGAATGCACTTGCCAAATCGGGCGTGAACTCGCGGCTCCATTGCGCGACATCCCCACATCGAACATGTTTTGAGCGGTACAACATCAAGTTGCCAAAGAGGCTGTTATTCCAGAACATTTGACGGCAAATTGCCTGTTCTGACTCTTCGAATCCCAGAGCGGCTACTATTCTCGACCAGCGTTGCATCTGCCCGCCCTGCCTCAGCTCTTCATAGCGAACTTCGACACAGTTGGGGCGATCGTACTGCCACTGCACCATGTCCCTTATGGTGCTGTTTGTGGAATTCTCCATTTCGAAGACATATCGCTCGAATGATGTCTTCAGCTCATTGAGCTGTTGTTGATACGTGCGGTTGTCGTAGCCTGGCACCGGCTCATGTAGCCACGTTTCGGCGGCCTTCGAGTGATAGTGCATGGCGGAAATCAGAACGTCGCGCGGATCACGAATGAGATGCAGCACCCGAACGTCGCCACGAGACAAAAGATCGGGGTACTCTCTGAAATCCGAATTCGGTGAGAAAAAAATCGCCGGACGGTCCGACTCTCCAATCCCACGCGCGTCACGCCCATTCAGCTCCAGGTACGTGCAGGGTGACGACCTTCTGCCGGTCGGCCCGATAGTTCGCAAACGCGTTCTCCACGTCCTGCAGAGCCGCCAGCACGGAGGCGCGGTAGGCTCCGGCCGCCTGGTTGGCTTGAGCGATCGCGGCGTCCTTCTGGTAGCCCAGCTTGCCGGCATTGAAGATCGGCAGGGTGATAGAGGGCCCGATCGACCAAGTGCCCGGCACGCCGATCGAGACGCCGCTGATATTGGTCTGACTTTGCAACAAACGACGCGACAGCAAGAGACACAAGGGCGAGGGCGAGCGCGAGCGCGAGGAGACGGGAAACGTAGGAGCGCCAGCTCATTAGGGTCCTCGCTTGAGGTTGCCGGCCACTATCGGAAGCTGCCCTGCCTCTGTCTAAGACGAATGCGCCGGGAATTGTTTCGGCTCGTTTCTCCGTCGCGCCGGAAATACCTGGAAACACACGAGTAACACCATGTCTTTCCTCGGGACGCGATGAAGCCGGCTGGCCGTCAAATTGTGCATCCGGAAACGGAAGATTGTTGTTGCTGGACCTTTCAGCTGGCACCGCAGCAGCACATCGAAACAGTGCAGGAGCTGCGTTTCCTCCCATTCTTCGCGACTGTATCCGTCGCTTGTGCCATCGCCCGTTCAATCCGGTCGATCACTCGATTCGAAGTTTCAGGAAGCCACATGTATCGATTCACAGCCCCCGGAAAGCCGGAGCACGCAGAGTGCGCACGGACAGCACCCCTCTCGTATCGCTTCGGGCGGGCGCGCTGATGGCCGTGGTCTCGCCAGGACCGTCCGACCGACGCGATACTCTGCCCGTCGTTTGTCAGTGCCGCGTTCTGCCGAGTGCCCAGACCAGCGGCTATACGGTGAGCTTCTATGCCAAGCCTGGCGAACCGGATGGTTGGTCTCTCGAAGCCTACAGCCATATACGTGGCGTCGCCCGGCTGCCGCAGAATGCAGGCACCCAGGAGCAGCGCGCATGGCAAAGCGCCGTCGTACGCAGACTGCGGCGGCAAGGCGTCGATGTCCTGTCGCATCGAGAAGCCGATGCCTACGAAAGGGCAAAGGGTCGCCTTTGGTCCCTGGTCTGGAGAACACCGGTCCTACGATACATCTTTCTTTGCTGAGGGCGCGTCGGGACGGAGCGGCAGAGTCGGGCCGTTGGCCGGCAGCGGCTTGGGCGAACAGGCTGGAGCGCGAGCGCTGATGTCGGTCCGTGTGCCTGGGCGCTGCCCCTCACAGAATTTGGAAGACCTCGTAGACCGGCCCGGCGGGGTCGCGTCGTCCGGTCGAGACGCAGACGATGCGGTTGAGGAAGCGATACTTTTCCGACGCCGTCTCGAACCAGGGCGTGGCACGGAAATAGTACTGGCTGGGGTCGACCTTCTCGCCCTTGTTGAGCTGCTCGATCACCCAGGCCGGGCCATGCCGCATGCCGCGATAGCTCATATAGACGAGGTGCCCGTCGTCGGTTTTGAGCGTGAGCCGCACGTCGAGTTGCAGGATCCCGTCGCGCCGCTGCAGCAACCAGTCGCCGGCCGGCGCCGGCAGGACGGTGCCGCGCAATTCCTCACCCTCGAACGTGCCGCCGGTCACGGTCGCAATACGACGGCGGCCATAGGGGGTCTCGCCGACATCGACGACGGTGGGATCGACCTGAAGAGTCAGCGTGAAGAGATGGGTGGAACGGAGTGTCGGTTCGCTCATGCTAATCCTCGAATCTTGGCCGTCAGATCTTGGCCGTCCGACCTTCCCAGTAGGGCGCGCGGAGTTCGCGCTTCATGATCTTGCCTATGGTGCTGCGCGGAAGCGAGTCGCGGAACTCGACGGCGACCAGGCGCTGCGTCTTGCTGAGCTGCCCGTTCGCCCAATCGCGCACCGCCTCCTCGCCAACCGTCGCACCGGCGCCGCGCACGCACAAGGCCATCGGCGATTCGCCCCACTGATCGCTCGGCACCCCGATCACGGCGACGTCGATGACGTCGGGATGCTTCAGCAGGAGAACCTCGATGTCGGCGGCGTAGACGTTGAAGCCGCCCGAGATGATCATGTCCTTCTTGCGATCGAGCAGGATCAGGAACCCGTCCTCGTCGAGCTTGCCCATGTCGCCCGACCTGAAGAACAGCCTGCCGTCGGCGTCGTGCCAGAAAAGCTCGCGGGTCTTGTCGTCCTGCTTGTAGTAGCCCTTCATCATCATCTCGGCGCGACCGGCGATCTCACCGACCTCGCCCTGCGGCAGCTCCCGGCCCTGCTCGTCGAGGATCTTGAGCTCGACGCCAAAGCCCGGCTTGCCGACCGTGTGGAGCTTGTCGGGATGCAGGTTGGCTTCGAGCATGCAGCTCCCGCCGCCCTCGGTCAGGCCGTAGATCTCGATCAATCGGCCGGGCCAGCGCGCGAGGCAGTCGGCCTTCACCTGGGCGCGCAGTGGCGCGCTGGTCGAGAGCTTGGCCTTGAAGGAACCGAGGTCGTACCTGCCGAAATCGGGATGGGCCAGGATACGCTGGTACTGAACGGGCACCAGCATGGCATGCGTGGCCCGCTCCGCCTGGGCCAGTTCGAGGAACTTCACCACGTCGGACTTGCGCATGAGGATCGACGTGCCGCCGACGCCGACGGTGGCCAGCAGCGCAACCAGCGTGGTGTTGGAATAGAGCGGCGTCGAAACCAGCGAGATCGTGTCCGGCCCGTAGTCGAACGCCGGGAAGCGCACCGGAAGCTGGCTGCGCAGCGCGTGCGAATGAAGGATGCCCTTGGGCAGGCCGGTCGTGCCGGAACTGTAGATGATGTTGAAGTCGTCCAGCGGCCCGATCGCGGTCTCGAACGGCGCGTCGCTCGCCGGCGCCACCCAGGCCTCGAAATCCTGCCAGCCCGGCCGCGCGAAATCGTAGGCGATGCGGCCGCCGGCCACCAGCTTGCCCAGGCGTCCCTCATAGGGTTCGACCAGAGCGCGGTACTGGTCGGACAGGAACAGGACCTTGGCGTCGCAATCGTCGAGCATCTTCTCGAGCGCATCGGCAGCGGCCATCGTCGAGAGCGGCACGACGCAGACCCCGGCCCGCAGGCCGCCCATGAAGGTCTCGAGATACTCGATCGAGTTGGCGGCCAGGATCGCGATCTTGTCGCCGCGGCCCAGTCCCATTTCCGACAGCCGCCGGGCGATCCGGTTGATGCGTCCGTCGAACGCCTGCCAGCTTCGCACCGTCCCGTCGCACTTCACCGCCGGCTTGTCCGGATGGCTTCGCGCATGCCGCGCGACATAGGCCGGGATCGACGTGAACTCCGGAATGTCGTCGATGACCGGCTGCGGAACGACAGGCTGGTCGGCGCTCACGGCCGGCCTACTTCTTGGGCTCGACCGTCTCCACCGGACCGCCGGCCTTCTTCCAGGCGCCGAAGCCGCCTTCGAAATGGGCGACCGGGGTGAGGCCCATGTCCTGGGCCGTCTTGGTCGACAGGGCCGAGCGCCAGGCCCCGGCGCAGAAGAACACGAACTTGTTGCCGGTCTGGAAGTAATCCTTGGCGTAGGGGCTGTGCGGATCGATCCACATTTCGAGCATGCCACGCGTTACGTTGATGGCGCCGGGGATAGTTCCGTCGCGCCACAGTTCGCGTGGATCGCGGATGTCGATGAAGGTCACGTCCGGCTGGCCGTGCATTTTCATCGCGTCGGCCAGCGACAGCGTCTCGATCTGGCTGTTGGCCTCGTCGACCATCTGCTGGACCGTCTTCTTGATCTCGAGCGGCATCGAATCCTCCTACGCGCTTGCTTCGAGTTTCAGTAGCATTTTGGCCGCAGCGCGCAAACGACAGCCGGCCCGCCGCGTGAAATCGCGACCGCTATTTTTTGCCGGTCCCGGGGATCGCCTTCATCTCCTCGAGCCAGACGTCGGGGCTGCCGTCGGACGGCGCCCGCCAGTCGCCGCGCGGCGACAGTGATCCGCCGGAAGAGATCTTCGGTCCGTTGGGCACGGCGGAGCGCTTGAACTGGTTGGTGAAGAAGCGGCGCAGGAACAGCGCGAGCCAGCTGCGGATCTCCTCCAGCGTGTACGCACGCCGCGTTCCTTCCGGCAGATTGGCCGGCCAGGCGCCCTTCTCGATGTCGTGCCAGGCGTTCCAGGCGAGGAAGGCGATCTTCGACGGTCGGTAGCCGAGCCGCGTGAGGTAGAAGAGATTGAAGTCCTGCAGTGCGTAGGGTCCGACGAAGCTCTCGGTGGCCTGCACCACACCCTTGTCGCCGGCCGGAATCAGCTCGGGCGAGATCTCGGTGTTGAGGATGTCGTGCAGAATCTCGGCTGTCTCCTTGCTTACGTCGCCCGAGGCGGCGACGAAGCGGATGAGATGCTGGATCAGCGTCTTGGAGACCGAGCCGTTGGGATTGTAGTGGGACATGTGATCGCCCACCCCGTAGGTGCACCAGCCCAGGCCAAGCTCGGACAGATCGCCGGTGCCGACCACCATGCCGCGCTGCTGGTTGGCCAGGCGGAACAGATAGTCGGTGCGCAGGCCCGCCTGCACGTTCTCGAAGGTCACGTCGTAGACCTTCTCGCCCCTGCCGAAGGGATGACCGATGTCGGCCAGCATCTGCGTCGCGGCCGGCTTGATGTCGATCTCCGACGCGGTAACGCCGAGCGCCTTCATCAGCCGCCAGGCATTGGTGTACGTCTTGTCGGAGGTGCCGAAGCCCGGCATCGTATAAGCAAGGACGTTCTTGCGGCTGAGCCCGAGCTGGTCCATCGCGCGGCAGGCGACGATAAGCGCGTGCGTCGAATCGAGGCCGCCCGAGACGCCGATCACGGCATTCTCCGTCCGGCTCGACTGCAGGCGCTGCGCCAGCCCCTGGACCTGGATGTTGTAGGCCTCGTAGCAATTGTCGCGCAGCTTGGCGGGATCGGACGGCACATAGGGGAAGCGCTCGATGGCGCGGTCGAGGACGACCGGTTCCTTCGGTGGATCGAAGGCGAACAGGACCTGCCGGAAGCGCTCGACCCTTCCCTTCTCCTGCAGCGCGCAGTCGGCGAAGCCGTTGTAGCGCAGCCGCTCCTGGCGGATGCGACCGACATCGACGTCGGCCTTGATCATCGTCGACTCCCTCTCGAAGCGCGACGACTCGACCAGCTGGTCGCCCACTTCATAGATCGCCGCGTGGCCGTCCCAGGCGAGGTCGGTCGTCGACTCGCCCGGTCCCGACGCCGAGTAGGCATAGGCAGCGACCGCGCGCATCGACTGGCTGCCGCACAGAAGCCGTCGCGCCTCGGCCTTGCCGATGGTGATGTTGCTGGCCGACAGGTTGACCAGGAGCTCCGCCCCGGCCAGCGCCGCGTGGCTCGAGGGCGGGATCGGGACCCATACGTCCTCGCAGATCTCGACATGGAAGGTGAGATCGATGCCGGTCGCCTTGAACAGCAGGTCGGTGCCGAAGGGCACGGTCTGCCCGGCCAGCTCGAGTTCCTGGCAGATGACGTTGGCGCCCGAGATGAAATGGCGCTTCTCGTAGAACTCGCGATAGTTCGGCAGGAAGGTCTTGGGCACCACGCCCAGCACCTTGCCACGATGGATCACGACCGCCGTGTTGTAGAGCCGGTTCGTCACGCGCAGCGGCGCCCCGACGATCAGGACGGGGAAGAGATCGCGCGATGCCTCGACGACCCTGGCGATCGACCGCTCGACCTCGTCGAGCAGCGCGTCCTGCAGCAGCAGGTCCTCGATGGCATACGAAGAAAGCCCGAGTTCGGGAAAGACCATGACGGCCGCCCGCGCCGCGTCGCCCTGCGCCGCGAGTTTCAGCGTCTCGGCCAGATTGTAGGCCGCATCGGCCACGCGGGTGCGCGGCACGCAGCAGGCCACGCGCACGAACTCATGGGAATAAAGCGAAAAGAAATCGGACATCGGAACTCCAGCCATTCCCTACTGGTGCCTTGGACACCGGTTCCGATCAAGGGGCTTCAATACCTCGCCCGACTTCGGGCGGAGGCTCAGGATTTCGGCCGATCTCGTGCTACAGGAACTCTCCTCCTCTCCTGGCGACCAATCCATCAATGCAAGCAAGTGCAACCCGCGATCACGGCGGCGATATCGGGGCCGCAGCCGCCCGCTTCGGCGGCAAAGAGGACGAGTGGATCGACCTCTCGACGGGCATCAACCAGATGCCCTATCCCGTGCCGCACGTGCCCCCGTCCGCGTGGCAGTGCCTTCCTACCCGCGGGGCACGGGACGAACTCGTCGCCGCCGCCCGGGAAGCGTACGGCAGCGATGCCCCCATGGTGCCGCTCGCCGGCGCGCAGGCGGCGATCCAACTCGTTCCGCGTCTCGGTCCGACCGGCAAGGCCTCGGTCCTGGGCCCTACCTATAACGAACACGCGGCCGCACTCAGGACCCAGGGTTGGCAGGTCCGCGAGGAACGACAGCTCGAAGCGTTGCGCGGCGCCGACCTCGCCGTCGTCGTGAATCCCAACAATCCCGATGGGCGCGTCCATTCGCCGGACGATCTCGCGGCGTTGTCGAACGAGGTCGGCCTCCTTGTCGTCGACGAGAGCTTCGCCGATCCGACGCCATCGATGTCGCTTGCTCCCCGGGCCGGCCAAGGGCGGCTCGTCGTGCTGCGGTCGTTCGGAAAGTTCTACGGACTCGCGGGCGTGCGGCTTGGATTCGCCCTTGGCCCCGCCGACCTGGTTCGGGACCTCGCGGAACTCGCCGGCCCGTGGGCCGTGTCGGGACCGGCGATGGCGATCGGAGCGATCGCGCTTCGCGACGTACGCTGGGCAGAGGCGACGCGCACCCGACTGGCCCGGGATGCGCAGCGACTGGACTCACTCGCCGCCAACTCCGGCTGGAAGCTGGCGGGAGGCACCTCACTGTTCCGGCTGTTCGAGACACCGGCCGCCGGCGCCGCCCAGGAGAAGCTGGCGACGCGGCATGTCTGGTCGCGCACGTTTCCTTGGTCGCCGCACCTGGTCCGCCTCGGCATTCCCGCCGGAGAGCAACAGTGGCAGCCGTTGCAGGACGCCCTGCGCACCCCTTGATCGAAGTGGCAGAGCTCGTGGTGACGTAGTACGAGGTCGGCCGATGTCTCCCGGGATCGCCCTCGTCGCCATCGCCCTTGAAGCGCTGGTCTCCTATCCCGACGGCCTCTACCGCGCGATCGGACATCCCGTCACCTGGCTGGGGCGCCTGATCGCCTGGTGCGACACGAACTGGAACGACGAACGGCAGGACTTCGAGGCGCGCCGGATTCGCGGCGTCGCGACCGTCCTTCTGCTTCTCGCGGTCTCGCTCTCGACCGGCTTCCTGCTGCAGGCGTTCCTGCCCGCCTTGGTGTGCGGCATCCTGGGTTCGAGCCTGCTGGCGCAGCGCAGCCTCGACAGCCATGTCGTCGCCGTCGTCCGGGCTCTCGAGACGAGCGGCATCGAGGCCGGGCGGCACGCGGTGTCGATGATCGTCGGACGAGATACGCGTGACCTGTCCGAAGCAGGCGTCAGTCGCGCCGCGATCGAAAGCCTTGCAGAGAACTTCTCCGACGGTGTGGTCGCGCCGCTGTTCTGGATGGCCGCTGCCGGTCTTCCCGGCGCCATCGCCTACAAGGCGATCAACACGGCCGACAGCATGATTGGCCACAAGTCCGATCGCCATCACGCCTTCGGATGGGCTGCCGCGCGGCTCGATGACCTCGTGAACCTGCCGGCCTCCCGTCTGGCCGCCCTGTGGCTCGTCCTGGCGGCCGCCCTGCTCCCGGCCGCCTCACCGGCCGGTGCCTGGCGTACCGTGAGGCGGGACGCTCGCCTCCATGAGTCGCCGAACGCCGGCTGGCCCGAGTCGGCCATGGCCGGCGCCCTGGGATACCGGCTCGCCGGACCCCGATCCTACGAAGGCGATGTCGAGCCGGGACACTGGATCGGCGACGGTCGCAGCGAACTGGGCGCGGCCGACATAAGGCGGGCGCTGCGCCTCTACCGCATGGCTTGCGCGATCCAGGCGGCAGCACTCGTGCTGCTCTTCGTCCTCACCCTGGAGTGATTGCCGGCGTCCGCGCCATCGCGAGCAACCCGTCGCAATCGACGTGCGCCTCGAGGTGGTCGGCCAGCCGATCTAGCGTCGACTCGACCTCCGGTTCGTACCGGAGATCGGAGGCCTCTGCCCCGATGCGCTCCAGCCAGTGACGGCGCATCCGATCGTCGGCCAGCAGACCATGAATGTAGCACCCGGACACCCGGCCGGTGCGATCGACGGCACCGTCGACCTGTCCGGATGACAGGACCAGCAGCGGCGAAGGCGCACCGATCGTCCGCCCGACATGCATCTCGTAGCCCTTGAAGGGAACGTGGCCGTCGTGGCTGTGACCCTCGGTCTCGACCAGCACCTTGTCGCCCTCGAGTATCGTCTCGATCTCCAGCAAGCCCAGACCCGGGACGGTCGCCGGTGGCCCCTCGATGCCCGAGGGATCGCCGATGCTGCGTCCCAGCATCTGGTAGCCGCCGCAGATGCCGAGCACGTGCCCGCCGCGCCGCAGGTGCGCCATCAGGTCGATATCCCAGCCGGCCTCCCTGAGCACGCCGAGATCGGCGATCGTCGATTTCGATCCGGGCAGGATCACCAGGGCGGCGTCGCCGGGGATCGCCTCATGCGGCCTGAGGAAGACAAGGTCGACGCCAGGCTCCTGCTGCAGCGGGTCGAAGTCGTCGAAGTTCGAGAGGTGCGGGTAGGCCAGCACGAAGATCTTCACGCGTCCGCCGGCGCCGCGCGTTGGCAGGCCGAGGGCATCCTCGGCCGGCAGCCGGCCGGCGAGCGGAAAGTACGGAACGAGGCCGAGCGACTTCCAGCCGGTGTGTCGGGCGATGGTCGCCATCCCCTCCGCGAAGAGGCTCGGGTCGCCGCGAAAACGATTGACGATGAAGCCGACGATCCGCGCCGCATCGGCCGCATCGATGACGACCTTGGTCCCGACGAGGCTGGCGATCACGCCGCCACGATCGATGTCGCCCAACAGGACGACCGGCACGCCCGCCGCCTGCGCGAAGCCCATGTTCGCAATGTCGTTGCCGCGCAGGTTCACCTCCGCCGCCGAACCCGCCCCTTCCACCAGGATGAGGTCGGACCGGGCGGCGAGCACCAAGAAGCTCTTGAGCACCGCCTTCATCAGCCGGGGCTTCAGGGCCTGATACTCGCGCGCCTTGTATGTACCGACCGACTTGCCCTGAACCACGACCTGGGAGCCGATATCGCTCTGGGGTTTCAACAGGACGGGGTTCATGTGCACGCTGAGCGGGACTCCGGCGGCGCGCGCCTGCAGCGCCTGGGCGCGCCCGATCTCGCCGCCATCCGCCGTAACGGCGGCGTTGTTGGACATGTTCTGGGGTTTGAAGGGATTCACGCGCAGCCCGCGCCGGGCGAAGACCCGCGCCAGTCCCGCCACGATCATCGACTTGCCGACGTCCGAGCCCGTGCCCTGGATCATCAGGGCGAGCGTCAAAACTCGATCCCTTCCTGGGCCTTCACGCCGGCCGAGAAGTGATGCTTCACGAGCGTCATCTCGGTCACCAGGTCGGCGGCCTCGATGAGTTCGGCCGGCGCATTGCGCCCGGTAACGACGATGTGCTGGTCGGGACGTCGCGCCCTCAGAGCCGCGACCACCTTCGACTTGTCGAGATGGTCGTAGCGCAAGGCAATGTTGAGCTCGTCGAGGACAATCATGCGAATCGCTGTGTCGGCCATCAGCCGTTCCGTCGCGGCCCAGGCCTTCTCGGCCGCGGCCACGTCACGCGCCCTGTCCTGCGTCTCCCAGGTGAACCCTTCGCCCAGCGTGTGCCACTCGACCTGATCGCCGAAGCGCTCGACCGCGCTGCGTTCGCCGGACTGCCAGGCTCCCTTGCCGAACTGCACGACGCCACACCGGAAACCGCGGCCAAGCGCCCGGAGCAGCAACCCAAAGGCCGCCGTGGACTTACCCTTGCCCTTGCCCGTGTGCACGATGAGCAGGCCCTTCTCGAGGGTCTTTCCGGCCACCTCGGCGTCCTGGATGGCCTTGCGGTTGGCCATCTTCGCCTTGTGACGCGAGATTTCGTCCACTTCGTTCGCCACGGCCTCAGTCCCCTCAGCGCGTTTGACACCGGCGGAACGCCGGGGCTATCAGATGCCCGTGGTGGTGCGCCGTGACAAGCGCCCAGAGGGAATACCGGTGACGCCTCGTCGGCCAATCCGGAGCTGCCCCCGCAACTGTGAGCATGCAGCCCCAACCAATAAGCCACTGGCACTCGTGCTGGGAAGGCGGTTCGGGGCCCACGTATGTGAGCCAGGATACCTGCCGCCACGAATTGTGTCTGCTGCCGGAGGGGCAGCCTAGGAGGACGAATGACGACAGCAGTTGCGATCGGCTCTGGGAATCTGGAGCGCGCCGAAGTCCTGAAAGCCGCGATGGTGGCCCTGGTCCTGGGCTTGGGATTGCTCTTCCTCACCGGCTTCGCGCAGCCGGAAGTCATTCACAATGCCGCGCACGACGTTCGCCACGGCCTGAGCTTTCCCTGCCACTAAGCGCAGATCATGGTTGCGCGGGTTCTAAGGGTCGGCCTTCTGGCCGGGCTTTTTGCTGGGTTGTTGGTTGCCCTGTTACAGCAGGTGGTAACCACTCCGTTGATCCTCAAGGCGGAGACTTACGAAGCGGCCGCCGGCACTAGCGGCCAGGCCGCCGCGACGGCACGCACCAACGACGGACATGGGCACGACGGGCATGCTCATGATGGCCATGACGGTCCGCATGAGCATGGCGATGGCTGGAAGCCAAAGGAAGGCCTCGAACGCTTCGCCTTTACCGCGATCGCAACGATCGCCACCGCGGTCGCCGTATCCTTCCTGCTGCTGGCCGCCATGCTGATGGGTGGCGTCGCCATCGATCGCCGCACCGCCGTCGTCTGGGCGATGGCGGGCTTCATCGCGGCAGGCCTCGCCCCGGCGGCGGGCCTCGCCCCGGAACTGCCGGGCAGCGCGGCGGGCGACCTCGTCGGCCGGCAGGCATGGTGGGCCGCGACCGCGGTTGCGACGGCTCTCGCGCTCTGGCTGCTGGCGCGCTTCGATCGGCCGCTCGTGTTCGTCGGCGCGCTCGCCCTGCTCGTCCTGCCTCACCTGATCGGTCCGCCGCACGCACATGTCTTCGAAAGCAAGGTGCCAGCCGAACTCGCGGCCCGCTTCGCAGCCCTCTCGCTGGTCGTCCAGGCCGTTCTCTGGGCCAGCGCTGGCGCGATGATCGGCTACCTCTGGCCGAGATCAACGCCAAGCCCCGACCACTGACCGGCGTGCACTGGATCGAGAAATGGTGAAGATTTTCGTCTGCGTTTCCTGCCGCCAGCCGGGTGCCGAGGAAGGCCAGGAGCCGGTCCGTCCCGGCGAATCCCTTGCGAGCGCGCTGGAAAGCCGCGTTGCCGCGCAATCGGTGGGCGACAAGGTCGCGGTGTGCCGCGTCGAATGCCTCGCCGTGTGCGATCAGCCTTGCACCATCGCCCTCTCCGGCGAGGACAAATGGGGCTACGTGATCGGCAACATCGATGCAGACGCCCATGTGGACGAGACCCTGGATGCCGCGCTGAAACTCGTCACAGCTCCCAACGGGATCGTCCCGCTGCGCGACCGGCCCCCCTCCTTCCGCAAGGGCGTCGTCGCGCGGATCCCGCCCACGAACTTCGAAGGAAAGCGTCCATGACCAGCCTCGCCAAGGTGCCTTGCACGATCGTCACCGGCTTCCTCGGCGCGGGGAAGACGACGCTGGTTCGCCACGTGCTGGAGAACGCCGACGGCCGCCGCCTCGCCGTCGTGGTGAACGAGTTCGGCGACGTCGGGATCGATGGGGAGATCCTGAAGAACTGCGGCATCGAGAGCTGTACGGAGGACTCGATCGTCGAACTGGCCAACGGCTGCATCTGCTGCACCGTCGCCGACGACTTCATCCCGGCACTGACCGGCCTGCTCGATCGGCCGCTACCGCCGGAGCATATCGTGATCGAGACGTCGGGGCTGGCCCTGCCCAAGCCGCTGGTCCAGGCCTTCAACTGGCCGGCGATCGCCTCGCGCGTGACCGTAGACGGCGTCGTCGCCGTCGTGGACGGGTCGGCGGTCGCCGCCGGCCGGTTCGCCGACGACCCTGAAGCGCTCGCCCGTCAGCGGGCGGAGGACCCTTCGCTGGATCACGACAACCCGCTCGAGGAAGTCTTTGAGGACCAGATCCTGTGCGCCGACCTCGTGATCCTGAACAAGGCCGACCTGATCTCGGCCACCGAGCTCCAGCAGGTGAATGACCGCATCGGCCAGACGCTGTCGCCAGCCGTGAAGGTCGTCGAGGCCGAGAACGGCAAGGTGCCGATCTCCGTGCTGCTCGGCCTGGGTGCCAGGGCCGAGGCCGACGTCGAAAACCGGCGGTCGCACCACGACGACGAGGAAGACCACGACCACGAGGATTTCGAGACCTTCGTGGTCGAGATCCCATCCACTGACTCCGGTGCAGACCTCGCGGCGCGCATTGCCCGAACGGCCGAGCGGCACGACGTGCTGCGCGTGAAGGGCTTCGCCGAGGTGCGAGGCAAGCCGATGCGCCTGCTCGTGCAGGGGGTCGGCGGCCGGATCCAGCATCACTTCGACCGTGCCTGGAAGCCGGGCGAGGATCGGCGCGGCCGACTCGTCGTGATCGCCGAGAAGGGAATCGACCAGACCGCGGTCCGAGCCGACCTGCTGGGCTAGCCCATGCATGTGCTCGCGACACAGCTGGCGGGGCTCGACGAGGCCGACCAGGCGGTCGACCTCGGTCACTCACCGGCCGAGGTCGTGGTGCTCTCCTTCTCGGACAGCGACCTGTCGGCGCTGGCGGCGGCCTGGCCGCTCGACGCCGACCTGCTGCCGGACCTTCGTCTCGCCAGCCTGAAAAGGCTGCGTCATCCCCTGTCGATCGATCTCTACGTCGACAATGTCGTCGCCCGCGCCCGCGTCGTCATCCTGCGTTGCCTGGGCGGGCTCGATTACTGGCGGTACGGGGTCGAGCGGCTGGCCGACGTCGCGCGCGATCACGGCGTGCTGTTCGCGGCACTGCCGGGGGACGGCCGGCCCGACGCACGTCTCGCCTCGGCCTCGACGATGCCGCGTGCGTCGCTCGCCCTGCTCGACCGCTACTTCCAGGCCGGCGGACCCGACAACATGCGCCAGGCCTTGCGCCATGTCGCCGCCCTGCTTGGCCGGTCCGTCTCCTGCCTGCCCCCGGTCGCGGTCGACCCGCTCACCGTGACCGCGCAACCGCCCGACGGCCGGCCGAGTGCCCTCCTCGCCTACTACCGGGCCAACCTCGTGGCGGCCGACACGGCGCCCATCGACGCCCTCGCGGCCGCGCTCGAAGCCCGGGGCCTCGCCCCCGTGGCGGTCGCCGTCAGCAGCCTCAAGGACCCGGAAGTCGAGGCGCCGCTGGCCGCCGTGATCGAGCGCCACAAGCCGTCGATCATCCTCAATACGACGGCGTTCTCCGCGATGCGGGAGGACGACACCACGATCCTCGACCGGGCCGACGTCCCCGTCCTCCAGGTGGTGCTGGCCGGAAGCGACGAGAGGTCGTGGCGCGATTCGCCGCGCGGCCTTTCCCCCGGCGACATGGCCATGAACGTCGTGCTGCCGGAACTGGACGGCCGGCTGCTGACCCGGGCGATTTCCTTCAAGGAGGAGCAGCCCGCGGACCCGCGCCTGGAGCACGCCAGTGTGCGGCATGCCCCGCTGCCCGACCGCGTCGACTATGTCGCGCAGCTGGCGGCCAACTGGGTCGCTCTGGCGACGACGCCCCGCTTCGGGCGGCGCGTGGCCGTGGTGCTGTCGAATTATCCCGCGCGCGGCGGCCGCGCCGGCTACGCCGTCGGGCTGGATACCGTCCAGAGCACGCTCGAAATCCTCGCCCTCCTGCGCGATGCCGGCTTCGACACCGGCCGACAGGCCTGCCGTGAGGAAGACGTCGTCGCGCTGCTGAACGGCTCCCGGCCTCACCTTCGTTGCGGCAAGATCGTCGTACTTCTGCAGCCCGATCGCGGCTCGGGATACCATGATGTCGGCGCGGAACCGACGGCCGCCTATGTCGAGACCTATCGCTGGCTGCGCGAGGACGAGAAGATCCACGCGCTGGTCCATCTGGGCACGCACGGCACGCTGGAGTGGTTGCCCGGAAAGGCCATCGCTCTCTCGGCGGAGTGCTGGCCGGAGCGGGTACTCGGACCCGTGCCCGTGATCTACCCCTTCATCGTCAACAACCCCGGCGAGGCGATGCAGGCCAAGCGCCGGTTGTCGGCCGTGACCATAGGTCACCTCAATCCGCCCCTCAGCACGGCCGGACTGCACGGCGCTCTCGCAGCCATGGAGGGCATCATCGAGGAGTACGCTGCCGCCGACGGGCTCGATCGCCGGCGGCAACAATACCTCGAGGCCGAGATCGTCGAGCGCGCCTGGAGTTCCGGCCTCGCCGAGGAGTGCGGTCTCACGAGGGGCGAACAAAATCGTGAAGCCGTCGCCAAGCTGGACGCCCAGTTGTGCGACATCAAGAACCTGTTCGTGCGCGACGCGCTGCACGTCTTCGGTCGGGTATCCGACCCCGACTACGAGGCGTGCGCGATCGGTGAGCGCCAAGGCTTGATGGCGGCCCTGGATGGCCGGCGGGTCGCCCCGGGCCCGGCGGGTGCGCCTTCCCGCGGCCGTCCCGACGTGCTGCCCACGGGGCGGAACCTGAGCTCCATCGATCCCCGCGCCATCCCGAGCCGAACCGCCCTCGCCATCGGCAAGCGCGCCGCGGACGAGGTGGTGCGACGCTACCTTCAGGATCACGGCGACTACCCGCGCGCTCTGGTCATCGACCTGTGGGCCTCGGCGTCCCTGCGCACCGGTGGCGACGACCTCGCACAGGCCTTCAGCTATCTCGGCGTACGCCCGGTCTGGAACGACGGCTCGAGCCGGGTCACCGGCCTGGAGATCCTGCCGCTGGCCGTCCTGCAACGACCGCGCATCGACGTGACGCTCCGCATCTCGGGCCTGTTCCGCGACATCTTCGAGAGCCAGATCACGCTGTTCGACCTTGCGGTTCGCCGCGTCGCCGCGCTGGACGAGGAGGCCGCCGACAACCCGATCGCCGAAGCGGCGCGCCAAGGCGAGGACCTCGCACGCATCTTCGGCGGTGCTCCCGGCAGCTACGGCGCGCGGGCGAGCGCGCTCGCGCTGGACGGGGCATGGCAAACACGCGCCGATCTCGGCGACGCCTATCTGTCGGGTGCCACCCACGCCTACGGTGGCAGTGACGCAGGCCGTGCCGCACCCGAAACCTTTCGTCGGTTGGTTTCGGAGGCCGATGCGCTGGTCCACCCCCAGGATGACCGCGAGCGCGACGTGCTCGACGGCGACGGGGTTGCCGATTTCGCGGGCGGCTTCGCCGCCGCTGCCGCGCAACTCGGGAACGATCCCGAACTCTACCATCTCGACACGAGCCAGCCGGAAGCGCCCGCGGTCCGACGCCTGTCGGAGGAAATTTCCCGCATCGTCCGCGGTAGGCTCACGAACCCGCGGTGGATATCGGGCATGCTCGCCCACGGCCACGCCGGTGTCGCGGAGATGGCCCAGGCCGTCGATTCCCTCTACGCCTTCGCGGCCACTGCCGACGCGGTGCCGGCCTCGCTGTTCGATGCGACATACGCCGCCTTGATTGCCGACGAGGCGGTGTTTACGGCCATCAGGACCTGCAACCCGGCCGGTGCCGACGCCATCGTCGAACGCCTGCGGGACGCGCAGGCGCGCGGCCTCTGGGTCACGCGCCGTAACTCCTTGAGTGCATTATGACGTTTGCCGTCAAGGGATGGTGCCCGGGCGCGCTGCGGCCGATGGAAAGCGGCGATGGCCTGATCGTCAGGGTCAGACCCTGGAACAGCGCGCTGACGCCGGCGCAGGCGAGAGCCATCGCCGATGGCGCACGGCGCCATGGTAACGGCCTGATCGATCTGACGCGGCGGGCCAACCTGCAACTGCGAGGCGTCTCGCCGGCAACACTTGCCCCACTGCAGGAGGCGCTGGACCGGGCCGGCCTGCTCGACCGCGACCCCGAGGCCGAGGCCCTGCGGAACGTGATGGTTGGCCCGTTCGCGGGGACTGCCGCGCGAACGCTGGCCACTCGGCTCACCGAGGCCATCGTCGCAAACACCGGATTGAAGGGTCTACCTCCGAAATTCGCTTGGCTGGTCGACGACGGCGCGTTCCCCACCCTTCTCGATCAGAGAAGCGACGTCGCCCTCTGCCTTTTGGCTGACGGCGTCGCTGTGCGCGCCGGCCGCTCCTGGCTCGGCATCGTGGACCGGTCGCAAGCCGTCGAGACCGCCCTCGGGCTCGCCATCGGCCGACGCCCGGCCCTTGCGCCGCTGACCGTGCCGCCCGACTGTCGGCGCCCACCGCCCGGCATGGCGGTGCCGTTCGGCCGGCTGACCTGGGACCAGCTCTGCGGCGTCGCCGACCTCGCGGAGACCGCTGGATCGTCCGAAGTCAGGCTCGCCCCGTGGCGCTCGCTGTATATCGACGGCCCGATGGCCGACGCGGCCGCACTGGGGCTGATCGTCGATCCGGACGATCCGCTGTTGCGGATCGACGCCTGCCCGGGGGCGCCCGCCTGCCGCTCCAGCACGGTCGATACGCGCCGCGACGCGCGACGTCTCGCGGACAAGGGATTCGCCGGCACCGTCCACCTCTCGGGATGCGCCAAGGGCTGCGCCCGATCGACCGCCGCAGACCTGGTGCTGGTCGGCATGGACGGTCGCTACGGCGTGGTAAGGAACGGAACCCCGCACGACCCCGTGCTCTACACGATGACTCCCGACGAATTATGAGCCCCCGCGACTACATCCGGGACGGCGATGAAATCTATCGCCGATCCTTCGCCATCATCCGGTCCGAGTCGGAGCTGTCGCGCTTCTCGCGGCTCGAGGAACGGGTCGCCGTGCGCATCATCCATGCCTGCGGCATGACCGAGGTGGCGCGCGACATCGTGATGTCGCCGACCTTCGCGGAGCGGGCGCGGGCGGCGCTGCTGGCCGGGGCTCCGATCCTGTGCGATTCGCGCATGGTCGCGAATGGCATCACCCGGGCGCGGCTGCCGGCAGCGAACGAGGTGGTTTGTACGCTGGGCGATCCCGGCGTGCCCGACCTCGCGAAGCGGCTGGCCAACACGCGCACGGCGGCCGCGCTCGAGGTGTGGCGCGACCGGCTCGCCGGCGCCGTGGTGGCGATCGGCAACGCGCCGACCGCGCTGTTTCGCCTGCTCGAGCTGCTCGACGAGGGTGCGCCGGCGCCGGCCGCGATCATCGGCCTGCCGGTCGGCTTCGTGGGCGCGGCCGAGTCGAAGGACGAGCTGGCCGCTGACGGTCGCGTTCCCTTCCTGATCGTTAAGGGGCGCAAAGGCGGCAGCGCCATGGCCGTCGCCGCGGTCAACGCCCTGGCCAGCGAGGTCGAATGAGCCTGCTCGATTCCCTGGCCGGGTCTGCAACCCCCGGTACGCTTTACGGCATCGGCGTCGGCCCGGGCGACGTTCGCCTGCTCACGCTGCGGGCTGTCGGGCTCGTTCGGTCGGTCGACGTCGTGGCCTTCTTTGCCAAGCGCGGACAACAGGGCAACGCACGGCGCATCGTCGATCCGCTGGTGCCGGCGGACCGCACCGAACTCCGCCTCGAATACCCGGTGACCGAGGAACTGCCGGCGGACGGGCTTCCTTACCAGCAGCAGATCGGCGCCTTCTACCGCGACAGCCAGGAAAGGCTGGCCGGCCTGCTGAAAGCCGGTGCCTCGGTCGGCCTGCTGGCCGAGGGAGATCCCTTCTTCTACGGCTCTTTCATGCACATGTGGCGCCGCCTGGCGCCGCTCTTTCCCGTGGAGGTCGTACCGGGAGTCACCGGCATGTCCGGCTGCTGGACGCGCGCGGGCACCCCGATCACCTGGGGAGACGACACGCTCACCGTGTTGCCGGGGACTCTGCCCGAAGCCGATCTCACGGCGCGGCTCAAGGCCACCGACGCGGCCGTCATCATGAAGGTGGGCCGCAACCTGGCGAAGGTGCGCCGCGCCGTTGAAAGTGCGGGCGTGATGTCGCGCGCGGTCTATGTCGAGCGTGGCACGATGCCGGGCGAACGCATCCAGCCGCTTTCACAGTGCACCGACCAGCGCGGACCGTATTTCGGCATGGTCCTTATTCCCGGCAACGGGAGGCAGATTTGACGGCCCGCCCGCGCGGCTCCCTGGTGATCGTCGGGACCGGACCCGGCGCGCCCGACCTCATGACGCCCGCGACGACGAGGGCGATTGCGCGCGCGACCGACCTCGTCGGCTACGGCCCCTACCTGGACCGCATTCCGCCCGGACAGGGCGACCAGACGCGGCACGCCTCCGACAACAGGGTCGAACTGGATCGCGCCCGGCTCGCGCTCGACCTTGCCGCGCAGGGCCGCGACGTAGCGGTCGTCTCGGGAGGCGACCCCGGTGTCTTCGCCATGGCCGCAGCGGTGTTCGAAGCCATCGAGAAAGGCGACCCGTGCTGGGCCTCGCTCGATATCCGCGTGGAGCCGGGCGTGACGGCGATGCTCGCGGCGGCGGCGGCGGTCGGCGCGCCGCTGGGCGGCGACTTCTGCGCCATCTCCCTCTCGGACAATCTCAAGTCGTGGACGACCATCGAGCGGCGGCTGGTGGCGGCAGCCGAAGGCGACTTCGTGATCGCTCTCTACAATCCCGCCTCGCGGGCGCGGCCGCACCAGCTGGGAGAGGCGCTGCGCGTGCTGTCCGCGCGCAAGCCCCTCTCCACCCCGGTGCTGTTCGTTCGGGCTGCCGGCACGCCGGACTGCCGCGTGATCGAGGCGACGCTCGGGAACGTGGACCCGGGCAAGGCCGACATGCGCACACTGGTCATCGTCGGCGCGAGCACGACGCGGCGCGTTGGACGCTGGATCTACACGCCGCGCCGCGAAGGCGAGCGTACCTCGGCCAGCCAGCGCAAGGCCTCCTCGGGATTGCTGACGACATGACTCGCCGGTTTGCCCGGTCGCCTCACCATGATGACGGGCAGGCCGAGGTCGCGCGCGGCCTCGACCTTCGCGAAGGTTGCCGTCCCACCGGAGTTCTTGGTCACGACCACCTCGATCCGACTGTCCGCGAGCAGCGCGCGCTCGGCCTCGCGCTCGAACGGCCCGCGCGCCTGGATGAGGCGCATGTCGGGCGGCATCCTCTCGCCGGCCGGAAGATCGATGACCCGCGCCACATAGTGGTGCTGGGGCGCGATGGCAAAGCGATGCAGTTCCTGGCGGCCGACCCCGAGGAAGACGCGGCGTGGCATCACGCCGATCGCCAGAGCGGCCGCGTCCGCGCTCGCCACCTCATGCCAGTCGTCCCCCGCCACCGGCTGCCAGCATGGACGCACCACCGAGACCAGCGGGATGCCGACCTGCCGACAGGCCTCGGTCGCGTTGGCGGAGATCTGCGCGGCGTAAGGATGAGTGGCATCGATCACGGCGTCGACTCGCTCGGCCGCCAGCCAGGCCGCCAGCCCCGGGACACCGCCGAACCCGCCTATGCGGGTCGCGATCGGCTGAGGCCGGGGCGAGTTCGTCCGGCCGGCCAGCGAAAGCGTCGCCTTGAAGCGCACGTCTCCCGCGAGGAGCCGCGCCAGGGTCGACGCCTCCGTCGTGCCGCCGAGAACGAGAATACGCATGGCTGAGCGGCCAGACTGCATGACCGGCCGTTGGCTGTCCATCATCGGCGTCGGCGAGGACGGGGTCGACGGCCTGTCGCCGGTGGCGCGACGCCTGATCGCGGATGCCGAGCTGGTGCTGGGCGGCCGCCGTCACCTCGCGCTGGCCGAGGGCCTGTCGACCGGACGGCAGGTGCCATGGCCCAGCCCGATCGCCGAGGCGCTGATCGAGATCGAGGGGCATCGCGGCCGCCCGGTGGTCGTGCTCGCCAGCGGCGATCCCTTCCATTTCGGCGTGGGCGACATGCTGATGCGGCGCTTTACGCCCGATGAGATGCTCTGCCTGCCCGCGGCTTCGGCTTTCAGCCTGTCCGCCGCGCGGCTGGGCTGGTCGCTCCAGGCAGTCTCGACGGTCAGCCTGCACGGCCGGCCGCTCGCCGGCATCGTGCGCTATCTCCAGCCCGGCGCCCGCCTGCTGGCGCTGGCATGGGACGGCGAGACGCCGGCCGCGCTGGCGCGATTGCTGACCGAGCGCGGCCTGGGACGCACGACCCTGACGGTGCTGGAACGGCTCGGCGGCCCAGCGGAGCGCATCCGGCGGGCGACGGCCGAGGGCTTCGATCTCGACGGCGTCGATGCGCTGAACACGATCGCCCTCGAGATCGTCGCGTCGCCGGAGGCACAGATCGTCGCCCTGTCGCCGGGCCTTGAAGACGACCAGTTCGAGAGCGACGGCCAGTTGACCAAGCGCGAGGTCCGCGCCGTGACGCTGGCTGCGCTCGCGCCACGCCAGGGCGAACTTCTCTGGGATGTCGGCCTGGGAGCCGGCTCGGTCGCCATTGAGTGGCTGCTGCGCCATCCGTCGATGAAGGCCATCGGCATCGAGGCGGCGCCCGAGCGCGCGGCGCGCGCCGCCCGGAACGCGGCGCGGCTCGGAACCCCCGATCTCGAGATCGTGCAGGGGCGCGCGCCGGAGGCGCTGCGCGGGCTCGCGGTACCCGACGCCGTCTTCCTGGGCGGCGGTGTCGCCGACCCGGCGACATTCGAGGCGGCCTGGGCCTCGCTCCGGCCCGGCGGCCGTCTCGTCGCCAATTCCGTGTCGCTCGCAAGCCAGGCGCGGCTCATCGACCTTTTCGGCCGTCACGGCGGCGAGATCGTCCGGCTCGACATCGCGCGCGCCGGCGCCGCCGGCATGGGCAAGGTTTTCGTCTGGCGCCCGATGTCGCCCATCGTGCAATGGAGGGCGAGGAAGCCATGATCGCGGCAGGTGTCGGAAGCCGGCGCGCCGTCAGTGCAGACGAGATCGAGGAAGCGGTGCATCTCGCTCTCTGCTGCTTCTCCGTGGCCGCCTCTTCGCTGGAGATCCTGGCGACAGAACGCGAAAAGGCGGGCACGGCCGTCTATGTCGAGGCAGCGCGGCGCCTTGGTCTGACGCTGATCGGCGTGTCGTCCGGCGACCTTGGCCATGCTGCCAACCGGGTGCTGACGCGCTCGGCGCGCGCGCTCGAGGCCAAAGGCGTGCCGTCGATCGCCGAGGCGGCAGCCTTATGCGCCGCCGGCGCCAATGCGCGCCTCCTGGGCGCCCGCGTCGCCACGGCGCGCGCGACCTGTGCCATTGCGGTTGGAGATACCGAATGACTGTCCATTTCATCGGCGCCGGCCCCGGGGCCGCCGACCTGATCACCGTGCGCGGGCGCGACCTGATCGCGCGTTGCCCGGTGTGCCTCTACGCCGGATCGCTGGTGCCGAAAGCCCTGCTCGACCACTGCCCACCGGGCGCGCGCGTCGTCGATACCGCGCCCTTGTCGCTCGACGAGATCGTCGCCGAGTGCCGCCGGGCGACCGAGAACGGCGATGACGTGGCGCGGCTGCACTCCGGCGATCTGTCGATCTGGAGCGCGCTGGGCGAGCAGGCCCGCCGGCTCGATGCCGAAGGCATCCCCTTCACCGTAACGCCCGGCGTGCCCGCGTTCGCCGCGGCTGCGGCGTCGTTGCGTCAGGAGCTGACGCTGCCCGAGGTGGCGCAGACCGTGATCCTGACCCGCACGTCGGGGCGCGCCTCGGCCATGCCCGAGGGCGAGGATTTGAAGGCCTACGCGGCCACCGGAGCGACGCTGGCGATCCACCTGTCGATCCACGTGCTGGACCGCGTGGTGTCCGACCTGACGCCCTTCTATGGCGCCGAATGCCCGGTCGCGGTCGTCTACCGCGCCACCTGGCCGGACGAACAGGTGATTCGCGCGACCCTGGCGACGATCGTCGCCGAGGTGTCGGCCCGGCCGATCGAGCGCACCGCGCTGATCCTGGTCGGCCGGGTGCTGGGCGCGCGCGATTTCAGGAACAGCGCTCTCTACGACGCCGACTATCAGCGACGGTTCCGGCGATCGTCATGAGCTTCGCCGACCAGTCGCCCCTCGCGGTCGAACACGACCGTGTCGATCTCGATCTCGCTGCCCTCGAGCACGTCCTGCGCGGTCTTGCGGGCGGCGCGCGCCACCAGCGCGCCGACGGCGACGCCGCGGCGCTCGGCTTCCTGAAGGACCTGCAGCGCGGAGTTGGCCTCCCGACACCGTTCGACGAGGTCGGCGGGCGCATTCGCCTCGCGCAGCAGGTTGGCCAGCCAGGCCCTGTCGACCTGCCCCTTTCCGGAATGGAGATCGAGCAGTCCCTGGCCGAGCTTCGTCATCTTCGCGAAGCCGCCGGCGATGGTGACGCGCCGCACGGGGTGCCGGCGCAGATACTTCAGCATGCCGCCGACGAAGTCGCCCATCTCGATCAGGGCGCCTTCCGGCAGCCCATGCAGCCGCTGCACCGCGCCCTCCGAAGTCGAGCCGGTCGCCCCGGCGACGTGATCGACGCCCGTCGCGACCGCGACGTCGATGGCGCGGTGGATCGAGTGGATCCAGGCCGCGCAGGAAAACGGCACGACGATTCCCGTCGTCCCCAGGATCGACAGGCCGCCGACGATGCCGAGGCGGCCGTTCATCGTCTTCGCGGCCAGGTCCTGTCCACCCGGAATCGAGATCTCGACCACAACATCGCCGCTGCCGCCGAAGCGTTCGACGACCTCGCGGATCGCCTGCCGCATCATCTCGCGCGGCACCGGATTGATGGCGGGCTCGCCCGGCGGGATCGGCAGGCCGGGCTTGGTGACCGTGCCGACGCCCTCTCCCGCCCGGAAGACGACGCCCGACCCTGCGGGACCGCGCGACACCGTCGAGCGCACCAGCGCGCCATGCGTCACGTCCGGGTCGTCGCCTGCATCCTTCACGACCCCGGCGCGGGCGACGCCTTCCGGCAGAAGTTCGCTGTTGGCGAGGGTGAACGCCACCCTGCTCCCGGAGGGAAGCGCAATTTCCACGGGGTCCGGGAAGCGGCCCGTCACCAAGGCCTCGTACGCCGCGCGCGTCGCCGCCGTGGCACACGCGCCCGTCGTCCAGCCGCGTCGCAGAGGACGTTCCCGCTCCTGATCGCCCATGTCGACCGTGCCGCCCATGTTTTCGCTGCCTAATACCTTTCCCGAGTTTCCCGAGTTTCCACGCGGGGAAGTCTGGCTCGCCGGCGCGGGCCCCGGCGACCCGCGCCTGCTGACGCTGCTGGCCCTGCATGCCCTGTCGCAGGCCGAGGTCATCGTACACGACGCGCTGGTCGACAAGCGGGTTTTGGCTCTGGCCTCGTCGCGCGCCAGCCTGATACCGGTCGGCAAGCGCGGCGGCCAGCCATCCCCCCGCCAGCGCGACATCAACGCGATCCTGGTCGAACAGGCGAGTCTCGGTCACCGTGTCCTGCGGCTGAAGGGCGGCGACCCGTTCGTGTTCGGCCGCGGCTGGGACGAAGCGATCGCGCTGGCCGACGCCGGCGTGTACTTCCGCATCATCCCCGGCCTGACCTCCGGCCTCACCGCCACCGCCCTGGCGGGAATTCCCGCGACCACACGGGAAACCAACCCGGCAGTCGTGCTGGCGGCCGGCCATCGTGCCGAGGACGGCAGCTCCAGGGCGGACTGGGAAGCGCTCGGCCGACTGGGCCAGCCGATCCTGCTCTACATGCCGCTGTTGCAGCTTCCCGACGTGGCGATCGCCCTCCAGCGCGGCGGCCTGGCGGCCGACACGCCGGCTGCCTTCATCCAGTCGGCCAGCAAACCCGACGCGAGGGTCGTCGAGACGACGCTTGCGCGCTTGGTCGAGGACGCGACCCTCAACGGCGTGGCGTCCCCGACCATCGTGGTGATCGGCACCATCGCCGGCCTGCGCAGCCGCCTGCGCACCTATCTGGTGGACTGGCCGTGACGCCGGGCGTCGTCGTCGCAGCAACGCGCTCGGGCGCCGGCAAGACGACGATCGCGCTCGGGCTCATGCGGGCCCTGGTCCGGCGCGGCCATGCCGTCCAACCCTACAAGTGCGGACCGGACTACATAGATCCCGCCTTCCATGGCGTCGCCGCCGGTCGCCCCTCCTACAATCTCGACCATTGGGCCATGAGCCCGCCGACGCTGGCGGCGCTGGCCGCCGGCCACCCGGCGGACATCGCCGTGGCAGAGGGCGTCATGGGCCTGTTCGACGGCACAGGCGGGCGGGGCGCCACCGCCGACGTCGCCGCTGCCGTCGGCTGGCCGGTGATCCTGGTGCTCGACGTCACCGGCCAGACCGAGACCGCCGCCGCCATCGCCGCGGGATGCGCACGCTACCGCGAGGACGTGCAGGTCGCCGGCGTGATCCTCAATCGCGTATCGAGCCCGCGGCACCTGTCGCTGATCCGCCCTGCCCTGGCTCGTATTGGCCTCCCGCTGCTCGGGGCGATACCGCGCGACGCCCGGCTGACTCTGCCCGAACGCCATCTCGGCCTGGTGCAGGCGTCGGAGACGACGGACCTCGACGCGCGCCTCGACGACTTCGCCGCGGTGATCGGCGACACCATCGACCTCGACGCCGTCCTGCAGGCCGCCCGACCGTCGCGCGCCAGCGGCACGGCGGTCGGACTGATCGATCCGCCGGGCCAGCGGATCGGGCTCGCACGCGACAGCGCGTTTTCGTTCACCTACCCTCATATGCTGGCGAACTGGCGCACGCGCGGCGCCGAGATCATTCCGTTCTCGCCGCTCGCCGACGAAGCGCCGCCGGCCGATGCGGATGCGATCTGGCTGCCGGGCGGCTACCCCGAACTGCATGCCGCCCGGTTGTCGCACGCGGCGCATTTCGGGGAGGGGCTACGTCGTGCCGCCGCCCGCGCCGTGTCGATCCATGGCGAATGCGGCGGCTACATGGTGTTGGGTCAGGGACTCGAGGATGCCGAGGGCCACCGCCACGCGATGGTGGGGCTGCTCGGGCTCGAGACGTCCTTCTCGAAGCGTCGCCTCCATCTCGGCTACCGCCAGGCCCGCCTGCTGGCCGACAGCAGCCTCGGAAGAGCCGGCACGGAGATTCTCGGGCATGAGTTCCATTACGCCACCGTTCTCTCCGCGACCGACCCGGCGCTGGTGGACTGCCGCGATGCCGCCGGGGCAACGGCAAAGGAAGGCGGCGCGCGGCGCGGCTCGGTGTCGGGTTCCTTCTTCCATGCCATCGCACGGCGGCATGATTGAAATCGCAAACGGGCGCGCTTCTGCGCCCGGTGATTTTGTTGACTCGGGCCGGGGCCTGCCTATTCTTTGCCGATCTCCGGTCCTCCTAACCGAGGTTAATTGGGAACGCCGTGACGTCCTGCGAAGGATCAATCGGCGGCTGTACCCGCAGCTGTAAGCGGCGAGCGACTGTCTAAATGGCCACTGGACCCTTGGGTCCGGGAAGGCAGGCAGAAGCAAAGACCCGCAAGCCAGAAGACCAGCCGGCGATAGCGTCGCTTTTCCGCGGACGGGAGTTTCCGGCGGAACGGTTCACCGGTCGGTGACGCGCAGTCGTGTGTGTCACCCTGGAGGACCGTCTTATGACGCGGTGCCGTCGCTTGTTCGTTGCCTTGATCGTTCTAACGCCCGCTCCCTCGGTCGCACAGACCGACCCGTTCGGCCCGGGGACCGGTGCGTCGACCGTCCTGCCCGCGGTCACCGTCGTTGCGCCCCGCGCGCTCGAGGCCGAGCCGACGGACGCCGCGAGCGAAAAGCGAATCTCCGGCGAAACCCTCAATACGCGCCCCATCGCGCGAACGGGCGAGGTCCTGGAAGCGGCGCCCGGCCTGATCGTTTCGCAGCACAGCGGCGAGGGAAAGGCCAACCAGTTCTTCCTCCGCGGGATGAACCTCGACCACGGCACCGATCTCGCGATCTGGCTGGACGGCATGCCCTTGAACATGCGCACGCACGGTCACGGCCAGGGATATGCCGACGTCAACTTCCTGATCCCGGAGCTGCTCGAGAAGATGGTGGTCAAGAAGGGCCCCTACTGGGCAGAAGAAAGCGACTTCGCGTCCGCCGGCTCGCTGCGGCTCTCCTACGCCGACCGGCTCGAAAGCAACATCGCCCTCGTGACCGGTGGCAGCTTTGGCTACTGGCGCGGGCTGACCGCCGGGACGGTGGCCGTCGGCGCCGGCTCGATCACCGCGGCTGGCGAACTGGTGTTCTACGACGGGCCCTGGCAGGCCTCCGACGCGCTGCGCAAGTTCAACGGCTTCCTCCGCTACAGCGAGGGCACGCCCGACAACGGCCTCGCCATCACGGCGCTCGCCTACACCAACTCGTGGCACGCCACCAACCAGATCCCCAACCGAGCGGTCTTCGACGGCAGCCTGTCACGCTGGGGAGCGGTCGATCAGACCGACGGCGGCGACACGCAGCGCTATTCCCTTTCGATGCGCTGGAGCCGCAGCGGCGACGCCGGCGCCACCCTCGTCGAAGCCTACGGCATCTACACGACGCTGAACCTCTACAACAATTTCACCTACTTCCTCGACGACCCGAACCTCGGCGACCAGTTCCAGCAGTCCGACAAGCGCAAGATCCTCGGTTTCAACGCCAGCCACTTGTTACGCCACGACCTCGCCGGGTTCCGCTCGGAGACGATGGTCGGCACCCAAGTACGCTATGACGACATCGGCGTCGGTCTGTTCAACACATTCCAGCGTACCGCCTTCAACACGGTGCGCTACGACCAGGTGAGCGAGACCAGCGTCGGCCTCTACGCGCGCAACACCACGCAGTGGACCGACTGGCTGAAACTGACGCTCGGCGTCCGCGCCGACCTGTTCATGGCCTCGGTCGACAGCACGACGCAGCCGCTGAACTCCGGCAACACCTCGGCATTCCTCGCCAGCCCCAAGGCCGGCATCGTGTTCGGCCCCTTCGAGCGCACCGAGTTCTACCTAAACGGCGGATTCGGCTACCACAGCAACGACGCGCGCGGCGCCACCATCACCGTCAATCCCGGGGATCCGACCCAGCCGATCGGCGCCCTGCCCCTGCTCGTCCAGTCGAAGGGCGCCGAGATCGGCGTGCGCAGCCAGGCGCTCAAGGGCTTCGATACCTCGCTCGCGCTGTTCATGCTCGACTTCAACTCCGAGTTGCTGTTCGTCGGCGACTCGGGAACGACGATCGCCAGCCGGCCGAGCCGACGCATCGGCGTCGAGTGGACCAACAGCTATCGCCCCACCGCGTGGGCGAGCTTCGACCTCGATCTCGCCTTCACGCGTGCCCGCTTTACCGACTGGTCCCCCGAAGGCGACCTGATCCCCGGCGCGCCGGACTTCGTCGGCTCGGCGGGCATGACCCTCGGCAGCGACACAGGCTGGTTCGGCGCACTTCGCCTGCGCAGCCTCGGACCGCGGCCGCTGCTCAGCGACGGCAGCGTCTGGTCGAACTTCACCACCACGCTCAACGGGCGCTTCGGATACATTTTCGAGTCTGGCTTCAAGCTCAACCTCGACGCCTACAACCTGCTCAATACGCAGGCGAGCCAGATCGACTATTATTACCCATCGCGTCTCTCCGGCGAACCGGCCGGCGGTGTCGCGGACCGCCAGTTCCATCCGGTTGAACCACTGGCGTTCCGGCTCACCCTCGCCAAGGCGCTGTAGGCATTTCGCGTCTTTGCCGGCTGCCCGTTCCTGACCGATCGGGCAGCGAGCGGCCGCCTTGCAAAGATGAATGGCGGCCAGGGAGATCCGACGTCGCGAGGGCGCGGCGCCACTCCGCGGAAGCGTGTGCGCCGAGCCACGCCTCCCACAGCGACTTGTCGTCCGGTTGGAGGCGAGAGGGCGGAGGTCTGCAGGCCGGGTTACGCTCGCGGCAGATCGGGAGTCGCCGGAATTCCCGGCGGGACCGCGGATGCTTTATCCAGTGAGAGAACTCGCCGCGCGGGGCGCAGGGCCCCCGTGGAAAGGCGATGGTGGGCGCGACAGGGATCGAACCTGTGGCCACTGCCATGTCAAGACAGTGCTCTACCGCTGAGCTACGCGCCCATCGCCTGTGCCGCCGGGGTTTCGAAACCGCCCCGGAGCACGGAGGCCGGTCGTCTACATTGCCGCAAACGGATTGGCAAGAGCGCGAAGCGTGACGCGACCGAATTCGCGGGCTATGACCACAGAATGGATTTCGCCCCGGTCCTGACCGATCACGAGGCCCTGGATTGTCGCCTGCCGGGGCAACAGACCGTGCCGGTGGTCGTCGCCTCTCCGCATAGCGGATCGATCTACCCCGCCTCCTTCCTCGAACAGGCGGCGGTTTCGCTGTCCGCGCTCCGCCGGGCGGAAGACGCGTTTGTGGACGAGCTGTTCGCCGCCGCGCCCTCGCTCGGCATGCCCTTCCTGGCCGCGCGCTTTCCCCGCTCCTACGTCGATGCCAACCGCGAACCCTACGAACTCGATCCCGGCATGTTCGAAGGCCCCCTGCCGCGGCCGCTCAACCATCGCACCACGCGGGTTGCCGCCGGCCTCGGGATGATTCCGCGGGTTGCCGCCAGCGGCGAAGCCATCTACCGCGGCCGGGTACCCGCCGAGACGATCGAGCACAGGCTCGAGACCTGCTGGCGCCCCTATCACCAGACCCTCTCCCTGCTGGTCGAGAACACCTACAGCAGTTTCGGCGGCGCCCTGTTGATCGATGCCCATTCCATGCCCTCCTCCGCCTCCAGCCTCGGAACGCGAGACCGGGACCAGCGGGTCGACATCGTGCTGGGAGACAATCACGGCGAGGCCTGCGCGCCTGAATTCACCGCGGCCGCGGAGCGATGGTTCCGCGCACGAGGCCTGCGCGTTCTGCGCAACCAGCCCTATGCGGGAGGCTTCACGACCCAGCGCTATGGAAGGCCTGCCCTCGCCCGGCATACCCTTCAGATCGAGATCAACCGGTCGCTCTACATGGATGAGGCGCGGCACGAGAGGCTTCCGGTGGCCGGGGTCGTCGCCCAGCTGATGACCGGCCTGCTGGAGACGATGGCCCAGCAGGCCCGGGAAACGCTGCCGCCGCCGCGCCCGCTCGCCGCCGAGTAAATCACCCGCTCCAGCCGAACGCGCAAAAACCGACCGGGCAAAAAAAAGGGCCGCGACTAGCGCGGCCCGAGTTTAGGGAGGAAACGCCCAAGACGGGCATACAGCAAACAATGCGGCTACCGAGGTAGCGTTTGCTGCCCACAAAGAATGGTGCACCTGCGAAGAGAATGCAAGCGCGAAAAAGAGCCCTGAATTCACATATTTAGCTTCCGTTGATGTAGGGTCAGGGGTGTGGCGTTTTTGCAACGCACAAGAATAGTGCGATGCAGCTTTGCACGGGGCGCATTGCTTCGGCAAACACGCTAGGTATGCGGATTATGTAAGGTGTTCAAATACTTAAGCTCGAGTGGAGGGGTTGTTGGCCAAGAAGTTCGTAGTCGCCATGATGATGCACGAGACCAATACGTTCTCGCCCCTGCCCACCCCGATCGAGTCCTTCGCCCGGGCCGGCTCGCTGAGCGGACCAGCTGCGATCCGGGAGGCCGAGGGCACCAACACTTCCCTGGGCGGCTTCATCGAGGTGGCGCGCAAGGCCGGCGCCGAGTTCACGGTCCCGATGGCCGCCTCTGCCCATCCGTCGGGCCTGGTCACCAAAGCAGCATACGAGCAGATGACCACGGCCATCGTGGACGAGATCAAGAAGGGTTGCGACGCGGTCCTCCTCGCCCTGCACGGCGCCATGGTCGCCGAGCACTACGATGACGGCGAGGGCGAGCTGCTGAACCGAATCCGCAAGATCGCGCCCGACGTACCGATCGCCGTCGCGCTCGATTTCCACACCCAGATGACCGACGCCATGGTCAACGGCGCCACGATCATGACCGGCTACCGGACCTACCCGCATATCGACATGGCCGACACGGCCCGCCGGTCGGGCCGCACCCTGATGAGGATGCTGGCAGGCGAGATTGAACCCAGGATGGTCTGGGGCAGCCGCCCGATCATGAGCAGCTCGCTCGTCCATACCCCCTCGCGCGAGCCGATGAAGACCCTGATGGGCATGGCCAACCAGGCCGAAGACACTGGCGAGGTCCTGAACGCCTCGGTGTTCGGCGGCTTCCCGCAGGCCGACATCCCCCATCTCGCCCTCTCCTCCGTCATCGTATGCGACAAGCGGACCGCGGAAGGCGAGATCCTGCTCAACCGCATCCTCGATACGGCCTGGGAGAAGCGCGAGGGCTTCCTGTTCCATCCGGAGCCGCTCTCGGTCCAGGTCGGGCGCGCCAAGGGCTACACCGACTATCCGGTCGTCATGGCCGACCATGGCGACAACACCGCCTCGGGCGGCACCCAGGACGTGATGAGCGTCATCGAAGAGGCGATGAAGCAGGAGCTCGAGGACGCGGTCGCGGGCCCGATCTGCGATCCGGCCTGCGTCGAACAGATGATCAAGGCCGGCGTCGGCGCCGAAGTGACTCTCGAGCTGGGCGGCAAGATCGACATGCCGGCCATGGGACTGAAGGGCAAGCCGCTCAAGGTCACCGGCAAGGTCAAGGCCATCACCGACGGCCAGTTCACCGTCACCGGCCCGATGGCGACCGGCACCACGGTGCGCATGGGACGCACCGCCGTGCTCGACACCGGCAAGATGCAGATCGTCGTGTCGGAGAAGCGTGCCGAGCCCTACGACCTCGGCGTCTTCACCCATTGCGGCATCGATCCACGCCGCAAGAAGTACGTGCTGATCAAGTCGCGCCAGCATTTCCGCGCCGGTTTCGAGCCGATCGCCAAGCACATCGTGATGTGCGACGGCGACGGCTGCACCGCCTCCGACCTCAAGCTCTTCAAGTACGAGCGGGTCAAGCGGCCGCTGTATCCGTTCGACCTCGACATGCGGCTCGGCCGCAACGAAGCGTAGAGTCACGCCGCTCCGACGACAGCCACCTCCCCCGTTATACGAGGGAGGTGGCCCGGAGGGCCGGCGGGGGACAGCCACCCGCGTGATCTTTCCTCGGCCCAAGGTTCCCGCGTTGCTCTCCCCCCCCTCCCGGCCTCCCCCGTGAGACGGGGGAGGTGAAGAGTTTTCTCCAGGAGTTTTTCAGATGGCCACTTACGACATCGTCATCCGCAACGGCCAGGTGGCCGACGGTACAGGCAAGAAGCTGTTCGCCGCCGACGTGGCGGTAAAGGGCGACCGCATCGCAGCGGTCGAGGCGCCGGGCACGCTCCGGGGCGACAACGAGATCGACGCCGCGGGCAAGGTCGTGGCGCCGGGCTTCATCGACGTGCACACGCACGACGACACCGCGCTGATCGACAATCCCACCATGGCAATGAAGGCCAGCCAGGGCGTCACGACCGTGGTGTGCGGCAATTGCGGCGTCTCCGCCGCGCCGTATGTCCGGCCCGATGTCGGCCACTGGATGTCGCTGATCATCAAGAAGAAGGAGAACCTCTCCAAGGACTTCGCCGAGTTCGCGGGCAAGGTCGATGCGGCCAAGCCGGCCATCAACGGCGCCTTCCTGATCGGCCATGGAACGCTGCGCATCAACTCGATGGGCGACGACCTCAACCGCGTTGCGACCGCGCCCGAGATCAAGCAGATGCGCGAACTGCTCGACCAGAGCCTCGAGCAGGGCGCGATCGGCATGTCGAGCGGCCTGTTCTATGCCGTGTCCAGCCACGCCTCGACCGACGAAGTGGTCGACGTTGCCACCCCGCTCGGCCGCTGGGACGGTGTCTACACCGCCCACATGCGCGACGAGGGCGATCATATCCTGAAGGCGATGGACGAGACGTTCGAGATCGGCCGCCGCGTCGGCGCCGAGATCATCGTCTCTCACCACAAGTGCTCGGGCCGCTCCAACTTCGGCCGCATGAAGGAGACGCTGCCGCACTTCAACGAGGCGATGAAGAAGCAGCAGATCGCCTTCGACGTTTACCCTTACGTCGCGGGTTCGACCATCCTGCGCAGCGATATGCTGGAGCGCGCCGACAAGGTGCTGATCACCTGGTCCGACAAGGTCCCGGGTCTCAGCGGTCGCGACCTCAAGGAGATCGCCGAGGAGATGGGCTGCTCGATGAAGGAAGCGGCCGACCGCATCCAGCCGGCAGGCGCCATCTACTTCATGATGGACGAGAAGGACGTGCAGGCCGCGATGTCCCATCCCGGCGCCATGATCGGCTCGGACGGCATCCCGTTCGACGCCCATCCGCATCCGCGCCTGTGGGGTACCTTCCCGCGCGTGCTCGGCCACTACTCGCGCGACCTCGGGCTGTTCCCGCTGGAGGACGCGGTGCGTCGCATGACGTCGTATTCGGCGCAGCGCTTCCACCTGGCCAAGCGCGGCGAGGTCAAGCCTGGCTTCTACGCCGATCTCTGCATCTTCGATCCGGCGACGGTGATCGACACCGCCACGTTCGAGAAGCCGATCTCGCCGGCCAGGGGCATCGACACGGTGATCTGCAACGGCGCCTTCGCCTGGCGCGACGGCAAGCCCGGCGGCGGTCAGGCAGGCCGCGCGCTCAACCGCCAGGCCATGCAGGACGAAGCCAGGGCCTGAGCCCCAGGTCGACACACGCGAGAAAGAAAAGGCCCGCTTCATGCGGGCCTTTTTAGTTGCTTAGTCGTTGCCTTCGTCGCGGCGGGTGCGCTCCATGCGTTCGTGGCGCTCCTGCGCCTCGACCGACAGGGTCGCGATCGGTCGCGCCTCGAGACGCTTCAGCGAGATCGGCTCGCCGGTCTCCTCGCAGTATCCATAAGTGCCTTCCTCGATCGACTTCATCGCCTGATCGATCTTGGAGATCAGCTTGCGGAAACGATCCCGCGTCCGCAACTCCAGCGAGCGGTCGGTCTCGGCGGTCGCGCGATCGGCGAGATCGGGCTGCGCCAGACTCTCTTCCTGCATGTTCTGGAGTGTCTGGTTGGATTCCTCGATCAGCTCGCCCTTCCACTTCAGCAACTTCTGCCGGAAGTACTCCTGCTGCATCGGATTCATGAAAGCTTCACGTTCTGTCGGCCGATAATTCTGCGGCAACGTAATCGACATCGTCGGCAACTCCACTCGAAGCCACGATAGTCCACCAGGGGAAGGTGAACCCTTTTCGAAGCGCGCGGAGTATAGGGATGGGCCCTTCCGGAGCAAGATCGTTTCGGCGCCGCGCGCTGATTCAGCCGTGCAGCGCAACAATTACAGCGGTTGTAATAATCCCCCAATTTCGAGCCTTTTAAGCCCCCGCGCCACCGTCAATGCTGCAACGCAGCAAATGCCTGCAAAGCCAGCAGTCTCGCTAAGGTTTTGGCTGCATCGAAGGCAGGTTCGACGGCTAACGCAGCTTCCGACGCTTCGCCCAGGCTGGCGCCTCCACCGAGCGCCTCCAGGAACGCCGCTTCCGACCGGGTGAGGCTCGCGAACGCAGCATCGTCCGGCCGACGCAGGACCACGACCGAGGCCGGCCCCTCCTCGAGCGAAACGGTCCCGAGGGTCGCACCGGGCTGCGCCGCGTGCCAGATTCGATCGATCGGCCAAGGCGAGCGGACCAGTGTCGAACCGGCCGCCAGAGACACTTTCAGTTCGAACAGCTGTTCAGCGGACCGCCCGGCAAGGTCGGGAGCGGCCAGCCGAGCCTCCAGCGGCGCGTGGAACGCCAGGTTCAAGGCCCAGTCCAGCCGGGCCATGTCGGCCAGGTAGGCCAGCGCGGCAGCCGGCCCGTAGCCCGAAACGAATGCCGGGAAGCCCTCGCCATACTCCGCGAGCACCGGTTGCACCGGCAGGTTCTCCATGACGAATTCCAGCGCCATGGTCCGGAAGAACGCTTCGCCGACGAGGGCGCGCACCGTCGGGAACGTCGCCGCGAGCGCCTCCGCCAGGCTCTGCCCCACGTGATGGCGATGGACACGGAGACGCGCCGAGGCGGAAATTGTATCGCCCATGACGGCGTCGGCGAGGTCGGAACGGTCCTCGCCTTTCAGGTAGGCCGCGAACGCCGCCTGCAGATCACGCAGCCCGAGCATCAGGCTCTACCGCACCGTCGAGCGCTCGCCCTGCCCGCCGCGCCTCGTCGAGCAGCACGTCGAGAGCCGGAAGATCGGTGTCCCATTCGACCAGAGTGGGGCGCGGGCCGTAGCGGCGCACGATTTCGTCGAACAGGGCCCAAACGCCCTCGCCGACCCGGCTGCCATGATCGTCGATCAGGATCTGCTCGCCGTCCGCATCGTTCACCGCATGACCGGCCAAATGATATTCACAGATCGCCGATGCCGGCAGTCCGTCGAGCCAGGCGCGGGGATCGAGCCGCAGATTGTGCGCCGTGACCACGATGTTGTTGGCGTCCAGCAGCAACCCGCAACCGCTGCGGCGCGCCAGTTCGGCCAGGAAGTCCGGCTCGGACAAAGTCGAGTGTGCGAACGCCAGGTAGCAGGACGGGTTCTCGACAAGCACCTGCCGCCCGAGCCGGTCCTGCAGCCGGCCGACATTGCGCACGACGACGTCGAGCGCCTCTTCGGTGTAGGGCAACGGCAGCAGATCGTTAAAATAGCGGCCGCCCGCGACGCTCCAGGACAGATGGTCGGAGACCAGCACGGGCGCGAGACGGCGAACCAGCCCCGCGACGCGATCGAGATGCGCCTCGTCCAGCCCGTCGACCGAACCGAGCGACAGGCCGACCGCATGGACCGAGACTTCATAGTCCTCGCGCAGCCCCTCGACGGTCCCAAGCGCCGGAGAGTTCGCGAGATAGTTCTCGGCGTGGATCTCGAGAAAGCCGGTCGCCGGCCGGTCGCGCACGGTCTCCGCCAGATGCGGCGACCGCAGCCCGATGCCGGCAACCGGATTCATGCTCAGCTGGGCGTCAGCTTGCCGCCGATGATCTTCTCGCAGGCGCCCTTCGGCACTGAGACCCAGGCGTCGGGCTGCGCGTCCGCCTTGGACGTGCCGGCGCAGGACGACTTCGCCGTCTGGCAGTCGTTCTTGCCGGCCTTGGCGATGCCGTAGCATTTCTCCATGTTGCCCTGCGCCTGGCTGGTGGCCGCGGGCAGCACGAGGGCGGCGGCGAGAGCCGAGGCAATGGCTGCGCGAGTGCTGTTCATTGTGTCCTCCATGACATGACGACCCAGTCTATACTGCAGATTAAGGCGGCGGGGCGTCAGGCAGCCACCATCGTACCCACAGAGGCGGAGTAACGAAAACTTGTTCGAACAGCCCGGCAATGGACTGCTGAGCCCCGGCGACTTCGTACGTCATCCCGCTCGACCGGACTGGGGCGTGGGCCAGATCCAGTCGATGATCGGCCATCGCATCACCGTCAATTTCGAGAATGCCGGCAAGGTCGTCATCGACGGGAACGTCATCGAGCTCGCTCCAGACGACGCATCGCCGCGCTGAGTTCGACCGGCGTGTTGACGTTCAGGAACGGCGCGGCATTGCCCGGCCAGACGAGTTCTTCGAAGGCATAGCGCTGGGCGAAGGTCTCGACCCGCCGCATCCCCTCCTCGAGGATCGCGCGGCGCAGATCGGCAGCGAGCTTCACCGACCAGATGGCGAGCGTGTGCTCGCGACGCTTGCCATGACGCACCATCAGGACGTCGGGCTCCGGCACGTGCATCAGGCCGCACAGCCGGACGGTGAGATCGAGCGGCAGGAACGGCACGTCGGCGGGTGCCGTCAGGATCCAGCCGGAATGCGGGTGGTGCTGGCGGGCCCATTCCATGCCCGCGAGTATGCCAGCCAGAGGACCGAGCCGCCGTCCCTCGCGCTGCGCCATCTCCTGGACATCGGGCGGATCGGCGATCACCTGCACGCCCAGCCCGCGGAATTCAGGCGCCGGATCGTTGGCCACGATCACGAGATCCATGACCTGCGGTCGCAGGCGTTCCACGACATGCGCCACCATGGGCCGGCCGGCGAGCACGCGCAGCGGCTTCAGAACGCCCGGCCCCATGCGCCGCCCCTCGCCACCAGCCAGCACCACGCCCACGACGGCGCCACTGCGAACGGGTCCGAATTTCTGCAACGTTTTCGTCGCCATGATGGCACTATGCGAGGATGAAGAAATCAAGCAAGGGGGAGCCGCCAATGACGTTCAGCATCGCCAAGGCCGCCACGTGGCTGCATCAGGTCGACAGAGCGCGCGCCGTGGTCGGATGGTGGCCGGAACGGTTCGCGACGGACGACGAACGCCTCGCCTACAAGGTCCAGGACGCCTTCCTCAAGAAGCAGGTCGTCAAGCAGGGGCCGCTCGTCGGCTACAAGATCGCGCTGACCTCGCCGCAGATCCTGGCGCAGACCGGGCTGAAGGGGCCGGCCTACGGACCGATCCGCAAGAAACGCGTGTTCGAGCACAAGGCAACCGTCCGCGCCGATCGCTGGACGCGACTGGGCGCCGAACTCGAGATCATCCTGATCCTCAACGCCGACGTGCCGGCGCCCAAGGCCAAGCCCTACGACCGGGATTCGATCGCTCAGTATGTCGGCGAAGCGCGCGCCGGGTTCGAACTGATCGAGGATCGGGGCGCCGACTACAGCCGCCTCGCGGTCAATCCGCTGATCATGGATGCCGGCTGGAACGGCGGCTCGCTGCTCGCAAAGCCCAACAAGGATTGGGCGAAGCTCGATCTCGGCAATTTGAACGGCTCGGTCTCCTTCGACGGCAAGGTCGTGCGGGAGGGCCATTCGGGCGATGTGCTGGGTCACTGCTACAACGCGCTGGCGTGGCTCGCGAACAAGCTCGGCGATCACGGCAAGCGCCTGAGGAAGGGCATGATCGTCTCCTCGGGCAGCATGGTCGCCTGTCAGTTCGTGCCGCCGGGCAGCACCGCCACCGGTAGGATCGAGGGACTGGGCGAAGTGACGCTGAAATACGAGTTGCCCAAGTAGGGACGCCTATCTGAAGGACGGGTCGGGTCGGAGCTGCCGCCACGACAGGCGGCGCACCGCCTCCCGGCCAACCACCAGCGCATCGTAGTCGTCGGGAAAGAGTTGCGCGATGGCGGGGTCGAGCGCGTTGAGACCGCCGGCATAGGCACCGAACGCCGGCAGGATGAGGCGCCTCCCGTCGGTCAGGAAGCAACGCCGACGCAGGCCACGGCCGCGCACGGTGAGGGCCGCCACGGGATGGTAGTGCCCGGACACCTCGCCATCGGCGGGACCGAACAGCGCCTCGTGCCGGAAAATCAGCGGTCCCGCATTTATCTCTTCGGCGATCTCTCCCCAGCCCGCGGGGGGCGGCGCCGGGTCGTGGTTGCCGGCAATCCACACGAAGCGTGTTGCGGCGGTCAGCCGCTCGATTTCGCTGCGCTCGGCGTCAGGAAGGCGGTCGACGGCCGCACGGTCATGGAAGGAGTCGCCCAGGCAGACGATTGTTCGGGGCTGCACGGCTTCGATCAGCGTCGAAAGCAGGGCGAGCGTCTGCTTCGTGTCGTAGCGCGGCAGCAGCTTGCGGGCATTGACGGCGTAGGACGAGCCCTTCTCCAGATGCAGGTCGGCGACGGCGAGCAATCGCTCGGCCGGCCAGTGCAGGGCGCCCATCGGCAGCGCCTCCAGGCGCTCGCCCGCGCAGATGAACTCCAGCCCCGTCATCGAGGAAGCGCCAGCGAGAGTCCGGATAGGCGTGGCGGGGTGGAGCGCTGCCAGAATGCTGCCACGATCTCTCGTAATTTCATGTGAAGCACGATTGACCTGATGCGGGCGCATGCGCAAGGTGCCGCGATGCATCGCCTTGTGTGTTTCGTCGTCGCTGCTGTCGTGTGTGGACCGCAGTTGGCCTTCGCGCAGATGCAGCCGCATCGCGCCGAGTATGTGCTGCGACTGGGAGCCGCCGCCAATGCGCCTCGCATCGGCACCGCAGTGCATGATCTTTCGCAGGATTGTGCGGGCTGGCACCTCAAGCGCGACATCGCCACCGAGATCGCGCTGACCGCCTCGTGGAAAATGAGCCTGTCGTCGAAGCTCGATGCCGAGGAGCCGCGCAGCGGCAACAATTTCCGATACCGGACCACGCAAATTCAGAATGGCAACACGCGCGAAACCAAGGGTCGCGTCGAGCGCGCAAAGGGCGAGTTGCGGGCCGAGATCGCGACAGCAGGATCTCAGCCGTCCCTGGTCCTCCTGCCCTTCGCCACCTTGATGCCGGTCGCGGCGATCGACCACCTCACCGAGCGGCTCCGTGCCAATGCCGCCTCGTTTCCCGCCTTGATGTTCGACCCCGAAGTGATGGGAGACGGGTTCCTGATCGACGTGACCCAGCTGGACGACGGCCGACTCCGGGCATCGCGGCTGACGGACAAGCCCGTCGCCACGCCGAAGGGCAAGTCCTGGCCAGTTTCCATGACCTTCACACGCGGTCGCGACCAGGCCCAGCGGCCGCTGTTTTCGGTGACGGCGCAGGTCTTCGAGAATGGCGTGCTCGATCGGCTCACCGTCGATACTGGCATGCTGACCGTCACCGCGGACCTGCAAAGCCTGGAAATGCGGCCGGCGCCCAACTGCCCCCGCTCCTGACCTAGACGCATCCCATCATCCGTTCGTTCGCCATGTGCGTATGCTGCACATGTCGGTTTCGATCGTCTGGTTCCGCAGCGACCTTCGCCTCTCGGATAATCCCGCGCTCATCAAGGCGCTGGGGGCCGGGCGCGCGGTCATACCGGTGTTCGTGCTGGACGAGGAAACCAAGGGGCTGCGGCGGCTCGGTGGCGCTTCGCGCTGGTGGCTCCACTACAGCCTCCACGCCCTCGACGCGTCCCTGCGCGGGCTCGGATCGCGCCTGGTCCTGTGCCGGGGCCCGGCCGAGAAGGTCATCGCCGAACTCGCAGCCGAATGCGGGGCCGAAGCGGTGTTCTGGAATCGCGTTTACGACCAGGCCTCGCGCGACCGCGATGCGCGCCTGAAAAAATCGCTATCCGACCGGGGCATCACAGCCGAAAGCTTCAAGGCCAACCTGCTCTGCGAGCCATGGGAGGTCACGACGCAGAGCGGCGCCAACTTCAAGGTTTTCACGCCCTTCTGGCGCGCCTGCCGCGCGCAGCCGGCACCCGCGGCCTCGCTGCCCTCCCCGAAGAGCCTCCCGGCGCCCAAGGCCTGGCCGGCCGGCGAACCGCTCGCTTCATGGCGCCTGCTGCCCACCGCGCCCGATTGGGTCGGCGGAATCCGCGCCGCCTGGACGCCGGGCGAGAACGGCGCCCAGAAGCGTCTCACGAATTTCCTCGACCAGGCGCTCGCGGACTATCGCGAAGCGCGCGACCGCCCGGCGGTCGAGGGCACGTCCCGCCTGTCTCCCCATCTCGCCTTCGGCGAGATTTCACCGCGCCAGATCTGGCACGCCGCGATGACCTGCGGCGCCTCGGCTGCCACGGAGAAATTCCTGTCGGAAGTCGGCTGGCGCGAGTTCGCCTACCACCTGATCTTCCACAACGGCGATCTGGCTGAGCGAAACTTCCGGCGCGAATTCGACGCCTTCCCGTGGGCCGATCCGGAAGCCACGCTCGGCCTCTGGCAACGCGGACGGACTGGCTATCCCATCGTCGATGCCGGGATGCGCGAACTGTGGACGACCGGCTGGATGCACAACCGCGTCCGCATGATCGTGGCATCCTTCCTGACCAAGGACCTGATGATCGACTGGCGCCAGGGCGAGCGCTGGTTCTGGGACACGCTGGTCGATGCCGACCTCGCGAACAATGCCACCGGCTGGCAATGGGTCGCCGGCTGCGGTGCCGATGCGGCTCCCTACTTCCGTGTGTTCAACCCGGTCCTTCAGGGCGAGAAGTTCGATCCCGAGGGAGACTATGTGCGGCGCTGGGTGCCCGAGCTCGCGCACCTGCCCAACGATGCGATCCACCGCCCATGGACGGCGGCCGTGCCGGCCGAGGTCTATCCGGCGCGGATCGTCGAGCATGGCGCCGCCCGGGATCGGGCGCTGGCCGCCTTCCAAATCCTCAAGAAATCAGCGTAGAAGTACCCAGGGGAGCTTGCGAAAAATGAAAATCGCCGTCATCGGCGCCGGCGTGTCCGGTCTCGGAGCCGCCTGGCTTCTCAGCCGCCGCCACGACGTGGTCGTCTACGAGCGCGAGGACCGTTTCGGCGGCCACTCCTGCACGGTCGAAGCACCGACGAAGCAGGGGCGCCGTCCCGTGGATGTCGGCTTCATCGTCTTCAACGACCGCAACTACCCCAATCTCGTCGCTCTGTTCGACCATCTCGGCGTGCGGACCGAACCGTCGGACATGTCGTTCGCCGTCAGCCTGGACGATGGCGGCTTCGAGTATGCCAGCTCCTTCGCCGGCTACTTCGCCCAGCGCAGCAATCTCGCCCGCCCTTCGTTCCTGCGCATGACGCACGACATCCTGCGCTTCAACCGCATGGCGCCGCAGCTTCTCGACAAAGCGGAAGACCTCGATTTCACCATTGGCGATTTCATCGACCAGGCCGGCTTCAGCTCTGCTTTTCGCGACCGCTATCTCGTGCCGATGGCGGCCTGCATCTGGTCGACGCCGCCCGGACGCATGCTCGACTATCCCGCACAGACGTTCGCACGCTTCTTCAACAATCATGGCCTCCTGACGATCGGGCCGCAGCTGCAGTGGCGTACCGTGAGCGGCGGCAGCCGCTCCTACGTCGAGCGGATCGCGGCGCCGCTGCGCGCCCGTGCACGGCTGGCGACGCCGGCCAGCGCGGTCCGGCGCACCGCTGAAGGCGTCGATGTACGTGACGCAGGTGGCCACTGGGATCGCTTCGACCGGGTCGTGCTCGCCTGCCACGCCGACCAGGCACTCTCGCTTCTCACCGATGCCGACGAGCGCGAGCGCGATCTGCTGGGTCGCTTCGCCTACTCGACCAACGAGGTCTGGCTGCATGGCGACGAGAGTCTGATGCCGAAGCGCCGCACTGCGTGGGCAAGCTGGAATTATGTTGCCGACAGTCGCAGCCGCGACACCACCGTCAGCGTGACCTACTGGATGAACCGCCTGCAGAATCTGCCCGACAGTTCGCCACTCTTCGTCTCTGTGAATCCCGGCCGCACGCCCACACCGGCCGCGGCGCACGCCCGCTTCTCGTTCGAGCATCCCATGTACGACGCGAAGGCCATCCGGGCGCAACGCGACCTGCATGGCATCCAGGGCGTACGCGACACCTATTTCTGCGGCAGCTACTGCGGCTATGGTTTCCACGAGGACGCCCTGGCGGCCGGCCTCGATGTCGCCGAACAGCTCGGCGTGCACCGCCCGTGGCCGCGTCCCGACGAACATCGCCGGATCGGCGACCCGCCGCGCGTCGTGGCCGACCGGCCCGCGATCCCGCCGCTGCCAATTCCCGTGGCGGCCCGCACTGCGGCCGAGACACAGTGAGCCACACCTCCGCTCACTCGATCGTCGACGCCACCGTCGTCCATCGGAGGCTCCGGCCGCGCGAGAACGCGTTCCGCTACAAGGTGGGCTATCTCTGCCTCGGCCTCGACACGCTGGAGAGTGCGGCCGGCCGCTGGCTGAAGCTCGACCGCCGCGGCGCCGTCTCCTTCCGCCGCGCCGATCATGGCGCGCGGGATGGGTCGGACCTCAGGCTCTGGTTGACGGACATCCTGCGCCAGCAGGGCGTGGCGGATATCTGCGACGGCGAGGTCGTGCTGATGACCATGCCCCGCATGCTGGGCTACGTGTTCAATCCCGTGAGCTTCTGGTTCTGCCGCGACCGGACGGGCGCCCTCAGGGCCGTGCTGTGCGAGGTCAATAACACCTTCGGCGAGAGCCATTGTTATCTGGTCCATCACGACGACCGGACGCCCATCGAGCCCCACCAGTGGCTCGATGGCCGCAAGGTATTCCACGTCTCCCCGTTCCTGCCGATCGAGGGAGGCTATCGCTTCCGCTTTCGCTTGGACGACGAGCGCGCGCATGTCGACGTGAACTACCATGACGATCAGGGCCTGATGCTCGCCACGTCGGTGGGCGGGCGGCGCGAAGCGTTGGACGACCGCGGCATCCTGCGGCGCTTCCTCGCCAACCCGACCATGACGCTGGGCGTCGTGGTTCGGATCCACTGGCAGGCCTTGCATCTGTGGCGGAAGCGGGCGAGATTTTACACTAAGCCCGCACCGCCGTCGGAGCTCGTGACCCGCTGACTTGCACTTGGGACCGCATGCCCCTCGCCGCCCGGTTTATCCTCAAATCCCTGGAACGTCTGTCCATCGGTCGCCTGACCGTGCGACTGCCCGACGGCAAGGCGCGCGTCTTCGGAAGGCCCGACGCATCGCCCCATGCCGAGATCGACGTTCGGGACTGGCGCTTCTTTCGCCGGGTCCTGCTCGACGGCGACATGGGATTCGCCGAAGCCTACATGGAGGGCTTCTGCGAGTCGCCTGACCTCCCGGCCCTGATCACCCTCCTGCTCGCCAATGAGCAGGCGCTGGGCAAGATCACACGGACGAATTTCCTTCATGGGCTGGTGCTCAAGTTCCTGCACCGGCGACATGAGAACACGCGCGAGGGATCGAAGAAGAACATCCACGCCCATTACGATCTGGGCAACGAGTTCTACGGCCTGTGGCTCGACCCCTCGATGACCTACTCCTCCGCCCTGTACGAGGGCGAAGCGGAGAAGCCGCTCGAGGCCGCCCAGATCGCCAAGTACGAACGTATCCTGACCCAGCTCGGCGCTCGCCAGGGCGACAGCATCCTGGAGATCGGATGCGGTTGGGGCGGCTTTGCCGAAGTCGCCGCCCGGCGCGGCATGCGGGTCACGGGCATAACAATCTCGAAGGAGCAGCTCGACTATGCGCGCGCGCGCCTGGAGCGGGCCGGGCTTGCCGACAGGGTCGACCTGCAATTCCGCGACTATCGCGATATCCAGGGCCGCTACGACCATATCGTGTCGATCGAGATGATCGAGGCCGTGGGCGAACGCTTCTGGCCGGACTACTTTGCCACGCTCAAGCGGCACGTGGTGCCGGGCGGCTCGGCGATCGTGCAGGCGATCGTCATCGCCGACGATTTCTTCGAACGCTACCGCAAGCACCCGGATTTCATCCAGACCTACGTCTTCCCGGGCGGCATGCTCCTGTCACCCGCCAGCCTGCGCGAGCAGTGCCGACAGGCCGGCCTCAAGGTCGCCGAACTCTACAGTTTCGGACTGGACTATGCGCGAACCCTGGAAACCTGGCTGGGCCGCTTCGACGGGGTGGCCGACCAGGTCGGCCGCATGGGCTTCGACGAGCGTTTCCGCCGCATGTGGCGGTATTACCTTGCCTATTGTGCCGCAGGCTTCTCCACGCGCCGCACGGACGTTTTGCAGGCACACTTCAGGCATATATAACTGTCGGCAATCAAAAGGCCGCCGGTCAAAGGTGAGCCGAACAGGAAGGCAAAATCAGCGTGCATGTGCCCAAGTCCGGCCTCGGCTCGACGACGTCCATAAGGCTGCGTTTCGACCGCCTCGTCGCATACTCGACCAATCAGCTCCCGCTCAACATGGCGGCCCTGCCGGTAGTTCTGAACGTCAGCCATTTCTATGGCGAGGTGCTCAAGGTGCCGCTTGGCATCATGGGCCTGATCTTCATCACGACGCGCGTGATCGACGCCATCCAGGATCCGGTGATCGGCCTGATCAGCGACAAGTTCACCCATCGCGGCCCGCGCGGGCGCCTCACCTTCGTCGGCCTGATGCTGCCGCTGCTGGTCGGTGGCTTCTACATGCTGTTCCATCCGCCGCAGTCCCTGTTCACTCAGCCCGTGTGGCTGGCGACCTGGCTGTTCGTCGCGCTCCTCGTGGTCCATCTCGGCTATGCCGGCGTGTCGATCAGCTATCACGCGCACGGGGCGGAGTTGACCGACGACTACAATGAGCGAACCAGGGTCACGGTCGGCCGCGAGGTCTTCGGCCTGATCGGCATGACCCTCGCGGTCGTGCTCCCCACCTACTTCACCGCCCAGATGGGCGAGCACGCGGGCTACGTCTACATGGGGCTGATCTTCATCCCCATCGCCGTGCTGTTCTCCCTGCCGACCCTGCTCTGGTCACCCCCTTCGGTCCATCCGCCGGTCGTGCGTGAGAATCCGGAGATCCATGTCCGATATTTCCGCGACTGGTTGATCGGCCTGATGCCGTCGCTGGCCCGACCGACCCGAAACATGGAGCGAAGCTCTACCATCAAGACATTGATCCCGTTCTTCGCGCCGCTGAAGAACAGGCTCTTCCGCCGCCTGCTGCTGGTCTTCATCGTCAATGGCGCGGCGCTGGGCGTCGCGGTCTCCGTGATGCTCTTCTACGTCGAGCATGTGCTGAAGGGGAACAAGCTGCAGGCGGGCATCATCCTGCTGGTCTATTTCGGCGCCGCAGCCGCCAGCGTGCCGCTCTGGATGCTGTTGTCACGCCGCTTCAGCAAGACGGCCGCCTGGTTCATCGCCATGGTCCTGACGGCGGTGGCAATGTCGTTCGGCGTCTTCCTCGGGGCCGGCGACTTCGTCTGGTTCATGCCCATCGCCATCATCACCGGACTGGGCATCGGAGCCGACTACGGCCTGCCGCCGTCGGTCCTGGCCGACATTATCAACTCCGACGAGGGCAAGGATACCAAGGGCGACACCGGCGCCTATTTCGGGCTGTGGGCGCTCTCGACCAAGCTTGCGACGGCCATCGGCGCGGCCGGCTCGCTGCCGGTGGCAGCGCTTCTGGGGTTCAATCCGTCCGAGGGACTGTACAGCGGGACGGCATTGATCGTCGTCTATATCGCCGTTCCGGTCGTCATCAAGATCATCGCCGCCCTGCTGATCTGGTACATCCGGATCGAGGCCGACCGCGGCTCGGTGCGTGACGAACTCCTGGGGCGGAGAACCGCGACGCTGCACTAGCCGAGGAAGCCCAGCCTCTGCGGCTGGCGGAGTCCGAAATCGCATGGCTGGCCCCAGCACCCCTGGGCCAGCGTGGCGAAGACGTTGCGGAAGTCGACCGTGTGCCTGAGATCGCCATCCTGGAGATCGGACAGCGAGGGATAGACACCGTGCAGGCCTCCCTTCACGGCACCGCCCATGACGAACTGCGGCGCCGCCGTGCCATGATCGGTGCCGCCGCTGGCGTTCTGCCGGGCACGACGGCCGAACTCCGAATAGGTCATCACGACCACGTCCTTCCAGATGTCGGCCGCAATCAGGTTCCTGCGCAGGACCGCGAGGTTAGCGGCAAGGAAGGCCAACAGGCGTTCGTGTGTCGGGACCTGGTTGGCATGCGTATCGAAGCCACCCAGCGCGACCTTGATGGCCACCACCGGCACCCTGGCGGCGAGGATCCTCGTCGCGAGGTCGAGCTGGTGGCCCAGCTGATACTCCTGCCCATAGGCTTGGGCTGGCGCCGGCGCGTCGCGCAACCGGTCGCGCAGGCCGGCCGCCGCGGCATTGATCTCCTGCCGTACCGCCAGCAGGTGATGGAGCGCGGGGTTGCCGCCATCGGCCTTCGCAGATGCGGCCCCGATGGCGTTGGCCTGGCGCAGGAAGTTCTCGGCGTCCTGCATCACGATGGTACGCAAGGACGGGCCCGTGCCGGGGAGCGCATTGGTGTCGGCCACGATGCAGTCGACGCCGACGCCCCTGGCCAGTCGCGCGCCGTTGAAGGCCTGGGCGACCCAGCCTTCGCTCAGCGTCTGCGACGAGGCCGAGGCAGTGTCCCAGATCTCGATCGAGCGAAAGTGCGAACGGTTGGGATAGGGATAGCCGACGCCCTGCAGGATCGCGAGGTCGCCCGCCTTCCACGACTCGATCAGGGGCGTGAGCTTTTCATGCAAGCCGACCCTTTCGTCGAGCTGCACGACCCTCTCGCGAGGCACACCGATGCCCGCTCGTAGATCGCGGTATTTCGGATCGGCATAGGGCACGAGCGTGTTCAGCCCGTCATTGCCGCCCTTCAGTTCGACCAGCAGGAGAACACGGCCCATCGCCCCTCCTCACTTCAGCTGGTAGGCCGTGTCGAGCAGCGCCGCCGACGCGATCGCGCCCGCCGTCCCGCCGGCATCGACACCATCGACGGGTTGGCGCGGCAGCAGCGTACGCAGCAGCAGAGCCCCGTCCGCGCCGGCAAGGGTGGCCCCGAGCCGCACCTCGTTGCCGGCATTGCGCAGGCTGCGACCTTCGACCGGACGGGTCGGTTCCATCACCCGCATCGTCGCGTCGTTGGCCGGAAGCTGTTCGCGGCGGTCGGCCCGGCGATTGGGACGGTCGGCCACCCTCATGCCGCCATCCATCAACGCCACCGTCGTCGCCTCGATCATGCGCCGCAGAAATTGCTGGCGCAGCAGCAGCGTATAGGTCGAGATCCAATTCTCGCCGCCGGCCCAGCCCTTGACGTTCGGCGGATCGAACGGAACCTGTCCCAGCCCCTGCAGCATGCGCACGAGACCGGTCTTCTCCGGCACCGGCAGACCGAGCACGTGGACCGTGCCGACGATCAGATCGACCGGAGACTTGATGAGCGCGCCTCGATTGACGGGATCGCGGAAGGCGGCCGAGAGGAAGATCGCCCGCATCAGCGGCCGGATCTCGTAGCCACTCTGGCGGAACGCCACCGCGAGTCGGGCGACCTCGGCGGGATCCGGCTTCAGGGAGACGAACTCGCGCCACAGCTTGTCGACGATCATTTCGGCGGTGCGCGGATGGGCGAGCAGGATCGTCAGGATATCGTCGCCGCCGAACCTTCCGGTCTTGCCGAGAAACATCTTCTGTCCGTCGTCGTGCTGGCCGGGATGCTCGACGAACCGCCCCGACTCACGGTCGACGCTCCAGCCGGTGAAGGCGTGCGCCGCCGCCTTGATGTCGGCTTCGCCGTAGTGCCCCTCGCCCAGGGTGAACAGCTCGAGCAGCTCGCGGGCGAAATTTTCGTTCGGCTGGCGCGCCACCGATCCCCTGCCGTCGAGATAGATCAGCATCGCCGGATCGCGTGCCACGGCCTTGAGCAGGGTCGCATAGTTGCCGAGCGCTTCCCGCCGAAACAGTGCGTTCTGGCGGAACAGGGCCGATGGATAGCGCACCTTCGCCAGCGAGGAAGTGAAGTGGCCGTGCCAGAAAAGGGTCATGCGCTCGACGAGGGGCTGATCGGTCACGATCATCTCCTCGACCCACCAGTTCTTCAGCTGGCGGCCCTGCTCTCGAACCGGCAACACCACTTCTTCCGGTTTCTTGCCGTCGACGCGCTGTTTTCGCTCAGCCTCGGCCGCGCGCTGACGGCGCTGGAGTTCCGCCGGGCCCATGCCGATCCACTCGGGGGCGGGCGTCACCGCCTCGCGGCGGGCACTGGCGAGCAGCCGATCGACCGCGGCCGTGTAATCGAGCGCTTCGAGCGCATGGATCTCTGCCGGCGTGACTCCAAACGAGGTGCGGCACAGGAGGTGCCGCGCCTCGTCGAACCCCATGGCCGAAGCTGCGCGCGCCCGACCGGCAGACCATAGGCCCGACGCAAGTCCGGCCGACAGTGCGACGCCGCCTCCCACGAAGCTGCGACGGCCCAGGCGTGCACTCATCACAGCCCTCCTATTGCGGCGGTCTCGGCGGGCCTTCCGCCGGTGGACGGGGGGGCAGCGGTGGCGGAACGACCCGATCGACCAGAAGGGCCTGCAGGCGTTCGCGTTGCTCGGGCCGCAGGGACGGCTGAAGCTCCAACAGCGTGCGCAGCGTTTCCTTCTGCTGCTCGGCGCGCAAATGGCTGACCTGATCGATGAGACCATCGATCCTGGACATGTTCACGGGAGTACGTCCCAATTCGACGCCGGTCTGCTCGCGGACGCGCTGGATCTCCTGCAGCCGCTCGCGGCGCTCGCTGGCGTAGCGATCGAAAAGATCCTTCATCCTCTGGCGCTGTTCGCCGTCGAGACCGAGGTCGCGCACGACTGTTTCGACCGGATTGAAGCGGGGACCACCGGGCTGTCCGGGCTGCCCAGGTCCGCCGCGCGGCGGTAGCGGCGGGTGCATCTCGAGAGGCGGTGCGATCCAGCTCCGGTAGACGAAGCCCACCAGGACGAAGGTGTTCAGCAGCAGCGAAAGCGCCAGCAGGGCCTGAATCAGACGCGAATTCATGTCAGATGCCGTCGCCCGCGAAGAACTCGCTGACCTCGTTCGAGGCCATCGTCTTCGCGTAAGCCGAGTCGGTCGCGGAAGAGCCATCGCGCTGCTGCGCGAGCGATTCGCCCAGGCCACCGCCGACCATGAAGCCGCCGGTCGCGATGACCAGCGCAGCCGCGGCCATCACGCCCTGCTGGAGCGCATGACGCGGGCCGGGAAAGAGCCCCTGCCCCGAGAACCATCTCCCGAAGAGGCCGCCGCCCGACGCGCTCCGCTCCGCCTCGAAATCGACCAGTGCGCGCGCCCGCACGACCATCCGCTCCGGGGCGGCCGGCAGCGGCTTGCCCAGGATATCGGCAAGGTCGAGCGCGGCGCGACGCAGCGCCGGTTCAGCCGCGACAGCCATCTCGATCGGGGCAGCCGCCGCTTCGGAAAGGCGCCCTTCCAGCCAGGCGGCGATGTCCATCTCGCTCACCGCCGCAGGCACGACGGCCGGCTGGCTGGCGAGGCTCCGCCACAGCTCCTTGTCGCTCATCGGGGTTTGCTGGGTACTCATCGTTCGCTCCTGCTCATACTACGCCCAAACATCGCCCTTCATCCCCCATTGCCGGGATCTTCCTCCCGGAAATGCGCACGCAGCCTCTGAAGGGCCTTGTGGTGGGTGCTGCGAATGGTCTGGGCATCGACGGACAGTAATTGTGCGACCTCCACGACGTCCCGCTCCTCGTCATAGAGGTACTTCAGGATCAGGACTTGCCGGGCGGTCAGCAGGCCCTCGGGTATCTTCAGCTTCTCGACATGGCGATCCTCGACGCCGAGAAAAGCCTCCGGCACCTCGTCGATCGGCTCGGTGGCCTGCCGGCGCCGCCGCAGGTGATCGATGGCGCACGACCGGGAGACTACCGACAGCCAGGTCGGCAGGCCGGCCCGGCTTGGATCGTAGGTTTTCAACAGCCTGAAATCCTGTGCGCACAATCGCACGAAGACATCCTGGGCGGCGTCCATGACGTCGTCCTCCCCCACCCGGTGAGAGTTCAGGGTCCGGCGCACGACGGCATTGATCAGCGGGGCGGCGGCAAGGACGAACGCATCCCACGTACGCTTGTCGCCTCTGGTGAGCGCCTGCAGATCAATCTGGTTCAGTTCAGCCACGCCCACGATCTTTCTGCTTGTCCGCCCTGCAATTTAACGGGCTTTGTGGCGAAAAGGGGCCCCGCTACAGTCCTTCCTTCATTTGAGGAGCATTGATGAGCGAGTCGCTGACACGGCAACTGAAATTCACAAAGCATGCGGTTCGCGGCAAGGGCGTCGTCGTCGCCCAGAACGCCAAGGCTGCCGAGGTCGGCGCTTCGATCTTGCGCAAGGGCGGTAACGCCATCGATGCAGCGGTCGCCACCGGCATGGCCATCGGCGCCCTCGAGCCCTGGATGAGCGGCATCGGCGGCGTCGGCTTCATGACGATCTGGAGCGCCAAGGAGCAGCGGGCGTGGACGGTCGACTACGGTCCCGTCTCGGCGAAGAAGCTCGATCCGTCCGTCTACAAGATCGTGGGCCCGGGTCCCGCCAATCCGTTCGCCTGGCCCGACATCCTCGAGCAGCGGAATGAAGTCGGCTACCACTCGATCGCCGTGCCCGGCATGGTCGCGGGTCTGGCCAAGGCGCTGGAGCGCTTCGGCACGGTTGCCTGGAAGGACGTCCTGCAGCCCGGCGTCGAGATCGCCCAGCGCGGCATGGAACTCGACTGGTACATGCAGGTGATGATCGCCAACGGCGCCAAGCATCTCGAGAAGTTCCCCGCCTCCAAGGCCAATTACCTGTGCGACGACGGCCGCGTGCCGGCCAGCGACTGGGCCGGTACCCGCCGCTACATCAAGCTCGGCAATCTCGGCGAGACGATGCGGCGCCTCGCGGAGGGCGGCCCGCGTGAATACTACGAAGGCAGCCTGGCGCGCGACATCGCCGCCGATCTGCAGGCCGGCGGCTCGGCCATTTCCTATGACGATCTCGCGAGCTACGAGGCGAAGATCGTCGATCCCCTCGCCTTCGAGCACAATGGCGTCACCATCAACGTCGCGGGCGGCCTCACGGCCGGTCCGACGCTGCGCCGCGCCATCGAACTCGCGGGCGCCGCGACCAGGGGTAAGGGCGCACCCGGCGCCGAGTTCTTCGCCGCCATCGCCGAGGGCATGCACAAGGCCTACGACGAGCGGCTGAAGACGCTCGGCGACAAGCCGACCGATACCTGCACCACGCATTTCTGTGCCGCCGATTCCGAAGGCAACATGGTGGCGTTGACCCAGACGCTGATGAGCCTGTTCGGCTCCTGCGTGATGCTGCCCAAGACCGGCATCACCATGAACAACGGCATGCTGTGGTTCGATCCCGAGCCCAACCGCCCCAACTCGATCGCTCCGGGCAAGAAGCCGCTTTGCAACATCTGCCCGGTCGTCGTGGTCAAGGACGGCCAGCCGTGGTTCTGCATCGGCGCATCGGGCGGCCGGCGCATTGTACCGGCCGTTTCCCAGCTCTCCCTGATGATGATCGACCGCGGGATGGACGTCGAGGCGGCCTTTCATCAGCCGCGGGTCGACATTTCGGGCGTCGGCCCGATCCGGGTGAACCGCGACCTGCCGGACGAGGTGAAGAAGGCGATCGCCGCCAAGCTGCCGATGGTCGAAGTCGACAATCCGGTCTCGCCGCTGGGCTTCGCCAATCCGTCCTGCATCGTTCGCGATCCCAAGACGGGAGAACTCACCGGCATGAACGAGATCATGTCGCCCTGGGCGGGCGGCGCGGCGCAGTAGTCGGGGAGCTCCTCCCGCCGCCGCCCAGTCGGCGGGAGGATATCCGGCTCACCACCGCCGGCCGTCAGTGATGGCGGGCAGGTGGCTGGGAGATGCGGTCGACGATGGCAATGCCCACGGCCGACAGGATGAATAGGGCGTGGATGATCGCCTGCCACATGATGGCGGCCTCGGTGTAGGTGGCGTTGGGCTTTCCGAGGCTGCCGGCCTCGATGAAGGTCCTGAGCAGGTGGATCGACGAGATGCCGATGATCGCCATCGCCAGCTTGATCTTGAGGACGCTCGCATTGACGTGGCTCAGCCATTCCGGCTGGTCGGGATGGCGGTTCAATTCCATGCGCGACACGAAAGTCTCGTAACCGCCCACGATCACCATGATCAGCAGGTTGGAGATCATGACCACATCGATCAGGCCCAGCACGATCAGCATGGCCTGCAGTTCGGACACGCTGGGACTCTCGACGACGAGGTGCAGGAGCTCCTTCAGGAACAGGAAGACGTAGACGACCTGCGCCACGATCAGGCCGAGATAGAGCGGGAGCTGAAGCCATCTCGACGCGAAGATGAACCGGGGAATCGGCCGCAGGCTGCGGGGGTCACGCACGGATTCGGAACGCGCTGCTTCAGTCGCCATAGGAGCCCTCTTCAGAATGTCGGGAGCGGGCATTTGCCCGATCAGACGGCCCATTGCAACCGCTGTGCAGTTACACTCCCAAGGCAACCTCATCCTTGTCGGCCGCCAGCAACGCCGCGAGTTCGTCGGGGTCGACGGGGACGACCTGACGGGTCTGGCCGGGAGCCGGCGCCGCCGGAAGGTGGAGCATGGTCGCCGTGCGCAGATAGGCCCCGAAGCTCAGCCCCTCGATCGGCTCCTCCTCGGTCACGAGGCGATAGGTGCCAGCCGGCTGCAGCTCATCCACGGCCGAGAGCCTGAACGGACGGTTGAACGTGACGGACGTGAGCGTCGTGCGCGTGGACATCATACCCCTTGGCGCACGACTTCGCGGACGCTGCGCAGCCGCCCCTTCTCATATGGGGCGACGGCTCGCGATTATCAGGACCGGTGCCGGATTTATCGCCCGGTCAGCCTGCGGCCGCAGCCGGCAGATTCGCCGCCACCGGGGGCAGCCCCTCCGCTCCCGGATCGTTGGACGCCGGGCCAGTATGGACGACGACGGCGGCCCCCCCGGTCGCGAACTCGAAACCGAGCGCCGGGAAGGTGCTGAACATGCGCTTCATGGCCTCGCGCTGGATGGCCGCCGGATTGCCCGGCTTGGCCGTGAATTTGAACCGCACCACGATGGCGTTGTCGACGATGTCGGCAACACCCTGCATCTTGAACGGCGCCAGGACCTGGTCGGCGATGGCCGGCATTTCCATCATCTCGGCGCCGATCTTCTTCGAGGCCTTGCGCAGCTTCTCGATGTCGGTGTCGCGGGCAAAGCGCAGATTGAACTTCGTGGTGATCCAGTCACGACTGAAGTTCGTGATCTGGCCGAGCTGACCGAACGGGATCGTGTGCACCTGGCCGTTCTGGTGACGCAGCTTGATCGACCGCAGGGTGAAGCCCTCGACCGTGCCCTTGGCCTTGCCGCAATCGATGTATTCGCCCACCCGGAAGGCATCGTCCGAGAGGTAGAACAGGCCCGACACGATGTCCTTCACCAGCGTCTGGCTGCCGAAGGAGATGGCGATGCCGAACACCGACGCGCCGGCGATCAGCGGCGTGATGTTGATGCCGAAATCCTGCAGCGCGACCATCACGGCGATCAGGATGATCAGCACGGCCGCCGTGCGCCGTATCAGCGGCATCATTGTGCTGAGCCGCGAGGCCGGGCCCGCCGCCGCATCGCCGTCCGCGATGGCCTGCGCGGGATCCTTGGTCCTCGTGCCCATGTAGGGTTCCGTCATGTACTTGAAGAGTTCCCAGGCGACGAAGGCCACGAACAGTGTGACCCCGGCGGTGCGGGAGGACTTGGTGAGCTGCTCCCACTCGCTGTCGTTCACGAGGTGCAGCACCTGCACGACCCAGCTCTCGGCGATCATCACAAACACAGCGATCAGTACCGCCACGCGGATGCAGCGCGCCACGACGTCCGGCAGCTTGGGCGTGGTACTGGCCGGCGTGCTGCCGGCCAGCTGGGAATCGAGACGACGGACGAAGGCCTGCATCAGCGTTTCGAAGATCAGAACGCCGACGACCAGGTTCAGCGTCAGGACCATCGCCGAGCCGACATGCAGCGACCCGGACACGGCGCCGTAAATGAGCGTCACACCGAGGGCGATGAAGAACAGCGGAGCGATGGGAATCCACCTGCGGCCCAGCCCGCCGATCACCGGCGCAAGCTCTCCCAGGCCGCCGAACCACTGCCGCGCGGCGACTCGGGACCGGTATGCGAGCCACAGGAACGTCGCCAGATAGAGGAAACCACCGATGACCTGGAAAGCGGCGATGGCCTCTGCCGGGGTGCGCATGGCGACCAGGATCTGGCCCAGGATGCGCATCAGCACGATGACCAGCATCACCACGGAGATCCGCAGGTACATGGTCTTCGCCTCGTGATCGTCGGCCGCGCACAGGCGCGCGGTCGGCAGCTCGGGCTGCAGGATGACGCGGAACAGCAGTAGGTAAAGCCTCCAGGAGAAGATGCCTGCCAGCACGGCGGCGGCAAGCCTGTCCTGTCCCGTGGTCCCGGTGAACCAGGCGCCGGTTGCCGCATTGCAGATCAGCCAGACGGCCAGCACGCCCAACCCGTCCAGTAGGGCGAGACCCAGCAGGTGAGCGATCGACCGCACGCCGTATTCGGGCCCGGCGTTTGCCGCCAGCCGTGCCCTGAACCGGTGAAGCAGGAGCCGCAGGATGGCCTCGGCCGCAACGGCGGCTACGCCCACCGCGCAGAGAAGCAGCAGGAAGGTCGATGCCCCTCGCCCGCCGGCCGTCTGCTGGTCGAGAAGGCTTGTGATGCGCGCGAGTTCCGCGCCCAGCGTGGGCAGCGCGTTGACCACCTTGCCCGCACCCTCGATGAAGGCGGCAAACGGATCGGGCCCCGTCGTGGGTTCGACGCGAACGATCTTGGGCGGCGGCGGCGCCTTCGACTTGGCTGGGGTCGCTGCGGGCGCCGCGGCGGGAGCCGGCGTATGCGCGCCTTCAGCCTTCAGCTTTTCCGAAACGGAATTGCTGATCGCATCGACCAGCGAATTGAATTGCTCCTGCGAGAGGCCAGCGGGCGGCGGGGCTGCTGTCTGAGCCTGTGCCGCAACGCCCAGCCCAAGGGCAAGCGTCAACGCCAATGCGAGTGTGCGAACAGCGTTCACGATCTCAATCCTTCTTTAGCTCACGTTCCATTCAGCCCGTATTCGCTACCTTTTACACTACTTATGTATGTTTTCGAACCGTGAACTCAGTGTCCCAGTGAAGGAGGGGCAAGCCGACGCATCTGCACCGTGGTGCGGCCTTGCCATCAGGCGATCGGCTCGTCACATTTCCGATCGCTTCGAGGAACGTTTGAGTCTCGTGCGGCCATGGACAAGGAACAACTTGAACGCGTGAATCGGGCGCTTGCGCCCTGGATGCCGGCGCGCCGAATCCACCGTCATCTCGTCATGGCGCTCATCGGCCTTGGCATGATCCCGTTCTTCCGTCCGGACATGCACATGGAGTTCCTGCTTTTGGCCTGGCTGGCACTGCCCTTCACCTCTCCGAGGGTGAGAGGCACCGTCGCCGGCTGGTTCGGGCGCTGACTATCCCAGATCCATCTCGCGGTAGCCCTGTGCGGCCACCTCGTCGCAGCGGGCGCGATAGGCCGGGGCGCTGCCGCTGTAGCGGGAGATGCGCCTCGTCTGCTTGCCCTCGACGTTGGTGTTGACGCCGGTGAACCACGAATTGACGTCGTTCGACAACAGGCCGACCGACGCCTCGTGCACCGTTTTCATCCAGGCCTTCACCCCTTCGGTCCGGGCGTCGATGCGGGTCAGGCCGCGGTCGCGCATGAAGCGCAGCAGGTCGGTCACCCATTCGACGTTGTATTCGATGCTGCGCGGAATATTGCCCAGCGCCGTGTGCGGCCCCAGCAGCATCAGCATGTTGGGAAAGCCCTCGACCGACATACCGACGAAGGTCTCCGCTCCCTCCGCCCACTTGTCCTTGAGCTTCCGGCCGCCGACTCCGCGGATGTCGATGCGGTCGAAGGCACCGGTCAGCGCGTCGAAGCCGGTGGCATAGATGATCATGTCGAACTCGTAGTCGCGCGCGCTGGTGCGAATGCCGGCAGGAATCACGCGTTCGATCAGCGTCTCGGTGAGATCGACCAGTTCGACGTTGGGCTGGTTGTAGACCTCATAGTAACGGGTCTCGAGCGGCACGCGGCGAGTGCCGAATCCGTGGTTCCTGGGAATGAGCTTCTCGGCGACCTTGGGGTCCTTCACCCGGCTCCTGATCTTGCGGGCGACGAAGTCGGAGATCAGCGCATTGGCCTCCTTGTTCGTCAGGATGTCGTTGAAGTTGCCCACCCAGATGCCGAATCCGGGCTCGCCGTAGAGCTTCTCGAAGAAGGCCTCGCGCTCCTCGGGCGTCACCTCAAAGGTACCGCGCGGATCGGCGGTGTGCAGGAAGCAAGCGAAGGTCTCCTGGCACCGCCGGAAGATCTCCGGATAGTCGGCCCGGATGCGCGCCATCTCGGCGGCGTCGATCTTGCTGTTGTGGAGTGGCGCACACCAGTTCGGTGTGCGCTGGAACACGGTGAGGGACTTCGCCGTCTTGGCGACTTCCTGGATGGTCTGAACGCCGGTCGCGCCGGTGCCGATCACGGCCACGCGCTTGCCCTCGAAGCTCACCGGCTCATGCGGCCAGCGCGCGGTGTGGCAGCTCTGGCCCGCGAAGCTGTCGATGCCCTCGATGCGCGGCATCGTGAAGGCCGACAGGGGACCAATGGCCGTGATCAGGAAACGGGCGGTATGGCGGCTGCCATCCTCGAGCGTGACCTGCCAGTTCCGCGTTCCCTCGTGCCAGTGGGCCGCCATCACCTTGCTGCGGAACTGGATGTCGCGCCGCAGGTCGAACTTGTCGGCGACATGGTTCAGGTAGCGCAGCGTCTCGGGCTGGGGCGAAAAATGCTCGGTCCAGTCCCACTCCTCCAGCAATTCCTTCGAGAAGGAATAGCCGTAGGAGTAGCTCTCCGAATCGAAGCGCGCGCCGGGATACCGGTTCCAGTACCAGGTACCGCCCACCCCCGTTCCAGACTCGAATACTCGGACTTTCAGGCCGAGCTCGCGAAGGCGGTAAAGCTGGAAAAGGCCGGACATGCCGGCGCCGACGATGATTGCGTCGTAATCGGGACTGGGATCGGAAGCCATGCCACACCCTAGCGGCGAGTGTGGCCCATCTGCAACGCAGCACCACCGCACAGCGATCCATTTCGGGCGGACGCAACCCGCTGGCGACGCTCCCGTTGCGCTGCATCAATTGCAGGAAAAGGAGCGCCCCATGATCAAGTCAATCGTTCTCGTTACGCTGGTCGGCGCGGTCGTCGCGGGATGCTCGGTCCGCAGCGAACGCGTCGTCGAGGTTCCGGCCCAGACGACGACCCAGCGCACAACGACTGTCTCGTCCGACCCCTATACCCCGACGACCACCACCACCACCTACTCGACCCCGACCCGCTAGCCTTCGCGACAGGCGTGAAAGGGCGCGGCCTCACCGGATTCGCGTGAGCCGCGCCTTTACTTTGTCGAGATAGGACCTGCGCGATTCCTGGGTCGAATGATCCATGTCGTAGTGAGCCAGCCAGAACGTCGCCACGCGCCTGGCGCACATTTGTTTCAGCCCACGCATGAACACCTTTCGCCCCGGATCTCCGGCAAACAGCCGGACCATCCACCAGGGCGAACCGAAAGTCGTGACGACGCCCAGCAACCTGACGTTTCGGAGATTCGGTTCGAGGTGGTTGTCCTTGGGATCGTAGACGAAGGCGGTGCCAGGTCCCCAGACACGATCGACATAGCCCTTCAGCATGGCGGGCATCGAGTACCACCAGTGCGGAAAGCAGAAGACCACGCCTTCGACGCTGGTCAGGGTCTCGACATACCGGGCGACGGCTGAGTCGTCATACCCGTTCCCCATGTAAGTCCGGCGCTCCGCTTCCGTCATCGCCGGTTGAAAGCCCTCGCGATAAAGGTCGGTTGCGATGACGTCATGGCCGTTCTGCTTCAGCGTCTCGACGATCGCCTCGAAAAGCGCGTGGTTGAAGCTGTCTTCGAGCGGATGGCAGTGAATGACCTGAATGCGCATCACGAACCCCAACTGTCGCTGCAGCGCCCGCGTTGCGCCTGCCGGCCGCTCTACCGCCCGGGACAGGTGCCGCCGTAGTAGGCCTCGGCCTCACAGACCCTGCCGTTCACAAGAGCACAGGTTCCGCGTTCCGGCATCATGCTGGGAGGAGACGTGACCGAATAGCGCCCACCCGTAATGGCACAGTACCGTCCCGCGGGTGTGGCGAAGCCGGTCACCCGCAGGCCTGTCTTCGGGCACTCGCCCCTGAGCAGCGCCCATTCCTCGCACTGGTAGTTGTCGGTGAAGACGCAAACCCCGAACTCGCCGCCGTCGGGCCGGCGCTCGATCGTCAGCGTACCGCCCTGCTGCGTGCAGTTCACCGATGCGGGGTTCGCCGTTTGAGGCTGCGCGCCGACGCCCGTCGCCCACAGCAGAACGATTCCTGAAACGATGATCCGGTACATATACGCCTCCTGCCGAACCCTATACGAATCGGTGCATTGCGTCCTCAGCCGGTCCGGGGCCAGACTGCGGACGAATTGAGCATGAGCACGCCCGCATCCCCCTCGCCCGACGTCAACATCAAGCGGCTGCTGCCTTGGCTGGTCGCCGTGGCGTTCTTCATGCAGTCGCTCGACACGACGATCCTGAACACCGCCGTGCCAGCCATCGCCCACGCGATGGATGTGACGCCGCTCAATGTGAAATCGGTACTGGCGAGTTATACGCTGAGCCTCGCGGTCTTCATTCCGGTGAGCGGCTGGATGGCCGACCGGTTCGGAACGCGGCGCGTCTTCGTGGCGGCGATTGCGGTCTTCTGCATCGGATCGCTGCTCTGCGGCCTGGCGACGAGCATCGAGATGCTGGTGGCCTGCCGCGTGCTCCAGGGTGTGGGCGGCGCCATGATGATGCCGGTCGGACGCATGACCCTCGCCCGTACCTACGGCAAGGCCGATCTGGTCAGGGCCATGAGTTTCGTCGCCATTCCCAGCCTGATCGGCCCCATGATCGGTCCCGTGGCGGGTGGCGCAATCGTCCACTGGCTTCACTGGAGCGTCGTCTTCTTCGTCAACATCCCGGTGGGACTGGTCGGCCTCTACTTCGTCGGCCGCTACCTGCCCGACTATCGCGAGCAGAAGACCCATTCGCTCGACGTGCTGGGGCTGGTCCTGTTCGGCGGGGGCATCGCCCTTCTCTCCTATGTGCTCGAGGTGTTCGGCGACAACACGCTCTCTGGCAGGGAGATCGTCGTCCTTCTGGCCGTCTCGGCCACGATGCTGGCGGGCTACGGTATCCGCGCGATGCTGACGGAATTCCCGCTGCTCAATCTCGGCCTGTTCAGGATCCGCACCTTCCGCGCGGCCGTGAACGGCGGCTTCTTCACCCGACTGGGCCTCGGCGGCATCCCCTTCCTGTTCCCGCTGCTTTACCAGATCGGACTCGGCTTCTCACCGATCCAGTCGGGCCTGCTTGTGCTGCCGCAGGCCATTGCCTCGATCGGGCTCAAGAGCTTCATGCCGGCGATCCTGGCACGCTTCGGCTATCGCAACGTGCTGGTCTTCAACACGATCGTCGTCGGCATGCTCATCATGTCCTTCGCGACCGTGAGCGCCGAAACCCCGATCTGGCGCATCGTCCTGCAGGCCTTCGTCCTCGGCCTGTTCACCTCGATGCAATACACCAGCATGAACACGCTGGTTTATGCCGACGTTTCCGGACCGCAGACCAGCGGCGCCAGCACGATTGCCGCCACCGGCCAGCAGCTCTCCATCAGCTTCGGCGTCGCCGGCGCGTCCCTGATCGCCGCGATGTTCGTGCCGGCGGAGATGCACTCCCATGCCGGCGCGATGATCTACGGCGTCCAGCGGGCCTTCCTGATCCTGGGCGTCATGACGATCGCCTCATCGCTCGTGTTCATGGAGCTGAAGTCCGACGACGGGGGCGACATCAGCAAGCACGACAAGCCCGCCGATCATCCGCCCGAGCACTAGTTCAGGCGCCAGACTGCCACGTTCAGCACCGTCGCGAAGGCGATCCAGGCCAGGTAGGGCACCAGGAGCAACGCCGCGAGACCGTCGATTCGCCGGAACATGAGCGCCGTCGCGACCACCAGCAGGTCGAGCACGAGGATCACCACAACGGCGAGCCCGGGGTCGCGAAGCCCGAAGAAGGCGATGCTCCAGCCCAGGTTGACCGCGAGCTGGAGCGCGAACAGGGCCAGCGGGCCCCGGGCGGTGTCCCGATCGGCCGCGCGCCAGACTCGCCAGGCCGCAATGCCCATCATCACGTAGAGCGTCGTCCAGACCGGACCGAAGATCCAGTTCGGTGGATTGAACGACGGCTTGGTGAGCGTGGGATACCACTCCGTCACGCTGGAGGCCGTCACGGCGCCACCGAGCCCGCCAATGGCGAGGCAGATGCCCACCAGCAGGGCCAAGGCCAGCAGGTCCCTCCCGGTGCCGATATCAGATCGTTTCGTGCTCATGACACAAGGCTCGCTCCGACGTTGATGGTGAGGGCGAGGATCGCCGTATTGAATACGAAGGAAACGATGCCGTGGACCAGCGTGATACGCCGCATCGCAGGCGATACCGTGCCGACATCGCCGGTCTGCGCCGCGCAGCCGATCACGAACGAATAGTAGAGAAAGTCGCCATAATCGGGTGGGCGATCGCCCGGAAACTCAAGCCCCCCCGGGCCATCGTTGTCGGGACGGTAGTAAATATTGGCGTAGTGCAGGGTGAACACGAGATGCGTGAACGTCCAGGAAAGGGCCACGGTTACACCGGTGAGCACGAGCGCATGCCACAGCGTGCCGTGCGGCGTCTTGAGCACCGCGAGTTCCGAGAAGATCGTGGCGAAGCTCGCGCTGGCGCTCACGATCACCACCAGAAGGATTACCCAGTCACCTTCGTCATAGTAGGCCGCCCGCGCGTAGCAGGTTTCCACCGTGGACCTGGCGATCATGCTGAGCGTCATGACGATGTAGGACAGGGCCATGAGATCCCAGCCCAGCAGCCCCCTCGTCTCAATTCTCATGTCCTGCGGCAGAAGCAGGAACAACGCGAGGCCCGCAGCCAGCGCGATCAGCAGCCGCGTGCGGGCGTGGACGAAGCGGCGAAAGCCGCGCGGTGGGACGGTCGATTCGGTCATGCTGGTTCCATGTACCACTGTGGCATCTCGGCGGCGGACAGCAATCGCTGTAGAGTCCCGGCATGCTCTTCGACGCAATGGACCTGGTCGCTACCTTCGTGTTCGCCATCAGCGGCGCCACACGCGGGGTGCGCAAGCAGCTGGATCTGTTCGGGGTACTGGTCCTCGCCTGGCTGGCCGGGGTCGCCGGCGGCCTGGCGCGCGACCTCCTGATCGGGGCCGTACCGCCCGCGGCCATCGTGGACTGGCGCTATCTCGCGGCGACGGCCGCGGCCGGGGTGCTGGGGTTCTTCGCATCGGACGTAATCGACCGGCTGCGCACGCCGGTTCTCCTGTTCGACGCCGCCGGCCTCTGCCTGTTTGCCGTCACCGGCACCGAGAAGGCCTTGCTCTACGGGCTCAGCCCCCTGATGGCGGCCATGCTTGGCACGGTGACCTGCATCGGCGGCGGCGTGGCGCGAGACCTCCTCACCCTTCAGGTTCCGACGGTCCTGCGTTCCGAACTCTACGCCGTGGCCGCCCTGGCGGGTGCGGGCACGATCTCCGTGGGGTTCTGGGCCGGCTGGCCCATGTTCCCGACCGCGCTGGCGGGTGCCGGCATCTGCCTTTTCCTCCGACTGATGTCGATCTACCGGGGCTGGCGCCTGCCCGTTGCAGTCACCAAGCACAAGTTTCACCCCGAAACTGACTAAATTTTCGCCTTCTTGTCGCCAGAATGCCCGCGCCGCCCTTGCCGGTCGGGTGCATGGACGCTAAACACACGGCCGTCATTTTGTCGCAAGCGGCGTGGGGGAAAGAGCAGCATGGCGACGAAGAAGAAGGTCAAGTCGACTGCAACCGCGCCTGCAACCAAGGCCGCTAAGAAGTTGACCACAAAAGCGAATTCCGGCCGTACCAGCGGTCCGAAGGAAGCGCGTACCAGCGGCACGACAGACCCGCGCGCCAGCGGCACACCCGAAGCGCGGGACACCGCCCGTCTCCTGCTGGAGATCGAGGCCATCCATTGCCGGCCGGAGAACCCGTATATCTTCACCTCGGGCCGCGCGAGCCCGGTCTACATCGACTGCCGCAAGATCATTTCCTTCCCGGAAGCGCGGGCCAAGATCATGGCCCACGCCCACAAGGCGATCGAGAAGGCGATCGGCTGGAACAAGATCGACGTCGTGGCCGGCGGCGAGACCGCGGGCATCCCGTTCGCTGCCTTCCTGGCGGCCCTCTCCAAGAAGCCGATGATCTACGTTCGCAAGCAGCCCAAGGGCTTCGGCCGCATGGCGCAGATCGAGGGTGAACTGAAGCCCGGCAAACGCGTCCTGCTGGTCGAGGACCTCGCGACCGATGGCGGCAGCAAGCTGGTCTTCATCGAGGCGCTGAAGAAGGCCGAGGCCAAGGTCACCGACTGTTTCGTGGTCTTCCACTACGGGATCTTCCCGCAGAGCATCGAGATGCTGGCCGCGGCCGGCGTGAAGCTGCATGCGCTAGCCACCTGGTGGGACGCGCTGGAAGCCGCCGAAAAGCACAAATACTTCGACGAGATGGGCCTGACCGAGACCCGCGCCTTCCTCGAGGCGCCGGAGAAGTGGTCGGCCAGCCATGGCGGCCGCCCGCCCTCGCGCGCGCTGGGCCGCTAGCCGGCACTTTGCTACGGTGCGGCGGACATGATCCGCCGCCTCCTCTCGACCCTCCTGGCGCTTGGCGCCCTCGCCTCTCCTGCCGCCGTCATGGCGCAGGCCAAGGACGAGCTCGTCGTCGCCATGACGCAGATGCCGGGGACCTGGAACCCGATCATCAGCTCCATGCTGGCCAAGTCGCTGATCGCCAACATGACGGCGCGGCCGGTGACGGCCTACGACGCCGACTGGAAGCTGGTGTGCCTAGTCTGCACTGAATTGCCCACGATCGAGAACGGCAAGGCCCGGGTGATCGATCTTGCCGATGGCAAGAAAGGGATGGAGATCGACGTCGAACTCCGCGACATGCGCTGGGGCGACGGCACCCCCGTCTCGGCCAAGGACGTGGCCTTCACTCTGGAGGTCGGGCAGCACCCGCTGTCAGGGGTTGCTTCCTCAGAGGGTTACAAGCGGATCATCAAGCTCGACGTGAAGGACGACCGTCGTTTCACCATGACGATCGACCGCGTCACCTTCGATTACAACAGCATCGCCCTGCAGCTCCTCCCGGCTCATATCGAGAAGCCGATCTTCGACGCCAACCCGGCCGAGTATCGCAACAAGACCGCCTACGACACGCAATCGACCAACCCTGGGCTCGGCTTCGGCCCCTACCGTCTCACCGAGATCGTGCCGGGCAGCCGGGTGGTCCTCGAACAGAACCCGACCTGGACCGGCCAGAAGCCCTATTTCAAGCGCATCACCGTCCGAATCATCGAGAACACCGCGGCGCTGGAGGCCAATCTGCAGTCGGGCAGTGTCGACTATGTGCTGGGTGAACTCGGCTTGTCGCTCGACCAGGCCATCGCCTTCGAGAAGCGCCACAAGGACAAGTACGACGTCATCTACAAGCCGGCGCTGATCTGGGAGCACATCGACGTCAACCTCGACAACAAGCTCCTGGCCGACCGGCGCGTCCGGCAGGCGATGCTGCTGGCGATCGATCGCAAGGCCATTTCGGAGAAGCTGTTCGAGGGCAAACAGCCGATCGCCCATGGCGGGATCAGCGAACTCGACCCGATGTTCAGCCCCGCCGCCCGCCAGTACGGATACGACCCTGCGGCCGCCCGCAAGCTGCTCGACGAGGCGGGCTTCTCGACCCTCCGCAACAATGTGCGCCAGAACGCAGCCGGCGAACGCCTCTCCGTCGAACTCGGCACGACCGCCGGCAACAGGGTGCGCGAACTGGTGGCGCAGGTGATCCAGAGCCAGCTTCGCCAGGTCGGCATCGAGGTGCGCCTCAAGGCCGAGCCGCCGCGCATCTTCTTCGACGCCATGGGCAAGCGGACCTATGGCGGGCTGGGCATGTATGCCTGGGTGCAGCGGCCGGAAGGCGTGCCGCGCTCGTCGCTGCATTCGAAGGAAATCCCCTCGGCCGCCAACGGCTGGAGCGGGCAGAACTACCCGGGCTACGCAAATCCTGAGATGGACGCGGCCCTCGATGCCGCCGAGCGCGAACTTGACGTCGTCAAGCGCCGTGTGCTGTTCGCCGAGATTCAGAAACTGGCGGCCGACGACCTGCCGTCCCTGCCACTGTTCTTCCGGGTCGACCCGTTCGTGATCCCGAAGCCGCTCAAGGGCGTGACGCCGACCGGCACGCTCAACAGCTCGACCCTCTGGGTCGAGCAATGGCGCTGGGAGAACTAGATGGCGCTCTCCTCAGATGAATAGGCCAATCGCGCGGCACGGAAGGGTCCTTCGCTGCGCTCAGGATGACAACGGTTTCTGCACCGACGCACTGCGCCAACCACAGAAAAATTGTCATCCTGGGCGCAGCGAAGGACCTCTCGCGTCTCGTCCCGGCGGGACGAGGACATGAGCCGCTACTTCGTCGCGCGCGCCGTCCAGACCGTCGTCACCCTCCTGCTGATGAGTCTGGTCGTCTACCTGCTGATCGGCCTCATGCCGGGTGATCCGATCGACATGATGATCTCGGGCGATCCGACGATGACCAGCGCCGATGCCGCCCGCCTGCGCGCCGCCTATGGCCTCGACAAGCCGCTGCTCGAGCGATACCTCGCCTGGCTGCTGCAGGCCCTGCAGGGCAATTTCGGCTACTCCCGCTCCTTCGGCCAGCCGGTGCTGACCGTGCTTTGGCCGCGCCTTCTCAATACACTGCTGCTGGCCGGTATCGCCTTCGTCATCTCGGTGGCGATCGCCCTGCCGCTCGGCATGTGGGCGGCCGCCCATCCGCGCAGCCGGGCCGACTACCTGATCAACCTCCTGTGCTTCGGGGGCATCTCGGCGCCGCCCTTCTGGCTGGCGCTGCTGCTGATCACCCTCTTCGCCGTGAAGCTGGGATGGCTGCCGGCCGGCGGCATGGCCGATATACGGGCTGGCACGTCCTGGACCACCGCCCTGGCCGAGCAGCTACGCCACCTCGCTTTGCCCGTGCTGACGCTGACCCTCGTCCAGCTCGGTGGCTATACCCGCTTCATGCGCGGCGCGATGATCGAGGCTCTACGGCAGGATTATGTGCGGACGGCGCGGGCCAAGGGCGCGTCCGAGCGCGTCGTCCTGTGGCGCCACGCCTTCGCCAATGCGCTGTCCCCGGTGCTGACGATCCTCGCCCTCTCCTTCGGCGGCCTCGTCTCGGGCGCGCTGATTACAGAGACGATGTTCGCCTGGCCCGGCATGGGCAAGGCGATCTACCAGGCCATTCTCGAGAACGACTACAACCTCGCCCTCGTCGGCCTGCTGGTGGCAACGGCCGCCACCATTGGCGGCAACCTGCTGGCCGACCTGGCCTATGCCTGGGTCGACCCGCGCGTCTCCCTCGCGGATGCCAGGTCATGACGGCCGCGACCCTCCAGCCGACCGCGTGGCGGCGCATGCTGCGCCACCGGCTCGCCTGGCTCTCCCTGGCCTTTCTCGGAATCCTCCTGGTGCTGGCCGTGGCCGCCCCCCTGATCGCCAACCTGCGCGGCATCGATCCGACCGAGACAGATCTCTTCCGCCGCTTCGAAGGGCCCTCCGCCCAGCACTGGCTGGGGACCGACGATCTCGGGCGCGATCTCTTCCAGCGCCTGCTCGACGGCGGCAGGGTCTCGCTGCTGGTCGGCATTTCCGGCGCGGTCCTGTCGGCGATCCTCGGCGCCTTCATCGGCGTGCTGGCGGGATATCTCGGCGGGCGGCTCGACGCGTTCCTGATGCGCCTGACCGACGGCGTGATCTCCCTGCCGCTGCTTCCGCTCCTGATCGTGCTCGCCGCCGTCGATCCCCGGAAGCTGGGCGTGCCGGCGGAGATCGCCCAATCGGAGATGTTCTCGCTCTATCGAATCGTGGTGATCGTGGCCCTCACCGGCTGGACCACCGTTGCGCGGCTGGTGCGCGCCGAGACCCTATCGCTGAAGGCACGGGATTTCACCCGCGCGGCCGTGGCGCTGGGCGCACGGCCCGGCCGCATCATGTTCCGCCACATCCTGCCCAATACGGCCGGCACGCTGGTCGTCGCCACCACCATGTCGGTCGGCACGCTGATCCTGTTCGAATCGACCCTGTCGTTCCTCGGCCTCGGCATCCAGCCGCCGGCCGCGAGCTGGGGCAACATGCTGACCGGTGCTCAGGAACTGCTGCAGGAGGCCCCTGTGCTGGCCCTGTGGCCGGGCCTGCTGATCTTCCTGACCGTGATCGCCTTCAACTTCCTGGGCGATGGACTGCAGGATGCCCTCGATCCCAGAAGCGAGAGACGCTGATGACCGACGCAACGTTGAAATCGACCGAATTCACCGCGATGAGCCGCCTCACGCTGGACATCGACCTCAATGCCGAGGGCAAGGCCACGGGCTTCGTGCGCGTGCCGCATTCGGTGCACCGCTCGGCCTATGGCTGGATCCCCATCCCCATCGTGCGCATCAAGAACGGCGACGGCCCGAACGTACTGATGCAGGCCGGCAACCATGGCGATGAGTGGGAGGGCCAGATTGGCCTCGGCAACCTGATCCGTGCCCTCTCACCCAAGGACATCAAGGGCCGCCTGGTGATCCTGCCCTCGGCCAACTTCCCGGCCGCCATGGAGGGACGCCGCACCTCGCCCATCGATGAGGGCAACTTGAACCGCTCCTTTCCCGGCGACGCCGAGGGCACGATCACGCAGCAGATCGCCTACTGGATCGAGCATGCGCTGCTGCCGGGCTTCGACTACGCCTTCGACTTCCATTCCGGCGGCAGCTCGCTCACCTACATCCCGAGTGCGCTCGCACCGCGCCATCAGGACGCCGCCCGCATGGAGAAGGTCATGGGCCTGCTCAAGGCCTTCGGTGCGCCGGTGAGCTACGTCTCGGCCGCCCCGCAGGGCGGCGGTCGCACCTTCACCTCGGCCTCCTATCGCCAGGGCGTGGTTGGCATGGGCACCGAACTGGGCGGTGGCGGTCTGGTGACGCCCGGTTCGCTCAAGGTGGCCGAAGACGGCATGCGCCGCGTCCTGGCCCATGTCGGCCTGCTGCAGGGCTCGGTGCCGGCGCCGACCGCGACGCGCTTCACCGAGATCGGTGGCGACGACTACTACGTCTATGCGACGGACGGCGGCCTGTTCGAGCCGCTGGTCGAGCTCGGCGACGAGGTGAAGGCCGACCAGCCGGCCGGCCGCATCCACTTCCACCACACGCCCTGGCGTGAACCCGAGGTGGTGACGTTCAAGCGCGCCGGCCTCGTCCTCTGCAAGCGCGTCCCCGCCCGCTGCGAGCGCGGCGACTGCCTCTTCCACCTCGCGACGGACCTGGCGGTTTAGTTTCATTGGAGCGCGCCACTCCTGTGGCGCTCATATCATGAAAGCTTGAAGCGCCACTGGAGTGGCATGCTCCATTGCTACGCCCCCCGACAGCTCCTGCAGGAGAGCTTCGGCGCGGTGCGACGGCCGTCCTTGCGCGGCCGCGCTTCGGCATGGCCGCAGGCGTTGCAGCCGTCGATCTCGAAGTCGATCCAGTGGGTGGGATCGCCACAGGCTTCGCACGGCAGGCCGCGGCGCGACTGGATGCGACCGAAGCCCGGCGCGCGACACTTGGGGCAAAGACACTGCAGGCGTTTCGCGAGCTGCCAGCCTGCCGCGCGCAGCACCTTCATGCGGGTTGGATTGCGGTGTGCGCGCATGTCCGAATAGAGCACGGCGAGCCCTTCCGTGGAGCGCTCGGCCTCGCGGTCCATGGTGGCGATCACCTGCTCCTCGGTGGCGAGGCCCTTGACCGGATGGTCCATGTCGCTGCTGCAGGCGACGAACACGCCGTAGCGCGGAAAGCCCATGGCGCGCAGGACGGCGAGGCGCGCCGGATCGCCGGCCCGGAAGCGCGACAGTCTCCAGGTCGTATGATGCGTGGGGAACGTGTCCACCAGCCGGATGCCGCGCTTGCGGTCGATAAAGGCCAGGATCTCCACCCCACCGGGGTTGAGCGGCACCCGGTCGATCGGCCCGTAACTCCCTTCGCTCGCGACCGCGCAGTCGACGTCCATGGTCCGGAAAGCCATCTCGGCCTTCAGCAGCGAGGTCTCCACCAGCGCGTCGGGCCTCGGGACCTCTCCGGAGAAGGTGCCGAGCGTGTCGGTGTCGAGTTCCGGCACGGCAACGATCTCCGCGCCCAGCACGCGGCGGAAGGCGGGCCCGAGCGCCCGCTCCTTCTCGTGCATCGTCGCCAGCGCGATGCGGGCACTGGCGTAGGGGTGCGAGCCTGACACGACCGTGCGCGGATCGGAGCCTCGCGTTACTCCGCGGCCTGCGGCAGGGCCTGACGAGCGAGCTGCTGCTCGACCAGCGTCGCCCAGTAGGAGGCGCCGAGCGGCAGGATCTCGTCGTTGAAGTCGTAGCCCGGATTGTGGACCATGCAGCTGCCGACGCCGTCGCCGTTGCCGACCCAGATGTAGCAGCCCGGCTTCTTGAGCAGCATCCAGGCGAAGTCCTCGGAGCCCATGGCCGGCGTCGGATTGCGGTTCACGTTCTCGAGCCCGACCAGCGAGGCTGCGGCCTGGGCGGCGAACTCGGTCTCCTGCACGCTGTTCACAGTCGCGGGATAGCGCTTCTCGTAGCGCCACTTCACGACCTCGGCGCCAAAGCCTGCGGCGACGTTGCGCGCGATCTTCTCGATGTTCTTCTCGATCAGATCCTGCACCGGCTTCTTGAAGGTACGGACCGTGCCGCGCAGCACGCATTCCTGCGGGATCACGTTCCAGGCGTCGCCGGCGTGGATCTGCGTCGTCGAGACGACGGCGGTGTCCATCGGATCGACGTTGCGCGCGACGATCGACTGCAGCGCCGTCACGATGTGCGCGCCGACGACGACCGGATCGATCGTGTGCTGCGGCATGGCGCCGTGGCCGCCGACGCCCTTCAGCACGACCTCGAAGATGTCGTAGGCGGCCATCATCGGGCCGGGGCGGACGGCGAACTTGCCGACCGGGATGCCCGGGATGTTGTGCATGCCGTAGACGCCCTCGACCGGGAATTTCTCGAACAGTCCCTCTTCCACCATCACGCGCCCGCCGCCCTCGTTCTCCTCGGCCGGCTGGAAGATGAAGTAGACGGTGCCGTCGAAGTTCTTCGTCTCGGCGAGGTACTTGGCGGCGCCCAGCAGCATCACCGTGTGCCCGTCATGGCCGCAGGCGTGCATCTTGCCGGGGATCGTCGACTTGTGATCGAACTGGTTGGTCTCGTGCACGTCGAGCGCATCCATGTCGGCCCGCAGGCCGATCGCGCGATTGGACGTGCCCGAGCGCAGCACGCCCACGACGCCGGTCTTGGCGAGGCCGCGATGGACCTCGATGCCGAAGCTCTCGAGCTTCGCGGCGACCACATCGGCCGTCCGCACTTCCTCGAAGGCCGTCTCCGGGTGGCTGTGAATGTCATGACGCCACGCGGTCATGTCCTTGTGGAACGAGGCAATGCGGTTGATGACCGGCATCCTGAAATCTCCGTTGAAAATGTTGCGCCGGATCGTAAGCGAGCGCCGCCACAGATCAAGCGCGCTCGGCATCCGTCGACGCACATCAGGCCTGATACGAAGCGCCTTCTCGCGGGCGACTTCAGGTGTTCAGTGCGTAGGTCCGGTCCTCGATCGGCAGGCGGCCTTCCTCGATCGCGTGGCAGGCGACCGTGCCGCCCTCGATCGGCAGCGCCTTTGGCCGCTCGGCCTTGCAGCGGTCGTTGGCGAAGGGACAGCGCGGGTGGAAGGTGCAGCCGGAGGGCGGGTTGATCGGGCTCGGCACCTCGCCGCCGACCGGGCTGCGCTGGCGGCCGGTCATCTCGAGGTCGGGGATCGTGTCGAGCAGCATGCGCGTGTAGGGATGCTTGGGCCGCCGGAACAGCGTGTCGGTCGGCGCCACTTCGACCAGGCGGCCGAGGTACATCACGCCGACCCGCGTTGAGATGTGATAGACGACCGCGAGGTTGTGGCTGATGAACAGGTAGGTGAGCTGCAGGCGTCGCTGCAGGTCGACCATCAGGTTCAGGATCTGCGCCTGCACCGAGACGTCCAGCGCCGACGTCGGCTCGTCGCACACCAGGAACTCCGGCTCGCTGGCGAGGGCGCGCGCGATCGAGATGCGCTGGCGCTGCCCCCCCGAGAACTCGTGCGGATACTTGCGGCCGTCGGCCGGGTTCAATTTGACCTGCCGCAGCAGCGCGCCGACGCGCGCTTCCAGGTCGGCCTTGCCGGTCGAGAGGCCGAAGGCGCGGATCGGCTCGGCGATGATGTCGAACACGCGCCAACGCGGATTGAGGCTGGCGAACGGATCCTGGAAGATCATCTGCATGCGCCGACGCAGCGCGGCCATGTCCGAGCGGCTGTGGCGACCCGACATGTCGTTGCCGTCGAACTCGATGCGGCCGGCCGTCGGCGGGTAGAGGCCGACGACGAGGCGGGCGACCGTCGACTTGCCGCAGCCCGACTCGCCCACCAGCGAGAAGGTCTCGCCCTTGGCGATCTCGATGTCGATCCCGTCGACCGCCTGCACGACCTGACGCGGCCGGCCCTCGAGCTTGCGCACCAGCCACGGCGCCGACACGTCGAAATGACGCTTCAGCCCCGCGATACGGACAAAATCGGCGCCGCCGTCAGGCATCGACCGTCTCCTTGAGGATGGGGGCGCCGACGCCGCCACCGTCGTGCAGCCAGCAGGCCGCCCGCGTGGCGCCGGCCGGCATCAGGTTGGGTCGCTCGACCAGACAGCGCTGGCCCTTGAAGGTGCAGCGCGGATTGAAGGCGCAGCCTGGTGGAATTTCCGTGAGACGCGGCATGGCGCCGTCGATCTGCGTCAGCCGGTCGGTGCGCACGCCGAGGCTCGGGATCGAGCCCATGAGGCCCTTCGTGTAGGGATGCTTGGCGTGCTTCACGACCTCGCGCACCGGGCCGATTTCGGCCACCCGGCCGGCATACATCACGGCGACCCGGTCGGCGGTCTCGGCGATCACGCCCATGTCGTGCGTCACCAGCATCACCGCCGTGCCGTGCTCGCGGCACAGGCGCTTCAGCAGGGCAATGATCTGCGCCTGGATCGACACGTCGAGCGCGGTCGTGGGCTCGTCCGCCACGATGAGTCGCGGGTCGGCGCACAATGCCAGCGCGATTACGACCCGCTGACGCATGCCGCCGGAAAACTGATGCGGATAGTGGTCGATGCGCATCTCGGCGCCGGGAATGCCCACTTCCTTCAGGAGTTCGACGGCGCGCGCGCGCGCCTGGGCGCCCGACAGCGGCTTATGGGTCTGGATCGTCTCGACGAGCTGGCGGCCCACCGAATAGAGCGGATTGAGGCTGGTCAGCGGATCCTGGAAGATCGCTCCGATGCGCGCGCCGCGAATCTTGCGCATCTCCTCGTAGGGCAGGTTGTCGATCCGCCGCCCTTCCAGCCGGATTTCGCCGCCGGCCACGCGGCCGGGCGGCTCCAGCAGGCCGATGATGGCATTGCCGGTCAGCGACTTGCCGGCGCCGGACTCGCCCACCACGCCCAGCACTTCGCCGGGCGCGATGTCGAAGGAGACGTCGTCCACGGCGAGCAAGGTGCCCCGGCGCGTCGGAAACTCGACCCGCAGGTTGCGGACTTCGAGAAGTGGCTGGTTGTTCGATGCGGCGGCCATCGGTCGTGACTATCGCAGTTTGGGATTGAGGGCGTCGCGCAGCCAGTCGCCCAGCAGGTTGACGGCCAGGACGAGCGCCGCGAGCGTGGCGGCCGGAAACACGGTGATCCACCAGTCGCCCGACTGCAGCACGTCGTTACCGAGCCGGATGAGCGTGCCGAGCGACGGCTCGGTCGACGGCAGGCCGACCCCGAGGAACGACAAAGTTGCCTCGGTGATGATGGCGAGGCCCAGGTTGATGGTGGCGATCACGAGCACCGGCCCGGTCACGTTGGGAAGGACGTGGCGCACCATGATCAGCAGCGGCGACAGGCCGATCACCCGCGCCGCCTGGACGTATTCCTTGTTCTTCTCGACCATCACGGAGCCGCGGACGGTGCGCGCATACTGGACCCAGAAGCTGAGGCCGATGGCGCCGACGATCACGAAGACCGCAATCTCGTCATGGCGCTGCACCGAGATCACGCTGCGCACGATGCCGTCGATCAGCAGCGCCACCAGGATCGCCGGGAAGGTGAGCTGCACGTCGGCGATGCGCATGATCAGCGCATCGACGGCACCGCCGAAGTAGCCGCTGAGCAGGCCGAGCGCGATGCCGATCGTCATGGCGACGACGACCGAGGCGAAGCCGACGACCAGCGAGAGCCGCGTGCCGTACATGATCGAGGAGAGGATGTCCCTGCCCTGGTCGTCGGTGCCGAGCGGGAAGGCCCAGTCCCCGTCGGGCGACAGCAGCACTGGCGGCTTCAGCCCGTCGCTCAGGCTGAGCGTCGCGGGATCGAACGGCGTGTGCGGCGCCAGCACCGGCGAGAGGAAGGCGATCAATATGATCAGGATCGTGCCGATGGCGGCGACGACGGTGAGCGATGAGGACTTGAAGCTCCACCAGATGTCGCTGTCGGTCACCCTGTGCAGCCAGCCGGGCTGAGAGGTCGAACGGTCGGTCATCTCAATGCCCCGCCACGCGCGCCGCCCCGCCCTGGCTGCGCAGGCGCGGATCGACGACGAAATAGAGAAGATCGACCGTGAGGTTGATCAGCACGAACAGGAGACCGATCAGCATCAGATAGGCGGCCATCACGGGAATGTCTGAGAACTGCACGGACTGGATGAAGAGCTGGCCGACGCCCGGCCACGCGAACACCGTTTCGGTCACAATCGCGAAGGCGATCAGGGCGCCCAGCTGCAGGCCGGTCACGGTGATCACCGGCACCAGCGTGTTCTTGAGCGCATGGCCGAAATTGATCGCCCGGTTGGTGAGCCCCCTCGCCCGCGCGAACTTGATGTAGTCGGTGCGCATCACCTCCAGCATCTCCGAGCGCACCAGTCGCATCAGCAGCGTCAGCTGGAACAGGCCCAGCGTGATCGAGGGCAGGATCAGCGCCTGGAGGCCCTTGATGGTCAGGAAGTTGGTGGGCCACCAGCCGAACAGCATCACCGTCTCGCCGCGCCCGAAGGATGGCAGCCAGTGCAGCCAGACCGCAAAGACGAGGATCAGCAGGATGCCGATCACGAAGGTCGGCAGCGATATGCCTATGAGGGAGACGGCCTGCATCAGCCGGCTCGACCAGTGCTTGGGATAGAGGCCGGTATAGACGCCCATCGGCACGCCCACGAACAGGGCGAAGACGGCGGCGCAGAACGAGAGTTCGAGGGTGGCCGGCAGACGCTCCACGATCATCCGCCCGACCGGCTCGGAAGTCCGGTAGCTGAGCCCGAACTTGCCCTGGGCTGCATTGCCGATGAAGCGCAGGAACTGGATCGGCGGCGCGTCGTTCAGGCCGAGCCGCTCGCGCAGCGCTTCGCGTTCACTGGCGGGCGTGTCCTGGCCGACCATCGAATTGATCGGATCGCCGACGTAGCGAAAGAGTGAAAAAGCCACGAGACCGACCGTCAGCAGGACGGCGATCGATTGAAGAAGTCGTCGAAGGATGAAGGCGAGCATATGCTGTTCTTGGCCTGGCGCAGCCCTAGCAGGAATGACGCCATAACGGAACCGGCCCCGGTCGCAGGGTATCTGCGCCGGGGCCGGGCCTGGGTTGCCGGAGCTACTTCAGGTTGACGAAGCGCAGCGGGAAGCTGTTGTCGGCCGGCTGGACCAGGTCGACGTTCTTGCGGGTGGCCCAGACCAGCGCCTGCTGGTGAAGCGGGATGTACGCGAAGTCGTCCACGTAGATCTTGGTGGCCTCGGCGATCATCGCGTCGCGCTTGGCCTTGTCCGTCTCGACCTCGACCTTGTTCGACAGCTCGTCGAACTTCTTGTTCGAGTAGCCGCCGGCGTTATAGAGGCCCTTCTTGGCCTTCACGTCCGGCGTCTGGATGATCTGCTCGAAGACGTTGTGCACGTCGTAGGTCGTCGCCGGCGACCAGCCCAGCATGTAGAAGCTGGTGTTGCTCGGCTTGCCGTCCGCCGTGCTGCGCAGGATCTTGGCGAAGTAGAGATTGCGCGTCTGGGCGCGCAGATTCACCTTGATGCCGATCTTGGCGAGCATCGCCACGACGGCCTGGCAGATCTTCTCGTCGTTGACGTACCGGTCGTTCGGGCAATCCATGCCGGTCTCGAAACCATTCGGATAGGCGGCGTCGGCCAGCATCTTCTTGGCTTCCTCGGGCTTCAGCAGCGCCGGACGCTTGTCGAGATCCTTGGTGTAGCCGTTGATGCCCGGCGCGACCATCAGGTTGGTCGGGAAGGACTGGCCGCGCATGACGGTGCGCTTGATCGCGTCGACGTCGATCGAGCGGTGCATCGCCTCACGGACACGCTTGTCCTTGAAGGGGTTCTTGCCCTTGACGTTGGACTCGACCAGCTCGTCGCGCTCCTGGTCGAAGCCAAGGAACACGACGCGCGTCTCCGGCCCTTCCAGGACCTTGATGTTGGCGTCCTTCTTGAGGTTGTCGGTGTCGGCCGGCGGGACCTCGTAGGTCATGTCGATGTCGCCGGCCTTGAGCGCGGCGATGCGGGTCGCAGCGTTCGGAACCGGCGTGAACACCACTTCGGTCAGGTTATGAACCGGCTTGTCCCACCAGGTCGGGTTCGGGACGAGGACCGTCTTCTCACCGGCGCGGCGCTCCTTCAGCATGAAGGGGCCGGTGCCCATGGCGTTGCGGGTCGCGAAGTTCTCCTCGTTCTTGATCATGTCCGCCGGCTGCATGGCGTTGTTCTTCTCGGCCCACGCCTTCGACATGATCGAGATCGACGCCCACTTGTCGGCGAGCAGCGGATCGGGAACGTTGGTCGTGACCTCGACGCGATGGTCGTTGACCTTGCGGATCTCCTTCATCGAGGAGAAGTTGCCGTTGACGTTCGAACCCGGGCCGTTGGCGCGGTTGATCGAGAAGATGACGTCGTCGGCGGTGAACGGCGTGCCGTCGCTGAACTTCACGTCCGGGCGCAGGTCGAAGAACCACTCGGTCGGGCTGGTCTGGCCCCACTTGGTGGCCAGCGCCGGCTCGAGCTTCAGGTCCTTGTCGCGGCGGACCAGCGGGTCGTAGATGTTCGCGGTGAAGGTCAGGAGGAACGTCTCCTGGCGGGCGTAGGGATCCATCGAGCTGACGTCGCCCGAATTGGCCCACTTGAACGTCTTGGCGTCGGCCGCCGGCGCGAACGCGAAGCCGGCGCAGGCGAGCGCCGCCAGCGCCACTGAATGCCGCAGTTTGAAGTGCATGAATACAACCCCTTCGATAGTCCCCGTTCGCACGCGCAAGAGGGCCTCCCCGGCCGCCGGCCCTGCGTCAGCGATATTTCACACAAATTGCACCGCGGCTCTGAGGTCGTCAATTGCACAAAAAATTTGCATGGTCAGATACAGTGTACTTCGGCCTCGGGCGGGCTATCGTGCGCGTCACCATAGTTCAGGGGTACCGGTATGAATGACGTTTCTCGCAGCTTCCGCGGCAATTCCAACGCCTCGCGGGACATCGCCCACCATCTGCACCCCTACACCAACTTCAAGAAGCACGAGCAGACCGGTCCCCTGACCATCGTGCGCGGTCGCGGCGTCTACGTCATGGACGACGACGGCAAGGAGTATATCGAGGGCATGGCCGGCCTCTGGTCGGCGGCGCTGGGCTTCAGCAACGAGCGGCTGGCGACGGTCGCCTACGAGCAGATGAAGCAGCTGCCGTTCTATCACGCCTTCAACCAGCGCTCCCATGAGCCCGCGATCAACCTCGCGGAGAAGCTGAAGTCGATGGCGCCCGTCGAGATGTCGAAGGTGTTCTTCGCGAACTCCGGCTCCGAGGCCAACGACACCGTCGTGAAGATGGTGTGGTACATGAACAATGCGCTGGGCCGTCCGCAGAAGAAGAAGATCATCTCGCGCACCAAGGGCTATCACGGCGTCACCGTGGCCTCCGCGAGCCTCACCGGCCTGCCGGCCAACCATCGGTCGTTCGACCTCCCCATCCAGGGCGTGCTGCACACGACCTGCCCGCACTTCTACCGCTTCGGCGTCGAGGGCGAGACCGAGGAGCAGTTCGCCACGCGCTGCGCCGAGGAACTGGAGGCGCTGATCATCAAGGAAGGCGGTGCCGACCAGGTCGCCGCGATGATCTGCGAGCCGGTGATGGGCGCCGGCGGCGTCATCGTCCCGCCCAAGGGCTACTACGAGAAGATCCAGGCGGTCTGCAGCAAGTACGACATGCTGTTCGTCGCCGACGAGGTGATCTGCGGCTTCGGGCGCACCGGCAATGTCTGGGGCAGCCAGACGATGAACATCAAGCCCGACATCCTGACCTGCGCCAAGGCGCTGTCGGCGTCGTTCCTGCCGATCTCGGCGGTGATGGTGAGCGAGAAGGTCTACCAGGCGCTGATGAGCGAGAGCGACAAGATCGGCACCTGGGGCCACGGCTTCACCTACTCCGGCCATCCGGTCGCTGCCGCCGTCGCGCTCGAAGCGCAGAAGATCTACGACGAGACCGACCTGTTCGGTCACGCCAAGCGCATGAGCCCGGTCTTCACCCAGCACGTGCAGTCGTTCGCCGACCACCCGCTGGTCGGCGAGGCGATGAGCATCGGCATGATGGGCGCGATCGAGATCGTCGCCGACAAGAAGACCAAGACGCCGTTCGACCTCGGCGCGCCCGGCGCCGCCGGCCTGCGGGTCTACAACCACGCCGTGGCGCGCGGCCTGTTCATCCGCAACATGGGCGACCGCGTCGCCATCTGCCCGCCGCTGGTCATCAACGAGACCGAACTCGGCGACCTGTTCGGCCGCCTGCGCCAGGCGTTCGATGCCACGCTGGCCGACCTCAAGTCGGAAGGCCTGTTCAAGGGCTGACCGTGAGCGCCGGTTCCGAAGGCGGCGGCGCGACGGCCGTTCGACCGCCGCCCTTCGGAACGGGCCAGCGAATCCGTACCCGCGCGATCTGGGCGGTGTCCCTGTTCACCGCCGCGATCCCGCCGGCCGTCGTGGGCTTCGGCATCTCGACGGCCACCGACGACCAAGTGAACGTCGCAATGCCCCTCGCCCTGCTGTTCTGGGTGCTGGGGTTTTTGTTTGCCCTTTGCGCTGCCGTACCGACGCTGCGCCACTGGGACGGTCTGCCGGCGCAGACGCGCTGGCTGGGCGCGCTTCCGCTTCTGTCGGTCTCGCTTTTCCTCAGCGTCGCGCTCTTCCTTCCGCTGCTGCGCTGACGGTCGCTGCGAATCGTTCTCGTTTGACGCACGTCAACGCGACCAATTGTGACTGCGGACAAAAAGCGCCTTGCGCCTGGAGTGAGTGCGCGGGAGACACCTACCCATGGACTACGAAGCCTTTTTCAACGGCCATCTGTGCCGCCTTCGCGACGAGGGGCGCTATCGCGTCTTCGCCGAACTGGAACGCATCGTCGGTGCCTTCCCGCGCGCCCGCCTCCATCGCGAGGGCGAAGCGCCGCGCGACGTCACGGTCTGGTGCAGCAATGACTATCTCGCCATGGGCCAGCATCCGGCCGTGGTCGAGGCGATGCAGGCCGCGATCGGCGCGCAAGGTTCGGGCGCGGGCGGCACGCGCAACATCTCGGGCACCAACACGCTGCATGCCGCGCTGGAACGCGAACTGGCCGCGCTTCATGGCAAGGAGGCCGCCCTCGTCTTCACCTCGGGCTATGTCGCCAACGAGACGACCCTGCAGACGCTGGGCGCCCTGCTGCCGGGCTGCGAGCTCTATTCCGACGCCTTCAATCACGCTTCGATGATCGCGGGCATCCGTCACTCCGGTGCCACCCGCCGTATCTTCCGGCACAACGATCCGCGGCATCTCGAAGAGCTTCTCAGCGCCGCCGATCCCGCGACGCCGAAGATCGTGGCCTTCGAGTCGGTCTATTCGATGGACGGCGACGTGTCGCCGATCGGCGAGATCTGCGACGTCGCCCATCGCCATGGCGCCCTCGCCTATCTCGACGAGGTCCACGCCGTGGGCATGTACGGCGCGCGCGGCGCGGGCGTGGCCGAGCGCGACGGCGTGCTCGACAAGGTCGATATCGTGCAGGCGACGCTCGCCAAGGCCTTCGGCGTGGTCGGCGGCTACATCGCCTCGACGACGGCCACCGTCGACTTCGTACGCTCCTGCGGCTCGGGTTTCATCTTCACGACCTCGCTGCCGCCCGCGATCGCCGCCGCGGCGCTGGCCAGCGTCCGACTGGTCAGCAGCCAGCCGGAACTGCGCGTCCGCCACCAGGAACGCGCCACCACGCTGAAGCGCCGCCTCGCCGCGGCCGGCCTGCCAGTGATGCCCTCGGCCACGCACATCGTGCCGGTCTTCGTGGGCGATGCCGCGCTCTGCAAGCAGGCGAGCGACCTGCTGCTCGACCGCCACGCGATCTACGTCCAGCCGATCAACTATCCCACCGTGCCGCGCGGCACCGAGCGCCTGCGCCTCACGCCGACGCCGCTGCACGGCGACGACGACATGTCCCGGCTCGTCGCGGCCCTGCAGGACGTGTGGCAGACCCTGGGCCTCGGCTCCCGCGCCGCCGCCGAATAGGCGCTAGATTAGTCTCGGGTCCAAGCAATGATTTTGCTGATCACGTCATCATGGAGTTTCTTCCATTGATCGAGGTGACCTGCAGGAAAACGAAGAATCACTTTAAGATCACGGAAAGGAATTTCCGATCGACACGTCGGCACAAGCCCCGGGCTATGAGGACGTCCGTCAACTCCTCCAAAGCCACAACTTATTGTAAAACGAAACCCGTCACGCTCTGCAACGAACTCGCTTTCGTAGGGGTTGGACCTCGGAAACCCGCCCACGAGTTCGACCAAGCCGAAAGGGCCAGGCACCTCAACGGGAACAGGGCCGCCTCCTTTGATCCGATTGCGAACCGCCTGATCCCAAGAGATTGGTAGACCGTTTGCCGTCAGACCAATGGTAGTCGTCTCTTTTCCTCGAGACCTCTCACCGAGAAAGAAGCGACGATTATCTTCCGGCGTCGGTAATCTCAAGTCCGGCATCATGAACGACATCACAACGACGTCCTGCCGCAGCTTGCCTCGCCGGTAGATTTCGAGCGCCGCCTTTGGAAAGCAATAGGTACGCTTCCCCAACTGCATCTCTACGCAGTCTACTGGCTCCAGGGGGCTTGATGGTTGCGCAGTTGCCGATGCAACCGAGTAAAGCAGCAGACTACCCAACATTGCCGCCAATTGCAGCCAGCGCATGGCGAGACAGCGATACGCCCCATCCGAAGCGTCCATTCGTGGTGGCAAGGATGGCATTTGCTGCCCTACTCCACCGTCCGCATCGACCAGAGGCGCGAGCGCAGCAGGACGATCGCGATCATCAGCAGCATGGCGATCGCGGGGACCAGCAGCGCGGCCTTGAGGCCCCAGATCGAGCAGATCGTGCCGGTCAGGAAGGCGCCGATCGGTCCACCGCCGCTGAGACCCAGTTGAAACAGTGACATCAGCCGCGCGCGGTGCGTGGCCGGCGCCACGATCTGCACCACCGTCCGGCTCTGCGTCATGGTGATGCCGGCGCCCAGCCCCCAGACGAAGATGAGGGCCAGGAACACCGGGAACGGGGGCAGCGTGGCGAGCGACAGCAGCACCACCGCGCCCGTCAGTACCGCGCTGCCGATCAGGCGTCCGCGCAACGTGAGCCGCCGCGCGAGCCCGACCAGTGCCATGCTGGCCACGATGGTCGCGGCCCAGAAGGCCAGGTTCATGTAGGAGAGTTCGGCCGCACCGCCGGCATAGTGGTCTCGGATCGCCAGCGGCAGCACCGCCATGAACGGGCCGACATAGAAGATGCCGACCCCGAAGTTGAGCAGCAGCACCGGCCAGATCTGGTCCGACTTCGCCGCCGCCGACACGCCCTCGCCGATGCTGCGCCAGAAGCCGGGATGTTCGGTCTTCGGATGCGGTGGCGGGTCGGGCAGCCGGCGCACGAAGATGCAGCCCGCCAGCACCATGCCGGAATGCAGCAGCAGCAGCGGCAGGGCGCCGAACCAGTCGGCGGTCGAGGCGCAGGCAATGCCCAACAACTGGCCGCCGAACTGCAGCGCCGTCGCCAGCGCCACCGCCTTGGGCAGGCCGCCCTTGGGCGCCACGACCGGCAGCAGGGCATCGCGGGTCGGGATGGCGAAGGCGCCGATCGCGCCGGCGATGATGCCGTAGGCGATCAGCAGCGGATAGCTCAGCCCGCCGGACCACAGGACCAGCGCCAGGGCGAGCGGCGGCAGAGCGTAGATCAGATGATAGCGCAGCAGGAGCCGGCGGGCGTTGCCGCGGTCGGCGACCAGGCCGCCGAGCGGCAGGAACAGCAGCGACGGCGCCATGACGGCTGCCTGTGCCACGCCGACGGCAAAGGCGTCCATGTGCAGGACCACGGCGACCAGCCACGGGAACAGCACCATCTGGATGCCGAGCGGCACGAACCAGCTGGCGAGGCCCGCGAGGTAAACCGGGAAAGCGTTGGCCGGGGGCTTGCCTTGATCCAAGGCACATCCATCTATATGTTGTAGGCACTTAGTGCCCGTTGCTCACGCGATAGTCAAAGGCGCCGAACGCAAGTGTCCACCTTCAATCGCAATACTCTGGTCAAGGTTCTCGAGATCCTCGACAGCAGCCACGCCCAGGAGGCGCTGGCGGCCGCCAAGCTCGCCTCGGCCATGGTGCGCGAAGCGGGCCTCACCTGGGACCAGGTGATCGACGACGCCATCCTGCCGCGCGCCGCCGCCCCTTCTTCATCTCCGGCGCAGGAGCCGGCCCAGCCCCGCACGCCCGGAGCCGGTCCATTCGGCTACCGACGCGAGCGCGAACTGTCGCCGCACGAGCAGTTCTTCATGGTGCTGCTGAGCCCGCGCACACCGGTCGACATCAAGCGCAAGCTGCGTTCGTGGGAAGGCCGCGTCCTGGACGGTGAGATCACGCCCCAGGAAAGCGCCGACCTCCAGTTCATGTACCAGAGCTTCGTCGTCGGCTGACGAATCAGGCGGCGAGCAGGACGCTCTGTTCGCGCTCGAGCACACGCTTCACCGCCGGCCGCGCCAGCATCCGGTCTTTCCAGGCCGTGTAGTTCGGGAGTTCGGCGACCGGCAGGCCGATGCGCTTGCCCCAGCCGTAGAAGACCAGCGCGTAGCCGTCGACCACCGAGAACTCCTCGCCCAGGATCCAGGTCTTGCCCGCCAGGAGAGCGTCGATCTCCTTGAGGTTGGCGTGGAAATTCTCGCGGCCCACCGCCTTGAGATGGTCGAAGACGCCTGCGTCCGTGGCGAAGCGCTCGGGACGGCCGATGTGGGTGAAATTCGGATGCACGGCATTGGAGAACCAGGCCATCAGCGACAGGGCACGGGCGCGCTGGACCGGATCCTTGGGCATCAGATGCGGTGCGTACGTCGCGGCGACGTAGTCGAGGATCGCCGTGTTCTCCACGATCGTGCCCTCGTCCACGACCAGCGCCGGCACGCGACCCCGTGGATTCACCTTGAGGTATTCCGGCGTCCGCTGCTCGCTCTTGGCGAAGGAAAGCGCCTGCGAATCGTACGTCGCCCCGCTCTCCTCCAGCCCGATATGCGATGCGGTCGAACAGGCGCCGGGCGCGAAATAGAGCTTGAGCATGTTGATCCTCGGAGAACCGGACGGGAGAACTAGAGCGGCCGCGTGGCGTCGGCGGGCCTGTTGCGATGCAGGAACTCGCGGCCGATCTTCACGCGCTTCTCGCCATCATATTCGACGATGTCGGCAGTGGCGTAGGTTTCCGACCAGTTGGACGGCAGGAACGAGCCCGAGCCCACGACATCGATCGGGGCCTTGGCCTCGGCCATGATCCGGCACTTGGCCGGACCGAAGCCGGAAGACGCCACGATCTTCACCTTGTCGAAGCCGTTGCGGTCGAGTTCGGCGCGCAGATGGAAGATCGCCGCCGCCGAGACGCCGGTGCCGACGAGGTAGCGCAGCTCCTCCTCGCTCCGGTAGCCGCGGATCGATTCCGGGGAAAAGCGCTCCAACACGGCATAGGACGATGCGGGATCGAGTCCTTCGATGTAGCGGCCGCCGGTCGTGTCGAGCCGCAGCGAGAGATTTCCCTGTGCCGCGAGTTCGGGGAAGCGCCGGCAGACTTCGAGCGAGTCGGAAATCTCGCGGGCGAAATAGTCGACGAGCACCGTCATCCCCTCGGCCGGGAAGGTCTCGTGGAACATCTCGGCGGCACGCAGGGTCGAACCCGCATAGCCGATCAACGCATGCGGCATCGTCCCCAGGCCGTACTCGCGACCGAAGTAGTGGGCGGTGGCATGCGTGGCATTGCCGATGAAGCCGATGGCGCCGACCTTGCGCTTGGCCCGGGCGGAGCCGACCGAGGCGGCATAGGCCATCATCTCGGCCATCTCCTGGCCGGCACAGTGGCGCGCATCCATGGCAAGAAAGGCCGACTTCGGCATGTCCGCGCACATCGTCCAGGCATTGTAGGCGGCGACGCAGGCGGGGCCGAGCTTCTGCAGGAAGATCGTCTCGAGATCGACGAGATGGAAGAACGAGCCGGTGATGTACATCATCGGTTCGCCGGCGCCGACCCACTTGCCTTCGCGGTAGCGCAGGTCCAGGTCCACCGTCGCATTGCGGGCGCGGCAGGTTTCTTCCAGCCATTCCAGCGCGAGCCGCGGCGCGAATACCACCGGACGCCGCATGAAGATGGCGTAGGTGACCTGGCAATCGCCGAACTTGCCGACCACCTGCTTCGAGCGATTGAAGTAGTGGTCGGTATAGCGTTCGATCTCGCCGTTCTCAGGATGCGTCATCGGCCCTCCCCGGGCTCTCGCGCGCTCAGCCGGTGACGTCTGTCAGACGGCCGGGCGCGCCCTTGCGACGGACAGGCGCTCCGCCTTGAGCTGCTCGGCGAGCAGGAAGGCGAGTTCCAGCACCTGGCTGGCGTTGAGCCGCGGGTCGCACTGCGTCTCGTAGCGTTCGTTGAGGTTGTCTACGGTGATGTCCGTCGAACCGCCGATGCACTCCGTGACTTCCTGGCCGGTCATCTCGAAATGCACGCCGCCGGGATGAGTGCCCTCGGCGCGGTGCACGGCGAAGAAGTCCTTCACCTCATGCAGGATCGCATCGAAATGGCGGGTCTTGCGGCCGTTCGAGGCGGTGACCGTGTTGCCATGCATCGGGTCGCAGGACCACACGACCGTACGGCCCTCGCGCTTGAGGGCGCGGACGAGCGCCGGCAGCTTGTCGCCCACCTTGTCGGCGCCCATGCGGGCGATGATCACGATCCGACCGGCCTCGTTCGACGGGTTCAGCGTGTCGATCAGGCGCAGCAGATCGTCGGTCGGCAAGGTCGGTCCGGCCTTGAAGCCGATCGGATTCCGCACGCCGCGCAGGAACTCGACATGGGCGCCGTCGGGCTGACGCGTACGATCGCCGATCCACAGCATGTGGGCCGAGCAGTCGTACCATTCGCCCGACGTCGAATCGACGCGGGTCAGCGCCTCCTCGTACTGCAGCAGCAGGGCCTCGTGGCTGGTGAAGAAGTCGGTCTCGGCGATCTGCGGTGTCGTCGCGGAGCTCAGGCCGCAGGCCGCCATGAAGTTCAGCGTCTCGTCGAGGCGCGCCGCGAGGTCTTCGTAGCGTGCCGAAGCGGGCGAGCTGCGCACGAAGTCGAGGTTCCAGCGGTTGACCTCGTGCAGGTCGGCATAGCCGCCCTGGGCGAAGGCACGCAGCAGGTTGAGCGTGGCGGCGGACTGGTTGTAGGCCTGCACCATGCGCTCCGGATCGGGCAGGCGCGCGGCGGCGGTGAACTCGAAGCCGTTGACGTTGTCGCCGCGATAGGACGGCAGTTCGACGTCGCCCACCTTCTCGACATTGGACGAGCGCGGCTTGGCGAACTGGCCGGCCATGCGGCCGACCTTCACCACCGGCACACCGGCACCGTAGGTCAGCACGACGGCCATCTGCAGCAGCACGCGAAACGTGTCGCGGATGTTGTTGGCGGTGAAGTCGACAAAGCTCTCGGCGCAGTCTCCGCCCTGCAGCAGGAAGGCCTCGCCGTTGGCGATCTTGGCCAGCGACGCCTTGAGCTTGCGGGCCTCGCCGGCAAAGACCAGCGGCGGATAGCGGCGCAGGCGTGCCTCCGCATTCGCCAGCGCGGCGGCATCCGGATAGACCGGCATCTGCAGGGCCGGCCGGCTGCGCCAGCTGGTCAGCGACCAGTCGGCGGCGCTCGAGCTGCGGGATTGGCCCTTTGCGGGGTTACGCGAATCGGCCTTGGACTGGCCCTGGATCGCGGTCATCGACTCCTCCTCGACCCGCGGGCCGAAGGGGCCTGCGGGGTGGTGAACCTATACGTGCTGTGGATGAAAAACCAGCCGGCAGAGCGGGCCCGTTCTACTCCGCGGCTGCCCGGGTCGGGGTCGAATCCGCCCGCGCCGTGCGCATCGTCACGAACTCCTCGCCGGCGGTGGGGTGGATGCCCACGGTGGCGTCGAAATGGGCCTTGGTGGCCCCGGCCTTCATGGCCACCGCCAGGCCCTGGATCAGCTCGGCCGCGTCGTCGCCCACCATGTGGATGCCGACCACCCGGTCGGTCGCATCCTCGACGATCATCTTCATGAAGGTGCGCTGGTGGCGCCCGGAGACCGTGTATTTCATCGGCCGGAACGCCGCCGTGTAGATCCGCAATTGTCCCAGCTGCAGCTTCGCCTGCTCCTCGCTCAGGCCGACATTGGCCATCTCGGGCTGGCAGAAGACGGCCGACGGGACGTCGTGATGGTTGGCCTTGCGCGGCTTCTTGCCGAACTCGGTGTCGGCGAAGCAGTGGCCTTCCATGAGGGCGACCGGAGTCAGGTTGATGCGGTCGGTGACGTCGCCCACCGCCCAGATATTGTCGGCGGTCGTCTTCGACCATTCGTCGACCGCGATCGCGCCCGCCTTGTTGAGCTGCACGCCGGCCTTCTCCAGCCCGATGCCCGACGTGTTGGGCGCGCGCCCGGTCGCATACATCACGCAATCGGTCTCGAACATGCCGCCCATCGGCGTATGGACCTCGTACGGGCCGCTCTTGCCGTCGGCCCCCTTGGCGACGATGCGGCCGATTTCCATCTCCGTGCGCATGCGAATGCCACTGTCCTTCAGCGCCTCGTGCACGAAGGTGCGGCACTCCTCGTCGAAGCCGCGCAGGACGCGGTCGCGCCTCAGAACGAGGTCGACCTTGGCGCCCAGCCCCTGGAAGATGCCGGCGAACTCGACGGCGATGTAGCCCGCGCCGACGATCGTGATGTGCTTGGGCAACTCGGGAAGGTGAAAGGCGTCGCTCGACGTGATCGCCAGCTCGCAGCCCGGGATCGACGGAATCACCGGATGGCCGCCGGTGGCGATCAGGATCTTCTCGGCCGTGATCGTCTCCTCACCGACCTGGATCGTGTGGCGGTCCATCAGTCGGCCCCGGCCCATATGCAGCTTCACACCCGCCCCATCGAGCAGACGCAGGTAGAGCGCATTCAGCCTGTCGACTTCCCTGTTCACGTTGTCACGCAGCGTCGGCCACGAATGGGTCGGTTCCTGAACGGTCCAGCCATAGGCCGCCGCGTCCTCGAACTCGTGCGCAAACTTGGAGCCGTACATCAGGAGCTTCTTCGGCACGCAGCCGCGGATCACACAGGTGCCGCCGACGCGGTAATCCTCGCAGATGCCGACACGCGCCCCGTGGGTCGCCGCGATTCGCGAGGCGCGCACGCCGCCCGAGCCGGCGCCGATGACAAACAGATCGTAATCATAGGCCATGGGTTATCCCCAGAGAGAACAAAACCTCAACGCGGCCATATTTCGGTCGCCGGGCAGACTATATCGAGGCCTAGACGGGCCGGTAAGGGAAATGGCGCGTGTATTGCTGTCTCCTGATACAACTATAAGGACACTCCCATGCAGAGAATTGCCCTGATTGCGACAGCCTTCCTGTTTCTGAGCGCCCCCGCCTTCGCCGCTCCTGACGAAACGCCCGCGGCCCCCGCTTCCCCCTCGGCCCGGCCCGCGCGGGTCGACAGCGGCATCATGCGCTATGACACCAACAAGGACGGCTGGGTCACGATCGAGGAATGGAAGGCCGGCCAACAGGCGCGATTCAAGCGCCTCGATGCCAATGGCGACGGCAAGCTCAGCAAGGAAGAGCTGTTTGCCCGTACGCCCGCCGTCGGAAACAGCGTTCTCCCGACCGACCGTCAGGCCGGCCAGCAGTCGAACTACTTCCTCCTTCTCGACACCGACAAGGACGGCTTCGTCACGCTGGCGGAATTCATGGCCGGAGCCGACCGCAACTTTAACCGCTGCGACCTCGACAAGAACGGCCGCATCGATACGGCCGAGTGCCGCCAGGCGCTGCAACGCAAGCCCGCGGAGCGCTGACTTCCCGTCCCTTCCCCCGCATCTGCCGGGGGAAGGCCCAAGGGGCAACGGCCCGTCAGGTGCTTTCGGCGGCCATGATGTCGCCGAACAGTTCCCAGCTATCGTCCTTGAAGCGCGAAAGCTGGACGGCCTGGATCGGGTAGAAGTCGGTCGGGCTGGTGCTGACCAGGATGCCGGGCAGCAACAGCGGGATGCGGGCCTTCTGGAAGTTGGCAGCCTGGCGCATGACGTTCTCGCGGGTGAGGTTGTCGCCGCACTTCTTCAACGTCTCGCGAAGCATCGTGGCGACGGCAAAGGCGAAGACGTAGTTGCCGTCCGCCTGGTTGGCGCCCGGCATGTACGTCGTCATCCACTGCCGCCACGCCTTCATCTCCTCGTCGGCGTCCCACTGCTTGTCGGTCGGATCCTTGAGATAGGCCGCGGTGATCACGCCCTGGCTGTTCTCGAAGCCAGCCGGCTTCATGACGGAAGCGACCGACGAAGAGACGTTGTTGAGATACTGCGCCGGCTTCCAGCCGACATCGGTTGCCTTGCGGATCGCCTGCGCGGCGAACTTCGGCGTCGAGATGTTGAAGAAGACGTTGGCGCCGGAATCCTTCAGCTGGATGACCTGGCTATCGACCGTTGGATCGGTAACCTCGTAGGTCACGTGCTTGACGACCTTGCTGGCGTCCTTGCCAAGGCCCTCCCTGAAGCCCTCCCAGTAATCCTTGCCGTAGTCGTCGTTCTGCATCAGGACGCCGATCTTCGGATCCTTCACATTGGCCAGGACGTGCTTGGCGTAGATCACGCCCTCGGTGTGGTAGTCGGGCTGGAAGCCCATCGTCCACGGGAACTCCTTGGGCTTGCCCCACTTCGAGGCGCCCGTCGACACGAAGAGATGCGGCACCCTCTTCTGGTTCACGTACTTGTGGATCGCCGTATTGGTCGGCGTGCCCAGCGTGTTGAACAGGCAGAGCACCTTCTCCTGCTCGATCAGCTCGCGCGTCACCTCCACGGATTTCGACGGATTGTAGCCATCGTCACGGGTGACGAAGACGATCTTGCGGCCGTTGATGCCGCCCGCATCGTTGACACTCTTCCAGTAGGCCTCGTGCGCCTTGCCGATGACGCCATAGGCGGAGGCCGGGCCGCTATAGGGACAGAAGTGACCGACCTTGATCTCCTTGTCGGTCGCGCCGTCGTCGTACTTCTTCTGCGCGGACGCAGAACCGGTGCCGGAGAGAAAAGCCGCGGCCGACACGCCGCCGATGAAACCACGCCTGCTGGTAGTCAACGCTTCCTCCTTTGTTTGTATTTATGGAGGAAGCCTCTCGCCAAAGAGGTGTCTTGGGAAGCCCCAAATCGCCAAAGAAAAAGGCCGCCGGGATGCCGGCGGCCTTCATTCTCAATGCAACGAGCCGGTGCTCAGGAGCCTTCGGCCGACATGACGTCGCCGAACAGATCCCAGGTTTCGCCCTTGAAGCGCGCGAGCTGCACCGACTGGATCGGATAGTAGTCGGTCGGACTGGTGTTGATCGTGATGCCCGGCAGCAGCAGCGGCAGCTTGTACTTCTGGTAGTTGGCCGCCTGCTTCATGACGTTTTCGCGCGTCAGCGTGTCGCCGCACTTCTTGAGCGTCTCGAGCATCAGGTTGGAAACGGCATAGCCGAACACGTGGTTGGCGTCGGCCTTGTTGGCGCCGGGCATCCACTTGTCCATCCAGACGCTCCAGGCCTTGAAGGCGTCGTTGTTTTCCCACTGCTTGTCGGTGGGGTCCATCAGGTACTGCGCCGTGATGATGCCCTGGCTGTTGTCGAGGCCGGCCGGCTTCATCACCGAGCCCACCGAGGCGGACACGTTGTTGAGATACTGCGCCGGCTTCCAGCCGATGTCGGCCGCCTTGCGGATCGCCTGGGCCGCGGCCTTGGGCGTCGCGATGTTGAAGAAGACGTTGGCGCCGGAATCCTTCAGCTGGATGATCTGGCTGTCGACCGTCGGGTCGGTCACCTCGAAGGTGACGTGCTTGACGATCTTGCCGGTCTCCTTGCCCAGGCCCTCGCGGAATCCCTCGTAGTAATCCTTGCCGTAGTCGTCGTTCTGCATGAGGACGCCGATCTTGGCGTCCTTGATGTTGGCCAGGATGTGCTTGGCATAGACGACGCCTTCGGTGTGGTAGTCGGGCTGGAAGCCCATCGTCCACGGGAATTCCTTCGGCTTGCCCCACTTCGACGCGCCGGTCGCGACGTAGAGCTGCGGCACCTTCTTCTGATTCATGTAGCGATGGATCGCCGTGTTGGTCGGCGTGCCCAGCGTGTTGAACAGGCAGAGGACCTTGTCCTGCTCGACGAGCTGGCGGACCAGTTCGACCATCTTCGGCGGCGAATAGCCGTCGTCGCGCGTGATGAAGTTGATCTTGCGGCCGTTGACGCCGCCCGCCTCGTTGACCGACTTGAAGAAGGCTTCGATCGTCTTGCCGATCTGGCCGTAGGACGATGCCGGGCCGCTATAGGGACCGGTGTGGCCGATCTTGATCTCGGAGTCCGTCGCCCCGTCGTCGTACTTCTTCTGGGCGAAAGCCGAGTTCGCCCCGAACACCGCAAACGCCGAAGCGCCCGCCACAAAACCACGCCTGCTTGTACGCATTTCTATTCCTCCCAGTTGATTCAAGCCTGCCGGAGCTTCGTCCGAATTTCGGCCAGAAAGAAGGCCGCCTTCCGGCGACCTTCCGACAAAGAGGCCCGGGTTACGCCCGTGCACCCCGCAGCTTGCGGTAGGCCATGTAGAGCCCACCGGCGATGCCCATCGGCATCAGGTAGATAATCGCGATCAGCAGCACGCCGAAGACGGTGTACGCCGAGAGGTCGAACGGCAGGCCGAGGTCGTTGCGGATGAACTGGGTCAGCGACTGTGCCGAATTGTCGACCAGCACGTAGAAGATGCCGCCCAGGACCGATCCGAACAGGGAGCCGATGCCGCCCACGACCAGGCCGATGAGGAACTTGATCGACAGGAAGATGCCGAAACTGTCAGGCGCCACGAAGGCGATGGCGCAGGCCGAGAGCGCACCGGCGATGCCGGTATACGCGGCGCTGATGCCGAAGGTCACCGTCTTGTAGAGGGCCGTGTCGATGCCCATCGTGTCGGCCGCCATGTACTGGTCGCGGATCGCCATCATGGCGCGACCGCTGCGGCTGTTCAGCAGGTTCGACGCGCCCCAGAACAGCACGATCATGACCAGCAGGCAGAAGTAATAGAGCCACTGGTCCTCGCTGAGCGGCAGGCCGAACGGCACCTCCGGCTTCATCAGCACGATGCCCTGCACGCCGCCGGTCAGGCCTTCGAGCCACTTGTATTTCAGGATCTGCGGCACCGCGAGCGCCAGGGCGAATGTCGCGAGCGCGAGATAATGCCCCTCGAGCTTGAGGGCCGGCAGGCCGAACAGGTAGCCGACGATGAAGCACACGATGGCCGCCGCCGGGATCGTCGCCCAGTAGGGCACGTTCAGCTTGTCCATCAGGATCGCCGCCGTATAGGCGCCGACGGCGTAGAACGCGCCGTGACCCAGCGAGAACTGGCCGTTGAAGCCGGTCAGCAGGTTGAGCCCGAGCACCGCGATCGAGGCGATGATCATGGTGCTGACGAGGAACAGCCGGTAGTCCGAGACTACATCGGGAAACACCGGCCGCAGCAGGGGCACGATGACGGCCAGGACGATCAGTCCCAGCACCCATTTCCTGGACTCGGTCATATCAGACCCTCTTCACGACGACGCGGCCGAACAGGCCCGCGGGCTTAACCGTCAGCACGAAGATCACGATGATCAGCGCCACCGTGAGTTTCTCGCCGTTGCCGATGATGTAGATACCCGTCGCCTTCTCGATCTGGTTGCCCGCATAGGCCACCATGTTCTCGAGGATGCCGACGATGAAGCCGCCCGCCACCGCGCCAGCCGGATTGGAGATACCGCCGACCAGGGCGCTCGCGAAGGCGTAGAGCAGGATGCCGCCCATCATGTTGGGCTCGAGGTAGACGATGTGGGCCACCATGATGCCGGCGACGGCGCCGACCGAGGCCGCGAGGCCCCAGCCCAGCGCCAGCATCCAGTCGACGCGGACGCCGACCAGCCTGGCCATCTGCGGGTTCTGCGCCGCTGCGCGCATGGCGAGGCCGAGCGGCGTATAGCGGAAGAACACGAACAGCAGACCGAGCACGATCAACGTGACCAGGACCACGCCCAACTGATGGGGCCCGATCACGCCGGCAATCCCGAACTCGGCCTTGGGAAACGGCGAGGGGAATTCCTTGATCAGGTAGCTCCAGAAGGCGCCGGCCATCGAGTTGAAGATCGCCAGCAGGCCGATGAAGACCACGATGATCGACAGGACCGGGGCATTGTGCAGCGGTCTCAGGATGAGTCGCTCGATCAGCACGCCCATGGCGAAGGAGATCAGAACGGTCAGGATGAAGGCGACCCAGAAGCTCATCCCCCAGTCCATGAGCTGCCAGGAGATGTAGGCGCTGAACATCGCCATCTCGCCCTGGGCGAAATTGATGTGGTCGGTCGACACGTAGATCATGACCAGCGCAAGGGCCACGCAGGCGTAGATGGCGCCGTTCGCGAGGCCCGAGGCGATCTGCTGAAGAAACTGTTCCATTTGGGGCTGCCTCAGTAGCCGAGGTAGGATTTGCGGACGTTCTCGTCGTTCTTCACGACGTCCGAAGGGCCCGACATCACGACCTTGCCGGTTTCGAGCACGTAAGCGTGCGTGGCGAGGTCGAGTGCCAGGGCGGCGTTCTGCTCGACCAGCAGGATGCTCACCTTCTCCTCCTCGTTGATGCGCCGCAGGATGCGGAAGATCTCGAGCACGATCAGCGGCGCGAGGCCGAACGACGGCTCGTCGAGCAGCATCAGCCGCGGTTTCAGCATCAGCGCCCGCGCGATCGCCAGCATCTGCTGCTCGCCGCCCGACAGCGTGCCGGCCTGCTGCTGGATGCGTTCCTTGAGCCGCGGGAAGTAGACGAAGACGCGCTCCAGCTCGTCCTTCACCGCCTGCTTGTCCTTGCGGGTATAGGCGGCGATGCGGAGATTCTCGTCGACGGTGAGCGTGGTGAAGGTTCCGCGTCCCTCCGGAACGTGGGCGATGCGCTGGCGCACGATCTCTTCCGTCGCCATGCCGCGGATGTTCTTGCCGTCGAAGCGGATCGTGCCGTCGGTGCGGACCATGTTGCAGATCGCCCGCAGGGTCGTCGTCTTGCCGGCGCCGTTGGCCCCCAGCAACGTCGTGATGCCGCCCATGGGAATTTCGAAGCCGACGTCATAGAGCGACTGGGTCTGCCCGTAGAAGGCCTTCAGGCCGCTCACCTCGAGAAGTGCAGCCATCACGCAGTCCCCAGGTAGGCGCGGATCACTTCGGGATCGCGCTGAACTTCGGCCGGCGTGCCGTCGGCGATCTTCCTGCCGAAGTCGATGGCGACAACCTTGTCCGACACCGACATGACGAGACTCATGTGATGCTCTACCAGCAGCACCGTGACGTTCTGCAGATCACGGACACGCTTGATCTGGTGCTTGAGCACCTCGATCTCGTCATGGTTCAGGCCGGCCGCCGGCTCGTCGAGCAGCAGCAGTTTGGGGCTGGAAGCCAGCGCGCGCGCCAGCTCGACGCGCTTGCGGATCGGAAACGGCAGGGGCCCCGCCAGCGCATTGGCGAAGGGGGCGAGGTCCATGAAGGCGACCAATTCCTCGGCTCGCCGCGTGATCGCTGCTTCCTCGAGCTTGACCCTGGGGACCCGGATCGCGTTCTCGAAGAAGCTGCTCGAGCTCACGCTGTGACAACCGACCTTCACGTTGTCGAGGACCGACATCTTGTCGAACAGCGCCACGTTCTGGAACGTCCGTCCGATGCCGATCTTGGGAATGGCGTGCCGCGGCTGGTCGAGAATGGTCTTGCCCTCGAACAGCACGTCGCCGGCGTTCGGCGTGTAGAGCCGGCTCAGGCAGTTGAAGAGCGTGGTCTTCCCGGCGCCGTTCGGCCCGATCAGGCCGGCGACCTGGCCGGCGAAGACGTCGAAGGTTACGCCATCGAGAGCGACGATTCCGCCGAACCGGACGGACACGTCGCGCACGCTCAAAAGCGGCGAGCCGCGAGATGAAGATGGTCCTGCCATGTCGATGCTGGTTTCGCCGGTCGGCGCATTACACGCGCCAACGTGGCGAAATTACCCTTGCCTCCCAACTACTTGCGACTCTTCTGTGGAGTCTGCACTTCGATAACGATGACTTATCCAGAGGTAGCGTGCAACTCAAATGGCGACGCGCCATGCTTTCGGCGCGATTGCGCCGCACGTTTGCGCGGCTTTGCGGACATTGACACGCCGTCCATTGCAACCGATACGAAAAGTCCCCCTCCAAAAGCGGGCTCACCGCAGATGAATCGCATGTTTCGCCCGACCCTCTTCCTCACCGTAGCCTGCATTGCCGTTCCGGCGATGGCCCAGACTCCGCCAACGCAGGCCTGGCCGCAGAACCGGCCACCGGCCCAGGCCGCCCCGCCGGCCGCGGCTCCGGCGCAGCCCGCCGCTCCCCCGGCTGCAGGTGCCACTCCGCCAGCCGCCGGCGCACCCACCGCGTCCGCGGCGCCCGTCCCGCTGCCGCAGTGGTTCGTCGACATCGACGTCGACAAGAAAGGCGAGGTCACCCGCGCCGAGTTCCTGAAATACCGCATGAAGTCCTTCGAGGCGCTCGACCTCAACAAGGACAACAAGCTGTCGGTCGAAGAGTTTGTCAAAGTCGTCGAACCGCCGGCGACGCCTGCCGAGGCGCCGGGCCTGCCTCCGCTCGAGGAGCGCCGCGCCCGCGCCCGCACGGAGTTTCAGACCCTCGACACGAACCGCGACGGCTTCCTCGAACGCGGCGAGGCCGAGGCGGTGGTCCATTCGGAGTTCAACAACTACGACACCGATCGCGACAACAAGGTCACCGAGCCGGAGGTTCGCCTCATCGTCCAGCGTTCGATGCAGCGCGAGGCGGCCGAACGCCAGCAGGCCGAGGCCCGCCGTCGCCAGGGCATGATGACCTTGAACGAGTTCATGGACATGCAGCTGCGCCAGGGCGACGAACTCGACAAGAACAAGGACACCAAGATCAGCGGACCGGAATATGTGGTCCTGGCGGGTCCGGCCGATGGGCCGCAAGCCAAGAACCTGCTGCCGTTCGACATGCGCAAGCAGATCGCCATGCGCAAGTTCGCCGAGATCGACACCAACAAGGACGGCCAGATCGACCGCGTCGAGCTCTCCGCCTATGCGCTGAAGCAATTCGGCGAGATGGACCTGAACAAGGACCGCTTCATCAGCGAGGAGGAGTTCAAGAAGGCGCAGGAGGCCGAGGCCGCGAAGATCCGCGCTATCGTCCAGACGATGATGCCGGCCCAGCCAGCCCAGCCCCGCCCTGCTCAGGCGCAGCCGCGTGGAGGCCAGCCCGCACCGGCACAGCCGTCGGGTCCGCCGCCGGGCCTGCCGCAAGGCACGCGCTAACGACGCTGCTTGGAAAGATGAATAGCCGCGGGACCGAAAGGCCTGCGGCTTTTTCGTGCGCGGGCGCCGCTACTCGACCGTGACGCTCTTGGCGAGATTGCGCGGCTGGTCGACGTCGGTGCCCTTGGCGACGGCCGTGTAGTAGGCCAGCAGCTGCACCGGGATGGTGTAGAGGATCGGCGCCACGACGGGGTCGACTGCCGGCAGGGTGAGCGTGGCGACCGCCTGTGCGCCCAGTCGCGCGACGCCGGCCGCGTCGCTCAGGAGCACCAGCTTGCCGCCGCGCGCCTTCACCTGCTCGAAATTCGACGCCGTCTTGTCGAACAGCGAATCGTTGGGCGCCACAACCACGACCGGCACCAGCTCGTCGATCAGCGCGATCGGCCCGTGCTTCATCTCGCCGGCGGCATAGCCCTCGGCGTGGATGTAGGAGATTTCCTTCAGCTTCAGTGCGCCCTCGAGCGCCACCGGGAACGACGTGCCGCGGCCGAGATAGAGAACGTCGCGCGCCTCGGCGAGGACATCCTCGGAGATCTGGCGGTACTGCTCTTCCATGTTCAGAGCTTCGTTGACCCGTGCCGGCAGCTCGGTCAGGGCGAGCCCGATCTTGGCCTCGTCGGCCGCGCTCAGGGTACCGCGCGCGCGGCCGGCGGCGATCGCAGCGCAGAGCAGGACGGTGAGCTGGGTGGTGAAGGCCTTGGTCGAGGCGACCCCGATCTCGGGGCCCGCCAAGGTCGGCAACACACCGTGCGAATCGCGGGCGATCGCGCTCTCCGGGACGTTGACCACCGACAGGATGGTCTGGCCGTTGGCCTTGGCATAGCGAATCGCCGCCAGCGTATCGATCGTCTCGCCAGACTGCGAGACGGCAATGCAAACACCATCCTTGGGCAGCGGCGGCTCGCGGTAACGCAGCTCCGACGCGACCTCGACCTCTACCGGCAGCCGCGCGAGCTGCTCGAACCAGTACTTCGCGATCATGCAGGCGTAGAACGCCGTGCCGCAGGCCGTCATGGTAAGGCGGCTCACCTTCGCCCAATCGACCGGCAGCTGCGGCAGGGTCACCATACGTGTCGCGGGATCGAGGTAGCTGCGCAGCGTGTCGCCGATCACCGCCGGCTGCTCGTGGATCTCCTTGAGCATGAAGTGGCGGTGATTGCCCTTGCCGATCATCGCCCCCGTGATGCCGCTCTGGCGGACTTCACGGGTCACTTCCTGGGTGCCCTGGTAGACTTTCGCACCGCCATGGCTCAGCACGACCCAGTCCTCGTCCTCGAGGTAGCTCACTTTCCGGGTGAAGGGGGCCAGCGCCAGCGCGTCGGTGCCGATGTACATTTCGCCATCGCCATAGCCGACGGCGAGCGAGCTGCCACGGCGGGCACCGAGCAGAATGTCGTGACGGCCACTGAACAGCACGACCAGCGCAAAGGCGCCGCGCAGCCGGCCCATCGCTTCGCCCATTGCCTGTTCGGGCGACTTCTGCTCGTCGAGCATTGCGGTCAGCAGCTGTGCCACCACCTCGGTATCGGTATCGCTCTCGAAGCGGCGGCCCTTGGCGACCAGCTCGTCCTTCAGCTCCTGGAAGTTCTCGATGATGCCGTTGTGCACGACCGCGACCCGGTCGGTGGCGATTGGATGGGCATTGCGTTCCGAGGGCTTGCCATGCGTGGCCCAGCGCGTGTGGCCGATGCCGATGGTACCGGGAAGCGGCTCCTCCCTGACACGTTCTTCCAGATTCACCAGCTTCCCTTCGGCGCGCCGGCGGTCGATATGCCCGTTCACCAAGGTGGCGACGCCCGCCGAGTCATAGCCGCGATATTCGAGCCGCTTCAGCGCGTCCACGAGAAGAGGCGTGACGGGCGCTTTGCCGATGATGCCGATGATGCCGCACATGGGATTGTCTCGACAGGGAGGGGGATTATTTGTTGCCGGAACGTTCGCTGGCCGCCTTCTTGGCGGCTGCCGCCCGGTCCTGCAGCTTCGCACGAAGCGCCGTCGCCCGCCCCTTCTTTGTGACCTGGCGGGCCCGGCCGAACGCCACGCCATCCGCCGGAACGTCCTCCGTCACCACGCTGCCGGCCGTGACGTTGGCGCCCCGGCCGACCTTGAGCGGCGCAACTAGAGAGCTGTTGGAGCCGATGAACACGTCGGGACCGATCACCGTGCGGTGCTTGCCGTAGCCGTCGTAGTTCACCGCGATCGTGCCGGCCCCGATGTTGCTGCCCGCCCCGATATCGGAGTCGCCGAGATAGGCCAGGTGATTGGCCTTGGCGCCCTTGCCCATGCGCGTGGCCTTGAGCTCGACGAAATTGCCGATATGGACACCGTCGGCGACCTCCGAGCCCGGACGAATTCGCGCGAACGGCCCGACGAGGACGCCCCGGCCGATGCGCACGCCCTCGATGTCGCAGAAGGCGTTGATGACCGTGTCGGAGCCGACGCTAACCGCCGGGCCGAACCGTACATTCGGGCCGATCCTGACGTCGGTGCCGAACTTCGTGTCGGCCGACAGCCAGACCGTGCCGGGATCCGTCATCGTGACCCCGCCCGCCATCGCGGCGGCGCGCAGGCGCTGCTGAAGCGCCTGCTCGGCCACGGCCAGTTCGGCCCGCGAATTCACGCCCTGGAATTCCGCCTCCTCGCCCGCCACGGCGATCGCCTTTTGGCCGGCCTCACGCGCCAGCCGCACGGCGTCGGTGAGATAGAATTCGCGCTTCGAATTGTCGTTGCGCAGGGCGCCGAGCAGCGACGCGATCAACTTGCCGTCGATACACATGACGCCGGAGTTGGAGAAGGCGACGGTTCGTTCGGTCGCATCGGCATCCTTGCTCTCGACGATCCTCAACAGCTCGCCGTCCTCGACGATGAGCCGGCCATAGGGCGTGGGATCGCGGGCCACGAAGCCCAGCACACCGACCGCAGCCCCTGCCCTCGCGCAGGCCGCGACCAGCTTGCGCAGGCTGGCCGTCGTGACGAGCGGTGCGTCGCCGAACACGACCAGCACGGGCCCCCTGTGCCCCTCGAGCGCGCCGAGGGCCGCCCTGGCGGCATGCCCGGTTCCCAGCGGGCGCTTCTGCACGACCGTCGGATGGGGCGCGAAGGCCTTGGCCACTTCCGTCGCACCGGGTGCGATGACCCCCACGATGCGGGCGGGCTTCAGTGCCGCTGCATTGGCCAGCACGTGAGCCAGCATGGGGCGGTTGGCCAGGGGGTGAAGGACCTTCGGCAGCGCCGATTTCATGCGGGTCCCGGCGCCGGCGGCGAGCACGACCACGGCAATGGGTGATTTCATGCCCGTCGGATGCCACGCGACTGGCGGGTGGGCAAGGCGGATGTGCTAGAGAAAACGGCATGCAGACAGATGCCGAGAAACTCATCACCGCCCGCTTCGGGACCGTCCTGTACGATCTCGACGGCACCCTGATCGACAGCGCCAAGGACATGCAGTTGGCCGTCAGCCACGTGCTGGCCGACCACGGCCTGCCGCCCGTGAGCGAGGAGGATGTGCGGATTTTCATGGGCCAGGGCAGCAAGGTGACCATGGGCAAGGCCTTCGCCAAGTACGGCCGGTCGCTGGACGACGAGGCCCTGACCGCGGTGACGCGCGAATTCGTGCGCTACTACGAGGCCGATCCGATCAGCCACACCACCGCCTTCGCCGGCGTCGCCGACGTGGTCGCGACTTTCGCCCGCCTCGGCCTGAAGCAGGGCGTCTGCACCAACAAGTTCGAGAAGCCGTCGCGCATGATTCTCGAGCATCTGAGGCTGATGCCGCCGATCATCGACGTGGCCGGCGCCGACAGTTTCCCCGTCCGCAAGCCCGACCCGCGCCACATCCTGATGCTGCTGGAACGCATGGGCGGCGATCCCAAGCGGGCCGTAATGATCGGCGATTCGACGCACGACGCCGAGGCCGCGCGCGGCGCGGGCATCCCGGCCGTGCTGGTGAGCTGGGGCTATACGGCCAGGCCTGCCCGCGAGCTGGGCGCCGACGCCGTGATCGACCGTTTCGACGCCCTGCCCGCGGCATTGGCCCAACTCGCATCGGCCCGTTGACGGCCAAGCCCGCCTGCCCTATACGCGCGCCTTCCGGGCGCTTAGCTCAGCGGGAGAGCACACCCTTCACACGGGTGGGGTCGTAGGTTCAATCCCTACAGCGCCCACCATCTACCCTCCGGAAATCACGCGGTAGATTGGTAGATGCCCTCAGGCCCAGCCTGGATGAGAGCCCGCCAAATTACTGACCACCCCGAGCCGTGATCCCCAGGAGTGATCGCGCAATTAAACAATCCCTATCACAGACGTTGTGGAACGTGGACGGAAGGTTGACCATCTGCATCCGCAGATGGAACGTCGGAGCAGCACATGGGCGCCTTGGGCTGGGAAATCCACGAACCGGACGGTCTCGTCGTCGTAAGCGGCGTTGGCCTCTTCGACCTGTCTTTCATCCGCGCCTATCGCCAGGCGATGCAGACGGAGGGAGCCGCCCACTATCGGAAGCTGTTCGATCTGCACCGGTCCGACATCGTGTTGGCGCCGGACGATCTTAGGCTCATTTCAGAGGACGCCCGAAACAATGCCCCTACCGCGGGGCCCATTGCGATCGTGATGGGGAGGACTCCGCCGCCCCTGCTGGTCGACATGGCGATCCTCCTGAAGGATCGCATGAGCGCGTCACGGCGCTTTCGCCTCTTCACCGAGGAGGCCGAGGCCAGGCGATGGCTTGCCGGCGAGCCCATTTCCACGCGGGGTACGCCCGTCCCCTCGAACATCTTGCCGCTGGCGAAGCCCTAGCCTGGCCGGCGCCGTGAACGAACCACACGCCGACCGGGCGCAGCAGTAGCGACGGAGAATCCCGCTGCAACGCTTGTCCGTGGCTCAATCGAGGCCGGCAACCGTTTGCAGCCGGGCCGGTTGAAGCTCCAGCACAACAAACGGAGAAGAGCATGGAGCGGACGATCGTCGCCAACTTCGAGACACGACGCGACGCCGAGATTGCCGTCGAGCATCTTGTTCAGGCCCATGCGGTCCCACGAACCGACATCTTCATCCGCGCGCGGGGCGAGTCGAATTCGGCGGGCGTCAGGGCTGCAGGCGCGGACGTCGAGAGCGGCCATGGCCAACAAAAGCGCGGCACGCCGGAACTCGGCGGCGAGATCGAAGTCTCAGTCGACTATCACGGAAGCGAGCCGGAGGTGGTTCGCGCGGCTCTGAAAGAAGCGGGCTCACGGTCGATCAAAGCACAGTGAGCGCGGGCCGTCGCCGTGGACCCGCAGGTGAGCCGCCCTTAACGTCGCGACGTGACACGTCCCGCGCCTGACCTCCGACGCTCCGATCGAACGCGCCGAGGCCTGATCTCAGGGCTCGCCGGGGTTGCGCTCTCGAGCGCCCTTGGTTCCGCTTCAGCGCAAAGCGACCCTTGGGCTTCCCTGCGCCGCCCCGGGTCCTTTGCGCTGATTAGGCATGCCACGGCGCCCGGAACCGACGATCCACCGGGCTTCCGCCTCGACGATTGCGCGACGCAACGCAACCTGTCGGCCGAGGGGCGCGCGCAGGCCGCCCGGATCGGCGACTTGTTCCGTGCCAACGGGATCGCCGCCGCCCAGATCTACTCCAGCCAGTGGTGCCGTTGTCTCGACACGGCGAGCCTGACGAAGCTGGGTGAGGTGCGCCCGCAGCCGCTGCTCAATTCCTTCTTTCGAGACCGGGCGCGCGAAGCCGCGCAGATCGAGGCCCTGCGGCAGTGGATCGGACAGCTCGACCTCGCGAAACCGGCCGTGTTCGTGACGCACCAGGTCGTGGTGACGGCTCTCAGCCAGATCTTTCCCGGCAGCGGCGAGATCGTGGTGATGCAGCGAATGGATGGCGGCCAGCTTTCGGTCCAGGGGCGCCTGCCGACCGCCTGACGGACCGCAGCACTGCCCCGGTCCGTCGAAGGCTGCTATGAGCCGGCCACTCCGCCTGTCGCGGACATGTGAAATTGCCGCGCATGCGCACGACCAAACCTCCGATCTGGCTGCTGATGAGCGCCACCGTCTCCTCGCAGATGGCGCTGACCATCTTCCTTCCGTCGCTGCCGACCATCGCCGGCGACCTGAGCGTTTCCTACGGCACCGCCCAGCTCACGCTGTCGATCTACCTGTTCGCATTCGCCTTTGCCCAGCTGGCCGTGGGGCCGCTCTCGGACAGCGTGGGCCGGCGGCCGATGCTGCTGGCCAGCCTCGTCGTGTTCACCATCGGCAGCGTCTGCTGCGCGCTCAGTCCGACGATCGAGACCCTGATCGCCTCACGCCTGATCCAGGCCTGCGGCGCCTGCGGCGGCGTGGTGCTGGGCCGCGCCATCGTGCGCGACAGCCGGACCGGCCCCGAAGCCCCCCGCGCGATGGGCTACATGGCCTCTTCCATGGCGCTGGCGCCGGCGCTTTCGCCGCTGCTGGGCGGTCAGCTGCTCGGCTTCTTCGGCTGGCGCAGCAATTTCTGGTTCACGGCCGCCTGCGGGGTGGCGGTGCTCGTCCTGGTCTGGCGCATCGTCGCGGAGACCGCGCCCAAGGCCGCTCCGCGCACAACGGGTGTCGTGCGCGACTATCTCGACGGCTTCCGCGCGGTGCTGCGCGAGCGCCGCTTCATCGGTCTCATGACCGCCACCACCTGTGCCTCGGCCGGTTTCAATGTCTTCTTTTCGGGCGGCCCCATCCTGCTGATCCAGGTCATGGGCGTAGCCGTCGAAACGTTCGGCTGGTTCACGCTCGCCTGGGCGGGCAACTTCGTCCTCGGCAGCCTGGTTTCCAGCCGCCTGCAGGGCCGGGTAAAAAGCCTTATCCTGATCCCGGTGGGCCAATGCATCCTGACCCTGGGCGCCGTGGCCATGATGACAACCGCCGCGCTGGGCTATGTCACGCCGCTGGCGCTGATCGTACCGCTGATGCTGATGGGATGGGGAAACGGGCTCAACATGCCCAACGCGATGGCGAGCGCCCTGTCCGCCGTCCCCGCCACCCGGGTCGGCGCCGCCTCCGCCCTGATGGGCTTCGTGCAGATGGTCACCGCCGCGGTGCTCACGCTGCCGGTCGGCTACGTGCCGCACGACACGCAGATGAACATCGGCATCGGCGTCGCCATCACCGGCATCGTCGGCCTGGTCGGCTGGTGGACGCTGGTGCGGCGCTCGCCCGCCTAAAGGATCGCCCGCCGGGCAAGTCCGCTTCCGCCCCCTGCCCGTCACCGGCTATACGATTCACCTCGCCGCAACCGGACGACGTGGGACCGCCATGCAATTCATAGACAGCAAGGACAGTCTCGTCGTCGACGCGATCGACGGACTCCTGCGCAGCAGCGGCGCCGCCAACCTGGCGCGCCTCGACGGCTATCCCGGCATCAAGGTCGTTCTCCGCACCGACCATAAGCCCGGTCGCGTGGCCATCGTCGCGGGCGGCGGGTCCGGCCACGAGCCGGCCCACGCTTCCTTCGTCGGCAAGGGCCTGCTGACCGCCGCCGTCTGCGGCGATGTCTTTGCCTCGCCGTCGATCGACGCCGTGTTCGCCGCGATCATGGCGGTGACGGGCAAAGGCGGCTGCCTCGTCATCTTCAAAAACTACACCGGCGACCGTCTCAACTTCGGCCTCGCCGTGGAACGCGCCCGCGCGCTCGGCAAGAAGGTCGAGGTCGTCATCGTGAAGGACGACATCGCGCTGCCCGACGCTCCTCAGCCGCGCGGAATAGCCGGCGTCATGTTCGTCGAGAAGGTGGCGGGGCACTATGCCGAGCAGGGCGCAGACCTCGCAACCGTCGCCGCCATGGCCCGGAAGGCGGCCGACCAGGTGGTCTCGCTCGGCATCTCGCTTTCCTCCTGCACGCTGCCCGGCATCGGCCGCGAGGACCGCGTTCCCGACGGCAAGGCAGAACTGGGCCTCGGGCTCCATGGCGAGCCGGGTGTCGACCTCGTGAATTTCGAAGGCGCCCGCCAGGCGGCCCTGGTGCTCCTCGACCGCCTCTTCGCGGCGGCAAAGCCGGCCCGCTCCTATGCCCTTCTGGTCAACAACCTCGGCTCGACCACGGCGCTGGAGATGAATCTGCTCACCAACGAGGTGCTGGCGAGCCGGCGCGGCGCGAAGGTCAAACTGGTGCTGGGCCCCGCCACGCTGGTGTCCTCTCTCGACATGCATGGCTTCTCCCTGAGCCTTCTGCCCCTGACGCCGGATTTCGAGAAGGCCCTGCTCTCCCCGGCCAGCCCGCTGGTCTGGCCGAAGGTCCATGCCCACACGAAACCAAAGCTCGTGAAGCTGCCGCGCGAAATGAAGAAGAAGTCCGAGCGGGCGAGCCGGAACCCGGCGCTGGGCGCGCTCGTGAGCCGTGCCTGCGACATTCTCATCGGCGCCGAGGGGAAACTCAACGCGCTCGACGCAAGGGTAGGCGATGGCGATACCGGGTCGACGGTCGCCACCGCCGCGCGTCACCTGCAGGCGGCTCTGCCCCTGATGCCGCTGGCCAGGCTCGACCGCTTCTTCGCCGCCACGAGCGACGCGCTCGCGCGCTCTATGGGCGGCTCGTCGGGCGTTCTGCTCGCCATCTTCTTCTCGGCGGCCAGTCAGTCCGCATCGGGTGGTGCGAGCTGGCAGAATTCCCTGTCGGCCGGCCTCGCGAAGATGATGGCCTATGGCGGCGCCAAGCCCGGCGACCGCACCATGATCGACGCCATCGCGCCGGCTCTCCAGGCGCTGCCGCAGGGGCTGGACGAAGCCGCGAAAGCCGCGCGCGCCGGGGCCGACGCCACCGCCCGGATGCCGTCCGCTCGCGCCGGCCGTTCGACCTATGTCTCGTCCTCGCACCTCGAGGGCGTTCCGGATCCGGGAGCGGAGGCCATCGCCGTTTTGCTGGAAGGCCTCGCGGAGGGGTGAGGGTGCCGACCCGTCGCGTCCCCTTCTCCAAACACTGCGGCGACGCGCGGCGCAACGAGCCCGGCGCGTCCAGTATGCCGGTGGCTCACCTCCTTCTCGGCAGCAGGCTCCGCAACGCTATTCCAGCCGTCTGCCAAGGAATGTCATATTGGCTTTCCGCCCGGTCTCGGCGACCAGAGAAATAGACGTTGAAGAAGCGCATGATTCGGGGAGTGTTCCTGATCAGCACGCTTCTGATCAGCACGGTATTGATCGCTCATATGGACACCATCCTCCGTCCAGCCTTAATCCTGGCGCGTTGCTGGAGGGGACCCTTGATCGAGGATGATGTCGCAGCCATTGAGAAAGTGCGTCAACACTATCAACGTGACGAAGCTATCATGCGCCTCATAGATGAGAACGCTCCGCTGAGGCTTCATTCGTCTTATCAGAGTGGCTGGAAGAAATTCGTGCCTCTCAATCACGGCAAAGGTTATTGGATGACGGGACCAGAAGGCGCGTCATCCAACTTTTTGGAAGATACCTTTCCCGCTACGAGGGTCCGCGGCGTGATATTCGAAAGTGACCCGCATAAGGCTGACGCTTTTGGGTTTAGCTGCAGCGTCCTGGCGTGCGGTGATGTTCTTGATTGCAGAACACACGACCGAGCGACCTTGCCAGACCGCCAATAGGAAACTCCGAAACTTCCTTAGCCGAGCCTACGCTTTGGTGAACTGCTGGCTGCTCCGCGCGTTGCGAGGCCACCGACGATACCTGCTCCTCCAGGCACACCACCAAACCTCCCGAAATCAACGACGTCCTGTCTTGCTTCGTGTCTGCATAACCGAAATAGGCATAAGCTGCGCGTGCTTGAACCGGGCCCGACCCACTGCTAACAGCGGCCATGACCAGCACGCTGTCTCTTCGACCCGGTGACCGCCTCCCCGACTTCGTGCTGCCGGGGCTCGACGGCAAACTCCGCAAGTTCGTCTGGTCGTTCAATGGCGACCCGGTCGCCCTCCTCGCGGTGGCGGATCTCGCCGCCCTCGATGCCGCGCAGTTCGTCTCCCTTCGCGAGGCCTGTGCTGCCGCCTCGACCAAGCTCGTTGTAGTCGCCGGCAATCCGGTCGCAGCGGCCGGGACGCTCTGGAAGAAGCTCGGCGCAGAGGCTGAAGAGCCGCTGCTGCTGTGCGACGGCAAGGGCCAGTTCCTGCCGGCGTTTCTCTCCCAGGCCGGCGCGGTGTCCTTCGGCCAGGGCATAGGCATGCGCCAGCGCGTGATCGTGCTCGATCCCAACCAGCGGGTGGCCGGTACCTTCGACACGCGCGCGCTCCTGGCCGCGGCCGAGGCGATCGGCGCGCTTGCCGCGTCGGTGCGCGCCGACGGCGGCGCCGACCTGTGCTTGAACACGGCGATGGCGCCGGTCCTCGTCCTGCCGCGCGTCTTCGAGCCGGATTTCTGCACCCAGCTCATCCGCCTGTGGGGCAAGGGCGACCATAGAGATTCAGGCGTCTCCAGCCGTTACGGCAATGTCGACATGGCGGCGCTGAAGCGCACCGAGGACTATACGATCGTCGAGCCGATGATGCTGAAGGCGGTGTCCGATCGGCTGGCCTATCGAATCGGGCCCGAACTCACGAAGGTCTTCGCCTTCGATCGCGAATTCACCTTCGACTCCCATGTCGTGCTGTCCTACAGCGCCGAGGGCCAGCACTTCTTCGCCGCGCATCGCGACAATGGCGCGCCGACGACGGCCGATCGCGCCTTCGCCGTGTCGCTGAACCTCAACGACGATTTCGACGGCGGCGAGCTGGTGTTTCCGGAATATGCCAGCGTGCGCGTCAGCCCGCCCGCGGGCGCCGCCGCCGTCTTCTCCTGCTCCCTGCTGCACGCGGTCGGCCCGGTCACCCGGGGGCGCCGTTATGCGCTCACGACCTTCTTCCGTCAGAAGCGCTGAAGCGCGCCCTCAGGCTACGGCTGCCGGAATCCAGCTCTTCTTCTCGCTGGCGTAAGCGGCGCCGGGATTGCCGTGCACCGTCGTGCGCCACATCAGCCGGCCCTCGCGATCGCCGTCGAACCAGGTCGCGGCGTGCACAAGGCAGCGATTGTCCCAGATCAGGAGATCGCCCTCCGTCCATTCATGGGCGTAGCAGAAGCGACGCTCCGTATAGTGCGCCATGATCTCGTCGAGCAGCGCTGCGCCCGCGCCGTGCGGGCCGGGTTCCATGCCCACGAACGGCCCCTCGAACCAGTCCATCTGGCCCCATTCGCAGAGGAAGAGCGACTTCTCGCCCGTCACCGGATGGGTGCGCACGACCGGTTGCGGCTGCGAGCGCTCATGGACCGCGAAGGCACGCGGCGTGCGCCCGGCCAGGGCGGCCTCGCGTGAGCGGCCGCTCCCCGGCTGGGCGTGCAGGCCGACCAGAGTGTCGACCTTCGCCTTCAACGCCGGCGGCAGGGCCTGGTAGGCCAGGATGCCGTTGGCGAACAGGGTCTGGCCGGTGTCGCGCTGGGCCGGCGTCACGGCATAGAACAGCGAGATGTCGGGCGGCGGCCGGCGATAGCTCTGGTCGGTGTGCCAACCCATGCGATGGGGATACTGGGTCGGGATCAGACCATCGGCGGCCAGCGGCGGCTCGGGGCGCTTGGGCGGCGCCTTGGAAACCGGCGGCATGTTGGACACCAGCAGGATTTCCGGCACCGAGACATGGACCGACTTCAGGTCGGTGAGCGTGTGCCGGTAATCCTCGACCTCCGGGCCGAAGACGCGGCTGAGGCGAATGAGCAGGTCGGGATCGCCGGAGATCCCGTTCATGCCCTGGATCAGCAGCAGCCCCTTCGCCTCGGCCAGCGCTGCCGGGAGCGCTTTCGGATCGCTCTCGGCCGCCGCCACGATCTTTGCTGCATCGCCGTCCAGTCGCAGCGTTGCGCCGAAGGATGCGCCCGGAAGGGGCGCCTCGCGTGTGATGTTCATGCCCATCCTCATGCCAGTGTCGTGCCAAGGCTCAGGGGCGCTGCCCCGCGTAGGGATCGTTGACGCCGTCGAGCGGCCAGATCGGCCGCCGCAGCTTGGTGAACTTCAGCCGCGAGATGTCCGGCGAGCAGATGCCGCCGGAATCCACCAGCACGACCTCGCGGGCGATCGGCGCATAGGCCGCCCGGAAGTGCTGCACGCTCTTCACCACCACCACGCTCTTGGTTCGCGGGTCGATGCCCTGGCTCAGGAAGACCTGCAGGTCGATGGTCTGGATGCGGTTGGAGATGGTGACGACGTCGATGCCGCCGATGCGCAACACCGCGGTCGGTCCCATCGACGTCTCGACACCGGCATTCATCGGGCCGTCGTTCTTGAACGAACCGTCCGACAGCATCTTCACCAGTGCGCGGGCCTTCACCGGCGCGCCCATCGAGGGATCGGTATGGCCGCCCAGCTCGACGTCGATCTCCGCGCCGACGCCGGCCTTGATCGCCTGCTGCACCGTGCCGGGATCGTAGATCGTGCCGAAGGCCACGTTCTCGACCTTCGCGTCGATCAGGGCCTGGAGCACCGGCGTCGTGTCGTTGTAGCCGCCGCCGCCCGGATTGTCGGTGCCGTCGGCCACGACCAGGGGCCCCTCCTTGCCCGCGCCGGCCTTGGCGGCGGCAATGGCTTCGGCCACGGGACGGAAGTTCGACGTGTTCTCGGTGCGGCGCTTCCAGATCTCGTCGAGGATCGCGGCCGCCGCCTCCTTCGCGCGGCCTTCGGCGCCCGGCTCGTGGCTCACCGCAATCGACGGGCCGGTGTAGGGAATGTCGGCCCAGGTGAAGCCGGCCTGGACGCTGACCACGTTGATGCCCGGCTCCTTCTCGAAGGCGTCGGCCTTGGCCAGCAGATCGCGCATCAGGCCGGGCTGCGTGGTCTTGCCGGAATCGGCGCCCTGCAGCATCGCCGGCTGGACCAGCAGGCACGTGGGCTTCTTCTTGCCTTCGAGCGCGTCCTGCACGAGCGCCGCCGCCTGCACCGCGCGCTCGTAGCCATCGATGTGCGGATAGGTGCGATAGCTCACCAGCGCATTGGCATGCTTGGCCATCTTCACGGTGGCGTTGGCGTGCAGGTCGAGCGTGGCAACGATAGGAATGTCCGCACCGACGATGCCGCGCAGCGCCTCGAGAAGCGCGCCCTCGGCATCGTCCTCGGTTTCCGTGACGGCCGCGCCATGCAGTGACAGGCAGATCGCGTCGAGCTTGCCCGCCTTCTTCGCCGCGTCGAGGATCAGGTCGCGGATATGCTCCCAGGTCTCCCTGGTGAGCTTGCCGGAGGGCGTGGCATTCGCCGCCGCGGCCCAGACCGGCTCCCAGCCGTACTTCTTCACCGAGTCGATATAGCCGCCGACTTCGTTCTTGGTGCCGGTGAAGCGCGGCACCATCTCCTCGCCCTCGATCAGCCAGCGCTTGCGGTAATCCTCCAGCGTCGTCTTGAGTTTGCTGAAGGTGTTGGTCTCATGCATGAACTGCGCGATCAGGACGCGGTACGCCATCTCTCTACTCCTACGCTCGACGCTTACAGCTTGGCCGTCTTGAGCCACTCGGCCTGGCCCTCTTCCCCGTCGACACCCATCGATTCGAGGAAGCGGCAGACCATCATGTAATAGCCGATGGTCAGGGTGAGTTCGACCAGCGCACCCGGCGTCAGAAAGGCCTGCACGGGCTTCAAGGTCTTGTCCGACGCGCGGACGTTGCGCACCACGTCGTCGGTGTAGCGCAGCACGGCCTTTTCATTGTCGGTGAAGGCGGCCGCCTCGATGGTCGCGTCGCGCAGGGCGGCGATCTTCTCCTCGCTCACGCCGACGTCGCGACCGATGCGCTCGTGCTGGAAGACTTCGTAGGCGGTGCGGCTCAGGCGACCGACACGGATGATGGCGAGTTCGCGCAGCACCGGATCAAGCTCGCAGCGATACAGCAGCCCGTTGCCCATGCGCAGGAAGCCCTTCGCGCCCTGCTCGGAGTTGGCCAGCATCCGGTAGATGTTGAGCATGGGGTTGAGCTTGCCGAGCAGCTCGGCATGCTTGCCTGTGGCGTTTTCGACTTCGTAGTACGGAATGCGCGGCATAGGGGTCCTCTCTTCAGGCCGCAAACCTGAAGGGAACCCCTTGCGCGGTCAACGCCGCTTCAGATCCAGCCGCGACTGACCAGCGGATTGAGCCAGCGACCCCACGGACCGGTCAGCACGATGGGATTCTCGACCACGATCAAGGCGATACAGGGCTCGCCCGGATCGGCGATCGGCTCATGCCTGTGGTCGCCCGGCCCCACGGCGAAATCGCCCACGCCGTAATTGCCGGTATCGTCGGTATAACCGCCCTGCAGCACGACCGTATATTCATAGCCGTCATGCTTGTGCTCGGGCAGGCCGCGCCCCGACTCGAGGCGCAGCAGCGAAACGCGATGGAAGTCACCGGGCAGGTCGAGCCGGATTTCGTCGAATTTGCCCATCACCCTGCGCCAGTCCATGCCGGGCCGCAGATGCGGCACCAGCGGCGCCGGCGCCCAGTCGAACGCGGGATGACGTCGGCCGGGAGCAGCGGGTCGCGGCTCCACCGGCACCTCATCGAGGCGAGCCAGTGCCCGTTCGAGCGCCGCATCCTCGCTTCCGCCACCCAGGTCGGGGACCGGCTCGCGCTCGATCAGCGCCCCGCCCACGGCGTTCAGCCGGTCGATCGTGCGCTGCGACTGCGGATCCAGGGCGACATGCAGGGCCACGGCCAGCGCCGGCCCGTCCGGCAAGGCGCCCGCGGCATAATCCAGCAGAATTTCGTCGGGCGCCGGATGGCGGCTCATGACTCGTCTTTCTCCAGTGCTTCCCGCAGGCGGGCCAACGCCAGGCGGATACGCGACTTCACCGTCCCGAGGGGCAGCTTCAGTTCCTCGGCGATGGCCGTGTGGGTCTTGTCCTCGAAGAACGCCTTTTCGATCACCAACAGCTGATCGGCAGACAGCCCCCCGAGTAACTCCTTCACCCGCGTATACGTCTGCCCCGCGAGAACGGATTTGTCGGCGCTGTCGTCTTCCGGTGCAAAAACCGTGAGCCAGTCCTCGGTATCGATCGCCGGCCGGTTGTTGCGCCGCAGGTGATCGATCCGCTTGTTGCGGGCGATGGTATAGATCCACGTCGAGGCCGAGGCCTTGGCCCGGTCGAAGCTGGCGGCCTTGCGCCAGACCATGATCAGGGCTTCCTGGGCGACTTCCTGCGCCACCTCCGGATCGGTGCCGCCACGCATGATGAATGCCTTCACGCGAGGTGCGAAATACTGGAACAGACGTGCAAAGGCAGCGCGATCCTGGCGGGTCGCGATGGCTTCGATCAGGTCTGCGGCCTCTTCGGCGGAAATCATCGGGCGGGAGCTTAGCCCGGCCGGCCTTGTGCCCCCAAATCCCAGAACAGGCCGGTCATCAGCCTGAGCCCGTCGCGGACGACCGGCGCCAGCAGGTGCTCGTCCGGCGCATGCTGCGAGCAGGCGGCGTAGGAGTGCGGCACCCACACCGTCGGCAGGCCCAGAATGTCGGTGAACACCTCATTGGGCAGCGAACCGCCCAGGTTGGGCAGCATGTTCGGCTTCTGGCCCGCCGTCTTCTCGATCGAGCCGGAAGCGAACTTCGCCCAGGGGTTCTCGGGATCGAGGCGGGTTGCGCTCATGATCACGTCGCGCGCCTGCTCGATCTTGATCATGCCGAAACCGTGCCTGTCGAGATGGCGGCGCAGCGCCGGGATGATCTCGTGCGGATCGGTGCCGACGACGAAGCGCAGCTGGCAGTAGGCGACGGCGCTGGGCGGGATCGCATTGACCGGCCGGTCGGGGTTGCCGGTCTTGAAGGCCAGGATCTCGAAGCTGTTCCAGCCGAACACGCGCTCCACCGGCGTGAGCGACTTCTCGCCCCAATCCTCGTTGATCTCCGGCGCGCCCTCGCCCGCATCGGGATGGGCGTCGGCCAGCGCCGCGCGGATCGAATTGGTCAGCGTCGTGGGCCGCCACTCCGGCACTTTGATCTGGCCGCGCTCGTCGGTGATGGTGGCCAGGGCATGGGCCATGATGATGCCGGGATTGGCCAGCAGCCCGCCCCAGTTGCCCGAATGGTGGCCGCCCTCGCGCATCGTCAGCGAGAGGTTGAAGTTCAGCGTGCCGCGCGTGCCGCCGAAGATGGTCGGCCGGCGATGGTCGAGCCGCGGGCCGTCCGAGGCGATCAGGGCGTCGGCCTTGAGCGCCTCCTTGTTGGCCTTGCAGAAGTCCGCGAGGCCGGGCGAACCCGTCTCCTCGCCGGTCTCGATCAGGATCGTCGAATTGAAGCCCAGCGAGCCACGCTCCTGCATGACGGAGGCGAGGGCTGCGATGTTGATCGTGTGCTGGCCCTTGTTGTCGGCCGTGCCGCGGCCGTACATCTTGTCGCCCTCGATCACGATCTTCCAGGGCGACAGGCCGGAGCGCCACTGCTCCTCCTGGCCGCGGATCACGTCGCCATGGCCGTAGGTCAGCACGGTCGGCTTGGACGGGTCCTCGACCCGCCGGGCGATCAGGAACGGGCCGTACTCGCTGCGCGGATTGGGCAGGACCGTGCAGTCGTAGCCCAGCTTCTGCAGCGACTCGGTCATCTCGCCGGAGACGTATTGCTGCAGGGCCGGCATGGACCCGGCCTCCTGGCTGGTCGTCGGAATGGCGACCCGGCGCTGCAGCTCCTCGAGGAAGCCGCCCTCGTCGAAATATTTCTCTGCGCGGGCGATCGCCCCATCCCGTGTGCCGGTCATGCTTTCCCTTGCCTGTTTTCGCCGCCACGATAGCAAAATTACAGGGAGATGAGCATGACCGCTTCAGGCCGTATCGTTTTCAGCAAAATGGAAGAAGTGGTGTTCGGACGGCCGGCCGCCGAGGCCCTGTCGGAACTGGTCGAGCGCCAGGGCGCCAACCGCGTCTTCCTGATGGTGAGCGGTACCCTCAACCGGGAAACCGACGAGATCGAGAAGCTGCGCCGGGCGCTGGGCAACAAGTGCGTCGGCACCTTCGACAGGATGCCGGCGCATTCGCCGCGCAGCGCCGTGGTCGCCGCGTCCGAACAGGCCCGCGAGGCCCGCGCCGACCTGATCGTCACCCTGGGCGGCGGCTCGATCACCGACGCCGCCAAGGCCGTCCAGCTCTGCCTGTCGAACGACGTCCGCACGCCCGAGGACATGGACCGGATCCGCGGCCAGTCGGACGTGGCGCCGCCGACCGTGCGCCAGATCTCGATCCCGACCACCCTGTCGGCCGGCGAATTCTCCGCCATCGCCGGCGTCACCAACGAGGCCACGAAGGTAAAGGAGATGTTCCGCCATCCCCTCACCATCCCGCAGGCCGTCATCCTCGACCCCGAGGTGACGCGCCACACGCCGATGTGGCTCCTGCTCTCGACCGGCATCCGCGCCGTCGATCACTGCGTCGAGGGCGTCTGCTCCCTCGAATCGACCGAATACAGCAACGCCTCGTCGCTGCACGGCCTGTCGCTGCTGGCGCGGGGGCTCGCGCGCGTGAAGGCCGATCCATCGGACATGGCCGCCCGCCTCGACTGCCAGACCGGTTCCTGGCTCTCCATGACCGGCATCGCCGCCGGTGTGCCGATGGGCGCCAGCCACGGCATCGGCTACGTGCTGGGCGCCGTGTTCGACGTCCCGCACGGCCACACGTCCTGCATCATGCTGCCGTGGGTGATGCGCTGGAACAAGCCGGCCAATGCCGACCGCCAGGCGCTGATCGCCAACGCCATGGGGCATCCGGGCGAAGACGCGGGCGACGTGCTCGACCGCTTCATCCGCGGCCTCGACATGCCGCGCCACCTGTCCGACGTGAAGATCGGCCGCGAGCAGTTCGACCGCATCGCCCAGCAGGCGATGGGCACCCCCTGGGTGCCGCGCAATCCGCGCCCGATCCCGACGCCCGCCGAGGTGAAGGAGATCCTGGAACTGGCCTCCTAGTCGCAGTTCGCCTGCAGATTGGGCGCTCGCCCGCAGGGGTGCGACATTGGCTTCGTTTGTTTCGTTTATTTCGTTTATTTCGGTTGTGCGTCTCACGAGGCCGCCCGCAGGCCGGGTCGGAGCGCGTCTGCGATCGAGGCTCAGTCCCACTTCCGGTCGAGGAAGCGCTTCACGTCGTCGGTGAACTGCTGCGGCGCCTGGAGCATCGAGAAGTGGCTGACCTCCGGCTGCAGCAACAGCCCCGCATTGGGGATCGCCTCGGCCATGAACTCGGTGTTCTGGCGCTTGATCGCCTCGTCGCGATCGGCGTCGACGATCCAGGTGCGGACATTGATGCCGCCAAGATCGGCGGCCGTCCAGTTGGGCTGCGTCGCCCACATGGTGCTGATCTCCTCGACGAATTTCCGGTACTCGCGCGGCGTGGCCGAGAGCGCCTCGTACTCCTTCTCGCCGCGGGCAATGAAGCTCCTGAACACGGGGCTCTTGTCCACGTCCTTCACGCCGCCAGGGTCGGAGTTGGCGGCGAAGGCGAAGAGGCGCGACACGCGCTGCGGGTGGGACATGGCCATGCTCAGCCCGATGATGGCGCCGTCGCTCCAGCCCACCACCGCGGCCTGCGGCACGCCGAGATAGTCCATCAGCCCCAACACATCGGACGCCATCAGCGCGTAGCCGTACGGCCGTTCGTCCCGCGTGCTGCGCCCGTGGCCGCGGCTGTCCATGACGATCACCCGGTGGGTCTTCGCCAGTTCGGGAACCTGGTGGCCCCAGTAGTTCGAGTTGGCCAGCCCGCCGTGCAGGAGGATGACCGGCGGCCCGCTGCCGAAGGTCGCGTACCAGATCGAGATGCCGTTGACCGGCGCATGGCCGCTGCTCACGGCCGGCGGCAGCGTGGGCGTGGGCGGGAGCGTCATCCAGCGCGGCACCGGCTGGGCCGAGGCGGATGACGCGACGAAGGCGAGGACGAGGCTGAGCAGAAAGGCGCGCATGCGCCGAGGATAGCGCCGCCGCCCGCAATTCCGCCAGAGTCCCGACGCAACGACCCTACGGGGTTGCCACCGTCTTGCGCCACAGTGTGAGCGCCAGGGCCAAGGCCAGTCCGCAGGCTCCGACCCAGCCAAGATCGGTCGTACCGAGCGCCGCAAGCAACGTACCGCCGATCATGCCGCCCAGCCCGATGCCCAGATACATGGCGGAGGCATTGAGCGACAAAGCGATCATCGGCGCCTCCGGCGAAAGCCGCACCAGCGTGACGACCTGGGCCACGTAGAAAGCCCAGCCGCCAAGTCCCCACAAGAACAGCAGCAGCACCATCGCGGGCGCGGCGATCTCGGGTGGAGCCATTTTCAGCGTGAACGATTCCGCGGCGAGGGCGACGGTCAACAGGGCAAGAGCAATGCCCGCGACCGGCCTGGACCCAAAGCGATCGACCAGCCGTCCACCCGCCGTATTGCCGATGGCCGCGGCAATGCCAAAGACCAGCAGAGCGAAACTGACGCCCGACGCCGCCATGCCGACGTCGTGCAACGCGACGGCGATGTAGGTGAAGACCGTGAAGATGGACGCTGCCCATACCGTCGTGGCGGCCAGGGTGCGCAACACCGCGCCATTTCGTGCCACGGCGAGGCGTTGCGCGAGCGTTGCGGCGCTGCGGGGCAGCCCACGCGGCAGCCCAAAAACCAGCCCCGCAAGCGCCATGACTCCCAGCAGCGCAACCAGGAGGAAAGTCGCGTGCCACCCGAAGCTGTCCCCCACCATGGTGCCCAGGGGAACCCCGAGCACGGTCGATACCGTCATGCCGGACGACACCACGGCGATGGCGCGCCCGCGCTTTTCAGGCGGCGCAAGCGCGATGGCCACGGCATTCGCCGTCGGGATGGCGAGGCCGGCGGCCACCGCCATCACCATCCGAGCGACCAGCAACATCGCAAGTCCGTTCGCCGCGGCGGCCGCCAGGTTGCCCGCAACGAAAAACACGAGCGCCAGCACCATGGCGCGCTTGCGATCGATATTGTTGAAGACGACCGCGAGGATTGGCGAGCCAACGGCGTAGGTGAGCGCATAGACGGTGACCAGCAGTCCCGTGTCGGCGATCGAGATGTCGATGTCGGCGGCGATGATCGGAAGGAGGCCCGTGATCACGAACGCCTCGGTGCCGATCGCGAAAGCCGTCAGCGCCAGCCAGTACAAGTTCATCAATGAACCTCATAGTTCAATATTCTTTGAACCATGGAACTAGCTGAACGGAGAGTCAATTGTTCAGTAACTTTCGAACTATTGTTCCCAACGACGCGCGGTGATAGCCTGACCGCATGGCGCGTTCTCCTGTGCACCCCGCACCCGAACAGATCGAATTGCCGATGTTGCTCGATTGCCTGAGCGATCCGACGCGGCTGGTGGTCGTCTACAGGCTCGCCCAGTTAGGACCGGGCGAATCCGAGCTCCAGTGCGGGAATTTCAACGCCATCGGCGCGAAATCAAATCTGACCTATCACTTCGCGCGGCTGCGCGAGGCGGGCCTCATCCGCACGCGCGTCGAGGGCACGGGCCGCTACATCAGCCTGCGCCGCGACGACCTCGAAGCGCGCTTCCCCGGATTGCTGGAGTCGATCCTGAAGGCGGCGGCTCGCGATCCCGTATGCCTCGAATTGGCGGGCTGCAGCCGGTCTGCCGCCGAGGCCAAAAAGAAGCGCTGACGAAATTCTCTACTAGGTCGTCAGACGCCCCTTCCGCCGCGCCACCGCTTCGGAGAGCAAGCAGAGGATTTCCCACATCATCGTGACGCCGACGAGCGCGGTGTTGCCGCTCATGTCGAAGGGCGGCGAGACCTCGACGACGTCGCCGCCGACCAGGTCGAGGCCGCGCAGGCCGCGCAGCATGCGCTGGGCCTCGTGCGGGGTGTAGCCGCCGATCTCGGGCGTGCCGGTGCCCGGCGCATAGGCCGGGTCGAGACCGTCGACGTCGAAGCTCACATAGGTCGGGCCGCTGCCGACGACGCCGCGCGCCTCGGCGATCACCTTCTCGACGCCGAGATCGAAATACTCCTCGATCGTGATCACGCGCATGCCCTGGTCGAGGGCCCACTGGTTGTCGTCGGCCTTGTAGAGCGAACCGCGGATGCCGATCTGGACCACGCGTTTGGGGTCGAGCAGCCCCTCTTCCACGGCGCGCCGGAAGGGCGTGCCGTGCGTATACTTGAAGCCGCCGAAATAGCTGTCCCAGGTGTCGCTGTGGGCGTCGAAATGGACCATGCCGAGCGGCGGTAGTCCTTTGCGGATGCCGCGCATGATCGGCAGCGTGATCAGATGGTCGCCGCCGGCAGACAAAGGCACCACGCCCGCGGCCTGGAGCTTCGCATAGTGCTTCTCGATGCGGTCGAGCGAATCGTCGAGGCTGGCGGGATTGACCGGCGCGTCGCCGAGATCGCCGCACCGGGCCAGCTCATAGGGCGCGATTCCCGTCACGTGATGGATGCGCCGCATCATCGTGGAGAGATCGCGCATCTGCCGTGGGCCGTGCCGCGCGCCGGGTCGGTTGGTCGTGCCGCCGTCCCACGGCACGCCCACCATGCCGATCTCGACCTCCGACGGGTCGCGGAACAGCGGCAGGCGCATGAAGGTGGCGACGTCGCCGAAGCGCGGCACCACGGTGCCGGCGACCGGCTGGGGGAAATCCTGGCTCCTGGTCATTCCCCCAGTGTAAGCCGTTACGACGGCTGCAAAAGGGCCTTTCGCGCCGAAACGAATTCTTCTACGGCCGCCACGAAGCGATCGCCCTCGGCGTCGCCGATCATGATGTTCAGCGCCACGAAGCCGCGGCGGGCGATCCAGATGCCGGCTGCAACCATGTCGAAATAGAACAGTTCCTTGGCGTCCTGGTTGCTCGACGCGAGATCGGCCGCGCTCTTGATCGGCCGCGTCGTGGCATGCGCCGTCATCATCGAGCCGATGCCGGAGAACTGGAACTCGACACCCGCCGATCGGCAGATCGCGTTCAACCGCTCGCGGATCCTGTCGCCGCGATCGTTCAGCTCCTTGGCCGCCTCGGGCGTATAGACCTCGCCATAGCCCGCGACGCCCGCGGCCATGGTGAGCACGTTGTTGTTGAACGTGCCGGCATGCGGCAACGAATCGGGCTTGGTCGGATCGAACAGCTCCATGATGTCGCGCCGGCCGCCGAAGGCACCGAACGACATGCCGCCGCCGATATACTTGCCCAGCGTCGTCATGTCGGGAATCACGCCCGTCTTCTCCTGCAGGCCGCCGGGCGACAGCCGCGAGGTCATGACCTCGTCGAAGATCATGGTGATGCCGCGCGCCTTGGTCTCGCTGCGGACCATCTGCAGGAAGTCGAGGTTGCCGGGCAGGCAGCCGCCGCTACCCTGCATCGGCTCGAGCAGAACGGCGAACAGCTCCTCGCCATGCTTGGCGAGCAGCGCTCGGGTGCCTTCGACGTCGTTGTACGGCGCCACGACATATTCGTAGGGCATGTTGACCGGCGAACCGCCGCTCACGAAGTAGAGCACACCACCGTGATAGCCGCCGTGGAACACCATGACCTTGGTGGCCTTGGTCCGGCCCTTGCGCTGGGCAAAGACGCGCGCGCCCGCGAGGGCCATCACGTTGCCCTCGGTGCCGGAGTTGGTGAAACGCACCAGGTCGATTGACGGTATGCGGTCGACCACGAGCTTGGCGAGCTTGCCTTCGCTCTCGTTGCGGCCGGCGAAGTTCCAGCCATGGTCGAGCGCCCTGTCGATCGCCTTACGGATCACCGGATGGGAGTGGCCGTAGATGCCGGCGGTATACTCGCCCAGCACATCGATATATTCGTGGCCGTCCGCGTCCCATAGCTTGCAGCCCGCGCCGCGCACCACCGTGAGCGGAAACGGCGAATTGTGCAGCGTGGTGCGGGTGTTGCCGCCCGGCATGGCCACACAGGCATCCTGGTGACGGCTGAAGCTCTTCGGATTGCGGTCGATATAGGCCTGCTTGGCCTCCGTCAGGGCGGACTGCAAATCGGAATTCACCAGCGCTTGATCGGGCACGTCACTCTCCTCGGATGAGGCCGCGAGTATCACACGACGTTGAGTTCCCGGATAGGCCGGCCCGATTCAATGCGGTCATAACCAAAAGTATTGAGATCGAGCGTTCGGTAGTCCCCATGCACGATCAGTTCGGCGACGGCGCGTCCCACCGCCGGAGACTGCTGGATGCCGTGGCCGGAGAAGCCCGTGGCGAAGATCAGGCTCTCGATTTTCGGATGGCGGCCGACGATGCCGTTCTGGTCGAACGTGTTGTACTCGTAGTAACCCGCCCAGGAATTCACGACCTTGGCCGCCTCGAAGGCCGGCACGCGGGCGGCCAGCGTCGGCCAGACGATGTCGTCCCACTCCTGGTGCTGCACCTCGAGCGGCGCGCCGGGGGCATCGTTGCCCTCGGCCGGCGTGGTGCCCGCGATATAGAAGCGGCCCTCCGGCCGGAACCAGGTGCCCGACGGGTCGATGGTGAGTGGCGTCACGCCCGGCGCCTCGCGCACGTCGAAGACGAACACGGAGCGCCGCCGCGGCTCCACCGGCACAGCGATGCCGGACCGCGCCGCCACCTCGCCGGACCAGGGTCCCGCCGCCAGGACGACGGTGCGCGCCTCCAGCCGTCCGCCTTCCTTCAGATCGACGCCGCCCGCATCGAACGAGACGACCTCGTCGGCGATGTAGGTCGCGCCGAGATCCCGCGCCGTACGCCGGAAGCCCTGCATCAGCGATGGCCCGTCGAACCAGCCCTCGTTGGCCGTTCCGTGCGAAGCCCGCGCCAGCCCCTCCTCCGAGATCCAGGGAAAGCGCGCCTTCAAGGCCGCCGGATCGAGCAGCTCGACCTCGCATCCCTCGCCCTTCTGCACGGCATGGTTCGCCCGCAACACGGCCTCCCCGGCCGGGCTGGCGAGGAACAGATAGCCCGGCTCCCTGAGACCGAGGTCGACGCCGAGCAACTCCCGCGCGCGCCGCAGGAAGCCGATCCCGAAGCGCGACAGGCGGATGTTGAGCGGCGTCGAGAATTGCTGCCGGATCGAGCTCGCCGACAGCGCCGACGAGGCGCGCGTATAGGCCGGATCGCGCTCGACCACGGTCACCGTCCCCGTGAAGGACGGATCGGACTTCAGATGGTAGGCAACCGACGATCCCATCGCCCCGCCCCCGATCACCACGACATCTGACTTCATCTTTCGCCCGGCCTTTGCTCGCCCGGCACCCTCACCCAGCCCTCCATCAGGCGGCGGGCCGAGCGGCTCATCATGACTTTGCTGACGGTCCACTGACCGCCCTCCTCGCGGGCTTCGGCGCCGACGTTGAGGCTGCCCGACGGGTGACCAAAGCGAATGCGGCCATCGGCGCCGGCGGGCGCGACGCGGCTCACGATCGTGCCCGGGATCGCGGCAGCGGCGGCGATGGCCACCGCCCCCGTGCCGGTCATGGCGTGGTGCAGGACGCCCATCGAGAAGATGCGGGCCAGCAGGTCGATGGCGCCGGTCTCGATCTTCTTGCCGTCGGAGGCGGTGTAGGCGGCGGGCTTGGCCACGAAGGCGAGCTTGGGCGTGTGCGGGCGCTTGTCCGTCGCCTCCTGGGGCGTGGCGACGAGGCCCATCGCGACGGCGCCCAGCGCGCGCACCGCCTCGGCCCGCTTCAGCAGGTCCTTGTCGCCGTTGACGTCGCCCTGCAGTTCCGTGCCCCGGAGACCGAGGCTCGCCGCATCGACGAAGATCGTCGGATTGCCGGCGTTGATCAGCGTCGCCTCGATCCTGCCGACACCGGGCACGTCCAGCACGTCGATGCGGTTGCCGGTCGGGAACATGGCGCCGCCCCCCGACCCGTCGCCGCCTTCCTCGTCGGCGGCAGGATCGAGGAATTCGACCTTCACCTCGGCGGCCGGAAAGGCCACGCCGTCCAGCTCGAAGTCACCCAGCTCCTGTACCTCGCCGCCCCGCATGGGCACGTGGTTCACGATCACCTTCTCGATATTGGCCTGCCAGATCCGCACCGTCGCGACGCCGTCGGCCGGCCCCTCGACCAGGCCCATACCGAGCGCGCACGGACCGACCGCGGCGCTGAGGTTGCCGCAATTGCCCGACCAGTCGATGACCGGCGCGTCGATCGCGACCTGACCGAAGCGATAGTCGACGTCGCAGCCCTCGCGCTCCGACTTCGACAGGATCACCACCTTGCTGGTGCTCGAGGTCGCCCCGCCCATCCCGTCGGTATGCTTGCCGTAGCGGTCCGGACTGCCGATCACGCGCAGCAGCAGCCGGTCGCGCGCCGCGGGATCGGACGGCAGGTCGTGCGCCAGGAAGAACACGCCCTTGCTGGTGCCGCCGCGCATGTAGACGGCGGGAATACGGAGCTGCTTCATGGCGCGATGTTCGCGCGAAATCAGCGGCGCCGCCACACCTGCAGTCGGGCGAACAGGAAGCGGTCGGCGATTAGGTGGGCGGCCTTGACCGCGGCCGAGGTCAGCACGATCACGACGCAGAGCGCCGCCGCGGCTGCGGTCGTCCCCGCCTCCTCGATGTTCACGGCCGCGACCGAGGCGAGCTTGGTGTCGGGCGCGTAGAGGAAGATCACCGACGACACCGTCGTCATGGCGTTGACGAACAGGTAGATCGCGATGTCGAGGATCGCCGGCAGGCAGATCGGCGCCGTCACCCGCACGAAGGTCTTCCAGATCGGCACCTTGAGCGACGCCGAGACCGCCTCGAACTCCGGGTCGATCTGCTTCAGCGCCGTCGTCGCCGTGAGATGGCCCACCGTGTAGAAGTGGGCCACCGTGTTCAGCACCAGGATGCCCATGGTGGCATAGAGGAAGTTGAGCGGGTTGTTGGGCGCGTTGAAGAAGAAGATGTAGCCCAGGCCCAGCACCAGCCCCGGCACCGCCATCGGCAGGAACGCCAGGAGCTGGACGACGCCGCGCATCATCCCGAAGCCGCGGGTCTTCTCGTTGAGCCAGGCGCCGGTGAACATCAGCACCGTGCCGAAGACCGCCGCGCCCAACGCCATCTGCACCGAGTTCCAGTAGGAATCCCAGCCGTTGGCGTCGAACTTGGCGAAGTCGTAATTGTCGAGGGTGAGGCTGAGATTGTACGGCCAGTACTTGATCAGCGAGCCCCAGATCGCCATGCCGAGGATGGCGAGGATGGCGGCTGACACCAGCAGACAGAACAGGGTGAAGAACAGGTCGCGCGCAAACTTCGGCCGCGGCACCAGCGGCACGGCGCGCGCGGTCAGCAGCGCCACCTGCTTGCGCTGCACCAGCTGGTCCACCAGGAAGGCCAGCGCCGCCGGCGCCAGCAGCACCATGCCGACCACGGCGCCCATCGAGAAATCCTGCTGGCCGATCACCTTCTTGTAGACGTCGGTCGCGAGCACATTGAAGTTGCCGCCGATCACCTTGGCGATGCCGAAATCGGTCATCACCAGGGTGAACACGACCAGCGCGGCGCTGATCAGGCCGTACTTGGCGCCGGGCAGAGTGACCGTGAAGAACACGCGACGCTTGGAGGCGCCCAGCACGTCCGCCGCCTCGTAGAGGCGCGCGTCGGACGTGGCGAGCGCGGTCGTCAGGATCAGCGTCGCGTGCGGAAAACAGTAGAAGACCTGGGCGATCACGATGCCGTCGATCCCGTAGATCGAGCCGCCGCCCAGCAACGCCTTGAAGAAACCCTGCGTGCCGAACAGGTAGATCAGCGCAATGCCCGGCAGCAGCGAGGGCGCGAAGATCGGGATCAGGGAGATGCCCTGGAACAGCCAGCGCATCGGCAGCACCGTGCGCGTCAACGCATAGGCGTAGAGGAAGGCCAGCGGTACGACGATCACGGTGGTGATCGAGGCGACCTGGAAGCTGTTCAGCGCCGACTGGAACAGCGCCGGCGTGGAGAAATACGAGACGTAGTTCGCGAGGCCGATGAACTTGCCGTCGCGGTCCTCGAAGCCCTTGGCGAGCAGCGCCCAGAGCGGCAGGCCGACCATGACCAGCAGCACGCCCGCCAGCACGACCACACCGGCGCGCATCATCAGGTCGTCGCGCGAGAGGCCGACCTTCAGTCCCGGGATCGCCAGGCTCACGAGCGGCTTCCCCTCACGCGAAGACCCTGAGCCGGTCGGGCGGCAGGGCGATGTCGAGCTTCGTGCCGATGTCGACGCCCAGGTCGCGGATCAGGTTGCTGGAGAAGTCGGCCGTCACGGCGACGTCGGCCGCCGCGCGTGCCCGCAGCGTGGCGCGGCAGAACGCGCCGACGAAATCCAGCTCCGCCACCTCGACCGGAACGCGATTGGCGATGTCGGCCGGCAAGTCGCGCACGCGCACGTCCTCCGGCCGGATGCAGAGGCTCACCTTCTGGCCGGGCGCCAACCCGTCCTGGACCGGGCAGGCGAAATCGACGCCGGCCACGCGCACCTTGTCCGGCGCCATCAGGGTCCCGGCGAGGAAGTTCATGGACCCTACGAAGTCGGCCACAAAGGCGGTCGCCGGCCGGCGGTAGATCTCCTGCGGCGTGCCGACCTGCTCGATGGCGCCCTGGTTCATGACCACGATCCGGTCGGCCATGGTCAGCGCCTCTTCCTGGTCATGCGTCACCATGATCGTCGTGACGCCGAGCGTGCGCTGCAGTGCCTTGATCTCGTGACGCAGGCGCAGCCGGACGCGGGCGTCGAGCGCCGACAGCGGCTCGTCGAGCAGCAGCAGGCCGGGCGAGGTCGCGAGCGCGCGGGCCAGCGCCACACGCTGCTGCTGGCCGCCCGAAAGCTGGGCGGGATATTTCGGGCCGGCATCGGGCAGGCCGACCAGCGCCAGCAATTCGGTGACCCTCTTCAGGATCGTTGCCCGGTTCTGGCGGCGGCTCACCAGCCCGTAGCCGACATTGTCCGTGACGGTGAGGTTGGGGAACAGCGCGTAGGACTGGAAGACGATGCCGAAGTCGCGTTGCGCGGGCGGCAGAGCCGAGACGTCCCGCCCCTTCTGCCGGATCGTGCCGGAGGTCTGGGGATCGAGGCCGGCGATGGCCCGCAGGAGCGTCGTCTTTCCGCAGCCCGAGGGGCCGAGGAAGCAGACGAACTCACCCTCGACGACGTCGAGCGAGACGTCGCCGAGGGCCGAGAAGTCGCCGAACCGCTTGGAGAGGTTGCGGACCTCGAGGTAGTTCGCCATGGCAGCTAATGTCATCCTGAGCGAAGCGAAGGATCTTTACGGCTCGTTGAAGGATCCCTCGCGATGCTCGGGATGACTCGCGTCACTTGGCCTTCGGGGCGGACTTGCCGTCGTAGCGCTTCGTCCACTCGGCCAGGATGCGGTCGCGGTTCTTGGCCATCCACTCGACGTCGTTCTTCACCATCACCTTCTCGAGGTTCGGCGGATAGTTCGGCGGCGTGATGGCGACGCCCGGATAGGCGACGATGGGATAGGTCTTGGCGTAGAGCTCATTGGCCTTCTTGGTGACGGCCCAGTCGGCAAGCTTCTTGGCGGCGTCGAGATGCTTGGTGCCCTTGACGATCGCCGTGACCTCGAGCTCCCAGCCCAGGCCTTCCTTCGGGATCACCAGTTCGAGCGGGGCGCCCTTGGTCTTCTCCGAGGCGCCGCGGGTGTCGAGGCCGATGCCGATCAGGCGCTCGCCCTTGGCCGCCTGGACGCAGGGCGCCGAGCCCGAGTGGATGTACTGCGCGATGTTCTGATGGAGCGCGTCCATGTACTTCCAGCCCGCTTCCTCGCCCATGATCTGCAGCCAGGCCGCGATGGTGAGGTAGCCGGTGCCCGACGAGGCCGGGTTCGGCATCACGATCGAGTCCTTGTATTCGGGCTTGATCAGGTCGGCCCAGCTGGTCGGAACCGGCTTGTTGCCCTTCTTGCCCTCGGCCGTGTTGAAGCAGACCAGCGAGAGATAGGCGTCCATGCCGACCCAGGTCTGGGGCGACTTGCCGCTCAGGAACATCGGGTTGAGCGCGGTCGAACCGGCCGGCGTGTAGGGCTCGAGCATGCCCATCGAGGCCATCAGGCCGACGTTGGAAGCAGCGAGGCCCCAGATGATGTCGGCGCGGGGATTGTCCTTCTCGGCCATCAGCTTGGCCGCGACGACGCCGGTCGAATCGCGCACCCAGGCGATCTCGATCGTGGGATTGTCGGCCTCGAAGGCCTTCTTGAACGGATCGAGCTGGTCGTTCTCCAGCGCGGTATAGACGGTGAGCCGGGTCTTCTGCGCAAAGGCCGGCGACGCCAGGCCGAACATCGCGAGTGCGGCAGCGCCCGCCAGCGTGGCGCGCCTGATGATGGTGCGATCGATCATTTTTAAGAGTCCCCCTGTCTTGTCAGCCCCTCGAACGCCTGCAGCTACAGGCCGTTCGTGAACCTTATGTTACAACACTCGCGAAGAGTGCACTCAACCTTCTTCGGTCAATTTCTCCCCAACGGCGGAGAGCCATTGCCGAACAACCCGTTCCTCGTCCCGCCCCAGCATCCCCGATAGCCGGCCCTCGATTTCCATGACCCTGGCCCGGCATCGCTTCAGCAATGCCTCGCCCCGGATCGTCGCATGCAGCCGCAGGATGCGGCCGTGCGCGGCATCGGCGGACTTCCCGACCAGTTCCGCCCTGACCAGATTGCGAACGATCACGTTGATCGTCTGCGGTGTCAGGAATGTCAGCCTAGCAAGCTCCGCGCCAGAGATGCCCGGATAGTTCACGACCATGGTCAGAACGGCGAATTGCGGCGGCGTGACGTCAAGGTCGGCCAGCGCCTTCTCCATCGCCCCCCGCACCGCCGCATGGGCCTGCCGCACAAGGTAGCCAAGATGGCCTTCCGGGCCGCGCTTGCCCTCGCCCGCATCCGGGATCGCGCGAACGGGCTTCGCCTTGCGGTTCATGCCTGTGAAAACACCTTCTTCAGGTCGCTGGTCGGCATGGTGTCGCGCATCCACTGGAAGCTGCCGGCCTTCATGTCCTTCGCCCCGTTCATGAAGGCCGCGAGGGCAAGCCGGGACAGCGCTCCGCCGACGCTGACCCGCTTCACGCCGGTCGCCTCGATCTGCTCGGCCGTCAGGTCGGGATCGCCGGCGCTCATCACGACGTTCAGCGGCTTCGAGACCTCGGAGGCCACCGTGCGCATGGTCGCGAGGTCGCGAAGGCCCGGTGCATAGAGCACGTCGGCGCCGGCCTTCTCGAAGGCCTGCAGCCGGCGGATCGTGTCGTCGAGGTCCTTCACGCCGCGGATCAGGTTCTCCGCCCGCGCGGTGAAGGTGAAGGGCACATCGAGCGACCGCGCCATCTCGGCGCCGGCCGCCACGCGCTCGACCGCATGGTTGAAGTCATAGATCCGCTCGCCGCTCCAGTCCTCGATCGAACCGCCGACGATACCGACCGCAGCCGCGTCGCGCAGGATGGTCGCGGCCTCCTTCGGATCGTCGGCATAGCCGTTCTCGAGATCGGCATTCACCGGCAGGTCGGTTGCGCCCGCGATGACCCGGCAGTTCTCCAGCAGCTCGGCGCGGCTCACCGCACCGTCTCCGTCGACGCGGCCCAGTGCGTTGGCCATGCCGAGGCTGGTCGTGGCCAGCGCCTCGAAGCTCAGCGACTGCAGCAGCCTGGCGGTGCCCGCATCCCACGGATTGGGGAGCAGCAGCAGACCGGGTCGCTCATGCAGTTCGCGAAACACCCGTCCCTTTTCGGCCTGGCTGCGCATCTCGTCTCCTCCGCTTTCTGATAAGGAACACCGATGGACGTGACAGCGCAACGGGAACTCGCCCGCCTCCTTGCCTCGCTGCGCCGCGAGCCGCGCAGCCAGAGCGGCCTCGCCCCGCATCTCGTGCCGCCGGACAAGGCGACGGCCTATCGGATCGCCGGCATGGTCGCCGAGGAACTGGGCTGGCCGGTCGTGGGATGGAAGATCGCGGCGATGAAGGAGGAGATGCAGCAGGCGCTGCGAACCGACTCGCCGATCTATGGCCGCGTCTACTTTGCGACGGAGACCCCGCACAGCGCCGTGCATGCCAGGCTTGCGAGCCCGATCCCCGAGGTCGAGTACCAGGCGAAGCTCGGCCGCGATCTGCCGCCGCGAGAGACGCCTTACACAGTGGAGGAAGTCACCGACGCGGTCGCCTCACTGCATCCCGGACTGGAGCTGGCGGAGTGCCGCTTCATCCACGACCCGTCGTTCCCGCTGCTGCCTGCCATCCTGGCCGACGGCGCCGGCTCCGGCACGATCGTCTACGGTCCCGCCATCGACGGCTGGCGGAACCGCGACATCGCGGGCCAGGAAGCCACCCTCTCCTCCGACGGCCGCCTGCGCCGCAAGGGCACGGCGGCGGCGGCGCTCGACCATCCGATGGTCCCGCTCACCTGGCTCGCCAACGAACTGTCGCGCACCGGCGTCGGCATGAAGGCAGGTCAGATGGTCAGTACCGGCACCCTCACCGGCATGCTGGCGCCCAGGCGAGGCGAAACCTACGTGGCGGATTTCGGCCCGTTCGGGTCGGTCACGGTCTCTTTCACCTGACGGCTGGAGCCCGGCTCAGGAAGAGAGCTCGGCGTCGCGGCTCAGCAGCATCGCCGCCAGGGTGAGGACGCAGGCACCGAGGAGATAGTAGCCGACCCAGGCCAGCGAGAAGTTGAGCGCAAGCCAGGTGGCGATGTAGGGCGCCAGCGACGCACCGAAGATGCCCGCCAGGTTGAACGTCATCGAGGCGCCGGTGTAGCGCACGGACACCGGGAACGGCGACGCGAGCGCCGCTCCGATCGGGCCGTAGTTGAAGCCCATCAGCGCAAGGCCGATGACGTTGAAAGCGAGCGCGCCGGCGAGGCCGCTGGCGAGCAGCGGCTCGAAGAACAGGCCAAACACGCCGGTGCAGGCGGTGGCGATCACGAGCACACTGCGCCGCCCGTACCGGTCGCTCAGCCAGGCCGCCAGCGGAATGGTGGCGGCGAAAAAGGCCACGCCGATCAACTGAATCTCGAGATAGCGCTCGCGCGAGTAGCCCAGCTTGCTGGTGGCCCAGCTCAGCGAGAACACCGTCATGAGATAGAACAGGACGAAGGTCGCCAGCGCGACCAGCGTGCCCAGAAGCAGAGCGCGCTTGTGGTTGCGAATGAGCACCATGAGCGGCACGGCGACCCTGGCCTCGGTATCGACGGCCTTCTGGAACTCGGGCGTCTCGGTGATCTTGAGCCGGACGTAGAGGCCCAGCATCACCAGCAGCAGGCTGACGATGAACGGCAGCCGCCATCCCCAGGCCAGGAACTGCGCGTTGGTCAGGGTCTGCGTCAGCAGCAGGAAGGACGTCGCCGACAGGACGAAGCCGAGAGGCGCCCCGAGCTGGGGGAACATCGCATACCAGCTCCGGCGGTGCGGCGGCGCGTTCTCCGTGGCCAGCAGGACGGCCCCGCCCCATTCGCCGCCCAGGCCCAGCCCCTGGCCGAAGCGGCAGATCGCCAGCAACAAAGGCGCAAAGACGCCGATCGTCTCATAGCCGGGCAGGAAGCCGATCAGCACCGTCGACAGACCCATGGTCATGAGCGCGGCCACCAGCGTGGCCTTGCGGCCGATCCGGTCGCCATAGTGGCCGAACACGGCCGCGCCCAGCGGCCGCGCGAAGAAGGCGATGGAGAAGGTCGCGAAGGACTGCAGCACGGCCGAGGCGGGATCGCTGGTCGGGAAGAACAGGTGCGGAAAGACGAGCACCGCCGCCGTGGCGAAAATGTAGAAGTCGAAGAACTCGATCGTCGTCCCGACGAGGCTCGCGACCAGGATGCGGGCCGGCGAGTTTACCTGCGGACCCATCTACTTGGAGAAGACCATCGCCTTGTCCCGCAGCGAGCCATGGCGCAGGGTGAGCAGGTCGAGCACGTAGTTCTGGTAGAGCTTCCACGGCCGCTTGCTGCCCTGCTTGGGCTGGTGCGGCAGGGCGCGCTGGATGTAGCCGGACGAGAAGTTGACCCAGGGCTCCTCCGTGAGTGTGGGGTCGCTGTTGTGCGGCGTTGCCTGCTTGAAGCCCTTGCGGTCCATGTAGTTCAGGAGCCGGCAGACATACTCGCAGACCAGGTCGGCCTTCAGGGTCCACGAGGCATTGGTGTAGCCGAACACCGACGCGAGGTTCGGCACGTCGGAATACATCATGCCCTTGTAGATCATGGTGTCGGACGGCTTCACCGGCTTGCCGTCGACCACCAGCTTCGCGCCGCCCAGCGGCTGCACGACCAGGCCGGTCGCCGTCACCACCACGTCGGCCTCCAGCTCGGCGCCCGATTTCAGCTTGATGCCGGTCTCGGTGAAGGTCTCGATCTGGTCGGTGACCACGGACGCCTTCTTCTTGCGAATGGCGCGGAACAGATCGGCGTCGGGCACCAGGCAGAGCCGCTGGTCCCACGGATTGTATTTCGGCGTGAAGTGCGTGGCGACGTCGTAGTCCGGCCCCAGCATCTGACGCACGCCGCCCAGGATCAGGCTCTTCACCTTCTCCGGCTTGCGCTTGCACATCTGGTAGAAATACATGCCCATCAGCACGTTCTTCCAGCGTGTCGCCATATAGGCGAGCTTGAGCGGCAGCCGGCGCCGCATCTTGTTGGCGAACGGGTCCTGCGCCGGGCGCGCCACGACGTAGGTCGGCGAACGCTGCAGCATGGTGACGTGACCGGCGGTCTCGGCCATGGACGGCACCACCGTCACCGCGGTGGCGCCGCTGCCGATCACCACGACCTTCTTGCCGGCATAATCGAGATCCTGCGGCCAGTGCTGCGGATGGACCACCTTGCCCTTGAAGCCGTCGATGCCGGGAAAGTCCGGCAGGTAGCCGGCCTCGTAGCGATAGTAGCCGCTGCACATCCACAGGAAGCCGCAGGAAAGAAACACGCGCTCGCCGCCGCGCTCGATCTCGACCGTCCATCTGGCGTCGGGCGTCGACCACGAGGCCGCCACGACGCGATGGTCGTAGCGGATGTGGCGGTCGATACCGTGATCGCTGGCGACCTCGCGGATGTAGCTCAGGATCGACGGCCCGTCGGCGATCGCCTTGGCGTCCTTCCACGGCCGGAAGCGGTAGCCCAGCGTGTACATGTCGGAGTCCGAGCGCACGCCGGGATAGCGGAACAGATCCCAGGTCCCGCCGCTGGCGGCGCGCCCCTCGAGGATCGCGTAGCGCTTGCCCGGACAGTTCTTCTGCAGATGCCAGGCGGCACCGATGCCGGACAGGCCGGCGCCGACGATCAGCACATCGAAATGTTCAGTTGCCGTGCGGCTCTGCGGCGCGGGCGCGACGATTGTATCCATCCAGACTTCATCGCGGAAAGAAATGGGACTGGCAACTCGCCTTTGCGGCCGTCCTCCGCCTCGTCCTAGAGCGCCGCCGTGATGATGATCTCGATCAGGTCGCCCTCGGGCATGACCGACTGCACGAAGGAGCGGACCGGGCCGTGATTGGCCGGCATCCAGGTCGCCCAGGCCTCGTCGAAGACCGGCTTGTTGTCGTGATCGGTGACGACGATCTCGGCCTTCACGATGCGCGTCCGGTCGAGGCCGGCGTCCTTGAGATAGCCGTCGATGACCCCCAGCGCGCCCAGCGTCTGGACGCGGATATCCTGGGTCCGGTCGGGCGAGGTCGCCACGCCCCACAGGAAGCCGCCGCCACCGGGCAGCCGGTAGACCGCGACCGAAGACTTGGCCGGCACCCTCGGATTGGGCACGCGCGTGATGTCACCGGTACTCATATTCGAACTCCCTCGCGAAACGTCGACACTATGGACCCGACACGACCGCAGACAAACAGCGGAGGACGGCCAGCGCGGCGTGCTAGATTGGCGTTCCACTTCACCCTGGAGGAGGGTCTCATGCCCACGAGCGTCAAGCAGATGATCGAAGCGGCCAACGCCGCCGTGCCGAGGGTCACGCCGGCCGAGGCCCGGGAAATGATCGCCAAGGGCAATACGCTCGTCGTCGACGTGCGCGACGCCGCCGAGGTCGCCAACAGCGGCAAGGTCGCGGGCGCGGTGCATGTCTCGCGCGGCATGCTCGAGTTCCGGGCCGACCCTGAGTCGCCTGCGCACGACAAGGCCTTCGACAGGAACAAGACCGTGATCGTCTATTGCGCGTCGGGCGGCCGCTCGGCGCTCAGCGGCAAGGTGCTGAAGGATTTCGGCTACGCCAACGTCTTCAACCTCGGCGCCTTCAAGGACTGGGTCGACAGCGGCGGCGCCGTCGACAAGCCCTGAGGCCTACTTTCCGTCCTCGAACTTGAGCTGCTGAATCGCCTTCATCAGCTTGGCGATCTGCGTCCGCTGGGCGTCGTCGAGCGGCTTGTCGTCCGGCAGAGGCTGCAGCAACAGCTCGACATCCTCCAGCTCCTTCACGAGATTGTAGGCTTTGTTGGTCTTCTCCTTTTCCGTGCCGGCAAGCAACGGATAGACCGAGAGATAGAGCGAGGCGAGGCTGCGGTTCTGCAGCTCCGGCGTCAGCGGGATCGCACTCTTGAACACCCCGCTCAGGGCCGTTTTCGCGTCCCCCACCGTGACGGCGCGGCGGAGCAGGAAGTTCATGCCATCGAGCCGGTGTTCGATCTCGAAGCGATGGCTGACCAGGTCCGCCCGGTTCTTCTGATCGATCTCATGCTGGTGCTGCACCTGCTGGAGAAACGCCGCGCCTCCCGTGAGGACGACCGAAGACAACAGCCACATGCCCACCGAGCTGTTGAGGAAGTCGTACAGTTTGGAACCGAATCCCGGCGGGGCCGGAGGCGGCGGCGGCTCAGGCGCGGGCCCTGCGGACTCCTCTTCCAGGGATTTGCGGATCGAATGGCGATAGCGCTCCTCGGCCGCGATGCGCTTCATCTCGTCTTCGGTCAGCATCTCGCTCCTCTACTCCTTCATGAATGCATTGAGGTCGGGCGTGGGAATCGCCCGGTCGAGATAGGTGAAGGTCCCCTGCTCCTTGACCTCGGTGGCGGCATCGATCAGCCCCGTCATGGCGGCCCGGTACAGCGAGGTGGCAAGGCTGATCCGCTTCACGCCGGCGGCCTCGAGTTCGGCCTTGCTGAAGGATTTGCCCTTGATGCCCACCATGAAGTTGAAGGGCTTGCGGAGCGCGCCGCAGACCTTCCTGACCGAGGCCAGATCGGGCAGGCCGGGCGCGAACAGGACATCGGCACCGGCCGCCTCGTAGGCCTGCAGGCGCTTGATCACGTCGCCGAGGTCCGGCTTGCCGCGCAGGAATCCTTCGGCGCGCGCCGTCAGGACGAACGGTACCGGCAGCGAACGCGCCGCCTCGACTGCCGCCTTGATGCGGGCCGTCGCCGTATCGATATCGAACAGCGGCTGGTCCGGATTGCCGGTCGCGTCCTCGATGGAACCACCGACCAGCCCCACGCCCGCCGCCTGGCGGATCGTCTCGGCCGCATCGCTGGGCGAATCGCCGAAGCCCTTCTCGAGATCGGCCGCCACCGGCAGATCGGTGGCGTTCACGATCAGTCGTGCATTGGCCAGCGCCTCGTCGCGCGTCACGCGGCCGTCGCGCCTGCCGAGCACGCCCGCCTTGGCGCCGCTCGAACTCGCCAGGGCCTCGAAGCCCAGCCCGGCCAGGATGCGCGCCGAGCCCGCATCCCACGGATTGGCGATGAAGAACGTGCCCGGCGCCTCGTGAAGCGCCCGGAACTTGCGGGCCTTCTCGGCCTGGCTGACACTCATGAACCTTCCCCTTGCTCGAATGACCGGCGGAGTTTGTCTCGCCGGCTCTCTGCAGGACAATCGAGATTATTTCAACGCCGCCCCTCGCAACGCGCTTCGGCAAACGGTCGCCAAGGGCATTGCCCACGCCTGCAAATGGATCATGATCGGACCGAGTTTGCCCAGGAAGCAGACCGCATCATGATGGACCGCCAATGTGGTCGCGGGAGAGAAACGTATGCAGCGCCGTAGCCTGATGACCGCCCTTGCCGCCACGCTCGCGGTCGGGGTCACGCAAGCCGCGCGGGCGCAGGACACAGCCAAGAAGCCGTTCACGGCCGAACAGCTCGACCAGATTCTGGCGCCGATCGCGCTCTATCCCGACGCCCTGCTCGCGCAGACCCTGATGGCGGCGAGCTATCCCCTCGAGGTCGTCGAGGCGGCCCGCTGGTCCAAGGCCAATCCGACATTGAAGGGCGACGCCGCCGTCGCCGCGGTCAACGACAAGAGCTGGGACGTCAGCGTCAAGTCGCTGGTCGCCTTCCCGCAGGTCCTGAGCCAGCTCAGCGACAATCTCGACTGGATGCAGAAGGTCGGCGACGCGACGATCGCCCAGCAACAGGATGTCGCCGATTCGATCCAGCGCCTGCGCGCCCGGGCGGCCGACGCCGGCAATCTGCAGAGCGGCAAGGAGCAGACGGTCACCTCGCAGGGATCGGGGACCGACCGCACGATCGTCATCGCCCCGGCCAACCCGGAAGTGATCTATGTGCCGGCCTACAATCCCAACACCGTCTACGGCACCTGGCCCTATCCGGCCTATCCGCCGACCTACTATCCACCGCCGCCGGGCTACGGCTATGGCTCCGCCCTGCTGCGCGGCCTGATGTTCGGGATCGGCATCGCCGCCGCCGGCGCGATCTTCGGCGGCTGGAACTGGGGACGCGGCAACAGTTACGTCAACGTGAACGTCAATCGCGCGGTCAACATCGACCGCAACTTCAACGTCAACAACATCAACAACGGTCGCTGGCAGCACGAGCCTGTTCACCGCAAGGGCGTGGCCTATCGCGATCCCGCGACCCGCGAGCGCTTCAACCAGGTGCGGCCGGGCGCCGACCAGCGCCAGGAATTCCGCGGCCGCCTCGAGAACCGCCCCGCGGGCGGTGGCCAAGCCAATGCGCGACCCAACTTGCCCAGCCGCCCGGCCGGCGGGGGCCCGGCGCAGCGGCCCAACGTCGCCAATCGCGCGGCGGGCGGCCAGCATCCCAATTTCCAGAATAACGCCGGCGCCCCGCGCGGCGGCGGCGCCATCCGCGGCGTCAACAACGGCCAGCAGGTCAATCGCGAGGCCGCACGCGGCCGGGCGCAGCAGTCGCGGGCGGCGACGCATCCATCGGGCGGCGGTGGCGGCGGTGGCGCGCGTGCAGGCGGCAGCGGCAGCGGCGGCGGTGGCCGCGCCGGCGGAGGGGGTGGCGGTGCTGCGGGTGGCGGCAATCACGGAGGGGGACGGCGATGAGTGCTTCAATGCTCCGGAAGGCATTTCTGACCCTCCTTCTGGCAGGCAGCCTTGCGGCTGCCTTTGCGAGCGGTGTCTCTGCCCAACCCATGAAGCCCCAAGGCTTCGCGACCCCCGAAGCCGCCGCCGACGCCCTCACCGATGCCATCAGGCGCGACGACGACAAGGCCATCGGGACGATCCTCGGCAGCGGCTGGCGCGACATGGTGCTGGGCCGTCCGCAAGACGAGGAGCCGCTGCGCCAGAAGTTCCTCGAAGCCTGGGATGCCAGCCACAAGGTCGTCGTCGACGGCAACAAGGCGACGATCGAGGCGGGCACCAGCGGCTGGACGGGCCCGATTCCAATCGTCAAGGACGGCGACCAGTGGCGCTTCGACACCGAAGCCGGGCAGCGGGAGATCACGGCGCGCCGCATCGGCCGCAACGAACTGTCGGTCATCCAGAGCCTGCTGGCACTGGTCGATGCCGAGCATGAATACGCGGCCCTCGATCCCATGAAGGTCGGCGCGCCCGTCTATGCGCGGCGGCTGCTCAGCTCGCCGGGCAAGAAGGACGGGCTTTACTGGGATGTCGCGCCCGGCGAACCCGAGAGCCCGATCGGCCCCGCCCTCGCGACGGCCCAGGCACAGGGCCAGGGCGGCACCGAAGACGGCTATTACGGCTATCGTTTCCGCCTGCTCTATTCGCAGGGCCCCGATGCGCCCGGCGGCGCCTACGACTATCTCGTGAAAGGCCGGATGATCGGCGGCTTCGCCATCCTCGCCTGGCCGGTCCGCTACGGCGATACCGGCGTGATGAGCTTCATCGTCAATCAGGACGGCGTCGTCTACGAACAGGATCTCGGCCCCGACACGGCGGCCAGGGCCGCCGCGATCAACGTCTACAATCCGGACAAGAGCTGGGAGAAAGCAGACGCAACGCCGCCGTGACGGCGGCCGCTAGCCCGGCCAGGGCAGCGACCAGGTCTTCACGTTGGTGAAGCTCTTCATCGCCTCGAGTACGCCTTCCTTGTAGCCGAGGCCCGAATCCTTGATGCCGCCGAACGGCGACATCTCGATGCGATAGCCCGGGACTTCCCAGACGTTCACCGTGCCGACCTGCAGCTCGTCGACGAACTTCGTGATGTAGTCGAGACGATCCGTGCAGACGCCCGACGACAGGCCATAGGCCGTGCCGTTGGAGACCTGGATGGCGTGGGCGATGTCCTTCACGCGGATGATCGGGATCGCCGGACCGAAGGTCTCCTCGCGCACCAGCTCGGCCTGCGGGTCGACATGATCGACGACGGTCGGCGGGAAGAGCGCGCCCTGGCGGTCGTTACCATGGAGCAGCTTCGCGCCGTGCTTCGCCACCGCTTCGCTCACGCGGTTCTGGAACAGCGTGGCGGCGCGCTCGTGGATCACGGTGCCGACATCGGTCTCGGGATCGAGCGGATCGCCGGCCTTCAGCTTCTTCGCCTTGGCCAGCACCCTCTCGACGAAGGCATCGGCCACCTTGTCGACGACCAGGATGCGCTTCACGGCGGTGCAGCGCTGGCCGGAATTCTTGGTGGCACCGGCGACCGCCAGCTCGGCCGCCTTGTCGAGGTCGGCATCCTCCATGACGATCAGCGGGTCGTTGCCGCCCAGCTCCAGCACGATGCGCTTGTAGCCCGCCTTCTCGGCGATGTACTTGCCGACCCGGACGGAGCCCGTGAAGGTCACGAGATCGGCGCGCGGATCGACGATCATCGCGTCGCCGATGTCGGACGGATTGCCGGTGATGACCGACAGCATCTCCGGCGGCAGACCCGCCTCGTACAGCGTGTCGGCCAGGAACAGCGCCGTGAGCGGCGTCAGCTCGGTCGGCTTCAGCACGACACAGTTGTTGGTCGCAAAGGCCGGCGCCAGCTTGTGCGCCACCATGTTCAGCGGATGGTTAAACGGCGTGATCGCCGAGATGGCGTTCAGCGGCTGGCGCAGGGTGAAGATCTTGCGCGACTTGCCGTGCGGGGTGAGGTCGCAGGAGAAGGTCTGCCCGTCGTCCAGCATGCAGAGCTGGCCCGCGAAGGTGAAGACGTCGTAGGCGCGGCCGACCTCGTAGAGCGAGTCCTTAAGGCAGAGACCCGACTCCAGCGTGATCAGGCGCGACAGCTCTTCCTTGCGGGAAACCAGCAGGTCCGCGGTCTTGAGCAGGATCTGCTGGCGCTGATAGCGGGTCAGCTTCGGCTTGTAGTCATGGGCGATCTGGAACGCCTCGGCCACCAGCTCGGGCGTGGCGCGCGGCACGGTGCCGACCAGGCGGTTGTCCCAGGGAAAGCGCACTTCGAGGCGCGCCTTGGTCTCGACCTTCCGGCCCGCGATGCGGAGATATTCGTGCCGGACGTCGGAGCCCGTGCGGGTGATGGTGTCCATGGAACTCTCTCAGGCGACGAGGTTGAGGGCGAGGTCGAAGGCGTCGAAGTTGCGCCAGCGATGCGCACCGGTGTCGCCCTTCGTGAGCTTGCGGTTACAGAGCAGCGGCACGCGCTGCTCGGACACCCCGCCATGGCTCCGCAGCGGCTCGGTGAGGCCCGAGAGATCGTGCCGCGAGGCCGAGGTGCCCAGCACCTTGTGCTTGGTCGAGACGACGATGAGGTCGCCCAGACGATCGGCCGGCAGCTCGAACTTCGCGGCCGCCTCTTCCTTGGTGAGTGCGGCTTCGATGCCCGGCATGGCCTTCAGCTTGGCCGCCCACTCCTGCGGGTTCTCGCAATAGACGACGGCGAAGGAGCCCAGCGCGCCGTGATGGACGACATAGGGATCGGTGATCGGCAGGATGACGCGGGCCTTGTCCTTGCCCACCCAGCCGTCGAACACGTCCTGCAGGTAGATCACGTCCGGCTGGCCGTCGCTGCCGAACTTGGCGTTCATGCCATGGTCGGCGGTGACGACGATGGTGCAGCCCATGGCGTCGAGCTTGGCCAGGTACCCGTCCATCATGGCGTAGAAGGCATTGGCGACCGGCGTGCCGGGCGCGTGCTTGTGCTGGATGTAGTCGGTGGTCGACAGATACATGATCTCCGGCCGGTCGCGCTCCATCAGCTTGACGCCGGCGGCGAACACGAACTCCGAGAGGCCGGCGCTGTAGACGTCCGGCACGGCCATGCCGACCATATCGTTCACATGGTCGATGCCATTGTCGGCGAGCGTCGCCTTGTCGGACTTCTCCGACGAGAAGGAGCAGGCCTTGCCGGCGCCGAGTTCGAGCCCCTTGCCCAGCAGGCCGCGCAGCTTGTCCTTGGCGGTGACGACGGCGATGCGGCAGCCGGCGCGCTGGAAAGCCGGGAACAGCGTCTCGACCCGCAGGAACTTCGGATCGTTCATCATCACTTCCTTGCCCGTGTCGGGGTCGAGGAAGTAGTTGCCGCAGATGCCGTGGACCGCTGGCGGACGGCCGGTGACGATCGACAGGTTGTTCGGATTGGTGAAGCTGGGCACCACGCACTCGCCGATCAGGTTGGTGCCCTCTTTCAGCACCTTGGCAAACCACGGCGCCTGGCCCGCCTCGACGGCGCGCTCGATATAGCCGGGCTCCGAGCCGTCGACGCAGACCACGACGACGGGCTGCTTGGGCAGCCGGTAGCTGCGGCCGTTGACCGTGATTTCGCCGCCGCTGACGTTGATGCTGTCGGGTGCCATGTCCTGTTCCCTTATTCCGCTGCCAGTGCCGGGCCACCGTTGGTGACCCGCATCTCGTCCAGCACCTCGCGGACCGCCGCCAGGGCGCCGCGCATGTGGTCGGGATAGAGCCGGCCGATACAGCCCATGCGGAACGAATCCGCCACGGTGAGCTTGCCCGGATAGATCACGTAGCCGCGGTCCTTTAGCCCGTCATAGAAGCGCTGGAAGACGAACTTCGGATCGGTCGGCATGTGGAAGGTGATGATGATCGGCGCCTGCAGGTCGTTCGGCAGCAGCGTCTGGAATCCCATGGCGCGCATGCCGTCGATCAAGACCCTGGCATTTTCGCGATAGCGCTTGCCGCGGCCCGCGACCCCGCCCTCTTCGGCATGCTCCTCGATCGCCTTGCCCAGCGCCACGATCACGTGGATCGGCGGCGTGAAGCGGTACTGGCCGGTCTTGGCGAAGCCCTCGGCCTGGTCGAACAGGTCGAGCACCAGCGTGGTCGCGTTGCCCTTGCATTCGGCGAGGGCGCTGTTGCGGCAGACGACGAAGCCGAGGCCGGGCACGCCTTCCAGGCACTTGTTCGAGGAAGCCGCGAGGGCGTCATAGTAGACGGTGCGCGCGTCGATCTCGATCGCGCCGAAGGCCGACATCGAATCGACCAGCAGCCGGCGGCCCTGCTTCTTCACCAGCGTGGCAAGCTCGCCGATCGGATTGAGGATGCCCGACGTCGTCTCGCAATGGACGGCGAAGACGTGTGTAATGGCCGGATCGGCGACCAGCATCGCTTGCAGTTTGGCGAGATCGGGGGGCGTATCCTCGGGCGTCTCGTAGGTCGCGACCGCACGGCCGGCGATCTCGGCGATCTTCTTTGCGCGCTGGCCATAGGCGCCGTTGATGACGACCAGCAGCTTGCCGGTTTTCGGCACGAAGCTGGTGATCATCGCCTCGACGGCGAAGGTACCGGAACCCTGCACCGGCACGGTGACGTGCGTGCCCTGGCCGCCGGCCAGCTCGACGATCTTCTCCAGCACCATCTTGTTGATGGCGATGAAGCCCTGATCGCGCGAGCCCCAGTCGTGGACCATGGCCTGCTTCACGCTGGCCGAGGTGGTGAGCGGGCCGGGGGTCAGCAGGAGCGGATCGCCGGTTTCGGAGGCAGCGGGCTTGGAGGTCATGGCGCGGATGATCGTCTCGCCGTTTCTATCCGTCCAGTATATAATCCATATGTTAACTATCGGTTTCCTATATATGACACCCACCCAGCTCCGCGCCTTCCACCTCGTGGCCGAGGCCGGTTCGTTCTCGGCCGCCGCCCGCGCATCGGGTCTCAGCCAGCCCAATCTTTCCGGCCAGGTGACGGCGCTGGAGAAGGCCTATGGCGTGCACCTGTTCGACCGCCGCGGCCGCAGCGTGACGCCGACCGAAACCGGCCGCCAGCTGCACGGCGTCACAACCCGTCTCTTCTCCCTGCAGGACGAGGCGCAGGCGCTGCTGCTGGGTGAGCAGGCGCTGACGCGCGGGCATCTCAGGATCGCCGCCGACTCCGCACACCATGTCGTGCCGATCATGGCGGCACTGCGTGAACGCGCCGGCGGCCTCACCTTCGCGCTTTCGATCGACAATTCCGCCGTGGTGCTGGAACGCCTCCTGCGCCACGAAGCCGATGTCGCCGTGATGGCCAAGAGCCTGTCCGACCCGCGCCTCCATGCGGTGCGGTTGCGCACCGACCGGCTGGTCCTGTTTGCGCCCGTCGCCCATGCCCTCGCCAGACGCGGCCGCACGCCCCTCTCGGCGCTGGCCGGACAGGAGCTGGTACTGCGCGAACGCGGCTCGATCACGCGCGAAGTGCTTGAACAGGCGATGGCGGCGGCCGATATCAGGCCGGCGTCGATCGTCGAGGTGCAGACCCGCGAAGGTGTGCGCGAAGCGGTGGCGGCCGGATTTGGAATCGGCGCGGTGTTCGCGAGCGAGCTCGGCGAGGATCGCCGCTTCCGCCGCATCACCATCACCGGTCAGGATCTCGCGGTCGCTGAATATGCCGTGTGCCTGCAGGAGCGTCGGCGCGTTGCGCTCGTTCGAGCCTTCATGGACGAAGCGACGCGGCTTGCCTCCTGAGCAGACGACGTAACAAAGCCCGCGACGTAACAAAATCGTCAAAAAACTTTCATCGTCTATCGACGAGGCGTAGGATTCCGCGATCATGCAAGGCGTCGACACCATCCTGAACGTTCTCGGCAGCGTGTGCCTGCTGCTCTGGGGCGTGCGCATGGTGCGGACCGGGCTGACGCGCGCCTTCGGCGCGAGCTTGCGCCGCGCCATCGGCGCCTGCTCGCGCAACCGGTTTTCGGCCTTCGCCGGCGGCGTCGTGCTGACGGGCGTCCTGCAATCGAGCACCGCGACCGCCCTGCTGCTGGCCTCCTTCGCCGGACGCGGGCTGATCTCGCTCTCGATCGGCCTCGCGGTGATGCTGGGCGCCAATGTCGGCACGACGCTGACGGCGCAGATCCTGTCCTTCCCGCTCGGTTGGGTCTCGCCCCTGATGATCGCGGGCGGCGTCATCGCCTTCCTGTCGAACAGTTCCGACCGGGCCCGCCATCTCGGCCGCGTCGCCATCGGCCTCGGCCTGATGCTGTTGTCGCTTCACCTGCTGGAGGCCGCCGCCCTGCCGCTGCGCTCCGCGCCGGCCTTCGTGGCCGTGCTGTCAGGCCTGCAGAACGAATATGTCATGGGCGTCCTGGTCGCCGCCGCCGCCACCTGGTTCATCCATTCCAGCCTCTCGACCGTGCTGCTGGTCATGTCATTCGCCTCAAGCGGCATCATCGATCCCAAGCTGGGCATGGCGATGGTGATCGGCGCCAATATCGGCGGCGCGATCGCCCCCTATTTCGACCAGGCCGCCACCGATACCGAGGCGCGGCGCCTGCCGCTCGGCAACCTCATCACGCGTGTCCTGGTGGGCATCGCGCTGTTGCCGTTCCTGGAGCCGTTCCACCAGTGGCTGACGATGATCGATCCGGCGCCCGGTCGGCTGCTGGTCAACTTCCACACGGCGTTCAGCGTCGTGGCGGCGATCGTGTTCCTGCCGCTGATCGATCCCGTGGCCGCGCTGTGCCGGCGCCTGGTCCCCGACCGGCCGCAGACCGACGACCCCGGCAAGCCGCGCAATCTCGATCCCAACGTACTCGACACGCCGGCGGAAGCGCTGGGCTGCGCCATGCGCGAGACGCTCAATCTCGGCGACAGGGTCGCCGACATGCTGCGCCAGACCATGGACGTGTTCGAGAAGAACGACGCGCGCGCCGTGAAGGCGATCGAGGCAGCGGACGATGCCGTCGACAGCCTCTACGAGGCGATCAAGCTCTACCTGATCCAGACGTCACGCACGGAGCTGGGGGAGGACGACGGCAAGCGCTACGTCGAGATCCTGACCTTCGTCACCAATCTCGAACATGCCGGCGACATCATCGACAAGAACCTGATGGAACTGGCGGCCAAGAAGATCAAGAACCGCTACGCCTTCTCGGCCGAAGGCACGGCGGAGCTGCGCGCCTTCCACGCCCGTGTGCTCGACAATCTACGGCTGGCGCTGAACGTCTTCACCACCCGGGACATCACGCTCGCGCGTCGGCTCGTGGCTGAGAAAGCCTCGATCCGGGAGGCCGAGGCCCATGCCGCCGACAGCCACTATGCCCGCCTGCGCGAAGGGCGCCCAGAGTCGATCGAGACCAGTTCGATCCACATGGACGTGATCCGCGACCTGAAGCGCATCAACGGCCACTTTACGACGGTGGCCTACCCGATCCTCGAAGCCGCCGGCGAACTTGCCGAAACGCGCCTCAAGACGACGGCGGCGGAGCCCGCCGGCCGGGCCGCACCGTCGCACTGAGCGTCCGGACGGTCCCTACTTCTTCGGATCCGCCTTGGTGTCGTAGCGCCTGGACCACTCGGCCAGGATGCGCTCGCGATTGGCGGCGGCCCAAGCGAAGTCGTTCACCATCAGCAGGTCCGCGAGGTTGGTCGGCAGGTTCTTCACCGGCTTGGAGAATTCCGGCCGTGCCGCGACCGCCCGGGTTTCGGCGTACATCTGCATCGCCGCGTCCGACGCCGCCCAGTCGGCGAGCTTCTTGGCCGCCTCCAGATGCGGGGCGCCCTTCACGACCGCAAAGGCATTCATCTCCCAGCCGAGACCCTTCTCCGGGAACACGATGGCGACCGGCGCGCCCTGGGCCAGCTCGCGCGCCGCGCGGATGTCGAAGGCGATACCGACCACCGCCTCGCCGCGTGCCGCCAGCGTCGCGGGTTGAGAGCCAGAATGGGTGTAGCGCCAGATGTTCTCGTGCAGGCCGTCCATGAACTTCCAGCCTTCCGCTTCGCCGAAGGCCTGCAGCCAGGCCGAAACGTCGAGGAAGCCGGTGCCGGACGACAGCGGATGGGGCATCACGACCTTGCCCTTGTAGACGGGCTTCGTCAGATCGGCCCAGGTCTCGGGCTTGGGAATGCCGAGCTTCTTGCCCTCTGCCTCGTTATAGACGATGGCGGCGACCCAGGCGGAGTTGCCGAACCAGCGCGGCGGATTGGCGGTATCGCGGAACTTGGCCGGGATCTTGTCGAGGCCGGGCGGCGCGTAAGGCAGCAGCACGTCAGTATCGGCAAGCTGGCCGAGGCTCGAGGCCGCGACGCCCCACACCGCGTCGGCGCGTGGATTGGCCTTCTCGGCCAGCAGACGAGCCGTCAGCACGCCGTTGGCGTCGTGCACCCAGCGGATGGTGATGCCCGGCAGGTCCGTCTCGGCACGCGCCTTGTAAGGTGCGAGATCCTCACGTTCGTACGACGTATAGACGATGACTTCCTGAGCCCGTGCAACGCCCGATAGTGCAAGCACCGCCGTCGCGAGAACCACCAACAGACGCATGCCCCACTCCCCCCAGTCGCGCTTCTTCAAAGCCTGATCCGCGCTCCCGTCGGATCGTAGGGCGCGCGCAGCGAGACCCGCGCGCCAAATCGCGTGCCGGCCAGATCGACCTCGAAGCGGCCACCCTCCAGCCATGCCGTGTCGATCGCCTGGCCATCGCCCCGCTTCACGTAGCCGAGGCCGACCGATGCGCCGAGCGTGTGGCCGTAGCCCGCCGAGGTCAGATCGCCGACCGGCCTGCCGTCGCGCAGCAGCGCCTCGCCGCCCCACAGGAGCGGCTCGCCGTCTTCCAGCACGACCGAGACGAGCCGCCGGGCGAGCGGCTTCGCTTTGGCCTCGACCAGCGCCTTCTGGCCGATGAAGCCGCCCGGCTTGTCGTGCTTCACCGCCCAGCCGAGGCCGGCCTGGAACGGCGTGTCGTCGGGCGTCAGCTCGCGGCCCCAGGCGCGGTAACCCTTTTCGAGCCGAAGCGTCTCGACAGCGTAGTAGCCGCCGTCGCGCAGGCCGAGGGGCTCGCCCGCTTCCTGCAGCGTCTCGAACACGGTGACGGCGAACTCGACCGGCACATAGAGTTCCCACCCCAGCTCGCCCACATAGGTGCGGCGCGACGCCAGAACCGTCGCGAAGCCGATGCCGATCTCGCGGATGGTCGCGAACGGGAAGCCTTCGTTGGAGAGGTCGGCCTTGCTCACTTTCTGCAACAGTTCGCGGCTGCGCGGGCCCATGAGCGACAGCACCGTCCAACCCGACGTGACGTCGGTCAGGACCGCATTCGCCTCAGCCGGCATGTGCCGTCCGATCCAATCCATGTCGCGCATCGGCTGGGCCGATCCGGTAATCACCAGGAACTTGTCGCGTGCCAAGCGGGCAACAGTGATGTCGCTCTCGAAAGTGCCGCGCTCGTTCAGCACGCCGGTATAGACGGTGCGTCCGACCGGCACGGCGACATCGTTGGCGCAAAGACGCTGCAGTACGGCCTCGGCATCGCGGCCTTGCACCAGCAGCTTGCCGAACGAGGTCTCGTCGGTGATCGTCACGCCCTCGCGCGTCGCCTTGTGCTCGGCGGCGACGGCATCGAACCAACCGCCGGGGGCGCCACGGCCCCAGCCATATTGCATGTCGGGCGTGTTGCCCGCCCCCGCGAACCAGTTGGGCCGTTCCCAGCCCATCTTGTTGCCGAACCAGGCGCCGCGCGCCTTGAGGCGGTCGTAGAGCGGCGAGCGGCGGAACGGCCGGCCGCTCTCCTGCTCGCGCTGCGGCCACGGCATCTTGTAGTGCATCCCCAGCGTCTCGGCGACGCGGCTGCGCAGCCACGCATCGTTGCCGTGGAAGCCCGCGAAGCGCCGGATGTCGACCGGCCAGAGATCCATCGTCGGCTCACCCGCGACGATCCATTCGGCCAGCGCCATGCCGGCGCCGCCGGAACTCGCGATGCCCATCGAGTTGAAGCCGGCGCCGACATAGAAGCCACGGACCTGCGGCGCCTCGCCCAGGATGTAGTTCATGTCGGGCGTGAAGCTTTCGGGCCCGTTCATGAAGGTCTTGATGCCGGTCTTCTCCAGCGACGGCACGCGGATCAGTGCATTGTCCATCAGGATCTGGAACTGGTCCCAGTCGTCGGGCAGCATCCCGAACTCGAAATCGTCGGGAATGACGTCCTTGTTCCAGGGCTTGGCCTCCGGCTCGAAGCCGCCCATCAGCAGGCCGCCGACCTCTTCCTTGAAGTAGATGTAGCCGTCGGGATCGCGCATCACCGGCAGGTCGCGCGGCACGTTCTCCATCTTCTCGGTGACGATGTACATGTGCTCGCAGGAATAGAGCGGCACCGTCACGCCGATCATGCGGCCGAGCTGGCGGGCCCACTGGCCGCCGCAGTTGACCACGATGTCGGCCTTGATCGCGCCTTCCGTCGTCTGAACACCCGTCACCCGCGGGCCGCTCGCCCCCTCCTCAGTGTCGATCGCGGTAACGCGAACCCTCTCGAAGATGCGGACGCCGCCGTTGCGCGCGCCCTTGGCCAGGGACTGCGTGATGTCGGCCGGATTGGCCTTGCCGTCACCCGGCAGCCAGACGGCGCCCACGAGATCGTCGGTGCGCATGATCGGATACTTGTCGCCGGCCTGTTGCGGCGTCAGCGGCTCGCAGACGACGCCCTGACCATTGGCCATGGCGGCGGAGCGGCGCAGCAGGGTCATGCGCTCCTCGGTGCGCGCCACGATCAGCGAGCCCGATTGCTTCCAGCCAGTCGCAAGCCCTGTCTCGGCCTCGAGTTTCGAATAGAGCTCGGTGCTGTAGCGGATCAGCCGCGTCAGGTTCTGGACGCTGCGCAACTGGCCCACGAGCCCCGCCGCATGCCAGGTCGTCCCGCCGCTCAGCCGCCCCTGCTCCAGCAGCACGACATCCTTCCAGCCGAGCTTGGCCAGATGATAGGCGGTCGAGCAGCCCATGATGCCGCCGCCGATGATGACGACGCGGGCGTGGGACGGAACTGTCATGTGCTGCGGTCCTTGCTCACCTCGGGCCGTTCACGGCAGGGAGACCGCTTGGCGGCAGTCCCCTGGAACGACATCAGATGATTTCCATGTAGCGGTCGAGTTCCCAGTCCGTGATGGCCTTGCGGAACTCCCGCTCTTCCCATTCGCGTGTTGCGGAGTAATGATCGACGAAGGCGTCGCCGAAGAGGTCGCGCGCCGGCTTCGAGGCCTTGAGCCGGCCCGCCGCCTCCATGAGCGTCCGCGGCAGCTGCGACTTCGCCGGATGCTTCTTGTCGTAGGAATTGCCCGCGACGGGCTCGCCCGGATCGATGTCGTTCTCGATGCCCCAGAGGCCGGAACCGATGGCGGCGGCGATCGCCAGATAGGGATTGGCGTCGGCCGCAGCCACGCGATACTCGACACGCGTCGACTTGGCCGAGCCCGGGATCACGCGCAGCGACGTCGTGCGGTTCTCGACGCCCCAGGTCGAGGCGGTCGGCGCCCAGAAACCGGGGATCAGACGGCGATAGGAGTTCACGTTCGAGGCGACCATGCCCAGCAGCTCGGGCATCAGCGCGGCCTGTCCGCCGACGAACTGGCGCATCGTCTTGCTCATGCGGTGCGGCGCCTTCTCGTCGAAGAAGACCGGCTTGCCGCCCTTCCACAGCGACATGTGCATGTGGCCGCCGCAGCCCGGCCAGTCCTTCGACCACTTGGCCATGAAGGTGGCGAGCCAGCCTTGCTTCTGTGCCAGCACCTTGGTGAAGATCTTGAACAGGGCGGCCTTGTCGGTGGCGGCCAGCGCGTCGTCGACCCGCAGCGCGGCTTCCAGCACGCCCGCGCCCGTCTCCGTGTGCAGACCCTCGATGCCCATGTCCATCGCCTCGCACATGGCGAGCAGGTCGCGGTACCAGTCGGACAGGACGGAGTTGCGCAGGACCGAGTAGCCGAAGAAGCCCGGCGAGATCGGCTTGAGGTTGCGATAGCCCTTCTCGCGGATCGATTCGGGCGTCTCGGCGAAGACGAAGAATTCGTACTCGAAGCCGACCTTCACATCGAAGCCCAGTTTCTTCGCGCGCGCCAGCACACGGCGCAGGGTGCCGCGCGGACAGATCTCCTCGGCCTTGCCCACGAACTCGCAGAGGAAAAACAGGTTGCCGGGCTCCGTCGCGATCTCGCGGCAGGTCTCCGGCAGGATGCGGACGTTGGCGTCGGGATAGCCCGTATGCCAGCCCGTGTAGGTGACGTTGTCGTAGAGCTGGTCGTTCATGTCCCAGCCCAGCACCACGTCGCAGAAACCGAAGCCTCCCTCGAGCGCGGACCGGAACTTGTCGACGTGGATGTACTTGCCGCGCAGGATTCCGTCGATGTCGTGGACGCCCACCTTCACGTGGGTGAGCCCGCGCTCCCTCACGATCTTCAGCGCATCTGCAGCCGTCTTGACCTGTCGCGGTTCCATCCAACTCCCCTCGCTACCCCGCGGCAGACTAGCTGCTGAGATAGCGGGGAAGCCAGAGGGCAATGTCGGGAAATACGGCGATCGCCATGGTGAACAACACCATGATCGCGAGGAACGGCAGGGTCACGCGGGCGATGTAACCCAGCCCGTCCTCGGTCAGCCCCTGGATCACGAACAGATTGAAGCCGACGGGCGGCGTGATCTGCGCCATCTCGACGACCAGGACGAGAAAGACGCCGAACCAGATCGGATCGAAGCCGGCGGCCTTCACGATCGGCATGACGATCGGCAGGGTCATCACGATCATGCTGAAGCCGTCGAGGAAGCAGCCCAGGATGAGGTAGAAAATGATCAGGGCCACGATCAGCATGAAGGACGAAAGTCCGAGGCTGCTCACGAACTCCGCGACGGCCGCCGGAATGCCGAGGAAGGCCGCGGCACTGCCCAGGATAGAGGCGCCCAGCACGATCAGGGCGATCATGGCGCAGGTCTGCACCGAGCCGATGGCGATGGCCTTCAACGCAGGCAGCGACAGTTCCCGCTGGATGCCGGCAACGACCAGCGCGCCCAGCACGCCCACCGCAGCGGCTTCGGACGGCGTCGCGAGGCCGCCATACATCGACCCCAGCACGCACAGGATCAGGAACACGGCCGGTCCCAGTTCGCGGATCGACGTCAGGAACTCCGCCGCCGAGGCGATGCGCACCTTGCGCTCCGCCTCGGGCACGAGCTCGGGCTTCAGCGCGGTGTAGATCATGATCCAGCCCATGAAGCAGCCCGCCAGCAGGAAGCCGGGGATGAAGCCCGCCGTGAACAGCTTGGCGATCGAGACGTCGCCCAGGACGCCATAGATGATCATGATGTTGGAGGGTGGAATCAGGAACCCCAGGGTCCCGGCTCCGGCCAGCGAGCCCACCGCCACATCCTTCGAGTAGCCACGCTTCAGGAGCTCTGCCAGGGAGATGCGGCCCACCACCTGGGTCGTCGCCGCCGACGAGCCCGAGATGGCGGCGAAGATCGTGCAGCCGATGACGTTCACGTGCAGCAGCCGCCCTGGCAGCATCGCCGCCCACGGCGACAGGCCGCGGAACAGGGTCTGCGACAGCCGCGTCCGGAACAGGATCTCGCCCATGATGATGAACAGCGGCAAGGCCAGCAATTCCTGCGTGGTCAGGATGTTCCAGGTGTACTGGGCCAGCAGCTTGTCGAGGGGTATGTCGCGGAAGATCGCCAGCAGCACCGTGCCGGTAACGGCCAGGGTCCAGCCGATCCACAGGCCGCCCGCCAGGAAGGCGAACAGCACGACGAACATGGTGAGGACAACTTCAAGCATGAGATCTCAACTCGCGCGAAAAACTACTCAGAGACGGACCCGGCGCGCATGTTGAGGTCCTCGAGCGGCAGGCCAAAGAGGGCCTGGAAGAACCGCGCGACGAACTGCATGACCAGCAGACAGATTCCGAACGTCACCAGCGCCTGCGGAATCCACAGCGGTGTCGCACTGGAGATCGACACCTGGTCCGACACGAAACTGCGCCAGGTGAAGTTCACCATCGCCAGTGCGAGATAGCCGGAGAAGCCGACGCCCAGCGCCGCGAGGACCGTCTCCAGCCACCGCCGCGCCTTCGGGCCTATGCGCGCCAGCACGAGCGTGACGCGGATATGGCCGCCGGCCCGCAGGGTCATGGCGGCCCCGAAAGTGAAGGCTGCCGCCATGAGATAGGAGCCGTATTCCCAGGCGACCGGAATGTCGGAGGGCACCCAGGGAAAGATGTCCGACAACGCCCGGACCAGGACCTCGCCCAGCATCAGGCAGGTGAGCGCCACCAGGCAGGCGGCGCCCATCCAGCCGTCGAGACGGCCCAGCATGTCGATCCCGTCGAGGAAGGCGCGCAGCACGGGCGGCGCGCCGGCGTTGGGATTGGGGCCGTGGCCGCTCACGTCCGCTTCATCTCCGCGAGATAGGCCTTGATCGGCTTCTCGGCCGCCGGGACGCGCTTGTAGAACTCGGCGATCATCGGCGCGGTCTTCTTCTGCAATTCAGCCGTCATGGCCGGCGGCGGAATGACCAGCTGCATGCCGCCGGCGATCAGGCGGGCGTTGCTGTCCTTGTCGGCCTGCAGCGACGACTCCCAGAACTCGGGCTCGAGCTTCTTCGCGAGATCGACGATGATCTTCTGGTTGGCCGGGGAGATCTTCTTCCAGGTGTCGTTGTTGATCGTGACGATCTCCGACGACCAGGCATGATTGGTCTGGTGAAAGAACTTCAGGAACTCCCAGAACTTGCCGTCCACGGCCGAAACGGACGAGGTCGACACGCCCGAGACGGCGCCCGACGACAGAGCCGCGATCGTCTCTCCCCAGGGAATCAGCGCCGGCGCCATGCCGATGGCGCTGCACATTTCCTGGGCGTTCTTGTCGGGCACGCGGATCTTGATGCCCTTGAGCGCGTCCAGAGACTCGGCCTTGATCTTGAGATGCAGGTACTGCGTCGGCCACGGCACCGTGTAGAGCATCGTCTGGTTGTTCTTGAGCAGAACCTTCTCGTACTCGGGCCGCAGATACTTGTGCAGCACCTTCAGCTCTTCGATGTTGTTGCAGATGAAGGGGATGCCCTCGACGCCAAAGATCGGCTCGTCGCCGATCTGCTGGATGTTGAGGATGTCGGCCATCGGCACGAGGCCGTCGCGCACGGCGCGCATCTGCTCGGGGCCCTTGAAGCCCAGCTGGCCGCCCGCCTTGACGTCGATCTCGACGGCGCCGTTCGTCGCCTTCTTCACTTCCTCGGCGAAGCGCTTGACGTTGACCGTGTGAAAGTTTCCATCCGGCCATACGGTCGCCAGCGGCAGCTTGAGCGCCGCCTGCCCCATCACCACGGCCGGCGCACCGACCATCGCCAATGCACCCGCTCCCACGCCAGCCTTCAAGGCCTTCCTGCGTCCCAGCTTCATCGAAGCCCCCATCGTTATCGAGTTGATTGTTTCCCCGTATCCAGCCGACGTCGCCCTACTCGGCGGCCTGCGACGGCTTGAATTCGTAAAGCTGCTCGGCCGCTTCGCCCGAGATCAGCCCGTCTGCCAGGTCATTGGCGACCTGAACACGATCGCGCTCCTTCGGCGCGCCGATGCCGGCGCCGCCCGGCGTCAGAACCATCAGCCGCTCGCCCGGCGGGATCAGCTGGAAGCCCTTGCCCTTCAGGGTCTTGCCGGACTTGAGGGCCACCACGCCCGCCTCACCGTCGCCACCGCCGTCACGGCCGCGCGCCGGATAGTCGATGCGATCGAAGGCGGCCAGCAGGTCGAACGGCTCGTCGATGCCGCTCTCGATTTCCATGATCTGCCCCAAGCCGCCGCGCGTGCGCCCGGCGCCGCCCGAATCAGGACGGAACTCCTTGCGCCAGAAGATGAGCGGCGTCTGCGTCTCGGCGATCTCGACAGGCGTGCCGCGCACGCCGCTGGGATAGGCCGTGGCCGACAGCCCGTCCTTGTCGGGACGCGCGCCGGTCCCGCCGTTGGACGTGATCGCCATGCCGAAGCCGTAGTTGCCGCCGTCGCCGCCCTTGATCCGGCCCCGCACGTTGATGTTCCACAGGCACGAGGTGCCCTCGGCCGGCACGCGGTCGGGCACGACCTGACGCAGGCAGCCGAACGCCACGTCGGGCAGCATCTGGCCGACGACATGGCGCGACGCGACCGCCGTCGGCTTGGGCGCGTTCAGGATACAGCCCTCCGGCGCCGAAACCGTGAGCGGCTCGAGCGAACCGGCATTGTTCGGGATGTTCGTGGAGACCACGCAGCCCAGGCCGAAGACCGTGTAGGCCGTCGTATAGGCGTGCGGCACGTTGATGCCGCGCCGCGACACGCCCGACGTGCCCGAGAAATCGACGTGGATGCCGGTGTCGGAAATCGTCAGCGCGGCCTTCAGGGTCACCGGCTCGTCGTAGCCGTCGACCGTCATGCTGTTGTGCCAGGTGCCCTTGGGCAACTTGGCGATCTCGGCCAGCACGGCCTCGCGCGAGCGCGCGATCACGTGGTCGCCGAGTTCGTCCAGCGAGTCGATGGCGAACTCGTCCATCATCTCGATCAGCCGGCGGGCGCCGACATCGTTGCAGGCGGCCAGGGAGTAGACGTCGCCCTCGGTATCGACCGGCTGGCGGGTATTGGCGCGGATCATCGCCATCAGCGTCTCGTTCGCCTTGCCCTGGTCGAACAGCTTCAACATGGGGATGTAGAGCCCCTCCATGAAGACGTCCGTGGCGTCGGGACCGAAGCCGATGCCGCCGATGTCCATGAGATGGCTGGTGCAGGAGAACAGCGCCACCAGCTTGCCGTTGCGGAAGCACGGCGTGGTGATGACGAAGTCGTTGAGATGGCCGGTGCCCATCCACGGATCGTTGGTGATGTAGGCGTCGCCCGGCTTCATGGTCTCGACCGGGAAGAAGCGCAGGAAGTGCTTCACCGACTCGGCCATCGAGTTCACGTGGCCCGGCGTGCCGGTCACGGCCTGCGCGAGCATGCGCCCCTGCAGGTCGAACACGCCGGCGGAAAGATCGCCGCACTCGCGCACGATCGGGCTGAAGGCGGTGCGCATCAAGGTCTGCGCCTGCTCCTCCACCACCGCGATCAGGCGGTTCCACATGATCTGGAGATCGATCAGGCCGACGCTGTTGGACTGGCTCATCTGTGGCTCCTCACGCTGCCTTGCGTTCCATGACGATACAACCCGAGGCATCGATATGCGCGGCAAAACTGGCCGAGATGTAGGTCGAGGTCTCGTCTTCGGCGACGATCGCCGGGCCGCTGAAGATGCTGCCGGGCGGCAGCTTCTCGCGGCGATAGACCGGCACATCGGCGGTCTTGCCGCTGCGCCCGTCGAACACCGGCCGGCGCCCGACCGGCTGCGGCGCGGGCACGCTGCCCGCCTTGCCCTGCACCTCCGGTCGCTTGGCCTCGGTCGAAACCTGGACGGACCAGCTCAGGATCTCGATCGCGGCATTCGGGATATGGCGCTCGAACAGCACGCCATAGTCGCGCTCATAGGCCTCGCGCAGCGCCTCGGTATCGGACGCCGTCAGCGGCCGCTGCGGCAGGGTCACCATGATCTCGTGGCCTTGGCCGACATAGCGCATGAAGGCGACGCGGCGCTCGAAGGTCGGCAGGCCGCGTGCGCCCGGCACCACCAGCGCCGTCGCTTCGCGACTCATCTCCTCGAGGAGGTCGCTGGCGGCCGCCGCGTCGAACGTGTCGAGGCGCATGTAGCGGCTGCGTACCAGTTCGAACGACACCGGCGCCGCGAGGAACCCGACCGCCGAGCCGACGCCGGCATTGGGCGGCACGATCACACGCTGCACCCCGATCTTCTCGGCCACGCGCGCGGCATGGAGCGGCGCGCCGCCGCCGAACGCGATCAGCGTGTACTGGTTGACGACGGCGCCGCGCTCGACGCCGTGTACGCGCGCCGCACTCGCCATGTTCTCCGACACCATCTCATAGACGGCGTAGGCACCCATCTCGGTGGAGAGGCCGATGCCTTCAGCCACGTCGCGCTCGATGGCGCCGCGCGCCGCATCGATGTCGAGCGCAATCGAGCCGCCGGCGAAATGCGCCGGATCGATCGTTCCCAGCACGACGTTGGCGTCGGTCACGGCCGGATGCCGGCCGCCGCGCCCGTAGCAGGCAGGGCCCGGCTCGGCGCCGGCGCTTTCCGGGCCGACCGTGACGCGCTTCAGGGCATCCAGTCGGGCGATCGAGCCGCCTCCTGCGCCGATTTCGACCATCTCGATCACCGGGATGCGGACCGGCAGGCCGGAGCCCTTGAGGAAACGCGCCGCACGGTCGACCTCGAACAGCCGCGCGGTGTGCGGCTGGTAGTCGTCGATCAGGCAGATCTTGGCCGTGGTGCCCCCCATGTCGTAGCTGAGTGCCCGCGCCTCGCCGGCACGCGCCGCCACCTGCGCCGCAAAAATCGCGCCGCCGGCCGGACCGGATTCGACCAGACGCACCGGGAAGCGCCGCGCCGTCTCGATGGCGGTGAGACCGCCGCCGGAGGTCACGAGATAGATCGTGCCTGTGAATTTCTCCGCGGCCAGGGCTGCCTGCATGCGCTCGAGATAGGAGTCCATCAGCGGCTGCACGTAGGCATTGGCCACCGCGGTCGACGTGCGCTCGTATTCGCGGACCTCGGGGCAGACCTCGCTCGACAGCGTCACCCACAGCTTGGGCAGTTCCGCCTTCAGGATCTCGCGCACCCGCCGCTCGTGGGCCGGGTTCACATAGGAGTGCATGAAGGCAATGGCGACGCTTTCGATCCCCTCGGACCTGAGCGTTCCGGCCAGGGTACGGACCGCCACTTCATCGAGGGCCAGACGGACCTTGCCATGAACGTCCATGCGTTCCGGCACGGTGAAGCGCATTGCCCGTGCAACGAGAGGCTTGGGCTTCTCGATGCCGAGATCGTACTGGTCGTAGCGGCTCTCGTTGGCGATATCGAGGACGTCACGGAAGCCTTCCGTGGCGATCAGCGCCGTGCGCGCACCGCGTCGCTCGATGACGGCATTGGTGGCCAGCGTGGTGCCATGCACGAAGACGCCGACATCGCCGAACCCTTTGCCCGCATCCCCCAGGATAAGACGTACCCCTTCAAGAACGGCCTCCTCCGGCCGCTGCGGCGTCGTCAGCAGCTTGCGCGTGATCCGACGGCCTCCCTCTTCCAACACGACGTCCGTGAACGTGCCGCCGATGTCGACGGCAATGCGCAAATCGTTGACCACCTTGAATGCAAACCTCTGTCTGGGGAACGGCCCTGACGGTAGACTGGGCGCCCCCGCGTTGCAATTCGCAGGCCAGCGCGCCTATGGTCGCTCCGTGACGGCCCCCAATAAGACGCCTCGCGCGCAGGCATTCGACATCCTGCGCCCCAACAACCCGACGCCAGGCGCCCGCCGGTGGCGGAAAGCCCATCTGGTCATTCTCGGCGTCGGACTGCTCGCCGTGATTCTGCTGTCGATCGATGAATTGTTGCCCCAGCATCGCGTATTTCTGCGCGCGGCGATCTGGTGCGTGACGCTCTTCTTCCTCGTGGAATATGTGGCCCGCCTCTGGGTGGCGCCCGAACTGCCCCACATGGCCGACATGTCTCCCTCTGCGGCGCGGCTGCGCTGGGCGGGCAGCATACCCGGCCTGATCGGATTGCTCGCAATCATGCCCGCCATCATGTTGGCAGGCGGGTACAGCATCGCCGGGACCGATGCCGCCTCGGTATTCTGTATCCTATGGATACTGAAGCTCGGTCTTCACGCGCCGGCCTTCGGCACGCTTGCCCGCGTGATCTCCAACGAGCGCGCGCCCATTGCCAGCGTGCTGATCGTGTTCGCGATCCTGCTGATCACTGCGGCCACCGGCGCCCATATCGTGGAGCGCGAAGGCCAGCCGCAGCAGTTCGGCAGCCTGCCCAACGCCATGTGGTGGTCGGTGGTCACCCTGACGACGACCGGCTACGGCGACGTCGTGCCGCTTACGCCGATGGGCCGCATCATCGGTTCGCTGCTCATGATCAGCGGCATCGCGGTGCTGGCGCTGATGACCGGCGTGCTCGCCACGGGCTTCGCGCAGGAAGAGCGGCGGCGCGAGTATCTGCGGGTCTGGGATCAGGTGACGCGGGTCCCGATCTTCGCGTCGCTGGGCGTGGTGACGCTCTCCGAGATCGTGGGCAAGCTGCGCACCCGCTACTACCCGGCGCGCGTGCTGGTCCTGCGACGCGGCGACCCCGGCGATTCGATGTTCTTCATCTGCGACGGCGAGGTCGAGGTGCGGCTGCCGACCGGCGGCACGGTGCGCCTCGGCGACGGCGCCTTCTTCGGCGAAATGTCGCTTCTCAATCGCCAGCCTCGGGCCGCCTCCATCGTCACGACGGCACCGACCACCCTTCTCGTTCTCTATGCCAGCGACTTCTACGAGATCGCGTCCCACATCCCGGCCCTTGCCGAGGCGGTGGAGAACGAGGCCCGGCGCCGGCACGAGGAGAATCTCGGAAGGCATCCGGGCGATTCGTCGCCCGGTGCGACGAAATCATGATCGAAACCGATCTCCTGGTGGTGGGATCGGGTGCGGCCGGCTTCTCGGCGGCACTGACGGCCTCTCATGCCGGTCTCGACGTGCTCATGGTCGAGAAGGAGAAGCTGTTCGGCGGGACCACGGCCTATTCCGCCGGTGTCATCTGGATCCCCGGCAACCGGCACGGGCGCGCCCTCGGCATCGCCGATTCCAAGGAAGATGCACTGACCTACCTGCAGCACGAGGCTGGAAACCGCCTGAACCTCGAACTGGCCAATGCCTTCCTCGACAACTGCAATCCCGCCGTCGAGTTCATCGAGAACAACACGCACGTTCGCTACGAGGCCGTGCCGATCTGGGCGGACTATCACCCCACCAAGCCGGGCGCCGCGCAGGGCGGCCGATCGCTGCTGCCCCTGCCGTTCGACGGACGGCGGCTGGGCAAGCGGTTCGATCAATTACGGGCGCCGCTGACGACGATGATGGCGTTCGGCGGCATGATGCTCGGCCGCAACGACCTGCCCCATGTCTTCAAGATGACCCGTTCCGTGCGTTCGGCGCTTCATGTCGCGGGCATGACGGCACGCTACGCGGTCGACCGATTGAATCATGATCGCGGCACACGCCTCACCAACGGCAACGGCCTGATCGCCGCTCTCGCCCTCTCGGCCGAGGAGCGCGGCATCGAACTCTGGCTGGACAGCCCGGTAGTCGAACTGGTGCAGCACGAGGGTGCGGTCACGGGCGCAATCGTGCAGCGCGAGGGCAAGCGACAGGAGATCCGTGCGCGCCGCGGCGTCGTGCTGGCCTGTGGCGGCTTCCCCGCCAACGACGAGCTCAAGGGTCGCTACTACGGCCATGTTCGGAACGGGCACTTCCATCGCTCGGCGCCACCCCCTGGCAATCGCGGCGACGGGATCCGGCTCGGCCAGTCGGCCGGCGGCGCGATGGCGGAAGACGTCGCCCATCCTGCCGCCTGGGTTCCGGTCTCGCTGGTCCCCCAGCCCGATGGGTCGACCCTGCCGTTCCCGCATTTCTATGAGCGCGGCAAGCCAGGCTACATCGCCGTCGATCCGAGCGGCCGGCGCTTCGCCAACGAATCGGCCTCGTATCACGACTTCGTACCGGCCATGGTCGAGGCCTGCCGCGGGCGCGACGAGACCAGCTGCTGGCTGCTCTGCGACCATCGCGCCATCCGGCGCTACGGCATGGGCGCCATCGGCCCCGCCCCCTTGCCGCTCGGTCCGCATGTGCGGACCGGCTATCTGCTGACGGCTCCGGACTGGTCGGCCCTGGCCGCAAAGATCGGCATGGATTCACGCGATCTGCAAGAGACGATCCGTCGCTTCAACGCCAATGCCGCACGGGGCGAAGATCCCGACTTCGGCAAGGGCACCGATGCCTACCACCGCTTCAATGGCGACCCGACGCACGGTCCCAACCCTTGCCTCGCACCACTGGAGCAAGGGCCCTTCTACGCGATGAAAATGCTGCCCGGAGACATCGGGACCTTCCTCGGCCTGCGGGTGGACGGCCATGCCCGCGTCCTCGACAGCGCGGGCGCCCCGATCCGCGGCCTCTATGCCGCCGGCAACGACATGACCAGCGTCATGGGCGGCACCTATCCCGGTGCCGGCATCACCATTGGCCCAGCCCTTACGTTCGGCTATATCGCGGCCCGGCACGCCGCCGCCGAAGCCGGCCAGGAAGCCTCTCCGTAACGAAAGCCGCCCAAATGTCGCTCATCACGCCCGTTATCCTCGTCGGAGGCTCCGGCAAGCGCCTGTGGCCGCTGTCTCGCGAGAGCATGCCCAAGCAGTTCGTCCCGCTTTTGGGCAAGCAGTCGACCTTCCAGCAGACCCTGCTGCGCGTGGCCGATCGCAGCCTGTTCGGCAAGCCCGTGATCGCGACCAACGACGCCTATCGCTTCATGTGCGAGAGCCAGGCCTCGGAGATCGGCGTCGAGATCGACATCCTGGTCGAGCCATCCCGCCGCGATTCGGGCCCCGCCATGGCCGCTGCCGCCGCCTACACGCGCGGCCTGGGCGCAAAGGCGGTGCTGGCGCTGGCTTCGGACCATCTGGTGATCGGCGCCGAGGAGTTCCTCGCCGGCTGCCGCGAAGGCCTCGCCGCCGTCCAGCAGGGCGGCATCGTTACCTTCGGCATTCCGCCGACGGAGCCCAAGACCGACTATGGCTATATCCGGCCCGGCACCGAGAAGATCGGCCCGGTCATGAAGGTCGCGGCCTTCGTCGAGAAGCCCAATGCCCAGAAGGCGATGCAGTACATCGCCGAAGGGCTGCTGTGGAACAGCGGCAACTTCCTGTTCGCCCCCGCCCTCCTGCTGTCGGAGATGGCCCGCTTCGAGCCGGCGATGGCGGCCGCGGCCGAAGACGCCGTGGCCAAGGCCAGGACGAGCGGCTCGACGGTGTTCCTCGACGCCGATTCCTTCGCCAGGGCGCCGGCCAAGTCGATCGACTATGCCGTGATGGAACGCACCGACAAATGCTGGGTGGTGCCCGCCCGCTTCCGCTGGTCCGACCTCGGCACCTGGGACGCGCTGCTCGATGTCGGCCATGCCGACAGCGAGGGCAACGTCACCGAAGGCCCGGTCGAGATCGACCATGTGCGCAATTCCTACATCCGCTCCGACGGCCCGCTCACCGCCGTGATCGGCGTCGAGGACGTCGTCGTGGTGTCGATGAACGACGCCGTGCTGGTCGGCCATCGCGACAACCTGCCGAGCCTGAAGGACGTCGTGCAGCGCATGTCGGACGGCAAGCACCGCGCCGCGACCGAGCATGCGGTGATGCATCGCCCCTGGGGCAGCTACCAGGACATCGACCGCGGCGAGCGCTTCCGCGCCAAGCGGCTGACGGTCAAGCCCGGCGCCAAGCTCAGCCTGCAGAGCCACAACCGCCGGGCCGAGCACTGGGTGGTCGTGAAGGGCGTCGCCGAGGTCACGCTCGACGGCAAGATCATGACCCTGCACGAGAACGAATCGACCTACATCCCGATCGGCGGCGTCCATCGCCTTGCCAATCCCGGCACCGAACTGCTCGAGGTGGTCGAGGTCCAGACCGGCGACTATGTCGAAGAGGACGACATCGTCCGCTACGAGGACATCTACGCCCGGGTCTGAGCATGCTGTTCGGCGCACACCACGAGTGGGGCAAACTGCGCGACGTGGTGATCGGCATCTCGCCGGCCGAAGACTTCGTCGTCTTCCACGAAGACTCGTGTCGCTGGCTGACACCCGAGGGACTCGAATTCAGCCGCCGTCACGCCGGACAGCGCCTGATCGACGTCGATCCCGAGTGGGCGCACCGCATAGAGCGCCAAGTCGATGCGCTGGCCGAGCTCGTGGCCCGCGAGGGCGTCACTGTTCACCGCCCGCAGCGGCTGAAGGGCGAGGAGCGCACCTTCCTCGCCCCGAAGGGCGAAGGCGCCCAGCTCTTCGCGCGCGACGGCATGATCGTCGTCGACAGGCACGTGATCGATGCGTCGCTGCGCCTGAAGTGCCGCCAGCGCGAGCGCTATGGCCTGCGGCCGATCGTCCAGAAGGCCGTCGCAACCCGCGGCGCCCACTGGTCGAGCGTCCCGCTGGGCTCGCCGGGAGGCGTCGACGGCCCCTTCCTCGAAGGCGGCGATACGCTGCTCAACGGCCGCGAAATCTATGTCGGAATCTCGGGCTGCGCCTCCGATCTCGCCGGCGCCGACTGGCTGCAGGCCCTGGTCGGCGACAGCTATCGCGTGATCCCGGTCGCCCTGAAGTCGCACGTCCTGCATCTCGACTGCGCGATGGCGCTGGTCCAGCCCGGCCTGCTCATCCACTGCCCGCAGAAGCTGATCGACGGTCTGCCGATGTCGCTGCGCGACTGGGACAAGATCGAAGTCTCGCCGGAGGAGGCCACGCTTCTCGCCACCAACGGCCTCGTCCTGGAACCGGGGCGGGTCATCATCGACGCCGACAACCGGCGCGTGAGCGACGAGCTGCGCAAGCGCAAGGTCGACGTCATCCCGCTTCCCTTCGACGGACCGATCCGGCTCGGAGGCGGCCTGCGCTGCGCCCACCATCCGCTGCTGCGCGAGAGCGTGCTGGCCTAGGTTCCGCGCTTGGGGGTGCGGTCGAAGACGACCGGCTTGGGCTTGCTGAACAGCTTCTTCACGTGAACGCCGAGCGAGCGCACCACGGTCGCCACCTGCCCGCCCACGAAGCGCAACAGCACCACGGCGAACTGGAGCGGCGGAATCTCGCCGCCCCGGATGAAGTTGTGCCCGGCCCGCAGGAACGTCGTCGCGCAGACCAGGACCCATGCCACGGTCACGAAAAACAGCGTGAGCAGAAGCGGCACGAGCGACGGCGCCAGCAGGCCCGCCAGGATGCCCGACACGACGCCGACCAGGAGCACCGGCTGGTTCAGCGCCATGCAGAGATGCAGCAGGGCCGCCAGCTTGGCCGACGGGGTGATGTCGCGGCTCTTCAGAATCTCGGGGAACATCCGCATCGAAACGTGGCGGAAACCGTCCTGCCAGCGCTGCTGCTGACGCAGCCAGGTCTTGGTGTCGGCCGGCAGTTCGCCCGGCACGCCCACACTGGTGAGGAACAGGGCCCGCCAGCCCTTCACCCAGCCGCGGTAGGTGAGATCGAGATCCTCGGTGACCGTGTCGCCCTTCCAGCCACCGCCGGCATCGATGGCCGCGCGCTGCCAGATCCCGCAGGTCCCGTTGAACGGCAGCGGATGGCCGGCCCAGCACCGCGTCGCCTGCTCGATGCCGAGATGGGCGTCGAGCGTCACCATCTGCATCTCGGTCAGCGCGTTCTCGTGCGGATTGAGGAAATCGAAGCGCGCCTGGACGAAGGCCGTCTTCGGCTCGGCGAAGAACGGACGCATGCAGACGCGCAGGAAGTCCACGGGAGGAATGTAGTCGACGTCGAAAATCGCGAAGAAATCGTGCGGCGTCTTCTGCATCGCCTCGTGCAGCGCCCCGCCCTTGTAGCCGCTGCGATCGGTGCGTTGCAGGGCCACCACGTCGAAGCCCTTGGCCCGCAACTCCGCCGCGACCTGGCGGACCGTCTCGGCCGTCTCGTCGGTGCTGTCGTCGAGGAGCTGGATGTGCAGCTTGTCGCGCGGCCAGTCGAGCGCCGCCGCCGATTCGGCGCCGCGCCGTACCACGGGGCCTTCGTTGAACGAGGGAATCTGCACGACGACATGCGGCAGGTCGGCGTCGGCCGGCAACGGCGTTGACAGCAGCATCTCCTCGCGACGCAGCCCGCTGGCCTTCAGACGATGATGCAGCACGACCATGTAGAGCAGGCTGCCGATGAAAGCCGCCAGCAAGACGCAGCAGACCGCAAACACGGCGCCGAACAGAAGAGCCAGGGTAGCGATAATAGCCATCGACGACGCTGCCTCAGGTCCCCGTCTTGGGTGTGCGATTGAACTCGGTCTTCCTGCCCAGGCCCGCGCCCACGATCGCGGCGGCATTGGCGACGGCAAGATACACGATCAGCGCCGGCACGCTGGCAGCCGTGACCAGGTAGCGCACGGTCCCGCCGCGCTTCAGGCGACGATAGGCCCCCCAGGTCATGCCGAACAGCACGGCAAGCATGCCGATCAACCACAGCCAGAGGCCGAACCGGAAAAGACCGAGCAGCCGGCCATGGCCCAGGATCGAAACGACCAGACCCAGGACTCCGACCACGAGCAGCGGAAAGACCAGTTGCTGGGCGAGCGCCACGGTCGTGGTGAACTTGGCCTCGGTCGGCCAGGCCGACTTCCAGATCGGCCCCAGCAGCTTGCGGGCGACCTGCACGAAGCCCTTTGACCAGCGGCTCTGCTGGGCGCTGAAATCCTCGACCTTCTGCGGCAGCTCGCCGACCACATGCGTGTCCATCAGGAACACGCCGGTCCAGCCCTTCAGGTAGGTGCGCAGAACCAGGTCGAGATCCTCCGACAGCGTGTCGTGAGACCAGCCGCCGGCCTCCTCGACCGCAGCCCGGCGCCAGATGCCCCCGGTGCCATTGAACTGGAACGGCACGCCGCGCCGAGCCCGCACATCCTGCTCCACGGCGAAGTGCGCATCCTGCATGAGGCGCTGGGCGCGCGTCAGCCAGTTGCGCTCGCCATTGCCCCATTCGATACGGGTCTGGACGAAGGCGGCGCGCGGATGACTGAGCATCGCGGCCATGGCCTGCTTCAGCCAGCCGGGCGGCGGCACGAAATCGGCGTCGAACACCGCGACATAGGGCGCATCGTCGAGCGCCATGCCTGCCGCCAGCGCGCCGGCCTTGAAGCCACCGCGGTCGTCGCGCCTGACATGATGCGCGTCGATGCCGTCCCGGCGCAGGCGCGCGATGGCATGCGCGGCGATGTCGGAGGTGATGTCGTTGCTGTCATCGAGGAGCTGGATGGTGAGGCGGTCGCGCGGCCAGTCGAGGGCGCCCATCGCGGCCATCGAACGCTCGACCACCAGCGGCTCGTTGTAGACCGGCACCTGCACCAGGACACGGGGCAGATCCGCGGGCAACGACGCAGGTGGCGCCTCTTCGCGAGGCAATTCGAACAGCCAGTAGACGAGATAGAGGAAATAGCCCGCGATCGCGAACTGCGCGGCCAGGCACAGGAAAACGAGGAGATCGATCAGGAACAGCAGCATGCCGGGCCGCCGCTCTCAGTGATAATGAATGGGGACTTCGAAGCAGCGGCCGTCCTCGATGTGGAGGCGGCGCGAAGCGACGTCGAAGATGCGTTCATCGTGCGTCGACAGGACCACCGCGCACTTGGCGCGCATCGACAGATCCTTGAGCTGGTCGACCACCAGCCGGCCGGAAACGCGATCCAGTGCCGAGGTCGGTTCGTCGGCGATGATCAAATCGGGCAGTCCGATCATGGTGCGGGCGATCGCGACGCGCTGCTGCTGGCCGCCCGACAGCTCGTCCGGCCAGGCGGAGGCCTTGTCGCCGAGGCCCAGCATGCCGAGCAGATGCCGCGCCCGCGGTTCGTCCCATGCCGGATCGGCGAGCGGCGTCGTCGAAACGCCGGCGACTACATTCTGCAGCGCCGTCAGCGAGGACAGGAGGTTGCGCTTCTGGAACAGGAAGCGAATGCGGTTGCGCAGGACGTCGAGGTCGGAGCCGCCCAGCCCCACGATGTCGGTGCCGAGCAGCCGCAGCTTGCCTTCCGACGGCTTGCGCATGGTGCCGAGAATGGTCAGCAGCGTCGTCTTGCCCGAGCCCGACGGGCCGGTGACGATGACCAGCTCCCCCTCGCGGACATGCATGTTGATGTCGTACAGCACGTCCACCCGCTGCGGCCCCTCGCCGTAGTGGTGGTGAACATCCACCGCCTCGACGACCGCCGGCCCGAACCCTTGCGTGTCTGACATCTCGGTCACTCGAACAGCATGATGGGATCGACCCGCCACAGCCGCCGGATGGCGAACAGGCTGGAGACGAGCGTCATGATCAGGCAGGCGACCAGCGCCACGACCATTTCGCGCAGGCCCATCGTCATGCCCAGATGCATGGCCGCTTCCGTGGCGCCGTAGACGAAGCGGCCGAGCGTGAAGGCCACGAGAAAGGCCGGTGTGATGATGGCCGCGCCGATCTGCCCGATCATGAAGAGGAAGAACCACCAGTCGTAACCGAGGCTCTTCAGGATGGCATATTCGGGCAGGTAGAAGCGGATGATCTGGTACTGGGCATAGTAGATAAAGACCATGCCGATCATCACGCCCATCACGAAACCGAGGTCGGTGATGTAGCCGACCGGCGTCTCGCGCGACCAGTAGATGCGCTCGCGCTTCTCGAATTCACGCAGCGTGAGGACCTCGCCTCGCCCGGCGAGCGCCGTGTTGATTTCCTGGCGAACGGCGCTGACGTCGGAGCCCTTGGCGAGCTGGATCGCAATGAAGGCCGGCCGGTCCGACCACCACGATCCGAACACCTCGGCCATCGTGTCCTCCGACATGATGATCGAGCCGTCGTTCAGGACGTTGGGACCGAGCGAGAAGTTGCCGACCACGAAAAGCTGGCGCAGCAGGCCGCGATTGTCGGGTGGCCCCAGGACCTGGAATTCCGGCTTGCCCGGTCCGACCTGATCGGCGAGGTCGCCGAAATAGGGCCGTGATTCGCGGTCGTAGAGCATCCTGCGGGCTTCGCGCAGGCGATAGAGGTTCTCGCGCAGGCCGGGAACGTCGATCGCGGGGCGCTCGACATCGACGGCATACCAGGCGATGCGGCGGGCGCTATCCATGCCCTTGTGCATGATCGACATGACGCCGAACCAGAACGGCAGCGTGTTGGTCACCGCCGGATTGGCTGAAACCACGTCGGTCAGGGACGCCGGCACCTCGGCGTGGAGCTGCAGCGACTTGAAGCCGTAGGGCACCAGGACGAGGTCGCCCACCACCGAACGATGAAGACGGATTGCCGAATCGTAGACCGCACGCTCGATGCCGAGCTGCGCAAAGATCACCAGCAGACTGGCCGTCACGCCGGCGAGCGAGAGCAGTGTACTCGTGCGCTGGCGCTTGAGCTGTTGCGAGCCCAGCGGCATGCGCGTGGCGGTTATCGCGGCCGCACGCAACCGGGCGAGCGAGAAGGTCGGACGCCAGTTAGCCCAGCGCCGCGGCAGCGACTTGACCGCTGGCAGCGTCAACGCCATCAGAGAAAGGTGACGCGCGTCTCGCGGCCCAGGACCTGCGGCATGCTGGACGGGTCATCGAGCTGGATCTCGACCTGGACCACGCGCGCGTCGGTCGAGGAACCGCCATCGGGCTCCATGCGCTGCATGCGCTTCACGGTCGGCGCGACGCGCGAGATCGTGCCGTAGTAGACGGTGGGGCTGCCGCGGAACGTCACCTCCACCTTGCCGCCGGTCGCGATTCGCCCGACGTTCAACTCGTCGACATCCGCCAGAACGCGGAGTTGCGACAGGTCGACGATCTTGGCGATCCCGTTCTGCGAGACCCGCTCGCCCTGGCGGGTATAAACCTGGATCACCATCCCATCGAGGGGCGACCGCACCAGCGCCTGCTCGCGCGTGTTGCGCGCATTGTCGAGCTTCGCCTGGATGATGGAGATGTCCGTATCGATCTGCTGGAGATCGGTCTGCAGCGTCTCCTTCAAAACGCGGAGCTTGGCCTGCTCGCGCTCGAGGCTCTGGAGGGAAATGCTCTGCTCGAGCTGCTTCTGATCCGGCGGCTTGCCCGAACGCTGCATTTCGAGGTTCTTGAGCTTGACCTCCTCCGCCGTCGACTTGACCACGACTTCCTGCATGGCGATCTCGGCCGCACGATAGCCGCTGACCATCGCTTCGCGCGCCTGCCGGGTCTTCGCGAGCTCGGCCTCGGTGGTACGCACGGCGATATCGGCCTTGGGATAATTGGACAGCACGGCGATGACCTCGTCGCGCTTCACCTTCTGGCCGTCGGCGATCTTGAGTTCGATCAGCACGCCGCCACCGGCGGGATCGCCGGCAATCAGCGCCGTGCCGGCCGGAGCATCGGTATATCCGCGCGTGATCAGCGGGGCCATCGGACGGGGTCCGTCCTGGGCGCTGCTCGTCTGCCGACTGGGCATGATCCACAGGGTCAGCGCCGCGGCAACGAGCAACACGGCGAATCCTGCGGCGCCCCAAGTGAACTTTTTTGCCTGCGCCATAATAGATGGTACCAGAAAACCCTCGGGCACGCTGCCCCTAGTTAGAAGCTGGTCGACGTCACGAGATTTCCTCGCGCGACCCCCACGATCGAGAAAGTACGATAGATTGATGTCAATATCTTGTCGTACTCGTAAAGCGGGGCGTTGGTAATATAGACAACGTCCTTCGGCAGCACGGGGAACTGCTGCGCGATAAAGATAGACACGGGCTGGTACAGGTCCAGCCGGAAAACCCGCGCCCGGGCGGTGGGATTGTTCTGCAAATCCCCCATCCTGAACACATAAACGCCCGTTTTGTTCGCACGGGCATCGTTGAGCCCGCCGACCATGCCCATGGCCTCGAGAAGGCTGATCGAGTGCTTGGACATGTCGACATTGCCCGCCTTGATCACGGCGCCGAGCACCGTGAACATCCGCGGGTTGGGGCGCACCACGATCTCGTCGTTCTTCTGGAGGGCGATGTCCGCCCCGGCGAGAAGGTCGGAGAATTGCGACTGCAGGATCATCTGGCCGTTGCGGCGGACGACCACTTCGAACTGGTTGGCGCCGACGCCGTTGGGGGCCTGCCCGCCGATGCCGGACGGACCGCCGGCCTTGTTGATCGCCTCGACGACGGAGCGCACCCCTTCAAGCAGGGACACCCGCCCGGGATTCCTCACATCGCCAGAGACCATGACCGTGTGCGTCCGGTCGGCGACGAATTCGACGATGACCTGCGGGTCCTGGGCCTTGCCGGATGCCGCCACCTGCTGGGCGACCTTCTTCTCGATCTGGCTGAGGTCGAGGCCTGCGACCTTGACCGTGCCGACGAAGGGCACGTTGATCGTGCCGTCGTCGGTGACGCGCTGGACACCGAAATCCGCTCCCGGCCGCTGAATGGTCGGGAAGATACTGCCTTCGTAGGGCTCGAAGATTCGAACCTTGATGGCGTCGCCCGGCGCAACCGAGACCCTGGCTCCAGCCGGCAGCTGGCTTACCGTCGAGGGCCTGTCGATGGGTGGCGGCTGGCGGTAGTTCGCAATGGTCGTCGGCGTGAGGTCGATCACGTCGAACGGCAATGCATCGGTGGTGGCGGAGGATGCGCCTCCCATCCAGGGGCCGTCGCCGGGCAAGGCGGTACAAGCCGCCAAGCCAACTCCCAAGCCGAGGACAATGGCGGTAGGGCGCGCGGTAGCACGCAGCCAGCTCCAGATTGTCAAATCCCAATCTCCGTCCGGAACTGTCGCCACGCTTCGCGTCGCGCCTTGTCCCAACTCATTGATATCGCTCTCAGCCCAAACAGTAGTTAACCCGCGCCACGGCGCCGGTGCAAGCTTTCCCCAGTGGATGGCCGCGGATCCTTCTCAAGTCGTGCCACGGCTTCTTCGGTCGTAGCGGCGATTTCCAGAAGTTCAGAAAAGCCACTGACCAGGAGACAATCCCAGGCGGCGCCTGAGAAGCGACAGAAAACGATCTGCGCCTGCACCTTCGCCGCTTTGTGCATCACGGTTGCGAAGGTGCGCACGCCGGCGGCGCTCATGTAGGCAACCTCGCTGCCGTCGACGATGATGCGTGCGCCTGGATGCAGAGTCTCCAACAGCATTCCCTCGACCGCCGCGACAGTCACCGTGTCGACCTTCGCCGGCAACATCACGGTGGAAATCGCCTGCCTGCTGCTGCTGTTCATGTGGGCTTCCCGGATACGGTCTTCTTCGACGACTCTTCGGCAGATCCCTGTCGGTCCCGCCATTGGCCCCCGAGATCGGTGCCACGCCAGTGGATCGCGCGGCCCGACAGCGCACTTGCGATCAAGACCGGCGCAAGCGCCTCGCGGACGAGCGCAGCGGCCGCACCGCGCATGCCGAACGACAGGCCACGGCCCGTCATGAACCATTTCTCGGCCAACAGCCAGCCTCCGGTATGGAGCGCCACAGCGACCGCGACCATCGCCAGGTTCGCCCCCGAACAAAAGAGCGCAGCGGCGCCCGCCGCACCGGTGGCCGCCCAGCCGATCGCGGGCTCCCACAGAACGAGCGGCCAGACCGGCAGCCGCAGCCGTGTACGCGCCCATCGGACCTGGCGCCGCCACACCGTCGACCAGGAGCGCTCCCCGAGCGGCAGGCGCGGCATCACCGCACCCAGACGGGTGGAGAGGCCCAGTTCGCGCACCGAGCGCACCACCGAATAGTCGTCGGCGATCCAGCGGTTGAAGCCCCGCCAGTTGCCGATCCGCTGCAGCGTGTCGCGGGTCAAGAGCGTGACGCCGCCGGACGCCACGGCAAGGCCCAGGCGATCGGCGGCGAAAAGAAACTTGGCCTGGTGGCCGTCGATGTACGCCCGCTCGATCTCCGCCGCGAAACTCCGCGGCGCGTCGGCAGCCTTGAGCGCGAGCACCAAGCCCACTCCCGCAGAGAGCGGAGCGGCGGCGCGGGTCAGCTCCTCCGGACTAAGCTGGATACCGGCGTCGCACAGGGCAACGACGTTCCGGCTGGCCGCCTCGAGCCCCTTGCGCACATTGTTCATCTTCGGGTTGAAGGTATCGTCCGCGCCGACCAGGATTTGCGCCTCGGCCCAGATCCTTCTTGTCGGCGCCACCGCCGCATCGTCGGCACGGGCCACGCAGATCAGAACTTCCGCGCCGGCCTCGGCCAGTCGCCTCAGGGCCTGCACATAGTCCGCTGCCGCATCGTCGGCGCCGGCCATCGGCGCCACGATGCTGAACTCACGCGGGCTGTGGCTGGCGGCGAGGTTCTGCCGGGGCGACCTCCCCAGGGCGGCACTCGTCCATTGGATGGCCGAGCCGAGCGACCACCAGCCGAAGCCGAGCCACGCCAGGATGCCCGGCTCCATGCGGCCCTACTCGCCCGCAGCAACCTGCTTGGCGTTTCCTGAGGAGAAGCGCTGGACGTCGTCCTTCTCGACCAGCAGGGCACGATGGTAGGAGCGGATGACGTCGTTCGGATCGCCCTGCTCGCGGATGCGCCCCTCCTCGATCCAGATCGCGCGCGTGCACAGGCGACGAACCTCGGCCATCGAATGGGACACGAAGAGCAGCGTCCCCGTCTTGCGGAAATTGTCGATCCAGTCGAGGCACTTGCGCTGAAACGCGGCGTCGCCGACCGACAGTGCTTCGTCGACGACCAGGATTTCCGCCTCGACATGGGCGCAGATCGAGAAGGCCAGGCGCGTGCGCATGCCCATCGAATAGTGCTTCACCGGCTGGTCCATGTACTCGCCGATGCCGGCGAACTCGGCGATCGAATCGAACTTGCGCAGGACTTCGCTGCGCTTCAGCCCGAGCACGGCGCCGCCGATCAGGACGTTCTCGCGGCCCGACAGCTCCATGTCGAAGGTCGAGCCCAGCGCCAGCACCGGTGCGATGCGGCCGGTGACCCTGAGTTCGCCATGGCTGGGCAGCGTCATGCCGCAAACCACCTGCAGCAGGGTGGACTTGCCGCAGCCGTTGCGACCGAGGATGCCGATGCTCTCGCCCTTCCTCACCTCGAGGCTGATGTCGCGCAGCACCCAGAACGGCTTGAAGTACGCCTTCCACCAGCCGAACAGGACCTGCTTCAACCAGTCGTTGCGGTGAGCATAGAGCTGGAAAGCCTTGCCGAGGTTCTTCGCCTCGACGACGATCTCAGAGGACGTCGACGATGACATTCCGATACCTGTCAAAGAACCAGTAGCCGAAATAGAAGCTGAACAACGAGATCGCCAGCGTATACCCGTAGACGATCATATCAGGCAGCTTGCCGAACAGGACGACGTCGCGCATGACCTCGACGAAGCCGGTCAGCGCGTTGGCATAGATCCAGAAGTTGAACGGCGGCGGCAACCCGGTGTGGGAGTAGAAGATCGGCGTCGCGAACATGAACAGCGGCACGATGGTGATCATCAGATAGCCGGCGTCGCGCGTAAACGCGCCCAGGGCTGCAAGGAACCACGACATGCCGATCAGGAACGCCATGAACGGAATGAAGATCAACGGCACCAGCAGCACGGTCCACGGCAGGGAGCCGGTCATCGCGAGCTGGAAGATCAGCATCACCGCGCCGGAGATCAGCGTGTAGGCCGTCGCACGCAGGGTCGAGATCACCGGCAGCATGTCGCTGGGGAAGATCGTCTGCTTGATGAAATGGGTGTACTCGTGCAGCAGCATCGGCGCCCGGAACGCCATCTCCGAGAAGAAGCTGAAGACGATGAGGCCGCTGAAGATGAACAGCGAATAGCTGACCTGCTTGCCGTCGGTCCCGTCGGCCACCGGCAGCGAAAGCGTCGTCGTGAACGCAAAGGTATAGACGGCGATCATCAGCAGCGGGGCAATGATCGCCCAGATCCAGCCCGCGATCGATCCCTTGAAGCGCTCGCGCACCTCGCGCCGCAGGATGGCCGCGATCAGGTCGCGATGCTGCAGCATCCGGACGAACGGCTTGGTTAGGAAGCTGATGACCCGCTCGACCGGGCCGAGATGCTCGACCACGATCTGCTTGCCGTTGACGACTTTCACCGACGGCATGAGCCGTTCTTCTCCTTCTTGGGTCCAGTGGTGAGCCCGGTGGGGTACGATCCCACGACCCTCTGATTAAAAGTCAGATGCTCTACCGCTGAGCTACGGGCTCTTTCCGGTTCCGCGCCGCGGGCTTCTCCGCCGCGCGGCGCCCATATAAAGTGCGGGGGGCCGATGGTCAACGCGACCTTGCCGGCCTCACGCCTTGCTGAACTTGGCTTTCAGGCGCTCGAATACCTTCTTGGACACGAATTGCGACGTGTCGCCGCCCAGACGGGCGATATCCTTCACCAGGGACGAGGCGATGAACTGGTGCCGGTCCGACGCCATCAGGAAGATCGTCTCGATTGCAGGCTCCATGCGCGCATTCATATTGGCCATCTGGATCTCGTACTCGAAGTCCGAGACGGCCCGCAGTCCGCGGATGATGACCGACGCATTCACGTCGCGCGCGAAGTGGATCAACAGCCCCTCGAACGGCACCACCGTGATGCGATCGCGGTCCGCCTGTGGAAAATCCGCGATGTCCTCGTTGATGATTTCGATCCGCTCCTCGAGCGAGAAAAGCGGTCCCTTGCCCACGTTGATGTGCGGGCCGATCACCAGCCTGTCGACGAGGCGCAGCGAGCGCCGCACCACTTCCATGTGCCCGCTCGTGATGGGATCGAACGTGCCCGGATAAACCCCGGTGCGTTCTACGGCCATGTCTCCCCCTTGTGCGCAGACTGCGACGGCGAAGTCTTAGCGACACGACCGACCCTTATCCACCGTTTGTTTCGGAACTGGAGTCCTGCTCTGTTCCGGTATTCGGCTCTGCCTGGATGTCGCCGTTTCCGCCGTTGCCGGCATCGTCGTCGCCGATCCGCACAGCCGTCACGACGCGCTCGCCCTCGCTCACGTTGACGATGCGCACGCCGCGCGTCGCCCGCCCGGCAATACGGATTCCATCCACCGGACAACGGATCAGCGTGCCGGCATCGGTCACCAGCATGATCTCGTCGGTATTGAGCACCGGCAGCGCAGCGACGATCTCGCCGCCCCTGGCGAGGCTCATCAGTTCCACGCCCTTGCCGCCGCGACCGGTCACCCGATACTCGTACGCCGAGGTGCGCTTGCCGAAGCCGGAAGAGGCCACCGTGAGCACGAACTCCTCCTTGGCCTGAAGCTCCGCAAAACGCTCGGGCGACAGGGTGTAGGCCGTCGAAGTGGCCTCCTCGCCTGGGACCGCCTCTTCCTCTGCTGCGTCCGCGACCGGCTCGCCGGCGTCCACCGCGTTCTCCGCCTGGCGCAGCGCGCGCGACTGGCGCAGGTAGGCGTCGCGATCTTCGGTCGGGATTCCCTTGCCGCCGTCGACCAGCGACATCGAGATCACCTCGTCGCCCTCGGCCAGCGCGATGCCGCGCACGCCGGTTGAATTGCGGCTGGCGAATACGCGCACGGTCGAGACCGGGAAGCGCATCGAGCGGCCCTGGCGCGTCGCCAGCAGGACGTCCTGCTCCTCGGAGCAGACGCCGACGCCGATCAGGCGATCGCCCGCGTCTTCGCCCTCGAACTTCATGGCGATCTTGCCACCCTGGTTGACGCTGGTGAAGTCGCTGAGCTCGTTGCGACGCACGCCGCCGCGCGCCGTCGCGAACATGACGTTGAGCTTCGACCAGCTCGATTCGTCTTCCGGCATCGGCATGACGGCGCTGATGGTCTCGCCCTCGCCGAGCGGCAGCAGGTTCACGAACGCCTTGCCGCGCGCCTGCGGCGCGCCCAGCGGCAGGCGCCAGACCTTGAGCTTGTAGACGATGCCGCGGCTGGAGAAGAACAGCACCGGCGTGTGCGTGTTGGCCACGAACAGGCTCGATACGAAATCGTCCTCGCGCGTGGCCATGCCCGAGCGGCCCTTGCCACCGCGGCGCTGGGCCCGATAGGCCGACACCGGGACACGCTTCACATAGCCGCCATGGGTCACCGTGACGGCCATGTCCTCGCGCTGAATCAGGTCCTCGATGTCCTGCTCGAATTCGTTGTCGACGATCTGGGTCCGCCGCGGCGTGGCGTACTTCTCCTTGATCTCGCGGAGCTCCTCGCCCATCAGCGCGAACAGCTTGCCCCGATCGCCCAGCAGCTCGAGATAGCCCTCGATCAGCTTCGCGACCTCGGTCAACTCCTCGGCGATCTTGTCGCGTTCCAGGCCGGTCAGGCGCTGCAGGCGCAGTTCGAGGATCGCGCGGGCCTGCACCTCGGACAGCCGGTAGGTTCCCTCCGGCGACACTTCGCGGCCGGGCTCGGCAATCAGGTCGATCAGCGGCTTCACGTCGGCAGCCGGCCAGTCCTTGGCCATCAAACGCTCGCGCGCCACATTCGGGTCGGGCGAGCGACGGATCATCTCGATGACTTCGTCGATATTGGCGACGGCGATCGCCAGCCCCACCAGCACATGGGCGCGGTCGCGCGCATGGTTGAGCTCGAAGCGCGTGCGCCGGGTGATCACCTCGGCCCGGAACCGGATGAAGGCCTCGAGAAGCTCCTTGAGGTTCATCAACTTCGGACGGCCGCCGTCGAGCGCCAGGGCGTTGACGCTGAAGCTCGTCTGCAGGGGCGTGAAGCGATAGAGCTGGTTGAGCACGATATCGGACATCGCGTCGCGCTTCAGGTCGATGACCAGCCGCACGCCATCCCTGTCGCTCTCATCGCGAATCTCGGAGATGCCCTCGACCTTCTTGTCGCGCACCACCTCAGCGATGCGCTCGTGCAGCCGGGCCTTGTTTTCCTGGTACGGTATCTCGGTGACGACGATCGACTCGCGGCCTCCGGACCTCGCCTCGATGTTGGTCTTGGCCCGCATGATCATCGAGCCGCGGCCCAGCTCGAAAGCAGCCCGGATGCCGTTGCGGCCGAGGATGATGCCGCCGGTCGGAAAATCCGGACCCGGCACGTACTCCGTGAGCTGCGGCACGGTCAGCTCCGGATTGGCGATCAGCGCCAGGCAGGCATCGATCAGTTCGCCGAGATTGTGCGGCGGAATGTTTGTCGCCATGCCCACCGCGATTCCACCGGCGCCGTTGGCCAGCAGGTTCGGATAGGCCGCCGGCAGCACCGTCGGCTCGCTCTCGCGCTCGTCGTAGTTCGGCTGGAACTCGACCGTGTCCTTGTTGATGTCCTCGAGCAGCGTCTCGGAGACGCTGGCCAGACGCGCCTCGGTATAGCGCATCGCCGCCGGCGGATCGCCGTCCATCGAGCCGAAGTTGCCCTGCCCCGAGATCAGCGGCAGGCGCATCGAGAAGTCCTGCGCCATGCGAACCATGGCGTCGTAGATCGCGCTGTCGCCGTGCGGGTGATATTTGCCCATCACGTCGCCGACGATGCGCGCCGACTTGCGGAAGGGCCGCGTCGAGTCGTAGCCGCCCTCCTTCATCGCGTAGAGAATGCGACGCTGCACGGGCTTCATGCCGTCGCGCGCATCGGGAAGAGCGCGCGCCACGATCACGCTCATGGCGTAATCGAGGTAGGAGCGGCGCATCTCCTCTTCGATCGTGATCGGGGCGATATCGTGCGGAGATGACGGGGGCGGAGGCGCGTCGGAGGGCGGCGGCGCCGGCGGCAGTGTCGTATCGTCGCTCACGGAGACCTGGGATTTTTCTCGTTCTTGCAGCCCGTCCGGAGACTCCGGCAGGGGTATTTCGCAACCTACCAAACATACCCCGGAAGACCAACAAAAATCGCCCGAAGAACTGCCCTTTAATGCTTTGATATTATTGACTAAATTCGCACCGAAAATAGCTCGCGGAAAGGCCGAGAATTGCCCCCAGAAAATGCCCCGTCCCGCCCCTCCGTCGTGGTCTTCGACATGGGCGGCGTGCTGATCGACTACAATCCGCGGCACCTCTACCGGAAGCTGATCCCGCAGGAGGCGGAGATGGAGGCGTTCCTGGCCAATGTGACCACCCGCGAATGGCACATGCGGCAGGACTATGATGGCGATCCCGCCACCGCCACGCGCGAGCTCCAGGCGCGTCATCCGGGCAAGGAAGCGCTGATTTCGGCCTATTATGACCGTTTCGACGAGATGCTCGACCACGCCTTCCCGCCGGTGGCGGCCCTGGTCGAGCGGCTGGCCGACGCCGGCGTGCCGCTCTACCTGCTGTCCAACGCGCCCGGCTTCCTCGACGCGTGGCTGCGCGGACCGGCGCGGGCAAGACACCCCTTCGTGGGCCGCTTCCGCGACTTCATCGTCTCCGGAAACGTCGGCTGCTGGAAGCCCGACGCCGCCATCTACCGGCTGGCCTGCGAGACCGGCGGTTTCAGGCCACAGGCCGCCGTGTTCATCGACGACGTGATGGCGAACGTCGAGGGCGCGCGGGCCATCGGCATGAGCGCCATCCATCACCGCTCGGCGGAAGAGACGGAGGCCGAACTGCGGGCCCTCGGCTTTCCCGCGTGAAGATCCCGCCGGCTCTGGCGGACCTGCCGCAGCCGCTCTACTTCTTCGACGGTCAATGCGTGCTGTGCAGCCGCTTCGTCGCCTTCTGCCTGAAGCGCGATCCCGCCGGGCGCCTCAAGTTCGCCAGCGCACAGTCGCTCCTCGGCAAGCGGGTCCTGGCCGCCCTGGACCTGCCCGGCGACACGCTGGACCGCACGATCCTGCTGCTCGAGAACGGAAAGGTCTACACACGCTCGACCGCCGCGCTGCGGGCGTTGCGCCATCTGAAGGGCCCGGCGCGCGGGCTTTATCCCCTCATCCTACTGCCGAAGATCCTGCGGGACCCGATCTACGACATCGTCGCGCGCAACCGGATCCGCTGGTTCGGCCGCCTCGACTCATGCCTCGTGCCGTCGCCGCAGACGCGGGACCGCTTCATCGACCTGTGAGGAAGCCGCGATAGCGCACCAGCCGGCCGATCCAGGGCAGGCCGATCTCGACATCGAACCGGAAACGCCCCTCCTCATCCTCGGTCTCGACCGCCTTGATGACGGGCCAGCAGAAGCGCGGCAGCGGCACGCCCGCGAAACGCATGCCCACCATCACCAGTTCGAGCCGGCCATCTTTCACGGGCAGCCTGAGATCGAAGGCGAAGGGCCCGAACCGCTCGACGATCCAGCCCATGGGGCGGCGCAGCCCGATATATTGCTCGGAACGCATGGTGCGGCCGCCGACCCGCCGTATCCAGGTCTCGCGCCCGCCCTGCATGCCGAAGTCGACCTCGATGCGGGCGTCCGCGACCGCAGGCGGCAAGCCGAACAACCGGGCCAAGACCCGTCCGGCGAGGCGGGTCGTTCCCTCGACCGTGCACCGCCCGCTCCAGCTCACGACGTCGCCGTCATGAAGGATCTGCCCGGCGCCGGACATCGCGCCGTAGGCACGGCCCAGGACGCGGCGATAGAGCGAGGGCCGGAACGACGCCCCGTCCTCGCCCCATCCCGATGCGATGCGCAGATGCGCCCGCACCCACTCGGCCTCGATCTCGGCCAGCGACAGCAGGCCGATACAGGGCATGGCGCCCCGCTGGGAGACTTCCCCGCGCGCCAGCTTGCGCACCAGCGCCGCGGCGGGCGTCGCCGGCACGAAAGGACCGTCGCCGCCCTCCGCCACCAGGGACCAGCTGCGCGAACCACCCGCGCCCTCGAGATCGATGCGCAGCCCGCCTCTGTCGGTGCCGAAGACGCGCAGCCGATCGGCGATCCAGGCGAGCGGCCTCGCCGCCGGTCGCAGCGAGCGAAGCACGCCGAGCCGGACGGGCATGGCCAGCAGCCAGAGGCCGAGGTGCAGGATGGAGAGTTCCAGCCCCGCACCGGCATAGGTCTCCGCGACGCCAAAACGCTCTCGAAACAGGGCCGGCTCGGGCAGGTCGCAGGAAGCCGCCCAGCGGCGGCCCAATCCGGACACGGCGAACCGGCGAAGGCTGCCCCAGACATGCCGCCCCGGCTGATCGGGAATGGGCTTCCCCGCGCCGGACAGGATGGCCTCGATCAGGGCGCGGCCGCGCGGCGCATCATTTCCCGGCACGATACCGAACGACACGCGGTCGACGGCTATTCCTTCCTGCAACGCCTGCTCCAGGACGGCGCCGGTGAGCGCGGGCGCCGTACTCGCCCCCGAACAGACGAACACGCCGGCGGCTCGGGCCGCCGCGTCCAGGCGGTCGATGCCGCAGACGAAGGCGCGGTCGTCCGAAAGGTCGAGATAGTGGACGCCGTGGCGGATGCAGGCTTCCGCCACCGCATAGTCCTGGCCCTGGAAGGGACCAGCCACATGGATCAGAACGTCGAATCGCTGCGAGGCGAGCGCGCGATCGAGATCCTGCCGCCAATCGAGCGCGAGGCCGGCCACGCCCAATTCGGTGGCCATCGCCTCGACCTTCACGCGATCACGCGCGGCGATCGTCAGATCGATGAGGGGATCGTTCGCCAGCAGGCGGCATAGCCGGCCGCCAAAGACGCCCGTCCCACCCAGGACGAGCGTCCGCATCATGGCCTAGAACGGAATGTCGTCGTCGAGCTCGGCCTTGCCGCGCGGGGCAGCGCGGCCGCCCCCACCCCCACCACCGCCGCTCGACATCCCGCCGCCGCCGGACATGCCGCCGCCGCCGAAATCGTCGTCCATGCCGCCGCCCCCGCCGCCGTCACCGCCGCCGCTGCGGCCGTCGAGCATGGTGAGCGAGCCGCCGAAACGCGGAATGACCACTTCGGTCGTGTAGCGTTCCTGGCCGCTCTGGTCGGTCCACTTGCGGGTGGTGAGCTGGCCTTCGAGATAGATCTTGGCGCCCTTCTTCAGGAACTTCTGGGCCACTTCGGCCAGCTTGTCGTTGAAGATCACGACGCGGTGCCACTCGGTCCGTTCCTTGCGCTCGCCGCTGTTGCGGTCGCGCCAGGTCTCCGACGTCGCCACCGACATGTTCACCAGCGAACGGCCGTCCTGCATGGACTTCACTTCGGGGTCGCGGCCGAGATTGCCGACCAGAATGACTTTGTTGACGCTGCCCGCCATGGGGGCCTCCTTGGCTTTCCCGGCACCGCAGGACGCGGCACCTACCTCACGGCGGGCAACCTAGCCCCGGCCGCCTGTGGGAAACACCTAACTTCGATGGCGCCGCGAGCGACGTGAGGTAGCGCCTTCACGCGCGCGGCGTGCCGTTGCTGCTGCGGCGGGGCACCTGGTGAGCCTGCGGGCTGGGCCGGTCGGCGGCGGCCGGCGGCTCCGCATGGCGCCGTGACCGCAGCGCGCGGCTGCTGGCGGTGCTTACGCTGGTTCTTCACGAAGCAGCGAATTCGCCCACCCCGAGGTAGCCACGGGGTGGGCGTTCTCGATCTACCGAGTCTGGAGAAGCCTTGTACCGCCGGTGTAAACATTCGCTGTGGTCGCCCAGTCGGCAGCAGGCGTAACCTCTATAACCGCTACAGCGTCGTCGGAATCGACGAGCGCGTTCAGCAGATTGCGAAGGATGGCAGCGCTGTGCGTTGAACTGAGCAGCCAGAATGATTCCAGTAGCCGAACCCCGCCTGCAGATTTGAGCGCGTTCCAAAGCGGCTCATATTGGCGGTTGTTGTGTAGGTCATAACTTACGGCAAAGAGCGCCATTTCAGTCTCCTATGGTCTTTCCAACAAGGAGAGCGAGGCCACACGTTTCGCGTGCTTGACGGACGCCAGCCCCAAACGCAGACTGGATTTGCTTTGTTGTCGCATGGTCTCGCTCCGAGACCTTCGGCATCGACCTAGGGCTGGCGCTGTTGCAAGCAGCGGCCAGCCCTTTTTCTGGCCGAAGCCTTGAGCCTCCAACAGATTCTAAGGTCGGGAGCCTGTGGGCAGCCACCAAATTACGGTTGTGGCGTGAGCTTCCCTCATGCGGGCCCTCCGACAATTCATTGGTTGTCGCGGCAAACTCTCCCGTATCTTCCCCGGCCATGAGCAAATCCTTCCACGTTCCCCAGGTCTCGACCGGCCAGGCCTACGCCATGCTGGGCGGCGCCGCGCTGATGATGACCCTCGCCATGGGCATCCGGCAGAATCTCGGCCTGTTCCAGGCGCCGGCGTCCAAGGAACTCGGAATCGCGATCTCGGACTTCGCGCTGGCGATCTCCGTGCAGCAGGTCGCCTGGGGTCTGAGCCAGCCGGTCGCCGGCTTCTTCGCAGACAAATACGGGACGCGCTGGGTCGCCATGATCGGTAGCGCCCTGTACATCCTGGGCATCTGGTTGACCGCCACGGCGCAGGCCGCCCTGCCCATCGTTCTGGGCGCCGGCGTCCTGATCGGCGTGGCGCTGGCCTGCACGACCTCGGGCATCACCGCCAACATCGCCGCCCGCGTCGTCGAACCGGGGCGCCGGACATTGGCCTTCGGCATCGTCTCGGCCGCCGGCTCCGTCGGCACCATGGTGACGGCGCCGATCGCGGCCTACCTTCTCAATACCGACGGCTGGCGCGCGGCGGTCTGGGCCTTCGTCATTCTGGCGCTGGCCATGCTGCCGGCCGCCTGGGTCGGCAGCCGGGCCGACAAGCTGCCCAACACCCTGTCGACCGATCGCAACCTCACCCTGGCGGGCGCGCTCGACGAGGCGCGGCGCCACACCGGCTATGTCGTGATGGCGCTCGCTTTCTTCGTCTGCGGCCTGCAGCTGGTCTTCATCACCACCCATCTGCCGACCTATCTCGCCCAGTGCGGCATGGATCCGTCGTACAGCGCCGTGGCGCTGATGCTGATCGGCGGCTTCAACATCCTGAGTTCGTGGCTGTTCGGCTGGCTGGGCGACAAATATCCCAAGCGCCTGCTGCTCGGCGCGATCTACCTGCTGCGCTCGCTGGCGGTGGCGCTGTTCTTCCTGTTCCCGCCGACGCCGCTCTCCGTCGTGCTGTTCGGCGCCGCCATGGGCACGCTCTGGCTGGGGGTTATTCCGCTGGTCAACGGGCTGGTGGTGCAGATCTTCGGCCTGCGCTTCCTGTCGACCCTGACCGGCATTGCCTTCCTCAGCCACCAGGCCGGATCGTTCCTCGGCGCCTGGGGCGGCGGCTATCTGTTCGATCTGATGGGCTCCTATGACCTCGCCTGGAAGATCGGCGTGCTGATCGGGCTGATCGCGGGGACCGCGCAGCTTCTGATGAACGACCGGCCGACCGCTCGCGTGCTGGCAGCGCAAGCATCGCCAGCTTGACGCAGGGCACTGGCGGAGCTGTGGGCTAATCGCCATATGCGCTGATCCCGCGCATACCTTATGGTTCCGCTCCTGATGGCCAAGTCCCGCTTACAAGCTGCCGAGCCGCATCGCTTCATCTCCGTACGGGGCGCGCGCGAGCACAATCTCAAGAACGTCGACGTCGACCTGCCGCGCGACCGGCTGGTGGTGATCACCGGCCTCTCCGGCTCGGGCAAGTCGTCGCTCGCCTTCGACACGATCTATGCCGAGGGCCAGCGCCGCTACGTCGAGAGCCTCTCGGCCTATGCCCGCCAGTTCCTCGAACTGATGCAGAAGCCGGACGTCGATTCGATCGAGGGCCTCTCGCCCGCGATCTCGATCGAGCAGAAGACGACCTCGCGCAATCCGCGCTCGACGGTCGGCACCGTCACCGAGATCTACGATTATCTTCGCCTGCTGTTCGCGCGCGTTGGCGTGCCCTACTCGCCCGCGACCGGACTGCCGATCGAGAGCCAGACCGTCTCGCAGATGGTCGACCGCATCAAGACGATGCCCGAAGGCACGCGCCTCTATCTGATGGCGCCGATCGTGCGTGGCCGGAAGGGCGAGTATCGCAAGGAACTGCAGGACCTGCAGCGCAAGGGCTTCCAGAGGGTCAAGATCGACGGCAAGCTCTACGAGATCGCCGAGGCGCCGACACTCGACAAGAAGTTCAAGCACGACATCGACGTGGTCGTGGACCGCATCGTCGTGAAGCCCGACCTCGGCAACCGCCTCGCCGATTCGCTCGAGACGGCGCTTACCCTCGCCGAGGGCCTGGCCATCGCCGAGAACGCCGACAACGGCGAGCGCACCGTCTTCTCCGCCCGCTTCGCCTGCCCGGTCTCCGGTTTCACCATCGAGGAGATCGAGCCGCGCCTCTTCTCCTTCAACGCGCCGCAGGGCGCCTGCCCGGCCTGCGATGGTTTGGGCGTGAAGATGTTCTTCGATCCCGAGATGGTGGTGCCGGACGACCGGCTCTCGCTCTCCGAGGGCGCGGTCGCGCCGTGGGCCGATTCGTCGGGCCAGTATTACATGCAGACGCTCGAGAGCATCGCCAAGCACTTCAAGGTCAAGACCTCGGTGCCGTGGCGCGATCTGCCCAAGAAAGTGCGCGACACGATCCTCCATGGCAGCGGCAGCGAGTCGGTCGCCATGCGCTACGACGACGGCATCCGCCAGTACCAGACGACCAAGCCGTTCGAGGGCGTGATCCCCAATCTCGACCGCCGCTGGCGGGAGACCGACTCCTCGTGGGTGCGCGAGGAACTGGAGCGCTTCCAGCACGAGAGCAAGTGCGAGGTCTGCAACGGCGCGCGTCTCAAGCCCGAGGCGCTCGCGGTCAAGATCGCCGGCCTCAACATCAGCCAGACCACCGAGTTCTCGATCGGCGAGGCGGTGAAGTGGTTTCTGGCACTCGATCCCAAGCTCACGTCCAAGCAGCGCGAGATCGCCGCCCGCATCCTGAAGGAGATCAACGAGCGGCTGGGCTTCCTCGACAATGTCGGCCTGTCCTACCTGACGCTCAATCGCACGTCGGGCACGCTGTCCGGCGGCGAGAGCCAGCGCATTCGCCTCGCCTCCCAGATCGGCTCCGGCCTGACCGGCGTGCTCTATGTGCTCGACGAGCCCTCGATCGGCCTGCACCAGCGCGACAACGACCGGCTGCTGAAGACGCTGACGCGCCTGCGCGACCTCGGCAACACGGTGCTGGTGGTCGAACATGACGAGGACGCGATCCGCTCGGCCGACTATCTGGTCGACATGGGCCCCGGCGCCGGCGCGCTCGGCGGCACCGTCGTCGCCCAGGGCACGCCCGAGGAGGTGATGCGCAACAGCGCGAGCCTCACCGGCCAGTATCTTTCCGGCTTCCGCCAGGTCCCCATTCCCAAGGTGCGGCGCGAGCCGCCACCGAAGAACGGCCGCTGGCTCACGCTGAAGGGCGCCAAGGAGAACAATCTCCAGAACGTGACGGCGAGCATCCCGCTCGGCACCTTCACCTGCGTCACCGGCGTGTCGGGCAGCGGCAAGAGCACTCTGATCGTCGAGACGCTCTACAAGGCACTGGCCAAGCAGCTGAACAAGGCGCGCGAACATGCCGGCACGCACGCCGCGCTCGAGGGCGTCAACCATCTCGACAAGATCGTCGACATCGACCAGTCGCCGATCGGCCGCACGCCGCGCTCGAACCCAGCGACCTATACCGGTGCCTTCTCGCCGATCCGCGACTGGTTCTCGCAATTGCCGGAATCGACCGAGCGCGGCTACAAGCCCGGACGCTTCTCCTTCAACGTGAAGGGCGGCCGCTGCGAGGCCTGCCAGGGCGACGGCGTCATCAAGATCGAGATGCACTTCCTGCCCGACGTGTACGTCGAGTGCGACGTCTGCAAGGGCAAGCGCTACAATCGCGAAACGCTGGAGATCGTGTTCCGCGGCAAGTCGATCGCCGACGTGCTCGACATGACCGTCGACGAGGGCTGCGAGTTCTTCAAGGCGGTGCCGGTGATCCGCGACAAGCTGCTGACGCTCCAGCAGGTCGGTCTCGGCTACATCCATATCGGCCAGCAGGCGACGACCCTGTCGGGTGGCGAGGCCCAGCGGGTCAAGCTCGCCAAGGAACTGTCGCGCCGCGCCACGGGCCGCACGCTCTACATCCTCGACGAGCCCACGACGGGTCTCCACTTCGAGGACGTGCGCAAGCTGCTGGAAGTGCTGCATCGCCTGGTCGAGACCGGCAACACGGTGCTGGTGATCGAGCACAATCTCGAAGTCATCAAGACCGCCGACTGGGTGCTCGACATGGGCCCCGACGGCGGCTCGGGCGGCGGCCGCCTGGTCGCCGAGGGACCGCCCGAGGCGATCGTGAAGGTACCGGAGAGCTATACGGGCCAATACCTCGCCCGCCTGCTGCCGCGCAGTTCGACAGCGAAGAAGCGCGCTTAGGAGCTAGAGCCCTTCGGGGCGAGATTGAATCGATCCGAACATCCCACACTGGCCTCATCCTGAGAGGCTGGCTGGAAATGAATTGAATCGATTCGAGCACTTACCTCATCCTGAGGAGCGAACGCAGGGAGCGTCTCGAAGGGTGAGCAGGAGCCCCGCCCTGCTTCCTGTCTTGCGCTCGGATGCTTCCGGCTTGCTCATCGCGCCTCCTGACGACGGCTCCGGCCGGCCGGCGGAAAATGTCTTTCGGAAGTCAAGCAAGATCGCTCTTTCAACCACCGCCACGACACCGGATTCGAGGGGTGCGACATTGGATTCATTTATTTCGTTTATCTCGGTTGTTTCGTTTATTCGCCGGGACTTGGGTTCTAAACAGCCTGCTGGAAGGTCGAGATCGCGGTGACGCGGGTGGCGCTGCCTCGTTCGTCGGCTTCCCAGCCGGCGACGGTCAGTTGGCCGGTCGCGGGAGACATCTCGACCGACAGGCGCGTGCAGGCGTTGAGGACCGGCGCCGTCACCCAATCGAAGTCATTGGCATCGCGCCCTGACCAGGCGGCGAGCGCGCTGCGGCGGCGGATGTTGTTCTCGACCGGCTCGCCCGCGCCGCAGGCGCGGGGCCGCCAATGCGGATGGCGTTCGCGCCAGTCGTTGGCGAAGACCGTGTCGCAGCGATAGGTCCGCGCACGCGTCTCCTCGCGCTCGATCACGATGCGCTCGCCGGACCGGGCGCCGACCAGTAGGAACAGGACGGGTCGGGCGACCGGCATGGTCTCGAGCTGGCGGCGCGCGTCGTCGAAGGTCGCGGCGGTCTCGAAGACGTGGCGCAGCAGATGTTCGGGCGGCAGGCGTCCGCTGCCGCGCAAGCTATGGAGCGCGTTCAGCACGTAGTCGAGCCACAGCAACACCGGTGTCCGCCACCGCCGGCGCATCGGCGCCTGGTTGATCGAGGCGGCGAAGCGCGCCGGCGCCACCGCGGTCAAAACGCCGACGAAGCCCGGCCAGGTGACGTTCAGGAATTCACCAGCCGCGCCGCGCTGGCGCCTCACCTCGACGAGGCGGCCGAGACCGGGAAACGGCCAGTCGAGCGTGCGCCGCAGACGCGGCCCCTTCTCGCCCTCGTCACCGAGCGCGGTGCAGCCGAAGAGGTAGGCGCCGTGCAGCAGCCAGATGCCCGGCTTCTTCAGGGTGCGGGCGACGACGTCGATTTCGGCGGCATAGGCCGTCCCTGACCGCTTCATCCAGGCGCGCACGATCGGATCGGCGAGGCGGGCCAGAAGTCCCCCGAGCGGCAGCCATCCCAGGCAGGCGTCGCGAACGGCCAAGGCTTCGGCCTCCCGCTGGCGCACATGCCCGGAGGCCGCGCCGTCCGACACATCGATCAGCTTCACCGATTTCATAAGTGAGTGATTACTCACTCAATCTATTGCCGTCAAGCCGAGGTCAGCGACGGTCCCAGTCGATATGTCCCAAATCGTAGGCGAACTGGCGCTCGACCACCGTTGCCGTCGCGTCGGAAGCGTCGCCCTTCCGATCCGTCACGCGCTGCTGCGCCACGTCCTTCGGGACGTCGAGCCAGATCCCCCGGAACGGCACGCCCACCGTGCGCGCCAGCGCCTCGGCCGCGGCGCGTTCCTCGGGCCGGGCGAAGACGGCATCGAGCACGACGCTGTGCCCCGCGCGCAGCACGCGCTCGGCACGCGCGAGACACGCGGCGTAAATTCGAGCGGACGCCTCGGGCGAATAGCTGCCCGCCGGCATGCGATCTTCCAATCGGATTCCGGCCTGCCGCTTGCGCTCGACATCGGTCCGCACCACGACCGCCCCCGGCGTACGGCCGATCTCCGGAGCCAGCTTCAGCGCCAGCGTGGTCTTGCCGCTGCCCGACAGGCCGCCGACCGCGACCAGGCACGGCGGCGCCGGCTGCAGGAAGGCCAGCGCCGCCTTCTGATAGGCACGCGCCGGCGCATTGTCGGCGCCGCTGACGGCCGTGACAGCCGAATCGACGTAGGCGCGGATCGCCGCCCGTCGCGCGAGGAACATCGGCAGCAGCGCCAGCGCCTCCTCATGCGAGGCGCCCTCGACCTCGCCGACCCGCCACAGCCATTCGTTCAGCAGCCGGTTGGCCAACGCGCCCAGCCCCTGTCGCGCCAGGTCCATGAGCGCGAAGGCGAGATCGTAGAGCACGTCGATATTGGCGATCTTGTCGGAGAACTCGATGGCATCGAACGGCACGGGCTGGCCGTTCAGGCTCACGATGTTCCGCAGGTGCAGGTCGCCATGGCAGCGCCGGATCGCGCCGGCCGCGACGCGGCGCGCCACGATATCCACGAAGGGTTCGAGCGACCGCGGCATCGCCTCGGCCAGCGCCTCGCTGGTCGGCGGATCGAGACGGTCCCCCGCCTCGCGCATCTGGCGGACATCGGCCGCCACCGAATGACGGTAATCGTCGGGCGAGCAGAAGCCCGAAGCGATGGCCGGCAGCGCGTCATGGAACCGCGCCACGCGGGCGCCGAGTGCGGCCATGAGCTCGGGCGTCAGCGCGCCGCGCGCCGCCATGCGGTCGAGCAGCCCCTCCTCGTCGAAGCGCCGCATCACCACCAGCCAGTCGACCGCGTGCACGGAGGTTTCACCGACCTCGCCCAGCGCCAGCCTGCCGTCGCGCCGTATAACCGGGGCGATGCCGAGATAGATTTCCGGGGCGGAGCGCCGGTTGACGTCGATTTCGGCGGCGCACATCGCGGCGCGCCGGGCCTCGGTCGAAAAGTCCATGTAGGGGAACTTCACGGCCCGCTTGAGCTTGTAGGCGCGCTCGCGGCACAGGAAGACGACGGCACCGTGCGTGTCGATCTTCCGCTCCGGCTTCAGCTCGGCCTCGAGGAAGGCAACCGTCTCGGACTGGTCCTCGACGATGAAGGAAGGGCGCGCGGTCATAGGGCGGGCGACGGATCGACGTGGATGATGATCTCCGCTCCGGGAAAGGCCCTCGCAATCTCGGCCTGCACTTCGAGGCCGATCGCGTGGCCCAGCACGACCGAGAGGTCACGATCGACCTCGATGTGGAGCTGGATGAACCTGGTGAGCCCACTCGACCGGGTCTTCAGATCGTGCGCGTCCTTCACGCCGGGATGCGCCCGCGCGATCGCCTCGATCTTCCGGCTGTCCTCGGCCGGCAGCTCGTGGTCCATCAGCACGTTCAGCGACTCCCGGCCGACATTCCAGGCGCCATGCATCAGGTAGAGCGCCACGAGGGCCGCTACACCGCTGTCGATCAGCGGCAGATCCAGCAGGCCCGACAGGAAGACGCCCGCGCCGGTGACCAGCGTCGCCACCAGATCGGTGTTGTAATGGGCCATGTCGGCACTGATGGCGAGCGAACCGCTGCGCCGCACGACGTACTTCTGGAACGTGACCAGGCACAGCGTCAGCCCGATCGCCACCGCGCTGACGGCAAGGCCGATCCCTTCCTCGCGAACCTGCCTGGGATTGCCCAGCCGCTCGACGATCGCGACGAGGAGCGCGCATCCCGAGGCGGCGATGAAGCCGGCCTGGATGAGCCCGGCCAATCCCTCGGCCTTGCCGTGACCGAACCGATGATTGTCGTCGGCCGGCACGAGCGACTGCCGCACCGCGAAGAAGGTCACCATCGAGCTGACGAGATCGAGCGACGTATCGACCAGCGAGGACAACATGCTCACCGAATCGGTGAGCCGCCAGGCCGCGAACTTGGCGACGATCAGGAGGAGCGCCGTCGATATCGAAGCGACGGTCGCCAGTCGCATCAGCCGTTGGGGCTCCATCGCCGTCATCCCCTCAGGGATAAAGCGTCCGCGTCGTCCACGGCTCCGCCGCAGAGCCACGGCGATATTCCAGCCGGTCGTGCAGCCGGAAGGCGCCGTCCTGCCAGAATTCGATCAGGTTCGGCTGCAGGCGGAATCCCGACCAGTGGGGCGGCCGGGGCACCGTGCCGATCACGTGGCGGGCGCCATACTCCGCCACTCGCTTCTCCAGCGCGAACCGGCTCTCCAGCGGCCGCGACTGTTCCGAGGCCCAGGCGCCGATCTGGCTTCCCCGCGCCCGGCTCGCGAAATAGGCATCGGCCTCGACGGCGGTCGTCCGGGTGACCGGCCCCTCGAGGCGAATCTGGCGCCGCAGCGACTTCCAGTGGAAAAGCAGCGCCGCCTTCGGATGGGCCAGAAGATGGTTGCCCTTGCGACTTTCATAGTTTGTGTAAAACACGAAGCCGTCAGCGTCATAGTCCTTCAAAAGGACCATGCGCACGGCGGGCGTGCCGTCCGGACCGACCGTGGCCAGGGCCATGGCGGAGGGGTCGTTGGGCTCGGAAGTGGCCGCTTCGCCATACCAGGCGGCGAAAAGCTCAAGCGGATCGGTCGTTTCCCTGATCATGACCACAATATGAGGGGGGCCGACGCGTTCCACCACCGGCATCTTGTCCCAATAGCGTTCCCCAGCTAGAACGAGGCATGACCGTAGCTGCACAACTGATGGCCGGTAAAAAAGGCCTCGTAATGGGCGTCGCCAACGAACGCTCGATCGCTTGGGGGATTGCCAAGGCCTGCCACGACCAGGGGGCCGAGGTGGCCTTCACTTTCCAGGGCGAAGCCCTGGAGAAGCGTGTGCGGCCGCTGGCCAACTCGATCGGCGCCAAGATCATCGAGCCGTGCGACGTGACCAACCCCGCCAGCATCGACGCCGTCTTCGCCAAGCTGGAGAAGGAATGGGGCAAGCTGGACTTCGTGGTCCACGCCATCGCCTTTTCCAACAAGGACGAGCTGCGCGGCCGCTACCTCGACACCACGTCGGACAACTTCACCCTCACGATGAACGTGAGCGTCTACTCCTTCACCGCCGTATCGCAGCGCGCCGTGCCGCTGATGAAGGACGGCGGCAGCCTGCTCACCCTCACCTACTACGGCGCCGAGCGGGTCATCCCGCACTACAACGTCATGGGCGTGGCCAAGGCCGCCCTCGAGGCGAGCGTGCGCTACCTGGCGGCCGATCTCGGCGAGCAGAAGATCCGCGTCAACGCGATCTCGGCCGGCCCGATCAAGACGCTGGCCTTCGCCGGCATCAACGACGGCCGCTACATCCTGAAGTGGAACGAGCTCAACTCCCCGCTCAAGCGCAACGTCACGACCGAGGAAGTCGGCAATGCCGGCCTCTATCTCCTGTCCGATCTCGGCACCGGCGTGACCGGTGAAGTGATGCACGTCGATGCCGGCTACCATGTCGTCGGCATGATCAACACCTCGTCCGCGAAGCAGATCGCCGAATTGCTCGGCAACTTCGAAGGCGAGTAGCGCAGGAGGCCGGCAGGCCATGGCCGGCAGCAGTTTCGGTACCCTCTTCCGGTTCACCAGCTGGGGCGAAAGCCACGGGCCTGCGATCGGCTGCGTGGTCGACGGCACGCCGTCGCGCATCGCCCTCAGCGAGGCCGATATCCAGGTGTGGATGGACAAGCGCCGCCCGGGCCAGTCGCGCTTCGTCACCCAGCGCCAGGAGCCGGACACGGTGAAAATCCTGTCCGGCGTGTTCGAGGGTGTCACGACCGGCACGCCGATCGGATTGCACATCGACAATGTCGACCAGCGCAGCCGCGACTACGGTGAGATCAAGGACCAGTTCCGGCCCAGCCACGCCGACTACACCTATCAAATGAAGTATGGCGTGCGCGACTATCGCGGCGGCGGCCGCCAATCGGCGCGCGAGACCGCGGTGCGCGTCGCGGCCGGCGCGATCGCGCGCAAAATCCTGGGCGATGGCGTCACCATTCGCGGCGCCGTGGTCCAGATCGGCACGCAGAAGATCGACCGCGCCAACTGGGACTGGGACGCCACCGGCGACAATCCCTTCTGGTGCCCCGACCGTCAGGCGGCGCAGAACTGGGAGGGCTACCTCGACGACGTGCGCAAGCGCGGCAGTTCGTGCGGCGCGGTCATCGAGGTCGTGGCCTCGGGCGTGCCCGTCGGTCTCGGCGACCCGGTCTACGACAAGCTCGACGCCGACCTCGCCAAGGCGATGATGAGCATCAATGCCGTGAAGGGCGTGGAGATCGGCGACGGCTTCGCCTCGGCCGCGATGAGCGGCGAGGAGAATGCCGACGAGATGCGCATGCGCGACGGCAACCCGGCGTTCCTCAGCAATCACGCCGGCGGCATCCTGGGCGGCATCTCGACCGGCCAGGACATCGTCTGCCGGCTTGCGGTCAAACCGACCAGTTCGATCCTGACTCCGGTCCGCAGCGTCGACCGCAATGGCCGCGAGATCGAACTGCGCACCAAGGGCCGCCACGATCCCTGTGTCGGCATCCGCGGCACGCCGGTCGCCGAGGCGATGATGGCCTGTGTCCTGGCGGACCATCTGCTGCGCCACCGCGCGCAGGCCGGCTAGCGCTCCGCGGTGGCCGCCCGGCAAGCCCTGGAAGCGCGCTACGGCACGCTTCACAACGCGGGCATGGCCATCGTCTCGCTGTTGATGATCGGCACGGCAATCGCCCATTTCGCCTCGGGCAACTCGGCCAACGCGCCGACGCTTTCCCTGAACGATCCGCGGTTCGTGCTGTTCTCGGTCCTCGCGCTGGCGATGGCCTACTATGTCTATGCCGGCATCAGCCGCTATCTCGATCGCACACCGCAGATCGTCATCGACCATGACGGCATCACCCTGGGATTTGGCCGCAACGCCCGCCTCGCTTGGAACGACATCCAGTGGGTCCGGCTGCGTCGTCTCGCCCTGCGCCCCCAGCTTCAGATCGGTGTCGACCCCCAGGCCTTTCTCGCAGCCGACCTGCGGCTGTCGCTTCTCAACCTCGACGACAGCCTGCGCCCGATCCGGGGCATGCCCACCGCCATCCTGGTCCGCGACAACGGCCTCGATACAAAAGCCGTGGCCATGCTTGACGCCGTGAAGGCGTTCCGGCCGAATCTCGTCCAGTCCTAGCCAGCACACACAGTCACAAGTAGGAAACTTTCGCATGCGGCGTTTCATCGTCGGCTTTCTTGCGACCATCGGCACCCTCGTTCTCCTCGGGGTCGTGGCCGGCGTGGCCTTCTTCGCCTCGGGGCCCTTCTCGCCCAAGCCGCTGCCGCAGCAGATGGTCCTATCGCTGGACCTGCGCTCCCTGCCGCCGGAGACGACCTCGACGGGTTTGTTGAGCGGCGGCCTGTTCGGCGGCTCGCGCGACATCGTCGAAACCGTTCAGCTTCTGTGGCAGGCGGCCGACGATCCGCGCGTCGTCGGCCTCTACGTCGAGATCGGCGACGAGGATGGCGGGATGGCCCGCGTCCAGGAGCTGCGTCAGGCGATCGCCCATTTCCGCGGCAAGGGCAAGTTCACGGTGGGTTTCGCCGAATCGCTCGGCAGCGGCGGCAGCCATGTCGCCGACTATTATCTCGCGGCCGCACTGGAGCAGATCTGGCTGCAGCCGAGCGGCGGCTTCGGTGTCACCGGCATCGCCGTCGAGACGCCGTTCCTCAAGGGCGGCCTCGACAAGCTCGGGGTCAAGGTCGAGGGCGGCAAGCGCTACGAGTACAAGAGCGCGCCCGACTCGTTCACGGAGACGGGCTACAGCCGCCCCGCGCGGGAGAACCTGCAGCGGCTCATCGACAGCCTGTTCGACCAGTTCGTCGCCGACGTGGCCCGCGACCGCAAGATGGAGGCCGCCCAGCTTCGCCGCCTGATCGACACCGCGCCGCACGAGTCCGAGCAGGCCCGCCGCGAGGGTCTCGTGGACAAGATCGGCTATCGCGCCGATGCGCTCGAGGACGTCTACCAGCGCGCCAACGGCAAGCGCGATCTCGTGACCCTCGACGAATATGCCGGCGACGGGGCGCGTCCCAAGACGAACGGCGAAGTCATCGCCCTGGTGCGGGCCAGCGGCGCGATCGCATCCGGCGGCGGCAGCGGCAGTCCGCTCGACGACGAAGCGATGGCCAATGCCGAGGACGTCGTCGAGGCGCTGGAGAACGCGTCGCAGGCGAAGGAGGTGCGCGCCATCGTGCTGCGCATCGACTCGCCCGGCGGCACCTATCCCGCCGCCGACGCGATTGCCGACGCGGTCGGCCGCGCCCGCGCCGCCGGCAAGCCGGTGATCGTGTCGATGGGCGACATAGCCGCCTCCGGCGGCTACCTGGCCGCGGTGCGCGGCGACGTCATCGTCGCCCAGCCGACGACCATTACCGCCTCGATCGGCGTGTTCAGCATCTGGCCGATGGCCCAGGAACTGCTGACCTCTCTCGGCGTCAACGTCGAGCGCCTGTCGGTCGGCCGCAATGCCGGCATGCATTCGACCTTCCAGCCGCCGACGCCGGCCCAGCGTGCCGCCATCAACCGCGAGCTCGACGTGATCTATGCCGCCTTCACCGCCCAGGTGGCCGAGTCGCGCAACCTCGATGCCAACCGCATCGACGCGGCGGCCCGCGGGCGCGTGTTCAGCGGCATCGATGCCAAGCGCGCCGGTCTCGTCGACGAGCTGGGCGGCCTGCAGCTTGCCCTCAACATCGCCAAGGCAAAGGCCGGCATCGACGAGGGCCGCAAGGTCGAAATCCGCCGCTATCCCGACGAGACCGACCGCTTTCAGCGCCTGATCGACCGGGTGTTCAAACTGGCCGGCGTCACGGCGTCCCCGAACCTGGCGATGCCCCGCGAGATCCGCGAGGCCCTGGCGAAGTTCGGCGTGGCGACGCGCCCCGGCAACGTCCGCCTGCCGCCGCTGCCGCCGCTCTGGCGCTGATCGGATCGCAACCTCACGTAAAAAACCCAATCCGTCGTCTCGACTGAAGCCTCGCGCAGCGAGGCGTAGCGGAGAGACCTTCTCTCTACGAATAGCCGGCTTGTGGTAGAAAAAAGGTCTCTCCGCTTCGCGCCTGCGGCGCTCCGGTCGAGACGACGGATTTACTAATTGTGCTCAACGTCGGCCAAGTTAACGCCGCTCCTCCAGGAGCGCGACGATCGCCTGCCACATCTTCCAGGCATTGCCGACGTTGACCGCCGTGAACTCGACGTGGCCGATATCATCGATCAGGAACAGCGATACACGCGCCTTCGACGCTGCCACGGCAAGGTCCTGGCTCTCGCTGTAGGGCACCATCGGGTCGGTGCGGCCATGCACCAGGATCAGACGACCGTGCAGCTTCGACAGATCGTAGAAGGCGAGGTTCAGGCCATCGATCTCGCGCCGCACGCTCTCGGGGAGTTCCTCGATCAGGCGGTTGACGGCATCGGGATCGCGATTGTCGACCAGCGCCAGCACCGCGCGGCCCTGCGGGCCCAGCATCGAGACCTCGCGGGAGATGTCGGCATTGCGGTCATGGAAGCGCTGCAGCGCGATCTCTTCGAGGAGGCGCGCGTCTCGGGGGTCGTCGAGGCGGCCGGCATTGGCGCGCAGGATCGCCCAGCGGCCATAGGCGTTCGGCTCGACCCGGAACTCGCGACCGTCGCCTCGCGGCCGGAAGGCGCCCGTGGTCACGAAGCGGATGGCCGCGTAGGCATCGCGATAGCCGCCGATGGCGACCACGAAGGCGACCCGCGGGGCGAGATCGTCCTTGATCGCCGCGATGATGGCGGGCGCGGCGGCATAGGAGATCGCGGCCACGCCGAGCGGCAGATCGGGCAGACGCTTGTTCAGCTGCCGCAGCGCGTTGGCCACCCGGTCGCCATCGGCGCGAGAGAGTACGAGCTGGCGCACCTCGGGCAGTTCCGGCACCAGCACGGCGAAGCCCGCCCGGGCGAGCGTCCGCGCGAGGGCCTGCAGCCGCGGCTCGTCGCGCCCCAGCACGGCCGCCCCGGGGACCAGCAGCATCGCGGCCCGGGCCTGGCTGGCCGGCAGGTAGAGGTCCCACTCGCCCGTCTCCCAGCGCATCGCCTGTTCTTCGGGCGCCGCGGTCAGCTTCTGCCACAGGGTCGGCGTGCCGCCGGCCGCCACGTCCCACATGACCAGCAGGGCCTCGGCCCAGACGATCGGCCGGCCGAAGATGAACAGCAGCGCGAGCCCCGCCGCCAGGACGATCGCGAGACGGCGCAGCGCCTTCATGCGCCGAGGCGCACGCTGGCCAATGTCTCGAGCGTGTCGCCGCTGCGCCGCAACAGCGCCAGCTCCTCGATCCGGCCGGTCATCGGCAGGTTCTGGCGGCCCACGATGCGCGCCACCTGCTCGGCCTCGGCGGGGCTGCGAAACCGCCCCAGGGTGACGTGCGGCTCGAACGGCTCGCGACCCGGCACGGGATTCAGCGCCTCATGCAGCGCCGCCAGTTCGGCGGCGCCGTCGGACGGCTCGGCATAGAGATAGAGGTCGGAGCGCACGATGCGCTCGATCAGGAACCAGAAGGGCCGTTGGGTGACGCCCTGCAGCGTCGTGCGCAGCCCTTCCTCGCGTTCGGCCGCAGCACCGAACACGAGCGTGAAGTGCGGGCCGATCAGCGCGGCCTCACCCGGATGGTACTGCGCCCGCAGGCGGCGCAGCGCCGTATCGTCGGCCTCGCCGAGCACCGGCCAGGCCACGACGTAGAGCATCTCAGCTGTAGCTCTTGGCCATGCCCAGCGCCGGATCCATCACCGCGCCATAGGGCGGGAACGGATAGCGCAGGCCGTTCTTGCCGAGATGGCCCATGCCCTCGACCGCCCGCAGCAGCTCGTCCGGCGGGCAGGCCATCAGCAGCTCGTCGTCGGCGACGCCGCCATAGCGGCGCTCGGCGAAGCACGGCAGCGACAGCGAGGTCTGGCGCGTGGCGAGCGCCCGCCCCCAGGAATCGGCGCAGGCGCTCTCGCCCGTCACCGTGAAGTCGTAGCGGCGGTAGCGGTGATACTGCAGGCCGTTGATGAAATAGATCATCTGGCCGGGCGTGCCGTAGAACAGGCAGATGTCGGGCGGGTCGAGGCGCGCCGAGCGCAGCGGCGCCACGACGAGGCCGTTGTACTTGCCGTCCGGCACCCGGGGCATCTGCGCCTGATGGGCGGCCGAGGCTTCCTTGTTGCCGAACCAGACGCCGTTCATGTGGTCGCCCGAGAGGAAGCCCTCGCCCGGATGGTTGAGGCCGACGACGCCGCCGCAATTGCCGCCGCGCGTATTGTCGACGGTGATGCCGAGCGTGAAGCCGTACCAGCGCGACTGGGTCACCATCTGGCACATGGTGAACTTGAAGCCCTCGGTCGGCTTGCGCACGCCCTTGATCTTGTCCATCTCGGCCGGGTCTTCGAACAGGCGCATGCCGATCGGCTGGGTGCGGATGCGCAGCAGTTCGATCAGCTTGTTGCTGGCTTCGGCCAGCATGGCGCCGGTGATGGTTTCGGGCGGCGTCCATGGGGCGGTCTTGTAGCCCGGCGGCAGCGTCTGGACGTTCATTGTTGTTTCCTCCGTGTCTGGCTAGGTGAGGTTCAACCCACCATCGGCGATGACGATCTCTCCGGTAACGTAATCGTTGGCGCACAGCGCGGCCACGAGATCGGCGATGTCCTCCGGTTTCGCAGGGCGCTTCATCGGCGACTTCGCCTTCCAGGTCTCCAGCATATCGGGCCAGCTGGCCGTCATCGGCGTTTCGACGAGGCCCGGCGCCACGGCATTGACGCGGATGTCCGGCCCCAGCGACAGCGCCAGCAGCTTGGTGACGTGATGCAGCGCCGCCTTCGACGCCGCATACGGGATCGACGAGCCCTTGGGGCGCGAGCCGGCATGCGTGCCGATGTTCACGATGCTGGCCGCACGGCCGCCCCCGGCCGATGCGCGGAGCGCGGCTTCCGCCTCCGCGACCAGGACGAAGGGCGCGATCAGGTTGACGTCGAGCATCTGCCGCCACAGCGCCGGCGTCGCGGCCTTGAGGTCCGTGTGCGGAATGCGGATCGACAGGCCGGCATTGTTGACCAGCACGTCGAGCCGCCCATGCGCCTCCAGGACCGACGCGACGAGCCCGCGCGCCGCCGTCTCGTCACCGAGATCGGCCTGGTGATAGCTCGCCCGTGGCAGCTCGGCGGCCATCGCCTTTCCGACCTCGGCGGAGCTGCGCGAATGAAGCGCTACGGTGTAGCCGTCGTGCGCCAGACGGCGCGCAATGGCGGCGCCGATCCCGGAGGTCGAGCCGGTGACGAGAGCAACGCGATCAGACACGGGACTTCAACGCCTCCAGCGTTTCGTCGGGACGCTCCACCATCATGAAGTGCCCGCAGTCGGGAATGGTCACGGCCGTCGACCCTGCGATGGCGGCGACCAGCGACCTGGCCTTGGCGGCAGGCGTCATGAGATCGCCGTCGCCCAGGACGAACACGGTCGGGCACGTCACCGCCGCCGCCCGCGCGGGCGCGTCCTTGTAGGCATTGCACGCCGCCAGATCGCTATGGATCACGCCCGGTTCGTTGCCCGCCAGCACGGCCAGCGATTCACGGCGCAGCCACAGGCCGGGCGAGACCATGCCGCCTTTGTGCAGCGCCGTGCCCATGCCCCAGAAGGTCATGAGCTCCTGAACCTTCTGCGTATTGGCCTTGGCCGATTCGAGCATCTCGGGATGGACCGGCATCTCCGAGGCGACACCGCACAGGCCGAGCGCCCGCACCTTGTCGCCGTGGCGCGCCGCGCAATCGAGAGCGACCAGCGCACCCATCGAATGGCCGACCAGCGCCGCCTGCTTCAACCCCGCGGCGTCGATCACGCGCGCCGTCCAGTCGGCCATCGCGGGGATGCTGTCGAGCGCCGGCCCGTCCGACCAGCCATGCGCCGGGAAATCCACGGCCAGCACGCTGCGGCCGTGATGGGCGAACCAGCGCGTCTGCAGGCGCCAAGCCGTGCGGTCGAAGCCCGCGCCATGGAGGAACACGATCGCGGGCCTGGCCGCATCGAATTCGGTGCCGCCGGTCGTCGCGAAGACGGTCCGGCCATCGACGGTGAGCTTCATGGTCAGCCCTTCTGCGAGGCGCGCAGCGCCTGTCCGAGATCGTCGACCAGGTCCTCGGGATCCTCGAGGCCGACCGAGAGCCGGATCATGCCCTCGCCGATGCCCGCCTGCGCCAGCGCCGCGGCATCGAGCTGGGCGTGCGTGGTCGAGGCAGGGTGGATCACAAGAGACTTTGCATCGCCCACGTTGGCCAGATGCGAGAACAGCTTCAGCCGCTCGATGAAGCGCCGGCCGGCCTCGCGCCCGCCCTTGATGTCGAAGCTGAAGATCGACCCCGTCCCCTTGGGCAGCATGCGCTGCGCCAGCGCATGGTCGGGATGATCGGGCATGTCGGGCGAAGCGATGCGCTCGACCGCCGGGTTGGCCTTCAGGAACGCCATGACCTTGCGGGCATTCTCGCCGTGACGCGCGACCCGGAGCGGCAGCGTCTCGAGACCCTGGATCAGATAGAAGGCGTTCTGCGGCGACAGGCAGCAGCCGAAGTCGCGCACGCCCTCGCTGCGGGCCCGCATCACGAAGGCATGCGGGCCGAACTCCTCGGCGAAGTCGATGCCGTGATAGCCGGCATAGGGTTCGGTGAGCGTCGGGAACTTGCCCGAGGCTTCCCAGTCGAAGCGGCCGGACTCGACGATCACGCCGCCGATCGCCACGCCATGGCCGCCGATGAACTTCGTGGCCGAATGGAAGACGATGTCCGCGCCCAGGGTCAGCGGCTTGCACAGGACCGGCGAGGCGAAGGTATTGTCGATCATCAGCGGGATCCTGGCCTCGTGGGCGATCGCGGCAATGGCCGGGATGTCGAGCACCTCGCCGCCCGGATTGCCGATCGTCTCGCCGAGCACCAGGCGCGTATTGGGACGGATGGCCTTGCGGAAGCCGTCATGGTCGCGCGGATGCACGAAGGTCGTCTCGATGCCGAAGCGCGGCATCGTCAGCGCCAGCATGTTGCGCGTGCCGCCGTAGAGCGAGGTCGAGGCGACGATGTGGCTGCCCGCCCCCATCAGCGTCGCGATGGCGATGTGCAGCGCCGCCTGCCCGCTCGACACCGCCAGCGCGCCCGAGCCTTCCTCCAACGCCGCCACCCGCTCCTCGAACACCGATACGGTCGGATTGGAGATGCGGCTGTAGATGTGGCCGCCCACTTCGAGGTTGAAGAGGCTCGCCGCATGGTCGACGTCGCGGAACACGAACGACGTCGTCTGGTAGATCGGCACGGCGCGCGCGCCGGTCACCGGATCGGGATGCTGGCCGGCATGCAGCGCCAGCGTATCGGGCCTCAGGAACTTGGCTTCGACCACGTCGTCTCCCTCTCAGCGGGCGGTCTTGCCGCCGCTATCTCTTGAACAGCGAGGCCGCCACCGCGGCGTGGCTCTGCTTGGCCTTGATCTTCGCTTCGACCCGCTCGAGCTCGGCCTTGAGCGCGACCACGTACTCCTTCAGGTCCTCGACGTTCATGACGTCGAGATTCTTCGGTTGTGTCTTCTTCTGTCTGGGGTCGAGATCGTCGAGATCGAAGGCCATGGCGCGTCTCCACGGAAGCGGCTAAGGCAGGACTAGCACCGCTCCACCCGCTTCGAAAGGCCGACCATGAGTGCCCTGCCCGCCACGATGACCTGCATCGAAATCACCAAGTATGGCGGCCCGGAAGTGCTGGTGCCGGCGACCCGGCCGGTGCCCCGGCCCAAGGCCGGCGAAATCCTGATCAAGGTCGCCGCCACCGCGGTCAACCGGCCTGATATCTCGCAACGCCAGGGCAACTACGCGCCGCCGCCGGGCGCTTCGGACCTGCCGGGCCTCGAGGCTTCCGGCACCGTCGCCGAGTTGGGCGAAGGGGTCAGCGGCTGGGCCATCGGCGACGCGGTCTGTGCGCTGACGCCGGGCGGCGCCTATGCCGAATACTGCATCGTGCCGGCGCCGCAGTGCCTCCCCCCGCCCAAGGGCTTCGACCTGCTGCACGCCGCGGCGCTGCCGGAGAACTATTTCACCGTCTGGCACAACCTGTTCGAGCGCGGCCAGCTCAAGGCCGGCGAAACCGCGTTGATCCATGGCGGCGCGAGCGGCATCGGCACGACGGCGATCCAGCTCGCCAAGGCGTTCGGCGCGACGGTGCTCACCACGGTGCGGACGCAGGAGAAGGCGGAGGCGGTCAAGGCGCTCGGCGCCGATCATGCCATCCTCTACAAGGACAATGACTGGGCGGCCGAGGTGAAGAAGCTGTCGGGCGGCGTCGATGTCGTGCTCGACATGGTGGCCGGCGACTACCTGCCGAAGAACCTGTCGCTGCTCAAGCTCGACGGACGTTGCGTCGTGATCGCCGTCCAGGGCGGCGCGACCGCCACGATCAGCGCCGGCTTCCTGATGGTCAATCGCCTCACCCTCACCGGCTCGACGCTGCGTCCTCAGAGCATCGAGAGCAAGGGCCGCATGGCGCGCGGTCTGAAGGAGAAGGTCTGGCCGCTGCTCGAAGGCGGCAAGATCAAGCCGATCATCTACAAGACGTTCCCGTTGCGGGACGCCGCCGGCGCGCATGCCGAACTGGAGCGCGCCGACCATGTCGGCAAGGTGATGATGACCGTCTAGGTCTAACGCTCGGCGACGTCGGGCTGGTCGGCCTCGGCCGGATCGAGGTCGGCCTCCTCGACGACGTCCTCGACCACGCCGGCCTGAGCCGTTTCCTTCTTGCGGGCCGCGTCCTCGCGGGCGGCCTTGCGGCGCGCGCGGTCGACCGCGTCATTCAGGTCCTTCAGCGAGCACAGGCCGAGCGTCACCGGATCGCGCTGGCGCACGTTCTGCATGTTCCAGTGCGAGCGATCCTTGACCGACTGGACCGTGCTCTTGGTCGAGCCGACGAGCTTGGCGACCTGGCTGTCCTGGAGTTCGGGATGGGTCTTCAGCAGCCAGGCGATGGCGTCGGGACGATCCTGGCGCTTGGCCACCGGCGTGTAGCGCGGTCCCTTGGAGCGGGCCTGCGGCATCGGCACATCGCGCGGGCTGAGTTTCAACCGCGCGTTGCTGTCGGCCTCGACTCGCTTGATCTCTTCCTTGGTGAGCTGACCATTGGTCGTCGGGTCATATCCCGTCATGCCGCCCGCGACTTCGCCGTCGGCGATCGCCTGGATCTCGAGCGGATGCAGGCCGGTGAAGGCCGAGATCTGGTCAAAGGTCAGGGTCGTATTTTCGACCAGCCAGACGGCGGTCGCCTTGGGCATCAACACTTGAGACATGAATTCACTCTCCTGTGCCCGGATATAGAGGCCGGCTCCCCTGCCGCCAACCCGAAAAGCACATAGCCGAAAATAGAAACGGCCGGGGTTGCCCCCGGCCGTTCCTGAAGTCAATGCTTCGGATCGTCTTACTGGATGACGATTTCGACGCGGCGGTTCTGCGGCTCGCGGACGTTCGGGCCGGTCTGGACCAGCAGGCCCTGCTCGCCACGGCCAACCACCGCGATCGCGGTCGCCGGCACGCCTTCGCGAACCAGAGCGTCCTTGACGGCGTTCGCACGACGCAGCGACAGCGCCATGTTGTAGGCCGGCGCGCCCGACGTGTCGGTGTGGCCGGTCGCCGTGATGCGGGCGTTACCCTTCGCCTTGTAGGCGCCGGCAGCCTGCTTGATCGTGGTCAGAGCCTGAGCCGACAGGTTCGAGCGATCCCAGTCGAAGAACACCATGAACGACGGCGGAGCAACGACCGGCGGCGGCGGCGGGGGAGCAGCCGGAGCCGAGACGAACTTGTACTGCAGGCCCAGCATGATGCTGAAGTTGTTGTTCGTCCAACCCACGCCGTTCACGGTCGGGTTCGACGTGCCGTAGTAGCGGCCGTCCAGGTTCACGCGGAAGTTCGTGTCGGCGTTCCAGCCGAGACCGATGATGCCCTGATAGGCGAACACCGTGCTCGAGAGCGACGAGTTGCCGTCGACCAGACCCAGACCGGCGCCAGCGCCGATGTACGGGGTGATGACCGAACCCGGCATGAAGTCGTACAGCAGGTTCGCCATGATGCCCAGCTGGCCGACCTGGTTGTTCACGGCCGTGCCCGGGACGCCGACGTTCGTCGGGTTCCAGCGATAGATGCCTTCCAACTCAACGCGCGGACCAACGAAGTCGTAGCCGATCACGCCACCGGCCATCCAGCCCAGCTGCGGGGTCACGCTCACCGTCGGCCACGCCGGGATGTTCGTGTTGGCCGTGAAGTTCGTCAGCCAGTTGATGCCGCCTTCGGCACCAATGTACAGACCCGGCTGCGGGGCCTGCGCCTGCGCTGCCACCGGCAGCGCGACAATGGCGGCGGCCGCCAGAAGAGCCTTCTTCATGAGTTCTTCCCCTCGTTCTGATACTTGCAGACTGAAACTGTTTCTTGACCGTCGGCGGCTGTGGTTTCGCCAACTTCCTCAATATACACACCACCACTGGTGCGGTGCAACCGAACCGCCCGGCCCGCGCCGACTCGCTTGGAACCTGTGACACGGACGCAACAGTGCCGATTATGGAGGCCTCGAAAGGCCCTCCGGGCGGTGTCCCGGCCGCAGATCTCAAGGACTAGATGTAGTGGTGCGGTCCGTTGGGCCGCGTGGCGCCGGAAGGGGCAACCGGAAGCCCAGAACGCCGCCGCCCGTCTCTCCACGGCCGAACGGGGTGAGGCCCGTCAGCGGTCCTTCGACGTCGGTCCTGACGGAGAACTCTTCGGAAAGACCAGGATGCGGCAAAGGTACGTCCGGATTGGAGGCGCCGGGAGCCAACATCCTGCCGACGATTTCGGCGGCACTGTCCGGCGACGCGGTCGCGCGATCCGCCACTACAATGGGTTGTGGTCCGTCCAGGCGCATCTGAAGATTCTGGTTTAAGGTCGCCGCCCAAGTGAATCCGCTCGGCAGCGCGACGAGCGCCCCCAGCAAGGCGCCGACTGCGGGTCTGAACACTGAGAATGCCATTTCACGATGCAGATAGGCAGCATCGTCCGGCTTTTCACCGCGGCACTTTGGACGGTAAATCGGCGTTCACGAAATAGGGAGTAGTCGCCATGGGCCAGTACAGCAAAGTCGAGACCGACGGCCATCTGATGATCGTCACGATCAACCGCCCCGAGGTCTATAACGCCTGCCATCCCATGGCGAACCAGGAGATGGTCGAGGCGTTCGACGAGTTCCAGACCAATCCGGACCTCTGGGTCGCCATCATCACCGGCGCCGGCGACAAGGCCTTCTGCGCCGGCAACGACCTCAAGTACCACGCCGAGATCCAGGCCAAGACCGGCAAGCGCCCGGTCCACCCGGCCAAGGGCTTCGGCGGCCTCGCCAACCGCTTCGACCTCGACAAGCCGGTGATCGCCGCGGTGAACGGCATCGCCATGGGCGGCGGGTTCGAGATCGCGCTGGCCTGCGACATCATTATCGCCTCCGACCAGGCCAAGTTCGCCCTGCCCGAGCCGCGCGTCGGCCTGGCCGCCGGCGCCGGCGGCATGCAGCGCCTCAGCCGCATGATACCGCTCAAGAAGGCCATGGGCATGATGCTGACCGGCCGCCACGTGCCGGCCAAGGAAGGCTACGAGATGGGCTTCGTCACCGAAGTGGTGCCGCACGCCGAGCTGATGGCCTCGGCCAGGAAGTGGGCCGCCCAGATCCTCGAATGCTCGCCGATGTCGATCCGCGCCACCAAGCAGGTCGTGATGCGTTCGCTCGACCAGCCGTCGCTCGAGATCGGCATGCGCAACCAGACCTACCCCGCCTTCGTCGCCATGGCGCACAGCGAGGACACGGTCGAGGGCCCGAAGGCCTTCGCTGAGAAGCGCAAGCCCAACTGGAAGGGCCGCTGAGGCGCTTCGAGAACTATTGGATAACTCAACGCGGCAGCGCCCAAAGTGGCGGCGCTACCGCGGAAATGTTCTTGGCCTATAGGGCGCCTTACCTACCGCCGTAGGCCGGGCGGGCATTTTCGCACTCCGCACTATCCGGTCCAGGTCGGACTGGATCGCACTCTCTCTCATACCAATTGGATGCTTGTGAGGCGTACGGCTGGCCCTGAGCGCGGCGGCGCCATTTCCCAACGATGATTTGCGCGCAAAGATTTTGAGGTTCAACTATTCCTGGCCGGTGCGGCACGATGGGCCGTGTTCCACCCAATGCCTTGATAATGATATTGCCATCGGGAAGTCCCAATCGGACGAACACAGATTTGATCGTCTCCCCACGCGCGCGAGACGCGGCCAAAGGGTCGGCTTCTGCCAGATCGGCGTGCGCTTCGATGACAACGTTGGCTTCAACCGCGACAACAAAATTCGCGAACTTCTCGAGGTCCGCAGCACTGCCGCGACCCATTGAAGAGGGCGTCAGTGAGTCAACTATGAAGCATACGCCTTGGCGTGACGGTGGAATCCACGGATAGCTGGCTTGCAGTTCCGCCGCGGTTGGGATCAGCCCGACCATCGCGACAAACGCCAGCCTGAGAAACCTCACCTCACCGCCCCTTGAACTTGGCCTTCCGCTTTTCGAGGAAGGCGCTCAGGCCCTCGAAATGGTCTTCGGTCGCGGCGCAGGCGGCCAGGCCCTCGGCCTCTCGGTGCGAGTGCTCGTCCCAGCTGTTGTCGAACGAGTTGCGGATCAGCTTCTTGGCAACGCCCAGAGCATAGGTGGGACCGTCGGCCAGCTTGCGCGCCATCTTCTCCGTCTCGGCAACCAATTGGTCCTTCGGCACGACCCAGTTGAGGATATTGTTGTCCTTGGCCTCCTGGGCCGAGAAGCGCTCGCCCAGCAGGGCAATCTCCAGCGCCTTCCGCTCGCCCACGACCCTCGGCAGGAAGTAGGTCGCGCCGCCATCGGCGCTGAGGCCGATATGGCGATAGGCCAGGGTGAAGAACGAATCGTCGGAGGCGATGGCCAGGTCGCAGTTCAGGATCAGCGACAGGCCGAAGCCGGCAGCGGCGCCCTGCACCGAGGCCAGGACCGGCTTGTTCATGCGGCGGATCTGGTAGATCGCCTGGTGGGCCTTGACGACCCGCATCTCGAAGCCCGCGAGATGGGCCTCCTTGTCCTCGGTCAGCGACTTGTGGAAGCCGCGGATGTCGCCACCCGCCATGAAATGCGTGCCGGCGCCGCGGATCACCACGCAGCGCACCGCCGGGTCCTTCTCGAACTTCGCGCTGTGCTCGATCAGAAGGTCGCGCATCTCCATCGACAGCGCGTTCAGTGATTCGGGACGGTTGAGCGTCATCCAGCCGATGCCATCTTTGACTTCGGCGAGAACGTGCGGTGCGGACATGGAGCGATTTCCTCAGGCGTTTATTGGACAACGCCTGAAGGTTAGCCCGTCGCGCGATGCGGTGCGAAAAGAATGATGCCGGCGCCGATCAGGCAGACGAGCGCGCCGGTTATGTCCCAGCGATCGGGCCGCGTGCCCTCGACGGCCCACAGCCAGACGAGCGTCGCGGCGATGTAGACGCCGCCATAGGCGGCATAGGCCCGGCCCGCCGCGTCCGACTCAACGAAGGTGAGCAGCCAGGCGAACAGGCCCAGGGCCACGAGGCCCGGCGCCAGCCACCAGGCCGAGGCGCCGAGCCGCAGCCACGCCCAGAAGGCGAAGCAGCCGGCGATCTCGAGGAACGCCGCTGCCCCGTAGGCGAGGATCGACTTCAGAAGGCGTCGGCCGGCAGCGCCATCAGGGTCGAGGCGCCGGCCTTGATCTGATGGTTGAGCGACACGGTCTGCGGCAGGACGCGGGCCATGAAGAAGCGCGCGGTCGCGATCTTGGCCTCGTAGAAGCCGTTGTCGTTGCCGGCCGCCAGTCCCTTGTGCGCGGCGACGACAATGCGGTTCCACATATAGGCCATCGCCGTCAGCGCCATGAGGCGCAGCAGGTCGGTGGCGGCGCCGCCGGCCTCGTCAGGGTTCTTCATCGCGTTCTGCATCAGGAAGAGCGCCGAGTCCTGCACCCGGCCCATCGCCTTCTCGAGCGGCTCGACGAACTCCTTCATCGTCTCGTCGGCCTTGTGCTTCGCGATGAAGCCTCCGATCTCGCCGAGCAGACGCTGCGCGGCGCGGCCGCCCTTCATCGGCAGCTTGCGGCCGACCAGGTCGAGCGCCTGGATGCCGTTGGTGCCTTCGTAGAGCTGGGTGATGCGGGCGTCGCGGACGAGCTGCTCCACGCCGTTCTCGCGGATGAAGCCGTGACCGCCCCAGGTCTGCACCGCGAGGTTGGCGCACTCGCTGCCCATGTCGGTGAAGTAGGCCTTGATGATCGGCGTCAGCATCTGGATGAGATCGTCGGCCGCCTCGCGCGTCGCGGCGTCGGGATGCGAATGCGCCTCGTCGATCAGCATGCCGACCCACAGCGAGAGCGCGCGCGCCCCCTCGGTGAAGGACTTCTGGATCATCAGCATGCGGCGCACGTCGGGGTGCACGATGATCGGATCGGCCGGGCCGCTGGCGTTCTTCGGTCCCGTGAGCGAGCGGCCCTGCAGGCGGTCGCGCGCATAGGCGACGGCGCTCTGGTAGGCCGTCTCGGCAATGCCGAGACCCTGCATGCCGACGCCGAGGCGCGCGGCGTTCATCATGACGAACATCGCCGTCATGCCCTTGTTGGCCTCGCCGACCAGCCAGCCGGTGGCGCCGTCGAGGTTCATCACGCAGGTGGCGTTGGCCTTGATGCCCATCTTGTGCTCGAGGGCGCCGCAGCGGATGCCGTTGCGCTCGCCGACCGAGCCGTCCGCCTTCGGCAGGAACTTCGGCACGATGAACAGCGAGATGCCCTTGGTGCCGCCCGGTGCATCCGGCAGGCGCGCCAGCACGAGATGGACGATGTTCTCGGTGAGATCGTGCTCGCCGGCGGAGATGAAGATCTTGGTGCCGGTGATGCTGTAGCTGCCGTCGGCCTGCGGCTCGGCCTTGGTGCGCAGCATGCCGAGGTCGGTGCCGCAATGGGGCTCGGTAAGGCACATGGTGCCCGACCAGGTGCCGTCGGCCAGCTTCGGCAGGTAGCGCTTCTTCAGCTCGTCGGAACCGTGGCGCGACAGCGCCTCGTAGGCGCCGTGGCTGAGGCCCGGATACATCGCGAAGGCCTGGTTCGCGGCGGTGAACATCTCCTGCAACGCGAAGCCCACCGTCGCCGGCAGCCCCTGCCCGCCGAACTCGGGATCGCAGGTGATGCCGGTCCAGCCGCCCTCGGCGAACTGCTTGTAGGCTTCCTTGAAGCCCTTGGGCGTGCGCACGACGCCGTTCTCGTAGTGACAGCCTTCCTCGTCGCCGGTCCGGTTCAGCGGGAACAGTACGTTCTCGCAGAGCTTGGCGGCTTCCTCGACGATGGCGTGGATCGTGTCCGGCGTCGCGTCCTCGTAGCCCGGCAGCTTGGCGAGCTTCGACACGTCGATGACTTCGTTCAGAACGAACTGGATGTCCTTGATCGGGGCCTTGTAGACGGCCATGGCTTCCTCCTCGGTCGCAGTTTTCCTAATCGCTTTCCGGATCGAGACCGCGCTGCTTCAGCTCGGCACTCACTTGTGCTTCGACTTCCCTGAATTCGCCGATGTGCTGGTCGAGATCGGCGCGCTTGCGCTCCAGATCGCCGATATGGAGCTGGCATCGACGCAGCAGCTCGCGCAGCTGCTGCAGGCCCGTGCGGTCGACCTGGTAGAGGTCGAGCAGTTCGCGGATCTCGGCGAGCGAGAATCCCAGGCGCTTGCCGCGCAGAATCCAGCTCAGCCGCGTGCGATCGCCCACGGTGTAAAGACGGGTCGTGCCATGCCGCCGCGGCTTGATCAGCCCCTCATCCTCGTAGAAGCGGATCGTGCGCGGCGTGATCGCGAACTCACGCGACAGTTCGGCGATGCTGTAGATGCGCTGGGCGTCTCGCAACGCGGACGTCTGGGCCGAGGAATTTGCGGCGATCGGCATGATCGCGCTGATGTAGTTGACGTTTACGTAAACGTCAATAACGCTTTACGTAAACGGAAAGCTCGGAACTCAGCGAGGCTAGGGAATAGGCAACGGTGGTCGGACAGGGTTGAAATCCCGAGCCTGCGTTTCGCCCGCTTTGATCTCATCCGCCGTCGATAGGTGCTTGATCCGATTGAGTTCCGCGCGCGCCACCTTCATTGAGTCCTCTAGCGTATTCTGAACATCTCGGGGCTCAACGCGCCAGCTAAGCAGAGACTCAACTCTATGCAATTGGAGTTGCTCCACCTCTCCCTTCGTGAGCTCGCAGCACCTGCGGCTGGCTAACGTCAACCACTTGATGGCCTGGACTCGATCAGCGGCGACGCCTGTCCCATTGGCGAAGCCAAGGCCGAGCCGATATTGCGCCAGCTGGTGGTCTCTCTCTGCCGCGGCTCCAAAATAGTCCATAGCCTCCTCTTGGTTGGGAGCGACACCCTCCCCGCTCTCGTAAATCTTGCCCAAGGCATAGTTGGCATCGGTATTGCCGTTTCGGGCGGCTAGTCGGTACCATTGCAGAGCGTCGGGCATGCTCCGTGCCGTCCCTAAGCCGTTCTCGTAGTAGGCTCCAAGCACGGCTTGGGCCCGGTCAGCATATTGCGAGCTACTAGCCAGATCCTGCGCCATCGCCCGCAGATACCAGTACAGCGATTGGCTATAGTCCAATCGCAGCCTGAACCCGGATCCGTAGAATCCGCCCAGTTCTAGCTGGCACTCGAAATCGCCGGCTTCTGCACCTTTACGAGACCATGAAAGCGCCTTCTCGATGTCAGGCGGGGATTTGCTTTCGTTCAGAAGCGCAAGCTTCCTTGCCGCATACGACATGCCCGCATTGAAGCTTCTTTCATACCAATATTCGGCTTGGTCGACGTCGATCTGAATGCCGTACTGCCCCAACTCGTATAGGCGAGCGAGAGTGAAGGACGCGTTGGGCTGGCCATTGTCAGCGGCCCTCCTGAGCCATTCCAGACCCATCTTCGTTTCCAAGCCGACCCAGGATCCGTCGACAAGCCCGTGGCCGACCACGTACTGCGCATCTGGGTTTCCAGCCCGCGCTTCGCCTATCTTGACTGCAGCCCACGAGTTCGGAGCGCGGTTGACAAGGTCGTCGAGAACATCGGCACGCAACGTGCCCGAGAACGTCAACAAGATGACGGCGATCATTATAACAAATCGCCCGAGCTGGCCCATGCGAGATACCAATCCGAAAGCCATACGAACAGGTTGCATGCCGAACGACGCATGACAACCAAGCTGAATGCAGAATGCGCCCAATCGATCGCAACCACGCGGCGGATTTCCGTCGGCGCCACGCCAGTGGCCTCTTGGGTCGACATCAAAAGTACTCGAGTCGCGCCGGGCCACGCTGCTGCCGAGCTATTGAATTAGCCCGGTCAAGGTGGCATGCCGGACCATACAAAAGACAATGCTTGGCGCAAGCAAAGGGATCCAAGATGCCGATTTACCAGCTGAACGACCGCGTGCCGGTGATTCCCGCCTCCTGCTACATCGCGGAGGGCGTCACCATCATCGGGTCGGTGATCCTGGGCGAGCGGGTGAGCATCTGGTTCGGCGCCGTGCTGCGCGGCGACAACGAGCCGATCGTCATCGGTGACGACAGCAACATCCAGGAGCTGAGCGTCCTGCATACAGATCCCGGCGCGCCGCTCACCATCGGCCGCAACGTGACGGTCGGTCATCAGGTGATGCTGCACGGCTGCACCATCGGCGACGGTTCGCTGATCGGCATCCAGTCGGTCGTGCTCAACCGCTCGGTGATCGGCAAGGACTGCCTGGTGGGCGCCGGCTCGATCGTCACCGAAGGCAAGAGCTTTCCCGACCGGTCGATGATCCTGGGCTCGCCGGCCAAGGTCGTGCGCGAGCTGAGCGAGGAGAACGCCTCGCGTCTGGCCATGAGCGCGGAGAGCTACGTCCAGCGCGGTCAGGACTACAAGGCGAACCTGAAGCGCATCGGCTGACACCATGATCGCGGCACTCGACCATCTCGTCGTCGGCGGTTCGCCCGCCGTGTACGAGACGCTGCTGGGGCGACGTGCGGTGGACGGGCGCCTTCGCACCGACAATGTCGGCGTGCGTTTCGAGCCCGAAGCGTCGGGCCTGCGATCGATGGTGTTCGCGACGCAAGACCTCGACAAGGCAGCGACGCTTCTGGAGCGCCGCGCCGTCGCGTCGACGAGAACGGACGAAGGTCTGGCACTCCTCGGTCATGGCGTCGAGATCGGACTGTGCGCGCAGTCGGAGGAAGCTCCGTCTCCGCTGGTGGTGGAGGCGCCGGCGGCCGTCGCCAGCCTCGACCATGTCGTCGTGCGCACGCCCAACCCCGAGCGCGCCGTCGCCTTCTACGGCGGTCGGCTCGGCCTCGACCTCAGGCTCGACCGCAGCAATCCCAAGTGGGGCGCGCGCCTGCTGTTCTTCCGCTGTGGCGACCTGGTGGTCGAGATCGCCCACGACCTCAAGAAGGGCGTGTCCGACGAACCCGATCATCTCTGGGGCCTGTCGTGGCGCGTGCCCGACATCGGGGCCGCCCAGGCCCGGCTGAAGGCCGCCGGCCTCGACGTCTCCGAACCGCGCGACGGGCGCCGGCCGGGCAGCCAGATCTGCACCGTGAAGAATGGGACCGAGGGCGTGCCGACGATCCTGATCGGCGGCGTCGGCCGCTGGCAGGGAGGCGGTTGAGCAACCCCATGCGTCCCCTCCTCGCGCTCCTGCTTCTCGTCCTCGCCGCCGCCTGTACGACGCCGCCGACGACGGACAAGCCGGTCGTGCAGGCCAAGGACTTGCCGCCGCTCGGTCCCTGCCCCGCATCGTCCTGGAAGCCCGAAGCCCCGCCGCCCTCGTCGAGCGCCCGGACCTCGATGGTCCTGCTGGCGGTCGGCGAATGGGGCCGTTACGGCAAGCAGGTGATCACCTACTCGACGAACGCGCCCCCCCGGACGGAACAACTCGGGATCAAGGAGCGCGAGGCGCCGCAGCGCATCGCAGACTACTGGGCTGCCGTCGGCAACCGGCTGAGCGGATTGAACGACGTGCCGTGGTCGGCCGCCTTCATCTCATGGGACATCGAGAGTGCGGGCGTGCCGCGCGACCTCTTCTGCCCCGACCAGCGCCATACGATCTACGTCGAGCGAATCGTCGAACGTGCGATGAGGCCGGGTGCGGTGTTCATCCCGCACCAGCCCGACGCCTATGTGCCCAAGGTCGGCGACCTCGTGTGCGCCTCGCGCGAGGGCAGCGGCACGACGTTGCAGAACCTGAATCGAGGGGCAGGACATTGCGACATCGTGGTCGACGTCCAGCCGGGCCATGTCTCCGCGATCGGCGGCAATGTAGGTGACTCCGTTACCCGCAGCGTCTTTCCACTGGACGCGAACGGTATTTTGTCGCCCATATCCGGCCGACCCGTCTTCGCGGTCATCGAAAACCGGCTGCCCTGAAGGAAGGACAATGTCTTCGCTCTACGACTACATCATCGTCGGCGCCGGCTCGGCCGGTTGCGCCCTGGCTGCACGACTCGCCTGGGAACGGCCGAACCTGCGCATCCTGGTCCTCGAGGCCGGGGGTCCCGACAAGTCGTTCATGCTGAAGATGCCCGCCGGCTTCGCTTCGCTGGGCGAGAAAAATCCCTACAACTGGCACTACGAGACGACGCCCCAGAAGAATTGCAACGATCGCCGCATGTACTGGCCGCGCGGCAAGACGCTGGGCGGCTCCTCGGCCATCAACGCGATGCTCTACGTTCGCGGCCACGCCTCGGACTACGACCACTGGCGCCAGCTCGGCAACGAAGGCTGGTCCTATGAAGATGTGCTGCCGTACTTCAAGAAGGCGGAGAACAACGAGCGTGGCGCCGACGCCTTCCACGGCACCGGCGGCCCGCTGAACGTCGCCGACCAGGTCGATCCCAGCAGGCTGAACGAGGCCTTCCTCAAGGCCGCCGAGCAGGCCGGCCACAAGCGCAACAAGGACTTCAACGGCGCCGAGCAGGACGGCGTCGGGCTCTACCAGGTGACGCAGAAGAACAAGCAGCGCTGGAGCGCCGCGAGCGCCTACCTGCGCCCCGCGGTCGAGAACAGCGGCGCCTACATCAAGGTCGTCACCGGCGCTCTCACCGAACGCATCATCTTCGACCAGAAGCGCGCCATGGGCGTGCGCTACACGCTGGAGGGCCGCGACGAGGTCGCCCGCGTCACCCGCGAGATCATCCTGTGCGGCGGCGCCATCAACTCGCCGCAGCTCATGATGCTGTCGGGCATCGGCCCGGCCGATCACCTGAAGTCGATCGGCATCCGGCCGTTGCTTGATCTGCCCGGCGTCGGCGCCAACCTGCAGGACCATCTCGACGCCTCGCTGCTGCAGTTCTGCAAGACGCGCGACACCTACGACCGCGCCAACAAGCTGGCGTCGCTCTACCAGTATGTCGTCAACAAGAAGGGCCCCGGCACCTCGCCGATCGCCGAATCGGGCGGCTTCCTGCGGACTCGGCCCGGCCTCGCGGCGCCGGACATCCAGCTTCATTTCCTGCCCGTGCTGGTGATGGACCATGGCCGCACCCGCCTGAACAAGGACGGCTACAGCCTGCACGTCTGCACGCTGCGGCCGGAGAGCAAGGGCACGATCCGGCTGCGCAGCAAGGACCCCAAGGAACATCCGCTGATCGACCCGAACTATCTCAGCGAGCGCCAGGACCTCGATACGCTGATCGCCGGCGTGAAGATGGGCCGCGACATCCTCGCCCAGTCCGGCTTCGATCCGTATCGTGCCGGCGAGCTGGCGCCGGGCGCGGCCGTGAAGACCGACGCCGAGATCGAGCACTGGATCCGCGCCAAGTGCGAGACGATCTATCACCCGGTCGGCAGCTGCAAGATGGGCCCGGCCAGCGATCCCATGGCGGTGGTCGACGACAAGCTGCTGGTGCACGGCGTCGAGGGCCTGCGCGTCGTCGATGCCTCGGTCATGCCGACCCTGATCGGCGGCAACACCAACGCGCCCACCATCATGCTCGCCGAGCGCACCGCCGCGATCATGCACGCGGCGGGAATGACCAACTAGGCCGGCGGCGACCGCTTAACGCTTAACCGCGCTTCTCCACGACCAGGAGCCAGGGCCGGCCCGAGACGTTCATCAGGCGGCCGCGCGAGTCGACCGGGAAGAGGCTCATCGCCACGCTGTCCTTCACGTTGCCGCCGATCGCGTGGACGTATCCGCCGCGCACCTCGGTGACGATGTCGCAATGGGCGGCGGTGTTGTCGATGCGGCGGTGGGCGGTACGCGGGTCGGCATAGCGCCAGGTCGGACCGGCCGAGCCGGAACAGACGAGATCGCCCGGCTTGGGCGAATATTCGCTCGGCGAGTGCAGCAGGAACGGGGCGCTGCGCGACGACCGCTCGCGATCGTACAGCGCGGCCAGATAGCTGCCGTGGCGCCCGTCGCGCGGAAACTGCGAGGCGCTGTAGCCCGACTGGACCATCACCCAGGTGACGAAGGCGCCCGACCAGGGCTTGTCGGAGGTGCCGTTCCACTGCGGCCGGCCGCAGGCCCCCCAATACTCACCGACGCGGCTGGACAGGGGCTCGCTGCGCTCGGTGATGCCGTAGCGGTTGGTATAGCCATTGGCCTGCCCGCCATAGACCACGGTGGCCCGGCCGAATTTCGACCATTCCTTCCAGGCGGTGTAGGCGACCTTGTCGCTGGGCGGCCTGTCATCCGGGCCCGATGATCCGCCCCCTCCGCATCCGGCCAGAGCAAGTGCCAGCATGAGGACGAGCGAAAGGAGTGCTGGCAGCCGGTGACCGGTCGGGAAACAATGGGAACGACCGGAAGGCGGCTGCCAGCAAACGCGAAAGCCGACATCGAGGGGGTCAGACTTCATGCGTCACATACAGTTTACAAAATAAACGACTGTTATAATTGTCATTTAAACTAGCAGAGATTGCGCATCATGTCATCTCTTAAGAATTTGGATGAAGTTCGTCGGCTCGAAGCCCTGGCCTTCCGGGGCTGGCCCGCTCTCGAAAGCCAGGATGTCCAGGGATGGCATCTGCGCTTCTCTGGCGGCTACACAAAAAGAGCTAATTCTATCAACGCTCTAGGAGAACAGCCTTCAACTGATATCGAAAGCGTTGAGGCGGCCTGCCGCGAGCGCGGAAGAATGCCGGTCTGGCGTCTCACGCCCCTGGCGCCCGCCGCCATGTCCGATCTCCTGAAGGCCCGGGGCTACGCGCCGATCGAGCGCAGCCTCCTCCAGCGCTGCCCGCTCCATGATGGGTTTCGGCCCGATCCCGCCGTCGAGATTTCCCCGAGCCCGTCCCCCGCCTGGATCGACGCCTTCGCGGCCCATAGCCCCGTGAAACCCGAACATCGCGAGACCATGCGGAAGATGCTGCAGGCGATCGCCCAGCCGGCCGGCTTCGCCTTCGTCCAGCAGGAGGGCCGGCCCATGGCGATGGCGATCGGCGCGGTCGAAGGCGATCACATGGGGCTGTTCGATGTGCTGGTGATGCCGGAGGCGCGGCGGCAGGGTCTGGCGCGACGCGTCACCGAGAGCCTCTATGCCTGGGCCTGGGACCGCGGCGCTCGCTTCGCCTATCTGCAGGTGGTCGCCACCAACGCGGCAGCGATGCCGCTCTATGCAGCGCAGGGTTTCCGCACGGTCTACGAGTACGAGTATCTGATCCCGCCGACTTCTTGACCCTCCCGCGTCAGGCCTCGCATAGTCGATGCAGGGAGGAAATCCATAAATGTCGAACTATGCGTGGGAAAAGAGCTATCCGCCGGGCGTGAAGTGGGAACTCGACGTCCCGAAGATGACGATCCATCAGAGCTTCGAGGAAAGCTGCGCCAAATATGGCGACCGGCCCTTTACCGACTTCCTCGACAAGGTGATGACGTTCCGCGACTACAAGGAGGCCTCAGACCGCGCGGCGGCCGGCTTCCAGAAGCTGGGCGTCAAGCCCGGCGTCAATGTCGGCCTCTATCTGCCCAACACGCCGCACTACCTGATCGCCTTCTTCGGCGTGCTGAAGGCCGGTGGACGGGTGGTGAACTACTCGCCGCTCGACGCCGCGCGCGAACTCGAATTCAAGATCGGCGACTCCGAGACCGACATCCTGGTCACGCTCGACGTCACCGCGCTCTATCCGAAGATGGCGGCGATGCGCGGCAAGACGCGGCTCAAGAAGCTGATCGTGGGATCGATCGCCGACTACCTGCCGTGGCCCAAGAACTGGCTCTACCCGATCGCCAAGAAGAAAGACCTGTCGGCCTGGCCGCGCGACGACTGGCACATGTCGTTCAAGGACCTGCTGGCCAACGACGGCGCCTACGCGGCCTACCAGCCCGCGAGCGAGAACCTGTGGGACGAGGTCGCGCTGCTGCAATACACCGGCGGCACCACCGGCCTGCCCAAGGCCGCGATGCTGACGCATGGCTGCGTGATGGCGGCGATGAGCCAGGGCCAGGCCTGGACGACGCCCTACACGACGCCCGGCACCGAGAAGGTGGTGTGCGTGCTGCCGCTGTTCCACATCTACGCCCTGTCGGGAATCATGCTGGGCGCGGTGCGCAACGGCAACCAGCTCATCCTCTACCCGCGGCCCGACATCGACATGATCGTGAGCGATCTGGCCAAGAAGAAGCCGACCTTCCTGCCCGGCGTGCCGACGCTCTACACCGCGATCAACAAGCACCCCAAGGCGCAGGGGCTCGACCTCAGCTCGCTGAAGATCTGCATGTCGGGCGGCGCGCCGCTGCCGGTCGAGGTGCAGCAGAGCTTCGAGAAGCTGACGGGCGCCACCCTGATCGAGGGCTACGGCCTCACGGAGACGTCGCCCACCGGTGCGATCTGCCCGGTCGACAAGAGCGTGCGCCGGGTCGGCTCGTGCGGCGTGCCGATGCCGGGCACCATCATCGAGATCCGCGACATGGAGGACGGCAACAAGGTGCTGCCCGTCGGCAAGGAGCATGTCGGCGAAGTCTGCATCATCGGGCCCCAGGTCATGAAGGGCTACTGGAAGAACCCGACGGAGACCGAGAAGGTCCTGTTCCGCCATCCGTCGAGCAACTGGATGGGCCTGCGCACCGGCGACATGGGCTACATGGACGAAGACGGCTGGCTCTACCTGGTCGACCGGTCGAAGGACCTCATCATCTCGTCGGGCTACAACGTCTATCCGCGCATGATCGAGGAGGCCGTCTACGAGCATCCGGCGGTCGACGAGGTGATCGTGATCGGCATCCCCGATCCCTATCGCCAGGAAGCGCCCAAGGTGTTCGTGAAGCTGAAGCCCGGCGCCTCGCTCACCTTCGAGGAGCTGAAGAAGCATCTCGAGGGCAAGATCGGCAAGCACGAGATGCCGGTCGCCCTGGAGATCCGCGCGGAGCTGCCCAAGACGCCGGTCGGCAAGCTCTCCAAGAAGGAACTCAAGGAAGAAGAGCGCGCCAAGGCACAGTCGAAGGCGGCGTGATCCTCATATTGAGGTAAAGTGAAGGGTGATGCGGCGCATGACCCACCTCACCTCCCCCACGCTGACGCGTGGGGCCCCTTCCTCTCCCCCCGCTGCCGCGGGCGGAGAGGACATGTTCAGACGGACTGTCTTGGTTGGCGGTGCCAGCCTCGTGCTGGGCGGCTGCTTCGACCGGCCGTGCCATGAGCGCAATCCGGCGCAGAAGGCGTTTCTGGACGGGCTGCAGGAGCTGGCAAAGCCGGCGCTGGCTTCCAACAATCCGCTGCGGGTCGAGGAAGCCGCCCGCCAGAGCGTGGCCCTCGCCGACAAGGTCGGGGCCTTCGGCGACTGGTGCGGTACGCTGACCAAAATCGAAGGAAACGCCCAGACCGCGGCGGTCACGATCGACATCGGCCGGCAGGTTTCGCTCTACGCCTTCAACGACTGGGCGCTGGCCTTTGCCGGCACGGTCACGGACTTTTTCTCCACACGATCGCGTGCCACGCCGCCGCCGGGCCTTTCCGAACCGGCCGTCGCGGCGCTAAAAACCCTGCGGCTTGGCGAAAGGGTGACGCTTTCCGGCCGGATGGGTGAGATCGCAGGCTCCGGCTTGTTGGATCTCTCCCGTCTGTTCGGCAAGAGCACCGCAGAGCATCGCCAGTTCCTGCAGACGCCACGCTTCGTGGCGCGCATCGAGGCCCTCCAGGCTTCGAAGAAGTAGAAAGGATTTCGAGGTGCCGTCTTTTTCGTATGAGTTTCCCTACGCGTCCAAGAAACTGCCGGTCTTCGCCTCGAACATGGTGGCCTCCTCGCAGCATCTCGCGGCCACCGCGGGCCTGCGCATGCTGGCCAAGGGCGGCAACGCCGTCGACGCCGCGATCGCGGCCGCCGTCGCCATCACGGTCGTCGAGCCGACGATGAACGGCATCGGTGCCGACGCCTTCTGCATCCTGTGGGACGGCCAGAAGCTGGTCGGCCTCAATGCCCACGGCCATTCGCCGGCACTGATGACGCCCGACAAATATGCCGGCCAGGCCAACATGCCCAATGTCGGCTGGGGCAGCGTCACCACGCCGGGCGCGGTGTCGCTCTGGATGGAGCTGCACAAGCGCTACGGCAAGCTGCCGTTCGCCGACCTGTTCGAGCCCGGCATCAAGTACGCCCATGACGGTTTCCGCGTCTCCTACATGGTGGCACGCCAGTGGGAGCAGGCCATCGACCGGCTGAAGGGCCAGGAGAGCTGGGTGAAGGCGTTCCTGCCGAACGGCCGCGCGCCGCAGCCGGGTGAACTCTGGAAGTTTCCCGACCAGGCAAAAACGCTGACCAAGATCGCCGAGAGCAAGGGCGAGGCCTTCTATCGCGGTGAACTCGCCGAGATGATGGACAAGTACGCCCGCGAAACCGGCGGCGCGCTGCGCAAGGAAGACCTCGCCGAGCACAAGCCCGACTGGGTCGATCCGATCGGCCTCACCTATCGCGGCACGACGCTGCATGAGATCCCGCCGTCGGGCCAGGGCATCGCCGCCTGCATGGCGCTGGGCATCCTCGAGAACTTCGAGCTGGCGGGCCGCGATCCGGACGGGCCCGAGGTCGCGCATCTGCGCATCGAGGCGATGAAGCTCGCCTTCGCCGACATCTATCGCTACGTGGCCGACCCGCGCTTCATGGAAGTGACGCCGGCTCAGATGCTCGACAAGGGCTACCTGAAGAGCCGCGCCAAGCTGATCGACCCGAAGAAGGCGCAGGATTTCGGTCCCGGCACGCCCAAGGAGAGCGGCACGATCTATCTCGGCACCGCCGACGAGTCCGGCATGATGGTGTCGCTGATCCAGTCGAACTACACCGGCTTCGGCTCGGGCGTCGTCGTCCCCGGCACCGGCATCGCGCTCCAGAACCGCGCCACCGGCTTCGTCACCAAGAAGGGTCATCCCAACGAGGTCGGCCCCAAGAAGCGGCCCTTCCATACGATCATCCCGGCCTTCATCACCAAGGACGGAAAGCCGGTCGCGACCTTCGGCCTGATGGGCGGTGCCATGCAGCCGCAGGGCCACATGCAGGTCTTCTCGCGCATCGTCGACTACGGCCAGAACCCGCAAGCCGCCATCGACGCGGCGCGCTGGCGCGTGCACGAGACCGACGGCACCGTCTGGACCGAGGATCACTTCCCGGCGGCGACCGCGACGGGCCTCGAGGAGCGCGGCCACAGGATCACGCGCACGGGCTGGCCGAGCTTCGCCTTCGGATCGAGCCAGATCATCTGGCGTTTCCCCGACGGCGGCCCCTATCTCGGCGCCTCCGAGAGCCGCCGCGACGGCGCTGCAGTCGGGTTCTAAGAACACCCCTTCGCGAGACCTTCCACAACAAGCGTGCCAATGTTGGCACGCTTGTTGCCTTCCAAGGGAACTGCTTGGGAGGCATTTAAATGATCAATCGTCGTCGTCTGCTGGCCGGGGCCAGCTTTGCTGCCGTGGGAACCCTGGCTGCGCCGTCCATTCTCCGCGCGCAAGCCGGGCAGACCGTCAAGATGGGCGCCCTCCGCCTCGTTCATTCGATGCCGCCGCACTTCTACGAGAAGTTCGCGCCTCCCGGCCTCAAGATCGAGATCATTACCTTCGACAGCCCGACCGACTGCAAGAACGCCGTCGTCACCAAGTCGGTCGACCTCGGCACGTTCGGCATCGCCGCCGGCATCCTGGGCGCCGCCGCCGGCGAACCGGTCGTCGTGGTGGGCGCGATGTCCAACAAGGGCATGGGCGTGATCTCCAAGGCCGGCTCCGACGTCAAGACGATCAAGGATCTCAAGGGCAAGAAGGTCGGCATCTGGCCGGGCTCCACGCAGGAAGTCTTCATCCTTGAGCGCATGCGCATGGAGGGCCTCACGCCGAAGGACATCACCTCGGTCCGCGTCCCGTTCGGCGAGATGCCGGCCATGCTCGCGCGCGGCGACATCGATGCCTATGTCGGCGCCGAGCCGGGCCCCGCGCTTTCCATCACGTCCGGCGTCGGTCAGCTCGTCGAGTATCCCTATGGCACGGCCATGGGCGGCCTCAACATGATCATCGGCACCAACGAAGAGACCGTCACCAAGAACCCGGACATGATCCGCGCCATGCTGAAGACTCACCGTCAGGCCGTCGAGTTCATGGCGGCGAACAAGCCGGCCGTGGTCGAGATGACGGTGCAGAAGCTCGGCGCCAACCGCGCGGCGGTCGAACAGGCGCTCGGCGCCGACAATGTCGAGTATGTCTGGAAGCTCGACGACAAGGTGCAGGGCCAGGCCAAGACCTACGCCCAGCACATGCTGGAGCTCAAGCAGATCCGTGCGCTGCCGAAGTTCGACGTCTTCCTCAATCCCAAGTTCTCGAACGAGATCGCCAGCTAGGCGAACGACGGGCGACGGAGAGCGCACCATGGCGATCGTCGAGACAGGATCGGTTCCCGCGGCGGAACCGGTCGCCGTCGTGCCGCGCGGAGCCGCGCGTTCGACATGGGCGCGCTTCAAGCCGACGGTGCTGGCGCTGATCGTGCCGCTGTTGCTGCTCGCCTTCTGGCAGGTGGCGACCACCCAGCAATGGACCCGGCTCATCCCGACGCCCTTCGCCGTCGGCGAATACATGATCGATTTCGCCGTGGGCGGCATCTACGACGACGCCTACTCCGCCACACTGGCCACCCACCTGCTGGCCTCGATGAGCCGCGTCTATGGCGGCTTCGCGCTGGCCGCGATTTTCGCGCTGCCGATCGGTATCCTGGTCGGGCGCGTACCGACCGCTCGCATGCTGCTCGATCCGTTCCTGCAGGTCATGCGGCCAATCCCGGTCACCGCCTGGCTGCCGCTGTCGATGATCCTGTTCGGCCTGGGCGCCAAGTCGGCCTTCGCCCTCGTCTGCCTCGGCGCCTTCTACCCGATCCTGCTCAACACGATCTTCGGCGTGCGCTCGGTCGATCCCAAGCTGTTCGAAGCGGCCTCCATGCTGGGCTGCCGCGGCAACGCGCAGTTCTACAAGGTGGTCCTGCCGGCGGCGACGCCGTCGATCTTCACCGGCCTGCGACTCGGCCTGGGCCTCGCCTGGTTCGTCATCGTCGTAGGCGAGATGACCGGCGTGCCGCAGGGGCTGGGCGCCGTGATCATGGACGGTCGCACCCTGTCGCGCACCGAACTGGTGATCTGCGGCATGATCGTGATCGGCCTCGCGGGCTACCTTTCCGACCGCGCCGTCGTGGCGCTGGGCAACTACCTGCTGCGCTGGAGCCCCAACCATCATGGCTGACGCCACCACACCGATCATCGAGATCAAGGGCGTATCCAAGGTCTTCCAGCTCCAGGACCAGACGATCCACGCCCTCTCGGACGCCAACCTCTCGATCAACAAGGGCGAGTTCATCTGCCTGATCGGCGCCTCGGGCTGCGGCAAGTCCACCCTGCTGCGGATCATGGCCGGCTTCGACCAGCCCTCGTCGGGAGAAGCGCTGATGTGGGGCCGCCCGATCGCCGGCCCCGATCCATCGCGCGGCATGGTCTTCCAGGACTATGCGCTGTTTCCGTGGCTGAGCGTGCGCGCCAACATCGGATTCGGTCCGGCCGCGCGCGGCCTCGGCGCCGCCGAGGTCAAGCAGATCGTCGACAAGTTCATCGACCTGGTGGGCCTCGCCAAGTTCGCCAACGCCTATCCACACCAGCTCTCGGGCGGCATGAAGCAGCGCGTGGCGATCGCCCGCGTGCTGGCCAACGACGCCGAGCTCGTGCTGATGGACGAGCCGTTCGGCGCCCTCGACGCCATGACGCGCGAGCGCCTGCAGGACGAGCTTCTGGACATTTGGGAGCGCACCAAGCTCACCGTCGTGTTCGTGACCCACGCGGTCGAGGAAGCGATCCTGCTGGCCAACCGCGTGGTCGTGATGACACCGGGTCCCGGCCGCATCGAGAGTGACAATCCGCTCGAGCTGGCGCGCCCGCGCGACGTCGCCAGCCCGGAGTTCAATGCCATCCGCCGCGTGCTGAGCACCAAGCTGCACAGCCATCACGGCAAGAAGGCGGCCTGACCTCGCACGGCTAGTCCGGCCGTTTCGCCGGGTAGGAAGGCAGGCCGTCCGCGCTCTTCACCCACGACAGGCCGGACGCCCGCCATGTGTGGGATTTCGGCGGCAGCCGTTCGGGGTCGTCGAGCGAGCCCGTCGTCACGTCGATCTCAGCGGGATGGTCGTCGGCCTGGAAGGCGAGCGCGGTGCCGCACGCGCCGCAGAAGGTTCGCGTCGCAGCCGTGGAGGACCGGAAGCGCACCGGCTCTCCCGCAACGATTCGGAAGTCGCCGGTCCTGACGGTGAACCACGCCACGATCGGCGCGCCGGTGGTGCGGCGGCAGATCGAACAATGACACACCGTCTCATGCCATGGGTCGCCCTCGGCCTCGTAGCGCACGGCGCCGCAGAAACACCCTCCTTTGAGCATCGTCCCTCCCTTGGCTCAGGCTGTGATCACTTCCCGCAATAGGCCTCGATCCGGTAACCGTCGGGGTCGATAACGAAGGCCGCATAGTAGGTCGGGCTGTAGTCGGACCGAACGCCCGGCCTGCCATTGTCCGTCCCACCGGCCGCCAGGGCGCTGGCGTGAAACGCGTCGACCGCCTCGCGGTTCTGCGCCACCAGGCAGAAATGCAGTCCGGAGTCGCTGTCGGCCTTCACCGGGCGGGCGGACTTGCCGATCCACAGGCCGACCTCCTTGTCACCATAGCCGAGCGACGTCTCGCCGTCGCTGAGCCGCGTGTAGCCGAGCGGCGTCAGTGCAGCATCGTAGAACTTTCGCGTGCGCGCGATGTCGGCAACGCCGATGGAAACATGGTCGAACATGGCATTTCCTCTTCCTGACAATATAACCGGTTATATGGTTATTCGGGCAGCCCTCCTTGTCAACCGCACAACCGGTTAGTAAGTCCCGGCGATGAATCGGCCCGACCTCTGCCTGGAGTTCGCCAACACGCGTTACTGGCGCGGGCAGGCCACGCCCACAGAGACGCTGAACGCGCCGGCAGACCTGGCGGCCTGGACCAAGGCGCCCAAGCCTCCCTCGCAGAAGGAGTTCGAACGGGCGCTGGAGCTGCGCGAAACCATCCATCGGCTGTTCGACGCCGTCGCCCAGGCCAAGGCCCCTGCCGCTCGCGATTTCGACGGGCTGAATGCAGCGCTCGCCGCCGCGCCCGCGCGTCAGAGGCTGAAGCGCGGCAAGGAAGCCTTCGACTGGGAACTCGATGCGAGATCGGGCACGGCGCTGGCCCTTCTCGCCCCCGTCCTGTGGTCGGCGGGTGACCTGCTGGCGAGCGGCAAGCTGGCCAAAGTCCGGCGCTGCGCCAACCCGGAATGCCTCTACCTGTTTCTCGACGAGAGCCGGGCGGGCAAGCGCCGTTGGTGCACCATGTCGTCCTGCGGCAACCGCGCCAAGGCGCGGCGCCATTACCACAAGAGCAAGCAGGGCTGAGAAGACGCAAAAAGGGCCCCGAGGAAGGGGCCCTTGTTACTCCCGTGTGGGCTTTCGCGCTTCGCGGCTTGTAACCAAGCCGCCTGAACACGCTGTCGCCCACCGGCGTTAAGCGCGGAGCGCTTAACGCAGGATCGACTGCAGCTTCATGGCGACGCCCATGTCGCCTTCGATCTTGAGCTTGCCGGTCATGAACGCGCTCATGCCGTCGAGCTTGCCCTCGATCAGGTCGGCGAAGTCGCTGAAATCCATCTTGATGGTGCAGTCGGCGGCCGTGTCTTCGTTGGTGACGGCGGGCGGATTCTGGTTGCCGTCGATATGGACGACGCCCTGATCCGTGGCGAACTTGACGCTGCTTCCGAAGGCCGACTTCTTCGAAGCGCCTTCCTTCATTTTCGCGGTGATTTCCTGCAAGGTCATGAGCGAGCTCCTCCGGTCGGCAATGGTCTGGGGGATTACTTGACCTTTACGTAAACGTCAACTACAGGCCGGTAAACGGTCGTTCAATCGGAGGAAACATGACCTATCGCTCGGTCTTCAAACCGGGACTGTTTGAGGGCCGGACGGTCATCGTGACCGGTGGCGGCAGCGGTATCGGCCGGTGCACGGCACACGAGATCGCAGCGCTGGGCGCCCACGTCGTCATCACCGGCCGCAAGCAGGAGAAACTCGACACGGTGAAGGCCGAGATCGAGACCGCAGGCGGCACTTGCGAGACGCATATCTTCGACATCCGCGAGGAAGCCCAGGTCAAGGAAGCGGTCGCCGCGATCGTCGCGAAGAACGGCCGCATCCACGGCCTGTTCAACAATGCCGGCGGCCAGTTCCCCTCCCCTGCGGCGTCGCTCAGCGCCAAGGGCTTCGACGTGGTGGTACGCAACAACCTGACGGGCGGCTTCATCGTGAGCCGCGAGGTCTTCACCCAGTCGATGCAGAACCACGGCGGCTCGATCGTCAACATGACGGCGGACTACCGCAACGGCTTCCCCAACATGGTGCACACCGGGGCCGCGCGCGCCGGCATGGCGAACCTCACCATGACCCTCGCCTTCGAATGGGCGGCGGCCGGTGTGCGGGTGAACTCGGTGGCGCCGGGCTGGATCGCCTCCTCCGGCATGGACACCTATACTGGCGAGTTCAAGGAGCAGATCCCCAAGCTCAAGGGCTACTGCCCGCTGGGCCGTCTCGGCACCGAGAGCGAAGTCTCCGCCGCCGTCTGCTTCCTGCTGAGCGACGCCTCCTCCTACATCACCGGCACGGAGATCCGAATCGACGGCGGCGTGCCGCTCGCCAACCGCTCGGTCGAGCTGCCGGCCACCGACCGCTCGAAGCCGTTCGACGGCTTCCATCTGGCCGTGACGCCCAAGGTCCTGGGCGGCTGAGGACGACATGCCGATTCTCGAGAGCCAGATCGACCGCAACAGCGACGAGTTCAAGCAGAACCGCGAACGCATGCTCGCCGCCATCGCCGAATTCCGCGAGGCCGAAGCCAGCGTCCAGGCGGCCTCCGAGAAGTCGCGCGAGCGCTTCGCCAAGCGCCGTCAGCTCATGCCGCGCGAGCGCATCGCGCTGCTGCTCGATCGCGGCGCCCCTTTCCTCGAGCTGATGCCCTTGGCCGGCTATCGCATGCACGACGACAAGGACGGATCGAGCGCCGGCGGTGGCTCGGTTGCCGGCATCGGCTATGTCGAGGGCGTGCGCTGCGTCGTGACGGCGTCGAACAGCGCGATCAAGGGTGGCACCGTGGCGCCCTCCGGCCAGCGCAAGGGCCAGCGCGTGCAGCAGATCGTCATGGAGAACAAGCTGCCGGTCGTGAACCTGGTCGAGTCCGGCGGCGCCAACCTGCTCTACCAGGCCGAGATTTTCGTGCCCGGCGGCCGCGGCTTCGCCAACCAGGCGCGCATGTCCGCGCGCGGCATCCCGCAGGTCACGGTGGTCCACGGCTCCTCGACGGCGGGCGGCGCCTATCTGCCGGGCCTCTCCGACTACGTCATCATGGTGCGCAACCAGGCCAAGGTCTTCCTGGCGGGGCCCCCGCTGCTCAAGGCCGCGACCGGCGAGATCGCGACCGACGAAGAGCTGGGCGGTGCGGAGATGCACGCCACCGTCTCGGGTGTCGCCGAATGGATGGCCGAGAACGACGCCGACGGCATCCGCATGGCGCGCGACGTGATCGCCAAGTGGCACTGGAACGACCGGCTGCCGCCGCGCGCGCAACGGTCCTTCAAGGAGCCGCTCTACGACGTCGAGGAACTGTGCGGCGTGGTACCCCCGTCGCACAAGGATCCCTACGATGTGCGCGAGGTGATCGCGCGCCTCGTCGACGGCTCGGACTTCCTCGAGTTCAAGGCCCTGTTCGACCAGCAGACGATCTGCGGCTGGGCCGCCATCGAAGGCGAGCCGGTGGCGCTGATCGGCAACAACGGCCCGATCACCGCCAAGGGCGCCGTTAAGGCCGCGCAGTTTATCCAGCTCTGCTGCCAGCAGGGCACACCCATCGTCTACCTGCAGAACACGACCGGCTACATGGTCGGCACAGAGAGCGAGCGCGGCGGCATCGTCAAGCATGGCTCCAAGATGATCCAGGCGGTCGCCAACGCGACGGTGCCGCAGATCACCATCGTGATCGGCGGCAGCTTCGGCGCCGGCAACTACGGCATGTGCGGCCGCGCCTTCGATCCGCGTTTCATCTTCGCCTGGCCAAACAGCCGCACGGCCGTGATGGGCGGCGAACAGGCGGCCGGCGTCATGAAGACCGTGACCGAGCAGAAGTTCCTGCGCGAGGGCAAGGAGCCTCCCCGGGAGCAGATCGACAAGATGTTCAAGGGCATCGTCGATCAGTTCGATCGCGAATCGACCGCCCTCTACGGCACCGCCCACCTGTGGGACGACGCCATCATCGATCCGCGCGACACCCGCCGGGTCCTGGCCTTCACCTTGTCGATCGCCCGCGAATCGATCGTGCGACCGCTCAATCCCATCTCCTTCGGCGTGGCCCGTATGTAGGGCGAGGATGTAAGCAATGAAGTTCACCCCCGAGCATGAGGCGCTGCGCCAGACCTGGAAGACGCTGATCGATCGCGAGATCAATCCTCATGTCGACCAGTGGGAAAGGGACGGCCAGTTCCCCGCCCACGAGCTGTTCAAGAAGATGGGCGATGCCGGGCTGCTGGGCGTCGACAAGCCGATCGAATATGGCGGCTCCGGCCTCGACTTCTCCTATGCCATGGTCTGCGCCGAATCGCTGGGCTGGGTGAATGGCGGCTCGATCCCGATGGCGACGGGCGTTCAGATCTCGATGGCGACGCCCGCCCTCGCCCGCTACGGCAGCGACGAGCTGCGGAAGGAATTCCTCGTCCCCTCCATCACCGGCGACTACGTGGCCTGCCTCGGCGTCTCCGAGACCGGCGCCGGCTCCGACGTCGCCTCGATCAAGACTACGGCCCACCGCGTCGGCGGCGACTGGGTGATCAACGGCGGCAAGATGTGGACCACCAACGGCGCCCAGGCGGACTGGATGTGCCTGCTGGCCAACACCGGCGACGGCCAGGCGCATAAAAACAAGTCGCTGATCGTCGTGCCGATGAAGACAACGGGCATCACCATCGCCAAGAAGCTCGACAAGCTCGGCATGCGGGCCTCGGACACGGTGCAGACCTTCTTCGACAACGTGAAGGTGCCGGTGCGCTACACGATCGGACAGCCGGGCCAGGGCTTCATCTACCAGATGCAGCAGTTCCAGGAGGAGCGGTTGTGGGCCGGCGCCGGCACGCTGATGGGCTGCGACCGCATCATCAACGCAACCGTCGACTATACGCGCGAGCGCAAGGTGTTTGGCCGCCCCCTGCTCGACAACCAGGTCGTCCATTTCCGCCTGGCCGAACTCAAGAGCGAGGTCGAGGCACTGCGCTCCATCGTCTATCGCGCCTGCGAGGACTATCTCGCCGGCAAGGACGTCACGATGCTGGCCTCGATGGGCAAGCTGAAGGCTGGCCGCCTGCGCCGCGAGGTCTCCGACGCCTGCCTGCAATACTGGGGCGGCGCCGGCTACCTCTGGGACAATCCGGTCGCGCGCAGCTACCGCGACGGCCGGCTGGGCTCGATCGGCGGCGGCGCCGACGAGGTCATGCTGCAGATCATCTCCAAGCTGATGGGCACGCTCCCGCGGCTGGGAAATCGCTAGGAGCCCACCATGCAATTCACCCAGGAACATGACGAGATCCGCCGCACCCTGCGGGCGATCATCGACCGGGACATCAATCCGCATGTCGACCAGTGGGAAGAGGACGGCATCTTCCCGGCCCACGAGGTCTTCAAGAAACTCGGCAATGCCGGCCTGCTCGGCATCAACAAGGCTGCCGAGTTCGGCGGCATGGGGCTCGACTATTCCTACGCCATGGTAATGGCCGAGGAGCTGGGTCACATCCATTGCGGCTCGGTGCCGATGGCGATCGGCGTGCAGACCGACATGGCCACACCGGCGCTGGCCCGCCACGGCAGCGACGAGCTGCGGAAGGAATTCCTCGCACCCTCGATCGCCGGCGACTACGTGGCCTGCCTCGGCGTCTCCGAGGTCGGCGCCGGTTCGGACGTCGCCTCGATCAAGACGACGGCCCGGCGGGTCGGCGGCGACTGGGTGATCAACGGCGGCAAGATGTGGACGACCAACGGCACCCAGGCCGACTGGATGTGCCTGCTCGCCAGCACGGGCGAAGGCCCGATGCACAAGAACAAGTCGCTGATCTGCCTGCCGATGAAGACCAAGGGTGTCGAGGTGGTGAAGCAGCTCGACAAGCTCGGCATGCGCTCCTCCGACACCGCGCAGATCTTCCTCGACGAGGTGAAGGTGCCGGTCCGGAACCTGATCGGCCAGGAGGGCATGGGTTTCATCTACCAGATGCAGCAGTTCCAGGAGGAGCGGCTGTGGGGCGCGATCAGCGCCGTCGTCGGCATGGAACGGCTGATCGACCAGACGATCGAATACACGCGCGAGCGCAAGGTGTTTGGCCGCCCATTGCTCGACAACCAGGTGATCCACTTCAAGCTGGCCGAACTGCGCACCGAGATCGAGCTGGTGCGCTCGCTCTGCTACCGCGCCTGCGAGGAGTATCTCGACGGCGCCGACGTCACGATGCTGGCCTCGATGGCCAAGCTGAAGGCCGGCCGCATGGTGCGCCTGGTGACCGATGGCTGCCTGCAATACTGGGGCGGCGCCGGCTATCTCTGGGAATCGCCGACCGCGCGCGCCTTCCGCGACTCGCGCCTCGCCTCGATCGGCGGCGGCGCCGATGAGGTGATGCTGCAGATCATCTCCAAGCACATGGGCACGCTGCCGCGCTTGGAAAGTCGATAATGAAAAAGACGGTGTCATCCCGAGCGCAGCGAGGGATCCTTAGCGACACCGATCAAGGATCCCTCGCTACGCTCGGGATGACACGGAGCTTGAGTCATGACTGAATTCGCCGACAAATACGAAGCCCTCATCCTCCGTCGTGAGCGCTCGCGTCTCTACGTGACGCTCAACCGGCCCGAGGTGAAGAACGCGCTGAACCCGACGCTGATCGAGGAGCTGAAGTCGGTGTTCGGTATCCTGCGCGACCGTCGCGACATCAAGGTCGTGATCCTGCGCGGTGCGGGCGGCACCTTCTGCGCCGGCGCAGACCTCAAGAACATGGAGCAGAGCTTCACCGACAAGCCCAAACCCGGCGAGAAGGACCCGATCGCCGTCTGGAACCGCCAGTTCGGCGCCTTCCTCGAGATGCTGAACGGCACGCCGCAGGTGGTCGTGGCGGCGGTCGAGGGCTACGCCATTGCCGGCGGCTTCGGCATCCTTTGCGTCTCCGACGTGGCGATCTGCACCGAGGGCGCGGGCTTTGCCATGACGGAAACGGCGATCGGCATCGTGCCGGCCCAGATCGCGCCCTTCGTCGCCCAGCGCATCGGCGTGCCGCAAACGCGGCACCTGGCGCTCACGGCGGCGCGCTTCAAGGGGCCCGAGGCGCTGCGGCTCGGCATCGCGCATTATCTGGTGGCCGATTCCGCCGCCCTCGATGCCAAGCTCGAGGAAGTGCTGAAGCAGATCGACAAATGCGCCCCCATCGCCAACGCGCTCACCAAGCAGGTGGTGATGAAGGTCGGGACCGAGCCGCTGTCGGCCGTGCTCGACTTCGCCGCCGACAAATTCGCCGAGGCGCGCCGCGGCCCCGAGGCCGGCGAGGGCCTGCGTGCCTTCGCCGAGAAGCGCCCGCCGCGTTGGGCCGTCGAATGACATCCTTCTCCAAGATCCTGGTCGCCAACCGCGGCGAGATCGCCTGGCGGGTGATGCGGACGGCCAAGGCGATGGGCTACCGCACGGTCGCGGTCTATTCCGATGCCGACAAGGACGCGCCGCATGTCGCCTTCGCCGACGAGGCGGTTCGCATCGGCCCGCCGCCCGTGGGCGAGAGCTATCTCAGCATCGATCGCATCCTTGAGGCCGCCCACGGGAGCGGCGCCGACGCGATCCATCCCGGCTACGGTTTCCTGTCCGAGAACGAAGCCTTTGCCACCGCCTGCGAGAAGGCAGGCCTCACCTTCATCGGCCCGCCGCCGGCAGCCATCGCCGCGATGGGCAACAAGGCGGCCGCCAAGCGGCGGATGATCGACGCCGGGGTGCCCTGTGTGCCGGGCTATCAGGGCGCCGACCAGAGCGACGCCAATCTCGCAGCCGAGGCACGCAAGATCGGCCTGCCGGTCATGGTCAAGGCCGCGGCCGGCGGCGGCGGGCGGGGCATGCGCCTCGTCGAACACGCGGGCGATCTGGTGGAAGCGATCCGCACTGCGCGCACCGAGGCCGAGAGCGCCTTCGGCTCGGGCGAGCTGATCCTCGAGAAGGCCGTCGTCGATGCGCGGCATGTCGAGATCCAGGTCTTTGCCGACGCCCACGGCGAGGTCATTCATCTCGGCGAGCGCGACTGCTCGGTGCAGCGCCGCCACCAGAAGGTGATCGAGGAAGCGCCCTCGCCCGCCGTCGATGCCACCCTTCGCGACCGCATGGGCGCCGCGGCCGTGGCGGCCGCGCGGGCCATCGGCTATCGCGGCGCCGGTACGGTCGAGTTCCTGCTGGGCGCCGACGGCGCCTTCTACTTCCTGGAGATGAACACCCGCCTGCAGGTCGAGCATCCGGTGACCGAGGCCATCACCGGACTCGACCTGGTCGAATGGCAGCTCCGCGTCGCACGCGGCGAGCATCTGCCCCTGCGCCAGGACCGGGTAACGTTCACCGGCCATGCGATCGAGGTGCGCCTGTACGCCGAGGACGCCTATGCCGGCTTCCTGCCGCAGACCGGCCGCATCGACGTGTGGCGTCCGGCGACCGGCCCCGGCGTTCGCATCGACCATGGCATGAAGGACGGGCTCGCGATCTCGCCCTACTACGATCCGATGATCGCCAAGGTGATCGCGCATGGCGCCACGCGCGAGGAAGCGCGCCTGCGCCTGGTCCGAGCGCTGGCCGAGACGGTCGTACTGGGGCCGACGACCAACCGGCATTTCCTGATCCGCCTGCTGGAGCATCCCGACTTCGCCGCGGGCGAGGCCACCACCGCCTTTCTCACCAAGCACGAGTTCCCCGCACCGGCGATCAGCGACGCGCACTGGACCGCCGCGGCGAACCTGCTGTGGCAGGCGTCGGCGCAAAAATATCCGCCGTCGATGCGCGGCTGGCGCAATTCCAATCCCGAGCCGACGCCGATCCGGCTGGCCGCCGGCGGTCAGGAGCGGCTGATGCAGGTCCGAGAGCCCGATCCGGTCGAGGTGCCGTTCCACATCGACGGCAACGACATCGTGCTCGACATCGATGCCCTGACGGTTCGCTTCACCGACAAGACCTACGCTCCGCCCGAGACGGCGGCAGCCGGCAGCGACGGCAAGCTGCGCGCGCCGATGGACGGGCGCATCGTGTCGATCAAGGTAGCTGCCGGTGAGAAGGTGAGCCGCGGCCAGACCCTGATCGTGCTGGAGGCCATGAAGATCCAGCACCAGCTCAAGGCGGCGCTCGATGCCAAGGTGGACGGAATCTCAGTCCAGGAAGGCCAGCAGGTCTCCAGCCGCACGGTGCTGGTCACGATGGAGCCGGACGCCGGTTGACGCTAGGCTCCTCCCAACAAGAGAAGTTCAGGGAGGAATTGCCATGCTGCGTAGAGTTGCGCTCGCCTTGCTCGCGGTGGCCGCTGCCGGCCCCGCCTTTGGCCAGGCCTATCCCAACAAGCCCATCAACCTGATCGTTCCCTTCGCGGCCGGCGGCCCGACCGATCTCATGGCGCGCATCGTCGGCGAGCGCATGGGCAAGGAACTGGGCCAGCAGTTCATCATCGACAACGTGACCGGCGCGGCCGGATCGATCGCCATGGGCAAGCTCGCCCGCTCCACGCCCGACGGCTACACGATCGGCATCGGCCATCTCGGCACCAACGTCGTGAACGGCGCGATCTACAAGAACCTGAACTACGACCTGATCAACGACCTCGAGCCGATCGCGCTCCTGCCGTCCAACCCGCTGCTGGTCGTGACCTCCAACCAGGTCCCGGCCAAGGACCTCAAGGAGCTGGTGGCCTACCTCAAGGCCAATGCCGACAAGATCTCGGGCGGCACGGCGGGCATGGGCTCGGGCTCGCATATCGGCGCCCTGGCCTTCTTCGCCGTGACCGGCACCAACTACCAGCTCGTGCCCTATCGCGGCACCGGCCCCGCCGTGCAGGACCTGATCGCCAACCAAATCCAGGTCATGATCGACCAGTCGTCGAACTCGCTGCCGCATGTCCGCGCCGGCAAGCTCAAGGTCTACGCGGTGGCCGCCCGGCAGCGTACCGCGGCGGCGCCGGAGATCCCGACGACCGCCGAGGCCGGGTTCCCCGGCATCGAGGTCGCGATCTGGCACGGGCTCTGGGCGCCCAAGGGAACGCCGAAGGACATCGTCGAGAAGCTCAACGCCGCCGCCATAAAGGCCCTGCAGGATCCTGAAATCCGCCGCAAGCTTGAGGATCTCGGTCAGGACATTCCGACGCCCGAGCAGATGAAGTCGGATGCGTTCGGCGCCTACCAGAAGGCGGAGTTCGCCAAATGGAAGCCGATCATCGACAAGGCCGGCGTGAAGGTGGAGTGAGGCGCGCCCCTCACGACGCAAAGCTCGGCGGAATCGGACAGGGCGGGAGAAGCTTCTCCAGCACCTTGGCAACGCCAAGCAACTTTGCCTCGCCCCAGCGCTTGCCGGTGAGCTGCAGACCGATCGGCAGGCCCTCCTTCGAGAAGCCGCAGGGCAGCACGATCGAGGGCTGGCCCGTCAGGTTGGCCAGGAAGTTGTAGGCGGTGCCTGCGAAGAAATAGGGATGGTCGACGCCGTCGACCTTGAGCGGCAGTTTCTGCGACTGCCGGACGAAGGCCGCGTCCGGCATCACGGGCATCAGCCAGGCGTCGTAGTCGTCGAGGAAGGTCTCGCACTGACGCACGATCCGGTCCCGCCGGTCGAGCACGGCGAAGAACTGGCCCATGCTGAGACGCGCGGCACGAGCGACCGAGCGTCTGGTCGGATCGGATGACTCGAGCCTGTCGAAATGCCGTTCGCGCTCGGCGAGCGGCTTCTCGCTCTGGATCATGTACTGGAACAGGTCCGACCAGTCGTCCCAGCCCTGCTGCCAGTCCAATCCCTCGGGCTCGGCATGCTTCACCTTGGCGCCGGCCTTCGACAGCAACTTCGCCGTCGCCTCAACGACCGAAGCCGTGGCGGCCGACACCTGCACCAGCGGATTGCTGGTCAGGACGGCAATGCGCAGTCCCTTGGCGGTGAGCCTGGGCGTCGGTCCGAGCGGCACGGGCGCCGCCTCGGTCTCGTGGCCGTCCGGCCCCGCGATGATACGCAGCGCGACCTCGAGATCGTCGACCGAGCGCGCCAGCGGGCCGAACGTGCCCATGTAACGCGTGCTGCGCGTCTGACCAGGCAGATCCGGCACGTGGCCATGTCCCGGCACGCGCCACTCGGTGGGCTTCAGCGAGAAGATGCCGTTGAAGTGCGCCGGATTGCGCACCGAACCGCCAATGTCGCTGCCCAGTTCCAGCGGCGACAGGCGAGCCGCCACGGCGACGCCGCCCCCGCCGGTGGAGCCGCCCGACGTACGACGTTCGTCCCAAGGATTGCGGGTGGTGCCGAATATCGGGCTGTCCGTCTGAAAGTCTGCGCACAGTTCAGGCACGTTGGTCTTGCCGAGGATCACCGCGCCCGCTGCCCGCAGACGCGCGACGAGGCTGGCATCTTGCGTGGCGACATTGTCCTTCAAGGGGGGATGGCTGGAGGTCGTCTTGAGGCCGGCGACGTCGAAGGCTTCCTTGATGGTGATCGGCACGCCCTGCAGCGGCCCCACGGCCTTCTTCTGGCTGCGGGCACGATCGGCGGCGCGGGCGGCCTTCATCGCTCCAGCCTCGTCAATCAGCACGAGTGCGTTGAGCGTCCCGTTCACCCGTCCAATCCGCTCGAGATGCGCCTTGGTCGCTTCCACCGAACTCAAGCGTCCGTTTCGTATGGCGCGTGCAAGTCGCGTCGCCGTTTCGAAGCACGGATTCATGCATGCCTCCCTTGAGTGCCGTGACACTAGCCCCAGCAGCCCCGGCCCGGCTATAGAGCCCGAAGATTTCTTGGGGACGACATGAGCTTGGCTAGCAAAACCCTGTTCGTGACCGGCGGCAGCCGCGGCATCGGACTGGCCATCGCATTGAGGGCCGCGCGCGACGGCGCCAACATCGCCATCGCGGCGAAGACGGTGACGCCCGACCCGCGCCTTCCCGGCACGATCTTCACCGCGGCGGAGGAGATCGAAAAGGCCGGCGGCAAGGCGCTGCCGCTCGCCTGCGACATTCGCGACGAGCAGAGCGTCGAGAAGGCCGTGGCCGAGACCGTCGCCAAGTTCGGCGGCATCGACATCCTGGTGAACAATGCCAGCGCCATCAGCCTGACCGGCACGCTGGCCACGCCGATGAAGCGCTACGACCTGATGCACCAGATCAACGCGCGCGGCACCTTCATGGTCTCGCAGAAGTGCATCCCGCACCTGCTGAAGGCCGCCAACCCGCACGTGCTGAACCTGTCGCCGCCGCTCGACTTCGACGTGAAGTGGTTCGCCAATCACCCCGCCTACACGCTCGCCAAGTACGGCATGTCGGTCTTCGCCTGGTCGATGGCGGAAGAGTTCAAGGACAAGGGTGTCGCCTTCAACTGCCTGTGGCCGCGCACCGCCATCGCCACCGCGGCGATCCAGAACATCCTGGGCGGCGACGAAGGCATGAAGCAGTGCCGCAAGCCCGAGATCATGGCCGATGCCGCCCACGCGATCTTCAGCCGCCCGTCGCGCGACTGCACCGGCAACTTCTTCATCGACGACGAGGTGCTGACGGCCGAGGGCGTCACCGATTTCGACCAGTACGCCGTCTCCCCGGGCACGCCGCTGATGCCCGACTTCTTCGTGCCCGCCCCCGGCGCGCGCACCGTCGTCGGAAAGGCCTAGGCGTGGCGACGTTCCTGCTGGTCCATGGGGCCTGCGCCGGTGGCTGGTGCTGGGAGAAGGTCGTGCCGCTGCTGGAAGCAGCCGGCCACAAGGTCTGCGCGCCCGACCTTCCCGGCCTCGGCAAGGACCAGACGCCGCCGGCCAACGTCACGCTCGCCGACAATGTCGAGAAGCTGGCCCGCCTCCTCGACAAGATGGAGGAGCAGGTCATCCTGGTCGGCCATTCGCTGGGCGGCGTCACGATCAGCCAGCTCGCGGAGGCCCGGCGGCGCAAGATCAAGGCGCTGGTCTATCTCTGCGCCCTGCTGCCGACCTCGGGCAAGAGCGGCAAGGACATGACGGCGCTGGAACCGGACACGATGTTCCGGCTGTCGCGACAGGTCAGCCCCGACGGCAAGACCTACACCTTCGCGCGCGACAAGCTGCCGAGCCTGTTCTACGCCGATGTCTCGCCGGAGGATCGCTACAAGGCGATGGAACGGCTGCGCCCGCAGCCGATCGCCATCTCGACCACCCCGTTGACCCTCACCGAGGAGCGCTTCGGCTCTGTGCCGCGCTGGTACATCGAGTGCCTCCACGACAACGCCATCCGCATCGCCCTGCAGCGCACGATGGTGAAGGCAACGCCGTGCAAGGTGCTGCGGCTGGAAAGCGGGCACTCGCCGTTCTTCAGCAATCCGGAAGAACTCGTCGAGCATCTGGAGACGATTGCGGCGGCGCGTTCAGACGCGCCGGCGGGCGGCAGCGCCTTCTGAGGCGCGAGAGCCCGCACGGCTCCAATTGCGCACCTATTCAAAGAATGCAAACGCCCGCGCTTCTATGCTCTGCCGTGGCCGCGGATTGGCGGGGGACGTCGGGTCGTCGAAGGCGGAATGCAGCGAGAAGCGGGCGCGGCCGTCCTTCAGCGAATCGTAGCACTTGATCAGGATGGCCTCGTCCCGGGTCATCTTGGGGAAGTAGAACCAGCGGTGATCGGCGTTGTAGACGCCCTGGTAGATTTCGCCCGTGCGGTCGGCATAGACCAGATCGCACACCGCCAGGTCGCGCGGCGCGATGCTCTCCGAATCGACGAAGCCGAGCGGTGCCATCTCGATCGGCGCGTGATCGATGTTGCGCCAGACATTGTACTCGGCGAAGCGCTGCTTGAGGCGCCACTCGGCCTCCTCAGGCGGCAGCAGGTCTCGCACCCGCTGCGGGCCCGATTTCTCGGTGTAGTCGTTGTGAACGCTGCGCACCGGCGTCCTGAGGCCGCGCTCGACGGCACGGTCGGCGGTGCGCACCGTATGGTCGAACACCACCACCTTCGACGCGCCGGTCTCGCGCTTGATCAGCGCCTCGACCTCGGCGTGGTACTTCGTGCGCACTTCTTCCTCGTCGTAGAAGTCGCGCACCGCCGTGTCGTGATGGGTCAGGATGAAGGCCTGACGATCGAGCGAGAGGTCTCGCGCGATCGGACGGGCATCGTGGATGCGAACCGTGAAGTCCCGATAGTTGCCGTCGCGCCGCGGCAGGCCCGTGCCGTGAGGCGGATTGTAGGTGACCGGCTTGATGCTGAGATCGGCCAGGTAGTTCACCGGCGCATCGACCCAGGCCGCGAGCGGCGGCCGCATGACGGCGGATTCGGCGGTTCGAACATCGACCATGGTCTCACCCGTGATTTGCGTTGCTCCCCTTAGGTCGTGTGGCTTTAGCCGCTTGCCACCCCTCGGGCTCACGAGAAGAATTCATGGGGTCATGTCGCCCCGGCCTGATCGATCCCTAGGCCGCGAGTTCGAGGATCTCCATGACCTGTTCCGGGCCCTTGATGGGCCGCGGATTGTTCAGCACCGCCCGGTCGTGCATCGACTTCTCGGCGATCTCGCGGAAGCGGTCCCGGCCGACGCCGACCTCGGAGAGCCGTCCCGGCAGGCCGAGCGCCTTCACCAGCCCTTCCACCAGGTCTCCTGCCGCGGCCTCCGGCTGCCCGAAGGCCTCGCCCACCCGCTTCTGACGCTCGCCATTGGCCGGCAGGTTCCAGCGCAGCACCGACGGCAGCATCACGCAGGACGTATGGCCGTGCGGCACATGGCAGGCGGCGCCCAGCACATGGCCGATCCCATGACTCGCGCCGACACCGACGCCCGAAGTTCCGGCGCCGATCGACAGCCACATGCCGAACTGGAGATCGAGCCGCGTCGCCGTGTCATCGGGGTTTGCCCTGTGCGCGGGCAGGGCGCGGGCGAGCAACTTCAGCGCCTCGGTGGCGGTGCCCAGCACGAAGGGATGGGCCTGTTGAGAACAAAGCCGCTCGACCGCATGATCGACGGCCTTGAGGCCGGTCGAAAGCATGAGGTCAATCGGCGTCGCCAGGGTGGCGGCGGGATCGAGCACAATGACCCGCGGCACGATCAGGCGATGGCCGAAACTCTCCTTGATACCCTTGCGCGGATCGGAGATGCCGGCAAAGGCGTTGAACTCGGCGGCCGACAGCGTCGTCGGCACGGCGATCATGCGGATTGCATCGGCCGGCGGCCGGATGGCCTCGGACGGCGGCGCGGCGCCCTCCTTCGGCTTGCCCGCACGATAGGCGTCCAGCTCATCGACCGTGGTCACGTTCTGCCACAGCGCGATCAGGATGGTCTTGGTGGCATCGATCACCGAGCCGCCGCCCACCGCGACGACCAGATCGGCACCGGCCGCGCGGGCCATCGCAGCCCCCTCGACCACGCAGGGCCGCGGCGAGTGCGCGGTGATGCCGGCATAGGTGCCCGCATGCAGGTCGCCGAGACCGTCGATCACCGACGCCAGCAGCGCGCTCTGCGCCACCGACTTCGAGGTCGTGATGAACACCTTCTTCGCCCCCAGCCGTTCAGCCTCGGCTCTGAGCGCGGCGCCCGCCGGCCTGCCATAGACCACGCGCTCGATGTCCTGATGTCCGTGGATGCCATTCAACATGTTCTTGCTCTCTCTTTGTCATCCTGAGCGAAGCGAAGGATCTGGCGTCTCGGCAACATCCATTCTGATCGTTCTGCAAGCTCCTTCGCGGCGCTCAGGACGACAGGACTATCCGATGTGCCGGCGAAACAGCGCCAGCATGCGTTCGTAGTGCTTCTCGCGGGCGGCCTCGTGCAGGTTGCCTCGGTCGGAGAAGGCATAGCCGTGATGTGTGCCGGCCTCGGTCTCGACGCGCGACGGAAACGGCGCGGCGGCCAGCAGCTGCTCGAACTTCGCGACGTCCGACAGCGGCACGTAGGTGTCGTGCTCGGCGAAGGCATAGTAGCCCTCGGCGGTGATGTTCCCCAGCATCAGATGCGGCGAGTCGGGCTTGTCGGTAATCAGGCGCGTTCCATAGTAGGAGGCGAAGCAGCCGATCCGGTCGGGATGCGCCGCCGCCGCCGCGGTCACGAAGGCGCCGCTCATACAGTAACCAACCAGCCCCACCTTGCCGGGCTTTGCGTCGGGCAGGGTCGGCAGCACGTCGAGCACCGCGCCCGTGTCGGCCGCCACCCTGGCGTTGGAGATCGACTCCATCAGGCCGAACATGCGCTTCAGGTTGGCTTCGCCGTCGGGATGGTTGCGGGTCGGGCCGCAGACGAATTCGCGTGTGCTGCGATAGTAGAGATTGGGCAGCAGGACGTAGTAGCCGGACTGCGAAATCCGCCGGCAGATTTCCCTCAGCCCCTCGCGCACTCCCGGCGCGTCCATCAACATGATGACGACCGGCAGCGCCCCGCCATCGTCGGGCCGCACCGTATAAGTGTTCAGGGCGCCATCTTGCGTGGCGATATCCAGCTCGCGTTCGATCATGCCCGGACGGTACCGGGCTCCAGTCCCATGGTCTATAACCGCGCCTCCTGTCTGACTGCGAGGAGTGGAACGAAATGGCGTTGGCAAGCGGGGGCGCGCTCGAGGGCCTGAAAGTGATCGACCTGTCGCGTGTGCTGGGTGGTCCTTATTGCGGCCAGATGCTGGCCGACCACGGCGCCGACGTGATCAAGATCGAGCCGCCGCAAGGCGACGAGACCCGCACCTGGGGCCCTCCGTTCGACGCCGAGGGCATCTCGGCCTATTTCGCCGGCATCAACCGCAACAAGCGCACGATCGCCTTGGACCTCTCCAAGCCCGAGGGCCGCGAGGTGCTGCTGAAGCTGCTCGAGACGGCCGACGTGCTGATCGACAACTTCAAGACCGGCACGATGGAAAAGTGGGGCATCGGCTATCACGACGTGCTGGCTGCGAAGTTCCCGCGGCTGGTCCATGCCCGCGTCTCGGGCTTCGGCGCGGATGGGCCCCTGGGCGGCTTCCCGGGCTACGACGCCATGGTGCAGGCCTCGGCCGGCCTCGTCTCGGTCAACGGCTCGCCCGAGGGCGGCCAGGTCCGCATCGGCGTGCCGGTGGTCGACCTCTCGACCGGCATGAACGCCACGATCGGCATCATGATGGCGCTCTATGAGCGAAGCCGCTCCGGCAAGGGCCAGTTCGTCGACGCGACGCTGTACGACAGCGCCATCGCGCTGCATCAGCCGCATGCACCGAACTATTTCATGGCAGGCCTCAAGCCCAAGCTCGTCGGCAACAGCCATGCGAGCCTGGTGCCCTATTCCAACTTCCCGACGAAGACCCGCAACATCGTGGTCGGCGCCGGCAATGACGGCCAATTCCGGAAGCTCACGCATATGCTGGGCAAGCCGGAACTGGCCGACGATCCGCGCTTCAAGACCAACAAGGACCGCGTCGCCCATCGCGCCGAGCTCGAGACCGAACTGCGCGCCCTTCTGAAGGACCGCGACGCCAACGAACTCTCGCAGGAGCTGATGAAGGGCGGCGTGCCCTCGGCCGCCGTGCTGGAGGTCTCCGACGTGATGGAGGCGCCGCACACGAAGCATCGCGGCATGGTGTGGGAGAAGGATGGCTGGCGCAACGTCGGCAATCCCGTGAAGCTCTCCCGCACCCCGCCCAAGGTGCGCACCAAGCCCAAGAAGTTCGGCACCGACACGCGCGCCGTCCTCGAGGAGGCCGGCTACTCCGCCGCCGAGATCGACGCGTTCGTCGCCTCCGGGATCGCGCTCACCGAGATCAAGAAATAGGAGAAGAGCGATGTTCCAACCCGACCTGCTCAAGGGCAAGCGTATCCTGGTCACCGGCGGCGGTACCGGTCTCGGCCGCTCGATGGCACACCGCTACCTCGAACTGGGCGCCAACGTGATCATCTGCGGCCGCCGCGAGGACGTGTTGAAGGAGACAGCGGCCGAACTCGCGAAGGAGACCGGCGGCGAGATCGAGACGGTGGGCTGCGACGTGCGCATCCCCGACGCCGTCGAGGCGATGATGGACAAGATCTGGGAGAAGCGCCCGCTCGACATCCTGGTCAACAACGCCGCCGGCCAGATCCTCGCCCAGACCCACAAGATGTCCTCGCGGGCAATCGATGCCGTGCTGGGCATCGTGCTGCACGGCTCGGCCTACTGCACCGTGGCGGCCGGGCGCCGCTGGATCGACGCCGGCGAGCGCAACAAGGTGGTGATGTCGATCCTCACCGTCTCGTCGCTGACCGGCGCGCCCTTCACCGTCCCCTCGGCGATGGCCAAGGCGGGCGTGCTGGCCATGACCAAGAGCCTGGCGGTCGAATGGGGCCCCAAGGGCATCCGTACCTGCGCGATCGTGCCCGGCCCCTTCCCGACCGAAGGCGCTTGGAGCCGCCTGATGCCGAAGGAACGCGGCGGCAACGAGGACATGATCAAGGCGATCCCGATGCGCCGCACCGGCGAGCATATCGAGCTCGCCAACCTCGCCGCCTTCCTGGTGAGCGACGGCGCGGGCTACATCAACGGCGATGCGATCGTCATCGACGGCGGCAAGATGCTGCAGTCGGGCGGCGGCGGCGCCAACACCTCGGCCATGCTCGACTGGACCGACGAGCAGTGGGACGCGCTCCGTCCGAAGAAGAAGTAATCAGGGCCCGGGGGCCGGAACGTCGACCTGATCGACCTTTCGGCCCGCCGCGATCCAGGCCACGAGCAGATCGTAGAAGACCGACAGGACCACCGGGCCCACGAACAGGCCGATGAGGCCGCCGGCCAGCGTGCCGCAGATGACGCCGGCCACGATCACCGCCATCGGGGTCGGCAGGCCGCGCGCCATCAGGATGGGTCGCAGCACATTGTCGACCAGCAGCAGCGGCAGCGTATAGGCCGTGAACAGGCCGGCATGCAGGGCCGGCAGATACATCCACGTCCAGATGATCACCGGGATCATGACGATGTTGGGCCCGACCTGCACGATCGCCAGCACCAGGCAGACGAAGGTGATGGCGCCGGCAAACGGCACGCCCGCCACCAGCATGCCGATCGCCAGGAGCACCGACTGCAGGAGGGCGATGCCGATGACGCCCTGCGACACGTTGCGGATGGTCGAGCCGCCGATCTCCAGGAAGTGCCGGCCGCGCGTTTCGGCTACCCGCACCGCGAGGGCGCGCAGCGTTCCCGTCAACTCGTCGGAATAGGCCAGAAGCACGCCGGCCACGACGATGGCGCCGGCGAATTGCAGGACGCCCAGAAAAACTCCCGCCGCGATACCCCCGACCCAACGGCCGACCGAGGCCAGCTGGCCGACATGGGTGGTCACCATGGCGCGCACGTCGTTGGACGCGTTCAGCCAGAAGTCGTAGACGCGCGCGCCGACCATCGGCCAGTCCTTCACCGACTCGGGCGGCGGCGGCACGACATGCTCGCCGCGCAGCAGCATCCGCGCATAGTCGTCGAGGCTTCCCACGGCGGATACGGCGAGAAGTACGACCGGCGTCAGCAGCAGCACGAGCAGCAGGATGGAGAACAGCGAGGCCGCGACCCCATCCCGCAGGTGCAGGCGGCGCCGGGCCATATCGAACAAGGGATAGACGGCCACCGACAGGATGATGGCCCACATCATCAGCGCCGCCACCGGCTGCAGCAGGAGCAGGCTCACATAGATGACGGTGGCGATGAGGCCGAGGCGGATCGCCACGTCGATCGCAAACCGAGTGACGTCCGCCCTGCCCTTTTCCGTGTCGATCATCGCCGCCTCCCCCGCCCCCGTTGGCGGCGAAGCTTATCGCACGGCGGCAGGCTTGGCGGTATCGATCACGCGAACCGGGTCGCCGTTCGCCAGCCCGTCCGGCGGGCTCTCGATCACACGATCCTGCGCGGTGAGGCCACTGCCGATCTCGACGATCTGGCCGAGGTCGCGGGCGATGGTGATCGGCTTCAGGACGACCTTGCTGTTGGCGTCCACGGTGGCCACGCGCAGGCCCTTCTGGTCGAAGATCAGCGCTCCCGACGGCACGGCCAGCGACTGCATGCTGGAGGGCAGCTCGATGCGGGTGTTGGCGAACGCGCCGGGCATCAGCTCGCCGTTGGCATTGTCCACCACGACCTGCATCCGGGTCGTGCCGGTCTGGGCATCGACCGCGCGCGCCGACGCCTCGACGACGCCGTTGTAGACCTTGCCGGGGTACTCCGGGACCGTGATCTGCACCGCGCTGTTCAGCTTCACCGCCGGCACGTAGCTCTGCGGAATGCTGACGTTGAGGCGGAGCTTGTTCACGTCGGAAATCACGAACAGCGCCAGGCCGGAGCTCGATTCCGCGCCGATGAGGGCGCCCACATCGGTGTTGCGGGTGGTCACGATGCCATCGAACGGCGCGGTGATGCGCTTGAACGCAGACAGGACTTCGAGTCGGTCGACGGCGGCCTGCGCCGCCTTGGTCAGGGCCTGCTTAACCGTGAGGTCGCCGGTCTTCTCGTCGACCGTCTGGCGCGACACGGTATTGGCGCCGCCGAGCTGCTGCCAGCGTCCGGCCGTCACGGTCGCCAGCTGCTCGGAGGCCTGGGCGCTCGCGAGCGACGCCTTGGCCTGCAGGAGCTGCTGGTCGAGATCGGGGGCCTCGATCTCGGCAAGGAGCTGGCCCGCCTTCACGGGTGCGCCGATATCGACATACCAGGCTTTCAGGAAGCCGCCGACGCGGGCGTAGATCGGCGCGCGGGAATAGGCCTCCAGGCGGCCCGGCAGGTCGAGCGACGTCTTGTTCGCTCCCGTCGTCGGGTTGATCACGCTGACGGTCGGCACGGCCTGGGTGTCGGTCCATTCCTTCAGCCTGGCCTCGCTGGCCTGCCGGCTCCAGATGCCGTTGACCACGACGGCGCCCAGGCCGAGGGCGGCGGCGATCCCGAACAGGGCGAGCCCACGGCGCGACCGCGGCTTGGGCACTGCAGGAGGGGTATCAGGCGACATGAGGTGCTCCGGGGAGAGCGGCGTTGGCTTTGTCGGCCGACTTGCCGTGCTTCCGATGGACGAGGCTGAAGACCACGGGGACGAAGATCAGCGTGGCGATCGTAGCAAAAATGAGGCCGCCGATGACAGCCCGGCCGAGCGGGGCGTTCTGTTCGCCGCCCTCGCCCATGCCCAGCGCCATGGGGGCCATGCCGATGATCATGGCGAGCGCGGTCATGATGACGGGGCGGAAGCGCACGAAGCCGGCATCGAGCGCGGCCGCCGTGGCGTCGCCCAGCTCCGCCAGGCGCTCCCGGGCGAAGGAGATCACCAGCACGGAGTTCGCGGTCGCCACGCCCATGCACATGATGGCGCCGGTCAGCGCCGGCACCGAGAGCGTCGTGTCGGTGGCGAACAGCATCCACACGATCCCCGCCAAGGCGGCCGGCAGGGCCGTGATGATGACGAACGGATCGCTCCACGACTGGAAGTTCACCACGATCAGCAGGTAGATCAGGACGACCGCGCCCAGCAGGCCGAACAGCAGGCCGGAGAACGCCGACTCCATGGTCTTGACCTGCCCCTGGACCTTGACCGAGCGGATACGCGGCGACTGGAGCGGCGCCAGGTCGGCCACGACGGCACGCACATCGGCCGCCACTGAGCCCAGGTCGCGTCCTTGCACGGCGGCATAGACCTGCACCACGCCCTGGAGATCGTACTGCGAGACCACGGCGTTGGCGGTGTCGCGCCGGATGTCGGCCACACCGCCCAGCACCTGCAGCTGGGTGGCGGCCGGCGCCATGATCGGCAGGTTGCTGAGCGAGGCCAAAGAATCCAGCCGGTACTGCGGCGTCTGCATGACGATGTTGTAGGTCACGCCGTTCGCCGGATTGAGCCAGTAGGTCGGCGCCACCTGGCTGGAGCCCGCAAGATTGACGACCAGCGAGTTGGTGACGTCGCGCGTCGTCAGGCCGACCGTCTGGGCACGCGAGCGGTCGACGTCGACGGCGAAAACCGGCGCGCCGCGCGCCTGCTGGATGCGCGCATCGACCACGCCAGGGATCTTGCGGATCCGCGCCAGCAGCCTGTTGGCGTGCTCGAAGCCGGCGCCGATATCGGAGGTGCGGACCTGCACGTCGATCGGCGACGGCGCGCCGAAATTCAGGATCTGGCTGATGATGTCGGCCGGCAGGAACGAGAAGGTGAAGCCGGGAAACAGCTCGGGCAGACGCTGTCGCAGCTCGGCGACGTAGACTTCGGTCGGCCGGTGGTCCGGCGTGAGCTTGATCTGGATGTCGCCGTCCTGCGGCCCGATCGTGCCGGTATTGTTGTAGGCCATGTTGATGCCGCTGACCGGCATGCCGACATTGTCGGCCATCGTCGCGATCTGATTGGAGGGGATGATGGTGCGGATCGCCTTCTGGATTGCCACGAACTGATTGGCGGTCTCTTCGACCCTCGTGCCGATCGGTCCCCGCACATGCATCAGGATCTGGCCGGAGTCGACGGACGGGAAGAAGTTGCGGCCGAGGAACGGCACCAGCGCGAACGACCCCAGCACGAAGGCCATGAAGCAGGCGATGAACACCGGCCGGTGGCGCAGCGCCAGCCCCAGCAGGTCGTGATAGACGGCGCGCAGACTCTCGAACTGCGCCTCGAAGCCGCGCTGGAAGCGCACCAGCGGGTTGCGCGAGCGCGGCGGCTCCGCGCCGTGCTCGTGCAGGACATGCGGCTTCAGCAGGAAGTTTGCCATCGTCGGCACCAGGGTGCGCGACAGGATAAACGAACAGACCATGGCGAACATCACCGCCATCGCCATCGGCACGAACAGGAAGCGCGCCACGCCCTCGAGGAAGAACATCGGCACGAACACGATGCAGATGCAGAGCAGCGACACGAAGGCCGGGGCCACGATCTGCTGGGCGCCGTCCATGATGGCGGTCTCGACGTCCTTGCCCTGCTCCAGGTGCCAGTTGATGTTCTCGATGGTGACCGTGGCGTCGTCGACCAGGATGCCGACGGCGAGCGCCAGACCGCCCAGGGTCATGATGTTCAGGGTCTCGCCGAACGCCGCGAGCAGCGCGATCGAGCCCAGGATGGCCAGTGGAATCGAGATGGCGATGATCACCGTCGACCGCCAGCTGCCGAGGAACAGCAGGATCATCAGGCTGGTCAGCACCGCGGCCAGAACGGCCTCGTGCGCCACGCCCGACACGGCGCCTTCGACGAACAGCGACTGGTCGCCGAGGATCGCGAGCGACACGTTCTCGGGCAGCGCCCTCTTGAGCTCCACCACGCGCTCCTTGATGCCGGCGATGATCGCGAGCGTCGAGGTGGCGCCGTTCTTCAGCACGGCCAGCAGCACCGACCGGCCGCCATCGACATGGACGATGTTCTGCTGCGGCGGGTTGCCGTCACGCACCTGCGCCACGTCGCGCAGGTAGACGACCGTGCCGTTGGCGGCGAACACGGGGATGTCCGCCAGAGCGTTGAAGTCGACCGGGGCATTGTTGAGCTGGATGGCGTACTCGTGGCCACCGATCTTCTGGGTGCCGACCGGCGTCAGCAGATTCTGCGCCGCCAGCGCATTGGCCACGTCGGCAGCCGACAGGCCGCGCGCCTGCAGGGCCGCCGGGTCGAGGTCGATCTGGATCTGGCGGAACTTGCCGCCGAACGGGAAAGGAATGGCCGCGCCGGGCACCGTCACCAGCGGCGTGCGCACCGTGTTGATGGCCAGGTCGAACACGGCCTGTTCCGAGACGCCCTTGCCGGCCAGCGCCAGCTGGATGATCGGCACGGTCGCGGCGTTGTAGTTCAGGATCAGCGGCGGCGTGATGTTGGGCGGCATCTGCCGCAGCACGGTCTGCGCGATCGCGGTGACCTGGGCATTGGCGATGCTGATGTCGACGCCCGGCTGGAAGAACACCTTAACGATGCCGACGCCGGTATAGGACGTGCCCTCGATATGCTCGATGTCGTTGACGGTGGTGGTGAGCGAGCGCTGGAAATTCAGCATCACGCGGCCCGACATCTGGTCGGGCGGCAGGCCCGTGTACTGCCAGACCACGGCGATGACGGGGATGCGGATTTCAGGGAAGATGTCGACCGGCGTCCGAAGGGCCGCGAGCGGCCCGACGATCAGGATCAGGAGCGCCATCACGACGAACGTATAGGGACGCTTGAGCGCGACCCGGACCAAACCAATCATCTAGGCTGTACTTCCACCCAAGTGTGAGCCGCTGCGCTCCCCAGCCGTGGCGGCTCGCCCATCGGAACATGGCTGTTCTGACCTGTCGAGGCGAGATTGCCCCTGTCATCTGCATGGCGGTGCGCTACGCTTGCATGACAGCGAATGCCCGGGGAGATCAGGGGAAATGGCCGAGTACGACTACATCATCGTTGGCGCGGGTTCGGCGGGGGGTGCCCTGGCGGCACGGCTCACGGAAGTGCCGACCAACAAGGTGCTGCTGCTGGAGGCCGGCGCGGCGAGCCACCCCTACTCCCGCATGCCGCTGTCCTTCGGCCTGCTGATCGACAATCCCGCCGCCAACTGGCTCTATCAGTCGGAGCCGGAGCCCGGCACGGCCAACCGGGTCATCCCGGTGCCGCGCGGCAAGGTGCTGGGCGGCTCCAGCTCGATCAATGGCCTGGTCTGGGTCCGCGGCCAACCGCTCGACTTCGACACCTGGGCGCAGATGGGCTGCCGCGGCTGGAGCTGGCGCGACGTGGCGCCGCTCTTCACCCGCATGGAGAACTTCGTCGACGGCGACGGCTCGAACGGCCGCGGCACCGACGGGCCGCTCAAGGTCTCGACCGTGCCCGACCAGAACCCGCTCTACGACGCGCTGTTCGAGGCGTCGAAGGCCGCCGGCTTCAAGACCAACCCGGACTACAACAGCGAGGACCAGGAAGGCGTCGTGAAGACGCAGACCTCGATCTACAAGGGCCGTCGCATGAGCGTGGCGCACTGCTACATCGAGCCGGCGATGAAGCGGCCGAACCTGCACGTCGTCACCAACGCCCACACGCTGCGCGTCCTGCTCGAGGGCAAGCGCTGCATCGGCGTCGAGTACGAGAAGGACGGCAAGACGGTTCAGGCCAAGGCTAAGGAGACGATCCTCTCGGCCGGCGGCGTCGCCAGCCCGCAGATCCTCGAGCTCTCCGGCATCGGCCAGCCGGAGCTGCTGAAGAAGCACGGCATCGAGGTGAAGCACGAGCTGAAGGCGGTCGGCGAGAACTTCCGCGACCATATCAATGCCCGCATCATCTGGCGCCTGAAGGTGGCCAGCGTCTCCTACAACCACATGGCGCGCGGCATCGGCGCCGTGACGCAGATGATGAAGTACCTTGCCACCGGCGGCGGCTTCATGAGCCTGCCCTCGGCGCCGCTGCTGGGCTTCCTGAAGACTCGGCCGGAGCTCGAGACGCCCGACGTGCAGATGCATCTCGTGCCCTACTCGATCAAGGATCCGAAGACCCGCAAGCTGCAGGACTTCCCGTCGATGACGATCGCCTGCTACCAGCTGCGCCCCGAGAGCTTGGGCTCGATCCACATCCGCTCGGCCGATCCCAAGGCGCACCCCGCCATCCGCTTCAACTTCCTGGCCGACAGGATCGACCAGGACGCGATGACCGCCGGTTTCCGCATGATGCGCAGGATCGTCGACGCCAAGCCGATGGATCCCTACCGCGATGAGGAATACTCGCCGGGCCCGTCGGTCCAGACCGACGAGGAGATCCTCACCTGGATCCGCAACAATTCGCAGACCGCCTATCACCCGATCGGCACCTGCCGCATGGGTCCCGAGGGCCCGAGTACCGTGGTCGACGACAAGCTCCGCGTCCACGGCATCCAGGGCCTCCGCGTGGCCGACGCCTCGATCTTCCCGACCATGCCCTCGGGCAACACCAACGCGCCCTCGATCATGGTCGGCGAGAAGATGGCGGACATTCTGAAGGGCGCGGCCTGAGCAAATAACCTGTCGCCCCGAGCGGAGCGAAGGACCTTCCTTCGCTTCCGCTCAAGACGACACGAGCGGCAGGGCTAAACGACGACCGGCTTGCCGCTGATGAGCGCGGTGCCGGTCATCGCAGCGACCAGCTTGCCGTCGCCGCGCACCACGTCGATGCGATAGTTCGAGGCCTTGCTGGAGCGCGAGATCTCGACGGCGGTCGCGGTCAGCACATCGCCCAGGCGGACGGCGACGCTGTACACGATGTGCGCGTCGATGCTGCCCGAGACGACGCCCTGCGAGTTGCAGGCATAGCCGAACGCTGCATCCGCCAGGGTGAAGGTCAGGCCTCCGTGGCCCACGCCATTGAAGTTGAGATGGCGCTCCTCGATCCCAACCCGCGTCACCGCCCGGCCGAGCGAGGCCTCGACGAATTCGATGCCGAGACTGCGGGTAAAGACATCCCGCCGGGCCAGTGCAGAAACGTCGATCATTCTGCGGGCTGCCGAAGCGGTCCCGTCGCGTGGGCGATGGCGGGCAGCGTCTTCGAAAGAGAATCGCCCTCGGGCTCGACCATGATTCCCTCGCCGCGGAAGATCTCGCCGTCGCCCAGCCGCAGGGCACGTACCTCGGCGGTGAAGGAGCGCTCGGGATTGGTCCGCTGAGAAATGGGAAATCGGGCCGCCGGCTGGTCGAGCATGGCAGGAAGTATAGGGGCTAACGCCGGACGCGACGATCCCGTTTGGAATCGCGAACGCCCTCGCGCCGCGCCTTCACCAGCAGGGCGCGAAACGGCACGAGAAGTTTCTCCCGCACCGCAGCATCGCCTTCGAGCACCTGCAGCGAAAGCGCCACGGCCTCCAGGGTCGAAACGGCATCGGGCCGCGCCTCCCGACGCAGGTCGCCATAGAGCGAGGGACCGTCCGGCACCACGACGAAGCGGCGCAGCTTGGTCAGCCAGGCGTTCCGCCACCAAAGTGCCTTGGCCTGCGCCCAGTTGCCGTCGAGCGCGATCAAGCCCTTCAAGCCGGCGCGTGCCGCTTCCTGGTCGGGCAGCGGCTGGCCCTTGCCATCGATCGCGACCAGCGGGGTCGTCTGGCCCTTGGTTTGCGTCGACCCGAGATAAAGCACGCCCCAATCGCGCGGCTCGGCCGGCTCGCCCAGCGCATGGGCGAGGTTTCGCCAGGACAAGCCCACAACCACTTTGGCATTCGCGAGCCCACCCACCAGCAGGCCCGCCGTGCCCAGCACGCGGTCCTGCTCCTGCGGATGCTGCAGGACGAGGATCGTGACACTGTTGTCCACCGGCTGAGTCATGGCCGAGGGTATAGCCTCCCGGCTAGGGTTGCGCGATGCCCGTCCCTCCTCACGTCCCAGTCCTCGTATTCGATAGCGTGACCAAGCTGCCGCCCGAGTCAGACGGCGCGGTCGTCATCGGCGGAAGCCATGCCGCGGTCTATGCCGCCTATATGTCGGCAAAATTCGGATGCCGCGCCGCGATCCACCACGATGCGGGCATCGGCAAGGACGAGGCCGGCGTCAGTGGCCTCGCCTACGCCGACAAGCTCGGCATGGCGATGGCGGCGGTGGCAACGGATAGTGCCCGCATCGGCGACGGCGCGGATCTGGAAGCGCGTGGCCTCGTCAGCCGCGCCAATGGCCTCGCCACCGCCTGCGGCGTGGTCCCCGGCATGTCGGCCCGCGAGGCGGCCGAGCTGCTGAAGCGGGCGCCGTGGCCGCACACGGTGCCGCCCGCAAAGGGCGAAAGCCGGTACGTGATCGAGGGTGCCGTCTGCGCCGATTCGGCAACGCTGCTGGTGCCGGAGGATCGCGGCCGCATCGTCGCGACCGGCAGCCATGGTGCGCTCAACTCCTACAGGGCAACGGCGCCATTCCGGCCAATGCTGCTGATGTTCAACGACGCAGGTTTTGGCGCCGATCGCGGTGGCGTGCTCGCGCTTCCGGAACTCGACAAGGAGGAGATCGCCGCCATCGCAGTCGCTGCGCAGTCGGCGCGGATCGGCGATGGCCGCTCGACGTTGCGAGACGGAACAATTTCCGCTTCCAATGCTGCCGCATACCGGCTCGGCGCGCGTGTGGGAGGCTCCGCCCTTGCACTAACGCGCGCACTGGCAGAAAAAGCGGGGCAAAGCTGAACGGGAGATGCTTGGGGCATGGCCGTCGTCAATGTGAAGTCGGAAATCGCCGGCAATGTCTGGAAGATCCTGGTCAAGGCGGGCGATCGGATCGAGGCCGACGGCGAGATCATGATCCTCGAATCGATGAAGATGGAAATTCCCGTCCTGTCGCCCAAGGCGGGCGTCATCAAGGAACTCAAGGTCAGCGAAGGCGAGGCAATCGGCGAAGGCCAGCTCGTGGCCGTGCTCGATGCGTAACAGCGCCGTCGCCAGCGACCTCGCCAAGCTCTGGGCTCTCGACAATCTCCGCCGCTCGGCACCGGGCATCGCCCTGTGTGCTGCCATTGCCGCCGTCGCCTACTACGCCGACACGAGGAGCCTTCTGCGCTTCGGCGCGGTCTGGATACCGCCGCTGATCCTCACCCTCGTCATTGGCATGGCGCTGCAGCCGCTGTCGGCGAAACCCGTGCTCAAGCCCGGCCTCGAGTTCGCCGGTCGCACGCTCCTCCGTATCGGCGTTGCCCTGCTGGGCGCGCGCCTGACCCTGGGCAATCTCGTCGAAGGCGGCGCACTGCCGATCGTTGTCGCCGCGGCCGCCGTCGGGTGCACGATCGTGTTCGGTGCGTGGGTGTCGCGCCTGTTCGGCCTCAGCCAGAATTTCGGCCTGCTTACCGGCTGCGCGACCGGCGTCTGCGGCGCGGCCGCGGCAATGGCCGCCTCTGCCGTACTGCCCAAGCACGAGAATTCCGACCGCGACCTCGCCTTTACCGTCATGGGCGTCAACTTCCTCAGCACGGTGGTGATGGTGGTCTATCCCACAATGCGCGAGTCGCTGGGCTTCTCCCTGTTCGAGATGGGCGTCTTCCTGGGCGGCGCGATCCACGATGTGGCGCAGGTTGCGGGCGCCGGCCAGACGATGGGTCCGCAGGTCCTGAGTGACGCGATCATCACCAAGCTGCTGCGCGTGGCAGCGCTGCTGCCGGCCATCGCGGGCATTGCCTGGTGGGTCGCCAGGAGCGGTGGCCCGCAGACCTCCACCCGCCCGACCCCCCCGGTGTTCCTGTTCGGCTTCCTGGCGCTCGCCGCGCTGAACTCGCTGGGCGTCATTCCCGCCGTCGTGCGCGACGCCGTCGGTCAGATCTCCGCCTTCCTGATCATCACTTCCATCGCGGCGCTGGGGATGAAGACCTCGCTGCTGGCGCTGGTGCGCATCGGCATGGCCCCGGTGATGCTGCTCATCACCGAGACGGTCTTCGTCGGCCTTCTGGTCGTCGGGCTGATCTACGGCTTGCGGGCCGCGGGACTCTAATTCCCCGGCTTGGTGCCGGTCGCCTTCACGACCTCGCCCCAGGTATCGATCTCATTCTTGATGAACTCGGCGAACTGGATGGGCGTGCCGGGAGCCGGTAACGCGGCACGCTGCTCGATCTGCTTGATCACCGCCTCGTCGTTCAACAGCGTCTGGATGTCCCGGCTGACCTTCGCCACGATCTCGAGCGGCGTGCGCGCCGGCGCCGCGAGGCCCGACCAGCCGGCGGCATTGAAGCCCGGAATGGTGGCCGCAATCAGCGGGATCTTGTCGAGCGGCGGCGGCGCCGGGCGCGTCGTCGTGACGGCAATCGCCTTGATGCGTCCGTCCTTGATGGCATTCAGCGCCGACGCGGTGCTGTCCATCATCAGCTTGACATGTCCGCCGAGCAGATCGGCCATCGCCGGCCCGCTGCCCTTGTAGGGAATGTGCACGATGTCGACCCCGGCCTTGAGCTTGAACAGCTCCATGGCCAGATGCTGCGAGGTGCCGGGGCCGGCGGAAGCATAGGAGAGCTGGCCCGGCTCCTTCTTGGCGAGCGCGATCAGCTCGGGCAGCGTGTTCACCGGCAGGCTGGGATGCGCCACGATCACCAGCGGGACCAGGAAGATGTTGGAGATCGGCAGGAAGTCGGTCAGCGGCTTGTAGGGAAGGTCGGGGTAGAGGCTGGGATTCACGCCGAACGTGCCGCTCGACACGACCATCAGCGTGTAGCCGTCGGGCGCTGCCATCTTGCCGTACTCGGTGGCCGGGATACCGCTGCCCCCCGCCTTGTTGTCGACGATGACCTGCTGCTTCCACTTCTCCGACAGCTTCTCGGCCATCAGGCGCGCAAAAATATCGGCCGCCTGTCCCGGCGGGAACGGAACGATGAAGCGCACGGGCTTGTTGGGCCACGCGGACTGCGCGATGGCCGGTCCGGCAAGCGCTGCGCCTGCCGCTCCTGCGAGCGCCATGACATGGCGACGCGTCGGATTCATTTCTGGAGCCTCCCGGTTCGTTTGGAGTGACAGGGTAGCACAGGCACCCGAAGATGACCGCATGACAGGCAGGATTCATATCGCTCCGCCCCGCGATACGGCGGATCACGAGGCCGTCGCCGATCTGGTCCGGGAATATGCAGGATCGCTCGGCTTCTCCCTCGACTACCAGGACTTCGAGGCGGAACTGGCCGATCTCGGCGCGAAGTATGGGCCGCCGGGCGGTGCCCTGCTGCTTGCACGGGTCGACGGCCAACCGGCCGGCACGGTGGCGCTGCGGCAACTCGGGGCCGGCATCGGCGAGATGAAGCGGCTCTACGTCCGGCCCGACTTCCGCCGGGAGCGGACCGAGGCCGGAAATTCGATCGGCCGCGAACTCGCCCTGCGTATCGTCGACGCGGCACGCGCCTGCGGCCATCGACGTCTCAGGCTCGACACAATCGGTCCCAAAATGGAGGCGGCGATCAAGCTCTATCGGATGATGGGCTTCACCGAAATCGCACCCTATTACCCCAGTCCGGTGCCCGGCACCGTCTACATGGAGCTGGTCCTTTGACCGATCGCTTCTACGAGGATTTCAAGGTCGGCGACCGCTTTATGAGCGGCGGCATGACGATCACCGAGGCCGCCATCATCGACTTCGCGCGCCAGTGGGATCCGCAACCCTTTCACACGGATCCCGAGTTCGCGTCGAAGTGGACGTTCGGCGGACTGATCGCGTCCGGTCTCCACACGATGGCGGCGACGCTGCGCCTGTGGCTCGATCTCGGCATCTTCCGCGCCTGCAGCCTGGGCTCACCCGGAATCGGCGAGGTCCAGTTTCCCCGTCCCGTCCGGCCCGGCGACACGTTGCGCGTGGTGTCCGACATCGTCCAGCTCCGGCCTTCTACATCCAGGCCGGACCGCGGCATTGCGCGGTTGCGCCAGGTCACGATCAACCAGCGCGGTGAGCAGGTCATGGAACAGGAGACGACGGTCTTCCTGAAGCGGCGCGCCGCGGCCTAGCGCCAGGCGAAGACCGGCTGTTCGTAGTGGTCGACCCGCGTGTCGCGGCCGGCCAGCGCCACTTCCCGGAACTGGAACAGGACCGCCGCCGTCGGGGCATTCACCGTCGCCACGGGCAGCGGCAGGCGGATGATCGGACGGTCGGACTCTTCGATCGCCAGGATCTCCGGTGAGCCCTCCCGGAACAGTTCCGCGCAGCCGATCCGGTAGGCGCCCGCGACTTCCGATGGATTGGGCGTCAGCGTGACGCCGGACGCCCAGACCACCACCGGCGCGATCAGGTAGCCCGACCGGGTCGGATAATCGTCGAGCGTCCCGAGGATGTCGTCGGTCGAGGCCAGCACGCCCAGCTCCTCGTGCAGCTCGCGCAGGGCGGTCTGCTCGATCGTCTCGCCCGGATCGACCCGCCCGCCCGGCAGGGCCCATTGGCCGCCATGGGCACGCAGCTTCGGGGTACGCCGGGTCAGCAGAAACGCAGCCTCGCCGGGTTCGTCGGCTTCGGCGATGACGATGGCCACGGCCGCGCGCTTCAGCCCGCCGGCATCGACGCGGCGACGCAGGTGGAAGCGGCCCAGATGCTCCGTGACCTTGGCGCGCAAGGCCTCATCGAAGGGAATCGGGCTCACGGGCCGGCGGGTCTCCGGAACGTCCAGACCACGGCGGGCGGTATGTTGCGCCAGATCCGGGGGCCGCGCGTGCCGACGAGCCGCAACGCCTGGGACAGGTTGCGCGGCACCGGCTGCGCCGGACCATAGGTGAATTGCACCAAGGCGCCGCCGCGCGGCAGGGCGTTGAAAACACCCTCCACGATACCGCGGACCACGTCGGCGGGAAGCGACAGCAGCGGCAGGCTCGAGACGACGGCCGACACCGAAGCGATCCCCTGCTCCGCCAGGATCTTCGGCAAGCGGGCGGCATCGCCCTCGACGATCTGCGGCCCGGCGAAATGGCGGCGCAGGAACGAGGCGAGTTCGGGGTCGCGCTCGACCAGCGCAAGGCGCTCGGCCGGGATGCCCGCGGCGAGCAGCGCCTTGGTGACTTCGCCCGTCCCGGCGCCCAGCTCGATCACGTGGCCCTCGCGGCCGCTCATCTCGGCAAGGGTGGTCCGGGCCATCGCCTCGGCCAGCAGGCGCCCGCTCGGCACGACCGCCCCCACCGCAAACGGCCGGCGCAGCCAGCGTTTCAGGAAAAGGGCAGTGCCGGCGCGAGAGCCGAGGTCGTCACGAGTCTCGATCGGGGGCATGGCAGAACGCTAACAGACGCTTCTCCGGCTCGACAGGAAAAAGCGGCCGCTCCCTATTGCGCGGGTTGCAGGGCGGGCTCTGTCGCCGGCGCCGGGGCCGGGGCCTCGAACACCGGTTCGGCATGCCGCATCTGCTCCACGGCGTTGACCATGGAGACATAGACCGCGGCCGCGTAGGGCAGAGACTGCACGATCATGAACAGCGACCACAGGCGGGCCTCGGGGTCGACGACGCCGTTGCCGAACCACAGCACCGCAGCCGCGATCCACAGCAGCGCGGCCAGGATCGCCTCGCCGCGCGCCATGCCGAGCGCCATACCCAGCGTCGCGCGTTCGTCCATCTTCGGCGTGCGCATGAACGGCAGGCGGCTGGTCGCCAGGCCATAGATCACCGCCCGTCCCACCGTGTAGGTGAGCGCCAGGCCGGCCAGCGACGCGCCGATGCTCTGCCGGAAGGTGCAGCGCACGCGGTCGAAATACAGCCCGAACGAATAGAGCAGCTTGAAGACGAAGATGCCGATGGTCGGTGCGATAAACTCGGCCGGCGGCAGGCCGACCGGCTTCAGGCCGAACAAGGGCGGCAGGACGACCGCCAGCACCCAGGCCAGGCCCGCCCAGGTGAAGATCAGGTTCAGCGCATCGGCGAACCACGGCAGCCAGCCGGCGACGAAATGGTACTTCTGCCAGAAGGTCAGCTTGGTATCGCCGAAGAACATCTTGCCGGCATGCGCCTTCATGATCTGCATGGCGCCGTAGGCCCAGCGGAAGCGCTGCTTCTTGTAGCCGGAGAAATGATCCGGTGTCAGGCCATGGCCGAAGCGCTCGCGGCTGTACATGGCGCCGTAGCCATTCTCCATCAGGCGGAGACCAAGCTCGGTGTCCTCGGTGATGCACCAGGTCGCCCAGCCGCCCATCTCCTCCATGCAGGAGCGGCGCACCAGGGTCATCGTGCCGTGCTGGATGATGGCGTCGTACTCGTTGCGCAGGCACATGCCGATGTCGAAGAAGCCGGCATATTCCCAGTTCAGCATTTCCTTGAACCGGTCGCCGCGCCAGTCGCGGTGATCCTGCGGCGCCTGCACGTAGCTGATCTTGGCGTCGTCGAAGTACGGCACCAGCGCCTTCAGCCAGTCCGGCCGCACCATGTAGTCGCTGTCAATGACGCCGATCACCTTGGCATCGGGCGCGGTCTGGCTCAGCACGAAGTTGAGGGCGCCGGCCTTGAAGCCCTTCATGACGTCGAAATGGAAGAACTTGAAGCGCTCGCCGAGCTGGGCGCAGTAGTCCTGCACCGGGCGCCACACCGCGGGATCCTTGGTGTTGTTGTCGATGACGATGACTTCGAAATTGGGGTAGTCGAGCCCGGCCAGCGAATCGAGCGTCTGCATGACCATCGACGGCGGCTCGTTGCAGATCGCCAGATGCAGCGAGACTTTCGGCCAGTCGCGGTCCGCCGGCTGGCGCGCGATCATCTCGGCGGCCGGCAGCGCCTCACGCGTCCAGCGGCCCCGCCAGATCGTCTCGGCCATCTCGAGCGCCTGCACGAGCGCCATGCCGAGGCTGGACACCAGGAAGAAGGCGAGCACGCCCCAGCCGATCATCTCGGAGGCGACCATGTAGGTTCCGGCAGCGACCGACGCGCCATAGGCCACGGCGCTCGCCGACAGGGCCACCAGGGCGCAGAAGCCCACCTGCCCCGCCATGCCGAGCCGCGGCCAACGCCACAGGAAGATCAGCATCAGCGGCAGCGAAGCCGCCAGCGACCAAGCGGCACAGGACAGCCATTGGGGGAAGGTCTCGATCGAGCCGGTCCAGGAAAATTTCGCTTCGCGGTCGGCGTTCCAGAGGCCCCAGTAGCCGCCCGCCTTGCCTTCCAGGTCGTAGGACTTCCACGGCTGGTCGACGGCCTCGACGACAAACGTGTCGATGTTCTGCGAGCGCAGCCACGCCACCATGTCGCGCACGTTCTTGGCCTGCTCGGCCGGCGTTGCATACTTCACGACACCTGAACCGGGGCTGCGGCGCGCGGCGCCGTTCGACGGCCAGCCGACCTCGGTCACGATGATGTTCTTGTTCGGATAGAGCTTGCGCAGCAGCCCGATCTTTTCCTTCACATACTCGAGCGGGGTCGAACTCGACTGCTCGTCCCAATAGGGCAGGATGTGGACGGCGAGATAGTCGACCTCGCGCGCGAGCTCGGGGTAGCGCTCCCAGATGTGCCACGGCTCGGCGGTGCTGACCGGCACCTTGACGTTACGCTTTACGTTGCGGATCTCGCGGATGAGCTGGGCGGGGCTGGTGGCGTTGGGATCGCGCAGATCCTTCTCGCCGTCGAAGCGCAGGATGTTCTCGTTGCCGACCAGGACGCGCTCGATGTTCGGGTTCTGGTTGGCCATGCGGATCAGCGCGCCGGTTTCCTCGGCATTGACCTCGCTCGACTCACGGCCGAACTGCAGCTTGGCCTCGTTGGGACTGTAGATCCAGGCGCCGGGCACCAGCTTCAGGCCGTATTTGGCGGCCAGGGCCGGCATCGAATCGCCGCCGTCGGTGGTGCGATAGGTACGGACGTAGTTGACCTTGCCGCCGAGCATGGCGAAGTCACGCTCGATCTGCTCCTTGCGCGGCTTGATCTGCGGCGTGGCGGTCTCGTTCACCGCCGTACGCAGGAAACTCCAGATGCCGCTTGCCTTGCCGGCCAGCGGATCCTGGTCCTTGGCCCAGGGGGCGTATGTGACCCCATGCAGAGGCCCTTCCACGTCGGCCGCCGTCACATGACTGTCCAGCAGACGCCACCCGACCAGCGTGGCGGCGACGACGATGAGTAGAACCAAGCCCCGACGCATCATAAAGGGACAATCGCTCCGGCAAATCCGCCGGTGGTTGACGCTCGCTTCGGGATCGCGGTCGCATGTCTCCTGCGGACGACAATCGTCGACGCAAGGACCGTGCCCGGATCGACTCTTCCAGCGAGCCGACTACCACGCAGTGCGGCGGACCTCTTCGAGGTTTCCTTGCGCCCGATTTCCTCGACTGCGACCCTTCGCAGTCGGTAAGGCGACGTCGCATTCTATAGCCTGCGGCTCCGGGTACGGTAAAGAGACCCAAGGTGATGATGGCTAAAATGCCCAATTGTCGCTGGCCTTGTGGCCCGTCCTTCGCCAAAACGCCACAAACCATGACCGATCCCGCCCCCTCTGCAGCCCCCGCTGCGGTCCCACCCTCTCTTCGCGCAACCTATCGCGCGGCGGATCGTTATGGCTTCCTCGAGCGCGCTGGCGCGCGCCTCCGGTACGCCTGCTGGAACGCCCTGGCCTCCGTCCCCCGCGGCACCGTCGTCATCCTCACCGGCCGGGGCGAATTCATCGAAAAATATGCCACCGAGGTGGTGGGTGACCTGCTGGAGCGCGGCTTTGCCGTGGCCGCCCTGGACTGGCGTGGCCAGGGCCTCTCGGACCGGCCGCTGCCGGATCGCGGCAAGGGCCACATCGACACCTTCGCGACCTACATGGCCGACGTCCGGCTGTTCCTCGAAACCGTGGTTTCGCCTGACGCACCTCGTCCGGTGCTCGCCCTCTGCCACTCGATGGGCAGCCACATCATGATGCGCGAAATGGCGGAGAACGGGACCGGTCCCTTCTCTGCCGCCCTGTTCGTGGCCCCGATGACGGCGCTCCGCCGCGAAGCCATGCTTCGGTCGGTCCTGATGATCATGCCCGAGGTGCCGGCCGTCGAGGAACGCTACCTGTTCGGGACCGGCCCCTTCGTCCTGCTGGCCCGCGAGTTCGCCTCGAACTTCGTGACCCACGACGAGCGCCGCTATCGCTTCACCGAGGACTGGTACACGGCCGATCCGCGGCTCTCGATGGGCGGTCCCACGCTCGGCTGGTCCCGGCAGGCCGTCCGGTCGATGGCCGCCGTTCAGGCCCCCGGCTATCTCGAGCGCATCGACATTCCGCTGCTCGTCATCAGCGCCGGCGAGGACCGGCTGATCGACTCCCGGTCCCATGCCCCGCTGGTGGCCCGGCTGAAGCACGGCGAGCACTTCACGATCGGCCATGCCCGGCATGAGATCATGATGGAGACCGACGAAATCCGGGCCCTGTTCTGGGAGGCGTTCGACCGTCTGGTGAAGGGCTTGCTGAGCTGATGACCGAAGTTCAGATCCTGGTGATCTTCGTCGCCTTCATCTTCGCGGGCATCGCCAAGGGAGCAGTCGGCATCGGGCTGCCGCCGATCGCCGTCGGCCTTATGACGCTGGCCGTGCCGCTCGAAGACGCGCTGGCGATCATGACCATTCCGACCTTGGTCACCAACATCTGGCAGGCGGCCTATGGGCGCGGCCTGCTGCGCCTGTTCCGCCGTTTCTGGACGCTCGCCCTGACCGCCACCGTCACGCTGATCCTCGTGGCCGCGAGCTTGGACAAGCTAGGCTCGGCCCAGGCCTCGGCCTGGTTGGGCGTCATGCTGGCTCTTTATTCCACGATCGTACTCCTGGCGTGGCGCCCGCGGGTGTCGCGCCGGGCCGAACGCTGGATGAACCCGCTGATGGGCATCGCCAGCGGCGGCGTCGCCGGCTTCACCGGAATCGCGGCCGTGCCGTTCTTGCCCTACATGCAGTCTCTGGACATCGACAAGGACGACCTCGTCCAGGCGCTGGGCATCCTCTTCATCTTCCTGATCGGCTCGCTCACCATCGCACTGTTCCGCCAGGGCGCCTTCGACGCCACGAACGTCATCGGCGGGGTTGCCGCCATCGTGCCGACCTCGATCGGCGTCTGGCTCGGCCAGAAGTCGCGCAATGCCCTGTCGCCGGAGATGTTCCGCCGCGTTTTCCTGATCGGGCTGCTCGCCCTCGGGCTGCACATGGCACGTGGCTTGTTGTAGGGTCGGTCCATGTCACTCCCTCCCTTCAAGGTCACGATCTGCGGCATCCCCGAGCTGCCGGAACATTGCGCCGTCGGCGTGAGCCACGTGCTGTCTATCATCGACACCCACGAGCCGCGCCCGCCCGCGCTCGACACCTATGCGGGCATCGACCACGAGCTGATCCGCTTCGACGACGTGGTGGCGGAGTATCCCGGCTTCGAGGCCTGCACGCAGGCGCATATAGAGAAGGTCCTGGCCTTCGGCGAACGGGTCCATGCGCGGCCCGACGGGCACGTGCTGGTCCACTGCCACGCCGGTATCTCGCGCTCGACCGCGGCGGCCGCCATCCTGATGACGCAGTTCGCGCCGGGAACCGAGGAAGAGGCCTTCCTGAAGCTGCTGGACCTGCGCAAGCACGGCTGGCCCAACACCCGCATGGTCGAGTTCGCCGACACGCTCCTGAAGCGCGACGGCGCCATGCTGCGCGGCCTGGTCGCCTATCGAAAGGCGCTGCTCGAGGTGAAGCCGCACCTCAAGGAAGTGGTCCGCAACATCGGCCGCGGCCACGAGATTCCTTAGAGCTCCTCCGTCGCCCTGAGCGAAGCCGCGCTGAGGACGACGGCTTTGGCTAAGGTCGGTGAAAGACCAGAGTCCTGACCTCGATGCTCTCGCGCGGCGGCGCATCGACAGGTGCCGTCGGGTCGATGAACGCGCTGTGCGGCGTAAAGCGCGCTGGAACGGCATCCGATGTATCGCAGCACTTGAGCAGCAACGCCTCGTCGGTCCGCATCTTCGATACGTAGTACCAGCGATGCGCCGGATTGAACTTCACCGAGTAGGTCTCGCCCACCCTGTGCGGATAGACGAGGTCGGAGGGCACCAAGTCGTCCAGCGCAATGGTCGTCGCATCGCAGACGGCGAGCGGTGAATCGAGCAGTGGACCCTTGATCGGGCGCCACAGGTTGATGACCTGCACCCGTCCCTTCAGCAGCTCCTCCGCTTCATCGGGCAGGAGGTCGCGGACCCGTTGCGGGCCGGACCGCGCCGTATGGTCGATATGCACGCGACGGACCGGCTGGCGGGGTGCATCCGCCAACGTCTCCGCGTCGGCCACGCGACGGCGGGTCGTATGATCGAAGATGTGCACGCGGTCCGCTCCCGTCGCCTCCCGCACGAGTCGTTCGACCTCCGGGTAGTAGACGCGGCGGACTTCCTCGTCGTCGAAGAAATCCTTCACCGCGCTCCGATGCGGAACGAGCGCGAACCCGTTGGCGTCGAGCGATACCTTGTCGGCGACGGGACGCGCATCGTGGATCGCGACCGTATGCGGCTCGTTCTCCGTGTTGCTGCGTGGGATGCCGGGCGGCGGATCGAACGTGTAGTTACGCGGCCGCTCCACCATCGGGGCGATATAGTTCATGTCGGCGACAACGCTCGACAGGTTCGAAAAGACGTCGAGTTGTTCTTGCAGCGTCATGGTCCCAGACCTCCGAAGATGTCCGGTTGATCTGGGAACGAACCTTTTCCCTCACCATGGAGAAGATGTGCAACGCCGCATGAAGAGACGTTATCCGAAAGGGAAACCCCTTCTGTCGCGCAGCACCTTCGCGGCAAGTTCCTGTTGTCTGGCGTTCGCACCGCGCCTCGGTGGCTCTTCAGGGCGACGATGGTAATGTCGACTGAGGATGCTCCGAACCTTCCTCGCGTTGCTGCTGGTTTTCGTTGCTGTCGCGCCGGCGTCGGCCGAGCCAGCCGTCCAGGGCCTCGACCACATCCCCGTGGTGGTGAAGGACCTCGAGCGCGCGCGATCGGATTTCGAGGCGTTGGGTTTCGTCCTGAAGCGCGGCCGGGTGCACGCAAACGGACTGCGCAACCATCACGCCAAGTTCGCCGATGGCACCGAGATCGAACTGATCACGCCCTCGGCGGCCGCGGACGCGCTCACGACTCAGTATGTCGATTGGCTGAAGACCGGAGATGGACCTGTTTCCCTTGGCCTCTACCGGCCGGGTTCCCAGGGCGAGGGACCGCCCGGCCTGTTCTTCGACAATCGGCAGCATTCCCCGACGGACCGGCCCGAGCATTTCGCCCATCCCAACGGCGCCCAGACCCTGTCAGCCGTCTGGCTGGCCGGCAGCCCGGCAGAACCTCAGATCCTCGATCTGCCGTCGGGGAAACTGGTCGCAGAGGAGCGCTGTGCTCCGTTCGGCTCGAGTACGAGACTCCTCGCCTTGAAGGAAGGCGAGATCGTTTTCCTGCCGGCAAGCGCGCAGCTCGTCCCCGGCCGTCCGATCGTGGCCGCAACACTGACCGTCAAGGATCTCGCGGAGACCCGGCGGACCCTGACCGCAAACGGTGTCGCCGTCAGGGAAGCCGAAGCCTGTGCCCGCAAGAGCCTCTGGGTCGAGACCCATGGCCTGTGGCTGGAGTTCCGGCAGCGCTGACTGTGCGCCGCCTTCCCGTCAGCGCGCCTTCATCGGCAGGCTGGCGAGATGGGTGCCGGCATCGACGATCAGGAACTCGCCGGTGATGTTGCTGGCGCTGGTCAGGAAGAACATGACGGCTTCAGCCATCTGCTCGGGCGTGCCGGCCTGGCGCAGCGGCGTGTTCTGCTCCTGCCCCATCTTCATCTTGTTGTAGTTCTCCTCGCCCATGCCGCCCAGCAGCCAGCGCGTCTGGATGAAGCCCGGGCACACCGTGTTGACCCGAACCGCCGGGGACAGCCAGCGCGCCAGGGTCAGGGTCAGGGTGTTGAGCGCGCCCTTGGAACAGGCATAGGGGATCGAGCTGCCGACCCCCATGACGCCGGCGATCGAGGAGATGTTCACGATCGAGCCGCGATCCTGTTGCGTCTCCCACTGCTTCTTCATCATCGGGTAGACGGCGCGGCTCATCATGTAGGGGCCGGTGACGTTCACCCGCAGGATGCGGTCGAAATCCTCCGGCGTGACGCCATCGAGGTCGCCCTGGTTCTGGAACTTGGTGGTGCCGGCATTGTTGACCAGGCCGTCGATGCGGCCCCACTGCTTCATCGTCTCGTCGGCGAGCTTCCGGCAGTCGGCATCCTGGCCCATGTCGGCCTGCACGAGGATCGCCTCGACACCCTTGGCCTTCACCGCCTCGTAGGTCTCGTCCGCCTCTTTCTTGCTCTTGGTGTAGTTGATCGCGACGTTCCAGCCGCGCTCCGCCAGGTCGAGCGCGCAGGAGGCGCCCAGTCCGGTCGCCGAGCCCGTCACGATCGCCACCTTGTTCGATTTCGCCATGTCACTTCTCCCGATATCTCGCGGCACCTTTCATAGGCTAGGATCGGGCCGTAAGGCAAAGAAACGCACCTCAGGCGGGATCATGGCGGATCTGTTTTCGATGAAGAATCGCGTGGCGCTGGTGACCGGCGCCTCGCGCGGACTGGGGCGCGACATGGCGCTGGCCCTGGCGGAGGCCGGCGCCACCGTGCTCTGCGCCGGCCGCACGGTGAAGGAACTCGAGACGACAGTCCGCGCCATCGACCGCAAGGGCGGCCGGGCGCACGTTATCACGATGGACGTGACCGACGAGGCGGACGTCGTCGCCAAGGTCCAGGCGATCGTGGCCAAGCACCGCCGTATCGACGTGCTGGTGAACAACGCGGGAATCGTGCACCGCCAGGACATCGTCGACACGGCAACGGCCGATTTCCGCAAGGTGATCGAAACCGACCTGGTCTCGCAGTTCATCGTGGCCCGCGAGGTCGGCCGTCACATGCTGGCCCGCAAGTACGGTCGCATCGTCAACATTTCGTCGGTCATGGCGGTCCTCGGCCGCGCCTCGGTCGCAGGTTACGTCTCCGCCAAGCATGGGCTCGTCGGCCTCACCAAGAACCTGGCGGCCGAGTTCGGGCCGCATGTCACCGCCAATGCAATCGCCCCCGGCTACATCCGGACCGAGCTCAACGTCCCTCTGCAGCAGAACAAGGATTTCAGCGGCATGCTGGAACGGCGCACCGCGGCCGGGCGCTGGGGCAAGCCCGAGGATTTGCGCGGCGCCCTGCTGCTGCTGGCGTCCGACGCGGGCAGTTACATCACCGGCCACACGCTGGTGGTCGATGGCGGCCTGACCACCATCCTCGCCTGATCGGGACGGGCCAGACCATGACCGGCATTCCGCGCTGGGCGATGCTCCTGGCGGCCGCGGCGTTCGCGCTCTACGCCGTCGCGGTCTCACAGGGCTGGTTGCGCGACCCGTCGCTGGCGAAGGCCGACTATGTCGGGACCATCGACGTATCCGCCGATGACGCGAAGCTCTACCGCGCCGTCGCCTTCGAATGGCAGGTGAACAGCGCAGCCGGCAGCTTCAAGGGCAATGATACGGCCCATGTCCGCATCGACCCGTCGGGTGAACGCACCGTGATCTGCGGCTGGGTCCCGCTCGACAAGGGCGGTGCCTCGATCCGGGCCACGCGCTGGCTGAGCGAAGCGCGCCTCGCCGTGGGCGACATCAAGGTCACCGCCCTGTTCATTGCGCCGGTCGACAAGAAGCCCGGGGACGGGCTCAACGCCGGCTGCCTGCGGCTCGACGAAGGCATCAAGCCCGCCGCCGATGCGCCGCTCCGGCTCGACGGCTCTCCGGTCCGCGAATAGACCCGCTTCACCGATTGAAAGAGTAACCATGCTGCCCAAACAAGGCGTTACCCCGGAACTGGCCCGTTTCATCGTCAATACGAAGCGGGACGACCTTCCGGAGAAGGCCCGCCACGAAGCCAAGCGGGCGCTACTGAACTTCTTTGCCGTGGCGATCACGGGATGCCGCACCCAGCCGGTCGAACTGGCGCTGCGGACCTTGGGCGAATTCTCCGGCGGCCGGCAGGCCACCATCGTCGGCCGGTCCGAGCGCATCGATCCGCTGACCGCCGCCTTCCTGAATGCGGCGGGCGCCAACGTCTTCGACTATTGCGACACCCATTTGCCGACGGTCGTTCATCCGACCTCGCCGCTGGCGCCAGCCCTGCTGGCCCTCTCCGAGATGCGCCACGTGACCGGCCCGGACCTCCTGCTGGCCTTCGCCCTCGGCTTCGAAATCGAATGCAGGGTCGGCGGCGCGGTCTCGCCCGGTCACTATCCCAAAGGCTGGCACATCACCTCGACCTGCGGCGTCTTCGGTTCGGCGGCGGGCGCGGCCAAGCTGCTGGGCCTCGACGTCGAACGCACCGTGTGGGCCCTCGGCAGCGCAGCGACGCAGTCTGCAGGCCTCTGCGAATGCCTGGGCTGGCCCGCCAAGAGCGTCAGCGTCGGTAACGCCGCCCGCAACGGCCTGTTCTCCGCCCTGCTCGCGGAGAAGGGCTTTGCCGGCCCGCCCGAGCCGATCGCCGGCGCGCAGGGCTTCCTCGCCGCCATGGGGGAACCGCCCAACTGGGCCGCCCTGCTCGACGGTCTGGGCAAGGACTGGCAGGTCAACCACAACTCGATCAAGCCTTACGCCGCGGGATTCGTGATCCACCCGCTGCTCGACCTCGCGCTGGACTGGCGTCGCGCCCATCCGGATGTCGCCGTCGAGCGCATCGTCGTGCGCGGCAATCCCCTGCTCCTGCAACGCACGGATCGCGCCGAGATCGCCACGGGGCGCGAGGCCCAGGTCAGCCTGCAGCATTGCGTGGCGGCCGCGCTCGTCCTCGGCAAGGCCGGCCTCGATCAGTTGACCGACGCCTGCGTCGCCGATCCCGCCATCAAGGCCCTGCGCGGCAAGTTCGAGTGCACGAGCGACGAGCGAATTTCGACCATCGCCGCCGAAATGGATGTCTGGAGCACCGACGGCAACAAGCACGCGCTTTCCACCCAGGCGGCGCGCGGCAGTTCGTCGAACCCGCTGACGGATGCCGAGATCGAGGCCAAGCTGCGCGACGAGGCGAGGCGCTGGGAGCCCGACCACGACATCCAGCCGCTGATCGACGCGGTGTGGGCGCTCGACCGCAGCGAGGATGTCTCCTCGCTGCTGGAGCTGGCGGTGCCTACTCGACGGTGACGTTGGCGGCCGCCGCGACCGCCTTCCAGGTCGCGATGTCCTTCTGGATGAAGGCCGCAAACGCTTCCGGCGAATTCCCGACCGTCTGCATGGCCTGCTTCTCCAGCAGTTCCCTGGTGGCGGGATCTGCCAAGGCCTTCACGATCTCGGCGTTCAGCTTATTGACCACGGCAGGCGGCGTCTTCGCCGGCGCCAGGATGCCGTGCCAGGCCAGCGCCTCGAAGCCCGGATAGCCGCTTTCGGCAACGGTCGGCACCTCGGGCGCCACCGGCGAGCGTTCCAGGCTGGTGACGGCGAGCGCCCGCAGCTTTCCCGACTTGATGTGCGGCAGGACGCTGATCGGATCGCCGAACACGACGTTCAGCGTGCCGCTGACGAGATCGCCGACGGCCAGCGCCGTGCCGCGATAGGGCACGTGCGTCATCTTGAGGCCCGCCTTGCTGGCGAACAGCTCGGCGACCAGATGGTTGGCTGCGCCGACGCCTGTCGATCCGTAGTTCAGGCCACCGGGCTTGCTCTTCGCCAGCGCCACGAACTCCTGCAGGGTCTTGGCCGGCGACTCGGCATTGACGACGAGGATGTAGGGATAGGCCGTCGTCATGGTGATCGGCGCGAAGTCCTTCACCGGATCGTAGGGCAGAGACTTGTAGACGGCCGGATTGATCGAGATCGGGCCGGACTGGCCGAGCAGCAGCGTGTAACCGTCGGGCTCGGCCTTGGCCACCAGGTCCGTGCCGACGATCGAGCCGGCCCCGCCCTTGTTCTCGATGACGATCGGCTGGCCGATATTCTCAGAAACCTTCTTGGCGACGATCCGCGCCACCGAATCGGCACCGCCGCCCGGCGCATAGGGCACGACGAGTTTGAGAGGCCTGGACGGAAAGTCCTGTGCCCAAACCGGACCCGCAACCACGGCCAGTACCAGCGCGCAGGCAGCGCGCCTCATCATCTTCTTCATCGTTTCCTCCATAGAACTTCATTGGCGGCATCGTTGAGAATGCCGCAGACAACCGCTACTGAAATATTTCTATGGGGCAATCTCGCGTGTCTGGCGCGGCGCTAGGCCGCCTCCCCTCGCAACTGGGCGAGGCCGCGCCGCATAAGGGCCTTGGTGTAGCGTTCACGCGTGATCAGCGGCACGACGGCATTCTTGTCCGGCGGGGAGGCGAAAACGCCGCTCAGTTCCTTCAGCTCGGCCTCGGCCAGCTTGAAGTTCCCGCGCTTCATGTAGCCCAGGGCACGGAAGAGACGCTCCTCCTCAAGATAGTTGGGCTCGCGATTCCAATCGTCGAGCTGATGCAGCGCCGCCGCGAAACGCGCCAATATCGTCGCCTTGAACTGGGAAGTTACTCGATACATGCCACCCGCCTGATTCTGTTCTCGGAGGGGATGGTGCGCGCGCTTCGGCCCTGCTGCAAGCACCCTGGGCGACGCCGCCCGGCGGCCGGGTAACCGCCTTGGCGCTTTCCGAACCCTTCCGAGAGGACCGCAAGGCCCGCGGCGCGCCCGCCGATCTCGTCCTGCTCGTTCTGGGCGGGAGTGCCCTGCTGATCGCCCTCATCCTGTGGTTCGACAATGCCCAGGGCGGCCTGACGGGCAATGGCGTCTTCAAGAGCCTCGAACTGAAGCCCTGGGTGGTCGATCCGGCGAACGCCCCGCTGTACCCTTCGAACTATCTCTTCTACCCCGTCTACGGCGCACTCTGCCGGCTGCTCGACCTGCTCGGACTCTTCGCCGGCGATCCGCGGCGGCAGCTCACCATCCTGAACGCGGTGAGCGCCAGCCTCTGCGCCGGGGTGGCCTACCTGCTTGCTCGCTCGCTGACGGGCGAGCGCACCATCGCCTGGCTGACGGGCGCGTTCCACCTCGCGACCAGTCACGTGATGTTCCTCGCCATCGTCAACGAGGACATCATGCCCAGCTATACGGTGATGTTCGCGGCCATGGCGCTGGGCGCGGTCTGGTTCGCGCGGCCGTCGGCGGCGCGGATCGCGGCCGTCGCCGTCCTGTTCTCGATCGGCTGGCTGTTCGAATGGCGGCTGATGTTCCCGACCCTGCCGGCGATGCTGGCCGCGCTGTGGGTCTGCGAGCCGCGTCCCGGCCGGCGCTTCGTCTGGATCGCCCTGTTCCTCGCCTGCATGGTTGCGACGGCGACCATCGTGGCACTGGCCTCGCGTGGCCATGCGGGTGCCGTCGGACCGTTCGATCTCATCTGGACCGGCAAGGCGGTACGCTCGGTGTGGGCGGGCTTCACCTGGGCCAAGGTCGGCTATCTGTGGGACGGCATCGTGGCCTATCTGCTGGGAACCGGTGTCACGACGTTCGACGGGCTTCCCGGCTGGGACATCTGGCGCTTCACCACGACCTTCGTGTTGCTGGGCGTCGCCGCGGTCGCGGGCTCGATCCTGTGGCGCGCCCGCGACGAGGGCCGTTCGCGCGCCGTGCTGGCCGTATTCGGCGTCACCTTCCTCGCCGGCGAGGTCTTCAACCTCTATTCCCAGCCGCAGGACCCGCAGATGCAGATCAACGTCATGGCCTGGGTGACCCCGGCCTGGGCGCTGGTGCTGCTGGCCGTGCGCCGCCGCTGGCCCGCGCGCGGCCTCGCCGTCATGGCCGCCGTAACCGTTGCCCTGTTCGCCTATAATGTGTGGAGCATCGCGCCGCTGCGCGGCCTCGACAGCAAGTGGCGCGACGCCATCGGGCGCCTGGAACGACAGGGCGATCCGGCGCGCACCGTGTTCCTGCTGCACGATTTCGACTGGACGATGGTCTATGCCTCGCTGCACTGGGGCACGGCGGAGCCCGGTGTCGCCGACCTCGGACAGGCCCCGCAGGCGCTTCCGAAGTTCAAATGGATCGGCTTCACCGGCGACGTCCTGCGCCATCCCGACTGGACAACCGAACGCCACGTCGAGTCGCTGCGGCGGCAGATCGACCGCGCCCTGGCGCTCGGCTACGAGGTGATCGTCGTACGCCTGTGGGACATTCCCGAGGCGCAGCTGCTCACCGAAACCGGCATGGTCGCCGATGCCGCCCGGCTCGGTGCGCTGCAACGCATGCTGCGCACCGACTTTGTGGCTACGCCAGTGTCCATCGATCCGGTCGCCGGGTCCGTCTACCGGCTGCAGCGCGCCGCCGACCGCTGAAGCCTTACATCGTCGCCTGCTGGATGCGCCGCTCGTCGAGGCCGACCGAGCGGGCGGTCTCGACGATGGCGGCCCAGGTATCGTCCGGCAGCGGCACGCCGTCGGCGAGGCGCTGGGCGCGGGTGCGCGATTCCTGCTCGCCCGGCACCAGGATCTCGACGCCGGGCGTGGCCGGCTTGGAGCCCTTCACGAACGAGACGTACTTGGCGATGTCCGTCGGGAAGAAGCCCTCGGCATCGAACACCTTGGGATCGACGTAGAAGGACAGCATGCCGTTGGCGAAGCGGCCGCGCTTGGGATCGGTCGCGCCCGTGCCCGAGAGCGAGCCGCCCAGGATCTCGCACATGAAGGCGAGGCCCGAGCCCTTGTGGTCGCCGAAGGCGCGGATGGCGCCGGTGCCCTTGCTGTGGTCGCGCGGGCCCGTCGGCGTGTAATCGCCGTAGAGCAGATGCGGGTCGGCGCTCGGCTTGCCGTCGGGGCCGATCAGCGCTCCCTCCGGCAGCTTCTTGCCGCCCTGGCTCGTCACCAGGACCTTGCCCTCGGCCACGATCGAGGTGGCGAAGTCGAGGACCAGCGGATCCTGGCCGGGCCGCGGGACACCGACACAATAGGGAGCCGTCGAGAAGCGGCGCTCGACGCCACCATAGGGCGCCACGAGGACGCTGCCCGAGGCGTTGACGAAATGCACCGAGACGAGACCCGCCTCGGCCGCCATCTCGGCCCAGTCGCCCACCCGGCCGACATGGCCGGCATTGCGCAGCGTCACGGCCGAGAGGCCGTTCTTCAGGCACTTCTCGATGCCGATTTGCACCGCCTGCGGCGTCACGGTCTGGCCGAAGCCATACTTGCCGTCGACCACGGCGATCACCGGCGTGTCGACCAGCACGTCGACCGTCACGTCGGCAATGACCGTGCCGCTCTTCTTCTGCGAGGCGTAGCGCGGGACGCGCACCACGCCGTGGCTGTCATGGCCCGACAGGTTGGCGCTGACCAGGTAGCGGCCGATGCGACCGCCCTCCTCCTTCGAGCATCCCGCCGTGGCAAAGATGTCCGCGACGAAGGATTCGAGTTCCTTCGCCTTGATCGTCACGCTCCCCATGTCAGGACTTCCCGCGCTGCAGGCTCGCGACGTAGCCGCGGTTCCAGGTCGGGTTGATCATCACCTCGTTGATCACGATGTGCGGCGGCAGGCAGGCGATGTAGCGGATCAGGTCGCCGACATCCTCCGACTGCGCCATGCGCTTGCGCTCGGCCGGGGTGATCGGGATCGGCCGCTTGTCGAGGATCGGCGTCGCGACCTCGCCCGGGCAGACCACGCAGGAGCGGATGCCGTTGACGCATTCCTCCATGTTGATCGTGTGGCTCATCGCCACCACGCCATGCTTGGCCGCCGAATAGGCCGGGCCCGACAGCAGGCTCGGCACCTTGCCGGCCACCGAGGAGGTGTGGATCAGCACGCCACCCTTGTTCTTGCGCATCAGCGGCAGCACCGCCGAGGTGCAGTAGAAGGCGCTCGACAGGTTGCCGTGAACGACTTCGTCGACCCCCTTGGGCGTCAGCTGCTTCCAGCTCCGCTTCTGGATGTTGAGGCCGGCATTGTTGACCAGGATGTCGATGCGGCGGTGCTTCTTGGCGATGGCGGCGACGATCTTCTCGACCGCAGAGGATTTCATCAGGTCGGCCGGCTTAACCTCGGCCGTGCCGCCCGCCTTACGGATCATCTCGGCCGTCTCCTCGAGCGCCTCGCGGCGCCGCCCGGTCAGCACCACGGTCGCACCGTCCTTGGCCAGCGCCACCGCCGCCGCCTGGCCAATACCAGACCCCGCCCCCGTCACCCATGCGACCTTGCCCGTCAGAATACCCATCACGCTCTCTCCTCGCTTCTCTCTCAGGTTCATTCTTCCCTGTGTCATGCGGCCCCGGCCGCGCGGCTGCGAGCCTACGCCTTCACGATGATCCCGTCGCGCGGAGATGCGGCCCACGAGCCGAGCGTCGGAAGCCGATGATAGGGTACAAAGAAAAAGGGCCTGCCCTGCGGCAAGCCCCTCTCCGCCCTTCCGGTCGATGCGGCTCTATTCGATCTTCACGCCGGCATCCTTAACGACCTCCGTCCATTCTGCGACCTCGGACTGGATGAATTTGCCAAAGCCTTCGGGCGTGGAGGTCACGACGGTGACACCCCGATCGTTGAACGACTGGACGATGGCCGGCATTGCCAACACCTTGTTGATGGCCTTGTTGAGACGCTCGACGATGGGGGCCGGCATGCCGCGCGGTCCCACCACGCCGACCCAGCCGACGACCGAGAGAGGAACGCCGCTTTCGGCCAGTGTGGGAACGCCGGGCGCGGCGTCGGAGCGCTGCGGCGACAGGAGGCCGAGCGCCTTCAACTTGCCGCTCTGCACCAGGGGCATCACCACGGTGGTGGTGTCGAAGGAGAGCTTGACCTCGCCGGAGACGAGGTCGGTCGCCGCGGCGGCGCTGCCCTTGTAAGGCACGTGCAGCAGGTCGGTGCCCGACCTCTTCATGAAGAACTCGCCCAGCAGATGGTTGGTCGAGCCCATGCCGAACGAAGAGAAGGACAGCTTGCCGGGATTGGCACGCGCCTGCGCAATCAGCTCCTGGACACTGTTGGCGGCAACCGACGGATGCGCCACGAGCACGAAGGTGACGGTGCCGATCTCGGCGATGGGCGTGAAGTCCTTCAGCGTATCGTAGGGTGGCACGATCTTCACGGCCGGCAGGACCACCATCTCGGACCCCGTCCCCAGCAGCAGCGTGTAGCCGTCGGGCGCAGCCCTGACGACCGACGATGCACCGATCGCGCCGCCGGCGCCGACGCGGTTGTCGACAACGACCGGCTGTCCGAGCTCGATCGAGAGCTCCTTGGCGATGATGCGGGCCGCCGTATCGGTGGCGCCGCCCGGCGCGAAGGCCGCCACGAGCGTGATCGGCTTTGCCGGATAGGTCGCTTGCGCTCCCGCCGGCCCCGAGAAATTCAGAGCCAGGAGCAGTATGGCAGACAGGATTCTGATCGACGACATGGAGCCTTCCCCCGTGAGAACCGGCTCGGTTGCCGGCGAACTGAAATCCTGCCGGGCATGCCGTCGCTACTGCCGCTGGCGCATGATGCGCAGGGCGGCCCGGGAGGCCTGGCGGACATGATGCTGGGAGGCCTTGCTGGCGGCGGATTCGTCGCGCGCGCAAAGGGCCTCGTACATCCGGGTCAGTTCGTCGAGCGTCTCGGGAAGGCGATCGGGCTCGGACATGGAGGTGCGGCGCAGCAGCACGATGCGGTTGTGCAGGAGCTTGAGCATCGAACTCAGCACCTTGTTGCCACTGCCTTCGAGGATGACGTCGTAGAAGTCGCTGCTGAGTTCCAGCGTGCGCATCACGTCGCCGGCCTGCGCGGCGCGCTTGAGTTCGGCGAAGACGTCCTGCAGCTTGCGGACGTGAGCGCTGGAGGCGCGCAGTACGAAGCCCACGCAGGCCTGCGCCTCGAGGATGCCGCGAACCTCGTAGATCTCCTCGGCGTCCTCGTAGGAGAGCACGGTAACGACCGGACCGCGGTTGGGCACCAGCGTCACCAGCCCCTCGGCTTCGATCTGGCGCAGCGCCTCACGCAGCAGCGTGCGGCTGACTCCCAGCGTCTCCATGAGCTGGCGCTCCTTAAGGCGCTCACCCGCGTCGTACCTGCCCGACAGGATTGCCTTGCGCAGATCCTCTTCCGCCTGCTTGCGCAGGGGTGTCGCGCTCTCGACGCCGTTCACGGTGTTGTCGCTCATCGCGAAAGCTCCCCGGCCGGCGTGGTGGCGATGATGCGCGTATAGATCTCCATCGTCCGCGCCAGCTCGCGGGCGAACGCGTCCGGGGTGGAGCCGACCCAGTCGTAGCCCTGGGCGACGAGACGGCTGCGAAACGACTGGTTCTCGCCCAGCGCCTTGGCGATGGCCGCCAGCCGGTCGAGGAGCGGCGCCGGCGTACCCTTCGGTCCGAACAGGCCGAACCAGCCGTTGAACTCGAGCTGGGGCACGCCCTGCTCCTTGAACGTCGGCACGTCCGGCAGGAGCTGCGTCCGATTCTCGCCGCTCACGGCGAGCAGCCGGATCTTGCCCTGCCTCTTCATCGCGTCGAGCGCGCTGGTCGTGAGGAGAACCGAGTCGACGTGTCCGGCCAGAAGGTCGGTGATGGCCTGGGCCGAGCCTTTGTAAGGAACGTGTTCCAGCTTCGCGCCGGTCGCCCCGGCGAGCACCAGCCCGTAGAGATGGGCAGAGGAACCCGCCCCGAAGGTGCCGTAGGTAACCGGCTTCTGTCGTGCCGCCGCGATCGCCTCCTGCAGCGTCTTCCAGGGAGAGGTCGCCTGGACCGCCCACGCCGTCGCCGTCTCGGCCAGCAACGTGGCCGGACTGAAATCGGCCACAGGGTCGACGTCGCCGCGATGAATCAGCGTGCCGAGCGCATGGGTGCTGGAGGTGCCCAGCAGGAAGGTCGCGCCGTCCGGCTTCTGCCGCGCGACATGGCGGTTGGCGATGACGCCGTTGGCGCCGGGCTTGTTGTCGACCACGAAGGTCGTGCCCGGCAGCATCGGCGCCGCCGCATTGGCGAACTCGCGGGCAAGCTGGTCCGCGCCGCCGCCCGGTGCGAAGGGAACGACGAGCGACACGATCGGCGGGAAGGAGGTTCCCTGCGCCCACGGCGCCGTGGGACGGCCGAGCCCGGCCGCAGCCGCGCTCGCCGCGGCCAGGGCCGACATGTTGAAGAACCTGCGCTTCATCGTGAACCTCCGGAGTTCGCCTCAGACTGTGGCGATGGGCGTCACGGGTGAGCCCACCGCGCCCGGGAGATTGAGGGGCGGCGCCGTCAGCAGGAAGCGATTCCTTCCGTTCTTCCTCAGCCATGCGGCGAGGTCGCGCAGGAACCACAGCTCGCCGAGATGGATGCCGTTCTTGAACAGGCAGTGCTCGTGCAGCGGCAGCAGCGCGTGAGAGGTCTGCGGCGCGTCCTTCGCCATCAGCTCGACGGCGAAATTGTCGGAGATCAGCGCGGCGATGCCGGTGTCGGTGATCCAGGACAGGAGACGCGCGTCGCGGCCGTCGAGACCGGCGCAGGAGCGTTGCAGGACCGCCGCGTCGGGCTTGCCGGCCATGCCGAGGATCAGCTCGTCGAGCCCGGCGTAGAAGCACACCATGTCGCCCTTTTCGATCTCGACGCCGTCCTTCTCGAGGATGCGCTGCAGATCGTCGTAGCCGACCGCGTGGTTCTCCCGACCGTAATGGTGCGCGAGGTCGACCAGCACGGCCCGCCCCTGCACGCCATGCCGCGCCATGTTCTCGATGCCCAGAACGTCGGCGCGCGGATTCTCGTAGGTCGCCCACGCCTCGCTGCGCTCGCAACGCTCGGCCACCGTCAGGCCGTGCCGCGGACGATAGCCGTTGTAGAAGGTGATCTCCGGCGTGCCGCTGCCGTCGGAGTCGAACAGGCTGCCCATGTGGGCGAGCCCGTCCCACTGGGTCGAATATTGCGTGTGCAACAGCACCACATCGTCGGACACGACGTCGGTGAGCAGCGGGTTGTCGCGCTGCAGGGCGAAGCAGAAACACTGCTCGCCCGCGCTCTTGCCCGCACGCAGGGTCGAGAAGCGGCGCGGCGGATGGCGGCTCGGATGCAGGGCGTTCCCGCCGGGCAGGTCGAGCGGCAGCGACAGGCTGAAGGTCTGCCCCGTCCGCGCCTCGGCCAGCCCCTTCAGCACCTGCTCGCGACCGACCAGGTTCATCGCGCCGAGCTGGTCGTCGGCCCCGAACTCGCCCCAGTTCGACCCGTCGGGTCGGCGGCTCCAACGCGCGGTCATACCTTGCCCTCGTATCCCTGGCGTTTCGCTTCCTCACGCTCGGCCGCCTTCGCCGCCTGCACGCTCGGGCGCTTGCTGATGCGGTCCAAATAGGCCGAGAGGTTGGGCCACGGCGCCAGGTCGACATCGTGATAGTGCGTCCACATGGCGATCGCGTAGCAATGCGCATCCGCGATGGTGAAGACAGGACCGGTCAGGTAGTCGCGATCCGCCAGCTGCTCGTCGAGCAGCTTCATGCGCGACACCACGAGCTGGCGCGCCAGCGGCCGATAGTCGTCGGGCGTCGTCTTCTTGAAGAGCGGCATGAACCCGCCCTTGTGCAGGTCGGAGGCGATGAAGCTCATCCACTCCATGATGCGGTAGCGCTGCAGCGTGCCCGGCGCGGCGCAGAGATCACTCTCCGGCCGCTGGTCGGCGAGGTACTGCATGATGATGGCGCCCTCGGTGAGGTACTCGCCGTTGGGAAGTTCGAGCGCCGGAACCTGCCCCTTGGGATTGACCTTGTAGTAGTCGGAGCCGTCGGGAAGCAGCTTGCGCGGCACGTCGACCCAGATCAGCTCGAGGGGGACGCCGAGCTCACGGGCGACGATGTCGACTGCAAGGGAGCAGCCGCGGACTTCATGATAGAGTTTCATGGTTTCTCGTTGGGTTGGCAGGTGAGGGTTAGTCGACGCGAATTTTGCGTTCGGCGACGATCTTGCTGTAGCGCTCGCGTCCACGGGCAATGAGGGCGGCCAGGTCTTCCGCCGATCCGCTACCGACATCGAGACGCATGCTGGCGAACGACTTCTTGAGTTCTGGCGACTGCAACGCCTTCTTCATCGCGTCGCTCAGTGTCGCGAGCAGTTCGGGTGACATCTTGGGCGGTGCCATGACGCCGAAGAAGCCCGTGATGGCCAGATCGGGCAGTCCGGCCTCTGCCGCGGTCGGCACGCCCGGCAACTCGGAATCGCGCGTCTGACTGGTCGTGAGCAACGGAACCAGCTGGCCGGCATTGATCTGAGGCAACAGAGTCGCGGTCACTTCGTCCATCAGTTGCGCATCGCCCCTGATCATGGCGTCTCGCGCAGGCGCTGCCCCCTTGTAGGGAACATGGGTGAACTTCGTGCCGGTCGCAGACATGAAGATCTCACCCAACAGGTGATTGCTCGATCCGATCCCCGCCGAGGCGAAGTTGAGCTGACCGGGCTTCTGCTTTGCGAGCGCGACGAGTTCCGCGACCGTCTTGGCGCCCGTCGCGGGCGTGGTCACGAAGAGGAACGGCTGCAGCGCGCCCACGCCAACCGGCATCAGGGTCGCCAGATACTTATCATCCGGGTAGAGCGCTGGTGCGGCGGTAAGTGTGCTGCCGCTGCCCCACAGCAGGGTGTAACCGTCCGGTTCGGCACCTGCCACGCGCCGTGTACCGATACGTCCACCGGCGCCCGGCTGGTTCTGGACGATGACCGGCTGCTTGAGCACTTCCGACAGAGCCTTTGCCACGACGCGCGCCGAAACATCGGATGCGCCGCCAGCCTCGAACGTGACGACCAGGGTTACCGGCCTCTCCGGATAGGCCGCGCTCGCGGAGGAAATCGCCAGCGCGCAGCCCAGGCCGATGGCCAGCAGGCCGGCGATCCGACGCGATACGGGCTTCATGCTGGCGGCAGTCATGGTCACGACGCCTTAGGGGCGATATCGCGCAGCCCTTCGGGCGCGGCGGCGCGCGCCTTGGCCTCCAGCGCTTCCTGAACGAGCTGGGCCTCGACGGCGGCACGCACCGACGGGCGGGCGGCGATCCGCGCCATGTAGGCTTCGAGCCTGGGCCAGGGCGTGACGTCGATCGCGTGCCGCTTCGTCCAAATGACGATCGCATAGCAATGGGCGTCGGCGATCGTGAACCGGTCGCCCACGAGATAGTCGCGATCGGCCAGATGGCGGTTCAGCCATTCCAGACGACCGGCGATGTGCTGCAGCGCAATCGGCCGGTAGTCGGGCGGCGTCGTCTTCTTGAAGAGCGGCATGAATCCGCCCTTGTGCAGGTCCGATCCGATGAAACTCATCCACTCCAGCACGCGGTACTTCTCCGCGCCTCGCGCGGTCGATGCGAGATCACTGTCGGGCCGCTGGTCGACCAGGTACTGCATGATCGCCAGCCCCTCGCTGAGGAACTGGCCGTCCGGCAGCTGCAGCGACGGCACCTGCCCTTTCGGATTGATGGCGTAGAGGTCGGTGCCGTCGGGCAGTAGCCTGCGCTGCATGTCGACCCAGACGATCTCCAGCGGAATGCCGATCTCGCGCGCGACGATGTCGACCGCGAGCGAACATCCGTGGGATTCGTGGAAGAACTTCATGATCGCCTCGCCCACCCTCAGGCCGCCTTGGCCTGGCGCTCCGCCTCCTCGGCGGCCTTGACGGACGGGCGTTCGGCGACGCGGGCGACGTAGGCGGCGAGGTTCGGCCACGGCGAGAGGTCGATGTCGTGCAGCTTCGACCACATCAGGATCGTGTAGCAGTAGGCGTCCGCCACGGTGAATGCGGTGCCGGTCAGGAACGGCTGGCCGGCCAGCACGCTATCGAGCCACTTGAAGCGGGTCGCGAGGTTCTGTCGCGCGATCTCGCGATACTCCTGCGGCGTGGTCGGACGGAACAGCGGCGTGAAGCCCTTGTGCAACTCGGTGCCCACGAAGTTCAGCCATTCGAGCACGCGATAGCGCGCCAGCGTGCCGGCGGGCGGCAGCAGCGCGTTGCCCGGCTTGCCGTCGGCCAGATACTGCACGATCACCGGCCCCTCTGTCAGGAACGCGCCGTCGTCGAGCTGCAGCGTCGGCACCTGCCCCTTCGGGTTGACCTTGTAGTAGTCGGAACCGTCGCGCAGCTTCTTGGCCCGGACATCGACCCATTCGAGGGCGAGCGGGATGTCGAGCTCGCGTGCGACGATGTCGACGGAGAGGGAGCAGGCATGGGGCGTGAGGTACAGTTTCATCTCGGTCTCGCTGTGACGGGCTGGTTCTGGGTAGGGTTCAGTTCACGGTGATCTTGCGTTCGGCCACGATGCGGCCATAGCGCTCGCGGCCGCGCGCAATCAGCGCCGCCAGTTCCTCGGTCGAACCGCTGCCGACATCGAAGCTCATGGCCTCGAAGGATTTGCGCAGCTCGGGCGAGGCCAGCGCCTTCTTCATCGCCGCGTTGAGCGTCGCCACGATCTCGGGCGACGTCTTCGGCGGCGCCATCAGGCCGAAGAAGCCGGTGATGGACAGATCGGGTAGACCCGCCTCCTTCGCCGTCGGCACGTCGGGCAGCGCGGGATCGCGCGCCTCGCTGGTCACCATCAGCGGCACGAGCTGCCCCGACTTGATCTGCGCAAGCAACGGCGCCAGCACCTCGTCCATGAGCTGGGCGTCGCCGTTGATCACCGCGTCGCGCGCCGAGATCGAGCCCTTGTAGGGGACGTGCACGAACTTCGTCCCCGTCGCCGCCATCAGAATCTCACCCAGCAGGTGATTGCTGGAGCCGATGCCGGCCGAGGCGAAGTTCAGGACGTCGGGTTTGGCGCGGGCCTGATCGAGCAGTTCGGCAAGGGTTCGCGCGCCGGTGGCTCGCGATGTCACGAACACGAAGGGCTGCAGCGCACCGAGGCTCACCGGCACCAGCGTCGTCAGGTAGGTCTGGTCGGGGTACAGTACCGGCGCGACCGCCAAGGTGCTGCCGCTGCCCCACAGCAGCGTGTAGCCATCGGGCTCGGAGCTGGCCACGCGGCGGGTTCCGATGCGCCCGCCCGCCCCCGGCTGGTTCAACACGACCACCGGCTGGCGAAGTATGTCCGACAGGGCCTTGGCGACGACCCGCGCCGAGACGTCGGTCGATCCGCCCGCCTCGAACGGCACGACGATGGTGACAGCACGCTCGGGATAGGTCCCGGCCATCGCCGGTCCCGAGAGAAGAAGCGCCATCGCGGCGCAGGTACGCACGACCCTTCGAAGCAAGCCTGTCATAGCCACCCCATTCGCTGCCGGAATGAAAGGTACGACGATTTTGTTTCAATGCACAAGTCTCGTACTACAATTTTGTTGAAAGAGCCGGTTTGGGTGGGCAAAGATGCTCTTCATAGCCCCGCATATAGGGGCGACTCCCGGATCGATCCGGGATCTGACGACGATGGAGGAGCGGACATGAAGGGTACGATTCTGGTCGGAACGGCGAGCCAGGGCTTCCTGCGCAGCGTCGACGATGGCGCGAGCTGGCACCGACTCGGCCTCAAGGAGGCCATCGAGTTCGACGGCGTCGTGCGCAGCGTCGTGGTCCATCCCCGAGATCCGAAGGTTATCCTGGCCGGTGCCGATTCGGGCCTCTGCATCAGCAACGACGGCGGCGCGCACTTCTCGCTCGTCGACTCCCCGATGAACGGTCAGGCGGTATGGTCGATCGCAATCGATCCGGCGAACCCGTCCTACATTTACGCTGGCACGGGCGCGCCTTCGCGCGCAGCCATGTTCCGGTCGACAGATGCCGGAAAGAGCTGGGAGCGCCTGTCGCCGGAAATCCCGGAATTCTGCCAGGGCGTTAACCGCCCGCGCATCCTCACGATCTACATCGACCCGTCCGATACTGCCCAGGTGTGGTTCGGCGTCGAGGAAGGCGGCCTGTGGCGCAGCGGCGACCACGGAGCCACGTGGCTGCGCATCGATGCAGAGTGCGGCATCACCAATTCCGACATTCACTGCATCTCGATGCTGCCGGCGAGCGGCCAGCAGCCGCACCGGATCTTCGTGGCGACCGTCAACTCGATCTTCACCAGCACCGACGGCGGCAAGGCCTGGACCGGAGTGGCCTCGAAGGACCGCTTCGAGGGGCTCTACTACACGCGCGCCGTCCAGCCGCTGGCCGGAGACAACGCGCTGATGCTGGCCGTCGGCGACGGCACGCCCGGCACGAGGAGTCGTCTCTACCGCTCGACCGACCGCGGCGACAGCTGGGTCCCCGCCCTGCTCCACGCCGCACCGAACTCGACCTTCTGGGCCTTTGGCCTGCATCCAGCAGACCCGAACCTGGTGTTCGCCGGTACCAAGTACGGCGACCTCTTCCGCTCGCTCGACGGCGGCCAGAGCTGGTTCAAGGAATGGCGTGCCTTCCCGGAGATCACGGCGATAGCCTGGACGCCCTTCGAGGCCCCGGTCCGCGCCCATCCCCGCTCGATCACCTGAACGGCGCCCAACCGCGCCGTCTCTCCCCACCTGAAGACCATCGGAAAATGCACACCAACAATCTCGGCGAATTCCATATCCGCAAATGGTACCTGCAAATCGAGGACACTCTGGCCAACGAGACCGGCGAGCTGGCCGACGGCGAACCCGTCCGCAAGATCGTCATCGCTGCCGCCCTGCATAACCCGTACGCGGGCCGGTTCGTCGAGGATCTCGGCGGCTCGATCCGGGCCTCGGAGGCCTTGGGTCGGGAATTCGGCCGGCGCATCCGCGAGGCGGTCGGCACCGCGCAGGTCGAGAGCTACGGCAAGGCCTGCCTGGTGGGCGCAGCTGGCGAATACGAGCACGGCAACGCCCTGCTGACGACCGTCTTTGCCGATCCCGTGCGCTCGGCGATCGGCGGGGCGAAGTCCTGGATTCCCTCGACCGGCAAGCGTGGCGCGCCAGGCGCGTCGATCGACATTCCGCTCGCCCACAAGGACGAGCTCTATGTACGCTCGCACTACGACACGATCAGCGCCATGTTCGCGGATGCCCCGAATGCGGACGAGATCGTCATCGCCTTCGCGTGCGCCACGCGCGGGCGTCTGCATGCACGTCTCGGCGGTCCCACCGCCGAAGAGTCACGTGCCGCCTGACAGGAGGATCGCATGACGGCCATCGACGACGGATCACGGGAGTACAGGCTCAGCACCCGCGACGGCCTGTCGCTGCGCGTGCTGGAATGGGGGGCTCCGTCGGCGGCGCCCATCGTGATGCTACACGGGATCAGGGGCTACGCCCGCACGTTCGGCCCGTTGGCACAGGCGCTCCTTCCCGGCTTCCGCACCATCGCCTGGGACCAGCGCGGCCGCGGCGCCAGCGACTGGGACCCCGCGGGCAACTACTACAACGACACTTATGTCCGGGACATCGAGGACGTGGTCGAGCATCTCGGCCTCGGCCGCTTCGACCTGCTCGGCCACTCAATGGGCGGCATCGCGGCTTACGTCTATGCCGCGACCCATCCCCACAAGATCCGCCGGCTGATCATCGAGGATGCCGGACCTGGCGCCTCGGAGGACAGCTCGGGCTCCGCTCGCATTCGCCAGGAGCTGCTCTCCGCGCCCCGCTCCTTCGAAAGCTGGGACGCTGCCGTCACCTTCATGCGCAACCTGCGCCCGAGCGTCACCGAGGAAGCGCGCCTCGACCGGCTCCGCAACATGCTGAAGCAGCATCCCGACGGCACGTGGGGCTGGCAATACGACCATGACGGCATCGCCCGCGCCCGCCTCGATCCCGATCCGGCCCGACGGGTCGACCTCTGGCCCCATGTCGAGGCTCTCCAGGCGCCGACACTGGTGCTGCGCGGCGGCCGTTCGGACTATTTCAAGCGCGAAACCGCCGAGGCGATGCCGGCCCGCAACCCGCTGGTGCGATGGAAGGAAGTGGCCGACGCCGGCCACTACGTCCATGACGACCAGCCCGAGGTCGTAAAGGACCTCGTCTCAAGCTTCCTCGCAGAAACTGCGGAAGGCCGCTCCTAGCGAAGAGCGCGCCCAGGGCGCGCTCAGAGCACCTTGCCGGTGCTGTCGTCGATGAGATGCATGTTGCTGAGGTCGGCCCTCAGCTTCATGGACTGTGCCGCCGCCGCGCCCGCATTCGGATTGACGCGGCCGCAGACTTCCCGGCCGTTCACCGTGAAGTAGACCAGCGTCTCCATGCCCATGGGCTCCACGACGTCGATCAGCATGTCGAAATCGTGCTGGTTGGGCTCGGTGTGGGGCCTCGTCTCCATGATGTGCTCGGGCCGCAGCCCCAGCATCAGGTTGGGCTTGCCGACATGGGCCGTATAGCGGGCCGTGCGGTCGGCCGGCACCGGGAAGGACAGGGTGTCGTTCACCCGCACGCGCAGGGCGCCGGCCGCCTGCTCGAGCTGGCAGGTGATGAAGTTCATGGCCGGCGAGCCGATGAAGCCCGCGACGAACTTGGTCGCCGGCGAGTGATAGAGATCGTTCGGCGAGCCGACCTGCTCGATGATGCCGCCGTTCATCACCACCACGCGGTCGGCCAGGGTCATCGCCTCGACCTGGTCGTGCGTCACGTAGACCGTGGTGGTGCGAACTTTCTGGTGCACCTTCTTGATCTCGGTGCGCATCTGCACGCGCAGCTTGGCGTCGAGGTTCGACAGCGGCTCGTCGAACAGGAACACCTTGGGATCGCGCACGATGGCACGCCCCATGGCGACACGCTGGCGCTGGCCGCCGGACAGCTGCTTGGGCTTGCGATCCAGGAGCTCGGTGATGTCGAGGATCTGCGCCGCCTGCCTGACCCGCTGGTCGATCACGTCCTTCGGTGTCTTCTTGAGCTTCAGGCCGAACGACATGTTTTCGTAGACGTTCATGTGCGGATAGAGCGCGTAGTTCTGGAACACCATGGCGATGTCCCGGTCCTTGGGCGGCACGTCGTTGACGATGTCGCCGCCGATCGCGATGTCGCCACCGCTGATCTCCTCCAGGCCCGCGATCATGCGGAGCGTGGTGCTCTTGCCGCAGCCCGACGGGCCGACCAGGACGATGAATTCCTTGTCGGAAATGTCGAGGTCGATGCCGCGGACGGCGAGGACTTCGTCGTACTTCTTGACGACCTTACGCAACGTTACCTGAGCCATGTGTCGACTATCCCTTTGTCGCGCCCGCGGTCAGACCCGCAATGTAGTAATCCATGAGGAAGGCGTAGATGATGAGCGGCGGCGCCGCGCCGAGAAGTGCGCCCGTCATGATCTGCCCCCAGTTGAACACGTCGCCCTTGATCAGCGTCGTGATGATGCCCACCGGCAGTACCAGCTCGCTGGTGGAGGTGGTGAAGGCCAGCGGATAGAGGAACTGGGCCCAGGCCACCGTGAAGGTGAAGATCGTCGCCGCAATGATCCCCGGCAGGGCCACCGGAATGAAGATTTTGGTCAAGGTCTGCATCCAGGTGGCGCCGTCGATCAGGGCCGCCTCGTCGAGCTCCTTGGGGATCGACGCGAAGTAGCCGATCATGATCCAGGTGGCGAAGGGCACCGTCAGCGTCGGATAGAGGATGATCATCGTCCACCAGTGATTCATCAGCTGGACGTCGAACACCTCGTTCACCCAGGCGAACATCTTGAACAGCGGGATGAACAGCAGCGTTTCGGGGATCAGGTAGGTGAGGAACACACCGGTCGCCAGCGTGGCCGATCCCCAGAACTTCATGCGTGCCAGCGCGAAGGCGGCGATCACGCTGATGAGCATGGTCAGTATGACGACGCAGATCGAGACGATCGCCGAGTTCCGGAAGAAGACCAGGAACTGGTTCTGCGACAGCAGGTCGATGTAGTTCTGCAGCGTCGGATTGCTGATCCACCACGGGTTGGACGCTGCCGAGATCTCCGCGCTGGTCTTCAGCGAGGTGATCAGCATGTAGACCGGCGGCATCAGGAAGAAGACGGCGAACAGCACGAGGAAGAAATAGGACCAGCGCAGCGCCCAGGTCCGGTCGCGGCTCATGCTGCCGTATTTGGGTCGGCCCGGCTCTCCGGCGGCGATTGTGGCGTTTGCCATCAGACTTCACTCCCCCGCTTGGTGATGTCGCGCAGGATGAAGGTCGCGGCGACGGCCAGGATGGGCACCATGAACAGCGACACGGCCGCACCGAGCGGGATGTCACCGCCCTCGATGCCGACGCGGAACGCCCAGGTGCCGAAGATGTGCGTGCTGTTGAGCGGTCCGCCCGCCGTCAGCACGCGCACGATGTCGAAGTTGGCGAAGGTCACGATCAGCGAGAACAGCGCGGTGATGGCGATGATGTTGCGCATCATCGGCAGGGTCACGTACCAGATGCGCTGCCACCAGGTGGCGCCATCGATCGAAGCCGCCTCATAGAGCTGCTCGGGCACCGACTTCAGCGCCGCGAGATACATGATCATGAAGAACGGCGAGCCGATCCAGACATTGACCAGGATGACCGAGAAACGCGCCCAGCCCGCCTCGCCCGTCCAGGGAATGCCCTCGAAGCCGAAGATCGCCAGCAGCCAGTTCAGCGCGCTGTAGGACGGATCGAACAGCCACAGCCAGGCGAGCGTGCTCATGGCGGGCGGAATGACCCACGGCACCAGCAGCATGCCGCGCCACTTGCGCTGGCCCTTGGCCGGAATGTTGTGCACGAAATGGGCGACCACGAAGCCGATGATCGCCTTGAAGATCACCGCGGTGATGGCGAACAGGCAGGACTGGTAGACGACCAGCCAGAACGTGTCGCGGCCGAACAGGAACTCGAAGTTCCCGAAGCCCACGAAGCGGGTCATGCCCTTGTTGAGGGTCGCGAGATAGACGGCATAGCCCGCCGGATAGGCGACCAGGATGGCGATCAGGAGGATCAGCGGCAGGGCCATCAGGAAGGCGATGGTCGACTTGCGCTGCATGAGCTTGTGCAGGCCGCTGCGCTGCTGTGTCGGGTGCCCGGCCGGATTGCGGGCGGCGATGTCTGCCATCGGGTACTCCAGGCCCCGTCGGGCCATGCGGGAAACGCCAGGTTGAAACAGCTACGAGAACGACGTCGGACCGGGCCGCCTTGTCGGAAGCGGCGGACCGGCCGCCGCTCCTTCCCGAACCGGTCCTGCAGGCCGATTCCGGGACCGATCTCGGAACCGCCTGCCGGACCCTCTCGAGGGACCCGGCAGACGGCCACGCATCAGTTGCGGGTGAAGCCCTCGAGCTCCTTGGCCGCCCAGTCGATGGTCTTGTCCATCGCTTCGCCCTTGGCGTAGCGCACGACCATCTGTGTCTGGATGGCCTGGGTGTAGATCTGCTCGGCGATCTTGTGCGGCGCGGGCGCGGCGGCGATCGAGAGCGTCTGGTGGTTGTGCGGGTTCGGGTAGTGATAGAGCGTGCCCTTGGGCGGGCCCTCTTCGGACCAGACCTTGAAGGTGGTCAGCTTCTCGAACGACGGCAGGTCGTAGCCCTGCGAGGCGTTGGTCATCTTCTCGGCCGAGCTGGCCTGCGAGAGGAAGGTGATCAGGCTCTTGGCCGCCGACTGGTTCTTGCTGAAGTTCCAGATGCCCCAGAAATACGGCAGGAACGGCGCGTAGCGGCCCTTCGGACCGGCCGGGAAGCCGTGCGTCCAGAGCTGCTCGGCGATCTGCGGCGCATCGCGCTTGGCGACGGCCCAGGCGCTAGGGGGATTCATGATCAGCGTGCCCTGGCCCGACACCAGGAACTTGTTGTTCGAGGCGTCGTCCCACGACGGCACGTCGGGCGGCAGGAACTGCATCAGCTTCTTGTAGTAGTCGAGAACCTGGCGGACCTGGTCGTTCTTGACGACGATGTCACCCTTGGCATTGACGAGCTGGGCGCCGAAGGCATGGAACAGCGCGCCCGCGGTGTCGACATTGTCGGACGTCGTGCCGAGGCCGATGCCGAACGGGTTGCCGCCCTTCTGGCAGGCTTCCGCCGCCTTGAGGAAATTGTCGAGGTTCCAGTCGTCTGCCTTGGGCGCCTGCCCGGCCGGATACATCGCCTGGATGTCGATGCCGGCATGCTTCTTCAGAAGGTCGATGCGCGAGCACGGTCCCTTGATCTGGCTGCCCGCCGTGGCCGGCACCGCGAGCCACTTGCCGTTCAGCTTGCCGAGATACTCGACGGTGCCGTTGACCGCGCCGTTCTCCTTGATGAGCGGCTCCATGACATCGTTCATGGCGACGAGCTGGTCGGAGTAACGTGCCGGCAGCCAGGTCGAAAAGGCGAGTACGTCGTGGCCGGACTTGGCCTGGCCTTCGGCGGCGGTAGTCAGCAGCAGCTTGTTGCCCTGCGAGGTGATGAAGTCCATCTGGACCTCGACCTTGTTCTTCTCGCCCCACTCCTTGCAGAGATCCTCGGTGGCCTTGTTCGCACCCGGGACCCAGTGGTCCCAGAAGCCGCAGGTGAGCTTGCCGGCGGCGTGAGCGCCGCGGACGAAGGGCGCAGCCACGAAGGCTGCAGAAGCCGCGGCGGTACCGGCCACGAATCGACGACGATTGACCTTCCTCGAGACCATGTTTCCTCCTCAGAGCCGTTTCGTACGGCCGATTGACCCGGGCCTGCTGTGACGCAAAGGCAATGGCTCTCATTCGGAGCCTTGAGGCGATGCTATGCACAAGAAGCCGGGCAAGCAACGCATTTTGACATGAGAGACGGACTCGGGATCGATTTGACAGGCCAGCGAGAGCCTTGGATGCTCCGCGCCCCAAGCCCATGCGAGGCCTGCAATTCCTGCGAGAAGTTGCTGTGAATTACCCTCGCGCATCAAGATCGCCGGAATTCCCGGCCACCTGTCCTGAAAGAAGCGTTCGCTGCTTATGAATACCGTTCCGACACCCAATCCCTGGCTCGCCGCCGTCGCCCCCTCGCCTATCGGCGAGACCAAGCGCTGGGTGCTGGGCCGCACCTTTCCCGCCGACCGGCCGCTGGTCGATCTCAGCCAGGCCGTGCCGGGCTATCCGCCGGCGCTCGAGCTGCGCCAGCACCTGGGCGAGCTTCTGCTCGATCCGACGATGCACGGCTACACGCCGATCCTCGGCCTGCCCGTGCTGCGCGAGGCCTATGCGGACCATCTGTCCGACTTCTATGGCGCCCCTGTCACGCCCGCCGAAGTCGGCATCACGTCGGGTTGCAACCAGGCCTTCTGCCTCGCGCTGATGAGCATCGCCAAGGCGGGCGACCAGGTGATCGTGCCCCGGCCGCACTACTTCAATCACGACATGTGGATGCGCATGCAGGGGGTCGAGCCCGTGCCGCTCGACTTCCGGCCGGGCTCCGGCGCGGTGCCGAACGCCGAGGATGCGGCGAAGCTGATCGGGCCGCGCACCCGCGCGATCATCCTGATCTCGCCCAACAACCCGACGGGCGCGGTCTACCCGCCCGAGACGATCCACGCCTTCTTCGAGCTCGCGAAGAAGCACGGCATCGCGCTGCTGCTCGACGAGACCTACAAGGACTTCCTCCCCGCCGGCGAGCGTCCGCACGATCTCTTCAGCCGGCCGGACTGGCGCGGCACGCTCGTGCATCTCTACAGCTTCTCCAAGGTCTTCGCGCTGACCGGCTATCGCGTCGGCGCCGTCACCGCGGGCACCGGGCTGATGGCCGAGATCGAGAAAGCGATGGACTGCGTCTCGATCTGCCCGCCGCGCCTTGCGCAGGAGGCCGCGCTGTACGGCCTGCGCAACCTGCTGCCGTGGGCGAGGAACAACACGGCCGGCCTCAAGGCACGCGCCGACCTGCTGGGCCAGGGCCTCGAACGGTCCAACCGCTGGCGCCTCGTCAGCATCGGCGCCTACTTCGCCTACGTGGAGCATCCTTTCGCGGGCACGGCTTCCACGGAGGTCGCCAAGCGCATGGCCGACGAGGAGAACCTGCTCACCATCCCGGGCGACATGTTCGGCGCGGGCCAGGAGCGCTTCATCCGCCTCGCCTTCGCCAACGTCACCGACGACAAGATCCCGACGGTGCTGGAGCGACTGGAGCGCTTCGGCGTGTAGGAATGCCAGCCTGGCCGCCGCCATCAACGCTGCGAAGAGGAACCGCGCCATGCCGCACGCCACCACGCCCGACGGGGTGAAGCTCTATTACGAGGAAGCCGGCAGCGGCACGCCGATCCTGTTCGTCCATGAATACTGTGGCGACTGGCGAGCCTGGGAGCCGCAGATGCGCTTCTTCGCACGCCGTCACCGCTGCATCACCTATTCCTTCCGCGGCTATCCCGGATCGGACGTGCCGCCGAACGGCGAAATGTACGGTCAGCAACCTGCCGTCGACGATGCCCTGCACATGCTGGATCACCTGAAGATCCAGAAGGCGCATATCGTCGGCCTGTCGCAGGGCGCCTTCGCGACGGTCCACTTCGGCCGCTGCTATGCCGACCGCGCCCTCTCGCTCACCCTCGCCGGTGTCGGTTCCGGCGCGGGCCGTGACGGGCACGAGCAGTTCAAGAAGGATGCCGTGACGACGGCCGGGCTGATCCGCAAGGAGGGCATGGCGACGTACGCCGAAAGCCTCACCACCAACCCGACGCGCTCGCGCTTCAAGGTGAAGGATCCGCGCGGCTTCGACGAGTTCACCAAGCATCTCTCCGAGCATCCAGCCGTCGGCGCCGCCAACACCATGGAGAACTACCAGGGCAAGCGGCCATCGCTCTACGACTTCGAACAGGACTGGAAGAAGCTCGACCTGCCGACGCTGATCATCTGCGGCGACGAGGACGATCCCTGCCTGCAGACCAGCCTGTATCTGAAACAGGTCCTGCCGAATGCCGGCCTCGCGATGTTCGCCAAGACCGGCCACGCGGTGAACCTCGAGGAGCCGGACGCGTTCAACCGCGAGCTCTGGAATTTCATCGTCCTGGCGGAAGCCGGCAAGTGGACGGGCCGACAACCGGTCGCCAAGGGCGCCGGTCTTATCTGACCGTAACGGCGTGGTTGAGCGGCCCATGACCGCGCCCGAAGCCCGGCGCGGTCTCGATGGCCCTGCGAACATAGTCGCGGGCCCGCGCGACGGCATCGCGCAGCGTCATCTTCTGGGCGAGTCCCGCCGCGATCGCGGAGGCCAGCGTGCAGCCCGTCCCATGGGTGCTGCGGCTCTCGATCCTCGCATCCTCGAAGCGGTCGAACCTGCCGTGATGGAACAGCAGGTCGACGACGCGGTCGCCCTCGAGATGGCCGCCCTTCATCAGCACCGCGCCGGCGCCCAGTTCGGCCAGACGTTCGGCGGCGCGCTTCATGTCGGCCTCGACCCTCACCGGAAAGCCCACCAGCACTTCGGCCTCGGGCAGGTTGGGCGTGATGAGCGCCGCCATCGGCAGAAGCGTGTCGCGCAGCGCCGCTTCGGCTTCGGTGAGCAGCAGCCGGTGCCCGCCCTTTGCCACCATCACCGGATCGACGACCAGCGGCACGCCGGCCGCATGCCGGGCGATGCCGGCCACCACCACCGCGATCACTTCGGCGCTGTGCAGCATGCCGGTCTTCACCGCGTCCGCGCCGATGTCGCTCAGCACGACCTCGATCTGCTGGGCAATGAAGGAAGGCTCGATACCCATCACGCCATGCACGCCCTCGGTATTCTGTGCCGTGAGCGCCGTTATGGCCGTCGCCGCAAAGCCGTTCATCGCCGTGACCGCCTTGATATCGGCCTGGATACCGGCCCCGCCGCCGGAGTCCGATCCGGCGACGATCAGCACCCGGCCCTTCATGCGGCCTGCCGGGGGATCGCGTCGATGATCTGGTCGACCACGCTGCGCACGAGTTCGGAATCGTCGCCCTCGGCCATGACGCGGATCAAAGGCTCGGTACCCGACTTACGGACCAGGATGCGCCCGCCCTTGCCGAGGCGTTCTTCCCCGGAGGCGATGGCCTTTGCTACGGAGGCGGCATCGAGCGCGGCCGTCGCATCGGCGACACGAATGTTCTTGAGCAGCTGCGGCACCGGCTCGAAGGCGCGGAAGAACTCGCTGGCCGGACGTTCGCAGCGGATCAGCGCGCACAGCGCCTGCAGCGCCGCCATCAGCCCGTCGCCGGTGGTGGCATAGTCCGTCATGATGATGTGGCCCGACTGCTCGCCGCCGAGATTGTAGCCGTCCGCCCGCATGCGCTCGAGGACGTAGCGGTCGCCGACCTGGGTGCGCACGAGCTTCAAACCCCGCGCGTCGAGGTGGCGCTCCAGCCCGAGGTTGGACATGACCGTGGCCACGACGCCGCCGCCCGACAACAGGCCGCTCTGCTTCCATTGATCGGCAATCGTTGCCATCAGCTGGTCGCCATCGATCACGCGTCCCGTCTCGTCGACCAGGATGACGCGATCGGCATCACCGTCCAGCCCGATGCCGATATGGGCATGGTGGGCGACGACCTGCTCCTGCAGAACGCCGGGATGCGTCGAGCCGCAATTGCCGTTGATGTTGAAACCGTCAGGCGCGACGCCGACGCGAACGACCTCGGCGCCCAGTTCCGTGAGCACCGTGGGCGCCACCTTGTAGGCGGCCCCGTTGGCGCAATCGACGACGACCTTGAGGCCGCTGAGGTCGAGGCCGCGCGGGGCCGATGCCTTGACGGACTCGATGTAGCGGCCCTGCACGTCGTCGAGCCGCTTGGCGCGGCCGATCGCGGCGGCGTCGGCAAGCACGAGGTCGGAGGGGCTCATCACCAGCGCCTGGATCTCGCTCTCGACGGCATCGGACAGCTTGAAGCCGTCCGGGCCGAACAGCTTGATGCCGTTGTCTTCATAGGGATTGTGCGACGCGGAGATCATCACGCCGACATCGGCGCGCATCGACCGCGTCAGGAAGCCGACCGCGGGCGTGGGAATGGGACCCAGCAGGAACACGTCGACGCCCACCGAGAGGAAGCCGGCCGTCAGGGCCTGCTCCAGCATGTAGCCCGACAGGCGCGTGTCCTTGCCGATCACGGCGCGGTTGCGATGGGCGCCGCGGTGAAAGACCTGGCCGGCAGCCATGCCGATGCGCATGGCCATCTCGGCGGTCATCGGAGCGGTGTTTGCACGACCGCGAACGCCGTCGGTGCCGAAGAGTGAACGAGCCATCTGACTGGCTTTTAGCGCATCGCCTCGCAAACGGCGAGGGTCTGCCGGGTGGCCACGACGTTGTGAACGCGCACGATCGAAGCGCCGCGACGCACAGCCTCCGCCGCCAGCCAGGCCGAGGCCGGATCGCGATCGGCGGGCTTATCGAGGCCCGTCAGCCGGCCGATGAAGCTCTTTCGGGAACAGCCGATCAACACCGGATAGCCCTCCTCCCCCAGGCGCTTCGTGCCCGCGATCAGCGCGAGCTCCTCCTCGACCTTCTTGCCAAAACCGAGGCCGGGATCGAGAGCGATGCGCTCCCGATCCACGCCCGCCGCTTCGCAGGCCGCGGCGCGATCGAGCAGGAACCGCCGGACGTCTTCGACCACATCCTGATAGGCCGGGCCGGCATAGCGCTCCTCCGGCCTTCCCCGACGGTGCATCAGGACGACCGAAGCCTTGCTTCGCACCACCACGGGCAGCATGGCGACGTCATCGCGCAGCGCCGACACATCGTTCACGATCCGAGCGCCGGCCGCCAATCCCGCCTCTGCAACGAGGGCCCGACGTGTATCGAGCGAGACGACGGCGCCCTGCCGCACCAGGCCTTCCACGACGGGAAGAACCCGCCGGCATTCCTCCTCGGGCGAAACGGCGGCCGAGCCGGGACGGGTGGACTCTCCGCCGACATCGAGGATGTCGGCTCCCTCTGCCACGAAGCGCAGGCCATCGTCGATGGCCCGCGCCGGGTCGAGGCGTTCACCGCCGTCGGAAAAGGAGTCGGGCGTCACATTCACGATCGCCATCACGAGAGGGCGATCGAGCGCGAGGCCCGCGAAGCTTCGCGTCAAACGCCCGGCTGAGGCTCGGGATTGGCACCCGGCGCGGGACCGGTGGTGGTCGGAACCGAGGCGCGGCGACGGCGATCGGTCGTACCGGCACCGCCGGTGTCGTCGCGCACGACCTTCTCGCCGCGCAGGATCGTGCCGATCTCGTCGTTGCTCAGCGTCTCATACTCGAGCAACGCCCGGGCGATCGTATGCAGATCCTCGAGCCGCTCGGTCAGAATCGTCCGGGCCCGGCCTTCGGCCTCCTCGATCAGTCGGCGAACCTCCTGGTCGATCAGCTGCGACGTCGCCTCGGAAACGTTCTGCGTCTGCGTGACGGCATGGCCCAGGAAGACCTCCTGCTCGTTCGCCTGATAGCGCACGCGGCCGAGCTTCTCGGACATGCCGTAGGCCGTGATCATGCCGCGCGCCGTCTGGGTCGCGACCTGGATATCGCTGGCGGCACCCGTCGTGACGTTCTCCGGGCCGAACACCAGTTCCTCGGCCAGGCGACCACCGAACATGATGGCCAGCCGCGACTCAAGATACTGCTTGGTGTGGCTGAGATGATCGCGCTCGGGGAGCTGCATGGTGACGCCCAGCGCGCGACCGCGCGGGATGATCGTCACCTTGTGCAGCGGATCGCTCTTGGGAACATGCATGGCGACCAGCGCGTGGCCTGCCTCATGATAGGCCGTGAGCGTCTTTTCCTCGTCGGTCATCGCCATCGAGCGGCGCTCGGTGCCCATCAGCACCTTGTCCTTGGCGTACTCGAAATCGCCCATGGTCACGAGACGCTTGCCGACGCGCGCGGCGCGCAGCGCGGCCTCGTTCACGAGATTGGCCAGATCGGCGCCGGAGAAACCCGGCGTGCCGCGGGCCAGCACGCGCGGATCGACGTCGGGCGCCAGCGGCACCTTGCGCATATGGACCTTGAGGATCTTCTCGCGGCCGCCGACATCGGGGTTCGGCACCACGACCTGGCGGTCGAAGCGGCCCGGACGCAGCAGCGCGGGATCGAGCACGTCGGGACGGTTGGTGGCGGCGATCAGGATGACGCCCTCGTTCGCCTCGAAGCCGTCCATCTCGACCAGCAACTGGTTCAGTGTCTGCTCGCGCTCGTCGTTGCCGCCACCCAGGCCCGCACCGCGATGGCGGCCGACGGCGTCGATTTCATCGATGAACACGATGCAGGGTGCGTTCTTCTTGGCCTGCTCGAACATGTCACGCACGCGGCTCGCGCCGACGCCCACGAACATCTCGACGAAGTCCGAACCGGAAATGGTGAAGAACGGCACGTTGGCCTCGCCGGCGATGGCGCGCGCCAGCAGCGTCTTGCCGGTACCCGGAGGGCCGACCAGCAAGCAGCCCTTGGGGATCTTGCCACCCAGACGCTGGAACTTCTGCGGGTCCTTCAGGAAGTCGACGATCTCCTCGAGTTCGCCCTTGGCCTCGTCGATGCCGGCGACGTCGTCGAAGGTGACGCGGCCGTGCTTCTCGGTCAGCAGGCGCGCCTTGGACTTGCCGAAACCCATGGCGCGGCCGGTGCCGCTCTGCATCTGGCGCAGGAAGAAGATGTAAACGCCGACCAGCACGAGCACGGGCAGCCAGCTCACGAAGATGCTGCCGAGGTTCATGCCCTCTTCCGCCGGCCCCGCATCGACGCGATCGACGTTCTTGATGAGCATCGGCATCAGCTGGTCGTCGGGCGGGGTGCTGGGCGCGTAGGTCGAGAACTTCTGCACGCCGTTGCGCGGCTCGCGGAAGGTGCCGTTGATCGTATTGCCCTGGATGCGGACATCCTGGATTTGCCGCTGCTCAACCGCGCGAACGAACTCGGAGTAGGAGATCGTGTTGCCGGGAGTCCGCGTGGCCCCACCCTGGAAGACGCTGTAGAGCAGCGCGAGCAGCAGGACGATGACGATCCAGAGGGCGGCGTTGCGATTGAACGGGTTCACTGATGGCTTCCGTTAAGTGGGGCTACGATCAAGATGGGTTGCGGCCGCAGGGTAGCAAGCGAAAAATGCAGCTGGAATCAAGGGCTGCCTTCCTTTCCTGCCATTTTCAGGTCGGACAATCCACTCAAGCTGCCGCGAGCCGGTCGCTTGCCGCAGGGCAAACTGGCAGCCCGACAGGGTAAAATCCTGCCCCCGGCCCGATTTGCCGCGCTCCGGCGCTCCGGACAGTCGGGCCAGCGCCCGGTCGAGCCGTTCCCGCCGCGGCGGATGATCGCCGCCGCCGAGGGCCTGCACGACGCGACTGGCCAACCTGCGACGTAGATCGAGGGGCAGGCGCTCGATGGCCGCGCGGTCGAGCGCGATGCTGCCATCCTCACGCGCCTGGAGCAGCGCCACACCGGTACGGGCAGCCTGCAGCTCGTGGCCAGACCTCACACGATCTGCATCCGGCGAGCTGACTGCAACCGCCCCGGCGCGGCGCAGACGGGCCCGCTCGAAGCGCGGATCGCCGTTGGAGGGATCGTCGATCCAGGCGATGCCGCGAGAGCGGAGTGTGTCTGTCAGGTGCGCACGCGGCACGGGGAGCAGCGGTCGCAGGAGACGAACCTCCGGCCATTCGACCAGCGCCGCCATGCCGGCAAGCCCGTCGGCACCGCTCGCCCGCGCAGCCCGCATTGCGATCGTCTCGGCCTGGTCGTCTGCGTGGTGCGCCACGAGAAGGTGGAGGATGCCCCGCTCCCGGCAGGCTTCCCGCAGCAGCCGATAACGGGCAGCGCGTGCGGCCTCCTGCAGGCCCGCCTGCGGCTTGTCCCCCGTCCAATGCAGGAGAACACTCTCGATTCCACATCGCTGCAGCACGCCCGCGGTCGTCAGCGCTTCCTGCGCCGCCGCGGGTCGCAAGCCGTGATCGACGATCAGCGCAACGACCCGGCCGCCCCGCCCGGCCGCCCATTCCTGCGCCAGCAGGGCGAGACTGAGCGAATCGCGGCCGCCGGAGACGGCGACGGCGAGATCGGGATTGCTCTCGAATGGGTCGAACGGCGCCATCAGGCGCGCGAAGGTCGCTCCGTCGACGGGCCGCGGCTCGGCGAGCTCGATCACCCGCAACCGTTCTTCTGGCGCTCCTGTTCGATCCGCCGCTTCTGGAGGTCGGTCGCGCGCGGATAGTCCTGGTTGAACCGGGCGAACACCGCACAGGCATCGGGCTTGCGGCCCAGCACCGACATCGTGATGCCGAGCTTCAGGAGATTGTCTGGGCCCTTCGGGCTGGTCTTGTAGACCTTGTAGCCCTCGGCGAAGGCGGTCAGGGCGCTGTTGTAGTCGCGACGTGCGTAATAGGTCTCGCCAAGCCAGTATTGCGCGTTACCGGCCAGCTTGTTCTGTGGACTGCGCTGTATGAAGGTCTTGAAGCCGCGCTCGGCGCCCGCGTAGTCGCCGTCCTGCAGCTTCTTGACGGACTCGTCGTAGAGCTGCTCGGGCGTGGCCCCCGCCGGCGCCGGGCCTGGCGTCGGCGCCGAGGGCGCCCCGGAGGCGACGGCCGGCGCGCCCGGACGCGGCGCGGCTGCCCCAGGGCGGGCACCCCCGCCCTTCTCCAGCTGCTCGATCCGGTACTCGTAGTCGGTCTGCATCTTCTCCATCTGCTGCTGCAGCTTCGCGTTGCGATTCTGCAGCTGCTCGATCTGGCCGGTCAGGTTGGTGAGAGACTGCTGGAGCTGATTGAACCGGTCCTCGAGGTAGACCGCGTCGCCCCCACGCTGCGCGGCCGCTGCCGTGGGCAAAGCGAGGGCAATCAGGAGGACGAGCCGGGACGAAAGGATCTTCATGGCCAACGCTTTGTTCACATCAAACGCGGCCATTTTCAGGCATGACCGTCCTGCCTCCAAACGAAAACGCCGGTCGCATGACGACCGGCGTTTCCTGTACTCCGCCTCGGTTCGAGGCGGGTTCTATTCCAGGGCCGTCACGGCGCGGCGGTTGCGCGCCCACGAAGCTTCGTCGGAGCCGACCGGATCGGGACGCTCCTTGCCGTAGCTGACGGTCTTGATGCGTGCGGCGGGGATACCCTGCGCGATCAGGTACTGGCGCGCGGCATTGGCGCGGCGCTCGCCGAGGGCCAGATTGTACTCGCGCGTGCCGCGCTCGTCGCAATGGCCCTCGATCGTGATCTGATAGTTGCCGTACTTCTTCAGCCACTCGGCCTGGCGGTTGAGGGTCTGGCGGCCGTCCTCGCGCACGGTGGAGGAATCGGTGTCGAAAAAGACGCGGTCGCCGACATTCTGCCGGAAGTCACCGACAGATCCGGGCGTCACGGACGTGGTTGCAGCAGATGCCGTCTGCGTGTCGTTGTTATTGCTGCAGGCCGCGATGAGGAACATCGCGGCAAGGGCCGACAAAGCCTTGATCATGCTCATATTTCGATCCACTCCCTGACGGAATCGACCCGCGCGAGGGCGCACGGGTCGACAAAAAAGATCATATATTTCGCTACTGCGGAATCAAGGGCGACCAAGCCGGATCCGAGGCATCGGTCGGCGTCGGCACCTGCCGTTCGAAGCGGCCGGTGATGTCGATCTGATACAGTGCAGCCGAACCGGCGCGCCCGCCCGAGCTCGGTTGCCCGCGGAAGAACATCAACACTCGGCCGTTCGGCGCCCACGTCGGACCTTCGACGAGGAAGCCGCTCGCCAGCATGCGCTCACCGCTGCCGTCCGAGCGCATCACGCCGATGCCGAACCCGCCCGCGCCGATCTTGGTGAAGGCGATGAAGTCGCCACGCGGCGACCAGACCGGGGTGGCGTAGCGACCGTCGCCGAAGCTGATGCGGCGCTCGCCGCCGCCGCCCGCGCTCATGACATAGAGCTGCTGCGCGCCGCCACGGTCGGAGTTGAAGACGATCTGCGAGCCGTCGGCCGAGAAGCACGGCGAGGTATCGATGGCCGGCGAGTTCGTCAGGCGGCGGAGCTGCCGGCCGCGCACATCCATCTCGTAGAGGTTGGTGCGGCCGTTCTCGGCGATGCTCATGACGACCTTGGTGCCGTCCGGCGAGAAGCGCGGCGCGAAGCTCATGCCCGGGAAGTTGCCCAGCAGCTCGCGGCGGCCGCTGTCGACGTTCTGCAGGTACACCCGCGGCGGCCCATTGTTCTCGCCGTACGCCATGTAGACGATTTCCTGCAGGGTCGGCGAGAAGCGCGGCGTGAGCGCAATGGTCTTGCCGTCGGTGAGGTAGCGGTTGTTGGCGCCGTCCTGGTCCATGACGGCGATGCGCTTGGTCCGGTTGTTGCCCGGGCCGGTCTCGGAGACATAGGCGATGCGGGTGTCGAAATAGCCCTCCTCGCCGGTCACGCGCTTATAGATCGCGTCGGAGATGATATGCGAAAGGCGACGCCAGTTGTTGGGCTGGCTGGTGAAGGACAGGCCCGTCGCCTGCTGGCTGGTGACGACGTCCCACAGGCGGAAGTCGACCTTGATGCTGCCACCCACCGAGGTGACCTGGCCGACGACGAGACCGGCGGCGCCGACGCTGCGCCAGTCCGGGAAGCGCGGCGGAGTCGTCGCGTCGACATCCTTCTGGATGTAGGCGCTGGTCGGAATCACCCGGAACAGGCCGGAATTCTGCAGGTTGTTGCGGATCACGCCCGCCATCTGGGCGCCCACCGGATCGCCCTTGAAGTCGACGATGGCGATCGGAACCGGTTCGAAGCTCGGCCGCGTCATGTCGATGGTGAGCTGCGCGCGCGCGGTGCCCGCAATGCCGGCGGTGGCAAGCGCCGCACCGCCCAGCAGGGTCGTCCGTCGAGGAAGCATCATGTCGGACCTCTTCATTCCAAGGTTTCTAATAGGGAGTTGGTGTCTAGTAGTCGCGGGGGTCGAAATTGAACGTAATCGTTTTCCAGCTCGTGAACTTCTCCGGCGAGAGCGGCCACGGCTGACACTTCGGATTCATGATGGCGCGATGCGCGGCGTCGGCGGCGGCGCGAAAGACCGGGTCGCTGTTGTAGCGCCCGGTGTCGCGCAGCTCCGCCTTCACCGGCATCCCGTTCTGGTTCATCTCGACGGTCAGCGTAATGATCATGGCTTGGTCACGAGAGCCGCCCTGGGTGTTCCAGCAGGGGCGGATCTTCTGGCGCACGCCCTCGATCTCGCTGGCTGTGACGACGGCGGCAAGGTTCGGCGCGGCCGGCGCCTGACGGGTGACCTGCTGCACAGGCTTGGGGCTCTGCTCCGGCGTCTGGATCTTCTGCTGCGACTGCTTGTTCTTCAGGATGTCTTCGATCATCGAATCGACACTCTGCTTGGGCGGCGCAGGCTTGGGCGGCGGCGGCTTCGGCGGCTCGGGCTTCTTGGCCTCCGGCGCAGGCTTGGGCGGCTCCGGCGGCTTCTCGACCTTCGGCGGCTCCGGTTCCTTGGGCTTCATCGCCACGAGATCCTCGACCGGCTTGGCGGCCTCGGTCTTGGGCTTCTCTTCCGGCTTGGGAGGCGTTTGCGGCTTGGGCGGCTCGACGACCTCGGGCGGCTTCGGCGTGGGCGGCGACGGCGGCGGCTCGGCCGACTTCACCGGCGGCGCCTTGGTCGTCTCCTGGGCGATCGGCGCATCCTTGGGCTGCGGCGGCAGCGTGGCCACCGTCGGGGCGCCCGCCTTCTTGTCGATCGCCTCGAACTCGACCATCACCGGCTCGGGTTCCATCGGCGGCGTGCGGCCGAAGAAGTCGAGATTGAGCACCGCCGCCCCCAGCACGAAGACGTGCACCATCGCCGACACGATGGCCGGTGTGCGCATCTCGATGCTGGCGGGATGGCGACGAACCATCGTCTTCTTCGTGTCCGTTCTCTCAGCGCCGCGGGGTCGGCGCCGGGGTTTGCGGTTGGGCCGGGGCCTGCGGGGCACGCGGCGCGGTCTGGCCGGGCGTGGCCGGCGTGACAGTGCCCCGTCCCAGGGCCTGCGCCTGCTCGCCGAGCAGGCCGAGCTGGCGGAAGCCGCTGTCGATCACGACGCCCATGACTTCCATCATCTTGCCGTAGTCGACGCTCTTGTCGCCGCGCATGAAGACGCGCTGGTCGGGCTTCTCCTCGTGCACGGCCTTCAGCTTCGCCCCGAGTTCGGCGATGTCGTACTTGGTCTCACCCAGGAACACCTCGCCCTGGGAGTTCACCGACACGACCATCGGCTCGTCCTTGCCGCCGACCTGGCTGGCGCTGGTCTTCGGCAGGTCGACCGGCACGCCGACCTGGAGCAGCGGCGCCGTCACCATGAAGATGATCAGCAACACCAGCATGACGTCGACCAGCGGCGTCACGTTGATATCGGCGATCGGCGTATAGCTCCGTCGTTTGAACTTGCTGCCCGAGGAATTGGCGCCGGGTGCCGGAATGACGCCCGACATCAGACCTGTTCCTCGAGCTGCCGCGACAGGATGGTGATGAACTCACCGGCAAACGCCTCGAGCTGCTGGGCGTAGCGCGAGACCTGTCCCGACAGGATGTTGTAGGCGGCGGCCGCGGGAATGGCCGCGACCAGGCCGATCGCGGTGGCGAACAGCGCCTCCGAGATGCCCGGGGCGACGACCGCCAGCGACGTGTTCTTCGACTGCGCGATGTGGCTGAAGCTGTTCATGATGCCCCAAACCGTGCCGAACAGGCCCACGAAGGTGGCGTTGGCGCCGACCGTGGCCAGGAACCCAAGCCGCTTCTCGATCGCCTCCATCTCGCGCTGGATGGTGACGCCCATCACCTGCTCGATGCGCTGGCGCAAGGCCGCGCGGGCAGTGGCGCTGGAGGCGAGCCCCTTGGACACCGAGCGGCGCCACTCGCGCATGGCGGCGGCGAAGATGCTCGACATCGGATCGTCGGGCTTGGCGCCGACGCGGTCGTAGAGATCCTCGAGCGAGACGCCGGACCAGAAGGTGTCCTCGAACGACTGGGCGCTGCGCTTCAGCGAGCGCAGGCGGAGAACCTTTTCGAAGATGATCGCCCACGACCAGAACGAAGCCAGCATGAGCAGGATCATGATGCCTTTGACGACCCAGTCGGCCTGCATGAACAGGCCGTATACGGACATGTCGATTGTCCCCGTGCCGCCGCCGAGGGGGGCTCCGGCGACCTGCGCTAGCGCGTCCATTTATGTTCTCCGTTGGTTCAAGAGGGTTGTATCCGAATATGGCGTGAGCGGGGCGATCCACTCACGGCTACCTGGGCCAGGGCAGTCCGCACGAGCGGCGGCAATCGGACAGGCCGACCGCCCTCGCCCATGCAGGCGACGACGAGTTCGGCTCGAACCAGGGTCTCTTCGTTGCGGCGCGCATGCTGAATCATGTCGAGCGACGCGCCGCGCAATTCACCGCAGCGGGTCACGATCTCGATCGTGTCGTCCAGCCGCGCAGGCTTGAGATAGTCGATGGCGCAGCGGCGCACGACCCAGTTGATGCCGCGCTCCTCGCGCAACGAGGTGTGCTGCTGCCCCAGCAAGCGGAGCAGTTCCGTGCGGCCCCGCTCGAGGAAGCGCAGCCAGTTGGCATAGTAGACGATGCCCGCGGCGTCGGTGTCCTCGTAGTAGACGCGCAGCGGCAACACGTGGCTGCCGTCGTGCATGTGGCCGGAGGTCGGCACGGCGCTCACGCCTCCTCCGCCGGATCGCCCGCGGCCAGCAGGTCGAGTTGCTGCTTCTGCCCGTTGGGCATCGCCAGGCCGAGATGGCGATAGCCGCCCTCCGACAAGAGACGGCCGCGCGGCGTGCGCATCAGCAGGCCGAGCTGCATCAGGTAGGGCTCGATCACGTCCTCGATGACGTCGCGCTGTTCTGCCAGCGCGGCCGCAAGGGTCTCGGCGCCCACCGGGCCGCCGGCGTAGTTCTCGGCGATGCAGGCGAGATAGCGGCGGTCCATGGCGTCGAGGCCGCGCCCGTCGACTTCCAGCCGGGTCAGTGCCGCATCGGCCACCTTGGAGGTGACTTCGACATCCCCGGCGACCGCCGCAAAGTCGCGCACGCGGCGCAGCAGGCGGTTGGCAACGCGCGGCGTGCCGCGCGAACGCTTGGCGATCTCGGCACTGCCATCGGGCGCGAGCGACATCTTGAGGACGCGGGCGGCGCGCTGCACGATCGTCTCGAGCTCGGCCGGGGTGTAGAAAATCATGCGCAGCGGGATGCCGAAACGCTCGCGCAACGGCCTTGTCATGAGGCCGGACCGCGTCGTGGCGCCGACCAGGGTGAAGGGCGGCAGCTCGATGCGCACCGAGCGCGCGGCCGGTCCCTCGCCGATCATCAGGTCGAGCTGGAAATCCTCCATCGCGGGATAGAGAACCTCCTCGATTGCAGGATTGAGACGGTGGATCTCGTCGATGAACAGCACATCGTGTGCCTGTAGATTCGTGAGCTGCGCGGCGAGGTCGCCCGCCTTCTGGATGACGGGGCCGGAGGTTGCCCGGAAACCCACGCCCATCTCGCGCGCCACGATCTGCGCCATCGTCGTCTTGCCGAGGCCCGGCGGCCCGTGCAGCAGGACGTGATCCAGGGCCTCGCCCCGCCCCTTGGCAGCGGCAATGAAGATCTTCAGGTTCTCGCGGACCTGCTTCTGGCCGATGAAATCGTCGAGCGTCTGCGGGCGCAGCGCCAGTTCGGCGGCGTCTTCCTCGGAGCGCTTCGGCGTCACCAGGCGGTCGGGAGCGGCATTCATCGTGCGAGATCCTGGAGGCCGGCGCGGATCACGGCATCGAGCCCGGCACCGTCACCGAGCCGCTGGGTCGCGCGTGCCACCGCCCCGAAGGCCTCGACGCGCTTGTAGCCCAGATTGACCAGGGCGGAGACCGCATCCTCGTTGATCGATCCGGCAGGGCTCGCCGCCTCTCCGGACCGGCTCTCCAGGGCGGGCGACGGCGCGATACCGAACGCGGCCGCCTTGTCCTTCAGTTCGGTGACCAGTCGCGCGGCGAGTTTCGGACCGACGCCGGGGGGACGGCTCAGGGTCGACCGATCCTGCGCGGCGATCGCGCGGACGATCTCGTCGGGCGACAGGGTCGACAGGATCGACAGCGCCACGCGGGCGCCGACGCCCTGCACGGTCGTCAGGATGCGGAACCAGTCGCGCTCCTTCGCCTGGAGGAAGCCGTAGAGCGCAATGGCATCCTCGCGCACGATCGTCTCGACCAGCATGGTCGCCGGTCCGCCGACGGCCAGATCGCGCAAGGTGCGCGCCGAGGCCGACACGAGATAGCCGACACCGCCGACGTCGATGACGGCGCTGTCGGTATCGACCGAGTCGACGAGCCCCTTCAGCTTGGCGATCACAGGGCGGCCTCGATGCGTCGCGCCGTGGCGCGGTGATGGGCGTGGCAGATCGCGACCGCCAGGGCGTCGGCGGCGTCCTGCCTGGCATCGACGCCCGGCAGCAGCCGGCCGACCATCATGGCGATCTGGTTCTTGTCGGCATGCCCGGTCCCGACCACCGACTTCTTCACCAGGTTCGTCGCATATTCGTACACCGGCAGGCCGGCGCGGGCCGGGGCCAGCATGACGACGCCGCGCGCCTGACCGAGTTTCAGGGTGGACCCCGGATTGACGTTCACGAAGGTCTCCTCGACCGCAGCCTCGACCGGCCGCTGCGCTTCGACGACGCGCACGACGCCCTCGAACAATTCTCTCAGTCGCTCCGCCAGCGTGCCTGTCGCTGCGACCTTGACGACGCCGTGCGCCACATGGCGCAGCCGGTTGCCCTCGACCTCGATCACGCCCCAGCCGGTCAACCGCAGGCCGGGATCGAGGCCGATCAGTCTCATCCTGCCCGGCTCAGGCCGCGAACTTCGCCAGAGCGTCGTCCGACACCTCGAAGTTGGCGTAGACGTTCTGGACGTCGTCGTTGTCTTCGAGCGCCGCGATGAGGTCGAGCAGCGTCTGCACGGTCTCGCCTTCGATCGGTGCCCCGGTCTTGGGGCGCCAGGTCAGCTTGGCGACGCTGGGCTGACCCAGGGATTTCTCCAGCGCCTCGCGTACGACGTTGAAGCTGTCCTGGGCGCAGTAGATCTCATGGACCGCGCCCTCGCCTTCGCCGCTCACCACATCGTCGGCGCCGGCCTCGATCGCCTTTTCCAGCACCTCGTCGGCGCTGCCGACCGACAAGGGGAAGCGGAACTCACCCAGCCGGTCGAACATGAACGACACGCTGTTGGATTCACCCAGGTTTCCGCCGTGCTTGGAGAAGATCGACCGAACCTCGCCTGCGGTGCGATTGCGATTGTTGGTCAGCGCCTCGACGATGACGGCAACGCCGGCCGGGCCGTAGCCCTCGTAGCGCACCTCGTCGTAGTTGGCGTCCGCATCGGGCCCCGAGCCGCGCTTGATCGCGCGATCGATCGTGTCGCGGGTCATGTTGGCGTCGCGCGCGGCGATCACAGCCGCCCGCAGACGCGGGTTCGACGCCGGATCGGCGGCGCCCAACCGGGCCGCCGTCGTGATCTCGCGGATCAGCTTGGTGAAGATCTTGGCCCGCACGGCGTCCTGACGCCCTTTGCGGTGCATGATGTTCTTGAACTGGGAATGCCCCGCCATTGCCAACAACCAGATTAGGTAACCGGAAGAGGCGGCTATACCACTTCTCGTGGGTTTTGGCAGGCTGGAGAGGGCTCCAGAGGCGTTCAGGACAAAAAAAGGCGGGGGCCGAAGCCCCCGCTAAATAACGTCGGAATCTTGATTCCGACGCCCCCTCTAACCTGGAAGACAGATCGCCAATCCGGCGAAAAACCGTTTAACTTCAAAAGGATGCCGCTTTTTCCCCAAGCCGTCAACGCCCCTCTTCGGCCACTGCTAATAGCTAATAACCGTGCCCTGCGGATACAAGATGCGGGAAGTCAGATCGCCGGAGCGAGCCGCCCCCCGATCCTGACCGGCCGGATGGACTTCGCCAGCCCGGTCCGGTCGTCGGTTTCCACCACCGCCCCGCACAAAGTGCCTCCGCCCTCGGCCGGGGACAGGCGTTCGCCCGGCATCTTGCGGACGAAGCGCTGGATCGCGACGTCCTTCTTCATGCCGATCACGCTGTCATAGTCGCCGCACATGCCGACATCGGTCTGGTAGGCCGTACCGCCGGGCAGCACCCAGCCATCCGCCGTCGGGACATGGCTATGGGTGCCCAGCACCGCCGAAACGCGGCCGTCACAATAGTGACCGATCGACTGCTTTTCGCTGGTCGCCTCGCCATGGACGTCGACCAGGATCATCTGGGCGCCGCGACCCAGTGCATATTTCGCCAGTTCGGCATCGAGCGCGCGAAACGGATCGTCGAGCGCGTCCATGAACAGCCGGCACATGACGTTTATAACGACGATCTTGTGGCCGCGCGGCGTCTGGAACAGGTTGGCGCCCCACCCCGGCGTGCCCGGCGGGAAGTTGATCGGCCGCAACAGGCGCTTGTCCTGCGCCATGTAGGGGATGATCTCCCGCTGATCCCAGGCGTGGTTGCCGGTGGTGATGCAGTCGACGCCCGCCTCGTGCAGTTCGGAACAGATCTTGGCCGTGATGCCGAACCCGGCCGCCGCGTTCTCGCCGTTCACCACGACGAAATCGAGCCCCAGCTCACGACGCAGCCGCGGCACTTCCTTGATGACGGCATCGCGGCCGGCGCGGCCGACGATATCGCCGCAAAACATGATTTTCATGCGTCAGACAAAGGCGCAAGCGCGCCGGTCGGTCAACAGCCAATCGAGCCGCTGGTCCTCGGCGCCGTGCGGCACGTCGGGCACGAGCTGCTGGTCGAAGCCGACGCCGATCGCCGTCACCTTGCGTCGCTTGCGCAGGTCTTCGAGCGTCCGGTCGTAGAAGCCTCCGCCATATCCCAGCCGCCAGCCTTCGGCATCGCAAGCCAGCAGGGGCACCAGCAAAGCGTCGGGCTCGAGCGTCTCGCAGCTGGCCTGGGGCTGCAGCGTGCCGAACACGCCGGCTTCCAGAGGCTCGCCGGGACGCCATGTCCGGAACGACAGCCGCTGGCCGCGGCCGTGCACGACCGGCAGGGCCAACCGGCAGCCCGCCCCGTGCAGATGGGTCATCAGCGGCCGGATATCGATCTCGTCCTTGATCGGCCAGAATCCCGAGACGATGGCCGGCAATTCGATCGGGCGCTCAAGGCGGAAGCACGCGAGCAAGGCCTCGGCTGCCGTCTGGCGCTCAGCCTCGCCGAGACCCTGCCGGCGGACCAACATGGCGGCGCGAAGCGCCCGTTTGCTCTCGATCGTGGTCATGCCGGCAAGGGAAACAAGTGGGGCGGCTCCACGATGGGCCGTGGCTCGTAGAACCTCCAAGGCCTGCGTAAGCAGGTGGGCGTCGTGTAGCCTAGACCAAGGTCAGAGCCAGGAACAACTCCCAGGAGTTCTTATTGGCCCCGGGGTTTTAAGCGGGCCACGCGCTGCGCAGAATTCCGCCCCACGCCCAATGTAGGGACTCGGGGCGGCCATCGCAATGAGAGGACACCGTACGGATGCAGATCCCGCGCTTCGCGCGGGGATGTCAGGACCCGCCTACGCGGCTCCTGACACCTTCTTCGACATCTTGTCGACGCGAGCAGTGATCAGCTCCTCGAGCGCGGTGGCCAGCGTGTCGGCACTGTCCGTCGCGGTCACCCGCGCATTCTCCGCGGCCTTCGCGACGCCCCGCGCCTCGCGGCTTTCCTCGGCGAGCAGCAGCGAGGCGAACACAAGAAGCTTGAATTCCGGCGTGCCGGGAAGCTGGCGACGGAGTTCGGTCACCTTCTCCTCGACATAGGCGGCCAACTCCTGGACACGCGCTTCCTCGCCTTGGCCACACGCGAGTTCGTAGCTACGACCGGCAATCTGAACCGAAACCTGCGGCATTTTCCGCTTCTCCTGTTTTATTGCGCCGTGTTCGGCGTCTGAGGGGGACATAGAGTTTGCCACGTCGCTTCCGGCGACGCACGCACGGGCTGGGGAGAACCGGATATCCGCTACGACTGATCGGCGGCCAGCAGAGAGCGGATGTATTCCATGGCCCGTTCGAGGCGGCCTTCGACCTCGGTCGCGACGCGCTTCAGTTCCTCGTGCTCGCTCTCGACCTTGGCGAGCCGGGCGGCGAGTGCGTCGGAACGCTCCCGCTCGAGACGCAGACGTTCGTCGAGCATCGACTCAAGCCGGCTCAGGGCGCTGTCGACTCGGTCCGTTACGCTGGCTGTCTTGGACATCATTCCCCCGACAGCGGATCGCCGTGGGTCGCCCGGCTGAATCTGCTCCATCGGGCGAGATTAAGTGGTGTGCCTGTTAGCGGTCAACATCTTGCCCCTGTGGAGGGTAAAGGCCCGCAATATGTTGGCCTGACCCGAGTTTTTGCGCATTGACGCGCCAAGGGGTGGTCGTCATGTTGCGCGCCATCCGAAAACCTATACGGCACAAGCATAAAATGACCGATCAGACCGCTGCCCCGCGTGACATGGCGAATGCCATCAGGGCCTTGGCCATGGACGCCGTGCAGCTGGCGGATTCGGGTCATCCCGGCATGCCGATGGGCATGGCCGACGTGGCCACCGTCCTGTTCTCCAAGTTCCTGAAGTTCGACGCTTCGGAGCCCAACTGGCCCGACCGCGACCGCTTCATCCTGTCGGCCGGCCACGGCTCGATGCTGCTCTACTCGCTGCTGCATCTCACCGGCTACGCCGACATGACCCTCGACGAGCTGAAGAAGTTCCGCCAGCTCGGCGCCCGCACCGCCGGTCATCCCGAATACGGCCATGCCAGCGGCATCGAGACGACCACCGGTCCTCTGGGCCAGGGCCTCGGCAACTCGGTCGGTTTCGCCCTCGCCGAGCGCATCCTCGCCGAGCGATTCGGCCGCGACGTCGTCGACCACTACACCTACGTGATCGCCGGCGACGGCTGCCTGATGGAAGGTGTCGGCCAGGAAGCGATCACGCTGGCCGGCCATCTCGGCCTCGGCCGCCTGATCGTGCTGTTCGACGACAATGGCATCTCGATCGACGGCCCGACCTCGCTGTCGACCTCGGAGGATCACAAGAAGCGCTTTGCCGCCGCGGGCTGGCACGTCCTCGCGGTCGATGGGCACGATGCCGAGGCCGTCACGCGTGCCATCCGCAAGGCGCGCAACGTCACCGACAAGCCCTCGCTGATCGCCTGCAAGACGGTGATCGGCTACGGCGCGCCGACCAAGGCCGGCACTGCCGCCACGCACGGCTCGCCGCTGGGCAAGGACGAGATCGCCGGCGCCCGTGCCAAGCTCGGCTGGAACCACGAGCCTTTCGACATTCCCGAGGCGGTGTTCTCCGCCTGGCGCAAGATCGGCGCCCGCGGCAAGTCCGCCCGCCGCAAGTGGACCAAGAACCTCGCCGCCATGGCGCCCGAGGATCGCGCCGAGTTCGACCGCCGCCAGAAGGGCGACATCCCGCCCGCCGTCGGCGAGGCGATTGCGGCGTTCAAGGCCAAGCTTGCGGCCGAGAAGCCGTCCTGGGCCACCCGCAAGTCGAGCCAGGAAGCGCTTGAGGTCATCAACCCGGTGCTGCCCGACACGGTCGGTGGCTCGGCCGATCTGACCGGCTCGAACAACACCAAGACCGCCACGCTGAAGGGTGCCTCGCGCGCCGATACGGCCGGCCGCTACATTTACTACGGCATCCGCGAGCATGCGATGGCCGCCGCGATGAACGGCATGGCGCTCCATGGCGGGATCATCCCCTACGGCGGCACCTTCATGGTGTTCACCGACTATTGCCGGCCGTCGATCCGCCTCTCGGCGCTGATGGGCGTGCGGGTCATCTATGTGATGACGCACGATTCGATCGGCCTCGGCGAAGACGGCCCGACCCACCAGCCGGTCGAGCACCTCCCGGCCCTGCGCGCGATCCCCAACCTGCAGGTCCTGCGCCCCGCCGATGCCATCGAGACGGCGGAATGCTGGCAGATCGCCCTGGACTCCAGGCACACGCCCAGCGTTCTCGCGCTCACCCGCCAGAACCTGCCGACCGTGCGCGGCGCCGGGGACGAAAACCTGTGCGCCAAGGGCGCCTACATCCTCGCCGGCGAAGAGACGGCCCCGATCCGCCTGATCGCGTCGGGCTCGGAAGTACAGCTCGCCCTCGCCGCCCGCGACCTGCTGGCCAAGGACGGGCTCGCCGCCGCGGTGGTCTCCATGCCGTCGTGGGAGTTGTTTGCGGCGCAGGACGACACATATCGCGGCAAGGTGATGGGCGGCGACGGCACGATCCGCGTCGCGTGCGAGGCGGCGACCGGCTTCGGCTGGGAGCGCTGGCTCGGAGCGAAGGGCGCGTTCGTGGGCATGAAGGGCTTCGGCGCTTCGGCCAAGGCCGCGGAACTCTACAAGCATTTCGGCATTACGGCCGAAGCAATCGCACAAGCGGCGCGCCGTCTGGCGCAATAACGGAGGGAAAAAGATGGCTGTTCGTGTTGCAATCAATGGCTTCGGCCGCATCGGCCGCAATGTGCTGCGCGCCATCATGGAATCCGGCCGCAAGGACATCGAGGTCGTGGCGATCAACGATCTCGGCCCGGTCGAGACCAACGCCCACCTCTTCCGCTTCGACTCGGTGCACGGCCGCTTCAACGGTGAAGTGAAGGTCGCCGGCGACACGATCGATGTCGGCCGCGGCCCGATCAAGGTCACTGCCGAGCGCGATCCTTCGAAGCTGCCGCACAAGGCACTGGGCGTCGAGATCGTGCTCGAGTGCACCGGTTTCTTCACCTCGAAGAAGGCTGCCTCGGCCCACCTCGAGGCCGGCGCGAAGCGCGTCCTGGTGTCGGCCCCCGCCGACGGCGCGGATCTGACGGTGGTCTATGGCGTGAACCACGACAAGCTCACCAAGGACCACATCATCGTCTCGAACGCCTCGTGCACGACGAACTGCCTGGCCCCGGTGGCCAAGGTCCTGCACGACGCGGTCGGCATCGACCACGGCTTCATGACGACCATCCACGCCTATACGGGCGACCAGCCGACGCTCGACACGATGCACAAGGATCTCTACCGCGGCCGCGCGGCGGCGATGTCGATGATCCCGACCTCGACCGGCGCCGCCAAGGCCGTGGGCCTGGTGCTGCCGGAACTGAACGGCAAGCTCGACGGCGTGTCGATCCGCGTGCCGACGCCGAACGTCTCTTGCATCGACTTCAAGTTCGTCGCCAAGCGCAAGACGGACAAGGAAGAGATCAACAAGGCCGTCAAGCTGGCCGCCGCCAACCAGCTGAAGGGCATCCTGGGCTGGACCGACCAGCCGAACGTCTCGATCGACTTCAACCACGACCCGCATTCGTCGACCTTCCACATGGACCAGACCAAGGTCCTGGAAGGCACGCTGGTCCGCGTCATGAGCTGGTACGACAACGAGTGGGGCTTCTCCAACCGCATGGCCGACACCGCCGTCGCGATGGGCAAGCTCGGCTGATCCGTCCACCCCGCGAAGAACGACGGGCGCCCCCTCGGGGCGCCCGTTTTCGTTTGTCACTCCGCCGCCGGTAGAGTGCGGCTTCTCTTCAGCGGCCTGCTACTCGATCAGTTCGTCGGCGCGCACCAGGATGCTCGGTGGAATGGTGACCCCGATTGCCCGGGCGGTGCGAAGGTTGACGGCGTAGACGAACTCGGTGGGCTGCTCGATCGGCAGGTCTCCTGGCGAGGCGCCCTTGAGGATGCGATCGACATAGCGCGCCGATCGCATGAACAGGGCCTGTATGTTCACGCCATAGGACATCAGGCCACCGTTGCGGCACTGGTCGACGGGTCCCAGCAAGGGAATCCGCTGCTCGATCGCGAGCGCGGCCAGCTTCTGGGCGTTGGTGCCCAGCGCGAAGATCGAGTGATCGTGCGAGATCACGGCCTGCACCTGCTTGTCCCGCCAGGCCGAGAAGGCCGGCGCGAACTCCGCTGCGCCGCGCACGTCGATCGGAAAAAGCTCGATGCCGAGCGCAGCCGCCGTCGCTCCTATCTTGTCGTGGATCGATGGATTTGCAGGATGAGACTCGTAGAGCAGCACGCCAACCCGCCGCGCTGCAGGATCGATCTCACGCAACAGCTCCAACCGCTTGGCCATGATCTCGGCGACGAAGATCGTCAGGCCCGTCACATTCCCGCCGGGTTGGGCAATGCTCTTCGCGAGGCCGACCGAGACCGGATCGGGTCCCGCCACCTGCACGATGGGGATGCGGTCCGTGAAGGTACGGGCAACCGAGGCGCCCGACGTGTAGGTCACGATCATGTCGACCGGAAGCTCCACGAGCTGCCGGGCCATATCCGGCAGACGCTCGGCGTCCCCATTCGTGTACCTGTACTCAAACAGGACGTTGCGACCTTCGACATAACCGAGCTCGCGCAGCGCCCTCTGGAAGATCTCGATGTCGCGCTTCAGCGCCGCCGCGGTGTCGGGCATCAACATGCCGAGGCGCCATGTTTTCTGCGCCTGCTGCGCCGACGCTCCGCCCGCCAGGCCGAACGAGGCTGCTGCCATCAACACCAGAAAAGTCCGCCGCTCCATCTCCTACCCCCGCGCATCCGCTTCCGGCGGCGTCTTGACCGCGCGCAGCCGCGCGACGGCCGCAGGCCGCGCCATGCCCTTGAGCTGCCGCTCGCCGAGATCCTCGATCTCGCAGATCGCCTCGATGGCGGCCGCGAGGCGGCTGCTCACCAGCACCTCGCCATCGGCCGCGTCCGCGCACAGGCGGGCCGCGAGGTTGATCACCGCCCCGATCGCCGTGTAGTCGAAACGGTCCTCGAAACCGATGCGGCCCAGCGTGGCGAAACCCTGCGCCATGCCGATCCCCAGTCCGAGCCGATGGCCGCGGCGCAACCAGCCCGGCACGAGGGCGGCGACCGCGTCACGCACTTCGAGGGACAGCCGGGCGGCCCGTTCGGGCGCGTCCTCGCAGGGCAGCGGATCGTTGAAGAACACCATCATGCCGTCGCCGGTGAAGCGGTCGAGCGTACCTTCGTACTTGCGGATCAGCGGGCCGACCGCGCCATGGTACTCGCCGAGCACGGCCATGATGTCCTCGGGCTCGGCCGTCTCGGAGAAAGCGGTGAAGCCCCTCAGGTCGCAGAACATCGCGACCACCTCGCGCCGGTGATTCTCCAGGATCCGCTCGTCGCCCGCCGAGACGATGGCCTGCGCGAGCTGCGGCGCGAGGAATGCCCGCAGCCGGCTGACGCGCTGCAGCTCGTCGACCTGCGCCGCCACCTTCGCTTCCAGTTCGCGATTCAGGCCCTGCACCTCGTCGTGCAGGGCCTTGATGCGCAGCATCGCCCGCACGCGGACGATCAACGCGCCATGGTCGACCGGCTTCGTGAGGTAATCGTCGCCGCCCGCCTCCAGCCCGGCGACGACATCCTTGGGCGTGGTCTTCGCCGTCACCATGATGACCGGGATGAATGGCAGGGTCCGGTCGGCCTTGAGCCGGCGCACCACCTCGAGCCCGTCGATCCGGGGCATCATGATGTCGAGCAGGATCAGGTCGGGCAGCGTCTCGCGCACCGCTGTCAGCGCCTGCTCGCCGTCCACGGCCGTCACGACCTCGTAGCCCAGGCTTTCGAGGCGCATGCGGAGGATCTCGACATTGTCGGGAACGTCGTCGACGACGAGGATGCGGGCGGGGTCGCGCATGGATCAGCCTATGATCTCGCGCACCTTGGCCAGCATCTGGCGCGGGCTGTAGGGCTTGGCGATGTAGCCGTCACAGCCGGCCGCGCGCGTCCGCGCCTCGTCGCCTGACAGCGCATAGGAGGTGACGGCCACCACCGGGATCGCCGTCAGTGCGGGAATGGCCTTGATCCGCCGCGTCGCCTCGTACCCGTCCATCACGGGCATCTGGATGTCCATCAGGATGAGGTCCGGCCGATGCTGCTCGGCCATGGCGACGCCCTCGGCCCCGTCATGTGCCTCGATCATCTCGTAGCCCGCCATGCCGAGCAGATCGCGCAGGATCTGGCGGTTGTCCTCGGTGTCCTCGACCACGAGAATCTTCTTGCTCATTGCGCGGCACCCCCGGCGATCGATGCATGGATCGGCAGCGTGACCGTGAAGGTCGAGCCTCTGCCCTCTTCCGACGTGACCGTGATGCGGCCGCCATGCAGCTCGACGATCCGGCGCGAGATGGACAGGCCGAGCCCCGTGCCGCCTTTCTTGCGCGTGCTCGAATTGTCCACCTGCTGGAACTCCTCGAAGATCTTCGCCTGGTCTGCCGGCGCGATGCCGAAGCCGGTGTCGATGACGGCCATTTCAAACGTCTCCCCGACCTTCTCCACCCGCAACTCGACCGATCCGCTGTCGGTGAACTTGATGGCGTTGCCGACGAGGTTGAGGAGCACCTGTGCCAGACGGCGGGCGTCCCCCGTGCCGGTCGGCAGGCCGGCCGCCACGGCCGACCGCAGCTCCAGGCCCTTGGTCTTTGCCAGCGACTCCGTGGCCGCGAGCACCGACGCCACAATGTCGGCCGCGCTGTAGGGCTCCAGCGTAAGCACCAGCTGGCCGGCCTCGATCTTCGACAGGTCGAGCACGTCGTTGATGAGGTCGAGCAGGTGCCGACCGTTCCTCTGGACGCGCTCCAGCACGCCCGCGGCCTTCTCCGAGATTTCGCCGTACAGCCCGTCGGCCATCATTTCGGTGTAGCCGATGATCGCATTGAGCGGCGTGCGCAGCTCGTGGCTCATGTTGGCGAGGAACTGCGACTTGTGCTGGCTGGCGATCTCGAGCTGCCGGCTCTTCTCCTGGATCTCGGTGAAGAGGCGCACATTCTCGATCGCGATGACCGCTTGCGCGGCGAAGGTCTCCAGCAATTCGATCTGGCGATCCGAGAAGGGTCCGGGATCGGTCTTGCGCAGCACGATGCAGCCGATCGCCGTGCCTTCGCGCAGCATCGGCGCCACGAGGTTCGCCCGCCATTTGTGCCGATGCGCCATGGCAATCGCCGCGGCGAACTCTACGGGGTCGAGCGCATCGATGTCCGGCGTATGCACGGTACGGCCGTCGACGATGGCGCGGCCCGTCGTACTGGCGCGATCGAGGGGACGGCGCTCGCCCACCCACGCCGACAGCGGACCGTCATGGGCAGCGCCCACCAGCTCCTCGCCATCGCGGAGCACGATGGCAGAATCGGAAGCGCCGCAGAAACGGCGGGCCGCCACCACCACCACGTCGAGCACGGGCCGCACGTCTGTCGGCGACTGAGAAATCGCCTGCAGGATCTCGGCGGTTGCGGTCTGCTGCTCGAGCGATTCACTGAGCTCCCGCGTGCGGTCCTCGACCCGGTGTTCGAGCGTCGCGTAGGACTCCTCCAGCGCCTCGGCAGACCTGTTGAACTGGTTGGCGAGCGCCTCGAGCTCGTCGCCCGTGCGGATGTCGAGCCGGTGATCGAGTTCGCCGCTGCCGATACGCTGGGCGCCGGCCTGCAGGGCCCGGATGGGCACCACCATGCGACGCGCGAGCAGCGCCCCTGCGAGGCCCGCGATGATCAATCCCAGCACCAGAAGCGCCAGGGCGCGCAGGCCCGCGTTGATCACCGGGAGCTGCGCCTCCGCGGTCGGAAGCTCCACGAAGACGATCCAGCCGAGCGCCGGGATCGATGCATGCGCCGACAGGACTGAAACGCCCGCGAGGTTGCGCGCATCGACCGGCGCCACCGCCCCGTCACGATCGCGCAGCGCGGCAGCGACCTGCGCCAGCCCTTTCATGTCGGTGCCGCGCAAGACCAGCGAAATATCGGGGTGCGCCACGAGCCGGCCGAGCCTGTCCACGACATAGGCATAGCCGTCGCGCCCGATCTTGATCTGCGAGATCACGTCCCAGATCAGCTTGAGGTTCACCTCGGCGACGGTGACACCGCCGCGCGCGCCGTGGCTCACCGCCATCGTGAAATAAGGCTCGCTGCCTTGCCGGAAATAGACCGGCCCGAAATAGACCTTGTTGGCCATCGCCGCGATGAAGGCCGCGTCGGCCGACCGGTCGGTAGCGGCGCCGACGGCGTCCATGGACAGGCGAGAGACGCTGAGCTGCTCGCGGCCCTGGCGGTCGAGTTGTACCAGCTCGGTGATCGCCGGCACCTGGCGCAGGAGTCGCACATAATCGAAGCGACGCTGCTCGACCGGCAGGGAACCCCATTGTGCCTGCGCCACCCACCCGATCTGCCGCTCGATCTCGCGGACGAAGGATTCGATGCGTTGCGCCGCGGCCTCGGCCTTCTCGCGCTGCACCTCGATGGAGGCCCTGCGATTCTCCTGGTAGACAAAGTAGAGGTCGAGTGCGGCGTTGATCACCAGCACGCCGCTCACCAGAGCGACGAAGAGCACGACGTACTTGAGGAAGAGCCCGCGTCTCACTCGATGACCTCGTCGACTCGCGCGAGGAAGAGCGGCGGCACCGCGATGCCGAGCGCCCGGGCGGTTCTCTGGTTCACGACGAGCTCGAAGCGCGAGGATTGCTGCACCGGCAGGTCGGCGGGACGCGCGCCCTTGAGGATGCGGTCGACATAGCCCGCGACCGCCCGCATGTTGTCAGCCTGGCTGGCCCCGTAGGCCATGAGACCGCCGGCAGCCGCGAATTCCCGGCGGAAGGAGATCGACGGCAGCCGATTGCGAAGCGCGAGGCCGGCCGTGACGTCGAAACCAAGACTGGGCTGCACCATCACGCCGTCGACGCCGTCGCGCGCGACCGACTCGAAGGCCCCCGGAAGCTCGCCGGAAGCCGCGACCGGCACCGGCACCAGGCGGATGCCCTGCGCCTCGGCCGCCATCCCGACCTCGCGCTGCAACGGCACGCTGAACGGATCGAGCGCATTCAGCAGCAGCCCGAACGATCGCGTTTCCGGACGGATCTCGGCGAAGAGTTGAAGGCCCTTCGCCGCGACCGTGGCGCTGGGACTGAACACGCCGGTCAGATTGCCCTCGGGGCGCGCGACGTTGCTGATCCCACCGATCTCGGGCGCCGCTCCAAAGAAGACGATGGGGATGCGGTCGGTCGCCTTGCGGGCCGCAACGATCGCCTGCGACAGCACGGCGACGATGACGTCGACCTGCTGCTCGACCAGGGAACGGGCAAGCGCGTCGATGGCGCCGCCGTTGACGCCGGCGTCGCGATAGTCGAACGCGACGGTGCGCCCCTCGACATAGCCGAGATTCGCCATGGCCTGGCGGAACGGCGACCAGCTCGGGTCCGCCTCGCCGGATACCAGGAAACCGACACGGGAAATCTTCTGGGCGCGCGCGGTGCCGCAAAGGCCGAAGGCACCGGCACCAAAGATCAGCGCGCGCCGCCTCACTCGACTCTCCCCACTCGATCGCGTCTTCACATTAAGAAGAAGGCGACAGTCTAGCGCGCCGCGTCACACCGTCCAGCGTGACGGCCGGCGGCAGTGTCGATTGCGCTCGTCATGAAATGGCAAGTGATTCGCATCACATCCAATGCAATTCAGGCGCGCCGCGAGACGACCGCCCGGACGGGCTGCCCGTCGATGCCGCGAAAGGCCTCCTGGAGGTCCACGGATTCGTGCTTCGGCGGGCGTGCCGCCTGCAGGGTCACGAGGCCGGCGAGATGGCCGAGCATCAGCTTGGCCGCCCTGTCCGCTCTTCCATTCAGGATCGCCTCGGCGATGTCGCCATGGTCATGCGGCCCGGCACAGTTGGTGAGCTGCTGCGGCGCCGCCAGCGAGAAGTGCATGGTGGAGCGCGTCAGCAGGCCGCGCAGGAGGCGCGTGAGTTCGTCGTTGCCGCAGAGTTCGGCGAGCAGGACGTGGAACTCGCCCGACAGTTCGAACAGGCGGCCGCGATCGTCGCGGCGGGTGGCGGCCTTCTCCTCGCTCACATGCGCCTTGAGGCGCTTCGCCGCCGCCGCCGTATGGCCCTCGCTCAGGCGGCGCACGATTGCCGCCTCCAGCATCGAGCGCACGTCGTAGATCTGGCGCATCTCCTCGACCGTGAGCGAAGGCACGAAGGTCCCTCGATTGGGGATGGCGGTCAGCCATCCTTCGTGGACCAGCCGGTGGAGCGCCTTGCGCACGCGCTCGCGGCTGACGCCCAGCACGCGCGCCAAGGCCGGCTCCTGAAGCTTCGTCCCGGGCGCGAGGCGGCCCATGTGCATCGCCCGCCTGATCGCGCCGTAGACAGCCTCGTCGGCGGCGACGTCGCCCTTCCTCGGCTTACGCGGCATCGATCTCCTCCACCGCAGCGACCATCAACCGGAGCCCCTGCGCGAAATCGGCGAGGTCCATCGCCTCGTCGGGATTGTGGCTGCCACGGTCGTTGCGGATGAAGATCATCGCCGTCGGCACGCCCATGATGCCGAACACCGCTGCGTCATGCCCCGCGCCGCTCGCCATCGGCAACGCCTCGATGCCGAGCTGCCGCGCCAGCCGCTCCAGTCGCGCGCGGTGGCCGCGGTCGATCGGCCCCGGCTTCGCATTGGTGAAGGCGCCGAGGTCGATCGTGACGCCGCGCCGCGCGCCGATCTCCGCCGCGATCGCGCGCAGCCGCCGGTCGATCGCAAGCAGGACTTCGTTGTCCTCGCTGCGGATGTCCATCGAGAACCACAGTTCTCCCGGGATCTTTGTCATCGTGTGCACCGCGGTGTCGGTGTGGAACTGGCCGACGGTGCAGACGAGATCCTTGCCCGCCGCCTCGTGGTCCAACCACAAGGCCTCCAGCCGCGACACGAACTCGACGCCGGCCATCACCGCGTCGTTGCGCGACAGCCGCGGCTCGGCGCCGGCGTGACCGTAGCGGCCGACGATATGCGGATCGCGATAGCGCAGGTTGCCGCGGATGCCGGTCACGATCCCGACCGGCAGGCCGCGCTGCACCAGCACCGGCCCCTGCTCGATATGGAGTTCCAGGAAGCAGGCGATGCGCGCCGGATCGAGCTGGCGCTCGCGCGCTCGAATTCGGTCGGGCGAGAAGCCCGCCTCCTTCATGTGCTCGGCGAGCGTCCGCCCTGTGTCCGGGCGGCGGCAGGCATCGAGCGCCTCGGGCTCCAGCAGACCGAAGGCGGCTCGGCTGCCGATATAGGGCGCGGGAAACCAGGAGAGTTCCTCGGCGCGCACGCCCATCACGGTGATGTCGTGCTTCGGCCGGCGGCCGGCGCGATGCCAGCGCGCCAGCATCGCCATGCCCGCGACCACACCTGCTGCGCCGTCGTAGTTGCCGCCCTCGGGCACCGAATCGAGATGCGAGCCCGTCATGATGGCGGGCAGCGACCGGTCCTTCCCCGGCAGGGTCAGATAGAGGTTGCCGGCAGCATCCGTGCGCGTCTCCAGCCCCAGAGACTGGCCGATGCCTTGCATCAGGTCGTGCGCCATCTGCTCGCCCTCGCCGTAAGACGCGCGGGTGACGCCGAGGCGGCCTTTGGAATGCGTGCGCAGATGCTCGAACCACTGGCCTGCCAGGGCGGTTTCGGGATCGAGGTCGCGGTGGAGTTCGGTCATGGGCCTGCCGGCAGTTGGTAAAATTATGTGCACATAACGCCAAGAAATGTGCACATCTGAACGGAGGACGACATGCAAGGCGTGAGCCAGATGCGCGACCTGGTGGGCTACGGCGGAATGCCGCCGGCCTGGAAGCTGCCCGGCGGGGCCAGTCTCGCGGTCTCGATGGTGGTCAATTTCGAGGAGGGCGCCGAATTCGCCGTCAGCGACGGCGATCCGCAGGCCGAGAAAATCTCCGAGGTGGTGAGCGTCGTGCCGCCTGGACGTTGGGACCAGGGCAACGAGCAGATCTTCGCCTACGGCATGCGCGCCGGCATCTGGCGCATGCTGGCCGCACTGGAGAAGCATCACACGCCCGCGACCTTCTACATGTGCGGCCGCGCCGTCGAGCGCCTGCCACAACTCGCAAGGCGCATCGTCGAGGCCGGACACGAGGCGGCCTGCCATGGCTGGCTGTGGCGCGCGCATGCCGAATACGCCGACCGGGCGAGCGAACTGAACGACCTCCAGCGCTGCGTCGAGGTCATGAAAAGCGCGACGGGCCAGCGTCCTACAGGCTTCTTCTGCCGCGGCAGTGAAAGCCCGCAAACGCGCTCCGTCCTGCGCGAGCTCGGCTTCGGCTATGCCAGCAACGGCTTCGACGACGACCTGCCCTACTGGGACAAATCCGACGCGCAGCACCCGCTCCTGGTCGTGCCCTATGCGCTCGACAGCAACGACATGAAGTTCTTCCATCCCAACGGCTTCGTGCGCGCCGGCGAGATGGTCGACTATGTGCGGGACGCCATCGAGATGCTGCTCGAAGAAGGCGAGGCCGGCCATCCGAAGCTGCTGAACATCGGCTGGCACCTGCGCATCGCCGGCCGCCCCGGTCGGTTCGCCGCGTTCAAGCGCGTGCTCGCGCTGCTCCAATCCTACGGAGACAAGGTGTGGATCGCGCGGCGCGACGCCATCGCGCAATCGTGGCGGGAACAGTTCCCGGCATGAGTGCTCCGCCGATGGTTGGCATGCGCCTTGCGTTTGCAGGAACAGGGAGGCGGAACAGTTGCAGCAAGCAGTCACGGCCAACGCAGCGCGCACGCTGGATGTCGAGGATCTGAGCGTCCGCTATGGAACCTCGACCGCCGTCGACGGCGTGACGCTCGCCATCGAGCCCGGCGAGGTCGTGGCGCTGCTCGGTCCCTCGGGCTGCGGCAAGACCACCCTTCTCCGGGTCATCGCCGGCTTCGTCCGGCAGGCCGCCGGCCGCGTGCGGGTAGATGGCGCCACCATCGACCACCTGCCGCCCAACCAGCGCAACATCGGCATCGTCTTCCAGAACTACGCCCTCTTCCCGCACATGACGGTGGCGGAGAACGTCGCCTACGGCCTGCGCGCCCGTGGCCTCAAAGGGCCGGACGTCGACGCCAGGGTTTCTCGCTTCCTCGAGACCGTTCAGCTCGGGGGCTTCAAGGAGCGCCTGCCGCGTCAGCTGTCGGGCGGCCAGCAGCAGCGCGTGGCGCTGGCGCGCGCGCTCGCAATCGAGCCCTCGATCCTGCTGCTCGACGAGCCGTTCGCCGCCCTCGACCGCAACCTGCGCCTCGACATGCAGATCGAGATCAAGCGCCTGCAGCGGACGCTCGGTCTCACGACCATCCTGGTGACGCACGACCAGGACGAGGCGATGAGCGTCGCCGACCGCATCGCCGTCATGAACAAGGGCAAGGTCGAGCAGTTCGGCTCACCGGTGGCCATCTATGACGAGCCGCAGACGCTGTTCGTGAACGGCTTCATCGGCACCACGAACCTGATGAACGGCAGGATTGCCTCGCTTCAGAACGGCATCGCGACCGTCGCGCTGGATGCCGGGGCCACGATACAGCTCGCTGCGCCCGCCGGTGTCGGCATCGGGACCACGGTGCTGATGTCGGTGCGGCCCGAGCAGCTTTTGCTTTCCTCGGTTCCCGGCCCCTCTGCGTGGAAGATCGAGCCCGGACTGGCACTGCCCATCGGCGCCCAGCTCGTCCACGAGGCCCGCACGACAGACGGCGCGTTCCTGAAGATCATCGAGCCGCGCCGTGCGGTCGCGGCCGATGTGGCCCGGACCTACTGCACCCTGGCCGCCGACGCGCGTCCCACGCTGTTTCCGCGTTCCACCTGACAACCACGGAGAGCCTTCCATGTTCAGCCGCAGACGCCTGCTCGCCGGTGCCACCGCCCTCGGCGGCGCCTCGCTCCTTCCCTCGATCGCCCATGCCAAGGGCAGCGTCGCGGCCGCCATCTATCCCGGCACCTGGGAAGAAGCCTTCCGCGCCATCGTGGTGCCGGCGATGAAGACCAAGGACAGCGTCGACCTCGAGCTGCAACCGCTCTTCGCCGTCGACCAGGTCGCCAAGGCCAAGGCCGCGCGCGGCGCGCCGCCGTTCGACGCCTTCGTGCTGGACCCGGGTCCGCGCATCACTGCGATCCAGGACGGGCTGTTCGAGAAGATCGACATCAAGAAGATCAGCAATGCCTCGAAGCTCCCGGCCGGGCTGGTCGACGAATGGGGTATCGGCGTCAACGCACAGGTCGTGGGCATCGCCTACAATCCCAAGAAGCTTCCCGCTCCCAAGGGCTGGAAGGACCTGTTCAGCGATCCCTGGGTGTCGCGTCTCGGCCTCACCGGCTTCCAGACCACCTTCGGAACGGTGTCGCTGATCGAGATCGCCAAGGTGTTCGGCGGCTCCGAGACCAACATCGAGCCGGCGCTCGTCGAACTGAAGAAGGTCCTGCCGAAAATCGCCGCGGTCGGCCAGCCCGCCGCCATGCCGAGCCTGTTCCAGCAAGGCCAGTGCGACGTGATGTACACCAACACCCAGACCGTCGCGACGCTCAAGGGCCGCGGCGTCGACATCGAGTTCGTGAAGCCCGAGACCGGCGCCATCACGTTCCTCACGACCCTGCACATCGCCAAGGGCGCTGCGGATGCCGAGAACGCCTACAAGTACATCGACATCGTCGCCGGCAAGGACGTGCAGGAAGCCCTGACCAAGCCGCCCTACAACTTCATCCCGGTGAACAAGGACGTGCCCGTCCCCTCCTACCTGCCGATGAAGAGCCTCGACGAGATGTCGAGCTACATTCGTCACGACTGGGCGAAGATCAATCCGCTGCGCGCCGGCTGGATCGAGAAGTTCAACAAGGAAATGGCGAAGTGATCAGCGTTTTCGCCGGGGGCGCGCCACTCCAGTGGCCCGTCTTCTCATGAACCAGGAACGCGCCACCGGAGTGGCGCGCCCCCGGCGGGGACTGCCACTCTCGGAGTGGCAGCTCGCGCTGCCGCTCGCGTTGGCCTTCGCGTCGATCTTCCTGGCGCCGCTGCTCATGCTGGTCGGCGTCAGCTTCTTCAATGACGACAAGATTACCCAACCCGGATTCGGTCAATGGGCCAAATTCCTCGGCGATCCCTTCAGCTACAAGGTGATCGCCGACACGATGCTGCTCGGCCTCAAGACGGTGTGCGCCACCATCGTGATCGGCTATCCGCTGGCCCTCATCTATCTCGACGCCTCGCCGCGCCTGCAGAAGGTGCTGATCTTCATCATCGTCATGCCGCTGCTGCTCTCCGTGGTGGTTCGCACCTTCGCCTGGATCGTAGTGCTGGGCCGCGAGGGCGTGGTGAACACGCTGCTGATGCAGCTCGGCATCATCTCCGAGCCGCTGCGCCTGCTTCAGACCGAGCTCGGCCTCGTGATCTCGCTGACCCAGATCGAAATGCCGCTGATGCTGCTGCCCCTGATCAGCGTTATGTCGCGGCTCGATCCCAACCTGCGCGACGCCTCCTCCGCCCTCGGCGCCTCGCGCTGGCGGACACTGTTCAAGGTGATCGTACCGCTCAGCATGCCTGGACTGGTCGCCGGCTGCCTGCTGGTGTTTGCCAGCTCCACCACTGCCTTCATCTCGCAGACCGTGATCGGCGGCGTCCGCCTGATCTACCTGCCGCTCCTCATCTGGCAACAGTCGCTCGTCGTCTTCAACTGGCCCTTCGCCGCCGTGGTATCGCTCACCCTGCTCGTCTCGGTGCTGACGGTGGTGAGTGCGCTGTCCTATCTGGGCCGCCGCTCCGGAGGCTATGTCCATGGGTAGGCGCCGCAGTCTCGCCGACCTTTCCTACAGCCTCGTGATCGGCACGCTGGCCGGGCTGGCGCTGCTGATCATCGTGGCGCCGGTGGTGATCGTGCTGACGACCTCCTTCACCGAGGGTCGGTCGCTCAAGTTCCCGCCGACCGGCTTCTCGCTGGAATGGTACGAGGCTCTGTTCGATGCCTCGAAGTCGCGGCAGATCCATCGCGCCGTCTACAACTCGCTCGAGGTGGCAGCCTGGTCGACCGGCTTCGGCATCCTGTTCGGCAGCATGGCGTCGCTCGGCCTGGCCCGTAACCGCCACCGGCTGGCGCGCGTGGCCGATGGGCTCTTCATGTCGCCGCTCGTCCTGCCCGGCCTCACCTTCGGCCTGGCGGCGCTGATGTACTTCACCCTGATCGGCTTCCGGCCGTCCATAAACCTGATCATCGCCGGCCATATGATCGTGACCGTGCCGTTCATCATTCGTACGACATCCGCCAGCATCTCCCAGCTCGACCCGGCGCTGAACGATTCCTCGCAGAGTCTGGGCGCAAGCTGGTTCTACACGATGCGCCGCGTGACCCTGCCGCTGATCGCGCCCGGCATCTTTGCCGGCGCGTTCCTGGCCTTCATGGCCTCGATCGACAACGTGCCGGTGTCGCTATTCCTGTCGACGGCGCGCACCGACATGCTGCCGATCCGCATGTGGGGCATGATGGAATCGACGCTCGACCCGCGCATCGCCGCCGTGTCGGGCGTGTTGATCGCGGCCGCCTTCCTGTTGATGCTGATCATGGAATGGACGGTGGGACTGACCCGCCGCATGCGCGACTGACGAGGACCCGCCAATGGAACTGATCCCCCAGCCCCTCACCAAGGAAGCCTTCGCCCCGTTCGGCGACGTGATCGACGTGCCCGACTCTCCGGGCCGCACCTACTACGAGGATGCACTCGGCAACCTGCGGCCCACCGCGCATGCCAGCCTCTCGGTCAGCCTGAAGGCCGAGACGCCGGACCGGCCGCTGCGCAGCGACTATCTGGAACGTCACGAGTTCTCCTCCCAGACTTTCGTTCCCCTCGATGTCGAGCGCTGGTTGATCGTCGTGGCGCCGCATGCCGCCGCGGGCGGCCCTGAGGTGAGCGGCATGAAAGCCTTCATCGCCACCGGCAAGCAGGGCGTCACCTACCGGCCCGACACCTGGCATCATGGGCTCACCGTGCTCGACCGTCCGGGCCGCTTCGCCGTGTTCATGTGGCGCGACGGCGGCAAGGGCGACGAGGAGTTCGTGCCGGTGCCCCCCTTCACCGTCCGCATCCCCTGATCCGGAGACCGACGATGCCTTACGAAGTCCGCCGCGATTTCATCGGCTACGGTGCCAACCCGCCCGATCCGAAATGGCCCGGCGGTGCGCGCATCGCCGTGAACTTCGTCATGAACTATGAGGAGGGCTCCGAACCCTCGATCCAGGACGGCGAAGGCCATACCGAGATCGGGCTCAGCGACGCGGCCGGGATGGGCCAGTCGATCCAGGGCCGCGATCTCGCGGCCGAAGGCCTGTTCGAATATGGCAGCCGGGTCGGCTTCTGGCGGCTGATGCGCCTCTTCCAGGAACGCGGCCTGCCGATGACGATCTTCGGCTGCGGGTTGGCGATGGAACGCAATCCCGAGGCCTCGGCCGCCATCGCCAAGTCGGGCTTCGACGTCTGCTCGCATGGCTGGCGCTGGATCAAGCACTACGAACTCGACGAGGCGACCGAGCGCGAGCATATCCGCAAGGCGATCGCCGCCATCCAGAAGATGACAGGCGAGCGGCCGCTCGGCTGGTACTGCCGCTATGGGCCGGGCGTGAACACGCGCCGCCTCGTCGTCGAGGAAGGCGGCTTCCTCTACGACAGCGACTATTACGGCGAGGAGCTGCCCTTCTGGGTCACGGTCGACGGCAAGCCGCAGCTCGTCGTGCCCTACTCCGTCACCAACAATGACGGCCAGTTCGGTGCCTCCATCGGCACGTCGGACCAGTGGTTCTCCTTCGTGCGCGATGCCTTCGACATGCTCTACCGCGAGGGTGCGACGCAGCCCAAGATGATGTCGATCGGCCTGCACATGCGGCTGATCGGCCATCCCGCCCGCGCCGTCGGCCTGCAGCGCCTGCTCGACCACATCCAGAAGCATGAGGGCGTCTGGGTGACCCGCCGCCTCGACATCGCCCGGCACTGGATCAAGACCCATCCCTACCCGGGCAAGGGCCTCAATGAGTGACACCGTGTATTGTGGCGGCGATGGACCATCCGGTGATCCTGGTACGCGACTGGAAGCAGACCGAGGCGGCGCTGCTCGCGGCGCGCGCCGCGGGGACGGCGCCGGTGCTGCTGACGCCTGAGGATGCCGCCTCTTTCTATGGCGCGGGTTATCTCGGCGCCCTGCAGGAACGGGCGCGAGAGGAGTTTCCGGACGTGGCCTTCACGCTGATCGTCGATTGTGGCGACGCGCCGGGCTACGCGCTGGCCTGCCTGCGCGCCGGGGTTCGCACCCTGTCGATGCGCACCTGGAACGACAAGATTGCCGACATCGCCCGTCAGATGGGCGCCGAACTGGTGAGGAGACCTGCATGAGCTGGCAACCGAAACGCGACCTGATCGGCTATGGCGCCAATCCACCCGATCCGAAATGGCCGGGCGGCGCGCGCCTCGCGATCAACTTCGTCGTCAACTTCGAGGAAGGTTCCGAGCCATCGGTCCAGGATGGCGAGGGCTACACCGAGACCGGCCTCACCGAATCGAGCACCTCCTCGCAGGGGCTGAAGGGTCGCGACCTCGCCGGCGAAGGCATGTTCGAATACGGCAGCCGGGTCGGCTTCTGGCGCATCCACCGCGCCTTCCAGGAGCGCGGAATGCCGCTCACCGTGTTCGGCTGCGCGCTGGCACTCGAGCGCAATCTCCCGGCCGCAGAGGCGATCCGGGCCGCCGGCTGGGACGTCTGCTGCCACGGCTGGCGCTGGGTCCGGCACTTCCAGCTCTCCGAGGAAGAGGAGCGCGAGCACATCCAGAAGGCGATCAAGTCGCTGGAACAGACCGTCGGCGAGCGGCCGGCCGGCTGGTACTGCCGCTATGGCCCCAGCGTGAACACGCGCCGGCTGCTGATCGAGGAAGGCGGCTTCACCTACGACAGCGACTATTACGGCGAGGAGCTGCCCTTCTGGCAGACCGTCGAGGGCAAGCCTCACCTCATCGTCCCCTATTCGCTGACCAACAACGACGGCAAGTACGCCGCCGGCATGGTCCACGCCGACCAGTGGTTCGGCCTGGTGAAGGACGCCTTCGACGTCCTCTACAAGGAAGGTGTCACCCAGCCCAAGATGATGTCGGTCGGCCTGCACCAGCGCCTGATCGGCCATCCCGCCCGCATGGCCGGCCTGTGGCGCTTCCTCGACTATGTCCAGAAGCACGAGGGCGTCTGGGTCACCAAGCGCCTGGACATCGCCAAGCACTGGATCGCCACGCATCCGTATCCCGGGAAGGGCCTCAACGAGTAGGGCTCAGACCTTTGCGCGCCCGGCGACCATGCGGACTTTGCCGGGCGACGCGAACCAGATCGAGGCGGCGCCCAGGACGCTGAATCCAAGCGCCACGATGAAGGCCAGGCGATAGGCGCCCTCGTAGTCGTAGAGCACGCCGGTGATCCACGGTCCCGCGGCGCCTCCGGCCAGCAGCGAGACCATGATGATGCTGAAGATCGAGCCGAAGTGCGGGCCCTCGAAGATCTCGGCCACCACCGATCCCATCAGGCTGGTGAACGAATAGCCCAGCGCGCCCTGCGACAGGACCATGAGATAGAGCAGCGGCTCCGACGGGCCGGCCCCAAGCGCCAGTAGCGCCGCGTAGCAGATCACGAAACCTGCGCCGGCGATCGTCCAGACGATCTCGCGACCGATCCGGTCCGACAGGCCGCCGAGCAGGATCTGGCCGGGGATACCGACCATCGCCACGAGGCCGAGCGCCCAGGCCGCCTGCATCGGGCCGAAGCCGATCTCGACCAGGTACTTGGTCTGATGCACCTGCACCGCGTACCAGGCATAGCCGGTGCTGAAGAAGCCGATGCAGAGCCACCAGAAGCGCTGTGTGCGGACCGCCCGGGCGACGGTCCACTCGATGGCGACCCAGCGCGCGTCGACGATCGCCGCCGCACGGCGCGCCGCGGCCGCTCCTGCTTCCTTTGCTCCGTCCGGCAGCAGGCCCAGGTCCTGGGGCCGCTTGGTGACGATCAGGTTGATCGGCAGCAGCACCAACAGCGTCATCAGCCCCAGCGCCCAGCAGGCGCTGCGCCAGCCGTCCTTCAGGATGATCGTCTGCAGCCAGGGCAGGATCAGGATCGCACCGACGCCCACGCCGGAGAAGGCGAGGCCGGTCGCCAGAGCGCGGCGGCGGACGAACCAGTTGGGCAGATATTGCGACTGCACGGAAAAGCTCATGCAGTTGGCCCCCGCCCCCACCAGCACGCCGAGCGTCGCATAGAGTTGCCAGGGTTCGCTGATCACCGTGGCGCCCAGCAGGCCCGCGGCGGTCAGCACGACGCCGATCTCGATCACGAAGCGCGGTCCGCGGCGGTCCATGGTCCGGCCGACGACCGGACTGATCACGGCCGACACCAGGAAGCCGAAGGAGAAGGCGCCGGCTGCCAGGCCTCGATCCCAGCCGAATTCATCGACGATCGGCGGGAACATCAGGGAGAAGGCCGTGCGGGTGGTCACGCTCACGGCGACGGTCAGGAACGCGACCGCGATGATCACCCAGCCGAAGAAGAAGGGAAGGCGCGCCGCGAACGAGGCGGGTCGGACGGGCAACTGGGGAGACGGCACCGACTTTTCCTTTTTCTCGCGTTTCGCCAGACGCATCGTCGCCCGGAGGGGGCGATACCCTGTCCCCGCGCCCGCCCCGAGGTCAATGACGTGGCAGGTAGTCGGAGCTCCCGGGCGCCCGCCGGGACTTGAACCGCTCTTCCGGCGCCGCTATCACCGCGCGACCGCACAAAATGGGAGCCCGGACGTGAAGATCACCCGCACCGTCAAGAAGATCCTGGACAACTACGAGAGCGATTGCCCCGGCACCAAGGCCAATCTGGCCCGCATCCTGATGCACGGCCGCCTCGGCGGCACGGGCAAGATGGTGATCCTCCCCGTTGACCAGGGCTTCGAACACGGCCCGGCCCGCTCCTTTGCGCCGAACCCGGACGCCTACGATCCGCACTACCACTACCAGCTGGCGATCGACGCCGGCCTGAACGCCTATGCCGCCCCGCTGGGCCCGCTCGAGGCCGGCGCCGACACCTTCGCCGGCGCCATCCCGACCATCCTCAAGTGCAACTCGGCCAATTCGCTGTCGACCAACAAGGACCAGGCCGTGACGGCCACCGTGGCCGACGCGCTGCGTCTCGGCTGTTCGGCGATCGGCTTCACGATCTATCCGGGCGCCGAAGACCAGTACGAGATGATGGAAGAAATCCGCGAGCTCTCGGCGGAAGCCAAGTCGGTCGGCCTCGCCGTCGTGATGTGGTCCTATCCGCGCGGCGGCAAGCTCGACAAGGCCGGCGAGACCGCGATGGACGTCTGCGCCTACGCCGCCCATATCGCGGCCCTGCTCGGCGCCCACATCATCAAGGTGAAGCCGCCGACCAACGTGCTGTGGCAGCCCGAAGCGAAGGCCGCCTACGAGAAGGCCAACGTCGACATCTCGACGATGGCCGCCCGTATCAAGCACGTGATGCAGGCGACCTTCAACGGCCGCCGCATCGTCGTCTTCTCGGGCGGCGAGGCCAAGGACCTCGAGGGCCTGTTCACCGAGATCCGCAGCCTGCGCGATGGTGGCGCCAACGGCTCGATCATCGGCCGCAACACCTTCCAGCGCCCGCGCGCCGAGGCGCTCGACATGCTCGACAAGATCATCAGCATCTACCAGGGCAAGATGTAACTCACGCCGCCGATATCGGCGCTCAGGGGCGTTGAGTGACCTCACGGGTCGCCCAACGCCCTTTTTGCTGCCGATGCGCCGCGACGGCGGGCTTACCTGGTCGCGCGCTGCGACTGCTGACAGTTGAACTCGATCCGGCGGGCCGGCATGGCCTCGTTCGCCGGCGGTTCGTTGACCGCAGGCACGGTCCTCGGCCAGGCGCCCGAAGCGAGACGAGCCTCGATGAGGGGCACCAGCTGCTGCAGGATCACCCATCCCTTCATGCGCGTCCCGGGATAGGTCGTGTGGACGCCGTCGGCATAGAGATCCGGATCGAACGGCATCTTGCCGGCGATGTCGATGAAATCGATTCCGTGGGTCCGTGCATACTTCTCAAGCACCACGTTCTGGAAATGCGCCAGACGTTCGAGGTCACGATAGCGGTACGGGTACATGTAGAGATTCAGGTAATCCCACGTCATGCGATTGCGGATCGGATCGAGCTTCAGCCCGTCCTTCACCATCCACAGGAACGACGTCACCGCGAACTCGCTGTCGATCGAGGCCAGGTCGGCCCGGATCCGATCGAGATCGCCGAGAATGGTGGAAAGTTCCACCGGCAGGTCCCTGCGCTTGATGTCGGGATCGGTCTCGGAGAGGCCCTTTGGCCAGACCAGTTCGTAATCCGGCTTGGCCGCCTCATTGCCTTCCGACTGGAGCTTCATGACCGCCATCAGCGTGTAGAGGCGGCGGGCGATGTCGGAATAGCGCGAGAGGTCGGCCAGCCAGCCCTTGGAGGCCTGGTCGAGATGGACCATCGGCGCGGGCTTGTCGCCCGCGGGCATCGACGGCACCAGGCTCGAGAGAACGAACTGGTTGCCCCCCTCGTGATAGATTACGAGGTCGGGCCGCGTCGGCACGACCTCGGTGCGTACGACCGCCTCGATGCCCGGCGAGGCGATAGATTCGCGGCCCGCGTTGCCGACCTCGAACCGGATGTCCGGCCGGTTCTTGGCCGCCCAGAGGTTGAGCCAGTGCCCGACGAACTCGGGATAGGAATAGGGCATCTGGTGCGTGTCGCTGGTGGTCGAAGCGCCGACGAAGACGATCCGGATCGTACGCGGCGAGCGGGCGAATGCCAGCGGCGGTCCGCGCCAGCCGAGTTCGTTGGTGACCAGTCCGATCGGCGTGGTCGTGTCGGGCCGAAACCGAAAAGGCGGCTGTGGCTTGCCGTCCACGGGATCGAACAGCATCAGCCAGCCGGGCGCGTTCGAAAAGAACGGCGACGCGCAGGGATTGCCCACCAGTACCGAGTTCCAGATCTTCAGTGCGTCGGATGACTGGAACGGATTCCCCGGCTTCTGAAGCGTACGATCGAGTTCCTGCAGCGAGGCCGGCACGGGCTTGCGGTTGGGAAGCGGCGGCGGATCGCTGAAGAACCAGTCGCGCTGCACCGACGCCGCTCTGGGCACCTCGTCGAGACGCTCGGCCGTAGTGTCGTTGCCGATGTTCACGAGACGAACCGGCAGTTCGAGCTGGGTGAGCGGCATTCCGTCGAGAATGCGCGCCGCCCCTTCGGCAAGAACCAGACTGACCAGGACGGACACGAAGGCCGTGACCGCATTCGCCAGGAATCGACCGCTCAACTCTTCCCTCTTCGACCTAGAGATTTCAACGCTTGTCACGTGCGGCCTGCCGGTCCGGTCCAGCGCCGCCCGGTCGGCCGACTGATGTCTAACGTCGGGCCGGCCCAGAGGTGACAATTTTTTCTGCCGCATCGAAACCGCGCTTGCAAGCGACGGCATAGCATCGTTCTTCCGTTCGGCCAGCGAGTGAGATGCCGCAGGCGATGCGCATGAGGAGGGGCGACGCGATGACGACACAGCGGAGATACCCGGAGCTCCCGGGCGAAGCGGAGATCGACCTGGCGCCGGCCCGTCTCAGCGGGCAGAAGAACGTCGTGCGCGTGTTCTACAAGGATCTATGGGACAAGGCCGATCTCTCGCTCGTCCCGCAGATATTCCATCCCGACTTCACCTTTCGCGGCTCGCTCGGGCCCGTGCTGGTCGGTCACCAGCAATTCAGCAACTATGTGAGCTGGCTCACCGACACGCTCGACGACTACACGTCCGACATTCTCGAGCTGATGGAAGAAGGTCACCGCGTATCGGGCAAGCTGCGCTTCCACGGCATCCATCGCCGGACGCTGTTCGGGGAGCCGCCGACCAACAGCCGTGTCTGGTGGTACGGCGCTCCCATCTTCACGTTCGACGGGCCGCTGGTGCGCGACCTGTGGGTGCTGGGAGATGTCTACGGGCTGCGCTCCCGCCTCGATCCGGCGTGGTCAGAACGCCTGAGCTTCACCCGGGCCGGCGGCGCGAGTTCGTGACCTCGAGCAGGCCGTTGTCGCGAACGTACTTCGCGATCTCCCGCGAGATCAGCTCGTGGGCGGCCTGGTTCGGATGCCCGTCGCCCACGATGTAGAGGTTGGCGCCCTTCTCCCTCTCCCGCTGGAAGGCCTCGGTGAGGTCGAGCAAGTCGATGTCGCCGATGACGCGCGGCAAGGCTTCCGGCGCCGAGTAATAGTTCGTCGGCAAATAGACGACGAGCAGGTTCGCGCCGATCTCGTCGGCCGATCGCTGCATTTCGCGCAGGAGGTAGCCCACGGCCTCTTCCTTCTTCTCGTCGCTCGGCGTGCGGTAGGCGGCCCGGCCATATTCGATCCGGCCGCGCACCACATCGATGCCATGCAGCAGCCAGGTCACGGGATGCAGGAAGTCGCCGGCAAGGTGCCGCTGGAAGCGCTGTACGCCGTTGCTCTGCGGCGGGGCGATCGACGCTTGCCCCTCGTCGTCCCAAGCGACGTGTGACGCGCTGAAGCAGAACGGATAGTAGGATGGAAGGCACGGCGAGACGTTGCGCTCGAAGTGATGTGCGATGATGCCGTAGACCACGAGCTTCGGCGAGAGATCGCCGTTGCGCCGCAAGAGCTGCAGCGACTGGGTCGTTCCATAGGCCGCCATCGCGAAGTTCGACACACTGGCTTCGAGCTCGCGTGACAGCAGCCTTGCATAGGTCTGCTCGTTGGCCAGTGCGTAGCCCCAGGTGAACGAGTCGCCGACGACCAGGACGTCGACGCGCTCGGGGCTCTGCAGCCCGGGCGCGTCGACCCGCGCGCCGCGATCGTCGGTATAGATGTCGAAGGCGAAGGTCTTGCGGTCGGCGACGGCGGGATAGATGCGCCTCGCCTGGGAACCGGGATTGGCGATCGCACCGATCTCGGGATCGAACACCAGGAGACGGTCGCCTTCGGAGATCAGGGGAATGCGCGGGACAGTCAGGTAGCCGGCGATCGCGATCCCGACCAGCAGGCTGGCGGCGGTCGAAACGAGAACCAGAAGAAGGGTCTTGATGACTTTGTTCATGGTTCCTGGCGAGAAGGCTGCCGTCAGTTAGCCCAGGCCGCAGCGCCAGGACAATGGGAGGATTCCCCCAACCCGGCTCTCGACGGGACGCCGGGTTCCGCATACACCACACGAAAATCAGGAACCCCGTGACCCGTCTCTATCTGATCTCTCCCGCCCGCATCGAGCATCCGGCGATCTTTGCCGACGACCTCCGCGCCGCCCTCGACGGCGGCGACGTCGCGGCCTTCCAGCTGCGGCTGAAGGACGTCCCCGACGAGGCGATCGTCCGCGCCGCCGATACGCTGCGGCCGATCTGCCAGCAGCGCGATGTCGCCTTCATCATGAATGATCGCCCCGACCTCGCGGTGAAACTCGATTGCGACGGCGTGCATGTCGGCCAGGAGGATATGCCCTACGCCGAAGCGCGCCGGATCGTGGGACCCGAGCGCCAGGTCGGCGTCACCTGCAAGGCGTCGCGCCACCTCGCCATGGACGCCGCCGAAGCCGGCGCCGACTACGTGGCTTTCGGCGCGTTCTTCTCCTCCTCCACCAAACCGGTGACGACGCCTGCCGATATCGAGATCGTCGAATGGTGGAGCGGCCTGATGGAGGTGCCCTGCGTGGCGATCGGCGGCATCACGGTCGAGAACTGCCGGCCGCTCATCGAAGCGGGCGCGGACTTCCTGGCGGTCGCCGGGGGTGTCTGGAGCTACAAGGACGGCCCGGAAGCCGCGGTGCGTGCCTTCAACGATCTCTTCGCAGCGCACGGATCAGCGGACGGGCAGCCATAGAACGTCCTCGATGTGCGACGCGCCGCTCGCCAGCATCACCAGGCGATCGAAGCCGAGCGCGATGCCGGAGCAATCCGGCAGGCCGTGATCGAGCGCGGCGAGGAAGTCGTCGTCGACCGGCCAGCGCACGCCATACAGCTCATCCTTCAGGTCCATGTCCGCGGCAAGCCGCGTGCGCTGGACGGCGGGATCGGTGAGTTCGCCGAAGGCATTGGCCAGTTCGACGCCGCAGACATAGAGCTCGAAGCGCTCCGCCACCCTGGGATCGCCGGGCTTGGCGCGGGCGAGCGCCGCCATCGAGATCGGATATTCGCAGAGGATCGTCGGCCGGCCCATGCCGAGCTTCGATTCGATCTTCTCGAACATGATGCGGAAAAAGACGTCCTCCCAGGTGTCGCCGGCATGCATGGCGATGCCCGATGCGCCCGCCAGCGCCTCGGCATTACCGATGGTCGCGAACAGGTCGACGCCGGCGTGGCGGACGAAGGCCTGCGCCACGGTGAGCCGCTCCGGTTCGGCCCGGGGGTCGCAGGCATGGCCGGCCCAGCGCAGTTCGTCGACGCCGGTCGCGGCCAGCAGCGCCTGGCAGTCGGCCATGATGGTCTCGTAGCCCACGCCCGCGCGGTACCATTCCAGCATCGTGAATTCGGGATGGTGCAGGGCCGAGCCTTCCGCATTTCGGAACACGCGCGCGAACTGGAAGATCTTCGGCAGGCCGCCGGCCAGGAGCTTCTTCATCGCGAACTCGGGCGAGCTGTGCAGCCAGCGTTCGCGCTCTTCGCCGTCGGGCAGTTCCCACTCCGTGGCGAAGCCCGTGAGATGGACCTCGGCGCCGGGGGCCGCCTGCAGGATCGGGGTCTCGACTTCGACAAATCCTTCAGCGGCGAACCACTGCCGCAACGCGGCCTGGATTGCGGCGCGTGCCTGGAGGTGCGGCAGGCGCCGGGCGAGCTTGTCGGGGCGCCACTCGGTCATGCCCGACAATCGCACGCGGACGGCGCGGCGTGTAGGGTATCGTCATGACGCCCCAGCAGATCGATGCCTATTGCCGCAAGCTGCCGGCCGCCACGCGGAGCGTGCAGTGGGAGGGCGTCACCGTCTTCAAGGTCGGCGGCAAGATGTTCTGCCTGATCGGCCCGCCCGGCCATTCCGTCGCACGGATCAGCTTCAAGTGCCCGCCCGAGCACTACGAGGCGCTTTCCCACGCCAAGGGCTTCAAACCGGCCCCCTACCTCGCCCGCGCGAAGTGGGTGGCCCTCGAGGACCCCGGAGTCCTGACGCCGGCCGAGACCCGGGCCTATCTCAAGCAGGCGCATGCCGTCATCGCGGCGGGCCTTTCGAGGAAGAAACGGGCCGAATTGGGCCTGAAATAGCGCCCTACCGCCTCGGGCGGGCCGGTTGCGACCCCCGGCTGCCTTTGATAGAAGGCCGCGCCGGCCTCGAACCGCTTATGCGGACGAGGCCGAATTCCATTCATCCGAGACAGCGGTAAGGCCGGGTAAGCTCATGAAAGTCCAAGTCAATTCCATCCGAGCCGGCAACGTCATCGAGTACAACGGCAAGCTCTGGGTCGCCTCCAAGGTGCAGCATATCAGCCCCGGCAAGGGCGGCGCGTTCGTGGCCATCGAGGCCAAGGCGCTGCGCGAGGGCAACAAGCTGCAGGAGCGCTTCCGCTCCGGCGAGACCATCGAGCGCGTGCACATCGACGAGCGCGAGTGCACCTACCTGTTCAAGGACGAGAACGGCTTCACGTTCATGGACAAGGAAACCTTCGAGCAGCTCGTGGTCGGCGCCGACGTTCTCGATGAAGATCAGTCGCGCTGGCTGCAGGACGGCATGGAAGTGACCGTGTCGCTCTACGAGGGAACGCCAGTCGGCGCGGAACTGCCCAAGACCGTCATTCTCGCCGTCACCGAGGCCGACGCCGTCGTGAAGGGCCAGACCGCTTCCTCTTCTTACAAGCCGGCCATCGTCGAGGGCGGCATCCGCGTGATGGTTCCTCCCCATATCGGCGTCGGCACGCGGCTGGTGATCAACACCGAAGAGGGCACCTACATGGAACGCGCCAAGGATTAGGCGCGCACCGTGGCCCTCCCCACCAATCGCCCCCCGCGAGAGACTCCCGTCGCCCGCGTGGGCCGCGCCCCGATGGGCGAGGCTCGCGAGCGCTCGGGCCCGCCCGAGCGCAAATCGCTGGCTCAGCGCTCGGCCACGATCACCGTCATGATCCGCGCGGCCTTTGCCGCGGCGAAGAATCTCAAGCGCGACTTCGGCGAAGTCGAGCATCTGCAGATCTCCGAGAAGGGCCCCGGCGACTTCGTCAGTCACGCCGACATCAAGGCCGAGCGCACGCTGCGGACCGAACTGTCGCGCGTCCGCCCCGACTACGGTTTCCTCGGCGAGGAAGGCGGCGAGACCAAGGGCGACGGCCGCAACCGCTGGATCGTCGATCCGCTCGACGGCACGACCAACTTCCTGCACGGCGTCCCCCACTTCGCCATCTCCATCGCGCTCGAGCGCGAGAAGGAGATCATCGCCGGCGTCATCTACCAGCCGATCTCCGACGAGCTGTTCTGGGCCGAGAAGGGCAACGGCGCCTACATCGACACGCCGAACGCCCGTTCGCGGCGCCTGCGCGTGTCCGGCCGCAAGGAGCCCGCCCGCGCGCTCGTCGGCACCGGTATCCCGCATATCGGCAAGGGCAATCACGCCGCCTATCACGCCAAGCTGGCCGCCGTCACCGAACGTACGGCCGGCGTCCGTCGCTGGGGCGCCGCCGCGCTCGACCTCGCCTTCGTGGCGGCCGGCCGCTACGACGCCTTCTTCGAGTTCGGCTTGGCGCCGTGGGACGTCGCTGCGGGAATCCTCATGGTGCGCGAAGCCGGTGGTCTCGTCGGCGACATTGCCGGTCAGCCCTATGAGCTGGGCGGACCGTCGATCCTGGCCAGCAACTTCGGTCTGCGCGACCCGATGGTCGAGATCCTGTCCAAGGCCTGACGGCCGCGCTCGGACCGCTTGCGCTTGCGGCAATCGGTTGAGCGCGGGACGACCATTGGTTATGGTCGATCCGCCAAATCCCTTGGAAAGGCAACTGGTTATGCCCCCGTTTCCGGCCGCTGTCCCCAGCCGCGCCGCCTTTGCTCCCGGCTCCGGCGACACAGGCTTGCCAGGGGGCGGCAAGGCTGTCGAAACCGGGATGCGGGGCGGATGCCGGGTGCCCAGGGCATGATCTCCCCGGCAACGTCGCACAGGCATCGGAAGTACGCATGAGTAACCCGCTTCCGTATCTCGTTCGCATGCTTCTGTTCCTCGTGGTCGTGGCCGGCATCGCCTTCCTGCTGCACCACGACCTGCTACGCGTCTTCCTGAACACGCCGATCCTCAACAGCGTCATCCTCGGCGTCCTCGCGATCGGCATCTTCTTCGTGATGCGCCAGGTTCTGTCCCTGTGGCCCGAGGTCCGGTGGCTGCGGCGCTTCCAGCATCGCGAGCCCGGCGCCCCTCTTCTCGAGACGGATTCAATCGAACTGATGGCGCCGATGGCCGTCATGATGGGCGACCGTCAGGACAATTTCCGCCTCTCCCCCACCGCGACGCGCGCCATGCTCGACGGCATCGCCAGCCGCCTCGACGAGCGGCGCGAACTCAGCCGCTACATGATCGGCCTGCTGATCTTCCTCGGCCTGCTCGGCACCTTCTGGGGCCTGCTCGAAACGATCGGCGCGGTCGCCGATGCCATCGTCGGCATGCAGGTCACCGGCGGCGATGCCGTCCAGATGTTCGCCAAGCTCAAGCAGGGCATCGAAGGCCCCCTCAAGGGCATGTCGACGGCCTTCGGGGCCTCGCTGTTCGGCCTGTCGGGTTCGCTCGTGCTTGGCTTCCTCGAACTGCAGGCCAGCCAGGCCCAGGGCCGCTTCCACACCGAACTGGAGGAATGGCTGGCGGGCGCCACCCGGCTGTCGAGCGGCACCCTGCAGACCGAAGGCGAACAGGGCGTCTCGGCCTATGTCGAGGCTCTGCTGGAGCGCACCGCCGACGGGCTCGACGATCTCGCCCGTACGCTGCGCCGCAGCGAAGAGGGCCGCGAACAGGCCGCAACGGCCAACGCCACCCTGGTCGAGCGCCTGACCTCCCTGACCGAAAGCATGCGCTCGCAGCAGGCGCTGCTGGCACGCTTGGCCGAGCAGTCGATCGAGCTGCGCGGCACCGTCGCGCGCCTGACCGAGCGCAAGCCGGAGGCCGACAGCGAGGCGCTCCTGGCGCACCAGCGCACCCTCGAGGCGGGCCTCAGCCGGCTGATCGAGGAAAGCGTGCGCAGCCGCACCGCGCTGGCCGACGAGCTGCGCGGCGAATTCCGCCTGCTCGCCCGCACCATCGCCTCGTCGCGCGGCGCGACGCCGGGCGACGACTGACCGTCATGGCAGCCGCATCCCGCCGTCGCGGAGGAGGTTCGGCCGACTACACCTGGCCGGGTTACGTCGACGCGCTGACGACGCTGCTGATGGTGCTGATCTTCCTGCTGTCGCTGTTCAGCGTCGCGCAGTTCACGCTGACCGACACGCTCAACACGCGTGACAGCGCCATCGACGCCCTCAACAAGCAGCTGGGCAATCTCGCCAGCGTGCTTTCGCTCGAGCAGGCGGCGAGCGAAGGCCTGAAGCAGGATCTCGAAAAACTCACCCTGCAGCTTCGCCAGAACCAGGCCGAGCGAGACCGCCTGGGCGCCGATCTCGCGGCCCAGCGCACCGCGTCGGACGCGCTCAAGATCGAGCGTGACCAGCTCACGGAACGCCTGACCTCGATGCTGGCGGAGCGCGACCGGCTGGCCTCCTCGCTCGAGAGTTCGAATAAGGAAGCCGCAGCCAAGGCCGGCGATCTGCAGAAAGAGATCGAGCGCCAGCGACTCGAACTCACGCGCCTCGCCGCCTCGCTGGCGGCCGCCAATCAGGACAAGGGCAAGCTGTTCGGCGATCTCACCGAAGAGCAGAAGCTCACGGCCGAGCAGAAGGCCGCGGTCGTGCGCCTCACCGCCGAGCTGGCCGCCCTCAAGGACGAACTCGCCCGCCTCAGCACGGCGCTCGACGCGGCCGACGTCAAGGCCAAGGACCAGCAGGCGCAGATCGTCGATCTCGGCCAGAAGCTCAACCGCGCTCTCGCCAGCAAGGTCGAGGAGCTGGCGCGTTACCGCTCCGAATTCTTCGGCAAGCTGCGCGAGGCGCTGCGCGGCCAGCGCGACGTTCAGGTCGTGGGCGACCGTTTCGTGTTCCAGTCGGAAGTGCTCTTCGCCTCCGGCTCGGCCAAGCTTCAGGAGAGCGGCGAGAAGCAGCTCGCCAACGTGGCCAAGCGTCTCGTCGAGATCGCCGCCACGATCCCGAAAGAGGTCAACTGGGTGCTCCAGGTCGACGGCCATACCGACAGCAAGGCGATCGCCAGCGCGCAGTATCCATCGAACTGGGAGCTGTCGGCCGCCCGCGCCATCGCCGTGGTGAAGTTCCTCCACAGCGAAGGCATCCCGAACGATCGCCTTGTGGCTGCGGGCTACGGCGAATACCAGCCGCTCTCCTCCACCGACACCGCCCGCAACCGCCGCATCGAACTCAAGCTGACGAACCGCTGAGTTCATGTCGTCCTGAGCGAAGCGAAGGACCTGGCGGAACGACCAGAGTACTCCGTAGCTGGCGCTGGATCCTTCGCTGCGCTCAGGATGACAGAAGATGCCGAGGCCTAAAGGAGCCCAAGCCTCTTCAGCTCCGCGGCCATCTCGGCCGGCATGTCGGCGCTGTCGCCGCTCGACAGGTCCGGGGGCGCACGCTCGGGCTCCAGGTAGCGCCACCCCTGGAATGCCTTGCAGGCGCGGGGCGCGGTCTCGATCAGGGGGCGCTTGAGCTTGATCCGGCAGAACTTCTTGCCGCTGTCCTCGTCAAAATCGTCCTCGAAGCCGACCAGTTCCTGCCGGCAGCGGATGACGCCGCGCACCACCCAGTAGAGCGAGCCGCCCAGCAGATCCTCGGCTCGCCGCGGCGAGTTGCGCGTGTAGACCCAGTGCGGCGAGCGCGGCGACTGCCCCCGCTCCTGGCGACGCGCCGCCTGAACCTTCTTCATGTGGGCGAGATCGTCGATGCCGACCGCGAGCTTGATGAGATGCAACGCCATCGCCTGCGCTTAGTACGTGACCGGTCCCCTGCTCAAGTCCGCCTATCCACAGCGTGACCTTCCCGCCACAGGCTGCGAGAATTACAAACCGGATGTCAGACTCCACACTGTCTGCACAATCCACACTCTATTGTCCGGTCGCTATTTGCGGGGGTTCTCATGAATCGATCGACGCTGGCTGCCTTGGTTGTGGCCCTGATGCTGGGCTCCGGCATTGCGGGTTACCTGATCGGGAGGCCGGGCGATTCCGTCGACCGCCCGGTGCCGACGACCACGGCGTCCACGACGCCTCCCGCCGCAGCGCCTGTCCCTTCGCCTCCGGCTCCGACCCCACCGGCACCCCAGACGGCTCAGTCAGCCGCACCGGTCCCCATCGCCCCGCCACCGGCCTCGCCGTCCGATCCCTTCTCCTTCCGTCGGGTCGGGGTCGATTCCAGCCGCAGCGAAGCGGAAGCCTGCCTCGGCTTCAACAAGCCGCTCGCCACCGGCGACGTGAAGTACGGCGATTTCATCCGCATCGAGCCCGAAGCCAAGACGGCGCTCCGCACCGTGGACGACCGGCTGTGCATTGCCGGCCTCACCTATGGCCAGGACTACACCGTGAAGCTGCTGGCGGGCTTCCCCGGACGCGATGGCGAGAAGCTGCGCAACGAGCAGAGCGTGAGCGTGGCGCTGGGGGCCCGTCCCGCCGTGGTCACGCTGCCGGGCAAGGGCTTCATCCTGCCGCGCGGCAGCGCCGCCGGCCTGCCCGTCACGACCATCAACGTCTCCAAGGTCGGCATCTCGGTCTATCGCGTGAACGAGCGCGGCATCGATCGCTTCTCCGCCGACCGCTCCTACGACGTCTCCTTTCCGGGATCCGAGCCGATCACCGAGCCGTGGTCGCTGCGCAGCTGGCTGAATGGCAGCAACGGCGCCGAGCAGTGGAGCGGCACGATGGACGTGCGCAACGTGCCCAACCAGGCCGTCGTCACCGCCTTCCCGATCCGCGAGACGATCCAGGACTGGAAGCCCGGTGCCTATTTCGTCGTCGTGTGGAATGCCGCCAAGCCGCCGTCCCGCGACTATGACGACGACGATTCGACCGGCGGCGCCGCAGCCGGCCTGTGGGTGATCGATACCGACATCGGCCTCACCTCCTTCAGCGGCGACGACGGGCTGAACGTCTTCGCGCGCTCGCTGCAGACCGCCCAGCCGCTGGCCGGCATCGAGGTCACCGTCCTGTCGCGCGGCAACGAGCCGATCGGCAAGGTGGTCACCGGCGCCGACGGACGCGCCGCGTTCGCGGCCGGGCTGCTGAAGGGCACCGGCGCGGCCGAAGCGGTCGCCGTCATGGCGCAGGATCCGGCCAAGAAGGAATTCTCGCGCCTCGAACTCACCAAGTCGGCCTTCGACCTGTCCGACCGCGGCGTCGACGGAAGGCCGCAGCCCGGCCCGGTCGATGCCTTCCTCTACACCGAGCGCGGCATCTACCGCCCGGGCGAGACCGTGCAGCTGATGGCGCTGATGCGCGACGACGCGGCCAACGCGCTCTCGAACCTGCCCGTCACCCTGATCGTCAAGCGGCCGGACGGCAGCGAGTTCACGCGTTTCACCCACGGTCTGCAGGGGTCGGGCGCCATTGCCCAAACCATCGACCTGCCGAAATCCTCGCGGCGCGGCCGCTGGTCCGTTGCGGCCCATATCGATCCCAAGGGTGCGCCGGTCGGCCGGGTCGAATTCTCGGTCGAGGATTTTGTCCCTGAGAAGCTCAAGATCGAGCTCACGGCTGACGACCCGATCATCCGGCCCGGCAGCGTGAACCGCTTCGTCCTCTCGGCCGACTTCCTGTACGGCGCACCGGCGTCCGATCTCGCCGTCGAAGGCGACATGCGCATCACGGTCGACGACAATCCGTTCCCGGCCTTCGCCAAGTACCGGTTCGGACCGGAGGACGATCGCGAGAAGTTCGAGCCGCCCTTCATCGAGCTCAAGGGCGAGAACACCGACCCGGCCGGCAAGTCGAGCCTCGAATGGGCGGGTGATCTGGCCAAGGAGACGGTCCTGCCGCTGCGCGCCCAGGTCCAGGCGCGCGTCTTCGAACCGGGCGGCGGCCGCGCCACCAAGACCGAGAAGGTCATGCCCGTGCGCACGCGCGACACCTATATCGGTGTCCGCCCGACCTTCGAGGGCCGCTATTCCCGCGAGGGCGTCGACACCGAGTTCGACGTGGTGGCCGTCGACGCGGCCGGCACGCAGGTCGCGCGCCCTTCGGTCGAATACCGGATCGAGCGCATCATCTACGCCTATCAGTGGTTCCAGGTCGACGGCCGCTGGCGCTGGCAGTCGGTCACGAACACGCGGCTGGTGACGGCCGACAAGGTGACCTTGAAGGCCGACACGCCCACCCGTCTCTCGCAACGTCTGGACTGGGGTCAGCACAAGCTCACCGTCATCGACAACGAGAAGAAGACTTCGACCAGCCTCACCTTCTACGTCGGCTGGTATGGCGGCACCGGAACCGAGGAGGCGCCCGATACGCTGCGCGTCGCCAGCGACAAGCAGAACTATGCGCCGGGCGACACGGCCCGCCTGCGCATCGAGGCGCCGTTCGCCGGTGAGGCGCTGATCGCCATCGCGACCGACCGCATCGTCTCCACCCAGTCGGTCCAGGTGCCGGCCGGCGGCACGACCGTCGACATCCCGGTGAAGGGCGAATGGGGGGCCGGCGCCTACGCGCTGGTCACGGCCTGGCGGCCGCTGGCGGCCCCGGCCGAACGCACCCCCACGCGCGCGATCGGTGCCACATGGATCGGCCTCAACCCGGCCCTGCGCACGCTCGGCATCCAGATCGGCACGCCCGAGAAGATCACACCGCGGCAGCGCATCGAGGTGCCGGTGAAGGTGTCCAACCTGCAGCCCGGCCAGGAAGCCTTCGTCACCCTGGCCGCGGTCGACGAGGGCATCCTGCAGCTCACCCGCTACAAGACGCCCAATCCGGCGGACCACTATTTCGGCAAGCGTCGCCTGGGGGTTTCCATGCGCGACGATTACGGCCGCCTGCTCGACACGCGCGCCGACGAACTCGGCCGTATCCGGGCCGGCGGCGATGCCGGCGAGATCGGCGGGCTCGACATCGTGCCGACGCGCACCGTCTCGCTGTTTAGCGGCCCGGTGAAGCTCGACGACAAGGGCGAAGCGAAGATCGCCTTCGAGATCCCCGACTTCATCGGCCAGCTGCGCCTGATGGCGGTCGCCTACGACAAGACCCGCGTCGGCTCGGGCGAGCAGCGGCTCTTCGTGCGCGATGCCGTCACCGCGGATGCAGTGCTGCCGCGCTTCCTCGCGCCGAAGGATCTCGGGCGGGTGGCGCTGTCGCTGCACAATGTCGACGGCCAGGCGGGAGACTACCGCGTGACCCTGACCGCCACCGGCTCGGTCTCTCTCGAACGGCCGGTGACCGAAACCCGGCGTCTCGCCGCCAACCAGCGCGAGCTGCTGACCTGGCCGCTGCGCGCCGGCGAGGCCGGCTTCGGCAAGGTCACGGTCGCCGTCCAGGGACCCGGCAATTTCGCCGTCCAGCGCGAATGGGACATCCAGGTGCGGCCGGCGCAGACGCCCAGCGCCATCGACACGGTCGCGCAGCTCGGACCCGGCAACGAGGCCACGGTCGACCGCAACGTGATCGCATCCTTCGCACCGGGGACGGCGCAGGTCAGCGCCTCGCTGACCCGCATTCCGGGCATCGACGTCGCGGCCCTGCTGCGAGCCCTCGACAAGTATCCGTTCGGCTGCATCGAGCAGACGACCAGCCGTGCGATGCCGTTGCTCTACTACAATGACGTCGCCCTGCTGGGATACGGCCCGACCGATCCGCGCATCAACGACCGCGTGCAGGACGCCGTCTATCGCATCGTCGACATGCAGCTACCCGATGGATCGTTCGGCATGTGGGGCCCCTTCTCCACACCGGCGGCGGAATGGCTGCAGACCTACGTGCTCGACTTCCTCGTGCGCGCGAACCAGCAGCAGATGACGGTGCCCTCGGCGTCGCTGCAGCGGGGACTGAACTGGCTCAACAAGACCGCCGACAGGCTCTCGCCCAACGCCCAGGCCTATGCCTGGTACGTGCTGGCGAAGTCGGGCTACGCCGATCCGGGCAGGGTCCGCTACTTCCAGGACACGAAGGCCGCGGAGATAAAGGGCGGCATCGCCTGGGCGATGCTGGCCGCGGCGCTGAACCAGGTGGGCGAGCCGGGACGCGGCCGTCTCGCCTTCGCGCTGGCGCGCCAGCGCATCGACGAGCGCGACCCGTCCGACTATTACGGCTCGCCGCTGCGCAACCGTGCCGCCCTCGTCACGCTCGCCGTCGAGGCGGGGGGACGCGAAGCCCTGACCGAGGTAACGAGCCTGGTGGGCGAAAGGCTTGCCGCATCGATCGGGCTCACCACCACGCAGGAACAGGCGTGGCTGGTGATGGCCGCCCGCGCCATGAGCGGCAGCACCCAGCTCGCCTATTCGGTCGATGGCCAATCACGCCAGGCCGCGACCGAACCCGTGACGATGAACCCTGACGCGGCAGCTCTCGCGCGCGGCTTCAAGCTGCGCAACGACACCGACCGTCCGATCTGGATGCAGGTGACGGCGCGCGGCGTGCCCCTCGATCCGCAGCCTGCGGCGACGGCGGGCATCAGCGTCCAGCGTGAGTTCCTGAAGTTCAACGGCGATCCCGCTTCACTGGGACAGGTCGTGCAGAACGAGCGCTTCATCGTCTCGATCTCCGGTCGCAACCTGGAAGGCGGCTACCACGAGGTGGCGCTGCTCGACCTGCTGCCGGCCGGCTTCGAGATCGAGGCGGTGCTGAACGACGAGACGGCGAAGTCCTTCCCGTTCCTGTCGGACCTCACGGAAACCCGCATCGCCGAGGCGCGCGACGACCGCTTCTTCGCGTCCTTCAACATGGGGACACGCCCCTACCAGACCTGGTGGGACTCATCGGCCAAGAACCCGAACTCCTATCACGTCGCCTATATCGTTCGCGCCGTGACGCCCGGCACCTACGCCGTCCCGGCGACGAACGTGTCGGACATGTATGCGCCGCGGGTCTATGGCCGGACGGCGATGCGCGCGCTGACGATCGTTCCCGCCGGAACGAAGTAGCCAGCCATGCGGCTCAGGCCCCTGCTGGCCGGCCTGGCCGTCGCCGCCACGACCCTGGTGGCGACGGCGCTGACGCTCGATCGTGCCTTCCCGCCCGATTTGTCGCGCTATCACGACCGGTCGACCGAGGTGGTCGACGCCAACGGCCGGCTGTTGCGCGCCTTCACGACGGCGGACGGCAAGTGGCGTCTCAAGACGTCGGTCGACGATGTCGATCCGCTCTATCTCGGCCTGCTCAAGGCCTATGAGGATCGCCGGTTCGACTCCCATTGGGGCGTCGATCCCCTCGCGACCCTGCGTGCGGCCGGCCAGCTTGCCGAGCGCGGCCGCATCGTGTCGGGCGCCTCGACGCTGTCGATGCAGGCCGCGCGCCTGCTCGATCCCCGACCGCGCAGCTTCACGACCAAGGCGATCCAGTCGGCCCGCGCACTCCAGCTCGAGTGGCGCTATTCGAAGCGCGAGGTGCTGGCGATCTACCTGACGCTGGCGCCGATGGGCGGCAACCTCGAGGGCGTGCGTGCCGCCTCCCTCGCCTACTTCGGCAAGGAGCCGCGCCAGCTCAGCGCCGCCGAGGCCGCGCTGCTGGTGGCCATTCCCCAGTCGCCCGAGCGCCGCCGCCCCGACCGTGCCTCCCCGGTGGCGCAGAAGGCGCGAGACCGCGTGCTGGAACGCGGCGTCGAGCATGGCGTGATCGATGCCCCGCTCTTCGAGATGGCGCGCAGCCGCCTCGCACCCGACCGCCGACTCGCGATGCCCATGCAGGCGCCGCATCTCGCGACCTGGCTGGCCGGCCAGTCGCCCGGCACCACCGTGCCGACGACGGTGCGCTACGAACTGCAGCAGGCGCTGGCCCAGCTGGTGCACGAGGAGCGCCGCCCGCTCGGCGATGGCGCCGAGATCGCCATGGTCGTGCTCGACAACAGGACGGGCGGCGTCGTGGCCTGGCTGGGCGGCGACAATTTCTTCGGCCGCGCCGGTCAGGTCGACCTCGTGCGCGCCCGCCGCTCGCCGGGTTCGGCGCTGAAGCCGCTGATCTACGCCATGGCCTTCGACGACCGCACGCTCCATCCCGAGACGCTGGTCGAGGACGTGCCGGTGCGCTTCCGCGACTGGCTGCCGCGCAATTTCGACCGCGACCATCAGGGCGCGGTGACAGTGCGCCGCGCGCTGCAGCAATCCCTCAACGTGCCGGCCGTACTGGCGCTGGAGAAGGTCGGGCCACAGCGCTTCCTCTCCACCCTGCGCACCGCCGGCGTCGTCCCCGGGCTGCCGCCGGGCGACAACGGCAATTCTCTGGGCGTGGCGCTCGGCAGCGCCACGGTCTCGCCGCTCGAGATGGCGGGACTCTATTCGGGCCTGGCCAATGGCGGCAGCTTCGCGCCCCCCCAGGTCCGGCGCGACCGGCCAAAATCCCAGCCGCTCCGCCTCATCGGGCCGACCGCCGCCTGGTACGTCTCGGACGTGCTGGCCGAGGCGCCGCTGCCCGAAGGCTTCGCCTCGCTGCCCGTCGCCCTGCGCGAACGCCGCATCGCCTTCAAGACCGGCACATCGGCCGGCTATCGCGACGCCTGGGCGGCGGGCTACAGCGCCAACTGGACCGTCGTGGTGTGGGTCGGCCATGCCGACGGCACGCCGCGCCCCGGCCAGCTCGGCCGGCTCTCGGCGCTGCCCATCCTGTTCAAGGCGTACGGCCGGCTGCCCGGCGAGGACAATCGCGCGATCCGCCCGCCGGCCGACGCGATCAAGGTTGCGTCCCATCGCGAGCTGCCGCCGCGCATGCGCACGCTCGCCCCCTACAGCGAGACCAGCGGCGGCCCGCGCATCGCCTATCCGCCGGCCGATGCCCGCATCGAGCTGGCCGCCCGCGAGGCCGTCCCGCTGAACGCCATGGGCGGCCAGGGTCGGCTGCGCTGGCTGGTCGACGGCCGCCCGCTGGAGGGCACGCAGTGGGTGCCCGACGGCGCCGGCACCGCCCGCCTCGCGGTCGTCGACGAAGCGGGTCGTTCCACCTCGGTGACCGTCAGGATCGTGCAGCGGCAATAGAAGCGATCAGACGAGGAACGCCAGAGCGACCGATGCAACCAGCGCAACGGCGAAGACAAGGTTGATGAGCCTGTTGGTGCGCGGATCGCGGAAGTAGCGCGTGAGCGCCGCGCCGGCGAGCAGCCACGCGACATTCACGGCGGCGATGACCAGCGTGAGTACGACCAGCTTCAGGGCCATATCGGCCCCGAGCCGGTCGGGCAGCAGGGTGAAGCCGGAATAGAGCGCGGCCATCGCGACATAGCCCTTGGGATTGACCAGCGACAGCAGCAGGCCGGCCGCGACGGTCGGAGCCTCCTTCCGCACACCCTCGTTCGACAGCGGCGGCGCCGTCGCGATGCGCCAGGCCAGCCACAGGAAATAGAGCGCGGCCAGGATCGCGACCATGGGCGCGACGCCCGGCACCGCGAGCACGAGACCGACCGTCCCGCTCGCGACGATCGCCATCACCGCGACCATGCCCACGACGATTCCGGCAAGATAGGCGAAGCCGCGGCGCGCGCCGAACGCCGCCCCGGTCGCCGCGAGGCTGAGCGTCGCCGGGCCGGGGCTGCCGGCGAGCGCCACAGCGGCGATCAGGAATCCGGGAAGTGCATCCATGCCCCGATATGACGACGGGCATGGACTGCCGTCTTGAACGATCGTGAGGCTAAGCGGCCACCTTCGCCTTGAGCGCCTGCGCCACCTTGGACGCGGGCTCGCGGCCCAGGGCCGAGCAGATCTCGCGGCCGGCCCGGGCGATGGCGTCGAGGTCGACGCCGTGGTCGATGCCGAGACCGTTCAGCAGGTAGATCACGTCCTCGGTGCCGACATTGCCCGAGGCGCCCTTGGCATAGGGACAGCCGCCGAGACCCGCGACGGCGGTGTCGAACACGGCGATGCCGCGCTCCATGACCGCCAGGATGTTGGCCAGCGACTGGCCGTAGGTGTCGTGGAAGTGCGCGGCGATCTTGTCGCGCGGCATCTTCTCGGCCACGGCATCGATCATGGCGACGCACTCGCCGGGCGTGCCGACGCCGATCGTGTCGCCGAGCGAGACCTCGTAGCAGCCCATGCGGAACAGCCGCTCCGCCACTTCGGCCACCTTGGCCGGCGCCACCTTGCCGTCATAGGGACAGGCGATCACGGTCGAGACGTAGCCGCGCACCTTCATGCCGTGCTTCTGCGCCGCTTCCATCACCGGCGCGAACCGCTCGAAGCTCTCGTCGATCGAACAGTTGGTGTTCTTGCGGCAGAAGGCTTCCGAGGCTGCGGTGAAGATCGCGATCTCGTCGACCCCGGCCTCGACCGCCCCGTTCATGCCCTGCTTGTTGGGCACCAGCACCGGATAGCTCACGCCTTGCTTGCGCTGGATGCGCGCCATCACCTGGTCGGTATTGGCCATCTGCGGCACCCACTTGGGCGACACGAAGCTGCCGGCCTCGACCGCCGAATGCCCGGCGGCCGACAGCGCGTCGATCAGCGCCACCTTGGCCTCGACCGAAACCGGCTTGGCCTCGTTCTGCAACCCGTCGCGCGGCCCGACTTCCACGAGCCGCACGCGCTTGGGGTGATTCATCGTGTCCTCCCGCTTCTGGCGCCACATACTGCACCAGCGGGAAGGCCGCCAGACAGGATTTTCGCCCCTACGGCGTCTGCGAAATATGCGCCGTGCGATCGTGTCCGGGGTGGCTGAACATGATCTCCAGGGTGCGCAGATAGGTGTGCAGCCCGGCATCCTGGATCGGAAGGACGTGGGCGTCCTCGCCCGATTCGTTGTGGTGCGAATGCCAGTAGCCGGGCGGCGTGATGAAGCTGGCGCCGGGCGCCCAGTCCTCGCGCCTTCCGTTCTTGATCATCCCGGATTCGTCGAGTTCCGTGCCGATCATCGTGTAGCAGCCCGGCTTGCAGTCGATCACGAAATCGACCGCCACCGACTCGTGACGATGCGGGTACTGGACGGCATCCTTCGGCAGAAGGCCGAACATCGTCCACATCGTGTGGGTGATGGTGCGGGTGCCGGGAAAGTTCCGGTTGGCGAGCAGGACGCTGACGCGATTGGCGTTCGCGGTCCTGGGATCGGTGGCGATCTCGTTCAGCTTCTGCTGCGCCTTGCCGTGCTGATAGAAGGTGGGCTTGAAGCGCGCGACGGTCGGCGCGGCGCCGAGATAGCGCAGCAGCGGCGCGTCATGCACCCAGTAGAGCCCGGCCTCGCCCTCCGAATGATGCAGGGCGTGGCCGTGCGCCGGCAGCACCATGTAGTCGCCCTGCGACCAGTGGATCGTCTCGCCGCACGCGTCCGTCCGCCCGCTGCCGCGGAACACGAAGAACACCTGGCTGGTCGCCTCGGCCGACGTCATGACCGAGCCGCGGACGATCCGGATGAAGTTGGCGCAAAGGGCCGGGCTGGTCGCGGGGCCGACGATGCCCAGCTCCTCGCTCACGTCGAGCGGCTGCACGCGCGTCGGCCCCTCGTCGAAGAAGGACGGCGAGAAGGTCCGGTACGGCACCGGCGGGATGATGCCCTGCTGGATCGGATTGGCGGCCGAGCTGTAGTCGAAATACTGCGCGTCACTCGTCAGCAGGTCGTAATTGGGGAAGCTCTCGATGCCAGCCACACAAATCTCCTCGTCTGGGATCACGTAGGACACGGTCCGCTCAACGAGGGCAGTTTGTAGACGACCGAAATCCCGAGTCCACGAGGGAAATGTTGGCGCAGAAGTCCAAGCGAGCTCGGAAACAGGTGTTCGAGGCACCTCCGCGCAATATTGTTGCGCAGACAGCCATCATTCCGGGGGTGCGACTCCCGCTTCGATTGTTTCGTTTATTTCGTTTGTTTCGATTATCGGACCGGACTCGGACGTTTCGGCGGACTTCTAGACCACGGTCTCCTTCAGCTTGCCCGCCCGGCCGAGCACGAAGGCCACGGCGGCGAGGGCCAGCACGGTGAAGGCGATCAGCAGGGTCGCCACGGCGGTGATGGTCGGGTTCACCTCGAGGATCAGCTCGTTGAACATCTTCTTCGGCACGGTCTCGTACTTGCCGGCGATGAACGAGGTGACGATGACCTCGTCGAAACTGCCGATGAAGGCGAAGATCCAGGCGGCGAAGACGCTGGGCGCCAGGTTCGGCAGCACCACCTTGCGCATCGTGTAGCTCCACGAGGCGCCGAGGCTCCAGGCGACCTGTTCGATCCGCTGGTCGAATTCGCGGATCGCGACGCCCAGCACCATCATCACCAGCGGCACGTTGAGCAGCGTGTGCGCGACCACGAGCCCGACCAGCGAGCCCAGCAGCCCGACCTTGGCCAGCCCGAGATACAGCGCGATCGCCACGATGATGGTGGGCACGATCAGCGGTGCCATGAAGTTACCTTCGGCCCAGTCGCGCCCCTTGAAGGTGCCGCGGCGCAGCCCGTAAGCCGCGAGGCCGCCCAGGATCAGCGCCGCCACCGAGGAGATGGCGGCCACGAAGGTCGAGGTCCACATCGCCTCCATCCAGCGCGGGTCGCCGAAGAAGGTCTCGTACCAGCGCAGCGACAGGCTGGGCGGCGGAAAGGTCAGCGCCCGGGCCGAGGAGAAGGACATCGGGATCACGATGACCAGCGGCACGGTGAGGAAGACCAGGCCGAAGATGCCCATGGCCGCCAGCCCGCGCCGCGTCCAGGCCGAGCCGCCGATCGCTTCGCGGTTCATGCCCCCTCCTTCATGCCGAGGCCTTGCGGTCGAGCCGGCGATAGGCCGCGAAGATCAGCAGGGTCACGACCAGCAGGATCGTCGAGATCGCCGAGGCCTGCTCCCAGCGCGGGATCTGGTTGATCAGCGTGTCGAGCAGGTTGGAGATCATCGGCACGCGGCCGCCCCCCAGGATGGCCGGCGTCACGTAGAAGCCGAGACAGAGGATGAAGACCAGCAGCGCCCCCGCGGCCAGCGCCGGCAGGGTGAGCGGAAAATAGACCTTCCAGAAGATGGTGCGCGGCGGGGCGCCCAGCGAGGCGGCGGCCTGCAGCAGCCGGTCGTCGATGCGGGTCATGGCGGCGAACAGCGGCAGCACGAGGAACGGCAGCAGCACGTTGGCCATGCCGATGGTCACCCCGAGCTCGTTATAGAGGAAGGAAACCGGCGCATCGGTGAGGCCGGTCCATTGCAGGGCACGATTCACGATGCCGCCATTGCCCAGCACGACGATCCACGCATAGGTGCGGACGAGGATCGAGACCCAGAAGGGCAGCACGACCATTGCCAGCGCGATCATACGGCCGCGGCTGCCGAGCCCGCGCATCCAGTGGGCCAGCGGATAGCCGATCAGGATATTGGCCAGGGTCGCGATCAAGGCGATGCGCATCGTGTTGCCCAGCACGCGCAGGTAGACCGGCGCTTCGAGCAGGCCTTCGTAGTGCTCGAGCGTGAAGCCTCGCCCCTTCTCCCAGAAGGCGAGGCCCAGCATGTAGACGATGGGCGCATTGAAGGCGACGACCATCAGCACCAGCAGCGGTGCGATGAATCCGAAACCTTCGAGGCGAGTCGTCCGCGTCATTTGTTCATATCATTGCTGGGGGCGCGCCACTCCTGTGGCGCGATCATGATGATGAAAGACGCGCCACTGGAGTGGCACGCCCCCGGCGATGACCCCAATCACAGGCTGAGCTTGAAGGCTTCCCACTTCTTGTTCACGGCCTCGCCGTTGGCGGCCCACCATTCCGCGTTCTGGAACCACTGGACGGCCTTGTTCTGCTTGCTGGAGGGGAACTCCGACAGCTTGTCCTTGGGCAGCAGCGCATCGAGCTCCGGGCTCGGGCCGGTGTAGGAGACCACCGTCGCCGCCTTGGCCTGGTTGGCGGGCAGCGACATCTCGTACATCAGCTTGTAGGCGGCGGCGCGATCCTCGGGCTTCGAACCCTTGACGATCGAGAAATAGGACAGGTCGGCCATGCCGCCGTCGAAGTTGCAGCCGAAGGCGGGATCGCCCACGACGCGGCCCGACCAGCAGATCACGTACTGGACCTCGTTGTCCTTCATGAGCTGCGGCGGCTGCGCGCCCGCCTTCCACCAGACGGCGATGTCCTTCTTGATCTCGTTCAGCTTCTTGAAGCCGGTCTCGACGTCGAGCGGGAACAGCTTGTCGGCCGGCACGCCCGTCGCCATGACGGCAAACGGCAGGCTGTAATGCGGGAAGTCCGGCAGGCAGCGCTTGCCCGGAAACGCCTTGGTGTCGAAGAACTCGGCCCAGTTCTTGGGCGCCTTCGCGCCGGCTCGCCAGGCCATGATGGTCGAGAAGTACTGGTAGCCGAAGCCGTACTCGTTCTTGGCTTCGGGGAACATCGGTGCCGGATTGACGGCGGCCCAGTCGATCGGCTCGATCAGCTTCAGGTTCTTGGCCTGCACCAGTGTGCCCGAGCCCAGTTCCATCAACACCGTGCTGGTCTGGCCGCTTTCGACCAGCGCGCGCAGCTTGCCCAGCGAGTTCGGGCTCTCGCGAATGACCTTGATGCCGGTCTTCTTGGTGAAGGGCTCGATGTATCCCACCTCGATCGATTCGCCGGACTTGCCGCCCGACTCGATCATGCGGATTTCCTTGACCTGTGCGCGGGCGCTGCCCGCTCCCAGAAGGCTCGCGGCCGGCAGAGCAGCAGCGGCGCCGACGAACGTACGTCTCTTCATCTCGATCCCCTTTATGTTACCGGCCACACATCGGCCGACTCCCACGAAACGCTGATACGCTCTCCCGGCGCATGAGCCGTGCCGAGAAACGGCACGGCCGCGACCAACGCGCGATTGTCATCGAGAGCCAGGTGATAGCGCACCATCTGGCCGAGATAGATCGCCTCGACGACGCGCGCTGCCTTGCCCTGCGCGCCTGCCGCCAGCCGCACACGCTCCGGCCGAACCACGCCCTGGCGGCCGTCGGGCAGGTCGACGAAGTTCGCGATGCCCAGGAACTCCGCGACGAAACGATTGGCGGGCCGGAGATAGGCCTCGGTCGGTGCCGCGACCTGCTGCGTGCGACCCTTGTCGAGCACCATGATGCGGTCGGAGAGCGACAGCGCTTCTTCCTGGTCGTGCGTCACCAGGAGCGTCGTCACCCCCAGCGTGCGCTGTAGTTGCTTCAGCTCGACCTGCAGCTCCTCGCGCAGCTTGCGGTCGAGCGCGCCCAGCGGCTCGTCGAGCAGCAGGATGTCGGGCTTGAAGACCACGGCCCGCGCCAGCGCCACGCGCTGCTGCTGCCCACCCGAAAGCTGCGACGGACGCCGTGCCTCGAGACCGTCGAGCCGGACCAGCTTGAGAGCGTCACGTGCGAGCTTGTCGGCCTCGGCGCCGCCGATCTTGCGGACACCCAAGGGGAACAGGACGTTCTCCAGCACGGTCATGTGCGGGAACAGCGCGTAGGACTGGAAGACCAGGCCGATATTGCGCTCCTGCGCCGTCGCGTTGGTGACGTCGCGGCCACCGATGAAGATGCGCCCCGAGGTCGGCCGGTTGAGGCCGGCGATCAGCGATAGCAGCGTCGTCTTGCCCGAGCCGCTCGGCCCCAGGATGGTGACGAACTCGCCCTGCGTCACCGAAAGGTCGACCGCATCGGCCGCGGCAAACGTGCCGTAGCGCTTGGTCACCGCTTCGAGACGGATATCCGACATCTAGGCGCGGGCCAGTTTGGCCATGGCGCGGTCGGCGGCGGCGAGCGTCTCCTCGATCACCGGCCTGTCGTGCGCCGTGGAGAGGAACCATTTGCCGGCCTGCTGGGCGCGGACGCCCTCTTCCTGCAAAGCCGCATGAAAGGCCAGCATGGCATCGCGGTCGCAGGCCGCCGATTCACGATAGTTGCGGGGCGCCGGAGCCGTGGTGAAGAAGGTCTGGAAGATCGCCGGCATGCCCTGAACCCGGATTGGCAGCTTGTATTTGGCAGCCAGCGAGGCGAGGCCCTGCATCAGCTCGGTGCCGCGCGCTTCGAGATCGCGATAGACCGCGCCGCCATCCGCTTCGAGGATATCCAGTGCCGCCAGAGACGCCGCCATGCTCTGGACGTTACCGTTATAGGTGCCGCCGTGCATCACGCCCTTGTCTGCCAGCGTATCCATGATGTCGCGCCGGCCGGCGACCATGGCGAGCGGGAACCCGGCCGCCACCGCCTTTGCATAGATGCTGAGATCGGCCTTCACGCCGAACTTCGCCTGCGCGCCGCCCAGCCCGACCCGGAAGCCGGTGATGACCTCGTCGCAGATGAACAGGGCGCCATGCTCGTCGCAAAGGGCGCGGACGCCTTCGAGATAACCGGGTGCCGGCGGGATGGCGCCGCCGTTCACCATGATCGGTTCCATGATCACCGCGGCGATCTCGCCGCGATGACGCTCCAGCGTCTGCTCCAGCAGGTCGAGATCGTTCCACGTGCAGACGGCGACGTCGCCCAGCACGCTGGGCGGCATGCCCGGCGAACCGGCAACCGGCACCGGCGCGTCGGCGGGGCCCGCCTCGTTCAGCGGCGGTCGCGCGCTGATATAGGCCTGGTCGCTCCAGCCGTGATAGTGGCCCTCGAATTTCAGGATTTTGTCGCGGCCGGTGAAGGCCCGCGCCAGGCGGAAGGCCATCAGCACCGCTTCCGTGCCCGAGGTCGTGAAGCGCACGACCTCGGCGCTCGGCAACAGGCCACACAGCCGCTCTGCCAGCTCGGTCTCGCGCGGGTTCTGCGCGGCAAAGAGCTGCCCCTCGCCCAGGGAGGCGGCGACGGCCTCCACCACCGTCTTCGGCGCGTGGCCCAGGATGGCCGGTCCGTTGCCCAGCACGTAATCGATGTGCACGTTGCCATCCACATCGTAGAGGCGCGCGCCCTCGCCGCGGGCAAAGAACAGGGGCACGGGAACGCTGGCATAACGCACGTTGCTGCTGACGCCGCCGGCCAGGTGCTTTCGGGTCTTGTCGTAGAGTGCGATCGATTTCGCGTAGGAGCGCATGTCCCTCACCCAGCAAGATTGATGCCCGCGGCGCGGCGACCGCAGAAAATTGTGATCACGAATCGAGCCGAGCGTAACCGCCGCTTCTCACCCCAGCAATGCATTTTTGTGATCACAAATCTGGACGGGCTGCGTTAAGCTTCGCGGCCGATGCCCCGCATTGCGATCCCTCCGGATGCCGCAGACACCTCGCTCCGCCAGCAGGTGTACGCCTCGTTGCGCGAGGCCCTGACGATGGGCCGCTTCGCGCCGGGCCAGAAGGTCACCTTCCGCTACGTCGCGGGCGTTCTCGGTGTCAGCCTGACCCCGGTACGCGAGGCGCTGCGCCGCCTCGTCGCCGAGGGCGCTTTCGAGATGAACCCCAACCGATCGGTGCGCGTGCCGTTGATGACCCGCGACAAGGTCCTCGAACTGCGCGACATCCGCATGGAGCTGGAAGGTCTCGCGACCGCCAAGGCGGCCCTCGCGGCGACGCGCAGCCAGATCGCCGACATCCGCCGTGCTGCCCGCGAGATCCTGGCGGCCCGCACGCGCGGCGACAGCGCCACGGACCGCCAGAAGGTGCGTGAGTTCCATTTCGCCGTCTACTCGGCGGCGGCGCAGCCGACCCTGCTGCGCCTGATCGAGGGGCTGTGGCTGCAGACCGGCCCCTACATGAACCTCCTCTATCCCGACTTCATCTCCTCGTCGCGCGGACCGGCGGGGCGCCAGCGCCTGATCGCGGCGTTGGAGGCCGGCGATGCGGCGGCGGCCCGGCGGGAGATGCAGAACGACATCCGCCGCGCCCTTTCCTATGTCGCCGGCCTCGCCGACGAGAATGGCAACATCGCGCCGGCGATCCCGGCGACCGCCGGCAAGCGGCGCCGTCCGTCGGCCAGCGCCCCCGTCTTCGAACTTCAAGTCAACTGATCAGGAGGATCATCATGGCCCAGCAGCTCAGCAATCAACGCATCGCCTGGTTCAACGGCAAGTTCGTGCCCGAGAGCCAGGTCATGATCCCGTTCCGCGACCGGAGCTGGAAGTACGGCGACGGCGCCTTCGACATGACGCGCACCTTCAACGGCGTGCCGTTCCGTCTGAAGGAGCATATCGACCGCTTCTACCGCTCGCTGCGCTACCTGCAGATCGATCCCGGCCTGTCGCCCAAGGAGATGATCGCGCACAGCGAGGAGGTCGTGGCGCGCAACGAACATCTGCGCGCCGAGGTCGGCGACTGGTGGCTGGGCCAGCGGGTGAGCCGCGGCGTCGACGCGGTGGGCGACGAGGGCTGGGACAATGTCGGCCCGCAGGTCGTGATCGAGATGACTCCCCTGCCGCTCTCCAAGCGCGGCAAGCTCTACCGCGAGGGCGCCGAGGCGATGACCACGACGGCGCGCCGCATCGCCCCGTCGATGCTCTCGCCCCGCGCCAAGACGCACAACTATCTCAACATGATCATGGCCGAGAAGCCGATCAAGGCGCTCAATCCGGACGCCTGGCCGATCCTGCTCGACGAGAACGGCAACCTCGCCGAGGGTCTGGGCAGCAACATCTTCATCGTGCGCGAAGGCCAGCTCTTCACGCCGTCGGAGCGCTACGTGCTGCCGGGCGTCAGCCGCCAGATGACCATGGACATGGCCAAGCAGATCGGCGTCGAGTGCACGCCGGGCGACATCGACCTGTTCGATGCCGCCAATGCCGAGGAAATGTTCCTGACCTCGACCAGCCTCTGCATCCTGCCGGTGAAGAGCTTCAACGGCGCACCGGTCGGCGACGGCAAGGCGCCGGGCCCGATCACCCAGAAGCTGATCGACGCCTACTCCAAGAGCGTCGGCTGCGATTTCGTGGCCCAGTACCTGAAGTTCTCTAACGCGAAATGAAGGCGATCGCCGCTTGGCTTGCCGCGATAGTGTTTGCGGCATTGGTTCCAGCGGCGATTCTTTTCATTGCTTCAGGTTACCAGCTATGGGCGCTACCTCTCTACTTCACGGTAGCGCTAGGATGCTCACTCCTCCTCGCGTTGATGTTCCATCGCAGGCGCCGGCCCGATCTGCCTGTCACGATCGGCACCGGCTGCGCGATCTACACTGCGCTACTCATCCTCCTAGCGATCATCGTCTTTCAGCCGGTACCGTCTGGATGGTGGCACTACGAGACCGCTATCGGCCTCGGCATTGGAGGGTTTCTCGGCGCTTCTAGCGGTCTCGCCTTCTGGCTGGCTCTGAGAGTTCTCTGGGTTCCTGATATCGGGGGAACGGTAATCCCCTCACGCCTCGCCCCATGGTTGGGCGGGGCGGCCGCCCTCGCGACGGCTGCCGTGTGGACAGTTCCAGAATCCACTCCGGAGCGAGATTGTCACGACCTGAGCGGGGGCCCCAGGTTCCAGGGCCTCGGCTACACGATAACCGCAGCGCGTCTTGAGACAGAACTTGCCCTGCGTCCGGATGATCTCCCGAAGTTGATGATCGTGCTGGAGAGTTTTGCAGCGTCCCACGATATGTCGCTTCGATACGTGGGATCCAAAGACGATACCCAGGCCGTCAATCGATTCGTCAGCCTCTGCAAGAAGAACGGCCCCACGATTGTCGGCTTAAAGTCCGATGGCATGGTCAAGTTCTTCACCTACGATCTGCACGGCGATATCCACTGGCGCGCTCCAATGCGCGAGCTGATCGACGAACTGGAGAAGTCTTGGCCTGGCAAGCTGCGTTTTCACCTCCCATTCCAGGGCGCGTACGTCGCAAATCCGCTCAAACCGTAGCGACCGGCAGCGCTGCCAGGCCTGAGCCGGCAGAAATTCTCGATGCGCCTCATCAGGTCCGCAACGCCCGCGTGTTCGGCCATCCAGCCTCGCATCCTTCCGGTCCGCAGCTTCAACGGCGCACCGGTCGGCGACGGCAGGCCTGCTCCAAGAGCGTCGGCTGCGATTTCGTGGCCCAGTACCTGAAGTTCTCGCAGTAGCGAACGGCGCCTTCGCAGGTGCATGGAGAGGGGGACGACTTCCCCCTCTGCCGGGCGTAGACTCTTTCTTGTGGTAGATCGCGCTTCGTCGTGATCGCGACGGACCGCGACCTTCGGACTTTCGTTCGCAAGGAGGCAGTCATGGCGACCCAGAACCACATCCGCAATCCCCTCGAATGGGGATGGGACCAGCTCAAGCAGACAAGCCGGGCCGTCGAGTCGACGGCCAACACGTTGGACGGAGCCTGGGAGGATCGCGCTTCGGCGCTGCCCACGGTCCGTCGCATCACCGCCACCGATGTCGGCGATGCGCTGGCGAAGGGCGTGCGTGACTTCGGCGCCGCCCGCACCGACGTCGTGATGCTCTGTCTCCTGTATCCCGTCGCGGGCCTCGCGATCTCCCGCATGGCCTTCGACTACGGCATGCTGGCGCTGGTCTTCCCGCTGATCGCCGGCTTCGCGCTGGTCGCGCCGATCTTCGGGCTCGGCCTCTACGAGATCAGCCGCCGGCGGGAACGCGGCCTGGAAACGCGCTGGACGGACGCCTTCGCCGTCGTGCGCTCGCCCAATATCGGCCCGATCATGGTCATGGGCCTGCTGCTGCTGGCGATCTTCTGCCTGTGGCTGTTCGCGGCGAACCTGCTCTACACCATCACCCTGGGGCCGGACGCGCCCGTCTCGGCCCAGGCCTTCGTGCGCGATGCGCTGACCACGCCGCAGGGCCTGACGATGACCATCGTCGGCATCGGCGTGGGCTTCCTGTTCGCTCTGGTCGTCCTGGTGATCGGCGTCGTGTCGCTTCCGATGCTGCTCGATCGCAATGTCGGCGTCGGCACCGCCATCGCGACCTCGGTCCGCGCGGTGCGGATGAACCCGGGGCCGATGGCGATGTGGGGCGTGATCGTGGCGGCGAGCCTGGCGATCGGCGCGCTGCCGCTCCTGATCGGACTCGCCATCGTGCTGCCGGTCCTGGGACACGCGACGTGGCACCTCTATAGAAAGGTCGTCGTCCAATAACGACCATTGTCATCCCGAGCGTAGCGAGGGAACCTTCCTGATCTGTAAAGATCCCTCGGCCCTGGCCTCGGGATGACATGAAGTGTTGGGGGAGAATGCTCGACTGGACGGTGAAACAGCCGGCCGACGGTGTCGTCGTCGCGCCGGACGAGCGGCTGCCGTGGCCGCAGACCGTGGCGCTGGGCATCCAGCATGTGGTGGCGATGTTCGGCGCCACCGTATTGGGCCCCCTGCTGATGGGCTTCGATCCCAACGTCGCCATCCTGATGAGCGGCGTCGGCACGCTGATCTTCTTCGTGGCCGTCGGCGGCAGGGTGCCCAGCTATGTCGGCTCCTCCTTCGCCTTCATCTCGGTGGTTGCGGCCGCCACCGGCTATGCCGGCCAGGGCGCCAACGCCAACATCGCCCTGGCGCTGGGCGGCATCGTGATCTGCGGCGCCCTCTATGCGCTGATCGGGCTGGTCGTGATGGCGGTCGGCACCGGCTGGATCGAACGGCTGATGCCGCCGGTCGTGACCGGCGCCGTGGTCGCCGTCATCGGCCTCAACCTCGCCGCCGTGCCGGTCAAGAACATGGCGCCGACCTCGTTCGACGCCTGGATGCAGGCGGTGACCTTCGTGAGCATCGCCCTGGTCGCGGTCTTCACGCGCGGCATGACGCGGCGCCTGCTGGTGCTGGTCGGCCTCGTCGTGGCCACCCTCGCCTATGCCCTGCTGGCCAACGGGCTCGGCTGGGGCAAGCCGGTGAGCGGTGTGCTGCTCGAGCAAGCCGCCTGGTTCGGGATGCCGGCCTTTGCCGCGCCGGTCTTCGACACACGGGCGATCGTGCTGATCGCGCCCGTCGCGCTGATCCTGGTCGCGGAAAATCTCGGCCATCTGCGCGCCGTCAGCGCCATGACGGGCCGCAACATGGATCCCTATGTCGGCCGCGCCTTCCTGGGCGATGGCGTGGCGACCATGGTGGCGGGCAGCGTCGGCGGCACCGGGGTCACCACCTACGCCGAGAATATCGGCGTGATGGCCGCGACGCGCATCTATTCGACCGCCCTGTTCGTGGTCGCCGGCCTGTTCGCGATCCTGCTGGGCTTTTCGCCCAAGTTCGGCGCGCTGATCCACACCATCCCGCTGCCGGTGATGGGCGGCGTCAGCATCGTCGTGTTCGGCCTGATCGCCGTGGCCGGGGCCAAAATCTGGGTCGACAACAAGGTCGACTTCACGCAGAGCCGCAACCTCATGGTGGCCGGCATCACGCTCGTGCTGGGCACCGGCGACTTCACCCTGAAGTTCGGCGACTTCGCCCTGGGCGGAATCGGCACCGCAACCTTCGGGGCGATCCTGCTGAACGCGGTGCTGAGCGCCGCGCGACGCTAGCCCGCCAAGGCATTCAGGTGAGGAGGCGATATCCGAACGTGTGGCATTGGTCGAAGCCGCATTGGAGAACGACCGCCCCGAAATTGAGGGCGCAGAGCAGCACGACGTAGAATTCCACAAGGCGCGCCGCCCGGGCGAGCGGTGGCCGTCCGGCTGGCGGCAGAAGGCGCGGCGCTCCGAAGAGGGTGAGCCGAAGGGCCAGGGCGAGCAGCAGACACACGCCGATCACCACCGACCAGACCGGCATGTGAAGGCCGAAGACCGCGGTGCCGATATAGGCGTGACCGGGGCGCGGCACGATATCGAGCAGAGTCTGCCGTGCGGCGATGACGAGGAGCAGCAGGGCAAACAGCAGGGCGATGCCGCCGCCCCGCTCCGACTGACGCGCGCGAAGTTGATGAAGCAGCCCGAAGCAGCAGCCGAACATGGCCACTCGCTGGAGCAGGCACAGCGGGCACGGGATTTCCCCGAAGGCAAACTGCATCACCATCGCGGCGGTGAGAACCGCCGACAGAATAATCGTCAGGAGCAGCAGGATCAGTCGATCCAGCGTGACCAGGGTGGACGGTTCGAGGCGCAGCCCGGGCATTCAGCCGATGCCTGCGGGGACGGCGTGCCTCAGCTCGACCTGCAGCCAGGGCATGCGGAAGCCGTCGTCGGGGCTGTAGATCTCCCAGAGAAAGAGGCCGATGGCCATGATGGACGACACGAAGAGACAGGCCATCGCCGATCGCGGCCGATTCCAAAGACGGAGCACGAACGCCGCCAACAGCACGGCGAAAGTGATCGTCATCATTGGCAGGACCGCCCCGTCGCGCGCGATCTCATGGCACGCTCATTCGAACTCGATGAGCTCGGCGCCCTCCGGCACCTGCTCGCCCACCGCATAGCGCAGGCTCTTCACCGTGCCGTCGGCCGGGGCGGCGAGCGTGTGCTCCATCTTCATCGCTTCGAGGACCAGCAGCGCCTGGCCCTTGCTCACCGTGTCGCCGGCCTTGACCCTGAGGTCGATGATCTTGCCCGGCAGCGGCGCGCGGACCACGGCATCGGCCGAGGCCGTCGCCTCGTACTGCGTGACGTCCAGCGGATCGACGAGCCGCAGGCGGACGCTGCCGCCATCCATGAACAGGGTGTAGTCGATGCCGCCGTCGAGGGCGGTGCGCCGCACGACCGTCGCCCCGAACGTGTCCTCGCCCAATCCGACCGACAGGGTTCCGTCGTCGCGCCGCTCCACCCGTGCCTCGCGCGCACCCTCGGGCAGCTCCAGCCGCAACCCGCCGCTGCGCAGGCGCCGCGCGATCACGACGACCTCGCGCTCGCCGTCCTTCCAGCGCACTTCTTCATGGCCTTCTTCGAGCAGGCGGAAGCCGTTCTGCTGGTTCCACGGCGACCACGGATCGCCCGCCGCGGGCGTGGCCGCGTCCTGCCATTCGAGCAGCCGCGCCAGGGTGGCCACGGCGAAGGCACGATCGCCGGCCGGCGCCGGCTTGGTGAACAGGGTCGCACGATGGCGCTCGATGAAGCCGGTATCGACCTCGCCGCCCACGAAGGCAGGATGCGAGCACAGCGCCTTGAGCAGCACCGAATTGGTCGTGACGCCCACTACTTCGGTCTCGCCCATCAGCGCCGCCATGCGGCGCAGGGCCGAGGTGCGATCGCGGTCGTGCACGATCACCTTGGCGATCATGGGATCGTAGAACGGCGTCACCGTATCGCCCTGGCGCACGCCGGTATCGACGCGGACATGCGCGCCCTCCTCCGGCAGCTTCAGATGCACCAGGGTTCCGGTCGAGGGCAGGAAGTTCCGCGCCGGGTCCTCGGCATAGAGGCGAACCTCGACGGCGTGTCCGTCGATGCGCAGTTCGTCCTGCGTGAGGGGCATCTTGCCCCCCGCTGCCACGATGAGCTGCCATTCGACCAGGTCCTGACCGGTGATGGCCTCGGTCACCGGATGCTCGACCTGCAGACGCGTGTTCATTTCCATGAAGAAGAAGGTGCCGTCCTGGTCGGCGATGAACTCGACCGTGCCGGCGCCCTGGTAGCCGATGGCCTTGGCCGCCGCGACGGCCGCCTCGCCCATCTGCTGGCGCCGCGCCGGGTCCATGTTCGGCGCCGGGGCCTCCTCGATCACCTTCTGGTGGCGGCGCTGGAGCGAGCAATCGCGCTCGAACAGATAGAGGCAGTTCCCCTGGCCGTCGGCGAAGACCTGGATCTCGATGTGCCGCGGCCGCGTCAGGTACTTCTCGACCAGCACATGATCGTCGGCGAAGGAGGCCTTGGCCTCGCGCTTGGCCCCGGCCAGCGCGTCGGCGAACTTCTCGGCGCTCTCGACCACGCGCATGCCCTTGCCGCCGCCGCCGGCCGAGGCCTTGATCAGCACCGGGAAGCCGATCTTCGCAGCCTCCGCTGCCAGCAGCTCCGGCGACTGGTCGTCGCCGTGATAGCCCGGCACCAGCGGCACCCTGGCCTTCTCCATGATCTTCTTGGCTTCGCTCTTGGAGCCCATGGCCCGGATCGAGGCCGCCGGCGGTCCGATGAACACGATGCCCGCCGCGGCGCACGCATCGGCAAACCCGGCATTCTCGGACAGGAACCCGTACCCCGGATGGACCGCCTGCGCGCCCGTCCGCTTGGCGGCATCGATGATCCGGTCCGCCAAGAGATAGCTCTCGCGCGCGGCCGAGGGGCCGATATGGACCGCCTCATCCGCCATCGCGACGTGACGCGCATTGCGGTCGGCGTCGGAATAGACCGCCACCGTCTTGATGCCGAGCCGCTTCGCCGTCTTGATGACCCGACAGGCGATCTCGCCACGATTGGCGATCAGGATCTTGGAGAACATCAGACGGCCCACTTCGGTTTGCGCTTGCTCAGGAAGGCGCTCATGCCCTCGATCGCGTCGTCGGTCGTGCACTGGACGGCAACGTGCTCGCCGATCAGGTCGGCGACCCTGCCGTCGTGCGGCATGGCATCGATCTCGGTGATCAGCTTCTTGACCAGGGTCTGGACGGAGGGCGCGCCGCGGCGCAACTCGTCGGCGAGAGCCGCGATCGTGGCGTCGAGCGCTTCCTCCTCGACCACCTGGTCGACCAGGCCGATGCGCAGCGCCGTCGCGGAGTCGAACATGCCGCCGTGCATCAGGAGCTGCCGCGCCATGCGCGGGCCGACCGCCTGGATCAGCACGGGGATCGCGATGCCCGCCAGCAGCCCGTTGCGCGCCGAGGTGAGGCCGAAGCGTGCCGAGGAAACGGCGACCGCGAAATCGCAGGCCAGCATCAGGCCGACGCCACCGCCCACCGCCGCGCCCTGGACGCGGGCGATCGAGGGCTTGGGGAAATCGTAGACCGCCTGGACCGCCGCCATCATCGAATCGGCGCCGACCTTGCGGGTGATGGCGTCGAGCTCGGGCCAGCTCAGCACCCAGTTGAAGTCGCCGCCGGCACAGAAGACCGGGCCGCCGGCCGCCACCACGAGCAGGCGCACCGCATCGTCGGCGGCGAAGCCCTCCACGGCGTCGATGATGGCGCGCGCGGTGTCGCCGTCGAAGGAATTCATCGCCTTCGGGCGGTTGAGGGTGAGCGTGGCCACGCCGCCCTCGATCTTCGTCAGGATCGTGTCGGTCATGTCCGGATCACATCCGGAAGACGCCGAACTTCGTCGGGCCGATCGGCTGGTTCATCGAGGCCGAGAGCGCAAGGCCCAACGTCATGCGCGTGTCGACGGGATCGAGGATGCCGTCGTCCCACAGCCGCGCCGTCGCGTAATAGGGATGGCCTTCGCGCTCGTAGGCCTCGCGGATCGGCTGCTTGAACTTCTCTTCCTCGTCCTTGGGCCAGGTGCCGCCCTTGGCCTCGATATTGTCGCGCCGCACCGTCGCCAGCACGCTCGCCGCCTGCTCGCCGCCCATCACCGAGATGCGCGCCGACGGCCACATCCACAGGAAGCGCGGGCTGTAGGCGCGGCCGCACATGCCGTAATTGCCGGCGCCGTAGCTGCCGCCGACGATCACGGTGAACTTCGGGACATTCACGGTCGAAACGGCGGTCACCATCTTGGCGCCGTCGCGCGCGATGCCGCCCGCCTCGTACTTCTTGCCGACCATGAAGCCGGTGATGTTCTGCAGGAACAGCAGCGGAATGCCGCGCTGGCCGCACAGTTCGATGAAGTGCGCCGCCTTCAGCGCCGATTCGTTGAACAGGACTCCGTTGTTGGCGACGATGCCGACCGGATAGCCCCAGATGCGCGCGAAGCCGGTGACGATGGTCGTGCCGTAGAGGTGCTTGAACTCGTCGAGTTCGCTGCCGTCGACCAGCCGCGCGATGATCTCGCGGATGTCGTAGGGCGTGCGGGTGTCCGTCGGCACCACGCCATACAGTTCCTCGGCGGCGTAGTTCGGATCGCGCGGCGGCAGCAGCGACGCCGACGGCGACTTCTTCCAGTTGAGATTGGCCACGATGCGGCGCGCGATGCCCAGCGCATGGCTGTCGTTCTGGGCATAGTGGTCGGCGACGCCCGAAGTGCGGGCATGCACGTCGGCACCGCCCAGATCTTCGGCGCTCACCACCTCGCCGATCGCGGCCTTCACCAGCGGCGGGCCGGCCAGGAAGATCGTGCCCTGCTTGCGCACGATCACCGTCTCGTCGCTCATCGCCGGCACGTAGGCGCCGCCCGCGGTGCACGAGCCCATCACCACCGCGACCTGCGGGATGCCCTGCGCCGACATGTTGGCCTGGTTGTAGAAGATGCGGCCGAAATGGTGCTTGTCGGGGAACACCTCGGGCCATTGCGGCAGGTTGGCGCCGCCGGAATCCACGAGGTAGATGCAGGGAAGCCGGTTCTCCATCGCCACTTCCTGGGCGCGGAGATGCTTCTTCACCGTCATCGGATAGTAGGTGCCGCCCTTCACGGTGGCGTCGTTGCAGACGATCACGCATTCGACGCCGCTGACGCGGCCGATGCCGGTGATCACGCCCGAGCCCGGCGCCTCGTTGTCGTACATGTCGAGCGCGGCCAGCGGCGACAGTTCGAGGAAGGGCGAGCCCGGATCGAGCAGCGCCCTTACCCGCTCGCGCGGCAGCAGCTTGCCGCGGGAGACATGGCGCTTGCGCGAGTCCTCGCCGCCGCCCAGGCGGACCGTGTCGGTGCGGCGACGCAAATCCTCCACCTGCGCCCGCATCGACTCGGCGTTGCGCTTGAAGGTGTCGGAACGGGTGTCGATCTGGGAGGAAAGTACGGTCATGCCCGGGCAAACTGCCCGGACACGTGACCGTGTGCAAGCCGGCGGTTACGGCAGGCGAGAGAGCATCCGCCAGTGCGCGCCCTGCGCCATGAAGGCCCGCTGGTTGGCGAGTGCGGCGGCGAAGTCGGCGTCGCGCTCGGCCAGGTCCTTGACCACGATGTCGCTGTTCTTGCGGAAGGCGGCCAGCACGTCGGGCGACCATTCGCGCACCACGACCCCCGACGCCTTCAGCTTCTCCAGCGCCACGCCCTGCACGTTGGGCGAGCGGCTCAGCATCCAGGCGATGTTGGCCTGGCAGGCGGTCTGGATCTGGGCGCGCAGCGAGGCCGGCAGGGCCGCCCACTTGTCCTTGCGCATCAGGAAGTCGAGCACGGCCGAGGGCTGCTGCCAGCCCGGCAGATAGTAGGGCAGGCCGAGCTTGTCGAAGCCCAGGGCCGCATCCATGGCCGGGGTCGACATCTCGCCGCCGTCCACGTTGCCCTGCTGCAGCTTGTAGAAGAACTCGCCCGGCGGCAGCGGCACGGCAACCGCGCCCAGGCGCGCGATCACCTCCGCCGCCAGCTTGCCGTAGCGCAGCCGCAAGCCCTTGAAGTCGGCCACGGTGTTGACCTCGCTGCGGAACCAGCCGCCCCCCTTGGGGCCCTGGATGCCGCAGGGGATGCCGGCCACGCCCAGCTTGTCGTAGGCGTCGCGGTGGATGCGGGACCCGTCGCCCTCGAGCATCCAGGACGCCATGTCCTCAGGGCCGAGGCCGAACGGCACGGTGGCGAAGATGTTGAAAACCGGCGCCTTGCTGGCGGCATAGCCCGACCAGGTGAAGGCCGCCTCGAGGTCGCCGGCGATGATCGCATCCAGCATGTCGGCCGTCGGCGCCACGCGGCCCGGCTCCAGGATCTTGATGGCGAAGGCACCCGCCGTCATGTGCTTCACGGACCGGGTGAAGACGCGAACCCCGTCCCCCGAGCCCGGCAGGGCGGGATTGAAGGCCGTCTGCATCTGGATCATGCGGGTGGTCGACGGCGCGGCCACGTTCTTGGGCAACGCCTTGGTATCCTGGGCGACGGCGGCACCCGTCACCGACAGCAGGGCTGCGGCAAGCGCAATCAGTTTCATAAAGTTACGGCGCACGACCGACCATCCGTCGCCCGGCTCCCCCAAGTTCCCCAAAAACCGCTTTCGCGGCCTCACACCTGATGATGCTCGCATGCGGCGTGATCGGGAACAAGCGAAAGACGAGACTACAAGGCTGCCAGGCCACGGCCGATCAGGATGCGTTGCACGTCGCTGGTGCCCTCGTAGATCTGGCAGACGCGGACGTCTCTCCAGATCTTCTCCACCAGATAGTCGGAAACGTACCCGTAACCGCCATGGATCTGAATTGCGGCCGAGCACACTTCCTCAGCCATTTCCGAAGCATATAGCTTCGCCATTGCGGCCTCGGTGAGGCATGGACGACCGGCGTCGCGCAACGTTGCCGCATGCAGCACCATCTGCCGGGCGACCGTGACCTTGGTGGCCATGTCGGCGAGGCGGAACAGGACCGCCTGGTGGTTGGCGATCTTGGTGCCGAACGCCTCCCGCTCCTGGGCGTAGCTGCGTGCGGCTTCGAACGCGGCCCGCGCCATGCCCACCGACTGGGCGGCAATGCCGATGCGGCCGACCGAGAGATTGGCCAGGGCCACGCGATAGCCCTCGCCCTCCCCGCCCAGCATCGCGTCGGCGCCGACGGTGCAGTCCTCGAAGGCGATCTGGCAGGTGTCGGAGGATTTCTGGCCGAGCTTCTTCTCGACCGAGGCGACGCGATAGCCCGGCGTGTCGGTCGGCACGATGAAGCAGGAGATGCCGCGCTTCGGCGACGACGGATCGGTGACGGCGAAGACCAGCGCCATGTCGGCGCTGCGGCCCGAGGTGATGAACTGCTTCACCCCGTTCAGCACCCAGCCGTTGCCGCGCCGTTCGGCGCGCGTCTTGAGGTTCGAGGCATCGGAGCCCGCGTGCGGCTCGGTCAGGCAGAAGGCGCCCAGCATCTCGCCGCGGGCGAGCGGCTTCAGCCACTTCTCCTTCTGCTCGTCCGAGCCATAGGCCAGCAGCGCGGCGCAGTCGGGCGAATTGTTGACGCTCATCACCGTCGACAGGCCGCCGTCGGCCGCCGCGATCTCCTCCAGCGCCAGCACGTAGGACACCATGTCCGCGCCGGCGCCGCCCCATTCGGGCGGGACCGTCATGCCCATGAACCCCAGCCGCCCCATTTCGGCCAGAAGCGACCGCGGGATCTCGCCGGCGGCTTCCCAGGCCCGCACATGCGGCAGCACCTGCTCCTGCGCGAAGGCGCGGGCGGTGTCGCGGATGAGCGTCTGTTCTTCGCTGAGCAGCATGGCTACCAGGGCAGCTCGGCGCCGTCGTAGTTCAGGAAGCGGCCATTGTCGGCGGGCTTCAGCCCGTCGATCACCGTCACCATCGACGGCACGCTCTGCGCGATGGTGAGCGTCGCCGCCTGGCCGCCCATGTCGGTCTGCACCCAGCCGGGATGCAGCACGACGCAGATCAGGCCCTTGGAGGCCGTGTCCTTCGACAGGCTCTTCCATTCCATGTTGAGCGCCGTCTTGCTGGCGCGATAGGCGTAACGGGCGCCGTCATTGTGCGTGATGCTGCCGAGGCGGCTGGAGATCGCGATCAGCTTGCGATCCTTGGAGGCCGCCACCTGCTCGACGAAAGCCTCGGCCATCATCAGCGGCGCCAGCGCGTTCACTTCGAACGTGTCCCGCCAGACCTTGGGATCGATGGTGCCGAGATCGGCGGCCTCGCGACCCGACACGCCGGCATTGCAGATCAGCACGTCGATCGCTTCGCCCTTCAGCTCCGACGCCAGCGCCTTCACGGCCGCATAGTCGGTGACTTCGAGCTTGTGGAGATGGATGTCCCCCGCGACCTGCTTCAGCGACTCGGGCGAGCGCGCACAAGCGTGAACCTTCCATCCCTTGGCGGCGTACTGCTTGACGAATTCGAGTCCCAGGCCGCGCGCGGCGCCGGTGATCAGAACGGTACTCATCGGGCGCTCCTTGGAGACATGCGACAGACTAACGGCGGGACGACATCATCCGGGCGCGCTGGCGCTGCCAGTCGCGATCCTTGATGGATTGGCGCTTGTCGTGCGCCTGCTTGCCGGTGGCCAGCGCGATCTCGATCTTGGCGCGGCCGCGCGGATTGAAATAGACCTGCAGCGGCACGACCGTGCGCCCCTCGCGCTGGATGGCGCCGATCAGCTTGTTGATCTGGCCGCGATGCAGCAGCAGCTTGCGCGCCCGCCGCGGCTCGTGGTTGTTGCGGTTGCCCGAGGCGTAGATCGGGATGTTGGCATTGACCAGCCACGCCTCGCCGCCCTCTTCCGTCACGTAGGATTCGGCGATCGTGCTGCGCCCGCCGCGCAGCGACTTGACCTCGGTGCCGGTCAGCGCAAGCCCGGCCTCGAAAGTCTCCTCGATGAAGTAATTGTGCCGCGCCTTGCGGTTCTGGGCCACAACGGTGCGGTCCAGTTCCGGTTTAGGGGCCACAGGACACTCGTGAGTTGGAAGAACCCGGTTTCTAGTTGATCAGGCCGGCGTGGACCATGGCCTCGTGCACCGCCTTCTTGCTGCTCTCGGCGATCGGCACCATCGGCAGGCGCATCTCGGCGCTGCACTGGCCGATCAGCTCGGCGGCGTACTTCACCGGGCCGGGGCTGGTCTCGCAGAACATCGCCTTGTGCAGCGGCATCAGCCGGTCCTGCAGCTCGAACGCCTTGTCGAGGTCGCGCTTCTTCCACGCATCGTGCATATCGCCGCACAGGCGGGGCGCGATGTTGGCGGTCACCGAGATGCAGCCGTCGCCGCCCTGCGCCAGGAAGCCGAGCGCGCTCGCATCCTCGCCCGAGAGCTGGACGAAGCCCGTCTTCGCCTTCAGGCGGGTCAGGGTCGGGCGCGCCATGTCGTAGCTCGCGTCCTTGATGCCGACGATGTTCCTGACCTGGGAAAGCCGGATCACCGTCTCGACCTGCATGTCGCCACCCGTCCGCGGCGGCACGTTGTAGAGCAGGATGGGGATGTCGACGGCCTCGGCCACCGCCTTGAAATGCTGGAACAGGCCTTCCTGGGTCGGCTTGTTGTAGTAGGGCACGACCAGCATGGCGGCGTCCGCGCCGGCGTTCTTGGCGTGCTGCGTCAGTTCGATCGCCTCGGCGGTCGAGTTCGAGCCCGTGCCGGCGATCACCGGGACGCCCGAGCCCCTGGCCGCGCCGATGCAGATGTCGATGACGCGCTTGTGCTCTTCCATCGAGAGGGTCGGCGATTCACCGGTGGTGCCGCACGGGACCAGCCCGTCGGTGCCTTCCTTGATCTGCCAGGCCACGAACTTCTCGAATCCCTTCTCGTCCACCGATCCGTTCTTGAACGGCGTAATCAGCGCAACGAGCGATCCGGTGAACATGGTCTTCCTCCGATTTTCCCTTGAAGAACCACTCTAGGCTCCGGGGTTTGGTGCTGCAAGTTGGGCAACTTGCCATTGTGATGCCGTAACTCCCTGCCTACGATTCCTGGCGTGAACCCCATGAAATCCCCCTTCATCCTGCTGGCGACCCTGCTCGCGGTTTCCCCCGCCCTGGCCCAGCCGGCCGCGCCGACCACCGGCGTGCGGCGGCTGCCGGGCGACGTCGAGAAGCCGAGCCCGCCGCCGTCGCCGGCGCCGTCCCCCGCACCCTCCGTGCAGGGAAGTTCGCCCTCTTCTTCTGCGGCAACACCGCCGCCCGGCCCGGCCGTCGCCGCCAATCCGCTCAACGCGGCGGAGACGGCGGCCTTCACCGCCGCCCTCAAGGCGATCGACGACAATCGCTGGGCCGATGCCCAAGCCGCGGTCGCGAATTTCCGCAATACCCTGCTCGACCGCTATGTCGCCTGGAGCATCCTGCGCGCCGCGCCCCGGACCGAGGCGAGCTTCGCCGCGACCTGGCGCTTCCTGCGCGAGCAGCCCGACTGGCCCGAACCGGAAGTGCTGCGGCGCCAGGCCGAGGAGCGGATCGGCCCCGAGACGCCGGCCTCCGAGGTCGTGCGCTACTTCACGGCCTTCCCGCCCCTCACCAGCACCGGCCACATGCGCCGGCTCGAGGCGGCTTCGACAGCGGCGCCCAACGAGGTCGCCCGTTTCGCCCGCGACACCTGGCAGAACGCCACGCTGCGCAATTCCGACGAGAACGATTTCCTCAATCGCTACGCCCAGCTCCTGACGGGCCCCGACCAGGTCGCCCGCTTCGACCGCATCATGCGCGAAGGTCGCCATCAGGTGGCGCGGGACCTCGTGCCCAAGCTGCCGCCCGACTACCAGCCCGTGGCCAATGCCCGCCTCGCCATGGCGACCCGCGCCGCCGACGCCGCCACGCTCCTGCGCGCGGTGCCGCCCGCGCGCCTCGCCGAGCCCACGCTGCGCTTCGAGCGCCTGCAGTGGATTCGCAAGACGGGCACGCTCGATGAAGCCAAGGCCGCGCTCACGGGGCCCATTCCCAACCAGACCGATGCCTGGTGGGCTGAGCGCAATCTCGTGGTGCGGGCGCTGCTCGATGCCGACCGTCCGGCCGATGCCTACGCCGTCGCCATCGGTCACGGGCTCACCAAGGGCGTGTCCTTCGCCGAGGCGGAATTCCTCGCGGGCTGGATCGCGCTGCGCCAGCTCAAGAAGCCGGCCGTTGCGCTGAAGCATTTCTCCACGCTCTACGACGGCGTCTCGACCGACATCTCGAAGAGCCGCGGCGCCTATTGGCTGGCCCGCACCTACGAGGCCGCCAAGCAGACCAAGGATGCCAGCGACTGGTATGGGCGCGCCGCCGGCTATGGCCAGACCTTCTACGGCCAACTTGCAGCCAAGAAGCTTCAGGGCGTGGAGCCCAAGTTCCCGGTCGATCCGGTGCCCACCGCCGCCGACAAGCAGGCGCTGGCCGGCCGCGAACTGGCGACGATGGCGCGCTATCTCGGCCAGGCCGGCGACTACGACCGCGCCCGCCCGTTCCTGCTGCGGCTCGCGCGTTCGGTCACATCGCCGGGCGAGGTGGCGCTGCTGGCGCAACTCTCCCTGGAGCTGAAGCGCCCGGACGTCGGCCTCACCGTGGCCCGCCGCGGGGCAGAGAACGGCGTGGTGCTGTTCGACGCGGCCTTTCCGATGGTCGATCTCGGGGGCACCGGATCGATCGAGCGCGCGCTCGCCCTGGCGCTCGCCAAGCAGGAGAGCTCTTTCAACGCCGGCGCCGTCTCCACGTCGGGCGCGCTGGGCCTGATGCAGCTCCTGCCCGGCACGGCGCGCGACGTGGCGGGCCGCGCGAAAGTGCCGTTCATCCAGGACAAACTGACCCGCGATCCCGCCTACAACGTCCAGCTCGGCAGCCAGTATCTCGCCGAGATGCTGCAGCGGTTCGGCGGCTCCTACGAGTTGGCCCTGGCGGCCTACAATGCCGGGCCCAACCGGGTCGCGCGCTGGATCGAGGCCGGCGGCGACCCGCGCACAGCGAAGATCGACATGGTCGACTGGATCGAGATGATCCCGTTCCGCGAGACCCGCAACTACGTCCAGCGCATCATGGAAGGCCTCGCCGTCTACCGCAGCCGCCTCGCCGGCCCGTTCCAGACCGTGCCGCCGGCCGTGGGCCGCTCGTAGCGCGCCGGCGCGGCCGGCTGCATTTTGGTTCAAACGCTTCGAGGTACGCCATGACCGATGCCCTGCTCCTCGCCTGTCCCCGCTGCAGCACCCTGAACCGCTTTCCGCGCGACAGGCTGGCGGCGGGCAACAAGGGCAAGTGCGGCCAGTGCGGCTCGCCGCTGTTCGACGGCCACCCCGTCGCACTCGGTGCCGGCAGCTTCGAAGCCCACGCCGCCAAGAGCGACCTGCCGGTGCTGGTCGACTTCTGGGCGCCCTGGTGCGGCCCCTGCAAGGCCATGGCGCCGCAGTTCGAGCGCGCCGCGGCCCGACTGGAACCCGCCGTGCGGCTGGCCAAGATCAACACCGACGACGAGCAGGAACTCGCGCAACGGTTCGGCATTCAGGGGATCCCGACCATGATCCTGTTCCACCACGGCAAGCCGATCGCCCGCCAGTCCGGCGCCATGGACGCGAGCGCCATCGAGCGCTGGACGCGCGACGCGCTGGCTCGGTCGTAAGCCCTAGCCGGTGATCCGCTGCAGGGTTGCCGCCGGCAGCGGCCCCTTGTTCACCGCGGCAATCGCCTCCTCGAGGTGCTGCAAGGTCGAGTAGCCGACCAGCATCGTCGACACGGCCGGGTGCGAGATCACGAATCGCTCGGCGAGTTCGGTCAGGCTGTCGGTCCCGCCTTCCTTGACCAGCGGCTCCAGTGCGCGGGCACGCGCCACGTCACCCGCGAAGTCCGGGGCCGAGCCGATCGGCGGGACCTGTTGCTGGGCGAGCGGATGGCGGTCCGTCGTGCCGGAGAGCGCGCCGCCGGCCAGCGCGCGGATGACGATGGTGCCCATGCCGGCCGCCTGGGCCCGGTCCAGCAGCCGGCCATAGTCGAGGCCGGGCGCACCCTTGGGCATCGACCCGCCCGCACTGGGGTTCAAGGCGTTGTAGACGACCTGCACCGTGTCGAAGAGCCTGGAATCGACGGCCTTCAGGAGCGCGGCCGGTTCGCCCACGCCGCTGAAGCCGATGAATCGGGTCTTGCCCTGCTTCCTCAATTTCTCCAGCGCCGGCACCACCTCGTTCAGGGCGATCTCGACGTCGAGTTCGTCCCCGTCGTCGGTCGCCGTCAGCGGATTGTGGAGCTGCAGAAGGTCGACATGGTCGCGGCCCATGCGCTTCAGGCTTTCCTCGAGGGACCGCGTGACGAGACCTGCGACGTCGGCGCGATCGGCGGCGGTCAGGCGGAACTTGGTGCCGACCACGACGTCGGCCTTCAGCGCCTTCAGGACGCGGCCGAGGTTCTTCTCGGATTCGCCATCGCCATACTTCGCGGCCGTGTCGAAATAGTTGACGCCGGCCTCGATCGCGCGTGCGACGGCGCGCTCCTGATCCTGCGCAGCGCCCTTCGTGAACAGCCCTCCGACTGCGCCGGCGCCGTACCCCAGCACCGAAACCTCGAGCCCGGTCCGGCCGAGCCTGCGCTTCTGCATGTTTTCCTCCCTGTCATTCGACCGGCTCGCGCAACGGCTGTTGCGCCGTCAGGCCCCCTCGATCCGAACCTGGCCTGTTTCGTTGTCCACGACGACGTGGCTGTCATAGTAGGTGACGATCGGCCGGGCGCCGAAGGCGGCTTCCATGCGCGCTTCCCATTCGGGCGTGTACCAGGCGCGGGCCGCCGCTTCCGAGGCCCAGAGATAGACACCGCCGCCGCCCGCCTCGCCGTTCAGATAATACTTCTTGAGGAGGCCCTTCGCGCCGAGCGCCGTGTAGGTCGGCGCCGATCTGGTGGCAGCCTCGACGGCAACGTCCGGTGGACGCTTTGTCATGGGGATTTGAACGATGGCGACGAACATGCTTGTTAGCCTACGGTCTCGCCCCCTTCGGAGCAATTGAATGGCCGTTACCCTGCCTGGCATCGAGATGTGCGTCTTCGACGCCTACGGCACGTTGTTCGACTTCAATTCGGCGGTCGCGCGCCATCGCCGGTCGCTCGGACCTTCCGCCAGTGCCCTGTCGGACCTGTGGCGGACCAAGCAGACCGAGTACACGTGGCTGCGCAACGCCATGGGCACCTATGCACCGTTCTGGCAGGTGACGGGCGAGGCGCTCGACCACAGCCTGACGGCCCATCGCATCACCGATCCCGCCGTGCGCGAGCGCTTGATGGGGGCTTACCTGGCGCTCGCTCCCTTTCCCGAGGCGCCGGGGATGCTGGCCTGCCTCTCGCGGGCCGGCATGCGCACGGCGATCCTGTCCAACGGCAATCCCGGCATGCTCGACCCGATGGTCACCGCATCGGGTCTCGCCAACCACTTCGAGGTGGTCCTGAGCGTCGACGAGGCCGCCGTCTTCAAGCCGGATCCGCGCGTCTATCGCCTCGTCGAGGCGCGCTGCGGCGTGACGCCCGACAAAGTATGTTTCCTCTCGTCGAACTGCTGGGACGCGCATGGCGCCGCACAGTTCGGCTTCCGCACCGTCTGGGTGAACCGCACCGGCGCACCCAACGACAACCTGCCCGGTAGACTCTCGGCCCAGATCCGCGACCTGTCGGAGCTTCCCGACCTGATTGGTGTTCCTCGATGAGTTCGCTTCCGACTTTTGCTGACGTACAGGCTGCGGCCCGCCGACTGGAGGGCGTCACGATCCGCACGCCGCTGCTCGAGAACGAGAGGGTCAACCGCCGGCTGGGCGGCCGCCTGTTCCTCAAGGCCGAATGCCTGCAGCGCACCGGCTCCTTCAAGCTGCGCGGCGCCTACAATTTCCTCGCGTCGATGAGCGAGGCCGACCGCGCCAGGGGCGTGGTCGGCTGGTCGTCGGGCAATCATGCGCAGGGGCTGGCCGAGGCGGCGCGCCTGCTCGGGACCAAGGCCACCATCGTGATGCCGGCCGATGCGCCGGCGCTCAAGGTCGCCAACACGCGGGCGAGCGGCGCCGAGGTGGTCCTCTACGACCGCGTGAAGGACAGCCGCGAGGAAATCGGTCACGGCATCGCGGCCAAGACGGGCGCCACCATCGTGCCGCCCTACGATCATCCCTGGATCCTGACGGGACAGGGCACGGCCGGGCTCGAGATCGCCGAGCAGGCGAAGGCTCTCGGCGTCACCCTCGACGCGGTCGCGGCGCCCTGCTCGGGCGGCGGACTGGCGACCGGTGTGGCGCTCGGCGTCAAGGGCGTCAGCCCGACGACATCGGTGCATGCCGGCGAGCCCGCCGGCTTCGACGATCTCGCCCGGTCGCTCGCATCGGGCACCAAGCAGAAGAACGAGAAGCTTTCGGGGTCGATCTGCGACGCGCTGCTGGCGCCGACGCCCGGCGACGTCACCTTCCCGCTGGCGCAGCAGCTCCTCGGCCCCGGGCTCGTCGTCACGGACGAGGAGGTACTCGACGCGATGGAAGTGGCCTTTCGCGAGTTCAAGCTCGTGGTCGAGCCGGGCGGCGCCGTGGCGTTCGCGGCGGCGCTCACCGGCAAGCTGCCCGTGAACGGCCGGGCCGTGGCCGTCGTCTGCTCGGGCGGCAATGTCGACCATGCTACGTTCAAGCGCGCGCTCGACCGGGCGGACCGCACCGCCGCATGAAGATGTCGCGGCGCAACCGCCGCGAATGGCGGATCATCCTCTGGATCAGCCTGGCCAGCGCCGTGATCAGCGCCTACTTCGGCCATGCCGTGGCTCCGAACGAGCCCGTACTGCGGGGGCTCCTGCAGGGCACCCTCACCTCGTTGCTGATCGCCACACCGATCGTGTTCTTCGAGGTGCGGCGCGCCCGCCTCAACTCGCTCGGCTGGATGCGGCGACTGCCGCTCGCCGGGTACTTCGTCGTCAAGGTCGTGTTCTACTGCGTCGTCATCGTCGCCGGCCTGATCCTCGCGCGCCTGCTGATGTCGATCGGAACCCGGCAATTCGTGCTCTTCGATTCGATCTTCCGGAACTCCGTTTTCTTCGCCATCGCCATGTCGGTGGTCGGCAACCTCATCATCGAGACGGGGCGCCTGCTGGGATTCGGCACGCTGAAGAACCTGCTGCTGGGGCGCTATGCACGCCCTCGCAACGAGCAGAAGGCGTTCCTGCTGATCGACATGAAGGATTCGACCGGGCTCGCGGAGAAGCTGGGCGCGATCCGGTTCCACGAACTGCTCAACGCCTTCTTCCGCGACATCGCCGACGCGGCGATGGAATGCGAGGCGGAGATCCACAAGTACGTGGGCGACGAGGTGATCCTCACCTGGCCGGCCGGGCCCGCGCTCAAGGAGGGCGACTGTCTCGCCTGCCCGTTCCTCGCCCGCCGGAACATCGCCCGCAATGCCGCGCGCTACCGCGAACGGTTCGGCGCCGTCCCCGGCTTCCGGGCGGCGCTGCATTGCGGGGAGATCGTTGCCGGCGAAATCGGCGACGTGCGCCGCGAGATCGCCTATGTCGGCGATACGCTGAACGTGGCGGCGCGCCTGCTCGATGCTTCGAAGGGTCTCCGGCGCGACGTGCTCGTCTCGGCCGACTTGCTGGCGCTGGCCCGGCTTCCGTCCGACCTGCAGGCCGAGCCGCTGCCGACCCTGTCGATCCGCGGCCGGGACGCGCCGCTGGAGATCGCCGCGCTATCGCTGCGCGTCGGCCAGGATCAGGTCTGAGGCTTTCTCGCCGATCATCATGCAGGCCGCATTGGTGTTACCCGATACCAGCGTCGGCATCACCGAGGCGTCGGCGATCCGCAGGCCCGCGATCCCACGGACCCGAAGCTGAGGATCCACGACCGCCCCGGGGTCGTGCCCCATCCGGCAGGTGCCGACCGGATGATAGGCCGACTGGCCCTCCTGTCGGGCAAAGGCAAGGAAGTCCTCGTCGGTCCACACCTCGACCCCCGGAAGCAGTTCTTCGGTGACGATGCGCCCCAGAGCGGGGCTGCGTGCGAGGAGACGGGTGAACCGCGCAGCCGCGACGATGGCCCGCCGGTCGCCGTCGGTGGAGAGGTAATTGGCCAGGATCGCCGGCGGCACATCCGCCTCGCTTGACGTGATGCGAACCTGGCCCCGGCTTTCGGGCCGTGACTGGTTCGCCAGGATCGTGAAGCCCGAGAAGCGATGCGGCCTTCTCGCCATGCTGTCGAACGACCAGGGAAGGAAATGCAATTGGGTGTCGGGTTCCGCCGATTGCGGCAGCACGCGCACGAAGGCGCCGGCAAAAGCCGGCGTCGCGGCGAGCGGGCCGCAGCGCCCGAGCGCATAGACGAGGGCAGCGCTCAGACGGCGGTGCATGACGTGAAAGTCGTCGTTCAGCGACAGCTGCCACCAGGTCCGATAGGTCGAGCGGATGCAGTAATGATCCTGGAGGTTTCCGCCCACGCCCGGGAGATCGCAGACGACAGGGATGCCGAGCGATGACAGGTGCGCGCCGTCCCCGATGCCCGAAAGCTGCAGCAGTTGCGGCGAGCCCACGGCGCCGGCGCTCAGGATCACCTCGCGGCGCGCGCGTGCGATCCGGGTGATTCCGCCCAGACGGTAGGCCACGCCGACGGCGCGGCCCCCCTCGACCACAACGCGCTCGACCAGGGCGCGGGTGAAGATCCGGCAATTAGGTCGGCGGCGTGCCTGCGCAACATAGGCGCGGCCCGTCGAATTGCGCCGGCCGTCGCTCGTCGTCGCATGATAGTAGCCCGCGCCCTCCTGCTGAGGACCGTTGAAGTCGGATATCGTCCTGAGGCCGATCTCGTTGCAGGCTTCGAGGAAGGATTCGCCCAGCTCGTTGTGATATTCGCCCTGCGTGATCTTGACCGGACCGCTGCCGCCACGCAGCTCCGTCGCGCCATCGGCGAAGGCTTCCAGGCGTTTGAAGTACGGCAGGCAATCCTCGAAGGACCATCCCTCGTTGCCCAACCGGTGCCAGCGATCGTAATCCGACGCCAGCCCACGGACATAGACCGTGCCGCCGATCGCACTCGAGCCGCCCACGACCTTGCCCCGCGGCCAATAGATGCGACGGCCGCCGAGATGCCCCTCGGGTTCCGTCGAAGACTTCCAGTTTACCGCGGGGTCACTCAACGTCACGGCGAATCCCGCCGGGATCGACAGCCACGGGTTCCTGGCCTCGGGACCCGCCTCGAGCAGCAGCACGGAATGGCGACCCGTTGCCGTCAAGCGGTCAACGAGGGGGCCGCCAGCAGATCCCGCCCCTACGACGACGTAGTCGAACTCATCCATTCCTTTGCTTGCTAGGCGACTTCAGCCACCCGAGCAAGCTGCCAAGGATGCCCTTGGGCAGGAAGATGATGAAGACCACCAGCAGGACACCGTAGAGCAGATTGTCCCAGCCCACCGCCTTGGTTCCGAAGCCGATACGCAGGATTTCGGCCAGCATGATGGTGATGATGGCGCCCACCGTCGGTCCCAGCGCCACGTAAATCCCGCCCACGACCGCTGCGAACACCATTTGGAGGGACACCGCAATTCCGCTCACCGTGTCGGGAGCGATGAACATCTGATACTGGCCATAGAGAGCACCCGCCATCGCCGTCATGACGGCGCTGATCACGGTGATGCGCAGCTTCTCGGCGGTCACGTTGACGCCCGCCGCCGCTGCCGCATCCTCGTCTTCCGAGATCGCCTCCATCGCGTAGCGGCTCATGCTGTGATCGATCCAGTACCAGACCGCCAGGCCCCCCGCCCAGACACCGAGCGCGATCAGGTACCACACGACCTTGTCGTCAAACTGTAACGCGAGCAGATGGCTGCCCTTGGTGCGCTCCGGCGTGTACCCCAGCGAACCGCCGGTATAGTCGCGGGTCGCGATGATGATCTGCAGGACGATGCCCGACAGCGCGAGCGTCACCAGCGCGAAATAATGACCGGTGATGCGGAAGCGGAAGCACGGGTAGGCCACCACCAGCGCCAGCGCCCCGGCGCACAGCATGGCCGCCGGAATGCCGATCCAGGGCGAGACGCCGAGATGGTTCCACAGCAGCGCCGTCACGTAGGCGCCGACGCCCATGAAGCCGCCGTGGCCCAGCGACACCAGTCCGAAACGTCCCATCATCGACCAGGATGTGTAGGCGAACGACCAGATGAGGATCAGCACCAGGATGTGCAGATGGTAGGGGTCGCGATAGACGAAGGGCAGCGCGACCAGCGCCACCAGACCCAGGCCCCAGGCGAGCTGCTTGTTCATGAGCGCTTCGCCAGCAGCCCGGCGGGCCGGATGAACATCATGACGATGAAGAAGGCGAAGGCCAGCACGTAGCCCCATTCGAGGTCGGCGAAGAGACCGCCGAGCGAGATGATCTCGGCGAACAGGAAGGCGGCCACGAAGCCGCCGACGAAGTTGCCCAGCCCTCCCAGCACGCAGATCAGGAAGGTGATCGGTCCGAAGGACAGGCCGACGAAGGGATGGACGTCGTACTGCAGAACCAGCAGGCAGGCCGCCAGCCCCGCCAGGCCGCCGCCCAATGCCGAGGTGACGAGGTAGATCTTCTTTGTGTCGACCCCCATCAAGGCCATGATCTCGCGATCCTGGGCGATCGCCCGGATGGCCGTGCCGGTGTAGGTCCGCGTCATGAAGAGATAAACCGCGACCATGCCGATCAGCGCAGCGATGAATGCCAGCAGGCGGGCGTAGCTGAAGTGCATCTCGCCCAGCGCCAGCACCGGCAGGCGGATGCCGAGATTGCGGAAGTCGATGCCGAAGGCCACGGTGGCGAAGCTCTGCAGCACGAACAGCACGCCGCCGGTGGCGAGCAGCTGGTTGATCGGCGGCGCTCCCAGCAGCGGCGAGATCACGAGGAAGTGCAGGGCCGCCCCCAGGGCCGCCACCAGCAGGATGCAGATCGGCGCGGCGACCCAGTAGGGCAGGCCGTACACCGAGAACATGTAGTACATGCCGTACATGCCGATCATCACCAGCTCGGCGTAGCAGATCCACGTGACGTCGATGACGCCGAAGATCAGGTTCAGCCCGAGCGCCAGCAGCGCCAGTACGCCGCCCAGCAGGATGCCGTTGACCAGCGCCTCGAGCAGGTAGATGTCGAAAATTTCCATCATCGCGCCACCTCGCTGGGGGCGCGCCACTGCGCGCGGGGTAACCCCCGCGCTGCAGTGGCGCGATGTTGATTGACGGCGCGCCATGAAGCGCGACGGGAGTCGCGCGCGCCCGGCGTCCGAAAATGCTCGAGCCTAAACACCGAGATACGCCTGCCGGATGGAATCGTCGGCCAGCAGATCGGCCGACGCGCCGGAGGCGCGGATCGAGCCGGCCTCCAGCAGGTAGGCGCGATCGACGACCTGCAGCACCTGCTGCACGTTCTGCTCGACGATCAGCACCGTGAGGCCACCGGCCCGGATGCGCTTCACCAGCTCGAACACCTGCTGCACGACGACGGGCGCCAGGCCCGCCGACGGCTCGTCGAGCAGCAGCAGCTTGGGATCGCTCATCAGCGCGCGGCCGATGGCGCACATCTGCTGCTCGCCGCCGGACATGGTCCCGGCGAGCTGGTTGCGACGCTCCTTCATGCGCGGGAACAGGTCGAACACGAAGTCCATACGCTCCCGGTAGCGCTCCCGCGCCTCCGGCATGTAGGCGCCCATGCGCAGATTGTCCTCGACGCTGAGCCGCGGAAACAGGCGACGATTCTCCGGCACGTGGGCGATGCCGAGACCGACGATCCGATGCGCCGCCGTTGCCAGCACGTCGGTGCCCTGCATGCTGATCGAGCCCCGGGTCGGGCGGATCAGGCCAGAGATCACGCGCATCAGCGTCGTCTTGCCGGCGCCGTTGGGACCGATGACGCCCACCGCCTCGCCGGCCTTGACGTCGAGGTCGACGCCGAACAGCGCCTGGAACCTGCCGTAGCCGGCGTCGATCGATCTGAGTTCGAGCATGCTCGCGGCCCCGTCAGCGCGTGGCCGGGCTGCCGCCCGCGGCAGCGGCGGCGGCGGCCGTCGCCTGCGTGGCATGCGCGTCGGTGCCGAGATAGACCTCGATCACGCGGGGATCGTGCGACACCGCGCTGGGCAGGCCTTCCGAGATCTTCTCGCCGTGATCCAGCACCATCACGCGATCCACGACCTTCATCAGCACGCCCATGATGTGCTCGACCCAGATGATGGTGATGCCGAGCTCGGTGCGGATCTTGCGCAGCATGTCGGCGGCCTGGTCCATCTCGGTCTCGTCGAGACCGCCCAGGCTCTCGTCGGCCAGCAGCAGCTTCGGCCCCGTGGCGATCGCCTTGGCCAGTTCCAGTTTCTTGAGGCCCGCCGCCCCCAGACCGTCGACGCTGGCGCCGCGGTCGGTCGGCAGGCCGACCATGTCGAGTGCGCGCTCGGCGGCTTCCTCGGCCCTGGCCAGGCTGTGGCTGCCCTGGCCGTAATAGCCCGCCAGCGCCACGTTCTCGAAGATGGTCAGGCGACGGAACGGCCGCGGGATCTGGAAGGTGCGCCCGACGCCGCTGTTGATGATGCGATGTGGCGGCAGGCCCGCGATCTCCTTGCCGTCGAAGCGGATCGACCCGGCGGTCGGCGGGAAGGTGCCCGACAGCATGTTGAAGATCGTGCTCTTGCCCGAACCGTTGGGACCGATCAGGCCGAGAATCTCGCCCTGATCGACCTTGAACGATACGTTGTTCACGGCGGTGAAGCCGCCGAAACGCTTGACCAGACCCTCGACGACCAGCACGGCGCGCCCTCGTTCGTTGCGGCCGCGGCCTACTGGTTGCTGAAGCCCGAGGTCTTGGGCAGCGGCAGCACCGGCTCGCGCTGCTGCTGGCTCTTCGGCCACACCACGTACGACTTGTCGTCGACATACTGGATGATGACCGGGAAGGAACGCTCGTTCTGACCGGCGATCGGCGACCCCTCGCCCGCGAACTTCACGCCGAAGCCCAGCATCGTGCCGCCTTCCGGCAGGTCGACATCCAGAGCGGCCTTGCGCAGCGCGTCGGGATCGACACCGCCGTACTTCTTGATGGCACGCGGCAGGACTTCGGTGAAGAACACGTAGGTATTGGACGCCGCGATGCCGACATGCGCCGAGCGGATGGCGACGCCGGGCTTCAGCTTGTCGAACTCCTCGCCCACCATCTTGATCACCGGCGGCAGCTTGGGATCGAGCGTCGCCTGGTTGGCCAGCCAGATCGAAATGGGATCGATGTTGAACACGTAGTTCACGTCGCCGCCCATGCCGTCCTTTAGCTTCTCATAGACGCCGTAGCCCGCGCCATGGCCGACCAGGGCGCCGAACTTCAGCCCCTGTTCGCGCGCCTGGCGGGCGAACAGCGTGATGTCGGGATTGTAGCCGGTGTGGAAGATCACGTCGGGACGGGCGCGCTTCAGCTTCGTCACCAGCGACGACAGGTCGGGCGCGGTCGCCGAATAGCCTTCCTTCATGACGATGTTGAAGCCGGCCTTCTTGGAGCCCGCCTCGTTGCCCTTGGCGACGTCGACGCCGTACGAGCCATCCTCGTGGATGATGGCCACGCGCATGTCCTTCGGCTCCTTGCCGAACTTCGCCTTGGCGTTCTTCTCGATCATGTCGGCGGCCATCAGGCCGAACTGCTGGCCGCTGGCCTGCGGGCGGAATACGTACTTCAGGTTCTTGTTCTCGACCACGCCCGTCGAGATGCAGGTGGTGATCCACATGAAGCTCTTGAGCTGCTCGACGCGCGCCGCCACGGGCACGCACTGCGCCGAGGAGAAGAAGCCGAGCACGAGATTCACCTTCTCCTGCTCGATCAGGCGCACCGCCTCGTTGATGGCGACGTCGGGCTTGCTCTGCGCGTCGGCGTAGATCGCGTCGATCTTGTAGCCCTCGACTCCACCCTGCTTGATGAAGTTGTCGATCATGATCTTGGCGCCGGTGTAGTTCAGCTCCGATCCGCCGCCGGCCAGCGGGCCGGTGAGGTCGTAGATGACGCCGATCTTGATCTTCTTTTCCTGAGCCTGGGCGGAGACCGCCATGCCCAGCGCCGTGACGGCGGCAACCGCCCCACCCAACAAGCGGACAGCCTTACGCTTGAGCATGAATTCCTCCCATAGACTTTTTGTAGTCGTTGTCCCCATCACAGGGAACGCGGGAGGTTCTGTCAAGCGTTTCGCGCTACCGCCCCTCCCCCGGCGTGAGGATGTCGAACATCATTCCCGCCGGCGGGTCCATCATTGCAAACAGCGCTCCGAGCTTCTGGATCTCTCCCTGCAGTTGCAGGGCCCCGCTCGCCAGCGCGTCGGGAATCGTGAGCTTGCGCATCACGATCGCGTCCATCGTGGCGCGCGCCGTGGTGACCGAGACATCGGCACTCGCCGCGATCTCGCCCATCCGATGCGTGAGCGTACTGTGCTTCAAGGTGAGCACCAGCGTCTCGTCGCGATCGGTGAAGCGCCAGTTCACGACCAGCGACTGTCCTGCCGCCTTCTTCGCATCGAGACGAATCGCCAGCAGGTCGAAGAAGACGTCGCTGGTGAGGCCCGCGATGGTGTCGGCGCCCATGCCGGGACGCACCGGCATCTGGAAGACGCCGTGGCGCAGCTCCTGCGCGCCGTACAGGAAAGCGTTGCGCCAGGTCGCCGACTCCGCCTGATAGCCCATCTGCTCCAGCGCATCGGCGCACAGCTCGCGCGCCTCCTTGTTCTCCGGCTCGGCGTAGACGACCTCCTTCATGACCTGGGCGACCCACCGGAACTCGCCCTTGTCGAAGTCCTTGCGCGCCCGTTCGATCACCGCGGTCGCGCCGCCCATGTATTCGACGAATTTGCGCGCCGCCGGTGCCGGCGGCAGCGGGTGCAGGTTGCAGGGATTGGCGTCGTACCAGGAGAGATAACGCTGATAGACGGCCTTCACATTGTGGCTGACCGATCCGTAATAGCCGCGCACCGTCCAGCGTTCGGCGAGCCCCGCCGGCAGGTCGATCACCTCGGCGATCTCGGCCGGCCGCCAGCCGCGATTCATGTAGCGCAGTGTCTGATCGTGGATGTGCTTGTAGAGATCGCGCTGCGCCTCGAGATAGTCGATGATCTTCGCATTGTCCCAGGTCGGCCAGTGATGCTGGCCGATCAGCACCTTGGTCTTCGGTCCGTACATCGCGATGGCGTCGCCGATATACTTGGCCCAGATGCGCGGATCGCGCGCCACGGCGCCACGCAACGGGATGAAGTTGTGCAGCAACGGGCAGGCGTTCTCCGCCATGTTGAGCACACCGAGCTGCGGATAGAACATGTGCATCTCGGCCGGCGCCTCGGTCTCCGGCGCGAGCTGGAAGACGATCTCGACGCCGTCGATCACATGCGTCTCCACTGCCTTCACGATCGACTGCGTCGGCGCGATCAGGCCGGGCGTGCCGCGCGCCACGCTCTTGCCGAGGCCGGCATCGACCTGGCCGCGCGCACCGCGCGGCAGCATCGTGCCGAACTGGAACTGCGCGCGGCGGGCCATCGGCGGCCCCGCCAGCACGTTCTCGCCCGACACCGCTTCCATGAAGCCGGCCGGCGCGATCACCCGCACCTTGCCGGCCTTGACGTCGGCTTCGTCGATCACGCCGCGCACGCCGCCGTAATGGTCGACATGGCTGTGGGTGTAGATCACGGCGACCACCGGCCTGTGCGGCCGGTGCGCGTAGTAGAGCTCGAGCGCGGCGCGCGAGACTTCGGCGGTGGTCAGCGGATCGATCAGGATCAGCCCGCTGTCGCCCTCGATCACCGTCATGTTGGCGATGTCGAAGCCGCGCAGCTGGAAGAGCCGGTCGGTGACCTTGAACAACCCGTTGGCAAGGTTGAGGCGCGCCATGCGCCACAGGCTGGGATTGACCGTGTCGGGCGCCAGTTCGCCGTCGATGAAGGCGTATTCACCCAGGTTCCACAGCACCGTGCCGCCGCCGGTGCGTACGATCCCCTCGGGCACGGTCGCGATCAGGCCGCGCTTGGCGGCCTCGAAGTCGGCCGTGTCGGCGAAGGGCAGATTTGCCGCCATCGCGGCATTGGCCGCCTTGGTGGCGGGTTCGGCGTCGCGCGCGGCGTCGAGATGGGAGGAAGGAACCGGAACGGACGACGCGGACGCCATGACTGCTAACCCTCGACCTTGATGTTGTTTTCCGTGACGACCCTGGTCCAGCGTTCTGTCTCGGACTTGACCCGGTCGAGATAGGCTTGCGGCGTGCTGCCCGTCGTGAAGAAGCCCAGTTCGGCGAAGCGCTTCTTGACCGACGGGTCCTTGAGCGTCTCGAGGCAGAGCGCATTGAGCTTCTCGACGATCGGCGCCGGCAGGCCGGCCGGCCCCACCAGCCCGAAGAAGGCGGCACTCTCCAGATCCTTCATGCCGAGTTCGGCCACGGTCGGCACGTCGGGACAGACGGTCGAGCGCTCGGGCGACGCGACGGCGATACCAGTGAGGCGCCCCGCTGCGACGTGCGTGCCCGTCGGCAGCACGACGTCGATCATGATCGGCAGATGGCCGCCCATGACGTCGCGCAGCGCATCGGCCGCGCCCTTGTAGCTGACGCTCTCGAGATTGAGCTTGTTGCGGGTGCGGAACAGCTCGCCCCACAGGTGAGGCTGGTTGCCCATGCCCGACGTGGCATAGCGCACGCGCTGTGGCTGCTTGTTCACCCACTCGGCGAACTCGGCGTAGTTCTTTGCCGGCAATGTCTTGCCGTCGATGGCCAGGAGATCGGGGATGTCGACCAGGGTCGAGATCATCTGGAAATCCTTGAGCGGGTCGAACGGCTGCTTCAGCCCCAGGGCGACGTTGGTCGCCATCGTCGCCGCGCCCAGCAACAGCGTGTTGCCGTCGGGCTTCGCCTTTGCCACGACATCCATGCCGATGATGGTGTTGCCGCCGCCCTTGTTCTCGACGATCACCTGCTGGCCGAGCATGCCCGACAGCTTTTCGGCGACGATCCGCGCGGCCGTATCGGTCGAACCGCCGGCCACGTAAGGCACCACCAGCCGGATCGGCTGGCTGGGCCAGGCCTGCGCCCGCACCGCGGAGGCCCCGACGATCGTCCAGCCGGCGGCTCCCGCCAGCACGCCACGTCTCTTGAGCATGATCCTACCCTCGCTGTTTCATTTGAAGGCAGGATCGCAAACGCGCGACGGCCGCGCAATCAGGCGCGGCCGTCGTTTCGCAAGCGGAAGGTTTTATTCGGCGGGCTTCGGCGCCGCCGAAGCGGCATGCACGTCGCTTTCGCTGGGCAGCATCGACAGGGCCAGGAACGAACAGAAAGCCACGCCCGCCAGCACCGACAGCAGCACGGGGAATCCTGCATCCTTCACCGCCGGTCCGATCAGCGCCACGACGAAGGAACTCACGCCGAAGCCGATCGCCAGGCGGACGCCGGTGACGCGGCTGCGCATGCGGTCGTCGATGTAGCGCACGATCATGGCGTCGGTGAACGGAATGGCGCCGAACACCAGCAGCATGAAGGCGATGGCCGTGAAGAACAGCGCCCAGCCCTCGACCTGCGAGGCGATCAGAAACAGCGGAACCTGCAGCAGCACGATCGGCAGGTAGATGTTCTTCAACGGGTAACGGTCGATCATCTTGCCGACCACCAGCTGGGCGAGCGACGCCAGCGCGAAGATGACGAACAGCATCGTGGCCAGCATCGCCGGATCCTGCGCGATGGTCTTGGCGCGGTTGGCCAGGAGCTCGCCGTTTCCGTTGGTCGTGAAGTTGAAGATGATGCTGCCGGTCACCGCCGTGAAGGTCATGATGGCGAAGACGCGCGCCATCACCGACGGCGGCAGGTCGAGCATCTTGGCCTTGCGCTTGGCCGGCGCCTCGTCCTCGCGCGGCACCAGGGCCACGAACGCCACGGCGCAGATCAGGCAGATGACGCCGGGAATGATGAACGCCGCCTGCCAGCCGAAGCGCTGGGCGATATAGACGGAGAGGCCGGCCGCGATGGCGATGCCCATGTTGCCGGCCAGGCCGTTCACGCCGATCGTGAAGCCGGGGTTCTTGGCCTTCTGCACCAGCATCGGGATGCCGACCGGGTGATAGATCGAGGCGAAGGCGCCCATCAGCGTCAGCGCCGCGCCGATCTGCCACTTGTTGGTACAGAGCGCGATGATCAGGGCCGAGACGCCCATGCCCGTGAAGAAGATCACCATCATGATCCAGCGGCCCCAATGGTCGCCCAGCCGGCCGCTCACGATCGAGCCGGCGCCGAACATGAAGAGCGCGCCGTAGTTGAACGGCGTGAGCTCGGTCCACTCGACGCCCCACACGCCGGCGATCACGCCCCAGGAATAGGCGAAGACCACCAGGATCCAGTGATCCATCGCGTGGCCTATGTTGAGCAGGAGAGAGGTTGGACTGCCGTGGCTCATCTTGTTGTTCCTCCAGGAACGCCGAGACTAGGCTTGGTCCGCCTGTCTGGCTTGCGCTATGTTGCCAATTAATGTCGCGAAAACGCCAAGCCGCCCTGCGTTCGACCAACCCCGAGGATTACCAGCACGTGCCGCGGGCGGTCGCGGCCATGCCCAAGGACTTCCCCAACGGTTTCGAGATCGCGCCGCACCGTCATCGTCGCGCCCAGCTCATCTACGCGACCGCCGGCACGATGCGCATCTCGACGGAGGAAGCCGTCTGGGTGGTCCCGCCCCAGCGCGCGCTGTGGATGCCGCCCGGCATCCATCATTCGATCGTGATGTCCGGCGACGTGACGATGCGCACGCTCTATCTGCGCCAGGATGCAGCGGCGGGAATGCCGGACGTGTGCCGCGTCCTGCACATATCTCCCCTGCTGCGCGAACTGATCGTGCGCGCGACCGAACTGCCGGTGGACTATGACGAGCGCGGTGCGGCGGGCCATGTCGTGGCGCTGATCCTTGACGAGTTGCACCGCGAACCGTCCTTGCCGCTGCACCTCCCGATGCCGCGCGACAAGCGACTGCATCGCCTCTGCTCGGCCCTGCTCGCCCAACCGGGCGATCAGCGCACTTTGGAAGAATGGGCGGGTTGGGCAAATGCGAGCCCGCGGACGCTGGCCCGCCTGTTCATGACGGAGACCGGTTTGACCTTCGGCGCCTGGCGCCAACAGGCTCGCGTGCTGGAGGCGATGGGCCGTCTGGGCGGCGGCCAGGCCGTGACCGATGTCGCCCTCGATCTCGGCTACGAGAGCGTGAGCGCCTTCAGCGCCATGTTCCGGCGCGCCTCGGGGGCCTCACCCAGCGCCTATCGCCCGCCCCGCTAAGACCCTCCAGCGCGTGCGGGATTTGCCGGGCTTTTGCAAATGGTTAGCGCTTGACGCTGGATGGTAATAATCCCCCAATGCGCCCCCCGTTTAGAGTAATCTAAACCGTCGTTTACCGGTTCTTGAGTCGCCGCTCCCGCCGCCGCCTGGAGTTTATGTTGAAGCCGACTGACATCGCCAATCCCGACTACTTTCATAAAGTCGTCGATTGCCAATGGGCCTGTCCTGCCCATACCCCCGTCCCCGAGTACATCAGGCTGATCGCGCACGGACGTTACTCCGATGCGTACATGATCAACTGGAAGTCCAACGTCTTCCCGGGAATCCTGGGCCGGACCTGCGACCGTCCCTGCGAGCCCGCCTGCCGGCGCAGCCGCGTCGAGGACGAGACGCTGGTGAAGGGCAAGAAGGAGCCGGTCGCGATCTGCCGCCTGAAGCGCGTCGCCGCCGACTACAAGGACGACGACGACATCAATTCCAAGATGCCCAGGGCGCCGGAGAAGAACGGCCGGCGCGTGGCCTGCATCGGCGGCGGCCCCTCCTCGCTCACCGTGGCGCGCGACCTCGCGGTGCTGGGTTACGAGATCGTCATCTACGACCAGGATCCCAAGCTCGGCGGCTTCATCCGCACGCAGATCCCGCACTTCCGTCTGCCTGAGTCGGTGATCGACGAGGAAGTCGGCTACATCACCGGCATCGGCAACGTCGAGTTCCGCCACCAGCGGGTCGATTCGCTGAAGGCCGTGCTGGCCGAGGGCTACGACGCGGTGTTCGTGGGCTCGGGCGCGCCGCGCGGCCGCGACCTCGACGTGCCCGGCCGCAAGGAAGCCGCGGCCAACATCCATATCGGCCTCGACTGGCTGTCGTCGGTTTCGTTCGGCCACATCGACAAGGTCGGCAAGCGCGTGATCGTGCTGGGCGGCGGCAACACCGCGATGGACTGCTGCCGCACCGCCCGCCGCCTCGGCGGCGAGGACGTGAAGGTGATCGTCCGCTCCGGCTTCGACGAGATGAAGGCGTCGCCGTGGGAGAAGGAAGACGCGATCGGCGAGGACATTCCCATCCTCAACATGCTCGTGCCGAAGGAAGTCCGTCACGACGGCGGCAAGATCAAGGGCGTGGTGTTCGAAAAGGTGGTCGCGAAGTACGACGACAAGGGTCGCCGCTCGCTGGTCCCGTCGGGCGAACCCGACGAGTTCCACGAGTGCGACGACGTGCTGGTCGCGATCGGCCAGGAGAACGCCTTCCCGTGGATCGAGAAGGACGCCGGCATCGAGTTCGACAAGTGGGGCCTGCCGCAGCTCAACGAGAAGACCTTCGCCAGCACGCATCCGAAGGTGTTCTTCGGCGGCGACGCGGCGTTCGGGCCGAAGAACATCATCTGGGCGGCGGCGCACGGCCACGAGGCGGCGACCTCCATCCACAAGATGCTGATCGGCGAGAACCCGGAGGAACGCCCGGCGCCCGGCGTCAACGTCGCCAGCCAGAAGATGGGCATCCACGAGTGGAGCTACGACAACGCCCCCACCATCGACCATCGCCTCAAGGTCCCGCATCGCCCCAAGAAGGAGGCGCTGAAGGACATCATGGCCGAGGTCGAGCTGGGCTTCGATCCGCAGCTCGCCTTCAAGGAAGCGCAGCGCTGCCTCAACTGCGACGTCCAGACGGTGTTCACCGGCCAGCTCTGCATCGAATGCGACGCCTGCGTCGACATCTGCCCGATGGACTGCATCACCTTCACCGAGAACGGTGAGGAAAAGGAACTTCGCACGCACCTCACGGCGCCGGCGATGAACCCGACACAGGACCTCTACATCGGCGACGGCCTCAAGACCCAGCGGGTCATGGTCAAGGACGAGGATGTCTGCCTGCACTGCGGCCTGTGCGCCGAACGCTGCCCGACCGGCGCATGGGACATGCGCAAGTATTACATCGAAATGACACACGCGGAGCACGCATGCCGCAAGCAATAGCCGCCGTTAACGATTTCGTCGTCAAGTTCGCGAACGTCAACGGATCCGGATCGGCCTCGGCCAACGAACTCTTCGCCCGGTCGATCCTGCGCATGGGCGTGCCCGTCAGCCCGCGCAACATCTTCCCCTCGAACATCCAGGGCCTGCCGACCTGGTACGAGGTGCGCGTCACCGAGAAGGGTTATCTCGGGCGGCGCGGCGGCGTCGACATGATGGTCGCCATGAACCCGCAGACCTGGGCCGAGGACGTGAAGGAGATCACGCCCGGCGGCTACCTGTTCTACGATTCGACCAAGCCCATGCCGGCGTCGATGTTCCGCGAGGACATCAACGTGATCGGCGTGCCGCTGACGGCGATCACCAACGCCACCTACACCGATGCCCGCCAGCGCCAGCTCTTCAAGAACATCATCTATGTCGGCGCGCTCTCGGTGCTGCTCGACATCGACGAGAAGCAGATCCAGCGGCTGTTCAGCGAGCAGTTCAAGGGCAAGGAAAAGCTCATCGATTCCAACGTGAAGGCGATGAACCTCGGCCGCGACTGGGTGAAGCAGCATGTCGATCCCGACCTGGTGAAGCTCAAGGTGCGCCATGCCGACAATGTCGGCGACCGCATCTTCGTCGAAGGCAACAGCGCGGCCGCGCTCGGCGCCGTCTATGGCGGCGCCACGGTCTGCGCCTGGTATCCGATCACGCCGTCTTCTTCGCTGGCCGAGGCGTTCCAGAGCCATTGCAAGAAGTTCCGGCACGACAAGGAGACCGGCAAGGCCAAGTACGCGATCGTGCAGGCCGAGGACGAACTGGCCTCGATCGGCATGGTGATCGGCGCCGCCTGGAACGGCGCGCGCTCGTTCACTGCCACCTCCGGCCCCGGCATCTCGCTGATGACCGAGTTCATCGGCCTCGCCTACTTCGCCGAAGTTCCGGCGGTGCTGGTGAACGTGCAGCGCGGCGGCCCGTCGACCGGCATGCCGACGCGCACGCAGCAGTCCGACCTGCTGGGCTGCGCCTACGCCTCGAACGGCGACACCAAGCACGTGCTGCTGTTCCCCGAGGACCCGCGCGAGTGCTTCGAGTTCACCGCCGACGCGCTCGACCTCGCCGACCGGCTGCAGACTCCGGTGTTCGTCATGACCGATCTCGACATCGGCATGAACCACCGCCTGTGCAAGCCGTTCGCCTGGGACGAGAACCGCGTCCTCGACCGCGGCAAGGTGATGACCGCCGAGGAGCTCGAGGCCGGCAAGACTTTCGGCCGCTACCTCGACGTCGATGGCGACGGCATCCCCTACCGCACCTATCCGGGTACGCACCCGACCAAGGGCTCCTACTTCACGCGCGGCACGACCAAGGACGAGTTCGCGCGCTATTCGGAGGAAGGCCCGGTCTATGTGCGCAACATGGAGCGGCTGCAGAAGAAGTGGGAGACCGCGAAGAAGATCGCGCCGCAGCCGCTGCGCTATTCCTCGCCCAAGCCGACCCGCTTCGGCGTGATCTATTTCGGCTCGACCAGCCCGGCGATGGACGAGGCGCTCGACCATCTCGAGGCCGAGGGCCATCACGTCAACGCGCTGCGCGTGCGCTCCTTCCCCTTCGCCCAGAGCGTCGAGGATTTCATCCACGAGCACGACCGCGTCTTCGTCGTCGAGCAGAACCGCGACGCGCAGCTGCGCACCATGCTGCTCAGCGAATACACGCTCGACGCGCGCAAGATCGTGCCCGTCCTGCACTATGACGGCACGCCGATCACGGCGCGCTTCATCGCGACCGACATCGCCACCAAGCTCGGTCAGTTCAAGGTTGTTTCGTTCGACAAGGCCGCGTCATGACCTACATCGCCAAGCCCCGTCTCCATCACCCCTCGCTGGTCAAGAACAAGGCGGGCTTCACCCGCCGCGACTACGAGGGCGCCGTCTCGACGCTGTGCGCCGGCTGCGGCCACGATTCGATCAGCGCCGCGATCATCCAGGCCTGCTACGAGCTCGACATCCTGCCCCACCAGGTCGCCAAGCTCTCGGGCATCGGCTGCTCGTCCAAGGCGCCGACCTATTTCGTGGGCGCGAGCCACGGCTTCAACACCGTGCACGGACGCATGCCGTCGGTGATGACCGGCGCCAACCTGGCCAACCGCGACCTGATCTACATGGGCGTGTCGGGCGACGGCGATTCCGCCTCGATCGGCCTCGGCCAGTTCGCCCACGTCATGCGGCGCGGCGTGAACATGACGTACATCGTCATGAACAACGGCGTGTATGGCCTGACCAAGGGCCAGTTCTCCGCCACCGCCGACAAGGGCTCGATCAGCAAGAAGGGCGTCTCCAACCCCGATTCCTCGATCGACATGGTGTCGCTCGCGATCCTGATGGGCGCCACCTTCGTCGGCCGCTCCTTCTCGGGCGACAAGCACCAGCTCGTGCCGCTGATCAAGGCCGCCATGTCGCACAAGGGCGCGGCCTTCCTCGACGTCATCAGCCCCTGCGTGGCCTTCAACAACCATTCGGGCTCGACCAAGAGCTACGACTATGTGCGCGAGCACAACGAGGCGCTGAACCGCATCGACTTCATCGAGACCCGCGAGGAGATCACCACCTCCTACGATGCCGGCACCACGAAGACCGTGCAGCAGCATGACGGCTCGATCCTGCGCCTGCGCAAGCTCGGCGAGGACTACGATCCGTCCGACAAGGTCGCGGCCGTGAAGCGCGTCCAGGAAGGCCTGCATGCCGGCGAGGTCGTGACCGGCCTGCTCTACGTCGATCCGACGCCGAGCGACCTGCACGCCAACCTCAACACGGTCGACGTGCCGCTGAACACGCTGAACGCCCCGGACCTCTGCCCCGGCACCTCGGCGCTGGACAAGATCAACGCCAGCCTGCGCTGATCGCTGCGCCACTCCAGTGGCGCCTCATGATTTATGAGCGCCACTGGAGTGGCACGCTCCTCCGACGACTAAAGGTCGACCCGCTCCTCGGCGACCGACTTGCGCTTTTCCATGTTGAAGCGGCCGGCATAGATCGGGCGTTCGCCGGTCGTCGGGCCGGGATACTGCACGATCAGGATCTCGCCGCCGGTCTCGGTCCTGAACTCGCCCTCGAAATGCGGGTCCGGGTGATAGAGCATCGTGCCCGGCGTGCAGGTGCGGCCGTCGATCGTGAAGTCGCCCTTCAGCACCAGCCAGACCTGCGCGAAGCCGTGATAGTGCTCGGGGTGATGGGCGCCCGGCTCCAGCCGCAGGATCCCGGCGTTGGGTTGCGTCGGATCGTCGGATCTCGGATGGAACAGCATCTTGCCGGTCTCGCCCGGCCAGCGAATCGTCTCCCACTCGACCTCGTCGAGATGGCGCACCTGGTAGGGCTTGTGATCGCGACGCGAGGCTTCGCGCGTGGTGGCCAGGCCTGCATTGGCGGCCGCGGTGTCGGGAACGTGCTTGCTCATGGCTGGCTTTCCTCCTTCGGTTTTTCTTCCTTGAGTTTCGGCGACGAGAGCCGCCACCAGTCCGGCACCTCGGCCGCATCGGCGGGCTTCGCCACCGACATCAGCACCTGCGCCTGCCCACGCCCGGCATTCTCGGCGCGGTGCGGCTGCTGCGAATCGATCAGGATTCCGTCGCCCGCCTTCAGCAGGTGCTGTTCGTCGCCAACATGGAACAGCACTTCGCCCGACAGCACGTAGCAATGCTCCTGGCCGGGATGGGAGACCGTCGCCTCCATGCCCTTGGCGCGCGGGAAGACGAGATGAAACACTTCCATGCGATCGAGCGGAGCGCCGCCGCCGAGATGGCGCCAGCGGTAGCCCGTCGCCGCCACCTCCTGCAGTGCGCCTTCGCCGCCCCTGTGCACGGCGACCATCGTCTTGGCCGGCGCGGCCTCGCTGGGGAAGAGCTCGTGCAATCCCAGCCCCAGCGCGTCGGCCAGCTGGATCAGGTTGGCGATCGACGCCGCCGCCTGGCCGCGTTCCAGCTTCGACAGGAAGCCTTCGGAGACTCCGGCCCGACCCGCCACGTTCGCCAGCGTCAGGCCCGAACCGGTGCGCGCGGCCCGCAGGCGATGGCCGATGTCACGGGTGGTTTCAGCGATGCGCTCGGGGGATCTGCTCATTCCCTTCTGATGGACTGAACTTTCACCCCAGGCAAGTTAACTTTCTTCACCGGCATTGTGGAAAAGCGCGCAAAGAGCGGCCGTCAGGTCACGACATTCAGGGTTCCCGTCTCGCCCGGCGCACGCTTCAGGTCGAGCCGCGCCTCGTGCCACTGACGCAGCGACGGCCGGTGACCGATCGAGACGACCGTCGCCTGCGGCAGCCGCTCCTTCAGCACACTGTAAACCGCCGCCTCGTTGGCCTCGTCGAGCGAGGCCGTAGCCTCGTCGAGGAACAGCCAGTCGGGCTTGAACACCAGCGCCCGCGCGATGGCCAGCCGCTGCTGTTCGCCGCCCGACAGGATGTTGCTCCAATGCGCTTCCTCGTCGAGACGCCCCGCAAGGTGGCCGAGCCGGGCCGCTTCCAGCGCCTGAACGACCTCGGCATCGTTGGCCGTGGAGTTTTCATCGGGATACTTCACGGCGTCGCGCAGGGTGGCGATCGGGATGTAGGGCTTCTGCGGCAGGAACAGCACGCGCGCGCCGGCCGGGATCAGCACCCGCCCCTGCCCGAACGGCCAGATGCCGGCCAGGGCTCGGAACAGCGTGCTCTTGCCCGAACCGCTCGAGCCAGAAATCAGCGTCCAGGCCCCCTTCGGCAGGGTGAGGTTCAGATCCTTCAGCAGGGTCTGCCCGTTCGGCAGCGCGAGATCGAGCCCGCTGGTGCCGACATCGGCGCGGCCGGCCTCGGGAGAGACGGTGATGTTCTCCGGCGGCTTCTCGTCGATGGCGGTCTGCAGCCCCTTCAAGCGATCCATCACCGCACGCAGCTCGGCCACGTTGGTGTAGTTGTCGATGAAGAACGACAGCGCCGTCTGCACCTGCCCGAAGGCCTGTGCCGTTTGCATGACGACGCCCAGCGTGATCGCACCGGCGAAGAAGCGCGGCGCCGTCACGATATACGGGAAGATGATCGCGAGCTGGCCGTAGCCGATCTGGTAGAAAACCAGCTGCATCTCGGTCACCAGCACGCGCCAGGCATTGTTGAAGACGTCGGTGAATTTCTCCTCGAGCACCGCGTTCTCGCGCGGCTCGCCGCGATAGAGCGCGATGCCCTCGGCATTCTCGCGCACCCGCATCAGGCCGAAGCGGAAGTTCGCCTCGTAGCGCTGCTGCAGGAAGTTGAGCGGGATCAGTCGCCGGCCGACCAGATTGGCGAGCCAGGTGCCGAGGAAGGCATAGATCAGCGCCGCCCAGACCATGTAGCCGGGGATCACCACGTCGAGGCCGATGAAGGACAGCGACATCGGTCCCGACAGCCGCCACAGGATGATCAGGAACGCCACCAGGGTGGCCACGGCGCTGATCAAGCCCAGAAGCAGGGTCATGGTGTAGAAACCGAGCAGGCGCAGATCCTCGGAGATGCGCTGGTCGGCGTTGTCGACCTTGCGCTCTAGCTCGATCCGGTAGTAGCCGCGCCCGTCGAGCCAGTGCGAGAGATAGTGGCCCGTCAACCACCGCCGCCACCTGAGGCGCAGGTAAGGGCTGACCAGCCCGCGCGCTACGCCAAAGGCGATGGCCAGCGCGGCGATCCAGCCGAAATTGACCATCTCGGTCCAGAATGCCGCCTCGTCCTTGTTCTGCAGGCTGTCGTAGAAGCGCCGGTTCCATTCGCTGAAGGCGACTGTAACCTCCACGCTCGCCAGGGTGAGCCCGATCGCGCCCACCAGCAGGGCAATGGCGATCCAGCGCTCCTCCGAGCGGAAATACGGGACGACCAGTCGCCACCAGTCGACGAAGTAGGAACTCACGCTCTTCATGCAGGAAATCCTTTCGCGCGGCACACTGCCGAGACAGCGCGACGATGACAACGGCGTCTGCGGCGGCTATAGCGCCGCACGATGGATGCCACCCCTCTCGCTTCCCGCCGCGCCGCAGTCGATGTGCTGATGGCCTGTCTCGACAAGGGCCAGCCGCTCGACGACGCGCTGGCCGGCCATCGCGGCTTCACCGCCCTCGATCCGCGCGACCGCGCCTTCGTCCGCCTGCTGCTGGCCACGACCGTGCGCCACCTGGGCGAGATCGAGGGCGTGCTGTCCGGCCTGATCACCAAGCCCCTGGAGGGCGCGAACGCGGTCGGCCGCCAGGTGCTGCGCCTGGGCGCCGCCCAGCTGATGTTCCTCGGCACGCCGCCGCACGCCGCCGTCGACACCTCGGTGCGCCTGGTCGAGGATGCTGGCCTGCATCACCTCAAGGGCCTGGTAAACGCCGTGCTGCGCCGGATCTCGCGCGACGGCGACGCCCTGCTGGTGGATCGCGACCCCGCCCGCCTCAACACGCCGCGCTGGCTGTGGGAGAGCTGGATCCACGCCTATGGCGAGGATACGACGCGCGCCATCGCGTCGGCCCACCTGCAGGAGGCGCCGCTCGACATCACCGTCCGCCGGGATGCCGATCACTGGGCCGGCCAACTCGAGGCCGAGAAGCTGCCGACGGGCACGCTGCGCCGGAAGGCCGGCGGCCACATCGCCGAGCTGCCGGGCTTTGCCGAGGGCACCTGGTGGGTGCAGGACGCCGCCGCCGCCCTCCCCGTGCGGCTGCTGGGCGCCGTCACCGACAAGCGGGTCGCCGATCTCTGTGCCGCCCCGGGCGGCAAGACGATGCAGCTCTGTGCCGCCGGCGCCCAGGTCACGGCCGTCGATATCTCGGCCCGCCGCATGACGCGCCTCGGTGAGAATCTGGCGCGCGCCGGCCTGTCGGCCAATCTCGTGACGGCCGATGCCAGCAAGTGGATGCCCGAGGAGAAGTTCGACGCCATCCTGCTCGACGCGCCCTGCTCCGGTACCGGCACCCTGCGCCGCCATCCCGACATCGCCTGGCTGAAGGACGAGGAGGACGTGGCGCGCCTGACGGTTACGCAGGACCGCCTGCTGGTGCGCGCCCTCGACATGCTGAAGCCCGGTGGAACCCTGGTCTATGCGGTATGCTCGCTGCAGGAGGACGAAGGCGTCGAGCGCATCAACGGCGTCCTCGTCCGCAACCCTCAGGTAAAGCGCGCACGCGTGATGCCGGCGGAACTGCCAGGCCTGGAAGACGCCATCACCCCACGCGGCGACGTCCGCACCTACCCCTTCATGTGGGCCGACCGCGGCGGCCTCGACGGGTTCTACATCGCCCGGCTTCAGACCTAACGTCTTTCCGAGCAAGCTGGAATTACATCACAAACCTCATGCTGAGGAGGCTGCGGAGCAGCCGTCTCGAAGCATGGGCACGAGCACCGCGTCTGCTGCCCATCCTTCGAGACGCCGCGCACGCGCGGCTCCTCAGGATGAGGTGGATATTTGATCTTTCTGGATCGAAAAAGCGCTAACACTCACACCCGTGAGCTCGGGCTGTAGAACGGCTGGTGCTTCGAGGGGTCCATGTAGTTCTCGTAGAACTTGCGGGCGTGCGGCAGCAGGGCGACCGAGAGCTTGCGACGCTCGACCTCGTCGTCGGCCAGGGCCTTGCTGAGATCGTCGTGCAGCGCCTTCAGCGCGGCGGTCCTGTCGACCTTGGTGAAGAGCCCGTCCTTGTAGATCACCTCGCCGTCGCACATCGTCATGGTGACGGCCTGCTGCTTGGCGCGCTGCACCACCGCATCGAGCGTCGGAGTCATCTCGTCGAGATAGGGATAGGCCACGCTGTCCCAGTCGATCAGCACCATGTCGGCGGCCTTGCCGACCTCCAAGGTGCCGAGGCTGTCCCCGAACGGCGTCGTCTTCGCGCCGCCGACCGTGGCCATGCGCAGCACCTGCGCCATGGTCGGCACGTCGGCCTCGACCATGCCCGGCACGCGATGGGCGCGCAGGACCAGCTTCAGCTCCTGCAGCATGTCGCGATCGTCGTTGATGCCGGCCTCGTCGAGGCCGATCGCGGTATTGATGCCCTTCTTCTCGAAGTGATTGAGCGCGGCCACGCCCGACCGAAGGCGGAAGTTGGACGAGCAGTTATGGCAGACGCAGCCCTTGGCCTCGGCAAGCCGGTCGATGTCCTTCTCGTTCAGCCACACGCCGTGCCCGAGGGTCAGCCGCTCGTTCACCATGCCGAAGCGGTCGATGTATTCCAGCGCCGTGCAGTTGCCGCGCCGCCAGGCATATTCCTTCTGGTAGGCGGTCTCGAGCAGATGCATGTGCATCGGCACATTGTACTTGGCCGAGGCCTCGCTGAGCTTGGTGAGCGCCGGGTCGGAGCACCAGTGCAGGTTGGCCGGCGCCAGCTGGATCTTCACGCGGCGCTTGTTGTGATGCTGCGAATGGAAGGACTTGAACATGTCCATCGCATCGTCGAGGCCCATCTTGAAGCGGTCGAACCAGCGCTGCATCGGCCCCTGCAGGTCCTTGGGCAGGCTGCGCACGAACTCCTCGTCGGCCTGGTAGACCAGCCGGTTCTGGTCGCGCACCGCGTAGCAGTAACTGACCCGCATGCCGACATCTTCATAGGCCTTGATGGTGTCGTTCGCGCGCTTCTCGACGTCAGGCAAAGTGCCGGGCATCCAGCCCTGGATGTGCTGCACCGTTGTAATGCCCGATCCGATCATCTCGAAGGCCGAGTAGAGCGTGTCGAGATAGAGGTCGACGTTTCGGATCACCATGCGGGTGATGAACCACAGCTCGAGCGGCATGTCGGGCGAGCCGAGCTGGACCGGCGTCAGGCCGACATGGTGATGGCCGTTGACGAAGCCCGGCAGCAGGATCTCCTTGCCGGTGCCGATCACCGGCACGGTGGGATGCTTGCGGTGCAGGTCGTCGTAGGTGCCGACCTCGACGATGACACCGTCTTCCTGCAGGACGGCGCCGTCCTTGATCTCGTTCCAGGTGAAACGGTCCTTGGTTCCCGTGATGGCGGCGCGGCTGCGGATCAGGCTGGTGGCCATATCGGCTTCTCCTTTATGTGTGACTTTGGAATCAGGCGGTGACGGCGAGCGCTTCCTGCTCGGCGAAGGCGCGGTCGACCTCGTCGCGCAGCAGGTCGGTGAGCTGGATGCGCAGATCCTCCGCCTCGCGCGAAAACAGATTGCGCGGCCGCGGCAGGTCGATCGGCACGATCGTCTTGATGCGGCCCGGCCGCGAGGTGAAGACGACGACCCGGTCGGCCAGCGCCACCGCCTCGTCGATATGATGGGTGACGAACAGCACCGAGGCACCGGAATCGCGCCACACGTCGAGCAGGAAGTCCTGCATCCGGGCGCGGGTCTGGACGTCCAGCGCCGCGAACGGCTCGTCCATCAGCAGGACCTTGGGGCGCATGGCGAGCGCCCGGGCGACGGCGACCCGCTGGCGCATGCCGCCCGACAGCTCGTCCGGCCGCTTGTCCATCGCGGCCTTCAGCCCGACCCGCTGCAGCGCCTCGGCGGCGACGCTGCGTCGCTCCTCCTTGCTCGCCCCGCGGATCGAAAGGCCGAAGCTCACGTTTTCCCACACGGTCAGCCACGGGAAGAGCGAGGTCTCCTGGAAGATCAGGCTGCGCTGCGGCGACGGCGTCTCCACGAGATCGCCGAACGACCAGAGCTGCCCCTCGGTCGCGTCCTCGAGGCCGGCGATCAGGTAGAGCAAGGTACTCTTGCCGCAGCCTGAAGGGCCGAGAAGAACCACGAACTCCCCCGGTGCGACGTCGAGGTCGATGTCGGTCAGGGCATTGTGGGCGCGCCTGGTGCCGGCCGCCCAGGTCTTGCCGACGCCGCGGCAGACCACGGCATCCTTGGACGAGAATGTCGGCGGTGCATCAAAGGCCACGCAGCTTCTCCTTGGTGTCGGGCAGCCAGTAGAGGATACGCCGCTGGGCCTGGCGCAACAGCCAGTCGAAGGCAAAGCCCAGCACGCCGATCACGGCGATGGTGAAGAAGACCAGCGACGGGTTGAAGGTATTGCGCGCGAGCATGATGACCTGGCCCATGCCGTAGCCGACGCCCGTCGACTCCGCGACCAGCACCACCATCCAGGCGCCGAACAGGTTGAGCCGCAGCACCTGCAGCATGCCGGGCAGGATCGCGGGCACGATGACGCGCGCGTAGATCTGCCGCTTCGATGCGCCCATTGTGCGGGCGACATTGATGAAATTGGGGCTGACGCCGTCGATCTGGGCGACCGTGGCCAGCACCATGTGGAAGAACAGCGCCACCACGACCATGAAGATGGCGGGTGCATTGCCGATGCCGAACAGGAAGATGGCGACAGGCAGCCAGGCGATGGGCGAGACCGGCGACAGCAGCGTGATCGTCGGCAGCACGAGCTTGTCGAAGACATGGTGGTAGCGGATGAGCACGCCCATCCCGATCGCCAGCACCGAGGCCATCGCCAGGCCGGTGAAGACGCGGGCCGTCGTGGCCCCCACCGTGATCATCACCGATTCGAAGGCCGAGGGGCCGGCATTCATCGCCTGGCCGACCTGCCAGCGCGTGGCGGTGTTGAAGAACTTGCCCTGCTCCGCGAGGTTGCCCAGGAAGATGTGCGGCGGCGGCAGCAGCTTCGGATCGGCCCAGCCGAAGAACCAGCACAGTTCCCAGAGGCCGGCGAACATGCTGATCGACAGGATGGTCCACCAGGCCTTGGTCAACCATTCGAGGTTGACCATGCCGGTGTAGAAGCGCGAGACCGCCGCCGGGCGGGATGTCCCGGCAGCGGGGCCCGACGCTTCGCTGTCGCGAGTGACGACAGCCATCAGGCGGACTTGTACTTGAGCTTGCCGTAGAGGTCGGGGTTCTCCTTGATGACCTCTTCGAGCAGCGTCCAGTCGATCGCGTCGCGGCCGGGCTTCTTCTTGATGTAGCCCATCTCCATGACGCTGTCGGTGCGCTGCAGGATGAAGTCGGTCTGGCTGCGCGCATCGACGATCGCCGGCTGCTTGCCCTGGGCGATCTTCGCGTTCTCCATCGAGGTCTTGTAGTACTTGCCGACCAGTTCCTTCAGCACGTCGTCTGTATTGGTCTCGGCGTCGAGCTGGGCCTGCATCATGCTCTTGATGATCGCCTTGAGGCCGGCGGGATTGTCCTTCATCAGGCTCGACCGCGAGGCCAGAACGCAGTCGGTATAGCCCTTGCCGTAGAGGTCGATGCCGTTGGTCAGCATGACCGCGCCCTTGACGTCGTTCACCAGCGCTGAAGCGTAAGGCTCGATCGTGCAGATCCAGTCGATGGCGCCCGCCTTGAAGGCCTCGACGGCTTCCGGCGTGTTACCCATGTAACGGACCTTCACGTCCTTGAAGGAAATGCCGTTCTTCTTCAGGTAGTCGTAGGGCATGACCTCCAGCGTATCGAGCTGGAAGGTGCCGAGCGTCTTGCCCTTGAGCTTCTCGGGCGTGTCGAGGCCTGGGCGCGCCACGATCGCGCAGCCTTCGACGCCGCCACCGGCCACGATCTTCACCGGGGCGCCAGCATCGTAGAGCGCCATGAAGCTGGTGTAGGGCATGAGGCCGAGATCGACCTGCCCCATGCCGAGGAACGTCACCATCTCGGCCGAGGTCGGCGTGTTCACGAACACGAGCTCGGTGCCGCTCGCCTTGGCGTACTGGCGCGAATGCGCGAGGAAGAGGTTGAGGTTGCAGAAGCCGGTGCCGTGGGTCGACTTGAGACCGGCCGCGGCATGAGCCTGTCCGCCCATGAGCATACCGGGACCGGCGGCCATGGTGATGGTGCTGACGGCGGCGGCGCCCTTCAGGAAGCCGCGGCGGGACGGCGCGACGGCGCCGCCGAAGTTCATCTTGGACAGATCGGGAAAATGCGTACAGCCGATGCGATCACACATGGAGAGCCTCCTCGGGCAGCGGAGAAAATTTGGATGGGGACTGCTGGCTTGGGCGAGTCTGCGACTGACAACTCCTTGTCGGTCGCCACTCGGTGCGACCGTCCTCAAAGGTGCCGGCACGCCAACCGAGAAGAATCGCGCTAGCGCGATTCTGCGCTGCCAATTTTTGAAGCAAGGGATGTGCCACAGCCGAAAATCAGCCGTGGCGGCGGACACGCGGCCGACGGCGGCGCGGCCTCAGGTCAATTCCCGGTCACGCGTGCTATTTCTTGACCAGTGCCCGATGCCGCTGGCGCTCGATGTTCCCCAGATAGAGGCCCGAGCAGATGATCACGCCGGCGCCCACCCAGGTCCAGAAATCGGGAAAGTCGCCGAACACCAGGTAACCCAGCAGGGCCGCCCCGAGCAGTTGCACGTAGTTGAAGGGCGCCACGACCGCGGCCGGCGCCTGGCTGTAGGCGATGGTCAGGAAATAGTGGCCGACACCGGCCATGATGCCCATGCCGATGAACAGCACCCAGTGCCAGCCGAAGGTCGGCGTCACCCATTCGAACGGCAGCAGCGGCAGGGCCACGGCGGTGCCCACGATCGTCGCCATGGTGGCCGAGGCATCGGGCCGCTCGGCCTGCCCGTAGCGTCGCGAGAAGAGCTGGTAGAGCGAACTCGAGATCGTGCTGCCGACGATCCACAGCGAATGCCATTCGAAATGCGCGGAGCCAGGGCGCACCACGATGAGAGCCCCGACGAAGCCGACCACGACGGCCGCCCAGCGCTTCGGCCCGACCGGCTCGCCCAGGAACTTCGACGACAGCGCCGTGACGATCAGCGGGCTGGTGAGGGAGATCGAAGCCGCCGAGGCCAACGGCATGTCGACGATGCCGTGGAAATAGAGGTACGACGACAGGAACAGCAGCAGACCGCGCACGATCTGGCTCGGGACATTGTGCCACCGGAACAGCGCCAGCCCGGCCCGGGGCAGGAAGATCGCCATCATGAAGACGAAGGCGAAGACGTAGCGGCCCCAGATCACCTCGATGACCGGATAGGTCTGACTCAGCGTCTTGGACATGGCGTTCAGGACGGAAAAGCACAGGACCGAGAAGATGATCGAGAGGATGGCCCGCAGGATCCGGTCGGTCGGCGGGGACGCGCTGGCACTCATCGGCGGCAACTTAACCTGCTGGCGCCGGCCAACAAGTGCAGGGGCGGACTAAGCGGGCGCCTGCAGCGCATGGGTCGTTTCGGATGCTGGCACGGACACCGCTGCACGTCAGGTGCGCAGTTCCTTCGTGAGTTCCTGATCGGACGGCCACAGAAGCAGCGACACGACCATCAGGATTCCGAGCCCGCCGGTGATCCCGGCGAAGCGGTCGACCCCCGGCATGATGCTGTCGGGCGGCGCCTGCCCCTGCACCATCGTGACGACGAAGACGAAGGCGAACTGGGTGCCGACATAGGGGACGCCGTGTCGGCCCATCTGGATGTGCATGCCGACCCAGACGACGCCGCCGAGCATGGCCAGCCACCAGAAGAACGATTCGACCTGCAGCGCGAGGCAGCCCAGCGCGACGATGCCGCCCAGCAGGCACCCCATGAACCGGTGGAACGACTTCTCCGCGACCAGATGGCGGGTCGTGGTGCCGCCGTCGGCGATCAGCGGCGCGGCCATCACCACGGCGATCGTGACCGCCATTTCGCCGACGTCCGGCAGGTCCGCCATCACCCACACGATCATGACCGTCACCACGGAGATGGCGGCCCGGAACCCGTGCAGGACCGACGGCCATTGCGCCCCCAGCAGGTGTCGCCAGCCCGGCGCCGTCGCCGGCGGCTCGGCATGCCACTCCTGCAGCAGCTTGGCCGTCACCATCGCGCACGAGACGCCGACCGCCACGTCCAGGGTGCGATAGCAGGCGATCTCGAACGCCTGGGTCGGATCGTTGAGGCTCATCAGCAGCACGAGACTGGAGGTGATCGCCATGAACAGCCAGGCCAGCCCGTGCGGACTCACCTGCACCGCGATGACGCCGGCCATCGTCGCGCAGCCCAGGAACAGGCACAGCGCGACCTGGTCGTAGGGCAGCCAGCGGGCCATGACGAACCCGAGGACAGCGCCCGCGATCGTGCCGCTCAGCCGCAACAGGCCACGCCGCACAGAGGCTGCACCGGTCGACATCAGGGACATGTAACCGCTGATCGCCGCCCACCACGGCGCGTCGAGCTGCATCACCAGCGCGACCGTCGTCGTGAGCATCACCGAAACCGCCGCGACGGTGCCCATGCGCGACTGCGCCGGACGGGCGCCGATATCGGCCAGTTCGCGCCAGAAGCCGGTCAGCGTCCGGTCCAGGAGCCGCGCACCTTCACGGAAATCCTCCAGGGCCCCCCTTGCGTAGTGCCCGATTCCCGAGCCGCGACTCACGGGAAGATCACGGTGCGCGCATCGGCGCCCATGTAGAGCTTGTAGCCGGGTGGCAGGTCCTCGAGCACGATCGTGACCGGGATGCGACGCTGCAGGCGGATCCAGTCCGTGGTTGGGGCGACGTACGGCAGAAGCTTGTCGACGCCGGGATTGCGGCTGAAGCCGCGGGCGACGCCGGTGATCCTGCCCTTGTGGAAGTGCCACGGCGAACTGTCGAGCCAGACCCAGGCGGTGTCGCCGATCTTGAAGTCGCGGATGTAGTACTGCTTGTAGTTGGCCATGATGCGCCAGGCGTCGGCATCGACGATGCCGACGTTCGGCACGCCGGTCGTGGCCATGTCGCCCCTGCGGAGCGTGAGATTTGTGATCGCCCCGTTGTTCGGCGCGTGCACGATGGTGCGGTCGAGGTTCCATTGCGCCGACGCCAGCTGGGCTTTCGCCAGTTCCAAGGCGGCCTGATGGGCGCCGATGTCGGTCTCCGCCTTGGCGATCGCCACGGTGGAAATCGTCATCTCGGCCTTGGACCGGCGCAGCTCGTCGTTGGCCCGGTCGAGTTCGGCGATGGGCGCGAATTCGCGCTTGGCGAGGTCGGAGAACCGGCTCTGTTCCTGGACGGCGTAGGTGTGGGCCGACGTCGAGACCTGCAGGGCCGCCTGGGCCAGAGCAAGCTCCTCCTGCGCCACCTTGAGCTGGGCGGCGGCTCGATCGATCTGCGCCTGCCACTGGTTGACCACCAGTTGGAAGGGCTCCGGATCGATCGTGTACAGCCTGTCGCCGATCTTGACGTCCTGGTTGTCGACGACGTGAACCTCAATGATCTGCCCGGTCACCTGCGGGGCCACCGCCACCAGATCGGAGCGGACGTAGGCGTCGTCGGTAAAGGCGACGAAGTAGGTGAACACCTCGTAGAGGACGAACAGCGCCAGGATGGTGCCGCCGACCGTCAGCAACCGATGCAGACGGCTGGTCTCGACGGCGGGCCTGGCGGCCGGCGCCGCGGCTGGAGGCGGTTCGGGTGTCGCAACCGGGGTCGGTTCGGGCGGCGGCGCAGGCGTCGCGACGGATTTCGGCGCGGCGGGCACGATCTCGGTCTGTCCGGGAGGGGTCACGTCGGGCGGCATCGCATCCACAACGTAACGTGCTTGGAGCTAGAAGCCCATGCCCTTGATCTTCGCCGCGAGCGCCGACACGGAGAACGGCTTGCCGAGGAAGTTCACGCCGGCATCGATGACGCCGTGATGCACGATCGCGTTGGCCGTGTATCCCGTCATGTAGAGAACCTTGAGGTCGGGCCGCCGGGCCACGGCCAGCCCTGCGAGCTGACGTCCGTTCATGCCGCCGGGCAGACCGACATCGGTGAACAGGAGCGCGATATCGCCGTGCATCTCCAGGACGCGCAGCGCCTGCTCGCCGTCGCCGGCTTCGTGCACCGTGCAGCCGCATTCGCGGCAGGCCGCCACGGCGAACTCGCGCACGACGGGATCGTCCTCGACGACCAGCACGACCGGCCCCGTCCCTGCCGCGACAGTGACCGAGGGCGCGGTCTCGGAAAGGGTTCCCGACTCGGCCTGGGTGCGCGGCAGATAGACCTTCACCGTCGAGCCGTGGCCGACCTCGCTGTAGATCTTCAGATGGCCGCCGATCTGCTTGACGTAGCCGTAGGTCATGCTGAGACCGAGCCCGGTTCCCTGGCCGCGCTCCTTGGTGGTGAAGAACGGCTCGAAGGCCCGCGCGATCGTCTGCTGGTCCATGCCGGTGCCGGTGTCGGAGACCGCGATCATCACGAACTGGCCGGGCGTGACCTCGACATTGGCTGCAGCATAGGCATCGTCGAGATGGGTATTGGCTGTCTCGATGGTGAGCGTGCCGCCGCCCGGCATCGCATCGCGGGCGTTGATCGCCAGGTTGAGGATGGCCGCCTCGAGCTGGGCCGGATCGGCACTGGCGCGCCACAGGCCGCCGCCCAGGACCGTCTCGATCTGGACGGTCTCGCCGAGGGTTCGCCGCAGCAGCTCCGACATGCCGGTGACCAGCCGGTTGGCATCGACCGCCTCGATCTGCAGCGGCTGCTGGCGCGCGAAAGCCAGCATGCGCTGGGTGAGCGTGGCGGCCCGCGAGACGCCGGTCCGGGCGAGGTCGAGGAAGCGCACGACATCGGGCGTCGGCTGCGGCACACGCCGCCCGACCATCTCGATCGCGCCGCCGATGCCCGTGAGCAGATTGTTGAAATCGTGGGCGATGCCGGCCGTGAGCTGTCCCACCGCAGTCATCTTCTGCGACTGGCGCAGGCCCTCTTCGACGGTCGCGCGCCGGATCTGCTCTTCGCGCAGCCGCTCCAGCGTCTCGGCCTGGCCCGCGGCCCGGCGCGAGGCGAGCAGCGCCAAGGCGAACAGGGCCAGCGTTGCCGGCAGCCCGAACAGGAGATGCGCCGACATGCGGCGGATCCAGGCGTCGCGGACGGCGTCGCTGGCGACGCCCACCGCTACATACACGGGCAGGTCGGGGAGCTTGCGGTAGACCACCGTGCGCGCGATTCCGTCGATGGTGGCTTGCGGCGTGGTGTAGGTGCCGGACTCGGGGTTTGCGGCGATCGCCTGCATGAATGCCGAGCCGCGCTCGAATCTGGTTGGTCCCGTCGACGCCGGGTAGCGCGCCAGCAGTTCGCCGTCGGCGCGCACGAGGGACGTCGTGTAATTGTCCACCCCGGACGCCTGCTCGAAGAGCCGGCCGAAGTAGGATGGCGGTATCGTCACGAGGACGACACCGTCGAAACCGCCGTCCGGGCGCAGCCGCTGCTCGCTGTACTGGAAAATGTCGAGGTTCTTGATGCGGCTGCGATACGTCTCGCTGACGTAGCGCTGCTGCCGCTCGTCGCGATGCGCCATGAAATACGGCCGGTCAGCCGCCGTGACGTTGGCCGGTATCGGATGGACGTTGGCGGCGACCAGCGGGCGGCCTTCCCTGTCGAGGATGAAGACGTCCTCGACCTGCGGCAGGCTCTGGACGAGGTGCTTCAGCTGCTGATGAAGCCTGGCCTCGTGCTGACGGATCTCATCGTCGTTCAGATCGTCGACGAGGCTGACCACGTTGCTGACGATGAGCTGCTGGGTCTCGAAGGTGGCGCGGGACCCGACATAGAGCAGATCGAGGGTCCGGTTCAGCCGCTCCTCGAATTGCCGCTGGGTCTCGCCGTAGGCCAGCCAGCTTGCTCCGATGAACAACACGGCAGGCACGATGAGGGTCGCGGCCAGGAGAACGAAGGACGCGTCTGCCGCCGTCGTGCCGCGAAGCGTCCAGGTCTCGAATTTCAGGAGCCGCCGCACGTGCGCCTAGGCGTCTTTGCGGATCAGCGAGACCACGAAATTGGAAAGCTCCGACGCGCTGTAGGGCTTCGGGAACGAATGCATGCTGATGCCGGCCGGCAGCGTGCTCGGAGCGGACGCGCCCGAGCAGCGGATGATCGGAAGGCCCGGACGGTGCCGCACCGCCGCCTCGATCACCTTCTCGCCCGACATGTCGGGAAGACCGATATCGACGATGACGGCACCGAGCGGCGTGTCACTCTGCAGGACGTCGAGCGCCTCGCGTCCGGTCGCGGCTTCGATGCACTCGATGCCGACGTCGCTCAACGCGTCCACCAGGACGGCGCGAATCAGGAACTCGTCTTCAGCCAGCAACACACTCGACATACGGGAGCCCTATTCGGCCGCCTTGGACGCGGCGGGTTTCGGCTTGAACGGAAGAATGCTTGTGGCGCGCGCCGCGGGCAACGGCAAGGGCGGGGTTTCCACACCCAGCGCCCGCGCCGCGTTCCACGCCCAGCGCGGATCGATCAGGAACGGGCGGGCATGCGCCGTGCAGTCGGCCTCGCCCGCCGCGATGATCTTCTCCGCCTGCTCCGGCTCGGTGATCAATCCGACGGCCCAGGTCTTGATCCCCGCTTCCTTGCGGATGCGGGCCGAGAACGGCACCTGGTAGCCCGGCCCGACCGAGAGCTTCTGGCCCGGCGCGTTGCCGCCCGAGCTGACATCGACGAAGTCGCAGCCGAGCGCCTTGAATTGCCGCGCCGTCTCGATCGAGTCCTCGATGGTGATGCCGCCCTCGACCCATTCGATGGCCGACAGCCGCACGCCCAGCGCCTTCTCGGCCGGCCAGATCCTGCGTACGGCTTCGAACACTTCGAGCGGGAAGCGGCGGCGCTTCTCGGCGGTGCCGCCATATTCGTCGCTGCGATGATTGCTGACCGGCGACAGGAACTGGTTGAGCAAGTAACCATGCGCGCCGTGCAGTTCGACGACGTCGAAACCCAGCCGCAGGCTGCGCTCGGCGGCATCGACGAAGGCTTGCTTCACGCGCCTGAGCCCGACCGCGTCGAGCGCCACCGGCGTGTGCCACTTCTTCGCCGGATCGTAGGCCAGCGCCGACGGACCATAGGTCGTCCAGGGAAGATCCGGTGCATCGGCCTGCGTCAGCGGCCCGCCGCCCTTCCACGGACGCTGCGCCGAGGCCTTGCGGCCGGCATGGGCCAGCTGCACGCCGAGCTTCACGCCCGGCATCCAGCCGCGGACCCAGTCGATCACCGGCTTCAGCGCGGCCTCGTTCTCGTCGCTGTAGAGGCCGAGGCAGCCTTGCGTGATGCGACCCTCGCGTTCGACATGGGTGGCTTCGAGGCAGAGCAGGCCGGCGCCCGACATGGCGAGCATGCCGTAATGGACCTGGTGCCAGGGCTGGGCGCTGCCGTCGACGGCCGAGTACTGGCACATCGGCGAGACGACGATACGGTTGGGCAGCGTCACGCCGCCGAGCTCGACGGGGGTGAAGAGTTGGGCGGTCATGCAAATCCTCGGAAGGTCAGCCGTTGATCGAAGGTCCGGCCTCGTGGCCCAGCCACTCCTCGATCAGGCGGCGGGCGATCGAATCGCGACGCGGCATGAAGAAGGAACCGTCCTTCGGAAGATTCTCGGTGCGCAATTCCTCGCGGCTCATCCAGCGGGCGCTTTCGAGCTCTGATTCGTTGACGCTGAATTCCATCGACTCGGCCTCGGCATGGAAGCCGATCATCACCGATGCCGGGAAAGGCCAGGGCTGGGACGAGCGATAGATCACGTCCTTCACCTTGACCTTCACTTCCTCGTAGACCTCGCGGGCGACCGCATCCTCGAAGCTCTCGCCGGGCTCGACGAAGCCCGCCAGGGTCGAGTGCATGCCGCGCGGGAAATGCTTGCCGCGGCCCAGCAGGCACTTGTCGCCGTAGTGGACCAGCATGATCACCGCGGGATCGGTGCGCGGGAAGGTCTCGGTCTTGCAGTTCTCGTTGGTGCACATGCGCACATGCCCGCCGCGCGTCACCTTGGTGGTGGCGCCGCAGACGCCGCAATAGCGATGGCGGCGGTGCCAGTAGGTCATGCCGCGCGCATAGGCGAGGATCGAACCCTCGCGCGCGAACAGCAGCGGGCCGACCTGGCGCAGGTCGACGAACTCGCCCAGGTCCTTCAGCGGTACGTCCTTGCCGGTGACGTCGACGGCAAAGTATGGCGTGCCCTCGACATAGCCGAGGAAGATCTGGACGTCGCTCGAATTGGCGACGGCGCGGCCCATCATGCCCTGCAGGAACACGGCTTCGGGATTGCCCCCGGTCTTCACCAGGTTTTTCTCCGTGTCGATCGGCACGAAGCGGGCGGCCCCCGAAGAGGCCAGTTCGATCATCCGTTCATCGTTCTCGCGCTCATGGCTGGCACGGTCGATTTCGGCGCTGGAATAGGGATTTCTTGGATTTCTCATAGGCCGCGGACCGTGCCACAGGGCCGCCCGCGCCGCAATTGGATCACACGAGCGCGCGCTCGAGGACCTGCGCCACGTGTATCGCCTGTCGGTCGGCCCCGTCGGCGATCTGGTGCCGACAGGAGGTGCCGTCGGCCACGACCAGCGTCTCGGCGTCCGCCTTGCGCACCGCCGGCAGCAAGGACAGCTCGGCCATGGCGATCGAGGTCTCGTAGTGCTCCGCCTCATAGCCGAAGCTGCCGGCCATGCCGCAGCAGCTCGACTCGATGGGCGTCACCGCGAGATCGGGCACGAGCGAGAGCACTTCCTGCACCGCGCTCATCGCGCCGAAAGCCTTCTGGTGGCAGTGGCCGTGGAGCAGCGCCTTCTTCTCCGCCAGCGGCCGGAGCGCCAGGTCGAGACGTCCCGCCTTCTTCTCGCGCGCGAGGAATTCCTCGAACAGCATCGCGTGGGCCGCGACCTGCTCGGCCTCCTCCCCGAAGCCGAGCGCCAGGAATTCATCGCGCAGGGTGAACAGGCAGGACGGTTCGAGGCCGATGATCGGCACGCCCTTCTGCGCAAACGGCCGGAGCGCGTTCAGCGTCCGCATCGCCTCGCCCCTCGCCCGCTCGACCTGGCCGGTCGCCAGATAGGTACGGCCGCAGCAGAGAGCCGGCGCGCCGAGGGTCGGCCAGGCGACGGCGACGCGATGGCCGGCGGCGGTCAGCACCCGGCGGGCGGCGTGCAGGATCTCGGGCTCGAAATTGTTCGAGAAGGTGTCGGCAAAGATCACCACCGTGGCGTCGTTGTCGTCGACTTCGGTGGTGGAGAGGAAGGTGTCGCCGCGCCACTGCGGCAGGCGACGCTGCTTGGCGAAGCCGAGATAGGACTGCACGAACCAGGCCGCGTTGAACAGCCAGGGCAGGCGACGAGCCCACGGCGCTAGCGACGGGGTGGCGCCGATCAGCCGGTCGCGCCAGCTGAGGCCCTTGGCCATGCGGCGCGCCGCCTTCACCTCGATCTTCATGCGCGCCATGTCGACGCCGGTCGGGCAATCCCGCTTGCAGCCCTTGCAGCTCACGCAAAGGTCCATCGCCGCGGCGACCGCATCGGAGCGCAAGCCCTCCGATCCGAGCTGGCCTGACAGGGCCAGGCGCAGCGTGTTGGCCCGGCCGCGCGTCAGGTGCTTCTCGTCGCGCGTCACGCGGAAGGACGGGCACATGGTGCCGGCGTCGAACTTCCGGCAATGGCCGTTGTTGTTGCACATCTCCGCGGCCTTCGCGAAGCCGCCGGCGAGATCGCCGCCGGTCCCGGGCGCGGTCGAGATCTCGGTGACCGGATCGGTCTGGACGTTCCACGCCGACCAATCGAGCACCGGCTCGTACTTGAGCGACTCGTATCCCGGCTTGAAGCGGAACAGCGAGCGGTCGTCCATGCGCGAGGGCCGCACGATCTTGCCGGGGTTCAGGATGTTCTCTGGATCGAACAGGTCCTTGACCGTCTCGAACGCCTTGGTGAGCCGCGGCCCGAACTGCCAGGCCACCCATTCCGAGCGCACCAGCCCGTCGCCATGCTCGCCCGAGAAGGCGCCCTTGTATTCGCGCACCAGGGCCGAGGCCTCCTCGGCGATCGCACGCATTTTCTCCGCGCCGTCGCGGCGCATGTCGAGGATCGGCCGCACGTGCAGCGTGCCGACCGAGGCGTGGGCGTACCAGGTGCCGCGCGTGCCGTGCTTGCCGAACACGTCGGTCAGGCGCTGGGTGTAATCCGCGAGATGTTCGAGCGGGACGGCGCAGTCCTCGATGAACGAGACCGGCTTACCGTCGCCCTTCATCGACATCATGATGTTGAGGCCGGCCTTGCGGACTTCCCACAGCTCCGACTGCGGCTTGGGCTCCGGCATCTCCACGACGCTGCCGGGCATGCCGAGATCGCCCATCAGCTCGACGAGGCGCGCCAGGTCGCGCAGCTGGTCCGCGCGCTCCTCGCCCGCGAATTCGACCAGCAGGATGGCCTCGGGCTGGCCGATCAGCGCCCGCTCGATCACCGGCCGGAAGGCCGGATTGGCGCGCGCCAGCTCGATCATCGTGCGGTCGACCAGCTCCACGGCGGCCGGCTTCAGCTTCACGATGTGCTGGGCGCTGTCCATCGCCTTGTAGAAGCTGGGGAAATTCACGACGCCCAGCGTCTTGTGCTTGGGCAGCGGCGCCAGGTTGAGCGTGAGCCGCTCCGTCACCGCCAGCGTGCCCTCGCTGCCCACCAGCAGGTGCGCGAGGTTCACCGAATTGTCGGTCGTGTAGGGCCGCTCCGACTGCGGGAAGAAGATATCGAGATTGTAGCCGCCGACCCGCCGCAGCACGTGCGGATACATGCGCTCGATCTCGGCGCGTTCGGCGAAGGCCAGCTCCGCCACCTTGTCGGCGATGGCGCGCACGCCGGCAGGCATGTCCTCCGGCCGCGTCGAGCCGAAACGGGCCCGCTGGCCGTTGGCCAGCAGCGCGTCGATCGAGGCCACGTTGTGCACCATGTTGCCGTAGCGGATCGAGCGCGAGCCGCAGGAATTGTTGCCGGCCATGCCGCCCAGCGTGCATTGCGCCGAGGTCGAGACATCGACCGGGTACCACAGACCGTGCGGCTTCAGCCAGGCGTTGAGATGGTCGAGCACGATGCCGGGCTGGACCGTCACCTGCCGCTTGGCCTTGTCGAAGCCCACCACCTCGCGCAGGTACTTCGAACAATCGATGACCAGCGCCTCGCCCACCGTCTGACCGCACTGCGACGTGCCGGCGCCGCGCGGCAGGATCGCGGCCTTGGCGTCGCGCGCCACGTCGACCGCGAGCGCCAGGTCGGCCTCGTCGCGCGGGATCACGACGCCCACCGGCTCGACCTGGTAGATCGACGCATCGGTCGAATAGCGCCCGCGCGACGCCCTGTCGAACAGGACCTCGCCCTTGAGGCTGCGCCGCAGATTTTGTTCGAGACTGGCCATGGCTACCGACGTCTAAAATTGCCCTCTCCGCCCGCGCCATGCGCGGGGGGAGAGGGAGGGGACCCACGCGTCCGCGTGGGGAGGGAGAGGTGGGTCATGGCGATCGAAGTAGCCTGTCGATCTCCGCCCAGACACCCTCGGAATTCGCCACCATCTCGTTCGCCCAAAACCGCACGACCCGCCAGCCAAGCTGTTCCATCGCCGCGGTCCGACGCGCGTCCGCTTCGACCTGAAACGCGTGATGCTCGCCGTCTATTTCGACAACCAGTTTCTTCGCCACGCAGGCGAAATCCGCAAAATATGGACCGATCGGATGCTGGCGCCTGAACTTCACGCCGCCCATTCTCTTGGCGCGTAATAACTCCCAGCAAACTTGCTCCGCTCGGCTCTTGTCCCGTCGGAGTTCTCGCGATCTCGTCGTGCGTCGCTCCGGCATATGACCCACCTCTCCCTCCCCACGCTTCGCGTGGGTCCCCTCCCTCTCCCCCCGCGTAGGACGCGGGCGGAGAGGGCGTAATGAGGAGCATTGAGATCATGAGAGAGGCGTTCTCCATCCTCAGTCGAGCTTGACGCCGGCCGCATTCACGACCTTCTGCCACTTCTCGATTTCGGCGCGGATACGCTTGGCGAAGTCGGCCGAGGACTCCCCGCCGACCTGCGCCAGCTGCTCCTTCCAGATCGCCTGGAGCTTGGGGTTGCCCAATGCCTTGACGATCTCGGCGTACATGCGCTCGACGATCGGCTTCGGCGTGCCCTTGATGGCCCACAGGCCGTACCAGGTCGACACGATCCAGGCCGGCACGCCGATCTCGGCCGCGGTCGGCATGTCGGGGAATTCCGGGACGCGCTTCTCGGTGGCGACGGCGAGGCCCAGGAGCTTGCCCGCCTTGATCTGCTGCGCCGAGGTGCCCATGCCGTCGAACATCATGTCGGCATTGCCGGCCAGCAGGTCCTGCATCGCCGGGCCCGCGCCGCGATAGGGCACGTGGACGATCTCGGTCTTGGTCTCGAGCTTGAACAGCTCGCCCGCCAGATGATGCGCCGTGCCGGCGCCGGCCGACGCGTAATTCACCTTGTTCGGGTTGGCCTTCAGGTAGGCGATGAATTCCTGCGCGGTCTTGACCGGGATCTTGTTCGGATTGATCGAGATGACCTGCGGCACCAGCGCGATCATGGTGATCGGCTCGAAGTTCTTCTCGAGGTCGTAGTCGAGGTTCTTGTAGACCGACGGGGCGATCGTGTGATGGATCGCGCCCACGAAGAAGGTCTGACCGTCGGGCTTCATCTTGGCCGCCTGCGAAGCGCCGACCGTGCCGCCCGCGCCGCCCTTGTTGTCGATCAGGATCTGCACGCCGAGCTGCTCGCCCACCTGGGCCGCCAGCGGACGGGCGAACACGTCGGTGCCGCCGCCGGCCGGGAACGGATTGACCCAGGTGATCGGCCCGTTGGGCCAGCCCTGCTGGGCGCGGGCCACGGCCGGAGCGGCGAGGGTGGCGGCAAGGCCGAGCTTGAGGGCCCGGCGGCGCGACGTCGTGGAAATCGTCGTCATGGTTTTTTTCCTCCCTGAAGGTTCTTGTCGTCCTTGTTTTCCATGGAATCGAGCACGGCCTGCTGCTTGGCGCGCAGGTGCCCGATGAGCAGGTCACGTAGCGCAGCGCCATCCCGTGCGGCAAGCGCCTCGATCATCGCGCGATGTTCGGCGACCGCCTGATCCCATTTGGCAGGGTTGAGGTTGGAACGGAACCGCAGGGCATGCAGCCTTGCGTTGAGCGTGCGGTAGGTCTGCTCCAGCACCGCGTTGCCCGCGAGGGCATTCAGCCGGTCATGGATCAGGCGATTGATCCTGTAATAGGTCGGCAGGTCGCGGGCGGCATGGGCCGCCTCCATTTCCGCCTGAAGCGCCCGCAAATCGGCAATGTCGGCGTCGGTGACCCGGGCCACCGCCAGTTCGCCCGCCAGCCCCTCCAGCGCGCCCATCACCTCGAAGGCGCCGCGCACGTCGGCGGGCGACAGGGCCACCACCTGGGCGCCCCGGTTGGGCAGCTGCACGAGCAGGCCGTCGGCCGCCAGCATGCGGAAGGCCTCGCGCAGCGGCGTCCGCGAGACCCCCAGCCGCTCGCTGAGCTCGCGCTCGTTCAGCTTGGCGCCGGGCGCCAGCTCGCCTTCGATGATGAGGGCGCGCAGCCGCTCGGCCGCCGCCTCGGGCAGCGTCGAACGGGCAATCGGGAGGGTCGAACCATCCATCTCTGGACTCACTCTGGCATATTGTATACAAAATGCAACAGCCAAGCCGAGAGGAACACCCGATGCGCCTGAACTCACACCCCGCCGGACGCCATTTCCTGCAAATTCCCGGGCCGACCAATGTGCCGGACCGCATTCTTCGTGCGATGGATTATCCGACGATCGATCACCGGGGCCCCGAGTTCAACGCGCTGGCCAAGAAGGTCCTCCGCTCCGTCCGCCAGGTTTTCCAGACAAAACAACCGGTTATCGTCTTTCCCGCATCCGGAACCGGAGCCTGGGAAGCCGCCCTCGTGAACACCCTGTCGCCCGGCGATCTGGTGCTGATGTGGGAAACCGGCCACTTCGCCTCGCTCTGGAAGAAGATGGCCGACAAGCTTGGAATCAAATCTGAATTCATGGGCGGCGACTGGCGCAAGCCGGCCGATCCGGCGGCCATCGAGAAGCGCCTGAAGGAAGACACCGGGCACGCCATCAAGGCGGTCTGCATCGTCCACAACGAGACCTCGACCGGCGTGGTGAGCGATATCTCCGCCGTCCGGCAGGCGATCGACGCCGCCAAGCACCCCGCGCTGCTGCTGGTCGACACGATCTCGTCGCTGGGCTCGATCGACTATCGCCATGACGCCTGGGGCGTCGACGTGACGGTGGCGGGCTCGCAGAAGGGCCTGATGCTGCCGCCCGGCCTCTCCTTCAACGCCCTGAGCGAGAAGGCGATCGAGGCCTCGAAGGCCTCGAAGATGCTGAAGGCCTTCTGGGCCTGGGACGAGATGCTGACGGCCAACGCCAACGGCTGGTTCCCCTACACGCCCGCCACCAACCTGCTCTACGGCCTCAACGAGGCCTGCGACATGCTGCTGGAGGAAGGGCTCGACGCGGTATTCGCACGCCACGCCCGCCACGCCGAGGCGACGCGCACCGCCGTCACCGCCTGGGGCCTCGAAATCCTGTGCAGCGACCCCAAGGCCTATTCGGGTTCGCTAACGGCGATCGTCATGCCCGAAGGCCACGACGCCGACGCCTTCCGCAAGGTCGCGCTGGAGAACTTCAACATGTCGCTGGGCCAGGGCCTCACCAAGGTCGCGGGCAAGGTCTTCCGCATCGGCCATCTCGGCGACTTCAACGACCTGATGCTGATGGGCACCCTGTCCGGCGTCGAGATGGCGCTGGGCCTCGCCAAGGTGCCGCACAAGGCCGGCGGCGCGCAGGCCGCCCTCACCTACCTGCGCGACACCGCGCCGGGCGCGCGGAATGGCTGATCTGGGGCCTGACAAGATGCGCCTCTACGTCACGCCGGCCTCGCCCTGGGTCCGGCGTGTCCGGGTGTGCATCGAGGAGCTCGGGATCTCGGACCGCTTCGACTATGTCCAGACGAAGTGGCCGCATGCCTGGGGCACGCGGACCGTGGAGATGCAAGCCGACTTCGTGGCCGCGACGCCGGTCATGCGCATCCCCGCGTTGGTCGCCGGCGACCTCACGCTGACCGACTCCCATTCGATCCTCGACTATCTCGACGGCACGTTGGGCAACCATCGCCTGCTGGCGCCCGACGGCCCCGAACGGTGGCGTGCACTCGAGATCAATGCGCTGGCCTGCGCCATCCTCGAAGCGCAGATCATGCGCCGCGCCGAACTGCTGCGCACGGGTGCCGACCGCTCCGACGACTTCATCGCCAAGATGCGCGACCGCGGCCTGCGCTGCTTCGCGGCGCTGGAGAAGAAGGTACTGTCGTTCGGCGACGCATTCGATCTGGCGCGGATCACGACGGCGGTCGCCTGCGGTTACGACGAATGGCGCTACGGGCCGGGCTGGCGCGAGACCGCCCCGGCTCTCGCCGCCTGGTACGACACCGCCGCGCAACGCCCCTCGATGAAGGCGACCGAGCCGGCCGAGACGCCGCAGCGATAGATCCCGTCGAAGGCCGCCGCGGTCAGTGGGGCTCGATCGTTCTCTTGCGCTCGCTGCGCGGCGGTGGCGGCGGCAATGTCGCCAGCGTGTTCAGCAGGATGGGCCGCGTATCGGCCGGATCGATGACGTCGTCGTAGCCGAAGCGTCCGGCGACCTCGAGCGCGGTGTTGTAGCGCTTGAGCTCGTCGGTGCGCTCCCGATGCCGTGCCGCGCGCCCCTCGGCATCCTCGATCCCTTCCAGTTCCTTGCGATAGATGATGCTGGCCGCGCCTTCGAGGCCCATGCCGCCGAACTCGGCGGTCGGCCAGGCAAGCAGGATCGCGGGGTCGAGCGGGCGCGAGCCCATGATGTAGTAGCCCAGCCCATAAGCTTTGCGCAGCACCACCGTCATGATTGGCATCGTCGAATTGGCGAGTGCGGCCAGCAGCCGGGCGCTGCGCCGGACGAGGCCGGTCTTCTCGATGTCAGGTCCCACCATCAGGCCGGGCGTGTCGCACAGAACCAGCAGCGGCAGGTCGAAGGCATCGCAGAGCTGGACGAAGCGCGCGGCCTTCTCGCAGGCCGGCCCGTCCATCGCGCCGGCCAGGAACATCGGCTGGTTGGCGATCACGCCGACCGGCCGGCCGCCCAGCCGCGCCAGAGTGGTCACCATTGCGCGACCGTAACCTCCGCGCAGCTCCATCACGCTGTCGATATCGGCAATGCCGCGTATGACCCTGCGCACATCGTAGGCCCGGCGTGGATTATCCGGCACGAGGGTGCGCAAGGCCGCCGGATCGGGCGCCTCGCCCGGCGGCAGCGGCGGCCCGAAATACGAGAGGTATCGTTTGGCGGCCTCGACCGCCTCCGCCTCGTCGTCGACCAGCAGGTCGACAGCGCCTGCCGCATAATGGACCTCCGGCGGGCCGATCTCCTCGGGCTTCAGCTTGATGCCCAGCGCCGCCTCGACGAGCGGCGGTCCCGCCATGCCCATGGCGCTGTCACGCGTCGCGATCAGCAGGTCCGACATGCCGGCCAGGTTCGCGTGCCCGGCGAAGGCCCGCCCCGGCACGATGGCGATCGTCGGCACGAGCCCCGACAAGCGCGCGAACAGCACGAAGGTATGGGCCGCCCCGCGCCCCTCGACCTTCATGTCGTGCGGCCGGGCTCCCCCGCCGTCGAGCCAGCAGATCACCGGCAGCCGGTTCTGCAGGGCGTGGCCGAACATCCGGCTGATCTTGGCGTGGTTGTTGGCGCTCTGCGTGCCGGCATAGACGCTGTAGTCGTAGAACACGATGTCGACCGCGCGGCCCTCGACCCGCGCCGTGCCCATCACCAACCCGTCCGCGGCGCCCTGCATGTCGGCGAGAGCCGGCCGCACCAGGCCGCCATATTCGACGAACGAGCCGGCATCGGTGAGAGCGGCAATGCCCTCGCGTGCGGTCCATCTTCCGCGCTTCTTCTGCCGCGCGACGGCATCCGGTCGCGCGGCGTCCTCGAGGGCCGCCCGCGCGTCGCGCACCTGCTCGATGCTGACGCGCAGCATGTCCCGCTTTTCCGCGTCGGCCATCACTCGGCCTTGATGTTCGCGGCGCGGATCACCTCGCGATAGCTGCGCCGGTTCTCGTCCATGGTCTTCTTCAGCTCAGCCGAATCGGCGAAGGCCGGCACCATGCCGTTGTCGAGCAGCTTCTGGCTGACCGTCGGATCGTTGACGGCCGCCTGGATAGCCTTCTCCCAGCGCTTGACGACCGCGTCCGGCAGGCCCGTCGGACCGCACAGGCCGAACCAGGCATAGGTTTCGAAGCCCGGCACCACCTCGGCAATCATCGGCGCGTCGGGAAAGAAGCGCTTGCCGAGCGGATCGCCGAGTCCCAACAGGCGCAGCTGTCCAGAGCGGATGTGGCTGATCACGTCCCCGAGATTCGTAATGGAGAAGCTCGTGCGGCCGGCAAGCAGATCCTGCAGGGCCGCCTGCGAGCCCCTGTACGGCACGTGAACCATCTGGGCCCCGATCTTCTGGCCGAGAAGTTCCGTCGACAGGTGCTGGACCGACCCAATGCCGGGCGTGGCGTAGCTCACTTTGCCCGGATTGGCGCGGGCGTCGGCCACCAGATCCTGGATCGAGCGATAGGGACTGTCCTTGCCAACGACGAGGCCGAAGGTCGATCGCAGGAGCTGCCCGATGCCGATCAAATCGGTCGCCGGATTGATCGGCAGCTGCGCGCCGGGCAATTCGGTCACGATCGTCATGTTGCCCGTGGTGCAGAAGAGCACGTTGCTGCCATCGGTCGGGCCACGGGCCGCCGCCTCCGCGGCGATCATGCCGTTGGCGCCTGTACGGTTCTCGACCACGACGCGCTGTCCGAGCTCCCTCGATGCCACGTCGGCCAGCAGCCGCGCCGCCAGATCGCCCGATCCGCCCGCGGCAAATCCATAGAGCATCCGGATCGGACGATCCGAGAGGGCCGGCTGTTGCGCCGTGGCCGTCTGGAGCGTGAGGGCGGCGAGCGCCGCCCCCAATATCGGCAGCGCTAAGGCACGCATTCTCTTGACCATGGGCTTCCTCCTTTATTGTTTTTTCGGTGCTGCACGAGGCAGGTCTCTGTCGTCAGATCGGCGCGATCGACCGGAACTTGGGCGGATGGTCGGCGGGTCGGCGCGGCTGAGCGGAATCGAGGATCTCGGCGAGGCGACGGCGCGTGTCGCGCGGGTCGATGATGTCGTCGATGCCGAATCCCTCGGCGGCGCGCAGCGCGCCGATACGCGCCCGTGTCTGTTCGATCATCTCGGCCCGCCGCGCCGCCGGGTCGGGCGCCGCCTCGTAGTCCTTGCGGAAGGCCACATCGATCGCGCCCTCGATCGACATGGCGCAGATCTCCGCCGAGGGCCAGGCGAGCGCGGCATCCGCCGAGAAGCTGCGCCCGCCGCACATCGCGAAATAGCCCAGGCCGTAGCCCTTGCGCAGGACGATGGAGACACGCGGCACCGTGGCGTGCCCCCACTCGAAGACCAGCTTGGCGCTGCGCCGGCCGAGGCTGGTCCGCTCGGCGCTCGAGCCGATCGAAAAGCCAGGCACGTCGATGAAGGAAACGATCGGAAGTCCATACGCATCGCAGAGCGCGATGAAATGAGCGGCCTTGTCGCAGGCATCGCTGTTGATCATGCCGCCCAGCCGCAGCGGCTGGTTGGCGAGGAAGCCGACGGGTCGGCCGCCCAGCCGGGCGAAGCCCGTCACCATGTTGCCGGCGAAGGTCGGCTTCAGCTCGAACAGCGTGCCCGGGTCGGCAATCTCGCGCAGAACCTTGCGGACGTCGTAGGCCTTCCGCGTCGAGACAGGTACCAGGTCGAGAATCGAATCGGAGATGCGATCCAGCGGACGCGGTTCGGAGACGACCCGCTGTGGCGAGCGTGCATTGCTCGGCAGGAAGGACAGGAATCGCTTAGCCGCGGCGATGGCTTCGTCCTCACTGTCCACGCCGAGGTCGGCGATGCCCTGGCGATCGACCTGCACGTCGGCGCCGCCCAGCTCCATCGCGTCGACGTCCTCGCCCGTCGCCGCCTTGACCAGCGCCGGACCGGCGATGCCCATCGTCGAGAGGCCGCGCACCATGATCACGCAATCGGCCATGCCGGCATAGTTGGTGGGCCCGGCGAAGCCCGCGCCGAGCATCAGAGCCACCATGGGCACCCATCCGGAGGCGCGGGCAAAATTGTGGAAGGTCCCGTTGGCGTTGGCGAAGTGGCGGGCATCCTGCCCGTCCTGGATGCGGTGCCCGCCGCCATCGAGGATCATCACCAGCGGCAGGCCGCGCGTGATGGCGACCTGCAACGCACGCTGCACCTTGGCGCTGCCCAGCTTGCCGATGCTGCCGCCATGGACGGAGAAGTCCTGCGAGAACACGACGACCGGCCGGCCGTCGACTTGCGCCGTGCCGGCCACCACGCCGTCGGCGGGCGACGCCGTGCGCACGGGAAACCTGTCGGCGCCGATGCCGTCTTCCTCAGCAGCGACCAGCCCGCCGATCTCGCTGAAGGATCCGGCATCGACGAGTCGTGCGATGCGTTCGCGCGCGCTCAACCGCCCGCGCCGGGCCAGCTTCTCCATCGCGGGTTGGCGGGCGCTATCGTCCAGGGAGGTGCGCACCGCCTCCACCCGCTCGATCAGGTCTCGCATCGTCGGATCGCCGGCCATGATCGCTCCCTATGAAGATGTCTTGGCGAGCCGCTCGCGGCGCACGCGGATTCCCGCGGCTTCGCGGTCCCAGGTCTCGGGCGTCACGCCGTCGGCGCGCAGCAGGTTCTTCTGCACCTTCTGCGTCGGCGTCTTGGGAAGCTCCGGCAACACGCGCACGTAACGCGGCACCATGAAGTGCGCCATCCGCGGCAGGAGGAATGCCAGGATCTCGGCGGGATCGATCGACTTGCCGGCGACCGGTGCAAGCACGGCGAGCAGCTCGTCCTCGCCCAGCTCCGACGGCACGGCAATGGCCGCGGCCTCGCGCACTGCGGGATGGGCCATCAGTTCGGCCTCGACCTCGAAGGAGGAGATGTTCTCGCCCCGGCGGCGGATCGCGTCCTTCAGACGGTCGACGAAGAAGAAGTTGCCGTCGGCGTCGCGCCGGAAGACATCGCCCGTATGAAACCAGCCGTTGCGCCATGCGCGGGCCGTGGCCTCGGGGTTGTTGTGATAGCCATGGTTCATGGTCCATGGCGTGTCGCTGCGCAGGATCAGTTCGCCGATCACGCCCGGCGCCACTTCGCAGTCATGCTCGTCGACAATGCGCGCCTCGATGCCGGGGCGCGGACGCCCGCAGGTCCCCCTGGCCGACGGGTTGCGCTCGGAGACCAGCGGCCAGGAGGTCTCCGTCATGTTGAAGGTCGTGTAGACGTCCACGCCGAAGCGTTCCGCGAAGGCCTCCGAAGCGTCGCTGAGCGGCACGAGCACGACCTTCTTCAGCGTATGGTCGCGATCGCCCGGCCCCGGCGGCAGCTTCAACAGGAACGGCACCATGGCGCCGAGCAGCGTCAGGCAGGTCGTGCCGGTCGCCCGCACGGTGTCCCAGAATGAATTGGTGTCGAACGCCTCGACGAGCGCGATCGAGCCGCCCTTCACCAGCATCCTGTAGATGGCGCCCGTGCCTCCCGCATGGAACAGCGGCAGGTTCACCATGTTGCGATCGTCGGACGTCGCCGCATAGAAGGCGTTGGCGGCAGATGCCGCGTGCAGATAGGAGCACAGCACCCCCTTGGAGGGGCCGGTCGTTCCCGACGTGTAGATTACCGACTGCGTATCCCAGGGCATGATTGCCCGCGCGGGCGGTACCGGCACACCCCCTGGCTGGCGTAACGACCGCGCGCTTTCGATCGGGACGCGACGCTCGATGTTTGCGGTGTCGATCGCATCGAGGCGCGGCAGCAGGTCGGGATGACCGATGATCAGGCGGGCCCCGGAGCTGCGAACCGCATGTTCGAGGATCTGGCCGCGATAGGCGAGGTTCAACGGGATGTAGATCGCGCCGAGATAGTTGATGGCAAACCAGATGCGCAGCGCCTCGGGCCCGTTGGGCAACCAGGTCAGGACCGGCTCGTCCTGCTGCACGCCCTGCGCCTGAAGCGCCGCCGCGGTTTCGAGAACCTGTTCCCGCAGCTCGCGGTACGTCCAGGTGGCCCCGCTGTCGGCGAACTGCACGAACACCTTGTCCGGGGTCTCGCGGGCGCGGCGGTCGAGCAATGGCTGCAGCACGCACTCCTCGGGGGCCGGAATCCGGCGGTCGTACCAGGGGTTCATTGCAAACGCTCCAGGTGCGCGAGGAGGATCTTCTTGGACCGCGCGAAGTCGGCATCGGAACGGTCGAGCAGGTACTGGATGACGAGACCGCGCATGGCCGCGAGCAGGAAGCGCGCCTCGCCGTCGCAATCGACCTTTTTGCCGATCTCGCCGGCACGCCGCGCCTCGCGAAGATTGGCGGCGAGCCCGTCGCACCATCGGCCGGTGACGGCGGCGACGTGCTGCTGAAGCTCGGGCATCACGAACAGCGACTCGGTGTAGATCGAATAGAGCGCCGCCGTGGAGGTGGCGTCCCGCACGACACTGGCGAGATGTGCCTCCATGCGCACCTTCACCGCCCTCATGCCCGTCGTGCCGTCGAGCAGCCGCGCAATGTGCGCCTGGAACCACGCATCCATCGCATCGAGAAGCGCCGTGATCAGCCCCAGCTTGTTGCCGAAACGCTCGACCGGCAGGCCGCGGCTGTAACCGGCCGCCACGCCGACATCCGCGAGGCTGGTGCCGGACACGCCACCTTCGGCGAACAACCGGGCCGCGGCCCGCAGCATGCGCTTGTCGGATTCCTGGCGCCGCGTCGCCTGCGTCCGGCGCGGCCTCGCGACCGAGGTCTCCTGTGTCGACGGGATCATTCCATCTGCTCATCACTTGCTTGTCAGTTAGCAAGTATCATACGATGCCCTGACAAGAACCAGTAGAAAGAACATGACGATCCACGGGAGGATCAGGCGCCGCCGCTTCATCGCGGCCGGCGCGGCGGCGGGCTCACTGATGCCTGCGGGCGTCTTCGGCCAGGCCGCGGACTGGCCGAACAGGCCGGTGCGTTTCGTCTGCGGCTACGCGGCCGGCGGATTGACCGACCTGTTCGCCCGCCTCGCGGCGGAGCATTTCACGGCCAGGTACGGCAAGCCCTTCGTGGTCGAGAACCGTACGGGTGCCGGCTCGATCATCGCCGGCGACATCGTCGCCAAGTCAGCCCCCGACGGCTACACGCTGCTCTTCACCAATTCGACGGCGATGTTCCAGAATCATGTGGTCTTCAAGAGCGTCCCCTACGACGCCGCCAAGGACTTCACGCCCGTCGCGATGCTCTCGGCCGGCAAGGTCCCGCTCTGCGTCCACACCTCCGTCCCCGGCAGCAGCGACCTCGCCGCCCTCGTTGCCTACGCGAGGAAGAACAAGACCAGCTTCGGCACCACGGGCATCGGTTCCCTCGCCCACATCTTCTGCATGAAGCTAAACGACACATTCGGCATCGAGATGGAGCCGGTACATTACCGGGGCGAGGCGCCGATGTGGGCCGACCTCTCGGCCGGCGTCACGCAGGTCGCCTGCTCGACCCTGCAGGGCGCCTCGGCGGCGATCCAGGCCGGCAACGCCCGGCCCGTCGCCGTCCCCACCATGAATCGCTCCCGACGGCTGCCGGATGTCGCGACATATTACGAGCAGGGCGTGACGCATCCCTACCTGCTGCTCGAAAGCATGGTGTGCTGCGTCGCCCCGACCGGCACGCCGACATCGGTCGTGGAGGCGCTCTCTGCCGGCATGGTCGAGATTAATGCACAGCCGCGCATGCGGGAATTCGTCGACAGGTTCGGCCTCGACGAGGGCGCGCAGGACCGCGCCAGCTTCGCGACCTTCATCCGCGAGATGGGCCCGCTGCTCACGCAGGCCGTCCGCGAGCTCAACATCGAACCGCAGTGAGGCGCACATGAAAGCCGTTCCGCTCAAGTCGGAGATCTCGGGAACCGTCTGGAAGATCGAGGGGACCGTCGGCGCGCCGGTCGAGACCGACGACATCCTGCTCATCCTGGAATCGATGAAGATGGAGATTCCCGTCCTCGCGCCGAAGAAAGGGCGCGTCACCGAGTTTCGCGTGAGCGAAGGCGAGTCGATCGCCGAGGGTCAGGTCGTTCTGCTGTTCGAGCCGTCCTGAAGCGTCCCGCCGCTACGGAATGGTGAGCGGCCCCGGGTCGCCGCCGACCGGCCGGCGCAGGCAGGCGACGTGATGGCCGGGCGCGACTTCGAGCAGCGGCGGCGCGGTCACGCGGCACTCCGCCGTCGCATAGAGGCAGCGTGTGTGGAAATGGCAGCCCGGCGGCGGATTGGCCGGGCTGGGCACGTCGCCCTGAACGATCTTCTTCCTCAATCCGCGGCGCTTGGGATCGGGCGCGGTCGCGGCCGACAGCAGGGCCTCGGTGTAGGGATGCAGCGGCTGCGTGAAGAGCGTGCGCTTGTCGGTCAGCTCGACGATGCGGCCGAGATACATCACCGCGATGCGATGGCTGATGTGCCGCATGACCGCGAGGTCGTGGCTGATGAACAGATAGGCGAGCCCGTATTCTTCCTGCAGGTCGATCAGCAGGTTCAGCACCTGCGCCTGCACCGACACGTCGAGCGCCGACACCGGCTCGTCGGCCACGATCACGTCCGGATTGACCGACAGCGCCTTGGCGATGCCCAACCGCTGGCGCTGGCCGCCGGAGAACTCGTGGGCGTACTTGCGCATCGCCTCGGGCCGCAGGCCGACGCGGCGGAACAGCTGCGCCACCTGCTCGTCGCGCGCCGCGCCCCGGGCGATGCCGAAATTCTCCAGCGGCTCGCCCACGATCGTGCCCGAGGGCAGGCGCGGGTTCATCGAGGAGTACGGGTCCTGGAAGATCGTCTGGATACGCCGGCGATGCGTCCACATCGCGCCGGGCTTGAGCGCGGTCACGTCCTCGCCGGCCAGCACGATCCTGCCGGCGGTCGGCTCGATCAGCTTCAGCACGACCTTGCCGATCGTCGACTTGCCGCAGCCCGATTCGCCCACCAGGCCCAGCGTCTCGCCGCGGCGGATCGAGAAGGTGACACCGTCGACCGCCCTCACCGCCCCGACCTGGCGCTGCAGCAGGCCGCCCTGGATCGGGAAGTGCTTGACCAGGCCTTCGACCTGCAGGACGGGGGCGTCGCTCATGCCGATCTCCGCACGCGCTCGACTTCCCAGCAGGCCACGAGATGCCCTCCACCGGCATCGATCAGGGGTGGCCTCTCGCTGCGGCAGCGGTCGGTCGCGAAACCGCAGCGCGGCGCGAAAGCGCAGCCAAGAATGGGTTGGGTGAGGATTGGCACGAGGCCGGGGATTTCCTGCAGGCGCGGCCGCGTGCCGGCGGCATCGGCTTCGACGTCGAGCCGTGGGATCGCCCGCATCAGGCCGCGCGTATAGGGATGCAGCGGCTCGTCGAACAGTGCCTCGACCGTCGCCTGCTCGACCTTGCGGCCGGCATACATGACCACCACCCGCTCGGTCGTCTCGGCCACGACGCCGAGATCGTGCGTAATCAGCACGATCGCCGTGCCCGTCTTCTCCTTGAGCTCGATCATCAGGTCGAGGATCTGCGCCTGGATGGTGACGTCGAGCGCCGTCGTCGGCTCGTCGGCGATCAGCACTTGCGGATCGCAGGACAGCGCCATGGCGATCATGACCCGCTGGCGCATGCCGCCGGAAAGCTGGTGGGGATATTCGTCGAGCCGGCGCCGCGCATCGGCGATGCGCACCAGGTCGAGCATCTCGAAGGCGCGCTCGCGGCCCTGCTTCCACGAGACGCCGAGATGTCGCACCACGTTCTCGGCGATCTGGGTGCCGACGGTCAGGACCGGATTGAGGCTGGTCATCGGCTCCTGGAAGATCATCGAGATGCGATGGCCGCGCAGGCGCTTCATCTCCTCTTCCGAAAGCGTCGTCAGTTCCTCGCCCTCGAACTTGATCGAGCCCGAGGCGATGCGGCCGGTTTCCGGTGGAATGAGTCGCAGGATCGACATCGCCGTCACCGACTTGCCGCAGCCCGATTCGCCAACGATGCCCAGCGTCTCGCCGCGGGCCACGTCAAACGACACGCCGTCGACGGCGCGCACCACGCCGTCGAGGGTGCTGAACTGCGTGTGCAGGTCGCGGACTTCGAGGATCGGACCCGGGGTAGCGCTCACAGGCGCCTCGCCAGGCGCGGGTCGAGGCGGTCGCGCAGGCCGTCGCCCAGCAGGTTCACCGCCAGCACGGTCACCGCGAGGAAGGCGCCCGGGATCATGATCGTCCACGGCGCGATCTGAAAGAAGGTGCGGCCCTGGGCGATGATGTTGCCCCAGCTCGGCACTTCGGGCGGCACGCCGGCGCCCAGGAAGCTCAGGCTGGCCTCGATCAGCATGGCCGAGGCGCAGACATAGGTCGATTGAACGATCAGCGGCGCCAGCGTGTTGGGCAGGATGTGGCGCGTCAGCAGCTTCCAGTTCTTCGTGCCGCCGGCGATGGCGCTTTCGATGTAGGGCTGCGAGCGGATCGACAGAACGACCGACCGCACCACACGCACGATGCGCGGCACCTCGGGGATCACGATGGCCACGATGACGATGCCGAGGCCCGGACGCGACAGGGTGATCAGCGCGATGGCGAGCAGGATCGACGGGATCGCCATCAGCCCGTCCATGATGCGCATGACGATCGAATCGACCTTGCGGAAATAGCCGCAGGCAAGGCCGAGGGCCAGGCCCAGGATGCTCGAGAAGGCCGCCACCGACAGGCCGACGATCAGCGACACGCGGGCGCCGTAGACGGTGCGCGAGAAGACGTCGCGGCCGAACTGGTCGGTACCGAACCACCAGCGCTCCGAAGGCGGCCGCAGCCGGTTGACCGGCGCGATCTTGAAGGGGTCGTTGGTGGCGATGAACGGCGCGAAGATCGCCATCACGATCAGCACCGCCAGCAGCACCGAGCCGATCGCAATCGTCGGATTGCGCCGGATCGCGCTCCACAGCGAGAAGCGGCGGGCGGGCGGCAGGGCGAGGTCGTCGGCGAGAACGGCCATGTCAGTACCGGATCCGCGGGTCGAGGAAGGCGTAGGAAATGTCGATCAGCAGGTTCACCAGCACCTTGGCGCCGGCGAACACCAGGATCAGCCCCTGCACCACCGGGTAGTCGCGCTTCAGCACGGCGTCGACGGTAAGGCGGCCGAGGCCCGGGATGTTGAACACCGTCTCGGTGATGACGACGCCCGAGATCAGCAGCGCGATGCCGATGCCGATCACGGTGATGATCGGCACGGCCGCGTTCTTCAGCGCATGCAGCAGCAGGACCCGGTCGGTCGCCAGGCCCTTGGAATTGGCGGTCCGGATATAGTCCTGCGCGAGAACCTCGAGCATCGAGGCGCGCGTGATGCGGGCGATCAGCGCCATGTAGGTGATGCCCAGCGCCACCGACGGCAGGATCAGGCTCTCGGCGAAGGGCCAGAATCCTTCCCGGATCGGCTGGTAACCCTGCACCGGCAGGAGCTGCCATTGCACGGCGAAGAAGTAGATCAGGATATAGGCCAGCACGAAGCCCGGCATGGCGAAGCCCAGGACGGCAAAGCCCATGACCAGCCGGTCGACCAGCTTGCGCGCCTTCCACGCCGCCAGGACGCCGATGGGCACGGCCAGCGCGACCGCCACGAAGAGGGTCGAGAGCGTCAGCGCCACCGTCGGCTCGAGACGCTGGGAGATCAGGCGGGTCACCGGCAGGTTGGAGAAGATCGAGACGCCCATGTCGCCCTGCAGGAGCTGCGTCGTCCAGACGAAGAACTGCTCGACCATCGGACGGTCGAGGCCGAGCTTGGCGCGGACGGCCGCGATCGCTTCGGACGTGGCGTCCTCGCCGGCGATGATCGCCGCCGGATCGCCCGGCGCGAACCTCAGCAGAAAGAACACGAACAGCGCCACCACCGCCATGACGGGCAGCGTGGCGAAGAGGCGGCGGACGATGTAGGCGGTCATGACGAGGCCTTGCCCCACTCAGGCAAGGCCTCCTTGCGCGCGACGGCTACGCAGACTCGAGACGACATTACTTCTTGGTGATTCCCCAGAGCACGGCGAGTCCCGTGTTCGGCACGATGCCATCGATCTTGTCGGCGCGATAGGCGAGCGGCGTGTCCCACTGGCCGAACGGGATGTAGACGACCTGCTCCATCGCGCGGGCCTGCAGCTCGGTGGCGATCTTCTTGCGCTCCTCCTCGGTCTGCGCCATGCCGAAGGCGTTGCGCAGCTCCTCGATCTTGGCGTCGCACGGCCAGCCGAACAGGCCCTTGTCGCAGGCTGCGCCGATCCAGGTGTGCAGGATGGGATTGGCCGAACCGACGCCGCCCGACGTCGTGACGAAGATGTTCCAGCCGCCCTGCGCCGGCGGATCCTTCTTGGCGCGCCGGGTGACCACGGAACCCCAATCCATCGACTGCGCATCGACGTTGATGCCGGCCTCGCGCATCGCCTGGATCAGGACCTGGGTGGCCGGCGTGATCGTCGCATGGTCGCTCGCCGACAGGACGGTGATCGGCTCGCCCTTGTAGCCGGCCTCCTTCAGGAGCTGCAGCGCCTTCTTCGGATTGTATTCCTTCATCCACTCGCGGCCGCCGGCATTCTCGTAGGGGCCGCCGCAGGTCAGCAGCGCCGGGCAGACCTTGTAGTATTTCGGATTGCCGACGATGGCGCGCAGGAAGTCTTCCTGGTTGATCAGGTAGTACATCGCCTGCCGTGCCTTCACGTTGTCGAACGGCGGCTGGAGATGGTTGAGGCGGATGAAGCCCTGGGTGCTGTCGATCTTGCCGGTCTTCATCAGCTTCACGCCGCGGGCCTTCTCGAGCAGCGGCAGGAAGTCGTTGGGCGGAGCTTCGTAGAAATCGATCTCGCCGTTGATCAGGGCCGACATCGCCGTCTGCGGATCGGAGATCCAGACCAGTTCGATGCGGTCGACGCCCGGGATCTTGGCGCCGGCGAAGGACGACGGCGCCTCGGTGCGCGGCTGATAGTCCTTGTTCTTGAGATAGACCGCCTTGCTGCCCGGCACCCACTGGTCCTTGGCGAAGACATAGGGGCCGGAGCCGACCGATTCCTTGACCTGTTGCTGCGGATCGGTGAGCGCATCCTTCTCGCGCATGATGGCGGCGATCGAGCTACCGCTCTTGCCCAGCGACTCGAGCACCATCCCGTAGGGCTCTTTCAGCACCATGGTGAAGGTCTTGTCGTCGACCGCGTCCATCTTCGTCACGAAACCCATCAGGCGCTGGCCGACGCCGTCCTTGGCACCCCAGCGCTTCAGCGAGGCGATGACGTCCTTGGTCGTGACGGGGGAGCCGTCGTGGAACTTGAGTCCGTCGCGCAGGGTAAAGGTGTAGGTGAGCTTGTCGGGACTGACTTCGTATTTGCCCACCATCTGGGGATGCGGCTTCTGGTCGGCGTCGTTGCCGAACAGCGTGTCGTAGACCAGCGCGCCGTGAATGTTGGCGATGGTCTGGGTGGTCCAGACCGGATCGATGACGCGCACGTCAGCATGCATCACCGCCTTGAGGACCTTCTCCTGCGCCTGTGCCGGCGCCTGGACCGCGGCGAACGGAAGCGCCAGCGCGAGCGCGCCCGCGAAGACTCGGTTGAACATTCTGAACACTCCCTTACTCCCCGCAGAGAGTATGCAAAGCAGTGTTCCGATTTGTCCAGCGCGACGCTAGTAGATCAATCCCCGCGGCTTGGCGTCCTCGTCGAGCGGCCAGATCGGGCGCTCGACCTTCATGTACGGTACCTTGCGATGATCGCGGCGCAGCGGGCCGCTCGATTCGACATAGATCACTTTCTTGGCGATCGGCCCGTAGGCCGCCATGAAATGGTTCGTCGACTTCACGACCACGATCTTCCGCTGCGTCGGATCGATGCCGACATTGGTGAACAACTCCAGCCCGGTCGCCTGCGCGCGCTTGGTGATCAGCACGGCCTCGACGCCGCCGATGCGCACGGCCGCGCAATCGCCCAGCGGTCCCTTCGCCGGACCGAAGCTCTGCCAGGCGTCGCGCTTCAGGCCGACGATCTCGACCTCGGCATCGACCGGCTGGCCCGAGCTCGGCGCGATCTTGCCGCCGAACCGCAGGCCGATCCGGGCGCCGAGGCCTGCGTCGAAGCAGATGCGAACGGCGATCGGGTCCCAGATCGGGCCGAGGCAGGCGCTCTCGACGTTCTTCTCGATCAGGTACTTCAGGATGTCGGTATTGTCCGACGGCGCGCCGCCGCCGGCATTGTCGGTCGGATCGGCGATGACCACCGGCAGGTCGTTGAAGGCCACACCCTCGTCGACACCCGCGGCGACGCCGAACGATTGCGGCCGCGTCTTGCCGCGCAGCCCCACCAGCTCCTCACCCAACTGTGTGGCCAGCGCATCGGCCTTCTTCTTGTCGCCATCGGCGATCACCAGCACGCGCGTGCCGGTGTCGGGCACGTCGCTATGGGGGAAGCCGTGCCCGATCGAGACCGACAGGATGCCGTCCTTGCCTTCCATTGCCATGATGCGGTCGACGAGACCGCGCATCGGCTGGATCGTCGTCGGATAGCTCTGGATCTGCCGGCAATCGTAGACCGACATCACCGGCTGCACCTGGCCCCGCAACGTGGCCAGTACGAGGTCGAGTACGTCCTCTGCGCGATCGACGACGTCGGTGTGGGGGAATTCCTTGTAGAACACCATGATGTCGGCGTTCGAGACCCGCTTCATCGTGAGGTGGCAATGCGGGTCGAATTCGACACCGATCACGCATTTGGGTCCCACGATCGCGCGGCAGCGCTCGATCATGTCGCCTTCGACGTCGTCATAGCCGTGCGCCACCATCGCACCGTGCATACCGAGCAGCAGACCGTCGACCGGAAGCGCGGCCTCGAGCTGGCCCAGGATCTCGTCGCGCATGGTCTCGTAGGCGGCGCGGTTGGTTATGCCGGCCGGGCTGGCGGCAAAGCAGCTTCCCTCGATCAGCTCGAAGCCTTCCGCCTTGGCGCGGGCGCGCGCGACGAACAGCGGCGCGGTGCACATGCGGGGCGCATCGGTCGGATGCTCGCCGGGGCGGAAGAACACCGTCTCGCGAAAATTCTCGATGCTGGTCGGCAGGGGGGAGAAGGTGTTGGTCTCGGTGGCAAGCGTGGCAGCAAACAGACGCATGGAACTCCTAGGGGACGATACCGTCGGGAAGAGACAGGCAATGCCGGGCGACGGCGCCCGGCGTGGTGAGCCAGATGCGGTCGCGATGTTTCGCGATGTGACGCAGCGCGCGCTTGAGATGCCGCAGTCGATGCGGCTGGCCGACGAGGTAGGCATGCAACGCCACCCCCATCACCAGCGGCCGCTCCTGCGACAGCTCCAGCATCTCGTCGAACTGATCGATGATGATGTCGGCGAAGGCGTCCCCGCCGATCTTGCGGCCGGCGATCTGCGGAATGTCGTTCACTTCCTGGGGATAGGGCACGGCGAGAATGCGCCTGTCGCCACGGCAACGGAACCAGACCGGCTGGTCGTCCATGCACCAGTCCAGCAGGTAGCGATAGCCGGCTTCGGCCAGCAGATCGGGCGTGACGTGGCTGTGTGAAATCCACGGCCCGAGCCAGCCTTCCGGAGGGCGGCCCTCTGCTTCCGCCAGGCGCGACGTCGCCTCGGCGATCAGCGCCCGCTCGTCCGCCTCGGCGAGCACGCCCTGGCGTTCGGCGTTGGTGCGTCCATGCCCCACGATCTCGTCGCCGCGCGCGCGGCAGGCCGCGATCAGCTCCGGCGCATAGTCGTACATGGAACTGTTGACCAGGGCCGCCATCGGAAGCCGCAGGGCATCGAAGGCGTCGAGCATGTACCAGGCGCCGACGCGATTGCCATAATCGCGCCATGCATAGTTGAGAATGTCGGGATGTGGACCACCCGGTGCCAGCTCGGCTCCCAGCCCCTCGCCGTAGGAAAAATGCTCGAGATTGAGGGCGAAATAGACGGCGAGTCGCCGGCCAGCCGGCCAGCTGTAGTCGGCGCGGCCCCGCAGGGGGACGTAGTCGTACCGGTCGTGTGTTCTCAGTTCCATCCCGACAAACTAACGTCGCACGCCACGAAGGGCTACGGTTTCGCCATGCTCGATCGCCTGCTTTCGGCCGCCCTCACCGGCTGCCTGTTTCTCCTCACCGGGTCCCCGGCCTTCGCCTACTACTCGAAGGATTCGTACGAAGCGGAAGTCAGCTTCGAGAGCAGGGTCGAGATCGCCGAGGACACGCCCGACTACATCCTCCTGCCCTCCTACATCAACCGTCAGCTCCTCTATCTCGCCGGCCCGCTGCAGGCCGCTCCGAAGAAGGCCGCCGCCAAGAACGATGCCAAGGTCGACATTCTCGGCCGGCAACGCGACGGCAAGACCGGCAAGCACTATGTGCGCTACCGCTACACCGGCACGTTCGTTCTCGACAACGGCCTGCAGGACGTCGTGAAGATCCGCCTGCCTCTCAACCTCGACGAGGTGTGGGAGCGCTCGACCGACAAGTGCTTCAGCTGGGGCGAGAAGTACCGCATGGCCTACTTCTGGGCGCCGCTGAACAAGGGCTGCCCGCTTGTCGATGGCATCGACTACACCACGTCGGACGCCACGATCCTCGCCAAGCGCGCGAACACCGCCAATTCCACCCCGGCCTACGAGCGGCTGGCCAACGGCAACGGCGAGATCCGCGTCGTCCTGACCTTCGGCGCCGACGAGGACAAAAACGGCAATATTTCGCCTGACAAGAACACCGACTACAACGCCGGCAATTACCGCGACATTCGCAAGTTCCTGGCGAACCAGGGCTTCGCGGGACGCATCGTGCCCGTCGACGAGCGCGAGCGCGACTGCGGGAACACGAAGTCCCTGGCCGCTTCGCCCGGCCATGTCGAGGAATTCACCCGCAAGGATGGCGCCCGCAGGATCGTCGTTCGCCTGTTCTGGGGCGTCACCAACATCGGCGAGGACAGCGTCGCCTTCTTCTGCATGGCGAAGGAGGCCGCGGAACGCGGTTCCGTTTTCCTCTACGCCGGGCATTCCCGCGTCGGCCTGCTGGACCTCACCTACATGGGCGAGCAGATCGGCGCGCCGATCAAGATGAACAAGGATCAGTATCAGATCTACGCGTTCTTCGGCTGCTCGAGCTACAGCTACTACAATCTCTCCTATTTCGCGGCCAAGGCCTCGCCTTCCGATCCGGAAGGCATGAGGAACGCCAATATCATCACCAATGGCATCACCGGCTCGTTCGGTTCGATGACCGACTTCACGACGAAGACCCTGAAGCCGATCTTCGAATGGTCGGCGCGCGGCACCCGGACGAGCTGGCAGCAGATCATGAACTCCTACTCGGAGAGATTCCTGACCGGCGTGAACGGCGACCAGTAGCGGGAGTTCACACCGCCGGGTGACGACTCCGCGCATCACCCGGGCGTAGCGCCCGAAACCCGGATGGGCTACGGTCGCAGACTTAATGAAGAAGCCGCTGCCGGCTGAGGCAGTGGACGAACCGGGAGGAAGAACGCGTTGACGGCGACGAGTGCTGCCGCTTTGCCTGCGACCACGAACGCCGCGCCCGCCACACGGCGGTGGGCCGCGCCGCTCTGGGTCGGCGCCCTGCTTCTCATCCTCACCTTTCTGGTGATCTATCCGCTGCTGATGCTGTTCTTCGGCGCGATCAGCGATTCCAACCCGGTGATCGACGGTTTCGCGAAGTTCAATCCGTCGCTGACCCACTTCATCGCCGTGCTGGGCAACGAGAACGTGCGCCTGGCCTTCTTCAATGCGCTCGTCGCCTGCGGCGGCGGCACCGTTCTCGCCGTCGTGATCGGCCTCGCCTTCTCGTGGATCGTCGTTCGCACCAATACGCCCTTCAAGGGGTTCATCGCCGCCGCCAGCATGATCCCGCTGTTCGTGCCGCCGCTGGTCGCGGGCGTCGCCTGGAGCATCCTCGGCTCGCCCAAGACCGGGCTCCTGAACACCGCCCTCAAATGGGTGGGCGTCGACTTCCGCTTCGACTTCTATTCGATGTCGGGTCTCATCCTGGTGTTCGGCTTCTACTACGCGCCCTACGTCTACATGTTCACCGCTTCGGCGCTGCGGAACATGGATCCGAGCCTCGAGGAAGCCTCGGAGGTCGCCGGTGCCTCGGCCTTCACCACCCTCTTCACCGTCACCTTTCCGCTGATCGCGCCGGCGATCCTGGCGGGTTCGCTGCTGTCCTTCGTGGTGATGCTCGGCATCTACGGCGTGCCGGCCGCGCTGGGCGCGCCGGCCAATATCAACGTGCTGACGACCTACATCTTCAAGCTGACCGCCTGGAGCCCGCCGCTCTACAACACGGCCGCCGCCGTCGCGATCCTGCTGATGATGGTCACCGCCATCCTCGTCTGGGCGCAGCAGCGCGTCCTGTCGGGCCGCAGTTTCGCCACCGTCGCCGGCAAGGCCTTCCGCCCGCGCAGCCTGAACCTCGGCCCGTGGCGCTGGCTCACCTTCGGCCTCGCCCTCGCCTATCTCTTCGTCGTCGTCGTGCTGCCCACGATCGCCCTGGTGATCGCCGCCTTCCGCCGCTTCCTGTTCTTCAAGGACTTCGACGCCGTCTTCGACCTGAAGGCCTATAGCTGGGTTCACTTCAATTCGATCTTCGACAATCCGCTGACCATGACGTCGATCTGGAACACGATGAAGGTCGGCGTGATCACCGCAGTCGTCGGCGGTGTCCTGGCCTTCGCCATCGGCTACACGATCAACCGCACACAGGTCGCGGGCCGCAAGTCGATCGACCTGCTGTCGACCATCCCGGTCGCCATTCCCGGCCTGGTCGTCGGCGTCGCCTATCTCTGGGCCTGGATCGGCCTGCCCGGTGGGCTCTACGGCACGATATGGATCCTGGCGCTGGCCTTCGTGGCACGCTTCATCCCCGACACGGTGAAGTCGCTGTCGACCTCCTTCATGCAGATCCACAAGGAACTCGAGGAAGCCGCCTGGATCTGCGGCCGCGGCCTGCTCAGCACCATCGCGACCATCATGGTCCCGCTGGCGCGGCCCGGCATCGTGGCGTCGATGACGCTGCTGTTCGTGCTGGCGGTGCGCGAGCTGGGCTCGTCGCTGTTCCTCTACACCAGCGACACGACCGTGATGGCCGTGCTGCTGCTCGACTACTACGAAGGCGGAAACGTCGGAAAGACCGCCGCCTTCAGCCTCGTGCAGACCGTGATCCTCGGGGTTCTCCTGGGCATCACCACCTGGCTTTCCCGCGGCTCGGCCGAGAGCGCCGGACGCGCCGGCTGACAAACCAACCAATCGGAGGAAACAAGATGAAGCGCAGAACGATACTGGCCGGGATTGCCGGCGCTGCGGCAACGGCCGCCCTTCCCGCCCGCGCCCAGCAGGATCAGTTCGGCTCGAAGGAGCTGATCGCCGCCGCCGAGAAGGAAGGCGGCCTCACGTTGTACACGGCCGACTTCGCCGAGACCCAGCAGGAAGTGATCAAGGAATTCAACAAGCGCTTCCCCAAGATCAAGGTCGCGATGGTGCGCGCCCCCGGTGGCCAGCTCATCACCCGCATCAAGACGGAAGCCGCGGCCGACAAGCTGGGCGCCGACGTGGTCAACCATTCCGATCGCGGCCTGATGCTGGAGATCGCCGACCTCTTCCAGGACTACGCGCCGCCGAACGCCGCCGACTATCGCACCGACGTGCTGGTCTCGCCGAAGCTGTGGCCGGGCGTCACCCTGGGCTGGGCGATCGCCTACAACACGCAGCTCGTGAAGAACGCGCCCAAGACCTGGATGGATCTCACCAAGCCCGAGTACAAGAACAAGCAAATCGGCCAGGTGATCGGACCGTCGGGCGGCACGACCTGGACACGCATCATGTTCGAGCGCCAGGTGCTGGGCGAGGACTACTGGAAGAAGCAGGCCGAGCTCGGCATCGCCCTCTACCCGTCGGGCGCGCCCTGTTCCGACGCCGTGGTGCGCGGCGAGGTTTCGATCGCGCCTCTGCTCTACAACATCATCTACACCAAGATCGTCGAAGGAGCCCCGGCCGAGGCGGTCTTCGCGCCCGAAGGCGTGCCGATCGTCCCCTACGCCGACGGCATCACCAAGGCGTCGAAGAATCCCAACGCCGCCCGCCTGTTCATGAACTGGCGCCTGTCCAAGGAAGGCCAGACCTTCATGATCAACAAGCTGGGCAACATCACCTCCCTGAAGGAGCCGCCGGCCTACCCGAAGGGCTGGGATCCCAAGGTCATCAAGGTCTGGGTGCCGAAGTTCGAGGAGTTCGACAAGCTCCGCGCGACCTGGATCGAGGAGTGGAACAAGACCTACGGGTATCGCCAGTGAGCGCTGCGCTTCTCGTCGAGGATCTGGTCAAGAAGTTCGGGACCGGCAAGGCGGCCGTCGATGGCGTGAACTTCGACGTGCCGGCGGGCGAGATCGTGGTGCTGCTGGGGCCTTCGGGCTGCGGCAAGACCACGACGCTGCGCTGCGTGGCCGGGCTCGAGCATCCGACCGGCGGCCGCATCTCGATCGGCGGCCGCGTCGTCTCGGAACCCGAGCGCGGCACGCTGGTCAGCCCGCGCGAACGCGACATCGGCATGGTGTTCCAGTCCTATGCGGTGTGGCCGCACATGACGGTGCACCAGAACGTCGCCTATCCGCTGAAGTATCGACGCAACAGCCAGGGCAGCGGCGGCGACATCAACGCCAAGGTCCGCGAGACGCTCGAACTGGTCGGTCTCGGCGAATATGCGGAACGGCCGGTGACATCCCTCTCGGGCGGCCAGATGCAGCGCGTCGCGCTGGCGCGCAGCCTGGTCTACCGGCCGCAGCTGCTGCTGCTCGACGAGCCGCTGTCCAATCTCGATTCCAAGCTGCGCATCCGTCTGCGCGATGAACTGCGCCGCATCCTGAAGATGACCGGCATGACCGGCCTCTATGTGACGCACGACCAGTCCGAGGCCGTGGTGCTGGGCGATCGTATCGGCGTCATGCGCAACGGCAAGCTACTGCAGATGGCGCCCCCGGGCGAGATCTACAACAGGCCAGCCGACTCGTTCGTCGCCAACTTCACCGGCGCCTCGAACGTGCTGCTGGGCAAGGTCCTGGAGCGCAAGGGCGAGCAGGCTGTCATCGATCTCGGTGCCGCCGGCCGCATCGAAGCGTGGACGCCGCAACCGCTCGCCGTCGGCGACAAGGCCCGCGTGGCGCTACGGGCGGAGAACATCCGCCTGGGCGAACGCGGCCCCGCCAACAGCTTCACCGGCCGCGTCACCGAACGGCGCTACCAGGGCATGCAGACCGTCTACGACGTCGAGTTCGGCGGCCACAAGCTCGAGGTGCTGGAACTCGGCACCGCGGCCCGCCACACCGACGGCGAGGTCGCGATCACCATGCCGCCCGACACCTGCTGGGCCTATCGCGACGAGGGTCAGGCGACGGTGGACTGAAGCACAACACGAAGCGCCGCGGCGAGCGGCGCATCGTGCTCGGGCAACAGGACCTGCGGATCGAGCGTGAGCACGCCGCGCGCGGCGTGCCGCTCGGACAGATGAACCGGCGGATCGGCTTTCTGCAGCCTCGCACTGGCGGCGAGCGCGTCCGGCACGGCGATCTCAAGAACGGGAACGCGCCCGGTCTGCGCCGCCGGCACCAGTTTGACGTCGAGACCGTCCAGCGACGCGGCGATTGCTTCCAGCCGCGTCTGCAGCGCGGCATTGGCGGCAGCATCGTCGGCCTCGATGAAGCGTTCCAGCGCCACGAGCAGCCCGACGATCTCTTCCTTGCCGGCCTTGAAGCCACGTCCGATCCCGTGATGCGGGACACCGCGCAGATTGGCGCGATCGACGAGGCGCGGCGGAGTCCAGGTGTCGGGAGCCACATCCATGTCGAGCTGTTGCAGCAGCGCCGAGGCCACGAGGTCGCGGCGGCCCGCGAGGATGCCCGATGCCTGCGGGCCGCCCAGCGCCTTGCCGCCGGAAAAAGCCACGAGATCGACGCCCATGTCGATGAAGCGCCGCAGGTTCTCCTTGGGCGGCAACTGCGCCGCCGCATCGACGATCAGCGGAATGCCGTGGGCGCGGCAGGCAGCGACCGCGGTCGGCAGATCGACGATGCTGGTGGCATTGACCGAGAAGGCCATTGCCACGACCGACGGCGACAGGGCCGTCTCGATCTCCCAGGCTTCCAGCCCGCGCACGCCGGCGCCCGTTCCGCGATCGTTATGGCCGATATCGACCAGCCGGGCGCCCGAGGCGGCCAGCGCATGGGCATAGCCGGTGCGCTGGGTGCGCGGGATCAGGATGTCGTGCGGAAAGGCGCCGGCATGAGGCAGCGCCGCCATCTTGGCGATGTCCCAGCGCGCGATGGCAGCGGCCGCCGCGAGCGTGAGCGCCGCCGCCGCGCCGGTCGTGACCAGCCCCGCCTCCGCGCCGGTCGCGGCGGCGATGCGGTCGCTGGCGGCGTCCTGCAGTTCGCCGATGTCGACCGATGCGCGCGACGCTGCGGCCATCGCGGCCACGACCTCGGGCGCCATCACGGCGCCTCCGAGCCGGGTCAGCGCGCCGGCGGCATTGATGCGGCGACGCACGCCGAGACGGTCGTAGGGGTCTGCCTGGTCCATGCGGCGAGCTTAGCCCAGCCGCTCAGACCCGCCCAATGATCGCGATCGGGCCGCCACCGGCCGGCCCTTGGTGCTCGGCGCCGCCGGAGACATAGAGCATCGTGTCGCCGACCACGCCCGCCAGCACGCCGCCCACCAGCGCGCGGGCATGGCGGGTCGAATGGATGTCGCTATCGTCCAGCATCGTGTGGCGCCGCCCGCGAATCGCGCCCGACGGCGAAGCCTCTGCCTTGGCGAGCACCGCCGCGACGTCCTCGCCGGTCACGCCGAGGCGTCCCAGAATGCGGTGCGCCGCGCCGGCATCGATCGCATCGCGCATCACGTCGTGATCGATGAGCAGGTCGCCGGACCAGCCGTGCGCATTGCCCAGCACCACGATCTCGTTGCGCAGCAGCTCGACGCCGGCCGAGGTGCTGGCGACGCGCGAGTAGAGCGACCAGTCGCGACAGACCGCCTCCTCCGGCGCGTCCCTGACCTCGCCCAGCGCCAGCGCGACACCCAGCGCCGAAGCACCGCGCGACAGGGCCATCGAATGGTAGGTGTCGTCGGTGGCGGTCGTGGCGCCGCGCTTTGCCGCCTCCTCGATCCGCTCCTTGGTCAACAGCGGGCATTTGATCTGCACGAAATGGACGTCGTGCGGCGTGGTGATGCCGGCATCCTTCATGGCCGAGGTCACGGCCGCCGCCGTCTCTGCGATCTGCGCCGCCCGGCCGATCTCCTCGGGCTTGAACGTCCGCGTCAGGCCGACGCCGATGGCAAGTCGCGCCCCCGAAGAGGCCGGTCGCGGTGCCGCTTCGCGACAGAAGACGAGCAGGTGCGGCGACAGCCCGCCTTCCGTGCCGCCCGACATCACGATGGCGACCCGCTTCTCGATCTCCGCCAGCGGGCAGCCCAGCGCCTCGGCCAGCACCAGCTTCAAGGCCAGGGTGGCATAGCCGCGGGTGAAATCGTTGACGCAGCCATTGCCCTCGGTCTTGCCGACGATGGCCACGATGGTCGCGGGGTCGAGCTCCCCGGCCTCGATGGCGGCGACGAGCGGCGCCGTATCCTGCGGGCCCGCGGTCGGCAGGCGCAGCACCTTTGTCTGGCGAGTCATCTCAGGCGGCCTTTCCGGCATCGCTGCCATGCCGCGCCCGCCGGCGGCGCAGCCAGGTGACCGACAGCAGCGACAGCGCGATCACGACGAAAGAGACGCCGGTCGTTACGGTGCCGAGCGCGTAGAGCACCGGCGTCGTCACGTTGGTGGTCATGCCGTAGATCTCGAGCGGCAGGGTGTTGAAGGTGCCGGCGGTGTAGAGGCTGCGGGCGAATTCGTCATAGGACAGGGTGAAGCCGAACAGGCCGACGCCGATCAGGCTGGGCAGCAGGATCGGAACGACGACATGCCGGATCGTCTGCCACGAGGTCGCGCCGAGGTCGCGCGCGGCCTCCTCGTAGCGCCGGTCGAAGCGGTTGAAGACCGCGAACATGATCAGCAGCCCAAACGGCAGGGTCCAGGTGAGGTGCGCGCCGAAGGCCGAGCTGTACCAGGCGGGGTCCCAGCCCAGCACGCGATAGAGCAGGCCGATGCCCAGGCTGATCAGGATCGAGGGCACGATCAGGCTGGCGATGGCGAGGTAGAAGAGCATGCCCGAGCCGCGGAAGCGCGAGCGGAAGGCCAGCCCTGCCGAGAAGGAGGCCACGACCGTCACCAGCATGACGGCGGCCCCGAGGAGCAACGAGCGCTGCAGCGAGCCCGCGAAGTCGCCGACCATCTGCTTCTCGAACAGGTTCCTGAACCAGTGCAGCGACACCCCGTTCATCGGGAAGGTGAGCCCGCCCCCCGGTCCCTGGAACGACAGGATGAGGATGGTGAGTGTCGGGCCGTAGAGGAACAGCACGAACAGGCAGAAGAAGGCGCCGAGGAGCCAGAAGGCGGGGCCGCGCTTGCCGTGCTGCACGTCACAGCTCCTTGCGGATGTCGACCAGGCGCATCATGGCCGCGACGATGAACAGGACCAGCAGGAGAAGCACGACCGCGTTGGCCGCGGCGGCGGGATACTGCAGCAGCGACATGGCGTTCGCCATCATCAGGCCGACCGAGGCGCTCAAGCCGCCGCTCATCATGCGCACCGTGACGAAGTCGCCCATCACGATGGTGACGACGAAGATCGAGCCGATGGCGATGCCCGGCTTGCACAGCGGCAGGATCACGTTGACCAGCGTCTGCCAGCCGGTCGCCCCCGCGTCGCGCGCTGCCTCGAGCAGGCTCCGGTCGATGCGCATCATCGAGTTGAAGATCGGCACCACCATGAACAGCGTGTAGAGGTGCACATAGGCCAGCACGACCGAGAAGTCGGAATAGAGCAGGAACTCCAGCGGCTCCTTGATCAGCCCGAGGTTCATCAGCGTCGTGTTGGCCAGCCCGTGGCGTCCGAGGAAAGGGATCCACGAGATCATGCGGATGACGTTGGAGGTCCAGAACGGAATGGTGCAGAGCAGGAACAGCACCGTCTGCATCGTGGGCGAGCGCACGTGGAAGGCCACGAAATAGGCAACGGTAAAGCCGATCAACAGGGTCAGCGCCCAGGTGATCAGCGCGAACTGGATCGTCTGCTGGTAGGTCCGCCACGTCACCGGCGAGAGCAGCAGCTCCTCGTAGTTCTGCAGCAGGAAGGCCGGGATGATCTGGGTCGTGTTGTAGTCGAAGAAACTCACCACCACGATCGTGGCGATCGGGACGATGAGGAACAGCAGGAACACCAGCGCGAGCGGTGCGACCTGCAGGTAGGTGACCCAGGACTTTACGCGGTTCATCGACTCTTACCCCTCTCCCCCCCGAGGGGGGAGAGGAACATGAAGGGCTGCGTGATCAGGCGGCGATGAACTGGTTCCACTTCTGGACCATGTAGCGGTCCTCATCCATCACCGCGTTCCAGCAGGCGACGGCGCCCATGCGGTCGTAGAACGAGCCGCCGTCGCGCACCGCGCCGGCCTTCTCGACGATCTGGCCCTGCGGATTCTTGATGTCGCCCTGGGCCGGCTTGCCTTCCATCCAGAAGCCCCACTCGTCGGCGGACATGTTGGCCTTGGCCGTCTCCAGCACCGCCGAGTAGTAGCCCTGGCGGTTGAGGAAGGCGCCGACCCAGCCGGACAGGTACCAGTTGATGTAGTCGTAGGCCGCGTCGAGCTGCGCGCCCTGCAGGTGCTTGGCCAGCGCCAGGCCGCCGCCCCAGGCGCGATAGCCCTCTTTCAGCGGCTGGTAGGTGCAGGGCACGCCCTTGCCGCGCACCGCCGAGACCGCCGGCGACCACATCGACTGGATCACCACCTCGCCCGAGGTCATGAGGTTGACCGACTCGTCGAAGGTCTTCCAGAAGGCGCGGAACTGGCCGTCCTTCTTGGTCTTGATCAGGAAATCGATGGTCTTGTCGATCTCCGCCTTGGTCATGTTGCCCTTGTCGCCGTACTTCACGATGCCGGCGGCCTCGCAGATCATCGCGGCGTCCATGATGCCGATCGACGGGATGTTCAGGATCGAGGTCTTGCCCTTGAACTTGGGATCGAGGATGTCCTTCCACGAATCGATCTTGCGGCCAACCAGGTCGGGCCGGATGCCGAGCGTGTCGGCGTTGTAGATCGTCGGAACGATCGTGAACCACTGGGTCTGGCCCTTGGCGAACTTGGTCGAGCCCGCGCCCTCGACGAAGCTCACGGTGCTGGGCGCGGTGCCCTGGGCGATGACGCTGTCGGCCTTGAGCTTTCCGGTGGTGAAGATCGGCACGATCTTGTCGAACAGCTTGATCTTCTTGACGTCCATCGCCTGCAGCGTGTTGGCGCCGAAGACCTTCTTGATCATCCAGTATTCGATGTCGCCGATGTCGAAGGAGTTGGGCTGCGTCACGACGCGCTGCACCACCGCATCCGAATCAAGCGCCGTCATCTGCAGCGTGATGCCGAGGTCGGCCTTGCACTTCTCGGCGATCTCGTTGATCGCCGACACGCCGGTGCCGCACTGGCGCAGCACGATGTTCTTGTTGTTCTGCGCCCAGATCACCGGGAAGCCGGTGATCGCGCCGCTGCCGACGGCCGCGCCTGCAAGGCCGGCTGCGCCCTTGAGCATCCTGCGGCGGCCGATGCCGCCAGTCGATTTCCGAGCCATCTCGTCTTCCTCCTTCAAGCTTCGACGGCGCGGGGCCGCCTCCCTTCAACGTCCCTTCAGCGCCCCAGCACGTGCACGTCCTCGGGCTTCCACGACAGAATGACGGGCTCGCCAGGCCTCACCGGCGAGGCATCGAAGCGCGCCTCCGACAAGGTCGCCGACAAGGTCTCCAGGCCGTCCACGTCGATGCCGACCTGGACGGTCGAACCGAGATACTCGACGGAGCGGGCGACACCCTGCAGGGAGGTCACGCCGGCTTCCCCCGACGTGCCGGCCTGCACCGACAGGCGGTCGGCGCGAATGGCGACGAACGGTCCCTCACCTGCCCCGGCACGGGCGACGGCTGCGGGCAGCACGTTGTGCCCGCCGATGAACTTGGCGACGAACGCCGAAGCCGGGCGGTTGAAGACCTCGCGCGGGGGTGCGGCCTGCTCGATCCTGCCGCCGTTCATAACCACGACGAGATCGGCCAGCGCCATCGCCTCGTCCTGGCTGTGCGTCACATGGATGAAGCTGATGCCGAGACGGGTCTGCAGGCTCTTCAACTCCTCGCGCATCTTGATGCGCAGGAAGGGATCGAGCGCCGACAACGGCTCGTCGAGCAGCAGGACCTGCGGATCGGTGATCAGCGCCCGCGCCAGCGCGACCCTCTGTTGCTGGCCGCCGGAAAGCTGGGCCGGCAGGCGGCCGGCATAGGCGTCCATGTGGACGCGCTTCAGCATCTCCACGGCACGCGCCCGGCGGGTGTCCTTGTCGATTCCGCGCATCTTGAGGCTGAAGGCGACATTGTCGGTGCAATCGAGATGCGGAAAGAGCGCATAGGACTGGAACATCATCGCCGTGCCGCGCGCCGCTGGCGGCAGATCGGTGATGTTCTCGTTGCCCAGGATGATGTCGCCTTCCGACGCCTCTTCGTGGCCCGCGATCATGCGGAGCGTCGTGGTCTTGCCGCAGCCGCTGGGTCCCAGCAGGCAGCAATAGGAGCCGGCGGGGATACGCAGGCCGATCGAATCGACCGCCACCGTGTCGCCGTAGCGCTTGGTCAGGGAAACGAGTTCGATATCCGGCTGCTTTGCCATGCCATCATGGCAAGCAAGTCGTATGCCAGTACTGTAAAATTCCCTGGGGACGGAAGTTCAACCGAGGGAGGCGTTGGCGCGGTCCTTGCTCGCCCCGGGCCAACGCGAAGCGCAGGGAGGCAGACATGCGGTTGATCGGCGTGGACGTGGGCGGCACTTTCACGGACCTGGTCTATGCCGACACCGAGGCCGGCCGCACCGCCGTGCACAAGGTCTCGACCACGCCGGACGATCCGTCCCGCGGGGTCGTGCAGGGGCTGATGGCGCTCTGCGACAAGTATTCGATCCCGCGCGAGACCATCGACACGGTGTTCCACGGCACGACCATCGCAACCAATGCGATCCTCGAGCACGACGGCGCCGTCACCGGCATGATCACCACCGGCGGCTATCGCGACATCCTGCATATCGGCCGCCACCAGCGGCCGCAGCATTACTCGATCATGCAGGACATTCCCTGGCAGGACCGGCCGCTGGTGAGGCGGCGCCATCGCAAGACGGTGACCGAGCGGCTGATACCGCCGCGCGGCGAGGTGCTGGAGCCGCTCGACGAGGCGGGCGTCCGCCAGGCCGTGCGCGAGCTCAAGGAAGCCGGCGTGCAGGCCATCGCGATCTGCTTCCTCTTCTCCTATCTCGACGCCGGCCACGAGGCGCGCGCCCTGGAGATCGTGCGCGAGGAATATCCGGAGTGCTTCGCCACCACCTCCTCGTCGGTGTCGCCGCAGTTCCGCGAGTTCGAGCGCTTCACGACCACGGCGATGAATGCCTTCGTGGGCCCGAAGGTGCGCAACTACGTGACCCGCCTCGAATCGGAGATCGAGGCCTCGGGCTTCAAGGCCGACCTGCGCATCATGGCGTCCAACGGCGGCGTCGCGACTCCCGGCATGGTGGCCGAGCGGCCGGTGCTCACCCTCCTCTCCGGGCCGGCCGCCGGCGTGATCGGCGGCGACTGGGCGGGCGCGCTCTCGGACAAGCGCAACCTCATCACCTTCGACGTCGGCGGCACCTCGGCCGATATCGGCATCGTCACCGAGGGCGGCTTCGGCGAGGCCACGGCCCGCGACACCTGGATCGCCGGATTCCCCGTGCTGGTGCCGATGATCGACGTGCACACGATCGGCGCCGGCGGCGGCTCGATCGCCTATGTCGACCAGGCCGGCGCCTTCAAGGTGGGCCCCCGCTCGGCCGGCGCCGTGCCAGGTCCCGCCGCCTACGGGCGTGGCGGCACGCGGGCCACGGTGACCGACGCCAACGTCGTGCTGGGCCGGCTCGACGGCGGCAACTTTCTGGGCGGCGGCATGGCGCTCGACGAGGTCGCGGCCCGCCGCGTGATCGGCGAACTGGCGCGCGAGCTCGGCCTCTCCGACCGCGAAGCGGCCGAAGGCGTGATCACCCTGATCAACGCCAACATGGCCAACGCCATCCGCTCCCGTACCGTCCAGAAAGGCATCGATCCGCGCCACTATGCGCTGGTGGCGTTCGGCGGCGCCGGCCCGCTGCACGGCGCCGAAGTGGCCGACATGCTGGGCGTCACGGAGGTGATCGTGCCGCCGCATCCCGGCATCACCTCGGCGGTCGGCCTGCTGATCAGCGACCTGCGCTACGATGCCATTCGCACCTCGTTCCAGGTTTCAGGAGCAGCCGACCTCGCCCGCATCAACGCCGACTTCGACGCCATGGCCAAGGAACTCGCCGGACGTTTCACCGCCGACGGCATCGATCTCTCGAAGGTGACGTTCGAGCGCCGTGGCGATCTTCGCTACGTCGGCCAGGGCTACGAACTGCGGGTCACTTTCCCCGACGGCCTTCTCGACGAGGCCGCGCTCGCCAAGGCCTTCGAGGCCTTCCATGAGGTCCACAAGCGCGAGTACGGCCATCACTTCGCCGACTCGGCCATCGAGATCGTGAACCTGCGCCTGATCGGCGCGGCCAGCGCCGCGACCATCGCCAAGCCCGCACCGGACGGCGCGCGCTCTCTGAGCAGTGCGACGGTGCGCTCCGGCAACGGCACCTTCCGGGTAGACGGCAAGCTTGGCGACTATCCGACGACGTTCTACCGTCGCGACCTGCTGCCGATCGGCGAGCGCATCCCCGGCCCCGCCATCGTTCTGCAGATGGACACCACCACCGTCGTGCCGCCGCACTTCAGCTTCGAGGCCGATGCGGCCGGCAATCTCATGATCCGCAAGGAGGTTCGCCAATGAACGCCCCTCTTCGCTGGGAGCGCGCCACTCCAGTGGCGCTCATAACTTTGCGGATGAAGAGCAAGAGCGCCACTGGAGTGGCGCGCTCCCAGCAGAGGAGTGCCGCATGACCACCGCCACCGCCCGCCAGCCCGCGACCAAGCCCGACCGCATCGACCCGATTACCAGCAGCGTGATCCAGGGCGCGCTCGAGAACATCGCCGTCGAGATGGGCTACAAGCTGATGCGCATGAGCTACTCCTCGATCATCCGCGAGTCGGAGGATTTCGGAGCGGCGCTCGTGGATGCGGAAGGCCGCGGCCTTGCCGAATCGGCCCAATCGACGCCGCTGCAGTCCGGCCCGATCCCGGGCTATGTGCGCGGCATCCAGCGCATCCTGGCCGCACGCGGCGAAGTCATCCGGCCGGGCGACGTCATCATGCACAACGACGCCTATTCCGGCGCGAGCCATGGCCCCGACGTGGCCTTCATCGTGCCGGTCTTCGTGCAGGGCCGCCTGATCGCCTTCGCCGCGACCACGGCGCACCATCTCGACATCGGCGCCCTGTCGCCCGGCTCCTGCGGCATCGTCGAGGCAATCGACGCCTATGCCGAGGGCCTGCAGTTCAAGGCCATCAAGGTCTACGACCGCGGTGTGCGTAACGACGCCGTGTGGCAGATCGTGCGCGACAATATCCGCGCTTCCGACCTCGTGGTCGGCGACATGGATGCCCAGGTGGCCGCCGCCCGCATCGGCGCGGAGCGCATGGTCGAGCTGGTCGAACGCTACGGGCTGGAGACCTTCGAGCAGGCCTGCGGCGCGCTGATGGATCATGCCGAACGCCTGATGCGCCAGGCCATCGCCAGGCTGCCCGACGGCGTCTATCGCGCCGAGACGGCGATCGACGGCTATCTCGACAGCGACGATCCCACCAAGAAGGAACTGCCGATCGTCGTCACCATCACCAAGAAGGACGATTCCCTGGTGGTCGACCTGACCGGCACGGCGCCGCAGGTGCCCGACCGCCCGATCAACATGCCGCTCGAAGGCACCGCCGACATCGCGATCTGGCTCACCATCCGCTCGGTGCTTTTGGACACCGAGGTGCACGGCCACATCCCGGTGAACGCCGGCCTGATCCGGCCGATCACGATCGTGGCGCCCAAGGGCTGCCTCGCCAACCCGACCTTCCCGGCGCCCACCATCGCGCGCTTCTGTCCCGGCAACCAGCTTGCCGACACGGTGATGAAGGCGCTGTCGCAGGCGATGCCCGGCAACGTCTCGGCCGGCATCGGCAACCTCAAGGTCATCGCCTTCTCCGGCCTCAAGGACGAGACGCATTGGGTGCACATGGAGATCTTCGAAGGCTCCTATGGCGGGCGGCTGGGCAAGGACGGCATGGACGCCGTCGACACGCTCTACGCCAACACGCGCAACAACCCGATCGAGGACATCGAAACCCATCTGCCGCTCCGGGTGCTGCGCTACGAACTGCGCGAGGACGTGGCAGGCGCGGGCAAGTGGCGCGGCGGCCTGGGCTCGGTCCGCGAGTTCGCCTTCCTGAGCGACGGCGGCGCCTCGGTCGAGGGCGAAGGCCATCGCTACCGGCCCTGGGGGTTCCTGGGCGGCAGCGAGGGCATGCCCGCGAAGCTCGACCTCATGGTCCCCGGCCACGCCGACCGCGCCCTGCCGTCGAAGGTGCCGCACATGAACATCGCCAGGGACGGCCGCTTCGTCTGCTACGGACCGGCCGGCGGCGGCTACGGCAACCCGATGGAGCGCGATCCGGCCGACGTGGCCGACGACGTGCTCGACGAGGTGATCTCGGTCGAGACGGCGTTGCGCGACTATGGCGTCGTGATCTCGGCCAAGGGCGTCGTCGACGTCGAGGCGACGCGCAAGGCGCGCGGCGGCTGAGACGGACGACTCGCGCAAAGAAAAGCCCTCCTCCGACGGATCGGAGGAGGGCCGGTTCTGGCAGCCTGTGGCCGATTACATGCCGAGCTGACTGATGAACTTGGTGTTCAGGTAGGCCTCGAGCGCCTCGATGCCGCCCTCCGAGCCGTAGCCCGAGTCCTTCATGCCGCCGAACGGCACTTCCGGCAGGGCCAGGCCGTGGTGGTTGATCGACACCATGCCGCTTTCGAAGGCAGCGCCGACCTTGGTCATGGTCTTGCTGTTCGTGGTGTAGGCGTAGGCCGCGAGGCCCCACGGCAGTCGGTTGGCTTCCTTCATCACGCCGTCGAAATCCTTGAACGACGAGATCGGCGCCAGCGGGCCGAACGGCTCCTCGTTCATGATGCGGGCGTCGAGCGGCACGTCGGTGAGTACGGTCGGCTCGTAGAAGTAGCCCTTGTTGCCCTTGCGCTGGCCGCCGGTCTGGACCTTGGCGCCCTTGCCGATGGCATCGCTCACGAAACCGTCGATCGCGTGCAGGCGGCGCTCGGCGACGAGCGGACCCATGCGCGTGTCCTTGTCGAGGCCGTTACCGACCTTGATGTTCTTGGCATAGGCCGTGAACTTCTCGACGAACTCCGGATAGACCTTCTCGTGCACCAGGAAACGCGTCGGCGCGACGCAGACCTGGCCGGCATTGCGGAACTTGTTGGCGCCCAGGATGTTCACCGCCTGGTCGATGTCGGCATCCTCGAACACGATGGCCGGCGAATGGCCACCCAGCTCCATGGTGACGCGCTTCATGTGCGCGCCGGCCAGGGCCGCGAGCTGCTTGCCGACCGGCGTCGAGCCGGTGAACGTCACCTTCTTGATGATCGGATGCGGGATCAGATACTCGCTGATCTCGGACGGCACGCCGTAGACGAGCTGGATGACGCCCGCCGGCACGCCGGCATCGACGAAGGCCTTGATAAGCTGGGCGCAGGAGCCGGGCGTGTCTTCCGGTCCCTTGATGATGATCGAGCAGCCCGTGGCCAGCGCCGCCGAGGCCTTGCGCACCACCTGGTTGATCGGGAAGTTCCACGGCGTGAAGGCGGCGACCGGACCGACCGGCTCCTTCGTCACGAGCTGGTACACGTTCTCGAAGCGCGCGGGGACGATGCGGCCGTAGGTGCGACGGCCTTCCTCGGCCATCCAGTCGATGATGTCGCCGGCCAGCAGGGTCTCGCCCTTGGCCTCGATCACCGGCTTGCCCTGCTCCATCGTCATGATGGTCGCGATCTCGTCGGCACGCTGGCGCATCAGCTCGGCGGCCTTGCGCATGATCTTGTAGCGGTCGAACGGGGAGACCTTGCGCCACTGCTGGAAGCCCTTCTCGGCGGCCTCGAGCGCGCGATCGAGGTCGGCCTTCTCGGCATGAGCCACCTGGCCGATCACTTCTTCCGTGGCCGGATTGATGACCGGGATCGTCCGGCCGTTGGCGCCCTTGGTCCAGGCACCGTCGATCATCAGGGATACGTCGCTGTAGTTCATTATTTCCTCCTCCTACTTCTAGCTTCCGCGATACGTCGAATAGCTCCAGGGCGTACAGAGCAGCGGGACGTGATAATGCCCCTCCGGCTCGGCAATGGAAAAGCGTAAAGGCACTATGTCGAGAAAAGGCGGATCGCCCTGCTCGATGCCCCTGATGCGGAAATGGTCACCCACGGCGAAGCGCAGCTCGTAGCGACCGATCGGCAGCGGCCGGCCGCCGATCAGCGGCGCATCCGTGCGGCCATCGGCATTTGTCGTGGCCGTGGCGATGCGATGGGCGCGCTCGCCGGCGAATTCATAGAGCTCGATGGCGATGCCGACCGCCGGTCGCCCCGCATGGGTGTCGAGCACATGCGTGCTGAGGCGGCCATTCACACGCGGCATTCCCTCCCCCGTCACCTTCGCCGCAATTCGCAGGCGCGTGATGAAGGAGATTTCCTGCAGGGCTGCCGCGAATTCGGTGAACGGGTCGTGGCGCAGCCGGCGTTCGAACTGGGCCAGGATGGAATCGCGCGTGTGCCGGCGGACGCAGACGATGAAGGGAAAGCCAAACTTCGCCTTGTAGGCGTCGTTGAGGCGATGGAAGCGGGCGAACTCTTCCTCGGAGAGCGTGTCGAGACCGACGCTCGCCTGCTCGCGGCGGGACTCTTCGGTCACGTCACCCGCCCGCGCCGCCTTGCCGGCGAGATCGGGATGGCCGCAGACGAAGGCAAGCTGCCGTTCTCGTGGCGCGGCGCGCACGGCGCCCATCATCGCGTCGTGCAGCGCGGTGACCGTCGCGAAGGGCCGTTTGGCGGCTGCGGCCTCGGCAACCCACGGCGCCAGTTCGAACGTGTCGCCGACGGCGACCGCGAAGTCGCCCGCGGTCGCGCGATTGAGGTCGTCGAGACTGTGGATCATGCCGGCCGACCTAGCATGCTCGGAAGTCCGCCTCTATAGTCCCGGCCAGCAAAAACCCATGGGAGGAGCCGCAATGTCCGGCCGCAACACCTTCACCCGCCGCCGTCTTGGACAGTCAGCATTCGCCGGCGCCGCCCTGTTGGGCGCTCCCCTGCCGCTGCGCCAGGCATTCGCCCAGGGCGCGCCCGCGAACCTCAAGGTCGGCCTGCTGCTCCCGACCTCCGGCCTGCAGGCGCAGATCGGCCAGGCCTGCAAGCGCGGCGCCGACGTGGCCAACGACGTGTTCGCCGACATGAAGATGCCGGTGAAGCTCGAGATCGTGAATTACGACACCGAAACCAAGCCGGACGTGGCTCGCACGCAAGCCGAAAAGGCGATCGATGCGGGCTGCCACATCCTGGTCGGCGCCTTCGATTCCGGCCAGACCATCGCCATCGCGCAGGTGTGCGAGCAGCGGGGCGTGCCGCTGGTCGTGAACATCGCGGCGGCGCCGCAGATCACCGAGCAGGGCTACAAGTTCGTCGTGCGCAACTTCCCGACGGCGCCGATGCTGATCACCGGCGCGCTGTCGCTGCACAAGGAGATCTTCAAGATCTCGGGCAAGACGCCGAAGACCGCCGTGCTGATGAGCGTGAACGACACGTTTGGCACCTCGATGATCAACGGCATCAAGGCGCTCTTTCCCAAGCTCGACATGCCCTACGAGCTCGTGGACACGATCAGCTACGACGTCGCCGCCAAGGACCTGTCGGTCGAGGTCGCCAAGGCCAAGGCCACCAAGGCCGAGCTGCTGCTGCCGGTCAGCCGCCTGAACGACGCCAAGCTGCTCGTCCAGGAAATGGTGAAGCAGCGCTGGGAGCCGATGGGCGTGCTGAACCCGGGCGCGCCCGGCCTCTACGAGCAGGATTTCCTCAAGACCATGGGCAAGTACGGCGAGTACATGATCTCGAACGTGCCGTGGCTCGACCCGAAGTCGGCGATGACGCAGTCGCTCGAGAAGCGCCATGCCGCCAAGTTCCCCAACGACCAGCTCGACCTCAACGGCGGCTTCACTTTCGAAGGCATCCTGATCGCCGCCCAGGCCTGGCTCGCTGCCAAGTCGACCAAGCCCGGCGATCTCATGGAAGCGCTGCGCAAGATCAAGATCGACCAGCACGTCATGGTCGGCGGCCCGATCCAGTTCGACTCCAAGGGCCAGAACGTCAACATCAAGGCCGCGGCGGTCGAAAACCTCAAGCGCAAGCCCACGGTCGTGCTGCCGCTCGAATCGGCCGCCGCCCCGCTCGTCTTCCCGATGCCGCCGTGGAACGACAAGCGCCGCACCTGATCCATTCGCTCAAACTTTCCCTCTCCGCCGCGGCAGAGAGGCTATGACCCACCTCACCCAGCCTCTCCCCCCGCGCCGCGGGCGGAGAGGAGCATGAAAGCATGACCGCAGACTTTCTCCTCTCGCTTGCCCAGGCCATCACCAAGGGCCTGTTGACCGGCATGGTCTATGGACTGATGGCGCTCGGCCTGTCGGTGATCTTCGGCGTGATGCGCGTGGTCAACTTCGCGCACGGCGAGATGATGGTCGTCGGCATGTATCTCGCCTGGATGGGCTTCGAATACCTGCAGGTCTCGCCGATGCTGAGCCTGCCCGTGATCGCCGTGATCTTCTTCGGCGCGGGCTATGCGCTGCAGCGCGCGGTGATCTCGCCGTTCATCGGGCGGCCCGAGCATCAGCAATTCCTGCTGCTGCTGGCCATCGCCATCCTGCTGGTCAATGTCTCGCTGGTCATCGCCGGTCCCGACGCGCGCGGCGTGCAGATGGACTCGCAGTTCGAATCCTATGAGCTCGGCCCCTTCGTCTTCGATGCCGTGCGCGTTCACGCGGCCCTGACAGCGGTGGTGATCGCGGGCCTGCTCTGGCTCTTCTTCACCCGCACCCGTATCGGCAAGTCGATCCGCGCCGCCGCCGACAACAATCTGGGCGCCCTAGTCGTCGGCCTAGACGTCCGCCGGCTCTATGCCTTCACCTTCGGCGTGGGCGCGGCCTGCGTCGGCGCCGCCGGCGCGCTGATGATCACGATCATCCCGGTGACGCCGTTCCTCGCCGCCGAGTACACGCTGCTCGCCTTCGTCATCGTGATCGTGGGCGGCCTCGGCAGCATGACCGGCGCGCTGGCCGGCGGCCTGCTGATCGGCGTCAGCGAGGCGGTGGCCGGACTCCTGCTGCAGCCGTCGCTGAAGAGCATGGTGAGCTTCGGCATCCTCATCCTCGTGCTGCTGCTGCGGCCGCAGGGCCTGTTCGGCAAGAGCGGCGCATGACCCTGCTCGCGCGTCTCACCGGGGGCGTGCCGGCCCGCTCGCTGTGGTGCCTCGGCCTGCTGTTCGTGCTCCTGCTCGTGGCACCGACGCTGCTCGGCAAATACGGCCTCTCGGTCCTGATCCTGGTCCTCTACTTCGCCTTCGTCGGCCAGGCCTGGAACATCATGATGGGCTTCGCCGGGCAGCTTTCGCTCGGCCACGCCCTCTATGCGGGTGTCGGCGGCTACATCGCGGCCGGGCTCTTCTTTCACTACGGCATCGGTCCGTGGGCCGGCGTCTTCGTCGCGGTGGCGGCCGCCGTCGCCGCCGGATCGATCGTCGGCTATCTCGGCTTCCGCTTCTCGCTGGCCGGAGTCTATTTCGCGCTGCTCACCATCGCCTTCAGCGAGTTCACGCGCATCGCCTTCGATCACTGGGGCTGGGCCGGCGGCTCGGGCGGCCTGTTCCTCAAGGTCGACGCCACCTCCGACGTCCTGAACCTGCGCGGCGGGCCGCTCCTCTTCTATTACGTGATCCTGGCGCTGGCCGCCGGCACCTTCATCCTCTGCCGCCTCCTCCTGGAAAGCCGGCTCGGCCGCTACTGGCTCGCCATCCGCGAAGACCCGGAAGCGGCTCAGGCGGTGGGCGTGCCGGTCCTGCGCTGCAAGATGATCGCGATCATGATCTCTGCGGCGCTGACGGCGCTGGCCGGTGTCTGGAACGCCTTCTACTACAACAACCTCTTCCCCGAGACGGCCTTCGCCATGGGCCGCTCGATCGAGTTCACCCTGGCGCCGATCATCGGCGGGCTGGGCACGCTGTTCGGTCCGGTCGTCGGCGCCGTGGTGCTGACCGGGCTCGGCGAAGTCTTCACCGACTTGAGCGAGGTCTTCCACATCTCCGGCCTGAAGCAGATCTTCTACGGCCTCGCGCTGCTGGTGATCGTGATGTACCGACCGGCCGGCGTCTGGCCTTGGATCGCCGACCGCTTCGGCTTCGGGGAGAAGCGGAAATGAGCGGCGCGCGGCTCGAACTCGACGGGATCGGCAAGAGCTTTCGCGGCCTGCGCGCGGTGCACGATGTCTCGTTCGACGTGCCGGCCGGCGCCATCAATGCCCTGATCGGGCCCAACGGCGCGGGCAAGACGACGATCTTCAACATGATCGCCGGCGTCTACCGGCCCGATGCCGGCAGCGTGCGTCTCGACGGACGGCAGATCTCCGGCCTGCGGCCCGACCTCGTCTGCGACGCGGGCGTCGGCCGCACCTTCCAGATCGTGAAACCGTTCAAGGGGCTGAGCGTGCTGGAGAATGTCACGGTGGGCGCCCTCCATCGGCGACCGGCGCTTCCCGACGCGCGCGCCTACGCCGCCGACATTCTGAGGCAGCTCGGCCTGCACGATCGCCGCCACCAGGCGGCCGAGAGCCTCACCCTGCCCGACCGCAAACGCCTCGAGGTCGCCCGCGCGCTCGCCACCGAGCCCAAGCTGCTGCTGCTCGACGAAGTGATGGCGGGACTGCGGCCGACCGAGATCGACGTGATGGTGACGTTCCTCCAGGACCTCAACGGGCGCACCGGCCTCACCATCCTGCTGATCGAGCATGTGATGCGCGCCGTCATGGCGCTCGCCTCCAACATCGTCGTGGTGAGCTACGGCGAGAAGATCGCCGAGGGCACCCCGGCCGAGATCGCCCGCCACCAGGCCGTGCTCGATGTCTATCTCGGCGAAGCGGAGCCCGCATGAGCGCGCCCCTTCTGAAGGTCGAGAATCTCGACCTCTTCTACGGCGATGCGCAGGCGCTGGCCGGCGTGTCGCTCGAAATCGCCCAGGGCGAGATCGTGGCCATCGTCGGCGCCAACGGCGCGGGCAAGAGTTCGCTGATCCGTTCGATCCACGGGATCGAGAAGCCGGCACGCGGTCATGTCCGCTTCGACGGCACCGAGATCACCGGCTGGCCCTCCTACCGGGTGTGCGAGGCCGGTGTCGGCCATGTCGCGGAGGGCCGCCAGGTCTTCCCCAATCTCTCGGTGCTCGAAAACCTCGAGATGGGTGCCACGCCCAAACGCGCGCGGGCGCTCGAGAAGCAGACTCTGGAGCGGGTCTTCGCGATGTTCCCGCGGCTGGCCGAGCGGCGGCGCCAGGCCGCGGGGACACTGTCGGGCGGCGAGCAGCAGATGGTGGCGATCGGCCGCTGCCTGATGGGCCAGCCGCGCCTCATCATGTTCGACGAGCCTTCTCTCGGCCTCGCCCCCACCATCGTGCAGGAAGTCTTCCGCATCGTGCGCCGCCTGAACGAAGAGGGCCTCACCATCCTCCTGGTCGAACAGAACGTGATGGCCTCGCTGCGCATCGCCGATCGTGGCTACGTGCTGGAGAACGGCCGCATCGAGCTCGAAGGACCCGGCGCCGACCTGCTGACCAACGACCGCGTCCGCCAAGCCTATCTCGGCCTGTAGTTCAGCGGGGTGCCTCGACGCCGACAGGCAGGTGCTCCGTCGGCAACGGCGTCACGGTCATGAGCGTGACGCCCGATGCCGCTTCGAAGCGATGCCACATGCCCTTCGGCACGATCACCATCATCCCGGCGCGCAGGTCCAGCGCCTGGGCTCCCTCGTCGGGCAGCAGATGCAGGAGCGTCTCGCCTTCGATGACATGGACGATCTCGTCGCCATTCGGATGGCGTTCCCAGCCACCGCTTCCGCTGAACTTGCTGGTGAAGATCGCCCCGTCGCGATAGGGCGCGACCTGGCCCAGCCCCTTGCGCCGGTCAGCTTCGGGACTTGCGGGGGTGCGCGCGAATTGGGTGAGCCTGCCGAGTTCGGCATTGAGATCCAGAACGGCGACCAATCCACCCTCCCTGCGCAAAGGGTCAGCTTAGGCAGGGCGTTATCGGCAGGCAATGTTGACGGCCGCCGCGGCCGGCTGCAATTTCAAGCTTCCGGTCCTGACGCTGTCGCGTGCGACGCGAATCGGTCCGGGATGGCGCCGGCTCCTCCCGACGACGGGACGACCGCCCTCCCCGGCAGACTTTGCCATGGGAGAAACACCAAGATGAATCGTCGTGACATGCTCAAGGCCGGCCTTGCTGCCGGTGCCCTCGGTATCCTGCCACGCCTCGCATCGGCGCAGGCCGCCACCTATGCGCCCGTGCCGAAGGGCTGGCGCACCTACGTGCTGACGACACGCGTCGAACCGACGGCCGGCGCGACCCAGGCGTGGGTTCCGCTGCCAACGTTCGAAGCGGCCGACTGGCAGCGTCCGGGCGCCGTCACCTGGACCGGCAATGCCCGCGTGGCCGAACGCGTGCGCGATCCCAAATACGGCGCGGAAATGCTGCGGGTCGAATGGGCGGCCGACCAGCAGGCGCCGGTCATCGAGGTCGTGGCCCAGGTTCAGGCGCAGAACCGATCGATCGTGCCGGGCCGGGGCAATGCCGCACCGCTCAGCGAAGCCGAGCGCAAGCTCAACCTGATGCCGACCACGTTCCTGCCGACCGACGGCATCGTGAAGGAAACCGCCGACGCAATCGTGCGCGGCAAGCAGGGCGACGTCGCCAGGGCGCGCGCGATCTACGACTGGGTCGTCGATAACACCTTCCGCAATCCCAAGACGCTGGGGTGCGGCGTCGGCGACATCACCACGATGATCCGGACCGGCAATCTGAACGGCAAGTGTGCCGACCTGAACGCGCTCTATGTCGGCCTGGCCCGCTCGGTGGGACTGCCGGCACGCGACGTCTATGGTATTCGCGTGATGCCGTCGGAATTCGGCTTCAAGGCGCTGGGCGCCGGATCGGAGGTCGTCTCCAAGGCGCAGCATTGCCGTGCCGAGGTCTGGCTCGGCGGCTCGGGCTGGACGCCCGTCGATCCCGCCGACGTACGCAAGGTCGTGCTGGAAGAGCCGCCGGCCAACCTGGCCATGACCGATCCCAAGGTCGTTGCGGCCCGCGGCGCGCTGTTCGGCGCCTGGGAAGGCAACTGGCTCGCCTACAACGTGGCGCACGATGTGAAACTGCCGGGCTCCAAGGAAGACCCGATCGCCTTCCTGATGTATCCGCAGGCCGAGAATCGCTCCGGCTTCCTCGATTCGCTCGACCCGGACAGGTTCAAGTACCGGATCACGGCGCGCGAGCTGACGGCCTAGCCCGCTGTCGATGCGACGGGCGGGGCATTCCGCTCCGCTCCGATCCGCTTTATATCCGGCAGATGAACGCACTCAACGACGCGGCGCCGCCTCTGTCGCCCGCCAGACTCGTGCATCGCTATTACCTTGCGATGTCTGTGCCGTTCCTGATCGACGTCGTCTCGGTGCTGATCTATTCGGCCCTGAACGACGCGCCGCAGGTCGTATTTCCGTCGCTCGCGATCACGACCCTGTTCCTCGCCGTCGGCGTCGGCCTCGGCGCCTGGCTCCTGATCCGGCCGATCCGGCACTTCATCGAGGGGCGCGCAGCCTTCGGCGACATCGAGCTCTCGCTGGCGCGGCTGCCGCGCCACTCCGCGACGGTCATCGGGGTGATGTATGCGCCGATGGTGGCGCTTCGCCTGCTGTCCCATCGGCTCGAGATCACCTTCGGCGCCACGCTGCAGCAGGTCGCCTGGCCGGACGTCATCGCCAACCTCACGGTCGGAACCGGCTTCAACGTCGTCCTCACCTTCTTCGTCGTCGCGGCCTATCTCGATCATCTCTGCGAAGAGCTGTTCCGCACGAGGCGTGTGAACATCGCGACCTTCGGCGGCCGCTTCCGGCGCAAGGTGGCCCTCGCCCTCCTGTTCGTGTCGTTCGCGACCATGGTCCTGATCGTCGCCGACATGCTGAGCTACAGCGGCCACCGGCTGGTCCGAGAGGCCTCGGCCGACATCATGACCTCGGCGATCGGCACGGCCTTCATGTACTACTGGATCTCGAACGCGCTGACCCGGCCGATCACGCGGCTCGACGGCGGCCTCCGCCGCGTCGCCGACAACGACTACACCGTACGCCTCCCCGTCACTTCCGATGACGAGCTGGGCCACGCCGCCAGCCGCTTCAACCAGATGGTCGAAGGCCTCGCGGAGAAGGCCTATCTTCGCGACACGTTCGGCAAGTATGTGAGCGAGACCGTCGCCGCCTCGATCCTCTCCAACCGTGGCAATACCGGGCGCAGCATCGACACCACGGCCGACGCGACCCTGATGTTCACGGACATCGAAGGCTTTACCGGCCTGTCCGAAAGTGCGGCGCCTGCCGAGGTTGCCGCCCTGTTGAATGCCTATCTCGGCACCGTCGTCCCGGTCATCCAGCGCCACGGCGGCATCGTCAACAGCTTCATCGGAGACGGGCTGTTCGTGAGCTTCGGCTTGCCCCGGCCGCTGCAGGATCATGCGAAGGCCGCCATCGCGGCCGCGATCGAGATCCAGCATGCTCTCTCCCTGGCCCGGTTCGCCCGTGGTTTCACCCTTCCGACCCGCATCGGCCTCAACACCGGCCCCGTCATCGGCGTGACCATCGGCACCGACAACCGGCTGAGCTACACACTGCTGGGCGATGCGGTGAACGTGGCCGCGCGGATCGAGCAGCTCAACAAGAAGTTCGGCACGCGCATCCTCGCCGCCGAGAGCACCGTGGCGGCGGCGGCCGCGGAGACGTTCTGCGAACGACTGGGCACGACCGACGTGCGCGGTCATCACGACGGCGTCGTCGTCTATCGCGTGGGAGAGCCCCTGTGACGGTCGCGGGAAACGAGCAGCCGATCGCCACGGCGACCGAGATCGGCAGCCTGCGCCGCCGCTACCTGCTGCGCGCCGTCTCGGCGGCCGGCGTCGACGTTGCCTTCACCGGCATTTTCGTTGCCTTCTCGGATGCCTGGGCCTACGCGCCACGGTCGATCGCCGTCGGGTTGTTCCTGCTGCTGGGCGTCAATGCCCTGGTCAACCGTCGCTTGTTCGTTCCGATCGAGGAGTACCTGGCGGGGCGGCGCCCGTTCGAGGAGGTCGAACGTCGGATCACGCAACTTCCAGTCCTGACGGCCGCGCGTGTAGCGCTGCTCGCATTGGCAATGTTGGGATTCAGGGTGACGGCCCCCAATCTCTGGCCCGATGAGACCATGCGTGCCCTGCCCAGCCAGACGCTGGCCGATACCGCGGCACTCCTGGTCATGCTGCCGCTTTTCTACTTCACCTATGTCTACTTCGTCATAAGCGACTATCTGGGCCACCTCTGCGGATTCATCTTCAAGCGCACCGGCCGGAACCTGTCCCTGTTCTTCGGCCGCTACCGCCTGAAGCTCGGCATCGCCCTGCTCGTGATCTCGCTCGCGCCGATGACAGCCGTCGTCGTCGACCTGGTGAGTTATGACGGCGTGAAACTGCAGTTCGAGATCGCGACCGACGTCGCCATCGCGCTGATGGGCGTCGCCGTCTCGATCTACTTCATCGGACGGTCGCTGCTGCGCCCCATCCGCATCCTTTCGATCGCGATGTCGAAGGTCGCCGGCGGAGACATGTCGGTGCGGATCCCCGTAACCTCGAACGACGAGGTGGGGGAACTCACAGGCCAGTTCAACGCCATGGTCGAGGGGCTGCGCGAACGCGAGCAGATCCGCGAAACCTTCGGCCGCTATGTCGACGAGAGCGTGGCCTCGACCATCCTGCAGCGCGGCGGCAATGGGGTGCTGGCCGGCGAGACCCGCGAGGCGACGATCCTGTTCACGGACGTGTCGGGCTTCACGACGATCGCCGAGAAAATACCGCCTGACCAACTCTTCGGGGCCCTCAACGAGTATCTCGAGACGGTCCTGGCTCCCATTCGCGCCCATGGCGGCGTGGTGAACACCTTCATCGGCGATGGTCTGTTCGCCTCCTTCAACATGCCGCTCGCCTGCCCGGGCCACGCTTCGGCCGCCATCCGCGCGGCCATCGACATCCAGCGCGCCGTCGCCAGCCGCTGTTTCGGCGAAGCGAAGGTCCCTTTCGTCACCCGCATCGGCATCAGTACCGGCGCGGTCATCGGGGGCTCGATCGGCGCCGGACAGCGGCTGAGCTTCACACTGCTAGGCGACACGGTGAACCTTGCCGCCCGGCTGGAGAAGTTGAACAAGGACCACGGCACGAGCATTCTCCTCGCGGAGACGACGCGCGCGGGCTGCGGAACGGAGTTCGTGTTCAAGCCGCTTGGTAGCACGGCCGTTCGCGGCCGGAGCGGGTCGGTCGCCATCTTCACCGTCGATACTGTCTGAGGTCCGCCGTCCATGAACCCGTCTGCCCTGTCACCGGATCAGCTCGAGCTGCAGGCCCGCGCCCGCGAACTGGCGGCCGGCCCCGTCACCGACCGCGCCGCCGAGGTCGACCGCACCGAGCAGTACCCATGGGACAATGTCGAGCTGCTGAAGGACGCCGGGCTGATCGGCATGACGATTCCCACGCAGTATGGCGGCCAGGGCAAGGGCTGGCTCGACGCCGTGCTCGCCATCGAGGCCCTGTCCTCGGCCTGTGCCGTCACCGGCCGCATCGCCGTCGAGACCAACATGGGTGCGATCAGCGCGGTCATGGCCTATGGCTCGGAAGAGCAGAAGAAAATGGCCGCCGACATGGTGCTGGCCGGCGACAAGCCCGCCATCTGCATCACCGAGCCCGATGCCGGCTCCGACGCCAACGGCATGACCACGCGCGCCGACAAGAAGGGCAACCGCTACGTCCTGAACGGCCGCAAGCACTGGATCACCGGCGGCGGTGTCTCGCGCCTGCACCTGATCTTCGCCAAGGTCTACGACGAGAAGGGCACGTTCGAGGGCATCGGCGGCTTCCTCGCCATCCGCGACGAGACCAAGGGCCTCAAGATCACCAAGCGCGAGCCGACCATGGGCCTGCGCGGCATCCCCGAGGCGGTGATCGATCTCGAGGACATGGACGTGCCGCCGTCGGCGCTGGTGATCCCGCCGCGTGGCCTGAAGAAGGGCTTCGCCGACCTGATGACCGCCTACAACAGCCAGCGGGTCGGCGCCGCCACCGTGGCGCTCGGTATCGCCGAGGGCGCCTACCGGCTGGCGCTCGACTGGTCGGAGACACGCCACCAGTTCGGCCGGCCGATCAACGAGTTCCAGGGCCTGCAATGGAAGCTCGCGGACATGTCGATCAAGCTCTCGGCGTCCCGCGCCCTCGTCTACAACGCCGCGCGCTCGGGTGAAGGCGGCTTCCCCGACATGCTGATGGCCGCGCAGGCCAAAGTCTTCACCTCCGAAAGCGCCATCCAGATCGTCAACGACGCCCTGCAGTTCTTCGGCGCCCGCGGCTACAGCCGCGAACTGCCGCTCGAGCGCATGGCCCGCGACGTCCGCATGTTCACCATCGGCGGCGGCACCGCAGAAGTGCTGCGCAACGTCGTGGCCGGCGCGCTGCTCAGGAAGAAGCTGCCGCAGACGCGGGATGGGTGGGACAAGGCAGCCGAATAGGCTCGCCTACGACGTCGCGCCGGCCGGACGGATCGTGAAGCCCGGCACCGGCCTCTGCTCGATATAGTTCGGGTGGTACATATCGAGATAGAGGGTGTAGTTCGACGAGCCGCACCGGACTTCATAGCCATCGATGATGGTGGTGTAGACACCCACGCCGAAATTGCCGATCCGGCGGAACGACGGGGTCTTGCCGTCGGGACAGATCAGCCGGTTCAGATAGGCCTGCTGTCCTTGCGGCATCAGAGTCCGCACGGGATTGCCCTTCGATCCAAGCGGCTGGGCGTTGATCGCGGCCCAGTTCGGCGAAACCGTGCGCCGATTGCCCGGCGCCATGAAATCATAGACCTGAATGCTGCCCGACGACTGGGGCGGCGGCAGGGCTGCCGCCGCTGCGGACGCGGCCGTGGTCTGTGGCGCCGGCGTATCGCCACTCTGGGTGCAGGCTCCCAGGAACGGAAGCAATGCGGTCAACAATACGGCAATGATCTTCATTCATCTCTCCCTACAGATCGAAAGAGACAACAATTCATCGGTCGCTACAACCGCGAGTTAGGCTCCGGCCCGTCCTGCAGATCAGCTCTAGCGGCCGTACTTGTTCCAAGCCCCGTCCACCCCGCGCATCAGGACGAACTCCCTGCCCTTCTTCGAAGGCTCGTCGCGCGGCGTGCAGGCGATCGAGATCCAGGACTGGAGATCCCAGCGCGCCGAACAGCTCTCGGCGTCGCACGGCAACTCGATCTCCGCCTCGGTCGCAAGCCCATCGCCCGACGGCGTAAAGACCGAGAGCGTCCCTCGGGCCGGCTGCAGCGAGCAGGCCACCGTCAGGAACCGCGTCTTGTCGGAAGCCCAGACCGGCGCGCCGTGGACCGTGAACAGGCGGCCGGTGCGCTTCATCACCAGCGTCCAGGCAAAATCGTCGAGCCCCGGCGTGCGCACGACATAGAAGCGGCCGGGATCGTCGTAGCGCTCGTAGAGATACTGGTACCCGGCGTCGCCATAGGGACAGTCCTGCAGCTCGATCGCCGTGCCGCCATCGATCGCGAGCCGCAGCCGGTCTTGGTGCCGCGAGACGTTCGGCACGTCGGCCCGCAGCCGCTGCGCCTCCTGCGGCCACCCGGTCATCCGGCTCTCGCTCTCGTATGCAGGATCACGCGTGCCACTCGGCACACAGGCCTCCGCCTCCGTGCCAGCATTCTGCGCGAGCACGAGTCCGGGAAACATCAGGGCGGCGAGACAGAGGAGACGAACGCCTCCTGCCCTCGCATCGCTCCTCACCATGGGCTTAACGGCGCGCGGTCAGGTCGGCGTGTCGGCCATCGCCGTCGACTGTTCGTGCCCGCTTGCCGAAGCGCCACCCAGCAACGTCTCGACCGGATTGCCCGGCACCGTGAAACCGGCCTCTTTCAGCAACTGGTCGATCACCGGCGAATTGGCGCGATAGGCCAACAGGCTTTCGACCAGGGAGTCCATGCGACCGCCTTTGCCCCCACTGCCGCCGGACCCTCCCGGCATACCGCCGCCGAGGTCGACGATCTTGACGTCCCCGATATTGTGCAGGGGCTTCACGACTTCCGCGAGCGCCATCGGGATGATGCGCAGCCGCTCCCGGGCAACTTCCAGGTCGATGACCTTGTCGGACATGGCATTGCGCGCCTCGTTCAATTTGCGCTGGCCGTCGGCATCCACCTGATAGGTCGTGGCCTGGCCCTCTGCCTTGATCTTGGCTGCGTCCGCCTCGGCCTGGGCGATCGTCCTGATCGCGCTGGCCCGGTTTTCCGCGGCTGCACGTTCGGTTTCCGCCGCGACCGTGATCCGCGTTGCATCCTGTTCTGCGGTCATGCGCGCGGCAATCACCGCGGTCTGCTTTTCGCGCTCGGCAATCGCGACATCCTTTGCGGTCTGCACCGATTCGGCGGCCGAAGTCGCGAGCGCCCGCGCCGCTTCCGCCTCGGCGCGCGCCTCGGACTCCGAGCGGCTCTGGTTGGCGACGGCGATCGCCCGAGCCTGATCGGCCAGCTCAATGTCCCGCTGCTTGACGATGCGTAGCGTCTCCGACGCCCGCTCTGCCTCGATCTTCTTCTGCTGGATCGCCAGGTCGGCCGCGATCGCCGCGGATTCCTGGACCTGTTTGGCGGCGGCTTGCCGCTCGGCAATCGATTGTTGCGCCATGATCTTGGCTTCGGCCTCGGCGCGGCTGGCCTCCGCCTCCTTGAGTGCGGCGGCAGCGCGCGTTTCGGCCGTCTTGTTGGCGATATCACGCTGCTGCGACAGTTCCGCGTCCTTCTTGAGACGCATGATCTCCAGAGTCTTCTGGGTTGCGTCGAGGTCCTGCTGGGCGATCGCAACCTCGGCGTTGCGGACAGTCTGGTTCCGCTCCTGACGCTTGGCTTCGACGATCTTGGTGAGCGCCGTTAGACCCTCTGCGTCGAAGGCGTTGTTCGGGTTGAAGAATTTGGTGTCCGTCTGGTCGAGTTTGGTGAGCGACGCGCTTTCCAGCTCGAGGCCGTTGAGCTCTAGATCGGTCGCGACCGCGGCCTGCACGGCCTTGACGAAGTCGGACCGCTTTTCCTGCAGGTCCGCGAGCAACATGGTGGCCGCTACCGACCGCAACGCGTCGACGAACTTCGCCTCGACGAGTTCGCGCAGCTGAATGACGTCGTTGGTGCGATCGCCAAGCGTCTGCGCCGCCAGCGCGATCGAAGAGGCATCCGGCTTTACGCGCACGTAGAACTCCACCCCGATGTCGACGCGCATGCGGTCCTTCGTGATCATGGCGTCCTGCGAATCGCGGCGCACGTCGAGGCGAAGCGTCTGCAGGTTCACCCAGGCAATGCTCTGGAAGATCGGCAGGACGATCGAACCGCCGTCGAGCACGACTTTCTGGCCACCGAAGCCGGTCCGCACGTAGGAGCGGTCCTTCTCGGCACGATGATAGAGCCGACCGATCACCATGCCGATGGCGACGATTGCCACCACGATGAGCAGGGCGGGTATTGCAAGCTGCAAGATCATGTCCATGGAAGAGCCCCCAGTATCCGGCGCCCGCCTCCAGGCAGTGCGTCGGGCAGTAAGAAAGATCGCGTCTGTGGATCAGTCAGTCCCGGTCAAAAGGCACTCGAAGCGTCACGGCCGGCCGCCAGGCGGCCCTCGGCGACGATCACGGCATATTCGTCTCCGACCCTGTCGACGATCAGGATACTCGCGCCCTGCGGAATCGAGAGGTTTGGCGCCCCCGGCCTGATGCGCGGGAAGTGCCAGTTCCCGAACCTGTCCTGGATCTTGGCACGCGCCGGACAACCTTCCGTGACCGGCCCGAGCGTGACAGTGCCGACACGCCCGATCAGGTCATGGCTGCCCAGCACATAGGTCTCGTCGCGTGGGATCAGCCGCGACACCACGCGGCTCACCCATCTCGTACCCGGAACCGCCGCGACGAGGGCGACGGCGCTGGCAATGAGAGCCGGCAGCGGCGCCAGCAGGTTCAAGGCGACGATCTGGACCACCATGCCGGTCACTGAGAAGCAGGCGATAGCCGCAATGATCAGCACGAGAAGCGGCACGCGGCCCGCATTGAGCCAATCGAAAGTGGTGCCGATCGGGCCATCCACGCCATGGATCGAGCCGGTGTGGGCATCGTAGTGGCCGGTGTCAATTCCCAAGCTGGTGTCCAGCAGCGAGGACGCCGCCACCCCGAACAGGGCGGAGACGATCTCGACGGCCAGCAACCCCAACATGACCAGAGCGGCAATAGTGAAGGGCTGAAAGGCCGGCGCGACCAGTAACGACCACATGATGTGCCTCTGTTCAGCTATCCCGGCCGGACTTCAGCCGTTCCAGGCGCGATCTCACTTCCCGCTGCCGTTGCAGTTCGGCGAGTTCGTCGAGAGCCTTGGCGTCGTTGTTCGGCTTCGCGGCCGGAACGCCGGTGACGCGTGCTGTGGCGGCCTGCGCGCGCGCGACCTTGTTCATCGCGCCACTCACTTTGTCCCTCGGCGATCCGGTCGCTGCAGGCCCTTCGCTGGCAGCAGCGGCACGAGAAGCCTGGTAATCCTTCCGGGTTTGTTCGGCCTCGCGCCGGCTCGCGGCGATGGCGTCAACGGTCTGGCCAAGCTGGGCGATCTTCTCGTCCACATCGGCCATCAGGCGGTCCAGCACACCTACCTGCGCTTCGATATCGACCTGGCGCGCAATGCCGACCTCGGCGAGGTCATCGCGATCCTCGTCGATCGCGAGGCGCACCTTGGCGGCCAGCTCATCCTTCTCCCGCAGCAACTGTTGGCGCCGGATGTCGAGGCGATGACGTTCGGCCGTCGCCCTGCCCAGCTCCACGCGCACCTCGTCGGCGGCGGCATCGATTTCCCGGATGGCCTGGGCCAGGACCGCGTCGGGATTGATCCCCTCCGCGACATCGACCGCCAGATTGGTCATACCGGCGATGACGCGGCCGATTCTCTTCACTGCGCTTTCCGTGGCCAACATTGTCTCCTCCTGACTTTTCACGGTTGCATCGGGCGTATCAAGTCCAATCGACACGATCAGTTCGAAGTCATTCGCGCGCTTCATCAGCCGGGCGGGCGCGGGATCGGTCCATCCCTGCCCATAATCCTCGACGTGGAACGGTATGGTCATTCTGCCACTCAAGGTCGCAATCGAAACCGATTCGATTCCTTTGATGGAATACAGCTTCTCGTCGAGCGGCAGGCCTTCGATCGTCTCTCCGCGACGCCGGCGGACCCAGTCCTTGAAGGCGAGCGTCACCGACCGCGCCGGCAATCCGCTCACAGTCCGCGCAGCCTCGTAGAAGGAGCGATGCAGGGCGACCAGATCGGCGGCATGTCCCGAAGGTACCGAAGCATCCAGCCAATCGAGCAAGCCGGTATGGGCCGCAAGGATCCGGTCGAAAGCCTTTGAAGCCTCCGTATCAGCATGAAGGCTCAAGCGGCAAAATCTGGAGGTCGAAGTGGAAGACATAAAAGCACTCGATTGGTGCTTTCATATAAAAGCACCGCATAGGTGCTTGTCAAGGTGCCTGCAAATATCGCCCCGCAAGCCCCTAAGGCGTTACGCCCTCACTCGCCATGAACTCTGCAACATCTGGTGACATTGCTGCTGCTGCGGCCATATCGGCGTCACCCCCGGCGATATCTCCTTTCTTGCGCTTGGCGATGCCCCTGCCAAACAGCGCCGGGCTATTTCTTCGATTCATCCGATAGGCCGAGTCGAAAGTCGCAATCGCGGCGTCCAGTTGGTTCATCCTCAGGTATGCGATGCCGCGATTGGTAAGGGCGCGCGCGGATGTCGGATCGAGCTTCAGCGCTCGGTCGAAATCCTCCATAGCCCGATCGAATTGCCCCGCGCGGCTGTAGGCGATGCCACGGTTGTTGAAGCCGATTGCCGCGTTCGGGGCCAGCTTGATGCTCTGATCGTAGTCTTGGATCGCTTGGTCATATTGGCCTTTGCTCAGGTAGGCGCTGCCACGATCACTGAATGCCTGCGGGTTGTTTGGAGCGATCTTGATGGATCGATCGAAATCCTCAATCGCACGATCGTACTTGCCGGCTGCGACATACAAACTTCCCCGACTGGCAAGAGCCTGAGCATTTGTCGGGACAAGCTCGATGACCTGATCGTAGTCCTTCATGGCAAGTTCATTTTGACCGTTGTGATGAAGAGCCATCCCTCGATAGGTGAGCGCCTCCACGCTGTCTGGATTGAGGACAAGCGCCTGATTGAAATCCCTGATCGCACGCTGGTACTGGCCTTTGTAAGCATAAGCGAGGCCACGATTGAAAAAAGCCAGGAAATGTCGATCGGTCTTGAGAGCCTCGTCGAAATCCCGGATCGCCTGGTCGAAAGCGCGCTTATGAAGATGGGCAACGCCTCGGTTCATGAAGGCGAGGGAAAGGTTGGGCTCGAGCTTGATCGCTTGGTCAAAGTCCTGGATCGCGGTGTCGTATTGGCCCAAGTGGTCGTAAACGACCCCCCTATTGACGAAAGCGCCCGCCAGCCCCTTGCCCGTGACGCGCCCTGACGAAATAACCGCGCTGCAGCTTCTGAGGGTCTCCTCGTTCCGCATATCGCCCTGGCACACATTCCAAAGCTGCTCATAGTTTTGAGCGCGCGCCAGCGATACACCGGAAGCCACCGACACCGACAACGACAGCAGCAACATCAACCGAATCATGCAGAGCCCCCCCGCGGATTGAAAGTATGGACGGGTTGCAACCAAAAATACACAGCCTCTCTCGTAGGCTTCGTTATCTTGCCCGCAGGTGTAAGCCTCCGTGCGCTAGAAGCGTCTCCAAGCTAATCGAGCGCAACGTCGCTTCGGCGATTTCATCGATCTCCGTGAGTATGCGCTGCAAGGCGGCGCCGATTTCGGTGCCCTCGCCGGGCTCGGCGGCGCGACTGCCCGGCGCCGGCTCGAACAGGGAGACGATATCCATCAACGTGATACGTCGGCGGTTGCCGGTGAAGCGATAGCCGCCCGACGCGCCGCGCCCGCCTTGCACGAAACCGGCGGCGGAGAGAGTGCCCAGGACCTTGGCCAGCGAATGCGTCGAGACGCCGAATCGCTGGGCGAGGTCGGCCGACGACAGGGTCCGCGCCGGATCGCGCGCCAGTTCGAGGATCGCATAGAGGCCGAGCCGCGTGGCCGTCTGCAACTTCACGCCCCGCTCCTCATGGGAGTTCCTTGTCGAGCTGCAGCGACGGGCCCGCGATCATGCCCTGGGCGCGGAAGAAGGAGAGGATCAGGTGGTCCTTGCGGTCGACCAGGGTGCGCACGCGTGTCACGCCCTGTTGCTTGAAGCGCGCGGCCAGCGCCTCGAACAGCGCGCTGCCCACGCCCTTGAGGCGCGTCTTCGGATCGACCTGGATGGCGAAGACCCAGCCGGCGGCCGGCTGGCCGAACTCCCAGGCGCGAATCTCGCCGGCGATGAAGCCCGCCAGACCGCCCTTTGCAGTCTCCGCAACGAGGAAATGGCGATCAGGGCCCAGCATGTCCTGCCAGTATTGTGGCTTGTCCGAACCGGTCAGCCGCGCATCGAGCGCGGAAATCGCTTTCAGATCAGAGGCTTGGGCGGGACGGATGGCGGGCATGTCTGGGGAGAGAATGACCTTGCGGCCGGGAAAGTAAATAGGTAATTCAGTACCGAATTACAGAATAAGGATGCCAATGGACCCCGCCGCCGCGCCCATCGACTTCCGCACCGACCCCTCGCGCTACAAGCACTGGAAGCTCGCGTTCGAGAGCGGTGTCGCCTACCTCACGATGGACGTGAACGAGGATGGCGGGCTGAAGCCCGGCTACAAGCTGAAGCTCAACTCCTACGACCTCGGCGTCGACATCGAGCTGGCCGACGCCGTGCAGCGGCTGCGCTTCGAGCATCCCGAGATCGGCGCCGTCGTCATCCGCTCACAGCGCGACCGCATCTTCTGCTCCGGCGCCAACATCAACATGCTTGGCCTGTCGACGCACGATCACAAGGTCAACTTCTGCAAGTTCACCAACGAGACGCGGCTCGCCATCGAGGACGCCAGCACCCAGTCCGGCCAGACCTACATCTGCTCGATCAACGGCATCGCCGCCGGCGGCGGCTACGAGCTGGCACTTGCCTGCGAGCAGATCCTGCTGGCCGATGACGGCTCGAGCGCGGTGTCGCTGCCCGAGCTGCCGCTGCTGGCGGTGCTGCCGGGCACCGGCGGGCTCACGCGCCTGGTCGACAAGCGCATGGTGCGCCGCGACCATGCCGACTTCTTCTGCACCACGGCCGAGGGCCTGCGCGGCAAGCGGGCGCGCGAGTGGCGGCTGGTCGACCAGCTGATCCCGCCCTCGAAACTCGTGGAGCAGACGCAGCAGATCGCCGAGGAGGTCGCCGCCAAGTCGTCGCGCCCGAAGGATGCCAAGGGCATCGCGCTGCCGACGGTCGAGCGGCAGATCGACGGCGACACGCTGCGCTACGCCAACCTCACCGTCGAGATCGACCGCGAAGGCCGCTCGGCGAAGTTCCGCCTCAACGGCCCCTCCTCCGCGCCGCCCGATGACCTGCACGCGGCCGGCGCCGCTTTCTGGCCGCTGGCTCTGGCCCGGGATTTCGACGATGCGATGATGCATCTGCGCCTCAACGAGACCGAGATCGGCACCTGGGTGCTCACCAGCCAGGGCGATGCCGCGCTGGTCGAGGCCTACGATGCCGTACTCGCGAAGAATGCCGACGACTGGCTGGTGCGCGAGATCGTGCTCTACTGGAAGCGCACCCTGAAGCGGCTCGACGTGAGTTCGCGCAGCCTGATCGCGCTGATCGAGCCCGGCTCCTGCTTCACCGGCACCCTCCTCGAGATCGCGCTGGCGGCCGACCGCTCCTACATGCTGGACGGCGTGTTCGAGGGCTCGAACCTGCCGGCCGCCACGGTGCGGCTGACCGACATGAACTTCGGCGCCTACCCGATGGGCAACGGGCTGACGCGGCTCTCGACGCGCTTCCTCAACGATCCCGGCCACGTCGACACGCTGAAGGACCAGGCTCGCGAACCGCTGGACGCTGCGGCCGCCGACGAGGCCGGCCTCGTCACCTTCATCCCCGACGACATCGACTGGGAAGACGAGGTGCGCCTCGCCGTCGAGGAACGCGCCGGCTTCTCGCCCGACGGGTTGATCGGCATGGAGGCGAACCTGCGCTTCCCCGGTCCCGAGACGATGGAGACCAAGATCTTCGCGCGCCTGTCGGCCTGGCAGAACTGGATCTTCCAGCGGCCCAACGCGACCGGCCCGGAAGGCGCGCTGAAGCTTTACGGCACCGGCAAGCAGAGCAAGTACGACCGCAAGCGGGCCTAAACGGTGAAACCAAACGACCTCATCCTGAGGAGCGCTCCACCGGAGCGCGTCTCGAAGGATGGGCAACAGACAAGGTGCTCGTTCCCTCCCTTCGAGACGGCGCTCCGCGCCTCCTCAGGGTGAGGTGATCTCCGGCAAGCAGAACCGAAGGAGGCAGACATGGCCATCGACTACAGCCAGCTCATTCCCAACAACGTCGATCTCTCCTCGGACCGCCGGCTGCAGCGCGCGCTGGAGAACTGGCAGCCGCGCTTCCTCGACTGGTGGAAGGACATGGGCCCCGACGGCACCTCGGCCTTCGACGTCTATCTGCGCACCGCCATCTCCACCGACTCCAACGGCTGGGCGAATTTCGGCTACGTGAAGATGCCGGAATACCGCTGGGGCATCTTCCTGGCCGACCGCGATCCCGAGCGCCAGATCGCCTTCGGCGACAACAAGGGCAAGCCCGCCTGGCAGGACGTGCCCGGCGAAATGCGCTCGACCCTGCGCCGGCTGATCGTGACGCAGGGCGACACCGAGCCGGCCTCGGTCGAGCAGCAGCGCCTGCTCGGCAAGACCGCGCCCTCGCTCTACGACCTGCGCAACCTGTTCCAGATCAACGTCGAGGAAGGCCGTCATCTGTGGGCGATGGTCTATCTGCTGCACGCCTATTTCGGCCGCGACGGCCGCGAGGAAGCCGAGGCGATGCTGGAGCGCCACTCGGGCGATCCCGACAAGCCGCGCATCCTGGGCGCCTTCAACGAGGCCACGCCGGACTGGCTCTCCTTCTTCATGTTCACCTACTTCACCGACCGCGACGGCAAGTATCAGCTCGCGTCGCTGGCGGAGTCCGGCTTCGATCCGCTGGCCCGCTCCTGCCGCTTCATGCTGACCGAGGAAGCCCACCACATGTTCGTGGGCGAGACCGGCGTCGGCCGCATCCTCCAGCGCACCTGCGAGCTGATGAAGGAGCACAGAACCGACGACGTGCGCAGCCTGGGCGCCATCGATCTCCCGACCATCCAGAAGTATCTCAACTTCCACTTCTCGGTGTCGCTCGACCTGTTCGGCCAGGAGGCCTCGACCAACGCGGCCAACTACTACACGCAGGGCGTGAAGGGCCGCTTCCTCGAGACCCGCATCGACGACGACCACCTGCTCACCAACGCGACCTACGAGATCGAGACGGTCGAGGACGGCCGCATCGTGAAGAAGGCGGTCCCTGCCCTGCAGGCGCTGAACGAGCGGCTGCGCCAGGACTATATCGACGACTGCGCCAAGGGCGTGCTGCGCTGGAACAAGACCATCGAGCGCGCCGGCATCAACTTCGAGATGACCCTGCCGCATCGCGCCTTCGACCGGCAGATCGGCGCCTTTGCCGGCCTGCGCGTTTCTCCTGACGGCAAGGTCCTGTCCGAGGCCGATTGGAATGCCAATAAGGACAGGTGGCTGCCGACCGACGAGGACCGCGCCTACGTGACCTCGCTGATGGGTGCGGCCGTCACCGAGCCTGGCAAGTTCGCCCACTGGATCGCCCCGCCGGCCCGCGGCATCAACAACCAGCCGGCCGACTTCGAATACGTGCGCTTCAATTAGAAGGCGCCGAAAGAGAAAACCCGCCTGCGCTTGGGGTCGCAGGCGGGTCGGTGGAACCCCTGGGTGTGACAGAGGCCCTGAGGCCGCCCCGGGGTGGGCGGTCGAGCCGACTGTGCCTGAACGGACTCCATTCAGGTTGTGATCAGACGGTGGCGATCCCCTCCCCTGGAGCGCGCCTCATTTCATATGAAACGCAATACTTCGCATTGCGCTTAAGAGGCGGCGTGGGGCAGTTTGCGCGACCTGATGTTCAGAGCGCAATGTCGCGAGGTCCAGTCTTGAGCCCCATTCAGTTCGCCTCAGTCGCCTTCGTCTGCATCATGGCCAGTGCGATCGGCGGTGTCCTCCTGCGGACCCGTCTGCCCGAGCATCATGTGAGCGGCGATTCCAAGGACGTGATCAAGCTCTCGATCGCGCTGGTGGCGACGATGTCGGCCCTGGTACTCGCCCTGCTCTTTGCCTCGACCCGTACCTCGTTCGAACGCACGAGCGCCCTGGTCAGCCGCCTCACGGCCGATATCACCGAACTCGACCGGGTGCTGAAGCACTACGGGCCGGAAGCGCAACCGGTGCGGAACGCCCTGCGCGCGGAGATTCAGCCGATGATCGATTCGATCTGGCGCGAGCAGGCCATCGCGCGCGGCGTCAAGCTCGACGAAGCCAAATCCCCCGAGGAGGAAGTCCTGTTCATGCTGCAGGACCTGCAGCCCAACTCCCCCCGCCAGCGCGCGCTTCAGGCTCGCGCCCTCCAGGTCAGTTCCGATCTCGCGCAGACACAGCTTGCGCTGTTCGCCCAGCCAACCGATTCCATCTCGAACACGTTCCTGATCGTGCTGATCGTATGGCTGATGTTCATCTTCGGTATCTTCAGCATCTCCGCCCCGCCCAATCCGACCCTGTTCATCGTGATCGCGATTTGCATCCTCTCTGCGTCCGCGGCCTTCTACCTGATCCTGGAACTCGGTTTGCCGTTCGGCGGGCTCATGCAGCTTTCCGAGGAACCGCTGCGCAACGCGCTGAAGTAAGGCGTCCCGCGAGAGGCGCGCCCTGGGCGCCCTCCCGGGGGCGCCCCTTACGGCGCCGGTGTCGAAGCTGGCGGACACGCGGCGGCCACGACGCGCATCTTCGAACCATCCGGGTCGACGCAGTCCAGTTCGCGGGGAGCCGGCACAGGTGCCGCAACCGGCACGGCGGGGACTGTCTCGGACGAAACAGGGCGGGGAGCACCGATCGGTCAGGCCTGCGGGCAACAGGATCGCGCCCGGCGTCCTCGTTTACTGTCGCTAGGGGGCCCCGTCGGCCTTGATCCGTTCGATCATCGCCCTGAGCTTCGCGTCAGAAACGGCGGTGGCATGAAGCGGCAGCAGCGCCGAGGTAAAGCCCTCATAGTCGATGTCGCTTACGGTCTGGACGCCAGCCGCTTCGGCCACCCGACGTGCCGATGCCTCGTGTTCGTCCCGCAGCCGCCGGTAGAAGGCGACCGAATCGCGCGCGGAAGTGCGGATGATCAGCTTGTCTTCGCTCGAGAGCGTCTCCCAGATCAGGCGGGAGAAAAGCAGGACACTCGGCGGCCTCGCATGCTCCGTGAGGCTGAAGTGCTTCGCCACAAGATGATGCTCCAGGGCAACGAAGGACGACCAGGTTCCGTCGGCGACGTCGATGACACCCGCGCGCATCGAAGCGGCGATCCGAGACTGGGGCATGGGCACCGGCTGGGCGCCCATGGCGCGCAAAATCGGTGCCCAGGTGGAGGACGGTTGGACGCGGTACTTCAAACCGCGCAGATCGGCCGGCTTGCGGATCGGCTTCACGCCGTAAGTCGACTTCGGCCCGCCATCGTAGAAGCACAGGCCGATGACGCCCGCGCTCTCGAGCGAAGCCAGGATTTCCTCGCCGATCGGTCCGTCGAGCACCTTCCGTTCGTGTTCGGTCGAGCGGAACAGGTAGGGCAGCGTGAGCACGACGCTGGCCGGCACCGTGCTGTTCAAGGTGTTGAGACTGATCCGCGCCATGTCGAGGGTGCCGTTGCGGAGTTGGCCCAGCGTGTAATTCTCCGATTCCTGGTCGCCGGCGCCGAGGTTCGACAGGACGAGACGACCGCCGCTGCGTTCGCGGATCAGATCGCCCATGTAGGCGGTGGCGCGCACCATCGGATAGCTCGACGGATAGATGTCCGACGAGACGATGTCCCGTGCGAGGGCCGGCTGCCCGAAGGCCAGAGCGGCAATGATTACTGCAATCTGTACGATACGCATGATTTCAGCCCGTCTTCTAATCTCTGCGTCAGCAACCGAACAGACCGACCAAAGTTGCATCATGCCGGTAGTTTTTCTCACGCTGGCTTCAAGTACACACGTTGCAACGGCAGTGGCCAGCGCATCCGCTACCTGGAGCGCGCCATCCTTGCGTAGCGCGAGGGAATAGCTCGGCATCGTTCTGGGGAACCGGTCTTGCGCCGCCTTGTTGCATTGGCTTCAAGAGGGAGAATGCCATGAAGACGGTGAACCGATCCTATGACAGCTACGCGCAGGCTCGCGCGGCGGTGGAAGCGATCGAAAAGGCGGGAATCCCTTCATCCGACGTGAGTTTGATCGCCAACAAGCATGTCAGTGCCGAACATGGGCAAGTCACGCCTGTCGCCGATGCAGCAGCAGGTGCTGGAATTGGCGGTGTCCTGGGCGGAGGCGCCGGCCTGCTCGCGGGTCTTGGGCTCCTGGCGATCCCCGGCCTCGGCCCCGTCGTTGCCGTGGGCTGGCTAGGGGCGCTGGCGGTGGGGGCTGCGGCCGGCGTGGCGACCGGCGGCCTGGTGGGCGCCCTGATCGGCGCCGGCGTCGATCAGGATGAAGCCGCCGTCCTGTCAGAATCCGTTCGGCGGGGCGGCACCCTCGTCACCGTGCGCGTTCCCGATGACGAGGTGGGACGCATAGAAGGTCTCCTGTCGATCCACCGTCCCACCGACATCGGCGCGCGCGCTGCGGCTTGGCGTAAGGAGGGCTGGAAGACGTTCGACCCGGACGCGCCCGCCTACTCGCCGAACGAGACCGAGATCGAACGCATGCGCCGCGACTGGCGCGACGAGGGCATGGGCAAGCAGGCCTGACGCAATCGCCGTCAGAGCATCCCGCCCGCAAGCATGTCGAAACGGGAGCGGATCTCTGAAACGGTCGGCGCCTTGTCGGCCTCCATCTCGGGAAATTCCTTGGCAAGGTCGGCTCGGTCGAACTCGTTGAGATGAAGGTCGGCAGCCGAGTGATCGTCGGGAAGGGCGTTCAGCGCATTGTGGAGGTGAAACAGGTGCCAGTGCGCCGGGCCGGCAACGGCGCCCGATTCGAGGTGGGCAAGCCGCTCCTGGAAACGCTGCAGCACCTTCTTACGCTCTTCCGACATGACCAGCCTCCTTCGTCTTGTTTGCGAGAGTGCGCCACCATACTGCAGGTCGCCACGGCAACGCAGCGACAAATCCGGACGGCGCAATCGCGGCAGGGCGAGGTTGCAAGAACTTCGTTGCGTGCGTTTTGCAGGAAACTTCCACTGTGACTTTTGCGTTGATCAGGGACAAACAAAGGAGCCCTGATCATGCAAAAGCTCAGCATCGCCCTGGTCATTGGCGGCCTCTCTCTCCTGCCGCTGTCTGCCATGGCTCAGAACCTTGCGTCGGCACCAGGCAATCCCCCTGTCGTCAGGTCTGATCACCTCGTGTTCATGGGGAGCACCGCAGACCGCGTTCCTCAGTCCGCTATGGAGACCGTGCGGGCCGCGGCCGACGCGGCCAAACAGTCGCCCGTGCGCATCGAGGGACGGGCCGACTACGCAAATGCTGTCAAGCAGGAGCTGGTCCGGCAGGGAGCCCCTGCCGACTCGATAAGCATCAGGCCCGTCGCGGCGCCGCCACTGGCCAAGGCCGGTGACGGTCTCGCCATAACCACCGATCGCGGCGTCGTGCTGCGCTTCTAGGATACGTCTCGAACGCCTGAAAGAGCCCGCCCGGTAACTTGGGCGGGCTCGTTTTTGGAGCGCAATTGAGCCAAAGGAAAACCCGCCCTGAACGAGTCAGGGCGGGTTCCTGCAGCCCCTCGGGGGAGAGGGACGACTGCGGTAGCCGTCGAAGGCTGCATTCACCCAACGCAGCGGCGCGCGGAAGGTTGCAGGAAAACTCATTCAGTCGAGACGCGACCCTCTCGGTCGACGGTGAGAACGACTTCCACCTTTCCCCTCAGGGCGCGGGCGCGCCAGGTTCCGTCGGCCCCTGGCACGATGTTCTTCACCGCTCTGTAACCGTCTGCCTCGATCGCGCTTCGAGCGAAGCTGCCGCCCTCGGCGTCGGTCGCGGCCGCCAATGCCGGTGTTGCAACGGCGGCGCTTTCGACCGTCTGGGGCAAATTCACAGGCGGTCGTTCCCGCATCTGCAGGGGAACCGGCGCCTGGCGAGCCTCCACCAGAGGTCTGACGCCCGAGGTCTCCACGACAGGCTTCAAGGCCTGTGGCGCCGCGTCCGAAGTGGTCGCTGCCTTGGCGGATGACCGTAAAGGGGCTCCGTCCGGCAACGGGGCGACGATATGGGCCGCAGTGACACCAGCCAGCAACACTGCGGAAGCGAGAACAAAAACGACGCCTTGCTTCATGGAACATCCGTCCTGGAGTTTGCGGCCAGACAACGCCGAACGGGTGCGAAGCGTTGCGAGACGCTCGCCTGATCAGTATCGAAGAGGCTCAGAATCCTCACCGGGTCCCCGACATGGCTCTTCCGTCCGGCATTTCCTTCTCTTCCACCCACGCGGTCGAACTCCCGGCCCGCTTCAATGCGGCGGGCCCCTTCATCGACCGTCACCTCACGGAAGGCCGTGGGGCGAAGGCGGCGATCCTGACGCGCGAAGAAACGGTGACCTACGAAGGGCTCGCCGAGCGGGTCAACCGGACCGGCAACGCGCTGCTCGCGCTGGGGCTGGAGCCCGGCGATCGGCTGCTGATGGTGGTGAAGGACTGTCCCGCGTTCTTCTATCTCTTCTGGGGGGCCATCAAGGCGGGCATCGTGCCGGTGCCGCCCAACACCCTGCTGCGCGCACCCGACTATGCCTACATGATCGAGGACTCGGGCTGTGGACTCGTCGTGTATTCATCGGAGTTCACCGGTGAAATCGAGCCGGCGCTTTCTCGGCTCGGGGGAAAGGCGCCCAAGGCGATGACGGTCGACGCCTTCCTGACCGAAATGGGCAAGGCCTCGCCGACGCTCGAGGCCCGGCTTGCCGCGCCGGAGGACGACTGCTTCTGGCTCTATTCGTCGGGCTCGACCGGGCGTCCCAAGGGCGCGGTCCATGCGCAGCGCGACATGGTGGTCACCAGCGAACTCTATGGCGTGCGCGTGCTGGGCGTCACCGAGCAGGACATCAGCTACTCCGCCGCCAAGCTGTTCTTTGCCTACGGCCTCGGCAACGGCATGACCTTCCCGCTCTGGGTCGGCGGCACGGCCGTCCTCGACGATCGCCGGCCGACGCCGGACACGACCTTCTCCAACATCGAGACCTTCAAGCCGACGATCTACTATGGCGTGCCGACGCTCTATGCCGCGCAGCTCGCCGCCCTCGAGACGAGCAAGCGCGACCTGTCCAGTCTGCGCGCCTGCGTCTCGGCGGGAGAAGCCCTACCCGGCGACATGTTCCGCCGATGGAAGGAACAGACGGGCACGACCATCCTCGACGGAATCGGTTCGACCGAAGCGCTGCATATTTTCATCAGCAACCGGCTCGATGACTTCCGGCCCGGCACCAGCGGCAAGCCGGTGCCGGGCTACGAGGTCCGCATCCTCGACGAGAACGGGGACCCGGTGGCGAAGGGCGAAAGCGGTCGCCTGTGGATCAAGTCGGAGTCGGCGGCAAAGTACTACTGGAACAAGCCCGAGAAGACCGCCGAGACGATGGTGAACGGCTGGCTCAACACCGGCGACACCTATCGCGAGGACGAGGACGGCTACTTTATCTACGAGGGCCGCAGCGACGACATGCTGAAGGTCGGCGGAATCTGGTGCTCGCCGGTCGAGATCGAAAACCGCCTGGTGGGCCACCCCGCGATCCTCGAAGCCGCGGTCATCGGGCATGCCGATGAGCAGGGTCTCATCAAGCCCAGGGCGATCGTCGTGCTGAAGCAGCCGGGCGACGCCGGCGCCGCGCTGACCGACGCGCTGATGGCCCACTGCAAGAAGACGCTCGCGCCTTACAAGTATCCGCGCTGGGTCGAATACGTCCCCGAGCTGCCCAAGACCGCCACCGGCAAGATCCAGCGCTTCAAGCTGCGGGGTTAGGTGTATGCCGGTCGTCCCGACAAGAGAGGGCGACTTCCAGCCCGACTTCCTCCCGTCGATCCAGTGAGCGACGCTCCGCAGATCCGACCTTTCAACGCAGGCGACCTCGACGCCTGCTACGCGATCTCACTGGCGACGGGTCATGCCGGTGGCGATGCCTCGCACCTCTATCGCGACCCGAAGATGATGGGGCACATCTACATCGCGCCCTATGCCTTGCTCGAACCCGGCCTCACCTTGATCGCGGAGGATCGAGACGGCGTTGCGGGGTTCGTGGCCGGTGTCGTCGACACCTCCGCCTGGGAAGAGAGACTGGAGCGCGAATGGTGGCCCCCGCTGCGCCGACGCTACGCCGATCCGGTTGACGTCCCTCCCGACAGGCAAACCGCCGACCAGCGCCGCGCGTCGATGATCCACCATCCTGCCCCAACGCCGGTCGAGATCGCCGCGCGCTATCCCGCGCACCTGCACATGAACCTGCTGCCCCGCCTGCAGCGGCGTGGCGTCGGATCGTTGCTTCTTGGAAGCTGGTTGTCCGCGGCGGGCGCGCGCGGCGCACTGTCGTTTCACGTCGGCCTCAACCGCATGAACAGGGGCGCACTCCGCTTCTGGTCCAGGCAGGGCTTCTCGGCCCTCGCCCTCAAAGCCCGCGTCGAAGGCCGGACCTGCTGGATGGGACGCGACACCGCCCCGCAGGATAATCAAGTTATTGTGTAGGCCTCGCACCTAGCCCGCCACTTTTTCGTCCCGGCTTCGTGGAAGCATGGGCTTCCATGGTGCTTCCGAAGAACTCCGAGACGCCCGGCTGGCCGATCGCGCGCCTGTTGCCGGCGCTGATGGTCGGCCTGGTCTTCGTCTCCATCGCACCGGTGATCGTCGTCGCCTGGTTGGCCGCGCAGAGCAATCTCGACGCCTCCTCCCTGCAGCGCGCCGAAGTGACGATCGACCTGATCGAGCGCCGGCTAGAGGCGCATCTCAGGCCGGTGCAGAACCAGCTCACCTATCTCAGCGAAGCCATCGCCCGCGGCGAAGTCGATTTCGACGACCGCGAGCAGTGGCGCATCTTCGCGCTGGGCACGCTGGCGGCCGTGCCGCAGACCGTCGGCTTCGTCGTGCTGCCGGTGGAGGGCGAGCCCACACGCTTCGTCCGCGCCGACCGGACCATGCGGCCCGAGCGGCGCGAGAACGTGCGCGGGGCCGAGGCGCTTCTGGACCGAGCGCGCGCCATGGACGGTCCCGGCTGGGGAGAGCCCGTCTGGTCGTTCGTCGTGGGTGAGCCGATCCTGCCGATCATCGTGCCGGTACGCGTGCGCGGCGAGTTCCGCGGCGTCATCGGCGCGGCGATCGGCACGACCGACCTGTCGCGCTTCCTGAAGGAGATCGAGCTCACCGGCGAGCGCACGCCGTTCATCCTGGCCGGCCGAAACGAGGTCCTGGCCCATCCCAAGCTCGCAAAGACGCTGAACGGCGATGCCCGCGCCCAGACCCGTCTGGTCACATTGGAGGAAGTCGGCGATCCCGTGCTCGCTTCCGTCTGGGCGCCCGATCCCAATCCGCTGTCATGGGACCGGCCCGATGCCCGCGTTGAAGGCCATTGGAACTGGGTCGGCGAGCGCTCCTTCGCCTGGATACGGCGCAACGTCGAGGCCTACGCGCCGGCCGAGTTGATCGTGGGCTATCACGAAGCCGGCCGCGAATCGGCGTGGGCGCGCTGGATCGTGCGCAGCATCCTGATCGCCGGCGGCGTGCTGATGATCCTTACCGGGCTGGCGGCGATCTATCTCGGCCGGCGCCTCGCAGAGCCCATCCTGGCGCTCGCCGGCGCGGCGAGCGCCGTCGAACATCTCGACCTCGACAACGTGCCCACCCTGCCTAGGAGCCGCGTACGCGAGATCAGCCGTGCCAACCATGCCTTCGAACGCATGGCCCGCGGCCTCAAACTCTCGGCGACCTACCTGCCCCGCGCCCTCGTGGCACGGCTGACCGCGCAGCAAGGCAGCCTGCCGGTCAACGAGGATCGTGCCGTCACCATCCTGTTCAGCGACCTCGAGGGCTACAGCGCCTACGCGCGCGACCGTCCGGCCGCCGAAACGGCGGCCTACCTGAATGATCTCCTGTCACGCATCGGCCCGGCCATCGAGGCGAGCGGTGGCACCATCGACAAGTATATCGGTGACGGGCTCATGGCCTTCTGGGGCGCGCCCGATTCGATCCCCGACCACGCCCGGATCGCCTGCCAGGGCGCCCTGGCGGTCGCGCAGGAGGTCGAGACATTCAACATCGAACGCCGGGCGCGTGGCCTGCACGCCTGCCGCATGCGCATCGGCCTGCACACCGGCACGGTGCTGGTCGGCAACATCGGCTTTGCCGGCCGGGTCGATTACACCGCGATCGGCGAAGCGGTGAACGTCGCCTCGCGGCTGGAGCAGTTCGGCCGAAGCGCGCCGCGCGACGGCGAGGTCACCATCGTGGCGAGTGCGAGCTGCCGCGAGGCGGCCGGGACAGGATTTGCCTGGGCGATCCTCGATGGTGCCCCGGCCGACATCGCCGCCACGGCAACCCTGCCCCTCGCTACGCTGAGAGCCTCGGCGACCGTCCATTAAGCGATTGTTGGACCCAACATTTTCCGCTTTTATAGCCGCCAACGGAAAACAGGGAGCGACGGCTCATGAAGAACAAATTGATGGGGACCGCAACACTTGCGGCGGCGATGGCGGTCGGCCTGCCGGCACTGGCGCAGAGCCCGATCAAGGTGGGCTTCGTCAGCACCTTTTCCGGCCCGCAGGCCGCGATCGGCGAGGACATGCGCCGCTCGGTCGAGCTGGCCAAGGAGCATCTCGGCGGCAAGATGGGCGGCAAGCCCTTCGAGATCGTCTACGAGGACGACCAGTTCAAGCCGGACGTCGGCAAGGCGCGCTCCGAGAAGCTCGTCCAGCAGGACAAGGTGAACTTCATCGCCGGCTACATCTGGTCGAACGTGCTGCTGGCCTCCTACAAGACCGTGGTCGACGAGGGCGACACGATCCTGATCTCGGCAAATGCCGGCCCCTCGCAGATTGCGGGCGAGCTCTGCAACAAGAACTTCTTCTCGACCTCGTGGCAGAACGACCAGACGCCGATGGCGATGGGCGAGTATCTCAACACCAAGGGCGTGAAGAGCCTCTACCTGGTCGGCCCCAACTACGCCGCCGGCAAGGACATGCTCGCGGGCGTCAAGCGCACCTACAAGGGCAAGATCGTCAGCGAGGACTACACCAAGTGGCCCGACCAGCTCGACTTCTCGGCCGAGATGACCAAGATCGCGGCGGCCAAGCCGGACGGCATCTTCATCTTCTATCCCGGCGCGCACGGCGTTCAGTTCGTCAAGCAGTGGGCCCAGTCGGGCCTCAACAAGACGGTGCCGCTCTACCAGGTGTTCTCGATCGACGCGATCACCCTGCCGCAGCAGGGCGACCTCGCGCTGGGTACCCTGGGCGCCCAGGAATGGGTCAACGACCTGCCGAACGAGGCCAACAAGAAGTACGTCGAGGACTTCAAGAAGAAGCACGGCGTCTATCCGTCCTACTACGGCGCGCAGAGCTACGACGCGATCATGCTGATGGCCTCGGCCGCCGAGGCGCTGAAGGGCGACCTGTCGAACAAGGACAAGGTCCGCGCCGAGATGAAGAAGGCCAACTTCAAGTCGGTCCGCGGCGACTTCAAGTTCGGCAACAACAACTTCCCGATCGAGAACTTCTACATTCAGGAAACGGTCAAGGACCCGCAGGGCATGATGACGGTGAAGACCATCGCCACCGCCGTTAAGGACGCGGTCGATCCCTTCGCCGAAAAGTGCCCGATGAAGTGAGATGGTTTCCTCCCCAGACGACTGGGGAGGAAAGGTCTCGGGAGCGCGGCAACGCGCTCCCGTTTTGTTTGAGAGCGTGACGGACGAGATGGAATATCTGCTGCTCCAGGTGCTGAACGGCGTGCAGCTCGGCCTGCTGATGTTCCTGCTCGCCGCCGGCCTGACCCTGACGCTCGGCATCATGGACCTGGTCAACCTGGCGCACGGCTCGCTCTACATGATGGGCGCCTACATCGCCTGGACGCTGATCGGGGTCACCGATTCGTTCGTGCTGGGCGCGCTGCTGGCGGTGCCGGCGATCTTCCTGCTGGGCGTCGCCGTCGAAATCGTGGTGATCCGCAAGCTCTACGCGCGCGACCATCTCACCCAGGTGCTGGCGACCTTCGGCCTGATCCTGTTCTTCAACGAGCTGGTGCGCGCGCTCTGGGGGCCCGCCGGCAAGAGCATCGCGGTGCCGCCCTTCCTGAACCGCACCATCGAGATCCTGCCGGGCGTGCCCTACCCCGCCTATCGCTTCGCCATCATCGTCGTGGGCTCGGTCGTCGCGATCCTGCTGGCCTGGCTGGTGGCGCGCACGCGGCTCGGCATGCTGATCCGCGCCGGCGCCTCCAACCGCCGCATGATCGGCGCGCTGGGCGTCAACATCGAGCTGCTGTTCAGCCTGGTGTTCGGCCTTGGCGCCGTCTTCGCGGGGCTGGCCGGCCTGATGGCCGCGCCCATCGCCTCGGTGCGGATCGGCATGGGCGACGACATCCTGATCCTGGCCCTGGTCATCATCGTCATCGGCGGCATCGGCTCGATCAAGGGCGCGTTCATCGCCGCCATGGTGGTCGGCCAGATCGACATCGTGGGCCGCGCCTTCCTGCCCGACATCCTCAAGACCTTCATGAGCTCCAGCGCCGCCTCGAGCGCCGCGCCCGCCATCTCGCAGGTGATGGTCTACGTGCTGATGGCCGCCGTGCTGGTCTGGCGGCCGACCGGCCTGTTCGGCCCGCGCACATGATGGAATCGCACCTTCGCCTCGACGGAGCGCGCCACTCCAGTGGCGCTCAAGCGCGTGAGAAGATGCGCCACTGGAGTGGCGCGCTCCAATGAGAGACCTCGTCTCTTCACTCCTTACACCGCGCGGGCTCGCGACGGCGCTGATCCTGCTGGTGCTGGCAGCCCTGCCGCTGCTCACCCAGGCCTTCGACCAGCGCTATCTCCTGTCGATCGGCACGCGCATCGTCATCTGGTCGATCGCCGCGGTCAGCCTCAACATGATCCTGGGCTATGGCGGGCTGGTGAGCTTCGGCCACGCGATGTTCTTCGGGATCGGCGGCTATGCGGTCGGCATCCTGTCGGCGGAAGGCATCTCCAGCGGCTGGATCCAGTGGCCCGTCGCCCTGCTCGCGGCCACCGCCTGGGCCGTCGTGATCGGCGCGCTGTCGCTCAGGACACGCGGCCTCTACTTCATCATGATCACGCTCGCCTTCGCCCAGCTCGTCTACTACGTGGGCAGCGGGCTCGAAGCCTATGGCGGCGACGACGGGCTCAACATCAGCCGCAGCCGCTTCCCCGGCCTGATCGACCTGCGCGACAAGGCGAACTTCTACTGGCTGTGCTTCGCTCTGCTCTGCGCCAGCCTGTGGTTCTGCGGCCGCTACGCCAACTCCCGCTTCGGCCTGGTGATCCGCGGCGCCAGGTCGAACGAGCTGCGTATGACCGCCCTCGGCTTTCCGGTGTTCCGCTACCGGCTGGCGGCCTTCACCATCTCCGGTGCGTTCGGCGGCCTGGCCGGCATCCTGCTTGCCAACGAGGGCGCCTACGTCTCCCCTGCGATGATGTCGTGGATGAAGTCGGGCGACCTGATCGTCATCGTCGTGCTGGGCGGCATGGGCACGCTGTTCGGCCCGCTCTACGGCACCATCGCCTTCTTCGTACTGGAGGAGGCGCTGCCGCCGCTCCTCAACCTCGCCCACAAGGGCTGGGGCGAATACTGGATGATCGTATTCGGCCCGCTGCTCGTGCTGATCGCGCTCTACGCGCGCGGCGGCATCGACTCGCTTCTGGGGCGGCGCCCATGAGCAAAGCAGTCATGACTGAGCCTCTGCTGCGCACCGAGGGGCTGGTGAAGCGCTATGGCGGCCTGCTGGCGACCGACAATGTGTCGATCGACGTCCGGCCGGGTGAGATCCATGCGCTGATCGGGCCGAACGGCGCCGGCAAGACCACCCTGATCCATCAGCTCACCGGCGTGGTCGCTCCCGATTCCGGCGCCATCCATTTCGCCGGCCGCGACGTCACCCGCTTGGCCACCCATGCGCGCGTGCGGCTGGGGCTGGGCCGCTCCTTCCAGATCACCTCGGTGCTGCGCGAGTTCACGGCGCTCGCGAACGTGGCCCTCGCCGTGCAGGGCCATGCCGGCCACTCCTTCCGCTTCCTGGCCGACGCGCGCCGCGACGAGAGGCTGCGCGGCCCCGCCCGCCGTATGCTCGAAGAGGTCGGGCTGGGCGAGCGCGCCGACACCCTCGCCGCCTCGCTCAGCCACGGCGAGCAGCGCCAGCTCGAGATCGCCATGGCGCTGGCCGGCGATCCGCGCCTGCTGCTGCTCGACGAGCCGATGGCCGGCATGGGCGTCGAGGAGAGCCAGCGGCTGATCGGCTTCCTGCAGGCGCTGAAGCAGAAGCACGCCATGCTGCTGATCGAGCACGACATGGATGCGGTGTTCCAGCTCGCCGACCGCATCACCGTGCTGGTCTACGGCCGCGCCATCGCCAGCGGCACGCCCGACCAGATCCGCGCGAACGCGGATGTGCGCCAGGCCTATCTCGGCGAGGAGCTGGCCTGATGCTGAAGGTCCGCGACCTCGAGGCCTTTTACGGCCCCAGCCAGGCGCTGTTCGGCATGGAACTGCACGTCGATGCCGGCGAGGTCGTGACCCTGATGGGCCGCAACGGCATGGGCAAGACCACCACCGTGCACACGATCATGGGCCTGATGCCGGCGCGCCGCGGCGCGGTCGAGTTCGAGGGCGCCCGGGTCGAGGGCCTGCCCGCCTTCCGCATCGCCCGGCTCGGCCTCGGGCTGGTGCCGGAGGGACGCCAGATCTTTCCCAACCTCTCGGTACGCGAAAACCTCGTGGCCGCCAGCGCCAACCGCACCGCGCGGCCGAACCCGTGGACCATCGCGCGCGTCTTCGAGTTCTTCCCGCGCCTGGCCGAGCGCCAGCGCAACATGGGCAACCAGCTCTCCGGCGGCGAACAGCAGATGCTGGCCATCGGGCGCGCCCTGATGACCAACCCCAAGCTGCTGATCCTCGACGAGGCCACCGAGGGACTGGCACCGCTGATCCGGCAGGAAATCTGGTCCTGCCTCGGCCGCCTGAAGAACGAGGGTCAGGCGATCCTGGTCATCGACAAGAACGTGTCGGCCCTGATCCCGCTGGCCGACCGCCACCACATCGTCGAGAAGGGCCGCGTCGTGTGGGTCGGCTCGTCCCAGGCCCTGGCCGGCGACAAGGACCTGCAGCACAAGTATCTTGGCGTCTAGCTAGGCCTTCCGCATGCGAATCCGGAAGCAGGTGCCGCGGGCCGACGGCACATGGTCGAGCCGGCCGCCGAACGCCTCGACCCGCCGACGGGCGATGACGAGGCCGAGGCCGGTGCCGCCTGCATCACGGGCGGTCGTGAAGAAGCGATCGAAGATGCGATCGGCATTGCCGGCCGAGATGCCGACGCCATCGTCGCTCACCTCCACGACAACCTCGTCGGCACCCTTATGCGCGGTGACATGAACGGCGGCTGACGGGCCGGCATGCTGCCGGGCATTTTCCAGCAGGTTGCCCAGCACGATGTCGAAGGAAGACCTCTCGATGGCCGCACGCGCTTCCGCATCGACATCGGCGGAGACAAGCAGCCCCTCTTCCCGCAGCCTCGTCACCGTTTCCGCGACCAGAGGGGCCACATCGCAGGCTTCGTCGCCGCGAGGCATCAGCGCGTCCGCTCGGGCAAGGTCGAGGATGCGGCGCACAAGCCGGTCGAGGCGGTCGGTGTCGGCGACAATGTTCGACAGGAATCTGCCCCGCTCCTCATCCGACATCTCCTGGAGGTGATCGCGCAGCAACTCGGCGCTGCCCCGGATCGCGGTGAGCGGAGTCTTGAACTCGTGGCTGATGCCAAGCGCCAGGTCGCGCACATAGTCGGCGCGTGCCTCCAGCGCATGCGCCATGGTGACGATCGACTCCGAGAGCGACCGAAGCTCATATGTTCTTGGATTCGCGAGCGGTTCGACGGCGTGCACCTCGCCGCTCGCCACCCGGCGGGCCATCGCTTCGAGCTGGCGGGTCGGCCGCACGATCGTCCGGCCGGCAAACCATGCCAGCGCGAGGACGGAGGCAACGAGCACGACGGTGAGACCCAGCAGGGCAAAGCGCTTTCCGTAGAGGGTTTGCACGATGTTGCGCGGCGTTCGGGATACCAGCACGGCGCCCAGTACATGGCCTTCCGCAACGACAGGCACGGCCACGAAGACGCGCACATCTGTATTGCGGCTGATCGATTCCCAGCCCTGGTCCGGCGATTGCGTCACGCGTTCGCGAAGCACCGCGATGGGCGCGCCCTGCAGGGCATGCGCCACTTCCGTCTGAGCCGCGAGACTGAGGCCGAGTTCTCCGCCCGTCGAGGCGACCACGATGCCTGCCGAGTCCACGATGCGCACGCCGGCCAGAGTCATCCGCCGGACCTCGCCGACGACCGAAGACAGGACGCCGGCAACCTCGGTCGCGACGGGCTCAGGGCGCCGATCGGTTACCGCAGCATCCGGTGCGCGGGGCAGTATCGTCGTGTCGGCGAAATCGAGCTGGGGCTGCAACACGAGCCCCTGGTCGATGGACCGGGGAGAGGAAGGCGCACCCCACCGGAGGGTTGCCTTCGGCATAGCCGTGAGCGCCCCCGGAGGCGCGCGCTCCATCCAGCTCGACCGGTATACCGCCGACAGGACCGCCGCCTGCGCGAGCAGCTCGGCCTCAGTCTGCCGCAGCAGGGCGCTTTCATAGAGCCTCAGCATGCCGATGCCTGCCACCGGCAGCAGCAGGACGGTGAGATAGGTGGCAAGCAGCAGCGTGCGGATGCGCGGCAGGCGGCGAAAGGCCCGTGTCACTCAGCCCGCCGCCAGCTTGTAACCGATGCCATGCACCGTCTCGATCGGATCGCCGCCGACCGCCTCGAACTTTGAGCGGATGTGCCGAACATGGCTGTCGATCGTCCGATCGCTGACGAAGCGGCTGCCTGGATAGGCTGACGCCATGAGATTGTCGCGCGTGAAGGCGCGGCGCGGTTGCGCGGCGAAGACCTTCAGCAGGGCGAACTCCGTCGCCGTCAGGGGGATCTCGCCGCCGTCCCACAGCGCGACATGCGCTTCGAGGTCGATCACCAACTTGCCCTGCACGAGCCGCTGCGGCTCGCCGGACGCAGGCTGGGCATGGCGGCGCAGCATTGCCTTCACACGCGCCACCAGCTCGCGGGGGCTGAACGGCTTCACGACATAGTCGTCGCCGCCGAGTTCCAGTCCCAGGATGCGATCGATCTCCTCGTCGCGCGAGCTGAGAAAGATGATCGGCACTTCGGACGACTTACGCAGTTGCGTGCAGACCGCCGTGCCATCGAGTTCCGGCATGACGATGTCGAGGACGATCAGCGCAGGCTTCTCCCGCGAGGCCATGTCGAGGGCTGCAACACCGTCGGCCGCCTGCAGCGCCTCATAGCCGGCGCGGCGCAAGGCAAAGCACACGACTTCGCGAATATGCGCATCGTCGTCGACAACCAGGATCTTCTGCATGGCCCTGACTGTAGCGCGCATGCCGGTCGTGTCGACCGCAAGGCGCGCATTTGCATGAAATCTCCACAACTCCTGTGCCCCGCCTGCATCTCGGATCGTCAGCCTGGCAGAGCGTCCAACACCGGAGACATTCGATGACAGATACTGCCGCCCCGCCGCCCCCTGTGCCGCCCGAGCCGCCGGGCCCACACTACCCGCGCGAACCGGGTTTCCTCCTCACGGTCCATCGCTACCTGCTGGCTGGCAGCCTGCCGGCGCGCGCCGCCATTCTGGCTGCGCTGACGATGTTGCTGACAATCCCGCTCGGCCTGATCGGCGGCGTGATCTCCGACCGCCAGACCTATCAGGAGCAGGCGAAGCAGAACATCGTCACCGCGTGGGGCGGGCCGCAGACGTTCACCGGCCCGATGCTGATCCTGCCCTACAAGACCGACGGGACAGCATCGCGCGACGGGACGCTGACACTCCTCCCCGAACGGCTGACGATCGACGGCAAGATCCTGCCGGAGCAGCGCCGCCGCGGCCTCTTCGCCATGGCCGTTTACTCGACGACCCTGGACGTGGTCGCCGAATTCCAGACCAAAGCCTTCCAGGACCTCCTCTCGGATGGGCGCCGCTCTAATTGGCAGCAGGCCCGCCTCGAAATCGGCGTCACCGAGCCGCGATCGATCGACGTCACCTCGATCGACGTCAACGGCCAGACCGTCGAATGGGGGGCGGGTTCTGGCAAATTGCTGTCATCGCTCACGGCGTCGATCGGCTCGGACGCGCAACCGACGCCGGAAACGATCACGGTCCGGTTCCGGATCTCGCTAGCCGGCAGCACCAATTTCGCCCTGACGCCGCTCGGCCGCCGTACCGAGGCGACGATCACCTCGCCTTGGCCTTCGCCGAGCTTCACCGGACGTTATCTGCCGATCACGCAGTCCGTCGGAGCCGACGGATTCAGCGCGAAATGGACGACGTCCCATCTCGGCCGCCCCTACAGCCAGCTCTGGGACAGCAGGAGCGTGAACAACGACCCTTCTTCGCAGACGGTCATCGATTCGTCCTTCGGCGTCACGTTGCTCACGCCGATCGATGCCTATCGCGAAACGGACCGTGCCATAAAATACGGCATCCTGTTCATCGGCCTGACGTTGGCCGCCGGCCTGCTCGTCGAGACGGCAACCGGCACCCGTCCGCACCCGATGCAGTATGTGCTGATCGGGCTTGCCCTTTGCATCTTCTACCTGCTGCTCCTGTCTCTCAGCGAACAGATCGGCTTCGGCGGCGCCTATCTGGTGAGCGCGGCGGCCGTCGTGATGCAGGCGACCCTCTATAGCTGGACCCTTCATCGCAGGCGCGGCCCGGCCTTGGCATTCGGCACGGTCCTGGCAGGGCTCTATGCCGGCCTCTACAGCCTGCTGCAGCTCGAGGACGTTGCCCTCCTGGCGGGCTCGCTGATGCTCTTCGCCGTGCTGTCGCTGGCGATGTGGTTCACGCGCAACCTGCATCGGGCAGCGCCCGTGTAGGCGGCAAATGCGGCGGGCTGCCTGGCAGCTCGCCGCTTGCCTTTCGCAGGGGCGCCCGGAATTATGCGCCCGGTCATTCCGGAGCCTCCCGATGCGTCCTTCAATTGTGCTTTCCCTGCTCGGCCTTGCTGCCGCATCGGTCGCTCTGCCGGCATTCGCCCAGGGCTCGGTCAACGTCTACAACTGGTCGGATTACATCGCCGAAGACCAAGTCAAGGACTTCGCCAGGGATACCGGCATCAAGGTCAACTACACGACCTACGACAGCAACGAGATCCTCGACGCCAAGCTGCGCACCGGCAAGTCGGGCTACGACATCGTCGTGCCGACGGCCTCGCCGTTCTTCGTGCGCCAGCTCCAGGCCAACATCTTCCTGCCCCTCGACAAGGCGAAGCTCAAGAACTGGACGAACCTCGATCCCGAGATCATGACGGCTCTGGCCAAGTACGATCCCGGCAACGCCCATGGCGTGCCGTGGATGTGGGGCACGACGGGCATCGGCTACAACGTCGCCGAGATCAAGAAGCGCCTGCCCGACGCGCCGGTCGAGTCGCTGCGCATGATCTTCGATCCGGCGGTCGTCTCGAAGTTCCAGGATTGCGGCGTCATGTTGCTCGACAGCGCCACCGACGTGCTGCCGGCCGCGCTCAAGTATCTCGGCCTCGATCCCGATTCGAAGAAGCCGGAGGATCTCGCCAAGGCCGCCGACGTGGTGAAGGCGGTACGGCCCTACGTCCGCAAGTTCCATTCCTCGGAGTACATCAACGCGCTGGCCGGCGGGAACATCTGCCTGGCCTTCGGCTTCTCCGGCGACATCTTCCAGGCGCGCGATCGCGGCGCCAACGCGGCCAGCAAGGTCGACATCGCCTATTCGATCCCGAAGGAAGGCTCGCAGCTCTGGATCGACGTGGTCGCCATCCCCAAGGACGCGCCCAACCAGGCCAATGCCTACCGCTTCCTCGACTTCATGCTGGAGGCCAAGGTCGCCGCGGCCTCGACCGAACTCACCGGCTATGCCAACGGCAACAAGGCGGCCTTCGCCCTGCTGCCCAAGGACATCTCGGAGAACCCGCTGATCTATCCGCCGGCCGACGTGCGCGCCAAGTTCTACACGCTCACCGCCGGCACCGCCGAGCAGGTGCGCGAGCGCACGCGCCTGTGGACCTCGGTCAAGACGGGCCGTTGAATTGAGCCTCACCTCTCGCGATGGCCCGATCGTTCGCATCGAGGGACTGACCCGGCGTTTCGGGCCGATCGTCGCCGTCGATCGCGTCGATCTCGAGATCGCGCGCGGCGAGCTGTTCGCGCTGCTGGGCGGCTCGGGCTGCGGCAAGACCACCCTGCTGCGCATGCTCGCGGGCTTCGAGACGCCCGACGAAGGCCGGCTGTTCATCGACGGCCAGGACATGACCGACGTGCCGCCTTACCGGCGCCCGGTGAACATGATGTTCCAGTCCTACGCTCTGTTCCCGCACATGGATGTGGCAGCCAACGTGGGATACGGGCTGCGCCGCGACGGCGTGAAGGCCCCCGAGATCGCCGCGAGAGTCGAGGAGATCCTGACGCTCGTGCATCTGCAGGACCATGCGAAGCGCAAGCCGTCGCAGCTTTCCGGCGGCCAGCGCCAGCGGGTGGCGCTGGCGCGCGCGCTGGTGAAGCGGCCCAAGCTACTGCTGCTCGACGAGCCGCTGGCCGCGCTCGACCGCAAGCTGCGCGAGGGCACCCGCTTCGAGATGGTGCGCCTGCAGGAGCAGCTCGGCCTCACCTTCGTCATGGTGACGCACGACCAGGAAGAGGCCATGTCCATGGCGACGCGGCTGGCCGTGATGAACGCCGGCCGGATTGCCCAGATCGGCACGCCACACGAGGTCTACGAGCACCCGGCCTCGCGCTTCGTGGCGGACTTCATCGGCATCGCCAATATCATCGCGCTCGACGGCGGCGGCTGGATGGCGCTGCGGCCCGAGAAGATCACGCTCTCGGCCGACCGGCCCGCCCTGCCACAGACCGTTGCCGGCCGGATCGTCGATGTCGCCTATGAGGGCGACCGCTCGCTCTATCATGTCGAGACCGATGCCCACGGCACGATGACCGTCTCGACGACCAACACCAGCCGCAACGCCAGCGCCGTCTTCGCGCGCGGCCGGCCTGTCTGGCTGGGCTGGGCGGACGAGGCCGGCCAGAGGCTGGAGGCCTGAGGCGATGCGGTTCGTCATCGGGCTCCCGTTCCTGTGGCTCGGGATCTTCTTCCTGCTGCCCTGCCTGCTGGTGCTGGCCATCTCGCTGGGAACCTATGCGCCCGACTCGGTGCCGCCGGTCGAGCTGGGCCTCAGCTTCAAGAGCTTCGCGCTGCTCTTCTCCGACGATCTCTATCTGGCGGCCTGGCTCTCCTCCCTGCGCATCGCGGCGACGTCGACCCTCGTGACCCTGCTACTGGGCTATCCCATGGCCTATGCCATCGCGCGCGCCGCGCCCAACCGGCGTCCGCTGCTGCTGATGCTGGTCGTCCTGCCCTTCTGGACCTCGTTCCTGATCCGCATCTATGCCTGGATGGGCCTGCTGGCCGACAACGGCCTGATCGAGCAGTTCCTGCGCTGGAGCGGCCTCGCGTCGAATCCCGGCACGATCCTCGGCACCGAATGGGCGGTCCATCTCGGCATCGTCTACGCCTACCTGCCCTTCATGGTGCTGCCGCTCTACGCCACCCTCGAGAAGCTCGACCACGGCCTGCTCGAAGCGGCAGCCGATCTCGGCGCCAAGCCTTTCGCGGCCTTCCTCACCATCACCCTGCCGCTGTCGCTGCCCGGTATCGTCGCCGGCTGCCTGCTGGTCTTCATCCCGGCGGTCGGCGAATTCGTGATCCCGGATCTGCTGGGCGGCACCGAGACGCTGATGATCGGCAAGGTGCTGTGGGACGAGTTCTTCACCAACGGCGACTGGCCGCTGGCCTCGGCGGTCGCGGTCTGCCTGCTGGTGCTGCTGGTCGGCCCGATCGCGCTCTTCCAGCGCAACCAGGCCCGCAGCCTGGAGCGGCGCCCATGAGATCCCTAGCATGAGGGGGCCCGCCCGCTTCGCCTTCGGCATGCTGGCCTTCGGCTATGCCTTCCTCTACCTGCCGATCGCGCTGGTGATCGTCTATTCGTTCAACGAATCGCGCCTCGTCACCGTCTGGTCGGGCTTTTCCCTGAAATGGTGGCACGCATTGTTCGCCAACGAGGCGATGCTGCAGGCCGCGTGGCTGTCGCTGCGCATCGCGCTGGTGAGCGCGACCGGCGCGGCGCTGCTCGGTCTCGCCGCCGGCTACGCGCTGGCGCGTGCGCCACGCTTTCCCGGGCGCACCCTGTTCGGCAGCCTCGTGATCGCTCCCATGGTGATGCCCGAAGTCGTCATGGGCATCTCGATGCTGCTGCTGTTCGTCGGTTCGGAGCGACTGTTCGGCGGCCCGGACCGCGGCTTCCTCACCATCGCCATCGCCCACACCACCTTCTCGATCGCCTTCGTGGCGATCGTCGTGCAGGCCCGTCTCTCCGACTTCGACCGCGCGTTGGAAGAGGCGGCGATGGATCTCGGCGCCACGCCCTGGGTGACCTTCCGCACCATCACCCTGCCCCTGATCGCGCCGGCCGTGGGCTCGGGCTGGCTGCTCGCCTTCACCCTGTCGCTGGACGATCTGATCCTGACCCAGTTCGTCGCCGGGGCGCAGTCGCAGACCCTGCCGATGCGCGTCTATTCCAGCGTCCGGCTGGGCGTCGACCCGCAGATCAACGTGCTCGCCACCATCATCGTCACGGTCGCGGCCTGTGCACTGATCCTGTCCGGCTGGCTGACGCGGCGACCGCGCGGGTAGAGGAGAACGATCGTTGTTCAAGACCTTGCTCGCCCGAGTGCTTGGCTTCTCCAGAAGGCAAGATCCGGACACCCCTCCAGATGAATTCTGGGCTGAGATGCAAGAGTGTGAGCAACGCATTCGCGAACTCGAGGCACGGCCGCCGAGCGTCGACATCCTCTACGAAGCTCTGCAAATCCTGAAACCCAGGCTGCATTTCGATATCGAACTCGAAGGCGATCCACCGACTTCAGTGTGCCTCCGGCATTCTAGCGGGATGACCCACTATCTCTCTTTTGAAAATGGGCTCTATCACGACTTTTGGACACAGGCCGCTGAAACAGATCTCGACAGATCCGACAGCTTGGAGCGAATCGTTTGGAGTGCTGCGGGCATGGTTCCCCCGAGCATCTACATAAGAGCGTATCGCTGGGCCGAACGACATCACCGAATAGGACGGCATCCCAAGACGCGAAAAGTGATAGGTGTCCCGACCAACATCATCGAGAACGAATATTCGAAGGAATTCGAGAAGGCCGACGGAATCTGGCGCAGGAAGCTGTGAGTTTTAGGCCGCTTGTGCATTGATCCCTGCCCGGCTGGCTGACGTGGCGGAAAGATTGAGCTAAGAAAACCACCTCAGGGAGGAAAAAATGCTGCGTTCCGGAACGTCCAAGGCATCACGGCGTAATGTGCTGAAGGGGGTCGGTATGGCCACTGTCGGTGCATCGTTGGGGGCTTCTCTGCCCGTCGGTGGCGCGGCTCAGGCGCAGGGCGCGCCGGCGGCCGCGAAGGGACCCAAGCTTCTCGAGATGGACGGCAAGGTGAAGCTCGCAGTGCTGGGCGACAAGCCGCTGGTCGCCGAGACGCAGGCCGAGCTGCTCGACGACAATGTCACCCCGACCAACAAGCTCTTCATCCGCAACAACGGACAGGTGCCCGACATCACGGGCGATCCCAAGGCGTGGAAGGTCAAGATCGACGGCGAGGTCAACACCCCGCTGGAGATCACGGTCGGCGACCTGATGACCAGGTTTCCCGCCGTCACCTACCAGCTGATGCTGGAGTGCGGCGGCAACGGCCGGTCGTTCTTCTCCCCCGAGGCGCGTGGCAACCAGTGGACCAACGGTGGCGCGGGTTGCCCGATGTGGACCGGCGTGCGTCTGGCCGACGTGCTGAAGGCCGCCGGCCTGAAGCCCTCCGCCGTCTATACCGGTGCGTACGGTGCCGATCCCACGCTGGCCGGCGAAACCGACAAGCCCACAATCTCGCGCGGCGTGCCGATCGCCAAGGCGATGGAGGAACACTCCATTATCGCTTTCAAGCTCAACGGCCAGGACCTGCCGCTGATCCACGGTGCGCCGGTGCGGCTCGTCATCCCGGGCTGGCCCGCTTCGGCGTCGACCAAGTGGCTGAACCGCATCTGGATCCGCGACAAGGAGCATGACGGTCCCGGCATGGGCGGCTTCTCCTACCGCGTGCCCAAGACGCCGATCGTCCCCGGCAGCAAGGGCAACGACAAGGACATGGCGATCCTGGAATCGATGCCCGTCCGCTCGATCATCACCTTCCCGGCCGACGGGGCACGCCTCACCTCGCGGAAGCTCGACCTGCGCGGCCATGCCTGGGCCGGCGACTTCGACATCAAGACCGTCGACATCTCGACCGACTACGGTGTCACCTGGAAGCCGGCAAAGGTCGACGCACCGGCCAACAAATACGCCTGGCAGAACTTCAGCGCCTCGATCGAGCTGCCGACCACGGGATACTACGAGGTGTGGGCCAAGGCGACCGACAGCAAGGGGGTGACCCAGCCCTTCCAGGCCGCCAACTGGAACCCGCAAGGCTACGGCGCCAATCCGATCAACCGCATCCGCGTGCTCGTCGAATCTTGAGCAAGATCACTGTGATACACGCCGCCGTCCTCGGCGTGACGGCGACGTTCGTGCTGCTCGCCTTCGATCGCGCCGGCGAGCTGCACAGGGACAAGTATGTCTACGTGCCGCCGGCGCCCAAGGTGGCGGCGGCGGCGCCTGTCGTCGATCCCGACAAGGGCAAGCCGCCGCCGCACAACGACAAGGTCGAGGACCTGCCCGAGGGCAAGAACCGCGAGCTGACGTTCTATACGTGCACGGCCTGCCACGGCGTGGCGCTGATCAAGGCCCAGGGCCTGACGCGCGACCTCTGGGACTCGACCATCGACCTGATGCTGGAGAAGCATCGCATGCCGCCGATCAAGGCCGAGGAGCGCTCGGAGATCCTCGACTATCTCGCCGAGAGTTTCCCGCCCCGCCGCAAGGGACGCGGCAGCGACAACCCGTTCCTGAAGTAGACGGGGCGAAGGCTAGCTCGTTGCCTTCGCCCACTTCTCCGACCAGACGTGCAGCGGCAGGAACAGCCGCAGCAGCTCTTTCCCCAGCGCCGTGAGCCGGTAGCCCGCCGCCTCGTCGAGCTCGACCAGCTTCGCCTCGCGCAGCTCGGCGAGCCGTGTGTTCACGATCGTCGGGCTGGCGCCGATCAGGTCCTGAATCTCGCGGAAGCGCCTGGGCTCCTCGCGCAGCTCCCAGACGATGCGCAGGGTCCAGCGCCGGCCCAGCAGGTCGAGCAGCGCCATGATCGGGCGGCCGGTCGTCGAGCCGCGCACCCTCTTCACCATCTATTACACTCCGTTACTACATTTTCTGTAGCGGCAAGCTTTTTCTATTGCTACGGAATATGTAGCAAACAGACCGGAGACCTTCCATGCCCCGCATCGTTCCCGCCGACGCGCCCTACCCGCCGGAGATCGAAGCCGCCCTGGCCCGCACCATGCCTCCGGGCGTGGCGCCGCTGGTCCTGTTCCGCACGATGGCGCGCAACCCGCGCGTCTTCGGCAAGATGTTTGCCGGCGGTCTCCTCGACAAGGGCGCCCTCTCGCTGCGCCAGCGCGAGGTCGTGATCGATCGCACGACGGCGCGACTCGGAGCCGAGTATGAATGGGGCGTCCACGTCGCCTTCTTTGCGGACAAGGTCGGCTTCGACGCGGAGAAGATCGCCGCGACCGTCCACGGACCGGCCGATGCCCCCTGCTGGTCGCCCGACGAACGGGCGCTGCTGGCTGCCGTCGACGATCTGGTCGACCGCCGCACCATCGGTGACGACGCGTGGGCGGAACTCGCCGCGCATTTCGACGAGGCGCAGATGATCGAAGCGATCGCGCTGGTGGGCTACTACCACACGATCAGCTTCCTCTGCCGCGCCCTCGACCTGCCGCTCGAAGCCTACGCTGCACGCTTCCCGGACGGGCATCGGCCGGGCGCACAAACGAAACAAACGCAATAAACGAATCAAACGAAGCCAGAGTCGCACCCTCCAAGCAGGGTATCCTGGTACCGTGGACGGGCCGATATTTCCTTCCGGCAGCTGCAAAAACCCATTCAACAGCCTGCTAGCGCTTCGCCTTCGTGAGGCGGTCGACCCCGAGGATCAGCAGCCCGAAGACGAGGCCCCAGAAGGCCGAGCCGACGCCCATCAGGGTGACGCCCGAGACGGTGACGGCCAACGTGCCGGCCGCCGCCAGGCGGTCCTGGTCGCCCGCCAGAGCGATCCCCAGTGCGCCGGCCATCGAGCCCAGCAGCGCCGTGCCGGCGACGGTGGCCAGCAGCGCCGGTGGCAGAGCGCCGAACAGGCCGACCAGCGAGGCGCCGAACAGCGCGATAAGCCCCCAGAACAGGGCGTAGAACGGCCCCGCCTTCCAGCGTTGAGCCGGATCGGGATGGGCGTCGGGGCCGGTGCACAGCGCCGCCGAGATGGCGGCGAGGTTCGACGTGTGGGCGCCGAGGAACGCCGTGCCGAGCGATGCCGCCCCCGTCACCGCCAGGATGGGCTGCGTCGGCGGCTGGTAGCCCGAGCCGCGCAGCACCGCGAAGCCCGGCAGGTTCTGCGACGCCATGGTGACGAGATAGAGCGGCACGCCCAGACCGACGAGCGTGGCCACGTCCCATGCCGGCGCGGTGACGACCAGGGTCGAGAGGCCGGGCGACGGCAGTGGCTTCACCAGCCCGAGCGACCAGGCGAGCAGCGCGCCGCCCACCAGCACGATCAGCGAGGCGAGAGCCGGGAAGAAGATGCGCGCCACCAGGAACAGCGCGATCAACGGCAGGACCAGCAGCGGCGCGGACGGCACATGCTCGACCATCGCCATGACGAGCCGCAGCAGGATGCCCGCCAGCATGGCCGCGGCGATGCTGGGCGGAATCTTCCCGATCAGCCGGCCGAGCGGCTTCACCGCGGCGGTCAGCAGGATCAGGAGCGCTGCGAGCACGAAGGCGCCGACAGCCGCCGCGAAGCTCGGCACGCCGGAGGTCGACGCGATCAGCGCCGCGCCCGGCGTCGACCAGGCGGTGATGATCGGCATGCGGTAACGGACACTGAGGATCAGCGCGCTGACGGCCGTCGCGAGGCCAAGGCCAGAGACCCACGAACTCGCCTGGTCGGGCGTCGCGCCCACCGCCTGCGCGGCCGCCAGCACGACCGGCAAGGTGCCGCCCACGCCGGCGATCGTCGCGACCAGGGCAGCGGCCGCGACGGAAACGAGACCAGCCGATTTCATGGGCGCACGTTTGCGGAGGCCAACCTCGGTGTCATCGCGAGCGAAGCGAGGGCCCCCTCTCTACAGCGATCAAAGGTCTCTCGCCTGCGGCTCGGGATGACAGACTTCGTCCAAAGATCGCCGTGCGCCGGATCAAGCATTCGCGCGCTCGACCATTGCCTGCAGCAGGATCTGCGCGCCGGCACCGACGTCGCTCTTGCTGGCGTCCTCGATCTCGTTGTGGCTGACGCCGTCCTTGCAGGGCACGAACACCATCGCCGTCGGGGCGACGCGGCTGACATAGCAGGCGTCGTGGCCGGCGCCGCTCACGATGTCCATGTGCGGATAGCCTGCCTGCTCGGCGCCGCGGCGCACCGCGTCGACCAACTCCTTCGCGAAGGGCGACGGCGGGAAATACCAGATCTGTTCGATCTTGACCTCGAGCCGATGCCGCCTGGCGATGTCGGCCGCGGCGGCGCGCATCTCGGCATCCATCTTCGTGAGCTCGCCATCGTCGGGATGGCGGAAGTCGACCGTCATGAAGACGCGGCCCGGAATGGTGTTGCGCGCCTGCGGCTGGCTCTCGATGACGCCGATGGTCGAGCGGCCGTTGGGGCGGTTGCCGATGCGGCGGCACTCCACGATCAGTTCGGCCGCACCGACCAGCGCATCGCGGCGTCCTTCCATGGGCGTCGTGCCGGCGTGACTCTCCATGCCCGTCCAGTTGACCTCGTACCAGCGCTGGCCCTGCGCGCCCGTGACGACGCCGATCGTCTTCTTCTCACGCTCCAGGATCGGCCCCTGCTCGATATGCGCCTCGAAGAAGGCACCGACCGGCCGGCCGCCGACCGGCTCCTTGCCGTCATAGCCGATCTGCTTCAGCGCCTCGCCGAAGCTCACGCCGTCGCGGTCCTTGATCGACAAGGCATGCTCCAGGGTGAAGGCGCCGCCGAACACGCCCGACGCGACCATCGCCGGCGCAAAGCGACAGCCTTCCTCGTTGGTCCAGACGGCGACCTCGATCGGCGCCTCGGTGACATAGTTCGAATCATGCAGCACGCGCAGCACTTCGAGCCCTGCCATCACGCCATAGGCGCCGTCGAACTTGCCGCCGGTCGGCTGGGTGTCGAGATGGGATCCGGTCATCACCGGTGGCTTCGCCGGATCGCGTCCCTCGCGACGGGCGAAGACGTTGCCCAGCTGGTCGACCTTGATCGTGCAGCCCGCTTCCTTGGCCCAGCGCACGAAGAGATCGCGCCCCTGCCGGTCGAGGTCGGTCAGTGCGATTCGGCAGACGCCCCCCTTCTCCGTGCCGCCGATCTTGCCCAGCTCCATCAGGCTCGACCACAGCCGGTCATGATCTACGCGGAGATTGGGGCGGTCGCTGGCATTCATTGGCTGTGGACTCCGGATCAAGACAAGCCGCGACCATAGCAAATGCCAGCCAGCGAAACGAAGTGCTTGAGCAGGTCTGCGTCGTCTTGCATGGGTTAAGTTCAGGAGGAATTTCATCGCATGCTTCCGCTGTCCGATACGCTCGTTCTCGACCTCACGCAGGTCATCGCCGGCCCCACGGCCGGCCAGATCCTGGGCGACATGGGCGCCGACGTGATCAAGGTCGAGCCGCTGAACGGCGAGCATTTCCGTCCGCATTTCGGCGGCGCCTGGGTACCGTCGATGAATCGCAACAAGCGCGGCCTGGCGATCGATCTGCGCAGCGAGGGCGGCAAGGATGTGCTGATGCGGCTGGTGAAGAAGGCCGATGTGTTCATGGAGGCCTTCACGCCGGGCGTGATCGACAAATTGGGCTTCGGCTGGGACGTCGTCTCGAAGGTCAATCCGCAGACCGTCTATGCCTCGATCTCGGGCTACGGCCAGACCGGCCCCTATTCGCCACGCGCCGGCTACGATCCCTGCATCCAGGCCGAGATCGGCCTGATGGATGCGACCGGCCCCTATCAGGGCGAGATGTGCCGCGTCGGCACGGCGCCCATCGACTATTCCACCGGCCTCGCCTGCGCCGGCGGCATCGCCTTCGCGCTGCTGCACCGGATCAAGACCGGCAAGGGCCAGCGGCTCGACCTGTCGCTGTTCGATGTCGGCATGCACATGATGAGCCACTGGATCACCAACCATGGCCTCACCGGCGAGAATCCCGAGCGCATGGGGACCTCGAACACGATCCTCTGCCCGCTGCGCGTGTTCCCGACCAAGACGCAGCCGGTGTTCGTGGCCGGCACCAACGATGCCTTCTGGCGCCTGCTCTGCAGCGCGCTCGGCCGGAAGGACTGGCTCGACGACGAACGCTTCAAGACCAATGCCGGCCGCGTCGCCCATCGGGCGCTCCTCGAAGGAACGATCGAGGCCTATTTTCTGGAGCACACCGCCGACGAGCTGCTCGAAAAGCTGATCCCCGCCGGCATGCCCTGCTCCGCCGCCTACAAGGTGAGCGACGTAATCGCGAGCGACCATGCCAGGGCGCGCGGCAGCGTGCTGGAGATCGACTATCCCGGCATCGGCCCGGTGAAGTCGGCGGCCAATCCGATCAAGCTGTCGGCCGCGCCGGTCGAGACGCGGCAGAAGTCGCCCGGCATCGGCGAGCACACGGTCGAGATCATGCGCGAGGTGGGCTATAGCGATGATGAGATCGCCGCGCTGAAGTCGGCGAAGGCCATCGCCACGACCTGAGGTCCCACCGTGAAGATCGTCTATTCCGAGAAGCACGCCCAGCACGATCCGCAGCACTTCGTGGTGCGGGGCACCAAGCAGCGCAGCGCCGAGCAGCCCGAGCGCGCCACCCGCCTGCTGGCCGCCGCCACGGAAGCCGGCCACACGATCGTGCCGCCGGGGTCATACGGTCCGGCGCCGGCGGCCACCGTGCATACGCCGGAGTATCTCGACTTCCTGCAGATCGCCGCGCGCGAATGGGCGAAGCTTCCGGGTGCGGGTCCGGAGGTCGTGCCCAACGTCCATCCGGCGCGCGCCCATGCCTCCTATCCGAAGGCGCTGGCCGGCCGCGCCGGCTGGCATCAGGTCGATACTGGCTGCCCGATCGGCCCGCACACCTGGGACGCGGCCCTCGCCGCCACCGAGGTCGCCGCCACGGTCGCCGACATGGTGCTGGCGGGCGAGGACCATGCCTACGCGCTCTGCCGGCCGCCGGGCCATCACGCCTATGCCGACATGGCGGGCGGCTTCTGCTTCCTGAACAACACCGCCGTCGCGGCGCAGCGACTGCGCGGCAGACACGGGCGCGTGGCGATCCTCGATGTCGACGTGCATCACGGCAACGGCACGCAGGGCATCTTCTACGAGCGCGACGACGTACTCACCGTCTCGATCCACGCCGATCCCGACCATTACTACCCCTTCTTCTGGGGCCACGCGCACGAGCACGGCGCGGGCAAGGGCGAGGGCTTCAACCTCAACCTGCCGCTGCCGTTGGGCTCGCCCGATGCACCGTGGCTCGAGGCCGCAGACAAGGCCCTCGCACGCATCCGCGAATTCCAGCCCAGCGCGCTGGTCGTGGCGCTGGGCCTCGACGCCAGCGAGAGCGATCCGCTGCAGGGTCTCAAGGTCACCGGCGCCGGCTTCCATGCCATGGCCGAGAAGATTGCGCGCATGGGCCTGCCGACGGTGCTCGTGCAGGAAGGCGGCTATCTCGGCGACGATCTCGGCCGCAACCTGGTCCAGTTCCTCGCCGGCTTCGAGAAAGGCCGCGGCGCCTAGCGCACGCGGCTGTCAGGGCTCGGCGAGCCGGCGGTATTTCACTTCGAGGCGCGTGAGGACGGCGAGATTGCGGGTGGCCTCGGCGCCGGCCCAGCGGCGGTTGACGGCGCTGGCCTCGCGGACCCGTTCGAGGGTCCGTCGATAGGTTTCGATCCAGGCCGAGCTGTCGTTGGCCTGCACGCCCTCGCGCATCGCCTGGCTCAGCGTCCTGTCGATGTTGATCATGCGACAGGTGTAGCCATAGGCCGCGAGCCTGAGATCAGGTGACGCGATCCAGGTTTCGAGGATGCTCGGCACATAGGAGGGACAATCTTCCAGCGCCTGGGAGGCTGCGGGCGTAGCGAACGCCAGCGCGAGGAGAAAGATCGAGATCGTGCGCAAGGAGGCGGCAGCCAGAGTCAGTGGAAGTCACGACTATGGATGCGAATCCTGGGCCGGTCGAGGACGATGCGGCTGCGGTCGTAATCGGGCTTGGCGGTTGGCTTGGCCGGCACAGTCCTGCTGGAACGATGGCGTGTGGCATTGGCTTCCGCCACCTTCACGCGGCGGTCCCCCGGATCGCTGCGAACCTCATCGCCGCGAGGGTGGGTCAGGTGGAAAAGGTCGAGTTCGGAGATCGAATCGAGCTCGGCCGACAGGTCCCAGATCTCCTCGGCGACGAGGTGGATCACCCTGTACTGCTTCTCTCCCTCGCACTGGATGCGTCCTCGCACGCCCAGCATGCGCGCGCCCATCACGACGCGACGATACGCGTCGAACACCGTGGGCCAGACCACGAGATTGGCGATGCCGAATTCGTCCTCGAGAGTGACGAAGACCACGCCGGAAGCCGTGCCGGGCCGTTGGCGCACCAGCACGAGGCCGGCCAGGGTGAGGACATCACCGTTCTTCGAGGCCTGCAGTACTTCCGTGCTGGAGAATCCCTGTCCCGCGAAGGTCGTTCGCAGCAGCTCCAGCGGATGCGAACGCAGCGACATCGAGAAGCTGCTGTAATCATCCACCACCTGCTCGCCCATCGTGAGATTCGGCAAAGTGACAGAGGGTTCCAGGTCGCGCACCCGCGGTTGGGCGTCGAGCAGGGGCAACTGCCCATCGGCAAAGCCGCGCACCGCCCACAACACGTCGCGGCGTGTGAGGTTGAGCGATGCGAAGGCATCGGCGCGGGCCAGGGCTAAGATCTGCTTCTTAGCCAGACCGCTGCGCCGCCAAAGGTCGGCAGGATCGCTATAGGGGATCGCGCCACGGCGTTCGACCATCCTGTCGGCGGCCTCCTCGGAAAGGCCCGTCACCTGGCGCAGGCCGAGACGCAGGGCACAGCGATTGTTCTTCCCCGATTGCAGGGTGCAGTCGCGGTCGCTGGCATTGATGTCGGGCGGCAGGATCTCGACGCCATGATCGCGTGCGTCCCGCACGAGCTGGGCGGGCGCATAAAAACCCATCGGCTGCGAATTGAGCAGAGCCGCGGCGAAGACCTCTGGATAGTAGTACTTCACGTAGGACGAGGCGTAGACCAGGATCGCGAAGCTCGCGGCGTGGCTTTCCGGAAAACCGTACTCGCCGAACCCCTCGATCTGCTTGAAGCAGCGTTCGGCGAAGTCTTCCTCGTAGCCGTTCTTCTTCATGCCTTCGATGAAGGGGGTCTTGAACTTGTAGATCGTGCCGTTGTGCCGGAACGTCGCCATGGCGCGACGCAGTTCGTCGGCCTTCTCCGGCGAGAAACCTGCCCCATCGATGGCGATCTGCATCGCCTGTTCCTGGAACAGGGGAACGCCCAGGGTTCTCTTCAAGACGGCTTCGAGTTCCGGCTTCGGATAGACGACGGCGTCGGGGTTTGCCCGGTTCTTCAGATAGGGATGCACCATGCCGCCCTGGATAGGCCCCGGCCGCACGATCGCCACCTCGACGACCAGGTCGTAATACTCCCTGGGTTTCAGGCGCGGGAGCATGGACATCTGCGCCCGGCTCTCGACCTGGAAGACGCCGACCGAGTCGGCGCGGCACAGCATCTCGTAGACGCCTGGGTCGTCCGGCCGCATGTTGAGATCCAGCTTCTTGCCGAAATGCGCCTCGATCATCGTGAAGCTCTTGCGCAAGGCCGTCAGCATGCCCAGCGCCAGCACGTCGACCTTGTAAATGTTCAGCACGTCGAGATCGTCCTTGTCCCACTCGATGACGGTGCGATCCTTCATCGCCGCATTCTGAATCGGCACCAGCTCGTCGAGCCGGTCCTGGGTGAGAACAAAGCCGCCGACATGCTGGGAAAGATGGCGCGGGAATCCGCACAAGGCAGACGAGAGTTCGAGCGCCAGCATGATGCGCGCATCCATCGGATCGAGGCCGGCTTCCCGCACATGTTCGGCCTTCACACCGGTCGAGCCCATCCCCCACACCGTGTCGGCCATCACCCCCACCGTGTCGGGCGAGAGGCCTAGCACCTTGCCGACCTCACGGATGGCACTGCGGCTCCTGAAAGAGATCACCGTGGCGGCCAGGGCGGCCTTCGAGCGATGCTTTTCCTCGTAGATCCACTGGATGATCTCTTCGCGGCGCTCGTGCTCGAAATCGACGTCGATGTCAGGTGGCTCGTTCCGGGAATTCGAGAGAAAGCGCTCGAAAAGCACTTTCGTCTCCTTTGGATTCACCGAGGTGATACCAAGGCAATAGCAGACCGCGGAATTGGCGGCCGAGCCGCGGCCCTGGCACAGGATTCCGCGCCTGCGTGCCTCCATCACGATCTCATGCACCGTCAGGAAATAGGGTGCGATTTCCTTCCGCGCGATGAGCTCGAATTCCTTCCGGATCGTACTGGCCACCTCCTCCGGAACACCGTCGGGATAGCGCCACGCCGCGCCTTCCCAGGTGAGGCGCGTGAGCTTGTCCATGGGCATCTCGCCGCCTTCGTAGACGACCGGATACTGATAGGTGAGCTGGCGCAGCGAAAAGGTGCAGCGCCGAACGATCTCCTGCGTGGCAGCGATGGCGTGCGGATGGCGGCGGAACAGGCGGACCATCTCGACCGGTTCCTTGAGGTGGCGTTCGGCGCTGGCGAAGCGACGGAAACCCAGATCGTCGACGGTGCAGCCTACCCGAATCGCCGTCACCACATCCTGCAGCGCACGCCGCTCGGGCACATGATAGTGCACGTCGTTGGTGGCAACGAACGTCACGCCCGTCTCGCTGGCGAGATCGTCGAGGGCCGCCAGCCGGCGGGCATCGTCGCCGCGAAACAGCATGGTCCCGGCCAGATAGCAGCGGTCGCCAAACAGCTCTGCGAGGCGTTGCAGCCGGTCGCGGAAAGCGGGCTCTTCGGGCCGGCGGGGCGGCAACACGATCGCCAACAGTCCCTCGGCATGTTCGGCAAGGTCATCGAAGCCGATGTCGCACTGCCCCTTCCCGGTGCGACGGTTGCCCAGGGTCAGCAGACGGGAGAGGCGCTTGTAGGCGTCGAGATCGGTCGGATAGACGAGCAGCGAATAGCCATCGCGCGTCTCGAGACGACTGCCGACCAGCAGCTTGATCCTGTCGGGATCGGCTTTCTTCTCCCCGCGCGACGCCGCGAAGGCTCGCACGACTCCGGCCAGGGTGTTGCGATCGGCGATGCCGATGGCGGTGTGGCCGAGCTTGATCGCCTGGTCCACCAGCTCCTGCGGATGCGAGCCGCCGCGCAGGAAACTGTAGTTGGTCGTGACCTGGAGCTCGGCGTAATCCATGGAATCACGACGGGACGAGTTCGTGCACACAGGAGAGCGGGATGCCACGCACATCGATTCCCTGGCTCTTCAGGGCGTGGAGGAAATCCTCGTCGGCGCTGACCAGCGGTGCCTGGGCCGATTCGGCGCAGGCAGCGTAGAAACAGTCGTGCACCGGCCGGCGGCACTGCAGGGCGATGGCCAGCGCGCGATTGCGCAGCTGCGGCGATTCGACGAAGGCCGAGATGAACGAGGGAAGCGCGATGTTGCGCACGATGGGCTCGGCCTGCTCGGCCGTGATCTCGCCACGCGTCGCCTTCTGCCAGGCAAGCTCGGCCACCCCCGCGATCAGGATGTCGGGCGCGATCATCTCGTGCCGGTTGGCCAGCAGCGAACGCGCCTGCGGCCGCAGCGGCTCCTCGACGAACCATTTTATGGCGACGCCGGGATCGACGACGACGATCACGGGCCCTCTCCCATCCGTGCGATGGCCGCAGGCGGCGTCATGGCGGCGATACGATCGGCTTCTTCCAGCGGATCGAGCACCAGCGGCTGGCCCGACGCGTAGGTCAGCAGGTCGCGCAGATCGGCTTCGAGAGAGCGGCCCCTGGCGCGCGCATGTTTCTTCAGACGCTCGATGATCGCGCCATCGAGACCGCGGATGGTGAGCGTGGTGCCCCGTTTGCTCGTCGTCTCCATATCTCTCCCCTTCAGGCGCAGAATCCGTGGAGGAACCAACGGGCCGTCGGCTGGCCATTGGCCGCGAGCCGATAGGGCCCGTCGCGGAACAGCCAGAAGCGGCCGCCGTCATCGTCCTCGACCCGGTAGTAATCACGCACCAACGGCAGGGTGCCGGCCGGCGGGCGGCTGCCGTCGGACCGCGGACGCCACCATTCGTCGGCGATCCGCTCCGGACCGTCGGCGCGCACGATGCGATAGGCATGCCGTCGCCAGCGGAACACCGAGGGCGGATCGTCGGGCACGAAGGCAGTCACCTCGACGGGCTCGGGCCGCTGCAGCAGGCGCGTCGGCCGTGCGCCCTTGAGGCTGGCGACGCGGCGCCAGGCGCCCGCCGCGGCGGGCTTCGACGCAACGGCGGTGGCGACCTGGACGCGTTCGGGCAGATGACTGTCGCGCGACAGCAGCCGCACGACGTTCTCCGCGCCCAGCCGCAGCACCAGCCTGTCAGCCAGGTCGAGCGTGCCGTCCGCCCCCGCCGCGACCATGGGCGAATCCTGATCGGGCAGCGCATCCTGCGTGCCGCTCCACGCCTCGACCTCGGGCGCGGCCAGGATCATCAGTTCGACGCCGAAGCCGGGATCGAGTTCGCCCAGCCTCTCCTCGAACAGCTTCATCAGCTTGGGATTGTCGCGGTTGGGGCGGCTGGTGCCGATCGAGGTGCGGTCGACCGAACCGTCGACGCGGTAGAGCGAGATTTCCAGCAGGCGCGCGCCGACGCCCGCCTGCTCGAACTGGCGGCACAGCGCGGCCAGCAGGCGGCTGGTCGCGGCGGCAATGTCCTCGGCCCGGCCGATCGGTTCGGCGAAGGCGAGACGCGTGCGAAAGGCGGGCGGCGGGCGGCGCGGCTCGATCGGCTCGTCGAGCCTGCCCAGCGCCTGGTCGATGCGCTCGAGCGGCTGGTTGCCGAAACGGCGGGCGAGCGGCGCGCGCGGCATGGGGTAGAGATCGCCGATGCGGCGCAGTCCGAGCTTCAGGAAGGTCTCGAGGATCGGCGCCTCGAGGCGCAGCCCCTCGACCGGCAGCGAGGCCAGCGCATCGCGCTGGCCTCGCGACGGGCAGAAGAGATCGGCCTGGCGCTCGGCAAAGCGCGCCAGCGCCCAGGCGGCCCCCGCCGTGTCGGCCATCGCGGCACGACAGGAAAGATCGCGCCGGGTCAGGCGCGTGACCAGGTCGGCCAGCAGCGCGCGTTCGCCGCTCTCGCCGTCGCCGAAGAGATGCGTGCAGCCCGTCACGTCGAGCAGCAGGCCGGCATCCCCGCCGAAGCCGCCAGCGCTGCACGTCGTTTCGCCGTCCTGCGCGAGGGCGCCGCCCAGCGTATCGATCGCGACCCAGGGCGTGTAGCGATCGCACCAGCCGGCGATCGCTTCGATCAGTCGAAGATCGGCCTGCGGCTCGCCCGCGACCGTGACGAGGTCAGGCAGCAGGGCGCGCGCATCGGCCAGCCGCATGTGCGGGCGCAGACCCGCGGCACGGGCGTGCGGATTGACGGCGGCGAGGCGCGGGCAGCCCTCGCGCCAGACGACGGTGGCGGACGCCCTATCCGACCAGTCTTTCTTCGAAGTGCGTGCCAGGCGATCCGTGGAGAGCTTGGGGAACCACAGCGAGACAATGCGTTTCATCGTTCCACTCCAGGAGCCAAGACGGTGTTTCGGCGGCGGACGGTGTGCCGAAGCGGTTGCGCCGAAGTTCGAGGCTCCAGCGCGCGGCACCGACATCCTTGAGGCCCGGTGTCGAGCAGGACGGTGCCGAGGCGACCCGCCACCGTGTCGCGCACACGCTTTGCGGCGGCGCCGGCTGGGCGCGCAGCAGCAGGGCGGGCACGCCGTTCTTCTCGGCGGCCAGCGACAGGCGGCGGCCGGCCGTGGAATCGGCGCTGCGGGTCTCGCCCACGACGGCCGAGATGCCGGGGCAGCGCAGCCCTTCTTCCATCGCCCAGAAGAGATCCTCGTCGCGCTTTGCCGTGACCATCAGCAGGCGCGCGGGATCGAACCAGGAGGAGAGCGCCGGCGCATAGGGCATGGCATCGAACGTGCCCGTGGGACGGCGGCACCACAGGATCGTGCCCGGCCCGAAGCGGCCCAGCAGATGGGCCGCGAAGCCGAGGACCGGGCCATCGTGCGGCGCCACGCGGCCGGAGGGGGCAGGTCCCGCCTCGATCTCGTGCAGGGCGCCCGTCAGCAGCCCGCCTTCGGGCAGCACGGCGTCGATGGCGGGAACCCCCAACGTCACACCGGCGGCGCGGCCCGAACGCTGGACGCTGTTGGCCCGCTCCAGCCGGCGTACCTTCTCGCGCAAGGAGACGGGCACCGAAGCCGCTGCATCATTGGCGACCTTGGGAGGAGAGGAAGAAAAGGCTTTCGGGGAAATGACCGGCATCGCCCCCTCGTCTGGCTGATGGATGGGCTGGGGATTAAAATGTTCTTCTTTTGTTCTAGTTCCCTCAAAATCGAGAGTCAACGGGACTAAAGGGCTGGCATATCGAGTGCATCCGGGGAGAAGCTGCGCCCTGTCCCGGAGGCTCCATGACTCTTCGTCTGTCCCTCGCCGCCCTCTGTGCCACCGCCTTCGCCCTGTTGGCCGGCCCGGCACTGGCCCGCTGTTCCAAGAATCTCGTCGAACTCGGTCCCACCCTGCAGGGCCGCGGCGTGCAGATGGCCTCGCTCGACGGGGCGCAGATGGCGGCGGACACGGCGAGCCGCGCCATCGTCACCTTCCTCGGCCATGCCAGCTTCGAGATCGACACGCCGCAGGGCGTGCGAGCCATCACCGACTACAACGGGCTGAACGGCTTCGGCCGCAAGCCCGACATCGTGACGATGAACAACGCGCACTCGACGCACTACACCGACACGCCCGAGGACGGGATCACCTACGTGCTGCGCGGCTGGCCGAGCGACGCCGGCCAGACCGAGGCGCGCCACGAGGTCTCGCTGAAAGACCTCAAGGTCACGAACCTGCCGACCAATGCGCGCGACTGGGGCGGCGGCTCGGCGCGCATCAACGGCAACTCGATCTTCACCTTCACCATCGGCGATCTCTGCATCGCCCATCTCGGCCACCTGCATCACCGGTTGACCAAGGACCATCTCGACGAGCTCGGCCGCATCGACGTGCTGATGGTGCCGATCGACGGTGCCTACACGGTCGGCCTGCCCGTGATGGTCGAGGTCATCCGCCAGATCCAGCCGCGCATCGTGCTGCCGATGCACTATTGGGGACGCGGCCAGGTCGCGCGCTTCGAAGAGTTGATGGCCGACCAGGACGCGGTCTTCATCTGGCCCGACCGCCGCACCATCGAAGTCGCCCACGACACGCTGCCCGAGAAACTCACCGTCTACGTCGTCGGCGGGAACGGCGGCGACTGATCCGCCTTCCTCAGAGCCGCGTCGCCTCGTCGATCAGTTCCTGGGCGGCGATGTCTAAAAGCTCGTCCTCGGCGGTGCCGTCGAGCACGCGTTCCTTGCCGATTTCGAGAAGCACCGGCACGGCAAGCGGCGAGATGCGGTCGAGACGGCGATAGACGATGCGGCCCTTGGCGCGCTTCAGCAGGTCGCCCAACCGCTTTAGGTCCGCGAGCTGCCAGGCCGCGTCCTGGCGCGTGGCGCGCAGCAGGATGTGATTGGGCTCGTGCTGGCGTAGCGTGTCGTAGATCAGGTCGGAGCTGAACGTGACCTGGCGGCGCGACTTCTCCTCGCCGGGAAAGCGCCGTTCGATCAGGCCGGCGATCACCGCGACGTTGCGGAACGAGCGCCGCAGCATGCTCGATTCGTCCATCCAGGCTTCGAGATCATCGCCCAGCATGTCCTCGTCGAACAGTTCGTCGAGCTGTTTCGGCGAGGCCGGCCGCAACCCCCAGAGGCCCAGCACATAGTCGGTGGCCACGAAGCCCAGCGGCCGCAGGCCCATGCGCTCCATGCGCCGCGTCAGCAGCATGCCCAGCGTCTGGTGCGCATTGCGGCCCTCGAAGCAATAGGCGACCAGGAACTGCTTGCCGCCGCGCGGAAAGCCTTCGACCAGCAGCTTGTCGGCCGGGGGCAGCATCGAGCGGAAGACCTGGATGCGCAGCCACTCCTGCACTTCTGACGGCAGCTTCGGGTGCTTAAGCGGATCCTGCAGAATCCCGCGCACCCTTGCGGCCAGGAACGTCGAGAGCGGCAGCCGGCCGCCGCCATAGGCCGGCACCTTGGGATCGCCGCTGAAGGCCGGCGAACAGATCGCCGCGAGTTCCTTGACGCCCTCGAAGCGCAGCAGCCGGCCCGCGAACACGAACGTGTCGCCCGGCACCAGCCCCTGCACGAATCCTTCCTCGACCTCGCCCAGCACAGCGCCGCGGCGCAGCCGCACCTTCATCAGGGGCAGCTCGACGATGGTGCCCACGTTCATGCGGAACTGCTTGGCCACCAGCGGCGAGGCCAGCATCCACCGACCGTCGGGAAGCTGCTTCAGCCGGTGCCAGCGATCATAGGCCGCCAGCGCGTAGCCACCGGTCGCCACGAAGTCGAACGTGTCGTCGAAATCCTGGCGCGGCAGGTCGCGATAGGGCTGCGCCCGCCGCACCTCGGCGAAGAAGGCCTCGCGGTCGATCGGCTGGGCGCAGGCGGTGCCCACGATGTGCTGGGCCAGCACGTCGAGGCAGGGCGGCCGCGGCGGATCGCCATCGAGCTCGCGCGCCTCGACCGCCTCCAGCGCGGCCAGCGATTCCAGCACCTCGAAGCGGTTGGCCGGCGCGATCATGGCGCGGCTGGGTTCGTCGAGCCGGTGGTTGGCGCGGCCGATGCGCTGCATCAGGCGGCTGACGCCCTTGGGCGCGCCCATCTGGATGACGAGGTCGACATCGCCCCAGTCGATGCCAAGGTCGAGCGACGAGGTCGCGACCACCGCGCGCAGCTTGCCCGCCGCCATCGCCGCCTCGACCTTGCGGCGCTGCTCGACGGCCAGCGACCCGTGATGCAGCCCGATCGACAGATTGTCGTCGTTGATCCGCCACAGCGCATCGAAGGCCAGCTCCGCCTGCGCGCGCGTATTGACGAAGATGATCGACGTCTTGTGCTGGCGGATGATGTTGTAGATCTCGGGCACCGCATGGCGTCCCATGTGCCCGCCCCACGGCAGCCGCTCGCGCGCGTCGATGATCGACACGACCGGCGGCGCGCCGGGCTCGCCCATCACGATCTCGACCGGCTCGTCGCGCAGGTTCAGGAACTCGGCGAGTTCGGGCGGATCGGCGACGGTGGCCGACAGGCCGACGAAGCGGGCCTGCGGCGCGAGCGTCGCCAGCCGCGACAGGCAGAGCGCCAGGTGATGGCCGCGCTTGCTGGTGGCGAAGGCGTGCAGCTCGTCGATGATCACGCATTTGAGGCTGGCGAAGAATTTCGCCGCGTCCAGATAGGAGAGCAGCAGCGCCAGCGACTCCGGCGTCGTCATCAGGAGGTCCGGCGGCCGCTCGCGCTGACGCAGGCGCCGGCTCTGCGGCGTGTCGCCCGTCCGGCTCTCGGCGCGCACCGGCAGCTGCATCTCCGCCAGCGGCTGTTCGAGGTTGCGGCGGATGTCGGTCGCCAGCGCCTTGAGCGGCGAGATGTAGAGCGTATGCAGCTCCCCCTGCCCCTTCTTGTAGGCGAGGTCCTGGCCGGCCTGCCGCCGCTCCGTGAGTTCGATCAGTGACGGAAGGAACCCCGCCAATGTCTTGCCGCCGCCGGTCGGCGCGATCAGCAGCGCGCTCTTGCCCTTTCGCGCCAGATCGACCAACGCGAGCTGGTGCGGCCGCGGCGCCCAACCGCGACTTTCGAACCAACGTGCAAACAGGTCGGGAAGTCCCATATCTGTGGGGTAGGATGCATCAGGAGCCATGGCAATCACGACGGCAACCGAGACCCTCAATCCCCGTACGTGGCTCTACCCGACGCCGCGCGGCCTTTATTGCGAACCGGGCGATTTCTATATCGATCCGGCGTTTGCCGTGCCGCGTGCGGTGATCACGCACGGGCATGGCGACCATGCGCGGCCGGGCCATCGCAAGGCACTGGCGACGCCCGAGACGCTGGCGATCATGCGCACGCGGTTCCAGGACATGCCCGACACCGAGCAGCAGGCGCTGAAATACGGCGAGAGCGTGCGCATCGGCGAGGTCGAAGTCGGCTTCGCACCCGCCGGTCACATCCTCGGCTCCGCGCAGGCCGTGCTGGCATACAAAGGCCAGCGCATCGTCGTATCGGGTGACTACAAGCGCCGGCCGGATCCGACCTGTCCGCCGTTCGAGCCCGTACCGTGCGACGTGTTCATCACCGAGGCGACCTTCGCGCTGCCGGTCTTCCATCATCCCTCCGATGCCGGCGAGATCGGCAAGCTGCTGCGCTCCGTCGACACGTTCCCCGAGCGCACTCATCTGGTGGGCGTCTATGCGCTCGGCAAGTGCCAGCGGGTCATCCGCCTGCTGCGGGAAGCCGGCTACGACAAGCGCATCTGGCTGCACGGCGGCCTGATGTCCCTGTGCAGGCTCTACCAGGAGCATGGCGTCGATCTGGGCGACGTGGCGCCGGTCTCCGAGGCAATCCTCGAGACCTTCAAGGGCGCCATCGTGCTCTGCCCGCCCTCGGCCATCGCCGACCGCTGGTCACGGCGGTTCGCCGATCCCATCGCCGCGGTGTGTTCGGGCTGGATGAACGTGCGCGCGCGCGCGCGGCAACGCGGCGCGGAACTGCCGCTGATCATCTCCGATCACGCAGACTGGCCTGAACTCACGCAGACCCTGAAGGATGTCGGCGCGCCGAAGGTATGGGTGACGCACGGCCGCGAGGAGGCGCTCGTCCACTATGCGCGCGGTCTCGGCATCGACGCCGAGGCGCTGCACCTGGCCGGTCGCGAGGACGAGGATTCCTGAACCGTGCAGGCCTTCGCCCGCCTTCTCGACTCCCTCGCCTTCCAACCGGCCCGCAACGCCAAGCTGCGGCTGATCGAGACGTACCTGCGCGAGACTCCCGATCCCGATCGTGGCTGGGCGCTGGCGGCACTGACCGGCGGGCTCGATTTTCCGTCGGCCAAGCCCGCGCTGCTGCGCGGCTTCGGCCAGGAGAAGATCGGCGAGGAGCTGTTCGCCCTTTCCTACGACTATGTCGGCGACCTCGCCGAAACGCTGGCGCTGATCTGGGAGACCGATCCGGCGGCCGGTCCGCCTCCGACGCTCGGCGAGGTCGTCGAGACGCTGCAGCGGGCCACGCGCACGCAGACGCCGGCGATCCTCAAGCGCTGGCTGGATGCCCTCGATTCGACCGGCCGCTGGGCCCTCCTGAAACTTCTCACCGGCGCGCTGCGGGTCGGGGTCTCGGCGCGGCTGGCCAAGCAGGCGGTCGCCAATATCGGCGGCCAGCCGGTGGATGCCGTCGAGGAGGTCTGGCACGGGCTGGAAGCCCCCTACCGGCCTCTCTTCGACTGGCTGCTGCAAGGGGCGCCGCGGCCCAGCAGCAATGCGGGGGCGGCCTTCCTGCCGGCCATGCTGGCTAACCCGATCGATCGCGCCGAACTCGATTCGCTCGATCCCGCGCATTTCCGCGCCGAATGGAAGTGGGACGGCATCCGCGTGCAGGTCGCCGCATCCGGCGGATTGAAGCGGCTCTACAGCCGTGCGGGTGAGGACGTGTCGGGAGCCTTTCCCGACATCATAGAAGCGATCGACTTCGACGGCGTGTTCGACGGGGAGCTGCTGGTGCGCCGCGACACCGCGGTGGCGCCGTTCAACGACCTGCAGCAGCGGCTGAACCGCAAGACCGTGACCCCGAAGATGCTGAAAGAGCATCCGGCGCATGTCCGCCTCTACGACGTTTTGTGGCTGGAGGGAGAGGACCTGCGCGGCCTCTCCTTCGACGAGCGCCGCGCCCGCCTCGAAGCCTGGATCGCGCTGAAGGAGCGCCCGCGCTTCGACCTCTCGCCGCTGGTGACCTTCGCCGACTGGGCGGAGCTTGCCGCCAAGCGCGAGGAGATGCGGGCCGACGGCATCGAGGGGCTGATGCTGAAGCGCGGCGACAGCGCCTATCTGTCCGGCCGGCCCAAGGGCCCGTGGTTCAAGTGGAAGCGCGATCCCATGCTCGCGGACTGCGTGATGATGTATGCCCAGCGCGGTCACGGCAAACGCAGCTCCTTCTACTCCGATTTCACCTTCGGGTGCTGGCGCGACGGGGCCGCCGGCGGGCGCGAGCTGGCCCCCGTCGGCAAGGCCTATTTCGGCTTCACCGACGAGGAACTGCGCTGGCTGGACAAATGGGTGCGCGATCACACGACCAACCGGTACGGCCCGGTTCGCGAGGTCGAGCAGAAGCTGGTGCTGGAGATCGCCTTCGACGGCATCGCCCGTTCGACCCGGCATAAATCGGGAGTCGCCATGCGCTTTCCGCGCATCAACCGCATCCGGGCCGACAAACCGGCCGCCGAGGCCGATACGGTCGACAACCTGCTGCGGCTGCTGACCAATTCGGCACCGGATTCGCCCCTTGCAGGGGGTATGTCGCATGCCCATTATCCGGGCGTCACCGTAACCGAAGAGCCATGATCGACCCGTTCGGCCGCCACATCTCCTACCTGCGCGTCTCCGTGACGGATCGCTGCGACTTTCGCTGCGTCTACTGCATGGCCGAGGACATGACCTTCCTGCCCAAGGCGGAGGTGCTGTCGCTCGAGGAGCTGGAGCGGCTGTGCACGGCCTTCATCCGTCGCGGCGTCAAGAAGCTGCGGCTGACGGGCGGCGAGCCGCTGGTGCGCAAGAACGTGATGTCGCTGTTCCGCGGGCTCGGGAAACATCTCGACAGCGGCGCGCTGGAAGAACTCACCCTGACGACCAACGGCAGCCAGCTCGCCAAGTACGCCCAGGAACTGGCCGATATCGGCGTGCGCCGCGTGAACGTGTCGATGGATACGCTCGATCGCGACAAATTCCGCCAGCTCACGCGCTGGGGCGATCTCGACCAGGTAATGCGCGGCCTCGACGCCGCCCAGCGCGCCGGGCTCGCCATCAAGATCAACGCGGTGGCGCTGCGCGGCGTCAACGACGGCGAGTTCGACGAGATGATCCGCTGGAGCCACGGCCGCGGCATGGACCTCGTCCTGATCGAGGTCATGCCGATGGGCGAGATCGGCGACGCAGCCCGGCTCGACCAGTATCTGCCGCTGTCGCTGGCACGCACCGAGATCGCCCGGCACTTCACGCTGACCGAAACCGACTATCGCACCGGCGGCCCCGCGCGTTACTTCCGGGTCGAGGAGACCGGCGGACGGCTGGGCTTCATCACGCCGCTCACCCACAATTTCTGCGAAAGCTGCAACCGCGTGCGCCTCACCTGCACCGGCACGCTCTACATGTGCCTGGGCCAGGAGGATGCCGCCGACCTGCGCGCGCCGCTGCGCGCCTCGGAGAGCGACGACGTACTCGACCGCGCCATCACCGAGGCGATCGCGCGCAAGCCCAAGGGCCACGATTTCATCATCGACCGCCGCCACAGCGGCCCCGCCGTGCCGCGACACATGAGCGTCACCGGCGGCTGAGCGAAGAGCTCACTCCAAGCAAACCGTCGTCTCGACCGGAGCGCCGCAGGCGCGTAGCGGAGAGACCTTAGCTCCACCAAAAGCCATCAAATCGTAGAGAGAAGGTCTCTCCGCTACGCCTCGCTTCGCGAGGCTTCGGTCGAGACGACGGAGTTGCTTTTCAAGCCTCCGGAGTGGCTTGTGAAGCCGCCGTCCGGATCTGCGCCCGCCGCACGGCCTCACGGTGGGAGATGTAGAGGGCGCTGGCGAAGATCACCGCCGCGCCCACGAAGGTCCAGATATCGGGCTTCTGGAAGAACAAGAAATAGCCCAGCATCGTGTTCCAGATGAGCGACAGGAAGCCGATCGGCTGCAGCAGCGTGATGTCGGCCAGCTGATAGCCGCGCTGCTGGCAGATATGCCCGAGCGTGCCGGCCAGTCCCGCCAGCAGGAACCATACGATGTCGCCCCACTGCGGCGTCTGCCAGAACCACAGCGCGAACGGCAGGGCGCAGGCGACGATCACGATGTTCTGCCAGATTACGATCGTGGTCGAGGAATCGGTGCGGGCCAGCGCCTTGGAAATCAGGTTCGAGGCCGAGAAAATAGGTGTCGAGATCAGGACGCAGATGACGCCAAGATGGATGTCGCCAAAGCCCGGCCGGATGATGATCATGGCGCCGATGAAGCCCACGATGACGGCCATCCAGCGTCGCAGGCGCACCTTCTCGGCGAGGAACAGCGCGGCGCCGATGGTGACGAAGATCGGCCCCGTAAACCCCAGCGCGGTGATCTCCGCCAGCGTCGTGAGCGGCAGCGCCACGAACCACAGCATCATGCCCGCGGTATGGATGGCGCCGCGCGAGATGTGCAGCGGCAGGCGCCTGGTGTGGAGCGAGCGGTAGAGGCCTAGGCGCATCACGATCGGCACAAGGAACAGTGCGCCGAAGAAGTAGCGCAGGAAGGCCATCACGTAGGAATTGAGATGCTGCGCCGGGATCAGCGTGAAGACGTTGAGCAGCGCGAACAGGACGCCCGATAAAGCGACCCAGAGGATCCCGCGCAAATTCGGCGGCAGCGCGAGCCAGCGGGCAACGAGGGCGGACACGCAACGACTATGTCACAGGCCCTGCGGCCCCGCACCATCGGCGGTGCGCCGGCTTCCGAGAGGCGAAGTCCGCCTTACTTGGTGAGCGCGTGCAGCGACAGCGTTGCCGGACCGGCTATCGGCGCCGGCTGCTCGCGCAACCGGATCACGCGCTCTACCAGTTCCTCGAGATAGGGGTCGTGGATGCCCAGCGATCGCGCATGCTCAGCCGTGTTCAACAGGTATTCGCGGCAAGCACCGCGGCGGCCCTCGGCGAAGGCGATGTGGTAAGCGGCCCGCTCGATCGGCAGGTCGCCGCAATACTGGCAATGCCCTGTCTCGACGACGAAGGTCACGGCGCTGACGGTGCGCCCGTCCCGCAGCTTCGTCGGCACCCAGCGCGGCTTGTAGACTCCTGCCAGCATCTCGCGGTTCCACAGCAGGCCAAGTTCCTGGCGCACCAGTTCGGGCGACAGGCGGTAGGCAATGCCCTCGCATTCTCCACCATCCGCCAGCGCCAGCATCAGGCCCGGCAGTTCGGGCGTGCCCCGGCCCATCGGCGTCCAGAAGCAGAAGGACCGGCGCCAGCCCTCCACCCGGCAGGGCTGGACCTCGGCATAGTCGAGGGCCGGATTCCACATCAGCGAGCCGTAGGCGAAGACCCAGGTCTCTTCCCCCGGCGGGCGGTTGAGCAACGCCTCGTTGAGGCTGGCCTCGCGCTCCGGCGACGACAGGAAGAAGTCGTAGCCGGCGGCTCGGGCGTCGGCCACGATCTGGTCGATCCGTTCCGACGTCAGGTCCTCGCGTGTCAGCAACCGCAGGGCCTCAGGTGCCGTAGACGATGGACATGGTCTCGGCGACGCAGGCCGGACGCTCCTGGCCCTCGATCTCGATGGTGACCTGGTTGGTCAGGCGGACACCGCCTTTGTCCATCGGATCGGCCGCGATCAGCTTGGCGCGCGCCCGCACCTTCGAGCCGGCCGGGACCGGGCTGGTGAAGCGCACCTTGTTGCAGCCGTAGTTGATGCCGTTGCGCACGTTGTTGATGTGCGAAATCTGATGAGAGAGCATCGGGATCAGCGAGAGGGTCAGGAACCCATGGGCGATGGTCTTGCCGCCCGGCATGTCCTTCTTGGCGCGCTCGACGTCGACATGGATCCACTGATGGTCGCCCGTCGCGTCGGCGAAGAGGTTGATGCGCTCCTGCGTGATCTCGACCCAGTCGCTTACGCCGATTTCCTCCCCCACGTGCTTCTGCATCTCGCTGGGATGGGCGAATTCTCGCTTTGCCATTTACCGCCTCTGTTTCATTAATTTCGCATCAACTGCAATATCGACTCGGAACGCATGCGTTCCGGCGCAGCGCTTCCCACCGCGTTTGTATCGTCGCGGCCTTTTGCTCATCATGCCACTCACAAGAATGCACAGGAGGAGACCCCCATATGGCGTACGAGACCGTCCTCTATGACGTCGCCGATCGCGTCTGCACGATCACGCTCAACCGCCCCGACAGGCTCAATGCCTGGACGCGGCAGATGCACCTCGACCTCAAGGAGGCCATGCACGAGGCTGGCGCCGATCCGGAAGTGCGCGCCATCATCCTGACCGGTGCCGGTCGCGGCTTCTGCGCCGGAGCCGACATGGGCGGCCTGCAGGCGATCGGCTCGGGGGCCTCGGCCGACCGGTCGACCAAGGCCCAGGACGGGCTGCCCGGCGGCAGCACCCTGCCCGAGTTCAGGATGAACTACTCTTATTTCCCGGCGATCCCGAAATTCATCATCGCCGCGATCAACGGGCCGGCGGCGGGTCTCGGCATGGTCATCCCGCTCTATGCCGACCTGCGTTTCGCGGGCGAATCGGCGGTCTTCACCACCGCCTTCGCCCAGCGTGGCCTGATCGCCGAGCACGGGGTCAGCTGGCTGCTGCCACGGCTGGTCGGCCTGCCGACGGCGCTCGACCTGCTCTGCTCGGCGCGCAAGTTCCGCGCGCCCGAGGCGCTGGCGATGGGCCTCGTGAACCGGGTCATTCCCGACGACAAGCTGCTGGCCGAGGCCCGCGCCTACGCGACCCTGCTCGCCAACACGGTCTCGCCGCGCTCGGTGGCGGTGATGAAGCGGCAGCTCTGGGAGGCCCAGTTCCAGACCCTGGCCGAGGCCACGGTCCAGGCAAATCACGAAATGGAACTGTCCTTTCAGACCTCCGACTTCAAGGAAGGCGTCGCCCACTATCTCGAGAAGCGGGCCGCGAGGTTTACCGGCAGGTAGGCCCCTACACCTTCTCCGTTTGCCCGGCCTTCGGCTGCCAGGTCATGAGACGACGCTCGACGGTTCCCACCAGGCTGTCGAGCGCGAGGGCGCAGGCCGTGAGGACCAGGATGCCGGCGAACACGGTGTTGATGTCGAACGTACCTTCGGCCTGGAGGATCAGGTAGCCGACGCCCATCGACGAACCGAGATACTCGCCGACCACGGCGCCCACGAAGGCCAGGCCCACCGCGTTGTGCAGGCTCGCGAACACCCAGCTCATGGCGCTGGGCAGGTAGATTGAGCGCAGGAGCTGGCGGTTCGACGCGCCCAGCATGCGGGCGTTGGCGATCAGGTTGGGACTGACCTCGCGCACGCCCTGATAGACGTTGAAGAAAACCACGAAGAAGACGAGCGTGACGCCCAGCGCCACCTTCGACCAGATGCCGAGGCCGAACCAGACCGCGAAGATGGGCGCCAGCACGACGCGCGGCATCGAGTTGAAGCCCTTGATGTAGGGATCCGTGATCGCCGAGGCGGTGGGCGACAGCGCCAGCCACAGACCGATTCCCAGCCCCGAGGCCGCGCCGATCACGAAGCCCAGCGCCGTCTCGAGCAGGGTGATGCCAAGATGGGGAAAGATCTCCCCGCTCGCGAACCAGTCGACGATCACCCAGAGCACCTTCTGCGGCTCGCCGAAGAAGAAGGCCGCCCGGTTGGCCTTGTCGAAATAGAACGGCGGGATCAGCCCCGGCGCCGTCAGGACATACCAGGCCACGATCAGCAGGCCGAGCAGCAGCAGTTGCAGGATCCTGAGCCGCATCTCAGACCGCCTTCTGCTGGGCATAGGCCTTCAGCACCTCTTCCTTCATCGCCGCCCAGATCTCGCGATGGAGGTCGAGGAAGGCCGGCGTCATGCGAATCTCCGACACGTCGCGCGGCCGGGGCAGATCGACCCTGAAGTCGGCGATCGGCCGCGTCGCCGGCCCGGCCGACAGGACCACGACCCTGTCGGAGAGCGCGATCGCCTCCTCGAGATCGTGGGTGATGAAAAGCACCGACTTGCGATCCTCGGCCCACAGCGCCAGCAGCTCGTTCTCCATGAGCTGGCGTGTCTGCACGTCGAGCGCCGAGAAGGGCTCGTCCATCAGCAGGATGTCGGGGCTGAGGATCAGCGTCTGGGCCAGCGCCAGACGCTTGCGCATGCCACCCGACATCTGGTGCGGATAGCGGTCGCCGAAGCCTGCCAGGCCGACGCGGCGCAGCCACGCCTCGCCCTGTCCGACCGCTTCCGCTCGCGGCACGCCGCGGAATTCGAGGCCGGCGATCACATTGTCGATGCCGTTACGCCACGGCATCAGCGCATCGGCCTGGAACATGTAGCCCGCCCGCCGGTTCACGCCACTGCCCGCCAGCAGTCTCTCGCCGAACACTTCGACCGTGCCGAACGACGGCTCCAGCAGTCCCGCCGCGACGTTGAGCAGGGTCGACTTGCCGCAGCCGGTCGGACCGACCACCGACACGAACTCGCCACGCGCGACGTTCAGCGTGGCGTTGGCCACCGCGGTGTAGGCCTGGCTCGCATCATCGCGGGCAGCGAAGCGACAGGTGATCTCGGCCAGCGCGAGCGCCGGCACTTCCTTCGTCATTGTCACTTCAGGCTAGCTGCGCTTGGCGGCACGTTGGGCGAACTCGTTGTTCCACGTGTCGGCGAGCTTCACCGAGCCGGCCTTGATGGCGGGATCGCTCTCGACCAGGAACTTGAGACAATTCTCCATCGCACCGGCGGGCATGGTGCCATCGGGCGAGATCGTCTCGCGGACGCCCGCGAACGACTTCTCGTACACCGCCCGGTCGCCCAGCAGGTAGCCCTCGGGCACGGCATTGGCGACATCGGCCGGCGAGGCGGTCTGCAGCCACTGGTTGGCGCGCACGATGCCGGTGGCCAGCGCTTGAGTGGTGCCGGGGTTCTTCTTGATGAAATCGGATTGCGAATAGAGGCTGGCCGCCGGAAACGGGCCGCCGAACACTTCCTGGTTGCCCTTGGTCGTGCGCGTGTCGACGACGACCTTCACCAGGTTCTTGTCGGTCAGGATGGTGAGCGCGGGATCGGTCTGGGACACGCCGTCGACCTCGCCCTTCTCGACCGCGGCGATGACCGAAGCGCCGGCTCCGACGCCGATCGCCACCACGTCGCTCGCCTTCAAGCCGCCTTTGGCCGCCCAGAAATTCAGCAGCATGTGGGTCGAGGAACCGGGTGCCGTGACGCCGAATTTCATGCCCTTGATGTCGGCCGGCCCCTTCACCCTGGCCGCCACGTCGTTGCGCAGCGCGATGCAGATCTGCATGCCGCGGCCGATCAGGGCGAAGCCGGTCACATCCTGGCCGCGCTGCTGCATGCGGATCGTGTGCTCATAGGCGCCGGCGACTACGTCGGCGCTGCCGCCCATCAGGGCCTGCAGCGACTTGGCGCCGCCCTGGAAGTCGTTGATCTCGACGTCGATGCCGGCTTCCTTGAAGAAGCCCTTGCGCTCGGCGATCGTCAGCGAAAGATAATAGAGCGCGGACTTGCCGCCCACGGCCAGGATGACCTTGCTCTTTTCGGGCTTGGCCTGGGCCCGCGCGACATGGGGCGCCGCCAGCATCATCGGGGCGGCCGCCAGCAAGGTCCGGCGCCGCATCTGCAGCTTGGTCATCGTTTCCTCCGCGACAGGCTTGTTTTCCGGCAGCTTGCCGCAAGCCAACCGTCGCGGCAACCGACCAGCGGAGGATGTCAGAACATACCGTTCGGATTGGCGGCCTTTTCGGGCACGATCTGCAACACGTCCCAGTGCTCGACGATCTTGCCCTCGTCATCGAGGCGGAAGATGTCGATGCCAACCCAGACGTGATCGCCGGGCCAGTCCTGCCGGCAATGCAGCACGACGAGATCGCCTTCGGCGATCACCCGCCTGAACTCGACGCTCTTGCCGGGATATTCCCGGGCGGCTTCTTCGAAATAGTCGATGAAGCCCTGCTTCCCGCTCGCGACCCCGGGATTGTGCTGGATATAGTCGGCGCCGACATAGCGCTCGACCGCCTCGCGCGGACGACACTGATTGAACATCAGGTCGTAGAACTCAGTGACCGTCCGCTTGTTGCGCTCGAGCCGGTCGTCCACCGCGAACTCCCGCCTACTTGAATTTACGCTCCTGCCACCACGGGAAGTAGGACGGCATGCCGTCGCTCACCTTCATGGGGAAGCGGGCCGGACGCTTCTCGAGGAAGGCGGTCACGCCCTCCTTGACGTCGTCGGACTTGCCGCGGGAATAGATGCCCTTGGAGTCGACCTTGTGCGCTTCCATCGGATGGTCGGCGCCCAGCATCTTCCAGATCATCTGGCGATTGAGCGCCACCGAGACCGGCGCGGTATTGTCAGCGATCTCGCGGGCCAGCGCATAGGCGGCCGGCAGGAGATCGTCGGGCTTGTGGATCGAGCGCACGAGCCGGCCGTTCAGCGCCTCCTCGGCGGAAAAGACGCGACCGGTCATCACCCATTCCAGCGCCTGCTGCGGCCCGACGAGGCGGGGCAAGAACCAGCTCGAGCAGGCTTCCATGACGATGGCGCGGCGCGTGAACACGAAGCCGTAACGCGCCGCCTCCGAGGCGAGGCGGATGTCCATGGCCAGCTGCATCGTGATGCCGACGCCGACCGCCGGTCCATTGCAGGCGGCGATGGTGGGCTTCAGCGATTCGTAGAGGCGCAGCGTGAACAGACCGCCGCCGTCGCGATGGCCGTCGAGGCCGGGATCGACCGGCCCGCGATTTTCGGCATTGAAGGTGTTGGCGCCGCCAGAGAGGTCGGCACCGGCGCAGAAGCCGCGGCCCGCACCGGTGAACACGACCGCGCGCACATCGTCATCGCGATCGGCGCGGTCCATGGCGTCGAGCAGTTCGGAGAGCATCTTGCCGGTGAAGGCATTGAGCTTGTCGGGACGGTTGAGGGTGATGGTGAGGATACCGTCCTTGGTCTCGTACTTGATCTGCTCGTAGTTCACGGGAAGGCCCCTCAGCTCTGGTTGATGAGGACGACACCACCCACGATTAGAGCAATGCCGCCGATCTGCTTGATGCCGAACGGCTCACCGAAAAGGAAGTGGCCGGCCACTGCAACGATCGCATAGGAGAGCGACACGCTGGGAAAAGCCACTGAAACCGGAATCTTTCGCAGTGCGATGATGTAGAGGAAAGCCGCCGAACCGTAGAGTGCCAGGCCCGCGATGGTCGAGGGGCGCAGCAGCTGGCTCACGAAATCGGGCGCGTCCGCACCGGTCTTGAGCAGGATCTGGCCGCCGATCCCTGCCAGAACGCCGATCGCGAGCGCCACGTAGTAGATCGTCATGCTTCAGTTCTCCCTGCGGCGCGGCTCTTGCGAAGGCTCTCGATGCGGCTGGCCGGCCGCCCGCGTATCGACCTTCGGGTGCTCGATGTCGAGCCCTTCCGTGCCCCGCCTGAAGACTTCCCGCACGAGGTATTGCGGCTTGCGGTTCACGGCCAGGAACATACTGCCGAGATATTCGCCGATCATGCCGATCACGACGAGCTGCACACCCGCCAGCACCAGCACCGCGACCATCAGCGACGCCCAACCCTGCGGCGCCCTGTCGGAGAGGATCGCCTCGACGATCGTGATGCCGGCAGCCACCGCGCCCAGGGCGCCGAACACCAGGCCGAGGATCGTCGCAAGCCGGAGCGGCATCACCGAGAAGTTCAGGAACATCGCCAGCCACAGTCGCAGCAGGCGGCGCAGCGTGTAGTTCGAGCGCCCTTCGGCGCGCGGCAGATGGTTGACCTGCAGGCGGCTCACGTTCTGGGTGATCTGGAAGATCAGACCGTCGACATAGGGCGCCGGCCCCTCGTAGCTCGACGTAACCCGCTCGCGCAGGAAGCGCGAGACGCAGCGGAAGCTCGAAAGATAGAGGCCGGGCGGCTTGTCGATCAGCTTGTCGGCGCACCAGTTGGTGAAGCGGCTGCCCAGGTTGCGCCAGGCCGCATGCTTCTTTTCTTCGTAGTAGGTATAGACCGCGTCGTAGTTGCCGTCGCGGGCATGCTCGAACAGGCGGCGGACTTCCTCGGGCGGGTTCTGCAGATCGTCGTCCATGGTGATCGCGTAGGCGCCGCGCGCCCGCGCGAAGCCTGCCATGACCGCATTGTGCTCCCCGAAATTGCGGCTGAGGCTCAGGACGGTCACCGGCGCCCCGGGCTCGGCGGCGAGCTGCTTGCAGACGTCGAGGCTGTTGTCCGGGCTGCCATCGACCACAAGCACGATCTCCAGACCGCCCTCGATCTCGAGCGCGCGCAGTGCCTTCACCAGCTCGCCGACGGTCGCCGCGCCATTGTAGACCGGCACGACGATGGACAGGGCTGGCGACTCTCCGGAATTCTCAAGCATCACGCACCGCTACGATCATGAGGGAACCGCCGAACGGCAGGCTGAGCCCGGCGCCGATGGCGGCGCGCTCGATGGCGAGCGCCGTGGAAAAGATGGCGTCGAGCCAGCGCGGATAGTCACGCACGTCGCTCTCCGCGTCGTCGCGTTCGACCAGCCGGTGGAGGAGCATCAGGGGAAACAGCAGCGTGTTCCAATAGCTCGCATGAAGAATACGGAAGCCCGGCGCGCCGATCAGGGCGCGGGCCTCGCCGCGCGTGAAGCGGCGGGCATTGTGCACGCGCCTGTCGTGAGCCGACAGCATCCAGGAATAAGCGGGCAGATTGAACACGGCGATCGCGCCCGGCCGGAGGCAGCGGTGCGCCTCTTTCAGGGCACGCGCGGGGTCGACGTTGGCGTGACAGAGGACGTCGAGCGACACGTAGGCCCCGATCGTTCCGTCCCCCAGCGGCATTTCGTTGACCGAGCCGGAGAACACGGGTCGTCCCGCCTTGGTCATGGCCATGCCGGCAGCGACGGGATCGTATTCGAGGCCGACGGTCGGCCGGCCCGCGACGTCCGGGCCCAGGACGCGCAACATGCCGCCGGTGCCGCATCCGGCATCGAGGACCGGACCAGAGGCCGCCGACCGCGAGAGCGTCCGGGCAAGCTGGTCGGCGACCAGCCGCCGCAGGCCGCGATACCACCACATACGGTCTTCGACCGCATGCATATGCTCGTACTCGGCCCGTTCCACGAAGCGGCCTCTCCCAGGAAGTCTCCTCTTCCTGTCCGCTTATGATATCTTCGCCCCGCCTTGCCAACCGTTCAGACCAAACCTCCGACCATCCCGCCGCGTGTCGAGCAGCTCCTGCTGGTGTCGCTGTTCGCGCTGCCGGTTCTCTGGCTCGCCGGCTATTTCTTTCCGCCCATCAACCACGACGTCGCCGCCATCCTCGATGTGTCGACACGGTGGATCGGTGGCGAGAAGCTCTATGTCGAGGTCCTCGACGAGAACCTGCCGCTGACCTTCATCGTGCACGGACTGCCGGTGCTGACGGCCAGGCTCCTGCCCGGCACCGTGGCCTTCTGGTTCACGGCCTGGGTGGTGGCCGGCATCTTCGCGTCGTTCTGGGCCTGCCGGCGGCTCATCCGTCTCGTGCCTTCGGCCGACCACGCGCTCACCGAGGCGCTGCTGCCGCCGGTTCTGCTGTTCCTGTTCTCCGTGCTGCCCAACGAGCATTTCGGCCAGCGCGAGCACATCATGTTCGTGGCCTGCGCGCCCTACCTGATCGCCTCTATGGCACGCGCCGAGGGCGTGAACCCGTCGCGCTTCGCCTCGATCCTGGTGGGCCTCGTGGCCGGCGTCGCCCTGGCCATGAAGCCGCACTATCTGGCGATCCCGGCGGCGGTCGAACTCTACCTGCTGGTCCGGCGCGGCGTGCGCCCGACCTTCACCGACCCCATTCCCTGGGCGATCGGCCTGCTCGCGGTCGCGCACCTCGCGCTGATGTACCTCGTGTTCCCGGAGTTCGGGCATTTCGTGCTGCCGCTGGCAGTCGAGGCCTATGCGCCGATCGGCGAGTCGGGCTGGCGCGAGGTTCTGACCAGCAACGTGCTGGGCCCGACCTTGCTGGCGCTGGCGATCTTCGGCCTGCTTGCGGTCGTTTTCACCAAGACCATCGCCGCCCGCGTGCTGGTCGTGTTCGGCGTCGGTGCCGCCCTCTCGGCGATCGGCCAGGCCAAGGGCTGGCCCTACCACGTCCTGCCGGCGCTTTCGGCCGCCATCCTGCTCGCGGCGCTCACCGTCTCGCAGACCGTCGATCGCTACCTGCCGATCAGCCGCAACGCCCACCGCCTGCCGGTGGCGGTGATCTGCGCCACCTTCATGGTGCTGCTCTACTTCCAGGCCGCCCTCTACACGCCGCCCTTCTACAAGCAGCGCCAGTTCGAGGATTCGATCGGCGGCCGCCTGCAGCACATCATCGAGCAGAACGCGCCGAACCGGACGATCCTCGTCCTGTCGCCGGGCATCTACCCGTTCTGGCCCATGATCAATTACCTCGGCGGCCGCATGACCACGCGGTTCCTGACCATGTGGGTCCTGCAGGGCGTCTACGCGACCTGCGACGACTTTCCCGCCCTTTACAATCCGCCCGACACGATGGGCGACTCCGAGAAATTCGTGTTCGACTCGGTGAGCGAGGACTTCGCCCGCGAGCATCCCGACCTGCTGATCGTCGACCGCATCGCCGGCGTGCCGCGCTGCCAGGGCAAGGAATTCGACTACCTCGAATACTTCATGCAGAATCGGGTGTTCGCCGACGCCTTCGAGAACTACGAACACCTGATGGACTTCGACCGCTATCGGATCTACCGGCGGAAGAAAATGAAGAAGTAGGTCTTCATGTCGTCCCGAGCGTCGAAGGACCCAGCGCAACGACCAGCACACTTCATGGCCAGCGCGAGATCCTTCGCTTCGCTCAGGATGACAATCTAGACCTGGCTACTTCTTCCAGGGCGGCGCCAGCGCGACGGCACGTGCCGCTTCGGGGATCTTGTCGGGATCGGGCACTTTGAAGACGCCCGAGGCCACCAGGACGATCTCGCCGCCGCAGACCAGGTCGCAGCTGGCGAAACAGAAGTTGATCGTGCGCCGCGCGATGCGCGCCTTGCCTTCGAGCCACTGTCCCAGTTTGGCGCCGCGCACGAACTCGCTGGTCAGCGAGATGGTCGGATGTGGCCAGAACAGGCCGGTCGAGAAGCCTGAGCCCACGCCCATCACCATGTCGGCGACGGTGACCAGAAGGCCGCCATGGGCCCAGCCCATCGGATTGCCGTGCCGCTTCTCCAGCGGCAGGCCGATCCTGAGCCCGTCTTCTTCCGCCTTGAACCAGAGCGGCCCCACGAGCCCGACGAAATCGTCGGTGACATCGAGCGTGCGGAAGCCTTCCGGTACGGCGGTCATGGATCGAGCCCGTCCTTCGAGGCCGCGAGACGGTCGAGCATCGCGCGCACCACGGGATCGAACGGGGTGGCGCGATGGGTCTCCTCGTTCAGCGAGACCATGATCACCTTCTGAACCGCGGTGCAGTTGCCCTCGCCGTCGAACAGGCCCTGGCCGACAACGCACTTGCGGTCGTGCGCCTCGATCAGGCGGCAGCAGGCCACGGCCGTGCCGGGATAGAACATCTGTCGCTTGAAGTCGGCCTCGATGCGGCCGACGACCAGGCGGAAGCGCGGCAGCCCCGTGCGAACGATCTGACGAAGGTACGCGACGCGCACATTCTCCAGAAGTTCGAGAAAGGCGCCGTTGTTGATGTGCCCGTTGGCGTCGACGTCCGCGAAGCGCAGGTTTTCAGTGGTCGAGAAGCCATAGATGCCGCGGTCGGCAAGATCGAACGCCATGAAGACTAGAACTCCGAGAATTCCAGGGTGAGATGCGCGGCCTCGGACGGCGGGACGACCAGTCGGCCGGAGTCGGGCTTCGTGAACCTGACACCGTTCTTCTTGAGGAGGTCTTCACAGGCCACGAGGCTCTCGACGCGCACCGTGAGCAGCGCGGGATGATCGCCCGTCCGTACCGGCGTGATACCGGGATAGCGCACGGCATAGTCCTTGGGCGTCATGTAGCGGATCGGCTGGGTGCCGGTGTCGACCACCAGCCCTTCGCCCTCGCGCTTGACGGAGCCCGGCCCGAAATACTTTTCGAGTTCGGGAATCCACTTGGCCGGCTGCTCGGCAATCACGGTGACGCCCAGGATGCCGCGCGCGCCGTTCGGATGGCTGGCCCATTCCGGCCGGTAGACGAACTCAGGCGTCTGGTGTTCGCAGACGAAGAAGCCGACGACCGGCATATTGTCCTTCGGGATGCGCACCGTGCGGAACTTGGCGAGTTCCGTCTTGCCGTCCACCTCCACCGCCCGGTCGAAGAAGAGCGGCGCATCGGGATTGAGGCCGGCCGCCTTGAAGGCTTCGTAGGCCACGTCGGCGCCGTCGGTGGCCAGCGCCACATTGGCGAGACCGCCCCCGCCCTTCAGCCATTCGCGCCGCTCGGCGTTGAACTCGGTATCCTCGACGATGCCCAGGATCTCGAAGTAATCGGTGTCGAAGATCATCAGGTGGTTGGCCGTACCGAGCTTCTTGTGGAAGCCGCGCGGCTGGACCTGGAAGCCGAGTTTCCTGTAGGCCGCCTCGGCCGCGTCGATGCCGTCGACCATGACCACTACATGGTCGAGACCCTTCACTGCACGCTTCATACCGGCCTCCTGCGTACCATGTTGACCCCCTTGGAGGTCATGACCAGTTCGCCGTTCTGATTAACCGCGGTCCAATGCTCGTGGATGACGCCCAGGGTCGGGCGGCTCTTGGACGGGACCTTGTTCGCACACTCGACCCAGGCGGTGAGCGTGTCGCCCGGCCGCACGGGCTTCAGCCAGCGCAGCTCGTCGAGGCCCGGAGAGCCCAACGCCGTGCGCTTGTCGACGTAGTTATCGACGAAGAGCCTCATCAGCTTGGCGGCGACATGCCAGCCGGACGCGCAAAGCCCTCCGAAAAGGGAGGATTTGGCGGCTTCGGCATCGACATGAAAGCTCTGCGGGTCGAATTTCTCGGCGAACTCGACGATTTCCTCGGCCGTGAAGCTGGTCGAGCCGAGCGGGTATTTCCGGCCGACTTCGTAGTCTTCCCAGTAGCGGGGCTCTGCGGATTGCATGAGTCGGTCTTCGCAGAGCATGGCCGATCACGCAAGCATGTCCTCCGGCGCGAGCTATGGTAGCTTCGGGTCGGGAAATCCTCGCGCAATGACCGATACCAATCTCCTCCGACGGCTCACGACGATCCTCGCCCTCGACGTGGTGGCGTTCAGCACCATGTCGGCGCGCGACGAAGAGCATGCGCTGGCACTGCTGGCCTCCCGCCTCGATACGGCAGGCACTCTCGTGCGCCAGCATCGCGGGCGTGTTTTCAAGATGACCGGCGACGGGCTGCTGGCGGAATTCGCGAGCCCGGTCGAGGCCGTGCGCGCCGCCCTCGAAATCCAGGAGGCCATGCGCTCGGCCAATGCGGGCTCCACGGCCGACGACCAGCTCACCCTGCGCATCGGCGTCAACCTGGGCGACGTCGTGGAAAGCGGCGACGATCTCATGGGCGATGCGGTGAACGTGGCGGTGCGCCTCGAGTCGATTTCGGAGGTTGGCGGCATCTGCATCTCGTCTTCGGTCTACGAACAGATCGTCGGCAAGCTGATGCTGGGCGCCGAGGATATCGGCGACCAGCACGTCAAGAACATCCCCCGGCCCATCCATGCCTATCGCCTGACCATCGACGGCGCACGGCCCGCCCCCACGGCCCATCCCGCCCATGCGGAAGCCCGATCGATGCCGCGGACGCGGATCCTCCTCGCGGGAGGCGTGGCGATGGTCCTGATCCTGGGTGCGTTGGCCGGGACCTTCTATCTTCGCCATCCCACCCCGTCCCCGCCCTTGCAGGCGGCGGAGCCCAGCTCGGCCGTTCCTGTCGCCCCCCCTCCGGTCGCGCAAACGGCCACAAGCCAGGCCACGCCGGGACCGACGGCGCCGGCCAATCCGCTCCCCTCTGCCGCCCCGCAAACACCGGCCGTGTCCGCCACACCCGCCGCCGCGCCGACGCCGGCCCCGTCCGCAGCGCCCCCGGTCCCGCGTCTCTTCGTGGCCAAGGACGTTCCGTTCGTCCCCGACTATCACTGGCGAGCCCTGCAGAATTACACCGATGCACCGGGGGCCAAGGCCCTGGCCTTGAATGTCCGCGGAATTTTCGTGACGGCGATCGACCGCGTCGATGAAGCGGCGGCCCGGCGCGCCGCGCTCGAAGAGTGCAACAAGAAGGTGGAACGGGAAGTAACGGTCCTTCGCACCTACGACGGCTGCATGCTCTACGCGGTCGAGAACAACGTGGTCTGGTCGTTCCGGCCGCCGCCGATGCCGCCGGCACCTTATGTACCCGCCAGCCGGCCTTCGCCGCCGATTGCATTCGATCCTGCCACGGCCCCTCTTCTCAGTGCCTTGGCGCGCGAACGCCTGCCCGTGCATTACCTCACCAACCGGCACCACCGCGCGCTGGTCATGGGTCACAACCGGTTCGACTGGTGGTCCCCGAGCGAAACCGACGCCGATGCGATCCGCCGCAACCTGCAGATTTGCGGCCATCTCACGGGACGGCCGTGCGTGCTCTACGCGCTGAACAATGAGGTGCTGGTCCGTACGCCGCAGACGATGCGACCCACCGACGTCTTCACGCCACAGGACGTCGGCATCGCCCTCGATGACGCCCAGAGCAAGGCTCTCGAGCAGTATCTGATCGCCAATGACTGGCGCGCCGTCGCGCTGGCGGCGAATGGGCGGATGGGAATCGTGAGCGGCCGGCCCAGTGAGCAGGACGCCACCACCAAGGCCCTGCAGGCCTGCCGGGATGCAGGGGGGGCGGACTGCGCGATCACGGCCATCGGGGCATTCACGGTGGCCCCGCAATAGCCTTCGTCGGAAGAAACTCACGTTCGAGGCGCGGCGCTCGACAGCCGGCCCCTAAGGGGGGCTTGACCGTCGGCCGTCTCCGCTCCTATCCTGCGTCTGCGAGTAAGTCGCAACAGCGGGAAGAAACGGCCGTCAGAGCATGTTCATCTGTATCTGCAAAGCCATTCGCGAGCGCGAAGTCGATGCCGCCGTCCGGGCAGGAGCGCGGCGACCGGCCGACGTCTTCCGCGCCTGTGGCAAGAGTCCCCAATGCGGGACCTGTGCCTGCGACATGCGCGATCGCATAGCCCACGCGATCGCCCATGAACGGTCTGTAGAGCCGACGCTCCTCGCCGCCGACTGATTCCGGCTCCCGAGCTTTCAGCTCGGGCCCTTTCCTTCGCCCATCTGGCTCTGCAGGTAGTTCTGCACGCCCACCTTCTCGATCAGGCCGATCTCGGTCTCGAGGAAGTCGATGTGCTCCTCGGCGTCCTCGAGGATGCTGACGGCGATCTCGCGGCTGACATAGTCCTTCGCCGCCTCACAGGCCGTCACGGCCTCGACCAGCGCCGTGCGTGCGGCGGTCTCGAGCTTGAGGTCGGCATCGAGCGCTTCCGGCACGTTCTCGCCGATCGCGAGCCTGCCCAGGTCCTGGAGGTTCGGCAGGCCGTCGAGCATCAGGATGCGCTCGATGAGCTTGTCGGCGTGCTTCATCTCGCCGATCGACTCCTCGTAGATCTTCTTGCCGAGGCGATCGAAGCCCCAGTGCTTCATCATGCGGGCGTGGAGGAAATACTGGTTGATCGCCGTCAGCTCGTTCTTCAGGAGCTTGTTGAGCTCGGCGATGATCTGCGGGTTGCCCTTCATGGCGAACCTCCTCTTTGAATGAGTCGGCTCTCACAAATACTCACCGATTCCGGGCACGCAACCACAGAGTGAGCGACTGAGAAACGTTCGCTGAAAAAAGCGCGCGATACCCTTTCAAGCTCAGCAAGTGAGAACGACTTGCCCGGAATCTGGCCCTTGCGCGCACGCCCAGAGACCAGACCCGAACCCACACGGCGAATCAGGGCTTTGGGAATTTACAGGAAAAAACGTAGCACCATCGCAACGCGCAACGTCATAAGGTGAGGTGCGTTCATGTCGGACGCCGCCCGCCCGGGACGATCCGGGCCAGCCAGCTAAGGATAGCGTTATGTCCAATTTCACTCTTCCGAAACTCCCCTATGCCGATGACGCGCTTGCGCCGGTGATTTCGGCCAACACCATCTCCTTCCACTACGGCAAGCATCACAAGGCCTATGTCGACAAGCTGAACGAACTCGTCCCCGGCACGGCGTACGAAGGCCTGTCGCTCGAGGACATCATCAAGAAGTCGGCCAAGGACGAGAAGGGCAAGGCGATCTTCAACAACGCCGGCCAGATCTGGAACCACACCTTCTACTGGAACAGCATGGCGCCGAAGGGCGGCGAGCCGACCGGCAAGATCAAGAGCGCGCTCGACGACAGCTTTGGCGGCCTCGATGCCTTCAAGGCGGCCTTCAAGGCGGCGGCCGTCGGGCAGTTCGGCAGCGGCTGGGCCTGGCTCGTGAAGGGCGCGGACGGCAAGCTCAAGATCGAGACGACCGCCAACGCCGATACCCCGATCGCCCATGGCGGCACCCCGCTCCTCGTCGCCGACGTGTGGGAGCACGCCTACTACCTCGACTTCCAGAACCGCCGGCCGGACCACGTCCAGGCCTGGCTCGACAAGCTCGCGAACTGGTCGTTCGCCGAGGCAAACCTAGGCTAAGGAGCATTCAATGTTGGGCACCATTCTTCTGATCGTCCTGATCCTCATTCTGATCGGGGCGCTTCCGACCTGGCCGCACAGCAGCGGCTGGGGTTACTATCCGAGCGGTGGTATCGGACTGGTGCTCATCATCGTCGTAATCCTGCTGTTGATGGGACGCATCTAGCGCCCCAGCCGGCAGTCCAAGGGGCGCCTTCGGGCGCCCCTTCTATTTTGCACCGGAATTACGCTCAGTATCCGCCCGACTCAGTGGCCGACTCAGTATCTGAACGTGAGGTTGATCGAGCCGAACTGCGTGATGCGATCGCGCTCGTAGAACTCCGGCGTGCGCAGGATCTGGGTGTAGGAAATCCGCATGCCACGCCACAGAACGGCAAGCCCCGCCTGCACCTCGCCGACGAACGGACGATGCGATACCCGCTGACTGTACCCGTCGGTGTTTCCATCCAGGAAGATGTTGCGGGCAACCGCCTGCCCGTCGAAGCCCGCGAACAGATACCAGCCGAAGCTTCCGTCGCCGATGAAGGCGTCCGATCCGGGCAATGCCGGCCGGGCGCGCGTCGGCCCGAAATCGTCCCGCAGGTTCTTGCCGATCCGGGCCGTGCCGCCGACGCTGCCATAGGTGGCGACATTGCCGACCGCCAAAGCCGCGCGCGGGATGAAATCCACCTCCAGCTTGGGATTGTCGATCAGCACGGCGCGGCCGGTGCGCCAGCGCCGCTCGAAGGTGAGCCCGACCGTGGGCTCGTTATGCAGCTGGTTGCCCCAGCCATAGGCAGGCGACACGCCGATCAGCTGATGGAAGTTGTTCTGCACGAACTCGCCGCCCGCGGCCGGCCCGATCACGCCGAGATCGACCTGCAGCGTGTCCAGGCGCGTCGGCTCGTCGATGCCGGTCCGGGAATCGTGGCGCTTGTAGGTGTACTGCAACGCGAAGCTCGCATAGAGCCAGGCCGCGTAGGGCCTGTCGTTGTAGATCGGGTTCGACACATAGGTGTTCTCCGGCGTGTAGAGGTTCTGGCCGGCGGAGATGGCGATACGGCGGATGACCGAATCGGCCGCGGGCTCGCCCAGGAACGTCGGGATGGTCGTCATGGCCACGATGCCGTGCGGCATCTCGGTGATCGCGGGCGACAACCAACCTATCCTGACGCCGCTGGTGTAGTCGCGATCCGACCTGCCGAAGCGGTTGAAGACGTCGTTCTCGACCTGGAACGTGTAGATATTCCGCTGCTCGTCCTCGGTGGCTGAAGGCCGGGGCGGCGGCTTGACCTCGTCGGGCGACTGGGCCCCTGCCGAAGCACACAAGGCGAAAAAGGCTGCCATCGCCACGGCGACGGTCTTGGCGTGGCGATGATGCATTCCGGCTGGAACGCACGCCTTCCCGGCAGGTTGCCCGGCTAGCGAACGTTAACGGCGGCCGCGCGGTCCCACAGGTCGCGGCGCCACGCTACTGCGATCGCCAGCGTGAAGAAGATGCCCAGCACGCTGTAGAGGGTCCCGGTGGCGGCAAAGCCGGTCCACTCGACCAGCGGGCCCGAAAGCAGCAGCCCGAGCGGCATGCCGTAGACGGCCAGCATGCGCACGCCCATGACGCAGCCGCGCAAGGCGGGATGGGTAACGCGGAGCAGGATCACCGACATCGGGATCATGCAAAAGCTCTGGAAGAGCCCCGACCCGAACAGGACGATCTCCCCCATCAATGGGGTCGTGAGCCAGGAAAAGACCAGGTTGAGCGACATCCAGACGAGCGTGCAGACAATCATGGTGCGCGCCGGCCGGATATGGGCGCCGTACAGCGACACCAGGATCGAGCCGGTGAGCGCGCCGCCGGCAAAGCTGGCGATCAGCCAGCCGAGGCCGGTCTGATCCAGCCGGTAGATGTCCTTGGCCACATAGGCGAGCAGCGAGCCGGTCAACGGATAGGCCGCGAAGTTCACCAGGAAGGCCAGCAACATCACCGCGCGGACGACCGGCGTCGACCAGACATAGGTGAAGCCCTGCCGCAACGCCCCGAACGCCGACGGCATGACCTCGCCGTCGCCCAGGATGCGTAGCCGCCGCGTGCCCACGCCCAGGGTCAGCGCCAGACACACGGCATAGACGCCGCAGACCGCGACGTAGGCCAGGCCCGAGCCGAGGGCAGCGACCAGCCCGGCGCCCGTGAGAGCGCCCACGATACGGGCGGAATCCGCGGTCGTCCGCGACACGCCCATGGCTCGCATCAGATAGTCGGCCGGCATGGTCTCGCCGACCAGGAGGTTGCGCAGGGTGATGTCCGAGGGGCGCACCAGCCCCATGATCGTGGCCAGCAGGAAGACCGGCAGGGGCGCCGCCAGGCCGCTCAGGAACAGCACCGCGAGGCAGCTCGCCAGGACGAGATAGGCCGTCCGCATGAGAAGTAGGACGTTGCGGTTGCCGATGCGGTCGCCCGCCATGCCGAACAGGGGAGAAATCAGCGTGCCGAGGAACTGCAGCGAGCCGAAGACGGCCAGCGCCAGGACCGAGCCGGTCGACACCAGCACGAACCAGCCCAGGATCACGGTTTCCATCTCGAACGCCCAGGAGGCGAGAAGGTCGGCCGGCCACTGGAACCGGAAGCTCCGGATCTGGAAAGGCGCCAGGGCGGGCGCACGTGCGATGAGACTCAATTCCTGTTCGTTCCCTCACCCTGCGCCTTCGTCGGAGACGCTTCGGGTAAGCTCAAGCTGCGCTTCCACGGCATCGACTGCAATAATCGGCTGGGCATGGCGCATCCGCACTAATGGCTGGGCTCAGTGCCCTACAAAACCCTAATTCTAGTGGCCCTATTACGCACCCAAACTGAGAATATAAGTCGCGCCCCGTTGCGTTGGGGACCGGCTCAGAGCATTGTGACAATGAATGCCGTCAAGCGGTAATTGGCTGGAACCGCGTGCGGGTAATGTCTTGGAGAAATCCGCTATGGGCGGTGCAGTGAAGCGTACGAAGTTTCATCTCATTCTGATCAAGCCCACTCATTACGATGATGACGGCTACCCGATCACCTGGCTTCGGTCCCACATCCCCTCGAACACGCTCGCCGCCCTTTACGGGCTTGGCGAGGATTGCCGTGCGCGGCAGGTGCTCGGGCCGGACGTGGACATCGTCATTCACCCGATCGACGAGACCAACACGCGCGTCAGGCCGGACCGGCTCATGGCCCAGATCGAGCGCAGCGGCGGCAAGGGCCTGATCTGCCTCGTCGGCGTCCAGACCAACCAGTATCCCCACGCGGTCGATCTCGCCCGCAAGTTCCTGAAGGGCCGCTTCCCGGTGGCCATCGGTGGCTTCCACGTGTCGGGCTGCCTGTCGATGCTGCCGGTGATCCCGCCGGAGATCCAGGAAGCCATGGACATGGGCGTCTCGATCTTCGCCGGAGAGGCCGAGGAAGGCCGCTTCGACATCGTGATGCGCGACGCGATGAACGGCACCATGAAGCCGCTCTACAACTATATGGACGATCTGCCGGGTCTCGAGGGCGCTCCCACCCCGCACCTGCCGCCGTCGGCGCTGGCGCGCAACGAAGGCGGCATGTCGAGCTTCGACCTCGGCCGCGGCTGCCCGTTCCAGTGCTCGTTCTGCACCATCATCAACGTCCAGGGCCGCAAGAGCCGCTTCCGCACGGCCGACGACCTCGAAGCGATCATTCGCGAGAACTACAAGCAGGGCATCACGTCGTTCTTCATCACCGACGACAACATGGCCCGCAACAAGCACTGGGAGGATTTTTTCGACCGGCTCATCGAGCTGAAGGAGAACGAGGGAATCCAGCTGTCCCTCATCATCCAGGTCGACACCCAGTGCCATCGCATCCCGAACTTCATCCATAAGGCACGCTGGGCCGGCGTCTATCGTGTCTTCATCGGCCTCGAGAACGTCAACCCGGACAATCTGCTGGCCGCCAAGAAGCGCCAGAACAAGATCACCGAGTACCGCAAGATGCTGCAGGCGTGGCACACCAGCGGCGCCTCGACCTGGGCCGGCTACATTCTCGGGTTCCCCGGCGACACGCGCGCCTCGATCCTGCGCGACATGGAGATCATCAAGAAAGAGCTGCCGCTCGACATCCTCGAGCTGTTCATGCTCACGCCGCTGCCCGGCTCCGAGGATCACCAGACCCTGTGGAAGCAGGGTGTGTGGATGGACCCCGACCTCAACAAGTACGACGTCCATCATCGCTGCGTGCATCATCCGAAGATGAGCGACGCGGAGTTCGAGCAGGTCTATCGCGAAGCCTGGAAGTCCTACTACACGCCCGAGCACATCGAGACGGTGGCCCGCCGGCATGGCGCGATCCCGGGCCGTGATCCGGCCGAGCCGGCGCGCTTCATGACCATGTTCAAGATCATGTTCGAGGCCGAGGGCGTGCATCCGCTGGAAGGCGGCGCGGTGCGTATGAAGTACCGCCTTGACCGCCGCCATGGCATGCCGATCGAGCCGATCGGCGTGTTCCACTACAAGGTGGCGGCGGATTTCTGGCGCAAGCTCAAGATCTACGCGCGCCTCACGCTGCAGGGCATCGCCATCGGCCGCAAGGTCAAGAACGACCCGAAGCGCCTCGAATACACCGACCTCGCGCTGCAGCCTGTGGTCGACGACGACATGGACAAGCTGTCGCTGTTCGCCGAGACGGCGGGCGGCGGCGCGGCCGTCAACAAGCGTCGCGGCGAGGACCTCGCCCGCGCCAAGGTCGTGGCCCAGCAGAACCAGCAGCGTCTGGCCGCCGCGGAATAGCGCCGCGCCTCGAACTGGCGGCGCGGGCTCTACGCCGGGCCGCCAGTCTCCCTCGAAGTCTCTAGTGAACGACGGGCGGCGTGACTTCGCCGAGCCCGTCCGCGTCGGTGGCCGAGATCGTCGTGCGCACCATCGAGCGCTCGCGCGTGTAGTCCCACGGGCGACCGCGGTGGAGCATGGCGCGGTTGTCCCACATCACCGCATCGCCCTGGCGCCATTTATGGCTGTAGACGAACTCCGGCCGCGTCGCCTCGTCGAGCAGCTGCGAGAGCAGCTGGCGCGCGTCGCGGTCGTCCATGCCGTCGATCGCATAGGCGTGGCTCGCGACGTAGAGCGCGCGGCGGTCGTTGACCGGGTTGCGCCAGTTCAGCCGCCAGCGCACCGGCGGCAGCGCCTTGCGCTCCTCGGCATTGGCGAGGTCGGGATGGATCTGGTCGCGGCTGTTGGCGTAGGAGTGCGTGGCCACCGAGTGCTTCAGCCGCTCCTGCATGTCCGCCGGCAGCCGCTCCCAGGCGAGCCGCGTCGAGGTGTATTCGGTCTCGCCGCCCTCGCCCGGCAGCACGCGCGCGGTCAGCACCGAGGCGAGTGCCGGCGTCTTCTTGAAGGACGAGTCGGTGTGCCACAGCGCATTGGCCTTGGCGACCAGCACCTGGCGGTGATCGGGCGGCACGATCTCGCCCTGCTGGCCGACATTGGTCAGGCGCGAATAGAAGCTGTTCTCGCCGAGCGACGCTGCCTTGGTGAGCTCCAGCGGCCCGAAGGCGCGGCTGTAGGCGACCTGGACGTCGTCGGCGATCTGCTGGTCTCGGAACACAAGGAGTGAATGTGTCTCGAAGGCCTCGCGGACGGCCTTGTAGGCCTGGGCATCGGTCGCGACGTCGAGCAGGGACACGCCCTTCACTTCGACGCCGAAGCCATCGGCCAGTGGGACCAGTTCCATCGCGTTCCTCCTCGCAGTTTCTTTTGTGACCGGGAATTTATCGCACCGGCGCGGCGGGCGGCTATAGTGCGATTCCTGCACCCGAGGCATTGCTGTATCCCGTATGGCCGTCCAGTCCCCGCCCGCTCCCCGCCTCGCCTTCGTCTGCGCCAGCACCGCCACGGCCCGCGAGGCCAAGGCCCGCCTCGAGAAGATTTATGGTGCAGCCACCACCGCCGAGGCCGACGTCATCGTCGCGCTGGGCGGCGACGGGCTGATGCTGCAGACACTCCACCGCAACATGCGGCGGCTCAAGCCGATCTACGGCATGAACCTCGGCACGGTCGGCTTCCTGCTCAACACTTTCAAGGAAACCAACCTGTTGAAGCGCCTCAAGAAGGCTCGCCAGGTGACGCTGACGCCGCTGCGCATGGTGGCCACCAACACCCGCGGCAAAGTCTCGGAAGTCCTCGCCATCAACGAAGTATCGCTGCTGCGCTCGAGCCGCCAGACCGCGCGCATCGAGGTGGCGGTCGACGGCCAGAAGCGCCTGCCGGAGCTGCATTGCGACGGCGTGCTGGTGGCGACGCCCGCCGGCTCGACCGCCTACAATCTCTCGGCCCACGGACCGATCCTGCCGCTGGGGGCCGGCCTGCTGGCGCTGACGCCGATCAACGCCTTCCGGCCGCGGCGTTGGCGCGGCGCGCTGCTGCCGCGCACCTCCAGGGTCGAATTCACGATCCTCGATCCCAGGAAGCGTCCCGTCGCGGCGGCGGCCGATTCGGTCGAGATCCCCAACGTCGCCCATGTCGCCGTGACCGAGGCCAGCGACACCAAGCTCACCCTGCTGTTCGACCCCGAGCACGATCTCGAGGAACGGATCCTGAAGGAGCAGTTCGCTCCTTGAGTGGGAAGGACCTATCTTTCAAGCCCGAGAAGAAGAGGATCATCGGCCACGAAGGGTGGCAGCCTCTCGCGCTGGCGCTCGTCATCGGCACGGTGGGCGGCTTCGTCTTCAACTGGCTGCGCATGCCGCTCGCCTGGATGCTGGGCGCCTGCGTCTTCTCCACCGTCGCCGCCTTCCTCGGCCTGCGCGTGGGCATGCGGGTGCGGCTGCGCCAGGGCATGATCATCATCCTGGGTGTCCTGCTCGGGTCGGGCTTTACGCCCGAACTGCTGCAGCGGCTGGGCGAATGGGCCGTCAGCCTGTGCGTGCTGACAGGCATGACCATGACCGGCGCCACGCTCTGCTACGCCTGGCTGCGACGCGTCACCGATTGGGACAAGGTCACCTGTTACTTCGCCGCCATGCCGGGCGGCTTGAACGACATGACCATCATGGGCGGCGCGATGGGTGGCGACGAGCGCTCGATCGCGCTCGCGCATGCGCTGCGGATCCTGACCGTGGTCCTCACCATCCCCATCTGGTACCGGCTGGTGAACGGTGCGCAGACCAGCGTTCTGACCATGGTCCACGGCCCCACGGGCAACGACTGGAAGGACTATGCCGTCCTGATCGCCTGCGGCGTGATCGGCGCGGTGCTCGGCCGCCTGCTGCGCCTGCCCGCCAGCTTCATGATGGGACCGATGATCGTGAGCGCCATCGCCCATCTGGGCGGTCTCACCAACTCCCAGCCGCCGGGCTTCCTGGTGGCGGCAGCCCAGGTCGTGGTCGGCACCGGCATCGGCTGCCGCTTCGTCGGCGCCAACTTCGACAAGCTGCACAAGGAGATGGCGGCCTCGATCGGCGCCGCCTTCATCCTGATCGCCTGCGCGGTGGGCTTCGCCGAGATCACCCACGCGCTGACCGGCCTCAACCTCGACGCCACCGTCCTGAGCTACGCCCCCGGCGGCTTTGCCGAGATGAGCCTGATCGGCCTGGCACTGGGCATCGAAATCGCGATGGTGGCGACCCACCATCTCTTCCGGCTGTTCCTGATCATCATCACCGGACCGATCGTCTTCCGCACGATCCTGAGGCGCGCCCGCCGCTGACCGGGCAGCCTCTGCCGGAGCCCTTGTCGTCGCGGTATCTGGATACCTTTTCGGCAAACCGCCCGAGTCATTTCGTTCGTTGCGTTTATTTCGTTTATTTCGAATATTCTCCTCGATTTCCTCGAAAGGCAGGCATTTTAAGCCCGCACCGTGATGCCGCCGTCGACCACCAGCAGGTGGCCGTTCACATAGGCCGACTGGTCCGACGCGAGGAACAGCGCCGCGTTTGCGGTGTCCCAGCCGGTGCCCATCTTGCCGGTCGGCGAGGCATGGTCGCGAATGGCGATCATCTTCTCGTAGGCCTGGTTATGGTCCTTCTCGCTCTTCGCATACTGCTCGGCCAGGAAGTCGATCATCGGCGTGTGCATGAGCCCGGGCAGGATTGCGTTGCAGCGGATGCCCTTCTCCGCATACTGCGAGGCGATCGCCATGGTGAGCGAGTTCACCGCGCCCTTGCTGGCATTGTAGGCGAGATAGGAAATCCCCTTGGGACTGCGGATCGAGGCGATCGAACTCACGTTCACGATCGCGCCCTTGCCCTGCGCCTCCATGATCGGCAGCACGTGCTTGGCCGTGAGGAAGAAGCTCTTCACGTTGACGTCGAACACGCGATGCCACTCGTCCTCGCTCAACTCGACCGGCCCGCCCTGCGAGCCGATGCCGACATTGTTGTCGAGGATGTCGACGCGGCCCCACTTCGCCATGCAGGCGTCGACCATCGCCTTCACGTCGGCATTGTTCGAGGCGTTGGCCTCGTAGGCGACGGCGAAGCCGGGACCGACCTCCTTCTCGATCAGCCCCGCCGTCTCCTCGGCCGCAGAACGCTTCAGGTCGACGCAGAACACTTTGGCGCCTTCACGCGCGAAGGTGATCGCCGTGCACTTGCCGTTGCCCCAGCCCGGCCCGCTCGAGCCCGCCCCGACGACGATCGCCACCCTGTCCTTCAACTTGCCGCTCATGCCGCTTCGCTCCCGCTTCGTCTTCCTCTCCCGTCTTCTGGGGACGGAAGGATTGAGATCGAGCCTAGCACGAAGGGCCGGCTTGGAATCAGGGTGACGATGCGACACGCCCCGTCCATGATCGTGGCCATGGACACGAACCATCACGAGACGATGATGCGGCAGGCCCTCGAACTCGCCGCCGTCGCGGACAAGGAAGGCGACATGGGCGTTGGCGCCGTGATCGTGCGGGAGGGCAAGATCGTCGGCCGCGGACGCAACCGCATCCACACGGCCAACTCGCTGGTCCATGCGGAGACCGACGCCATTTCCGATGCATGCCGCACGCTCGGCACGGACGACTTGTCGGGCACGACGCTCTACACCACGGTAGAGCCTTGCCCGATGTGCGCCGGCGCCTTGTTGAACGCCAAGGTCGGCCACTGGGTGCTGGGCCTGCGCTTCAAGACTGTGGGACGCAACTTCGGCCGCTACTCCGTCGAAACGTTTGCCGAGTTCGTGGGCGCCGACATCAAATTCACGACCGGCATCCTCGAGGAGGAATGCCTCTCGCTGCGTAGCCGCTACTTCGCGCGCAAGTGATGGGTGAACGCGAGGGCCAGGCAGTGCCTTAGCTCACCCAAGGGCAACCGGTCGTCGAACCCGAACTTGATAGCCCGCTTGCCGTCATACGCAAAGGTGTCCGGATAGAGCTCGCGGAACTGGCCGATCAAGCCGCTCTGGCAATGGAAGAAGACGGCGTAGCCGCCGCTCTCGCCCTTCAACCGGTCGATGCGCACGGTGGTTCCGCTGCCCGTCTCTTCGGTGAGATAGCTTGGCTGGCCCCATTTCAGTGTCTCCGTCAGCACGCCCACGCCGTCGGTCGTGGCTGCCACATCGAAGATGGTCCGGCGCAGCGCCATCAGCCGGGCACGCACATCCCGCGGATAGGCTTTGAACGTTGCAGCCACCCGGGGATCGCCAAACCGTTTCATGGAAGGAGCCTAGCACGAAGCCGCCGGGCCGGGCTGGCGAGCCGGGCGCCCGCGTGGGAAGCTTCTTCAAACAAGAATGAATCGGAGGAGCGTCCATGCGTCGTCGTGCGTTCACCGCCTCGGCCTTTGCAACCGCGCTCGCGTCTCCCGCGATCGCTCAGGCGCCATGGCCTGCCAAGCCGCTCCGCCTCGTTATTCCCTATCCGCCCGGCGGCCCGTCGGACGTTTCGAGCCGCATCGTCATGGAGCGTGCCGCCCAGCTCCTGGGCCAGGGCGTGCTGTTCGACAACAAGGCCGGCGCCTCGGGCATGATCGGGGCGGAGTTCGTGAAGAACCAGCCAGTCGACCACCACACGTTCCTCACGACGACGACGGCGATGGTCTGCATCACGCGGCACCTGCAGGCGATCCCCTTCGACCCCGACCGCGACATCGTCCCGGTCTCGCGCATGTCGACCTCATGGGGCGCCTTCGCCGTCCATCCGTCGGTGCCGGCCAACACGGTCGCGGAGTTCGTGGCCTATGCGAAGGCCAATCCGGGCAAGCTCAACTACGGCTCGGCCGGGCTGGCCACGATCACCCACCTGTTCGGCGAGATGCTCTGCCTCGAAGCCGGCATCCGGATGACGCACGTTCCCTATCGCGGCAGCGCACCCGCGACCAATGCGCTGCTGGCCGGCGAGATCCAGGCGCAGTTCGACCAGACCACCCTGCCGCACATCAAGGCGGGCAAGCTGCGGGCGCTGGCGATGCTGGCCGAAGTGCGCCACCCGGATTTCCCCGATGTCCCGACCCTGCAGGAGACGGGGTACGGCAAGGAAGGCGGCGATTCCTGGTTCGGCATCCTCGCCCCTGCCGGCACCTCGCCCGAGGCGATCGTGCGCCTCGACCAGGCGATTGCCGAAGCTCTCCGCGCGCCCGACATCGTCGCCAAGGTCCACAATGGCGGCATGCGCGTGACCTATCTCGGTCCGGAGGACTTCAAGGCCCGCATCGGCGTCGAGAGCGGCCTGTTCGGCGCCATCATCAAGAAGGGCGACATCAAGCTGCCCTGAGGATCGTGATGGCACGAAGCCACGGGCCATCGGCAACTACGTCGAAGGCGATTGAATTCCTCGCTGGCCTTCAACTCGCCCTCGCGCGGGGCGGTCAGCGCAGTGCATAATCGACGGCATGAGCACGCTTCGATCCCTCCTGCCGAGATTGGCGCTACTTGGTAAGTCGGCGGCAGCGGCCGTTCTTCTGACCGGCACCGCTGCCGATGGGTTCGCCCAGACCTCGGTTGCTCTGTCGCCCCCTCTGCCGCCAAAGGACGTGTTCCAGCAACTCGAGCACTTCCCTGACCCGCTCACGCGGCCCGAACAGGTCCCTGTCGGCACCGTTGCCGTCGTCGACCTCACGAAAATCGTGCTGAAGCGCAAAGGGGAGCCGGACTGGACTCGGAACTACGTCACGCTCGCGGCCGTGCAGTACAAGAACATCGGCGGCGTTCCGTTCGGTGCCTATCTGTTGACCTTCTGCCCACCCGATTTTCGGCGCAGCGAAGCCATGACCTACCGACGCCGAATCGCCGAAGTGCTTGGCAAGATCGACGCGTCGCTCATTCCGGTCAGTGACCGTCCCCGCCAAAGGCAGATACTCCAGGCTTCCGACGAGATGTTTGCAAAGATCGAAACCGGCGTGGACGTGCCCCACGACGAGATCGAGGCATTCGCGCGGCGCATGGGGCCACTCGTCCGCGCCAACTTCGACGCCATGGCAATTGAACTCAAGCCGTCACTCGACGCTGCCACGGCCGAGATGCGCGGCGTTCTCAAGGCCGGTGAATGGGATCAACTGCGGATCGTCATCGGCAGCCACGACGGCGTTCTTTATGCTGCCCAGGAGAGATATGCCTACTTCAAGCGGCTTCTTGGTCCGGGAAGTGAAGACCGCGTCTCCTTCGTCTCGCGAGGCGGGTCTGCGTCTGTTTTCAGACAGAGCCCGGCGTCCCGCGCCTTCTTCGGCACAGTGAACGTCGGCGACGAACCATGACAAGCGTCGGTGGCCCCCGCGTAGCAATCCTGCTCGCTCTGGGTTGCCTGCTGTCGAGCTGCAGCACCCAGCCTCCAACCGGCAGCATAGCAGCAGCGACGACCGGACCTGAGACGTTCGAAGAACTGGATGGATCGCTTGGCGTCACCTTTGATCGCGTCAGATCCGGACCAGGCGACACAGTCGCTCCGCTGGCCACGGTCGACGGTCAGGCGCTCAGCTTGTCACGCGGCTCAGGCTTCTGGCAGCACAGATTCGATGCGAAGCTCTTTGAACAGTATGCGCTGCTGAGGCAGGTGCCCTTGGTGGCATTCCAGCTCGCGTCATCACAGAGCGACAACAAGCAGAACGCCGCGAGCTACGCCTCCAGAGTGCGAGCGGCCCTCGATGCGCTGGATACTTCTGTCATTCCGGTCGCCCAACTACCTGACCAGCGCACCGTCCTTCAGTTGTCGCTCGACATGCTCGACCGCATTGCGACGGGCACGCAGACCTCCCCTGCCGAAGTCGATGCCTTCGTCCAGCGCACGCGGCCAGCCCTGACGCGCAACTTCGACGCGGAGATTGCGGCCACGATTGCCGCACTGGCCGCTGGCGTCGGAGACATGCGCTCCGTGATGAGGCCCGGCGAATGGGAGCGCGTCTACATCGCCGTAGAGGGCGATCGTTCTCCGCAATTGGCACGGGCCAGATATGAGTATCTCGCCCGCGTGCTCGGCCAAGCGGCCAAGGGCAAGCGTCTTTTCATGCTTCCCTACGCGTACGGCCGTCATGGCGTGACGTTCCTGCGTTCGCTGATGATCGAAGACGATCTCTCGCGTGTCTTCTTCCAGCGCCCCTACGGGAATCGCATCTGACTGGCGCTTGCGCGTCAGGAAAGTTTGGTCGGCCTCGGCAGGGAGAAGATTGCCCGGCCGAAAGCCGACCGATCACCTCTTTTTCGCCTTGAGCGACTGCGCGGACCAGACGCCCGGCCAGAGGAGCGACAGCAGCAGCACGGCCAGAAGGCCGCCGCCCGCCGCCACGAAGGCGAAGCGGTAGCCGGCGAGGAAGCCGGCTGCGCCCATGAAACCCTGCGCGCCATGAGCCTGCAGCGCGGTCAGCACCGAGGCGCCGGCCACGATGCCGATGGTGCGGGTCAGCAGCGACAGGCTGCCCGCGACGCCACGGTCGCGGGCCGGCAGGGTGGCCGTGACGATGTCGGTATAGGCGACCGTCAGCAGGCCCTGCCCGACGCCTTCGAGAACCAGCAGCGCCGCCACGGCGAGCACCGGCGTGTCGATGCCGGTGAAGCCCAGGGGCAGCAGCCCGAGGCCCACGCAGGCAATGCCGGCAAAGACCGTCGGCCGCTGGCCGATGCGGCTGACCAGGAAAGCCGAGAGCGGCGCGCCGGTCAGGCTGCCGCCATAGGCCATGGCCAACACGATGCCCACGCCCAGGGGCGTCAGCTTCAGCACATTCACCAGGTAGTAGGGTGTCAGCAGCAGGATCGCGAAGCCCGCCAGGTTGGCCAGCGCATTGAGCACGTTGGGGATCGTGAAGCGTGGATCGGCGAAGAGCGACGGCCGGATGATCGGCTCCGGCACCCGGTTGGCGCGGCGGACATAGGCCACGATCAGCCCCAGCGCGACGATGGCCATCGCCAGCGCCCATGGCCCCGGGATCTCCTTGCGCTGCGAGAAGGTGAGCGCCAGGAGAAGCGTGCTCATGCAGGCGGCCAGCAGCACCGCCCCCGGCGCATCGAAAGGGCGCGAATCGGGCTTGGGCGAGGGCAGCAGCCCGGACAGAGCGAGGGTGACGAGGGCGAGCGGCACGCGCACCCAATAGACGGCGGGCCAGCCCCAGAGTTCGACCAGCATGCCGCCGAGGAACGGGCCGACGGCGGCCGCAATGGCCATGGTGCTGGCGAAGCCTGCCAGCGCCTTGGTGCGGTCGCTCTCGGGAAACAGCGAGGTGGCGAGCGCGGGCGTGCAGGCCAGGGCCAGCGCCGTGCCGATCCCCTGCCCCCCGCGCGCCCACAGGAAGAGAGGCCAGTCCGGCGCCGCCGCACAGGCCGCGCAGCCGAGGGCGGAGATCGCAAGGCCGATGCGGAAGATCAGCCGGTGCCCGAACAGATCGCCCAGCTTGCCGCAGACAAGCATGAGCGAGCCGTAGACCAGCACGTAGCAGATCACCAGCCACTGCACGTCGCCCAACGGCACCTTGAAATGGGCAGTGATCGCCGGCAGCGCCACGTTGACGGCGATGTCGAGCGGGGCGAGCGACGCGCCCAGTCCGACGATGGCGATGCCGAAGCCCGCACGGATCGTCATGGGAACGCGCGACTCCCGTTGCGCTCATGATTCATGAGAAGAGCGCCACTTCAGAGCGGAGGCCCCTCCGCTCGCAGTGGCGTGGCCCCATGATCAGAGGTTCTTCTTCAGGAATTCGAGCATCCTCTCCCACGCCGCGTTGGCCGACTTCACGTCATAGGCCTCGCTGCGCTCGTTGGAGAAGGCATGCGCGGCGTCGTAGCGGAAGATCTCGGGACTGTGGCCGGCGCCCTTCATCGTCTTCTCAAGCGCATCGACGGCCGCCGGCGTGCACCAGTCGTCCTTGTTGGCGAAGTGGCCCTGCAGCGGCACCGTGATCTTGGCCGGGTCGGCGAGCTGGCCCGGCGGGATACCGTAGAAGGGCACGCCGCAGGAAATGCCGCCCACGCGGGCGCAGGCCGCAATGGTGAGCGCGCCGCCCATGCAGAAGCCCATCACGCCGACCTTGCCACCGAGACCGGCGAGATGCTTCACGGCACCGGCAATGTCCTGGTCGGCGGCGCCGACGAAGTCGAGGCCGCTCATCATGTGGTTGGCCTCGTCCGGCTTCTGGGTCACGCGGCCCTTGTAGAGGTCCGGCGCCAGCGCGTTGTAGCCCTGGCGTGCGAAGCGATCGGCGACGCCGCAGATCTGGTCGTTGAGACCCCACCATTCCTGGATCACGACGATCCCCGGCCGGCCCTTGCCAGCCTCGGCCAGGTAGCCCTTGCAGGTCGATCCGTCGGGACGGTTGAAGTCGATCAGACTGCCCATGTCATTGTCCTCCTGAATGTCTTTGCCGCCCAAAGATGCGTCGCCTCGACCAACATGACAACATTCCTCATTCCGTAATCATTTCATGTTCCTCTCCCGCTTGGGGGAGAGGCTAGGTGAGGGGCGCTTGCCAAAAGAGCTTGTTCGATCTCCGCCCATATACCTTCCCGATTCTCGACGACTTGATTTGCCCAGAACCGCAGTACACGCCATCCGTCCCGTTCCATCGCCGCCGTACGTCGATTATCGGCGTCAATTTGGAAAGCATGATGATCGCCATCGATTTCGATAACGATCTTAAGCGATATGCAGGCGAAGTCGGCAAAGTACAGACCGATGGGATGCTGCCGCCTGAATTTGAAGCCATGCAGGCGACGCCCTCGAAGAAGCTCCCAACAGATTCGCTCCGCGCGGCTGCCATCGCGGCGTAGCTCTCGGGCTCGCGCAGTCGCTTCGTCCTGCATTCCCCCTCACCTAACCTCTCCCCCAAGGGGGAGAGGAACATGAAACCGATGATTCAGAGCAGCTTCCGCAGCTCCGTCTTCAGGATCTTGCCGTAGTTGTTCTTCGGCAGCGCCTCGATGAACCGGTAGTCCTTGGGGCGCTTGAAGCGCGCGATGTTGTCGAGGCAGAGCTGGTCGAGCTCGGCGGCCGAGAGGCTCTCGCCAGCACGGGCGACGACGAAGGCCACGACCTCCTCGCCCCATTCGGGGTGCGGGCGGCCAACCACCGAGCATTCGGCGACGCCGGCATGGAGGTTCAGGACATCCTCGATCTCGCGCGGGTAGATGTTGGAGCCGCCGGAGATGATCATGTCCTTGGAGCGGTCCTTGAGCGTCAGCAGCCCCTCCTCGTCGAAGGCGCCGACATCGCCGGTCCACAGCCAGCCGTCGCGCAGCGAGCGCGCCGTGGCCTCCGGATTGTTCCAGTAGCCCGCCATCACGGGATCGCCCTTGCAGATGATCTCGCCGACCTCGCCCACGGGAAGCGGGCGCCCGGTCTCATCGACGATCCGAACCTCCATGCAGCTATCGGCGCGGCCGGCCGAGGCCAGGCGCTGCTCCCAGCGCGGATGGAGGCGGTCCCAGTGATACTCGCGGCCGAGATGCGTGATGGTCATCGGGCTCTCGCCCTGGCCGTAGAGCTGCGCCAGCTTGTTGCCCAGCACGTCGAGCGCGCGCTTCAGATCGGAGACATACATCGGCGCGCCGCCATAGGTGATCAGCCGCAGCGCATCCGGCTTCAGCTCCGACACGCTGCCATGCTCGATCAGCCGCTTCACCATGGTGGGCGCGAGGAAGATCGAGCATTCGGGCCAGCGGTTCATCAGCTCGACGGTCTCGGGCACCTCGTACTTGCCGCTCTCGGGGAAGACCTGCACCGAGCCGCGCGCCAGCATCGGGAAGTTCCACAGGCCCGAGCCATGGCTGATGGGCGCGGCATGCACGATCGAGCCACCCGGCGGCGGGCGGTCGACGTCGGCGAAGTAATTGAGCGTCATTGCCAGCAGATTGCGGTGCGTCAGCATGGCGCCCTTGGGCCGTCCGGTGGTGCCGGACGTATAGAACAGCCAGGCCAGGTCGGTGGGCTGGGCATCGGCGATCGGGCTCGGATCGCCCACCGCCATGAAGCTGTAGGAGCGTGTCGTGACGTCGACGATCTCCTTCAGCGCCGGCGCCTCTTTCGCAGCCTCGGCGATCGTGCCCGCGAGGTCGGGCGTCACGAAACAGAGCCTCGCGCCCGAATTCTCCAGGATGAACGCGAATTCCCTGGCATGCAGCTTGGCGTTCATCGGCACCGCGCAGAGGCCGGCGTGCCAGATCGCGTACATGACCTCGATCGATTCGACGCAGTTGGCCATGGCGAAGGCCACCCGGTCGCCGCGCACGAGGCCAAAGCGCCCGGTGAGATGCGTGCTCATCACCGAGACCTTGCGCCACAGCTCACGATAATTCAGGTGCGGCGACGTCCCGCGGGCCAGCGCAGGCTGGTCGCGGAACTCCTGCGCGGAGCCCAGCAGCAGATGGGCGATGTTCATGGGCGTCGTTTCCTCGCGCCAACTATTGCAGGCGTGGCATCGACCTTGCAATGTGCCGCCCATGCAGGATTTCGATTTCGCCATTGTCGGCGCCGGCATTGCCGGCGTCTCCGTCGCCTATCACCTCGCGCCCCATGCGAAAGTGATCATCCTCGAGCGGGAGAACGTGCCCGCCTATCACACGACGGGCCGCTCGGCAGCGCTGCACTCCGAGACCTACGGCAGTGCCCAGATCCGCGCCATCACCGTGGCGTCGGGCCGCTTCTACCGCAATCCGCCGCCGGGCTTCTCCGATCATGCGCTGCTGACGCCCCGCGGCGCCCTGGTCGCGGGCCATGCCGGACAGGAAGCCGAGGTAAAGGCCGCCGCTGCCGACTATGCGCAGCTCGTGCCCTCGGTGCGCTGGCTGGAGCCGGAAGAGGTGTTGCGCCGCCACCCCCTCCTCCGGCCCGAAGCGGCCGGCGGCGGCGCGGTTTTCGAGCCCGAGGCCGACGACATGGACGTTGCCTCGATCCATGGCGGCTTCCTCAAGGGCGCGCGCGCCGCAGGCGCCGTGCTGCAGCTCAATGCCGAGGTCACGGGCCTCAGCCGCCAGGATGGGCTGTGGACCCTGGTGCTGCGCGACGGCGAGACAATTCGCGCGGCCAATATCATCGATGCGGCCGGCGCCTGGGCCGACGTGCTGGGCGGCCTCGCCGGCTGCGTGCCGATCGGGCTGGTGCCGAAGCGGCGCACCGCCTTCACCTTCGACCCGCCGCAGGGCCTCGACCTTGGGCCGCTGCCGATGCTGATCGACTTCGACGAGAGCTTCTACTTCAAGCCCGAGGTCGGGCAGTTCCTGGGCTCGCTGGCCGACGAGACGCCGTCGCCGCCGTGCGACGCCCAGCCCGAGGAGATCGACGTCGCCACGGCCGTCGACCGCATCGAGACGGCGAGCACGCTGCAGATCCGCCGCATCAAGAACAAGTGGGCCGGCCTGCGCTCCTTCGTGCACGACAAGAACCTGGTCGCAGGCTACGACCCGAAGATCGAGGGCTTCTTCTGGCTGGCGGGCCAGGGCGGCTACGGCATCCAGACCGGCTACGCCGCCGGCCAGCTCGCCGCCGCTTTGGCACTGGGCAAGCCCCTGCCCGCCGAAGTCGCCGACCTCGGCGTCACGGAAGCCTCGCTGTCGCCCGCGCGCTTCACCGTACCCGACGACTCCTGAACGGGATGACACGGGAATCGACCCTGACTATGGTCGCCCCCGTGTGCCCCCGTGGCGGAATTGGTAGACGCCAGCGACTTAAAATCGCTTGATCCGTAAGGGTCGTGCCGGTTCGAGTCCGGCCGGGGGCACCAGAGATGCGTACTAAGCGTTTGCCTTCGGGGTTCCCCGCAAGCTTGCCAAGCGAGCGGCATCGCGACTTGAGGCGAACGCTGCGATCCGGATCGATTCGGCCATGATCGCCGCCTTCTTCTTCCCGTTCGAGTAGAAGGCGTTCTTCAGATAGGTGAGTTGCTCGTCCAGCTGCTTGCTCTTGACCGGGTCGCCCGCCGCGACGGTCGCAATGACGATCTTCATGATCTGAAACAGCGCTTCCTCATTCTCGGTGAGGATCGCACTCGCGGCCTTCTTGCTGTCCTCTGACATGGGAGCCTCGCCTGTTGGGGGCGAACTTCTAGCCGTCGTCCCCTGGAGGGTCCAGAGACCTGCGCCCACAGTCGGCAAAGATGATTGCCGGGGGCGCATCACTCCAGTGGCGCGATCTTCCTCAAGCATGGCGCGCCACCGGAGTGGCGCGCCCCCGGCGCTAGTCCCGGTAGTGACAGGCCGCCCAGTGACCCGGGCGCTTCTCTTCGAGCACCGGTGCGCGCTGGCTGCAGTCGGGGCGCGCGATCGGGCAGCGGGTGTGGAAGTGGCAGCCCGAGGGCGGGCGGATCGGGTTCGGCACGTCGCCCTGCAGCATGATGCGCTTTCGCTTCACCGTCGGATCGGGGATCGGCACGGCTGATAGCAGCGCTTCCGAATAGGGATGGATCGGCGTGTCGTAGAGCTCGGCCGCCGGCGCGATCTCGACCACCCGGCCGAGATACATCACCGCGATGCGCGTCGAGATATGCTCCACCACGCTGAGATCGTGGGCGATGAACAGGTAGGTGAGGCCGAACTGCTCCTGAAGGTCCTCCAGCAGATTGATGACCTGCGCCTGGATCGACACGTCGAGCGCGGAGACCGGCTCGTCGCAGATCAGCAGCTTGGGCTCGACGGCGAGCGCGCGGGCGATGCCGATGCGCTGGCGCTGGCCGCCCGAGAATTCGTGCGGGAAGCGCCGCATGTGGTCGGGCCGCAGCCCCACCGTCTCGAGGAGCTGTACGACACGGTCCTCGTGCGCCTGCCGGGATGGCGCGAGCTTGTGGATGGTCAGCGCCTCGCCGATGATCGCGCCGATCGTGAGGCGCGGGTTCAGCGACGCGTAGGGATCCTGGAAGATGATCTGCATGTCGCGCCGCAGCGACTGCAGTTTATCCGGGCCCATCTTCGTGACGTCGGTGCCCTCGAACCAGACCTCGCCCGAACTCGGCTCGATCAGGCGCAGGATGCAGCGGCCGGTCGTCGATTTGCCGCAGCCCGATTCGCCCACCAGGCCCAGCGTCTCGCCGGGCGCGATGTCGAAGCTCACGCCATCGACGGCATGCACCTTGTCGATGACGCGCGAGAGGATGCCGCCGCGAATGGCGAAATGCTTGCGCAGGTCGCGCACCGACAGGAGCGGTTCTGCGGCGTCGGGCGCCGGCACGGCGGCGGGAGCCGTCATGGAGGAGTTGCTCACAGCACGCACCGCACGAAATGGCCCGCCCCGACTTCCTTGAGCGGAGGGATGCCCTGGTTGCAGATATCCATCGCGAACTTGCAGCGCGCGGCGAAGCGGCAGCCCGGCGGCGGTTCGAGCATGTTGGGCACGGTACCGGCGATCGCTTCCAGCCGCTGCTTCTTCTCGGCCGAGCGGTCGACGCGCGGGATCGAGCGGATCAGGCCCTGCGTATAGGGATGGCGCGGATTGCCGAACAGCGCCTCGACCGGCGCCTCCTCGACCACCAGGCCGGCATACATGACCGTCACCCTCTGGCAGGTCTCGGCGACCACGCCCATCGCGTGGGTGATCAGCATGATCGCCATGCCGAAGCGATCCTTCATCTCCTGCATCAGCTCCAGGATCTGCGCCTGGATGGTGACGTCGAGCGCCGTGGTCGGCTCGTCGGCGATCAGCAGCTTGGGCTGGCAGGAGAGCGCCATGGCGATCATGACGCGCTGGCGCATGCCGCCGGAGAACTGGTGCGGATAGTCGTGCACGCGGCGCTGCGGATTGGGGATGTTGACCAGCCGCAGCATCTCGGCGGCGGCGACCAGCGCCTGCTTGCGCGACAGCTTCTGGTGCAGCTCGATGACCTCGGCGATCTGGTCTCCCACCGTGTAGACCGGATTGAGCGACGTCATCGGCTCCTGGAAGATGATCGCGATCTCCTTGGCGCGGATCGAGTTCATCTCCGAGGCTTCGAGCGGGATCAGATCCCTGCCCTTCCACAGGATCTGGCCGGCCTCGAAGCGGCCCGGCGGCATGTCGATCAGCTTCAGCACCGAGCGCGCGGTGACGGTCTTGCCGCAGCCCGATTCGCCCACGACGCCCAGCGTTTCGCCACTGTCGATGTGCAGGTCGACGCCGTCGACGGCACGCACCATGCCGTCCTCGGTCTTGAACCAGGTCTTCAGTCCGCGAATGTCGAGCAGGGGTTCGGCCACGCTACACCAGCCTTAGAGAACACGTCGCGGATCGAGCGCGTCGCGCAGCCCGTCGCCGATGAAGTTGATGGCCAGCACGGTGATGAAGATCAGCGAGCCGGGGAACAGCGCCCAGTGCGGCGCGATATCGAGATAGTCCTTGGCGTCGCGCAGCACGCTGCCCCAGGTCGGGACGTCGGACGGGAAGCCGAGGCCGAGGAACGACAGCGTCGATTCGGCGATGATGGCGGCGGCAATGTCGATGGTCGCGACCACGATCACCGGGCCCAGCGCATTGGGCAGGATGTGCTGCGTCACCTGGCGCAGCCGCGAGGCGCCGAGCGCCCGGGCGGCCTCGACGAATTCCTTTTCGCGCAAGGAGAGGAACTGCGCGCGCACCAGCCGCGCCGCCGACATCCAGCGCGTGCCTCCGATGACGGCCACGATCAGCACGAAGGCCCCGCCCTCGACTCCCAGCACGCCTTTCACCGGTTCGCGGAACAGGTAGATCACCAGCAGGAGCAGCGGCAGCTGCGGCAGCGACAGGAACAGGTCGGTGACCCACATCAGCGCCGCATCGACCCGTCCGCTCGCCATGCCGGCGACGGAACCGACCAGCAACCCGAAGAAGATGGCCACGACCATCGCCGCGACGCCGACCGCGATGGAGATGCGGCCGCCGTAGATCAGGCGGGCCAGCAGGTCCTGTCCCAGATCGTCGGTGCCCAGCGGATGGTTCCAGGAAGGTCCCTGCAGCTTGGCGGCAAAGTCGATCTCGTTGATCGGCACGCGCCAGATGAACGGCCCGAGCAGCACGGCGAACAGGATCACCGCGAGCGCGATGGCCGAGAACAGCGCCATCCTGTGGCGCCGGAAACGCCGCCAGGCCTCCTGCCAGGGCGAGAAGTTCTGCCGCTTGGCCGCGGCAGCGGTCCCCGCCGTTGCGGGCGCGTCAGCGGTAAGCGATGCGGGGGTCGAGCCAGCCATAAAGGATATCTGCAATGAGGTTGAAGATGACGACCAGGCAGGCCGAGACGAAGGTGACTCCCATGACGACCGGCGTGTCGTTGGAGAGCATCGAGGTGATCAGCAGCGAGCCGATGCCGGGGACGCGGAAGATCTGCTCGGTGACGACCGCGCCGCTGAACACGATGGGCATCTGCAGCGCGACCAGCGTCACCACCGGGATCAGGGCGTTGCGCACCACGTGCCGGGTGATGACCTTGCGTTCGCCGATGCCCTTGGACCGCGCCGTGGTGACATAGTCGAGACGGATCACGTCGAGCACCGAGGACCGCACGAAGCGCACCAGTGCCGCGCCCTGGAAGAGGCCCAGCACCGTCACCGGCATGATCGACTGCTTGATGTGCTCCCAGTAGAATTCCCAGCCCGTCGCGCTGATATCAGCGCGGTAGACGAAGGGCAGCCAGTCGAGCTGGATCGAGAACACCAGGATCAGCACCAGGCCGGTGAAGAAGGTCGGCAGCGAGAAGCCGATGAAGGCGAAGGTGTTGGCGATCTGGTCGAACAGCGAATAGGGCCGGGTCGCGGCCAGCACGCCGACCGGGATGGCGACGGCGATGGCCAGGATCTGCGAGGCGCCGATGACCACCAGCGTCACGGGCAGGCGCTGCATGATCAGCGTGCTCACGTCCATGCGGCTGACGAAGGAGAAGCCCCAGTCGCCCTGCATCAGGGCGGTGAGCCAGTGCCAGTAACGCATCCACACCGGGTCATCGAGGCCGAACTTGGCGCGCAGCGCGGCGCGAACCTCCGGCGGTACGGCCGGATTGGTTGCGAGTTCATCGAAGGGATCTCCCGGCGCCAGGGCCAGGAGGCTGAAGAGCACGATGCTGATCCCGAGCAGACTCGGGATCATGATCAGGAGCTTCCGGATTACGTACTGCCTGCTCACGCGATGGACCTGCAAATAAGAAAGCCCTCCCCGCGAGTCACGGGGAGGGCGTTTTCGGACCTAGGCGTCCTTGAACCAGTCGCTGAGATCGGAGGTATTGTTGTCCCAGCCGCTGATCTGGCAGTTGAGCTTCGAAGCCTGCGCCGACACCGTCGGGCGTTGCACGATGCCCATCAGGATGTGGTTCTGGACGGCGAGGTCGTTCATCTTGATGAACGCCGCGGCGCGCTTGACCGGATCGAGCTCCACTTCGGTCTCGCGGTAGAGCTTGTCGGCCTCGGGGCTCTGCCAGCGCGTGATGTTGCGACCCTGCCACTTGTTTTCCTTGGTGGCGGCTTCCCAGGAAACGAGCTGGAGCATGTGCGTGCCCGGATCGGGCTGGCCCACGGTCGTCGTGTACATCTCGAGGTCGGCGTAGAACTTCGTGTAGGTGTCCGGGTTGGCCACGTCGGACGAGAAGAACACCGACGCCGTCACCGACTTCAGCTCGATGTCGATGCCGGCCTTCTGGGCCGCCTGCTTGATGATCGCCTGCGTCTTCTGGCGCGGCTGGTTGATCGAGGTCTGGTAGACGAACTTGAGTTTCTTGCCGTCCTTGGCGCGGATGCCGTCCGCGCCCTTCTTCCAGCCGGCTTTCTCGAGGACCTCGTTCGCCTTGTCGATATTGAACTCGATCGGGTTGTTCTTGGAATCGAAGCGCGGCGGACCATAGAGGTAGTTGCGCGTCGCCGGACCGGTACGGCCGTAGATGTGATCCTGGATCGACTTGTTGTCGACCAGCAGCGCGATCGCCTTGCGCACCTCGGGATCGCTCAAGGTCGGATGCTTGGTCTTCAGGCTCGCCCGCTCGCCGTCGACTTCCGTCCACGGATCGGTCGTGTTCATGAGGAAGAACTCGATGTTGCCACCCGGCGTGATCGAGACCCTGCCCTTGCCGCCCTTTTCCAGACGCGTGAGGATTTCGTCCTCGACCTGCAGATTCCAGGCAAAGTCGAATTCGCCGGTCTGCAGCACCGCGCGCGCCGCCGACACGGCGTCGCCGCCGCCCTTCATCTCGACCGAGTCGAAATACGGCTTGTTGGCCTGATGGTAGTTCGGGTTGGCGACGCCCGTCACCAGATCGCCCGGCTTGAAGTCCTTGAACATGTAGGGGCCGGTGCCGACCGGCTTCAGGTTCGTGGGAGCGTCACGCGACTTGGCGCCGATGAAGTCGGCGAACAGGTGCTTGGGAATCAGCATGCCGCGTGTGCCGACGAAGGCATCGGCCCAGAACGGCGTCGGCTTCTTGAAGGTCACCTTGACGGTGTACTGGTCGACCTTCTCGACCATGACATCCTGGTAGGACGCAATCGTGTAGGCGGCCGTCGCCGGGTCCTTGGCATATTCCCAGTTGAACACGACGTCGTCGGCCGTGAACGGCTTGCCGTCATGCCAGGTGACGCCCTGCTTCAACTTCCACGTCACGGAGGTGCCGTCGGCGGAAAGGCCGCCATTCTCCTTGGTCGGGATCTCGGCCGCGAGCTTGGGCTTGAGGTTGCCCTCGCCGTCCCACGCCGCCAGCGGCTCATAGAAAAGGCGCGAACCGTCCTGGTCCTTGGTGCCGACCGCGAAATGCGGGTTGAGCAGGGTCGGACCCTGCCACCACAGGAGCTTGAGGGGGCCGCCGCCGCCGCGCTTGGTCGGCTTGTAGGTCGACGCGGGCTGCGCCATCGCCACGCCCGACGACAGCAGAATCTGGCCGGCCGCCGGCGCACCGATGCCCACGGCCATCATCGCCTGCACGAAACCACGTCGCGAGAGCTTGCCGGCCTTCACCTTGCCGATGAGGCCACGCAGTTCACGTTCCTTCATTTCCACACTCCCAAGATCTATGCCCTTCCCGGTGCCGCCCTCGCTATTCTGCAAGATGCGTGCAATCCTTGATCGTTACAGGCTGTAACGTTGCCGTCAATGACAGCACTTGCTGTGGGGAGACACTGAATGGCTTGGATTTCTCTTTTCCTGGCGGGACTCTGCGAAATCGGCTGGCCCGTGGGGCTGAAACTCGGCTGGACGGACCAGGGCGTCCGGCCGGGGTGGCTGCTTTTCGCCGCCGTTGCCATCGTGGTGAGCGGCGCGCTGCTTATGTGGGCACAACGCACCATCCCGATGGGCACCGCCTACGCAATCTGGACGGGCATCGGCGCGGTCGGCGCGTTCGTCGTCGGCATCCTGGCCTTCGGCGATGCCGCCTCGACGATCCGCATCGTCTCGATCGCGCTCATCGTGGCCGGCATCGTCGGCCTCAAACTCGCGTGAAGGGTGCGCGTTTCCGATGAAAACCAAGATCGCGCCGTGGAAGGTGCTCGAGTCCAAGTACAATTATCGCGACCGCTGGCTGGCGCTGCGTTCCGACACGGTCGAACTGCCCAATGGCCGCGTGCTCACGCCCTTCCACGTCATCGAGCAGCCCGACTGGGTCACCGCCGTCGCGATCACACACGACGGCAGGATCGTCCTCGTCGAAGAGTATCGGCACGGCGCGAGGCAGGCCTTGATCGAACTGCCGAGCGGCATCCATGACGGGCCGGGTGAGCCGCTCGACCAGATGAAGCGCGAACTGCTGGAAGAGACCGGGTACGCGAGCGAGGAATGGCACCCGCTCGGCGTCTTCTTCGCCAATGCGGGGCGGCTCAGAAATCTCGTGCACTGTTTCCTGGCCCTCGACGCCCGCAAGGTGGCCGAGCCGGCGGCCGACGACAGCGAGGACATCGTGAACCACGAGGTGCCGCTTGCCCGCTTCCTCGAGGAGCTGCGCGACGGACGCCTCACCTTCCACGGCTTTCAGGGTGGCGCGATGTGGCTTCTCCACACCTACGCCCGCAAGACCCGCGACGAACGGCTGGCGGCGCTGCTCGATTGAGCCTACCGCCGCAGCTCTCGCAGGCGGCCGGCGACGGCGCACATCATGAAGCCGCCGATCAGGGAGACATGCTCCATGGCAACGCGGAAGTGGGCCGTGCGCGCCGGCTCCTGCATCGTCCAGAATGGATGGGCGAGCACGATGGCCACGACCAGAAAGCCGCTCAGGATGCCGCAGCCCAGCCACAGCCAGCGGTCCAGCAGGATCAGCAGAGAGCCGATCAGCAGCGTCGCTATCAGCACGATATTGAGCAAGCCCTCGGGCCGGAGTCCGAGGGAGGCCAGTTCGGCCGCGCTGACGTCGAACTCTGCAAGGTGGCCGAGCCCCGCGCTCCAGAAGACGAAGGTCAGCACCAGCCTGGCCAGGAACCAGCCGATCCCGCTGTCCAGGAAAGCCGCGATCACCCGCGGCGTGTCGTTCCGGCCCATGTGGTTTCTCCCCCGAGACTGCTTTCGTGCATCATAAGGCGACAAGCTGACCTCTTCCACCTCGCCTCGTTTCGTGCGTAATTCGGCCATGGTTCGCAAACGCCCTGACCAAGGCTGGCGCGCGGCGGCATTCGCCGTGGCGTTGTTTGCGATCACGCTCAACTTCTTCCAGCCTCTGGCCCACGCCGTCCTGATGCGGGACGGCGGCCCCGAGGCGGCCGCCCGGACCTGGGGCGTCTTCTGTCTGCCCGGCGCCGACGAAGACGGTTCGCAGTCCGCCGGCCAACAGGCCGGCAAGGTTCACGAATGTTGCCTGGGCCTCGCGCAGGCGCCGGTGCTCGCCGAGCCCTCCGTCACCGCCTTTTTGCTCGTCGAACCCGTCGTGGAGACCGTCGTCTTTGCGGCAAACGATGAAGCCCTGGCCCCCGTCGGCATCCGCGACGGGCCTCACCGACCACGCGGTCCGCCCTCCCACGTCTGACGCCTGAACCCGCGACGCGCCTCGCCGTGCGTCGCGTTCTCTTGTCATTCGTGGGGAGATTTTCATGTTGTCCATTCGCGTGGTCACGGCCACTGCTGTCGCAGCCCTCGGGCTGGTCCCGATTGTTGCCCGGGCGCAGGGGGGGCCGCCCGCCACCGATCCATCCGCTACCGGCCAGCAGCCAATGTCGCTGCCGCCGATCACGGTGAGTGCCGGCCGCGGCTCCGATCTGCAGAAGCTCGACGTCAGCACGACCGTGATGAGCCGCGAGCAGATCCAGGCGATGCCCGAGACCGGCGTCGACCAGCTCGTGAACCGCATCCCCGGCGTCTGGCTGCCGAACATCCCGACCGGCCAGCTCCATCCGACGGCCCAGCCGGTGAACATCCGCGGCTTCGGCACCAGCACGACGATCAACACCCTGATCATGGTCGATGGCGTGCCGGTCAACGATCCCTACTTCCGGACCATGAACTGGAGCACCATCCCCAAGAACTCCGTGGAGCGCATCGAGGTCATCCGCGGCGGCGGCGCCACCAGCCTGTGGGGCAACATGGCGATGGGCGGCGTGATCAACATCATCACGCGCGAGCCGACGACCAACTCGGCCTCGGCCGATACCAGCTACGGCAGCTACAACACCTCCACGGCGGAAGCGGCCGGAAGCTACGTCATCAACGACAAGGTCAGGGTCGGGGCGAGCTACAATCATGCCCAGAGCTCGGGCTACAACCTCACGCCCGCCCAGTACCAGAACGCCAATCTCGTCCCGACGGCGTCCAAGGCCGACAACGTCGCCGCCAGCGTGTTCCTGACCCCCAACTCGAACCTGAAGCTCTTCGCCAAGGGCTACTGGAACCAGACCTACGAGGACGGCCTGGTCTGGACCTATGCCCACAACAACTGGTCGACCTATCGCGTGCTGGCCGGCGGCAGCTACAAGTTCGACGAGAACCAGTCGCTCAACTTCAGCGGCTGGGCGAGCGGCGGCTCGTTCGGCACCATCAACGTCGCCAGCGGCTCCTACACGCTGAACAACATCAACGCGACCAACCAGTATGTCAGCCAGATCGAAGCCGCGCCCAATTCCGACGTCGGCGGTTCGGTCTTCTACGAAGCCAATTTCGGACCTCTGCGCGACGTCAAGATCGGCGTCGACGCCCGTCGCACGATGGTGACCGACTACAACAACCTCTATGCCAGCGTCTCGGCCAATCCCACGACCTTCGTCGTGAACGGCGAGCACCGTTTCCAGGGCATCTTCGGACAGGGAACCTACCGCTTCACCGGCATCCCGATCGATATAACGGTCGGCGTGCGCGGCGACTTCTGGCAGGCCATGAACGCCAGCGTGCTCACGACGAACTCGAGCAACCTGAACGTGGTGCCGAACGCGAGCGCGGCGAGCTTCGATCCGCGCATCGGCATGAAGTTCTATGCCAGCGACGAGCTGACCCTGCGCGCCGCGATCTATCGCAATTTCTCGGCGCCCGGCATGAACCAGATGTACCGGGTGTTCGCGAGCGGCACGAGCTACTCGACGATCAACCCCAACCTCCAGCCGATGACCAACTTCGGCCAGGAGGTCGGCTTCGACTTCGAGTGGAAGGGCTTCACCCTGTCGGGCACCTATTTCAACAACAACCTGGACAACTTCATCGACTACATCACGGTCTGCAACACCAGCCCGGCCTGCGCCGCGCCCTATGTCGGCGCGGCCGGCCTGGGCGCCAACTTCACCACGGTCCGCCAATATCAGAACGTGGGCAACGCGACCTTCCAGGGTCTCGAGCTGATCGCGACCTGGCAGCCGTTCGAGCAACTGAGGCTGACCGGCGGCTTCACCAGTACGAATGCCTATCTCACCAGCTCGGTGAATCCGACGCTGGTGCGCACGGGCGTGCAGCTCGGCCAGGTGCCGGGCTACATGTTCACGGCCGGCGTCGAATGGCGGCCGATCGAGACGCTCGTCCTGACGGCCGCGCTGAAATCGTTCCCGCAATACTGGAACGACACGAACCATACGCAGTTGAACGACGGCGCCACCCTGATCGACCTCGGCCTGCGCTGGACCCCCGTGAAGGACGTCGACATCTATGGCAGTATCCAGAACCTGACCAACGTCCAGTATCTGGCGCAGGGCTATACGCGGACCTCGTTCGAGGGCTCGACCGTCAGCGCCTCCGCCATCCCGCAGCTCGGCATGCCGCTGACTGCCACCGCCGGCCTGAGGGTGAAATTCTGATGCGCGCTCTTCTCGCCTTCACAGCCTTGCTGCTGTTCGCCGGCACCGCCGCGGCCCAGCACCAGCACGGCAAGCCGGGCGCCGCCGCACCGGAGGCCTTCACCGCCACACCGGCCTTCGGTCCCGACGGCACGCTCTGGCTGGTCCGCGCCATGGCCGACAAGATCGTCGTCGTGCGCTCGACCGACCTCGGCAAGACCTTCTCGGAACCGGTCGCGGTCACGCCGGAGCCGATGAACCTCGACTGGGGGCCCGACGCACGGGCCCGCATCGTCGTGGATCCGAAGGGACGACTGGTCGTGACCTTCGCGATCTTCCAGGACCGCAACTTCAACGGCCGCGCCTACTACTCGCGCTCGAACGACAACGGCGCGAGTTTCAGCACGCCGCAGCCGATCACCGCCGACACGACCAGCCAGCGCTTCGAGACGGCGGCCGTCGATCCCGCGACCGGCCGCGTCTTCGCGGCCTGGCTCGACAAGCGCAACGTCGCCAAGGCGCGCGCCGCCGGGAAGCCCTATCCCGGCGCCGCGCTGGCCTATGCCTGGGAGGATGGCGAGGCGGGTTTCGGCCCGACCTCCATCGCCCTCGACAATACCTGCGAATGCTGCCGTCTCGGGGTCGCCTTCGCCGGTCCCGGCAAGCCCGCCGTCGTGTTCCGCAACATCTTCCCCGGCTCGATCCGCGACCATGGCGTCGTCACCTTCAAGGACGAGAAGACACCGGGCCCGGTGCGCCGCGTCAGTGCCGACGAGTGGAAGATCGAGGCCTGCCCGCATCACGGGCCCAGCATCGCCATCCTGCCGGACGGCTCCTATCACGTCGCCTGGTTCACCGACGGCTCGGCGCGCAAGGGCCTGTTCTATGCCCGCGCCGACAAGGACGACACGCCGTTCGGTGCGCCGCGCGCGCTGTCCACGCCCAAGCGGCAGCCAGCGCGGCCCTATCTGCTGGCCAACGGCACCGCGCTCCATCTCGTGTGGAAGGAGTTCGACGGCACCAAGTCGACCGTGCGCTGGCAGGTGAGCCACGATAGCGGCCGCACCTGGAGCGATCCGCGCACCGTCGCCGACACCGAGGACGCTTCCGACCATCCCCTGCTCGTCGCCAACGCCGGCCGCGCCTATCTGTCGTGGCTCACCAAGGCCGACGGCTATCGCCTGATCCCCCTCGAGGACCAGCCATGACGTTTCGTCCCTTCCTCCTCGCCCTCCTGCTCGCGGTCGCTTCGGCCGGCGCACAGGCGGCCGACCTGCAGTCCTTCGGCCGCGGAAGCTGGTCCAAGCTGCGAGCCGCCCATGACGGCCAACCGACCGTCGTGCATTTCTGGGGTCTCACCTGTGCTCCCTGCCTCGTCGAGATGCCGGAATGGGGCAAGCTGCAGGCCGAGCGCCCCGACATGCGCCTCGTGATGGTGGCGGCTGATCCGGTGCCGCAGGATCCGGCGCGGATCTCCGACATGCTCGCGCGGGCCGATCTCGCAAAGGCCGAGAACTGGGCCTTCGCAGACCGCTTCAACGAGCGGCTGCGTTATGAAATCGATCCCGCCTGGCCCGGCGAGCTGCCGCGCACGATGCTGATCGATCGCGACGGCAAGGAAACCGTTCTCACGGGCGTCGCCGATCTCGGCGAGGTCCGCGCCTGGCTCGACGCGCAGAAAAAGCGCTGAGGCCCAAGCTCTTCCCCCTCATCTTCCGCTTCAGGAGTTCCTTCCATGCTCGCCCGCCGCCTGTTCTTCGCCGCCGCCGTCACCCTGCTCGCGCTGCCCGCCGCGGCACAGGACTACAAGATCGGTTCGATCGAAATCACCACACCGTGGACCCGTGCCACGCCGCCGTCGGCGCGCACCGGCGGCGGCTTCATGACCATCACCAACAAGGGGACAGTCGCGGACCGGCTGGTCTCCGTGCGCAGCAACGCCTCGGACAAGGTCGAGATCCACGAGATGCAGATGGACGGCAACGTGATGCGGATGCGCGAACTGGCGAAGGGCCTCGAGATTCCGCCCGGCGCCACCGTGATGCTGAAGCCCGGCAGCTATCACATCATGTTCATGGAGCTGAAGGCGCCGCTCGCCAAGGACGCCAAGGTGCCCCTGACCCTCGTCTTCGAGAAGGCCGGCAGCATCGACGTCCAGCTGAACGTCGAAGCCATGGGCGCCATGCCGCACGGCCACGGGAAGAATTAACCCATCATCTCGACCGGAGCGCGCAACTCCAGTTGCGCTCAAGCTTTGCAGATCAACAAGGCATGAGCGCCACTAGAATGGCGCGCTCCGTTTATAGTGTTCGCGGTTGCTACATCGCCTTCAGCAGTTCGATCGCAATCAGCGCCATGCCGATGACCGAGACGAACCAGGCCGCCGTGCGCAGCCAGGCGATGCCGGCGACGTAGATCACGGCGTAGGCCACGCGGCCCCAGAAGAAGATCGCGGCGCCCATCGCGGTCATGGCGTTGGCCTTGCCGGCGACCGCCGCGATCAAAACCAGCGCCGCGAACAGCACCATATTCTCGATCATGTTGAGATGGGCCCGCTTGGCGCGCCCGGCCCACCCCTTGATCTCGGGCAGGCCCTCGCGATTGCCTGCCAGCGTCGGCAGACCGACCGCCCGATTGGCGCCCGTTGCCGCCACCAGCATCTGCCCGAAGGTCAGGATCACGGAGAAAAGGAGGTACTTGAGGTCCGGCGACATCGGCGTTTCTCCCGTTGTTGTTATTTGGTCCCGAAGAGACGGTCCCCCGCATCGCCGAGCCCGGGAACAATATACCCGTGATCGTTGAGTTTTGCATCGATCGCTGCCGCGAACACCGGGACGTCGGGATGGACCTCGGCGAAGGTCCGCGCGCCCTGCTCGGAGCCCAGCACGCAGATGAACTTGATGCGCTTGGCCCCGGACTCCTTCAGACGGTCGACCGCTGCGATGGCCGAATGGGCAGTCGCCAGCATCGGGTCGCAGACAATGACGTCGCGGTCGGAAATGTCCTGCGGGATCTTGAGGTAGTATTCGACCGCCTGCAGCGTGCGCGGGTCGCGATAGAGCCCGACATGGCCGACCCTGGCCAGCGGCACGAGGTCGGTGACGCCCTCGGCGAGGCCGAGCCCGGCGCGCAGGATCGGCACCACCACCAGCTTCTTGCCGTCGAGCATCGGCGCGTCCATCGCCTCGATCGGCGTCTCGATTCGCGTCTGCACCATTGGCAGGTCGCGCGTGGCGTCGTAACCCAGGAGCAGCCCGATCTCGCGCAGCAGCCGGCGGAAGTTGGTGCTCGACGTCGCCTTGTCGCGGAGCTTGGTGAGCTTGTGCTGAACCAGCGGGTGCGTCACGACATGGATCGAGTGCGGCAATGACATCGTCTTCTTCTCCCCAAAAACTCTAGAACACCGTGCCGTCGCTCTCGACGGTGATGGGCGGGCCGCCGCCGGGCCGGCGTTCAGCCGCCAGCCGGCGTCCCGCAAACCACGTGCCGGCTTCCAGCACCTTGACCAGCGGCAGGCGCGCCGCATCCATCCCGAGATGCAGGCGCACATGCTCGGCGATCCGGTCGAGCAGCGCCACGGTGAGCGCCCGCCATTCCACGATTGCCTCGTCGCCCGGGGCGAAGGCCTTCTCCAGCAGCACGCGCTGCTTGGGCCGCAGCGCGCCGGCATCGACCAACAGGCCGCCGTTGCGATACTCGGGCAGGCCGGTCAGCGCATCGAGCGCCACGACGTGGAGGCCTGCCCCCTCGATGGGCTCGACCAGCGAGTAGCTCATCCATTGCGACAGCTTGTGAAAGGGCACCAGCCCGACCACCGGATGCTCCCAGACGTCGCCGCGCGGCGACGGCCAGATCGGCGAGAGCTTGTCCAACACAGCTGCCAGGATGGAGTCGGCCCTCACCTCGCCGCTCGTCGCGACGATATCGAACAGTGCGCCCGGCCGCTCCAACCCGACGTCCCCCAGCTTGCGCAGCAGCTCAGCGCGCCCCTCCAGGCCCAGCAACGGATTGTGCGCCTTCACCTGGAAGCCCATGGCGATGTCCATGGGCGTCAGCTTCGCGAGGCGCTCGGCATCCACCCGCAGCGGATCGCCCTTGGCGTCGCGGCTGAAGGCGCCATTGGCGAACATATGGAAGCTGGCCACGCCCAACCCCTCGGAGCGCGCATAAGTCTCGCCCGTGCCCGGCTCGCGAAAACTCCAGGCCGCCCCGGCCCCTGCATCGAGCAGCACGGATACGACCGCAAGGTCCATGCGCCGACGCGCGATCTCCTCGGGCGGCAGATGTTTCAGCCGCTCGGCCAGCGCGCTCCAGCGGTCACGGCCGCCGGATTCGAAATGTCGCCAGCGCGAATGGAACGGGATCGCCGCCGGATTGGGGAAGCGCTCGCGGGTGACGGCCAGCGTCGCCTGCACAGCCGTCTCCAGCCCGTTCGGATCGAGCCGGAACCATTGCGACTGCCCATCCTCGACATACTTCAGGACCTTCGCCGCCCGTTCGCGGATCGCGATGGGCGTGCGCAGATACGCCAGCGAATCATTCATCGAGGCCACGTCCCTTGGCGCGCGCCAGCTCGTTGGAACCCGGCTTGGTCGGGCTGAAATAGCCCGCCGCCTTCTTGGCATCCATCTCGACCAGCGCGTCGGCGGGGATCAGATGCTCGGGGATCGGCACCTGCTCGACGATCTCGATGCCCTGCTCGCGCAGCGCATCGGACTTCATGTTGCTCATCGAGGCGAAGCGGTCGATGCGGCTGATGCCCAGCCAGTGGAAGATGTCGGGCATCAGCTCCTGGAAGCGCATGTCCTGGACGCCCGCCACGCATTCGGTGCGGTTGAAGTACTGCGCCGCCGAATCGCCGCCGGGCTGGCGCTTGCGCGCGTTGTAGACGAGGAACTTCGTCACCTCGCCCAGTGCGCGCCCCTCCTTGCGATTGTAGATGACGACGCCGACGCCGCCCTTCTGCGCCATGTCGATGCAGATCTCGATGCCATGCGCGAGGTAAGGCCGGCAGGTGCAGATGTCGGAGCCGAACACGTCGGAGCCGTTGCACTCGTCGTGGAGGCGGCAGGCGATCTTCGTCTCGGGCTTGCCGAGCTTCGACACGTCGCCGAAGAAATAGATCGTGGCGCCCCCGATCGGCGGCAGGAACAGTTCGAGGTCGGGCCGCGTCACAAGCTCGGTGTACATGCCGCCGGTTTCCTCGAAAAGCGTGCGGCGCAGGTCGACTTCCTTGACGCCGAAACGCTCGGCGATGCCGGGCAGCCACCAGACCGGCTCGATCGCCGCCTTGGTGACCTTCACGTCGCCCGCACCGCTCAATATGTCGTTGTCGGGCTTCAGCCGGCCGGCGGCCATCGCCTCCATGATCTCCGGCATGTTCACATGGGCCTTGGTGATGGCGATGGTCGGCCTTATGTCCCACCCCGCCGCCAGTTTGTCGGCGAAGACCTCGGAAACCAGGTGTCCCCACGGATCGAGCGACACGATCTTCTTCGGATCGAACCAGCTTTCGAACGGCCCGATGATCTCGGCCGGCGAGGTGTTGGTGAGGTCGGGCCGATGGTCGGCCTTGAGCTCCTTCGCCGCGATGGCCAGCGCACGATAGATGCCGTAGCTCCCGGAATGGACGCCGATGACGTTTCGGTGCGACGTGAGGCCGACCGTTCCGACGACCGGCCCGCGGACCGCCGGGTCGCGCGCGCCCCAGACCACCGGAGGCGCCGGCTGGCCGCCCTGGCTGGGATGGGTATTCAGTCTGATATGCGCCATGTGCTTTCCGGTCCTCTGGGAGCTGGAAAGCGAGGAACTGTACAGCGAGTAGATGACCAAAGGAAGGCGCCGCGCCCTTGCGTCTTGCGGTCAGCCGGGAGACTCTTCACGCGACATGATCAAAATCACCCTGTCCGTTCTCTTGCTTCTCCTTACCCTGATCGCCGCACCGGCCGGCGTCTGGGCCGCCGACCCGATCCCAGCGCCGAGACCGATCTACTTCTCATCCGGCGCCAAGAGCGGCACCGTGGGTGGCCACGTCCAGCGCGGCGAACAGAATCTCTATTCGCTGGTGGGGGATGCCGGCCAGTTCATGACCGTTTCGATGACGACACCCGGCGGCAATGCAACCTTCCAGATCTACGAGCCCGACACCGTGGTCGGCCGAGACGGCGACGGACGACTCACCTTCACCGGCAAGACACTGCGCACTGGCGGTCCCGGCGAGGATGCGACGCGCTGGACGGGCCGCCTGCCGCGGAAGGGCACCTACATCATCGCCATCGGCAGCACGCGCGGGAACGCCAACTACAGCATGGACGTGAAGATCGAATAGCGCGACCGCCGCCTACTTCGAGCCCTTCGTGGTCGCGAGATAATCGACGATCGCCGCCATCTCGCCATCGTCGACCGGCGCCTTGTAGGCATGGATCATCTTCTCGACGATGCCGTGCCAGGTAGCCCTCGACAGGTTGGGCTGGGTCAGCACCATGCCGGCCGAATGACATGACAGGCAGTTCGCGTTGATGGTATCGGCGGTCGCGCCGCCGGGAAAGACCTCGGTGCTGGTCGGCAGATCGACCGACACCGATTTCAGGACGAAGGCCGTCGCGCCGGATGACGCCGCGGCGGCCGGCACCGGCACCGGCGCCGGAAGCTGAACCGGCGGATGGCCGATGAACGCCAGCGTCAGCCCGGCAATGGCTGCGACGGCAAGACCCAGGGCGGCACCGTTGATCTGCATCGCTCAGGCCGCCTTCAGGTGCACGGTCTCGATGCCGTTGTGCATGAAGCCGCTGGGGTTCCAGTTGTTTGCCGCGGGCTGCACCAGCCCGCCGTCGTTGGTGCAGCGGACCATCAGCGCAATGTCGCCGGCAGACGGCGTCACCTCGGCCTGCCACTGCCGGAAGCTGTACTTGCCTTCGTCGCGACCGAGCACCGTGGGCAGCCAGTCCTTGCCGCCGTCCACCGAAAGCTCGACCGACTGCACACCGGTATCGCCGCCGAAGGCGATGCCGCGCACCAGGGTCTTTGTGCCGGCCTTCAGGGTCGCGCCGTCTTTCAGGTTGGTCACGAACGAGCGCGGCACCATGCGGTTGATAGGCACCATGGTGAGGCCGGTCTGCCCGGGCTTCATGTCGGCCCCCGGCGTGTCGGGAATCAGATAGGCGTTCCTGGTCCAGAAATTCTCGTCGGGCGCGGCCAGCACTTCGATACGGGCCAGCATCTTCACCCAGTAGGTCGAATACCAGCCCGGCACGACAAGGCGCAGCGGGAAGCCATTGAGCAACGGAAGCTGCTCGCCGTTCATGGCATAGGCGATCATGACCTCGCCATCGCTTGCATGGTCGAGCGCCAGCGACTTCATGAACTTCGGCGCCTCGGGCACCACCGGGTCGTCGAGCCCGGCAAAGCGCACAGCCGTCGCGCCGGCCTTCACACCCGCCCGGTCGAGCACGTCCTTGAGCCGCACGCCCATCCACTTCGCGTTGCCCATCGCGCCGTTGGCCCATTGCGCGCCGGGAACCCGGGGCTCGGTGAAGCCACGCGAGTTGCCCGAGCACTGGTTGACCGCGGCCAGCTCGACCCGCGGCAACCCGTCGACGATCTCCTTCAACGTGAGTGACAGTTCCTTGTCGACATGACCGCGCACCGAAAGCCGGAACGTGCCGACATCGATATCGGTCGGGATCACCGCCCAGTGCCAGCGCACATAGAAGGAGTCGTTGGGCGTGAACACGCCGCGGTCGAAGACCTCGAACGGCGTCTCGAGCAGCGGTGGCCGCGTCCGCTGCAGGATCATCGGCCCCTTCTGCGGAAAGCCCTTCGTGAGGGCGCGCTCGGACGGTGCGAACGGCAATTCGACCGCCGCCTGCCCCCAGGCCGAGCCGGACACCACCATGAGGCCGCCAGCACTGGCCTGCCCCAGAAAAGACCGCCGCGTCGTTCTCGTCATTGCATCACGCCCATTCGTCCACGCTCGCCGGCACACTACTCACAACGGCCTGCGTGAAACCAACGCCTTTCTGTCGCGTCCGTTGGATACGAAGGATGCGGCTTCCCGCTTTGCTATCGGAATGCTAGCGTTCATCCAATTGCAGCATTTCTCGCAGAAGTTGCCCGCAATTCATCGATTGTGAAAACGGCGCGGAACAAGCGTCGACACGAAGAAGAGAGATACGGGGGAGGACGGCGGGTGACGCCAGCGCGACGACCCATGTTCGGCGAACAGCAGCGTTTCATGCTGTTCCTCATTGCGCCCGCAGCGCTCTTGCTGGGCCTCTTCCAGGTCTTGCCGATCGTGATCGGCGCCAATGCGAGTTTTCGCGACTGGGCGCTGTACAATCCCAAGAAGACCTGGGTGGGCCTCGATCACTACAAGTCGGTCCTCAGCGATCCGGCGTTCCTCGAGGTCGTACTGCCCAACACCTTCATCTTCATGGTGCTGAGCGTGGCCGGCTCGCTGGTCCTGGGCCTCAGCCTCGCCCTCCTCCTCAACCGTCCGTTCCGCGGCCAGAAGATCGTGCAGACCGTCCTGATGGTGCCGCTGATGGTGGCGCCGGTGATCGCGGCCATCATGATGCGCTGGATGTTCAACGACCAGTTCGGGATCGTGAACACCGTCCTCGAGGGTCTTGGTCTCGAAGGCCAGCCCTGGCTGGTCCAGCGCTGGAGCGCCTTCGGCATCATCGTGCTGACCGACATCTGGCTGTGGACACCCTGGTTCACCCTCCTCCTGCTGGCGGGCCTGCAGAGCCTGCCCAAGGAACCGTTCGAGGCGGCCGAGATCGACGGCACCTCGACATGGCGCGTGTTCAGCCACCTCACGCTGCCCATGCTGCAGCCGGTGATCGTGGTCTGCGTGGTGATCCGCGCCATCGACGCGTTCCGCACCTTCGACATCGTCTGGACCCTGACCGGCGGAGGCCCCGGCCGCTCCACCGAGCTGTTTAGCCTCTATGCCTACGTGCTGGCCTTCCTGAACCTCGACCTCGGTCGGGGCTCGGCGGCGGCGATCGTCGGCGGCCTCATCATCCTGTTGGTCGGCATCGGTCTCTACCGCATCGTCGACCGCATCACGAAGGCCTGATCCGATGGCGATGGTCCGCACGCCCCTGATGTTCGCCCGCCTGCCGCTCGGCGGCCGCCGCCTGCTCTTCGGGCTGGCGGTGTTCGGCTTCTGTTTTGCCTTTGCCTTCCCCGTCCTGTGGCTGATCCTGACGTCGCTGCGACCGGAATCGGGTGTCTATTACGTCCATCGCGGCACCGAGTTCACGCTCGCGAGCTTCGCCGAGGTGTTGCAGGACGACCGGCTGGTCCAGGCCTTCTTCAATTCCGCCCTGATCTCGACCCTGGCGACGATCTTCTCGCTGCTCGTCACCGTGTCGAGCGGCTACATGCTGTCGCGCTTCAAGGGGCCGGCGGCGTCGACCTGGTTCGGCACGATCTACGTGTTCCGCTGCGTGCCCTATATCTCCTGGGTCCTGCCGCTCTACTTCGTGGCCCAGAGCTGGGGCCTCTACGACACCTATCTCGGCCTGCTGCTGCCGCACATCGCCGTGCACATCTGCTTCTTCTCGTGGCTGATGAAGGGCTTCTTCGACGGCATCGATCCGTCGATGGAGCATGCCGCGCTGATCGACGGCTGCACGCGCTGGGGCGCCTTCGTGAGGGTGGCGCTGCCGTCGGCCATCCCGGCGATTTCGGCGCTGGGCGTTCTGTGCTGGCTGTTCACCTGGAACGAGTTCCTGTTCGCGCTGATCCTGACCGGCAACAAGGTGCCGGTGATCACCGTGGTGATGGCCCAGTTCGTCACCGAGATGGGGCTGCGCTGGAACCTAATGGCCGCCACGGCGGTCATGGCCCTGGTGCCCGCCTTCCTGCTGGCCCTGTTCGGCCAGAAATACGTGATCCGGGGGCTGCGGATCTAAAGAAGAGGACAAACAAAACCACATCGAGGAGGAAACGAGATGAGCGTGAGACGAAGGACATTAGCCGCAATCGCGGCCGCCGCCGGACTGCTCGTCGCAGGCGGCGCCAACGCCCAGGCCGTCAAGGAACTGCGCATCGGCTACCAGCCGAGCCCGATCCAGGACGCCTCGATCGCCATGTTCGAGACCTGGGGTGCCAAGAACGGCATCAAGATCGTCAAGGTGCCGAACTCCTACGGCGTCTACGTCGAGAAGATGACGGCGTCGCTGACCTCGAACTCCGACCAGTACGACGTCATCTGGCACAACGACGACTGGGGACAGCTCTGGGCCCACCTGCTCGAGCCGACGGACGACGTGCCCGGCCTGCAGTTCGCCGAGAAGTGGGGCATGGACAAGGTCGTGTTCGGCAACGCCCAGGGACAGAACACGGTCGTGCCGATGGGCCAGACCTTCAGCGTGTTCTTCTACCGCTCCGACCTGGTACAGCCCAACGAGGTGCCCAAGACACTCGCCGAAGTGGTCGCCGTCAGCAAGAAGCTGCAGGCCGCCAACAAGGTGAAGTTCGGCTATGTCGGCGCCATGTCGATGAACAACAGCTGGTTCAGCTGGTTCTGGTCGATGTGGGGCAACAATTGCGACGTGCTGATGCCGTTCTACGAGCGCGACAACAAGGTGCTGGCTCAGAACGGCTGGAAGTCGGGCCTCGACCAGCCCTGCATGAAGGAGACGGCCGAGTACTGGTGGGATGCGATCAACACCCACAAAATCTCGCCGCGCGGCATGCCGGCCTACGATCGCAACGAGGCGAACGCGGTGTTCATGTCGGGCGACGCAGCCTTCACCGTGGCCGACTCGCTGTGGTGGGGCACTTTCAACGACGCCGCAAAGTCGAAGGTCGTGGGCAAGGTCGCCGCGGCCCGCTTTCCACTCGGCCCCAACCGCCAGAAGAACTTCGCCTGGGACGACATCTGGGGCTGGGCGATTCCGAAGTCGATCTCGCCCGAACGCAAGGCGTTGGCCAAGCAGATGCTCGGCGCCATGATGATGGACGAGGAAGGCCAGATGAAGCTGTGGAAGGCGACCGGCGCGCCGCCGCCCAACACGCAGTTCTGGGACAAGATCGCAGCCCAGGATCCGTTCATGAAGCTCCTGAAGGAAGCGGCACTCGACTCGCCCGACAAGGTGCGCGGCGCCTACTACTTCCCGCAGTGGCCGGCCGTGCACAAGGCGTTCAACGACGCCGTGACCAAGGCCGTCACCGGCAAGCGCGAGGATATCGGCAAGGTCCTCGCCGAGGGCGCACCGCTGGTCACCAAGGCGGCGACGCCCTAGCGGCCCAAGGCCGAGCCGAAGCGATACCCCCGCCGCGCTTCCGCGCGGCGGGGTCGTCACGCGCAGCGTTATTCAAGGTTGGCGGGATCATGGCAGCGATCGTACTGGACAAGCTCAACAAGCATTACGGAGCACTGCATCACGCGGTGAAGGACGTCGATCTCACCATCGCCGACAAGGAGTTCGTGGCGTTGGTCGGACCGTCGGGCTGCGGCAAGTCCACCACCTTGCGCATGATCGCCGGCCTCGAGGACATCAGCGGCGGCGAGATCCGCATCGGCGGCCGTGTGGTCAATCACCTGCCCCCGCGCGACCGCGACATCGCCATGGTGTTCCAGAACTACGCGCTCTATCAGCATATGAGCGTCTACGACAATCTGGCCTTCGGCCTGCGCAACAAGAAGTTGCCGGAAGCCGAAATCAAGGCTGCGATCGACCGTGCCACCGGCATGCTGGGCCTGCACGATCTGCTGAAGCGCAAGCCGCGCCAGCTCTCGGGCGGCCAGCAGCAGCGCGTGGCGCTGGGCCGCTGCATCGTGCGCAATCCCCTGGTCTTCCTGTTCGACGAACCGCTCTCCAACCTCGACGCCAAGCTGCGCGCGCAGATGCGCATTGAAATCAAGCGGCTGCACGCGCAGCTCCCCACCACCTCGGTGTTCGTGACCCACGACCAGGTCGAGGCGATGACCCTGGGCGATCGCGTCGTGGTGATGAAGGATGGCCGCGTCCAGCAGGCCGGCACGCCGCTCACGGTCTATGGCAACCCGGTCAACAAGTTCGTCGCGGGCTTCATCGGAGCGCCGGCGATGAACTTCCTCGACGTCACGATTGCCCGGGAGGGCGACACGATCGTGGCCCAGTCGGCCGCGCTTAAGCTCGCCGTGAACGAACCGAGCAGCCGCGCGCTCGAAGCCTACATCGGGCGCGGCGTGATCATGGGCCTGCGCCCCGAGCATCTTATGCTGGGCGACGGCGCCGTCAGCCGCAGCTTTGCGGCCAAGGTCGAGGTGGTGGAACAGCTCGGCTCGGAGATCCTGCTCGAAACCCGCGTCGGCGACGCCCGCGTGACCGCAGCGCGCGTGCCCCCCGAGTCAGCCATCTCGGCGGGCGACCAGGTGCGCCTGAGCGTCCAGCCCGGCCGCCTGCACTTCTTCGATCCCGACACCGAGAACGCGATTACGGCGTAGACCATCCCTTCGCCGCCAGGTCGATGGCGCGGCGATACATGGTCATCGCCGCTTCGGGCGTGTTGTAGCCGGCGTGTGCCGTCAGTGTGACGTTGTCGAGCTTCAGCAGCGGCTCTTCGGGCGGCGTCGGCTCCTTGCCGAACACGTCCGTTGCATAGTGGCCGATGCGGCCGGTGCCCAGCAGCTCGATCAGCGCCGCCTCGTCGACGATTCCCGCGCGCGCCGTGTTGACGATGAGGACGCCCGGCTTCGTCTTCTCCAGCTTCGCGCGATCGAGGAAGCCGCGCGTCGACTCGTTCAGCGCGAGATGGAGGCTGATGATATCGGATTGCGCCAGCACCTCGTCGATCGGCACGGCCGGCACGCTGCCGCCCGATACGGGCGAGCGGTTGTAGGCGATCACCTTCAGGCCGACGCCCTGGGCGATGCGCGCCATCTCGCGGCCGATGCCGCCCAGACCGACCACGCCCAGCGTCTTGCCCCGAAGCTCCATGCCCTGCATCGGCCGCCAGCCGCCGCTGCGGACGATCCCGTGCATGGTCGCGATGTGGCGGGCCGCGGCGAACACCAGGCCCATCGCATGCTCGGCGACCGTGGTGTCGCCGTAGCCGCCAATGGTCGAGACCTTGATGCCGAGCCGTTCGGCGGCCGCGAGGTCGACGAAGCTCGCGGCTCCCGTGCCCAGGAAGACGATGTGCTTCAGGTCGGTGCAGCGCTTCAGCGTCGGCTCGCTGAAATAGGTCGCGTCGTTGATGACCGTGTCGTAGCCCGCGACCTTGGCCGGCACGTCCGCCTCGGAGACGGGGCCCATGCCGACCGCGATCGGGATGTCCGCCGGACCGTGGACCTGCTTCCAGACGCGGTCGATGTCGGACGTCGAATCGATGAACAACGTCTTGGCCATGATCGTCTTCCCCCGGTTTTGCCGACAATAGTCCGCAGGAGCCGAACTGTCTGCTAGGGTGGCGGGATGAACCGACGCTTCCTCCTCGGCACCCTGCCGCTCCTCGCCGCTGCGCCCGCCCTGGCCCAGCAGCTTCCCGCCATCCGCACCCTCACCGTGGCGCCGGGCCCGACCGGCACGAACGTCACCGGCAGCCTGGCCGACACCAAGGCGCGCGGCCTCTACTACGTGCCGGGCCAGGCCGGCCAGACCATGAACGTCGCGGTCGCTTCGCCCGGCAATAACGTCGTCTTCCAGGTCTGGGAGCCGGGCACCGGCGTAAAGACAAATGCCGACGGGACGCTCGCCCTCGACGGAAAGCCCATGCACGATGCCGGTCCGACCGAGGAACCCGCCGCCTGGATCGGCGCCCTGCCCAAGACGGGGCCCTATCTGCTGATCGTCTACAGCCGCCGCGACGCGGCCAGCTACACGCTCACCGTTTCCGTCACGGGCCAATAGTCCTGGCGCGGACAGAGGGAGGATGGCATGCCTGACCTGTTTCCGACGACCGGAGAGGCAGAGGAGGAGAAGCTCAAGGACGAGACGGCCGCTGGTGCCGGCATCGTCAGCCACCTCGGTCCCGACTCCTTCCAGAAGGACGGGCTGCGGCCGTTCTTCGAGTATCGTCCGCTCGGCCTGAAAGAGCTCACCGGCGGCAAGGTCGGCGCTCACGTGATCCGCGCCGTGCCCGGCCAGCATCCCGACGCGCCGCGCCACAGCCACGCCCTCGATTTCCAGTTCGTCTACGTGCTGAAGGGCTGGGCGATCTTCGAGTACGAGGGCTACGGCCAGCACAAGCTCGTCGCGGGCTCGACCGTCTATCAACCGCCCGGCGTGAAGCACAAGGAGATCGACCACAGCGACGATCTCGAACTGATCGAGATCACCATGCCGGCCGACTTCACGACGACGGTGGTGGAGTAGCCGGCCAAGGGCGCGCTCTCACGCGCCGTGTCGCAGCAGCTGCCCCGAATAGGTGTTGGTCGGACGATCGTCGCGCATCGTCACCTGGCCGTTGACCAGGATGTACTTGTAGCCTGAGGCCCGCTGCACGCGGCGCCATTCGCCGCCTGGCAGGTCGTGCGCGATCTCGTCGGGCAGGACCTTCAGCCCGTCATAGTCGTAGATCACGATGTCCGCCGGGGCGCCTTTCTTCAGCATGCCGCGGCCGCGGAAGCCCGCGACCTCGGCCGGTAATGCCGACAGCCGCCAGTGCACGTCCTCGAGGCTCAGCATGCCGTGCTGTCGCACCACCTTGCAGATCGTCTCGGTCGGATAGCGGCCGGCCGTCAGGAACTTGGTGTGGGCGCCGCCGTCCGACACGCCGAACAGGATGTAGGGATCGTCGACCAGTTCCTTCAGATACTCGATGCTGCCGTTGGGCGGGGCAGCGAAGAACTCGGTCTCGAGATTCTCCTCGACCGCCATGTCGAGCATGACGTCGACCGGATGCTTGCCCATTTTCTCGCCGGCATGGGCCAACGTATGGTCGAGCCACTTCCTGTTGCGCTCCGTCTTGGGACCGACAATCGCGATCTGCGGCAATGGGCCTGTCGCCGTGATCGGCAGGTTTTCGCGCAACTTGGCACGCCGGGCCGGATCGGCGAGCTTGGCCAGCCGCTCCTCGCGCGTGCCGGTGGTCGCATCGCACCAGTCCTGCGAATCGTCGAACAGGTTCCAGTCTTCGAAGGTGAAGGTGAAGCCCGCATCGGTGGTGAGCCCCTGCCCCACGACCCGGATGCCGCGCTCGCGGCAGCTCTTCAGCCACGCCAGTCCACGACGATGGATCTCGGGCCGGTGATCGAAGGCCTGGATCACGTTCATGATCATGGGCCGGCCGCTCAGCGTCGACAGCTCCTCGTAGAAGGCGCGGTCGGCCGCATTGTCGCCCGAGATCAGCAACATCTGCATGAAGCCCTCGTTGCGCTCGGCCAGCACGCGGGCGAATTCCCGGCAGGTCTCGTCATGCATCACATCGGTCGGCATCGGCGTGCCGTCATAGTCGCGCTGCACCGCCGCCGGGCCGGTGGGCTTCATCCGTTGCGCCGACCAGCCGCAGGCGCCGGCATCCATCGCCTCGCCGAGCAGGCGCTTCATTTCGGCATGCTGCTCCGGCGTCGGCATCTTGCCGGCTTTGGCCGCCTCGAAGCCCATCACCCAGATGAGCAGCGGCGACACCGGCACGTAGGGAAGAATGTTCACCGCTTTGGGCGCGGCATCCACGCTGTCGAGGAACTCCGGGAAGGTCACCCAGTTCCACGGCATGCCCTGCTGCATCGAGGCCATCGGGATCGCCTCGACGCGCGTCATCGACATCATGGCGCGCTCGCGCTCGGCCGGGCGAACCGGCGCGAAGCCGAAGCCGCAATTGCCGATCACCACCGAAGTAATGCCGTGCCACGAGGACAGCGTGCAGTAGGGATCCCAGAAGAGCTGCGCGTCGTAGTGCGTGTGCAGGTCGACGAAGCCCGGCGCCACGATCAGGCCGCCGGCGTCGATGACCTCGTCGGCATCGCCGGCGGCGATCTGGCCGATCTCGGCGATGCGGCCATCCTTGATTCCGATGTCGCCGCGAAAGCGCGGCAGCCGGCTGCCGTCGACGATCATCCCGCCGCGGATCACGCGATCATAGCGCGCCATTCGTTTCCTCCGGTGTTTTGCCGGAAGCGTGCGGGCCTGCTGTCGACCTGTCAACGCGAGCGCGTCGCGCCGCAGAACTCAGTTGCGCTTGGTCACCTGGATGAACGTATTGTTGGTATTGGGCCGGTAGCTGACATTGTAGTGGCCGCCGGCGCCCACCGCATCACAGCTCGCGCCCACGGTCTGGACGCGCGCGATGCTGTAGGTCGTCCAGGCGCTGCCCTTGGACATGTCGACATCGAGCTGGAACAACAGGTTCGGCGAGCTCTTCTGGGCGTTCTGGTACTGCCAGCAGATCCAGTTCTGGTAGCCCGGCTTGAGCTGCATGGTCTTCCATTCGCCCTCGCCCCATTTGTAGCGATAGCTGATCTGCGCCTGCGTCTGGTTGTGCAGGCAGGCGCAGCCATGAGTGGTCTGTTGCGCTGCCGTCGGACTGGCGCCCGCAGCCGCCAGGGCGATCATCGTGATCGCCGTCAATCCCAGCTTCATTTTCCTCCCCCGAGTGATGACTCAGGCTAGGATTATCTCTTTGAGACTGCAAGCTTTCCAACGCGCAGCCTCAGCCCGCCTTCCCTTTGCAATCAAAAGTGACCACGCGCGGCTTGTAGGGAGCGGGAGGCGGCACGACAGGGAAAGTCTTCTTGGGCCAGGTGCCGTCGGCCAGATGTCGGTCGATCACCGGCACGAGAAGCTGCAGCATGATCCAGGCGCGCAGGCGCACCCCTTCCGGCGTGCCGTGGATTGCATCGATGAACAGGTCCGGATCGGAGGGCATCAGCCGGGCGACATCCAGGAAGTCGATCCGGTGTTCCCGCGCATACTTCTCCAGCACGCGGTTCTGGAACGCCGCCAGACGTGCCAGGTCCCGGTAACGGAAAGGCGCATAGCCGTAGTTGAGATACTCCAGGATGAACTTGTGGCGCACCGGATCGAGCACCATGCCGTCCTCGACCAGCCACTTGAACGAGGCGAGCGCCATCTCCCCGCCCACGGCCTGTGTCGTCGCCTCGATACGGCCGAGATCGGCCAGGATTTCCGGCAGCGTGACCGGAAGGTCCTTGCGCGCGAGGTCGGGATCCTTCTCATCGACGCCGGTCGGCCAGACCAGCGTGTAATCGGGCTTCGGCCATTCGCGACCGTCGGCCCCCGGCGCCCTGCCACCGGCGGCCGAGGGGCTTGCGTCGCGAGGCGCGGCGTATTCGGCAATCAGATTCTGCAGGCGCTTGGCCAGTGCGGAGCTGTAGCTCAGATCCTCGAGGATGCGTGCGAACAAGCCCGATGCGGGCGCACTCGCGACCGGCAGTCTGGCGGGGCGCGGCGGAAGCTGGGGGACGAGCGGCTCGAGATAGAACTGGTTGGCGCCCTCGTAATAAACGACCAGATCCGGCGCGAGTGGCGCCACCTCATTGCGCACGATGGCGGCAATGTCGGGCGAGCCGATGCTCTCGCGCCCGGCATTCAGCACCTCGAAGCGAAGGTCGAGCCTCTTCGCGGCAGTCCATCGATTGAGCCAGTAGCCGACATGCTCGGGGTAGGAATAGGGAAAGTGGTGCGAGGCCACCGTCGTCGATGCGCCCACGAAGACGATGCGGATCGTCTTCGGCTGACGCGCGAGGGGAACGGGACCGCCGCGAAACCCGTAGGCGTTGGTCACCAGCCCGATCGGCGTCGTTGTGTCAGGCAGGAAACGATAGCGCGGCCACGGGCTGCCATCCGGCGGGTCGAAGACGTAGATCTGCCCCGGCGCGTCCTTGAGATAGCGATGCGCGCAGGGATCGGGACCGACGAAGACGCTGTTCCACGCCTTGAACATGTCGGCTCGCCGTGTGCCGTCGGTCACGCCGCTCGCCTCGACCCGACGCACGAGCTCGAGCGCGTCGGACGAGACCGTATGGCGGTTCGGCAGCGGCGCCGGATTCTCGCCGAACCAGGCGGGCTGCACCCCCTCCGCCAGGGGAATCCCGCCGAGGTGCTTCAGCGCGGCACTCGGCGCCTCGGCGTCGAGCCAGCGGACCATTCCCTCGGCTGCTGCTGTACAGAGCACGATGGAGATCAGAACGAGCAGTGTGTTTTTCAGTATCGTCGGCACTGTCCGATTTTTTTAGTACGTCTCGCGAGACGGCGCCATACGAGCCAGACCGACATGCTATAGACGCACGGAGACGACGCGGAGTGTAGAATGCAGTTCGGCTGGCTTACCCTTGCAATGTCACCCTCGCCCGACGAAGACGCGACCCGCATCGACGACATTGTGGCGCAGGCCTGCGAGGCGGAGCGGCTGGGCTTTTCCGACGTCTGGCTGACCGAGCATTACTTCACCGGCGAGAGCGTGTACTGCGACTCGCTGATGTTCGCGGCGGCGCTGGCGATGAAGACCAGCAAGGTGCGGCTGGGCTTCGCCGTGGTGCAGACACCCTTCCATCATCCGGTGCGCCTCGCCGTCCAGCTCGCGCTGCTCGACAATCTCAGCAAGGGCCGCATCGACGTCGGCATCGGCAAGGGCACCGCCTACAACGAGTATGAATTCGTCGGCCACGGGCTGCGCAGCACCGACAGCCGCGAGCGCATGGAAGAGACGGTCGACATCCTGCAGCGCGCCTGGACGGAGTCGCCGCTCGACTACGAGGGCCGCTTCCACACGCTGCACGTGCCGGCGATCCGGCCGAAGCCGGTGCAGCAGCCGGGCCCGCCCTTGTGGCGCAGCGTCATCTCACCGGGCTCGTTTCGGGAATGCGGCCGGCTCGGCATGCCGATTCTGACCGCGCGCCTTCCCGTCGAACGCATCAAGGAACGCTGGGCGACCTACGCCGCCGGAATCGACGAAGGCGGACACGATGCCGCGACCAAGGCGCGGCTGCTGGCCCAGAGCGCGCTCTGGCGCAACGTCTATGTCGCGGAGTCGGATGCCGAGGCAGAGGATGCGCTGGCCGCGTTGCTGGTCGAGACGCGCGCCCACATGATGCATGTGCGCGAGGCGCACAATCCCGCCGACTTCGAGCCCGAGCCCGCGACGCTCAACGCCTGGACCGATCCCAAGGTGCCGGACTCCGAAGCCGTGCCGTTCCTGCTGCGCACCGGCTGCCTCTACGGCTCCGTCCAACGGGTGCGTGACCAGGTCGCCGAGCTGCGCGACGTCGGGGTGCAGCATCTGCTCTGCCAGACCGGGTTCGGCGCGATGAGCCACGCCCAGAACCTCGCCTCGATGCGCCGCTTCGGCGAGCAGGTTATGCCGGCTTTCGCCTGAGCGGATGCCGCGCCCGCACTACCTCGCGGTCCTCGACCGGTCGGGCCTCCTCACCGCTCTAGCGCGTTTCGATCCGCATGTGGCCGGCACGCCGCCGCTGGGTCTCGATCTGCCCGCAAGCGACATCGACGTGATCTGCCAGGCGACCGACGCCGAGGCCTTCGCGAGGACGCTCTGGGACTTCGCCAGCGCCTTCGACGGCTTCGCCATCCATCAGTGGAAGAGCGACGGCCGGCCCGTCGTCGCGTCATTCCACCTCGACGGATGGCCGGTCGAGGTGTTCGGCGATCCGCGGCCGGTCGCCCGGCAACCGGGCTGGCGGCATTTCGAGATCGAGCGCCGGCTTCTCGGTTTGGGCGGTGACGGGCTGCGCGCTGCCGTGATGCGGCGCCGTCGTGATGGCCTGAAGACCGAGCCCGCCTTCGCCCGCGTGCTCGGCCTCGAGGGAGATCCCTATACCGCCCTGCTGACGCTCGACGAGATGCCTGACCCGGACATCGTCCGGATGCTGAAAAGCCGCCTTACTTAGGGCAATCGCCGAGACGCTTGCCGCTCAGTTGGCTCTTGCCCTTCACGGTCGTGCCGGACTTGTCGGCCGCCTCGAGCTGGCCAACTCCCTGGTAGCTCGTCGGGGTGTAGGTAATGTCGGCCTTCGCCGTCACGCCGGGCATCTGGTCGTTCGGCGGGCAGGTCAGTGTGGCGGCGAGAACGCCGGCCTTCTTGGCGCCCGGCTCGTACTTGCAACCATGTTGCTTGATTTCGTCCGGTGTCGGGAACAGCAGACGCTCGAGCTGCGCATCCTCCGCCGTGAGGCAGACCTTCTTCGACGAGGGCGGCATCGGCTGCACGCCCTCCATCGTGGTCGTCTCGGTCGTCTCCCATTCGCCGGCCTGGATGGCCGTCTGCGCTCCGGCGGCAACGGCAATCATCGAAACGGCAACAGCGGCCGGCAGCAAGAACAACCTCATAAAGACTCCTGATAGCGCCTGAGCCGCTACCATAGCCCATATTGGCTCGTTGCGCCGCCTACTTCGGAAGCCTCTCGATCCAGTGCCGTGCCGGCGCAATATCGGAAAACACTCGCATGGGTCGGTCGGCCGCGGCCAGCATGCCCAGCACGCGGGAAGCCTGCTCGAATTGCTCCGACGATAGGACGAGCGCAAGAGGTCCCGGCCTGTCGCCTGTCGCATGCCGCGCGCGGAGCCGCACACCGATCCCCAGCAGCTCCTCTTCGGTCAAACCACTGTTGCCTCGACTGCCGTCGTACAGCTTGCGGTAAGACATCGTGCCGGCGCCGTTCATCGCCGCGATGTATTCCTCGAGCTCCGGGCCGGTGACATCGCCTTCGGCGGTCACGATCACGAGCCTTTCCTTGGAGTCGACGGTCCAGTGCAGCGGCATGGCTCAAGCTTTTGCCAGTCCGGAGCCCGGAGCACCAGACGGCATCGCCCAGTATCGTCAGATAAGATCGGGCCACTTCGAAACGACGGCCGTAGCGATTTCATCGACCTCGGCCGACATTCCGCGTTCGCCCGCGAAGGCTTGGCTCCGGGAGCTGGCCGGCAGCAGGGGCATGCGCACGCTTCGCGGGTCAAGGGCCATCAGGCAGGAGGTGACATACTCGTCGTCGGCAAGGCGGTCGCCGGCCCGCACCACCAGCCCGTCCGCGAGAACCTGCGGTGTCCCAAGCGGTGACGGCGAGATTTCGAGCACCACGATGCGTCGCGCACCAAGCGCCCTCAGCCCGTCCAGACGGTCGCCGAGGACCCGTTCCAGCATCTCCGGCCGCGAGAAGGAGTCTGCATCGATGACGGGGGCCAGCACGACGGGCAACCGCTGCAACAGCGCCTGACCGAGCGCACGGGCGATCAAGGCTGCCGTCTTGAGCGGCAGATGAGGCGCCGGGGTGCCGGCCAAAACGACGGGAACGAGGACGACGGCATTGCCGTCCAATCGGGAAGCGACTTCCTGTCGGGTGAGATCGTCGAGCCAGACGCCAGGCAGAGTGTTCATCGGCCACAGGCTAGCACGTGCTACGGTGGCTTCAATGAATCCGCTCGTATCGGTCCTGCAGCGCATGGGGCGCCGCGCCACGACGCTACTGCCCTTCTCGCTGCTGCTGGGGCTGCTGTTCCAGGACGTCGCCGCGGCGGCGCGGCCGCTGCTGCTGCCGCTGGTGGTGCTGCTGCTGATGCTGGCGCTGGCCCGCATGGACTGGGGCCGCCTCTCGGCACTCCTGCGCCGGCCGGGGCTCGCGCTGCTGCTGGCGGTCCTCAACCTGATTGCGGTTCCGCTCGTCGTGTGGCCGATCTGGCAGGGGTTGGGCCTGTGGCCGAGCCTCGTCACCGCGCTCTGCCTCAGCGCCATGGCGCCTGGCATCATCTCGGCCGCGACCACCGCCACCTTCCTGCGGCTCGACGCCTCGCTGGCCCTGCTGCTGTCGCTGTTCACCAACTTCCTGGCGCCCTTCACCCTGCCGCCGCTGGCGCTTTGGCTGCTGGGCTTCGACCTCAAGATCGGCTTATTCGACCTTAGTCTGAGGCTGGCGATGATCGTGGCCATCGCACTGGTCGGCGCGCTCATCATCCGTCGCTGGCTGGGTACGCGCATCGTCGAGGCTGGCACGACTCTTGATGGCGTGTCGGTACTGGTGCTGATGGTCTTCGCCATCCCGCTGATGGATGGCGTGGTCGCCCGTGCCGCGGCCGAGCCGGTGAAGCTTGCGGGCTTCATCGCCGGCTCATTCGGAGGAATGCTTCTTTGCAATCTGGTGATGGCGATCGCGACCCTGCCGTTCCTCGACCGGCGCAGTGCCCTCACCGTGGGCTACTGCTCAGGCGGTCGGCACAACGCGCTCCTGATGGCAGTCCTGCCGGCAACGGCCGATCCCGACATCTTCCTGTTCATCGCCGCGGTGCAGTTCCCGATCTACATCATTCCGACCTTGCTGCAGCCGCTCTACCGTCGCTTGCTGGCCCGATGAGGCCGTTGTAACGATCCGCCCGACAGGGACCTTGGGAGACTTGAATCCATGAAGCGCAGACTTCTTCTCGCATCGGCTGCGATGCTGCTCGCGACACCGGCATTCGCCCAGACCAAGTGGGATATGCCGACGGGCTATCCCGCCACCAACTACCATACCGAGAACATCCAGACCTTCGCAGATGATGTGAAGAAGGCGACCGACGGCAAGCTCACCATCCAGGTCCATTCCAACGCCTCGCTGTTCAAGGTGCCGGAGATCAAGCGTGCGGTTCAGTCGGGCCAGGCGCAGATCGGCGAGCTGCTGATGTCGAACCTCGAGAACGAGAACGCGCTGTTCGGCGCCGATGTCGTGCCGTTCCTCGCCTCCTCCTATCCCGAGGCGATGAAGCTGTGGAAGGCGCAGAAGCCGCTGCTCGAGAAGAAACTCGAGGCGCAGGGCATGATGCTGCTGTTTGCCGTGCCCTGGCCGCCGCAGGGCCTCTACACGAAGAAGGACGTGAACTCGGCCGCCGATCTCAAGGGTCTGAAGTTCCGTGCCTACAATGTCGGCACGACGCGCCTGGCCGAGCTGGCCGGCATGGTGCCCGTCACCATCCAGGCCGCCGACCTGCCGCAGGCACTGGCGACCGGCGTCGCCAACGCGTTCATCTCCTCGGGGTCGACCGGCTACGACAGCAAGGTCTGGGAATCGCTCGACCATTTCTACGACACCAAGGCCTGGCTGCCGAAGAACATGATCTTCGTGAACAAGGAGGCCTTCGGCAAGCTCGACAAGGCCCAGCAGGACGCCCTGCTCAAGGCGGCCGCCGAGGCCGAGCTGCGCGGCTGGAAGCTCTGCGAGGAGAAGACGAACTGGTACACTGACCAGCTCAAGGCCAAGGGCATGAAGACGCTGGAGCCCTCGCCGCAGCTGATGAGCGACCTCAAGAAGTTCGGCGATCAGCTGACCAAGGACTGGCTGGCCAAGGCCGGCGCCGAGGGCCAGCAGCTGGTCGACGCCTACAAGAAGCAGTGAGCGATCCTTGCGCCGTTTTATCGACATTCTCTACTGGGTCTGCGGCGCTCTCGCCGGGCTGATGCTGATCGCCATCTGCGTCGTCATGATGCTGATGTCGATCGGCCGCGAGTTCGGCATCAACCTGAAGGGCGGCGACGAGATCTCCGGATGGCTCTGCGCCGCTATGTGCTTCCTGGGCCTGGCGCATACGTTCAAGCAGGGCGACCTGATCCGCGTCACCCTGCTGGTCGACCGCTTCGAGGGCTCGCGGCGGCGGCTCGTCGAACTGGTGGCGCTGTTCACCGGCGGCACGTTTCTGGCACTGTTCGCCTGGTTCCTGTCCAAGATGGTCTACGATTCCTGGCGCTTCAACGAGTTCGCCCAGGGGGTGATCGCGATCCCGATCTGGATCCCGCAATCGGCGCTCGCCGTCGGCGTGGTCCTGCTGCTGGTCGCCTTCGTCGACGAGTTCGTGCGCGTGCTGATGGGCAACAAGCCCTGCTACATGCGCGATCCGCCCAAGACGGCGGACGAAATCATCGAGCGCGCCGCCGAGAGCGGAGTCTGACGATGGACCTGCTGGAGATGGGCCTTCTGCTGCTGGGCGTGCTCGCCCTGCTGCTGGGCGCGGGCGTGTGGATCGCCATGTCGCTGATGGCCTGCGGCTGGGTCTCGCTGCTGCTGGCCGGCAAGATGACGGCGGGCCAGATCCTCGCCACCACCACCTGGGGCGGCGCCAATTCGTGGACGCTGGCCGCTCTGCCGCTCTTCATCTGGATGGGCGAGATCCTGTTCCGTACGAAACTCTCGGAGGAGATGTTCCGCGGCCTCGCGCCCTGGGTCGGCTGGCTGCCCGGCCGGCTGATGCACGTGAACGTGCTGGGGTGCGGTATCTTCGGCTCGGTCTCGGGCTCGTCGGCCGCGACCTGCGCCACCATTGCCAAGATCGCGCTGCCCGAGCTGAAGAAGCGCGGCTATGACGAGGAGATGAGCTTGGGCTCGCTGGCCGGCGCCGGGACCCTCGGCATCCTGATCCCGCCCTCGATCACCATGGTCGTCTATGCCGTGGCCGCCGAGGTCTCGATCATCCAGGTCTTTCTCGCGGGCTTTATTCCCGGCCTGATCGTGATGGCGCTCTACTCGGGTTACATCATCTGGTGGTCGCTCCGGAATCCCGACAAGACGCCGCCCGACGACCTGAAGCACCTCACCTTCCGCGAGCGGCTGAAGGAATCGGCCAACCTCATCCCCTGCACCCTGCTGATCCTGCTGGTCTTCGCCTCGCTGATCTTCGGCTGGGCGACGGCGACGGAGTGCGCGGCCTGGGGCGTCATGGGCTCGCTGGCCATCTCGATCTGGTCGCGCATGCTCACCTGGAAATCGTTCTGGGACAGCGTCATGGGCACGGTGCGCCTCACCTGCATGATCATGCTGATCCTGGCAGGCGCTTCGTTCATGGCCGTGGCGATGGGCTATACCGGCGTGCCGCTGGCGCTCGCGGCCTGGGTGAACAGCCTGGGCCTCAGCCCCTTCATGCTGATCGCCGTGCTCACGGTCATGTACATCGTGCTCGGCACCGCGCTCGACGGCATCTCGATGATCCTGCTCACCACCTCGATCGTGCTGCCGATGATCAAGGCCGCCGGCTTCGACCTCGTGTGGTTCGGCATCTTCATGGTGCTGGTGATCGAGATGGCGGAAGTCTCGCCGCCGGTCGGCTTCAACCTGTTCGTGCTGCAGGCCATGAGCGGCAAGGACAGCATGTACGTGGCCAAGGCCTCGCTGCCCTTCTTCTTCCTGCTGGTCGCGGCCGTCGCCATCATCACGATCTGGCCGTGGTCGGTCATGGTCCTTCCGAAGCTGGCCTTCCCAGGCTGACGTAGAAGTCCTTCAGCAGATCGAGCACGTCGAGCACCGGCAGGCCCAGCGCCTTCTCCAGTGCCGGCTTGTAGGGCGGCAGGTTGGTGCATTCGAGCACCACCGTGTCCACCTCGGGATGCCGGGCCACAAGGTCACGCCCCGCCGCCACCACTTCGCGCTCGACCGCTTCGCGATCGAGCGTCAACCCGTTGCGCAGAAACGTGCCCGCAAACGAACTGTCCTCGGGCAATCCGACGACCGGCGTATCGCCGGATGCGCCGACCGCCGCAAAATGCGCCGGCGTCAGGTTCTTCGCCGAAGCGGTGATCACCCCGGCCTTGCGTCCTGCCAGCTTGCGAATGTGCAGCAGCGCCGAGGTCGCCACCGGCACCGGGGACACCTTCGCAAGGTCGTCCTGATAGAGCGCGAGAAACCCGCAGCTCGTCCCCAGCCCGACCGCGCCCTCCGCCGCCAGCGCCTCGGCATTCGCCTTCAACGCCGCCAGCACGCGCGGCGTATCGGGATGCGCCGCCACCGCATCGGCAGACCCGATGCCTTCCATGCGCCGGAAGATCACCGGGAAGTCGTAGGACGCCGCATTGCCGACATCGCCGACGATCCGCGGAAACCGCGTGTCGAGCATCAGAATGCCCAGCGGACCACGGGGCGGCCGATCAGACATTGCGCTTCGTGATCGCGCGGCCAGCGACGTAGCCGAAGGTGAGGCAGGGCCCGATCGTCGTGCCGGCGCCGACCGACTTGGTGCCGATCGGACTCGCCATCGCGATCCCGGCGCAGTAGAGCCCGCCGATCACGCTGCGGTCGGGCCGCAGCACGCGACAGTACCGGTCGGTGCGCGGGCCACCCTTGGTGCCGAGGCTCACATAGAGGAAGGGCGCGGCGTAGAACGGCCCCTGCTCGACCGTGCCGAGCGCGCGGTTCTTGGTATAGAAGCGCTCCCACACCGTCTCGCCGCGATGGAAATCGCGATCGGTGCCTTCCTTAGACCAGCCGTTGAAGCGGTCGACGGTGGCGCGCAGCGCCGCGGGATCGAGGCCGATCTGGCCGGCCAGCGCCTCGATCGTGTCGGCCTTGCGAATGAACCCCTTCTCCTTCGAGCCGAAGTGCATCGAGAGCGTCATCGCCTTGGCGTAACGCACGTCGAAGATCCGCCAGGCCGGAAGGTGAAGGTGACGGCCGTCGGGGCCGCGCTCGTCGATGGCGACACCCAGCGCCGGACTGCCTTCGCTGACGAAGCGCTTTGCGTCGCGGTTCACCAGGATCACATGCGGGGCGTAGGTCTCGAGCAGCGGCTGGGCGTGGCGGCGGCCTTCGTAGGTCGTGAAGGTCGCAGGCGAAATCAGTGCCTGGTCCATGTGCGCGAGCTCGGCACCGACCTCGGCCGCCATCACCTGACCGTCGCCGGTGTTGGTGTCGGGCGCGCCGGTGAGGTCGACGCCGGGGAAGTACCTGGCCATGAGGTCGCGGTTCCAGTCGAAGCCGCCGGTCGCCAGCACGACACCGCGCGTGGCCCGGATCGTGCGCCGCTCGCCGCCGACCGTGGCCTCGACGCCTGCCACCGCATCGCCGTCCATTACCAGCCGATGGACCGGTGCTTCGAGTTCGATGTGGCACCCCTTGTCGAGACAGCCCCGCACCAGTCCGATCACCAGCGCGTTGCCCGCCCCGACCCGCGCCGTCAGCAGTCGCCAGAGCAGGGTCGGCGCCATGCCCAGCGCCCCGCGCACCGGGTTCTTGAGGACGCCGTCGACCAGCTCGCGATAGGTGAAGAGCTGCGTCTTCACCGACGCCCGCACCCGGTTCCACCACCGCCCGAGAAGGAATTTGCTGAGTGGCGTGGTCGAGACCATGCGGCCGAACGGCCTGCCGCCCGGCAAATCGGCATAGGGGTCGGGATGGTTGACCAGTTCGAAGCGCAGCGGCGTCTCGTCTTCCAGGAAGCGCAGCATCGGCGCCGATTGCTCGGCAAGCACCTGCCAGAGCTCCTGCTCGCTCTCCTCCCAGCCGGGAGGCGCCGCGCCCTTGATGTAGCGCATCGTCTCCTCGGGCGAGTCCTCGATGCCGGCCGCCCTCATGTGATGGTTGCACGGCACCCAGGTGCCCGCGCCCGACATCGCCGTCGTGCCGCCGAGCCAGCGGGACTTCTCGAGCACGATCACGCGGGCGCCATCGTGCGCGGCCGCAAGTGCCGCCGACAGGCCGGCAGCGCCCGAGCCCACCACGATGACGTCGTACTCCATCAGGGCGTGCGCCTTATTTCGGCGGCTCGGGCCACTTCTTCTGCTCGCCGCGCACCGTCTCGAACCAGCGCGACAGGCGCAGCACGCCGGAATCGTCGAAGCGGCGTCCCGAGATCTGGAGGCCGATCGGCTTGCCTTCCTTCGTGTAGGCGCAGTTGATCGAGGCGGCCGGCTGTTCGCTCATGTTGTAGGGCATGGTGAAGCCGATATGGTCCATCGCCCGGTTCACGTCGTTGGAGGGCATTTCCCATTCGGCCGGGAAGGTGGGGACCGGCGAGGTCGGCGACAGCACGTAGTCGAACGGCTGCGTCGCCTTCACGGTGGCGGCGCGGATGGCCATGTAGTTGTTCACGCCGCGGATCACCATCGGCCCCGAAACATCGGCGCCGGCGCGGCACCAGTCGGCGATGAAGGGCAGCACCTTCGCCTGGCGTGCATGGCTCAGCGCCGAGAAATCGACCCAGCTCCGCACCCGCCAGAAGATATCCTGGAGGTCGAGCATGGCGGGGGTCATGAACGGCGCGACGGGTTCGACGTGCGCACCGGCCGCCGCGAAGAGCTTCGCCGCCGCCTCGATCGCTGCCTTGGTTTCCGGCTCGACCGGCATGCCGCAGCCCGCGTCCAGGTGCAGGCCGATTCTGAGGCCCTTCGGTTCGAGCGGCCCGGCGCTCCAGTCGATGGCGGCCGACGGCAGGTTCATGTGGTCGCGCCAATCGGGCTTGGAAAGTTCGGCCATCAGCAGGCAGGAGTCCGCGACGCTGCGCGTCATCGGCCCGATGGCACGGCCGAAGAAGGGCGGGTCGACCGGGACGCGGCCGAGGCTGGGCTTCAGGGTGAAGATGCCGTTCCAGCTCGCCGGCAGGCGGACCGAGCCGCCGATGTCGGTGCCGAGATGCAGCGGGCCGTATCCCGCCGCCGCCGCCGCGCCCGCACCGGCGCTGGAGCCGCCGGGATTCCAGGCGAGGTTCCACGGGTTTCGCGTCAGCGGATGAAAGGAGCTGCGGCCGGAGGACAGCATGCCGTAGTCGGGCATCGTGGTCTTGGAGAGGATGACCGCCCCCGCCTCGCGCACGCGCGCCGAGGCGGGCGCGTCGGCGGCGGCTGGCACCAGCTCGGTCGCCGCCGTGCCGAGCGGCATCGGCACGCCCTTGGTCGCGATGTTCTCCTTGATGGTGATGGGAACGCCATCGAGCGCGCCCTGCGGCGCCCCCTTCTGCCAGCGCGCCTCGGAAGCCTTCGCAGCCTTGCGCGCACCCTCGAAATCGGGGGCATAGAGCGCCTTCAGCTTGGGCTCCCAAGCCTCGATGCGGGCGATCACGGCGTCGGTGGCCTCGACGGGGGACAGCGACTTGGATTTGTAGGCGGCGAGCAGCTCGCCGGCGGTCATGTCATGCAAAGCGGTCATGGAACGAACGTACACGATTTCGAATGAGGGGTTTGGGGGCGATTTCCCGCACGCGCCCTTGCAAGAGCCGCGCCCGTCCCGCCTTCGTTCCGACCCGAAACGCAGTTTGACTGAAGCGATGGTCTATATCGAGTTGCTGATCGCCCTCGTCCTCATCAACGGTGTCCTCGCAATGTCGGAACTGGCGGTCGTCTCGGCGCGCCGGGGCCGGCTGAAGGCCATGGCCGAGGGCGGCTCGCGCGGCGCGACCGGGGCGCTGCGACTGGCCGACGATCCGGGCGGCTTGGCGCACTCCAGCTCTCGGACTGGAAAGACGGTAGGATATGCCCCGTCGGTTGTAGAAGTAATGTACGCTACGCTAGTGTCGCGCCAGGGAATACATGCATAACTGGAAACTGCATTGGCTTGAGGCGGCAGGCGATTTTGCCGATGTGCGGTCGCGAATCACCACCGAAGTCGAGACGACATATCTGCTGGTATCGAAACTGATCGACCCACCGAAAGTCGACATACTGATCCAGTGGGGCGATTGGGTGATTCCCGAAATCGGAATGGTCGGGAATGCCTACCGCAAGGATTTGTTTTCCCTGACGTTCGATCGTGGCAATCCCAACTTCCGGGCGAGTCTGGCGAACGAGGTCCTGCGCCGGCAAATCGCCCATGAGGTTCATCACTGCGCGCGCTACGAAAATCCCGGCTATGGTAGCAGTCTCAGGGAAGCCATCGTGAGCGAAGGACTCGCCGGTCTTTTCGTGAAGGAAATCTTCGGCAATCCCCCTGAACCCTGGGAGTGCGCCGTAACGCCTGACGTTGCAGCCAGTTTTTTCAACGAAGCCGTTCACGCGGAATCCTATGACCATGCCGCGTGGTTCTATGGTCGAAGCAAGAACTACCCACGATCTCTTGGATATACGCTGGGTTACCTGGCCGCCGTCCGCTGGCGGGAGACCGAACCTGCCGCGAATGGCGCCAGGCTGATCACGGTTCCTGCCGTCGATGTTTTGGCCGTCTGGCAGTAAAGAATTCTGCGCGGCGACTGTACCCGTTTCGCCAACCTGTCTCCTCCGCGGTTCGAAACCCCGTTTTATCCTTAAGAGCGCTTTGTCCCGGAGGCCTGTGAGCTCCAACAAGCTGTACCAAGCGCCTTCGTTCCGTCCCTAAGCGCAGATAGACTGAACCGATGGTCTATATCGAGCTGCTGATCGCCCTCGTCCTTATCCTCATCAACGGTGTCCTCGCAATGTCGGAACTGGCGGTCGTCTCGGCGCGCCGGGGCCGGCTGAAGGCCATGGCCGAGGGCGGGTCGCGCGGCGCGACCGCGGCGCTCCGCCTGGCCGACGATCCGGGCCGCTTCCTCTCGACCGTGCAGATCGGCATCACTCTCGTCGGCATTCTCGCCGGTGCCTTTTCCGGGGCCACGCTCGGCGCGCGCCTCACGACGGTGCTCGTCGACACCGGCATGCCGCTGCGCTTCGCCGAACCGCTGGCCTATGGCGGCGTGGTCGCGCTCATCACCTATCTGTCGCTGATCGTGGGCGAGCTGGTGCCCAAGCAGATCGCGCTGCGCAACGCCGAGGCCGTCGCCGCGGCGGTGGCGCCGGGCATGGCGATGCTGGCGCGCATATCCGCACCGCTCGTCTGGCTGCTCGACATCTCGGGCAAGGCGGTCCTGCGCCTGCTGGGCGGACGGCAGAGCGCCGACGCCGCCGTGACGGCCGAGGAGATCAAGGCGCTGATCGCCGACGGCGAATCCTCGGGCGTCATCGAGCCGCGGGAGCGCGGCATGATCAGCGCCGTCATGCGCCTGGGAGACCGACCCGCCCGGGCCATCATGACGCCGCGGCACGAGCTCGACCTCGTCGACCTGTCGCTCGCCCCGCAGGCCCTGCTCCAGGCCGTTCAATCCAGCGTTCACTCCCGGCTGGTCGCCTGGGACCCGGCCGTGAACCACGCCGCCGGCGTCGTGCGCAAGAACGACCTGCTCGACGCCTTCATCCGCGACGGCGCCGCAGATCCGCGCGCCCTCGTCAGGCCGGCGCCCATCGTGCCGGATACGATGGACGGGTTCGACGTGCTCGACACGCTGAAGAATTCGCCCGCGCACATGGTGCTGGTGCAGGACGAGTATGGCGAGCTGCTGGGCATCGTCACCACCGCCGACATTCTCGAAGCGATCGTCGGCGCCTTCCAGACCGACGAAGGCCCGGCCGAACCCGAGGCCAAGGAGCGCGACGACGGGTCGTGGCTGGTGGCAGGCAGCATGCCGGCCGATGAACTCACCGAGCTGCTGGGCATCACCACCAAGCGCACCGCCGACTTCCACACCGCAGCCGGCATGGTGCTGGCCGCCATGCGCCGCCTGCCCAAGGAAGGCGACACGGTCACCATCGGCGGCTGGCGCTTCGAGGTCCTCGACATGGACGGCCGCCGCATCGACAAGCTGCTGGCAACCCGCGCCAAGACGGTGCACCGGGCGGCGAATACCTGACCGACGGGGGAGCCCTCTCCCGGAAATCTCGGATATTCGTGAAAGCCCGAATGAGTCTAGCGCGCCCTCTTCTGAGTCCAGAACTGATACATGCCGGCGAACGTGTCCGGGTTCTCGTCTTCGAAGACTTGCCACCGTGCAAGGTCGGTCGCGGCGCAATCGTCCGGAAATCGTGACCGATAGGCGTGCAGAACATCGGGCGCGATCTCGAATCCGATGAGCGTGAGATCGTTTTCGCGGAGAAACAGCTCGATTTCCGCGAGGGTGAGGCACTTCTCCTGAACGTGGAAGAGAAGGTCGCGGCACCCGCTGATGCTGAACATGTCCGATGACACTGAATGCGCCGATCGGCCGCCTCCGTCCATATCCATCAGTTCCTGGCGACAGCGCCGTATCTCGCCGGCGGTCGAGCCGTAACCTCGCCCGGCGACGTACTCGCGCAGCCGCGCCACGTTTCGCCGAGCGCTCACGCTGTAGAGGCCGAGCAGCATGAACCCGCCCTGTTTTAGCAGAGACAGCAGCGTGCGCCATCCGGTCCAGGGGTCCTCGAGATGATGCAGCACACCGCTCGCCTCGATCACATCGAAGCGGCGATCGAATGCGCCCAGCTTCAGCAAATCGGCCTGGGCAAATTCGATCGATGAAAGCCCGCGTTCGCGCGCCTTGCGCGCGGCATAGGCCAGGCTGTTGCGGCTGAGATCGACGGCCAGCACGCGTGCCTTGTTGAACTGCTGCGCAGTCCTGATCGGATGCTGGCCGGTGCCACAGCCTGCCACCAGTATCTCCGTCCTGCCAGCAGCCGGAGCGGGAGCAAAGGCTGCCAGCGGGAATGTCTGGCGCAGATAGGACTCGATGCAATCGGCCCCCTTCGCGCACGGAAGCTTCACCCAACGCGGATACGGGTTCTCTTCGTACTGGCTCTGAACGGCCAACGAGACGCTGTCGTCGATGTCGGTGAGCCGGCGAAGAGCGGCGGCGAGTCGACGTTCCTCTGCCGGTTCATGGAGCTGCTGAGTAAGAAGCGATCCGATATGGTCGGGCCACGGCCTCTCCAGCAACCTGGGCCATTGCTTGACGGTCTGGAGTGGAAAGTAGGTCGCGACCGCCAACAGCCAAGACGCCGGCACCGACGCGCCTGTATCCAAAGCCGCCGACAATGACTCGCGCAACGCTTCAGCGGCTCGGAGCTCATCGTCAGAAACGGCGAAGACGTACTCGTTGATGAAGCACTGCCGGGCAAGCGCACTATGGAAGGCGATTCCTTCGGGTGTTGGGGCAGCATCGCCGGCGACATCGAGCAGCACCCGCCGCGCCATCGTCAGGAAACGCTCCATATCGATATCGCCGATCGGAGCGGCATCGAGCAGGGCGATCAGCAGCTGATCGGCCGTTACGGCCGCCAGGCCCCGGTGTCCGAACAGGAGCTTCCCAGGCAACGGTTGCGGCCATGCCTGCACGGCGCGCCTGACGCATCCGGCGATTTCGGGATCGAGCCTGATGAGGCTTATGCAGACCCGCGCGAGCTGATCCGGTCGCCCCCACGCCTCCGACAAGGCTCGCATCATGAGGAACCGCAACCCGCCGTCAGCCCCCACGTCGCGCACGCGGCTAAGGCAAGCGACCAGCAGCGCTTTGGCATCGTCGGACTCCCGGGTCCCGAGCGAACGCCTTACCGCGTGCAAGGCCGCCGCCGGCTCGCCCCGGGCGAGCTGCGCCGCTGCAAGGTTATTGAGGGCCATGGCGAAGTTGGGGTCGATCTCGAGCGTGCGCTCGTAGCTCGCTATCGCTTCGTCGACGCGGCCTTGGCCGTACAGAGCGACACCGAGATTGTTGTGCGCCTCGGAAAGGTTGGGTTGCAGGGCGATCGTCCTGCGGTAGCAGTCTATTGCCTCGTCTGGTCTCCCGAGGCTCTCAAGGACGTTCCCGAGGTTGACCTGGGGTTCGAGATAGGTCGGCGCGAGGTCCAGCGCCTTGCGGTAGCTCGCAGCCGCGTCTTCCAGTTTGGAGAGGTTGATGAACGCGTTGCCGAGATTGCACAGCGCCTCGGGGTAGTCAGGTTGGACCGCGAGAGCCTGGTCGATCAGCTCTATGGCGAGATCGGAGCGTCCCGCCTGAAAGGTAGCGACGCCAAGCAGATGCAGGCTGTCGGCGTGGCGGGGGGCGATGGCAAGGACCTGGCGATAATGCCGCTCCGCTTCAACCAGCCGTCCCGCCTGATGGTGCCGGACCGCTGCGGCAAAAATCCTCGCGATGTTCGAAGCAGACATCTGGCTCGACACCGGTTGCGGCGACAAGTGCTTGCCACCGCCTATGCGTTGCCTGCGACTCATCTGGCTTGGCATGCGCCTCCACCTAGATCGATCCTGGACTTTGACAACTCCAGGCAGTGGAGTCGAGGGGACAACTTCCGGCGGTACGCGCTGGCCGCGGGTTCGCGCTAAGATCGTAGCCCGACCGAGAGCCTCCGGCTTGGGGCGACGGTGCCATGACGCGCGGTCCGCCCCGTGCCTGGACACATGACATCAATCGTCGTTCGCTCGACGTTCGTGCGATCTCGATGCAAATTACTGCGCATGACCTTCTCGACTGTTGGCGCCTTAGTCTCTGCCGTCTTCTTCGTTGTTGCCGGCGTCGCCCACGCCGCCGACTGCGATGGCCGCGTCAGCCTGCCGTGGGACACGGCGGGGCCGGGTTACTCTGCTGACGCCATCGTGCGCGGGCCGGATTGCGCGAATGCGGTCGTGTTGTTCGTCTCGCGGCGTCCGGGAGGCGAACCGAAGTTCGACGACGCACCGGACAAGGTCCTGCCGGGCAATGCCCCGATTTCGCTCGAGATCGTTCCCGTTGCGAAGGTTCCCGCCCTGGCAAAGGTCGACGACGGTGCAGCGATGACGAAGGCGCTGCCCGGCGCGCTCGGCGCGTGGTTGCGGGCGCAGGCGATGCCGCAGAAGCCGACCAATCGCGGAGCCCTGATCGCGGCAGGGCCGACGAAAGGCGACTGCAGCGTGTCGGACACGGTGCCGTGGACCGCGGCGGGGCGCGGCTATGTCATCGACGTCTTCTCCGATGGCACCGACTGCCTCAATGCCGCGACCGCGCTGGTAATCCGGGCGCCGGACGGCCGCCCCCTCTACAGCGCCGCGACACCGGGCTTCATCGTGCAGATTTACCAGTCCGCTCTCGAGACGCGGGCGGACATGAAGCGGGCACTGAGCGGCATCGAAGCGATGACGCAGGACACGACCGCGAAACTGCCGGAATGGCCGGAGGGCCTGACCGACCGCGAGATCACCCAGGGCGACTTCACGACGACCGTCGCCGAGCCCTTCGACCGAACCTCCTGGAACGCGCTGCGCCAAGCGGAGCGGCCGATGCTGGCGGTCGACCCCGGCATCGAATCCGTGAGCCTCGTGGTTCTGATGACGGATGGCCGGGTCGTCGAGGTCGGACGCAGCCGGCAGAACTGAAGCGTCAGCTCTTTCCCAGGCCACCGATCCGGTCGGCGATGACCTTGGTGATGTAAGGCGCGGCGAACAGTACGACGAGCAGGCGGACCGTCTGCATGGCCATAACGAAGGACACGTCGACGTCGGTCGAGGCCGCGATGATGGCGATGGAGTCGGCACCGCCGGGGCTGGTGGCGAGGTAGGCAGTGAGCGGGTCGATTCCGGCGGCGAACACCATGAAGGCCGCGACCGCGCCGCACATCGCCAGCATGACGAAGATGCACAGCAGGATGCCGGGCAGCTGGCGCAGCACGTGGACCAGCAGCGCGCGCGTGAAGCGCAGGCCGACGTTCCAGCCGACCAGCGCATAGCAGCCCGCGAGCAGCCAGGTCGGCAGTTCGAGCCGCAGCCAGCCCATATGCGTGAGCACGATGCCGCCGACCAGCGGCACCAGGAAAGCGCCTGCCGGAATGCTGAGCCGGCGCGCCAGCCAGGAGCCCACGCCGGCCAGCGCCAGGGTCTCGAGCAACGGCACCCAGGCGACCTCGGGGAACCAGACGATCGCGTCCGGCGCGTGCTGGGAGGCACCGCCGAAGTAACGCGCCACCCCGGCCGCGACGGCGGCCACCATGACGACGCGCAGATACTGCATGAAGGCCACCATGCGCATGTCCGCGCCATAGGCTTCGGCCATGTAGGTCATCACCGAGGCGGCGCCCGGGCTCACGCCCCACAGCGCCGTGGTGCCGGGCAGCATCTGCCAGCGCGTCATCTGCCAGCCCACCCAGGTGCTGGCGGCGACGACCGAGACGACGCCGACCGTGAACAGCGCCCAGTGCCCGACGATGTCGCCCACGATCGTGAGCGGGACCATCCTGGCGATCATGCTGCCGACGATGCCCTGCGCGACCGCGAAGACCGGCACGGGATAGGTCACCTTGCCGCCCCACGAGGCGAAAGCGACCCCGGCGAGTAATGGCCCCAGCATCAGCGCGGCCGGCGCGTGCAGCCACAGCATCAACGCCGTCACCGGTACGGTGAGGGCGATCAGCGCAGACCATGAGGTGAGGTGCCGGCCGACGCCTTTCATGCGCCGGGCCGTGATTGGGACCCAAGCGAAAGGTCCTCCGCTGCGCTCAGGATGACAGGTTGGTCGGCGGCGGCGCACGGCGCCATGGCCCACGACGATGTCAGCCCGAGCGCAGCGAAGGACCCTTGCCTTGCTCGTCCGGTCAGTTGCGTCAGGTCAGAAATTCCTCGGCCTCGCCGTTCATGCCGCGGAGGGTCGACATCAGTTCGGCCACCGCTTCGACGAGCCTTGCATCATCCGTGCCGCGCAGGACGAGCGAGACGCTGGGCTTGCCGTTACGGAAGGCCGGATAGGATCCGATGTCGATATCCTCGAAACGCTTCTGCAGCGCGCCCAGCGGCTCGGCGATAATACCTTCGGCCAGGTCGGTCCGCACGGTGCGTGAGAGGACGGGCGTGCCGCCGACCAGCCGGTGCTTCATCGACTGAAACATCGCCTCGGCAACCTTGGGGATGCCGGCGAAGGTGAAGACGTTCTCCATCTGGAAGCCGGGCGCCACGGACACGGGGTTATCGACCAGCACGCCGCCATGCGGGACCCGCGCCATGCGCCGCCGCGCCGGCGTGAACAGGGCCGGGTCGCCGTAGTGCCGGGTCATGCGGGCCACCGCCTCGGGATGCTCGGAAATGCCCACGCCGAACGCCTTGGCGATGCAGTCGGCGGTGATGTCGTCATGGGTCGGGCCGATGCCGCCGGTGGTGAACACGTAGTCGAACTTGGCGCGCACCTCGTTCAGGGTCGCCACCACGGTCGCCTCGACGTCGGGAATAACCCGGGCCTCCATGACCCGGACGCCGAGTTTGCCCAGTTCGGTGGCAAGATACTGGATGTTGGAATCGCGGGTGCGGCCGCTCAGGATCTCGTTGCCGATCACGAGGATGCAGGCGGTGACGATTTTTGCCGGGTCTGACATGAGTTACGCCTGCTGATTTTCGTTTGGTTTCAGCAACCTAGCGGACGCGGGCCGATGGGCCAAGCCGCGGTCCCGCCCTTGTTACCGCCGGTATCGCATGCCAAATAAGGCGGATGACCAATTCACGCGAAATCGTCGACGACAGCGCCGACTATTGGCGCCGCGACGAGCGCACCATCAAGCTGCACGGACCCGAAGGGTTCACCGGCATGCGCAAGGCCGGCCGTCTGGCGGCCGAGACCCTCGACTTCATCACGCCCTACGTCCAGCCGGGCGTCACGACGGAAGAGCTCGACCGGCTCTGCCACGAGTTCATCCTGGATCACAAGGCGATCCCGGCCCCGCTGAACTATCGCGGCTTCCCGAAGTCGATCTGCACCTCGATCAACCACGTCGTCTGCCACGGTATCCCGTCCGACAAGCGGCTGCAGAACGGCGACATCGTCAACATCGACGTCACCGTCATCCTCGACGGCTGGTACGGCGACACCAGCCGCATGTATTACGCCGGCGATGTCGGCGTGAAGGCCCGTCGCCTGTGCGACGTCACCTACGAGGCGATGATGCGCGGCATTGCCGCGGCCAAGCCCGGCGGCCATGTTGGCGACATCGGCTTCGCCATCCAGTCCTATGTCGAGGCGCAGCGCTTCTCGGTGGTGCGCGACTTCTCGGGCCACGGTCTCGGCCGCATCTTCCACGACGCGCCGAACATCCTGCACTACGGCAAGAAGGGCACCGGCCCGGTGCTGAAGCCCGGCATGTTCTTCACCGTCGAGCCGATGGTAAATGCCGGGACCTGGCAGGTGAAGGTGCTGAGCGATGGCTGGACCGCGGTGACCCGCGACAAGCAGCTCTCCGCCCAGTTCGAGCATTCGGTCGGCATCACCGAAACCGGCGTCGAGTTCTTCACGCTCTCGCCCAAGGAATTGGCCAAGCCGCCGTACGATCTGGCCGAAACGAAGCCCTTGCAGGCGACGCCGGCATAGTCAGATCCGCTGCGGCGTCAGCCGCCAGCCACCGACAGGACCAGCTTCTGGATCCCTGAATCCGCTTCGGGCGACAGGATGACGGTCCCGTTCAGCCGGCCCTTCGCACAGGCCAGGACGAAGCGGCCGGCAAGCGCATGGATCGGCTCGATCCGTTCGAGACTCCCCTCGCCCAGACGCTGCTTCAGCGACACGAGTTCGGCGTCGCGCAGCGGTGCCGGCGTATCCAACAGGAAATTCACCGCGAACGGACGATCGCCGCCCTCGATGCGTCCCGAGGCATAGGCCGCCACGATCGCCTGTACGGCGCGCACGAGCGCGGGCGAGGGTTCCGCGACAGCGGGTGGCGGCGCGGCGGCATGCAGTCTCTCCGCGACGTCCAGCGTCAGCCGCGACATCGGCGAATACGTGCGATTGCCGAATGCGAAGATGCCCCAGCCGCGCTCCGGCAGCATCACCACGTGCGAGCCATAGCCCGGCAGGCCGCCGGCGTGATGGATGCGCATGCCGAGGAGCGCGTCGGTCGAATGGGTGAGGCCGTAGCCATAGGCGCTGGGCTGCCCGCCGCGGGCGCCCGCCGCCGTCTCGGGCGCGAACGGCGGTGCGTGCCACAGCACCATCTCGCGCACGCTCGAGCGGCGGACCGGGCCGGACTCGGGCGCATCGCGCGCCGGCCATGCACTCAACAGGAAGGACACGTAGCGCGCATAGTCAGGCACGGTGGTCGCGAGGCCGCCCATGGCGCCGACCTCGCCGTCCGGCTCGATGCGCTCGCGCGACCAGGTCTCGCCGTCGCGACGATAGCCGAAGGCATAGTCCCCAAGCGCCGCGGCGGCGGGAGCATCGAACGTCGTGTGCTCCATGCCCAGCGGCTCGAGGAAGGTGCGGCGCATGTAGGCCTGGTAGGGCTCGCCGCTCACGTTGGTCAGCACGCGCCCCAGCAGCGCATAGCCCAGGTTGCTGTACTCGAAGGCGAGGCCCGGCGGGCGGGCGAACAGATGGCCGGTGGCGATCACCGTGTCGAGCTCCGCCGGTGTCATCCCCAACACGCGGTCGCCCCACGGATCGTCGGTGACGAAGCCCGCCGTGTGCGTGAGCAGGTGGCGCACCGTGACCGGCGCGCTGTCGAGTGTGGCCGGCTTCACCGCCGCGAACTGCGGCACGTAGTGGGCCAGCGGTGCGTCGAGCTGCAGCCATCCCCGGTCGCGCAACGACAGGATCGCCAACGCCGTCATGTTCTTGGTCATCGACGCGATGCGGAAGGCGGTCCCGACCTCCACGCGCCGGCCGGCCTCGCGGTCGGCCAGGCCGACGGTCGTCGCATGGACGAGGCGCCCCTCCTGCACGACCCCCAGGGCAAGGCCCGGAATCCGTTCCTGTTCGGCGAAGACGGCACAGGCCGCGTCGATCTCGGTAAAATTCTGGACTGACATCGGTTCAGTCTACAGGCAGTGGAGCGCCTAGCGAATCGTGAGATCCCGCGGCCGTCCCTCCCTGGCGCCTTCGTAGATCACGAGGATACGCAGGCCATCGCTGGTGTCTTCGAGCGGCAGGATGGCTTCGGGCTTTGGATACTTCGACTTGTCGCCCGCCTGCCCCGGATACACCGGCACCTCCGCCCCCGCTCCCTTGACGTCGCCTTTACCGGCCCATCTGTAGACGAAGTATTTTCCAGGATCGCCCTTCTCCAGCTCAGGCGAGGAGCCCGCCAGAACGATGAATTCGCCCTTGTGGAGCGCAAGGTCACGAATCCCGTTCCCGCTGCCGACCGTCAGGGAATGCAGCGTCAATTCCGGGAGTCCCGGCTTGCCGTCGAACAAGGCTGCCACCGGAACCGTTGCCACCGTGGCCCGACCGGGCGCCAGTACCGGCGCTCGCAATCCGGCATAGAGGATGCCGTCCTTGATCGCGACGCCCTCGATGGTGAGGCCGTTCGCGTCCAGATTCTTTTCCGCGAAATTCTTGAGATCGGCATGTCCTGCCAGGGCATTGCGAAGTTTGGCCGTCGTTTCGATCCTGGGCATCGCCTTCAAGCGACCATCCATCGTGATGTCGTCGCTGTCGATCCGGAAGCGGACGAGCTGGCTGCTCGCGGCGATCCGGGCTTCCCGCTTCGCTTGGTTCTTCTCGTTCTTTCGCGGCGCCCCGTGCGAGCCGATGACGTAGAAATAACCATCGGCATAGGCCACGCCCTCGCCATCGAGTTCGATAGGCTTGCCGTCGAGCGTGTTGCCGATCAGTTGGATTGTCTGCCCGGCAACGATCTCGTTCTCATGCAGCATCACCACCTGCGCCCATTGCACCTCGTCATCGATCACCAAGCACCGCCGCGGAAAGCCAGTTTCGCGGTCGCACGCAATCCCGCTGACGTCCTGGGCCTTGTGAAAGGCGCCAAGCTTGTCCTTGTCGGGCTTGCCCCGTAACTCGTTCTCGACCTTCCATTCCCGGGCCTGCACCGGAAGAGCCAGGATCAACAGCAGTACCGCGAGCAGCGCGCGCCCGAATGGATGATGGGACCGGTAAGCCATTAGACCCTCCTCGAGCCGCAGCTCCACATTGCCTCCGGTTGATCTACCACCAGACTACACCTCCCATGGTCGCGACTTCAGCCATTTCCTGCCGCCTTTCCGCCGCGGTTCCATTGGATCGTGCCGGAATGGGGAAGGCGAAGCGGACAGCTCTCGAAGCGGTTCCGGCGGCGGCGAGTACGGCCGCGCCGAACGACGAGGCGTTGCTGGCCCTGCTGGCGGCCGGCCTCCGCCTGCACTCTTCCGACAATCTCTGGCGCGTGAGCGGCAACACCCTGCCCCACCGTATCCTGCTGCGCGAGGCCGGCGGGACCTGGAACCGGCTGGATCAGTGCTGGGATTTTGCCGGCGAAGATCCGACACCCCGGCTTGCCGCGGCGCTGGAGACGGTGCCGGCTCCCACGACCGGCCACAACAGCGGCGAGACGGCACCGCCCAAGCCGCACTATCACGGCCATCGCGGCCGGGTGCGCGAGCGTGTGCTGAAGGCCGGCGTCGAGCCGCTGGCCGACTACGAGCTGCTGGAGCTGCTGCTTTTCTATTCGATCGACCGGATCGACACCAAGCCGATGGCCAAGGCGCTGCTGGAACGCTTCGGCACGCTGGGCGACGTCTTCGCCGCCGAGCCGGCGCAACTGCGCGAGTTCGAGATCGACCAGCGCACGCTGGTCCACTTCAAGGCGATGCGCGAGGTCGGGCGGCGGCTGGCCGAGCGCAAGGTCAAGGACATGCCGGTGCTGACCAACTGGCAGCAGCTTATCGACTATTGCCACGCCGCGCTGGCGCACGAGAAGACCGAGCAGTTCCGCATCCTCTTCCTCGACCGCAAGAACGTGCTGATCGCCGACGAGGTGCAGCAGCGCGGCACCATCGATCACACGCCGGTCTACCCGCGCGAGGTGGTTAAGCGGGCGCTGGCATTGAATGCAGCCGCCCTGATCCTCGTGCACAATCACCCGAGCGGCGATCCCAAGCCCTCCCGTGACGACATCGAGATGACGCGCGAGATCAAGGCCGCTTCGGAGGCGCTGGGCATCACGATCCACGATCACCTCGTGATCGGCCGCAAGGGGCATGCGAGCTTCCGGAGTCTGGGGCTATTGACCTAGCGCTCCGTCCACCCGCACCTCACGAACCCGGGATTGCCATCACCGCCACCGGCGCCAGGAAGCGATCCAGCTCTTCCGGGCGGAAAGGCTTCCTGATGATTGGAAGGCCGGCGATGGCGCTATCGGCGGGCACCCAATGCGTCAGGCTCTTCGAGGTCAGAATGACCCGCGCTTCGGGCCGATTGGCCCTGATCCACCGGGCAAGGACCGCCCCGTCGCTGACGCCCGACCAATCGATGTCGGTGACGACATAGTCGAAGGAATGATCGAAGGCGGCCCGAATGGACGCGCCGCCATGCTCCGATTCCAGGATCCTGAAGCCGCGTCGGCGCAGGTGACCCAGGAGAACGGCCTTTGCCTCCACATCGCTCTCGACGACGAGAACCGACAGGCCTGAAGCGCCTGCATCGTCTGAATTCACCACCACACACCCAATTCGATACCCACGGCTTCCCACGGCCGAGCCTCGACAACGCAGACAAGCGAGCAACGTTTCCCGCGTTGATCGCATTCCGAAACCGCTTGTGGGCGGTTTCGCGCTATACTCAAGCCATGAGTGGAAAAATCCTTGTCGGCATCGGCGGCTGGACCTTCGAGCCGTGGCGCGGTGTCTTCTATCCCGACGACCTCGTCCAGAAGCGCGAGCTGGAATATGCCAGCCGTCAGCTCACCTCGATCGAGATCAACGGCACCTACTATTCGACCTTCAAGCCGGCGAGCTGGGCCAAGTGGCGCGACGAGACGCCCGAGGGCTTCGTGTTCGCGGTGAAGGCTTCGCGCTTCTGCACCAACCGCAAGGTGCTGGCGGATGCCGGCGAATCGGTGCAGCGCTTCGTCAGCCAGGGAATGGTCGAGCTCAAGGATCGGCTGGGCCCGATCAACTGGCAGTTCATGGGTACCAAGAGGTTCGATCCTGAAGATTTCGAGGCGTTCCTGAAGCTGCTGCCGCGCGAGGTCGGCAAGCTGCCGCTGCGCCATGCGCTCGAGGTCAGGCACGACAGCTTCAAGGACGAGCGCTTCTACGATCTCGCGCGCAAATACAAGGCGGCGATCGTCTACGCCCACGACAAGGACTTCCCCGAGATCGACGAACCGACCGCCGACTTCACCTATGCCCGGCTGATGCAGTCCGAGGAGACGGTAAAGACCGGCTACAAGCCGGCCGAGATCGACAAATGGGCCAAGCGCGCCAAGGCCTGGGCGAAGAAGGGCGACGCCTTCCTCTACTTCATCTCGGGTGCCAAGGTGCGCAATCCCGCGGCCGCCCAGGCGCTGATCAAGAAGCTCGGATAACGGCACCGCCGCTTGACTCGCAGAAGGTCGACGCCTAACTGTTAACTCTATGGTTAACAATCAAAGCGCCCTGCTCGACCGCACCTTCGCAGCCCTCTCCGACCCGACGCGCCGGGCGCTCCTGGCCCGTCTCGACGCGGAGGAAGCCGTCAGCGTCAGCGAGCTGGCGCGGCCCTTTCCGGTCTCGCTGCCGGCCATCATGAAGCATCTCGACGTGCTCTCCGACGCCGGCCTGATCGTGCGGTCCAAGTCCGGCCGCACCGTCACCTGCCAGCTGAAGGCGGAGCCGATGGAGCAGGCGATGAATTGGCTCGCCCACTACCAGCGTTACTGGACGCAACAGCTCGACCGCCTCGCCGCCTTTCTGGAGGAAGACGACAAATGGCCAGCAAACCCAGCCTCGCCCTCAAGCGCCGCCTCAACGCCCCGCCCGAAAAAGTCTACGAAGCCTGGACGCAGCCGGAAAAAATGATTCGCTGGTGGGGCGTCACCGGTCACCACCGGGCGCCCCTTGCCGAGACCGACCTGCGGGTCGGCGGCCGCTTCCGCGTGCAGTTCTGGACGCCCGACGACGAGCATCACAGCGTGAGCGGCATCTATCGAGAGATCGTGCCGCCGACCAGGCTGGTCTTCTCCTGGGCCTGGCAGAGCACCCCGGAACGCGAGTCCCAGGTCACGATCGACCTGAAACCGGACCAGGACGGCACGATCCTCACTCTCACCCACGAGCAGTTCTTCGACGAGAAGGCGCGCGACGGCCATCGCGGCGGCTGGGGCATGGCGCTCGACAGGCTCGAGGAACTGTTCGCATGAACCTCGTGCCCTTTCGCTCGCCCGTCGCCCTGAGCGATGCCGGTATCTGGGCGCTGCAGTTCGCGGCGCTGCCTCGCGATATCGCCGGCCTCGCGAAGGGGCTGCAGGGATTGCTCATCCACGAGCATATGCCGAACCTCTACGGCATCACGCTTTCGGACCGCCAGCGCAGCGAGCCGCATGTGCGCAGTGCATGGGAGATTCTGGAACGCATCGCCGTCCAGGATGCGCGGCCGTTGACGCAGCCCCGCGCGCCGGGCGAGCGGTTCGCGGGGTGTTGCCGCCACTATGCGCTGCTGCTCGTCGCGATACTCAGGAGCAAGGGGGTCGCCGCCCGGGCGCGCTGCGGCTTCGGCGCCTATTTCACGAAGGGCAGGTTCGTCGATCACTGGGTGACCGAGTATTTCGACGCGGCGCAGGGCCGCTGGGTGCTGGTCGATGCCCAGATCGACGCCCGGCAGCGGGCTTTGTTCGGTATCGACTTCGACACGCTGGACGTGCCGCGCGAGAAGTTCCTGGTGGCGGGCGATGCCTGGCGGCTGTGCCGCGACGGCGGGGCCGACCCGCAGGCCTTCGGCGTGCTGGACATGGCCGGACTGTGGTTCATCGCCAGCAACGTCATTCGCGACGTGGCGGCGCTCAACAACCGCGAGATGCTGCCGTGGGACGTCTGGGGCGGCATGGCCCTGGTCGACAGTGAGATCGATCCCGACTTCATCGACAGGTTGGCCCGCCTGACGCACGAGCCCGACGGGCATCTGGAGGAGCTGCGGGCGGTCTACGAGGACCCGCGCATCGCCGTGCCGTCCACAGTGTTCAACGCCGTCCTGCGCCGCCCGGAAGCGGTTTCCCCGTCCGGCCTTTCGGCCTAAGCTGGCGGGGTCTGACCGGAGCTTCCAGAACCGAAGGAGGCATTCATGCCTGCGCTTTCGCTCGACCATTACAACATCTACTGCGCCGACCTCGAGGCGACCGTTCGCTTCTACGAACGCTATGTCGGCCTGACCAACGGCGATCGTCCTCCCTTCCCGTTCCCCGGCGCCTGGATGTACGCAGGCGACAAGGCGATCCTGCATCTCATCTCCGAAAGCGGCCGCACCGACCAGGGCAGCGGCGCAATCGACCATATCGCCATCAACTGCGCCGACATCCGCGGCACCCTCGACCAGATCAAGCAGGACGGCCTACCCTTCGAAGTGAAGAAGGTGCCGGCGCGCCCGCTCCAGCAGGTCTTCGTGCACGACCCCGACGGCGTGATGATCGAACTCAATTTCTGGCACGAGGAAGACGTGCCGGAGCTCCAGGGCTACGACCCGATGAGCAACAAGATCACGGCCGAGAAGCAGAAGGTCCCGGCCTAAGATGCGCCGGGCGGCGATGGTCGCCGCCTGCGCCCTGCTCGCCTGCGCCGCTGTCTTCACCGGCGCGCAGGCGCAGCAGCGCGAGACGATCTCGTTCGAGAGCCGGCAGAAGGGCAAGCCCGTCCAGATCACCGCCGAGATCACCTGGCCTGCGACTGCCGGCGCGGGTCCGGTGCCGGCGATGGTGATCCATCACGGCAGTGGCGGCGTCGGGGAGCGCGAGGCCCGATACGTCCGCGAGCTGGTGCCGATGGGCGTGGCAACCGTGGTCATCGACTCCTTCAAGCCACGCGGCGTCACCTCGACCGTGCTAGACCAGTCCGCCGTTACCGGACAGGACTTCAACCTCGATGCCCTGGCCGCCTTGAAAGCGCTCGCGAGCAATCCCCGTATCGATCGCCGCCATATCGGGATCATGGGCTTCTCGAAAGGTGGCACCTCGGCGCTGATGGCTTCTCACGAGCAGCTGATCCTCGCGGCCGGCGGCGCGTCGGGTGGGCCGCGCTATGCGCTGCATGTGCCGTTCTATCCGTCGTGCAGCGCGCAGTACTACCAGCCGCGGACGACCGGCGCGCCGATCTATCAGCTGCTGGGCGGCGCCGACACCTATGTCGGCTTCGAGCCCTGCCAGACCTACGGCGAAGCCCTGCGCGCCGCAGGCGCAACGATCCAGACCAAGGTCTTCCCCGGCGCGATGCACGGTTTCGACTACGGACCGCCCTATTTCAATCCGCGCGGCGAGAACTATTCGAAGTGCGTGAACCAGCAGCAGCCCGACACGTCATGGATTTCGCGCGACAGCGGCATCGTGACCTACGGCCCGGGCGGCAAGCCGATCCCTGACGCGATCGCCAAGGCAATGGCCGCCTGCAGGACGCTGGGCGTCAGCGGCGGCGCCAACGACGCCGCTGCGAAGCAGTCGATGGACGACCTCAAGGGCTACGTGCGCCGCCACCTGCTGGGTGGGTAGCTTTGTCATCCTGAGCGCAGCGAAGGATCTCACGCCGGCGACGGGGACCGTTGATCGTTCCGCGAGGTCCCTCGCTGTGCTCGGGACGACTGTGCGTCAATCGAACGTCGGCGTGGCGGCGAGCGCTTCCCAGTAGTCCGGCGGCAGGAGATCGCGGCCGGCGAGCAGGCAGTTGAGATAGGCGCGTTGCGGCTTCAGGCCGTCGCCCTGCATCAGCGCGACATAGACGATCGCCTCGACCTCCTCACCGGTATCGCCGCGCACCACCCGGATCGTGCGGCGTTCATAGTGGCCGCCCTCGACGCCTTCGTAGATATCGAGCACCGCGAAGCCTTCCGGCGGCAGGGCGTTCAGCGTGCCGTGCACGACGGCGCCCTCCGCCGGCACGATGTTGGCCGCTGCGCCGCCGCCCATGTCGCGCTCGGGTTTGTCGAAGGCGAGGCGCCAGCCGTCGAGCCGGCCCGCGATGCGCTCGCCGCGCGGCACGCCCCGCGGCGCCAGCCGCTGATCGAACAGGCGGGCGGCATCCATGTTGGAGCCGTACGCAAAGTACCAGGTCAGGCCATCCGCCATACGCGCACCCCCTCTTCGTAGCCACGGATTACGATGGGCCCGAGATCGACAGCCCCCTCGCACGGAGTCGAATCGCGCACCGACTGCGAGATCAGCAGTTGGGCGCCCACCTCCTTGGTGAGTTGCTCGAGCCGCGCGGCGAGGTTCACCGTATCGCCGATCACGGTGTATTCCTTGCGCTGCGGCGAGCCCACCGTGCCCGTCACCGCCGGGCCCAGATGAACGCCGATGCCGATCCTGAGCGCCCAGCCGGGATGCGTGCCGTTCCAGCGCTCGACGGTTTCGATCATGCCACGCGCCGCCGCCAGTGCGTTTCGCGCCGCCGACGGGTCCTCGAGCGGTGCCCCGAACAGGGCCATGAACCCGTCGCCCAGGAACTTGTTGATGATGCCGTTGTTGCGGTCCACCACCTCGATCATCTCCGCAAAGAACGAGTTGAGCAGCGCCACCGTCTCCTCGGCGCTGCGCCGTCGCGTCATGGCGGTGAAGCCGCGAATGTCGAGGAACAGCACGCACACGGTGCGAATCTCGCTCGGAGGATCGGTGCGCGTTGCCAGCAGGCGGTCGACCACGGCCGGCGAGACATGCTGGCCGAACAGGTTGGTCACCCGGTCGCGCGCCACTACGGCGCGTACCGACTTTTCGAACTGGCTGCGCAGGCTTGTCGCCACGTAGGCGGCCACCAGGCCGCCGGCGAAGAAGATGAGGCTGCGGGTGAAATGGAACAGCGGCGCGGCCTGCGGGATCTCGCCCCACGGCTGGAGCGGAACCAGCCACAGGACCAGCGCCATCTGCTGCAGGCTGGCGACCGTCCCGGTCCAGACCGACAGCCAGAAATCCAGCCGCAGCGTCGAGAGCAGGATGAAGACGAAGTAGAGCAGCGGCGGCCAGTAGCTGAACACCAGCACCGGGTCCATGTAGTGGCTCAGCGTGATGATGATGACGGCCGGCAGCGACGTCTCGATCAGCGCATTCGCGAAGCGCGCAATCTGCGGGAAATCACGGTCGCGCGCCGCCCGGTGGTGCAGGAACGTGAGGGAAGCCAGCTCATAGACCAGGAAGGGGGCGATGCCGACCAGCGGGAGCCAGCCGGGCACGTCGCGATCGAACATGCGCGAGGAATAGTCCGCGAAGACGTTCGCGACCGTCAGCGAGAGCGCAAGCAGGACCGCGAGGATGATGGCGAGAGCGCGCATGCGCTGCTGCTCGCTGCGGATGATCTCGCGGCGGAGCGCGTCTGCGAAGAAGTCGGGCGCCGCAGGAGGCATCGGCCGCCAAACTAGCCAGAGCCGGCGGGCTCCACAACGGGCCGGGGCGGTGCTAGGTACTCCTGATGTCGATGAAGGACGTCGCGCGGGAGGTTCAGGGCAAGGTCGCCAACCTGGCGCTACGCATGCCCATTTCATGGGTGAACATCCTGGCCGGCCCGCCGGTGGGGGTCGACGGGCGCACCCTGGACGGCCGCGCCCAGTGGTTCCTGAGACTGCTCGCCTATAGCGGCCAGCCGGGCCTGCACACGATGAGCGTGGCCGAGGCGCGCGAGGACTACGACGCCTTCATGCAGTTGCTGGGCGGCAAGCCCGCCCCGGTCAGCGAGATCGTCGACCGCACCCTGCCGGGTCCTGCCGGCCCCCTGCGCGTCCGCATCTACCGGCCGGCCGGCACGGTGGCCCGCCTGCTGCCGACGATCCTCTATCTGCATGGCGGCGGCTGGGTCATGGGCAGCCTTGAAGGCTACGACCTCGCCTGCCGCTATTTCTGCGCCCGCTCGGGCTGCGCCCTCGTCGCCGTCGACTACCGGCTGGCGCCGGAGCACAAGTTCCCCGCCGCCGTCGACGACAGCGTCGCTTCCTACCGCTGGCTGGCCGACCAGGCGGTCTCGCTCGGCCTCGACCCCGACCGCATCGTCGTGGCGGGCGATTCGGCCGGCGGAACGCTGGCCGCCGTGGTCGCCCAGACGATGCGAGGCGAGCCCCATCCGCCCTGCCTGCAGTGGCTGATCTACCCCGCCACCGACATGGCAGGCAGCAGCGGCTCCCACCAGAGTTGCGGCGAGGGCTTCCTGCTGACCCAGGCCGACATGACCTGGTTCCGGACCCACTATCTCAACGAAGAGACCGAAATCGACGATCCACGCGCCTCGCCGCTGCGTGTCGCCGATCTGGGTGGCGTAGCGCCGGCGCTGGTCTTCACCGCGGGCTTCGATCCGCTGCGCGACGAGGGCCGGGCCTATGCCGAGCGGCTGCAGGAAGCGGGCGTCAAGGTCATCCACCGCGAGTTCGAGACGCTCATTCACGGGTTCATCGGGATGCGCGGCGCCTTGCACGCGGCAGCCCGTGCGATGGACGACATGGTGGCCGGCCTGCGCCACGAACTGGCGCAGCTCGGCCGATGACGGAGCGCACATGAACGACGGGACGGCCCCACTCACCCAGCGTAGCGACCGGACGGGCCGGCGCGAGCAGAACAAGGCGGAGAACCGCACCGCCCTGCTCAAGGCCGCGCGCGGCGTATTTGCCGAGATGGGCTATGGCGCGGCCAGCGTGCGCGACATCGTGCGCCGCACCGACCTCGCCTCCGGCACCTTCTACAATTACTTCAAGGACAAGGACGAGATCTTCGAGGCGGTGGTCGGCGAGCTGACCAGCGTACTGCTGCAGCGCCATCGCGAGGGCCGCGGCCGTGCCACCACCGCCGAGGAATTCGTGCGCGAGCACTATGCCGCCTATTTCAACTTCCTCGCCGAGGACGCCGAACTGCTGGCCCTGGCGAGGTCGAGCTTCACCTCGGTGCGCACGCTGCTCGACAAACCCGACGTCCGGGCGCTGGCCAAGGCGCTCAACGACGACATCCGCACCGCCATCGCGCAGGGCATCCTGCCCAATGTCGACGTCTCCTATCTCGGCGCCTCGATGTCCGGCATCGCCTTCGAGGTCTCCATGGTCATGGTCGCCCGCGACCCGGTCGATCCCGCCGCTGCCGCCGAATTCGCGACGCACCTGATGCTGGGCGGCCTCGACAAGCTGCCGCGGCGGTAGGACCCGCTCGGGACGACAACCAACGAAAACGGCGGCCCCTTGTGGAGCCGCCGTCGATCGTTGCCGCACCTGGCCCCGAGCGCTTACGCGCCCTGGGCGATCGTGTTGCGCAGCGTGCCGATGCCTTCGATCTCGACCTCGCAGACGTCGCCCGGCTTCAGCCAGGGCTGCGGCTTGCGCGCCATCGCCACGCCCGAGGGCGTGCCGGTGATGATGATGTCGCCGGGATCGAGGGTCATGCACTTGCTGAGCTCATGCACCAGCGTCGGCACGTCGAAGATCAGGTCGTCGGTGTTGCTGTCCTGCATGGTGACGCCGTTGACGCGGGTCGAGATGCGGAGCGGCGCGGCGCCCTTGGGCAGCTCGTCCGGCGTCACGATGTCGGGGCCGAAGCCGCCGGTGGCGTCGAAGTTCTTGCCCAGGGTGAACTGGCCGCCCGACTTGCGCTGCCAGTCGCGGATCGAGCCGTCGTTGAAGCAGGCGTAGCCGGCGATCACCGAGAGTGCCTTCTCCTTCGGCACGTTGCGGCACTTCTTGCCGATCACGATGGTGAGCTCGGCTTCCCAGTCGAATTCCTTCGAGTGCGTCGTCGACAGCATCTTGCCGTTGTGCGGCACCAGCGTGTTGTTGAAGCGCGTGAACACCACCGGATAGGTCGGAATCGGGCTGCCGGTCTCCTCGGCGTGCTTGCGGTAGTTGAGACCGATGCACAGGATCTTGCCGGGCGCCGGGATCGGCGTCAGGTACTTGGCCGACTTCTCCGACACGGTGGCGCCGGCCTTGGGCTTGGCGCAGGCCTTGAGCACCGCCTGCTGCAGCTTCTTGCCGCCCGACAGGATCTCCACGACCGACTTCGGCCCGCGCGGCATCTGCTTGCTGAGATCGACGATCTTGCCGTCGCCGAGCTTGACGCCGACGGCGGGCTTGCCGCCGCTCAGGATGGTGCAAAGACGCATGAATTTCCCCCTTGATGATTTCGTCCGAAATACGGCCGCGCGTAAACTCCTCCCTCCCGCATCTTCGGTCAAGCAGCCCGCATTTTTTGCTACTCTCCCACGATGCGTTTCCTCCTCCTGCTCGTCCCGCTCCTGTTCACCGCCCTGCCCGCCTCGGCGCAGCTCGTCGTGCCGCTCACGACTCCGGACGGCCGCGTCGGCTGCACCCAGGGCAAGACGGGCATCGGCCGGCCTCCCGACTGGCGCGCCGTCGCCGATCCCGACGGGCCGGACGGCTGGGCGCTGGTCGAGAGCGAACCCGATGCGACCGAGCAGCGCTTTCCCCTCTGCATCTCGGAGCAGGCATCCGGTCGCGACTTCGACGCCACCCTCCGCTTCAAGCCGATCTCGGGGTCGCGCGACCAGGTGGGGGGCTTCATGTTCCGCGCCCAGAGCGCCAGCGACTATTATGTCGTGCGCGCCAATGCCCGCGACAACACGGTCCGCCTCTATCGCATGGACAAGGGCAAGCGCAGCCAGCTCGGCATGAAGGAAGCGCCGGTGACGCTCGGCCAGTGGCACTCGCTGCGCGTCATCGCCGTCAACGATCGCATCGAGGTGGCGCTCGACGGCAAGCCGCTGTTCGGGGTCAACGACCGGACGCTGATCCAGGCCGGGCCCGTGGGCGTGTGGAGCCAGGGCGACAGCGTGACCCACTATGGCTCCCTGCTGATCGGCCCGCCGCCCCCGCCCTCGCCAGCAGCCGCCCCGGCGGCGCCGCGCTGAATCAGGCGCGCGCCGCCAGCAGCGCCTGTGCCAGCTCGACGAAGCCGGCGCCCGAGCGGCCCGAGGTGACCCAGCGCGGCCGGTGCTCCAGAAGGTCGGCGAAATCCACGACGTTGGCCACGCCCACCGCATTGGGAAAATAGCCGAACATCGGTGCGTCGTTGGGCGAGTCGCCCGAAAAAACGTAAGCCGCCTTGTCGGCCGCCAGGTCGATGCCGAACAGTTCCTGCATCATGGTCAGGCTGGTCGTGAGCTTGTCGTAGTCGCCGAACCAGCCGTTGACGTGGATCGAGCTCACCTTGGCATGAGCGCCGTGGCGCTCGAAGATCGCCACGATGCGCCGGACCTCGGCGGGCGGGAGCGGCGGCACGTCCTCGCAGAAATCGACCGCCAGGTCGGCCAGACGATAGGGCTGGTCGGAGGCGATCCCGGCGCCGGGCACTTCCTGCAGCATCTCGGCCCGCACCCGGTCCAGCCGCCGCCTTCCCTCCGCGCGCTCGGCCTCGGACTGGATGAAGCGGGTGCTCAGGCGCTTCTGGCGGCGGTCGTGCCACATCCAGAACGCGCCGTTCTCGCCGACCACGGCATCGACCGGCCAGAACCGGGCAATATGGTCGCACCAGCCGGCCGGCCGGCCGGTGACCGGCACGACCAGAAGGCCGGCCTGCTTCAGGGCCTGGAGGGCGCCATAGGCCTCGGCCGTCAGCGTTCCGTCGCTGGAGACGGTGTCGTCGATGTCGGTGAGCACGCCGCGCACGGCGGCCAGGGTTTCGCGGGGACAGTTCTCGAGCGGTTCCATGAGGCGCACTTCTAACATAGCGCCGGAGGCCCTTCGGCGTTAAAAGCCCGGCCATGATCCCGCGCTATTCACGGCCGCAAATGGCGGCCATCTGGGCCCCCGAGAATCGCTTCCGCATCTGGTTCGAGATCGAGGCGCATGCCTGCGATGCCATGGCCGAGGCCGGCATCATCCCGAAGGCCTCCGCCAAAGCCATCTGGGACGGCGGCGCCAAGGCAATGGAAGCGCTCAAGGCCGACCCCGCCGGCAATGTCGAGAAGATCGACGCCATCGAGCGCGTGACCAAGCACGATGTCATCGCCTTCCTGACCTGGCTGGGCGAGTTCATCGGCCCCGAGTCGCGCTTCGTCCACCAGGGCATGACCTCGTCCGACGTGCTCGACACCAGCTTCGCCGTGCAGCTCACCCAGGCGGCCGACCTGCTGCTGGCCGACGTCGACCGGCTGCTCGCCGCGCTGAAGAAGCGCGCCCTGGAGCACAAGGACACGCTCACCATCGGCCGCAGCCACGGCATCCATGCCGAGCCCACGACTTTCGGCGTGAAGCTCGCGGGCCACTACGCGGCCTTCCTGCGCAACCGCGCGCGTCTGGTGGCGGCCCGCGCCGAGATCGCGACCTGCGCCATTTCCGGACCCGTCGGCACCTTCGCCAACGTCGATCCCGGCATCGAGGCGCATGTCGCCCGCAAGCTCGGCCTCGCCGTCGAGCCGGTGTCGACGCAGGTCATCCCGCGCGACCGCCATGCCGCCTTCTTCGCGGCCCTGGGCGTCGTCGCCTCGTCGCTCGAGAACCTCGCCACCGAGTTCCGCCACCTGCAGCGCACCGAGGTGCGCGAGGCCGAGGAGTTCTTCTCGGCCGGGCAGAAGGGCTCGTCCTCGATGCCGCACAAGCGCAACCCGGTGCTGACCGAGAACATCACCGGCCTCGCCCGCGTCGTGCGCTCGGCGGTCGTGCCGGCGCTGGAAAACGTGACCCTGTGGCACGAGCGCGACATCTCGCACTCCTCGACCGAGCGCTACATCGCGCCCGACGCCACCGGCACGCTCGACTTCGCGCTGAACCGCATGGCCGGCGTGGTCGAGCAGCTCGTAGTCTATGCCGACCGCATGAAGGCCAATCTCGATTCTCTGGGCGGCCTCGTCTTCTCCCAGCGCATCCTGCTGGCACTGACCCAGAAGGGCATGAGCCGCGAGGCCTCCTACGCGGCCGTCCAGCGCAACGCGATGGACGCCTGGCGCGGCAACGCATCGCTCCTGGCGCTTTGCCGGGCCGACAAGGAGATTGCCGAGTTCATGTCGGACGACGAACTCACCGCGCTGTTCGACATGGGCTATCACACCAAGCACGTCGACACGATCTTCAAGCGGGTGTTTGGCTGACGCTCAGGTCAAGAGCCGCACCGTTGCGAGCGCCAGCGCCGGGAAGGCCATCACGAGGCCGAGCCTGATGATGTCGGCCGCGATGAAGGGCAGTACGGCACGGTAGATGCGCGTCAGCGCCACGTGACGGGCGATGGCGGAGACCACGAAGACATTCAGGCCGATCGGCGGCGCAGTGAGGCCGATGCCGACCACGATCAGCACCAGGACACCGAACCAGATCGCGACGTCGTCGGCCGGCATGCCGAAATCCAGCGCCTGCACGATCGGGAAGAAGATCGGCAAGGTGAGCAGGATCATGGCCAGCTCATCCATGACCGCGCCCAGCAGGATGTAGAAGAGCAGGATCAGCGCCATCACGCCGTAAGCCGTGAAGCCCGAATTGCCGATCCATTCGGCCGCGGCGACGGGAAGCTGCGACAGCGCCAAGAAAGCATTGAACACGTCGGCACCCAGCAGGATCAGGAAGATCATGCCGGCGGTCTCGGCGGTCTGCAGCAACGCCGCCTTCAGCCCCACCCAGCGCATGCCGCCGACCGACACGGCCACGACCAGCATCGCGATGACGCCCACCGCCGCGCCCTCGGTCGGCGAAAAGATGCCGCCGTAGATGCCTCCGATGACGACCAGTGCCACCAGAACGGCCGGCCAGACGGCGGCAACATCGCGCAGCCGCCGGTCGAGTGGCACGCGCGGCAGGGCCGGTCCCAGCTCGGGACGCCGGCGCACGACCAGGGCGACGACGACGCAGTAGAAGATCGCGGCCATGAAACCGGGGATGAAGGCTGCCATGAAGAGCTTGGCGATGTTCTGCTCGGTCGAGATGCCATAGACGACCAGGATCACCGAGGGGGGAATCAGGATGCCCAGCGTCCCGCCGACAGCGACGGTGCCGGCCGCGAAACCCGCATCGTAGCGGTAGCGCTCGAACTCGGGCAGCGCGGCGCGCGCGAAGGTAGCGGTGGTGGCCACCGACGATCCACAGATCGCGCCGAAGGCCGTGCAGGCGCCGATCAGGCCCATCGCCATTCCGCCGGGCCGATGGCCGACCAGACTAGACGCGGCGCGGAACAGGGATGTCGACAGGCCCGACTTCTCCGCCAGTGCACCCATCAGGATGAAGAGCGGGATGACCGAAAGCGTGTAATTGGAGAAGTCGTGATAGGGCGTGGCCTTGATGTAGTTCAGGAAGGTCGGCCAGCCGCCCAGCCAGGCATAACCCGCACCGCCCACGAACAGGAGCGACAGCCCGATCGGCATGCGCATCGCCATCAGCAGCAGCATGATCGCGAAGCCCGCGATGGCGGCCGTCGTGCCCGTCATGTCCCCGATCCGAAGCGACCAGCCGCGGTGACCAGCGACGCCAGCGCCAGCAGGCCCGCCATGGCGGCGCAGGCCATGATCGCCCACCCGACCGGCAGGCCCAGCACCATGGAGGTCGTGTGCGAGTCGAGGGCGTCGGTGGCGCCGACCGAGAGCCGCCACCCCAGCAGGGCAGCGACGGCGGCATAGACCACGTCCCAGAAGGCGTCGATCGCCGCGGTCGCGCGCGGCGGCAGCCGGCTCGTGAAGGTGTCGACCAGCATGTTGCCGCGACGAAGCTGCGTGTAGGGCAGGAAGGAGAAGATCGCGAGCGCGACCGCCATCTGCACCGTCTCGAAATCGCCCGGCAGGCCATTGGAGGTAGCCCAGCGCAGCCCGACGCTCACCGTCACGAGGCCGGCGATGAACAGCGACAGCGCCGCGCCCGCCAGGGCAAGCGCCGCGCCCAGCCTCTCCGCCCTTTGCGTCCAGCCCATGCGGGGGCTCAGGACATCTTGTACTTCTGGACCAGCGTTCGAACCGCCTCGACCAGCTTGGCGCCGTCGAGGTTGCGGTCCTTGACCGACGCGATCCACGCATCGATCACCGGCTGCGTGGTCTTTCGCCAGCGGACCGCCTCGTCGACCGAGATCTCGCTGATGACGTTGCCGCCGCGCTTGGCGACCATCTCCGCCACCGCCGCGCCGGCATCGTCCCAAGTCTTGCCCGCCATCGTCGCGGCCGCCATCCCGGAGTTGGCGTCGAGGATCTTCTTCAGGTCGGCGGGCATCTTGTCGTAGCTGCCCTTGTTCATGGCGAGCACGAAGGTCGCGGTGTACAGGGTCGGCGATCCCGGGATACCGGTATGGTACTTCAGCAGCTCCTGCACCTTGATGGCGGGCACGACCTCCCACGGGACGACACAGCCGTCGATCACTTTCTGGGCCAGGCTCTCGGGCACCTGCGGGATCGGCATGCCGATCGCGCTGGCCCCCAGCGCCTTGAGCGCCTCGCCCGCCTGCCGCGTCGGGAAGCGCAACTTCAGGCCCTTCAGGTCCTCCATCGTCTTCACCTGCCTGTTGGCATGGATCAGCCCGGCATCGTGCGCCCAGGCGCAGACCAGATGGACTTCCTTGAACTCGTCCTTGAGGTAGGTGTCGGCATACTCCTGGAACGCCTTGGCGTTCACGATGCCGAGCTTGTCGGCGACGAAGGGCAGCTCCATCGCCTCGCTTGCCGGGAAGCGGCCCGGCGTGTTGCCCGGCAGGGTCCAGACGATGTCGGCCACGCCGTCGCGTGCCTGATCGTAGAGCTGGGGCGGGGCGCCGCCGAGCTGCATCGCAGGGAAGATCGTGATCTTGACGCGGCCGTTGGACTCAGCCTCGATCTTGCGAACCAGCGGCGTCAGGAACTTCTGGTGGATGTTCGAGGCGGCCGGCAGGAAGTGGTGCAGCTTGAGGTTGACTTCGGCAGCCTGCGCGTAGCCCTCGCGCAGCAATGCGGGCGCGGCCACGGCGGCGCCCGCATACGCAAACATCTTGCGACGATTGATCGGCACTGATGCCTCCCTAAGACTTTTCTTATGGGAGGCAGCCTAGCACAGGCGAAACAGCCCGGTTAGCGGACTTCGGTCATGATCTGCTGCCGGGCTTCGTCGGTGAGACGATGCGACTCCTTGCGGATCGCGTGCTCGTCCGTCGGCTTGCCGGCCGCGGCCAGGTCGGTCATCAGCTTCTGCACAACGTCGGAATCGCCCGGCTTCTCGAAGTCGGCCATCACCACATCCTTGGCATAGGCCTCGGCATCGGCGCCCGTCTTGCCCATCAGGCTGGCGGCCCACAGGCCCAGCAGCTTGTTGCGGCGCGAGTTGACCTTGAATTTCAGCTCCTCGTCGTGCTCGTACTTGGCTTCGAAGGCTTTCTCGCGATCGTCGAAGGTGGTCATCGGCCGCTCCGGTTGGGCATGTCTTATGGGGGCGGTATATAGCGACCGCGACACCGTCTTTCCACCCTGCGTTCGCAGTGGCAGTGTCACGCCTGCAGAGAGGAAACCCGAGATGTCGCTGGAAAAACTGAAAGACTGGATCGGCCGGACGCAATCCATGGAGGATCTCGCCGCCCCCTTCCCGGTCCGCGCCCTGTCCGCGACCTTCGACGAGACGGGTGATGCCGACCCGAAGAACGGCGATCCCCTGCCGCCGCTCTGGCACTGGCTCTACTTCCTGGAGGTCGCGCCGCAGTCGAAAATCGGCTCCGACGGCCATGCCCAGCGCGGCGATTTCCTGCCGCCGGTGCCGCTGCCGCGCCGCATGTGGGCCGGCAGCCGCTTCTCCTTCGACGGCGAGCCGATCCGCGTCGGCGACACGGTCCATCGCCTGTCCGAGATCAAGTCGGTCGAGCCCAAGTCCGGCTCGACCGGATCGATGGTCTTCGTGACCGTGCAGCACACGATCTCAGGCCCACGCGGCATCTCCTTCGTCGAGGAGCACGACATCGTCTATCGCGAGGCGGCCAAGCCGGGCGAAACGCCGAAGCCGCCCCGGCCGGCGCCGGCCGACGCGACCTGGACGCGTACCGTCCTGGCCGACCCCGTACTGTTGTTCCGCTTCTCCGCCCTCACCTTCAACGGCCACCGCATCCACTACGACCAGCCCTATGTGACGGGCGTCGAAGGCTATCCCGGGCTGATCGTCCACGGGCCGCTGATGGGCATGCTGCAGATCGAACTGGCGCGCCGCTCCAACGCGGGTAAGCTGGTTCGCAGTTTCGAGTTCCGTGCCCTCTCGCCGGTGTTCGGCGGGGCGGCTCTTGGCGTTCACGGCCGCCGCGAACCGGACGGCTCGGTCACGACATGGATCGCCGATCCCAACGGCGGTCTCGCACAACAGGGCAAGGCGACCTTCCGATGATCCACACGCATCATTCCGGCTGCGGCTGCCTCGCCGCCCTCTCGCGCCGCAACCTGCTGGGCTTGGGTCTCGGCGCCGCCGCAGTGGCGGCCGCCGGCCCGGCGCTGGCCGTCGATGACGGGTACGAGGCGATGCTGATGAAGTGCATCGATCCGCGCTTCACCACGGACGTCTGGAAGTACATGACGTCGCGGGGCTGGCAGAACCAGTACAGCCAGTTCAACATTGCCGGCGGGCCCATCGCCGCGGTGGCCCCGATCTTCCAGGAATGGCGCGCCGCCTGGGAAGCCAATCTCGACATCTCGGTCCAGCTTCACAACGTGAAGCGGCTGATCGGCATGGCCCACCGCGACTGCGGCGCCGCCGCCCTCGCCTATGGCAACCGCATCAAGACCGACCGCGCCTTCGAAACCGAAATGTTGAGCCAGGGGCTGCGCGCCTTCCGCGACCAGGCCAGCAAGCGCCAGCCGCAGCTCATCGTCGAGCTGGGGATCATGAATCTCGACGGCACCGTCGAAACCGTATCCTAGATTCCGCGCAGTTCCGTCCGTCGTGCCCGATTCTCTCCCCTTCGCCTCCGACGGCAGCCTCGACAAGGACACGGCGCTGGCGCACCAGCTTGCCGTCCAGCGGGCGCGGCGGCCCATGGATCCGCTTGTCTCGCTGGTCGTGCCCGTGTTCAACGAGGAAGAGTCGATCGCCGTCTTCCTCACCACCACGGTGCCGCTGCTGGAGCGCGACGGCCTCCGCTTCGAGATCGTGTTCGTCAACGACGGCTCGCGCGACAACACTTTCGCGCGGCTGTTTCATCGCAGCCGAATCGACCGGCGAATCCGCATCGTCAACCTGTCGCGCAACTTCGGCAAGGAAGCCGCCCTCACCGCGGGCATCGACCATGCCCGCGGCGACGTCCTGATCCCGATGGATATCGACCTGCAGGATCCGCCGGAACTGATCGCCGCCTTCGTCACGCGCTGGCGCGAGGGCTACGACATCGTCTACGGCATCCGCACGGCGCGCCACACCGACACCCCGGCCAAGCGGGTCTCGGCCGGCTGGTTCTACCGGGTGTTCAATTCCATGTCGCCGGTGCGCATCCCGCCAAATGTCGGCGATTTCCGGCTGGTCGACCGCCGCGCCGTCGAGGTGCTGCGCCAGCTGCCCGAGCGCAACCGCTTCATGAAGGGCCTGTTCGCCTGGGTGGGCTTCAGCTCGGTCGGCGTGCCCTACGAGCGGCCCGAGCGCGCGGCCGGCACCAGCAAGTTCAACTTCTGGCGGCTCTGGAACTTCGCCATCGACGGCGTCGTGAGCTTCTCGACCGCGCCGCTGCGCGCCTGGTTCTATGTCGGCCTGGCGATCGCCATCGTGGCGGTGCTCTACGCCCTGTTCATCGTCACCCGCGTGCTCATCTTCGGCGTCGACACGCCAGGCTACGCCTCGCTGCTGATCGCGGTCCTGCTGATGGGCGCGATCCAGCTTCTCTCGCTCGGGATCATCGGCGAGTATCTCGGCCGCCTGTTCGTCGAGGTGAAGGGCCGTCCGATCTACATCGTCGAGGGCGTCTACGAGGACGGCACGACCGAGCCGCCAAAGCCCTGACCGTCGATGGACCTCAAGGAAGAAGACATACTGGGCGCCGGTATCGGCAACCATTGGTACTACCGCTCCAAGGCCGCCGCGCTGCGCCGCGCCGTGCGCTCCCTGGCCCCCAGGCGCCTGCTCGACGTCGGCGCGGGCTCGGGCTTCTTCTCGCGCCATCTGCTCGAACGGACGGCGGCCGCGAGCGCGCTCTGTGTCGACATCGGCTATCCCTCGGACCGCGACGACCGCGTCGCCGGGAAGCCCGTGCGCTACCGCCGCGACACCGGCCCGACCGACTGCGACCTCGTGCTGATGATGGACGTGCTGGAGCATGTCGACGACGATCGCGGGCTGGTAAGGCACTACGCGGAAAAGGTGCCGGCCGGCGCGCATTTCCTGGTGACGGTGCCCGCCTTCGCCTTCCTGTGGAGCGGCCACGACGTCTTCCTCGAGCACAAGAGGCGCTACCGCCTGCCCGGCATCGAGACCGTGTTGCAGGAGGCCGGTCTCGAGATCGTTCGCGGCAGCTACTATTTCGGCTTCGTCTTCCCGCTCGCCGCCGCCGTGCGCCTCGCCGACCGCAACACGACGGAACCTCGCAGCAGCCTGAAGAAACAGGGCGCCCTCACCAACGCCCTCCTCACCGCAATCTGCGCCGCCGAACTCCCGATCTTCCCGATCAACCGCCTGGCAGGTCTCTCCTGCTTCGTGCTCGCACGAAAACTCTAGAGAAACTCAACTCAGGGCATTGGCAGGCTGTTGAAAGAGCCACCGACACTGTCGGTCGTGCGTCTCAGCCAATTCTCTTGCGGGTACACCTGTTGCTGCGGCGCGGTGTTGCCTCGCAGCGTCGGCTCAACAGTGCCGACCTATTCGCATCGAACGACAACGTGGCCCTACTTCCAATCATCGGATGTTAAACATCCGATGTTAAACATCCGATGATTGCACCCGCTTCCGATCGGTGTATGATTTGAACTTGCCAGCCGGCCGAAGAGCCGGCGGCCGGGAGCAAACAGATCTTGTCTACCAAGCGCGCGAAATCCGTTGAAGTGCGTTCGAAGCCGGGGCGTATCTACACCGTGCTGACGACGCTCGGGCGCGAGATCGCTCAAGGGATCATTCCGGCCGGGGCGGTGCTGCCTCCCGAATGCGATCTCGAAAGCCGCCTCGGCGTCGGCCGCGGCGTGATACGTGAGGCGATCAAGACATTGTCGGGCAAAGGGCTCGTCAGCGTCCGGCCACGCCACGGAACCCGTGTGTTGCCGCGGCGCGATTGGAGTCTGCTCGATCGCGACGTGTTGAATTGGCTCGTGGGACAGGAAAATCCCGACCGTGAGTTGCTGCTGGCTGTTCAGGAAGTCCGCTCGATCATTGAGCCAGCCGCCGCCGCGCTCGCAGCCACCCGTGCCACCAAGACGGACCTGTTGCGGATCAATGCGGCCCTCGCCGCGATGGAAGCCTCAGACAGTCAAGCCACCGCAACTGCCGCAGACAAGGCGTTTCACCTCGCCATTCTCGACGCGACCCACAATCCGGTCTTGCAGGGCTTTCGCGGTGCGATCGACACAATTCTGAGCGCGGTGTTTGTGGTTGCCGTGGACAGCGTCGATGGCTGGTTCGACGGTAACCTGCCCAATCATGCCACGATCGCGCGCGCCATCGAACAACGGGACGCCACAAAGGCCCGCAACGCGATGGAGCGGGTCCTTGGTTACACCCAGGCCCACTTGTCCAAACCAAAAGTCGGCACCCGGCGCCGCGCCGGTCGCACGGGTGCCCGCCGGCCCCTGAGTCAAACGTGATGCGGCGCAAGCTCACTTCGGCGCTCCGGTTCTGCGCTCCCTTTGCCGTTCTGCTCGCTCTCTGGGCGATCCTTGTCCCGTACTTCGATGTCAATCCCCGGTTGCTTCCATCGCTTGGCTCGGTGGTCCAAGCCGGGATCGAGGGAATTCAGGACGGTACGCTGATCCACCACATCGGCGCGAGCCTGCTCCGCGTCGCTGTCGGCACAGTGCTTGGCCTGTTGGTCGCCATTCCCCTGGGCATCGCCATGGGCGTCAGCCCCGTTTTTTCCAGCTTTCTGACGCCCCCGCTCCGGTTTTTCTCGGTACTGGCTGGCATCGCCTGGATCCCCATTGCGACCCTGTGGTTCGGCTACGGCTTCGGCGCCATCACATTCGTCATCTTCAATGCCGTGTTCTTCATCGTGACATACAACACGCTGCTCGGCGTCTCGACGATCCCCCTGCACGTACGCAACGCGGCCGCATCACTCGGTGCGGGGCGATGGGCGATGCTGACCGAGGTTCTCCTGCCGGGCGCACTGCCTCACATCGTCACCGGCATACGAACCGGCTTGGGCTTCGCCTGGCGCGGGCTGATCGCCGCCGAGATGATCGCCACCAACGTCGGCCTCGGTTACATGCTTTTCGTGGCGCGGGATTTCTACAAGACCGAAGTGATCGTGCTTGGCATGGTCGTGATCGGCGTTCTGTGGCTGCTGCTCGATCGTCTGCTATTGGCACCGCTCGAGCGCACGACCATCGAGCGCTGGGGCATGGTGCAACGCGCATGAAATCCTTTCTTCTCGGGATATGGAGCCGTTGCGTACGCCTGACGGTGCGCTGGCCGTCCGTGGTTGCGATCGCGCCGTTCCTTCTCCTGATCGCCATCTGGTGGATCGTCACAGAGATGCAGATATTCCCACGCGTGTTCCTGCCGGGACCGCTGGACGTCGTGCACTCGTTCGGCTCGCTGGTCTATACCGGCATCCTGCCGGAGTATCTGCAGGACAGCATGGTACGGCTCGCCGTCGGCGCGTTCTGGGGGATCGCGATCGGCATTCCGCTCGGGATGTTGGTCGGTCTCAGCTCGCGGGCGCATACTGCGCTTTGGCCGCCCCTGCTGTTCTTCCAGGCCATTGGCGACATCGCCTGGCTGCCGATCCTGGTGATCTGGTTTGGCTACGGCCTCACCACCATGACCGTCATCATCGTCTACACGGTGATATTCCCGGTCATCCTGAACACAGTGCTGGGCGTTCGTTCGATCCCGATCACCATGCATCGCGCCGCGCAAAGCCTTGGCGCCTCGCGTACCCGCATTCTTTGGGAAGTGGTGCTGCCCGGCGCGCTCCCCAGCATCATGACGGGCCTGCGCAATGGGCTGGGCTACGGATGGCGCGCCCTGATCGCAACCGAGATCATCGTCGGTACCAGCGGAATCGGATTTCTCATGTTCGATGCGCGCCGTGCCGGCTCCGTCGTCGAGATCCTGCTCGGCATGATCATCCTCGGTATCCTCTGGTACATCGTCGACGGCTGGATTCTGGCGCCTATCGAACGCGCCACCGGTCAGCGGTGGGGATTGGTGACACGATGAAAAATCTGACCATCCGCAATCTGTCGAAGACCTACTTCGACCCCTATGCCGGCACCAACGTCACGGCGGTCCACGATGTATCGCTGGACGTGCAGCAGGGCGAGTTCGTGTCTATCGTCGGGCCGTCGGGCTGCGGCAAGACCACCATCCTGAACATGATCGCGGGCTTCCTTCCCTACACGGGCGGCGAGATCCTGCTCGACGGCCGGCCGGTGAAGGGACCAGGAGCCGACCGTGGCGTGGTGTTTCAATCGTTCGCGCTTTTTCCCTGGAGGACCGTGCTCGAAAACGTCGCCTTCGGTCCGAAGATGCGCGGCGTCGGCAAGGCGCAGCGCGAGAAGATCGCGCACGAATATCTGGCCCTCGCCAAGCTGACCGAGGCAGCCAGACGCTATCCCGCCGAACTGTCGGGCGGCATGCAGCAGCGTGTCGGCGTGGTTCGCGCGTTGGCCAATGAGCCGGACGTGCTGCTGATGGACGAGCCGTTCGCGAGCATCGACGCCCAGACGCGCATGACGCTGCAGGAGGAACTCACCCGCATCTGGCAGGAGAAGCGTCCCACGGTGATTTTCATCACTCACGACGTAGGCGAAGCCGTGTTTCTCGCCGATCGGGTCGTGGCACTGTCCAAAGGACGCGTGCTCGAGGAGATTGCCGTGGACCTGCCCCGCCCACGTTCCTGGGACGCCTTGAACGACGACGTGCGATTCAAGGAACTGTCGGCCCGCGTTCTTCAACTCGTGCGATCGGCCTGATACATGCTGAACGATGCCCTCAGGTCGCGAAAGACGCATGTCCTGCTGGCCGTGGCGGTCTGCTACTTGGCCTGGCAGCTCTGGTTGACCATCGCCGCGCCGTACAAGATCGCGGATTTTTCCAATGGCCCCGAGAAGGTCAACGTACTGATTACCCTGCCGTTTCCACCCGAGCGTTTCCACGTACAGCTGTTCCAGACCTACGGCAGGGTCTCTGGGACACAAGACAACGCCGTTGAAGTTCGAGGAGTGAAACGAGCGGACCTCGCGACCGTCGCCCGCCCTTACTGGGTTACGCGCGTCGAGCCGCTTCAACCAGGAGGGTGAGGAAAATGCCAAGGATCATGACACTGCTCGTTGCCCTGTTGCTGTTGCCGCTGTCGGCAATGGCGCAGGCCAAGGATCCGGTAAAGCTCAAGGTCGGCATGGTTGCCGCCGTCGACATGCTGGCACTGCCGATCGCACTCGAGCGCGGCTTCTTCGAGAAATACGGGCTGGACGTCACCATCGCGCGCCCCTACGCCACCGGCGTCGATGCACTCAATGCCTTGCAGGCGGGCGAGACCGACATGGTGCAGGCTGGCGTGCCGGCCATCGGCGCCATCCTGCGTGGCATGGACCTGGTGTTCTTCGGCAATTTCAGCGGCAGTGCCACCAAACTCGGCTCCGATGCGACGCTTGCGCTGATCGCCGGCAAGGACTCGGGTATCGTCAAGGGTGATCTCAAGAGCCTCAAGGGCAAGAAGATCGGCACTTCGTTCGGCACCATCAATCATCTCTATATCCTTGGCTTGCTCGAGAAGGCTGGCCTCACGCCTTCCGACGTCACTCTCGTCAACACGCCGCCGCCGGAAATGAGCGTGGCGCTGCTCGCCAAGGGCGTGGATGCGTTCGTGTGCTGGGACCCGGCACCGGTGATCGCCATGAAGGACGTACCAGGCGCGATCGAAGTGATCCGCGGCGGCGACGTCATCTCCTACCTCGGCTTCAACATCGCGTTGCGACCCTGGGTGGAGAAGAATGGGCCGACGATCGAGAAGTTCCTGGCGGCCGTGTCGGAGGCCGATCAGTGGATGCGCAAGAATCCCAAGCAGGCAGCCGCCATCGGTACGCGCTGGATTCCCGGGTTGAAGCTGGACGTGGCGGAGACTGCCATGCAGTACAACGTCCAGCAGGTGGACCGGCGCATCTCAGCCCACAACTATCGTGCGCTGTGGAAGGCCCAAGACACACTGCAACGGCTGGGCGTCATCAAGACGGTGTTCGACGTGAACAAGCACATCGAACCGAAGTTCATCCTCAGCGTGATGAAGACCTACCCGGAGCTGTTTTCCGACCTGCAGCCCATTCCTGCGGACGTGGCCATCACGCCGGGCTACGTGTTCAAGCCCTGAACCAGAGTTGCCGCGCATGCCCGAAGGCGCAATTCAGCCTGCGGGCACCACGTCCTTCGAGGCGATACGCTTGCGCTTCGCGTTGATCTCGCGGAGCGTGACCATCATCTCCTCGGCGACGATGTCGCCGGGAATGCCGTCGCCCTCGGATTCGAGTTCCTTCATGTCGACCCAGACGCCGTAGAGCGGCGCGGTGCGCGAGGTGATGATGCCGGCATGCAGGAGCGTCTTGATCAGCACCCGGAAGATGTTGGTGCTTTCCTTCAGGTTGGCGCGGCGGTCCTCGTCGGTGAAGACCTCCTTCATCGCGTCGCGCACCCACTGCCAGTCGAGCCCGTACTTGGCGTAGATGACCTGCTTCTGCTCGGCGTTGATGAGGTTGAACAGCAGCGTCTGGAAGATCTGGGCCGCCCAGTCCTCGACCTTCCTGTGCTCGTCCTCGCTGAGATGGCGGATGGTCCGGGAGGCCCAGATCCGGCCAAAGCGGTGGTGGAAGGCCTCGTCGCTCATCACCAGCTGGACCAGCCGGCGCAGCACCGGGTCGTTGGTCTTGGCATTGAGCGTCGCGAAGGAGCCCATGGCGATGCCTTCGATCAGCATCTGCATGCCGACGATCTTCTTGTAGACCTCTTCCGTGGTCACGAGGTCGGTGAGAACCGTGGCGATGGTCTTGCCCACCGGCAGGGGCGCGCCCCAGCGCCGGCCGATATAGCGCGTGAACCCTGCAACATGACGGGCTTCCTCGCGGGCCTGGTTGGCGGCGTATTCCTGGGCGCCGGGGTCGAGCAGGATGTGGCAGAGGCTGGCCGACAGCGAGAGCGCCCCCTGCTCGCCGTGCAGCAGGTTGGAGATCGACCAATGCATGACGTCGTTGGCGAGGCCGATCCTCTGGCCCTCGTCCAGCCGGTCCGCCACCGCACTCCGCAGCTCGACCACATTGTCCAGGGGCATGATCGGCGTCCGGACCATGTCGAAAGGCTGGTCGAAGTCGATATAGGCCTTGTCGAGGGGATCCCAGAAATGGTCGTGGGTGGCCGAAATGATGCCGTCGAAGGCGTCGGTGCGGCGGCCATACCGGGGAACTTCCAGCATTGCCGGAAAATCCTCACGTCCGACCGTGTCATAGGCCTTGTCGTAGGTGATTTGCTGGGCCATGTGAGGCCTCCTGTTCCGAGTTCAATATGACGACCCCGTCACCTTTTTCAATGGATTTTTCCCCAGTACCGGCGCATGGCGTTTCCGCCATATTCCGCCCGAAAGGCGGGCGAGCCGCATCGCCCGCGCAGGAGTAAGACATGTCCCGCCGTCGCCGCATCTACGAGGGCAAGGCCAAGACCTTGTTCGAGGGGCCCGAACCCGGGACGATCGTCCAGTACTTCAAGGACGACGCGACCGCCTTCAACAACCAGAAGAAGGGGGTCATCACCGGCAAGGGGGTGATCAACAACCGCATCTCCGAGTTCCTGATGACCAAGCTCGGGGAAATCGGCGTGCCGACCCATTTCATCCGCCGGCTGAACATGCGCGAGCAGCTCATCCGGCAGGTCGAGATCATCCCGCTCGAGATCGTGGTCCGCAACGTCGCCGCCGGCTCCTTCGCCAAGCGTTTCGGCGTCGAGGAAGGCACGCAGCTCCCCCGCTCGATCATGGAGTTCTTCTACAAGAACGACGCGCTGGGCGACCCGATGGTCACCGAGGAGCACATCACCGCCTTCGGCTGGGCGACGCCCCAGGACCTCGACGACATCGTGGCGCTGACCTTGCGGGTGAACGATTTCCTGTTCGGCCTGTTCCTCGGCTGCGGCATCAAGCTGATCGATTTCAAGATCGAGTTCGGCCGCCTCTACGAGGACGACATGGTCCGGATCGTGCTGGCCGACGAGATCAGCCCGGATTCGTGCCGGCTGTGGGATCTCAGGACCAACGAGAAGATGGACAAGGACCGGTTCCGCCGCGACCTCGGCAAGGTCGAGGAAGCCTACCAGGAAGTGGCGCGGCGCCTCGGCATCCTCATCGACCAGGGACCGGGCGACGTGCGCGGCCCCACCACGCTGCAGTAAAGAGGCGACATGAAAGTCAGAGTCCACGTGACCCTCAAGAACGGCGTGCTCGACCCCCAGGGCAAAGCCATCGGACATTCGCTGAACCGGCTGGGCTTCCCGGAGGTCGGCGACGTGCGCCAGGGCAAGTTCATCGAGCTCGAGCTCGCCGAGACCGACAAGGCGAGGGCCAAGGCCCGTGTCGAGGAGATGTGCAAGAAGCTGCTCGCCAACACGGTGATCGAGAACTACTCGATCGAACTGGTGGGCTGATGAACACGTCGCGTCTTGGCTGGGGGCGCGCCACTGCGCGCGGGGTAATTCCCCTCGCTGAAGTGGCGCGACCTTCGCCTGTATCAACAACGACGCGCCACGGAGTGGCGCGCCCCCAGCGGAAGATCACGAAATGAAAGCGGCGATCCTCGTCTTTCCCGGCTCCAATCGCGAAGGCGATGTGGCGCAGGCGATCGAACTGGTCACCGGGCGCCGGCCGCAGATGGTGTGGCACGGCGACGGCGACTTCGAGAAGGTCGACCTGATCGTCGTGCCGGGCGGCTTCTCCTACGGCGACTATCTGCGCTGCGGCGCGATGGCCGCACAGTCGCCGGTGATGGCCGAAGTGAAGAAGCGCGCCGCGCAGGGCGTGCCGGTGCTGGGCATCTGCAACGGCTTCCAGATCGTGACCGAGGCGGGCCTGCTGCCGGGCACCCTGATGCGCAACTCGCACCTCAAGTTCGTCTGCGCCGACGTCCACCTCCGGGTCGAGACCAGCCAGAGCCTGTTCACCAACCGCTACCAGGCCGGCCAGGTGATCAAGGTGCCGGTGGCCCATGCCGAGGGCAACTACTTCGCCGATGCCGACACGATGAAGCGGCTCGAGGATCGCGGCCAGATCGCCTTCCGCTACTGCGGCCCCGACGGCTCGATCGTCGACGGACGCGGCAATCCCAACGGCTCCAGCAGCAACATCGCCGGTGTCTTCAACGACACCAAGACGGTGCTGGGCCTGATGCCCCATCCCGAGAATGCGGTGGAGCCGATGTTCGGCGGCACCGACGGCAAGGCCCTGTTCGAGGGCATGGTCGAAGCCCTTTCATGAAAGACGCGTCGTGACCGTAGCCCAGGAAAAGAACCCGCCCGTAAAACTGCCGAACGAGCCCGCGATCACCCCGCAGATCGTGGCCGAGCACGGGCTGGCGCCGGACGAGTACGAGCGCCTGCTGAAGATCATGGGCCGCACGCCCACGATGGTGGAGCTCGGCATCTTCTCGGCGATGTGGAGCGAGCACTGCTCCTACAAGTCCTCGAAGGTGTGGCTGAAGAAGCTGCCGACCAAGGCGCCCTGGGTCATCCAGGGCCCGGGCGAGAATGCCGGCGTCATCGACATCGGCGACGGCCAAGCCGCCATCTTCAAGATGGAGAGCCACAACCACCCCTCCTACATCGAGCCCTACCAGGGCGCGGCGACGGGGGTCGGCGGCATCCTGCGCGACGTATTCACGATGGGCGCGCGGCCGGTGGCCAACCTCAACGCGCTGCGCTTCGGCGACCCGAAGCATGCCAAGACGCGCCACCTCGTGTCGGGCGTGGTCGCGGGCATCGCCGGCTACGGCAACTGCATGGGCATTCCCACCGTGGGCGGCGAGACCAACTTCCATGCCGCCTACAACGGCAACATCCTGGTCAACGCCATGACCGTGGGCGTCGCCGCGACCGACAAGATCTTCTATGCGGCGGCCGCCGGCATCGGCAATCCGATGGTCTATGTCGGCTCCAAGACGGGCCGCGACGGCATCCACGGCGCCACCATGTCCTCCACCGAGTTCAACGAGGACAGCGAGAGCAAGCGCCCCACCGTGCAGGTCGGCGATCCGTTCGTCGAGAAGCTGCTGCTGGAAGCCTGCCTCGAACTGATGGCGACCGACGCCATCATCGCCATCCAGGACATGGGCGCGGCCGGCCTCACCTCCTCCTCGTTCGAGATGGCGGCCAAGGGCGGGCTCGGCCTCGTCATGGAACTCGACAAGGTGCCGATGCGCGAGACCGGCATGAATCCCTACGAGCTCATGCTGTCGGAGAGCCAGGAGCGCATGCTGATCGTGCTGAAGCCCGGCCGCGAGGACCAGGCGCGCGCGATCTTCGAGAAGTGGGAACTGGACTTCGCCGTGATCGGCCACCTGACCGACACCGAGCGCATGGTGCTGACCTGGCATGGCGACGTGGTGGGCAACATCCCGATCCCGCCGCTGGTCACCGAAGCGCCGATGTACGAGCGGCCGTGGACCCTGACGCCGCTGCCGCCCGAGCTGGACGCCTCGAAGGTGCCGGCGCCGACAGACTGGAAGGCCTCGCTGCTCACCCTGATGAGCTGCCCCGATCTCGCCAGCAAGGCGTGGATCTGGCACCAGTACGACCATCTCATCATGGGCAACACGGCGATCCGCCCGCAGGGCGGCGACGCTGCGCTGGTGCGCGTGCCGGGAGCTCCCAAGGTCGTGAGCCACAAGGGCCTCGCCATGACGTCGGACTGCACGCCGCGCTACGTGCAGGCCCATCCCGAGACCGGCGGCCGCCAGGCCGTGGCCGAGGCGTGGCGCAACATCACCGCGGTCGGCGCCCGGCCGCTCGCCGTCACCGACAACATGAACTTCGGCAATCCGCAGAAGCCGGAGATCATGGGCCAGTTCGCCGGCGCCATCATGGGCATGGCGGAAGCCTGCACCGCGCTCGACTTCCCCGTCGTGTCGGGCAACGTCTCCCTCTACAACGAAACCGAGGGCCGGCCGATCCTGCCGACCCCGACCATCGGTGCGGTGGGCGTGATCGATGACATCGCGACCTCCGCGGGCTCGCGCCTGGTGCAGTCCGGCCTCGCACTGGTGCTGATCGGCGAGACGAAGGGCTGGCTCGGCCAGTCGATCTACCTTCGCGAACTGCACGGCCGCGAGGAAGGTGCCCCGCCGCCGGTCGACCTCGCCGTCGAACGGCGCAACGGTGACTTCGTGCGCGGCGAGATCGTCGGCCGCCGCGTCCATGCCTGCCACGACCTCTCGGATGGCGGCCTGCTCGTGGCGCTCGCCGAGATGTGCCTATCGGGCGGCACCGGCGCCTGCATCAAGCTGCCGGCGAGCGACGTGGCGCCCCACGCCTATCTCTATGGCGAGGACCAGGGCCGCTACCTGATCGCCACCGACGATGGCCCCGCCCTCGTCGAGGCCGCCCGCAAGGCCGGCGTGCCGGCAGTGCTGCTGGGCTATTCCGGCGGTCCGGATATCTCGGTCGACGGGCTCCTCACCCTGCCGCTGCAGGAGTTGCACGACGCCCACGAGAACTGGCTGCCCGGCTACATGAACAGCGCCGCCTGAGGATTTCTCATGCCTATGCAAGCTGACGACATCATTCGCCTGATCAAGGACGGTATTCCGGGTGCCGAGGTCGAGATTCAGGACCTCGCCGGGGACGGCGATCACTACGCTGCAACAGTGATTTCGGCAGCTTTTGCCGGCAAGTCGAAGATCCAGCAGCACCAGATGGTCTACGGCGCCCTGGGTGGCCGCATGGGGGGCGTTCTCCACGCGCTCAAGCTGACCACCATGGCGCAAAGGCCCTGAACGCCCTATATTCAGTCACCCCCGCGCCCCCGGCGGCGCTCCACGGAGATCGATCATGAGCGAACCCCAGGTGTTCGAGCGTATCCGCGACGAGATCGGCAAGAACGACGTTCTGCTGTTCATGAAGGGCACGCCCGTGTTTCCCCAGTGCGGCTTCTCGGCCGCGGTGGTCGATGTGCTGAGCCAGCTCGGCGTGAAGTTCCACGGCATCAACATCCTCGTCGACCCTGACCTGCGCCAGGGCATCAAGGAATTCAGCCAGTGGCCGACGATCCCCCAGCTCTACGTCAAGGGCGAGTTCATCGGCGGTTGCGACATCATCCGCGAGATGTTCGAGACCGGCGAACTCGAGCAGGTCTTCAAGGAAAAGGGCGTGGCGCTGGCCGAAGCCGCGTAAACGGCCCGACCTTCCTGATTACGACCCGAACGGGAGCGCAAAAGCGCTCCCGTTTTTCGTTGGTGTGCGCGGTTGAATCTTTCGGCAACGCCATGACGCGCCCCGCTGCCGGCGAGGGCCCAACGCACGAGCGACCACCCCCCTTCGACAGCAGCGACATCGAACGGTTATGATTTTCGCGTACGGCCTGTGGATATCGGCGGTATCGCGCGGTCGGTACGCGAGTTGAGTTCGGGGGAGCAAGGCATGTCGAACGGGACTTTCACGCAGTTTCTGGACGCACTCAGGGCGTTTGAATCGGGTGTCGACTACGATCGCTATCTCTCGGGACAGATCACCGAAGGGCAGATCCGGAGCTGGGTGGGCGATGCCAACTGGGAAGCCTATCAGGCCGGCCAGCTCTCCTGGCATGACATGCAGTACACCTCCGTGAATGCGCTGGGCTTCGTCGGCTATCAGTTCGGCGAGGCGCTGCTCATCGACCTCGGCTACTATCAGGGCAATACCGGCAACCAGTGGACCGGGCACTTCACCGGCAAGAACGGCGTCGACAGTTTCGCCACGCTGAAGACCGACATCCAGGAAGCCATCATCCTCGATGCCTTCGGCTACAACCTCAACGTCATCGAGAGCGGGCTCGAGGCCAAGGGCACCAGCCTCGACGCGCTGATCGGTACCCAGCGCACCTATGTCGACACCAACGGGCAGAGCGTGACCGTCACGCTCACCCTCACCGGCATTCTCGCCGCCGCCCATCTGCGCGGGGCCTGGGGCACGCTGGACCTTCTCAACAATGGCAGTGCCTCGGCCGACGAATACGGCACCTCCATCCTCAAATATATCCAGCAGTTCGGGGCCTACGATACGCCGAGCTATTCGACCCTGATCGCCGCCCATGAGTCGGCCAAGACACTGGCCCTTGCGGAGGAGCTCTGGCACGACGATTTCAACAATGACGGCACCGTCGCCGACTATGCGGGCTGGGACGGCACCCAGGCGGACGGCGGCTCCACCGGCGGACAGACCGGTGGCGGCGGAGGAACAGGGGGTGATGGCGTAGGAACCGTGACCACCATCAACTGGACATGGGGCGTCAATACCGTCCTCGCCTTCGACCCCGCCCTCGACGTGCTCGATTTCGGCTGGTTCCAGAAGGACAATTTCTCCATCGCCGAGGTCGGCGGCTCGGTCGTCATCACCATCACCGGCAACGACCAGACCTACACGCTCGATGGCGTGACGCTGGCCGAACTGAGCATGGACAATATCCGCGCGAAGGACGCGAGCGTGATCGAGAAATGGGACGCGGCGCTGGACACCGCCGAGCCGGCGGTGCCCAGCCTGTCGGTTGCCGACGTGTCGGTGAAAGAAGGCAACTCCGGCGTCAAGCTCATGACCTTCACCGTGATCCTGTCCGCGGCGGCCGCCGGTCCGGTCACGGTCGCCTATTCGACGGCCGACGGCACCGCCACGTCCGGCAGCGACTATGTTGCCGCGAGCGGCACCCTCGCCTTCGCGGCGGGCGAAACGTCGAAGACCATCGATGTGAAGGTCAAGAGCGACAAGGTGGCGGAGAGTAACGAGACCTTGACCATCCACCTCGCCAATGCCGATGGCGCGACCATCGCCGACGGCTCGGCAACCGGCACCGTCATCAACGACGATGCGGCAGCCACGTTGCCCGCGCTCTCGGTGGGCGACGTCTCGATGCGCGAGGGGGATTCGGGCACCGCCGAGCTGATGTTCATCGTCACGCTCGACAAGGCGGCAACCGGTCCCGTGAGCGTTAACTACGCCACCGCCGACGGTACGGCGACCGCGGGTTCCGACTATGCCGCCCTCACCGGAACGTTGACCTTCGCGGCCGGCGAGACCTCCAAGATGGTGCATGTGGTCGTCAACGGCGACACTGCGGTGGAGGCCGCTGAAACCTTCTCGCTCACCCTCTCCGGTGCCACCGGCGCGACCATCGCCGACGCCACGGCGGTGGGACAGATCACCGACGACGACACGAAGCAGGATCCGGGCAACGGCACCGGCAAAGTCTGGCTCATCAACTCGGTGAGCGGCGCCGATATCGTCGGCTTCGACCCGGCGGTGGACAAGATCGACCTCGGCAACGCCAACATCCATTCTTTCATTGTCATCGACACGCCCCAGGGCTTCGGCTTCATGAGCCCGTGGAGCGGCGAGACGGTGATCGTGCAGGGTGTCCGCCTCGCCGACCTGTCGGTGGAGAATTTCGAATTCATCGACAACAATCACTTGCGCGAGGCGCTGAGCGGCGCGCTCGCGTGGGAAAACGGCCCGGTGCTCGCCGCCGACACCGTCTATATGCGCTCCCATGAAGTGGGGCAGGTGGACCGGGTCGCCTTCGATCCCGCCACCGACGTGGTGAGCTTTAAGTTCTATGGCAGCCGCGAAAACCTCTCGATGACCGACAGCAGCGAAGGCGTGGTCATCGCGGATCTCAGCACGGGCCAGAAGCTCATCCTGCTCGGGGTCACCCGGGCCGGCCTCTCCTCGAGCAACTTCGAATTCACCTTCACCCAGGTCCGCGAGGACGACCTGTCCGCCAAGATCGGCATGGGGCAGGCCTCCGACGCCGAGATCGTCGACTTCAATCTGCCGATCGCCGGCGGAGGCACGGTGGCGGGCGCGTCGGGGGCGACCGACGGCGCGAGCGGAAACGAGGGTGGTGCGCTTCCCGCGCTCTCGATCGCCGACCTCTCGGTGGCGGAAGGCAATGGCGAGCATGCCCATTTCATGTTCGTGGTGACGCTCGACCACGCAGCCACGACCCCCGTGACGGTCGCCTATTCCACCACAAACGGCACCGCCAAGGCTGGCAAGGACTACGTCGCCTCCAGCGGCACCGTCACCTTCGCCGCCGGCGAGACCTCCAAGACGGTCCATGTCGACATCAAGGGCGACGTGCTGGCCGAGGCCAACGAGACGTTCAAGATCAACCTCTCCAGCCCCACCGGCGCCACGATCGCCGACGGCACCGCAACAGGCACCATCATCGACGACGACCGCCCCCCGACCCTCTCGATCGCCGACCTCGCGGTGACGGAAGGCAACGGGGACCATGCCCATTTCATGTTCGTGGTGACGCTCGACAGGGCCGCCGACGGCCCGGTGACCGTGGCCTATTCCACCGCAAACGGCACGGCCAAGGCCGGCAAGGACTACGTCGCCTCCAGCGGCACCGTCACCTTCGCCGCCGGCGAGACCTCCAAGACGGTCCATGTCGACATCAAGGGCGACGTGCTGGCCGAGGCCAACGAGACCTTCAAGGTCAAGCTCTCCAACCCCGACGGCGCCACGATCGCCGACGGAACGGCCATCGGCACCATCATCGACGACGACGGCGCCCCGGCCCTGCCGGCGCTCTCCATCGCCGACCTCTCGGTGGCGGAAGGCAATGGCGATGATGCCCATTTCATGTTTGTGGTGACGCTCGACAAGGCAGCCACGGGCCCCGTGACAGTGGCCTATTCCACTGCGAACGACACGGCGACCGCCGGCTCGGACTATGTAGCCTCCAACGGCACTCTCACCTTCGCGGCGGGCGAAACCTCGAAGACGGTGCATGTGGATATCAGCGGTGACACCGTGTTCGAGGGGAACGAGACCTTTGCCGTCACGCTCTCCAATGCCAGCGGCGCCACCATCGCCGATGCGACCGCCGTCGGCACCATCGTCAATGACGACAGCGAGCCGGACCAGGGCCACGTGGGCAATGGCAAGGCCGATACATTCGCGATCACCTGGGCCTGGGGCACCAACACGGCGATCGACTTCGACACCGCCCTCGATACGCTCGACTTCAACTGGATGGCCAAGGACAGTTTCTCCATCGCCGAGGTCAACGGCTCGACCGTCATCACCATCGAGGGCAACAATCAGACCTACAAGCTGACCGACGTCTCGCTGGCGGAACTCTCTTCGGCCAATATCGCGGCCAAGGATGCCAGCACGGTCTCGCAATGGGCGACGACCCTGGACGCCGCGCATGCGGCGCACCACTACGAGCTCATGATCTGAAGGCCGAGCGAAGCTCGGCCTTCAAGCGTCAGGACATCGCTTTGCGATGTCCTGGAGCGGGGATGAAGGTGATTCTACTCCGGCCGAGACTCTACCCGAATGCGTAGGCGGCCATCGACAGGTTCCCCAACGTGAAGCTGCGATGAAGCGCCCGACCCTGCGCCCCCTCGCCGGCCGCGCCGAACGCGACATGCAATGGCAGGAAGTGCTCGTCGGTCGGATGGGCTTCGCGGGCGTACGGCGCGCGGGCGCGGTAGTCGGCGAGCGCCGCCTCGTCGCCCTTCTCCAGCGTGTCGGCCAGCCAGTCGTCGAAGGCCTGCGCCCAGGGCTCGGGCTCCGAGGCGTCCTCGCTGCGCACCAGGGCGCGTAGATTGTGGATAGCGCTGCCGCTGCCCATGACCAGCACGCCCTCTTCACGCAACGCAGCGAGCTTCCGGCCGAGCGCGATATGGTGCGCGGGGCCGAGCGCCGGTTGCACCGAGAGCTGGAAGATCGGGATGTCGGCCTCGGGCCAGGCGAGCATCGCCGGCACCCAGGCGCCATGATCAAGGCCGCGATGATGATCGTGCGCGGCGCCTGTCAGCTTCGCGACTTTCTCGGCGAGCGCCGGCGCGCCGGGCGCCTCATAGCGCAGCTTGTAGAGCCCTTCTGGGAAGCCGTAGAAATCATGGATCGTATCGGGCTTGCGGACGATCGACACGGCCGGCACGTCGGTGTCCCAGTGCGCCGACACCGCCACGATGGCGGTCGGGCGCGGAATTTGCTCGCTCAGCCCGGCCAGGAAGGTCCGCGCCGGCGCGTCGCTCAGGATGAGCGTCGGCGCTCCATGCGACACAAAGATCGAAGGCATCGACATGTCTTTATTCCTCTGGGGCCGCGTGGCAGCCTGTGTGCAATTGGCTCAAGTCTATCATGGGAAAGGGTACTGAATGTTGGGATTGCGCAGACGGGTCGCGCTGGCGGCTTCCCTCGGGCTGGCGGCGGCCATGGCCGCGGCTTCCGTGCCGGCGGCGGCCCAGACGACGCTGAGGATGGTGTCGCACGCGGACATCAAGATCCTCGACCCGATCTGGACCACGGCGCTGATCACCCGCAATCACGGCTACATGATCTACGACGTCCTGTTCGCCAAGGACGCCGACCTCAAGACCCAGCCGCAGATGGCGGAAAAGTACACCGTCTCGGACGACAAGCTCACCTGGACTATCACCTTGCGTGACGGCCTCGAATGGAGCGACGGCACCCCCGTCACGTCCGAGGATTGCATCGCCTCGATCAAGCGCTGGGGCGCCCGCGACGGCTTCGGCCAGCTCCTCCTGAAGGCGACCAAGGAGATCAAGGCGATCGACGCCAAGACTTTCGCGTTCGAGCTGAAGGAACCGTTCGGCCTCGTCGTCGACGCGCTCGGCAAGCCCTCGTCGAACGTACCGTTCATGATGCCCAAGCGCGTCGCCGAAACCGATCCCAACAAGCAGATCGAGGACTATACCGGCTCCGGCCCCTTCGTCTTCAAGAAGGAGGAATGGAAGCCCGGCGAGAAGATCGTTTACGTCAAGAACACCAAATACAAGCCGCGCGCCGAGCCGCCCTCGATGCTGGCGGGCGGCAAGGTGGCCAAGGTCGACAGGGTCGAATGGCTGGCCATCACCGATCCCAGCACGGCGGTGAACGCCCTGCTGGCCGGCGAGATCGACCTGATCGAATCGCCGGTGCCCGACCTCTTCCCGATGCTGAAGGCCGACAAGAACATCGCGCTGTTCGGCTGGAACGCGCTCGGAAGCCAGATCATCATGCGCTTCAACACGCTTCACCCGCCCTTCAACAACGTGAAGGCGCGCCAGGCGGCGATGTGGGCCCTCGCCCAGGAAGACATGCTGCGCGCCCAGGTCGGCGATCCGGAAATCTACAAGGTCTGCAACGCGCCGTTCGTCTGCGGCACGACCTACGGCAAGGAATACGGCGACCTGCTGATCAAGCCCGACCTCGAGAAGGCGCGCCGGCTCCTGAAGGAGAGCGGCTATGACGGCACGCCGGTCGCGATGCTCCAGCAGACCGACCTGCAATCCTCGAACCAGGTGCAGGCCGTCGCCAAGCAGCAGCTCGAGAAGGCTGGCTTCAAGATCGACCTTCTGGCGATGGACTGGCAGACCGTGGTCGCCCGCCGCGCGCGCAAGGAACCGCCGGCGCAGGGCGGCTGGAACATCTTCTTCACCACCAACATCACGCTCGATCTCGACAATCCGGGCGTCAACTCCTACGCCGCCGGCACCTGCGAGAAGGCGTGGTTCGGCTGGCCCTGCGATCCCGAGATCGAGGTCCTGCGGGCCGCCTTCATCAAGGAGAGCGACCCGGCCAAGCGCAAGGAGCTGGGCATCGCCATCTCCGATCGCCTGATGGACCAGGGCTTCTACGCTCCGGTCGGCCAGTACAAGGCCTTCGGCGCCTACCGCAAGGACCGCCTGAGCGGCTGGCTCGCCGGCCCGGTTCCGGTGCTCTGGAACATCAGCAAGAAATGACCGCATAGCGTCGTCCCATTATCGAAAGGGGGACCTTCGCCAGGCCGGCGAAGGTCCCCTTGTCGTTTGTGCAGGACGGCGATCGATCAGCCTCCGCGCGCGGTTCGTCGTGTCAGAGGCGCCATCGGCATCGACATTGCTTTATTCCTCGTCGAGCTCGTGGCAGCTTGTGTGAAGTTAGGGTGTTGTAGAAGGGTAAAGAGTAAATCATGCACGTTATGTGGAGATTGCGACAGGTTGCAGCCTGTCTCGCCTTGTCGACGGCGGTTGCGGCAGCGGCGGCCCCGGTGTCGGCGCAGACCCTGAAGATGGTCGCCCATTCAGATCTGAAGGTCCTGGACCCGATCTGGACGAGCGCCTTCATCACCCGAAACCACGGCTACATGATTTACGACACGCTGTTCGCCCAGGATGCGGACCTGCGCATCCAGCCGCAGATGGTCGACAAGTACGAGGCCTCGGACGACAAGCTGACCTGGACCTTCACCCTGCGCGATGGTCTGGAATGGCACGACGGCCAGCCGGTCACCGCCGAGGACTGCGTCGCGTCGATCAAGCGCTGGGCCGCCCGCGACCCCATCGGCCAGCAGATGACGGCCGCCCTCGCCACGCTGAAGGTTGTCGACGCCAAGACCTTCCAGATCGTGCTCAAGGAGCCGTTCGGCCTCGTTCTCGAGGCCCTGGGCAAGCCCTCTACCTTCATGATGCCCAAGAAGGTCGCCGAGACCGACCCGTTCAAGCAGATCGACGATTACACCGGCTCCGGCCCGTTCATCTTCAAGAAAGACGAATGGAAGCCCGGCGAGAAGGTCGTCTATATCAAGAACACCAAGTATAAACCGCGCGCCGAGCCGCCCTCGATGCTGGCCGGCGGCAAGGTGGTGAAGGTCGACCGTGTCGAATGGCTGGCGATCTCCGACCCGAGTACGGCGGTCAATGCCCTCGCGCAGGGCGAGATCGACCTGATCGAACTTCCGGTGCCCGATCTCTTCCCGCTGCTGAAGGCCGACAAGAACATCGAGCTCTACGGCTGGAACGCGCAGGGCAGCCAGATCATCATGCGCCTCAACCACCTCCACCCGCCGTTCAACAACCTGAAGGCCCGGCAGGCGGCGATGTATGCGATCGCTCAGGAGGATTTCCTGCGCGCGCAGATCGGCGACCCCGAGATCTACCGGGTCTGCAACGCGCCGCTGGTGTGCGGCTCGCCCTACGAGAAGAGCTACGGCAACCTGCTGATCAAGCCCGACCTCGAGAAGGCGCGCCAGCTCCTCAAGGAGAGTGGCTATGACGGGACACCGGTCGTCATGATGCACGCGACCGACCTGCTCTCGGCCAACCAGCTTCCGCCGGTCGGCAAGCAGGCGCTCGAGAAGGTCGGTTTCAAGGTCGACCTGCAGTCGATGGACTGGCAGACGGTCGTGACCCGCCGCGCCAAGAAGGATCCGCCGGCGCAGGGCGGCTGGAACATCTTCTACACGACGACCGTCGCGGTCGGGACCGAAAGCCCGGCCGGCAATTCCTTCACCAGCGGCGGCTGCGAGAAGGCCTGGTTCGGCTGGCCGTGCGATCCCGAGATGGAGAAGCTTCGCTCGTCCTACGCCAGGGAAGTCGACCCTGCAAAGCGGAAGGAGGTCGCCATGGCCGTCTCGGACCGGGTGATGGATCAGGCCACCTACATCGTGCTCGGCCAATACAAGGCCTTCGGCGCCTACCGCAAGGACCGCATCAGCGGCTGGCTGCCCGGCCCCGTGCCGGTGATGTGGAACATCACCAAGAAGTAGCGCCGCGAAGCCGACGGTCCCTCGTCGAGGGGCCGCATCGCCATCCGAACGGGGACCTCGCCGCAAGGCGACGGTCCCCGGTTTCGTATCGGAATACGAGCCGGGACGAGCTCGTCAGCGCACGGCGCGGCGCGCACTCCGATGCGGAGCCGACATGGTGGCGGGGTCCGGGAACTCCGCCGCGACCGCCCGCGCGACGGCGGCGAAGGCTTCCGCCGCCGGCGACAAGGTGAACTGCGAGCGCGTGAGCAGGCCGATGTCGCGCCAGGCACGGGGCTGCTCCACCGCCCGGGCGACCGCCCCGCCCAGGTCCATGCTGCGCAGCGCCAGGCTCGGCAGCACGGCATAGCCCAGGCCTGCCCGCACCAGACCGACGGCGGTGGTGAGCGAATCGAGGACGTAGGTCGGCTCGATGTCGACACCGACCGACGCGGCCGCGCGATCGGCATGGACGCGAACGCTCGACTGGTTGGTCACCAGGATGGAATTGAAGCGCGCCAGCGCCTTCCAGGTCACGGTCGGGCGCTCGGCGAGCGGATGCTGTCGGTGCAGGAGCGCCACCAGGCAGTCGCGCGTCAGCGGCTCGAAGGCGAGTTGCTCGTCCGGCTGCAGCAACAGGCCAAGGCCGATCTCCGCCTGACCGCTGCGCACCTGCTCGGCAAAGCCCACCGCCTGAGCCTCGTGGAACACCAGCTTGATCCCGGGATAGGCCTCAGCGAAGCGTGACAGGGTGGGCGGCAGCAGACTGCAGCCCACCGAGGGTACGAAGGCGAGAGTGAGCGTGCCCTGGCGCGCCTCGCGGAAATCCTCGGCGCGGCGGCAGGTCTCCTCGAGTTGCTGGAGCGTACGCTGGGCACTCTGCAGGATCTCGCGGCCGGCCTCGGTGAGTTCGACCCGCCGCGTCGTGCGCCGGAACAGCGCCATGCCCACTTCGTCCTCGAGTTGGCGGATCAGCAGCGAGTAGCCGGGCTGGGTGATACCCATGCGAGCCGCCGCCTCGGAGAACGATGCGAACTGCGCCCCGAGGGTAAAGGCGCGCAATTGCCGGACGGTCAAATTCATACCAATTCCAAATCAGTTCATATCATCTTTATATTTTCCTTATCCATCGGCGGCGATCAGGATTTGCACCGATCCCTTTCCTTCCAAGATTGGTTTGCCGCGCGATGAACACCGTCAACGACCCCGCCCCGAAGGCCGCCTCGTCCTGGCCGCGTCTTGACGCCGCCCGCGTCCATGCGCTGCTGAGCGAGAGTGCGGAATTCGCCTTCCTGGACGTGCGCGAGGAAGGGCTGTTCAACTCCGGCCATCCGCTGACGATCGTGTCGATGCCCTTCAGCCATCTGGAAACCCGGATGGCGGCCCTCGTCCCGAGGCGCGCGACCCGCATCATCCTGATGGACCAGAGCGACGACGGTCTGGCCGAGCGCGCCGCCCGGCGCCTCGCGGGCTGGGGCTATACCGACATCTCCATCATGACGGACGGGCTGGAAGGCTGGCGCAAGGCGGGCCTCGAAGTGTTCGCCGGCATCTACGTGCCCAGCAAGGCGTTCGGCGAATTCGTCGAGCATCGCTACGACACGCCGGCCATCGATGCCCAGGAACTGCGCCGCTGGATCGACCAGGGCAAGGACATGCTGATCCTGGACAGCCGGCCTTACTCGGAGTTCCACAATTACAGCCTGCCCGGCGGCATCGATTGTCCCGGTGCCGAGCTGGTGCACCGCGTGTTCGATCTGATCGAGCGGGAGGACACCACCATCGTGGTGAATTGCGCCGGCCGCACGCGCGGCATCATCGGTGCGCAGTCGCTGATCAATGCCGGACTGAAGAACCCGGTGGTCTGCGTGCGCAATGGCACGGCGGGCTGGCATCTCAGCGGCGAGACCATGGCCCGAGGCAGCCGCACCGTCGCGCCGCCGCCCTCGCCCAAGGGGCTGGCGGCCGCCATCGAAGCCTCGATGCGCGTGTCGAAGCGCTTCGGCGTGCGCGAGATCGATACGGCGGGCCTGCGCGACCTGCAGGCCGACCCGGCGCGCTCGCTCTACTTCTTCGACGTGCGCACCCCCGAGGAATACGAGGCAGGGCACATCGAGGATGCGCGCAGCGCGCCCGGCGGCCAGCTCATCCAGTCGACCGACCACTATGTCGGCACGCGCAACGCCCGCATCGTCCTGTGCGACGACAACGGCGTCCGCGCGCGCATGACGGCGTCGTGGCTGAACCAGCTCGGCTGGACCGAGGTGTTCGTGCTGACCGGCGGCCTGAGCGCCTGCGGCGGTGCGCTGGAGAAGGGTCCCGAGGCGGTCGAGCTCCTGCCCCCCGACGCCGCGAGCGGAGTCGAGCGGATCAACGTCCTCGAACTCCATCGCCTGCTCGCGGCCGGCGACGCGGTGGTGGTCGACCTGGCCAACAGCCTGCGCTTCCGCACCCGTCATATTCCGGGTGCCTGGTTCGCGGTACGCTCGCGGCTGGAGGACGGGCTGGCGCAGGTCGCAGCGGGTGCTCCCAAGGCGAAGCGGCTGGTCCTGACATCCGACGATGGCACGTTCGCGGCCATCGCGGCCGCCGATGCCGCGGCAGCGTCGCGCCTGCCGGTATCTGTTCTCGACGGCGGCACGGCCGCCTGGGCCGCCGCCGGCCTGCCGCTGGCCGGCGGGCTCGAGAACATGACCTCCCCGACCGACGACGTCTGGTACAGCCCCTACGACTACGACGACCTGCGCAAGTCGATGACGGACTATCTCACCTGGGAGATCGACCTCATCCAGCAGATCGAGAAGGACCAGAGCCTGCAGTTCCGTTACTTCCCGCCGGCCGCCCTCTAGGACCGGCCCCGCGCGTCGATACGAGGTCACATCGCATGAGCATCGAAGACATCAAACTGGGCCGCCGCCTCGCGCTGTCGGCGCTGGCGCTGGGACTCGCCGCGCCGCGCATCGGCTTCGCACAGGCGGGCGCCTACCCATCGCGCGCGATCAAGCTGATGGTCGGCTATCCGCCCGGCGGCGGCGCCGACATCTTGGCGCGCATCGTCGCCAACAAGCTCAGCCCGCTGATGGGCCAGCCGGTGGTCGTGGAGAACCGGTCCGGCGCCGGCTCCACCATCGCCGCCGCCAGTCTCGCGAGCGCGCCGGCCGACGGCTACACGCTGCTCCTTGCCGAGTCGGGCATCCTCGTCGGCACCGCCATCTACGACAAGGTGGCCTACGATCCGACCACGCTCACCCCGATCGCCGCATTGGGCGACCTGCCCTACTCGCTGGTGGTGAACCCGAGCTTCCCCGCCGCCAATACGCGCGAGCTCATCGACGTGCTGAAGGCCAATCCCGGCAAGTACAGCTATGCGTCCCCGGGTGTCGGAAACATCGCCCATCTCAGCGCCGAGATGTTCCAGAAGGAAGCGGGCGTCCAGATCGTCCACGTCCCCTACAAGGGTGGCACGCCGGCGCTGGCCGACCTCGTGAGCGGTCAGATCCCGATCTGCTTCGTCAGCCTGCCGCCGGCCCTGGCGCTGGCCCGCGGCGGCAAGCTGCGCCTGCTGGCCGTGACCTCGGCCAAGCGCTCGCCGGCCGCGCCCGACACGCCCACCATCAGCGAGACGCTGCCGGGCTTCAACTCGGTGGCCAGCATCTTCATGCTGGCGCCGCCTGGCACGCCCGCCGCCATCGTCGATCGGGTCAACGCCGCGCTGCGCGAGGTGATGGCGATGCCCGACGTGACGGCCGACTTCGTGGCCCAGGGCGCCACGGTCGAAACGAGCAGTCCTCAGCAGCTCTCCGCGCTGATCAGGCAGGAGCTGGCGTCGTGGAGCTCGATCGTCAAATCCGCCAACATCCGCATGGAGTGAGGCGGCCGGGAGCCACCGACCGCACCTCGCGGGCGATCGGTGGTCACCTGATGGCGCGACGGGCGGCCTAGGCTGCCCGCGCGAGCGGCTCTTGGTGCCACCTTTGCGTGGCCTCGGCGACGCGGCGACCGAGCGCCTCGAAGGTCTTGAAGTCGCTGGCGCCGATGCCCTCGACGCCCTGGTCGGCATTGGCCTGCGCCATCGCCCCGATCGATGCGCCAACCCGGTTGAGGTCGGCGCTCGACCCCTTCGAATGATTGTTGCCCGGCGGCAGGCCGAGGCCGACCCAGACCATGCCGTGCTGCACCGCGAGCGTGAGCAGCTGATAGAGCGTATTGTGCTTGTCGCCGTTCCACGAAGCCGAGACGGTAAAGCCCGCCGCGAGCTTGTTGCGCCACCTGCCCTCCATCCAGCGGCCCGACGTCCAGTCCTTGAACTTCGCGAAGTCCGCCGACACGCCGCCCATGTAGGTCGGGCTGCCGAAGACGATGGCATCGGCGGCGTCGAGCTCGGCCTCGCGGGCCTCGGCCTCGGCGACCGGAATCAGGCTGACGACGGTGCCGGCAACAGCCCGTGCGCCTGTGGCCACGGCCTCGGCGAGAGCCTGCGTATGTCCGTACCCGGAGTGATAGACGATGGCGACGTTTGTCATGATGGCTTCCAATCCTCTGATTACACTGGAGAAATTCCGTATTGGTTTCACCAGATCAGTTGCTTTCACAAAGTGACTGGAAACATCTGGGATGGCCGCTATATATTCTCCAGTAGGTACCAAATCGTAACCAAAAGGTTTTTTTCATGAGCACGTCGACCCCCGCCACCGCCGCCCAGGCCAAGGAAAGCGTCAGCTGCCCGATGGACTTCATCCTGCGCATGCTGATGGGGCCGTGGACGACCTACATCCTCTACAATCTGCGCACCCACGGGCCGCAGCGCTTCGGCGAGCTCAAGCGCCGGGTGTCGGGCATCTCGGCCAAGATGCTGACCGAGCGCCTGCGCACGCTGGAAGGTGCGGCGCTTGTGAAGCGCGACTACGAAGCGACCATCCCGCCCAAGGTCACCTATTCCCTGACCAAGCGCGGCGGCGAGTTGGACGAGGTCATGGATCGGCTGGCCGAGATCGCCATTCGCTGGGAAGCCGAGGACGCCGCCAAACGCAATGGCCGGTCGATCGAGCCGAAAGTGCCTGAGAAGGCGGCGGTGCTGCAGGCGGCCGAGTAACGGTCAGCCGCACAGCCAGATGTTCACGGCGAAGCGGCCATCGCCAAAAGCGCCCGCGGGGCACGAGACGCGCTCGACCTCGTGACGCGCCGTCGAGGGAAAGACGAGCAGACTGTCGTGCGTCGGCTCGACATCGATCGTCTGGCCGCCGCCCAGGTCGAAGAGTCGGAGTCGGCCGCCCGTGAAGCGGCGCGGCTCGCGGTGGAAGTAATAGATCATGGTGAGCCGCCGGCGGCCGCCGGGCGTGTACTGGTCGCCCGTGAAAGTGTCGGTGTGCGGCCGGTAGAAGGCGCCGTCGCCATGCGCCACCACTTCCATCTGCGTACTGTTGGGCGGCGTCTGAGGCATCTGGAAGGCCGTCTCCAGCTCCGCCTGCAGCGCCAGCGCCTTGCGCCGGAGCGGCTGGGCCAACGCACCGAGATCCTTCAGGACGGCGGATTGTCGGGTCAGCGTTTCGAGGCGGCCGCTGCCCTCATGGGCAAGTCGTGTCGGCGTGAACCGCGTTTCGGCGGCGAGCGCATGGGCCAGCAATCGCGCCGATTGGCCCTCGCCCAGCCATCCCGGGATGATCCGGTGGGGCGGAAACCGCCCTTCGAGGAATGACGGCTCCGACATCCGTCAGCTTTCGGCGCATTAGCCGATGCTGGCAAGACATTGTTTTAGAACGCTAAATCAAACGCCACTGAGAAGCCGCTTCAGGTTGTTAAAGCAGGACGTCAGAAAGGGGCCCTAACTATACAGAGCCGGATCAGCCGCTAGCGCCGGAAGTTAAGGTGAAATCTGAGCTGACTGACCAGCCCAGAGTTCACCCATCATGTTAGCGAACGCCAATCCGACTCTACTGAATCAGAGCTTCTCCCTACTTCTTCGTCACGCCCCAGAAGACGACGACCGGCGGAGGCGGATCGAGCGTTCCGATGTTCGAACGGACCGCACTGACACCAAACCATTCGCCGAGCGGCACGTGGGTCACGACCTTGATGGCGCGCTCCTGGACCGCGGTGGCGGCAGCCTTCTTTTCGGCCTCCGTCGTGGCCTGCACGTACTTGTCGCGCAGCTTCTCCAGTTCCTCGTCGCAGGGCCAGCCGTTGCGGGCCTTGTCGCAGCTCGCGATCAGGAAAGGCGTCATCAGGGGATCGAGGATGTCGACCTGCGACCAGCTCGTCGAAAAGGCGTTCCAGCCGCCTTCCGACACCGGCACCTTCTTCGCCAAGCGCACGATCACGCTCTGCCAGTCCATCGAGATCATGTCGACCTTGAAGCCGGCCTTCTCGAGCAGCGACTTGGCCACGGGGCCGAGTTGCTTGATGACGCCCAGATCGCTCGGCGCCAGCAGCGTGACCGGAGTGCCGTCGTAGCCCGCCTCGGCGAGCAGGGCCTTGGCCTTCGCGGCATTGCCTTCGACCAGCCCGGCCATGCCGGCGTCGGTCGCCAGCGGCGAGCCGCAGGTGAACATCGCCTTGCAGGTCTGATAGAAGCGCTTGTCACCGATATTGGCCTGCAGGAAGTCCTCCTGGTTGAGGGCCAGTGCGGCGGCCTGACGAACCTTCTCGTTGTTGAAGGGCGGCAGCAGCCAGTTCGGCCGGAAGGCGTACTGGTTCGAGGTGCGCCCCTTGATGATGCGTATGCCCTTGTCCTTCTCGACCAACGGCAGGTGGTCCGCGGAGACGCCTTCGAGGTAGTCGATCTCGCCGTTCAGCAGGGCGTTGACCTGGGTCTCGGCGTCCGGGATCCACACCCATTCGACCCGATCGACCTTCACCACCTTGCCGCCGGACAGGCCCGACATCGGCTCGGCGCGCGGCTTATACTTGGCGAACTTGGTGTAGACGAGCTTTTCGCCGGGCTTCCATTCGTCCTTCTTGAACACGAAGGGGCCGGAGCCGATGTACTCTTCGATCTGCTTGTACGGATCGGTCTCGGCGATGCGCTTCGGCATCATGAAGGGCACGACCACGGAGGGCTTGCCCAGCGACTCGATGACTGCGCCGAACTTCTCTTTCAGCACGATCTGGAAGGTCCTGGGATCGACGACCTTATATTCCTTCAGGGCCTGCGCCATCTTCTGGCCCATCGAATCGCGGACAGACCAGCGCTTCAGCGAGGCGATGCAGTCCTCGGCCGTCACCGGCTGGCCATCGTGCCATTCCAGCCCGTCGCGCAGCTTGAAGGTCCAGACCAGGCCGTCGTCGCTGGTGGTCCAGCTATCGACCATCTGCGGCTTCACCTGGAACTTCTCGTCCATGGCGAACAGCACGTCGTAGAGCATGTAGCCGTGATTGCGCGTGATGTAGGCACCGCTCCAGATCGGATCGAGCACCTTCACGTCGGAGTGCATGACCACCTTGAGCGTCTGCGCCGAGGCGATCGGGACGGCGGACACGGTGGCGAACGCCGCCACGGCGGAGAGTATAAAACGACGCATGAATGGCCCCCAATGAACAACGCGAGGGCCAAAATTCTAGGGCGAGTTCACAGCATATGTCAGTGCGATAGCCCCCGTTGGATGAAAAAGAAACCTCCTGCGGCGGAACGGGCCGCGCGATTCCTGACACGTTTCTTGCAAGTCGCACTCTCTTGTCGCCACCCGCACCACCTCATCCTTATATGAGCGCTGAACGGTCAAGGGGCGGGTTGGATTTTTTGTCCCTCAATCATCGGACCGTCTCGGGGATGGAAGCTTGAGAGTGCCGCGCGCGAGCGCGGCGCTGGAAGGGGTGCGTGGAGGGGCGGCCTTCGGCGCGTTGCGTTGGAAGTCTGGGCGTCTGGCCAATGCACGTTGTGTCGACGGCATCACCTTATATCCGGTCGGGCGTCGCTGCGCCCCGCACCCAAATCCCTCATGCACGGTCGAGGTCTTGCCCAGGAAACGATGAGACCCTTCTGAGACAGCGGTACCGCATGGTCCATGGATGAGGACGGTCATCATCAGCTTCCTGCGCAACACACCGGGCCGCCGCCGTTCAGCGGCCGGCCGGTGCGGCAGCTCGCAGCCTGGCGCCCTCGGGCACCAGGCCCTGGGTGAGGAAGCGCCACAGCGCCACCATCAGCTTGCGCGCCAGGGCCACAATGGCGATGCGTCTGACACGGCCTTTTTGATCGCCGACGCGGCTCGTGAACCACAGGCTCAAGGTGCTGGCGGGCTGGTAGCGCAGCCATAGCCATGAAAGCTCGATGGCCAAGGTCCGGGCGCGGGCGTTGCCGGCCTTGCTGATGCCCTGCTCGCGCGAGCTCTGGCCGCTGTCGAACGGCGTCCCGGCCAGGCCAAAATAGCCTCCGACCTGGCGCCGGTTCTGGAAGTCGCGCCAGAATACCTCGTTGACCAGCGTCTCGCCGCCGACCGGCCCGACGCTCTTCAGGCTGATCAGCTGGTTGACCTGGCTGGCCCGACTGTCCGGCGCCGCGGCGGCACGCTCCGCCGTCATCTGGCTCTCGACTTCGGCAATCTGCTCGCCGACCTGCACCAGACGGGCGTGCTCGCGCTGGATCTCGGCCGCCAGGTTGGCCGGCACGGCGCGGCCGTCGCCGGTCCGAAGCTGGGCAAGCTGCTCGAGGAAGCCTTTGCGGCGCGGATGCACGTCGCGGATCCCCTGGCCATGCAACAGACCCTTGATGCGGTTGACATGGGCGGTGCGCTCGCCGATCAGCCGGTCCCGCTCGCGCGACACCCGACGGGCGTCTTCCTGCTCGGGGGTCGGCGGATGAACCACGCTGCAGACCTTCGGCTCGCCACCCTCGTGGCGGATCAGCACCCGCATCAGACGCTCGAGGTCCAGACGGTCCGTCTTGGCCTGCCGCGCGCGCCGCGGCATCTCGATGCTCGACGGATCGAGCACCCGATTGGCGACGCCCTGCCCGGCCAGCCAACGATCGAACCAGAAGCCGTCATAGCCGGCCTCGTAGCAGCTCACCACACGCACCGGCCGGCCATGCTTCTCCGCATGGGCGCGCTTCTTCGAGATCAGCTGCCACACCGCCGCCGTATCGCCGCCAGCCACTTGGTGGCGGCTCATCTTGCTCTCGCCGGACATCACCATACCGATCAGCCACTTCGACTTGCTCAGTTCAAACGCCACGTACAACGTGGCATCCTTCTCGCCGGCGGCGGGGGTGTCTATGGGATGTGAAGACGTCATAACTTCTCCGTAGGTTCGGTTCTCGCAACTCCAAACCTACCTCTCGACCTCTCGTCGCCACATAGAATCTGAGGAGGTCGCAGCGACCGTCTCGAAGGATCGGCAATAGACGTGGTGCTCGTGCCCATGCTTCGAGACGGCTGCTTCGCAGCCTCCTCAGCATGAGGTTAGGGCTGGTCCAGCGAAACAGGAAACCTTCAGGCAGGCAGCTCGAGCCTGTAGACCCGTGCCGCCGTTCCGGAGAACAAGGCCTTCTTCTCTGACGCAGAGGCACCGGACGAGATGCGCTTGAAGGCGTTCCACAGGACGCCGTAGCCCGAGGTGATCTTGTCGACCGGGAAGTTGCTCTCGTACATGCAGCGATCGACGCCGAACAGGCCGATCGTGGTCTCGACCCACGGACGGAACGCCTCGGCCAGTTCCTGCGAGCCCGGTGGCATCGGACGGCGGTAGAAGTCGAAGAAGCCCATCGCCATGCCGAGGCCGCCGACCTTCACCACGATGTTCTGTCGCCTGGAAAGCTCGGCCATCGACTTCTTCCAGGCCGCACGCACCTCGTCGTGACGGCCGGCATACCCGGCATAGCCGAGCGGCCCGCCGACATGGTCCAGGACGATCGTCGTATTGGGGAAGGCGTCCGCCAGCTCGGCAATCTCGAGGATCTGCGGATGGTAGAGCCACGCGTCGAACGTCAGGTCGCGATTCGCCAGCTCGCGGAAGCCCTCGCGCCAGGTCAGGTCGCGGGTCTGCTCGGGTGGCGGATCGTTGCGGGAGTTGCGGATGCCTGGATCGGCATCCCAGCCGGTCTGGTGGCGGATGCCCTTGAAGCGGCCGTTGCCGGCGGCGATCTGGGCGTCGAACACGTCGCCCGCCTTTTCGCCGAGGCGCAGGTCGACATGGCCGACGATGCCGGCGCAGGCGCGCAAGTCCCCATAGAGCCCCGACGCGCTCATCGCTGCGACGCCGTTGGCGAACTCTGTCTCGCCGATGCAGCGCAGCTCGGGAGGTCCGTCCTTGCGATACATGGAATGGCAATCCACGAACACAGTGCCCACGATCCTGTGGCCGGTCCGGGTGTCGGCCAGCAGGTCGTGGAACAGATAGTCGTTGCCGGTCCGCTGCCAGAGATGGTGATGCGGATCGACGATCGGCAGGTCGGGCTCGAGCGCGGGTTCGCTCACCTTGGCCACCCAGGCGGGATCGGGGTTCATCACATTGCCAAGGCTCTCGGCGGGCTGGGCCATCGTTTCCTCCCTCGCAGGCGTTCGTTAGTGGATCGGCTCTTCGGCGATCATCGAGACGTGAGCGTGGACGACCTTCCAGCCGACGTCCGGAAAGCGCACCCAGGTCTGCGTCTGCCGGCCGGTCATCTCCCTGCCGCGCACCTTGTAGACCAGCGAGACCGTCGCCATGTCGCGGCCCAGGGTGACGATGTCGAGCCGCAGCCGCTTCTCCTTGGAGCCGGGCCCCGGCGGACGAGCCACGCGAAAGGCATGGATACGGTCGAAGCCGTAGCCGTGTTCGTGGTTGGCGAGACGGATCGTGTGCGGGCTGTTCCAGAAGGTGGCGTCGAGCACCTCCACGTTCTTGTCGATCAACGCCTGCTCGTAGCGTTCGAACAGGTCGCGCACCTCGGCCACGACTTCGGGAATATTCGGCGTCAGATCCGTCACGCTCACCTCGCTCTTGCTGGATTTCCTACGACTGTAACACCCGCCGGCACGTCGCGCGTGACGACGGCACCTGCGCCGACGATCGCCTCGTCGCCGATGGTGACGCCTGGCAGCACGATGGCGCCGCCGCCGATCCAGACGTCGGCGCCGATCTTCACCGGCCGCCCGAATTCGAGGCCGGCACGCCGCTGCGCGGGATCGCGTGGATGGTCCGCGGTGAGAATTTGGACACCGGGCCCGATCTGCGTGCGGTCGCCGATCGTGACCTGCACCACGTCTAGGATGATGCAGTTGAAGTTGAGGAACACGCCCTTGCCGAGGCTGATGTTGTAGCCGTAGTCGCAATGGAAGGGCGGCCGGATGTAGGCGCCCTCGCCCACCTCGGACAGCATCTCGCGCAGGAGCGCCGGATAATTCCTCTGCGTGGCTGCGATCGAGGCGTTGTAGCGATCCATCCACTCGGCGACACGGCGGGCGTCGGCGGCCAGCTCCTCGCCGGTCGCGACGTAGAGCTCGCCCGCCAGCATCTTCTGCTTCTCGCTCGCCAAAACGCCTCCTTATCGAAGGCGCGATCAGCCCGCGGCCTTCTCCATCGCGCGGGCGACGGCCACCAGGGTCGCATCGCTGCCGCGCGGGCCGATGATGGACAGGCCGACCGGCAGACCGTCAACCGTCGTGGCGCCGGGCAGATTGACCTGCGGAAAGCCCGCCAGCCCGCCCTGCGCGCAAAGGCAGGTGATGCGGTCGCGCAGCGGATCCAGAACCGAGAGCGGCAGACCGACCTTGGGCGCGGGAAACGGCGTCGTCGGCAGGCAGAGGATGGTGCCGGCCGGCAACAGATACTTCATGCGGCTGCGCGCTTCCTGGCGCATCAGGTTGGCCCAGACCTTGTCACCCTCGGGGATCATCGAGCCCGCGACCAGCGCCTTAGCAACCGAGAAGGCAAAGCGCGGATTGCGCTCGTCGAGCCAGCTCCTGAACGTCGCATAGGCCTCGGCAGGCTGCAGCGTGCGCTGGGCGCGCGCCCAGACCGACAGGCCCTGCGGCGCCATGATCTCCTCGCGGCTCGAACCGATGACGGCCGCCAGCTTCTTCACCATCGGCTGCAGCGCCTCCGACGTGTCGGCATCGGCGAAGCCGAAGGCGTCGACCGCGACGACGAGCTTCGAGGGCAATTCCGTCGGAATCGCCTCGCCCAGCATCACGGCGCAGACCTTCGCGAAGGTCTCGGCATCGCGGGCGAACCATCCGGTCGTATCGGAGGTCGGCGCCTGGGGCAGCATGCCGGTCACGTCGACGCGGCCATGGGTCGGGCGGATGCCGTAGAGACCGCAGAAGCTCGAGGGCACGCGCACCGAGCCGCCGGTGTCGGTGCCGAGTGCGGTATCGCAGATCCCCGCGGCCACCGCGGCCGCGGAGCCCGAGGACGAACCGCCCGGCACGCGACCAGGGGCACGGACGTTCTTCGGGGTACCGTCAAAGGCGTTCTCGCCCAGGATGCCGAGCGAGACTTCGTCGGTGATGGTCTTGCCGATCAGGGTCGCGCCGGCATCGAGCAGGGTCTGCACCGCCCAGGAATGCCTGTCGGGGATGGGACGCCCGGTGGGCCAGTCGTGGTTGCCGCCACCGGTCGCCACGCCCGCGACCGCGAAGAGGTCCTTGGCAGCGAAGGTGAGGCCCGACAGCGGCCCCCCAGCACGGCCCTCGATATGCACACGCGGTCCGGGAACAAAAGCGCCGATCTCGTCAGTCATGGAACGCTACTCGCAATCGTTGTCATCGCGGGCGGGGCAACCCCGCCCTGGAGCGCAGCGAAGGATCTCCCGCCCGCTACGCATTCTCTGGCCACCCTGTGAGGCCCTTCGCTGCACTCAGGAAGACAGCGACTATTCGGCCGGCTGGGCCGGCGGCGTCCGGCCCTTGGTGCGCCAGCGCCGGGCCCAGCCCGGGCTGAACTTCATCCCGGTGAGCTTGTCGAACCACATGTAGACGACGGGCGTGATGAACAGGGTCAGGACCTGGGACACCAGCAGGCCACCGACGACGGTGATGCCGAGCGGCTGACGGAGTTCGGCGCCGGCGCCGTGGCCCATCGCGATCGGCAGCGCACCGAGCAGGGCGCAGACCGTCGTCATCATGATCGGACGGAAGCGCAGCAGCGCGGCCTCGACGATCGCGGTTTCTGCATCCGCCCCCTGCCCGCGCCGCTCGATCGCGAAGTCGACCATCATGATGGCGTTCTTCTTCACGATGCCGATCAGCATGACCACGCCGATCAGGGCGATCACCGACAGATCCATGCCGAACAGCATCAGCGTGGCCAGCGCGCCGATGCCGGCCGACGGCAGGCCCGACAGGATGGTCAGCGGATGGATGAAATTCTCGTAGAGGATTCCCAGGATGATGTAGATCACGAGGACGGCCGCGAACAACAGCATGCCCTGATTGGCCACGGCCTGTTGGAACACCTGGGCACTGCCTTCGAAGCTCGTGGCGATGCTGGCCGGCAGCCCGACCTCGCGCGCCACCGCCTGGATGTCCTTCACCGCGTCGCCGAGCGCCACGCCGGGCGACAGGTTGAACGAGATGATGACCGATGGAAGCTGGGCGATGTGATTGACCGTCAGCGACGTCGGCTTGTCGCTGCGCTTCGCCACCGTGTCGAGCGGCACCAGGGCGCCCGTCGGCGTGCGGACCTGCATGCGGCGCAGCACCTCGTTGGTGTCGGCGTATTTCGGGTCGGCTTCGAGGATGACCTGGTAGGTGTCGTCGGGCGCGTAGATGGTCGAGACCTGGCGCGTGCCGAAGGCCGAGTAGAGCAGCAGGCGGATCTGGTCGACCGACAGGCCGAGCCGCGAGGCCGTGTCGCGGTCGACGTCGATGACGGTCGAGCGTGCCTTGACCTGCAGGTCGGAGTTCACGTCGGTGATCGACGGAATGCGCTTCATGCGCTCTTCCATCATCGGCGCGTATTCACGCAGGAGCGCCAGATTGCTGGAGCGCATGCCGAACTGGTACTGCGCGCGGCTCTGCGTGGTCGCAATATTGATCGACTGGATCGGCTGATAAAAGATGTTGATGCCGGGCACCGTCGCGGAGGCGCGGCGCAGGCGGGCAATGACTTCGAGCGCCGTCGCGGTGCGCTCGCCCTTCGGACGCAGCGTGATGAAGATGCGACCCGAGTTCACGGTACTGGCCGCGTTACCGCCGCCGACGGTCGACATGACCGAGACGACGTCGGGATCGCGCCGGATGACCTCTGCCAGCGCCCCCTGGCGGGCCACCATGGCGTCGAACGAGGCATCGTCGGGGCCGACGGTCGAACCGGTGATCTGGCCGATATCCTCCGAGGGAAAGAAGCCCTTCGGGATCGCCTGGAACAGGTAGGCGGTCAGCGCGAAGGTGCCGAGGGTGATGAGCAGCACCAGACGGGGCAGTTTGACGACGCGCCGCAGCGACCAGGAATAGCCCTCGGTGAGCTTGTTGAAGCTCCACTCGAAGAGCCGCAGAAGGGCGTTGTGCTTCTCATGATGGTCGATCGGCTTCAGGAGCCGCGAGCACAGCATCGGCGTCAAGGTCAGCGACACGATGCCGGAGATCAGGATGGCCATGCTGATGACCAGGCCGAACTCGTTGAACATGCGGCCGACCACGCCGCCCATGAACAGCACCGGGATGAACACCGCGACCAGCGACAGCGTCATCGACACGATGGTGAAGCCGACTTCCTTTGAGCCCTTGAACGCCGCATCCATCGGCTTCTCGCCCGCCTCGATGTGGCGAACGATGTTCTCCAGCATGACGATGGCATCGTCGACCACGAAGCCGACCGCGAGGGTCAGGGCCAGCAGCGAGATGTTGTCGATCGAATGCCCCCAGAGATACATGCCCGCGAACGTGCCGATGACCGAGATCGGCAGGGCGATGGCCGGGATGATCGTCGCCCGGAAGCTGCGCAGGAAGAAGTAGATGGCGATGATGACCAGGACACCGGCAAGCACCAGCGTGAACTCGACATCCTCGATCGCCTCGCGGATCGAGACCGAGCGGTCGTTCAGGATGCTGATGTCGACGCCGCTCATCATCTCGGCCTGGATGGCCGGCAGCATCGCCTTGACGCGGTCGACCACCTCGACGGTGTTGGCGTCGGGCTGGCGGTAGACCGCGAGCAGGATCGCGCGGGTGCCGTCCAGCCAGCTCGCGACCTTGTCGTTCTCGACGCTGTCGATGGCGGTCGCCACGTCGGAGAGGCGGACCGGCGCGCCGTTCTGCCAGCTCACGACGACCGGCATATAGTCGGCGGCCTTGTTGATCGGGCCGGTGGCATCGAGGATCGAACTCTGGCGCGAATCGGCAATGGCGCCGACCGGCTTGCTCGAATTGGCCGCGACGACGGCGTTCTGCAGCTCCTGCAGGGTGAGGCCCCGCACCGCGAGCTGGTCGAGATCGGCGCGCACGCGCACGGCGTATTTCTGCGTGCCGAAGATCAGCACCTGGGCGATGCCGGGCAGGGTCGAGATGCGCGGCAGGATCGCGCGATTGGCGAAGGCGTCGACGTCGGAGAGGCGCACCTGACTCGACTTCAGCGCCAGGAACATGATCGGGAAGTCGGCCGGGTTGACCTTGCGGAAGCTGGGCGGCGTCGGCAGCTCGACCGGGAGGCGACGCATGGCCGACGAGATCGCCGACTGCACGTCGAGGGCGGCACCGTCGATATTGCGGTTCAGGTCGAACTGCAGAACGATCGCGGTATTGCCGAGCGACGAGGTCGAGGTCATCGACGTCACGCCGGCGATGGTCGCGAACTGGCGCTCGAGGATCGAGGCGACGGAGGCGGCCATCGTCTCGGGGCTGGCGCCCGGGAGCTGGGCCTGGACCTGAATGGTGGGGAAGTCGACGCGCGGGACGGCGGCGACGGGAAGCTGCTTGAAGCCGAAGATGCCCGCGATGACGATCATCGCCATCAGCAGGATGGTCATCACCGGACGACGAATGCAGAGAGCCGAAAGCGACATTGTCCGCGCTCCCTAGAGGTTGATCAGCCGCGGGGCCGCGAGGCCGTGGAAGGTGCAGCCGTCGGGACGGAAGCGGGCTGGGCCGCCCCCGGCGCGGGCGTCGGCGGCTTGATCGTGACCGGGGCCCCGTTGACCAGGCGGAGCTGGCCGTCGATCACCACCGACTCGCCGTCCTGCAACCCGGTGCCGATGACGGACTCACCGCCCTGCGTGCGCTTGATCACGACGGGACGGACCTCCGCGGTGCCGTCCTTGACGACGAACACATAGGGCCCCTGGGGGCCGAGTTGGACGGCGGCCGCCGAGACCGAAATGGCCTCGGGCTCGACGCCCAGGACCACTTCCACCTTCACGAACTGGCCCGGCCACAGGCCCTCGTTGCCGTTGTTGATGCGGGCCTTGGCGGTGACGGTGCCCGTATTGGGATCGACCGTGTTCTCGATGAAGGCCATCGTGCCGGACTGGCGCTTGTCGTTCACGATCGCGTCGACGCGGACCGGCCCCTTGGCCATGGCGGCGCGCAGGTCGGGCAGCAGGACCTGCGGCAGCGCGAAGCTGACGAAGATCGGATCGACCTGGTTGATGACGGCCAGCGTGGCGGTGGCGGTGTTGTCGGCGACGCGAACGACGGTGCCGGCCTTGCTGCTGATCGAGCCGATGCGACCCGACACGGGCGCCCGGATTTCGGTGTAGCTGAGCTGGGTCAGCGTCGCCTGACGGTTGGCCTCGTCGGATTCGAGCTGGGCTTCCAGCGACTTGAGATTGGTCGCGCTCGTATCACGCTGCACGGCCGTGCCGGCGCCCTTGCTCAAAAGCCCGTCGGCGCGCTCATTGTCGCGCTTGGCCTGCTCGATCTGCGCCTTGGTCTTGCGGATCTGCGCGTCGAGCATGCCGAGCTGGGCCTTGAGGGTGCGGTTGTCGAGTTCGAACAGCAGATCGCCCTCCTTGACCAGGGCGCCCTCCTCGACATTGACCTTCATGATCTGACTGTCCATCCGCGGCTTGATCTGGATGGAGGCGATGGCCTGGACCGTGCCGACTGCCTCGATCACCACCGACATCGGCTTCTTGCCGATCGTGGTGACGACGACCGGGACGCCAGCTCCGGGGTTGGCGCGGCCGCGACGTCCCTGCGGCTGGGCACCCGCAGCGGGACTGGCCTGAGTCTCAGCAGCCTTTGCCGTGGAGCCCATGCCGACATGGGGGCCGAGCTCGCGGATCACATCATCGCGGTAAACGTAGCCTGCCCCGCCGATCGCAACGATCGAGGCGAGAACCGCCACACGGACGAATCCCATTGCCTAGTCTCCCAAGTCCCCAAGCCCCGGCAGGATTATAGCTCTCCCACCGCCCGGCGATAGCCGGAAACAACTGTTCCGACCGGACCCCAGAAGCAAAAAACCCGCCACAAGCGGGCGGGTTTTTCGTCAAATTCAGGCGTCGGCCGATCAGCGGCTGTAATATTCGACGACCAGCGAGGGCTCCATCTGGACCGGGTACGGCACGTCGGCGAGCTTCGGCCCGCGCACGTAGGTACCCTTCATGTCCTTGTGGTCGACCGTCACGTACTCAGGCACGTCGCGCTCGGCGGTCTGCGTCGCCTCGAGGACCCGCTCCATCTGGCTGGCCTTGGAGGTCAGCTCGATGACGTCGTTGTCCTTGACCTGGTACGACGCGATGTTCACGCGGCGGCCGTTGACCTTGACGTGACCGTGGCTGACCAGCTGGCGCGAGGCGAAGACGGTGATGGCGAACTTCATGCGGTAGATCACCGCGTCCAGACGGCGCTCCAGCAGCTCGACCAGGTTTTCGCCGGTGTCGCCCTTGCGGCGGACGGCTTCGGCATAATAGCGGCGGAGCTGACGCTCGCTGACCGAGCCGTAGTAGCCCTTGAGGCGCTGCTTCGCCATGAGCTGGAGGCGGTAGTCGGTCGGCTTGGTGCGACCCTGGCCGTGCTGGCCGGGACCGTATTCACGCTTGTTGAGCGGGCTCTTGGGACGGCCCCACAGGTTCACCCTGAGGCGGCGGTCGATCTTGTACTTCGAATTTGCGCGCTTGCTCACGCTGCACTCCGTCATTGTGCGCCCCGCTTCGCGGGTACGCCGTGTTGTCCGGATAGGCCTTGGTCCGACATCAAAGTCGGGGCGGGAGGAGAGCCCGAACGGCCCTCAACCACGTTCTCCGGAAGAAGGGCGGAACATACTGGCCGTTTGCGGCCAGTCAAGCAGGCGTTAATCCTGAAAAATCAAGGGCTTAGATCTCGACCAAGACGACTTCGTGGGTCACGGCGGCGGATTTCTTCACCATCGCGGTGGCCGAACAGTACTTTTCGTCGGACAGGCTGACCGCCCGCTCGACCAGCGCCTTGTTCAGTTTCCGGCCGCGCACCGTGTAGACCAGCTTCACCGAGGTGTAGACCTTGGGATGGTCCTCGGCCCGCTCGGCGACCAGCGAAACCTCGACGCCCTCGATATCCTGGCGCTGCTTCTTCAGCATCGAAACCACGTCGATCGCGGTGCAGCCGCCCATCCCCATCAGCAGGACCTCCATCGGCCGGGACGCGAGGTTGCGGCCGCCGATGTCGGGGGCGCCGTCCATGGTGATCGTGTGGCCGCTGCCGCCTTCGGCGACCAGCAGCGCGCCGTCGACCCAGGTGATCTTGGCAGTGGTGGACATGGCTATTCCTCGTGCTGTTTCTTGGACAGGAACTTGATGACGCCGTGGAAGGTGCGGGCCTCCTGCTCCGTCATCTCGGCGCGCTGCAGCAGCGCCCGAAGATTGAGCACCATGGAGGGGCGCATCTCCTTGTTCCGCAGGAAGCCCGACTGGTCGAGCGCGCGCTCGAGATGGTCGAACAGGTTCTGCATTTCCTCCTTGGTGGCGGGCCGAGTCGCATGGTCGGCCAGGCGCACGGGCGGCGTCGTATCGGCGGCGGCGGTCCATTCGTAGGCCACCAGCAGCACGGCCTGCGCCATGTTCAGCGACGAGAATTGCGGATTGAGCGGGATCGAGAGCGCGGTGTCGGCATGCACCATGTCGTCGTTCTCGAGACCGGTCCGCTCGGGCCCGAACATGATGCCCACGCCTTCGCCCTGCCCGATCCAGCGGCGCATATCGGACGCGGCCTGGCGCGGCGTCAGGATGCGCTGCACCAGCTCGCGATTGCGCGCCGTGGTGGCGACCACATGTTCGAGGTCGGCGACGGCCTCGCCCACGCTGTCGAACACCTCGGCCTTCTCCAGCACGATGTCGGCCCCCGAGGCGGCGCGCTGCGCCCGCTCGTTGGGCCAGCCGTCGCGGGGCGCGACCAGCCTGAGCGTCGACAGGCCACAATTCAGCATGGCGCGCGCGGCCATGCCGATATTCTCTCCGAGTTGCGGGCGTACGAGGATCACCGCCGGTGTGACGGCGGCGACGTCGCGGCCCTTCGATGCGCGTCCCATGCCGCCGTATAACGTGGTTAGCGCCCGCCGATAAGGGCCGGGCGTCGCATCAGGAAAAGCAGCGGGATCAGCACCAGCGAGCAGATCATCATGATGCGGAAGTCGTTGAGGTAGCCGATCAGCGCGGCCTGGCGGGTGATCTCGCCGTCCCAGAGCGCGAGCTGCGTCGGGTCGAGACTGACCCCGGTGGGATTCATCGGCCAACCGGGATGATAGGGCGTGAACTTCTCGACCATGTCGGCGCGGTTCTGCTGGGTGTTGCTGGCCAGCATCGAGACCAAAACGGCGATGCCGATGCTGGCGCCCAGGTTGCGCAGAAGCGCGTTGACCGCCGCCCCCTCGGTGCGCAGGCGCTGCGGCAGGGTGGCGAAGGTGAGAACGGTGAGCGGCGGAAACACCAGACCGAGCCCGAATCCCAGCAGGATGCCGTTCCAGACGATGCGGCCCTCGCTGACATTGAGGTTGAACAGCGTCATGTCGTAGAGCGACACCGCCGCCAGCGCGAAGCCGGCGCCGATCAGCAGGCGCGCATCCATACGGCCGATCAGGCGCGACACCATCATCATCGAGACCATCATCCCGGCGCCGCGCGGCGCCAGCACCACGCCGGTCGTGAACACCGGATAGCCCATCAGCTGCTGCAGGAACGGCGGCATCAGGGTCGCCGTCACGATCAGCACGAGACCCGCCAGCGCCGTGAAGCAGAGCCCGACCGTGAGGTTTCGGTCGCGGAACAGCTCGCGCGACAGGAACGGCTGGCGGTCGGTCATCATGTGGATCACGAACATGGCGAAGGCCACGGCCGCCACGAGCGTCTCGCCGATGATCTCGACCGAGTCGAACCAGTCGAGCATATGGCCGCGGTCGAGCATGAGCTGGAAGGAGCCGATGGCGACCGCCAGCAGGGTGAAGCCCATCAGGTCGAAGCGCCGCGGCGCGCCGTGTACGTTATCGCGCACCAGAGCGAGGATACCGACCGCGCACAGGATGCCGACCGGCAGGTTGACGTAGAACACCCAGCGCCACGAAAACTCGTCGGTCAGCCAGCCGCCCAGCGACGGGCCCGCGATGGGGCCGAGCATCGTGCCGACGCCCCACATGGCCATCGCCTTGCCCTGCTCCTCGCGCGGGTAGGTGTCCATCATGATGGCCTGCGAGACGGGCACCAGCGCCGCGCCAAACCCGCCCTGCAGGGCGCGGAACAGGACGAGCTGGTCGAGCGTCTGGGCGGCGCCGCACATCATCGACACGATGGTGAAGCCGATCACGCAGGTCGCCAGCGTCCGGCGCAGCCCGAAGCGCATGGCGCAGAAGCCGGCCAGCGGCGTCAGGATGGCGGAGGCCACGATATAAGAGGTGACGACCCAGGAGACCTGCTCCTGCGTCGCCGAGAGAGAGCCCTGGATCGACGGCAGCGCCACGTTGGCGATGGTGCCGTCGAGTGCGTGCATGATGGTGGCGGCCATCACCGTGAAGGTGATCAGGCGGCGGCGGCGCAGGACTGCCGGGTCGACGGCCGGCGCCATCGGTCAGGGCTTCGGCGAAGCCGGCGCGCCCGAGAGGCCGAGCGACTTGGCCCAGCCGGCCCACAGGCTCGCGAGCGAGCGCGTGTGGCCCGTCTCGACCTCGACGGTCGTGCTCATGCCGACGCGAAGCGGCGGGTCGCCCTCCCGGCAGGCGACCGAGAGGCGGACGGGAATGCGCTGGACCACCTTCACCCAGTTGCCGGTGGCGTTCTGCGGCGGCAGCACGGCGAACTCCGCGCCGGTCGACTGCGAGATGCTCGACACCGTGCCCCAGCATTCGGAGTCCGGATAGGTGTCGACATGGATCAGCACCTTCTGACCTGCCCGCACGCGCGTGAGCTCGGTCTCCTTGAAGTTGGCCTCGATCCACAGATCGGTGTCGGCCACCACCACCATCACCGGCACGCCCGCGGTGGCATAGCTCCCCGGCACCGGACGCTTGCTCACGATGCCGTCGATGGGCGATTCGATCGTGGTGCGGCGCAGCTGCAGCAGCGCCTCCTCGCGCATCGCCATCATCTGGCGCACGCGCGGATGGTCGTCGGCGCGAATCTTGGGATCGCCGGCCAGCGCCGCCTCGATGCGCAGCAGATCCTCCTGGGCCGCCGAGATGCGCTGGCGCGCGATCTCGAGGCCCATCCGGGCCTCCTCGAGCTTGGCCGTGGAGGCCACCTTCTTCTCGGCGAGTTCCTGCTGCCGGTCGAACTCGGCCTGGGCGAAGGTCTGCTGGCTGAGCGCCGCCTTGATCTCCTCGCGCTTGGTCCGCCATTGGGCGCGCAGGCCGCGGATTTCGGCGCGTACGGTCTCGGTCTCGGCTTCGATGCGGGTCAGCGCATGACGGTAGGACTGATCGTCGAGCCGGAACAGGAGCTGGCCGCGCGAGACCTTCTCGTTCTCCTGCACCGGCACCTCCACGATGAGGCCGGAAAGCTGGGTCGCGATCTGGGCGCGGTCGCCCTTCACATAGGCGTTGTCGGTGGTGACGCTGCCGCCCGACGACAGCCAGACGAACAGCGTGGCGAAGAGCACGATCCCCGGCAGCGCCCACATGAAGGCGCGCGCGAGCACGCGGGCGCCCAGCCGCGGACGGCGCAGGGCAGCCGCCGCGATGGGCGGTGTCTGGGTGTCCAGATGCTCTCCGTCTCGCACGATTATATCGTCTGCCCCGCTCTACCCGCGGTCAACCGGCAGGTGCGGCATGGCTGCTACGCCGGCTGCGCCGGAGGTGCCGCTAGGCAGGTTGCGCCGGGCGGGCGCCGTCGCGGAAGAGCTTGTAGGTAAGGGCGTCGTAGAGCGCGTTGTACGAAGCGTCCACGATGTTGGGCGAGACGCCGATCGTGCTCCAGCGCCGGCCCTTCGCATCCGCACTCTCGATCATGACGCGCGTCGTCGCCGCCGTGCCGCCTGCCGAATCGAGGATGCGGACCTTGAAGTCGACCAGCCGCATGTCCTCCAGCTCCGGATAGACCGGCACCAGCGCCTTTCGCAGCGCAGCATCGAGCGCGTTCACGGGGCCGTTGCCCTCGCCCACCTCCATCGCGCGGCGACCGGCGACGTCGAGCTTCACCGTAGCTTCCGACATCGCCACGGTCTGGCCGCGTGCATTGACGCGACGCTCGACGAGGACGCGGAAGCTGTGCAGCGCGAAATAGTCCGGCAGCGTATGCAATTCGTGCCGCGCCAGCAGCTCGAAGCTCGCATCCGCGCCGTCATAGGCATAGCCCTCGGACTCGCGGTCCTTCACGATCTCGAGCAGGCGCGCGACGCCGGGATGCTTGGGGTCGACGTCGAGGCCGATCTGGCGGAAGCGGGCCATGATGTTGGACCGGCCGGCCTGGTCGCTGACGACGATGATGCGCTGGTTGCCGACGACCTCCGGATCGACATGCTCGTAGGTCTTCGGATCCTTCTCGACCGCCGATACATGCAGCCCGCCTTTGTGGGCGAAGGCGCGCGTGCCGACATAGGCCGCGCTGCGGTTGGTCGGCATGTTCAGCCGGTCGTCGAGCAGGCGCGACAGGTGCGTGAGCCTCTGCATCGCCCCGTCCTTCAGCCCGGTGTCGAAGCCCATCTTCAGCACGAGATTGGGGATCAGCGCGATCATGTTGGCGTTGCCGCAGCGCTCGCCCAGCCCGTTGATCGTGCCCTGGACCTGGCGCACGCCCGCGCGCACGGCGGCCAGCGAGTTGGCCACGGCATTCTCGGTGTCGTTGTGCGTGTGGATGCCGAGCCGGTCGCCCGGGATCTTCTTCACCACCTCCCCCACGATGCGCTCGATCTCGTGCGGCAGGGTTCCGCCGTTGGTGTCGCAGAGCACCATCCAGCGTGCCCCCGCCTTCTCGGCGGCGGCGAGGCAGGCCATCGCATAGTCGGGATTGGCCTTGTAGCCGTCGAAGAAATGCTCGGCGTCGAACATCGTCTCTTCCATGCGGGTCTTCGCATAGGCGAGCGAGTCGGAGATCATCTCGAGATATTCGCCACGGTCGACCTCGAGGGCGACGTCGACATGGAAGTCCCAGGTCTTGCCGACCATGCAGACGTTGCGCGCCTTGGTCTGCAGGATCGCGGCGAGGCCGGGATCGTTGGCAGCGCTGCGGCCAGCGCGACGTGTCATGCCGAAGGCCACGAACTTGGCGTTCTGGAACTCCGGCGGATCGGCGAAGAACCGGTCGTCTGTGGGATTGGCGCCCGGCCAGCCGCCTTCAATATAGTCGATGCCCAACCGGTCGAGCTCGCGCGCGATCGCGGCCTTGTCGGCCACGGTGAAATCGACGCCCTGCGTCTGGGCCCCGTCTCGCAGGGTGGTATCGAAGAGATAGACTCGGTTATCGGTCATGTCGGCTTGCTCGTTGGGACGCGCATCATAAGGTCGAAGTGTTCGGGGGGAATAAACCTATGCAGGAGCGCGTCAAGAGCGCCCTTAAATAGGGTTGATGGCATATCCCTATTTTGGGGTTCGCCATTCTGTCGTCTCCGCGGCCCCGGCAGCAGACGCCGTGCGGGTTCCCACCCTTCGAGACGCTGCCTAAGGCCGCTCCTTGTATCAAGACACGGCCGCGCCGGCGTAGAGTTGCAGGTGCGGTCTCGGTGGAGAGCCCGCAGGCTCCTGGGGCCTCCAAGCCCGTCCCTGAGCTCGGCGCCTCCACCGTTGATTTTGTGATCCCGAACGGTCGCCTGGGCCGAACCGCGAGCCCGCATGCGCAAGGATGGGAGCCAAGATCCATGTTCGTAGGTATCGATGTGGCGAAAGAGCGCCTGGATGTTCATGTGCGCCCCGCCGGCGAGGCCTTCACCGTTGCCCGCAACGGAGAAGGCATCGAGGACCTGATTGGGCGGCTGAGTAAAATGGCACCTGCTCTGATCGTGCTCGAAGCAACCGGTGGCTTCGAGACGATCGTGGCGGCAGGCCTGGGCGCGGCGGGCCTGCCCGTGGCGGTCGTCAATCCACGGCAGATCCGAGACTTCGCCCGGGCCACCGCACGGCTGGCCAAGACCGATGCGCTGGATGCCGCTGTCATCGCCCACTTCGCCGAGGCGGTGAACCCACCGGCGCGACCGCTCGCTGACGAGCAGTCCAGACTGTTGGGCGAACTGATGGCCCGCCGCCGTCAGCTCGTCGAGATGATCGGGGCCGAGAGCAATCGCCGGCGCATGCTCACAGTTCGACGCACCCTCAAGAGCGTCGATCGCGTGCTTGCCACCTTGAAGGCCCAGCTCGAACAGATCGACGACGACATCGACACCGCCGTCCGGGGAACACCGACCTGGCGGGAAGCGGAGGACCTTCTGATCAGCGTTCCCGGCATCGGGCCCAGGATCGCCCGCACCCTGATCGCCGAACTGCCTGAACTGGGCCGTCTCGGCCGACGCGAGATTGCTTCCCTGACCGGCGTCGCCCCGTTCAATCGCGACAGCGGCACCTTGCGTGGCCGCCGTACCATCGCGGGAGGACGACCCGTCGTACGGGCTGCCCTCTACATGAGCATCCTCGTCTCCATCCGCCGCAAGCTGCCCTTGGCGCTGACCTATCATCGCCTGCGCGCCGCAGGAAAGCCGGCAAAGGTCGCCATCGTCGCTTGCATGCGCAAGCTCGTGACCATCCTCAACGCCATCCTCAGGGACAGAAAACAATGGGCAAACGCTTGACCAACACGACGGTCGCTCAGGGTGAGGTAATTTTTGGGCGTGCAGCTACAGTAAACGACTTCATCCTGAGGAGGCGCGAAGCGCCGTCTCGAAGGATGGGCTACCCCGGATTAGAGCTTCCTTACTTGGCCCGAGACCAGCCCTTGATCTGGCGCTCGACGGCAACGGCGCCGGCAAATTCAGGAAGTGGGCGGCCCGCACCAACGTCGCCGGCCGGCGGTTCGACGTATAGCCGCCGTAGGTTCCGCCGTTGTGTTCCGAGATCCGTCTGGCCAGACCGAGCCGGGCCCATCCAACGTCGTAGCTCCCGTCGGCACATGTCAGCATGTAGACGTGGGCACCGGGTTCGTCGGACATTCGATGGCGAGCACAATCCTTAGAGACCGATTAGGGGAAGAAACGCCATGACCACCGCCACCACCATCACCGAACTGCGCACGACGCTCCTGCAGGTGCCGTGGCGGTCGTCGCCGCCGGCCGCCGGGATCCTGGCGCCGGGGCCGCGCGAGATTTTCGTGCTGGAGATCGAGACGCAGGGCGGGCTGATCGGCATGAGTTACCTGATGCCGCTGCACGGCGGGTTGCACACGCTGGACGCCTGCATGAAGGAGCTGGTCGCGCCCTATGTGATCGGCCGCGACGCCACCGAGATCGAGGGCATCTGGCAGACCCTCTACAAGAACAATTTCTGGCTCGGCCGCATGGGCGTCACCCTGGCCGCCCAGAGCGCCGTCGATATGGCGCTGTGGGACATCGTGGGCAAGCGCGCCAGCCTGCCGCTGTTCCGCCTGTGGGGTGCCGCGCGCACCAAGATCCCGGCCTACGGGTCGGGCTGTTTCCGGGGGCTCGGCCGTGACGGCATGATCAGCCGCGCGAAGGAGTTCACCGCCCAGGGGCTCACGGCCATCAAGATGCAGGTGGCGCATATCCGGCCGTGGCGCGAGGACGTCGCGAACGTGCGGGCGATGCGCGAGGAAATGGGCGACGGCATCGAGATCATGATCGACGTCAACATGGGCTGGGATGCCGACACCGCCATCCAGGCCGGCCACCGGATCGACGAGTTCGATCCCTACTGGCTCGAGGAGCCGGTTGTCGCGGAAGACTTCGCAGGCTATCGCCGCATCGCCGCGGCGCTGAAGACGCGCGTGGTCGGCGGCGAGAGCCACTTCATGCGGAACGACCTCAGGCCGTTCTTCGAGCATCCCGGCACGCCGATCCTGCAGCCCGACCCGATGCGCGGCGGCTACTCGGAGTTGCGCAAGATCGCGTCGATGGCCGAGCCCTACGGCATCCGCCTGGCGCCGCACCTGTTCCACGAGCAGATGGTCCATGTGCTGGCCTCGATCCCCAATGCCAGCTACCTCGAATACATGGACTGGAACGACGATCTCTGGATCGAGCCGGTCCTGCCCGCCCAGGACGGCACCATGTCGCCTCCGGAACGGCCCGGTCACGGGCTGGCGTTCCGGCCAGAGATCCTGAAGGACCATCGCATCGGCGGTCAGCGTCTCAAGGGTTGACAGCGCGCTTGCTTGATTCGGGCGACGGCCGCACCTATCTAGCAGCCGTCGCCCACAGATACGGACCGCACCGAAATGGATTTCCACCTGACCGCAATGCCCGCTCGCCTTGCCATCAGGGGACTCCGTTTCCATGCCTTCCATCACGCTCTCCGGCCTCACCGCGACCACGCCTGACGGCCGCGCCCTCTTCTCCAATCTCGATCTCAGCTTCGACGGCGGCCGCACCGGCCTCGTCGGCCGCAACGGCGTCGGCAAGTCGACGCTGCTCGGCATCATGGCCGGCACGCTGTCGCCGCAGGCGGGAACGGTATCGACGACCGGCAAGATCGGTGTCCTGCGGCAGACGGTGCAGGTCGCTGCCGACGAGACGCTGGCCGACCTGATCGGCGTAACGGGCGCTCTCGACGTGCTGCGCCGCGCCGAGGAAGGCCGGGCCAGCGCCGACGAGCTGGCTTCGGCCGACTGGACCCTCGAAGCGCGCATCGCCTCGGCACTGCGTCGCGTCGGGCTCGACGCCGGGCCGTCGACGGTGCTGTCGGCGCTTTCCGGCGGGCAACGCACGCGCGCCGCCCTGTGCGCGCTGGTCCTGGCCGAACCGGACTTCATCCTGCTGGACGAGCCCACCAACAATCTCGATCGCGAGGGGCGCGCGTCCGTGATCGAGCTGCTGTCGACGTGGCGGGCGAGCGCGATCGTCGTCAGCCATGACCGCGAGCTGCTGGAGACGATGGACGCCATCGTCGAAATGACCTCGCTGGGCGTCACCCGCTATGGCGGCAACTGGAGTCACTATCGCGAGCGCAAGGCACTCGAGCTCGCTGCCGCGCGGCGCGACCTCGACGATGCCGAACGCCGGGTCGAAGAGGTGGCCCGCGCCGCGCAGTCGACGGCCGAGCGCAAGGCGCGCAGGGACGGCGCCGGGCAGCGCAAGCGGGCGAAGGGCGACATGCCACGCATCCTGGCCGGTGCGCGCCAGAACCGCGCCGAGAGCACCTCGGGCGACAATGCCCGCGTCGCCGAGCGGCGACGGACGCAGGCGCTCGAGGATGCTGCCGTGGCGCGCCAACGCATCGAGGTCCTGCAGCCTTTGTGGGTGGCCTTGCCCTCCACCGGGCTGCCGGCTGGCAAGCTGGTGCTGCGCCTCGACGCGGTGAGCGCCGGCTACGGTACGGCGCGCCCGGTCATCGACGGCCTGACGTTCGCCGTCACCGGCCCGGAGCGCGTGGCGATCACCGGACCGAACGGATCGGGCAAGACGACGCTGCTCGCGCTCATCTCCGGCAAACTGGAGCCTTCGTCTGGCAGCGTGCGACGGCATACGGACTTCGCAATGCTCGACCAGCAGGTGAGCCTGCTCGATCCGTCGCGGTCGATCCGCGACAATTTCCTCGACCTCAATCCAGGTGCCGACGAGAATGCCTGCCGCTCAGTCCTCGCCCGCTTCATGTTCCGTGCCGACGCGGCGTTGCAGATCGTGTCGACGCTGAGCGGCGGCCAGATGCTGCGCGCCGGCCTCGCCTGCGTATTGGGCGGCAACAGCCCGCCCCCGCTGCTGATCCTCGACGAGCCGACCAACCATCTCGACATCGAGTCGATCGAAGCGATCGAGGCCGGCCTGCGTGCCTATGACGGTGCGCTGCTGGTGGTGAGCCATGACGAACCGTTCCTCGAGGCGATCGGCATTACGCGCCGGCTGGAGCTTTCCCCTTCGCCGGAACCTCGCCCTCGTTAGACACCTGGAGAAACGCACTGCCGGACGAAACGCCGGCTCACCTGCTCATAGATCGTGTCGCCGGTTCGCGTCGCCAGCAGCGCGGCCCGGGCGTCGGATACGACGATGGTCGCGCGGCCAGACGGGCCACCGCAGGTCAGGCGCTTGGCGACCGGCGCCGACGCTGTGCCGCCGATGCCGCGCAGCGGCTCCAGCAGATCGTAGACCCTTGGCGTGTCGGGAGCTGGCGGCGAGCCGCAGAGCTCGTGATCGGTCGACATCCAGAGATGGACGCTGCCGGCCGGTCCACAGGTGATCTCCTCGATCACCTCGCTGTCGCGAAATCCCACTGTCAGCCGATCGGCGCAGAGCTGGTAGACCAGCACGTTCATGCCGCCTTCGCCGCCGTCGAGGACTCCGCTCTCGCAATCTGCCGCGAACGCCGCTCCGCCGCCCTGCAGCACCGCCGAGGCGGCGAGCAGGACAATGCAGAGGGCGTTGATCCTGGCCATTCGCTCCCGTCAATTGCTCTCTTCGCCGCCGGGAGTCGGCGCCGTGTCGCGGACACGATCGGTTTCGGCGACCTGCGCCTTGAAGCGTTCGAGATCCTTGCCGGCGAGGCGCGTGCGCTGCGCGGTACGGGCCATGGTGAGCGGATCGATGGGAGTGCCCCCGCGATGCAATTCGAAGTGCAGGTGCGGGCCGGTCGAGAGGCCGGTGCTGCCGACATAGCCGATCACCTGGCCCTGGCGCACGCGCGCGCTGCGCTTCACCCCGGCGGCGATGCGAGACATGTGCGCGTAGCCGGTGGCGAGGCCGCCGTCGTGGCCGATCTTGACCCAGTTGCCATAGCCGCCGAACCGCCCGGCCTCGATCACATGGCCCGAACCGGCGGCGAGGATCGGTGTGCCCGGCGGCGCGGCGAAATCGATGCCTGCATGCAGCCGCGTGAACCGCAGGACCGGATGCTGGCGCAGGCCGAAGCGGGAGGAAATGCGGCTCATGTTCAGCGGCGTGCGCAGCAGCGCCTTGACCACGCTTTCGCCCTCGCGATTGTAGAAGAACTCTTCACCGTCCTGCGGATCGAAACGGTAGATGCTGTAGGTCTCGGCACCGCCGCCCGTGGTGATCTCGGCCCACAGCACGCGTCCGTCATCCGCCGGCCTGCCATCGCTGGTCCATGAACGCTCGACCAGCACGTCGAACCGGTCGCCGGGCTTGATGTCGTGCTGGAAGTTCACATCCCAGGAGAAGGCGCGCAGCATTTCCGCCAGTGGTCCATGCGGCACGCCGGCCGCCTCGGCACTGCCAATCACCGACCCGTCGACTTCGCCCGAGGCGCGCATCAGCCTGGGCGCGACCTCGAAGACCTCCTCCTCCAGACTGTAGCTGCCGTCATCGTCGCGCTCGACGTTGAACGCGCGTTGCGGTTCGGGGCGGATCGACAGCCCGACCAGGACAGTCGGCTTCTCTTCATGCAGCTGCCGAAGCTTCACGATCAGGGCCTGACCGATCGGCAGCCGATCCAGACGCACGCGAGCGGCGAGGACAGCGACGATCTCGGCAACGTCGGCGGCCTCGATGCCGAGCCGGCCGAGAACACGGGCGACCGTATCGCCCTTCTGCAATTCGATCGCCGCTTCGACGTGCGGTGGCGCGAAATCCGGTGGCGTGGGATCCGCCACGTCGGGATCGGGAAGGACGGTCGCGATGTCGGTCACCGGCGCTTCCGGGGCCGCCATCAGCGCCACCGGCGTTCCCGATTCGGGATAGAGGTCGAGTTCGCCGGCAACGCGTTGCGATATCTTCTTCGCGGGCAGCGCCAGCAGGCTGACCATCGCCAGGACGACCAGACTGCCGAAACACGTTCCGACGATCTTCCAGGGACGGCCGGTTGCGGCTGCGGGACGAATCACTTCAATAGGTCGCTGTGCCATGAAAGCCTGCGGATGGGGCATTCCTGGGAGGTCCTCTGGGGACAGGGTTGGGGGAGTAGCAGGACGCTCAGCCTGCGTCGGCGCGGGCGGAGAATTGGTCGGAATGTTGGCAGCAATGTGGTTCCGCGTCGTCGCGACGCGGTCTCGTGCGATACCTGACACAGCGACGCTTACCAGCGCAGCCGAGCGCCTTTGTTTTGGCGATATCCCACACCATCTGTCGCGCATGGTGGAAGCGTTGCAGGCGTGGCTTTCCGACGGGACGCATCTCGCCTTTCTGGCCGGCGGCATCGTCCTGCTCTATCTGGCGCGCGACGCGGCGCACCGCCTGCTGCGCGCAGCCTTCCTGCTGGCCTCGCACACGCTTCGTCTCATCGAACGATGGATCGGCTTCGGTGCCTCCTCGGCCAATGCGCGATACGAAAGACTGACCGCGGGCATGAAGGAAGCGGAACTGCAGCCGCGACTGCCGGCGGAAATGCGCGACGTCCATCGCCTTGTCGATCGTCAAAGCCCGGACGATCCCAGGAGGCAGGCCGCGCTCGAGCGCCTCGAGGCGAATGTCGCCGAACATCGGCAAGTGATCCAGTCCTATGGACTCCAGCTTCACGCCATCCAGGCTTCGGCGGCGCCGGCACGTGACGTGAAACTCGGCCATTCGACCGGCATCGGCTTCGTCTTCGCGATCGTGCTGATCCTGGCCGTGGGAATCGCGGGCTGGCTCAACTTCGCGCTGCTCGAACGGCCGATGGCCGAGGTGGTGGGCGATTCCTATCGCATCATGGGCGTGCCGATCTACCGACTGGCCGCCCTCGCCATCATCGTGCTCGAGGTGGCCGTCGGCATCGTTCTGCTGGAGGCGCTGGGCGTCACGACGATGTTCCCGCAGTTCGAACGGCTGGAACAGATGAAGGGTCAGCGGCTCGCCATCATCGTCGTCATGACGACGGCCCTGGTGGTGCTGGCGCTCATCGAGGCGGCGCTCGCCCTCACCCGCGACGAGATCTCGCGGCTCGAACGCGAACTGCTGGGGACCCTGGCCGGCACGGCGCCCTCCGAAGCCGGCGAGGCCGCCGGCGCCATGGCGCGCTACGCGCAGGCGGCGTTCGGCCTGATCATACCCTTCGCCCTGGCCTTCCTGGGATTCGCCATCGAAGCGCTGATCCGCAACGGTCGCGTCGTCCTCCAGCTTCTTCTGGGCTTCATCCTCGAGTCCCTGTCCTTCGCGGTGCGCCTGCTGCGCTTTCTCGTCGAAGGGCTGCTCGCGGTGGCGCTTGCCGCCTACGATCTCGCGATCTTCCTGCCGCTGGTCGTCGAGCGGCTTGTGCGAACCCTCTTCGCGACCCGCGCGGTGCGTTCCTCATGATCGACATCGGCCGCCGTTTCTTCAATACCGGTCTCCTGGCCACGGTGACGGCCGGGTCTGCCCTCGCGCTCGGCGCGTGCGAGGAGCGCAGCGCCACTGCCTCCGCCGTCTATGGCCTGCTCGACGTGTCCAAGAGCTACTTCCGCGAAGTCGACAAGGCGCTGCGCACGCTGCGGATCACGATGGGCTTCATGCGGGCGCACGACAGTTTCGCGGTGGCCGAGATCGGGGCCTGCAGCTTCACCGACGAGGCGGTCCTGTTGAGCTTCACCGCGCCCGACCGGCCGACCGAACGCCAGCGCCTCGTTGCCGCCTATGGGCAGAAGCTCGCCGACTATGGCAGCCGCGCGAAGCCGGCGGGTTATACCGACATACGCGGCGCTTTGCTCCAGGCCGCGCAGCATCTGGCGGCCCGACAGGCGGCCACGCGCACCATCGTGTTGTTCTCCGACCTCGAAGAGGACCTGCCGCACACCTGTCGCCGCGATCCGGCACTGCCCGCCACACTCCGCGGCATGGAGGTGATCGCGACCAACGTGATCCGCCTGGCCGAAGACAATCGCGATCCCGCGCGCTACGCCCGCCGGCTGGACGGATGGCGGCAGCTCGTGGAAGCCGCCGGCGCCCGCTGGAAGGTCGCGCCCGATCCGGCCGAGGTCACGTCGCTGTTCAGGGACAGCTAGGCGAGACGCTTGAGTGTCGCCTCGGCGAAGCGATCGGCCGAGGGCGGGTCGAAATCCATGGCCAGTGCCGGCTCCAGCACTTCGACCTCGATCACGATCAGCGTACCGTCGCGCACGATACCGTCGACGCGGGCGTACAGAGGCATCTCGGGCAGGGTCGCGAGGCAGGCAGCGCCCTGGTGCGATACAGCGGGCGACGGCGCTTCGGCGGTGCGCGTCGGCTTGTAGCGAGAGTTGGAGCGGAACTCGCCGGGCGGCGGCCGCTTGCGGATGGCGTGGCTGAAGACGCCGTCGAAATAGACCAGCGACAGCTCGCCCTCGGCGATCTCCGGCAGGAACTCCTGCACCACGACGCCCGCCTGCCGCGCCTCGTCGGCAAGACCCGCGATCTGCCCAGCCAGGGTCGCGCGCTGCAACAGTTCGACCGAATGGCCCGACGCGCCGCTGGCGGGCTTCACGACGGCCTGGGCCCAGCCGGTCTCCTCGAAGACCCGGCCGATTGCCGACACCTCGCAGGGCACGACGAAGCTTCGCGGCACGCGCACGCCCGCTGCCGCGAGCTTATCCACGTAGTCCTTGCGCAGGTTCCAGCGCACCAGATCGATGGAGTTGAACAGCCGCGTCGAGGCGGCCATCGACTCGGTCCATGCCTTGAAATCTTCGAGCGCGCGGTAATAGCCCCAGGTCGAACGCAGGACGACGGCATCGGCGCCGGCGAACGCCTCGCGCGGCCCGTCCCACGGCGCGCCCGTCACGCGGCACCCGCGCCGCTCCAGCGCGTCGGCATACAGCCGGTCCGATGGTGTGATGGCGGGGTCGTCGGCGGCGGTGGCGAGAACGATGTGCGGGCCCATGCCGCTTCATAGCCAAGGAGCCGGCGCGCGTCTTGCTAGGATGCACTCATGCCGCCGCCCTTCACCGTCACCTTCTCCGCCGGCGACGCCGGCCCCTGGCGCATCGAGCGTCTGTCCGCCATTTGCGGTCCCGGCCTTGCCGCCGCGACGCATCTCGCCCCGACGGACCTCCCCGGCGCCGCGTGGCGGCTGCGCGGCGTCGTCAGCCATCCGCGCTATTCGACGGCGGCCGAACTGAAGGAACTGGCCGGCGTGCAGGCCGGGCTCGGCCGCAGCGAAGCCACGTGCGCGGCGCTGATCCCGATCCGCAAGTCCGAAGCCTGGTGGTCGATGGCCCAGGACGAGCGCCGGACGATCTTCGAGGACAGGTCACGTCACATCGCCCTGTCGATGAAATACCTGCCGGCGGTGGCGCGCCGCCTCCACCATGCCCGCGACCTCGGCGAACCCTTCGACTTCCTCACCTGGTTCGAGTTCGCGCCCGAGCACGAGGCGGCGTTCGACGCCCTCCTGGCCGAGCTGCGCGCGAGCGAGGAATGGAAGTACGTGGAGCGCGAGGTGGAAATCAGGCTGACGCGAACGGGCTGAGCGCGGACGATCGGTTATTTGCAGACGTTCCGGAGCGCCTGCCATTCGGCCGTCGTGAAGGGCAGCTTGCCGTTGGGCGGGCGCTTGGTCGCGGTGATGCGCTCCTGCGTGGGCGGATGGCTCGACCAGATGCCGGCGGCGCTGGCGGCATCGTCGGGCTTCTCCTTCATCATCTTCTCGAAGAACGTCGAAACGCCGTCGGCCCGCAGGCCACGTTGCTCGAGCAGGTGCACGCCGGTCTCGTCCGCCTCCCGCTCGAAGGCGCGGCCGTTGCGCATGGCCAGCAATGTGGTACCGCCGCTGCCGACCGTGGTCAGGACATCGGAGTAACCGCCGGTCAGCAGCTTGATCAGCATGTCGATGCCGAAAGCGCGCACCACGCCCTTGGTCGGATGAAAATGCACGACATGGCCGATTTCGTGCGCCAGCACGCCGGCGACCTGCGTGCTGCTCGCGTCGTCGATCAGCGCCGAATAGAAAACGAGGATCCCGCCCGGCAGCGTGAAGGCGTTGACGAGCTTGCCCTTCACCACGTGCACCGTGACCTCGTGCGGGTAGCCCGCTTCCTTGGCCAGATCGTTGGCCAGGCGGTTGATCGCGGCGAGGCCCGCGGTGCCGGTGCAGACCTCCTCATCGGCCGTGATCTCGTCGAGCACGGTCTCGCCCAGCTTCACCTGCCACGAGTAAGGCAGCAGCGGCGCGGCATAGCCGGTGCCATACTCGACCACGCTCCAGAACAGGCCGACCAGCGCGACGATCGCCAGCGAATAGGCGCCGAGGCGTGGCGCGACCTTCACCGGTTCGAGCGCCAGCGGCTTCAGCGCCGGCACCAGCGACACCAGCTGCGCCCGCCAGGCCGGATCCTCGACGACCAGCCGCGCCTCGCTGCCGCGCAGCGCCAGCGGCGGCACGGCCTCATGGTGCGAATCGCCCAGCACGAACATGTCGGCGACCGGCCAGCGCGCCAGGAGGCTGGAGTCTTCCGAACGGGAGATGAGCAGCTCATGGCTGGTGACCTTCAAGGTCACTTCCTGAACGTCCGCCGTGACGCCGTCATAGTAGCGGGCGGCCATCGTCAGACCCCGCTCACGTCGAACATGTCGAGCAGGCCCTCGCCATAGGTCGGGCCGAGGTCGGCCGGCTGCCGGATTTCACCGCCCTGGGGTGCGCCATAGATCCAGAGCTGGCCGGCGATCAGCTTCATCGTGCGGTGCATCACCCACGGCCAGCCGAGGCCCAGGGTCAGCAGCACGATCAGGTAGTTCAGGACCAGAAACCCCCACATCTGCCAGGTCGAGATGGCCGTGGCGAACAGCACGTTGCCGGCGCGGGAATGGGTCACGAGGTAGCGCATCAGATAGGCCTGCCACCAGCAGCGCAGCGGCAGGATGAGCAGGCCGAACAGGATATAGGCGCCGAAGGCAATGAGCAGCACCACGGCCACGGTGCGCAGGTTTGGATGGGCGAACAGCTTCAGGAAGTCGTCGGAGGAAAAACCGAGACTCTTGAGTGTGCCGCCGACCGCCATGAAGGTGACGACGGCCGCGGCGACCCAGGCCGCGATGTTCAGGAAATAGTAGCCGAGATAGCGGCCATAGATGTCGCCCGCCCGTCCGGCGAAGGTAAATCCCTGGGTGCCGACCCGCGTGTTGACGATGCGCGGGCGCGCCAGGTTCACCGACATGACCGGTGTCAGCAGGTAGCCGGTCATGGCATTGGCGAATTGCAGGAAGGTCGCGGTGGCACCGTAGGCCCAGGCCGAGCCCGCCATGCCGCAACGGATGCCGCGCCAGCGCGTGCGCGAGAGTTTGTAGCGCAGGCCGGCATAGTGGCCGACATAGGCCAGCGGAAAGCCGATCAGCACGACCGACAGCGAGAACAGGTCGAACAGGCCGAAGGTGGCGAACGGCTTCTGGTGGAAGACGTACAGCCACACCAGGTACATGAGGCCGGACCAGGCCGCGACCAGCAACAGCGCCAGCAGGAAACCGATCATCAGCTCGCGGCCGCGGCCGCGATACTCGAACCGGTCGCCCAGCACCGAGAGATGGTTCCAGACATAGCGGCGGATGCGGGTGCGGCCCCAGAAGCGGGACCAGCCCAACGTCACCAGCATCATCGCGAGATGACGCAGGTAGATGGCGTAGAGCTCGCCCAGCTTCCCGTCATAGACCGGCCGGCTGGGGGTCAGGTCGGGACTCCAGGGCGTTCCGGGGGCGGCTGTGGGGCTCGAGGGTCCCGGCGGCGTCTGGCCGGCCGTCTGACCCCAGGGGGAAGAAGCGTCGCTCAAATCCCCTCTTTTCCCTTCCGCCGCGTTGCAAAATCTTCGATGCTGCGACGCAGCATGATCTGGTGTACCCAAGTCTACGTCAACAGCACTGCGAATCGCCACACATGACAATCCCGAACCGCGACAAGCCCTGGCTCATTCGCACTTATGCCGGCCACTCCACGGCCGAGAAGTCGAACGAGCTCTACCGCACCAACCTCGCGCGCGGCCAGACCGGCCTCAGCGTCGCCTTCGATCTGCCGACGCAGACCGGCTACGACAGCGACCATGTGCTGGCCAAGGGCGAGGTCGGTAAGGTGGGCGTGCCGATTTCGCATCTCGGCGACATGCGCACCCTGTTCGACGGCATCCCGCTCGACCGGATGAACACGTCGATGACGATCAACGCGCCGGCCGCCTGGCTGCTCTCGCTGTACATCGCGACCGCCGAGGCGCAGGGCGTCGACCGGTCGAAGCTGCAGGGCACGACCCAGAACGACATCATCAAGGAATACCTCTCGCGCGGGACCTACATCTTCCCGCCCGAACCGTCGCTGAGACTGACGGCCGACACGATCGGCTTCACCTATCGCGAGGTTCCCAAGTGGAACCCGATGAACGTCTGCAGCTATCACCTCCAGGAGGCCGGCGCGACGCCGGTGCAGGAGCTGGCCTTCGCGCTGGTCAACGCCATCGCCGTGCTCGACGCGGTGAAGGCGCGCGGCCAGGTGCCGGACGCCGACTTTCCCAAGGTGGTGGGCCGGATCTCCTTCTTCGTGAATGCCGGCATCCGCTTCATCACCGAGATGTGCAAGATGCGGGCGTTCGCCGAGATGTGGGAAGACATCACACTCAACCGCTATGGCATCGCCGATCCCAAGCAGCGCCTGTTCCGTTACGGCGTGCAGGTGAACTCGCTCGGCCTCACCGAGCAGCAGCCCGAGAACAACGTCTATCGCATCCTGCTCGAGATGCTGGCCGTGGTGATGAGCAAGAACGCCCGCGCCCGCTCGGTGCAGTTGCCGGCGTGGAACGAGGCGCTCGGCCTGCCCCGCCCGTGGGACCAGCAATGGTCGCTGCGCCTGCAGCAGATCGTGGCCTTCGAGACCGACCTGCTCGAATACGGCGACATCTTCGACGGCAGCAAGGAGATCGCGGCCCGGGTCGAGGCGCTGAAGCAGGAGGCGCTGGCCGAGATGGGCCGCATCGCCGACATGGGCGGCGCCGTGGCGGCCATCGAGGCCGCCTACATGAAGCAGCGCCTGGTCGAATCCAACCTGAAGCGCCTCGCCGCCATCGAATCGGGCGAGCAGACCGTGGTCGGCGTCAACGCCTACACCGAGGGGGCGCCCTCGCCGCTCGGTGGCGGGCAGGAATCGATCATGACGGTCGACGATTCGGTCGAGCGCGGCCAGATCGAGCGGCTGAACGCCTGGCGGGCGACGCGTGACGGTGCGGCGGTGAAGGCCGCCCTCGCCGAGCTGGTCGCCGCGACCAAGGAAGACCGCAACGTCATGCCGGCGTCGATCGACTGCGCCAAGGCCGGCGTCACCACCGGCGAATGGACCGAGGCGCTGCGCGGCGTGTTCGGCGAGTATCGCGCCCCCACCGGCGTGGCACGTGCTGCGGGCGTCACCGACGGCCGCCTCGAAGCGACGCGCCGCGAGGTCGATGCGGTCTCGCGCCGCCTCGGCCGCCGCATCAAGATGCTGGTCGGCAAGCCCGGCCTCGACGGCCATTCCAACGGCGCCGAGCAGATCGCCGTGCGCGCCCGCGACTGCGGCATGGAAGTCGTCTACGAGGGCATCCGCCTCACACCCGAGCGCATCGTCAACGCCGCACTCGAGGAGAGCGTGCACGTCGTGGGTCTGTCGATCCTGTCGGGCGGCCACGTCTCGCTGGTCGGCGACGTGCTGAAGGGAATGCGCGAAGCCGGCATCGGCGACGTGCCGGTCGTGGTCGGCGGCATCATCCCGCCCGCCGACGCCGAAGCCCTGATCGCCGCCGGCGTGTCCCGTGTCTACACGCCCAAGGACTTCGACCTCACGCAGATCATGCGCGACGTGGTGGCCGTGGTCGACAAGGCGTGGAAGGAAGCGGCCTGATCGGTCTCCTCTCCCCCGTCAGGAGGAGAGGCTGGGTGAAGGGGTTTCGCACTTACGCGTGAATGTGGTCGTGGCCGCCGCCGCCCCGGCCGCCGTGACTATGGCGCTTGCTGTCGAGTTCAGCCGGGACGAGATGGAGCTGGCCGTGGCGCACGCCACGCTGGCTCACCGTCTCGTCGGCCATCGCGCGCACCGCCTTGACCGGTCCCCGGAGCACCGACACTTCCAGGCACGAATCGTGGTCGAGATGGACATGCAGGGTGGCCACCTGCAGATCGTGATGCTTGTGCTGGGCCTGGGTGAGCCGCCGTCCGAGATCGCGCGTCTCGTGATCGTAGACATAGGCGAGCGTGGCGATGCAGAAGCCCTCCTCCTTGCCGGCAGGACCGGCATCGAGTGCCTCGCGCGCCGCCGCGTCGCGCAGGATGTCGCGCAAGGCCTCTGAGCGGCTGGCATAGCGGTGCTTCTTCATATGGCGATCGAGCGTCGCCAGGAGATCGTCGTCGACCGACAGGGTGACCCGCTGCATCTCACAAACCTCCGCTTCGCGACCTGTCGCGCCGGAGGTCATGATATCAGGCAGGCTTCCCACGATGCACCAACAGACGTTCGAGCCCGAGCAGCAGCAGGACCGAAGCGCCGAAGATCGGCAGCAGGAGGCACATCGCCGCCGCGGTGGCGACCAGCCCCCGCGGCCACCGCAGCGCGACCTTGCGCGGAACGCCCAGGCTGCCCCGCGGCCGGCGCATCCACCACGAGGCGATTCCGGAAACGGTGAGCCAGACGAGCGACAGGGCGAAGGCCGTGTTCATCCAGAGATTCCACAGGCCAAAGTCACCCTGGTGGACATGGATGCCGAAGCCCACCATCCGCGGGATCACCGGCTGGTCGGCGCGCAGCGCATCGCGGGTCACCTCGCCCGTCTTCGGGTTTCCGAGGATCACGCGGTCGGCGGACGGCGGACCGTTGCGATTGCTAATGTAGAGTGGCGCGCCCGGCCACGGCGCCAGTCGCACGCTGAGCGCCTGGCTGATGCCGCGGGCCCGTGCCTCGGCGACGAGATCGTCGATCGGCTTCTGTGCCGCCTCCATCTGTCGCGCCGAGGCGCCGCCCGGCGAGAAGCCGGCGGTGCCCTTCTGATTGAGCGCCGTCTGCACCCGCGACAGGACCTCGCCGCCCCAGAAAGCTGTCCAAGGCAGGGCGCTGATCAGGAAGAAAAGGAACACCGCGGAGAAGAGGACGGCGACGATGGCGTGCAGGTCGCGCACCGCCATGCGAGCGCCCCGGTCGAAGCGCGGTCGCAGGGCGGCGAGGAAGCCGCGTTGTCGCGGCCACCAGAGATAAAGGCCCGAGAGGATCATGAAGATCGCCCAGCCATCCGCCAGTTCGAGCAGCCAGCTCCCCGGCTTGCCCAGCGGCCAGCCTCCGTGCAGGGCCTTGGTCAGGCCCGGCAGCCACTGGCTTCCCGTCAACGAGCCCAGCACCCGCCCGCTATAGGGGTCGACGAAGATCGGATACGGCAGGCCGTTCTCGTTCAGCATCATGACCTGGGTGCTGCGGCGCGGATCGTCGGACAGGATGATCTCCTGCACCGGCGGCCCGCCCCGCTCCGTCATCGCGCCGTGGTCATGAGCGGCACCGCCGCCGCCATGGCTGTGCCCGCCGCTCACCTTGGCGGCGAATTCCTTGGGCGCCGCCTCGAGCGCCGCGGCGAGCTGGACGCTGGGCGGCACGGGCGTCGCGCCCGGCTGGACGAAACGCAGTTCGGGATGGGCCTGGTCCATCCACCATTCGGCCCAGAGATAGATCGTGCCCGTCGTGCTCTGCCAGAGCACGAACGGGATCACGAGGAGCGCCGCCAGCAGGTGCCAGCGCCAGAGCCGTGCGTACAGGCGGCCGGCGGGCTGCTCCCCCGATGCACCGGCAGAAGCGACGTGCTTCGCTGGACCCGCAACATAGTCGGACATGGTTCCTCACACGGGAATAGGAGATGTGACGGCCGGGCTCAGCGCGCCGGTTCGCTGACGAAAGCGATCTTGGAGAGGCCGCCCTTGGAAGCGTCGGCCAGGGTCTCGGAGACGTAGCGGTATGGCACGGTGGCGTCGGCGCGGAGATAGACTTCGGGCTGCGGCCGCTTGCGGCCGGCCTCGACGAACTTCTCCATCGCTTCCTCGCGCGTCACCCGCTCGCCGCCCCAGAACAGCGAGCCCTGCGCGTCGATCGCGAACTCGATCTTCTCGGGCTTCTGCAGGTCGGCGTTGGCCGTCGCCTTGGGCAGGTCGAGCTTCACCACGTTGGTGAGCAGCGGCGCCGTCACGATGAAGATCACCAGCAGCACCAGCACCACGTCGATCAGCGGCACCATGTTGATCTCGGCCATCGGCTGGGACGAGGTCTTGCGTTCGAAGCTTCCGAATGCCATTGCCCGTCTCCCTCAGGTCACGGCCGCGAGCGGAACGCTGCCCGGCTTGCGGCCGGCCTGCAGCGCACGGCCCATCGACAGGAAGGTCAGCAGCTCGAAGGCGAAGGCGTCGAGCTTGGCCGTCAGCACGCGGTTGGAGCGGGTCAGCCAGTTGTAGCCCATGACCGCCGGCAGGGCGACCGCGAGGCCGATGCCGGTCATGATCAGCGCCTCGCCCACCGGGCCCGCCACCTTGTCGAGCATGCCCGAGCCCGACATGCCGATCGCCACCAGCGCGTGATAGACGCCCCACACCGTGCCGAACAGGCCCACGAACGGCGCCGTGGCGCCGATCGTCGCCAGCATGGTGAGCCCGTTCTCCAGCGAGGTCGTCTCTTCGTCGAGCACCTTCTTGATGGTGCGCGTCAGGAACTCGGTCTCGCTGCCCGCCTCCTCGAGCTTGGCCGCGCCGAACTTCGCGTGATGGGCCTGGGCGTGCAGCGAATGCGCCGTGAGATGGCCGAACGGCTCGCGCACGCCGTGGACGCTGAGTTCGTTCTGCACCTGCTCGAGCGAGGTGGCGCTCCAGAAGAAGTTCAGGAACCGTCGGCTGCGCCCCTGGCGGATGACCTGCCCGATCCCCTTGTAGATGATCAGGTACCAGGAGATCGCCGACATCACCGCCAGTACGCCCAGCAGGATCTTCGCGACGATGTCCGCCTGCGCGATGAAATGGCCGAAGCCCAGGGCCGATGTGTCGCCCATGCGATACTCTCCTACTGCAACACGAATTTGATCGGGACGTGGACCCAGACCGCCTGCGCCAGGCCGCCTTCCACATAGGGTCGGAACTGCGCCGCGCGGACGGCGCTCAGCGCCGCCTGGTCGAGATCGGCATGGCCCGAGGAGGACATCAGCGAGACCTGGGCCGGCCGGCCGGTCACGTCGACCAGCACGCGGATCGTCGCCGTGCCCTGCTCGCCCGCCCGCCGCGCGCGCGCCGGATAGGCCGGATTGGGCTGCACCAGCCAGCCGAGCTGCGCGGCCTGCACCGTGCGCGGGCCGGCCGGCGCCGCGGGCGCAGCCTGCTGCGGGCCGGCCTCGACCGGAGCCGCCGGACGCGCCGGCTGCGGCTTGCGCTGCACAGGCTTCGGCTCGGGCGGCTTGGGCTTGGGCTCGACCTTCTCCGGCGGTTTGAACTCGGGCGGCGGCGGCTCGTCCGGCGGCGGCAGCTCGACCTTGGCCAGCGGGAACTCCGGCGGCGGCAGGTCGGGCGGCGGCGGCTCGACGATGGTCGCCAGCTCCGGCGGCGGCGGCTTCAGCTCGACCGGTGGTGGCGGCTCGGACTCCTCGATCTCCGGCTGACCCGGCTCCTCGGCCGGCACCATCCGCACCTCCATCGGCGCGATGTCGCCCACCACCAGCTTCACCGGCTCGACCTGCGTCAGCGCCCAGCCTCCTCCCACATGGAAGAAGATCACCAGCGCGAGAATCCCCCGCCGCGCCGCCGTCGACAGCGGTTCTGCGAGGGCGCCGGGTGGCGCTGAAGGGTCGAGCCGCACGACGGACACCTATCGCATCTGGTGTCCGGTGCCGGCGGCACCCATGGCCTCGACCTTGAAGTCCACGTCGATGCTTCCCGCCTTCTCGAAGACGAGCGTCACGGGAACCTTGGCGTCCTTCGCAAGCGGAGCCTTCAGGTCCATGAACATGATGTGGAAACCGCCGGGCTTCAGCGTCACCGTCGCCCCCGGCGGAATCTCGAGACCGTTCGCGAGTTCGCGCATCCGCATGACCTGGCCGTCCATCTTCATTTCGTGGATCTCGACCTTGAGCGATGCCGGGCTGCGGGCGGCCATGAGGCGGTCGGCCGTCGTGCCCTTGTTGGTGATCGTCACGAAGCCGCCGCCGCTCTTGGCGGTGGGAGCGGTGGCGCGGGTCCAGGGCGTCGCGATCTCCAGCGAACCCAGCGTGTAGTCCTGAGCCGATGCAGGAGCTGCCAAGGGCAGCACCAGCAGTGCACAAATCGCAATTCGACGTCCAATCATCTGATTTCTCCCATGGATGAATTTCTGCACGAGGCCGCGGCAGACCGCTCTCCCGCCGCCACATGAAGATCCGTGTCGAGGTCTTCGTTCAGGTCGGTTCCCGCTTCAGAATCGCGCCTGGATTCCGGCGTAGATCGTCGCGCCCTCGCCCGGATTGTAGAGCTGGCTCGCCGCGTTGGCGGTGTTGGTCACACCGACATTCGACACGTACATCTGGTTCGTGAGGTTGCGGGCATCGACGAAGAATTCGAGCCCCTTGAAGCCCGTGTATCCGGCCTTGACGCCGAGCAGCGCATAGGGCGACGTCATGAAGGCGGGATTGTTGACGTTGTCGACGTAGTAACCCTGCGGCACCCATTCGACATTCGGGCCGATATAGAACCCGCCCGGCGTGGCGTAGCGCGCCTCCGCCCGGATGTAATAGGGCGGCGCCCCCGGCAGCTGGTTGTTGCCGTAGGTCGGGTTGTTGTCGAAGCGGTAGTCGCCGACGGTCAGTGCCATGCGGGCGGTCAGGCGGTCGCCCTTCTCGCCCTGCCAGGCCGTGCCGTTCAGTCCGAGTTCGATGCCCTGATGGATCGCGTTCGGGATGTTGATGGCGATGGCCGAACCGCCGAAGCCCGGCACCACGAGGAGCTGCAGCTCGTTCTTGACCCACGACCGATAGATCGAAAGATCCCAGCCTAACTGGCCGCCAATCGTGCCGCGCGTGCCGATTTCCGCGGTCCACGAGGTCTGCGGCGCCAGCGGTGCGAAACCGGGCGCGACGCTCGGGTTCAGCTCGGCCCACGCCGGCGGCTCCGAGGCCCGCGAGACGTTGGCAAAGAACTGGAGGCCCGGACGCGGCTCCCAGAGCGCGCCGATCTTCGGGTTCACTTCGAAATAGGCCGCCGATCCCGAGTCGTTGCCGTTTGCCAGGTAGTTGTCGATCAGCACGCGGGTCTGCCAGTTGAGCTGCAGGCCGGTGACGACCGAGACTTCGGGGGTCACGTAGAACCAGTTCTCGCCGTAGACCTCGATGCTGGTCGAGTTCTCGGTGTTGTCGTTGGTCAACGCACCGGGCACTCCGAAGCTGTTGGCGAACTGCTTGTTGCGGTTGGTCCCGGCGAAGTAATTGATGCCGAGGACGAAGTCGTTGCGATGCCCCGCCACGGAGCGGCTGCCCTTGTATTGCCCTGTCAGCCCCCAATCGAGGAGGTTGTTGTCCACGACCGCGAAGGTGAGCGGATGGAACAGGTACTTGGACTTCACGAAGCCCTGCAGGGTGAGCGCGTCCTCGCCAATGTCGATGACGGTGGTGTTGGCGAAGCGGAACGAATCGACGTCGCGCCGGGTGTTCTGCAGCACGTTGGCGAGCGGTCCCTGCTGCGGATCGGTCAGATATTGCTGCTGGGTCAGCGAGCCGGGAATCTGGTTGCGGACCTGGTTGCCCGACAGGAAGAAGCGCGTTTCCGCGTTCGAGCCGATCTGCGCGCCGACATTGCCGTTCACCCTCTGAAGGCTCTGGTTGGTGTGCTGGCGAAAGCCGTTGCCGCTCAGGTTGGTGAAGGACAGCCAGGCGTCCCACGGTCCCTCGTTGAAGCCGGCCGCGGCCTGCTGTCCGAAGGTCTGGTAGCTGCCGCCGTAGACGCGCGCGGCGAATCCGGGATTGCTGCGCCCGGTGGGTGAAACGAAGTTGATCGCACCGCCCAACGTCGCCGCGCCGTAGCGCAGCGCATTGGCGCCCTTGTAGACCTCGATATACTGCTGGGCGAGCGGGTCGATCTCATGGAAATCGCCGCTGCCATCGGCCTGGTTGATCGGCGTCCCGTCCTGCAGGAGGCGGACGCCGCGCAGGTGGAAGTTGCGCGACAGGCCGGACCCGCGGATGACGAGCTTGGAATCCTCCTGGCCATACTTGCTCTGCACCCAGACGCCCGGCGTGTAGTCGAGCATGTCCTTCATGGTGGTGGCGCGACCGTCGAGATAGCGCGTCGCCGGCACGACTTCGACGCCGCCGGGCGTCTTGTTGATCTGCTCCTCGGCCTGTTTGACAGATGGCACGGTGAGCGACGCGGTGGGCGCGGTGACGGTAATGGGCGGCATGCTGGGCGCCTGGCTCTGTGCCAGTTCTTCGGCGCGAAGGATCGAGGGCACGAAGGCGAGCCCTATGGAGGCGACGACGGTCGCCCTGAGAGTCGAAGACATGAAGCTTCCTTGAATGGCTGACGCGAAGCAGCGCACATGCCGAGGGCATGCACGTTGCGAGACGGGAGGTCAGTCGTTCGGAAGCGGAGGAGCTCGGGGTTGGTTGGGCCCATCGCGGATGGCGCCGGTCGACGGATGATGATGCGCCGTGTGGACGCGCGGCGCCGCTTCGGCGACCTCGATCTCGATCGAGGCCCCCGATGGCAGCGCCTGCGCCGGTGCGTGCGCGAGGCCGAAGCAGCAATCGTGGACCTTGGCGTTCGCCGGCCCCTGCGACTCGCCCTCGCCCGTGTCGCCATTGGGCTGACACAGGGCTCCCCAAAGCGCGGTGGCGGCCTCGAGGCCGCCCATGCGCAGCATGACCGCGTGGGAGAGAGGCTGGAAGACGGCGAGCGTGATCGCGAACAACGCTGCCGTCAGCGCGATCGAGCGCAAACGGGAAAACGGCAGCATTGCGGTCATGCTGTACTTTAGCCGGCTTGTCTGTTGCAGCTCAAGCTGCTTGGCCGACAAGTGCCTGCGTCATCACAGCCTCCCGAACCTGGCGAAGGCAGTACGGCCCGCCTTCTCGGCTTCAGCGACGAAATCGGTGAACATGCCTTCGATCATCGCCCTGACTTCTGCAGGGGCGCTTTCGGGCGTGCCTGCCGCGTAGGGCGGTTTGGGATCGTACTCCGCCATGAGCTGGACGCCCTCCGCATACTCCCGGTCCCGCAGATGTCCAACGAGGGTCAGTCCGAAATCGATCCCCGCCGTCACGCCCCCACCCGTGATCCTGTTGCGGTCGACCACGACCCTTTCGCCCGCGAGGCTGGCGCCGAAGATCGGCAGAATTCCCCTGGTTGCCCAGTGCGACGTCGCCCTGTATCCGGCGAGCAGCCCGGCCGCCCCGAGGAGCAGCGAACCGGTGCAGACCGACGTGACGTACTTCGCCCGGCTGCCGCGGTCCTTCAGGAAGAGCATCGTCGCCTCGTCCGCCATCGCCGCGAGCGTACCGCTGGAACCACCCGGCACGCAGATGATGTCGAGGTCGCTCGGACATTCGTCGAAGGTCATGGAAGGCATCACGGAAAGACCGGTGTCGCATTGCACCGGATCGCGCGTCTTGGCGACGAGATGCACCTTCGCGCCCATCAGGCTCGTCAGCATGTGATGCGGACCGACCATGTCGAGCGCCGTGAATTGCGGATAGATCAGGAAGGCGATCTGCTCCGAGCCCATCCAATGGGCGGGCATGGACGACATGTCGTGAGGCGACCCGTTTGCGGCTCCGGGCGACGGCTCACCGCCGCCCGTCTGTTGCGCCAGGAGATCGCTGGGCGAATGAGCGACCGCCGCGGCAACGGCGGCCGCGGCGGAGAACTGACGGCGTGTCAAAGACATTGCGAGCCTCCCGTCAGAACTTGAAGGCCAGTTGGCCATAGACCGAGAGCGGCGCTCCCGGGGCCACCTGTCCGCCGAGCCAGCTGTACGGAACGAAGTACTGGTTGTTCGTCAGGTTCTTGGCCGAAAGAACGGCACGGAACTTCTCGTTCTCGTAGCCGATCTTCGCATCGACCGTATAGTAGCCCGCCGTCTGCCAGAGATTGGTCGCATCCACGTACTGGTTCGAGGCCGCATAGACGCCGGCGCCCAGGCTGAACCCCGGCGCGACGCTCTCGTCGAACTGGTAGTTCAGCCAGAAGCGACCCGAATGCTCCGGGACGAAGGGCAGCCGGTAGCCCGCCGGAATGCCGGCCCCGGCGGGGTCGGCGAAGAAGGCACTCGTGTAACCGTAGCTCGCCAGCACGCTCCAGTTGCGATTGGGCTGGTAGAGGAAGTCGGCTTCGAAGCCGCGCGATGTCTGCTGGGTGAGGGCGGCGGAAAAGGCCGTCAACCGCACCGGGACGTTCGTGCGCTCGATCTGGAAGAGCGCCACCGTCCCGGTGAGGGTATCGTTGATGTTGAGCTTCACGCCAGCCTCGTACTGCGTGGAAAACTCGGGCGCCGGCTGGGCGAATGTCTGCGAGAACGGTACCCACTTCATACCCTGGGAATAGCTGCCGTACAGCGATAGCCCCTTGACCAGATCGACGACAATTCCGGCGCGGGGAAGCAGCCGGGTCGCCTGCGTCACGCGCGTCACCATGGCGCCGCTCGCAAACTCGTTATAGGTCATGTCGATCGACGCCAGGCGGGCCCCGGCCAGAACATGGAAGCGCTCGTTGATCGTCGACTGCAGCTGCGCGTAGAAGCCCGTCGTCAAGTAGGTGTTGTTGAAGTTGAAGAACGAAGCACCTTCTCCCTTTCCCGGCACAGGGAAGGTATAGGGCGTTGTGAACGACGGATTCTGCAGGTTGGCGAGGGAGGGCGTGCAGCCGAACCCGATCAGAAAGCAGACGTTGCCATTCGTGTCGACGTTCATGTACCCCCAGTCGCGGACGCGGCTGAAGTCGCCACCGATCAGCAGCGTGTTCTTCGTCGACTCCGTCGAGAACTTCGCCTGAACCGTCGGGTTGATGCTGATCTCCTGCTGCTGGTCGTACACCTCGATGTTGTTGACATCGAAGGTCGACGGCGGAAACAACGGCGTGCCCCCGGTTCCCGTGGCGTCGAGGAAGGCGCTTTGGGAGTTCTGCTGCATCTCCGAGGCGCTCCACCGCGCCTTGACGTTGACCGACCAGACATCGTCGATGCGATGATCCAATGTTCCGGTTACGCCATACAGCTTCGAGTAGCTCGGCATGATATTGGGATTGCCGAAGTACAGGTTGCGGTTGACGGTGTAGTCTCCAGTGACCGTGCCGCTGACCGGCAGGCCGGGATAAGCCTGCTGGTAGGCCTGCGACACAAAACCCTGGAGCGTCAGGGTCGTGTCCGTCTTGTTGGTCAGCGTGAGCGTCGGATTGACGCTGAAGCGGCGGGAATTCAGAACGTCGATGTAGCTACTGCTCCCGGTATACTCGGAGGTGAAGCGGAACAGCACCGTCTTCTCGTCGTTCAGGGGTTGGTTCACGTCGATGTAGGGGTTGGCGTACCAGTAGCTGCCGAACGTCGTGCCCACCTGATACTTTGCCGTGTCGGTCGGCATCTTCGAGACGACGTTGAGCACGCCGCCGACCGGCGCACCGGCGCCGCCGCCATAGACGACGGCGCTGGGGCCCTTCAGGATCTCGACGCGCTCGACATTCACCAGCCCATCGCGGTCGCCCGCGCTGAACAGGTTGCCGGCAAAGCCGTCGGTCCAGAGTTCCGCGCCGAACCCCCTGATCCTCACCGGGGTCTGCTCGACATTGCCAATCATCCGTGTGTCGACGGGCTGCACGTTGCTGGCGTTCCTGACCGCGTCGCTGAGCGTTATCGAGAGCTGGCTGTCGATCAGGGAGCGCGTGATGACGTTGATGTTCTGGGGCAGCTGCTCGATCGGGGTCGAGGTCCTGGTGGAAGACTTGGCCGTCAGCGCGCGAAGTCCCTGGACCGGACCGGCCGTCGTATTCTCGACCGGCACACCCGTGCCTTGAACGAGCACCGGCGGAAATTCGACGGGCGTCCCCGAAGGCTTGTCGCTCGTCTGCGCAAGCGCCGGCATCGCGAGGATCATCAGTCCGGGAGCAAGAAGAGGACGGGCCGAGAGGCAGCGTCTCAGATAGCGGCGCATCGCGCTACGGGGCATGGGAGTTCACCTTGAATTGGATTGATGGATGAGCCGCACGGGCTAGCGCCCCGCAGTGCGGGAACATGATCGGAGGGGCTGGGAGGGTGACCGCCGAACAGACGGCAGGCCTCACCGGGACGATCATCGATCGTCCTGAGAATCGCCGGCATAGGCACTCCCTCGAATGGCTGACGCGATACAACACGCGCGCCAGCGGGCGCGCGTGTTGCAAGGATTGAAGTCAGTCGTTCAGAAGTGGTGGAGCTCGAGGCTGGTTGGGCCCGTCACGAATGGCGCCGGTCGAGGGATGATGGTGCGCCGGGTGGACGCCCGGGGCCGCCTCGGTGACCTCGACCTCGATCGAGGCGCCGGATGGCAGCGCCTGTGCCGGTGCATGGGACAGTCCGAAGCAGCAATCGTGGACCTTGGCATTCACCGGTCCCTGTGACTCGCCCTCGCCCGTGTCGGCATTGGGCTGGCAGAGAGCACCCCACAGGGCGGTGGCCGCCTCCAGGCCGCCCATCCGCAGCATGACCGCGTGGGAAAGGGGCTGAAAGATTGCGAGGGTGATCGCGAACAGCGCCACCGTCAGCGCCATCGAGCGCAAACGTGAGACCGGCTGTTTTGCAATCATGGCAAAGTTTAGGCAGGCGCCCGAACAAACTCAAGGCAGCAAGACGGCGGCCGCGCTCGATCACCTGCATTGCGGCACTGGTACGAAGTATGCAAAATATCGGAATAATGCATACGAAGGCCTCCGCGCTGTGGGCGGTGATCTTGTTCTGGCCCGCCATCGGAGTCGCACAGACCACGTCCCAGCCCCCGCCCCTGGCGCCCGGACAGGGACCCTCCGGTCCGGCGGCGCCAGATCCCACGGCGCAGGGCTATACCGGCGCCTCGACCGCCCTCCCCGCCATCACCGTCACCGCACCGCGCGCGCTGGAGGCCGAGCCGACCGATTCGGCCAGCGAACGGCGCGTCTCGGGCGAGACGCTGAACACGCGGCCGATCTCGCGGCCCGGCGAGATGCTGGAAGCGGTCCCCGGCCTGATCGTTTCCCAACACAGCGGCGAGGGCAAAGCCAACCAGTACTTCCTGCGCGGCATGAACCTCGACCACGGCACCGATCTCGCCATCTGGCTGGACGGCATGCCGGTCAACATGCGCACGCACGGGCACGGCCAGGGCTATGCCGACCTGAATTTCCTGATTCCCGAACTGGTCGACCAGATGGTCATCAAGAAAGGCCCCTACTATGCCGAGGAGAGCGACTTCGCCTCGGCAGGCTCGCTGCGCCTGTCCTATGCCAACCGGCTGGAGAATGCCGTCGTGCTGGCGACCGGCGGCAGCTTCGGCTACTGGCGCGCCCTGGCTGCGGGCTCGATGGCAGCCGGCAACGGCACGCTGACGGCGGCCGGCGAGATCGTGACCTATAACGGCCCGTGGCAGGTCGGCGACGACCTGAAGAAGTTCAACGCCTTCCTGCGCTACGCCGAAGGCGACACGGCCAACGGGCTGGCCATCACCGCCCTCGCCTACACCAATTCCTGGCACTCGACCGACCAGATCCCGGCGCGGGCGGTGGCCGACGGCAGCCTCGGACGCTATGGCGCCGTCGACCAGACCGACGGCGGCGACGCCCAGCGCTATTCGCTGTCGATGCGCTGGAGCCGCAGCGACGAGCGCACCGCGTCGAAGGTCGAGGCCTACGGCATCTATTCGACGCTGAACCTCTACAACAACTTCACCTACTTCCTCGACGATCCGGTGAACGGCGACCAGTTCCAGCAGACCGACAAGCGGATGATCCTGGGCCTCAACGCCAGCCATCTCATGCGCCATTCGCTGGCGGGCTTCGCCTCGGAGACCACGGTCGGCACGCAGATCCGCTACGACAATATCGGCGTCGGCCTGTTCAACACCCGGCAGCGCACGCCGTTCAACACGATCCGCTACGACCAGGTGAACGAAACCAGCCTCGCCCTCTACGCCAAGAACACGCTGCAATGGACCGACTGGCTGCGCTCGATCCTCGGCGTCCGCGGCGACTGGTTCATGGGCTCCGTCGCCTCCGACACCGCGGCGAACTCCGGCGGCGTCTCGGCCTTCCTGGCCAGCCCCAAGGCCAGCCTCATCTTCGGCCCGTTCGACAGGACCGAGTTCTTCGTGAATGCGGGCCTCGGCTATCACAGCAACGACCTGCGCGGCGCCACCATCACCGTCGATCCCAACGACAAGACCACACCGGTCGCCTCGGTGCCGCTGCTGGTGCGCTCGCGCGGCGCCGAGGTCGGCGTGCGCACCCAGGCGATCAAGGGGCTCGACTCAGCGCTCGCCGTCTTCGTGCTCGATTTCAATTCCGAGCTGCTGTTCGTGGGCGATGCCGGCACCACCGAGGCCAGCCGTCCGAGCCGCCGCATCGGCTTCGAATGGACCAACCAGTACCGGCCGGTGCCGTGGGCGCTGCTCGACCTCGACCTCGCCTATACCCAGGCGCGCTTCACCAACCCCGATCCGGCCGGCGACTTCATCCCCGGCGCGCCCTCCTTCATCGCCTCGGCCGGCATCACACTCGGCGCCGATACCGGCTGGTTCGGCGCGGTGCGCTGGCGATACTTCGGGGCGCGGCCGCTGATCGAGGATGCGAGCGTGATGTCGGCCCCGACCTCGATCATCAATGCGCGCCTGGGCTACGTGTTCGAGAGCGGACTCAAGCTCCAGGTCGATGCCTTCAACCTGCTGAACACGCAGGCCAGCCAGATCGACTACTACTATACGTCGCGCCTGCCCAACGAAGGCCCGGACGGCGTGGCCGACCGCCACTTCCACCCGGTCGAGCCGCTGGCCGTGCGCTTCACGATGGCCAAGGCGTTCTGACCAGCGTCGCCGTCGCGTGCAGCATGGGCTCGACGACGGCGTGGCTGAACAGCCAGGTTTCGGCATGGACCGAATCGCCGTCGCGGCGGATCACCCGCGATAGGGAAATCACGTCGGCGGCCTGGGCGGGCCGCAGCACCGTCACGTTGAGATGCGACACGCGCGCGTCGAGGCCCGCGGCGGCGCGCAGCGAGGTGTCGACCAGCGACAGCAGCGCAGCCGTCGTCCAGCCAGCCCCGGCCATTGGCGAAAAGCGCAGCCGCACGTCCTGGTCCTGGCATTCTTCGACGAACACGTCGTGGCGGTCGGCGGCGGGCAGCACGGCTTCGAGCCGCGCCTGAAGTTCGTCTTCGGTCATCGGCCGCAGTCTATGCTATCTCCCCGCCCCATGTCCTTTCTCGATCACATCCGCCGCTGCAACAACGCCGACCTCACCCAGTTCGAGCCGTGGTTCATAGGCGAGCATCGGACGGGCTTCATCCATCGCGACTTCGCCTCGGAGGTCGTGCAGGGCTCCGGCCTGTTCGAACGCCGCGACGGGGCCTGGCATCTCGATCCTCGCCTCGATACGCCGGCGAAGCGCACGGCGGAGGTGCGGGCATTCCTTCTCTCCCTGCGCGCGGCAGGCCACTTCAAGGGCCTGTGGCGCGAGGAGGAGTACGCCGTGGCGCCGCAGGAAGGCGCGCCCTTCCTGATGGCGATGGAGCGCTCGGCCGTGCCGTGGTTCGGCGTGCGCGCCGGCGGCCCGCACATGACGGGTTATGTCCGCCGCACCGACGGGCTGCACATCTGGGTGCCACGCCGCTCCTACGACAAGCCCACCTTCCCCGGCCAGCTCGACAACACGGTCGCCGGCGGCCAGCCCGCGGGCCTCGGCCTGCACGAGAACCTGGTCAAGGAATGCGGCGAGGAAGCCTCGATCCCGCCCGAGCTTGCGCGGCAGGCCAAGGCGGTGAGCGTCGTCGGTTACTGGAACCAGTCGGGCCGGCAGTTGAAGCCCGACGTGATGACCTGCTTCGATCTCGAACTGCCGCACGATTTCACCCCGCGCGCCAACGACGGCGAGGTCCACTCGTTCGAACTGTGGCCGGTGCAGCGGGTGTTCGAGACCGTGCGCGACACCGCCGAATTCAAATACAACTGCAATCTCGTCCTGATCGACTTCTTCGTGCGCCACGGCCTGCTATCAGCCGACGATCCGGCGTTCATCCCCATCGTCGCCGGCCTGCGGAGACTGTCGGCTCCCTGCAAGGACGCCGACGTCCGAGACACGTAGTTCCTGGGCTGCGCTCCGTCGGGCGCGTCACGGATCACGCCGGCGGCGCGATCTTTGCCTCTTCGATGACCTTGCGCCACTTCACCGTCTCGGCGGCGAGGCGCCTGCCGTAGTCGGCGGCGCTGCCACCCACCAGCACGAAACCGAGCTCGACGAGCTTCTTGGCCGTCGCGGGATCGGCCAGCACTTCGTTGAAGTCGGCGTTGAGCCTCGCGACGATCGGCTCGGGCGTGCCGCCGGGCGCCATCACCCCGAAGAACACCGCGCCCGTGAGATCGGCGGGCAGGCCGACCTCCGCGACCGTCGGCACGTCGGGAAGCATCGGCACACGCTTGGCCGCCGCGACGACCAGGCCGCGCAGCCTACCGTCCTTCACCGCGAGGCCGCCCGGCAGCAGCGTGTCGGAGAACAGCATGACGTGGCCACCCAGCACGTCCTTCAGGGCGTCGGCACTGCCCTTGTAGCCGATATGCTCGAGCTTGATGCCGGTCGCCATCTTGAGCTGCTCGCCCCACAGGTGCGGCATGCTGGCGTTGCCGGCCGAGGCGTAGGGGATCGGCGCGGTCTGCGCTTTCGCCCAGGCGATGAATTCGGCCATCGTCTTGTAGGGTGCGTTGGGATTGCAGGCGAGCAGCAGCGGCATGTCGACATAGCTGCAGACCGGCGCCAGATCCTTCACCGGATCGTAGGGCAGCTTCAGGCCGAACGAGGTGTTGGTGGCAACCGGAGCCGCCGCCAGCAGGAGCGTGTAGCCGTCGGGCTTGGCCTTGGCGACGATCTCGGTGGCGATGATCGTGCCCCCGCCCGGCTTGTTTTCGACCAGCACCTGCTGGCCGTACTTGTTCGTCAGATACTCCGCCGCCACGCGCGCGGACGTGTCGGTCGCGCCGCCCGGCGCGTAGGGCACCACGAAGCGGATCGGCTTGTCGGGATACGCCTGGGCCCGCGCGATGGAGGGCGCGAGACCCGATGCGAGCGTGAGGGCGGCGGCCGAGCCCAGCAGGTGGCGGCGTTTCATTTTCTGCTCCCTTGGAATTTTCGTCTTTGTTGGTGCGGAGTATCTGCGACGCCCCGAGGAAGAGCTAGCCCCTCGACCAGCCGCGGTGCGGCATGCGAAGCTGATCCTGCGCAAATTCAAGAGGGTCGAGTGGCGAGGGACGGGCAAGGGTTGGAGCTGGGCAATGCCGACGAGGGTGCGGTGGCCGCACTGGATTTCGTCAGGCAGGAATGGCTGGGCTTCGGCAAGCGCTTCGCCGACTTCATCGCCGCCGCGGACGCCGAAGAAAAATGCCCGATGCTGCCGCTGGTCGCGGCGAGCCTCTTCCTCTCGATGTACTCGCCCGACGGTCATGCTGCCGCGACGCGCCACCTCGCCCGCGCGCAGAAGATGACGGCGGGCGCGAGCCCCCGCGAATTCGCCTGGCTCGGCGCCATCGAATTCTGGGTTGGAGGAGACACCGACCGCAGCCTGCAACAGTTCCGCCGGATCGTGGCCGAATGGCCGCGCGACCTGCTGGCCGGCAAGCTGGCGCAGCTGCTGGCCTTCAACCGCGGCGAGGCCGAGACGCTGCTCGAGGTCGGCGAGAAGCTCCTTGCCGCCAACCCGGACAATCGCTTCGTCTGGGGCATGTATGCGTTCGGACTCGAAGAGTGCAATCGCCTCGACGAGGCCGAGGCCGCGGCACGCAAGGGACTGGCGCTCGACCGCAACGACCCATGGGCGCATCACGCCATCGCCCACTGCCTGGAGGCGCGCGGCCGCATGCTGGAGGGCGTCGCCTTCCTGAATTCCGTGTCCGACACCTGGAGCGACTGCAACTCCTTCATGCAGACGCACAACTGGTGGCACCTGGCACTTTTCCTGATCGACCTCGACCGCACCGACGAGGCGCTGGCGCTCCACGACGAGCGCGTGTGGGGCGTCTGGAAGGAGTTCTGCGAGGACCAGGCCAATGCCGTGTCTCTGCTGGCACGGCTCGAACTGCGTGGCGTCGATGTCGGTGGACGCTGGGCCGACCTCGCGACCTATCTGAAGCCGCGGCTGCGCGAACACCTCTCCGCCTTCCACGACGTCCACTATCTCTACGGGCTGGCGCGGGCCGGCGAGCGCAGCGCCGTCACCGAGATGCTGGCGAGCCTCGAAGATCGCGCCGCGCGCGCGAAGCCCTTCGAGCGTGAGCTCTGGGCCGATTGCGTGGTGCCGCTGGCGCATGGTCTGGCCGCCCACGCCGCGGGCGACATGCCGGCTGCGGCGCGGCTGATGGGGCAGGCGATGCCGTACTTGCGCGGCCTCGGCGGCTCGATCGCGCAACGCGCTCTGTTCGGCGCCCTCCATCTCGATGCGCTGAGCCGCGCCGGCTGGAACGACGCCGCACTCGCGATCGTGCAGGCCGACGATCGCGAGCGGCCCGGCGTGGCCGCGACCAAGCGCGCCCTGGCCGCGCTCTATCACCAGGTCGGCCGCACCGAACAGGCGCTCGCCGCCGAATACCAGGCCGAACAACTCGCCCGCCAGTATCGCGAAGCGGCGACCCGAACGGGAGAAGCGGCATGACGACGGATCTCACGCAGGCGAGCGCCGCCCAGCTCGGCAGGCTCTACCGCAAGGGCAAGGCCTCCCCCGTCGAGACGATGAAGGCCGTGCTGGCGCGCGCCGACCGGCTCGCGACGACGATCAACGCGCTCTGCCATGTCGACGCGAAAGCGGCCTTGAGCGCGGCGCGCGCTTCGGAGAAGCGCTGGAAGAAGGGCGAGCCGCTCTCAGCCCTCGACGGCGTGCCCGTCTCGATCAAGGAGCTGGTGCGGGTCAAGGGCTGGCCCGCCTCGATGGGCAGCAAGCTCACCGACAAGTCACCGGTCGATGCCGATGCACCGGCGGTGGCGCGGCTGCGCGAGGCCGGCGCGATCGTCTTCGCCCAGAGCACCAGCTCGGAATACGGCCACAAGGGCGTGACCGATTCGCCCCTGCACGGCATCACGCGCAATCCCTGGAACACCGGCATGACGCCGGGCGGCTCGTCGGGCGGCGCCGGTGCTGCGGTCGCGGCGGGCCTGGGTCCGATCGCCATCGGCACCGACGGCGGCGGCTCGGTGCGTATCCCCGCGAGCTTCAGCGGGCTGATCGGCCTCAAGGCCACCTTCGGCCGCGTGCCGGCCTGGCCGCCGTCGATGACCGGCGACCTGTCGAACACCGGCCCTATGGCACGGACCGCGCTCGACGCCGCGCTGATGATGAACGTCCTCGCCCAGCCCGATCCGCGCGACGGCTACGCCCTGCCCCCGGACGACACCGACTACACGAAGAAGCTCACGAACCTGCCGAAGAAGCTGAAGATCGGCTTCGCGCTGCGTTTCGGCGACCATCCGCTCGACATCGAGGTCGCCGCGATGGTGACCAAGGCCGCCCGCGACTTCGAGGCGCTGGGCTGCACGGTCGAGGAGGTCGAAGCGCCCTTCTCCTTCGGCGAGGCGGGCCGCGCCTTCGTGATCCACTGGCTCTCGGCGCTGCAGCGCCTGCTGCAACTCTTCCCCGAGGCGCGCCACGGCGAGTTCGATCCCAGCCTGATGGCCGGCGCGAAAGCGGGCCTGCGCTACAGCCTGCAGGACGTGGTGAACGCGCAGGTGACGCGGCGCGACCTCACGATTGCCTGGAACCTGTTCTTCACCAAGTACGATCTGCTGCTCACACCCACCGTCGCGGTGCAGCCTTTCGAGGCCGGGACCAATCTGCCTCCAGGTCCCGACGGCAAGCCGAACTTCATGTGGTCGCCCTACACGCCGCAGTTCAACCTGACGCGCCATCCCGCGGCGACGGTGCCGTGCGGCCTGTCGCGGCTCGGACTGCCGGTCGGCCTGCAGATTGCTTCGGCGCACTACAAGGACGCGCTGGTCCTGCGCGCCGCCGCCGCCTTTGCCGAAACCCATCCCCTGAAATTCCCTGTCCTTCCGGAGACCAAGTAGATGACTGCCGACCTTGCCATGATGCCGGCCCACGAGCTGGTGAAACTCTTCAAGAGCCGCAAGGCCTCGCCGGTCGAAGCGACCAAGGCCGCACTCGCCCGCATCGATGCCTTCAACGGCCAGCTCAACGCCTTCCAGCATCTCGATCCCGACACCGCGATGCGCCAGGCGCGCGCCTCCGAGAAGCGCTGGAAGAAGGGCGGCAAGCGGCTGTCCGACATCGACGGCGTACCGATCACCATCAAGGACATGGTGCTCACCAAGGGCATGCCGACCCGCATGGGCAGCCTCGCCACCGATCCCGACGGGCCCTTCAACGTCGACGCGCCGGTGGCGCAGCGGCTGCGCGAGGCCGGCACCGTTCTGCTCGGCAAGACGACCTCGCCGGAATACGGCTGGAAGGGCGTCACCGATTCGGGCCTCTACGGCGCCACGCACAATCCCTGGAAGATCGGCCGCACGCCGGGCGGTTCGTCGGGCGGCGGCACGGCGGCCGAGGCGGTCGGCATGGGCAACCTCGCCATCGGCACCGACGGCGCGGGCTCGGTCCGTATCCCCTGCTCCTTCTCCGGCATCTTCGGCCTGAAGCCCACGCAGGCGCGCGTGCCGCTGTGGCCGGTCTCCGCGCAGGGCACGCTCTCGCACATCGGCCCCATGACGCGCACCGTGCGCGACGCGGCGATGATGATGAACGTCATTGCCCGCCCCGACCCGCGCGATCCCTATGGTCGTCCCGACGATGCCGAGGACTATCTCAAGGGCTTCGACAAGGGCGTGAAGGGCCTGCGCATCGCCTATTCGCCGAACCTGGGCTTCGTCGAGCGCGAGAAGATCGATCGCGACGTGGCGGTGGCGGTCGAACAGGCGGTCAAGGTGTTCAAGACCCTGGGCGCCAAGATCGTCGAGGACTCGCCCGACTTCATGGGCATGGACCCGCGCAAGGTGCTGAACGCCCACTGGCAGTCGAACGTCGCCCTGCTGCTCAAGAGCTTCAGCCCCGAGAAGCGCGAGCTGATGGATCCGGGCCTCGTGAAGGCCGCCGAATATGGCGCCGAGCTCGGCCAGGAAGCGGTCGTGACCGCGATCCACCAGCGCCAGGCGATCTCGGCGATCATGAATCAGTTCATGGCCAAGTACGACCTGCTGCTGACGCCCACCATGCCGATGACCGCCTTCGCGGTGAACGAGAATGCGGCCTGGGGCGGCGACGGCGTCGACATCGGCTGGACGCCCTTCACGCTGACCTTCAACCTGACGCGCCAGCCGGCCGCCACCATCCCCTGCGGCCTCGACCGCGAGGGCCTGCCGATCGGCCTGCAGATCGTCGGCGGCCATGCCATGGACGCCCTGGTGCTGCGCGCCGCCGCCGCCTACGAGCGCGTCCGCCCGATCCCGGCACCGCCGATGGCGCACCAGATCTGAGGGCACAAAGAAAATCGCCGGCCTGGGCAGGCCGGCGATTCCACATCCCGGGTCGCAGCCGTTACTGCGACTTCTTTTCTTCCGCCTTCTGCGGCACGGCGAGGGCTGCGACGGAGTCGTAGCGGACGCCATCCTCGGCCTTCTTCATGACGGCGTTGGCCTCGTAGTACTTGCCCTCGTCCAGGAGCTTCGCCGCCATGTCGACGTCGGCGATGGTCCGGTCGAGCGGCGCCAGCGCCATGGTGAAGTTCACGCTGACATCGGCCAGCCGCAGCTTCTCGAGCGCCTGCTTGCGTTCGCCCTTCTCGAGGTGCTTGTTGGCCTCGGCGACCGCCGCGGCCTTGGCGGGCGTCGCCACGAAGTCCTCGCCCAGGGTGAGCTGGCCGTCGATCGGCAGCCAGGCGACGGCGGGGCCGGACGCGGCGGCCGGGGCGTCGGACATGCCCTTCGGCGCCTTGAGCTCGGACTCGGCCTTCTGGAACGATGTCGAGTCGACCTTCGCCTTGGCCAGCGCCGCGCGGGTGTCGGCGACCAGCTTCTTCGCCGCCACCGGATCGGCCTCGAAGATGGCGATGCGGGCCAGATGCAGGGCGCGGAAGGCGACGGCGCCGTCGGCCGACAGCTTCATCAGATCGCGCGCGGCCTCGGTCTTCTGCTGGGTCGTGGGCGCGGGGGCCGCCGGAGTCTGCTGGGCGGCGACGGTGCCGGCCAGCATGGTGGTGGCCAGCAGGGCCGCAACGATTCCTTTGGAAATGTTCATGGCTACTCTCCTCTTCGAGCACCGCCGTCCCGGCAGGAACCGCAGGGTCGCGTCGGCCTCGCGAGAAAAAGGTAGCAGCCACGTCCTTCTGCCAATCTTGCCGCCGCATTGACGATTTTCAATGCACCGCCCCGGGCGGTGGCCCTCCCCGGTAAAGGCGACGTCCTCGCCGCGATCGTCGACCGCGACGCGCGCGATCCGGCGAAGCGCAGGATTGCGCATGAGTTCCTGGAATCGAACACCGTGCAAGTCTGGACCAACAGGCAGCTGAAAGAACGTTAAAATGAGATACCCGTCGTCTCGACCGAAGCCTCGCGTAGCGAGGTGAAGTGGAGAGAGCTTCTCTCTCCACTTCGCGCCTTCGGCGCTCCGGTCGAGGCGGCGGAACTGTCTTAAAGTTCCACCGGCACCTTGCGCGCAAAGAACGCCGCGATAACGGCACAGACCATGCTCGCCAGCCACAGCCAGTAGCCTTCGCGCAGGCCGGTGATGGGGTTGGCCATGCCGGCCTCGTTGGTGATCACGCTCGTCTCGAACATGAACGAGGCTGCGAGGCCGAGCGCGGCGAGTGAGAGAACCAGCGCCGGGAGGCGACGGGCGAACAGCGCAGCGATCCAGGACGCCAGCAACAGCGGGTTGGCGAACCAGCTCGTATGGCCCAGCGCGCCGAACAGAAGGATGTTCCAGCCCTGCCAGTCCGAGCAGATGCCAGAGACGCAGAACGCGTCCTGCCTGAGGCTCGCGGCGAACAGGACGACGCTGAGCACCAGCGCGACGCGCGTGGTTCGGCTGACCGTCATCTGGAAAATCCCGTCGTCCTTCGACTGCGCTGCACTTCGCACTGGACGACGGAGAAGATCAAGCCACAACACCCAGCGCGCTGCGGATCGAGCGGTGGAAATGGACGAGAGAGGGCTCGTTGCGGCCGTAGATCACCTCTTCCGTTGCGCCGGATTCGAAGCCGATCTGCATGCGCTCGCCCAGCGGGAAGTCCTCGTCCAACACGGTGCGGATGGCGATGTCGCGGTTCTTGGCCCAGTGCTTCTCCGGGCGGTCGCTGTGGGCCGGACGATAGAGCGAAAATTCGACGGAGCAGCTTCCGGGATCGTTGCGATCGGGGAAGGCGCGCCAGATCTCGATATGGTCGACCTGCCAGATGACGATGGTGTTGGGGAAGAGCTGGTAGATCGCGATGATGTGCGGGCGCAGGTTGCGTTCGGCGTCGGGCTGCGCCCGCAGCGCCTCGATCGAGGTGCGTGGCACGCACATGCGGCCGTGGCGGCCGGCACCGTCGAAGGTGCCGCAGTTGCCGATGAAATACGGCGCGATGGTTTTCCGGTGCAGGTGCGGGATGTGATAGCCCTCGAGGAACGTATCGATGGCGAACTTCCAGTTGATGCGCGGCGTGATGCGGTCGACCGAATAGAGCGGGTAGGTCTCGGGCTGCAGCGCCGCGAAGTCGCCCACGAACGAGCCCAGCACCGCATCGACGTCGATCCCGGCACTCTCGCCCTCGCCCACCGGCGTCGCGCGCACGAAGATCATGCCGTGCTTCTCGCCGGCCGGGAGCCTCACCAGCCCGTGCGCACTGAGATCGAGGCCGGCGAAGCCCGCTTTGTCGGTGACGCCCAGCAGCCTGCCCTGCAGGTCATAGGTCCAGGCGTGATAGGGGCAGGCGAAAGCGCGGGCGCTGCCGCACCCCTCGGCCACGGGCGCACCGCGATGGCGGCAGATGTTGGCGAAGGCACGCACCTCGCCGTCGCCCCCACGCACCAGCAGCACCGGCATCCCGGCCACGTCTTCGGTGATGTAGTCGCCGGGTTTGGTGAGCCGGGACGACAGGCCCATGAACAGCGGCTGGCGGCGGAACAGCGCGTCGCGCTCGCGGGCGGCGCGCTCGCGGCAGGAATAGGCGTCGACACGATTGCGGAACAGCGCATCGGCGAGATCGGTCGTTCGGCCGTCGATATGGCCGAGCAGCCGCCTCCCGACGGCCAGTTGTTCGTTTCGGTCCATGGCCGAAGTGTCAGCCCTTCACGGGGGTCGCGCAACTCCAACCGTCGATCATTTCGAAAACGTCGGCCGGCGTCCTACCGCTCTCGCGCAACGCCCGGATGGTGAGGTCGCGGTCGCGCTTGGCGAAGCGGCGGCCCGTGGCATCGGTCAGCAGCGGATGATGCGCATATTGCGGCGCAGCATAGCCCAGCAGCTTCTGCAGCAGCGCGTGGACGTGAGTCGACGGCAGCAGGTCGATCCCGCGCGTCACCAGGGTGACGCCCTGCAGATGATCGTCGACCGTCACCGACAGATGATAGCTGGTCGGCGTGTCCTTGCGCGCGATCACGAAGTCGCCCATCAGCAGCGGCTGGCCCTCGATCCGGCCCAGCGTCTCGTCGAAGAAGGAATAAGGCCCCGCCTGCTCCGCCGCGCGGGCGCAATCGAAGCGCATGCAGTGCTCCACGCCGGCCGCGATGCGGCGGCGGCGCTCGTCGTTCGAGAGGTGACGGCAGGTCCCGGGATAGAGTGGCCCGTCGGGGCCCATCGCGGTCGGGTGCGGCGCACTGGTGGACGCAGCGATATCGGCCCGGGTGCAGAAGCAGGGATAGACCAGGCCGCGCGCGTCGAGCTCGTCCATCACGCCGCCGTAATCCGCGAAATGGTCGGACTGGCGTCGCACCGCGCCGTCCCAGGCGAGACCGAGCCACTGCAGGTCCGCCAGCATCGCGGTTTCGTACTCGCGGCGGCAGCGGCGGATGTCGATATCCTCGATGCGCACCAGGAAGGTGCCGCCCACGTCGCGCGCGCGCCGCCAGGCGATGCGAGCCGAATAGGCACTGCCGAGATGAAGTTCGCCCGTCGGACTGGGGGCAAAACGCGTGACGACGGTCATGATCCGACGTTACAGCGCCCCCTCGTCGCGTGCTATGGCGAGAGCAACATGGCCAAAACGGCATCCAAGACAAAACCCAAGACGGCAGTCTCTCCGGCCTCCGGCGTCATCCTCGACAAGACCACGCTGAAGCAGGCGCTGGCCGAGCTGGCGGCGGTCGACCCCGACATTGCGCGCGCTCTCGACGAGGCGGGTCACCCCGAGCTGCGCGACATGCCGACGGGCTTTGGTGGGCTGATGCGTTCGATCGTGGGCCAGCAGGTCTCGGTCCATGCCGCGCGCAGCATCTGGCTGCGGCTCGAAGCGGCCGTGCCGTCGATGCTGCCGGCGGATTTTTTAGCGATGAGCGACGACCAGCTGCGCGCCGTTGGCCTCTCGGGTGCCAAGATGAAATACGGCCGAAGCCTCGCGACCGACATCGTCGAGGGCCGGATTTCGTTCGATGCCTTGCACGAGCTGGACGATGCGGCGGCCATCGCCATGCTGACCCAGGCCAAGGGCATCGGACCGTGGACGGCGGAGATCTACCTTATGTTCGCGCACGGCCGGCCCGACATCATGCCCGGGCTCGATCTCGGCCTCGTCGTGGCCGCCCAGCATCTCAAGAAATTGCGCACCCGCCCCGACGCAAAGCGGCTTCTCAAAATCGCCGAGGCCTGGCGGCCCTGGCGCAGCGCGGCCGCGCTCGTGCTCTGGCACTATCGGCGCAACATGCCGGACTGGAGCACCCCCCGCTCCGCAGCCGTCAAGGAGAAGAAAGCCAAATGACCACGAAGAAGATCGACGGCCCCAGCCACGGCCCGCACGCCGGCGGCAAGCCCGGCCATCTCGTGATCCTGCTGCACGGCTATGGCGCCGACGGCAACGACCTGATCGGCCTCGCGCCGGTGCTGGCGCCCCTGATGCCCGATGCGGTGTTCCACGCACCCAACGCGCCCTATCCGTGCGAGGGCAATCCGATGGGCTTCCAGTGGTTCGGCATCTCGCGCCTCGATCCCACGGTCGCGGCGGCGGGCGTCCGCTCGGCCGCGCCCTTCGTCGAGCAGTTCCTCGACGACACGATGGCCAAGTACGGGCTCGACGAATCGAAGACCGTCCTGATCGGCTTCAGCCAGGGCACAATGATGGCGCTGCATGTCGGCCTGCGCCGTCCCACGCCGCTGGCGGGCATCGTTGGCTTCTCCGGCATGCTGGCCGCCCCCGATTCGCTCAAGGACGAGATCAAGTCGAAGCCGCCGGTTCTGCTGGTCCATGGCGACAGCGACGAGATGCTGCCGGCCGTGCTGACCCAGCGCGCCGCGCAGACGCTGCAGGAGAACGGGGTGGAGGTCGGCGTGCACATCGCCAAGGGCGTCGGCCACGGGATCGACCAGAGCGGCCTGTCCCACTGCGCGCGCTTCGTGCTCGAGGCGTTCAAGCTGCCGGTGCCGAAGCAATGAGCTCGAGCATGACCCAGGGTACCTGCCGGCCGGGCTTCGAGAGGGTCGCCGAGGCCTTCGAGAAGAACCTCAAAGAGAAGGGCGAGATCGGCGCCTCGGTCTGCCTGACGGTGGGCGGCGAGACGGTCGTCGACCTGTGGGGCGGTGTCGCCGATCCCAAGACCCAGGCTGCGTGGACGCGCGACACGGTGAGCATCGTCTTCTCCTGCACCAAGGGCGCCACGGCATTGTGTGCGCACGTGCTGGCAAGCCGTGGCGCGCTCGACCTCGACGCCCCGGTCGCCGAGTTGTGGCCGGAGTTCGCTCAAGCCGGCAAGGAGCGCGTGACCACGCGCATGATGCTCGACCATTCCTCGGCGGTGCCCGCCGTGCGCGCCAAGGTGAAGGACGACGGGCCCTACGACTGGGCCTACATGACGGAGCGGCTGGCGGCCGAGGTCCCGTTCTGGGAGCCCGGCACGCGCAACGGCTATCACGGCTTCACCTTCGGCTGGACCGTGGGCGAGATGGTGCGGCGCGCCAGCGGCAAATCGCTCGGCACCTTCTTCCGCGAGGAGATCGCGGGGCCGCTGGGCCTCGATTTCTGGATCGGCCTGCCCGAGGAGATCGAGCCGCGGGTCGCGCCGATCGTGGCCCATGTCTACAAGGCGGCCGACGCGGTGACGCCCTTCATGCGCGACCTCGCCACCAACAAGGAATCGGTGGCGGCGCTGTTCTACTTCAACAACGGCGCCTGGCGCTCGGGCGGCGCCAACACCCGAGCGGGCCACGCCGCCGAGATCGGCGCCGCCAACGGGATCACCAACGCGCGCGGCCTGGCCGGCATGTATGCGCCGCTGGCCAACGGCGGCGGCGACCTGGTCGACGCCACGACGCTCGCCCGCATGGGCGAGGTTTCGATGGCGACGCACGACGACGCCACCCTGCGCATCCCGACGCGCTTCGCGCTGGGTTTCATGAAGTCGATGGACAATCGCAGGCGCAGCCTGGCTGCCAAGCTGTGGGGCGAGGATTGCGACAGCGTGATCCTGGGCAGCGCCGCCTTCGGCCATGTCGGCGCCGGCGGCTCGCTGGGTTTCGCCGATCCGGTCGCGGGCCTGTCCTTCGGCTACACGATGAACCGCATGGGCCCCGGCCTGCTGATGAACGAACGCGGCCAGTCGCTGGTCGATGCGGCCTATCTGTCGCTCGGATACAAGAACAAGGACGGCGGGGTTTGGGTTCAATAGGCATCGCGCCACGCACCCACCTCACCCTGAGGAGCGTCGCGCAGCGGCGCGTCTCGAAGGGTCGGCAACACGCACCACGCCTGAGGCCCATCCTTCGAGACGCCGCGCGACGCGCGGCTCCTCAGGATGAGGATGTGCGGGGAGGCTAGCGCCACATGCTTGCCGTCTTCCGCCCCCTGAAGGATCGCGCCGTCCAGATCGTCTGGTCCGGGCTGTGCACCTCGACGATCGGCGAAGACCTGTTCCGGGTCGCGAGCGTGTGGCTGGCGGTCGAGGTGGCGGGCAACATGGCGGGCCTCGTGACCGGCGTGCAGTACGTGGCGATGCTGGTCGCCGGGCTGTTCGGCGGCGTGCTGTTCGACCGCTGGCGGCCCGACCGCGCGATGATCGGCTCGCGCGCCTGGAGCGCGGCCTTCGCGCTCCTGCCGGTCGTCGGCTTCTATATCTCCGGCCTGTCGATCACCCTGCTCATCCTCTCCTCGGTCGGGCTCGCGGCCTTGCGCATGGTCTTCTCGCCGGCGCTGCAATCGACGATCCCGACCCTCGTGCCCAATCGCGGCGAGCAGCAGGCGATCAACGGCCTGTTCGACGCGACCTACCGCATCGCGCGCCTCGTCGGGCCCATGGTGGCGGCGCTGCTGCACCTTTTCCTGCCGGTGATCCATTTCCTGACGGCCACGGCGATCGGCTTCATCATCTCGGGCTACGCCCTCTACGTCGCACGCGACCGCCTCACCGGTGGCGGGCTGGGCGATCCGGTGCGCATGGCGCCGGGCTGGCGCGGCGCCTGGGAGGCGCTGACCGCCGGATTCAAGCTGATGCTGCGCGAAAAGCGGATCGGCACGGTCCTCGTGACCAACGCTCTCCTGAACGGGCCGTGGATGGTGGCGCTGAGCCTCGCGATCGCGCTGATCATCACCGAGTACCGCCCGACCTTCATGGGTTTCGGCGACCTCGCCGCCTACGCGCTGGTGATGGGTGCCTACGGCGTGGGCGACGTCAGCGGCAACATCGTCGCGGGCTCGGTGCGCTTTGGCCGGCCTTACTCGACGATGTTCCTGGGCTATGTGGCGATGGGCACCGGCTTCTCGCTGCTGGCCATCGCCGTGTGGGCGCTGCCGCCGGAAGTGCTGCTGCCGGCCATGATGGTCGGGGCGCTGATGGCGGGGCTGGGCGGCCCGTTCTTCTTCGTGCCGATGATCACCCGCATGCAGACCGTGTTCCACGGCCACGACATCGCCCGCGTCTTCCGCCTGCGCCTCGTGATCATGGCCGGCGCCATGCTGGTCTCGAGCCTGATCGCCACCTGGTTCTTCGACCGGCTCGGCTCGGTCGCGACCCAGCTCGGCTGTGGCCTGGTGATCCTGGCCGTCGGTATCACCGGCCACATCTATTACCGGCGCGCCGAGAACCGCGAGGCCGCCGGTCTTGCGGCGCCTCATCCGGACGAGTGAAATCCGCCAGCCTCAGCCCAGCAACGGCACGTGCCGTGAGCAGTCGCGCGGCAGGGCGCCGGTGAGACGCGGGTCGGGGAACACCTCGACCTGGAAGGCAAAGGGCACGAAGCCCGAGCGCCGGTAGAAATCCAGCGCCGCGGGATGATCGAGCGTGCAGGTATGCACCCAGAACCGCTTGATGGGGCGCGACCAGGCCCGCGCGATCGCCTCGTTCATCAGCGCGCGACCGATACCCGTCCCCACCAGCCCCGGCGCGACACCGAAGAAGGCCAGTTCGCACTCCTCCGCCTGGCTGAAGTCCAGTTCGAGGATTCCCGCATCCCGCCCGTCCTGGCGCAGCGCGAGGAACTCCACCTGCGGATTGTCGAGGATCGCCTGCAGCTTCTCGTCCGCCATCACCAGCCGCGAGAACCACAGCCAGTCCGTTCCCACCGCGCGATAGAGCCTACGATAGGCCTCGATCGTGCGCTCCAGCGGCTCCAGCGTGACACCGGCCGGAAACGCCTGCGCCGGTCTCTGAGGCGGACGGCTCAACATTTCGAGGCTCGTCACGACGGCGGCGACATGCCCCGGCGGAACCGCGGAATAGCCGGGTGGAAGGACGGGGCCAGTAATGTTCATGGGATATTTGAATAGCGGAGATTGCCCGAGATGGGGAAGTCGATGTTCGCAATCGCCGCTCAATGAAAGGCGACAACCACCGTCGTCAAACGGCGCGAAGAATTTCCGTGGCCTCACGTAGGGCCGTCCCGGTCACCGCCTGAAAGCCGTCGTTTATCGCTAGGGCCTCGATCGCTGCCTTGACGAAATCAGGATTCAGTCGATCGATCGCAGCCAGCGTCGCCTCCACGTCGTTCCTGTACCTGCGCAACGCAGAGACAATCCCGCTCCTGTCGAATCGACCCGCTGCAGCTATATCGAAAATGTCTCGTGGCTTGATATGCGCTCCACGATAATGGACTTTCTTCGCGATGATTTCAGCGACAGTTTCGACATCGACGTCTTCGCTCTCAACCTTTCGTCGCACGGAAGGTGCGTCGGTCAGTGGAGCGCTGACGATAAAGTCAACCTCACCTACTCGATCAAATGCCAGTTTGAGAAAGTGCGCTCCATCACCGTGATAATCAGACGGCACGATCTCGAACTCGAAGTCGTGGAGTTTCGGATCGAGATAGGACAGAAGTTGAGGGTCGGGGAGAAAAATGTCGATGTCTTCGCTCTGGCGATGACCGATCTGGAGCATCATCGCGGTGCCGCCGCCGAATGACCATCTATCTATGATCAGGTGCTCGGCGTTGACTTGGCGAATCAAAGAGCAAGCAACACGAAATAGCCTCGTCCAGTTGGGCTGGGTCGTCGTCACGCAGCGAGGGGGTACGTCTCACCCGAGTACTTCCCGAAGGTCTTCGCGGCAGAAATCAATGCCGCTTCGCTGATATGAAATTCGCTGGCAAAGGCCTTCTGCAAATCGGGAGAGACTTCACCAAAAAATGCCGACATATGACCTGACGCTGCCCGCGCGGCCTCTGGATGAGTCAGGCAATGAACGAGCGCCTGCGCGTCCAGCTTCGTCCTGTACGGTGCATTGATAGTCGTCAGGATGATCACGATCGGTGACATGGCGTTACTCAAGTTCTTAAAATAAGGCACACAAGCGCGCTCGACAATGAGCACGAACATCCAAATCCGATTCTGCTCTTGCGGATAACGCCGTGTATCGATAACCTCGCATAGATACACGGCGTTACCCAGAAGGAGACTTCCCGTGGCCAAGGCATTCCCCACCGACAATCCGTTCCTTCGCGGCTATTACGCGCCCGTCAACACCGAGGCCGATGCCGGGCACCTCCACATCACCGGCGAGATGCCGAAGGAACTCTGCGGCACGCTCTATCGCAACGGACCCAACCCGCAGTTCGCGCCGCGAGGGCCCTATCACTGGTTCGGCGGCGACGGCATGATCCACGCCTTCCACATCGAGAACGGCAACGTCTCGTACAAAAACCGCTGGGTGCGCACGCCCAAATGGAAGATCGAGAACGAGGAGGGCGAAGGCCTCTCCGGCACGTTCGGCAATCCGCGCTACACCGACCCGCGCGTCTTTGCGCTGAACTCGACCATCGCCAACACCAACATCGTCTGGCACGGCGGCAAGCTGCTGGCGCTGGAGGAGGCGCATGCGCCCTTCTCGCTCGACCCCAAGAGCCTGATGCCGGTCGGCCCCAAGGACGGCGGCTACGAGACGTTCGGCGACAAGCTGGTCGGGCCGTTCACGGCGCATCCCAAGTTCGACCCCGAGACCGGGGAGATGATCTTCTTCGGTTATTCGGCCACCGGCCGCTTCACCAAGGAGATCAGCCTCCAGACCGTGACCGAGGACGGCACCGTCACGCGGGCGGAGATCCTCGAGGGGCCCTTCCCGTCGATGATCCACGACTTCGCGGTCACGAAGAACTGGATCGTCGTGCCGGTCTTCCCGCTCACCTCGTCGATGGAACGCGCCATGGGCGGGCTGCCGCCCTTCGCCTGGGAGCCGGACAAGGGAACGCACATCGCCTTCATCCCGCGCAAGGGCACCGTGGCCGACGTGAAGTGGGTGACGGCGCCGCCCTCCTACGTCTTCCATCCGATGAACCATTTCGAGACGGCCGACGGCAAGGTCGTGATCGACGTCATGAAGTACGATGTGGCGCCGCTCTTCCCGCTGCCCGACGGCTCGCCCTCGAGCAAGGAGCCGCCGGCGGCGCGATTGTTCCGCTGGACCTTCGACCTCGGCGGCCAAGGCAACACCTTCCGCGAGGAGCAGCTCGACGATCGCGCCGGCGAATTCCCGCGCTTCGACGAGCGCTTCTGCATGAGCGACTACCGCCACGGCTGGATCGTGTCGGGCAACATCGCCCATGCCGGCGTCCGCCGCAGCGAGGGCATCACGCACTACGATCTGAAGAGCGGCACCAACGCCACCTGGACGGCGGGCGACGACGACCGGTTCGGCGAGCCGGTGTTCGTGCCGCGCCACGATAAGGCGGCCGAAGGGGACGGCTGGGTGCTGGCGACCATCTTCCGCTCGGCCGAGGGCCGCAGCGACCTCGCGGTGTTCGAGGCGACCGACATCGCCAAGGGCCCCGTGGCCCTGGCCCATCTCAGCAGCCGGGTTCCGGCGGGCTTCCATGGCAACTGGCGGCCCGGTACGCTGTGACGATGATCACCGTCCATCACCTGAACAATTCCCGTTCGCAGCGCATCCTCTGGATGCTCGAGGAACTCGGCCTGCCCTACGAGGTGAAGCGCTACCAGCGCAAACCCTCGATGCAGGCACCCGACGAGCTGCGCAACGTGCATCCGCTGGGCAAGTCGCCGGTGATCACCGACGGCGACAAGGTCTTGGCCGAATCGGGCGCCATCCTCGAATACCTGTCGGAGACCTATGGCGGCGGACGGTTCACCCCGGCCCTCGGTACGCCGGAGCGGCTGAACTACACCTATTTCATGCACTACGCGGAGGGCTCGCTGATGCCGCTGCTGTTCATGAAGCTGGTGTTCGGCATGCTGCCCGCGCGCGTGCCCTTCCTGATGCGGCCGGTGGCGCGCGCCATTGCGGGCGGCGCCGACAAAACGCTGCTGATGCCGCAGCTCGGCAATCACTTCATGTTCCTCGAAGGCGAACTGATGCGCCGCGAGTGGTTCGCCGGCCCGGACTTCACGGCCGCCGACATCCAGATGAGCTTCCCGCTGGAGGCCGCCACGGCGCGTTCGCCGATGATCAACAAGATGCCGAAGATCAAGGCCTTCCTCGACCGCATCCACGCCCGCCCCGCCTACAAACGAGCGCTGGAAAAGGGCGGCGCCTACGAGCTGGCGAAGTAGCTTCGCCGGCTGGCAAGGGGGGCCGGGGCCGTGCTAGGCCCGTGGTCCGGACGATAACGAACGAATTCAAGGAGCGAAACGATGGCCCTTCCCGCCCTGCTGCGCGACAACCTCTCGATCCCGGTGGTCGGCGCGCCGCTGTTCATCGTGTCCAACCCGGACCTCGTCATCGAGCAGTGCAAGGCCGGTGTCGTCGGCTCCTTCCCGGCGCTGAACGCGCGGCCGAAGGAGATGCTCGAGGAGTGGCTGAAGCGCATCACCGGCGAGCTGGCCGAATACAAGGCCAAGCATCCCGAGAAGAAGGTGGCGCCCTTCGCGGTCAACCAGATCGTGCACTCGTCGAACGACCGCCTGCAGCACGACATCGACATGTGCGAGAAGTACAAGGTGCCGATCCAGATCACCTCGCTGCGCGCGCCCGACGAGGTCGTCGTCTCGGCGCATCGCTACGGCTGCCTGGTGTTCCATGACGTGACCAACGTGACCCATGCCAAGCGCGCGCTGAAGGCCGGCGTCGACGGTCTCATCCTGGTCTGCGCCGGCGCCGGCGGCCATGCCGGCCGCCTCTCGCCCTTCGCGCTGGTGCCGGAAGTGCGCCAGTTCTACGATGGCACGATCCTGCTCTCGGGCTCGATCTCCAACGGCGCCTCGGTGCTGGCCGCCCAGGCGCTGGGCGCCGACCTCGCCTATCTCGGCACGCGCTTCACCGCGAGCAAGGAAGGCAACGCCACCGACGCCAACAAGCAGTGCATCATCGATTCGACCGGCGAGGAGATCGTCTACACCAATCTCTTCACCGGCGTGCACGGCAACTATATGAAGCGCAGCATCGCGGCCGCCGGCCTCGATCCCGACGCGCTGCCGGAAGCCGACAAGAGCAAGATGAACTTCGGCTCGGGCGGCAACATGAAGGTCAAGGCCTGGCGCGACATCTGGGGCGCCGGACAGGGCGTGGGCCAGATCCATGACGCGCCGCCGGCCGCCGAGATCGTGGCCCGCCTCAAGGCCGAGTACGACGCCGCCCGCGCCGCCCTCTTCGCCGGCGAGACCGTGCCAACCCGCCTCCAGCAGGCCGCCGAGTAGGCCGGCCGGCGCTGGATGAGCGCGCGCCTCCTCCGCCTCGCCATCGTGGCGCTGCTGGTTGCCCCTGGCGCCGCCGCGGCGCAATCCGGCATGGACGGGCGCCTGAACGACCTGCAGCGATCGATCTCCGCGATCGCGAGCCAGGTCGAGCAGCTCAAGGCCCAGGACCGCCAGCTCGAGCAGCAGCTCACGAAGATGCAGACGAGCTTCGAGCAACGCATCGAGCGGCTGGAGAAAACTCCAGCCGCCAAGCCCACGCCGAGGACGGGCCGCTCCCGGCACTAACAGCCGTCGAAGGCGGGTCCTGGCGGATAAACGAAACAAACGAAGCGGGAGTCGCACCCCCGCAATCCAGGCGCCGACGCAACAATGTTGCGCGCCTACGCCTGCATCGCCATTCCCTGACAGACCTCCGACGCTTAACGCGTCACTTCATGTCGAGGACGTCGCGGATACGAGCGGCCAGCTGCTCGAAGGTGAAGGGCTTGGTGATGAGCTGGACGCCGGCGTCGAGGCGGCCCTGGTGGACGATGGCGTTGCGCGAATAGCCGGTCGTGAACAGGATTTTCAGGCCCGGCCGCAGGTCGGAGGCCATGTCGGCCAGCACGCGGCCGCTCTTGCCGGGGAGCACCACATCGGTGAACAGCAGGTCGATGCGGGTCGGACCGCGCAGGATCGCCAGAGCCGATTCCGCTTCGGACGATTCGAGGACGCGATAGCCGAGTTCCTTCAGCACCATCGAGCTGTAGGTCCGCACGTCCTCGTTGTCCTCGACGACCAGCACGACCTCGCCTTCGCTGCTCGTCGGCACGGCGAGAGCGTTGCCTTCGTCGGCCAGCACCGTCGCCCCGAGGAACCTCGGGAAGTACATCTTGACCGACGTCCCGTGGCCCTCCTCGCTATAGATCGTGACGTGCCCGCCGGACTGCTTCACGAATCCGTACACCATGCTGAGGCCCAGGCCGGTGCCGCGGCCGACCTCCTTGGTGGTGAAGAACGGCTCGAAGACGCGCACGAGCGTTTCCGGCGACATGCCGTGGCCTGAATCGCTGACGCAGATGGCGACGTACTGGCCGGGCTTCACTTCCGAATCGACCGCAGCATAGGATTCGTCGAGCGCGGTGTTCACCGTCTCGATGGTGAGCTTGCCGCCCGCGGGCATGGCGTCGCGCGCATTCACCGCGAGATTGAGCAGCGCACTCTCGAGCTGGTTCTGATCGACCTCGATCGTCCAGAGGCGCGGCGCCAGCACCCCTTCGAGCTCGATCTGCTCACCCAGCGTCCGGTGCAGCAGCTCGGTCATGTCACGGACCAGCACGTTGAGGTCGACCGGCTTGGGCGCCAGGGGCTGCCGGCGCGAGAAGGCCAGCAGCCGCGCCGTCAGGCTGGCCGCGCGCTGGGCACCCTGCAGGGCGATGTCGACGGCGCGTTGCACCCGCGCCGTGTCGCCCGGCTTGGCCCGCCGCACCGTCTCGAGGCCGCCGATGATGACGGTCAGCAGATTGTTGAAGTCGTGCGCGACGCCGCCGGTGAGCTGGCCGACGGCTTCCATCTTCTGCGCCTGGCGCAGCGCCGCCTCGGCCTTGCTGCGCTCCTCGACCTCGCTGGCGACCCGCTGTTCCAGCGTCTCGTTCAGCGTCTTGAGCAGGGCCTCCGTCCGGCGCCGCTGCTCCAGCTCGCGCGCGTTCTCCTGAAACAGCCGCGCATTGTCCATGGCGACGGCCGCCTGGCTGGCGAGACCGACGACGCGGTCCTTCGCCAGTTCCCCGAACACACCGGCATCGGGATGGCCAAGCAGGAGCCCGCCCAGCACCTTCCCGGTGCGCAACCGCACCGGCACCGCGAGGTAGCTGCGCACTGGCAGATGTCCCGGCGGCATCCCGTGATAGGGGGCCGAGCGGCCGAAGCGCGGGTCCTGCGTGATGTCGTCGGAGAGCACGACCGCGGTGCCCGTGAAGGTCGGCTCGAAGATCGCGGTGTTGCGCGGCATCGGGAACCTGTCGAAGGCCTCGCGAGGCGCGCCGGACAGCGAATAGAGCATGTAGCCCTCACCCGCATCGTCGACGACGTTGTAGAAGAACGCGCCGAACTGGGCGCCCGTCACGGCCACGCAGGCGTCGGTGATCGTCTGGACAAGGCGTTCGTGATCGAGATCGCCCGAGACGGCGGCCGAAGCCTGGCTGATCACCTCGAGAGCCGCACGGCTTTCGCGGATCTCGTTCTCCGCCGCCTTGGCTTCGGTGATGTCGATGACGACGCCCACCATGCGCCGGGCGCCGTCGCTGCCGGTCTCGATGCGGCCGCGCGCCACGACCACATGCGCGGTGCCCGAGCCGATAACGCGGTATTCCTCCTGGTAGGGCTCGCCTGTCGCGATCGAGCGGCCGATGGCCTTCGTCACCCGGTCACGATCCTCCGGTGCGATGCCGGCCACGAAGTCGCCGAGCGGCAGGCCCTTTTCCGCGTCCTTCTGGGCGATGCCGAACACCTCCGCGAGCGGCCCCGAGATCGCCAGCTTGTCGCTGTCGATCGTCCACTCGAAGACGGCCACGCGTCCTGTCGACAGCGCGAGCGCGAGGCGATCCTTCGTCATCAGGAAGCGCTGCTCGCTCTCGAAGATGGCGCGGCTGGCCTCGCGGCGCAGCTCCGCCATCTGGATGTTGGCATTGACCCGCGCCAGCAGCTCGCGCGCGGCGAACGGCTTCACCAGATAGTCATCGGCGCCGGCTTCGAGGCCCTCGACCTTCGCCTCCTCGCCGGCGCGCGCCGAGAGGAGCACGATCGGGATGCTTGCCGTCGCCGGATCCATGCGAAGCGCGCGCAGGACGCCGAAGCCATCGAGACCGGGCATCATCACGTCCGTAAGGACGAGGTCGGGCGCTTCCCGCCGCACCGCAGCCACGGCGGCCTCTCCATCGGCGACCGGCTCGACATGATAGCCCTGGGCAATCAGCAGCCGGCCGACATAGGAACGCATGTCGGCATTGTCGTCGGCAAGCACGATGCGTTTTCCCGTTCCGACCGGAACTATGCCCGACATCGAAGAGGAAAGTTCGCCCGTGGCGTCCGCCTGCCGCGCGTCCGGCAGCCAGCCCATCGCCTCCTCGACATATTCCTGGGCGCGCACCACATCGGTCGACAGGTCGACCTCGTCGAGGACCTGCGCGGCCGGAAGGTGGGCATGGCCGAACGGCACGGTGATCGTGAAGCTCGTGCCCTGGCCGACGACGCTGTCGGCGTGAATCTCTCCGCCATGCAGCCGGACCAGCTCCTGCACCAGCGCCAGGCCGATGCCGCTGCCCTCGAAGCTGCGGCTCTTCGCGCCCTGAACGCGATGGAAGCGCTCGAACAGGCGCGGCAACTCGGTTTCAGCGATGCCGATGCCGGAGTCGCAGACCTCGATTGTAGCGCCCCGGCCGTCGGCACTGGCGGCGACCGATACCCGGATCTCGCCCGCGAAGGTGAACTTGAAGGCGTTGGAAAGAAGGTTCAGCAGGACCTTCTCCCACATCTCGCGATCTACATAGACCGGCTGAGGCAGCGTCTGGCACTGGATGACCAGCGCGAGGTTCGCCTTCTCGACCGTCGGGCGGAAGCTCGAGGCGATGCCGGTGGTGAAGCGGGCAAGGTCGGTCGGCCGGTAGGTGGCCTGCATGCGTCCCGCCTCGATACGCGAGAAGTCGAGCAGCGAGTTGACGAGGCGCAACAATCGATTGCCGTTGCGATGCGCCAGCGCGACATGCCGGAGTGCCTCTTCGACGGACAGCCCGCCGGCGAGCACCTCCTCCAGCGGCCCCAGCATCAGCGTGAGCGGGGTGCGGAATTCGTGACTCACGTTGGAGAAGAAGGTGGTCTTGGCACGGTCGAGTTCCGCCAGCGCCTCGACCCGGCGGCGCTCCTCCTGGTAGGCATCGGCGCTGGCGATACCCGTTGCGATCTGTCCCGCGATCAGGTTCACGAACTCGGCATAGACGTCGTCGAACAGCCGGTACGGGCTGAGGCCGACCACGAGAAAGCCGGCGCGTCCGGTCTCGCGGGACGGCGGCACGGCCACGACCGCCGCCCATTGGGTCGCGCGGTCCCAGGCCGCGCCCGGCGCGGCGGCGCCGAACGTCCGGGCAAGATCGACCAGCCGCGGCGGCTCTTCCTTCGTCAGGCCCTCGATCGGCCAGGAGGCCGAGCCATTCGCGGGATGGAGAGTTTCGACGGCGGCGGGATGGCCGGGCGGCAGGCCGTGGCGCGCGGCCAGGACGGCCTCCTCGCCGCCGGGCTGGACGACATAGAGAAGCGCGAAAGTGATGTCGCGCGGGTTGATCGAGAGCGCCGCGACGCTCTGACGGCTGGCATCCTCCCAGGTCCGCGCATCGACGGTGCGCGCGGCGAGCTCCCGGAGCGTGGCCACCTGCCGGTCACCGATCACCCTCGCCGTATCGGCGGTATTGGCGCAGATGATGCCGCCCGGCTTGCCGTCATCGTCAGGAATCGGACTGTAGGAGAAGGTATAGTAGGTCTCTTCCGGATAGCCGTTACGCTCCATCAGCAGGAGCTGCTCCTCGACATAGGTCCCTTCGATGCCGCCCATCGCGGTGTCGAGAAGCGGGCCGATATCCGTCCAGATCTCGCTCCAGACCTCTTTCGTCGGCTTGCCCACGGCGTCCGGGTGCTTGCCACCGATGATCGACTTGTAGGCGTCGTTGTAGAGATAGATCAGCTCGGGTCCCCAGCCGATCCAGATCGGCTGGCGCGAGGTGAGCATGATTCGGACGGACGTCTTCAGGCTCTGGGGCCAGTTTGCCGGCGGTCCGAGCGGATTGTTCGTCCAGTCATACCCCCGGATCAGTGCTCCGAGCTCGCCGCCGCCGGCAAGAAACAGGAGAGAGGAATCGTCGGTCGTCGGGCGATCGTCGGAATCCGGCATGGTCCTGCGGTGTGCTGACTGAGAGGGTCGTGAGAGGCGGCGGATAATGAGGTTTGCTGCAACAAATGTGAAGCCCGTGCAGAAACACCGTACCGCACGGCTGGTTGCCGGGCAGCATCGTCAGGAAGTGCGTCGAGACGTGGGGAGGCCGCGACGCGAGCGGGACCCGCCAACGAATCTTGGGAGTGTGCCCTCCCCTCGGCAACGAAGCGGGCTCTGCGGGAGTTGAGTCGATATGGTCGAAAAATCAAACCCGTCCGCGGCGGCCCGTCCCGCGTCACCTCCCGCCCCACCCCCGTCCGAGCTCTCCCCGGAGCGCGAGTACGAGCGCCTCAATCCGGGCGCCGGCGGCCCTCCCGGCCAGCAACAGGAGCGGGGTCAAAAGGACAATCCTCGGACCACGCGCGACGACGGCGGTGCCGCCATCCCCGGCAGCCAGAACGAGGACGTCAAAGCGCGCCCGCAGAAAGGGCCTCGCGGCGCGAGCACCTGAAAGGAGCAAGAATCCCATGAATGACGTCCAGCTCAGCCAGGAACTCGAAGTTGCTGCCCGGCAGGCTATCGAGGCGCGGGCGCGCGTCGATGGAACGCCCGCCCACTCCACGGCCTATCAGGCCGCGCTCATCGACTATCTCCAGGCCACGGTCCTTCATCTGTCCATCGTGTCCGTGGCACAGGCCCGTCAGCACGAGTGGCTGGTGGCCGAGGTGGAGGATCTGAAGGAAGCGCTCGAAACCGAACGCCGGGCCGTTCACTGACCACGCCGACGGCGGGTAGCCGCCTCCAGGGCAGCGAGATCGAACCCTCAGACGACCGTCCCGAACAGGCGCCCGATGCCGGCAGTCAGCGCCATGGCGAGCGCGCCCCAGAAGGTCACTCTGACCGTGGCGCGCCAGACGTCAGCGCCACCCGCCCGCGCGCCAATGGCGCCGAGAAGGGCGAGGAAGACCAGCGACGCCACGCTCACCACAACCACCAGCCAAGCGGCCGGTGCCACGACGACCATGAGCAGCGGCATGGCAGCACCAACCGAAAATGTAGCGGCCGAGGTCAAAGCAGCCTGGAGCGGACGGGCCGTGGTAGCGGCGGAGATCCCGAGTTCGTCCTGCGCATGGGCCGCCAGAGCGCCCTTGGCCATCAACTGCTCGGCCACCTGCCGCGCCAGGACCGGTTCGACCCCACGGCCAATGTAGATTTCCGCAAGCTCGTCGCGTTCGAAATCGGGGTTGGCAGCCAGCTCCGCGCCCTCGCGTGCCAGATCGGCATGCTCGGTGTCGGCTTGGGAACTCACCGACACATATTCGCCGGCCGCCATCGACATCGCGCCCGCCACGAGGCCTGCCACGCCCGCAATCAACACCTCGCCCGGCGCGGTGGCGGCCGCCGCGACGCCAACGATGAGGCTCGCCGTCGAGACGATGCCATCGTTGGCGCCCAGAACGGCGGCGCGCAGCCAGCCGATTCGTTGGACGAGATGGTTCTCCCGATGAAGGCGCAGTCTGGTCATGCGCCGGACTGTCGGCCGCCCGCCGCAGGCTCGTCAACATGTGGACGCCGACGATGATCAGCACGGCGGCCGAGGCGGCTGAACCGGCCCAAGGGGAACATGATCGCCACCACGACAGGAACGGCGCTGACCGACATGCTGCTGGCTCCCCGCAAACCGGGCGTTGCCCGCGACGTGTCTAGGCGAAGCCCACGGCGAATTCCGGTCCGCCGCAGTGGGCACAGTGGCCGACCCGAAGCGCTCCACCGATCTGTTCCACCAGCGCCTGCACGATCTTCATGCCGAGTCCCTTCGACGCGGCCGGATCGAAGCCCTCGGGCAGCGACGGCCCCGCGTTGCAAACCGACAGGAGATGTCCGCCTTCCGGCAGCCCTTCCAGTCGGACGGTGATCACGCCCACGCCATGCTTCGCGGCGTTGGTGATCAATTCGTTTACGATCAGGCTGAGCGGCACGGCGATCGAGGCCGGCAAGTTCGCTTCGCAGCCCTCGACGACGATCGTCTGCTTGCAGCGGTCTTCCGATGCGAGCATCGATCCGTATTCACCGCACAGCTCGCGAAGGAACTGCTTGAAGGCCACGGTCTTCTCGCTGTCGAGCGCATGCAGGCGCCGATGGACGCGAGCGAGGGTGGCGACGCGGTTGGCCGCCGCAGAAAGATGCTCGGCGGCATCTGCATTCGGCATCGCCCGGCTCTGCAGCGACAGCAGGCTCACGATCATCTGCAGCCCGTTCAGCAGCCGGTGATCGGCTTCCATGCTCAAGACCTCGCGGGCGTGGATGAGTTGATCCTTCTGGCGCAGCAGCGCCTCCTCGCTGGCAAGCTCCTCGCGCAAGCGGATTTCCGTGCCCCGATGTTCCGCGAGTTCTCGCTCGTAGCTGGCCGCTGAGCGAGGCGCTTCCTTGCCCAAACCTACGCTGGTCGTGAAGACTTTTGAGAACAGGGACTGTTCGAATGCCATGAGGCCGACCTCCCCCGATGTGCTCCGGACATCCCGGAGCCAAGTGACCTAGCAGGGCTGCGCAAAGTGCCGATTGATCCCCCTCAACCAGGCCGGCATTCAGCCATTGGCTGTTGCGGCGGCCCCATAGCGAGGCAGCGCATCCCGCTCATGGGCAATACGATGCTTGCGCCTCTTGCAATGCAGAGTCGAGATACAATGTCGGACGGCGGACAAACGGGAGAATGCGGCATGCGACGCATTCCCTTTTGCAGCCCGCTTCCGCCAGGACGACTCGACATTGCCAGGCGGCAAGCGCAAGTTGAATCGTGGCCGTGGTGCCATTGGGTGGTGCAATGCAATCGTTCATTCACCGCGGAAATCCCCGAGACGATCGAGTGCGATACAGCAAAGCGAACGATCACGCGCACGTGTCGGGCCGGACATGTCGCTGTCCCCGAACACGCGAAAGAGCCGAGCGGAATTCGCAGGACGCCGATTGACGGAAACTGCGGCCAGCACTTGCGTCCACGAGAAGGCGCTTCAAGAGGTGACAAGATGACAGGGCGCCCATCGGGCAAGACGGCTGCCAACAGGTTGCTGGCATTGCTGCCGGCAAGGGATCGCAGGCGCCTCGAGAAGCACCTCGAGCGCATTCCCCTCACCTACCGCCAGTCGCTCTACCGCGCACGCCAACCGCTCGATTTTGTCTACTTCATCGAAACTGGCGTCGGATCTCTGGTCAACACCATGTCCAACGGCGCGGCGGCCGAGGTCGGCACGATTGGAAACGAGGGCATTGTCGGCTTGCCACTCTTGCTGGGCGACGACCGCGCACCGACCAGCGTTTACGTCCAGGTTCCTGGCGAGGGGCTACGCATGTCAGCCGCCCTGTTCAGTGCCGAACTGGCGCGCAGCGCTTCGATGCGGATGGTGATGCTGCGTTACGCGCATGCGCTGTTCAACCAGGTCGCGCAGTCGGCGGCCTGCAATCATTTCCACTCCCTCGAGCAGCGCTGCTGTCGCTGGATGCTCATGACGCACGATCGCATGAAGACCGATCAGTTTCTGCTGACCCAGGAGTTCCTGGCCATGATGCTGGGTGTCCAGCGCACCGGCGTTTCGGCGGCCGCGGGAAAACTGCAGCAGGCTGGCCTGATCCGTTATAGCCGCGGCACCGTCAACATTCTCGACCGGCGCGGCCTGCGCGAGCGGTCGTGCGAATGCTATGAAGTCTCAAAGCGCGAGTTCGATCGCCTGCTCGGCGATCCACCGGCTCACGCGGCCCAGGCGAGCGAGGTCCCGTCCCGCAAGAGGCGCATTCCCAAGAGACTTGCCGCCTCCTAGAGTCTTTCCGGCCGAAGTAGAATGACCTTCCTCCCGTTCAAATGGGGAGGTGTCATCGTCTCACGACGACGGAGGGGGCAGGATGCGCGGTGACGATGGGCATGCCCCCATCGCCCCGTATGACGGGGCACTTCCCCATTTGAATGCGCGCGCGATTGAGCCCGAACTCTGGCGGTTCAATCCAAATCGGAAAGACTCCGGCGGTCCTGCCGTCTCGGATCGACCGATTCGCCCCAGCTTACGACCAGCGAGCGCCGCGCAGTCGACCGTGCCCTGGCAACGACTTGTCGCGACGATGCGAGAAGAATCGAATATCTCGATGCAGCGGAACGCCGACCAGATGATTTCCTTACCGACTTTGAGCCACAGTGCGAGGTACCTTCTCGCGCTTCTTGCCAGCCTCTCCGCTACGGCCTGTGCGGATGGGCCGAAACAGCCGCTCCCTCGAAGCAATCCTGCTACATCGCAAAACACGGTCAGCGAGACCGGCCATCTTTGTGGTGTCCGGTCGGCCAACCGAACACCCGACGGCGTGGAGGTCCGATTCACCAAACCGACCCTTGTGTTGGCTCGCTTCGACGGGAAGGCCAGACGGGTTATGGTCGATTCGACGGCGACCGCAGAGACCCTCCCTCCGGGCGTCGAGGTGAGCGCTCCCGCCGTGCTGGCCTTGCCGGGCGATACCATTTCGATTCCCACCAGCGCTCATTCCGGGTGTTCGATTGTGGCCACAGTGAAGGATGAAGCGCTCGGTCTGGCCGTGACTCTCGGTGTGGGCGCACCGGGTCTGGAGCCATACTGGAAAACCGACTTCATTCCAGCGGGGTAGTCGGAACGGCAGTAGCCTTTGCACCAGCTGGATGGGGCGCGACCAGAAGCCCGGTAGCGCCCGGCGTCCAACGCGGGAAAGGTCCCTCGCTTCGCCCGTAGCGACACGCTAAGAGCGGGCGCATGATCCGCCGTCTGTACGATTGGGTGATTCGCCTCGCCCAGCACAAGAACGCAATTCCCGCGATGGGCGTGGTCTCCTTCATGGAGAGTTCGTTCTTCCCCATCCCGCCGGACGTCATGCTGGTACCGATGATCCTGGCCAACCGGGAAAAGGCGTTCCGCATCGCCCTGGTGTGCACCGTCTGCTCGGTGCTGGGCGGCCTTCTCGGCTATGCGATCGGCTACTACTTCTTCGAGACGCTGGGTGCCTGGGTGGTGAAGACATATGGGCTGCAGCAGGGCCTCGCGACCTTTCGTGCAGGGTTCGAGCAGTACGGCACCTGGATCATCCTCATCAAGGGCCTGACGCCGATCCCCTACAAGCTGGTGACCATCGCCTCCGGCGCCGCGCATTTCGACCTGTTCACGTTCGTGTGGGCGTCCATCGTGACGCGTGGCCTGCGCTTCTTCCTCGTGGCAGCCTTGCTCTGGAAGTTCGGGGAGCCGATCCGTGCCTTCATCGAGAAGCGCCTTACCCTGCTCACCTGGATATTCCTGTTCGCCCTGATCGGGGGCTTCGTCGTCGTTCGCTTTCTCTTCTAGGACTGCCCCATGGCTACCACGCAGCGCCTCCCCCTCCCCAGCCAGCTCGGCCTCGTCGCCCTCCTCGGCAGCGGCCTGATGCTGGGGGCCGCCCTGTTCTTCCAGTACGTTATGGGCTTCCCGCCGTGCGAGATGTGCCACTGGCAGCGCTGGCCGCATATCGTGGCCATGGTGGCGGGCCTCGCGGCCTTCGCCTCGTCGAGCCGGCCGCGCACGGCCACCTGGTTCATGGTGCTCGCGATCGCCGCCATCGCGGTCAGCTCTGCCATCGGCATCTTCCACGCCGGCGTCGAGTATCGCTGGTGGGCGGGGCCACAATCCTGCACGGGTACGATACCGACCGGCCTGTCGCCGGAGGAGCTGAAGAAGCACCTGTTCGGTGCCAAGATGGTTCGCTGCGATGCGATCGTGTGGTCGCTGTTTGGCATCTCGATGGCCGGCTGGAACGCGATCCTTTCGGCCATCCTCGCCGTCGGCCTGGCCTCCGGCCTGTCGCGCACGGCCAGGACAAGCTGAGGTTCCCATGATGAAGACCGGCGCCAACCGCAATCCCGGCGATCCCGAGCCCCGCGAGGTGGTCGAACGCACGATCCGCGTCGACCAGGCGGGCGAGTTCGGCGCCGTGCGCATCTACGAGGGCCAGCTGGCGGCGCTTCGCTGGACCGGCCGCTCCAACAGCGAGACCGGCCGCCGCATCCAGCACATGGCGGCCCAGGAGCGCGAGCACAACAAGGTGTTCGACCGCCTGCTGGTCGAGCGCCGCGTGCGGCCGACCGTCCTGTCGCCGCTGTGGAACGTGGCGGGCTTCGCCCTGGGCGCCGCCACGGCGCTGATGGGCGACAAGGCCGCCATGGCCTGCACCGTCGCCGTCGAGGAGACGATCGAGGAACACTACGCCCATCAGGCCGCGAAGCTCGGCGACGACGAGGCGGAGCTGCGCACGACCGTCGAGAAGTTCCGTGCCGAGGAGATCGAGCATCGCGACACGGCGCTGGCCGCCGGCGCCGAACAGGCACCCGCCTACGAGGCGCTGTCGGCGGTGATCAAAACCGGCTCCCGGCTCGCGATCTGGCTGTCGACGCGGATTTGATTCACCTCGTCATCGCGATCTGAGGCTCACGCAGCAGGGCTTTCGCACACGAAAGCCCTAGCCCTGGTCCAGCTCCGAATCCCAGTACAGGAAGTCGCGCCAGCTCTCGTGCAGGTAGCCCGGCGGGAAGGCGCGCCCGTGTTCCTGCAGCAGCTGCGTCGAGGGCTCGGCGGGCGCACAGCGCAGGAGCAGGCCGCTCTCGTGCAGCAGCCGGTTACCCTTCAGGAGATTGCACGGACTGCAGGCGGTCACGACGTTCTGCCAGCTCGTGCGGCCACCACGCGACTTCGGGATCACGTGGTCGAAGGTGAGCTCGTTGGTCGCGAAGTCACCGTTGCAATACTGGCAGGTGAAGCGGTCTCGCAGGAAGACGTTGAAGCGCGTGAAGGCCGGCCGGCGCGCCGCCGGGACGTACTCCTTGAGCGCGATGACGCTGGGCAGCCGCATCTCGAAGGTCGGACTGTGGATCGTGCGGTCGTATTCAGAAACGACGCTGACACGGTCCAGGAACACCGCCTTGACGGCATCCTGCCAGGACCAGACGGACAGGGGAAAATACGACAGAGGCCGAAAATCGGCGTTGAGCACCAGCGCGTGGCAGGACTCAAGGCCGGGCGCCACGGTTAGGCCCGCCGCCGCCGCAGGATGGGACTACTCGGAAAATCGATGCGGTCCAACATGCCGGCCATAGTGGCCGGACTCCCGGCGAAACACAATATCCGGGAGTCGTCGTCACCAACATGTCATGGGAGTCTGGGTCCTAGCGGCTGAGGCGCTCCCGGGCGCCGGCCTCCGATCCCAGGGTTGCGGCGGCGGTGGCCAGCGCCACCACGGAAAGCAGCATGACGGCGGCATAGCCGCCGGTCAGGTCGTGCAGCACGCCCCCGATCCAGGCGCCCAGAAAACCGCCCAGCCCCATGCCGATGGCGATCAGCCCGTAGATTCGGCCAAAATGGGCCCCGCGATAGCGCAGGGTGGCGAGCGTCGAGATCATCGGCCCGCGCGACCCCATGCTGCCGCCGAACAGCAGGACGAAGGTCCACAGCCAGAGATCGTCGCCGGGTCCCCGTACCATTGCGAGGGCGCCGACGCCGGCGATCGAGCAGGCATAGGCCAGGATCGCCGCCAGCCGGCGGCCGCCGCGATCGGCCAGCCACGAGAAGCCGATCATGCCGAGTGGCGTCAGGAAGCCCGCGACCGCCATGGCGCGCGCCGCGTACGATCCGTCCATGCCGCGCTCGAGCAGATAGACCATGGTCTGCGGCATCAGCGCGAAGATGCCGATCGAGGTCAGGGCGAACGACGATGTGAGCGCCCAGAACGGCCAGTCGCGCAACGCCTCGCGCACCGTGAGGCCGGGCGCCGCCGTCTCGCGCAGTTTGGCAAGGCCGGGCGCCCCGCGCTCGATCTTCTTCCAGGGCAAGACCAGCAGCAGCGGAATGAAGACCGCGCTTACGCAAGAGAAGACGAGGTAGGCGTGGCGCCAGCCGTCGGTCTCGATGAGATATTGCGCCGCCGGAAAGGTCGCCATCGCGCCGACGCCCGACGCCGACCACGAGACGGCGAGTGGCACACCCAGGCGATTGGCCGGGAACCAGCGGCCGATCAGCGACGAGGACAGGATCCCCGACAGCGACGCCGCACCGAATCCCATCATGAGTCCGAGCGACAGATAGAGGTGCCAGAGGTGGCTGGCCTGCGAGGCGACGGCGGTGCTGGAGGCGGCCGCAATCACGCCGACCACGGTGAGTGTGCGCAGGCCGAAACGGTCGAGGATCCACCCGGTGATCGGCGCGGCGGTGCCGCCGACCAGCAGGGCGAAACTATAGATCAGCGTGACCGAGCCGCGATTGGCGTCGAAGGCGTGCTGGAGCGCCGGCACGAAGACGAGGAAGGTGTCGCTGATCGAGCGACTGGCCACGCCGAGCGCAAAACACAGCGCCACGAGCGCCCACGGCAAAGCCGATCCCATCGTTTCCACCCTCGACGAGCACGAGCGGCGATGCAAGCCGGTTGGCGGCCCGGCAGGCTTGCATTCTCCGCATGCGCACGGCAGCTTCGGCGGCCGATTTCCACGCTGCGAGGGCCACGGTGGACGACACTCTCATCATCCCGGCCGGCTTCAACGGCCCGCGCCTCTCCGGCAATGGCGGCTATGTCTCCGGCCTGCTGGCCGAACGCTACACCAGGGCCTTCGGCGGCGACGGCGCCGTCGAGATCACCCTGCGCGCACCGATTCCCATCGAGACCCCGATGAACCTCGTGCGCGAGGATGCGGTGATGACGATGCGCGACGGCGACACGCTGATCTGCGAGGCGCGCGCCGGGAGGGTCGATCATCTCGATCCGCCGAAGCCGCCGTCCGATTGGGATACGGTGATGCACCAGGACGCGGTCGGCGGCTGCGGCGAGGGCAGCGACTTCCAGTGGTGCCTCGTCTGTGGCCGCAGTCGCGGCGTGGGCGACGGATTGCGAGTGTTCGGCAGCCATTCGGGCAGCGGGACGTCCCTCTCCTGCTACGTGCCGCACGCCAATCACGCCGACGGCGACGGCCGCATCCGGCCGGAGTTCCTGTGGGGCACGCTCGACTGCCCCGGCGCCTGGGCCGCCCAGGATCCCGAGGACATTCGCCCCGCCCTCACCGGCCGCATGACCGCGAAAGTGTTGGAGCGCCCCAAGGTCAGCGAACGCTGCGCCGTCGTCGGCTGGCGCATCGGCGCCGAGGGCCGCAAGCTCTATTCCGGCACGGCGCTCTACACCGAGTCCGGCCGCCTCTGTGCGATCGGACACTGCACCTGGATCGTGTTGAAGGAATAGCGTGGGGAAATGTCCCCGCTCCTCACCCTTCTGATCGCCGCCGTCATGGCCCTCGTCCTGCTGCTGAACTTCAGTCCAGACCCACGACGGAACGCGACCGACATCTTCGTTGCCGGGTTTGCCGCGGTGAACATCGCGGGGATTCTCGGCCTCGGATGGTTCGTGCTCGAGATGCTCATCCATGACGGCGTGATGGCCCTCGAGATCCTGAGCTGTGTCGTTGCGATGTTGCTCCTGGCCGGGGCCACTGCCAGCGCCCTCGCGCTCAAGCATCGTGGAGCGAAGAAGACGGCGATCATCCTGTCGGGGGTCACGGCCCTGCCGACGATCTTCGTCTACGGGTTTCTGGTCTATCTCGATGCCAATCCGATCGACTGGCGCTGAGGCGCTCAGCGCTCGCGCACGAAGATCACCGCTGCCTCGTCGGCATAGGCCTGCCGCCAGCCCGGCAGGCGGGCCAGCAGGCGGTTGACCGGCTGGTCGGGGGGCATGAAGGTCCAGTCGATGCGATTGCGCTCGAGCAGCTGTTCCAACGGCTCGCCGCCGCGCAGGCCGATCGTGTCGGCGTAGCGCCGGATGAAGTCGCGGCCGTAGAGTTCGCCGCGGCCGTCGATGAAGGTCGGCACGCCGGCATGGATGAGATAGCCGCCGAAGACATAGTGGTTGAGTACACGACCGCCGATCCCCGCCTGCTTCACATAGGCCATCGCGGTCGAGGGCATGGTCGAGAGCGGCGGCACGATGCCGCCGTAGCGCACGAGGCCGAGCGAGATCAGCGCACAGCAGGCGACACCCACGACGACGGCGGCGCGGCCGGCCGGCAATGCCAGTGCGGCAGCCTGCCCGGGGAGCGAACCGTCGTGACCGGCAGCGGGATCGGGCCGCAGCGCCGGCCACTGACGCGCCAGCAGCGGTGCCAACGCCAGCGGCGCGAGCATGGCCAGCAGCTCGGCATTGAAGGCGTAGCGGAGATAGAGATGCAGCAGGCCGAGCACGATCAGCAGGCGCAGCAGCGGCAGCTTGAGGCCACGCGACAGGGCGGCATAGAGGGCAATCAGAAGCACCAACTCCTGCAGCGGCGCCTTCTGAAAGTCGGGCGACTTCCATTCCGTGATGAAGGCCAGCGTGTCGTCGAGGGCGAAGATGCGCAGCGTCACCCAGATCGATTCGGGTCCGTAGGGCGTGATGCAGGCCGCGAGGAACGAGGCGATGCCAAACTTCGCCCAGCCCGAAAGAAGGACCTTGCGCTCTTCCGCACTACGCGCGCCGACCACCGCCTCGACCGCGAAGGCGACGCTCAGCAGCAGGCCCATGATGAAGCTGCCGTGCAGGTTGGCCCAGAGCAGCATCACGAGCAGCAGCAGTGGCTGCGGCGCGCGGCGTTCCTCGACGGCACGCACGAGACCCGCCATCCAGATCAGCATGAACGGGAAGGCAAGCACCGCCGGCCGCGCGAGGAAGTGCGGCAAGGTCATCGCAATGGCGGCCAGCACGAACACCGCCGCCGGCAAGGGGCGCAGGTCCCGCAGCAGGAGCCGCAGCATCATTGCGAAGGACACGGCAAGCGCGGCTGCAGCCAGCACGGTGACGCCACCCCAGCCGCCAAGCTTGAACGCGACCGACATCAGGAGCTGCGACAGCCACTCCTTGGCGATCCACGGCTGTCCCGCGAAGGAGAAGGAGAATGGATCGACCGTCGGCACCGCGCCCTTGGCCAACATCCAGTTCCCGACCGCGATGTGCCAGTGTGTGTCTGGATCGGCCAGCAGCGGTAGACCGCTGCCGTTGGCGAGACAGATGAAGAGGAGCAGCCCCACCACCAGCGGCCAGGACAGCGACCACGCCGAACGAGGGTGCGCGGCGAACGAGGACTCGTCTTCGGGAAAATCTGGGGAAACCGAGAGGCCGGAAGTGACGGCCATGCAGAGGTGCTCCGAAACCAGGGGAACAAGCACCCCTAATCAATTGATATACATTATAATTCTCGCACACGCCACCTGTTGATCGCAGGGACTTGCCACGGAAATGGAGAAAACAACCCAAGGTTTGTTTTAAAACAACCAATGCAATCTATTCTGAGCGGCGCGACATCCTCGGAGGAAACAGCCCATGCGCCGTCTCTTGATCGCCAGCTTGCTCGCTCTCGGCATGTGCCCGGCCACCGCGTCTGCACAAACCGCGCTCTATTCCGGCGACCGGTCGGGCGGTACGTTCAGCGGCCCCACGGGCAGCACCGTGTTCCTGGGCGACGGAAGGGGTGGCGGCACGTTCTACGGACCATCGGGCACGACCACGTATGTCGGGGACCTGCGGGGCGGCACCCTCTACACGCCGCAGGGCACATACGTGCTCAACGGCGACGGACAGGGGACGCTGTATGGACCGCCAGGCATATTGAAGATCGACCGCAACAGCGGCGGCGCCACCGCCTATGGCTCGGCACTCCCGACGTTCCTCGGTCAGTAGCCGGGGTCTTTCGCCTCCCGGCCCATAGTCTATAGGAGTGGGATGCAGGCTGCTCCTCTCCTCAAGGATCTCGTGCTCGTGGGCGGCGGCCACTCGCACGTCCATGTCGTGAAGAGCTTCGGCATGAAGCCGATGCCCGGGGTACGGGTCACCCTGATCGGGCGGGACATCGAGACGCCCTATTCCGGCATGATCCCAGGCTTCGTGGCCGGCGCCTATTCGTTCGACGAGTGCCACATCGACCTCGCGCGGCTCTGCGCCTGGACCGGCGCGCGCCTCATCCATGCCGAAGCGATCGGGCTAGATCGCATGAACCGGCAGGTGCTGCTGAAAGACCGTCCGCCCATCTCCTACGATCTCGTGTCGCTCGACGTCGGCTCTTCGCCCAGCATGGGCGCGATTGCCGGTGCGACCGAGCATGCGACGCCCGTGAAGCCCATCGCCGAACTCGGCCGCCGCTGGCTGGGCTTCCTCGAACGGGTCAAGGACTGGCAGGGCGCGCTGCGCATCGCCGTGATCGGCGGCGGCGCGGGCGGTGTCGAGCTGGCGCTGGCCATCGACCATCGACTGCGTACCGTCGCCCGCAATGCGCAGGTCTCGGTCACGCTGGCCACCAAGGGCGAAATCCTGTCGGGTCAGGCAGTCGGGGCGCGCCGGCGCATGCGCGCCGTCTTCGCACGCCGCGGTGTGCGGTTGATCGAAAACGCCGCGACCACGCGCATCGATGCCGAGGCGGTCCATCTCGAAACCGGAGAGCGCCTGCCGGTCGACGACGTGTTCGTGGTGACGCAGGCCAGCGCCGCGGCCTGGTTCGGCGGCACCGGCCTGCCGCTCGACGAGCGCGGCTTCTTCTCGGTCGAACCGACCCTCGCCTCGAGGGGCGATCCGCGCGTGTTCGCCGCTGGCGACTGCGCCAGCGTGACGGCCCATCCGCGTCCCAAGGCCGGCGTCTTCGCGGTACGTCACGGGCCGCCGCTGGCCGCCAACCTGCGCCGCGCCTTGGTAGGACAGACGCTGGAGCCCTTCACGCCGCAACGACGCTACCTCTCGATCCTCGGCACCGGCGACGGCAACGCGGTGGCGACGCGGGGCTCGTGGGCCGTCGAAGGCTCGTGGGTGTGGCGCTGGAAGGACCATATCGACCGCAAGTGGATGCGCATGTATCGCGAGCCGCCAGCGACGCCGATGGACAGCGCCGCACGCCTTGCCCCGCCCGATCCGCGACTGGCCGATGCCGAGGGGACGCGCCTGCTGGCCGATATCGGCATGCGCTGCGGCGGCTGCGGCGCCAAGGTCGGCGCCGGCGTGCTCGATCGCGTGCTGGCACGGCTCGGTCCTTCGCCTGGCGCGAATGTCGCGATCGGCCTCGACGTCCCCGACGATGCGGCGATGATCGAGGTGCCTTCGGGCCAGGCGCTGGTGCAATCGGTCGATTTCTTCCGCACCTTCGTCGACGATCCCTTCGTCTTCGGCGAAATCGCCGCCGTTCATGCGCTGGGCGACGTCTGGGCGATGGGTGCGAAGCCGCACAGCGCGCTCGCGCTGGCGGTCGTGCCGGCGGCGGCCGAACGACTGATGGAGGAAGAGCTCTTCCAGATGCTGTCCGGGGCGCGGCGCATCCTCGACGGCGCGGGCTGCGCGCTGATCGGCGGCCATTCCGGCGAGGGACCCGAGGCGGCCCTGGGCTTCTCGGTGAACGGTCTCGTCGTCGCCTCGCAAGCCTTGCGCAAGGGCGGGCTGAAGCCGGGCGACAAACTCGTGCTGACGAAGCCGCTCGGCACCGGCGTGATCTTCGCCGCCGCGATGCGCGGCATGGCGAAGGCGAGCTGGATCGAAGGTGCGCTTGCTTCGATGCGAAAGCCATCGGGCGATGCTGCACGTGCGCTGGTGACGGCGGGCGCGCATGCCTGCACCGACGTGACGGGGTTCGGCCTCGCGGGTCATCTGAGCGAGATGATTCGTGCCAGCGACAACGTCATCGTCGATCTGTATCTCGACTCGTTGCCGGTGCTTCCAGGCGCGATCGAACTGTTCGCACAAGGCTTCGCGAGCTCGCTTCAGCCTGCGAATCTGCGCGCGCGCCATCTCATCGACGGACTCGACCGCGCGTCCGGTCATGCGATGATTCCAGTGCTGTTCGATCCGCAAACTGCGGGTGGTTTGCTCGCGGCACTCCCGGCCGATGCGTCGCTCAGCGACCACATGACTCACATCGGCACGATAAAATCACGCGAAGAATGCGTGACAGAGATAAGAATCGTGATCTAGATGCAATCAGGAGCGGTGCGTCGTGTGCCGTTCCATGACCTGAACAGGGAGAGTTAGATGGCTGCGAAGAAGAAGGTTGCGAAGAAGAAGGCGGCGAAGAAGGCCGTGTCCAAGGCGAAGACCGCCGTGACCAAGACGAAGACCGCCGCCAAGAAGGCTGCGAAGAAGGCCGTGAAGAAGGCAGCTTCCAGCCGCAAGCGTCGCTAGACTGGTGCGAGGGCCCGGCAACGGGCCCTCCAGCATCAGGAGGCGACGACAGCGACATGGCTCACGCAAAGGCAAGCATCGGCACGACCAACTACGAGACGGCCATCGCCACCGGCCATGGCGGACATCACAAGCTCACGGCCGACGAAGGGCCGGAACTGGGCGGCAAGGATGCCGGCCCCGCCCCCTATGATCTGCTTACTTCGGCGCTGGGCGCCTGTACGGTCATCACGCTTCGCATGTATGCCGAGCGCAAGCAGTGGCCTGTGACGGCAGTTCATGCCGACATCCATTTCAGCCGTGACGGCGACAAGCAACGCATCGACCGAATCCTCACGATCGAGGGCGCCGTCGACGACGAGCAGAAGAAGCGCATGGCCGACATCGCCGAGCGGACACCCGTTACGCTCACCCTGAAGAACGGGCTGGAGATCAGAACGTCGCTGGCGTGAGAGGCGACGTTCGCCGATACTCCCGCGAATGCGAGTCGAAATCCTCTGTACCGGCGACGAGATCCTCACCGGCAAGACCATCAACACCAACTACAGCCACATCGCCCGCCGCCTCGTCGAGCTCGGGTTGGGCGTGCATTGGGGCACAACCGTCGGCGACGACCGCGAGAGTCTGCTGAAGGCCTTCCACGAGGCCGGCGCGCGCGCCGATGCGGTGATCGTGAACGGCGGGCTGGGCCCCACGGTCGACGATCTTTCACAGGAGGTCGCGGCCCAGGCCTGCGGTGTTGAGCTGGTTCTGAGTGCCCATTGGATGACGCGCATGGAAGAGTCCTATGCGCGGCGCGGCCGTGTCATGCCGCCCAACAACAGGAAGCAGGCGATGCTGCCGGCCAATGCCGAGTTCATCGACAATCCGATCGGCACCGCGTGCGGCTTCGCCGTCACCATCGGCAAGGCGCGCTTCTTCTTCACCCCCGGCGTGCCGCGCGAGATGCGCCGCATGCTCGACGAGCAGATCCTGCCGCGCATCCTGGCGATGAGCGGCATCACGGGCGTCACCCGCCTGAAGCGCTTCCACACGTTCGGCATCGGCGAGTCGCGTGCCGACCAGATGCTTGGCGACATGGACGTCTTCAAGGAGGACGGCGGCATCAAGCTCGGCTTCCAGGCGCATTATCCCCAATTGGAGACCAAGCTCGCCCTGCGCGCCGACAACGAGGAGGCATTGGCGGCCCTGCTCGACCCGGCCGAGGCCGAGGTGCGCCGGAGGCTCGGCAATTTCATCGTGGCTGAAGACGATGAGACCATCGAAGGCGTGATCCTGGGCCGGTTGCTCGCGAGCGGATCGACTCTCGCCATTGCCGAAACCTTGACCGGAGGCCATCTAGCCGCGCGCATCGCCCCGCTCCCCGGCGCGGAGAGGGCGTTCCGCCGCGGCACCATCGCGCGCGATCTTGCCGAACTGGGCGCCACCGCGGTCACGCCCGACCAGGCCGCTGCCGTCGCCAAGTCGCTACGCGCCTCGAGCGGCGCGAGTCACGCGCTGGTCGTCCTGCTCGAACTCGACGAAGGCACCGACCGCCCCGACATGGGTGGCACGATCTGCATCGGTCTCGCGGATGGCGACGGGGCGGTGACGCGCCAGGCGCGTCTGGTCGGCGGTCGCGACTGGGTGCGCGTCGGCGCCACCGAACTGGGGCTCGACTGCCTGCGCCGTCACCTGCTCGGCCTGCCGGTCGACGAGCGCATCGACTTCGAACGGCGCTGACCCGGCCAACTTCTTGAACGGATAGGAGCAATACATGGCTGTCGTCGAAACCGAGAAGCACGGGCAGATCTTCGTCGTGCGGATGAACCGACCCGAGCGGCTGAACGCGCTCAATCACGAAATGCGAACGGACCTGTCGGCGGCATGGAACGAATTCCGCGCCAGCAAGGAGCTGGAAGTCGCGATCTTCACCGGCGCCGGCCGCGGGTTCTGCGCCGGCGAGGACATGAAGGAATCCCTGAAGGACGGCGCGCCGGGCGGCCGCCGGCCCGAGATCGAGGATCCGTTCATGTCGGGCAAGCTCGAGAAGCCCGTGATCGCCGCGATCAACGGCTTCGCCATGGGCGGCGGCTTCATGCTGGTCGAACGCACTGACCTGCGCGTCGCCGTGCGTGAGGCGGTATTCGAGGTCTCCGAGGCGAAGCGCTGGCTGCTTGGCGGCTACAATCACGGCCACATCGCCAACCTGCCTTATCCGGTGGCGATGGAGATGGCGCTCGGCTTCCGCTTCACCGCGCAGCGCTTCTACGAGATCGGCTTCGTCAACCGCCTCGTCGAGGCCGCCGAGCTCATGCCGACGGCGATGTCGATGGCCGAGCACCTGCTCACCTTGCCGCCAGCCTCTCGCGTCAACACCGTGCACATGATGCGGCAGATGCGTCCCGCACCCGGCCCCGACATGCAGCGCCTCGCCGATGCCCTGCACGATCACGGCGCCAAGAGCGACCTGATGGAATCTCGCGCGGCCTTCGCCGAGAAGCGCAAGCCCAACTTCAAGGGTTGGAACGACCCGGAGGACCGCTACCGCCTGCCGACGCTCGAAAGCCTGAATAAGAAGTAAAACGACCGGCCTTCGTCGATCAGTAAGCCTGTCCCACGCACTTCGCCGCGATCGTCTGGACGATCGCGCCGGCGGGGTCGACATAATACACAAGGGTGCCGCGCTCCCGACCGCGCCTTATCACGATCATGATCGAGTCGCTCGGCACGATGTCGGTCAGCACCACCAGATGCCGCTCGAAGAACTGCACCGAGGCCTGCACCGATTGCACGCCGTTGTAGGTTACCATGGGCTCGCCGCCGCGATTGACCAGGGTGAACCTCGCGCCGTCGGCGGCGACGCAAACCGACTGGCCGTCCGTGACCTCGGCCGGCGAAAGCCTGGGCGTGAGGGAGCGACCGGCCGCCACACCGCCGATCGGCGTGGAAGTAGGCCGGGACGAGGGGCCGAACTGGCTCGGTTGGTCGATCGGCGGAAGCGGGTTGGGTTGCGGCCTGAATGGCGCCCTCGCCTCGCCCGGCGTCTCGGTCCTGGCCAGCATCGCGCCGGATGCCGCCTCCTTCACGGCACGGGTGGCGAGATAGCTGCCGAGTCCGAGGAAGACCAGCACCACGACTGCAACGACCGTGATCGAGCGACGTCGCGCCGCCGCGTGGGCATGCGGCAGGTAGGCGGGCGACAGGGCGGCTCGCGGCGGCCGGGCAGACATCGAGGCCCGTACCGTGTCGAGGGCCGCCTGCACCCTGGCGTCGTAGTGGGCGCGGCTCTCCGGATCGGAGAGTGTCTTGTAGGCGGCGGCAATCTGCCGAAAATTGTAGGCCGCGAGCTCTGGATTTCCCGCCGCGACGTCCGGATGATAGCGCTTGGCCAGTGCCACATAGGCAGCACGGATCGTCGCCGCGTCCGCTGTCCGAGGGACGCCCAGCACCAGATAGTGATCGACATCGATCCTCATCGCATCCGCAGTCTAGACCGGCGTATCCTGCCTCTCAACGAAGCCATAATCCTGGAGGAAACCCCAATGGCCTATCAGTCGATCGAAGTCCGCAAGCTGACGCCTTCCATCGGGGCGGAGATATTCGGTGTCGACCTCGGCAAGCCGCTCGGCAACCAGCAGTTTCAGGAAGTGCACGATGCACTGATGGAGAACCTGGTGATTTTCTTCCGCGACCAGAAGATGTCGATCGAGCAGCACAAGGAGTTCGGCCGACGGTTCGGACCGCTGCACGTCCATCCCAATGCGCCGATCGCCTTCCCCGAGCATCCCGAAATCCTGGTGATCAAAGCCGACGAGAATTCGAAGCACGTGGCGGGCGAGGAATGGCATAGCGACGTGTCGTGCGATCTCGAGCCGCCGATGGGCTCGATCCTGCATCTCACCGAGGTCCCGCCCGAGGGTGGCGGCGACACGCTGTTCGCCAACATGTACCGCGCCTACGACACGCTCTCCCAGCCGATCAAGCAGATGCTGCAAGGCCTGACCGCCCTCCACGACAGCTCCAAGGCGCATTACTACCGGGTGAAGGCCACGGACCGCGGCGACATCAAGTTCCCCAATGCCGAGCATCCGGTCGTGAGAACCCACCCGGTAACCGGCCGGCAGAGCCTCTACGTCAATCGCGGCTTCACCCTGCGCATCCCGCAGCTCAAGCGACACGAGAGCGACGCCCTGCTCGAGATGCTCTATCGCCACATCGAGACGCCGGAGTTCCAGTGCCGCTTCAAGTGGCAGCCCGACTCCGTCGCCTTCTGGGATAATCGCTGCGTCCAGCACCACGCCATGTTCGACTACTTCCCGCACCGCCGGTACGGCCACAGGGTCACGGTCTGCGGCGACAAGCCGTTCCTGCGACCGAGCTAGACAGCCGGTGACGCCTTTACAGGCGCCAGGCCTTCGCCGTATATCCCTGTTACGATGAAGCGTTCCGCGACCAAAGCGACCGCGACCACCAAAACGACCACCTTCGGTGGGCCGGCGAGGACGTGCGCGTAAAGTCGAACGTGACATAGGACAACCTCTCAAGGCCCCGCCGGTTCGGACGGGGCCTTTGTCTTTCCAGGCGTCCGTTTCCCGGCCTCAACGAAGGAGACAGACATGAATTCGAGCCCCCTTACCGTAGCCATCGTCGGTGCGACCGGCGCCGTCGGCGTGGAGTTCCTGCGCTGCCTGGCCGAGCGCCGCTTCCCGGTGAAGGAACTGCGCCTGCTGGCCTCGGCCCGCTCGGTGGGCCGCGAACTGTCGTTCGACGGAAAGGCCCTCGTCGTCCAGGAGCTGACCGAGCACAGCTTCGAGGGCGTCGACATCGCCCTATTCTCTGCAGGGGGCGCCATCTCGAAGCGCTACGCCCCGATCGCCGTCGCGGCCGGTGCCATCGTGGTCGACAATTCCTCCGCCTTCCGCATGGATCCCGAGGTGCCGCTGGTGATTCCCGAGATCAATGCCGGCGCAATCGCCAGCCACAAGGGTATCGTCGCCAATCCCAATTGCGCGGCGATCATTGCCATCACGCCGCTCTGGCCGATCCATCAGCACAATCGCATCCGGCGGATGAGCATCGCCACCTACCAGGCCGCCTCGGGCGCCGGCGCGGCGGCGATGGACGAGCTTTCCGATTCGACGCGCGCCTATCTGGAGGGCCGCGCCTTCAAGCCAAGGGTGCTCCCGCATCCCTACGCCTTCAACCTGTTCAGCCACAATACCGCGATCGATCCCGCGACCGGCTACAACGACGAAGAGACCAAGGTCATGCGCGAGACCCGCAAGATCTACGGCGACGAGGAGCTGCGGCTATCGGCGACCTGCGTGCGTGTGCCGGTGCTGCGCGCCCATGCCGCCGCCGTGACCTTCGAATGCGAACGGCCGATCGACGAGGCCCGGGTCCGGGCGCTGCTTGCCAGCGCCCCGGGCGTGCGCATCGTCGACGACCGCGAGCGCAATCTCTTCCCGATGCCGCGCGATGCCACCCAGCAGGACGACATTCTGGTCGGACGCATTCGCCAGGATCTCGGCGACCCGACCGGCCATTCGATCTCACTGTTCGTCGCGGGCGACCAGCTCCTGAAGGGTGCTGCGCTCAACGCCGTCCAGATTGCAGAGCATCTGCTGGCGGCATGATGGAAGTCGCCCTCCTCTTCTCGGCCAGAGGAGAGGAGGGTGAGGCTGAGCGGCTACTTCTTCTTCGCCGGGCGGCCAGCGTGGCTGGCCTCCCCCATGCTCTTGACCAACTCGTAGATGCGCCTGCGCACCGCCTCGTCCCGGATCTTGTAGTAACCGCGCACCAGCTGCAGCGTCTCGCGCTTGATCAGCGGATCCTTCTCGGTGGCGAACGGGGTACCTGCCTCGCCGAAGCCGGTCCCCTTCTTCACCTTGGCCGCCATCGGACGGCCGGACAGTGCGTTGCCGGGCATCTCGTCGAAGAAGTAGGAGACCGGCACGTCCAGCGCCTTGGCGAATTCATAGAGCCGGCTTGAGCCCACGCGGTTTGCGCCCCGCTCGTATTTCTGGACCTGCTGGAAGGTGAGACCGACGGCGTCGCCCAGCTTGGTCTGACTCATGCCCATCAAGGTGCGCCGCTGGCGCATGCGCACTCCGACATGCGCGTCCACGGGATGTGATTTGGCCATCTATCTTCTCTTCCACTATTCACAGGAGCCCGGCGGGGTCGGCCACCAGGACGAACCCGGTTCTATACGCTTCGCGACTCCTGCCGGACCACGAAGGGCGACCGCCGCACCCCATGTCCTTTCACCAGGACACCGGCGCACCGGGCGAACAGTCCGAACTGCAACCCGACGTTGCTCCCTTCCAGAGAATACGTCCAATACAGTTGGCGGATGCTCTTGATACCATTATGGTATCGATCATGGACCTGAGAACGCTTCGCTACTTCAGTGCCGTCGTCCGCGAGGGACACTTCGGTCGCGCCGCGGCTTCACTGGGCATCGCCCAACCTCCCCTCACCCGCCAAATCCAGAAACTGGAACGCGAACTGGGAGTCGTCCTTCTCCATCGCAGCCAGAAGAAATTCGAGGTCACGCAGGCCGGCCTGCTGCTCTACGAGCGGGCCAGGCGGCTTCTGGACGGCGTCGAGCAAGCCGAGGCCGACGTGCGGCGCCTCGGGACCGGCGAGACCGGACGACTCGTGATCGGCTTTGTGCGCTCCACACCCTTCACGATCCTCCCTGGGATCGTGGTCCGGTTTCGTGCCGCCTATCCCGACGTCGAACTCGAACTGCGCGAGATGCGCAACCCGGACCAGGTGAAGTGTCTCGAGAACGGCGTCATCGATATCGGGCTGCTGCGTCCGCCAATCAGCAGTCGCGCCCTCCAGATGGTAACGCTGATTCGCGAGCCGTTCCTGGCCCTAGTCCCCGCGCACCACCCGCTCGCGCATCGCCGGGCGACCAGCATCCAGCAACTCATCGCCGAACCTTTCGTCATGTATTCCCGCGCAGGCTCGCCTCTCATTCACGCTCGCGTGATGGAAATGTGCCGCCGCGCGGGATTCGAGCCGCGCATCGCGCAATATGCCGACCAAATCCATACCGTCGCGAGCTTCGTGGGCGCGGGTCTCGGCGTCGCCCTGGCGCCCTCCACGGTCACGAGCTTCAACATGCCGGGCCTGCGTTGCCTGGCGATCGCCGAGAAGCCCGCGCCGCTGCCGGTGGTGGCCGTGTGGCGCACCGGCAATGGCTCTGTCCTGGTGCGCAACTTCACCCGAATCGCCCGCGAGGCTGCTTCAGGCTGGCGGCCGCAGGACCTGCCAGCCTGAAGCACACGACGTCAGTCGACCTTCTTCGACAGCATCTTGAAGTCCGTATCGAAGACGAGATCGTGCTTCTGGTTGCCGCACATGGCGTCATCCACCTCGAATTTGCCGGCCGGGTGCGCCGTCGCCTTGTCGTCGTCGAACTCCATCTTTCCGCCGGTGCAGCCGGCTGCCTTTACGGCCTCCTCGAGCTTTGTCCGTTCCTGATCGGTGACGGGGCGATCTTTGGCCACGGCCGGCAGGGCGAGGACGGCCGCCACGAGCAACACGGCGGAGACGGTGAAGATCGAGCGCATCTGGGACTCCTCCGATTGCATTGCAGAAACCATGCAATGCAATCCGGGCGCTCTGGTTCCCCTTCCCGCTGCCGCGGAGACCTTCAGACCGAGGGCAGAAGGCACGGGCAGAGCATGTCGAACCGTCGCCCGGAACCACTTGCGCACGGTGATCTACGCAGCGAAGCCTGCCAGCGCCCGTTCAAGCGGCGCAACCTTGCGGAAAGCGCAGCAGCCGTTCGAATCCAAGGCCGCCCGCCTCAGGCCGGCATCGAGGCGTGAGGCCTCTTCAGGCGACGGGCGAACGCTGCGAAAATCACGCAGCCCGAGATGCCGCACGAGACGATCTCGATGCTCGATTGCCTCCGGGAAGTCGCCCTGTGTCGACGAACAGCACCGGCGTCGATCGGTCGATTTCGGCCACCAATGCAGCAGCACCGCGGAGTCCGCTGCGAACGAGGAAACGACGGTAATGCGACCGGCGAAAACCTCGCCAATAACGGTCTGCAGGATACGGGAAGGCCCGGCGCCGTCGAGGCAGCGCTGCAGATCGCCGAAAGGGTCGGCCGATGGCAAGACAGCGTCTCCGGTGTCCCCGAGAGCGGTATCGCCGGCGCGTGACGTCGCCACCGCGAGCCTCGTCATGGGCGCTCCTCATATACGGCCGGCTGGTCGAGTTCATGGATCAGCTCGCGCTCCACCCCCCATGTCAGGTCCCGTATAGAATCGCCGACACGCGACATGGCATCGTCCACGTCGTGGCTCAGGACATCGAACTCATCGGCCAGCCGATCGAGTGCCATCCGGATGTCGGTCTCGGCCCGGCGCTGTGCGCGGCGCAACGCATCGAGCCGATTGCCCGATTCCCGCTCGCTCGAGACCTGCCTCGCCCACTCCCCCAGCAGCGGCAGATGCGAGGCCGGCACGGCCGTCAGAAGCGGCAGCATCCTCATGAGATGATCTCCCAGTTTTGACGGCAGCGAAGCCTTGGGGCGCCCAACCGAGACGCTCATGGCGCCACCCGCACGGCGACGATGGTGGACATGAGGGTGACGGCGATAGCCAAGGCCAGGAAGAAGCTCTGTCGGGTCGTCATGACGATTCTGCCTCCTGGGTCAGCGGCGAAGGGACGCGCGGCGCGGACCGCCTTGCAACCGGGCGGCGGCGAGGCGGGCGTGGCCGGGGGTGGTGAACTGCGTGCCGTCGAGCTCGAAGAACGGACGGGCGGTCGCGTGGAAGCGAAAGGCATTGCCTTCGCGCAAAACGATGCCCGCAGGCTCGCCCCGGATTTCGACGATGAAGGGTTCGGACATGGCTCCGCTCCTCCGGCCCTCGAGGAGCCGGTCTGGTCTCACGATTAACTGTCTTGGACTTGGGCCGGGCTCAGGCGAGCCGGCAGATCTCGCGGCACATGCCGCGTCGACAGGTCGTGAGGAGGATCGGCAGAAGGGGCTGGGTCATCGCTGTCTCGTCCCTCGTAGCGGAGCCCACGAACGCATCGTGACGCTTTAGCACTTGGTGACGCGGCGCAAGCTGCTCCTCAAATCCCGCGGTCTTTCGACGCCCCAGAAATGCGCCCGATCGCACGAGGAGACAATGATCGGGATTTCCAAAGTTCGAACCCGGCGGGAACCGCCCGCGCCGGGAGAGGCGTGCGCGAAAGAATTCCTTGCCCCTCGGTGGCGCCCCCAAACTCTGGTGACATCGAAATCGGAACCCAACGGATGTGCGTCATCGAGGTCGCAGAGGACGGCCTGGTGCTCACGACCTTGCGCACCACCGAGGAAATGCGCCAGCTCGACGAGATCGGTCACCCCAATCTGCCCAAGCCCAACGCGCGGATGCTGGAGATCGCCGAGAAGATCGTGGCGCTGCAGTCGGGCGGGTTCGATCCGCCGATCTCACCGATCGCCATGAAGATGCGCCGCGCGCTAGGGCGTAAGGCGGCCTGATCAGGCCGGTACGGCGCCGTTCAACACGAAGAGGACGCGGGCGATATGGTCGCTGCGGTTGGCCCACGCGTGGTTGGTACCGCGCTGGATCAGCACGTCGCCGGCCGTCATCAGCGTCTCGCCGACATCCATCAGCGCCCAGATCTCGCCCTCGATCACGACCGCGTAGTCGAGGCTGTGGGTCTTGTGGAATCCCGGATGGCGGGCGGCCTTGTCGTGAGCCTGCGCCGCGCCGTACTGGCTGAACACCTCTGCCTGGTTGCCGTAGTTGCGCTCCCTGTCGGGTGGGAACTCGACGATGCGCACGACATTACCGGCGGCCGGAGGCTCCAGCCTGAACGGCCTCGCCGTCGGATCCGGCGCCCCTTCCCGGTTCGACGCGGGGACCGCGTCGAGCAGCCAGAGATTGGTCAGCCCAACATTGGGCGAGTGCGACGGCGAGAAAGGGTGGGGCGCCGGCGCATCCTCGAGAAACACCGAGCGCCCCTCCTCGTCGTGGCCCGTCACGATCCTGCGAACCGGCTTCACCATGTTTCTTCCTCCCGAGACCAGGAGGCACTATGCCCGGTTCGCTCGGGCGAAAACCACCCGTCCTTACAGGCCGAGGTCCTTCTTCGCGTCGTCGAGCGCGAGCTTGAAGCGCTTGCACATCTCGCCGATCTGCTCCTCGGTGATGATGAGCGGCGGCGTAAAGGCGATGCGGTCGCCGATAGCACGTACGATCAGTCCGTGACGCAGCGCATGGTCCTGCACCATCGTGCCGACCTTCTGTTCCGGCGCCCACGGCGTGCGCGCCTTGGCGTCCTTCATCAGTTCGACGCCGGCGAACAGGCCGATCCCGCGTACGTCGCCGACCAGCGGATGGTCGCGGAACGTCTCCAGCCCGGCCAGCATGACGGGACCGACGCGGCGCACCTGGCCCACGATGTCGCGCTCCTCGTAGATCTTCAGCGTCTCCAGTGCGACGGCGCAGGCGACCGGATGGGCGCCATAGGTGAAGCCGTGGCCGAAGGTGCCGTTGGTGGCGCTGAGGCTCTCGACCGCGTCGTAGACCTTGTCGGAGATCATCAGCGCCGAGATCGGCTGGTAGGCGGCGGACAGCGCCTTGGCGCAGGAGATCATGTCGGGCTGCAGCTGGTAGGTCTCGGTGCCCCACATGTTGCCGGTGCGGCCGAAACCCGCGATGACCTCGTCGGCCACGAACAGCACGTCGTACTTCTTCAGCACCTTCTGGATCTTCTCCCAGTAGGTGCGCGGCGGGGTGATGGCGCCGCCGCCGCCCTGCACCGGCTCGCCGAAGAAGGCGCCGACCGTATCCGGCCCCTCGGCGAGGATCAGCGCCTCGAGATTGGCGGCCATGCGGTCGGAGAACTGCTCCTCGGTCTCGCCCTCTTCATGGAAGCGGTAATAGTGCGGATTGTCGGTGTGGCGGAACATCGGCAGCGGGATGTCGAAGCCCGCCCGCATGTGCGGCTGGCCCGAAACGCTGACCGAGGCGACGGTGTTGCCGTGATAGCCGCGCTCACGGCCGATGATCTTCTTCTTCTCCGGCTTGCCGATCGCATTGTGATAGTACCAGACGAGCTTGATGGCAGCGTCGTTGGCCTCCGAGCCCGAGCACTGGAAGAGCACGCGGCTCATGGGCTTGGGCGCGATCGACAGCAGCTTCTCGGCGAGATCGACGCTGGCCAGATGCCCCTTGTCGAAGAACGTATGGTAGTAGGGCAGGTCGAGCAGTTGCTTGTAGCCTGCCTCGGCCAGCCGCTTCTCCGAGAAGCCCAGCGACGCGCACCACAGGCCCGCCATCGCCTCGATATACTCCTTGCCCGACTCGTCGATGACATGGATGCCGCTGCCGCGTGCCATCAACGTGCCGCCGTGCTCACGGTAGGTCTTCAGCTCCGTCTGCTGATGCACCAGATAGCGCTGGTCGCGCGCATGCGGCGAGTTGGCGTGCAGTCCGTCCATGATCATCCTCTCGGTTCAAAGTCTGTCGGGAAACCCTACGGTCCGTCCTTGGCATGCAGGACGGGCGAAGAGAAGTCCTCCGGCCGGCCTGCCTTCTGCAAGAAGGCGGCCAATCCTCAACATCACGCGGCTCATCGCCGCGCCCCTCCCGCGCCCGTCAATCGAGCGGCCGCCGGATCGTGCCGCCGACGGCTTCGACCCTGTGACAGCGCACCCAATGGCCCGGCGCCATCTCGCGCAGCTCGGGCTTGGTCCCGCGGCAAGCTGGCGTCGCTGCCGGGCAGCGCGGCGCGAAGCGACAGCCGGGCGGCGGATCGATCGGACTGGGCGGATCGCCGGTCAGGCGAATGCGTCGGGCCGCGCGCTGGCGGCCGCCGCGCACGGTCGGCACCGCCGACATGAGCGCCACGCTATAAGGGTGAAGCGGCCGCGCGAAGAAGGCTGTGCGCGGCGCGCGCTCGACGATTTGTCCGAGATACATGACCGCTACCTCGTCGGCGACATGCTTCACCACCGCCATGTCATGCGAAATGAAGAGATAGGTAATGCCAAGCCGGCGTTTGAGCTGCTGCAGCAGATTCAGGATCTGGGCGCGAATCGCCACGTCGAGCGCCGACACCGGCTCGTCGCAGACCAGCAGGTCGGGCGCCGGCGCCAGGGCGCGGGCAATGTTGATGCGCTGGCGCTGGCCGCCGGAGAACTGATGCGGGAACAGGTTCCGGCTCTCGGGCCTCAGCCCCACCGCCGCGAACAGCTCAGCCACCCGTACCTCGCGCTCGGCCGGCGTTCCGATTCCGAGCACATCGAGTGGCGAGCGTACGATAGCGCCCGCGCGCACCCGCGGATTGAGCGAGGAGTAGGGATCCTGAAAAACGTATTGCATGTGACGACGCATGTGGCGCATCGCTTCGCCACCCAGCGCTGTAATGTCCGTCCCGTTGAGGACGATGCGGCCCGATGTGACGGGCACCAGCCGAAGCAGGCCGCGCGCCACTGTCGTCTTGCCCGATCCCGATTCGCCCACGACGCCCAGAGTCGTGCCCTTCCCAATATCGAACGAGACACCGTCCACGGCGCGCACCGTCTCCCGAGGCTTCAGGGGATTGAAGTGCGGCCGTGCGAAATGGACCTCGAGGTCCTGTACCGATACCAGGGGCGCGCTCACGACGCCGTCCCCTCGTGCAGCCAGCAGGCCACCTTGTGCCCCGTAGCCAGCACGGTGGTGGGCGGCATCTCGGCGGCGCAGTGCGGCCGGGCCTCGGCGCAGCGGTCGGCGAAGGGACAGCCTTTCGGCAGATCCCAGACCGACGGCACCATGCCCGCGATCTCCACAAGGTCGGCCCCCTGAGCTTCCTCCGCATCGAGATCCGGAACACAGGCTATCAGGCCGCGCGTGTAGGGGTGGGCCGGAGCCGACAGAATCTCCGCGGTCGGCGCTTCCTCGACCACCCGGCCGCCATACATGACCGCCACCCGATCGGTCATCTCCGCGATCACCCCCATGTCATGGGTGATGAGGATCAATCCCATGCCGCTGCGCGCCCGCAACTCGCGCAACAGCTCGAAGATCTGCGCCTGCACCGTGACGTCGAGGGCAGTGGTCGGCTCGTCGGCAATCAGCAGCCGCGGCTCACAGCCGATCGCCATGGCGATCATGACCCGCTGGCGCATCCCACCCGACAGCTGATGCGGATACTCGTCGACCCGGCGCTCCGGGGCGGGAATGCCGACCGCCTTCAGTAGTTCGATCGACCGGGCGCGCGCCGCGCGCGCGTCGAGCTTCAGGTGCTTGATCAGGGTCTCGGAAAGTTGGTCGCCGATCGTCAGCACCGGATTAAGCGAGGTCATCGGCTCCTGGAAGATCATGCCGATGCGATGGCCGCGCACGTCGCGCAGGCGCTGCTCCGGCGCCTGCAGCAGATCCTCGCCCTCGAACACGATCCGGCCGCCAGTGATGCGGCCCGGCGGCGAGGGCACGAGGCGCAGGATGGCGAGCGCGGTCATGCTCTTGCCGCAGCCCGATTCGCCCACGATTCCCAACGTCTCGTCGGCCGCGACCGTGAGCGCCACGTCGTTCAGGACGCGCGCCGTCCGACCGCCGCCGCGAAACTCGACGGACAGGCCCGAAATGTCGAGCAGGGTCGGTGCGGCGCCGTTCATCAGCGCCGCTCCCGTAGCTTGGGATTGAGGGCATCGTTCAGCCCGTCGCCGATCAGGCTGACCGCCAGCACGGTGAGGAAGATCATCAGGCCGGGAAAGGTCACGGCCCACCAGCTCGACAGCATGTAGGACCGGCTCGAGCCGATCATCAGACCCCAGCTCATCCGGTTAGGATCCCCCAACCCCAGGAACGACAGGCTGGCTTCGAACAGGATCGCCGCGCCGACCGCCAGGGTAGCGGACACGACCAGCGGCGGTAGGGCGTTGGGCAGAATCACCTTCCACATGATGCGCCCCCGCCGCGCCCCGATCGCCAGTTCGGCGGCGACGAAATCGTACTGCTTGATCTTGAGGAACTCCGCGCGCGTGAGGCGGGCCGTGCCGGGCCAGCTCACCACGCCGATCGCCAGAACGACTGTGGTCAGGGTCGGCGAAAAAAGCGTCACCAGAACCATGGCGAAGAGCAGTGACGGCAGAACCTGGAAGAACTCGGTGAAGCGCATCAACAATTCGTCGACCGTGCCGCCGAAGTAGCCGGCAACCGCGCCGACCGCGATGCCGATCACGACGGAGATCAGCGCCGCGGCGGCGCCGACCGTCAGGGTCGCCCGGCCGCCATAGATCAGTCCGGTCAGCACGTCCCTCCCCTGCTGGTCGGAGCCCAGAAAGCCGCCCTCGCTGAACGGCGGCGACAGCGGCGCGGCCACGATGTCGAAGGGATCGGCGACATAGACCAGCGGACCGACCAGACTCACCAACAGGATGGCGATCAGCAGCAGCAGGCTACCCACGGCCACCGGGCTGCGGGCGAACATGCGCACCGCCTCCAGCGAGGGATGCTCCGTCCTCGGAACCCCGGCGACACTCATGACGCCCTGATCCGCGGGTCGGCCAGGCGGTAGCAGACGTCGACGAGCTGGTTGGCCACGATCACCAGCAGCGAGGAGAAGAAAAGCAGGCCGAGCAGAGTGGGATAATCACGGCGCAGTACGGAATCGAAGGCAAGGCGCCCGAGGCCCGGCCAGTTGAAGACGGTCTCGACCACGATGGCCCCGGCCAGCAGGTTTCCGAACTGCAGGCCCACGATGGTGATGATCGGCAGCACGGCGTTGCGAAAGGCATGCTTGAAGAAGACCTTTCGCTCCTCCAGCCCCTTGGCCCGCGCGGTGCGTACATAGTCCGAGCCCAGCACGTCGAGCATGCTGGCCCGGGTGAGCCGGCTGTACTGGGCGAGATAGACCACCGCCAGCGACAATGCGGGCAGCACGAGATGATGGGCGACGTCCAGCGAATCGAGCAGCCAGCCGCCGCTGACGGCTGTCGCAGTCATACCCGAGACCGGCAGGATGGGAATCGTCGAGGCGAACAGGATGATCAGCAGCATGCCCGTCCAAAAGACCGGCGCGGAATAGCCGATCACTGAGACGACCGTGATGATCTGCGAGATAGGCCCATTGGGCCGCCGCGCGGCCAGAACGCCCAGGATGGTGCCGCTGAAGACCGCGACGATCAGCGCCGTCAGCACGAGCAGCAGGGTGGCCGGCAGGCGCTGCAGGATCAGCGAGAGGACCGGCAGGTTGAAGAAATAGGAATAGCCAAGATTGCCCGAGGCAAAGCGCTCCAGGTAGATGCCGAGCTGGGTCAGGGTGGGCTTGTCGAGGCCGTATTCGCTGCGCAGGCCGGCCCGGATCTCCTCCGTCATCCCGCCCATCTGGCCCGCCAGCGTGTCTACAGGATCGCCGGGCGCCAGCCGGATCAGCAGGAAACTCAGGACCATGACCCCGACCACGAGGATCGATGCATAGAACAGGCGCCGCACCAGGAGCAGGATCAGGGCCACGCCGCGCCTATTTGTCGGAGAGCCAGACGTCCAGCATCGGCGAGGCCGTGCCCCAGATGGTGGTCGGGGGATTGTGGACCCGCTTGTTGTAGATCGTGTGGTAGGGCAGCTCTGTCAGCCAGAAGAGCGGCAGATCCGCTGTGACGATCTTCTGGAACTCACCATAGAGCGCCTGGCGCTTGACGGCGTCGGGCTCGCGGCCGGCTGCATTGAGCAACTCGTCGACCTTGGGGTTGGCGTACTGGGCGTTGTTCGTGAAGACCAGCGGCCGGATGTTGGTCGAGAGATAGGTGCGGTTGACGCCGATCACGGGATCGCCCCAGGCGAAGGCCGCATCCATGCTGATATCGAAGTCTTTGTCCGCCATGCGCTTGGCCCAGGCCGCGAAGTCGGCGGGCGCACGCACCTCGACCTCGATGCCGACCCTCTTCAGCGCCGGCTTCATGTATTCAGCCAGCCGCTTCTGCCCGTCCTCGTCGCCCGGATAGTAGTCGCACGTCACCTTGAGCCGGATCCCGTCCGGCCCCTTCTTGAGGCCGGAGGCGTCCAGCAGCTCCTCGGCCTTCTTGAGATTGAGGCTGTATTTGGTGACATCGGGCGAGTACTGCGGGAAGCCGCTGTGGATCGGCCCGGTCGCCACCCTCGACAGGCCCTTGTGCAGCGCCTTGACGATGAAGTCGCGGTCGATCGCGTAGGCGAAGGCCTGCCGCACCCGGACGTCGTCGAACGGCTTGCGCTTGTTGTTGAAGAGCAGCCAGTTGATGCCGCCCACCGCCGCATAACCCTCGTTGGTGATGACCAGCTGCGGATTGGCCTTGGCGCGGTCGAGTTCGAGTACGCGATTGAAGAAGGGCTGCAGCAGCAGTCGTCCCGCCTCGAGCTCCAGGATCGACGTCTGCGAGTCGGGGTAGGTCTTCAGGATGATGCGGTCGAGATAGGGCCGGTCCTTGATGAAGAACCGGTCGAACCGCTCGAGAACGATCTGGTCACCCGGCTTGAACTCCACCAGCCTGAACGGGCCGGAGCCCACGACGTCTTTGCTGTTGTTGGGATGTGTCTTGATCGGCCGACCGTCGCCGTAGATGTGCTTGGGCAGGATCGGCATCAGCGGCGGCCCCATCGCGTACATCAGCGCGGGATGCGGATGCTTGAGGCGAATGATGGCAGTGCTGGCGTCGGGCGTGTCGACCCGCTCGACCGGTTCCAGCATCGTGTTGAAAGGATGGTTGTCGCGGATCGTCAGGATCGAGAAGGCGACGTCGGCCGAGGTGACGGGTGTGCCGTCGTGGAACAACGCGTCCTTGCGCAGGTGCAGCGTCATCGAGAGCGAGTCGGGCGAGAGTTCCCAAGACTCCGCGAGGTACGGCTTGGGATTCCATTTGTCGTCGTGCATCACCGGGCTGGCAAAGATCTGCGCACCCGGAACCATTATGCCGGTTCCCGATCCGACGGCGTTGTTGAAGCTGGTGGTGCCCGTCGACTGGCCCATGACCAGCGTGCCACCGCGACGGGTTCCTGCGCCGAGGCCGCCGCCGCGACCGCGATCGCAACGGCAAGAGTTGTGATGAAAGCCGCTATCGCTTGCCGCATGGCCTGTCCCCAACCTGTGCCCAGGCTGAAACGATAGCTTCACACGTCCCGCAAACGTGCACGTTTCGGCAAGTTATGTCTCCTTTTGAGCCAAAACTTCTTCAGCGCTTGTCGCTGCTCGGTGCTCTTCCGAATTCCTTTCGATAGCAGCGCCAGAAGTAGGAACGCGACTTGAAGCCGGTCGCCATCGCGACCTCAGTCACGGATGCCTCGGCATTGGCCAGCATCTGGTGTGCCCGGTCGAGCCGCACCTTGCGGCGGAACCGCGCCGGGCTGGTGGCCAGCTTGTCGGAGAAGATGCGCTGGAGCTGTCGTCGCGAAACGCCGATCGCCTGCGCGACCGTATCCATGCGCGTGCGCCGGGTGCCGTCGTCTTCCAGCATCTGCATGGCGCGCGCCAACTTGCGCCCATGCCGCGCGCCGACGCCCCCGGGCAGATCCCGTTGCGCCGCCCCGGCCGGGCGGGGCAGCCCATGCATGCAATGCTCCGACACCCTCAAGGCGAGTTGACTACCGAACCGGAGCTCGATCTCCTTGAGAACGAGATCGAGCGCCGCCGAGCCGCCCGCGCAGGTGCAGCGCCTTTGGCCGACCTCGAAGAGGCGCTCCGTCACGTTCACCTTAGGAAACTGCTCGCGGAAGGTCTGGAGGACCTCCCAATGGGCGGTGGCCGAGAGACTGTCGAGCAACCCGCCACGCGCCAGGACGAGAGGGCCGGTATCGACGCCGCCGATGGTCGCGCCGGCGCGGGCCAACCGCCGCAACGTCGGCAGGATCGCCCGCTCCAGGCGCCGCGTCGGCTGGGCATCGGCGACCACCAGCAGGGTGCCGACGCTGCCGACATCGCCCAGTGCGCTGTCGACAGCCACCTTCACCCCGTTGCGATCGGGCACGGGTTCGCCGTCGGCCGATACCAGCACCCAGCGGTAGGGGCGCGAGATATAGCGGTTGGCGATGCGCAGCGGCTCGATGATCGACGACAGCGCGATCGAGGTGAACTGCGGGATCAGCAGGACCGCGATCGGGCTCGGCAGCAGCTCGGCGGCCGGTTTGGCGGGCAGCTTTGGAGAGAGAGGCGGCATCGAAAGGCTCCGGCCCAATCAGACACGGATTTGGCCCAAAAGTATACATCCCCACATCACCGGCGCCCTAGACTGTATCGTCGGCCGGACAGCCGGACCGTTCGCTGGGGATGCAGCTCATGTCGAGAATCACCGTCTTCGTCGCCCGCAAGATCCGGACCATGGAGCCGTCGCTGCCCGAGGCCACGGCCGTCGCCGTCCGGGACGGTTCGATCGTCGAAGTCGGCACCCTCGAAACGCTGCGGCCGTGGCTGGAGGCCCATCCCCACACGATAGACCGGACGTTCGAGAAGCACGTGCTGATGCCGGGCTTCATCGATCCGCACCTCCATCCTTCGATGGCGGCCTATCTGCTCCAGTGCGAATTCATCACCGCCATGGAATGGCAGCTGCCCGACCGCACGGTCGCACCGGTGCGGACGCGCGACGCTTTCCTTGCGCGTCTGAAGGAGTTGCACGAGGCGAACCCCGCCCCCAGGGAACCGCTCTTCACCTGGGGCTATCATCGCGACTGGCACGGCGAGATCTGGCTTCAGGACCTCGATGCCATCTCCAGAACGCGCCCGCTGATCCTCGTCCATCGGTCGTTTCACGAGACGATCATGAACGACGCCGCCCTCGACTATTTCGAACTCGACCGAGAGAAGCTGCGGGGCGCCCACCAGGTCGATGTGAACCGCGGCCATTTCTACGAGGCAGGCAACCGCTTCGTGCGCGCAAAGCTTTCCGCCTACCTCCTGTCGGAGCAGCGCCGGGGCCCGGCGATGAAGCGCACCGCCGAGGTCATCCATCTCGGCGGACATACGACGGTCGGCGACATGGCGTTCGGCATCTTCGACCCCGAGGCCGAGTGGGCGGGCTCGGTCGCGGCCTTCGACAATGACGACACGCCTTTCCGGGTCGAGTTCGTGCCGCACGTGGCCTTCGCCGGCACGGGCCTGCGGCTGGAGCAGCTCGCCGCACTTCCCGAACGCAACAGGCGCCGGCTGCGCTTCGGCAAGCACGTCAAGCTGTTCACCGACGGCGCCTTCTTCTCGCAGCTCATGCAGCTCGGCGGCCCCGGTTACATCGACGGGCACGACGGCGAATGGCTGATGGCCCCGGAGGCGTTCGAAAAGGCAGCACGCGCTCTGTGGAACGACGGGTATGTCATCCACGTCCACTGTACGGGCGATCTCGGCGTTGAACTGGCGCTCGACGTGCTGGAGAAGCTGCAGTGGGAGCGCCCGCGCATCGACCATCGCTTCACGATCGAGCATTTCGGCATTTCGACATCCGCCCAGGCGCGGCGCATCGCCGATCTCGGCGCCCTCGTCTCGGCAAATCCCTACTATGTGTATGAGCTGAGCGACATCTATGCGCGCCGCGGCGTGGGCCATGAACGGGCGAGCCAGATGGTTCGGCTGGGCTCGCTCTCGCGCAACCGCGTGCCCTTCGCGCTCCATTCCGATTTCACCATGGCGCCCGCCCGGCCGCTGCAGAATGCCTGGATTGCGCTCAACCGCGTGAATGCCGCCGGCGACGTGCTCTGCCCGCAGGAAAGGGTCTCGCTCGACGAAGCGCTGCGTGCGATCACCATCAATGCGGCCTACGTGATGGGCCTCGAGCACGAGATCGGCAGCATCAGCAGCGGCAAGAAGGCCGACTTCACCGTGCTCGAAGCCGACCCCTGCGAAGTGCCACCCCTGGAACTGCGCGACATTCCGATCTGGGGCACTGTGTTCGAGGGCCAGCCCTATCCGCTGGGCAGGCGATGACGTCCATTCCCGTCATCACGATCGGCGGCTATCTCGGCGCCGGCAAGACAACCCTGGTCAACGGCCTGCTCGCCGGCGACCACGGGCTGCGGATCGGCGTGCTGGTCAACGATTTCGGCGCGATCTCCATCGACGAAAAACTGATCGTCTCGCGCGACGACGATGTCGTCACCCTGGCTAACGGCTGCGCCTGCTGCTCGGTCGCCGGCGACCTCGCGATGGCACTGGATCGCTTCGCCGGCCGCCCCGACCGCTACGAGCAGATCGTGATCGAGGCGAGCGGCGTGGCCGATCCGGCCCGTATCGCGGCACTGGCGGGGTCGCCCGGCCTGTGCCGCGGAGCCACGGTCGTAGTCGCGGATGCCGCCACGGTGCGTGCACGTGCCCGCGATAAGTTCGTGGGCGGCCTCGTGCGCCGCCAGCTCGCCGCGGCCGACCTCGTCGTCCTGACCAAGATCGACCTCGTCGATCCTGGAGCCCTGGAGGACGCCCGCTCCTTCGCGACGGCACAGGCGCCGGGCGCCCGCATGATCGAAGCATCGCGCGGCCGCGTGGGCGCCACGGATCTGTTCGCCGGAAGCCCGACGCGGATCGGACGCCTGCTCGCCTGCGCGTCGGCCGGACTCGACACCGCCTCTCGCCTCTTCGAAAGTTATCTCTGGAGGACGGACTCGCCGGTCGACATCGAGGCCTTGCACACCGTCGTCGCCGGGCTGCCCGACGGCATCGTGCGCGTGAAAGGCATTGTCGCCACGGGCGCCGGCCACCGCGTTGCCCTGCACCGTGCCGGCGAGGCCGTCACCGTCGATTCGCTCGCTGGCGCGCCAGACCGGAGGGGCGCCGAGATCGTGGTGATCGCACGGGCGGGCAGCATCGACGAAGCCCAACTCGACGGCGCCTTCGGCGCGTGCCTCCTCCAGCGCAGGACAGACTCGTGAACGCACTGCCAAGCCATGCCCGCGTCGTCATCATTGGCGGTGGCGTCATCGGTTGTTCGGTCGCTTATCATCTTGCCAGGCTCGGCTGGACAGACATCGTCCTGCTCGAGCGCAAGCAGCTCACCTCGGGCACCACGTGGCATGCGGCGGGACTGATCGCGCAGCTTCGCGCGACCGCCAACATGACCAGGCTCGCCAAATACAGCCAGGAACTCTACGGCCGGCTCGAAGACGAAACCGGGCTGGCGACCGGGTTCAAGCGCAACGGCTCGCTGACCGTCGCACTCACCGCGGAGCGCCTTGAAGAGCTGAAGCGCGGCGCGTCCATGGCCCGGTCCTTCGGCGTCGAGATCGAGACGATTTCCGCCGCAGAGGCTGCGGTGCTGCATCCGCTGCTCAACACCGACGGCGTGGTCGGCGCGGTGGCCCTTCCGAAGGATGGACAGGGCGATCCGACCAATATCGCGCTCGCGCTCGCCAAGGGCGCACGCCAGCTCGGCGCCAGGATCTTCGAGCACACCATGGTGACCGGAATTTCGAAGGATCGCGGCCGCGTGACCGGCGTTGCCACCGACAAAGGCACGATCGAGTCGGAGTTCGTCGTCAACTGCGCCGGCATGTGGGGCCGCACCGTGGGCAAGATGGCGGGCGTCGGCCTGCCGCTGCAGGCCTGCGAGCATTTCTATATCGTCACCGAGCAGGTCCCCGGCCTGTCGCGCACCCTGCCGGTGCTGCGCGTGCCCGACGAATGCGCCTACTACAAGGAGGATGCCGGCAAGATACTGCTGGGCGCCTTCGAACCGGTCGCAAAGCCCTGGGCGATGGACGGCATTCCCGAAGACTTCTGCTTCGACCAGCTGCCGGAAGACTTCGACCACTTCGCGCCGATCCTCGAGATGGCGACGCGGCGGATGCCCGTCCTGGAGAAGACCGGCATCCATACCTTCTTCAACGGACCCGAGAGCTTCACCCACGACGACCGCTATCTGCTGGGCGAATCCCCGGACGTGCGGAACTTCTTCGTCGCCTGTGGCTTCAACTCGGTCGGTATCCAATCGGCCGGCGGCGCCGGCAAGGCATTGGCGGAATGGATCGTGGGCGGCGCTCCGCCTTTTGACCTGTGGGACGTCGACGTGCGGCGAACCTTTCCCTATCAGTCGACCAAGTCCTTCATCGAGGCGCGGGTGACGGAGACGCTGGGGCTCCTTTATGCCGACCATTTTCCGTACAGGCAATTCACCTCGGCGCGCGGCGTGCGCCACACGCCCTTCTACGAGCGCCTGAAGGAACGCGGCGCCTGCTTCGGCGAGACGGCGGGCTGGGAGCGCGCGCACTGGTTTGAGCCGGCCGACCGGCGCGAGGCCGGCGTGCCACCTGCCTATCGCTATTCGTGGCGGCGGCAGAACTGGTTCGACTATGCGGCCGAGGAGCATCGCGCCGTCCGCACCGGCCTCGGCATGCTCGACATGAGCGCCTTCGGAAAATTCCGCGTCGAGGGCCGTGACGCCGAGGCCGTGCTGCAGCGCCTCTCGGCCAATGACGTCGCCGTCGAGCCCGGACGCATTGTCTATACGCAGTGGCTGAACGAACGCGGAGGAATCGAAGCCGACCTCACCGTCACGCGCCTGGGCGAACATTCGTTCCTGGTGATCACGGCGGCCGCGGCGGTCACGCGCGACCTCGCCTGGCTCACGCGGCACATCCCGGCTGAAGCTCACTGCACGGCACTCGACGTCACCAGCGGCGAGGCCTGCCTGGCCGTGATGGGTCCGCGCGCGCGCGACTTCCTGCAGTCACTGACGACGGCCGACCTGTCGAACGCGGCTTTTCCCTTCGGCACCGCCCGCACCATCGAACTAGGCATGGCGCTGGTGCGCGCCCACCGCATCACCTATGTCGGCGAGCTGGGCTGGGAACTCTACATGCCGACAGAGTTCGCGCGGCAGATCTTCGATCTCCTGGTCGATGCCGGCGAGACCTACGGGCTCCGCCTGGCCGGCGTGCATGCCATGAATTCGCTGCGGCTCGAAAAAGCCTATCGCGACTTCGGCCACGATATCAGCGACGAGGATCACGTTCTCGAGGCCGGCCTGGGGTTCGCCGTAAAGGTCGACAAGCGGCCCGGCAGGTTCGGCGACTTCCTCGGCCGTGCCGCGGTCATGCAGAAGAAGCAAGCGGGCCTCAGCCGCCGGCTGGTACAGTTCCAGCTCCTCGATCCGCGGCCCCTCCTCTATCACGCCGAGCCCATCCTGAAGGACGGCGCGGTCGCGGGCTTCCTGGCGTCCGGCGGCTACGGTCACCATCTCGGCGCCGCCATCGGGCTGGGATACGTTCCTCTCGAGCCCGGCGCGACGGACGCCGATCTTCTTGCCTCGCGCTATGAAATCGAGGTCGCGGGCGAGCGGATACCCGCCTTCGCGAGCATGAAGCCGCTCTACGATCCGAAGGGAGCCCGCGTCCGCCAGTAGCCTGCCCGGCTTCATCGGAATGGACCTGGCGGAGCTATGGATTCCGCCGCAACGTTCGCGGCAGCAAAGGTGTTGGCTTGCATGGTCACATCGAACAGGCAACCGGAACCCACGCTGGCCCAACTGTTGGAGGCCGAACGGAAGGCGCGGGAGCGCTATGAGCGCCTGGTCGGATATCCCGAAGATATCAGGGGGGCGGCGCACGCCATCTGGAAGGAGGCCGCAGAGGCGACGCGCACTCATCGCGAGAGCTGTCGATGCCAGCGCTCCTAAGGGCGCTCGCCCCGGTACAATGGCGGACGCACCGCCGCTTGGCTAATCCTTCGCCTTTATGATGCTGATAGCGCCATTCGCTTCCATATAGGCGGCCTTGACGTCGCTGCAGTCCTCGAGCCCGTTCTCGCGCAGCTGGGCCATGAGTTCGTCCAGCGTCACGAACTCCTTGCGCATGTTCCTTCGCAGGAGGCGACCGTTCTCGATCAGCTTGAGTTTGGGGTCGCGGACCAGCCGTTCGAAGGCGGGAAATCGGTACTGCAGCCATTCGGTCACGAAGCTCCAGAACAGGATCGTCGCGACCAGGATACCGCCCTCAACCACTGACTGCTCGCTGGGCGAGATGCCATTGCCCGACACCTCGGAGATCAGCACGATGACCAGAATGTCGGCCGTCCCGATCCCACCGACCTGCCGGCGCAGCACCAGACGCAGCATGACCAGGATCATCAGGTACATGATCGTCGCGCGCAGCACGAGCTCGGGCACGGAAGTGTGCAGCGCGAAGATTGCCGCCCAGTCGATGTCCATGGGGCACTCCCGCTGAGGAATCAGCCGCGACTAGGCCCGGCGGGCCGCGAAGCGGTTCCAGATGAACAGCACGACCAGCGCGCCCACGGTGGCCGCAATGAAGCCCGCGCCCTGGTCGGCCCGGTACCAGCCGACCGTCTGGCCGATGAAGGTGGCGACGAAAGCGCCGGCGATGCCCAGCAGGGTCGTGAGGAGGAAGCCTGCCGGCTTGTTCGGCGCCGAAGAAAGCAGACGCGCGATGATCCCGGCCACGAAGCCGATGACGACGATCCAAAGCATCGGGCCCTCAGATCGCTTTGTCGAAGTCGCCGGGGGACGGCAGGCGGCCGCTTGGCGTCAGCTCGTTGACCGCCCGGGGCAGCTCGTCGGCCAGGCCTTTCAACAGCTCCTCGCGCGACAATCCCGTCTTCTCGATCAGGAAGGCGATCTGGTCCTCCGAGAGGACCTCGCTCAACTCCTCCGCGGCGACCTGCCTGTTCTGGCCGGTACTCACCCAGGAGTTGGCCACGTCACCCTTGCCGGCGCCCTGGAACTGCTTGAGCAGATCTCCCAGGCCGCCGCTCAGGATGCCGCCCAGGCCGCTCGCCCCCAACCCGCGGGCGAGCGGGCTGTTCCCCATCCCCAGCCGGTCGAGAATGTCGGCCAGACCTCCACCACCCTCCGGGGCGGCCCCGCCAGGCTTGACCGGCGTCGCTCCGGGCGGAATTGCAGAGGGTGCGAAGCCTTTGACGGCTTTGTAGGCGAGCAGTCCGAGCAGGGCCATCGTGACGGGCGACATGCCGCCACCGCCCCCGCTGCCGCCTCGCGGGCCGTTGCGCATTCCGGTCAAAACGTCGAGCAGGCCCATCGCGATCTCCGCACCAGAGGATTTGGTGCGCCAGCAACGTCGAAAGACGCATGACGTTGCGAAGAAGCGACTGGCGCGGGCTCAATACAGGTGGGCCTCAAGCTCTTGCCCTCCCCTCGTATCCGGCCCTGTACGAAAGATGCCAAAAGTGGCATGCCCGCTAGGTCTTTGGCTCACGCAATGGGGCTCGTCACGTGCGACGGCGAGCTTGAGGCTGCTGCCATCCAGGGGAGAACGTTGGCGTGATTGATAATGTCTTGCGGTGGGTGGATCGTCTCTTTCGGCCGGACTTGGCACGCTTTCGCACCGGCAAGCGGCGCCTGGAAGTCATTCACCCGGACGAGACAGCCGAACGGGAGCGGATCGAGCGGAACAATCCCCTGATCCGCCACGCCAAGTCCATCACGTCGCAGGTCGGCGAAGATGGCGTGATTGCCCACATACTTGACCGGCTGGAGATAGCCGCTGGCTGGTGCGTGGAATTCGGTGCCTGGGACGGCAAGTTCAACGCCAATACATGGGACCTCGTGCACAATCGCGGTTGGAAGGCCGTCTATATTGAAGCCAACGAAACGGCTTTCGCAAAGCTCGTCGAGAACTCCTCCGCCTTGCCGGACGTCCACTGCATCAATGAATTCATCGAAATAGAGGGTCCAAAATCCCTTGACGCACTGCTTGCACGGACTCCCCTACCCAGGGATTTCGATTTCCTCGTCATCGATATCGACAGCAACGACTGGCACATCTGGAAGTCACTGCAGGGGTACCGCCCCAAGGTCGTGATGATCGAGTTCAGCGAGTTTTGCCCGCCGGAGATCTACTACGTAAAGGATCCGGTCGCGCCGGGACCTTCGTCGGCTTCCCTTTCAGCCGTCTGCGAACTCGGCAAGCAAAAAGGCTACGATCTCATAGCCGTCGTTGGTGGAAACGCGCTTTTCGTCCTCCACGAGTACGCATCCCTCTTCGAGATCCGCGACAATTCCCCTCGGGGAATGTTTCGGTCATTCGCGAACACTCGACTGTTTCAGAGCTACGACGGCACCCTCTTCCTGGCCGGCAATCGGGAATTGATCTGGCGCCATCAACGCGACCGAAACGGGGAGATCAAGCGCATCCACGTATCGGACGCAGACATTCAGGTCTTGCCGGAAGGCCTCCGCGTATTCCAACCCCGACTGACTTACAGGAACAGCTTTCTGGAAGAGAATGCCGGCCGTCTGGACCGTGCTAGGATTCCATCCAATCAGTTGCTGGACTTCCAGAACAACGTGTCTTCCGAATGCGGCGAAGACGGCATTCTCGCACATCTGTTCGAAACGCTGGGCGCAGCCAGCAGCTACTGCGTCGAAGTCGGAGCAAACGACGGTGTCCGCTTCTCCAATACCTTTGCACTCATACGTGATCGAGGCTGGTCCGGGTTGATGATCGAGAGCGATGCCGCCGCCTATCGTAAGCTCGAGAATACCTATCGGGGGTCGGAACGAGTCAGAACGGTGAATGCAAAGGTGGCCTCGACGGGCTCCAATAGCCTCGGCAACCTGCTTGCGAGCGCTTCCGCGCCGACCGAGATTGATTTCCTCTGCATCGATGTCGAGGGCAATGACTACCACTTGTGGGCGAACCTGAGAGGATATCGCCCGCGCGTCGTCATGATCGATTTCAATCCGACGATACCCAACGATGTGCTTTTCGTCCAGGAAGACAGTGCAGCGAAGAACGACGGCGCCTCCCTGAGCGCCCTGATCGAACTCGCCACGGCGCTGGGCTACGAACTGGCCGCCGCCACGACTTGGAATGCCATCTTCGTCCGTCGCGATCTGTTCGGGAAACTGGGGATCGGAGACAATAGCATAGACAAGATGTACTATCCGGTCTTCGAAATGCGCGTGTTCTGGTCGATCAACTGCTATCTCCACATTTCAGGTTGCGATCGCCTCGTCCGCCACAACTATGTTTTCGATCCGGAACAGATCCAGGCCATTCCAGCCAATGTGCGCACCATCCCTTACTCAAGCGAGCTTGGCGGCGGCCCAGCGAGCACCTTCTTCAACTGAGACATTCGCATGACCGTGTACACCGACCTCACCGCGCGGGCCCTCACGGTGATCAGGCGCAGCCTGCCAAAGCATCAATGGGACCAGTTCGCCGAGAAGATCGTGCGCGATCGTCAGGGGATCGAGGACCACCTTCGAGAAGAATCGCCCTCCGGCCACTTCGACGGCCTTGCAGCCAATTTGCGGGACCGTTCGCACGTCCAGGTCCCAATCACCCTCTCCAATGTCGACGAGTTGCGCCGGTATTTCGACGATCAGCCTGTTCACAAGGGCGCCAATGCGTTGTCGTTCGACGGACGGGCGAAATCTCTGGCTGCGGCTCGGCAGGACTTCCCACTGGCCGCCTATTCGGCCGAATCGGTCATTCGGGCCCCTGGCTTGATCGACACCATGAACGACCCGCGCCTCCTCCAATTGATCGAAGCCTATCTCGGATGCGTGCCGACTCTATATTCAGTCAACGCTTGGTGGTCGTTCGTCGCTCCCCGGCCGGAAATGACGAACGTACAGTATTTTCACCGCGACACGGACGACTGGCGGTTCGTCACACTCTTCATTTACCTCACGGACGTTGCTGTCGATGGGGGACCGCACGAGGTCGTGCCCGAATCGCACTCTCTCGAAGGCATGAAGAAGCTGATCAAGGGTATTCCGTTCTGGCGCTCGAAAATGGACCTTGAGCGTAGCTTCGTGGACGATATGGGTGAGGATTTTTCGCTCGCCTGCGAGCAACACTTCAAGAATGCCGCGGTGCAACTAACCGGTCCTGCCGGATCGATGTTCCTGGTGAACACACTCGCTCTGCATCGCGGCATCGTCCCAACCCGCACGGACCGACTCGTGGTATGGGCCCGCTACGGCCTCGGTCCAAACACCAATTCAGCCGACCTTGAAAGAGGTCCCTTGGGTATTCGCTTTGTACCCACCCATCTCCGCGGCACGCCGCGCGATCAATACGTCAACCGCCTCCTCATGGAGTTTGATCGAAAATCGCAGTAAGCATTGCCGCGAGTTTTGGCCGCTAACAGAGTTATGTCGATAAACGAAGTCAGGTGGTCAATTGCCGCGTCGCATTGACGAGATCTGATTGAACATCGGTCGAATATGACTTGGAAAAGGCATGAAAAAGAGCACGACGATGACTGATATCGCGCGCAAACCATCGATGTCTGGTCGGTAGCTGGGAGACGTCCATGGCGGGCGGGAAACTGTCGGCATCCCGCACGTGTCGTCGTGGCGGCGAAAAAAAGTCAACGTCCGGTTGCATGAGCCCGCTCAGGGACGCCTACCTGGATAAGAGAGGTCAATAGGACGGGGACGCGACAAAACCGGATCATTGCCGTATTTGGTAGAGGCAGCGTGCATCCACTATACCCGTCCACCTTGGTTGAGTTGGAAGTTCCGCCACTTGTCCGCAAGCGTCGATGCGCCCGACAGAAGGGACGCACCTGCGCCTAGATAGGTCGGGCTGTTGACCGCGTTGAGCGCGCGGGCGGTTTCGAGGATTCCTGTGTTGCCGTAGCCGACTCCGGCCACCTGGTAGTCATAGGCTTCGCGCGCAGCCTTGGCGCGCACGGCGAGGGCGTCAGCCTCACCCGCACCGGCCGTGTCGCCCAGTATGTCGGTGGGGCTGCCCTCGAGGTCGGTTCCCTGCGCGGCCAAGCGGGCCGTCTGGGCTCCGATCCGCTGACTGGTAAGCCGGCGGCTGGTCTCCTCGGCGATCCGTCCTTGCTGAAGGGCGTCGTCCGCCCGCCGGTTCATCACCTCCTGATTCTGGCGCGCGACCTGCGCCTGATAGACGGCCTGGGCGGCGGCCGCCGCCGCCGTCTTCTGCTGAGCCTGCTGCTGCTGGAGTTGACCCGCGAAGCCAACCGCCGTGCCGGCGGCCGATAGGCCGAACGAGATGAGGGCGGCCGTGCTCATGCCTGACATGTTGCTGTCTCCCTGCGTGTCATGAGTTTGTCGAGTTCGTCCGTGAAGGCCCGCTCGGCAGTGTCCACGTCGACCGCATCGGTCGCGAAGATCATCGTGAGGTGGGTATCGGTCAGTGCCACGAAGGCCTGCTTCCGGCCCGCACCGGCCGGCACGACGTTGTATCCGTGCAGTTCGCGGGGGCCACCCTCGACGTGTACGATGGCGTCGCCCTGCACGATCAGCAGCGTCGGAATCTTGATCAGCACGCCGGTGATCATGACGCCCGCCGGCACCTTTATCGTGCGCGCGTAGACGCCGGCATGAAAGACGTGGTCCGTTCCGATGGCGACCTGCGGCAATGCCAAAGCAAAGCTCTCGAGTTGCCGCACTCTGTCGATCGCAGCCGCGCTCATGGACGCTATGTGGATGCGGGGCGGTGCAAGGTCAGTCATCGCTCACCTTCTTGAAGAAGACGCGGTTGGTCTCGACATAGCCGACGCGCGGCAGCACCTTGAAGAGATCGCCCCCGAACGGCGCACTGACCAGGAGACCGGGAGAGCCCAGGCGGCGTGCCAGCACCTCTGCCGCCCGCAGGAGCTTCAACCCGGCGCCGGTCCCGCGATGGGCACGGGCGACAAAGAAGCTCTCGCTGACGGCCACTGCCACGCCATAGTGCGGCAGCACCGGCGCCAGCAAGGTGAGGAAGCCGATGAGGCGTTTGTCGCAAGTGGCGCTGAGCACCTTCAGCAACCCGCGAACCTCGAGTTCGCGGTAGCTCTCCATCCTGGCCGCCGGCGGCGGCATGCCCGCGATCGACGACTCGGCGGCATACTCTGCCAGCAGGACCGCGAGGCCAGGATCGCGCTCCAACTCGGCGACAGTGCTCATCTGCACGTTCATGCCGCCTCCTTGGACACGCGGCGGAACAAGCCGTGCGCCAGTGCGAATGGCGGGCCGATCTCGAAGCCGAGCCAGCGCATCCAGTGGAGTGCCGTCGCGTACCGCGCATCGACGACGTTTCGCAGCACTTCGAACAAGGTGAGCCAGCGGGCGACCATACGGCGGCTTTCGACCAGGAACGCCCGTCGGTACGCGGTCACGAGGTCTGAGCCGAGAAGCCACGGCACCCCGGTCATGCCGATCAGGCTCATCCGCGATACACCCGCCATGCAGATGATTCGCCCCCCGGCATCGCGCGCCGTCCAGGCTTCACGCGCGGAGGCGAGACTTTGGAGAAGGCTGGCGCACGGTCCTTCGACCGGATGGACCGGCCCGAGCAGGGCCAGTACTTCCGCCCGGTCCTCCTCGCGCAGCACCGGCGCCAGTTCGCGCGCATCGACCTCGCGGGCGGGTAACAAGATGATCACCAGCCACGCTCCGCAATAAGCTTGTACTTCCAGCTTGAGAGAGTAGCCTGGGTCGTCATATTGCCCGACGTCTTGACGATCGCCGCCTGATTCACGACCACGGGAATGCCAACAGTGTTGCGCGTCGCGTAAGGTACGATCGGGGAGGAGTTGGTACCCCCGGCAAAGACATTGTTGATCAGGACGTCCCCGACCGAATAGCCAAGGTCCGCGGTCGTACAGTAAATTGCGTACTTGGTGACGTAGAGCGATGGTTCCGCCCCGACATTGCAGCTTGCCGTAAGGCCCGAATTACTGAGCGTCGCGGTCCAACCCGAATCGTAAAAACCGTTGTACGCATAAGCGACTGTCGAGACGACGGCGGAAGTGCCGGTCGCCGCCTCCCCCACCATGACGAGATTCACCTGCGGGGCGCTCGTACCATTCCCGAGATAGCCGCGCATTTCGGCGATGTTGAAGGTGAACTGACCGCTCGTGACAGCGGGCGTGCCGCCGAACTGATAGATCGGCGGCAGGAGCGTGCTGCCGGTCGTCAGGACCAGACCGGCAATGGTCACATAGAGGAAGTTCGGCGTCGCGGCCGCGCGATTGGCAACCAGGCCCGTCCAGGTGAGCGGGCCGGTCGTGACACCGATCACATCGACCGGGGCGCCCGAGGCATTCGACCAGCCGGCCGCGGCCGTCGCCACCAGCGGATAGGTCGGCGAGACGTTGGAACTTTGCAGGGTGAGCGTACCCGTGGTCGTGGCAGGCAGGAAGGTGGGCAGGCCGGCCGCACTCACGGGACCCGCGCTCACCGTCTGGCGGCGGCCCGAGAAGGCCGGATAGGGCGGAGTCTGCCACGCCGCATCGGCGCCGCTGATGCCCAGGAACTGGCCCGCCGTGCCGCGCGGCAGGCGCTTGTAGCCGATGCCGTCGCGGGTCAGGAGATCGCCTGTCGTGGTAAGCTTGTCGATGCTGCCGCGGAAAGTCTGCAGCGACTGGATCAGCGCGTAGTTGCTTTGCTCCGTGGCGGGATCGCTGATGCTGCTCACCGCCATGCGGCCGACGATCTCGGCAAGCTGCTGCATCGCCATGTAAATCTCGTCGAGGCGACGCTCGACCACCTCGGGGTAATAGCCGCCCTGGTTGGAGAGCACCGTCGTCTGCGTATAGGGCACCGTGCGCACGATCGTGAGCCGGGTCCCAGTGGCGAGAGCGGCCCCGGCCAGCGGATAGGTGACGGAACCGCCGCCCTGGCTGCCAATTCCCGCGGCGGCATAGAGCGATGGCGACAGCGTCGTCTCGACGCCCGCACCGTCGGTGATGATCACCGAGAGATGTGCGTCGTTCAGGATCGGGAAGCCGTAGGGAAAGACCGTGGCGCTGCCGTTGCCGGCATGGGTCACCTTGCGGTCGGTATTCGTGAGGGCCATGGCTCAGGCTCCGGTTTCGAGGCGGGGGATGATGGCGAGCACCGTCGCGGGCAGCGGGTGGGCCTGGCGCACGAAGACGCGACCGGCGGCATTCCACGACGGATCGATCAGCACGCGCTCGTCGCCGGTCGTCAGCATGGTGGGAAAGCCCGGCTGCTCGCTGGTGCGTTCCTTCACGTCCACGAGGCGATCCGCCGTGGGCCCGGCGCTGAGACCGCGCGTGTCCTTTACCCGCAGCACCACCTCGTTCACCACCTTCTGCCGGCCCTGCAGCGTGGGCGGCCCGGCTTCGAGGTTCAGCGTCTCGAGGTCACACACATAAGGGAGGCCCGCGAGGATCGAACCCGACGCCCGAGGCAGGACGATCGTGCCATCGCTCACGGTCGCACGGGGCTGGACCGATCCATCGGCCAGCACTGCGAGTTCACATCCCTCAAGGTGCCATAGCCCGCCCAGCGCGCGCGACGCCAGCGCCCACTCCGCAGTCTCACGATCCTGCAGGCTGGCATGCGGCGTGATGTCGAGGGTGGCGCCAACATGCGTCGCATCGATGTACGACACGACCGTCACGGTCACCTGGTTCTGGCCATCGCGCAGGATGTAGCTGGCGCCGACCGACGCGGCGTCGAACGGAGCATGGCCCGAGGCCGTGAGAGTCACGCCGTCGCCTGCCTCGTAGCGCGCCCCCGCGATGGCCAGAGTGCGAACCGCATTCCTGTTCCACCCGTCGTATCGAATGCCGCAATCCACGCACCAGGCCGCCTGAACGTCTGCAAAGCCGCGGCTGGCCATGCGCTCGACGACGCGCTTCGTTTGCCCGCCGACCGTGCGCTTCACCGACAGGTACAGCACCGTTTCGTCCGCTTCTTGCACCGCCGCGACGCTCTCGACCCGGCCTTCCGTGACGTGGCGTGACCAGGCATAGACGTCATGTTCCTTGAGGTACGTGAAGGCCAGCAGCACGCCATCGGCTCGGACGCACCAAACGATGCCGTGCGGATCGCGGGCATAGGCCCATTCCTCGATGCCGTACGTCTCGAACAGGTGGCCCGCAAGGATCGACACGTTGCGGCCGGCCCAGCTGTCCGAGCCGAAATCGTAGGCGACGTCGCGCACCTTCTTGGCGGATGCGGTGACATAGAGCGCCGCACTCTCGGTAGCGATCGGCGGGATTTCGGCGATGCCCTCGTAGCTTTGCGGCTTCACCGCGCAATTCGCCGGCGTCATGACATCGGCCTGCTGGCCCGCCCACGCCTTCCATACCGCTCCCGAGGTCCAGACCAGCAGCACGTTGAGGCTGAGCAGGAAGCGGATCTCGTTCACCTCGCGACTGGCAATCGTGCGGGTGATGGCGTCGCTGTCCTTAGACGGCGAGCTGGTGTTCATGTTGTTGAACGCGGCCGAGGCCGAGCTGTAGAGCGTCTGCGGCTTCTGGTTGGTGCGGGCATACCACTGCCGCCCCTCGTGATAGGTCGAGCAGCCGGGATACTTGTCGGCGACGTCGAACGGGTTCTTGTCCTCCGGCGGCGTATCGGACGTGTCGGGCGCCACCGTCGTATCCTCAAATCCTGTCGTGCCGTCCCCCGCCCGGCCGATGAAGCCATAGACGCCGTTCTTGCCCTTGTAGACGTTGTAGGAGTTCGCGCCGGCGGCGTTCGCCCAGGTGATGGTCGAGGTCTGCGTCGTGGCGCTCACCGGGGCCGATGCGACAGATTCCTCGCCGGTCTCCTCGGCTACCGCCGTGACGACGTAGTCGAAGCCCGAGCCCGCAGAGCTGGAGGCGAGCGCAGTCGGCGCCTGCTGCGTCGGCGCATAGGTGATCGTGGTGAGGGTCCACGACGCATGGCCGGTGCGGGTGAGGTTGCGCGGCGCATGGGACGGGTGCGTCAACGTCATCATGTCTGCACTCTGCACGTACTTCAGCAGCGCCAGGTCCGCTTCGGGATAGGGCGTTACGATCGTGTAGACGCGGGCTGCCGTTCCGCCGCCGGTCCAGTCGGCGTAGCCCGACGTGTCGATTCCGAGGGCGAAGGATGAGCCACCCAGCACCGTCACCGTAAAGCGGCGGCGGTTGACCTCCTCCATCCCCTGAACGAGGTCGAGCCACACCGCATCGCCGCTCGACAGACCGTGCGGCGAGGCCGTCGTCACGATGCCAGGACCGGCGCGCGTGATTCCGGTGATCGACATGGCGGCCTCGAGCACGTAGCCGCCCTCCTTCACGACACGCATCTTCCGGTCGGCGAATTCCAGCACATAAGTCTGCTGCGTATTGAAGCTGAACGGGATCAGCCGGCTGCGTACGGCCGCGTCACAGGTCTCGCCCACGAACGCCGTGCCGGCGCGGGTGCTGACGCCGCCGAACGGATGAACGAACCAGTTGAGACAGGTCGCGAGGCCGACCTGGTACTTGGCGAGGTCGACGCGGCCCTGCAGCGCCGGCGCCAGCTCGCCGGCGGCGAAGCTCGGCATCAGGATGGGCAGTGTCATGGTGCGCTCCCATCGAAGCCGCGTATCCTGAGGCTTTGCGCCACGTGCGTAGCATCCTTCGGCATCATGCCCTCGTTGGCGCCATCGGCCAGGGCGCGCTCGATCCGTTCCCGGGCCTGTCGCGCAAGACGCTCGGCAAGATCGGCCTTTTGGGTGATCGCGAGCGCGATCGAGGCCGCGAGACAGTCGACGAAGGCCAGGATGAAGCCCGGCGTGAAGCGGGCCGGATCGACGACCCGCTGCGCGAACACCGCCGTGACGCGGTCCTCGTTGCAGTAGAGGAAGGTGTTGCTGCCGTTCGAGGCAATCTCGAAGCCGCTCGCGGGCTCGCCCGCCTGCCAGGTCGAAGCGCCGAGATCGAGCCGCCGCATCCGCAGGCAATCGGAAGGATAGGCGTAGCTGGCGGACCAGCGCGCCGGCGGGGTCCCCGAGGCGGCGAGCGCCTGGGTGACGCGGTTGAAGTTCCAGTCGACCAGAGACTGGAGTTCGTCGCGCACGGTGGCGTACCAGAGATTGATCTGTCGCGCCTCGGTGCTGTTCTCGGTGAGGTCGGCGATCGTGGCGCGCGTGCCGAGACGGCTGAGCGCCATGTTGCCGATGTCTGTGTCGGCCGGCATCTAGCGCCCTCCCCCGACAACGACGGCCTTCTCCAGCGCTGCGGACTTCTGCGCCGAGCCGGAGCTCGAGCCGACCCAGTAGGCGACGATGTCGCCGAACTTGGCGCCCAGCGTGCCCAGCAGGATGTAGGCGATCTCGCGCGACGCGGCAGGGATCTCCTGGCGGACGACGAACCAGAGTGCCGCCATGAACGCCGCCGTGACGAGCAGGCTGACGGCAACGGCACCCCAGGCGATCGCCGAACCGGCCTTAGCGAGTTCGACGGTCTGGCTCCGGGCGCTCACCACGTCCGCCAGCCCCGCCTGCAGCGTGTCGAACTCCTGCCGACGGGCATCGGCCTCCGCCTGGATAACGGCCATCCTGAACTGCAGCGCCAGGTTGGGATCGGCCGCGATCGCCCGCTCGATGCCGGCGGCGTCCGAAGCGCCCAGGATCTCCTGGGCGATGCCGGCGACCTTCGAGACGGCGGCACCGGTCTTGTCGCCCATGATCCAGGAGGCGACGGTCGGCGCGAGGCCAAGCAGCAAGGGAAGGAACGGCATCAGGCAGACTCCTGCGAGAGAAAGAGAGTGCGCTCGGCCGCTCGGCGGACGACGAGGCCCGGCAGAGGGCCGTCGGCGCCCCGGTTCCAGCGCTTGAACTGTTCGGCCGCACCTGCCGCATCGCCGGCATTGAGCAGACGCAACAGCGTCGAATTTCCGAAAGCCGACGGGCCAACATTGAAGACGAAGCTCGCCAGCGCATCGAACTGCCCTTGCGACAGCGGCACCTCGACCAGGTGACGCACCGCACGCTCTGCTGCGCCGAGGTCCTCGCGCAGCCAGGCGGTGGCCTGCTCTTCGTCGCACCTGTCCCCGCGACGCACGCCGCACGTATGGCCGTAGCCAATAGTCCAGGGCTCGCCCGTCTCCCGGTTGCCCGGATCGGGGTATGCTACGGTCTCCAGCCCCTCCGAGACCTTGATCAGCGCAAGGCCGGCTTCCGATGTGACCAGCAGCGTGTTGGCGAGATGGCTCATGGCGTCCTCGTCGTCGGAGCAGCTGACCACGGGCGCTGCCACAGGCCGTCTATCTTCACATCCTGCGAGTCGTTCCTGCGGTCCATCGTGTCGAGCCGCTGGCCATGGGCATTGAAACGGCTCTCGGTGATGCCCTGCATGGTGGCGACCTGGGCCTGCAGGCTGCGAACGGCGGCCACTGTGTCGTCCAGGGTGGCGAGCGTGCGCTGCGAGAGCAGGACGAGCAGCGCCATGCCGCCGCCGACCAGCCAGCGATAGGCCTGGATGCCGAGGCCGCTCCTGCCGTTGGCGCCGTTGCCTTCGGGGAGGTCGGTGTTGCTCATGCGTCGACTGCCGACAGCGCTTCGGGAAGCGAGGGGTCATTGCCGTCGAGCTGCGGCAGCAGCGCGAGATAGTCCCAATGCGCCATGTGTGCAGGATCCGCTAAAACTTCGATGCCGAGGACGAACAGCTCGCCCTGACGCTCGACGGGAGCGAGTGCGGCCGAAGGCGTGATCGCCGACGGGCCCCGCACATGATCGGCTTGCTCGCCCGTCAGGAGGATGAACATTGTCATCAGACCTGAGCTCCTACGGAAGTGGCCCACGCCTGGACGGCGTTGTAGCGTGCCAGGCACTGTCCACCGGAGAGAGCCGCACCCCACGCCGCGAATCCCACGGTGCAGGCACGTCCGTTCGCGAAGGCTCCCTGGTTGTTGAAGCCACCGATGTAGAAACTGTGCGCCGGCAGGGACGGACTGATGGCCGATGGATCGACGGTCCTGATCATGGCGAGTCCATTCTTGGCGCCATAGGCATCAGTCGGCGCGCTGCTGCTGCGTCCGATCTGCGTCAGGCCGAGGCTGGTGTTCGACGGGAGGGTGAAGCTGGCCGGGTTGCAGTTTGCATAGCCCGTGGCACCGCTACCGTTACGCGCGAGAACCCGAATTTGCCTGCCGCTGCCGGAGTTCGTGCCCATCGACGTGGTGCTGCCGGAGAGATTCGAACGCTCATAGATCTCCGCATGCACCGAATCGGTGCTCATCGACAGGGCGTGCGTCGACGGGACGAAGCCGGTGTCGATGTAGCTGGTGGAGCCGTCAAACATGTAATGCCGGTCGGCCGTGAAGACCGGCGAGTTGAGGGCGGTGGCCAGCCGGCGCTGCTTGAGCGACGTCAGGGCCTGGGCGGCGTTCTCGGCCCACAGCCCGAGATAGTCGTCAGTCAGCGCCCAATTGCCCGCCTCCTTCTCGCTGAAGACGAACTGATCGACGACGATCAGGCGCGCGAGCGAGACCGAGCTGCCGTTGGCAACGACGGCATCGCGCCACGACAGAACGTCGGCATCGAAGGCGCGGTCCGCGCTACCGCGCATCCTGTTCAAATGACTGATCGGCATGTTCAGCCCCCGACGTAGACGGTGAGCTTCTGACCGCTGGTGCCGACTTGGGTCATGGCGCTCTGCGCCTCCTTTCCGGTGATCTGCACCGTGTCGCCGCCCGACAGGGGAATGCCGGCATCGAGGGCGCAGACGCCGCCGGTCGGATCGATCGCCGCATCGGCATTGGTTCTGCTGCTGCTCACGATGACAATCCGTCGCGTGGGATCGGCCGGGACCAGCTCGGCAGAGGCGCCTGACAGGGTGACGATCGATTTGACCAGTGCCGTCCCCGTGAGGTTGGTCAGCACGACCGGGAGCGGATTTGTCTCCGAAACGGGAATACCGTTGCGCCGGGCGGCGGACTGGTAGGCGATGTCTTGAGCCATGGAATCTTCTCCTCGCGGTGGCGGGGCCGGCCCGAAGACCGGCCCCCATCTGCGACTACGGTTCGACGATCACTGCATGCCGATCACTGAACGAGGACGACCTGGTCGCCGGGTCTGGCGGCCTTCACCGGCGCGCCGTCGCCGCGACCGGCCAGCGGATCGCCAAAGATCGGCGTGTCGCCGGCGCTGCGGCGGCGCGGTGCATCGACCGGGATGAGCGAGAGCCCCGGCGGACCGGACCACAGGATTCGCGCACCGATCGGGTGGAGCTGGACGCCATCGTAGAAGGGATTGTCGACGACGACGTATTCGGCGGACTTCTCGTTCTTCTCTTGCCTGGCCATGTCTCTGCCTCCGCTCAGACGGTGAAACCGGACGCGTAGGCCCGGCTGGCCTGACGGTCGTGGGCGAGGAACGCGGTGAACGTGCCCGCGGTCAGCGGGCCGGTGGCCACCGTGTAGTTGGTGCGCAGGTACCGTTCGGCATCGAGCGGCACCTTCACGCGCAGCACCTCGGTGCCCGCCCCGAGTGCGGCCTTGCCGATCGCGCCCGAATTCGCGAGCACGACGGGCGAGGAGAAGCCCGCATTGTCGTCGGTCTCCAGAGTGAAGGTGACCGTCGCGGCGCCAGCGGCCGTCACGCTCTGCGTGACCAGGATCACCAGCTCCAGCGGCTCGCCATTGCCCATGTCGCGGGCCGCGCCGAGATCGACGATGTCGGCCGACGCGGCGGTCGTGGTGACCGCCTGGTCAGTGCCGAAGGTGTTGAGCTTGTCGTACATCATGATGTCTCCGTCCTTTCCTGCCCTGCCGCCTACGACACGGTCGCTTCGGCCAGCGTGATCTGGTCGCACTTGCGAATCGGGATGCCGCCGAAACTGTCGAAGAGGCGGCCGTCGCTCTCCTCGAGCGTGCGGCGGATGTTGGTGTTGTTGGTCGTGTTGGAGACCGCGGCGCCGAGGTTGCGCTGGATATCCAGCCACTGCTTCACGGTGCGGTTCATGTACCAGGCGGGCCGGCACATCCTGATGTTCGGGATCTTGTTCATCGCGCGCATCATCAGCTTGACGAGATCGGCCGGCGTGGAGCCCGCGAGGTCCGACACGTCGATGTTGCCGATGCGCACGACGTAGCGCCAATCGCGCACCGTCAGGCCCGCATCCCACTTGTAGTGTGTGCGATAGCCCTGGTAGCGGTTGCCTGCGGCGTCGAGCAGCGTCTGCTCGCCCAGGTCCTTCATCGACAGGCCGGCCTTGCTGCCCTTGGGGAAGATGCCGTGCACGGTGAGATCGCCCCAGCCGACCAGCCAGATCGAGGTGTTGTCGGAGCCGACGCCACCGCCCGAGATGAAGTTGTTGGCGGTCTGCGACGTCGCCGTGGAGGTCGTGTTGTAACGCGGCGCGAACCCCATGAAGCGCTCGGGATTGGTCGCGGTATTGCCGTAGAACAGCACACCGGCGAGCTGCTGTGTCAGCCCCTCGAGGAAGGCGCGGTCCTCGGAAAGGCGATAGGCCGCCGTGTTGCCGTTGAGGTCGGCCAGGGCCTTGTCGATCTCCGAATAGGTCTCAAGCATGCCGCAGGAGTCGGTGATCTGCGTGCTCGTGCTCTTGGTCGGCACGATGCCCTCGTTGAAGCGGCGCCAGGTGCCGGTCGGCAGCGAGGTCTGCACGCTGGTGCGGTGGCCGGTCGGCAGATTGCCCTCGTTCCACACCATGTCGTCGGTGATCTCGTTCATCTGCGACAGCAGGCCGATCACCTGCGCGATGCTGCCATTGGGATCGATGACCTTGGACCAGTCGGCCAGGGTCGGATTGGTCACGGAAAGCGTTGCCATGGAGCGGGGTTCCTAGTTGTGCTGCGAGTTGGGGTAGAGGGACTTGGGGTCCAGCGCGCCGCTGCCGCGGCCGGCATTGCCGGCCACGAAAGCGTCGTCCTTGATGGTATTGGCCACCTTCACCATCCCGCGGATGAGCCCAGGATGGTTGGTGAAGCCCAGGCTTTCGAGGTAGTTGATCGTCTGACGGTCGAAGACCTGCGCGAGCGCGGTGCGCGCGTTGCCGAGCGCCTCGGGCGAGAACTCCTTCTCGGACGTCGCGCGCCAGTCGGCCGTCTGTTTGCTCCACGAGGCCACGGAGTGCTCGTTGACGGCCCGCGCGATCTCCTTGTCGCGGTTGACGGTGTAGTCGATCAGCTTCTGCGCCGTTTCCGGCGCGATCTTCTCGCTGTCGAACAGTTTTACCGCTTCGGCGAACACAGGATCGTCGGTGCGATAGCCCTCCGGCAGCGTGAGGCCAGAATAGTCGACAGAGACCTCGGCGCCCGCATCCGCACCGCCGTTTGCTTCGGCGCCAGGCTTCGCATCGGCGGTCGCCTCGCTCGCCGGCGCGGCTTGCGTACGCCCCACTTCGACGCGAGCGGCATCGAGCCACTCGGTGCTGACGCCTTGCTCGGTGGCCCCTTGCACTTGTGTCATCGTGGTGTCGAGTACGTCACCCATCGTTCTGCTCCTCTGCGGCCATGGCGGCGAATTCGGTTTCGATCTCGTTGAGGCGAGCCTCGCTGCTCATCTGCTCGGTCAGGTCCGGCGCATGCCGTTCGAGCTCGCTCAAAAGCTCGATGCCGATGCTGCGGCGGCCGGCCATGTAGTCCTGGTGGCGCTGGGCCTCGGGGCCACCCGGCACGTAGCCGTCGCTGCGGAGGTCGCAGAGGCCTAAAAGCCCGTGCACGAAGCGGCGGCCCTGTTCGCTGCCCATCACCGCGCGGAGATCATCGGCGACGCGGTCCTGCGCGATCCGCTCGAGCTGTTCGGCCTGGCGGACCTGCCGCGCATCATTGGGATCGTGCATCTTCAAACTCCCAGCACGGCTTGAAGGGCATTGCGGCCGCCGCCGACCTCGGTCTCGCTCAACGTCTTCGCGCCCTGGGCCGCAGTGCTGGCCATCTGCATCGCCTGCGCGGCCTGGGCCTGCTGCGCCCGCGCCGCGCGCAGCTTGGCTACCACGTCGTCGGCCACGGTGATCGCAGCCGGCGCGCCGAGCTTGTCGGCATAGACGTCGATGCTCTCGTCGGCGTTGAGCTTGTCGAGAACCTCGGGCCGGGCGGCCGCGATGTTGCCCGCGAAAGCCCACAGCCGTTCGACCGAGCCGAGGTCCGCAGCCTTCTGTGCCTGCGCCAGGATCGAGATCAGCTCGACGTCGAGCGGATAGCCATGGAGCTCGCGCGGCGCCTCGCTGAACAACCCGTGCTCGCCCATGATGGTGAAGGTGCGCTGGACCAGCGGCTGCAAAAGGTCGTCGTGCAGGTTCTCCAGCACCGGCCCGAGCATCTGCATCTTCTCCTCGCGGCGCGTGCTGATCTCGAGCTGGTTGCGCGGCTGCACGCCCTCCATCTCGTCGAACATCAGGAAGAGGTCTGCGAAGAAGGCCGACTTGATGGTGGCCTGGGTGCGCGCGACGAGACGCTCGACCTCGGCGATGGCGCCGGGGGAGGTCTGGTAGAGCGGCCACATCCCCGCTCCCCTCTCCTGGGTGGTGAAGTAGTTGATGGCGCCCGGCAGCACCGACGAGGCCGAGCCACGCAGGCTGATATGCGCGCCCATCGGCGGGTTCACATGCTTGTCGACGGCGTTGTGCTCGCGCTTCTTCAGGATCTGCAGCGACTTCACGTCGGGCAGCGCGTCGTGGCCGGGCCCCTTGGAATAGGCGTCGTTGCCGATCGGCGACCAGCGCGGCGTCAGCGCCGGGAACTGCGAATAGCCGCCGCAATGGATGAACTCGCCCTCGGCGTGGCCGCTACCCTCACGCCAGTAGACGGACCGGAACTTCTTACCCGCCGCATCGAGACGGCCGTTCTCATAGCCGGCGTTAGGCTCGATCAGGTGCAGGATGGCGATCTCGGTGTCAGCGTCGGCGCCGCGCGCCCGCTCGGAGACTTCGGGAATGCCGTGCTCGGGCCAGCGCGCCTCGATCTGCCGGTACGAATACATGAAACGTCGGGCCAGGGTGTCGACGCGGCCGCGCCAGTCGAGACCGAGCCAGTATTCGCCGGTCGACAGGGTATAGAGGCGGATCACATCCTCTCGGTCGAACTCGACGATCGCGCAGCCGGTTCCGAACTGGCCCAGCTCCTCATAGATCAGCGGCAGCGCCGAGTAGAGATTGCCGGCGTTGAACACCATGCGCATGCGCTCGGCGCACTCGTCGAGCCACACCTTCACCGGCGCCAGCGACGCCACGCGGCGGTCGGGAATGGAGAGTCGGAACCACGGCCGCGCCGGCGAGGTGACGCCCGACATCAGGCCGGCCACCAGGGTGCGCAGCGCGAAAAGCGCGGTCGGATCAAGGATGGCGGCGTTGGCCTGCGCGCCACGACCGCCCTGGTTGGGCGAGGAGAAGAACTGGCCGCGCCGCGGATTGACGAAGCGCGAGAGCTCGCGCCAGCTGGGCTCCCACGACTGGCGCTGGCGCTTAAGGACACCGAGCCGCGAATCGACGTGTCGGCGGAGGGCGGGATCGTGGGCCATCGCTCAGGCCCCCAGCATCGTCTTGCCGGGCGCGGCGGTGGTCGATGCCGGGCCTGTGAGCCCGAGTCCGCCGGTCGTGATCGTCGAGGCGTAACCCGCCATGGCGGCTGCGCGCTTCTTCTGCGCATCCCGCGCCTCGCGAACCGACGGATCGACCATCGACGGCGCGGGCTCGGGCGCCGGCGGCAGGGCCGGCGGCGATATCGGGGGAAAAGCGGCCTGGCCGCCACCAAAAATACCCAAGGGCGTTTCTCCTGTGAGAAGCGAGCCCCTGAGTTACTGATGAACCGGATTTTGAGGATGCAAGCGGCAAGTTGAAAAAGATTCGATTGGCAGGCTGCTTGGAGTGCTCTGCCTACTGTCGGTCAAGCATCTCGTCCTCCAGAGGCTTTCCGTCTTGAAGCCAAACCCTTGGTCCGCTGCATCCAAAGTGCCACGCCCCACTCAGCGCGATCGTCTGGCTGAGAAACGACTGTCCGGCCAGGCGATAGTCCGCCTTCATCTCGAATCCGTGCTCGACGATGCCAAGCGCCGCGGGCGCTGCAAGGTCCTGCGAAAGCCACCAAGCGAAAGGCCTGCCCCACCGCCTGCGTTCATTCACGAACTGCCGAAGCTTAGCGAGCCGCCGAGGAACAAGTCCGGCGTAAGTTCGCGCTGGCCCCCGGCGTGAACGCCCGCGCCAACCTCGCCGCGCAATTGAAAAGGCCCGCCGCTCCCTCTGGGATGAGGGGAGTGGCGGGCCCTAGACACCGTGTCGGCCGATCGAGCGGTCGCCCAGGATGCCTCCCGGTCGCCTCTGCGGGCGACTGGCTTCGACCATGCCAATGCAGTCGATGTGAGTCCAGCGCTTAAAGATCCGCATACGGGTCGTAATCGGACCGGATCGTCACGGCGGCAGCCGCGCCCGTTCCTACACCCGCCTCGAACTGCGTCTCCTCCGGCAGATCTGCCACTGGATAGGCGAAGGTCAGCGCCAGCCCGTCGGCGTTGTCGGGCGAGGACAGGCCACGCTTCTTCATGTCCTCCTTCTTCTCGAGACGCAGCGCGTTGTGCAGGTCGAAGCCGTATTCGCGCCCCGTCAGCTCGGCCTTCAGTTCGGGATCGTCGGGGATAGCGCCTGTCTTCAGCCAGGCGCGCATCGAGGCCCACATCTCGGCGGCCTTGTTGGCCGTGAGCGGCATGCCGTCGCCCAAGGTGTAGCGGTCGGCCCTGCTGCCAAAATTGACGCCGACGACCAGATGGCCCGCCAGCATCTGGCGCACGCGGTCGACGACGCCGGCGCCGATGCCGCCCTCGTCGATGAACACCGCAGCCGCGCGATGCCGCAGTGCCTGTTCCGCCACCTTGCCGGACAGGACCATCAAATCGCTAACGCGGAGTTTGATTGCGGGCACGGAGCGCGCGTCGCGGCCGCGGCGGAACCAGATCGTGCTCTGGTCGTCGCCACCGCGCGCGCAATCGACGCCCATGACGAGCGGTTGGCGCAGATGGCTCTCGGTGGGACGGGATACCGCCTCCTCCACAGTCTCGCCGTCAATGAACTGCATAGCCCCTCCCCGGGGAAACTCGCCCTTCACGCGGACACGGAAGAAATCGCTGTCGTCGCCATAATCGGCCGCCCAGCGCGCGATCTCGTCCTTGTCGGTGAGCGAGACCTTGCGGCCATCGACCTGGTGGCGCTGCCAGCGATGGCGGAAGCGGCCGAAGCACTCGCGGAAGCGGCCGGTGTTGCGCGTCGGATTGCCGGTCGCCAGCCATACGATTTCGGTGTCCCGGTCGGTCAGTGCCCCCTCGATCGTCTCCCACACGGGGTCGGGAATGGCCGAGGCCTCGTCGAAGGCGACGAACAGCCGGCGCCCCTGATTGTGCAGGCCGGCGAAGGCCTCGGTGGCGCGCAGGCTCCACGGCACGGCGTCGATACGCCAGGTCCTCTCGTGCGCCGGCTCGGTGCTGGCAATCGCGGTGGCCGAGATATCGAACCAGTCGGCGCAGACCGAGAGTCGCAGCCACTTCGTGAGTTCGGGCCAGGTCTTGGTCTTGAGCTGGGTCGCCGTATTTGCGGTAACGATGCCGCGCGAGTCGCGGAAGGTCGCGAGCGCCCATACGATGATCCAAGCCACCAGAGCCGACTTGCCGACGCCGTGCCCGGAGGCCACAGCAATGCGAACCGCGTCCGGAACGCTACCGAGTGAGCGCCCAATATGCGCGAGTACCTCGCGCTGCCAGGGCTCGGGCCCGGCATCCTGCTCCAGCACCGTCCCCGCCTCGCCCCAGGGAAAAGCGAACAACACAAAGCCCAGCGGATCGTGTGCATAGGTCCCGGCCTCGACGCCGAGCGGATCGAGGATGGGTGCTAGCGGGGAAGAAGAGTCCGGAACGTCAGCCACGATGCTGGGTGCTGATGCACCGGACCTGCCATGTGCAAGCGGAAAGACGCGGGATTCCATTGCTTCCGGAGAGCGACGCCTGGGGAACGATACAACCTAGGCGACACGCGGGTTGCGCTTTAGAATTGCCGAAATGCAGGGACGGAGCTACTGGTGAGGCGCAACTCGATTTCTGGCATTTCCGGGGGACCGAAGCGGCGTCAGCCCTGGGCGATGTTGCTTGTAGCCACAGTGGCGCTCACAACGCCCGCTGCGGCGCAGAACTTTCCCGAGTCCGCCGCCCAGATCGGCTCGTGGACGCTCGTTGCCACGGCGGTCTCGCGCACGTTTCAACACTGCACGATGCGGCGTGTCGAAAACGACGGTTTCGCCATATATCTCGGCCTCACCACGGGCGGCGTCCACTTCTTCGCCGCGTCCGCGCCCCGCTGGGGGTTGCAGGCGCGCCAGACCTATCCGACGTCGCTGACGGCCGGTGCCCGGCAGTTCACTTTCACCGGCGTTGCCCGGACCGCGGACGCCCTGACCGTCGACGCTGGGCCGGACTTCTTCGCGGCGCTGCAGTCAGGCCAGCAGATCGGCATCACGGCAAGCCAGCGGCATTTTACGATGGTGCTAACGGACTTCGACGCCGCGATGGCTCGCTTGAAAGCCTGCACCAAGGAGTATGCCGGTCGAACTCTGCAGGGCGTCTCTGGACCACCCATCCCACGACCGCAATCGGCGCCCTCCACGTCGGGCACGTCACCAGATGCCACGGGCGGCCCGCCGGTCGTCCTAAAGGTTCCGCCCAAGCCGGTTTACCCCGACTCGTCGCGACTGGCCGGGGAAGAAGGCACCGTAAGGCTCAAGGTGACTTTCCGGACCGATGGCGCGCCGCAGTTCATCTCCGTCGAACAGTCCTCCGGCCACCCGGCGCTCGACAAGGCAGCAACCGACGCCGCGAAGGAAGCGCGGATCGAACCGTATCTCAACGACGGCAAGCCCTCGCCGTTCATCTTGGTCATCCCGATCCGCTTCGCGTTGGCGCACTGAGCTTGAAACAGAGGCGCCGTTGCCTGCCGATACACCCGGCAACAGGCGCACGCTCTTCGATTTCATACCGGCGGCTTGGCGTCGATCTCTTGGAGACACTCGGCCTCGGGCTCGTAGGTCATGTCGCCAATGGCGGCGCCGATGCTGTTCATCGTGTCGTCGACGTCCTCGCTCGCCACGTCATACTTGCTCGCCAGTCTATCGAGGACGGTCCGGATCTCGGCCTCCGCGTCGAGCCGGTCGCGTCGAAGCAGGTCGAGTTGGTCACGCGGCGTAACGCGACTGCCGAAGTACTGAGCGATATCTTCCAGCAACGTCCTGGCCGTTTCCATATCAGTCTCCTTTCCTTTGAGACTCAATGACCGGACGCTGTGGTTGTTGCGTGACTGCCTCGGTGGTCCAGCAAGAACCTAACACCGACTGCAAGACGCAAAAAAGGGGCCCGACGAGTGGGCCCCTCCTTCGCTTCGTTTGCTATAGATCAACCCGGCCAGTTGGCACGCATGCGGTCGATCTCGGTCTGGCTCGGGCGATACGGTGCGGCCTTGGGATCGAAGTTCTTCCATCCGGCGGCCCGATACTCCGCGCCACGCGCGACCGGATCGATCGGGCTCGACGCGGCGAGGATCGCCTCGATGCGCGATGCGTCGCCGTCGGGAACGCGCGCAGTCACCAGTGTACCGCCGCGACGCACAGCTTCCGAATAGACTTCGGCATGCTCCTTGTCGGTGCCGGCTTCGACCATCGCACCGACGATACCGCCGGCAGCAGCGCCACCCGCGGCGACGGCTGCGGTCGAAGCGAGCCAGCCCGCCGCCACGACCGGACCGAGGCCCGGAATGGCGAGCAGGCCAAGACCGGCCAGGAGTCCGGCGCCTGCACCGACCGCCCCGCCAATGCCCGCACCTGCGGCTGCCTTGTTCACGTCATCGACGTCGGCATATTCGGCGCTCACATACTTGTTGGCGACGATGCTGACGTCGCTGCTGGGCACGCCCGCATTCTCGACGGCATCGACGGCCGCACGGGCCTGGGCATAGCTGTCGTAGGCTCGGCTAACGGTTTTCATCTGTGAATTCCCTTCTTGTTCAGTGTTTACTGGTTGGCCATGACGACATTGCCCTTGTAGTCAACGGCAACCTGGACCGGCTTACCCGCCTGCTGCGCCGTACCGCGCCAGATACCGTCGCCGTCCTTGGTCAGACCGGTCACGTTATCCATGCCCTGGGCAATGATGCGGTCCTTGGCCTGTGCCTCAGTGAAGGAGTTCGAGCCCTTCAGCGGCGCGCCGGCATCTGCCTGCTTCACCTTGTACGTGTCGGCCTTGCAAGCCGTCATGAACTCGGTCTGCGTGATCGTGCCCTCGGTCGCTACGGTCATCCCCGCGACGCGCATGAACGACATATAACGAATGGCTTCCCCGCCAGAGACGGTGCCATCGCTGTTGGTGTCGGCCTTCTTCCACATGTCCTGGCACTCGGCGTCCGTGGCAGCGAAAGCAGGGGCGCTGGCAACGACGAACGCGGCGGCCGCGAGGGCAAACATCTTCTTCATTTTCATTCCTCTCGAATGGGAGCTGAGCATTTCAGCCGCCATCTCAACGGGCCAGGGTTCGATGGTTGCGGTTCGCAAGCGAACGCTGGGCGTACTTCACTGGCAACTTCGCGAGGCGACGGACGTTGCTTCCTGCACACACGCATTTTCTCAAGGGGGCTTTGATGACGAAGACCGAACTGCTCATGCAGGAACGCGATGACCTTCAGGCGAAGATCGCCAGCGCGCGCGAAGCAAAGACCGAGTCCGAACGCGAGACCTCGGATCTGAAGATGATGGAGCAGGAATTGATGGCGCTGGAGCAGCGCATCGGTCGCTCCGGAAACGAGAAGGCTGGTATGAAGGGCGACAAGCCGCACTCCGATGCCGAAAAGATGGAGCGGAAGCTCGACGAGGCGCTGAAGGACAGCTTTCCCGGGAGCGATCCCGTCTCAACCATCGAGCCCACGCCCATACCGCCTCGCTAACAGCGGGTCGACTGAGGAAAAAGCGCGACGCCTTCCGGCGTCGCGCTTTTCTGTGTCTGGACTTGTCCGCGATCCGCCCCCCAAGGGCGGATCGGTCGAAGCCGCCCCTCCCTGGCGTCGGGCTAAGCCGTCACCGGCTGGCTCTGGGTGAGCTTGTGTCCGGTGTAGGATCGGGTCTGCGGCGGCGGCAACTTGCCGACCTCCTTGAACTGCGTGAGGAGCTGGGCCTTCCGCGCCTTCATGCGATCGCCCAGATCCTCGAGATCGACGCCGGCATCGCGCGCCTCGGCGAACAGGCCTTCGGAGCGCATCTCCTCTTCCTTGACGTGATGCTTGATCATCTCCGACAGAACTTTGACCTTGGCGTCGTAGAACCCGTGCGACGGCGTGCCCTGAAGCAGCTCGGCGATCAGTACCTTCGCGCCGTCGTGCTCGACATAGGCTTCGTCGAGCAGTTCCTCGTCCTCGATCTTGCCCTTGCAGGCCGGATAGAAGATCTCCTCCTCGATCGTCGAATGCACCATCAGTTCGGTGCAGATCTGCTGGACGAGCGCCTTCTTGCGATCGTCCGTGCGAGCCTTCTCGAAGGATTCAAACAACTTTTCGACCTTGCGATGGTCGGCTTTCAAAAGCGCGACCGCGTTCTCGTGCGTAGCCATGATTACTCCTGTAAATCGTGTTCTGTGGAAATGGCTGGCGGTGCTCAGTTCGGCGCCAGGTTGGAAACCCGGCGTGGGAAGCGATGCTGGGCCAGGTTGTCGAGCAACAGAGTGACGAGCTTGTTGTCGCCCAGCACCACGCCTTCGGCTTCCGCGATCTCCAGTTTGGCGAACAGGGCCTTGGCATCTCCCGCCGCCGCAATCGGCTTGCCATGGCGGAAGGCCTCGTCGATCAAGCGCTGAGCGATCGGCATGGCCATCAGCCCTTTCGCGACGCCCGGCGGAATCAGTACGGCATCGTAAATCACCGACGGCGCATTCGGCGCCGCGCGATTCACCGGTAGCGGCTTTGTCGAGGCGTCGATTACAGCGCCGGCGGTCGGCCCGATCAGTTCGGGGACCTGCCCCGCCTTGGCGAGTTCGCTCACCATCGCCTTCACGATCGTCGAGTCGACTCCGTCGCCGACCAGGATCGCGATCTTCCGGCCCCGCACCATCGGCGGCGCCTTGTCCATCGAGAGCGCCGGGGACCGCAGCTCGGCGGCCTTGGGATTGAGCGGCCCGGAGGGGGTTGGAGCGGACGGCGTCGGCGCCTGGGGCGTACCGGCCGGCGCGACGTCGATGCCGGTGGCGCCGGAGACCATGTCGGCGAGCTGCGGAGAGATGTTGCAGAGCAGCTCGTTCATCACGCGATTCCGGACTCCCTGGTCGACGACCATGTTGAGTTCGAAGGAGAAGGCCGCCGCGATGTGGTCCTTCTCCCAGTCGCTCATGCTGTTCCAGAACATCGTGGCCTGGCTGAAGTGATCGTTGAAGCTTTCGCTGCGCTGGCGAAGCTTCGCGCCGGCCTCCTGCACCGCGACCGAGCGGAACGCTGCCGCGGCCGTCGGCGAATGCATCGGGCAACCGCCACCCAGACTGTTCGGGAAGTAGGCAACCTTGCCAGTGTTGATCGTCTGGCGCCCGAACCCGTCGCGCTGGTTGTTGTCGACAGGACGCAGCGAACGGTTGATCGGCAGCTCATGGAAGTTCGGCCCGACACGACGCAACTGGGTGTCGATGTAGGAGAACAGACGGCCCTGAAGCAGCGGGTCGTTGGAGAAGTCGATGCCGGGAACGACGTGGCCGGTATGAAACGCCACCTGCTCGGTCTCAGCGAAGTAGTTGTCGGGGTTCCGGTTCAAAGTCAGCTTGCCGACTTTGCGGATCGGCACCAACTCCTCGGGGATAATCTTGGTCGGATCCAGCAGGTCGAAGTCGAATTTGTGCTCGTCGGCAGGTTCGACGATCTGCAGGCCGAGTTCCCACTCCGGATAGTCGCCGCGCTCGATCGATTCGAACAGGTCACGACGCTGGAAGTCCGGGTCGCGCCCGCACAGGAGGTTGGACTCGTCCCACACCATCGAGCACACGCCCTTGACCGGCTTCCAGTGGAACTTGACGAAGCGCCAGCCACCGTCGGCGTCAACCAAGCGGAAGGTATGGACACCGAAGCCTTCCATTGTGGCCAAGGTCCGCGGCAACGCTCGATCGCTCATGACCCACGTCAGCATGTGGGCGCTCTCCGGCGTCAGCGACACGAAATCCCAGAACGTGTCGTGCGCCGAGGCCGCCTGAGGGATCTCGTTGTTGGGTTCGGGTTTCACCGCATGGATGAGGTCCGGAAACTTGTTGGCGTCCTGGATGAAGAACACCGGCATGTTGTTGCCGACCAGATCCCACACGCCCTCCTGTGTGTAGAACTTCACAGCGAAGCCGCGCACGTCGCGCGGCGTGTCGGCCGAGCCGCGCGAGCCTGCCACTGTCGAGAAGCGGACGAATACCGGCGTCTGGACCTTGGGGTCGCGAAAGACCTGCGCACAGGACAGCTCGGAGAGATCTTCGTAGACCTGAAACACGCCGTGTGCCGCGGTACCGCGCGCATGCACCACGCGCTCCGGAATGCGCTCGTGGTCGAAATGCGTGATCTTCTCTCGCATCAGGATGTCTTCGAGGAGCGTGGGGCCCCGAACGCCCGCCTTCAGCGAGTTCTGGTCGTCGCTGATCGCGACGCCCTGGTTGGTGGTCAGCACCTCCCCAGGCGGCATCGTGTCCGGCTGGATGGAACTGGTCTTGGCCGTCTCCTGCCGCGCCGCGTTCTCCTTGTCGAGAGGCGTGTCCTGCCCTGCCGTACGAGGAGAGGGAGGCGCCATCGTTGGCGTTACAGGCTTCTTGGCCATGGGGAGTTCCGATCAGTTGTGCGTGAAAAGGCTCCCTCCAACGGACTGACCGGGTAACGGTTGCGCTAGCGGCGGCCCATTCCGCCGGCGTTCGGCTTCAGCGCGGGCGTGTCGCTGAACACAACCATGAAGAGTTCCCGGAAGAGCAGCGACACCTTTGGATCATCTGGCGACGACGCCGGCGTGCTGGCCGTCGCCATCGACATCGCCATATCGTTGCGGCAGTACACGGCGAACAGGTTGACGATGCCCGCCGGGCCAGGCTTGAAGCGCGTCGTGCCCTTGCAGACAGTGTCGCCGTTCAGGTCGTTGGCGGCATTGGACACCAGGACCAGGCGATAGTCCGGACGGGGCTCCTCTCTCGATGTGTCGTAGGTGAAGGTAAGCGCCGGCCGCGGTTTGGCCGTCTGCATCACCGGCAGCAGACCGGCCGCCGCCTGCGCGGGTGGCAGCGCCGGAAAGGGGTTGCCGGCCAGCACGACGCGGAAGGATTTGCCGTCCGTGGCGGTCCAGAACTCCTGAAAGTCGTACTGCACCGCATAGAACGTGCCGCCGATCGTGGCGGCGCGTGCTGGCGATAGAGAAAGCGCGGCGGCAGCAACCGCCGCGAGCGTCGTTAGAAAGCCGAACGTCGGTCGCATCGTGTCCTCGTATGGAAGTGAGACGGGGAACGGCGTCTACGCGCAGCTGCCCGGAAGTTCGGTTTCCCGGCGCACCGTAAGCGAACTGTTTATTCTTTGGGCTCCGGTGATCCGCGTCGCCCGCGGCAACGTAAGCGGCCGCAGCATCGCCGATGCCTGAAGGCTAGACGTCGCCCCAGCGAAGGCTCTGTTCGGCGGCGCTGCGCTCGCGGTCGCGACGGCGGCGTCCGGCATAGCGATTGTCCGTTTCGCCACCCACTGAGATCAGCCGCTTGTGCATCGAGGCGGTCAGGGAAAACTGGCGGCGGCTGGCCCATTCTGCGCGATCTTCTCGGGTACACCGCACGTCGACGAGGCCTCCCACCCGATCGCGATCATCCTCGTTTTCGAAGGCACAGAGCACCAGGCTGCCGCTCCCGGCGCGCGAGGTGGTGATCGAGTACGTGCCAGCCAGTTTCAGACGCGTACACACGCGGCTCAACAGATTGACGCCCTCTCGCAGGCGGTGCGAATCGAACGGATCGTTCGCGCTCCTACCCTCGAAAAACGTATCCTCAAGGTCTGCGATCAGCAGATGGGCTTTGCCGGCATCCCCTGCGAGGTCTGCCCATGGCACTTTTGGCAAGGAGGTCTCCCCGGCAGCGACAACATTGCCGGAAAAAATGACAGACTCTCCCGTCTCCTGCGGTCCGGCGGCGAACGATCCTACCAGCGGCGCAGCAATTCCCCAGTGGTGGTCGCCTCGACCTGTGAAGAGAAGCGTGCACCGAACAGATCGACGACCGTATCGTGCGCGCCATCGCTTGTGCTGCACAGCGCGTCGGTCGGCAGCACCACCCGAAACCCGAGATCGATCGCCTGCATCACGGTCGCAAGAACACAAACATCCGTTTCGCCGCCCGTCACGACGAGCGTCGTAATGCCCCGCCGCCTGAGAGCCGCCGCCAGGCCCGGCCGGCTGAACGCGGAGTTTGCGGGCTTGTCGATCAAGCGTGCTGGCGGCACCAGCCGCGCAAGCGGCTCGACCAGATCGAGGAGACCGGGATCGATCGCCTCGCCCGTCATTTGCGGCCAGCGTTCATAGAAGTTCCGCCAGGCTCCTGAGGTGGCTTCGGGCGTCGTCGGTGGGGCGAAACGGGTGAAGACGGTGTCCGCTGTATGTCTTGACGCGATTTCGAACACCGCCGGTAGCACCTTCGGCAGCCAGGGCACCTGCCACTCCGTCTTCTCGGCAAAGAGGCGCTGCATGTCGATGCATAGATGCATTGTCGCGCGCTCTTCGAGCGCAACGGAGGCGCGCTTCAGTCCTGTCCCCACCGGTAACGCTGCTCGTCGGACTCACGCGCAGCGGCCCGGGCGCGCCGGCCGGCACCACGCCCATCGGGCGGTCCAGCGATGGCGAGCAACGCCTCGTGTTTTGCATCGTCGAGCAGGAAATGGCGATGTCCGCACCACTCAGAGGCTTCGATTTCACGACCGCCCATCAACTCGGCGAGCCGCGCGAAATCATGGGCCTCGGTGACGGCGCATTGAATGACCAAAGCATTGCCCTCGCGCGAGGGCTGAACGGCGAACGGGCCCTGGAGCTTGAGATGGCTGCAGGTGCGCACCAGAAGGTTGGCTGCGAACCGGAGGCGCGCACTGTCGAAGGGATCGTCCTCGCGCTTTCCGCCCGCAAAGCAGGGCGTGAGTTCACCGACGAGAAGAAAAGCAGTACCGGGAGAACTTGCGAGATCGGTCCAAGCGAGACGAGGCATCGGCAAGGGGCTCCTCGCGAGGGGGATCTAGGGCTCGTTGCCCGGGACGGGAGCCAGCGGCGCCTTGAAACCGGCCCGGCGGATCCGAAGTCGCTCAGATACCGCCGACGTCTCGCGTCGCTCGCGCAACAGACGGTCGACCAGCGACTGGCGGCGGCGCACCTCGCCGAGAGCCCGCAGAGAAGCGACCTCGGAACCCAGTCCCACATGCATGATATCGGTCGGCAACTTACCCTCCTCACGCTGGCCTGACGCGCGGGTGAACCCGTGCCGTTCTGCCAACGGGGCAACACGAGGGCGGTTGCAAGGAATCCGGTGATAAATTCGTGACGGTGCCCGGGTAGCGCTCCCGCTGGGGCTCTACTTGCCGAGGTCGATCTCTTCCGCCGGACCGGCGTCGCCGGCAGCGGCCGCGCCGGCGTTGGGCGGCCGCACGACGTTGCGGAGGGCCTGGCGCAGCTCTGCGGCGGTCATGTCGTCATGCAGACCCGGCAGGATCGCCAGACCATCGGGAATCGGTTCGACATGTTCGGCGGAGCGGACGAACTGCATGCCCGCCTCATAGCGCTGTTCTCGCAGCGCCTCGATGGCCGAGAGGATGTGATAGGCCTCCCGACGATTGGGATTGCGCCTGAATCGCTCCAATACCAGCACGAAACGGTGGATACGCTGGCAAAGTGTGGCGCGTGTCGCTTCTGCCAAATCCGTCATGCGCACACCACTATCTCAACAACCGGAAGCATCCAAGCACTACGATGGATTGCCGTGATATTCGATTCGACGAACCATGAATCGGCAGCTTTCGGCACACAATCACTATTCGTAATTAACAATATGCACTTTTCATGTAGATTCAGACCTAATTGGGGCGAGGCTTGGACGCCCCCATCGCCATGCAACAGATCGGTGACCGGTGCGTAGAGGTCACGAATATCCGCATGGAGACACAAAAATATGGCCAGGCAAATCGCGATCGCAGGAATCGACGGAACGCTCGAAATCAACGATGACGGCGAAATCGTCCACACCAAATCGGCCCTGGAGACCGAGGTGTTGAAAGCCGAACAGGCCATTGCGCGTTGGCCGCGGGCGGAGAAGCAGATCCGACAGGCGCTCGACACGATGAAGTGAAGGGGCGCGCGACCGGCCTGCGGCCCCGAGCTAGCGGCCTTTCGAATGGCAGAAGTCCATCTTGTCGGTCGAACTCACCACCGTGCTCGCCTTGAAGTCGTACGTCCCTTTGAAAGCCGGCTTCATGGCGGCACCGTGCTTCTTCCAGAAAACGGTCCGCTCCAGGGTCGTGCCGGTCACCGTATGCGAGGCAAAGGTTTCGGTAGTGGAGCCGTCGGCCTCCTTCGTGCTTCCCAGCGAAACCGGGGCTCCCGCCTGCGAAAGTTTGGTCTTGATCGGCCCGCTGACGCCGTAAAGCTCATTCCCGATAACCCTGAAGTAAGTGGGGTCCGGGTGTGGCCGCCCTCGATAGAGGAGATGGCACTCCATCGAAAGAATTGGAGCCGCGTTCGGCGGAGCGGCCGCCTGGCCCGGAGCCTGCGAGGCAGGCGCCTCAGCCAGTGCCGAAACGCTCACCATCGCAAACAGAACGACCGCGCCGCACCGTACGAACCGCATGACATTCTCCTGATGATAATCATCAGGAATCAATCGGCGGAATCCGTGAAGGTTCCGCCCGATAGCGGGTTCAGGCCGACTTCGCCTTGAGCTCCTCGAGTTGCTGGCGGGCGCCGGCGATCATGCAGGACAGATCGGCCGTCAGCATCACCATGTCGAAGCCGCGCTTCACGGCACCGGCGGCAAACGGCGCGGCGGCGCAATGCATGACGCACTTTATGCCGGCCTTGTGGGCAGTCTCGCGGATCTTGTCGCAGGTCGCGATGTGCAGAGGGTCGGGATTGTCGCCGCGCGGCGTCAGGCCCAGCGCAAACGACAGATCCGCCGGGCCGATGTAGACGGCGTCGAGGCCGGGTGTCGCACAAATCGCCTCAAGGTTCTCGAGGCCTTCCTTTGTCTCGATCATCGCCATGACGATGATCTCGTCATTGGCGTTGGCCACGTAGTCGGCGCCGCCATAATGAACAGCACGCACCGGGCCCGAGGAGCGCATGCCCACGGGCGGATAGCGGCACGCGGCCACGGCCTTCGCGGCTTCCTCGGCATTGTTCACCAGCGGGACGATGATGCCGTAGGCGCCTAGGTCCAGCGCTTTCATGATGGCGGCCGGCTCGTTCCAGGCCACTCGCACCACCGGCACCGTGTCGGTCTGAGAGATCGCCTGCAGCATCGGCGCCACATCCTTCATCTCCGACAGCCCGTGCTGGAGGTCGACGCACAAAGCGTCGAAGCCCTGCCGCGCCATGACCTCGGCGGTGAAGGTGTTCGGCACCGAGAGCCAGCCCAGCGTCGCGCATTTCCCCGCCGCCCAGATTTCCTTGATCTTGTTCTTTCGCATGGCCGGACCTTTCATTCGTCCCTTGAGTCTCAAAGCACCAGCATTGGGCACGAACAGGCAGCCTGCATCAAGGCTCCAGAACCGCTGAGCGGTGGCCTTGTTCAGGCTACCCTAGCGATAGAGGGTGAGTCCGATCTGACCAACATCGTCGCACGCCGTTGACCGCGCGGACCACGTGTTGTTCACTCCGCGCCGTGACGCGTCACTTTTCTTCGCGAGTGTTCCGGCTTTTTTGCGCGCTGGCGGTGGCCTTCGTCACGACGTTCCATGTCTGTGGCATTGCGACGGCAAGCGTTTCGGCGCCAACGGCGATCCAAACCGCCGGAGCCGACGACGCTCAGCCGGCCGACGCCGGCCTTTCGGCCGAGAAGTGTCACATCTGCGCAACGGTCTCATTGCCGGCGCTGACGCAAACGACCGAAGCGTCGCCGGACGCCATCGCCGTGCGGCAGGCGCCGGTCCGCGACCTCGTCTCCTTCCAGACCTCCCTCGCCCCGCCCCCACCCAGAGCCTGATCGCCGCACGTCGTCCGCCTGAAGCCTGAAAGCTTCGGGTCGTTCCCGTTCCTGCGATCGGAGTCTCCATGTCTCCCCGTCTCTGGCTCTGCGCGACGCTTGCCGTCGTCGCGGCGCACCCGTCGATGGCCCAAACGGGCCCAGCGGCGGCACAGCGCGCCGGCGCCCTGTCGCTGCCCCAGGCGCTGCGTACCGTCATTTCCGCCAATCCCCGCCTGTCGATCGCCGACCGGACCATCAACATGGCGGACGGACGACGCGAGCAGGCGGGCGCCCTTCCCAACCCGACCCTGGGCGTCGAGGTCGACAATTTCGCCTATGGCCAGAACGGCCTCACCAGCGGCGCCGAGTACACGCTCCAGATCAGCCAGCTCTTCGAGCTCGGCGGTAAGCGCAATGCCCGCGTCCAGGCCGCCCTCGGCGACTATGACACGGCGCGCTGGGAACGCGAGGCGACGCGGCTCGAGCTACTGTCGGAGACGACCATCGCCTTCGTCGAGGCGCTGTCGGTGGAGCGCAAGATCGCCCTGCTGGAGCGCCATGCCGCTGCCCTCGACAGGCTGGTGCCGCAGATGCAGAAGCGGGTCGAGGCCGGTGCCTCCTCGCCGTCCGAAGTGTCGCGTACGCAGGCCGCGGCCGGGATGGTGCGCCTGGACCGCGAGCGCGCGCGGACCGCGCTCAACGTCGCGCGGCGCGAGCTCGCCGCGCTGATGGGCCTCGACCGACCCAACTTCACCGCCGTCGCGGGCGATTTCGGTCGCATCTCACGGCCGGCGCCGCTCGACACCGCCATCAAGGCCATCGAGGACAATCCGCAGCTCATGCGCTGGACGGCGGTGCGGGCCCAGCGCGATGGTGCGCTGCTGTCGGCACGGCTCAAGCCGCTGCCCGACATCACGGCAGCTGTCGCCTGGCGCCATTATGCCGAGTCCAGCCAGAATGCACTCCGCCTCGGCGTCTCGGTGCCGATCAACGTCATCGACCGCAACACCGGCGCGATCCGCGAAGCGCAGGAAGCCGCGCAGAAGACCGGCGCGGAACGCGCGGTCAACCGGCTCACCCTGATCGCCATCGTCGGCAAGGCGCACGACACCGCGACCGGCGCGCTGGCCCAGGTCGACCTGCTGCGCCGGACGGTCCTGCCGGCGGCGCGCGCCGCCCTGTCGACCGTCGAGGCAGGGTACGGCCAGGGCCGCTACACGCTGCTGGAGATTCTCGACGCCTACCGGACCGTGGCCGATGCCGAGTTGCAGGAGCACGAGGCGCTGGCGAGCTTCCACACCTCGATTGCCACCATCGAAGGGCTGACCGGCAGCCCTCTCCAGCTCGCGAGGGCGAAATGATCCGGCTCCTGAGATATCTCGCCATCGCGCTGGCGTGCGCCGGCGCAGCGGGCGCCGCCGGCTGGTATGCCTTCGATCCACGCTTTGCGAAGACGGCGAGCTCGGCCAAGGGTGGACATGGTCACGCCGAGGACAAAGAAGGCGCCCACGCCCACGACGAGGGCGTGACGCTCTCGGATGCCCAGGTCGCGGCGGCCGGCATCGAACTGCTGCAGGCCGGCCCGCGCGAACTGCGCGACATGCTGCGTCTCAACGGCATCATCCAGCCCAATCAGGAAACGCTGGTCAAGGTGACGCCGCGCTTCCCCGGCGTGATCCGCAGCATGCGCAAGCGGCTGGGCGACAAGGTGAAGAAGGACGAGGTGCTGGCGACGGTGGAGAGCAACCAGAGCCTGACCAGCTACGATCTGAAAGCGCCGATCGACGGCACCGTCATCGATCGCGACGGCACGCTGGGCGAGTTCGCCTCCGAAGCGAAGCCGCTCTTCACCATCGCCGATCTCTCGACCATGTGGATCGACTTCGCGGTGTTCCGCCGCGACTTCAGCCGCGTGCGCATGGGCGATGCGGTCGCCGTCGATGTCGGCGACGGTGGTCCGCCGGTCGAGGCACGCATCGACTATCTGTCGCCGATCGGCTCGCCAGACACGCAGACTTCGATCGCGCGGGCGATCGTGAAGAACGGCGACAACCGGCTGCGGCCGGGCCTGTTCGTCGATGGCAGGGTCGTGCTGTCGGCCAAGCCTGTCGACGTCGCGATCCGCACCACCGCGCTGCAGATGCTGGAAGGCAAGACCGTGGTCTTCGTGCGCGAGGGCGAGACCTTCGCCGCCCGCGAGGTCGAGCTCGGCGCACGCGACGCCGACTGGGTCGAGGTGCTCTTCGGCGTGCTCGCCGGCGACACCTACGCCGCAAGGAACAGCTTCGTCATCAAGGCCGAGATCGGCAAGGCGGGAGCGGCGCATGAACATTGAGGGGCGTGTGAAGAAACGGGAAAGGTCCCTCGCTGCGCTCGGGATGACAACGATAGCGAAACTTGTGCAGTGCAGCCGATGCAAACAAAATTGTCATCCTGAGCGCAGCGAAGGACCTTTGAGGCTCCTCGCGAGGTGCGCGCCATGATCGACCGCATCCTCGCCTTCTCGATCCAGAATCGCTGGCTGGTCATCTTCGCCGCCATCGCCGTCGGCGCGCTGGGCGCCTGGAACTTCACGCGCCTGCCGATCGACGCGGTGCCCGACATCACCAACGTGCAGGTGCAGGTCAACACCGTGGCCCCGGGTTACTCGCCGCTGGAGGTCGAGCAGCGCATCACCTTTCCGCTGGAAACGGCGATGGGCGGCCTGCCGAAGCTCGACCACACGCGCTCGCTGTCGCGCTACGGGCTCAGCCAGATCACAATCGTGTTCAAGGACGGGACCGACATCTACTTCGCCCGCCAGCTCGTCAACGAGCGCATCCAGCAGGCGAAAGACAGGCTGCCGCCCGGCGTCGAGACCTCGATGGGTCCTGTCTCGACGGGCCTTGGCGAGATCTACATGTACTCGGTCGAGGCCAAGCCCGGTGCCAAGACGCCGGACGGTAACCCCTACTCGGCCACCGAGCTGCGGACCATCCAGGACTGGATCATCAAGCCGCAGCTCCGCACGGTGCCGGGCATCGTCGAGGTCAACACGATCGGCGGCTTCGAGCGGCAGTTCCACGTCCTGCCCGAACCGGCGAAGCTGATGGCCTACCGGCTCACCTTCCGCGACGTGATGGCGGCACTCGCCACCCACAATGCCAGTGTTGGCGCGGGCTACATCGAGCGCAACGGCGAGCAGTATCTCGTGCGCACGCCGGGCCAGGTCGACGACATCGAGGGCATTCGGGGCATCGTCGTCGGCTCGCGCGGCGGCGTGCCGATCCGCATCGACGACATCGCCGAGGTCCAGGAAGGCAACGAGCTGCGGACAGGTGCTGCGACGGTCGACGGCAAGGAAGCGGTGATCGGCACCGCCATGCTGCTGATCGGCGAGAACAGCCGGACGGCCGCCCAGCGCGTCGCCGCAAGGCTCGCCGAGGTCGAACGCTCCTTGCCCGAGGGCGTCGTGGCGCGTGCCTTCTACGACCGCACCAAGCTCGTGGATGCCACAATCCGGACGGTCGAGAAGAACCTGCTGGAAGGCGCGCTGCTGGTCGTGGTCGTGCTGTTCCTGATCCTGGGCAACTTCCGCGCGGCCTTCGTCACGGCCTGCGTCATCCCGCTGTCGATGCTCTTCACCATCACCGGCATGGTCGAGAACCATATCAGCGCCAACCTGATGAGCCTCGGCGCCATCGACTTCGGCATCATCGTCGACGGCGCAGTGATCGTGGTCGAGAACTGCCTGCGCCTGTTGGCCGAGGAGCAGCACCGGCGCGGCCGCGCGCTCATTCGTCAGGAGCGTATCGCCGCGATCCTCGCCGGCTCCCGCGAGGTCATCAAACCGAGCCTCTTCGGCACTCTGATCATCGGCGTCGTCTACCTGCCGGTGCTCACGCTTACCGGCGTCGAGGGCAAGATGTTCACGCCGATGGCGCTCACCGTCCTGCTGGCGCTCTCGGGAGCCGCCATCGCCTCGATGACGCTTGTACCGGCGGCGGTGGCGCTGCTGGTCACCGGCAAGGTGGCAGAAAAGGAAAACCTGTTCATGCGCGGCGCACTCCGCCTCTACGCGCCGGTGCTCGATCAGGCGATCCGGCTGCGAGTCGTCGTGGTCGGGCTGGCTTTACTCCTCGTCGCGGTGAGCGGCGTGGCGGCGTCGCGCATGGGCGGCGAGTTCATCCCCTCGCTCGACGAGGGCGACATCGCCATGCATGCGATGCGCATCCCCGGCACCAGCCTCAGCCAGTCGGTGCAGATGCAGGAGGCGGTCGAGAAAGCCGTGCTCGAGTTCCCCGAGGTCAAGGAGGTCGCGGGCAAGATCGGCACGGCCGAGGTCGCCACCGATCCGATGCCGCCCAACGTCGCCGACACCTTCATCCTGTTGAAGCCGCGCGGGCAATGGCCCGATCCGAACCGACCCAAGGCCGATCTCGTGGCGGCGATCGAGAAGCGCGTCTCGGAGGTGCCGGGCAACAACTACGAGTTCACCCAGCCGATCCAGATGCGCTTCAACGAGCTGATCTCCGGCGTGCGCAGCGACCTCGGCATAAAGATCTTCGGCGACGATCTCGACACGCTGATCGCTCTCGCAAACAAGGTGCAGGCGGCAGTGCAGCGCGTCCCCGGCGCCGCGGATGTGCGCACCGAGCAGATAAGCGGCCTGCCGATGCTTACGGTGAAACCCAGCCGCGCCGCCCTGGCGCGCTATGGCATCACGCTGGCCGAGTTGCAGGAGGTGGTCGAGATCGCGGTCGGCGGCAAGGAAGCCGGCTTGGTCTTCGAGGGCGACCGGCGTTTCGACATCGTCGTGCGTCTGCCTGAGCATCTGCGCGTCGACCTCGATGCCCTCGCCGCCCTGCCCATTCCCGTGCCACAGGCGGCAGCGACGCCGGGTGACACCGGCCGCCGAGCGATCGTGCAGACTGGCAGCGGCGCCGCCGCACCCTACGTGCCGCTGTCGGCAGTCGCGGCGATTGAAACCGCACCCGGTCCCAACCAGATCAGCCGCGAGGACAGCAAGCGCCGGATCGTCGTCAGCGCCAATGTGCGCGACCGCGACCTCGGCTCCTTCGTCGGCGAGGTGCAGCGCCAGGTGACGGGCCAAGTGAAGCTGCCGGCCGGCTACTGGATCGGCTGGGGCGGCCAGTTCGAGCAGTTGGTCGGTGCCTCGCAGCGGCTGGCGGTGGTCGTGCCGGTGGCCTTGCTGCTGATCTTCGCCCTGCTCTGCATGAGCCTCGGCTCGATGGGCGACGCCACCCTGGTGTTCAGCGGCGTGCCACTGGCGTTGACTGGCGGCATCGCGGCGCTCGCGCTGCGCGGCCTTCCGCTGTCCATCAGTGCCGGCGTCGGCTTCATCGCGCTGAGCGGCGTCGCGGTACTGAACGGCTTGGTGATCATCTCGTTCATCCAGCGCCTGCGCACCGAGGGCATGACGGTGGACCAGGCCGTGCGTATGGGCGCGACCAAGCGGCTGCGTCCCGTGCTGATGACGGCGCTGGTCGCCTCGCTGGGCTTTGTGCCGATGGCACTGGCGACCGGCGCCGGGGCGGAGGTGCAGCGGCCGCTCGCCACCGTGGTCATCGGCGGCATCCTGTCCTCGACCCTCCTCACCCTGGTCGTGCTGCCGGCGCTTTACGCGCTGTTCCATCGCGACCGCACCCCCGCTCGACAACAAGGAGAGAGCACATGAAGAAGTTCCTGATCCTGGCCTTTGCCATCCTCTGGACCGGCGCCGCGGCGGCGCAGCACAGTCACGGCAGCACCAAGGGGCCGAACGGCGGCGTCGTGCAGGACGTGGCAGGTGTGCATGCCGAGCTGGTCATGGCCGGAAACACCGTCACCCTCTACATCCTCGACGAGAACAACAAACCCGCGACGGCCAAGGGGTTTTCGGGCTCGGTCCTGATCGTCTCGGGCAGCACGCGCGAAACCGTCCAGCTCACTGCATCGAGCGACAACGCCCTTAGGGGCGAGGCCAAGTCCGCGATCCCCGCCGGGGCCACCGTCACGCTCGTGCTGAAGAACGCTGCTGGCAAATCGGGGCAAGTGAAGTTCTGAGGCCACGATGGACGGAGCCACCGCAAGATGGCAGCTTGGGCGCACAATGGCCCTTCGCGGTGATCTCGCCTTCGCCCCCGACTGGGCGCGCACCTTGGTCGATCCGCTTGCGTTCGCACACGAGCAGCGCTGCCTCAGTTTCGCCTGGACGTTCCTCGGGTTCACGCACGATGTCGAGAATGACGGCGACTGGTTCCGCGCCTCGCTGGCGACGCGATCGGTCTTCGTCCAGCGGTTCGGCGCCGAGCTCAAGGGCTTCGAGAATGTCTGCGCCCATCGCTTCTATCCGTTGCGGACCAAGGACAAGGGCAACGGGCCGATCGTCTGCGGTTTTCACCACTGGCGCTATGATGGCGACGGCGCCGCCATCGGCATTCCGAAGTGCCAGGAGAATTTCGGCACCGTGTCACGCGCCTTGGGCGCGCGGCTCAATCCCATCGAGATCGCGACCTGCGGCACACTCGTCTTCGGCCGCTTCCCCGCTCAGATACGGCGCGAGACGCTTGAGGAATTCCTCGGTGACGGGTTTCCGATTCTGGCGGCCCTGTCGCGATCGAGATCGCCCCCGCAAACCCTTACGATGCCGGTTGCGGCCAACTGGCGATTGAACCTGCATATCAGCCTCGACGACTATCACACGGTCGCCCTCCATCCGACGACCTTCGGCAAGAACGGCTATATACGACGCGAGGACATCACCTATGTCCGCTTCGGTCTGCACAGCGCCTTCCTCGACACCCGCGTGCCCGACGCCTTCGCGCGAATGTCCGCCGCCTGCGCCAGCGGCTCCTTCAGGGCGACGCACTACTGCATCTTCCAGATCCTCCCGAACCTGATTGTGGCCCTGTTCCGGTCGGATGGCATGTTCTTCCACTGCTACTTCCAGCAATCCGTGCCCGTGGCGCACGACCGCTCGATCCAGAGCATTCGGCTCTTTCCTGCCCCTTTCCCGGCTGATCATGCCTGGCATGTCCGCTGGCCCCGGACGCTGAGCGATCCCGTCCGCAACCGGTTGCTCCCGCACTACGTCCGTCGCGTGGGGCGGGAAGACAACGATGCCTGCGAGAGGCTTCAGCAGGTCGCCCACCAGGTTGACAAGGCTCCCTTCCTGTCGGCCATCGAGGAGCGTATCGGCTGGTTCGAACAATCGTACCGCCAGCTTGTCGCGGAGGGGCAGGATGTGTTGGCGAAGAGCCCCGGGAAAGCCGAGGGCCGACCGGCGGCCGGACATATTCTGACCTGACGGCCGGAGCTGCCCCCATCTCCCGGCGGCGTCGGGGACGACAGGACGCGACCCTGCTTCTCAGCCTCTCGATGGGGCACGAGAAATATCGAAGTCGCCCGACGGAACCCCCAGCATCTTTTCGAGTAGCGTCTGCCGGAGAATGGGAATGGGGAGAGTCCGCATGCAAGACTCCGGAACGGCCGATCGCTTTTATCACGGGACACGCGCGGACCTTCGCACAGGCGATCTCATCCGGGTGGGATTCAGATCGAACTATCGCGAGGGAACAACGATGTCCTGGGTCTATTTCAGCAAGACCCTGGAAGCCGCGATCTGGGGAGCCGAACTCGCGGCAGGCGAAGGGCGGCAGCGAATCTACATCGTCGAGCCCCTCGGCCTGTTCGTCGACGACCCCAACCTTACTGACAAGAAGTTCCCGGGAAATCCGACAAAATCATACCGTTCTCGCGAACCGCTTCGGATTGTAGGCGAAGTGCTGGAGTGGAAGGGCCATACGCCCGGGCAGTTGCAGCAAATGAAGGACGGCATCGCCCGCCTGAAAGCGGCCGGCAAGGACGTGATCATCGATTGACAGCGGGTTCCCCCCTTCAACTCCCGCGAAGCATCCTCGCGAAACGCGCAAAACCGGCGTCATTCCCATCGACGCGATCACCTGGGTGAGCCGCATGCCCTCGGCTCCTGGCTCAGTCTGCCGCGGTCGGGCCGGTGCGGGCACGAAACAAGTTGATCTTGCGATAGGCGGGATCGCCGGTGACTTCCCGTCCGACCCAGGGCGGCAGCGGGACATCGCAATCGATGCGGGTAAGTTCGACCTCGGCCAAGACCACGTCCGCCATGACGCCGTCATAGACGTCGACCTGCCAGGTGAAGTCGCGGTACGGCACGAAGGATCGGGTCTTGCTCATGACGTTGCCGTCGCAATGTCGGATCAGCATTTCCTCCGCATCCGCGAGGGGAACGGGATATTCAAACTCCGCATTCACACCCGGCGCCTGGCGTGCCTTGACGGTGAGCGTCGCCTGCCCGTCGCAGATGCGGACCCGCACCTTTCGCCCGCCCGTCATGGCCACCAGACCATCCTTCAGATGCTGTTGACGAACGACGCTGGCGCGCCACCCCTCGCTGATGACGAGAAACTTGCGCTCGATTTCGGTTGCCATGCAGGCGGGAGATAGGGGGCGAAGACCGCATCCGCAACGCGACAATATGGAAGAGCTGACTCGCCTAGCGCCAATCCTGGGAGCGCCAGGCAATCATCTCGGGGTCTTGCGCCGGGGGCAGGTTGCCCCGAATAGCCGGCGAGTCGAGCCATTTTCGAGCCTTGTCGACATCGCTGAAGACACGCATCGGCCGCTTCGCGGCGGCCAGAATACCGAGCACGCGCGACATCTGCGTGCACTTGTCTTCCGACAAGACGACGGCCAGGGGACCGTAGTCGTTTCGCTCGACGTGGAGCATGCGCATACGCGCACCGATGCTCAGGAATTCCTGCTCCCCCATGTCGGTACTGGCGCGGCAAGCATCGAAAATCTTGCGATACCGGAGCGCGTTCGCCCCCACCATCGCGTCGATCATCGCATTCACCTCGCCGAGATCGACCTTGCCTTCACAGGTGGCGGCGAACATCTGCAGCCGGGAATCGATGGTCCAGTGCAAAGACATTCAGTCTAGTCCAAGCGTATCGAAGAGCAGGCGCGTAACATGCGCCAAGGTCCCATTGGAGGCAATACGTAGACGGGAGAACGGCTGCTTCCGCCCCCCGGCCCAGCCTGAGGGCTGGGGCACCTCCGGGCCCGACGTCACTCAATCGACCATGTGCGGCAGCCTCTTGCCGATGGAACCTCGCGGCCGCAGCGTGATGTGGAATCCAGACACGCTCGAGGCGGTGGCGCGCGCCATCCTCGAACCGATCGGCGGGCCTGCCTCTCGGGAGGAACCACCGCAGACCGACTCTCCGGGCTGAGCGACGTTGCACCCCTCCCGCCGCCGTCTGTAGAAAGCGCCGGAATCAGGAGGGGACAGTATGGCGGACAAGAAAGCGGCGAAGGACGAGCGGCGTGGAGACTATGGATGGTGGATGCCGGTCGCGAGCCGCTGGTCGGACTGCGACGCCTACGGCCACGTCAACAATGCCGTCTATTACAACTGGTTCGACTCGGCGCTGACGACCCTGGCCATCGAGCGCGGCATCCTGCGGGCGCCGGGCCAGACCTCGATCGGCCTGTGCATCGCCAGCGGCTGCGAATTCCTGGCGCCGGTCGACTTTCCCCAGACGGTCGATGTCGGCATCCGCCTCGGCCGCATCGGCAACAGCTCGTTGCGCTACGAGCTTGCGATCTTCATCCGCGAAAACGAGCTACCCGCAGCCGTCGGCCACTTCGCCCACGTCTATGTCGATGCCGCCACGCGCCGCAGCGTGGCGCTCACGGAGGCACAGAAGGCGGCGGTGGCCGACCTGCTCGCGGCCTGACCCGCGCCTGGGACGGCCACGCCCTGCGTCACCCCGCCGACACGGGGCTTGACGAAGATCAAGGCCGGGGGGATGCCACCCCCTAGTTTGCGGGCCTGTCTCGGGGAGTGCCCAGTGTCGGTCGGATCGCCGTTCAACCTCTTCCAGGAATACTCGATCGATGCCTGGCCGCATTCCGTCCTGACACTGGAGGCCCTGCGCGCGAGCGGCACGACCCGGAACGATCCGCCCGCGCGCTCTGCGATGCTGCAACAAGATCTGCGCATGCAGCGGCTGGAGCCCATGTTCGTCGGCGCACGTCCGCTGCCACAGGAGAAACAGGATGCCTGACGCCACGCCCCCGACCGAGGGCCCGCGCGAGAAGTACGACCGCCTGATCGCTGCCGCGCGCATGCATGCGCCGTTGGCAACGGCCGTCGTGCATCCCTGCGATGAGGTCTCGCTGGAGAGCGCGGTGGAGGCGGCGCGCGAAGGCCTGCTCGCCCCTATCCTGGTCGGCCCCCCGGCCCGCATCCGCGCCGTTGCCGCCAGGGCGTCACTCGACGTCGGCGCCTTCGAGATCGTCGAATCGGCCCACAGCCATGATTCAGCCGCCAGGGCGGTCGAGCTCGTACGCTGCGGCCGCGCCGAGGCTCTGATGAAGGGCAGCCTCCATACCGACGAGCTGATGGGCGCCGTGGTCTCGAGCGCGACCGGCATCCGCACGGCCCGGCGCATCAGCCACTGCTTCGTCATGGACGTGCCCCGCCACGAGCAGGCGCTGATCATCTCCGACGCCGCGGTAAACATCGCGCCGACGCTAGAGGACAAGGTCGACATCGTGCAGAACGCCATCGACCTCGCGCACGCGCTGGGCATCGCCCAGCCGCGCGTCGCGATCCTGAGCGCCATGGAAACCGTGAACCCGAAGGTCGGCTCGACGATCGAGGCCGCCGCCCTGTGCAAGATGGCCGATCGCGGCCAGATCACCGGCGGCATCCTCGACGGTCCACTGGCCCTCGACAATGCGATCAGCCTTCAGGCGGCATCGATCAAGAACATTTCCTCGCCGGTCGCCGGCCGCGCCGACGTGCTGATCGTACCTAACCTCGAGGCCGGCAACATGCTGGCCAAGAGCCTCACCTTCCTGGCCGGCGCCGACGCGGCCGGGATCGTGCTCGGCGCGCGCGTGCCGATCATCCTGACCAGCCGCGCCGATTCGCTGACCACGCGGCTCGCCTCCTGCGCCGTCGCGTCGCTGGTGGCCGCCGCGCGCCGGACCAGTGCCGCCACTTCCATCGCCTGAGGCGCTTATGACCGAGACCGGTTGCATCGTCGTCCTCAACGCCGGCTCCTCCAGCATCAAGTTCGCGATCTACGAGTCCGGCACCGACGGCGACGTGCTGTTTCGCGGGCAGATCGAGCGCATCGGCGTCGGGCCCCATCTCGAGGTCCGGGACGCCGCGGGCAAGGTCGTGGCCGAGAGGAAATGGCCGAATGACGCACTCGACCATCACGGCGCCACCGCCGAGATCCTGGCGCAGGGTCAGGCGCTGCTCGCCAGCCGCCCCGTCCTCGCCTTCGGCCATCGCGTCGTCCATGGCGGCACGAAGTTCGTGGCGCCGGTCCGCATCGACCGGACGATCGTGTCCGAGCTCGACGCGCTCGTGCCGCTGGCACCGTTGCACCAGCCGCACAATCTGGCACCGGTCGCCGCGATCCTGAACGCGGCCCCGCACCTGCCGCAGATTGCCTGCTTCGACACCGCATTCCATCGCACCCAGCCGCTTCTCGCGCAGGAATTCGCCCTGCCGCGCGAATTGACCGCGGAAGGCGTGCGGCGCTACGGCTTCCACGGCCTGTCCTACGACTTCGTGACGAAGCGCCTGCTTGGCACCCAGCCGGCACTGGCACAGGGCCGGCTGATCATCGCCCATCTCGGCAACGGTGCCAGCCTTTGCGCCACCAAAGATGGACGCAGCGTGGCGAGCACGATGGGCTTCACCGCGCTCGACGGACTCGTGATGGGAACGCGGGCCGGCACGCTCGATCCCGGCGTGCTGCTGTATCTCGCCCAACAGCGCGGCATGAGCTTCTCGGCGATCGAGGATCTTCTCTATCGCAAATCGGGCCTTCTCGGCGTATCGGGCATCTCCTCCGACATGCGCACCCTGCGTGCATCGGCCGAGCGTTCGGCACGTGAGGCCATCGACCTCTTCGTCTACCGCATCGTGCGCGAGATCGGTTCTCTCGCGGCGGCCCTGGGTGGCGTCGACGGAATCGTGTTCACGGCCGGCATCGGCGAGAACGACGCGGCGACCCGTGCCGAGATTCTCGCGGGCTGCCGTTGGCTGGGCGTGACGCTCGACCCGGAACGCAATCGCGCTGGCGAGGGACGGATCAGCATGGACAATTCTACCGTCTCCGCCTGGATTGTGCCGACCGACGAGGAACGCATGATCGCACAGTATACGAGGTCGGCGCTGGCCAGCTCCTGATCGTCGGCTCGCGATTCAGAGCCGGCGATAGGTGGCGTGCACGATGGAAAAGGGAATGCCCGCGCGCCCAGCGCTGCCGCGCACCATCACGACCCGCTCGTCGATGCGATAGAACCAATCGTTGAAGTTCAACACCATGGACTTGTTGTCGCCGCCGCTCTGGGGCGTGTCGCGTGTGTAGCGCCAGTTGAATGCACAGCCCGCCCGGTCGCCCTCGGCTTCGCCTTCGACCCGCGGTTCCTCGCCGCTGTAACGACCCGAGGCGAGTTTCGCGATACGCCAGCTGAGCGTGTCCTGGCGTCCATCGTCAAAAGTCCAGGTTTCGGTGAAGCTGAGCACACGTGCCGCCTCGTCCCATGTGCCGCGCGCCTTGACGGCGAAGCGCTGCTGCAGGCCGCCGGTCAAGCGTTCGACCACGCCCCACCCTTCGAGGTCGCCCGCGAGATAGGATTCGGGAAGCAGTTCCGGCGATGTGCCGACAAAATCCTTGATGTCCATGAGCACCAACGACGGAAAAGGAAGGCCGTTCCATGAGCGATTATCTGGGCACTGTGCGGCGCTATGCGGCCCCGCCGCCGTCATCCGGTGGAAGCGCGTTCGCTGCGAGACCGCAGCTGTCGCACCGGCCTGTGTCGAAGAAGATCTGATCGCGCGGGAACGGCAGAAAATGCCGGTCGCAGCGCGGACAGCGGAACTCATAGTAACGATAGGCGCCGACCATCGCACCGATGAAGAAGGCGCCCGCGATCCAGGGCGACGACCGCACGGTGAAGGCGAAGCCCACGACAGCCACGCACAACATGAACAGGCGGGCACGGCGATCGTCCCATGCCTTGATGTATCGGTCGCGCTCACTCACGCAGGCCGCCTCCGTCCCGACAGCCCCTTCGGCCCACGAGTGCCGGGACCCCTGTTCACCCGATCAATGCCCGTCACGGGCCCGCCCACGGCAGGCGGAGGCTGACACGCAGGCCGCCGCCCGGGGCCGCCGCGAAGTCGAGGCTGCCGCCATAGAGGTCGACCAGCTCGCGCGTGATCGACAGGCCGAATCCGAAGCCCGGCGCGGTTTCGTCGAGCCTCTGTCCAGGCTTCAAAAGATGCGGCACCTGTTCGGGCGACAAGCCCGGCCCATCGTCCTCGATTTGCACCAATACGATCCGCGCCTCCGCGACCGCCCGCACGGTCACGGCGGTCGAGGCCCACTTGAAGGCATTGTCGAGCAAGTTACCGGCGATCTCGTCGAAATCCTGCGGCTCGCAGGCCACGGCCAGCCCGGCCGGAATGTCGGCGCTGAAAGCGATGCCGCGGGCGGCATGGACCTTGGCGAGCACGGCGCCCAGGTCGCCGATGGCGGGCGCGAGTGGCGTCTGCGCGCGGGTCGGTCCGGCGAGCGCCGCGGCGCGCGCGCGCCCCAGATGGTGGCGGATGCGCCGCTCCATCAGGTCGACGAGTTCGGCCAGCTTGCCGTCGCTCTTCGCCTCGTTTCCGGCCGACAGCGCAACGCTGAGCGTCGCCAACGGCGTCTTCAAACCGTGCGCGAGGTTTGCGACATGAGCCCGCGCCCGTTCAAGGTTGGCGGCGTTCTGCTTCAACAGCTCGTTCAATTCGGCGACCAGCGGCTGCACCTCCGCGGGCTGCTCCTCGGGAACGGTCGCCCGCCGCCCGGCCCGCACGTCCGCGATGGCGGCGCGCAGCCGGTCGAGCGGACGCAGGCCCAGCCGAACCTGCAGCACGATGGCCAGGAGGAGGGCCGCACCCAGCACGAGCAGCGACAGGGCGAGCGTCGTCATCGCCTCTCGCCAGGGACCCATCACCGCGGCGCGAGGCGCCGTGGCGACGATCTCGACGGGCACGCCGTCGATCGCGACGTGCTGGATCCGGTAATGGAGCGCTTCGCCCCCCGGACCGGGACCATCGGCCGGACGCGGCGGCGGCACCGCGCGCGGCGGCGGTGGCGGCGCTCCCGTGCGATGAGGCGGCGGCGGAGGGGGGGGCGAAAGCGGCAGGCCAGCGACGTCCAGCGTGTCGGCACCGAGGGCCCGCGAGCGCACCACGTTGCGCGGGCCGCTCACCTGCCAGTACCAGCCGCGGCCGGGCCGGTCGAACGGCGGCCCATCGGCGCTGCCGTCGAGCGCGAGGTCGCCGGCCGCCGCGACCCGCACCGTCGAGGCCAGGAAGTTGACCTGCGTGTCGAGGCGCTGGTCGATCTGGCCCTGCACGAAGCGGTGCAGAACGAAACCGATGACGATGGCGGCGGCGACCAGTGCCACGACGATGAACACCGAGGCGCCGAGCAGCAGCCGCCGGCCGAGCGACGCGTCGGCCTTCACCGAGGTGGCCCCGACGGGGTCAGGCGATAGCCGCGACCGCGGACCGTTTCGATCGCGTCGCGGCCGATCTTGCGGCGCAGGCGCGCGACGATGACCTCGAGCGAATTGGAATCGGTGCCGACATCGCCCTGATAAACCTTCTCCGTGAGGTCGCCCCGCTCGACCACGACGCCCTTGCGCAGGATAAGGCATTCGAGCACGCGCCATTCCAGGGCCGTGAGCTTGAGCGGCAATCCGTCGAGTTCGAACACACCGGTCTGGGCGTCGAACGAAACCGCACCGCACTCGATGCGCGGCGTCGCGTGGCCGGCCGAGCGCCGCACCAGCGCGCGCAGGCGCATGATGAGTTCCTCGACCCGGAAGGGCTTGGTGAGATAGTCGTCGGCGCCGGCCTTGAAGCCGTCCACCTTCTCGGTCCAGCCGTCTCGCGCCGTCAGGATCAGCACCGGCAATTGCCGGGCGGCTTTGCGCCAGGCGCGCAGCACGGTGGCGCCCGGAACCTTGGGCAGGCCGAGATCGAGCACGGCGACATCATAGGCCTCGGTCTCGCCCATATGTTGGCCGTCGAGCCCGTCGGCCGCGATGTCGACGGCGAAGTTCTCGGCGCGCAGCGCCCGCGCGATCATCTCGGCAAGCGGCGCGTCGTCTTCGACCAGGAGGACCTTCATGGGATTCCCGCTTCAGGCATGTGCCTCATGCCGGCTGAAATAGGGCACCGAAGCTGAACGCAGGCTGAACTGCGGGGTTCAGCGTGCATTTAGGGGCGCCTCCTATGTTGACGGCATCGCAACACATACAGGAGGCGATCATGACCACCAACGCCATCGTTCCTTCACCATCCGGCAAGCCCCGCGTCAGGGCCCTGGCCGTCGCCGCCGGCGCGCTGCTGCTCGCCGGCATCGGCGGCATCGCCGGCGCCCAGACACCGCCGCCGCCCCCGGTCGCCGGAATCGCTCCGCCCCCTCCCCCGGCCGCCGCCCCCGGCCAGCCGCAGGTCGTAATGCTCATCACGCCGATGGCGATCGCCAAGCTGCAGCCGGCCGATGTGGTCGCGGTAAAGGGCAGCGTCGCGGAGATCTACGGCAACAAGTTCATCCTCGAGGACGACAGCGGCCGCATGCTGGTCGATCTCGGGCCGCAGGGCGACGACCGTGCCGTCGTGACGAAAGGCGAGCAGGTCTCCGTCCAGGGTCGCTTCGATCGCGGCTTTATCGCGGCGCAGGTCCTGTCGCGCGCCGACGGCCGCAGCGAGGCCTTCGGCCCCCCGCCGCCGCCTCCTCCGGGTCGTGAAGCCGATCGCGGCCCGGGCCGCCGTCCCCCGCCGCCGCCGCTCGTGCCGCGCTGAGCCTTCACCTCCGGCGGCCCGAATCCATCGGTTCGGGCCGCGTTATCCCTCTCACCTCCCCTCGTTCGCAGGAGTTGGCAATGTCCGACCATCAACTCAGTGTTTCCGGCAAAATCCTTCATGTCTTCTCGCACCGTTTCGTCGTCCAGACGAAGAGTGGCGCCCTCCTGGCCGACCTCACGCCGAAGGGGCTCGACCAGATCGAGTTGAACGTCGGCGACACGGTCAAGCTCGACGGCGAAATGAAGCCTTCCGAACTCAAGGTGTCCCGCATCGTCGTCGACGGCCGTACGGTCAAGATCGAGCATGGCAAGCCTCATCACCACCATCCCCACCACGATGACCATCATCATGAGCACCATCACGGTCCGGCAGACCCGAAAATCGTGCTCCGTGCCGCGCGGGAGGCGGGCTACGAGCCGGCCGCGAAGCCGCGCCGCAAGCCCAAGCACTTCGAGGTGCTGGGCAAGCGCAACGGCCGCTTCTCGGAACTGCACATCGAGCTCGACGGCCACATCCGCAAGACCAAGCCGGCGGATCGCGACGAGCCGAAGTGGGAGCTGTTGCGCGCCAAGAAATCGCCATGAATCCGTGGCGTGTTTTCCCCATCAGCGGGTGTTGAGGTGTGTAGCGTGCCCATGCGAACTGAACGGCTCGGAGCGGTCCGCCTTGCGATGGCGGCTCTCGCATGTGTGGTCGCCCTCGGCGCCTGCGCCCGCGAGATCGGCCAGCCGATCGATGCCGAGGCGGTCGGGAGGCTGACGCCCGGCCAATCGACCTATGCCGACGTCGTGAGCCAGTTCGGCAAGGCCGTCCGCGTGCGCGGCCATGGCAGCGGCACGGTGGCCCACTGGCAGTATCTGAAGGATACGCCCGACGGCACGGAGTATGACAGCCTGCGCATCGTGTTCGACAAGGACGGGCGCATGGTCCGCGTCGTCGAATGGCTCGACAGCGGCGACGAAGAAGAGGAAAGCTGAGGCGCAAACACGTATTTGAGCTTTCCGGAGTACGACATGTCCGCCAAGGATCCCGCCATCAGCCGCTTTCCCGTGCCCACTATCGCGGACATGCCCGCCGACATCCGCGCGCGCATCGAGAAGGTGCAGGAGAAGTCCGGGTTCATCCCCAACGTCTTCCTCGTGCTGGCGCATCGTCCCGACGAATTCCGCGCCTTCTTTGCCTACCACGACGCCCTGATGGACAAGCCCGGCAACCTGAGCAAGGCCGAGCGTGAGATGATCGTCGTCGCGACCTCGAACCTCAACCAGTGCCAGTATTGCGTGATCGCCCATGGCGCGATCCTGCGCATCCGCGCCAAGGACCCGCTGATCGCCGAGCAGGTCGCGATCAACTACCGCAAGGCCGACATCTCGCCGCGCCAGAAGGCGATGCTCGACTTCGCCGTGAAGGTGAGCCAGTCGGCCCATCTGGCCGGCGACGACGACATCGAGACGCTGAAGAAGCACGGCTTCGACGAGGAAGACGTCTGGGACATCGCCGCCATCGCCGCCTTCTTCGGCCTGTCGAACCGCATGGCCAACGTCACCAGCATGCGCCCGAATCCGGAGTTCTACGCGATGGGCCGCGGCTGAGGTCTCCGTGGAACCAGAGAGAGCGCATAAGGCCCTTCGGCGGGGGCGCTCGTGAGGCGCCCCTTGGCACTTGAGGCGGCTGGTTCGTTGTGACCATGTCACGGCGCGCGACGTCGAGTCCGACGCCGGCCAGCACAGGACAATCAATGCGTATTTTGGGAACAGGCTTCCGCGTCGCCGCGGCGGCCCTCGCTCTGTCGGCCGGGCTGACGGTCACCGCCGCGGCGGATGACTTCATCGCTCAATGCAAGATCGGCACGCCCGTTCCGGAGGCCGAAAAGATTTGCAAGTGCATGTCGGACAAGATCGCCGGCGCGGACCGCGCCGACGTGATCGGGGCCATGACCACGACCAACGCCGTGATGGCCAAAGGCGGCACCCCCGCTTCGCCGGAAATGACGCCCAAGGTCATGAAGGGCCTCGAAACCGCGATGACCGTCCAGGCGCAGTGCATGTAGCCGACGCGACGGCAAGACGAAGCCCCGCTGGCGCGGGCCTGGCGCGTGGCGCGCGCCCGTCTGCGCGCCACGCGATCCGAGCCCTCGAAATACGCCTCAATTCACGGACGTCGGACTTTCTCAGTCGAACCCGACGTACCTCACGAACTCCTCGGCGGGCGTGCGCTCCGACTTCACGGCGTTGGCGGGGAACGAGTCGTCGGGATAGCCGAGGGCCACGCAGGTCATGATCGCCTCGTCCTCGGGGATGTTCGCGACCTCGCGCACGATGTCGGAACGGGCGATGCCCTGCCCGTTCACCACGGCGCCGATGCCGCGGTCCCAGGCGGCCAGCACGATGCCGTAGCACAGTGCGCCGAGATCGAAATGACAGGTGGCACCGGGATCGAGCACGCGGTCATAGGTGAGCACCAGAGACACCGGCGCGTCGAACTGGCGGAAGCCGCGCAGCACCCAGTCCTGGCGCATCGCCTTGTCGTCACGCGCAATGCCCATAGCGGCGAACAGCTGCTTGGCGACGCCGACCTGTCGCTCGCGATGGGCGCCCTCGTAGGGACCGTGGGTGAAGATGTCCCGCTTCGAGGGCTTGCCCGCAACCATCTCCTCCATGTTGCGGCGACGCACCTCATCGAGCGGCGCGCCGGCCAAGACATGGACGTGCCACGGCTGGCTGTTCATCGACGAGGGCGCGCGCTTGGCGTCCTCGATGATCTCGGCGATCACTGCCTTCGGGATCGGCTTGCTCTTGAAACCACGAGTGCTGCGGCGGCTGTGCACCAGTTCCTGAAAATCCATTGTTCCTCACGCTCTCCCTGTCGCGGGCGGAGGATAGCAGGCGCTGCGCACCGGCATACCGCGCGCGCAGCGCCTGTTCCGCAGTGAGCAACGGATGCCGTGTTCAGGGCGTCATGCAGATCGTCGAAGGACACGAGGAGGGACGCACGACCTTGAAGAGCGATGGGATGACATTGTTGGCCGGCCCCGGATTGGTGGCGGTCACCACGATGCCCGGCGCGATCTCCAGGTCGAACCATCCAATGTTCGCAAACAGCACATTCGCCGTGCCGCCGGCGAAGTCCGTCTCGAAGCGTTTGCTTCTCAGCAACGGACCGCCCGTCTGGTTCATGTAGTGCCAGTGGAGGCTGTGCTTGCCGGGGATTACGTCGACGACCATCGCTTCCTTGGGATTGATCGTGCCGATCTTGGTCTCGTCGATGTAGATGTCGCCCGTGCTGCTGTGCAGCGTTGCGGTGTCGCCCATCTTGCCCGTGAAGATGTAGAGGCGCGCCCTGTCGTCTGGCGGCGGTGCGATCTTTCGAACCTGCTGTTCATAGTCGGCCGTCGCCATCAGCGGCTCGGAGCGCGGCTGGCACGCCGCGACGATCGAGGCCAGAATGCCGATCAATACAACTTTATGGATCATGCGCCCTCCCGGCTCGTCATATAGCGTGCAGGACGTGGGGTCGCCAGCATCAAGCCAGAAACGATGATCGTGACCGACTCAATGCTCGTCTCGAAATCGATCGATGCCGTCCGGCCTCTCTCCTTTGCGTGGAAACGCTCGAAGCCATAGCGTCCGTCAACGCCGACGCGACACCGCGGCGCCGGATTCGTACCAGCCCTTGCTGGCATTCACGATCTTCACCACCGACAGCATGACCGGCACTTCGATGAGGACGCCGACCACCGTGGCCAGCGCCGCGCCCGAGGAGAAGCCGAACAGGCTGATGGCCGCCGCCACGGCGAGTTCGAAGAAGTTGCTGGCGCCGATCAGCGCCGAGGGCGCGGCGATGCGATGGTCCTCGCCGGCCGCGCGGTTGAGGAGATAGGCGAGGCCGGAATTGAAATAGACCTGGATCAGGATCGGCACGGCCAGCAGCGCGATGATCAGCGGCTGCGCGATGATCTGCTCGCCCTGGAAGCCGAACAGCAGGACGAGCGTCGCCAGCAGCGCGACCAGCGAGGCGGGCTGCAGCCGCGCCAGCAGCCGGTCGAGCCCCGGCTGGCTGCCCTTCGCCAGCACCGCACGGCGCACGAACTGCGCCAGCACCACCGGCACGAGGATGTAGAGCACGACCGACAGCAGCAGCGTCTGCCACGGCACGATGATGGCCGAGAGGCCGAGCAGCAGACCCACCAAGGGCGCGAAGGCCACGAGCATGATTGTGTCGTTCAGCGCCACCTGGGTCAGCGTGAAGTCGGGCTCGCCGTCGGAGAGGTTGCTCCAAACGAAAACCATCGCGGTGCAGGGCGCTGCGGCCAGCAGGATGAGGCCAGCGATGTAGCTGTCGATCTGGTCGGCGGGCAGCCACGGCCGGAACAGCCAGCCGATGAACAGCCAGCCCAGCAGAGCCATCGAGAAGGGCTTGACCGCCCAGTTGATGAACAGCGTCACCCCGATGCCGCGCCAGTGCCGGCGCACCTCGGCGATGGCGGCGAAGTCGACCTTGATCAGCATCGGGATGATCATCAGCCAGATCAGCGCCGCGACCGGCAGGTTGACGTGCGCTACCTCCGCCCTGCCGACCGCGTGGAAGAGCACGGGAAAAAAGTGCCCCAGCGCAATGCCGACGACGATGCACAGGGCGACCCACAGGGTCAGGTAACGCTCGAATAGGGACATCTGGGCCGTCTCCGGATCGATCTGCCGAGGCTCGCCATCGACTCATGGCGGCCAACTGGGTAATACGTATGTCACATTATTGGATTATTCGAGAACTATGGAATCGTCTGACGCCGCTATCGGATTCAGTGCCCTTTCGCAGGAAACCCGCCTCAACCTGATGCGGCTCCTGGCGACCCGGGGCGCGTCCGGCATGGCGGCGGGCGAACTCGCCAGCGCCCTGGGGCAGGTGCCCTCGACGCTGTCGTTCCATCTGGCCGCTCTCGAACAATCCGGCCTCGTCCAGTCCACCCGGCAGGGCCGCAGCATCATATATGCGGTCCGATTCGCCGGTTTGCGCGCGCTCTTCAGCTTCCTGACGGAGACGTGCTGTGGCGGACGACCGGACCTCTGTGGCGACCTGGCGCGACTCCTCCCCGAGGATCAACCCGAGGTTCACATGACCCCCGCTTTCAACGTCCTGTTCCTGTGCACGCACAATTCCGCCCGATCGCTCATGGCCGAGGCGATCCTCGAGCAGGTGGGCAAGGGCCGGTTCAACGCCTACTCAGCCGGCTCCGAACCGGCGGGACAGCCGATGCCGGAGGTGATCGCCAAGCTTCGCGCGCTCGGCCATGAGGTCGAGGGGTTGCGCTGCAAGTCGTGGGACGAGTTCACTGGACCGAACGCCCCCCGCATGGATTTCGTCATCACGCTCTGCGACGTGCTGGAGGGCCAGCAGTGCCCGGACTTCGGCGAGCGGTCCGTCACAGGAGCGTGGCCGCTGCCCGATCCCGCCAAGTTCATGGGGTCGGAGGTCGAGCGCGCGACGATGATCAACGAACTCTACGGCATGATCCGCCGGCGCCTCGAGATCTTCGTCAATCTTCCCTATGCGTCGCTCGACCGGATGGCGCTCAAGAAGCGCCTCGACGAGATCGGCGACTCCGCCAAAGTCCCGGCGTAAGCGGGCGGCGCGGACGATGAAAGTCGGAATCAACGGCATGGGGCGCATGGGGCGCCTCGCCCTTCGGGCTGCGTTAGGCGGCGTGCAGCGTCCACTGGACGATCCGCGGCGCGACAACCGCATCGAGGTCATCCACCTCAACGAGATCAAGGGAGGAGCGGCCGCCACCGCGCATCTCCTCGAGTTCGACAGCATGCACGGCCGCTGGCACACCTCCTTCGAACTCGACGGCGAGCGTGGCCTGGCGGTCGGCGGCACCTATCTGGGCTTCAGCGCCGCCGCGTCGCCGGGAGACGTGGCCTGGGGCGACCTCGGCTGCGAGATGGTGCTCGAATGCACCGGCAAGTTCCTGAAGCCGGAGCAGCTGCAGGCCTACTTCGATCGCGGTGTGAAGAAGGTGATCGTGGCGGCTCCCGTCAAGGACGATCGGGCGCTGAACATCGTGGTCGGCGTCAACGATCATCTCTACGAGCCGGCCCGTCATCACCTGCTGACAGCGGCCTCCTGCACGACCAATTGCCTCGCCCCCGTGGTCAAGGTCGTGCACGAGTCCATCGGCATCCGGCATGGCCAGATCACGACGATCCATGCGCCGACCAACACCAACGTCGTCGTCGATGCGCCGCACAAGGATTTGCGCCGCGCGCGCTCGGCCATGCTGTCGCTGCAACCGACGACGACCGGCAGCGCCACCGCGATCACCGTCATCTATCCCGAACTCAAAGGGAAGCTGAACGGCCACGCCGTCCGCGCGCCGGTCCTCAACGCCAGTCTCACCGACTGCGTGTTCGAACTCGCGCGGTCGACCACCGAAGCCGAGGTCAACGAGCTGTTCCAGATCGCGGCCAAAGGGTCGCTGGCCGGGATCCTGGGCTATGAGACGCGGCCTCTCGTGTCGGCGGACTACTGCAACGACACGCGCAGCTCGATCGTCGACGCGCCCAGCACCATGGTGACCGATGGCACGCTGCTGAAGGTCTATGCCTGGTACGACAACGAGGTCGGCTATGTCTGCCGCATGGTCGATCTGGCGAAAATGGTGATCGAAGCAGGCGCCTGATGGGCACGAAGGCGCGGGACTATCTGATCGTCACGGCGTCGTACTGGGGCTTCACCCTGGTCGACGGCGCGCTGCGCATGCTCGTGCTGCTGCACTTCTTCGGACTCGGCTATTCGCCGTTCACGCTCGCCTTCCTCTTCCTGCTCTACGAGTTCGCCGGCATCGTTGCCAATCTCGCCGGCGGCTGGCTAGCCACGCGCTTCGGCATCCCGCGCATGATGATGACCGGCCAGCTGCTGCAGATCGTAAGCCTGCTCATGCTCTCGGCGCTCGATCCCGCCTGGACCGTCCTCGTGTCCATCGCCTGGGTCGTTGCGGCGCAAGGCATCGCGGGGCTGGCCAAGGACTTCACCAAGACCGCCTCGAAGTCGGCCATCAAGGCGACGGCGGGCGACGGCGCGGGCCGTCTGTTCAAGTGGGTGGCGTGGTTCACCGGCTCGAAGAACGCGATGAAAGGCCTGGGCTTCTTCGTGGGTGGCCTGCTGCTGGAGGCGGCAGGCTTCCGCGCGGCGCTTTGGCTGATGGCCGCGCTCCTCCTCGTCGTGCTGCTGGCCGGGTTACTGCTGTTGCCGCGCGGTCTCGGCAAGGCCAAGGCGTCGAAGACGATGCGCGAGCTGTTCGCCAAGTCGGCGGGCGTCAATCTTCTCGCCGCGGCGCGCGTGTTCATGTTCGGCGCGCGCGACGTCTGGTTCGTCGTCGGCCTGCCGGTCTTCCTCTACGCCTCGGGCTGGCGGTTCGTGGAAGTGGGCGCGTTCCTCGCTGCCTGGACGATCGCCTATGGCGGCCTGCAGGCAGTGGCACCCGCGCTGGTGCCGCGCAGCGCCGACGGGCTCAGCCGCGAAGTGCCGGGCGCGCGCCTCTGGGCGGGCCTCCTGCTCGCCGTGCCGCTGGCGATCGCTCTCGCCTTGACTAGTCCGCTAGACGTGCGCTCCGATCTCATCGTCGTCGTTGGACTGGCGATCTTCGCCCTGCCCTTCGCCGTCAACTCCTCGCTGCACTCTTACCTGATCCTGGCCTATGCGGGTTCGGAGAAGGCCGCCGAGGACGTCGGCTTCTATTACGCCGCCAATGCGTGCGGCCGGCTCGCCGGTACGCTGCTCTCCGGCCTCTTCTACCAGTGGGGCGGCATAGGCTTCTGCCTCGCCGGCTCGGCGGCGATGCTGCTCGCCTGCTGGGCCATCACCTTCCTGCTGCCCCGGGGGAACACAGGGAAGGTTCGCGCATGCACAGTCAGATCGAATTTCTAGAATTCTAGAAATATAGTTGACTCCGCGGGACCTCTGCCTATCTTCGACTCATGAAACTCGACGATGCCGCCGCCCGCCTGGAAGCGCTGGGCAATCCGACCCGCTTGAAGATCTATCGTACCCTGGTGCGCGCCGGCGCCGAGGGCATGCCGGTCGGTCGGCTGCAGGCCAAGCTCGATGCGGCGGCCTCGACTCTCTCCCATCACATCAAATCGCTGGTGATCGTCGGCCTCGTCACCCAGGTGCGCGAGGGCGCGACCCTTGTCTGCCATGCCAACTACGACGTGATGCACGAGCTTCTCGCCTACCTGGCCGAGGAATGCTGCGCCGACGGCGTCCGGCCGGCCGCGAGGAAGACATGCGTCGCTTAGTTGATGTTTTTGTTGCGCCTGGTCTTTCCAAAATTCTAGAAGGATAGGAGAACTGACATGCCCGACTCGATCGCCCTGCCGAAGAAGAAGGTCGCCGTGATCGGCGCCGGTCCCGTGGGCCTCGCCGCAGCGGCGCATCTGCTGGAGCGCGGACTGGAGCCCGTCGTGATCGAGGCCGGTCCGACTGTCGGCCACGCAGTGCGCCAGTGGGGCCATGTGCGCATGTTCTCGCCCTGGGAATACAATATCGACAAGGCCGCCGCCCGACTGCTAAGCGCAGCAGGCTGGAACCGGCCGCAGCCCGACCACTACCCGACCGGAGCCGAGCTTGCGGAGCAGTATCTCGAGCCGCTGGCCACGCGCACGCTGCTCAGCGACCATATCCGGACCCGCAGCCTGGTGACGGCGATCGGCCGCTTGGGCTTCGACAAGGTGAAGACGCGCGGCCGCGACGCCGCCCCCTTCGAGATCCGCTATGAGAACGGCAAGGGCCCCGAGGTGCTGCGCGCCGACGCCGTCATCGATGCCACGGGCACCTGGTTCACGCCCAACCCCGCTGGCGCCAACGGCCTGCCTGCGATCGGCGAACGCGAAACCCACGACCGCATCGCCTACGGCATGCCCGACGTGCTGGGCCGCGACCGGCCGCGCTACGCCGGCCATTGCGTGGCCGTGCTGGGCGCCGGCCATTCCGCCGTCGGCACGTTGATCGACCTCGCGAAACTGAAGGACCAGGAGCCCGCCACCACCATCGTCTGGCTGCTGCGCGGGACTGAGCCGGAGAAATCGTTCGGCGGCGGTGCGGCCGACCAGCTCTCGGCGCGCGGCGCGCTGGGCACTGCCTTCGCAGCCCTGGTGGCGAGCGGCCGCGTCACGATCGAGAGCGGCTTCCGGGTGAACCGCATCGCGCGCGACGGCGAGCGGATCGTCGTCGCGGGCGCGGGATGCCCCGGCCGCCATGTGGCCGTCGACGAGCTGGTCGTCTCGACCGGCTTCCGGCCCGACCTCGACTTCCTGCGCGAGATCCGGCTCTCGCTCGATCCCGCGCTGGAATGCCCGCCGGCGCTGGCGCCGCTGATCGATCCCAACGAACACAGCTGCGGCTCGGTGCGCCCGCATGGCGCGCGCGAGCTGGCGCAGCCCGAAGCGGGCTTCTATTTCGCCGGCATGAAGTCGTACGGTCGCGCGCCGACCTTCCTGATGATGACAGGCTACGAGCAGGTCCGTTCGATCGCCGCCGATCTGGCGGGCGACCATGACGCTGCGCGCCGCGTCGAGCTGGTGCTGCCGGAAACCGGAGTCTGCAACGGTCCCGCCCCGTCGGCTTCGTCCGCGGCGGCGTCGGGATGCTGCGCGCCGGCCAAGGCGGTGCCTGCCGCCACCGCCTGCTGCGCCGGACCCAACGCCTCCTGATGGATCGCCGCCGAGTTTCGACGATCATCGTTCTGGGCACGGCGCAGACGCTGGCCTGGGGCTCGACCTACTATCTGCCGGCGGTGCTGGCGGACGAGATGGCGCGCGACATCGGCATCTCGACCAACCTGTTCTTCGGCACCTTCTCCGCGGCACTGATCATCTCCGCGATGATCGGGCCGAAGGTCGGGCGGATGATCGATCGCGCCGGCGGCAACGGCGTGCTGTCGGCATCGAGCCTGCTGTTTGCTGCGGCGCTGGTGCTGCTGTCGCAGGCGCAGTCGTTCCTGCCCTTCGCCGCCGCCTGGACCCTGTTGGGAATCGGCATGGGGCTCGGCCTGTACGACGCCGCCTTCGGCGCGCTGGGACGGCTCTACGGCAAGGATGCACGCGGCGCGATCACCGGCATCACCCTGCTGGCGGGCTTCGCCAGCACCGTTGCCTGGCCGCTCACCGCCTGGGGCGCCGCGGGGATCGGCTGGCGCGAGACCTGCCTGCTGTGGGCCGCGGCGCATATCGTGATCGGCCTTCCCTGCAATTTCCTGCTGCTGCCGCGTCCGACCGATCTCGCCGCCACCCTGAAGGCGGTCGATGAGCCCGTCCCGTTCGACCGTACGATGGTGCTGCTGGCCATCGCCTTCTCGGGCGCCTGGATCGTCTCGTCCGGCATGGCGGCACACTTCCCCCGCATCATGGAAGCCGCCGGTGCCACGCCCACCCAGGCCATCGCGGCCGGCGCGCTGATCGGCCCGGCCCAGGTGGCGGCGCGCATGCTCGAAGCCGGGCCGCTGCGCCACCTGCATCCCCTGACCTCGGGCCGCCTCGCCACCACGACGCATCCCGTTGGCACCGTCCTTCTGCTCAGCCTGGGCGGCGGCGTCGCGGCCAGCATCTTCGCGGTGCTGCACGGGATGGGCAACGGCGTCATCACCATCGCGCGCGGGACGGTGCCTCTCGCGCTCTACGGGCCCAAGAGCTACGGCTATCGGCTGGGACTGCTGGGCGCCCCGTCGCGCTTCCTGTCGGCCGGCGCGCCCTTCGTCTTCGCCCTGCTGATCGACCGGCTGGGCGCCGGAGTCCTCATCATCTCCTCCGCCCTCTGCCTTACCGCCTTCGCGGCGCTCTGGATGATCCCGGTGCCACAGCCGACAGCGAGCCATGCCGACTAGGACCCTGTCCGGCGCGCGCCTGGTCGCGATCGTCTGTGCGGCCCAGATCTTCGTGCAGATCGGCGCCGGCTTCTGGCCCGCACTGCTGCCGCAGATGATGCAGCGCTGGAGCCTGTCGAACAGCGAGGCCGGCTGGATCACGGCGATCTTTTTCGGCGCCTACATGGTGGCGGTGCCGGTGCTGGTCACGCTCACCGACCGGATCGACGGCAAGAAGGTCTATCTGTTCGGCGTCGCCTGCACGGTCGCGGGCCATCTGATGTTCGGCCTGTTCGCCGACGGCTTCTGGTCGGCCTTCTTCACGCGCGCACTCGCGGGCATTGGCTGGGCGGGGACCTACATGACCGGCCTCAAGCTGCTGGCCGACCAGGTCGATTCCAAGCTGATGTCGCGCGCCGTCACCGGGCATGCCGCCAGCATCGGCATCTCCGGTGCGGTCTCCTACCTGCTGGGCGACGTGCTGGCCGACCAGATCGGCTGGCGCTGGACCTTCGCCTTCGCCGCCCTCACCGCGGCGACTGCCTGGACGATGGTGGCGCTGTCGGTGCCGTCGAAGACGCCGGCGCCGCGCGCCAAGGCGCAGGGGGCGCTGTTCGATTTCCGGCCGGTCGTGCGCAACAGGTCGGCCTTTGCCTATTCAGTCGTCTACTGCGTTCATACGCTGGAAATGAGTGCGCTGCGCGGCTGGGGCGTGGCTTTCCTGGCCTTCGTCGCGGGCAGCACCGGCGTCACCGAGGGAACGCTCTCGCCCGCGCTGGTGGTCACGGTCATGGCGCTGCTGGGTACCTTCGCCAGCGTGCTGGGCAACGAGGCCTCGATCCGCTTCGGCCGCCGCCGCCTCGTGGCTACCGCGATGATCCTGTCGATCGGGTTTGCCGCGATACTGGGTTTCGCGGGATCGACCGGCTACTGGCTGGCGGTGTTCCTGGTGATCGCCTACGGGGTCGTCGTCTGGCTCGATTCCTCGTCGGTCACGGCGGGCGCTGCCGGCAATGCCGAGCCCTCGCGCCGCGGCGCCACCCTCGCGGTGCACTCGACCCTGGGTTATGCGGGCGGCTTCGTGGGCCCGCTGGTCGTCGGCTGGACGCTCGATCTCGCCGGCGGCATGTCGCCGCTCGCCTGGGGCCTCGCCTTCCTCGCCGTCGCCCTCCTCATGCTGGTGGCGCTTGCCGCCTTCCTGATCATGAGACCCGCCAACCTCGCGGGCGAGCACGGGCGGTAGCCTGCTTCGCGGCGGACAGACCGCGGCGTTGACTCCGCGCCCTACCTCTAGGTAGCGTGACCCCGAACGCTGCAACCGGGGGCAGCGCTTTGGGGGCATCCATGAACAGGCGATCCTTTTTCGCGCTTGGGGGCGCGTGCATGCTGTGTGGGTGTGCCGGGGCGGTGCATCAGCTGCCGCAGGTCAGCGACAGCCATCTCAGCCTGGCGCAGAGCGAGGTGCAGGGTGCCGGCGGGCCGCCGGCGCGGCGCGTGCTGACCGACGAGCAGGCCGGAGAGATCATGCGCTCGGCGCTGGACCGCATCCGTCCGACGGCCGAACAGACGTGCCGCGAGATGAATGTGGGCGTGTGCAACTGGCAGATCACCGCATCGTCGAATCGCTCGATGAACGCCGGCGCGGGCGCCAACGGGTCGATCTTCATCAACCGCGGCGTCGTCGAATACGCATCCAGCGAGGAGGAGGTCTGCCTCGTCTTCGCCCATGAGATGGGCCATCAGGCCGCGAATCACCTCGCCACGAACAAGCGCAACACGACGACCGGCGCGCTGATCGGCGCCATCCTGCTGGGCGCGGCCGGTGCCGCGGCGTCCTACAGAAGCCCCTATGGCGGGCAGATCACACGCTCGGCGATGGACACCGGCGCCCAGGTCGGCGGCGCGATCGGCCGCATCTCCTACTCCAAGGAGCAGGAGCGCGAGGCCGACTATCTCGCGGCGGTGATCCTCTACCGCTCCAACGTGGATCTCGACCAGGCGCGCGGCCTGCTGGTCACCATGGCGCGCGCCTCGGGACGCCGGGACACCGCCCTGCTCGACACCCATCCGGCCGGCCCCGAACGCCTGGCGGCCTGGGACCGCGCCGTCGCCGAGATCCGCGCCGCCAAGGGCGCGCTCCCGGCACGGGCATAGACGCCGTTCAGTAGCGGTAGGTCGCGGCGAGGCCGTTCGGCAGCGACACCCGCTCGGCGGGAACCACCAGCACGGTTCCGCCCATCTTCGTGACAAGTTCGCCCAGATCGTCGAGCATGTCATCGACATCGGGAGCGCCCAGTTCGGCCTTCTCGATCCGCCCCGTCTCGACGTCGAGACGACCGGCAATCTCGCGGCCGGCCTCGACCATCAGGGTCGCGACGCGACCCGCAACAGCGGCCTCCGCGACTTCGGCGATCATGTCGCTGCCGGTGCCGCGCGCCTTCGCCTGCTCGAATTCGCCGTGAAGCGTCTCCAGCCGCGCCTGATACTGCGGCTCGACGACCTCCCAGGCGTGCTCGCGCAGCTGTTCGGCCGACAGCGACTCCGGATTGATCTTGATGCCCCCCGCGACCAGGAAGGGATTCTGGCTGACCTCGTGGAAGCGATGGTGATGTTCCGGCAGCGCCGCCAGGATCAGCGGCAGGTCAGAGGGACGAGAGTAGTGCTCGAGCACCGCGCGGTCGACGGCCCGGAAATATCGGTCCGCCTCGTTGTCCGCCTCGGTGCCCTTGCCGCCCAGCCCATGCCGTAGGGGAAGCCCCGCCCCGCCGGCGCCCTCGGGCGCCTCCTCGCCCGTCGTCTTGTCGATCGTGCCGGGGACCGCCTTCGTCAAGTCGACTTCGTCGAGCGAACGCCGGTTGCCCTCGAACAGCCGGATGCCGTGCAGGGTTAGGCTGAGAACATGGTAGCGATCGGCCGTCTGGAGGAAGCGTCGCAAGGGCTTCGTGTGGAAGCTGTCGGCCACGACGACCAGTTCGTCGACGGGCTGCGAAAACCTGAGCGCCCGGAAGTAGCCCGGCGCGCCCAGCACGGCCAGTCCCTCCAGCGCGTGGTTCCAGAACTCGCCGTCCTGCGCGAGCGCATGGAACGGTTCGAGGAGTTGCTGGGCCTCGGCCGCCGGATATTTCTGGTGCAGGGAGGCTTCAAGCTCCTTCACGAGATTGCGGAAGCGGATCGGGTCTTCCTGGTTCTCTGGATGGCGCCGGTGGGTCGGTTGATAGAGCGAAAGGCACGGGCCGTTTGCGATCGCTGAAACTTCCTTGAGGACGTCGCCGGTGAGCGAAGTGATCTCCTGCCTGGTGACAGTCATTGTTGTCATGCTTTCTCCCTCCTCGAACGAGGGTAGCGATGCAGCGCGACGCTGCAGCGTATGGCGACGGGAAAGACGGTGGTACAGGCGAGCCGCGGTGCGGGCCTCGCTCCACCTTCGCTGGTGAACGCGAAGGGATACGCGGGGTTCCGTGACAGCGCCGCCGGCGCGTTTCGGCGCTCCGGAGCAATTGCCGTCGGCCTGCGTTCAATGCCGATGCGCGCCTTTCCCTCGGTCACACGTCTCATTTCCATCTGGGAGCTGCTGCGGGGCAGCTTCTGGTTCCTGCCGAGCATGATGGCGGCGGGTGCCGTGCTGCTGTCCTTCGCGGTGGTGAAACTGGACGCCGCGATGGAAGCGGATGCCTACGGCCGCTTCGAGTTCATCTATCTGTTCGGGCCGGAAGGCGCGCGGGCGATCCTATCGGCGGTGGCGACCTCCATGATCACGGTCGCGGGCCTCACCTTCTCGATCACCATGCTGACGCTCCAGCTCGCTTCCTCGCAATTCGGGCCGCGCCTGTTGCGCAACTTCATGCGCGACCGCGGCAATCAGCTTGTGCTCGGCACCTTCATCAGCACCTTCGTCTATTGCCTGCTCGTCCTGCGCACCGTCAAAGGCGTCGAGGGATCGAGTTTCGTGCCGCACATCGCCGTGGCGATCGGAGTCGTGCTGGCCGTCGCCAGCCTCGCCGTGTTGATCTATTTCATCCATCACACCGCCAGTTCGATCCGCCTCGAGACACTGCTGGCATCGCTCGCGGAAGAGACGGCGGCCACGATCGACCGTCTCTTCCCGACAAAGATCGGGCATGAGGAACCGGAAACGAAATGCGAGCCGCCGGATTTCGATCAGGGGCTCGTCATCAACTCCAGGGCGAGCGGCTACATCCAGTCCGTGGACAGCGCCGCGCTGCTTCGGCTGGCCGAGGAGCAGGATCTGATCGTCGATGTCGTGGCCCGGCCCGGTACCTTCGTGACGGAGCGCGATCCGTTGCTACGGGTGATCGCGGCCAACGCCCCCGATGAGGGGAAACTCGACGCGCTGCGCGCCACTCTGATCATCGGGATCGAACGCACGCCGTATCAGGATCTCGACTTTTCGATCCGGCGGATCGTCGAGATCACCCAGCGTGCGCTCTCCCCGGGCATCAACGACCCGACGACCGCGCTCTACTGCATCGACCGGCTCCGCGAGGCCCTGATGCGGCTCGCCGACCGGCCGATGCCCTCGGGATGCCGACATGACGACGAAGGCCGCTTGCGCGTGGTGGCAGCCCCCGTTTCCTTCGATCGGGTTGCCGCCCGTGCGTTTGCCGCCGTGGCGCACTATGCCGGCTCGGACCCGGACGTGCTGGAGGCGCTCGTGTCCGCGCTCGACGCCGTGATCGCCAGCGCAGGAGAAAAGGAGCACGCGAGGCTTCTGGCGCTGCGTCCGGCACTCCGCGAGCGCACGTCTTCTGCCAATAGGTAACAGGCCCGAATCGCGCGCAACCTTTGCACCGCGACCGCTTTGCATATCGACTGAAATACAGGGTGGGCGCCATGACCGATCAGCCGGAACACACCGACTATGACGGCAGCGCCGGTGGTTGGGGGTCTCTGCGGGGTATCGTGGAGACGATCGGCCGCGAGATGTCGTCCGTGGGCGCGCTCGATACGCTGCGCCAGCAGAACAAGACTGGCGGCTTCATGTGCACGAGCTGTGCGTGGGGCAAGCCAAAACATCCCCATGCCTTCGAATTCTGCGAGAACGGCGCCAAGGCGACATTGTGGGAGCTGACCACCCATCGCTGCACGCCCGACTTCTTCTCCAGCCATACCGTGAGCGAGCTGCGGAGCTGGAGCGACCACGATCTCGAACAGCAGGGCCGCCTCACCCATCCGCTGCGCTACGATGCCGCCAGCGATCGCTACGTGCCCTGCACCTGGCAGGACGCGTTCGCGGCGATCGGCACGGTGCTGAAGGCGAGCGATCCCAAAAAGACCGTGTTCTATGCCTCCGGAAGGGCTTCGCTGGAGACCTCGTATCTCTACGCCCTGTTCGCCCGGCTTTACGGCCACAACAATCTGCCCGACAGTTCGAACATGTGCCACGAGACGACGTCGGTGGCCCTCAACGAGCTGATCGGCTCGCCGGTCGGGACCTGCGTACTGGACGATTTCGAGAAGTGCGACGCCATGTTCTTCTTCGGCCAGAACACCGGCACCAACAGCCCGCGCTTTCTCCATCCGCTGCAGAAGGCGGTCGAACGCGGCTGCAAGGTCGTCACCTTCAATCCGATCCGCGAGAAGGGCCTCACCGCCTTCGTCAATCCCCAGCGGCCGCTGCAGATGCTGACGGGACAGGAAACGCAGATCAGCTGCCAGTATCTCCAGCCGCGCGCCGGCGGCGACATCGCCGCGATTATGGGCCTCTGCAAGTTCGTCCTCGCCGAGGACGAGCGCCGGGGCGGGACGGTGATCGACCATGCCTTCATCGCCCAGCACTGCACCGGCTTCGAGGCCTTCCACGCCAAGGCCGATGCGACCTCGTGGGAGCGTATCGAACAGGAATCGGGCCTCAGCCGCGCCGACATCGAGGAAGCCGGCCGCGTCTATGTCGCGGCGGAGCGCGTGATCGGCGTCTACGGCATGGGCCTCACCCAGCATGTCCACGGCTTCGAGAACATCGCCATGCTTGTGAACCTCCTGCTGATGCGCGGCCATATCGGGCGCGAGGGCGCGGGTATCTGCCCGGTGCGCGGCCATTCCAACGTCCAGGGTCAGCGCACGGTGGGCATTGCCGAGAAGCCCGAACTGGTGCCGCTCGACAAGCTCGCGGCAATGTTCGACTTCGATCCGCCGCGCAGCGAGGGCATGAACACTGTCGCCGTCTGCGAAGGACTCCTTGCCGGCGAAGTCCAGGCCTTCATCGGGCTCGGCGGAAACTTCCTGCGCGCCATTCCCGACCAGACGCGCATCGAGCCGGCCTGGGAGCGGATGCAGCTCACCGTGCAGATCGCCACCAAGCTGAACCGCAGCCATCTCTTCAACGGGCGCGTCGCCTATCTGCTGCCCTGCCTGGGTCGCAGCGAGGAAGACATGCAGGCGAGCGGTCTGCAGACCGTGACGATCGAGGACAGTTTCAGCCACATCCACGGTTCGCTCGGCCATCGGGAGCCCGCCAGCGAGCATCTGCTGTCCGAGACCGCGATCGTCGCCGGCATCGCCAAGGAAACGCTCGCGCCCAATCGCCGGGTCCGCTGGGACGACTGGACGGCCAACTACGCGCTGGTGCGCGATCTGATCGCGGAGACCTATCCCGAGCAGTTCTACGACATGAACGAGCGCATGTTCGAGCCGGGCGGCTTCTATCGCGGCAACCCGGCACGGGAGCGGGAGTGGAAGACGGAAAGCGGTCGCGCGCAGTTCACCGCGCCCACGATGCTGGCGGCCACCGATGTCGAAGATGCGCCCGGCCGCTATCGCCTGATCACGCTGCGCTCGAACGACCAGTTCAACACGACCATCTATGGCTACAGCGACCGGCTGCGCGGCATCGAGGGCACGCGCGACGTCGTGCTGATGAATGCCGCGGACATCGAGCGCGCGGGCCTCGCTGCGGGGCAGCGCGTCTCCCTCGTGGGCGACGCCGACGACGGCCATGTCCGACGCATCGATGGGCTCGAGGTCATCCCGTTCGATCTGCCGGACGGCACCATCGCGGGCTACTATCCGGAACTCAATCCGCTGATCGCCCTGAAGCACCACGACCGGAAATCGAAGACCCCGGCGGTGAAGGCCGTTCCCGTGCGGATCGAAGCGGCCTAAGCCGACATGGACCGCGCTGGCAGGGATCCCGTTGGAGAGGCCATCGCCCGGTCCGTACCGGAATCGCTGGCTGCCAAGGCGATGCAGGATTGGCCGCGTATGGCGGTGCTGGCCGTTCTCGCCGGCGCCTTCATCGCCTTCGGCTCGGTGATCTCGCTGGTCGCCCAGTCCGCTCTGGGTGAGGGCCCGACAACGGGTCCGGTGCGGCTCCTGTCCGGGCTGACCTTCTCGGTCGGCCTCATTCTCGTGATGATCGCCGGCGCCGAACTCTTCACCGGCAATACGATGATGGTGCTGCCGGCCGCCACGGGCGCGCTGCCCGTCAGCCGGCTCCCCGCTGCCTGGGGCGTCGTCTGGCTCGGCAATCTCGCCGGCAGCGTCCTCGTCGCCCTGCTGTTCGCGGCCAGCGGCGGGCTCGAGGGCGGCGTGGGCGATGCCGCACGGAGCGTGGCCGGGGACAAGCTCGGCAAGACGGCGATGGAAATCTTCTGCTCGGGCATCCTCGCCAACGCCCTCGTCTGTCTCGCGGTGTGGATGTCGACGAACGCCAGCACAATTCCGGCCAAGATCCTGGCCATCGTCGGCCCGATCACGCTGTTCGTCGCGGCCGGCCTCGAACATTCGGTGGCGAACATGTCGCTGATCCCGATGGGATGGCTGAGCGGCCTGCCGGGCGGCGTCGACTGGTCGTCGGGCCTTCTCAATCTCCTGTTCAGCACGGCGGGCAACATCGTCGGCGGCGCCCTGCTCGCCCTCGCGCTGGCCTATGGGCACGACGTACTGAAGCGGGAAGCTCCGTGAGGACCAAACCCACATATCGGGACGACGGAATGGTGGATGCGGCGCCATCGCCGGGAACTCCGCCCCTCCAATTGCGTTCCGACTGAACTCCCTCTTCATCGGCGGACGGCGTCGCAGAACCATGACCAGTTATTGCGGCGCCCCTCCTCACCCCTACGACTGGTTCGAGCGCTGGAACTTCGACCCGGTGCTGCTGGTCGTCTTGGCCGTCGCGGCCGCGGCGGCGGTTCGTTTACACCATTCACGTTTCGCGCTGGCGTCGGTCGGCATCCTCGCCGTGACCTTCGTGTCGCCGCTGTGCGCGCTCAGCGTCGCGCTGTTCTCGGTGCGTGCCGTGCATCACGTGCTGCTGGTCGCCATCGCCGCACCGCTCGTGGCGCTGGCCGTTCCCTCACGCGGATCGCGGCATCTCGGCATCGCCTTCGTGGCTTCGGCCGCGACCCTTTGGGTCTGGCACCTGCCTGCGTTCTACGACCGCGCGCTGGGCGACAGCACGATCTACTGGGTGATGCAACTCACCCTCCTGGGCAGCGCGATCTGGTTCTGGCGCGAGCTGTTCGCCGCGCCACCGGTGCCGTCGTCGATGTTTTCGATCCTCGCCATGGCGCAGATGGGGATGCTGGGCGCACTGCTCACCTTCGCACGCACGCCGCTCTATGGCAGCCACGCCGCGTCCACGCTGCCCTGGGGGCTGGAGCAGGTCGCCGACCAGCAGCTCGCCGGCCTCGTGATGTGGGTACCGGGCGTGATCCCCTATGCGCTGGCGACGGCGCTGATCGCGCGCCGGGTCTGGGTGCGGGCCGCCGGCACGGCATGATCGCGGCGCTGAAATTCTTCCACATCGCCGCCCTGTCGATCTGGTGCGCCGGCCTCGTCGGCCTGCCGCTTCTGCTTGCACGCCATAACCGGGAAGACGACCAGCACCAGTATGCGAGGCGCCGGCGGGTGACGCACGTGGCCTATGTCGGCGTGGTGACGCCGGCCGCCGTGATCGCGATCGCGCTGGGCACGGCGCTGATCTTCCTGCGAGATGTCTTCGTGCCGTGGATGTTCGTGAAGCTGGCGCTGGTCGGCCTGCTGGTCCTGGCCCATGCCTGGCTGGGCCATGTCACCCTGCAGGTCGGCGAGCGCCAGGGCGACTACACCACCCCGCATCCGGCGCCACTGCTCGTGGTCTCAGGCCTCGCGATGCTGGTGATCCTGACGCTCGTGCTCGGCAAGCCGTTCGTCGGCGACGCGATCGTCCCGTCGTGGCTCCTGTCGCCGCGCGGTCACCTCTTGCCGGTCGACGAGGTACCGAGGTGATAGTCGAAGACCAGCTTGCCGCCGTGCCATCCGGTGATCGCGGTGAAACCCGCCGCCAGCAGCGAGAGCAGGAGGCCCCACGGCAGCACGGCCTGCTCATAGCCCGCGAGGCGGTAGCCCCAGTTGGCGCCCAGGATCGAGAGCAGCATCACGGCCAGCACGAAGTGCGTCCAGCTGGCCGAGCGGGCGCGGATACCCGGGACCAGCAGCAGTTCGACGGTGCCCGCGAGCCCGGCAGCGACGCCCAGCAGGAAGGCCATGCCACTGGCCCACAGGGCGGCGCGCGCCCAGAAGGCATCCCCCGTCCACCAGTAGAAACCATCGGCGCCCAGCGTGCACATGGTGAGCGCGATCGGGAAGGTCACGAGCATGGCGTGGATCGGATGGCCGGCCACGGCGATGCGCGATTCGGTCCGGTGGAAATGGGACTGCGCCTCGATCGGATCGACACGGATCTCTGCCTCGCCCGGCGGAGACCCTTCGGAAACAATGGCCATCGGTCCCTCCTTCATCCGCTCGGCGCGTCGCTGGTAACGATGGCTGTCGGCGGATGTTCCGGCCCGCTGTCGACGCTCGACGCGGCCGGTCCGGCGGCGGCGCGCGTGGCCTCCTTCTGGTGGGCGATGCTGGCCGGCGCGACGATGCTCACGCTGCTGGTGTTCGGGCTGCTGCTGCTGGCCTTCCTGCGCCGCGGCCGCGAAGGCCGCACCAGCCCAACCCTGTGGATCGGCGGGCTGGGCATCGGAATGCCCATCGTCGTACTGCTCGGCCTGGTCGGTTACGCGCTGATGCTGGGTGAACGCATCATCGCGCCCGGTCTCTCCGGCACGGTCGTCATCGATGCGACGGGCCGGCAATGGTCCTGGGAGTTCAGCCATCGCGCCGGCGAGGAGACGCAGGTGACGCACAATGAGCTTCACATGCCCGCCGGCCAGCCGGTCGTGCTGCGCATCGCCGCCGTCGACGTGATCCACAGTTTCTGGGTGCCGCGGCTCGCCGGAAAGATGGACGCCATCCCCGGTCATGTGAATCTGTTGCGGATCCAGGCCACCGAGCCCGGCATCTACGAGGGCCAGTGCGCGGAGTTCTGCGGCAGCGGCCATTCCGGCCATCGGTTCCGCGTGATCGCCCACGACGCAGCAGGCTGGGCCGCCTTCCAGCGCGGGGGAACGCGATGAACGCGCTGCGACGCCATCGCCTGCTCGAAGCCATCTGGGGCGCGCCAAAGGGCTGGCGCGGCACCGCCGTGTCGGTGAACCATTCCGACATCGGCAAACGCTTCGTGATCGCCGCCTTCGTCTTCTTCGCGATCGGCGGCGTGCTGGCGATGATGATCCGCGCCCAGCTTGCAACACCGGGCAGCGCCTTCGTCGGGCCCGACATCTACAACCAGCTCTTCACGATGCACGGCAGCATCATGATGTTCCTGTTCGCCATCCCGATGTTCGAGGGGCTGGCGCTCTACATGCTGCCCAAGATGCTGGGCAGCCGCGACATGGCCTTCCCGCGCCTCTCCGCCTATGGCTGGTGGTGCTACCTGTTCGGCGGGTCGATCCTGATCGCGTCGATGCTGTTCGGCGTGGCGCCCGACGGCGGCTGGTTCATGTACACGCCGCTTTCCTCCAAGGCCTATACGCCCGGGATCAACGCCGATGTCTGGCTGCTGGGCATCACCTTCGTCGAGATTTCGGCAATCTCGGCCGCCATCGAGATCACCGTTTCGGTCCTGAAGCTGCGCGCGCCGGGCATGCGCCTCGACCGCATGCCGCTGTTCGCCTGGTACCTGCTGATCACCGCGCTGATGATGATCGTGGCCTTTCCGCCGCTGATCCTGGGCTCGATCCTGCTGGAGGTGGAGCGCGCCTTCGACTGGCCGTTCTTCGATCCCGCGCGCGGCGGCAGTCCGCTGCTGTGGCAGCACCTGTTCTGGCTGTTCGGCCATCCCGAGGTCTACATCATCTTCCTGCCCGCGGCCGGCGTGATCTCCACGGTGCTGCCGGTCCTCGCCCGCACGCGCATCCTGGGTTACGGCTGGATCGTGGCGGCGTTGCTGTCGCTCGCCTTCCTGAGCTTCGGCCTGTGGGTGCATCACATGTTCACCACCGGCATCCCGCACATGGCACTGGGCTTCTTCTCGGCCGCCTCGGCGCTGGTCGCACTGCCGACGGCGGTGCAGGTCTTCGCCTGGATCGGCACGTTGTGGAACGGCCGGCCGGAGCTCAAGCTGCCCATGCTCTACCTGCTGGGCTTCTTCGTGATCTTCGTGATCGGCGGGATGACCGGCGTGATGCTGGCCATGGTGCCCTTCGATCTGCAGGCGCACGACACGCACTTCGTCGTCGCGCATCTGCACTATGTGCTGATTGGCGGCTTCATCTTCCCGATGCTCGCCGGCGCCTACTACTGGCTGCCGCATTTCACCGGCCGCACCCGGGACGAGCTGTTGGGCACGGCCTCGTTCTGGCTGATCTTCATCGGCTTCAACGTCACCTTCTTCATGACGCACCTGACCGGCCTGCTGGGCATGCGGCGGCGCGTGCATACCTATCCCGAGGAAGCGGGATGGACGCTGCTGAACCTGGTCTCCTCGGTCGGCAGCTTCGTCATGGCCTTCGGCTTTGCCCTGTTCGCCATCGATGTCGCCCTGCATGTCTGGTTCGCCCGCCGCCGGCGCCGAAATCCCTGGGCCGCCGGGACGCTCGAATGGGCCATGCCGATCCCGACACCGGCCTACAACATCGCGAGCCAGCCCACCGTCGCGGATCGCGAGCCGCTGTCCCAGTCTCCTTCCCTTGCTACATCGTTGGCGCGCGGCGAGGGCTATCTCGGCGAGCCGCGCCATGGCTGGCGCGAGACGATGGCGGTGGAGACGACGACCGGCGGGGTCGATCACGTCGTCGTCCTGCCCGGCAATACGCGGCTGCCGATCGTCACGGCCGCGGTGACGGGGTGCTTCTTCCTCTGCCTGCTGGCCGGCCAGTATTGGCTGTCGCTGCTGCCGCTGGCGTGCGTCATCGCCCTTGGTTTGCGCTGGGCCTGGGTGCTCGACTGGCGCCGGGACATCGGCCCGCTGCCGATCGGGCGCGGCGAAACGGCACCGATCCATCGCGAGGCGGTGGGAGCGCCCGGCTGGTGGGGCAGCGCCTTCCTGCTGGTGGCCGACGGCACGGCGCTCGCCTCCCTGCTGTTCGGCTACGCCTTCCTCTGGGTCATCGCGCCGAACTGGCCGCCCCCCGAGCGGATCGAGGGCGGCTTCGCAGCCGGCCTCGTGGCGGTCGCGGCGGCGATGGCGGGCAGCCTGTTCGCCCGCCGAAGCCTCGCCGCGAGCACCGAGGGCGCGCTGGCCGCGGCCGGACGTGCGGCGCTGACCGGCACGGCGGCGCAGCTGGTCGCAATCGCCGCGCTGGCGACGCTCGGCGTCACGGCACTGCCCGCACCGCAGGAACATGCCTATGCCGCCTGCAGCTGGGCGCTGCTCGGCTATTCACTGTTGCATGCGACCATCGCCCTGCTCTGCATCGGCTACGGCCGCGCGCGCATCGCCGCGGGCCACGTCTCGCCTCGCCGCACGCTCGACCTCCGCGTCGCCCGCCTGTTCAGCGATTACTCGACCGCGACGCTGGCGATCGTGATCGTTTGTCTCCTCGCGCCGTCGGTGATGGCATGAGGATGCTCGCACGCATCAGCGCCGGCCTTCTTCTCTGGGCCTTCGCTTTCTCGCTGTTGTATGCGCTGCAGGGCGCGGGCTGCGCCTATGGCTGGCAGGAGATCCAACTGGCTGGGGCCTCGCTGCTGCGCTGGATGCTCGTCCTTACCTGGCTGCTGCTCGTCGCCGTGGGACTCGCTCTTCTGCGGCTCACCCGGTCCGCCTCGTCGGACTTCGAGCGAAGAGTCACCCTGACGACGACCCTCACCGGCGCCGGCGCGATACTGATCACGGGCTCACCGGTGGCGCTCACGTCGGCGTGTGCGTGAGCAACTTTCCCTGTGCTGAAAGTGTGTGCGGCCAGGAAGGGACGTCAATCCTCGTCGGGATCGCCTTCGCTCTCCCGAAAGGAAATGGCATCGGCGAAGCGCTTGGCGACGTCGTGCAGCCCCGCTTCTTCGGCCGCGCGCAGGCCCTCGCGGTTGGCGTCGACGCGGGCGAAGTCCTCCGGCGGAGCGGCGGCCAGCGCCTTCTCGATCAGGTCGATGGCCTCGCTATACTTCTTCTGGCCGCGCAAGGCGGCGGCGACCTTGGTGGCGTCCTGCAGGCTGCTCATGAAGTCCAACTTCCTCCCGATTCGCGACAGGATCAACGGGAAGGACGAAGCGAAGTTGCGCGCGCGCGGCGCGCCAAGACAAGAGCCGCCCACCCGGCCACGCGAGCCGCCGAGAGCCCCGAGGGGAGGCTCGGCGAGGCTGCGGACGAGGTAGTCGCCCGTGGTCATCCAGCTCACCAACACCGCAAGCAGCGCCAGCGCGGCGCTCGCCCTGCACTGGTCGGTCCAGCCGCGGCGCGGCCAGAGCGCGTCGTGGGCGAAACTCCCGACCAAGTTCAGCCAGCGCCTGCTCCAGGTACACATAAAGGGGGTGGGATGTCGGACGGCACGGCGGCGACGACATTGGCAGTGCGAATGGTCGCAATTACAAACAATTGCCTTACTTGCTATGCCAATGCCTTGGCCTCGCCTGCGGGTTCACACCGAATCGACGCAATGCTCCGGTCAATTGGCCCCATCATCATTCATGGGGTTATCATGTCCTTGAGGCACATGCTCTGCGCGGCGGCTTTGGTCGCTTGCGCTGCTCCGGCGATGGCTGCGAACGACGGCGTTCCCTCGACCGAGCCGGGGGCGCCCAACACGACATATGGCGCAAGCCCTGCCCCCGCCCAAGGTGGTGTTGCCTCATCGCCCGGCGCGCCCACCTGCCGTCAGGCGAAGGCGAAGCAGCCGATCAGCGCCGAAGAGAAGGCACGCCGCAAGGCAATCCGCGCCCAGCAGGCCGCACAGGGCATCGCGCCCGCCGCCAAACCCCATCGCGCGAAACTGCCGCTTTGCTAGCCGGTGTTCGCTCCCCGGACCTCAGGGCACCGGCTCGAGCTTGAAGAGACAGGCATAGTCGCGATTGTAGACCTGCAGATCGCGACCCTTGGCATTTCCGGTGAGGTCCACGGTGAAGGTCTTCCGCCCGATCGGGACGGCGATCGTCTTGGCAATCGAACCGTCGGCCGACACCGGCACCAGGAACGGATCGGCCTCGCCCGCCTTCACGGACAGGTCGCTGCCCGAGTCGGCAAACGCGAACAACAGTTTGGAGACGTCGGCCTGACGACAGAGCAGCGGTGCGTCCGTTGCCAGGATCGGCATGGCTCGCCAGGAGTCGGCGAGCGCTCCAGTCGAGGCAGCGACGAGGCCAATTGAGACCGCAACGAAAAGCTTGCGCAGGACTGCCTCCACGGAATGCGGGTGAGGTTCTCTCTCTTCAACCCGCGAAACGGTCGGGAGTTGCACGAAGCAACAAGTTCATGATGCGCTAGCGATCCATCGGGGCCGGCCGGCCGCATGGGTCGTGCGTGGAAACAACGCATCTTCCCGAGGCAACTCGCCCCCGCTCCAGCAGTTAACAGGGCCTCGCTTCAGGGTCTGAAGCGGCTTCCGCCAACAATGAACCGCGCACGACAGGGATGAGTCGGGACGAGCAACCCGCCGGTCCCGCCGCATGAACTCGCGCAAAGCGTCCCCTCCCGATAAGCGTACAGAAAGTATCCCCGATGTTTCTTTCCTTCGCTCCCGCAGCCGACATGTTCGAGGCGTTGCAATTGACCCGCGAAGGCAAACTCGGCGATGCGATGAACGTCTTGAGCGGAAGTTCCCATCGCCCGGCCGCGATCGACGTCGTGGCGCCAGCCGTTGCGACGGACGCCTTGACGAACGGGGTGGCAAGGGTGCGGGACGTTGGCGATGCGCAGCCGGGCGAGGCTTCGTCGTTCGAATACCATACCGTGGCCAAGGCGGCGGGCATTCGCCGCTTCAAGCTCTACGTTCCGGCGGGCTATCGGGGCCAGCCCGTGCCGTTGATCGTGATGCTGCACGGCTGCACGCAGTCAGCTGACAACTTCGCCGCCGGCACGCGCATGAACGAGCTGGCCGACGAGCATGTGTTCCTGGTGGCCTATCCCGAGCAGCCGAAGTCCGCGAATCTCAACAGGTGCTGGAACTGGTTCAACGTCGGCGACCAGATCCGCGACCTGGGTGAGCCTCACCTGATCGCCGAGCTGACGCGCCAGATCGTGCGCGACCATGCGGTCGACGGAGACCGGATCTATGTCGCGGGCCTGTCTGCCGGCGGCGCCGCCGCCGCGATCATGGGCGCCACCTATCCCGACCTCTACGCCGCCGTCGGCATCCATTCGGGCCTGGCCTGCGGCGCGGCGCGCGACATGCAGGCCGCCTTCTCGGCCATGCGCCAGGGCGCTCCCGCGGCCCGTCTCCCCGTGCGAACGGGGCCCGTGGTCCCCACCATCGTCTTCCACGGCGACCGCGACGAGACGGTCAATGCGGTCAATGGCGATCAGGCGAGCGAACAGGCATCGGGCGGACCGGGTGCCGGGACGCACGTCTCGCAGGGCGAGACCGCGAGCGGCACGGCCTTCACGCGCACCATTCGCCTCGACATGCAGGGCCGGGCGGTCGGCGAACAGTGGGTCGTCGAAGGGCTGGGCCATGCCTGGTCCGGCGGAAGCGCGACCGGCTCGTTTACCGACCCGCGCGGCCCCGATGCCAGCCGGGAGTTCGTGCGCTTCTTCCTCGGGCATCCCCTGTCGGCGCGCAGCGCGGACGCCGTCAGCCGTGCGCTTCCTGCCAGTGCGGATAGGTGACGTAGGCCGTCAGCGCGCCCTCGTCGTGCGAGCGGATCGTCACCGCCTCGCCCTTCGGCATGTAGATGAACTCGCCCGGTCCGCCGGTCACGGTGCCATCGCGACTCGTGACTGAGATCCGCCCCTCGAGGATCAGCATGACGTCGTCGACCGCCATTGTTTCCTCGAGACGCTGATTGGCGCCGTAACGCCCATAGCCGATCGTGATCGGCCCGCCGTGACGCTGGTCGATCACGTTGCCGGCAAAGATGTCGCCCTCCTGGCCGGGCGAGCGTTCGAGTGATGCGTCGCTCAGCCCAAACTTCCGAACTCTCATCAAGAGCCTCCTCGGGGTTAGCGGCGCCGGTCGCCCTTGTCGCCCTGGCCGCGCTTGGCTGCGGTCTTGGCCTTGCGGCGACGATCGGCCGTCAGCGAACGGCCGACATCCTCGACTTCCTTGAAGGAGGTGCCGAGCGCATTGCGCCGCACGAACAGCTTGTTGGTGCCGGTGTCGATCAGCTCGCGCTTGGCCGCGCTCCTGCGCACCGTCTTCTTCTTGGCGGCCTTCTTCGTGGCTACCTTCTTCTTGGCGACTTTCTTTTTTGCCGCCTTCTTGGCGACCTTCTTTTTCGCAGCCATCGCTTGCTCCTTCCATGACGTGAGGCGTTGAACGCGTCCCGGGCCGTGAACGTTGCAGAAGGGAGTCCATGGCACCGCGATTGCATTCCAGAACAAGGCGTGGTCTACGCACGCGCACACTCGCCTGGACCCGGTGAAATCCCGGGTGGCTATTCCGGCCGCCGATCCGCCGGGCAACTCTCACATGGAACGCCCACACGCCGTCTTCGCCAGCAGGCGAGGAAGACCCGTGGCGCCCTGTGCATAGACGGCTCGATGTTCACCAATTTCAGATCGCAATGGTTCGGCAGCCTCGGCCAGGCCCGCCGCGATTTCCTCGCCGGCCTGGTCGTGGCGCTGGCGCTCATCCCCGAAGCCATCGGCTTCTCGATCATCGCCGGTGTCGATCCGAGGGTCGGCCTGTGGGCCTCGGTGGCGATCGCCCTCGTCATATCGCTGCTGGGCGGGCGGCCCGGCATGATCTCGGCGGCCACCGCCGCGGTTGCGGTCGTCGTCACGCCGCTGGTGCGCGACCACGGCGTCGACTACCTGTTCGCCGCCACCATCCTGATGGGCCTGATCCAGGTCGCGGCGGGCTTCCTGCGCCTCGACCTGCTGATGCAGTTCGTCTCGCGCTCGGTGATCACCGGCTTCGTCAACGCGCTCGCCATCCTGATCTTCATGGCGCAGATCCCGCAGCTGGTCGGCGTGTCGTGGCACACCTATGCGATGATCGCCGCCGGCCTCGGCATCATCTATCTGCTGCCGCGCCTCACCACTGCGGTCCCTTCGCCGCTGGTGGCCATCGTCGTGCTGGCGGCGCTCAGCATCGGCCTCGATCTGCCGGTCCATACGGTGGGCGACATGGGCAAGCTCCCCGAAGCGCTGCCGAGCCTCGCCCTCCCGCAGGTGCCGCTCACCTGGGAGACGCTGCGCATCATCCTGCCCTACGCGCTCACCATGGCGGCGGTCGGCCTGCTCGAATCGATGCTGACGGCGCAGATCGTCGACGACATGACGGACACCGACAGCGACAAGCGCCGCGAATGCCTGGGCCAGGGCGGCGCCAACATCGCCGCGGCCCTGGTGGGCGGCATGGGCGGCTGCGCCATGATCGGCCAGTCGGTGATCAACGTGACCTCGGGCGGGCGCACGCGCCTCTCGACCTTGGTCGCGGGCGCAGCGCTGCTGTTCCTGCTCGCCGTGCTGGGACCGCTGGTCGGGCGCATCCCGATGCCGGCGCTGGTCGCGGTCATGATCATGGTGTCGATCGGCACCTTCAGCTGGAACTCGATCCCCAACCTGCGCCGCCATCCGCCGACCTCGAGCGTGGTGATGATCGTGACGGTCTGCGTCGTCGTCTTCACCCACGACCTGGCGCAGGGCGTGCTGGCCGGCGTGCTGCTCTCCGGCATCTTCTTCGCCGGTAAGGTCCGCCGCATGTTCAAGGTCGAACGCAGCGAGAGCGACGGCAGGGTCACCTATCGCATCGGCGGCGAGATCTTCTTCGCCTCGGTCGACCGCTTCACCCGCGCCTTCCTGCCCGAGGCGGGACGAAGCGTGACGATCGACGTGTCGGCGGCGCACTTATGGGACATCTCGGGCGTGGGCGCGCTCGACAAGATCGTGGCCCGCCTGCGCCGCGACGGCTCGGAAGTGAAGGTCATCGGCTACAACGAGGCCAGCGCCGACCTCGTCGACCGTTTCGCCCTGCACGACAAGACCGGCGTCGAGCTGGGCGCCGTGCCGCACTGACGGCGGAGCCGCCCGACCTGTTTCGCCCGGGCGGAATGCACTACGCTGTCCGCTCCAGTCTCAGGAGGTGCCATGTCGCACGATCACGACCACGGCCATGGGCATAACGATAACCATGACCACGAGCATGGATCCGAGCTCTCGGAGATGCAGCTTCGCGTCCGCGCGCTCGAAACCATCCTGACCGAGAAGGGCTATGTCGATCCGGCGGCGCTCGATTCGATCATCGAGACCTACGAGACGAAGATCGGGCCGCATATCGGCGCGCAGGTCGTGGCCAAGGCCTGGGCCGATCCGGCATTCCGCGAAGCGCTGCTCGCCGACGCCAGCAAGGCGATCGCGCAGCTCGGCCTGCAGCAGAAGGTGGGCGATCATCTGATTGCCGTCGAGAACACGCCGGCCACGCACAACATGATCGTCTGCACCCTGTGCTCCTGCTACCCGTGGGACCTGCTGGGCCTGCCGCCGGCCTGGTACAAGTCCGCGCCCTACCGCGCCCGCACGGTCAAGGAGCCGCGCAGGGTGCTGGCCGATTTCGGCGTCACGCTGCCCGACGAGACGAAGGTGCGCGTGTGGGACTCGACGGCGGAAACCCGCTTCATCGTGCTGCCGATGCGGCCCGCCGCGACCGACGGCTGGTCGGAGGAGCAGCTCGCCTCCCTGGTCACCCGCGATTCGATGATCGGCACCGGCTTACCGAAGGCCGCGAACGAGGTCGCGCCATGAACGGCGTGCACGACATGGGCGGCATGGACGGTTTCGGCAAGGTCGCGCCCGATCCGCACGAAGTGCCCTTCCACGCCGACTGGCAGGCACGCTCCTTCGCGCTCAACCGGGTCATGGGCTCGGCCGGCGAATGGAACATCGATGTCGGCCGCTACTGGATCGAGACGCTGCCGCCCGCGGTCTATCTCTCGTCGTCCTACTACAGGAAATGGTTCCTGCGCCTCGAACGTCTCTGCCTCGACCGCGGCCTCGTCTCGGAGGCCGAGCTGGCGAGCGGTCACTCGAGCGGACCGGGCCGTGCGCTGAAACGCAAGCCGCTGTCGGGCCCGCAGGCCGGCGCCGCCGTCAGCCGCCCCAACCACGACCAGCCGCCGCGCGCGCCCGCCCTCTTCGCGGTCGGCCAGAAAGTGCGCGCGCGCAACATCCATCCCCGCTCGCACACGCGCCTGCCGCGCTTCGCGCGCGGCCACCTCGGCACGATCGAGCGCATCCAGGGCTGCCACACCTTTCCCGACGCGATGGTCGAGAAAGGTATCAAGCAGGGCGAATGGCTCTACACGGTGGTGTTCGACGGCCGGGAACTTTGGGGCCCCGATGCAGAGGACGGCGCCACCGTTTCCATCGAAGCGTTCGAGCCCTACCTGGAGCCGGCGTGATGCCGCAGGATTCTGCTTCGGTCCGCACGGTTCTGCAAACCGTGCCCGGCATCCCTTGCGAAGGCGAGGCGCCGGTGTTCGTCGAGCCGTGGCAGGCCCAGGCGTTCGCGATGGCGCTCAGCCTGCAGCAGCGCGGCGTCTTCACCTGGAACGAATGGGCCGACGAACTCGGCGCCCGGATCAAGGCGGCCATCGCAGAGGGCGATCCCGACGACGGCACGACCTACTATCGCCACTGGCTCGCCACGCTGGAACGGCTGGTCGCACGCAAGGGCATCGCGTCGGCCGACACGCTCGAACGATACGTTCGCGCCTGGGACCATGCCGCCGATCGCACGCCGCACGGCCAGACCATCGAGCTCACCCCGAGCGACTTCGACTGACGCGCGGCAGTGCCCTGGGCGCGCAACGGCCGCCGCGCCGCTGCGTTTTCCCGCCATGCAATCGACGGCCGCCGTAAAGCGCGCCCTCTGTCTTGGGTGGCTGGTACTGTCTCTCGGCATGGCCGGTCCCGCCTCTGCCGAGGAGCGGTCGCTGCCGATCCCCGTGGCGGCGACCGTGCTGACGCTCTCGGGTCTCAATTTCAATCTGAGCAACTACATGCCGCGGCAGTTCGGCGGCGTCTTCGCGCGCCCGCCTTACGTGCTGCGGCAGGTCCGCTATCCCGCGAGCCTCGCGTCCGACTCGATCGCGCGCGGGGTGGCCGCGCTCGACGCGGCGCTGCGAGACACGGCCGGTCCGGTGATCGTACTGGCGCATAGCCAGGGCGCGCAGGTCGCCTCGCACTGGATGCGCCAACACGCCAATGACACGAGCGCGCCTTCGGGTGACCGCCTCGTCTTTCTCCTCACCGGCAATCCCCTGCGCGCCGAGGGCGGGTATGGGATAGGACGGCGCGAGGTCGGCGGCACCATCGGCGAGCCCACGCCGGTCACGAGCCGCTGGCAGGTGATCGACGTGGCACGCCGCTACGACGGCTGGGCCGACTGGCCGGCCGATACCACCAACCGCCGCGCGATCGAGGCGGCGCGCGCCGGCATGATGCGTCTGCATACCCAATACGATGAGGTCGATCTGTTCGCGGCGTCGCACACCGTCTGGACGCGCGGCACCACGACCTTCGTGCTCACACGGGAGGCGCTGCCGCTGCGGGCCGTGCGGTCGGAGGAGCGCGGCGCGGTGCAGGCAGAGATCGAACGGGCCTATCGCCGCCCGCCGAACGATCAAACATACCCGCTGCAATAGGAGAAGCCCCGCCGTTCGACGGGCGGGGCTTCGGGAAGACCCTACAGCAGCGCCTTGCGGGCCTGCTCGGCACGCGAGGCGCCGATCGCGGTCTTGACGTCCTTCTGCTCTTCCGGCGGCGGCAGCACCGCCTTCATGCCGAGCGACGCGATCGCCAGCTCGCGGCACCATCCCCTGGAATGATAGAGGTGCTCGTCCTCCTCATCCTCCACTTCCTCGAGCGCCGCTTGGATCGCCTTCTTCTCCGCGCCGCGGGCGGCCTCGGCATAGAGGGTAAGCAGTTCCCAGTTGGAATGGTCCTTGGTCTCGGCATGGACGACGCATTCGCAGGCCACGATCTCGGCGGCCTCCGGCGGCGCGGTACCCTTGGCAAGCTTCATGGCGGCGACGAGCGAGCCGCCGATATGGCGCACGACTTCGCGGCCGGGCGTCTCCATCGGCGGGACGGCCAGGTCAGACATAAGCGTCGTCACGATCTCGACGTGGCGCTTGGTCTGCTCGAGATACGTCTGCCACTCTTCCTTCAGCTCGTCGTTCAGGACGCAGGTCAGAGCCGTTTCGTAGACCTTGACGCCGCCCAGTTCCGTTTCGAGCATCTGCTGCAAGAGTTCGTTGCGTTGTTCGATGTTCAATGACGCCTCCATCCTGGCTGGTTGTCGGCGTAATGGCTCAGGCGCTCCGACGTTGCATGCGGCGGGGCGGGACTCCCCGTCAGGGCGCGCGTGTCATCGATTTGAACAAGGCGGCGGCCTGCTCCTCCAGCGACATGCTCTGCAGCCGCGACTTCGCTTCTTCGACCGGCCGTCGATGGGGCGGAACGACCTCGTCCGGCTGCTTCGTCTCACGCGGCGCCGCAGCGCCCTGCTTGAGCAGCTGCCGCAGCGCCCGCTCGTCGGCGACGAGGGTACGGACGCTCGTCCAGCCGGGAACCGCCTCGCCGCGCCCGGCCCCGACTTCGCGGGCCAGCGCGTCCGCCAGGGAGGCCGAGTCGAACACGCACTCTATGACCGTGGGTCCCGTCGAGAAGGAACGCCGCAGGGCAAAGCGTTCCGACGCGAGCCTCGATCTGATGAGCCGCAGCACGCGCTTCTCGGCGGTCATCGCCGCCGGCGACGAAGCGTCGACTGTCGAGAGCCGGAGGCGAATGCCGTGCGGCTCCGGGACGGTCTGGAAGAACGCACTCCAATCGAGGCGACGGCCGCGCGCACCGGTCATCGGACACCTGTCGGTGATGGAAACGTCGATGTGGGTGTTGCGGGCCCGTGCATCCTCTCCCCCTGTCAGCAAAACCCGAAACGGTCTTCCCGGAAAAAGGTTGCAGAGGATCGTCGTCACACCGGCCGAAGATGACGCGGCACCTTTGCATGCCGCAGTGCGTCTTCGAGTTTATCCTTCTCACGCCGCCAGCGCTCGGCTTCGCGATCGGCCCTGGCCTCGAGTGCCGACCGCGCCCGCTCGATCTCGGCGACCTCTGCCGCATGGCGTTCGGCGGCCTCGTCGAGCGCGGCCTGCGCCGCCGCAATGGCGCGATCCCGGCGCTGGCCTTCCGCCAGCCGCGTCGCTTCCTCCTTGCGCTCCCGCCGTTCGCGCCGCTCGCGTTCCTTCTCGAAGGCGCGCGCGGCGTCACGCTCCTGCGTGCGGTCCTTGGCCGTCGCCGCCACCGGCTTGCGCCGCGGGCGCGCCGGCCTCGACGTTCTCTCGACCTTGCCCTCGAAGGCCGCCTCGGAGGCCTCGGCCTCTTCCTTGAAATCCTGGTGGGTGCCGACCGGCCGCCGCAGCACGATGCCGGGCCGCGCCATCGTGGCTTCGACGATGGCGGCATCGTCGGTCTGCCGCGCAAACCCCTGGTGAAACAGATTTGCCCCGGCGCCCCAGGCTTCGAGCGCCGCCTTCATCGACGGCGCCGACACCGCGAGATCGAAGAAGCCCGCCGAGGTCGTGAAGGCCTTGAGCTTGCGCGCCATCCCTTCGCTCCCTCCCGAAGCGGCAGGAACGCTTCGGGTTCTCTGCCGGTTGCCGGGGCGTCCGGCGCGGTATCATGTTACCTGATCCGGAGAGGTGCGACGTTCGTTTCGAATGTTTCGTTTATTTCGTTTGTTTCGTTTACCGGCCGGGATTTCGCAGCGTTTTCAACGGCTTGGCTGGACGAAGGTTACCGGGACGCGCCGATCGACGACCTCGCCGCGCCGCCGATTCGCCTCAGGCGGCCGAGGGATCGGACAGGGTGACGAGGACGGTGTAGCCGGCTTCCTCAAGCGCCGCCTTTCGCTCGGTGGCCTTGCCCAGCGAGTTGTAGCCCTCGGTCAGGTATTGGTGTGTGCCGGGGCGTTCGGCCCGCAGCGAATATTTCTTGAGGGGCGCGATTTTGATCATTGGGGACCATAGCGCGGCCTCCCGGGCCCCGCCCCTCTATTCGGAGCGACTCTCCCCGGACAGTCGCACCGTCCGCTAGGCGCCGGGCGTGTTGGTGGCGTTCAGGAGCTGGGACACGGCGGTCAGCACCTGCGAGGCCGCGAAGGGCTTGGGCACCAGGATGCTGTTGGGTACGCCGAGCGAGGCCCAGTCGTTGCCCTCGGACCCGGTCATGTAGACAACCGGCATGTCCGGCTTCAGCTCGCGGGCGTGGCGCGCCACATCCCATCCGGTGGCGCTGGAGCCCAACTTGATGTCGGTCACCAGCGCGCGCACCTCCTCGCCTCGCGAGTCCAGGGCGGCCATCGCCTCGTCCGCCGTCGAGGCGAGCAGCACCTCGTAGCCGCCATCTTCGAACGACATCTTCAACACGTCGGCGATTTCCGCCTGGTCTTCGGCGATCAGAACAAGGACCGATGTCTTTTCCAACGCTCACCCCCCCCAAGCCGCGATCCGGCGTGATCCGGACTCCTTCGGCTCCCTGAACGAAACGGCCCAACGACCGGTCTTATGCGTTAGTTCCCGAACGGAAGCGACGAAAGATAAAACGCCGCACACCGCATCTCGTTCAGCTGATGATCGGGAAGATGACCGAGGTCGACGTTCCGTCCTTCGAGCTTTCCGTCGAAATCTGTCCTCCGATCTGCCGCGCCAGCGACTCGATCAGCTTCAGTCCGGAGCCGTTGGACGAGGTCTTCTGAAAGCCAAGACCGTTGTCGGCGATGGTCAGCCGGCCCTCGCCGAAGCCGATCCCGGTCTGGAGCCTGACCACGATGCGGCCCCCCTTCTCGGCAAAGGCATGCTTGGCGCTGTTGGTGGCCGCCTCGTTGAGGATCAGCCCAAGCGGCACGGCGCGCTCGATCGAAAGTTCGACCTCGTCGGCCTCGATCTCGATCGAGACATTCTCCACCTGCTGCTCGATCGAGGCACACAGCGCGCGGAGATAGCCCGCGACATCGACGGCCTGCGCATCCTGGCGCGGCGCCAGCTGGTCGTGCGCGAGGGAAATGGCGTTGATGCGGTTGGCGATGTGATCGAGGGCGCGCAGCCCCTCGCCCTCCTTGAAGCGCCGCTTCTGCAGGCTGATGGAGGCGAGGATGAGCTGGAAGTTGTTCTTCACCCGGTGCTGAAGCTCGCGCAGCAGGACCTCGCGCCGCTGGGCTTCCGACGCGGCCTCGGCCAGCGCCGCCGCCTCGCCGCGCGCCGATGTGTGGTTGCGCACGGTGGACGCGATGATCGCCGCGGCGGCAACCAGGAACTCGACCGTATCCGAGGTGAAATCGCGCGGCGTCGTGCTGTCGACTTCGAGCACGCCCCAGGCTGCACCTTCGGTGAGAATCGGCACATTCGCCAGCGAGACGATGCCATGCTCCTTCAGCACTTCCGAAAGCACGAACTCCGGCGCCTTCGTGAAATCGCCGATGCAGACCGGCTCGGCCGTCCGGTAGGCGCGGCCGGGGGGCGAACGGAGATCGGACGAGAAGGTCGCCGAGCGCACGAGGCCTTCCTTCCACCCGGTCCCGGCGACCATCAACAGGTCGGCCGTGGTCGGACGGTAGCGCAGCACCTTGACGTGGTGGATCTCGACGGCGCGCCCGACCTGGACGACCGCGTGATCGAGAAAGCGCTCCGGCGTCGAATCGTGGCCCGCGAGGCGGCCCAGCTCGACCAGAATGCGGACATGGCGGCGGAGCTTCTCGACGTCGGCCGCAGCCGTCGCCGGGGATGATGTGTCGGGCATGGCCAGTGAACGCCCGGCCGCCGCAAAGGTGCCCCCGCCGTGTTCCAGGGAGCCTTCCCGGCTCCCGCGTGATTTTTTTCAGAGCCCCCTTGAAGCCCGAACGGGCTTTTCTAGATCGATCCGTTGCCGGTTACACCAACCGGCCCCGCAGAATCGGCCGCCCCTCGGGGGACCGGGTCGCAACCATCGCTCAACGGAGGATGCTTCATGCGCAACACCATCGATTTCGCACCTTTTTACCGCGGCACCGTCGGCTTCGACCGGGTCTTCGACCTGCTCGACTCGGTGGCCAGCCGCTCCGGCACGCCCGGATACCCGCCCTACGACATCGAGAAGACCGGCGACGATTCCTACCGGATCGTCATGGCGGTTGCCGGCTTCGGCGAGGCCGAACTCAGCGTCGTGCAGAAGGAGAACGAGCTGCTGATCGGCGGCAAGTCGGCCGGCGGCGAGGACAAGCGCGAGTATCTGTATCGCGGCATCGCCGCGCGCGACTTCGAGCGCACCTTCCAGCTCGCCGACCATGTCAGGGTCGTGGGCGCCCGGCTGGCCAACGGCCTGCTGACCATCGACCTGCGCCGCGAGGTGCCGGAGGAGAAGAAGCCGCGCGTCATCGCCGTGGAAAAGGCCGAACCGCGCGTCTCGATCGGCCGGCAGTAGCGTCCGACCCTTCCATCGTTTCGTTCAACAGGAGGACAGGCATGACTGGTTCAGCTGCTTCCACGAACACCCAGTGGAAGCCCGATCAAACTCTCCCGCCCCCCTCGCCTCCCGCCGCTCTGGCGGCCGCGACGCCGCGCGGGCGCATCCTCGTCGTCGAGGACCAGGCGATCGTGGCGCTCGACCTGCAGCGGACCCTGCGCGAAGCGGGCTACCGCGTCGTCGGACCGGCCACCAGCCTGCCCGCCGTCGAGGCTCTGCTGGCCCGCGGCAAGGTCGATGCCGCCCTCGTCGACGCCGATGCCGGCCGGCTGGCCTTCGTCCTGGCCGACCGGCTGGTCGATGCCGGCGTGCCGGTGCTGTTCCTGACGGCGCGCTCCAATCCGCTGCCGGCGCGCCATGCCGGGGCGGCGATCCTGGAGAAGCCTTTCTCCCGGCCGCGCCTGCTCGAAGCGCTGGCAACCGTCATGGCCGCCCCGCGCCTGGCAGACGAGGAGCTGCCCTACGCGGTCTCGCCGCCGCCGATGAGCTGGCCGCGCGTCTTTCCCCAGCTCTGACATTCAGTCGTGAACCCCGCGGCGAAGGACTAGGCATCCTTCGCCGCGCCCCGCCGCTCAATCTCGCCCGCGACGCGGACCGGCAACGACGGCACGGCGAAGGGCGCGACCTATTTCTACCGGCGCGACGCCGCGCCCTACATTTCCAGTGCCGGCGACCTCACGCGCGACACGATCTCGAAGCTGATCGCAACGGTGATCGACAACTCATAGCGCAGGCGGGGAAGCCTTCCCCGGTCAGCGCGGCGGCGCCGGCTTGCGCGGCGCCTTCGGCTCCGGCGCCGAGGTCCAGTTCACGCCTTGCATCGTCCTGAGCAGCGCCTTGGCGGAAGCCGGCGGCGCACCGTCCTCCCCCAGCCATGTGGCCCAGACACCGTCCTCGAGGATCGCGGGCATGCGCGGATCGTCCTCGCCGCTCTTGATCGTGCGGCGGATGAGATCGTTGGCCGGCACGGTGGCCATCACGCAGAACAGCAGCGGCGCGGGCTGGCCTTCGATCTGGTAGCGCCGCCACACGAAGGCGAAGCCGCGCGGGCGGCCGTCGCGCGGATCGATCGTCCATTGCCGCGTCTCGGTCCGGCCCGACGGCTTCACCACCGCCTCGCCCTCGTTGAAGGTGCGGAAGACCACGATGCCACGCTGGCCGGCCTGGAACGGCGTGCGGAACGGCTCCTTGCCGTCGATGGTCTCCGAGCGCGCATGGATCGGGCGGGGCCGCCGCCAGTCCGTGGGATCGGGAAAGCCCCAGCGCATCGGCACGACCCGTCGCCGTCCGGCCTCGGCGTCCCACACGATGACCGGCACCGCCGCGCCGACGCGGTAGGTGACGAGGGGATCGTCGTCGCCATCGACTTCGAAACCGTCCCCTTCCCCCGCCTCGCCGCCGGCGCTTTGCGTCAGCGGCTGGGAGAAGGAAACGACCTCGCGCCACGAAGCCTGGGCCGTGAACTTGCCGCACATCTGCGAAGGCTAGCACCGTCGGCGTGAGCCGCGCCACGGTGCCCTGATTGCCGCAATCCGCAGGGCGCCAGACTATTCACAGGCCGCGCGGAATGGCCGTTAATCGTTACAAATCAATGACTTAGGCTGCGATTTTTACTGTGGCAAAATTACAACATTTGTTGGACGTACCGGCCCCGGTCGGCCATTATCCCTGAGGCCGCAGGCCGCCACCTTTGGTTCCACCACGGAGAAAAGTTAATGGCGTTGGAAGCCGGTCACCCGATCCCCTCACGCACTCGCCTCTTCTTCCGGGCCGCCGCCTGGTCGGTGGCGGTGCTGGCCGCCGCTACAGTCTTCGGAACGACCGCCGTCGTTTCCCCCGCGATGGCCCAGGCGAAGGTTCCGGCAAAGTCCAAGCTCAAGCCCGCGCCCAAGGCGGTGCCGGCCGATCCGACCGACCGGATGGCCGACCAGCTCAACGCCAAATGGCAGCAGGACAACGCCTCTTTCTCAGGCTTCAATTCCGCGGCTCCGGCCGCCGCGGCCGTGACCCCGGCCTCCTTCTCGACCGGCCCGGCGGCCGGCGCGGCGAAGGCCAGCCCGTCCACCGGCAACAACGAGTGGGGCGACCGTCTCGTGTCGCGCGCCATGAACTATCTCGGCACGCCCTATCGCTACGGCGGCATCTCTCCCCAGACCGGCTTCGACTGCAGCGGCTTCGTCTACTATCTCTACGGCGCGGTCTTCGGGCAGCGCATCCCGCGCATGCCGCACGACATGGTGCGCGAGGCCACGCCGGTCGCGCGCAGCGACCTTCAGAAGGGCGACCTGGTGATGTTCGGCTATCGCGGCGCCATCACCCATGTCGGCATCTACAGCGGCAACGGCCAGTTCGTGCACGCCACGCATCGCGGCTCGCCGGTCATGGTGACGTCGCTCGACGCCGACTACTACAACACCCGCTACCTGAAGGCGGTCCGGCTCGCGCCGCAGTAGTTTCAGGTCAGCATCAGCGCCTTGCGCAGGCGCTCGGCGACCTCCGGGTCGAACGCGAATTCCTGCTGCGTGGCCCAGCCGACATAACGGCGGACCGGCCTGGCGCCCACCACTTCGGTCAGGCGCAGCGCGTCGTTCTCGTCTTCGAAGGCGGCCTGCACGAGCAGGCGGCCGCGGTCGCGGCTGACGCGGATCGCCCAGTCGCCCTTGGCCCGCAGGGCCACGATCAGCCGGCCCAGCAGCTTCGGCCGGTCGATCCGGTCGGCCTCGTGCTCGCCGGTCACGAGATGACAGGCAGGATACCAGCGCACCAGTCGCTCCCAGGGCACCGGCCTGCCGCCCGAGACGCCGCGGGCGACCGGCTTCGCGGCCGCCGCACGGCGGGCGGGCGGGCGTGCCTTCTTCCTCTCTGCCATCCAATCGTCTCCAGCTGACCCAGGCCTGTTGGAGACATGTTAGCATGGCGTGGGCGCTCCGGCGCATCGAGGCACGCGGCACCGCGCCCGCCAGACGCCCCTAGTCGCCGACCCGCTTGCGCGTCGAGGCCGCGTGAATCTCGGCGATCGAGCGCGCGAGGGCCACATCGAACTCGGGATCGCTCATCGTGACGTTCAGCCCTTCGGTCAGCGCGCGCGAGAAGCTCGCGATCATGCCCGGCGTCGCGGCGAGGCGGCGGCAGGCTTCGGCACGCGGATAGCCGCCGGACAAAGCGAGCAGCCGCGCGACGCGGCCATGGTCCAGCAGGTCGCCGTAGCGCCCCGGATCGCTCGGCAGCGTCAGCTTGAGGATGACCTGTACGCCCTCGGGCAGACCATCGAGGCGGCGCAGCAGCGCGTCGCGCAACATCGCCTCGGCGGCGTCCTTGTCGGGACTGTCGATCAGCACCTCAGGCTCGACGATCGGCATCAGCCCCTGCCGCGCGATCTGCGCGGCGATCTCGAACTGCTGTCCGACCACCGCGTCGATGCCTTCGTGCGAGGCCGTGCGGATGGTCGAGCGCATCTTGGTGCCGAACACGCCGAGATCCGCCGCCTCCGCCAGCCGTGCCTCGAGGCCGGTCAGAGGCTTCATCGGACTGACCCCGTCGCGCTCGGGCAGCAGCCCCTCGTCCACCTTCAGGAAGGGAACGATGCCGCGGCTCCACAGGAAGGCCGGGACGGGCGTGCCGTCGGCGGTGCCGCGCATCGTGCGCTCGAACAGGATGGCGCTGAGGACGCGCTCGCCGGTGAACGACGGTGCCCGCATGATCCGCACGCGCATCTCGTGCATCAACCCGAACATTTCCGTTTCGTTCGAATAGGCGGAGGCCGCGATGCCGTATTGCGCCAGCGCCTTCGGCGTCGAGCCGCCGCTCTGGTCGAGCGCGGCCACGAAGCCCGCCCCGCCCGTGACCCTGTCGTGCATCGTCTCACGGAGATCCGTCATGCCGCCCTCGTTCTGTTCCAATGGAGCCCACGTGACGTCACGATTCGGTGAGGGCTGAATGTGTCCCGAAACCGAATCTGACGCTCAAGCGTAGCAATGGTTGCAGGGCTGTTCACAAGCGCTGCTTTTTCAACCCGCGGAGCGGCAAGTGCATATTTTGGGGTCCGATATTCTGAAGCAGCTCATGGTCGACAGTCTGCGCGATTGCGGGCTGGTCTTGCTCGACATCGAGGGCAAGGTGCTGAGCTGGAATGCGGGCGCGAAGGGATTGCTGGGCTACGAGGAAGCCGATGCGATCGGACAGCCTTTTGCCCGCATCGTTCCCCCCGAGACCCTCGACGCGGCCGGCGCGCCGCCGTCGCTGGCCAAGGCCCGGCGTTATGGCCGGCATGAGGAGATCTGCCAGCGTACGCACAGCGACGGCACCGGCCTCGAGGTGCGAGAGGTCGTGATCCCGCTGCGCGACCCGCAGCACAATCTGGTGGCCTTCGGTCTCATGATGCAGGCGCTGGAGGCCGCGCGCGACGCCGCGACTCGACCGGCGGCGACGCCGGTACGGCGGGCGCCGAAGGTGCTGCTGGTCGACGACGACGAGGTCGTGCGGGTGATGGCGATGCACCAGCTCGAGGACCTGGGCTACGAGGTGCTCAGTGCGGCCAGCGGCGCGGAAGCGCTCGACATCCTGGCGCGCGACGAAAGCATCGACCTGCTATTCACCGACGTCATCATGCCCGGCATGGACGGCGGCCGGCTTGCCGAGGAGGCGCGCACGATCCGCCCCGACATCAGGATCCTCTTCACGTCAGGCTATTTCGAGCACGCGCTGGTCGAGCGGGGCAACATCAAGCCCAATGCCAACCTGCTGGTGAAGCCCTACCGTCGCAACGAGCTTGCCCGGATGATGAACAGGATGCTGGCGAAGGACGTCGCCGAGGCGGAGGAACTCGCCTGGCAGCAGGGTCCCGTTTCGCCGTCCCGCGAAGACGCCCCGGCCCGGCATGCGCGCCTTTGACTTCCTCCGTGTCGGCTGGCTCACCGTCCTGCTCCTGATCGGCGGGATCGTTCCGCCCGCCGGGGCCATGACCTTCTCGACCCTGACCCGGCCCGACGGCACGCGCATCGTGCTGGCCGAGGGGCCGGTGGCCGAGGGCGACGCCGCGCGCCTGCGCATCGCGCTGCAATCGGCCGACCGCGATCCGGCCGGATACAAGGTGCTGGCGCTCGACGGTCCCGGCGGCGCCATCGTCGAGGCCTTCGCCATGGTCGAGGTGATGGACCGCGAGCGCGTCGCCACCGTGGTACGCGACGGCGCGAGCTGTGCTTCGGCCTGCGCGCAGATCCTGTTCCTGTCGGGCGCGCACCGCACGATCGAAGGCAGCGGCCGGCTCGGCCTGCATTCCTGCTACACCGCCGGCGATCGCAGCCGCTCGGCCGCCTGCAACGAGCTGATCGCGCAGAACGCGCTGGCACGCGGCACGCCCTACACCTCGATCATGGTGTTCCTGCATCTCACGGGCCCGACTGAGATGAAGTGGCTGGGCGCCGCCGAAGCCGGCCCGCTCGGCTTCACCCGCAAGCCGCCCGACGCTCCCCAGGTCGCCAGCGCCTATCGCATGTGAGCGGCAGCGATTGCCATCCTCACGGCCGACGGCGCATGGTGGCCGCGAGGCCGCGAGGCCGCGGGCCGCGGCAGGGGGAGAGCGACGTTGAGGACCTTGGGCAATATTCTGTGGCACATCCCGTTCCTGGGCTTCCTCACCGCGGCCTTCTACTGGCTGCTCGGCCTGGTGCTCACCCTGCTGGTCGTCACCGCGCCGCTGGGGCTCGGGCTGATGGAATTCGGCAAGTTCCTGCTGGCGCCGTTCGGCAACGAGATGGTGAGCAAGTCGGACCTCGACATGCCGCAGAACCCGCTGTGGCGCGCCTACTCGACGCTGGTGATGCTGGTTTACCTGCCGTTCGGCGTGCTGTTCGTGATCCTGAACGCAATCCAGGTGTTCGCACTGTGCCTGTCGATCGTCGGCATCCCGGTCGCGCTGGTGATCGCCAAGTCGCTGGGCACGGTGCTCAATCCCGTGAACAAGATCTGCGTGCCCACGGAAGTGGCCGAAGAGATGGCGCGCCGCAACGCCCGCGCCGAGATCGACCGCCGCCGCGCCTGAGGCAGCGCCTGACCGCGCGTCGCGATCAGCAGGGCGCGGGATCTGGCACCGGCTCCAGGGCGCGAGCGTTCGTGAGCGAGCAGGCCCTCTCGTCGGCGAGTTCCTCGGCCAGCCGTCTCTCGGCATAGTCGCGCTGCGCCTCGTCGAGCCGGCCGCTCGCAAGCTGCTTCGTCAGGTTCTCGATGTTCTTGCGGCGGATGAAGTCCTGCATGGCCATGCGCCCCTCCGGCGTTGGACTGCAGTGCCATCGAACACCCGAAACCCGCCGGGCGCAACCGGCGGGAGCATTGCGCGAGATATGCGAATCACTCGGGTCGTGGCGTGGCGACGGTGTCAGCCCCCGAAGGCCGCGCCGAGGGTGCCGATGAGACCACCCATGAACAGCAGGTAGCCGAAGGTCGCGAGTAGAAGGTGGCGAGAGCTGTCGTCCATGTCGGTATCCCGTTGCCCGTTCATTGTTCGAAATCGTCGTCGCATTGCACGACGGGAGAGCGAACGACACGGGTGCAAGACCGTTCCGGCGCGCCGCCGTGCCGGGCAACCTTTCGAGCGGAGCGTGTCCTCGCGGCCACAGGGTCCCTAGCGACGCAGCCCCCGGTGGCCTGCTGCGTTGAGGACCATGTCAGACTTCCGCACGGCCGCAGATCCCCCCCTCGACGATCCCAAGCCCGGCAAGGAGGTCCCGATCGGCGACCCTCCCGGTGCCGGCGACCCGCCCCAGGAAGCACCGCGCGAAAATCCGGACGAAAAGCCAAAACCCGTCGAGCGCATCCAGAAGCTCCGCGTCGGCGTGCGCGCGATCTGGTGGAGCGCCCTCGTCCTCACCCTGGCCTTCGCCGGCGCCGCCCTGTGGATGGGCCTCGGCCGCCGCGATCCCTTCGCGCTGTTCTTCGTCCTCCTGGCCGGCCTCTGCGCCCTCGCCGGTTACGGCGCCGTGGCCTCCCTGCGCCAGCGATAGCGCGCGGCCAGCGTCGGCCATTGCGAAAGGCCAACCGCCTTCGCATGATCGGCGGGACGGATGACACGCCCTGCCAGACTGCGAACCAAGCAAGAGCTCGGCCTTCCCAAATGGATGCCGGCGGTCGAAGGGTCGCTCGACGACCCGCCGATCGTGCTGCGGCAGGACCGGCTGAAACTGTCTTTGTTGTGCCTGTGTCTCATCGTCGTGGGCGGCCTCATCCTGCTGATCCCCGTGCGCGTTTACTCCGCCTGGCATCTCATCTTCCTGGGCTTTCTGGGACTTTGCCTCGTGACGTTCGGTGCGATGGCGGTTCGCCCCGCGACGCTCATTCTCGACCCGCACGGACTGATCTGGCGCCATGCGTTTCGCACCGTCGACTATCCCTGGAGCGCCTTCGCCCGCTTCTACGTGTTGTCCAGACCGCGACGGTTCACCGTCGTCGTCGGCGAGTTCACGCACCTGGGCCCGCCGAAGCCTGCCTGGCGGCGCTACCTCACCGGAAGCGTGGAACTCGGCAGCTTCTGGGAACTCCCGCCCCAGCGCGTCGCCGACGTGCTGAACGAGGCCCGCGCGCGATGGGCGCCGGCGGTGTAACGCCGAATGCGGCGCCGTGGACGGCGTCGTGCGGTGAATGGGTCGCTCTTTCTCCGCAGATTGTGCGGCGAAAGCAGGCCTCAATCGCCGCACTGAAAGCGGCGATTGAGGCTGACGACATCCATCAGCGCTGAGACGGGCCCCACTTGGCCTGGCGACAGGATGGGCTCGCCACGCTGCTGTCCGCCGCGGCTCAGGCCGCCTCATCGCCCAGATGCTGCCGCCAACGCCCTTGCCAACGCCGCGCCCAGGGAAAACCATGCAACGTCGTCGGCGGGCGCCTGTTGGCAGGCCCCGTAGCTCTTCCGCGGAGGTTTTCATGTCGATGAAGAAGATGCCGTTCGCGGCGTTGTTCCTGGCTCTGGCCGGCTGCAGCGGCAGCGCCGGCACCGGCACGGCCGGCCCGACCGGCGGCAACCCCGGCGCCACCGGCGCGGCGTCGGAGCGCTACATGGGCGTCCGCTCCAACGTCAACGGCACCTGGAACGGCGCCACCAGCTCCTCGACCATGCTCGAGCAGCGGATCAAGGAGGATTCGGCGCGCGGCGCCTCCAGCGGCGGCGGCGACACGAAATACTGAGGCCGCGCCCCGATGTCTCTCCGGCATGGGATCGGAGCGAGGCGATGAGCGGCCTGGCGTTTGGCGAGATCGACGGCGTCGACGAAGAGAGCCTGGCCCGGCTGGTCGGCCGCTTCTACGCCGCCGTCCGGTCCGACGCGCTGATCGGCCCGGTGTTCAACGACGCGATCGACGACTGGCCGCTGCATCTCGACAAGCTCGCCGCCTTCTGGTCCTCGGTGATGCTGGGCACCGGCCGCTACGACGGCAGGCCGATGGCGGCCCATTTCCGGCATCGCGCGCGGATCACGCCGGCGATGTTCGACCGCTGGCTCACGCTGTGGGGCGAGGCCACCGAGGCGGAAATGCCGCCCGCCGCCGCGCGCGCCCTGCAGGTCAGGGCCGGGCGCATTGCGGAGAGCTTCAAGCTGAACCTCGCCCGCTTTGGCGGGGGCATCTGAGACGCCGCGACGCGCGGACAAAACGCGGAACCAGCGCCGACGCATGAGGAACGAAATGCCCTCCCCCGCCCCCTACAAATCGACGCCGGTGTTCGACGAGACGACGCTGCCCGCGGCACTGCGGCGCGAGCACCGGACGAAGGCGGGCGTGTGGGGCGTGATCCGCGTGCTCGCGGGCGAGGTCAGGTTCGTCGTTGCCGGCGGCGCGGCAACGATCCTGACCCCGGATCGCCCGGGGCTCGTCCTGCCCGACCAGCCGCACCACGTGGAGCCGCTGGGGAGGATGCGCCTGCAGGTCGATTTCTACGACCGGGCGCCGGACATCGGCGGGGTTGCGGCCCCGACGCCGTAGCCGGACCGTCTCAGGCGGGCGTGCTGGCCAGGATGGCGGGCGAATCGAGCCAGACGCGCGCCTTGTCCGCCTGCTTGAACACGCGCATCGGCCGCTTCGGCACGGCGAGGATGCCCAGCAGCCGCGCCACCTGCCAGTAATTCTCGTCGCGCACGACGAGGGCGAGCGGCCCCAGCCCGCTGCCCGCCGCCTCGTGGATCGACCGGAGGCGGACGCCGACCGTGAGCAGATGTTCGGGCTCCATCTGAGTCTGGGCCAGCCGGCCATCGAACAGCTTGCGATAGCCTAGGATGTTGGACCCGACGATCATGTCCAGCATGCGATTGACTTCGTCGAGATCGATGGGCCCGTCACCGGTGGCGACCATGATCTTAGCCCGCGAATCGATCGTCCAATGGAGCGCCATGCGCCAGCCAATCTCTGAAAAGTGATTAAAGGTCGTTTGACAATCTTTTAGCAGCGTGGATGCAGCGCAAGCAATCGACTCGCGCGGCCGGCGCCTCCTAGAAGGCCTTTGCTTCTGCGCCGCCCGGACGCGGGCTCAGAAGAAGCACGATCGTCCCCAGCACCGCCGCAACCAGCGAGCCCAGCAGGATGCCGATCTTCACGCCGTCCTGCAGGGCCGGACTGTCGGGAAAGGCCAGCAGGCCGATGAACAGGCTCATGGTGAAGCCGATGCCGCAGAGCAGCGACACACCCAGCACATGCAAGGGGGCCGCGTTGGTCGGACCGTCGGCGAACCCCAGCTTCACCGTAGCAAGCGCAGTGCCATAGACGCCGATCACCTTGCCGAGCAGCAGCCCGCCCGCGACGCCCAGGGTCAGCGGATCGACCAGCTTCGCCGCATCGAAGCCCGCCAGCGAGACGCCGGCATTGGCGAAGCCGAAGATCGGGATGATGAAGAACGGCACGACCTTGATCAGCGCGTGCTCGAGCGTGTGCAGCGGCGAGCCGGGCGCCGGCGCGCGCCCGCCGGCCACGGGACGGCCGAGCGGAATGGTGAAGGCGAGCGCCACGCCCGCGACCGTGGCATGGATGCCCGACAGCAGCACCAGCAGCCACAGGACCGCGCCCAGCATCAGATAGGGAAGCAGCGCCCTCACCTTGAACCGGTTGAGCGCCAGCAGCGCCGCCAGCACCGCGGCCGCGCCGCCCAGCGCCGCGAGGTCGAGATTGCCGGTGTAGAAGACGGCGATGATCAGCACCGCGCCGAGATCGTCGATGATCGCGAGCGCGGTCAGGAACACCTTCATCGACGCGGGCACGCGGTTGCCGAACAGCGACAGCACGCCCAGCGCGAAGGCGATGTCGGTCGCGGTGGGAATCGCCCAGCCGCGGATCACCTGGCCGTTGTGCCAGTTGAGCGCGGCGAAGATCAGCGCCGGCACCGCCATGCCGCCGGCGGCGCAGAGGCCGGGCAGGATGCGGCGCGGCCAGGTCGAGAGCTGTCCGTCGACGATCTCGCGCTTGATCTCCAGCCCGACCAGCAGGAAGAACAGCGCCATCAGCGCATCGTTGATCCAGTGCGAGACGCTGAGCGGCCCGACATAGGTCTTCAGCGCGGCGAAATAGGCGGGCGCCAGCGCCGAGTTGGCGACGATCAGCGCCAGCGCCGCGGCCACCATCAGGACGATGCCGCCCGAGGCCTCGCCGTCGATGAAGCGGCGCAACAGGGTCGGACGCACGTTGGGATTGCGGGTCATGGGTCTCGCAAAGACAAAGGACCGCTGGCGGCCCGACCAGCGCTATTCCCTGCCCGTACCGTTGTGCGGACACCCGCGCCTGTTCTGGCCCATCGGGCGCGCGACGGCAACAGCATCCGGCTGCACGCGCGTGCAAATTCGTGGCATAGCGGCGCCCTCAGGGGGAGATGCGATGGTTCGGCGTTTGGGAGGCCTTCTGGTCCTGGGACTGATGGCGTCGGCGTTCGCCGCGGCGCCGCCCGCGGGTGCGCAGACCCGGAAGATCGGCACGTTCGGCGGCTGGGACATCGCCATCGTCCACGACAAGGGCCGGTTCGTAAGCTGCGTCGCCGACACGACGGGCGCGGACAATGAGGGATTGCGGCTGAGCTTCGACGAGGACGGCCGGCGTCACTTCATCCTGGCGGGCCCGCCGACCAGCGGCGCCCGGGACGAGGTCGTCGTCGTCCTGCAGCCCAGCGGCAGGCGCTTCACCTTCCCCCTGGTCCAGCGATCGCCCGACCGGCTGTGGAGCCCGGTCCTGGAAAACGACTTCACCGACCCGTTCTTCGCCTCGAAGCTCATGGAGGTGCTGCTGCCCGCGCGCAACGTGACGCGCCGCTTCGACCTCGGCGATCCCGACACGATGAGCGCCCGCATCGACGGCTGCGTGGCGTCCCGGCAATAGCGGCGGCGCGACGGCAACGGTCCCTCACGGTGTGCAGGATCAATCGCGCTCGGGTTGGCGCGGTGCGTCAGTTCAGAAAAACGGGGTCATCCCGAGCGCAGCGAGCGACCTTTCGCTTGCGCGCAAAGACGACGGCGGCGCGCGCTCAGGCGTGGCGCAGGGTGCCGCGCAATTGCTCGACGTTGGACTGGGTGGCCACGATCCGGCCCATCAGGTTGACCCGGCGGATCACGAGACTGGTGTTGCGCGGATTGACGTTCAGCTCCTTCGACAGATCGTTGAGATCGTCGCGGAGCCGGTTGAGATTGGTCTCGAGCTCGGCAAGCTTCCTGTCGTCCCTGCGCACCGGTACCCTCATAAAAGCGCCGGTGGCAGGATATCACGACAGGCCGGGGCGCGGACGAGGCGTTACCCCCCGCCCTTTTGTATCAATTGTATTCGAGAGCGGGCCGGGGGCCCTATTCGACCGGCCGGACGCGGCGCGAGGGCATGGTGACGGCGACTTCGAGTTCGCGGGTGAGCTCGGGCAGGGTCAGCATGCCCGGCCGCAGCAGCAGGCGGGCGACGCCGGAATTGCGGCGATTCTCCTCCGGCCAGATCGCGCGCCGCGCCAGCGAGCGGGCCTCGTCGTTCTTGCCGGCGCGCAGCGCCACGATGGCGGCGGCCAGGCAGCGCTGCTCCCATTCGCCGAACGGGCCCACGCCGCGGCCCAGCGCGTCGATGATCGTCTTGATGGCGTCGACCGCCATCTTCTTCTTGTCTTCGGAAGCCAGCCCCTCGGAGGAGAGGGCCAGCGATTTGCGGAGAGCTTCGATATCAGACATCGGTGCATCCTACTCCGGAATGGCGCGCCGCGCCTCACTCCCGGCAATAATCGTTCGTTTCGTTCGTTAGCCCCATCCGCGCCTTAACGGTTCTTGCCCGGCGACGGGGCGGCAGGACAAGAAGCGTACGCGGGGCAAACGCGGCCGGCCCCTACTCCACGCGGATGTTGCCGGCCTTGGCGATGGCGCCGAAATCGGTGCGCTCCTGCGCGATGAAGGCCAGCGTCTCGTCGGGCGTCGTGGTCCGGGGCGAGGCGCCCAGATCCCGGATGCGGTTGGCGATGGCCTCCTCCTGCAGCGCCTGGTTGATGGCGCCGTTCAGCCGCTGGACGATCTCGTCGGGCGTGCCCTTGGGCGCCATGAAGGCGTACCAGGCCACCCACTCGCGCTTGTCGAGGCCCAGCTCCATCATGGTCGGCACGTCGGGCAGGCGCGGCGAGCGCTCGCGCGAGGTGATGGCCAGCGCCCGCAGCTTGCCGCCGGCGATGTGCCCGGCGCTGGCGCCCAGACTGTCGACCGTGATCGGCACCTCGCCGTTGATCACCGCGAGCAGCGACTGCGGCGTGCTGCGATAGGGCACCGCCGGCATGTCGAGCCTGTGGCGGATCTTCGTGTCCTCGGCGACCAGGTGCGGGATGCTGCCCGACGCCGGCAGGCCATAGCGCCACTGGCCGGGCTCGGCCTGCGCCCTGGCGACGAACTCGGGCATCGTCCTGAAGGGCAGCGACGGCGTCACCACCCAGACCAGCGGCGAGGTCACGGCCACTGAGATCGGCGCGAGATCGTCGACCGGATCGAGCGGCATGTTGGGATAGATGCTGCTGCCGATCGAGATGGCGCCGACATGGGCGAACATGAAGGTGTAGCCGTCGGGCGCGCTGCGCTGGACCTCCTGCATGCCGATGATGCCGTTGGCGCCGGGCTTGTTGTCGACCACCACCGGCTGGCCCAGCAGCTCGGCGAGCCGCGGCGCCAGGATGCGGGCATAGACTTCGTAGCCGCCGGCCGCGCTCGGCACGACCAGCCGCAGCCGCCGGTTGGGCCAGTCGCTCGCCGGCGCACGCGTCTGCGCGATGGCAGGTGACGCGGCCAAAGCGGGTGACGCGGCCAAAAGACCGCCCAGCGCGGCACGACGTGTCAGGCGCATCGATCTCTCCTCCCCGATCGTTTCCGGCAGGTCATGTCGCCTGCTTGGCCGGAAGCCTAGAGGATGCGGTCGGGGAGGACTATCGGGTTGGCGCGCGCGCTATCGCAGGGCGGAGATGAAAGCGCGACGCAGCGACGACGGTTCAGGCTTTGGGAATGCGGATCTTCTGGCCGGGGAAGATCAGGTTCGCGTCCTTGATGACTTCGCGATTGGCTTCGAAGATCTTCGGATAGATGTTGGCATCGCCATAGAACTGCTTGGCGATGGCCGACAGCGTGTCGCCCGACTTGATGATGTAATACTGCGTGCCGTCGTCGATCGCGGCGACCTGGGCGCCGTCGACCTTGACCTCGCTCACGCCCATGATGTTGCCGGCCATCAGGATGGCCTTCTGCAGCGCTTCGACCGGGCCGCTGCCCGTGAGCGAAACGGCGCCGTCCTTGAACGAGACACCGAGATCCTTGATGCCGGGATTGGCCTTCTCGATCTCGGCCTTGATCTTGGCCGACGGATCGGCCTCGCCCTCGCCGAAGATCTTGCGGCCGATGGTCTTCACGAAATCGAACAAACCGCTCATGGCGAGCTCCCGGGGTTAGGGTGTGGCGCGTAACGAGCGCAGCCCGGTTTAGTTGCGGTCCATCGCCACCCTTCGGCGAGGCGGCTCAGGCCGCCCGCAGGCCCGCCGCCGGAAACTCGTCCCAGGTCCGCCCATCCAGCATGCGGCCCTGCTTCTTCTTGTTCGTCCCACCCCACTGCTTGAAGAAGAACGCCGTGCCCTGCGCGCGGCAGGCGTCGCGGATCTCGCGCACCCAGGCCGGATCGACGGGCCGCGCGCCGGGACCAGACTCGCCGCCGGCGATGGCCCAGTCGATCCCCCTCAGATCGATTCCACCGAGATCGAGGCCGCCCGGGACCGCCGAGACCAGCGACGACAGCAGCGGCTCCAGCGACAGGAAGCGCACGGCCGCCCGCACGCGGCGCAGGTGATCGATGCGGAAGAGATGGTCGGCATTCTCGACGCTCGTGCCCAGCCAGACGTTGGGCAGCAGCGGCAGCCGCGCCGTCAGTCCTTCCATGCGCTCGGGCCGCTTGGTGAGGATCTGGTAGGTGTGATGCGGCGTCCGCGCCATCACGTCCCAGACATCGGCGACGAAGGCTTCCGGCACGGCCTCCCAGAAGAGGTCCGACATCGAGTTGACGAAGATCATGCGCGGCTTCTTCCAGCCCTCGGGCACGCCCAGCGCCGCGCGATCGAGCCGCACCGCGCCCGTCCACTTCGCCCGCCCGCCGGAGGTGCGCGTCAGCCCGGCATACTTCGCCATGCCCATCGCCTCGAGACGCGCCGCCAGGCGCATCGCGTAGCAGTTGGTGCAGCCCGGCGACAGAACCGTGCAGCCCGCGACCGGATTCCAGGTCGCGTTCGTCCATTCGATCGAACTGGTGGCCATGCGCGAGACCCTGGGCGGACTTTCCGGCCTTTGTATGTCAAGACCATTCTCGCGGCCGGACGCCGATTTCGGCCCCTCTCCCCGCCCCGCGACATTCATTTCGAATGTTTCGACTATTTCGATTGTTTCGTTTATAGTGCGCGCTCCGCCCCTGCGGCGACACACACCAGCTGGAGACCCCGATGCCCGTCGACGACTCGCTTTCCCAACGCCTCCCGACGACCAACGAAGCCGAGAAGGCCGCGAAGGCCGGCACGGCCCTGGCGAGTCACCGGGACAAGCGCGGCGGCCTGTCGCTTCACGTCAAGAAGGGCGCCAAGAGCGCCGACGTGGACCTCCCGCCGGCGGTCGCCCGCCTGGTGCTCGATCTCCTGGAAGCCATCGGCCAGGGCTGCGCGGTCACGCTCGTGCCGTCCGGCGCGGATCTCTCGACCCAGCAGGCCGCCGACATGCTCGAGGTCTCCCGGCCGTTCCTCGTGAAGATGCTCGAGACCAGGGAAATCCCGCACCACAAGATCGGCACCCATCGCCGCATCCGCGCGGAAGACCTGCTCGCCTACAAGCACCGCCGCGACAGCAAGCGCACCGCCGCCCGGACCCGCCTCGCCCGGCTGGGGCAGGAGAGTGATGGCTGAGGGAGGCGTGGGTCGGATCGCTCCGCCGCGCTGCTCAGTATCAGAGTTAGTGCCGAACGGCGGATTGCGACCAGACGCTTCGGCTTTTGCTCTGCAACAAGCATCATTCGTTGCCTTCGCGCCCGCCGAAACGTCCCTGTTCAACTAAGTGATATTGACGAATGGCGCCGAAGGTGAGGAGATATCAAGGAAGATGTCGCCGCGACCGATCACGAACATCGAGTCATCGGGTTCGACGGTGCCCAATCACACTGACTACGTGAAGTCGAAGAAATCCGGCAAGAGCAACCCATTTTTGCGGCGAGCATCCACAATCATCACTTCGGCTGGAAGTTTACGAATTTGATCCGCGATGTCGCGGAAATCCAGATGAGGACTCGTTGCTTCTCTAATGGCTGTTGCTATTGGGCCCCGTCGCGTTGGGCCAGTCGTTATAGCTTGAGCCAAACTTGAATAGAGCTTTTGTAGTCGAAGAATAAATGTCCCAAGGTAACCAATGCTTGCTGAATTGTCTCCGAACTCTGGACCTTGAAGCGCAAAAGTAACCCGCTCATGAGTTCGGTGCCGAACAAGCTCGACCAATTCAAGTTGGAGTCGCGACTGAATCTGGAGAAGGCTCTCGCACGAGAGCTTAAAAGCAAAGCTAGGCCGCGGGTTGCACGCTAGTCAATGCATTCACTACCAAGGCGCGTAAGTTACTCCGCCTTCACCCCCTCCCGCATCCACCCTACTCTTTGCCACCCCTTCTCGATCGCGTCGCCGGTCAACACTTTCACGATCGCGTCAGGCACTACCTTCTCGTCCTAGCGCCTCGGCGCGATCTTCGCGGCGAGCCATTTAATCGTATCGATCTGGAGCCGGCAGATGGTGTCGGCATCGGCGTTGCGGGTGATCTGGATCGCTTGTTCGGCGAGCGCGTCGGCCTGCTGGTCGCGGGCCACGGCGTACCTGTCACGGAAAAGGCCGGGCTCGCCCTGCGAGCGGAGCGCGGCGTCGCGGCTGGGCATGTGGGTCGGGCAGCAGATGTCGCGCAGCAGCTCGCCGTCGGCTAGGCGGTGCCAACAACCACGCGAGCCTCTATCGCGACTCGGTTACTGACGCCCCCTTTTGCTAAGATCGACGAGAACGAAGAGCTTTTGCGCACGGCGCCTTCTATTCCGGATCGCGGCTTCACGTTTTGAGACGCGGACCCACACCTCTGGCCAAGCGCGGTCGCCATGCTCTAACAATCCGGGCGACCCACTCACGAAATCATATCCCCGGGGGAATTTTCGCTCATGCAACTCGACAAGACAGTGGCCGCGGTCATCACGGGCGGCGCGTCCGGCCTCGGCGCCGCCACCTCGCGCATGCTGGCCTCGCACGGCGTGAAGGTCGCGATCTTCGACCTCAACGCGGAACAGGGCGAGACGCTCGCTAAGGAAATCGGCGGCGTCTTCTGCAAGGTCAACGTGACGTCGACCGAGGAGGTCGAGGCCGGGTTCGCGAAGGCGCGGGCAGCGCACGGGCAGGAGCGCATTCTGGTGAACTGCGCCGGTGTCGGCGGCGGCGCCCAGAAGACCGCCTCGCTCGACCGCACGACCGGCGCGCCCAAGGAATATCCGCTGGAGAACTTCGAGCGCATCATCAACGTCAACCTGATCGGCACGTTTCGCTGCATCACCAAGTCGGCCGCGGGCATGCTGACGCTGGCCCCGCAGGCCGACGGCGATCGCGGCGTGATCCTCAACACCGCCTCGGTCGCGGCCGAGGACGGCCAGATCGGCCAGGTCGCCTATACGGCCTCGAAGGCCGGCGTCGTCGGCATCACGCTCGTGGTGGCGCGCGACCTCTCCAACGAGGGCATTCGCTGCAACACGATCCTGCCCGGCATCTTCGACACGCCGCTGCTCGCGCGCGCACCGGACAACGTCAAGGCGGCGCTGGCCGCCTCGGTGCCGTTCCCCAAGCGTCTGGGACGCCCCGAGGAATATGCCCAGGTCGCCCATACGATGATCACCTGCGGCTATCTCAATGGCGAGGACGTGCGCGTCGACGGCGCCATCCGCATGGCGCCGCGCTGAACCGGGACCGGGAAAGGACAGAACAATGACCGAAGCATGGATCATCGACGCCTGCCGCACGCCGCGCGGCGTCGGCAAGGCCGGCAAGGGCGCGCTGTGGGAGGTTCATCCGCAGCAGCTCGGCGCGACCGTCCTCAAGGCGATCGCCGACCGCAACAAGATCGACACAAAGGAAGTCGGCGACGTGATCTGGGGAACCGCCGCCCAGGTCAATAAGCAGAGCGGCGATCTCGGTCGCATGTCCGCCCTCGATGCCGGCTATGACGTCAAGGCGAGCGGCATCACGATCGACCGCTTCTGCGGGTCGGGCATCAGCGCCGTGAGCCTCGCCGCCGCCTGCATCAAGTCGGGCATGGAAGACCTGGTGGTCGCCGGCGGGACGGAGATGATGTCCATGGACCGCAGCCGCGGCAGCGGGCCGCCGGTCATGGACAACGGCAATCTGCGCCTGCGCCTGCATCATCCCCAGACGCACCAGGGCATCTGCGCCGACGCCATCGCCACGCTGGAGAAGATTCCGCGCCAGGCGCTGGACGAGGCCGGCTATATCAGCCAGCAGCGCGCGGCGATCGCCATCGCCGAGGGCCGTTTCAACAAGTCCCTGATCCCCGTCTACAAGGAGGACGGCACGCTGGCCCTCGATCGCGACGAATATCCGCGTCCGCAGACCACTCGCGAGGGACTGGCCAACCTCAAGGCCGCCTTCGCCGCGATGGCCGACATCCCGCTCGACGACAAGGGCATGACCTATCGGTCGCTGATCCTGCAGGCCTATCCCGGCCTCGAGATCGAGCATGTCCATCATGCCGGCAATTCCTCCGGCGTCGTCGACGGCTCGGCCGCCGTGCTGCTGGCGTCGCCCGACTACGCCAAGGCCCATGGCCTCAAGCCGCGCGCCCGCGTCGTGGCCATGGCGAACATGGGCGACAGCCCCGAGCTGATGCTCAACGCGCCGGTGCCGGCGGCCCGCAAGGTCCTGGAGAAGGCCGGCCTCAAGACGAGCGACATCGACCTCTGGGAGATCAACGAGGCCTTCGCCGTCGTCTCGGAGAAGTTCGTGCGCGATCTCGATCTCGATCGCGACAAGGTCAACGTCAACGGCGGCTCGATCGCGCTCGGCCACCCGATCGGCGCGACCGGCGCCGTGCTGATCGGCACCGTCCTCGACGAGCTCGAGCGGCAGGACAAGCAGTTCGGCCTCGTCACCATGTGCGCCGCCGGCGGCATGGCCCCGGCGATCATCATCGAGCGCATCTGAGAAACGCTTCGGAGACCCTCAGGGCGATCACATGTCGCCCTGAGGGCCGTTGCGGTTCGCTCGTTCGCGGAAGAGAAAGGTCCCTGTCGTCGCCGGGTCGCCCGCTCTAGAGTCTTTCCGCTTCAAGCTCACCCACACACCACCTCATCCTGAGGAGGCTGCGCAGCAGCCGTCTCGAAGGATGGGCGACAAAGGTGGTGCTCGTGCCCATGCTTCGAGACGGCCCTTCGGGCCTCCTCAGCATGAGGTTGGGGGTGACGGTGCTTCTATCTCGATCGGAAAGACCCTAGCTGCCGCCCTCACCCCGCCCGCAACCGCAGCACCCGCTCCCGCCCCTTCTCGATGGCGTCGCCGATCGAGACTTTCAGGGTCGCGTCGGGCAGCAGCTTGTCGCCGTAGCGCCGCGGCGCGATCTTGGCGATGAGCCATTTGATCGTGTCGATCTGCAGCCGGCAGACGGCCACGGTGTCGGCATCGGCGTTGCGCGCGATCTGGATCGCTTCCTCGGCCAGCGCATCGGCCTGCTGGTCGCGGGCGATGGCATAGCGGTCGCGGAACAAGGCTTGCTCGTTCTGCCAGCGGCGCACCGTGTCGCGGCTGGGCATGCGGGCCGGGCGACAGATGTCGCACAGCAGCTCGCCGTCGGCGAGGCGGCGGCAGATCTCGGCCGCCAGCGCCTCGCTGAACTGCGTGGGTCGCTCGGCCATCAGGGGCTCTCCGTGTCGTACTTGCCGGCGACCTTCTTGCCCAACCGCCGCCGGTTCACGCGCATCAGCATGATCGTGGCGGCGCGCGACTGGCCGGGCGCGAGGCCGGCGGCGCGGCGCTGGCGGCGGATCATGTCGGGATGCCGGTCCATCGCCTCGGCGATCCGCGCATCGGTCTCGCCGGCGGCGAGCAGCCGGCGGAGCTGCGCCGCATCGTCGGCGCTCCAGGGACGGCCGCGGCTCATCGCGTCGCTCCTTCACGGCAGGACAGGGGAAGCTCGATCTTGATCGTTCTGGTGCGTGCCATCGGCCTTTACCTCGCCTCAAACGGAAGTCACGGTCGGCGCATGAAGAGACTCGCCCTCGCCGCCCTCTCAGTTGCGCTGATGGCGCCCGCCGCTTGGGCGCAGAACGCCAAGCCGCCGGCCGCTGCGCCCGCGGCTCCGGCCGCGCCGCCTGCCAGGCCGCAGGGCTGCACCGCCACCAACGGCGCGCTGCCGCAGACCTGGTCCGGCCAGGCCTTCGCCCTCGATGGCGAGTCGCTGGGCGGCAGCGGGCTCAAGACGCCGCTGCGGATCTGGGGTGTGCAGGCGCCGGCGCTGCGCGATGCGCAGAGGGTCGAGACGGTGCCCGGCATGCGCGCGCGGGCGACGCTGGAAGATCTGCTGGCGCGGGCCGACCACAAGGTGAAGTGCCGCATCGCGCGCTACGATTCGGAATGCCGGCTGGTGGCGCAATGCGCGCTCGACGAGGCCCAGCCGATCGATCTCGGCGGCGCCATGCTGGCCTCCGGCGTCGTCTACGGCCACGAGCTCGACGAGCCGCTGTCGTGGGAGCCGCGCGCCGCCCAGCGCTACGCCGACGCCGAGTTCGAAGCCCGCAAGGCGCGCAAGGGCAGCTGGCCGCACTGGCTGGGCGAGCAGTAGCCTCGCCGCAAAGCCTCCGTCGTCTCGACCGGAGCCTCGCGCAGCGAGGCAAAGTGGAGAGAGCTTCTCTCCCCTAGAGTCTTTGCGATGCAGATAGATCATACACCCACCTCATCCTGAGGAGCCGCGCATGCGCGGCGTCTCGAAGGATGGGCAACAAACGCGGTGCTCGTGCCCATGCTTCGAGACGGCTGCTGCGCAGCCTCCTCAGCATGAGGTTGGTGGTGTGATTCCAGCTTGTTCGGAAAGACCCGAAAAGCCGGCAAATCGTAGAGAGAAGGTCTCTCCGCTCCGCCTCGCTGCGCGAGGCTCCGGTCGAGACGACGAAGGTTTGGGTGATGGGGGTTTGGGTGACGGGGATTGCTCATTGCAGCGCCGCCGCCGCCAGGGCCGCATCGACCACCCGCTCGATCTCGCGATCGGGATAGCCCAGCGCGCGGGCGCGATCGGCCAGCACGTCGCGGGTCGCCATCCGAGCGGCGCGGGCCGAGTAGCCGCCGGCCCGTTCGAAGCCCAGGCAGTCGGCGGCGTCCTCGACCAGGAACGGGTGGAGGACGGGCGGGGAGAGCTTCGGAGACGCGGCCATCCCGGAAAGGTATCCGGATTACTGTCCGACTTCAAGACGGATTCCGGAAAATTCCCCTCTCGGAAACCCGTCCGGAAAATGCCAGACTGACGGCATGGCCTTCGACGCCAACCAGCGCCGCCAGGCCCTGCGTGCCTTCATGGCCGGGGCCGGCCTCAACGTCGCCCAGTGGGAAAGCCTCTCCGGACTGGGAGACGGCACGCTGCGCAAATTCCTGGACGACCCGACCGGCGCCAAGACGCTGACCGACAAGACCTATGCGCGCCTCGCGGCGGGCGCGGCCAAGAAGACCGGCCGTCCGGTCGGCGTCGCCGAGCTGCAGGGCGAGTTCCCCGCGACGGCCGACGGCGCGGCCTCCGCCTTCGCCACCGATCTCGCGGGCAACGTCGTGCCCGCCTTCGATGCGCCCGGCCGGCCGATGCTCGGCCACATGGCCAACGACGTGCCGCTCTATGGCACGGCGATGGGCGGCGACGGCAACGGCGAGTTCGAGATGAACGGCACGGTGATCGACCATGTCGCGCGCCCGCCGGGCATCCACGGCCGCGGCGACGTGTTCGCGCTGAACGTGGTGGGCGATTCGATGTGGCCGTGGCGCAAGCCCAACAGCCTGATCTATGTCGAGCGCGACCGCGCCCCCAGCGTCAACGACCATGTCGTGGTCGAGTTCAGGCCGATCGCCGGCTCCAGCGTGCGCCAGACCGTGGTCAAGCTCCTGGTCGGCATCTCGGCCAAGACCCTGAAGCTCGCGCAGTACCGTCCGGCCAAGGAATTCGACGTCGACCGAAAGATGGTGTTCCGCGTCTACCGCGTGCTGGAGTGGGATGAACTCATGAAGGGCGGACGGTAGGATGACGGCCGGAGCCGAAAACGACGCAAACGTTCGCTCCGGCCGCTGCCATTGCGGCGCAGTGCGGTTCGAAGCGACGCTGAGCGACGGCTTCAAGTCGATCCGCCGCTGCACCTGCTCCTTCTGCCGGATGCGCGGCGCCGTCGTCGTCATGGCGAAGATGGGCGGGATCCGGATCCTCGAGGGCGAGGAGGCGCTGACCACCTACCGCTTCCACACAGGCACGGCGCAGCACTTCTTCTGTTCGCGCTGCGGGATCTACACCCATCATCAACGCCGTTCCGACACGACGCTCTATGCCGTGAACGTGGCCTGCCTGGAGGGCGTCAGCCCCTTCGACTTCGCCGAGGTGCCGGTCATGGACGGCATCAATCACACCAACGACACCGGCCAGCCGACGCGCCGCGCCGGCACGCTGCGCTTCGAACCGAGCGACTGACGGGCATATCCCGTATCCGGATTTATTTCCGGATTGCGTCTTGAAAATTCCGGGCCGTGATCCGATAGTGGGAGCATGCCCGACAGTCTCTCCCGTCGCCCGAAAGAGACCGTCGCCGAGCTGATTCGCCGCCACCGCCGCCCCCTCCCCGCACCCCAACCCGACCTCGAGACCTTCCGCGCCCGCGCCGTTGCGATCTGCAGCGCCGAGGTCGCGCACCGCGGCCGCGACTTCCAGCGGGTCGAACGCGCCCTCGGCCTCCGCTTCGACCGCTGGCTCGAGCCCGACTGCGAACAGCTCGGCCAGTTCCCCCACGAAGCCCACGCCGGAGCTGCCCTGGTCTGGCTCTCCCACCTGCAGACCCACGAAAGCCGGAAGCGCACGCCGTGGAATGGTGTCCCGTTCCGATCCTGGCGCGAGGATGAGCGCGCCGCCTGGCTCACGAAGCGTCGCGCGTTGTGGAGCGGCTTCCTCCGGCAGGTCGAGCGGTATCGGTCGGCTCGGGGCAAATTCTAAGTTGCCCGTCGTCCCGACCGAAGCGAAGCGGAGCGGAGTGGAGGGACCTTGCCTCCACCAAAAGCCGTCCAACTTTAGAGAGGAGGTCTCTCCGCTTCGCGCCTTCGGCGCTCCGGTCGAGACGACGAGGTGCAGTTGTGCACCCACCATACTTAGCCACTTGTGAAACTTTTCCTTGACCGTGCCTCCACGCCGGCCAATAGTTTCCGTCATGGCTAACCATTCTCCCGACCTCGACCGAACCTTCGCCGCGCTTTCCGATCCGATCCGGCGGGCGATCGTCAGTCGGCTGTGCGAGGGGCCGCGGTCGGTGAGCGAGCTTTCCGAGCCGTTCGAGATCGCCCTGCCGTCGCTCCTGAAGCATGTGCGGGTGCTCGAAGAGAGCGGGCTGATCAGTTCGGAGAAGACCGGGCGCGTGCGGACCTGCCGGATCGAGCGCCGTGCGCTGCAGGAGACCGAGGCCTGGATCCACCGGCATGTCGCCACCTGGGAGCGGCGCCTCGATCGCCTGGAAGCCCATGTCCAACGCCTGAAGGGGAAGCACTAGGACCATGAGCGCGACCTACACACCGCCGCCGTCCGCGTGGCAGGACTGGCCCCTCGACCGCGAGATCGTGCTGACCCGCGTGATCGATGCGCCGCGCGCCCTCGTCTATGCCGCCTGGACCGACCCGGAGCAGATCCAGCTCTGGTTCGGACCCGAGGGCTTCGAGGTCGAGACGCGCGAGATCGATCTGCGGCCGGGCGGGCTGTGGCGCTTCGACATGGTGGCGCCCGGCGGCACGCGCTACGACAACCGCATGCGCTTCCTGCGCCTCGAGGCGCCGTCGCTGATCGAGGTCGAGCATGGCTCCGACCGCGACGAGGATCCCGGCCGCTTCCGCATGCTCGTCACCTTCGACGAGCAGAGCGACGGCAAGACCGTCCTCACGTTGCGCCAGATGCACCCCTCGAAGGCGCAGCGCGACGGCGCGATGGGCTTCGGCGCCGTCGAATATGGCGGCCAGACGCTGGCCAAGCTCGCCCGTCACGTGGCGAAGCTACGCGGCGCCTGAGCGCCGCCGGATCACACGAGGTCGTCGAGATCGACCTTCAACACGTCGGCGATCTTCTTCATCACCGACACGCTTCCGTCCTTCTTGCCGCTTTCGATCTCGGAGATGAACGGCGCGCTGACGCCAGCGGCGGCCGCGAGGTCACGCCCCGACAGTCCGCGATGGCTGCGCCAGACCTTGACCTTGTTCTCGCCGGCTATGAGACGGCGCACGATGTCGGCTGGCACGACCTCATCGTCACCCGCGGCGATGTCGTGCTTGATCTTGTTCGCCTTGGCGATGTCGGCCTCGTCGACGAGGCGTTCGTAATCGGCGAGCGGCAGGATGACGAGACGCTCGCCGTTCGGGGTGGTGATGATCTGCACGCTCGCCTCCTATTTGTAGATGTCGCCCCGAGGGCCGATTTCGAGGACCAGCAGCACATTGCCCTGCTCGTCCATGATGACTCTCCAGTCGCCGACACGAAGACGGATATAGGGCGATCCAGCCAAAGCCTTCACGTTGTTGGCCTGCGCTTGCGGATCGGCGGCGAACTGGTCGACCTTCTCCATGATCCGGGCCGCCAGCTTGGGCTGCAGCCGGCTCAGGACCTTGAGCGCCGATTTGCTATACGCGACCCTAGTCACGAGCAGATATTAGCCGTTAGCTAACTTTAAGACAAGCCAGTTCTCACCGCGGCGCCGGCAGCGGGCGGATCTCCTCCTTCGCCAGCATGCCGAGCGCGAAGATGCGGCGGGCGACGACGAGGGCTTCGCCGGCGGTGCCGACGACGGCGGCGGCGATGCGGTCGTGGGTGGCCTTCATCGCGAACTCCACGACGCTGCTCATGACGGCGGTCGAGGAGGCCGAGAAGAACACGTGCGAGAGGATGCGCCAGACGGCGCGGGCGCTGTGGCGCAGGCCGTAGATCTGCATCAGGTCCTTGACCAGCGCGATGCCGATGCCCAGCACGACCAGCGCGTCGAGCGCGGGGTGCGGACAGGCGGCGACGCCCAGGCTGGCGCGCAGGGCGGCGCGCTGGATTCGCTCGTCGGCCTGCCGGTCCATCGGCACGAAGATCTCGCGGTTCAAAAGATCGATCACGTCGGCGTCGGTGTGCTGCGGCTGCAGCGCGGCCGAGACGGCGCCCAGCTTGCCGCGCACCTCGGGATTGCCGGCGTAGAGCGCGTCGAGGACGCCGACCAGACGGCCGCCGCTGCCGACCCCGCCCAGCCGCGCCAGATGCTCGGCCAGTTCGCGCGCCCGCTCCGCCGATTTGAGCCGCGCGTAGGCACGGGCCTGGCCGGCCGCCAGCCACAGGGTCGAGACGAGCAGCGCCACCAGCAGGCCGAACTGCGCGAGGTCGAGCAGACTGCCGCGTTCGATCGCGCTCTGCAGCAGCGAGACCGCGCCGTCGACGACGTAGAACACCAGCAGCAGGCCGGCCGAGCCCAGGGCCAGCTTGGCGGGCCAGCGGATGGCGGGCGGGCGCGTCGTCACGGGCAGCGGCTCGTCGAACGAGGGCGCATCGGCGGGCGGCAGGTCGCCCGGCCGGAACTCCATGTCGACGAGGCGGCGGGGTGTCTCGGCCACGGGTTGGGTGGGGGTGGTCATGCTCATGAGGATGCTCACGCGAGGAGGAACTGGAGGACCTTGTCGAGATTGACGTGCGGCAGCGGCCGGTCGCGGAACGCGGGCCCCAGCCGCGGCGGCTCGAAGCGGCGGATGTTGAAGCCGTGCTCGGCCCACTGGTCGGCGGCGGGGATGGTGCCCGGGATCACGCCGGGCTGGATGTCCAGCACCTCGGCGCGACCAGCGGGAATGCCGCGCAGGAAGGGCGTGGCGAGCCCGTTCACCTTGAGCTTGAGGTCGGTGGTCGCGCGCACCGAGGAAACGGCCAGCAGGCCCGACTGCCGCGCCGTCGCCTGCAGGAACGGCTCGCCGATCAGGTCACGCAGCAGGTTGACCAGGTTGGCATGCTGGTCGGCGGTGACATGGTCGGCCTTGGTCGCGGCCAGCGCCAGCCGGTCGACGCGGGCCAGCGGCAGCAGGCGCAGCAGCGGATTGCGCAGCTCGTCGAAGGCGTCGCTGATGCTGCGGATGGCGAGACCGAGATCGGTGAAGGCGTCGCGGCCCTGCTGCAGCACGGTGAGCAGATCGACCAGCAGCACCTGCTTGCCCATGCGGCCGAAGACCTCGCCGTAGAACTGCCGCACCTGCCTGAGGTAGGCGGCATGGCGCTGCAGCAGCGCGGCGCCCATCGTGCCGCGTTTGGGCGCCCGCACGCCCGAGCGCACCGACGAGAGCGGGAAGAACAGAGCGGCGGGATCGGCCGCTTCGTCCGCCAGCGCAAAGCGTCCGGGCTGCACGAAGCACAGGCTGCGCTCCTCGCGGCAGCGCAGGAGATAGTCGCGGTAGAGCAGGCCGATGCGCGCCAGCTCGGCCGGGTTCTCCGGCGCGGCGGGATCGAGCGCGCGCACCGCGTCGAGCCAGGGCGCGGCGAGATCGTTGCGACCGGCGCTGTTGGCCAGCTCCTCCATCTGCAGCGACCAGTCGCGGAACGACTGGGTGAGCATCGGCAGGTCCAGAAGCCATTCGCCGGGATAGTCGATGAGATCGAGATCGGTCGTGGCCGTGGACGAGAGCGCCGAGCGCAGCAGCCCGACATCGCCATGGCGGATGCGCACCCTAAGGCCGCTCAGGCCGGTGGTCGGCGCCGGCCAGGCCGGCGGCTCGGCGAGGAGCTGGTCCAGCCGCTCCTCGAAGGGAAAGCGCGGGACGCCCGGGATCGCCAGCAGCTCGACGTCGCGCACATGCTCGCGCCAGGGAAAGAACGGGAAGGACGCCAGCGGCGCCTGTGCCGCCGTGCGCAGCGCATGGGCGAAGGCGGTGATGAACACCGTCTTGCCCGAGCGCTGCAGCCCGGTCACGGCAATGCGATGGCGCCGCTGCGAGAGCGGCGAGGCATCGAACGCCGCGGCGATTCCCTCCAGCGTGGAGCCGGCCGCGGTTCTAAGACGGGAGAAAGGGGTCACCGGATCGTCGCCTCGAAGCATGTCCTCGCATGTGGGGTGTGACCGCGTCCGAAAGATGGCAAGGAAGCGAAAGGAAAGGTCCCTCGCGATGTTCCAGGGCGGGGGTTCCCCCGCCCGCGATGACAATGCTGTTGGGATTGGCGCCGTGCGCCGATCAAACAAACGGTGTCATCGCGAACGGAGTGAGGGACCTTTCGCTCACAGGCGATCGTCTCGGGGTATAGAGAAGGTCGAATGAAAATCTCCCCGACACGGCTCCTCAGGAGCGCCCTGTTCGCGAGCCTGGCCGCCGCCGTGATCCTCGCCGCGGTGGCGATCGGCTTCGCCCCGCCTCGCCCCGCGCCGACGCCTTCGTTCGCGCGCATGAGCGCCGCGCAGGCCTGGGCGGATCTGGAGAGCAACGCCCCTGTCGGCCATCTCATCCGCCTGGTCGCCTACGATCCGCAGACGGAGCCGGGACTGGCGATCGACCGGCTGGCGCGGCTCGGGCCGCCGGACCAGCTCTATTCGTTCGTCGCGAGCTACGAGGAGATGGCGGGCTATACGGCCAAGCAGGCGCTGGAGAAGAACGGGCTGCGCTTGCGCGAGGGCCAGCACGTCTCGGCCGTCATCTTCCCGCGGCGCACCGAGCTCTATCCGGCCAATGCGCGCGGCCTGCTGCAGATCATCCGCGCGGTGGAGCAGGAGAAGGGAGAGGCACTCGGCGAGCGGTTCCTCGAAGGCGCCAACGCGCTCACCGAGGCCGAGACGAAGGACCTGCAAGCGACCGACATCGCCTCGTATCGCGTCAGCGACTTCCGCAACCTGTACCCGCGCTATTGCGAACTCGCGCGCCGGTTCAACTGCGGCCCGGCCCCCTACCCGGCCAGCCGCTTCATCGGCAGCCTCTATCACGACTGGCACCCGCTGGGCTTTTCCCAGATCGATCCGCCCCACGATCCCTGCACCCTGCCCGTCGCGAACTATTGCGCGTTCGGCGACTGGACGAAGATGCGGGCGGAGTTCCTGCCGCGCTTCGGCAGCCGCGCCTTCCTGATGCGGAACCTCGAGATCGCGAAGATTCCCGGCCGCATCCTGATCGACTTCGACCGGCCCGACCGGCAGATCATCCCCTATATCGGCGCAAGCGCCGACTGAGCCGGAGAAGACCATGTCCGAGACGACCCGCGCCTTCGCCGTTCGCTTGATGCAGGACGTCTGGGAGACGTTCGATCCCGCCGCCGTGCCGCGCTTCTATCGCGCCGACATGGTCGGGCATCATCGCGCGCAGGCCCTGACGCGGGACGACGTGGTGCGGCGTCTCGAATGGGACCGGCTCCATTTCACCGACGCCGTCTACGACATTCGGGACATCGTTGCCGACACCGACCGGTTCGCGATCCGCTTCGTCTATGCCTGCACCCTCGTCGCCACCGGCCAGCGTTTCACCACCGAGGTGAACTATTTCTACCGGCTGCGCGACGACAGGATTTCCGCCTTCTGGCTGCTGAGCGACGCCGACTTCGACTACAAGGCGACCGCCTGAAAGGACGCTGACAGCACTGCTTTCAGCCCACATCTAGCGGGTTTCCGCGCCCCCGAGCCCCTGCATTAAGTGGCTTGTTGTTCCTGTTTTGTTCGCCTACGAGTCCGTCCAGCAAGGAGGTGCTGGATGACCGTTCTCACGCTTCACGACGTCGCCACGGGCAAGCATCCCATCGGCATCGAATGCGACCATTGCGTGCGCCGCGTGGTCGTCACAGCCGCCGCGCTGAAGGCGGTGGCGGGCGACCGCCGGACGCTGGAAGAGGCCGGCGTGATCTGCGGCAAGTGCGGCTCGCGCGCCTTCAGCGTCACGCGCTTCCTGTCGGCGGCCTCCGTGCGCTCCTTCGTGCGCAATCACTGAAGGGAGGCCGCGATGATGGGTCCCGATTCACCGCGTCCGCCCGATCCGCCGGTGCGCGTGCGCTGCGACACGTCGGAAGAGCTCGAGCGGGCCTTCCCCTACACCACCGCCATCATCCGGCGCGGCTACTGGTCGGCGGCCGAGCAGGCCGAACTGAACGGCTGGATGATGCAGTTCGGCGACACGCGCTGCGGCGAGTTCAACTGGATCCGCCGCTATTACTTCACCTGCCCGGACCAGGCCGCGAAGCTGCGCGAACATGCGCTCGACCTGCGCCTGCACCGGCTCAGGGTGCAGTGCGGCGAGGGCGCCACGCGCGAGGAAGTGGCGCTGGAATGGGAGCGCATGGCGGCCGAACGCGAGGAGATCCTCGCCTGGGGCCGCCTCACCGGCATGACCCGCCAGGTGGTCGCGCATTATCGCGCCGAGCGCCATGTCGGCACCTATTCATACACCGCGCATTTCAACGCCGCGAAGATCATCGAAAAGGCCCATCCCACCATCTCCAACCCGCGAAACTATGCAGGCGTGATGATCGAATGGGCGGAGCGGGAACACCGGGCGTGGTTCTGGCGTTGCTGCCGCGGCCTGCACCATCTGTAAGGGAGAGCCCATGTCCATCGCCTTCGATTGCCTGTCCACTGCACGCGATCCGCTCGAAAGGAATGCCAGCCTGATCCGCCGCTCTTTCGACCTCGCGGCGCAACAGCCCTACGGTTTCACCTTCGAAGACCTGGAGCAGATCGAGGCCTATCGCACGCGACAGGCGGGCACCTTCGGCGCGTTGGCCTCCAGCACGCTGGACTGTGTCGCGAGCCTCACCGACGGGCGCCGCTTCCACCTCGCCTATGACGCGGGCCCGCAGCGGCCGGACTCGGTGACGGTGCGGCAGATGGTGACGACGGAGCCCTTTCCGTCGATCGGCGCCTCCGGCCGCCTCTCGCCCTGGATCGACGACGTGGCCGAGCTCAACCATCGTCTCGGCCTGCCCCTCATCCCGCCGCCCCCCATCCCGGTGATCCTGCCCCTGCCGGCGCGGTACTAGAAACGAAGCGGGGAGCTTGCGGCGGGCTCCGGTCTCGCCCACAAGCTCCCCCGATGTCGAAGCAGCATTCCCACAAGCGACCGCCCTCCTCCGCCCGCGAACGGCCCGACGTGATCGCCGCGCGCAAGGTGCTGGCGGAGATGTGGCCGGGTCCGGCGCGCGAGAGTTCCGTTACGCTGCTCAAGGCGCTGCACGTGCTGACGCGCGACGGCGGGCTGAACCTCGACACCCGGCGCAAGCTGAAGCAGGTGCTGCACCTCGTGCAGCTGCTGCGGCCCTCGATCGACACGCTGCTGGCCGAGGGCAACGATCCGGTGATCGCCGATCTCGGCACCGGCAAGTCCTATCTCGGCTTCATCCTCTACGACCTCGTCGTGGGTCCCGCCGGGCGCGGCTCGATCGTCGGCGTCGATGTGCGCGCCGAGCTGGTCGAGCGCTCGCAGGCGCTGGCCCGCGACGGCGGCTTCGAGCGCATGTCGTTCGTGGCCGGCGGCATCGCCGACACGGTGCTGGCGAACGGCCGCGCCGACATGGTGACGGCGCTGCATGCCTGCGACACCGCCACCGACGACGCCATCCGCTTCGCGCTGCGCCACGAGGCCAAGGTGGTGGCGCTGATCCCGTGTTGCCAGGCCGAGGTCGCGTCGCTGCTCGAACATGCCAAGCCCGCGCCGATCGACCAGCTGTGGCGCCATCCGCTGCATCGCCGCGAGTTCGGCGCGCATGCCACCAACGTGCTGCGCGGCCTGGTGCTCGAAGCCAAGGGATACAAGGTGCGCGTGACCGAGTTCACCGGCCTCGAACACACGCTGAAGAACGAGCTGATCCTCGCGACCCGCCACCAGCAGAGCAATCCCGTGGCCCGCCGCAAGCTCGACCAGTTCGTCGAACAGCTCGCCGTTCGCCCGGCCCTGCTCGACGTGATGGACGTTGCTGCCTGAGGGCCGAAGCCGAGCGGATCGCTCGAGCGACCGCACCGCCTATGAATCCGCTCAACAGGCTCGATCGAGAATACGATGTCGCACGTCGGCCGCCACGCGCCGCGTGACACGAGCTCGTGCTGGAATTTCGCGCCTGCGTTGTATAGCGTTCCTCCTCCCGGGGGAGGTACTGGAATGATCGTGAGAAGAAGTTTCATGGCGCTGGGGGCTGCCGGCGTCGTGGGCATGGCCGCGGCTGCCTGCACGACCGAGGTGAAGACGGAATCGAACGTCGACACCGCCTATGGCCGCAAGCTCGACCGGCTGCTCGTCTCGGTGGACCTGAGCTACCGGCACTCGTCGGGCCTGGTCATGGCCAAGGAGGCGACCTATCTCAAGATCGACGAGGTGATCGACAGCCTGCGCACCGCGTTCTCGCCCACGGGTGTCACCACCGAGTTCGTAACCGACCAGAGCACCTTGCCGGCGGCAACTGCAAGCTTCCGGCCGACACAGATCCTGAACATCAGCGTCTCATCCTACTCGAAGGATATGGGCAGCCCGAACGCCTTCACGCTGACCTGCGAGATTCGCGACGCCGGCACGCAGAAGCGGATCTGGCTGTCGACCATCACCTTCGAGGCGTCGGAGACGGCAGGCACGCGGCTTCTCCGCGCGGCCTCGAAGAAAGCCGCCGACAATTTCGCGAACAATCTCGTGGGCAGGCTGCGTCAGGACAGGCTGATATGAGCCCGAGCGCACCAACCCTCGCACGGCGGTCGCTGATGAGGGCTACCGCTCCTGTCCTGCTGCTCGCCCCCACGCTCCTTACGGGCTGCAAGTCGGGCCCCAATGTCGTCGCCACCAGACCCACGGATGCTCCCGAGACGGATCGCGTGACACGTCTGCTGATCTGGCTCCCGCCGTCCAGCAAATACCTCGATTCGGGCAATCTCGCTTCCGCGCTCAGCGCCCGGCTGGTGGCGCAGGGCGTACAGGTCGAGACGGTGATCTCCCGGCCTCTCGAACTCGACCGCGCCGATTCGCAGGCGCCCGTCATCGCGCGCTTCCGTCCGACACACCGGCTCGAGATCGACGTGAAGGACGTTTCCAGCTCGGGGTCCGCTGGCGGCCAGTTGACGATGTTCTCCGTCGTCGCGGTGCTCTATCCGGCGACGGGCGCGAAGGAGATCCGCCGCGTTCACATCGTGGCCAGCAAATTCATCGCCCGCTCGGCCGACAGCGCCCGGGAAACCACCGACCAACTGCTCGACCAGCTGCAGGCCACCGGCATTACCTTCGGGCGCTAGAGTCCTTCCATTCGAGTCGACCCTCTCACCTCACCCTTCGAGACGCTCACGGCGTTCGCTCTCAGGGGTGAGGTCTTTGTGAGATATCGACTTGGATCAATCTCGCCCGGAAGACTCCCGGGGACGGCTCTGCGTGTCTGCGTCACCGAGTTCATCGGCCTCGAACGCACGCTGAGGACTTACGGCTTCTGGCGAAGGCTCAGGATATAGGTGACCAGCGCATCCCGCTCCTGGGTGCTCAGCGAGAAATCGGGCATCAGCGTGTGGCCGGTGGAGAGATAACGGTCGAGCGTCGCCGCCGTCGTGTCGGTCCGCGCGGCGATGGCGCGAAAGCTCGGCGCGCTGTCGGAGGCCAGGCGTTGACTGGCTTCCACGACGTGACAGGCCGTGCACCACCGAACCGCGAGAGCGCCACCGCTCTGGACAGTCTGGCCCGCCGCGGGGAGCGATAGCAGCAGCACCGCCAGCACAAGGCCGCTTCTCATGGCTTCCTCCGCAGGTGTGCAACGATTGTGGGATTCGCGCGTTACCGCAGCGAACCTTCATAAGTCCGCCATCGGCCATTGTCCTTGATCTGCATCAAGGTGGCGTCGCGGACTGGGTCAACGAGGATCCCTGACATGTCGACGATACTGATCATCATCCTGCTGATCGTGCTGCTGGGCGGCGGCGGTGGCTACTATGGCTACAATCGCTATGGCGGGCGCGGGCTCGGCGGCGTGCTGGGCCTCATCGTCGTGATCCTGCTCGTTCTCTGGCTCGCCGGCGCGCTCGGCGGGGTCGGCATGGGCCGGCTCTGACACGGGCGGTCTCGCAAGCGGCTCCCCGCTGATCGTCATTGGCGGCGTGCTGGGCATCGGCGTCATCCTGCTCGGCGCAGCTCTCTATCGCCGATAGCCCCCGGGGAACGTGACCCGCACGTTCAAGTGATCCGAGAGGGGACGGCGGTCCCGCGTTCAGACGATCCAGACGTCGGCGGCGGCGAGCGCGGGGGCGCCGGTCAGCACCGCGAACAGAGTGGAGCCGCCGGCCTCCGCGCCGTTGCTGTCGTAGCGCAGCGCGCCCGTGGACGCGTCGTAGACGATCTGCGGACCTGAACCGGTCGCGCTGCCGAGGGCGAACTGCGATGCATCGAGCTGACCGGTCGTCAGGCCCGTGAAGTAGAATTCCTGATGAATCTCGATCGTGTCGGCGCCCGAGGTGAAATCGGCGATCCGGTCGACGTTCACGCCGCCCCCGATCGGCGTATCGAAGACGAAGACGTCGTCCCCGCCGCCGCCGGTCAGCCTGTCGTCTCCGCTTCCGCCGTTCAGCCTGTCATCGTCGGCGCCGCCGAGCAGAGAGTCGCGGCCATCGCCGCCCAGCAACACGTCGTCGCCGGTGCCGCCGCTCAGCCTGTCGTTGAAACCGGAACCGAACAGCGTGTCGGCGTTGACCGATGCGGTGACGTAGATCGCCGACGTGAGCCCCGCATCCCGGATTTCCACCGAGTTCTGCCCGCCGATTCCGGCCGTGAAATCGAGTGTGCCCCCGGCTCCGCGCAGGGAAATCGAGATCTGGGCATCGGGCGCGGCAAGGTCGGCCGTATAGCTATCGAACGACGCCAGCTGCCTCACCGAGGCGCTGAGGAAGCCGTAGTAGGTATCGAGGACCTCGACATTGCGGAACTGCATCTGCCCAAGATCGGCCGATCGGACGATGTCATATCCCGCGCCGCCGTCGGCAAAGCCGGTACTGGTGCTGGTGCCGTCGACCCGGATCGTATCGTCGCCGTCGCCCGCGTCGATGAGGGCGCTCGCACCGGAGGCCGTGATGGTGTCGCTTCCCTCCCCCGCCCGGATGCGGTCGTTGCCGGCACCGCCATCGAGCACATCGTCGCCGGACGTGCCCACCAGGCGGTTGTCGAACTCGTTGCCGGTGAGCATCAGCCCCGTCGTGCCCAGTCCCCGGAGCAGTTCGATCTCCTGTCCGGCCTCGAGCCTGTAGTTGACGCTCGCATGGACGATATCGGTGCCGCCGCCGGTCGCCTCGACGATCCGATCGGTCGCATCGTCGACGAAATAGGTGTCGTCCCCGCCGCCACCCTCCATCGTGTCGGCACCCAGTCCGCCGTCGAGCCTGTCGTTGCCGAGGCCACCCGCGAGCGTGTCGCTGCCTCCGCCGCCCCACAGGCGATTCGCAAGCTCGTTGCCGGTCCCCGTGAAATCGCCGGTCCCCACGAAGCGCAGCCGCTCGACCTCGGCGCCCAACACGTAGGTCGACAGGTTGGTCCAGATCGTGTCGACGCCACCGCCCGGCGCTTCGGAAACGACATCTCCCGCATTGTCCACGGCGTAGCGATCATTGCCGTCACCCCCGGTCATCGCGTCGACGCCGGTGCCACCATTGAGCCGATCGTTGCCGAACCCGCCCATCAGCGTGTCGTCGTCGGTGCTGCCGTAGAGCCGGTCATCGCCGGCAAGGCCGTCGATCCAGTCGTCGCCGCCCCATCCGTTCACGACGTCATCACCCGGCGTGGTCATGCCCAGGCCGATCGTGTCGTCGCCGGTTGTCCCCCTGATCATGCGCACGGCTCCCGGGTTTCGCGTGCAGCATGCACCTCGTGGGATCGAGCGCAAGTTCGGACCATTGCCCTATTCCCAATCGAGTCCTGTGCTTTAGGCGTCTTCGACCCGTGGCGGCCTTCTCGACGAATTGTTTGCGCGCGGCACGGGCGCCGCTCGACGTCCCTCACGAGTTGGCCGACGGCTTCTCCAGCTCGGCGTTCATTTCGGCCACCCGATCAAGCAAGTTGGGCAGGCTTTCAGGCTCCACAGCATCAGAGCCAGGCACGCGACAACGGCGATCCAGAACCCCTTGGGGTCACCTTGGCGCTCGAAAAGATTCGGCGACCCGCACGCCCTGCGGCCTATCCAGGCGAGGACGCTGAACAAGATCGTGAAGAGCAACAGGTCCGCAGCGATGAACAGGGAATGGGGCTGCATTGGCCGTACGGCTCGCGAGAAGCCGAAAGTCTTCAGTGACCGCCCGCTTGAGAGCGGACGCTCCCATCAGGGGAAAGGGCGACCAAGGATTCCAACGGCTAGAGTCAACACCTTCACCTGGCGAGCTTCGCAACCCTATCTCCCGGAGGGAGAAGCACAGTCTCCTGCGATGGGTTGAAGGCCGGCCCTTCGTACAGTAGCCACTGTCGTGCAACGGACTCGTCGGTGAAGAGCCGGATCCGCCTGCGGTACCCGATCCTGTTTTTCAAGAGGATTGCCATGTCCACGAGGAGCGGCGGCGGTGTCTTGCCCAGATAGAGCGCGATCGGCCCAGACTTTACAGGACCCGCAAGTCGCGTGCTGGCAACCATGCTCTGAAGGTCCTGGTCGCTGAGCTTGATATCGAGCCGGCTGAAGTCGAACAGCTTGCAGAAGCCGGCGGCACCCTCTGCCCGCATGGCCTCACGGAAAGCCGTGGCGAAGGAGATGTCGAATATTCCGACGCCGCTGATAACGACCAACTGTTCCGGCCGGTAGATCGTCCATCTCAAGGCACCCATAGCGCTGCTTACCCTCTGATTGCTCCTAGTTTGTGTCTCCCCCTCGTTACACCCTGCAGTCAGATCGGGCGGGAGTCATTCTCCTTCATGAAAATCAACCAACGGGTCACCCAGGCGTGATGACATTCTTTCGTCGTCACTGCGACCATGTGGGGTTGAGACCGAACTGGGGCTCCCATCTTGAAGCGTCAGTGCAGACTCTCGCCGCGGCAGGTGACGACGTGGGCCCCCGCGCGGGTGGCCGATTCTCTTGGCCCTATCGGCTCGTACTACTGAAGGATGGTCCAGCTGCAGTGCTCCAGCCTCCAGGCGATTCGCCGTCGGATAGTCTGATGATGGTCCGCCGCGAGCCTCCGAGCTCAGTGGCGATCCGGCGGTCCGTGTACCGGCGGGCATCCCAGTATCTCAGCACCTCGTCGTCCACTCGGGTCCGGACCTTCCACTTCGCCCTCGCCTCCTTTCGGCCATGCTCGTTGGAGAGTCGTGAGCGAAGGCGCACTTCGCCCTTGCAGGGGAAACTGCATCTTCACGAGGAATGCTCGCCCGAGCGGCCCGTCGCTCTGAAGCCTCGCCATAGAGAGTGCCGGTCGATCCCGCTGCGCGGATGGGTTGGCCGAGCCCCGCTTGCTCGGTCTTCGAAGCCAACGGCGGGCGCGCAGGGGCACAGCTGCTACAGGCGGCACGCGGCAAGAGCGGCTTGGGATTCGGCGCAACGATCCCGCTGGAGGCGACGTTGAGCGGCCTGAACCCGCACCGGCGCCACCCCCAGCAGGAGCCAGCCATGGCAAGCCCCCGCGAAAACGACGTGAAAAGACGAACCCTGATGGCGGCTACCGTCGCCACCGCCGCGGTCGGCGCCGTGGCTTCACGGGCCGGGGCGCAGACGCCTCCCGCCGCTCCGGCAGCGCCTGCCGGCGCAGCCGGTTCCACGCTCAAGGTTTCCTTCACCGTGAACGGCAAGCCGCGCGACCTCGATCTCGATCCGCGCACGACGCTGCTCGACGCGCTGCGCGAGGGGCTGCATCTCGGCGGCACCAAGAAGGGCTGCGATCACGGCCAGTGCGGCGCCTGCACGGTGATTCTCGACGGTCGGCGCATCAATTCCTGCCTCACCCTCGCGGTCATGCACCAGGGCGGAAAGATCACCACGATCGAGGGGCTGGGCACGCCCGAGAAGCTGCATCCGATGCAGGCCGCCTTCGTGAAGCATGACGGCTATCAGTGCGGATACTGCACGCCCGGCCAGATCTGTTCGGCGGTCGCGGTGCTGGAGGAGATCGAGGCCGGCATCCCGAGCCACGTCACCGCCGACCTGAACGCCAAGCCGCAGAGGAGCGGCGACGAACTGCGCGAGCGCATGAGCGGCAACATCTGCCGCTGCGGCGCCTATTCCAACATCGTCGAAGCGATCGGCGAAGTCGCCGGGAGCAAGGCATGAAGCCCTTCACCTACGAACGCGCCGCCTCGCCCGCCGAGGCCGCCAGCGCCGCCGCACGCCAGCCGGACGCGCGCTTCATTGCGGGCGGCACCAACCTGCTCGACCTGATGAAGCTGCAGATCGAGACGCCGGCGCATCTGATCGATGTGAACGGCCTCGGCCTCGACAAGATTGAGCCGACACCGGACGGTGGCCTGCGCATCGGCGCCCTGGTGCGCAACACGGATCTCGCGGCCGATGCCCGCGTGCGCCGCGACTATGCGGTGCTGTCGCGCGCCCTACTGTCGGGCGCCTCGGGCCAGTTGCGCAACCGCGCGACCACGGCGGGCAATCTCCTGCAGCGCACGCGTTGTCCCTACTTCTACGACACCAACATGGCCTGCAACAAACGCCGCCCCGGCAGCGGCTGTTCGGCGCTGGGCGGCTACAGCCGCCAGCTCGCAGTGGTGGGCGGCAGCGACGCCTGCATCGCCACGCATCCGTCCGACATGGCCGTCGCCATGCGCGTCCTCGACGCCACGGTGGAGACCGTGAAGCCGCAGGGCGCCACCCGCACGATCCCGATCGCCGACTTCCATCGCCTGCCGGGCGACACGCCCGAGATCGAGACCGTGCTGGAGCGCGGCGAGCTGATCACCGCGGTGACGCTGCCGAAGCCGGCCGGCGGCACGCAGCACTATCGCAAGGTGCGCGACCGCGCCTCCTACGCCTTCGCGCTCGTCTCGGTCGCCGCCATCGTCCAGCCGGACGGCAGCGGCCGCGTCGCGCTGGGCGGCGTCGCACCCAAGCCGTGGCGCAGCGAGGAAGCCGACGCGGACATGTCGCGTGGCGCCAAGCCTGTGATGGCCAAGCTGCTCGCCGGCGCCAAGCCCACCGAAGAGAACAAGTTCAAACTGCCGCTGGCCGAGCGCGCGCTCGCCGCCTTGCTGGCCGAAGCGAAGGGCTGAGCCATGAAATTCGACACGCCCGCGACCACCAACCCCATCGACCGGCTGAAGATCGTCGGCCAGCCGCTCGACCGCATCGACGGACCGCTCAAGACCACGGGCACCGCGCCCTATGCCTACGAGCGTCACGACGTGGCGCCCAACCAGGCCTATGGGCATGTGCTGGGGTCGGCCATCGCCAAGGGCCGTATCGCCTCGATGGATATCGCCGCCGCGAAGGCCGCGCCCGGCGTGCTGGCCGTCGTCATCGCCGAGAACGCCGGCAAGCTCGGCAAGGGCGAGTACAATACCGCGAAGCTGCTGGGCGGGCCCGAGATCGAGCATTATCACCAGGCCGTCGCGCTGGTGGTGGCCGAGACCTTCGAGCAGGCGCGCCACGCGGCCGAGCTGATCAAGGTCGAGTATGCGCCTTCCAAGGGCGCCTACGACCTCGCCGCGTCCCGCGACAAGGCCAAGCCCGCCGGTACCGACGACGAGCCCGCCGACAGTGCCGTGGGCGATTTCGACGGCGCCTTTGCCGCCGCACCGGTCAAGCTCGACGCCACCTACACCACGCCAGATCAGGCCCATGCGATGATGGAGCCGCACGCCAGCATCGCCGCCTGGGAGGGCGACAGGCTCTCGCTCTGGACCTCGAACCAGATGATCGCCTGGAGCGTCGGCGACATGGCCAAGACGCTGGGCATCTCGAAGGACAAGATCCACCTGATGTCGCCCTATATCGGCGGCGGCTTCGGCGGCAAGCTGTGGGTCCGCGCCGATGCGGTGCTGGCGGCGCTGGGCGCCCGCGCGGCCAAGCGCCCGGTCAAGGTGGCGCTGCAGCGTCCGCTGATGTTCAACAACACCACCCATCGCCCGGCGACCATCCAGCGCCTGCGCATCGGCGCGACGAAGGACGGCACGATCACCGCGATCGGCCATGACAGCTGGTCGGGCGACCTGCCCGACGGCAAGCCCGAGACCGCGATCCTGCAGACCCGGATGCTCTATGCCGGCGCCAACCGCCTGACGCGGATGCGGCTCTCCGTGCTCGACCTGCCCGAGGGCAATTCGATGCGCGCGCCCGGCGAGGCGCCCGGCATGATGGCGCTCGAGATCGCCATGGACGAGATGGCCGAGAAGCTCGGGCTCGATCCGGTCGAGTTCCGCATCCGCAACGACACCCAGGTCGATCCCGAGAAGCCCCAGCGCAAGTTCTCGCAGCGCCAGCTCACCGAATGCCTGCGCACCGGCGCCGAGCGATTCGGCTGGACCGCCCGCAAGGCCCAACCCAAGCAGGCGCGAGACGGGCGTTGGCTGGTCGGACTCGGCATGGCCGCCGCCTATCGCGGCTCGCCGGTGATCAAGTCGGGCGCGCGCGTGCGCCTCGATGCCAAGGGTACCGTCACCGTCGAAACCGACATGACCGACATCGGCACCGGCAGCTACACGATCATCGCCCAGACCGCGGCCGAGATGATGGGCGTGCCGTTGCACAGGGTGGTGGTGAAGCTTGGCGATTCTTCCTTCCCGGTCTCGGCCGGGTCGGGCGGCCAGTTCGGCGCCAACTCCGCGACCGCCGGCGTCTATGCCGCCTGCGTGAAGCTGCGCGAGGCGGTGACGGGCAAGCTCGGCCTCAACGCCGCCGACGCGCAGTTTGCGGATGGCCATGTCCGCTCGGGCGAGCGCAGCATTGCGCTGGCCGACGCGGCCAAGGCGGGTGAGCTGGTGGCCGAGGATTCGATCGAGTTCGGTGGCCTCGACAAGCAGGCCCAGCTTTCGACCTTCGGCGGCCATTTCGTCGAGGTCGGCGTCGATGCCGCCACGGCCGAGGTGCGGATCCGGCGCATGCTGGCGGTCTGCGCCTCGGGCCGCATCCTCAACCCGAAGTCGGCGCGCAGCCAGGTGATCGGCGCCATGACCATGGGCGCGGGCGCGGCGCTGATCGAGGAGCTGGCGGTCGACACGCGCCACGGCTTCTTCGTCAACCACGACCTCGTGGGCTACGAGGTGCCGGTCCATGCCGACATCCCGCACCAGGAGGTGATCTTCCTCGACGAGACCGATCCGATGTCCTCGCCGATGAAGGCCAAGGGCGTCGGCGAACTCGGCATCTGCGGCGTCGCCGCCGCCATCGCCAACGCGATCTACAACGCCACCGGCGTCCGCGTCCGCGACTACCCGATCACGCTCGACAAGCTGCTGCAGAAGATGCCGGACGTGGGCTGACCCGCCCTCACCCTGAGCGGCCGCAGGCTGCGTCTCGAAGGGTCGAACGAGCACCGCGCCTGACGCCATCCGTCGAGACGGCCCTTCGGGCCTCGTCAGGATGAGGTTGTGTGCGACGCGCGCAGGCGGGCCGCTCTCACTCCACCACGCACTTCGCCGGCAGCGGGACGCCGTCGAGCACGTAGAAGATGTTCTCGACCGCCTGCACGGCGACCCGCTCCAGCGACTGGCGGGTCGAGCCGCCGATATGGGGCGTGAAGACCACGTTCTTCTGCCTCCACAGCGGATGGTTCGGATCGGGCGGCTCGACGACGAAGGTGTCGAGCGCGGCGCCGGCGAGATGGCCGCTCTCCAGCGCGGCGACCAGCGCCACGTCGTCGACCAGCGGGCCGCGGCCGGCATTCACCAGGAACGTGCCCTTGCGCATGCGGCCGAGCGCCGCCGCGTCGATCATGCGGTCGGTCTCTTCCGTCAGCGGACAATGCAGGCTCACGATGTCGGCCCATTCCAGCAGCTCGTCGAGGACATCGACGCGGGTTACGCCCTCGGGGATCGCGTCCGGCGCGAGATAGGGATCGTAGATCCGAATCTCGAGATCGAACGGGCGGCAGAGCGCGACCAGCGAGGAGCCGACGGCGCCACAGCCGACGATGCCGAGCTTCGAGCCCGACAGTTCGCGGCCCATGAAGGCCGATTGCGGCCAGGTGCCCTGCTTCAGCGCCGTGTCGAACGGCACCATGTAGCGCAGCACCGAGATCATCATGCCCAGCGCCAGCTCGGCCACCGAGCGGGCATTGGCGCCGTGCGTGCGCAACACCGCGATGCCGCGCGCGCTGGCCGCCGCGACATCGATATTGTCGTAGCCGACGCCATGCTTGGACACGACCCGCAGGTCCGGCGCGGCGTCATACACAGCCGGCGTTATCTTCGTCGTGCGCACCAGGATCGCGTGGGTCGGCGCCTCCGCCACCGCAGCGGTCATCTCGGCCTCGGTCGCCCGCGTCGGCAACATCCGCACCTCGGCGCCGCGTGCCTCGAGCAGCGCCATGGCCGCGGGTGCGAGCACGTCGGAGTTGATGATGATTCGTGGGCTGTTTTTCATTGGCGTGCCTTCTTCTGACGCGATGACAAGGAATGGTGTTTAGCAGTCTCACGATAGCGCACTCAATCAGCGAGCCACGCTGCCGCGCCGATCGTGCCGGACGACTGGGGGAGTTCGCTAATGGGCTCGGGCCGCGCCACCAGGAATTGATAATCACACTGCTTCATCCGATAAATGGATGAGCCGGAGGGCTCCCGATGGTCATTTCACGTTTGCTGTTGCTGACTCTCTTGATCGTTGCGGGTGGCGCACCCCCGGCTCTCGCGCTTGAGCCTGAGGTCATGAAGGTGGCCGACGAGATCGCCGACCAGACGGAAGCGGCGATGCAGCCACTCATCGCCAAGAGGGATTTCCCGAAGGTCGCAGCCGAGCCGGATTTCACGACATCATTGACGCTCCTGCAGCGCGGATTTCAACCGCCGGATGCCACATGCGCCCCAGCCCTCAGGTCACAGTTCGAGGAGCAGGTAAAGGCGCTTGGCCGCGACACCCGACGGCCGATCCGGATACTGCCACAAGGTGTCCCGGCGACGGCCACGCTGGTCATCGGCGACGTCATCGGCAAACAGGCTGATCTTTCGGACGTGCCCTTCAATACGTGGGCGGACGACGCCAAGCGCGCTTCAGATCAAGAATTGTCAGCAAGGGCCAGGGCCCTGGACCTGCATGCGGGCAACACAAGTGTCCTTTCGGGCCTCTACCGCAGTGCCGACGGAGCGCTGGTTCACGGTAGTGGCGTCTTTGATTGGGACAGCTCGTACGTCTACTTCGAGCAGAATCAACCTGTCTGGAATTGTCGCTTCAACTTCGTGCAGAAGATCGTCTGGCTCTCCCTGCTCGACGTAAAGGAACGGCTGCGGTCGGAGCTTCTTGAGATAGAAGCCAGCGCGAGCCGGCGTAGTGGCGCGCACGACGATCCGGACCCTTGGCGTGGTGTCCGTGTTCGCACGGAGATCGGATACCTGACGACCGCGAACCTCTTCTGTCTGCAGATGGCCGAGATCCCTCACAGCAAGCAAGAACTCAGGGCCTGCGCTGTGCGCGTCGCCTCATCCATGATGGGCCGCCCCAACTGAGGGCGACTTGGGACTAAGGACAGGCGCCGACCAGCCCGCCCCAGAACAGCGGCAACACCATGAGCGGGATCCAGATAAGCGGCACGATCCGCAGCGCGATGAGCACGACGCCGGCGATCTGTGCGGCGACCAGCCAGGGGAACAGGCTTCGAAACATCGCCATGGTCAGGGTGTGGCCCAGAGTGTGGAGGCAATACATACCCTTGTCGACATAGTCGGGCGGCACCTGGTCGAGAGTGGAAACCTGCGAGAAGAAGATCGCACACGCGGCAATGAAAGCGATGGCCAGCCGGAGGAGCACCGATGGGCGGTCGACCCATTCGATAAGCCGATGGCACGAATTGATCAATGAGGCGCCTCGCATACTCCCTCCATGCGAGGTGGAGCGTAGCATAAGCGACGTTTGGGCGGAGCGGCCGCTGACGGTTCAGTTTCCCGCCACCGGCCCTTCTTGCTCGGCTGTGCTCAACCTCTTGCCCAGCCCATGCGTCGTCGGGCAGAGCAATCGCGTTCGGCCAATTACCCGTCGTCTCAACCGAAGCGAAGGCCCTACTCCGCCTTCAGCAGCCCGTCCTTGATCATCTGCGCCGCGGCGGTGTCCTCCTGCTTCAGGAGGGCGTCGTACGCATCGGGGCTCATCGGGCGCGGTGCGCTGCCGAGGCTCTTCAGCTTGGCCTGGACCGCCGGATCGTCGAGCGCCTTCTGCAGCGCGTCGGCCAGGGTCGTGACCGTGGCGGGCGGCGTCTTGGCGGGCGCGAGCAGGCCCAGATTGGTGACGGTCTCGAAGCCCTTGAGGCGCAGCTCGTCGAGGCTCGGCGTCTCGGGCAGATCGGCGGCGCGCTTCAGGCTGGTCACCGCCAGCGGCTTGACCGCGCCGGCGTGGATCCTGGCGATCGAGCTGGGGATCGGGTCGACGAGGACATCGACGCCGCCGGCCTGCAGGGCAGCGACGGCGGCGGCCGAGCTCTTGTAGGCGACGACGGTGAACTTCGCCTCGAGCCTCTGCTGCATCCGCAGGATCGCGATGTGGCTGGTCGTGCCGTTGCCGGCATGCCCGATCCGCACCGCCTCAGGATGGGCCTTCGCATGAGCCGCCAGCTCGGCGAAGCTCTGGAAGCGGCTCGAGGCCGGCACTTCGATCACCAGCGGCGTGTCCGACACCGAGCCGAGGCCCGCGAAGTCGTCCACCGTATAGGGCGCCTTGGCGGCCAGGCGCGGCGCCAGCGCCAGGCCGGTCGTTCCGGCCAGCACCAGCGTATAGCCATCCGGCCGCGCCTTGGCGGCGGCGGTCTGCGCGGTCAGCCCGCCCGCGCCGGGACGGTTCTCGACCAAGACGGGCTGGCGCAGCAGCTTCGACAGCGCCGGAGCGACCGTGCGCGCGGTCGCGTCGATGGGTTCGCCGCGCGCCTCACCGACGAGAATCGTGATGGGTCTGTTGGGGAATTTGATCGCCGGCGCCTGCGCGGATACCGGGCGCACGAGCGCCGCGCCCGCGAACGACAGGCACAGCGCGAGGAAGCCCTTGCGACGCATTGTTCCGGTAGCCGGCTGACCGCGAGGGATCTTTTCCCGCGACCAGCCGGTCGCGTCAGGCTTGATCAGCAGTAGGGCGCCGTGCGGGTGCGGTAGCCGTCGTAATACTGGCTGCCGCAGACGACCTGCTGCTGCACCACTTGGTCCTGATAGCCGTTCTGACCGCGGTTGGTGACGGTCACGTTCGTATAGCGGCGGCCGTCGGCCTGATTGTAGCGGCCCTGGCCCTGCTGGTACGGGTTATAGGCCGGCTGGTTCTGATAGTAGTTGGGCGCCGGCTGGGCGTAGGCGTAACGCGGCGGCGGCGGCGCGTAGCCGTTGTTGTAATAGGCCGGCGCGGGCTGATAGGCGCCGGTCGGCGGACCATAGGCATCGTTCTGGCAAGCCGCGGCCGCAAGGCCGATACCGGCTACGATCGCGAGCCTCGCAGACATACCCATCAACATCCTATCCTCCGGCGTTCGGTTCCTTGCGCATCAACGCACTCACCCCGGCGGAGTTGCCTGTTGCCGCCACGCCGCCGGAGACAGGCCCATCCTGCCGCGGAAAGCGCGCGAAAAAGCGGCGACGTCGGAATAACAGAGGGTGGCGGCGATATCGGCGACGGTGAGGTCGGTGTCGCGCATCAGCTGCCGGGCGATCTGGAGGCGGACCTCGGCGACCAGGTCGCGGATCGAGGTGCCGCGCTCGGCGAAACGGCGGTTGAGCGTGCGCCGGCTGAGGCCGGTGGCCGAGGCGACGGCATCGACGCCCACGATGCCCTGCGCCATCCCCCGGATGATGGCCCGGCGGGCGCGGACCACGAGGTCGAGCTCCTCGCCGGCTGCGGGCGGCGATGGCGGCGCGGCCAGTCCCGGCGGCGTCGACTGGGGCCGCCGCGGCAGCCAGCCGGGATCGAACTGCACCGCGCTCTGGGGCGCGCCGAAGACGAGCGGCGCCTTGAAGAACGCCTCGTAGGGCCGGCGATCGACCGGTTCGCGATGGGCGAAGGTGACACGCAGCGGCGTCCATTTCGCACCGCCCAGCAGGCGCAGGATGTTGGTCGCGGCGGCCAGCGCGAAATCCTCGAGATGCAGGGTGCCGCGCCGGTGCCAGGCATAGGGCGTGATGCTGAAGCAGGCGCCGTCGGCGCCGACGCTCAGCGCCGGCACCAGCGCCTCGCCGTTCAGGTGCAGGTTCATCGTCAGCCCGCGCAGCGCCCGCTCGATGGAGAGCGCGCCGCCCAGCAGCCGGGCGAGCGGTTCGCCGAGGGCCGCGGGGTCGAAGGGCCCGGCGAGCAGCAGGCCCAGATGCGGACAGTCGGTCCGCTCCCCCGCGCGCGCCACGAGATCGAGCAGCCGGTCGACCGGCCAGCGATTGTCCGGATCGCCGAAACAGTCGGGCGGCAGGCCGGATTCGGCCAACAGCGGCGCCAGGCCGACGCCGTGGCGCGCCAGCAGCGCCTCCAGCCCCATCATCGGCCCGACACGCATGGTACGGCCGGCCGAGGCATTGAAGCGGCCTGACGGACCGGCTTCTTCGGATGTTGCGAGACGGGTCACCTTGCCGGGGATGCTTACACTTTTGGCGCAAACTGTCATGGCGTCCCGCGAGGCGCTTTGGCACACCGCGCGGGAAGAATCGTGCTCCCGAAATGGCCGGAGAAGCCTCGTTGAATCTGAAGTTGGCGGCCGCTGCGCTCGTCGTTGGGGGTGTCTTCGCCTGCGCGGGCGTTGCGATGGCGGAGCCGGCGGCCGCCGACACCGCGACGGCGGATCCCGATGCCTGGCGTTTCCAGGCCGCGACCTACGGCTGGCTGATCAGCGTGAGCGGCAGTACCACGTCGCACGGCCAGACGGTCGACACCAATGCGAGCTTCATCGACCTGCTGCAGAAGAGCGATTCGCTGATCGGCTACATGGGCTATCTGGAGGCCGACAAGGGACCGCTCGGCGTCTATGCCGACTTCGTCTTCACCAAGATGGGCTTCACCACCAGCCAGGCCGCCTATCGCAATCCCCTTCCCGGCCTGAAGCTCAGCGCCACGGCCAACGCGGCGCTCACGATGCAGATGTTCATCGTCGAGTTGGGCGGCGTCTACGAGTTGGCGCGCTGGGGCGGTGAGGGCGGCGGCTCGACCAGGCTCGAAGCGGTGGGCGGCTTCCGCTACTGGAACATCAACCTCACCGGCACCTTCGATGCGCTGATCACCGCCGACACGACGCGCTTCAACCTGAGCCGAAGCGCCGGCTTCGCGCTGGCCGACAGCGGCACCACGGCGTGGGTCGATCCGCTGGTCGGCCTGCGCCTGCGCCATCAGCTCGCGCCCAACCAGACGATCACGGTGCGCGGCGACATCGGCGGCTTCAACCTGCAGAACTCGCTGAGCTGGCAGGCGATCGCCGTCTATTCCTACGACTGGCAGTTCAGCGGCTACCAGATCGCGGCGCTGCTGGGCTTCCGCGCGCTGGGCGTCAACTACAACAGCGGCAGCGGCGCCACCGCCTTCGGCCTCAACGAGGTCTTCTACGGCCCGGTCCTGGGCGCGAGTTTCCGGTTCTGAAGGAAGAGGTTCGATCATGGCCATCAATCGTCGCAACGCCACCCGGGGCGGTCTCGCCGGCACGCTCTCGGCGCTGGGCGGCTTGCTGCCGGCCTCCGGCGCGCGCGCCCAGGAAGGCGTGCCGGTGCTCGGCGGTCTCGAGGAGTTCTGGCTGGCCACCGATGCCTACGTCTACGGCTACCCGCTGGTCACCATGGAGATGACGCGGCGGATCATGACCAACGTCGCCGCCCCCGCCGGCACGCGCGCGCCGATGGGGCAATTCGCCCGCATCGGCGAATATCCCAGCGCCGCCTTCCGCGACGTCACCGCGCCCAATGCCGACACGCTCTACACGATCGCCTGGGCCGATGTCGGCAAGGAGCCGTGGGTGCTCAGCCTGCCCGACATGAAGGGCCGCTACTACCTGTTCCCGCTGCTCGACGGCTGGACCACCGTGTTCCAGTCGCCCGGCGCGCGCACCACCGGCACGGGCGCGCAGACCTATGCCATCACCGGCCCCGGCTGGAAGGGCACGCTTCCCGCCGGCGTGAAGGAATACAAGTCGCCGACCAGCCTGGTCTGGATGCTGGGCCGCATCTACTGCACCGGCACGCCGGAGGATTACGCCGCTGTCCATGCGCTCCAGGACCAGTGCAGGCTGGTGCCGCTCAGCGCCTGGGGCAAGGACTACACGCCCGCTCCCGGCACGGTCGATCCCGCGGTCGACATGAAGACGGCGGTGCGCGAGCAGGTGAACGCGCTCGATGCCGTCTCCTACTTCACGCTGCTGGCCGAGCTGATGAAGACCAACCCGCCGGTGGCGGCCGACGCCGCCACCGTCGCGCGCTTCGCCCGCATCGGCCTGGTGCCCGGCCAGGACTTCGACAAGACGAAGCTCAACGCCGACTTCGCCGCGCGCATCCCGCACATCGCCTTCGACCGCATCATGCTGCAGCTCAAGGTCGGCAAGGCGGTGAAGAACGTGAACGGCTGGCTCTACGACACGGTCACCGGGATCTACGGCACAGACTATCTCAACCGCGCGCTGGTCACGGCGATCGGTCTCGGCGCCAACCGCCCGCAGGACGCGATCTATCCGATGTCGCTGAAGGATGCCGACGGGCGCGACTATGACGGCGCGAACAAGTACGTGATGCGCTTTCCCAAGGGCCAGCTGCCGCCGGTCAAGGGCTTCTGGTCGCTCACCATGTACGACGCCGACTTCTTCTTCGTGGCGAACCCGATCAACCGCTACTCGATCAGCGCACGGCAGAAGCTGAAGGCCAATGCCGACGGCTCGACCGACCTCTACATCCAGAACGAATCGCCCGGCGCCGACAAGGAGTCGAACTGGCTGCCCGCGCCCAAGGGCAAGTTCCAGCTGATGCTGCGCCTCTACTGGCCCACCGAGACCCCGCCCTCGATCATCGACGGCACCTGGTCCCCGCCGCCGGCGAAGAAGGTGGGGTAGTAGCTGGGGGCGTCGCGCGAAAGCCTCATGCGGAGCAACTTACTGCCGCCCCCAAGCCACGCCTGAACAAGTTCGCGCCTCTCCGGCTGAAGCGCAGTCGCGGCAACGCGTTCGCGTAGGAGGGCGACGCCGACGATCCCGTGCGTCAACATGGCTTCGACGAACGCGAGGTCCTTCTCACGTCCGGCCGCGAGCTTGGCAACGGCAAAGTCGTGAACATCGAGGCACCACCAATGCCGCCGCCCGTATTCTCGTTCTCGACTTTCACGAGCCGCGTCTGCCAGCATTTCGGCAATACTGCCGTCTCCGGGCCAACGCCGTCTGCGTAGTAGCCAAACTGTTCGTCGAAGGCAGACCCATAACCGATCGCCCCATCGATCAGGTCTGCAAGTTCGGGCCGCTGCATTGGGTAAATATCCGCTTCCCGGGAAACGCAAAGTTCGGGCGCCACCGTCGGTGCCATCGGCATCGTGCCCAGAATCGCCTGGCTGCCGACGATCACCAGATCGCGCTCCTGCGTAATCGCCGATGCGGCGCGTATCAGATGCTCAAGCGCCGCGCGGTTCATTGCCGGCCCTCAAAGCCCGGATGATGGCCATGCGCTCCTGAGAGGTCAGGACGCCGGCAAAAGGCGCCGTCTGCCTCATGGCCGTTGCCTGCTCCGACGTTTCCAGCACCTGCGAGATCATCGCTTCGGGCCCCAGCGCGGCAAGCGCCTCCCACCGCTCCAGATAGGGACGCGTTCCCGCCTGCGTGCCGTCAAGGTTCGCACGCCACCTGGTAAGTTGCCGCCGCACCTTCGTGAACAGGTCCGGCTGCTGCCGCAGCTTGGCGGCGGCAGCACGGGCGAGGGCCAGATGCAGCCGGTCACTGTGCGAATGGCTACGCATGTTGAACAGTACCATGTGAGCGTTGTCGCTGCAGCCCAGGCCGGGATGCGACAACCGACACTCTGGGGCGCGCCTGGAGCCTCACCTTTCCATCGTCTCGCTTGCCGTGTCCCGCTCGGCCGCGCGCTGCGCGAAGACGCGCGTCACCTCGGCGAGGTTGTCCGTGCCCCAGGTGCAGAGCGGCACCAGGGCCTGGGCGAGGCTCTCGCCCAGTGGGGTCAGGGCATAGTCGACCCGCGGCGGGACCTCCCGGTAGTCGGTCCGTTTGACGAGGCCGTCGGCCGTCAGCTCCTTGAGCTGCTGGATCAGCATCTTGTCGCTCACGTCGCGCATGGCGCGGCGCAGCTCGCCGTAGCGGGTCGGGCCGCCCTGGGCCAGGAAGTAGAGGATCAGCGGCTTCCACTTGCCGGCGATCACCCGCAGCGTCGCGTCGAGGCCGCAGGTGAAGCCCGGCAGGGTCGGGGTGCAGGTCGGGACCCGCGGCGAATCATGGTCTGACATTTTTAGGTACTTACCAAAAGGTGCATACTTGTCCTTAGGTGGGTACGCCTCCAGCTCTGTGCAACCTCAAACGCAGGAGCACAGGATGAGCAGACTCAAAGGAAAGACGGCGGTGATCACGGGCGGCGGCACCGGCATCGGGCTGGGCGCCGCGCAGCGCTTCGTCGAGGAAGGCGCGTTCGTCTATCTCTTCGGAAGACGACAGGAACAGCTCGACGCCGCCGTGGCGAAGCTCGGCACGTCGGCGCGCGCCGTGCGCGGCTCGGTGACCGAGATGGCCGATCTCGACCGGCTGTACGAGACGGTGAAGACAGAGCGCGGCGGGCTCGACATCCTGTTCGCCAATGCCGGCACCGGCGCCTTCGCCCCGCTGGGCGCGATCACGCCCGAGCAGTACGACCAGATCTTCGACGTCAACGTGAAGGGCCTGATCTTCTCGGTGCAGAAGGGCCTGCCGCTGATGAAGGCCGGCGGCTCGATCATCCTCACCGGCTCGACCACCGGCGAAATGGGCACGCCGCAGTTCAGCATCTACAGCGCGACCAAGGCCGCCGTCCGCAACCTGGCGCGCAGCTGGGCGCTCGACCTGAAGGGCACCGGCATCCGCGTCAACGTGCTGTCGCCGGGACCGACCCGGACCGATCTGGCGCTCGAGGTGGTGGGCAAGGAAGCCTTCGAAGCGATCGGCGCCTCCACGCCGCTCGGCCGCATCGGCGAGCCGTCGGAGACGGGCGCCGTGGCGGCGTTCCTCGCCTCCTCCGACTCGAGCTTCATGACCGGCGGCGAGGTCTTCGTCGACGGCGGCCTGGCACAGGTGTGAGCTCAGCGCGGGCCAAGCCTGGCTTGGCCCGCGCTGAGCTCCCCAAGCGTCAGGACATTGCGCAGCAATGTCCGAGAGCGCCACGAGGTGTTCGAGCAATCGAAGCCTTCAAGGCCTCCCCCCTTACGGGGAAGCTTGCGCTGCGATCCGATGCCCGCGCCCCGCTACTTCAGCAGCGTCAACAGGTAGTCGGCGACCCGCTGGTAGGCGGCCGGCGTCGGGTGATATTCGAACGGCGGGGCGATCAGGTAGGCGTCGGTATAGTCGGGAATGATCTGGCGGATCGTGTGCACGCGCACGCCGTTCTGTTTCAGGCGATCGATCACGCCGGCGGTGACGCCGTCCCAGGTGAAGACGTGGAACCGAATGCCGGGATAGAGGCGCTCCAGTTCGCGCGAGGCTTCGATGATGATCGCCGCCGCCAGCTCCTCCTCCTCGCTTTCGGTCAGGCGATTGAACCCGACCAGCTCGCGCCAGCTCTTGCCGACGGTATTGAAGTTTCCGTCACGCACCGCCCGCCCTTTGTCGTCCAGCACGAAACGCGGACCGAACCTGTCCCATTTGCCGCGTCCCGCCGCCCGGGCCGTATGGGCGGGGATGAACAGATAGACCGCATCGGTCGGCTTGCAGGTGATCGCCTTCTGAAAGCGGCCGGACTGGAGGCCGGACAGGAACTGGTGCGGTCCCCAGCCGCCGATCCCCAGGCTCTTGACCTCGACCTGTCCCTTGCTCTTGGCAACGATCTGGGCCGCCGTGGTCTCGTCGTCGTTCACGCCCTCGCCGAACGTGAACGAATCGCCGAACAGCAGGACGCAGCGCTGGGCGTTCTCGACCTTGGGAACGACGCGGAAATGATCGGGTCCGGTCGTGTAGGACGCATCATAGATCACGCGATCGTCCAGCTTTCGCACGGCCGTGACGTGCTTGTTCGGCAACGCGATGAAGCCGACATCCGGGATGCCCTTGTTGTCACCCTGATCGTAGAAGCCGTTGACGAACGTTCCCTCCATCGTCAGCCGATCGCTCTGGCCGTCGACGAAGTCGCTGTTCTTCCACGCCCCGAACGCAAGAGCGGCCGCGACGGCCGCGACGAGACTGATCCCACCGGCCAACAACCAATCCTTCATTGCCTACCTACTCCCTTGGGGATGCCTGCGGCGTCCTTCCCTCCCGACGGCGCGTGCGCCTCAGCGCGATCTCTGCAGCGGGGTCGGCGTGAGCGGGCTCGGCGCCAGCGGTGCGGGCGCCGGCTCGGCCGAACTCGGCGCCCGGCCGCGCATCGGATCGTTGATTGCCGGATCGCCGGTCGCCGGATCGTTGACCTGGGTCGGCTTCACCATCGTGTCGGGCTCGCTCGCCGCGGCCGGCGTGACCGCCGGGCCGAGGGGAACCGGGGCGCCCGGCGCGGCGGGCATACCCGGCGCGCCCGCAGCGCCGGCGGATGCGGGGCGGCCTTCCTGCTGGGCGACGGCCTTGGCGGCGGAGGTGGTGTAGAGCCACTCGTCGGCACCGCGGGTCGTGCCTTCCTTGAAGACGGCAATGGCGCGCCGTCTGTCGCCGGCCTTCCAGAAGGCCTCGGACACGTCGCGATAGACCATGCCGGTGGCGCTGGGCTTGTTGTCCTTCGGCACCATCTGGAGCGCGCCCTTGGCGCGGTCGAAGCTGCGCTCGCCGGCCGCCAGGTTGCCGCTGCGGATCTGGTACTCGGCCAGGCTGCTATAGGCGAGCGCCAGGGTGCCGCAATTGTAGTTGGTGGTGGAGGAGCACTGGTCGGAGGCCGAGTATTTCTCGACCTCCTTCTGCGCCAGGCTGGTCGCCGCCTTGAGGTCGCCGCCCTCCGACGCCCGCAGCGCCTGCTCCTGGTAGGAGGTGCTGTCGCCGCTCGCGCAGGCCGACAGCAGCATCCCCGCCGCCCCCGCCACGACGAGCCTGCGGACCTGTGTCCCGCGATCCCCCAACAGCCCGGCCATTTCATTTCCCTGTCGAACACGAAGGCCGTCGATCGGCCCTCCCCCATCCCGTCTTATGGCGGGCGCCTCGCCCGAACGAAAGGGGGATTTGGCGGCCGGGCGAGAGGCCGGCCCATAAGCGTCAGGCTGCGGCCTTGTTACGAGCCGCCCGGCCAGGCACCGTCCGGGCGCGCCGCGGGGTGTTGCCACGCAGTCGCACCTCAGGTGGGACGTGAAGGCTCCGAAAGAAGCTGCAGGAGTTCCGGATTGATGAAGAGTTTCTCACGCCCGACTTCGCGCTCTTCCAGGATCCCGATCTGGGTCAATGCCTTCAGGTACACCGAAGCGGACTGGCGTTTCGCGATGTTGGCTTCGACGAGATCCCCAATCCGGCAATAGGGCTGGACGAACACGATCTCGGCCAGCTCCCGCGAATAGATCTTGGGTCTTTGGTTGCGGATCTTTTCCGCGGTCCTGTCGATCAATCCTCGAATGGCTCTGACCTTGGAGGTCGTCCACTGCGCCGTGGTTCGCACGGCCTCCAGCATGAAGAGAATCCACTCTTCCCACTGGCCGTGGGTCGTGACCTGAAGAAGCAGTCGATAGTAGTCGGCCTTGTTCAGGATGATGTATCGGCTGAGATACAGGACCGGAATTTCGATCAGTTCCTTTTCCACCAGGAACAGGATGTTCAGGACGCGGCCCGTTCTTCCGTTGCCGTCGGTGAAGGGATGAATGGCCTCGAACTGATAGTGCATGACGGCCATCCTGACCAAAGGATCGACATCCTCGGCGTCGTGAATGTAGCGCTCCCAGTTCGACAATTTCCGCAGGAGAAGGTCGCGTCCCTCTGGCGGCATGTAGATGGTCTTCTGCGTAGCATCGTTCATGAGAGCCGTGCCGGGCGTGGAGCGAACATCCAGCTCGGTCCCCTTGATGGTGCGGCAAACCTCAATCGCCAGGGTCGTCGAGACAGGTCGCGCCTTGAGCATATGAAAGGCCTCATTGAGGGCCTTCCGATACCTGAGTGCTTCCTTCGTCGCGGGATCGGCTCGGTTGTCGTTCTCGTTGGCGAAGCGGAAGAGCCGATCGGTGGTCGTGACGATGTTTTCGATCTCGGAACTCGCCTGGGCTTCCAGAATGGGAATCGAGTTGATCAACACGGCTTGATTAGGAATGAGTTGACCCGCTGCCTTCAGTTCGGCGAGCGCGGCGCGTGCTTCGATGCACGCCTTGAGCACGGGTTTCGTCTCGATTTCGAGCTGGGGAGGTAACTCCGGCAGGTCGTTGAAGGGCTTGGCAGGAGAAAAGCCCATCCCGTTGATCTTCTCTGCTGTGTCCGTGTTCCGGAGGTGTCGAGTCGCCAACGGCGGAAATTATGTCGATATATTCGGATATTGTCGACATATTCCGGATGGGCGCCATCTACGTCAGGAGGAAACCCTTTTATTACAATGGGTTGAGTACATGTCGATGCAGTCGACAGATCGCAAAATCATGTCGATATTCTACTAATTTATCGACATGAGTGCCCGCGGGCACCCGGAACACATCGGTCCCGGCGTCTTGACGGGGCGGAGCGCCATCCCCCCTCTCCACCGACTCTGAACTTGGGTTCCCAACGCGCCGGCGAACAGGCGCCGATCCGTCCTCGTGCGCGAACACCGAACTCAATTCGCATGCAATCGGCCGCCCGATCTGCGTAGCATCAGGATCGGCCACACAGGAGGATGACGATGCCCCAGGACGACTCGTCTCTCCCGTCGCGCCGCATGGCCATGACATCCGGCGCGGCCCTGCTGGGCACGACCCTGCTGGCCGGAGGCGTCGCGCAGGCTCAGGGGCCGGCCACTTCTCCAGCCGCTCCCGCCAACGCCGCGATGCCGTCCGGCTACAACATCCTCTTCGTGCTGGTCGACCAGGAGCATTTCTTCCCGACCTGGCCGTTCCCGGTGCCGGGGCGCGAGGCGATCAAGAAGAAGGCCGTCACCTTCCTCAATCACCAGGCAGCTTCGTGCGTCTGCTCCTCGGCGCGCTCGGTCGTCTATACCGGCCAGCACATCCAGCACACCGGCATCGCCGACAACCTCAACTCCATCTGGCAACGCGACCTCTCGACGAAGATCAAGACGATCGGCCACCGTCTTGCCGAGCTGGGCTATCACGCCGCCTATCAGGGCAAGTGGCATCTCTCGGCCAACCTCGATCTCAACGACAAGCCGGTCGACGCGCCGCTGCTCGACTACCGCAAGACCCTGCAGTCCTACGGCTTCCAGGACTTCTTCGGCATCGGCGACATGATCGACGGAACCCTGGGCGGCTATTCCTACGACGACGGCACGCTGGCGACGTCGATCTCGTGGCTGCGCACGGAAGCCCAGGCGCTGCGCACCAAGGGCCAGCCCTGGTACCTCGCCGTCAATTTCGTCAACCCGCACGATACGATGTATTTCGACTCCGACATCGGCAACGAGAACATCCAGGGCAAGCGCCACGCGTTCGGGATCGCCCGCGCCCCGGACGACGAACTCTACCGCGCGACCTGGGACGGCGTGCCGCTCCCCGCGAGCCGCCACCAGCCGCTCGACGCGCCGGGGCGGCCGAAGGCGCACCTCTACTACCAGCAATCCATCGACCTGCTGGTGGGCGCCTGGCCGGACGAGGACCGGCGCTGGCGCGCCCTGCGCAACTACTACTTCAACGCCATCCGCGACTGCGACCGCAAGGTGGAGCGCCTGATGCAGGCGCTCGAAGACAACGGCATGGCGCAGACCACGATCGTCGTGTTCACGGCGGATCATGGCGAGTTGGGCGGCAGCCATCAGATGCGCGGCAAGGGCACGACCGCGTACCGGGAACAGAACCACCTGCCCCTCATGATCGTCCATCCGGCTCTCGCGGGCGGCAAGCAGTGCCGGGCGCTGACCTCACAGCTCGACCTCACGCCGACGATCCTGGCACTCACCGGCAAGGACGGCGCCGCCCGCGCCCGGGCCGGCGAGGGATTACCGGGCAAAGACTTCTCCGCGCTGCTGCGCGACCCGGACGCCGCGGGAGAGAAGGCCGTGCGGCCGGCGGCTCTCTTCAACTTCGACATGCTGTCCTATGCGGATCCAAGCTGGGCCGCGATGACGATCGACACGCGCACCTACAGGACGAAGCCCCCGGCGCAGCAGGAGGCGATGCTAACGGGGCATCCGCCGGACTTCCGGAGCCGGACGTCGATCCGCAGCATCTTCGACGGCCGCTACCGCTTCTCGCGCTATTTCTCGCCTCTCGCCTTCAACACGCCGAAGACGATGGAGGAGCTGGTCGCGAAGAACGACCTCGAGGTCTACGACCTGCAGGCCGATCCCGACGAGATGACCAACCTGGCGCTCGATCCCAAGAAGAACGGCGACCTCGTCCTGGCGCTCAACCAGGTAACGAACGAGCGCATCGCCGAGGAGGTCGGCGTGGACGACGGCTCGTTCCTGCCGATCCGGAACGGGAAGTGGGCTTTTCCGCCGCTGGATGAACGCTAGAGCGATCCGATCCAAGGTCCGACCTTAGCGCCTCGCCAGTTCACGACCGAGGACTTGCGTCCGAAACCATCCTTGTCCTAAATTGGTAGGTATACCAACCAGGGCTCTTGGCATGTCACCCGTCGAGATCGCCGTTCGAGAACGCCTGCTGGTGGCAGCCATCGCGCTGATCCGCGAACACGGGCTTGCCGGCCTGACCCAGCCGCGCGTGGCGAAAGCTGCCCGCGTCTCGCAAAGCCACCTGACCTATTATTTTCCAACGCGGCAGGCCCTGCTGGCCGCGGTCCTGGATCGCACCGCGAGCGACCAGCTGGAGGGCGTGGAGCTTGCGATGCGCGGCGCGTCGACAAGTCCCCGAAAGCTGGCGGATGCGATGGGGGCCGCCTTCGAGAAGGCGGAGAACAGCCGTGTCCTCATCTCCTTTGCCCTGGCGGCCAGTCAGGACGCCGATGCGAGGGCGATCTTCGAGCGGCTGACGCGCGGCATACGGGGCGAGGTTGCCGCAGCAGCCGACCGCATCGGCATCGCTGCCGACGCCAGGACCGTGGCGCTGGTCCACGCTCTGGGGGTCGGCTTGTCGGTGCTCAATCTCGCCCTTGGCGGTTCGACGCTGCGCCCCAAGGCGGCGGAGGCAATGGCGAGGCTGTTCAAGCTCCTCGCCGAGGAAGGCAAATCCGAGAACTGACGGAACAAGACCATGACGACCTGGCTCGACAATCTGATTCCCCTCAAGGGCCGTCTCAACCACCTGCAACTGGCCGGCTGGAAACCGGGCAAGGTCGCCGAGCAGGACCTGGGGTGCCGGCTGCTGGCCGATGTCATGATCCCGATGAAGGACGGAACGAAGCTGTCGGCGGACGTGTATTTGCCGCGCAAGCCCGGCCGGTATCCGGCGATCGTGCAGTTCTCGGCCTACAATCGGGACCTGCACTCGATCGGCGTGCCCAAAGGCACCAACGAGATCGGGTCGCCGCCGGTCATCACCGCCCGAGGCTATGTCCAGGTCGTCGTGACGGCGCGGGGCGTCGGGCGTTCCGAAGGCGAGTTGCGGCACTGGCACGCCGAATCCGAGGTGCAGGATCATCTCGCCTGCGTCGCCTGGGCGGGCGAGCAGGACTGGTCCAGCGGCGATGTCTGCCTTTTCGGCACATCCTACTACGGCATGAACCAGCCGACCGTCGCCGCGCATCGACCGCCGGCGCTGAAGGCGTTCTTCTGCAACGAGATCTGCACCGACTTTCGCCGGCACGTCTTTCGCTACGCCGGATATCCGAACATAGAGTTCTTCGGCCTGTGGACCGGCGCGAACTTCACGGCCAAGGGCGTCAAGCTCTACGTTCCCCCGGTCCTGCGCGCCCTCCTCAGTCACGTCGTCAACCGGCCATTCGTCTGGAATCTGATACGGCCGCGCATCGATTCCGTCATGCAGGGCTTCAAGAAGAACCGGCCCATCCCGCGCGCCCTGGAAAACCTCGTCGCCTTCTTCACCGATACCGATACCGATCCGAACAACCGGACCGACGAGGGCTCGTTTCGCCGCCTGTCGCAGATCGACGTGCCCTTCGTCGTCGTGCAGAACCGGGGCAACATCTCGCTGCACCAGTTCGGCGCCTACGATCTCTTCCAGAATGCCGGCACACCGGTCGACCGCAAATGGCTGATCATCGGGCCGGCCGAGTACGAGCTTCCCGCCTACTCCTGGCAACTCGAGGCACTGGCCTTCTTCGACCATGTCGTGAAGGGGATCGACAACGGCTACGATCGACAGCCAGCCGTTCGCTGGTGGCGCGATGGCGCGGGCGAGGGAGAAGCGGCCTGGGGCACGGCGGTGGATTTCCCGCCCCCGGCCTCCCGCACGCTTGCGCTCCATCCCGCCGTGACTGGCACTCTCGAGGTCGAGCCGGTTGCCGAAGCCGAGAGCCACTGGCTGGCCGTGCCGCAGGTTCCGGGCCTCGTGCCGGGCACCGATAGCGTCATGCCCCACGTACTGCGCTTCGCGTGGAGGGTGCCGGCCGACATGGAACTGGTCGGACCGGCCCGTCTTCGCCTTGGTCTCGCCAGCACCGAGATCGACACGCATGTAACCGTGCGCCTCGATCGCATCGATCGCGATGGGACGCGGCATTGCCTGTCGATGGGAAATCAGCGCGCCGCGACGCGGCAGGTCATGCCGGAATTCTCGACCAGGGCCGAGCAGGCCATCGATGACAGGATCAAGACCCCGCTCGTTCCCGGCGAGCCGGTCGACCTGATCGTCAACATGACTCCGACCGCCGCCGCGCTGCATGCGGGCGACACGCTGGAACTCGCCATCGCCAGTCGCCCGGCGCTTCTCGCGGTCTCGGTCGCCGACGGATTCCTGAGCTACGAGGGCTACGGGCTGCCGCAATACATTGCACGCAACACCCTGTTGCATGGCGCCAGGACGGCGCTGGAGGTCACGGTCCTCCAGGCGCCGGACTGAGCCGTGAGGCGTCGAGCGCGGCGCGGCCTACTTTCGCTCGAAAGTCCCCGTCAGCGCGGCCTTGGCCAAGGTATTGAAATGCAGCTGGAAGCCGACGATCGCCGCCGACGTGTCGGCATTCACCGGCAGGCTCTCCTCCTTCACCGCGAACACCGTGAACACGTAGCGGTGCGGGCCGTGGCCCTGCGGCGGGCACGGGCCGCCATAGCCCGGGGCGCCGAAGTCGGTGCGGGTCTGCAGCGCGCCTTTCGGGAGAAGGCCGGCCTTCGGGTTGCCGGCGTCGAGCGCCAGCTCGGTCGTGCCGGCGGGAATGTTGACCACCACCCAGTGCCAGAAGCCCGAGCCGGTCGGCGCGTCGGGATCGAAGCAGTGCACCGCGAAGCTCTTGGTGCCCTCGGGCGCACCCGACCAGCGCAGGTGCGGCGACTTGTTGCCGCCGCCGCAGCCGAAGCCGTACTCGGCCGACAGGATGTGCTCCATGCCGAGGGTCGCGCCTTCCTTGAAGCTGTCGCTGGTTACGGTGAAGGACATGGTCGTGATTTCCTCTTGAGTCGTGGTGCAGCAGCGAGCGTCGCTCCTGACGCTCACGGGCGAAGTAAGGACGAGCTTCGCTCGGACATTACTCCGCCTTGATACCAATCTCCTTCATCACTTGGAGCATGATCTTGCTGTCGCGCTGGAAGACCTTGTTGGTCTCCTCGAAGCTGAGCGGGCCCACGATCAGGAAGTTGGCCATCAGCGCCTTCACCTTCTCGTCGGTGCCGGCCTCGATCAGCGTGTCGGAAAGCTTCTTGACGATGTCCTTGGGCGTCGCGGCCGGAACGGCGAAGACGGCGAAGGCGCGCGTCTCGTAGAAGCCGCCGACGGCACCCTGCTCGACCATCGTCTCGACGCCGGGAAAGGCCGGCAGACGGTCGCCCATCATGGCGATGGCCTTGCCCTTGCCGGAAGCGATCACCGCCGCCGCACCGGCCGGACTTCCCGCCGCGCCGTCGAGCTGCTGGGCCGCCACGTCGGCGAACATCGCCGCCTCGCCGCGATACTGCACGACCTCGACCTTGAACCCGTACTGGCGCGCCATCGTCTCGATCAGCATCTGCGGCGTCGAGCCGGGCCCGTAGGCGCCGAAGTTCAGCTTGTCGACCTTCTTGGCGTAGTCGAGGAACTGCTTGAGGTTGGTCGCGCCGGTCTTCTCGGCCGCCACGACGGGACCGCCCAGGCTGGTCGTCATGGTGAGATAGGTGAAGTCCTTCTCCGGATCGTAGGGCAGGTCCTTCACCGTGACCCGGTTCTGGATCAGCGACGAGGAGATGGTGCAGAGGATGGTGTAGCCGTCCGGGGGCGCGCGCTTGACCTCGGCCACGCCGATCGTGCCGCCGGCGCCGCCCTTGTTCTCGACCACCACCGAGGTGCCGAGCTTGCGCCCGAGATATTCACCGTAGACGCGCGCAATACCGTCGGTCTGTCCGCCCGCCGGATAGGGCACGAGGATGCGAATCGGCTTGTTCGGGAACGCGCCCTGCGCCCGCGACGAGGTGGCGAAAAGAGCCGGCGCCGCGAGAGCGCCCGCACCCGCAACGATGAGCCCGCGACGAGTCGGTGTACGCATACTTCTATCCTCCCTGACCCAGGGCCTTGGCGCCCCTTGATCTTGCGGGCGGAACACTAGTTCAGGTGGAGTGAAAGCAGCAAGCAGATGGCGCGGGGTCGCGACTTTGTGCACTACAATCGGAACGCATTCGAAGGAGCCTTCCGCTGCACGACGCGACATCGCCGCTTTTCATTTCGCTCTTCGGGATCGCAGGCGTCGCTTTCGCCTATCTCCTGGGCTCCATACCCACGGGCTATCTGGCGGGCAGGCTACTCAGGGGCATCGACATTCGCAAACACGGGTCCGGCTCGACCGGTGCAACCAACGTGCTGCGCACGCTGGGCAAGGGACCGGCGCTGGCGGTGCTTGTCGTCGATGTGCTGAAGGGTGTTGCGGCGATCCTGCTGGCGCGCTGGCTCTTTCCCTGGCTACAGGCGCCGGCGGCGTGGTTGCCCTGGGCCGTGTGCCTGTGCGGCCTCGCGGTGCTGCTGGGACACAGCCGATCGATCTGGCTGGGGTTCACCGGCGGCAAATCGGCGGCGACCGGTCTGGGCGTATTGCTCGCCCTTTCGTGGCCGGTCGGCGTCGGCGCGGCGGCCGTATTCCTCGCCGTGCTGGCGCTCGTGCGGATCGTGTCGCTCGCCTCGATGCTGGCCGCGGTGACGGCTGCGCTCCTCGTCTGCCTGCTGCCCGAGCCGCTGCCCTCTCGTCTGCTGGTCATCGCCGGCGGCCTCTACGTGCTCGCACTCCACCGCGCCAACATCGCGCGCCTGCTCGCCGGCACCGAGCCCAAGGTGGGGCGCAGCAGCGTCTCATCCTGAGCGCGGCGAAGATCCACCCTCGCGACACAGTCCTTCGGTCGTTCCGTAAAGTCCTTCGCCGTGCTCAGGACGACCGGTTGCGGTCCCGCATCACATCGGCAATCGCCTGGCCGAGATGGGCCTGCAGGAACGGTTTGTTGAGCCGCGGGATGTCCGCCCCTTCGCCGTTGGGCAGCTCGGCGTAACCGGTGGCCAGCAGGATCGGCAGATCGGGGCGCGCGCGCCGGATCTCGGCGATCAGTTCGGTCCCGGTCATGCCCGGCATCGCCTGGTCGGTGACGACGAGATCGACCCGCTCCATGCGCGAAAGCGCCGCCAGCGCCTCGGGACCGGAATAGGCGGTGGTGACCTCATGGCCGAGATCCTCCAGCATGGCGGCCGTGTTCACGAGGATCAGCGCATCGTCGTCGACCGCGAGGATATGAAGCGACGTCGCTTCCAGCGCCGACGCCGACGGGGAACGCTGCGACGGGACATCGGCGCCCCCGGCCACCGGGACCCACAGCGACGCGGTCGTGCCGGCGCCCGGCGCGCTCTCGAGCTGCAAGCGGCCGCCCAACTGCTCGGCGAGGCCGTGCACCATCGAGAGGCCGAGGCCGGTGCCCTTGCCCACGCCCTTGGTCGTGAAGAAAGGCTCGGTCGCGCGCGCCAGCGTGGTCGCGTCCATGCCGTGCCCCTGGTCGCGCACCGAGAGGCGCACGTAGCGTCCCGCCGGCAGCGGGACGGGCGAGGTCGGCCCGGCTTCAACCTCGCTCGCGGCGATGCCGATCGTGCCGCCGCGCGGCATGGCATCGCGCGCGTTGACCACGAGGTTGAGCAACGCCATCTCGAGCTGGTTGACGTCGACCCGGACCGGCGCCAGCGATGGCGGACAATCGACGTCGAGCACGATCGAGGGACCGAGCGTGTGGTCGAACAGCGTCGTCATGCCGGCCACGAGCTCGGCGACCGAAGCCAGTTCGGGGTCGAGCTCCTGCCGTCGCGCGAAGGCCAGCATGCGCTGCGTCAGGGTGGCGCCGCGGCGCGCCGCCTGCATGGCATTGTCGATCAGCAGCAGGTTCTTCTCGTCCGGCGGCAGGCGCTTGCGCACCAGTTCGAGGCTGCCGATCACGGCGGTCAGCAGGTTGTTGAAGTCGTGCGCGACGCCGCCGGTGAGCTGGCCGATCGCCTCCATCTTCTGCGACTGGAACAGCGCCTCGCGCGCGCGCTCCAGCTCGATCTGGGCGTCGCGCCGCTCGGTGATGTCGCGCGTGACCTTGGCGAAACCCAGCAGCGCGCCGTCCGGCCCGCGCACCGGATCGATGACGACGCTGGCCCAGAAGCGCGTGCCGTCGCGGCGCACGCGCCAACCCTCCTTCTCGAAGCGGCCCTCCTGCACCGCCGTCGCCAGCGCCCGTTGCGGCTCGCCGGTGGCGCGGTCCTCCTCGGTGTAGAAACGCGAGAAGTGCTGGCCGACGATCTCCTCGGCCGTATAGCCCTTGATGCGCTGGGCGCCGGCGTTCCATGTCTCGACGTTGCCTTCGGGGTCGAGCATGTAGATGCCGTAATCGGTGACGCTCTGCACCAGCAGGCGGGTTTCCTCCTGGCTGCGGCGCAACTGCTCGTCGGCCTCCCGCCGCCGGGTGAGATCGCGCGTGACCTTGGCGAAGCCCAGCAGCGTGCCGTCCGGACCGCGGATCGGCTCCATGACCACATGCGCCCAGAAGCGCGTGCCGTCCTTGCGCACGCGCCAACCCTCGTTCTCGAACCGGCCCTCGCGGAGCGCGAGGTCGAGCGCCCGCGCCGGCAGGCCGGAGCGACGATCCTCCTCGGCATAGAAGCGCGAGAAATGGCTGCCGACGATCTCGGCCGCGGTGTAGCCCTTGAAGCGCTCCGCGCCGCTGTTCCAGCTTACGACGTTGCCGGCCGGATCGAGCATGTAGACGGCATAGTCCAGCACGCCCTCGGCCAGCGGCGGGAACGAGTTGGGGTACGTCCCGCCGCCGGAAGGCGGAACGGGACCGGGAGTACAGGCCTTCATGAAATCGATTCTAGCACGGAGGCGTCACCGGATCGCATACCGGCACGGTTCCGACGAGACGGGATGCACCTCGCCCCTCGGCGGCCATGCTCCGACGACGTCTGTCAGCCGCCGAGGTTCGCCACGAGACTCGTGATGATCCTGGTCGCCGTGATCATCAGCAGCACGTCGTCGTCCACCCGTACATATTGATAGCCGGGCGGCGGTGGCGTGAGGGTCGAGAGCAGGACAGCGGGCAGTGGATAGAAGACCAGCGCCGGCGGCAGCGGCTGGCCGACCGTCCACAGTTTCTTCGCCTGCCCTGGCGGCAGACAACCGTTGTTCTTTTTCGCGAGGCCCGGCGGGCAGTTGCCGGCGGCGAACTCGTTTCGGTAATAGGTGCGCACGGCGCTTCGATCGCCGTCGGTCACCACGATGTTGACCTGCTGCGAGGCCTGGGCATTTCCCTGCCCGCGGCCCTGACCATGACCTTTCCCCTGATCGGCACCCCGGTCAGGCCCACCTTTATCGTTCCCGTGCCCCTGCGCCCACACGGGCCCGCTCAACGCGATACACACAAGAGCGACGAGCGGTGAGGCGCTGCGCATGGGATGGCTCCGAAGATTTGAGATCAGGTGTGTGCGGCACTCCCGCATAAGACACAGAACGATTTATGGTCGCGAAAGTTCCGCCCTCGCGCCTCCATCACTCGTCCGCTCGCGCGCCGCTAACCGAACCGGAGTGACTCGAAGAACTGCACGACGAGAGCGCTGCCGAGTTCTGCCGCCGGCCCCTGCGCGACCTGCGAATAGACTGCGTCCGCAGTGAGATAGAGCCGTGCCCGAACGAAGCGGTTGCCCGGGACCGACAGGACGAACTCGCGTCCGGTGAGCGGCCCGGTCTCGATCTGGCGCTGCTCCTGCACCGTACTCCCCGGCCAGCTCTTCATCATGCCGCCCTGCGCCTCTTCGAGGGCCTTCGTGAGCGCGGCGCCGGTCGGAATCTGATTGTGGGTCGCGAGCACCACGTCGACCAGCTCGAGGGTCAGCTTGTCCGGCTGCATGTAGACATAGGAGTTGACCGTGCCGCTGTGCGTGGGCACCTGCAGGTAGCGGTACCCCAGCGGCATCTTCAGGCGATAGCGGTTGTCGGAACCCGAGACCGTAACCCAGATCGCGTTTGCCCGTGCCGATGCGGACGCCCCGAGCAGGCCGGCCGCGGCGCCCACCGCCATGAATATCCGACGTTTCATCGCGTTTCCCCTCGGTAGAAAGCCCGTATTCTGCTCTACCGCGCGACGCGTGCAACCGCGATTGCGCGCCGGCGCCGCCTCAGCGCACCCGCTCCACCGCCTGGGCGATGACCTTGAGTTTATCTTCGGCCGAACCCGCGCTGCAGATCGGGTTGTCGGCGAAGGTGGCGAAGCCGCAATCGGGATGGAACAATAGCCGGTCCTTGCCGAACAGGTCGATGGCGCGGCGGATCTTCGCCTCCACCTCCTCCACCGGCTCGGCCTCGGCGCATTTCTGGTTCACCACGCCGACGCCGATGCGCGCCTCGTCGGGCAGCGCCTTCAGGATCTCGAGCTCACCGGCGCGCGGGGTGCACATCTCCAGGAGATAGGCGCCGACCCGCATCTGCTTCAGCGTGTCGACCAGCGGGCGGTAGTCGCCGCTCAGCGCCACCGATTCGTCGGGCGTCCAGTTGCCGCGGCAGACATGCAGCGCGATGCGGTCGCGCGGACTTCCCTCGACCACGGCATTGACGAGGTCGCGCGCGAAGGCGAGTTCGTGCGCCGGCTCGCGCGATTCCGACAGCGCGCCGCACATGAAGGACGGGCCGCTCTTGGCACCGCTGAACACCACCTCCGACAGGACGGGCTCGTCGAACTGGATGAGCGACACACCGGCATCGAGCAGGTCCTTCAGCTCGGCCCGCAACGCCGTCACGATGTCCTGCGCCAGTTCCTCGCGGCTTTCATAGGCGCGCTCGTTGAGACACTCCATCCACATCGTGCGCGTGAGCAGGTAGGGGCCGGGCAGCGCGACCTTGAGGGGCTTCGCCGTCAGGGTGCGCAGGAAATCGGCCTCGTGGCCCGCCAGCGGCCGGCTGCGCGAGATGCGGCCCAGCACCGCCGGATGGCGCACGTCGGCGGCCGGCACGTCGAGCGCCCGCAGTTCGCGTTCGAACTTCTCGGGATCGTCGACCAGCGGCAGCACGTCGGTGAGCGGGATGAGCTGGCAATTGTCGAGCCGCGTCGCCACGAAGCTCGCATAGGAATCGCGGCGCTGCTCGCCATCAGTGAGGACCCCCGCCCCGGCCCGCTCCTGCGCGGCCACGACGAGGCGCACGGCGTCGTTGGCGGTCTCGTGGAACGCCGCCTCGTCGAGCTTGCCCTCGACATAGGAATGCATCGCCTCGACCATCCAGCGCGGACGCGGCCAGCTGCCGATGCCCATGACGGACATCGCCGGCACGGGGGGCGCTGCGACGGGCTCGGTCCGAGTATGAGCGCCACGGGAGTGGTGCGCTCCAGCAACGTCCGTCGTGCGGTGCGCGCCACTCCCGTGGCGCTCTTCCCCTGCACCGCGCTCGGCGAACTTGCCCTTGGCGATCACGAAGCTGCGCTGCTTGCCGACCTTGCGGAACGAGACCAGCTCGTTCGAGGTGAGGCGGCACCAGGCCGGCAGGTCCTCGTCGACCGAGATTTCCGTCGAGAGGATTTCCAGCAACTGGCCGCGCGCCATCGGGTCGATGTGCTTGCGGATCAGCAGCAGGAGCCCGTTGCCGCAATCGAGGTCGCCGCCGTCGAAGCTGACGTCGGGACCGGTGATGCCCTCGGGAAACGCATGTGTCTCGGTCGGTTTCATGTCGGGGTCTCGCTGTTGCCGTAGAGGTGGCCGAACGCGGCCTCGTCGAACTGGGCCACCGGACTGTCGATCACCTTCCGCCCCTGAGACAGGCCGACGACGCGATCGGCGTAGGTGCGCGCCAGATGGACCTGATGCAGCGAGCAGACGACGCCGACCCCGTCGCTGCGCGCGATGCGCTGCAGCAGGTCGAGGACGCCCGCGCCGGCGGCGGGATCGAGGCTGGCGACCGGCTCGTCGGCCACGATCAGGCTCGGCCGCTGCGCCATCGCACGCGCGATGGCCACGCGCTGCTGCTGGCCGCCCGACAGCGTGTCGGCGCGTTGCATGGCGTGGCGCAGCAGGCCCACGCGATCGAGGCATTCCAGCGCCAGCAGCCGGTCGTCGCGGTCGAAGCGGCGCAGCACGCCGCGCCACGCCGGCACATGGCCGAGGCGGCCGGCCAGCACATTGTCGAGGGCGCTGAGGCGGCTCACCAGGTTGAACTGCTGGAACACGACGGCGATCCGGCGGCGGGCGCGTCCGTGCAGCGTCGCGATATCGTCGCCGCTGACGCGGACCTCGCCTCTGTCGGGCGGCAGCAGCCCGGTCAGGCAACGGAACAACGTCGTCTTGCCGGCACCGCTGGGCCCCAGCACGGCAACGAACTCGCCCTCGCGCACGGTGAAGCTGATGTCGTCGATCGCCGCATGGCCCTTGAAGGCCTTGCCGAGGCCGACGGCGGTGAGGCGCGGCGCGGCGTTCATGCCCGGATGAGCCGTTTGCGCAGCCAGGCCGAGACCTGGTCGAGCACGGTCACGACCACCAGGATCATGGCGATGATGGTGAAGAGCCGCGGGAAGTCGAGCAGGTCCATGCTGTTCTTCAGCTCAAGCCCGATGCCGCCCGCACCGACCACGCCCAGCACGGTCGAGGCGCGGATGTTGAACTCCCACCAGAACAGCGTGGTCGAGAGCATCACCGGCAATATGTCCGGCACCAGCGCGTAGCAGATCGCGGTGAAGCGCCCGGCGCCGGTCGTGCGCACGGCTTCGAGGGGCCCGAGATTGGCATTCTCGATATGGTCGGCGAAGAACTTGGCGGCACTGCCCCAGGTGTGGAGCGCGATGCCGATCACACCCGCGAAGGGGCCGAGCCCGACCGCCGCGACGAACAGCAGCGCGAAGACGAAGGAGTCGATGCCGCGCAAGGCGTTCAGGAACCAGCGCACCGGGTAATAGAGCGCGGGCCACGGCGTGATGTTGCGGCTGGCCAGGATCGCCATCGGGAGGGCGAGCAGCGTCGCGAGCGTCGTGCCGAGTGCCGCCATCGCCACCGTCTCGGCGATGCGATAGGCGAACAGCGGCACCTCGCGCGTGTCGGGTGGCCAGGCCGACGCGATCCAGTGGCCGAGCCTGGGCAGGCCGTTTGCCAGCCGCTCGAGATCGATGCCCGCGAGGTCCCACGACACGGCATAGAAAGCGAGAACGAGTGCCGCGACGAGCCACAGGCGCAGGCGTCGGACACTGAAGCCAAGCCCCTGCACCTCCAGTTCCGCGAGCGCCTTTTCAGCCGCGCTCGCCATCAACGCATACTCGACACGTCGACCGTCCTAGACCCACTCACCTCACCCTGAGGAGCATCGCGCAGCGATGCGTCTCGAAGGGTGGACAACAAACGAGGTGCGCGTGCCCATCCTTCGAGACGCGCTCCTACGGAGCGCTCCTCAGGATGAGGGCTTTGTTGGAAAACCGAACGTGTTTCCATCGTGCCCAGAAAGACTCTAAGCCTTCGGCTTGATCTTGCCGACGGCGATGCCCGCCTTCTCGATCATGTCGTAGCTCTTGTGCGTCGCCGGCACGAAGCCGGTGTAGCGCGGCGGCAGCAGGGCCTTGGCCTGCTCGGCCGTAATAGAGGTCAGGATCTTCTGCACCTCGGCGCCCATCTCCCTGGGCGCATTGGCCGGCAGGGCGATCGCGTCGTTGGGCAGCGGGTCGGAGGTCCAGATGATCTTGTTGCTGTCTTCCTTGATGCGGCCGGCGGCGATCATGGCGTTGCGCTGGCGGTCGAAGTCAGTGGCCATGTCGACCTGGCCCGAGCTCACCGCCATCTCGTTGGCCGGATGCGTCGCGCCCTCGCTGTACTTCCAGAAGGTCCTGGGATCGATCTTCCAGACTTCCTTGGCGTAGTAGGTCGGGATCAGCCAGCCCGAGGTCGAACCGACATCGGCGAAGGACATCGACTTGCCCTTGGTATCGTCGGGGAACTTCGTCACCTGCAGGTCGGGCCTCGCAACGATGATCCCGAGATAGGTCGGCTTGTCGTCGTACTTCACCGTCGCCACGGCCTGGCAGCCGGTGGCGTTGTTGGCGATGATGTAGCCCCACGGCCCCATCCAGGCGACATCGAGCTGGCCCGAGCCCATGGCGACGGCCATGCCGGCCCAGTCGGTCGTGGCGACCAGGTCGAAGTCGGGGTTGCCCAGTTCCTTCGCGAGATGCGCGAACAGCGGCAGATAGGCCTTCTTCGTGTCATCGGGCGTGGGCATCAGCGGGCCGACGCCGAAGCGCAACTTCTTCTTGCCCTGCGCGATCGCCGGGCTGGCGAGCAGCGAGGCGACGGACAGCGCGCCCGACGCGGCGATGAAGCCGCGGCGGTTGGCCTTGAGGATCGTCATGGCGTCCGTCCGCTCAGTAGCTGACGCTGGGACAGGCTTCGCCCATGAACTCGACCAGCTTGGCGCCGCCGACCACCAGCGCGCCGTCGACCAGGTTGTTCTCGTCGAGCTTGCGCTTCTTGAAGCAGGGCGAGCAGACGAAGATCTGGCCGCCGGCCTCGACGAAGCTCTTCATCAGGTCCTTGAGCGGCGCGAAGCCTTCCTCGTGGATGTCGTCGGCATAGCCCTTCTGCGAGAGCCGCGTGCCCTCGATCGACAGAAAGACCATGGTCTTCTTGTCCGACGCGACGGCGGCGTTGGCGACGACGAAGGCCACCGTGGCCTTGTCGGTGTCGTTCTTGGCGTGGGTCAGGCTGACGACGAATGAACCGGGCATGTCTCTCTCCTCCTTGTTGACTTCAGGACCAGTCGGCGCGCGAGCGGATCCAGAAGCTCTGGGTCGCCGGATCGTGCGCGAGCAGTTGGTTGTTCGTGAGCCGGCACCAGGCCGGGATGTCATGCGGCGCGGAGATGTCGAGCGCGATCACGCGCAGCACGCCGCCGGGCATCGCCTTCAATTTCTTGCGCAGGTCGAGCACGAGCGGGCCGCAGCCGAGATGGCCGGCGTTCCATTCGTCGTCCGCTGCCGGAAATGCTCGCTGCTCCACCTGGCCGCCGTCCCATGAAAAGACGCGCCCGCGCCGACGAACTGCCAAATTGGCAGCAGTTCAGTCGGGCGGGGACGACGTCGGAATGATGATCTGGCGGACACGAACAACGCCCCGTCCCTAAGGACGACTGGCTCCCCCGGAGCACGGCGTTCCACTGGTGTCGCTCTGGAGCAGACAGTAGGCATCGCCCCGTAGAGGGTCAATGACACGCCGTGCCTCCGGCGCGTCACGCGAAACGAAGCGGCCTGCTGGGCTAGGCCAGTTGGGTTAGGCCAACCGGTACTGGCGCTGGAAGAAGGCCGAGTGCAGGCCGCCCTCGGGCGGGCGGGCGGAAATATGCTGGGTGACCTGGGCGTTGTCCGCGGCGTTGCCGGCGACCATCAGCATGACGTGGTTCACCGGGATGGTCTTCAGCGTGCCGCGCCGCAGCAGCTCCTCGAAGACCTGCTCGGGCTCGCCCTCGGGAACGGGAATCCAGTAGCGTAGCGCCTTCAGCATGCTCTGCGTCCCGGCGTCCTGCGTCCGGTAATCGCCGTCGACATAGTGCGTGCCCAGGGTCTCGATGCGGGCGATGCAGATCGGCTCGCCCCCGGCCGCCGGATCCTCCAGACTATGGTCGGTATGCAGCCCGTGCGGTTCGGGAAAGACGAAGCGGCCGTAGGCATAGTGTTCCTTGCGATAGCGCGCCGAGGGAACGAGCACGTCGATCATCGCGTCGACATCCTCGTTGTAGAGCCGCACATATTCCGCCATGGGATCGCCCGCGCCGGCGGCAACCCTCGCCTCCCAGCTTTCGTCGACATTGACCGTCACGACATCGTCGAACTGCCGCGCCCGCTCGAAGATCTCCTTTGCCGTGTCGTCGGGAAAGCGGGCGATCGCCATCGGCAGGCTCGCATGCGCCTCACGATCGTTGAAGCCCGCGTGCAGGCGTTCGAGCAGCGCCCATTGCGCGTCGGAGAACGGCACAGGCTGCAGCAGCTTCAGCCGGGGCGGCAAGTTCGCCCAGGCCTCGCGAAGGGACTTCTTCATCCCTCCAGCCTAGCACCCGCAGCCGCGATTTCAGTACTGCCGCGTGAAGGTGTCGGCCCCCTTCGTCTCCTGGAACTTGTACTGCTTGTCGACGTAGCGCAGGTCGAAGGTGATGTTCAGCGTCGATCCGCTCACCGTGCCCTGCCAGATCGTTATCGTCTGCGCGCAGGGCGCGAAGCTGCCGACCATCGAGACGCTGTCGCCGTCGAAGCTTCCGGACACGGCAATCGGCACGCCCTCGCAGGAATAGCCCTTGGCGTAATTGACGAAGGTGCCGCGGAAGCTCCTGGCGGCCTCATCGACCTTGGTGACGAGCAGCAGCGATCCCTTGCTGTTCTTCCAGAGCGATTGTTCGGGGAGACCCTGCGCCCTGGCGCCGGACGCCACGGCCAATGCGCCGAGCACCAGCGCAACGATCGGCAATTTCACGGAAACTCCTCCCAGGACCACGACGAAGCGGGCTCTCGATACACCATCGCACGGTCGCGGTTCCACGATCACGTCTGGGCGGCATAGGCGCCGGGCGCGACGCCGACGACGCGGCGGAAGGCCGTGCTGAACGCACTCACCGAACGATAACCACAGGCTTCCGCGACTTCGGCCAGCCGCGCGCCGCCAAAGCGCAGCCGGTCCTTGGCAAGCGCCATGCGCAGCCGCAGCAGATAGTCCATCGGCGCGAGGCCGACGATCGCTGCGAAACGTTCGGCGAAAGCCGAGCGCGACAGGCCCGCCACCCCGGCTGCCCGCTCGACCGTCCACGGCCGGCGCATGTCGCCGTGCAGCGCGCGCAGCGCCCTGGCGAGGTGAGGATCGGCGAGGCCCGCGAGCAGGCCCGGCTCCGCGACGCCAGCGCCTGCGGGCGCCTGCCGGATCGCCTCGACCAGCAGGACCTCGAGCAGCCGTTCGAGCACAAGGCCCTGCCCGGCACGTTCCGACGAGGCCTCCTCCCGGATCAACGCCAGGAGATGATGCAGGCGCGGCGCCGTCGAATCCTTCGACAGGATCTCGGCCCGGCGTGGCACGAGGCCGGCCAGCAGGTCCGCGTTGGCGGGATCGAAAGCGAAGCGGCCCCCCAGGATCTCGACCTCCGCCGGCCAGGAGGCATCGCCGACGAAGCGCGCGCGCTCCGGGCCTGCCTGATCTGATCCGGGCGCCCTTGGGGCATAATCCAGCACGACCGTCGGCCGGGCCGGGTCCGTCTCACGCCCGAGACGCCAGCGCGGCGGCCTCGACAGAAGCAGAAAGTCGCCCTGCTCCAGCGCGCGCGGCGGCTCGCCCTCAACACCTAGATCGCACCGGCCCGAAGCGACGAAGCAGAAGACGACACCGGCGCTCGCCGGAAAGTGCACGGTCCAGTTGCCGTTCGCCTGCATCTGCTTCCACAGCAGGGCCTTCGGGCGCAGCAGCGCGACGGTCTGCCCAAGCGGATCCACGTTCGGACGATCTCGAATGAAAAGCGGGGCCTCACGGATAGAGGAAGGCCGCCGATCTGGCTAGCGTAGCCCATGTCCCAGAACCCACCGGTCACGCTCGCCACCTGGCGCACGCCCGGCGTCATCGCCGCCGCGTTCCGCACCGTCCCCGACTTCATCCCGACCGCGCGCATCGCGGCCGCCCCCGCCGCGCCGTCCGACCTGCCCGAAGGACCGTTGGCTGAGTTCGGCGCCTTCGACGTGGCCCTCGCACCAGACCGGCATTTCGACTTGCCGGCGCTGCTTGCCGCCACGGCGACCGATGCCTTCCTCGTCCTGCAGCACGGCCGGATCGTCGACGAAAGCTACGGAAACGGACTCGACGCCAAGACGCCGCATATCCTGATGTCGATGTCGAAGGCGGTGACCGGCCTGGTCGCCAGCCTGCTGGGCGAGGCCGGCGCACTCGACCTCGGCACACCCGTCGCGGCGATCCTTCCCGAAATCGCCGACACCTCGTGGCGCGGCGCGACCCTGCGCCATCTGCTCGACATGCGGGCCGGCGCCGCGCTCGATGCCGCGACGCTCGCAGCCTATGCCGCCGCGACGGGCTGGGAGGCCCTGCCCGCGGGCGCGCCACCGGCCGACCTCGCGCGCTTCTTCGCCGGCATGGCGCAGGTGCCCGGCGCCCATGGCGGCGTCTTCAAGTACGATTCGGCCAACACCGATCTGCTGGGCCTCGCCCTCGAACGGGCGACGGGCCGGTCCTACGCCGAGCTCGTGAGCGAACTTCTATGGCAGCCGATCGGGGCGGCGCACGACGCCTTCGTCACCGTCGACGGTCGCGGCGCCGCGCGCTGCAGCGGCGGCGTCTCTGCCACCGCCCGCGATGTCGCGCGCCTGGGACAGTTCGTCCTCGACGGCGGCCGCCGCGGCGCCCGTCAGGCCGTGCCGGCGCGGGTGATCGACGATCTCTGGTCCGGCGGCGATCGCGACGCCTGGCGCGCCGGCCAGTTCGGCGCGAGCTTCGGCGCCATGGGTCTCGGCACCACGCGCTATCGCAACGGCTGGTACATCGTCGACGGCCCGCCGCGGCTGCTGTTCGCCATGGGCATCCACGGCCAGAACCTGTTCGTGGTGCCCGACCACGGGCTGGTGATCGTGAAGCTTTCCTCGCTCGTCACGCCGATCGACCCGCCCGCGATCATGCTGGCCCATCGCGCCGTGACGGAGGTGGCACGGCTGCTGTCGGCGGCAACGCCGGCGCTTTGAGCACCGCGCGGTCGCGGACCGGCTAGACGATCAGGAAGTCCGAGTGGTCGAGCGTGCCGGTGAGTGTGTCGATGGTCGCGAACTTGACGGCGGCGGCGCCGCCCAGCCCGTCGGCGTCGTAGTAGAGGCTCTTGGAGCCGGCGTGGAACAGGATGCGGTCGTCGGCCTGGGTCGCCGCCGCGCCGAGAGCGAAGGCGCCGGCATCGAGCCCGCCGAGGCCGAGGCTGGCGAAGATCGTGTGATCGAGCTGGATCGTGTCGGCGGCATGATCGAAGGCCACGATGCGATCGACATTGTCGGGGCCCAGCGCGGTGCTGAAGCGGAACGTGTCGCCGCCGCCGCCGCCGTTCAGCGTGTCGGCGCCGAGGCCGCCGTCGAGGACGTTGTGCCCGCCGTTGCCCACCAGGCCGTTGGCCAGCTCGTTGCCCGTCGCATCGAGGTTGGCCGTACCGAACAGCTTCAGCTTCTCGACATTGGCGCCGAGCGTATGGCTGACCCAGGCCTGGACCATGTCCGAGCCGCCGCCGGCCTGCTCGACCACGAGGTCCCCGGCATCGTCGACCACGTAGGTATCGTCGCCGCCGCCGCCGATCATCGTATCGGCGCCGGCCTTGCCGTCGAGCACGTTGGCCGCGTCGTTGCCGGTGAGCGTGTTGGCCTCGCCGTTGCCGTTGCCGTTAATCGAGGCCGTGCCGGTCAGCACCAGGTTCTCGAGGTTGGCCTTCAGCGAAAGGCTGATCGACGACAGCACCGTGTCGATGCCGCCGCCCGGATTCTCGTTCGCCAGATCCTTGGCATTGTCGATGACGTAGGTATCGTCGCCCAGCCCGCCCGCCATCGTGTCGGCGCCGGCCCCGCCGTCGAGCCGGTTGTCGCCCGCGTTGCCGACGAGATTGTTGGCCAGCCCGTTGCCGGTGGCGTCGATATCGCCGGTGCCCACCAGCTTCAGCCGCTCGACATTGGCCGACAGCGTGTGGCTCACCGAGGCCTGCACCTCGTCGGCACCGCCGCCCGCCGCCTCGATCACCACGTCGCCGGCATCGTCGACCATGTAGGTGTCGTTGCCCGCACGGCCTTCCATCGTGTCGGCGCCGCTGCGGCCGTCGAGAATGTTGTTGGCGGCGTTGCCGGTGAGGATATTGGCCTCGCCATTGCCGAAGCCGTTGATCGCGGCCGCGCCGGTCAGCACCAGGTTCTCGAGGTTGGCTCGCAAGGTCAGGCTGATCGACGACAGTACCGTATCGATGCCGCCGCCCGGGTTCTCGTTCGCGCGATCGTCGGCATTGTCGACCACGTAGGTGTCGTCGCCCAGCCCGCCGGTCATGGAGTCGGCGCCGGCGCCGCCATCGAGCAGGTTGTTGCCGGCGTTGCCGGTCAGCCCGTTCGCCAGCTCGTTGCCGGTGCCGTCGATGTTCGCGCTGCCGGTCAGGACCAGCTTCTCGAAGTTCGCCCGCAGCCGCCAGCTGACCGACGACTGCACCGTGTCGATGCCAGCCGCCGCGTCCTCGATCGTCACGTCTCCGGCCGCGTCGACGACATAGGTGTCGTCGCCCAGCCCGCCGGCCATCGTGTCCGCCCCGGCCTTGCCGTCCAGCAGGTTGTTGCCGACGTTACCCGTCAGCGTGTTGGCCAGCTCGTTGCCGGTGCCAGAGCGGTTGGCCGTTCCGGTCAGCGTCAGCTTCTCGACGTTGGCGCCCAGCGTCCAGTTCAGCGACGACTGCACGGTGTCGACGCCCTCACCGGCCAGTTCGGTCACCCCGTCGCCGACATTGTCGATGATGTAGGTATCGTTGCCGAGACCACCCGCCATCGCGTCGGCGCCCGCACCGCCATCCAGCAGGTTGTTGCCGACGTTACCCGTCAGCACGTTGTTCAGCGCGTTGCCGGTGCCCTTGAGGTTGGACGTCCCGGTCAGTACCAGCCGCTCGAGGTTGGCGCCCAGCGTCCAGTCGAGCCGCGACTGGACCGTATCCGTGCCCTCGCCTGCCGCTTCCGTCACGACGTCGCCGGCATCGTCGACGACATAGGTATCGTCGCCCAGACCGCCCGCCATCGTGTCCGCGCCGGCCTTGCCGTCGAGCACGTTCTTACCCGCATTGCCCCAGAGCAGGTTGTTCAGGCCGTTGCCGGTGCCGCCGATGTCGTCCAGGCCCATCAGCCTGAGCTGCTCGAAATTGGCGCCCAGCGTCCAGCCGACCCGCGCCTCCACCGTGTCCGTGCCCTGGTTCGGCGACTCGATCACGAGGTCGCCGAGGTCGTCGACGACATAGGTATCGTCGCCCAGGCCGCCACTCATCGTGTCGGCGCCGGCGCCGCCATCCAGCCGGTTGTTGCCGGCATTGCCCTTCAGCACGTTCGCGAGCTCGTTGCCGGTGCCCGCCAGCTCGGCCGCTCCGGTCAGCGTCAGGTTCTCGACATAGGCGCCGAGCTGGTACGACACCGCCGACTGCACCAGATCGGTCCCGCCGCCCGCCGCCTCGACGACGAGGTCGTCCGACTGGTCCACGATATAGGTGTCGTCGCCCAGCCCGCCCGTCATTGTGTCGGCGCCGGCCTTGCCGTCGAGGATGTTCTTGCCGGCATTGCCGAACAGCGCATTGTTCAGGCCATTGCCGATGCCTTTGAGGTCGGCCGTGCCCATGAGCCGGAGCTGCTCGAAATTGGCGCCGAGCGTCCAGCCGAGCCACGCCTCGACCGTGTCGTTGCCCCCGCCCACGCCCTCCGTCACGACGTCGTCGACGACGTCCACGAGATAGGTATCGTCGCCCAGGCCACCCGACATCGTGTCGGCGCCCGCACCGCCGTCCAGCACGTTGTTGCCGATGTTCCCGACAAGAGTGTTGCTCAGGGCATTGCCGGTACCATCGACGTGCATCCAGGCGCTCAACGTGAGATCTTCGACGTTGGCACTCAGAACATAGCTGACGCTGGAGAAAACCTTGTCCCGGCCTGCATTCTCTCCCTCGATCACGACGTCGGCGATCGAATCCACGAAGTAGATGTCGTCGCCCAGTCCGCCGGCCATCGTGTCGTCGCCGATGCTGCCGTCCAGCGCGTTGTTCCCGCTATTGCCGACAAGGGCATTGTTCAGCGCATTGCCGATCGCGGAGATACTCCCCGTACCGGTGAGGGTGAGATCTTCGACGGCATCGCCCAGAACGTAGGTGAAGCTGGCAAACACCTTGTCGCGGCCGGCATTCGCCTCCTCGATCACGACGTCCAGGTCGGTCTCCACATAGTAGGTGTCGTCGCCCAGTCCCCCCGACATCGTGTCGTTGCCGGCGCCGCCATCCAGCACGTTGTTCCCGGCGTTGCCGAAAAGCACGTTGCCGATACTGTTGCCGGTGCCGTTGATGTCTCCACTTCCGATGAGGGTGAGATTCTCGACGTTGGCGCCCAGCGTGAAGTTCACCGACGAGCGTACCGTATCGATGCCCTCTCCGGCCTGCTCGATAACGACATCGCCTAGGCCGACGACATAGGTATCGTTGCCACCACTGCCGGCCAGCGTATTGATGCCCGCGTTGCCAACAAGCCAGTTGGCCAGCCAGTTGCCGGTGCCGTTGATCGCGCTCGAGCCTGTGAGCGTGAGGTTTTCGACATTCGCCTGGAGCGTCCAGGTGATCGATGACAGGACCGTGTCGCTACCGAAACCATCCACTTCGAAGGTAACGTCGCCGGCATTGTCGACGATGTAGGTATCGTCGCCGGCGCCTCCGGCCATGTCGTCGGCACCGAGGCCACCATCGAGAACGTTGTTGCCGGCGTTACCGCCGATCCTGTTGTTGAGCCCGTTGCCCGTGCCGTTGACGGCGCCTGCGAGCAATTCGAGGTTCTCGACATTGTCGGCGAGCGTCCACGAAATCGACGAGCGCACCGTGTCGATGCCGCGCCCGGCGGCCTCGATCGTCTGATCCCCCGCATTGTCGACGTAGTAGATGTCGTCCCCGTCGCCGCCCGACATCGTATCAGCGCCGCCAGCGCCATCGATTACGTCGTCGATGTCGGTTGCATAGGGCTGGCCGGGAACGGTTGCCGATGTCGAAATGATATCGGCCCCAGCCGTCCCGACGATGGTTTCGCCTCGTTCCCTTTCGATATGAACTTCGGCGTTGCCGAACACCCAGCGATCGAAGGTGCCGTCCACGCTGGTGAAGGATCCTGTCTTGATCCAGCCGCTATCGGCGAAGTGAACCAGGTCGCCCTTGTCGCGCTCCACCACCAGCACGCGCTTGCCGCCGACCCATTCGCCTATGTTGTTGAGCACGATCGACTGGCTGAGCCAGATTTCATTATTGCCGGTCCCGGTGATATCGAGGCGCTCGATGTTCAGAAACTTCGAAATCGCCGTTGATGCGGGGAGGTAGATGGAAAGCCCGGCTCCATCCAGAACCGCTGTATCGGTACCACTGCCGCCGTCGACCCACATGAACGACATATCCTTGACGAGCAGCCGGTCGTTGCCGCCCTGACCGTTGAGGATGTCGCCGCCGCCCCCGCCAACGAGTGTGTTCGCGCCTTCGTTGCCATTTATGATATTAGCTAGGCTATTGCCCGCTCCGTTGATCGAAGCGGTGCCAGTCAGGGTCAGATTCTCCAGACCTGCGGCGAGCGTGAAGTTGGCGAGGGACGAATAGACATTGTCCGCTCCCCAATCGCTTTCGCTGTCCACGATCACGTCTCCGACATCGTCGACGTAATAAGTGTCATAGCCGTAGCCGCCGATCATCGTGTCGGCGCCGGCGCCGCCATCCAGGATATCGTTGCCCGCGCCCCCTTCGAGGCGGTTGATGGCCGCGTTGCCGGTTATGGTGTCGTCACCGCTGCCGCCGATGGCGTTCTCGATGATGACGCCACGGGCAATGGTGTAGCCGCCGTCGATCTTTCCGGTCCATCCAGGCGTGCTGTCTTGCGACGTGCTGTACGAAATGTACCCACCGCCATTGACGCCAGCCTCCGCCGGCCGAAGGTCGATCACCGCCTTGTAGGACGAGCCTTCGTTGGAAATCGTGTCGACGCCGCCAGTGTCCCAGATCGACGACCAGTACGTCCCGACCTGATTTACGGTCGGCAGCTTGTAGACGTTGTTGCCGGCGGCGTAGTTCGTGTTGGCCCCGTAGATCGACTGAATTGCCGCGATATCGAGCGCCATTGGGCCGTACTGCAGCCCCCACGATTCGGACGTGTTCCCAGAGTAGAATGTGGGCCAGCCGAAATTGTAGCTCATCGTCGTGTAGATGCCCTGGTTCAGGCCACCCGTGCCGTACGCATAGGGATCCCACGAATAAACGCCCGGGAAGGTCGTTGCGTCCGAGCCCGCGCCACCGTCATGCGGATGGGCGAGTCCCAGCAAATGGCCGATCTCGTGGACCATCGTGACGAGCCCAAGGCCCCCTTTGCCCAGGACGCCCGCCATTGACGAATCCTGCGCGTTGAACAGAACGTCGCGTGTCTCGGAGGCCGGGTTCTCGTAGTACGCTGGGAAGCCCACGAGATCGCTCCACCCGAGCACGCCGGCGCCGCCCGCCTGGGTTTGCGTACCCCACCAGAATTTCACGTCGGCATTGGCGGCACTCGACACTTCGACGAAGTCGATGTTCGCCACGCTCTCCCAGAGCGACAGCGCCTCGCGCAGCCCGTTGAGGGCCGGCGACGTCCATCCATAGGAGTTCTGGCCGTCCATCGTGCCCTGGAAGGCCGTCCACTGGATCGTGACGGTTCCGCCGTCATTGTCCTTCCAGGCGCCGCCGCCGACCAGGCTGTCGACCCAGGGATCGCTGTAGTTGGTCGGTGTTCCGTCGATCAGGATAGCGGTGGCTGTACCGGGCATGGGTATGTCCTACGCGACGGAATAAAAGTGAGAATGGGTGAGGTCGAGGACCGGGGTGAGGAGGAGCGCGCAGCGAGGGAACGTCGCATGGCGGATCGGCCGGTCGCCCAGCCCGTCGCCGCAAGTCGCCTCAACGAAGCCCGCCTGAAACGCCACGCTGCCCCCAAGACCGGTCAGGCTGTGCTCGTGCCTGTGTTACCGGCATTGCGTCGGCAGCAAACTGCTCCCCAACAGCGTGCCGACGCAACGACACATATCGCGGTGTAGACTTGCCTGCAATCTGAGAGTGTATCGGTCCGTCCAGTTTCGCACCAAACGGAAGGCGCGACAGATGTGCAGGGATGCACATTGACAGGAATTGCTGCGCGATCACGCTCGCATGGTGCGTGCGGGGAGAGCATCATGACGACCACCGTCTATTTCGCGACCAATCGTGTGGCGAACCATCCGGCGGACCGGCCGGAGAACTACACGTTCAGCATGGTCGCGCCCGACAACCCGCTGCAGGTCACCTACGGCACGGCCTTCGTCGACAGCGCCGGGCTGACGGCCGACACGGTGGGCGCCATCCGCTCGCTGCAGGACCTGCAGAAAGGCGGCTTCAGCCAGACGGCGATCGACGACCTCTCGCAGGGTGGGCGCAACATCCTCGTCTTCGTCCACGGCTTCGCCAACAGCTTCGCGGATGCGCTGACACGCGCCGCCTTCAACCGCGAATGGCTGGCCCAGTCGGGCGTCGGCGATGCGGACACCGCCGTCGTGACCTTCAGCTGGCCCTCGCGCGGCCAATTGCTGACCATCCCCTTCCCGACCCTGCCCTACCGCTCGGACCAGCGGATGGCCGGCGGCTCGGGCCTGCCGCTGATGCGCTTCTTCGCCAACCTGCTGCCCATCCTCGAGACGGCGCGGCGCAACGGGCGGCGGACCTTCCTGCTGACCCACAGCATGGGCAACCTCGCGCTGCAGGCGGCGGTGCAGGCCTGGTTCGACAACGGCAATGGCGATGCCGAGATGTTCGACCATATCTTCATGGCCGCGGCCGACATCGTCGACGATGCCTTCGACGCTTCCGTGACCAACAGCCTGGCGCCGCTCAGCCGGCTGGGCCGCCGCATCACCTTCCTGCACAACCGGCGGGACCAGGTGCTCGACAAACTCAGCGAGACGCTGAACTCCTGCCATCGCCTCGGCCAGGACGGGCCGCGCGGCGGCGGCGACGCCCTCCTGTTCCCGCCCGCCACCTACCGCAGCGTCGATTGCAGCGGCTTCACCGACTACGACACCGGCTTCGCCGGCTCTCATCAGTATTACCGCCGCTCGGCCGGCGTCCGCGCCGAGATCGCGGCGTTGATGGGGGCTTAGGACACTTCCACCTCATCCTTATATGAGCGCTGAACGGTCAAGGGGCGGGTTGGATTTTTTGTCCCTCAATCATCGGACCGTCTCGGGGATGGAAGCTTGAGAGTGCCGCGCGCGAGCGCGGCGCTGGAAGGGGTGCGTGGAGGGGCGGCCTTCGGCGCGTTGCGTTGGAAGTCTGGGCGTCTGGCCAATGCACGTTGTGTCGACGGCATCACCTTATATCCGGTCGGGCGTCGCTGCGCCCCGCACCCAAATCCCTCATGCACGGTCGAGGTCTTGCCCAGGAAACGATGAGACCCTTCTGAGACAGCGGTACCGCATGGTCCATGGATGAGGACGGTCATCATCAGCTTCCTGCGCAACACACCGGGCCGCCGCCGTTCAGCGGCCGGCCGGTGCGGCAGCTCGCAGCCTGGCGCCCTCGGGCACCAGGCCCTGGGTGAGGAAGCGCCACAGCGCCACCATCAGCTTGCGCGCCAGGGCCACAATGGCGATGCGTCTGACACGGCCTTTTTGATCGCCGACGCGGCTCGTGAACCACAGGCTCAAGGTGCTGGCGGGCTGGTAGCGCAGCCATAGCCATGAAAGCTCGATGGCCAAGGTCCGGGCGCGGGCGTTGCCGGCCTTGCTGATGCCCTGCTCGCGCGAGCTCTGGCCGCTGTCGAACGGCGTCCCGGCCAGGCCAAAATAGCCTCCGACCTGGCGCCGGTTCTGGAAGTCGCGCCAGAATACCTCGTTGACCAGCGTCTCGCCGCCGACCGGCCCGACGCTCTTCAGGCTGATCAGCTGGTTGACCTGGCTGGCCCGACTGTCCGGCGCCGCGGCGGCACGCTCCGCCGTCATCTGGCTCTCGACTTCGGCAATCTGCTCGCCGACCTGCACCAGACGGGCGTGCTCGCGCTGGATCTCGGCCGCCAGGTTGGCCGGCACGGCGCGGCCGTCGCCGGTCCGAAGCTGGGCAAGCTGCTCGAGGAAGCCTTTGCGGCGCGGATGCACGTCGCGGATCCCCTGGCCATGCAACAGACCCTTGATGCGGTTGACATGGGCGGTGCGCTCGCCGATCAGCCGGTCCCGCTCGCGCGACACCCGACGGGCGTCTTCCTGCTCGGGGGTCGGCGGATGAACCACGCTGCAGACCTTCGGCTCGCCACCCTCGTGGCGGATCAGCACCCGCATCAGACGCTCGAGGTCCAGACGGTCCGTCTTGGCCTGCCGCGCGCGCCGCGGCATCTCGATGCTCGACGGATCGAGCACCCGATTGGCGACGCCCTGCCCGGCCAGCCAACGATCGAACCAGAAGCCGTCATAGCCGGCCTCGTAGCAGCTCACCACACGCACCGGCCGGCCATGCTTCTCCGCATGGGCGCGCTTCTTCGAGATCAGCTGCCACACCGCCGCCGTATCGCCGCCAGCCACTTGGTGGCGGCTCATCTTGCTCTCGCCGGACATCACCATACCGATCAGCCACTTCGACTTGCTCAGTTCAAACGCCACGTACAACGTGGCATCCTTCTCGCCGGCGGCGGGGGTGTCTATGGGATGTGAAGACGTCATAACTTCTCCGTAGGTTCGGTTCTCGCAACTCCAAACCTACCTCTCGACCTCTCGTCGCCACATAGAATCTGAGAGCTTGTGAGTGTATTGGGTAAGCTCTCGGGGGTGTATTGGCGTGGGCTGCTACGCCGGGCGCCGTTGTTGTCTTGGGGTGCGTTGGTGGCCGTAGCGGTGCAGGCCCCGGAATGGCCTGGTCATGCATTGGTTGTCTTGAGGCGGTGGCCGGCGATGATGTTGTTGGCGAGGGCGAACCAGAGCAGGACGGTTTTGACCTTGTGAACGCCGCGCACGGTGAACTGGCGCAGGCCCCACTGCCGGAAGCGGGCGTTGATGCACTCGCCCGTCCCCCGTCGTTTGTAGACGCCCTTGCCGTGCGGGCTTCGCATACGCCGGCGCCAGGCGGCAACGCCGGGGCCGTCCTGGGGCCGCGGCGCATAGGGATCGCTCTTGTGCTTGTTCCGGGTGGTCGGTCCGTAGATCAGCACACCCTGCTTGAACGCCTCTTCCGTATCCTCGTTCTTGTTGAAACCCCCATCGACCAGATGGCGCCGGGGCTGCCGTTGATAGCGTTCTTTCAGCCGCTCCAGCATGGGCCGCAGCAGGCCGCGGTCCGAACCCGTGGTGTCGATGGCGACGTCGACCACGATCTGGCCTTTGGCCACCGTGCCGATCTGGCAGTTGTAGGCCGGCCGGAAGCCGCCATCCGCCATCTTCATGACGCGCGCCTGGGGATCGGTGGTCGAGGTGCGAGGCTCCTTCTGCTTGGCCACCTGCTTCTTGTTGGTCTTGCCGCGTCGCTCCCGCTCGGCCTCGATCTCGGCCAGCTTGTCGAGCGCCGTCGCCACGCGCTGCTCGCGCTCGCGCGCAGCCCGCTCCTGGGCCGCCTTGATGCGCCGGTTGCTGGCGTCGGGGTCCTCGTCGAGTTCCCGCTTCAGATACTCGACCAGCCGGCCTGCCTTCTTCAGGTGCTTGTGCAGGCTCTGCCGGCGCCGGAACGAAGAGGCTCCCGCGCCCGCCCGCACCCGAACCCCGTCCTGCACCACCTCGGCAAGCTCGATCACATCCTCCGCCATGAGTGCCGCGATGTTGTGCGTCAGAAGCCGATCCAGCAGTTCGCCATGACCGCTGCGGAAGTCGGCCAGACCGTGATAGTTCACGCTCACCCCGCCGCACAGCCACCGATAGGCATCGTGGCTCGCGCACAGCCGCTCCAGCGCCCGCGCGCTGCCCACGCCCTGGCTCGTCGCATAGAGCCACAGCGCCAGCAGAAGACGAGGGCTCGCCGGAGCCTGGCCCGGCGTGTGCTCGCGAGCCCCGATCGCGTCCTCCAGCACCTTCAGGTCCAATCGCTCGACATACCGCCAGATCACCCGCGCCGGATGATCCGCCGCCAGAAGGCTGTCGAGATCTACCGGCCGAAGTTCCACCTGCCGCCGCTCCGGCTCGCGCATCCGCGGCTTGCCCGACCCGTGCTCGGCCTTCGCCACCAACTGCTCCGGAAGATCGCCGAACAAACCCTTCTCCGGCATCAACTCCTCCACCAAATTCGCTTCGATGGAATCATCACGGGCGGGCATCCGAAAGACAAAGATTCACAAATTCTGAGGAGCCGCGCATAGCGCGGCGTCTCGAAGGATGGGCAACAGACGGGGTGCGCGTGCCCACCCTTCGAGACGCGACCCTTCGGGCCGCTCCTCAGGGTGAGGTCTGTTTTTCTGGCAGACACACCTTTTCGACACACTTGCCGAACGCTTTGCCGTCATCATGCGGACGAGGCCCGCCCCTGCGACAGGAGACACGCCATGACCGCGCCGCGCCCCTACCGTACCCATATCGGCAACCACAGGCTCCAGCCCGAGACGCTGATGCTGAGCTACGGCTACGATCCGGCGCTGTCGGAAGGCGCGGTGAAGCCGCCGGTGTTCCTGACCTCGACCTTCGTGTTCGGCTCGGCCGAGGAAGGCCGCGACTTCTTCGACTATGCCGCGGGCCGCAAGACGCCGCCCGCCGGCAGCGCCGCCGGCCTGGTCTATTCGCGCTTCAACCATCCCAACAGCGAGATCGTCGAGGACAGGCTCGCGGTCTACGAGGGCGCCGAGACCTGCGCCCTCTTCTCCTCCGGCATGTCGGCGATCTCCACGACCCTGCTGGCCTTCGCGCGCCCCGGCGACGTGGTGCTGCATTCCCAGCCGCTCTATGGCGGCACCGAAACCCTGCTGGCCAAGACCCTGTCGGGCTTCGGCATCTCCGCGATCGGCTTCATCGACGGGGTGAGCGAGCCCGCCATCCGCACCGCCGTCGCGCAGGCGCGCTCGAAAGGCCGCATCTCCGTCATCATGATCGAGACGCCGGCCAACCCGACCAACACGCTGGTCGACATCGCCCTGCTGCGCCGCCTCGCCGACGAGATCGGCGCGGCGCAGGGCACGCCCGCGCCCGTGCTGGTCTGCGACAACACCCTGCTGGGGCCGGTGTTCCAGCGCCCGCTCGATCACGGCGCCGACGTCTCGCTCTATTCGCTGACCAAATATGTCGGCGGCCATTCCGACCTGATCGCCGGCGCGTCGATGGGCCGGAAGGAGATCATGGGCCCGATCCGCGCGCTCCGCGGCAGCTTCGGCACCCAGCTCGACCCGCATTCCTGCTGGATGCTGGGCCGCTCGCTGGAAACGCTGGGGCTGCGGATGGAGCGCGCCAACTCCAACGCCCGCCTGGTCGCCGAATGGCTCGCGGCCCATCCCAGCGTGGCGAAGCTCCATTATCTCGGCCTGCTCAAAGAGGGCTCGCCCGAGAAGGCGCTCTACGACCGCCAGTGCACCGGCGCCGGCTCGACCTTCTCCTTCGACATCAAGGGCGGCGAGAAGGAAGCCTTCGCCTTCCTGAACGCGCTGAAACTCTTCAAGCTCGCGGTGAGCCTCGGCGGCACCGAGTCGCTGGCCAGCCACCCCGCCGCCATGACGCACTCGGGCGTCCCGCTCGATGTCCGCGACCGCATCGGCGTTCTGGACACGACGATCCGCCTGTCGGTGGGCATCGAGCATCCGGACGATCTGATCGCGGATCTGACGCAGGCGTTGGCGGTGGTAGGTCTCTTGTAGAGGTACGCACAGAAGTTCTCTTGCTCGAACGCACGCTATAAACAGAAGAAGGAGAGTAAGGAGTATCCAAGCTGGAAAACCCCACACGAACAGTTCGTGTTTTCGAGTACTTACGTGGCAAATCGGAAACTTCGGATCAGGAACTCCTGGATCCAGACCTTGTTGAAGCTCAGCGACCATCAAGTATCGTTTTTACGCTAGATGAAAGTGGGCGAATTGATATCGACGCTCGTGCGGGACAAGATGTAGTTCGAGATGATGAGCTTCAGCGGCAACTTCATGATGAACTCCTCTCTCAGCTTGGCTCGTTATTGCGCCGCTGTGAACCCGGTCAACCTAGTAGCAATCAGCTTGCACCATGGAGAGATCTCGCTCAGCGATTTACCGACGCTCTAGGCAGCAACCCGGGCGAGATAGCGCCGGCTCTAGCGGTCCTAAGAGGCAATCTGCTGCGCTTAGCGCTAGAGCTGGATGAAAGCCGCCGTCAGAGCCGAGATCCAGATGATTCACCGATGCCTGACGCCGCATCATTCGAGCTACGCGGCATAGTACAGGGCTGGAATGTGTACGCCAGCACGGACCCGTTCCTTGATTCAATGGATTCAGCGAGACTCGGTCCAGACGACCGCTTATTGGAACCTAATGCACAGGCAACTCGCGAAGCCATAAGCGCTGCAAGAGAGCTCAATATAGCTACTCCTGAAGCAATCGATGCTTTGCAAGATACTCAACGGGCCCTCGCACTTAGCGGTCGCGCCAATGAACGATCATCCGCATTTCGCCTTGAAGGGCTTCGAAATTTTGCCCGCGAGGTAGTTCGAGTTGCGGTTGTGGCATCGAAGGCCAGCGCCCGTGGATTGAATCACGCATTCGTAGGAGCGAAGAAAGTACTCGGGAATATGCTCGATAAGTATTCCGAGGAGGCGGCGAAGCAACTCGGCAAGCGTACTATCGATGCTTTGTATTGGTCCGGACTGGCATGGGTCTCCACGCAACTGGCATGGCTTACCGCTCTATTCGGCCCCGGCTCAGCCATGCGCCAAATACTCGATCAGTTAGCTAAACTGCTACTGTAGCCACAGATAGAGGTTGTTCACCGAATCCAGTGCATTCCGGCCACCGATATCAAACATGGGTGGCGCTGGCGCGAGTTCCCACACCCTCACCGCTGCGCCGCCCCCTCCCGTGTCTTCCACAGCGACCAGGCGATGCCGGCGGCGATCAGGCCGATCGTGACGGCGAGGCTGGCGACGGGCGGGAACTTCGCGTCGTCCAGGAGGAAGTCCGAGACGAAGATCTTGGAGCCGATGAAGACCAGCACCGCGGCCAGCGCGTGTTTCAGATAGTGGAAGCGGTCGATCATGGCCGAGAGCGCGAAGTAGAGCGCGCGCAGGCCCAGCACCGCCATGATGTTCGAGGTGTAGACCACGAACGTGTCGGTGGTGATGGCGAAGATCGCCGGCACCGAGTCCACCGCGAACACCAGGTCCGCGAGGTTGATCACCACCAGGGCGAGGAACAGCGGCGTCGCGGCCAGGACCATCCGCCCGGTGCGCTCGTCGGGCGCGGAGACGAAGAAGCGGTCGCCGTGCAGTTCCTTGGTCACGCGCAGGCGGGTGGAGATCCAGCGAATGGCGGCGTTGTTCGCGAGGTCGGGCTCCTGGTCGTTGGTGAAGAACATCTTGATGCCCGTCACGATCAGGAAGGCGGCGAACAGGTAGAGCACCCAGTAGGCCTCGCTCACCAGCGCAGCACCTGCCGCGATCATCAGGCCGCGCAGCACGATGACGCCGATGATGCCCCACAGCAGCGCGCGGTACTGGTACTTCGCCGGGATGGCGAAGAAGGTGAAGATCAGGCTGATGACGAAGATGTTGTCGATCGACAGCGCCTTCTCGATGAAGAAGCCGGTGTAGTACTGCATGCCCAGCTCGGCGCCCTTCTCGACCCAGACCCAGGCGCCGAAGGCCAGCGCGATCGAGATGTAGAAGGCCGAGAGCTTCAGCGATTCAGCAATGCCCATCACCCGGTCCTCCTTGTGCAGGAGGCCGAGGTCGAAGGCGGTCAGCGCCGCCACCAGCGTCACGAAGGCGAGCCAGAACCAGACGGGCGTGCCGAGGAAGGGCTGGACCAGAAGCTCGGTCATAGGGCGGTCCAGTGGGGGCGGCGGGTCATGGTCGTTCGTCCTCTGCGGGTGAGAGGGCCAAGATGGCCGCCGACCGGCGATTGTAAAAATAGAAAGAATAGGCCAGAGTCGATAGCCATGGACTATCGCCCTCTCCTGATCGCGCCATGACCACGCTGCGTCAGCTCTCCTATCTAGTGGCCCTGGCAGACACCCGGAATTTCCGGCGGGCCGCGGACGCCGTGCACATCGCCCAGCCCACGCTCAGCCAGCAGCTGCGGGCGCTGGAGGCTCGGCTGGGCGTGACCCTGGTCGAGCGCAACGAGAGCCCGGTCCAGCTCACGCCGATCGGCCGGGACCTGGTGACGCGCGCCCGGCGCATCCTGCTCGACGTCAAGGATGCCGAGGACATGGTGCGGCGCTCGCGGGCCGGTATCGCGGGCACGATCCGCTTCGGCGTCACGCCGACACTCGGCCCCTACCTGATGCCGCGCATCGTGGCCTCGCTGCACCGGCGCTTTCCCGACCTGCGCCTCTACATCCGCGAGGGCATTCCCGACGAGCAGGCGCGCGAGCTGGCGCGCGGCGAGCTCGACATGGTGCTGTCGCCCCTGCCCGTTTCCGGCAGCGACCTGCACATCGAGCCGCTGTTCCGCGAGCCGCTGCACATCGTCTGCCCGCCCGAGCATCCGCTGGGCCGCGCAGGCAAGGTGCGCCGCGGCGACCTGGCGGGCATCGGCTTCCTCAGCCTCGACCGCCGCCACCATGCCCACCGCCAGGCCCGCGAGATCTGCGACGACCTCAAGGCCACGCTGCTGGAGGATTACGAGGGCACCAGCCTCGACAGTTTGCGCCAGATGTGCGGCTCGGGCCTGGGCTTCGCGATCCTGCCGGAACTCTATCTGCGCTCCGAGGTGGGCGGCGCCGACATGGTCACGCGCCTCCCGATGGCCGGCTGGAGCGCCACCCGCTCCCTCGCCGCGGTGTGGCGCGACGGCTCGGCCTATGCCGACAGCTACGCCACCATCGCCGAAACGATTGCGGTGGAGGCGAGGAGCATTCTGGCGGGACCGGCGCTGTAGGACGCCCCAGAGACTCCGTCGTCTCGACCGAAGCGCCCCTCGAGTACCTCGGGGTAAACTCCACGCGAAGCGGAGAGACCTCCTCTCCACCAAAAGCTGTCAGACTGAGGAGAGAAGGTCCCTCCACTCCGCTTCGCTCCGTCGGGGCGACGGGTGATTGGGGGGGAAGGCGGCCCCCTAGATTCCCTCGTTCGGGATCTGCAGGACGATGCCGCAATGCTTGCAATGCACGGCGTCGAGGTCGTGCACCAGCAGCGCGCAGGACGGGCACTCGAAGCGCACCTTGTTGGGGCGGAAGATGGCCTGCAGCAGGCGCAGGAAGAGGCCGACGCCCACCACCATGATGATCACGGCGAGCATCCGACCGCCGGGCCCGGTCAGTGTGATGTCGCCGAAGCCCGTCGTCGTGAGCGTCGTGATGGTGAAGTAGAGCGCGTCGATGTAGGTGGCGATGTGAGGGTTGATGCTGTGCTGGGTGACGTAGACCACCGAGGTCACGATGAAGATGAAGACGCCGAGATTGACCGTGCGCTGGATGATGTCCTCGTTACGCCGGAACCACGCCGAGTCCTGCCGCAGGTCGCGCAGCAGGTGGTAGGAGCGCAGCAGCCGGAGCGCCCGGGCGATGCGCAGGAAGGCGAGGTTCTCCAGGAAGACCGGCAGCAGCAGCGACAGGATCACGATCAGGTCCGCCGCCGAGGAGAGGCTGAACAGGTGGCGCAGCGGCCGGCGCTGCACCCAGAGGCGCGCCCCGAACTCGACCGACAGCAGGATCCCGATGACGAGATCGAGGGCGATCATCCACGGCTGATGTCCCCCGAACGGCGAGAGGAGGAACACGGCGATGGTGGCGAGGTCGAAGCCGACGAGCCCGTAGCGGAACCGGCGGGCCTGCCGGTCGTCGCCGAAATAGAGCCCCTGGAACTTTTCGCGCAATCCCGTCGTTGCCATGCCTCCAGATAGCACGGCCCCGGCTCTCCAGCACCGAGACAGCGATGGACGGACGATCGGTTCCGACACGGACCAGACGGGGGCATATTTGCTTGGCGCCAATCCCCGCTCGTGCGAGATGACCAGCGTTGGAATGGCGATGCCCACGGCGGGCATCGGCCGGTGTTAGAGTCGTCGAGAGGGCGTGGATCGTGCGAAGCATTGGCCTGCTGGCGTTGGCCGGCACAATCATGATGGGCACGCATTCCGCCAGAGCCGACGACATCCGAAGGCCGGGGACCATCTCCCGGATCGATTCGACGCTGCAGAACGCGCTCACCTCGCAGGGCCTGCCGCCCGGGGACGCGACGATCGTCGCCGACGTCGTGGTGGCGACCGCGATGATCGTGGGTGCCATGGGCACGGGCGCCAATACCGCCGCGGCCAGAGCGGCGGCGGGTGCGGCGGCCGGTGCGGCCGCCGGCGCCGCGGTCTCGCCGACGCCGGCCTTCAGCTGCCCGGTATTTGCCGGCGGATCGCTTCTGCTAACCGAGGATGGCTGCCTGTGGGGCACCATGTCCGGTCAATGGACCAGCCAGGGAAGCGGCGACGCCGCCGGCACGTCCCAGGCAGCCGTGTTTCGCCTCGGCGGCCAGAAGCAGGTGGCAGACAACTGGTTCCTGGGCGGATTCCTGGGCATCGGCTTCGCGTCGGGCCAGGCGGGCGGCGGATATGTGTCGAGCACCGGCCAGACCTACGATGGCGCGGTTGCGCTCAAGTGGGTGCGCGGTCCGTGGCTGCTGGCGGGGGGCCTGGCCTTCGGCGCGAGCGTCAACGCACTGCAACGCGAGGCGGGCCAGATCACCGGTGCGAGCACCTCCTATGGCGGCAGCGCTCGGCTGCGCGGCGCCTACGAGTTTCCCTTCGACGGCTGGTACCTGCGGCCGCGCCTCGACCTCGAGCTGCGCTACTTCAACCGGCCGGCGTTCCAGGAGTCCGGCGGGTCGGGGCTGGCGATGGGATTCGGCGGCGAGAGCACGGTTCGCCCGGCCATCGTGCCGGCGCTGGAAGTTGGCGGCCGCATCGACATGGCCCAGGACACGATCCTGCGGCCCTACCTCGTGGCCGGGGCGACGGTGCTGCCCGACAGCAGCTCGGGTTTCCAGACCTGGTTCGTCTCCGGCCCGCTGGCCGGCTTGGGCGCGTTCCAGGCGACGGTGGCCGCCCCCAACCTCCTCGCCACCCTGGAGGCCGGGCTGCAGGTCTATCGCGCCCATGGCTTCGAGGCCAAAGCGGCCTACGGGCTTTCGGCCGGGACGGCATACGTCAATCAGAGCGCGACGCTGCGCCTCGCCTGGCACTTCTGAGGCAGATGCGCCCCACCCTTCTCCTTGGCATGCGCTAGACTGGACAGATGAAGGCAAGCGACAGCACCGACACGACGGCCCCGTACTGGCGCCGGGAGACCGCGACTCGAGCCGGGCTGATCGTCGATGCGAAGGCCTATTTCGAAGTTGGCCGCAAGGCGATGCTGAAGGCGCGCAAGCGCATCATGCTGATCGGCTGGGACTTCGACGCCCGAATCGAGCTCTCCGACGAGCGCCTGCCGGGCGAGCCCCGTACCCTGGGCGAGTTCGTGCTGTGGCTGGTGAAGCACAATCCAGAGCTCGAAGTGTTCCTGCTGCGCTGGAACATCGGCGCGGTGAAGACCCTGTTCCGCGGCACCACCATCTTCACCCTGATGCGGTGGATGGCGCACCCGCGCATCCACACCCGTCTCGACAGTGCCGTGACCCTGGGCGCCTCGCACCATCACAAGATCGTCGTGATCGACGACTGCCTGGCCTTCTGCGGCGGCATCGACATGACCAGCAACCGCTGGGACACGCCCGAGCATCGCGACGACGACCCGCACCGCGTCGGCCCGGACGGCAGCCCCTATGCGCCGTGGCACGATGTGACCACCATCCTCGAAGGCCCGGTGGCGGCGGCGCTGGGCGAGCTCTCGCGGCAGAGATGGCAGGCGGCCGGCGGCGCGGCGCTGGCCCCGGTCGAAGGCGCCTGCGATTGCTGGCCCGATGGGCTCGACGCCCAGTTCCGCGACATCGCGGTGGCGATCTGCCGGTCGCGACCGGAGGGGGACGGCAAGAGCGGCGCGCCGGTGCGCGAGATCGAGGCGACCTATCTCGCGCTGATCGCCCGCGCCCGGAAATACATCTACGCCGAGAGTCAGTATTTCGCGTCGCGTCGCATCGCCGAGGCGATCGCCCACCGGCTGGAGGAGCCCGACGGGCCCGAGATCGTGCTGGTCAATCCGTTCAAGTCGCAGGGCTGGCTGGAGCCGGTCGCCATGGATACGGCGCGCGCCCGGCTCTACGGGGCGCTGGAACATCTCGATTGCCATCGACGGTTCCGGATCTATCACCCCTTCACGCAAGCCGGCGAGCCGATCTACGTGCACGCCAAGATGACGATCGTCGACGACGAAGTGCTGCATGTCGGCTCGTCGAACCTGAACAACCGCTCGATGCGCCTCGACACCGAATGCGACGTCACCATCGATGCCGCCCTTCCCGGGAACGAGGCTGCCGCAGGCGAGATCCGCTCCCTGCGCGACAGCCTGCTCGCGGAGCATCTGGGCGTCTCCGCCGACACGGTCGCCGCCGCGATCGAGACCAAGGGCTCGCTGATCGAAGTCATCGAGACCTTGCGCGGCGAGGGCCGGTCGTTGCGCCCCTACGAGATCCTGGACCTGCACGAGGTCGAGACCTGGCTGGCCGACAACCAGGTGCTCGATCCCGAGGGACCCGGCGAGATCTTCGAGGCGACGGCGAAAGGCGGCCTGCTTCGCGGGCTACGCCACCACCTCCACACGCACGCCGATCGCCTGCGGCACCGGCTGCACCACCCGTCACGCCCCTGACGGACGACGAAAGGTCCCTTCGCCGGCTCACCCCGGTCGCGACGACGGGAATGAGCCCTCAGAGCTGGTAGTACAGGCCGCCGCACAGGCCGATGACGACGAGGCTCAAGCCAAACAGCTTGAAGAAGCGTGCCGACTGGGTGGCAAGCGACTGCTCATGCTGCGCGGAGAGGCGCTGCTCCGGGGACAGATCGCGCTTGGCCTGCACTTGCGCCGCGAGGAATCCCGGGTTGAGGCTGTTGCCCACCGGCGCATCCCCCTCCAGTTCGAACTGTGTGGCTGTCCAGCAAAGGGCGAGGCCGATGACGGCGATCCCGAAGAAGGTCGTATAGGCGACGAAGAGAAAGGCCGCTGCCGACGCCAGCAGCCAGGCCGAAAGCCCGATCGTGATGAGGATGGTTCTCGCGGACACGTGGCATCTCCCGGTGAAGCGCCAAGCACGGAAGCGTAGCGGCGGTGTTCCAACCCTGCAATCAGCGACTGCGCGGTGTGAGTGATCGCAAGACGGCAAGCACGATGACCAGCAGCGGCATCGAGAGCGCCCCCCACGAAACGAGCCAGCAGGGTCCACCCTCGCCCAGCAGCGCGGACAGCAGGCCGACGACGGTCAGCACCGCCAGCACGAGCGGCCAACGCCAGCACTTCACCGCGCGGACTCCGGCGGCACCGCTTCTTCCCTGAGGCGCAGCTCGATCGGCGAGCGGCGACGGGAGAGCCATAGATAGAGGCCGCTGCCCAGGACCGTGATCGTCACGAAGTCGAGCAGCGCCCAGATGATCTTGAGCGGCAGGCCGCCATAGTCGCCGAAATGCAGCGGACGCGAGACCTGCAAGGCGCGCAGGTACCACGGCATCTCCACGACGGTCGTGAGCTTGCCGCTCACCACCTCGACCAGCACCGGCGTGAAGAGGCGTGCCGTGAGCGCGGCATTGCCCTTCGTCCAGATCAGGTAGTGATGCGGGCTGCCGACCCGGCCGTTGGGAAACACGACACTCGTTGGATGCCGGTCCGGCAGGGTTCTGGCCGCCAGGTCGAACGCCGCCTGCACCGAGGAGAAGGACGCGACCTCGGGCACCGACTGTCCGCGATAGGGCTTCAGCATTTCCTGTACGTCCGTGCGCTGCCAGACGGCGAAGAGCGGCTGCGACAGCTCGTTCATCACGCCGGTCGCGCCGACCACCAGCGCCCAGGCGATCGTCACCACGCCCAGCATGTTGTGCAGGTCGAGCCACCACAGGCGACGCGACGCGCTGCGCAATCCGCCGAAGGCCTGCCGCCGCGCAAAGGGCGCATAGAGCACGCCGCCCGACACGACGGCCACGACGAACACCAGCCCCATGAAGCCCAGGAACAATTCACCCGCCAGCCCGGCGAACAGGTCGCGATGCAGGCGCAGCATCAGGTCCAGGAAGGTGAGCGGCCGAACGTCGGCGGGCTCGATTTCGTTCAGCAGCTCCCCGGTGCGCGAGTCGAACCGCAAGCGGCGTGCGGTCTTCGGATCGGCGGTGGGCGACGGCAGCATGCCCACCAGCACCTTGGGCTCGTCGTCGTCGACGAAGACGAACCAGACATGGTGATCGGGCCGTCTCTCCCTCGCCGCCGCGACGATGAGGTCGAGGTTCGCGTTCGGCATACCCGCCGGCAGGTCGGCAAAAGGCGGCTCGTCGCTCAGCAGATCGCGCAGCTCGTCGCCGAAGATCAGCGGCAGTCCGGTGACGCAGAACAGCAGCAGGAACACGGTACAGGCGAGGCTGGTCCACTTGTGGACCACCGCCCAGCGCCGCAGTCTCGTGATGTCGTCCCGTGCCATGCGTCCGTCAGAAGTCGGTCGTCAGCGACAACAGGAAGGTTCGCGGCGCGCCCATCGACAGACCGAAGGTGCTGGTCGCCGAGGCCCAGTAGTTGGCGTCGAACAGGTTCTCGACGTTGAGGCGCAGCGCGACCGGCTTGCCGCCGGGCCGCTCGAAGGCGTAGCGCACGCCGGCATCGAAGCGCGTCCAGCCGGGAATGCTCTGGTAGTTGGTCGCGTCGAGATACTGCGCGCTGGTGTAGACGACTCGCCCCGAGAAGGTCAGACCCTTCAGGAAGCTGGCATCCCATTCCGCGCCGAGATTGAGCTGGACGTTGGGAACACCCGGTGCGGTCTTGCCCTGCGTGAGGGGCGTCGCGGTGCTGAGCAGCTTGCCGTTGAGCAGCGTGATGCCGCCCAGCGGCCGGAAGCCTTCCCACGGCTCGCCGAAGACCATCAGCTCGATCCCCTGGTTACGCTGTATGCCGTCGACCGAGAAGGTGGCCGTCGAAGGGTTGGTGAAGCCCGAGGGCTGGTCGATCTGGAACAGGCTGAGCGTCGTCGCGAACTTGCCGAGATCGACCTTGGCGCCAACCTCGTACTGCCTGGTCTTCATGGGGGCGAACATCTGGCCGGCATTGACGGTGCCGGCCGGCGCCGTCGGTCCCTGCTGCAGTCCCTCGATCCAGTTGCCGTAGATCGACACGTTGTCCCAGGGCTTCACGATGAATCCGAGCGCCGGCGAGAAGGCGCTCTGGTCGTAGGACGCCGTGACCGCACCGGTCACGTTGCTGAAGTTGGTGACCTGCACACGCTGCAGGCGTCCGCCGAAGATGAACTGGATGCGCTCGTCGAACACCGACGCCACGTCGGCCACGGCGAGGCTCGTGAGCTGCGTGCCGGCGATCTTCGGCGCATTGAGAGTCGGAACGAAGGGCTTTGCGACGAAGGTGGGATTGTAGAGATTCGACGGGATTGAGATGAGCACCGGCGAGAGCGATCCGTTCTCCAGGTAGACCCGCGTGCCGGTGACCGACAGAGCGTGGCTGACCGGACCAGTCGTGGCGCGACCGCGCACGCCCGCCGTCTGCGTGTCGGCGTTCGACCAGCCGGGGAAGTTGAAGGGCGCGTCGGTCAGGTTGCCGTTGGCATTGGTGATCGTGGCGAAACCCGACAGGCTGGAATATTTCTGCCGGCGGCCACCGATCGCGGCGAAAGCCGTCCAGTCAGGCGTAATGTCGAACTCACCCTGGACGGCGCCGAACAGATCGTCCGTCTGCATGTAGGTCCAGGGCTGAAACCAGTTGGCGCGGCCACCCGGCGCCTCCGGAACGGCGACGCCTGCGGCGACATAGGTGGGGCGCAGCGGCGAATTCACGGTCTGTGTCTGATAGCCGAGATCGAACGAAAGCCGGACACGGTCGCCCTTGAAATCCATGCCGAAAACGGCGGCGCCCAGCTCCTGGGTCTGGCGGTCGACCGCCGTCTGGCCGTTGCGATAGGTGCCGTTGAAGCGCACGCCGAATTCCTTGTCGTCGCCGAAACGACGGCCGAAATCGACGGCACCCCCGAACTGCGCCCCGGTGGCATAGGTGGCGGTGACCCGGTTGAGCGGCTCGTTGCCGGCGCGCTTCGGCACCAGATTGACGCTGCCGCTGACGCTGCCGAACGGAGGCATGCCGTTCAGCATGGCATTCGGCCCCTTCAGGATCTCGACCCTTTCGAGATAGTCGGGCAGCACCTGCACGGGCGGCGCGACGCCATAGAGACCGTTGAAGGCCCAGTCGTTGTTGTTGAAGCTGAAGCCGCGAATCATCAACGGCGTCGTGTAGCTCGAGGCCGACCAGGAATTGCGCACCGACGGATCGTTGGCGACGACATCGGCCAGGGTGCGCGCATTCTGGTTGCGCATGAGTTCGGACGTGTAGCTCGTCTGGTTGAACGGCGTGTTCATGAAGCTGCGTTCGCCGAGGATGCCGACCTGCCCCCCGCTCGCCACCTGCCCGCCCGCATAGGCCGGCGGCAGGTTGTCGATCATCGCCTGGGGTGGCACCAGGTTGGCCTGCACCTGAACGGGATCGAGCTGCATCGCCCCACCGGTCGCGCCGGGCGGATCGAGCGACACTGAGTTTGCACCGGTGAACCGGAAGGTGACGCCCGTGCCCGCCAGAAGCTGGGTCAGGGCCTGCTGCGGCGTAAAGGTGCCGACGAGCGTGTTGCTCCGCAGGCCGCGCACGCGTTGCACGTCGAAGAAGATCTGCAGGCCCGCGCGGCTGGCGAGGGTGAGCAGCGCGGTGTTCAGGTCCTGAGCGGGAATATCGTAGGCCACGACGGCCTGTGCAAGTTCGGGCGCATCCCCTTGCGCCTGGACGGCGGGCGCCGCGATGCAAAGCGTCGCGACGCATGTCGTCGCGATAAGAGTCTTCAGCACCTTTGCCCGCGTCGCCATGACCGCACTCCCCCTTATGCTTTGCAGTGCCTGGCGTTCGGCTCGGCTCTCCTTGATTGAGACGAAGTGAAAACGGGAGTCGGTAAGAGTTGGCGGATTATTTTCCGCCGCGCGCGTCAGTAGAGCACGGTCACCAGCGGCGCCGATGCCGTGCGCACGCCGAGTTCGCGGGCGATGGTGGCGAGGACGGTATCGGGCTCGGCGGGGTCGAACACGCCAGACACGCGCCGGTTCGCGAGGCTCGCGTTGCCGATCACGATGCGGCCACGGCGGTAGCGGTTGAGCTCGGTGACGACATGGCCAAGCGTCACGCGATCGAACACGAGGCGGTCGCGCCGCCAAGCCAGCGCCTGTTCGACATCGACCGGGCGCAGCGGCCCAAGGCCCGCCTCGGCATAGCGCACCGACTGGCCGGGCGAGAGCACGATCTCCGCCGGACGGCCTCCGGCATTGGCGACCGAGACCGCGACCTCGTGCTCGACGACGACGACCTCGACGGAGTCCGGCAAGCGATTCACCGAGAACTGCGTACCGAGTGCCTGCGCGCTCCCCGCCGCGGCCTGCACCACGAAGGGCCGTCGCTCCTCACCGGCGCGCGGTGCGGCCGTGAAATAGGCAAGCCCGCTCAGCAATTCGACCCGCCGCTCGACCGCATCGAAGTGCAGGGCGATCGCGCTGGCCGGCCCCAGCTCGACCGTGCTGCCGTCGGAGAGATGCACGGTGCGCCGCTCGCCGGGCGCCGTGCGATGGTCGGCCGCGACCAGCACCATCGGGTCGCCTGTCCACAGGATCGCGCCGGCGACCAGTACCATGAGACTCGCGGCCAAGGCTGCGACCGTGCGCCAGCGCCCGACCGCGCGGCGCGGCGGCGACAGGCCCGCAACCTGCACATCGTGCAACAGCGCGCCCGGCGTTTTCGCCACTTCGCCCATCAGACCCCAGGCTTCCCGCGCCTCACGGAAAGCGATCGAGTGGCGTGGGTTCTCGGCCAACCACCGCTCGAGCGCGCGATGCTCGACAGGCGCCAGCGGGCCACCGCCCAGCTTCGCCAGCCACCGCGCCGCCTGCTCGTCGATTTCGTCCTGTTGCTCGCTGGGCTCAGTCACGCCGGGCTTGACCTTCTCATCGACATAGGGGGATCGCCACGCCAGTAAGACGAGTCCAGCCGTCAATCCGGTAACCCATCGCGAAGATTATTTGAGCGAAGCGGCTAGCGTCCGCGCAGCCGCTGCATGACGTGCTTCACGGCCTTCGCGAGATGCTTCTGCACCGAACTGTCCGAGATCTGGAGGCGCCGCGCCACCTCGCCATAGGTCAGGCCCTCGATACGCGTCATGGCAAAGACCTGGCGGGTGCGTTCGGGCAGTTCCAGCAGCGCATCCCGCGCCGCCGCGACATCGCTCAGGCCGCCGGCCACCCGCTCGGGCGACGGCCGTTCGTCGGCCACTCCCGCCATATCGTCGACCGGGACCGGATCGGTGCGCTCCCGGCGCTGGCGGCGGACATGGTCGACGGCGAGATTGTGCGCGGTCCGATACAGGTAGGATCGCGGATGGACGACAGACGCGGTACCTGGGCTGCGCTGCTCGGCGAAACGCAGGAACGCCTCCTGCGTCAGCTCCGCGGCTGTCTCGCGGTCGCGCACCTTGCCCGTAAGATAGGCCTGCAATTCCCGCCGATGGGCCAGGAACAGGGCCCGGATGTCCTTGTCAGCCACCCTGCTCCTCTAAGGCCAATGCGAATCATTTTCAATCCGCTGCCAGCAGGACAGAGGTGTCAGCTCTGGTGCTTCTCCGGGCGCTTTGGGCCGCGAAACGGTTTCCGCAGCAACTCGGGTGCGGCGCGGCGCATCTTCTCGAAGGCGACGTAGAGGCCGGGGATCACGAAGATGCCGAGACAGGAGGCGGCCAGCATGCCGCCGAACACGGCGGTGCCGACCGCGCGCTGGGTCGCGGCACCCGCGCCGGAGGCGATCACCAGCGGCACCAGGCCCAGGATGAAGGCGAAGGAGGTCATCATCACGGCGCGGAAGCGCTGGCCGGCGGCCGAGGTGGCGGCCGTCACCGGGTCGCTGCCGCCCGCGCGCTCGTGCATGGCGACCTCGATCACCAGGATGGCATTCTTGGCCGCCAGCGCGATCAGCACGACGATGCCGATCTGGGCGTAGATGTTGTTGGCGAGGCCGGTCAGCCACAGCGCGGCCAGCGCGCCGAACAGGCCGACGATGACCGACAGCAGCGCCGCCACCGGCAGCGCCAGGCTCTCGTAGAGGCCGACCAGGAACAGGTAGGCGAAGAGCACGGCGAGGGCGAGCACGAAGCCGGTCTGGCTGCCCGCCTCCTTCTCCTGCTGCGCGGTGCCGGCCCACTGGAAGCCGTAGCCCGGCGGCAGGCTGGCGCGCGCCACCCGCTCCATCGCCGCGATCGCCTCGCCCGAGGAATAGCCTGCGGCCGGTGCGCCGTTCAGCGTGACCGAGCGCAGGTTGTTGTAGCGGTTGATGGTGGCGGGCGCGGTCGTGAGTTCGAGCGTCGCCATCGCCTGCAGCGGCACCAGCGTGCCGCTCGCCGAGCGCACGCGCACGCGGTTCACGTCCTCGACGGTGCGGCGGTCGATGGCGTCGGCCTGCACGCGCACCGTCCAGGTGCGGCCGAACATGTTGAAGTTGTTGACGTTGCGGCTGCCCATCGCGGTCTGCAGGGCGGCGAAGATGTCGGGGATGGCGACGCCCAGTGTCTCGGCGCGGTCGCGGTCGAGCTCGAGCCGGATCTGCGGCGTCGAGGCGCTGTAGGTGGTGAAGACGCCGGCCAGCTCGGGCGCGCTCTGCGCCGCGTTGATGACGCCGCGCGCCACCGCCACGAGTTCCTCCGGCGGGGCGCCCGTCAGGCTCTGCACCTCGAACTCGAAGCCTGCCGAGTTGCCGAGGCCGGCGATCGGCGGCGGGTTGAAGGCGTAGATGTTGGCCACGGCCACCCGCTGGAACGCCTTGTTGAGCCGCTCCAGCACCGCAAAGGCCGACATGTCGTGACCGGGCCGCTCGGCATAGGGCTTCAGCGACACGATCATCATGGCGCGGTTGGGCAGGTTCAGCCCGTCGATCAGGCTGTTGCCGCTGACGGTGAAGAAGTTCTGGAGCCACGGCTGGCCCGTCAACATGGCCTCGACCTCGGTCACCGCCTCCAGGGTGCGGCTGGTCGAGGCGGCGTCGGGCAACTGGATCTCGGCCATGAAGGAGGACTGGTCCTCCTCGGGCAGAAAGCCGGTGGGCACGATCCGCAGCAGCCCGCCGGTGGCCAGCGCGAACAGGGCGACCAGGCCGACCGCCAGCACGCCGCGCCGGATCAGCGGTCCCGCCAGCTTCAGGTAGCCGTTGCGGGTGGCGTCGAGGCCGCGCTGGATGCGCGCCATCAGGCCACGCGGCGCGCCGCGACGGGTGAGCAGCAGGGCGCAGAGCGCGGGCGACAGCGACAGCGCATTGATCGCCGAGATCACCATGGCGACCGAGATGGTGAGCGCGAACTGCTGGTAGAGCTTGCCTGCGATGCCCGGCATGAAGGCCGTCGGGATGAAGACCGAGAGCAGCACCAGGGTGATGGCGATGATCGGCCCCGTGACCTCGGACATCGCCTTTTCGGTAGCCTCGGCCGGCGTGAGATGGGGCTCCTTCTCGAGCGTATGCTCGACCGCCTCGACCACGACGATGGCGTCGTCGACCACGATGCCGATGGCCAGCACCAGCGCCAGCAGCGACACGGTGTTGAGCGAGAAGCCCATCATCTGCATCACCGCGAAGGTGCCGATCAGCGCAACCGGCACGGCGATGATGGGGATCAGCGTCGCGCGGACGCTGCCGAGGAACAGGAAGACGACGATGGCCACCAGCACGAAGGCCTCGATCAGCGTCTTCACCACGCTCTTGATCGTGGCCTCGACGAACACCGTCGTGTCGTACATGACCTCGAAGGCGACATCTTCGGGCAGCCGGTCCTGCAGGTCCTTCAGCACCTGGCGCACGCCTTCGGCGGTCTCCAGCGCGTTGGCGCCGGCGAGCTGGTAGATGTTGATGCCGGCCGCCGGCTTGCCGTTGTAGCGCGTGGTGACGTCGGCATTGGCCGAGCCCAGCTCGACGCGGCCGATGTCGCGGATGCGCAGCAGCGCGCCGTCGGGGTTGGCGCGCACCGTGATGTTGCCGAACTCCTCGGGCGAGCTGAGCCGGCCCTTGGCCGTGATGTTGAGCTGGAAGTCGACACCGTCGAGCAGCGGCGCGGCGCCGACCCGGCCGACGGCGGCCTGCATGTTCTTGGCCTCGATCGCCTTCACCACGTCCTGCGAGGTGACGCCGAGGCTCGACATCCGGTCGAGGTCGAGCCATACGCGCATCGCATAGTCCAGTCCGCCGAACAGGCCGGCCGAGCCGACGCCCGGCACCCTCTGCATGGCGTCGAGCACGTTGATGGTGGCGAAGTTCGACAGGAACAGCGCATCGCGCGTGCCCTTGGGCGAATAGACGGCGACCACCTGCAGCAGCGCCGAGGACTGCTTCTTCACCAGCACGCCGTTGCGCTGCACCTCGTCGGGCAGTTGCGGCATGGCGCGCAGGATGCGGTTGTTGACGTTGACCGTGTGATCCTGCGGGTTCGAGCCCACCTTGAAATAGATGCTGAGGGCGTAGCTGCCGTCGCTGCCCGAGGTCGACTTCATCGAGATCATGTTCTCGACGCCGTTGACGTTGCGCTCGATGATCTGCGCCACGCTCTCCTCGACCACCTGGGCGGAGGCGCCGGGGAAGCTGGTCGTGACGGTCACTTCCGGCGGCACGATGTTGGGGAACTGCGCGATCGGCAGGCTGCCCAGCGCCAGCAGGCCCGCGATCACCATGATCGCAGAGACGACGAAGGCGAGGCGCGGACGGCGGATGAAGACGGCGGCGATGCCCATGGGATCAGCGCTTCGGCTGGCCGGCGGGGGCCGGCGCGGCCTGCGCCTCGACCACCATGCCGGCGCGCACCCGCTGCTGGCCCTGCACGATGACCCGGTCGCCCTCCTTGAGGCCGCTGGTCACCGCGATCATGCCGTCGCGCACGAAGTCGACGGTGATGCGGCGCTGCTCGACGACACCCTTGCCGTCGACGACGTAGACGTAGCGGCCGGTCTGGTCGATCGCCATGGCCGCCTGCGGCACCACCATCACCTTCGCGGGTTCGTTGCCCTCGACGATGACCCGCACCGTCTGGCCGTCGGTCAGCAGCTCGTCGGCATTCTCGAACACCGCGCGCGCCATCTGGCCGTCGGTGGTGGGGTCGACCGCGACGTCGATGAAGTCGACTTTGCCCTTCTCCGGATACAGCTTGCCGTCGGCCAGGCGCAGCCGGACGGCGAGCGCCTCGCCGGTGCGCAGGTCGCGGCGCACGTTCAGCAGGTCCGCCTGCGGGACCGAGAACAGGGCGCGGATCTGACGCTCGTTCACGATGGTGGCGAGCACGCCCGATTCCGGCCCGACGAGGTTGCCGGGCGAGACGGAGGAGCGGCCGATCAGGCCGGCGATCGGCGCGGTGATCTGGGTGTAGGAAAGCTGCAGCTCGGCATCGTCGAGCTGCGCCTGGGCGTCGTCGAGGGCGGCCTTGGCCTGCAGCCGCTCGGCCAGCCGCTGGTCGTAGGAAACCTGCGAGACGTTGTTGGTGCGCAGCAGCTCGGCCGCGCGCTTGAGCTGCGCGTCGGCGTTGATCAGCGTGGCCTGCGCGCCGTCGCGCAACGCCCGCTTCTGGTTCACGGAGATACGATACGGCGTGGGATCGATGGTGAACAGGAGCTGGCCTTCCGCCACCTTGGTACCGTCGGCGAACTCCCGCTTGCCGAGCACGCCCTTGACCCGCGCCCGCAACTCGACCTTGTCGAACACCGCGAGGCGGCCGACATACTCCGACTGCGGCGCCAGGGTCCGCACCTCGACCGGCCGCACCAGCACGAACGGCGGCGCGTTCTCGGCGGATTTGGTCTGGGCGCCGGCCGGCAGGACGAAGGCGAACGCGAGAAGGAGACCGGGCGCCAGCCGCCGCAGGCCGAGGGAGAGGTGTCGAACACCGTGCGGCCCGTATCTCATCTCTCTACTCCAGATCTCTGTCGAAGCCGGCGATCAACGGGCTTCTGAGTATCGTAAAAGCATACTGCCCGACTGGGACAAGTTGCATGACTCCTTCAATAACCTTTTGCAACAAAGCAGATCAAGGGATCATGCAGCTGCTGGCCCATCGGACCAGCCTGGCGGCAGCAGTTTCCGGAGGTCGCCGCCGACGGGCGCGATCGACTGGTCGATGTCAGGGCAGTGCCGCTGCCAGCCCCCTGCACGATGCCTCGAGGAGATTGAGGGCCATCTCGTAGTCGCCCCTTGTTCCCCCATAAGGATCTACGATGTTGTCGACGCCCAGCCCCGCGTAGCGAGCCAGCAAACGGGGATGGTCACCCCACCCATGCGGCGCGATGTTTCTGAGCGAGTTGAGAATGAGCACGTCTGTCGCAAGCGTCGCCGTCGCGTAGAAGTCCCTGGATTTGATCTGCCGGACCCTGAAGTCGCGAATGTCGTAACCACGAGCGGATGCAACCTCGACGGCCAGCGGGTCCGGCGGCCTGCCGACATGCACGTCGCTGATCGCGATCGCGGCCACGTGAATGGCGTCGCCGCGACCGCTCTCTCTCAGGAGGTGAGAAAGAACTCCGGCAGCCATCGGGGCTCGGCAGACACCGCCGTGGGAAACGACGAGAATCCTTCGCTGGACGTAGTCGACGACGGTCATCCGGCTTGAGTGTCCGCGCCGGTCACAGCCGGGAAAACGATTCGGAAGCTGCAGCCCTGCGCGCTGTCCAGGAGTTCCAGCCGGCCGCCACTGTCCCGCACGATGCCGTAGGACACGGAGAGCCCCAGCCCGGTTCCCTTCTCCGCCGATTTGGTCGTGAAGAATGGCTCGAACACCCTGTCTCGCAGCGCCGGCGGAATGCCGGGCCCGTTGTCGGACACGATGATGATCACCTCTTCATTGGTGCTCTGCAGGTCGATGCGGATCTCACGTACCGCCATCGCAACGCCCGCCGTTGCATCTCGCGCATTGAGCAACAGGTTGACCAGGACCTGTTCGAGCAGCACCGGGTGGCATTTGACGAGCTGGCGTGCGTCCCCCAACCGCAGCACGACATCGACCTGGGAGTCGCGCAACTGATGGCCGATCAGTTGCAGCGCAGACCGGCAGGTGGCCGCGGCGTCGATCAGGGGCGGCTGGCCCTGCGGAACGCGGCCGAAGATTCGCATGTGGTCGATGATGGTCGCCGCACGATCCACCTGCTCGACGACACGCTGCAGGCGCGCCTTGACGAACATGACGGAGTCCGGCGACGCCAGCAGGTGGGGACTCGCACCCGCATCGCCGTCGTCGAACTCGAAGAGGGCCGATTGAGCCGCTATCTTGATGACGTTGAGCGGCTGGTTCAGCTCATGCGCCATACCCGTTGCCATTTCTCCGAGAGTGATCAACTTGGACGACTGGATGATGTGCGCCTCGGACTTCATCCTCTGCGTGTCGTCGTATCCCAGGAGGGCGATCTCGTGATCGCCGTGTCCCCGATCCACCCGGGCGCCGGAAAATCTGAGATAGGCCGGCGAGCACTCCTTGCTGGGGACGCGTAAAGTGAAATCGGCGCGGGCCTTGTCGCCCTCCAGGAAAGTCGTCAACGCGCCGCTGCCGTCGACCTCCGGCTCGTACAGCAGGGCGCCGTCACGAATGACGGGAGCCAGGGCCGCCGAAAAGGCGCTGTTGCAATAGAGGACGCGGCGGTCCCGGGTCACCAGTGCCGCGAGAGCGAGGGGGGACCCGAAGATCGCGGAAAGGACCCGCTGCTCTCCCTCTTGCCGCAGGACTCGATCCCGCGCCTGCAGGAGATGGTAGTTCCGCCATCCGACGGCCAGGGACAGCAGGGACAACACGGCTCCTGCGGAGACCATCGCCCAGACGGTCTGCCACCATTCGAGCAGGTAGGGGGCCGGGTTGGCAACCGCGACGACATAGGCGGGAAACGTCGCCAAGCGCGATGAGGAAAGCAGACTGTTGGACGGCAGGCCCAGACTGACGGCAGCGTCGGGCAACGAGCCGAAACCGCCGCCGGTGTCCTCCTTCGGAAAGACGCGCGACCCCAGGGGTGCGTCATCGGATGTGGCCGCGAGCACCACACCGTCGTCGCGCACGAGGAAGGCCGCATCGCCATCGTGCAAGTCACCATCCTGATGCCGCCGAAGCATGCGCCGGAACTGAGAGGCGAAGTAAGGAACGCCGGCACCGGTGATCACGACCCCGAGCTTGCTGCCGGTAATCCCGCGGACGTCCCTCGACAGGTAGAATGTCCATTCTCCACTCCCCCTGTTTTGAACGGCCTTACCGAGGGATACCGGAGGTTCGCCGTCGCTCATCTGCTCGATGAAGTAGTCGCGATCCGCCAGATTGATGGGGGGAGGCGGATAACCCCGCGAATAGTTCAGCACCGTGCCGTTGGTGGCAATGAATGTGGCGACGTCGATCGTCGGCAGCTTCGCGGTGCGCCCGACGAGCCGGTCGTAGAAGCTCCGGCTCGACGCCACTCGCCGGTATTGCTCCTCGGTCTCCACCTCTTCTTCGGCGATCCAGTCGAGCATGGAATCGATCACCAGCTGGTTGACCGTCAGGCTTTGATCCGCGAGTTCCGCCATGACGAGAGAAAGGTGCCGGGTGGAACGTTCTGCGTTCCCGATGCTGGACATGTACTGCTGCCACAGGAAGGCGCCGACGAGCGACCACATGGCGAGCACTGCGACTGCAAATCTCGCGGCCACCTGGAGTGCGGAGCGAGAGTCGGACCTCATGACCATATCGCTATGTGCCTTCGATGGGCGACGACTTGGCCGGCAGGGGCGAAAATGAGGGGCTCCAGGAAGGTCGAGAAATTATCGAGAGAGTCACCAGCGTGCCGTCAGAACCAGTCCGGATCATCGGCCACCCCACTATAAAGACATAGTGACGCAGTTTGCGTCAGGGTCTTTGAGTGCGGGACCCATCGCCAGATCTACGCAGAGCACTTACCTCGCCCCAGTACTCCCCTGTTGGAAAAACCCAAGCGCCCCCTCTTCCGGCGGCTGCCTTCCGAACAGAAAGTGTCCCCTTCTTTTTCACAGCTTCGAGGGCGGCGCCAAAGAAAATAGTCCCACTATGGTTCTTCAAGTTCGGTTAAAGGATGGGCGTCGAGTGCGAGCTAGAATTGCCTTGAACTATCGTCCTGCCGCCGCGTAGTGGAAAGTGGGTTGGGGGAAGTCTTGGGGAGATTTCATGGCTGGTTGCGAGGGAGTCTCACCTCGCTCGGGCGTCAAGATATTGCTGGTTGAAGACGATGAAGCCACACTTGAACTGCTTTCCTTATTCTTGGGGCGGCTTTATTCCCTCACGGCTTGCTCGAGCGGTGAAAGGGCGATTCACGCCTTGTGCACGGACGACGATATCACCGTGATCGTGACGGACCTGCGTATGCCCGGCGTGAATGGTTACGATATTCTTCGCTGTGCGGCCGAGCATTCGCGGCGCACGGGCAGAACCATTCCCGCAGTCGTTCTCACGGGCCACGGCACGCCGGAAGACGAGCAGCAGGCCAGGTCTTTCGGCGTGGCGCACTTTCAGCGCAAACCCATCGATCTGATACAGCTGCGACAAGCGATCGAAGCGTGCCGCAACGCGGCGGGCACCCACGCCTCGGCCCAGGCCTGCGCGGTTTGAGCCGGCGAACGAATGACGATCCCGGCCGCCGCACCCATCGAGAAACTCGATGTCCTCGTCGTCGATGACGACGAGGCGGGCCTCTGCGACCTGGTCGCAAGCTTGAAGAGGGCTGGTCTGATGTGTGTCGGCGCCAGTACCGGCTGGGAGGCTCTCGAAGTCCTGCTGAAGGGCCCGCCCCCCTCCGTCATGGTCACCGACATCAGAATGCCCGAACTGGATGGGCTGGAACTTGCAGAGCGGCTCGGACGGATGGGCCTGTCGAAGATCCCCGAACTCGTCTTCATCAGCGGAAGTGCCGAACTCGGTCACGCGATCGATGCGATCCGGCTGCGCGCCCGCGATCTGCTGACGAAGCCCATCGACCTTCGACGATTGATTCAGACCATCAGGGACGTGCAGGTGGAGCGACAGGTGCAGGCCCCGTCGAAAGCCGCGCCCTATCGGCACGATATGGCGGCCTCCGGAAAACCCGATACCCGCACGCAACCGAAATCCGTCGATGTCGATGCCATGTCGATCGTCGTATTGAACAATCTCAGGAAGCTTCGGCGCGTTCGCAGCGAGCATCTGCCGCCTGGGCTGGCCGTCGAGGCAAGCTGGGAGATTCTCCTGGACCTTTACGTCAGCGAACTGCGCAGCGAGTTCACTTCGCTGACCTCGCTGGGGGGCTCGGCGGGCGTGCCTCTGACGTCGGGCTTGCGGCGTATCCATGAACTGGAAAGCAAGGGCATGATCCTGCGGACCCCGGACGAGAAGGACCGGCGCCGGGCTGCCGCGCATCTCACGAAGAAGGGCCGCGAGACGGTCCAGTCGTTCATACGCTCTTATGTAACCTTCTACAGCGGAGCTGACCCTCAGCGTGCCGACGAGTGAGCGGGCCCCCGGCATGCGCTCCATGACGAGCAACGGCGCTCCCGGACATCCAAAGCGCAGCGACGTTCTCTTGATCGAAGACGACGTGCTTCAGGCCCATGAGATCGAAGCACATCTGGCGCGTCAACGCTTTACCGTGAGGAAGCTGGTGGGCGGTTCGGACGCCCTGCACAGGGTCGCGAACATCGACCCCAGGGTCGTCATCGTCGACTATCACCTGCGGGACATCGACGGGATGACCGTTGCCGGCCGGGTTCATCGTCTCGCCCCGCAGGCTGCCGTCATACTGATGTCGGGCCGGATCGATTTCGTGCCTTGCGAGGCTCTCGACCGCTCCGGTGTGGTGGCCTTCCTGAGGAAGCCCATCAACCTGGGGCAGCTGCGCCGGCTCGTCTCCAGACTGGTCAAGAACCCAAGCCTTACACGGAAAGAACTCGGCGCCCCTCTCGGGTGGCTGTTCTCGCCCCGACGATAGGCGCCGCGTCCCAGGTGCTTGCCTGGTCGCCCCCGATCCAGCCCCGGTTTCGATCAAGGGAAATGCGATGGCCGGATGTTTGGGGAGCCGGCCATCGCAACTCGATGAGCCTCAAGTGGTGTGGGCCACGGAGGCTCTGGTGGTGTCAGGGCTGGTGGGAAGCATGCCGCTGACGGTCCTGCTGTAGAGGCCGGCCCCTCGAAACTCGACATGAATCGCAACCATTCCGGTTGCTTCCGGCATCGCCGGTCTCCGGGAAGAGCGTGGAGAGCGCCGCGCGCTCAAGCGTCGAGAGCCGTTTTTGGTCATCGAGGTTCACGCCAAACCTGAATGGCGTTGAACCGTTATCGCCAAATCCGTGCTTTCTCATCACTCAACAGAAACAGGGACGGCTATGAAGCTCCAGCCTCATGCTCATGGGCGACATCCCGCGACGAGCGGAGCCCATGGTCGGCATTCGGGGTCACGGTCGCCGCAATTACCTGAAAGCATCCCGATCATGCATGGCGCATTGGCAAACCCTCTCTCTGTATTCTGGAACGACGGTCTCACGGTCGACAGCGAACCGTCGCAGCCGACCCGGGATGTCGTGGACTGGCTGGAGTGGAGAGCGCTGGAGTATGCTGGCCTTCCGAAGAGCTTCTTCGCCCATGTGTCGAGGCAGCAGTATGTGGAAGACAGGCGGCGAGTGGATCCTGGCTGGCGAAATGGACGTTAGCGCTCGGTAGAGCCAGCCTGCCGCGACACCAGCGACGCCACGATCGCCACGATGGCGAAGGCCGCCAGCACCAGCAGGCTGCCGGCCACCGCCTCGACGAAGGCCGGCCCCATCCGGTCGTCATGGCCAGAGAGGCCGAGGCGCCACGACAGCATCGAGGAAGCGGCCGAGACGCCGATGCAGCTTCCCAGCACCCGTCCGAGATTGACCAGCCCGCCGGCGGACGAGGCATGGCCCTTGGGCGCGGCATCGATGGTGGCGTGGCTGTTGGGCGCCAGGAACAGGCCGAGCCCTGCCCCGAACAGAGCGAGCGCGACCAGGCGCACCACCAGCCGGTCGGGCCCGAAGGCAATCGCGACGAGCGCCAGGATCGCCGCCAGGCACAGCGTCATGCCGGCGGCGCCGACCCAGCGGGCCGTGAAGCGCTGGCCGAGGCGCGCGCCGAGCGGTGCCACCAGCCCCAGCAGGATGGGGATGGTGGCGAGCTTCAGCCCCGCCACGTGCGCCCTGTTGTCGAGCCCCTTCACGAAGGCGAAGGACATCAGGAACAGCATGCCGTAGAGCAGCGCGTAGCCCATCACCACGCCGATGAAACCCGCCGAGAAGTCGCGCGCGCGGAACAGCTCGATATCGACCACCGGCCAGCGCGTCTTCCACTCGCGCCTCAGGAACAGCACGAGGAACAGGACCGATGCAGCCGCGCAGGCCAGCATCGACGGCGAGGCCAGCGGCCAGACGGACACCTGCGTCAGCGCGAGCACGCCCAGCCCGATCGCCGGCACCAGCAGGACCGCACCCGCGAGGTCGAAGGTCTCGTCGCGCTTCACGTCCACGTCCCGCGAGCGCGGCAGGACCAGCCAGCCCAGCACGAAGGCCAGCAGGCCGAACGGCACCGCCGCCCAGAAAATCCAGCGCCAGCCCAGCAGTTCGAGCAGGAAGCCGCCCACGATCGGCCCGGTGCTGACGCCGACCGCCTGCGCCGTGGTGAACCAGCCGATCGCGTGGGGGCGCTTCTCCGGGGGCACCGCCGTCACCAGGATCGTCATGCTGTTGGCGCCCAGCAGCCCGCCGCCCACGCCCTGCAGCGCCCGCAGCGCCACGAGCTGATCCAGCGTCTCGGCCCAGCCACAGAGCAGCGACGCCACGGTGAACAGCGCGAACCCCAGGAGATAGGGCAGCTTGCGCCCCATCATTTCCGAGACCCGGCCCGACACAGCGAGGCTTGCGGCAAAGGCCAGCAGATAGGCGATGGCCACCCAGCGCACCGCGTCCACCGGCACGTCGAACCCGTCCGCCAGCCGCGGTAACGCAAGCTGCACGATGCTGGCATCGAGCTGCCCGATGAATGCGCCGGCACAGGTGACGCCGACGATCAGCCACGGATGGATCGCCAGTCGTTCGAGGAAGCGCAGCGGCGGCGGTTCGAGGGAGGCCATGGTCGCTGCGTGTGTAGCCGCCCCGCATGATCCGACGGAAGCAGTCGCATGGCCGCAACCGCATCCGGCGGGCGGAATGATGAGGCGCGCCGCGATTGCGGGGCCCCTCCTCTGTCGATAGCACTGAGGTCAACGAACCAACGCGCCACCGGCTGGGCCGGATGAGAAAGCGGGAATGGAAAGAGGAAACGCTTCGTGACGTCGCCCGGCATGAGCAGGGCCATCCGGCGGCAGGCCGTCATTATCGTGGCGACCCTGGCGACCGCCTATGTCGCCAGCCATTTCTTCCGCGCGGCCAACGTCACGATCGGGCTCGACCTGATGCGCGACCTCGGCATTGGGCCGGAGGCGCTGGGCGCGCTGACGGGCGCGTTCTTCTTCGGCTTCTCGGCCATGCAGATCCCCTGTGGCTTCCTGTTCGACCGCTACGGGCCGCGCCGCACGGTGACGGGGATGCTGGCGGTCGCGGTGATCGGTGCGGCGCTGTTCACCCTGGCGCCGGCCTGGCCGCAGCTGCTGGCAGGCCGGGCGCTGATGGGCGCGGGCTTCGGCGTCATGCTGATCGGCAGCATGGTGGTGATCTCGCGCTGGTTCCCGCCCGACCGGTTCGCGACCCTGGCGGGTGTCGTGCTCTCGGTCGGCCTGCTGGGCAACCTGCTCGCCACCACGCCGCTCGCCTGGGGCACCGAGATGATCGGCTGGCGCGGCGTATTCGCGATCATGGTGGCTTTCACCGCGCTGGCGGCGCTCGGCGTCTGGGTGATCGTGCGCGATGCGCCGCCCGGCCATCCCTTCCTCGCGCGCACGCCCGAGACCGCGGCCGAGATGATCCAGGGGCTGGGCGAGGTGCTGAAGAACCCGCAGCTCAAGTTCATCATCGCGCTCAATTTCTGCAACTACGCCTGCACCTTTACCGTGCAGGGCCTGTGGGGCGGCCCGTTCCTGCGCGAAGTCCACGGACTGACGCGCGTGGAATCCGGCAACGTGCTGCTGGTCGCGGTGATCGCCTACCAGATCGGCATGCTGACCATCAGCCCGCTCGACCGCGTGTTCGACACGCGCAAGCGCATCGCCATCACCGGGACCTTGCTGATCGCCGCGATCCTGGCGACGCTCGCTCTCTGGGCGAAGGCGCCGCTCTGGGTCGCGGTGGGCGCGATCGCCGGCATCGGCTTCCTGAGCGCCTCCAGCACCATGGTGATGACCCATGGCCGCGGCATCTTTCCCGACCGGCTGATCGGCCGCGGCATCGCCACCATGAACACCAGCGTGATGCTGGGCGTGGCCTGCATGCAGACCCTGTCGGGCGTCATCGTCGGCGCCTTCGCGCCCCTGCCCGACGGCGCCCGCTCCGAGGAGGCCTACCGCACCCTGTTCGGCTTCATGGTCGTGGTGCTGCTGCTCGCCGTGACGGTCTACAGCCGCTCGCGCGACATCCGCCCCAGCGACGAACTGCGGGCGCGGCAGGCTGCGCTGAAAGCCTAGGCGAGCCCCAGGCCCATGCCGCCATCGACGCGCAGGATCTCGCCGGTGATGAACTGCGCCTCGTCGGAGGCGAGGAACAGCGCGGCGTAGGCGGTGTCGTGGCCGGTGCCCATCTTGCCGCGCAGCGGCACCATGGCGTTGCGCTCGGCGCGGACTTCCTCCGTCGGGCGGCCGGTCGCCTGGGCGATGCCGGTGATCGCCATCGGCGTGTCCATGAAGCCCATCATGATGGCGTTGGCGCGGATGCCGTGGCGCGCATTGGACTGGGCCACATGCGTCGTGAGCCGGTTCACCGCCGCCTTCGAAATCTCGTAGGCCATCTGCGTCGCGCCGCTGGTGGCGGCCAACGACGAGATGTTGACGATCGAACCGGACTTCTGCGCCCGCATCACCGGGATCGCCGCCTTGATCGTGTGCCACATGCCCTTGAGATTGACGTCGAGGATGCGGTCGAACACGCGTTCCTCGATGCGGTGGGCGGGCCCATCGCCGCCGCCACCGATGCCGACATTGTTGATCAGGATGTCGATGCGGCCGTAGCGCGACATGGCGAGCTTGACGATGCGGGCGCAATCGTCGGCCACCGTGATGTCCGCCTCCATCGACGAGACGACGGCCCCGGTGGACGAGATGTCCTTGGCCGTCTTCTCTGCCCGCTCGCCGCTCCGGTCGACGCAGAGGACCGACGCGCCCTCGCGTGCCAGCAGGCCGGCAATGGCGGTGCCGTTGCCGATCGTTTCGCCCGGAGTCTGTCCCGCGCCGACGACGACGGCGATTTTTCCTTCAACCCGCTTAGTCATGTCTCTTCCCTTGAAAAACCGGTGCCGCCCTCGCCGCCTACGTCATCGCGTTCGGAACGGTTGCTCCGTTCATTGTCCCCGGTGCGTTATGCCGGTTCACGATAGGGCATGTCGCCCAGGTAGTTTCGCTTGCCGACCGGAACGCCGTTGTGGCGGAGGATCGCGTAGGTCGTGGTGACGTGGAAGTAGAAATTCGGAATCACGTGCTGGACGAGGAATTCCTCGCCCGAGAGCGACTTGCCGTTCCAGCGCGGCTGGGTGATGCGGCGCTCGGCCGCCCCGGCGAACGATTGCGCCGTGAAGCCCTTCAGATAGGCGACGGTGCCTTCGATGCGCGCCTTGATCTCGCCCAGCGTCGCTTCGGTATCGGCGTTGACGGGGGCATCCTTCTCGGTGCCCGCCAGACGCGCGGCGCCGAGCTTGGCGGTGTCGCAGGCCGTCTGGATCTGCTTGATCAGGTTGAACTGATCGGGCGCCAGGCGCGCCTGCAGCAGGACGGCGACATCGAACTTCTTTTCGCCGGCATACTTCTCGGCCTCGTTCAGGATGACCAGCAGATTGCCCAGCATCTTGCTGAACTGGGAGACGACGAGCGTGTGGATCATGCGAACCTCGGAGCGAACGGGTGGATGGGTGCGCAGGCCCTACGCGATTCCATCGACGGCCGCCAGCGCGCTGGCTCGTTAGCTTCGTGCCGCCTTCAGCATCTCGACATGTTCCGCGAGGTGCCGGTGGAAGTGGCCGATCGCCTGCTCGTAGTGACCGAAGGTGAAATGCGTGTTGGCGCCCGACGCGAGGCCGGCCTGGATTTCGCGGGCGGCGTGGCGGTCTTCGAGGATGCCACTCTCCTGCACGAAGTTGGCATCCTTGCGCGCCTGCTCGATGTCGAGCGGCTTGCCGTTCTTGATGCGCGGCGCGAGCTGGTAGACGACCCAATGCGTCTCCGACGGCGACACCGGCTCGAGGATGATCAGGATGGCGTGGCTCGACAGCACGCTGACATGGGTGTTGGGGAAGAGCTGGTGGACATCGGTGATGCGGCCCTGCGTGCTCCACTCCTCGCGCGGGATGCTGCGCAGCTTCTCGATGCGGCGGAACGGGAAGACGATGCGCGAATTGCGGCCGTGCAGCTCGACGACGTTGAGGTTGTCGTAGCCGTAGGGGAAGAACGACTGATTGTGCAGCGCCTTGATGTGGTAGCCCTCCATCGAGGTCTCGCCCAGCACCTTCCAGTTCGCCTTGTCGTCGAACTCGATCTTGTTGAACAGCACGTAGTCGTCGGTCAGCACCTCCGGCAGGTCGCCCAGCGGTCCGTCCGACAGCGGTTCGTCCTGCGTCACGAAGACGATGCCGTTCCTCTCCTGAACCGAAGCCACCGGCACCAACCCATGCGCTTGCTTGTCGAGGCCGGGAAAACCGTCCTCGCCCGGAATGTGCCGCAGTGAGCCGTCGAGCCCGTAGGTCCAGGCGTGATAGGGGCAGGCGAAGGCGCGCTTGCAGCCCTCGCCCTCTTCCAGCTTCATGCCGCGGTGGCGGCAGGCGTTGCGAAAGCCGCGCACGACGCCGTCGGTGCCGCGCACGACGAGCAACGGCGTGCCGACCGTCGTGCGCGCGATGTAGGAGCCCGGTTCAGGCAAGGCCGCCGAAGGACAGAAGGCCATCGGCACACGTCGCAGCACCTCGATTTCGGCCGCAAAGCGCTCGGGCGAATGATAGTTCTCGACCGGCTCGCGCCAGACCACACTGCCCTTGTCCGTCGTCTTGCCGTCGATGTGCGCCAGGATGCGATCGATCAGGTCGGTTTCGTTCAGCAGCGCGGCCATTCTTCGTCCTCCTGCAAGCGGGCGGGCGATACTATGGCCGGTGCCTTCGACGAGGCAATAAACCGAGCCCGCCACGCGAGACCGCGGAACACGACGCGGAACGGGCGCCGGGCGTGCGGACCTGCTATCAGGTGGGATGCTGGATCGCTCGTACCTGATCATCTGCTTGTTCGCGCTGGTTGCCATGTTCGGTGGCGGACTGATCGGGCTCTATGTCGCGCGTGCCCTGCCCGAGCACCACCTGACCAAGGAGTCGGGCGCCGTGGTCAAACTGGCGGCGGCGATCGTGGCGTCGCTGACCTCGCTCGTCCTGGCGCTCATGCTGTCGGCCGCCAACGGGGCCTATTCGGTCAACGCCGGCATCGTCACCAAGCTCGGCGCCGACATCGTCCAGCTCGACCATCTGCTGCGCGCCTACGGGCCGGAGGCGAGCGAGGCGCGCGCCAGCCTGCGCGCCTATGCCGGGCACAAGAGCGAGGAATTGTTTCCCGCCAGCCCGCCGCCGCATGTCGATGCGCGGCGCAGCGCCGACCTTCTGGACAGGCTTGCCGACTCCATCATGTCGCTCGAGCTTGCCGACCGGCGGCACACGGCGCTGGCCAATCAGGCGCTCAGCCTCACCAACCAGATCTATGCCGAGCGCTGGCTGTTGTGGGAGAATCCCGGCACGACGGTGCCCACCCCGTTCCTCTTCGTGCTGATCTTCTGGCTGTTCCTGGTGTACCTGAGCTTCGGCGTGTTCGCCCCGCCCAACCTGACGGTGGTCGCGAGTCTCTTTCTCTCCTCGCTCGCGGTGACGGGCGCGATCTTCCTGATCCTGCAGCTCGGCGATCCGATGCATCACAGCTGGTTGCGGATCTCCGGCGAACCGCTGCAGCGCGCGATGTCGGAGATCGCCCGCCCCTGACGCGGGGTGCTCGCAGGCGCAAGCGAGAGCGGCACGCACCCTGCCGCAGCGCGCCCTGCCCGTTCAGCGCCCGGCCGCGTCGCGTTCCTTCACCCTGATGTTGTTCTGGACGTCCCGCACGCCGGTCACCCGCTCGATCATGTCCTCGGCGTGCCGCTTGGCCAGGCGATCGGACACGGTGCCGGACAAAGTGACCTCGCCGTCCCTGACCTGCACGTCGATCTCGCCGGCATCAAGCATCGGATCGTCGGTGAGGGAGTCGCAGACATCTTCGCGGATTCGGTCGTCGGAGCGCCTGTAGCCCTTCGGCCCCTTGCCGCGGTGATCTTCCTGGCCGGAGGCGCCAATACCGTAGCCTCCGCCCATGCCGGCATGTTCGCTGCCGTATCGCCCCGCGCTGCCACGCCCGGGTTGGCCGTTGCCGCCATGGCCCGGACCGTAGCCGTCACCATAGCCGTAGCCGCGCGCGCCGCCTGCCACGCCGCCCGAGGACATGTCGTCATGTTCGTATTCGCCGCGGCCATAGGAAGGGCCGTCCCCCGGACCATGAAGGCGACTGCCGGACTGAGGCGGGCGGGAGTCCGCGCGATCATTGCGCGGGTCGTTGCGAAAACGATGGTCGTCGTCGTGCCGTGTCATTCGCTCCTCCGTGGGTAGGACCGGCCGCTCTCATGATCGCCGGCACCGGAGGAATGCACCCGCGTGCCTTCCGTTGCCGTCGGCGGCAACCGATCGGTCCCGGCGCGCATTGATAAAGGGCAGGAGAGCCACACGTTTCGTTGGCGACGGTCGAACGCTTCGTTCCTGGCGTCCCCTGCGGAAAGCCCGCACCCTTCGTCCATCGCAAAATGTGCAAAGGGGGTCGCGGGCTTTCCTTTGCCTTCTCGCCGGCGCGAGCATGCAGCCAAAACGCGATCACACCGTTTGCGACTGAACCCATCGAGATGGAGGAACCATGGCAAGATACTCCCGCAGCGCCAGCAAAGAAGTCGAGGCCGCGATGGAGCGCCGCAAGAAGGGGACGCTCAAGAGCGGACCCGGCGGCAAGGGCGGCACGGTGAAGAGCCGCGAGCAGGCCATCGCCATCGGTCTCTCGGAAGCACGCACCAAGGGCAAGAAGGTGCCGGCGAAGAAGAAGACGGCTGCCAGGAAGAAGACCACCGCCAAGAGGAAGACCGGCCCGAAGCGCAAGACGGCAGCAAATCGCAAGAAGAAGGTCTGATCGGCGCGCGCCCGCGTCGGCGCGTTCCTACTTCGACTTGAGAAGACGCATCACCCGCGACGGCCGCGCTTCCTGCACGAGTTGATCGAACGAACAGTCACGCGGCGCCTTATCGGGGCGCCAGCGCAGGAAGCCGGTGCCGTGGCGGAAGCGGTGCCCGGTCACGTGATCGTACTGCACCTCGACGACCAGCTTGGGCTTCAAGGGCACCCACTGAGCGGTGCGTTCCGTCGACCAGCGGCTGGGACCGCCCGGCGCATCGCCGGTGAAACCGCCGCCCTTCGACTTCTCGAGTTTCGCCGTCAGTGCCTTGCGGTCGAGGCCGCCCAATGCGGAGGTGAAGCCGACATGGTCGAGCCGGCCCGCCTCGTCGTAGAGGCCGAGCAGCAGCGAGCCGACTTCTTTTTTGCCGCCCTTGGTCGCCGTGGCGTAGCGGAAGCCGCCGACGACGCAGTCGGCACTGCGCAGGTTCTTGATCTTGAGCATGGCGCGCTCGCCCGCCTTGTAGGGCTCGTCGAGACGCTTGGCGACGACGCCGTCCAGCGTCCCGCTGCCGGCCCGGCTCAGCCATTTGCGGGCATCGGCAAGGCGTGTCGTCCTGGGCGACAGCCGCAGGTCCTCGACTTCGCCGAGCGCCGCGAAGAAACGCTCCAGAGCCGCGCGCCGCCCGGTCAGCGGTTCGGCGTGAAGGTCGCGTCCCGCCTCGTCCTCCAGAAGATCGAAGGCGATGAGGAGCGAAGGAGTCTCCTCGGCGAGGCGCTTGATGCGACTGGCCGCCGGATGCAGCCGCATCTGCAGCGCCTCGAAGGACAGGCCCTTGCCCACGACAATGACCAGCTCGCCGTCGAGCACGAAGCGCTTGTGCTTCAGGCGCCTCAGCGCCGCGACCATCTCGGGAAAGTAGCGGGACAGGCTCTTGCCCGAGCGGCCGAGCAGCTCGACCTTGTCCCCGTGCCTCAGCGCCAGGCAGCGGAACCCGTCCCATTTCGGTTCGTACTGCCAACCCTTGCCGTCGGGCAGGCCGTCGACCTGCCGGGCCTCCATCGCCACGGTGCCCGTGCGCGCCACGCTACACCTCGATGTCGGCGATCACCGGTAGGTGATCCGAAAGTTCGCGGGCACGGTGGTCGGTGGCGCTGCCGATCAGGGCCGACGCGGGCGACAGATAGATGCGGTCGAGCTGGAAGAGCGGCAGTTTTGCGGGAAAGGTGCGATGGCGGCTGAAGGCCGGCAGCGCACGCGCCAGGCCGCGGCGCACCGAGCCCGCCCAGAGCCAGTCGTTGAAGTCGCCCAGCGCGACGGTCGGCCGGTCGAGCCGGCCGAGCATTTTGAGCAACGCGATCGTCTGGCTGCGCCGCTCGCGCAACGCGAGGCCGAGATGCGTGGCAATCACGCGCAGCGACCCGTACGGCGTCACAACGTCGGTGCAGATGGCGCGCCGCGGCTCCCGTTCGGGGTAGGAGAGATCGTGGATCTGGATGTTCTCCAGCGGCCAGCGGCTGATCAGCGCCTGGCCGTATTCGCCGTCGGCGGTCACCACGGTCTTGGCGCCGATCCCGTGAGTGCCCAGGGCCTCCTGCAGCACGTCGAAGGGATTGCCGGCCTGGGCCTGACGGACGCGCCGCGAATCGATCTCCTGCAGCGCGACGATGTCGGGCGCATGGCTCTTCACCAGCTCGATCACGCGATCGAGGTCGAAGCGCGGGTTGCACCCGAGCGCGCCGTGGATGTTCCATGTCATCAACCGGACGGAGTTCAAGACGTCCTTTCCCCCAGCCGTGACACGATCGCCTGCGCCCCGAAGGACAGGCCGATCCAGCCGACGACGCAAAGCGCCAGCACGCCGATCTGACCGGCAGTGGGGTTGGCGAGCACTTTGGCGATGCGGTCGCCCATCAGCGCGATCGCGACCAGGCCCGGGCCCATGCCGATCAGCGTGCCGAGCGCGAAATCGACGAGGCGGATCGAGCCGGCGCCGGCGGCGAGATTGATCAGAGAGAACGGCGCCACCGGCACCACGCGCAGTGCTACCACGGCGACAAGACCACGCCGCTGGAGGCGGTCGCGCAGCCTGTCCCAGCGCTTGCCGAGCAGGCGTCTGGGCACCTCCTGCCCGAAGCGGGCGCCGATGGCGAACATGAGCCCCGCACTGGCCGCCACGCCGGCGGTGGCATAGAGCATGCCCCACCAGGGGCCGAACACCGCCGCCGTTGCCAGGATCAGGATGGTGACGGGAAACGCCACCGCACCGCCCAGTAGGAACAGCGCCACCACGACGCCCAGCGCCCACGGCTCGCCCTGCGCTCCTTCCATGAGCTCGCGGATATGGTCGGGATGGGCGAAGTCCTTCAGCCCGGTGAACTGCCAGGCGAGCGTCAGCAGGACGATCGACGCCAAGGCACAGGCTACGACGAGGCCCGCGCGGCCCAGCAGTCCCTCCTCGCTCTCGCCGCCGCTTGCTGGCGGTCGCGGCGCCTCGACCTCTTTGTTCTCGCGGGCAGCGCGACGGTCCTCGCGCCTGGCGAGCCGGCGGCCGATGGTCCGGCTGCCATGGAACAGCAGGCGCGGCAGCAGGCGGCCGGCCAGACGCCCGAGGCGCAGCGGCCGCGCCGGATCGGCAACCCGCTCGGCCAGCCGCGCGAACAGCGCGCGGTCGGGCTGACCATCGTCGATCGGACTGAGACAGTGACCGTTGCCGCAGAGCGAATCGGCCACGCGCACGAGCGATCCCCGCTGCGCGAGGGCGCCCGCGACTTCTTCCGCCGACACGCCGCAATGCTCGCCGAGAAGGCGGTCGCGCAGGCGCACGATGGCGGCGCGCTCTCGGTCCGACGCCGCCTCGATCGCCAGATCGCACTCGGTATCGGCGCCCATCGAGCGGTTGTTGAGATTGGCCGAGCCGACCCTCAGAAACCAATCGTCGATCACCATGATCTTGGAATGGATCATCGTGTAGGTGGAGGAGCCGTCCTTGCCATCCGGCGTCTCGATCGAAGGATAGAGCAGCCGCACCCGGTCGCCGCCGGCCGCCTTCACGGTGCGCCAGAAGCGGATGCGGCCATTGCGCATGGTGCGCCGTTCGATGAACGAATCATGGCTGCGCGGCGCCACCATCAGCACCTCGAGCTCCGGCCGCTCGCGCAGCCGGCGGGCCAGCGCCGACGCTACCACGCCCGAGGTCATGAACTGGTTCTCGATGTAGATCGTGCGCTCGGCGCGGGCGATGCTTTCGACGAACAGCGCCTCGACCTCGCGCACTTCCTGTTCGAGATGATAGCGCGGCTGGGTACGCGCGATCGCGACCTCGACGTCGGTGAAGTGCGGCTCGCAGGTGCTCGGCCAGGGATCGCCTTCCGGGTGGACCTCAGGCTCCCCGCCGTTGGCGTGGCACCAGCGCGCCCGCGCCAGCAGCGCCAGCGCCCGCGCCGCCGGGCCATCGACCATCATCTGGACGTCATGGAACGGCCGGTAAGGCTCGCCGCCGGGATCGACGCGGCGGGCGTTGTCGGGATCGTGACCGCTGGTGTCCCAGCGCCGGATGGTGAGATCGAGGCCACCCGAGAAGGCCAGCGCATCGTCCACCACCACCAGCTTCTGGTGCTGCGAGGATCCGAAGGGCACCGTCGAATCGAGGCAGAAGGTGACCTGCGGCGGCATCTGCCAGTTGAGGAAGAGTTGCGGCAGGGGCTCGCGCTCATGCGCGTAGACCAGGGAGTAGTCCCAGAGCAGGAGATGGATCCGCAACTCCGGCCGGCGCTTCAGCAACTCGGTGAGAAAGCCCGCGAAGTCGGTCGGCAGCCCGTCCTCGGGCGGCTGCTCCCCCACCAGCTCGGTCCGGCTGTCGATGTCCCAGCCGACGATGAAGATCGTGCGCCGGGCCTGCAGGAAGGCCTGGCGAACAGCCGCGAAGAACGCCGCGCCATCGACCAGGACGGCCGCCCTGGGGGCGTGCTCGACCTTCCACACGGTGCGTCCGGGCTGAAAAAGGGGCGACATGGCGCCTATAACGCCGGCCGGCCGCCAATGATCCGGCGACGAATCGCCGTCTTCCTATTTCGTCTCGAAGCGCCAGGTAGCCTTCCACGGCGAGCGCGGTGGCGCGTCTACCCATTGTCTGCAGCGTCCGAGCAGGACCCGGGCCGGTCCGTCGCCGGGCCGCAGCTGCGTGGCTTCCTGAAACAGCGCCGAGGCCTCGGCGAAGGCGCCCTTGGAATAGGCCGCCTGGGCGCGATCCCACAGGGCGGTGAACGGATCGCCTTCGCCCTCGTGCCCCTCGGCCACCAGCTCGAAGAGGTCGATCGGATCGTCGGTGCCCGCCGGGATCACCCGTTCGATGAAGCGCCAGGTGAAGAGTTCGCGCGTCAGTGCCACGACCTCGCCGCTGGCCAGGACATGGGTTCCGTAGACCTTGTTCAGCCCCTCGATCCGCGAGGCCTGGTTCACGATCGTGCCGACCAACGTGTAGTTGATGCGGTCGCGGGCACCGACATTGCCGATGACCGCGAGGCCGGTGTGCAGCCCGAAGCGGGTGCGGAAGACCGGCCGGTCCCGCCGCTGCCATTTCTCGACCAGGTCCTGGCTCGCCGCCGCGGCCCGCAACGCCGCGCGACAGGCGTTCTCGACATGCCGCTCGTCGGGCTCGGGCGCGTTCCAGAAGGCCATGATGCTGTCGCCGATGAACTTGTCGATCGTGCCGTGGCTCGCGGAGATCGGCGCCGTCAGCGCATCGAAGTAGCGCGACAGGCGGCCGGTCAGGACCTGGGGCGACAGGCCCTCGCTGATGCGCGAGAAGCTCTCGATGTCGGAGAACATCACCGTCACCTGGCGCTGCGCGCCGCCGACGCCCGCCGTCTCCGGCGAGCGCATGATCTGGCGCACGAGGTTCTTTGCGACATAGCGGCCGAAGATCTCCAGCCCGTCGCGCATGCGCTCGACGGCGTCGGAGAGCTGCTGGACCTCGCGGATCCGGCTGACGATGGGTGTGCGATCGGTGAAATCGAGGTCGCGGATGCTGTCGGTCTTGTGGGCGATGCGGCCGATCGCGCGGGACATGAACACGGCGCCGGCAAGGACCGCCAGCACGGCGAGCAGGATGCAGACGGCGGCCGTCGCGCCCGAGACGAGGAGCAGCCGGCGGGATTCGGCGGTGATCTCGGCGATCGGCACAGCGGCGCCGACGTAGAAGCGCTCGTTGAACACCGCCGGCATCGGATCGACGAGCATCTCCCAGTCCATGCCGCCGACCCGAAGCCGTATGTCGAGGCGGCGATCGCTGTGGTGCGAGACGTCGGCAAGCTCTCGACGCAACAGCTCGCGCATGGCCGGATCGGCCGGCACGCAGGCGGGATCGCGCACCGCACAGTTCGACGAATCGGCCAGGATGTTGCCGGCGTCCGTGGCCACCATGACGATGGCACCACGCGCCGGTTTGTGCCCGGCCGTGACCTGCGACAGCGCGTCCAGCGTGAAGTCGAAGGCAATCGCCCCCTCGTGCCGGCCGATCTGCGTCGCGACCGAAACGCCCTGGGTGCCCGAGACGGCGAAGGCGTAGGGCTCGGTGATGATCGAGCGGGTCGTTGCGTTCGCCTCCTTGTACCAGGGGCGATTGCGGGGATCGAAATCGAGGGAGCGGCTGGCTTCCGAGAGCGCGGCGCCATCGGCCGCCAGGAAGAACCAGCGCTCGGGACGCGCGCCCTCGCCGCCCGGCAGCGAGCGCGCGAACAGCACCGCTGTGCGCGGCACGTTCAGTTCCCGCTGCAGCGCTTCGGGCAGCTCGGCGATCCGGCCGACATAGTCGAAACTGCCATCCGCATAGCCCGCGTAAGCCGCGGCCATGATGGGATGATGGTCGAGCAGGATGGCGAGCTGCCGGCGTGACTCCACCCCGTTCGCGCCGTTCTCCACAGGTCCCGCCCGCCGCGAGAAAGCCGGCGTCACGGCCAGCGCTTGCTGGACATCGACCGTCGAGCGGATGTTGCTGCTGAGCCAGCCGGTCACCGATTCGTCGAGCGCCGCCATCCGGAGATCGATGTTGGCTTCCTCAAGCGTACTGGTCGTCTGCCACCCGAGAAGCAGAAGGGCGGCCGACAACAGGCCGACCACGACGAGCATCAGCGTCACGAGGCTGATGCTGAACGGCACGCCCCTGCGTTTCGGGGAGGAAGTCATGAGCAGCAGATACAGGCTGGGGCTGGTGCTGTCGCTGGAGCATTCGACAGTCTTAGTGAAGCAATGCTGCCGGTCGGCGTCGAACACCGCCCCTATTCCCCAAGCCTATCGCAGATGAAGCAAAGGTCCCTCACTGCGTTCGGGATGACACGTCTGTTTGACAGGCGCACGGCGCAAATCCCAACAAATTTGTCATCCCGAACGCAGTGAGGGACCTTTCGCCTTCCTGGAAACGCCAACCGATCCGCCTTTCCAAGCCATTTGCGAATGACCCACCCCTAATACCGGCAATACCTCCGGAACGCGGCGGCGCGACGTGCGTTCGGCACCCATGTTGGAAATCCTGGGTGGCCTGTTGTGGCCGGTCGTCATCGTGGTGTCGACCGTGTCGATCGCCGTCGGCATCGGCGTGTTCATAGCGACGCGCAAACTCGACTAGGGTATCTCTGCCGGACACTCCGGTTGGATACCCATGAACGCCTCTTCCGAACCCGCAAGCCTGACACCCGAAGACATCAAGCGCTTCGGACCCGATCCCTTCGCCATGTTCAGCCGCAACCTTGCCTCGGTGGAGGAGCGGATCGTGCAGGCCTGCGTGCGTGCCGGACGGCCGCGCGAGTCGGTGCGCCTGCTGCCGATCACCAAGACGGTGCCGGCACATGTCCTGCGTTTCGCCTATGCGGCTGGCATTCGCGACTTCGGCGAGAACAAGATCCAGGAAGCCGTGGCCAAGCGCGCCGAGCTTTCGGACCTCGCCATCGACTGGTGTATCGTGGGCCACCTGCAGACCAACAAGGTCAAGTTCCTGACCCGCTTCGCGCGCGAATTCCACGCGCTCGACAGCGTGCGCCTCGCCGAGGCGCTCAATACCCGCCTCGACAGGGAGGATCGCTCCCTCGACGTCTACGTCCAGGTGAACACGTCGGCGGAGGAGAGCAAATACGGCCTGCAGCCCGGCGAGCTGATCCCGTATCTCGACGAGCTCCGGCGCTTCCCGCGGCTGAAGCCGCGCGGGCTGATGACGCTCGCGGTGTTCAGCACCGATCTCGACAAGGTGCGTCCCTGCTTCGAACGCCTGCGCGAGCTGCGCGACACCGCCGTTCGCCACGATCCGGCGATCCGGGAACTGTCGATGGGCATGTCGAACGATTTCGAAGAGGCGATCGTGCAGGGCGCCGACGTCGTGCGCGTCGGCGAGGCGATCTTCGGCAAGCGCTCGACTCCCGACGGCCATTACTGGCCGGTAGCAGCGAAACCGTAGGCACGCCCTCTTAGGCCCGGTTCTTGCGACGGCGTCCGGCGAGGCTAGCGGTGATGCCGTACCAGCGGCGGCCGACGATACCCGAACGAGGAGCCGATGCCATGATGCATCTCGCCTGCATTCCCAATCTCGTTGGCGGCCATCTCGGCGGCTGGCGCCACAGGGACGCCTTCGACAAGCCGGTGATGAATCTCGAGGCCTTCATCGAGATGTCGCAGATCGCCGAGCGCGGGAAGTTCGACTGCGTGTTCCTGGCCGACGGCAATGGCGTGCGCGACATGGACCGCCCGGCCCTGTTCGCCGCCAATCATCCATCGGCGCGACCGTCCTTCTTCGAGCCGACGACCCTGCTCTCGGCCGTGTCGATGGTCACCAGACATATCGGCGTCGTCGCCACGGCGACCAGCACCTATGACGAGCCGTGGATGGTCGCCCGCCGCTTCGCCTCGATGGACCATATCAGCAAGGGCCGCGCCGGCTGGAACCTGGTCACGGCCTCCAATGCCGGCGACGCGCTGAACTTCGGCCGCAGCGAGCATATGGGCCGCGAGGACCGCTATGCGCGGGCCCAGGAATTCTACGAGGTGGTCACGGCCCTATGGGACAGCTGGGCCGACGACGCCTTCCCGCAGGACAAAGAGAGCGGCCAGTATCTCGACCCGACGCGGGTGCGTCCCATCGAGCATAGCGGCCCGCACTTCACGGTGAAGGGCCCGTTGAACATCTCGCGCACGCCGCAGGGCCGGCCCATCGTGTTCATGGCCGGCCAGTCTCCGCCCGGCGTCGAACTGGCGGCGCGCTATGCCGACGCGCTGTTCGGCGCCGGCACCACCAAGCAGGATTGCATCGACGCCTATGCCGACATCAAGGGCCGCATGGCGCGTTACGGCCGCGCGCCCGACATGCTGAAGATCCTGCCGGGCGTCAGTGTCTTCACCGGCCGCACCGCCGCTGAAGCGGAGGATCTGTACCTGGAACTGCAGTCGTTGATCTCGCCGGCGCTGGGCGTGCACTATCTCTCCAAGATGCTGGTGCACGATCTCGAGACCCTGCCGCTCGACGGCCCGCTGCCGTTCGACGACCTCGCAGAGGAGACGCTGGGCGGCAGCAGCCTGCGCCGCTACATCATCGACATGGCGCGACGCGACAACCTCACCGTCCGCGAGACCTACCAGCGCACGCTGCCGGCGCTGGGCGGCCCGGTGTTCAAGGGCAGCCCGACGCAGGTCGCCGACGAGATGGAGGATTGGTGGCGCAGCAAGGCCGGCGACGGCTTCACCATCATGGCGCCGGTCCAGCCGCGCGGCCTCAGCGACTTCGTCGACCTGGTCGTGCCCGAGCTGCAGCGCCGCGGAATCTTCCGCAAGGAGTACGAGACCACCACCCTGCGCGGCCATCTCGGCCTGCCCGAGGCGCCGAGCCAGTGGCAGGGCGAGCCGGCGAAAGCGGAGCGCGGCGCCGCATGATGGTTCTTGGCTTCACCGGCGGCGCGCTGGGTGGCCATCTCGGCGGCTGGCGTCATCGCGACGCCTTCCCGACCACCACGATGCAACTCCAGTGCATGGTCGAGATGGCGCAGATCGCCGAACGCGGCCAGCTCGACATGATGTTCCTGGCCGACGGCAATGGCGTGCGGCAGATGGACAAGCCGGCCCTGTTCGCCGCCAATAGCCCGTCCGATCGCCCGGCGGTGTTCGAGCCGGTGACCTTGTTCGCCGCCCTGGCGCAGCACACGACGAGGCTCGGCCTGGTCGCCACGGCGACCACCACCTACGAAGAGCCGTTCAGCATCGCCCGCAAGTTCGCCTCGCTGGATCACCTGAGCGCCGGCCGGGCCGGCTGGAACCTCGTCACGACCCAGTATGTCGAGGATGCGAAGAATTTCGGCCGCGACGAGCATATGGGTCGCGTCGAGCGCTACGAGCGGGCGCAGGAAAGCCTCGATGTCGTTCGCGCGCTCTGGGATTCCTGGGCGACCGACGCGTTCCTGCAGGACAAGGCGACGGGACAGTATCTCGATCCGGCGCGGGTGCGCCTGACCAATCACCGCGGCACGCATTTCGCGGTCAAGGGACCGCTCAATGTCGCCCGCACGCCGCAGGGCCAACCCGTGGTCTTCATGGCCGGCCAGTCGGAGGCCGGCAAGGAGCTGGCGGCCTATGGCGGCGAGGGCCTGTTCGGCACGGCCAGCAGCAAGGCGCAGGCCCAGAAGGAATATGCCGACATCAAGGGCCGCATGCCCAAGTACGGCCGCCCACCCGACGCGCTGAAGATCCTGCCCGCGCTCAGCGTGTTCGTCGGCCGCACCCGCGCCGAGGCCGACGACCTCTTTGAAGAACTGCAGGGCCTGATCGCCCCATCGCTGGCCGTCAGCTACCTGTCGAAGCTGGTGGGTTTCGACCTGAGCGACGCGCCGCTCGACGGGCCGATGCCGGCAAGCCCGGGCGAAAGCGTCGGCGGCACCGCGATCGGCCGCTCGGTGCTGGAAATGGCGGCGCGCGAGGGCCTGAGCGTACGCGGCACCTACGAGCGCGTCCTGCCGTCGATGGGCGGCAACATGGTGAAGGGCGATCGGGTCGAGGTCGCCGACATGATGGAGGATTGGTACACCGGCAAGGCGTGCGACGGGTTCATGCTCTCCATGCCCGTCCAGCCGCGCAGCCTGCGCGACTTTGTCGAGCTGGTCGTGCCGGAGCTCAAGCGCCGCGGCCTGCGTCCGCCGGACTACAGGGGCGCGACCCTGCGCGAAAACATGGGCCTGCCGATCCCGGCAGACCCTTTCTTGCCCTGAACCCCGGCTACTGGGTCTTCTCCGCGTTCCAGAACAGCATGGCCGTCATCGGCGGCAACCAGTCCCTGGTGCTCGTGCGGTAGGCGAACTGACCGTACCATTCGCCCAGCGGATAGTGCGTGCCGAGCGTGACGGCGCGGGTCTGGATCTCGTCGGCGATCGCCTTCTTCTTTGCGGCGTCGCCTTCCAGGGCGAACTGGTCGCGCAGCTCCTCGATCCGCTTGTCGCACGGCCAGCCGGGCGTTGCCTTCTCGCAGGAGGCGTTGAGGTTCTGCGACACGATCGGATCGGACGAATCCAGCGCGCCCCAGCTCGTCAGGAAGACGCTCCACCCGCCTTTGTCCAGCGCGTCGCGCTTGTTGGTGCGGGCCACCGTCGTCTGCCAGTCCATCGACTGCATGTCGACCTTGAAGCCGGCGCGCTCGAGCTGTGCCTTCGCCACTGGCGCCAGGTTCACGAGTGCCGGCAGGTCGGTCGTGTGCATCACCACCAGCGGCGTGCCGTCGTAGCCCGCTTCCTTCAGGAGCTCGCGCGCCTTGGCGACATTGCCTTCGAGCCGGCCGTCCATCGCCGTGGTGCTGGCCAGCGGCGTGCTGCAGATGAAGTAGGCCTTGCAGAGCTGGAAGAACTTCTCGTTGCCGATCTGGGCCTCAAGATAGGGGCGCTGGTCGATCGCATAGCCGATCGCCTCGCGGATCTTCGGGTTGTTGAGCGGCGGGTGCAGCCAGTTGAGGCGCAGCGTGTACTGGCCGGGATACTTGCCGCGCATGAAGGCGATCGACTTGTTCTTCTCGACCATCGGCGCCAGGTCGAGCGGCAGCGCCTCGATGGCATCGATCTCGCCGGTCATCAGCGCGTTGGCCGCCGTCTGGATGTCGGGCATCGCCAGCCATTCGATGCGGTCGAACTTGGCGACCTTGCCGCCGGCCAGGCCCGAGGCCGGCTCGGGCCGCGGCTTGTAGTTGGGATTCTTGACGTAGACGACCTTCTCGCCGGGCTTCCATTCGTCGGCCTTGAAGATCCACGGGCCCGAGCCGGTCGCATCCTTGATCTGCTGCGTGCCGGGCGTGTCGGAGACGCGCTTGGGCATCATGAAGGGCACGGTGCTGCCGGGCTTGGCCAGGGAGGCGATGACGAAGCCGTAGGGGTTCTTCAGCGTGAGCTTGAACGTCTTGTCGTCGACGACGTCGAACGATTGCGTGTGCTGCATCAGGCGCTGGCCGACGCCGTCGCGCTCGGCCCAGCGCTTGATCGACTGGATGCAGTCCTCGGCCTTGACCGGCACGCCGTCGTGCCACGCGAGGCCGTCGCGCAGCTTGAAGGTATAGACCAGCCCGTCCGGGCTCACCGTGTAGCTGTCGACCATCTGCGGCTGGGGCTTCAGGTCGGCATCGAGCGAGAACAGCGTGTCGTAAACGAGATAGGCATGCGTGCGCCCGATCTGCGCCGACACCCAGATGGGATCGATCACCTTGAGGTCGGAATGCATCACGACTTTCAGGGTCGAGGGCGGCTTCTGCGCCATCGCCGTGACGGGCAGCGCGGCCAGCAGCGCCGCCGCCGCTCCGCCGACCAGATGACCGAGGCCCCTGCGCCGTACGTTTGCCAGCATGCCAATCCCTCCGGGCGACCCGCGCCGTCGGAGAGGATGACGCAAAACGCGTGCTAGGTCACAGCTTCAAGATCACCCTCGCATCGAGGAGCGATTACGCGCCCCAGAACCTCTGCAGCTCGCTCGCGCCGCCGTTGAACAGGTTGCGGTCGCAATGGCTGACGCCCTGCACGATGTTGGTCTGGCCGTAGGCCGGCTTGCCCACGCTCTCGTCGCCGGCATATTGCCAGAGTCGCCAGCCCGTCTGCTCCCAGGCGACGGGAATCTCGGGCGAGTCGTGATAGTCGGCGATCCACAGGCCGCAGCGGGCGACGATCGAGTCCGGCGTGATACGCGCGCCGAGGCTGAGGTTGGAGTTCGGCAGCGGATCGCCGTTGGCCCAGGTCGGATGGACGTAGACCACCGGCAGCCGGCCGCTCGCCGTGGCCACGGCCTGCACGAACTCCTCGGCCTGGTCGAGCCGCATCGAGTTGCTGGGATTGTTCTCGTTGGCTTCGAGATCGAGCGCCAGCAGGGTGCGCGGGCCCGGCCGCGCCACCGAGAGAAAGTAGGCGGCCTGCCGCGCGCCCGAGGTCTGGCCCGTGCCGAAATGATAGGCGCCCCATAGCAGGCCCGCCGCCTCGGCCTGCGGCCGCCGGCCGGCATAGGCCGTGTCGAGATAGTCGCCGCCTTCGGTCGCCTTGTGGACGACGCCGAGCATGCCGCTGCGGCGTACCGCGCGGAAATCCGTGACCGTGACGCTGCGGCTGAGATCGATCACCGCGTCCAGACCCAGCATCGCCCGGTCCGGCGGCGGCGGCGCGATCGGATAGGGCATGGCGGTCGAAACCGGCTGTTGGGGGGTACACGCGGCGGCCGTCGTGGCGGCCAGGCCGGAGAGGATGGTTCGGCGGGAGATCATGGCGCGAGAGTACGACGTTCCGCGCGGGCGGCAAGACGGTCCCTGCAGGTCCGTGGCGGAACCGGTGCCGTGGACGGGTCCGCGGAGACGATATGCCCCTGCCTTCTTCGCTGGATTCGTGCGACGTCTGTCGCGACATCGACGGAGCGAACGAACCGAATGGCGAACAAGAGCGTGGCGATCGGCATCATCGGCGCCGGCATCATGGGCGAGCGTCTGCTCGGGGCGATCCTCCAGCAGGACCCCGCGCTGGTTCACGTCTGCGGCATCTGGGATCCCTCGCCCGACGCGATGCGGCGCATGGAGCGGACCTTCCCCGACGTGCCGCGCCTCCCGGACGCGGCGGCGGTGATCGCGGCCAGCGACTGCGTCTATGTGGCCTCGCCGCCGGCCTCGCATCTGGGTCACGCGCGTGCGGCGCTTGCCGCCGGCAAGAGCTTCTTCGGCGAGAAGCCGCTTTCGGTCGACGTCGCCGACGCACGCGCCTTCGTGGCCGAAGCCGGCAATCGGGGCGCCGTGAACTTTCCCTTCGCCTCGTCGTTTGCGGTGGCCGCGCTGCGCGACTGGATCGACAAGGGCGAGATCGGCACACCCCGGCGCATCGACATCGAGGTGGCCTTCAGGATCTGGCCGCGTCCCTGGCAGGCCGATGCCGTGGCCTGGCTCGACAAGCCGCTGCAGGGCGGCTTCACGCGCGAGGTGGTCTCGCATTTCCTGTTCCTGTCACGACGTCTCGCAGGGCCGCTGCACGGCCTGACCGGACGCGCCTCGTTTCCCGAGGCGGGGCAGTCCGAACGGCGCATCGAAGCGACGTTGCGCTCCGGCGACCTGCCGGTGACGCTCGCCGGCGCGGTCGGCGTGACGACGAAGGACGATCACAATGTCTGGACACTGGAGGGCGACCGCGGCGCCATACGCCTCTGCGACTGGTCGATCGCCGAAAGGCGCTTGCCCGATGGCTCCTGGCAGCCCGCGCCCGACGCCATGCCCAACGAGCGGGCGCGGCCGTTGGCCTTGAAGCGACAGCTCGAGGGCGTGGCGAAGCTGGCGCGCGGCGAGGCGCATCATCTCGCCACCCTCGAGGAAGCGCTGAACGTTCAGGAGATCGTCGAGGGGATTCTCGCGGGATAGCCGGACGCGCTAGCGCGGATAGAAGGTCGATCCGTAATCGAAGGTGATCTCCTCGCCCGCCGCGACACCCTCGATTCCCGCGACGATCCAGATCCGGCCCTTGTCGCGCAGGATGAAGCAGTTGGGGTTGCGGCGGCGGTGGTTGGCGAAGCGCGCCTCGTTGCCGCGGACGGCGCCGTCGATGCTCTGATTGTCTCCAAGCTCGAAGATGCAGTCGGCACCCTCCGCAATGCGCGCGAAGGCGACCTTGTCGGGAATCCGCTCGCCCTTGTATTCGATGATCTTGGTTCCCCACGGAATCTCTTCCGCGGCGAACAGGCCCATGCCGTGAATCTTCGACTTCTTCACCACGACTTTCACGACGCGTCTCTCACAGGGCCAGGAACTACTCCCGCCATAGCACTCCGCAAGACACGGGAGAACACGCCCTCATCCCTGCCGCTCCGTCTTGGCAACCGGCAGCGGCGACATGGCCTCGAAGACACCGTCGCGGCGGACCAGGGCGTGAAAGAGCGCCGCGGCGACATGAAGCAGGATCAGCGCGAAGAAGGCGAAGGCCAGCCAGCGGTGCGCGGCCCACAGCAGCGTGTGAAGCGAGTCGCTTTGCGGCACGATCGGCGGCAGCCGGAAATTCCCGAACAGCACGACCGGATAGTCGGCGGCCGACAGCATGGCCCAGCCCAGCAGCGGCAGGACGATCATCAGCCCGTAGAGGCCCCAGTGCGAGAGGACCGCGCCGAGCCGCATCAGGGGCGGCAGGCTGGCCGGCAGCGGTGGCGCGCCCAGCACCAGGCGCAGGACGAGGCGCACAAACACCAGCGCGAACAGCGCCACGCCCAGGGTCTTGTGGGTGGCGACCAGCGGCACGTAGGACGGCGCGACGGTCGAGAGCATGCCGACGCCGATGAACAGCATCGCCACGATGCCGGCGGCCATCGCCCAGTGCAGCAGGCGCTGGACGCCGGAGAAGCGTTCGTGGTTCGCCGTGGGGGTCATCGGGCGGCTCATGGCTTGGCACTCCCGGTGACGGCCGTCCGGGGATAGTCCTTGGCCTCGGAGGTGCGCAGGTCGTAGGACCGCGCATAGGCCGAGGATCGGGCGGCGGGGAACGGATCGTCGGAAACGCTCATGCCGCGCGGCAGGACCGTCGGATCGAAGTTGATGTCGCGGCACGGACCGTCAGGCTCCGCCTCGACACGCTTCACCACCAGCGTGCCGACCTCGACCGTGCGCCGACCGGCCGGCCAGGCCTTGCTGGGATCAGCCGTATTGTCACCGGGCTCGGCAACGGTCACGACCATCGTCCAGCGCTGCGGCGCGGCGGCGACCCGGCTCGCGATCTCCTGTTCGAGATAGTTCGGCCCCTTCTTGGCGAGTTCGTCGGGCGCGATCGGCACCGGCGTCGCCGCCGGCCGCAGCGACCAGCGGACCGCGCGCGACGTACCGCCGGCGTCGGTGAACAGGAACGAATTGAGGCTGTTGAACGGGTCCTCGGCATAGCTCGAGGTCCAGGGCGCGGACCCGGCCCAGCCGGCGAAGGCCAGGAACTCCGGATGCCGGCCGATGAACGACTTCATCGCCTCCGCCCCCTTCGGCGCCGTCTGAAGCAGCTCGTAGAAAACCTCCGGCGTCGACACGGCAAAGACCGGCGCGTCGATCATGGCGCTGCGCCAGACGTCGCCGTTGGGCGTCGTGATCTGGAGCCCCAGGCCGCGCACGCGCACCGTCGCATCCGCGGCGTTCGGGTTGGGCGTGGCCAGGTTGAAACGGCCGAGCACCGGCCAGGTGCCGGCCGTGAAGACCTGCGCTCGCGACAGGGCGGCGCCATTGCCGTTCGACTGGAATTCGCCGGTGAAGCACACCCCCTTGGCATGGTTGCGTCGGTGGCCGAGCGCGGGCCCACCGGCCGGCGCCAGCGCGGCGACGAGCCTGGTCGGCGTCAGGCGCTCCGGCGACAACCAGCCTGCCGTATAGGCGAAGGCGGCCGCGCTGCCCGCCACGACCAGCGCGATCACGGCCAGGGACGCGAGGGGGCTGCGGGAAGATCCGGGGGATGATCGTGAAATGGGAACCTCCTGGCTGGTCGGCGTGCGGAGTATGGCTGTGGCAGTGTCTGCTGCCCTGTCAAGAACGCGTGAGCATCAGGCGCCCGCGATGCGCGCCTCCACGAGATCGACCTCGCGAACGAGCTTGCGCGCCACCTCGTCCGACAAGCGGCCGCTGCGGGCCAGTTCGAGCAGGCGTTCGCGCGCGGCCCGCGCGCCGATCAGTTCCAGCTCGCGCTCGATTTCCTCGATACGGCGGGCCAGATCGCCCTCGGCGCCGGACCGCGAGAGCGCTTCGATACGCTGGCGGTACGGCGCCATCGCGCGCGTTGCCGCCTCCGCCCCCAGATCCGCGTCGCCGGGGCGGGTCACGAGCCCACCCTGGGCACGGGCGATGGCCGCCAGCGCCGCCTCTCCGGCCGCGACACGCGCGCTGTCCTCCGCCGCCTCCTCGCCGGGCTCGGCGGCGAAGTCGAGGTGTCGCAGCAGGCCGGGCAACAGGACGGTCGCCGCGATCAGGGAAGTGATGATCACACCCGCCGCCAGAAACACCGCCAGGTCGCGCGCGGGAAACGAACTGCCGTCGGCCAGCATGAACGGCAGCGACAGGACGCCCGCCAGGGTGACGGTGCCGCGCACGCCCGCGACGGTGAGGGCCGCGACGAGACGCCAGCTGGTTGCCCGGCACAACGCCACGCGCACCAGCACCCACACCCAGGCAAAACGCAGCGCGGCTACGCCGAACGTGATGGCCCCGACGTAGAAGAGCAGCCAAGCGATTTCGGCGTGGCCCGTCTCGCGGGCCACCTCGGCCGCGCGGCTGGCGATCCGCGGAAGCTGCTCGCCGAGCAGGATGAAGATGACGCCGCTCGCGCCGAACTGGATCGTCTCCCAGACGGCGCTGCGCCGGACGCGGGTCTCGGCGAGCGCCCCGCCGCCCTGCTCGACGTAGCTCATGGTGATGCCGGCCGCGACGGCGGCCAGGATGCCCGAGGCGCCGACCAGGTCGGCGAGGAAGTAGGCGCCGAAGGGGATCAGCAGGCTGATCAGGATCTGCGCGCCGACATCCTCGCCGTAACGGCGCGACACCCAGTTCTTCGCCTGCGCGGCCACGGTGGTCACGGCGAAGCCGGCCGCCAATCCGCCGGCCGACACCCAGACGAAGCTCCCGACGGCATCGGCCAACGAAAAGCTGCCGGTCAGCACGGCGACCACCGCAAAGCGCAGGCAGACCAGGCCGGACGCGTCGTTGAGCAACGCTTCGCCTTCCAGGAGCCGCATCAGCCGCTTCGGTACGGGTACACGGGCGGCAATGGCCTTCACCGCGACCGGATCGGTTGGCGAGATCACCGACGCGAGTGCAAAGGCCACGGCCAGCGGCATGGCCGGGATCATCCAATGGATCAGCAGTCCCAGGCCAAGCACGGTGAAGACGACGAGACCGAGCGCGAGCGCCAGGATCATCCCCTTGTCCCGCAACAAGCTGGCCTTGGGCAGCCGCCAGCCGTCGAAGAACAGCAAGGGCGGCAGGAAGAGCACGAAGAAAAGCTGTGGATCGAGCCGGACGCCGAGATTGGCAACGGCAGCGACGAACACGCCGAGCGTGATCTGGACGAGAGGCACGGGCGCGGGCAGCGGCAACATGCGGGCGCAGACGCCGCTCACCACCACGGCCAGGAGCAGGATCAGGACGATCTCGACCGGTGCCACGATCAGACCCTCCCGTCAGGCGCCGCCCGCCCCGGCGCGGACCAGCCGAACGGGAACTCCCTTGTAGGACGGCGTGAAGCTCATCGGATCGTGGGCGTCCAGCGCCACCAGCGGATTGGTCTCCGGATAGTAGGCGGCGCAGCTTCCCTCGGGGAACGAGTAGGCCACGAGCTGGTAGCCGCGCACGCGCCGCTCGATGCCATCGTCGTTCACCGCGACGATGTCGACGCGGTCGCCGGGCTCGAAGCCGAGCCTTTCGATCTCGGTCGCGCTCAGGAAGACGACGTCGCGCTGGCCGTAGACGCCGCGGTAGCGGTCGGACATCGAATAGAGCGTCGTGTTGTACTGGTCATGGCTGCGCACGCTGGTCAGCCACAGCACGTCATTATCCTTCTGCACCGGGTCTTCCTGGATGCCCTCGTAGATCAGGAAGTTGGCCTTGCCCGATCCGGTCTTCCAGATCCGCTCGCGCGCGGTCGAAACCAGATGGAAGCCGCCCGGCACGCGGATGCGGGCATTGTAGTTCTCGAAGATCGGGAACACGTCCTCGATGGCGTCGCGGATGCGGTCATAGTCGGCGACCAGCTCCTCCCACGGCACGACCGAACGCGCGCCCAGCGTCGCTCGCGCGATGCCGGCCACGATCGCGGGTTCGCTCTTCAGATCGTTAGAGGCGGGCGCGTTCAGGCCCAGCGACGCATGAACGATCGACATCGAATCCTCGACGGTGATCGATTGCGGACCGGTCGCCTGGACGTCGAGCTCCGTCCGGCCAAGGCACGGCAGGATCAGCGCTTCCCGTCCGCGCACGAGATGGCTGCGGTTGAGCTTGGTCGAGACATGGACGCTGAGATCGAGCCGCCGGAAGGCGTCGCGCGTCACCTGCCAGTCGGGCATCGCCGCCACGATGTTGCCGCCCATGCCGAAGAACACCCGCACATCACCGCGCGCCATCGCCTGCAGCGCGGTGACGACGTTGTGGCCCGGCGCCGACGGCGGCGTGAAGCCGAACCGCTTGCCCAGCCGCGCGAGGAAATCGGCCGCCGGGATCTCCGTGATGCCGACCGTGCGGTCGCCCTGCACGTTCGAATGACCGCGCACCGGGCAGATACCCGTGCCCTCGCGGCCGAGGTTGCCGCGCAGCAGGCAGAGATTGGCGAGCTGCTGCACCGCCTGCGCGCCGTGGCGGTGCTGGGTGATGCCCATGCCGTAGACGACGATGGCGCGCGGCGCCTTCATGTAAGCCTGCGCCGCCTCCTCGATCTCCGAACGGACGAGGCCGGATTGACGCTCGAGCGAATGCCAGTCCGCCGCCTTCAGGTCGGCGATCAGCGCGTCGATGCCAAGCGTATGCTCGCGGATGAAATCCCAGTCGAGCACGGCCGCGCCCCCTGCGGCGCGCGCACTCTCGTCGGCCTCGACCAGGACCTTCATCAGCCCCTTGATCACCGCGACGTCGCCGCCGACCCGCACCTGATAGAGGCGCGAGCTGATCGGCGTGGCGCTGAGCGTCACCATCTCGACCGGGTCCTGTGGCGCCTGGAAGCGTTCGAGCGCGCGTTCGCGAAACGGGTTGAAGGACATGATGGTGGCGCCGCGGCGCGAGGCGTTGCGCAGGCTGGTCATCATGCGCGGGCTGTTGGTGCCGGGATTCTGGCCGAAGATGAAGATGCAGTCGGTCTTGTCGAAATCCTCCAGCAGCACCGTTCCCTTGCCGACGCCGATCGAGAGCGGCAGGCCGACGCTCGTGGCCTCGTGGCACATGTTCGAGCAGTCGGGGAAATTGTTGGTGCCGAATTCGCGCACGAACAGCTGGTAGAGGAACGCCGCCTCGTTGGAGGTGCGGCCCGAGGTATAGAACTCGGCCATGTTCGGATCGGGTAGCGCCGCGAGGTGCCGGCCGATGGTCGCGAAGGCCTCGTCCCAGCTCACCGGCAGATAGCGGTCGCTGGCCGCGTCGTAGGCCATCGGGTGCGTGAGCCGCCCCGCCATCTCGAGCTCGTAGTCGCCCCAGCCTTCCAGCTCGGAGACGGTGTGCTCGGCGAAGAACGCGGGCGAGCAACGTTCCGCGGTCGATTCCCAGGCGACCGCCTTGCCGCCATTCTCGCAGAACTCGAACGACGACGTATGCTTGGGATCGGGCCAGGCGCAGCCCGGGCAGTCGAAGCCCGTGGGCTGGTTCATGCGCAGAAGCGTCCGAGATCCCTTGATCGCGATGCCCTGCTCGACGAGATGCTCGCCCAGCGCCTTCAGGGCGCCCCATCCACCGGCGGGCTGCTTGTAGGGTCGTATGCGCTTGTTCGCGGCCATGATCCTGCTCCCGGTCCGATGAGGTGGCTGATCTTCGGCGAAAAAGCGGTCGCTGACTGCCTATACCAAAGTTTGCCCGCATCAGACGTCCATCTGAATTGGCGGTTTTGCCCCGGTCTCTATCCTCTCGTTCAGCCCCGCAAACGGTGCGTGGCCCGCGAAAGGAGACCCCGCCATGTCGCCCCGCCGCCCTGCTACCCTGATCCCGCTCCGCCGCCCGACGGAGAACAGCCCCCCGCCCGCCGCACCGGCCGTGGCCGCGCCGCCTGCCCAGGAGACTCTGCTTCTCGAGGCGCCGGAGAAGACCGACGAGGCTGCCTCCGGGAAGGCCCCGCGCCGCGGCTTCACGCGGCGCCGCGCCCTGCTGGGTAGCGCCGGCCTTCTGGCCCTGATCGCCGCGGTCTCGGCGGGCGGCCTCTATGTCGACTACAACGCGCACTTCGCCACGACCGACGACGCCTTCATCGCCGCGCGCCAGTTCGCCGTCGCGCCCAAGGTGCCGGGCTATCTGACCGCCGTGCCGGTCACCGACAACCAGCATGTCGTGCAGGGCGACGTGATCGCCCGCATCGACCAGCGCGACTATCGGGTAGCGCTCGCCCAGGCCGAGGCGGCCATCGCCGCGGCACAGGCGAATATCGCCAACATCGCGGCCCAGATCGAGGTCCAGAAGGCGCAGATCGCCGCCAGCGAGACCCAGGTGAAGCTGAGCGAAGCGCGGCTGGTCTATGCGCAACAGCAGGCCGAACGCTACGGCACGCTCACCAAGGAAGGCTGGACGAGTCATCAGACCGGCGAACTCGCCATCTCCGAGCTCTACCAGCAGCAGGCCGCGGTCTCGAACGCACAGGCCAATGTGACGGTGGCGCAACGTCAGCTGAGCGCCCTCGAGGCGCAGCGCAACACGGCTCAGGCCAACCTTCAGGAAGCCGAGGCCAGGCGCGACCAGGCTTCGCTCAACCTCTCCTACACGACGGTGACGGCGGCACAGTCGGGGCGGATCGTCCAGCTCGGCGGCGCGGTCGGACAGTTCGCCCAGGCCGGCACGGCGCTGTCGATGTTCGTTCCCGACGAGATCTGGGTCGTTGCGAACTTCAAGGAAACGCAGCTCGGCGCAATGCGTCCGGGTCAGCCGGTGAGCTTCGGCATCGACGCCTATCCCGGCCGCCAGATCCACGGTCACGTCGCCAGCGTGCAGCCGGGGTCGGGCACCGCCTTCTCGCTGCTGCCTGCCGAGAATGCCACGGGCAACTACGTGAAGATCGTGCAGCGCGTGCCGGTCAAGGTCGTGATCGACCAGGCGCCGACCGACGTCGCGCTGGGACCGGGCATGTCGGTGGTCCCGACCGTGCGGACCGACGCGGCGCCGTCCCTCTACGAGCGGCTGCGGAGCTGGCTGTGAGCGGCGTGGCCGCGCCCCGGGCGCCCAATCCCTGGCTGATCGCCGTGGTGGTGGCGATCGCCACCTTCATGGAAGTGCTCGACACCACGATCGCCAACGTGGCGCTGCCCTACATCGCCGGCGGCCTCGGCGTCAGCGAGGACGAGGCGTCGTGGGTGGTGACGACCTACCTGGTCTCCAACGCGATCAGCCTGACCGCCAGCAGCTTCCTGGTTCGCCGGATCGGCCGCCGGCGCTTCTTCATCGCGTGTCTCACCCTGTTCACCGTCAGCTCCGTGCTCTGCGCCTTCGCCTGGAACCTGCAGGCTCTGCTTTTCTTTCGCGTCCTCCAGGGCATCGCCGGCGGCGGCATGGTGCCGGTCTCGCAGTCGATCCTGGTCGATACCTTCCCACCGGCCAAGCGCGGACAGGCCTTCGCCCTGTTCGGTGTCGCCGTCGTGGTGGCGCCCGTGGTCGGCCCAACGCTCGGCGGCTGGCTGTCCGACAACGTGTCGTGGAACTGGTGCTTCCTGATCAACGGCCCGGTCGGCCTGTTCACGATCGTGTCGATCGCCCTGCTGTTGCGCGAGACGCGGGCCCAGGTCGAGGAGAGGCAGAGGCTGCGCCGGAGCGACGGCGGCTTCGACCTCGTCGGCTTCGCTCTTGTCGCCACTTTTCTTGGCGCGCTCGAGATCGTGTGCGACCGCGGCCTCGAGGACGACTGGTTCGGTTCGGGCTTCATCGTCACCGTCGCTTCGGTGTGCGCACTCGCCTTCCTCCTCATGATCCCGTGGGAGATGACGCGCCGCAATCCGGCCGTCGACATCCGCATGGTGGCGACGCGGCAGTTCGGCGCCTGCTTCCTGGTCATGCTGGCGACCGGCGCCATCCTGCTCGCCACCACCCAGTTCCTGCCGCAGCTCGTGCAACAGGATCTCGGCTATACGGCAACGTGGGCGGGTCTGGTCCTGTCGCCGGGCGGCCTCGTGACCATGGCGATGATGTTCATCACTGGCCGCCTGTTGACGAAGATTCAGCCCAAGGTCCTGATCGTCGCCGGCGCTTCGATCATCGCGCTGTCGATGTACAATCTCACGTCGATCTATGGCGATGTCGGCTTCTGGTACCTCGCTCACTCTCGGATGCTGCTGGGCGTCGGCCTGCCGCTGATCTTCCTGTCGATCACGGCCGCTTCCTATGAAGGCATTGCCGCGGACAAGGTCGATCAGGCGTCCGCCCTGGTCAACGTCGCGCGCAACATCGGCGGCTCGCTCGGCATCGCCCTGTCCTCAAACGTGCTGGCCCATCGCGGGCAGTTCCATCAGAGCCGGCTGGTCGAGCATGCCGTCCCGTCGGACGTCGCCTATCAGGAGACTCTGCGCCAGGCGATCGACTACTTCGCGAGCCATGGCAGCTCGGCGCTGCAGGCCCAGAAGCAGGCCATCGCCTGGATCGGCCAGCAGGTCGCGACCCAGGCCTCGCTGATGGCCTTCATCGATGTGTTCTGGACGCTCATGGCGATCTCCCTCTCGGCCGCGGCCCTCGCGCTCACCCTGCGCAAGGTCAGGCTGGGTGGTCACGCCCCGGCGGCCCACTGAGGCAATCATGCGCAAGCTGCTCAAGATCGATCTCGCCCTCGCTTTCGTCATCGTCTGCATCGCGATGACGCTGACTGTCGTCGTGGCCTTCGCCACGTCGGGAGAATCCCAACAGGTGCATCAAGTCCACCCGTTCCCACCCACGAAGGAGTAAGCCATGACCACCGTCCAGGATCGCAGGACTGCCGCCCTGCAGACGCCCAGCACCTTCTCGGAAAACGCCGTCAAGGATCTGGCAGCATCGCTCACCGCCCTGCTGGCCGACTGTTTCGCGCTCTACCTGAAGACCAAGAACTTCCACTGGCACATGTCGGGGCCGCATTTCCGCGACCATCACCTGATGCTCGACGAACAGGCCGACCAGATCTTCGCCATGACCGATCCGATCGCCGAGCGCGCCCGCAAGATCGGCGGCACGACGCTGCGCTCGATCGGCCAGATCGCCCGCCAGCAGCGCCTGCTCGACAACGACGCCGACTTCGTTCCGCCGGGCACGATGCTGGCCGAGCTGCGCGACGACAACCGCCAGCTCACGTCCATCCTGCGCGAGGTCCATGCATTGTGCGACGAGCATGGCGACGTCGCCACGGCAAGCCTGGTCGAGGTCTGGATCGACGAGACCGAGCGCCGGACCTGGTTCCTGTTCGAAAGCGCCCGCGCCCACGGGTGATCGGGAGACCCGTCGTCTCGACCGATGCCTGGCCGGGGCGAGACGACGGGGCCTTACGCCGGCGGCCGCAGGGCGCGCTCGACGCACTCGATCATGCGGTTGCCGTCGAACGGTTTGGTGAGGAAGCCCGCCGCGCCCTGCTCCTCGGCCTGCCGTTGCACGTGATCACGCGGAAAGGCGGTCATCAGGATGACCGGCAACGGCGTGCCCGACGCCACGATTCGCTTCTGCAGTTCGAGGCCGCCCATGCCGGGCATCTGGATGTCGCTTACGAGGCAGGAAAAGGCCTGGCCCTCCGACCGCTGGAGGAATTCTTCGGCCGAGCAGAAGGCCCGCACCTCGTAGCCCACCGATCTCAGCAGGTTGCGCAGGCCCTCGCGCACCGATTCGTCGTCATCGACGACGGCGATGCACGGCGACGGGTCCGGGTTCGAGGGGTCTGCAGGGGACGACATGGCAGCGCCACCTTGCGGCAGGTGCGGCGACGCCGGTAGCCATACGTACGTTTATGAAATTGCAGAGCGCGTGCTAGCCACGACCGGCATGGAGGGACAGTTGCTCGGCCATGCGCACGAGGTCGGCGAGCGTGTCGGCGCTCATCTTCCGCATCGCCTGGGCACGATAGAGCTTCACGGTGATCTCGCTCAAGCCGAGCTCCCCGGCAACCTGCTTGTTCATCAGGCCGCGCGTGACCAGGGTCATCACTTCCCGCTCGCGCGGCGACAGGCTCTCGAAGCGCGACCGCACATCCCGCCCCGCCTCGGCCGCGGCGCGCCGCTGCCGGTCCGCCTCGATGGCCGAGGAGACGGCATCGAGCATGTCCTGGTCGCGGAACGGCTTGGTGAGGAAGTCGACGGCGCCGGCTTTCATCGCGCGCACCGACATCGGCACGTCGCCGTGACCCGTCATGAACACGATGGGCAGTTCGATGCCGGTGCGGGCGAGCTGTCCCTGGAATTCGAGGCCGCTCACGCCCGGCAGGCGGATGTCGAGGACGAGGCAGCCGGGCGCGTCGCCGGGACCCGCCTTCAGGAACTCGGCGGCCGAACCGAACAGCCGCGCCTGCAGGCCGACGGAGCGGAAGAGATTGTCGAGCGCCAGGCGCAGCTCCTCGTCGTCGTCGACGACGTAGACCACCGGCGTCACCTCCGCCGGGGCCGACGCGGGCGGCCGGCGGTTCATGCCGCCCTCCCGGCGACCGGCAGGCAGACGCGGAACGACGCCCCGCCTTCGGGCCGGTTGGCGGCCTCGATGCGCCCGCCATGGGCTTCGACGATCGAGCGCGAGATGGAGAGACCCATGCCCATGCCGTCGCTGCGGGTCGTGAAGAAGGCGTCGAACAGATGGACAAGGTCGGCTTCCGCAATTCCCGCGCCGCTATCCTCGACTGTCACCACGATGGCATCCCCCAGGCTCTCTCTCGCACCACGTTGCACTCTAACAGAAATCGTGCGCCGTTCAGGGGGCACCGCGCCCAGAGCCTGGATGGCGTTCAGCAGAAGGTTGAGCAGGACCTGCTGGAGCTGGACCCTGTCGCCGTCGACCGGCGACAGGCCCGCCGGCAGATCGGCGGACAGCTGCACGCCCTGCGCGCGCAATTCCCGCTCGACGAGCTGGACGGTCTCCTCGGCGACCGCCGCAAGGTCGAGCGTCGCATGCGTCGGCGCCGACTTGACCGACAGGGCACGCAGGCGGCGCACCACGTCGCTGGCGCGCTGCGCGTTGCGCAGCATCGCCTCGATGGATTTCTTCGTCTCGCCCAGGTCCGGCGTGGTCCGCCCGAGCCAGCGCAGGCCGGCCTCGCCATTGGCGACGATTGCTGCAAGCGGCTGGTTGACCTCATGGGCGATCGAGGCGGTGAGCTCGCCCATCGTGGAGATGCGCGAGAGGTGCGCGAGTTCGCTGCGCGTCCGGTCGAGCTTGTCCTCGGCCGCGCGCTGGGCAGTGATGTCGGTGTTGGTTTCGAGCACGGAAGCCGGCCGGCCCTGCGAATCGCGCTGCAGCGACCACCGCGTGCTCACCGTGACCTGACGGCCGTCGCGGCAGGTATGGACGATGTCGCCCTCCCAACGGCCGTTGCGCTCCAGCTCGGCGAGAATCGTCTCATGAGGGACCGGGAATATCTTCTTCAGAAGGACCGCCGCCCGCTGGCCGACCGCCTCGTCGCTGCGCCAGCCATAGAGTTCCTCGGCTGCGCGGTTCCAGTACCGGATCACGTCGTCACGATCGCGCACGAACACGGTGTCGTGGGTGAGGTCGAGCAGGTCCGCCTGCTCGCGCAGCGCCGCCACGGCCAGCTGGTTGCGCGCCGCCAGCAGCGCGGTAATGGCGATGGCGGCAAGGCTGACGAAGCAGCGCAGCATCGCCCCCGTCCCCGGCGTGAGATCGTGCGTGAGGATGAAGCTCACGATCGTCAGCACGGCGCATCCTGCGGCGATGGCCAGGATGCCGGTATAGCCCGCGAAATCGACAGCCAGCAGGACGACGGCGACATAGAGCACCGCCACGGCGATATCGAGCGGCGTCAGCGTGTCGACGACGAAGATCGCGACGGCGACGATGGCCGTGAGCATCGGCACGACGATCTTCGTTCGGGCCGGCGCCGAGACATAAGGCGACATCAGGGGGAGACTCCGCAGCGTTGACGCGCATGGTAGCCGCGCCGGGGCAACCCGAGCGAGCAGTCTTTGCCGTGCTCGCGGATCAGTGAATCGTGTAGCCGCCGTCGACGATCAGATCCTGGCCGGTCAGGAACGAGGCATCGGTCGTCAGCAGCCAGTGCACGACCTCGCCGATCTCCTCCGGCCGGCCGAAGCGTCCCATCGGCACGTAGTTCATGCGCCGCGCGGATTCCTCGGGCTGGTCGCGCGCACGGTCGAGCAGCGGCTGGGTGGCGATCGGTCCCGGCGACACGGTGTTGACCTGGATGTTCTCGCGCGCCAGTTCCAGCGCCATCGACTTGGCGAGATGGATCAGCGCCGCCTTGGTCATGCCGTAGATCGTGCGCGTCTGATAAGCGACCGAGCCGAGCTGGCTCGCGACATGCACGATGCGGCCGCCGCCCTGGCGCCGCATCGACGGCAGCACCGCCTGGCTGGCCAGGAACGGCGCCCGCAGGTTGACGGCGACGGCCTTGTCGAACTCCGCGGCAGTGAACTCGCCGAAATTGCGGTTCAGGCGGATGGCCGCATTGTTGACCAGCAGGTCGACGCGACCGAAGCGCTTCTCCGCCTCCGCGACCATGGCCAGCACCGCGTCGGCATCGCCGAGATCGACGGTGAGCGGCACGACGCCGCCAGTATCAACATCTCCATCGCCCAGCAAACCGGCGCATTCCTTCGCCACCGTCTCAGGCGATTCATCCGCCACCAGCAGCAGTCTTGCGCCCGATGCCGCCAGCCGGCGGGCCACGGCGGCGCCGATGCCCACGGGCGACGACGCGCCCGTCACGATGGCGACTTTTCCCTGCAACGGTTTCATTCTCTCTCCGGGCTCAGGCAATGACGCCGTAGCGCGCCTGCTGTTCGGCATGGCCTTCGCGATAGCGGCCATAGGCGCGCTTGTGCGCCTCGGCCTGCGCGTCGGCGTCGAGGGTCCGCGGATCGTCCTCGAGATCGAAATGCCCGTAGCGATCGACGCCGCGCACCAGCGTGGCCGACATGCGCTTGCTGCCGCCATGGCGCACATGGGCGGGGATGTAGCTGATGCCGAAGCCGATGCGGCGGTCGTCGCTGCGGTTGGGCCGCGAATTGTGCGCGACCAGCGTGTGATGCAGCGACACCTGGCCGGTCTTCACCGGTGCGAAGACGGCGCGCGAGGTATCGAGCGGCTCGCTGATCGAGCGGGCACCGGCATTGATCGTGCCCGGCGTGGCCGTCTGCCCGTGCGCCAGCTGGCCCAGGCGATGGCTGCCCGGTGCGAACTCCATGCAGCCCGCCTCGATCGAGGCCTCGGAGAGCGCCACCCAGGCGGTGACGTGCTCGTAGGGCGACAGGCCGAAGAAGGTCGCATCCTGGTGCCAGGCGGTGATGGCGTCGGTGTTCGGCTCCTTGATGAAGAAGGTGCTGGTGAAGACCAGGATGTCGGGGCCGAGCAGTTGCTCCATCACGTCGAGCAGCCGCGGATCCTCCACGAGGTCGCGCGCCCAGGGCAGCCGCACATGCAGCTTGCGCCGGTCGCCTGCCGAGACCGGCCCGGGCGGCAGGGTGCGCTCGAAGGCTTCGAGGTCGGCGCGCCAGGCGCTCGCCTCCTCGGTCGTGAAAACGTCGACGGGGGCAAAGAACCCGTCGCGGTGAAAGGCGTCGACCTCGGCCTGGCTGAGCGTGCTCACGTGTCTCGTCCCTTCCTTGTGCGATCAGCCGCCGGTGCCGGTCGCCTTGGCCAGCGGCCCCCACTTGGCCGCCTCGGCGGCAAGGAACACCGACAGCGCCTCGGGCCCGGTCTTCTGCGGCAGGTTGTAGCCCAGCTCGATGTAGCGGGCGCGCACGGCGGGATCGTTCAGCGTCGCATCCACTGCCTTGACGATGCGGTCGACGATCGGCCGCGGCGTCTTTGCCGGCGCCAGCATGGCCTGCCAGCTGCCGACCTCGAAGCCCTTGAGGCCGAGTTCGTCGAGCGTCGGGACCTCGGGCACCAGCCGCGAGCGTTCGAGCGACGAGACGGCGAAGGCGCGCACCGCGCCGCTCCTCACATGCGGCACCAGCACGTTCTGCGAATCCATCATGAAGCCGACCCGGCCCGCGACGAGGTCGTTCATCGCCGCCGGCGTCGAGCGATAGGGCACGCGCGTGAACTCGACGTTCTCCAGCTTGGCCAGCAGCATCTGGGCCAGATCGGCCGAGCTGCCGGGACCGGCGGAGCCGCAATTCACGGTGCCGGGATGGGCCCGGAGGTAGGCGATGAAGCTCTTGTAGTCGGTGGCAGGCACGGAGGGATGAACCGCGAGCACGAACGGCATCAGGCCGAGATGGCTGATCGGCTGGAACGCCGTCGCCGGATCGAAGGTGACCTGCGGGAAGAGTTCGGGGATGACGGAGTGCGCCATGCCCGTGACCAGGAGATTGTAGCCGTCCGGCGCGGCGCGCGCGATCAGGTCGGCGGCGATCGTCGATCCGGCGCCCGGCTTGTTCTCGACCAGCACCGTCTTGCCGAAAGTACCGGTCATATGCTCGGCCACAATGCGCGCGACGACGTCGATCGCACCGCCCGCGCCATAGGAGACGACGACCCGCACCGGCTTGTCGGGATAGGCGTCCTGTGCGGCCGCGAACCGGGGAAGGCCGGCGGTCGCCGCAGCCGCCAGGCCGAGCCGGAGAAAATTCTTGCGGGTATGCATCGGAGGGACCGTGCGAAAACACATGGGGGAGCGCCTCGAACTGTAGGAGCAGCCCCCCGAAGCCAGCAACATTGATACCAAACCCGACTCCGCAGGGCGGGACCCGACGTCTCGTTCCCATTGGCGAAACCCGAGACCGCTTCGCGCCCCGGCATGTCTTGTCAGGACGCGTACGGACTGCTCCCCTGAGGCCCAAGGGAGAAAACGAAATGCAGAGAGACTCGACCTATGACTACATCGTCGTCGGTGCCGGGTCCGCGGGCGCGGTCGTCGCGAGCCGGCTGACCGAGAGCGGCCAGCATCGCGTCCTGCTGCTCGAAGCGGGCACCCAGGGCTCGAACTTCTTCTGGTCGAAGGTGCCGGTCGGCGTCGCCAAGATGATCGACGATCCGGCGGTCAACTGGTGCTACTCGTCGGAACCCGACGAAGGCTCGGGCGGACGCCGCATCGCCGTGCCGCGCGGCCGCATGCTGGGCGGCTCCAGCTCGATCAACGGCATGGTCTATATCCGCGGCCAGGCGCAGGACTATGACCACTGGGCCCAGCTCGGCAATCGCGGCTGGAGCTTCCAGGACGTGCTGCCGATCTTCAAGCGCATGGAGCGCTTCGAGGGCGGCTCCGACGAGTTCCGCGGCCGCGACGGCATCCTCCCCGTCACCCACACGCCGCGCAACAAGGTCCCGCTGCTGGAGAAGATGATCGAGGCGGCCGAGAAGATGGGCCTGCCCTACAATCCCGATCAGAACGGCGCCACGCAGGAAGGCATCGGCATGTCCCAGGTGACGATCACCAAGGGTCGCCGCCAGAGCACCGCCTTCTGCTACCTCGATCCGGCCCGCAACCGCGCCAACCTGCAAATCGACCAGGGCGCCACTGCCGACTCCCTCATCCTGGACGGCAAACGCTGCGTCGGCGTGCGCTATTCCGTCAACGGACAGAAGCGTGAAGCGCGGGCGACGCGCGAGGTCATCGTCTCGGGCGGCTCGATCAATTCGCCGAAGCTGCTCGAACTCTCCGGTATCGGCCAGGGCGATCGGCTGCGCGCACTCGGCATCACGCCGGTTCACGAGCTGCCAGGCGTCGGCGAGAATCTGCGCGACCACTACTCGCCCCGCATGAAGTTCGAGATCACCGGCAAGAACCTCACCTTCAACGACAATGCGCGCGGCTGGCGGCTGGCCCGCGAGGCGCTGAAATACGCGGTGCTCCGCGAGGGCTTCCTTGCCTCCACGTCAGTGCCGATCCGGCTCTACTTCCGCACGCGCGTCGGGCTCGACTCGCCCGACGCCACCATCTCGATCGCGCCCTTCCTCTACGAGATGGTGGGCAAGGAACGCCGCGTCTCGGCGCAGAAGGGCATCACCATGAACGTGAACGTGCTGCGCTCCGAAAGCACCGGCTCGGTCCACATCAAGTCGGCCGATCCCGCCGAACCGCCGGCGATCCGCTTCAACTTCCTGTCCACCGAGCACGACCGCACCGGCATCGTGAACGTGCTGCGCAAGGGCCGCGAGCTGATGGCCACCTCGCCGCTCAAGGAAGTCACCGGCCAGGAGATCGCCCCCGGCGCCCATCTCCAGAGCGACGCCGACCTGCTCGAATGGGTGCGCAACAATGCCGAGACGACCTATCACCCGGTCGGCACCTGCAAGATGGGCAACGATCCGCGCGCCGTCGTCGATTCCGAGCTGCGCGTCCACGGCATCGCCGGCCTCCGGGTCGCCGACGCCTCGATCATGCCCACGCTCACCAGCGGCAACACCAACGCCCCCACCATCATGATCGGCGAGAAGTGCGCTGCGATGGTGCTGGCGGCGGCGGACGTGGCGCGCGCGGCCTAGACTTGGAGTTTGTTAGCGAAGTTTTCGACCTGCCAGAAGTCTAGGACAGCGAGCCATGCCTCTTGAGATCATCGCAAGCGACTACATTGCTCGCTTTCGTGGCCCCGCCATCGCCGAGATGACTTTCTATAAGGAGCAGCCCTCCTTGAGCGAGGCCATCCGATTGGCGGCACTATCACGGACGGCCCACGGCAAACGCCATGCACATCAGCGGCGGATTCCGGGGCATGTGCTGGAGGCCGCCGAGCAGAGCCTACAAGGCATCTCGGCGAGCCTGGGCGAAGCACGGTCGTTTGACGAAGTGCATCACCAAATTACAAATCAGATAGGGTCATTGCGCGGGATTGGCGAGCTTGCGATCTACGATTTCTCGCACCGAATTGGCGCATTCCTCAAACTTGCGCCTGACCTCGTCTATCTCCATGCCGGGACGCGAGTCGGGGCACGCGCCCTGAACCTGACGGGTGACGTTATTCCGAAGAGCGCCATCCCTTCGGCATTTCACTTCCTTTCAGCAGCGGAAATCGAGGATTGTCTCTGCATCTATAAGTCACTGCTCAAACCCGGCACGATAGGGCGCATTAGTCGCTCGTTGTGCATGACCGTCAAACGGCCTGTGTGCCACTAGCTGGATGGGGGAATTGCCCTCATCCGGTTCAGCAGCAACAGGATCGCGAGCGCCGTCACGCTCAGCGCGCCGAGGACTGCGAACGTGGCCTGCGGACCGAACCCCGACATGAGTCCGGCGAGAACGGGTGGCGCCAGCGCGTTGATCAGGTTCAGGGGCAGGGCGATGCTCGATATGGCTGCGGCGTAGTCGGCTTTCTGGAAGAAGACGAGCGGCATGGTGGCCCGCGCAACGGCGAAGGCGCCGCTGCCCAGTCCGAACAGCACCAGATAGCCGCCGACGGACACGGGTCCCGAACCGCCGATCCCGATGACCGCCAACCCCATGGGGATCATCGCCCCGGCAACGAGCCCGGTGGACAGGCCATCCCATCGCCTCCCGCCCAGCAGGTCGATCACCCGCCCGCCGACCTTGAAGACACCCATGAGTGAGGCGATCGCCACTGCACCGGCAAGGTCCAATCCCATCGCCTGCAGGAGCTGGATGCCCAACGCGTCGATACCGAAGGTCACAAAGCCGTTCAGGGCAATGGCGGCCACCATCAGGAGGAAGACCGGTGCCTTGCGCAGCTGTCCCGCCGCGGACGTCACGGACGTCGCTGCGTGTGTTGCCGGCAGGCCGAATCGCACCAGCGGACAGACGATCAGGATCATCACGGCGGCATAGACCACGCCGACGCCGCGCCAGCCCACCAGATGTTCGAGGAAGGCGGTGATGGGCCAGAAGACGCTGCCCGCGAGACCCGTCACCAGCATCAGCGTGCCGATGAGGCTGCGCGCGCTCTCTCCGGCATGGTCGGCGATGTAGGCATAGGCCGCGGTGGTCAGGAACAAGGCACCCGCCCCTCCGATCAACGCCCAAGCCGTCCAGAAGACCGCCAGGTTCGGCGACAGCGCGAGCAGCCCCTGCCCCAGCCCGATGCCGGCCGCACCAACGACCATCGCCCATCGTGGGCCAAAGCGTCGGAAGGCGCGGCCGGCCCATGGTGCGGCAAGGCCCATCGCGACGAACATCACGGAGGTGCCGAGGAAGACCGACGGCAAATCGCTGCCGAAGGACGCCGCCACCGGTGGCGCGATCACGGGCAGCACGCCGATCGTGCCCCAGCCGGTGATCTGGGTCAGCGCGAGGATGAGCAGTATCCGAAGTTGGCGGCGCATCGTTCGTCGTCGGCGATCGGACGAGGGCTTGCCTTCAGGCCAGTGACTTTTCGAAGTAGACACGGTTGAAGCCCGCTTCGCTACGCCGCCCGACTTCGACATGGCCCAGCCTTGTATAGATCGAGAGGTTCTCGATCATCTTCTCGTTGGAGAGGTGTACGGCACCAAAGCCGCGCGGCCGCGCCGTGTCTTCACAGAAGGCGATCAGCCTCTTGCCGACGCCGCGTCCGGCGACGCTGGGCAACACGGCGACATTCTCCAGCATGACATGCCCCTCCTCGGCATAGAAGACGATGAAGGCCTCGAGGACGCCCTTGTCGTCGGTCGCTACATAGACGTGGCCGCCGGCGATCTGTGCAGGGAAGTCGGCAACCATCGGCACGGGCGTGCGGCCCATGGCCGGAACGTAGCGCGGATAGGCCTGCTCGGCACAGGTCCTCACCTCGGGTTCGCCACTAGGCACGGCCTGCCGGATCATGTCGCTCTCTTCCGTCGAGGGCGGGGCGATAGTGACCGAGCGAAGCGCTGCTCGAAAGCCCCTGCCCGTGACGTCCGCTCTATTCCTGGTGTGTCCAGAGACACGGCACAAGCTCTGACAATTGCGTCCCGATCGGTTCTGCAACTCATCGAAGCGGCGTCGGGCATCCGCATGCAAGGCAACCACGCCGCAGAGTCGCCAACGGGAGCGCGGCATGGCTGGCACATGAATTGCTGCATTGTCTGCAAGTCGTCAGGACTTCGACCAGTCTCATCGCGCCGCATGTCGGGCGCGACTGCACTCAACAGGAGACGAAAATGCGTAAATTGACGCGACGGGCGCTTGCCCGGCAGGGTCTGGTGGCCGGCACTTTGGCAGCGGGACTGAGCAGCCAGGCACTGATCTCCCGATCGGCCGGCGCGCAGACTTCCGCCGTAACGCCCAAAAGAGGCGGCACGCTGAACACGATCCTGACACCCGAGCCGCCCGTGCTCGTCCTCGGCGTCAATAACCAGGGCCCTACCCAGCTCGCCGCGAGCAAGCTGTACCAGGGACTCCTGCAGTATTCGTTCAAGCTCGAACCTCTGCCCCAACTGGCCAAAAGCTGGACGCTCTCGGATGACAAGAAGACCTACACCTTCAAGCTCCAGGAGAATGTGAAATTCCACGACGGCCATCCAATGACGGCCGACGACGTGATCTTCTCGATCATGAAGTTCCACACCGAACTCTCACCGCGCGCAAAGCCGATCTTCGCCAACATCGAGAGCGCGACGGCGCCGGACCCTCTGACGGTGGTGCTCGCACTCAAGAGGCCGTTCGAACCGTTCCTGCTGATGTTCGACGCCACTGCCTGCGCCATCGTCCCCAAGCACATCTACGACGGTACCGATTACCGCACCAATCCGGCGAACCAGAAGCCGATCGGCACGGGGCCGTTCCAGTTCGTCGAATGGCAGCGCGGCAACTTCATCCGCATGAAGCGCTTCGCCGACTACTGGGGGAAGGACCAGCCGTACCTCGACGAAATCATCTACCGCATCATTCCCGACAGCCAGAGCCGCGCGCTGGCGCTTCAGACCGGCCAGGTCCAGCTCACCCAGGCCAACGATATCGAGCCGTTCGACGTACCGCGCTTCAAGGCGATGCCCAATCTCGAGGTCGAGCTCATCGGCTGGGAATATTCCTCGCAGCTTGCCTGGATCGAGATCAACCATCGCGTCAAACCGCTGGGCGACGTGCGCGTGCGCCAGGCGATCAACATGGCGATCGATCGCAACTTCATCCGTGACCGGCTGTGGTTCGGCATCGGCAAGCAGGCGACGGGACCGATCTGCTCGACGACGAAGTTCTACGACCCTGCGGTGGCGAAGCTTCCGGGTCACAACCCGAAGGCGGCGATGGCGCTGCTCGACGCGGCCGGGCTGAAGCCCGATGCCAAGGGAATCCGCTTCACGATCAAGCACATGCCGCTGCCCTACGGCGAAGTCTGGACGCGTTTCTCGGAGTATTTCCGGACCTCGCTGCGCCAGATAGGCATCGAAGTCGTCCTCGAAACCGTCGATGCCGGCGCCTGGGCGCGCCGCATCGGCGACTGGGACTACGAGACCAGCGTCAATTTCCTGTCGCAGTTCGGCGATCCGACCCTGGGCGTCGAACGCAGCTACGTCTCGACCAACATCAAGAAGGTCACCTTCACCAATACCGGAGGCTATGCCAATCCGAAGGTCGACGAGCTGTTCACGACGGCGCGCGATGCCGACGATCCGAAAGTGCGTCAGGAAGCCTTCACCGCGGTGCAGAAGATCCTGTGCGAGGAAGTCCCGCAGATCTGGTTCCTCGAACTGGCGTGGCCGACCATCCATGACAAGAAACTGCACAATGTGATCAAGACCGCGACAGGGCCGAATTCCTCGTTCGACAACGTCTTCCTGTCGTAGGCGGCAGACATGGGTGGCGTGCACCTCGCCCGCTTCCTCGTCCAGCGCATGATCAAGATGGTGGTGATGGTGTTCGCCATCGTCACCGCCAACTTCCTGCTGGTCCACGCGGCGCCGGGCGATCCCGCCAGTGTGATGGCCGGTGAGGCCGGCGCGGCGGATCCGCAGTTCCTGGCTCAGCTGCGCACCCAGTTCGGACTCGACCAACCGCTGTCGACGCAGCTCTGGCTCTATGTGAGCCACGTGGCGCACGGCGATCTCGGCATGTCCTATCGCCAGCAACGCCCCGTGGCCGGGCTGATCGCGGAACGTCTGTCGGCGACGCTGCTGCTGACCGGAACGGCCTTCGTCCTGGCGATCCTGCTTGGCGTGACCCTGGGTGCGCTCGCCGCCCGGCGCGTCGGGCGAACGTCGGACAGTCTGATCACCGTCCTGGCGCTCGGCCTCTACGCCACACCGCTCTTCTGGGTCGGGCTGATGCTGGTGCTCGTCTTCAGTGTCTGGCTGGACTGGCTGCCAAGCTTCGGGATGAACACCGTGGGCGCCAACCTGACGGGCTTCGCCGCCGTCCTGGATACCGCGCGCTATCTGCTCCTGCCGGCTCTGACACTCGGCCTCTTCTACATGGCGGTCTATGCCCGGCTGAGACGGGCGGCGATGCTCGAAGTCGCATCACAGGATTTCGTGCGGACGGCGCGCGCCAAGGGCGTTCCGGAAGGTGCCGTGCAGCGCCGCCACGTTCTCCGCAACGCCCTGCTGCCGGTGATAACCGTGGCCGGGATGCAGCTCGGCCAGCTCATCGGCGGCTCGATTCTGGTCGAGACCGTATTCGCATGGCCGGGGATCGGCCGTCTCGCTTTCGATGCCCTGCTCGCGCGCGACTACCAGATCCTGCTCGGCGTGTTCCTGGTCACCTCGGTGTTGGTGCTGCTCTTCAACCTGCTGACCGACCTCCTCTATGCCCTGATCGATCCGCGCGTGGAGGTCATGTGAAGCAATTGCTGGGCGAGTTTGCTGGCACTTTCCTGCGCAATCGCGGTGCGGCGGTCGGTCTGGTCGTCCTCGCCCTCGTGGGCCTGGCCGCCGCGACGGCCGATCTGCTGTTTCCCTTCTCTCCCTGGGACATGCGGGGCGGGCCCTTCATGCGGCCCGGCGAAATGGATCTTCTGCTGGGTTCCGACAGCCTGGGACGCGACGTCGCCGCCGGCATCGCCTACGGTGCCCGGGTATCGCTGCTGATCGGCGCGGTGTCGACCGCGGTGGCGGTGCTGGTCGGCATCACCCTGGGCGCCGTCGCAGGCTACGCCGGCGGCGTGGTCGATGACGCCATCATGCGTTTCACGGAATTCTTCCAGACGGTGCCGAGCTTCCTGCTGGCGGTCGTGCTGGTGGCGATCTTTTCGCCGAGCCTCAGCTCGATCGTCGCGGCGATCGCGATCGTGTCGTGGCCGCCGGTCGCCCGGGTCATTCGCGCCGAGTTCCTGTCGCTGCGCAGCCGCGAGTTCGTGCAGGCCGCCGAAGTGCTGGGCCGCTCGCGCACCGCGATCGTGTTCCGCGAAATTCTGCCCAATGCCCTGTCGCCGATCATCGTCCTCGCGAGCCTCATGGTGGCGAGCGCCATCCTGCTGGAGAGCGGCCTCTCGTTCCTGGGCCTGGGCGACCCCAACATGATCTCCTGGGGCTTCATGATCGGCGCAGGCCGAAGCGTGATCCGCATCGCCTGGTGGATGAGCGTGTTTCCCGGCGTCGCGATCTTCCTGACCGTACTGGCGCTCAACCTCGTGGGCGAAGGGTTGAGCGACGCACTCAATCCCCGCCTGGCGCGGCGTCGGTGAGAGCCGGGCGATGAGCGTGCTCGACGTCCGCAACCTCACGGTTGCCCTGCCGCCGGGAGCAGACCGTCCGCACGCCATCGAGAATGTCTCGTTCACGCTCGATGCCGGCGAGATCCTCTGCATCGTGGGCGAGAGCGGATCCGGCAAATCGGTCTCGGCGGGCGCGATCATGGGTCTGCTCCCGCCGGCCCTGAAAGTCCTGGGCGGCGACATCGACTTCGAGGGCCGGTCCATCCTCGGACTGAAGTCGGCGGAGATGCGCCTGCTGCGCGGCAGTCGCATCGGCATGATCTTCCAGGAGCCGATGACCGCGCTCAATCCGCTGATGCGGGTCGGCGACCAGATCGCCGAGGTGCTGAAGATGCACGGCGTCGCGGGTTCGGCCAAGCGTGTGCAGGACTTGATCGAGGCGGTGCATCTGCCCGATCCCGACCGTATCGCCCGCTCCTATCCGCATCTTCTCTCGGGCGGCCAGCGCCAGCGCGTGATGATCGCCATGGCCCTCGCCCTCGAGCCGGCCGTCCTGATTGCCGACGAGCCGACGACGGCGCTCGATGTCACGACGCAGATGCAGATCCTGGGATTGATCAAGGAAATCCAGTCCCGCCGGGGTATGGGCGTCTTGTTCATCACGCACGATTTCGGCGTGGTCGCCGAGATCGCCGACCGCGTCGCGGTGATGCAGCAGGGCCGTATCGTCGAGAGCGGACACGCGACACAGGTTCTGAACGAACCGCGGCATTCCTATACGAAGGCGCTGATCGCCGCCGTACCGCACCGTGCCCGCGCCATCGAAGAGGCGCCGACAGGACGGCCCGTGCTCGAGTTGATCGGCGTGCGCAAGAGCTACTGGCGCAGCGGCGGCCTCCTTTCGCCCAAGGTGAAGGTGTCGGCGGTGCAGGATGCCGATATCGCGCTTCGCAAGGGCGAGACGCTGGGATTGGTTGGCGAAAGCGGTTCGGGCAAGTCCACGTTGGCGCGTTGCATCGTCAACCTCGTGAAACCCGAGGAGGGCGCCATCCGCTTCCATGACACCGACCTTCGGCGCCTGATGCGCCATAGCTGGAAGCCCTATCGCAAGCGCATCCAGATGGTGTTCCAGGATCCCCACGCCTCCCTCAACCCTCGCCGGCGCGTAGGCGAGATCATCGCCGAAGGCCCCATGGCGCACGGTGTGACCAGGGCTGCGGCATTGCGCCAGGCTGGCGACCTGCTGGCGCTGGTGCAACTCGATCCCAGTGCCGCCGACCGGTTTCCGCACGAGTTCAGCGGCGGCCAGCGCCAGCGCATCGGCATCGCCCGCGCACTGGCCATGGAACCGGAACTGCTGATCGCCGATGAGCCCGTTTCTGCCCTGGACGTTTCCGTTCAGGCGCAGATCCTGGCGCTGCTCGAGGACCTCCGGCAGCGATTGGGCCTCACGATGCTGTTCATCACGCACGACCTGCGGGTCGCCGCGCAAGTCTGCGGACGGGTCGCTGTTATGCAGCGTGGCGTCATCGTCGAGCAAGGACGCACCGCCGAAGTCTTCGCGTCGCCCCGGCATCCTTACACAAAGAGTCTTCTCGATTCGATTCCGGGACGACATTGGTTGCCGCCCGTGAATTAGCCATGCGGCTCAACCGGTGGCGGAATCCCGAGACCGGGCCATCAGGCAGTGGGCGCCCCCATCGCGACGAACATCACCGAGGTGCCGAAACACGGGCAACAGAGGGAGGCCGCACGTCCATCTTTTGGCGCAATAAGCGGCAGAATGCCGATCACTGGCCACCCGGCGACCAGGCTAGGCGGCAAACGACCCGCACAGGCGGATGACGCCGCATCGCTCATTCACGCGCCGGCACGGCGCCTCGGACGTCAGGACGCCGCCTTGACGAGAATCTCGCGTCGCAGCTCGTCCGCGAGCTTGAGCCCCAGGGCGATCATGACACCGCCGGCGAGCAGGTCGAGGTAACGCGCAAGGCGCTGGTAGAGCTTCCGGGCGGCCCCGGTCGAGAAGAACAGCGCCAGCGTGCCGTACCAGATCGCGGACTGGACGCCGACGATTGCCACGATCGTGGGATAAACCCAGCCCGGTGCGTGCGGCGGCAGTGCCACGAGGAAGGCGCTGGTCCAGAACACCGCCGACTTCGGGTTGCTCAGCGTGGTCATGACGCCGGCCATGAAGGGGTTGCGCCCCGCCAGCTGCGGCGGCGCTCCCTGTCCGTTCCCCTTCGGGCCGAGCCCCGCCCGCAACAGTCGCACGCCGACATAGATCAGGTAGGCTGCGCCGACAAAGCGCAGCGCCCGATAGAGCCATCCCGCCTCGAGGAGCAGCGCCCCGACGCCGCCGATGGCCAGCACGACCCAGAGCAGCGAGGCCACGACCACGCCTGCGACGGCCTTGAGACCATCGCTGCGGGAGCGCGTCGCCGAGTACCACCCGACCACGACCGTGTTCGGGCCCGGCAGCATTGCCATCAGAAGGTGCATCGTGGCGAGACCGACCAGATTGGGCAGGAAGTCCATTGCATGCGTCCTTAAGCAACCGGGCGATTGCCCGATACCAATCTCACAATGCGATGACTTCCGCTCTTCCGGAAGCTTGAAAGCGTTTCTCGGCCGACGCACGGTAACGGCGGACAATGACGGGTTCTGGTGACGACATGCTGACAGACCGCTACGGCCTTCCCCTCTCCACCGCGAACGTCATCGCGCGCGATGCCTATGTCGAAGGTGTCGACCTGCTGCTGACGGTCTTCCCCGGTGCGGCTGCCGCCTTCGATAGAGCCATCGCCGCCGATCCCGCCTTGGCGCTGGCCTATATCGGCCGGGCGCGGGCCTCCCAGCTTGCCGGCAAGATGGAGACGATGCGCGCGGACCTCGCCACGGCCTCGTCGCTCGCCGAGGGAGTCTCGACCCGAGAGCGCAGCCAGATCGAGGTCTTTCGGTCGCTGTTCGCCGGCCAGCCGGTCGCCGCACTGGCGGCGCTGCGGGCCCATGTGCAGACCTGGCCGCGCGACGCGCTGGTGCTCAGCCTCGCCGCCAACCAGGGCGGATTGATCGGCATGTCCGGCCTCTCGGGCCGCGAGCAGGACCTCGCCGACTTCCTCGACGGGCTCGCCCCGCACTATGGCGAGGATTGGTGGTTCGAGGGGCATCGCGGGATGGCGCTGTCGGAGATCGGCCGGCACGACGAGGCGCGCCCGATGATCGAGCGCTCGCTGGCTCAATACCGGCGCAATGGCTACGGGGCGCATGCCTTCGCCCATCTCTGCTACGAGACCGGCGAGCGCGATGCCGGCATCGCCTTCCTGCGCGAGTGGCTGCCGATCTACGATCGCGGCGGAGGGCTGTTCGGCCATCTCAACTGGCATCTCGGCCTGTTCGAACTGCACGCCGGCAACCTCGAAGGCGGGCTCCGCCTCTATGGCGACGCCTTCTGCGCCGACGACCATCGCGGCGCCGTCCACCAGAAGCTCTCCGATTCGGCGTCCTTCCTCTGGCGCTCCGAACTGGCCGGCCATCCACGCGATCCCGCCCGCTGGGCCAAGCTCAAGGACTATGCGCGCGAGAAGCTGCCGCGCCCCGGCATGTCGCTCGCCGACTGGCATGTCGGACTCACCCTTGCCGCCACCGGCGACGATGCCGCGCTCGAGGACTGGGTCCAGGCGATCGAGGATCTGGCCAACGCCGGCCGCTATCCTTCCGGATCCGTGATCCCCGCCGTGGCCCGTGCCTTCGCCGCCTACCAGCGCGGTGATTACGCAACGGCGATCCGCCTGATCGAGCCGATGCTGCCCGAGCGCGAACGGATCGGCGGCAGCCGCGCGCAGGGCGACCTGGTGGAAGCGACGCTGCTCCGGGCGTACCTGGCCACCGGACGCGAGGCAGAGGCCAGGCATCTCACCGCGGCCCGGCGCCCGGGCCCGGCCACCCTCCCCGTGGCGGGCTTTTGACCTTCGACTAGTAAGCGCTTGTGGTCGTCGCCAACTGGAACAGACAGTCGCCGCGCTCGCAGTGCGCCGGCACGCGCTTGCAGATCACGAGCCCCGGCCGCTGGAAAGCGACGACTGCCGGTTCGCGCCAGGGCGTGTGGTGGAAATGGATTCGACCTGCTGGCTGACGCGCGTTCACTTCCTGGCCCAGCTCGACCAACGGCTCGAACAGGCCGCCTTCGGAGGCATAGACGTAGTAGTCGTCGCCCACGGTTTCCGTCAGCCGCGTGGAGGCAGGCGGAGGTACGGGCCCCTGCAGCAGTCCGACATGTGCCAGCACGCGGCGCATGCCCTGCTCGGCAATGGAGAGAGACGCCGGCGTAACGAAGCCGCCGCCGCCCAGTTCGGTCGTCAACGCAACGACGCCCTGCCGGGACGCGGCAGAGGTCAACGCACGCTCGCCACCAGGGGCCCTCGAGATGAAGGTGACCGGCGCACCGAAGGCCTTAGCCAGACCGATGGTCTTCTCCAGTATTGCGGGCTCCGGATGGTGCGCGACCAGCGCACTTGGAATGTAGATCAGAGAACTGCCGCCCGAATGGAAGTCGAAGGCATAGTCACAGCCTGGCAGCAGCGCATGTTCGATCCAATAGGCGATCTGTTGCGTGATGGTGCCGTTGGCGTCCCCGGGGAAAGCGCGATTGAGATTTCCCTGGTCGATCGGAGACGTGCGTCGGCCCTCCAGTGCGGCCGGGAAATTGGCGGAGGGCAGGATGAGCAGGCGCCCCCGGATATCGTCAGGTTCGATGTTGCGGATCAGGTTGCCCAGCCCGATCTGCCCTTCCCACTCGTCGCCGTGATTGCCCGCCACCAGCAGGACGGTCGGACCTTCGCCGTTGCGGATGCGCACGATCGGCACCGGGATCCAGCCGTACGCCGACCGGTGCACCGAGTGAGGCACGCGCACGAATCCCGCTGCCTTGCCCTCGGCATGGAGATCGATGTCCGCCGACAGCCGGCTCCGGGCGGCTCGCTCGCTGGACTCTTCAGGGGAACAGGGCGCCGGCATGTTCGCTCCCACCAACCACCTCCATCAGCAGCAGTCTGACGTCGGCCGAACGGATGAAACTCTCTTCCGATCGCCATTCGGAGACGATCGACCTGGCGCGCGTCACACTCGCAACCTGAACGCCGACGGTGCTCCGGGCCGATCCAGTGCCCTCGCCCGGCTCCGTTCCTACGAACTTGATGCCGGCTTCGTTGCGGGTGGCCAGCACGACGACGCGGTCGAGGATCCACGTCCGGAAATCGACCCTGTCCGCCGGGAAGGTGCAGAGGATCAGGGCGCCCACGGGATGCTATCCATTTCTGAACGCGTAGCCGTAGCCGTTGAGAGCCGGGGCACCGCCCAGGTGGGCATAGAGAACCTTCGAGCCCTCGGGGAAATAGCCTTTCTGGACGAGATCGATCATGCCCTGCATCGATTTACCCTCGTAGACGGGATCCGTGATCATCCCTTCGAGGCGGGCGCAGAGGCGAATGGCCTCCTTGGTTTCTTCGGACGGCACGCCATAGACCGGATAGGCGTAATCCTCGACGAGCACGACGTCGTCCTCGACGATGTCCCTGCCCAGCTCGACCAGCCGGGCGGTGTTGCGCGCGATCTCGAGGACCTGCGCCTTGGTCTGCGCCGGCGTAAAGGACGCATCGATGCCGATGACCTTGCGCTCGCGTCCGTCCTTGGCGAAGCCGACCAACATGCCCGCATGCGTCGAACCGGTAACGGTGCAGACCACGATATAGTCGAAGGCGAAGCCGAGTTCCTTCTCCTGCTCCCGGACCTCTTCGGCAAAGCCGACATAGCCCAGGCCGCCATATTTGTGGACCGACGCCCCGGCGGGGATCGCATAGGGTTTGCCGCCCTTGGCCTTGACGTCCTCGATCGCCTCTTCCCAGCTCCGTCGGATACCGATATCGAAACCTTCATCGACCATCTGGACGTCGGCGCCCATGATACGGCTGAGCATGATGTTGCCGACGCGATCGTAGACCGCATCCTCATGTGGCACCCAGCTCTCCTGAACCAGCCGGCACTTGAATCCGATCTTTGCAGCGACCGCGGCAATCATACGGGTGTGGTTGGATTGCACGCCCCCGATCGAAACCAGCGTGTCTGCATTCGAGGCGATCGCGTCGGGGATGATGTATTCGAGCTTGCGCAGCTTGTTGCCGCCGAAGGCGAGGCCGGAGTTGCAATCCTCCCGCTTGGCATAGAGCTCGACCTTGCCGCCGAGATGCTCCGACAACCGTTCGAGTTTCTCGATATGGGTCGGCCCGAATGTGAGGGGGTACCGCTCGAACTTGGACAGCATGGAAGTTCCTTCCGCTGAAACGCTTCAATCCGGTCGGATCGTAGCGAAACCGGCTCAGAAGGTGCTCTCGAATACCGGGCTGCATTTGGCCGATCCGCAGATCACTGATAAATATTCAGATCGATATTTCCGAGTCATCGACCATTTGCGGAAGATCCTTCCATGTCAGAACAGCTAGACCGAATCGATCTCCGGATGTTGCGGCTTCTTCAGGGTAACGGCCGGCTTTCCAATGCCGAGCTGGCGAAGCTGGCCGCCGTCAGCCCCGCCACGTGCCATCGCCGGACGCAGCGCCTTTTCGAGAAAGGCTATATCGGCGGCGTCCGGGCGACGGTGGCGCCCCGGAAGGTCGAGAGGGGAGCCCTGGTCATCGTCGGCGTCGTGCTCGACCGCTCGACTCCTCAAAGCTTCGGCGATTTCGAAAAGGCCATCGCCAAGTTGAAGTTCGTCCTCGACTGCCATCTGGTGGCCGGGGACTTCGACTATTTCCTGAAGATCCGGGTGAAGGATATCGAGGGCTTCAACCGTATGCATGGCGAGAAGTTGATCGCCCTGCCCGGCGTCCGTCAGACGAGAACGTTCTTCGTCATGAAAGAGGTCATCGACAACGCACCTCTTGATTTCTGACGGTGTAGCCTCAGTCAGTCGAACAGCGTCGACAGGCGCTGCTTCATCTGGTCGGCGACGTAGAGGGCCAGCGCCTGGATGGTGGAGGTCGGGTTCACGCCGCCCGAGGTCACCCAGATGCTGCCGTCGACGATGAACAGGTTCTTCACATCGTGCGTGCGGCCCCACTCGTTCACCACCGAGCGCTCGGGATCGGTGCCCATGCGCGCCGTGCCGAGCAGGTGGCCCGGATAGTTGAGCGCCGTGCGCGAGGCGTAGAGGTCGGTGGCGCCGGCCTCGGTGAGGATCTCCTCGGCGCGGGCGATGCCGTGCTCCATCATGCGGCGCGTGTTCTCGCTGATCGCATAATCGATCTTCGGCGCCGGAATGCCGTGGCTGTCCTTCAGCACCGGATCGAGCGTGACGCGGTTATGCTCTTCGGGCAGATCCTCGCAGGCGACGCCGATGCTCAGCCGGTGATCGAGCATGCTGCGATAGCGGCGATGATGATCGCGGCCCCAGGGCAGCAGGCCGGAGGCGGCGCCCATCACGGCCTGCGTGGCCGGGCCGGTGCCGCGGCCGAACTGCAGCGTGTAGCCGCGCACGAAGTCGCGCGACGGATCGGTCTCGTAGAACTGCTTGCTCCAGATGCAGTTGATGGGGCCGCGCCCGCCATCCAACGTCTCCTCGACATAGCCGCTCACGATCGGCCAGGGATGCAGCATCAGATTCCGGCCAACGAGCCCTGAGGAATTGGCGAGGCCGTTCGGGAACTTCGCCGAGGCCGAGTTCAGCAGCAGGCGCGGCGTGCCGACCCCGTTGCAGGCCAGGATGACGACCTCGGCCGCCTGGAAATGCTCCACGCCATCGGCATCGTAGTAGATCGCGCCGGCGGCCATGCCGCGTTCGTCGGTGGTGATCTCGCGGACCCGGCAACGCGTGCGCAGCTCGACTCCGGCGCGCAAGGCCAGCGGCCAATAGGTGATGTCGGTACTGGCCTTGGCGCCCTGCGCGCAGCCCGGCGTGCAATGGCCGAGATTGATGCACTTCGCCCGTCCGTCATAGTCGGTCGTGGCGATGGTGGTATCCGACGGCCACCAGTGCCAGCCCAGCCGGTTCATCGCCCGGGCGTAGCGGGTGCCGGTCCGGCCGAGCCCGATCGGCGGCATGGGCGGATGACGCGGCGGCACGCCGGGATCTCCGGCGAGCCCCGACACGCCCATCATCCGGTCGTTCTCTTCGTAGAACTTCTCGAGCGCCCAATAGTCGACGGGCCAGTCGTCGGCCACGCCATCCAGCGACTTCACCTTGAAGTCGGAGGGATGCATGCGCGGCCAGTGTGCCGTGTAGATCACCGTGCCGCCGCCGACGCCGTTGAAGTTGGCGATCTTCATTAGCGAATTGTCGTCGTTGACCGGATAGTCGGTGTCGCGCCCGCGCCGGTTGGGGCTGATGTCGAAATCCGTGTAGCGCCGCGCTTCCCAGTCGCGGCCGTTGCTCGGGAAGTCGGTCGACTTCATCCAGTCGCCCTGCTCCAGGCACAGGATGCGCATCTTCGTTTCGGCGAGACTCCAGGCCACCGCCGCACCCGATGCGCCGGATCCGATGATCAGGACATCGACCTTCTCGTTGGCGGCCATGTCAGCGCTCTCCGTCAGGAACGATACGATCGTCGCGCCAGAAGGGCGGCCGGTTGCGGACCGCGTCGAGCAGCGACCAGTCGCCCTGCTCGAGCACGTAACCCTGCGGGAAGGGCGCGCGGGCTTCGTGCCCGAGGGCCACCAGAACCCGATCGTCGCGATAGTAGGCGCCGAGGATCACCCGTCCGAGCGCGGCCGCGGATGCCCCGCCGACGGCATACCAGTCGTTGGTGAGAGCCTCCCGGGCACTGCGCTCCAGACCGGCGAAGCCTTCGCCGGCTTTGACCGTGATCGCGGCCAGAGCCTCGCGCACCAGCGGGAGATCGCGCCCCATCGATCGAACGATGTCGTCGAGGATGATCGGATCGTCGGCGCCCGGCATGCCGAGGGCGGCCTCTTCGGGAATCATCGTTCCGGCGATTGTCCTGAGTGCGTCGGTTTCGTCGGCGGAAAGGGGTGTTTGCGGAGCGGCGGCCATGTGAACCCTGGTGACGTGCAGGGCGATCCTAGGCGATCGCGCGGCCCCCATCGACGTAAAGATTGACACCGTTGATGTAGGCGCCGGCGTCCGAACACAGGAGCAACGCCGCGCCGGCGAGGTCGTCGGGCTGGCCGAGGCGGCCGGCCGGGATGCGCTGCACCAGCGCCTCGCCCTCGACCGCCATCTGCTCGCGATTGCGTGCCGTCAGGATGGCGCCGGGCGCCAGGTTGTTCACCGTGACGCCCTGCCCGCCGAACTGCCGGGCGAGATTCCAGACCCAGTTCAACTGGGCGGCCTTGGTGCCGGCATAGACCATCATCTGCGGATGCGGCCTCACCTGCTGCACGCTGCCGATGGTGACGACACGTCCCCAGCCGCGCCGGCCCATCGGCGGTACGAGTTCCTGCAGCAGCTCGAGCGGGCTGCGCAGGTTGACGGCGATCTGCCGGTCGAACCGCTCGCTCGAAATCGACCCGTAGGATTCCGGAATCTCGATCGAGGCGTTCAGCACCAGGATGTCGACGGGCGACCAGGTCGAGACCGAGTCCGCGAGCCTATGCCCCGCCTCCGCGAGCGAGAAGTCCTGGCCGAACGCACGGGCGGTGCCACCCGCCTGCTCGATCTCGCGAACGACCGAGGCAGCATCGGCCTCCTCTTCCTCGCTGCCGGCATGATGGATCGCGAGTCGAGCGCCGGCGCCGCTGAGGGCGAGCGCGATCGCGCGGCCGATCTCGCGGCGCGCGCCGGTCACGAGGGCGGTGCGGTTCGTCAGACGAAAGCGGTCGAGCACGTTGGGCGACATGAGCCTCCAGGCCCGCAAGCATGGCAGTGTCGGAGCATTTCTCAAGCGCCCGCGTGTCCGACGGGTGCCAATGCAATTCGTGATCGTTGATTCCGCTCAGCTATGCATCGACGCCGGTTGCTCCTCGAGACATGGAACGTATGGTGAGCGCCCAACATTGGAGGAAAGGCCTATGTGCAGAGTCTGTTCGTCACGTCGCGGTCTGCTTTCGGGAATGGGCAGTCTTGCGGTCACGGCCGCGATGGGTGCCATGGCAGCCAGGTCGGCCCTGGCGCAGCCGGTCCGTTCGGTCGAGACGCCGGATGCGGCGCTGGCCCGCCTGATGGAAGGCAATGCGCGCTACGCTTCCGGCCAGATGTCGGAACGTGATTTTTCCGCCGGCCGTGTCGCCCGCACCCAGGGCCAGGCGCCCTTCGCCGCGATTCTCGGCTGCGCAGATTCGCGCGTGGCGCCGGAACTGGCGTTCGATCAGGCGCCGGGCGAACTCTTCGTCGTGCGCGTTGCCGGCAACTTCGTCACCCCGGATGGGCTGGGCAGCCTCGAATACGGCGCCGCCGTTCTCGGCACCAAGGTGATCATGGTGCTGGGCCACACGAGCTGCGGCGCCGTGAACGCGACCGTCGATGCCCTGCAGAAGGGAAACAACCTGCCCGGCCACATCGGCGACCTGGTGCGCGCCATGAAGCCCGGCATCGAGCCGGTGCTCAAGACGCCGGGCGCCGATCTCCAGCAGCGCGCGATGATCGCCAACGTTCAGGCCAACGTTCGCCGCCTGCAGACCGAGAAGCCGATCCTGGGCGACATGGTCGCGGCCGGCAAGCTCAAGGTCGTCGGCGCCTATTACGACCTGCCCACGGGCAAGGTGATGATGATCTGACGACCGACGCTGAGTCGGATCGTGACATCGATGCAGGAAAGGCTCCTGCATCGATGTCGATCGACCGACTCAAGCCTTGATGAAGGCGAGCAGGTCGGGATTGAGCACGTCGGCATGGACGGTCAGCATGCCGTGCGGATAGCCCTTGTAGACCTTGAGCGTGCCGTGCTTCAGCAGCTTGATCGACAGCTCGGCCGCGTCGGCGATCGGAACGATCTGGTCGTCGTCACCGTGCATCACGAGCGTCGGCACCGTGATCGCCTTGAGATCCTCCGTGAAATCGGTCTCGGAGAAGGCCGCGATGCAATCGTAATGCGCCTTGGCGCCGCCGATCATGCCCTGCCGCCACCAGTTCTGGATCGTGCCCGGAAGGACCTTCGCGCCCTCGCGATTGAAGCCGTAGAACGGGCCACTGGCGACATCGAGATAGAATTGCGCACGGTTCGCCGCGAGGGCAGAGCGCAGGCCGTCGAATACGTCGATGGGCAGGCCCTTCGGGTTCTTGTCCGACTTCACCATGATCGGCGGCACGGCGCTGACCAGGACCGCCTTGGCGACACGCCCCGGCTTGGCCCGCGCCACATAGCGCGCCACCTCGCCGCCGCCGGTCGAATGGCCGATATGAACGGCGCCCTTCAGGTCCAGATGGTCGGCGAGCTCGATGACGTCTGCGGCATAGGTATTCATCTCGTTGCCGGTATCGGTCTGCGTCGAACGGCCGTGGCCGCGGCGATCATGGGCGATCACCCGGAATCCCTTGCCGAGGAAGAAGAGCATCTGCGTATCCCAGTCGTCGGCGCTCAGCGGCCAGCCATGATGGAACACGATGGGCTGCGCATCCTTGGGACCCCAATCCTTGTAGAAGATCTGGGTTCCGTCCTTCGTCGTGATGAAAGCCATGTGAAGTCCCCTTGCGATTGAAAACGCAGCGCAAGGTTGGCCCAGAAGGCCGCTCACCGCCATCGTACATGAGCAGGCAGCGCCCTATACCAAAGTACAGTGCGCGCCTCGCACGCGCGGAGCCGATCGATCGCGGCCCGTCCGCGGCCCTCGCATCGCCACGATCGGCCTGCAACTTCGCAATGGCTGGTTCGCGGAGCACTGATCGAGATCCGCGCGCGCAGACTCGTCTCTGAGGGAACTATTTGAGCCGAAAATGCTAGAGTCAGCCGCAGACAAACCCCAGATACGCATCGCCAAGGCTCATGACCGACGACGTACTGCTGACAATCCTGATCGTACTTCCCTTCGTGGGCAGCCTCCTCGCTGCGACGTTCCGCCCCAACGCGCGTAACTCGGAAGCCTGGTTGGCCGGCGGCGTCGCGCTCGTCTGCCTTTTCCTGCTGATTTCCGCCTATCCCGCGATCGTCGAGCGCGGGGTGCTGCGCAGCGAAGCCGAATGGATTCCCGCACTCGGCCTCGGGTTTTCGCTGCGTCTCGATGGCTTCGCCTGGATGTTCGCGCTGCTGGTGACGGGCATCGGCTTCCTGGTCGTGCTCTATGCGCGCTACTACATGTCGCCGAACGATCCGGTGCCGCGCTTCTTTTCGTTCCTGCTCGCTTTCATGGGCAGCATGCTCGGCATCGTCATCGCCGGGAACCTGATCATCCTTCTGTTCTTCTGGGAGATGACCAGCATCTTCTCGTTCCTGCTGATCGGATACTGGAACCACACGGCCGGCGCGCGCGACGGCGCCCGCATGGCCCTCGTCGTCACCGGCTTCGGCGGCGTGGCCCTCCTCGCCGGAGTCATCCTGATCGGGCAGATCGTGGGTAGCTACGATCTCGACCGGGTGCTGGCCTCCGGCCAGGCGATCCGCTCGCACGTTCTCTATCTGCCTGCCCTGATTCTCATCCTGCTGGGCACGCTGACCAAGAGCGCGCAGTTCCCGTTCCATTTCTGGCTGCCCAATGCCATGGCGGCGCCGACTCCGGTCTCGGCCCTGTTGCATTCGGCGACCATGGTGAAGGCCGGGGTCTTCCTGCTGACGCGGCTGTGGCCGGTGATGGCCGGCACGCCCGAATGGTTCTGGCTGCTGGGGCTCGCCGGCATGGCGGCGCTGGTGCTGGGCGCCTTCTTCGCCATCTTCCAGCATGACCTCAAGGGGCTCCTCGCCTACTCGACGATCAGCCATCTCGGCCTGATCACCATGCTGCTCAGCCTCGGCAGCCCGCTGGGCGCGGTTGCCGCCATCTTCCACATGATGAACCACGCGACCTTCAAGGCTTCGCTGTTCATGGCGGCCGGGATCATCGACCACGAGACCGGCACGCGCGACATGCGCAAACTGGGCGGGCTATTCCACTACATGCCGGTGACCGCCACGCTGGCCATGGTGGCGAGCGCGGCCATGGCGGGCGTGCCGCTGCTCAACGGGTTCCTGTCGAAGGAGATGTTCTTCGCCGAGGCGATCGAGACCCATGTCCACTCGTTGCTCGACACCTCGCAGCCCTACGTCGCGGTGCTGGCCAGCACCTTCGCCGTCACCTATTCGCTGCGCTTCATCCACTCCGTGTTCTTCGGTCGAAAGCCCGACGACCTGCCGCGGGAACCGCACGAGCCGCCGTTCTGGATGCGCGTGCCCAGCATGTTCCTGGTGCTGGCCTGCCTCGTGGTCGGCATCTTTCCGGCGGCGACCGTCGGCCCCTACCTGCTGACGGCCGTGCAGTCCGTGCTGGGCACCCGCACGCCGGTCTTCAGTCTCGCCGTCTGGCACGGTTTCAACCTGCCTCTGATCATGAGCGCCGTGGCCCTCGTCGTCGGGGCGCTGCTCTACCTCGCGCTCAAGAACTACCTGCGGCACAGCCCGGAAGGACCGCCCGTGCTGCGGCACCTGAATGGGCGCCACCTGTTCGAACGGGGCGTGATCGTGCTGTCCCTGAAATGGGCGCGGGCCGCGGAGATGGTCCTCAGCACGCGCCGCCTGCAGCCCCAGCTCCGCATCCTCCTGCTGGCGGGCGCGCTTGCGGCACTGGTGCCGTTCTCGATGGGCAGCCTCGGCTTGCAGGGACCGGATTGGAGCGACCTCGACCCGGCGCTCGCCCTGGTCTGGTTGGCCGGCGCCGGCTGCGCGATCGGCGCGGCCTACCAGGCCAAGTATCATCGGCTGGTCGCGCTCGTCCTGCTGGGCGGTGCGGGTCTCGCCACCTGCATCACCTTTGCCTGGTTCTCCGCACCCGATCTGGCGCTGACGCAGCTCCTGGTCGAAGTCGTGACCACGATCCTGATCCTGCTGGGGTTGCGCTGGCTGCCCAAGCGCTTCGAGGAGATCACGACGGAGGAAAAACCGTGGCGACGACGGCTGCGGCGTTCGCGCGACCTCGGCATCGCCTTCGTCGTCGGCGCCGGCATGGCGACCCTTGCCTATGCCGTCATGGTGCTGCCGCTGCCGGAAACGATCGGAAGCTACTTCCTGGAACGCGCCTATACGGAAGGTGGCGGCCGCAACGTCGTGAACGTGATCCTGGTCGACTTCCGCGGCTTCGACACGATGGGCGAGATCACCGTGCTCGCCGTGGTCGCCCTCACGATCTTCGCCCTGCTGCGCCGTTTCCGGCCGGCGTCCGACAATATCGGCTCGCCCCTGCAGCAGCGCCGGCAGAACGCCTTCGACGAGGCCGAACCCGACCGCAAGGCAGGTGACACGCTGGGCGACTATCTGCTGGTGCCCTCGGTGATCATGAAGTGGCTGTTCCCGGTGATCATCGTGCTGGCGATCTACCTCTTCCTGCGCGGCCACGACCTGCCTGGCGGTGGCTTCGCGGCGGGCATCGCGCTCGCCACCGCCTTCATCCTGCAATACCTGGCGTCCGGCACGATCTGGGTGGAGGACAGGCTTCGCATCCTGCCGGTCAACTGGATCGGACTGAGCCTGTTGCTGGCCGCCATGACCGGCATGGCGTCGTGGCTGTACGGCTATCCCTTCCTGACCTCGCATTCGCAGTACGTCGATATCCCGCTGATTGGGGCGGTGCCGGCCGCCACCGCGCTGTTCTTCGACCTGGGCGTCTTCGGCCTGGTCGTTGGAGCGACGGTGCTGATGCTGATCGCGCTCGCCCACCAGTCGGTCCGCAACCTGCGTGCCTCGCGGGCGACGCCCACGCAGCCCGCGCGGGAGGAAGCATAATGGCGCTCCTCCTTGCCCTCTGCATCGGAATCCTGGCCGGTTCCGGCGTCTGGCTTCTCTTGCGGCCGCGCACCTATCAGGTCGTCATCGGCCTCTCGCTCTGCGCCCTGGCGGTCAATCTGTTCATCTTCAGCATGGGCCGGCTGCGCTCGGGCGCGCCGCCGGTCCTCGCGGGCCAGACAGGCACTCTCGCCCAATACGCCGATCCGGTGCCGCAGGCGCTGGTCCTGACGGCGATCGTCATCGGCTTCGCGACGACCGCGCTGTTGCTGGTCGTGCTGCTGGCGGCGCGCGGCTTCACCGGCACCGACCATGTCGACGGCCAGGAGCGGTGATGTCGGACTGGGCACGTCACCTGATCATCGCTCCCATCGTGCTGCCGCTCGTGGCGGGAGCCTTGCTGGCCGTCTACGACGAGCGCCGGCAGTTCCTGAAGGGACTGATCAACCTCTTCTCCACCCTGGCGAACCTGGCGATCGCCATCGTGCTCCTGCAGGCCGCCGATACGGACGCGCCCGGCGTCTACCTACTGGGCAACTGGCCGGCGCCGTTCGGCATCGTGCTGGTGCTCGACCGGCTCTCGGCGATGCTGGTCCTGCTGACGGCCGTCCTCGCGACGGCGTCGCTGGTCTTCTCGATGGCGCGCTGGCATACGGTCGGCCCCCACTTCCATACGCTCTTCCAGTTCCTCGTCATGGGCGTGAACGGCGCCTTCCTCACCGGCGACCTGTTCAACCTGTTCGTCTTCTTCGAGGTCATGCTGGCCTCGTCCTACGGCCTGCTGCTACACGGATCGGGGCCGCGGCGCGTCCAGGCGAGCGTGCACTATGTCGTCGTGAACCTGACCGCCGCCTTCTTCTTCCTGGTCGGCGTCGCGCTGATCTACGGCGTCACCGGAACGCTGAACATGGCCGATCTGGCCTCGCGCATTCCCGCGCTTGCCGGCGAGAACCGGATCCTGCTGGAAGTCGGCGCGGCGATCCTCGGCATGGCTTTCCTCGTGAAGGCCGCGATGTGGCCGCTGGGTTTCTGGCTGCTCAGCGCCTATCCGGCCGCGGCGCCGCCGGTCGCGGCAATCTTCGCCATTCTGAGCAAGGTCGGCCTTTACGCCCTGCTGCGCCTGCGCCCGCTGCTGTTCGGGAGCGAGGCCGGCGAGGTCGCGGGTTATGGCGCCACGCTCCTGTTTGCGGGCGGCCTGGCAACGATCGCCTTCGGCATACTGGGCGTGCTGGCCTCGCAGGCCATGACCCGGATCGCGAGCTTCAGCCTGATGATCTCCTCCGGCACGGTGCTGGCCGCCATCGGCCTGTCCGACGCGCAGGTCACCGGCGGCGCCCTGTTCTATCTCGTCAGCTCGACCCTCACCATCAGCGCCTTCTTCCTGCTGATCGAGCTGATCGAGCGCGGTCAGAATCCAGGCGCCGACCTGATCGCCGTCACCGCCGAAACGCTGCGCGCCGAGCCCGACGAAGAGGCCGGCAGCGAGGGGGGCATGGGCTTTCCCGGCACGCTGGCCCTCCTCGGCGCCGGCTTCACGGCCTGCGCCCTGCTGTTGATCGGGCTGCCGCCGCTGTCGGGGTTCGTGGCCAAGCTGGCCCTGCTGGCGGCGCTCTTCGCGCCGGCCGGCGAAGGGGCGTCGGCAGGCATATCGCCCGCCAACTGGGTTTTCATCGTGCTGCTGCTTCTGTCCGGCGTGGCGAGCCTGATGACCTTGTCGCGCGTCGGCATCCGCGCCTTCTGGGCGCCGGTCGATGCGGTCGCGCCGCGGGTTCTCGCCGTCGAAGCCGCCCCCGTGTTCGCCTTGCTGCTGCTCACGCTCGTCCTCGCCATCAAGGGCGGACCGGTGATGCAATATATGGAGGAGACCGCGCGCTCCGTCCTGGCGCCCGCCTCCTATATCGAGGACGTTCTGTCGGCGCCGCGCGTTCCGCCGGCCAAGGCGGGCCTCCAATGACCCGCCTCCTTCCCTATCCGTTGCTGGCGGTATCGCTGCTGGCGATGTGGCTGCTCCTGAACGGCCTGTCGCTGGGACATTTCGTGCTGGGCAGCGTGATCGCGGTCGCCGCGTCCAACGTGACCGCCGCGCTGCAGCCGGACAGGTCGCGCATCAGGCGCTGGCATCTCATTCCCAAGCTCGTGGCGATCGTCCTGCTCGACGTCTGGCGCTCCAACGTCGCCGTCGCCCGGCTGATCCTGTTTCCCGGCCAGCACAAGCGCGTGTCGGGCTTCGTCATCGTGCCGCTCGAGCTGCGCGACCCGGCCGCGCTGGCGATCCTCGCCTGCATCCTGACCTGCACGCCGGGCACCGCCTGGGTCGAATACGATTCGACCGCCAACAAACTGTTGATCCACGTCTTCGACCTGGTCGACGAGACGCACTGGATCGACCTGATCAAGAACCGCTACGAGCGGCTGCTGCTGGAGATCCTGGCATGAGCGTAACAATTCTCTCCTGGTCCTTGCTGGCGGCCCTGGTCCTGCTCGGGCTCGCCATGGTGATCGCTGCCTTCCGCATGCTGCGCGGCCCACGGGCGCAGGATCGCATCATGGCGTTCGATGCCTTCTACGTGAACGCGATGCTGCTGCTGCTGGTGTTCGGCATCCGGACGGGCAGCACGCTCTACTTCGAGGCGGCGCTGGTGATCGCCCTGCTGGGCTTCATCGCGACCCTGGCGCTCGCCAAGTTCCTGATGCGCGGGGAGATCATCGAATGAGCCACGCCGCCGACCTGCCGGCCTGGGCCGCCCTCCTCGCCTCCTTCCTGGTCCTGCTGGGCGCCAGCTTCACGCTGGTCGGCGCCATCGGCCTGGTGCGCCTCAAGACCTTCTACGATCGCCTGCACGCCCCGAGCCTCGGCGCCACCTGGGGGGCCGGCGGGATCCTGCTCGGGTCCATCCTCTTCTTCTCCGTTCAGCAATCGCGCCCGGTGCTGCACGAGGTGCTGATCGCGGTGTTCCTGACGGTGACCACGCCGGTCACGCTGATGCTGCTGGGCCGCGCCGCCCTCTATCGCGACCGCAGCGAGAACGTCGCCGATCTGCCGCCGCCGATCAGAACCGACGGAGAAACAAAGACCGGCGACGCGATCTGACGCCTCGAGAAACGTGGTCAGTTCACTCGGACGACTGCGTCTTCACCCGGCCTGTGCCTGGCGCGATCAATGCGATTCCCCTGTGCGCTCACATCTTCTCGATCTGGCACCACGAGCATCGCAGCGGGATCGAGCCGCTGACCGGATCGGCCCGGTCGGTGCCGATGGCGCCGTTCAGGTTCGCCGCCAGGGGATGGGCGCGATCGTAGGGCGTGCCGTCGCCGCCATCGACCCACCAGCCGTGCTGGCCGAACACGGAACCTGAGGCGAGAGCAGGCACGAGGGCGGCCCGGGCGACCACGTCACCGCTCGGCGTCCTGATGCGAACCCAGTCACCCTGAACGATGGCGCGGGCGGCCGCATCGGCCGGCGACATCTCCACGATCGGATCGGGCACCAGCCGGCGCAGCGAGGCGATGTTGCGATGCTGGCTGTGGCAATAGGCGACGCTCTTGGCACTGCCGAGGCGCAACGGGTAACCCGGTTCCGGTGGCGCGAGATCGTGGGCGTCGAGCTGGGGAATCGGCCGGTAGCCCGAGAGCAGCAGCCGCTCCGAATAGATCTCGATCTTGCGGGTCGGGGTCGGGTAACCGCGCGGATGGCCGTCCTGCAGGATCGACTGGGCATCGACCTGCACCGTTCCCTCGACCGCGATGCCCTCCGGAGAGCGGCGCAGCCTCTCGACGGTCAATCCGGCTTTGGCCAGGGCAGCATCGTGGCCGCGGTCGGCATCGAGATCGAACATCCGATCGGCGAGACCCAGCCCTGCGGCGAGCCCCATTACGATGTCGGTGTCGGAGCGCGCCTCGCCGACCGGTGCCACGACCGGGGGCCGCAGCTGGACGTGCCGCAGCCCCTCGAGGCTGCCGTCGAACCCGGTGCGCAATCCCTCCCGCTCCCACGAGGTCGCGACCGGCAGGATGATGTCGGCATAGCGCGCCGTCGCGTTGATGAAGAAGTCCGCATGGACATGGAATTCCAGCGCCGACAGCGCCTTGCGGGCCCTCTCCGTATCCGGCTGCGACACCAGGAGGTTGGTGCCGAAGGACATCAGCATGCGCACCGGATAGGGCGCCTTCGCCAGCACCGCCTTGTAGACGTCGCGGGCCGTCACCCAACCGTGAAGGCCAGGACCGAGCGGCCGCTCGGCCAGGCCGAGCGCCTTGTCGCGCTGTGTCGCGGGCAGCAGATCCTGGCCGGAAATATCGACGAAGGGCGCCACACCGCCGGGCACGTTGCCGCCCTTGCGGCCATAGCTGCCGGTGAGCGCGTAGAGGATCGAAATCGCGCGATCGGTCTGCGTGGCCGTGACGCTCTGCCCGACACCGTTCCAGGCGTAGTAGGCAACCGACGGGGCGCCGGCGATGATATCGGCGGCCTTCATGAGGTCGGCGGGCTCGACCCCGCTCACCTCGGCGACGCGCTCGGGCGGATATTGGGCGGCCGCCCGGGCGAACAACTCCAGCGCGGTGTGACACACCACGGGGCCGGACAGCGTTTCGACGGTGCCCTGCCAGCGCAGGGCGGGCATTGCGCGTCCGGGAGCCCAGCTCCCGCGCGTCGCATCGAACGGCAGCAGGCCGCCGCCATCCTCGACGTTAGAAAACAAGATATCGGTCCGGCCATCGGCGCGAAGGTCGCTCTCGCGCAGGAAGCGTCCCGTATCGGAGCGCACCAGCAGGCTGGCGTTCGTCCAGGTCGCCGCGAAGTCGCGGTCGAAGCGTCCGCCCGCGATCAGCAGGTTCGCGAGCCCGAGGGCAACCGCCTGGTCGGTGCCGGGGCGCACCCGCAGCCACTGGGTCGCGCGCTTTGCCAGCACCGTGGGACGCGGATCGATCACGATCAGCCGCGCACCGCTCTTCAGGCCCTTCTGGATCTCCACCTGGCGCGCCAGCCAGGTGGCCGCGGGATTGTTGCCCCACAGCACCACGCAGCCGGTGTTGGCGAAATCAGGCGTGCCGATATCGTGGCCGTAGGTGAAGCGCGAGGCGTAGTCCTTATGCCAGTTGCAGATCTCCGTTCCGTAGATCGTGTTCGGGCTGCCATAGGCGCGGATGAAGCGCTCGACCCAGGAGATCGAATCGGAGATGTGCGAGCCGCTCGGCGTCGTCACGGAAAACGCAACCTGTTCGGCGCCGTGCGTCGCCCGGATATCGGACAGGCGTGCGGCGATCTCGGCCAGCGCCTCGTCCCAGCTAATCGGCTGCCAGCCGGGATCGGCTGAGCCTTTCGGTTGCGTGCGCCGCAGCGGGCGGGTCACGCGCTCGGGATGATAAACGAGTTCGGGTGCCGCCCGCCCCTTGGGACACAGCGCCTGGCCCGTGGGATGATCCGGCAACGGCTCGATCCCCAGCAACCGCCCGTCTTCCACGACAGCGACACAGCCGCAGCGCGACCGGCATTGCGTGCAAAAGGCCGCGATCTTCTGCGTTCCACCCATCTGCAATCTCCTACCCGGAGTCACGATGGCCCTGTTCAGGCCGCGGCGGCAACCAGGATCAAGCCCGCGGCCGGCGCGTGACGGGTTGGACCATCTGGCCAGCGAGTGGCGCAGGGAATGCCGACCGAAAGAGAAAACCCGCTTTGGCCGCGTTGTATTTCAAACTGGGTGCAGGTCGTAAGGCTGGATCGCCTTGGGCGCCGATCGCTCGCAACCGCTGGGCTGCTAGCATTCTGGCAAAATGGTACCCCCGGTCGGGCTCGAACCAACACTCCGTGAGGAACCTGATTTTGAGTCAGGCGCGTCTACCAATTCCGCCACGGGGGCACACAGTCGTGCGCGGGGAATAAAGCCGAAGGGTGGAACCGGGTCAACTGCGGTGGCCGAGTCCGGCCCCTCCCGGGCAGGTTTCGACCCTACGCGCGGAGCCTCTCGGCGTGCCATTTCAGATGGTCTTCGATGAAGGTCTGGATGAACCAGTAGGAATGGTCGTAGCCCTCGTGCCGCCGCAGCACCAGCTCCTGCCCGGCGCCCTGGGCCGCCGCTTCGAGGGCGTCGGGCCGCAGCTGACCTGCGAGGAACTGGTCCTTCATCCCCTGGTCGACGAGGATCGGCCCCGCCAGGCGGCTCCCCTGCTTCAGCAACTCGCTCGCGTCCCACTCGGCCCAGCGCGCGCGATCCGCGCCGAGATAGTTGCCGAAGGCCTTCTCGCCCCAGGGCACGGCGACGGGATTGCAGATCGGCGCGAAGGCCGAGACCGAGCGATAGGCCTGCGGGTTCTTCAGCGCCGCCACCAGGGCGCCATGGCCGCCCATCGAATGGCCGAACACGCCGCGCCGCCCCGCCTCGACCGGGAAGCTGGCTTCGACCAGCGCGGGGAGTTCGCGCGTCACATAGGAGTACATGCGATAGTTCCGCCGCCACGGCTCGGCCTCGGCATCGAGATAGAAGCCGGCGCCCGTGCCGAAATCCCAGTCGTCCTCCTCGCCCGGCAGGCCGAGGCCACGCGGGCTGGTATCCGGCGCCACGAGAACGAGACCGAGTTCGGCGGCATGTCGCAGGGCATTTGCCTTCATCATGAAGGTCTCTTCCGTGCAGGTGAGACCCGCCAGGAAGTAGAGCGCCGGGAGCGGCCGCGCCGGGCCCTTGCCGGGCACGAAGACCGAGAACTTCATCTCGGCGCCGATCTCCGTCGAGGCATGGCTGTAGAAGCCGATCGTCCCGCCGAAGCAGGCCTGCTCGCTTCGCGTCGTCATACCGGCCATCTGCTCACCACACTCAACGGCTACACGGCCTTCTGAATACAGGAAGGCCGTGCCGAGCACAGCGCTTTGGAAGCCATTGTGCAAGCGAACAATCAGCTTGAAGTCCCACAGGCGCGCCGTTCATATCCGCGCCCCGGAGTGGCACGCCCGTGCGCTCCCGTCTCTCTCATCCGACCCAGAGGTGTTACTTGGTGCTATCCATCCAGGCGCGCATTGCCGGAGAACTCGGGGTCAAGGAACAGCAGGTCCAGGCCGCGGTCGAACTGCTCGACGGCGGCGCGACGGTCCCCTTCATCGCGCGCTACAGGAAGGAAGTCACCGGCTCGCTGGACGATGCCCAGCTCCGCACCCTCGAGGAGCGCCTGGGCTACCTGCGCGAGCTCGAAGCCCGGCGCAAGGTCATCCTCGATTCCGTGCGCGAGCAGGGAAAGCTCGATGCGACGCTCGAAGCGGCGATCATGGCGGCCGACAGCAAGGGCCGCCTCGAGGACATTTACCTCCCCTACAAGCCCAAGCGCCGCACCAAGGCCGAGATCGCCAAGGAAGCGGGACTGGAGGCGCTGGCCAACCTGCTGCTCGGCGATCCGACCGTCGACCCGCTGGTCCGCGCCGAGCCTTTCGTTTCGGAGGACAAGAACGTCGCCACGGCAGCAGCGGCGCTGGAAGGCGCGCGCGCCATCCTGGTCGAGCGCTTTGCCGAGAATGCCGACCTGATCGGCGCGCTGCGCGAGGAATTCTGGGCCAACGGCCGCCTCGTTTCCAAGGTGCGTGACGGCAAGCAGGAAGCCGGCGCCAAGTTCAGCGACTATTTCGACTTCTCCGAGGCGCTGGCCAAGATGCCCTCGCATCGCGTGCTGGCCCTGTGCCGCGGCGAGCGCGAGGAAATCCTCGGCCTGACCGTCGAGCCGGACGATCCCGCGACGCGTCCGCCCGCGGCGCAGATGGTTCCCAGCGCCTACGAGCTGCGCATCATGCGGACCTACGGCATCTCCGCCCAGGGACGGCCCGGCGACAAGTGGCTGGCCGATACGGTGCGCTGGGCGTGGCGCACCAAGATCACCATCATGCTGTCGATCGACCTCCGGCTGCGCCTGTGGACGGCGGCCGAGGAAGAAGCGGTGCGGGTGTTCGCCTCGAACCTGCGCGACCTGTTGCTGGCCGCGCCGGCGGGCACGCGGCCGACCCTCGGGCTCGATCCGGGGTATCGCTCGGGCGTGAAGGTCGCCGTCGTCGACGCCACCGGCAAGGTGGTGGCGACCAGCACGATCTATCCGCACGAGCCGCAGCGGCGCTGGGACGAATCGCTCGCCATCCTGGCGCGCCTGGTGCGCGAGCATAAGGTCGAGCTGATCGCCATCGGCAACGGCACCGCCTCGCGCGAGACCGACAAGCTGGCCATCGAACTCTTGAAGGGGCTTTCCGACCTCAAGCTGCAGAAGATCGTGGTGTCGGAAGCCGGGGCGTCCGTCTACTCGGCGTCGGCCTATGCGTCGGAGGAACTCCCCGGCCTCGACGTGACCTTGCGCGGCGCCGTGTCGATCGCTCGCCGGCTGCAGGATCCGCTGGCGGAGCTTGTGAAGATCGATCCCAAGTCGATCGGCGTCGGCCAGTACCAGCACGATCTCAGCGAGTTCAAGCTGTCGCGATCGCTCGATGCGGTGGTCGAGGATTGCGTGAACGGCGTCGGCGTCGACCTGAACACCGCATCGGCGCCGCTGCTGGCGCGCGTCTCCGGCATCGGCACGTCGCTGGCACAGAGCATCGTCTCCCATCGCGACGCAAATGGCGCCTTCCGTTCGCGCAAGGCGCTGAAGGACGTACCGCGTCTCGGGCCCAAGGCCTTCGAACAGTGCGCCGGCTTCCTGCGCATCCCCGGCGGCGAGGACCCGCTCGACGCTTCTGCAGTGCATCCCGAATCCTATCCGGTGGTGCACCGGATCCTGGAGGCGACCAAGAGCCGGATCGATGCCGTGCTGGGCAATGCCGCCGTGCTGCGAGCGCTGTCGCCCAGCGCCTTCGTCGACGAGCGGTTCGGCCTGCCCACCGTCACCGACATCCTGCGCGAGCTGGAGAAGCCGGGCCGCGATCCGCGCCCCGCCTTCAAGACGGCGGAGTTCAAGGCCGGCATCGAGACGCTGAACGACCTCGAGCCGGGCATGATCCTCGAAGGCGTGGTCACCAACGTGGCCGCCTTCGGAGCCTTCGTCGATATCGGCGTTCATCAGGACGGCCTGGTGCACGTGTCGGCGCTGTCGAAGACCTTCGTGAAGGATCCGCGCAGCGTGGTGAAGCCGGGCGACATCGTGCGCGTGAAGGTCCTCGACGTCGACAAGCCGCGCAAGCGCATCGCCCTGTCGTTGCGGCTCGACGACGACGCCGGCGCCCAATCTCCGCGCTCGTCCCGTCCCGACAACGGCGGCGCGTCCCGCCGCGATCAGGCCCGCGTGCAACCGCAGAAGGCGGCTTCCCCGGGCGGCGCGCTGGCCGACGCCCTGCGCCGCGCCGGCGTCGCGGCTCGCAAGTAGGCACACTCGCTCGCGCAGCAACGCTGTCGCGCGCGCCCTCTAAGCGCGCGCATTCAGAACCGAAGAGCGGAACTGGCACAACGCTTGCGAGTGCTGTGCCGGTCGGCTCTTATGCGGCCGTCATGCATCCCTATCATCACGCCCGCACCCATCCCGACAAGCCCGCCTACATCATGGCCGGCAGCGGCGAGACGGTGACCTATCGCCAGCTCGACGAGCAGTCCAACCGCATCGCGCAGCTCTTCCGCTCGCTCGGCCTCCAGGCCGGCGACCATGTCGCGATCTTCCTCGAGAACAACCCGCGCTTCTTCGAGATCTGCTGGGGCGCGCAGCGCTCGGGCCTGGTCTACACGGCGATCAGCTCTCGCCTCACTGCCGCCGAGGTCGACTATATCGTCACGGATTGCGGCGCCCGGCTGTTCGTCACCTCGAAGGCGCTGGCCGAGAAGGCTGCCGAGCTGGTGCCACTGATGAAGGGTGCGCCGCATCGCTTCATGATCGACGGCACGATCCCCGGCTACGAGTCGTGGGAGGACGCGGTCGCGCGCTTTCCCGCCACGCCCATCGCCGACGAGACGGCCGGTCACGACATGCTCTATTCGTCGGGAACGACGGGACGGCCCAAAGGCGTCATGCCGGTGGTCGAGAGGCAGCCGATCGACTTCGACAATCCGCTGCTGGCGGTCAGCCGCAGGCTCTACGGCATCGACAGCGACACGGTCTACCTGTCGCCGGCGCCGCTCTATCATGCGGCTCCGCTGCGCTTCAACATGAGCGTCATGCGGCTGGGCGGCACCTCGGTGATCATGGAGCATTTCGACGCCGAGGAATATCTGTCGCTGATTGCGAAGCACAAGATCACGCACACGCAGGTCGTGCCGACCATGTTCGTGCGCTTCCTCAAGCTGCCCGAGGAGGTGCGCGCGAAGTACGACGTGTCGTCGCTCAAGTGCGTGATCCATGCCGCGGCGCCCTGCCCGATCCCGACCAAGGAAGCGATGATCCAGTGGTGGGGCCCGATCATCTGGGAGTATTACGGCGGCACCGAAGGCAACGGCCTCACCATGTGCAACGCCCAGGAATGGATGGCGCACAAAGGCACGGTCGGCCGCGCCATCATCGGCAAGCTCAAGATCTGCGACGACGAAGGCAACGAGCTGCCGACCGGCGAATCCGGCACGGTCTATTTCGCCGAGGGCCGGTCGTTCGAGTATCACAACGATCCGAAGAAGACCGCCGAGTCGCGCCATCCCAAGGGCTGGAGCACTCTGGGCGACGTGGGCTATGTCGATGCCGACGGCTTCCTGCACCTGACCGACCGCAAGGCCTTCATGATCATCTCCGGCGGGGTGAACATCTACCCGCAGGAATGCGAGAACCTGCTGATCAACCATCCCAAGGTGATGGACTGCGCCGTGTTCGGCGTGCCGAACCCGGACTTCGGCGAGGAAGTGAAGGCCGTGGTGCAGCCGCGCGACATGGCCGACGCCGGCCCGGCGCTGGCCGAGGAGCTGATCGCCTACTGCAAGCAGCACCTCTCCGCCATCAAGTGTCCGCGCAGCGTCGACTTCGAAGAGGAGCTGCCGCGCCATCCGACCGGCAAGCTCTACAAGCGCCTGCTGCGCGACCGCTACTGGCAGGGCAGGACCAGCAAGATCGCCTAGGCGGTCGCCGGCCTTCGCCGATGTGCTAAGGGTGTCTCCACAGTTTAGGGAGATCACCATGAAAGCAGCCGTCGTCACCGATAAGGGCGTCCAGTTCACCGACGCCCCCAAGCCCGTGCCCAAGGCGGGCGAAATCCTGATCAAGGTGAAGGCGGCGTCGCTCAACCGCGCCGACCTCGCGGTGGCGTCCGGCCATTCGCACGGCCGCATCGGCGGCCCGGGCACCATCGTAGGCCTGGAATGCGCCGGCGAAGTCGAGGCTGTCGGCCCCGACGTGAAGGACTTCAAGCCGGGCGACCGGGTCATGAGCGCGGCGGCCGGCGGTTTTGCGGAATACGCCGTCACCGATTCCGGCCGCGCCCACAAGATCCCGGCCAACAACATGAGCTACGAGCAGGCCGCCTGTATGCCCGTGGCCGTTCAGACCATGCACAACGCGCTGGTCGGCGCCGGCCGTCTCAAGAAGGGCGAGACCGTGCTGATCCAGGGCGCCAGCTCGGGCGTCGGCCTGCTCGGCATGCAGATCGCCAAGATCATGGGTGCCTCGGTCGTGCTCGGCAGCTCGACCAACGACGGCCGCCGCGCGCGGCTGGGCGAGTTCGGATGCGACGTGGCGATCGACACGCGCGACCCGAAATGGCCGGACAAGGTCAAGGAAGCGACCGGCGGCAAGGGCGTCGACCTGATCGTCGACCAGGTCTCGGGCGGCGTGATGAACCAGAACATGGAAGCCGCCGCCATCCTCGGCCGCATCGTCAATGTCGGCCGGCTGGGCGGCATGAAGGGCGAGTTCAACTTCGACCTGCATGCGCTGAAGCGCATCGACTATATCGGCGTCACTTTCCGCACCCGCAGCCCCGAGGAGGTCCGCGACATCGTGCAGGCGGCCCGCAAGGACCTGTGGACGGCCATCGAGGAGGGCAAGCTCAGCCTGCCGATCGACAAGACCTTCCCCCTGTCCGAGGCCGCCGCCGCGCTTGCGCACATGAAGGCCAATGCCCATTTTGGCAAGATCGTATTGGTCGTCTGAGGCAGCGTTTGCCCTGACCGCCCGCCTGTCGTCCTGACCGAAGCGAAGGACCTGACCTCGCCACAAAGGTGGTGTCAGTAGCTGACGCGAAATCCTTCGCTACGCTCAGGATGACAAGGTGGCGGGATGACCGGACGACAGAAGAAAAAGGTGCCCGCATGACCAAATCGATCAACCATCTCGCCACCGCCGACGGCCTGTTCTTCGGCAAAGGCGGCCTCGACAAGCGCAAGACCGAGAAGATGGTCGACGACGCGCTGGCCGGCACCGACGACGGCGAGCTGTTCCTCGAATATGTCCAGAGCGAGAGCCTCTCGTTCGACGACGGCAAGCTGAAGAGCGCCTCCTACGACACCTCACAGGGCTTCGGCCTGCGCTCGGTCGCGGGCGACGTCACGGGCTTCGCGCACGCCTCGGCGCTCGACGAGCAGGCGCTGAAGCGCGCGACCGAGACGGTGAAGACCGTGCGCTCGGGCCGCGGCGGCACCTCCGACGAGTCGCCGCGCGGCACCAACCGGCTGCTTTATGCCGACGACAATCCGATCGACGGCGTGCCCTTCGCCCAGAAGGTCGCGCTGATGCAGGAGATCGACGCCTACGTCCGAGGCAAGGAGCCCAAGGCCCGCCAGGTCTCGGTCTCGCTGTCGGGCTCGTGGCAGGTCGTCGAGATCGTGCGCGCCGGCGGCTGGCGCGCCGCCGACGTGCGCCCGCTGGTGCGGTTGAACGTCAGCGTGGTCTGTGCCGACGGCACGCGCATGGAGGCCGGCAGCACCGGCAGCGGCCGCCGCGCCGCCTATGGCGACATCTTCCTGCCGTCCTACTGGCAGAAGGAAGCCGACGAGGCGATCCGCCAGTCGCTGGTCAACCTCGACTCCGTCGACGCGCCGGCCGGCGAGATGCCGGTCGTGCTGGGCGCCGGCTGGTCGGGCGTGCTGTGGCACGAGGCGGTCGGCCACGGGCTGGAAGGCGACTTCCACCGCAAGAAGACCTCGATGTTCACCCACCTGATGGGCGAGATGGTCGCCTCGCCGGGCGTCACCGTGGTCGACGACGGCACGTTGAACGACCGCCGCGGCTCGCTCACCATCGACGACGAGGGCACGCCGACGCAGCGAAACGTGCTGATCGAGGACGGCCGCCTGGTCGGCCTGATGCAGGACCGCATGAACGCCCGCCTGATGGGCGTGAAGCCGACCGGCAACGGCCGCCGCCAGGGCCATGCCTACGCACCGATGCCGCGCATGACCAACACCTTCATGCTGGGCGGCGACAAGGATCCGAAGGAGATCATCTCCTCGGTCAAGAAGGGCCTCTACTGCGCCAATTTCGGCGGCGGCCAGGTGGACATCGTCTCGGGCAAGTTCGTGTTCAGCGTGACCGAGGGCTACCTGATCGAAGACGGCCAGATCGGCCGCCCCGTGAAGGGCGCGACCCTGATCGGCGCCGGCTCCGACGCGCTGACCCGCGTCGGCATGGTCGGCAACGACATGTCGCTCGATCCGGGCATCGGCACCTGCGGCAAGGACGGCCAGGGCGTTCCGGTCGGCGTCGGTCAGCCGACCCTGCGCATCGACGCCCTCACCGTGGGCGGCACCGCGACCTGAGAAACCAAAGGTCCTTCGCTGCGCTCAGGATGACTTCGGTTCTTGAACTGACGCCGTGCGTCGATTCAGAAGAAGTTGTCATCTTGAGCGTAGCGAAGGACCTTTTCGTCTTTCCACACAGGACTAACGCTTCTTCTTTTTCGCAGCCCGCTCGGCCAGCGCCTGTTTGTTGGCGGCGACGGCGGCGCGGACCAGGGCCTTGAAGGCTCTCTCGTTCAGCGTGGCGCCTTCGGGAATATCGATGGCGCGGCGGGCATTGCCGTCGAGGTTGGCGTTGAACAGCTTCTTCGGATCAGCGAGCGCGGCACCGCGGGCGAAGGTGAGCTTCACGACCTGCTTGTAGGTCTCGCCGGTACAGACGATGCCGTCATGTTCCCAGACCGGTACGCCGCGCCATTTCCATTCCTCGACGATCGCGGGATCGGCCGCGTGGATCAGGTCGCGCACCCGGGCCAACGTCTCGCCGCGCCAATCGCCCAGCTCCGCGATGCGCTTGTCGATGTTCGCGGAAGCGGCGGCGCCCATGTTCAGGACCGATAGAGGCCCTTCGATTCCGCGAGGCTGACGCAGATCGATTCGATGGCATCGAGGGTGGGCGTGTCGAGGCCGGCGCTGCGCGCAAAGGCAAGCGGCGCCCGCACGATCGCCTCGACCTCCATCGGACGGCCACCCTCATAGTCCTGCAGGATCGACGGGCGGTGGTCGGGATAGACGCGCTTCGGCCCGTAGCGGACCTCGGGCGAATCGTCGAGCACGACGCCGTGCGCGGCGGCGATGGCCAGCGCCTCGGCATGGGCTCGGCGGGCCAGGCGGTTGACCATCGGCGTCGCCTGGATGGTCGTGGGCTGGCGCAGGATGAGGCACAGCGTCGAGCCGGTGAAGTTGGCCATCAGCTTGTGCCAGATATCGTAGCGGATGTCGGTGGTCGAGGGCGAGGAGATGCCGGCCGCGATCAGGGTCTCGCGCAGCTTCTCGATGCGCGGCGTCTGGCGATCGTCGGGCTCTCCGACCCACAGCACGTTGCGCTCGGGCGAGATGTTGCGCACCACGCCGGGCTCGATGACATGGTTGGACGAGGTGATGACGCCGCCGAGGGTGCGGTCGAACCCCACCGCCTTGAGCAGCGCGCCGCCGGGATCGAGCCGCGACAGGTCGGGCGCCCTGGGCCGGCCCTTGCCCAGCCCGTGGCCGTACCACCAGGGAATACCGTTCTGCGCGAAAACCACCGGCGTGCCGGGGCCCAGCAGCGGCGACACCGTTTCGGCAACCGCCGACAGGCTGGAGGCCTTCAGGGTCGAGATCACCACGTCCTGCGGACCGAGATCGGCCGGTCTGTCGCTCGCCTTCACCTTGGCGACGATCGTCTTGTCGCCGGTCAGGAGCGTGAGGCCGTTGGCCCGGATCGCCTCGAGATGGGGACCGCGGGCCACGACCGAAACCTCGTTGCCGGCGGCCGCGAGGCGCGTGGCATAGTTGCCGCCGATCGCGCCGGCGCCGAAAACGCAGATACGCATCCTAGCCCTTGCTCTCCGCAAATCTGAGCGAGCCCAGGAAACGCGCGGCGGCCGCCTTCGTCTCCTCGTCGTTCTTGGCCGTGACCAGCAGGCGATAGAGCCGGTCCTTCACGATATAGGTGCGCATCATCACCAGCGCGCCCTGCTGGTCGGCAATGTCGAGCGCGTAGCCGTCCCAGCCCTGCAGGGTCACCGGCTCGTCGAGCACGTACTTGAAGGTGGCGCGCGGGAAGGCCTTCTCGGCCTCGCCACGCCCCAGCTCGCGCGCCATCTCCTTGCTGTCCTTGGACGAGAACCAGCCGGGATCGTAGTCGACATAGTCGAAGTCGAACATCTCGTCGGCGCGCTTGGCGGCCCAGGCGACCCGCTCGCCGGCATGCCCCTTTTCCTTCTCGGCCGCCGTACTCTTGCTGGCCGGCGCCGGCATCTCCAGCCGGAACCGCAGGTCGGGACCGACCACGGTCTGCCATTCGGCCGCCTGGGCATAGGCGACCGTCGGCACCGCCGAAAGGGCCGGAGCGGTGAATACGAACGAACGACGGGTCATGCCAATACTCTTCAACAAACTCATGCGGGGGGCACCAATTCTTCTCGGCCAGACCAGTCCCAGGCCAGCCCGGTGCGCGAGACACCGAGCAGCACTCCGTGCAGTTCCTTCGGGTGGATCCAGCCACCGTCGGGATCGGTGACGGGATCGGATCCGCGCGGCGTATAGTGCGCGCCGGCGTCGAGCAGGCGCTGGCGCACGTTCGGCCAGTCGTGGACCTCGACGTAGCACATGTAGAGCGAGTCGCCGTGCTTGTGGGCGTAGCGGCCCATCGCGTGGACGTTGTCGGTGACCTGGCTGAGCTCGATGCGGTCGAGCCGGTTGGGCGGATCGAACAGAGTGAGCGTGCCGATATAGCCGAAGCGCTCGCTGCCGATCGCGCTGAAGCGCGACGGATCCAGCCCGAACAGGCCGGCATAGACGGCGGCGGCTCGGCGCCAGTCGCTCATCAGCGTGTTGGTGGTCTCGTAGAGGAACGATACCGGCCCGACCCTGGGGCGATAGGTGCTCTCGGAAATCACCATCGGCAGACCGAAGGTCGTCTCGGCCGACAGATAGAGCTGCTCGTTGTCGAGATCGTAGGGAATGCCGAGACCTTCCCAGCGCTTCACCATGCCGTCGAGATCGGCGGTGCAGTAGCCCGCCGTCATCAGGCCTTCGCCGCGCCGGCTCAGGAAATCCTGGGTGAGGCCTGCGCCGTCGGCCTCGCAGAGCTCGAACTCGCTCTCGCCGACGGCAAGGATGGTGCGCCTGGCCGAGAGGTGGCGGCTATGGTCGTGCCGCGACACCTGGCTGCCGAGCAACTGGCCGAAGCGCTGCGCCGCCTTGGCGGCGTCGTGCACGGCGATCTGGACGCGGTCGCATCGATCGAGCATGCCGCGACCTTACCTCAGTAGGCACAGTCGCGGAACAGCGCCGCGAAAGATCCTTTCCATTCACCGTGCCACTTGGCGAGGAGTTCGTCGGCCGGCGCCTGGCCGCTGGCGACGGCGCGGTCGAGCGGCGCCAGGTACATGGTCTCGTCGGCACCGTCGGCATTGAGCTGCTTTCGCGCGCGCAGCCCGGCATGCGCGATCTCGACGACCTCGCGCGCCAACTCCGACAGGACGCGACCGCGGAACATCGTGGCGAGGCCCGACTTCGGCGTTTCGGCCCGCAGGAAATCGTGATCCGCGGTGCTCCAGTCCTTCACCAGGTCCCACGCCGCGTCGAGCGCGCTCTGGTCGTAGAGCAGACCGACCCACAGTGCCGGCAGCGCGTTCAGCGCGCCCAGCGGGCCGGAGTCGGCGCCGCGCATTTCGAGGTAACGCTTCAGCCGCACCTCGGGGAAGGCCGTGGTGATGTGATCGGCCCAGTCGTTGATCGAGGGCAGCTCGCCCGGCCGCGCCGGCAGCCTGCCCTTCAGGAAGTCGCGGAAGTTCTGGCCGGAGGCATCGATGTACTTGCCGTCGCGATAGACGAAGTACATTGGCACATCGAGCATGTAGTCGACGTAACGCTCGAAGCCAAAGCCGTCCTCGAACACGAAGGGCAGCATGCCGCAACGGTCGGGATCGGTATCGGTCCAGATGTGGCTGCGGTAGCTCTTGAAACCGGCCTCCTTGCCCTCCTTGAAGGGCGAGTTGGCGAACAGGGCCGTGGCGATCGGCTGCAGCGCCAGCGAGACACGGAACTTCTTCACCATGTCGGCTTCGGAGTCGAAGTCGAGGTTGGTCTGCACGGTGCAGGTCCGCAGCATCATGTCGAGACCGAGCGTGCCGACCTTCGGCATGTAGTCGCGCATGATCTTGTAGCGGCCCTTGGGCATCCAGTGCATGTCTTCGCGCGTCCACTCCGGCGCGAAGCCCAGGCCGATGAACGACGCGCCGATCTCGCCCGCGACCTGCTTCACCTCGTCGATGTGCTGAGCGTTCTCGGCCGCAGCTTCGTGCAGTGTCTCGAGCGGCGCGCCGGACAGTTCGAACTGTCCGCCCGGCTCCAGCGTGATGCTGGCCTTGTCGCGCAGCAGCGCGATCGGATTGTTGCCCTCGATCACCGGCTCCCAGCCGAAGCGCGTCAGGCCTTCGAGCATGGCGCGAATACCGTCCGGCCCGTCATAGGCCAGCGGCTTGAGGGTCTTGGTGTGGTAGCCGAATTTCTCGTGCTCGGTGCCCATGCGCCACTTGGCGCGGGGCTTGTTGCCGGCCGCGAAATACTCGATCAGCTGCCGCCGATTTTCGATCGGCGCGCCGCCGCCCGACGGAGGTGCGGACATACGATCAACTCTCCCTGATCGCTCCGCACCTTGTGAGGGTTGGTGGAGCGGCGCGGTCGCATGAGAAATTCTCACGCGAGCCCGCGGCTGGTTCATCCTGTTCGATTCGCTCTCTCCCACATCGCCGGGGGCCTGCGCAAGCGCTCAGACGGTAACCCTGGAGGCGCTATAATCGCCGCTGAGACGCGGTGTCGGGCGCCGCCAGTCGCCGAGGAGCGCCTGCCAGCATGCCAGCGCTGCAAGCGCCGCGGTGTCGGCCCGCAGGATGCGTGGACCGAGGCCCACCGACGTTACATCCTTTATGCGACGCAGTGCCTGCAGCTCGATTTCGGCGAAGCCACCCTCGGGACCGATCACGATCGCCCAGGGCGCCGCGCGCGCCGCGTCGTCGAGCCGCGACAGCGCCTCGGCGATGGGCGGCCCGCCGCCGGTCTCGTCGCACATCATCAGGCGCCGTCCCTCGGGCCAGCCGTCGAGCAACTTTCCGAGATCGACCGGTTCGCGCACCTCCGGCACGGTGAGCCGCTCGGTCTGCTCGGCCGCCTCGATCGCATTGGCCCGCAGACGGCCGACATTGACCCTCTCCACCGCCGTGTGGCGCGTCACCACGGGTTGCAGGACGGCGACGCCGAGCTCGGTCGCCTTCTCGGCGATATAGTCGATGCGGGCGCGCTTCACCGGCGCGAAGCACAGCCAGACATCGGGCTCGGGCGCCTGCTCGCGGGTGCGCTCGCCCAGTTCGGCGACCGCCGACTTCTTGCCGCGCGCCGACAGGGTGCCGCGCCATTCGCCGTCGCGGCCGTTGAACAGCAGCAGCGGCGCGCCGTCGGGCCGGCGCATGACGTGGCGCAGGTAATGGACCTGGGCCTCGTCCAGCGGGACTTCGGCCCCGGCCGCGAGATCGGCCTCCACGAAGAGACGCCCGATACTCATGGATCCCTGCTCATCTATTTGCCTTCATGGATCATTGTCGCGCATAGCTGCATGATGACGCCCATGATGACGCCATGACCGCCGGGCGGACAACCGGCTTCACCGATATCGACCAGACTCACTGGACGCTGCGCTACCTGCCGCCCTGGGCGCGCCCCTACGGGCGGCTGGCGCGCTGGGACCGGCCGATCGGCATCTGGCTGCTGCTGTTTCCCTGCTGGTGGTCGCTGGCACTGGCCGCCGCGCCCGACTGGGGCCGGCTGGCGGGCCTGATGGCGCTGTTTGCGCTGGGCGCCATCGCCATGCGCGGCGCCGGCTGCACCTGGAACGACATCGTCGACCGCAAGGTCGATGCCGGCGTCGAGCGTACACGCGGCCGGCCGCTGCCGTCGGGCGAACTGAAGCTGCATCACGCGCTGATCTGGATGGCGCTGCAGGGCGCGGTGGGCGCCGCCGTGCTGTTCAAGCTCAACAAGTTCGCGGGCGGCGTGGCCCTGCTCTCTCTGCTGCTGGTCGCGATCTATCCGACGATGAAGAGGATCACCTCCTGGCCTCAGGTGGTGCTGGGCTTCGCCTTCAACTGGGGCGCGCTGGTGGGTTACGCCGCCGTCACCCAGACGCTGTCCTGGGCCACCGTCGCGCTCTATTTCGGCGGCGTCGCCTGGACGATGGTCTACGACACGATCTACGCCATGCAGGACCAGCGCGACGATGCGGTGGTCGGCGTGCGCTCGACGGCACGCCGCTTCGCCGCCGCGCCGCGGCGCTGGCTGAGTTTCTTTGCGGTTCTGGCGATCGGCTTCTGGATCGCGACCGGCCTGCTCGCGCCGCTGGGCATCGGCTATTTCGTCCTGCTGGCCGGTATCGCCGCGCACCTGGTGTGGCAGATCGCGCTGCTGAAACCCCACGACCAGGCCGACTGCCTGATGCGGTTCAAGTCCAATCGCCTGGTCGGCTGGCTGATGCTGGCGGCCGTCATCGTCGACAGGATCCATTGATGTCGAGACTCCCCGACGATCCCGAAGGATTCATCCGCGCCAACACCGCCCTCGAAGCGCCGGCGATGGTGCCGGAGTTCAGACTCTGGCTGGCCAGCGAGTATGTCCCGATCTGGCAGGCCACCGAGTCGTGGCTGGAGGAGAAGAACGTCGATCCGCCCTACTGGGCCTTCTGCTGGCCGGGCGGCCAGGCGATCGCGCGCCACCTGCTCGACAATCCCGACCTGGTCAGGGGCAAACGGGTGATCGACTTCGCGGCCGGTTCTGGCGTCTCCTCTCTGGCGGCGGCGCGCTGCGGTGCGGCCTCGGTCGTGGCCAACGACATCGATCGCCTGTCCCTGGTCGCCGCAGGCCTGAACGCCACGGCCAACGGTCTATCCATCGAGACGAGCAGCGAGGACTGGCTGGCCGGAGTGCCGGGAGAGCCCGAGGCCGACGTCGTGATCGCGGGCGACGTCTGTTACGAGCGCGAGATGTCGGTGCAGGCGCTGGCCTGGCTGCGCAGCCATGCCGCCCGGGGCCGGCTGGTCCTGCTGGGCGACCCGGGTCGCAACTATTTCAGCGCCCAGGGCCTCGAGGAGCGCGGTCGCTATGAAATACCGACCTCGCTGCAGCTCGAGAATCGGGGCATGCGCGAGACCGTCGTCTGGCGGGTCCTGCCCGTTTCGTGAAGCTATTCGGCGGCGGGCTGTTATAATTCCGTAACTGTTCTTTCACAGACGGATCGGGCTACAGCAAAGCCATGCCCCCTAGCACCAAGAAATCAAAGATAAGCGCGGCCGACTTCGCGAGCCTGTACGAAGGCTTCAACGCGCCGGTCTCGCGCTTCGATTGTGGCCGCAAGTGCGCGCCGCTGAACGACGGCGAGCCGGTCTGCTGTTCGACGCAGAACGCCGTACCGGTCGTGCACATGGCCGAGTGGGAGCTGCTGAAGACCCGCACCGACCTGTGGTCCAAGTTCAAGCCCTACGATTATTCCACCCGGATGATCGTCGAGGAGCTGACCTCCGACTGCATGGCGATCCACTGCAAGGGCGCGCGGCACTGCGAGCGCGACAACCGCACGATCGCCTGCCGCGGCTTCCCCTTCTTTCCCTACCTGACACGGCAGAAGCAGTTCGTCGGCATCGGCACCTACTGGGTGTTCCAGGACCGCTGCTGGATGATGTCCAACCTCGAGGTCGTCGACCGCACGTTCGTCGAGGAGTTCATCACCGCCTACGAGGCGCTGTTCATCAAGGATCCGAGCGAGTTCGAGACCTATGTCGACTACTCGGCTACGGCGCGGCGCGTCTACTCCCGCTGGAAGCGCGAGATTCCGCTGCTCGGCCGCAAGGGCGAACTGCTGATCGTGACGCCGTCGACCGGCGAGATCCGCCCGGGCAAGCCGCGCGACTTCCCGAAGATGGAGCCCTTCAATTCGGAGAAGAATTACAAGCAGGCCATCAAGGATGCCGGCGGCGAATACCCGAAGGACGGGTTGCGCCCGAGCTGAGCCTGTCAACGGTTGCAGGCGCCGCTAAAGGTCCCTCGCTGCGCTCGGGATGACAAATTTTGTCGGGACCTGCTCAGTGCGCCCATTAAGCAAACGGTGTCATCCCGAGCGCAGCGAGGGACCTTTCCTTCACCGGAAGATTCACGCCGCGACGTGCTAGAACACCGCCGTGTCGTCCCTCACCCGCCGTCGCATCGCCTGGACACTGTTGCTGCTCACGCCCGCGATGTTCGCCGTCAACATGCTGATGGCGCGCTACGCCACGTTCGTGCCGCCGAACGCGCTGGCGCTGGGGCGGTGGTTCTTCGTGGCCGTTCTGCTGCTGCCGTTCGCGTGGCCGCGTCTCGTGCGCCATCGCGCGGCCCTCACGCGCGAATGGCGCGACCTGCTGCTGCTGGGCGCGATCGGCATGTGGATCTGCGGCGCCTGGGTCTATATCGGCGCGCGCTCGGTGCCGGCGCTGAACATCGGGCTGATCTACGCAGCCTCGCCGATCCTGGTCGTGGCGCTGGGCCGCCTGCTCTATCGCGAGCGGCTGACGGCCGGCCGCATCGCGGGCATCGTGCTCTGCCTGGCCGGCGTCGCCGCGGTGTTCGCAAAAGGCCGTCTCGAAAATCTGCTGGCGGTACAGTTCACCGAGGGCGACCTCTGGATCGCGGCCGCCGCGGCCTGCTGGGGCCTCTACTCGGTGCTGCTCAAGGCGCGGCCGAGCGCACTCGATCCGCTGACCAGGCTGTGCGCCATCTCCTTCGCGGGCTCTCTCGTTCTGTTGCCCTTCGCGATCGGCGAGGCGCTCTTCTGGCAGGCGCCGGACCTCGCCGACTGGCGCACCTGGGCGTCGTTCCTGGTGCTGGCCGTCATTCCCGGCGTCGGCGCCTACGGCGCCTTCGCCTATTGCGTGCGCGAACTGGGACCGTCGGTCACCAGCGTATCGATGTATCTCGGGCCGCTCTATGTCGGCATTCTCGCCTGGATCGTCCTCGGCGAGGCGCCGCAATGGTATCATCTCATCGGAACGGTGCTGGTGCTGCCCGGCCTGTTCCTCGCCACACGTCCGGCCAGCAAAGGAGTCTGACATGAAACGCGCGATCCTCGCCGTCCTCGCCCTCGTGGTTGCCGGTCCGGCAGCGGCCGAAGAAATCGGCTCGGTCGGCTATCGCTTCAAGTGGCTGGGCCCCAACGACAAGATCGTGGTCGAGGCGTTCGACGACCCCGACCTCGGGGGCATCACCTGCTATCTCGCGCGCGCCCGCACCGGCGGCTTCAAGGGCATGGTCGGCCTGGCGGAGGACCCGCCCTATGCGTCGATCTCCTGCCACCAGGTCGGCCCGATCGACGGCGACAAGGCCGAGAAGCTCAAGAGCCCGCACGAGGTGTTCAGCGAGCGCGCTTCGCTGATCTTCAAGACCACGCAGGTCGTGCGCTTCTACGACCCCAAGCGCCGCGCCCTCATCTATCTCACCTACACCGACCGCGTGATCGAGGGCAGCCCGCAGAACTCGATCAGCGTCGTGCCCGTCGGCCTGCGCTGACTTCTTCCGGAGAACCATTCAATGAATACCCGTCCCACGCCGAACTGGCGCTCGCTGATGTTCGTGCCGGTGCTGGCCGAACGCTTCATCGCCAAGGCCCATACGCGCGGCGCCGATGCGCTGATCCTCGACCTCGAGGATTCGATCATCCCGTCGAAGAAGGCGGAGGCCCGCGCCGCGATTGCCGCTGCCGTGCCGCGGGTGTCCCAGAACGGCGCCGACGTCGTGGTCCGCATCAACCGCCCGCTCGAACTGGCCGTCCCCGACATCGAGGCCGCGGTGATGCCCGGCGTCTCGGCGCTGATGCTGCCCAAGGTGATGGGGCCCGAGCATGTGCGCCTGCTGGCCGAGCTGGTGACCGAGCGCGAGGCGCAGCTCGGCATGGAGATCGGCCACACGCGCTTCCTGGTGCTGATCGAGACGGTGGCCGCCCTGCCGCATCTCTTCGCCATCGCCGCCGAGCCGCGCATGGCCGGCATGTCGGTCGGCGGTGAGGATTTTGCCACCGACATGGGCGCGATCCCGTCGGCCGACAGCATGTACGTCTTCGCCATGCAGGGACTGGCCGCCTGCCGCGCCGCCGGCATCCTGCCGATGGGCTCGATGGGTCAGCTCGCCAAGATCGACGATCTCGACTCCTACCGCGCCGGGCTGAAGCGCGGCCGCGAGCTCGGCTTCACCACGGCCTCGTGCATCCATCCCGCGCACGTGCCGATCATCAACGAGGAATACGGCGCCTCCGACGCCGAGGTCGACCGCGCCCGGCGCCTGCTCGCGGCCTTCGAGGTCGCCAAGGCCAATGGCGAGGGCGCGGTGGCCTTCGAGGGCAGCATGGTCGACCTGCCGATCGTCATTCGGGCGGAACGTTTGCTCGCGCGGGCCGCTTCCTGGAAGAAGACCGGCTGAACGGGAGCCCCTGGCAATGTCGCTTGCGATCTACGGCCATCTCTTTTCGTCCTACACCCAGAAGGTGTTGATGGCGCTTTACGAGAACGGCACGCCGTTCGAGTTCCGCGCGCTCGGGCAGGAAATGCCCGAGCATGTCGGCGAGTGGCTGAAGCGCTGGCCGTTGCGCAAGTTCCCTGTGCTGGTCGACGGCGATCGCACCGTCGTAGAGACCAGCATCATCGTCGAGTATCTGCAGCTCGCACATCCCGGCCCGGTGCGCCTGATCCCGGCCGACCCGCTGGCGGCGCTCGACGTGCGCTTCCTCGACCGCTTCTTCGACCTGCATGTCATGAACATGATGCAGCTCGCGGTCGACGGCGCCCTCACCGGCGATCCGATCAAGCGCAAGGACGGCCACGACGCGGCCATCGAGAAACTGGAGCGCGCCTACGCCTGGCTCGACGCCGAGCTGGCCGGCCGCATCTGGGCCACCGGCAGCGACTTCACGCTGGCCGACTGTGCCGCCGCACCGTCGCTGTTCTACGCCGACTGGGTGCACAGGATTCCCGAATCCTATCCGGTGCTGCGCGCCTACCGCACGCGCCTGCTCGCACGACCGTCCTTCGCCCGCTGCGTCGACGACGCGCGACCGTTCCGCCCCCTCTTCCCGCTGGGCGCACCCGACCGGGACTAGCAAGACGGCAAAGGTCCCTCGCTGCGCTCGGGATGACACAGGGTTTATTGCCCCACCCATTGTCATCCCGAGCGCAGCGAGGGACCCTTCTTGAACCTTCGCCTCACCGATACAAAAACGTCCCCAGCAGGACCCAGCGGCCGGACTTCGGCGCGCCCACAAGCGGCGTGGTGTAGTGCCAGAACGGCAGGCGATAGGCCGTCACGGTCGAGGGGCCGGCCACCGACACGATCTCGCTGAAATGGCCGGCGCGGCTGTAGACCAGCCACTGATGCTCGACGCCAGGGGTGCACAGGCTGAGATGCAGGTCGATGTATCCGGCCTTCGCCGCCTCGTTCTCGGGATGGTGATCGTTGTGCGGCCCGGCATAGTCGCCCGGTCCGTAGCGAAGAACCTGCAGGCCCCAGCCCGACTTGAGCCTGCGTCCCGCCAGCGCCTCGGCGAAGGCCCGGAAGCTCTGGCTGCGCATCATGCGGGCGAGGCCGATCCGTTCGGCGGCCTTCACGCCGGGCTCGCGGCGGCTCTCGAAATAGATCGTGCGCGCCCGGCTGCTCTTGGGCAGCAGCTCGGCATAGTCCTGCTTCATGTCGAAGATCGTGTCGGGCGGGATCGGCCGCTCGATCGGCTCCATCGTTTCCGGCAGCTCGGCCTCCAGCGTACGCCGTACGCGTGCGACCTTGGCGCGGTCGAGCAGGTCCTCCGCCGCCAGGAAGCGCGTGCGCGGATTGGCCAGCGCCCCGCACAAAGGATGTGTGCCCGCCAGCACGCGCCGGCCGGCGCGGCTCAGCAGGTCTTCGAATTCAGCCGGAATGTCGTTTGATCTCATCGGTCCGCCCCTCTAAACGACGTGCCTAGCATGCCATACGCCTCGCTTCGCGACTTCATCGACCGGCTGGAGAAGAGCGGCCGTCTCGTGCGCGTCACCGCGCCGGTCTCGCCGAACCTGGAGATGACCGAGATCCAGACCCGCCTGCTGGCCGAGAAAGGCCCGGCGGTGCTGTTCGAGAACGTCGTGCGGGCCGACGGCACGCGCTCCGACATCCCGGTGCTGGTCAACCTGTTCGGCACGGTCGAGCGGGTGGCCTGGGGCATGGACCGCGAGCCGGGGCAGTTGCGCGCGGTGGGCGAGACGCTGGCCTTCCTGCGCCAGCCCGAGCCGCCGGGCGGCTGGCGCGAGGCACTCGAGATGCTGCCGATGGTGCGCACCGTCATGGCGATGAAGCCGAAGACGGTGAGTTCCGCGCCCTGCCAGGAGATCGTCCTCACCGGCGACGACATCGACCTCGGGAAACTGCCGATCCAGACCTGCTGGCCAGGCGAGCCGGCGCCGCTGATCACCTGGCCGCTGGTGGTGACGCAGGGGCCGAACCCGAAGGGCGACAAGCAGGACAGTTTCAACCTCGGCATCTACCGCATGCAGGTGACGGGCAGGAACACGACGCTGATGCGCTGGCTGAAGCATCGCGGCGGCGCGCAGCATCACCAGCGCTGGCATAAGTCAGGCAAGCGCGAGCCGCTGCCGGCCGCCGTGGTGATCGGCGCCGATCCCGGCACCATTCTCGCTGCCGTGACGCCGGTGCCCGACACGCTGTCGGAGTATCAGTTCGCGGGCCTGCTGCGCGGCAAGAAGGTCGAGCTGGTCGCGTGCAAGACCGTGCCGCTCAAGGTGCCGGCCGAGGCCGAGATCGTGCTCGAGGGCCATGTCAGCCTCGACGACTATGGCGACGAAGGCCCCTACGGCGACCATACCGGCTACTACAACAGCGTCGAGCAATTCCCGGTCTTCACGATCAGCGCCATCACGATGCGGCGCAAGCCGATCTACCTCTCGACCTTCACCGGCCGGCCGCCCGACGAACCCTCCGTGCTGGGCGAGGCGCTGAACGAGGTGTTCATCCCGCTCTTCCAGCAGCAGTTCCCCGAGATCGTCGACTTCTGGCTGCCGCCCGAGGGCTGTTCCTATCGCATCGCCGTCGTGTCGATGAAGAAGGCCTATGCCGGTCACGCCAAGCGCGTGATGATGGGCGTGTGGAGCTATCTGCGGCAGTTCATGTACACCAAGTGGGTGATCGTGGTGGACGCCGACATCGACGCGCGCAACTGGAAGGACGTGATGTGGGCGCTGTCGACCCGCATGGACCCGGCGCGCGACATCACGGTCATCGAGAACACGCCGATCGACTATCTCGACTTCGCGAGCCCGGTGTCGGGCCTCGGTTCCAAGATCGGCCTCGATGCCACCGACAAGTTCCCCGGCGAGAGCAACCGCGAATGGGGCCGGCAGATCAGGATGGACGACGCGGTGATCGAAAAGGTCGACGCGATGTGGAACAAGCTCGGCCTGCCGGGATCCGGCAGGAAGATTTGGCGTTGACGGAAGGCAACAACAGGGACGTTACGGATGGACGACTTCGACAATCTCGAGAACGCAACGGTCGATGACCTCAAGGCCATCGCCAAGGGCCAGGCCGAGATCGCGAGCAAGGTCGGCGATCACCTGATCGCGCATCTCAGTCTTCTCAAGGGAGACTTCGGCGGCTTTCCGATCGACCGCTACGACCATTGCGTCCAGGCCGCGACCCGCGCCTACAACGACAAGCGCAGCGCCGAGTACGTGGTCTGCGCCCTGTTCCACGACATCGGCGACACGCTGGCGCCCTACAATCACGCCGAGGTGGTCGCCGAAATGCTGCGGCCGTTCATCGACGACCGGCACTATTTCATGGTCCAGCGCCATGGCGTGTTCCAGGGCTACTATTTCTGGGGCAAGCTCGGCCTCGATCGCAATGCGCGCGACCAGTACAAGGACAGCCCGTACTTCAACGATACGGTCGAGTTCTGCGAGAAGTACGATAGCCCGTCCTTCGACAAGAACTATCCGAACCTTCCGATCGAGACCTTCCGCCCGCTGATCGAAGAGGTGCTGAAGTCGCCGAAGCAGGCGTCAGTCTATTCGTCGATCTTCGCGAAGACGAAGTGAATTGAAGGTCCCTCGCTGCGCTCGGGATGACAACGGTTTTGATCATGCCGCCTCGTGTCATCCCGAGCGTAGCGAGGGACCTTTCCTCACTCGATATGACGGGAGCCCGATTGCTGCGCCCGCGTTGAGGCCCGCAGAAAAGTCTCAATGCCCGTCCAAGGGACCTGCGTGCCCCCCGCTCCCAACAAACTCCTCGAAGGTCCGATTCTCCGCTCGCTGCTGACGCTGGCCGTCCCGATCGTGGCGGCAAACGTGTTGCAGTCGGCCTATCAGATCATCGACGCCTTCTGGGTCGGGCGTCTGGGCGGCGCGGCGGTGGCCGCGGTGTCGATCAGCTTCCCCGTGCTGTTCCTCACCTTCGCCATTGGCTCGGGCCTGTCGCTCGCCGGCTCGACCCTGATCGCACAGTATGTCGGCGCGCGAAACGAGAAGATGGTCGCGCATGTCGCGGGCCAGACCCTGCTGATGGTCATCCTGGTCTCGCTGGTGCTCGGCACGATCGGCTATATCAGCTCGCCCGGTTTGCTGAAGCTGATGGGCGTAGCGCCCGACGTCTATCCCGGCGCGCTGGGTTTTATGCGCGTGTCGTTCGTCGGCATCGTCTTCAACTTCACCTTCTTCGTCTTCCAGTCGATCATGCGCGGCATCGGCAAGCCCGCTTTGCCGGTCTACATCGTGCTGGGCACGGTGTTCCTGAACTTCGTGCTCAATCCGCTGCTGATCTTCGGCTGGGGCCCCGTGCCCGGTTACGGCGTGATGGGGGCCGCCATCACCACGCTGATCACCCAGGCGATCGCCGCCATCATCGGCATCGCCATCCTGCGGCTCGGCCTGCACGGCATCCATGTGCGGCGGCGCGACTTCATTCCCGACTTCACTTATGTGAAGCGCGCGTTCTTCCTCGGCCTCCCCGCCTCCATCGAACTCTCGGCGCGGGCACTGGGCCTGATGGTGATGACCTTCCTGATCGCCAGTTTCGGCACGCTCACGCTGGCGGCCTATGGCGTCGGCTCGAACGTCCTGCAGGTCGTCATGGTCCCGGCCATGGGCCTGTCGATGGCGATCTCGACCCTGGTCGGCCAGAACATCGGCGCCGGAAACATCGAGCGCGCGGCGCAGATCGGGCGCCTGGGCGGGCTGCTTGGATTCGCGAGCCTGAGTGTCTTCGGGATCATCGTCTTCCTGTTCGCGCCCCAGCTCGTCGCCTTCTTCGTGCCGGGCGATCCCGCCGTGATCGCGGCCGGCGCCGGCTTCCTGCGCATCATGTCGCTGGCCTGGGGCTTCCTCGGCCTGCAGTTCGCGCTGACCGGCGTCTTCCGCGCCTCGGGCAACATGGTCCTGACCATGGTGCTGACCCTGGTGTCGCAGTGGGTCGTGCAGTTCCCGCTGGCCTACGTGCTCTCCAAGCATACGGACCTGCACGAGCAGGGAATCTGGTGGGCGCTGCCGATCGCCAACATCGTCACCGCGCTGATCACCCTCTGCCTCTACGCCAAGGGCGACTGGAAGAAGAAGCGCCTGATCGAGCCGGAGGAAGAACTTGCCGGCAAGGTGACGGAAGAGATCCTGGTCGGCGAAGTCTCGCGCTAGTTCCTGTTGCCGCCCCGGCGTTTAATGTAAAGTCGCTTAACATGAGCTGGAAGCGCAACAACGGCGAGGAGCGGAAGTACCACCATGGCAGTCTCCGCGAGGCGCTGATCAAGGCGGCGCGCGAGCTCATCAAGGAAAAGGGCCCCGCGGGCTTCACCTTCGCCGACGCCGCGCGCTCCGCCGGCGTCAGTCCGGCCGCCCCCTACCGTCATTTTCGCGACCGCGACGCGCTGATGGCCGACGTGGCGCGCGAGGGCTTCGAGCGCTTCGCCGCGATGCTGGCCAGCGGCTGGGCCAGCGGCAAACCCGATCCCGTCACGGCCTTCCACAATATCGGCAAGGCCTATCTCACCTTCGCCCGGGCCGAGCCCGCCTACTACGCGGCGATGTTCGAATCGGGCATCTCGCCCGACGCGAACCCCGACCTGCGCGCCGCGTCGGAGCGCGCCTTCGCCGTGCTGCGGGGCGCCGCGGACCAGCTCGTGACGCTTCTGCCGCCGGCCACCCGCCCGCCTGCGCTGATGATGAGCCTGCACATCTGGTCGATGTCGCACGGCATCGCCTCCCTGTTCGGCCGCGGCGATGCTGGCCGGCGGCCGCTGCCCATGTCCGCCGAGGAACTGTTGGAATCCGAGGTCCTCATCTATCTGCAGGGACTGGGTTTTCCCGCTTCGCGCTGAAAGTTTTTCGCCGACCTATTGACTCTCGAGGTCGCGATGCCCAATGTAAATGTCGTTAACATTCACATCGTTAACATCAGCAAAGGGGGCTCCCACATGGGCCTGATCGAAAAAATAGACGACCTCGGCAAGCCGGCGTGGATCGCGCTGATGGTGCTGAGCTTCATCCTGTTCTGGCCCGTCGGCCTGGCCCTTCTCATCTATCTCAAAGGGAGTGGACGCATGTTTTGCTCTAAGCGCTACGGTCACTGGAACATGCCCGATGGCCGTTCGTGCCGTGAGGAATTCCGCGGCTGGAAGCGCCGCTCCGGCTGGGGCCGCTCGAGCAGCAGCGGCAACGTCGCCTTCGACGAATATCGCGAAGAGACGATCAATCGCCTCGATCAGGAGCAGCGCGAGTTCCGCGACTTCCTCGACAAGCTGCGCGCCGCCAAGGACCGCGCCGAGTTCGACCAGTTCATGGCCGACCGCCGCAACCGCCCGGCAACCGAGACGCCGCCGGCCCCCAGCGCGTCCTGAGACTCAAGCGACAAGGCCTGTCCACGAGGCGCCCGCGGTTCACCCCGCGGGCGTTTTCGTCAGTAGTCGAGTTTCATCGGCAGGCGGTCGGCGTGTGCCCGCTGCGCGAGGTCGGTCAGGAGGGAGAAGGCATAGCGCGCGCAGCCCGCCACGGTCCGCCTCTCGGGCGGCATCCGGCCCCATTCCGCAATATCGGCGGCCGAAGCCTTCCAGGTTGCCGCATTCAAGTCCTCCAGCTGGCGGCGCAGCGTCGTCACCGACCCCATCACGACGCGGCGCCCGTCGACGTCTTCGCCCTCGAAGGTGATCTCGAAGGCGACCGGCAGCCACATTTCGACATTCCGCACGAGGTGCGAATAGCGCGAGCGGACGCCCTCCGCGGTCGACCGGGCAAGCGCTGCGTCGTCGTCCCATTCTTCAGGAAGAGTCTCGGGCGGGCGCAGGGTGGGATTTTCGGCATAGGCGGCCCACAGGACCAGGGAGCCGAACCCGTCCCAGCCTGGGCGGTGCGTGAACCAACGTGCCGCTTCGGTCTCGTCCCAGTCGAGAGGAGCGTCGATCCGTTCGCCGAGCGCCTTGGCGAGCCTCGTTCGCCACGCGATCACCTTCCGATGAATCTGGTCGTGGCTCTGGGCGGTGTCGGTCGGCTTGCCGGATCCAGACGGACGCGGGGCCCCAAGCTTGCGGGCCGTCGTCTCGGCGAGATTTTCCCAGGCACCGGCGTAGTAACGCGTGAGCGACCCTACATAAACGTCTAGGGCCATGGACGCCCCGGTTCCTTCCGTTCGAATTCAATCAACGGCAGCGCTGGAATTCTCTCCACACGTACAATCATAACGAGCAGATGCGCAATCGCGAATCAGCCGTATCCGCAGCGATTTTTCGACACGGTGCCTGCGATATCGAAGGGCGAACCCGGGGGCAGCGACGGTGCTACTGCGGCTCGAGGTTCAGCCCCTTCACCAGCTCGATCCAGATCGGCCCCTCCTCGGCCACGATCTTCTCGAAGAAGACGTGGTCGCGGGCGGCATTGTCGATCCCGAAGGTGGCGAGGATCTTCTGGATGCGCTCGCTCTTTCCGCCTTCGACCATCAGGTCCGAGAGCTTCTGCACGATCTCCTTCGGCATGCCGGCCGGACCGACCAGCCCGATCCAGCCCTGGACCTGGAAGGCCTTGTCGGTCACGCCCTGTTCGTAAAAGGTCGGCACGTCCGGCAGCTTGGCCATCCGCACCTTGGTCGGAACCGCAATCGGCCGACCGTTGCCCGACTGCAGCACGCCCGAGGCGGCCGCGACGCTGCCGCTCCCGCCTTGCACCGCGCCCGAGGCAACGTCCTGCCACATCGGCGCCTCGCCGCGATAATGCACGGCCTCCATGCCGAGCCTGTAGTGGCGGTTGAGCGCCTCGACGGCGACATGGCTGTAGGACCCCGCGCCATAGGTGCCGAGGCTGGTCTTGGTGGCGCGCGCATGGTCGGCGAGTTCGACCAGGTTCTTCACCGGCAGCTTGGCATTCACGATCAGCGGCAGGTGCCCCGCATCCATCCACGAGATCAGGACAAAGTCCTTGTCCGGGTCGTAGGGCAGTTTCTTGAACAGCACCTTGTTCATGATCATCGTGGTCGAGATCGTCCACATCAGCGTGTAGCCGTCGGGCGCGGCAGACTTCACCTGCTCGGCCGCGATCGCGCCGCTGGCGCCGGTCTTGTTCTCGACGGACACCGGCTGGCCGGTCTTCTGGGCAATGTACTCGCCATAGGCGCGGGCGAAGGTGTCGGTGAGACCGCCCGCGGGATAGCCGCAGATGATGCGGATGGGTTTGTTGGGCCAGGCTCCCTGGGAAATCGCGGGGGCCGGCAGAGCAGCGGCAGCTGCCGCGGCCGAGCCATAACGCAGCACATCACGTCGCGACGCACGCACGATCATCGATTGCCTCCCTGCGGCGCGATATTTTTTTGACGGTCAGGCCGTCTCGGGCGCGCCTGGTGGAAGCATGGCCGCGATTTCGCAGTGCGTAAAGGCCGCGTCGCAGGGCGGTCGGCCTACTGCGGCTCGATCCCGAGGCTCCTGATGACCTCGATCGAGACCGGCCCCTCCTCGTCGAGGACCTGGCGGAAATAGGCGGCGTCGCGCGCGCCCTCGTCGATGGCGAAGGTGTCGTTGATCTTCTGAACCCGTTCGGTGCGGCCAGCCTCGACCATCAACGCCGAGAGCTTCTGCACCACCTCGGGCGACGTCCCGGCCGGTGCCGCGCAGCCGACCCAGCCGCGGATCTGGAACGCCTTCTCCGTCAGCCCCTGCTCGTAGAAGGTGGCGACGTCGGGCAGCCTCTTCATGCGCACCATGGTCGGCACCGCGATCGGCTTCACGCTGCCCGCCTGCAACACGGCCGCGCCGGACGCGTAGCTGCCGGTGGCTCCCTGGACGGCGCCGGAGGCCACGTCCTGCCACATCGCCGACTCGCCGCGATAGTGCACCGGTTCCATCGCGAGCCCGTAGTGGCGGTTCAGCGTCTCGGTGACGATATGGGCGAAGGAGCCGATGCCGTACGTGGCGAGCGAGACTTTCCTTCCCCGAGCCCAGGCGGCGAGTTCCGCGATGTTGTTCACCGGTATGTCCTTGTTCACCATCGTCGGCAGATGACCGGTGTTGAACCAGGCGACCAGGGCGAAGTCCTTGTCGGGGTCGTACGGCAGCTTTTTGAACAGCGCCTTGTTCTGCACCATCGTCGTGGAGTTGGTGAACATCAGCGTGTAGCCGTCCGGCGGCGCCTGCTTGACGATCTCCGCGCCAATCGCGCCGGCCGCGCCCGCCTTGTTCTCGACGATCACCGCCTGGCCGGTCTTCTCGGCCACGTACTCGCCGTAGGCACGGGCGAAGATATCGGTGAGCCCGCCGGGCGGATAGGTGCAGACGATCCTGATCGGCTTGGCCGGCCACGCCTGCGCAATGGCCGGTGCCGGCAGCGAGGCCGCCAGCGCCGAGAGTGAGCCGTAGCGCAGCAGATCGCGCCGCGTTGTCCGCAGAATCATGGTCGCCTCCCCCAGCGGGCGGCGACTCGTTGTGGGGGACGGCCCGTTTTTCTAGGGAGCCGTCCTGGTCGCGCCCGACTTCAGCATGGCGTCGATCTCGCCCTGCGTAAACCCGGCCTCCTGCAGGACCTCGACACTGTGCTCGCCCAGCCGGGGCTGCAGGCGCGTGATCTCCGGCTTGGTCTTGCTGAAGCGCGGCGGGATGTCGGTCATGCGCAGCTTGCCCTCGGTCGGATGATCGACTTCCTTCCAGAAGCCGGTCGCCTCGAGCTGCGGGTCGACGAACAGGTCGTCGAGCGTGTTCACCGGCCCGTGCGGCACGTTGGAGTTCTTGAGCAACTCGACCCACTCGGCGTTGGTGCGCTCGGCACAGAGGCCCGCGAGCGTCGAGTAGTACTGCTCGACGTTCTTGAGGCGGTTGGCCATGCCCTGGAACCGCTCGTCCTGCGCGAGGTCCTCGCGCCCGACCAGAGTGCAGAACTCCCGCCAGTGGCCGTCGGTGTAGGGCAGCAGCGCGAAGTAGCCGTCCTTGGACGGATAGGGACGGCGCTCCTTGTTGAGCACGCGCTTGTAGCCCGCAGTGTCGAGCGCCGGCTTGAAGGTCTCGCCGTAGAGATGCTCGACCATGACGAAGGAAACGAGCGTCTCGTACATCGGCACCTCGACCGCCTGGCCCTTGCCCGTACGCTCGCGCGCGAACAAGGCCGCCAGCAGGGCGGAGACCACGCCGTTGGAACTGGTCTTGTCGGCCACGATCGTCGGCAGGAAGCGCGGCTGGCCCGCCACCACGGTCTGCAGGGCCGCGAGGCCCGAACCGGCCTGGATGATATCGTCGTAGGCGGCCTTGGCGCCCATCGGGCCGGCGGCGCGATAGCCGTAGGTCGCCAGATAGACGAGGCGCGGATTGATCTTCTCGAAGGCCTCGTATTCGACGCCGAGGCGCTTGGCCGGACCGGGGCGGTAATTGTGCATCAGGACGTCGGCGGTCTCGGCCAGCTTGAACAAAGCGGCGCGACCGGCCTCCTGCTTGAGATCGAGCACGATCGACCGCTTGGAACGGTTGCAGCCGAGATAGAAGGCCGACATGCCGGGATTGCGCGCCGGTCCCAGCACGCGCGTGGTGTCGCCTTCGGGCGGTTCGATCTTGATCACGTCCGCCCCGAGATCGCCCAATTGCTGCGCCGCCCACGGACCCAGCACGACGGTCGTGCAGTCGAGAATGCGAACGCCGTCCAACGGACCTGCCATCTGAAAATTCCTCCGCTTCTTCACTCCCGCTTACCACAAGTTGGTCACCCTTCACGGGCGAATTCACAGGCAACATCCGGCTCGTGCAGGACGTTTCATTCTGCAGCAAAGGAGACCGAAAAAATGAACGTCGAGGTCCTGCGTCTGGCTGGTTCGCTTGCGATGGCCAGCGCCGTCATGCTCACCGCCTCCGCCGCGATGGCCGGCGACTGGAAGAAGGGCCGGGGGCACCACAAGCACCATGAGCACTACTACTACGACCGCGAAGTCGTGGTCGTTCAGCCGCCGCCCCGCGTCTACTACGCGCCCCGTCCCGTGGTCGTTTACCCGGCTCCGGTCTATGCCCCACCGGTAGCCTACGCGCCGGTCTATGGCCCGGCCTATCCGCGCGGCGGAAATCTCAGCATCGGGATCGACGTTCCCCTGCGGTGATCCGCGAAGGGCAGCTTCTCACGCCCGAGCAGACGGGTTGACGGGCGCGACCAAATCGACGATTGTCGCGCCCAACATGCTGCGACTGACGACGCTTCGACTTATTGGCTGATCCGCCGCCCGACCGGAAAAACCGGAAGGGCCCTGCGGATCGCTTGTCGTTCGTCTCTGTTTACCCCAATCAGTCGCCGCCTCAATTCCATCCATCGCAGTGTTCGTTTGAGCCATACGGCCGTGCGCGGCGCGAGGAGCTACCCGTCATGTCATCCCAAAACTCTCACGTCACCAATCCCCAGAAGCCCATGATGCCGAACGCGGCCGAGAAGTACGTGCCCTTCAAGCCCGTGCCCCTCCCCGACCGCAAGTGGCCGAACGCCGTGATCACCAAGCCGCCGATCTGGTGCGCCGTCGACCTGCGCGACGGCAACCAGGCGCTGATCGAGCCGATGGACTCCGACCGCAAGACCCGCATGTTCAAGCTGCTCTGCGACATGGGCTTCAAGGAGATCGAGATCGGCTTTCCGGCCGCATCGGAGACCGACTTCGAGTTCGTGCGCGAGCTCATCGAGAAGAAGATGATCCCCGACGACGTCACCATCCAGGTGCTGACGCAGAGCCGGCCCGAGTTGATCGAACGCACCTTCGAGGCCTGCCGCGGCGCCCGGCGCGTCATCGTCCATCTCTACAACTCGACCTCGACCCTGCAGCGCCGCGTCGTCTTCGGCCTCGACACCGCCGGCATCATCGACATCGCCGTGACGGGCGCCAAGCTGGTCAAGAAGATGGCCGACGCCGATCCCGCGACCGAGTGGGTGTTCGAGTACTCGCCCGAGAGCTTCACCGGCACCGAGCTCGAGTTCGCCCGCGACATCTGCGCGGCCGTCGCCGACGTCTACAAGCCGACCCCGCAGAAGAAGATGATCTTCAACCTGCCGGCCACGGTCGAGATGTCCTCGGCCAACGTCTATGCCGACCAGATCGAATGGTGCCACCGCAACTTCAAGAATCGCGATTCGATCATCCTCAGCCTGCATCCCCACAACGACCGCGGCACCGGCGTGGCGGCGGCCGAGCTCGGCTACATGGCCGGCGCCGACCGCATCGAGGGCTGCCTGTTCGGCAACGGCGAGCGCACCGGCAACGTCGACCTGGTGACCCTGGGCCTCAACATGTACACGCAGGGCGTCGATCCCGAGATCGACTTCTCGAACATCAACGAGATCCGCCAGACGGTCGAGTACTGCAACCAGCTGCCCGTCCATCCGCGCCATCCCTATGGCGGCGACCTCGTGTTCACCGCGTTCTCCGGCTCGCACCAGGATGCGATCAACAAGGGCTTCAAGTCGCTCGAAGCGTCGAACAGCAAGGTCTGGGAAGTGCCCTACCTGCCGATCGACCCGGCCGATCTCGGCCGCAGCTACGAGGCGATCATCCGCATCAACAGCCAGTCGGGCAAAGGCGGCATCGCCTACATCCTGAAGAGCGACTACGGCATCGACATGCCGCGTCTGCTGCAGGTCGAGTTCTCCAAGGTGATCCAGCAGATCGCCGACGAGACCGGCAAGGAGATCCAGCCGGCGATGATCTGGGACACGTTCCGCAAGGAGTATCTCGAGAACGCGTCCCCGGTAGCGTTCGACAGCCACACCACGGTGCCCGACTCCGACCATCCCGACGTGCGGCTTCTCGATGCCAAGGTGACCTTCAACGGCAAGCCGGCGACCATCTCGGGCCGCGGCAACGGCCCGATCGCGGGCTATGTCGACGCGCTGGGCAAGAATTGCGGCATCCAGATCCGCGTCCGCGACTATCACCAGCACGCCACGGGCGCGGGCTCCGACGCCCAGGCCGTCAGCTTCATCGAGGCCGAGACCCCGAGCGGCAAGGTCCTGTGGGGCGTCGGCATGGACTCGAACATCGTGGCCGCTTCGCTCAAAGCCGTCACTTCGGCTGCAAACAGAGCCGCCGCCGCCAAATAAGGCTGCGCGAAGGCACGGCGAGCGACTAGCATCACGGGCGGGGATTTCCCCGCCCGTTTCCGTTTGGAGGGAGAGATGAAGCTCAGCTCGTCCGTGAAGATTTCCGCCGTCAGCCTCGCGATCGGCGCCGCCATCGGCGCCTGCGCTGCCGGCGCCAACCAGCCCAACATGCAGGCCGCCCTCAGTTCCCTGCAGGCGGCCCGTGCCGAACTCATCCAGGCCCGTCCCAACAAGGGCGGCCATCGCGAGCGCGCCATCAACCTGGTCAACGCGGCGATCAACGAGACCGAGGCCGGCATCAACTACGCAGGCGACTAGCCATATGCTGCCTCCCCAGCCCACGGCCGCCCTGCGGCGGCAGGAAGGCGCGATACGGCGCGGCATTCGTCATCTGTGGAACGCCGCGATCTCTCTCATGCTCGGCACGATGATCGGCCTGCTCGGCTACCAGTTCGGCGCCGAAGCGGTGGCTCGCCTGTGGCCCGACCAGACCATCCTCGCCGACATCGTGCGTGCCACATTCTGGACACTCGGCATCGCCGCGACCGGTGTGTTGTTCTTCTCCTACTATCTCGACGACACGGGCCGTTAGCGCGTAGAACGGCGTCATGGCCAAAGCGAAAAAGACCGCTCCGAAATCCTCCCCGAAGAAGCCCGCAAGCAAGCCGGCGAAGCCCGCCACCCGGAAGGTGGTGAAGAAGTCCGCGCCCAAGAAGGCAGCGCCGAAGAAGCCCGCGCCCAAGAAGGTGACGAGGGCGGCTCCGAAGGTCACCCCGAAGCTCGCCAAGCGCCCGGCGCCGAAGATCGCGAAATCGCCAGCGCGCAAGCCCGTCGCCAAGGCCGTGGCCAAGATGGTGCGCAATACGCGGCCGGCCGGGGCGCCCGACGCCAATCTCCTGTCCGACCTGCTGAAGTGGGCGAAGGAATTCGGCGCCGATGCGGCCGACGCGCTCTACGTCAACGGCGAGTCGATCTCGGTGGCGCAGCGGCTGGGCAAGCGCGAGAAGCTCGAGAGCAGCGAGGGCCGCGATCTCGGCCTGCGCGTCTTCGTGGGCAAGCGCCAGGCCTTCGTCTCCTCGACCGACTTCGCGCCCGCCTCGCTGCGGGAACTGGCGAGCCGCGCCGTCGACATGGCCCGCGCCGTGCCGGAAGACCCGGTCTGCGGCCTCGCGCCCGAAGAATTGCTTGCCCATTCGTGGCCCGATCTCGACCTCGACGACAGGACGCGGCCCACGGCCAGGCAGCTGATCGCCATGGCCTCCGAGGCCGAGGATGCGGCACGCGCCGTCAAGGGCGTCACCAATTCCGAAGGCGCCGAGGCCGGCTGGGGCCGCACCTCGGTGATGCTGGCCGCCAGCAACGGCTTCTCCGGCGGCTATCGCCGCAGCGGCTTCTCGCTGTCCTGCTCGGTGCTGGGCGGCGAAGGCACCGGCATGGAGCGCGACTATGAATGGACCAGCGCGGTCCATCTCGAAGACCTGATGTCGGCCGCCAAGGTCGGCCGCAACGCCGGCAAGTTCGTCGTGCGCCGCCTCAACCCGCGCAAGGCGCAGAGCGCGCGCGTGCCGGTGATCTACGACCGCCGCGTCTCGGGCGGCCTGATCGGCCATCTCGCCGGCGCGATCAACGGCCGCGCCGTGGCGCGCGGCACCTCGTTCCTGAAGGACAGGATGGGCGAGCGCGTGTTCGCCGAAGGCATCCGCATCCTCGACAATCCGTTGCGCAAGCGCGGGCTGGGCAGCCGCCCGTTCGACGCCGAAGGCCTGGCGACCTCGCGCCGCGCGGTGATCGACGACGGCGTGCTGACCACCTGGCTGCTCGACCTCGCGGCCGCACGCCAGCTCAACCTGGAGCCGACCGGCCACGCCTCGCGTGGCGTCTCCGGTCCGCCCTCGCCCACGACCTCGAATTTCTATCTCGAGAAGGGCAAGCTGTCGGTGAAGGAGCTGATCGGCGACATCAAGAGCGGCCTCTACATCACCGACATGATCGGCTTCGGCGTCAACGGCGTGACCGGCGACTACAGCCGCGGCGCCTCGGGCTTCTGGATCGAGAATGGCGAACTTGCCTGGCCGGTGAGCGGCATCACCGTCGCCGGCAACCTGAAGGACATGTTCCTCAACATGACGGCCGCCAACGACCTCGAATTCAAGAGCTCGACCAACGCGCCGACCGTCAGAATTGAAGGGCTGACCGTCGCCGGCTCGTGATAAACTGCCGGGCATGACCTTCATGCCCAACGCACGAATTCTCGCCGCAACGACGGCCCTCCTCTGCAGCCCCGCCCTGATGGTCGGGATTGCCCCCGCGCAGGCCCAGGATGGCGGCTTCCGCGAGTGCCTGAACAGCATCAAGGCCGATGCGCTGAAACAGGGCGTGCCAGCCTCGATCGTCGACAGCGCCTTCCAGGGGCTGACGCCCGATCAGAAGGTCGTCGATCTCGACAACCGCCAGCCCGAATTCTCGCTGACCTATGCCAAATATGTCGGCGGCACCGTCTCGCTCGACCGGATCCAGAAGGGCCAGCAGAAGCTGGCGCAGCATCGCGCCCTGCTCGACCAGCTGCAGGCCGAGTACGGTGTACCGCCGCAGTACCTGATGGCTTTCTGGGGCATCGAGACGAACTACGGCACCTACATGGGCGACTTCCGCGTCGTGCGCTCGGTCGCGACGCTCGCCTGCATGACCAAGCGCCGCGAGTTCTTCAGCAACGAGACCGTGCAGGCGCTGCGCATCCTCAACACCAACCACATGACCAGCGACCAGATGCGTGGCTCATGGGCCGGCGCCATGGGCAACATGCAATTCATGCCCTCGACCTTCACGCGATGGGCGGTCGACCGCGACGGCAACGGCAAGATCGACATCTGGAACAGCCTGCCCGACGCTTTCGCCTCGGCGTCCAACTATCTGCGGGGCGTCGGCTTCAAGCCCGGCCTGCCGTCGAGCGAAGAGGTGATGCTGCCCCCGGGCTTCCCGCTCGACCAGGCCGACACGACCGTCGAGAAGCCGGTGAAGGCCTGGGCCGCGATGGGCGTCAAGAAGATGAACGGCGGCGCATTGCCCGCGGTGGACGATGCCTCGTCGATCCTGCTGCCCGCCGGCTTCCGCGGCCCTGCCTTCATCGTCTATCCGAACTTCAAGGCGGTGATGAACTGGAACCGCTCGACGCTCTATGCGCTGTCGGTCGGCATCCTGGCCCGCCAGATCGCGGGCGGCCCGCCGGTGCAGCAGCAGGCGCCGGCCGACGACGCGCCGATCTCGCGCAACACCGTCATCGACATGCAGATGCGCCTGGCCCGACTCGGCCTGTACAAGGACGAGGCCGACGGGCTCCTGGGCCCGAAGACCCGCTCCGCCCTGCGCCTGTTCCAGCAGCAACAGGCCCTGCCGGCCGACGGCCATCCGACACAGGAATCGGTGCGCCGCCTGCAGGCCGTCCAGTGAGCCGGCGCTAAGCCGGCTTCAACAGCCGCACGGCCTCGGTCGAGAGGCCGATCGATACGGGCAACGTAAGCGCGTCGTCGCCATCGATCTGGACCGGCTGACGGCGCCCCTCGCCGGCGTCGTTCAGAACCGAGATCCTGACCTCGCGCCCGGCAACGACGCGATAGCCCGGCGTCTTCGGCAGCGTGCCCAGCACCAGAGCCGCGCCAAAGCGCAGCGCCTGCATCCAGCCCCAGCGCTCGAACAGGCAGACCTGCAGGAGCGGGGCGTCGAGCGACGCTTGCGGCGCCACGACATAGGGGCCGGCATAGTGACGGGCATGCGTCACGATCACCGACGCCGCCTCATGGGCAACGCCGTCGATCTCCACCGCATAGCGCACCGGACGGTAACGCCTCGCCTCGACCAGTGAGCGCCAGACATAGGCGCCTTTGCCCCAGCGGCGTTTCAGCGGCGCACTGACGCCCGCCACCACCTTGGCATCGAAGCCCGCGCCGGCCATCAGCGAGAAGCAGCGAGGACGGCCGGCGCCGCTGGCCCGGCCGGGATGCATCACCACCTCGCGGCCGGACGTGATCGCCTGGGCGAGCGCCGAGGCGCTCGAGCCCAATCCCAGCTCGTGCGCCAGCACATTGGCGGTCCCCAGCGGCACGAGGGCGAGCGGTGGCGCCGTGGCGGCGCGGGCCGCGAGGCCGTTCACCACCTCGTTGATCGTCCCGTCGCCGCCGGCGACGGCGATCACGCCATAGCGTGCGGCATCGCACTGTTCGGCAAGGCGGCGCGCGTCGCCCGCCGCCGCCGTCTCGACGACATCGACCGTCCAGCCCAGGGATCTGACCCGGCGCACCACCGCATCGACCAGCCCGCGGCGGCGACGGCCGGCCGTCGGATTGAAAATGAGGAGCACCGAAGGGGCCACGCCGGTGAGTGAGGCGAATGTCATCGAACAGTCACAACCGATACACCTCCACGCAACGGCTCCCTTACACAATCCCATGCGTACCGTGCAATCTCGCACAACAGATTTAGTGCCGGCCCCACACTATCCACATGACCGTGCCCGTATCATGACGCTCCCCGAGCGAAACCAGCCCGCCCGTCACAGGGCGATCTTCCTGTCCGACATCCACCTCGGCACGCGCGGCTGCCAGGCCGACCTGCTGCTCGACTTCCTGCGGAGGAACGAGAGCGAGCATCTCTACCTGGTGGGCGACATCGTCGACGGCTGGCGCCTCAAGCGCTGGTGGTACTGGCCGCAGAGCCACAACGACGTCGTGCAGAAGATCATGCGCAAGGCCCGCAAGGGCACCAACGTGGTGTACATCCCGGGCAACCACGACGAAGCGGCGCGGCAATACTGCCAGCTCACCTTCGGCGACGTGCGCGTCGAGGACGAGGCGATCCACGAGACGCCCGACGGCAGGAAGCTGCTGGTGATCCACGGCGATCAGTTCGACGGCATCGTGCGCTACGCACGCTGGCTCGCCATCCTCGGCGACTGGGCCTATGCCGCGGCGCTGCGCCTCAACACGATCTTCAACTGGGGCCGCCGCAAGCTCGGCCTGCCCTACTGGTCGCTCTCGGCGTTTCTGAAGCACCGGGTCAAGAACGCCGTGCAGTTCATCAACGACTACGAAAAGGCGGTGGCGAGCGAAGCCCGGCGCCGCGGCGTCGACGGCGTCGTGTGCGGCCACATCCATCACGCCGAAATGCGCATGATCGACGACGTGCTCTACTGCAACGACGGCGACTGGGTCGAAAGCTGCACCGCACTCGTCGAGGATTTCGACGGCCGCCTGCGCATCGTCCATTGGGCGGACGAGATGGCCCGACGCTCGTCGCGCCTGCCTCTACCCCACGTTCAACTGGCCGCGGAGTAGGCATTTGCGCATTGCCATCGTTTCCGATGCCTGGCGGCCCCAGATCAACGGCGTCGTCCGCACGCTCGAAACCGTCGCGCGCATCCTTCGCGCCGAGGGCCACGAGGTCGAGGTGTTCGGCCCCGACCGCTTCCGCACCCTGCCCTGCCCGACCTATCCCGAGATCAGGCTGTCGCTGTTTCCCTCGTCGCGGCTCGGCCACATGCTGGACCTGTTCGCGCCCGATGCGATCCACCTCGTCACCGAGGGGCCGCTGGGCTGGGCGGCGCGCGGCTTCTGCCGGCGCCGCGGCATTCCCTTCACCACCGCCTATCACACGCGTTTCCCCGAATATGTGCGCGCTAGGATCCGCGTGCCGCTCTCGTGGAGCTACGCTTTCGTGCGCCGCTTCCATGCGCCTTCGTCCGCGGTGCTGGTCGTGTCCCCCGCGATCCGCGACGAACTCTCTGCCCGCGGGTTCAGGAACCTCGTGCCGTGGTCGCGCGGCGTCGACATCACCGCGTTCAAGCCGCAGCCGCGCGAGCAACTCGGGGAACCGCGACCGATCTGGCTCTATGCCGGCCGTGTCGCCGTCGAGAAGAACATCAAGGCCTTCCTCGACCTCGACCTGCCCGGCACCAAATGGGTGGTCGGCGGCGGTCCCCAGCTCAAATCGCTGCAGAAGCAATACGCCGGCGTTCACTTCTTCGGCTCGGTCGGCACCGACGAGCTGTCGTATCGCTATGCACAGGCGGATTGTTTCGTCTTCCCGAGCGTCACCGACACGTTCGGTCTCGTCATGGTCGAGGCTCTGGCCTCCGGCGTTCCGGTCGCCGGTTATCCCGTGCCCGGACCGCTCGACGTCGTGACCGATCCCCGGGTGGGCGCCCTCGACGAGGACCTGCGCACCGCCTGCCTCGCCGCGGTTTCGCGCAATGCCGAGGATTGCCGCCGCCATGCGGAAACCTTCACCTGGGAACGCTGCGCACGGCAGTTCCTGCAGGCTCTTCAGCCCATTGCGCGCAGCCACTGGCAACCGTTGCGCAATCGCGTTGTGCCCGACGCCGCCGCGCCCTGAGCGACATATTGCCCACACTCATTGTGGGTTGCGGCTCACCCCTGAGGAAGGGTAGATGCGGCGTCCGCATTCCTGAGGGCAGACCGGCATGGCCATCCAGTACTTCGCCAAAGTGACCGCATCCGACCACGAGGTGCTGCAGCGCATCGTGAAGCACTATCCGCTCAGCTCCTATGCCGACTGGCATCTGAAGGAGATGAGCCGCATGTCCGACTGGCGCAGCCGCCGTCACGCGATCAAGATGGTGCCGGTGACGCCGCAGGAATTCGAAGAATACTGCAAGCAGAAGGGTGTCCCCAGCGACATCATCACCTTCAAGGCCTTCGTCTGCGAGAAGGGCGGCGGCTGATCGCCCTGACGGCTGATCCTCACCCGCTCACCGGCGCGTAACCGGTTGAAGTCACCGGCGGCCTCCCCACGTTGAGGACAGCTCGCAGGAGACTTCGATGCCCGCCCTCAATCATCTGATCGTCCACGTGAAGGACAAGGATGCGTCGGCCGAGTTCCTGGCCGGCATCCTGGGCGTCGAAGCCGGCCCGCAATGGGGCCCGTTCCGCCCGGTGCAGATGTCGAACGGCGTCACCCTCGACTTCATCGGCACGACAAATCCCCGCACCACGCACTACGCCTTCCTCGTCGACGACGCGGAATTCGATGCCTCGTTTGCGCGGATCCGGCAGGCCGGCATTCCCTACTACGCCCATCCCGACAAGAGCGGCCCGGGCGAGATCAACCACCTCTACGGCGGCCGTGGCGTCTATTTCGAGGATCGCGACGGCAACATGCTCGAACTCATCACCAAGCCCTACGGCGATGCTCCGGGTTAGGGCTTCAAGAAGGATCTACGACATGGCCAAACGCGACGCGGTCTTCCCGGCGAACGGCCGGCATGCCCTGTACAACGCTCACAAGTATTCGCCGGCCATCCGCTCCGGCGATCTCCTCTTCGTGTCGGGGCAGGTCGGCAGCCGCGACGACGGGTCGCCCGAACCGGTCTTCGAGAATCAGGTCCGGCGCGCCTTCACCAATCTGCGCGCAGTGCTGGCGGCCGCCGGCTGCACCTTCGACGACGTGGTGGACGTCACCTCCTTCCACACCAATCCCGAAGCGCAGTTCGAGACGGTGATGAAAGTGCGCGGCGAGGAAATCGGTGAGGCGCCCTATCCGAACTGGACGGCGGTCGGCGTCACCTGGCTCGCAGGGTTCGACTTCGAGATCAAGGTGATCGCCCGCATTCCCGCGGCAGCGGCCTAGTACTGCGCCGCGCGGCTGCCGCTCATGACGCCCGCCTGCCCCGAGCCGGGATCGGTCTCGCGAATCGTGCAGACATATTGTCCCGGCAGCATCTGGACGTCGACGTAGCGGATGTTGCCGGGCGCGATGTCCATGTTCATCGCGTTGCCTGAACCGCCGCCGCGGCAGCGCAGCGTGTAGGGGCCCGCGGCCAGTTCCGTGCGCATCCAGGTCTGCGTGCCGAGACGCCCGATTTCCTGGCCGTTCGCCGTGACATTGAGCACCGGGCTCGCCGTCGACGGATTGAAGAAATAGACCGCCCCCATGCCGGGCGGCGGCGGCGCGAACTGCTTGCCGGCGATGTCCTGGCCCGGCGGCGCCATCGCCACGTTCGAGCCTTCGCAGGCGGCAAGGCCGAGCATCAGCAGCACGGCGATCGATGAAACACGCATTAGAACCTCCTCACCCGCCGGCAGGCTCACCGGCCTTGATCCAAGCCTGATAGAGTTTCTTCGTCTCGTCGTTCGGCGGATAGGTGCCGGCGATGGGATGGCCCTGCCCCACCCGGATCGCGACGAATTTCTCCAGCCGTTCCTGCTCGAAGGAATCGCGCGCCACCTCGTCGGCGAGATGGCGGGGCACGACGATGGCGCCGTCTTCGTCGGCCACGATGACGTCGCCGGGATAGACCGGAACGCCGCAGATTCCGACCGGCACCTGCACCTCGACCGGCCGCAGATTGGCCATGCTGGGCGGCGCGGCAGCAGCCGAGCAATAGACCGGGAAATCGAACGTGCCGATCACCGGCGAATCGCGCATCGCCCCGTCGCTCAGCACGCCCGCGAGCCCGCGCACCTTGAGTCGCAGCGCCAGGATGTCGCCCAGGGTGCCGGAGCGCGTGTTGCCCTCGGTGCCGATCACCAGCACGGAGCCCGGCGGCGACTCCTCGATCGCCGTGCGCTGCGCATTCGGCGGATCGCTGGGACTGGGCGCCTTGTCGATATCCTCGCGGCTCGGGATGTAGCGCAGCGTATAGGCCGGTCCCACGATCCGCGCCGCCGCCGGATTGAGCGGCCTGACCCCGTTCACCGCGACATTGCGAAACCCGCGCTTCAACATCTGCATCGAGACGGTCGCCGTGCTCGCATACAGGAAGTTCCTGATCGTCTCGGCCGAAAGCGGTTCAGCGGTCATTGGCGCCCTCTCCTCGATTCATCGAGGAAAACTTCAATCGAAGCGCCCCTCCATCTCGGGACGATACAGCGCCTCGAAAATCGTTTCGACCACGGAGTCGGTACGGGACAGCACGTCGCCATTCCAGAAGCGCAGCACGCGAAAACCGGTCGACCGCAGGAAGGCATCGCGGTTGGCGTCGTACCATACGTCCGTCACGTGCTGGCTGCCATCGAGTTCGACGACGACCGCAGCCTCGAGGCAGACGAAATCGCAGATGTAGCGGCCAATCGGGTGCTGGCGGCGGAACTTGAACCCGCCGAGCTGACGGCGACGGAGGCGGTTCCACAGGACTCGCTCCGACTCGGTGGCATTGTTGCGGAGATCCTGAGCGTAGCTTTTCACACCGTCAGCAAGCCATGGCGCTCAGGCGAAATTATGACGTGGAGACAATCATCGGTTGCTCTCCCCCTCCCTAACCCTCCCCCGTAAGACGGGGGCGGGAATAAGATTCATGTCCCCGCCCCCGTCTTACGGGGGAGGGTTAGGGAGGGGGAAGGCTACAGCAAGGACCCTTGGCTCCCACCGCCACCCTCGCGTCGCTTGGGCGGTGCGGGCGGAGCCGCAACCGGCTTCGGCGCACCGGCGCCATCGGTAACACGGGCGCCGACGCGGCCGTCGTTGAATTCGATGCTGATCGTCTGGCCGGCGCTGGTGCCGGCGGCGGCGAGGACGGGTTGGCCGTCCTGGTCGCGCACCAGGGCGAAGCCGCGGTTGAGCACGGAGTGGAAGGAGTAGCTTTCCAGGAGCTTGGCCGCCTGGTCGACCTGGCGCTGGCCGTTCAGCAGGAGGTCGTTGCCGTGACGCTTCAAGCGCTCACCGAATTGCTCAAGCCGATCAGCTTGCCGTGAGATCTTCTGAAGCGTGTCGCTCTTGAAGCGGTCCATCGCGCGCACGAGAGCCTTGTCGTGCGCCAGCAGGTCCTTTTCCTTTCCGGCAATCACTAACTCCGGCTTGATGAGCCGCGCTGAAAGAAGCTCGCGATCAAGTCGTCCGAGCAGTTGATTTGTTGCCAGCGAGAGCCGCTCACCGCTCACGTCGACCCGCTGTTGGCGTTCCTCGATCAGGCGGCGCGGATCTCCCAGCCCGCGGGCGAGGCCGGCCAGTTCCATCGACTGCTCGCGCAAGAGGCGCGTCATGCCGCCGACCAGGCGCTTGGCATAGTCGAGCGTCTCGGTCATCAGGTCGGCGCGCACCGGCACGGCCATCTCGGCGGCGGCGGTCGGCGTGGGTGCGCGGCGGTCCGAGGCGAAGTCGATCAGGGTCGTGTCGGTCTCATGGCCGACGGCGGAGATCAGCGGGATGTCGGAGCCCGCGGCGGCCCGCACCACGATCTCCTCGTTGAAGGCCCAAAGGTCCTCCAGCGAGCCGCCGCCGCGCGCCACGATCAGCACGTCGGGACGCGGCACCGGGCCGCCTTCGGCCAGGGCGTTGAAGCCGGCGATGGCGCGGGCCACCTCGCCCGCCGCCTTCTCGCCCTGGACCGCCACCGGCCAGACCAGCACGTGGCAGGGAAAGCGGTCGCTGAGGCGGTGCAGGATGTCGCGAATGACGGCGCCCGACGGCGAGGTCACCACGCCCACCACCTGCGGCAGGTACGGCAGCGGGCGCTTGGCGCCGGCATCGAACAGGCCTTCGGCCTGCAGCTTCTTGCGCCGGTCCTCCAGCAGCTTCAGCAGCGCGCCTTCGCCCGCCAGTTCCAGCCGCTCGACGATGATCTGGTAGCGCGAGGAGCCGGCATAGGTGGTGAGCTTGCCGGTGGCGATGACCTCCAGCCCCTCCTCGATCTTGAGGCCGAGCCGCGGGATCGAGCCCTTCCAGCAGACGCCGTCGATCACGGCATTCTCGTCCTTGAGGCGGAAGTAGCAGTGGCCCGAGCGCGGGAAGGAGGGCTGGCTGATCTCGCCGCGCACGCGCACCCGCGGGAAGGCGGTCTCGATCTCGCGCTTCAGGGCAAAGGAAAGCTCGGAAACCGAGAATTCCGGAACGTTCGAGGGCGCGGCGGGGGCGTCGAGGTTATCCATGCGGCCCGAACCTAGCCGCTTGTGCCCCCGGCGCAAACTGTGGTCAAAGCCTCGCCATGCGAATCCTCGTGGTGGGCGGCGGCGGCCGCGAACATGCGCTGTGCTGGGCGATTTCGGCCTCCCCGCTCTGCACGAAGCTCTACTGCGCGCCGGGCAATGCCGGCATCGCGCAGGTCGCCGAATGCGTCGATGTCGGCGCCGAGGACATCGAAGGCCAGGTGGCCCTGGCGCAGCGCCTGAAGATCGACTTCGTGGTGATCGCGCCCGACGCGCCGCTGGTGGCCGGCATGGCCGACGCCTTCGCCGAGGCCGGCATCAAGGCCTGGGGCCCGTCCAAGGCTGCCGCCCGAATCGAGGGCTCCAAGAGCTTCACCAAGGAACTCTGCCGCGCCAACAACATCCCGACGGCCGCCTATGAGCGCTTCACCGAGGTCGCGCCGGCCGAGGCCTACATCAAGGCCCAGCCCCTGCCGATCGTGATCAAGGCCGACGGACTCGCCGCCGGCAAGGGCGTGATCATCGCCGAGACGGTCGAGCAGGCGATCGAGGCGGTGCGCGACATGCTCTCCGGCAACCGCTTCGGCGCCGCCGGCGCCTCGGTGGTGATCGAGGAATTCATGCAGGGCGAGGAAGCGAGCTTCTTCGCGCTGACCGACGGCGAGCATGTCCTGCCGCTGGTCGGCGCGCAGGACCACAAGCGCGCCTTCGACGGAGACACAGGCCCCAACACCGGCGGCATGGGCGCCTACTCGCCCGCCCCGATCTTCGACGCCGCCATGCAGCAGCGCACGATGGACGAGATCGTGCTGCCGACCGTGCGCGCGCTCGCGAAGGCCGGCACGCCGTTTAAGGGCGTGCTCTATGCCGGCCTGATGATCGACGCCAAGGGCCCGCGACTCGTGGAATACAATTGCCGCTTCGGCGATCCCGAAACGCAGGTCCTGATGATGCGCCTGAAGTCCGATCTCGTGCCGGCCCTGCTCGCCAGCGCCGAGGGTGGGCTGAAGCATCTCGACCTGCGCTGGTCGCCCGATGCCGCCGTCACCGTGATCATGGCGACCAAGGGCTATCCCGATTCCTATCCCAAGGGCAGCGAGATCCGCGGGCTCGCCGAGGCCGCCAAGGTCGAGGGCGTGCAGATTTTCCACGCCGGCACCAAGGCCGGCCCCGAAGGGAAGATCCTGGCCAATGGCGGCCGGGTCCTGAACGTCAGCGCCATGGCCCCGACCGTCGAGGAAGCCCGCGCCCGCGCCTACCGTGCGGTCGACCTGATCGACTGGCCCGAGGGCTTCTACCGCAAGGACATCGCCTGGCGGGCGCTCAAGGCCTGATCTTTCATATTCCTCTCCCCCGATAGGGGGATAGGAGTTTGAAAGGCTGGCATGCGCCGCTCCCGGCAGACGCCGCCGGAAAGATGCTTTAGCTTCAAACTCATGCCTGACGCCCTCTCCGAGTCCCAGCGCCTGCTGGCCCAGCTTCGTTTTCCCTGCGGCGACGTGCCGGAACCCGGCGACATCAAGAACGTCGCCCCCGGCATCTACTGGCTGCGCATGCCGCTGCCGTTCCAGCTCAACCACATCAACCTGTGGCTGATCGAGGAGAAGGACGGCTGGACGATCGTCGACACCGGGATCAATTCGCAGGACACGCGAACCCTGTGGGAGAAGATCTTCGCCGAGAAACTCCAGGGCAAGCCGGTGGTGCGCGTGATCGGCACGCATCTCCATCCCGACCATATCGGCCTCGCCGGCTGGCTGTGCGAGAAGTGGAACGCGCCGCTCTACATGACGCTGGGCGAGTACATGAGCGCGCAGGCCGCGCGCAACGACTTCGTCGAGAGCGAGGAGACGCGGGCGGCCCATGTCGCGCGCAACGGCGTGCCGGCCGACCGCATCGCCAACTTCCATCGCCACAAGGGCGGCTACGCCAAGGGCGTGGTGCCGCTGCCGACCGCCTTCCGCCGCATGATCCATGCGCATCCCATCACCATCGGCGGCCATCGCTGGGACGTCATCGTCGGCCGCGGCCACGCGCCCGAGCATGCCTCGCTGTGGTGCCCCGAGCTCAACGTGATGATCGCCGGCGACCAGGTGCTGCCCAAGATCAGCACGAATGTCGGCGTGTGGCCCAACGAGCCGCTGGCCGATGCGCTGACCTGGTTCCTCGACGGCTTCTCGCGCTTCCGCCGCCTGCCGGCCGACGCCCTCGTGCTGCCGAGCCACGGCTTCCCGTTCATCGGCCTGCACACGCGCCTCGACCAGCTCGTGGCCCATCACGATGCGCGGCTGAACGACATGGAAGTGGCGATCGCCCGCATGGGACCGAACGGCGCGACCGGCTGGGACATGGTGCCGATCCTGTTCCCGCGCCATCTCGACAACAACCAGATCGTCTTCGCCTTCGGCGAGACCCTGGCGCATCTCCATTGCCTGGAGACGCGTGCGCGCGTGAAGCGCGTCGTGATCGACGGCGTGCACCGCTTCGTGGCGCTGGCCGATCTCAACACGCTGCCCCCGACCGACGATTCGGATGGCGTGGTCATGGACATCGGCCAGACCTGACAAAGGCCAGATCCTCAAACAATGCGCGTCGACCTTTTTGATTTTGCGCTGCCGGACGATCTGATCGCCCAGCGGCCTGTCTCCCCGCGCGACTCCGCGCGCCTGCTCGACGTCACGGGCGAGACCCTGCACGACCGCACGGTGCGGTCCCTGCCCGGCCTGCTACGGCGCGGCGACCTGCTGGTCTTCAACGACACCAAGGTCATCCCCGCGAGGCTGAAGGGCGTGCGGCCGGGCCAGGGCATACGCCAGGACGTGGCGGTCGAGGCCCTGCTGATCCGCGACCTCGGCAACCGGCGCTGGCGCGCCTTCGCCCGCCCCGGAAAGCGACTGCGGCCGGGCGATGCGCTGGTCTTCGCGGGTCTGCGCGCCCGCGTCGAAGCCAAGGAAGAGGACGGTTCGCTGGTGCTGGCCTTCGCCCAGGAGGGTCACGCCTTTCTCACTGCCCTGGAGCAGGAAGGCACGGTACCTCTCCCTCCCTACATTCGCGGCGGCACCGCCGACGCGCAGGACCGGAAGGATTACCAGACGCTGTTCGCCCGACACGAAGGCTCGGTCGCCGCCCCCACCGCCGGCCTGCATTTCACGCCGGAGCTGATGGCCGCGCTCGCCGACAGCGGCATCACCACGGCGGGCGTCACGCTGCATGTCGGCGCGGGCACCTTCCAGCCGGTGCGGGTCGACGACACCGACGCGCACACGATGCACGCCGAATGGGGCGAGGTTTCGGAGGCCACGGCCCGCGCCGTCGAGGCGACGCGCATCCTGGGCGGCCGCGTCGTGTCGATCGGCACGACCTCGCTGCGTCTGCTCGAGACCGTAGCCCGCGAGCATGACGGCGCCCTGAAGCCGTGGAGCGGCGAGACCGACATCTTCATCACCCCGGGCTTCCAGTTCCGCGCCGTCGACCTGCTGCTGACGAACTTCCACCTGCCGCGCTCGACCCTGTTCATGCTGGTCTCCGCCTTCGCCGGGCTCGAGCGCATGAAACAGGCCTATGCGCATGCCGTGGAGAAGCGATACCGCTTCTATTCCTACGGCGATTGTTGTCTGTTGCGCCGATGAGCCTTTCCTACGAGCTGCTGGGCAGCGACGGCGCCGCGCGCCGCGGCCGCATCACGACCGCGCATGGCACCATCGAGACCCCCGCCTTCATGCCGGTCGGCACGGCGGGCACGGTGAAGGCGATGCTGCCGCAGTCCGTCGCCGAGACCGGCGCGGAGATCGTGCTGGGCAACACCTTCCACCTGATGCTGCGGCCGGGCGCGGAGCGCGTTGCGGCCCTGGGCGGCCTGCACAAGTTCATGAACTGGCCGGGCCCGATCCTCACCGATTCGGGCGGCTTCCAGGTGATGTCTCTCAAGGAGCTGCGCAAGCTCGATCCCGACGGCGTCACCTTCCGCTCGCCCAAGGACGGCTCGCAGCATCGCCTGACGCCCGAAAGCTCGATCGAGATCCAGCGCCTGCTCGACGCCGACATCACCATGTCGTTCGACGAATGTACCAGCTGGCCCGCCGAGGAGCCGGAAGCGGCCTTCTCGATGCGGCTCTCCATGAAGTGGGCCGAGCGCGGCCGCAGGGCCTTCGCGGAGCGGCCGGGCTACGGCCTGTTCGGCATCGTGCAGGGCAGCACCTTCCCCGAGCTGCGCGCGGAGAGTGCCAAGGCGCTGGTCGATATCGGCTTCGACGGCTACGCGGTCGGCGGCCTCGCCGTCGGCGAAGGCCAGGAGCTGATGTTCGGCACGCTCGACTATACGGTGCCGATGCTGCCCGCCGACCGGCCGCGCTACCTGATGGGCGTCGGCCGCCCCGGCGACATCGTGGGCGCGGTGAAGCGGGGCATCGACATGTTCGACTGCGTGATGCCCACGCGCGCCGGCCGCACGGCGCAGGCCTTCACGCGGCGCGGCGAGCTCAACATGCGCAACGCCCGCCATCGCGACGATCCTCGGCCGATCGACGAGCAATGCGGCTGCCCCGCCTGCAAACACCACAGCCGCGCCTATCTGCATCACCTCATCCGCGCCGACGAGATCCTGGGCGCGATGCTGCTCACCTGGCACAATCTCCACTACTACCAGGACGTGATGCGCGGGCTGCGCGGCGCCATCGAGAGCAAGACCCTGAAGTCCTGGATCGCCTCGTTCGAGCGCGACCAGGCGCTGGGCGACATCCCACCCCTGTAGCGGAGCGTACCGGATGCCGAACGAGGCCCTGATCGTCGTCGACGTCCAGAACGATTTCTGCGAGGGCGGTGCGCTGGCCGTGGCCGGCGCCAGCGCCATCGTCCCGCTAGTCAATCGCCTGATCGGCCGCCACGACCATGTCGTGCTGACCCAGGACTGGCATCCGGCCGGCCATGCCTCGTTCGCGAGTTCGTGGCAGGACGCCGAGCCTTTCTCGACCGTGCAGTTCCCCTACGGACCGCAGGTCCTGTGGCCGGACCATTGCGTCCAGGGCACGCCGGGCGCCGCGTTCCATCCCGACCTGGAGATCACCAAGGCGCAGATGATCGTGCGCAAGGGCTTCCACACCGGCATCGATTCCTATTCGGCGTTCCGCGAGAACGACCGTATGACGCGCACCGGCCTTGACGGCTACCTGAAGGCGCGCGGTTTCACGAAACTGATCTTCTGTGGCCTGGCGCTCGATTACTGCGTCGCCTGGTCGGCCATCGATGCGCGCCAGGCGGGCTTCGACGTGGCCGTCGTCGTCGAAGCAACGGCTGCCATCGACCTCGACGACAGCCGCAAACGCATGATGAGCGACATGCGCCGCGCCGGCATCAATCTGAACGCTACGGCGTAGGCGCTGCGCCCCGGCGCAGCGCCGGCGGCGTATAGTGCTGCAGGGAGCGAAGCGACCGAAGCGCGGGCGCCGCACGCCTCAGAAAAGGTCTCGGTGTCGAGACCTCAGACACGCTCCAGCGCGAGCGCGATGCCCTGGCCGACGCCGATGCACATGGTGGCGAGCGCGCGCTTGCCGCCGGTGGCCTCGAGCTGGTTGAGCGCCGTGATCATCAGGCGGCCGCCCGAGGCGCCCAGCGGATGACCGAGCGCGATCGCACCGCCGTTCGGGTTCACGTTCTCGGCGTCGTCGGCGAGGCCCAGCTGGCGCAGCACGGCCAGCGCCTGGGCGGCGAACGCCTCGTTGAGCTCGATCGTGTCGAAGTCGCCGATGGTCATGCCGAGCTTGGCCAGCAGCTTCTGCGTCGCCGGGACCGGGCCGATGCCCATGACGCGCGGCGGCACGCCGGCCGAGACGGTGCCCAGGATGCGAGCGCGCGGCGTCAGGCCGTTGGCACGGGCGGCGGCTTCCGAGGCGATGATCATCGCGCAGGCGCCGTCGTTCAGGCCCGACGAATTGCCGGCCGTCACCGAGCCGCCATCGCGGAACGCGGCCGACAGCTTCGACAGGGTCTCCATCGTCGTGTCGCCGCGCGGGTGCTCGTCCTTCTCGACGACGATCTCGGTCTTGCCCTTCTTCACGCAGACCTTGACGATCTCCTTCTCGAAGAAGCCGCGCTCCTGGGCGGCCTTGCAACGACGCTGGCTGCGATAGGCGAAGGCGTCCTGGTCGGTGCGGCTGATCTGGTGCTCGGTGGCGACGTTCTCGGCGGTCTGGCCCATCGGATCGACGCCATAGGCCGCCTTCATGCGCGGATTGACGAACCGCCAGCCCAGCACCGTGTCCTCGAGCTTCATCGAACGGTCGAAGGCGCTCTCGGGCTTGCCCATCACGTAGGGCGAGCGGGTCATGCCCTCGACACCGCCGGCGATCATCAGGTCGGCTTCGCCCAGCTTCACGGCGCGGGCGGCATGGCCCGCCGCTTCGAGGCCGGAACCGCAGAGACGGTTGACGGTGGCGCCCGCCACCTCGACCGGCAGGCCCGCGAGCAGCCCGGCCATGCGCGCGACGTTGCGGTTGTCCTCGCCGGCCTGGTTCACGCAACCATAGATGACGTCGTCGACCGAGCCCCAGTCGACATTGGCGTTGCGCTGCATCAGCGCCTTGATCGGATGGGCGGCCAGGTCATCGACCCGCATGGCGCCCAGGCCGCCGTTGTAGCGGCCGACGGGGGTGCGGATCGCGTCGCAAATGAAGGCTTCAGTCATCTTGGGTACTCCCGACACAGGCAATCGTTGCTGTCGGGTTAGCACCCGCCCTAGGCGCTTGCCAATGGCCCGCGCGATGCCCCTGGGACAGGGGCGCCATGTCTTTGAGGGGATGGCGGACTAGGTCGCGCGGCGGCAGACGGCGTACTGGGCATAGCCGAGATGCGGCCGCTCGAAGCGCCGGACCTCGATGCCGCCGGGCAGCCGCGCCAGGGCCGCCTCCAGCGTGTCGCGCGGGATGACGTGGAACAGCGCCAGCCACTGGCGCAGGCTGCCGCGGAACCAGCCGGGCAGCCGCTCCTGGCCGCCGAAGTCGACGAGATGCAGTTCGCCCCCGGGCTGCAGCCAGACGACAGACTGCGCCAGCGCCCTCTCCCATTCCGGGATCATCGACAGCGTGTAGGAGAAGAAGATGCGCGAGAAGCCCGGCACGCCGAACAGTAGCGCCGGATCGAAGCGCGTGGCATCGGCATGGGCGAGGCGGACGCGGGCGCCCAGTCCCTCGCGCTCGACGCGACGGCGCGCCGTGTCGAGCATCTCCAGCGACAGGTCGATGCCGAACAGCGGCGTGGTGGGATGGCGCCGCGCCACCGCAATCAGGTTGCGCGCGGTGCCGCAGCCGATCTCCAGCACGCGACCGCCCGGCGGCGGCGCGAGACCGTCGATCAGCCGGTCGCGGCCCAGCAGATAGTATTTCCGGCTGAAATCGTAGACGTGGCGCTGGCGGCGATAGATCCGGTCCATGAGACCGGCATTGGCGAGGGTCGTGCTCACGGCTTCAGCACATAGAGATGGAAGCCGCCGTAAATAGCCGAGCGGTCGCGGGCGGTGAAGGCGCGCGACGCCTCTTCCTCGTAGTGCCACTGGTCGAGCAGCGCGGGCGCGATGCGCCCCGGCAGCAGCGAGGGTTCGGCAGCGGTGCGGAAGATCACGCGGGCGCCCGGCCGCGCCGTGCGCGTGATCTCGGCCCAGAGCGCATTGAGCTGCGCATCGGTCATCCAGTCCTGCGCGTCGAGCAACACGTAGCGGTCGCGCGAGCCGGCGGGACAGGAGGCGAGATAGTCCGTCACCGAGCGGTTCATGACTTCGACCCGTTCGGCGCCGCGCTTCACCGCGGCAAAGTTCTCCTGCCGGAGGTAGGGCGGCAAGGGCCCGCTGGCGTCGCGCGCATAGGCGCGGCCGAAGGCCTGCCAGGCGAAGTAATTGTCGTCGAGGCTGAAGCCGCAGGCCAGCCGCTCGACCCGGTCGCGCAGCACCGAGCCCATGTCGCGGCCGCCGGCCAGCGCCTCGTACTGGGCCGGCGGGATGCCCAGGCCATAGAGCGACAGGCGGTTTGACGTGGCCCAGCGCACGGCCGGCTTGTCGAACAGCGGCGCCAGCACCGTGTCGAAGAAGCGCTGCTGCTCCTCGATCGTGCGCGCGGCGAGAAGCTTGCCGAAGTCGACGCCGTAGACCCGGGCGGCAACGTGAGCCGCGCCGATGAAGCGGCCGAGCACGCCGTGACGGTAGGCGTTGCGCGCAAAGATCGAGATGCGGCGCCGGCCCCCCCGGTGCAAGCTGCGGCCCTCCCAATAGGCGCGGCTCTCGACATCGAGATGAGGCGCGATCTGGCGGTCGTAGACACGTGGATTGGCGGCTGAGTCGGCGGCGCCGAAGAAGCGATAGTAATCCGACCAGTCCGGCAGCTTCTGCGCCGCCGTGAGTTTCAGCCGGTTGAGCGCCACATGGGCGCGGCTGAGATCGACGGCGGTGATGCGCGACGGATCGGCGGTGAGATAGGACAGGATGTTGCAACCGCCCGAAGCGATCGCCACGACGTGGCAATCCGGCGTCAGCGCCATCGCCTCGAGGTCGATCTCGGGATCTTCCCAGATCTGGGCGTAGACCAGACCGCGAAACAGCCGCTCGAACAGCTTCTCAAGCAGTCCCTCGCGGGACAGCACCTTATGGCGGCGCACCGCCTGCTTCAGGATCGAATGGCTCTCGGCCCGCGGATAGATCAAACAATCGACTCCGGCTCAATATCGACCGTCCGACGCTAGCCGTTGTCGATGCAAGTTTGATGACGGCAGGCTGTGGGTTCTCCAGACTTGACGGGATGACCGGTTAGGCAGGAAGGTTCAGCATGAGCGCCCAAGGATTTGCCCTGTTCGACACGCCGATCGGCACCTGCGCCATCGCCTGGAGCGGCCCCGGCATCGCGGGTCTTCAGCTGCCCGAGCCGACCGCCGCCGCCACGCGGGCCCGCGTGAAGCGGCGCTGGCCCGGCGCCGTCGAGGCCGAAGCCGTGCCGGCCGGCGTGCAGCGCGCGCTCGACCGCGTGCAGGCGCTGCTGGCGGGCGATGCCGTCGATCTCGCCGACATCCCGCTCGACCTCGAGGCCGCACCCGAGTTCCACCGCAGGGTCTACGAGGTGGCGCGCACCATCCCGCCCGGCCGCACCATGACCTACGGCGAGATCGCCCGGCGGCTCGGCGTGCCGCACGAGTCGCGCGAGGTCGGCCAGGCGCTGGGAAAGAATCCAGTGGCCATCATCGTGCCCTGCCACCGCGTGCTGGGCGCCGACGGAAAGATGGGTGGCTTCTCGGCCAATGGCGGCGTCTCGACCAAGCGGCGCATGCTGGAGATCGAGGGTGCGCCCGAAGTCGGCGCGGGCCCCCTGTTCGCGGCGCCATGACGGGATTTCCGTTCAAGCCCGCGAAAGCGGTCGCGCATCTCAAGGCCGCCGACCCGGCACTCGCCGCGATCATCGACACGGTCGGCCCGTTCCGCATGGAGCTGAAACAATCGCGCAGCCTGTTCGGCGCGTTGGCCGAGGCCATCGTCTATCAGCAGCTCTCCAACAAGGCGGCCGCCACGATCTACGGCCGGGTCGAGGCGCTCTATCCCGACGCGCCCGACGGCTTCACGCCGCGTCATATCCTGAAGACTCCCGACGAGGCCCTGAGAGGCTGCGGTCTATCGCGCGCCAAGGTGTTGGCGGTCCAGGACCTCGCCCGACGCGTCGAGGAGGGCGAGCTGCCGACTCTCGACGTGGCACAGGACATCCCCGATTCCGAGCTGATCGAGCGCCTGGTGACGGTGCGCGGCATCGGCCGCTGGAGCGCCGAGATGTTCCTGATGTTCCGCCTGGGCCGCCCCGACGTGCTGCCGCTCGACGACTACAGTCTCCGCAACGCATACGCCAAGGCCTTCCGTAAGCGCGTCCTGCCGTCACCGAAGGAACTGGAGAAGGCAGGCCAGAAGTGGCGTCCCTATCGCACGGTGGCGAGCTGGTACCTTTGGCGCGTGCTCGACCTGCCGTCTGCATGACGGCGCGACAAGGACATGAAGCCGCGTTCATCTGCCGCCACTGGAGTGCCACGTTTGCTGTGACATAATCCGCGCATGGCCCTGCTCTTCTCCAATACCGTCGACCGTACCCTCGAAAGACTTCGGACCGCCTTCATCGACACCGCCCGCGGTGCCCGCGAGGCAGTGGGCGCGCCGCTCCGGCCCGATCTTCCCGACGACGACATCCCTCGCCTGAAGAGCCGCATCGACGCCTGCCTCGAAGGCAAGGGCGGCGAGACCGCGCGTCGCGGGCGGGCCGCCGAACTGGGACAGGCCTACCTGTCGCTCACCTCCGCCGGGCGCAAGAAATTCCTGCTGACCCTGGCGCGTGATTATGGCCTGCCGCGCGAGGCCGCGCTGAAGACCGTCGACCATTGGCGCGCCGGCAAGGACCCTGCCCGGACGCTGCTTCGCGAACTCGAGCCGCCGGCGGTGCGGCTGCTGCGCGAGTTCGTCGGTGTGCCGCAGGGCGTGAAGTTCGTGGTGGACCTGCGCGCCGAGCTGCTGGCTCTCGGACGCAGCGATCCCGCAGCCAAGGCGCTGAGCGAGGATCTGCGCTCGCTGCTGGGCGCCTGGTTCGACGTGGCGTTCCTCGATCTCGTACGCATCGACTGGGCCTCGCCCGCTTCGCTGCTCGAGAAACTGGTGACCTACGAGGCGGTCCACGCCATCCGCTCGTGGCGCGACATCAAGAACCGGCTCGATTCGGACCGCCGCTGCTTCGCCTTCTTCCATCCGCGCATGCCCGACGAGCCGCTGATCTTCGTCGAGGTGGCGCTGGTCGACGGCATGGCGGGCAACGTGCAGCGCCTGCTCGACGCGCGCGACGAGACGCACGACCCCAAGCGCGCCAACACCGCCATCTTCTACTCGATATCGAACTGCCAGCAGGGTCTGGCCGGCATCAGCTTCGGCAACTTCCTGATCAAGCGCGTCGCCGACCAGCTGTCGCGCGACCTGCCCAACATCAAGGACTTCGCCACCCTGTCGCCGATCCCGGGCCTTCGCCAGCATGTCGAGCACCGATTCAAGACCGAAGGCGACGGCGCGCTCACCCCGAGCGAGATTGCCTCGCTGGGGCCGGTGACGGACGAGGCCTACGGCGCCGCAGCCGTCCTCAAGCTGCTGGCCCGGCCCAACTGGTGGGAGGTGCCGGCCATAGACAAGGCACTGCGCCCGATCCTGACGCGCCTCGCCGCCGTCTATCTCACCGCCACCGACAAGGGCCGCGCGCTCGACCGGGTGGCGCACTTCCACCTCGGCAACGGCGCCGTCGTCGAGCGGCTGAACTGGCTGGGCGACACCAGCGCCAACGGGTTCAAGCAGTCCTATGGGATGATGGTGAACTACCGCTACAAGCTCTCGGACGTCGATGCCAACCACGAGGCCTATTCCGCCGGCAAGGTCGTCGCCAGCCGCGAGGTGCGGGGGCAGACCAAGGGCTGATATGCGCCCCTGCACAGGCGGCCAACATGGTCGCGCCCTGCAATTGATGATGTAGTTCTCCTCTCACCTGCGGGGAACGACTATGTCGCCGACGGAGAGGGCGACAGGCGCGCCTGAGTCCCGGAAGAAGCGCATCATCCTTCTGCTCGACGGCACGTGGAACGACCCGGCGGCCGGCGACAACGACACCAACATCGTGCGGCTCGAGGACCTCATCGTCCGCACGCTGCGGGAGACATCGACCGAGACCGCCGCCACGGTCGGCAAGCTCACGCACGGCTACGTCACCGACGGGCAGGAGAACATCGTCCTCTACCAGCGTGGCGTGGGCACGGGCGCCTTCGACAGGTTCAAGGGTGGCGTGCTGGGCCTCGGCCTGCACGACAATATCCGGCGGGCCTACAAGTTCGTCTCCTATCACTACGAGAAGGGCTGCGACCTCTATGTCTTCGGCTTCTCGCGCGGCGCTTACACCGCGCGCTCGCTGGTGGGATACATTGGCGCCTCCGGCCTGCTGACCCGCGAGAACTGCAGCCGCAAGAACGAGGCACTGGCCTGGGGCAACTACCGCACGCCACCGGCCGACCGGGTGCCGGCCGTGAGCGTCCAGCTCGACGGGCTGGTGCACGACCGCGCGGAAGTGCGCGTGAAGTGCCTCGGCGTCTTCGACACGGTCGGGGCGCTCGGCATCCCCTTCGAATGGTGGTTCTCCAGGCTCAATCGGGAGAAATACGGCTTCCACGACGTCGAGCTTTCGTCGATCACCGAAGTGAACCTGCAGGCGATGGCCGTGGACGAGCATCGCCGGCCGTTCAGTGCCGCCGTCTGGCGCAGGCCCCGCTTCAAGAAGCTGAAAGGCAAGGTCGAGCAGGTCTGGTTTCCCGGCGCCCATGCCGACATAGGCGGCGGCTACGTCTCGGCCGAACGCCGGCGTAGCGATCCCGACCTGGCCTCGCTGGATGACGTCACGCTCGACTGGATGCTGAAGCGGCTGGCTGTCCATTGCCCGGACTTCCCCATAGACCGGACAACGGCCGGATGGCGGGATGCCGACAGCGCCTGCTCACGGCTCGGTCATCACGACGCGCGCACGCTCCTCTACAAGCTGTTTCCCTTCGCCTGGCGCGCCGTGGCCAACCGGCCGATTGCCAAACCCGGCTGGCGGCAGGAGGCCGTTTCCTACGATCGTCGCGACACGACGATCGGCGAGGCCATCCACATCTCGCTGCTGGAGCGGCTCAACCAGGAGATCACGGTCAACGGTCGCACGGGAGTCTATGCGCCCCGCAACCTGCTCGAGATCATCGAGATCGTGCGGCAGACCTATGCTGGGGCGCCCCTGGAGGCACCCGTCAGGATCGTCGACTGGAGCGGCGAGACGCTCGATCCCTACTATGCGGCCGACGCCGCGAAGGCGCTCGCGGCGATCGAGAGCGCCGTACCGACCGGCTGATCACTGCTGGGGGCGCGCCACTCCACTGGCGCGATCATGATCCAAGCGAAGGCACGCCAGTGGAGTGGCGCGCTCCCGGCCATCTACTTATTTAGATACTCGAGCTTCAGGCCGGGACGCGGCCACTCGAAGCTGACCAGTTTGCCGGTCATCGAGAGGGTGGCGTAGGCGGTGCGCAGGTCCGGCCCGCCGAAGCAGATATTGGTGACCATCGGGTCGGGGAGCTTGTGCTGAGTCACCGACTGTCCGTCGGGCGAGATGTCGGACACGGCGCCGGTGATCAGGGTCGCGACGCAGACGTGGCCGGCCGAATCGACGGCCAGCGAATCGAACATCTGGTAACCGCCGAGGCCCGCCACCACCCGGCCCTTCTCGCCACGATAGGGGCCGTTGGCGTCCTTGATGACACCCGGCGACGACAGATCGAAGGCCCAGAGGCGTGCCGTCGGCGTCTCCACGACGTAGAGCGTCTTGCCGTCGGGCGAGAGGCCGCAGCCGTTGGGCCGCTCCAGCGGGAACACTTTCTGCTCGATTTTCGAGCCGTCGGCCCTGGCGTAATAGACGGCGCCACGATCGTTGTCGTATTCGCGCGTCTTGCCCAAGTCGGTGAACCAGAAGCCGCGGGCATCGTCGAAGACCAGGTCGTTGGGGCCGTTCAGCTTGCGGCCGTCGCAGCTGTCGTAGAGCGTCTCGAACTTGCCGGTCTCGGGATCGACCACCTGGATCGAGCCGCCCTTGTACGACGCGGGCTGCGTGCCGGGGAACAGCCGGCCATCGGGCCGTTCAATCCAGTTGAAGCCGCCATTGTTGGTCACGTAGATCTTGCCGCCGGGGCCCATCGCGGCGCCGTTCGGACCGCCGCCCAGCCTGGCGATGATGTGCTGCTTGCCGTCGGGCATGACGCGCGTGAGCGTCTCGCGCGCGATCTCGACCAGGATGACCGAGCCATCCGGCATGGCCACCGGCCCCTCGGGGAACTTGAGGCCCGAGGCGATCTCCTTGAACGGCGTCGTCATGGTCGTCTCTCCCGTCGGTTTCTTGATTACTTGCCCTTGAAGGCGGGCTTGCGCTTGGCGAGGAAGGCGGCAACGCCTTCCTTGAAATCCTCGCTCTTGCCCAGCTCGCGCTGGAAGTCGCGCTCGACATCGAGCTGCTGGGAGAGCGTGTTGCCGCTGGCGCGGTTCATCGCCTCCTTGATGCGCGCGAGCGACATCGTCGGTCCGTCCGCGAGACGGCGCGCGAGGTCGCCGGCCGTCTTCATGAGGTCGGCATCCTCGACCACGTCCCAGATCAGGCCCCAGTCCTTGGCCTGCTGGGCGCTGATCTGCGGCGCCAGCATGGCCAGCGCCCGGGCCCGCTGCTCACCCACCAGGCGCGGCAGGAACCAGGTGCTGCCGCCGTCGGGCAGCAGGCCGATGCGGGCGAAGGCCTGCAGGAAGGAGGCGGACTTGCCCGCAATGGCGATGTCGGACGCGAGCGCAAAGCTCATGCCGACGCCGGCCGCCGGACCGTTCACCGCCGCCACGATCGGCTTGGGCACGCTGCGCATCAGGCGGATCACGGGATTGAAGAACTTGTCGAGCGCCTCACCCGAGTCCGACGTATTGCCGTTCGCGCGGTCGGGATCGGCGAGGTCGGCGCCGGCGCAGAAGCCGCGGCCCGCACCGGTCAGCAACACGGCGCGCACCGAGGCGTCGGCGGCGAGCTCTTCCCAGCACTGCTTCAGCTCGCCGATCATCTTGCGCGACACGGCGTTCAGCCGGTCGGGCGCGTTCAGGGTCAGGGTGGCGAGTCCGTCTTCCTTGGCGATCTGGATCTTCTCGTAGGTCATCTGATTCTCGTCTCTCAACGTCCGGTGAAATTGGGGGCGCGCTTGGCCAGGAAAGCCGCGACGCCCTCCTTGAAATCCTCGCTCTTGCCGAGCTCGCGCTGATGGTCGCGCTCGAGGTCGAGCTGCTGGTCGAGCGTGTTGGTGGCCGCCGCGTTGATCGCGCCCTTGATGGCGGCATAGGAGCGGGTCGGGCCGGTCGCGAGCTTCTTTGCAATGTTGCCGGCCTCGTCCATCAGGGCGGCATCGTCGACGACCTGCCAGACCATGCCCATGCGTGCGGCCTCCTCGGCCGGCACCGAGGCGCCGAGCATGGCCAGCGCGCGGGCGCGCGCGTCGCCCACCGTGTGCGGCAGGAACCAGGTGCCGCCCAGGTCAGGGATCAGCGAGATGCGCACGAAGGCCTGGTCGAACCGCGCCGAGCGCGCGGCGATCACGATATCGCAGGCCAGCGCGAGGTTGGCGCCGCCGCCCGCCGCCACGCCGTTCACCGCGGCCACGATCGGCTTGGGCAGGTCGCGCATGGCCCGGATCATGGGATTGAAGATGCGATCCATCGCGGCGCCGACGTCGCGCGGCCCCTGGGATGAGGCATCGCCGGGGCCGCCGCCGGCCAGGTCGGCACCGGCGCAGAAGCCGCGGCCGGTCCCGGTCAGCAGCACGGCGCGCACCGCATCGTCCTCGCGGGCGCGCTTCAGCTCGGCGTTCATGGCGTCGATCAGTTGATGGCTCATGGCGTTCAGCCGCTGCGGGCGGTTGAGCGTCAGGGTCAATACACCGCCCTCGAGGGCGGACAGAACAGGCGTTTCTTCCATGAGCGCAAGACTGACATGGCCGAATCTGCCGCGCCATCGGGTCGCGTCGCATCGCGGCACTCGGTCCCGTATCCCGGAGCATGGCCACGATCCTGATCCTGGTCGGCACCGAGTCGGGCAATGCCCAGATGGTGGCCGACGCGCTGCAACCCGTGCTGGCGAGTGCCGGACACGCCGTCGACGTCACCGACAAGGCCGCGACCGCCGCCGACCTGCAGGCGCACGACGTGCTCCTCGCGGTCTGTGCGACCCACGGCTCGGGCGACATCCCGACCAACATCCTGCCGCTGGTCGAGGCGCTCGAGCGCGACAAGCCCGACCTGTCGGGCCATCGCTACGGCGTCATCGCGCTGGGCGACATGACCTACCAGGACACGTTCTGCGGCGGCGGCAAGAAGGTCGACCAGGCGCTGGAACGCTGCGGCGCCCGGAAGGTCGGCGACCGCCTCGAAATCGACGCCTCCGAACAGCCCCTGCCCGACGAGGAAGCCCTCACCTGGATCGAAGGCTGGAAGACGAAGGTCTGAAGGCCCCTCAATCAATCCGGCAGCGTGAAGATCTCGACCGGATCGCGCACCCCGCGCAGGCGGTGTTTGCCGAGCGACTTCATCGGGCGCGGGCAATCGGCGTTGAATTCGGCGGAGGCGCAGACGCGGACGCCGAGGGCCTTGGTGAGCCCCTCCAGCCGCGAGGCGCGGTTGACGGCGGAGCCTATGACGGTGAAATCGAGCCGGTCCTCGGTACCGATATTGCCGAAAGTCACGGTGCCGACATGGAGGCCGATGCCGAACTTCATCGGCTCGGCGCCGGCCGTCGCGCGCGCCTCGTTGGCGGCCTCGGCATCGGCGATCAGCTGGCGCGCGGCATCGAGCGCGGCCGCCGTCACCATCGGCATGAACAGCGCATCCTCGGCCGGGAAATAGGCCATCACGCCGTCGCCGATGAACTTCAGGATCTCGCCGCCATGCCCGGCGAGCGCGTCGCCCACCAGCTGGAAGTAGTTGTTCAGCAGTTCGAGCACCTGATCGGGCGGCAGGCGCTCGTTGAGGCCGGTGAAGTCGCGCAGGTCGGAGAACCACAGGACCGCGCGGATCTCCTCGCCGTCGCCGCGACGGATCATGCCGTGCAGGATGCGCTCGCCCACCTGGCGACCGAGATAGGTCTGTGCGACGGTCTGGGCGACACTCTCCTCGATGTGCATCTCGGTCACGGCGCCCATCATGTCGACGAGGCGCGTGAGATCGTCGATATCGGCCTCGCTGAACCCCTCCTTGCGGTCGGTCGCGAAGGCCACGACCGGCAGCGGCCCGTCGCGGCGGATGTGCATCGGCAGCGAGAAGTAGTCCGTGCCGCCACCCTCCTTCACTTCGTGCAGCACGTGATGGTGACGCTCGGTCAGCTTGTCGAGCCGGTAACGCACGGGCGTGCCGCCTTCACGCACCTCCTGCGTCGGGCTGCCGATATAGGCCGGGGTGAACTGGATGCCGTAGGCGCGCGCCACGGATTCGACGCGTTGGCCGCGCCGCCAGAGATAACCCATCGCCTGCAGCTGCGGATGGACGAGCTGGAGGCCGACATACATGCGCCAGACCGGCACGCCGGCTTCGAGCACGCGGTTCATCAGCTGCTCGATGAAGGTGTCAGGCTTCCTGATGAGCCGGCCTTCCCGCATCAGCCATTTCGCGACCGGCAGCAGCCGATCTGCTGCCGGTGCGATGGCGGTAGACGCCTCGGCGCTCAGGAGCCGCTCACGACGGCGGCGACTTCCTCGCCGGAGGTGCGGAAGACGCGACTGGCCGAGACGTCGGCGATCTTCTCGATATTGTCAGCCACGTCCTCGATCGTCGGCGCGCGGCCGTCGATGCGCAGGCCCTCGGCCTCGCGATACTCGATGCGCGCGAAGGTGCCGGCGCCGGCGCTCCAGATGTCGCCGGTGCGCTGGCACTGTTCGCTGCACAGATAGGCGACCATGGGCGAGACGAACTCGGGCTTGAGCTTGGCCAGCGCCTCGGGCGTCATCAGGCTCTCGGTCATGCGCGTGGCCGCGATCGGCGCCAGCGCGTTCATCATGATGTTGTACTTCTGGCCCTCGAGCCGGAGCGCGTTCATGAAGCCCACGACCGCGAGCTTGGCGCCGCCATAGTTGGACTGGCCGAAGGTGCCGTAGATGCCCGAGTTCGAGGAGGTCACGACGATGCGGCCATAGGCCTTGGCGCGCAGGATCGGCCAGGCCGCGTGCGTCACATAGGCGGTGCCGAGGAAATGGACCTTCACGACGAACTCGAAATCCTCGGTCGTCATGTTGTGGAAGGTCTTGTCGCGCAGGACGCCGGCATTGTTGACCACGATGTCGACCGTGCCGAAGGCATCGACGGCGGTCTTCACGATGTTGGCGGCGGTCGCGGCCTCGGCGACGGAATCGTAGTTGGCGACGGCCTGGCCGCCGGCCGTCTTGATCTCGTCCACGACCTTGTCGGCCGCGGCGTGACCGCCGCCTTTGCCGTCGACCGCGCCGCCCGGATCGTTCACGACCACCTTGGCGCCGCGGCTGGCCAGCAGCAGCGCGTGGGCGCGGCCGAGCCCGTTGCCCGCGCCGGTGACGATGGCGACGCGATTGTCGAAGCGGATTGTCATGTCTGTCCTCTACTCTTTCGTGAGAATTACGACCGAGGCCACGGCCTCTTCCATGCCGATCACGCCGCCGCCATTCTCGGCGAGCGCGACTTCGGCGCCTTTCACCTGACGCTCGCCGGCCTCGCCGCGCAACTGCGTGGCGAGCTCGGCCAGCATCGACAGGCCGGTGGCACCCACCGGATGCCCCTTGGAGACCAGGCCGCCCGACGTGTTGACCGGCAGCTTGCCGCCCGGACCGGTGGCGCCCGATTCGACGAATTTGCCGCCCTCGCCCTCGGGGCAGAAGCGCAGCATCTCGCACTGGTAGATCTCGCAGAAGCTGGTGGCGTCGTGGACCTCGGCGACGTCGATGTCCTCCGGCCCCAGCCCGGCCATCCGGTAGGCCTTGTCGGCGGCCGCACGCGTCAGGCCGGGCGCGTCGAGGTTGCGGTACATGCCGCCCGAGAATCCGACGCCCGCGATTTTCACGGCGCGGTCCTGGACCTGCTTGGGCTGCTTCGCGAGATACTCCGCCGAGCAGAGCAGCGCCGCCGCCGCGCCGTCGCCGATCGGCGCGCACATGGCACGGGTCAGCGGGAACGACACGGGACGGTCCTCCATCACCGACTGCGGCGTCATCTGGAAGCGGTACTGCGCCTTTTCGTTGAGCGCGCCGTAATTGTGGTTCTTGGCGGCACCGGCCGCGATCTGGGCTTGGGTCGTGCCGTACTTCCACATGTGCCACTTGGCCTGCATGGCATAGGTATCCATGAAGATCGTGCGGTCATCGCCCGGCTTGAATTCGGAGCCGACCATCTTGCCCACCCGGTTCATCTCCTCGACCAGCCGGTCGTGCTGGCTGGTGATGTAGCCCTGGTTGAAGAGACCCGCCGTCCGCTCCGGCGCCTCCGGGCTGAACAGCTTCTCGACGCCCAGGCAGAAGGTGAGCTCGTGGGTGCCGGCCAGCACGTCCTTCCAGGCGCCCATGAAGGCGGTCGAGGCGGTGGCGCAGGCATTCTCGACGTTGAACATCGGCACCCGCTCGGGGAACAGCCCCTCCTCGACCAGCGGCTGGAACAGCGCCTGGCCGCGGATCGAGTTCTGGCCCCAGAAGCCCATGCCGCAATTGCCCAGCCAGCCCGTCTCGATGTCGCTGCCCCGGTCCATGCCGGCATCGGCCAGGGTGCCCAGATAGGCCTCCCGGGCGAGGTCGCCGAAGCTCAGGCCCGGGTGCTTCTTGAAGACGGTCGTGTAGGCGCCGATCATGTAGACGTCGCGCATGGGTCGGTTTCCTCAGGTTGGCTTTGGACCCATTTGAGCGTATCCAAACGGCTTACGCTAGGAGAACGAACATGGCTGTAGCGGCCCAGGCGAAAGCCCTCAACGTCGATGCCACGATCGCCGAGCTGAAGGCGCTTTTCGGCGACCGGGTCAGCACCGCGCACGCCGTGCGCGAACAGCACGGCAAGGACATTTCGTATCACGAAGCGCACCTGCCCGACGCCGTGGTCTTCGCCGAATCGACCGAGGAAGTGCAGCAGATCGTCCAGCTCTGCGCCCGCCACAAGACCCCGATCATCCCGTTCGGCACCGGCACCTCGCTGGAGGGCCATATCAGCGCCCCCAACGGCGGCATCTCGCTCGACGTCAGCCGCATGAACAAGGTGCTGCAGGTCAACGAGGCCGATCTCGACGTGGTGGTGCAGCCCGGCGTCACCCGCAAGCAGCTCAACGAATATCTGCGCGCGACCGGGCTGTTCTTTCCGATCGATCCCGGCGCCGACGCCTCGATCGGCGGCATGACCAGCACCCGCGCCTCCGGGACCAACGCCGTGCGCTACGGCACGATGCGCGAGAACGTGCTGTCGCTGCAGGTCGTGACGCCCGACGGGCGGATCATGCAGCTCGGCCGCCGCTCGCGGAAGTCGAGCGCGGGCTACGACCTGGTGAAGCTGTTCGTGGGCTCCGAGGGCACGCTGGGCGTCATCACCGAGATCACGCTGCGCCTCTATGGCACGCCGGAATCGATGGTCGCAGCGACCTGCGCCTTCGATAGCCTCGAGGGCGCGGTCAACACGGTGATCCAGACCATCCAGTCCGGCATCCCGGTGGCGCGCATCGAGCTGATGGACACCTACACCGTCGACACGGTGAACCAGTATTCCAAGCTCACGCTGCCGCAGAAGAACCTGCTGCTGCTGGAATTCCACGGCACCGAGGCCGGCACGAAGGAGCAGGCCGAGATGGTGCAGGCCATCGCCGCCGAGCATGGCGGCGGCGACTTCGCCTGGACCAACCAGGCCGAGGAGCGCAGCAGGATGTGGCAGGCCCGCCACGACGCCGCCTGGGCCGCCAAGGCCTACAAACCGGGCTGGGGCATGTGGGCAACCGACGTCTGCGTGCCGATCAGCAAGCTCGCCGAATGCATCCTCGAGACGCAGAAGGACATCCAGGCCAACGGTCTCTACGCGCCGATCGTCGGTCATGTCGGCGACGGCAACTTCCATCTCACCATGATGGTCGACCCGAACGACCCGACCTACCTGCCGCGCGCCGAAGGCCTCAACGACCGCATGATCGCCCGCGCCCAGCATCTCGGCGGCACCTGCACCGGCGAGCACGGCGTCGGCCTCGGCAAGATCAAGTACCTCTACGCCGAGCACGGCGAGGCGATGTCGCTGATGCGCGCGATCAAGAAGGCGATCGACCCGGACAACATCATGAACCCGGGCAAGATCATCGGGCCGATCAACTGAAAGGTTGACGGGGTTACTTGCTTCGAACCTCATCGGCTCGAAGAATAAGCACCCCACAACCTCATCCTGAGGAGGCCGCGCAGCGGCCGTCTCGAAGGATGGGCAACAGGCCAGATCGTGCAAATGTCAGAAGAGCCGGGTGCCTACGTCTATATGCTGAATTGTTCCGACGACAGCTACTATGTCGGCTCCGCGCGCCTTGGCCTCGATCGCCGCGTTTCCGAGCACAATAGCGGGGCCTATGGTGGCTACACCGCGAAACGATTGCCAGTGCATCTCGTCTGGGCCGAGCACTTCCTGAACATTACCGACGCCATTGCGGTCGAACGACAAGTGAAAGGCTGGTCACGCGCCAAAAAGGAGGCGCTGATCCGTGGGGACTTCGGGTCCATTCAAACGCTCGCCAAAAGGCGAACGTAGATCGGGTGCGTTGCCCATCCTTCGAGACGGCCGCTGCGCGGCCTCCTCAGGATGAGGATACTACTTAGGTGAACAGTAGATAAAAAACTAAAGGGCTGGCAGTCGCCGGCCTTCTCCGTTGATGAGAGAACTCACCCGCCCGAGGCGACGATGCATTCCTTGACGCGCTTCCAGGCGGCGGGGGCGCTCTTGCCGAGGGTGACGTCGTCGCGATCCTCGCTGCCGCCCAGCAGGACGGCGTAGCCGCCTTTCGCGGCAATGGTCTCGATCGCCGCCGGCGGCAGGGTCATCCACATGCGCTTCCCGTCGGCCTCGACCAGCAGATCCCATTGCATGCCGTTCGCCGGCTCGCGCAGGGGAACGACGATGGAGTTGGGGAACTTGCCCTTGCGACCTTCGGCGCGGACGCTGAGATAGGAGTGGCCGTCGGTGCGCATCGCCATGATGTCGTCGCGGCCGCCGACGCGGCGGAAGGCCCGGCAGTTGGTGACGCCGCTCGACTCCTTCACGCGCGAGAAATTCCAGCTGTCGAAGCCCTTGCCGTAAGGCTGCGGGTTGTCCTGTGCCAGTGCGACCGACGACAGTCCCGCGAGGCACAGACCTGCGAGTACGCTCTTCACCACCATCTACCCTCTCCCCAGAGTTCTGGCGGATAGAAGCCGACGCTGGACAATTCCGTCAAGGCAGCGTCCCAAAAAGCAAAAGGGCCGGCGAATGCCGGCCCTTCTCCTGAAACAGGTCCGCGTTTACTTGGCGGCCTGGATCATGATCTCGACGCTGAGACCCGGCGCGGCGAGCTTGGCCTCGACGGTGGCGCGGGCCGGGGTGTTGCCGGGGGAGACCCAGGCGTCCCACACTTCGTTCATCTGGCTCCAGGTAGAGATGTCGGTCAGCCAGATGTTGGCCGAGAGCACCTTCGACTTGTCGGTGCCGGCTTCGGCCAGGAACTTGTCGACCTTGTCGAGGATCTGCTTGGTCTGGCCCTTCACGTCCGCCTTGGGATCGTCGGCGGTGAGGCCGGCGAGATAGACCGTGTCGCCATGGACCACGGCGCTGCTCATGCGGGCGCCGACGTTGATGCGCTTGATGCTCATATTCTCTCTCCTCGAAGAAACTTCAAAAGCGGGCGGGACCTTAGCAGAGGCTAGATCGCCGCGACGACCATGATTTCGACCTTCATGGCCGGGTCGTTCAGCCGGGCCTGGACCGTCGCGCGGGCCGGCGTGTGGCCGGGCGAGACCCAGGCGTCCCAAACCCTGTTCATGGCGGCAAAATCCGAGATATCGCTCAGCCAGATCGTGGCCGTCAGGATCTTCGACTTGTCGCTGCCGCCCTTGGCCAGCAGCGAGTCGATCTCGGCCAGCGCCTGCCGGACCTGGCCGGTGATGTCGAGGCTGGTATCCTCGGGAATCATGCCCGAACAATGGATGCGGTTGCCCAGGATGACGGCCTCGCTCATGCGCGGGCCGCAGTCGATTCGCGTGATGGTGCTCATGCTGCACCCTCTTAAAGGCCGCTGTCGGCTCGCACAACGGATCGGAAACGCACGGCGCGCTACCTGCGCCGTCGGATCGCGTTACAGTCCGGGGAACGACCGGAGAAAACGCCATGACCACCCAGCCCCAGATTCGACGGCCGCTCGACGGGATGCTCGTCCTCGATCTCGGGCAGATCTACAACGGCCCCTATTGCGGCCTGCAGCTCGCCTTCATGGGCGCCCGCGTGCTCAAGATCGAGCCGCCCGAGGGCGACGTGGTGCGCCGGCGCAAGCGTGAGGTCGAGCCCTATCCGCTGGTCATGCTGAACTCCAACAAGGAGTCGGTCGTCCTCGACTTCAAGCAGCCGCGCGGCAAGGAGCTGTTCCTGGCGCTGGTCGAGAAGGCCGACGTGCTGATCGAGAATTTCGCGGCCGGCGTCATGGACCGGCTCGGCCTCGGCTACGAGGTGCTGAGCAAGCTGAACCCGCGCCTGGTCTATGGCGGCAGCTCGGGCTTCGGCCTCGACGGCCCCTATCGCGACCTCGCCGCCATGGACGTCACCATCCAGGCGATGAGCGGCATCACCAATGCGACCGGCGACGCCGACGGGCCGCCGACCAAGGCCGGCGCCGCGGTCTGCGACTTCCTCGCGGGCATCCATCTCTGCGCCGGCATCCTGGGCGCGCTCGTCCAGCGCGAGCGCACGGGCAAGGGCCAGCGGGTCGAGGTCGCCATGCACGAGGCCGGTGCGATCTCGATCGCCTCGGCGCTGGGCGCGGTGATGGATGGCGACAAGAACGTGCCCGACCGCACCGGCAACCGGCACCCCGCCCTCGCGATGGCGCCCTACAACACCTATCGCTGCCGCGACGGCTATGTCGCGATCTTCACCTCCGCCGAGCGGCACTGGACGTCGATGTGCGAGATGCTGGGCCGCCAGGACCTGCTGACCAATCCCGAGTTCATGACGACGCCGGGCCGCGCCCGGAACATGGACCTGATCGACGACATGGTCGGCGCCTGGACCTTGCCGAAGACCAAGGACGAGGTGCTGGCCGCTCTCACCGAGGCGCGTGTCCCCTGCGCTCCCGTGAAGACCGCGCGCGAGGTCGCCTACGATCCCCACCTCGAGGCGCGCGGTTTCTGGGTTGATGTCGACCATCCGCGCCGCGGCAAGACCCGCGTGCCGATCTCGCCCATCCGCCTCCACACCGGCGGCAAGTCGGAGATCAAGCGCCCTGCACCGACCCTCGGGCAGCATACCGATGCCGTGCTGGGCGAGTTGCTTGGATTGAAGACGGACGAGCTGCTGCAGCTGCGTGCCGACGACGTCACCGTGCCGGTGACGGAACGGAAGAAGAAGTAGTGTTCAAACTCCTCTCCCCCGATAGGGGGGAGAGGCTGGGTGAGGGGGTTGCGCACGCACGCCTCGACTCGCCCCCTCACCTAACCTCTCCCCCTCGCGGGGGAGAGGAATATGAGAAGGAAGGAGACACGCCATGCCGATCATCGATTCCCAGGTGCATGCCTACGAGGCCAACACGCTGCAGCGGCCGTGGGCCACCGTGCCGAACTGGCCCGCGCACGTGACGGGCGACGAGATGGTGGCAGCCATGGACGCGGTCGGCGTCGATGGCGCGATCATGATCTCGCCTTTCGCCATGTACCGCTATGACGCCAGCTACGCCGAGGACGTAGCGCGCCGTCACCCGACCCGCATGGCCATCGTGAAGCCCGTGGATCCCGACGACGAGAAGGTGGCCGACGTGATCGCCAAGTGGAAGGAGACGCCGGGCGCGGTCGGTATCCGCATCTTCCTGCGCGAGGAGGAAAAGCGCGGCGCCGATCATCCCGGCCTCGACCGCATCTGCAAGGCCGCCGTCCAGTACGACCTGCCGCTCAATTTCCTGTTCTGGGGCCGGGTCGGCGAAGGCATGCAGATCATCGACCGCCATCCCGAGACGCGGTTCATCGTCGACCATCTCGGCATCCTGCAGCCGCGCGTCCCGCCCGCGCCCGCCGAGCCCTGGGCCGACCTGCCGAAGATCCTCGACCTCGCGAAACGCCCGAACGCAGTCATCAAGATCAGCGGCGCCTGCACGCTCTCCAGGCAGCCCTATCCGTTCCCCGATATCTGGGATCCGCTGAAGCGCATCTTCGACGCCTGGGGCTTCGAACGCTGCCTCTGGGGCACCGACTGGACGCGCGCCTTCGCCGTCGTGAACTACGAGCAGGCGGTGAAGCCGTTCCTGGAAACGAAGACCCTCAGCGACAGCGAACGCGCGATGCTGATGGGCGGCGCCTGCGCCAAGGCCTACGGCTGGTCGCCGAAGAAGTAGGAAAGCCCTGTCGTCCTGAGCGTCAGCGAAGGACCTTGCCGATCGACCGGAGCACTCCCTGGCGAGCGATAGATCCTTCGCTGACGCTCAGGATGACAAAACAGGGAGCGCCAAGCGCTCCCCTTTCGTTCACGCCGTCGAACGAACCAGCTTGCCGGGACGCGCGCCGGTGTCGACGCCCTTCTCGAAGATCGGCGTGCCGGAGCAGATGGTCATGTCGTAGCCGTCGACGCTCTGGACCAGGCGGCGGCCACCGGCCGGCAGGTCGAAGATCATCTTCGGGCTGTGCAGGTTGAGGCCGTCGAAGTCGATGACGTTGACGTCGGCCTTCTTGCCAACCTGCAGGCGGCCGCGATCCGTGAAGCCGTAGAAGTCGGCGGTGCTGCTGGTCATGCGCTTGACCACGAACTCGAGGCCGAGGCGCGGGCCCCGCGAGCGGTCACGCACCCAGTGCTGCAGCATCGAGGTGTTGAGCGAGGCATCGCAGATCACGCCGCAATGCGCGCCACCGTCGGACAGGCCGAGGATGGTGTGCGGATCCTCGATCAGCTCGCGCACGACCTCGAGATCGCCGTGCACGTAGTTGGTGACGGGGAAATAGACCATGCGGTTCTCGGCCCCGACCAGATAGTCGTAGCAATATTCCTGCGGCGTCACGCCGGCGCCCTTGGCCAGCGCTTCGATGCTGCGCTCCGGCGCGGGCTCGTAGTCCGGCCGGTCGCCCAGCGGATACATGCGGTCCCAGCGCGTCGCGATCTGGCGCGACAGCGGCGGCAGCACTTCCAGCAGGCGCGGCGAGGCCTCCTGCGACAGGATCAGGCGGCGCACCTCCGGCGTGCGCAGCTCCGCCAGCATCTCGGCCGGCGGCAGATGCGCCAGCTCGGCATAGCCTTCGCGCAGACCGAACGGATTGAGCGAGGTGTTGAGGCCCAGCGTCAGGCCCACGGGGCGTCCCGCGACCTGGGCATAGAGCGGCAGGTTGTCGGCGCGGCAGGCGCGTACGCCCTCCATCAGGCGCTTGTAGCGCTGCGGGTCGTAGCTGCGGTCGGTCAGCAGGAACCACACCGGCCGGCCGCTCTCCTTGGCGACCTGGCGGACCCAGTTCCACTCCGCCTTTTCGTCGTCGAAGTCGGACAGGAAGCCGAAGGTGCCGACGCCGGCCCTGCCCATCGCCTTGCCGATGGCGATCAGCTCCTCATGCTCGGCGTAGCGGCCGGGCACCAGATCGCCGGCCAGAGTCTTGTGCTGGTCGGTGCGGCTGGTGGTGAAGCCGACGGCGCCGGCCTTCAGCGCCTCCTCGGTGAGCCGCGCCATCAGCTCGATATCCTCTGCCGTCGCCCTCTCGCGCCTGATGGCGCGCTCGCCCATCGCGTAGACGCGCAGCGGATGGTGGGCGACCTGGGCGCCGATATCGATGGTGCGCGGCAGGCGCTCCAGCGCGTCGAGATATTCCGGGAAGCTCTCCCAGTCCCACTTCAGGCCTTCGGTGAGTGTGATGCCGGGGATGTCCTCGACCCCTTCCATCATCTCGATCAGGGCGGTCTGGTGCTCAGCTCGCACCGGCGCGAAGCCGACGCCGCAATTGCCGAACACGAGGGTCGTGGCGCCATGCCAGGAGGACGGCGCCAGCACGGGGTCCCAGGTGGCCTGGCCGTCATAGTGGGTGTGGACGTCGACCCAGCCCGGCGTGACCAGCCGGCCCTCGGCCTTGACCTCGCGCTTGGCCCGCCCCGCCTTGCCGCCGACCTGGACGATCCTGTCGCCGGAGAGTGCGACATCGCCCTGGAACGCCGGCGCGCCCGTGCCGTCGACGATGGTGCCGCCCCGGATGACGATGTCGTGCATGGCCCGTCCCGCTGCTTGTGTAAGGGGACGGTAAGACTTTCACACCCGGCCGGGCACGGAAAGCCCGGAGCCATGCGTTATGGGCGTGCTGCTATTCAGAGCCAAGATGACCCGCACCACCTCATCCTGAGGAGCGGCCGCAGGCCGCGTCTCGAAGGATCGGCAACAGACATGGTGCTCGTGCCCATGCTTCGAGACGCGCGCCGTCGGCGCGCTCCTCAGCATGAGGTGGGTGTTGGTGATTCGATCCGACTCGGAGAGACTCTAAGCGCGTTCGCGAATGTCCGAGAACTTCACCTTGGGGCTCTTCTCGGCGATGTAGCCCAGCTCCCACGCATTGCGCGCGAGGAACACCGGGGAGCCGTCGCGGTCCTCGGACATGCCGCCGCGGTTGGCCGACATGAACTCCTCGAGGTCGGCCTTGGTCTCGGCCGAGATCCAGCGCGCGGTCTCGAACGGCGCGGGCTCCAGGTCGATATGGACGTTGTACTCGGCCTCGACGCGGGTCTTGAGCACGTCGAGCTGCAGTTCGCCGACCACGCCCACGATATGGTCGCCGCCGATGACCCGGCGGAACACCTGGGTCACGCCCTCTTCCGCCAGGTCCTCAAGCGCGCGCCTGAGCTGCTTGGACTTCATCGGATCCTCCAGCCGCACGCGGCGCAGGATTTCCGGCGCGAAGTTCGGGATGCCGACGATCTTCAGCGTCTCACCCTCGGTCAGCGTGTCGCCGACCCGCAGCACGCCGTGATTGGGAATGCCGATGATGTCGCCGGGCCACGCCTCGTCGACGATCTCGCGCTCGCGGGCGAAGAACAGGATCGGCGAATTGACCGACAGGACCTTCGAGGTGCCCATCTGCGTCAGCTTCATGCCACGGCGGAACTTGCCGCTGCACAGGCGCAGGAAGGCGATGCGGTCGCGGTGGTTGGGATCCATGTTGGCCTGGACCTTGAACACGAAGCCCGAGACCTTGGGCTCGGTCGGCTCGATCGGCCGCGGCTCGGCGGGCTGCGGCCGCGGCGGCGGCGCCCAGGCCGCGATCGCGTCGAGCAGTTCCTTCACGCCGAAATTGTTGTAGGCCGAGCCGAAGAACACCGGCGACAGGTGGCCGGCGCGATAGCTTTCGAGATCGAAGCCGGGATAGCCCGCGCGCACCAGCTCGACCTCTTCGGCGAAGTCGGAATCGGCGATCGTATAGTTCTCGATCACCTCGCCGATGCGGCTCCTGTCGGTGTTGTCGAACACCAGCATGCGGTTGTTGTTGAGATCGTAGGTGCCCTTGAAGTTCTGGCCCGAGCCGGTCGGCCAGGTCATGGGCGAGACGTCGAGCGCCAGGGTCGAGGCGACCTCGTCTAAAAGCTCGATCGGGTCCTTGGACTCGCGGTCCATCTTGTTGATGAAGGTGATGATCGGCACGTCGCGCAGGCGGCAGATCTCGAACAGCTTGCGGGTGCGCGCCTCGATGCCCTTGGCGGCATCGATCACCATCACCGCCGAATCGACGGCGGTCAGCGTGCGGTAGGTGTCCTCGGAGAAGTCCTCGTGGCCCGGCGTGTCGAGCAGGTTGAAGACGGCGCCGCCATACTCGAAATGCATCACCGAGGTGGTGACCGAGATGCCGCGCTGCTGCTCGATCTTCATCCAGTCCGAGCGCGCCCGCCGCGCCTCGCCGCGCGCCTTCACGGCACCGGCGACATGGATGGCGCCGCCGAACAGCAGCAGCTTTTCCGTCAGCGTCGTCTTGCCGGCGTCAGGATGCGAGATGATCGCAAACGTGCGCCTGAGCCCGGCGGGATGGCCGGCCAGACGGGCGTCGGAAGCGGGAAGAGCGGCGGAATCGGGCACTTTTTGGGGGTCCTTCGGGGTGGCGAGGGGGTAGCGGACCGGTCCGTTGGCGTCAACTCAGCCGGGGACCCTGTTCTCCCCCGCCATCCGCTTGCCCGCTGCTTGGTCGCACTGCCGAGGTTTGTTAGTACGGCGCGGGCTTTGTCCGGCCACGCGGGAGCAGACCGCATGGACGGGGCCGAATGGATTGGGGCAGATGGACAAGAAGAAGGCTGGCAGTACGCCAATCGCGCTACGCGTGCTGAAAGAGCTGGTGCTCCCGCTGGCCGGCGGCGGCGCCTACGGCACGCTGGTCGCGCAGGCGAAGCAGATGCCGCTCGACGGCGTGACGGCCGGTGGCGTGGCGTTCTTCTGCATCCTGGCGGCGCAGGGCCTGGTCCTGCGCGCCGCACGCACGGCACGGACGGAGCCGCCGGCGCCGGCGGCCGTCAGCGCCCCCGCTCCCGAGCCGCTGAAGCTCCCCGCCCCCGAGAAAGCGCCGGAGAAGGAGAAGGAACCGGAGCCCGCGCCCGCGCTCATCGCCGCGCCACTGGTCGAGCCCGTCCTCAAGCCCATCGTCGAGCCCGTCGCCAAGCCGGCCGAGGAGCCGGCCCCTGTCCCCGCCCCGGCACCCGCCCTCGAGCCTGCGGCGAAGCCCGCGCCAAAGCCTGCCCCCAAGCCCGCCAACGATTTCGTCAGCATCCGGGTCGGCATCGAGGAGCTGAAGGAACAGGGCGCCCTGCCCGAACCCGAGCCGGAAAAGCCGGAAGACGGCCAGCGCCCGCTGTTCCGCAACCTCGCCCACGCCCCCACCAAGCGGACCCCCGTGGAAGCGCTGGCGCCGAAGCAGCTGCTCGACCTCAAGATGCCCTACCAGGCGGTGCTGAACGCCGCCGTGAACTTCGAACGCGAGGTCAAGCGCCAGGCCGACATGGCCGACGACCGGGCCGCCACGCTCGACAGCCTGTTCGAGGATCCGCGCTTCAACCTGTCCAAGGACCGTCTGCGCCAGCTCGATACGCTGCGCCGCATCCGCAACAACATCCTCCACGGCTTCGAAACCCTGGTCGATCCGACCGAAGCCGCCGCCCTCGTCGCCGCTTTCGACAAAGCAGCGACATGGTTCGATCCCGCCAACATCGAGCCGATGGCGCCTGCGACGCCCGAGCCCGAGACGCCGGCGAAGGACGAAGCGGAGAAGCCTGCCGAAGATGAGGCCGAGAGCCCCCCGAACACGAAAGCCGAAGAGCCCGCGAAAGAAGAGGTAAAGGCCGTCGTCGAGGACGAGGAGCCTGCGAACTCGGAAGCCGAAACGCCCGCGAATGAAGAGGCAAGAGCCGTCGTCGAGGACGAGGAGTCCGCGAATACGGAAGCCGAAGAGCCAGTAAAAGACGACACTGAGAAGCCCGTGACGGACGAGGCCCTAAAACCGGTAGAGCCCGTCGAGGAACAGACAAAAAGGCCCCAGGAGGGCGAGTCGGAGAAATCGGAAGAAGCGGAGAAGAAGGCGGACGCGGCCCCAGACTCCAAGGTCACGGAGAAGACTGGACGTGAAAAACTGCCGGAGGTCTAATACCCGGAGTTGAGATGGCTTGAATGGGCGAGGATATTGTATCGATGCCGAACTTTCAGATTGCCATCGAAAAACCCGACGAAATCATCCCGAGCCTTGGCAAGAAAGAGCACTGGAAAAAGGGTCGTAGCGCCTACGAACTTTCCAGTTCTTGGATACAAGCCAAGGGCTTTCCCCCCTCAGTAAGAGCTGTGCTCGACCAAGCTGACGAGTGGCGAGACGCAGACTTGTTAGAAGGGTTTTTTGAGCGTGAGACGGAACTGCCGGGACGAGGCAGACCCAGCCAGACGGATTTGCTGGCACTCGTGCGGCTGAAGCAAGGCAACGCCATTTTGGGGATTGAAGGAAAGGTCGACGAACCATTCGGCGAGTTGGTGGAAGACTGGCTCAAGGGCAAGCCCGACGAGAAAGCGGGCGAACCTCCCGAGGCCACGGCAGCGCGCCAAAGAAGCACACGCAATCGACGAGAACGCTTCAACGCCCTTTGCGGCATCCTGGAAATCAATCCCGCAGACTCGGATGGTTTCTACTATCAACTATTCCATCGAACCTGTGCCTCGATCTACGAGGCCAAGCGGTTCGAATGCAAACGGGCCATCGTCCTCGTTCACTCCTTCGCCGCAATACCCGAAGCCCCGCTCAAACCCGCATGCTTCGAGGATTTCAGTGCGTTCACCACCAAGATCGGGATGACTGTGATCAGGCCCGGAGCAATCTCCACCAGCAAGACCTTCGCCGGGATCGAACTCCGCCTCGGTTGGGTGTCTGACAATTCCTCAAGCTAGATAGCGCGGCTTACACGCTCGACTTCCGGCGCTACACTCCGCCCATGAACCCCGACCAGCTCAAGACTTTCATCGGCAGCTTCTGGGACGACCAGATCCTGCCGTCCCTCACCGAGTACATCCGCATCCCCAACAAATCGCCGTCCTTCGACCCGAAGTGGGAGGAGAACGGCTACATGGAGCAGGCGGTCACGCTGATGACCGACTGGGCACGGCCGCATGTGGCGGCCTTCGCGGGCGCGACGATGGAGGTGGTGCGGCTGCCGGGCCGCACGCCGCTGATCTTCATCGAGATCCCGGGGGACGACAACGGCGACACCGTCCTGCTCTACGGCCATCTCGACAAGCAGCCCGAGATGAAGGGCTGGGCCGAGGGCATGGGGCCGTGGATCCCGGTGCGCAAGGACGACAAGCTCTATGGCCGCGGCGGCGCCGACGACGGCTACGCGATCTATGCCTGCTTCGCGGCGCTCCTGGCTCTAAAGGAGCAGGGCATCCCGCGCGCCCGCTGCGTCATCATGATCGAGGGTTGCGAGGAATCCGGCAGTTACGACCTGCCCTTCTATGTCGACCACCTGCTCGACCGGATCGGCGATCCGTCGCTGGTGGTCTGCCTCGATTCGGGCTGCGGCGACTGGGACCGGATGTGGCTCACCACGTCGCTGCGCGGCATCGCGGCCGGCACGCTGAAGGTGACCGTGCTGAACGAGGGCGTGCATTCGGGCGACGCGTCGGGGATCGTGCCCTCCTCCTTCCGCATCACGCGCGCGCTGCTGACGCGACTCGAGGACGAGGCGACCGGCGAGATGAAGCTGCCGGAGCTGTTCGTGCAGATCCCGCCGCAGCGCATCGCCCAGGCCTCGGAAGCCGCGCGCGTGCTGGGCGAGGAGGTCTATCGCAAGTTCCCCTTCGCCGGCACGACCAGGCCGATGGTCGAGGATCTCGGCCAGATGGTGCTGAACCGCACCTGGCGGCCGCAGCTCGCGACGGTCGGCATGGCGGGCTATCCCGAGCCGGTCGATGCCGGCAACGTGCTGCTGCCCTACACCGAGGCCAAGATCAGCGTGCGCACGCCGCCGACGCTCGACGCCAAAGAGGCCGTGAAGGCCATGAAGAAGGCGCTGGAGTCCGATCCGCCCTATGGCGCCACCGTCGAGTTCGATGCCGGCGAAGGTGGCCAGAGCGGCTGGCACGCGCCGCCGCTGGCACCGTGGCTGGAGACAGCGGTGAACGACGCCTCGCAGGAAGCGTTCGGCCAACCGGTCGCCTACATGGGCGAAGGCGGCACGATCCCGTTCATGGGCATGCTGGGCGACAAGTTCCCCAAGACGCAGTTCGTGATCACCGGCGTGCTGGGCCCGCATTCGAATGCGCATGGGCCGAATGAGTTCCTGCACATTCCCACGGGCAAGAAGGTGACCGTCGCGACCGCGCTGATGATCGCGGCGCATTACGAGCGGAAGAAAAAGTAGAACTCAGACTCCTCTCCCCCGATAGGGGGAGAGGCTGGGTGAGGGGGCGACGCACCCCGTTTAACCCCCTCACCTAACCTCTCCCCCTATCGGGGGAGAGGAACACGATTCACGAATTCAATTCCTCGCGCAGCATCTCGAGTTCCAGCCATTCCGTCTCGGCGGCTTCGATCTCGGCCTGGGCGGTGCCGATGCGGGTGGTCTTGGACTGGAAGGACTTGGGATCGCGGCGGTAGAGGTCGGGATCGGCCAGCGCCTTTTGTAGCGTGGCGATCTCGGCCTGCAGCGCCTCGATCTTCTTCGGCAGTTCGACCAGGGCGCGTTCGCGCTTGTAGCCGAGGCGGGCCTTGCCCTGCCCTGCCGCCTTTGGCGCGGCCGGCTTGTCCTTCGCGCGTGACGGCGTGACGCCCGTTGGCTCCACGCGCGGCCCGCGCTGGTTCACGTAGTCGCTGTAGCCGCCGGCATATTCGGTCGCCGTGCCGTCGCCTTCGAGCACGATGGTCGAGGTGACGAGCCGGTCGAGGAAATCGCGGTCGTGGCTCACCAGCAGGACGGTGCCGTCGTAATCGTCGAGCGCCTCCTGCAGCAGGTCGAGCGTGTCGGCGTCGAGATCGTTGGTCGGCTCGTCGAGCACGATCATGTTCGACGGCGCGGCCAGCGCCTTCGCCAGCAACAGGCGGTTGCGCTCGCCGCCCGACAGGGTGCGCACCGGCTGACGCGCCTGCTCGTCGCGGAACAGGTATTCCCGCAGATAGGTCATCACATGCGTGAGATGACCGCGCACCAGCACATGGTCGTTGCGGTCGGCCAGAGTCTCCCAAGGCGTCTTGTCGGGGTCGAGGCCGATGCGGCGCTGGTCAATCACCACCGGCATCAGGTTCGAGCCCAGCTTCACCGTGCCGCTATCGGGCTCGAGCTCGCCCATCAGCATCTTGAGCAGGGTCGTCTTGCCGGCGCCGTTCGGCCCGATGAGCCCGATGCGGTTCTTGCGGAAGATGCGGGTCGAGAAATCCTCGACGATGACCTTGTCGCCCCAGCGCTTGGTGATGTTGCGCGCGGTCACGACCAGCGCACCCGAGGCCTCGGCGCTGCCGGCCTCGATGCTGGCCCGGCCGACGGGGCCGATCTGCTGGCTGCGCTGCTGGCGGAGCGCTGCAAGCGCGCGCAGGCGGCCCTCGTTGCGCGTGCGGCGGGCGCGGATCGACTTGCCGGCCCACTCGGTCTCGCGCTCGATCAGCCGGTCGAGCTTGTGCCGCTCGGTCGCCTCGCGCTCGATGATGTCGTTCGACCAGGCCTCAAACTCGCCATAGCCCTTGTCGAGGCGGCGCACGATGCCGCGATCGAGCCAAAGCACGGCGCGCGTCAGGTTGGTGAGGAAGCGCCGGTCGTGGCTCACCAGCACATAGGCGCCGCGCCACTTCGAGAGCTTCTCCTCCAGCCACTCGATGGTCGGCAGGTCGAGATGGTTGGTCGGCTCGTCGAGCAGCATGACGTCGGGCTCGCCGATCAGCACGCGCGCCAGCGCCGCGCGCCGTGCCTCGCCGCCCGACAGGGTGGTGGGATCGCGCCCGCTGTCGAGCTTCATGTCCTCGAGGATGGCGGCGACGCGATAATCGTCCGGCCCCAGCGAATCGGTGAGCGCCGAGGCGACGTAATCGCCGACCGTGGCGTGGCCGGTGAAGTCCGGCTCCTGCGGCAGGGTGGCGACGGTGGCGCCGGGCTGGGCGAAGCGCTCGCCGGAATCGGCGATCGGCGCGCCCGCCAGGATGCGCAGCAGGGTCGACTTGCCCGCGCCGTTGCGGCCGACCAGCGACAGGCGCTCGCCCGGACCGATTCCCAGATCGACGCCGGCCAGGATGGACTGGTCGCCGAGATGGAAGCGGATGCCGCTGAGAGCAAGGAGAGGAGGATCGGCCATGGAGCGCGCTGTATTGGCCGAACCTGTCCGCCTCGGCAAGGGCGAAGCCCGGGTTGGGGCAAGGGCGAAGCCCGTATTGGGGCAAGGGCGAAGCCCGCGTTTGACGGGCCGGTCGGCGCCCGCCATGAAGGCCGCATGGTAATGGGGCTCACCACCGGACTCTGGGTCAGCGCGCAAATACGTCTGTGCGACCGCGCGTTCATTCCGGCCGCCGTCGTGCGGCGCGGCGATCCCGACGTCGGAACGGTGCTGCTGAAGATCAACCGCTTCGAGGCGGGCGTGACCGTGTTCACGCAGACCAGCACGCTGGGCGACGAGCCGGCCTGGAGCCGCGGTACCGGCCCCTCGCCCGTCACAGAGCCCGAAGCCGACGCCTACATCGCCCGCCAGGTCGCCCGCGATCCCGACCTCTGGGTCCTCGAAATCGAGGACCGCAAGGGCGAGTACAAGATGATCGGGAAGATCGTTTAGGCCGAGGTCTTCGAGTAACCCCCTCACCCAGCCTCTCCCCCTATCGGGGGAGAGGAGTTTCAAAGTCATGTTCCTCGCCCCCGTTAGGGGGGAGAGGTTAGGTGAGGGGGTTGCGCACGGGACGGCGAACGACGCCCGTCACTGCGCGCCGAGCACCGTCGTCGGGTCGATGGTCTTGCCCGAGCGGCGGACCTCGAAGTGGAGCTGCGGATTGGCGGTGCCGCCGGAATTGCCGACCTTGGCGATGGTCTGGCCCTTCTTGACCGTGTCGCCCTTCTTCACCAGCAGCTCTTCGTTGTTGCCGTAGGCGGTGATGTAGCCGCCGGAATGCTCGATCAGCAGCAGGTTGCCCATGCGGGCAACTTCGCCGCCGGCATAGACGACCTTGCCGCCCTCGGCGGCCTTCACGGGCGTGCCCTTGGCGGCGGCGATGTCGATGCCGTCGTTCTTCTGGCCGCCCGACGTGCCGTAGCTCGAGACGACCTTGCCGTTGACCGGCCAGATCATCCGCGCCGGCGGCGTGGCCGGCACGGTGACGGACTGCGAGGCCTTGCTGAGCGGCGTGGGCTCGCCCGCGGGCGCGGCGGAGCGCGGCGCCTCGCCCTGGCCCTGCGCGCCCGGCGGCGGCGCCAGCCCTTCGCGCTTCACCGAGGACGGCGCGTTGGGATTGGCGGCGGCGGTCTGCTGGCTGGCGGGCTCGCCGTAGCTGTCCTGCACGAAACGGGCGCCGGGCATGGCGAGCGACTGGCCGGGCTTGATCGTGTACGGCGGCTTGAGATTGTTGCGGTCGATGATGGTCTGCGACGGCACGCCATAGCGGCGCGACAGGCCGTCGACCGTGTCCTTGTCCTTCACGACATAGACGGGAACGGCATTGGGGCCGGCGGCGGACCCGGGATATTCCATGGTGCCTTCACGGGCACCCATGACGGTATTGCAAGCGCCGAGCGCGACCGACAGCACCGCCATTGTACCGAGCGTATGCACGTGGCCGGCCCATCGCGAGGGGAAGCGAGGGGCGTTCTTCATGCCCAAAGTGTAGCGCATCAGCGGGCTCCGCCAAAGCGGAGCGTCCGCGCGCGCTCAGCCCTGACCGAGGACCGGCAGCGGGCCTGCAACCAGAGGCACGAACCGCACTGGCATCAGCGTGTCGCGTTGCAGGCCGCTCTCGTTCTTCACGATGCGCTCGACGACCTGGGAGGTGGGATCGCGGCCCACCGGCACGATCAGGATGCCGCCGACGGCGAGCTGGTCGATCAGCGCCTGCGGGCGCTCCTCGGCGGCGGCGGTGACGATGATGCGGTCGAACGGCGCCTGGCCGGGCCAGCCCTTGCTGCCGTCGTTGATGTCGACCACGACGTTGTAGATGCCGAGGTCGAGCAGCAGGCGCTCGGCGGCCTTGGAGAGCGGCTTGAAGCGTTCCACCGAGTAGACGCGGCGCGCCAGCCGCGCCAGCACGGCGGCCTGGTAACCGGAGCCGGTACCGATCTCCAGCACCTTCATGCGCGGCCCGACCCGCAGCGCCTCGGTCATGGCGGCGACCACCAGCGGCTGGCTGATTGTCTGGCCGAAGGCGATGGGCAGTGCCGTGTTCTCCCAGGCGCGTTCGGCGAAGGTCTGGGTCACGAAGCGCTCGCGGTCGACCGAGGCGATCGCGGCCAGCACGTTCTCGTCGGTGATGCCCGAGTTGCGCAGCTCGGCGATCAGGCGCTGCATGGCGGGGACGTTCACGCAGCCCCCTCAGTCGAGTTCGACGGGCGCCGCCTCGAACTCCGCCACGAGCTTCCGGCGCATGCTCTCGTGCGTCAGGTCGAGGTGCAGCGGGGTCACCGAGATGTGGCCCGAGCGGACGGCGGCGATGTCGCTCGCCTCGTCGATCTCGCTCTCCTGCGGGGCGTAGCCGATCCAGTAGTAGGTGCCGCCGCGCGGATCCTTGCGCTCGACGATGTGGCCACCGAAGCCGCGCGTGCCGGTGTGCGTGACCCGCACGCCCTTCACCGAACCCGCCACGACATCGGGGAAATTGACGTTGACCAGCACGTTGCGCGGCCAGTCGAGCGCCAGCACGCGGCGCGCCACGGCGGCACCGTGGGCCGTCGCGGTGCCCCACTTCACCGGATGGTCGTGGGTGTAGGCCTGGCTGAAGGCGATCGACGGAATGCCCAGCAGGCAGCCTTCCATGGCGCCCGCGATGGTGCCGGAATAGGTCACGTCGTCGGCGATGTTGGTGCCGCGGTTGACGCCCGACAGGACGAGGTCGGGCTTGCGGTCCTTCATCAGGTGCTTGACGGCGAACAGCACGCAGTCGGTCGGCGTGCCGTCGACCGCGACCTTGCCATCGCTGACCTCGCGCGCGCGGATCGGCCGCGACAGCGACAGCGAATGGCCGGCGCCGCTCTGGTTGACCTCGGGCGCCACGATCCAGACGTCGCTCGACAGCTGGGTGGCGATCTCGACCAGCGCCTCGAGACCCGGCGCATGGATGCCGTCGTCGTTGGTGACGAGAATGCGTGCCTTGGCGAGGTTGGGAACCTTCATTTCCGGGCCGGCGCAGACGCCGCAGGGGGCGCGGGAATGAGTTCGAGCCCGCCCATGTAGGAGCGCAGCGCCTCGGGCACCGTCACCGAACCGTCCTCGTTCTGGTAGTTCTCCAGCACGGCGACCAGGGTGCGGCCGACCGCCAGCGCCGAGCCGTTCAGCGTGCACAGGAAGCGCGTGCCCTTGCCTTCCTTCGGACGGTAACGCGCATTCATGCGGCGGGCCTGGAAGTCGCCCATGTTCGAGCAGCTCGAAATCTCGCGATAGGCGTTCTGGCCGGGCAGCCAGACCTCGATATCATAGGTCTTGCGCGAGCCGAAGCCCATGTCGCCGCCGCACAGCACCACGGTGCGATAGGCGAGGCCGAGGCGCTTCAGCACCTCCTCGGCGCAGCCCGTCATGCGCTCGTGCTCGGCGGCCGCCTGCTCGGGCGTGGTGATGCTGACCAGCTCGACCTTGGGGAACTGGTGCTGGCGGATGATGCCGCGCGTGTCCTTGCCGGCCGACCCGGCCTCGGAACGGAAGCACGGCGTGAACGCCGTGAAGCGCAGCGGCAGCTCCTTCTCGTCCAGCACCATGTCGTTCACCAGGTTGGTGAGCGAGACCTCGGCGGTGGGGATCAGCCAGAACCCGTTGTCGGTATGGAACATGTCCTCGGCGAACTTCGGCAGCTGGCCGACGCCGTAGACGGCGGTGTCCTTCACGAGCAGCGGCGGATTGACCTCGGTGTAGCCGCCCTCGACCGTGTGCAGGTCGAGCATGAACTGCGCGAGCGCCCGTTCCAGCCGCGCCAGATGCGCCTTCAGGAACACGAAGCGCGAGCCGGAGATCTTCACGGCGGCGGCGAAATCCATTTCGCCGGTCGCCTCGCCCAGCGCCACGTGATCCTTCGGCGCGAAGCTGAAGTTGCGCTGGTTGCCGACACGGCGGATCTCGACGTTGCCGGTCTCGTCGGCCCCCTCGGGCACGTCGTCGAACGGCAGGTTCGGCACCACCTCGAGGCGCAGGCGCAGTTCCTCGTCGAGGCGGCTCGCCTCGCGCTCGCCGGCCCTCAGGCTCTCCTCGAGGGCGGCGACCTCGGCCATCAGCGCGTCGGCGTTCTCGCCCTTGCGCTTGGCCATGCCGATCTGCTGGCTGAGCGCCTTGCGCTTGGCCTGGATGGCTTCGCTGTCGGAGATCGCCGCGCGGCGGCGCCGGTCGATCTCCAGGATCTCGGCCGACAGCGGCGCCAGGCCGCGCTTCTTCAGGCCGGCGTCGAACGCCTCGGGGGTCTCCCGGATGAATCGTATGTCGTGCATGGCTAGCTACCGGTCGCCTGGTCGGCCTTTGCGGCTTCCTCGGCCTTCTTCTCGGCCTCTTCGGTGGCCTTCTCTTCGGCCGCACGCTTCCGCTCGATCACGCCGCCGATCAGGATGCTGATCTCGTAGAAGGCCATCAGCGGCACCGCGAGCGCGATCTGGCTCACCACGTCGGGCGGCGCCAGCACGGCGGCGATCACGAAGGCCACGACGACGGCATAGCGGCGCTTGGACTTCAGCCCCTCGGTGGTGGCGATGCCGACCTGGATCAGCAGGGTCAGCAGGACCGGGACCTCGAAGGCGAAGCCGAAGGCGAAGACGAGCTGCAGGATGCGTTCGAGATAGTCCGACGACCGGAGCGTCTTCTCGATGTCGGGCGGCGCGTACTGCGTCAGCATGAAGTTGATCACGTACGGCAGCACGACATAGTACATCAGCGCGCAGCCGGCATAGAACATGAACGGCGTGGCGACGAGGAACGGGATGAACGCCCGCTTCTCGTGACGATAGAGTCCGGGCGCGACGAACAGCCAGATCTGCACCGCGATCAGCGGGAAGCCCACGATCAGCGCCACGAAGGCCGACAGCTTCACCGTGACGAAGAAGAACTCGAAGATGTCGAGGACGATGACCTTGTAGCCGTCGGCCAGCGCCGGCTGGATCAGGAACGAGAAGATCGGCTTGGCGAAATAGAACGTGACGAAGAAGACGGCGAAGAAGCAGATCAGCGCATAGATCAGCCGCTTGCGCAGCTCGATCAGGTGATCGAGCAGCGGCATCGGCTTGTCGTCTTCGGGTCCGTCGTGCGCCTGGGTCACAATGTACGTCGCGGTTTGGGAGCCGCGTTATGCCGCCCTTTGGCGCGCAATTCAAAGCGCAAGTTGGCGCTCAGCCGGCCGCGACGGCCTTGGCCGGCTTGTCCTCGGTCGAAACGACCGGCGCCGGGGCTTCGGATATGGCCGTCTCGGCGGCAGCCGGCTCGATCGCCGGTGTCGCGTCGGAGGCCGCGAGGGGCGTCGCCGAGGGGCTCTCGAGCGCCGGCTGGGACTCGGCCGCGACCTGCGGTGCCGACTCGGGCTCGGCCAGAGGATTGTCGACCAAGTTATTGTCGAACTGCGCCTTGGCCTCGGCCATCGCCTTCTCGCCCTCGGCCATGCCTTCCTGCAACGCGCTCTTGATCTCGCGCGTCGGGTCGAGCGCCTGCAGGTCGAGGCCGGGGGTGGCCGTGAGCTGTCGCTTCACGTCGTCGAGGTCGGCCTGGCGCACCATCTCGTCGACATGTCCCCGGAATTCCGAGGCCATGCCGCGCATCTGGGCCATCCACTTGCCCCAGCTGCGCAGCAGGCCGGGCAGTTCCTTGGGGCCGATGACGACGAGCGCCACGACCGCAATGACCAGTAACTCGGGACTATCGATACCGAACATGGCCGTTCAGGCCCTCACGACGCCGCTTTTAGACCTTGGCGGCGCTATCCTGGTGGTGGACCGTTCCGTTCGGCGGCGTGGTCGTCGCCTGAGCCGAGATCGGCTTGGCGCTGTCGCCCGGCTGCGTACCCGGCTGAGCCTGCGGCGGTGTCTCTTCCTGCGAGCCCCCGACGCCCTTCTTGAAGGCCGAGAGGCCCTTGCCGAAGTCGCCCATGAGCTGCGAGACCTTGCCGCGACCGCCGAACAGCAGCAGCACGACGGCCAGCACGATCAGCCAGTGCCAGATGCTGAAGCTTCCCATTTCACAATGCTCCCAAGATCGATTGCAATCGGCGTGTCGAATTACGTGCGCCGATTATGGCACCCGTTCCGAAGCCCCGGCAACCTATCGAATAAGGTGGTTCCGGGGCGTCAGCGCCCGGTCTCCGCGGGGCCTTCCTCGACGGCGAGGGGCTCGTCGGCCTCATCTTCCGTCGGTTCGAGCGGCAGATCGGGTTCATCCGGTCTGAATATGGGGGGCTGCGAGCGGGCATCCAAGAGGCCGGCGGCCTTCAATTCCTCATGGCCAGGCAGATCGTCCAGGCTCGGCAGGCCGAAATGCTCGAGGAAAAAATCCGTCGTGCCCCAGGTCACGGGCTTGCCGGGCGCGCGACGGCGGCCCATCGGCTTGATCCAGTTCTGCTCGAACAGCAGGTCGAGCGTGCCCTTGCTGAGACCGACGCCGCGGACCTGCTCGATCTCGGCGCGCGTCACCGGCTGGTGGTAGGCGATGATGGCCAGCGTCTCGACCGAGGCCCGCGACAGTTTGCGCGTCACCGGCTTCTCGATCTTGAGCTTCTCGGAGAGATCGGGCGCCGTGCGGAAGGCAAACCCGCCCGCCACCTGCACCAGGTTCACGCCGCGACCGGCATACAGTTCGGCGAGATCGGCCAGCAGGCGCTTCACGTCCGCATCGTTGGGCAGCCGGTCCACCAGCTCCTTCTCGCCCAGCGCCTGGGTGCCGGCGAAGATCAGGGCCTCGAGCAGCCGCAGATGCTGGGCATGATCGGGCGACACGACATCGGTCACTTCGCCGGCCGGGGCATCTTCAGCCGCCGCGGACAGGGCGGCGACCGCAACGGCCTCGACCGCCTCAACCGCCACGGTCTCGACCGGCACACCCTCGACCGGCGCGTCGGACGCCGCAGTTTCCTCTAGCGAAGCGGCATCTGCCGGCTTCCCGGCATCGCCGCCATCCTCGCCGCTCTCTTGCCCGTCGGAGTCCTCTTCGTCGTCCCCCGCCCCGTCCTCGTCGCCGTCTTCTTCCTCGTCGTCGTCCTCGTCCTCGTCGTCCGATTCGTCGTCATCGGACTCGTCATCATCGTCGTCGTCATCCGAATCGTCGTCGTCATCGGACCCATCGTCATCATCCGAATCGTCACCAGAATCGTCCGACTCGTCGTCGCCGGACTCATCCTCGTCGTCTTCGTCCGAATCATCATCGTCATCGGACTGGTCCGGCGCATCGTCCTCGACGGCCTCTTCCTCTTTCTTGTCGTCGTCCTTGCCAGCCTCGTCCTTGGCGGCGGCCTGTTCGGGCACGAGCGCGGGCGTGTCGGGGTCCTCGATCTCGGGGGGGACGTTTTCGATGTCTGACATGTCGGGGACCGTCACTGCTGGTCGGTGCGTTTACGCAAATGGATGGGGCCGAAGCGCTCGGTCTGGCGCAGCTCGATCTGGCCGTCCTTGGCAAGCTGGAGGCCGGCAACGAAGGTCGCGGCGATCGCCGAGCGGCGGCGCGCGGGATCGGTCAGGCCGGCCGGCAGGAAGGCTTCGAGCGACTGCCAGTCGATGGCGATGCCCAGCATGCGGCCGAGACGCTCCGCCGCCTCCTCGACCGAGAAGAACTCCATCGGCTTGATTTGGTAGGTGTCGGCGTCCTTCGGCCTGACCTGCGAGCCGTAGGCGCTCAACAGGTCGTAGAGCTTCACGTCCCACACCGCGCGGCGCACGACGACGATGCCCTCGGGCTGGCCGCGCGAGAAAATGTCCCGGCCGAGCTGGGGGCGTGCCATCAGGCGCGCGCCGGCCTCCTGCATCGCCTCGAGGCGGCGCAGCTGCCACTGCAGCGCGTCGGCCATTTCCTGGCCCGACGGCTCCTCGCCGGCAGGCGGCTCCGGCAACAACAGGCGCGACTTCAGGTAGGCCAGCCACGCCGCCATCACGAGATAGTCGGCCGCCAGCTCCAGTCGCATGCGGCGCGCCTGGTGGATATGGACCAGGTACTGATCGACCAGCGCCACCATCGAGATCTTGCGCAGGTCGACCTTCTGGTCGCGGGCCAGGCTCAGCAGCAGGTCGAGCGGACCTTCGAAGCCTTCGAGATTGACGATCAGCTCGCCCTCGCCCGGCGCGATGACGTCGGGTCCGGTCGCGGCGAAGGCGTCGGCCGCGGCGCCCGGGGCCGGAGTCGCGTCAGCCGGCGCAGCGGCGCCATCGGCGACGGGCGCCTCCTCGGGGGGCGGGCTGGCGGGTTCGGTCATGCTGTCCCGGTTTAGTCAGCGGAAGCGCCTACCGCCACATGATTTGGCCCTGCCTTATCCCCATTCCGGCAGGAGTTCGGCGACTCGGCAGGCCGCCTCGGCGAGCCCGCGGGCACCGGCGGGGTCGCGATGACGGGCAAGGAAATTGCGCCCGTCCTGGAAGCGTCGATGGGCGAGCCCCGTCATCGGGCCGGCACGGCCCGCGATTTCGACCATTTCGGCCATCCGACCGTTGCAATGGAGGGCGATATCGCAGCCGGCGGCCAGCGCCCGCGCCGCGCGGTCGCCCAGCGACCCGCCCAGCGCCTGCATCGAGAGGTCGTCGGAGAGAAGCAGCCCGTCGAAGCCGATGTGGGTCCGGATCACGTCCTGCACGGCGCCTGCCGAAACCGTGATGCAGTCCTTCGGGTCGATCGCCTCGAACAGGAGATGCCCGGTCATGGCCCAGGGCAGGTCGGACAGCAGCTTGAAGGGCACGAAGTCGGTACGCTCCAGCTCGGCGCGCGAGGCCGTCACCGTCGGCAGCGCCTCGTGGCTGTCGACCGTGGCCCGGCCATGTCCCGGAATGTGCTTGATGACCGGCATCACGCCCTCGGCCATCAGCCCCTCGGCGGCGGCCCGGCCCAGCGCCGCGACCGGCTCGGGCCGGTCGCCATAGGCGCGGTCGCCGATCACGGCATGGGTCTCGGGATAGGCGATGTCGAGCACGGGCAGGCAATCGACGTCGCAGCCGACCGAGGCCACGTCCGCTGCCAGCAGCCGGGAATTGAGCCTGGTCGCCTCGAGCCCGGCATCGGGATCGCGGGCGTAGAGGTCGCCCAGCAGCCGGGCGGGCGGCGCCTTGCGCCACTGAGGCGGACGCAGCCGGGCGACCCGGCCGCCCTCCTGGTCGATCAGCACCGGCGCCTCGCCGCGCGCCACGCAGGAGCGCAGGTCGTCGACCAGGCGACGGGTGCTCTCCACGGTGTCGATGTTGCGGGCGAACAGGATGAAGCCCAGCGGATCGGCGTCGCGGAAGAAGGCGCGCTCCTCCGCCGACAGCTCGGTCCCGGCGCAGCCCAGGATCAGCGCGCGCGGCCGGCTCATCGAAGAGACCTCACCGCGCGGGCGGGACCGAGACGCAGTCGGTCTTGCGGGCCTTCAGCGAGGCGCAGACGGAATGGGCCTGCTTCTCGTCGAGCGGGCCGGCCTGCACACGGTACCAGACGCCGCGCTCGCCGAGATCGACGCGGACCGCCTGCATGCGCAGGCTCGCCAGCTGCTCGCCGTGGGCGCTCTGCAGGCGCGCCCAGGTCGACTTGGCGACGTCCTCGTTCTTCACCGAAGCGACCTGGATTCGCCAGCCGCCGGTCGGGCCGGACATGTTCTCGATCAGGCTGGCGATGCTGGGACCGCTCTCGGTGGTGGTCGGCGTATTGGTCGCCGGCTGCATGTTCGGCGGATTGGCAGGCACCTTCGGTTCGGGGACGGCCGGCGCTGCGGCGGTCGAGGCCGTTTGCAGCGGGGTCGGCGTCTTGGCCGCCTCGACTTCCTTCGGCGCCGCCGGCAGGGGCAGGCCGGTGGGCGGGAGCTTGGGCGTCACCGCGACCGGCAACAGCTTCTCGGGTTGCGTCGGCACGGCGCCGGGCGAGATGCGGTTGAAGACTTCCTTGTCCTGGTTGGGCGGCACGAGGCCGCCGGCATTCTCCGGCTTGACGCGGGATGGCGTCGTCGGCGCCTGCACGACCAGCGGTTCCAGCCCGCGACCGCCCGCCTTGACGTCCTGGTTGTGCGCCCACCAGACCACCGATCCGAAGCTCGCGACCGCGGCGATGGACACCATCACCGTGAGGATCTGGCCGCGTCGACGGTTGACCCGCATGAGCAGCGAGTCCCGGGGAGGCGGGGGAATGGAATCGGGTTCATGCGCGACGGGCCGAGGCGGAGGATCGAGCCGCACAGCTACCGACTCGTTGGGCCGGTAGATCGTTGGTCCGTCGCCGGAGGGGGACCGGCGAACATGCATTCGTTATCTCATTTCATCGACGGGTGTGACGCCGAAGACCTTTAAACCTGATCCTATCACAAATCCGATTCCCTGTACCAATGCCAGACGCGCCCGCGTGAGATCGGAGTCGCCTTCGATCACGAAGCGCAGGCCCGGCTCCTCCCGTCCCCGGTTCCAGTGGGAGTGGAAGGCGGCCGCCAGGTCATAGAGATAGAAGGCGACGCGGTGCGGCTCGTGGGCCACCGCCGCCGCTTCGACCTGGCGCGGCCACTGGGCGATCATGCGGATCAGCGCGAGCTCGCCGGCATCGGACAGCCGGTCGAGCGGCGCACTGTCGAGACCGTCGATCGCGATGCCCGCGGCCATCGCCTGGCGCATCACGGAGCGGGTCCGCGCATGGCCATACTGGACATACCAGACCGGGTTGTCGCGTGACTGTTCGGTGGCCTTCACCAGATCGAAGTCGAACGGCGCGTCGTTCTTGCGCGTCAGCATGGTGAAGCGCACGACGTCGGGGCCGACCTCGTCCAGCAGGTCGCGCAGGGTCACGAAGGTGCCGGCGCGCTTGGACATGCGCACCAGCTCGCCGTTGCGCATCACCCGCACCAGCTGGCAGAGCTTCACGTCGAGCTCGCCCTGCTTGCCGGTGATGGCGCTGACCGCCGCCTTCATGCGCTTGACGTAGCCGCCATGGTCGGCGCCCCACACGTCGATCATGTCGGCGTAGCCGCGGCGGTACTTGTCGTGGTGATAGGCGATGTCGTTGGCGAAGTAGGTCCAGCTTCCGTCCGACTTCTTGAGCGGCCGGTCGACTTCGTCGCCGAACTGGGTGGCGCGGAACAAGGTCTGCTCGCGGTCTTCCCAGTCGTCGGGAAGCTGACCCTTCGGCGGCTCCAGCCGCCCCTGGTAGATCAGCCCCTGCTTCGTCAGCTCCTCGAAGGCGCGATCGACCGCGCCGCTCTCGACCAGGGCGCGCTCCGACGAAAAGACGTCGATATGGACGCCCAGCGTCTCGAGGTCGGCCTTGATCTCGGCCATCAGCGTGGCGATGGCGAAGGCGCGCATCTCGGGCAGCCAGTCGGCCTCGGGCTTGCCGATCCAGCGCGCGCCATCGCGCTTTGCGATCGCGGCGCCCACGTCCTTCAGATACTCGCCGGGATAGAGGCCCTCGGGAATCGACTCGATCTTCTCGCCGAGCGACTCGCGGTAGCGCAGATAGGTCGACTGGCCGAGTTTGTCGACCTGGGCGCCCGCGTCGTTGATGTAGTATTCCTTGGTGACGTCGAAGCCCGCCTTGTGCAGCAGGTTGGACAGCGCGTCGCCCACGATGGCGCCGCGCGCATGCGCGACGTGCAGCGGGCCGGTCGGATTGGCCGAGACATACTCGACGTTCACCCTGGCGCCCTTGCCCATCGTCGAATCGCCATAGGCGATGCCGGCCTTCAGGCAGTCGCCGAGACGCGCGCGCCAGAACCCGTCGGCGATCTTGAGGTTGAGGAAGCCAGGCCCCGCCACCGCGCCGTCGACCACGTCGGGATTGGCCTTGAGGCGCGCCAGCAGCGGCTCGGCGATGTCGCGAGGCTTCTTGCCCGCCGCCTTCGACAGGACCATCGCGGCGTTGGTCGCGATGTCGCCATGCGCCGGATCGCGCGGCGGCTCGGCGGTGATGGCGGAAAAATCGAGCTTTTCGGGCAATTCCCCCGCGGCCTGCATGGACTGGAGGGCCGCGACGATCTCGCCGATGAAATGACGGTAGGGATTCATGCGCCGGGTATTGCCGAATCCGCGCCTTTTGTCATCCGGACGTAGGCCTGGCCCCTTGGAGCGCGCCACTCCGGTGGCGCCTCATGAGCACGAGCGCCACCGGAGTGGCGCGCTCCATTGAGGGTCAGGAATACAGGTCGAACAGGCGCCGGTGCTCGTCGAGGGCGAAGCGGTCGGTCATGCCGGCGATGTAGTCGGCGACGACGCGGGCGCGGGCGTGGGTCCCCGCCTGCTCGGCCTTCTCGCGCCACGGCGAGGGCAGGCAGTTGGGCTCGGCGAAAAGCAGGTTGAACAGGTCGACCACGACGCGGCGGGCTTTGGAATGCGAGCGGTTGAGCTTCCAGTGCTCGTACATGCGCGTGTAGAGGAAGCGCTTCACGGTCTTCTCGGTCGCCGCCATCGCCTCGGAAAAAGCCACGACGGGCCGGCCGAGCGCACGAATTTCGGCCACCGACTTCGGCGCGGCTTCGGCCAGCCGGCGGCGCGTCTCGGCCACCACATCCTCGACCATGGCGTTGATCACGCGGCGCACCGCCTCGTGGATCAGGCGGGTCTGGTCGATGCCGGGATACTTGCTGCTCACCAGCGAGAACATCTCGCCGACCAGCGGCAGGTCGAGCAGGTCCGCGACCTCGAACAGGCCGGCGCGCAGCCCGTCGTCGATGTCGTGGTTGTTGTAGGCGATGTCGTCGCTCAGCGCCGCCACCTGCGCCTCCGGTCCGGCATGGCCGTCCAGTTCGAGGTCGTGGTCCTTGCAATAGTCGACGATGGCGGCCGGCAATTCGCCCAGCGCCCGGCCGGGCGTCAGCAGCGGGCCGTTGTGCTTGACCGCGCCCTCGAGCGTCTCCCAGGTCAGGTTCAGCCCGTTGAACTCGGCGTAGCGGTCCTCGAGCTTGGTGAGGATGCGCAGCGTCTGGGCATTGTGGTCGAAGCCGGCATAGGGGCTCATGACGCCGTGCAGCGCCTCCTCGCCGGCATGGCCGAACGGCGTGTGGCCGAGATCGTGGGCCAGCGCCACCGCCTCCCCGAGATCCTCGTCGAGGCGCAGCACGCGGCAGATCGTGCGCGTGATCTGCGCGACCTCCAGAGAATGCGTGAGACGGGTGCGGTAGTGGTCGCCCTCGTGGAACACGAAGACCTGGGTCTTGTGCTTCAGCCGCCGGAACGCCGTCGAATGGATGATGCGGTCGCGGTCGCGCTGGAACGGGCTCCGGCTCGGCGACTCGGCCTCGCGATGATACCGCCCCTTGCTCTGCCACGGCAGCGTCGCATAGGGCGCCAGTGCCTCGTGTCGCCACATCTCCTCGGCCAAACGCGGTCCTCCTGCAGGGCCCGCGTTCTACGCCGTCGCGGCCGAAATGGCTACTTGACGAGGGTGACCGGCACCTTCGAGTGGGCGATCACGTCCTGGGCCACCGAGCCCAGCAGCACGCCGGTGAGGCCGGTATGGCCGCGCGTGCCCATCACGACCAGGCCCGCGCCGAGCTTCCGCACGAAGTCGGCGACGATCTCGCCCTGGCGACCGACGCCGACATGCGTCTTGGCCGTCACCGAGGCCTTCTGGGCCATCGCCACTGCCGAGGCGAGGGCCTTTTCGCCCTCTTCGCGGTGATAGGAATCGATCTGCTCGCGCGACACGAAACTCGAGACGGCGCCGCCGACGCTCGGCTGCACGTTCAGCAGATGCAGCTCGGCCGCGCAGCCGGTGGCGACCATGTCGAGTGCATGCTGGACGGCACGATCGGAGGTCTCCGAACCGTCGACCGCGACGAGGATGGCATTGATCTTGTGCATGGTCGCTACTCCTTGCCCTTGTCGGTCGCCAGATCCACCGGATCGTGCTCCTTGTGCTTCTGCTTCGCCCGGTGCTGGAGGAAGTAGCCCACGGCCACGACCAGCACCGCACAGCCGATTTCCAGGATCGTCTTGGCATGCGGCGTGATGGCGGTGAGCTTGGCGGCATAGCCCGGGTCGGTGGCCAGCACTTCGCCCGCGATCCAGCCCAGCAGCGCGCCGCCGGCGATGACGATGACCGGGAAGCGGTTGAGCAGCGCCATGATCAGCGTAGCGCCGAACACGATCAGCGGAATGGAAATGATGAGACCCAGCACCATCAGCGTGGTGTCGCCCTTGGCGGCGGCGGCGATCGCGATGGCGTTGTCGAGGCTCATCACCGCGTCGGCGATGATGATGGTGCGGATCGCCGAGCCTAGCGAGCTGGCGGCCTTCACCCCGTCCTCGTTCTCTTCCTCGCCCTGCACCAGCTTGACGCCGATCCACAGCAGCAGGAGGCCGCCGCAGAGCTTCAGGAACGGGATCGACAAGAGATAGTCGACGATCAGGACGAACAGGATTCGCAGCAGGATGGCGCCGCCGCTGCCGATGATGATGGCCGGCCGCTGGTGCTTCTTCTGCAGGTTCCGGCAGGCCAGCGCGATGACGAGCGCGTTGTCGCCCGACAGGATGATGTTCACCAGAATGATCTGGGTCAGGCCGCTCCAGAAAGCGGGCGTCAGCTCAAATCCCATATGCAGCGGTCCCCTGCCGAATTTCCCTGTGGCATATGCTTCTATGCTTCGGCCGAAGGTGTTAGTGCAGCCCTCACGAAGGGGCAAGCCAAACCGGACAGGGTCCAGGGACGAAATCGCATGGCGGGAAGCGCGGGCTACAACAGGATGTTCCCCGTCTCGTGGACGGAACTGCATCGCGACGCCCGGGCGCTCGCCTGGCGGCTGGCCGACCTCGGACCGTTCAAGGGCCTGGTCGCGATCACCCGCGGCGGCCTCGTGCCGGCGGCAATCGTCGCACGTGAACTGAACCTCCGGCTGATCGACACGGTCTGCTGCTCGACCTACGACCGGATGGAGCGCGGCGCCAAGGTCGAGCTGTTGAAAGGCACGTCCGCCGAGCAGGAAAAGGGGGCCGGCTGGCTGATCGTCGACGACCTGGTTGACACCGGCGTCACCGCCCGCGCCGTGCGCGCCATGCTGCCCGAGGCGCATTTCGCCACGGTCTATGCAAAGCCCGCCGGCCGGCCTATCGTCGACAGCTACGTGACCGAAGTCAGCCAGGACACCTGGATCCTGTTCCCCTGGGACCAGGAGGCGGTCATGGCCAAGACCATCATCGAACTGAAGGGCGACGCCAAGTGACGACGGCGCACCCCGCCTGCACCGCCACCATCGTGCGGGACGTCATACTGTGCGCCATTCAAGCGCCTGCGCTTACAGGAGCCACCCCATGAAGTGCTACGTCATCCCCGCCCCCAAGGGCATCGACTCGCTCACCCTGGCCGAGCGGCCGGATCCGACGCCGGGGCCGCGGCAGGTGCTGGTGCGGGTCATGGCGACCTCGCTCAACTACCGCGATCTGCTGACCATCGAGGCGCAGTATGCGCGCTCGGCGCCCAAGCCCGACCTGATCCCGCTGTCGGACGGCGCGGGCGAGGTCGTCGCGGTGGGGCCGGGCGTCAGCCGGGTCAAGGTCGGCGACCGGGTCGCGGGCTGCTTCATGCAGCGCTGGTTCGGCGGCGCCATCAGCGAGAGCGCCATGCCCTCCGCCATGGGCGGCGCGATCGATGGCATGCTGACCGAACTCGCGGTGCTGGAAGAAGAAGGCGTCGTGAAGCTGCCGGCGCATCTCAGCTACGAGGAAGGCGCCACCCTTCCCTGCGCCGCCGTCACGGCGTGGAACGCGCTGGTCGAGATCGGCCATATCAAGGCGGGCGACGTGGTGCAGATCCAGGGCACCGGCGGCGTCTCGATCTTCGCGCTGCAGTTCGCCCGCATGTTCGGCGCCCGCGTCATCGGCACCTCAAGCTCCGCCGCCAAGGCCGAACGGCTGAAGCAGATGGGGGCCGAGGCGGTGATCGACTACAAGACGGTGCCGGACTGGGACCAGGAAACGCTGAAGCTGACCGGCGGCCGCGGTGCCGACATCACGGTCGAGGTTGGCGGCGCCGGCACGCTGCCGCGCTCCTTCCTGGCGACCCGGCTGGGCGGCTCGATCGCGGTGATCGGACTGCTGTCTGGCATGGCGACGCTCGATCCCATGCCCATCCTGCGCCGCAACCTCAAGGTCCAGGGCCTCTATGTCGGCAGCACGCAGATGTTCGAGGCGATGAACCGCGCCATCGAGGCGAACGGCCTGAAGCCCGTCATCGACAAGGTGTTTCCGTTCGCCGAAGCCCAGGCCGCCTACCGGCATCTCAAGAGCCAGAAGCATTTCGGCAAGATCGTCATTTCACACGCCTAGGAAGCAGATTTATGATCAAGCGTCGTCTGTTCAGCGCCGGCCTGCTCGCCGCGCCCTTCGCCCAGTCTGTTTTCTCTGGGCCGGCCTTCGCCCAGAACGCACAATTGGCCTGGCAACCGAGCGGTCCGATCAAGATGGTCGTGGCCTATCCGGCCGGCGGCCCGACCGACGTGATCGCCCGCATCGTCGCCGCCGACATTTCGGGCCCGCTCGGCCAGCAGGTCGTGGTCGAGAACGTCTCGGGCGGCGCCGGGGCCATCGGCACGCGCGCCATCGCCAAGGCCAAGCCGGACGGACAGACGATCACGTTCGGCAACAACCAGACGCATGGCAACAACATGTTCATGCTGAAGGACCCGGGCTACGACGCGGTGAAGGACTTCGCGCCGCTGGCCGGCGCCGGCGCCTTCGAGCATGTCTTCGTCGTGCGCAACGACCTGCCGGTGAAGAACATCCAGGAGCTGATCGCGCTCGCCAAGGCCAAGCCGGGCGAGCTGAACTACGGCTCGACCGGCATCGGCTCGGGCTCGCACCTCTCGACCGAGCTGTTCATGGCCCGCACCGGCATCAAGATGACCCAGGTCCCCTATCGCGGCGCGCCGCCGCTGGTGCAGGACCTGGTCGGTGGCCGCATCGACATTTCCAACTCGACGCTGCCCAGCGTGCTGGCGCAGATCAAGGCGGGCACCATCCGCGCCATCGCGATCGGCAGCGCCAAGCGCAATCCGCAGCTCCCCGATGTCCCGACGCTCGAGGAGCAGGGCGTGACCGGCGCCAACGCCTCGTCGTGGGCCGCCTTCTTCGCGCCGGCGGCAACGCCGCAACCCGCGCTCGACCGCCTCTCGGGCGAGATCGTGAAGAGCCTGCAGAAGCCCGAGGTGATCGAGAAGATCGACAAGCTGGGCTTCACGGTCGAGCCGCGCACACCTGCGCAGTTCAAGCCCTACCAGGAGCAGGAGATCGCGACCTGGGTGAAGATCGCCAAGGACGCCGGGATCGAGCCGGGAGAATAGGCAGCGCCATGAAGAACCTCTGGTCCGACGACGACGCCCAGCAAGCCATCGCCAGCCATGCCGCCAAGGGCATCGGCGAGGACCTGGCCCTGCGGGTCTACACCACGCGCCTGCTGGGCGGCGAGCCGAAGCTGGTGCTGCACGGCGGCGGCAACACCTCGGTGAAGACGCGCATGGCCGACGTCACCGGCCAGGCGCTCGACGTGCTCTGCGTCAAGGGCAGCGGCTGGGACATGGGCACGATCGAAGCGCCCGGCCTGCCCGCCGTCCGCCTCGCGCCGCTGCGCGAACTGGAGGGGCTGCAGGCGCTGAGCGACGAGGACATGGTGAACGTCCAGCGCGCCAACCTGCTCGACAGCAAGGCGCCCAACCCGTCGGTCGAGACGCTGCTGCACGCTTTCCTGCCGCACAAGTTCATCGACCATACGCATTCCAACGCAGTGCTGGCGCTGACCGACCAGCCCGACGGCGCCGAGCTGGCGGCCGATCTCTACGGCCAGCGCGCGGCGCTGGTGCCCTACGTCATGCCGGGCTTTGCGCTGGCCAAGAAGACGGCCGAGATCGCGCGCGCCAATCCCGACGTCGAAGGGCTGATCCTGCTGAAGCACGGCATCTTCTCGATGGGCGCGACGGCGGAGGAAGCCTATGTCCGCATGATCGATCTCGTGACGATGGCCGAGCAGCGCCTGGCCAAGGCCACGCGCAAGATCTTCCCGGGCGCCACCCTGCCCGCAACGCCGGCGACGGCCGCCGAGATCGCGCCGATCCTGCGCGGCCTGTTCTCGCTGCCCGCCAAGGCCGGCGGCCGCGAAGCCGCCCAACGGTTCGTCTTCGAGTTCCGCAGCTCGCCCGAGATCCTGGCCTATGTGAACGGCAAGGAGATCGCGCGCTACAGCCAGCAGGGTCCGGTGACTCCCGACCATGCGATCCGCACCAAGAACGTGGCCTTCGTCGCGCCCGCGCCGGAAGCCGGCAAGCTCGATACGTTCAAGAGCGAGACGAAGGCTGCGCTCGAGAAATTCGCGGCCGACTATCACGCCTACTTCACGCGCTACAACGGCAAGCAGATCACGGCGAAGAAGGAACTCGACCCGATCCCGCGCGTGGCACTTGTGCCGGGCGTCGGCCTGTTCGGCATCGGCAACACGTCGAAGGACGCCAAGATCGCGGCCGATCTCGCGGAGACGACGGTGGCGGTGATCGCCGATGCCGAGCGGCTCGGCACCTACGAGTGCATCCCCGAGCCCGACATCTTCGATATCGAATACTGGTCGCTCGAACAGGCCAAGCTCAGCGCCGCGGCCGAGAAGCCGCTGGCGCGGCGCATCGTGGTCGTGACCGGCGGCGCGTCGGGCATCGGGGCCGCGACGGCGGCCGCCTTCGCCCGCGAAGGCGCCGAGGTTGCGGTGCTCGATCGCGACGTCTCCAAGGTGAAGGGCTTCGGCGTCGCCTGCGACGTCACCGATCCCAAATCGGTGCGAGCCGCCTTCGACAAGGTCGCGGCAACCTTCGGCGGCGTCGACATCGTGGTTTCCAACGCGGGCGCTGCCTGGCAGGGCCGCATCGGCGATGTCGATGAAGCGGTGCTGCGCCAGAGCTTCGAACTCAATTTCTGGGCGCACCAGAGCGTGGCCCAGAACGCGGTCCGCATCATGCGCACCCAGGGGCTTGGCGGCTGCCTGCTGTTCAACACCTCCAAGCAGGCGGTGAATCCCGGCCCGGACTTCGGCCCCTATGGTTTGCCCAAGGCCGCGACCCTGTTCCTGATGCGCCAGTACGCACTCGACCATGGCGCCGACGGCATCCGCGCCAACGCCGTGAACGCCGACCGCATCCGCACCGGTCTCCTGACGGACGAGATGATCGCCCAGCGGTCGAAGGCGCGCGGCCTCAGCGAGGCCGACTATATGGGCGGCAACCTGCTCGGCCTCGAAGTGACGGCCGACGATGTCGCACAGGCTTTCGTTTCGCTGGCCAAGGCGGCCAAGACGACGGGCGCTGTCACGACCGTGGACGGTGGTAACATCGCGGCCGCCCTGCGTTAGCGGCCGAAACAGCAAGCAGCGCCGTTCCGCGGAGGACACCATGACCAAGGATCGGCAAGGACACGCGCTTTCAGGCGCGACGGCCGAGGCGGCCGCGCTTTACGAGAAGGCGGTCGAGGCGTTCAACGTCTATCACGGCGACCCGTTGACCCTGCTCGCGCAGGCAATTGAGGCTGCACCGCTCTTCGCGATGGCGCACCTGCTGCAAGCCCATCTGCTCGGACTTGCGACCGAGCCGGACGCCGTGGGCCAGGCGCGGGCCGCGATCGGCGAAATCAGGAACCTCTCCCTTGATGAGCGCGAGGCGGGGCACCTTGCGGCCCTCGAGCACATGGTGGCGGGCAATTGGACCCTTGCGGCCTTGACCCTCGACCGGCTGAGCATGCGTTTCCCGCACGACCTGATCGCGCTGCAGGTCGGCCACCAGATGGACTTTTTCCGGGCCAACGCGCGCAACCTGCGCGACCGCATCGCGCGCGCGCTGCCCTCCTGGTCCACCGACATGCCGGGCTACTCCATCCTGCTCGGCATGCTCGCCTTCGGTCTGGAGGAGACCGGCGACTATCTCCGCGCGGAGGAGACCGGCCGGCACGCGCTCGACCTTCAGCCTCTCGATTGCTGGGCCCACCACGCGGTGGCTCACGTGATGGAGATGCAGGGTCGGGCGCAGGACGGAATTGGCTGGATGAGCGCGCGCGAGCCCTACTGGGCGGGTGACGCCTGCTTCTTCAAGGTCCACAACTGGTGGCACCGTGCATTGTATCATCTCGACCTCGCTCAGACAGACCAGGTGCTGGCGCTCTATGACGGCCCGATCCGAAAGGACAAGAGCGCTGTGGCGCTCGACATGGTCGATGCCAGCGCGCTGCTGTGGAGACTGCACCTGGCGGGCCATGACGTGGGCCATCGCTGGATCGAACTGGCAGCCGCATGGGATGCGCACGCCGACGGGAACACCTATCCCTTCAACGACTGGCACGCCGTCATGTCCTATCTCGGCGCCGACCGGCAGGAGGACGTGGCGCGACTGGCGAAGGCCTATCGTGAGAACAACCGAGCCGTGAGCGAAAGCGCCGGCTGGGGACGTGCGACGGCACTCCCGCTGATCGAGGGTTTCAGCGCCTTCTGGAACGGCGACTACCGCACCGCGGTCGAGCTGCTGCATCCCGTGCGCTTCATCGCCAACGCCTTCGGCGGCAGTCACGCCCAGCGGGATGTCATCGACTGGACGCTGACCGAGGCCGCACTGCGCGGCAAGATGCCCGACGCCGCTGAGGCGATTGCCCATGAGCGGCTGGCGCTGAAGCCCCACAGCCCGATCAACCGGGCGTTCCTGGCCCGGGCTCGCGACGCCGACAGCCCGTAGATTCCGACGGCCTTGCACGCGGCCGACGGGCGGGCGGCGGTTTGCGCGCGGCCGCCCTGCAGGAAAGGCGTTTCTCGACATGGCCCGCCATGTTCATCTTGGCGAATGCAGATCGAACCTCTCCAGCCATTGCAGCCCCAGTTCGCCGCGCGGATGACCGGGATCGACGCGACACGGCCGCTGACGCCGGCCGATGTCGCGGCGATCGAGGCCGGCATGGACAAGTACGCCGTGCTGGTGCTGCCCGGCCAGGACATGACCGACGAGCAGCAGCTCGACTTCACGCGCAACTTCGGTCCGTTGCAGGCGGGCGCCAACACGGCCATGACGGCCGCCGACATGCGCCTGCACAATGCCTTCGCCGACGTCTCCAACCTCGACAAGGAGAACAGGAAGCTGGAGCGCGACGACCGCCGCCGCATGGCCGCTCTCGGCAACCGGCTGTGGCACTCCGACGCCACCTTCCGCGTGGTGCCCGCCCGCTACTCGCTGCTGAGCGGCCGCATCGTGACCCGCGACGGCGGCAACACCGAGTTCGCCGACATGCGCGCGGCCTACGACGCGCTCGACGACGCGACCAAGGCCGAGATCGAGAACCTGGTCTGCGAGCACTCGCTGATCTATTCGCGCGGCCAGCTCGGCTTCACCAACTTCACCGACGAGGAGCGCCACCGCATGAAGCCGGTGCTGCACCGGCTGGTGCGCACGCATCCGGTCACCGGCCGAAAGTCACTCCTTCTCTCGGCCCATATCGGCGCCATCGTCGGCTGGCCGCGGCCCGAGGCCATGGCCTTCATCCGCGACCTGATGGAGCACGCGACGCAGCCCGAGTTCGTCTACGTCCACCGCTGGACGAAGCATGACTTCGTGATCTGGGACAACCGTACCACCATGCACCGCGTCCGCCGCTTCGACGACCTCAACATCGTCCGCGACATGCGCCGCACCACGACCATGAGCGAAGGCCCGACGGTCGAAGGGCAGCAGGCGGCTTAACCAGTTTCGTCGTCTCGACCGAAGCGCCGAAGGCGCGTAGTGGAGAGACCTTCGTTCCACGAAAAGACGGCAGATCGTCGAGAGAAGATTTCTCCGCTACGCCGCGCTTTGCGCGGCTCCGGTCGAGATGACGGTTAACGCCCCTCGAACTCCGTATCCTTCTTCGGGATTCTCGTAGAGCAACGCAAACGCCCGCCATCGCCTTGATGCGGTCGCGCCATGCCGCGAGGATTGGTTTGAGAGAGCTAAGGCGGAACGGAAATGCCGGGTCTGACCAGTCGAGCCAGATCTTCCGTCTTGATTATGCAGGCGAATTCAGCGCCAGCGAAACCCAGCAAGTAACCAAAATAGGTACCGAGCCCGTACTCACCCACGCTCCAAACGCCTAGCCGCTGCATGACATCGACGAATCCCTCACGAGGATAGCGCTGGCTGAATATCTTGCCTTGATCCTCAATCGGACCGGCGAGTTGTGCGAATTGCTCCCAGCAGAAATTTGCGGTTGGTTCGATTTCGACCAATTCGCTCAATGCCACATCTCGTCCTGTCTCAGGGTTGACATTAAGCGCGTCCATCCACGCGCTCCCATGAGCACCGCAGCAAATCCAACCGGCGACCAATGCCGAAAGCAAATTCGGTGACCGATACAAGTAACCGCCCAGAGTGTGGACGACTTCGGTCGAGGTCAGCGACTCGATCGGGTCGGAAAAATTCATACTTTCGGTATGCTTTTCCACCCACTCGTTGTAGCGCCGTTCGGCAGTGTTCGTCGGGGGATCGAACACAACATAGGTTGCGTAGATATTGACCTGGAGCCTCGCGTCGTCTCTACGCCGATCGATGATCTTCAGCGGCCCGCACGTGTCTGCAATGATCGACAGGGTTTCCGAGAACCGCCCCTTACTGTCGTAGTCAGCTTGACTACTGACGCAATCCGCCGCGCGAGCGGAGGCAGGCACGATCGCAAGAAAAAAGGCCAGCGCGAGGTAAGAGCGGAAGGTCACTGGGTTAACTATTCCTGCAATCTAGGCAAAAAGAAAGCAGGCAGGTGAGGAGAGTTCAGCGCCCCGCGAACTCCGTATCCTTCTTCGGGATCAGATCGTAGGGCAGCGCGAAGCCCGGCAGCGCCTTGATGCGGTCGCGCCACGCCGCGAGGTTGGGCCGTGAATCGATCGACAGGCCGCCTTCGTGGGCGAAGACCATGCGGCCCCAGCAGCCGATGTCGGCGATCGAGCAGGTATCGCCCACCAGCCATTCGCGGCCGGCCAGAGACTTGTCGGCGAAGTCGAGTGCGGCTTCGGCGCCCGGCCGGAAGAAGTTCACGATGTCCTGCGACACGTCGGGACGGAAGCGTGCAAAATGGCGGACGCGGGCCACGTTGGTGATGGCGTCGTTCTCCCACGACAGCCACTCGCGCGCCTGCCAGCGATGCTGCTCGGTCTTCGGCTCGAAGTGACCGGTGGTGCGCGCGAGATAGTCGAGGATCACGTTCGACATCACCAGCGTGAGGCCGCGATGTTGCAGCACCGGCACCTGGCCGTAGCGGTTGATCGCGAGGTGCGCGGCTTCCTTCTGCACGCCGTTCTTCAGGTTGACCGTGCGGAACGAGAACGGCAGGCCCGAAAGCGCGAGGAAGAGCATCGGCTTGTAGCTCGAGCTCGACGTGAAACTGCCGTGCAGAACGAGGCGCTCGTCGCTCATTTGATCTCCTGTGGCGTTGGCCGGAGGCAATTCGTACTCTCCCCCGTCCTCGGAGGAAACGAACATGACAGCGCTCAAGCGCCGGCACGTCGGAAAAACGAAACTCGAAGTCACCGAGATCGGTCTCGGCGGCGCGCCGATGGGTGGCTTTCGCGCCACCATCTCCGATGCGGAGGCGGTGCAGCTCACCAACGACGGCTACGAGTCCGGCATCCGCTACTTCGACACCTCGCCGTTCTACGGCTACGGCCGCAGCGAGCTGCGCATGGGCGCGGCGCTGCGTGAAAAGCCGCGGCACAGCTACGTGCTCTCGACCAAGATCGGCCGGATCCTGCATGTGCGGAAGCCGGGCGAAGTGCTGCCCAAGGATTTTCGCGAGAACGGCCTGCCGGGCTTCGTGCCCCAGTTCGACTACACCTACGACGGCGTGATGCGTTCGCTGGAGCATTCGCACTTCCGGCTCGGCCTCGACAAGATCGACATCGCGCTGGTCCATGACGTCGACTTCTGGACGATCAAGGACCGCGCGATCCTCGACGAGCGCTTCAAGACGGTGATGGACTCGGGCTTCCGCGCGCTCGACGAGCTGCGCAAGGCCGGCGTGATTTCCGCCATCGGCGTCGGCATCAACGAGAGCGACACCAGCACGCGCTTCATCAAGGCCGGCGACTTCGACTGCATGCTGCTGGCCGGGCGCTACACGCTGCTGGAACAGGGCGCGCTGGAGGAGTTCCTGCCGGAATGCACCCGGCGCGGCGTCTCGGTGATCCTGGGCGGGCCGTACAATTCCGGCATCCTGACCGGCAACGTGAAGACCGGCGCGACGCACGATTATGTTGCCGCGCCGCAGCCCCTGGTCGAGAAGGCCCAGAAGATCGAAGCGGTGTGCCAGCGGCACGGCGTGCCGCTCGGTGCCGCGGCGATGCAGTTCCCGCTGTTCCACCCGGCTTTCTGCTCCGTCATCCCCGGTGCGCTCAGCGTCGCCGAGGTGAAGCAGAACGTGGCCTACATGAACGTGAAGATTCCGGTCGAGCTGTGGAGCGAGCTCAAGCAGGAGAAGCTGCTCGACGCCGCGGCACCGACCCCGAACTGAGGAAGCTCGAATGAAGATCGTCGACGCGCAGATCCACATCTGGTCGCAGACCGTCACGCCGCCCTCGGGCCTGCATCGCAAGGTCGAGAGCTTCACGGCCGAGCAGGCGCTGAAGGAGATGGACGAGGCCGGCGTCGCTGCCGCGCTGATCCATCCGCCCTACAGCTGGGATCCGACCTCCAACCAGCTGGCCCTCGACGCCGCACGGAAATACCCCGAGCGCTTCGCGGTGATGGGCCAGTTCCCGCTGGAAGCCCCCGAGAGTCGCAACCGCATCAAGGGCTGGCGCGACCAGCCCGGCATGATGGGCCTGCGCTGGGCGCTGCTGCAGCCGGCCGAGCAAAAGTGGCTGAACGACGGGCTGCTCGACTGGGTGTGGCCGGCCGCCGAGAAGGAAGGCATTCCGGTCGCGACGATGGGCGGCATCTTCCCCGACAAGTTCCGCGAGATCGCCGAGAAGCACCCGAACCTCAAGATGATCGTCGACCATTGCGGCCTCAACCGTCACGGGCAGGACGAAGAAGCCTTCATCCATCTCGACAAGCTGGTGGCGCTGGCCAAGCTGCCCAACGTCGCGGTCAAGGCGACCGGCGCGCCGCATTATTCCACCAAGGGCTATCCGTTCCGGAACATCCAGGACGGTCTGCACCGCATCTTCGACGCCTTCGGTCCCAAGCGCTTCTTCTGGGGCACCGACATCACCCGCATGCAATGCACCTACCGCCAGTGCGTGACCTTCTTCACCGAGGAACTTCCCTGGCTGAAGGGACGCGACCTCGAGGACGTGATGGGCCGCGGCCTGTGCGAATGGATCGACTGGAAGCTGAAGTTCGACTGACGCGCCTCCCGTCTTGATGTATCATGATGCATCAAGATGGAGGGCGGACATGGCTTCTACCCGAGAGAAATTCGCGACGCAGGTCAATGCCAAGACTTTGGCCGCAGTGCGACGCCTGGCTGAAAAAGAGGGTCGCCAGCTTCAGGCGCTGGTGGATGAAGCGTTGATCGACTTGCTCGAGAAGCGCCGACTTGGCCGACCACGCTCTCATGTGATGGAAGCCTATCAGCGCAGCCATGCGAAGTACGCGGAACTCTACAAGAAGCTGGCGCAGTGAGGGATTACCTCACGCTTGCAGATGTCTTGGCGATTCACGCCGACCAGATTGATCGATACGGCGGATCAACGGGCCTACGTGATCCGGGCCTTCTTGAAGCCGCGCTATTCCGGCCGCAGACCGGCTATTACGCAGACCTTATCGAAGAAGCGGCCGCACTCTGGGAAAGCCTTTCGCAGAGTCACGCGTTCGTTGATGGAAACAAGCGCACGGCCTTTGCAGCGGTCTATACTTTCCTGGCCATCAACAACGTCGAATTGGACGTGCCCCCCGGCGAAACCTACGCTTTCATCTCGAATCTTCACGAGACTGGCAATTTTCGCTTCGATGAACTCGTGAAATGGCTTCGGGAAAAGATCTGAACCTTCGTCTTCACCGCAGCCAAATGAGTGACCAAGGACCTTTTGGTCCGGTACCTACCTTTTAAGCGGCAGGATCTGGCCGCGGATTTCGCCGTCGGGATATTTCTCGGTGAGCACGTTGACGTACCAGAGGCCGGCCAGGACTTCCTTGGCCTGCTGCTCGGTGAGGGTGACGCCGTCGTTCACGGTCGACCGGTCGGCGTAGAACGGGATGTCGATCCAGACGACCTGCGCGGCATTCTGGTCGGGCGCGGCGGGGCCGTAGAGCCCCACCTGGCGGACCGGGCCGCTCAGGCGCACCAGATTGATCCTGTATTCCAGAACCTTGGTCGACGGCCGGTAGGTGGCGGTGAAATAGCCCTCGCCCTTGCTGTCGGTCGCCGGCACCTCGCGCGCACCGCTCAGGTCCGCGCGGAAGTCGGTCTGCGGCAGGTTGGGCTCGCCCATGTTGAACGAGCAGCCCGCGGCGGCCAGCAGGAGGCCGAGCGAGAGGACGAGGCGGCGGGTCGAGCGATGCATGCTCTTCAGTCTACGTCGCCAATCCGCCTGGCGTCCCCGCCCTCGATCACGCTTTGTGATGCACCGGCGCCCGGCCATAGACCGGCGTCGGCAGGCCCTCGAGGCGGGCCTTGAGCTGCAGCGACAGGAAGATCGAATAGAGCCTGGACTGCATCAGGTTGCCGCCGTGGAACCACAGGTTCTCCTGCGCGGTCGGCTTCCACATGTTGCGCAGCTCGCCCTCCCAGGGGCCGGGATCCTTGGCGGTGCCGGAGCCGAGGCCCCAGCACTTGCCGACCTTGTCGGCGACCTCGGGCGAGATCAGCTGGGCGGCCCACTGGTTCATCGAGCCGTAGCCGGTGGCATAGACGACGAGGTCGGCCTTCAGTTCTGTGCCGTCGTTCAGCACGACCGACTCCTCGGTCAGGCGCTCGATCTCCACGCCGGACTTGAGCTTGATGCGGCCGTCGGCGATCAGCTCCGAGGCGCCGACGTCGATGTAGTAGCCGGAGCCGCGGCGGAGATACATCGGGCCGATGCCGGTATTGTCCTCGCCGAAGGTCAGCTTGAAGCCCGCCTTCTCCAGCCGCGCGTAGAAATCCGCATCCTCGTGCCGGATCCGCTCCATTACCGGCTGCGCCACCGTCGGAAGGGCGCCGTACGGCATCGAGGCCGTGGTGAGGTCGGCAATCTCGGTGGTGATGCCGGAGGCCACCGCTTCCTCCGAATAGAGCGGCCGGTTGCGCGCCAGCGTATCGGCGCGCACGACCAGCGTGGGCGAACGCTGCAGCAGGGTGACGTCGGCGCCGTGCTCCCACAGGTCGGCGGCGATGTCGTGCGCGGAATTGTTCGAGCCCACGACGACGCAGGTCTTGCCGGCCCAACCCTCGCCGCCACGATGGTGGCTGGAATGATGCTGCTTGCCCTTGAAGCGCTCGGCGCCGGGAAAGTTCGGAATCTCCGGGAAGCCCGACATGCCGGTCGCGATGACGAGCTGCTTCGGCGTCAGCGTCACGTCCTTGCCGTCCCGATCGACGACGACCGTCCACTCGCCCTTCTTCTCGTCGAACGACGAGCTCTTGCACCTGGCCGACGACCAGTAATCGAGTTCCATGATCTTCGTGTAGGACTCGAGCCAGTCGCCCATCTTGTCCTTGGGCGTGTAGATCGGCCAGTGATCGGGGAACGGCAGGTACGGCAGATGGTCGTACCAGACCGGATCGTGCAGGCAGAGCGACTTGTAGCGATTGCGCCAGGCATCGCCCGGCCGTGGATTGCTGTCGACGATCAGGGTCGGGACGCCCAGCCGCTTCAGGCGGGCGCCGAGCGCGATGCCGCCCTGCCCGCCGCCGATCACCAGCACGTAGGGCTGGCGGTCGTAGCCCAGTTCCTTCGCATCGGCCTTGCGGCGGTCGGTCCAGGTCACGCGATCCTTGAAGGCGCCGTGCTGCGTGCCGTTCTCGCGCGACGGCCCCTTCTTTTCCTCGAAGCCCTTCAGCTCCATCAGCGCGGTGAAGAAGGTCCAGGCCTTGCCGTCCTTCAGACGGACATGCCCGGTGCCGCGGCCCTGCGCGGTCTCGAAGGTGAACCAGCCCGGCCGGCCCGACAGCTCGAAGGACTCGGGCTTCACATCGCCGAGGCGCGCCTCGAGCATTTCAGCAATCGCAGAGCGGCTCTCGAGCGTCACGATGTTCCAGGTGAAGGCGACGAGGTCGCGCCAGTAGCATTCTTCGGCGAACAGCGCGGTCGCGGCATCGATGTCGGATCTCTTCAACGCGGACGCAAACTCGGTAAGCCACTCGGTTTCGGTCATTGTCATCCCATTGCGACGGACAGGCAGGCGGCGCACTCTAGAAGAAGGACGACTCCAGAGGAATGGGCGCCCGGGAGGAACCAACGATGAAATACGACGTGATTTCCGCGGATGGGCATATCGACCTGATCTGGCTGCCGCCGGATCTCTTCACCAGCAACGCACCCGCATCGATGAAAGGGCGCATGCCGCATGTCGTCGACGGGCCCAAGGGACCGGAATGGACCAGCGCCAACGGCGCCAAGTTCGGACTGGTCAACGGCATGGGCTCGGCGGGACGTGAGTACGTGCCGGGCATCATCCATCGCTCCGACCGCATGGCCTCGACCGGCCTCTACAGCGACGGCAAGAAGGGCATCCGCCGCCTGACCGAGGTCGACCATCGCCTGAAGGACCAGGACCGCGACGGGGTGCAGGCCGAAGTGCTGTATGGCGTGCTGGGATCGAGCGGCCGGCTGAACGATCCGGAAGCCGCGATCGTCATGCTGCGCATCTACAACGACTGGCTGCACGATTTCTGCACGCAGGCACCCGACCGGCTGGTCGGCCTGGCCAATATCCCCAACTACGACATGGAGGAGTCGGTCGCCGAGGCGATGCGGTGTGCCAAGCGCGGCGTGAAGGGGCTCGACATCGCCAACCGTCCCGACATGACGCCGCTCTGGGATCCGTTCTGGGAGCCGCTGTGGAAGTTCGGCCACGAGACCGGCATCCCGCTGCACTTCCACACGATCGGCGGCCGCTCGCCCGACGTCACGAAGTTCACGCCCGAAATCCAGCGCCGCATCTTCGCCGTGCACATCACCGGCTTTCAGATGCACATGAGCACCATGCTGATGGGCCTGATCTATTCGGGTGCTCCCGCGCGCTATCCCAACCTCAAGATCGTGATCGGCGAGGCCGGACTCGGCTGGATCCCCTATGTGCTGCAGCACATGGACCTCGAATGGGAAGACCAGTTCCAGGACCTCGACCTCAAGATGAAGCCTTCGGAATATTGGCACCGGCAGTTCTATGCCACCTACCAGACCGATCCGGTGGGCATCGAACTGCTGCGTCATCTCGGCGAGGACAATGTCATGTGGGGCTCGGACTACCCGCATCCCGACGGCATCTGGCCCGACAGCCAGGATTTCCTGGCCCGGGAACTGACCGGCGTCTCGCCCGAGGTGAAGCGCAAGATCGTGCGCGACAATGCGATGAAGCTCTACGGGCTTGCGAACTGAAATGGCCCGGGAGGGCGGAGCGGCGCGCACCGCCCTCCTGATCGTCTTCGCGATGCTGGCCTTCGCCGGCAACTCGCTGCTGTGCCGTGTGGCGCTGCGCGACACCTCGATCGACGCCGCGAGCTTTACCTCGATCCGCCTCGCCTCCGGCGCGCTCATCCTGTGGATCCTGCTGCGCTCCCGCGGGAAGCGGCCGCTGGCGGCGGGCAGCTGGCCGATGGCGGCCATGCTCTTTGCCTACGCGGTCTGCTTCTCCTTCGCCTATCGCGACCTCACCGCCGCGACCGGTGCCCTGCTGCTGTTCGGCGCGGTACAGCTCACCATGACCGGCTACGGGCTGTTCGCCGGCGAGCGGCTGAAAGGCCTCCGCCTGGTCGGTGTGTTGATCGCCATCGCAGGCCTCGTCTGGCTGCTGCTGCCCGGCCTCTCGGCGCCGCCGCCGCTGGCGGCGGGGCTGATGCTGGCGGCCGGGCTCGCCTGGGGCATCTATTCCCTGCTGGGACGCGGCGCCGGCGATGCCACCGCGGCGACCGGCGGGAATTTCATACGCGCCGTCCCCTTCGCCGCGATCCTCAGCCTGGCGGCCGCGACGGGGACCAGCCCCGACCAGACCGGCCTGATCTACGCGGTCCTCTCGGGCGCGGTGACGTCCGGGCTGGGCTATGTCCTGTGGTACGCCGCGCTGCCGGCGCTGTCCGCCACCTCAGCCGCGACGATACAGCTATGCGTGCCGGCCATTGCCGCGCTGGGGGGCGCGGTGCTACTCGCCGAGCCGATCACCGCGCGGCTGCTGCTCGCGTCGGCGGCCATCCTGGGCGGCATCGCGCTCACCATTCGCAAGAAGAGCTGAAGCAAGGGGACACATGTTCGAGGTTGCCGATCGTCTGAAGAACGTGAAGGTGTCGGCCTCGGCCGCGATGACCCGCAAGGTGCGCGATCTGCGCGCCCAGGGCGTGAAGATCGTGGGCCTGTCCTCGGGCGAACCCGACTTCCCCACCCCGGCCCATGCCATCGAGGCCGCGCACCAGGCGGCGCTGGCAGGTGACACCAAGTACCCGCCGCAGGACGGCGTGAGGTCGCTCAAGGAGGCGATCCAGCGGAAGTTCAAGCGCGACAACCATCTCGACTATGCGCTGGACGAGATCATGGTCTCCAACGGCAGCAAGCAGATCATGTACGACGCGCTGATGGCCAGCGTGAATCCGGGCGACGAGGTCATCATCCCCGCCCCCGGCTGGATCTCCTACGCCGACCAGGCGGTGATCGCCGGCGCGAAGCCGGTGTCGGTCTCCTGTCCGGAGAACAATCAGTTCAAGCTGCGCGCCGCCGATCTCGACGCCGCCATCACGGCCAAGACCAAGTGGGTGGTGCTCAACTTCCCCAACAACCCGACGGGCGCGGTCTGCTCGCCGGCCGAGATGCGCCAGATCTGCGACGTGCTCCTGAAGCACAGCCACGTGCTGGTGATGGCCGACGATGTGTACGAGCATCTGGTGTACGGCGACGCGGTCTTCAGCACGGTGGCCGAGGTCGAACCGGCGCTCAAGGATCGCACCCTGACGGTCAACGGCGCGTCCAAGGCCTATGCGATGACCGGCTGGCGGGTCGGGTTCGCGGGCGGTCCGCGCGCGATGATTGCGGCCATGACCAACATGCAGGGCCAGATCGGTTCCGGCATCTCGACGATCGGCCAGGCCGCCGCCGCTGCGGCGCTGAACGGCCCGCAGGATCTCCTGAAGGAACGCGCCGCCGACTACCAGAAGCGCCGCGACGAGGTCGTGGCCATGCTGCGCGCCGCCAAGGGCATCACCTGTCACCTGCCCGAAGGCGCGTTCTACGTGTTCCCCAACATCGCGGGCTGTATCGGCAAGACGACGAAGGGCGGCAAGAAGATCGCCAGCGACACCGATTTCGTCACGGCGCTGCTCGAGGAAAAGCATGTCGCCACGGTGCAGGGTGCCGCCTACGGCATGAGCCCCTATTTCCGGATTTCGTACGCCACCGACATGGCGAGCCTGCGCGAGGGCTGCACGCGCATCCAGGAGTTCTGCAGCGAGCTGCATTGAAGATTCCGTCGTCTCGACCGAAGCCGAGCGCAGCGAGGCGTAGCGGAGAGACCTTCTCTCGACGATTAGCCAGCTTTTGGTGGAGAGAAGGTCTCTCCGCTGCGCCCCTTCGGGGCTTCGGTCGAGACGACGGCCCTGGAATTAGAGGGCGTTGATTTCCCGCACCTTGGTGGTGAGGCCGAGCTTGCGGTTGCACAGGGGCCAGTGCCAGGTCTCGCCCTGGTCGAACATCACCCATGAGGTGAGGGCGGCGGCCTTCTCGTAATCCTGTGCCGCCTCGATCGCTTCCTGCGGCGTGAGCACCGTGCCATCGCGGCGCTGCTGCAGGGTGATGTAGGTGCGCGCCGTGTACTGGAAGCGGCCGTGATAGGACCCCCGCCCGCCGCTGATGCGGGTCGAATGCGGGCCCCAGCTTCCGCTCTCGCAGACCGCAAGCGCCTGCACGACCTCATCCTTGCGCGACTGGACGTACAGCTCGTGCTCCGTCGGGCCTTGCGGCACAGCGGCCGTCTGCGGCGGCTTCCTCGCGCATCCCGGCCCGACGCAGAGCGCGGCGAGCAGGATCGACAGAGTGGCGGGATGAAGAGTGTTCACGGCCCGTCATTGTTCACACGAATTTATCCCCAGGGTAAACCCCGGCCGCCCGGCGGCCGGGCGGGATTTGCAGCGACAGCGCAGGCCCAGCCGCGACCAGACCGATGTCGATGAAATGACGGCCGGCCGGGCTTAAATGGTTCCTCGCGACGTTGGCGGCGCCCGCCCGGCGTCCCGCGGCGCAACCGGGCCGCGAGTCTTTTCGTGTTTCAATTGTAACGGCGCCGCCCCGAATCAGGCTTTGGCGGCCGGATGCGTCTCGATCCAGTGCCGCGCGATCTCCTCGCGGGTGGCGACCCAGACCTTGGGCTTCGACGCCACATAATCCAAGAAGCGCGCCAGGGTGGCGGCGCGGCTCGGGCGTCCGGCGAGGCGGCAGTGCAGCCCGATCGACATCATCTTGGGCGCGCGCGCGCCCTCGGCATAGAGGACGTCGAAACTGTCCTTCATCGCCTGCAGCCAGCCGTCGCCCGCGGTGAAACCCGGCGCCACCCCGAACTTCATGTCGTTCACTTCGAGCGTGTAGGGAATGATCAGGTGCGGCTCGGTGCCGACCTTCACCCAGTAAGGCAGGTCGTCGGCATAGGAATCGCTCGAATAGAGGAAGCCGCCATGCTTGATGACGGCTTCGAGCGTGTGCAGGCCGAAGCGGCCGGTGTACCAGCCGACCGGCGCGCGGCCGGCCGACTGCTCGATCGCCTTCACCGCCTTCCGCATATGGTCGAGTTCCTGCTCGAGCGTGAAGTCCTTGTAGTTGATCCAGCGCCAGCCATGGCTGGCGACCTCGTGCCCCGCCTCGGCCATCGCCTTGCCGGCCGCGGGATTGAGCTCCAGCGCGCGGCCGACCGCCCAGGAGGTGAAGCGCATGTTGCGCTCCTGGAAGAGCCGCAGGATGCGCCAGAAACCGGCGCGGCTGCCATATTCGTACATCGATTCGGTCGAGAGATCGCGGCCGCCCTCGATCGGCGTGCCGCCCGGCGTCTCGGTGAGAAAGACCTCGGAGGCGGCATCGCCATTGAGGATCGTATTCTCCCCGCCTTCCTCGTAGTTCAGCACGAAGCTGACCGCGATCCGGGCATCGCCCGGCCACTGCGCATGCGGCGGGTTGGGGCCGTAGCCGATCAGGTTGCGGTCGAGATGGTTGTGCATGAGGCCCCCGGAAACGCGGCGCCCAACGGTCGGGCGATTGAAGCGCGACTATGGCGCGGCTATAGCTCGCGCGACAAGCTTGGGGAGGCCAAATGGGCGCAGCCGACGCGATCCGGGAAGACCGTCTGTGGCAACGCCACGCCGACATGGCGAAGCTGGGCGGCACGCCCAAGGGCGGCGTGAACCGGCAGGCGCTGTCGGCCGAGGACGCCGCGGCCCGCAACCTGCTGGGGTCCTGGGCAAAGGCGCGCGGCTTCGCGGTTTCGACCGACGCGATCGGCAATCTCTTCGTGCGCCGCGAAGGCTCCGACCCGAAGGCGCGGCCGGTGATGAGCGGCTCGCACATGGACAGCCAGCCGACCGGCGGCCGGTTCGACGGCATGTACGGCGTGCTCGCGGCCTTCGAGGCGCTGGAAGCGCTGGAGGATGCCGGCGTGACGACGCGCCGCCCCGTCGTCGCCGTCGCCTGGACCAACGAGGAGGGCTCGCGCTTCCAGCCCGGCGCCATGGGCTCGGCGGTGTTCGCCGGCCACTACGACCTCGCCGAGATGCTGCAGGCGAAGGACTGGAAGGGCGTCGTCCTGAAGGACGCGCTCGCCGAGACCCTGAACACGGCCCCCGCGCCGATGCTGGGCGGCAAGCCCGGCTTCGCGCTCGACGGATACGTGGAAGCCCATATCGAGCAGGGCCCGCGACTGGAAAACGAACGCAAGACGATCGGCGTCGTGACCGCGATCCAGGGCAGCCGCCGCTACATCGTCACCACGCACGGCGAGGAGGCGCATGCCGGCACCACACCGCGCGCCGCCCGCAAGGATGCCTTCGCCACGGCGCTGCGCATCGCGCAGGCGATGTACGAGGCCACGACCGACACGGACGACACGCTGCGCTTCACCATCGGCCGCGTCGAGGTGGCGCCGGGATCGCCCAACACCGTGCCGGGCCAGACGGTCTTCACCATCGACATGCGCCATCCCGACGATGCGGTCCTGGAGGCGCACGAGAAGAAGCTGAAGGAGATCGTCGCGGCGAAGGCCGCGCCCTGCACCGCCGCCATCGAGCGCGTGACCGCGGTGCCGCCGACCAACTTCGATCCGATGGTGGTCGACCTGGTGCGCGCCAAGACCAACGAACTGAAACTCTCCAACATGGACATGCCCTCGGGCGCCGGCCACGACGCCATGCACATCGCCCATCTCTGCCCCGCCGGCATGATCTTCGTTCCCTGCGAGCGCGGCATCAGCCACAACGAAATCGAGAACGCCACCCCGCAGGACCTCGCCGCCGGCGCCCGTGTCCTGGTCGAGGTGCTGGCCGAGCTGGCGAACCGTTGATCTGTGTCATCCCGAGCACAGCGAGGGATCCTTGTTGATCGATAAGGATCCCTCGCTGCGCTCGGGATGACGGGATTGTTTGAATAAGGAATTCGAATTCATGTCGAAGAAGATGCAGTCCGAACTCGTCTCGATCCTGTCCGACCTGATCGCGCTGCCGAGCCCCTACCCGCCCGGCACTTCGGTCGAGATCTGCGCCTATACGGCCAAGCGCCTCAAGAAGGCGGGCTACAAGGTCGAGATCGCGACGCACAAGAAGGGCGTCGACAATGTCGTGGCGCGGATGAAGGGCAAGGCGAAAGGCCCCGTCATCGCCTTCAACGCCCATGTCGACACGGTGGGCGTCGGCGAACGCGCCAACTGGAAGAGCGATCCCTACAAGGCGCTGGTCAAGGGCGGTCTGGTCTACGGTCTGGGCGCCGGCAACTGCAAGGGCAGCATGGCCGTGCAGATCTGGATCGCCGAGGAGATCGCGCGCCGCGGCGGCCCGGCTGCCGGCGAGCTGATCTTCACCTTCGTGGCCGACGAGGAGAATCTCGGGCCCGAAGGCATGGAGTACCTGCGCAAGAGCGGCAAGGTCCGGCCGGACGCCCTGATCCTGGGCGCGCAGACCGAGAACAACCTGATCGTGGCCGAGCGCGGCGTGATGTGGGCGCGCCTCACCACCAAGGGCCGCGCGGCGCATGCCGGCAATCCGGCGGCCGGCGACAACGCCATCCTGCGCATGATGCGCCTCGTGGGCGCGCTCAGCTCCTATTACGACAAGGCGCTGGCGGATCGCGTCTCGGGCGCGATGAAGTCGACGGTGAACATCGGCATGTTCCATGGCGGGCACAACACCAACGTCGTGCCCTCGGCCTGCACCGTCGAGATCGACCGTCGCCTGCTGCCCAACGAGAAGGTGAAGGACGCGTTCAAGGAGCTGAAGAAGGTGGTCGACAGCGTCGGCGAGCCGAAGTCGATGTATGGCGTCGAGTTCCTGACCGGCACCAACGGCTTCTTCGCGCCCGAGAACGGCGCGGCCGTCGGCGCCTTCGAGGCGGCGGTGAAGGCCCACAGCCGCCGCAAGGTGAAGTTCCTCAACGCCACCGGCGTGAGCGACGGCCGCTACTATGCCGACGACGGCATCGAGATCATCAACTTCGGCCCCGGCTCCGGCGCACAGGGCCATGCCGCCAACGAGAGCGTGCCGATCGCCGAGATGGTCGACGCCGCCCACATCCAGCTTGACGTGGTGAAGCGGCTGCTGGGCTAGAGGTAGCCCCCCTTCCGAAACATCTCGACGAGCTGCGGCACGAGTTCCGGCACGGTCCGGGACCGTGCGTGATGGTGGAACTTGGCCACCGGCGTCCGGCTACTGCCGCGATAGAGCGCGCCCATCACGATGATCGATGCTGCCGTGACGGTGCCGCTTCCCACCGACGTCGCATCGGCGATGTCGATCTCCAGCCGGTAGGTCGGATCGAAGCTGGCGATTGCCGCCTTCTGGTCGTCGCTGCGCGAGAGGGACAGGCGGATGGAGCGGCCCGTCTCCACCGACACACCATAGGGGGCGAGCACCGAGGCGAGCTGTCGCGCGAAGATTGGCCAGTCGACAGCCTTGTCATCGGGCGGGAGCCAGAGCAGCAGGCGCTGCATCTTCACGGGCGGGGGCGCCGCCGCGACGGGCTCGAGCACGAAAGAAGGCTCGGCACAGGCCGCCAGAACGGCACCCGTGACGGCGATGCCCGCACCCAGCAGGAGCCGCCGCCTCGACACGGATGTTTGCGGTTCCATCAGATGAATCCGTCTTCCCTCAGTTTCGCGGTCAGGCTGTCGACATAGCGATCGGCCGCAGCCGGACGCGCCGAGGCCGTGTGGCTCGCCCTCCAGAAATCCGGCAGTTCGGTCGTCGCGCGCCAGACTATCTTGCGCGCGGCGGCGTCATAGAGGTTCGCGGCGATTTCGTAATCTTCGACGAAACTTCCGCGGATCTTGCCGCGCCCCTGAGACAAAGTGAGCACCTGGTTGGCTCGGAAGCTCGCGTTGGAGGCGACCGCCTGCTCGGCATCGACGACCTCGACCGGGATTCCAAGAGGTGGCCACTTGTCCTCGAAGGCTCTCCTCAGTTCGGGGATCTGGAGAAGCGATGCGTTCTGAGCGGCTGTCAGCTGCTGCGCACCAACCGATACCGCAATGACGACTCTTCCGAGCTTTCGCTGTGAACCAGCGGCCACGTTCGACTGCGTGACGGCCTTCTGCTCGGGAGTGCATCCCGCAACTGTCACACCGAGCACCAGCAGCGCCTCACGACGTCCCAGACTCTTCATCCGTTGCTCTCTCCCTCGCGTGCGTCACCGTAGCAGTCACGGGAAGGACTGCACTACCGCCGATTGTGCATTGGCGACAATACCTCGCCTTTGCACCCTGATGCGCCGCGTGGCACGCTCCCGACAGGGAGAAACACCATGCCGTTCTACGAAAAAGGCGACGTCCGCATTCACTATGAAGAGGCGGGCTCGGGCCTGCCGCTGCTGATCATTCCGGGTGGCGGGCTGAACTCGACGATCGGCGGGCTCGACAGGACGCATCCGTTCAGCGCGATGAAGGAATTCAGCGACTGCTTCCGCTGCATCGTGGCCGACCTGCGCAACGCCAATGGCGGCCAGTCGACCGGTCCGCTCGACATCGAGCGCACCTGGGACGCCTTCACCGACGACCATGTCGGCCTGATGGACCATCTCGGGGCCGACCGGTTCATGGTGTTGGGCTACTGCATCGGGCAGCCGATGATCTGGAACCTGATCAAGCGGGTCGGCGACCGCGTGATCGCCGCCGTGCTGACGCAGCCCTCGGGCTTCCGGCCCGAGCTGCCGAACCAGTTCTACGACAACAACATGAAGGGCTGGGGTCCGGACTTCGTGGCCAGGCGCCCCGACGTCACGATGGACCAGGTGAGCCAGTTCCTCACCAACATGTACACGAAGAAGTCCGACTTCGTGTTCACCGTGCCGCGCGAGTTCGTGAAGGCCTGCAGGACGCCGATCCTGGTCGCGCCGGACGACAGCCCGCCGCATCCCTACAAGGTCGCGATGGAAGTGGCGATGCTGGCGCCCAATTCGCAGGTCACGCTCTATCCGTGGAAGGACACGCCCGAGCGCGTCCCCCTCGCGGTGCGCCACATCAGGATGTTCCTGGAGGCGCACCGACCCTGAGGAAGCCGTTCGTCAGCCTGGCCGGGTCTCGACGATCAGGCCGACGATCCGCCGCACGACCGGCATGACGGCAAGAAGAACGGGAAACGCGACCAGCCAGGACAGGCCCCAGGCGCTCATCCAGGTCGCGACGAAGCCGGGCGACAGGCCGGCACTGCGGGCCGTCGAAATGCCCGACACGACGAAGGTCATGATGAGCGACAGGACGAGGGGCAGAACGATCGCAGCGTAACGCGCCGGCAGACGGCGCAATCCGAGATATGAAAACAAGATTTATGTCTCACGCAGGGTCGCGGCCAGGACGTTGAAGGCCACGACGATTGACTGCGTTGCCTCACGTGAGACGCTTACGATCTTCCTTCGAAGACGGGTCTTTCTACCGCGATTGCGAATCCTTCGCAACACGAAAATCGCCGATTTGCCTGCAAAATCTACAGCGTCCTGACCAGCAAACGAAATAACCGAAATAAACGAAACAATCGAAGCTGGAGTCGCACCCCCCAAATCAGGTACCATGGTACCGCCTACGGATCGATCTTGCGCCCCCGCTCCTGCCGAAAATCCTGCTTCAACGGCCGGCTAGACGGCGCGCGCCACGCCCGGCAGTCGGCGAAGCAGGCTCGAGGCGGCCCAGCTCAAGGTGAAGCCCAGCGTCACGGCGAGCGCTCCCTTGGCCAGCGGGGAAAGCGGCGTCGATACAAGGAACAGTTGCAGCCACAGCACGATCGGCCAGTGAACGAGATAAATGCCGTAGGCATTGGCACTGAGGCTGTTTCCCACGGCGCCCGACTCACGCGAGAACCGGACGGCGAGCGCCAGGAGAGCAAACGCCGTGATCGTCGAGAACAGCACCAGCATCACGCCATCGACCCACGCGGGAACCTGCCGTCCGTCGAGCGCGAAGAAGGCGGCCGTCGCGATCGTGGCCAACACAGGCCACCTCACCCACTGCCGCTCGAAGGCGCGCGCCAGCCGCTCCGGGCCGACGAAAGCGCCCGCCGCAAACGACAGGAAGTAGAGGCCGATGCGGCTCGACTGGATGCCGAACGGACCGGCGGTCAGCCAGTGCGACGTGCCGAAGGCGAGATGGAACGGCAGGTAGGCCGCCGCACAGGCGACGATGAAGAACATCAGCCACGCGCCCGCCGGCATGCGGTCGAGGAACTGGCCGGTACGGCGCGCAAAGGCCCACACGCGATCCTGCGCGAGCATCATCGCCAGCGCGGCGTCGAACACCAACAGGGCGCCCACGAACCAGAGCGGCCCGCTGGGCCACGGTCCGACCGTCACCATGTGTTTCCAGAAGGTCGCGAAGCTGTCGCCGCCACCGCTCAACAGGTGCGCGGCGTAGTAGGAGAGCGGCACGATCGTCACGACACCGACCAGCAAGGGCGCCCCCAACCGCACGGCACGATCGAGCAGATACTGGCGCAGCCCCTTGCGCGCCAGCGACGGACGCACGAACAGGCCCGACAGCAGGAACATCAACGGCATGAAGAAGCCGTTGGTCCAGGTGACGATGACGTTGAAGCCGGACCATTGCGCCATGTCCACGACCGGCGCGCTGCCATTGGTGTAGGAGCCGCCCGACACCGCCTGACCGCCGGCCATGTAGCCCAGCGCGACATGCTGCAGGACGACGAGCGCGATTACGAAGACACGAAGATGATCGAAAGCGGGAAAGCGACTCGCGGGCTGCGCGATGCGAACCAGCGGCGCCTTTCGAGCGGAACGATATCTGTTGTGCGAGTGGCCGAACGGATCGGCGGAAACGACAGCGACGGACTTCACGAGCAACACGCCCCGGTGGATGTCGGACCCGCCGACAACGACGGACCACCGGACGCGTTGCGCCTTCCCTCAAAGGGTCACAAGAATGCCTGCAATCGATTCACAGTCGGTGAATTCGGAAGCCTCAAGCCGTCTTCTGCGCCGTGAGCCCGAGCTTCTCGATCGTCTGTTCGCGCATCACGAACTTCTGGATCTTGCCGGTGATGGTCATGGGGAATTCCGGCACGAACTCGATGTAGCGCGGGATCTTGTAGTGGGCGATCTGGCCCTGACAGAAGGTGCGGATCTCCTCGTCGGTCGCGGTCTGGCCGGCATGGAGCTTGATCCAGGCGCAGACTGCCTCGCCATAGCGCGGATCGGGCACGCCGATCACCTGCACGTCCTGCACCTTCGGGTGGCGGTACAGAAATTCCTCGATCTCGCGCGGATAGACGTTCTCGCCGCCGCGGATGATCATGTCCTTGAGGCGGCCGACGATGTTGACGTAGCCCTGCTCGTCCATCGTCGCGAGGTCGCCGGTGCGCATCCAGCCGGCTTCGTCGACGGCCTCCTTCGTCTTGGCCTCGTCATTCCAGTAGCCCTTCATTACCGAGTAGCCCCGGGTGCAGAACTCGCCGGTCTCGCCGCGCGGCACCACCCGCCCCTCGGTGTCGACGATCTTGATCTCGATGTGCGGCAGGACCTGGCCCACCGTCGAGACTCGGCGCTCGACCGGATCGTCGGTGGCGCATTGCGTCGACACCGGCGAGGTCTCGGTCATGCCATAGGCGATGGTGACCTCGCCCATGTGCATGTGGCTCTGCACCTTCTTCATCACCTCGATGGGACAGGGCGAGCCGGCCATGATGCCGGTGCGGAGGCTCTTGAGATCGAACTTCGCGAAGTCGGGATGGTCGAGTTGGGCGATGAACATAGTGGGCACGCCGTAGAGCGCCGTGCAGCGCTCCTCGGCCACGGCCAGCAGGGTCGCCAGCGGATCGAAGGCCTCGGACGGATAGACCATCGTCGAGCCGTGGGTCAGGCAGCCCAGGTTGCCCATCACCATGCCGAAGCAGTGATAGAGCGGCACGGGAATGCAGAGCCGGTCCTCTGGCGTGAGCTTCAGCCCTTCGCCCACGAAGTAGCCGTTGTTCAGGATATTGTGGTGGCTGAGCGTGGCGCCCTTGGGAAAGCCCGTGGTGCCCGAGGTGAACTGGATGTTGATAGGATCGTCGAACTGCAGCTTGGGCGCCAGTTCGGCGATGCGGGCCTTCTCGGCGTTGCCGCCGGCGGTCGCCACATCGTCGAAGTTCAGCATGCCCGGCGTCTTTTCAGGTCCGAGCCGGATCACGTGCTTGAGGTGCGGCAGCTTCTTCGCCTTCACGAGATCGTCGACGATCTCGAGATAGTTCGAGGTCTTGAGCGCAGGCGCCAGGATCAGCGCTTTGCACTCGACCTTGTTCATCGCGTATTCGAGCTCGGCGCGGCGGTACGCCGGATTGACGTTGACCAGCACGAGGCCCGCCTTGGCGGTCGCGAACTGCGCCAGCGTCCATTCCGACGTGTTGGGCGACCAGATGCCGACCCGGTCGCCTCGTTCCAGCCCGAGCGTCAGAAGGCCGGCGGCGAGATCGTCGACCCGGCGGCCGAGTTCGCCCCAGCTCCAGCGCACGTTCTGGTGGCGGACCACCAGCGCCTCGCGGTCGCGATGGGTTTCGACGGTGCGGTCGAAGAAGACGCCGATCGTCTCGCCGATCAGCTTCTTGTCCGAGACGCCGTGATCGTAGGAGATTTTGGGAGCGGCCTGAGCTTTGGTCATGCGTCGAGATTAGCGCGCCATGCCAGATTTGGAATCATGAAACTCCATTTCGTCACCGTCGACGTCTTCACCGACCGCCAGTTCGGGGGCAACCCGCTGGCCGTGATCACCGATGCACAGGGTCTGTCGAGCGAACGGATGCAGGCCATCGCGGCCGAGTTCAACCTCGCCGAAACGACCTTCGTGCTGCCGCCGAAGAACCCGGCCCATACCGCCGAGGTGCGCATCTTCACGCCCAAGGCCGAGATGCCCTTCGCCGGCCATCCCAATGTCGGCACGGCCTTCGTCCTGGCCCGCGCCGGCACCAGCTACGGCCGGCCGGTGAGCGGTGACCGGCTGGTCTTCGAGGAGAAAGCGGGCCTCGTGCCGATGGACATCGTGCGCGAGGCCGGTGCGGTCGTGGCCACCCGCCTCGCCGCCCCGGTGCCGCTCAGCTTCGGCGAGGAGATCGACCCGGCGCTGGTGGCGGCCGCCTGCTCGCTGAAGCCCGGCGAGCTGAAGCTCGACGTCCACCCGCCACGCGTTGCTTCGTGCGGCGCGCCGTTATTGTTCGTCGAACTCAAGTCGCGCGAGGTGCTGAAGCGCGCTGCACCGCGTGCAGAAATCTTCGCCCGCGAGCTGCCGCGCGACCGCATCGTCGGCATCCATCTCTACGTGCAGGAGAAGGACGGCGACATCGACGTCCACACCCGCATGTTCGCTCCCGAGCACGGCATCCCTGAGGATCCCGCGACCGGCGCCGCCAACGTCGCCCTGATCGGCGTGCTGGCGCATCACCGCCGCGAGGCCGACATCACCTTGGCGAAGACGATCGGCCAGGGCTTCGACATGGGCCGCCCCAGCGTGCTGCAGGCGTGTGCGGAGAAGAAGGACGGCAAGGTGGTCGCCACCTATATCGGCGGCCGCTGCAAGCCGATGATGAGCGGCGTGATCGAGCTGGAGTAGCAGCGCCACCCTGTCGTCCTGAGCGCAGCGAAGGACCTAGCCGAACGACCAGTGAACTCCGTAGCTTGCGTGAGATCCTTCGCTGCGCTCAGGATGACAAGATGGATGATCGCGACCTACCGTCCCGACACCGCCAACGGCAACGCTGCGCCCTGCTTCACCGGGCGCAGCGCAAACGAGCTTCTGATCTGGGCGATGCCCTGGATCTTGGTGAAGTCCATCACGAAGCGCTCATAGGCTTCGAGGTCCGGCACCACGACCCTCAGCAGGTAGTCGCTGTCGCCGGTCATCAGGTAGCACTCCATCACCTCGGGGCGCTCCGCCGCAGCGCGCTCGAAATCCTTCAACGCCTTCTCATTCTGGGTCGAGAGCGACACGCTCACGAAGACGTTCACCGACAGGCCGACCGACTTGGCGTCGACCTGGGCGGCATAGCCCTTGATGACGCCCGCCTCCTCCAGCGCCTTGACCCGGCGCCAGCACGGCGAGGAGGAGAGGCCAACCTGCTCGGCGAGGTCGGCATTGCTGAGCCGGCCATCGTGCTGCAGCCGTTCGAGAATGCGCCGGTCGATCGCGTCCAGGGAGATCATTGCTGAAATCGCCATAATCCAGGGAAATCCCGCCCTATACAGCCCGTTTGGCGACCCGAACGCAAGGACCTACCAGCGGAGCAGGCGTATGCCGGTATCCATGACCACCCTCGCCCCCATCCAGCGTCTTCGCCTCCTCCGTGAACTGGAACGCAAGGTGCTGTGGCTCAGCGCCTGGACGATCCATCACGCCAACCACATCCGGCCCAACCGCGACGGGCTCAAGGTCGGCGGCCACCAGGCCTCCTGCGCCTCGCTGGCGACGGTCATGGCAGCGCTCTATTTCTCGGTGCTGCGGCCCGAGGATCGCGTTGCGGTGAAGCCGCACGCCTCGCCGGTCTTCCACGCGATCCAATATCTGTTCGGCCACCAGACCCGCGAGAAGCTCGAGCGCTTCCGCGCGCTGGGCGGCGCGCAGTCCTATCCGTCGCGCACCAAGGACGTGGACGATGTCGACTTCTCGACCGGCTCGGTCGGGCTCGGCGTGGCCATGACGCTGTTCTCGTCGATCGTGCAGGACTATGTGCGCCTGAAAAATCTCGGCGACGGTAAGCGCCCCACCGGCCGCATGGTGGCGCTGGTCGGCGACGCCGAACTCGACGAGGGCAACATCTTCGAGGCGCTGCTCGAAGGCTGGAAGCACGACGTCCGGAACCTGTGGTGGGTGATCGACTACAACCGCCAGAGCCTCGACGGCGTGGTGAACGACCGGCTGTTCGGCCGGGTCGCCGAGATGTTCGAGCTGGTCGGCTGGCGGGTCGTCACGCTGAAGTACGGCAAGCTGCTGGAGACCGCCTTCACGCAGCCTGACGGCGCGCATCTGCGCGACTGGATCGACGCCTGCCCCAACTCGCTCTACTCGGCGCTGGTGTTCAAGGGCGGCGCCGGCTGGCGCGAGGCGCTGACGCGCGACCTCAACCAGTATCCCGGCGTGCGACGCATCCTGGAGCAGCACGACGACGCGGCGCTGCACAGGCTGATGACCAACCTGGCCGGCAACGACATGCAGGCCGTGGTCGATGCCTTCGAGGGCGTGAACGACGACACGCCGACCTGCTTCATCGCCTACACGATCAAGGGCCAGGGCCTGCCCTTCGCCGGCCACAAGGACAATCATTCCGGCCTGATGACGCTCGACCAGATGGCGAGCTTCAAGAAGGGCATGGGCATCGCGGACGGCCAGGAGTGGGAGAAGTTCGCGGGCCTCACCGCGTCGCCGACCGACCTGCAGGCCTTCATCGAGGCGGCGCCGTTCAACGCCGAAGGCCGCCGCCGAACGGAGGCACCGGTCGTCGCCATCCCGGCGCAGCTCACCAAGCCCAGTGACAAGAAGTCGAGCACGCAGGAAGGTTTCGGCAAGATCCTGAACGCGATCGCGTCCGAAGACGGCGAACTGGCCCGCCACATCGTCACGACCTCGCCCGACGTCACGGTCTCGACCAATCTCGGCGCCTGGGTGAACCGGCGCGGCCTGTTCGGCCACACCGAAGCCGAGGACGTGTTCCGCGAGCTCAAGGTCGTGTCGGCCCAGCTCTGGCGGCAGACGCCCAAGGGCCAGCATGTCGAGCTGGGCATCGCCGAGAACAACCTGTTCATCCAGCTCGCAGCACTCGGCCTCAGCCACCAGCTGTTCGGCGCCCGGCTGCTGCCGATCGGCACGCTCTACGATCCCTTCATCGCGCGCGGCCTCGATGCGCTGAACTATGCCTGCTACCAGGATTCGCGCTTCATGCTGGTGGCGACGCCGTCGGGCGTAACGCTCGCACCGGAAGGCGGCGCGCATCAGAGCATCCATACGCCGCTGATCGGCATCGGCCAGCCCGGCCTCGTCTCCTACGAACCCGCTTACGTGGACGAGCTGGCGGTGCTGATGCGCCACGGCTTCGACTACATGCAGCAGGACGATGGCGGCTCGGTCTATCTGCGCCTCTCAACGCGCAGCCTGCCCCAGCCCGAGCGTACGCTGACTCCGCAGCAGCAGGCCGACATCGTGTCGGGCGGATACTGGTACGCCCCGCCCGACGAGGGCGCGGACGTGGCCATCGTCGCCATGGGCGCGGTGACGCCGGAAGCGATCGCCGCCCATGAGAGCGTGGCGCGCGACTTTGCCGGCGCGGGCCTGCTGGTCCTGACTTCACCCGACCGGCTGCACAGCGATTGGCTCGCCGCGCAGCGGAACCGCGGCCGCACGGCCGGCCTGGTCGACCGTTCGCCGAGCCCGATCGAGCGACTGCTCGCCCCCTTGTCGCGCGATGCACGCATCGTGACGGTCATGGACGGCCATCCGCTGGCGCTGTCGTGGCTGGGATCGGTGCGCGGCCAGCGGGTCGTGCCGCTCGGCATCGAGAAGTTCGGCCAGTCCGGCGACATTCCCGATCTCTATCGAACCTACGGGCTCGATGCGGCGGCGATAATCGACGCGGTGGCGCGCGCCGTCTAAACTGGCGGCGTGAAAGTAGACGGCACCCCTTACCGAACCATCTGGCTTGGCCCCGACGGCACGACCGTCCAGGCGATCGACCAGACCCTGCTGCCCCATCGTTTCGTCGTGCGCGACCTGTGCACGATGGAAGACGCGGAGGTGGCGATCCGCACCATGATCGTGCGCGGCGCGCCGCTGATCGGCGCCGCCGCGGCCTATGGCATGGCGCTCGCCATGGCGGCCGATCCCTCCGATGCCATGCTGGCCCGCGCCTACACGGTCCTGATGGAGTCGCGGCCGACCGCGGTGAACCTGCGCTGGGCGCTGGACGACCAGCGGGCACTGCTGGCGCCGCTGCCGCCCGCGAAGCGCCGCGAGGCGGCCTATCGGCGCGCCGCCGAGATCTGCGACGAGGATGCCGAGATCGGCCGCCGGATCGGCGAGAACGGGCTGGGCCTCATCCGCAAACTCAAACCGCGCGACAAGAGCGGACGCATCAACGCCCTCACCCATTGCAACGCGGGCTGGCTGGCCACCGTCGACTGGGGCACCGCGATGGCGCCGATCTATCAGGCGCACAATGCCGGCATTCCCATCCATGTCTGGGTCGACGAGACGCGGCCCCGGAATCAAGGCGCCAGCCTGACCGCCTGGGAACTGGGCAAGCACGGCGTGCCGCACACGGTGATCGCCGACAATGCCGGCGGCCACCTGATGCAGCATGGTGAGGTCGACTTCGTCATCACCGGCACCGACCGTACGACACGCGGCGGCGACGTCTGCAACAAGATCGGCACCTATCTCAAGGCGCTGGCCGCCCACGACAACGGCATTCCCTTCTATGTCGGCCTGCCGCACACGACCATCGACTGGACGCTGCTCGATGGCGTGCGCAACATCCCGATCGAGGAACGCAGCGCCCGCGAGCTGTCGCACATCACGGGACGCCTGGTGAAGGATGGAAACGAGACCGGCGAACTCGCCACCGTGCAAATCCTCCCTGAAGGCAGCAGCGCCGCGAATCCCGCCTTCGACGTGACGCCGGCGCGGCTGGTGACGGCGCTGATCACCGAACGCGGCGTGTGCGACGCCAGCGAAGCGGGGCTTCTGTCCCTCTATCCCGAACAACAGACCCGAGCGGCGTGAAGGTCAGCCAAGCGGCCAAGGCCACCGCCGGGCTTGGCCTCACCCAGATCGTAGGCTGGGGCACCACCTTCCTGATGCCCTCGGTGCTGGGCCGCCACATCGAGCGGGATCTCGGGCTGGCGAGCGAGATCGTCTATGGCGGCATCACCGTGATGTTCGGTGTCGGCGCCCTGTTCGCGCCCCGGGTCGGCCGCCTGCTCGACAGGACCGGCGCGCGCGCCGTCATGACCGTGGGCTCGATCGTCTATGCCCTGTCGCTCGCCGCGCTCTCCTTCTCGCAAGGGCTGGTGAGCTATCTGCTGTGCTGGGCCGCGATGGGCGTCGCCTCGACCCTGGCGCTGAACACGCCGTCGAGCATCGCGCTCGCCCAGATCGCGGGAGCCCGGGCGCGGCAGGCGATCGCCGTCCTGGCCATCATCGGCGGCTTTGCCTCGACCGTGTTCTGGCCGGTTTCGGAGGCGCTCGAACTCCTCGTCGGGTGGCGCGGCGTGCTGCTGATCTATGCCTCGATCCATCTCGCGATCTGCGCGCCGGTCCATCTGCTGGTGCTGCCCGGCCGCCCGCTGGTCGGCACGCAGGCTGCGGCAGCGATGACGGCGCCCGTGCCGCCCTCGGCGCACACCAAGCGGATATTCCTGCTGCTGTCGATCTCGCTGGCGTGCGGCGCCTTCATCTTCACCGGCTTCATCGTGCATGCCATCGGTGTGCTGCGCGGCCTGGGCCACGATCCCGCGACGGCGCTGCTGCTGGCCTCGCTGATCGGGCCGGCGCAGGTGGCGGTGCGGGTGTTCGAGCTGGGGTTCGGGCACCGCTACACGATCACCGCCTCGACGCTGTTCTCCAGTGCCGTCCTGCCGTTCGGCCTGGGGCTGGCTTTGCTCGCCGGCGGCAACTTCGCCGTCGCGCTGGTCTGCGTGATGGCCTACGGCATCGCCAACGGGCTCAAGGCGGTCCTGCGCGCCACCCTGCCGCTCGCTCTGTTCGGCCGCGCCCAGTTCGGCACCTATCTCGGCCGCCTTGCGCTGCCTCAAGGCATCGTGTCGGCCTCCGCGCCGCCCGTCCTGGCGGCAACGATGGCGAGTTACGGCGCCGACGGCGTACTCGTCCTGACCTTCATCGTCGCCATGATCGCCTTGATCACGACCATCATGCTGGTGCGGGTGAGCGGTCCGATCCGCTGAAGCGATTCAGATCTTTTCGCCGAACAGTTTCAGCCTGAACTCGACCAGCCGGAAGCCCATGCGACGCGCTTCCTCCTCGATCAGGCGCGCGAGGCTGTCATCGTCTTCGACCTCGACGATCTCGCCGGTGGCGACATCGATCAGGTGCGGATGCGGCGCCCCGCCCGTGCGCTCGTAACGCGCCTTGCCGTCGCGGAACACATGGCGCGTGACGAGCCCCGCCGAGGCGAGACTGTTCAGCGCACGATAGACCGTGGCGACGCCGATCCGGCGGCCGACCGAGGCACGGCGGTGGATCTCGAAGGTACAGGGATGGTCGGTCGCGGCCTCGAGCACTTCCAGCACGATGCGCCGCTGCTCGGTGAGTCGTAGCCCGCGCTCGCGGCAGAGCTCGTCCAGCCGGTCCATCCCCTCACCTCTTGAGGAAGAACTGCACGGGCACGACGATCTCCAGGCTCTCGCCCGGCTGGTCCTGCGGCAGCGGCGGCAATGGCTGGGCGCGTTGCAGCAGGTCGAGCCCCTCCTGGTCGAGCGCGGCGTGTCCCGAGGGCCGCTCGATGCGCGCGGCGAGGATGCGGCCGTCGCGGCTCATCGTGAACCGCACATAGGTCACGCCCTCGTGGCGCGATCGCTGCGATTCCGACGGGTAGCGCTTGTGCCGTTCGAGATGGCGCAGCAGCTGCCCCTTCCAGGTCGGCAGCGTGTTGGACGGCGGATCGACCGAGGCGCCCGGCGCCGGCGCGGCCGCGACCTGCGACTGCTCCGGTGCCGCCTGCGGCGCCGAGACCTTTGGCTGCGGCGGCTTCTTCTCGACTTTCTTCTTCTCCACCGGCTTGGGCGGCGGTGGCGGCTTGAGGTCGAGGGGCGGCGGCGGCTCGGGTTCCGGCAGGGTCACCTCCGCCAGCACCGGCGGCGGCATCTCCACCGGCGGCGGCTCCTCCGGCTCGGGGATCACCTCGCTCAGCTCCGGGCCCGGCGGCGCCTCGTTGGGGAGAGCCTCCGGCGCGGCCGGCAGCGGCGCCAGTTCCAGCATGATCGCCGCGGGCGGCGGCGAATACGGCACCTCTCCGTGCACCCAGCCCAGCGCAATCCGGATCGCTCCTGCGTGCAGGGCCAGCACGAAGGCGAAGCTCCCGATCCAGCGGGCCGCCTCCCTCATTGCTCCAGACCGACCAGCGCCACCTTCAGGTAGCCCGCCGTCCGCAGCACGTTCATCGCCTGCATCAGCTCGCCATAGGGCACTGCCTTGTCGGCCCGCAGGAAGATGCGCTCGTCCTTCTTGCCACCGGTCGCCTCGTCCAGCGCCTTCGCCAGCGCCTCGCGGCTCACCGGCGTGTCCTTCAGCGTGAACGACAGGTCCTCCTTCAGGGTGAGATAGAGCGGCGTGTCGGGCTTGGGTTGGCGCTCCGCCGTCGACACCGGCAGGTCCACCGGCACATCCACCGTCGCCAGCGGCGCGGCCACCATGAAGATGATCAGCAGCACCAGCATCACGTCGATGAACGGCGTGACGTTGATCTCGTGGTTCTCCGCCAGTTCGTCGTCGCCGTGGTCGAGCTTCACCGACATGGGCTACCTCCGTCCCAGGTCGCGCGAGACCAGCCGCAGCACCGCCGCCGAGGTGTCGCCGACCAGAGCGCGATAGGCGGTCACACGGCGCGAGAAGTGGTTGTAGATCACCACCGCGGGAATGGCCGCGGCCAGGCCCAGCGCCGTCGCCAGCAGCGCCTCGGCGATGCCGGGCGCCACCACCGCGAGGTTGGTCGTCTGCGAGCGCGAGATGCCGATGAAGGAGTTCATGATCCCCCACACCGTCCCGAACAGGCCCACGAACGGCGCCGTGGACCCAATCGTCGCCAGCACGCCCGTGCCCTTCAGCATGCGCCGACCCGTTCCCGCCTCGAGACGCTCCAGCCGAGAGGCCACGCGCTCCTTCAGTCCGTCGCGATCGTCGACCGTGTCGGCGCTGAGCCGCTGCTCGGCCTGCGCCGCCGCCACGAGGTCGCTGGCCGGCGCCTTGTCGAGCGAGGGCGCGGTGTCCAGCGCGGCCAGCAGGCGCCGTTGCCGCCGCACCGCCATCGCCAGCTCCAGGCTCTTGGCCACGAATACCGTCCAGGTCAGGACCGATGCGAGCACCAGGCCGATCATGACCCCCTGCACCACCCAGTCCGCCGCCACGAACATGCCCCAGACCGACAGGTCCTTCGGCAGCACCGCCTGGGCCGGGGCCGCAGCCGGCGGCGCGACAGCAGGCGATGGCTCCATCGCGGCCGGCGTCGCGGGTTCGGCGGGCGCGGGCGCGGCCCCGGCGGGAGGCGCCGCCGCGGGTCCCGCAACCGCGGGTGGGGCAGGCTCCGTCGGGACCGGCGCCTGCGCCAAGGCGAGCGTCGGGAACAGCAGAAGAAGGACCAGCAGACGACGAAGCAGCATTACGCGATACCCTGAAGAGTGCGAACGACAGGGCGCAGCCAGTTGGCGCGCCAGGTGAGAGTGCAGGTCACGGCTACCGCGCCGACGCTGAGCATGGTGGCCCAGACGAGCGATCCGAAACTCGGCCCGTCGCGCCAGAGTGCGAGCGCAAGCGAGGCCAGCAGGAGGACATAGCCCGCGATCCGCAGCGGCAGGACGAGCCGCCGCGGGCAGTCGCGCCCCCCGCCGGCGCGTTCCCAGTGGCGATCCTGGCTGAGAGCGAGCAGCGCGAAACCGCAATAGGAGGCGAGCGCCAGGGCGATCAGAAGAGCCGGCGCCATCTCAGCCGCCCACGGTCAGGCGCAGGAGGCCCCAGGCGCCACCCCACGAAGCCACGCCGGCAGCGGCCATGAGAAGACAAAGACGGGCCAGGCGCCGGTCGGCAAAGGCCCAGATCAGCAGCGCCAGATAGACGAGAAAGGCCAGCATCGAGGCCAGGACGACGGCTTCGCTGCGCACCATCAGCCCGGCCGCCGGAAGTGCGACCGCGGCCAGCGCGGCGAGGCCCGCCGCCACGGCATAGCCGCCTCCCACCGCCGCGACGAGGCGGACGAGGACGGACAGACCAGGCATGGACGGAATCACGCTGCAACTACCTCTCATTCATAAGACGAACGAGAGGGTGCGTTTTCTCCCCGGCCGGACCGCCGGGGGCGATTTATTTTCGTCCTAGCCTGCCCGCCGGGCGCTTATTCTCACGGCGCGGGCAATTTCTGTGAACTCAGGCTCCGGCGTAGACCGAAGGGGTGCGCTGCCGCCAGCCAAAGTGCTTCTCCCAGGCCGCGCAGAACTGCAGCACCTGCTCGTCGGCGAACCGCCGCCCGATCACCTGAAGTCCGACCGGCAGGCCCGACGGCGACCAGCCGCAGGGAACGGAAGCAGCAGGTTGGCCGGTGATGTTGAACGGATAGGAGAAAGGCGTCCAACGCGCCCAGGGCACCGGCTTGTCCATGTCCATGTCCGGCGGCCCGTCGGCCTCGGCCGCGAACGGCTCGATCGGCACCATCGGCATGACGAGCAGGTCAAAGGTCTCGAACGCCTCGGCCACCGAGCGATTGAAGGCCGCCCGCGCCTGCAGGGTCCGGAAGTGATCCTCCAGCCGGATCGACGCCGACCGCGCCACCATGCGCGCAAACCCCGGATCGATCCGCGCCACATCCTCGGGCTTCAGGCTGCCATAGAGCGCGCCGCGTGCCACCCAGAGCGCGTCGAAGATGTCGATGGGATCGGGCCAGTCGAGCGTCGTGTCGACGATCTCGACCGGCAGATGCGCCGCGATCTCGCCGAAGGCCGTGGCGATCACCCCCGCAACGCCCGGATCCACGGAGGCGCCGAACAGAGTCGGCGCCAACACGCAGCGCAGCTTCGGCAACGCGCCCAGCGTCTCGTGAAAGGAGAGGCCGGCCGTCGGCAGCGACTGCGGGTCGCGCGCGTCGGGCCCCTGCACGACGTCGAGCGCCAGCGCATAATCTTCGACGCTGTTGGTCATAGGACCGGCATGCGACAGGTGCTCGGTCGGACTGAGCGGATAGGTCGGCACGCGCGCGAGCGTCGGCTTCAGCGAGAAGATGCCGCAGAACGAGGCAGGCACCCTCATCGAGCCGCCACCGTCGGAGCCCAGGGTCAGCGGCACCGTGCCATCGGCCACGGCGACGGCCGAACCCGAGCTCGATCCGCCGGCGGTCCTGGAAACATCCCAGGGATTGCGTGTCACGCCGGAGAGCGGCGAGTTGGACGCTGCCTTCCAGCCCAGTTCGGGCGTCGTCGTCTTCCCGACCATGACCGCGCCCGAAGCGAGAAGGCGCTCGACCGACGGCGCAGTCTCGGTCGCCATCGAATCGACGTAGAGCTTCGATCCGCGCTGCGTCTTGTAGCCGTCCACCAGGAACAGATCCTTGATGCCGACCGGCACACCGTGAAAGGGACCGCGAAACGACTTGGCGCGCGCCTCCTTCTCCAGTGTCGCCGCCCGCGCCTTCGCATCTTCGGCAAAGACGGCGCTGTAGGCGTTCACGCGGGCCTCGGTCTCTTCGATCGCATTCAGCGACGATTGGACCAGTTCCACCGGCGAGACCTCGCCCTGCCGTACGAGACGCGCCATCTCGACCGCGCTCAAGGCTGCGTACTGACGCAGTTCCATCGTCTTCCTCCTGATCCCGCTTCCCTAGAGGCGCTGGCCCGACCTGGCGTCGAACACGTGCAGGTCCTTGCCGCGCATGTTCACGCCGTGTTGCGTGGCCTCGCCCAGTTCCATGTCGGGCGGCACCGCCACCACGAATCCGCCCCGTCCATCGTCGAGATGGACCAGTTTCACGCTACCCAGATCCTCGACCAGCTCGACCCGGCCTCCGAGGCTGCCGGCCTGCAGCGGCGAAAGGGTCAGGGCATCGGGCCTGACACCGACCACGACCTCCTGCCCCGGCGGACCGATCCGCTCGCCCTCGCCGGCGATCGACGCGCCGCCCGCGAGCACGATCGCGCGCCCGTCTGCGCCCACGGTGCCCTCGAAGAAGTTCATCGGCAGCGAGCCGATGAAGCCCGCCACGAACAGGGTCGCGGGCCGCGCATAGACCTCGCCCGGCGAGCCCACCTGCTCGACCCGGCCGGCATTCATCACGATCAGGCGGTTGGCGAGCGACATGGCCTCGACCTGGTCGTGCGTCACCAGGATCGAGGTGGCGTCGAGCCGCAGATGCAGGCGCTTCAACTCGGTGCGCATCTGATGGCGCAGCTTGGCGTCGAGGTTCGACAGAGGCTCGTCGAACAGGAAGACCTTGGGCTCGCGGATGATGGCGCGGCCCATGGCGACCCGCTGACGCTGGCCGCCACTCAACTGCGTGGGCTTGCGCCCGAGGAAGTCGCCGATGCCCAGGATGCTGGCGACGCCCGCAATCTTGTCGCGGATGGTCGCCTTGGGGGCATGCGCGATCCGGAGCGAATAGGACATGTTCTCCGCCACGCTCATGTGCGGATAGAGTGCGTAGTTCTGGAACACCATGGCGATGTCACGCTCGCGCGGCTCGAGCCGGTTCACCACCCGGCCGTCGATCGCGATCTCGCCGCCGCTGATTTCCTCGAGGCCGGCGATCATGCGCAGGAGCGTGGACTTCCCGCAGCCGCTCGGCCCCAGGATGACGGCGAACTCGCCATGCCGGATCTCGAGGTCGATGCCGTGCAGGACCCGGGACGTCCCGTAGGACTTCTCCACTTTGCGAATGTCGACGGTGGCCAAGGATTGCTCCGCTATTTTTCCGAGTCGACGAGGCCTTTGACGAACCAGCGCTGCAGCACGATCACCACCATCACCGGTGGCAGCGTGATCAGCAGCGCCGAGGCCATCAGCGTGTTCCACTTCGGCACGGCTTCGGGCGCGCCGGAGATCTGCTTGGACAGGCCGATCACCGCCGTCGTCATGCTGGCCTCGGTCGTGATCAGCAGCGGCCACAGATACTGGTTCCAGCCGAACACGAAGAGGATGACGGTGAGCGCCACGACGTTGGTGCGCGACATCGGCCACAGCACGTCGACCAGGAAGCGGATGGGTGACGCGCCATCGATCTTCGCGGCTTCCAGCAGCTCCTCGGGGATGGTGAGGAAGAGCTGACGGAACAGGAAGGTCGCGGTCGCCGAGGCCATCAACGGCAGGATCAGGCCGGCATAGGAGTCGAGCAGGCTCCATTTCACGACGGCCTCGACGTTCCAGCCGGTCAGGCTCTCGAACGGTCCGCGCAGGCCCGTCTCGTCGAGCAGCCAGCCCACTCCCTGCAGCGGATGGGCGGCCACCGCATATGTCGGCACGATGCGAACCTCGATCGGCAGCATCAGGGTCGCGAAGATCATCCAGAAGGCCGTCATCCGGAAAGGGAATCGGAAATAGGTGATGGCAAAGGCCGACAGGATGGACACCGAGATCTTGCCCACCGTGACGCCGACCGAGACGATCAGCGAATTGAGGAGCTGACGGCCGAGATCGCCGCGCTCGATTGCCACCTTCAGGTTGGCGAGCAGTTCGTTCCCGGGCGTGAGCGGCATCGGCACCTGCAGTACGTCGGGCAGCGTGTGGGTGGCCGCGATCAGGGCGTAGTAGAGCGGCAGGCAGACCGCCACGACGCCCAGGATCAGCAGGACGTGGCACAGGAAATCGAGTTTCGGGGTCCGCTCGATCATTGGGCGTACTTCACGCGCCGCTCCAGGAAGCGGAACTGGATGGCCGTCAGCCCGATCACCAGGATCATCAGAATGACCGACTGGGCCGAGGACAGGCCGAGATCGAGGCCGAGGAAGCCGTCGGCATAGACCTTGTAGACCAGGATGTCGGTCGCGCCGCCGGGCCCGCCCTGGGTCAGTGCGTGGATGATGCCGAACGTGTCGAAGAAGGCATAGACGACGTTGATCACCAGCAGGAAGAATGTGGTGGGCGAGATCAGCGGAAAGACGATGCTGACGAAGCGCCGGATCGGGCCGGCTCCGTCAATGGCCGCGGCCTCGATCAGCGAGCGCGGGATCGCTTGCAGCGCGGCGAGGAAGAACACGAAGTTGTAACTCACCTGCTTCCAGGCGGCGGCCACGATGACGAGCAGCATGGCGTCGCTGCCATCGAGCAGAGGGTTCCACGGGATGCCGAAGCCCTGCTTCAGCATCAACGCGATGGCGCCGTAGATCGGGTGGAACAGGAACAGCCAGAGCACGCCGGCCAGCACCGGTGCCACGGCATAGGGCCAGATGATCATCAGCCGATAGACCGACTTGCCCCTCGCGACCCGATCGACCAGCACCGCGAAGCCGAGACCCGCCAGCACGGCCGATGCGGTGGTGCCGGTGCTGAAGATGGCGGTGCGGTAGATCGAGTTGAAATATTCCGGGCTGGTCAGCACGTCGCGGAAATTGTCGAACCACACGAAGGTCGAATGCTGGCCGAACGGATCGGTGATGGTGAAGGCCTGGTAGAGGGCCTGCGCCGCCGGCCAGAAGACGAAGATGGCGAGCACGAGCATCTGCGGCGCGAGCAGCAGGAAGGCCAGCGGCTTGTGCCGCTGGAAGTTTACCCGCTTGATCATAGCATCAGCCCGTCCAGCCGCCGCCGCTCAGTTGCCGCGCTGGCGTTCGAAGCGACGCAGGATCTCGTTGCCGCGCCGCACCGCATCGTCCATCGCCTGCTGCGCCGTCTTCTTGTTGGCCCAGACGGCTTCCATCTCCTCCTCAAGGGCGGCGACATACTGGTTGGCATTGCCCAGCCGCACCGTCATCGTGTTGAGCGTCGGCGTACCGCGCTGGACCTGCGTGATCGCCACTTCCTGCTGCGGGTACTTGTCGTAATAGCCCTCGGCCTTGACCTTCTCGTAGGCGGCCTTAGTGATCGGCATGTAGCCCGTGTCCTTGTGCCACTTGGCCTGCTGGTCCGGGCTCGCAAGGTGCGCGAGGAAGGCGGCCACGCCCTTGTACTCCTCGGGCTTGTGGCCCTTCAGCACCCAGAGCGCACCGCCGCCGATCAGGCTGTTGTGCGGCGTCGTGCCGGCCTCGTACGGCAGGGGTGCCGCCTCGAAGGCGAACTTGGCGCTGGCCTGCAGCGCGGAGAAGACGGCCGAGGAATGGGTCATCATCGCGCACCGGCCCGAGGCGAAGGCGGGCGTGGCGCTGCTGCCCTGGCGGCCCGAATAGACGTAGCGGCCGTCGGCGACCCACGACTGAAGGCGCGCGATGTTCTTCACCACGTCGGTCTTGTTGTAGGTGAAGGTGGCCCCCAGCCCATCGAGCCCGTTATGCAGGGTGGCGATCGGCAGATCGTGGATCGTCGAGTAGTTGTCCACGTGCACCCACTGCTGCCAGCCCGAGGTGTAGCCGCACTCGAAGCCCGCGGCGCGAAGCTTCGTGAGGTACTCGCCCATCTCGTCCCAGGTCACGGGCGCTCGCGTGAGCCCGGCCTTGGCGAAGCCCTCCTTGTTGTACCAGAGGATCGGGGTCGAGACGCTGAACGGCAGCGACAGGAGCTTCATGTCCTTGGTGCGGTAATAGTTCAGCACCGGCTGGATGTAGTTGTCCCAGTCGATCTTGTAGCCTTCGGCCGCCAGCAGGTCCTGCACCGGATAGACAGCGCCCGACAGCAGCATGCTCTGCGTGCCCTGGCCGATCACGACCAGCAGGTGCGGGCTCTTGTTCGCGCGGAAGCCGGCGATCGCGGCATTGAAGGTCTCGTCGTAGGTGCCGCGCCCCGAAGCCACGACCTTGTAGGCGGTCTGGGAGTTGTTGAAGCTGTCGATCTGCTGCTTCAACGCATCGTCGATGGGACCGAGCGTCGGATGCCAGAACTGGATCTCGATCGGCGCGGCGGCCGCAACCGAGGCCGTGAAGGCGGCGATCATGCCTGCGAAGGCGCCGAACAGTCTTCTTCTCATGACGGTTTCCTTCTGCATCAGGGACGGACGTGGAGGCCCTTGGACGAAACGTGCATGCCGGTCAGGTCGCGCGCGTTCGAAACGATGCGCCACGACAGCATCTTCTGCGCATAGGCCAGCATGGCCGGCGCCGACGCGGGATCGCGCGACAGGTCGTTGAAGCAGTGCGGATCGGAGGCAAGGTCGAAGAACAGCGGCGGCAGCGCGGCGAAATGGACGTACTTGAAGCGCTCGTCGCGGATCACGGCCAGCGAGCAGGCATCCATCGGCACGCCCAGCGCCGTCTCGGAATCGGCGGCGCCGAGCCCGCGGAAGTCGAACTCCCAATGCACGTCGCGGCGCCAGTCCTTTGGCATCTCTCCGTGCAGCAGGGGCAGCAGCGAGCGGCCGTCGCACTGGCGCGGAATGTCGAGGCCGAGCCAGTCGAGCACCGTCGGCATCACGTCGACCGCCTCGGTGAAGCGCTCGATCGCCGTGCCGCGGCTCGCGTTCGCCGCGGCCCGCGGATCGCGCACGATCAGCGGCACGTTGTAGGCCTCGTCGAAATAACCCTGCTTGCCGAGCATCCAGTGGTCGCCCAGCAGCTCGCCATGGTCCGCCGTCACGACGATCAGCGTGTCGTCGTAGAGCCCCCACTCCTTCAGCTTGTCGATCAGTCGGCCGACCTGGTCGTCGACCTCCTGCACCATCCCGTAATAGGTCGCACGCAGCTGTGCGACGTCGCTGGCGCTGAGATCGGCGACCAGCCCCTGCCCGGTGACGAAGTAACTCGCCTGGTTCTGCGACTTGAGATAGCTCGCCAGCAGCGGATGCTGCGCGGCCTCCGCGTCCACCGTCGCGGCGCGACGGGGCGCCGGCATGTCGGCCGGGTCGTAGAGCGTGTTGTAGGGCTCCGGAGCGATGAAGGGCGGATGCGGGCGGATGTAGGCCGCGTGCGCGAACCAGGAGCCGTTGCGGCGCACCGAGATGTAGTCCAACAGGCGATCGGTCAGGAAGGCGGTGATGCTGTCCTGCGCCTTGAAGCGCGCCGGCGGAAAGGTCGGCCCGCGGTCGCCCGCCGGGCTGGCGGGCCGATAGATCTCCGTGACGTCGTCTGCGAAGGGATAGCCCTTGGCCTTGAGATCGGCCATCCACGGATAAGGCAGTTCCGGCAGATGCAGTTCTGGCGCAAAGCCGGGCATGACCGATTCGTAGGTGCGCAGCGCCGGATCGTCGGGCGGCAATCCGGTCGGATCGGCCGTCGTGTCGGTATAGCCGAACAGCGCCGGATCGTAGCCGGCCTTGCGGCATTCCAGGGCGATGTTGGTGAAGCGACGCGCCAGCGGCGTGCCGTTCCGCATGACGCCGTTGTTGTGCTGGTAGGTGCCGGTGAGCAGGGCCGCGCGCGACGGCCCGCAGGGAGCCGCCTGCACGAAATGGCGGCGGCAGAGCACGCCTTCCGCGGCCAGGCGGTCGAGATTCGGGGTTTTCAGGACGGGATTGCCCGCACAGCCAAGTGCATCGGCCCGCCACTGATCGATGACGATGAAGAGGATATTCCTCCGCGCGACCATCAATTGCCCCCTTTCCCCTCGGAGGATCATCGGGCGCGCGGACTGATAGGACAATTTAATATTACTTCTGTAACTTAAAGAATATTTATACTTGGATCATGCTGCATACACAGATCCGCGCTTTCGACGCCGTCGCCCATCACGGCAGCTTCTCGCGCGCCGCCGAGGCGCTGGGACTGACCCAGCCCGCCGTCACCATCCAGGTGAAGGCGCTCGAGGAACGCTACGGCGTGAAGCTGCTCGAACGGTCGCGCCGGTCGGTGCGCCTGACGGAAATGGGCGAACGCCTGTTCCGGATGTCGCGCCGCTACTCGAGTCTCGAAGAACAGATGCGGGAGATCCTGACCGAATCGTCCGAGCTCGAAAGCGGCCAGCTCAGCCTGACCGCCGACGGACCGCACATCGCCATGGGCGTGTTCGCCCGCTTCCTGGCGCGCCATCCCAACATCGGACTCTCCGTTGCCATGGGCAACACGCGCTTTGTGCGAGAGCAGCTGCTGGAGCGGCGGACCGACCTCGCCATTCTGCCCGGCGTGGAACGCCACCCGCAGATCCATGCCATGCCGCTGTGGCGGCATACCGCCGTGCTGATCGTGGCCAACGACCACCCCTGGGCGGGGCGAGAGAGCGTGCGGCTGGCCGAGCTCCATGACCAGCCCATGATCGCCCGCGAGGAAGGCTCGAACACCCGGCGCATCACTCACGCTGCGATGGCAAAGGCCGGCGTCCGGCCCCGCACCGTGCTCGAACTGGGCAGCCGCGAGGCCGTTTGCGAAGCCGTCGGTGCAGGCCTCGGCTTCAGCGTCATCTGGGAGCTGGAGGCGAGCGCCTCGACACGCTTTCGCACCCTTCACTTCCGCGACACGAAGATCACGAGCAGCGACTACGTCGCGTGCCTGAAGAGCGAGAGCATGCGCCGCAGCATCAAGGCGTTCTTCGCCGTGGCGGCAGGTCTGTCCAATCAGCGCGCGGCGACGCGGCGCGGCCTCCCCTGAGGCAACGGGTGGCGCACGCCATCTGATGCTACACTCGGCTGCTCATGCTGGAACTCCACTCCCTGTTTCTCGGCTTCGTCGTCGCTCTCGGCGTCGGCCTGCTGGTCGGCATCGACCGCGAGCGCAAGAAGGGCGAAGGTCCCGGCCGCGGCGCCGCAGGCCTGCGCACATTCACCCTCGCCTCGCTGGCCGGCGCGACGGGGGCCGCGGCGGGAGGCGATATCCTGCTGGCCGCCGTCGTGCTGGGCATGGTGGCTTTCGCCGGCCTGTCCTACTGGCGGGCGCGCGACAGCGATCCCGGCCTCACGACCGAGACGGCCCTGGTGGCGACGACGCTGCTGGGCGGGCTCGCGATTCGCGAACCCGCCTTCGCCGCGGGCGTCGGCGTTGTCGTCGCCTTGCTGCTCAACGCCCGTGTCGCCCTTCACCGCTTCGTCCGCTCGATGCTGACCGACGAGGAGATCCACGACCTGCTGATCTTCGCCGGCGCCACGCTGGTCGTGCTGCCGCTGCTGCCCGACCATCCGATCGGCCCCTATGGCGCGCTGAACCTGCGCACGATCTGGCTGGTGGTGATCCTGGTGATGGGCGTCGGCGCTCTGGGCTACATAGCCGTCAGGATCGTGGGCCCTCGCTTCGGCCTGCCGTTGGCGGGACTGGCCTCGGGCTTCATCTCTAGCTCGGCCACGATCGGCGCCATGGGCGCGCGCTCGGCGCGCGATCCGCATCTGATGAAACCCGCGGCCGCCGGGGCGACGATGTCCTCCATCGCCACGGTCGTGCAGCTCGGCATCCTGATCGCGGTCACCGACCTCGCAGCTTTCCGCGCCATCTTGATACCGCTGCTGTTCGCGGGAGCGGCGGCGATCCTCTATGGCGGAGCCTTCACTTTGTGGGCGCTGCAGACCGACAGCGGCAAGGTCGAGGAGACGCAGGGCAACGCCTTCAGCCTCCGTACGGCGCTGCTGTTTGCCGGCCTTCTGGCAGGCGTGCTGCTGCTGGCGGCGGCCCTTCAGGACTGGTTCGGCGAAGCCGGCGTGATCTTCGCGGCCGGCGCCGCGGGCTTCGCCGATACGCATGCCCCCGCCATCTCCGTCGCATCACTCGTTGCCGACGGCCGGCTCACGCCGGCCGCCTCCGTCATTCCCGTCCTTGCGGCCTTCGCGACCAATACCGTCACCAAGACGCTGTTCGCCCTCACCGCCGGTGGTCGGCGCTTCGCGCTCTATGTCGTTCCGGGCCAGCTCTTCATGCTGGCCGCAGCATGGGCCGCGCTGCTCATCGCATGACCTTCCCCTTCACGCTCGAACGGTGGGAGACGCCCACGTGAGATCTCTCGTCCTACTGCCCGGCTTCATGTGCGACGCGGATCTGTGGACCGACATGCTCGCGGACCTCGAACCGTTGGGTGCACTCCATTTCGGCAACGTCTACGAGGACGACTCGCTCGAAGGTATGGCCGACCGCGTGCTGGCGGAAGCGCCGGACCGCTTCGTGCTGGTCGGCTTCTCGATGGGCGGCTTCGTCGCGCGCATCCTCACGCTGATGGCGCCGGAGCGTGTGTCCGGCGTGGCCTTCGTGGCCTCCTCGGCGCGCGGCTATTCCGACGAGGAGCGGGCCCGACGCATCTCGGGCTTCAGGCCCGGCGACCGGCCGCCGCGCGTCGCCGGCGCCGTCACCACCGCGATGGGCCTGCATCCCGACCGCGAGACCGATCCGGTGCTGCTGGACCGGCTGCGCGGCATGCAGCGGCGGCTGGGACCGGACGTGCGCAAGCGCCAGGCTGCCCTGGTCCGCCGCGATGGCTATGCCGATCTCGAACGCATCACCTGTCCTTCGCTGGTCGTGGCCTGCCGGCAGGACCGGCTGCGGACGCTGGCCGAAACCGAGCGCATGGCGCAGGCGCTGCCAAATTCCCGCTTCAGCATCATCGAGGAGTGCGGGCACATGGCGCCGCTGGAAAAGCCGCGCGAACTTTCGGCGCTGCTCAAGGCGTGGATCGAAGGCTCCGGCCTGTAGTGCGCCGTCTGCACCAGCCAGGCGGCAGCCCCTTGGTCAGGCGTTGCGCCGGCGCAGGCGGTCGATCAGCTCAGCCAGGCGGCTGCCTTGCGGCGTCGTTGGATCGAGCAACCGGTCGCGCGGCGTGTCGCGCGCCAGCCGGCTGATCTCGGTCAGTGCGCGGATATGCTGGCGGCGCGTCAGGCCGTATTCGGACGAGCGATGATGGAAGAAGAGGCGCCTGAGCTGGCCGTCGCCCACCAGCGCATTGAGCTCGCTCGCGGTCACGTAGATGAGGAAGCAGACGAAGATCCAGAGCTGCACGGCGACGAAGCGATGCCAGGTGAAGTCCGCCGCCACCATCTGGTAGACCTGTTCGAGGCTGTGCGCGTCGAACGCGACATCCACGAGCTTCTCCAGAAAGCGCGCGACCAGCACGACCAGGGAATAGAAGACGGTCTTGTAGAGGATCGGCTGGATCAGCGGCGCGCCGCGGAACTTGTCGATGATGCGGACTTTGTCGACGACAAGCACCACCTTGCCGACGACCAGCGCCGTCGTGCTGGCCAACAGGAAGCTGCTGAGGTTGAACCAGTAGTCGTGCGCCAGCAGGTTCGTCGTGAAGACGATCAGGTTGAAGGCGACGAAGAAATAGGCTGTCGGCGGCAACAGGTGCCGAAACAGCGCCATCCAGCCGTGAAAGAAGCGTCTCGGTAGCGAGGCGATGGCGGCGGTGTTCACACGCGTCCCCCGTCGACGACGAAATTCTGCGCCGTGACCAAACGACTGTCATCGGACGCCAGCCACAGCACCATGCGCGCGATGTCGGGCGCGTACAGCAGCTCCTTGAGACATTGCGCCTTGAGCTGGGCCGCCTTGGCCTCCGGCGTCACCCAGAGGTCAAGCTGCCGCTGGGTCATGATCCAGCCTGGCGTGACGGCATTGAGCCGGATTCCGTCGCCGCCCAGATCGCGCGCAAGGCCGCGCGTCATGCCGATCACGGCGGCCTTCGCCGCCTGATAGACGGAGAGGTTGGGCGTCATCGTGTGATAACTCACCGAGCTGAAGTTCACGACCGAGCCGCCGCCCGCCTTCCTCATCCCCGGCGCCACCGTCTGGATGGCAAAGTAGGCATGCCGCAGATTGACCGCGATGCGCTCGTCCCAGAAATCCGGCGTCACCTGGTCGATCGTGTGGCGATCGTCGCGCGCGGCGTTGTTCACCAGGACCGTGATGGTCCCGAGCTTCGCCGCGACGCCTTCGATGGCGCTTTGATAGGCGGCGACATCGCGGATATCGCAAGGCACGAACAGGGGTGCAGGATGGCCGGCCGCCTGGATGCTCTCGACCAGCGCCGTCGACGAGCCTTCATCGATATCGACGAAGCCGACGCGCGCGCCCTGGGCCGCAAAATGCTCGACGATCGACGCGCCGATGCCGGACCCGCCGCCTGAGACGAAGACGGTACGGCCCGAGAGGCTGGGATAGGAAGCGAAGGGCGGCATGACACTCCTCTAGATCTGGACCAGCCGGAAAGAGATCTCGCCGGCGAGCGTGGCGCCGGCAGCGAGCCGCGTCTGTCCGATCGCGCCGTTGGCGTGGCTCACCGGCTCGACGCAGAAACGACGTTGGCCGTCGGGAACATAGATCACCAGATGACGAAATGCCTCCGTCGCCGTGAGGATGAGGCGAAGGCCGCGCGCCGGCCAGGTGACGGTGGCCTCGCCGTCCCAGCCGTCGAAGCAGTGATCGAGCCCCATCCCGTCGACGCGGCGCGATCGCGAAAAATCCCATTCGTGCGGCACCGGCACCCGTTGCAGCGGCAGGACCTCGGCATCGGTGCGCCATACCCCTGCGAGACGGCAGGCGAGCTCGGTATCGGCATCGCGCACGAAGAAAGGATGCAGGCCCAGGCCCGCCGGCACGTCGCGGTCCTCGAGATTCTCGATCGAGAGCCCGACGGTCAGGCCCGTCTCATCGAGCACATAGAGCTGCCGCGCGCGATAGCGGAATGGCCACTCCGCGCCCGCAGCCCCGCGCTCGTGCACATAAAGGAGTTCCGCGCAGGTGCGCTCCTGATGGAGCACCTGCCAGGCATGCCGCCATCCATCGCCATGCATCGGATGGCGAATCCCCGGCCAGTTGCGCGCCAGCTGGAACTCTTCGCCGTCGAAGCCGAGACGGCCATTCGCGATGCGGTTGGAATACGGCACCAACGGATAGCAGGCCGTGTCCATGCCGGTTCCGGAAGCCAGGGCAGCGTCGGTGGCGGGCCGCAGCAGGTCGCCTTCATCCTTGCCGGGGCCTTCGACGGCAAAGCGTGCGATCGAGCCCCCGGCGTCCGGCGCCAGATCCACGGCCAGCCGGCCCGCCCGCAGCGACAAAAGCGTCACGCATTCCTCCGTCGCTGTGTAAACTCCCCCGTTCTCAAATGACGAGGAAACGCATCGATGTCGAACATGCTGAAGAAGCGGCTGCAGGCCGGCAAGGCTTGCGTCAATGGATGGCTGGCGATCCCCGATGGCTTCGCCGCCGAGACCATGGCGCAATGCGGCTGGGACAGCGTCACCGTCGACATGCAGCACGGCGTGCAGGACTACCTCTCGATGGTCCGCTGCTTCCAGGCGATGGACAAGTATCCCATCACGCCGCTGGTGCGCGTGCCGTGGAACGAGCCCGGCATCGTCGGCAAGGTCCTGGACGGCGGTGCCTGGGGTGTGATCTGCCCGATGGTCAACACGGCCGCCGAAGCCAAGGCGCTGGTTTCCTATTGCCTCTATCCGCCCAAGGGCAAGCGCTCCAACGGCCCGATCCGCGCCGGCGCCTATGGCGAGGCGACGCCCTACCAGGCGATGGCCAACGATGAAGTGCTGGTCATCCCGATGATCGAGACGCAGGAGGCGATCGACAATATCGACGCCATCCTCGACGTCCCGGGCATCAGCGGCATCTATATCGGCCCGTCCGATCTCGGCCTGTCGCTTGGCCTGAAGCCGATGCTCGACCGCGAGGAGCCGCAGATCCTGCAGATCTACGACAAGCTGCTCGCCGCCACCAAGAAGCGCGGCCAGTTCGCTGGCCTGCACAACGGCACTGGCAGCTACGCCGCGAAGATGGTCCACAAGGGCTTCCAGCTCGTCACCATCGCCAACGACGCCGCGCTGATGGCCAAGGCCGCTCGCGAAGCCGTGGACCTGACGCGCAAGGAAGGCGGCCCGACGGCCGCCAAGTAAGGCGAGCAGAAGCGTGCGCTTCACCAACGCCACGCTGCCCGACGGCAGCCGGCACGACATCGAGGTCGAGGGAGGGCGGATCGCCGCCCTCCTGCCGGCTTCGCCGTCGACGCCGGATGCCGTCGATCTCGGCGGCACGATCGTCCTGCCGCCGCTGGTCGACGGCCATATCCATCTCGACAAGACCCTGCTCGGGCTGCCGTGGGTGCCCAACCAATCCGCGGGCAACAAGGTTTCGGACCGCATCGAGGCCGAGCGCCGCGTGCGCGCGGCGCGCACCGTGCCGGAATTCGAGACCGGCTCGAATCTTGTGCGCCAGGTCATGGCCAGCGGCACGCTGCACATGCGGACGCATGTCGACATCGACAACCGGCTCGGGCTCCGGAACCTCCACGAAGTCCTGAAGATCCGCGAGCATTTCCGCGATCTCGTCACCATCGAGATCGTGGCCTTCCCGCAAAGCGGCATCCTGCGCTCTCCCGGCACGCAGGAGCTGCTCGACGAGGCGATCGTGCAGGGCGCGGACCTCGTGGGTGGCCTCGATCCGGTCGGCATCGACGGCGACCTCGATGCCCATCTTGATGCCATCTTCTCCGTCGCCAGCCGCCGTGGTGTCGGGGTCGATATCCACCTGCACGATGGCGGAGAAGCCGGCCTCGCGCAGATTCTCGAAATCGCCCGGCGTACCGAGGCGGCGGGCCTGCAAGGCAAGGTCGCGGTCAGCCACGCCTTCGCCCTGGGCTCGGTCTCCACCGATAGCGTCACCCGCGCCGCCGATACGCTCGCCCGCGCGGGCGTCGCCATCATGAGCCACGGGCCCGGAGGCGCGACCATCCCGCCGCTCAAGCTGCTGCGCGAGCACGGTGTCGAGGTGTTCGGCGGCTCCGACAATATCCGCGATGCCTGGTCGCCGTTCGGCAACGGCGACATGCTGGAGCGCGCCATGCTGATCGGCTACCGCGCCAACTTCCGCCATGACGAGGAACTGGCGCTCGCCTTCGACATGGTGACGGCGGCTGGGGCACGCGTGCTCAGCCTCGCCGAGTACGGGCTGAAGGTCGGTGGGCCCGCCGACTTCGTGACGGTCGAGGCGGCCACGCTCGCCGAAGCCGTCGCCACCCGCAAACGCCGCAGCCTGGTGGTCAAGTCAGGCCGCATCGTCGCCCGGGACGGCATGCTGATCTAGCTAGGCGACCGCTGGTCCCTGACGCCCCGGGGTGGTAAACGCCCCGTCGTTTTCGCGTCAGGACAAACAATGGTATCGCGTCAGGCCGTGCTCGGCATGGAGCAGGCTTCCTTCTTCTACGGCTCGGGCCGCGTCTTCGAGAACGTGTCGTTCCTGCTCGACGATGCGCGCACGGCGCTGGTCGGCGAGAATGGCGCCGGCAAGTCGACCCTGCTCAAGTGCCTGACGGGAGCGCTCGAACTCAATGCCGGACAGGTCATCCGCTCGCGCAGCCTGCGCATCGGTCAGGTGCCGCAGGATGTTCCCGAGGGCCTCGCTGCGCATTCTGTTCGCGACGTTCTTGGCCGGTCGCTCACCAAGGTCGGCCAGGACGGCGAGGAATGGCGCATCGACGTGCTGGTCGACGAGATCGGCGTCGACGCGGAAATCCTCGACAAGCCGTTCGGCACGCTATCGGGCGGCTGGCAGCGGCTGATGCTGATCGCGGCGGCAGCCCGGCTCGAGGAGCCCGACATCCTGATCCTCGACGAGCCGACCAACCATCTCGACCTCGCCAACATCAACACCCTGGAGCGCTGGCTGACGGACGAGTTCTCCGTGCCGATGCTGATCGTCAGTCACGACCGCGAGTTCCTCGACCGGGTGACCGAACGCACGCTGTTCCTGCGCGCCGACGGCGTCCATGCCTTCAAGACGCGTTTCTCGATCGCGCGCGAGGAGCTGCTGCGCCGCGACGCCACCGCGGCGGCGCGGGCACGGCAGGAGGATCGCGAGATCAAGCGGCTGGAGCAGGCCGCCGCGCGCTACAAGGTCTGGGCGGTCAAGAATCCCGACCTCAACAAGCGCAAGAACGCCGTCGAGAGCCGCATCGCGCGCATCGAGAAGGAGCGCACCCAAACGTATGTCGCGCGCGAACGCCGGCTCGAACTGGCGGACGGCGACATCGACGCCAAGGTGGCGCTGCGCCTGTCCAACCTCGACATCACGGTGCCGGGATCGGAACGCAAGCTGATCGGCATCGACCGGCTGGCGATTGCCGCGGGCGAGCGCGTCGCCCTGCTCGGCACCAACGGCACCGGAAAATCGACCTTGCTGGCCGCGCTGGCCGCCGCCTACGAGCCCGGCCGCGAGCATTATGACGGGCAGGCCGCCGTGCGCTTCAACCCGGCCTGCCGCCTGGTCTATTTCGATCAGGCGATGAGCGCGCTGCCGGTCGCGACGAAGATCCTCGACTACGTGGCCTCGGCCGAGGGCGTGACCGAGAAGGAGGCAATCCGCCATCTCGCCGGTGCGGGCTTCGCCTTTGTGCGCCTGAAGGAACCGATCGGCGTGCTGAGTCACGGCGAGCGCGCGAGACTCGTGTTTCTCAAGATGAAGCTGCTGCGGCCCAACTTCTACGTGCTCGACGAGCCGACCAACCATCTCGACATCGAGGGCCAAGAGGACCTCGAGGAGCAGCTCGAGAAGAGCGACGTGTCGTGCATTTTCGTGAGCCACGACCGCTTCTTCACGCGCACCGTGGCGACGCGCTTCCTCGAAATCCGCAAGGGCCGCCTGGTCGAAACCGACGACGCCGACGCCTTCTTCGATTCGCAGGCTTAAGTCTTCGCCTCCCCATTTGAATGGGAGGCGGAATTCATCACTTGCGCCCCGACATCTGAGCCAGACCGAGCGCGACCGAGAGGAAATCGGAGCCGCCGGCAATGCGGGCGGCCGGGGCAGCTCGCGCGACGGCGTTGCGCACCGCGGGCACGCGGCTCGATCCACCAGTCAGGAAGATGGTCTCGATCGCATCGGCCTTGAGGCCGGCGGCGGTGATACAGGCGCTGGCTGCCTCGCAAAGCCGATCCGTCGCGGTGCCGATCGCATGGTCGAACGCGTGGCGAGTCGCGACAGCCGACAGGCCCGCTTCGAGAAATGCCAGCGGAATGGCAACGCGATCCTCGGCGCTGAGCGCGATCTTCGCGTCCTCGACGATGAAGGCGAGGCGATGGCCCAGCCCCTGCTGCAGCAGCTTGAGGAGCCTCGAGACCTTCTCGGGCTCGCAGGCCAGTGAGACGAGTTCGGCCACCTCGCGCTCGTTCCTGTAGGTGTAGGCGAAGTTGATCGTTGCCCAGGTGGCGAGCTGGTGAAAGAGCGCGTTCGGCATCGGCAGGTTCTTCTTCACGAGCTGCGTGCCGAGCCCCAGCAACGGCATCACCGCAGCGAGGCTGAGCGCCGAGTCGAGATCCGTGCCGCCGATGCGCACGCCGGTGCTGGCCAGCACATCGCTGCTGCGATCCGCCCGCCCTCGTCGCTCGGGGCCGACACGTACGATCGAGAAGTCGCTGGTACCGCCGCCGATGTCGGCGATCAGCACCAGCTCCTCGCGCGCTACGGTCTGCTCGTAGTGATGGGCGGCGGCGATGGGTTCGTAGGCGAAGGCGATCTCGCGGAAGCCGGCCTGCCGCGCCACACGCTCCAGCACGGATTGCGCGCGCGCATCGGCCTGGTCGTCGTCGTCGACAAAACGCACCGGACGGCCCATCACGACGGAGGCGATCTCCTGGCCGGCGAATTCTTCCGCCTTGGCTTTCAGGTTCCGGACGAAGATCTCGACGACATGGGTGAGCGGCACCTTGCGGCCGCCGAGGCTGGTTTCCTCGTCGATCAGGGGGGAGCCCAGGATCGACTTCAGCGCCCGCATCAGCCGGCCCTCGGTTTGCTCGACATAGGCCGCGATGGCGGCATTGCCGAGCACGACCCGGCCCTTGGTTTCGTAATCGAAGAACACCGCGCTGGGCATCAGCGTGTTGTCCACCTCGATCGGCGCCAGCTCGGCCACGCCGTTGCGCATCACGCCGATCGCCGAGTTCGACGTTCCGAAATCCAGTCCGCACGCGAGCATGTTGATCCCCTGGAGGCGCGAAGGGGATGTCATCTATTACGATGCGCCACGCGGTGCCAGACCGTTTCTTTTCGCCTAGCCCCTGCGCGATGGCGCGCTAGGCGACGATCTCGCCGCGGAAGGCCCAGCGGGTCATGCGCTTCTCGACCATGGCGCAGACCGCGTACATGGCCACGCCCATGATGGCGATGGCGAACAGGCCGGCGAAGGTGGTGGGCGCGTCGTTGCGGGCGCTGGCCGAGAGCATCAGGAAGCCGATGCCGTTGTTGCCGCCCACCGTCTCGGAGATCACCGAGCCGATGAAGGCCAGCGTGATCGCGACCTTGAGGCTGGCGAACAGGTAGGGCATGGCGCGCGGGATACCGACCTTGGTCAGGATTTCGAGCCGCGTGGCGCCGAGGCTGCGCAGCACATCGCGCATCTCGGGCTCGATGGTCGCGAGGCCGGTCGCCACGTTCACCACGATGGGAAAGAAGCTGATGACGAAGGCGGTGATGACCGCCGGCAGCGAGCCGACACCGACCCAGATCATCAAGATCGGCACGATCGCCACCTTGGGGATCGCGTTGAAGGCGATCAGCAGCGGATAGAGGCCGGAATAGATGAAGGGCGATGCGCCGACCGCGAGGCCGAGCAGCAGGCCGAAAGCAATGGCCAGCAGGAAGCCGATCGTCGTGGTCCACAGCGTGTCCCAGCAATAGGCCATCAGGATGTCGAAGCGCTGGACGAAGACGGCGAAGATCTTGGTCGGCTTCGGCAGGATGATCTCGGGCACCTGGAACACGATGCAGCAGACTTCCCAGACGATCAGCAAACCCGCCAGCACCAGCCACGGCATCGCATGCTTCAGCGCCTCACGCCGCAGGTCGCTCATGGCGCGTGCTCCTGGTGGATGCGGTCGCGCAGCTCGTGGACGATGTCCACGAAGTGCGGTTCGAAGGTCGTCTCCAGGGTACGGGGCCGCGGGATGTCGATCTTCTTCGCCAGCACGATGCGGCCGGGCCGCCGGCTCATCACGTAGACGGTGTCGGCGAGATAGACCGCCTCGCGCAGATCATGCGTCACCAGAACGCCGGTGAAGCGCTTCTCGAGCCACAGCGCCTGCATGACGCCCCACAGCTCCTCGCGCGTGAAGGCGTCGAGCGCACCGAACGGCTCGTCGAGCATCAGGAGCTCGGGCTCGTGGATCAGCGCGCGGCACAGGTTCGAGCGCTGCTGCATGCCGCCCGAGAGCTGCCAGGGGTACTTGTCGGCAAAATCGGTGAGGCCGACGGTCTTCAGGAGCTTCATCGCGCGCTCGACATACTCCGCGCGATGGCTGCGGAAGCGGCGCTTGTGCGGCTCCACCACCTCCATGGGCAGGAGGATGTTGTTCATGGTCGTACGCCACGGCATCAGGGTCGGATTCTGGAACGCCATGCCGACGCCCTTGATCGGTCCCGTCACCTTCGCACCGTTCACCCGCACCTCGCCGCCCGACGGCGGCAGCAGGCCCGTGACCAGCTTCATGATGGTGGACTTGCCGCAGCCCGACGGCCCGACGACGGCGATGAACTCGCCCTTCTCGATGCCGAAAGTGGCATCGGCCAGCGCCAGCGTGGTGTCCTTGCCGAGGCGGTAGGTAAGGCTGACGCCCTTGAGATCGACGAAGGCCATCAGATCATCTCCCCTCCCCCGTCACACGGGGGAGGGACAGGGAGGGGGAGAGCAACAACATGATCGTCTTGAGTGTGGAACCCATGGTGATGCCTTCCCCCTCCGCCCTTCGGGCACCTCCCCCGTATGACGGGGGAGGAATTTAAGTTTACTTGGCGACCATCCGGTCGGCCTTGGGCGGCAGGTAGGCGTTGCTGAACACCTTGTCGGGCGCCGGCGCGTTCGGCAGGCCGAAGGCCTCGGATACGTCCTTCACGGCACGGGCGAAGCGGGCGGGGTCGACGTCGCCCATCCCGTTGGCCTTGACGTAGGGCGTCAGGATGTTGGTCTCCAGCGAGATCTGGAGACGCTCCATTTCAAGCTTCTCGTCGATCAGCGGATCGCGCTTCTTGGCGGCGGCAATGCCGAGTTGCGGGTTGGCGATGACGTCCTTCCAACCTTTCACCGTGGCGGCGAGGAAGCCCTTCACGGCCTTCTCGTTCTTGATCATGTCGGCCGAGATGACGATGCCGTTGCCGTAGACGTCCATGCCGAAGTCGACGTAGCGCATCGCCACGATGTCCTCGAACGCCACGCCGCGCGCCTTGAGATCGAGCATCGACGAGAAATAGTGGCCGGAGATGAAGTCGACCGTGCCCTGGACCAAGCTCTGCTCGCGCAGCTGGGGCGTCAAGTTGACGTGCTCCCACTTGGTGATGCCGTTCTTCTTGGCGAAGGCCGGGAACAGGCGGAAGCTGGCGTCGAACACCGGCGCCCCGAGCTTCTTGCCCTCCAGGTCCTTCGGCGTCTTGATGCCGCTCTTCTTCAGCGCATAGACGCCGAACGGCGCGAAATCGTAGACCATGAACACGCAGAGCACTTCCTTGCCCGGGTTCTTGGCATTGTATTCGATGGTCGAGTTCACATCGGCGAAGCCGACCTGGTAAGCGCCCGTGGCCACGCGCTGCACCGCACCGGCCGAGCCCTGGCCGGGGTCCATCGTGACGTCGAGGCCCTCCGCCTTGTAGTAGCCCTTCTCCAGAGCCACCAGGAACGGCGAGGTCGGGCCCTGGAAGACCCAGTCGAGGGTGAATTTGATCGCGGTCTGGGCATTGGCCGGCAGGCTGCCCAGGGCGAGCGCGACGGCCGCTGCACCGCCCAGCATCTTGGCGAATTTGCTCATCTTCTTGATCCCCCTGCGTTCCCTGTCGGCGACTCTTAGGCGGACATTTCACGCCCGCCAAGGGGATATCAGGCAGATTCTATGCCAGCCTGCTGCGTCGCCACCAGCCGGGCGAAGGCACCGCCCTGGGCGAGCAACGCCTGATAGCCACCCTGCTCGACGACCCGCCCGTGTTCGAACACGACGACCTGATCGGCATCGCGGATGGTCGACAGGCGATGGGCGATCACGAAGGTGGTGCGGCCCTGCATCAGGATCTTCAGCGCTTTCTGGATGCGCGCCTCGGTAACCGAATCCAGCGCACTGGTCGCCTCGTCGAGGATCAGGATCGGCGGGTTCTTGAGCAGTGCGCGGGCGATCGCGAGGCGCTGGCGTTCGCCGCCCGACAAAGTGGTACCGCGTTCGCCGACCAGCGTCTCGTAGCCCTGCGGCTGGCGCATGATGAAGTCGTGCGCCTCCGCGAGCTTGGCGGCCTCCTCCAGTTCGGCCTGCGTCGCGTCGGGCTTGCCGATGCGCAGATTGTCGGCGATCGAGCGGTAGAACATGGTGCTGTCCTGGAACACCACGCCGATGTTCCGGCGCAGCGATTCCAGCTTGATGTCGCGATGGTCGACGCCGTCGATGCGGATCACGCCCGATTGGGCGTCCCACATGCGGTGCAGCAGCGACAGCGCCGTGCTCTTGCCGGCGCCGGTCGGGCCGACGAACGCCACCGTCGCGCCGGCCGGGACCTTGAGCGAAAAATGCACCAGGGCCGGCCGCTTGCCGTCGTAGGAGAAGTTGATGTCGTCGAACTCGACATCGCCCCTGGCGCGCCCGATATCGATGCCGTTCGGCTTGTCCGGCACGCTCGACTGCGAATCCAGCACGCGGAAGAAATCGCCCAGCGACGGCATCTGGAAGAAGATGCGGCTGACGAAGCCCGAGGCCTGATCCATGCGCCCGATCAGCATGGTGGCGAAGCCCATGAAGCTCACGATCTCGCCGACCGTCGCTTCGTTCCGTGTATAGAGCCAGGTGCCCAGCACGAAGATAGCGATCACGGTGACCGTCGAGGCAGCGCGCGTCATCACCGACAGCAGCGCCCACCAGTTCAGCACCGGGAACTGCGCCTGCAGCGTCTGGCCGATGATGCGGTGCATTTCGCTGGTCTCGGCGCCCAGCCGCACGAAGCTCTGGATGAGGCTGATGTTGCCCAGCGCGTCGCCCGCCCGGCCCGCAAGCTCGCTATGCAGGTCCTCGACCTCTTTCTGCAGCCGGTCGGTGCGACTCACGACCCAGACATTGGTCACGGCGAAGAACAGGATCAGGACCAGCAGCAGCAGGCCCAGCCGCCAGTTCATGAAAAGGCTGAGCGGCAGCATGACGAACAGCGCCACCAGGGTCGCGAGGTTCTCTCGGAAGAAGGACAGCCAGATGCCGAACAGATTGTCGACGCCGGTCAGCATGATCTTGATCAGCCGGCCGGAATGCTGGGCATTGTGGAACGAGAACGGCAGCATCAGCAGATGCTGGAAATAGGTGGCCATCGCGCCCAGGCGGCGGCGATGGGCCATCCGGTCGGCCTGCAGCGAGACCACCATGTTGGCCACGATGCCGCCGATGCCGACCAGCGCCCATAGGCCCAGGATCTCGCGCGCATCGCGCCACAGGAGGTCGACCGGCCGGTCGCGCGCGGTGCTCAGCAGGTCGATCACCTTGCCGAACAGCACCGGCTCATAGAATTGCAGGCCCGCCACCGCGATGTTCGCGATGGCCAGCGTGATGGCCAGGCCCTTCTCGGCCCTGAGCAGGCCTATGACACGGCCATAGACGCGGAAGAATTCCATATGCCTCGTCCGCGCCCGTCCGCTCTAGGCCGCCTTGGGGTCGAGAAAGCGTTCGACGGTGCGCACGAAGAAGCTCACGCCGAACGGGATGGCCATGTCATTGAAGTCGTAGCGCGAGTTGTGCAGGCTGACCGTTCCGGGACCGCCGCCGTTGCCCAGCCATACCATCGCGCCCGGCACCTTCTCCAGCATGTAGGAGAAGTCCTCGGCGCCCATGCTCGGACGCGTATTGTCCTGGACCGCATGTTCGCCGCAGACGCCGGCGGCCACGTCGGCGGCGAAGCGGGCCTGCTCGACGTCGTTCACCGTCGGCGGATACCCCGGCTTGTGCTCGACCTCGATCTTGACGCCGTGCATCCGGGCGGCGCCCTCGCAGATCTCGTCGATGCGCCGCTTCACCAGCGCGCGGTTCTCGGGCGTCGTCGTGCGCGTCGTCCCGCCGATATGCGCATCGCCCGGAATGACGTTGTAGGCGGAGCCGGCATGGAAGAAGCCGACGGTCACGACGCCCGCATCGATCGGGTCGATGTTGCGCGAGACGATGGTCTGGAGGGCCATCACGATATTGGCGCCGACGACCATGGGATCGAGCGTCGAATGCGGATGGGCGGCATGACCGCCCCTGCCGGTGATCCGGATGTCCCAGCGATCGGCCGCGGCGAGCAGCGGCCCGCCCTTGGTGACGATGTGGCCGACCGGGACGCCGGGCTTGTTGTGGATCGCGAACACGGCGTCGCAGGGGAACTTCTCGAACAGCCCGTCCTCGATCATCACCTTGGCGCCGCCGCCGCCCTCTTCGGCCGGCTGGAAGATGAAGTGGACGGCGCCCTCGAAGTTCCGCGTCTCGCTCAGCACCTTGGCCGCACCCAGCAGCATGGCGGTGTGACCGTCATGGCCGCAGGCATGCATGCGGCCGGGATTGGTCGAGCGGTGCGCGAAATCGTTGGCTTCGTCCATCGGCAGGCAGTCCATGTCGGCGCGCAGCCCGATCGACTTCAGCGAATTGCCCTTGCGGAGGGTACCGACCAGGCCGGTCTTGCCCAGGCCGCGCGTCACTTCCAGTCCCCATTCCTCCAGCTTGGCCGCCACCACGTCGGACGTGCGGTTTTCCTCGTAGGCAAGTTCGGGATGGGCATGGATGTCGCGGCGGATCGCCGAGATCTCGCCCTGGATTTCAAGTGTACGCGGCAGGACAGGCATGGGGTACTCCGGTTGGAACCTCAACCATCTTAGACCAGAGTAGGACCATGTTGTCTCTCGACGAGATCGAGCGGGCTGCCGCCATCGTGCAGGACGCCATGCCGCCCACCGCGCAATATGCGTGGCCCCTGCTCGCCCTGCGCACCGGCTGCGAAACCTGGGTCAAGCATGAGAACCACACGCCGACCGGCGCCTTCAAGGTACGCGGCGGGCTGGTCTTCATGGACCGCCTGAAGCGCAGGATGCCCCACACCGGCGGCGTCATCAGCGCCACCCGAGGCAACCATGGCCAGAGCATAGCGCTGGCGGCGGCGCGCAACGGCATCGCCGCCACGATCGTCGTGCCCCAGGGCAATTCGGTCGAGAAGAATGCCGCCATGCGCGCCTTCGGGGCCGAGCTGGTCGAGGCCGGGCACGATTTCGATGCCGCCAAGGAGGCGGCGATCAAGCTGGCCGGCGAGCGTGATCTGGTCATGGTGCCATCCTTTCACCGCGACCTGGTGGCGGGCGTCGCCTCCTATGCGCTCGAACTGTTCCGTACGGCGCCGCCGCTCGACACGGTCTATGTGCCGATCGGGCTGGGCTCCGGCATCTGCGGCACCATCGCGGTGCGCGACGCGCTCGGATTAGCGACGAAGGTGGTCGGGGTCGTCTCGACCGAGGCGCCGGCCTATGCCCTGTCCTTCGCCGCCGGCAGTGTCGTGCCGACCAACAGCGCCGACACGATGGCCGACGGCATGGCGGTGCGCGGCCCCGACGCGGAGGCGCTCGAGGTCATCCTGAAGGGGGCGGATCGCATCGTGCAGGTGAGCGACGCCGAGATCGGCGTGGCGATGCGGGCCTATTACGAGGACACGCACCAGCTCGCCGAAGGCGCCGGCGCCGCCGCACTCGCGGCGCTTCTGCAGGAGCGCGGGCGCATGGCGGGCAAGCGCGTCGGCCTGATCCTGAGCGGCGGCAACATCGACCGGCCGGTCTATTTGCGAACTCTGGCCGACAGCTGAGGGGGCGGCGCCTGGGGCGCCCAGGCGAGGTCGCTCTTGACCGCCTGCATGATGAAGGACGAGCGCGTGCCGCGGACGCCCGGCATGCGCAGCAGCGCCTTCATGGCGAAATCGCTGAAGCTCGCGAGGTCGGGCGCCAGCACGTGCAGCAGGAAGTCCATGTCACCGGTCATGGCATAGCAGGCGACGACTTCGGGACGAGCCCGGATCGCGGCCTCGAAGGCATCGACGGTCTTTTCCGAATGGTCATCGAGCGTCACCTGCACCATTGCCTGCAGCGCCAGACCCAGGGAGGGCGGCGAGACCAGCGCGCCATAGCGTTCGATCACCCCCTCTTCCTCCAGCCGCTTCACGCGCCTCTGGCAGGGTGTCGGGGACAGGCCGACGCGTTCCGCGAGATCCACCATCGGCAACCGGCCTTCGGCCTGCAGAGCGGCGATGATGCGTCTATCGATGTCATCCAGTTCGATCATGGTGATAATCTCTAATATCGCGGCCTGTCTGAGATGATATCCCTGAATTCTGTCACTTCGAAGCCCAACTTCGCCGGGATTCACCAGCGGGGCGGTCCCATATTCAGGGCATGAACACCGCACCCCTCGAGAACCTGCGCGGCGACTATGCCGGCATGGCACCGGATTGGACGGTACCGCAGCATCCCGACCTGCATTCCGCCGAGGACCAGGCCGTGTGGCGCCTGCTGGTCCAGCGCCAGCGCGCCCTGGCCGAACGATATGCCTGCGCGGAGTTCCTGGAGGGGCTGGAGGCGATCGGGCTGGGCGACACGATTCCCGATTTCGCGGCAGTGAATGCGCGCCTCGAGCCACTCACGGGCTGGCGCATCGTCGGTGTGCCAGGACTGATCCCCGATGCGGCCTTTTACGACCATCTCGCCCATCGCCGCTTCCCGGTGACGGTGTGGATTCGCAAGCGCAAGGAAATCGACTATCTGGTCGAGCCAGACCTCTTCCACGATTTCTTCGGCCACGTGCCGCTGCTCACCAACCCGGTGTTCGCCGACTACATGCAGGACTATGGCCGACGCGGCGTCGAAGCGGGCCCCAACGTCCATCTGCTGGCGCGCCTCTACTGGTTCACCGTCGAGTTCGGCCTGATCCGCACGCCTCGGGGAATGAAGGCCTATGGCGCCGGCATTCTGTCCTCGGCCGCCGAAGTGAAGCATGCGATCGAGGGCGAAGGCGTCGAGCGGATCCCCTTCGATGCGACCGTGGCGATGAACCGTCCCTACGAGATCGACCGGCTGCAGAGCACGTACTTCGTACTCGACGACTTCAGCCAGCTCGTGGATCGGCCCACTGTGAACTGAGTAGTCTGTCGTCTCGACCGGAGCGCCGCAGGTGCGAAGCGGAGTTCACCCCTAGGCGTTCAAGGGGCGAGGCTCCGGTCGAGACGGCGGATTTATCACTCAATTCAGCGCAACCAGCCCATCCACCGCGACGACACCCTCGCTTTCGCGCTTCACCAGCAGCGGGTTGATCTCCGCCTCCACCACACTGGCAAACTGCCTGTGGGCCAATGCGGAGAACGCGGCGATCGTCTTCGCGAGCGCGGCGATGTCACCCTTCGGCAGATTGCGATAGCCGCGGATGGTCGCCAGCCCCTTCACTTCGGCAATCATCTGCATCGCCTCGGCTTCGTCGACGGGCGCGAGACGCGTCGAGGCATCCTTGTAGATCTCCGCCAGCACGCCGCCGCGGCCGACGGTGATGGTCGGCCCCACCAGCGGATCGCGGCGGTAGCCCAGGATCACTTCGACGAGCCCGCGCTCCATCTTCTGCACTAGGAAGCCCTGCAGCCGCGCGCCGGGCGCGTGGGCCTTCACGCGCTTCTCGATCTCACGTGCCGCGACGGCGGCGGTCTGGCCATCGGGAATGCCCAAGGCCACGCCCCCGGCTTCGGTCTTGTGCGGAATGTCGGCCGACAGAATTTTCAGCACGACAGGCGCGCCGACTTCGTTGACAGCCGCCGCGACGCGCCGGGCATCCGGTACGGCCAGCGACTTCGCCATCGGCACGCCGAGTGCCGCGAAGAAGTCGGCGGCGCGGCGCTCGTCGAAACCGGACGCACGACCGGCTTCAAGCGCGGCGAGCGCGGCGATCGACGGTTCGGCGAGACGCGGCACGGGTTGCGGCGGCGTACGCAGAAGACAGAGCGCCATCGCCTCGGCGCAGGATTCGGGATGGCGAAAGGCCGGCACGCCGGCCGCCGTCAGCTGTGCCAGCGACGTCTCGGCCGACGGCGTCAGCGCCACGGCGAACGGTTTCGCCGATCCCGCGAAGCGCAGCAGTGGCTCGACGGCGAGCTCGGGATTGAACTGCGCGGAGGACCCGACCACGAAGATCGCTGCGTCGTTGCCCTCGTCGGCCAGCAGCCGCTCGATCGTGCCCGCCACGATCTCGGGCTTGGCGCCGGCCAGGGTGAGATCGACCAGCTTGCCGTCGCCGGCCGCGATGCCATGCGGCTTCAACCATTCCACGAGGTTCCTCGGCGGACCCACGATGTCGAGACCGGCCATCGCCATGCTGTCGACCACCATGGCCGCGCCGCCGCCGGTGGTGGTCGCCACCACCACGCGTCGGCCGCCGCTCCTCGACCTGGCGTGGCCGACCAGCAGCGACGGCACATCGATCAGCGATTCGAACATCGAGACGCGGGCGATGCCGTGTCGGCGGCAGAAGGCATCGAAGGTCGCATCGGAGCCGGCGATGGCGCCGGTGTGCGACTTCGCGAGTTCCTGGCCGATCTCGGAGCGGCCGAGCTTGTAGGCGATCACCGGCTTGCCGGCCTCGTGCGCCCGTCGCGCCGCGCGCGCCAGCCGGTCGCCGTCACGCAACGTCTCCATGAACAGCAGGATGGCTTTGGTCTTCGGATCGTCGACCAGCATGTCCGCGATCTCGCCGACAGCGAGGTCGACCTCGTTGCCCACGGAGATCAGTCGCGAGAAGCCGATGCCGCGTGCGTCGGCCCGCGACAGCAGCGCGCCGATCAGGCTGCCGCTCTGGCTGACGACGGCCCAGTCGCCGCTGCGCAAGTTCTCCACGGCAAAAGCGGCATTGGCCGTCAGCGCCATGGCGGGATCGGTGCTGACCGTACCGATGCTGTTGGGACCGACGAGGCGGATGCCGGTCTCGCGTACGACCCTCGCCAACTCGTCCTGCAGCGAGGCTCCAGCCGCGCCTGCATCGGCGAAGCCGCCGGCCAGGATCGATGCCACCTTGACGCCGCGCCGGCCGCACTCGGCCAGCGCGCGTACCGCGGCCGCGCCATTCAGCAGGATGTAGGCGTGGTCGATATCACCTGCGATCGCGTCGAGGTCTTTGTAGGCCGGCTCGCCCAGTATTTCGCTTCGCGACGGATTGACGGGCAAAATCTCGCCGGTGAAGCCGTGCTTGCGCAGGAAACGCTGGGGCCGCGATGTCGTTTTGGTGACATCCGACGAGGCACCGATCAGCGCGACACGTCGCGGTTCGAAAAGGGCGGAGAACAGAACCTTGGGATCACTCATCGCCCGAGTATACTCCGTGCATGCTCAACCGCCGCTCCTTCGTCGCCGCGACGCTCGCCGTTGCCGCCACCCCTGCCACCGCTCAGACCGCGCCGTGGCCCAGCAAGCCCATCAAGCTCGTCGTGCCCTACGCGCCCGGCGGCACCACCGACGTGGTGGCCCGCATGGTCGCCGAATATCTCGGCCAGAAGCTTGGCCAGAACATCATCGTCGACAACAAGCCGGGCAAGGGTGCGATGGTCGGCACGGCCCTCGTCGCCAAGGCAGCCCCCGACGGCTACACGCTGCTGATGTCGGTGATCTCCGGCCTGTCGATTTCGCCCACGCTTTACGGCGGCGGCGATTTCGATCCGATGGGCGACTTCATCCATGTCTCCATCGCCTCGACCAATCCCAGCGTGCTGGTCGCCAATCCGAATTTCCAGGCCAAGACTTTCAAGGAGTTCGTCGACTACGCCAAGGCCAACCCCGGCAAGCTCTCCTACGCCACCTCCGGCGCCGGTTCGAGCAACCATCTGCTGGGCGCGCGGCTTGCCCAGGTGATCGGCGCGGAGATGGTCCATGTTCCCTATCGCGGCGCCGGACCGGCCATGATCGACACGATCGCCGGCACCGTGCCGGTGATGTTCGATTCGCTGCCCTCGGCCGCGCCGCACATCAAGGCCGGCAAGGTCCGCGCGCTGGCGGTGAGCGGCGAAACGCGCAGCCCCGCCTTTCCCGACGTGCCGACCATGAAGGAGCTGGGCTATCCTGACCTGATCTCCTATTCCTGGTTCGGCATCTCCGTGCCCGCCAAGACACCGCAGCCGATCGTCGATCGCTTGGCGACCGAGATGCAGGCCGTGCTGAAGGAACCTGCCGTCATCAAGCGCTGGGAAGAGATCGGCGCCGAGGGCAGCACCATGACGCCTGCCGAGGTGACGCGCTTCATCAAGGCCGAGATCGACAAATGGACGCCGGTCGTGAAGTCTTCGGGGGCGAAGCCCGAGTAACCAGAAGGAGACGCCATGACCATCCGACGTGTGATCTCGCCCGACGTCGCCGAACCGCCGCCCGAGCGCTGGTCGAACTGCCTCGTGGTGGACGGCGTCGCCTATGTCTCCGGCATGACCGCGCGCAGCGCCGATCCCGAGGCGCTGGGCAAGATGGACGAATACGCCCAGGCCAAGATCATCTTCGGCAAGATCAAGTCGCTGGTCGAAGCCGCCGGCGGCGCCATGTCCGACGTGGTGAAGATCACGGTCTTCCTCACCCGGATCGCCAACAACACCAAGGTCTGGCAAGCTCGCCGTGAGTTCTTCACCGGTGACTTTCCCGCTTCCACCCTCGTCGAGGTCAGCGCCCTCGCCGCGCCCGAAATCCTCGTCGAGATCGAGGCCATCGCCTACATCGGCAAGGGTCGGCGTTAACCCAATTCGATATCGTAACGAATGAACCCGCGGTTCACGGCCATCTTGTCGTAGAGCAGCCGCGCGGTCGTGTTGCTGGCCTGCGTCTGCCAGTAGAGGCGAGGGCAGCCTTGCGCCTTCGCCCAATCGGCGACCGCCTGGATGAGCGCCCGCGCCACGCCCTTGCCGCGCACCTCGGCCGAGGTGAACAGGTCCTGCAGGTAGCAGACATCGTCGGACGAGGTGTTGGCGTGGATCAGGAAGTGCGTGATGCCGACCAGGCGTCCGTCGAGTCGGGCGCCCAGCGCGTGCATGCGCGTGTCCTTGGCGAATTCGTTCCAGGCGCGGTCGTACATCGCCTGCGGGAGCGTGCGCTCGTAGAAATCCATGTAGGCGCGGAACAGCACTTCCCATTGCGCGCGGTCGGACGGTTCGAGCTTTCCAATGGTGATCATCGCGGCGGACTATACAGTCTCTTGCCGCTGCTCGGCACGGGCATTGCTACATCGGAGCCACCGATGGATGTGTCTGCGGGGATTCGGCGTCTGGGGTGCTTCGAACACTTGATCGGCCACAGGGTGATCGAGTATTGCCACCTCCTTATCCGCACGCGGCTGTTCGGGAAAGAGTTGAGCCCCTTGCGAGTCCCTAGAGTTCCGGAAGCCGCCAGCACGTGAAGCGCGTCAAAACCCCTCTCACCGTCCGACCGTATCGGGTCACGGCGATCCCTGGTCGTGGCCTTGGGCTCACCGCGTGCTCAGACATCGCTGCGCGCACAAAGATCGATGACTGCTTCACCTGGGAGCTGCCCGGGCGGGACATCAAGCATGTCACCGAGACTGTCCTGAACGGAAACTACTTCGATCATCCCGTCAACTCCCGACGCGGCCTTGTCGCGATCGGTCACATCTCCCTGATCAACCACGATCCGGAGCCCAACTGTGAATGGCGGATGCTCCAGGTCCACGATCGCTGGATGGTCGAGGCGTGGTCCATACGCCGCGTCTCCAAGGGCGAAGAACTGACCTTCGACTACGGCTACGACCCGATCGCCAAGTAGTGGATATACTTTAGGCGTGCGAGAACATCGCCTTGCCGGGCACGGGCATGGTCGCCTTGAGGATGGTGCCGGCCGCGACCTTCTCGCTGCGGCGCGACACCACGACATAGAGATCATGGCCGGAGAAGGCGACGTTGGTGCAGTAGATATCGTCGCCGCATTCGACATGGTGCGTCGGCCGCCCCAGTGAATCGAAGCGCCAGGCCGTGGTGCTGGGATGGGCGATCACCAGCCCGCCCTCATCGTCCAGCGCCATGCCGTCGGGACCCGCATGGCCGCCGCTCATCTGGATGAACAGCCCGACCTTGCTCGCCGTGCCGTCGCCCATCAGCGGCAGCCGCCACACCGCATTGCCGCGCGTGACGCCGACATAGAGCACGGTCTCGGCCTTGTTCATCACCAGCCCGTTGGGGCTGGGCACGGTGTTCACCAGCATCGTGAGCCTGCCTGCCGTATCGTAGCGATAGACGCGGCCGGTCGGGTCGTGCAGGCCGGTCTGGCCCTGGTCGGTGAAATAGAGATCGCCGTTCTGGGCAAAGAACAGGTCGTTCACGCCCTTGAAGCTCTCCGAACCGCGCGTCTCGAGCAGCGGCGTCACCGTGCCGGTGTCGGGATCGAGCAGGACGATGCCGCGCTTGTAGTCGGTGATGAAGATGCGGCCGTCCTTGTGGATCTTCAGCCCGTTGGGCCAGCCGTCATACTCGGTCACCAGCGTCCACTCGCCCGCCGGGGAGATTCGGAAGATGCGCCCGAACGGAATGTCGGTGACGTAGAGATTGCCCGCGCGGTCGAAGCTCGGCCCTTCGAGGAAGGAATCGAGCAACTGCCCCACCGCATTGGCGTCACCCCACGACGTGCGCCCAGGCTTACGGAACCTGTCCGGCAGCCGTGTGAACTCGGTCGCGGGAACGGGCTTGGTCATTCCGTACATCGTCATAACTCCCGCCGGGGGCGCGCCACTCCAGTGGCGCGATCATTGTTTCAGCAACGAAGACGCGCGACTGGAGTCGCGCGCCCCCAGCCGCCTAAGCTGCCTTCACTTCGCGTTCGGCCTTGAGCGCGCGAACGGTCTCGCGGAGCGCATGGACCGTCTTCTCGATCTCGGCGCCGCCGTGCGTGGCCGAGACGAAGCCGCCGGGCGAGCCCATGACGTCTACGCCATGCGTCATCAGGCCCATGCGGATCTTGCCGGTGAGCGGCCCCGCGGCGCGCGCGCGCCCTTGAGCTTCTCGATCGGCAACTTCAGCGGATCGAAGGTCGCCGGATCGATCGGATCGCCGAACGGATTGGGATAGATCAGGAAGGTCGAGCTCTGGCCGTAGATGCCCCACGGCACGCCTTCCTGGACCAGCACCTCGGTGAGGGCCGCGCGCAGTTCGGCCGCCGTCCTGTTGGCCTTCTCGGCAAGGTCCTCATCGCGCACCAGCGACAGCGCAGTGACCGCCGCAGCGGCCGACAGCGGATTGGCGTTGAAAGTGCCGGGATGGAGGATGCGCTCGATCTTGCGGGCCGCGGTCGCGACGTGATCGATGCGGTCCATGATCTCGCGCTTGCCCGAGACGGCACCGCCCGGCAGGCCGCCGGCCACGATCTTTGCCTGGATGCAGAGGTCCGGCGTGATGCCGAACGCCTTCTGCGCGCCGCCCGAGGACCAGCGATAGCCGGTGATGACCTCGTCCATCAGCATGACGACGCCCTTCTTGGCCGTGGCATCGCGCACCGCCTGGATGAAGCCCGGCGGCAGCGGCACCTGGCCCCACGACGCGCCCGACGGCTCGAACATGACGGCGGCGATGTCGTCGCGTTCCTCGATCACCTTCACGACCGCCGCAACGTCGCTGCTCGGCATGACGATCGACAGCGAGCTCACCTCCTGCGGCACGCCGGGCGTGGTGCCCCCGTCATAGGTCGCGCCGGCGCCCGCCGTCACGTGATCGTGCCAGCCGTGGAAGTGGCCGAGGAAGCGAAGGATCTTGTCCTTGCCTGTGTGGGCGCGGGCGAGGCGGATCGCCATGTGCGAGGCCTCGGTGCCCGACGCGGTGAAGCGCACGCGATCGGCGCAGGGCGTCAGCTCGCACACCAGCTCGGCCCAGCGCACCTCCAGCTCGTGGCTGGAGCCGTAATGCGTGCCGAGTTCGATCTGTCGCTTGACCGCCTCGACGACGGCAGGGTGCGAATGGCCGAGCAGCATGGCGCCGTGGCCGCCGAAGTAATCGACATACTCGTTGCCGTCGACGTCCCACTTGCGCGGGCCCGCAGCGCGCGAAACGTGGATCGAATAGGGGTCGAGGTAGCGCGCATCGTGGGTGATGCCGCTCGGCAGCACCTTGTGGGCGCGCTCGAACAGAGCCGCCGATTTGCCCGTCCTGGCCTTGTAGTCGGCGACGACGGCCGAGTTCGTCTGCGATGAATCTTTCTCTTGCACGGTCATACTTGCCCTCAACCCAGCTAATGGCTGAGCATCGCTTGTCTCGCTTGTTTCGCCAAGGGCCTCGCGCCACAGTCCGCCGTCTAAAAGGTGGAGGAACGCCGTGAACGCCAAGCCCCGTGGCCGTCAATTCTTCAACAACCCCGGCCCGACCAACATTCCCGACCGTGTGCTTCGTGCCATGGACCGGCCCGTAATCGATTTCATGTCGGATGAGTTCGTGGCCATCCATCACGCTTGCCACAACGGCCTGAAGCGCGTGCTCAAGACCGACCAGAACCTGTTCATGTATTCCTCGACCGGTCACGGCGCCTGGGAAGCCGCCCTCGCCAACCTGTTCTCGCCCGGCGAGACCGTGCTGATGGTCGAGACCGGCTACTTCTCCGAGAGTTGGACCGAGATGGCGAACCATCTCGACATCAAGGTCGAGACGATTCCCGCCGACCAGCGCCAGGGCGCCGACATTTCCAGGATCGCCGAGCGCCTCGCCGCCGACACGGAACACAAGATCAAGGCGGTCCTGACCGTCCACAACGAAACCGCGACCGGCATGGTCCTGCCGCTGGCCGAGGTGCGCCGTGCGATCGACGAGGCCAAGCATCCGGCCCTGCTGCTCAGCGACACGATCTCGTCGCTCGCCAGCATGGAATACAAGATGGACGCCTGGGGCATCGACCTGACGGTCGGCGGCAGCCAGAAGGGCCTGATGCTGCCCACCGGCATGTCGATGACCGGCGTCAGCAACAAGGCGCTGGAAGTGTCGCGCAAGTCCAAGACGCCGCGCCACTACTGGAGCTGGGAGATGATGACCGGCCGCGCGCCGCAGAAGTTTGTTGGCACCGCGCCCGTTCACATGTTCTTCGGCCTCCAGGAATCGCTGAAGATGCTCGAGGAAGAAGGTCTCGACGCGGTGTTCGCGCGCCACGCGCGCCTCGCCGAAGCGACGCGCGCCGCGGTGCGCGTGTGGGGATCCGACGGCAAGGGGCCGCAGCTCTTCTGCCAGAACGAGGACCGGCTTTCGAACTCGGTGACCGCGGTCGTCATGCCCGAGGGCGTCAGCTCGGACCCGATGCGCAAGGCCGCCGTCGATCGCTTCAACCTGTCGCTGGGCGGCGGGCTGGGCAAGATGATGGGCAAGATGTTCCGCATCGGCCACATGGGCGACCTCAACGAGCCGATGCTCCTCGGCTGCCTCGCCACGACCGAACTCGCCATGAAGGCCTCGGGCGTGCCGTTCGTCCCGGGCGGCGTCGACGCGGCGATCAAGTCGCTGTCGGCGTAAACCGCGTCTGGAACTCGCCCCGTCCGGCCTGCGGCCACCTCCCTCGGGTGACCAGGGCTATCGCCTGTGTCCGAACCCGTCGAAGAGGAAGGCGCCGCCCCATCCTGCGCGTTTGAGTTTCGCGCGCAGGGAGAAGGTTTTGTCTGGCTGAGCGCGCGCGACGTTGAGGGTAAGGCGCTTCAGGACGGCCGGACTGGCGGGGCGATTGTTCTCGCGGTTTCGCGCGAGGCCTTCGTCGAGCAGCACGTCGAGAGGCCCGTGCAGGCAGTTCTCAATTCGTCGCTCCGCACAGCGTCGATAGCGCAATGAACGGCGACTCCGTCAGATCGTGCAGCGCGTTCTCTGCACGAGGGTCCGGCAGGTCCGCAAAACAGGCCGCAAAGCGCTTCAGCGAAGATGGCTCCTTCTGCGGCAGGAGCCATCTTCGGAATCTATTTGCCTTGCCCGAACAACAACTTACTCGGACGGACATGCGTTCCCCCGTCAAACGGAGGAGGCCGGGAGGGCGAGAGCAACGCGATGATTGCCAGCCGCGAAGAGTTCAGACTCATGGCTGCCCCCTCCGGCCAAAGGCGCTGTAAACAGCGCTGGGGCCACCTCCCCCGCAAGACGGGGGAGGTAGCTGAGCGATGTCAGGCGACGAGCTTCTTCGCCGTCTCCGCGATCCGGCGGCCCTGATAGCGGGCGCCGACCAGCTCATTCTCCGACGGCTGGCGCTGACCGGTGCCGCCGGCGATCGTGGTGGCGCCATAGGGGCTGCCGCCGGTGATCTCGTCGATCGTCATCTGCCCGGCGTGGCCATAGTCGAGACCGACCACCACCATGCCGAAGTGCAGCAGGTTGGTGATGATGGAGAAGAGCGTCGTCTCCTGGCCGCCATGCTGGGTGGCCGTCGAGGTGAAGGCGCCGCCCACCTTGCCGTTCAGCGCACCCTTGGCCCACAGGCCGCCCGCCTGGTCGAGGAAGCTCGCCATCTGCGAGGACATGCGGCCGAAGCGCGTGCCGGTGCCGACGATCACCGCGTCGTAGTCGGCCAGGTCCTCGACCTTGGCGATCGGTGCCTTCTGGTCGAGCTTGAAGTGCGCGGCCTTGGCCAGCTCTTCCGGCACGGTCTCGGGAACGCGCTTGATGTCGACCTGGGCGCCGGCCTCGCGGGCGCCGGCGGCAATGGCTTCCGCCATCGTCTCGATGTGGCCGTAGGTCGAATAGTAAAGGACGAGAACCTTGGTCATTTCAGTCTCCAGTTGTCGGTTGAGGTTGATGGGTTGAGGAAGAGAGGCTTCAGGCCGCGATCCGGCCCATTCGACCGGCGTGGTAGTCGCGGACTGCGCGTTCGAGTTCGTCGATCGAGTTCATGACGAACGGTCCGTGGCGCAGGATGGGCGCATCGAGAGGGTCGCCACCGACCAGCAGGATCTCGCTGTTAGCCGTAGCCGCGATCTCGAGAGAGTCGCCCGCCGTCAGCCGTCCGAGCTGGCCCGCCTCAAGCCGACGCTCGTCGCCGCCGACGCGCACGGCGCCGACCATCACGTAGAGGCCGAGTTCAGCCGGGCTGCTCGCGGGAAGCTCCGCGCGGGCACCGTCCCGCAGCGAGGCGTGCACGACGAACGGCGCGCCTGACGTCGCGATCGGTCCCTGGAGATCGCCCAGGCTTCCCGCCACGAGCCGTGCCACGACGCGCCCCTCATCCGCCGTGACGGTCGGGATCTCCGACGCCTTCACGTGGCGATAGGCCGGCTCCCCGTGCTTGGTGCCCTTGGGCATGTTGATCCAGAGCTGGACGCCATGGACGTGACCGCCCTCGCGGCGGAGCTGCTCATCCGGGCTCTCGTCGTGGACCACGCCACGCCCGGCGCGCATCCACTGGACCTCGCCCGGCAGCATGCTGCTGGTGTTTCCCAGACTGTCCTTGTGCGTCTGGCTGCCTTCCAGCAGCAGGGTCAGCGTCTCGATGCCCGCATGCGGATGCGCCGAGGCGCCCTTGGCCTCGCCCGGCCGGACATCGATCGGGCCGAACTGGTCGAGGAAGATAAACGGGCCGATCGCCTCGTAGGCGTCGGAGGGAATGGCGCGGCGCACTTCGAAACCGTCGCCTTCGAGGGTCCGAAACGCCTCATGTATGGAAACGAGTTGGCGCCTGCTTTTGTTGATGGTCGAAGCCGTCATGGCCGCCCTCCTTGCTAAGAAGGCTATGTAGGCGCTGCCTCTCTGCCTGAAAATCCGTATAATATTTAATGATCTTTTCGATAATTTAGAAATGACGCAAACGCCCGGCACCCCCTCCTTTGCCCAACTGCAGGTTCTGCTCGCTGTGGTGGATGCTGGCAGCTTTGCTGCCGCCGCCCGGCGTCTCAACCGCGCGACCTCGGCGATCACCTACGCCATCGACAATCTGGAGGCGCAGCTCGGCCTGCCCTTGTTCGACCGGGTTGCCACGCGCAAACCCGAGCTCACCCAAGCCGGCCGGGCCGTGCTGGCCGAGGCCCGCGCCGTGACGCACGGCGTCGACATGTTGCGCGCCAAGGTGAAAGGGCTGCTCGAGGGCCTGGAGGCCGAAGTCTCGCTCGCCGTTGACGTCATGCTGCCGACTGCCCGTCTCGTCGACGCGCTGCAGGCCTTTCAGACGAATTTCCCGACCGTGCCATTGCGGCTTCATGTCGAGACGCTGGGCGCGGTCACACAGCTCGTTCTAGACGGTACGGCGACCATTGCCATCAGCGGTCCGTTGAACGTCGCGGTCGACGACACCGAGAGCATCGCCATCGGCGGCGTCCAGCTGGTCCCTGTCGCCGCGCCGTTCCATCCCCTGGCGCGTCTCGGAGGGCAGGCGCGAGGGGCGGCGCGCGATCATATCCAGCTCGTCCTCAGCGACCGCTCGAAGCTGACCGAGGGCCAGGATTTTGGTGTGGTCGGTCCCAAGACGTGGCGGCTCGCGGATCTCGGCGCCAAGCACGCGCTGCTGCTGGCTGGCGTCGGCTGGGGCAGCATGCCGGCACCGATGGTAAAAGGCGACATCGAGGCCGGCCGCCTCGTCGAACTCGCTCTCTCCGACTGGTGGGCGGCGACCTACCCGCTGCGCGTCCTGCACCGCATCGACAGCCCGCCCGGCCCCGCCGCCCAATGGCTGATCGAGCGCTTCAGGAGTCAGATGTAGCGTCTACCCCCGCCACCGCGCGGCTTCTTCCGGATCGGCATTGCAGGCGGCGGCGACCAACGCGGCGGTGAGCATCGTCGCCTGCCGTAGCTCGCTTTGCGCGACCTTGTCGCGCGTGTCGGCGGGTGTCAGCACGACGCGCAGATGGGCGTTGGGATCGTCGAAGCCCGCCACCAGGCGGATCGCCGGGATGCCACTCGCCGCGAAGTTCGCATGGTCGGAATTGGTCATCAACGGCCGCACGGTGCGCAGGGATTGGCCATTGGCCTCGGCAACGCCCAACAGGAAAGGCTCGACGCCGGCATAGCCGCTGGTGAGGGCGGCGAGGTTCGGGCTGCCCGCGACCGAATCGAGATTGACGTTGAGCGCGATCTTCGCGCGTTCCGCCTCGCTCAGCGCCTTCACATATTGCGCCGAGCCCGTCAGCGCCCATTCCTCGACGCTGAAGAACATCACCCGCAGGCCGCGCCGCCACTTCGCGACTTCCGGCGACAGCGCCCGCGTCACCGCCAGCACGGCGGCAAGCCCGGTGCCGTTGTCCATCGCGCTTTCGGCCAGATCGTGGCCGTCGACATGCGCCGACAGCACCACCCATTCGTCGGTCTGGCCGGGATAGTCGAAGACCAGCGTTTCGGTCTCCGCCGGCCCTTCCGCCGTCTCGATGGCGATCGTCACGGACGGGAAGCCGGTCGAACGGCGCGCCAGCTTCGCCGCCGTCTCGGGCGAAATGCCGAGCGCGGGAATGCCCTCGCCCGAGTCGCGGCCCGAGGAGCCCGCCACCACATGGCCCGGCAGGGGACCGCCGATCAGGAATCCCACCGCGCCATGGGCGCGCGCCATGTCGTACTTGCGGCGGCGATGGATCGTTCCCGCCGCGAACATCAGCTCGTGCCGCACCAGCACGATGCGGCCGGCGATCTCCGCCTTGTGCGCCTCGAACTCGTCGGGCGTGCCGCGCCCAAGGTCGATCACCTCGGCGGTGAGGCCCGGCGTCGCGATGGTGCGCACCAGCGGATGGCACGGCGCAAAGGCTCCGCCCGGCAGCTCGAGCGTCGCCGACCTGGGCTGCCAGCCATTGTAGGGCACCGGAATCGACCGGCCCGAATTGGCCGGCGAGGCCGCCCGCACCCTCTCCCGCAGCAACGCGAAGGCCTTCTTCTCGCTCTCGGTGCCCGAGAGACGGCCCCCGCAATCGCAGATGTCGTTGAAGTCGCGCCACAGCGCCTCGTCGGCCGCGAGGCGACCCATCAGGTTGGCGTCGAGACGCATCATTCACCCTTTCAGTTTGTCGTCGAGCATGTCGAGGAAGGCCGTCGCCAGAAGCGAAGGTTCGCGGTCGCGGCGGTGGAAGGCGCCAATATCGTAGGTGACGGCGGGTTCGAAGGGCCGCGTCACGAGACCGAGATGCTCGAAGCTGCGCGCCGACAGCGGATCGACGATCGACCAGCCCGCGCCGGCCGCCACGAGACCACACAGCGTGGCGAAGAACTCGGCTTCGACCACGGCGTTCAGCGATACGCCCGCCGCCGAGAAGACGCTGCGGATGCGGTTTGGGACCTGATGCGATCGCGCCGGCATCACCATCGGATGCGGCGCGAGCAGTTGCGGCGTCAGAAGCTTGCAGGAGGCGAGCGGATGGCGCGGCGGCAGGATCGCGACGCAGCGCATCGCGTAGCGCCGCACCTCGACCTGACTGTCGTCGATCGGCAGTTCGGCGATGCCGATGTCGAAGCTCTCGGTCGGCAGCAACTGGCTCACCACGTCGGAATGGCGCGAGATCAGCCGCACCGCCACGCCCGGACGCTCGGCGAGGAACTGCGCCACGAGATTGGGCAACAGGGAGATGGCGGCCGAAGGGTGGCTGGCGATCGTCAGCCGGCCCGACTGGCCCTCGCGGATCTGCGCGGTCGCGGCCTCCAGCCGGTCGACCTCTCCCAGCACACGGCTTGCTTCGGCATAGAACAGAATGCCCTCGGGCGTCGGTTTCAGCCGGCCGTTGGCGCGCTCGAACAGGGAAAAACCCACCGCCTCCTCCAGACGCGCGATCTGGGTACTGACGGCGGGCTGGGTCACACCCATGGCGCCCGCGGCAGCAGTCATGGAGCGGTGGTCGACGACCGCCCGGAAGGCTTCGAGAAGCTTGACGTCCATACTCTATAATCAGCCGTTATTGTGTGCATTGCCCGTATTGCATCCACTTCCTAGCAAGACTCTTGCCGATTCAGGAGGCGAATAAGGAGCGGCATAGGAATTGCTTATGGAATGACATGAGCAATCCCAGCCCTCTCATCCTCGCGGACGGCATCACCAAGCGCTTTGGCGCGAACCAGGTGCTGACGCGCGTGTCTCTGGAAGTCCTGGAGCGCGACGTTGTCTGCGTCGTGGGTCCGTCGGGCTCGGGCAAGACCACGCTGCTGCGCTGCCTTGCGCTGCTGGAGGAGCCGAGCGAGGGCCGTGTGGTGATGGAGGGCGTGCCCATTTCGACGCCATCGCCGGACAAGCAGGTCAAGGCCGCCGCGCGCGACGTGCGCTCCGAGATCGGCATGGTCTTCCAGCACTTCAATCTCTGGCCGCACATGTCCGTGCTGCAGAACCTGATCGAAGCGCCGATCCGCGTGAAGAAGATGCCCAGGGACAAGGCCGTCGCCATCGCCGAGTCGCTGCTGAAGAAGGTCGACCTGTTCGAGAAGCGCGACGCCTATCCGGCGCGCCTGTCCGGCGGCCAGCAGCAGCGCGTGGCGATTGCCCGCGCTTTGGCCATGTCGCCCAAGGTCCTGCTGTTCGACGAGGCAACCAGCGCGCTCGATCCCGAGTTGCGCCGCGAGGTGCTGGCCGTCATGCGCCAACTCGCGCGCGAGGGCATGACCATGCTGGTCGTGACGCATGAGATGGGCTTCGCGCGCCATGTCGGCACGCGCACCGTGTTCATGGATCGAGGTGAGATCGTCGAGGCGGCGCCGGGTTCGGCGTTCTTCGATGCGCCGCAGACGGAGCGCGCCCAGCGCTTCCTGCAGCAGTTCGCGGACGAGTGATGGGGAAGGTCAACAAGGGAGACCGATGATGGGTGTAGCAAGGATATTGGGTGCGCTCGCGCTGGCCGGCACGGTTGGCGCATTTTCGATCACGGGCGCGGAAGCCCAGCAGACGCAGTCGCGTCTCTTCGAGATCACCAAGAGCAAGAAGCTGCGGGTCTGCCAGTTCCCGCTCTACTATTCGATCTCGTTCCGCAATTCCAAGACCGGCGAGATCGAAGGCATCGACGCCGACCTGGCGAAGGAATTGGCCAAGGAACTCGACGCCAAGCTCGAGATTGTCGAGTCGAGCTTCGGATCCTTCATCGCCGACCTCCAGGCCGGCAAGTGCGAGATCGGCATGTTCGGCGTCGGCGCCACGATGAAGCGCGGCCAGGCCGTCGAATTCTCCAAGCCCTACCTGCTGACCAACCTCTATGCGGTCACCCGCAAGGACAGCAAGATCAAGGAGTGGAAGGACATCGACCAGAAGGGCGTCAAGGCTGCCGTCTCCCTGGGCAGCTACATGGAGCCCTTCATGAAGGGCTACGTGAAGAACGCCGAGGTCGTCTCGGTGGCGCCGCCCAACACGCGCGAGGCCGAGCTCGTCGCGCAGCGGGTCGACGTCATCATTACCGACTTCCCGACCGCCATCAAAGTGACCGACGAGTTCGACTGGGCGACCTACATCCTCCCCAACGAGAAGCTCGCCATCACGCCCTACGCCTACGTCGTGCCGCAGGGCGACCAGATCTGGCTGAACTACGTCAACCTGTTCGTCGACACGATCAAGCTCGACGGACGGCTGCTCAAGTACGCCAAGAAGCACAAGCTCGACCCGATCGTCGCGCCGTAATCGGCGTTCGCTCATTGGAGCGCGCCACTCCAGTGGCGCTCGTTATCAAGGGGAGCGCCACTGGAGTGGCGCGCTCCGCCGAGGCTTGAATGTTCAAGTACCAATTCCGCTGGGACACGGTCTGGGGAAGCTTCGACTTCCTGATGGGTGGCCTGCAGATGACGCTGATCATCTCGGCCATCACCCTGGTGCTGGCGATGATCGGCGGGCTGATCATCGCGCTGCTCGACATGTCGCGCTTCCGGGTCCTGCGCTGGATCGGCATCTCGATCGGCGAGGTGGTGCGCAACACGCCGATCCTGGTCCAGCTCCTCTGGGTCTACTACGTGCTGCCGATCGTGTTCGGCGTCCGCATCGAGGCGCTCGTGGCCCTGATCATCGGCCTCGCCCTTTACCAGGCGTCCTTCATCTCCGAGGTCTACCGCTCCGGTATCCAGAGCGTGCCCAAGGGCCATCGTGAGGCCGCCCAGGTGCTGGGCCTGACGCCGCTGCAGTCGTTCAATCGCATCGTGCTGCCGCAGGCGATCCGCATGACGCTGCCGCCGCTCGCCTCGAACTTCGTGCAGCTCATCAAGTTCTCCTCGCTGGGCGCCGTCATCTCGGTGAGCGAGATCACAAGACGCGGCATGGAGCTCTCGGCCACCAACTTCCGGCCGCTCGAGACCTTCACCTTCATCGCCGTGGTCTACTTCTTCATCTGCTGGCCGCTCGCCATGGCCATCCGCTTCTGGGAACGCAGGCTGCAGGCTCGCTGATGTCGTCGAAAATCCGTACCGAACTGGCGCGCAAGGTCGAGGGCTCCCTCGACCGTCTCATCGCCGTGACGCAGCGGCTGGTGGCCATCGCCTCGCCCAACCCGCCGAGCGACACGTTCGACGTGGCCGCGGTGGCCGAAGCGCTGCTGCGCGAGATTCCCGGCATCGAGGTCGAGCGGGTCGAACCGGAACCGCGAATCGTCTCGCTGATCGGCCGCATCCGCGGGCGCTCGCCGGGGCGCCGCCTGATCTTCAACGGCCATCTCGACACTTTCCCTCTGCTGGAGAACCTGCCCTGGACCGTGCCGCCGCTGGGCGGCGTGCTGAAGGACGGCAAGCTCTACGGGCGCGGCGTCTGCGACATGAAGGGCGGCATCGCCTGCTCGCTGCTGGCCGCCCTGCTGCTGGCCGAGAACCGCGATGCCTGGGATGGCGAGATCGTGCTCACCCTGGCCGGTGACGAGGAGAACATGGGCTCGCTGGGCTCGGGCTATCTGCTCAAACATTTCCCGCATGCCGCCGGCGACGCCAACATCTGCGGCGATGTCGGCTCGCCCAAGGTCGTGCGGTTCGGCGAAAAGGGCCTGATGTGGGTCGAGATCGAGACCACGGGCTCCCCCGCCCACGGCGCCCATGTCCACAAGGGCACCAACGCCATCGACCGGCTGCGGACCGCGCTCGACTACCTGAAGCAGCTCGAGGACTTACCCTTCCAGCCGCCGCCCGTCGTCACCAATGCGATCGGCAAGGCCAAGCCCATTTCCGAGCCCCTGTCGGGCACGGGCGAGGCCGACACGCTGTCGCGGGTCACGGTGAACATCGGCACCATCGAGGGTGGCACCTCGCCCAACCTGGTGCCCACGCATGCGATTGCCCGCGCCGACATTCGCCTACCGGTCGGCATCACGACCGACGTGCTTGCCGCCAAACTGGACGAATGGCTGGGCCCGCTCGAAGGCGTGAGCTGGAAGGCGATCCGCCGTTTCGAGCCGTCCTTCACCGATCCCGGCCACGAGATCGTGACACGCACCGCCGCCGTCGCCGCCGAGGTGCTGGGCGAGACACCGGCCGTCAACATGAGGGTCGGCGGTTCGGACTCGCGTTGGTATCGCATGTTCAATGTGCCGACCGTGGTGCTGGGCCTCACGCCCTTCAACATGGGCGGTGCCGACGAGTATGTGCTGGTCGACGAGCTGCTGGCCGTCGCAAAGATCCACACCCTGGTCGCCTACGACTTCCTCTCCGCGGAGCTTTGACATGGACCGTCTGTCCGACGACGAGCTGTTCACCCTGCCCCTGACCTTCATGGGCGTGCCCTACGGACGGCCCGGTCCGGCGAACAAGGCCGCAATCCTTGGCATCCCGTTCGACTGCGGCACCAACATGCGCATCGGCGCGCGCGGCGGCCCCGATTCGGTCCGCCAGCAGTCGCAGCTGATGCGGCGCTTCAATCCGACCAATGCCGATTTCGATCCCGCGACCGCGCTGGGCCTGGTCGATTGCGGCAACGTGAAACTCACGCCCTCGAAGATCGTCGATGCCTTCGAACGAATCGAGCAGGCGGCCGACCGCATCGTCGAGGCAGGGGCCGTGCCGATCACCATCGGCGGCGACGGCTCGGTCACCGTTCCCGTCGCCCGCGCGGTCGGCAAGAAGTACCCGAAGATGGCGGCGCTCCACATCGACTCCCACACCGATTCGTACGCCTACGGCTCGGAGGAGAAGTACAACTCCGCCACCCAGTTCACCCATGTCGCCGAAGAAGGCCTCATCGACCCCGAATTCTCCTGGCATGTCGGCATCCGCAGCACGACCTACGCGCAGGGCGTCGTGCCGCGCGCCCTGAGCCTCGGCTACAAGGTCGTGTCGATCGACGAGCTGATCCGCGGCGGCTTCGCCCAGCGCATGGCCGAGTTCCGCGACGAGGTCGGCAAGCGGCCCGTCTATCTCTGCTTCGACATGGACGTGTTCGATCCGTCCTGCGCGCCGGGCGTCTGCACCCCGTCCTGGGGCGGGCTGAGCGCCCGCGAAGGCATCGACCTGCTGCGCTGCCTCACGGACCTCAACATCGTGGCCGTCGACGTGAACACGGTGAGCCCGCCGCAGGATGTGAACGGCATGGCCGCCCACCTCTGCTCGCACGTGATCTACGAGACGCTCGTGCTGCTGTGCCGGCAGATGGGTCTGGCGGAGGCTCAGTAGTAAATTATGCACGACCTCATCCTGAGGAGCGCGCATCGCGCGCGTCTCGAAGGATGGGCCACAGACTTGGTGCTCGTTCCCATCCTTCGAGACGGCCGCTGCGCGGCCTCCTCAGGACGAGGTTATTGGTGGGGAGACGCAGCGCGCTAACGCAGGTACTTCGCGAAGAACGCCTTCGTCCGCGCCTCGGCGTCGGGAGCGGCGACGGTGTCGTAGGCGAGGTGATGCTGCTTGCCGGCCGCGCCGGGCACGTTGCGGTCGGCGACCTTCGAGTCGAAGCTATGATAGGCGTTGGGGTAGTAGACCGCCTCGACGAGGTCGCCGCGCCGCAGGCCCGAGACCAGGCTGCGGCAGCGATCGGCGGGCGTCCAGTCGTCCTTGTCGCCGGCCAGCAGCAGCACCGGGACGTCGATGCCGCCATCGAGCTGTGGGTTGCAGCCGGGATAATAGGCGACGCCTGCCGCCAGGCCGCGTTGCGCCAGCCCAAAGTTCCTCTGCGCCGAGCGTATGACGGTCGAGCCGCCATGGCTGTGGCCGATGATGCCGACCTTGCCCTTCATCACGTCGGGCCGCGTCGCCAGATAGTCGAGCGCGCCCGCGATGTCGGCTACGCGCATGTTGGGCGTCACCACGTTGGGCGTCGTGCAGACGGCCCTGGTACCGCGCGGGCCGAAGGAATCCGGCGCGAGCACGAGATAGCCCCAGCTCACCAGCAGCTTGCCCCACCCGTCGGTATGCGGGTTCGTTCCGGCGCAACTATGGGCCAGGATGATCGCCGGAAACGGTCCGTTGCCCGCCGGCTTGTAGACCCAGCCTTTCACTTCCGGCCCGGCTTGGCTGCTGCCGACGGTCACGCTGGGGAAGCTCACCGACTGCGCCCAGGCGGGCGTCCCCAGAGCCACGAGAAGGACGATTACGAGCAGACGGATCATGTCGCGCCTCATCCGCTGGGGGCGCGCCACTCCAGTGGCGCGGCCACCGTCAAGATCTCCAAAGACGCGCCGCTGGAGCGGCGCGCCCCCAGCAAAATCACTCCGGCTGGATGCCCGCCAGTTTGGCGATTTCGCCCCAGCTCACCAACTCCTTCTTGATCCGCTGGGCAAAGGCGTCCGGCGCCTCGCCGCCCGGCAGGCTCGACAGGTCGCGGATCTTGGCCTGCATCTCGGGCTCGGCCAGGACCGCCACGACATCGTCGCGCATGCGGTTGGCGAGCGCGGGCGACATCTTGCCCGGACCGAACAGCGCGAACCAGGCCGTCGTGTCGACGCCCGGCACGCCCGCCTCGGCGATGGTCGGAATGTCTTCGAGGCCCGGCAGCCGCTTGTTACCGCTCACCGCGAGCATGCGCAGCGTACCCGCCCGGTGGTGCGACATTACCGTCAGCGGACTGGTGAAGCCCACCGGGATATGGCCGCCGGCCAGCTCCTGCATCATCGGTGCGGCGCCCTTGTAGGCCACGTTCTCGATCTGCAGCCCGCTCTTCACCCGGAACAGCTCCCCCACCATGCGGGTCGTGTTCTCGGTGCTGCCGAACTGGTACTTGCCGGGATTGGCCTTCGCCGCCGCCATGAATTTTTCCATCGAGTCCATACCCGCCTTGGGCGAGCCGATCAGCGCGAGCGCCCCCTCGATCAGCGGCGTCACCGGCGTGAAGTCGCGTTCGGTGTCGTAGGGCAGGACCTTCGTGGTGTAGGGATTGATCGTGTGGGCGCTGGTGGTGACCAGCAGCGTGTAACCGTCGGGCGGGGCCTTGGCGACGATCTCGCTGCCCAGGATGCCGCTGGCGCCGCCCTTGTTGTCGATGATGACCGTCTGCTTCCACCGCTCCGCGAGGCGCGGGATGACCAGGCGCGCTACCAGGTCGGTGCCGCCGCCCGCCGGATAGGGCACCACCACCCGGACCTGCTTGGTCGGATAGTCCTGCGCACGGACGATCGCCGGCGCCAGTCCGAATGCCGCACCCGCCGTGCCCGCGACCACGAAGCCGCGCCGCGTCATGCCTGTCATGCAATCCTCCCGTTCCATTTCCTTGCTGACAGACTAGGGTCAATCCGGGAGGAAAAAAACATGTTCGATCTGGTCATCAAGGATGCGGAAATCCACGACGGTTCGGGCGCCCAGCCCCTCAAGGGCGACCTCGGCGTGAAGGATGGCAGGATTGCCGCCATCGGCCCGAAGCTCGGCGCCGCGAAGGAGACCGTGAAGGCCGACGGGCTGGCGCTGGCGCCGGGCATCATCGACGGCCACACCCATTACGACGCGCAGATCACCTGGGATCCCTTCGTCGATCCCTCGCCGGCGCTGGGCGTCACCACCGCGATCCTGGGCAATTGCGGCTTCACCATCGCGCCGTGCAAGCCGGCCGATCGCGATCTCACCATGCGCCACCTGACCCATGTCGAGGGCATGTCGCTCGACGCGCTGCGCGCCGGCATCAACTGGGGCTTCGAGAGCTTCCCGCAATATCTCGACATGCTGGAGACGAATGGCGTCGGCCCCAACGTCGCCTGCTTCGCCGGCCACTCCGCGATCCGCACCTTCGTGATGGGCGGCGATGCCACCGAGCGCGCAGCCAGTGCGGACGAGGTCGCCCGGATGGCCGACCTTGTGCGCGAGGCGATGGCGGCGGGCGCCGTCGGCTTCGCCTCCTCGACCTCGGAAGCGCACAATGGCGAGGGCGGCACGCCGATGCCGTCGCGCCTGGCCGACGACCATGAGCTGCGCACGCTGGTGAAGGCGATGGGCGAGCGCGGTACCGGCGTCTACATGCTGACCAAGGGCCGCACGACGACGATCCCGTATCTCGAGGAGATCGCCGCCGAAGCCAACCGCCCGGTCGTGATCGCCGCGCTGTTCCATTCGAACACCAATCCCGAAGCCGCCTTCACCACGCTCGACCAGGTGAACGCGGCCCGCGCCCGCGGCCGCACCCTGGTGGCGCAAACCTCCTGCTGCCCGCTCAGCATGGATTTCACCTTCCACAGCCCCTACCTGTTCGAGAGCATGCAGGCGTGGAAGCCGGCGATGGCGGCGCACGATCCGGCAGAGCTCGCGAAGATCTACCGCGATCCGGCCTGGCGTGCCTCGGTGCGGGAGGAGCTTTTGGCCAAGCGTGGCCGGCTGCTGTTCAACGGCGAATGGGACAAGCTGTTTGTCGTCGAGACCGCAAAGGACGAGAACCGCGCCATGGAAGGGGCCACGCTGGCCCAGCTCGCCAAGGCTGCTGGCAAGGAGCCGTTCGACTTCATCCTCGACTTCGCCCTGTCGGAGAATCTCGACACGATGTTCGTGGCGCAGCTTCTGCACAATGACGATGAGGCGGTGGGCCGTATCCTGGCGGATCCCAACACCCATATCTCGCTGAGCGACGCCGGCGCGCATCTCACCTTCTTCTGCGACGCAGGCTTCGGCCTGCATCTGATGGGGCATTGGAGCCGCGACCTCGGCGTGCTCGACCTGCCGAACGCGGTGCATCGCCTGACCGGTCAGCCGGCGAAGCTGTTCGGCATCCAGGATCGCGGCCTGCTGCGCGAGGGCCTCGCCGCCGACCTGATGCTGTTCGACCCGGCGACCGTGGCGCGTGGACCTAAGCGGCGCGCCCATGACCTGCCGGCCGGCGCGGCCCGCCTCACCGCCGGCGCCGTCGGCCTGCACGGCGTCTGGATCAACGGCAATCGGGCCGCCGACAAGACGGGATTCTGCGCCGACCCTGCTTCGCGCCCGGGCAAGGTGCTGCGTTCGTTTGCGTCATAGCGTGGGTGCACAGCGGAACGGCGCGGACGTTGCCCCATAAGGCCGCCCCGAAACTGGCACTGCCTGGGGCATAAGGCACCCCGGCGGCCGCCAACGCATTGACCGGTGGTGCCGGTCTTGATCCGCCGGTCCACCGAGTCACGGCCATCGCTTCACGCCGCGCGCCGCGTCGCCCAGGATCCGGTCGAGGCTGCCATCTCCCTGCTCGCGGCCCGGTTCGGCATAGCTCACCATATTGACGTCGAGCGCACCCAGCCGCACCGCGAAGGTCGAGTAGGAAGCGCTCAGCGGCCCATCGTGGGCGCCGGGAAGATCGTAGATCCAGCGGCCGGCGTGCCAGAAATTGCCGCCGCCGCGGGCGGTCGGCCGGACGAAGGTACCGAGCCCGTAGTGCACACCGCCGCCGACCTGCTTGCCCTCGGGGGACATCATCCATTGCCGCGACCGTGGACCGATCGCGGGATTGCCCAAGGCAAAGGCCTGGTAGAAGCGGGCGTACTCGAAGAGTGGCATCCGCCAGCCGCCGTAACTCGAGAGGATGCGCCAGGCCGGATCGAGCATGGCCTGCCGCGCGCCCAGGGGCGTCAGCACCGCCGCCTTGCAGTAGCGCTCGTAGGGCTGGCCGGCCGCCTCCTCGATGATGGCACCCAGCATCAGGTAGTTCGCGTTCGAGTATTCGAAGCGCTCACCCGGCGGGTATTGCAGGCCACGGGCGAACAGCCATCGGAGCTGTTCGTCGAAAGCGGTGCGACCGCCCGAGTTGCGACGCAGGTAGTTCGCCAGTTCGCCGCCACCGCCGGTCGAGGAACCGAAGCCCGCACGATGGACCAGAAGTTGGGAAATGGTCACTGCCAGCAGGCGCGGATCGGACGGACGGCCGGTGCGCACCAGCGTCCGGGTCAGCGCCTGCGCCACCGTGGTCTCGAAGGAGAGCGTTCCCCGTTCGATCAGCGTGGCGATGCAGACACCGGTTATCGCCTTGGACAGGCTCGCGTAGGGGACCTGGGCTCCGGGAGTGAGACCGCCCGCACTCGCCTCGTGCAGCTGCTGCCCGGCCTGCATCACCGCCAGTCCACCGCGCGTGCGCTGGGTCTTCGCCATCCAGTCGCGCCATGCCTGTTCGATGTGCTCAACACCCTGAGCAGACGCGGCCCCGCCGCAAACGGCGACGATCACGAAGACAAGGAGGGCTAAGCCCCTCAAGACATGGCTCTCCGCCGGGCCACCTCGACCAGGGCGCGGGAACTGTCATCCGGTGAGGATTTGTTTCTCTTCACCTGGCCGCACTTCAGGCACTTATGCACGATGATGTAGCGGCCGCGCGCCTGCTCGACGGCGATCGGCTCCATCAGGCCGCCGCAGTTCGCGGCGCGGTCTCCGGGATTTTCGTCAACGTGTTTGCTGCACAGGCAGGACGGGCAATGGTTCGTGAAACCGTTGCCCTGAACCGAGGTGCCGCAGCGCTCGCACGTGAAGTCCTCGATATTGCGTGTGAAGAGGCGGGCCATGCATCGCATTTTTGCATTGCCCCCTCCGATCCGCACACGAAAAAGGGTGGGCACCTCTCAGTGCCCACCCCCCGCTTCGGTCAAAGAGGTGAGATTAGCGGTAGTAGCCGTCGTTGCGCGGCGTCGTCGCGGCGCCAATCGCAGCGCCACCCAGGCCACCCACCACCGCACCGGCCACCGGGGCACCCATGGTCGAACCGACCACGGCGCCCGTACCGGCGCCAATCGCACCGCCGGTGAGGGCACGATCCGTCGGATTGTTTCCGCAGGCAGCGACACCCAAGCCGAGAGCCGCAACGAGAGCGATATTCGTGAACTTCAGCATGAGAGTCTCCTGCGCGTGAATTGTTGGCGAAAGAACGTGTGAGGGAGCCTGCAGGTTGCGTTCACTGAACCGCGAGCAGGCGCGATCACGCGATGGCCACTGCTCCTGCCGAATTACCAGCCGTGCCACCCGAACACGCAACAACACCGGCGCTCACGAAGAGGCCGGGACGGCACGGGGTGAGGATATCGGGAAGAGAGGTCTCCGGTCGCAGCCGACGCCACTCGGGGAGAGGGGTTGGAAGGCTGCAACCGGAGGGCCGGACGGTGAGGTCCGGCATGCTTCTAACGCGCACCGCGCCGGTTCGTTGCCGGCGCGGTGTAATCAGCGTGAACGATCGCCTTACTGGATGACGATTTCGACGCGGCGGTTCTGCGGCTCGCGGACGTTCGGGCCGGTCTGGACCAGCAGGCCCTGCTCCCCACGGCCAACCACCGCGATCGCGGTCGCCGGCACGCCTTCGCGAACCAGGGCGTCCTTGACGGCGTTCGCACGACGCAGCGACAGCGCCATGTTGTAGGCCGGCGCGCCCGACGTGTCGGTGTGACCTGTCGCGGTGATGCGGGCGTTGCCCTTCTGCTTGTAGGAGTCGGCGGCCTGCTTGATCGTCGTCAGGGCCTGGGCGGACAGGTTCGCGCGATCCCAGTCGAAGAACACCATGAACGACGGCGGCGCCACCATCGTCGGAGCCGGCGGCGGTGGGGGCGGCGGCGAGACGAACTTGTAGGTCACGCCGGCCAGGGCGAGGATGTTGTTGTTCTGGAAGGTCACATTGCCGAACGGCGTGTTGACGCTCGGGTTCGTCGTGCCGACGTAGCGGCCTTCGACCGTGAAGCGGAGCTGCTCATTGACGTTGTAGGCGACGCCCAGCATGCCCTGATAGGCGAACTGGGTGCTGCCCAATGAGGAATTGCTGTCGACGAACGCGACACCCGCACCGGCTCCGATGTACGGGGTGATGACCGAGGTCGGCATGAAGTCGTACAGCAGGTTCGCCATCACATTGAGCTGGCCGACCTTGCCGTTGATCGCCGTGCCCGGGATGTTGGCCGAGGTCGGAATCTGGCCGTAGCCTACTTCGAGTTCCAAGCGCGGACCGACGAAGTCGTAACCCGCCTTGCCGCCGACAGCCCAGCCCGTCCACGTGCTGGCATTGGAATTCGAACCGAGGAACCACGCGGCGCCGCCGCCAGCGCCGATGTAGAAGCCTTCCTGCGCGTTGATTGTCTGCGCGTGAACGGCTGCCGGCGCTAATGCCACGAAAGCCGCTGCTGCCAAGAATTTCTTCATTCGAACTTCCCCGCTCATGATGGAACCACGAGCGAATAACTCCTCTGCCCCGATTTGGTTGCATTGCGGCCGCACTCGCCACAGAGGTTCAAAAGCGCCTCAAATACACATCCGGACTACATGTTGCGCGCAAGTTTCTCGAGCTGCACCAGCGCGCCATCCATCCTTTCTTCCTCTCCCGAGCCGATGGCAGCGAAAGCCGCTTCCATGGCCTTGCGCCATGTCGGATCCCAGGTCGGGTGATTCTCGGAGCGCATCGGCACCGTCGTGAGCTGGTAGATGCGACGGGCGAGCAGCTCGGCCTTGGCCCACGCCCCCTGATCGGCGATCACCATCCTGCACTTCTTTGCATCGTCATGTCGGGCTCCGGGCGAAAGGTTGCGCGCGCACAACGTCCCGCCCGGCGAAAAGTTCAGTCTGCACTGCCTTGCCGGAAATGAAGCCGGTTCCGCACGCCCCCTACTTCTTCTCGATGTTCCAGAAGACCGGCACCGGCGAGACGACGCTGCCGACGACATTCTTCCGGATGGCCATCGCATTGTTGTACTGGCCCAGGAAGGCATGCGTCGGGACCTCGGCGGCGCGGAGCTGGAGCTTCTCGACGATCTCCTTGCGCTTGGCCTCGTCGGTCTCGTCGGCGAAGGCGTCACGCAGGCGCGTGATCTCGGCGTCGCACGGCCAGCCAAACCAGGCCTTGTCGCAGGCCGCACTGATGAAGCTGTAAGTCAGCGGATCGAGCGAATCGGCTCCCGAGGTCGAGGTGATGAGCACATTCCAGCCGCCCTTGTCCGGTGCATCCTTCTTGGCGCGGCGCGCGACCAGCGTCTGCCAGTCCATCGACTGCATGTCGACCTTCATACCGGCCTTCTCCATCAGCGACTTGGCGATCGGCGCCATGTTCGTCAGCACGTAGAGATCGGTCGAATGCAGCAGCACGACCGGCGTGTTGTCGTAGCCGCCCTCGGCGAGCAACTGCTTGGCTTTGGCGAAGTCGCTCTCGTACTTGTCGGCGAAGCCTGCGGTCGTCTCGTAGGGGCCGCCGCACATGAACATGGCCTTGCAGACCGTATAGTACTCGGGGTCGCCGATGACCCCGTTCAGGAAGTCCTTCTGGTTCAGCGCATAGAGCATCGCCTGCCGGTTCTTGGCATTGTCGAACGGCTTGAAGAGCTGGTTGAAGCGATAGATGTACTGGTTGCCCCACTTGTTGGTGGTCACCAGCGAGACGTTGCGGTCCTTCTTCAGCAGCGGATAGAGGTCGTGTTGCGGCGCCTCGATGACGTCGATCTCGCCGGCCTGCAGCGCGTTCACCGCCGTCTGCTGGTCGGGAATGGCGAGCCATTCGACCCGGTCGACCTTGGCGATCTTGCCGCCGGCCAGGCCGGACGCGGGCTCAGGCCGTGGCTTGTACTTGGGGTTCTTGACGTAGACGGTCTTGTCGCCGGGCTTCCATTCATCGGCCTTGAAAATGAACGGGCCCGATCCGACGAACTCCTTGATCTGGTCCGTGCCCGGCGTCTCGGCGATGCGCTTGGGCATGATGAAAGGGTTGCCCGAGGGCTTGGACAGCGCCTGCAGCACGACGCCGGTCGGCGACTTCAGCACGATCTGGAAGGTCTTGGCATCGACCGCCTTCAGCTCCGCGACCTTCGCCCACAGGATGGTGCCCAGGCTGTCGCGCGACGCCCAGCGCTTTAGCGAGGCGATCACGTCCTCGGTCGTGACCGGCTGGCCGTCATGGAATTCGAGCCCGTCGCGCAGCGTGAAGGTCCAGGTGAGCTTGTCGTCGCTCATCTTCCACGTATCGACCATCTGCGGCTTGATCTTGAGTTCGCCGTCCAGCGCGAACAGCGTGTCGTAGATCATGTAGCCGTGATTGCGCACGATGAAGGCGGTGGTCCAGATCGGATCGAGGATCTTGAGGTCCGAATGCGCCACCACCCGCAGCGTCGAAGGCTGCTGCGCCATGGCAACGGCCGGCACCGAAAGACCGACCGCCGCGATCAGTCCAAGAATTTTCTTACGCACGCATGCCTCCTTGTTTGTTGTCCGCAAGGACCATTCCAGCCGCCTTGTCGGCGATCATGATCGTGGGTGTGTTGGTGTTGCCCGACGTGATGGTCGGCATGACCGACGCATCGACCACGCGAAGCCCCTGCAGACCGATGACCCTCAGTCGCTCGTCGACCACGGCGTGCGGATCCGAAGGCAGTCCCATCTTCGCGGTCCCGACGGGGTGGAAGATCGTGGTGCCGATGTCGCCGGCCGCCTTGGCGAGAGAGGCATCGTCGTCGCCAACGCTGGGCCCGGGCAGATATTCCTCCGGATGATAGGGCTGCATCGCGGGCTGGCGCATCAGGCGCCGCGTCACGCGGATCGCGTCGGCTGCCACGGTGCGGTCCTCGTAGGTCGCAAGATAGTTGGGCGCGATGACGGGCTTGGCCGACGGATCGGCCGAACGCAGCTTGATCGTGCCCCGCGAAGTCGGGCGCAGGTTGCAGGCGCTCACCGTGATCGCCGGGAAGCGATGCAGCGGCTCGCCGAACTTGTCGAGCGAAAGAGGCTGCACATGAAATTCGATGTTCGACCTTTCCTGATCCGGGGAAGAGCGCGTGAAGATGCCGAGCTGCGAGGGCGACATGGTGAGCGGCCCCTTCTGCAGCAATGCATATTGCATGCCCATCAAAGCCCGGCCGACCAGCGAGTGATAGGTCATGTTGAGGGTCTTTACGCCGTTGACCTTGTAGATCGCCCGCTGCTGCAGATGGTCCTGCAGGTTCCGCCCGACGCCCTCGCGCGCGTGGAGCACCGGGATGCCGACCTCGCCCAGCCAGTCCGGCGCGCCGATGCCGGAGAGCTGGAGGATCTGCGGAGAACCGACCGCGCCGGCGGCGAGAATGACCTCACCCTGCGCCCTCGCCTCGACGAGGCGGCCGTCCTGGCGATAGAGTACGCCGGTGCAGCGCTTGCCCTCGAACGACAGCTTCTCGACCAGCACGCCGGTCTCGAGCCGGAGGTTCGGCCGCTTCAGCACCGGCTTCAGGAAGGCGCGCGCCGCCGACATGCGCACGCCGCGCTTCTGGTTCACGTGGAAATAGCCGACGCCGGTATTGTCGCCGGTGTTGAAGTCCCCTGTCTGCGGAATGCCCATCTCGTTGGCGGCTTTGATCACCGCATCGAGCACCTCCCAGCGCACGCGCGATTCCTCGACCCGCCATTCGCCGCCGGCGCCGTGATGCTCGGTATCGCCCAGGAAGTGACTGTCGAGTTTGCGGAACACCGGCGCGACATCGTCCCAGCCCCAGCCGGTGAGACCGAGCTGCCGCCAGTGATCGTAATCCTGTGATTGGCCGCGCATCGAAATCATGCCGTTGATGGCCGAGCAGCCGCCGATCACCTTGCCGCGCGGATAGTTGAGCGCGCGGCCGTTGAGCCCCGGCTCCTTCTCGGTCTGGAACATCCAGTCGGCGCGCGGATTGCCGATGGCGAAGAGATAGCCGGCCGGAATGTGGAACCAGATCCAGTTATCGCGGCCGCCCGCCTCGACCACGAGCACGCGATTCCGCGGATCGGCGGAGAGCCGGTTCGCGAGCACGCATCCGGCCGAGCCGGCACCCACGATGATGTAGTCGAAGTCCCCGTCGAGACGGGAAGCGGTGTCTGTTGTCATTCCACGTCCTTGAGCGACCGAACGATGCCGCACACAATATGGCGGCAAGCGGGGGGCTAAGTGAAGCGCGGCGGCTACGACAGCTATCGATCCGATGAGGCGCTGCAGCAGGCCGAAGCGCGTGGCGAGAATGTTGGCTGGGATCGCGCTTTCGGCATCGCCGGCTCCGTGGCCGAGAGCGTCTGGCTCACGATCCTCACCGTGGCGGTTTGCTACTTCGTCGGGCGGGCGTTCTTCGGCATGGGCGTGCTTCTGCCCACCATGCTCATCGTCATGATCGCCGCGTTTGCGGCCCCGCGGGCAGCCGGCTGGTTCGTCCGGCCATTCGGCGATTCACCCTTCCGGCGGCTTCTCTGGGCCTGTCCGCCGCGGCGACGCTGCTGCTGATCGTCCGCGTCGCACTCGCCGCCGTCCTGGTCATTCAACTGCGCCTGCAGGGCGCAGGCCCAGAAGCGGCCGGGATCGGCGCCTTCCATGGGGCCGCCCAGTTCACCCTGATGATCGCCATGCCGGTGTGGTTCCTCTACGCGCTGTGGGGTTGGCTGCGGCGCCGCTCACTCCCGCGCGATACCGCCGCGTCCGTCTGGCGACGCGTCCTGCCGATCGTGTTCGTCGTCGCAATGATGGTCTTCCTCGGCAGCGAAGGCGCCTACTTCGATAGCCGACCCGCGAAATAGCAGGGGCATTGCTACGCCTTTCAGACGGCGCATAATTCCCTGAGCAAATCAAAGGGAGCGAAACGCCATGCAATACAAGCGCATTTCGGCCGATAGCCACCTCGACCTGCCGTGGATGCCGCCCGACCTGTTCACGTCGATGGCGCCGCGCGACCTCAAGGAGCGCATGCCCTACGTCACCGACACCGATGACGGGCCGAAGTGGGTGGCCAAGAACGGCGCCTCTTTCGGCTTCAAGAACGGCGTCGGTCCGTCCGGCTCCAAGTTCGTGCCCGGCAAGCACGGCCGCGTCGACATCATGGCGGAGACCGGTCTCTATGCCGACGGCGCCAAGGACATCCGCCGGATTTCAGACCCGCATCTGCGCATAAAGGATCTCGATCGCGACGGCGTCGACGCCGAGGTGATCTACGGCATCCTGGGCGCCGCGAGCCGTCTCAACGACCGCGAGGCCGGCAACGAGATGCTGCGCATCTACAATGACTGGTTGAAGGATTTCTGCAGCCACTATCCCGACCGGCATATCGGCCTGGCCTGCCTGCCCTACGGCGACATCGACGCCGCCGTCCATGAGATCTACCGGGTCGCGAAGATGGGCATCAAGGGCCTGGAGCTCTCGTGCTCCTGGGACATGGAGCCGATGTGGCACCCGATGTGGGACCCGCTGTGGAAGGCGGTCAACGACGTGCAGCTGCCGCTGCACTTCCATACCTTCCCCAACGTCCCGCCCGGCACCATCGAGAAGTATCCCGGTCGCGTCGGCCGGTCCGTGTTCTTCACCGTGGTCTCGGGCTTCCAGATGAACCTGGTGAACATCCTGGCCGCGATCATGGGCGCCAACGTGCTGGAGCGCTTCCCCAACGTCCGCATCGCCTTCGGGGAATCGGGCTGCGGCTGGATCCCTTACGCGCTCGACCGCATGGACTTCGAGTGGGAGGACCGCTTCCACGATCTCGGCATGAAGATGAAGCCTTCGGACTACTGGCGGCGCCAGTGCAAGGCCACGTTCCAGTTCGACCGCATCGGCGCCAAGCTGATCGACGACATGGGCGCGGAGAGTCTGATGTGGGGCTCCGACTACCCGCACGGCGACGGCGTGTGGCCGCACTCCGACAAGTACATCAAGGAACAGTTCGCCGACGTGCCGGCCGAGCAGGTGAAGATGATCACCTGCACCAACGCCGGGAAGTTCTACGGGCTGATCAACTGACAGCGAAGCTGTCATCCCGAGCGAAGCGACGGATCTTTCCGATCAGAGAAGGATCCCTCGCTGACGCTCGGGATGACAATTCAGAGATCGCTCTTCGACACGGTGTGCCGGAGGGCGAAGACTTCTCCCTCGGGGGCGTGTCGCTCCCGCGCGGCTTGCGCAGCTTCCACCGACCAGAAGAACGCCACCAGCGCCCGCTCGATCTGCTGATCGGGCGTGCCGCGCAGTTCCTTTTCGGCCGTCTGCGCCTGGCCGATGTTGGCGCGGCCGGAGAGCAGGTCGACGCGGGCCGTCTCCGGCGAGGCGAGCTTGTCGAAGGGCGCGACGTTGCTTGCCTTCATGCGCAAGGTCAGGACGGCCGCGCCGATGCCCTCGCCCCAGCGCTGCTCGACGGCGCAGACGGTGCGCGAGGTGTTGCGGAACTTGGGAAAGAGCGCTCGGCTCATCTCGCTGGGGCTGCGCAGGCGGGCGTAATAGGTCTCGCTCTCGAAGGCGGCGGCTTTGTCGGCATCGTAGAACAACAGGTAGCGGCCGGGCCGGGTCAGGCCCTTGAAGCGGCTGCCGCGCAGCCAGCCGGGACAGGAGACGCGCTCCTGCAGATGTTCGCGGCTGTGCCAATGCTCGAAGAAGGCCTGATCGGCCGGATCGATGTCGACCCAGATGGCGAGTGCCGCCTTGCCTCCGGTGCTCAATGCCCGCCCGCCCCCTTCTTGTCGGAGGCGATCTTGTCGATGTAGGTCAGCAGCAGCGCCGACACCACGAACGCCATGTGCATGACGACCAGCGCATAGAGCTTGCCGTTGTCGTAATCGCCGGCTTCGAGGAAGCGCTGGAGCAGGTGGATCGACGAGATCGCCACGATCGAGCTTGCGAGCTTGATCTTCAGCGAACCGGCATCGAGCTTGCCGAACCAGGCGAGCCTGTCGCGCGAACTGTCGACGTCGATGTGGCTGACGAAATTCTCGTAGCCGGAGATGATCACCATCACGACCAGGTTGGCGACCATGATCAGGTCGACCAGCGACAGCACCGCCAGCACGAGATCGGCCTCCTCGGCGGAGATCGCCTTGCGCATCAGTTCCCAGATCTTGAAGGGAAACTTCACGACCACGACGCCCAGCACGAAGACCAGTCCGATGTAGAGCGGCGCCTGCAGCCAGCGGCTGCCCATGACGACACGTTCGACGAGGAGTTCGAGTTTCTTGGCGGGTGTCGTCGACATCGTCAGCTCTCTCATTTGGTGGCCGAGCAGGCCGCCCTCACGGCCTGCGTGAAGGTGACGATCTCCGCGCGGCGATCGTGGTCGGTGGCCGGCACATAGGGCGGTTGCGGCAGGGCCGCGAGCGTCACCACCGAGAGATCTTCCTTGCGATAGATGTCGATGCGCTGGCCGGCATGGCCGATCGCCGCCATCACCCCGTCGCCCAGCCACCAGCTGTAGCCGTAATGCGTGATGTCGGGGACGACAGGCGCGGGCACCTTGAAAGCAGGCGTCGCCGCCGCCTCGACCCAGCCCTCGGGCAGCACGCGCTTGCCGTCTATGACACCGTCGTTGCGGACGAACTCGGCGAAGCGGCCGAAGTCGCGCAGGACCACGCCGGCTCGGCTGCCGCCGATCTCCTGGCCGCCGTCGCTTTCCAGCGTATAGAAGGCGTCGCATTCCATACCGGCGGGCTGCCAGACCTTCTCCGACATGTAATCGGCGAGTGGCTTGCCCACCGCGCGGGTGAGCGCGGCGCCCAGCAGGAACGTATCGCCGGAATTGTAGAGAAAGGAGCTGCCCGGCGGATGAGCGCGTGGCAGCGAGGCCATCAGCTTCAGCACGCCGTCGGGCACCTTGTCGGCCAGCGACTTGCTATAGCGATTCACGTCGGAGTTCCGGTCTGGATAGATCTCGGTCCAGCGCACGCCCGAAGACATCGTCATGACATGCCGCAACGTCACGCCTTCATAGGCCGAGTCCCTGAGGGCCGGCAAATAGTCTGTGAGGCGATCGTCGATCGACTTGATGACACCGTCATGAACCGCGGCACCGACCAGCATCGCCGTCATCGACTTGACGGTCGACATGGTCGACCAGCGATCATGCTCCTGGAGGCCGAGGCCGTAGCGTTCGAGCACGATCCTGCCGCGATGGATCACCAGAATGCCCACGATCACGTTGCGATCCATGAACGAGGCGATGTCGTGTTCGCGGCCGCCGGCGACATAGACCGGCGCAATCTCAATCCCGCGCGGCAGCTCCCGGGAATCGGGGCCGCGACGGATCGCACGATGGGCGAACAGCTTATCGACGTTGCGGTAGGCGTAAGGCTGGAGAGAGGGCGGGAGGAGCAGGAAGTCCTCGCCCCGCGGGAAATGCCGGCGCGGAACGGCGGTGCTCAGGAAAACGCCTTGAACGTGATCAGGGTGAACGTGTCCTTCACGCCCGGCAGCGTCTGGATCTCGCTCGTCACGAAATGGCCGATGTCGGTCTTCTCGTCGAGATAGCACTTCATCAGGAGATCGTATTGCCCGGAGGTCGAGTAGACCTCCGAGACCTGCTCGACGGCGACGGCATTGTCGGCAACCTCATAGGCTTTGCCGAGCTCGCACTTCACCATGACGAATATTGTCTGCATCAACGCCCTCCGCCGCGACGCGGGATTCTAGCGCGTCGGACGGGCGAGGAAAGCCGGCACGTGATCGCCGAGGCCGAGCGGCGCCGGGCTGTCGTCACGATCACGGCGGTCGGGGCGGGACGAACGGTCGGAGCGATCGGAACGCTCCGGACGCCGGTCCGAGCGGGACTCCCGCGGCGGCCGGGCTTCCCGCTCGGGACGTGTCTCACGCTCGGGACCTGTCTCGCGCGCCGGACGGGCCTCGCGGGAAGGACGCTCGGCCCGCGGTTCACGCGGCGGGCGCGCTGCACGTTCGGGACGGGCCTCCCGCTCCGGACGGGCTTCCGGTGCCGGACGCGCCGTGCTCTCGGGCTGCGGTGCCTTCTCGGCGCGCACTTCCTTCGGCGGACGGCTGCTGCTGCCACCGCTGCTGCGGCCACGAGCGCTGCTGCTGCTGCTGGAACCACCGCGTCCGCGACCACGGCCGCGGCGACGTCCGTCGGACGGTTCGAAGGCCAGCAGTTCCATGCCCGGGACTTCCACCCGCGGGATGGTGGTGCCAATCAGCTTCTCGATCGCCTCGACCAGGCCGCCCTCATCGGGCGAGGCCAGGGTGAAGGAATGACCGGTGTTGCCGGCGCGGCCGGTGCGGCCGATGCGATGGACGTAGTCCTCGGGCGAGAACGGCACGTCGAAATTGAACACGTGGCTCATCGCCACGATGTCGAGGCCGCGGGCCGCGACGTCGGAGGCGACCAGGATCTGGATCTCACCCTGCTTGAACTTCTCCAGCGTCTCCATGCGGGCGGGCTGGCTCATGTCGCCATGCAGCGCCCCGGCATTGAAGCCGTGCTTCTTTAGCGATGCCTGCAGGATCGCCACGTCGCGCTTGCGGTTGCAGAACACGATCGCGTTCTTGATGTCCTGTTCCTTGATCAGGGCCCGCAGCGCCTCGCGCTTGTCGTCTTCCTGCACGACCACGAGGCCCTGCACGATGTTCTTGGAGGCCGAGGCCGGTGCCGAGACCGTGACTTCCTTGGGATTGCTGAGGAAGCGGTCGGCCAGGCGCTTGATCTCCGGCGGCATGGTGGCCGAGAAGAACAGGGTCTGGCGCAGCGGCGGCAGGGTGGCGACGATGCGCTCGACGTCGGGGATGAAGCCCATGTCGAGCATGCGGTCGGCTTCGTCGATCACCAGGATCTTGACGTCGTTCAGCAGGATGCCGCCGCGCTCGAAATGATCGAGCAGCCGGCCGGGGGTCGCGATCAGGACGTCGGCGCCGCGTTCCAGCGCGCGCTCCTGGTCTGGAAAGCTCACGCCACCGATCAGCAGCGCCATGTTGAGCTTGTGGTTCTTGCCGTAGATTTCGAAGTTTTCGGCCACCTGGGCGGCCAGTTCGCGCGTCGGCTCCAGGATGAGCGAGCGCGGCATGCGCGCCTTGGCGCGGCCCTCCGAGAGAATGTCGATCATCGGGAGGACGAAGGAGGCGGTCTTTCCGGTGCCCGTCTGGGCGCATCCGAGCACATCACGGCCCATCAGGACGATGGGAATGGCCTTTTCCTGGATGAGGGTAGGCGTCGTGTAGCCCTTGTCGGCCACTGCCTGCAGTACCGGGGCGCTCAGCCCCAAACTCTCAAAACTCATTTAATTTCCGTAGTTTAGTCCATTCTTTCCGCTGGACTTGGAGCAGTCTCATAAGGCTCGAGGATCGAGCCGGACCGCTGGGCGGACCCCATATGACCCCTGCACGGGGCCAAGTCAATGCGAGCGGGCGCGGGGCAGCCCGGCGGAAGCGTCAGGCCTTGATCTCGATTTCGACGAAAACGAACTCGAAATCGTTGGGGTTGATGACGTCGTGCTCGACCCCGGTCTGGCGGGAATATGAGACGCCGGCCCGAAGCGGCGCGGGCACGGTCGCCTTGCCGTCGAAGATGTGCAGTTCGCCCGTGGTGATGGGCACCACGACATAGTCGTGATCGTGGCGGTGCCAGCCGGTGTGGCTGCCGGGCGGGAACCGCCATTCCGTCACGATGACGCGGTCGTTTTCGGTCTGGACCGAGGGCTTGGCGAGGGGGCGTTCGGAATGGGTCATGCGCGAAAGCTAATGCCCCGGGCAGCGTTTGTAAGGTGACACGAGGGCGCGGCCTGATATCGTGCATATGCACCCAATTTGGAGTCCCGTCCTGTCGCACCCTCTTCTCACCGCGCCCATCGGCAAGAGCCTGTGGAAGCTGTCTGCCCCCACCACCGCCGTCATGATCGTGCAGACCTTCGTGGCTATTGCCGAGACCTTCATCTTCGGCCGGCTGGGAACCGACGCCCTGGCGGGCTTCGCCCTCGTCTTCCCGCTGATGATGATGATGACCATGATGGCGGCCGGCGGCATGGGCGGTGGCGTGGCGGCCGCCATGGCCCGCACCCTGGGCGCTGGCCGGACCGGAGATGCCCGCGCCCTCGTGCTGCATGCGCTGGTCCTCGGCGCGGCATTGGCGCTGCTCTTCACCCTGCTCGCCTGGACGGCCGCGCCCTCGCTCTATCGCATGCTGGGCGGCGAAGGCGCTGCGCTCGGCAATGCCCTCACCTACTCCCACGTGCTGTTCACGGGCTCGATCTTCATCTGGGCCAACTTCTTCCTGTCGGCCCTGCTGCGCGGCGGCGGCGACGCGGCCACGCCCGGCCGCTACATGCTGATCTCCTCTCTCGCGCAGGTCCCGCTCTCCTACGTCCTCGCACTCGGGATCGGCGGCTGGCCGGGCCTGGGGATGGCCGGCCCGGCCATCTCCTCCCTGCTGACCTCAGCGGTCTCGGCGCTGTTGCAGGCGCGCGCGCTGTGGAGCGGCAAACTGGGCTTCGTCCCGGCGACGACCGGCATCCCCCTGCAGGGCCGGCTGTTCTGCGAGATCCTGCGGGTCGGCCTCATCGCCTCCTTCTCTGCCTTCACCGCCAACCTCACCGCCATGCTGGTCACCGGGCTGGTCGGCCGCTTCGGCATCGCCGCCCTGGCCGGCTACGGCATCGGCGTGCGGCTAGAATTCATGCTGGTGCCGCTGGCCTTCGGCATCGGCTCCGGCCTTACGACCATCGTGGGCGTGGCAGCCGGCGCCAACGACTGGCGACGCGCCGTCCGCGCCGCCTGGATCGGCAGCCTGGTCGCGGGCTTCGGCATCGGCGCCTTCGGTTGGATCGTCGCGCTGTTCCCCGAAGGCTGGGCCCGCCTGTTCACCAACGACCCCGACGTGATCGCCGCCACCGTGGCCTACGTGACGCGCGTCGCGCCCTTCTACTTCGTGTTCGGCATCGGCATGACCCTGTCCTTCGCCAGCCAGGGCGCCGGCCGCATGAAAGCGCCCTTCGCCGCCGGCGTGACGCGCCTGTTCGTGGCGTCGCTGGGCGGCTGGTTCGCCATCGAGCATCTCGGCTGGGGACTGCCCGGCGTCTTCACCGCCATCGCGGTCGGCATCGTCACCTTCGGCAGCCTGGTCGCCGGGCCATTGCTCGTGCACCCCTGGCGCGGACGGGCGTAACGAGGGCGTGATAGGTTCGCTGCCTCACAGGAGGAAGCGATGCAACGGCCTTCGATCATCCGGACGTGGAATCGCAACGAAGCCGACGAGGAGGCGATGGGCGCCGCCCATGCGCCGATCTGGCGGCGCATGATCGACGTTTCGATCCATGAGGACCTGCGCCCGTCGTCCGTGCTCGATTACGGCTGCAACCAGGGCGGCTTCCTGCGGATGCTGTACGACCGCCACCCGTTCAAGGCCGGCGTCGGCATCGACATCGCGCGGGAGTCGGTGGACCGTGCCGAGCTGCTGAAGGGACATCGCCCGATCGACTACAGGGTGAGCGAAAGTGCGGCCACGCTCGGCCGGACGTTCGACTTCGCCTTCAGCCATGAAGTGCTCTACCTCCTGCCCGACCTCGCCGCGCATGCGGCCGATATCAAGGCGGCGCTGAAGCCGGGCGGGACCTATGTCGCGGCCATGGGCTGCCACAAGGACAGCGCCGTCTGGCCGCGCTGGCGCAAGGTGATCGCCGAAACCTCGTCGATCCCGCTCTACGATCATTCGCTGGACAGTGTCGCCAAGGCGTTCAGCGGCGCGGGCTTCCATGTCGGCGTGCGCCCCCTCGATCTCGACGCCTTCATGCCGGTGACGGTGGGCAGCGAATATTTTCCCAAGGTCGTGGACCAGCTACGCTACTACAGCCAGGACAAGGTTCTGTTCCGCTTCGTGCGCGCTCCCTAGGAGATCCCCTCATGGCAATGCCGGCCCTGCCGTTCGTCACCGCCTTCTATGCCGCCCTCACGGGGCTTCTCTGTGTGCTGCTTGCGGCGCTGGTGATCCGTCAGCGTTTCCGGAGCCGGGTCAGTCTCGGCGACGGCGGCGATGCCGAGATGAGCCGCATGAGCCGGGTGTTCGGAAACTTCGCCGAGTACGCCGCGCTGGTGCTGGTCCTGCTGGCCCTGCTCGAGATCAACGGCGGCTCGCGCGTACTGGTCCATGCGCTGGGCATCGGCTTCATCGTCGCGCGGCTCGCCCATGCCTTCGGTCTCGCCCGGACGGCGGACACCAATCCCGGCCGAGCGGCCGGCATCGTGCTCACGCTGCTGGTGATCGTCGTGGCGTCGGTCGCGCTGCTGGTGATCGTGGCGCGGAAGATCTTCGTCTAGCCGCGCACCCCGAGCTGGCGCAGCGAGCGGTCGATCCAGAGGGCGCCGATCTTTTCCTGCACGGAGTTCTGGCGCAGGCGCTGGCGCAGATTGTTGAAATCGACGAGATCGAGCCGCTGGTCCTGGTTGAAGCAGGAGAAGACCACCGTCTCCTTGCCGGTCTCCGGATCCCTGTGGAGCTGCAGGCACTGGGCGCAGATCTCCTTCATCATGCATTGCATGGGGGAGTTGATCGAGCCGAAGGCCACATGCTCGGGCTTGAGGTACGGCTTCAACGCGGCATGCCGCGCGAGGCGCACCGCGTTCATCATGCCGTCGGAGCCGATGGCCACGATGCGATCGGCGGTGCTGTAGGGAATCGGCTGGTCGCCGAGTTCGCCCGACGCGTAGAGGCGCATCGCCTCGACGATGTTGGTGACGACCGACTTGTCCTGTGGGCGGCCCGGCGCAAAGCCCGGCGCCTCGTCACAGCACCAGACGACGACGTCGGCCGCCGCCTCGATCTCCTCGACCTTGTAGCGGTCGATCACCCGCTTGTAGCCGGCGAAGTACAGCACCTTGCTGCCGGCCTTGCGGAAGGCCTGGCCGATCGAGAAAAGCACGGCGTTGCCGAGGCCGCCGCCCACCAGCACCACGGTCTCGCCCGGTTCGATCTCGGTCGGCGCGCCGGTCGGCCCCATCACGATCACCGGCTCGCCGGGCTTCAGCATCGCGCAAAGGTCGGACGAACCGCCCATCTCCAGCGCAATCAGCGACAGCAGGCCCTTCTCCTTGTCGACCCACGCACCGGTGAGCGCGAGGCCTTCCATGGTGAGCAGGGTGCCCTCGGCCCGCAGCGAACACGCTTCGTAGTTCTGCAGGCGGTAGAACTGGCCGGGCTCGAAGTTGCGGGCGGCGGCCGGTGCCTCGACGATGACTTCGATGATGGTGGGCGTCAGCCGGTCCACTCGGACCACGCGGGCGCGCCACGAACGGTTGGCTTCTTCGAGAATCTCCGCCGGGGTGCGTCGGGCCGGCGGCAGCGCCGTCATCGCCCGCGTCAGCACCGGATAGCCCTGCTTGGCCCCGCCCATCGCCTTCACGACGTTGCCGGCAAACGAGGGATGCAGATCGCCGAAGAACGACATGAAGCGGTTGTCGGCGTGGCGGTACATCAGCACGCGCACGTCGCCCGGCTTGCAGACGCGCTCGGGTGTCACGTGATTGCCCGCCTCGTCGAGGGCGCGGAAATACTTGCCGTCGATGAAGGCGTGCGTCGCATCCTCGCGCGCCAGCACCGTGTTGGGCTGCGTGCCGGCGGCGACGAGGATGGTGCGGGCCGGCAGCATCGCTTCGACCTTGGCGCCGTTCTGCTCGCCCGCGACCTTCAGGGCCCTCGCCTGCCCCGCCTCGTCGATCTCGACCGCGACGGGTGACAGGCCTTCGACGAAGCGGATGTCTTCCTCGAGCGCCTTCAGCACTTCCTCGTGGTTCAACGTATAGGACGGCGAATCGATCAGGCGGCGGCGATAGACCAGCGACACGCCGCCCCAGCCGGTCACCAGCTTCGTGATCGCGGGGTCGCGGCCCTCGCGAGCCGCCTGTTCGCGCTCGGCCCGAATGGCCCGAGCATGGGCGATGAACTCCTCCGCGATCTCGCGTTCCTCGGGCGACCAGTTCGCGCCCACCGCCGCCTCGCCGCGCTCGGCGACCAGCGTCTCGTGGCGGACGAGGAACTTCTCGACCTGCAGCGGATAGTAGGCCAGCGACTCCGTCGCGGTATCGATCGCTGTCAGGCCGCCGCCGATCACGACGACCGGCAGGCGGATCTGCAGGTTGGCGATCGAGTCCTTCTTGGCGGCCCCCGTGAGCTGCAAAGCCATCAGGAAGTCCGACGCCGCGCGCACGCCGCGCGCTAGACCATTGGGCAGGTCGAGCACCGTGGGCTTGCCGGCGCCGGCGCAGAGCGCGATGTGGTCGAAGCCCATGGCGAAGGCGCTCTCGACCGTGACCGTGCCGCCGAAGCGCACACCGCCGAACATCGAGAACTGCGCGCGCCGCTCCAGCAGCAGCCGCACCATCTTCAGGTAGTTCTTGTCCCAACGGACCGTGATGCCGTACTCGGCGACGCCGCCGAACCCCGCCATCGCGCGCTCGCCGAGATTCTCGCGCAAGCTCGCGACGTCCTTCACCGCCGCGAAGGGCACGCGCGTGCCGTCCAGGGCGACGCCCGACTGTGTCTCGGGCAGAGGCTCGATCTTCAACCCGTCGATGCCGACCACGGTGTGGCCGTCGTTCATCAGATGATGCGCCAGGTTGAAGCCCGCCGGACCGAGACCGACCACCAGCACGGTGCGTCCCGTCGAGGAACGCGGAATCGGACGGCGCAGGTTGAGCGGATTCCAGCGTGTCAGCAGCGAGTAGATCTCGAAGCCCCAGGGTAGACCCAGAACGTCCTTCAGGGTGCGGGTCTCGATCTGCGGGATGTCGACCGGTTCCTGCTTCTGATAGATGCAGGCCTTCATGCAATCGTTGCAGATACGGTGTCCGGTGGCCGCCAGCAGCGGGTTGTCGACCGCGGCCATCGCCAGCGCGCCGATGGAGAAGCCCTCGCTCTTCAGCAGGTTCATCTCCGAAATCTTCTCTTCGAGCGGACAGCCCGCGAGCGTCACGCCGAACGGCGACTTCTGGAACGCGCCGGTCTTACGATCCTTGAGCCCGCGCGAGCAGCTGTCCTTGCCCTGGTTGTGGCACCAGATGCAGTAATTGGCGTGATCGAGGGCGCGCACGAGGTCGAAGCCCTGGTCGGTCAGGGCAAATCCCTCGCGATGGCGCAGCAGCGGCCGCGGCAGCTTCATGCGCGTCACGCCATCGACGATCTCGGTCTCGATCGGCACGAGATGCTCGAAGTCGAGTTTGTGCGGCACCTTGAACAGCGGTCCGTCCTGGTGCCGGCGCTTGCCGTCGGGATGATGCAGCGCCCAGGCGGCGTAGCGCGTCAGGGCCTCGACTTCGGGCGTCGGCGTCTCGACCTTGAACTCGGCCCCGATCAGGTCCCGAACCTTGAGCGCGAAGGCCAGTTCCCAGGCTTCGAGTCCGGCCTCGAACGAGACGGGGAGGCTCAAGGCTGCCGTGACGGCGGCTCCGTCCAGGGCCTGTGCGGCCTCGGGCTTGAGGGTGCGGGTGACATAGCGCTGCACGAACAGGCGCTTGCAGTCGTAGAGCGGCGCGAGGCGCCGGTGGCGGGCGCGCAGCTCGGCCGCTTCGAGGGCGACGCCGAACAACGCCGCCACGAAATCCTCGAGCGGACGCGCCAGCTCGATCAGCAGATTGGATTCATCCTTGGCGGCGATCGCGTCGGGCGCGGCGCGCGCCGCCATCAGGCGGGCATGGACGTCGACATTCGCGTCCTTCAGCCATTCGACGAAGGCGGCGTCCAATCCGACCAGCCCTTCGCGATCGTAGAAGTCACTGAAGCTCGACCCGAAGGTGACCGGCGGGGCCAGCGGGGACGCAGTCATTGCGATGTTCCGGAACGATGGATGAAAATTGTTCGTATGCGAACCGTTAAACAAGGCGGACGGCCAGCGCAAGACACCCCGACGACGCCGTCCTTCGCGACATTTATGCCTGATGACGGCGGCCCCCGCTTCCCCCATGTTCCGGCGGCCATGCAGCAAGTCCCCGCCTCCGTGCGCCAGTGGCTGATCGTCGTCGCCGGCATGATCTTCTTCATGATCGTCATCGGCGCCCTGACCCGGCTCACCGAATCGGGCCTGTCGATGGTCGAATGGCGCCCGGTCACCGGCTGGCTGCCGCCGCTCTCGGATACGGCCTGGCAGGCGGAGCTGCAGAAGTACCTGTCCTCGCCGCAGGGCCGCCTGGTGAACCGCGACTTCACGGTGCCCGAGTTTCGCGAGATCTTCTGGCTGGAGTACATCCACCGCCTGTGGGGCCGGCTGATCGGTCTCGTCTTCGCCCTGCCGCTGGCCTGGTTCTGGTGGCGCGGCGCCCTCAACCCGCATCTCAAGCCGCGCCTGTTCGCGCTCCTCGTGCTGGGCGGCCTGCAGGGTGCGCTGGGCTGGGCGATGGTGGCGTCGGGCCTCGTCGACCGGCCCTCGGTCAGCCACTACCGCCTCGCCGCCCACCTGCTGCTGGCGATCATCCTCTACGCCTACACGGTCTGGCTGATCCTCGAACTCAGTCCCCGCCCCGTCCACCGCGACGACCGTAAGACCGCGCGCAAGGCGACGGCGCTGCTTGCCTTCCTGTTGGTCGTGCTGGTCTGGGGCGCCTTCATGGCCGGCCTGCGCGCCGGCACCGCGCACAGCACCTTCCCCGACATGTCGGGCTACTGGATCCCGCCCGGCCTGTTCGACCTCTCACCGGCGTGGATCAACTTCTTCGAGAACGGCACCACCATCCAGTTCGTGCATCGCTGGCTGGCCAAGCTGCTGGTGCTGGGCGTGCTGGTCATGGCCTGGCGGGCGCCGCGCTCGGAGACGCTGGCCGCAGCGACGATGGCTTTCCTGCAGCTGGGCCTCGGGGTCGCCACCATCCTGAGCGGCGTCAGCATCCCGATCGCCACGATGCACCAGGCCGGCGCCGTGCTTCTCCTGACGACGCTGCTCGTCGTCCGCCACCGCGCCCGGGCGTAGCTCAGGCCAGGCGGCCGGCGTGCCGCCACCAGGAATCGGGAAGCAGCGACGCCGCGCGCCGCGCCTCCTCATCGGATCCATACAGAGCAAAGCAGGTCGCCCCAGTGCCGCTCATCGCGACATGGGCGGCGCCCTCGCTGTGCCGCAGCCGGTCGAGGACGGCGGCCACCTCCGGCCGCAGCGAAATCGCCGCGTCCGTCAGATCGTTGCCGCGGCGCGCGAGGTCCTGAGCGAATTCGCCGAGGCTCGCCCAGCCGTTGCCAAGAGGCATGGCTGTAGAGAATCCTCCCTCCCGAGCGGCGAAGACGGCCGGCGTGGGCAGCGCGACGCCCGGATTAACCAGCAGGATGGCGCAGGCCGGCAGAGCCGGCGCGGGCGCCAGGCGCTCGCCGATGCCCGTCGCCAGTGCCGGTCGTCCGACGAGGCACATGGGCACGTCGGCGCCAAGCGTGGCGGCGAGATCGAAGAGTTCCTCCTCGGGCATGGCCACGCGCCACAGGTCGATCAGGGCGAGCAGGGCCGCGGCGGCATCGGCCGAGCCGCCCCCCAGCCCGGCCGCCACTGGGATACGCTTGGTGAGACGCAGTGCGGCGCGCGGGGCCAGTCCGGCACGTCCGGCGAGAAGGCGCGCCGCCTTCAGGACGAGATTGTCCGGATCACCTTCGAGCGCGGAAGCTTGCGGCCCCACCACTTCCAGGGACAAGGTCGATGAAGGCGCGATCTCGATCTCGTCGGCGAGATCGGTGAAGGCCACCAGCGAGTCGAGCAGGTGAAAGCCGTCGGCGCGGCGTCCGACGACGTTCAGCCAGAGATTGACCTTGGCCCGCGCGAGCGACACCCCGCGATCAGCCGCCCTGCTTGCTGTCGGCCGCCTTCTCGTAGACGGTCGGCTTGTCGTTCGACGGGTTGAGGCCGTTGGCGATCTTGTCCTGGATGACCGGCAGACGGTCCTTGTCCGGCTTCTGGTGCAAAGCGCGCTCCCACTGGAAGCGGGCCTCGCGGCGGCGGCCGACATGCCAGTAGGCGTCGCCGAGATGATCGGTGATCGTCGAATCGTCGCCCTTCTGCTCGGTCGCGCGCTCGAGCCACTCGACGGCCTTCTCGAACTGGCCGAGGCGATAATAAGCCCAGCCAACGCTGTCGGTGATGGAGCCGTCGTCCGGCCGCAGCTCTGTCGCGCGCTCCAGCATCTTCATGCCTTCCTGCAGGTGCAGGCCCTGGTCGATCCAGCTGTAGCCGAGATAGTTCAGCACGTAGGGCTGCTCGGGAGACAGTTCGAGCGCCTTCTTCATGTCGGCTTCGGCCTTCGGCCAGTTCTTGACGCGCTCGAGCACGATGCCGCGGCCGAAATAGACCTGCCAGTGACGCTCGTCGGGCTTGCCGAGGCGCGAGATCGCCGTGTCGTAGGCGGCCACCGCCTCGGGAAAGCGATCCTTGCCGCGCAGCAGGTCGGCGAGGGTGAGGGCCGCGTCGATGCGGTCGGGCTTCTCGGCCACGAGGGTCCTGAGACGGGCGACGGCCTGGTCGAACTTGTCTTCCTGGGCGTCGAGCGCCGCGGTCCGCAGCCTCGCCTGCCAGTAGAGCGGCGAGTTGGGACTGATCTTGCCGAGGGCAGCAATCGCCTTGGGGACCTGCCCGAACTGCTCGTAGACGCCGGCGATCATCAGCCAGGCGAAATCCTGCTCGGGCTTCAGCGCCGTGGCGAGCTGATAGAAGATCAGGGCGAGGTCGGTGCGCTGGTTGCGCGGGTCGGCCGCGAGGATGCCGCCGATGTCGAACAGGATGTCGGCGATTCCCGAAGCCGGCGACGGCGGCTTGGGCATCGGGGCGTTGGGGCCCATCAGACCGTCCATGACCACGGAATCGCTGTAGCGCGTGCCGTAGGTCTTCAGGATCTCGCGTGCTTCGTCGCCCTTGCCGAGCCGCCGCAGCCCTTCGGCCACCGCGATCGTCGTGCGCAGGCCGTTGCGGTCGAGCGAGATGGCGCGCCGGTACTTCGCCTCGGCGGCGTCCTTGTCACCGGCCATCTCGTCGATCTGGGCCTCGATCACCAGCGCCGGCGCTTCGGCGCGCTCGCCGGCCGCGGGCTTCAGGCGCGACAGGAACGAACGCGCCGCCGCGAAGTCCTTCTCGCCGGCCTTCAGCCAGGCCATCACATATTCGCGCAGGGCGCCCAGCTGGTTCTCGGCGCCGATCTGCGTGAGCTGCCGCTCAGCCGCCTTGTAGTCCGCCTTCTTGACCGCCTCGATCGCCATCACGAGGTTGGCAAAACCGTCGCCCGGGCGGGTCGTCAGCACCGCGGGCGCAAGCTCGGCGGCGGAATCGATCCGGCCCGCATACATGCGCAGGCGAAACACGGCATAGATCAGTTCCGGATCGAGCGGCGTCAGCGCCAGGGCCTGATCCATCTGATCGGCCGCGGCATCGTAGTCATGGTCCTGCTCGCCGACCCGGGCGGCGAGGTAGCGGCCCTGCAGCGAGATCGGCGCCAGGCGCTGGCCCGGCTGGACGGCGGGCGGGCGGGTCGTCGGCGCGCGAGCGCCGCCTTGCGGGGCCGGGCCCTGCTGGGCCTGGCCGGGGAGAGGAAGAGCGAACAGCAGCGCTGCAGAAAGCAGCGCGAAGGGGGTGCGGTTCATACGGCTCACATGTTGGGATAATTGGGACCGCCGCCGCCTTCGGGCACGGTCCAGTCGATGTTCTGCGCGGGATCCTTGATGTCGCACGTCTTGCAGTGCACGCAGTTCTGCGCGTTGATCTGGAAGCGCGGCTGGCCGTTGTCGGCGGTCACGACCTCGTAGACTCCGGCCGGGCAATAGCGTTGCGCGGGCTCGGCATAGAGCGGCAGGTTCACGGCGATCGGGATCGACGGATCGCGCAGCTTCAGATGAACCGGCTGATCCTCCTCATGGTTGGTGTTCGACAGGAACACCGAGGAGAGCTTGTCGAACGAGATCACGCCGTCGGGCTTGGGATACTGGATCGGCTGGAACTCGCTGGCCGGCCGCAGCGTCTCGTGGTCGGCCTTGTGGTGCCGCAGGGTCCACGGCACGCGGATGCCGAGATCGTGCAGCCACATGTCCATGCCGCCATAGAGCGTGCCGAGCGTGGTGCCCCACTTCAGTGCGGGCTTCACGTTGCGAACCTTGTCGAGGTCCTTCCAGATCCACGACGCCTTCAGCTTCACCGGATAGGCGATCAGCTCGTCGCCGCCGGTCTTGCCGCCGGCCAGCGCCTCGAAGGCGGCTTCGGCGGCCAGCATGCCGCTCTTGACCGCATTATGGCTGCCCTTGATGCGCGGCACGTTGACGAAGCCGGCCGAGCAGCCGATCAGCGCGCCGCCCGGGAAGGTGAGCTTCGGGATCGACTGCAGCCCGCCTTCGTTGATGGCGCGCGAGCCGTAGACCAGCCGCTTGCCGCCCTTGAGATACTTGGCGACGTCGGGATGGGTCTTGAAGCGCTGGAACTCGTCGAACGGCGAGAGATACGGGTTCTCGTAGCTGAGATGCACCACGAGGCCGATGGCGACCAGGTTGTCGCCGAAATGGTACATGAACGAGCCGCCCGAGCTGTTCGTCTCCGACAGCGGCCAGCCCTGCGAGTGGACAACCAGGCCCTTGCGGAAATTCGCCGGATCGACCTGCCACAGTTCCTTGATGCCGATGCCGAACTTCTGCGGATCGACGCCGTCGCGCAGGTCGAACTTCGCCATCAGCTGCTTGGCCAGCGAGCCGCGCACGCCTTCGCCGATCAGCGTGTACTTGGCGTGCAGCTCCATGCCGGGCGTGTAGCTGTCCTTGTGCTTGCCGTCCTTGCCGATGCCCATGTCGCCGGTCGCGACGCCCTTCACCGAACCGTCCTCGTGGTAGAGCACCTCGGCGGCGGCGAAGCCGGGATAGATCTCGACGCCCAGCGCCTCGGCCTGCTGGCCGAGCCAGCGGCAGACCTCGCCCAGGCTGACGATGTAGTTGCCGTGGTTGTTCATCAGCCGCGGCAGCAGGAAGTTGGGGAAGCGGTAGGAGCCGCTCTTGGTCAGGAACAGGAACTGGTCGTCGGTGACCTGGGTCTCGAGCGGCGCGCCCTTCTCCTTCCAGTCGGGAATGAGCTCGTTGAGGCCGATCGGATCGACCACGGCGCCCGACAGGATGTGGGCGCCCAGCTCGGAGCCCTTTTCCAGCACGCAGACCGACACTTCGTGATTGCGCTGGGCGGCGAGCTGTTTCAGGCGAATCGCCGCCGACAGTCCGGCCGGACCGCCGCCCACGATCACCACGTCGTATTCCATCGCCTCGCGCGTCATGCTGTATCGCCCTGCAATTCCATTTTCCCGGTGGACGCGCGCCTGTCGGACGGCAATCCTTTGATTTAGATAGCGTGTCGGGGGCAGGATCGCCACCCGCTGAAAAGGGGAATTCCTGTGCCTGAGTTGATCGAAATCGAGAGCAAGACCTTCTCTGCACGCGATTTCAGGCTGGAAAGTGGCAAGACGCTCGCCGTCCTCGAACTTGCCTACGAAACCTACGGCACGCTGTCGCCGGCCCGGGACAACGCCATCCTGGTCGTGCACGGCTACACCTCGTCCCATCACGCTGCGGGCAAGAATGCCGCCGGCAAGCACGGGCGCGGCGTGACGGAAGGGTCTGCCGGCTGGTTCGACGGGCTGATCGGGCCGGGCAAGGCCATCGACACCGACCGCTACTTCGTCGTCTCCGTGAACGCGCTGGGCTCGGCCCACGGCAGTTCGGGGCCCAACTCGATCGATCCCGGCACCGGCAAGCCCTACGGTCCGACCTTCCCGGAGATCACCCTGCGCGACATGGTCGCCAGCCAGAAGCTGCTGGTCGATTCGCTGGGACTGAAGAGCCTGATGGCCGTGGTCGGCCCGTCGATGGGCGGCTTCCAGTCGTTCCAGTGGGCCGCGTCCTACCCGGGCTTCATGAAGGGCATCGCCGCTTCGGTCACCGCGCCGCGCGCGCCCGGTCGCCTGGGCGGCCTGGAGGCGCTGCAGGCGCGTCTTGCCAGCGACCCGAACTGGAACGGTGGCTGGTACTACGAGAACGGCGGCATTCCGGCCGCGCTGGAGCAGATCCGCTACGAGACGCTGCTGAACTACGGCCAGGGCGAAGCCGAGGCCAAGGTCGCCGCCAAGAGCTGGGCGAAGATCTACGACGGCCATTCGCTGGTCACCCTGCGCCGCGCGATCGACGGCTTCGACATCACCCAGCAATACGACCGGCTCAAGCAGACCAAGGTCCTCTACGTCATCTCCAAGACCGACAAGCTGTTCGATCTCACCGACTGCGCCGCCCATGCACTCGACATGCGCAAGGCCGGCGTCGACCTGACCTATGTCGAGATGCCGTCGGACAAGGGCCACATGGCCAGCCATGCCGACGCCGCCATGTGGGCGCCGATCCTGGGCGCTTTCATCAAGAGCCTGGCATGACCGAGGCGGCGTTCGCTCCGCAGGACGCCGCCGCGCTGCTGCGCTGGTACGTCGATCACGGGATCGACGAGACGATCGGCGAGGACGCGATCGACCGCTTCGCGCTGCCGCCGCCCGCCGCCGTCGTCGCGGCCCCTGCGGCCTCCGCGGGCCCCGCTCCTTCGACACCGGCCGCTTCGACACCGGCCGCTTCGACATCGGCCACGCCGACCCCGATCCGCGCGCCGGCCGCACCGCCGGTCGTGCGCGCGCCCGTGCCGCTGGAATCGCCGCAGCTCGCCGAAGATGCGCGCGAGATCTCGCGCCGGGCGACCACCATCGCCGAACTCGAGGAAGCCGTGCGCGCCTTCGAGGGCTGCGCCCTGAAGCGCACCGCCAAGAACACGGTGTTCGCCGATGGCATGGCCGGCGCGCCGGTGATGATCGTCGGCGAAGCGCCGGGCGCCGACGAGGACCGGCTCGGCAAGCCGTTCGTGGGCGTCAGCGGCCAGCTCATGGACCGCATGTTCTCAGCCATCGGCATGAGCCGTGAGCGCGACCTCTACATCACCAACATCCTGTTCTGGCGGCCGCCGGGCAATCGCACGCCGACTTTGTCCGAGCAGGCGATCTGCCTCGCCTTCACGCGCCGCCACATCGAACTCGCCAGGCCCAAGATCGTGGTGCTGGCCGGCGGCACGGCGGTGAAGGCCGTGCTGAACACGACCGAGGGCATCACCCGCCTGCGCGGCAAATGGACGACGCTCACGCTCGACGACGGCAGCGAAGTCCCGGCGCTGCCCACCTTCCATCCCGCCTATCTGCTGCGCACCCCCGCCAGCAAACGCCAGAGCTGGGCCGACCTGCTGTCGCTCGACAAGAGGTTGAAGGAGCTGGGGTCTGCGTAGATGACGCCCCGCTCCCCCGCGGGAAGACCGGCATTGCTGCCGCTCTTGATCGCATCCGTAGGAACCGTTGCCGCCACTTGCTGCGTTTTCATGATGACCTACGCAATGCGGCCGCTGTTCGTACTGGATCTGCTGTTCTTTCTTGTACTTGTGCCGATTTCCGTCATCGGCTGGAGCGTCGTCGTGTTGAGGCGCCTCTGGTTCAGGCAATGGACCGCCGCCCTGGCTTCATCGGCATTCCTCGCATTCGTCGCACTGGTGATTATCTCACCTGCCACCTTCGCAGGACCGATGACCCGACTGGTCCACAAAATCGAATTCCTGACAATGCGCTCAGCGTATGATGCGAAAGTGGCCGCCACGCCGAACACCGGGACGCCTCGCTTCATAAAGGTGTCCGATCTCGACACGAGCGTTTGGTGCTGCAGCACCCAAACCTTCGAAGAGATCTGGTTCGATGAGAGCGACACTCTCGGCAGTCCCGATCGAGCGCTAACCGATCGCTTCTTGTGGCTGTCCCACCCGTCTTATCCGGGGCACTCGTCCTATTCCATTCGTTCGCTCGGCGATCACTACTACCTTGTAGATACTTGGTATTGAGCCTTTCCAATCGAACTGGCGGCAACGGACATCGACGCCCGACAAGATCTTAGGGCCCGCCTGCAGACGACAAACAACCCGTCTGAAGTTCGGCAATGAGTGTCTTGCTCATCGCCCCGTTCCAAGCCGACCAACCGTGATTCGGCACCCGTCATCTGTACCGATGCCGAGCCCCTCGAGGTAAACTCCGCGTGACCCGGCGGAAAGATCCCATCCCGATGACTTGCCGGCTTCCGGGTGAAGCAAGGTCCCTTCAAATGCCTTCCGCCTCAAATTGACCCATCCACCTCACCCTGAGGAGCATCGCGCAGCGATGCGCCTCGAAGGGTGGGAACACGCCCCCCAGACTGCTGCCTATCCTTCGAGACGCGCCGCTTCACGGCGCTCCTCAGGATGAGGTATATCGAACTTGGAAGGGATCTAACGCGCTGTTCTAATTGGGTTTTTCGAAACAAAGGGCCACCAGTGCCGGTCCGTTGACGGTCACCCCGACCCGAATTCCGGGAGGGTGCGACACTGGCTTCGATTGTTTCGTTTATTTCGTTTGTTTCGTTTATTGGCCGGGATTCCGACGTCCCGGCGACCTGCTAGAGGCGCTTCTTCAGGAAGAACTTCTTATGGCCCGGCGGGTAGTCGTCGAGGGTGGCGAAGACCTCGTAGCCGCGCTTTTCGTAGAACGGGCGGGCCTGCCAGGTGTGGGTGTCGAGATGCGCCGAGTGACAGCCGCGCTGGCGGGCATAGTCCTCGGCAGCGTCCATCAGGCGCGTGGCATGGCCCTGGCCGCGCAGCGCCTCGTCGACCCAGAGGATCGACACGAACAGCCAGTCCGACCAGACGTAGCCGAGGAGGCCGCCCAGGGTTTCGCCCTTCTCGCCCTTCATGAAAATCTTGCAGGGATAGTAGTCGGACCTGCCGGTGCGGCTCGCATTGAACATCGAGAGACGTTCGCCCACATAGCCCGCGGCGCGCGCATTGTCGGGATCGAAGACGAGCTCGACCTTCTCCATTTCAGCGCCTCATCACCTCAGCGCATCGCGGCGCGCTGGCGGACCAGCGCCAGCACGCTGCGGCCGATCGGCATGTCGACACCGACCCATTCCGACATCTCGACGACGGCGCCCAGCAGCGCCTCGATCTCGAGCGGACGGCCGCGTTCGAGGTCCTGCAGCATCGAGGTCTTGTGGGAACCCACTTCGGCGCCGCCGGCGATGCGCTTGTCGACGTTGATGGCAAACTTGACGCCGAGCTTCTCGGCGACGGCCTGGCCCTCGACCATCAGGGCGCGGCAGACGGCATGCGTGCCGGGGTCGCCGATCACCTTGTCGAGGGTCGCCCCGGTCAGCGCGCTGATCGGATTGAAGGCCATGTTGCCCCAGAGCTTGACCCACAGCTCGTCGCGGATGCGCGGGCGCACCGGCGCCTTGAGACCGGCCTTGATCAGCAGCTCGGAGAGCTTCGCCGCCCGTTCGCTGCGGCTGCCGTCCGGCTCGCCCAGGGTGAAGCGGTCGCCATAGGTGTGGTGGATCACGCCGGGCTCGACCACGTCGGCCGCCGGATAGACGATGCTGCCCAGCACCTGCGACGGCGGCAGCGCGGCCGTGAGCGCCCCGTCGGGATCGACCGATTCGATGCGCTTGCCCTCGAACTCGCCGCCCAGTTTGTAGGTGTACCACCAGGGCACGCCGTTGATCGCCGCGACGATGGTGGTGTGCGGCCCGATCAGCGGCTTGAGCTGCGCCATCGCGGGCAAGAGCGAATGCGCCTTCAGGGTCAGGACGAGATAGTCCTGCGGGCCGATCTCCTTCGGATCGGAGGCGACCTTCGGCTCGGTGACCGTCTCCTTGCCCTCGCTCAACAGGACGAGGCCCCTCGTACGCAGCGCCTCGCCGTGGGGGCCGCGCGCCACCACGGTGACGGGCGTGCCGGCCATTTCGAGCTTGGCCGCCATCAGGCCGCCGATCGCACCGGCGCCGAAAACGCAGATCGAGGTCACGGTGCGATCCTCAGGCCTTCGCTTCGCCCAGGCCCAGCTTGGCGGCCAGGCCGATGCGCTGCAGTTTGCCCGTGGCACCCTTGGGGATCTCGCTCACGAACACGACCTTGCGCGGCACCTTGAAGTCGGCGGCATGCTTGGCCACGAAGTCGCGCAGCTCGCGCTCCGTCGCTTCCTGGCCCGAGCGCAGCACGACGACCGCGCCGACATCCTCGCCCAGCATGGGATGGGGAATCGCGAAGGTCACGACCTGCTCGACCGCCGGATGATCCATCAGGATCGTGTCGACCTCGATCGGGCTGATCTTCTCGCCGCCGCGGTTGATGATCTCCTTGAGGCGGCCCGTCAGGAACAGGTAGCCATCCTCGTCGAAGCGGCCCTGGTCGCCGGTGCGGAACCAGCCGTCGGCGAAAGCCTTCAGGTTGGCATCGGGATTGTTGTCGTAGCCCGCCGTGACGTTCGGTCCCTGGATCACGACCTCGCCGATCGCGCCCTGCGGCAGGAAATGGCCGGCCTCGTCCATGATGGCGATCTTCGGACCGGCCGGCAGGCCGACGGCACCCGGCTTGCGCTTGCCCGGTGGCAGCGCGTTGGACGCCATCTGATGGCTGGCCTCGGTCATGCCGTAGGCCTCGATCACCGGGCAGTCGAACGCGGCTTCGAGCTCGAGCATGACCTGCGGCGGCAGCGAGGCCGACGAGGAGCGGATGAACCGCAGCTTGGCGGCCTTCGCGGCGTCGGCATGGCTGCGCAGGCGGGTGAGGATCGCCTGGTGCATGGTCGGCACGGCCGTGTACCAAGTGGGCTTCACCTCCTCGAGCTGGGCGAAGAAGCGCAGCGCGTTGAAGCCCGGCGTGCAGGAGACCGACGCGCCGGCGCCCAGCGACGACAGCGTCGCGGCGATCAGCCCGTGGATGTGGAACAGCGGCATGATGTTCATGCAGCGGTCGTTCGGCGTCAGCGCCAGCGAGGCCGCGATGTGGCGCGCCGAGGCCGCGAGGTTGGCCGTCGACAGCGGCACGATCTTGGGCCGCGCCGTCGTGCCCGACGTGTGCAGCACCAGGGCGATCTCACCGTCGACCGACGTGCCGGGCTTGTCGGCCTTGGCCGGCTTCAGCGCCGACACGTCGAGCGTGAAGCTGCCGGCCGGACCGTCGACGGTCGGGATCAGCTCGATGATCGGCACGCCGACCTTCTCCGCCATGCCGCGCACCGGGCTGTCCATGCCCTGCTGCACGATCACCGCCTTGGGCTTCAGATCGTCGAGATAGAACTCGAACTCGTCGGCGCGATAGGCCGGGTTGAGCGGCGCCGAGCTCGTGCCCGACGCAACGGCGATGAACGAGGACGCCATCTCCGGTCCGTTCGGCGCCACCATGGCCACCCTGTCGCCACGGCCGATGCCGACGCCGTTGAGCGTGGCCAGCGTATCGTCGGTCAGCTTCTTCAGGTCGCCATAGGTGAGCCACGGCCGGCCGGGCGCGCCGATCGCGGGCGCATCGGGCTTGCCCGCGGAGGCGACGTCATAAACGGTCTTGATCATCGTCTGTCCTCAGAGTCTGACTCGAAAAGAATGCAGCCAAAAACAACAGGCTATGAATAGCCCCCGATAACCTCACCCTGAGGAGCATCGCGCAGCGATGCGTCTCGAAGGGTGGGAACGCGCACCTTGCCTGTTGCCCATCCTTCGAGACGCGCCGCGAAGCGGCGCTCCTCAGGATGAGGTAAGTGCTTGATCAGCCCTCTCAGGCCGCCGCCTTCTCGTCGGCCATGATGCGATCGTAGGCCGGCAGGGTCAGGAACTCGTAGAACTGCGGCTGCTCGACCAGGTCGATCATCAGCTGGGCGGCGTCCTCGTAGCGGCCCTTGGCATAGGCTTCCTCGCCGATCTGCGCCTTCACCTTGTCGTTCTCCTCGCGCACGATCTGGCGGACGAGTTCCTTGGTGATGGCGCGGCCGTCGTCGAGCTTCTGGTTGTGGCGCACCCACTGCCAGACCTGCGCGCGACTGATCTCGGCGGTGGCGGCGTCTTCCATCAGGTTGAACAGCGGCACGCAGCCGATGCCGCGCAGCCACGCCTCGACATAGCCGATTCCCACGGCCACGTTCTGGCGCAGGCCCGCCTCGGTCTTCGGCCCCGTGGGGATCTGGATCAGGTCGGCGGCGGTGACGTGCACGTCCTGGCGCTTGCGCGCGATCTGGTTGGCTTCCTTCATCACCGCATCGAACTCGGCCTTGGCGATCGGCACCAGGCCGGGATGGGCGACCCAGGTACCGTCATGGCCGTCGCCGGCCTCACGCTTCTTGTCGGCATGGACGCGGCCCATCGCCTCGTCGTTGGCCTTGGGATCGTTCTTGATCGGAATCTGCGCCGCCATGCCGCCCATCGCATGCACTTCGCGGCGATGGCAGGTCTTGATCACGAGCTGGCTGTAGGAGCGCAGGAAGTGCGAGGTCATGCCGACCGTGCCGCGATCCGGCAGCACCGCCCACTCCTGCTCGCGGAACTTCTTGATGAAGGAGAAGATGTAATCCCAGCGGCCGCAATTGAGGCCAGCCGAGTGATCCTTCAGCTCCCACAGGATCTCGTCCATCTCGAAGGTGGCGACGATCGTCTCGATCAGCACCGTGGCCTTGATCGACTTCTGCGGCACGCCGAGCGCGTCCTGGGCGGCGACGAACACGTCGTTCCACAGCCGCGCCTCGAGATGGCTCTCGAGCTTGGGCAGGTAGAAATACGGGCCGGTGCCGCGCGACAGCGCTTCCTTGGCATTGTGGAAGAAGTAGAGGCCGAAATCGAACAGCGAGCCCGACATCGGCTTGCCGTCGACCGTCATGTGCTTCTCGAGCAGATGCCAGCCGCGCGGGCGGACGAACAGCACGGCGGTCTTCTCGTTCAGCTTGTAGGACTTGCCGCTGACCGGATCGACATAGTCGATCTGGCGGCGCACCGCGTCGGCCAGATTGTACTGGCCTTCGACCATGTTGGCCCAGGTCGGGGTCGAGGCATCCTCGAAGTCGGCCATGAAGACGTTGGCGCCGCAGTTCAGCGCGTTGATGATCATCTTGCGATCGACGGGTCCGGTGATCTCGACCCGGCGGTCCAGGATGTCCTTGGGCAGGGGCGCGACCGTCCAGTCGCTCTCGCGGATCTTGGCGGTCTCGGGCAGGAAGTCCGGCTTCCCCCCGGCATCGAGACGCTTCTGGCGCTCGACGCGGAGCGCCAGCAACTCTTCGCGGCGGGCATTGAACTTGCGCTGCAGGTCGGCGACGAAGGCGACTGCCTCTTTGGTGAGCACCTTTTCGAAGCCGGGCTTGAGGGCACCGTCGATCGTCACGCCCGCCGGAAGGTCCAAAGCCGCCATTCTCGTTCCCCTCGAAATTCTTTCGGATACAGTCGAAAGGGCGATTTACCGCCCTCCACTTCCTTAGGCGAGTCTGAATTGGCGTTTTTGCCGGGTGGCACGCCGGTTGCGGCCCGGGGGTCGAGGAAGCGGCGACATCGCTCGGGGGGAGAGAAGACCGATGCCTGACCACACCATCCATGCGGTGGATGAAAAGCCGCCGCTGGCCAGATTGCTGCCACTCGGTCTGCAACACGTCCTCGTGATGTACGCCGGCGCCCTGGCCGTCCCCCTGATCCTGGGCAGTGCGCTGAACCTTCCGAAGGAGCAGGTGGCGATCCTCATCAATGCCGACCTGTTCGCCTGCGGCATTGCCACCTTGATCCAGAGCGTCGGCTTTCGCGGCTTCGGCATTCGGATGCCGGTGATGATGGGGGTCACCTTCGCCGCGGTCAGCCCGATGCTGGCGATGGCCGCCGACCCGCGACTGGGCCTGCTCGGCATCTACGGCGCGGTGATCGGCGCCGGCCTGTTCGGCATTCTGGTGGCGCCGCTCATCAGCCGGCTGCTGCCCCTGTTTCCCCCGGTGGTCACCGGGACCATCATCACCGTCGTCGGCATTTCCCTGTTGGGGATCGGCATCAATTGGGCGGCGGGCGGCGCCGGCAATCCGCGCTTCGGAGACCCGCTCTATCTCGCGGTGTCGTTCCTGGTGCTTGTGGTCATCCTGGGCGCCACCAAGTACTGCACCGGCTTCCTCGGCAACATTGCCGTCCTTCTGGGGCTGGTCGCCGGATTCGGCGTGGCCTTCGCGCTGGGCGAGGTGAATTTCGCCGGCGTTGCCCAAGCCAAATGGGTCGAGCTCGTCCAACCGTTCCAGTTCGGCTGGCCGACCTTCGACCTGCTGGCGATCCTCACGATGAGCCTGGTCCTGATCGTGGTGATGATCGAATCGACCGGCGTATTCCTCGCCCTGGGCGAAGTGACCGACCGCACGATCGGCCAGGAGGAAATGACGCGGGGCCTGCGCGCCGACGGTCTCGGCACCCTGATCGGCGGCGTGTTCAATACATTCCCCTACACCTCGTTCTCGCAGAATGTCGGCCTGGTCGGCATCACCGGCGTGCGCTCGCGCTGGGTCACGGCGACCGGCGGCGTGATCATGCTGATCCTCGGCCTGTTCCCCAAGATGGCCACGATCGTCGCCTCGGTCCCGCAGTTCGTCCTGGGCGGCGCCGGCATCGTCATGTTCGGCATGATCTGCGCCACCGGCATCCGCGTCCTGTCGCGCGTCGACTTCCGCGGCAATCCCGGCAACACCTACATCGTTGCCGTCAGCATGGGCCTCGGCATGATTCCGCAGGTTTCGGAGAGATTCTTCGGGCACATGCCGAAAGCCCTCAGTCCGCTCTTGCATAGCGGGATTTTATTGGCTTCGATCGCCGCCATAGCGCTCAACGCCTACTTCAACGGCATGCGCAGTGGCGCGGCGGCGGTGGCCGACGCCACGGCAGCCGGCCGGGAAGCCGAGACCGCGCACTAGGTCTGCGCACCAGAGGATCAATGGACCCGTACGTCGTCGAGTGGCTGAATCTGATCCTGCGCTGGGCCCACATGATCGTGGGCATCGCCTGGATCGGCGCTTCCTTCTATTTCATCTGGCTGGACAACCACCTGCACAAACCGCTCGACCCGGCCGACGAGGCCAAGGGGATCGGCGGCGAGGTGTGGGCGGTCCATGGCGGCGGCTTCTACACGGCCAAGAAGTTCAAGGTGGCGCCCGAGCGGCTGCCGCCGGAACTGCACTGGTTCAAGTGGGAAGCCTACACCACGCTCGTTACCGGCTTCTTCCTGCTCTGCCTCGTCTATTACTACGGGGCCGAGGTCGCGCTGATCGATCCGTCGGTCCTGCCGCTGACGAAGCCGCAGGCGATCGCCATCGGGCTCGGATTCCTGGTGCTGGGCTGGCTGGTCTACGACTTTCTCTGCCGGTCGATCCTGGGCCAGGACGAGGTCGTGCTGGGCGGCCTCGTCTTCCTCTACTGCGTCGCCGCCGCCTGGGCGCTCTGCCACATCTTCTCCGGCCGCGGCGCCTACATCCATTTTGGCGCGATGCTCGGCACCATCATGGTGCTCAACGTCTATTTCGTGATCATCCCCGGCCAGCGCGAGCTGGTGAAGGCCAAGGAAGAAGGCCGCATCCCCGATCCGATCCACGGGCTGCGCGGCCGCCAGCGCTCGGTCCACAACACCTATTTCACACTCCCCGTGCTGTTCACGATGATCAGCAACCATTACGCCGGCCTCTACGGCCACGAATGGAACTGGGTGCTGCTGCTGACGATCTCGATCGCCGGCGCCCTGATCCGGGTGTGGTTCGTCCAGCGCCACAAGGGAAACGCCAACCCGCTGGTTCTGGCCGCGGGCTTGGTCTTCATCGCCTTCACCGCCCTGCTCGCCCTGCCGCGTCCCACCGCCGATGGCGGCGCCCCGGTCGCCTTCGCCGAGGTCCAGCCCATCATCCAGACGCGCTGCACGCCCTGCCATGCCGCCAAGCCCACCCAGGAAGGCTTCCTGGCGCCGCCCAAGGGACTGATGCTCGAGACGCCGGCGCAAATTCACGCCATGGCCGCGGCGATCAACCAGCAGGCCGCCGCCTCGCGCGTCATGCCGCCCGGCAACATGACGAACATCACCGATGCCGAGCGCCGCATGATTGCGCGCTGGTTCAAAGGCGGCGCACAATAGGGGATGAACGTCCGCTCCCGCGGCGTGCCGTGGCGCCGTCTCCTAACGGCGGCGCTGGCGGCGGTCGCGATCTTCCTCTTCTGGACCCAGACTTCCGAACGCGGCCAGCGCGAGGCCGCGCGCGGACCTGCGCTCACCGCCGAGGCGCGCGAGGCGGGCCAGGGCTGGGGCGCGAACATTGGCTTCGCCGACCAGCGTCGCCTCGACGATCACTACCAGAAGCATGGCAGCGAGTTCGGCCGCATCACCAAGCAGGATTATCTTCGGCAGGCGCAGCTCCTGCGCGATGCCAAGGTCGGCGGACCGATCCTCGAGACGGTGCGGCGCGATGGTGTCGTGACGCGTTTCGACCGTGACACCGGCGCCTTCATCGCCTTCAATGCCAACGGCGTCATACGCACCTTCTTCAAACCCAACGACGGCGAGCGCTACTACCGCCGACAATCCGAAAGAGGGAACGATTGAACCCGACGTCACCACCGCCCGGCCCGCCCAACGTGGCCGACCTGCAGGAACTGATCGACCAGTGGGCGACTTTCGCCCGCGGACTCGAGCGGGAAGACTACACGTTCGATCTCGACAACTGGCTGAACGATGTCGACGTGCGCGAGCTGATCCTCGAGGCCCTGCCGATGTTCGGCCGCGAGGAGATGGGCGACCACGCGCTGAAGCTCGACGAGGCCGATCGCGCGTTCATGGCCGCAACACGAGACTTCAAGCGCTGCGTGTGGGGCGGCGGTACCGCCCGCAAGGAACATTGGACCGCCCAGAAGAACTGGTGGTACTTCCGCACACCGGCCCGCTCCAACCCCCAGCTTGAAGACGAGCTCGCCACGGTTCGCTAAGACGATGGCATGAGCACGCCGAAAATCGTGGTCGAGGCCCAGGGGCCGGTGACCACCATCATCATCAACCGGCCGCAGGCCCGGAACGCCCTCGACAACGAGGCCGCGCACGGGCTCGCCGATGCGCTGCGCGCCTTCGAGGCCGACGCCGCGGCGCGAGTCGCCGTGCTGACCGGCGCGGGCGGCGCCTTCTGTGCCGGCGCCGATCTCAAGGAACTGGGCTCGGGCACCGACTATTTTCCCTGGGCCGGCAGCGACCAGGGGCCGCTGCGCGCGCCGCTTTCCAAGCCGGTGATCGCCGCGATCGAGGGCCACGCCTGCGCCGGCGGCCTGGGCGTCGCGCTGTTCTGCGACATCCGCATCGTCGACGACACGGCGACCTTCGGTGTGTTTTCGCGCCGCTGGGGCGTGCCGATGAGCGACGGCACGACCGTGCGCCTGCCGCGCATCGTGGGCCAGGGCCGCGCCATGGACATGCTGCTCACGGGACGCGCCGTCGGCGCCGACGAGGCGATCGCGATCGGGCTCGCCACACGAAAGGTGGCGCGCGGCACGACGCGCGCGGAGGCCGAGACCCTGGCCCGCCAGATCGCGGGCTTCCCGCCGATCGCCATGACGTCGGACCGCCAGTCCGCCTACGAGAGTTTCGACCGCGACGAAGCCTCGGCGATCCGTCGCGAGATGGAACTGTCGCTGGACGCAAGGCGGCAGGAATCGCAGGGCGGCGCGGCGCGCTTCGCCCAGGGCGAAGGCCGGCACGGCCAATTCAAGAAATAGAGTTCAAGAAGTAATCCAAGAGGTAGGGATATGCGGGCGCTTGTTTGTCATGCCTATGGTCCGATCGACACTCTGAAGATCGAGGACATTGCGCAGCCCGTGCCGAAGGCGGGCGAGGTTCTGGTTCGGGTCCGCGCCGCCGGCGTGAGCTTCGCTGCGATGCTGGGCGTACAGGGCAAGCACCAGAACAAGCCCGCCCTGCCCTACGTGCCCGGCAACGAACTGGCCGGCCATGTCGTGGCGCTGGGCGACGGGGTGACCAATGTCGCCGTCGGCGACCGCATCGCGACGGGCGTCAGCCAGGGCGCTTTCGCAGAGTACGCGACGGCCACGGCCGCGAACCTGGTGCAGATTCCCGAGATCATGCCCTACGCCGAGGCGACGAATTTCCCGACGCTCTACCCCACCGCCTATGGCGCCCTGAAGTGGAAGGCCAACCTGCAGCCCGGTGAAGTGCTGCTGGTGCACGGCGCGGGCGGCGGCTCGGGCCTGACCGCCATCGAGGTCGGCAAGGCGATGGGCGCGGTGGTGATCGCCAGCGCCGGCGGCGCCGACAAGCTGAAGGCGGCCCGCGAGGCCGGTGCCGACCACCTGATCGACTATCGCGCCGAGGACCTGCGCACCAAGGTGCTGGAAATCACCGGGGGGCGGGGCGCCGACGTGATCTACGATCCGGTCGGTGGATCGGCCTTCGATGCCTCGCTGCGCTGCGTGGCGCCCGAGGGCCGGATCATTCCGATGGGCTTTGCCAGCGGCACCGTCCCGCAGATTCCGGCCAACATCCTGCTGGTCAAGAACGTGACGGTGATCGGCTTCTACTACGGCTACTGGAACGGCTGGGGCGGCAAGGGCGTGCCGTCGCCGAAGGAAGCGGAGGCGCTCGTGAAGCGCCGTGCGCTGGTGGCCGAGGCTCAGAAGGACCTGACGCGCTGGTTCACCGAGGGAAAGCTCAAGGCGACCGTGGCCGCGACCTACGACCTTGCAGATTGGGTGAAGGCTTTTCGCCTGATCGAGGAGCGCACGGTCGTCGGCAAGGCCGTGCTGGTTCCATAACACGCGAGCGCTTGTCGGTTCCGCGGTCGTTACGGCATAGTGCGTTCACATGCCGGTTCAGTGGACGATCTCCAAGCCGCACCGACTCGTGATCGCCGTCGCGCGCGATGAGCTGCGGCTCCAGGACATCGCCACCTATCTCGACGGCGTGGCCATCGCCGACGTGATGTCCTACCGCAAGATCTTCGACATGACGCACGCCACCGTCATGTTGAGCGATGCCGACATGATGGCGCTCGGCGCCCGCATCCGCGCCTACATGCAGGTCAGCACGCTGGGGCCCCTCGCCATCGTCGCAGTCACGGAAGAGGCCTACGAGCAGGCAAGCCTGTTCGAGGTGCTGGCCCAGGGCGACCGCCCGGTGAAGATCTTCCGCGAGCTGCACCATGCCCGCGAGTGGCTGGACGCCTTCGACACGGGCTCCTAGGAGCGCGCACCTGCGGCCGCCTTCCCTCGACTAGGCGGGCCACACCTTCGGAAAGGTCTCGCATTCGAGCCGGTCGCCCTGCTTCAGACCATGGCCCTCGATCGGCGGTGAGATCTGTCCGGCGCGGGCGCCGTAGCGGGCATCGTCGCCGCACCAGCGCGTCGCCCAGGCGCGACGGCGACGGGCGCTCGAGCGGTTGCCCGAGGCGCCGTGCAGGGTGAGCGCGTGGAAGGCGATGACGTCGCCCGGCTCCATGTCCCAGGCCAGGAACTCGTGTTCGCCGCGCTGGGCATCGAGATCGGGCAGCGGCTCGAAGCGGCTGTCCTGCACCTGCAGGTCGACGCCGCCCTGCTTGAAGAATTTGGGCTGGAACCAGCGGCCCCAGCGATGCGAGCCCTTCACGTATTCGACGCAGGTCTCGCGGTCGACGGGATCGAGCGGCGTCCACAGCGAGATGACCTGCTCGCCGTCGATCGGATAGTAGGGCTGGTCGTGATGCCAGGGCGTGCGCTCCTGCGTGCCCGGCTCCTTCACCAGCAGATGGTCGTGATAGTAGACGACCTCCTTCGAGCCCATGAGGCTCGCCACGATCTCGCGCGCGGGCGATTCGTAGACGAAGGCGCGGGCCGCGGGGTGGCGCTGCCAGAGCTGGAAGTCGACGAAGAACAGGCCGGGCGCACCCTGCGGCGTGTTGATCCGGACCATCGGGCCCGGACTCTTCATGTCGTCGTCCACCGCCGCGCGCATCCGCTCGATCCATTCCATGGGAATGGCGTTGCGCAGGCAGACCGCGCCATCCTCGCGGTAGCGGGCGATCTCGGCATCCGTCGGCATCGGCATTGAAGGTCAGCTTCCCTGCAGCATGCGCAGCGGTGTGTAGATCAGCACCGTCTCGCCCTTCTGGTTCTTGACCAGGTTGGTGGTCCGCACCAGCGCGCGCATCGGATCCTTGGAGGTCGGCTTGATCTCGGTGACCTCGATCTCGACGTGGATCGTGTCGTTCACGTAGGTCGGGCCCTTGATGTCGAAGCCCATAGACAGGAAGGCGAGCCCCGTCCCCTGCAGGGTCGTCGGGATCACCAGCCCCTCGGCCATGGAGTAGACCAGGGCGCCCGGCACGGGATGGCCGCCGCGCATCGGGGCGTGTTCGCGAATGTACTCCCGGTTCGTGAACAGCTCCTCGGAAAAGCCGCAAAGGGTCACGAAATTCAGGAGGTCGGCCTCGAAGATCGTTCGGCCATAGGTGACGAACTTGTCGCCGACCTTGAGGTCGCGCCAGTTCCAGCCTTCACCGAGCTGTTTCATGGGGTCGACCCCTCAGTGAGCGTGGGCGGGATGTGCGCCTTCGCGCAGCTTGTAGAGCCTGCTGCAATAGGGACACTCGACGTGTCCTTCCGGGCCCAGGTTGAGGTACACTTTGGGATGGCCCAACGCGCCGCCACCGCCATCGCAGGCGACGCGGTCAGTATCGACAGTGATGACTTCAAACGGCTCCGTCACGATCCCACTCCTGTTACGCCGGCGGATGATAGCGGCCTCCGCGGCCGCGGTCATGCTCTCAGCCTGCGCCCCGACGGTCGTTCCGGCGGGCGGCGCGGTGCAGACGCCGCGGCTGACCGACGACCGTTATGTCGCGGCGGACGGAACTTCGCTACCGCTGTCGGTCTGGCCTGCGGCAAACGGCGCCCCCAAGGCGGTCATCCTGGCCCTGCACGGCTTCGGCGACTACCGCATGGCCTGGGAGGAGCCGGCCGGGACCTGGTCCGAAGCCGGAATCACCACCTATGCCTACGACCAGCGCGGCTTCGGCGGCAGCCCGACCCGCGGCCGCTGGCCGGGCACGGACACGCTCGTAGACGATGCGAAAGCGGTGGCCGCCCTGGTGCGCGCCCGCCATCCCGGCGTGCCCTTCTATCTGGCCGGCGAGAGCATGGGCGGGGCCGTGGTGCTGGTGGCAGCCGATCGCGGGACCGAATCGGACGGGCTGATCCTGTCGGCCGCGGCGGTCCGCTCGCGCGACACGTTCGGGCCGCTGACCAGCGCCGGCCTGTGGTTCTTCGCCCACACCATCCCCTGGATGCCCGCGGGGCCGACCTCGATCGACTACAAGCCGACCGACAATCCCAAGACCATCGACAAGCTGCGCAACGACCCGATGATGCTGCGCCAGCCCCGCCTCGATCTGGCCTACGGGCTGGTCGACCTGATGGACGACGCGCGCGCCTCCGCGGCCCGGGTCAAGGAGCCCTATCTCATGATGTACGGGCTGGGCGACCGCATCGTGCCGCAGGAGCCGGTCAAGGCAGCCATCGCGATCATGCCGCCGCGCCCCGACTCAAAGCTCGCCTTCTACAAGGAAGGCTATCACCTGCTGATGCGCGACAAGGCCGGGCCGGCCGTCACGGAAGATGTCGTGGCGTGGATATCAAATCACGAGGCCCAGCTGCCGTCGGGCGCGGACGCTTCGAAATCCCTGCCCGAGATGGCGAGCCTGTGGGGCTCGAAGCGCAGCGGTCAGGCGAGCGCTAGGTCCCGCAGCGAATGATGACCGAGGCGGCGCCGCGGACTTCCGACATGTCGCCGCGCGTCGGCATGTTTTCCATCTTCAGCGTCTTGTAATCGCCGCCGGTGCTGCCGCACATCGCGACCGCGCGAGTCTGGCAACCGCCGGGTTCCTTGCAGCTGATCGCGATGGCGGGCTTGCCGTCGGTCCAGGTCACCGTGGCCGCATTCGATTCCGTGCGGGGATCCTCGCCGGGCGTGCTCTTCGCCATGCCGCAGGCCGCGACCAGAGCTGCGATGCCCATCACGAACACCCACTGCATCGTCGATCGCGTCGTCATTCTCTCTCCCCTTGGCCCCATCAGAGGGGCACTCGACAGTACCTCGCGCCGCCGGACAGGTGCAAGGTCGCGCGATTCATGTCCTAATGCGGGACATGAGAGCCTGTTGCGGTATCCTGGTCTGGTGCGCCCTCGCGGCCCCGGCGCTGGTTGTTGCTCCGGCGCACGCCCAGCAGACCGACCAGCAACTGGCGGCCCGCTGCGCCCAGCTCGGGGCGCTCTACGACCGCTACAATCTGCAACGCGGCGAAGGCTCCGGCGGCCCCAACCTGGCGCGTCTCGGGGCCGGCGTCGATTGCCAGAAGGGCCGCTACCCGCAAGGCATCAAGGCGCTGGAGGAGCTCCTCCAGCGCAACCGGATTCCCTATCCGCCGGCCGGCTGAGGGCTATTTGCCCTTCAGCTTGAACTCGCGCCACAGGACGATGCCGCTGGCATTGTCGAGCGCCATCCCGTCGAGCTGCTTCTTCAGCTCGTAGGCCGTGGGACGCCAGATGAGCGTGCTCTCGCCGCTCGCGCCCTCGAAGCGGCCCGTGCCACCCGTCAGCCTGAACGTGCCGCGACAGCCGACGAGTTCGTAGCCGGCACACTCCCATTCGCCCCAGGCGGTGGCGCCATCGTAGGCCGTGAAGGTGCAGGCGCCCGAAGCGCTGGTCTTGCGGCTTTCCTGGTCGATCTTCGACGACAGCGCGCATCCCACGCGGCCGGCCTGCTGCGGCCCCTCGTCGGTCTCGATGAACATGGGACCGGCCAGGTTGCCCGCCACGAGGAGCTGCTTCTCGGCGGCTCGCACGACCGAGCCGTTGGCGAGCACCACCGCGAAGGCATTGAAGGTCTGTGTCTCGTCCTGCGCGACGGCCGGAACGGCGGACAGGAGAACGAGGGCGCCCGCGAGGGCGCGGCTGAGCATCGTCATCGGCCGCCTCACTTGAAATCGATGATCACGGCGTCGGCGCCGAGCGACACGGCCAGCCCCTGGCGGCGCGTCTTCAGGTCGATCATCACGCCGTTGGTGTTTTCCAGCCACATCTCGCCCTTGCCCTTGTCGCCGTAGGCCGCGCCGTAGCGCGCCTGGCCGTAGGCGCCGGGAAACTGGCGCAGTTCCTTCAGATTGTAGACGTCGCCATAGGCTTCCATCTTCGAGACGCCGAATCCGCCGACGCCCAGGCCGCCGACCGAGAAGCGATAGTAGCGGCCCTCGTAATGCAACGTGCCGCTGCCGACGTTACCGCTGCCGAAGAAGGCCACCTGGACCTGCTCGATCGTGACGGTTCCGGACTTGACCCGCTGCTGGGCGATCGCCGGCGCCGCCAGCATCGTGCCCACGGCCCCCACGGACCCGATCAGCGCCTGTCGGCGCCCCAGCAACCCTGCTCTCTTACCGCTCATCCAACTCTCTCCCCCGATCAACCGTCGCGCCTCATCACTCGCCGACGACGGCCGTAGCCTCAATTTCGACCAGCAGGCCCGGCACGGCAAGGGCACTCACGGCCACCAGCGTCGATGTGACCACCGCGCCCTTCAGCGACTTGCCCAGGGCCGTCGTCACGGCGCCCATGTCGCGAATGTCGGTCACGTAGATCGTCGTCCGCACGAGGTCGCCGAGCTTCGCCCCCGCCGACTTCAGCCCGGCCTCGATCTTGCGCATGGTGATCGCCGTCTGCTGGGCTGCATCCTTGCCCTGAACCTGCCCCTTGGGATTGAGCGAGGTCGTGCCCGACACGAACACGAACGGACCGCTCCTGATGGTGCGCACGTAGAAGCCCGCCACCTCCGTGCCGTCGGGAAAGACTTTCTTGGCCATGCCTTGCTCCAGCTTCGATGCGCTATGGTGGCATTTTAGGCGGCCGTTCGCGCCGGGCAAAGGAGGAAGCCGTGTCACTCGATCGCTATCGTACCGCCATCGTCACCGGGGCGAGCCGCGGCATCGGCGCGGCCGTCGTCCGCGAACTCACGATCGGCGGGCTCGACGTCTATGCCGTCGCCCGCTCCGCCGACGATCTGACGGAACTCGCGCGGGAAACCGGCTGCCGGCCGATGGCGCTCGACATTTCCCATCGCGACGCGGTGCTGAGCGCCCTGGGCTCGCTCGATGCCGACATCCTGGTCAACAACGCCTCCGCCCCCGTGCGCGGCGGCCTGTCGTGGGAGACCGCGCCCGACGACATCGCAACCCTGATGGAGGTGAACCTGCGCGGCACCCTGAACTGTCTGGCCGCCGTCGTGCCGGGCATGCGGGGACGCGGGCTGGGCCACATCGTCAATCTCGGGTCGACGTCGGGCACCTGGGCGCTGCCCGGCATGCCGGTCTATGCCATGACCAAGGCCGCCATCCACAATCTCAGCCAGACGCTGCGCCTCGACCTGCACGGGTCGGGCGTGCGGGTGACCGAGATCTCGCCGGGCCGGGTCGAAACCGGCGCCCATCTCGGCCTGCTGGAAGATCGCGAGGAAGGACGGCGCCGCTTCTACGAAGGCTTCGAGACGCTGCAGCCGACCGACATCGCCGAAGCGGTCATGTTCGTGCTGGGCGCGCCGCAGCGCATGGATGTGAGCTTCATGGAGATCGTGCCGACCGATCAGTCGTATGGCGGCTCGCAATTCCATCGCCGCGGCTGAGACCCGGCACGTCGCTTGCAGAGCCATCGTCCGTCGATCAATCAGGAAATCATGAGCCCGAAGAATCTCGCTGCCATCCTCGACCCGCAGGCGCCGGCCGACCGGCCCTTCATCATCCAGGTCTCGCCGGAGGGCGACGAACAGCTTCGCCTGAGCTACGGCGAGGCGCGGCTGCGCATCGCCGCCCTGGCGCGCGGCCTCTTGAAGCGCGGGCTCGGACGCGGCGACGCCGTGGCCATCGTCGCGGCCAACAGCGCCGACTATCTCGTGCTCTACATGGCCACCATGGCGGCCGGGCTCGTGTCGGTCTGCGTCAATCACAAGCTGCCGCGCGAGACCGTGGCACACATCATGAAGGACTCGGCCATCAAGCTGGCGATCGCCGACGCCGAGCGCGCGCCACTGGTCGGTTCGCTGGTGCCGACCGTCGCCATCGAGGAGCTCGACAGTCTGCTGGACGCAGGGTCGTTCGAGCCGGTCGACATGGCGCCCGAAGAAGTCGCCATGATCCTCTACACGTCGGGCTCGACCGGCCTGCCCAAGGGCGTGCCGCTCACGCATGGCGGCTACCTCTGGGCGACCGGCGCGACGCCGGAGCAGCGGCCCGGCATCGAAGGCCAGAAGATCATCATCGCCGCGCCGCTGTTCCACATGAACGGCCTGTTCAGCGCCAAGATGGCCATGATCAACGGCGGCACGATCGTGCTGATGACCAATTTCACCGCCCGCGGCTTCATCCGCGCGATCGATCGCCAGCGCGTCGCGATGATCACCTCGGTGCCGACCATGCTCGCGCTGGTGATGCGCGAGACGGAGGAACTGGCGAAGGCCGACCTCGGCTGCGTCACCACGGCGGTCACCGGCTCGGCGCCCTCGACGGCGGAGTTCTTCGAGCAGATGCACCGGCTGTTCCCCAATGCCGAGACCGCCAACAGCTGGGGCACCACGGAGTCCGGGCCGCTGGGCTTCGGCCCGCATCCCGACGGCATCGCCAAGCCCATGGGATCGCTCGGCTATCCGCGCGCTGGCATCGAGGTGAAGTTCGTCGGCGGCGCGGAGACCGGCGCCACGCAGGGCGTGCTGCACATCCGCACGCCGGCGCTGATGAGCGGCTATCTCAACCGCGAGGCCGATACGAAGAAGCGTCTGATCGACGGCTGGTACGACACCGGCGACGTGATGCGCCGCGACGAGAACGGCTTCGTGTTCTTCGTCGGCCGCGCCGACGACATGTTCCAGTGCGGCGGCGAGAACGTCTATCCGGGCGAGGTCGAGAAGCTTTTGGGCCTGCATCCCGACGTAGCGCAGGCCTGCGTCGTGCCGGTGCCGGACGAGATCAAGTACCAGCTCCCGGTCGCCTTCGTCGTCGCCAAACCCGGCACGGCACCGACCGAGGAGGCGCTGCGCCGCTTCGCCCTCGACAACGGCCCCGCCTACGCCCACCCGCGCGCGGTGTGGTTCGTCGACGAGCTGCCGCTCGCGGGAACCAACAAGATCGACCGCAAGACCCTGGTCGACCGCGCCGTCGCGACCTACGCACGCGACGACGCGAAGCGGGTGTGACCTCAAAGGAGCGCGCCACTGGAGCGCGCGCTCCGCTGACTGGCCGCGTCAGGAATCCGCCGTAAACCCGATCTTCTTCACGATCGGGCCCCAGCGGTCGTAGCTCTCCTTCAGGAGGGCGGCGAGTTCCTGCGGGGTCGAGGACTTCACCTCGAGGCCCATGACGGCGAGGCCGTCGATCACGTCCTTTTGGGCGAGCGCGGCGCGCAGGGCTTCGTTGGCGCGCATCACGACCGGCGCCGGGGTGCCGCCCGGGGCGAAGAAGCCGAACCATTCGGAGAAGACCAGGTCCTTGTAGCCCTGCTCCGCAAAGGTCGGAACGTCCGGCGCGAAGCGGCTGCGGGTGGCACCCGAGGTGCCGAGGAAGCGCGCCTTGCCGGCGGCGACCTGTTGCGTGAATTCGCCGACCGGGCCGGACACGGCCTGGATCTGGCCGCCGACCATGTCCTGCACGGCGGGCTGGGTGCCGCGATATGCGACGTGCTTCAGCTCGACGCCACCCGCCTGGCCCAGCAGCACGCCGATGAAGTGCGGCACCGACCCGGCGGCCGGCGAGCCGTAATTGGCCTTGTCCGGATTGGCTTTACACCAGGCCAGGAACTCCGGGATGTTCTTCACGCTGTCGGGCACGGCCGGCCCGACGCAGAAGCCGAAATCGAAGGTGCAGGCGAGCGTCACCGGGGTCACGTCGGTGAAGGCATCGTAGGCGAGCTTCTTGTAGATGTGCGGATAGATCATCAGCATCGAAGCCGGCGTCTGCAGGATGACGCTGCCGTCGGTCGGCGCGCCCTTCATCGACTGGATGGCGATCTGGCCGCCGGCGCCGGCCTTGTTCTCCACGAGGGCCACCTTGGTGTAGGCGGTGCCCTTCAGCCCTTCGGCGACGCGGCGGCACAGCGTGTCGGAGGTGCCGCCCGGCGGGAAGCCGGTGACGATGCGCACGGTCTCGAGCGGCGGGGTGCCCTGCGCGCCGGCGCGGCCGGCGAGTCCCAAGCTGGCGAGTACGGCGGCGGCGCCCGAAGCGCGGACGAAGCCGCGGCGGTTGTGGTCGATCATGTCGTTTATTCCTCCCGGTTTATGCGCGGACTGTCGCCCAAACCGGACGCCGCGCCAAGCCCGACAGGCTGTCAGCGGCGCTATTTGCGCGTCACGGCGTCGAGTTCCGGCACCGGAAAGTCCTTCCAGCCCGGCACTTCCGAGACCTCCGGGAAGTCCTCGCCGAACGGCCGGGTGGCATCGATGCCGACCGAGGAGGAGTAGCCGCCGTTGGTATAGGGATCGAGCGGCGCGGCGGCGGTGCGGTCGACGACGAAGACGTCCTGGCTCGGCTTCACGCGGAACGACTGCGCCCACTCGACCTCCGCGGAATTGCGGATGTCGATGTCGGGATCGACGACGATCACCCATTTCGGATGGAGGTTGCCGGCCATCGTGGCGAGGATCGCCTGCCGCGCCTCCCCTTCGTAGCGCGGCTTCATCGCGATCACGACATAGGTCTGGACGCCCCCTGAACTGTTGATGGAGACGTCGCTGATCGTCGGGAACTGGGCCTGGAGCTGGCGCAGGATCGAGGTCTCGAACGGGATCTGCTTCAGCACATGGTTCTCGGTGATCGGCTTGCCGGTCAGCAGCCCCTGGAAGATCGCGCCCTTGCGATGGGTGATCGCTGTGATCTGGGCGACGGGCTTCGGAGAGGCCGGCGTGTAGTAACCGGTATACTCGCCGAGCGGGCCTTCGACCTTCTGGTCGTTGGTATCGACGGTGAATTCGATCACGATCTCGGCCCAGGCCGGCACCTTCATGTCGTTGGTGACCGCCTTGGCCAGCTCGACGGGCGAACCGCGCAGGCCGCCCGCCACGAACCAGTCGTTGGTCGAATCGCTCGACTGGACCTGGCAGGAATACATCGTGAGCGGATCGACGCCGATCACGAGGGCGCCGCGGAGCTGCTTTGCCATCTGGGTCGCGTGGGCGATGTTCTTGCCGAAGCGATGGTTGGGCGCGGAGAAGACACCGAGTTCCCTCGGCCCGTGGACCTGCATCCGGTAGTTTCCGATGTCGGGCACGCCGGTCTCGAGATTCTCGGACACGACGATGCCGGCGGTGATGTAGGGCCCGCCGTCCTTCGGGCTGTAGATCGGCACCGGCAGCTTCGTGACGTCGATCGCATCGCCCGTCAGCACGACCTCCTGGCAGGGCGGCGTGCCCTTGAAGTCGACGGGCGCGATCGGGTTGTTGATGCCCTGAAGGACCTTGCCGTGGATCGTCTCCTCCGACGCCTCGAAAGCCTTCAGCGCCAGCCTGCGGTTGCCGTAGATGCCGGCCACCAGCGGGAAGTCGGTGCCCGTCTGCGTGAACAGCAGCGCCGGCCCCTGCATCGCACTCGCCTTGGCGAGCGCCCTGGCGATGTCATACTTGGGAGACACGGGACGTGCGATCTCGACGAGCTCCCCCGCATTCTTCAGGTCCTTCAGGAAGGCCCGCAGATCTTGATAAGGCATGGTCAATCCTTCCTTGCGGTTCGCGAGTACAAAGCGTGATGCGAAAGCTGTTTGCCGACATTCATCGCCACGACGTCGAATCGGCCATTCGGGTGGCCGCGGCGGTGGGCCTGCCCCTGCTGGCGCTGGACGCGATCGACCGGCTCGATCTCGCGGTCTATGCGGCGTTTGGCGGGCTGGCGATGCTCTACGGCCACAGCGAACCCGCGAAGCAGCGGGTCGAGAGCCAGATCGTCGCGGGAACCGGGCTGGTCCTCACCATCGCGGCGGGCATGGCCTGGTCCGCCTCTCAGGCGCCAATCGCGGTGCTGGGCGTCCTGCTGGCCCTCACGGTGATCGCCGGCGTCACGCTGGGCTCTGCGATGCGCTGGATACCTCGCGGAGAGATGTTCTTCGTGCTGGTGCTGCTGATCATCGCGGCCATTCCCACGAAATGGGAGAACGTGCCGCTCGCTCTCGCCGTCGGTGCGGCCGGCGCGGCCTTCTCGGTGCTGCTGGCGGCGATCAACACGATCGGCGCACCGCCCGCTGCGGAGAAACCAGACGGATGGCGACGACGCATCGCTTCGGGCTATGCCGACCTCGACCGCCGCCAGCACCTGGTCGTACTGGCCGCCGCGACGCTCGGCGTGTTGGCGGCCTGGTCGCTGGCCCTCGCCCTGCGCATCGGCCATCCGTTCTGGGCAGCCGTCACCGTCGCCGCCCTGATGCCGGCGCTGGCCGCGAAAGATGTCTGGCGGCGTGCCATCCATCTGATGCTGGGCACGCTGGGCGGCGTGGCGATCGCTGCCTTGCTGTTCTCCTTCGAACCCGGCCCTCTCGCGCTGATCGCGATCATCGTGATCTGCCAGGCCGTCGCCGAGATCGCGGTCTCGCGCAACTACGGTGTCGCCCTGCTCTTCTTCTGCCCGCTGGCCATCGGCATGAGCAATCTGAGCCGCGGCGCCCCCTGGCCGCCCATCCTGGTCGACCGCGTGGCCGAAGCCGCGCTCGGCGTGGCGGTGGCCTTCCTCACGATCTTCGTGGGCCGCAGGATCCTCAAGGTGACTTGAAGGGACAGGCGGCACGCCGTGCCTACTGGTCGGAGACCTGGAAGGGAATGTCGCCCTCGATCGCCTTCGTTCCCTGCACCGTGATCACCGCCCAGTGCAGCATGTAGCTGCCCGGCGGCAGGGTCGGCGCGGCGGCGAACAGCACTTCAGGGGCCGATTCCAGACGCGGGTGCAGGCGCTCGACGACCTTGTCGCCCTGCCTGATGACCAGGGTCGATTTGATGTGGTCGACGGGCCGGTCGAAGCGCACGAAGAAGGCGCTGCTCCTTGCGCCGATCCGGGCATGGGCCGCCGGTGTCGACTCGACCACGCGGACGTCGCCCGACGGTTGCTGGGCGCGCACGGCAGAAGCAGCCGGCGCCATCATCAGGACGGCGATCACGAGGCGTCTCTTCATCATGTGCGGCTCCGGCGCCTGGCAACGGCCGGCTTCTCCACGCCGGAAGGGCCGGTCCATCGCGGGAAGGTCTTGGTATCGAGCCCGAACAGGTCGAGCACGCGCGCGACCGAATGCGTCACGATATCGTCGACCGTCTTGGGGCGCGTGTAGAAGGCCGGCGACGGCACCGCGACGATGGCGCCCATTTCGGTGACGGCCAGCATGCTCTTGATGTGGCCGGCATGCAGCGGCGTCTCGCGGAACATCAGCACGACCCGCCGCCGCTCCTTCAGGCAGACGTCGGCGGCGCGAGAAACCAGACCCGACGTCACCCCGGTCGCGATCTCGCTCAGGGTCCGCACAGAGCAGGGCGCCACGATCATGCCCATGGTCTGGAACGAGCCGCTCGAAATGGAAGCCGCGATATCACCGGGCGCATGGACGTGATCGGCCAGCGCCCGCAGCTCCGAGGCCGAGACGTCGGTCTCGAGCGAGCGCGTCTGGTCGCCGGCCTTGGAGATCACGAGATGGCTCTCGATCTTCAGCGCCCGCAGCGCCTCGAGCACGCGGATGCCATAGACCGTGCCCGACGCGCCGGTGATGCCGACCACCATGCGCCGCACGGGTTCGTTCCCTGCCATTCGAATGTCCTCAGCCGCCGGTCTTGATGTGGCGCGGGTCCGAGTGGTTCAGCGGCGCAGGCTTCGCCTCCCACGAGAACGGTGTGTCGGAGAGCGTGTAGCGGTACCACGGCGGATCGTTGGTGCGGCCGAGCTTGTGCCGCAGGTTGCCGAAGGCGCGGTAGAGCACCGGATAGGGCTGGCCGTGATACTGCTTCAGGATGTCGTGCCAGGCGCGCGGCTCGGCGCGGATGAACGCCTCCATGTCCTTCGTCAGCTCTTCTTCCGTCATCATCTTCAGTCCGGCGGGCGGATCGCCGAGATCGGTGACGGTGCTGCGCACGAACTCGTTGGAGTTCCATTCGGGACCCAGGGGCACCGTGCAGTCCATGCCGATCTTGGAGGAGATGCCGAGCGTCGTGCTCTTGGGATCGACGGTCATGGTGTTGAGCCCGTCGAGCCGTACCGTGTCCTTGTCCGGCATGTAGCGGTAGGCCATCGCGGCCAGCACGGCCTGGTCGTCCCAGATGTCGACATCGGTGTCGAAGACCATGGCGATCTTCGGAAGCCCCTGCTTGGAGCATGTCAGCATGATGCCCAGCGCCTGCTTGGAATCGCCGGCGCCCAGCGGATGGATCTTGGCGTAGGCGATGTTGGACAGGCCGCCCAGCGGACAGCGGACCTCGCGCACGTCGATACCGCCCTGCTTCAGCCCGTTGAACAGGTCGGCCTCGATCGCCGGCAGCTGCAGCATGTTGTCGGTGTACCAGGGATGCAGGCCGCCGATGGTGCAATGCTGGAAGATGCCGCCCTTGCGGTAGGTCATCGCCTTCACCCTGAGGCGATAATTGTGCTTGATGCCGCCGCCGTACATGCCGGTGAACTCGCCGTACGGGCCTTCGTCGTAGACCAGCCCCTCCAGCGCCATCAGCTCGCATTCGAGCACGATCTCGGCATTGGCCGGCACCATCACGTCGATGGTCTCACATTTGATCATCTTGGCCGGCTCGCCATAGAAGGCGCCCAGGACCTCGAAATCGTCGGTGTCGGCGGTGACGCCGACCAGCGCCGCGATCTTGTCGATGGTGGGACCGCCCAGCACGATCGCGACCTCGAGGTTCTGCCCCTTCGCGGCCGCGGCCATCGCGTGGATGCGCTGGCGGTGCGAGGTGCAGGTCATGTCGACCGACTTCTCGTTCTTGGTGCGGAACATCGAGCGGTAGATGCCCCAGTCGTAGACGCCCGTATCGGGATGCTTGCTGATGAACAGATTGTCGTTGGTGTAGGCGTGGCCGTCGCGATCGTGGTGCAGGAACAGCGGCAGGCGGGTCAGGTCGACATCGTCGCCCTTCAGGATCACTTCCTTGCAGGGCGCCGTCGTCACCGTCTCCCACTTCACCCGGCCCTTGGAGCGCGCCACCATTTCGAGGCCGGTCTTGGTCTTGTCGCAGCCCATGGCCCAGGCGAACATCTCCTGGTTCGAATAGGCGTTGGCCAGCACCGAGAACTCGGTGTCCTTGATCTTCTCGATCAGGACGGCCTTGGTCGGATGGGCCTCCATGATCTTCGGCACCTGGTCGACACGGACCTCGTCCTTGACGCGCACGAGGAAGCCGGCCTTGTCCATCGCCTCGACGAAGTCGGAGAGAGACTGCTGCATTGTCTTACCCGAATGAGAGGGGGAGATCAGGAATAGGCCGGGGCGGTCCTGCCATGCTCGGCAAAGGCCCTGAGGTGATGCAGCATCATGCCCCAGAGGGCGTTGCACTTCTCGAAGTTGCCCTTCTGATGCGGCCAGCCGGAATGGGCGAAGGTGAGGTGAACCCGCCCGTGCGGCGTCTGGCCGAGGTTGAACGAGACGCTGGTGCCGGCCGCGTCGCCAGGCCCTTCGACGCATCTCCAGACGACCGTATCGGCCCCTTCCGACGCCACTTCCCAGACGAACGTCGGCCCGTCAGCATATTTCAGAGTCCACTGGCTCCCCACGCCGCTGCCGCCCGAGACCTCGGCCATGGTCCAGCCCTTGAGCCCCTCCAGGGTCGTGAGGGCCGCATGGACCTTGGCGGCATCCGCCTTGATGTTGACGGCGTGACGAAGAGCGTGATCGGACACGGCTGGATCCTCCCGAAAAACCTCAGCAAATACGCGGGTATAGCGCTTGTTCTCTTTGTGGCGACGACCTTAACAGTCGGCCTGCATCGTTCAACCTCGGCCCCGGCGGGCGATCCCCTGCCTGCTTCCCGCCTCTCCGCGCGTGCGTTGCGCTGCAGAGGCCCCTCCGGTATGTTCCGCCCCGCTGGACCCGTAGCTCAGCTGGATAGAGCGCTGCCCTCCGAAGGCAGAGGTCGTGAGTTCGAATCTCGCCGGGTCCGCCATTTTATCGCATGTTCTTAAGCATTTGAAGAGAACGCAATTTGTTCTCTCGGCACTCGGATTTTCCGCGGAAGCACTACGGAAGCATTCGGAGGCGTATTGTAGCGTAGGGCGTACTCCGCAATGTGATCGTGACTGACACGCGATGAAGTCGTGGCGTAGCTACAGGATGATCTATGTCTCGGTCACTCGACCAAGTGCCAGCGGCAGCACGACCTTGACTACTCCGCAGCAGGTCGCGAATCGGCGAACGATCGCGGACGACAAAGAACAAGGCCGGATGGAAAATGGTGCCCCGAGACGGAATCGGCATTCCTTCTAAATAGTTGAAGTAACGTGTTTTTTTGCAAGTGCGATTTTTGATGTACCCACCAATGTACCCAGCGCTTAGCAGCCATTCGGACAGTAGCGGTACTCGACTGCGGCGGGCACGCGTAGCGCCGGTGGAGTGGCCTCCCCTAGATTAGATCGCCGGGGGGTAGAGCTATGTTCGACGTCACTCATATCGGCGCACGAAGACTGATCAGGTCCAGCGTGTCCTAGACGGCAAGACCTACACTCGCGTCCTAGGAGGCGTGGCGCCGTAACAAATGACCTGAGCCAGGAGGGAGTCGGTCTGCTCCAGCTTCGCAATTTGAGACTGTTGCGGGAGCGCAACCAGCTTAGCCTGCTAACTTGAGCCGTAGCGTAAGCGCAAAGCCTGGGCCGACATTGATCGTGCCGAAGGACGGACTGTAGCTGCCACCGTCCCGCCATGCCGTGGCAGCCTGAATGGTGCTGACATCGCTGTGGCGGTACGCGAACCCAATCTGGACTGCCCTCGCGTATGGCTATGGCCAATGGGTCTAGGCTCTGATTTGCGAGCCAGGCTGGCTACTTGGCGCCTTCATGCCCCTCGGAAACGTAGCAGGCGCAGAGCATTCGCCGTCACCAGCACTGTAGCGCCGGTGTCGGCGAGGATCGCCATCCACAGCGGGGTGGCGCCGAACAGCGTGGTCACCAGGAACACACCCTTGAGCGACAGGGCCAGCGTGACGTTCTGCCAGATGTTGGCAAGCGTTGCTCGCGACAATTCGATCAGCTCGGCGACACCGGTGACGCGTTCCTTCAGGAGCGCCGCGTCGGCCGTCTCCAGCGCCACGTCGGTGCCGCCGCCCATGGCGATGCCGACCGAGGACGCCGCCAGCGCCGGCGCATCGTTGATGCCGTCGCCGACCATGGCGATGGGCGCCATCGCCTTGTAGTGAGCGATCGCCTTGAGCTTGTCTTCAGGCAGCAGCCCGGCGCGCGCCTCGAGGCCGAGCGAGCCCGCGATCGCTCCGGCTGTGAGCTCATTGTCACCGGTCAGCATGACGGTCCGCACACCTAGCGCCTGCAACCGTTCGAGTCCTTCCCGGGCGTCGTCGCGCGGCTCGTCGCGCAGCGCGATCAGGCCGAGCACGCGCCTGGACTCCAACACGGCGACAACGGTCTTGCCTTCGCCCTCCAACATGGCGATGCGTCTTTTCGTTTCGTCAGCGAACGCGGCGTGTTCCCCCGCGTAGCGCGGCGAGCCAACGGAGACGAAGCCCGCCCGTAGGCGCGCGATGACGGCCTTACCCGGTATTGCGGTGCTGCCGCCGAAGGCGCGCGGGATCACCACGCCTCGCTTGGCCGCTTCAGCCAGGATCGCGACACCCAGCGGATGACTGGAGCCGCGCTCGACCGCCGCGGCCTTGGCCACCATGTCATCGGCCGAACCGGCGAGGGCCACGATGTCCGTGACCTGTGGCTTGCCCTTCGTCAGCGTGCCGGTCTTGTCGAAGGCCACGGTTTTGACCTTGCCCAGCATCTCGAGAGCGGCGCCGCCCTTGATCAAAAGCCCGTGCCGCGCACCGCTCGCCAGGCCCGATGCTACGGCCGCCGGGGTCGAGATGACCAGGGCGCAGGGGCAGGCGACCAGCAGCACGGCGAGCCCGCGATAGATCCAGGTGAACCAGTCAGTGCCGGTCAGCAGCGGCGGCCCGACGACGACCAGCAGCGCCACTACCATAGCGGCCGGCGTGTACCAGCGGCTGAAGCTGTCGATGAAGCGCGCCACCGGCGCCTTGGTGGCTTGCGCCTCCTCGACGGCGTGGATAATGCGCGCGATTGTGTTGTCGGCGGCGGCGCGGTTGATCGTGATCTGCAGCTCGCCGTCGATGTTAATGCTGCCGGCATAGACGGCCGCGCCCGGCTTCTTGACGACAGGCACCGACTCGCCCGTAACCGGCGCTTCATTGACCTCGGAAGTGCCGTCTTTCACCTCACCGTCGGACGGCACTCGGTCGCCCGCCCGCACCATGACGACGTCGCCGGGCGCAAGCTCGTCCACTGGCACGGTCTCGACCTGCGAGCCGCGGATGCGCTGTGCGGTGCGCGGCACCAGGTCCATCAGCGCCTCGATGCCCGCCCGCGCGCGACCCGCCGCCACGCCTTCTAGCAGCTCTCCGGTCGTGAACAGGAAAACGACGATTGCGGCCTCGGGCGCCTCGCCGATGATCAGGGCGCCGGTCGCGGCGATGCTCATCAGCGTCTCGATGCTGAACGGCGTACCCATAGTCGCACCGGCGACCGCCCGGCGGACGATCGGGATCAGCCCGATCACGGTCGCGGCGATGTAGGGCCACGCCGACCACGACGGCTCGATATGGGAGACCGCATAGGCCAGGACCAGCAATGCACCGGTGCCGATCACCAAGCGTCCGCGCGGCGTGCGCCACCACGCCTGCGCGGGCTTGCGCTCACCAGCTATCGTATTCGCCGCGGCGTCGCCACTAACCGGCGTGAAGCCGAGGGCACGGATTCTGCCTTCGATGGAAACGCGCGATGTGCGGTCCTCGTCGACCAGCAGCGACAGGGATTCCTGGCTATAGCTCACCGCGATGTCGCTGACGCCGGGCAGACGCTGCAACGCGTTCTCGATCTTGGTCGCGCAGGCCGCGCAATCCATACCCTGGATTCGCAGTTTCAAAACCGTGCCAGCGGTCATATTTCTAACCTCGACAGAGCCGATGCCATCACCCTATGAGCCCTGTGGTAACTATAGGGTCAAGGCAATGTCGCACGGCGTACCCTTGGAGTGAAAATCAAGATGCACTCCTCCGTCTCTCGAGACGGTCTGCCAGCAAACCCTGACTACAGGATCATCGGGCGAGGGACCTCCGCACGCATCGTCCCCATTTATGAGACCTCTGCAAAAGGTCTTGGTGTTTTGGGGGATTGGTGATTCACAGGAAGCCTCTGACGGAGGCTGTGATGAAGCGAGGTCAGGACGGTCAGCTGGGGCTAGCCGAGGCGTTCATGGCCAAGGGCCTGGGCAGCAACGCGCGATTGGAGAAGATCGCAAGCCTGGTGGATTGGGCGCGGTTCGAGCAGTTGCTGTCGCGCGTGCGGCCCGGGGAGAGCGGGCGGCCACCGTACCGGGCGCTGGCGATGTTCAAGGCGTTGTTGCTGCAGCAGTGGTACGGCCTTTCGGATCCGGGGCTGGAGGAGGGCGCTGGGCGACCGCCTGTCGTTCCGCCGTTTCTGCGGCTTTGCGCTGGATGAGACGGCGCCGGACGAGACGACCCTGTGCCGCTTCCGGCAGGCCCTGATCGGCGCGGGCCTGGGCGACCGGCTGCTGGAGGAGTTGAACCGCCAGCTCGAAGGTCGCGGCCTGATGTTCAAGCAGGGCACGATGATCGACGCCACGCTCATGGCCGCACAGGCCAAGCCGCCGGCAGCGACCGCCAGTGGCGAGGCCGGCCGCAGCGACCTCGACCCCGATGCCAACTGGACGCGCCAGCGGGGCTGGTCGCACCTCGGCTACAAGGCCCATGTCGCCATGGATCAAGGTTCGCGCCTGATCCGCCGCGCGCGGCTGACGCCGGCCAAGGTCTACGAGAGCCAGGTCGCCGACGAGCTGATCCTGGGCGACGAGAAGGCGGTCTACGCTGACCGCGCCTACGAGCACAAAGAGCGCCGCCGCCGGCTCAAGGTCCTCGGCATCAAGGACCGCATCATGCATCGCAGCCATAAGCACCAGGCCGGCCTGCCCCACTGGCAGCGGCAGCGCAATCGACTGATCGCTCCGATCCGGGCCGGCATCGAGCACGTCTTCGCCACCCTCAAACGCTGCTACGGTTATTGCCGCGTCCGCTACTTCCGGCTCGATCGCAATGCTCTGCAGCTGGAGCTGCTCTGCCTGGCCCTCAATCTACGTCGTGCCGCCGTCATTACAGCCTGACGCCGCCCTCCTCATCTCCCCCAACACCGATCGCCGGCCAAACTCCTCATGGCCGACATCGCCGAGAGATGATCCTTCCATTCAAAAACCTCGTTTCGCAGAGGTCTCATTTATGAGGAAGTCGATAGCCTTGACTTCCAGATCGACCCGCGGTCTGCCGAGAAGGTGCGACAGCTTGAGCGTAAATATCTCGACGGTCGGAAAGATGCGGTGACTGACGTCCAAGTCAATCTATCACTCGCGATCCCCAATGCCCTCGACCGATTGCAGGATGACCGCGAGAAAGCGGCGGCGTGACGAAAAGAAGAACCACCTCAGCCATGCAGCTTCGGCAGGGACTACAAGGGGGTACAATGATCCTTAGCCGCTCAATTTTTTGGAACCAGCCCTCTGAGAATGACGTCCGTATGCGGCAGACCGCAGTTGAACCGCTTTGACAATGTGACCGGTATTAAACCCGAATGAGCTCAACTATGCAGAATCGGCACGAGAATTTAATGGGAACAAAGGGGTAGCCGAAAAGTCGATGCTACACTTTTGTGTTTGGGCGAAAAGGGACTGAACGTAAGAGTAGCAGCGCTGTCGACGCGCACACGCTTGAGCAAGATGATATGAGACGCTCGAGCATATGGCGATCTAGCCGTCTACATCTTTTGAGACTCTGGTGAGCTGCCGCTGTGGTCGGCCCGGCACATCGACGCCGGACCCGACTTATTCAACGACCGCCAGACCGGCGCGAACCGGCTCCGAGGCAGCACCACCATGCCGATCGGAATGTACGGTCAGCAGTACATGGATCTTCAGGGCCCGGAGATTCGCAAAGCGCAGCTAACTGGCACTTGCCGTGTCGGTGGCACGCTACAATGCAGCGACACCCCGACGCGCTCGCGTCGACGAGCCCTACTCATGCGAGGCCGGATCCAACATTGATCATTAACGCAACGATCGCAGAGTTAAAGATGAATGCGACAACACCTTGGGAAAGGCTAATGACACGCATGCTACGCGAAGATGTTACCACGTCTGCAGTCTGCGTTGCGCAACCAATTACGAATGAATAATAGAGAAAGTCACTATAGTCCGGCATGCGACCTCCCGGAAAGCGAAGACCGCCCGGACCGTCATCATCCGGCTTGTAGTAGACGCTTGCGTAATGCAATGCGAAGGTGAGGTGGGTGAAGATCCACGACAGCGTTACTGTCACGCCTGCCACCGCCAAGCATTCAACCATGCCTTTTCCTTGTGACTTGACGGTAGCGAGCTCCAGGAAAATAGCTGGGCACCTCGAATAATAGCGCCACTGACTGACGTGTGTGAGTCTCGTAGCTGACGAGATGGTTCGGCGAGGGCGATGATGGCGCAGTTCGGCTTCTTCGATGCGGACAAACGGCTTTCTGCGCTGTCTGCGAAGGGCGATCCTTTGGTTGGTATCTCTGCACTGGTGCCATGGGAGACGTTCCGAGGCGACATCGAGGCTGTGGTGTTGACCGCCGACGAGGCCAGAAAGAGCAGCGCTGGCCGCAAGCCAATCGACGCGCTCGTTCTGTTCCGAATGTTGATCTTGCAGTCGCTGTATAATTTGTCGGATGAGCAGATCGAGTACCAGGTGCGCGACCGTCTGTCGTTCACGCGCTTTCTCGGGCTTGGCATCGAGGCCAGCATTCCGGATGGCACGACGCTGTGGCTGTTCCGCGAGAAGCTCGCCAAGGCTGGTCTGATCGACAAGCTGTTCGAGCGTTTTGGCCAGCATCTCGAAGCCAAGGGCTACATCGCGCGCGGTGGCCAGATGGTCGATGCCACGATCGTTCCTGTGCCCCGGCAGAGCAACAGCCGGGACGAGAACGATCAGGTCAAGGCCGGCACGACGCCCAGGGACTGGAAGAAAAGGCCTGCAAAGAATCGGCAGAAGGACAAGGACGCGCGTTGGACCAAGAAGCATGGGCGTAGCTTCTTCGGCTACAAGAACCATGTGAACGCCGATGCCCGGTACAAGCTGATCCGCGAATACGGGGTTACCGACGCGAGTGTCCACGATAGCCAGGCGATTGACGATCTTCTGAACAAGGGCAACACGTCGAGCGAGGTGTACGCCGACAGTGCCTATCGCTCGGCCGAGACGGAGCGGAAGCTCAAGGCGCGGGGCTTCAGGAGCCGTATCCACAAGCGCGGACACCGCAATCATCCGCTGAGCGATGCGGAGACAAAGGCAAACACCAGGAAGAGCAAGGTGCGGGCGCGCATCGAGCACGTGTTCGGCGCCCAGGAGAACGCGCCAGGTGGACGACTCGTCCGCACGATCGGCATCGTGCGTGCGAAGGTCAAGATCGGGCTTCAGAATCTCGCCTACAACATCCGCCGCCTGGTGATCCTGGAACGAGCTGCCGCCGCATGACGGGATGAGTCCGTCCGCTACGCACCAACCTGAGCGTCAGGAGGCAAAAAGCCGCTGATGGCGCTCACCAAGCCACGCCGAACCCACAAAACGTCCGGTGCCATGGACAGCAGGTCGCTGACAGGCCCATTCTTCGAGGTGCCCAGCTGCAAAACTGGCGGATGCACTGATCACGACAATCATCAGAATAATACCGCCTCCTTCGTCATTGAATTTCGCGTGGCGGCGGCAGATATCGACATTAGAGACCCAGATCATTCTGAAGGTCGTCCCGACGTACAGGATTGCCAAGACGTCCCACGAGATGAGCAGCTGGGTGTTTAGGCGCATCTCCGCTGGTAACGCCATGAACGCTATTGCACCCGCTGCAATAGACAGCAAAAGCCGTTGGCGCCCCTTAACAAAGCGAAGAAAACGTTCCGACGGAACGGCTGTTCTTGCCATGTAACTACTCCCCGCCCGCTATCATCAGATATGACCGAACGGCAGTCACAACATCGCCGCCAGAATACGACTGGATACCGGACGCCGACGTCCATGGCTCCAAGCACTTGGCCGTCGCAAGCCCGACTTTCTCTCGGACCATCGAACAGGCAACTCGTGCTGTGCCGATCACCCTGCATGTCCTTCAGCAGGCAATGACGCCCCTGACTTGTCGCTCCGTTCGATGTTTCGTCTGAGCCAAGCGCGCACCAATGCCGGATCACCTTTGAAAGCTTCCTGGACCCGCAAGCCCATACCCCCAAGACGGGTGGCAGCACTCATGCCCGCCTCGTCGGTAAAATCGTCGCCAACAAAAATAGGACGTCGCCCTCTAAATGCGGCGTCGTTCATCAGCCGATCCACGGCATATCCTTTCGAAACGGAGCGCGGACCGATTTCGATTGCCTTCCGTGCTGGAATGAGCCGAAACCAGGGATGATCATCCGTCACGAGGGACCGAACGAGCTTCCAAATATCGTCTCGGCGCTCCGGCACCAGGCGATAGTGCACAGCCACGCCATGCGGCTTAGGCTCGATGAACATTCCTCGCCATTGACTGGCAGCGGCATCGAGCGCTTCGCTCCATGGCCGCGGAATGCCCAAGCCTTCCGGCGTCTCCTCTACGGTACTGTTGTTGAAGCGTATACCGGCGCCATGTTCACCGGCGGCCGCCAAAACGAAGGGTTTCAACAGTTGATCGATGGTTGCAAGCGATCGACCACTCACTATTGCCAGCGCTCCATCAAGAAGAGAGCGAACTCGATCCAGCACTAACGGTAGTGTCGGCGGAACGACGACGAGATCCGGTGTCGCTGCGATTTCGAGCAACGTGCCGTCCAGATCGAGGAACAAGGCATGATCGGCAGTAAGATCAGGTAGAATCATCTCGATTTCAAACTCTCAGGCAGTGAGGATTTTCGAGCACCTCATCGACGCACACCACTCGTGCCATGCAATCGTCCTTGGCCATTCAGTGGCTTTGTGACTATCTCTCGAACACATTTGTCCGCGGACTACCGCGAGAGGCCAGCGTGCTGGCTCCCCATTCACCTCGTCGTTCGCGCTCGTATTCCTCATTCGATACGATCGGCACCAACCCTCTTACAGGCCTTGGAAACAAGAGAAGGTTGGGACGAAACTCCACCTCAAGTGGCGAGTTGGTGCTTGTCAGATACATTTTGATTCCCCTTCTTTTTCATTGCGCAGCGCAGCCAGACTCTTGCGGCTAGCTTCCTAGCGCGCGGCCGGCTGCGTGGGATCTTCAAAAGTGCCTTCGAAGCGCTTGCCTCCCAGCATTCCTCTCATGGTCCCATTTAGCTGCCCCGCATCGAGTTCCGCGGTGCCGGTCCGACCATCACTGCACTTGAGGACAACTGACCCCATACGGTCGACGTCATCCAGATGCCAGCGACCATCACAGCTTGGTCCCTTGTCGCTGACCAAGGTCACCGTGCCTCCGATGCCATCGGTACGTCGGCTGAAGGTGCCGGAGAATTTCTCACCATCGACGGTCTCGCCGGACACAGGCAGAGTCCCGGAGCACCCTGCCAGTACCAACAAAGCCATCACAACCAACATAACCTTCATGCCTGCCTCCCAGTGATGCGGTTCACCATTGAACCGCTAAGAAATGAATCAACTTCCCGACTCATCTGCAGCCCCACCCGAAAACGACGTGACTACCGAGTTCGCCAATCCGGTATTGCGCGACTGCTCTCAAGAGTGCTGGCGCGTGAAGTGATTGCGGCACGCACATCTACATGCCCTCAAGACCAAGGATCATCCGAAGGATCTCTTGACGAAGAGGTGCGGATTCGACGTTGCGATAAGCACGCACAAGCACAAGTGTTTCCTCTGCCGAGTGAGGTAGAGCAGGCGCCTCTTGCTTTTGCGACTCGGCAAAAGGCATGGCGCACCGCATACTTTCGCCATAACCTTCAAAGAAATATCCGGGAGACACATTCAGTGTCCGGGCGAAATCGTACAGACGCCGCACAACCGCCCGATTGGCTCCGCTTTCGTACTTCTGAACTTGTTGGAAGCTCACGCCCACTGACTCACCGAGGCTCGACTGGCTAATTCCCAAAGCAAGCCGGCGTCGACGGAGCCGCCTCCCCACATAAACATCGAGGGGGTCCTTTATCGTGGATGCCCGCCCGGGCTTCTTGAAACTGGCCACCTCAACGAGCTGGTTTCTCATGTTGCGTTATCCCGGTAGGCCAAGATCCTCAGTGCGTTGAAGACGACCAGAAGTGTCGAACCTTCGTGCACCGCCACCGCAGGACCGATACCCAGGCCAAGGATCGTCGCCGGGACCAGGAGTGCGACGACTCCGAGGCTCACGACCAGATTCTGCAGGATGATCCGACGAGTGGCACGGCTGAGGCCGATGACGAACGGAAGAGTTTCCAACCGATCTCCCATCAAGGCGACATCGGCAGTTTCCAGAGCTACATCGGATCCCGCCGCACCCATGGCGATTCCGACTGTAGAGGACGCCATCGCGGGCGCGTCGTTCACGCCATCTCCCACCATTGCGATCTGTTTTGCGTCAGCTTTCAATTCCCCGATCGTCCTGACCTTGTCGTCCGGCATGAGATCGCCGCGTGCATCGTCCAAGCCGACGTCCTTGGCGATGGCTAAGGCGACCTTCTGATGGTCTCCCGACAGCATGACCATTCGGGTGATCCCCAATTCCCTGAGGCGCGCCAGAACCGGCCGCGCAGAGGATCTCGGTGAATCCATGAGGCCAATCACGCCGAGGTCGCGCTCGCCCTTCCTGACCACCATGGTCGTCTGGCCGGCTGCTCGCAGTGCTTCGACTGCCGATTTGGCCGCCGGGCCGATCGCCGGCACGTCGTCAGTTCCGAACATCTCGGCTTTGCCGATCCAGACGGCTTCTCCATCGTAGCTTGCGCGCACACCACGGCCAGTCAGGCTCTGCAGGTCGGTCACGGGGTCGATCTTTCGATTTCCCAGTCGCTGCCGACCGTCGTGCACAATGGCCTGTGCCAGCGGGTGATCGCTTGCGGCCTCTACGGCGACGGCTGTGGCAAGCAGTTCCTCGGTGGTCACGCCTTCCATCGGCCTGATGTCGGCGATGCGGGGATTGCCCTCCGTGAGGGTACCTGTCTTGTCGAAGGCGATGGTGCGGATGGCGCCCAGTGCTTCAAGCGGCGCACCGCCCTTGATCAACACGCCACCACGGGCAGCGCGCGCCACGCCCGACAGCACTGCGCTCGGCGTCGCAATCGCAAGAGCGCAAGGGCTTGCCGCGACAAGAACGGCCATCGAGCGATAGAAACTGGCCGCAAAAGGCTCATCCACCACGAAGCCTGCGCCAAGGAGCGCAACGGCGAGAAAGAGCACAGCTGGCACGAAGATCCGCTGAAATTTGTCGGTGAAGCGCTGACTGGGCGACTTCCGCGCTTCGGCCTCGCTGACCATCTTGACGACCTTGGCGAGGACCGACTCCTTCGAGGTGCGGGTGACCTCCACCTCGAGGGCACCGGATCCATTGATTGTTCCCGCGAACACCTTCGACGATGCTCCGGTACTGTCGGGTCTTGCCCGTGCAGTGTCCCTGTCTTCCACTGGCTGCTTGTCGACCGGAATGCTTTCACCAGTTACGGGTGCCTGATTGACACTGGACCGTCCCTCCACCACGAAACCGTCCGCCGGAAGACGCTCATTGGGACGGACAATGACGATATCGCCCACGGAGAGCTGCTCGACTGGCACTTCTCGCATTTCGTTGTCGACCTTCACGGTCGCGGTCTGCGGCGCCAACTTGGCGAGGGCCTCGATGGCCTGCGTGGCTCGCCCCATGGCGAAATGCTCGAGCGCGTGCCCGAGGCTGAAGAGGAACAGGAGCAACGCACCCTCGGCCCAGGCACCGAGAATTGCTGCACCTACCGCAGCCACCAGCATGAGCGTGTCGATTTCGAACTTTCCACGCCGAATGTTGGCGAGTGCTTCCTGCACCGTAAAGAAACCACCTACCAGGTAAGCGCCGCAATAGAAGCTCAATGGTAGCCAGCTGGGCGAGGTATCGCTCAACTTCTCAATGGCAAAGCCGACACCCAGCAGTATCCCGCACCCCAGAGAGAATATCAGCTCGGTGTGCCGGCCCAGAATGCCGCCATCTGCATGTGAATGGCCGTCGTCCTCCCCGTGGTCATGCCGGCCGCCCTGCGCACGTCCTTCATCCTCCGAATGCGAATGACGGTGCGGGCTCGCCTCGTCCTTTACGGCGGCGGTATCGCGTGCCTGGTTCGGCATGAGGTCCTCCTTAGAACTCGACGGATCCAGTGGAATCGGTCGAAGTGATCGGATTGATCGTCAACGGCAAGTAAGGCAGGGGCAGCGACGCGCCACTGCCCGGCGGTCGGCCTACCGCGATCGGAAGCAGCTCATTCATCATTTAGACTCCCTTCTCGACAGGATCGCGGTTCAATCGCCCCCGTGTCACGCAGCAGATAACCGATCCGCATTCGCCCCACCCGTCCCTGAAGCTCCACGTCATTTTCGTAGCTCCATGCGGCGCCCATCGCCCCTCCGGCTGCGGTGATGACCTCCCATGACGCAACGATAGACGCTCCCAAAGGCTTACAAAGTTGCTCTAGCCTCTGGGCAACGTTCACCACGTCGCCCACGAGAGTGAATTCGTCGTGCGAGCCACTACGAAGCACCCCTCCGATTGCCGTGCCGAAGTGAATACCCACGCCTGCCTGCGGCCCGATTTCGCCGCGCCTCTCGCGAGCATCGCGCCATCCGCGAAGCGCCGTAGTTAGATGGAGTGCGCATTCCAATGCACGAGCCGCGTCATCGGGTGTCGATTTTGGCTGGCCGAAAGCAGCCATCACCCCATCACCGATAAACTTGTCGATCATTCCACCGTGGGCGAACACCTCCCGGGTAACGAGTTCCCGAAACTCGACCAGGAGGTTCGCCAAGCTCGCTGGCGGAATCGACTCGCTCAATCGCGTGAACGATCGTAAGTCGACAAACAGGACCGCGACGTCGCGCTGCGCAAGAGCCAGGGAAGCACCCGTTGCCTGCAGCTCCGTCAGGACGGTCGGTGAAAAGAAGCGGCTGAGACTTGCTCGCCGCCGCTCAGCGAGTACAGCGGCTTTAAGCAGCACATTGTGGTCATACGTGAGAAGGCCGCACACGAGCGCCGCGAAGCCAAAGGCCGCCGCGAGCGCTGCCTCGGTCAGAAAGGATGACCAGTCCAGTGCAAGAGCCTCTCCCTTCCCAAGATGCGCTTCTACTGCAACCGTCAACAGCGTAAGCCAACCGAGGATCACGAGACTTGAGAACAGAGCAACCATCATGGGGCGCAAGCGCAGTGCCACATGCATCAATAACAGGAACCCAATCGCGAGCGACGGTGCCGTCAGCGTGTGATCGACTTCCTTGCTCGGCGCAAAAAGATGCTCATGGAACAGCACAACGACGAGCAGAGCGTCGAATACAATGTAGATCCACGCGAACCATCTCGCTCCCCACCGCAATTCGGCAAGCAAGAGTGCGACGATTGTAGCAACACCGTATGCGGCGATGACGTTGACGTGAACAATCACACTGTCCGGACGGCTGGCCAGCCCGAGATTTACGATGAGGACCGCGAGCGCGACGAGGCGCAACCAAGCCGATCGCCGCTCGCGATGCCAACGACGTTGATCGGCGCTCATCATTAGTTCTTGCGAGGCGTTATCGAGCATTTTGCCGAACTCACTTTTTCTACAATTCCAGCTAAGTCCGTAAGAATCATCTGTTGGAGAAAGGAAGCGCCACTGTGTGAACAAGTAGCCAAACACCGGCCTTAAACTAGAACTTCGCTTGTCCGGACCTGCCAACCGCGTTTTTCAAGAGGAGCGTGACTTGCGCGTCCGGTGAGACTGGCGTCTTTGCCTCCCCTTTCAGCGCGCTGTCTCCGAACACAGTGAGCTGCACGGTCTCACTGGCCGCCCCCGCGACAATCAGGACGGTGCCGCTGAAGCCTTTTGCAGAACTTGGCTTGCTATGCTCATCGAGGAGATTAATGGTGACGGCGCTTCCAATAACCGTCAGCTCGGCATGCACGCCAACGATGTCCCGTAGCGGCCCGCCATTAGGACCTATCGTTGCCATGTGGTGCTGTGCAAAGGCCATACTAGCCCACAGCACTATTGCTGCGGATAGCGCTCCCACTACGCGGATTGTCATGATCTGATCCCAGAAAAGCGTTTATCGGTGCGCCGCGCCGGTAAAATTGGCACGGCGAACGAAACACGACGGGATCAGTTCTTGGGGGGTGGTCCTGCTATGCGGAGTGAGATGGCCGACACTTGGATACGACGTCCTTCGGGCACGTCAGCAGAGGTGGCTGAGACATACACGGGAGATGCTGCGGAGAAGTACGGCGCGACCGAGCAGCTGTGACAAGCCTCGGCGACGGGCGCTCCGTCCGTGCTAACGTCATCCGCGGCGGCAGAGATCGCCGTTTGAGTCAGTTCTTGGCTGTTGGCGCGAAAATCGTTGACGACATGGAGAACGCTGGCCAGCGCCAGTGACACGACGCACAGCATCCAGACGAAGCGCGCGCTCCGCCTAAACATAAGTGCAAATCGATGACCTACCGGGTTCCTCACGTGGCCCGTTGTCTACGAAAACGCCAGGGTTATACAATCACGCGCCAAAAGATGCGGCGTCTTGCCCTGTACCCGGTGCTCGGCCAGCCAAAGAGAGGGCGTGCGTTCGAGGAATCTTCCGTCAGCACCTTTCTTTGGCCTTTGAAAATACTAAAGAATCCTTCCGCCCGATGTTCAATCAGGCGGAAGGCACTCCTTCAAACAGCCCCAGGCAAGCCGCAGTGAGGCGTCCACCAACACTATACCTCTCTCCGCTGGTCCGAGGCTCTACAGCAACTATTTGGCGACTGTTGCGACTCGCTTCATGTGAACCTTGAAGCGGGTTCCGGCGGAGACATATCTGCCGTCAAGCTCCGCGCCATGTCGATCCAACTCCACGTGAGCTTGTGGCGTACGCACCGTTATCGATCCGGCAGTAACCACGCACTGCGTTGCCCATTGCGCAGCCGACGGATCGGCGGAACTCGTGCATTGGCAGCCAACCTTCCCATCGGCGAGCCGAGCAACGGTCAACACCCGCTCTTCTGTTGTCAGGCTTGAGTAGGTAGAATCGGCGTATCGGACACCCGTCCATCGACCCAGTGCCCAATCGCCGACGTTACCTTCGTATGCCGAAGAGACCGGCGTTGGTGTCTGCCCATAAGCAGGCGCATAGCCAACAGGCAACAAGGCGAGCGCAATCAATAGCTTCTTCATAATGCTTGATCCTACGTGAGCCATCTGCGTTGTGCGCAATGGCGTTACTTGGAGTTCGTTGAGAGTAGTCGGGCAAAACAAAGAGACTTGATGAGCTGATCCTTGCGCATCACCACGACTTAGTTTGAGAGGTTCAGGAAAGAAGCCAGGCTCTCATCAAGGCTTGGAGAATCGAGACACCTCGCCGTCACAGAGCTTGGTGGCTTTGCAACTTTCCGAAGGGATCCTTCGCAAAGCACCTGGCCGTGGCGGCACGGCATCCATCAGGCTTTGGGGGGTGGCCCGACATCCTTGACTGGAACGGAAACGAGCGGCGTCGCGCGCAACGACGGAACAGGGCCACGGATAGAATATGCCGTGATGAGGATTTCCGGAACCACGACAACTGCACATACATGGCAAGCATCGAAGACGACGGCGTTCGGTTCTGACGAGGTATTCCCATCGACGCTTGCGGCGAAATTCGCTCCGAGCTCGTATCGGGTCGTGCCGCCGAGTTTGCACAAATGGAAAGAAGCAACGAACGCGACCGCGAGGAGGCATACCAATGCCGCAATCCGTCTCGGAAGCGATTCCAATCGCGAGGAAATTGCTTGCTGCACAGTCCCACTATGTTGGCTGCCCCGACCAAACGTCAACAGACAGCCAGTTGCAATTGATCCAATAGGCAACTCGCTTCGCTAGAAGAAGCTCTGCGAAAAGCCATCACATGTGCCCATTGTTGACACAAACGTTCCTGCTTACGGTCCATTCGAAGCTGGGCGTGGTTGTCGCGAAGCGCCCAGCTGTCACACCAAGAGGATGAACGTCGTACAGAGACCTTTGCCCACGCACTATTTCCCGTCCCGATAGCGGGAGGAAAGGTCGAGCGGTCGGGTCGGTCCACTGCCTTCGAGTTCCCAGTGCGCAAGCCATATTCCGCTCTGCCGCTCCAGGATCAGGTAGTTGCGTTGCGCAACATATCGCGCCCGCAGACCAGGCAGCGGACGCATGGATATCGTGCCCTCGTCGAGCAGGTCCATTGGAAGCAATGAGACGACTTTCAACAGGGCCGCATACAGCCGCGACGGCGCTGGGTGCGCTATCCCGGAAGCAATGAGCTGGTGCATCGGGCCTGACGAGAGATCGAACGTTCCCCGGGCCGCGAGGTGAATCTCGCCGGACAGCACAGTCACCGGCGTTCGTTCATGCACTTCGGCGAGCAGCGACATAAACCTGCCCCACTCCTCGCGATGCCATTTGCTCTGCCACTGGTCGCGCAGATCGTCTTCGTATTTGTGCAGCAGTCCGCCCAACCCGACGACCGCCTCGAGCATCGACAATCGCGGCCCCAGCGCCGGCACGGTCGACAGCACGAATACATGGCCCTGCCGCACGGAGGCGAAGGCCTGCGAGACGGTATCCCAGCCTTTCAGACCCATTACCCGATCGGGCCTCCGTTCTGAGCGCAGATCTGGAGCGATGACATCCAGTCCGGGTAGGCCCAGATGCCAGGTCAGGCTGACGCCCGTATCGTCCAGCGACAGTTCGGTATGGCCAATTGGCATTACGCCCAGCTGGAACACGAGGAAGAACTCCCTCGCGGTGGCAAAAAGTGCCTGACCGACAGGCGAATCGAGCTTCGCTTCTGAAAGCGACCCCCATCCGTCGCAAATGTCGTGATCATCCCACATCGCAAGAGATGGAATGCGCGATTGCAGCCAGGCCGGCTCAGGTTGCTGAAGATTGTGCAGGTAAATTCCGAGAAAGGCCCCTCGGAGTATCTGGATGGCCTCCGGAATGGCATCCAAGTTGGTGCAAGTCGAGCCGTCCGCCCATTCGCGCAAGAGCGGATGTATGTCGAGGAGTTCGTCGGCGTAAACCTGATCCCCGCCATGAAGCAACAGCTGGAATGGGCGTTCGGCATGCTGGACCAGGAGGCGACGCCAAAGTCGGTTTCGTTCATCCGCCGGCCGCTCCACGTCTCCGTGCTCCTGTCCGTTGCAGGACACGAACGCAATGCGAAGGTCGGCAGAGAAATCGGTATTCACTCCATATTTGATACCGCCGACTTCGTAAGACGCGTCCGAACCCATGCGCAGATCAAAGGCGTATAACCATACGCTCCAGTCTTCATGTTCCATCGCCAGTTTGGCTGCGACGTCCGCTTCTTCGACTCTCACGACAGGCCGCGGCTGTTTCGATGGAGCGGCGATCAACACCGACAGCTTGACTGAATTCCCTGCCGTCCCGTGAATATAGAGGACGGGCGCCGTCGCCATGTTCTCGCCGGCCGCATAGTGGCTGGCGCTTCGCAAATGTTCGGCTGGTCTCATGGTCTCAAATCGCGAAACTTGCATCCAATGATCGAGGGCTCTGTCGGACAACTACTGCAAGCTCAAGCCACCGATTCAAGGATGCCCCATACAAACCCAGCGCGACGATATCTAGTGCTGAACGCAGCGGCGGCTCGTCGAGCAATCAGGGAGCGCTTGATGCAGCCGTCCCGCAGGAGGAGCAGTACTTGGCTCCATTTTCGATCGCCGTATTGCACTTGGAGCACATGATCGATGCAGCGCCCAACTGTCGTCCGCAACTGCCGCAGAATCGGCTGTCGGGCTGGTTGTCAGAACGACATGCTGGGCAGACGATGACACGTTCGCGAACGGATGCTTCGCGTGGATCCGCGTCTCGGTAGTATCGCTCACCATCATGTCCGCGGCCGTGGCCGTGGCCGCCACTACGTCCGCGGCCGCCAAAAAACCGATCGAAGAAATGCGAACTCATGGAAACCCCTTGGCGAAAACGTATGCTGGCATGCGTCCCCGACCACCGTCCACCTAACATTGGTTGAATTCGCACAACTCACACGAGAGTCGTGTGCAAAGACAGGCAGCGTGGATGGGCAAGTACGGAACCGAACATCTGCCGAGCCGTTCAACCACGGACAGGACAGGCGGGCCCGCCTCTCAATAAGGATGCCGGGCGGTCGTCAATTCAGGACTCGCCCAATGACCTTTGCATCACCAGATAACGCGAGCTTAGGCGTCTCAACGGCGGCGGCCCGGCACAAGAAGCAGCTCCTCATTGCCCTGGCACTGACTTCTACATTCATGGCCATTGAGATCGTCGGCGGTTTGTGGACCGGCAGCCTCGCCCTCTTGGCCGACGCCGCGCACATGCTTACGGACGCGGGGGGACTTGCCCTAGCATTGATTGCGATTCGCTTTGGCGAACGTCCGAGGACGCCGCGTAATACGTTTGGATATGTAAGAATGGAAGTACTCTCGGCACTAACCAACGCCGTCGTGCTCCTTCTCCTGACGATCTACATCCTCTACGAGGCGTATCAGCGTTTCTACAGCCTGCCCGAAGTCATCGGCGGGCCGATGCTCGCGGTAGCGTCTGCCGGTCTGGTGGTGAATCTCATCAGCATGAGGCTGCTTGCCGGAGGCTCCAGTGAGAGCCTGAACGTTAAGGGAGCGTATTACGAGGTGCTGGCCGATATGCTCGGCTCGTTAGGCGTCATCGTGGCCGCCGGAACAGTACTGGTGACGGGCTGGAATATCGTAGATCCGATCATCGGCGCGGGAATCGGCCTGTTCATCGTTCCCCGCACCTGGGTTCTCCTGAAGCAGGCCATCCATATCCTGATGGAGGGGACCCCTCCGGAGATCGACATGGGCCTTCTCGAGCGCGCCCTCGTCGAGATACCCGGAGTGACGTTGGTACATGACCTCCATGTCTGGACCATTAGCTCCGGCGCCGTCGCGATGAGCGGTCACCTCGTCGTAGGCGAAGCGGCCTCGCGCCGAGATGTGCTGGCCGCCGCACTCGAAGCGATGAAGGAACAATTCGGATTGACCCATCTCACGATCCAAATCGAGGACGAAGCTCTTCGCGGGACCGAAGCCGTGCTTCGGTACTGAAGAAGCTCGAGTTCGGGTCGCACGATCGATCCGGACACGGGCGTCGTTTCTTGTCTTCGGGCCCACAGATTCATGGAGGTTGCGGTGCGATTTGAATCTCTGAACTGGCTGGAGATGGTCTCGCACCTAGCGGATCTTGCAATTGCCTATGCCCTCGCGCTGCCGATCGGCTGGGACCGCGAGCGACATGAACGAAGCGCCGGCCTGCGCACATTCCCCCTCGTTGCGATCGCGAGCTGCGGGTTCGTGCTGGTCGCAATTCAGGTGCTGGGCGAGACCTCTAGCGGGCAGGCCCGGATTCTCGAGGGGTTGATCACCGGGGTGGGCTTCATAGGCGGCGGCGCTATCCTCAAGGGGGGAAATCACGCGTTCGGGACCGCGACCGCGGCCAGCCTGTGGGCCACCGGCGCGCTCGGCGGTGCCGTCGGCTATGGTCTGTACGATATCGCGGCGATCTTGAGCATCGTGACTTTCGCAACGCTCAGGTCGCGAACTCCGCGGGTCGAAATGCTGAATGTCGCGGCGAAAGATGCAAAACCGTCGGCACGGCATAATGCAGCCGACGCGAAGAAACTGCCCGAGCAATAGGTTCGCCTAGCCGGGCTCTGCGGCGCAATGAGGCTAACGACCTCTCAATCAACGACCGCTGCCGGTGGCCCAGAAGCTCAGAACGAGCCGAGAGGCACTCCGGACTGGGCTACTTGGGCCGAGCCTCCGCACTCGCGTTATCGATTCGGACCGAACGTCCGGCCTCGTCGGCAGGGGAAGGCCCCTTACCCCGCTTGGCCCGACGCCGATTGAATGGGCGATACCGCATTCGCAACTGGCGAAATCAATGACCGGTCCAAACCGAGGACTACGAAGCCTAGATTGACCCATAATCAGCTTTTCGTGTAATTTTATTTCAGTAGAATCACGCCGGTTCGATTCGCATTTTGGTAATTTAATTACGGGTGGTACAGGGCTCATGATTTCGCTTTTCGACCACAACCATAAATCTTATCATGCAACTCACAAGCGATCCGGGGAAGCTAAATCTGTCAAAACTAGGGTCAAGACCCTGTTGTACCGCCTAAAAATGTGGCAATTGCGCCACAGCCGAGGGGCAAACGCTGGCAAAACATCGACGTTTCTTGACCCCTAACCGCTATTCGGTTTTTTATGGAGCCGCCTTTAATCGATAAGAGAGGGAGGATGATTCACTCCACTTTCGCTCTAGAGGCTCTCCCATAACGCATTGAAAAATAACGATATTCAATCCGACTGCTATCCGGAGTCGGCTGCAGGCTGACGGTATTGCCGTCGGTATTTTTTCGGTTGCCTTATCCAGAGCCGGTGGATAGTTTTGGTCTAGGCTCGATATGAGTTGCTAAAAGCAACCTTTATTGCTTAATTTCGCGCCATTGTTAACGCCCCCTCCTGTTTGAGTGCCGCATAATTGGTATGAAGCGGAGGCATATATGCTCACGGTAACTGCATTAAAGCGTTTGAAACCTCGGGAGCGCGACTACAAGATTTCAGATCGTGACAGCATGTACGCCGTAGTTAAGCCATCAGGCGTAATAATATTTCGTTATGATTATCGGCTGAATGGACGTCGGGAAACGCTCACGATCGGGCGCTTCGGCCGCGACGGCACGAGCCTGTCGGGCGCGCGCGAGCAGTGTCTGGAAGCGCGCCGCTCAGTGTCCGAAGGGAAGTCGCCCGCCTTGGAGAAGCAGCGAAAGAAGCGGCGCCTGAAGGAAGCCAAAAACTTCGGCGACTTCGGAGCGCGCTGGATCGGAAATGCGCCCATGGCCGAGAGCACGCGCAAAGGACGCCGCATCATCTACGAAAGAGACGTCCTGCCCCTATGGAAAAATCGTCTCCTCACCGAGGTCACGGCCGATGACCTGCGCGCGCTGTGCGGGAAAGTCAGGGACCGCGGAGCCCCGGCGACGGCCATTCACGTGCGCGACGTCGTCAAACAGATCTTCAGCTACGCAATTCTCCATGGGGAAAAGGTCACCAATCCCGCGGATGAAGTCGGCAAGGCCTCGATCGCGACGTTCGTTCCAAAAGACCGGGCCCTGTCCCGTCAGGAGATCCGCCTCCTGTTCGAGCTCCTGGACCTCGTGACCAAGCCGGCCATTCAAATCGGATTCCGGCTGATCGTGCTCACCATGGTCCGCAAGAGCGAGCTGCAGAATGCGACTTGGGACGAGGTCGACTTCGAAAGCGCGGTCTGGACGATCCCCAAGGAGCGCATGAAGCGCAATCGGGCCCACAACGTCTACCTGTCCCGCCAGGCGCTGGAATACATGCGGATTCTCAAGACGAAAGCCGGCAAATCGCGATTTCTTCTGCCCTCGCCCCACAACATCGACATGCAGATGTCGCACGCGACCCTCAACCGCGTGACGGCCGCCGTCGCTGCCAGGGCCAAACAGGACGGCGTCCCCCTCGCAGCCTTCACCGTGCACGATCTTCGACGTACCGGTTCCACCCTGCTGAACGAGCTGGGCTTTAATCGCGACTGGATCGAAAAGTGCCTAGCCCACGAGGAAGGTCGCTCTTCGCGCGGCGTCTACAACAAGGCCGAATACGAGCAACAGCGCCGTCACATGCTTCAAGAGTGGGCGGACATGATCGATTCCTGGGTCGAGGGACAACAGCGGACGCCGGTCTTGTACCCGCCCCGGCAGCCCGTGACCCCGCACCACGAGGCCTCTGGCTCGACGGCTTCTCCAGGGCCGCGGATCGCCGCCGACTACGCTCATGGGGAACACGAGGCCGCTTCCTTCGGGGAGTAGCCGCAGCGACGCCTGGCCCGATTGCGGCCAGTTGGGCAGATCGTTCGGCCGGCGACGACCATCGGGAGTGTGGCGCAGGCACCAATGCGCTCCGACAGCGACGGTCGGAGGCTGCGCGACCGCCGCGCGGCCGGTAACACGAGCCTGCAGGCCGGCAATGCCTCGCGACAGCCACGAGCCCGACTCCAGTCGCATTTGATTCGAACCACCAACGCCGCGAATGTCACGATCCATGTGGCCTCGTGTAGGCCACGCGCACCGTGTCCTTCACCGGCAGGACACTTCGGGTGACGCCTGTGCCGCAACTCCAGCACGCGCCTCGTGGCCCGCTCCTCAGCATGAGTGGGACATTCGTCATCCCGTCGCTCTCACAAAGACTTCGGCGCGATGTTACTCGCGAGGGCCAGCTAGGGTTGTAACGGCGATAGCCGATCTAGTATCGCGCGGCGCACGCCACACAATTTCATCGCACCACCAACTTCGATGTCGCTACAGAGAAGAGAGCCAACATATGCTCGAGCACATCATCGCTTCTCGATGCATTGAATCGAAAGTCGATCTGCAACCGCGCCACGCATCATCAGTCGCGATTCTCTCCGACGGTACGTCTGACGGTATCTCCTTCACCATCAACCGAGATTCATCAACGGAATCGGCACCTTTCCACAGCTGTTGATAATCGAGGGAGAATGATGAAAAAGCTTCTATTGGGCTCGACCGCGTTGGTCGTCGCTGGGCTTGTGGCCGGTCCGGCCATGGCCGCTGATCCGATCAAGATCGGTGTCGGCGGCTACTACACCTTCTACGCGCTCGCCGGTAACATCGACTCGACCTATGCCACGGACGGGTCGTACACGCAGTACAAGGGAATGAATTTCCAGCAGGAAGGTGAAATCCATTTCATCGGCCAGACGAAACTGGATAACGGCACGTCCGTCGGCGTGCACGTCGAACTCGAAGCCTGGAATCCGCGACAGGATGTCGGTGGCCCGCAGTACATCGACGAAGCCTTCCTATTCGCTTTCGGCGACTGGGGCCGCGTCGAATTCGGCTCGCGCGACCCTGCCACATACCGCATGTACTACGGTACGCCATCCGCGCTGATCGGCTTCGGCGCCATCCAGCACAACACCAACTTTGCCTGGATGAATCAGTCCGTCACCCTGAACAACAAGGCGTGGTTTCATGCCACGACCACGACGAACGCTGGCCAAGTCCAGGACGCACAGGGCCTCAACTACTTCACACCGCGCTTTCAGGGTCTGCAAATCGGCCTTGGATTCCGCCCGAAGGTCAACTTCGTGACGGGCCAGTTCGCAATCAACGCGAACAACGTCGGACCGACGACGAACACCGGAGGCATCTGCGGCTATGCCAACGCCACCTCCGCGCCGAACTGCTTCACCGCCGACTACTCCTACCAGAACGTCTTCGACGTCGGCGCCAACTATCTGAACAAGTTCGGCGATGTAAGCGTCGCCCTATACGGCGCGTACATGTATGCCCAGTTCGTGCCTGGCAACGCTCCCTTCCAGCTGGCCGCGAACCAAGTTACTGGCTCTAACCTTGCTTCCTGGAAGCAATGGGTCGTCGGTGCCCAGTTCGGCTTCAAGGGATTCACCCTCGGCGGCGCCGTCGGCTGGGACAACAACGGCCTCGGTGCCAACTACTATACCGGCGTAGACAACGATACCCGCTTCTACACGGCGGGTCTGATGTACGAGACCGGTGCCTGGCAGATGTCGTTCAACTGGACGGGTTCGTACAACACCAACGGAAACGGCTCCGCTGTCGTTCAAAGCGTGGCGACTGGCACGAGCGCTGTTGGCGGCACGGCCCCAAGCGGCGTGATGGGCGTGAACAATACCGCGTTTGCTGGCCCCAACACCCCAGGATCGCTCCGCTTCGGTCAGGAGTCGGTCCAGAAGTTCGAGCTCGGCATCAACTACGCGCTCGGGCCGGGCGTGAAGGTTACCGGTGGCGGCCTCTACTACAACGCCGCTGGCCCCAGCAATGCAGTGAGCGCCAACTCCTGGGCTCTGCTGATCGGCATGGATCTGCGCTTCTAGGCGGAAAGTCGACCTTGCGCGACGGGGGGAGCGGTCCTTCGGGGCCGCTCTCTTCGTTTTTGGCGACGGCTTCCGAGGCACTCCGCTTCGGCTTGCCCTTCGTCGGAACTGCAGCACTGCATCGGATCACCAAGCCGGTCCGGCCAGTCCCGCTTCACGATCCGCCCTCGAGCGGCGAGGCAACGGAACGGCCTCAGTGTCGATCTCCTGCCGAAGCCTAGAAATGCGCTCCTCCGCCTCGGCCAAAAGATAGGCGACGCTTGCCAGTCGACGGAACTTTAATGTGTTGGATGCTCGCACGCGAACGCAGCCGTCCCTCAACGAGGCGATGCTGATCCGTCCCTGCGACCATAAAGAGACGAGCCCCTGTCGAATTTTCCGATCCACGATGGCGGCACCTTCCCATCGAAAATCCGACAGCGTCTGATGATCGAGGTTCTGGCCGCACCGCAACCATCTGAAGCCGGGATGCGTCTCCGACAATTGCACGACCTGTCGCGCACTTCCGACACCCTCTATGCACGCGTACAGCCACAGCGACATCAGAACCCGCAAATCCGTCGACGAGAGAAGCGCGGCATGAGTCATCTCTCCGATCGCATCTCGAATCTCCGCGAGATCCGTCTGCCCGACATAGGACCAGACCGCATTGGCAGGATGGTCGGCATCGAGCGCATCGTTTGATGCCAAATGTTCATCCGATGGCGCTTTTGCGCTTGCACCGCCATGCTCCGGAATGGCAGTCAACGGAACGACTGCGCTGGTGGCGTTGCTTCGCGCCTCATTCGTTGATTGACTATTTTCCACTGAATTCTCCTTTTGTTGTATCGACTGCATCTTTCTCCGCATCGATTGGGGGATTGCTGTTCGCTGATACGGTGATCGCCCGAGCTGCACTCGGGCAGCGCCGGCAATGATCTTCACCTACTTCCAGTGCCCTGGCGTCCTTGGTGATCGCCCAGCTTCATGCGAAGCGTCGGTCAGGGACGAAGTCACACTTGGCAGAGACGTCTGTACGAACGATCAATCGGAACCGATGGTAGTCGCGGCCGCCCTCGGGACGGCAACGCAAGCCGATCGGACACGCCGCGGGATGAGTGCCGCGCGCCGAAGCCCGCGCATACTCAGATCAGCTTCTAGGCGGAGGCCGTGCCGTCTTCGGATTGATGGCGGCAAGCTGACCGTGGCTCCTCGGCGGCAACATCAGCCGAACCAAGCGACCTGCCAGTGCAGCGGCCGGCGCGGCTACACCACATACATGGCAATGGTCGTAACTCACCTGGATTTTGATCGACGATGTATCATTTGAAGCATCGGCATCGATAACTTCCGCGTAGCCGGCCGTCCGGTCAATCACTTTCGCCCCGGGCACATGGAATGCCGCGATGAACGTCAGGGTCAGCAAGCAGAGCACTCCCATCACTCTCCGAAAGTGCAATCTCCAGAAGCGGTGGTCCGACAGCCTCATTCCGGAAGGATGACGCCGGACGACATCCACCGTCAACTACCTAACGTCTCTCACCACCTGCGCGGGTACTGTCGGGCGGTTCACACTCCCGTTCGAACGAAGAAGGTTGTCATACGCCGCCCCCTTGTTCAGAGGGCGCCAATCGGCTCGGCAACGCAATGACACAGATCAATCCATGGTTGAATTTTTCGAACGATCAGTTTGGCATGTCAATTCATGCAGGCGGATGGCCTTCACCTGAAGGACCTTCGCTTCCGCCCGTCCGCACAAATGAAGAGTCGTGACGACGGCAATCATCAACACACAAAACAGCCGAAAGTAGACTGCGACTTGGTGTGAGACGAGTGTGTGCGCCCGACTTCTCATCATATTAATGAACGCCAACAAAGCGGCCGCGTCAATGCGCCCATTGTGCCTGCCTAGTCGCATTCACTGATAATCTATCTATAGACTTCCGATCTAAGAGCCCTTCCGAGATAGAGGCAAAACTGTACAGTGCACGACCGTACAGCCCCACGCCTTGCGCCGCCGTCCCTCCTTACCAATCTCGAACGGTAAGAGCACACAGTCGGGCACCGATCCGTTTGGGCCTGCCTTTATCTCGCCTACTTCTTTCACTGTTAGCTTAGCCGTGCGCGCGCGGTCGCACGGAACGCTGGTGCCAAAGACCTCCAGGAGGCAATGGAGATGGCCTAACCTTCCTGCGGCGCAACCTTACCTCGGCAACAACCGAAACGCGGGCCGCGGCGCGCACCAAATCCAGTTCGACCACTTATGGCGCCGACGGCAACTCTTTCTAAGGCCGATGCGACCAGTGAGATCGCGACATATAGAGAATTAGTGTATCCTTGCTATTCGGTTTGAGCGGGTGGGGACGGCTCGCGCGTCAGTTGCATGCATTCGAGAAGTGTCGGACAGACGAATAAAGCCAGATGCAAGATCATCTCGACCGACGCTTCGACGAGGCCATTGAACTACGTCCAAGGAGCGCCGCTTCTCCATCAATGAATTTAAAGATCCAGTCGAGTATGCTTGGCTTGGGGACCGCAAGAGGAGGTGTGCGAATGTCTTGGGAACCGCGGAAGGCGGCTTACAACGGAATTGCCGCCCTTACCTGTATACTAGCGCTCAGCGCATGCGGCCGTTCGATCGGTCAACCATTCGACATTGCCGCGGCTGATACGCTCAAGCCAGGGCAGTCGACCTACGAGGACGCCGCCGCGCAGCTCGGCACCGCTAGTCATTTCAAGGGGTATGGCAGTGGCAGGGTCGCCCACTGGCATTACCTAAAAGATCAGCCCGGCGGTGTGGAATATACCAGCGTCACAATCATGTTCGGCCGCGACGGCCGTATGCGTGGTGTCGTTGAACGCCTAGACAGCAAGTCTGACGGGGGGTGAGCGGGAGTTCCGCATAGGCAGCTCAGACGGCTCGGCCGCCCGAGCTGGTTTCGCGCTGAATCAGGCGCCGGCCGCCATCGACATTGATCGTGGCGCAAGTGACTAGCTGGCTTGCGGCCAGCCCAAACAGGGGCAGTCCCTGTTTGCCTGACGTAGCAATCTAAAGCCCCTCGAGATCCAGTGCCATACGGAGTATCTCCTGCCGGAGATGCGGCGACTCCACTTTATGATACGCACGCAGGAGTGTCAGCGATTCCCGGCTAGAATGTCCTATAGCCATCGCCGCTTCTTCGTCCGACGCACGCCCTTTCGAGACCCGGCACATGGGTTCTCCATATCCCTCGAAAAAATAGCAGGGGGACACATTCAATGTACGAGCGAAATCAAACAGTCGACGGGCGATGGCCCTATTGCTTCCGAGTTCGTATCTCTGCAGTTGTCTTATACTTACGCCGACATCCTTGCTCAGTTTCTTCAATCGAATTCTCAAGGCGCGACGTCGCCGGCGAAGCTGCTTGCCGATGTGAACGTCGAGGGGATCTCTGGCTTGGGCGTTGCCCTCAACCTCCGCAGCAGGCTTTACTGCATCCGATTGCTCCTTTTTCATGAAGCGTGACCTCGATACATCAAAACGTTCGAATCGAACGAAAAAGCACGCCTCTGTCGTTGACTTGGCGCAACATTCAACAAAGGGGCGAAGCCGATTAGGAGTGTCGGGACCGTGGGGGTGGTGGCGAAATCTCTGCTTAGTGCAACGAGATACGCTTGAAAGAGAGCGACAGCGAGCATCCCGTCTACCACAATATTATAATCACCGAATCGACTCCGCCCCGGTTGAAGATCCTAGAAGACCAAGGCTGAATCATTCGGATACGGTAGGCAACGACGGCTTTCGGTTAGCAGACCCTTCGTGTCGACGGTTCGAGAAGCACGATATTCACAACCATCTTTTCGAACGCAACCGAGGGCCGCATCGCCGGCCAGCGCTTGCGGCGCCAGTGCGGGTCCTCAAAGTTCATCGACAATTCGTCTAACGCGATGTCGATCCTCGTTAAGGACGCGACTGCCCCGTAAGGCAGTCGCGCTTGACACTGCTTAGAATTTCACCTGGCCTGATTTTCCAGCGGCGTTCTTCAGCACGAGGGTTACCTGTGCGCCGGTCGGAATGACCACCTTGGCTTCACCCTTTAGCGAACTTTCTCCCGTGACAGCGAGCTGTACCGTCTCGCGATTGCTCCCGGATACGATCAGGACCGTGCCGCTGAATCCCTTGGCGGGATCCGGCTTGTTGCTTTCGTCGAAAAGATTGATGGTGACGGTGTTGCCCGCGACTACCAGCTCGGCGTGCGTGCCGGCGACGTCCTGCATAGGCCCGCCGTTCGGGCCCTTCGTGGCGGCATGGTTATGCTGGGCCACGGCCACGCTGGCCCACAGCACCATCGCCGCGGCGATAAAAAACTTCTTCATGTCATCTCCTCTTGTTGAACAGGCTTGTCACGATGGAACAGGGCGTACAGTGCAGGCAGAACGACCAGCGTCAGGATCGTCGACGAGATGATCCCGCCGATGACGACGGTGGCCAGCGGCCGCTGTACTTCAGCGCCCGCGCCCGTCGCGAGCGCCATCGGCACGAAGCCCAGCGACGCCACCAGCGCGGTCATGAGGACGGGGCGCAACCGCTTCATGGAGCCTTCTCGCACGGCCTGGTCCACCGTTCGCCCCTGCTCCCGCAGCCCCTGGATGAACGAGATGATCACCAGCCCGTTCAGCACGGCCACGCCGGAAAGGGCGATGAACCCGATGCCGGCGCTGATCGAGAGCGGAATATCGCGCAGCACCAACGCGGCGATCCCTCCGGTCAGGGCCAGCGGCACGCCGCTGAACACCAACAGCGCGTCACTCACCGAACCGAGACTCATGCAGAGCAGCACGAAGATCATGAGCAGGGCCACCGGAACGACGATGGCGAGACGCTCCGACGCCGCGACGAGCTGTTCGAACTGGCCGCCCCAGCCGATCCAGTAGCCCGCCGGAAGCTTGACCTGCTCGGTTACGCGCTTCTGGACCTCCGTCACGAAGGAGCCAAGATCGCGATCGCGCACGTTGGCCGACACGACCACGCGGCGCTTGCCGTTCTCGCGGCTGATCTGGTTGGGGCCCGGTGCGATTTCGATGGAGGCGACCGCCGACAACGGGATGTAGGGAGCCGCGGTGCCGATACCCGTCTGGACGATCGCCCGACCGTCTTTGGAGCCGCTCTCCTTGCCGCCCGGCGGGACGGGGACGGGGATCGGTAAAGACGACAGCGCATCGACGTCGACACGCATCCGCTCGGGCAGCCGGATAACGATGTCGAAGCGGCGGTCGCCCTCGAAGATCAGCCCGGCCTCGCGGCCGCCGACCGCGATCGCCACGACCTCCTGCAGCTCAGCCAGGGTGATTCCGTAGCGCGCGAGGGCCGCGCGGTTGGGTTTCACCGTGAGCATCGGCAAGCCGCTCACCTGCTCGGTCTTCACGTCGGCCGCACCAGGCACCGCCTGCACGACAGACTGCACCTTGTTCGCGATCGACAGCAGCGTGTCGAGGTCGTCGCCGAAGATCTTGATGCCGAGGTCGCTGCGCACGCCTGAGATGAGCTCGTTGAAGCGCATCTGGATGGGCTGAGTGAACTCGTAGTTGTTGCCGGGGATCTGCTCGACGCGCTTCTCGATCGCCGCCACCAGGTCGGCCTTGGACCGGTTCGGATCCGGCCATTCCGAGCGCGGCTTCAGCAGGATGAAGTTGTCGGCCACGTTCGGCGGCATCGGATCGGTCGCGACCTCGGCTGTGCCGATCTTCGCCGCGATCTCCTTGACCTCGGGAAACTCCAGGACCGCCTTCTCCAGTGCCTCCTGCATCTGGACGGACTGGCTGAGGCTGGTGCCGGGAATACGCATCGCATGCATGGCGATGTCACCTTCGTCGAGTGACGGGATGAATTCGCCACCCATCCGCGACGCTGCCACCCCCGCCACGCCGACCATCACGAAGGCCAGCCCGATCACCACGTAGCGAAGCCGAATCGCCGCATCCAGCACCGGCGCGTAGAGGGTCAGCGCGCCGCGCATAAAGAAGTTCTCCTTCTCGGAGACCTTTCCGGTCACCAGCAGCGCGACCGCGGCCGGAACCAGCGTCATCGAGAGGATCGCCGCTCCCGTCAGCGCCATGAGCACGGTCAGGGCCATCGGCGTGAACATCTTTCCTTCCACCCCGGTCAGCGTGAGGATCGGCAGGTAGACCACACCGATGATCACGGTTCCGAACAGGCTCGGCTTGATCACTTCTTGGGCGCCGGCGAGGATCGTCTCGAACCGTTCTTTCCGGGTCAGCAGACGGCCGCGTTTGTGCTGCTCCTCGGCGAGCAGGCGCAGGCAGTTTTCGACCACGATCACCGCGCCGTCGACGATGATGCCGAAGTCGATAGCGCCGAGGCTCATCAGGTTGGCGCTGATATGGTTCTGCACCATGCCGGTGATGGTGAAGAGCATCGACAGCGGAATCACGCAGGCCGTGACAAACGCCGCCCGGAAGTTGCCCAGGATGAGGAACAGCACCACGACGACCAGCAACGCGCCCTCGAGAAGGTTCTTCTCGACCGTCCAAACCGTCGCCTCAACAAGCTTGGTGCGGTCATAGATCGCCCTCGCCACCACGCCGTCGGGCAGCGAGCGGGCGATGACATCCAGCTTGGCCGCCACGCGCTGCGCCGCCGTCCGGCTGTTCTCGCCGATCAGCAGCATCGTCGTGCCGATCACGGTTTCCTTGCCGTCGAGCGTCGCCGCGCCCGTGCGCAGATCCGTCCCCTCTTTGACCTCCGCCACGTCCGAAATCCGGATCGGCACGCCGCCCCTCGTCCCGATGACGATGTCGCGGATCTCCGGCAGGGTATTCACCTGCCCCGGTGTGCGAACCAGGTACTGCTCGCCGTTGCGCTCAATGTAGCCCGCGCCAACATTCGCATTGTGCGTCGCAAGCGCCTGCATGACGTCGCGGAACGACAGACGATAGGCCATGAGCTTTGCCGGATCGGGCAGCACATGGAACTGCTTCTCGTATCCGCCGATCGTATTGACCTCGACGATGCCCGGTACCGTCCTGAGCTGCGGCTTGATGATCCAGTCCTGGATCGTCCGCAGGTCGGTCGCCGAGTAAGGCTCGCCATCGGGCTTCTTAGCGCCCGGCTTGGCCTCGACCGCATACATGTAGATCTCGCCGAGACCCGTCGACACAGGTCCCATCGCCGTCTCGGTACCCGGCGGCAGCTGCTCTTTGGCCTGCTGAATGCGTTCGTTGACCAGCTGGCGGGCGAAGTAGATGTCCGTGCCGTCCTTGAACACCACGGTCACCTGGCTGAGGCCGTAGCGCGACAGCGAGCGCGTGTATTCGAGCTTCGGCAGGCCACCCATCGCCGTCTCCAGCGGGAAGGTGATGCGCTGCTCGACCTCCAGCGGCGAGTAGCCGGGCGCTACGGTGTTGACCTGCACCTGGACATTCGTGATGTCCGGCACGGCATCGATCGGCAGTCGCGTGAAGTTCCACGCGCCCAACGCGCCCATCGCGATGGCCGCCATGATGACGAGCCAGCGGTTCTGGATGGAGAAAGCGAGAATCTTGTTGATCATGACCGAGGAATCCTCTCGCCCCTAGTGCGCGTGGCTCGCGCCGGCCTTGCCGATCTCTGCCTTGACCACGAAGCTGTTTTTCGCCGCATAGACATCGCCCGCGACCAAACCGAACGTGACTTCCGCCCAGTCGGCGTCCCGGTTGCCCAGCTCCACTTCCCGCGCCGAGAAGGTGTCGCCGCTCCGCACGAACACCACGGTCTTGCCCTCCAGCGTCTGCAGGGCGGCCGTGTTGACCGCGACATCAACTGGCCGCGCCGACAGCACGACCTTGCCATCGACAAACAGACCGGGCCGCAGCCGCCCGTCAGTGTTCTTCACGATCGCCCGCGCGATGGCCGACTGGGTGTCGCTGGCGCCGATCGGCGACAGATAGTCGATCTTCGCTTCGATCGGCGCCCCACCGTCGCCTACGTCGATCGAGACGGCGTCGCCGAGGCGGACCCGGGTGAAGTCCTTTCGGAACACGGCAAAGTCCACCCACATCGTCGACAGGTTGGCGATCGTGAAAAGCGGCCGCGCTTCCGACGCGAACTCTCCCAGCGTCCCGTCGCGGTCGATCACCGTGCCGTCGATCGGCGCCTTGAGCTCATAGACCGTCAGGCTCTGGTTGCTCTCGACCGTCGCCAGCACATCGTCCTTCTTGACGGCGTCGCCCAGCCGCTTGCGCATGCTGCGGATGACCCCCGGGAACCGCGGCGTCACCTTGACTAGTGTCTCCTGGTTGGGCTGCACCGAGCCGTTGAGCTGCAGAATGTCGCGAAGTTCCCGCGGACCCGCGGTCAGCAGCTCGATACCCGCGCTGGCTAGCTGCGCATCCGTGAGCTTGACCCCCTCGTCGTGGCCTTCGCCCTCCTTCTCCGCAGCTTCACCTTTGCCGGCGGCCGCCTTGGACTGATTGGCGAATCGCGAGTCGAAAACGTAATAGCCGGCCGCGCCAAGAATGCCGGCGCATACCAGCGCCACCACCAGGTAGCCGACTGCCTTCTTAACGAACTTCATTGTTTTGCCCTCGTGAGATTGATCGGGCTTGCGGTGAGGCCCTCGATGGTGGCAACGGCCGAATGGAAGCTCGTCAGCGCCTCGTGCTCCTTCAGTTCGGCGTCGGCGACCGTCTGATAAGCGTCCAGGATTTCCAGAACCGTGAAGCGGCCCTGGCCGTATCCTTCTTCGATGGTGGCGTAAGTTCGCCGTGCCGCCGGCAGAATCGTCTTGCGGACGAGGTCGAGCTGGATGAGCTGGCTGTTCGCCGTGTCGTACGCTTTCGCCACGATGGTGATCAAGGCCAGCCGGTTCGAAGCGCGCTCGGAATGCGCCTTACGCGAGTTCTCCTGCGCCTCCTGGATTCCGCCGCGGTTTCTATCCAGAACCGGGAACGGCATCGAGACGCCCAGTCGGACGGCGCTCTGCTGAGTGTCCGAGTAGTAGCGCCAGCCGACGCTGGCGGTGACATCGGGAATCGGCTTCAGTCGTGCGACCAGCAGGTCACCATCCCGTTGAGCGCGAATGGCCGTCCAGCGCATGAGCTGCGGATTGTCGTCGATCGCCTTGATCAGAGCTTCGAGCGGCGCCGGTCTGACCAGCCGATTGAAGTCTCCGGAAACGGAGGTGAAATCAGGGAGATCACGCCCCATCAAGCCGGTGAGATCTCTCCGGGCCACGGCAAGGGCCAAGCGGGTGCGCTCGATTTCGAGACGCGTTACACCAACTGCGGTCTGGGTTCGGGTCACTTCCGACGGGGAAGAGGCACCCGCATCGACCCGGCGCTGCATCAACGGCACGAGCCGTTCAAGGGTCGCCGCCTGACGCTCCAGGATCTGGATGCGCCGCTGCACCGACAGGGCTTCGACGAAGGCGAGCGTCGTCTCCGAGAGGAGCTCGAGACGCGTCGCCTCCTTCTCCCATCGCATGGCATCGGCATCGCCGAGCGCCGCCGACACACGCGCGTCGCGTTTGCCGCCAAGCTCGATGAGCTGGCTCAGCATCAGCGTCGTCTCCGCACCGCCGACATTCTCGGAGTTACCCGGTGCGAAGTTGTCTACCTCGAATCCGATCGTCGGATTGGGCATCGCGCCGGCCTGCCTGCGACGGCCATCAGCCATGCCCATGTTGCGATCAGCAATGTCGATGCGGGGGCTAGCGTTCACCGCCTGCTGCAAGGCTTGACGAAGAGTGAGCACCCCGTTCGGCGTTCGCTGCGGCGCTGCGGTCGATGCACGCTGAGAAGCAGCAGGAGGCGTCTGCGACGAGGCTCCGTTCGCATGCGTGACGACAAGCAGCGCTGCACACAGTGCTCCCACTACGCGGTTTGACATGATCTGACCCCAGAAAAGCATTCATCGGCACGTCGCGCGGGATAGGCCGCCACGACGAACGAAACACGATGATATCAGTTCTTGGGGGGTGGTCCTGTTATGTTCCGGGAGACAGCTGACACCTGAACAAGACGTCCTTCAGGCACCTCGGCCGTGGTGGCCACGACGGTCACAGGAAATACCGCGTCCAAATACGGCGCAATCGAGCAGCTGTGGCAAGCCTCGGAGACAGGGGCTCCGTCCGTGCCTAAGTCATCTGCGGCACTGGAAACGGCCGTTTCGGCCTGCACCAGGCTGTTCGCGCGAAAATCGTTGGCGACGTGGAGAACACTGGCGATTGCAAGCGACACAATGCAGATCATCCGGACGAAACGCGCGCTCCGTCGGAACATTAGTGCCAGCCAAGCGGGTGCCAGGAACCTCACACGCTAGTTATCGGGGAATGCAGCGGCGTTATACAATCACGCAGTTAAACATGCGACGTTGCGCCCCGGAGATTGACGACCTGTCGCTGTGGGGGTGGCGACACTCTTGCAACGATACGGTACAACCAAACGCAGCCTCCACCGAGAACTCGGTCCTGACTGAGGTGAATTGTCAGGAATTCAGATGCTCACGCAGAAATGAGATAGTCAAAAAACTGTGGCAAGTGGCACGCCTTTGCAACTCCCAGCCGGGCGGCGCGTGACGGGCGTTGCGCGATTTGCTGGGCGCCGTCCATCGCAGCAGATGGGAACACACACTCATTGACGGTCGGGTTTCTCGCAAACAACCGCCGCAGGGCGAAAGGTTCAGCCGTCGAGCAAGACTTGACGGTGCGGACCAGACGCTTCTCCGCGGTAGCGCCACGAGGCCACGCCGCGTCGATGGTCGGAGGGCGAATCTGTACGCCGTGGGCTTCGAGAACGACTTGAAAGAAGCTCTCCCGGTCGACGCGGCGCCGGCTGCTCAATGTGTTCCAGCCGAACGGCGGGTGCCTGGCCAACAATCTCATTATCATGACCTGCGTCGACGCTTTGCGCCAAGCCGCAGCAAGCTTCCGCAAAGCCGGAATTTCCGACGCGGATTAGGTTCGGACACGTTCAAAAATCTCCCGCGCGAGCGGCCTCTCAAACATTTCGTGGCCGGCCTGCTGGAGACGAACTGAAAGCATGCTGTGCTCAGCCCAACCAGGACGGGCGCGTTGTTCCGCCAACGCTTCGGCCTCATCGAAGTCGATATACATCCGCCGCGCGACGTATCGACCATGACGTCGTAGATCAGGTCAGAGAGCGTGTCGTCGATGCTCGCCATGGCGCGATCGACTTCGCGGGTCTGGACACCGAACCTGTCGGACAAGTCGTCGAACTCCAGATAGATGGCCGCCTTCACATCGAGCTGTGCTTGTCGAAGCCTATCAAGCCATTCCACGGGATCCGGCATGCTCACGTAGTGCCAAGCCCAGCCAGCTGGCAGCGTTAACTGTGTCCCATGTGATCCCTCACGAACGGGGACTCACAGGTTGGCCGGGCCGATGTTGCAAGCGCCACGAGCCCGGCATGCAATTCAAATTTCTCGCGACCCGCTCCTTGACGTCCACGCGTCATGCGGCCGAAACGACGCCCTTTCTGTCCTGATTGACAAGAACCGTTTAGAATCTGACGGGGCGGTATTCGACGTTACATCGCAACATGCCACAGACGTATCACTTGGCAATGCTGAGCCCCAGAGATTGCGGAAATTTATGCTAGCGGAAACCAGCAAGCCAATTTTCATCAACTATCAGAGGAACTGTCCTTCCATCACAGTAGACATTCCGATTATGAACCTCGATCTGAGTTCCTTGCGGAGCGTAATCGCGGCCGCTGAGCACGGGAGTTTTCGGCAAGCCGCAACAGCCCTCAACATCAAGCAATCGGCACTCAGTCGCCGGATCCGCCACCTCGAGGGGCAACTTGGTGTTTCTTTGTTCGAGCGCTCGAGCGGAGGCGTACGCCTTACACCCGCTGGGACGAGCATGGCGCAGGCTTCCCGTCGTCTCTTCGGCGAAATAGACGAAATGGTTAGGGCGTCGCAGCTGGCGGACCGCGGAGAAACAGGCGTGCTGAAAGCAGGATTCGGTACGGCGATATCGGCCAGCAAGGTACGCTCGATCTTGGCGGAGCACATCAAGGCATTCCCAGAGATTACCATACAGGTTACCGAACGATCTCGCGGTCAGCTGGTAGCCTCTCTTGGGACTGGAGATGTCGACGTTGCTATCGTTGCTGGAGACGCGCGACAACATGGTGGACTTACGATGTCGCTATGGTCGGAGCGCATTGTGGTAGCACTGTCTTCGAGGCACCCACTCTCAAACAGTGAGGTAATCGACTGGAGCGATCTCAAAGACGAGACAATACTCCTCAGCCAGTGGGATCCCGGATCCGATTTGCGGAACCTGGTTCTCCGGAAGCTTGCGGCACCGGGGGGTGGGCCCAAGATCGAGACATGGGATGCCAGTAATGAGAATGTTCTAGGAATGGTGGAAGCAGGGCTTCATGTCAGCGTTCACTGCGAGTCTTGGACGAGTGTTGCCTATCCCGGAGTCCGGTTTCGCGAAATACGTGATGCATCAGGTCCGAGCCATATCACCTTCACAGCATGCTGGGAGGAACACAACCGAAACCCGGCTCTTACCAGATTCCTGGAAACGCTCCGGCACACGCACCACCCCACGCTCCTAGGCTAGGAGCCGGCGCTTTCCATCTTGCCCTTTGCGGATCGGCGCGCTCTCGCAAAGGCTCGATCCGCAGACATAAATCGAGCCAGCATGGGAGCCACAAGTTTCGCTGGATCGAACGTCTGCTCCGTTTCCCGGCCAAGCGCCTCCGCATAGACAATGAGATCCCGGAAAATTGCTGCCGGCAGCTCCACCGTCAGCTTCACAGGCTTCTCGTCCAGAATGGCACCGAGCTTGAGCTTGGACATGACGTATCTCCTATCCCCGGTAAGGCTGCAGCACGAGATCGCGGGTCACGATGACCCGGACCGGATAACCAGGGCGGATCGTGAGGGTTGGCTGGATGTTGAGGTTGCGCCGCACCACTTGCTGTCCAGCCTGGTTCAGCGTGTCGCCCGCACCACGGCGCAGGGCACGGACGATATCGCTATCGTTCTGATCCGAGCCGAGTTCGGTGCCGACCGCCAGAATGGTGGAAAGAAGCGCCGCCTTGAACAGGGATCCCCTGTGGTGGTCGACACCGTCTTCCAGACCAGCTTGGCCGCTGGCATCCGCCCCGGGTTGTCGTTCGAGCACGATCGAATAGCCGTTCGGGAGAAGCAGCCGCGTCCAGACCAGAAGAAGACGGGATTGCCCGAAGCTAACCTGGCTGTCGTAGACGCCGATCAGCCGTGCCCCCTGAGGAATCAGCAACGCTCCACCCGTCGGCGTGTCATAGACGTTCTCGGTCACTTGGGCGGTAATCTGCCCCGGCAGGTCGGACCGTAAGCCGGTGATCAATGCCGCGGGAATGACGGCGCCAGCCTGCAGCACAAACGGCGAAGCGGGCCGCGCCAGACGATCGGCACTCGTCGTCTTCCGATCGACCGGCGCATTCATGAACGCGAGCTTGCGGTCCTGTCCGTTCTGGATCGCAGCTTCATCGGTCGACGACGTCGCTGCCGACAGTGATGGCTGAGACGCGGGAATACTTGCGGCACCAGGCTGTGTCTGGCGATTGCCGGGCGCGAACAGGCGGCTGACGCGGGCGGCTTCCGCCTCCTGAGCCCGGCGCTGTTGCTCGGGATCGGGCGACAAGGGCGCGGGCTGACCTTGGGCTGCCAAGATCGGCCGGCCCAGGTCGCCCGGCAGCGGCGGCCCGAGTGGGGGAACATCCCGAAGGATGCCGGTGTAATCGCGCGGCAGCGCCGCCAGGCCGTCGGCGACGCGAGACCGGTCGGTGGTGTAGAGTTCCTGCGGCGCGACGCCACGCAGCCGATCGCCCTGTAAAGCCCACAGCACGGCGCCGCAGACCAGAATCAGGCCCACCGCCGTCCCGCCAATCAGCACAGTGCGCGACAGACGGGTGACGCGCGGGCCCTCCGACCGCAGCCTAAAGGGTTGAGTGACCGTCGAGTTGCTGGAATTCAGATGAGGATCGGTCATCGCTAGGGTCTTCCGTCTGTGCGGACGATCCGGACGATCTGCTGGCTCTCGCCGCCAAGTCGCAATTCGCCCGCGGCAAACAGGCGATCGACGATCAGGACGTTGCCATGTGCACGGGAGTTGACGAGCTCCGGCTTGCCGTCCTCGCCGACGACGAAGAGAGGCGGCATCTCGCCCTGTACGATGCCGGGCGAGAACTCGACATAGACCTTGCGCCCATCGTCGTAGGCGTTGATCGGCCGCCAGGGCGGCTTGTCGCCCTCGATCGAGTATCGGTACCGGCGCTGGGCTATTTCCGGGAGGACCGCCACCGGGGGCAGGGCGCGAAGGCTCTTGCCTCGGCTCTCGGGGTAGAACCAGGCGACCGAGGGCATATAGGGTCGCTCGTTGGCCCGCAGCTCGATGAGGTACGTGCGCCGGTCGGTGTTGACCACAAGGTTGGTCTCAATGGCAGGTCGGGTTGGCTTGACCAGGATGTGCACGCGACGCGTATCGCCGTTGCCGCTCTCCGTATCGCCAATGATCCAGCGTACCGTGTCACCGGCGGCCACTGGGCCTGAGCCGGTGAGTTGCTCACCAGGCTCCAGGGCAATGTCGGTGACCCGTCCCGGGGCTACGTAGACCTGATAGAGGGCTCCCGGGCTATACGGAAACACCTGCACGGCGTTGAAGTAGCCCTCGCGGCGCGGCTCCACCCGCGCGGCGCCGTTGGCAGCATCAACGCGCGCCACCGGATCCCTTGCATCGCCCGGTCCTCCGCGCGCCGGCGTCCAGACCGGTGGGATGTGCAGAGGCCGCGGCGGTGGATCCTCGGCGAGTGCCGAGGACACCGGTAGCGGCGGCACGCTCTCGTCGTAACTGATCTGCGGCGGCTTCGTGGACGCACATCCCGTAACCGCCAGCAGGGAGACGAAAATGGCTAGCCGCATGCGGTGGTACCTCATTGTGCGAGCTCCTTCGACCAGTTGATGGCGTTGACGAAGACACCCAGCGGATTCTTGCGCAGACGATCGGCGTCGCGTGGCGTTTCGATTACGATGGTGAGGATGGCGGTCCAGCGCTCGGTGGCGGCGAGCTGACCGCTTTCGTAGCGACGCTCGGTCCAGGCCACCCGGAAACTCTCCGGCGACGCCCTGATGACGCTCGAGACCTCGACGGAGATCTGCATCTTGCCAAGTCTCGCGAAAGGATCGGCGCGGCGGGCATAGTCGTTCAAGGCCGCAGCGCCACGATCGGTCGTGAACTCGTATGCCCGCAGCCAGCCCTGGCGCAGCACGACCGCGTCGGATGGCAGCCCGCGCACATCTTCGATGAAGCGTGCAAGATGAAAGGCGATCTGCGGATCGGTCGGCCGATAGGAGGCGTCGGCCGGCGCGATCGCCTGCGCCTGGCCAAGCCTGTCGACCTCGACGACCCAGGGCGTGATCGTCCCCCGCGCCGCTTGCCAGGCGAGCCCACCGGCAAGACCGGCGGCCAGCGCCAGGCAACCGAACGCCATCAGGCGCCAGTTCCTGGCCTGCACGCGGGAGGAACCGATCCGGTCGTCCCAGACCTGCGCAGCTTTCTGGTAGGGCGTTTCCGGCACGGGAGCGTGGCCGTAACGGACGGACGAACGCTTGAACATCAATGGTTCCCTTCAGAGAGATCGATGGAGGAGCCGCCACCACCGTGATCACCGGAACGGATGACGTGCGTGGCGGCGGAAGCGCCGTGACTGGCGGCCTGGCTCCGCCTCATGCGCCGCGCCCAAGCGGGCGGTGTGTCCGCCGATGCAGCAGCAGCGCCCGTCTCGGCACCTCCGGCAGCGGCACGCCCGCCGGCTGCAAAGCTGCTCGAAACGCCTTCGGCCGCCCGGCGGAGCGGGCTGGCTGCGGCGGATGCGCCAGCCATGGTCACGCCGGACAGACCACCGGCGCGATAGGCAGCCGCGGCGCCACCTGCCAGGGCCGCAGAGCCTCGGGCGGCCGCGCCTGCGGTACCGGCCAGCGCACTCGCGCCGCCCGTCGCAAGGGCGCCGCCTGCGGCGGCAAGCCCACCGGCAGCCAACCCGGTGCCCACCGCCGCGCCGGCCCCTAGCTGAGGTCCGCCCGAGACGATGCCATTGGCGATGCCGGGCCCGAAGATGCCGAGGCCCAGCAGGGCCAGGGAGGCCAGCACCAGCGCCATGGCATCCTCGATGGAGGGCTGGGCACCGGTGCCCGAGGCGAACTGAGAGAAGAGCGTCGAGCCGATCCCGACGATGACCGCCAGCACCAGCACCTTCACGCCGGAGGAAACGACGTTGCCCAGCACCCGCTCGGCCAGGAACGCCGTCTTGGTGAAGAGTCCGAAGGGAATGAGCACAAAGCCGGCGAGCGTCGTCAGCTTGAACTCGATCAGGGTGATGAAGAGCTGAACGGCAAGAATGAAAAAGGCCAGCAGCACCACGACCCAGGCGAACAGCAGCACCACGATCTGGATGAAGTTCTCGAAGAAGCTGATGTAGCCCATCAGTCCTGAAATCGACTCCAGGAGGGGGCGTCCGGCATCAAGCCCCACTTGGGCGACCCGCCCCGGTCGGAGAAAGTCCGCCGCCGACAGACTCGTACCGGAGGCCTTCAGGCCAAGGCCGGCGAAGCTCTCAAATATGATGCGGGCGAGGCTGTTCCAGTTGCCGATGAGGTAGGCAAAGACCCCGATGAACAGGGTCTTCTTAACGAGCCTGGCGATAATATCTTCGTCCCGGCCCCAGGCCCAGAACAGCGCGGCCAGCGTCAGGTCGATCGCGGCAAGGGTGGCCGCGAGGAAACCCACTTCGCTGCCCAGCAACCCGAAGCCGCTGTCGATGTAGCTCGTAAAGACTGCGAGGAACCGGTCGATAACGCCAGTGCCGCCCATCGGCTTTCACTCCGTCCCGTTTTCCCACACGCGACGGGGATCATTCATGAAACATGCGAATGGTCGACGGCTGGTAGCCGGTGTTAGGCGCAAGGAAGCGGCGAAGCTGCTCCCTCGCCTGGTCCTGGGCCGCCACGCGCGCCGCCGCCTCGAGGCTCTGTGCCCGGCCCTGCGCAGCGACCGCCGCCGTGAGATCGGCGAGCTGCTGCGCCTGAAGCGCGATGAGCTGGTTGCCGGCTTGCGCCGCCTCCAGTGCCCCGGCCGCGCCCTGGCTGGCATCAATCAAGGCGGACATTTCTGAGCGGTTGGTGTCGAGATTGCCGACCACCGTCGCCTGAACGCGCAGCGCATCCTGCAGGCCCGCGACGGAATTCTGCCAACGCGTCTGCGCATTGGCGATCAGCGATTGGGCCGACTGATTCGCCGACGCCGGCGCATAGGTCGTCGAGAAGGCCCGATCGATCTGCTGGACATCGTAGGCAATGTTCTGGGCCTGGCTGAGCAGTTGACGGGTCCGCCCGATAGACTGCTGAAGCTGTTGTAGCGAAGAGTACGGCAGGCTCGCGAGATTGCGGGCCTGGTTGATCAGCATCTGCGCTTCGTTCTGCAGCGACAGGATCTGATTGTTGACCTGCTCGAGCGTGCGCGCCGCGGTCAGCAGGTTCTGCGAATAATTGCTGGGATCGAACACGTGCATCTGCGCCCAGGCCGGCAACGCACCGCCGGAGAGAGCGAGGATGGCTACAAGCGTAACGCTGCAACGACGGATAGAAATCATGACGATTCTCCTGTGCTGAGGTCGGGGATGAGATCGGCAGCCCACGGCACGCCGCGCGCCTGAAGCCAGCCGGCAAGGAAAGCCTTACGGCCGTGCTCACCCAGAACGCGTTCGATCAGGGCCTGGTCGGCCTTCGACGAGGCCGCCGTGAGGGCGAGCGTCACCGCGCCAAGGCCTAGCTCGAACAGGCGATTGCCGCGGCGGGACTGGCAGTAGTAGTCGCGCTTCGGAGTCGCGCGGGAAAGGATCTCGATCTGACGATCGTTGAGACCGAAGCGGCGATAGATCTCTGAGATCTGCGGCTCGATCGCCCGCTCGTTCGGCAAGAAGAGCCGGGTCGGGCAGCTCTCGATGATGGCCGGCGCGATGGCGCAGCCATCGATGTCTGAAAGCGATTGCGTCGCGAACACAACGGAGGCGTTCTTCTTACGCAAGGTCTTCAACCATTCGCGCAGCTGGTCCGAGAAATCCTCGTCATCCAGGGCGAGCCAGCCCTCGTCGACGATCAGAAGGGTCGGGTTGCCGTCGAGACGTGCCTCAATTCGATGGAAGAGATAGGCGAGCACGGCAGCCGCGGCATCTGTTCCGATGAGCCCCTCGGTCTCGAAGACCTGTACCGACGTGCTGCCAAGCCGTTCGGCCTCTGCATCCAGCAAACGGCCATAGGCACCTCCCAGGCAGTAGGGCTGGAGGGCCCGCTTGAGAGCGGCCGCCTGCAACAGCACCGACAGCCCCGTCAGGGTGCGCTCTTCGGCGGGCGCCGATGCCAGCGACCCGAGGGCCGACCACAGATGGTCCTTCACTTCGGGCGTGAGGTCGATCTTCTCGCGGGCCAGGAGTGCTGCTATCCAGTCGGTCGCCCAGCCTCGCTCCGCGACATCGTCGATGCCCGCCAGCGGCTGGAGGGCAACGGGATCCCTTTCCTCCTCGCCCAGCGCGCTGCCGAGGTCGTGCCAATCTCCGCCCATCGCGAGCGCAGCGGCACGGATGGAACCGCCGAAGTCGAAGGCGAAGACCTGCGCCTTGTCGTAGCGCCGGAACTGCAACGCCATAAGGGCCAGCAGCACGGACTTGCCGGAGCCCGTCGGGCCGACCACGAGCGTATGGCCGACATCGCCGACATGAAGCGAGAAGCGGAACGGCGTCGCCCCCTCGGTCCTGCCGAAGAACAGCGGCGGCGCACCGAAGTGCTCGTCGGTCGCGGGTCCCGCCCAGACCGCCGACAGCGGGAGCATGTGCGCCAGGTTCAGCGTCGAGACGGGCGGCTGGCGCACATTGGCGTAGGCATGCCCTGGAAGTGAGCCCAGCCACGCATCGACGGCATTGACCCTCTCCACCATGCAAGTGAAGTCGCGGCCCTGGATCACCTTTTCGACGAGACGCAACCGCTCGTCTGCGACGCGCGGATCCTCGTCCCATACCGTGACGGTCACCGTACAGTAGGCCGCCCCGACGGCGTCCGAGCCGAGCTCCTGCAGGGCAGCATCGGCGTCGATCGCCTTGTTGTGCGCATCGGTGTCGACGAGCGTCGTCGCCTCGTTGGTCATCACCTCCTTGAGGATGGCCGCGATGGACTTCCTCTTGGCGAACCACTGACGGCGGATTCGCGTCAGAAGCCGCGTGGCGTCGGTCTTGTCGAGCAGGATCGCACGCGTCGACCAGCGATAGGCGAAGGCCAGACGATTGAGATCTTCGAGCAGTCCCGGCGTGGTTGTTCCGGGGAAACCGACGATCGTGAGCACCCGCAGATGGCAGTTGCCAAGCTTCGGCTCAAGCCCGCCGGTTAGGGGCTGATCGGCCAGCAGCCCGTCCAAATACATGGGCACTTCCGGCACGCGCACACGCTGGCACCGGGTGGAGATGCAAGAATGCAGGTAAGTCAGCGTCTCTGCGTCGTCGAGCCAGCGGCACTCGGGCATGAAACCGTCGAGAAGATGCAGCACACGGTCCGTCCGGTCGATGAAGCCTGCCAGAATCTCACGAGCATCCGCTCCTGCAACGCGGTGGCGGCCTTCATAGAAGAAGCGCTCGGCACCAGCAGATTCCCAGGCCGGTGGGAGATACAGAAACGTCAGGTAGTAGGCCGATTCGTAATGCGTCCCCTCTTCCTCGAAGGCCGCCTTTCGCTCGGCGTCGACCAGCGCCGATGCCGCGTCCGGAAACCTTCCCTCCGGGTAGATACTGGCAGGCTGCCGCTGCGCTTCGACGAACAGCGCCCAGCCCGATCCAAGACGGCGGAGGACGTTGTTCAGCCGTCCCGCGACACCGACCAGCTCCGCCGGCACCGCCGAGTCGAGATCGGGGCCGCGGAACCGCGCGGTTCGCTGGAACGAGCCATCCTTGTTAAGGACAAGGCCGGGAGCAACGAGTGCTGCCCACGGCAGAAAGTCAGCCAGGCGAGTTGCGGAGTTCCGGTATTCGGCGAGATTCATCATGACAGCCTCCTCAGACGCCGAGCCGGCCCGGGATGCGCAGGTGGCGACGCACCACCTCGACGAAGAGCGGGTCGCGCTTGGCCGCCCAGACGGCCAAACCGTGACCGACAAGCCAGATCAGCAGGCCGGCGACCCAGAGGCGCAGTCCCAGGCTGATGGCCGCCGCCAGAGTGCCGTTGAGGATCGCGATCGAGCGCGGCGCGCCGCCCAGCAGGATCGGCTCGGTGAGGGCGCGGTGGAGCGGCACCACGAAGCCGGGAACGGGCTCGGTCATCAGACCAGGACCCCCCCGCCGAACGAGAAAAAGGAGAGGAAGAAACTCGAGGCGGCAAAGGCGATCGAAATACCGAACACGATCTGGATCAGGCGCCGAAATCCACCGGAGCTGTCGCCGAACGCCAGGGTGAGACCGGTGACGATGATGATGATCACCGCGACGATCTTGGCGACCGGTCCTTCCACCGATTGCAGGACCTGCTGCAATGGCTGCTCCCAGGGCATGCTGGAGCCCGCCGCATGAGCGGTCGACGAGAGGACGAGCAGGACCGTAGACAAGCTTGCGACCGCCGAAACAGCGTGTCGTATCCCGAAGCGCGTCATTGAGATTCTCCTGTAGCTGAGAGGGCGTAGTCCGAGTTGGCGCCGAGGCCCTCGACGCGGGCGAGTTCCGTCAGCCGACGGGCGCTCCCCCGACCGGACAGCACGGCGATGAGGTCGATCGTCTCGGCAATCAAGGCGCGCGGCACCGTGACGACGGCTTCCTGGATGAGCTGCTCGAGACGCCGCAACGCGCCGATCGCCGATCCGGCGTGAATGGTGCCGATGCCACCGGGATGGCCTGTGCCCCAGGCCTTCAGGAGGTCGAGGGCTTCGGCGCCCCGCACCTCGCCGATCGGTATGCGGTCCGGCCGCAGCCGCAACGACGAGCGCACCAGCTCGGACAACGACGCTACGCCATCCTTCGTACGCAAGGCGACGAGGTTGGCGGCACGGCATTGCAGTTCACGGGTGTCCTCGATCAGCACCACGCGGTCGTCGGTCTTCGCCACCTCGGCCAGGAGCGCATTGGCGAGTGTCGTCTTGCCGGTCGAGGTACCGCCGGCCACCAGGATGTTCCGGCGATCGGCAACCGCATGCCGAAGCGCGTTCGCCTCGCCCATCGTCATGATGCCGGCCGCGGCGTAGTCGTCGAGAGTGAAGACGGCGACCGCAGGCTTTCGGATCGCGAAGGTGGGCGCCGCGACGACGGGCGGCAGCAGGCCCTCGAACCGTTCTCCCGTCTCGGGCAGCTCGGCCGATACCCTCGGGCTCGCCGGGTGGACTTCGGCGCCGACATGGTGAGCCACCAGCCGCACGATGCGCTCACCTTCGGCGGCTGCCAATGTCTCCTGCGTCTCGACCAGGCCGGTCGACAGCCGATCGATCCAGAGTCGACCATCGGGATTGAGCATCACCTCGACGACCGACGGATCCTCGAGCCAATTCGCGATGGCGGGTCCGAGCGCCGTGCGCAGCATGCGGGCGCCGCGCGAGATAACTTCTGCCTGGAAGGAATGGACCGTCATCGTTACCCCGGAATGCAGGACCGCAAGTAGCGGTCATCGAACGGGGTCGATTAGAAGAAGCAGCAACGTACCGTGCGCAACAACAACGGAGGGGTCGTAGTGCTCTGGCGTAGAAGGGCGTGCGAATGAGCGGGACTGCTAAACTGGCTCCTTGGGCGAGTCGCGTTCCGCACCCTCGTCTGGCTCGATGTCCTGTGAAATCTCCTCCGATAGCGTCCGGCCCTTCGCCAGGCGCCGGCCCAAAGCATCGACAAAGCCTTCGTACCGCTCGCGACCCTTCGCTTGCGCGGCCTGTTGTGCGCCGTCTGGCAACGAGGGCGTGGTGGTCAGCCAGAAGCGAACGAACAGCGCCAGCGCCTCATTCGAGATGGTGACATTGCGTTCCAGACGCTCGACCTGTCGAACGAGCCGGTCCAGCCGACGACCGAGCGCTCCTTCCAGCCTTTCGGAGGCATCAGGCGACAGAAACGAGGCGAGTGCGGTCTCCACGATATGGGCCTGCGGCACACGTTTGCGCGACGCATAGTCGGCAAGCTTCAGCCCCAAATCGGGTGGCAGGCGAAACGTATGCTTGGTGCGCATCTATCCACTCACAAGTCGATTCCATCGCCAGGATCCATCGTGGCCTGGCGGGCGAGCCCCCGAGCCGTCGCGCGCAAACGGCGAGCTCGCACCGCATCTTCGTCGGCTTCATCCTCGGCAAACTCGAACTCGGGCGACGGCGTGACGGGCTCGGCCGCGATGTCTTCATGCTCGGCAAGCTCCGGCTCTCGACGAATGCCGCCATTGGCGGGATCGTCGACGGGCTGCCCTCCCTGAAGACCGCCGGTTCCCTCTCCGCGTGCCGCCTGAACCGTTGGAAAAGCTTTGGCACTCCAATCATCCAGCGTGACGCCGGAATCTCCCAGCCGTTCTGGCTCTGGCGGTGGTAGCAGACGTTCTGTCAGCTGCCGGTCCTCGTAGTACCGCGCCTTCCTGGCGCGGATTGGCGGGCACCCAGAAACCAGGACCAGCTCGTCGCTCGCTGGCAGCTGCATGACCTCGCCAGGCGTCAACAACGGCCGCGCCGTCTCCTGCCGAGAAACCATGAGATGGCCTAGCCACGGGCTCAGCCGGTGCCCGGCATAGTTTCTGGCATCGCGAATTTCGGTCGCCGTGCCGAGCGCGTCCGAGACGCGCTTCGCGGTGCGCTCGTCGTTGGTGGCGAAGCACACACGGACATGGCAGTTGTCCAAGATGGCGTTGTTGGGACCGTAGGCCTTCTCGATCTGATTGAGCGACTGGGCGATGAGAAAGCCCTTCAATCCGTAACCGGCCATGAAAGCCAGTGCCGACTCGAAGAAGTCGAGGCGACCCAGAGCAGGAAACTCGTCGAGCATGAGCAGCAACCTGTGCCGCCGTCCCTTGGCGTGGAGCTCTTCGGTAAGTCGGCGGCCAATCTGGTTGAGCACGAGGCGCACCAGCGGTTTGGTCCGGCTGATGTCGGACGGCGGTACGACCAGGTAGAGGGTCGTCGGTCGCTCGTTCTCGACGAGATCGCGGATGCGCCAATCACAGCGACGCGTCACCTGGGCGACCACGGGGTCGCGGTATAGTCCGAGGAAGGACATGGCGGTCGAGAGTACGCCCGAGCGCTCGTTCTCGCTCTTGTTCAGCAGCTCCCGCGCGGCCGACGCGATGACCGGATGGACACCCGCCTCGCCGAGGTGCGCCGTGGTCATCATTGCCCTGAGTGTCGTCTCGATCGGCTGCTTTGGGTCTGACAAAAATGCGGCAACTCCTGCCAACGTCTTGTCTTCACCGGCATACAGGACATGCAGGATCGCACCGACCAGAAGGGCGTGACTGGTCTTCTCCCAATGATTGCGCCGCTCCAGCGCGCCTTCGGGATCGACCAGAACATCGGCAATGTTCTGGACATCGCGGACTTCCCATTCGCCGCGACGCACCTCGAGCAACGGATTGTAGGCGGCCGACGCCGCATTAGTGGGATCGAACAGGAGCACGCGGCCGTGCCGAGACCGGAAGCCCGACGTCAGCTCCCAGTTCTCTCCCTTGATGTCGTGAACGATCGAGCTGCCCGGCCAGGTCAGCAAGGTCGGCACGACCAAACCGACGCCCTTGCCGCTTCGCGTCGGCGCAAAGCAGAGAACGTGTTCCGGTCCTTCATGCCGCAGGTAGTCGGCGCCGAGCTTGCCAAGCACCACGCCGTCCGGACCAATCAAGCCTGCATGGCGAGCCTCGACTGCAGTCGCCCAACGAGCTGAACCATAAGTCGCCACGTTCTTCGCTTCTCGCGCGCGCCACACCGACATGCCGATCGCGACCCCGATCGAAATAAAGCCACCCGAGGCCGCGATACAGGCGCCCTCCACGAAGATCGCGGGGGCATAGGCGTCGAAGGCGTACCACCACCAGAAGAAGGTTGGAGGAAAATAGATCGGTACCTGGGCGAGTTCGAACCATGGTGGCCCGAGCTGGGGCTGATAACCCAGCCGCCAGGCCGTCCATTGCGTGGATGCCCATACGGCTACGAGCACGATGGCGAAAACGAGGGTGATCTGCCCCCACAGGATCTTCGTCGCAGACATGACGAGGAGATCAAGCGGTCGCTTGCCATCCGTTCAATGCCGACGACGCGCAGAGCGCTCAGCCGGCGGCCCTGGCGTGCAATTTGGTGAGTGCCGTGAACCGGTCTGCCGCGCTCTTCCTCTTCGAGTTACAGCCCCAGTCCTTGGCGTCGTCCAAGCGACCAGCCGACATCACCGCCGGGCAAGGCCACCCCTGACACGAGGCGGCCGACATGCTGTTCGAGCGCGGGCCGCCACGGGACCAGGCTGAAGCCAAGCCCGTCGTCGATCATGGCAAACCGTCCACTCGAAAGCTGCGTGGAGCCGACCAGCGTCCCGGCAACGTGGTTTCCCGGAATGGCGGGCTGCCATTCCCGCCCCCGATCGGCGGCGAGCGCGCGGCCGACGCGCTCGACGTCACGAGCCTCAAGCCGCTGCACCAAGTCGCGAGAAATCCGGCCCCGGCCGTCACCGACTTCCGTCGCATACCCCTTGTCCGCCAGCCATCGCCGACGCCTGGTCAGCGCGTCGGTCACGTCCCGGCCAAATCCGTCGTCTGCCAGAACGGTGCGCCGACGAGAGGCCAACTCTCGGTCGAGCCACGTCGCGCCCTCATGGCCGACTTGCTGGTCGAGCCCCAACGTCGAAAGGACGGTCACCCGACCGGCCGCGCGGTCCCGCGTGCGGTCATATGCCCGCCCGCGCTCGGCCAAATCGGCGGGAATGCGCCAGTGATCGGCGTCGATCCGCTCGACATGGCCGGCCCGTCGCAGCGCCTCGAGGCGCCGGACATGGGATCGGACGTAGGCCGCCGGATCGCCGCCCAAACGCTCGACAGTGCCGACAGCGTGCTCCAGATGCGCGGCTGGCCGATAGATACCCTCTTCTCCGGCAATGGCCACGATATTGCGGTCCGATGCGCGCGGTCCCGTCTCGCCGGCACCAGCAGTCACGATCATGCCGCGCTGAATATTCTCTACTCCGGCAGGATCCATCTCGAGATGATGGACATGCCCGTCCACGCCGTCGACGACGAGCCTCATGCGCTCGCCCATCTCGTCGCCCGCCAACCCCTTGTCGAGCACCCGACCAACGATCGGCGCTGTCATCTCCTCGCGATGCAGGACATAGCCTGCGATTGCGCGGGCGTCGCCCAACCCTTCCCGGTCCAGTGCCCGATGCATGGTCTTGATGATGTCGCCACGCTCTCCCAGCTCCCGCAAGACGGGTTCGGCCGTGGGCGACACTGTCCACCGGCCTGGCTCCACCTCGGTGGCCAGGCCCATGCGCTCCAGCTTGCGCGCCCGCTCAATCAGCAGCGCCCGGTTCTGTCGCAGGCTTTCGAGCATGTCCCGATCCGGCCTCAGGTCGGTAAACTCGTTTCGGCTCCGCTGCTCGGCGAGCAGCATGCGGTCGAGGCGCGTAAAGCGTCCACCGTCGACTTCGCGCTCCAAGCCGCGGGACACTTCATGCTCGGTCTGGCGGCCGAGCTCCCGGGTTACGATTTCGCTAGCCCGCTCCCGGACGCCATAAGCGATGTAATCGCCAGCGATGTTGAGAGTCTTGTCATCGTCGGTCACGCCCCGAACGATGATGTGCGTGTGTGGGTGGCCGGTGTTGTGGTGATCGACCGCGATCCAGTCGAGGTGGGTACCCAGGTCGACCTCCATCTGCTTCATGAGTTCGCGGGTGGTCGCGCGATGATCAGAGAGCTCGACACCCTCCTCGGACGACACGATGAAGCGGAACTGGTGGCGGTCTTCCCGGCCCCGTTCCACGAATGCACGACCATCCTCAACATCCTGGCTGGCCGAGTAGACTTGGCCCCTTTCTCCGTCCTTCGTCACACCATCGCGCTGGAGATACCGCAGATGGGCATCCACGGCTTTGGCGCTGACGAACTGCCGTCCCCTGGCCGCGCCTCGCTGCGGATTGAGCCTCACGATGCGAGCCTTGACCGCGACCCGACGTGAGCGGGTGCGGATGCCATCGACTCGGCTCCAGGCATTCCGGTTCTTCAACGCCGCGGCCACCGAGGCCCCGCGCCCCCGTTCGTTGAACCGGCCGCCGCCCTTCCCGGCCTCGCCCAATCGAGAGGGATTGCCGCCAGCCCGTCGGATAGCCTGCTGTATTTGCCCGTTGAAAGTAGACGCACGGCTACTCCTGCTCCCGGCGCGACGTCTCCCGATCCGCGCGTCACCGCGATCCTGGATCCTTCCGGGCCGGAGACGGAAATCGTCGTCATCGCGCGACATGGCATAACGATTGGCAGCGAAACCAAGCGCCGCAAGCGTCAGAACGCCGGGATCGCGGCGTGGCGTAGAAAAGACGTCGCCCGCGTAGCAGCGGAAGACTCTGTCCCAGAAGAGACGGCGCTTGGAGCATTGAAAACAAAGAGAAAACTGCTTCAAGAGACGCAGATCTGTCTCGAGGAGCCGGCGCGGCACTCTCAAAAAACAACGTGCAGACAGGCCTTTAGGAGTGGAGCGACGGCAGCGGGGCCACCCGCTTTATCTTGCCGTCCATGATCTGGGGGTAAGCGTCCGAGTCTTGCACGACCTTCAGCAAGTGCACCGTCGGTCCAAATCGGGTTCCTTCGTTCATGGGAGGTTCTCCGGTGGCAACGAAACATTTTGAGAATGCGGCGCGCCGAGAGTGGTGGGCTGTGCACATCGAGGCCTGGCAGCGCAGCGGCCTGTCGCAGCGCCGCTACTGTCGGACGCACCATCTCACGGACACGACGTTTACACGTTGGCTGCGTGCGATCGCCGATGTTGAAGTGGCCAAGATCCGTGTGCAAAACGCCCGAATCCTTGCCGAAACCGAGCACGACGAGCATCGCAGACGTCGCAAGGGGCGCCGGTTCAAGCTGTCCGAAGACAAGCGCAACCAGGCGGTCCAGGCGTACTGGGCGATGCATGTCGAGACGCTGAACTGGAGCGGCATGACCGTCAGGCAGTATGCCGCGGCGACGAAGCTCTCGCAGCACAGCCTGCGCCGCTGGCGAGATCTGATCGACAGCGGCGAGGTTGCGATCGACTGGCGCGCCCGGCTTCATCCCAGTGCTCGCCCGAAAATAAGCAGCGGTGTTAGCAGCGCTGCTAAGGATCTCTCCGTCGAAACGGCGTTGACAGAACCGCCGACGGCCGGGCCGCAGTACGATCGGCGGTCGAACAGACGCAGCTTCAGCGATGAACAGAAGCTGGCGATCGTCATGGAGTCGGAGGCGCCTGGAGTGAGCGTGGCGGCGGTGTGCCGGCGCCATGACATCTCCACCAGCATGGTGTTCCGTTGGCGCATCCAGTTCGGCTTTGGTGCGGAGCAACCGGCCAGGCTGGTGTCGGTCGCCGTGGCCGGGACAGAGAAGACGAGCGGCGCGGGTGTCAACGGAGGTGCGCTCGTGCTGCCGGATCTTCTCCCGGTTCCCGACGGCATGACCGCGGTCGACCTGTCTGACGGGCGCCGTGTGTTCGCACCCGAGGGCACCGACCCAGAGGCGGTCCGGGTGCACGTCGCCGAGCAGGAGAACAAGCGATGATGATCGTTCCGGCGGGCGTGAAGGTGCACCTGGCGCTTGGTTACACCGACATGAGGAAGGGAATGGACGGGCTTGCCGCGTTGGTCCAGGAGCAGCTGAAGCGAGACCCCTTCTCGGGCCATCTGTTCGCCTTCCGCGGTAAACGGGCGTCGATCCTGAAGGTGTTGTTCTGGGATGGGAACGGGCTGTGCCTGTTCACCAAGCGCATCGATCGGGGCGGCTTCGTATGGCCACGCATGTATGAACCCGGCGGCGCGGTGACGCTCTCGCCGGCGCAGCTGGCCATGTTGATCGAAGGCATAGACTGGCGCTCGCCCGAACGCGTCTGGAGGCCTGCGAGAGTCGGCTAAAGCGATGCAACTGAAGCACCAGGAAGGAAAAGTTCTTGGTCGCCGACTCGAACAAAAGTAGAATCGGGCATGCGGCTCGATCTCGACAATCTGCCGTCCGACATGGCCCTGCTGCACGGTCTTCTGCGCGACATGGCGGCCGTCGTCGAGCATCGTGACGGCGAGATCGAGCGACTTCAGACGATCATCAAACAGCTTCAGCGGACGCAGTTCGGCCGCCGTTCCGAGCGCCTCGATCCCGATCAGCTCGCCCTCGGTCTGGAAGATCTCGATAGCGACATCGGGCGCGCCGAAGCGAGCGATCCGAAGGAAGCCGTCGAGATCGCCGACAAGCGGCCACGGCGCAAGCCGCTGGCCGATCATCTGCCTCGCGAAGAGGTCGTGATCGACGTGGCGAACGGCGCTTGTCCGTGTTGTGGAGGTGTCCTGCACAGCATTGGCGAGAGCGTCAGCGAGATGCTGGACTGGGTTCCCGCCCAGCTCCGTGTACTGCGCATCACGCGCCCGAAATACGCCTGTCGCACGTGCAAGACCGTGGCCCAGGCGCCCGCGCCGGAACGGCCGATCGCCGGTGGGCTGGCGACACCGGCGTTGCTCGCCCAGGTGCTGGTCAGCAAGTACTGCGACCACACTCCACTCTATCGGCAAGCGCAGATCTTCGCCCGCCACGGCGTCGAGCTGGAGCGCTCGACTCTCGCCGGCTGGGTCGGCGGCGCGTGCTGGTGGCTCGAGGCGCTGGACGATCGCCTGCGCAAGGACGTGTTCGCCTCCGATCATCTGTTCGCCGACGACACGCCAATCCCGGTTCTCGATCCGGGCCGTGGACGAACGAAGACTGGGCGGCTTTGGGTCTATGCGCGTGATCAGCGACCATGGGGCGGACCGGCGCCGCCCGCGGCGGTCTACATCTTCGCGCCGGACCGGAGGGCGGAGCGGCCAGCGGCGCATCTGGAACACTTCAAGGGAGTGCTGCACGTCGATGGCTATGCCGGCTTCGAGCGGCTGACGATACGGGGCGACGTCGTGCTCGCCGCCTGCTGGGCCCATACGAGGCGCAAGTTCTATGAGGTCGCGCAAGCCGAAGATACGCCGTTGGCACACGAGGCTCTGCGCCGGATCGCCGGCCTCTATGCTGTCGAAGCGCAGGTGCGCGGTCAGTCGTCGGCGCACCGGCTGGCCGCGCGACGGACGCTCGCCAAGCCGATCATCGACGGGCTGCAGATCTGGCTGGAAACACACCTCCCGCATCTGCCTGGCCGCGGAAAACTCGCCGAGGCGATGCGGTACGCACTCGCGCGCTGGAATGGGTTGACCCGATTCCTGTACGACGGCCGCATCGAGCTCGACACGAACCCGGTCGAGCGGGCCATCAGGCCGGTGGCGCTTGGGCGCAAGAATCATCTCTTCGCCGGCAGCGATGGCGGCGGAGCCCGTTGGGCGACGGTGTGCACGCTCATCGAAACCTGCAAGTTGAATGGCGTCGAACCATACGCCTATCTGCACGATGTTCTGACGCGGATGGTCGGCGGGCACCCAATCAACCGAATCGACGAGCTGCTACCGTGGGCTTGGAAGGCCGCGAATCACGTCAAGACCTGAGCGACGTGCGAAAACCGGACGCATACATCTGGGGTCTCTGGGCCGATGAACCTCAGGAGCACTCTCACGAGCACAGCTTGATAATCCTGTCGTCTGTTCTCCGCATCAGGGCAGACGCACTGCGTTTCCATTGCGAACAAACAAGCTGCCGACCCGTACTTCTAACCGCGATAAGCTCTCGGCAGACCGGCCGCCTGATGGCCGTTCAGTTGTCGTCTTGGGCGCCGACGGCGTGACTGCGGACTTGTCCTGACCCCGCGTTACAAATAGCGGCGCTTCCTGCCAAGGAACGATGCGACGGCTGACGGCAAAAATGTCATCGGCATGCCGTTCTCCGATGAGCGGCGCGAGGGTAGCCACGTAGAGTTGCGTCTCGTACGGCAACGCTCGGCCTGTGGCCAAATGGTCGTCGTAACGCCCGGGACCTGCATTATAAGCGGCCAGAAAGCCGGGCGAGCCGTAGCGCTCATGAAGCTCGCGCAAGTAGGCCGCTCCCGCAAGGATGTTGTCACGTGGATCATACGGATTGTCACCGAGACCATGTCGGACACGCAAATCAGCCCAGGTTGCGGGCATGACCTGCATCAATCCCCTCGCGCCTTGGGACGACAGAGCCCGCACATCACCACCGCTTTCGATCGCCATCACCGCTCCGATCCAGGATGCCGGCACGCCAAAACGCTGGGCCGCTTCGCGCACGAAGCTTGCATAGGGACCCGTGTCCGGTGAGGTCTTTCGCAACATCGTGGTGGCAGATTGGGCGAGCGCGGTACCACCGGATGATACCGAGAGTGCGACAACAGGAATCGCGGCCATCGATACGATCAACCGGATGGTCTTGTGAAAGGTCTTGGCCGGGAGGGAGGAAGGGTCACGACGTTTTACGTTCGATCGGGCGGTCACTTCGTCCTGGCGCAATTTCATGATCAATCCTCCTTTGTCCAAACTGGGTGAGCGCGACCGGTAACGGCGGATCGCGGCAGTGGCCCGAAATATCGCCCGTCCAGCGAGTCCGCCGATCGCGCATTCATCAGGAAGAGTGCGTCCTCAGGGACAACGCGACAGCCCTGCCAAACCGGCAAAGGTCGCCCTTGGCGATCACGCTCAAGCGCCATTCCGACAGCAACCTTATCGACGGTGACGACGAGGCCCTCTCGACAAACGGTCTGGCCGGGGACCGCCAGCACATGTTTCAGCATGGGAACGCCGCGCGGCAGGTAGTTGCCGGCCGCAAGGAAGGTCGCAAGCGGTTCGGGCGGCAGCACAGCAACCAGTTCAGAGACATATCTCTCGTCAGTCGTATCGAGAAGGTAAAGCCCGACGGGAACACTGGCCGACGCATTCCACACAATCGTGCGATGCGGCTGCAAGACGGCCGGCGCCATCAGGCTGACGACACCCAACGCAATCAGCCAAACGCACACGTGGCGCATCACGACTCGAGCCTCTGCCGCAGCAGCCAAGCCTTATGGCGTGCCATCGTGTAGGGCCTCAACGCTTCCCCGACCGCCAGACGACTGTGAACATGGCGCCAGTAATCCGGTGCCGCGTCGGCGGGATCGACGCCCAGCGCTTCGACGATGTCGATCATCTGCAACACATGCTTGACCTTCGCCCAGCCTGAAGCGCGCAAAAGGATGTCCGCACCCGGCCGGACGTAGGGGATGGTGGCGCAGGCTTCGCTTGAGCGCACGGCGCGCAGGATATCGATACGCGAGGCGATCGTTCCGTGGTCGTTGGCGGCCCAGCGCACGAAGCCGAAGGTGCTGCCTGGCGTAAAAGAAAGGACCCGCCGCCGCCGATCCAGGATCCGCTCATCTACGGGCCGGCCGAAGCGGATCCATCGTTCGATCTGCTTCTCGAGCCACAGCAGTTCGACATGCGTGAGGTCGGTCATGCGCAGCCTTGTGCCCGGATCGGATCCGCGATCCTGGACCCTTCCCCTCCCGGCGAGGCTGTTATCCCCAGCGGTGGATGAACGTGGCGCGTTAGACAGATTCCGAAGGAATCTGGGTTAGGGAAGTTAAGGAGGAGCCAAGCCGTTGAGTGCCAAAGCGAATCCGAAGATTCTGGTCCCCGATAGCACGAGGATCGGGTCCCTGATGGCACGATGGTCCACGTCCCGGAAAGCACGAGCCGAGTCACAGCTTGTCCCCAGAAGCACCCATCGGCCGCTGGATAAGCGGGCTGCGCGAAATGGCCACGAACTCAAGCCGCTCCGTGCCGCGGAAGCCGCGCTCGATGCAAAGCCGATACCCGGGCAGTGACTGTCGGCGGACGATCTCACGCACATCGTAAGCGAAGTGCTTGAGCGGCGAGAGGCTGCCGGACTTGGCGTGAAGATGCGAAAAATCGAAGCTCCAGCCGCCGGCCTGGCGGCCGCCGTGCTTGCGGACGATCCGGTAAAGCCAGCGCTCCAGGCCGCCCGTCAGATCGAAGTACGCACGGTCGATCGTGAGCACCAGCGCATCATCCAGAACGCCGGCATAGAACCAGTCCGGCAGAATGAGCTCGAGGCCGAGCGGACGCCCCTGGGCGTCAGCCGTCTCTTTCCATTCGTTGATCCAGGAGAAGCGATGGCGCCGCCGCTCTGCAGGTTGACGGATGGACGTCAGCACGGTGGTGGACTGGAGACGGTCGAACGCCGCCTTCAGGCGATCGTAGTCCCGGGCGCCGGTGCCGCGGCCAACGAACGTCAGGATCTCGTACGGTGTAGCAGCCATCAGACGCGAGGTCTTCAAGCCTGCGTCCCGCGCCTCGACGATCTGCGAGGCAGCCCAGATCAGCACATCGGCGTCCCAGATGGTCGCCATGCCGCGGTCTGGCACGGCCTCGACGCGGATTGCGATCGTACGGGTTCGGTAGTCGATCGGGCAGACACGCTTCGATTTGGCGAGTGAGAAAAACGGATAGGCCATGAGGTCCTGGGCGTCACGCGGCGCAAGAGCGCCGGGCAGCGCCCTGAACAGGTCGAGCTGGTCCCGCTCGCTGACGCGCTTGTGTTTGGAGGTCACGTTTGGCCTCCGCTCAGCGCCGAACTCGAGGCGCATTGGCATGCGGGTTTGTGTGCGGCTTTGCGGGCAGCACAGTCCCCGTCCCGGGATCGGAGGTCGACACCTTGGCCCCGCGGTCAGCCCAGGCCTTGAGATCCTCGACGGCGTAGACGACACGACCGCCGATCTTCCGGTAGGTGGGGCCGGTGCCGTAGGTTCGGTGTTTCTCGAGGGTACGTCCAGAGAGGCTGAGAAAGCGTGCGGCTTCCGGCGTACGCAAAAAGCGCGGTGGCAGGCCGGCGGCAGGATCGGGCATGGGGATGGCTCCGTGGTTCTGGCGAGAGCCGTCGAGGGGCGACGGCGTAACGACGGTCACCGTGGCGGAGATTCGCGTTCCGGGCGGATGACGAACTGGCCTCTCAGGTTGGCGATACCCCCGCCTTGGTATGGGGTGAGGCTAGCGGCTGGCGCGCAGCAGCTTTCGATAACCCCCGTCCATCATGGCCACGGCATCGGCGACCAATCGGATCGTCTGCCCCCGGACGGATGAGGTCTTCCAGGGGAACCGGGCAACCGCCTCCGCGCCATAAAGCGCCCTCGCCACCTCGCGATAGCTTGCCCCCTCCAGGTGACCGTCCAGCGCGCGGATCATGTCGAGAAGGCGTCTGCGGAGCCGCGCCGTGACCTGCCAGGCGGACGGAAGCGGGCCGGCCGGGTGGCGATCGAGGCGGCGCTTGAGGCGCATCAGGCCGGCCAAGCGAAGGAGAACGGTCTCATCCAAGGGGACGAGCGCCGCCATCGGCAGTGCCGGGCGCTCGCCCTTGAGCCACAAGTGATGGGAGCCGGCGGCATCCTTCACGATGCAGTGCCGCTCACCGCCGCGCTGGAGATTCACCGATGACGACAGCCGACCAAGAGCTTCAAAGCGATAGGCGCCTTCGAAGCCCTCGGGTGCGGGAACCAGCATCACGGCGTGGGCAAGCAGCTCAGGCCGCCATGAAACCTGCGCGGCTGTCGCATCGAGTGAGGGGTCGCGGGCGAAAGGAAAGCCCCCAGTTCCCTCCCACCGACTCCGGGCTCAATTCCGATTCTTCCGGATCTTCGTCGATCCGGTCGTAATCATCTCGATAGGCTGGATTGCGCCGCAGGAACTCCCACGCGAAGCCGGCACGATCGAGGTCCTTCAACGCTTCGACATAGTCGGGCGACCTCCAATCGGGTCTCTTGGTCATCAAAGACTCCGTTACGCGAACTCAGGGCTGAGGGACCGAAGCCTTTCATGCGACCAAAGGTTGTTGAAGAGCCCGAACGCCGAACGCGCGATGTCATGCGAAGACGCCCTCAAGCGGCTATCTCGATGTCCCTTCCCGGGAATTTGACCGTCAGTTGCGCGATGCGCGCAAGAGATCACGGAAGCCCTTCTCGGTCATCCACCGCGCCCGGGACAAATGAGTGTCGTAGACCAGGCGTGCGCGGTCGGGTTCCTTCTCCGGATCAAGCTCGAAGACAATACGCACGACTTCTCGCCAGTCTGCCGCCTCGGCTGCGGCGTCCAGCAAGCGCAGATACGTCGCGAAGTGCCGCTCGTCATACGGCGTGACCCCGTCGCTCTCGGGGGGGCAGTCGTCAAAGGCAGGCGTCGTCATCTCGGGAACCGCAGCGAAGGAAGAACATCCATCGGAACTCCAACCACCGCATAGTCACAGCCCCCTCGGCCAGGGGTGATGCAAGGCACGCATCACATCCATCAACTTCCATGCTCACCCGGGGCATCGTGAAGACCATTGCAGCCTGATCTGCATAAAAGCATAGAGACGTCGCCGCGCCAGCAAATTTGGCCGCGTATTATAGTACGTAGCGCCAGAATACGCGATTGCCTCCTATCCTGCGGATGGACATTCGCAAGGTGTTCGGTGCCAACGTCCGTGTCTATCGACGGGCTGCGGGCCTCAGCCAGGAGGCCGTTGCCGCTCGGATGGGTGTGGATCGGGCCTACGTCAGTGCGATCGAGCGAGGGCTGCAGAACGTCACTCTCCTGACCATCTTGCAAGTGGCGGAGTCCTTGAACGTGCGTCCGGCTGACCTGCTTGTGGAATCGGTTCAAAAGTCACGGTCGTGAGCGCAAGGGATCGTTTCCGTCAGGCGAAGACACCCTTCCCTCGCTTCAACTGAAGGGTGGCTTCGTGCGGCCGCCTCCTCCCCAATCGGCCGCATAGAGCCCGGTCCGGCGAAGCCGGATGCGCCCAATCCCTTCAGCCCTCCAAGACGAACGAAAGAACGATCGATAGCTGACAAGCGCTATCCCATGGCAGCCTTCCGGCCTTCCAGAAATCACGGCCGCCCGAGCAGAGAAAAGCCCCGCCCGGCGGACCGGGCGGGGCTCCGGGAGCCTGGGGCTTACTCGCCGTTCTTCTTGCGGCTGCGCGACCAGATCAGGCTGAAGCCGTCGCCGTCCTCGTCGTCGAACAGGTTGGCGAAGATGGGGGCGTTGAAGCTCGGATCGTCGAGCTTGAGCGAGAGGTAGTCGCGGCCCTCGTTGGAGCGCTTCGACCAGGCGGCCCCGATCTCGGCCCGGCCGACAAACACCCGGTGGCTGGGGGCGTTGTCGTTGGACCGGTTGGCCTCGGGGACGATGCGCACGCCCCTCGCCTGGACGCTGAGCGTGACGATCTCGCCCTGGTACTCATTGCCGGACTTCTTGAAGGTACCGATGTTGGCCATGTGACTTCTCCTGTGCTGTTTCGAGCCCCGCGACCATCGCGGCCTCGATGGCGATCTGCAGGCCGGAGGCGATCGACGCCGCACCCGTTCACGGGCCGGAGCAGAGCGGAGGATGGCGGCGGGGCGACTTTCTTGCCTCGCGAGGAATGGGCGAAGCCCAGGGGAAGAAAGTCGAACCGCCGCCGTTGCGGCTCAGGCGATCGAGGCGCAGCCGTCCTCTGGCCAGATCAGCCAAGAAAGAGGCCGTGGGTCGCGCGCCGAACAGCATCCTCGGGAGAAGTCGTGGCCAACCTGAAGGGCCCAGCGCAAGAGGACTGGCACACCGGGCGAACAGACGGCGGCCATAGCGTAGAAAAACGACGGCATCATCCCAGCTCAACGGATCGCAGACAGCGCCCCTCGCCTGCATCTTGTCGGCTTGCCAGAGGAAAGGCGTCTCGAAGTGGCCATAGTGGGATACGTTCACCTGTCGCGTCGAGGCAAGCGTTCGCTGCCACAATCTCTGCCAACCTGTTCGATGATGGAGAGACAAAAGCATCAGCGCCCCTGATCGTGCAGCCGCCCGTCAGCAGGCAGATAAGCGCTCCCCGCGCCCCGCCCGTCCGGCGGCGGAGCCAACAGTGCCAGTCGCGAGAAGGCCGTGCACCCTGAGACGACGGCGCCGACCACGGCAAATGCCGTCTGCCATGCACTGCCGGGCATGCCAATGCCCGCCAAGGCATACGACACCTGATAGCCAGCGATTGCAGCTGGAACGCCATAGAGCATACCGAAGATGGCGCGGATGAGTAGCGTGCGCGTGCCCGCAAAGGCGAATTGTCCAAGCGCCAAAGTCGCGCCACCCACCAGCAATCCGACGGTGATCGCACCAGTGGCACCTGCCTCGCTGTGAAACGCCGCCAATCCCGCAGAGAGACCGGCGAAGGTGGGGAGCGCATAGATGGCAAGCGTGAACAGCAGCCGGCAGAAGAAGCCAAGGCCGACGATGCTGAGAACGATGCCGACAGCGAGCATGGTGGATCTCCGTGACCAGGATCAAACGGTCGCGCCTTCCACCACCACCATGGCGCCGGCTAATCTTATCAGGATAGAAAGTGGCAGAAGAGAGACTCTTGGTTGCAAATGAGTGACGCTGATGCAGTGACTTCGAGGAACCGCACTCCAGCCCAAGGGACGAAGATGACAAGGTCCCGTCGCAAGACCGACCTGCCGGTCTCCAAAATACGCCGTTACCTGGAGCCAGGCCCGATCGTGCTGGTCACATCGGCGCATGGTGACGAGCGCAACATCATGACAATGGGGTGGCACACCGTGATGGAATTCACGCCGTCCCTCATCGGCTGCGTGATCGCCGGCGGCAATCACAGCTTCGGCCTGATCCGGCGCAGCAAGGAATGCGTCATCAACCTGCCGACGACCGCGCTCACCGATCAGGTGGTCGGTGTTGGCAACAGCTCAGGTGCGGAGGTGGACAAGTTCGAGAAGTTCAAGCTCACGCCAGCGCCGGCGGAGTATGTAAAAGCGCCGCTGATCGCCGAATGCCACGCCAGCTTCGAATGCCGGCTGGCGGATGGCCCCCTGATCTCGAAGGACAACTTCTTCATCTTCGAGGTGGTGAAGGCGCATGTCGCGGCCTCGCCGAAGCATCCCGAGACGCTTCATTACACCGGGGACGGCGTGTTCATGGTCGCCGGCAAGGTCATCAGCCGGCGATCGCAGTTCAGACCGGACACGCTGTAGAACCCGGCGACCTACAGAAGCCCAACCTTACGGCGCACATGATTATATAGCCAAATTCGCATTATTGCGGCACATTGTTCGCGGGGAGCACGGCGTAGCCACTATGAATCGTCGAGACCAAGGGACGGGATGATTCTTACTGACAATGAGACGAGAGTGGATCTCCTCAACAACGAGGCGATCGCCAAGACCATTATAGAGCTGCTGCGCGAGAAGCCCGAGCGCGCCGTGACCATCGGTGTTCATGGCGACTGGGGCGCCGGCAAATCCAGCATCTTGGAGATGATCGAGAACGGCCTCAGCTCGGACAAGGATGTCCTCTGCATCAAATTCAACGGCTGGCGTTTTCAGGGATTCGAAGATGCCAAAATCGCGCTGATCGAAGGTATCGTCACTGGCCTTGTCGAAAAGCGTCCATTGCTCACCCAAGCCGGCATGGCCGTAAAAGACATCTTCAAGCGCATCGACTGGCTCAAGATAGCGCGTCGCGGTGGCGGTCTCGCTTTCACCGCATTCACGGGCATCCCAACAGCTGATCAGGTTGGCGCGGTGGTCGGGACCTTAAAGGGAATTTTCGCCGATCCATCGAAACTCGCCACCCAAGAGAATTACGACAAGGCCATCGATGGTGTGCAGGGTTTGCTAAAGCCCGGCGAGTCGAAGAATGTCCCCGAAGAGATCGAGGCGTTCCGGAAGGCATTTGACGATCTGCTCAAGCAGGCGGGCGTCAAGCAACTGATCGTCCTCATCGACGATCTCGACCGCTGCCTGCCGGACACGGCGATTGAAACGCTCGAAGCCGTCCGCCTGTTCTTCTTCACCGCCCGCACCGCGTTCATCGTCGCGGCCGACGAGGCGATGATCGAATACTCGGTTCGCAAGCATTTCCCTGAGTTGCCGGACACGACCGGCCCACGCGACTATGCGCGCAACTATCTTGAGAAGCTCATCCAGATCCCGTTCCGGATTCCGGCTTTGGGTGAGACCGAAACCCGTATTTACGTCACCCTGTTGCTCATGGGTGCCGAGCTAGGCGATGACGACCCCGCTTACTCGGCGCTCATCACCGTGGCACGTGAATTGCTCAAGCGGCCCTGGCAAACGGCCGGGCTCGACGCGCAGACGGTCAAGACCACCTTGGGCAACAAAGCTGGCCAGGTCCAGAACGCGCTCACACTTAGCGATCAGATCGGTCCGATCCTGGCCAGCGGGACGCAGGGTAATCCGCGCCAGATCAAGCGCTTCCTAAACACCCTACTACTACGGCATCAGACTGCGCTCGCTCGAGGCTTCGGAGAGGAGGTGAAACTGCCTGTCCTGGCGAAGCTCATGCTGGCCGAGAGGTTCCTCTCCAGATTGTTTGACCAGATCGCAAGCGCCGCTGCCCGAGATCCGGACGGCCGCTGCGCAGATTTGGCGGCGCTGGAGGCCGCCGCGTCGGAGGAGAAGCCAGCCGCCAAGGCCAAGCGAACCGGATCGAAGATCAGTTCAACCGATCACGCAAAGCCGGCCACCGTGCTGGACTCCAAGGATAGCGCTATCCTGACGGAATGGAAGGCGGCCGACGCAATACGGGCTTGGGCGCGGCTGTCACCCGCCTTGGCGGAAGTCGATCTGCGCCCTTACCTGTTCGTGACGAAGGATCGAAAGGACTATTTCGGTGCAGCCTCGGTCCTTGGACGACTCGCGGCGGTGGTCGAAAAGCTGCTCGGCCCGAAACTGGCCGTTCAGGCGTTCGAAGGTGAACTCAAGCAGCTCGTTCCAGCCGAGGCCGCTCAGGTCTTCGAGGAGCTGCGCGGACGCGTTATGGGCGGCGATTCCTTTGATACGGCGCCCCCCGGCATAGACGGGCTCGCCGTTTTGGTTCGCGCGCACCCGACGCTGCAAGCCAACCTTCTCGATCTGCTCGAAGCCTTGCCGGCCGATCGGTGCGGGCCATGGCCGGCGTCGGGCTGGGAAAGCATCATCAAGGATGCCGACGCCGTAGCTCGGTTCGAAAAGCTCCTCCAAGGATGGTCGACGTCGCAATCGACCTTCTTGAAAACAACGGCCAGCGCTGCGCTTCGCACGCGGAAAGGTGGCCGCTGATGGGCACGTCGAACGCTTATGGCGGCGCTGGCGGCGGGACGCCGCTCATCCCGAGTTGGCTGCGGGATGACGGCGACGGCGGCGCCGGCTCGGGCGGGGGTGATGGCGACGGAACACAAGCGCCGTCGCCTGATGGACCGCCCCCAGCAGTTCCTCCCGCGCCGGCGGCTCGGCCGACCGCGCCGGCAGGGTCATCGGATCGGTTTACATCTGCCAGAAGAAATTTCACGCGCTTCGTAAGCTCGGGCGGCAGCGACCGCAGAAGCCTCGGCCGCGCTGTCTCTCAATATGTTTCCAAATCGGCGGGCGGATCGCGCCAGGCCGCGCAACGTATGGGCTCTTCGAGAGGGGCGGGTGCCGGGCTCATACGATTCCTCAACGATGCCAGCGCCAATGGCGTTCGCGAAGCGCTGCGAACGCTCAACCTTGAAAGCCTCGCCGGGCGGCCGATCGAGGAAGTGTTCGCTGGGCTTGCCGATTACATCTGCCCCGAAGGCGGGTCGATCGACGAGGGAATCGCGCGAGACGCTTTCGTTGAGACGATCGCCGATCTCGCCAGCGCCGGCATCACCGATATCGATGCGCTGACACCCGGTCAGATCCAGACCGTCTTGGAACTATATGCGACGCACGCGATCGAGGCTCGTATCTGCAACGACATCGGCACCAAGGTCGTGACCTTGCCGGCCGACCCGCGGGCCGCTGAGAGGGTGCAAGCGCAACTGCGTGATTTCATCCAGCGCGGTGTCAGCGACGCCATCAACGCCGCGGGCGTCAACGTTCAGTCGCTGCCGCCCGACGCGGTGATGGGCTTTGTGACCAACGTCTATCAATCTGCCTTCGATGTGTTGCAGACGATGGGTGATGGGGAGGCAGCGAAATGAGGCGCCATGTCATCATCGGCCGTTTCGGGCTGGACGATAGGATCCGCGTTCCGAAGGCGCGCGACGAGGTCGCATCGATTTTGCAGTTGGTGGCGGGCAAGCGTCTCGATCACGGGATCGGCCGCGCCTTAGGCGATCTCAAGGCGCTGCATCTGACCCCGAGCGAGATCGGCGCGGACATGCTGTTGGTAGCGGCCCACGTCCATGCGGCAGACACCCGCATCTCCCGCTCCACGGAATCGCAGGACGCTTGGACGCGCGAGATTCGCCTGGTCATCCCCGTGAGTGATCCGGTGCGATGGACGACCGCAGCGCCAATTCTGGTCCGCGCCTTGAACTTCCTGACCGGCGACAGGTGGGATGTCGGATTCCGCAAACGGGCCAAGGGCTATGCAAGACTGGTTCCTGCCACGGCCCCCACCCTTATACCCGCCCCATTCGACGGTGTGAGTCTCTTCTCCGGTGGCTTGGACAGTCTGATCGGTGCGATCGACAGCTTAAATGCCGGCGAGACGCCGCTTCTGGTCAGCCATGCCGGCGAAGGGCTGGTGAGCAAGTCGCAGGAGCAGTGTTTCGACGGCTTGAAAGCCGCTTACAAATCATCCGCCTTCGATCGGCTGCGGGTATGGATGAGCTTCGATAATGGGCTGGTCGAGGATGTCGGATCGGAGGACACGACGCGCGGCCGCTCGTTCCTGTTCTTCTCCTTGGGCGTCGCCGCCGGCACCGCGCTCGGCCGCGACTTCGTACTCAAGGTTCCGGAGAATGGCTTGATCGCGCTCAATGTGCCGCTCGATCGGCTTCGGCTGGGCGCTCTCAGCACCCGGACCACGCATCCTTTCTACATGGCCCGGTGGAATGATTTGCTCCGGGCGCTTGGCGTCGGGGGGAAGATTGAGAATCCCTATTGGGATAAGACCAAGGGGGAGATGGTTGCCCAATGCGCCAATCCGGCGCTGCTAAAGCAGCTCACCCGATTGTCGCTATCATGTTCGTCGCCAACGAAGGGGCGCTGGACCAAGACGCCGCAGGGGCACTGTGGGTACTGCCTCCCATGTCTCATTCGACGGGCGTCCCTGGGAGGCAAGGATGCGACAGTTTACAACGTGCCCGACCTGAAGGCCGCCACGCTGGACACTAAGCACGCCGAAGGTCAGCAGGTCCGATCCTTCCAGCTCGCGATCGCACGGTTATCGAAGCGCCCGGATCTCGCCAAGGCCCTCATACACAAGCCGGGGCCACTCTACGATGATCCTTCCCGGCACGATGCCCTGGCCGATGTCTATCGCCGCGGATTGGAGGAGGTTGGACGGTTGCTGACTGGCGTTAGAGCCGCACCGTCGTAAGACGCCCTATGCGATCTGGTCTCGTCGATTTTCATTGCCACCTCGATCTCTACCCCGACCACGCGGCCGCGGTGGAGCGTTGCGAGCGCGACGGCGTGTTCACCCTCACCGTGACTACCACGCCCAAGGCTTGGCCACGGAACCACCAACTGGCATCTGCCACTCGTCATGTTCGGGCAGCTCTCGGCTTGCATCCTCAACTGGTCGCCGAACGGGCTCACGAAATCGGGCTTTGGGAGGAATTGCTGCCGCGAACCCGCTATGTGGGCGAAGTCGGGTTGGACGCCAGCCCGCGATTCTACAAGTCGTTTGAAACGCAGAAGGAGATTTTTGCTCGCGTACTATCGCTCTGCGCGGTGGCGGGGAACAAGATCGTAACAACCCATAGCGTCCGAGCGACCAAGGCCGTGCTCGACATGATCGAGCATTACCTGCCGCCTACCCGCGGTCGCGTGGTGCTTCATTGGTTCACCGGCACCGCAGCGGAGGCCAAGAGGGCGGTCGATCTCGGCTGTTATTTTTCGGTGAACGCGGAGATGCTCGCGAATGAGAAGCGCGCAGCGATAACCAAGGCGCTCCCATTGGATCGAGTTCTGACGGAAACAGATGGACCATTCACCCAGACCGCCGCCCGTCCGACCGTGCCGAGCGATGTCTGGATCGCTGTAGATGGTTTGGCACGCCTGCACGGCATGCCGCCCGCTGTCGTGTCTGCCACCGTCATGCGCAATTTGAAAGGCTTACTCATAGAACAAGGTTAGAGCGCTCCCATATGCCCGTGGGCGCAGGAAAGAGGTGGCGCTCACGCGCCACCCGAACCAAAGCGCCAGACCGGGATGCCGAGCTTGCGCGCCTTGTCGGCAAGGTTCTCCTGGATGCCCGAGCCCGGGAACACGATGACGCCGATCGGCAGGACTTCCAGGATCTGGTCGTTGCGCTTGAAGGGTGCGGCCTTGGCGTGACGGGCCCAGTCGGGCTTGAACGGCACGTGGGTGACCTTGCGGCTATCGGCCCAGCGAGCGGCGATGCGCTCGGCGCCGGTCGGCGAGCCGCCGTGCAGCAGCACCATGTCGGGATGCTTGACGCGGACCTTGTCGAGCGTGCTCCAGATGAGCTGGTGGTCGTTGAAGTCAGCACCGCCGGTGAAGGCGATCTTGGGACCGGCCGGAACAAGGAGTTCGGTCTCGGCGCGGCGCCGCGCATTCAGGAATTCGCGACTGTCGATCATCGCGGCGGTGAGAGCCCGATGGTTGACCATCGAGCCGGTGCGTGGCCGCCAGGTCGAGCCGGTGTGGACCTCGAAGCGTTCGGCGGCCTGATCGCGGAAGAGCTCCATTCCATTGCGGCGCTCGATCAGGGTCAGGCCCTCGGCGACGAGACGCTCCAGCTCGACCGAGCGGACCTCCGAGCCGTTCTGCTCCTTCTGGCTGCGACGCTGCGCCTGCTCATTGCCGTCGAGCTCGCGTTCGATCCGGTCGACCGCGCGATGGAACAGGTTGATGGCCGACCAAAGCAAGTCCTCCAAGTCGGGCTCGAGGCGGGTGTCGGTGAGGGTCGAGACCAGCGCATCGAAGATGTCGACGACCGCGCCGGCGATGGTGCTGCCTTCCGGCAGCGGGCGGGGATCGGGCTCGTCCTGGAAGGGACGATGGCCATGCAGCTGCAGCTCTGTGAGGACGTGATCGGTCGGGGATGATGCGTGCACGGGCTCGAAGTCGGAATCGTCGTGGGTCGCCATGATGCTGTCCTTTGTCGGATCGGTCGCGCCCATCGCGGCCTTCGTGGGCGTCGACAGGCGGCAGGCAGGACGGCCCGGCACCGCGCTTGCGGCCGGAGCGCAGCGGAGGACGGCCGGCCGAGGCTTTCTTGCCTCGCGAGGAATGCCGGCGCAGCCGGCAGGGGAAGAAAGCTGAAGGATCGCCGTTGCGGGAACGGCCTGGCTGCCGTCCGATCGCCCCTCTAGAAGGCCGGGGCGCGCTCCGGTCCGATCCGAAGGGCAGTAGAGCGACCAATGACGAAGAGATTCACGCGCCCGTGCTCATCCCCTCACGAACCAAAGCCAGGAAACGCGCCACGTCCGGCGGGGCGAGTTGTCGGCGCACCGATGCGCGGAGCCATTCGATTCCCCGGTATCGGAGATCGTCATTAAAGTCGTCTAGACAAGGCGACAGGACGAACGGCTCGATACCGGCGGCTTCCGCGCGGGTGCACAGGCTGGCCGTGGCGGAGTCACCGGCCGGGTCGGTATCGCGGGCGACATAAAGACGGCGCAGTGTCGGGGGAAGCAGCAGGGCGGCAAGGTGGTTGGCCGAGAGCGCGGCCACCATCGGCAGGGTCGGCAGGATCATGCGCAGGGACAGCATGGTCTCGATCCCCTCCCCGGCGGCAATGACGTCGGCGGCCATGCCGAAGCGAACTCCGTGCCCGAGAAGGTGCCCCATGGCCCGTCGCGGTGAAGCGATCGGCGCCTTGTCCCGTCCGGAGGGATCGAGCCAGGTGCGATGCACTCCGGTGATCCCGCCACCAAGGTCCGTCACGGCAGCGATCAGGGCCGGCCAGGTCTCGGTCGGGCTGTGCTCGTCGGGCCGATAATGGCAGCGCGGATGGAAACGTAGCGGGTCACCATCGGGCACAGCTACGATCCCTCGGCTTTGCAGGTAGGTTTGCGCCAACGTGCCCGCGATCGATCGGGACATTGCGTAGAGACGGCGCGCAGATTCAGGCGAACCGCGCGGTGCGCGAAGACGATCCTGTCGCGGAGCGAGCGAGTCTTGTGGCAGAGCGAGAAACCTGCGCGCCTCCTCCAGGGTATCGCGCAAGCGGTCGAACCCGCGATTGAGGGCGATGAGGTCCAGAAGATCGCCATGCTGGCCCGACTCGGCGTCGGTCCACTTGCCGGCGGCACCCCTGCCATGGTCCGGTCCGCTCAAGCGAACAAAGAGGCTGCGGCCCTTGGTATTGGCGACGTCACCGACCAGCCAGTAGCGGCCCTCACGACGGCCGTTGGAGAGATAGTGACGGCACACCGCCTCGGCATTGCGCGCCAGGCGGCGGGCCAGGTCCGCCGCGTGCGATGGCATGACTGCCCTCACGCCGTCATCCGATCGGCGATGCGCACGATCGGGTAGCGATCCATCAACGCCGCCAGGATCTCCGGGCCATTGGCGCCGGTCGGCACGAATAGCCGCAGCTTCCAGGCGATGATCTCGGAGATCAGGCCCATCGCCTTCAGGCGATCGACCATCCCGTCGGTGAAGCCGCAGAGTTCCACCCGGAACAGGCCCATGACCTTGGCGCGGCGAAGTGACAGCCCGTTCTGGAGTTCGAGGATGGTCCGACCATCAAGCACGGCGGTCCAGGCATCCGCCGGCGCGAGGCTCACGCCATCGGCGCAGACGGCTTGCGCCACCCAGGCCGGCGAGACCAGCCGGCCGATGACACGCTCGCCGGCATCGGTCTGCAGGCGGTAGACCCGCATGGACTCGTCCGGCAGCCGCTTCCAGATCGGCAGCAGCAGACCGGTGACGATATGGAGCTCGCTCTCCGTGTAAGGAGGTATCTCTGCGAGTTCGCGTGCCCAGGCTTGGGCAAAGGCAGCTTGATCTGACCGCTGCCAGTGCGACTGCTCGAGGGCCGCTACCGAAAGGGCGGTCCGCTCCATCGGCCGCACAAGCCGGACGCGGCGCTCGACCTCGCCATCGTCCAGCATGACGCTGGGCGCCGGGACCTGTACCGCTGCCCGGCCCGACTGCGCATTCACGAGCAGGACCGCACGCGGGTCGCCGATCCTGTCCAGTGCCTCGGCCAAGGCAAGAGGCTGATTGCGCTGCTGGCGGCGGACGGTGAAGACCTGCGTCTCGGCGCCGGTCGTCGGATGGACATACACCACCTGGCGCTTCGTCACCGTCAAGCTCTCGGCCGTCAGGGTTTCGACGCCGACGTCGTAGGTCCCTGAGACCCGCGCCGCTTGGATCTTCGCGCGCAGCAAATCCTCGAACACACCGAACAGCGTGTTCTGAAGGCCGATGGTGAGGGCCAGCAGACGATTGAGGAAGGTCGTGATCGGCGGCAGCTCCTCGCGCAGGCTGCCGTCCCGGTCCGTGAGATGCAGTCCGGTAGCTGCCTGGAAGGCCTCCAGTGAGCAGCCCTCGACCTTGCCGGCGAACAGCAGCAGGTAGAGCTGGCGCAGCGCTGCCCGGCCGTAGGGCGATTCGAGATTGTCGTCGGCCCGGAACAGGCCCTGCCCACCCGTCTGGCGTTGGCCCTTGGTGATGGCACCCAAGGTGTCGAGACGCCGGGCGATGGTCGACAGGAAGCGCTTCTCGGCCTTCACATTGGTGGCGATCGGCCGGAACAGCGGCGGCTGTGCCTGGTTGGTGCGGTTGCTGCGCCCCAGCCCCTGAATGGCTGTGTCCGCCTTCCAGCCTGATTCCAGCAGATAGTGAACCCGCAGCCGCTGGTTCCGCGCTGAAAGGTCGGCATGGTAGGAACGGCCGGTACCGCCGGCATCGCTGAACACCAGGATGCGCTTCGCGTCGTCCATGAAGGCCTGCGCCTCCGCGAGATTGGCGGAGGCCGCCCGGTTCTCGACGCAGAGCCGGTCGCCCTTCCGAACGATCCGTCGGGATCGGCCGGTCACCTCGGCGACCAGGTCGGTACCGAAACGCTGCACGATCTGGTCGAGCGCACCCTGTACGGGGGCGAGCGAAGCCAGTCGCTCGATCAGGCGGTCACGCCGGTCGACGGCGTCGCGGCACTGCACGGGCTGACCGTCACGATGGACCGGCCGGGAAGAGAGATTTCCGTCGCTGTCCGTGAAGGGCTCGAACAGTTGGGTCGGGAAGCTGTGCGCCAGATAGTCGAGCACGTACTCGCGCGGCGTGATGTCGACTTGTACGTCGCCCCACTCCTCGGTTGGAACTTCGGAAAGCCGACGCTCCAAAAGCGCTTCGCCAGTGGAGACGATCTGAATGACGGCGGCATGTCCGTCCTCGAGGTCGCGCTCGATCCCTCGGATCAGGGCCGGCGTCTTCATCGAGGTGATCAGGTGTGAGAAGAAGCGCTGCTTGGCGGATTCGAAAGCCGAGCGTGCCGCGGACTTCGCCTGGGCATTGAGCGTGCCGCGCTCGCCGGTGACGTTGGCAGCCTGCAGGGCGGCGTCGAGGTTGTTGTGGATGACCTGGAAGGCGCCGGCATAGGCGTCGTAGATGCGGATCTGCTCGCGCGACAACGCATGCTCGACCAACTCGTACTCTACTCCCTCGTAGGACAGGGATCGTGCCGCGTAGAGGCCAAGCGCCTTGAGGTCGCGAGCAAGAACCTCCATTGCCGCTACGCCGCCGGCCTCAATCGCCTGCACGAACTCGGCGCGCGTGGCGAACGGAAAGTCCTCGCCGCCCCACAGTCCCAGCCGCTGCGCGTAGGCGAGATTGTGCACAGTGGTGGCCCCGGTGGCCGAGACATACACGACCCGGGCGTTGGGCAGCGCGTGCTGCAGGCGCAAGCCGGCCCTGCCCTGCTGCGACGGCGCCTGGTCGCCCCGCTCGCCCTTGCCGCCGGCGGCATTGGCCATCGCATGGCTTTCGTCGAACACGATCACTCCATCGAAGTTCGATCCCAGCCAGTCGACGATCTGCCGGACCCGCGAAACTCTTTCCTCGCGTGCGTCGGTCCGTAGCGTGGCGTAGGTGGTAAAAAGGATGCCGTGCTCCAGGCGGATCGGCGTGCCCTGGCGGAAGCGGGCGAGCGGCGTGACCAGCAAGCGCTCCATCCCCAGCGCCGACCAGTCGCGCTGGGCGTCCTCGATCAGCTTGTCGGACTTCGACACCCACACCGCGCGTTTGCGACCCTGCAGCCAGTTGTCGAGCAGGATGCCGGCGACTTGGCGACCCTTGCCGGCGCCCGTGCCGTCGCCCAGCATCCAGCCGCGCCGGAAGCGAACGGCATCCTCGGCACCGTCGGGTGCGGCCGAGACGAGGTCGAAGGTCTCGTCGACCACCCACGATCCGGCGAGATGCCCGAGGTGCGCTTCGCCGGAATAGACGACGCTCTCGAGCTGCGCGTCGGACAACAGGCCCTCGGCGATGACATTGGCCGGCAGGCATGGCCGATAGCTCGGCTTAGGCGGTGCGATGGACGCCATCGCCGCCGACTGCACGAGCCGTGTCGGATGGGCCTGCGCACCGACAATCCGGATCGACTGCAGCTCGTATCCTTCGTACAGCGCCTCGGTAAGGCTGCCGCCCTCGGCCGGCTTCCAGTCCACGGTTTCGTAGGCGAGGTCCGCCCCCACTCGTTCAAGAGGATCGCCGGCAACGGCGCGTGGCTGCCGCGCGAGCCTTCGGCTCGACATGACCGTGATGGGAGGGACGGAGGCAGGAAGCGCGTTACCATGCACAGGCAAGCGCGGTGGAACATCCGACGACACCCATTGGAGCAACTTGGCAACATCGGGTGCCATGCCGCGTGATGCTGGAAACGACCTCGGATCATCGGCCGGTACGCGGTCGATGACCGTCAGCCGGGTCTCGACCGCGGTGCCGTGACGGGCATAGATGCGCCCATCGATGGCAGCGCTGAACACGACACGGCCGCGTTCCTGGAGGCGGACAAAGGCCTCGCGCCAAGACGGATAGTCCGGCGACAGGCTGGCGCCGGTGATCGCGACCAGGCGCCCGCCCTCGGCGAGCCGCGCAAGCGCCGAGGAGACATGGCGCAGGGCGGCATCCGCCACGGCGCCGTCAACATGCGCCGCTGCCGAGAATGGCGGATTCATCAGCACGACGCTCGGGCGCACGGCATCGTCGAGATGGTCGTGGATGTGAGCCGCGTCGTAGCGTGTCGTCGCGACAGCCGGAAACAGGCGCCCGAGCAAGGCCGCGCGCGTGGCCGCCAGCTCGTTCAAGTGCAGGCCGCTGCCGGCAAGCTCCGCGAAGATGGCGAGCAGGCCCGTGCCGGCCGAAGGCTCGAGCACGAGATCGGCCGGGGTGGTCGCAGCAGCGCTGGCGGCGACAAACCCGAGAGCGAGCGGCGTCGAGAATTGCTGCAGCGCCTGGCTCTCCTCGGATCGGCGGGTATGGGTGGGAAGAAGGGCCGCAATCCTGCCGAGCATGGACAGCTCGGCAGCCGGCGTAGCAGCCCGTGCCCGAATGGTCGGGCCGAACTTGCGCATGAACAGCACGGTCGCCGCCTCGCAGGCATCGTAGGCGGTCTTCCAGTCCCAGGCCCCGGCGGCGTCGGAGCCGCCGAAGGCGTGTTCCATTGCGGCGCGCAGGACAACCGCATCGATGCGGCTGCCACGCTCGAGGTGAGGGAGAAGAAGGTGCGCTGCCGCGGCAATGCCGGCGAACGCATCCGCAGGAACGCCAGCGAGCGAGCGTAGCGGCGCGGGCGCCGCCGCCGAGAAGGAGACATTCGACATGGAAGAGACCTCGGGAGAGCGGGACGGTCCGAACCGGAAGGCGCTCTCTCTGGACCTGCCCGGCTCAAACCCGTCCCGGCCGTCCTCTCCCTCTCGCCTTGCGCGTCGAAGGTGAGGAATCCCTCAAAGGAAAAGCCCGGCACGGCGGCCGGGCTTTTCCAACGATTGGCGAAGACACCGCGGAGGACCGAGGCCACCCGCGGTGTTCACACTATTCCGCAGCGATGGGACGCGGCTCCGACTCGTCGGCCGCTACACCCCCTTCTCCGCCGGCGAGGAAAGCGGGAAGCTCCTCGGCCGGGTCCGCGGGAGTGTCTGGCATGTCCGCACTGTCAGCGAGCCGCAGCGGCTCGGGCAGCCAGCCGGTGCCGTCGAGCAGCCGCTCGGCCTCCTTCGCCATTTCGGTCTTCTTAAGATGGTCGATGAGCTGTGCTGCCTGGTCGCCCTTGGCCTCGCGCACCGCTTCCAGAATGCGGGGCTTGGTGACGCGGCCGAGATAGTTGTCAACGGTGGGCCGCCAGCCGGCCTCGACCATGTCGAGACCGACGGCGCGGGCCAGCCGGTCGGCCTGGGCGATGCGCTGCTGCACGCCGTGGGCGGACACGCCCGGTCCGCCGTACCGGTCGCCCTTCTCGTAAAGAGCGTTCACCCCGAATGATACGCAATGTGCCAGCAGCGCGACACGACGGCTGTCGTCGAGGGCAGCGAGCCAATCCCACAGCGCGTCCTCCTCTTTGGGCAGCTCGGCCTTCCAGGCTTCGTGCCGGTCGGCGACCGCCTTGGCCGAGGGGCTGTCCTTCAAATCGGCCGACTGGGCCGGGAAGAACACATGCCGCACCGAGGCTTCCAGACACGCGCCGGGGGCACTGTGCTGGAAGGTGTCGAGGCAGAGCTTGTGCAGCAGCGCCGTGAGGGCAACCTGCGAGTTGCTCGCCACCGCGTCCCGCAGCGCGAGGGTGCGATGAGCCGTCAGCTCGCTCACGAGCCGTTCCGGAAGCGGCTTGATCGTGTCGTCGTCACCGTCCTCCGGCTGGTCGCCTCCGATGGTGATGACGGTGCGCTGGGCGGGAGTGGCAAACGCTGTCTCAGCCGCCCCGCCGGTCTCGCCTTCCTGCAGGTCTTCGCTGCCGACCTGCATCGGCCCGTCCTCCGGCCGGACATAGCCGCGATCCACGGCAAGGCGTCCGTCGGCGTCGATGCTGACGAACACGCCGGCACGCGCGATCTCGGCCGGCTCGTAGCGGACCGGACGGCTCTCCAAGGCTGCAAGCGCCTCCTCGATCTCGCCCAGCCGAGTGTCGACCTCGTCCGGCAACTCGTCGGCGCCTTCGTACTCGCTCTCAAGCTTCACCTGCTCGGCGGTCAGGGCGTCGAACGTCGCCTGTTCGCCGGGCGCAAGTTCGCCCACCACGCCGTCGAGCCGCCGGAGGTGACCGACATGGCCGTACCGGAAGTCGACGGCCACCTCGATCCACTTCCAGCCTTCACCGGCGATCTTCTCGGCCTCGGCCGCCAGTTTCTCGGTCGCCAGGCGATCGAGCAGTGCCATGTCCTGGAGCCAGCCGCCGTTGTCCTCCTCGAACAGGTCGCGGAGGACCGCCCCGCCCGCTGCCCTATAAGCGTCGAGCCCTACGAACCGCGCCCGTCGGTCCGACGCGCGCACGGCGCTCTCGGTGAGCTGGCGGCGGATCAGGTAAGGCTCCTTGTCATAGGACTGCTGCAATGCCTCCCAGACCTGTTCCTGCCGGGCATGGTCGGTGGTGATCGTGAAAGCCATGAGCTGATCCAGGGTCATGCCGTCCTCGGCATAGATCCCGAGCAGCTTCTCGGAGACCGATGCCAGGCGCAGCCGCTGCTTCACCACGGCAGGCGTGACGAAGAACCGGGCAGCGATCTCTTCCTCGCCGGCGCCCTGGTCGCGCAGAACCTTGAAGGCGCGGAACTGATCCAGTGGATGCAAGGCGACGCGCTGGATGTTCTCAGCCAGAGAATCCTCCTCAGCCGAAATCTCGACCGTGGGGTCGCGCACGATACATGGGATCGGCGCCGTCCTGGCAAGACGCTTCTGCTTCACCAGCCGTTCGAGGGCCCGGTAGCGGCGCCCGCCGGCCGGGATCTCGAACATGCCGGTCTCGGCGCCCTCGGCATCGAGCACTGGCCGGACGTTGAGGCTCTGCAGGAGCCCGCGCCGGGCGATGTCCCCGGCCAGGTCCTCGATCGAGACGCCCGCCTTCAGGCGCCGGACGTTGGACTGGCTGAGCACCAGCCTGTTGAAGGGGATGTCGCGCGAAGCGCTGAGGGTGATCTTCTGAACGACCTTTGCCATGAGGAATACTCCGCGACGGACGGCCGGGAGACACTCTCTCGACCTCCAATCCGTCGTGGAAACCGCGCAGCCCTCTCACTCTCCGCTGCAGTGACCGGGGACACAGGACGTCACCGCTGGCGCTCTGCACGAATGGGCTGAACACGCCGTTGCCCTAGAGTCCAAAGACAAGCGCGGCTAGCGACCAAGGGCGCGCAAGCAAAGTGGGTAATTGCCACGATTGGTGTGCTATCATGAGTTGCGCCCTGTCCTTCTGAATAGGTAGTCAGTGCACTGCGAAGTTCGGTTTCCGGCCCAATGGATCAACGCCTCGCGCTTTGATCTCGCGCTACGCGCTTCCTGCGGCCCCCATGATCCGGGGACATTCGAGGTGACATTCGACGTCCCCAGCGGCTGCAAGATCATGGTCGAAGCGGCGATCCGCTTTCTGTCCCTCGCCAATCAACTGGCGGCGACAACACGACGCGTGCGCATGAAATTCGAAGAGGGCGATACCGGGACAATGGGATACCTCAATCGGATGGGCTTCTTCGACCATCTCGCGGCTGAAGTTGAAGTGCTCCCGTCTCGGCCAGGCTATTCAGCGGCAGAAGCCCACCGGGGAGGTAACGCGGCGCTGGTCGAGATCGCTCGTATCAGCAAGGATGAGCGCGACGAAGAACTTCCTACCCGCCTGACCGCCGCTCTCATGCGTTCTTGCCATACTCGGCCGGACGCTGCCGAGCTTGAAGGCGCGGCATGGACCATCTTTGCCGAGCTGATCGACAACGTCTTCTCCCATAGCAGCACCGTCCTGGACGGATACGCGGCGCTACAGGTCTATCCGAAGGGCGATCGGCTCTCGGTGGCGGTGTCGGACAGCGGTCTTGGGATCATGCAAACGCTCCGGCCGACCATAGGAAAGGAATTTCCGAGGCTCACAGACCTTTCCGATACCCAACTGCTTGTCGAAATATTTCGGCAGGGACTATCTCGGCACGGTCCCGATCGGGGCTGTGGGCTGAAGGGAAGCGCCGCCAAGGCCATCAAATTTCAAGCCGTTCTCGATGTGCGACTGCCCCGTCAGCGCGTCGTGCTGATCCCCGCGCGAGGCGCCTATAAGGTCAACACTGCGGACTGTTACGACGGGCTTCCGCTCATGTGGGGCACACACATTGGGTTCGGCTTCCGGCTTGGGGGTTGATTTATCGACCAAGTCTGCTTAAATGGATTAAATGAACGAGGACGTTCGCGTGCTTGCCCTGCGTGAAATCATGGATCGCCCAGAAGGTTGGGGGCGTGCACAGGGACGCGAGGTCTATCAGCGTCTGCTCAGATCGGTGGAAGAAAGCCCAGGAACGAGAGTGTTTAAGATCTCCATGAAGGACGTCAAGCGGGTTGACATATCGTTTGCTTCGGAAACGGTGGTGGAGATTGCGCGGCGATATCGTGGAAGCAAAGGCTTTTGTCTGATCGACTTGACTGACCCCGATCTGATCGAGAATTGGGATGCTGCAGCGGCAAGGAAGGGCCAACCGCTTCTCGTGTGGGAAGGAAGGACGGGCCGGCTTATTGGAGCGGAACCGACCCAGGGTTGCCGGGAGGCTTTTCAGTTTGCACTGCGTCATCCAACCGTGCGTGCCGCTGAGTTTGCGGAGAGCAAGAGCGATATGACGATCGCGAATGCGAGCATGAAGTTCAAACAGCTCTGGGAGCAGGGATTCTTGCTCCGGCGAGAGAGTGCCGCGAATTCAGGTGGCGTCGAGTTTGTGTATCAGCGGGTGGGCTGATTTTTTTTAACGGCCGTTAAGTGGATTCAATGAACGAGAAAAGTGCGAGCATCGACCATGACTGAGCGGCGACCCTTTAGAGTCCTTAGCCTGGATGGCGGAGGGATGCGCGGAACGTATACCGCTACCTATCTGGATCTTGTCGCAGCGACTTTTGCGCGGCAGCGCAATGTCGCTGCCCTTGATATTGGAGCGGCCTTTGATCTGATCGTCGGCACCAGCACCGGTGGGATCATCGCCTGCGCTCTCGCCGCCGACGTGCCGCTGAAGAATGTCGTGGCACTCTACCGGCGATACGGGGCGAGCATCTTTCCACGGGCAATGCCTTCCGGCCTGAGCAGTGCGATCGTTGACCTCTACAAGCGGCCGGCTGCATTGGCAGCAGGTACGGAAAGCCTGCGCGCGGCGCTCCAAGCTCAGCTCGGCCAGAAGACGATGGGCCAAGTCTACACCGAGCGGCACATTGCTCTCGCCATCCCGGCGGTCGAGATGAGCCAGCATCGGGCGTGGGTGTTCAAGACCCCACACCTTCCGGGCACCAATCATCGCGACGACAACTACAGCTTGGTGGATGTTTGCCTCGCAACATCGGCAGCACCCGTCTATCGCTCGCTTGCGGCCGTCAATCATCCTGCAGCTGTCGCGTCGGCCAACGTTCAAGCCGCGCCGAACCAGCTTCAGGATGAGACCGACGGTTTCAACATGTTCGTTGATGGTGGGCTGTGGGCGAACAATCCTGTGCTGGTCGGTCTGGTCGATGCGCTCGATCTCACCAAATCCGGTCAGGAAATCGAGATCTTCTGCCTTGGGACCTGCCCGATGCCGGCAGGGGAGCAAATCTCGAAAGACGCCACTCATCGCGGCCTGGCCGAATGGAAGTTCGGCGGCGAAGCGGCGGCGCTTTCCATCGATGCCCAGCAATTCGCGTTCGACCATGTCGCCAAGAAGCTTGCGCGTCACGTCGACCGCAAATGCACGATCATCCGTTTCCCCAGTGAAAGGGTGCCAGCTGCCCTGATCCCCTATCTCGGTCTCGACGAGACGCGTCCCGAGGCAATTCAGGCCCTCGTCAACCAGGCGCGCACGGACGCCGACATGACCAACAGCAAATGTGCGTATGCGAACAGCGATCCAGAAGCGGCTCTGATTTGCGCGCTGTTCAGCTCGGCGCCGCCACGTACCGAGCCAGTCTCCGACGGGTCGTAGAAGACAGCAAACACGGCGGCAGGCTAGCAACAGAAAAGAGGACGTAGAATATGTTCGATTGTGCAAAGGACGTATTGGCATATCACAACGAGAAGGTGACCTTGCCGCAGGCTGAGCAGACCGATATGCGCAACCGGCGAAACGCCAATCGCGATCGTCTCAAGAAAGGTCTCAGCAGCGCGGGGAAGCCTGCGCCACGGGAGTTCGTCGTCCAGGGAAGCTACGCCATGAAGACCATGACGCAGCACCCCGGCAAGGACTACGACATCGACGACGGCGTCTATTTTCACAAGGAAGACCTTGTCGGCGATCGGGGTGCGGAGATGTCTGGCCTGCAAGCGCGTCAGATGGTGCGGGACGCTCTAGATGATGGGTCTTTTAAAAAACCGCCGGAGGTCCGGAAAAACTGCGTGCGGGTCTACTACGAAGCCGGTTTTCATGTCGACGTACCGGTCTATCGACGCGTGACGACCAAGAACCTCTGGGGAGATGACACCTATCACTACGAGCTTGCGGCCAGCGATTGGAAGCGCTCGGATGCGCGTGCCGTTGCTTCATGGTTCGAGGCCGAGAACGACCGCCAGAGCCCCGACACAAGCAACGGACGGCAGCTTCGCCGCATCGTGCGGCTGATCAAGAAATATGCTCGCAGCCGCGACAGTTGGAAGGGGCAGGTCCTGAGCGGCTTCGGCATCACCAAACTGGTGACGGAGCGTTATCGTGCCGATGCCGGCCGGGAGGACAAGGCGCTTTACAATACGATGGTCGCAATCCGGGATCGGCTGCGCGGATCTCTTGTCATCGATCACCCTGTCACGCCGAACGAAACAATCACCTCCGGACCAGACGATGCGCGCGCACGATTTCTGCGCGATAAGCTTTCAGAAGCAATCGACAGTTTGGCGCCGCTCTTTGAGTACGGGTGCACACGGCAACAAGCTTTGAAGTGCTGGGACAAGGTGTTTGCAACCACCTTCTTCAGTGACCGGGCGGAGTCGCGGGCGCAGGCTGGGGCGAGCCTATTGAGCGTTGGCACTGCCGCGCCGGCGGCAGCTCCGCTGGCTTTCCCCAAGGCGCCTCGCGTTGATGACAAGCCGCGTGGATTTGGCTGATGTGGTGGGTGCAGAATCCGGTTCGCGCGAAGCAGGAAGTTGCAGCCATCGAGAAGCTGCAGATCGACCATTCGTGGCTCTCAACGGCAGCACCTCGGGCGCTTCCGGCGTTTAGGCTTGGTTTCGACTTCGACATCACGGTCAGCGGAATAACCTATCCATTTCTGCTGACTTATCCGGCGTTGTTTCCGGCAGCACCTCCGCAGATCACGCCACGAGACGGCCGGCGCCTATCTGGGCATCAGTATGGCGACGGCGGCGAGCTTTGCCTCGAGTACCGGGCCGACAATTGGGATCCTGCTGTTACTGGCGCGATAATGATCGAAAGCGCTCATCGGCTCTTGGCGGCCGAAGATCCGGATGCGGAGCACCGAGCACCGGCGCCTTCGGCACATCACACGTCGACTGGCCAGGACTTGCGAGGTCAGACATTTCGGTTCTTGGTGACGCGAAGCCTACTCGAGCATGTGGGCACCCTTCCCTGCCCCAGCATTCAGCAAGGCTTCGTTAAGGAAGCGCAGCCCCCGAAAAAGATCTGGACGGCGCATGTCGGACGACTTGGCTCGGAAACAGCACCAGACTGGGTCGAAACGGGCCTATCCATCCCTGGAACGGCCGGTGAAGCATGCCTTCTGCTGCGCGTCGCAAGTCTCGACAGTGTGCCCATACGGCCAGGCCACGCTGCATTGGAGCGATTGGTCCAAGACGCTGGCGCCACGCCAGCGGAGTTCTTTGATGATCATTCGAACCGCTTTGTTGTGCTCGCGACCGAGCATTCGGCACGAGCGTTCTTTTCATATCTGAAGGCCGGCGAACGGCATGTGATTCCCTACCAGACTGTCGACTTTTCGGACGACGTGGGCGGCCGCTTGCCCTCCAGCTACGCAACGCTTCATTCGAAAAAGGTGGGGCTTGTCGGCTGCGGGTCGCTCGGCTCGAAGATTGCCGCAAGTCTTGCCCGGTGCGGTGTGGGCGCAATCGTCCTAGTAGACGATGACATCCTGAAGCCGGGCAATTTGCTGCGTCACGAGCTCGACGGAGGCAGTGTCGGCGCCCACAAGGTAGAAGCGCTCGAGGCTCGCTTGCTGGCCCTGGCGTCAGGCATAAAGGTGCGAGTGTTTCGTTTCGCTCTGGGCGGCCAAGAATCCTCGGGCGGCACAGCAATCGTGCTCGATGAGTTGGCCACCTGCGATCTCTTGGTTGATGCCACCGCAGATGCCCACGCCTTCAACTTTGTCGCTGCGGCGGCGCGCAGCGGTCTTCACCCGATGGTGTGGGCGGAAGTCTACGCCGGTGGCATTGGTGGCTTCGTAGCCAGGGTGAGACCTGATAAAGAGCCGCCGCCGCATTCGGCCCGGCGGCAATATCTTACCTGGTGCCACGATCAGGGCGTCCCTTGGCACGGCGGCGATCGCGAATACGGTGCGGCCGGCCCGGACGATCGGCCTCTTATTGCGGATGACGCTGACGTTGCCGTGATCGCCGCGCATGCGACGAGGCTGGCGCTCGACACTTTGATTCAGCCCGCGGAATCGGCTTTTCCTCATCCGGCCTATGCCGTTGGTCTCGCTGCAGCCTGGATCTTTACCGCCCCCTTCGACACCAGGCCGATCGACTTCGTTCCCGATGGACCATGGTCTACATCCACTCCAGAGAGAACAGAGGAAGCCATCGATTTCATGGTTGCACTCTTGAAGAAGGCCAAGGATGAAGGTCGAACAGACACCGGAGGTTGAACGGCGCATTCGACTAGCTCTTCGCAAGGCCGGCCGCCGTGAGATCGGCGGCATGCTTATGGCCGAACAATTGTCTCCCGACCATTTTCGCATTGTCGACTTCTCAGTCGATGGCTTTTCCGGCTCGCACACGCACTTCCGCCGAGACCCGCAGATTCATCGAGCGACGCTCGATGATTTCTTCGACCGCACCGGTCGGGATTACGAGCGCTTCAACTATCTTGGCGAATGGCACTCTCACCCTTCGTTCTCCGTGAGGCCGAGTGCCGAAGACGTCGCCACCATGACGGACATTGTCCAATCGCCTGGCTCGCCCATTACCTTCGCAATGCTGCTAATCGTACGTCTCCGGTGGCGGTATTGGCTGGACTACTCACTGATTGCCTTTGTGGCCGCTCGAGACAGCGTAGAGCTTCGATTGACTAAGTCGTCTGCTCGCCCGTCTCACGGCAGGCGCCAAGCTCACTCCCGAGAAGCGAAACGAGCGTTTGCGCCAACAAAAGCACGCACTTGACGGTGCGGCCGTCTAAGCTAGGCCGCAAGGCGCTATATCTCAACCTCTTCCCCGCCCGCCTCTATTAGAAATCGCGAAAGAGCCGCCTTTCGGGAACCCCTATCAAGGGCGTAGGCAGTCTTCCTGAATTCCCTGCCGTCAAGGAGGCCCTGTATGAAGCATGAAATCGTATCGGCGGCCATGATCAGAGCTGTGTCGAGCGTATGGATGTACTTGCTTGTAACTGATCCCTTGGAGTGGCCGACGAGCGCAGCGATGGTGGCTTCGGTGAAGCCGAGGTCATTCCCGATACTGGCGAAGCTATGCCGGAGGACGTGCGGCGTCACACCAACAAGCGGCGAGTCCTTGAATATCTGCTCCCAATGATTCGGGAAGCTCCCAAACACATTGTCATCGTCCTGGCCTGGGAAGACATAGGTGTTCTTTTGATCCTTACGCCGTTCCTCAAGATACTCGACTACTGGAAGCCCAATCGGACGGATGGAGGCCCCCTCCTTGCTATCAGCGAGGCGCAGACAGCTGCCTTCCGTATCGGCTTCTGTCCACATCAGCTTGATCATTTCCGTGCGACGGCAGCCAGTCAGGGCGATCTGTCGAATGATGTCGACCGTGATCGCATACTTCTCATTCTCGGCGGCCTCCCGCAGCATCTCGCCCAAAGTCCGATACTCGGCGTGAGTGAGGCGGCGGTTGCGAACGTTGTCTTTCGGCTTTCTGATACCATGTGCTGGATTGCGGTCGATGATGCCGGCCTCGACCGCATAGGTGAGGATGCCTCCGAGCAGTCCGACCGTCCGGGCCGCCGTTCCCGCGCCGCCACGCACGATCGCTCTGCCGCGCAGCTTCTCGGTCTTGACTGACACGCGCGTCTTCCCGGCCATGATGTCCTTCAAGACTCTGTTAATGTCGGCGTTGGAGAGATCCTTGACCCGTCGCGTACCGATCAATGGAATGATATGTCGATCAATGCGGCCTGTATCGGTGTCAACCGTTGTAGCCTTCTTCGGGCGGCCACCCTTCCCGAGGATAAGTCCGGCATTCAGATCAGCGACATAAAGGGCGCAAAGCTCCTTGACGGTTATTGCCTTATGATCGAGTTGGCGTTCTTCAGCGGGGTTGTCGCCGCGCGCGACACGCCCAAGCTGAGCCTTGGCTTCCTGCCGAGCTGTCTCGGGCGTCCACACGCCATGTAGACCAATGGTGTAGCGCCGCGTCCGTCCTTCGGCACGGTACTGGATCAGGTAGCTACGTTTGCCCGAAGCAAAAACGCGCAAGCCGAAGCCAGGCAGGTCATCGTCCCAGACGAAGTAGTCCGCTTTGCGGATATCGGCCGCGTCCACGGTGCGCTTAGTCAGCTTCGTCATGCGACGTTCTCCCCGCTGGAGACGGACTGCTTTCGCGGAAGCACCACGGAAGCAGCCGGTCGGAAATGGGAGCGAATGCTCGAGTACCCATTTCGGTCAAAGAAGTCGAAAGATCTAGTAATTTCAAGTACATATCGCATCGTAGCGTGCCCTATCGTGCTATTCGGAGGAGCCGGCAAAATTGCCTCCGAAGGCAGAGGTCGTGAGTTCGAATCTCGCCGGGTCCGCCATTTAGCGCTTTGAAACTGAATCCAAATTCGGATTCAGCGTTCGAAGGCTTCGATATGTCCCACAGGTCCATCCCACAGAGCACGAATTGTCGCGCGCGGGTAACTGTGATCACTTTGTTTGTGAAGCCTGTAGAGGCTGTGGCGCCAGCCTATTCGTCGGACTTACCCGGCATTGCAGCCATCATTCATCGACCTGCTATTTTCCGAGCATGGCACGAATTTTTAGCGCAAGTGCGTCAAGCGCGAACGGCTTTGTCACCATCTCCATGCCCGCGGACAAGAATGGCGAATGGCCGGTAGCGTGCTCGGCATAACCGGTGACGAAGAGGATCTTCAGTGCGGGCCGGTGCCTGCGGGCGATCTCCGCGATCTGGCGGCCGTTCATTCCCGGCAGCCCGACATCTGTGATCAGAAGATCAATCGTGGTGTTGGAGGTCAGGACCGGTAATGCGGCCTGGCCATCGCCCGCTTCCAGACAGGAGTAACCAAGTTCCCTCAGCACATCCGTGATGATCATGCGGACGTGCGAATCGTCCTCCACGACCAGAACAGTTTCTCCGGAGCCCTTTTCGAATTCCTGGTTGGCCGCAACAGCGCGCGGCTGCACATCGCCTGCGTAGCGCGGCAGGTAAAGCCGGAAGTACGTGCCATGGCCGACTTCGCTTTCGACCCGGACGACACCGCGCGACTGGCGTGCGAAACCGTAGATCATCGACAGGCCGAGGCCCGTCCCCTGCCCGATCGGCTTGGTCGTGAAGAACGGCTCGAATACTCTGGCAACGACGTCGGACGGCATTCCGGACCCGGTATCGCGGACACCGATCACGACGTAGTCGCCGGGCTCGACCTCCTCCTGGCCGAAACGCTGGCGTTCCTGCACGACTTCGTTGGTTGTCGTGATGACGAGGTCCCCGCCCCCGGGCATGGCGTCACGGGCATTGATCACGAGATTCAGTATCGCGTTCTCGAGCTGGTGCGCATCGGTCAGCGCCGGCCAAACCCCGGCCTCCAGCGCGAGTTCAAGCCTGACATTCTCGTTAAGCGTCCGGCCCAACAGGTCTTCCATGCCGCCCACGAGCCGGTTGACGTCCACAGCCTTGGGGTCGAGCGGCTGGCGGCGTGCGAAGGCGAGCAGGCGGTGCGTCAGAGCGGCGGCGCGATTGGCCGAGGCGATGGCACCATCCATGAAGCCCTGCAGGTCGTCAAAGCGGCCCGCCCGGATGCGGCGCTTCAGGACCTCCATCGAGCCGATGATGGCGGTCAGTATATTGTTGAAGTCGTGGGCGATGCCGCCGGTGAGCTGGCCGATCGCCTCCATCTTCTGCGAATGGCGCAACGCCTCCTCGGCCTTCGCCAGGGCCTTCTCGGCCTCGCGCTCGGCGGTGACGTCGCGTCCCACGGCCTGCACCAGACCGTCGCCCGCGACACCGCTCCATTCGACCCGCCGGCTGCCACCGTCGGCCGTCCGCATTCCGACCTCGATCCGCCGCGGGGCGCCTTCGGTAAAGAGGGTCTGCAACTCCGCCCTGAACCGCGCGCGGTCCTCCTCGACGACGAAATCGAACAGACTTGCGCCGACAAGAGAGGGTTCCGGCCACCCGAGCAATTGGGTCCAGGCCGGATTGATCGAATTCATGGTGCCGTCGCGATCGGCGACAACCATCACGTCTGCCGACAGGCTCCACATGCGCGTGCGATCGGCGGTACTCTGCGCCACACGGCGCTCGAGGGTCCGGTTCAGCAGGCGCAGTGCGTCGACGGCCATGCGACGCTCGTTCACGTCGCGCAGGATCACCGTGACGAAGACGCGCTTGTCCGATTCCCAGCGCGAGGCGGAAGCTTCTAGGTAGCTGGGCGTGCCACTGCGCCGTTCCGCCACCAGTTCCACCGGACGGGCGAGCGGCGTGCCCGACAGGACCGACCGGAAGGCGTTGCTCCAGTCGGTGGGATCGCGCAGCAGTGCTTCGAGCTTGCGCCCCACCAGCTCCGTGGTCGCGTAGCCGAACTCCTGCGCGGCGGCCGGATTGACGAGTTGAATCGTGCCGCCGGAGTCGAGCGTCAGGATTGCGTCGGGTGCACCGCCCACAACGGCGTCGTAACGCGCATTCTGGCGCTCCCGCAGGACCTTTTCCCGACCGACCGTGGCGGTGACGTCGGTGAACTGGACTAGGCAGTGCCGCGTGGGCGGATCGCCCAGCGGGCCGATCGCCAGGTTGTGGATCAGCGGCTGGCCACTGCGCGTGCGCAGGGGAAGCGGCGGGTGGAGCGCGTGGGTGAGGAGGCCGGACGTCCCCAGTTCGAGCGCATGCGACACGGCGGAAGAGAAACGCGCCGTGATGTGCCCAGGGAACAGCACGTCGAGAGAGCGGCCGATCGCCTCGCTTGCTGGAATGGCGCTGGCGGATTCCATCCAGGCGTTCCACGCCCGGACGCACTGATCCCCGTCGAGGATGACCAGTCCAATGTCGACCGCGTCGAATGTCGACACGGCGGGATGAAAGTCAGGAGTGATCATGGAGCGGCACGACGCCGCCCGCCGTGCGATCGATGAACTCGCGCAACATGACCTTCATCACGGCCAGGGAGGGCATGTCCATAAGCATCGCGATGTAGCCACGAATGTCGCGGCTGCGAAGCGCGAAGTCGATGTAGAGAAGCATCACGACCTCGCCTGCCTCGGGCGGCGGCGCGAGGCTGAAGAACTTGGACGCGTCGCCACGCAGGATCTCGGGCAACGACATCTTGAGGCTTCGTTGCAGCATGTTCGCCATGGTGGCCAGGCAACCGTTCAGGATGACGTTGCCGATCTCGGCCAGCGCTTCGTGCTCGAGCTCGATGATTTCCTCGAGGCTGAGGTCGGGGCCGGCGACGGCGCGGACCAGTTCCAGGCTCTTGGTATCCGGAAAGAGCAGTAGGGCGCGCCCCACGATGTCGCCTTCGAAAACCTGATGCACACCCACCAGCGTGTCGGGGTTGCCCTCGCCCAGGGTGGCGATCGCCTTCTCGCGGCTGACGAGGGCCACTCGCGGTACCGAGAGATGGACCTGCTCGCCGACCATCTCACGCAGGCTCGCCGCCGACCGGTTGACACCGATATTGACCATCTCGGTCAGAGCGTCGAGCTCGAGTTCGTCGAGGATCTCTGTCACGTCTTTGCAGCTTCGAGACGCTTTACCGCGGACTCGAGGAACGTGCGCAGCGCCGCTTCGGTCAGCGGCTTGGCAAGAAACGTGGCACCCGCCTCCCCGACCCTCTGGACGATCTCGGTCTGGTGGTTGGCCGAGATGACCGCCAGGGGCATGCCGGGCTTCAGCGCGTGAAGCTCGGCAACGAGCGCGAGACCGTCGCGACCGGGCATATTGAAATCCAGCACCGCGAGGTCGACCGCGGTCTCGCCGACCCGCGCAACCGCTTCGTCGGCGTTTGCCGCCTCGACCCGGATCCAGTCGGGATGGACAGCCGCCAGCACCTTGGCCACGGCCATGCGGGCCAGCTTGCTGTCGTCCACGATCAGAATTCTGTAGCTCATCGCCCCGTGTCTCCCCCGGCGACGTGTACGTCAACACCCAATGTCGTTTCTGTTCGATGGGTAACGTTGAGACGCACCGATATCAAAGAAATTCTCTCACATCGAGTACAATCAGGACGCGACCGTCGCCCATAAGGGTCGTGCCGTCGATGCCTGGCACCTCCGCCAGCAGGCCATCGGGCGCCGTCAGCATCGCGTCGAGCCGGTCGCCCAGCCGGTCGACCTCCAGGCCGCCCAGCTGGCCCATCGCGCTGACCACGACGATGATTGCGTCAGCCGCCCCGACAGCACGCTCCCAGCCCAGCGCCTTGCCCAGATCGATGACGGGAATCGTACGATTGCGCAGGACGAAGGCCCGCGCCGCGCCCACGGAAGCAATGGCGGTGCGCGGGACGCGCACGGTCTCGACCACCGCTTCCAGGGGCAGGCCGAACATCTGCCCGCCCGCCTCGACGGTCATGACCCTCGTCATCATCACCGTGAACGGCAGGTTGAAGCGCACCAGCGTACCGAGCCCGGGCCGGCTGGTGAGGAAGACCCTACCGCCCAGCCGTTCGACGGTCGTGCGCACGACGTCCATGCCGACACCGCGACCGGACAGGTCGCTCACGGCCGCCGCCGTCGAGAAGCCCGGTGCGAAGATGAGGTCCATCGCCTCGGCGTCGCTCATCGTGTCCAGAAGCATCTTCGATGCCACACCGCGCTCGGCGGCCACGGCGCGCACCCGGTCGAGGTCGACGCCGCGACCGTCATCCTCGACCTCGATGACGATGTGCTCGCCCTGGCGCAGCGCGCGCAGGTGGATTGTGGCGATCGTGGGCTTGCCCAGGGCGACGCGCTCCGCGGCCGTTTCAAGCCCGTGATCGAGGCTGTTGCGGATCACGTGCAGAAGCGGCTCTGAAATCGCGCTGACGATGGTCTTGTCCGCCTCCGTGGCAGCTCCCTCGACCATGAGACGCGCCGGCTTGCCCAGCGCACTCGCCATCTCTCGCACAAGTCGCGGGAAGCGCTGGAAGGCCGTCTGGAGCGGCAGTACGCGCAGCGCCACCACCGACCGCTGCAGGTCCGCGACCAGACGCTCGAGACGCAGATGTTGCGCCTTCAGCTCGGCCGCCGCCTGCCGCGGATCGCTCTCGCCCTCATCGATCAGGCGTACGCAGTGGCCGAGTGCGTTCTTGGCGACGGTGAGTTCGCCCGCCAGCTTCACCAGCGCGTCGATCCGGTGGACGTCGACACGCACCGACGTCTCTGCCGGCGCCGCCCCAAGATTCCCGGCCTGCGACGCCGCCGCAGGCCAAAGCTCCTTCAGCAGGTCGGCCACCCCCTCCCCGACCGACTCCGGCGGCACCGTCGCTCCGGCGAGGTTTTCGAGCTGCTCGGCCGCCGAAGCCCTGTCGATCGCTCGCAGGACACGGGCTGCGACCCGGACGGCGGATGCCCGACGACCCGCAAGACCTGCTGGCGCGGCATCGCGCAGGAGCATGAGCTGCTCTTCCAGGATGCCGCGCGCAGCCTGGGGCAACGAGCCGCCCTGTCCATCGACGTCGGGCGACGTTTCCGGCCGGAGGTCCGGCGATGCTTCGGCGCCCGCCCCGGCGGCCTCGCTGACCAGACGGAATTGCCGGACGATCTGGTCGGCGCGGGCCTGGGCGTCGGCGGGGACTTCGCCCGTGGCCTGCATCTGGTCCATCCATGTCGTCACCTGGTCGAGGCAGGCGAGGCAGAGATCCGTCAGCGCGGCGGTCATCACGACCGCGCCCGATCGCACGGCAGACAACACGTCTTCGCCGGCGTGAAGCGCCTGCGCCATGGCCTCGAAGTCGACGATACCGGCCGCGCCCTTGAGCGTGTGAAAGGCGCGGAAGGCGCTGTCGAGACGCTCCCGGTCGCCGGGATTCTCCTCCAGCGCGAGCAGGTCGTCGCTCCCCTGCGCCACCAGCTCACGCCCCTCGATGAGGAACTGCTCGATGAACTCGTTCATCGAGGGCCCCCGCACATCAGCGTCACATGCTCGATGAGGATATCCGGGCGAACCGGCTTCACGAGATAGAAGTTGGCGCCGGCTGCCCGCGCCGCCTCCCGGTCGTGCGCCGCCGCCTCGGTGCTGACGACCAGCGCGGGCAGCGATCCCTCGATGCCATCCAGAGCCCGCAACGCCGCGAGGAATGTGACGCCGTCCATCTGCGGCATGTTCACGTCCACCACCGCCAGGTCGAAGGGCTCGGCGAGAATCTTCTCCAGCGCCTCGACTCCGTTCAGGGCCTCGACCACCGAGAAGCCGGCTTTCTCCAGCACGTCGCGGTGAAAGCGGCGCACGAGGCCGGCATCGTCGACGATCAGAATGCGCCTCGACGAGGAAGCATCATCCATGGGCTTTCCCCCGCGGTCGCTGGTAGACGATGGCATCGGCGAAACGGCGTACCTCGAACAGAGGCGACACGCGACTCATGGATTCCGTGTGGCCGAGGCAGATGAAACCACCCGGTGCGAGACTTTCATAGAGGTTCTCGGCGGCCAGGCGGCGTGCGGCATCGTCGAAATAGATGAGGACGTTGCGACAGAAGATGACGTCGAAGGTGCCATGCGCCCGCACCGATCCGGCATCGACGATGTTGACGGGACTGAACTGCACGGAGTCGCGCAGATCGGAAACCAGGCGCCACTGATCGGGGCCGGCCGGCTCGAAATACTTCTCCACCAGCGAAGGAGTCAGTCGCATCAGGGCGCGCGCGCCGTAGAAGCCGGCACGGGCCGCCTCGATGCAATCGGTGTCGATGTCCGATCCGACGATTTCGATCTCGTGCGTGTCGACCTCGGGCCAGTTCTCGAGCAGCCACAGCGCGAGCGAATACGGTTCCTCGCCGGTCGAGCACGGCACCGACCACAGGCGATACGGCGCACCCGGCGGTTTCGCGCGCATGCGCTCGGCCAGCATGTCGTTGGTCAGGCAACGAAGCTGGTGGTCCTCGCGGTAGAAGTACGTCTCGTTGACGGTGAAGGCGTTGATGAACTGCTCGATCTCGCCCTTGCTGTCGGCCCTCAAGCGGTGGAAGTAAGCGGAGAAATCCTCGTAGCCGAGCGCGGCCATCCGCTCGGCGATGCGGCGATGCACGTAGTAGCGCTTGGTCTCGCCGAAGACCATGCCGGTGCGCCGGTAGAGGAATTCGCTGATCTTGCGGAACTCCTCCTCGGAAACCGGCGGGAACTCAGTCACGGGAACCCGCGCGCTGGGACTCGATCCGCTCGCACGCCACGGCGATGCTGAACGCCAGGAACGGGTCCGTCGCAAAGCGCTGCTCGCAGCGGATGAGGGCCGCCAGCAGTCCGCTGTCGCCCACTTCGCACGCGACCTCCAGTGCTGCGGCACAGACATTCGCATCGTCCTCGCCCTCCAGCACGGCCGCCAGCAACCGGTTGGCCTGGCTCTCAGGCTGCTCCCGCACCAGCTCGCAACTCAACAGCCGGACATCGGCGTCATCGTCGCTCAACAGCGCCGGGAGGTGGGGCGCGACGGCAGCCGGCATCGCGCGCAGCGCATCGAGCGCGCCCGTCCGCAGGCTCGCAACGTCGGACCTGAGATGAGGCAGCAGCGCGCTGGCGCTTTCGGCCGAACCGATCCGCGCAAGGCTGGTGAGGATCGCCTCGCGCACGCGCGGTTCGCGTTCGCGCGGCAAAGCCTCGGCCAGAGCGGCAACGGCCTCGGGATGCGAGGCGGCAGCGCGGGCGGCGGCCCAGCGTGCGTCGTCGTCGCCGGCCGCCAGGCTGTGGGCATTAAAGCTCACCGGCTGTGACGCTGCCGGCCCGCCCGGTGGCTTGCGAACCAGGGGCATGTCAGGGCACCAGCCGCACGAGCCGCGGGCCGATCTCGGGCAGCGGCAGGGTCCACTCCGCCCCGCCCCGCCGCACCAGTTCGCCCGGCATGCCCCAGACGACGGCGGTTTCCTCGGATTCCGCAATGGTGCGGCCGCCGAGGCTGCGCAGCGAGGCCATCGCCTGCGCGCCGTCGGATCCCATTCCCGTCATCAACACCCCGATCAGCTGAGTCGGTGCCACGTGTTCCATCGCGCTCACAACGAGACGCTCGGTACTTGGATGCCAAGGATAGTCGGGATCGGCCGCGCGGGGCATGGCGACCAGTCCCCCGGTCAGCCGCGCCACGACGACATCGGCGTCTCCGCGACCGATATAGACATGGCCTGGCCGCAAGGAGGTGGTGCGGCTCACCTCCTTGACGGTCACCGCACAGAGCCCGTCCAGCCGTCGCGCCAGGGCGCCCGTGAAGGCCGCCGGCATGTGCTGGGCCACAACGACCGGCCACGGGAAGTCGGCGGGCAGCGCCGTCAGCAGCGCCTCCAGCGCCGGCGGTCCACCAGTCGACGTGCCCACGAGCACGAGCCCGTCACCCACCGCCGCGATGGGCTCGGGCTCGGGCCCGGCCGGCCTCTGGGTGGGTCGTCGGGAAGCGGCCGAGGCCGCGCCGCCAATGCGGTGGCGGATGCGGTCGCGCAGGCGCGTGCTCGAGCGGATTCGTGCCTGCGAGGCCGCCCGCACGCGGCCGACCAGATTCGCCTTCAAGGCATCGAGATGCAGCGAGATCGCACCCTCGGGCTTGGCGACGAAATCGACGGCACCCAGCCGCAGCGCTTCGAGGGTCGCCTCGGCGCCCTCGGCGGTTAGCGACGAGACCATGACGACCGGGCGCGGCGCTTCGACCATGATCCGGTCGAGGCAGGCCAGCCCGTCCATCTGCGGCATGTTGATGTCGAGGGTCACGACCTGGGGGTCGAACGATGCAATCCGTTCGAGGGCCTCGACGCCATTGCGGGCGAACTCGACTTCGAACTCCGGCTCGCCGGCGAAGATCTGACCGAGAAGCCGCCGCATCAACGCCGAATCGTCGACGACGAGCAGGCGGATCACGGACGCGCCTTCTCCGGTTTCTCCAGCGCGTCGAGCAGGCCGCGTTCGGCCCGCGTCAGCAGTTCAGCCGGATCGAGGATGAGAACGATGCGCCCTGCCCCGTCGAGGTTGACCACGCCCTGGACGAGGCGGACCTTCTCGCCGGTGAGGCTGGGCGCCGGCTCGATCTCGTCGGCCAAGCAGCGCATCACCTCCGACACCGAATCCACGATGAGGCCGGCTCGATGCTGTGCCGTCCGCACCACCAGCAGACGCCGCGCGCGGCTGTCTGCCATCGCCGGAAGATCGAAGCGACGGCGCTGGTCGACCACCGGCAGGACCTCGCCGCGCAGGTTGATCACGCCTTCGAGGAACTTCGGCGTCTTGGGAACGCGCGTGATCTGCTCGGGAACACGGGCGACCTCGTTCACCGCCTCGATGGGCAGCGCGAACTCGTCGTCGGCCAGGCGAAACACCACGAATTGCCGTTCCTCGCCCCGCTCCTGTTGCGTCTCGTCGCTGCTGGCCGGCACGGCGGACCGCGCGGCCCCCAGTCGCTGCATGACCTCCTCCTTGAACAGGGTTCGTGGCTCCAGCAACGATACGAGGCGGCGGCCGCCCTCGCCGCGATAGATCGCCGTCACCCGGGCCTCGCCCCCGATCCGGGCCGCGAGCACGGGCGGCACCTCTTCGATCGAGTCGGCATCGGCCGCGAACAGCGTACGCATGCGATCGGCCATCAGGCCGACGAGCGCCGGGCCGATACGCGCGACGACGACCTTCTCGCGGCCGGTCGACTGGGTCGACTCGGCGAAGCCCAGCAGCCCGCGCAGCGACAGGAGCGGCAGCAGGCTGCCGCGGAACGACGCGACGCCGAGTACGGCGCCGTCACTGGCCGGCAACGTCGCACGGCCGGCCGGCGCATCGATGATCTCCTGCACCGAGCCGAGATCGAGGGCGAATTCCTGCCCCGCCACTTCGAAACTGACCAGCCGTCGCCGCTCGTCGTTGGCGCCGGGCGCGGTTTGCGAACGACCGGCAGCGGATACGGCGTGGCGATGGCGCGGACGATCCTGCGCTATGAACGCGGCCGCGATCAGCGCCGCCACGTCGACGATGCTGGCGACGGTATCTGAGTCGCCGACGGCGAAAGCGCCGCGGAGTGTCTCGCCAGGCCGGGCCGCCAGCTCCGCAGGCCGCGTTTCGATCCGGTCGTCCGCGATCGTGACCAGCGCCTCAACCGAATCGACCGCCAGCGCGACCGGAGCGGCGCCGTCGAGCACGAGGGCGCGTGTGGCCGGCGCATCGGTAAGGTCCAGCAGCCCGCGCAGCCCCGCCACCGGCAGCACCGCCCCGCGCAGATTGGCGACGCCCAGCAATCCTTTCGGTGCATGCGGTACGCGGGCGAGCGCCGGCATGAGGATGACCTCCGTCACCTCTTCGGCCGGCAGGGCATAGAGCCGATTCTCGACGCGAAACGTCAGGAAGCGCCGCGTTGCCACCGCGGAAATCTGCGGGGACGCCGCTGGAGAGACCGTTGCGGTCGCCGCCACGTCAGCTCCGATCCCGGCGCAACTCGTCGGCAAGGGAGGCGATCTCCTCGATCGCGGCGGCAAGGTCCTCGGTGCCGCGGGCCTGCTCGGCCGATGCCTGCGCGGCCTGGCGCGATGCCGCACTCGCCTCTTCGGCGGCGGCCGCGATCTGCCGTGCACCGGCGGCCGTCTCGACCGTGGACGACAGGATCTGGTCGGCGCTGTGCAGGATTTCGCGAGTGGCGTTGGCCAGCGTAGAGGCCTCGTCCGTCACCTTCGCGAAGACGGCCTGCAGGGAACGGTTGGCCTGGACCTCGACATCGACCGCGGCAACGATCTGCTCGAGGTCGCGCCGCACCGAGGCGATCTGGTCGAGGATGCCGCCCACCTTGTCCTTGATGGTGTCGGCACTCTCCGCCGCCTCGCGGGCAAGACCGCGAATGTCGTTGGAGACGGTGGCGAAGCCCCGCCCGGCGGCACCGGCCCGCGCCGCCTCGATCGATCCTGTCACCGCCAGCATCGTGGTCTGCACGACGATCAGCGAGATGCCGCTCACGATCTTCTCGATGCGACGGCCGACCGCTTCGAGTCGGCCGATCGTCCCCAGGGCGGCGCGCGATTCTTCCAGTCCACCGGCGACACCCGCCAGCAGGTCGTCGACCGCGGAGGCGCTTTCCCCCAGCATCGTGCGCAGTGCCGCCAGCCGCTCCTCGGCGCGGGTGGCATTGGTCTGAGCCGCCCGGGCATTCTTCTCGATCTGCGTCAGCGCCGCCGAGGTCTGCTGCGTCGCCGCCGACTGCTGTTGCGCACCCCGGCTGATCTGCGACACGGCGCTGTTGATCTGCTGCGCAGCGCCGGACAATTCCTGCATTGTTGCCGACAGTTGCTCGGCCGTGGCGCCGACCTGCTCGGCGGCCGCCAGCGTTTCGTCGCCCGCCCGGACCTTCTCGGCGATCCGCGCCAGTGCCTGGGCGGCGAGCTGCCCCTGGTCGAGTGCCTTAGACTGCTCCTGCACCGCGACTTGCGACTGGCCCGCCGCCGCGGTCTGCTCCTCGGCCGCCTCGGCAACCAGCATCGCACCCTTCTGGGCTTCGCTGGCGGCGCGTTCGGCCTCAAGCACACCGGTCAGCGTATCGTCACTGCCACGGGCTATCGTCTGGAAGTCCTGCCTCAAGGTGGTGAGGGTGGTCACAACCGCCCCGCCCGCCTTCACCTGGCTGGCGGCGGCCGCCGCAGCCTTCTGCAAGGCGGCGGCAACGTCGCGCACGTCCGCCTGGATCTCGTCGGCGAGCTTTTGCACGACCTGCGCGCTCTTCTCGGAAGTCTCGGCCAGCGCCCGCACCTCATCGGCCACGACGGCGAAGCCCCGTCCCTGCTCACCCGCCCGCGCGGCCTCGATGGCGGCGTTGAGCGCCAGCAGGTTGGTCTGGTCGGAGATCCGGCTGACCGACTGGGTGATTGCCGCGATGTCGCCCGCGCGGCGCTCCAGCTCCGTGACCAGCGCCACGGACTCACCCTGCCGCTGGCCGTTGCGCTCGATGGCGCGGGCCGACGTGGTGATCTGGCCCGCCGCTTCTGCCAGGGAGAGTTCGGCGACTTCGGTGCGCCGCCGGGTCACGTCGGCCAGGCTGCGAGCCGAGGCGAGACTCGAGACCACACGCTTGATGGCCGCCGCCTGTTCCTGCGACGCACCGGCCGCTTCGGCCGCGCCGCTGGCGATCTGGTCCATCGACCGGCGCAGTTCCTCGGCCGCGGCCGAGGCCTCGGTGAGACCGCTCGCCAGTTCCTCGGTCGCAGCCGCCAACCGCTCCGACACCTTGCCGCGCGTAACGGACGTGCCCCTGGCCGCAGCACCGGACCGGCCGGCCGGCGTCGCAACGGACGCGCCTGCAGGGGCAGCCGCCTTGGTGCTCGCGGCGCCCGCGCGGCCGGCGGTGAACTTGGTCTTCTTGACGAGAGCCATCGAGATCCCTGCACTTGGATTGCGGGATCACCCTAGTTCAATCCGCACTCTGCTCCAAGGCGACGTGCTGGAAGGACAGATACCTTACGCAACGATTAGCTGTTGCATTCTTCAGGTAGCCTCACCTCGGTCTTACAGAGAGTTTCGTGAAAACCTCAGGGCCAATCGCCCACAAGCGCCGCATGCGTGCGGATAGCCGCGGCCGGCTTCAAGGAAGCCCGTCCCTTTTCAACAGGATGGGCGGCCGCCTGGCCAACCTCGGACACCCCAATCGACTGCGCGAACGGCCCCGGAGCGGCTCACGGCCTCCCGGGGCTCATGCGCGTCCGTCTTCTCGGTCAGACGACCCAGAAGCCATGGTGATCGATCACCCCCGTCGGCGACGTCAGCGTCGCGAACTGGGTGGCTCCGCCGGCCGCCGCGCCGTTCGCGTCGTAATACAACGCACCCGATGCGCTATCGTAGACGATCTGCGGTGCGGCCCCCGTCGCCGTGTTCAGGGCAAAGGCATCGGACGAGAGGAGGCCTCCCGCGTCCGTGGCGAGGCCCGCGAAGATCGTCGAGGAAAGCTCGACGACATCGCCTTGAGCCACGTTGAAGTCGGTGATCTTGTCGACGTTGCTCCTGCTGTTGAGCGCGGTGCTGAAGACGAAGGTGTCAGCGCCGTCTCCACCGATCAGCGTGTCGTTGCCGGTGAGACCATTCAGCCTGTCGTCGTGGGCCGTACCGACGATGGTTTCGGCCGCCGTCGTGCCGGTTACGTCGTAGGCGGCATTGCCCAGACCGCTGATGCCAGCCGAGGCGCCGACCTTGGCGATTGCCGACAGCGTACCGGTCAGCAGCGTCAACGACGATGCATCGATCACGCCTGTCGTCTTGCTGTCCAACAAGCTCAACGACGTCGCGGTCGCGGTCGTATCGGACAGCGTGACGGCCTCGTTACCTCGGCCGCTGATGCCGGCGGCGGTATAGGCAACGTTGAGATCGGCCAGCGCCCCCGTGACCGTAAGGACCGACGTCATGTTGACCGTACCGGTCGTCAGGTCGTTCAGCCCGTTCAGGTCCGTGGCGGACGCTGTCGTATCCGACAGCGTCATCCCCTCGTCTCCCAGGCCGGTGATGCCCGAGGACATATAGGCCGTGTTGAGGTCGGTCACCGTGCCGCGCAAGCCTGTCGCCGACGAGGCATCGATCAGGCCGGTCGTCTGCAGGTCCAGCGCGTTCAGCCCGGCTGCCGACACCGAAGCGTCCGAGAGAGTGACGCCCTCGTTGCCCAGTCCGCTGATTCCATCCGAGGCGTGCGCGGCGGTGACCGCCGACAGCGTACCGGTCAGCAGCGTCACGGACGAGGCGTCGATCATGCCCGTCGTCTTGGTGTCCAGCGACATCAACGAAGCCGCGTTCGCCGCCGTGTCGGACAGCGTGATCGCCTCGTTGCCCCTGCCGCTGATGCCGGCGGCGGTATAGACAACGCTCAGATCCGCCAAAGCCCCGGTGATCGTCTGGACCGATGACATGATGAGCGTGCCGGTCGTCGCGGAGTTGAGCGCGTTCAGGTCGGTAGCCGCCGCCGTGATGTCCGACAATGTTACCGTCTCGTCTCCCAGGCCCGTGATCCCGGAGGACGCATAGGCAGCAGAGACGTCGACGATCGTACCGAGCACACTGGTGGCCGACGAGGCATCGATCGCGCCGGACGTCAACAAATCCAGAGCATTCAGTTCGGCGGCCGACATCTTCGCGCTCGACAGCGTTACCGCCTCGTCGCCCAGGCCGCTGATGCCGGCCGAGACGAACGCTGCGACAACATCGGCCAGGGTACCCGTAACCAGCGTGACCGCCGAAGCGTCGATCACGCCCGTCGTCTTGCTGTCCAACGTATTGAGGACAGAAGCGACCGCCGTGGTGCTCGACAGCGTGATCGCCTCGTCACCCCTGCCGCTGATCCCGGCAGCGGAATAGGTAACGCTCAGATCCGCCAATGCCCCGGTGACCGTCTGGACCGATGCCATGTTGACCATGCCGGTCGTCGCCGCGTTGAGCGCGTTCAGGTCCGTGGCAGCCGCGGTCGTATCCGACAGCGTGAGAGCCTCGTTGCCTCTGCCGCTCAGTCCGCTCGCGGAATAGGCAAGGGCCAGATCCGCCACTGCCCCGGTCACCGTCTGGACCGCCCCCATGTTGACCGTGCCGGTGGTCAAATCGTTGAGCGCGTTCAGGTCCGTGGCGGCCACGGTCCTGTCCTGCACGTTCAGCACCTCGTCACCGAGGCCGCTGAGCCCGGAGGACGCGTAGGCCGCCTTGATGTCGGAAACCGCACCGACCACGCTGGTGAGGGACGAGGCGTCGATTGTGCCGGACGTCAGCAGGTCCAGCCCATTCAGCCTGGCGGCCGACATCGACGGGTTGGTCAGTGCGACCGCCTCGTCGCCCAGACCGCTGATCCCGCTCGAGGTCAGGGTCGTAACGACATCTCCCAGGTTGCCCGTAAGCAGCGTTGCCGACGAAGCGTCGATGATGCCGGTCGTCATGCCGTCCAGCGCATTCAGGTCGAGGACCGCCAGCGTCGAGTCGGACAAGACCGCGGCCGCTCCTCCCAGTCCGCTGATGCCCGAAGACGAGAAGGCGGTCGAGACGTCGGCGAGGGCACCGGTGACTGTCGTCACGCGCGATGCATCAATGACTTCCGCATGCGCCACATCCAGGGCGTTGAGGGCACTGGCGGCGACGGTCCCGTTCAGGGTGCCGCTCACTGTCCAGCTGACGCTGGCCGGCGTGCTCAGCAGCCCGTCCGTCACCTCGTAGTCGACCGTCACCGTCGTGCTGTCGTCCAACGAGAGGTAGGCGTAGGCCGCATTCGTCGGATCCAGCGTGAAGCTGTGCGTGTCGGGATCATAGGTTACGCCCGGCGGCAGTGTGCCCGGCAGGCCCGTCACCGACAGCGTGTCCCCGTCGTCCACCGCGGTCGCATTCGCCAGCGCGTCCAGCGTCGAGACCACGCTGTCCTCGGTCGCCGAACCCGTCACCGTGCCGCTGACGACCGGCGCGTCGTCCGCGCCGCTCACCGTCCAGCTCACGCTGGCCGGCGTGTCGTTCGTGCCGTCAGACACCGTGTAGTCGATCGTCACCGTCGTGCTGTCGCCCAGCGCCAGGTGCTGGTAGGCCGCATCCGACGGATCCAGCGAGAAGCTATGGGTCAGCGCGTCGTAGGTGACGCCCGCCGGCAGTGTGCCCGGGACGCCCGTCACCGACAGCGTGTCCCCATCGTCCACCGCGCTCGCATTCGCCAGCGCGTCCAGCGTCGAGACCGCGCCATGATCGGTCGCCGAACCCGTCACCGCACCGCTCACGGCCGGCGCGTCGTCCGTGCCCTCGACCGTCCAGCTCACGCTGGCCGGCGTGCTCAGCAGCCCGTCCGTCACCTGGTAGTCGACCGTCACCGTCGTGGTCGCACCGTCCGCCAGATGCTGGTAGGCCGTGTTCGACGGATCGAGTGAGAAGCTGTGCGTGAGGACGTCGTAGGTGACGCCCGGCGGCAGTGTGCCCGGCACGTCCGTCACCGACAGCGTCTCCCCGGCATCCACCGCGCTCGCGTTCGCCAGCGCATCCAGCGTCGAGACCGCACCATCCTCGGTCGCCGAACCCGTCACGGCGCCGGTGACGACCGGCGCGTCGTCCGCGCCACTCACCGTCCAGCTCACGCTGGCCGGCGTGTCGTTCGTGCCGTCAGACACCGTGTAGTCGACCGTCACCGTCGCGCTGTCGCCCAGCGCCAGGGACTGGTAGGCCGCGTTCAGCGGATCCAGCGAGAAGCTGTGCGTAAGCGCGTCGTAGGTCACGCCCGGCGGCAGTGTGCCCGGCAGGCCCGTCACCGACAGCACGTCGCCGTCGTCCACCGCGGTCGCATTCGCCAGTGCATCCAGCGTCGAGACCGCTCCGCCGTCGGTCGCCGAACCCGTCACCGCGCCGCTCACCGACGGCGCATCGTCCGTGCCGGTCACCGTCCAGCTCACGCTGGCCGGCGTGCTCAGCAGCCCGTCCGTCACCTGGTAGTCGACCGTCACAGTCGTAGTCGCACCGTCCGCGAGATGCTGGTAGGCCGCATCCGTCGGATCCAGCGTGAAGCTGTGGGTGAGCGCGTCGTAGGTCACGCCCGCCGGCAGTGTGCCCGGCACGCCCGTCACCGACAGCGTCTCCCCGTCGTCCACCGCGGTCGCATTCGCCAGCGCATCCAGCGTCGAGACAACACCGTCCTCGGTTGCCGAACCGGTCACGGTACCGGTGACGGTGGGCGCATCGTCCGCGCCAGAAACCGTCCAGATGACGCTGGTCGGCGTATCGCTCGTGCCGTCCGTCACCGTGTAGTCGACCTGCACAGTCGTGCTGGCGCCCGGCGCCAGGTGCTGGTAGGCCGCGTTCGACGGATCCAGCGTGAAGCTGTGCGTGAGCGCGTCGTAGGTCACGCCGTCCGGCAGGACCGCCGGCACACCCGTCACCGACAGCGTGCCTCCGTCATCGACCACGCTTGCGTTCGCCAAGGCGTCCAGCGTCGAGATCGCGCCGTCCTCCGTCGCTGCATCCGTCACCGCACCGGTGACGATGGGCGCGTCGGCCGCACCACTGACTGTCCAGCTCACGCTGGCCGGCGTGTCGTTCGTACCGTCCGTCACGGTGTAGCTGACAATCACCGTCGTGGTGTCGCCAAGTCCAAGCGAACTATATGCGACATTCGACGGATCCAGCGTGAAGCTGTGGGTTCCGGCATCATAGGTCACGCCCGCCGGCAGCGTCGCCGGCACACCCGTCACCGAAAGCGTGCCCCCGTCGTCCACCAGGCTCGCGTTTGCCAGCGCGTCCAGCGTCGAGACCGCGCCATCCTCCGTCGCAGCGCTCGTCACCGCACCGCTCACGGCCGGCGCATCGGCCGTGCCGGTCACCGTCCAGCTCACGCTGGCGTCCGTGCTCAGCAGCCCGTCCGTCACCTTGTAGTCGATCGTCACCGTCGCGGTCGCGCCGTCCGCAAGGTGCTGGTAGGCCGCGTTCGACGGATCCAGCGTGAAGCTGTGGGTGCCCGCATCGTAGGTCACGCCGGCCGGCAGCGTCGCCGGCACGTTCGTCACCGACAGCGTGTCGCCGTCATCCACCGCGCTCGCGTTCGCCAAGGCGTCCAACGTAGAGACCGCACCGTCTTCCGTCGCTGAACCGGTAACCGCAGCGCTCACATATGGCGCGTCGTCCGCACCCTCGACCGTCCAGCTCACGCTGGCCGGCGTGTCGCTCGAGCCGTCAGACACCGCGTAGTCGACCTGAACCGTCGTGCTGTCGCCCGGCGCCAGGTGCTGGTAGGCCGCATCCGACGGATCGAGCGAGAAGCTGTGGGTGCCGGCATCATAGGTCACGCCCGCCGGCAGCGTCGCCGGCACACCCGTCACCGACAGCGTGTCGCCGTCGTCCACCGCGCTCGCATTCGCCAGTGCGTCCAGCGTCGAGACCGCGCCATGATCGGTCGCCGACCCCGTCACCGCACCGCTGACATAGGGCGCGTCGTCCGTGCCGGTCACCGTCCAGCTCGCGCTGGCCGGCGTGCTCAGCAGCCCGTCCGTCACCGTGTAGTCGACCGTCACCGTCGTGGTCGCACCGTCCGCCAGATGCTGGTAGGCCGCGTTCGACGGATCCAGCGTGAAGCTGTGGGTGCCCGCATCGTAGGTGACGCCCGCCGGCAGGGTGCCCGGCACGCCCGTCACCGATAGCGTGTCGCCGTCGTCCACCGCGCTCGCATTCGCCAGCGCGTCCAGCGTCGAAGTCGCACCGTCCTCTGTCACCGAGCCCGTCACCGTGCCGCTGACGTAGGGCGCGTCGTCCGCGCCCTCGACGGTCCAGACGATGCTGGCCGGCGTGTTGCTCGTGCCGTCAGACACCATGTAGTCGACCGTCACCGTGGCGCTGTCGCCCGGCGCCAGGTGCTGGTACGCCGCATCCGACGGATCGAGCGAGAAGCTGTGCGTGGCCAGATCGAAGGTCACGCCGGCCGGCAGCGTCGCCGGCACGTCCGTCACCGACAGCGTGTCGCCGTCGTCCACCGCGCTCGCGTTCGCCAGCCCGTCCAAGGTCGAGGGCGCACCATGATCGGTTACCTCGGCTGTCACTGCACCGCTTACAGAGGGCGCGTCGTTCGTACCGGTCACCGTCCAGCTGACGCTGGCCGGCGTGGTAAACAGACCGTCCGACACCTTGTAGTTTACCGTCACGGTGGTCGTCGCGCCGTCCGCCAGATGCTGGTAGGCCGCATTCGACGGATCCAGCGTGAAGCTGTGGGTGCCCGCATCGTAGGTCACGCCGGCCGGCAGCGTTCCCGGCACATTTGTCATCGACAGGGTCTCGCCGCCGATCGGGGTGGACGACGCCAAGGCATCGAGCGTCGAAGTCGCCGCGTCTTCCGTCGCCGAGCCCGTCACCGCCCCGCTCACCGACGGCGCGGTCGTGTCCACGGTCACATTGAAGCTGCTCGACGCCGAGCTCGCGTTGCCGGCGACGTCGATCACCTTCGCGTTCAAGGCATACGCGCCGTCCGAGAGCACGCCGGTCGCCACATTGGCGAAGCCGTTCGTGATGTCGCCCGCCGTCAGTGTGTAGGCCGAGCCCTGCGCCGTCGTCGCGTCGAACAGCTGGACCTGGTCGCCCGCCACCGCGTTGGTGCCGGTGAGCGACACCTTCACCGTCAGGTTGGTATCATCCGTCCGGGCGCCCGAGGACAGCGCGCCGGTAACGCTGCCCACGTCGTCCGTCACCGACGTGATCGATGGCGCACTCGGCGCCGTCGTGTCCACGGTCACATTGAAGCTGCCCGACGCCGAGCTCGTGTTGCCGGCGGCGTCGGTCACCTTGGCATTGAGCGCGTAGCTCGTGCCGTTCGACAGCACGCCGGTCGCCACATTGGCGAAGCCGTTCGTGATATCGCCCGCCGTCAGCGTGTAGGCCGCGCCCTGCGCCGTCGTCGAGTTGAACAGCTGGACCTGGTCGCCCGCCAGCGCGTTGGTGCCGGTGAGCGACACCTTCACCGTCAGGTTGGTGTCGTCCGTCCGGGCGCCCGAGGACAGTGCCCCCGTGATGCTGCCCACGTCATCCGTCACCGACGTGATCGATGGCGCACTCGGCGCCGTCGTGTCCGCCGTCACGCTGAAGCTGCTCGACGCCGAGCTCGCATTGCCGGCGACGTCGATCACCTTGGCATTCAGGGCGTAGGTCGTGCCGTCCGACAGCACGCCGGTCGCCACATTGGCGAAGCCGTTCGTGATGTCGCCTGCCGTCAGCGTGTAGGCCGTGCCCTGCGCCGTCGTCGCGTTGAACAGCTGGATCTGGTCACCCGCCACCGCGTTGGTGCCGGTGAGCGACACCTTCACCGTCAGGTTGGTATCATCCGTGCGGGCACCCGAGGACAGCGCCCCCGTGACGCTGCCCGCGTCGTCCGTCACCGACGTGATCGATGGCGCACTCGGCGCCGTCGTGTCCAGTACGTAGGACTGCGTCTTGGCGGTGCCACCGTTGCCGGCTGCATCCACGACGCGTGCGCTCAACGTGTTCGAACCCGTAAGGGTCGCGCTCGAGAGGCTGAACGTGCTCGAACCCACGGCCGACTGGTCGGCATACTTCCATGTGGTGCCGCCATCCAGCGACACCTGGACGGTCTCGCCAGCCGCGAGATTCGTGCTCAACGTGCCGCTAATCGTCTGCGCGGCCGTCCTGGTGATGAAGTCCGTACCCGACGAGCCCGTATCCGCCGAGAAGGCGAGTGTCGAAACCGTGGTACCGGGCGCCGTCGTATCGGTCGTCGTGCCGGTCGTAAAGTAGATGTTCGAGCCATTGAACGATGTCACGCCCGCATAGGCGTTGCCCGCCGCGTCCTTCAGCGCGGTATTCGTGATATCGACGTCGTATGTCCTTGAGTTTGTAAGATTGCCCGACGGATCGATGATCAGCTTGTTGCCCGCGATCGTCCAGGTGCCGCTGCCGGTACTGAAGGCTCCGCTCGTGGCGCCAGCCGTCAGCGTCATGACGAAAGTGTTTGTACCCCCCTGCTGGACCGTGACCGTGCCGCCACCGGCATAGACGGCCTCACTGAAAGTGAGGACGATGCTGTTGTTCGTCGAGACGCTGGTCGCGGCCGCCGCCGGGAAGGAACTCGAGAGGGTCGGAGCCGCGGTGTCGATCGTAATCGTGTTCGACGGCCCTGCCGTTCCGACGTTGCCGGCCGAATCCACCAGTCGCAAGGCGAGTGCGTGGTCCCCGGCCGCAAGCGTGGACAAGGTGATCGACTTGGTCGTCCCCGACCAGGCGCCGCCAGAGAGGTCGGCCACCTGGACAACATACGTACCGGCCACGGCGTTGGAATTGCTCGTGTCCACAACCTGGATCACGTCGCCCGCCGACATCGCGATGCCGTTGAGCGAGCTGGTCGTGACGGTGGGTGTCGTGACGTTGGTGATCTCGTCGCTGGAACTCACGCCGCTGTCGCTGGCGGTAGCGAGCACCAGGGTCGACGCAGAAAGGCTGGACGGCGCCACCGAATCATATGTGAACGTGAACGTCGTCGACGCACTGACATTGCCGGCGAGGTCCGTCTGGCGGACATAAACGGTGTTCGATCCCTGCGTCAGAGCCGGCGCCGAGGAGGCCCAGTTCGTGCCGTCGGCACTGTACTCCACCGTGGCACTCGCCTCGGTGCCGCTGACCGTCAGCGTGCCAACGTTCGTGATCTTGTCGCTGCTGCTCGAGCCGCTGTCCGTCGCCAGGGCTACGGTCGGCGCCGCCGCCGTCGTGTCGTATGTATAGGTGTTGCTGTAGACCGTACCGTCGTTGCCAGCCGTATCGGTGACCTTGACGCGCAGGGTGCTGCTGGTGGTCAGGGTCACCCCCGAGAGAGACCATGTCGACTGTCCCACCGTCGCGGTCGCCGACTGCCACGTCGTGCCGTTGTCGAGCGAGACCTGCACCGTCTCGCCGGCCGCGAGGCTTGCGCTCAGCGTGCCGCTGACGGTTTGCGAGGCTGTCTTGGTGATCAAGTCCGAGCTCGAGGAGCCGGTGTCCGCGCTGAATGCAGCGCTTGCGATCGTCGTCGTTGGCGCAACGTTGTCGTAGGTGAAGGTGAAACTGGTCGCCGTACTCACGTTACCTGCAACGTCAGTCTGGCGGACATAGACGGTGTTCGAGCCCTGCGTCAGCGCCGGCGCCGACGTACTCCAGCCGCTTGTGCCGTTCGCGCTGTACTCGACCGTCGCCCCCGACTCGGTGCCGGACACGCTCAACGTGCCAACCTTGGTGATGTTGTCGACGGCGCTCGCGCCACTGTCCGTGGCAAGCGCTACCGTCGGCGCGGCCACCGTCGTGTCGATGACGACAGCCTGGGTATCCCGCACACCGCTGCCGACATTGGTATTGCTGGTGTTGACGACGACGCTGTGGGAGCCTTCTGCCAGAGCGGTGCCGTACGTGTACGTCCAGGCCGCATTGGTCCTGTTCGCTGATGCGGAGATCGTTCCGATGAGCGTGCCGTCGATCCACAGGTACAGATTCGCGCCGCCCGTATTATTCGACGTATAGACGCCAGCGAACGTCAAAGTCGTGTCGTTCGTGGTGAAATCGGTGCTGCTCGAGCCGGAGTCCGTGCTGATGGAGCCGATAGAAGCCGAAGTAACAGACATGTCCCACACTCCCAGGTCGGCACTTGCGGTGCCCACGATTGCCGAGCCGGTTCTCGTCCCACACGATTGCCGGATCGCTCTCCCGTTCACGGCGCTATCGAGTGACGGCGCGGGGAAGAGTCCGATCCAACTTAGTGAGACACCAAGAAGCGCGGTGCGTCTGTAGACGCACTGGGAGAGAAATATTTCGTCTTGACTGCGATAATGAATCCACACCAGAGTGGTGCGAGTTCGCTAGCGTACGATCCTGATACTGCTTGCCCCCAAAGCACCATGATCAGGTCTCGAGTGACAGATCAAACCGCACCGATGTGGCGATAGTGCCTAAACGACAGGCAAAAACCCGACAAATACTTGCAGTGTATATGCGATCATACAGAGCCGCCTGCCGAAACGTCGTTGCCGAGGGTAACGTCCGAAATGCGCGCTTCCTTTCAAGCCCCGAGTGAGCGCGCGGTCGGGCAGGCGCCTCAGGGCGTGCTTCCTGCGGTTCCGCAACAGGTAACCCCAACCCTTAAGTCGCATGCCCGCCACGTTTCCCTGAAGGCCGGCCAGATCCTGTTTCACAAAGGTGATGCGAGCGACGGTTGCTACTGGATCAACCGTGGGATCCTGAAAGCGACCTCCATGTCGCCCAGCGGTGAAGAGCGTATCCTCGGATTGCTCGGGCCAGGCGAAGTCGTCGGCGAGCTGGCCATGTTGGACGAAGGTCCGCGGTCGGCAACGGTTCAAGCCATCCGTCCGAGCGAACTGTATTTCGTTGCGCGCAATGGTCTCAACGCCCTCTTCCTCACCGACAGTGCCCTGCTCCAGCAGTTGCTGGATACGCTGGTCCGTCGCCTGCGGAAGGCGGACGAAGAAGCCGCAGCAAGCTTCCAGCCGATAGGCGTCCGCGTGACGAAGGCGCTGGTCGAGATGATGAACCTGTTCGGCGAGAAGGAAGATCCCGCGGGCAGAGTCGTCGTAACGCGGCACCTTCGCCAGACGGATATCGCGGCACTCGCGGGCGTTTCCCGCGAAAGCGTCACTCGGGTCATCGCCTCGCTGAAGAGGCAAGGCGTACTGGAACAAATGGGTCGCTTCTCCTATCGCATCGATTGCGTCCGCCTGGAGAGGGAAGCGCAGGGGCAGCAGTAGGCGAGCCCCCTGCGGAAGCCAACGCCGGGGCCCGAGGGCCCCGGCACCGGCGCATCAGAGACCGTGGTCCTCCCGCATCATCTCCGCGGCGCGTTCGCCGATGATGGCGCAGGGCGCCTGGGTGTTGCCGGTGGTGACCCGCGGCATGATCGAGCCGTCGGCCACCCGCAGCCCGCTGACGCCGTAGACCCGCAGCGTCGCATCCACGACCGACATATCGTCCTGCCCCATCCTGGCGGTGCCGCTCTGGTGCCAGTAGGTGACGGCCGCGTCGCGCACATAGGCTTCGAGCTCATCGCCCTTCACGTCGCCCGGCATGGCTTCGCTGGTGACGAAGGGACGGAAGGCCTGCGCATTGCCCAGGGCGCGGCAGAGCTCGATGCAGGACGCGGCCGTCGTCATGTCCCGGGCGTCGGACAGGAAGTTCGCGTCGATCGCCAGTGCCGCGGCCGGATCGGCGCTCTGCAGGCGCAGGCGGCCCCGGCTCTCGGGATGGGCGAGGCCCGCGAACATCGTCCAGCCGTGAGCCGGCACGCCGCGCGACGCCGTGCGTTCGCTCGGCACCGGGAACTCGACCTGGCAGAACAGCAGATCGGGCGTATCGAGGTCGGGACGGCTCTTCCAGTACATCGTCGCCTCGCTGCCGCTGTTGCGCGGAGCCAGAGGCTCCGACAAGGCCCAGGTACAGCCGAAGGACACATGGTCCTGCAGGTTGCGCCCGACGCCCGGCAGGTTCTGAACGACCGGGATCCCGAAGCGCTCCAGCTGGCGACGCTCGCCGATCCCCGAATGCATCAGGACCTTGGGGGTCTGAATAGCACCGAGCGACAGCACGACTTCCATCCGCGCGCCCACGCTCATGCGCCGCCCGCCGTACACGAGCTCCACCCCGGTCGCCCGCGTGCCCTGGAAGACCACCCGCTGCACGAGCGCACCCGTGAGCACGGTCAGGTTCGGGCGATCGAGCCACGGATGGACGTAGGCGCGGTACAGCGACTGGCGCCGCCCGTCGCGGACCAGCATGTCGGTGATCGCCGCGCCGCCCTCCTCTTCCATCATCCGCCCGTTGGGATGATCGAACACGGGGATGTCGAGTTCGCGCGCGGCGTCCAGCATGGCCAGCGCGAGCGGGCTCGGCGAGGCAGCCGGCTGCACCCAGACCGGCCCTGCGGTGCCTCGGTATGCGGGGTCGGGAGCACCCTGCCAGTTCTCGATGCGGCGATAGATGCCGAGCACGTTTTCGTAGCCCCAGCGCGGATCGCGGGCCTCCGACGCGAAGAACTCCCAGTCGCTCTTATGTCCGCGGGCCCAGACCATCACGTTGATGCTCGACCCGCCGCCCAGCCCCTTGCCCATCGACATCGGAATCTCGCGCCCGTTGAGATGGGGATTGGGCTGCGCCTGGAACCCCCAGTCGCGCTCGCTGCCGAGATTGGTGGGCCACAGGGCCGGGTTCAGGACGGAGTCGGACTCGTCGCTGCCGCCCGCCTCGAGCAGCAGGACCTGGGCGTCGAGATTCTCGGCCAGCCGGCGGGCGATCACGGATCCGGAGGAGCCGGCACCGCACACGATGAAGTCGTAGCCGGAGCGGAGCGCCGCCGTCAGACGCGCCTGATTTTCCCGCCCGCGCCGGGCGAAGTCCGAAACAGCATTGTCGGTCATGAGAGTGGCTCCTTGGGTTAAAATATTGCGATATTATTTATTGCGATATCTATTAGCTGGTATCGGCAGGCAGACTTGTCAATCGCGATAATTATCGCGATATACTTTTTCCGGCCGAGGCGCCGGGCCACGGTCCCGGCGAGCGCAGGAGGCGAACGTGAAGAAGGCGAAGAACGGGACCGGCGCGCCGGTCCCCCTCGAGGAGCAGCTCTGCTACTCGATCTATTCCGCCAACATGGCGATCCAGCGCGCCTACAAGCCCCTTCTGGACGGTCTGGGACTCACCTATCCCCAGTACCTCGTGCTCAACGTTCTCTGGGTCGAAGATCGCCGGGCCGTCGGCGTCATTGCCGACCAGCTCGGCCTCGAGTCGAGCACGCTGACGCCGCTGCTGAAGCGTCTCGAAGAGGCAGGGCTGGTGCGCCGGACCCGCAATCCGGAGAACGAGCGGCAGGTCCTCGTGGAACTGACGGAACAGGGCGATCTGTTGCGAACCAGGGCCGGTTGCCTGGGCGAGGCGCTGCTTACGGTTTCCGGCGAGACGGCGCCGCGGCTGGCGGCCCTCAACACCCATGTCCGGCGCCTGCGCGACGCGATCTATGCCAGGATCGGCGGCTGGAACCTCTCGGGCCGATAGCATCGCTCGTGCTCTCCCTCAGGCGGTCGGAATGGTGCCGCCGTCGATCACGTACTCCGCACCGGTGATGGTCGCGGCGCGCGTCGAGGCGAGGAAGGCGATGAGGTTCGCGACCTCCTCCGGAGCCGAGGGACGGCCGATGGGAATGCCGCCCAGCGCCTTCATGATGATCTCCCGGCCGCCCGCGCTGTCGACGCCGGCGTCGCTCGCGATCCGCTCCGTCAGCCGTAGGGCGGCTTCGGTCTCGATCCAGCCCGGCGACACGCGCACGACGCGCACGCCCTTCGGTGAGACCTCCTTCGAGAGGCTCTTGCTGTAGGTGGAGAGCGCCGCCTTGGCCGCGGCATAGGCGGTCGTCGACTCCGGCAGCGGCAGCCGGCTCTGGATCGAGCCGACATGGATCACGACCCCGCGCCCCCGCTCGACCATGGCGGGCACGAGCGCGCGGTCGAGCCGGACGGCGGGCATCAGGTTGAGCTCGAGTTCCCTCGTCCATTCGGCGTCGCCCAACGCTGCGAAGCCGCCGGCCGGCGACGATGAACCACCGAGCATGTGGACCAGGATGTCGATGTCGCCGAGCCGTTCGCGCGCTGCGGCAGCCAGGTCGGCGCAGCCCTCGGCCGTGGTGAGATCAGCGGCGACGAACTCGGATGCCGGCAGCGCCTCTGGACGCGATCGCGCCGTCGTGAGGACCTGCGCACCGAGTTGACGGAAGAGCGCGACCGTCGCCGCGCCGGCGCCTCGCGTGCCCGAGGTGATCAACGCAGTCCTGCCTTCGAGATCGAGAAAGCTGCTCATGCGCCGATCCTCAGCGCCGCGATCCGCGAGTCGGCGAGGCGGAAGGCGAAGGTGAGCATCGCGGGGCTCCCAGGAAAGCGTCCGGTCACCCTGGCGCGAACGAGGGTCAGCCCCTCCTCCTCCCGGACTTCGCACGGCTCCGCCGTATGGCCGTACTGCGCCTTGGCGGCACGCCACCACGCGCCGATGGCGGCATGACCGGCATGCGTCCTGCCCTCGTCGGTAACGACGGCATCGGGCGCGAAGGCCTCCAACGGCGCGTCATCGCCACCGGCCTGGTCGGCCTCGAAGTAGATCTGGAGGGGCGTGGGCAGCTTCATGGTCTTCTCCCTGCTGAGTGTGTCCGACGCGAACCATGTAAGCGTGGACAAGCGTCCCGATTAGAGGGACAAATCGGGACGTGTAATTCCCTTTTTCGGGATAATGAAAATCTCCCGCCTCCTCCTCAACGAGCTCGATGCCGTGGTCGCGATCGCCCGCGAGGGGTCGTTTCGCGGCGCCGCGTTGGCGCTCGGCATGTCGACGACGGGGCTGAGCAACGCCGTGGCGAAGCTGGAGGCGCAAGTCGGCGTGCGCCTGTTCAACCGGACGACGCGCAGCGTGTCCCTGACCGACGCGGGCCGCGCCTTCGTCGAGCAGGTGAACCCGGCGTTGCGCGACATTCACGGCGCCCTCGACGCCGTCCGATCCCAACAGGCGACCCCGTCCGGGACGCTGCGCATCAACGCCTTCGCCGCCGGTGCGCGCGAAATCATCTCCCCGCTCGTTCTCGAGTTCCTGCGCCGGCATCCCGACGTGCATGTGGATCTCGTGACCGAGGGCCGCCTGGTCGACATCGTTGCCGACGGCTTCGATCTCGGTGTCCGCCGGGCAGACCTTGTGCCCGCCGACATGATCGCCGTCCCGCTCGGCCACCCTCAGCGCCATGCCGTGGTCGCCTCGCCCGCCTATTTCAAGCAGCACGGAAAACCGCACGCGCCGACCGATCTCGCCGGACAACTATGCATCCGGACCCGTCTGCCGAACGGATCGCTGTTCAGATGGCACTTCGAGAAACGCGGCGAATCGGTTCAGATCGATGTGAGCGGGCCGATCACTCTCGACGAAGCCAGCCTGGCGCGCGCGGCGGTTCTCGAAGGTATCGGCATCGGGTTCTTCCTGGAGCAGGACGTGCGCGCCGACGTGGCGGCCGGTCGCCTCACCCGCGTACTCGAGGACTGGACGCCGCCGATCGCCGACCTCTGCCTCTACTATCCGGGTCGGCGCAATCCATCGGCCGCTCTCAAGGCGTTCGTTGATCTCGCCCGCGACCTCGGGAAAAAGGCCAAGGCCCGCAACGGTGGCTGATCCTCTCCATTGAACCAAAGTATAGCGAGGCTAGACCAACGAGCCCGGCTCATAGCCTTTCTGGTGAGGTCCCTCCGGACGCCCGATGCGGTACGCAGCTTCATCCTGCTCAGGAGGCTGCACCATGCGTCTTTCACCTCTCGATCTCATCGGACGCAAGACACGGGCGATTCGTGTCGCGACGCTCATACTCTCTTTCTCAATCGGCGCGGCTGGGCCGACCTGGGCGCAATCGTCTGGCTCACGAACGGCAACGCCAAACGAGGCCCCAATGCCCGTGGTCACGGCGGCGGCGGCAATCCGCGAGGTTCCGATCTATCTGAAGGGAATCGGTGAAGCGGTCGCCAGCAGGACCACCGTCGTTCGCAGCGGGATCGCGGGCCGGCTTTCGGAGATCGCCTTTACCGAAGGCCAGCCGGTACAGGCCGGCGACCTCCTCGCGCGACTGGACTCCCGGCCCTTCCAGGCCCAGCTGGATCAATCCATTGCGATCCGCGACCGCGATCAGGCGCTTCAGGCGCTTCAGGCGAGTACGCCCGCGTCGAAGGTGCAGGCGCACCTGCTCGAACGCTCGATCGCAAACGATGAGGCCCGTGTCGAACAGGCTCGCGCCGAGCGGAATGCCACCGACATTCGCGCGCCCGCTTCGGGCGTTGTCGGCAGGCCACTGCACCGCATCGGCGATATCATCACGCCCGGCGACAAGACGGGCCTTGTCGTCATCAGCCGGATCGACCCCATCTCCGTGGTCTTCACGCTGCCGGAAATGTTGCTGCACACGGTCCCGCCGCAATCGAACGGGCATCACCTCATCCGAGTACGAGCCTACGGCAAGGACAGGCTTCATCCGCTTGCCGAAGGTCGCCTGGTCCTCGGCGACGATGGGAACCCGCAAGAGACGCGGACCGGACGCCTCGTGGCCACGTTTCCCAACACGGATCGCGCCTTGTCGCCCGGCCTGTCCGTCGACGTGGTGGTTCGCGGGAATGGATCACGTGCCGCCCTGACCATTCCCTTGGCTGCCATCCGGCAATCCGACGTCGGCTATTACACCTACATCGTCACCGAGAGCGAAACGGCACACGTCCGGCCGCTCATCCTGGGAACGACCAGCGATGACGTCGTGGTGGTCCGTGAGGGCCTCCGGCCAGGCGATGTCGTGGTGACCGATGGTCAGGATCAGCTGAGCGAGGGTAGCCACCTGGCCATTGTCGCGGGTCCGTCGCCCAGAGCAGCCCTGGAGTGAACGAGAGCGAACGCAGATGGGGTTTTTGCGCTTCTGGATCGGGACCGTGTGACCTAGACTCTCGGATCTACGTCGCAAGCGGCTTCCAGAGACAGAGAGCGTGGCGTCAATTCTCGCCGGGCCGGCCGTCTTCCCTGAGGCACAACAGCAAAGGACAGCCGCGTGGCGCCGACCTTCCTCAACCACTTCTTCTACGAGTTCGTCACCCTGATCGTGATCCTCGATCCGGTGGCCACGGTGCCGATCTTCCTCATGGTCACGGCCGGGCTGCCAAGGCGGCAGTCGCTGCTGGTCGCGGCCTATGCGGTGGGTGTTGCGTTCCTGATCATGCTGTTCTTCATCCTGGTCGGACGGCCGCTTCTGTCGGCCCTCCATATACCGATGGCCTCGTTCCAGCTTGCAGGCTCGCTCATCCTGCTGCTGTTCGGGCTCAAGATGGTGCTCGGCAAGGTGACCGAGGAAGCCGCCTCCATGCCGGCCGACGCGACGCCGTTGCAGCGGGCCGTCTTTCCGCTGGCCGTTCCCGGAATCGCCGGCGCAGGCGCGATCCTCACGGTCGTGCTACTGACCGACAACACCGTGCGTTCGTTTGGCGAGCAGGTGACGACCACGGCGATCCTGGCGCTCTGCCTTTGTCTTCTCTTCGCGGCCTATGCGCTCGCCGGCACCCTGTTCCGCCTGCTCGGCAAGCCGGGCATCGAGATCGTGAGCCGCGTCTTCGGTCTCATCCTGTCGAGCATCGCCGTCACCGGACTCGTAATCGCCATCAAGTTGAGCTTCGGCCTCGGCTGAAGGCTCAGAGCCTCAACACCCAGGCCTCGACTTTGCCCTTGCCCTTGACCTCGAGCTCGCCGCGCGCCTCGAAGACGAACTGGTCCTTGAGCTTCTCGTAGACCGGGCGCGTGACCTGCACCGAATCGGGAATACCGCCCGACTCCATGCGGCTCGCCAGGTTCACGGTATCGCCCCACAGATCGTAGATGTACTTGCTCTTGCCGATCACGCCGGCCACCACCGGACCGCTGTTGATGCCGACGCGCAGCTTCATCGACACGCCATGCTCCATCGCGTGCTCGCGCGTGATGTGGACCATGCGGATCGCCATGCGCACCATGCGTTCGGCATGGTTGGGCACGGGAACCGGCAGGCCGCACACCGCCATGTAGGCGTCGCCCACCGTCTTGATCTTCTCGATGCCCAGCTCGCTCGCCGCGACATCGAAGCGGGTGAACAGGCCGTTCAGCAGGGTGACGACCTCGGACGGCGGCATTTCCGACGACAGCTGGGTGAATCCGACGAGATCGGCAAACGCGACCGTCACTTCCGCGAAGCCGTCGGCGATCCCCTTCTCGCCGCCGCGCAGGCGGTTGGCGATCGGCGCCGGCAACACATTGAGAAGCAGCTCCTCGTTCTCGCGGTTCTTCGATTCGATCACGACGTTCTTCTGGTTGATGTCGTCGATCATCCCGTTGAAGGCCAGGCAAAGCTGCCCGATCTCGTCGCGCGTCCGAACCGGGACATGCGCTTCATGATCGCCCGCCGCGAAACGGCGCACGCCGGCGGTCAGCTCGCGCAGCGGGCCGAGCAGCGAGCGCGACAGCCAGGCGCCCGTCAGGATCACCACGAGGAAGGCGATGGCGCCCACGATCAGGAGATCGCGCTCCAGTCGATAGACCGGTGCGAAGGCCTCCGCCGCGTCGATCTTGGCAACGAGCGCCCACTTCACGCCGGGAATCCTGATCGGCCCCCACGAGGCGAGCGTCGGAACGCCGCGATAGCCGACGACCTCGCCGACTCCCTCCACGCCGCCGATCGCTGCGCGGGTCGCGGGCGTGTCGGCACGCTGGTGAAGGATGGGCGACCCGAATCGCTTGATGGCGGCCAGCTCCTCTTCGGACGCGCCTCCCGCCTTCAGCTCGGAGAAATAGAGGTCGGCATTCTCGAAGTAGTTGCGGCCGCTCGAGCGCACCAGGAAATCCGGCCCGATCAGGTAGGCCTCGCCGGTGGCGCCGAAGCCCTCGTTGCGCCAGCGCCGACCACCGGTGACGATGGCGTCGATCTCCTCGATCGACAGTTCGGCGACCAGCACGCCGGTCACGACGCCCCGGTCGATCACCGGCGCCGCCATGAAGGCCGAGGGGAGACCCTCCGCGGGCAGGTAGGCTGAGAAATCCTCGAGGCACGTGGCCGACGGGTCGGGCGACGTCGCACAACGGGCCGCGGCGGCCGCCAGATTGGAATGGCGATAGGGGCCCGCCCGCAGCGATGTCGCGAAATCGGGGTCCTTGTCGACGGTGTAGATCAGCCGCCCGGTCCGCGGGTCGACGATCATGAAATCCTGGAATCCCAGGGTCGCTCCCGCCGTCCGCATCAGCGGATGGTAGATCGCGTGGACCTTGCTGTAGGCGCTGCCGTCGCCCGGGTTGTCGAGCAGATCGCGCCGCCCCTCGGGATGCGGATTCTTGACGATGTAGAGATCCTGCAGGAAGTACGGCGCGGCCGTCATCGGCAGGTATTCGTCCGCGCTCACGTCCTTGCCGAGCAGCTTGCGCACCATCGGCATGTACTGGGCGTCGTACCATCCGTGCACCGCCTGCTTCACGTCGGCGGGCACTTCCTTTGCGTCCAGTTCGTCCACCGCCTCGCGGAAGCCGCGCGTGGCGTCGACGACCATCTTCGAGGCCGCGAGCAGCCGGACCTCGTTACGCACGGTGCGGAAATACGACTCGACCTGGTGGGCCTTGGTCTCGCGCGCCGCCGTGAGCTGGGCGAAGATCGCGCGCTCCAGCGCCTCTCGGGCGCGGATGTAGCCCAGGACGCCGGTGATCATGACCGCGACCGCGCCCAGCAGCAGCAGGATCGCGAACAGCTTTGCCGCCAGGCCCCAGCGTACAGGCCGTGGCTCGGCGACCGTCTCGGTCATGCCGGGCCTCTATCCTTTTTTGGCGCCGTAGGTGCCGCCCGAGTTGATCGCCCGGATCTCGGCCGCCGTCTTGGCCTTGCGCATCTTCTCGAGCTTTTCGGCCTCGTCGGCCAGCATCGCCTGGGCGTTCTTCAGCACCGCACGGGCATGCTGGGCGGGGAACTTGACCGCGCCGTTCTCGTCCATGTGGATCAGCTCGCCCGGCGCCACGTCCATGCCGCCGACCGACACGGGTGCGTTGACCGACTGCACCGCCATTTCGCCATGGCCGGCCGTGACGCCGCCGAGCAGCATCTGAAACTTCATGCGCCGGATCGCGTCGACGTCGCGCGACGGGCCGTTCGACAGCAGGCCGACGCAGCCCACCGCCTGCATCGAGGTCGTCATCATCTCACCGGCGAGGCCCGCCTTGTTCATCAGCTCGGGCGGCCACTTCTGCTGGATGACCAGGATGGTCGGCTTCTTCATGGCATCGAGCGCGTCGACCACGTCCATGAAGTTGAGCCGGCCGGCGAAGTTCGGATCGGGCAGCCCGTACACGCAGGTGACCGCGTAGCCGATGATGGCGCCCATCTCGGGGTACATGCAGCGGATCGACGTGTCGGTGTACCAGTTCTCGGTCCAGGGATTGTAGAGGCCGAGACAGAGGGGATTCTTCGGATAGGTCGCGACCACGTTGGTGATGGTCGGCGTATCGATCTTGCGCAGCTCGGCAAACAGCTGGTCTTCGGAAAGCTCGGTCATGTCGATGGTTTCCCCTGGATACGGGCTCGTTCTTCGCGCGAATGAACGCGGCGGGCAAGCCCCGCCGGTCGCTCAGCGGGCCTGTCGCCGTTTCCACCATTCCGCGAGCTCGCCGACGACGCCCTTGCGGAAGGCGAGCACGATCACGACGAAGATGGCGCCCTGGATCACCAGAACGAACTCGCCGGTCGCGGCGAGGTAGTTCTGCATCGTGATGATGATGAAGGCGCCGACCACCGGACCGACGATCGTGCCCAGCCCGCCGACCAGGGCCATCAGCACGACCTCGCCCGACATGGCGGCACTCACGTCCGTCAGGGTCGCGAACTGCAGCACCATGGCCTTGGTCGCCCCGGCGAGGCCCGCCAGGGCCGCCGAGAGCACGAAGGCCAGCAGCTTGTAACGGTCGGCCTCGTAGCCCAGCGACTGAGCGCGCTGTTCGTTGTCGCGAATGGCCTTCAGCACCTGGCCGAACGGCGAATGGATGATCCGGTAGATGGCGCAGTAGCCGAACACGAAGATCGCCAGCACGACGTAATAGAGGACGCGGTCGTCCTTGGTCGGAATGAGCCCACCCAGCAGCGCCTTGCGCGGAATGCCCTGCAACCCGTCCTCGCCATGCGTGAACGGCGCCTGGACGCAGAAGAAGTAGATCATCTGCGCGAAGGCCAGCGTGATCATGGCGAAGTAGATGCCCTGGCGACGAATCGCCAGCGCGCCCGTGACCAGCCCGACCAGCGCGGCGCCGCAGACACCGGCCAGCAGGCCGAGTTCGGGCGGCATGTCCCAGGCCTTCACGACGTGACCGAAGAAGTAGCCCGCCGTGCCGAAGAACATGGCATGGCCGAAACTCATCAGGCCGACATAACCCAGCAGCAGGTTGAAGGCGCAGGCGAACAGCGCGAAGCACAGCGCCGTCATCAGGAACACCGGATAGGCGAACCAGGGCGCGGCCAGCGCCAGCGCGGCCAGGATCGCGACGAGGAGGCGTTGCGCGTTCATTTCGTCTGCCCGAAGAGGCCGGCCGGCTTGACCAGCAGGACGAGCGCCATGACGACGAAGATCACCGTGTTGGAAGCCGGCGGATAAAAGACCTTGGTCAGGCCCTCGACGAGGCCCAGGCCAAAGCCGGTGACGATCGAGCCCATGATCGAGCCCATGCCGCCGATGACCACGACCGCGAAGACGACCAGCACGAGGTTGACGCCCATCAGCGCCGAGACCTGCTGGATCGGCGCGGCGAGCACGCCGGCGAGAGCGGCGAGCGCCACGCCCAGCCCGTAGGTGAGCGTGATCAGCCGCGGCACGTTGATGCCGAAGGCGCGGACCAGCGTCGGGTTCTCGGTGGCCGCGCGCAGGTAGGCGCCGAGCTTGGTGCGCTCGATGCCATACCAGGTGGCCAGGCAGATCACGAGCGCCGCCACGACGACGAAAGCGCGATAGGTCGGCAGGAACATGAAGCCGAGATTGAAGCCGCCCGGGATCGGGTTGGGATAGGGCGCGCCGGAGGACCCCCACTTCCACTGGAAGAGGCCTTCGATCACCAGCGCCAGGCCGAAGGTCAGCAGGAAGCCGTAGAGATGATCGAGATGATAGATGCGTTTCAGCATCAGTTTCTCGAGCACGATGCCGAACAGGCCGACGATGACCGGGGCGATCACCAGCGACGCCCAGAACGGCACGTCCAGCAGGCCGAGCAGCAGCCAGGCCGCAAAGGCGCCCATCATGTACTGGGCGCCGTGCGTGAAGTTGATGACGTTCAGCATGCCGAAGATCACGGCGAGGCCGAGGCTGAGCATCGCATAGAAGGCGCCGTTGATCAGGCCGAGCAGGAGCTGGCCGAACAGCGCCTGGGGAGGAATGCCTAGAAGTTCGAACATGGCGGCCTCATACCCCCAGATAGGTTTGCAGCTTGCCGATGCTCTGCTGCACGTCGCCCGAGGCGACCGTGTCGATCACGCGGCCGTCTTCCATGACGTAGTGGCGGTCGGCGACCGTGGCCGCGAAATGGAAGTTCTGCTCGACCAGCAGGATGGTGAAGCCGCGGCTCTTGAGCTGGCGGATGATCTCGCCGATGCGCTGGACGATCACGGGCGCCAGGCCCTCGGTCGGCTCGTCGAGCAGCAGCAGGGTGGCGCCGGTGCGCAGGATGCGCCCGATGGCCAGCATCTGCTGCTCGCCGCCCGAAAGCTTGGTGCCCTGACTGGACCGCCGCTCCAGCAGGTTCGGGAAGAGCTTGTAGATTTCATCGATGCTGAGCCCGCCCGGCTTGACGACCGGCGGCAGGCGCAGGTTCTCGTCGACGTTCAGGCTCGAGAAGATGCCCCGCTCCTCCGGGCAGTAGGCGATGCCGAGTCGGGCGATGTGGTCCGACTGCATGCCGATCGTCTCCTTGCCCTCGAAGGCAATCGAGCCGGTGCGCTTGCCGAGAATGCCCATGATCGACCGCAGGGTCGTCGTCTTGCCGGCGCCGTTGCGCCCGAGCAGCGTGACGAGCTCGCCGCGGCGAATCTCGAAGTCGACACCGTGCAGGATGTGCGACTCGCCGTACCAGGCCTGCAGGCCTGCGACTTTCAATAATGTCTCAGCCATGACCGGTTCCGACATAAGCCTCGACGACGGCGGGATGCTTGGAAACCGTGGCGTACGGCCCCTCGGCCAGCACTTCGCCGCGCGCCAGCACGGTGATCGTGTCGGAGAGGTCGGCGACGACGGACATGTTGTGCTCGACCATCAGGACGGTGCGATCCTTGGAAACGGTGCGGATCAGGTCGGCGATGCGTTTGATGTCCTCCTGGCCGAGGCCGGCCATCGGCTCGTCGAGCAGCATCATCTCGGGTTCGAGCGCCAGGGTCGTGGCGATCTCCAGCGCGCGCTTGCGGCCATAGGGAAGGTCGACGGCCTGGGCCTCCGCGAACTCCGCGAGCCCGACGGCGGCCACCAGCTCCAGCGCCCGCGCGTCGAGCCGGGCGAGCACGCTTTCGGAGCGCCAGAACTGGAAGGAGATGCCCAGCTTGCGCTGCAGGGCGACGCGGACGTTTTCACGAACACTGAGATGGGGAAACACCGCCGAGATCTGGAAGGACCGCGCCAGGCCCATGCGCGCGATCGCCGCCGGTGAACTGCCGGTGATGTTGCGTCCGTTGAAGTGAATCTGGCCGGCGGTCGGCGACAGGAAGTGAGTCAGCAGATTGAAGCACGTCGTCTTGCCGGCACCATTTGGCCCGATTAACGCGTGAATTGTATGACGCTTGACGCGCAGATTGACGTTCTTGACTGCGATGAAGCCCTTGAACTCCTTCGTCAGCCCGGACGCCTCGAGAATTATTTCTTCTTTGGCCATCGGCTCTCCCTGTGTCGCGAATAAATCGAAGCTTTGAGCCGCTGTCCAGCACTGGCGTCGCGTCCGACAGATGGATAGATTTCCGACCACTAGAAACGGGGAAAACATTGGGAGGATTAAAACCGTGAAATTCACAACCAGTATCAGACATGCCGGAGCGGCCGCCGCCGTCGCCGGTCTCGCCGTCATCGGCCTGGCGGCCTATGCGCAGGCCCAGGCTCCCCAGCCGCTGAAGATCGGCGTCATGGAAGGCTTCTCGGGCGTCTACGGCGACCTCACCCAGGGCGAGGTCGAGGCCATGCAGATGGCGATCGACGATTTTGGCGGCAAGGTTCTCGGCCGTCCGATCGAGATCCTGCAGGCCGACCACCAGACCAAGCCCGACGTCGGCGCGGCGATCGCCCGCAAGTGGTACGACGTCGACGGCGTGAAGATGATCACCGGAATCGGCACCTCGTCGGTGGCGCTGGCCGTGCGCAAGATCGCCCAGGAAAAGGGCATGATCGACATCAACACCGGCGCGGCCTCGGCCGACCTGACCGGCGCGGCCTGCTCGGAGACGGGTGCGCACTGGGTGTACGACACCTACTCGCTGGCCAAGGTGACCGGCGGTGCGGTCGTGAAGGACGGCGGCGACTCCTGGTACTTCCTCACCGCCGACTACGCCTTCGGCCACGCGCTCGAGCGCGACGTGACCGCGGTCGTGACGGCGGCCGGCGGCAAGGTCCTGGGCGGCGTCAAGCATCCGCTCAGCACGCAGGACTTCTCGTCCTTCCTGCTCCAGGCCCAGGCCTCGAAGGCCAAGGTCATCGGTCTCGCCAACGCGGGCCAGGACACGATCAATTCGATCAAGCAGGCCGGCGAATTCGGCATCACCAAGTCCGGCCAGCGCCTCGCCGGACTGCTCGTCTTCTCGACCGACGTGGCCGCGCTGACCCTGCCGGTGGCGCAGGGCCTCGTGCTCACCGAGGCCTTCTACTGGGATCTCAACGACGAGACCCGCGCCTGGACCAAGCGCTTCCGGGCCAAGAAGGACAAAATCCCCAGCATGCTGACGGTCGGCGTCTACAGCTCGACCCTGCACTACCTCAAGGCCGTGCAGGCCGCCGGCACCGACGAGCCGAAGGCGGTGATGGCGAAGATGCGGGAGATTCCCGTCAACGACGTCATGACCAAGAACGGCAAGCTGCGCGAGGACGGCCGCCTGGAGCGCGACATGTACCTGTTCCAGGTCAAGACGCCGGCCGAGTCCAAGAGCAAGGACGACATCTACAAGCTGATCGCGACGGTTCCGGGCAACGAGGCCTATCGTCCGATGAAGGACGGCAATTGTCCGTTCGTGAAGAAGTGATCCTTCGCGGATCGTGACAGAGAAAGGGGCGCCGCGAGGCGCCCCTTTTTTGTGCCGCCTTTCCATTCAATTCGGGCTATCGCATATGCCTTAACGGGCCGCAGTGGCTGGCGTCCTGAGAGTCTGGCCGGAAATGAATGCAGCTAAAACAAGGGGCTATGAACATCCCCAATAACCTCACCCCTGAGGAACATCGCGCAGCGATGTGTCTCGTCGCGCGGAGTAACCTCCGCGCTGGGGTGGGAACGCGCACCTTGCCTGTTGCCCATCCTTCGAGACGCCGCGCAAGGCGCGGCTCCTCAGGATGAGGTAAGTGATTGAATCGATTCAATTCATTTCCGGCCAGCCTCTGAGGAAGGAAAGGTCCCTCGCTTACGCTCGGGATGACAACTTTGTCGAGATTTGCGCAGTGCGCCGATCGAACAAACAGTGTCATCCCGAGCGTGAGCGAGGGACCCTTATCTCATATGCGATAGCCCTCCCATTCAAATAGGGAGGTGTCGACGTCTTACGTCGATGGAAGGGTCATGAGCTTCGTCTGATCGCTCTTCCTGCGGCGCTCCCGGACATTGCCAAGCAATGTCCTGACGCTCGTCGGTCGAGCGAAGCTCGACCCACTACTCGATCTTGATGTTTGCGGCCTTCACCACCTTGCGCCACGCCTCGATCTCGCTCTTGGTGAACTCCATCAGCCCTTCGGGCGTGGTGAAGCTCGGCGCGCCGCCCATGTTCTCGAGCTTGGCCAGGATCTCGGGCGACGTGCCCGCGGCGATGATGTCCTTGTTCAGCTTCACGATGATCTCGCGCGGCGTGCCCTTGGGCGCGTAGAAGGCCGACCAGGTCGTGAACACCAGTTCCGGCATGCCGGCCTGCGCCGCACTCGGCACGCCGGGCAGCGCGGAATAGGGCTCGGACTGCGTCACCGCCAGCGCGTCGGCCCAGCCCGAGGCCAGGATCATCTTTGCGCTGCCGGTGTCGCAGATCATGAAGGTGATGATGCCGTTGTTCAGGTCGGGCGCGGCCTGCTGGTTGTTCTTGTAGGACACCGAGACCGCGTCGATGCCGGCCTGCATGCGATAGAGCTCGCCCGCCACCCTCGCGGAGATCGCGCCCGAGCCAAAATTGTGCTTGCCGGGCTCGGCCTTCAGCTTGGCCGTCAGCTCCGCGAGCGTCTTTACGCCGAGCTTCTTGGTGACCAGCACCGCCATCGGCACCAGGCTCATGCGCGTGATCGGCTCGAAGTCGGCGATCGGATCGTAGGGCAGCTTGTCGTAAAGCACGGGATTGCCGGCATGCGTCATCGACGAGGTGGCGAGCAGCGTGTAGCCGTCGGGCTTGGCGTTCTTGACGGCCTCCGCCGCGATGATGCCGTTACCTCCACCCTTGTTGTCGACGAGCACCGGCTGGCCCCACATCTGAGACAGCTTGTCGGCAATCACGCGCATCGTGGTGTCGGTCGAAGCGCCCGGCGGGAACGGAACCACCAGGGTGACGCGCGACGTCGGATAGTTCTGCGCCCGGGCCGCCCCGGTCGCGATAAGCCCTGCTACGCCCGCCAGCACGGCGCGCCGGCTGGTCCTGCCTGTCCCGATCATTCGTTTCACTCCCGTTTTCTTGGGCCAAGTATGGGAGAGCCCCCATTCCTTGACGAGCCACGTCGCATCACATCTGATGCGCGAGGGGAGCAGGGGAGAAGCGTCGCTTGGCCGGTCAGGATCGGCCCCTCAAAGGGGCCTGGGGAATCACATTCCTCATCTTCCTTTTCATGCTCGTGAACTTCGCCGACAAGATGGTTGTCGGGCTCGCCGCAAAGCCGATCATGGCCGACCTCCAGCTCACCCCGGAGCAGTTCGGGCTGATCGGCTCGGCCTTCTTCTTCCTCTTCCCCTTCTCCGCCGTGCTGGTCGGCTTCGCAGCCAATCGCATTCCGGCGCGCCATGCGCTGCTCGCGATGGCAGCCTTCTGGTCGCTGCTGCAATTTCCGATGCTGGGCCTCGTGAGCTTCGAGGTGCTGATCGCGTGCCGCATCCTGCTGGGTGCCGCCGAGGGGCCGGCCGGCCCGGTAGCCACCCATGCGCTCTACAAATGGTTTCCCGATTCGCTGCGCGCCGTCCCCACCGCGGTGGTCGCACAGGGTTCGGCGATCGGCGTCATCGTGGCGGTGCCGGCGCTCAACTGGATCATCGTCCACCACTCCTGGCACTGGGCCTTCGGCGCCATCGGCATCGCGGGCCTGCTCTGGACCGTCCTGTGGTTCTTCTTCGGCCGCGAAGGCACCCTGGTCGACCCTCCGGTCACGGAACGCGTCGACGGCGAGGCGGGCGTGCCCTACCGCGACCTCCTGACCTGTCCCACCATCGTGGCGGCCTGCTGCACGGGCTTCGCCAGCTACTGGGGACTGGCGCTGGGCCTCACCTGGTTCACGCCCTACCTCGTCGACGGGCTGGGCTTCAGCCAGACGCTCGGCGGCAATCTCAGCGTCCTGCCCTGGATCGCCGGTCTCGTGGTCGTGCTCGCCGGTGGCGGGCTCTCACAGCGGCTGAAGGCAGGCGGTGCCTCGAGCCGGGTCTCGCGCGGTATCCTGGCCTCGGCCGCGGTCATGGCCGGCGGCTGCATCCTGCCGTTCATCGGCCTCGCATCAGCGCCGGCCCTGAAGCTTGCGATCCTGGTTGCCGGCACCGCGATCGGCAGCACGATCTTCGTGGTCGTGCCGCTCGTGGTGAGCGAGCTGACGCCGCACTCGCAGCGCGCCGCCATGCTGGCCATCGTGAATTCGATCATGACCCTCGGCGGAGTCGTCGCGCCTTTCGCTATGGGCGTCGTGGTGCAGGACGCCTCCACGCGGCTCGCCGGCTACGACAACGGCTTCACCATCCTGGGGGGCCTGCTGCTGGCAAGCGGTCTCATCGGTTTGATATTCATTCGGCCTGAAGCTGATCGCCGGAGACTGGGCGCCCGCGCCGCGCTTCGCCGCATGCCCGGCATTTCCTTGACGTAGCGAAGCAATCCCCTGTCAGATGGGATTGCGCGTCCGGTCAACAGGACGCCGAGGAGAAACGCCCACGTGACCGTCCAGGACCGGCCCCTCAAGGGGGCCTGGGGCATGACCGCCCTGCTCTTCCTCTTCATGCTGATCAACTTCGCCGACAAGGTCGTCGTCGGCCTGGCAGCCGTTCCCCTCACGCGGGATCTCGGCCTGACACCCGAGCAGTTCGGCGATATCGGCTCGGCCTTCTTCCTGCTCTTCGCGATCTCGGCGATCGTCGTCGGCTTCATCTCCAACCGCGTGAAGACCAAGCACACGCTGCTGGTCATGGCGATCATCTGGTCGCTGGTGCAGTTCCCGATGCTGGGCTTGGTGAGCCTCGAGACGCTGATCGTCTGCCGCATCATCCTGGGCGCCGGCGAAGGCCCGGCCGGTCCTGTCGCGACCCACGCCATCTACAAATGGTTTCCCGATTCGTTGCGCGGCCTGCCGACCGCGGTCATCGCCCAGGGATCGGCCTTCGGCGTCATCATCGCCGTTCCCCTGCTCAACTGGATCATCGAGACCTACACCTGGCACTGGGCGTTCGGGGCGCTCGGCATCGCGGGACTGGTCTGGACCGTCCTCTGGTTGATCTTCGGTCGCGAGGGGACCCTCGTCGATGCGCCGGTCAGCAGCAGGGAGGCCACCAACGAGCGAGTGCCCTACCGCTACCTTCTCACCTGCCCCACCATCCTTGCCGTCTGTGCCGCGGGCTTCGCCAGCTACTGGGGCCTGGCGCTCGGCCTCACCTGGTTCACCTCGTATCTGGTCGCAGGCCTCGGCTTCAGCCAGAAACTCGGCGGCAACCTCACCGTGCTGCCCTGGGTCTTCGGGGCCCTCGTCGTGCTGACCGGCGGCTACGTTTCCCAGCGTCTGAAGCGGAAAGGTGTTTCCAGCCGCCTCTGCCGCGGCGTGTTGCCGTGTCTCACGATCGTCGCCGGTGGATGCGCCCTCCCGTTCGTCGGCGCCATGCCGACCGACGGTCTCAAAATCGCCTTCCTGGTGTTCGGCTCGGCCTTCGGCAGCACGATCTACGTCGTCCTGCCGATGATCATCAGCGAACTCACCCCGCACCCGCAGCGCGCCGCGATGCTGGCGATCACCAACTCGGTCGTGACCTTCGCCGGCATTCTCGCGCCCAAGATCATGGGCTCGATGATCCAGAACGCCGCGACGCCGATCGCCGGATACGAACAGGGCTACGTCATACTCGGCGGCCTGCTTCTCGCCGGCGGCCTGATCGGCCTGCTCTTCATCCGCCCCGAGAAGGACCGCGTGCGGCTGGCCTCCCACGCCGTCGCAGGCCTGCCGCTTCAGCCTGCCCGCGCCTGAACCGGGCCGACCATCACAAGGAGGTTCGAATGACTTCGTCGCTGTCCCGTCGGCCACTGCTGGCCGCCTTCGCCGTTGCACCTTTCATCGCCGCCAGGGGCGCTGCCGCCCAGGGAGAACTCGTGAACATCCAGAAGCAGGTCTTCACCCTGAAGGAATTCCGCCTCGAGAGCGGCACCGTCATGCCCGACGTCCGGATTGCTTACGAGACCTACGGCACGCTGGCGCCCGATGGCCGCAATGCGGTGCTTCTGACGCATGGCTACACGTCGAGCCAGCACATGGCGGGGCGCGTCGGCGCCAACGGCGCGGAGGGCTCGTGGGACGGGCTGGTCGGGCCGGGCAAGGCGATCGACACCAACAGGCTCTTTGTCGTGTCGTCCAACATGCTGGGTTCCTCCTACGGCTCGACCAACCCGGCGCAGGTCAATCCGAAGACCGGCAAGCCCTATGGCCCCGACTTCCCGACCATCACGCTGGTCGACATCGTCAACGCCCAGAAGGCGCTGCTCGACAGTCTCGGCGTGAAGCATCTCGTGGCGGTCGCCGGTCCGTCGTTCGGCGGCTACCAGACCTTCCAGTGGGGCGTCACCTATCCCGACTTCATGGACGGGCTGGTGCCGGTGGTCAGCGCGCCCAAGGGTTCGGGCGGCGAGGCCTCGGTCAAGGCACTGATCGATACGCTGGCCAAGGATCCCAACTGGAACGGCGGCCACTACTACGAGAATGGCGGCATCACGAAGGTGCTCACCGAGATGCGTGTCGCGACCCTGAAGCGCTACGGCATCGACGAGCAGCTCGCCGCGCAGTTTCCCGACAAGGCCGCCCGTGAAGCCGAGATCGTCCGCCGCGCCGAGGGGTGGTCCAAGGTGTTCGACGGCAATTCGCTGGTCGTGCTGCGGCGGGCCAGCGTGAACTTCGACGCCGAGAAGGACATGTCGAAGATCAAAGCCAAGGTGCTCTACGTGATCTCGCGCACCGACAAGCTCTTCCCGCCCTCCATCGCACCGGCGGTCATGGAAAAGCTCAAGGCCGCCGGTGTCACCGCCGACTATTTCGAGATCGACAGCGAACTCGGCCACTCCGCCTCAGGCCTCGACGCCGCCAAGTGGGCGCCGCGGCTCAAGGCCTTCATGGCGACCCTGCCGAAAGGTGCCTGATCCCTAGAACGGGCGATCGCCGGTGACCGTCACGCGATGGCCGCTGCGCGTGTGGGGCCAGTAGTCCCACATGGCGCGATGCTGGGCGCAGCGATTGTCCCAGAAGGCGATCGAGTTCTCGCGCCAGCGGAAGCGGCACTGGAACAGCGGGTTCTCCATGTGCTGGTAGAGGTAGCGCAGGATCGCATCGCCCTCGTCGCGCGGCACGCCGATCAGTCGGCTCGTGAAGCCGGCATTGACGTAGAGGCACTTCCGGCCGGTCACCGGATGGGTGCGCACGACCGGATGCTCGGCCCGTGGATACTCGGGCTTGTCGGCCACGCCGATCGGCTTGAACAGGCCGCGATAGACCGGCTCGCCGTCGTGCAGCGCCGTCATCCCGTCGAGATAGGCCTTCATGCGGTCCGAAAGCGCTTCATAGGCCGCGTACATGCTGGCGAACAGCGTGTCGCCGCCGCGCGGCGGGCAGGTCTTGATGTGGAGGATGGAGCCCATGGGCGGCTCGACCTCGCAGCTCACGTCGGTGTGCCAGCCCTCGCCATTGGCGCGCGGGCTGTTCTTGTCGGAGTGGATGATCATCATCTCGGGCATGCCCGGTTCGTGCGGCGCCGCGGGATGGACGTGCAGGTCGCCGAACAGGCGGCCGAACGACATATGCTGCTCCGGCGTCAGCACCTGGTCGCGGAAGAAGATGACCAGGTTCTCGGCCAGCGCGCGATGGATCTCGTCCTGCTGCCGGTTGGACAGGGGCTTGCTGAGATCGACGCCGCCCAGCTCGGCACCGATGATCGGCGTCAGCTTGTCGACGGTGATCGTCTCGTAGGGCGCGCTCTCATCGGCGGTGTGACGATAGCGCGGGCCGGCATTGGCGTTCAGTGAGCCTGACATGGGTATCTCCGTTGCCTATTCGTCGAGGGTGATCTTGTTTTCCTGGATCAGCTTCGACCAGACCTCGCCTTCGGTGGCGACGAACTGATCGAACTGCTCCGGAGTCCAGTCCTTGAGGACGACTCCGAGCTGGGCCGAACGTTCGACCACGACGTCGAACTTCGAGATCTTCCTCATGGCGGCGTTCAGCCTGTCGACGATCGGCTTCGGCGTTCCCGCCGGCGCGAACATCCCGTACCATGCATCGAAGATGAAACTCGGCAGACCGGCCTCGGCCGTCGTGGGGATCTCGGGGAATGTGGGAAGGCGTGCCTCGCTCGCCAGCGCGAGCGCCTTCACGTTGCCGTTGCGGATGTGAGATGCCAGCGACGGGGGGCTCATGACCGCCAGATCGACCTGGCCCGCCACGAGATCGGCGCTGACCGGTCCCGCGCCCTTGTACGGAATGTGGACGAGATCGATGCCGGCGGCCTTGTTGAGCAGGACGCCGCCGATATGGGCCACGGAGCCCGGCCCGAAGGATGCGTAGTTCAGCTTCCCGGGATTGGCCTTGGCGTAGGCGATGAAGTCCTTGAGGTTGTCGGCCGGCACCTTCTTGGCGATGACGATGAGCTGCGGCGCAATCGCCCCCATGGCCACTCCCGTCAGATCCTTGGGCGACCAGTTCAGGTTCTTGATCATCGCCGGATTGGCCGAATGGAACGACGAGTACTGCATCAGCAGCGTGTAGCCATCCGGCTTGGCCTTCGCGACCAGCGCGGTGGCGATGTTGCCGTTTCCCCCGCCCTTGTTGTCGACGATGACCTGCTGGCCGAACTCCTTGGAAAGATGTTCGGCGAAGATGCGGCCCACGATGTCGGTGCCACCGCCCGGCGGGGCGGCGACCACCAGCGTGATCGGCCGGTCGGGATAGGCACCCTGCGCGCGCGCGCCCGGGCTCGCGATCATCGATCCGGCAGCGGCAGACGCGAGCGATAGGAGGTGGCGGCGCTTCATCCCTGGCTTCCTCTCTCGATCCGCCCCACGGCGGGTGCGGTTGACGAAGCGCTAGCACCGAACCACCTTATGCATGAAGTGCATTGTTTGCAGGCTTATTACTGAGGTTTATGCACGAATGGACAAGCGGCTCCTCGAATCCTTCGTGGCCGTCTATCGGTCGGGATCGCTCGTGGAGGCGGCCGAGCGTCTCAATATTTCGCAGTCGGCCCTGTCGCGCCGCATCACGGAACTGCAGCACCGGCTGGGGCTTGCGCTGTTCGAGCCGTCCGGTCGCGGCATGGTCGCGACCAGCGACGCGCACGATCTGCTGCCGCTGGCCTCGTCGGCTCTCGAAGGCATCGCCCGGTTGGAAGCCGCCGCCCGCGCCAACAGCGTGCAGCCCTCCGTGCAGATCACCGTCGCGGCGACGGCGCACACGATCGAGACGGTGGTGGCGCCGGGCATCGCCGATTTCGTGCGGGACAAGCCGAACATCCGCATCGGCGTCATCGAGACGAACGGCGTCGAGATCGAGAACCTCGTGCTGAGCGGCGACGCATCGATGGGCATCACCGGGCGCCCGCGCTACGACACGGGCCTCGTCGATCAGCAGATCGTGCGCCTGGACATCCTGGCGGCGTCGCCCCTGCCGTTCAGCGCGGGCGAACGAAGGAGCGGCATCGATCTCCGGGCTCTATGCGAGCGCGACCTGCTGGTGCTGGACCGCGGATACCAGTCGCGCCTGACCCTGGACGCGGCCCTCCGGCTACTGTCGCTGTCGCCCAGCATCCGTCACGAAGGCGGATCGGGAACGGTCATCCTGGCGCTGGCGCGAGCCGGCCTCGGCACGGCCGTCATCCCGGCAACCACCCGAACCGATCTCCACACCGCCAAGATCATCGCCAACGGCATCGTCCTCGGCATGGACCTGGCCGCCATCTGGGATCCGGCGCTGCGCTGGCGGACCGAGGTCGAGCAATTCGCCGACCGGCTCAGGGCCTCCTTCTCCACCCGGACGCGTACGCGACGCCGGTGACGCCTACCCCTTCACGGCGCCGGCCGTCAGCCCCGACGACATGTAGCGGCGGAAGGCATAGTAGATCGCCGCCGGCGGCAGGGCGTAGAGGAAGCCCGCCGTCATCAGCAGTTCCCATGGCGAATCGTCGGCCGAGAGGAAGTTGCCCAGCGCCACCGGCAGGGTGATCGCCGTGTCCTTCGAGAGAAGCAGGAAGGCGTAGAGATATTCGTTCCAGGCCAGCAGCAGCGCATACGTGCCGACGGCGATCAGCGAGGGCACCATCAGCGGCAGGTAGATCAGGCGGAAGAGCTGGAACGGCGAGGCGCCGTCGATCATCGCCGCCTCGTCGAGCTCGACCGGCAGCTTGTCGGAGGCCTGGCGCAGGATCCAGATCGCATACGGCGAGGCGATGGTGGCCATCGCGATGACCAGGGCCCAGTCGTTGTTCAGCAACCCGTACATGCCCATGGTCTTGTACATCGGCACCGCCAGGAAGGCGGCCGGAATGAAATAGGTCAGCAGCGCCAGGTTCATCACCGTCCGCCCGCCCTTCATGCGCAGGCGGCTGATCGCAAAGGCTGCAGCGGTCGCCACGAACAGCGTGATCGCCGCCGTGCCGATCGAGATGACCACGGAGTTGAACATCTGCAGCCAGAAATGATTGAGGAAATGGTGCTTCTGGCCGAGCACCATCTCGAAATTGCGCAGCGTCGGATTGGTCGGCCAAAGCTGGCCCGAGAAGGCCGCGTCCTTGGGCGAAATCGCGAACAGGAACATGTGGTAGATCGGGATCAGCGTCCACAACAGCACCGGGATGCCGATCAGCAGCAATCCGGACTCGAAGCCGATGGTGCGCAGGAGCTTGCGCGGGCTCATCGCGAAAGACGCTTCATCATGAAGTAGACCAGCGGCAGGATCAGTGGCAACGCACAGACGATCGACGCCATGGCGAGTCCCACCTGATCGAGCCGCAGGTAGCGGATGCCGAGCGTCGCCAGCACATGCGTGAGGTCGGCGGGTCCGCCGCCGGTCAGCAGGTAAACGCTGTTGAAGTCGCCCACCGTGAAGATCATCGAGAGGAGCGTGCAGGTGACGTAGAGCGTGCTCATCGATGGCCAGGTGATGTAGCGGAAGCGATGCCAGGCACCGGCGCCGTCGACCGAGGCCGCCTCGTAGAGCTCGCCCGGGATGGCCAGCCGGCCAGCCAGCAGGATCAGCGTCCAGAAGGGCAGCGACTTCCAGATGTGCACCAGCATCGACAGCGTGAGCGCGAGCGCCGGATCGTTCAGCCAGTTCGGCCCGTCCTCGGCCGTCAACTTGAAGATCAGCTGGTTCACGACGCCCCACTCGGGATTGAGCATGAAGCGCACCGACAGGATGGTCGGGATCGACGGCACCGCCCAGGGCAGCACGAACAGCACGGCGAGCACCTTCACCCACCAGCGCTTGTGCGTGAAGAAGCCGGACAGGAACAACGCCAGCGCCATCTTCACGTTGATGGCGACGATCAGGAAGATGAAGGTGTTGATGACCGTCCGCAGGAAGATCGGATCGGCCGCGAGGTCGACATAGAGCTGCGGGCTGCGCGCCAGCCAGAAACTGTAGCCGACGGGAAACACCACGAAGCCGACGAAGATCGCGAGATAGGGCGCGACGAACAGCAGGCTCCAGGCCTGCCGCTCCGACAGCGCAAAGCCCGCCCACCGGGATTTCTCCCGGCGGGCCGTCGTGTCGATCGTGGTCGCCGTCATACGCGTACTCGCGAAAGCAGACTTACTTGGCGACTTCCTTGATGCGGGCGATCAGCTCGTCGACGGCCTTCTCGACCGAGACCTTCTCGCTCACCACGCGGTTCATCGCCTTGGCCCACACATTTTCATTGTTGAGAATGGTGAACTTGTAGTTCTTGGTGAACTCGAACGGCAGCGTGCCGGCCTTGAACTGGTCGTAGACCGCCTTGCGATGCTTGTCGGCCTGCCAGAACGGGCTCTCCTGGCTGGCCTTGGTCACCGGGAACCAGCGGCCGAGTGCGCCTTCGACGTAGGGGCGGAGGTTCTCTTCCTCGAGCAGGAACTTCAGGAACTCGCGCGCGCGCGGCTTGTTCTTGGAGTCCTGGAAGATCACGCCGACCTTGACCGCCGTGCGATAGACCATCGGCGTGCCATCGGGCTTCTTGGGGAAGCCGGCGGTGGCGATCAGCTCGTCATAGGCCTTGCGACCGGCGGCGCGCTGCTCGGGCGTGAGCTGCTCATTGTTGGCATCGTCCAGCCACTTGGCGGCGATCGAGATCGTGTAATTGTGGGTCATGATCGTCGTGCGATTGTGGAAGGCGACGTTGTTGTCGGGATCCTTCCAGGTCGTCGACGAGGGCGGCGTGCAGCCCTTGGTATAGACGTCGGTATAGTCGCGCAGGGCGGCGATCAGGCCTTCGCGCACCTTGGGATCGTCGACAAGCAGCTTGCCCGAATCGTCGACCAGCTTGACGTTGTAGGCGTCGACCCAGCTCAGGAACGACTGGAACGAATCGGTCGATTCGACGCCCATCGGGCTGCCGATGCCGTAGACGCGGCTGCTGGTGGCCTTGCGATAGGCCGGCTGGACCTTGTCGCACCAGAAGGACCAGTATTCCTTCCACGTGCCGGGAATGTCGTTTTCCTTGAAGCCCGCCGTCGCCAGCATGTCCTTCCAGTACTGGATGTGCAGCGTCTGCTGCTTGAGGACGAATCCGTAGAAGGCCTTCTTCTTGGCCTTGTCGTTGTAGAGGAGAGCCGTCTCGATGGTGACCGGCGCGAACCGGTCCTTGATCGGCTCGATGACGTCGGAAATGTCCTCGAGCTTGCCGTCGTAGGCCCACTTGCCCGCCACCTGGACGTCGTAGGTGTCGGAATAGGCGATGTCCGGCGGCGAACCGGAATCGAGGGCCGCCACCGTCTTGGGAATCATGTCCTGCACGGCGTACTGGGACAGGTCGACCTTCACGCCCGTCTTGGCCTCGAACTTCTTGATGGCGGCGAACAGCGCCTCGTCCTCGGACTTGTAGAAGCCCTTCACCCACCAGACGGTGAGCTTCTCCTGGGCAAAGCCCGGAACGGCCGAGAAGGCGATCGCCAGCGCCGCGGCACCAGCCAGAATCCGTCTCATGATTTCCTCGTTTTCTTAGTTGTCTGACAACTCGAATATCAGTCCGCTCTGCGGGAGTCGAGAAAAGACCTCAAAGCCTGGGCGCATTGCACAGCGTGCGAGAAGGGCAGACCGTGACGTGATCGGCCGAAGATATTCAACTCGGCATCGGGCAGCCCCTTCAGCAGGTCGGCGACCACGGCGACCGGGATGAACGGACTGGCGTCGGGATGCAGCAGCAGGGTCGGACACCCGATGTCGGCCAGGCGCGGCGTCAGGTCGGTGCCGATCAGCACGCCGAGCGCATTCAGGATCGAGGCCGGCGACCACTTCTCCTGTTCGGCGGCGAACCATGCACGGCGTTCGGGCGACAGCGCGCCGTCGTGGAAGCGGTCGCGCAGGAAGGCGTCGGACCAGCCCTTCGAGCCGCCCTCCTCGAGCTGCCGCCGCCAGGCGTCGGCACGCTGGATCGAAGCGCCGAGATGGGCGCCGTTGCTGACCGTCAGCGTCGCGATTCGCGCCGGCCGTGCGAGCACCGCCGCCATTGCCACGGTTCCGCCGATCGATTCCCCGACGAGGTGAAAGCGCGACAGCCCGGCGGCGTCCGCCACGGCGAACAGGTCGTCGACCAACAGGTCGAGCGACCATTTGAATTCCTCGGCTGGAATGTTCGAGCGGCCGTAGCCGCGCATGTCGAAGGTCACGAGCCGGTAGGCATCGGTCAGAGCCGGCCGCCAGCCCGCCCAGATCCCGGCGCTGGCGCCGATCCCGTGGTGAAACAGGATCGGCAAGCGCGCCTCACGCCACGGCGCCACTTGATCGACGATGTCGTAGTGAAGGGTCCCGTGCGCGGTGGCGGCGAAAGGCATCGTCAGTCGGCGCGGATGCCCGCGCCCTTGATGACCTCTTCCCACTTCTTGCGATCGGCCACGATCGTCGCCTTGAACTCGGCCGGCGAACCGATCACCGAGTCCATGCCGTTCTCGACGAAGCGCTTCTGTACGTCGGGCTTGGCCACCGCCGCCCGCAGGGCCTTGTTCCAAAGCTCGACCAGGTCGGCCGGCAAGCCCCTGGAGCCGAAAACGCCGAACCAGTTCACCACCTCGAAGCCCGGCAGGAACTTCGAGATCAGCGGCAGGTTGGGAAAGAGCGGCGAGGGCTTGGGCGAGCCGAAGGCGACCGGGATCAATCCCCCGCCGCCGATCTGCCCCAGGAACTCCGGCATGTTGCCGAACATCATGTCGCAATTGCCCGAGATCATGTCCTGGATGGCGGGCGCACCGCCTCGATAGGGCACGTGCACCATGTTGATGCCGGCCATCTTCTTGAACAGCTCGGCGGCGAGATGCTGCGAGGTGCCGTTGCCCGCCGACGCATAGGTGAGCTTGCCGGGATTCTTCTTGGCGAAGTCGATGATCTCCGGAACCGTGCGGTACTGCATGTGCTTGCCGACGACCAGCATGTTGGTGACGCCCGCAACGTTGGCGATCGGCGTCAGGTCGGTGTCGACGTTGATCGGCAGCTTCTGCCCCGGCATCACCGGCGAAACGCACAGAGCCGCCATGGCGGCCAGGCCGATCGTGCGGCCGTCCGGGCTCGAGTTGGCCAGCGCCTCATTGGCAATGAAGCCGCTGGCGCCGGTCTTGGTATCGACGATCACCTTCTGCCCGACTTCCGGCGTCAGGGCCTCCGCCATGATGCGGCAGAGCAGATCGGCCGTGCCGCCGGGCGCGAAGCCGCAGAGGAAGCGGACGTCGCCGGTGATCTTTTGCGCCATAGCCGGCCAACCGGCCAGTGAACCAACCAGTGCCGCGGTACCCACACGCGCGAAAGTTCTGCGTCGCATTTTTGTTTCCTCCCTGTGTTGCAAAAAGCCTAGCATACTTCTCGGATGAGCAAGCTCTTTCGCCGCGGCGTCCTCGCCGGCCTCGCCGCTCTGCCCTTGGCCTCGACGTGGACGCGGTCCCGCGCACAGTCACCTGACTTTCCCGACCGGCCGTTGCGCTTCATCGTGGGCTTCCCGCCCGGCGGCCCCAACGATCTGCTGACGCGGCTGATCGCGCCCGGCATCGGCGAACGGCTGGGTCGCACTGTCGTGGTCGAGAACAAGGCCGGCGCCAACGGCGAGATCGCCGCCAGCTTCACCGCCAAGAGTCCGCCCGACGGCGGCGTGTTCATGCTGGCCTCCAACGGCTCGACCACGGTCGCGCCGGCGCTGGGCCGCTCCCTCCCCTACGACATCCGGACCGACTTCATTGCCGTGGCGCCCGTCGGCATCAATCCGATGCTGCTCGTCGTTCGGCCCGATCTGGAGGTCAAGACGGTTGCCGACCTGCTGGACGTGGCGAGGGCGCATCAGGGCAAGCTGAACGGCGCCTCGGCCGGCGCCGGCGGCGCGACCCACCTGGCGCTCGAGCTTTTCAAGGTGATGAGCAGGCTCGATATCGTGCACGTGCCCTACAAGGGCGGGGGGCCTGCGATGGCCGACCTCATGGCGGGCCAGGTCGATCTGTATTTCGGCGGTCTCTCGACGGCGCTGCCACACGTGAAAGCCGGAAAGATGCGCGCGCTGGGACAGACCGGGCTCACGCGTTCGCCCGCGGCGCCGAACATCCCGACGATCTCGGAGTCGGGACTGCCGGGCTATGAAGCCGCGATCTCCTATGGCGTGTTCCTGCCGGCCGGTGCACCGACGACGCTTGTCGAGCGCCTGCACGCAGCCATCGAGGGCACGATCCGCTCGCCCGACATCGCAAAGAAATTCGTGACGCTGGGGGCCGATCCGCAATTCGGATCGCCTTCAGCGTTCGCGGCCTATGTGTCCAACGACTTCGCCAAATGGGCCCGCCTCGCGAAAGAGGCGGGCCTCAAGGCGGAGTAACGACTACTGAACGGAGGAGAAGCCCGTCGGCGTCAGCATCTGCACCGATACGTTCTCGACGATGGCGCCGTCCTTCTCGGTCTCGGCGCGCTTGGCCAGCCACTCTGGATCGGCGGCGAAGGCGTTCCACTTCTTCTCGCGATCGGCCAGCGACTCCCAGGCGAGGAAGTAGGTCAGTTCCTGGTTCGACTCGCCGATCAGGGTCGTGAAGAAGCCGGCTTGCTTGATGCCGTGCCGCTCCCAGATCTTGAGCGTGATGGTGTTGAAGCGATTGAGCAGCGCCGGAAGACGGCCCGGCACGCACCTGTAGACCCGCATCTCGTAGATCATCGTCTCTCTCCCTAGAATTGCCCGCCGAAGCGCGGCACGAACCCATCGTCCTTGTGATCGATGTGGCAGCTGAAAGGCGCCCCGAAATGGCATGGCATCAGGCGCGCGCCGCTGCCCGCGCAGTGCTCCAGCGCCTCGCGCCGGCTCTTGCGCGCGCCGGCGCCGTCGGCGCAGGCAAAGCTGTTCCACTCGGGATGATAGACCTGGAGTGCGTGATGGAGGATGTCGCCGCAGAACAGCGCTTTCTCGCCGCGCGATTCGAACTTGATGGCGATCGTGCCCGGCGTATGTCCAGGCGCCGGCTCGACCTCGAGGTTCTCGTCGAGCTGGGCGGCGCCGTCCACCATCTGCGTGAGCCCCGCCTCGACCACCGGCAACACCGAGTCGCGGAACGATCCGGCGTTGACCGGGCCGGTCGCGGGATCGCTGTCGAGCTTGAGGTAATGGTCGTAGTCGGTGCGGCTGAAAACGTACTTGGCATTCCTGAACGTCGGGACCCACCTGCCGTTCTCGAGGCGCGTGTTCCAGCCGACATGGTCGACGTGAAGGTGCGTGCACATCACCATGTCGATCCCATCGGGCTCGACGCCGGCGGCCTTCAGCCGCTCAAGATACTTCGTCTCCATCAGATGCCATTTCGGCCGATGCGGACGCGACTTGTGATTGCCGACGCAGGTATCGATCAGGATGTTCTTGCCGCCGATCTTCAACAGCCAGCTATGGATGCTGAGCTTCAGGAAGGCAGAGGCTTCGTCATAGTGCGCCGGCATCAGCCAGTCGCGATGCCGCTCGACGACGGCGGGATCCCAATCGGGAAAGAAGGTTTTGGCGTCGAAGTTCGGTTCGTAGCTTTCCTCGATGCGCACGGCAGTGCCGGCGCCGAGCTTCACCTCGACCATGTCTCGCTCCCCTATTTGCCGGGGAGCTTAGCGTCGCAAGGCCGGTACGGGAAAGCCGATCGTTTCGCTCGGACGTCGAGATCAGAACGGCAGGCGGGCCGCATCGACACGCTCGACGTGCCAGTGAGTGAGCGCCGCAATGGCAGCGCCCCCGAGCGGCGCCGCGACGATCAGAGCGATGAAATGAACACCGAGCGACCGGGGTTCGAACAGGCCGGGCGTGAGATGCCCGACCGTCACGGTCGCAACGAAGAACAAGACGGCGAAGCTGACGCCCACGAGCAAGCCGCCCAGGGTGACGACGAGCGACGAGGCGGTCAACGAACGGCCGATGACATAACTTGCCCCGAAGGCGGCACCGGCGGCGACAAGCGCGGCGATGGTTTCCATCACGTCCTCCAATACGCTCTCGACTTGGGAGAAATCAGAGTCGACACTGTTGCGTCACCTGCACTCTGAAACATCCAACCTCCGTCGAGAACCGACAAAAAACGCATGTCTGAGTCTGCATTCGACTGGCTTTCCGCAGCGGAACTATCAAAACTCTTCTCGCGAGGAGACGCGTCCCCCGTCGACGTCGTCGACGCGATGCTGAAGCGTGCATCAATCATGCAGCCTCATCTGAATGCGTTCGTCCTAATTGATGAAAACGGTGCGCAAGCTGCTGCAAAGGCTGCGGAATCGCGTTGGCATAGAGGTGAGCCGCTGTCGCCGCTGGACGGAATTCCGACGTCGATAAAAGATACGACGAACGTCAAAGGCTGGCCCACGCGCTATGGATCGCATTCCACGGACGAGACTGCGGCTCACGACAACGCCGCAGTAACCGACAGGTTCCTTGCAGCGGGAATGATCATTCTTGGCAAGTCGGCGACCCCCGAATTCGGCTGGAAGGCGCTGACCGACTCGCCCTTGCAGGGCACCACGCGCAGCCCGTGGAATCTCGCCCGCTCTCCCGGCGGTTCCTCGGGCGGTGCTTCCGCGCTTACGGCGGCAGGCATCAATCCGTTCAACCACGGCAACGATGGCGGCGGCTCGATCCGCATTCCCGCCAGCCACACCGGCCTCGTCGGCCTGAAGCCCTCCTACGGCCGCATCCCGCAGTTCCCCGCCGATTCACCGTTCGCCGACGTCATCAGCCAGGGCGTCCTGGCGCGCACAGTGCTCGACACGGCGATGGCCTTGAACATCACGGCAGGCCCCGACCCGCGCGACTGGCGCTCGCTGCCGGCGGATGCGCGAGACTACACGGTCGGGCTCGACGCCGGCGTGCGTGGATGGAAGATCGGGCTCAGCCTGGATCTCGGTCATGTGAAGGCCGACCCGGAAGTGCGTGACCTCGTTGCCGCTGCGGCGAAGCGCTTCGAGGAGCTCGGCGCGCAGGTCGAGGAAGTCGGCCCGATGTTCGAGCCGCTGCAGGAGCATTTCGAACCGCTGTGGATCGGCAGCTTCGCCACCCGCTTCCGGCAGATCCCGACGCAGCTTCACGACAAGCTCGATCCCGGCCTGCGCGCCCTCATGGAAAAAGGCCTGGCGATTACGCTCGCCGACTATGCCAGGGCCTTCGAGGCGCGGAGCAAGCTCGCGCGAGATCTCGCCCTCTGGCATCGCAAGTACGACCTGCTGCTCGCGCCCGTGGCACCGACGGCCGCACCTCCGGTCGATACGCTCTACAATTCGCAAGCTTTCCCGCGCTGGACCAAGGGCGCGCCGTATACGCTGCCCTGCAACCTCACCGGCCAGCCGGCGGCTTCGATGCCTGCGGGTCTCACCAAGGCCGGACTTCCCGTCGGCATACAGATCATCGGCCCGCCCCGCGCGGACGAAGTGGTGCTGCGGGCGATGCGCGCCTACGAAGGCGCGAGCGACTGGGCATGGCCGCAGCCGAAGGTGCTGGAGACGTTGAAAGCTTTGTGACGTTGAAAACGCCTTGACGTCGAGGCGCCGTCAGACGGCGTTCGAAACCTTGTTGGGCGTCGGGCGAACGACGCGCAACGCGATGACGAGGACCCGGTAACCGAGAAAGCCGGCACACAGGGCACTGGCTGCCGCGACGTAGCCGGGCGTGATCAAGGCGTCTCCGAGCATCGCGGAAACGAAATCGATCACGGACAAGACGACGAGAATGATCGCCGCAATGAGGCCGTCTACCGTCGCAGGCAGGGAAACAAGGCCCGCGTCCTTGTTCGACTGAAGGGTCAGCATCCATCCGCGGATGCGCCCGATCAACGATCCCAATGCGAAGGCCGCGACCCACAGGATGTCGAACAGCACGCTCGCCTCGAACACACCGGCGAGCAGCATCAACGTCGCCATCAGCGCAAAGCCACCCGGCAAGGCCACACGGCCCAGCGTCGTGACGCCACCGCGCGACTGCGCCGCCATCGTCCAGAGGCAAAGGGCAGCGAAAAGGAGCGTAAGCCCGTTCGCCAGGCTCAAAGTCGAAACCATGAAGAGAGGAAACGACACAGCACGAAGCGAGTAAAGCGCTGAGGCTGCACAGAGACTGTCGGCATCACGCTTTTACAACTGCAGCCCACGGGAAATTGACTGGGCCTCACAAGGCGTGAAGGCGAGGATAAACCCCTCAAAGTGGCGAAAATTCAGGGAGAAACCGACATGACGATCCAATCGAGGTATGTGGCGGTGGCCGCGACGCTCTTAACACTGACTTTTTCGGCCACGTCGTCGCAGGCCCAGCAGCCAGCACCCCAATTCCCCAACATGACGTTCTTCATCACCAGCGTGGGCGGCCCACAGGGCGCCAACTTTGGCGGTCTCGAGGGCGCCGACCGGCATTGCCAGACGCTCGCCGCCAAGGCGGGCGCGGGCAGCAAGACCTGGCGCGCCTACCTCAGCACGCAGGCAGTCGGCGGGGCGACCGCAGTCAATGCCAGGGACCGCATCGGCAAGGGCCCGTGGGTCAATCCCAACGGCGTGCAGATCGCGGCCAGCGTCGAGGATCTTCACTCGGCCAACAACAAGCTCACCGCCGAAACAAGCGTCGCCGAAAACGGCAAGCTGATCCCCAGCCGGCTCTACACCGTGAACCAGCACGACATCCTGACCGGCACTCAGGCGGACGGCACCGCCTTCCCGCCGGACAAGGACATGACCTGCGGCAACTGGACGAAAAATGGAGAAGGCAGCGCCATGGTCGGTCACACCGATCGCATGGGATTGCGCGACGATGCGCCCTCCAAGTCCTGGAACACGTCGCATCCATCGCGCGGCTGCGACCTGCCTGCTCTGGTGACGACGGGCGGCGTCGGACTGCTCTATTGCTTCGCCGCCAACTGACAAAGACAGATGGTCAAACGACAGCGGCGCCGGTTTTGCCGGCGCCGCTGCTTGAACTTTGGTTCGGGAGATCAGGCGTCGGCTTTGACGCCGGCGGTGGTGATGACCTTCTCCCACTTGTCGATCTCGCTTTGCAGGAACTTGCCCGTGTCCTCCGGGGTCGCTCCGACGGGGATGACGGCCTGCTCGGCCAGCCGCTTGCGCAGCGCCTCGTCCTTCACCGCCTTCGAGACTTCGGCCGACACCTTGTCGACGATCTCCTTCGGCGTTCCGGCCGGCGCCAGGAACATCACCCAGGTCGCCGATTCGATCAGCGGACCGCCCGCCTCGACGATGGTCGGCACTTCCTCGACACCCGGCACGCGGTCCTTCGACAGCATGGCGAGGGCGCGAATCTTGCCCGCCCGCACTTGGGTCATCACGCCGATCGGCGCGTCGATCAGCAGCTGGATGTTGCCCGAGGAGAGATCGGCCAGCGCCGGCGCCGTCCCCTTGTAGGGAACGTGTTCCATCTGGATGCCGGTCACCTGCTTCATGAGTTCGCTGGTGAGATGCGCTGCCGCGCCGACGCCCGACGAGCCGAACGAGAGCTTGCCGGGGTTCGCCTTTGCGTAGGCGATCAGCTCGGCCACGTTCTTCACCGGCAGGCCGTTGGTGACGCTGATCAGGAGCGGCGCGACACCCACCAGCGACACCGGACTGAAGCTCTTCACCGGATCGAACTTCAGCTTGCCGGCATACAGGGTCTTGTTGGCGGCGTGGGCGGCGATCACGGTGAGGAAGGTGTAGCCGTCCGGCGTAGCGTTCGCGACGGCTTCGGCACCGATCAGCGAATTGGCGCCAGGCTTGTTGTCGACCACGAAAGTCTGGCCGACGTTCATCTTCTCGAGCGTCAGGCGCGTCACCACATCCGTGAGCCCGCCCGCCGTATACGGCACGACCCAGCGGATCGGCTTGTTGGGCCAAGCCTGCGCGCGCGCAGCACCCGGAATCAAGGCAGCCGCCGCCGTGGCCGCAAGCGCCGTGCGGCGATTGATCATCTTCATGTGTTTTCCTTCTTCGTCCCTGTTCGTCGTCAGTCTAGATCGAGACCGTTCATCCCGGCGTTCTTGCGCGCCTTCCTGGCGATCTCGCCCAGCACCTTGCCGGCCTGCACCGGATCCATGATCTGGTCGACCGTCGGGCCCTTATGCCAGCCCTCGGCGACGGCGAAAATGCCGTTTCCGGCCTGGAACACGCGGCCTGTCACCTCGCGGCTGTCCTCGCTCACCAGCCAGGTCGCGACCGGGGCGATCCACTTCGGGTCACGGCGCTTCTTGTCCTCCTCCGTGTATTCGCGCAGGTCCTCGGTCATGCGGGTGAAGGCCGAGGGCGAGATCGAGTTCACCGTGACGCCATAACGCGCCAGTTCGCGGGCGGCGATGATGGTGAAGGAGGCGATGCCGGCCTTGGCCGCCCCGTAGTTGGTCTGGCCGATATTGCCGTAGATGCCCGAGACCGAGGTGGTGGTGATGATGCGTGCATCGACCGGGCCGCCCTTCAGCTTGGCCTGATCGCGCCAGTAGGCCGCCGCATGGCGGGCCGGCGCAAAGGTGCCCTTGAGGTGCACCTTGATGACGGCGTCCCACTCGTCCTCGCTCATGTTGACGAGCATGCGGTCGCGCAAGATGCCGGCGTTGAGCACGATGGCGTCGAGCTTGCCGAACGCCTCGACCGCCTGGTCGATCATGTGCTTGGCGCCATTCCAGTCGGAGACGTCGTCGCCGTTGGCCACGGCCTCGCCGCCCATCGCCTTGATCTCGTTCACGACCTGCTGGGCGGGCCCCACGTCGTTGCCCTTGCCGGCCCGGTCACCGCCCAAATCGTTCACGACCACCTTGGCGCCATGCTCCGCCAGCATCAGGCAGTGCTCCCGGCCGACGCCGCGGGCGCCGCCCGTCACGATCGCAACCCGTCCCTCGCACAATCTCGCCATTGGTGCCTCCCGTCTTTTGCGTGTCTGAACCCTACCGTCCTGGGCTAGTCTAGCGGGGCTCAAGGGAGGATCGCCATGGACACGCTGCCGCTCGTTACCCCCGAACAGGTCGGGCTTTCCGCAGCGCGGCTCGACCGCGTGCGCACCTGGATGAAACAGTGGGTCGACAGCGGAAAGCTGGCCGGCATGGTGACCTGCGTCATGCGCAAGGGCGAACTGGCCTTCGCCGAGGTCGTGGGCAAGTCGGACGTGGCCCGCAACACGCCGATGCGCGCCGACACGATCTTCCGGATCTATTCCATGACCAAGCCGCTCACCTCGACGGCCATCATGATGCTCTACGAAGAGGGCAAGTTTCAGCTCGACGACCCGATTTCGAAATTCATTCCCGCCTTCGCCAACCCGCGCGTCATGTCGGGCGGCAGCCGGGGCAAGATCGAAACCGTGCCGGCCGAGCGCGAGATCAATTTCCGGGACCTGCTCACCCACACGTCGGGCCTGACCTACGGCTTCATGGAGAGCAATGCGGTCGATGCCGCCTACCGTGCCAAGGAAGGCGGCGTCGATTTTCAGACGGCGGACACCAGCCTGAAGCAGGTCGTCGAGCGCTTGGCCCAGCTGCCGCTGATCGCCCAGCCGGGCAAGGCCTGGAACTATTCGGTCGCTACCGACGTGCTGGGCTATCTCGTCGAAGTGATCTCCGGCCAGCCCTTCGAGAAGTACCTCAAGGAAAAGGTCATCGACCCGCTCGGCATGGTCGACACCGACTTCCATGTCCCGGCCGCCAAGCACGATCGCTTTGCCGCCAACTATGCCGCCGGCCCCGGCGGCAGGCTCGACCTGATCGACGATCCGGCCAAGAGCCGCTACCTCGCGCCGCGCAAGGTGAATTCGGGCGGCGGCGGGTTGGTCTCGACGGCGTCCGACTATCTGCGCTTCTGCAAGTTCATGCTGAACGAGGGTGAACTCGACGGCGTGCGTCTGCTGGGCCGCAAGACGGTCGAGCTGATGACCATGAATCACCTCAACGGCGACATGGCCGACATGGGCACGCCGCGCTTCTCGGAATCGACCTACACCGGCATCGGCTTCGGTCTCGGTTTCTCGGTCATGCTCGACCCGGCCAAGGCCTACATTGCCGGCACGCCCGGCGAATATGCCTGGGGCGGCGCCGCCTCCACCGCCTTCTGGATCGATCCGGTCGAGGACATGGCCGTGGTGCTGCTGACGCAGCTCATGCCCTCCTCGACCTACCCGATCCGGCGCGAGCTGCGCGTGCTGACCTACCAGGCGATCATCGACTGAGGGACGAAGTCATGCGCAACACCGGCAGCATCGAAGTCCGCAAGCTCCATCCGCTGTTCGGCGCGGAGATCACCGGCATCGACATCACACGTCCCCTCTCGGCGCGCGAGTTCGGGCCGATCCGCGCCGCCTTCGAGGAACATTCCGTACTCCTGTTCCGCGACCAGGCGATGGACGACGACACGCAGATCGCCTTCAGCGAAAATTTCGGCCCGCTGGAGACGACGCTCAGCGCCAATCCTGCCGCCGGCACCAAGTTCCAGCGCCAGTCCAACCTCGACATCATGACCGGCGAGCCGATCCCGCCGGACGACATGCGCATGATCTACCAGAAGGCCAACTACTTCTGGCACTCCGACTCGTCCTTCAAGCGCATCCCGTCGCTGTGCTCGATCCTGACGGCGCGGATCTGCCCGCCCGAGGGCGGCAATACCGAGTTCCTGAACATGCGCGCGGCCTGGGATGCGCTGCCGCCCGCCCTGCAGGCGACGATCCATCCGCTGGTGGCCGAACACGCGCTCGCTCATTCACGCGACCGCGTCCAGAAGGGCATCCTGAGCGCCAAGTCGCTGGCGGAGCTGCCGCCGGTCAAGCAGCGCATGTTCCGCGACAATCCCATCAATGGTCGCCGTGCGCTTTATATCGGCGCCCATGCCGGCCGCATCCTCGACTGGCCCGAGCCGATGTCGAAGGCGATCCTGTGGGAGCTGGCGCAACGCGCCGAGCAGCCGGAATTCATGATGTCCCATGCCTGGCGCGAGGGCGATGTGATCGTCTGGGACAATCGCGCCGTCCTGCATCGCGCCACCTACTACGATGCGACCAAGCACAAGCGCCTGATGCAGCGCACGACCATCGGCGGCGACGAACTGACGGTTCCGCAGTAACAGATGGCCGAACCCGCTTCAGCCGGTCCGCTCCCCGACGGCATGCCCTCGGGGCCACGGCGCCTCGCCGCCGTGGCGACCATCACCATCGGCCTGTCGATGGCGGTGCTCAGCAATTCGATGACCAATCTCGCCCTGCCCTACATCGCGAACGACCTCGCGATCACCGCGGAAAGCTCGATCTGGATCGTCAACGCCTACCAGATCGCCCTGATGATCATGCTGCTGCCGGTGGCGGCACTGGGCGACATTGTAGGCTACCGCACGGTCTATCGCTGGGGCCTGGTCGTCTTCTCGCTGGCCTCGATCGGCTGCGTGCTGGCACCCTCGTTTGCCTGGCTGATCGCCGCGCGCACGTTCCAGGGATTGGGCGGCGCGGCCATCATGGCCATCCAGCCCGCGTTGGTCAGGTCGATCTATCCGCGCGCCGCGCTCGGCCGCGGCCTCGGTTTCAACACCACCGTCGTGGCGACCTCGCTGGCCGCCGGCCCCAGCCTCGGGGCCGCCCTCCTCGCGATCACGAGTTGGCCGATCCTGTTCGCCGTCTACATCCCGCTGGGCGTGATCTCCTTCCTGCTTGCTGCCCGCTACCTGCCGGTGACGACCCATGCCAAGCGCCCGTTCGACGTACTCTCGGCGGTCCTGTCCGGCGGTATGTTCGGCCTGCTGATCTTCGGCATCGACGGCGTCGGCCACGGCCATGCCCTGCCGGTGATTCTCGCGGAGCTGGCCGGCTCGGCCCTGCTCTGCACGCTCTTCGTCTGGCGCCAGCGCAGTCTCGCCGACCCGATGATGCCGATCGACGTCTTCGCCCGGCCGATCTTCTCGCTCTCCATATCGGCCTCGACCTGCACCTTCGCGGCACAGGGCCTCGCCTTCGTCAGCCTGCCCTTCTTCTTCCATACCGTGTTGGGTCGCGACGCCACCGCGACCGGCCTGCTCTTGACGGCATGGCCGCTGGCGCTCGCTGGCGTCGCACCGATCGCCGGCCGGCTGGCCGACCGCCACCATGCCGGCGCGCTCGGTGCAATCGGCCTCACCTGCATGGCCTCGGGCCTGATCCTGACCGCGCTGCTGCCGCCGGACCCGTCCGCCTTCAACATCATGTGGCGGCTGGTCCTGTGCGGCGCGGGTTTCGGCATCTTCGCCTCGCCCAACAACCGGCTGATGATGAACGCCGTACCGCGCGACCGCAGCGGCAGCGCCGGCGGCATCATCGCCTCGGCCCGAACGCTCGGTCAGACTATGGGCTCCGCGTTGGTCGCCCTCGTATTCGGCCTGTTCGATTTCTCGGGCGGGGGTGCCGCCGATGCGGCACGCGCCGCGATCTGGCTGGCCGCCGGCTTTGCCCTCACCGCCCTGATCGTGAGCAGCCTGCGCCTACGGCACTGACGTCGCGTGCATCTCGCGAAACAGCGAGGGCGCCATGCCAAATCGGCGCTCAAAGGCCTGACCGAGCCGGGCCGAGGAGCGCAGGCCGACCCGGCCGGCGATCGCCTTCAGCGGCAGCCCCTTGGCCAATAGCGTGCGCGCCGCGTCGAGCCGCAGCCCCTCGACGAAGTGCGCCGGCGTCTTGCCGGTGGCCTCGACGAACTTGCGATGGAAGCTGCGCTCCGAGAGGCCCGCGCGGGCGGCCAGCGACGGCACGTCGAGCGGTTCGGAGAGATGGGTCTGCATCCACTCGATCAGCCGGGCGAACGGCGCATCGACCTCGGTCTGCGCCTGCAACAGCGGGCTGAACTGCGACTGATAGCCGGGTCGGCGCGCGTAGAGCACGAAGTGCCGCGCGATCAAGTTGGCCGCCGCCGCGCCCAGATCGGCCTCGACCAGCGCCAGCGCCATGTCGATGCCGGTCGTCACGCCGGCCGAGGTCCAGACCTTGCCATCGACGACATAGAGCGCGTCGGCATCCACGGTCAGCGCGGGGAACTTCTCGGCGAGGCGCCCGCAACTTGCCCAGTGCGTGGCCACGCGCTTGCCGTCGAGCAGCCCGGCCGCGGCCAACACGAAGGCGCCGGTGCAGACCGACCCGAAGCGCCGTGTCTGCGGCGCCACCCTGCGCAGCCAGCGCCTTACGTCCTCGCGCGCCAGCACGGCCTTGAGCCCACGCGAACCGCCCGCCACCAACAGCGTGTCGTAGCGCCCACCCAAGCGACGGCTCACCAGCGACACGCCGCAATTGGAAGCGACCGCGCCGCCGTCGGGCGAGACGATTTCCACTTCATAGACAGGACGCTCGCGCCCCTCGTTGGCCGCCCCGAACACGGCGGCGGGCCCGGTCACGTCGAGCAGCTGGCAGCCCTCATAGGCCAGGAGGGCGATGCGGTGGGCTTTTGGCATTGGCAGAAATTACTTTATATTTGTCATTTCTGCCAGAGACGGGATTGCGTAGGGTCCGGCCAACAGAGGAGACATTTCATGGCAGACACGGTTCACATCGGCATCCTGCTCTTTCCAGACGTCACCCAGCTCGACGCGACCGGTCCCGCGCAAGTCCTGTGTCGCGTGCCCAACGCCAAGCTTCACATGATCTGGAAGACGCTCGATCCCGTGCGGACGGACTCCGGCTTCTCGATCGTGCCGACGACCACCTTCGACGACTGCCCGCAGCTCGACGTGATCTGCGTGCCGGGCGGCGGCGGCCAGGTCGCGCTGATGACCGACGAGGAGACGCTCGCCTTCCTGCGCAAGCAGGCCGAGGGGGCGCGCTACGTCACGTCGGTCTGCACCGGCTCGCTGGTGCTCGGCGCCGCGGGGCTCCTCAAGGGATACAAGTCCGCCTGCCACTGGACGTCGCGCGAGTTCCTCCCGGCCTTCGGCGCCATCCCCGTCGCTGAACGCGTCGTGCGCGACCGCAATCGCATCTCGGGCGGCGGCGTCACCGCCGGCATCGATTTCGGACTCACCCTGGTGGCCGAGCTGGCCGGCGAGGAAGTCGCCAAGTCGATCCAGCTCACACTCGAGTACGATCCGCAGCCGCCGTTCGATTCCGGCAGTCCCGAGAAGGCCGGCCCCGAGCGCGTAAACCGCCTGAAGGAGCGCATCCACGCCATGCTGCAGAAGCGCGAGGAGGCCAACCAGGCCGCCGCCGCGCGCTTGGCCTAGCACAGCACAGCACGGCGACGGACGGGACCGTGGCGGCGGCCGGCGCGACAGGCCGCCGATCCCTCCGGTCGAGCGTCAGACGGTGCCCACGAGGCGCTGCAGCACGGCCTCGAGCGTCACGGTCCCGCGACGCATCTCGCCGCCCGGCGGAAAGTCCAGCCGCCCGGCATTGATCGCCTCGTCGAGATCCGCGAGCTTCGCCGCATAGTCGGCCCCGAGGCCCGCCGCCACCAGCGCGGCCACCGACTGTTCGCGCGACGACGGCACCGCGGTCACCGGTTTGCCCAGCAGACGCGACAGGACCGCCGCCGCATCGAGCGCCGAACAGGGCGCCGGCCCCGCGAGATCGACGATGCGCGTCCCCGCTCGCGGATCGAGCAGCAGCTCGGCCACAGCGCGGCCGACATCCAGCGCCGACACGGCCTCGTGGCATTTGTCGAGTGTGGCCTTGCCTGAGGGCAGCACGCCCGCTTCGCGCACGGCCGGCAGCATGCCCGCCCAGTTCTCCAGGAATTCGCCCGGCCGCAGGAACACCAGGGAGGGCGCGACGTCGGCAAGGGCCGCTTCGAAGTCATGCAGCACCTGCACGATGCCGTTGCCCTCGCTGAGATGCGCCCCGACCGACGAGAGCGCCACGACGTGCGGCACCCGTGCGGCGCGAACCGCGGCGGAAATCGACCGGGCCAGGACGCGCGACTCAGACAGCACATCCCGAGCCTGATAGGGCGGGACCAGCATCACGAAGGCGGCCTCCGCGCCCGCGAAGGCCGTGGCGAGGCTTTCGGTATCCGACGCATCGCCTCGGACTGTCTCGACCCCGAGTCCCGGGGCGTGCGCCGGATCGCGCGACACCGCGCGCAGGGCGACACCGCGATGCTTCAGGGCCTCGAGCGCTGCGCCACCGACCTGACCAGTGGCTCCCATGACAACGAACATTGCGACCTCCAGGGTTGGAGGCCGCCCTAGCATTCCGGTACGCTTCTCATAAGTACGCACATTTTTTATACTAGGTATCAGTCATGGTTTTGGAGGCGCGTGCGCGATGGCCGAGACGAAGGCTCCCTGGTGCCCGGTTACGGCGACGGTCGAGGTGATCGGCGGACGCTGGAAGCCCACGATCCTGTTCTATCTGAAGGACCAGCCGCGGCGCTTCAACGAGCTGCGACGCCTCGTTCCCGGCATCACGCAGCGCATGCTGACGCTGCAGCTCCGCGCGCTGGAGCAGGACGGAATCGTGTCGCGCAAGGTGCACGACACAGTGCCGCCTCACGTCGAGTATTCGTTCACGAAAAAGGGAATGAGCCTCGGCCCCATCCTCGATGCGATGGAGGAATGGGGCGATGCGAATCGTCCGCGCAAGCGCGGACGGTCCGAGGGGCGCTAGTTGGCGCCGGCCGTCGCGCTTTCGATGGTGATGGCCTTGCCGGCCGCCATGTCGAACTTGAGACGACGCACATAGTCGAGATCGCGGCCGGTGACGCGCACGAAACGGCTGCCATCGGGATAGTCGATGGCGTGGATCGCCCCGACATCGTAGACGCCGGCGCGGCCGGGTTCGAGGCGATAGGCCTTCACCTGCTCGAGCTTGGCGTCGCCCGCGTCGTTGCCGCCATCGACGCGCTTGTATTCGCTCATGTCGGTGTACTTCACGGCCTGGCCGTAGACGGCCCACGAGGCGCCGTGATCGTGCGGCGGGCTCTTGTGCGGCTTGGGATTGCAATGCGCCAGCACGACGAAGCCGAGGTCCTTGTCCTCATAGAGCTTGCGCGTACCGATCGGCGCGGCCGGGCCGACTGCCTCATCGACAAAGGACGGGTTGGCCAGGAGCTTCTCCAGCAACACGCGAACCTGCTCGCGGCCGGCAGATCCTTCATGCGTCTTGAGCGCGACCTGCGCGTCCTTGACAAACGTATCGAGCGTGTAGGTCATGCGGCAGCTCCTTCAAGCCAGTGGCAGGCGGAAATGATCCGCCTGCCTGCCTCTTCCTGTCAACGACCGCCGAAGATGCGGCGGGCGATCACCATGCGGTGCACTTCCGACGGGCCCTCGTAGACGCGCATGGTGCGGACCTTCTGGGCCATGATCGACAGCGGCAGCTCCTGCGTCACGCCCATGGCGCCGAACGCCTGCTGCGCATGGTCGATGACCTCGCTCGCCATCTCGGTCGCATAGACCTTGATCATCGAGGCTTCCATGCGGACGTCGCGGCCCTCGTCCTGCTTCACCGCGGCATCCATCACCATCAGGCGGCAGGCATGCAGCTTCATCGCCGCATCGGCCACCCACCACTGGACGGCCTGGCGGTCCGAAAGCTTCTCGCCGAAGGTGACGCGCTGGCTGGCATGCTCGACCAGCATGTCGAGCGCCCGCTGTGCCATGCCGACGCACCACGAGCCCATCTGCAGGCGGCGAATCGTGAGGCGCATCTGCATGGGCGCGAAGCCCGCACCGATGCGGCCGAGCACCTGCGTCTCCGGTACGCGGCAATCCTCGAACACGACCTCGTAGGTGCGTTGGCCGGCCAGCATCGGGATGGCCCGGGCCACGACGAGACCGGGCGTGCCCTTGTCGATCAGGAAGGCGGTGATGCCGCCGCGGGCGCCGAGATTGGGGTCGGTCACCGCCATGGCGATGGTGAAATCGGCCTTGGCGATACGGCTGATCCAGATCTTGCGACCGTTGATCACCCAGTCGGTCCCGTCCTTCACCGCCCGGGTCTTCATGCCGGCCGGATCGCCGCCTGCGCCGGGCTCGGAGATGGCGATCGCCGAGCTGGTCTCGCCCGCCGCATAGGGTTCGAGGTACTTCTTGCGCTGCTCGGGGCTCGCGGTCGCCAGCAGCATGTGCAGGTTGGGCGAGTCGGGCGGGAAGGTGAAGGGCACGCAGGTGTAGCCCAGCTCCTCGTTGACGCCAACCAGCGCCACGGCCGGCAGATTGGCGCCGCCGGCTTCCTCCGGCACGTCGAGCGCCCACAGGCCGAGATCCTTGCACTGCTTGAAGAGCTTGGCGTTCTCGTCGTCGGACAGCGACGCCTGCTGGCCCGTGGCGAAACGCTCGAGGACGTTCTTCTCGAGCGGCATGAGTTCGTTGCGCACGAACTTCTTCACGAGATCGCGCAGCATCTGATGTTCTTCGTTGACCTGGTACATTGCAGCTCCTCCTGATCCGATCACTTCGGCTTTCCGATACCCTTGTTCACGAAGTCGAGCGTATAGGCCCGGGCTACGTCCAGCCCCCTCGGCAACACGTCGACATCGACCATCGAATGATAGAAGCCCCGCCAGCGCGCATCCGTCATGGCGCCGATTCCGCCCTGCAATGCATCCCCCGACATCACGATTCCACGCTCGTTCATCATCTTGATCGCATACTCGATACGATCATCCGTCTGTTCCGGATTGACCCTTTTGATGAGCGCATTGGCGGCCTCGGTGGCCGGCCCGCCTTCGAGATACTGCGCCCAGCCCTGGAGCGTGGTATCGACGAAGCGCTGGATCAGGTCGCGCTTGTCGGTCGCGAGCTTGCGCGAGATGGCGATGGTGGTCTGGTAGGCACTGAAGCCTGCATCGGCGATCAACAGGTACGGCGGCATGCGCCCGATGGCCTTCGAGATCGAATAGGGCTCCGACGAGATGAAGCCCTGCTGCACGACGTTCCTGTCGGCGAGATAGGGCGCCATGTTGAACGTGTAGGGCCGGAGCTGGTCGTCGCTCAGTCCGAACTTCCTGCGGAGATAGGGCCAGTAGGTGACGCGCCCGCCGCTGCCGATCAGCAAGGTACGCCCCTTCAGATCGTCGAAGCCGTCGAAGCCGGTGTCGGGATGGCCGATCAGGACCTGCGGATCCTTCTGGAAGATCGAGGCGATGGTGAAGAACGGCGCGTTCTCGCGCAGATAGGTGAAGGCCTCGAAGCTGTTCGACATGGTCATGTCGACACGGCCCGTCAGCAGCAGCTGGCCGATGTTGAGGCTCGGCCCGCCCTGCCGGATCTCGCAGTCGATGCCGGCCCTTCGGTACAGGCCGGCGGCCAGCGCCTGATAATAGCCGCCATGCTCGGCCTGGGCGCGCCAGTCGGTCTGGAAGACCAGCTTGTCGAACGACTGTGCTCGGGCGGACCGGGCGAGCGGCGCGAGCAAGCTGCCGGCGGCGAGGCCAAGGGCAGCCCGACGATCGAGGCGATAGGCGGTCATTGGGCGAGCCTCTCCCCGCGACGGTCGAAGGAGAGCGCGACCAGTTCCCTCAGCGCCCGGTTCGAAAAATTCAGGGCCGCGACGGAGGGCAGCCAGCGGTCCCACCAGGGCATCGCCGCGTCCGGCGGGCTCCAGTCGACGCCGAACATCGCAAAATCGAGCCCACCCTTCGACGCGAGTTTTGCCGCGCGCGGCACGTGATAGGCAGAGGTGATGATCGCGACGCGCCCGCCCTTCACGATGTCGCGCACGTTGGCGATGTTCTCGATCGTGTTGAGCGCCTTGCCTTCGGAGACGATCGCTTCGTTGGGAACGCCGAGGTCGAGCAGGAAGCGCCGCATGGCCTCGGCCTCGGTGGTGGCCGGACCGCCCTGCTGTTCGATGAACGAGCCGCCGCTCACGATGATCTTCGGTGCCGCCCCCGCACGATAGAGACGCGCGGCCTGCCAGATGCGATCGGACCCTTCCGTCAGCTCGGGCTCGGTGGTGTGCGGCGGCGAGGCCGGCGCGATGCCGCCGCCCAGCACGACGATCGCCTCATAGCAGCAGGACGGGTTGCCGGCCGTGAGTGCGCGGGCCTTGGACTCGAGCAGGCCGACCAGCATTCCCGATACCGGTGGAAAGGACAGGACGAGCGTCTGGAAGATCGAAAGGCCAAGGACGGTGGCGGCGAGCCGGCGCCAGCCCATCAGCCGGATCGCGAGCCACAACACGACACCGACGGCCAGCGAAGCCGGCGGCACCATCAGGGTGGCAAGGATCTTCAGGAGGATGAATGTGTTCATGCCGGCTCGCGTCGCGCTCCGGCTATACTAGAACAAGGCGCGGCAGGCTCGTTCAAACGCGTGTGATGATCGCCCTGCGATGACAGGAGCTCGCGCACAAAAAGAAGGGCGGGTCCGGCCTGCGCCGGAACCCGCCCAATCTTGACTCGTGGAGAACGAGTTAGATCGCGTCCTTGAGATCCTTCGCGACGCGGAAGGCAACCTTCTTCGACGCCTTGATCTTGATCGCTTCGCCAGTCGCCGGGTTGCGGCCCATGCGCGCCGGACGGGCGCGGACCTGCAGGATGCCGAGGCCGGTGATGCGAACCTTGGCGCCCTTCTTGAGGTGACGAACGACCAGGCCGACGAACTCGTCGAGAGCGCCGCTCGCGTCCTTCTTGGTCATGCCCGTCTTTTCGGCCAGCTCAGCTGCGACCTTCGAAAGCGGAATGGTGGGAACGGTAGTGGGTTTGGTAGCCATGTTGAGGGGGTCCCTTACATTTCTTGGTTTCGCCAACGTCTCCTGACGCCCCAGGGCACCGTTGACGGCGCCAAGGTTATCCACGAATCGATCCCCCGCAAGTGCGGAATGCGCGGAAAATGTCGATTTTTGGGGCTTTTTGGGCCATCAAAGCCAGTCATCCACAGATTGCAGAGAGCATCAAGCGTGTCGAGCCCCGCCCTGATCCCGACTTTCAGCACCGCCGTGAACACGTGGCAGTGCGACGAGAACAACCACCTGAACGTCCAATTCTACACCGAGTTCGCCCATGAGGCCTCGGCCAGCCTGCTGGCGAGCCTGGGCTTCGGACCGCGCGCGCAGCGCGCGGCCGGCGCCGTGACGCGAGCGTCCGACGACCATGTCCGCTACGTTCGCGAGTTCCGCGTGGTCGAACCGGTCGAGGTCCATTCTGCGCCGGTCGAAGTCGGCGAGCGCGAGATCGTCGCCTATCACGAAGTGCGCAATCCCGCGAAGGGCGAGGTCGCTGCCACGATCCGTCGCACCATCACCTGCAACCGTCCGTGGCCCGCCGAATTTCGTGCACGCGCCAAAGCGGCATGCATCGCTCTGCCCGATACGGCGAAGCCCCGCAGCGTCGGCAAACTCTCTCTGCCCGACCTGACCCTCGCCGAAGCAGCATCGGTCGGCCTGATCGAGGTCGGCCGGACGCAGATCACGCCCGACGAATGCGACGAGAGGGCTGAATTTCTGCCGCGCCACCAGTTCGGCCGGTATTCCGACGGGGCGCCGGTTCTGTGGAACCATCTGGGCTTCGACCGGGCCGCCATGCAGGAGCGCGAGGAAGGTTCGGTCGTGGTCGAGATGCTGAACCACTATCGCCGGCCGTTGCAGGCCGGAGACCTCGCCGTTGTGATGAGCGGTCTGGCGAGCTTCTCCGACAAGGTCGTCGTCTTCACCCACTTCCTGTTCGAGGCGGAGAGCGGCACGCTTGCTGCTTGTGCCGAGGCGGTGGGCATGAAGTTCGATCAGAAGGTCCGCAAGATCATGACCTTCACGCCCGAGGATCGCGCCCGGCTGGAAGCCTGCCGGCTCAAGCTCTGAGGAGACGGTGATGGACGAGAAGACGAAGACGGCCGCCGGCATTGCCGCGGGCCTGCAGGGCATGACCTACGACGACAAGCGGCTGGCCGAGCTGGCGGCCGAGGTCGAGATCCTGAACGATGCCGTACGCAAGGCCGCCGCCCAGCGCCTCACCTTCGACGACGAACCGGCCGCGTTCGCCAGCGTCATGGCGAAGGCAGCCCGCACATGAGTCCCGCAATAAGGAATGACGATCTCGCCCTCGAGGATCTGACGGCGATCGCCGACGCCATCGCAGAGGGACGCATCACCTCGGTCGAAGCCACCGAAGCCTGCCTCGCGCGCATCGAGACCTGGCAGCCGCGCACCAATGCCTTTCTCCGCGTCTACCGGGAAAAGGCGCTGGCCCAGGCGAAGGCGATGGACGCCGAACTCGCCGCCGGCAAGAGCCGCGGGCCACTGCACGGCGTGCCGATGGCGCACAAGGACATGTACTACCGCAAGGGCGAGGTCTCGACCGGCGGCAGTGCGATCCGTCGCGACTGGACGGCGCCCGTTACGGCGACGGTGCTGGGCAAGCTCGACGCGGCCGGCGTGGTCGAGCTGGGTTTCCTCAACATGGCGGAGTTCGCCGCCGGCCCGACCGGACACAATGTCCATCACGGCCATTGCCGCAACCCGTGGGACCAGACGCGCGTGACCGGCGGAAGTTCCAGCGGCTCGGGCGCCTCGGTGGCTGCCCGCATGGTCTACGGCGCCCTCGGTTCCGATACGGGCGGTTCCATCCGCCTCCCGGCGGCCGCCTGCGGCGTCGTCGGCATGAAGGCCACCTATGGCCGCGTGAGCCGCGCCGGCGCGGTCGCGCGTTCGTGGAGCCTCGATCATGTCGGCCCACTGACCCGAACCGTGCGCGACAATGCCCGCATGCTCTCGGTCATCGCCGGCCACGATCCAGACGATTCGACGACCAGCGAGAAGCCGGTACCGGACTACGAAGCGCTGCTCGACGGCGGCGTCGCCGGCTTGCGCATCGGGCTTGCGTTGCCGAAGGAAGGACTTGCGCCCCTGGACGCAAAGATCGGCGCGGCAATCCAGGCCGCCGCCGACGCGCTGGGCCGATTGGGCGCCAAGGTCTCGACCGTCACCCTGCCCGACTTCACCGCGCTCTACCGCGCGGCCGAAGTGATGGTGAAATGCGAGGCGGCCGCCATGCACCGGCCGTGGATGGAGAAGACGCCGGAGCTCTACGCAAATCAGGTGCGTACGCGCATGGAGGCGGGGTTCTTCATTCCGGCGACGCAATATATCGACGCGCTGCGGCTGCGCGCCCACTTCGTGAAGGAGTTCCTATCGACGGCGATGGAGGCCGTCGATGCCGTGCTGCTGCCGGCCATCCCCTTCCCTCTGCCCACGATCGAGGAAACCGATACGGAAACGAAGGGCGGTCCGGCGGTACTGAAGATGGTGGCGGGCTTTACCGGCCTCACCCGTCCGTTCAATACGCTCGGCATTCCGGCGCTGTCGGTGCCGTGCGGCTTCGACGTCAATGGCGCGCCGATCGGAATGCAACTGGTCGGCCGGCCGTTCGACGAGGCGATGCTCTACCGGATCGGTCACGCCTATCAGGGGGCGACCGACTTTCACACGCGGGTGCCGCAATAAGAGAAAGGTCCCTCGCTAACGCTCGGGATGACAATTTTTCTTGGAGCGACGTACTGCGCCAACTCTCCCAATAATGTCATCCCGTGCGTGGCGAGGGACCTTTACTCAAACCGTCAGACCGCGAGGTTGACCGTCACGCTCTTGCGTTGCGTGAAGCTGTCGAGCATGCCTTCGAGCGAGAATTCGCGGCCGAGGCCGCTCTGCTTGTAGCCGCCGTACGACATCCCGGGCGTCTGGCCACCGCCCTGGTTGACCTGCACCCAGCCCGATTCGATCGCGTGCGCGGCGCGCAGGCCTTTGCCGATATCGTGCGTCCAGACATAGGCCGCGAGACCGTAATGGCTGTCGTTGGCCATGCGGATCGCCTCGGCCTCGTCGCTCCAGCGGATCGCCACCAGCACCGGCCCGAAGATCTCCTCGCGGGCGAGACGCCAGTCGTTCGAGCGGTCGGCGAACACGGTCGGCATGGTGAAGTAGCCTTCGCTCAACGGGCCGGTCTTGGGCGGCAGACCGCCGAACACCAGCTTGGCGTCGGAACGGGCGAGCCCGTCTTCGACGTACTTGCAGACCTTGCTGTACTGCTTGTTGTTGATGATGGTCCCGATGTCGCTCGCCTCGTCGAGCGGATCGCCGATCTTCAGCGTCGTGGTCTTCTTCTCCAGCTTCGCGAGGAAGCTGTCGAAGATGTCCTCATGCAGGAACATGCGCGAGCCGGCCGTGCAGCTCTGACTCTGGCGGGTGAAGCGCATGGCGTTGATGATGCCGTCGACCGCCCAATCCTCGTCGGCATCCGGATAGACGATCGAGGGGCTCTTGCCGCCCAGTTCGAGCGAGACCGGCACGATCCGCTCGGCCGCGGCGCGCATGATCACCTTGCCGACCTCGGTCGAGCCGGTGAAGGAGAGCTTGCGGATCTTCGGGTGGTTGGCCAGCGGGCCGCCGCACTCCGCGCCGTAGCCGGTCAGCACGTTCAACACGCCGGGCGGCAGGAAGTCCTGGCAGATGTCGGCCATCAGCAGTACCGCCATCGGCGCGTCCTCGGCCGCCTTCATGACCAGCACGTTGCCGGCGCACAAAGCGGGCGCGATCTTGAGCGCGCCCAGCATGACCGGCGCGTTCCACGGGATGATGGCGCCGACGATGCCGATCGGCTCGCGCCGCGTGTAGGACAGCACGTGCTCGCCCAGCGGCACGGTCTCGCCCTTGAGCTCTGAGCCGAGGCCCCCGAAGTAGCGGAAGATGTCGGCGGCCAGCTTGGCCTCGCCGCGCGCCTGGGTGCGCAGCGCATTGCCGGTTTCGAGCGCGATGGTCCGCGCCATCTCTTCGCTGCGCGCCTCGAGTACCTCGGCGATCTTGAGCAGGATCTTGCCGCGCTCGCGCGGCACGACGTTCTTCCAGGCGGGGAACGCTTTTTCGGCGGCCTCGACGGCGGCGTTGACGTCGGCTTCGGCCGCGCGCGGCACCTCGGCCACGGCCGTGCGCTTGCCGGGATTCTCGATGGTGATGCGGGCGCCGGACGCGCTCTCGACCCACTTGCCGCCGATCAGCATGCCCTTGGGCTTGTAGGTATTGGCCGGCTGGGCCTGGGTCTTCATTTCGGCAGTGGCGGTCGACATTGGCGGTCCTCCGGGATCCAGAAAAACGGGCCGGAGTTTGGCCCGCAGGGCGCCGCGCCACAAGCAGAACGACCGGCCTACGCCTTCTTCTTCGGGGGCTTGCGCTTCCGCTTCGCGGTCAGTTCGCCGTACTTCATCCCTTCCAGCTTCAGCCCGTCGGGGTCGAGGAAGAAGACGGCGTAGTAGTCCTCGTAATACTCCCCGGCGGCATCGACGATGCGTACGCCCTGACCTTCGAGATAGGCCTGCAGCGCGTCGACATCCTTCCGACTGCGCAGCTGGAAGGCATAATGGTGAAGGCCGACATCGCCGATCCGGTGCGTCTTGCGCCCTTCCGCCGGCGCGATCCAGAAACGCGTGCTGCCGTTGGTCCAGCCGATGGTGGACGGGTACTCGTCCGACACCTGGAAACCCAGGAACTCGAACAGGCCGCCATAGAAGGCCTTCGATTTTTCATAGTCCCTGACCCGAATGGAAATGTGGTCGATGCCGGTGACACGGGATGCGGGAGCCGACTTCCTGGAACGGGCCATGACTTCCTCCGGATTTCCGGTGGCGGCAACGGGCCGAATATCGGATTGTTTCGCCGTCATTCAAAGAGGGACGAGATGAAGCGATTCCTGAGCGGCCTTGCCGTGACCCTGGGCTTCCTGGCCGCCGGCAGCGCCTGGGCGGGCACCCTGGACGATATCGCCAAGAACGGCGTGCTCCGCGGCGGCTTCCGCGAGAACGCCCATCCCTTCGCCTACAAGGGCCCCAACGGCCAGCCCGCCGGCTTCATGGTCCAGCTCTGCGAGGCGGTTGCCAAGGACATCGCCCAGCAGCTCAAGCTGCCGGGCCTCAAGGTCGAGTTCGTGCCCGTCACCACCGAAAACCGCCTCGACATGATCAAGCAGGGCAAGATCGACCTGCTCTGCGACTCGCTCACCGAGACGCTCGACCGCCGTGCCGTGGTCGACTTTTCCATCACCACCTTCGTCGACGGCACGAGCTTCGCCATCCGCAACGACGGGCCGCGCGACATGCAGGATCTCGCCGGCAAGAAGGTCGGCGCGGTTGCCGGCACCCTGACGGAAGAAGAACTTCGCAAGGCGCTGGCCTCGCTCCAGATCAAAGCCACCATCGTCCCCTTCACCGACTTCACGGTGGCCATGACGGCGCTGGAGAAGGGCGAGATCGCCGCCTACTTCGCCGGCGGCGCGATGCTCACCGCGATGATCAAGGACCACAAGGACGCCGCCCGCATTCTGCTGGCGAACACCTATCTCAGCCTCGAGCCCTTCGCCCTCGCCATGAAGCTGGGCGAAGGCCCCTTCCGCCTGGCCGTCGACCGGGCGCTGAGCCACATCTACCGATCGGGCCAGATCGCCACGATCTTCGGCGACGTGTTCGGCAAGAACGCACGGCCGACGCAGCAACTCCAGACGCTCTATATGATCGCGACCTTGCCGGAATAGGTCGCAAGGCCCATCTCCAGCCGATGTCACGTCCCTTCCGCCTCTCCGTGCTGGACCAGTCGATCGCCGTTTCAGGCCGGCCGCAGGACCAGTCCATCCGCAACACCGTGTCGCTCGCCCAGCGCTGCGAGGCTCTGGGTTACGAGCGCTTCTGGGTGTCGGAGCATCACAACCATCCTACCATCGTCGGGACCGCACCCGAGATCGTGATGGCGGCGATCGCGGCGACGACGGAGCGAATCCGCATCGGCAGTGCCGGAATCATGTTGCCGCACTACTCGCCGTTCAAGGTGGCCGAGGTCTTTCGCGTGCTCGACGCCCTGGCGCCGGGGCGCATCGACATGGGCCTCGGGCGCGCGCCTGGCTCGGACGGGCGCACCGCCTTCGCCCTCAATCCCGCGGCCAACGAACGGCCCGAACATTTTCCGGCCGACGTGCGCGACCTGATCGCCTGGGTCCACAACGAACCGCTGGTCGAGCGCCATCCCTTCGCGACGGTGAAGGCCTTTCCCCAGAGCCCGACGGCACCGGAGGCCTGGATCCTCGGCAGTTCCGACTACGGCGCCCAGGTCGCGGCGCTGTTCGGCCTGCCCTACTGCTATGCCTGGTTCTTCAGCGACGGCGCCGGCGGCGAGCGTGCCATAGACCTCTACAAGAAGAACTACCGCCCGAGCGCGCGCCATCCCGAACCGCATTCCGCCCTCTGCGTCTGGGCGCTGGCCGCCGACACGATGGAAAAGGCCCAGTACCATTTCACGTCGCGGGCGCTGAGCCGGATCAATCGCGACAAGAACATCCTGGGCCCGTTGCTGCCGCCCGACGAGGCGGCGCAGGCGCCTGTCACCGCCTACGAAGCGGCGAAGATGGAACAGTTCCGCAAGGACTCGTTCGTCGGCACCGGCCCCGAAGTGGCGGCACGCATCACCGAACTCAAGGAGCGGGTCGGCGTCGACGAGATGGCCGTCGTCACCTGGACCCACGACGAGCAGGTCCGTCGCGACAGCTACACCGAACTCGCCAAAGCCTACGGCTTCGCGCCTGTCTGATCCTACAATGTCGAGTGCGTCGAACTAAGAGACCCGCTTCAAGCCGGGAGGCTGCCAGGAACCATCCCCCACGGGCAGGATCGACGGCGGCGACGTCTTGGGCCAGTAGAGGCGCATCACCAGATAGATCGGGCCGTTCGGAGCGGGAAGCCAGTTGCTTTCCTTGTCCGCTCCCGGCGACTTGTTCTGGATGTAGAGCGTCAGAGAGCCATCCGCATTCGTCTTCAGCGACGGAAGCATCGGCGAGTTGATGAGATAGCGGTTGATCGGATTCTCGATCAGCAGCTGGGTCTTGCCGTCATACATCGTCAGCGACCAGAAGGCGTTGACCGGGGGGAGCTGACCGGCCGGGAACGTGAGCACATAGTTGTTCGCACTGCCGTCCAGCGTTTTGCCATCGCCGTCGCTGCGCGTCAGAGGATAGGTCGCCTCCTCGGCGTCGTTGCCGTAGATGCCGCCGCGGGCGCCGGCCGCCCGCTTCATCCAGTCCCCATTGTAGAAGGCGCTGTCACCGAACAGCGAACTCACCCGCCAGCCGTTGACCGCCTTTCCCGCCGCAGCGACGGCCGCATCGACCTTGCGGTCGCCCGCCTTCATCCCCAGCAGGATCTCGGCCTTGTCCTCGAGCGACAGGTCTTTGAAATTGAAGGTCTTGCCTGGACCGATGCCGATGCTGGCCAGCCTGGCGCGAATATCCTTTTCGTTCGGCTGTTCCGGGGCGAACTGAAGCGCAAAATCGAGGAACTCGAAGAAGTTCAGCTTCACCAACTCCTTGTCGAACTTCGGGAAGTCGATGGCAGGCGCCGGCGGAGGCGCTGACTGGCCGAGGTACGCAGACAGCGTTCGCACCTGATAGCCCGCCTGAACCTTCTTGACGTTGTCCAGGTCAGCCACGTCGAAAAGCTGGGTGCGATACGCGGCCAGCGTGAATTGCGTGCTCGACCTGAAGAGCTTCCTGATGCCGGGTGGCGTGGCCCCCTTCCAGTCCGGTCCGACGACCATATAGTCACCGGCGTCGCTTCCCGTCGCACGGCTCCCCATGTACCCGTAGTTGTAGGTGTTGCCATCGCAAAGCATGACCGAGTAGTAGCGCTTGGGATCAACGGCGGGGACCGAGAGAACGATCGGCTCCGCCCTCAGATCCAGCCACGCCAGCGAATAGGGCGTGTCGCTGTTCGGTGTCGGAATCGCCGTGTCCTTGTAAGTGAAGACGTTGGGTTCGTTCTTGATCTGGTTGAACGGAGCCTTGAACTGGCTCGACGTCCGATCGACCGCGTACTCGTACATGACGCCGTAGTTCATCACGATCGGCAAGCCGTAGATGAATCCCTCTTCGGCGATATCCCGGGCCTTGAAGAATCCGGGTCGGCCGCCGCTCGACTGCGCGCGCGCACCGTTGAGGGGCGAAGCCGCGAGGGGCAGGGCAGCGGCGGCGCCAGTTTGAAGGAGTTGGCGTTTCGTCAGCATGTCCGCATCCCGTCTTTTCGATTATCGCGCCTGGAGGCCGCGCGCTCGGAAAGTAACTTACTCCGATTCAGTCTTTCAATCCGATCCCAAACCGATTGACGGCAATCAGTCTGTTGAGCCCATTCACACGCCCTGCATTTGCAGTGTCCCGAGGGCGTTGCTTGGTCTCGGTCGGCGGCCCCCAATCCAAAAGCAAAGGCTTGGCACCATGCGGATCGCCACCTCGCCACGACGGTCACACTTCTAGCGGGGTTCGGTCCAGCTCTCCCCAAAAGGCGAGCGCCGATGTGCTGAAGGGGCGGCCTTCCCGCTCGCCCGGCCAGGGCTTGCCGCGGGCCTGCTGGCCGTTCAGCGTGAGCCGGCCGGACAGCGCTGGGACAAGCACGGTGCAGACGCCGTAGGGCCGCGGGTTCGGCTCCTGGTTGGGCTCGGTGTGAATCAGCAGCGGATCGCCGATATCGTGCCAGGTGAGCGCGATCTCGCCATCGGCCGCCGACACGTATTCGGTCCAGAAGTAGCGCGGGTCGCCCGCCTTGCTGAAGTCGGCGTCGATCACCGGAATCGACAGGTCCTTCAGCTCCGGATTGAGCATCCCCTGCACGGTCTGCTGCAACCAGCGCGCCATGGCGAGGTTGTCGGAATAGCCGTCGTCACCTGGACCCACGACGAGCACGTCCGCCGCGACAGCTACACCGAACTCGCCAAGATGTTCGACGAGCCTCCAGGCGATCGGGCAAAAAGAATGGCAGCCCTTGCGAGCTGCCATTCCCCTTTCACCACGGGACGAGCGGGCGTCCTGTGCGGATCAGATCACTGCGGTGCGGCGGCCGCGTACTTCGGCGTCGTGCAACCGCCGCAAACCCACGGCCATGCCCAATCGGCAATCCGGCCGGCGTTTGCCTCGACATAGGGGCTCCACGCCTTGGGCGGCATCGCCTTGCTCTGGTAGACGATGGCGAACTGGCCATCGCCCTGGATCTCGCCGATCATCACCGGCTTGGCCATGTGATGATTGGATCCCATCGTCACCTCGAAGCCCGAGGGCGACTTGACCTTCTGACCGGTCATTGCCTGCCGGACCGCATCGACGTTGGTCGTGCCCGCCTGCTGCACCGCCTGCACCCACATGTTGAAGAGGATGTAGGCCGACTCCATCGGATCGTTGGTCACGCGCTTCGGATTCTTGGCGTAGGCCCGCCACTTGGCGACGAAGGACTTGTTGTCGGGATTGTCGACAGACTGGAAGTAGCTCCAGGCCGCGAGATGGCCCACCAGCGGCTTGGTATCGACGCCGGCCAGTTCCTCCTCGCCCACCGAGAAGGCCATGACGGGAATGTCCTTCGCCTTGATGCCCTGGTTGCCGAGCTCCTTGTAGAAGGGAACGTTGGCATCGCCGTTGACCGTCGAGATGACGGCGGTCTTCTTGCCGGACGAGCCGAACTTCTTGATGGCGGCAACCTCGGTCTGCCAGTCGGCGAAGCCGAACGGCGTATAGTTCTCCATGATGTCTTCCTCCTTCACCCCCTTCTTCTGCAGATAGGCGCGGATGATCTTGTTGGACGTGCGCGGATAGACGTAGTCCGTGCCTTCGAGCACGAACCGCTTCACCTCGCCGCCGTCCTTGCTCATCAGATAGTCGACGGCCGGGATCGCCTTGTTGTCGGGAACGGAGCTGCCGTAGAAGATGTTGTAAGAGGCTTCCTCACCCTCGTATTCGAGCGGATAGAAGAGAAGGCCATTGAGCTCCTCGAACACCGGCAGCACCGACTTGCGGCTGACCGACGTCCAGCAGCCGAACACGGCAACCACCTTGTCCTTGACCAGCAGTTCGCGCGCCTTCTCTGCGAACAGCGGCCAGTTCGACGCCGGGTCGACCACCACCGCCTCGACCTTCTTGCCCAGCAGGCCGCCCCTGGCGTTGAGGTCCGCGACCTGCATCAGCATCAGATCCTTGAGGATGGTCTCGCTGATCGCCATCGTTCCCGACAGCGAATGAAGGATGCCGATCTTGATCGTTTCCGGCGCCTGGGCCTGGGCCTGTCCGCCAAGGCCGCAGGCCATGAGCAGCACCCCGCCCACCGCCCCCATCCAGGAATTTCGTGCCTTTCTCATATGCTCTCTCCTCAGTTCGCGTTGCAGGAAGAGAGGCCCCCGCCTCTCTGGTCATCCGTGAGTGGCCCCAGCATGCGGGTGCAGGGACAAAGACCTGAGAGCCACAGTGGGGAAATGCGGGGGTGCCAGTCGGCATGAGGCATGAAGCGCGCAGTGGCGTCTCTTTGATCACCATGTCGACAGCAAGCGTTCGCACTCGGGCAAATCTGCCGACTTATTGGGCGTACTGGCCGTGCGCGCGGGTACGATGGCTCCAGATTGCGCCACCAGGACAGGGCCAGTTGCGCTTCTGGACGCCTCGACTTTTGATCAACTGGACCGATCGGCAGCGCTGGCCTTGGCACCTCTTCTGCAAGCCCTCGAGGATGCAAATCCCGCTGCTTCTCGATCGCTCCCGGCCGGCCACGCTGGCTGCGCAAATCGTTGAGCAACTCCGCGACGCCATCGTGCAACGCCGCATCGCGCCCGGCGCCCGCATGCCGTCCTCGCGCAAACTCGCGGCCCAACTCGATGTGTCGCGCAACACCGTGGTCCGCGCCTACGAATGGCTGATGATCGAGAGCTACGTCGAAGGGCGCCGGGCCTCCGGCATGTTCGCAGCAAGCCATCCGCCCGAGCACACGCCACGGACGGTCGCCAGGACAGCATTCGCAGCCGATATGAGCGGCCTCTCCCCGATGCCGCTCCCCTCGGTGCCGATCCGCGCGCAAGACCTGGTGGCCAAGAACCGCAACCGGCTGGCCGTCGATTTCTTCCCCGGCCGGCCCAGCGTCGGACTGTTCCCGCTCAAGACGTGGCGCCGTCTCCTTCAGGCGAGCCTGTCTCATGGCGGCGCCACGGGCCTGTCGCAGTATGCCGATCCCGCCGGTCTCGCGGTCCTGCGCACGGCGATCGCGGGCCATGTCGCGGCTGCGCGCGGCATCGTCGCGGACGTCAATCGGGTCGTCGTGACCGGCGGCGTGCAGGAAGGCATCAGCCTTGCAGCTCGCCTGTTCCTGAGCCCCGGCACGGTCAGCGTGATCGAGGATCCCTGCTATCAGGGCGCCCGCTTCGCCCTCGAAGCCCATGGCGCACAGGTCATCGGCGTTCCCGTCGATTCGGAGGGCATTGTCACCGATGCGCTGCCGCAGTTCCCAGCGGCTCTCGTCTTCGTGACACCATCGCATCAATATCCGACCGGCCATGTCATGTCGCTCGAACGGCGTCATGCCCTGATCGCCTGGGCGCGCCGCACCGGGTGCTACATTCTCGAGGACGATTGCGACGGTGATTTCTGCTACGAAGGCTCGCCGCTGCCGTCGATCGCTTCGCTGGCACCCGATTGCACCCTTTACCTGGGCACGTTCTCGAAGTCGCTCGGCGCCGGACTTCGCCTCGGTTACCTCGTCGTGCCGGAGCCGCTCGCCGTCGCGGTGCGCAACGCCAAGGCGCTGCTGAACAACGGCAATTCCTGGCTCGACCAGGCCGCCCTTGCCGAGATGATCCGCAGCGGCAGCTATGCCGCCCATCTCGCGCGCATCCGGGTCCGCTACAAGGAAAGCCGCGACGCTCTGCTCCTGGCCTTGCGGCGGCAATTCGGCGGTGCCGAAATCAGCGGCGCATCGACCGGTCTGCACCTTCTCTGGCGGCTGCCGGTTGGTGTACCGGACGCGCCTGTCCTCGAAGAGATCGCGCGTCGCGCGCGGGTCGGCGTCTACTCGATGGCAGGAGGCGGCGCCTACGACGCCACCGATTCCGATCTCGCGCGCCGAGGCGTCCTGTTGGGCTACGCGGCTCTCATGCCGCGCCAGATCGAGCAGGGGATCGCGCGCCTCTCCGAGGCGATCGACGATGCCCTCGAACTACCGAGCGTCGACCTGCCTGCGGCGTCCACTGCGACCGGCCATCTGGCTCCTCGTTTTCCGCAACAGCCGGCTCTACGTCGGCCAGTCGCCCCTCGGGCAAGCTCGGGCTCGGACGATCCAATCAAGAGCCGAATTCCGATGCCCGTCGTGAGCAACATCTACCGCTATCCGATCAAGGGCCTCAGCCCCCAGCGCGTGACCGACGTGGTCCTCCAGGCCGGGCATGCTTTCCCCCACGACCGGATGTTCGCGCTGGCGCGGCCCCGCAGCCCGATCGATGGGCACGTCACCAAATGGGCCAAGAAGGGCCTGTTCGTGATGCTGATGCTCGACGAGGCGCTGGCCCGGGTGCGCACGCATCTCGACGTCGAGACGCTCGATTTCACCATTCGGGAAGGCAGCCGGCAGCTCCTCGCCGTCAATCTCGCCAGCGAGAAAGGGCGCAACGACGTCGAGGCATTTTTCCAGCAGCTCGTGCCCACCCTGAACGGCACGCCACGGCTGGTGCGCGCCGAGACAGGCGGCCATTTCATGGACAAGCCGGACAAGATCATATCGTTGATCAATCTCGCGACCGTTCGTGCCCTCGAAGAGCAGTGGGGAGTCGAGGTCGATCCGCTGCGCTTTCGCGCCAACATCTACATCGACGGCCTCCAGCCCTGGGAGGAATTCGAGTGGATCGGGCGAGACATCGTCGTCGGCGATGCCGTGATGCGCGTGGATCGGCGGAACGGACGATGCGGCGCGACCAACGTCAATCCGCAGAATGGCCGTCGCGACCTCGATATTCCGACCTCTTTGCGGACCGCGTTCGGCCACAAGGACCTGGGCGTCTATCTGGTTACGCGCAAGACAGGCAGCATCAGCGTCGGCGCCCCGGTGACCGTGCCGCTCGGCCATCCACACCAACAAGGGGCCGCGCCGGTGCCCGCGCCTTCGCCGCCCGAGCGGCGCTTCATCTGCCGGGGCTGCTACTATGTCTACGAGGAGGCCCAGGGCCTGCCGCAGCAAGGCTTTCCGCCCGGCACGTCCTTTTCAGCCTTGCCAACGACCTGGCAATGCCCTGACTGCGGCACCGAAAAGGGTACCTTCCGCCCGATGGTGCAGAGCGCCGCCTGAAGCGTTACCGCGGCTCCGTCCAGCTCTCCGAGAAGGCCAATGCCGATGTGCTGAAGGGGCGGCCTTCGCGCTCGCGCGGCCAGGGCTTGCCGCGGGCCTGCTGGCCGTTCAGCGTGAGCCGGCCGGACAGCGCGGGGACAAGCACGGTGCAGACGCCGTAGGGCCGCGGGTTCGGCTCCTGGTTGGGCTCGGTGTGGATCAGCAGAGGATCGCCGATATCGTGCCAGGTGAGCGCGATCTCGGCGTCGGCCGCCGAGACATACTCGGTCCAGAAGTAGCGCGGGTCGCCCGACTTGCTGAAGTCGGCGTCGATCACTGGAATCGACAGGTCCTTCAGCTCCGGATTGAGCATTCCCTGCACGGTCTGTTGCAGCCAGCGCGCCATGGCGATGTTGTCGGAATAGATTCGCCAGTGGCCGTGCGTCAGCTCGCTCTTCAGGTAGAGCACGTTCCCGGGGCCCGCCGGGCAGAACAGGATCCGCCAGTAGCTGGCATCGGTCGAATTGGGATCGCCGTCCTTCTCGCTGAGGCGAAGGAACGGGTTCTCGCCGGTCAGGACGACGCGGTGCGGGTCGGCGACGCTCATCTTCTCTCCCCCTGTGTTTCTCTCCACGCGCGCAACCGCGATAGCGGCTGGGCGTTCACGAGACCTAGCCTAGCAGGAGGTCCCGTATGGGCGAAGTGTTTGGACGCACGACGATGAAGGTTCTGGCCGGTTTCGTCGGAGCTTCCCTGATCACCTGCACCGTCTTCGCGCAGACTCAAAACGACCCGCCGGGCCGCGTCGGGCGTCTCGCTTATGTCGAGGGCACGGTTTCGTTCCACGATGACGAGGAGAATGGCTGGAGCAAGGCTGTCGTCAACACGCCCCTGACGACCGGCGACGCCCTGTGGACCGAGCCCAATTCCCGCAGCGAAGTGTCGCTCGCCGGCACGCGCATCCGCATGGACGGGTCCACCGAGCTCGACATGACGCAGATCGACGACCGGCAGGTCCGCCTGCAACTGGCGCAGGGCCGGGTCGATGTGAAGACAACCACGCAGATGGAGGCCACGCAGCCCTACGAGATCGTGACGCCACGCGGGACGATCACGCTGCAGCAGCAGGGTGACTACTATGTCGAGGCGGGCTCCCAGCAGGACCCGACGCGCCTCGGCGTGCGCGCGGGCGCGGCCCAGATTCAGGGCCTGAACGGCCAGACTCTGGCGGTGCGGCCGGGTGAAGTCGGCGAAGTCTACGGCGACGGCTCATCGATGCAGCTCAAGACCGTGAGAGCGGCCCCGCCAGCCCCGGCCGCCTCGTGGGCGGCCCGCGACCGGCAGGTGGTGTACGACCAGCAGCCGCAATACCTGCCGGCCGGCATGACCGGCTACGAGGACCTCAACGGCTACGGCAACTGGGTGAACGACGGCAGTTACGGCCAGGTCTGGGTACCTCGCTCCACCCCGGCCGATTGGGCACCCTATCGCACCGGCCACTGGTCCTACGTGAAGCCGTGGGGCTGGACCTGGATCGACGAACAGCCTTGGGGCTTCGCGCCCTATCACTATGGCCGCTGGGCCAACAGCAACAACCGCTGGGTCTGGGTCCCGCCGCAGCGGGAGGAGCGCCCGGTCTACGCGCCGGCGCTGGTCGCCTTCGTGGGCGGCCTCGAATTGGCAGCGCAGCTCGGCAACCAGGGCCGCAATGCCGGACCGGTAGGCTGGTTCCCCCTCGGACCGCGCGAGGTCTACGTCCCGCCCTATTCGACCAATCGCGACTACTATCAGCGCATCAACCGCGCCGCGCGCATCCAGGATCGCGAACTCCAGGAACGTTGGGAGCGTGCGCAACGCCGCGAGGCTTTCGTCGCGGGCCAGAATCCCGTGCTGGCGAACCAGCGTTTCGCGACGATCGTGCCGTCGCAGGCCTTCGTTCGCTCGCAGCCCGTCCAGCGCGCCGCCCTGAAGGTCACGGCCGATCAGATCGCGAAGGCGGCCGTTGCGCCCATCTCCGCACCGCCGGCCCCGACCGCTTCCATCGCCACCGTGGCCGATGGCAAGGCCAACGCGCGGCCGACCGACGACAAGTCGGCGGCCGGGCCCAAGGGCCAGGCGGACGCGCAGGCCAAGGGGCCTGAGGCTTCGGTAGCCAAGACCGCCGTGGCGGACATGCAGACCCTGGCCAAGCCCAAGGCGGCCGAAGGCGAGAAGAAGCCTGTCGCCCCGGGTCCGAAGATCGCCTCGACCGACAGCAAGGCGGCGACCGGCGACAAGGCCGATGGCAAGACGGCCAAGCCGACGGCACCGCCCCTGCAGCCGCGTCAGGGCGCTGCCCCGCCCGCCCTCAAGGAGACGGACAAGGCGGCCCCCGAGCAGGCCAAGCAGGAGTCGGGAAAGCCGGAACCGGCGAAACAGGAGCCTGGCAAGGTGGCAGCGCCGTCGCAGAAGGAGGCCGCCCCAGCGCCCCCGAAGCCCGCCCTGGCCACGCCTGATCCGTCGCCGTCAAAGCGCGATGACACCAAGCGTGACGAGCCGAAGCAGGCCGCTCCCGCCACCGAGAAGTCGGCCGAGCCGCAATCCCGTCAGGAAGAGCGCAAGCAGGCGGTACCCGATCAGCAGAAGCCGAACGGGGCGCCGCAGCCGAAGCAGGATGAGCCGAAACAGGCCGCGCCGCAGCGGGCACCTGCCGCCACTCCCCAGTCGCGACAGGAAGAGCCCCGGGAGGCTGCTCCGCAGCCCGCGCCGAAATCCGAGGCTGCTCCCCGTCAGGAGGCGCCCCGCCAGGCCGCGCCGCAGCAAGCGCCCAAGCCTGAGGCTGCCCCCCGTCAGGAAGCGCCTCGGCAGGCCGCTCCGGCCCCGCAGCCGCGGGCCGAGCCGCAACAGCCGCCGCAGCAGGCTCAGCCCCAGCGCCCGCAGCCTCAGCCACAACAGCAGCAGGCTCCCAAGGATCGGGAGACGCGTGCGCCGGCCCCGCAGCAGCAGCAGATTGCCCAGCCGCCGAAGGCCGAGCCGCAACAACAGCAGCCGCAGCCTCAGCGGAACAACAACAACAAGAAGGACAAGGACTAGCGCGTCCTTCTTGAACGCAGGCTTGGAGCCTCGGCCTACAGAACCTGGTTGCGGAGCGTTGTCTCGCCCCGCCACAGGCGGTCGAGGTTTTCGATCAGGATGTCGATGACGTTGTCTTCATAGGCACGGGTTTCGCCGGCCGTATGCGGGGTGATGAAGACATTTGGCATCGTCCAGAGGGGCGATGCCGCCGGCAGCGGTTCCTCGGCGGTGACGTCCAGTGCCGCCGCCCAGATCTTGTTGCCTTGCATGGTGCCAATCAGCGCCGCCTCATCAGCGACCTTGCCGCGAGCGACGTTCACGAAGACCGATGACGGCTTCATGGCCGCGAAAGCGGCTGCACTCATCAGGCCGGTGGTCTCGGGCGTCAGCGCGCAGGTCAGCGCCACGATGTCGGCTTGTGGGACGAGCTTCACCAGGTCGTCCATGGCATGGATTTCGTCGGCCCCATTCGTTCCGGCCTTGGGATCGCGGCGGATGCCGATCACCTTCATGTCGAAGGCCTTGGCGAGCTTGGCGAGATGGCTGCCGATCCGGCCCATGCCGACGATCAACAGTGTCTTTCCGCCCAGCTCGTCCTCGCGCTGGGTTAGGTCGCCCAGCATGCCCCGCCACACCTTCTTGTGCTGGTTGTCGCGCGCCTCGGGCAGCCGGCGGAAGACCGCGAGGATCAGGGCCAGCGCGTGTTCGGCCACGGCGCGGGCGTTGACGCCGGCGGCGCTTGCCAGGCGAATGCCCTTGGCGCCCAGCAACTCCTTTGAATACTGGTCCATGCCGGAGCTGATGGACTGGACGAACTTCAGCTTCGTGGCGTGGGGGATGATGTCGTTCTTCCACATGCCCGAGGCCGAGACGACATCGGCCTCGCCGACCCTCTGCACGAACTCGTCGTAGCTGCGCACCTGGAAGCTGTTGATGCCGGTATTCCGGGCATCGAACCGCGCCTTCATCTGGTATGCCGCATGCGCGAAGCAGATTGTCAGCTTATCTCTCGTCGGAAACATGGAACTCCCCCTGCACAAGGTGCCACACTAGCCCGAACGACCACCCTGGGGGAACAAGATGAGCCGCAATCCGCTTCGCGAACGCCTGAACGAGGGCAAGCCCACTCTCGGCACGCACATCCTGTCGGCGTGGCCGACGCTGGTGGAGCTGATCGGCCATTCCAAACAGTACGACTATGTGGAATTCACCGCCGAGTACGCGCCCTTCACCATGCACGACCTCGACAATCTCGGCCGCTCGTTCGAGCTGATGGGCATGTCGGGCATGATCAAGATCGAGCAGACCCAGTACACGCACCAGGCCATGCGGGCGATCGGCTCGGGCTTCCAGAGTGTGCTGTTCGCCGACATCCGCTCGGTTGAGGATGCCAAGGCCGCAGTCGACGCGGTCCGCGCGGAAACCACGATGGCCCAGGGCGCGCGCGGCCGCGGGCGCCTCGGCGTCGGGATGCGCCGCGACGTCGGGACGGTGCGCACCGGCGGCTCGCCCGCCTATGTCGATGCGCTGAACGAGGTGGTGATCGCCATCATGGTGGAGAAGAAGTCCTGCGTGGACGATCTCGACCGCATCCTCGACGTGCCGGGCCTCGACATGGTGCAGTTCGGCGCCTCGGACTTTTCCATGAGCATCGGCCTGACCGGCCAGGCCAACCACCCCGACGTAGTGGCGGCCGAGAAGAAGACGATCGAGACGGCGCTGAAGAAGGGCCTGCATCCCCGCGTCGAGCTGCGCGATCCCAGCCAGGCCGCCAAGTATCTGGACATGGGCGTGAAGCATTTCTGCATCGGCTGGGACGTCCGCATCCTCGCCGACTGGTGGGACACCAAGGGCGCCGAGATGCGCGGCCTGCTGGGCGATAAGCCCGCGGCGCCGGCCAAGGCGCCCGCAAAGGCCGGAAACTACTAACCTCTGCGAGTTCCCCATGAAGCCACCGATCGCGCCGCGACACCCGTCGCGCCGCACCCTGCACGGCGTCACGATCACCGACGACTATGCGTGGCTGAAGGACGAGAAGTGGCAGGAGGTGCTGCGCGACCCGTCCCTGCTCGATCCCGAGATCCGCGCCTATGTCGAGGCCGAGAACACCTATGCCGAGGAGAGGCTCGGCCCTACGCAGGCGCTTCAGAAGACGCTGGTCGCGGAGATGCGCGGCCGCATCAAGGAAGACGATTCGAGCGTGCCCACGCCGGACGGGCCGTTTTCCTATCTCTGGAAGTTCCGCGAAGGCGGCCAGCACCAGCAGATCGGCCGGACGCCGCGCGACGGCGGCGAGATGCAGACGATCCTCGACGGCGACGCGCTGGCCAGGACGTCGGAGTACTTCAAGTTCGGCGGCACGCGGCATTCGCCAGACCACCGGCTCGAGGCGTGGAGCGCCGACCTGCGCGGCTCGGAATACTTCACCCTGCGCATCCGGCGCTGGGATACCGCAGAGGACCTACCGGATATTCTGACGGAGACGAGCGGCATCGTCGTCTGGGGCCGCGATTCCTCGTTCTTCTTCTACGTCCAGGTCGACGACAATCATCGTCCGCTGAAGGTCTACCGACACAGGCTGGGCACGGCCCAGGCCGACGACGTCCTCGTGTACGAGGAGAAGGACACCGGCTGGTTCACCCGCATCGGCGAAAGCGCCAGCGGCCGCTTCTGCGTCATCTCGGGCGGCGACCACGACACGACCGAGGAACGGCTGATCGATCTCTCGAGCTCCGACGCCGAGCCACGCCTGATCGCGCCGCGCGAAAAGGGCGTGCGCTACAGTGTCGCCGATCGCGGCGACGAGCTGTTCATCCTCACCAACGAGGGCGGCGCCACCGATTTCAAGATCGTCACCGCGCCGCTCGCCGCTCCCGAGCGCGCCAACTGGCGCGAACTGGTGCCCCACCGGCCAGGCACGTACATCCTGGGCGTCGATCTCTATGCCGGGCATCTTGTCAGACTGGAGCGCTCCAACGCCCTGCCCTCGATCGTGATCCGTGATCTGGCGACCGGCGCCGAGCATAAGATCGCCTTCGACGAGACCGCCTACTCGCTCGACATGATCGGCGGGTACGAGTTCGACACGACGACCCTGCGTTTCGCCTATTCGTCGATGACGACGCCGGGCGAAGTCTACGACTACGACATGGCGACGCGGCAGCGGACCTTGCGCAAGCGCCAGGAGATTCCGTCCGGTCACGATCCCGCCGCCTATGTCACGACGCGCATCACGGCGATTGCGCACGACGGCGCCGAGGTGCCGGTGTCGATCCTGCATCGTCGCGACCTTGTACTCGACGGCCGCGCACCGCTGCTCCTCTACGGCTACGGCTCCTACGGCATGGCGATGCCCGCGTCCTTCTCGGCCAACCGCCTGTCGCTGGTCGATCGCGGTTTCGTCTATGCCATCGCCCATATCCGCGGCGGCTCCGACAAGGGCTGGTCGTGGTATCTCGACGGCAAGCGCGAGAAGAAAACCAACACGTTCGACGATTTCGTCGCGGCCGGTCGTGCCTTGATCCAGGCCCAATACACGTCGGCCGGACGCATCGTGGGCCACGGCGGCAGCGCCGGCGGCATGCTGATGGGCGCGGTCGCCAACCGGGCGCCCGACCTGTTTGCCGGCATCCTCGCCGAAGTACCCTTCGTGGACGTGCTGGCGACCATGCTCGACGACAAGCTGCCGCTCACCCCGCCGGAATGGCCCGAATGGGGCAATCCGATCACCGACGCGGCGGCCTTCAATTACATCCGCTCCTACTCGCCCTACGACAATGTGACGGCGCAGCACTATCCGGCGATCCTGGCGATGGCCGGCCTGACCGACCCGCGTGTCACCTACTGGGAGCCCGCCAAGTGGGTGGCGCGGCTGCGCGCGACCATGACGGGCGGGGGGCCGGTCATCCTGCACACCAACATGGGTGCGGGTCATGGCGGCGCGTCGGGCCGTTTCTCCCGCCTCGACGAGGTGGCGATAGGCTATGCCTTCGCGCTCGACACGGTTGGCCTTGCAGGAGTGAAATCATGAAGGCGCGCATCGACACGCTCCTGAGCGAAGCGGTACAGCGCGGCGACGTGCCCGGCGTCGCGGCCGTCGCGACCGACGGCAACGGCACGATCTACGAGGGCGGCTTCGGCAAGGCGATCCTGGGCCAGGATTCCGACATGACCCCCGACACCGTCTTGTGGATCGCGTCCATGACCAAGGCGGTGACCGGCGCGGTCGCCCTGCAGCAGGTCGAACGCGGCACCCTGAAACTCGATGCGCCGGCGAAGGACGTGATCCGCTATCTCGGCGAAGTAAAGGTGCTGGAAGGCTTCGATGCGGCAGGCGAGCCGCGCCTGCGCAAGCCCGCGCGCGACATCACGCTGCGTCATCTGCTGACGCATACCGCGGGCTTCGGCTACGACATCTGGAACCCGGAAATCCTGCGGTATCGCGAGGTCATGGACGTGCCGACCATCGGCACCGGGCTCGACACGTCACTGACGACGCCCCTGTTGTTCGACCCCGGCGCGCGCTGGCAATACGGAATCGGCATCGACTGGGCCGGCAAGATGGTCGAGGCCGTAACCGGCAAGAAGCTCGGCCAGGTGATGCACGACAATCTGTTCGGCCCCCTGGGCATGGACAGCACCGGCTTCCGCCTCACCCCGGCGATGCGCGCCCGCCTGGCCCGCGTCCATCACCGCAAGGCCGACGGCAGCCTGGTCGCCGACCTGAAACGCGAAGTCCCGCAGGATCCCGAATTCGAGGCGGGCGGCGGCGGGCTCTACTCGACGGCCAACGACTACCTGAAGTTCGTGCGCATGGTGCTGAACGACGGCAGGTCGGCGCGTGGCGACGTCGTGATGAAGCCCGAGACGGTCGATGCGATGGCGGCCAACGCGATGGGCGACTCGACGGTCTCCTTGCTCAAGACCGTGATGCCGGCCCTGTCGAACGATGCCGAGTTCTTCCCCGGTCTCCCCAAGCAATGGGGCCTGAGCTTCATGATCAACAACGAAGAAGCCCCGACCGGCCGCTCGGCCGGCAGCCTCTCCTGGGCCGGCCTGCCGAACACCTACTATTGGATCGACCGCAAGAAGCGCCTGGGCGGCGTCTACATGACCCAGATCCTGCCCTTCGCCGACGTGAAGTCGCTGCCGCTCTTCCACGCCTTCGAGAGCGCGGTTTACGGCCGCTGAGCCAAACACCCTGTCGTCCTAAGCGCAGCGAAGGACCTGGCGAATCGACCAAAGGACTGCGTGGCCGGCGCGAGATCCTTCGCTGCGCTCAGGATGACATTGGTGGCGTGCCGGCGAGGCCGAACAGCTCCGTGTCCTCGCGGACGCCGCGCAGGCGATGGCGGCCCAGTGAGACGAGCCGATCCCGGCTTGCGGCCGCCGCTTCGGCGAAGGCTTGCGACATCAGCAGCGCCTGGCCCAGCGGCTCGCACAGCGCCTCGATGCGCGAGGCCTCGTTGACCGCGGGCCCGATCACCGTGAAATCGAGCCGCGTGTCGGAGCCGACATTGCCGTAGAGCACGCGGCCGATATGCAGGGAGATGTCGAGCGCCGTCGCGGGTTGGCCGGCGGCTCGCCGCTCCACGTTCAGCGCATCGACGCGGGCCAGCACCTCTTCCGCCGCCGCGAGCGCCGCGGCGCAGACCTCGGCGCGATCGTGGAGGATCACGCCGAAGGCCGCCAGCATCCCGTCCCCCATGAACTTCAGGACCTCGCCGTCGCGTGTGACCACCGGCCGAACCATGCAGCTGAAGTAGTCGTCGAGCAGCGCGATCAGCTCACGGCCGGGCATCGTGTCGGCGAGCGCCGTGAAGCCCCTGAGGTCGGTGAGGAGCACCACGGCCTCGACACTCTGTGCCTCGCCGCGCAGCACGGTGCCGGAGAGCACGCGGCTCGCCGGGTCGTTGCCGAGATAGGCCGCCAGCAGGCCATGACCGATCCCGCGCAGACTCGTGGCCTTCACCGCGACGGCGAAAACCGGCAGCACCTCGCGCAGACAAGCAACATCCTCGTCACGAAAGCCGCCGGACCGATTCGTCGAGGCGGAGAAGACGAGCCACAGGCGCTCGGCGTGCTCGACCTCGGTCGGGCTGCCGACCTGCGGCGACAATTCGCCGAACGGCTGCACCCAGCCGATCCATTCGGTCATGCCGGTGGTGCGCAATTCCTCGAACACCGGGACGTCCGGCAACGCTTGATTCGTGTCGAAACGACAGCGTCGTTCGGCGATACCGTCGCGCAGCATCACCGCGAACGGGCTGTTGCGGACTTGCATCGAGTCGATCTCGGAATGAGCGATTTCGAAATGCTGGTTGACGCCCTCCGCCGCATCCCAGATCAGGCTGCGCGCCCGGATCAGGGGATGCAGCGTGTTCATACCGACGAACATCCGTTGAACCTCAAGGCCGGCCTCGTTGAGACGTCGGCCGAAGCCGTCGACCAGCTCCTCCAGCGGCATGTTGCGCAGACCTGCCTGGGCCAGCCATCCGGCGAGGGGGGCAGATTTCATCGACAGGGTCTCCGGGCATCGGTACATCGGTGGTCCGTGGGTAGCCACTCCCGTGGCAAGGATAGACCTCGAAGCAAGGGCACGCCTATGGCGAACACCGATCCCACGCAGAAGCCCCTTTGCCAGGACGACCTGAACGCGCGGCTGAAGACGGGCCGCTCCTTCGAGACCGAGGCCTTCACCTCCGCCGTCACGCTCGACGACATCGACCTGACGGAATGCCTGTTCACCGATTGCCTCTTCGATCTGCCGGCCGTCCGTGGCGCCGATTTCTCCGGAGCGCAGTTCAAGGGCTGCCGCTTTTCGCCGGGTCGGTTCGCAAGCTGCAAGTTCCCTGGCGCCCGATTTCAGGGCACCAACTTCTTTGACGCCGACCGGAAGAAGGGAAGCACCTTCGCCTTCTGCGATCTGCGGGACGTCGAGTCGGAAAAGTGCAATTTCTCGGTCAGCACCTTCGAACGCTGCGACATGCATGATTTCCGGGCTCGGGAATGCAGCTTCCGGGGCGTGCGCTTCCACGCCTCCACCTTCGCCAAAGCAATCTCGAAGAGGGTGATCGTCACCCGGGGGCGTTTCGAGGCCTGCAACTTCACCTTCACCGACTTCTCAGGTGTGTCGCTCGAAAGCTGCGAGTTCCTGACCTGCAAGTTCCTCGACACGGCCTTCTTCGACGTCAATCTCACCGACGCAATCATGCGCGACTGCACTCTCGACAAGGCCGAGTGGGAGCGGGCCAATCTGGCCCGCGCGGACTTTCGCGGCTCGACGATTTCCGGGCTGAACCTGGCCGTGTTGTCCGGCTACTCGGGGCTGATGATCGGCGAAAGCCAGCAGACGGAGCTTCTCGAACGGCTCGGCGTCTCGGTGCACCCCGACTAGAAGCCTAGGCCGGTGGCAGTACCATCGTGCCCTTCGGGAGCGCGGCGCAATGATCGTAGATGTCGCTCGGCCGCGTGAACCAGACCTTGTCCTTCTGCGGATGGTTCACGATGTGCTGCAGCGCCTCGCGCAGCGCCCGCAGCCGGTAGGGCTGGCCCACGATCATCGTATGGAGCGCGATGCCGCAGACCAGCGGCTGCTTCGCCGACTGCCGCAGCAGCTCCTCGAACTGGCCGATGATCATGTCGCGGAACTCCTCGCCGCTGTGATGGCGCACAAGGACCTGCGGGCTGTCGTTGACCTCGATCGGATAAGGCACGCTCATCAGCGGACCCGAGCGGGTCTTCATCCAGATCGGCTGGTCGTCGTTGGGCCAGTCCATCAGGAAGTCGTAACCGGTCTCCTTGAGCAGATCGGGCGTAACGCGCGTCGAAGCCATCCACGGCGCCATCCAACCGCGCGGCCGCTTGCCCGAGGCCTTCTCAATCGAATCGCTGATCTCCTGCAGGAAGCGCTTCTCGTCGGCCTCCCACATGCCGCCATGGCGCTCGGCATTGGTGCGGCCATGGCCAATGAACTCGTCGCCGCGGGCCTTCAGCGCGTCGACGATCTGCGGCGCATAGTCGAACACCGTCGTGTTGATCAGGTGCGCGGCGGGCAGGTTGAGTTCGTCGAACATTTCCAGCAGGCGCCACACGCCGACCCGGTTTCCATAGTCGCGCCACGCGAAGGTGCGCGGATCAGGCGGTGGATTGGCGACGGTGAGGAGATGCCCCTCGCCCGCGCCGAACGCGAAGTGCTCGATGTTGAGGCCGAGATAGACCGCGAGCCGCTTGCCCTCGGGCCACGAATAGTCCTTGCGCTCGGTGATCGGCGAATAGGGATAGCGGTCGTGATACGGCAGCTTGATCGTGTGCATTCCTACCTCTTGACGACCGCAATCTTGTTGTCGGTCTGCTCGGTGTTCATTCGCCGGAACCGGTCGACCGCCTCGGCATGGAAGGCCCGCTCCTCGGGTCCGGCTTCCTGCAGCGGCCGCCGCTCATCGTCGAAATGCCCATATCTGTCCTCGCCACGCACCAGCATGGCGCTGACCCGCGTCGACGACGTGCAACGCGCCGAGGTCGGGATGTAGCTGATGCCGAGCCCGATCCGCCGGTCGTTCGAGCGGTTGGGCCGCGAATTGTGCACGAGATGCGTGTGGTGCAGCGAGAACTGGCCGGCCTTCACCGGCATGAACGCCGTCCGGCTGCGATCGAAGTCGCCCGCCAGTTCCTGCCCGCGCGACAGAAGGTTCTCGGGGTCCTGCATCTCCGCGTGCGGCAGCTGGCCGAGCTTGTGCGATCCCGGCACGACCTCCATGCAGCCCGCCTCGACCGGCGCGTCGGAGAGGGCCACCCAGGCGGTGACGTGGCAGGCGGGTTCCAGCGCGAAGTAGGTCGCGTCCTGATGCCAGCTGACATAGGCGCCGGAGCCCGCGTCCTTGGGCCAGACGCTGAGATGGAACAGGCGGATGTCGGGACCGATCAGATCCTCGACCGCATCGAGCACCTCGGGGGAATGCACGATCTCGTCGACCCAGGGAAAGAGAAGATGCGGCTTGAAATTGTGGCCGCGCGTCAGCTTCTGGCCCTGGGCGCGCTCGAAGTCCTCGAGTCTGTCGCGCCATGCCCGCGTACGCTCGGTCGAGAACGCGTCGACCGGACAGACATAGCCGTCACGCTCATAGGCTTCGACCTGTTCGGGGGTGAGCTTCTTCGGCATGTCAGTGGGCCGTCCAGCCGCCATCGACGAACAGCAGCGATCCCGTGGTGAAGGATGAATCGGACGAAGCGAGGAAGAGCGCGGCCTTGGCGACTTCCTCCGGCTGTCCGATGCGGCCCATGGGATGACGCACCTTCCAGAAGGCGCGGGCAGCTTCGGGATCGGGCTGCCGCTTCAGCGAGCGCGCCGGCATCGGCGTGTCGATGACTCCCGGCATCAGCGCATTGATGCGAATGCCCTGTGCCGCATGATCGACGGCGACGGTCTTGGTGAAGGAGACGATCGCGCCCTTGGAGGCGATGTAGGCCACGTTGGTGCCAAGGCTCGACTGCGCCAGCTGCGAGCCCAGGGTGACGATGGCGCCCGATTTTGCCGCGAGCATCGGCTGGATGGCGTGATGGACCCAGAGAAAGGTGCCCTTCACATTGATCGCGAAGGTGCGATCCCAGGTCGCCTCGTCAACCTTGTCGACGGTGCCGCCGAACGAGGCGCCGGCCGCTGTGACCAGCACGTCAACGCGGCCCCATTTGTCGAGGACCTTTGCCACGCCGGCACGCGCCTGGTCGTTGTTGCTGACGTCGGCCGGGATGACGAGAGTCTCGCCGCCGATCTCGCTGGCGACTTTCGCCAACCCCGCCTCGTCGAGATCGACCAGCGCCACCTTCGCGCCTTCGGTTGCGAACAGCCGCGCGGTCGCGGCGCCGATGCCGCTTGCCGCGCCGGTGACGATGGCCACCTGATCCTTGAGCTTCATGACGGAAGCTTAGCCCGCGCCCCCGTCCCTTGTCAGTGCGTCAGCGTGGGCGCTTGCGCAATGGACGTTTGCTCTGCGCGCGACGCGCCAGCATGTTCAGCCCCTCGACCAGCCCGGAGAACGCCATCGCGGCGTAGATGTAGCCCTTGGGCACGTGCACGCCCATGCCATCGGCGATCAGAGTCATGCCGATCATCAGCAGGAAGCCCAGCGCCAGCATCACGATGGTCGGATTGTTGCCGATGAATCGCGCCAGTCCGTCGGCCGCGGCCAGCATGAGGCCGACCGCCACGACGACGGCGATCACCATGACCGGAATATCGTCGGTCATGCCGACGGCAGTGATGATGCTGTCGAGTGAAAAGACCAGGTCGAGAATCAGGATCTGGCCGATTACGCCCGCCACGGTGACGCGCACGGCGGAGCCGACCGAAACCTCCTCGTCCTCATGCTCTGCCGCGACATGGTCTCTGATCTCGCTGGTCGCCTTGTAGATCAGGAACAGGCCGCCGCCGATCAGGATGAGGTCCCGCCAGGAAAACCCATGCCCGAACAGTGAAAAGAGCGGCGAGGTGAGTTGGACGATGAAGGCAACGCTGCCCAGCAGGCCAAGGCGGAGGAACACCGCCAGCCCGATGCCGATGCGCCGGGTCCTGGACCGCTTCTCCTCCGGCAGCTTGTTGGTCAGGATGGAGATGAAGATCAGGTTGTCGATGCCCAGCACGACTTCCATGACAATGAGGGTCGCGAGCGCGGCCCAGGCATTCGGGTCGCGGGCGAGAACGAGGAGCTCTTCCATCATCCCACCACCATAGGTCATTGCTGGGTCCCGCCGAGAGACCTTTATTTTGCACGACCGAGCCGCTAAGCCCGCAACCGATGCCTTCCCCCGCCGCCCCGCTGCGGCCCTCCCCCGCCAGCCTCCCGCCTGCTGCCCCGACGATCGCCATCGTGCTGCTGTCGGTTGCCGCCTTCGCGTCGGCCGCCAACATGCGCGTGATCGACCCGCTTCTGGTGCAGCTCTCTGCCGCCTTCGGCGTCACCGTCGGCGCGGCCTCGATCGCGGCCACCGCCTTCCTGTTTGCCAATGGCGTCTTCGTGCTGGTGCACGGCCCGTTCGGCGACCGCTACGGCAAGATGCCCGTCGTCGCCATTGCGTGCATCGGCGCCGCCTTGTGCTGCATGCTGAGCGCCGTCTCGGCGTCGCTCGGAATGCTCACCCTGGCGCGCTTCCTGACGGGCGTGACCGGCTCGGCGATCATCCCGCTGGCCATCGCCTGGGTCGGCGACAATGTGAGTTACGAGAAGCGCCAGGCGACCCTGGCCCGCTTCCTCACCGGCCAGACGCTCGGCCTGATGACCGGATCGGCCCTGGGCGGCGCCATCGGCGACTGGCTCGGCTGGCGTTCGGTCTTCTGGGTCCTGGCCGCGATCTACATCCTGGCCGGCGGCGCGCTGTTCGCCGTCATGCGCGCCCGGCCCGACATCGCCCGCCCGGGCGAGCGGGCGGCAGGCTCCATGATCGGCCAGATGATCCGCGTCCTCAAGCGGCCTTGGGCGATGACCGTGATCCTCGTCGTGGCGCTGGAAGGCGGCGTCTTCTGGGGCGCCTTCACCTTCGTCGGCGCCGACCTGCACCAGCGCTTCGACCTGGGCTTCGCCGCCATCGGGCTCGCCGTTGCCGCCTTCGGCGCCGGCGGCTTTCTCTATGTCATGATGGCGCACCATCTCGTGCGCATCCTGGGCGAGCGCGGCCTCTGCACCTGGGGCGGAACGGGCCTCGGCATCGCCTTCGCCGCCATGGCGCTGGCGCCGACCGCCGAGGTCGAGTTCGCCGCCATCGTCCTGTCGGGCGTGTCGTTCTACATGTTCCACAACACGCTGCAGACCAACGGCACCCAGATGGCGCCGGAGGCCCGCGGCGCCGGCATGGCGTTGTTCGCGCTGTGCCTGTTCGTGGGCCAGGCGATCGGCGTGCCCATCGCCGCCCCGATCGTCGACCGCTGGGGAGCGCCGCCCGTCTTCTGGGCGGCCGCCATCGTGCTGCCGCTGCTGGCCTTCTGGTTCTCCGCCGCAATCGGCCGGCGGGCTCAGTTGACCGGCGAAACCCGGAACTGATAGGGCGCCTCGAGCTCCTTGCACTCCTCAGGCGTGAGCGCGATTTCGGTCGACTTGGCGGCCGACGTCAGCTGGTCGAGATCGGTGGCACCGATGATCGGCGAGCCCATGTAGGGCTTGTGCAGCAGCCAGGCGAGCGCCGCCTGGGCCGGCGTGCAGCCCTTCCCGTTCGCGATCTTCTTCAACCTCTCGACGATCTCCCAGTCGCAGTCGCGATAGGTGCCGTCCTTGACGACTGTATCGTTCTTCGCCCGTTCGGTGGTGCCGCCACCGTCCTTGTTGCGGTTGCCGGCAAGGAAGCCGCGCGCCAGAGGTGAATAGGGGATGAGGCCGACGCCCTGCTCGTGACAGAGCCGGTTCATCTCAGGCTCCTCCTCGCGCTGAATCAGGTTGTAGAGGTTCTGCATGGCAATCGGCCGGGCGTAGCCCTTCCAGTCGGCGATCATGAGCATCTGCGCGAACTTGTAGGCCGGCATGGTCGAGCCGCCGATGTAGCGGACCTTGCCCGAGCGCACGATCTGGTCGAGCGAGTACATGGTCTCCTCGATCGGCGTGTGCGGGTCGAGGCGATGGACCTGGTAGACGTCGATATAGTCGGTCTGCAGGCGCTTGAGCTGGGCGTCGACCGAGGCCATCAGATGCTTGCGGCCGGTGCCGACATCGTTCTGGTTCTCGCTCATGCGGATGCCGACCTTGGTCGACAGCACGAAGTCCTCGCGCCGGGCCATCTTCATGAGCGTGGCGCCCATGATCTCCTCGGAGCGGCCGAAATTGTAGGTGTCGGCGGTATCGAAGAAGGTGATGCCGACGTCGAGCGCCCGCTTGAAATAGGCCGGTGCTTCCGACTCGTCGAACTTGCCCCAGCCCCGCCGGCCCTTGGCGCCCCACGAATTTCCGCCGAGACAGATCCGGCTGACGATCAGGCCCGAGCGGCCGAGCGGTCCATACTTCATCGATACCCCCTCCAAAAAGCTGCGGCACCGGTCGCTTCCGACCGATGCCGCATATCCAAACTCCGCCTTCGTGCGGGCTCCTAGCCCAGCACTTCCTTGTTCACGCAGTTCGCCGCATTGGGCCTGCCGTCGAACACGCTCAGGATGTTCTCGATGGCGGTGACGGCCATGCGGTCGCTCGCTTCCTGGGTGACGCCGGCCATGTGCGGGCTGAAGAACACGTTCTCCAGGGTGAACAGCTTGTTGGCCGGATCCGGCGGCTCCTTGTCGAGCACGTCGAGGCCGGCACCGCGCAGCTTGCCTGTGTTCAGCGCCTCGTAGAGCGCATCCTCGTTCACGATGCCGCCGCGCGCCGTGTTCACCAGAAACGCCGTCGGCTTCATCAGCCCCAGCGTCACTGTGTTGAACATGTCGATCGTCTCCGGCCCCTTCGGACAGTGGATCGACACATAGTCGACCTGCGGCAGGATCGCCTTGAGATCGGTGACCTTGGTGGCGCCGGCCTTCTCGATGTCGGCCTGCGATATGTTGGGATCGAGCACATAAGTCTCCATCTCGAACGCAACGCAGCGCTTGACCGTGCGCGAGCCGATGCGGCCCATGCCGACGACCAGCACCTTTTTGCCCGCGACGTCGGACGGCAGGTCGCTCAGCCGTTCGGCCCAGGCGCCGGTGCGCACCCAGCGGTCGGACTTCTTGGTGAGGCGCGACGCGGCGAGCATCATGTACATCGCGTGCTCGGCCACCGACACCGAGTTGGCGATGCCGGTCGTCATCAGCGGGATCTTGCGCTTGTTCAGCGCCGGGATCTCGACGGCATCGAAGCCGACGCCGAGGCGGGCCACCACCATCATGCCGGGCGCTGCGTCGAGCTCGGCCTGGCGGAACGGCGTGGCGCCCAAGGTCACGGCATTGGCGTCCGCGAGCTTCGGGTGCAGCGACGGGACCCGGTCATCCTTCAGGATCTCGTAGTCGACATCGTCACGCGCCTTGAGGACGGCAATTCCCGCCTCCGGCATGCGGCCGACGATCAGCACCTTCTTGCGGTTCTTGCCTGTATTCGGACCCGTATTCATCGTTTCCCCTGCGATCTTGTCATGCAAACGGGCGCGATCCTAAGGCCGGCCGGCGCAGGAGGCCAGAGCCCGTACCTAGGGCAGGTAGTTCAGGGGCAACCGGGTCGTCGACTTGATCTCCTCCATCGCGAACATCGAGGTCACGTCGGACAGCTCTATCTTGGCGATGAGGCGCTTGTAGAAGGCGTCGTAGGCCTCGATGTCGGGCAGCGCGAGGCGGATCAGGTAGTCGATTTCACCACTCATGCGATAGCAATCCATGACCTCGGGGAACGAGGCAATCGCCTTAGCGAAGCGGGTCAGCCACTGGGCGCTATGCTGGGCCGTACGCACCGCCACGAAGACCGTGACGCCGGCATTGACGGCCTTGCGGTCGAGCAGGGCCACGCGCGAGCGCACGATGCCCTCCTCCTGCAACCGGTTGATGCGGCGCCAGCATGGTGTGGTCGACAGGCCGACGCGCTTTGCCACCTCGGCCAGCGGCATGTCGGCATTGTCCTGGAGGCAATCCAGAATCTTCTTGTCAAAGGAATCCAGTGTGAATTTTCCGGCCATCGACCTTCCCGAGGAATGACATTCTCAACATTGGCGGTACAGGCGCAAAGGTAGCAAGCTGTTTCCGGCCCCCGCCGCTACAATTCCTCCCATGATCCGTCGCTTCACAGAACATCCCGCATCGGTCAACGAGACCTACTTCCAGCATATGGGCATGGCCTTCGGGTTCGGATCCAGGATGCTGATCGGCTCGCTTGCCTGTTTCGTTCACGGCTTCTTTCCGTGGCTGTGCCTGACCCGCGGCAGCGACACGGTCCGTACGCTCCATCACCGCATGGTGAGCCATCGCGTGGTACGTCCGGCCAAGGACGACGCCACCGTCGTCGCGGCGGGCGACTAGCCCCGCTCTCCAGCTTCGTTGGTTTGCCCGTCGCGACGTTCTTCCTCGCGACGATTGCTTTCGCCGCGTCTCCGGCTGAAGCACAGGACCGCGTCCCGGCGACGGTCACCGCGTCGATCGATTTCGTCGCCGACGTCGACCGACCGGAACCTGCTTGAGCGCGGCGTTCGATTCGGTGCCTCCCGTGCGCGCGAATTTTGCCGCGTTCAAGGCAGCCGCCGACAGATGGCGTGTTCCGTGAACATGCGCCTCCGCCTGGCCTCATCGCCACGAGATAAACCCCGCGCCGGCCCTTTGAATACCACGATGGAGACCTACGTTGAGGAAAGGCGGCTGCCGGGACGCCGTCAATAGAGTCCGCAACCCCTTCCCGACATGTTACGTTTTCCAAGCGGGGGAGCGACCATAAGCGGAGGCTGTAATGGAAACACCGGTACGGATCAGCTACCAGGGCGGCACACCGAGCGAAGCGTTGAATACGCTTATTTCCGAACATATCGACACACTCGAGAAGCTTCATGGCCGTCTCACGTCCTGCCAGGTGATCGTGCAGGTTCCCGATCGCCATCACCGGAGCAGCAACCTCTTCAGCGTCAACATCCACATCGCGCTGCCGGGCCATATCGACGTCAACATCGATCACACCTCGCATGACGACGAGCGGCTTGCCGATCCGACCTTCGCGGTGAACGATGCGTTCCGGCGCGCCAAGCGCCAGATCAAGGAACGGGCGCGCAAGCAGCGCGGCGAGGTGAAGAACCTCCACGAGCGCATCGATCGCACGCTGGATCGCGCAGAAGGCTAGCTCGCTCGGAGATCTAGCGCCGGCGCGGCACGCCCTTTTCGTCGAGTCTTTCGCGCAACAGGAAGACTCGATCGCCGCCCCAGAAAATCTCGCCGTCGAGGACGAAGCTCGGGACCCCGAAAATTCCCGACGCTTCTGCCTCGGTGCGCAGAGCATCGTGGCGGGCACCGCCTTCGCCTTCGAGAAAGGCCGCGAAGCCAGGCGGCGCCCCAGCCTGTTCGAGTGCCGAACTGACGGCCCCGATATCTTCCGGATCGAGATCGCGCCGCCAGAAACGAGCAAAGGCGAGATCGTTATAGGCGCGGAAGACGCCGTACTGCTGCGCATATAGCATGCCGGCGTTGATCGCGCGGGCATCATAGATCTTCTTCGGTCCCATCAGGGTCAGGCCCTGCTTGTTGGCGAATCGCCTTGCGTCCATGTAGGCATAGCGCACGCGACGCCAGTGATGCGGATCGCGCTGCTCGACCGAGCCCTGGAACGAGGCGATGTCGAGCGTGTAGGGCCGCCAGTCGAGGTCGATCTCGTAGTCGGCCTCCAACTCGTAAGCCCACGCCTTGGCCACGAAGGCGTAGGGGCTGACATAGTCGCTCCAGAGGATGACCGTCGCGCGCTCCGTCACGGTGAGCGCGTCTCCCGCCGCCACAGCCACCAGAAGGCGCCGCCGACCGCGACGACCATCAACGTGCCGACCAGGAGCAATATGGCAGAGTCCTGGATCCACGCCACGGCCGGCACCGACACAGCGAGGAACAGGCCGACGAGGCAGATGCGCCAGACCCGCGCGTGAACGCCTGCCACGAAGGTGCCGAGCGCGAGCAGGATCAACAGTGCGAGGCTGGTCGCATTGTCGTTCACGACGCCGCGCACCTCAGGCAGGAACATCAGCCACATCGCCGCCAGGAAGGCGAGCCAGTGGAGCGCCTGCGTCACGATGAGCCGCAGGTGATCGGCCGTCTTGTCGACTTCCCGCCATCCCGACATCACACAGGCGAGGCCATAGATCGGTGCCAGCACCATCCAGTAGGCGTAGGTCGTGGGCCCGCGAAACCCGGTCAGGATGACGCCGCCGACCGCCAGCGCCAGCATGGCCACATACGGGAGTTCCCGCAGCAGCCAGTGCCGGCTGGCGCCGTCGCCGGCGGTGCTCAACGCGGGTCCTTCGCCAGCCGCTTCTCGACCACGCGCGCCCACAGGGTCGAGCCCAGGGCGAGCGCCTCGTCGTTGAAGTCGTAGCTGGGATTGTGAACCTCGCAGCCGCCTTCGCCGCCGCCATTGCCGATGTTGATGAAGGCGCCCGGCACCTGCTCCAGCATGTAGGAGAAATCCTCGGAGGCCATCACGAACGGGCCCTCGCGGTTCATGTTCTCAGCCCCCACGATCTCTTCCGCCACGTCGGCGATGAACTTCACCGCGTCCTTGTCGTTGACGAGCGGCGGGAAGGCGATGCGCACATCGGCCTTGGCGCTGCCGCCCAACGTCTGCGCGATACCGCTGGAGATGGTCTCGATGCGCTCCTTGATCAGCGCCATCGTCTCCTTCTTGAAGGCGCGAATCGTGCCGCGCAGCACGGCTTCCTGCGGGATCACGTTGTAGGCGTCGCCCGAATGCATCTGCGTCACGGAGATCACCGCCGAATCGAGCGCCGCCACGTTGCGCGACACGACGCTCTGCAGCGCCGAGATGATCTGCGTCGCAATGATGACCGGATCGATGCCCGATTCCGGCCGCGCGCCGTGGGCGCCCTTGCCGGTGATGTGGATGTCGAACAGGCCGCCGCCGGCCATCTGCGGACCCGAGCGGATGGCGAACTTGCCGACGTCGAGCTTCGGCCTGTTGTGCATGCCGAAGATGATCTCGCACGGGAACTTCTGGAACAGCCCGTCCTTGACCATTGCCTCGGCGCCACCGCGGCCTTCCTCGGCCGGCTGGAAGATGAGATGCACCGTGCCGTCGAAGTTGCGCGTCGCGGAGAGATACTTGGCGGCGCCCAGCAGCATCGCGGTATGGCCGTCATGGCCGCAGGCATGCATGCGGCCCTTGTGCTGGCTGCGGTGGTCGAACGTGTTGAGTTCGTCCATCGGCAGCGCATCCATGTCGGCGCGCAGGCCGATGGCGCGCGGATTGTTGCCGACACGGATGGTGCCGACGACGCCGGTCTTGCCGATGCCCGTCGTGACCTCGCAGCCCCACTCCTTCAGCTTCTGGGCCACGATGGTGCTGGTGCGCTCCTCCTCGAAGCCCAGTTCCGGATGCGCATGGATGTCGCGCCGGAGGGCGGTCAATTCGGCGGCGGCGGCGGCGATCAGCGGTTCGATTTTCATGGCGGTCAGGACTCCAGCAGGAAGGCGGTCATTACACGACGAAATTCCGCGCCGTGCACGTTCGGATATGCATGGCCGCCGTCGGGCAGCACATAGGCGCGCGCGCCCGGGATCAGGCGCACCAGCTCCTCGGTGAAGTAGAGCGGCGTCACCGTGTCGTCGCGGGCGCAGACCGCCAGGGTGGGCGCCGTCACCTTCTGCAGCTGCTCGCGCCGGTCGTGCGCCACGATGGCCGCGATGCGCGACAGAACGATCTCGGGAACCGGGATCGTATCGAGCCCCTTCGCTTCGGCAGCAATGAGATCGGCATCATGGTCGCGCACCCAAGACGGTGAGTTCAGCGCCAGCGCGCTCGATTTGAGGTAGGCAGCCGGCCCCAGCTCGCGCAGCATCAACGCGCGTACCTCGAACAGTCGACGGAAGAAGGCGTCGGTCTTCGCCCAGGTGGCGCTCAGTACCAGGCGGTCGATCCGGGCAGGATGCTCGATCGCGAGGATCTGCCCCATCGCCCCGCCGGTCGAATGCCCGCACCAGTGAACCTTGTCGTAGCCTAGGCCCTCGATGAGCTGCAGCGCATCGTCGGCCATCTGCTCGACGCTATAGTCGATCCTCGACAGGCTGCTGCGCGCGGTGCCACGATGATCGTGCACGACGACGGTGAAATTCTTTGCCAGCCCGGACACGTTGTCGCCCCACCAGCGGCCATCGCCGCCGAGGCCAGCGACCAAAAACAATGCAGGACCGCTACCGTGGACCTCATAGTAGAGTTCGGCGCCGTCGCGCAGCTTGAACAGGGCCATTCCGTCTCCTCGGCGATTTGCTATGTTCGCCCCTGGAGGTAAGCGCACCATGAAGCGCCTGTCGATTCTTGCATTGATCCTGATTGGCGGCTGCACTCCGAAGGAGCAGCCGTTGACCAACATGATTCCGCGGCCATCGCCCGACGAAGCGACGCCGACCGGGATCGCCTACCTCTGCGACGGCCGCAAGGAAGTGTCGGTGGTCTACGCCAAGAATCGCGCCTCGGTGACGATGGGCGATCGGACGTGGCGCCTCGAATACCAGGGCAGCGCGCCGGGCTTCCGCTACGCCAGCGCGAGCACCGAATGGACCGGCCGCGACGATCTCGCCACGCTGCGGGAAACCGCCGGCAATCCCCTCGCCTTCAACTGTCGTCCGACCCGCCGCACGACGTGAGGCGATCTATCTCAGCCAGAGCTTGATGGCGTAGCCGACCAGCGCCGTGACCCCGACGCCGGCGGCCCACAGGCCAACGAACCACAGCCACTGACGTGGCCCGGGCATCACCGACCGCCCATCAGTGATAGCCCTCATGGCCGGTCTTGCCGCGGAACACCCAGTAGGAATAGCCGGTATAGGCTAGGATGATCGGCACCATGATCAGCACGCCGGGCAGCATGAAGGCCAGGCTGTCATGCGGTGCGGCGGCATCCCAGATCGAGACCGACGGCGGCACAACGTACGGATAGAGGCTGACGCCGAGGCCCGCCAGACCGAGGCCGAACAGCGCCAGCGCCATCAGGAACGGCGTATAGTGGTGCCCGCGACGCAGGCTCCAGAACAGGACAAACGTGACGATTGCCACCAGAACCGGCACCTGGGCCGTGAACAGAACCTGCGGCCAGGCGAACCAGCGCATCCAGTAGGCGTCGCGCAGGAAGGGCGTCGCGGCACTCACCGCCGCCATCGCCACGATCGTCGCGATACCGAGTCGGAAAGCGAGCCGGTGGCAACGCTCCTGAAGCGAGCCTTCGCTCTTCATCACCAGCCAGGTCGAGCCCAGCAACGCATAGCCACAGACGAGGCTGACGCCGACGAGGAGACTGAACGGGGTCAGCCAGTCGAACCAGCCGCCGGCATAGGTGCGGTTCTGGACGGCAATGCCCTGCAGCAGGGCGCCCAGCGTGATGCCCTGAGCCAGCGCCGCCACGATCGAGCCGCCGGTGAACGCCACGTCCCACAGCGGGCGATGACGCGGATCGCGCCAGCGGAACTCGAAGGCCACGCCGCGGAAGACCAGCGCCAGCAGCATCGCGATGATGGGCGCATAGAGCGCCGAAAGGATCATGCCGTAGGCCAGCGGGAAGGCCGCCAGCAGGCCGCCGCCGCCCATCACCAGCCATGTCTCGTTGCCGTCCCACACCGGCGCCACCGAATTGATCGCGCTGTCGCGCTCGCGACCGACCGGCAGGAAGGGGAACAGGATACCGACCCCGAGATCGAACCCGTCCATGACGACATAGGCCAGGATGGCGAAGGCGATGATGAAGGCGAAGAACATCGGCAGGTCGAACGGCATGATCAGGCCTCCTTGCCGGTCGCGAGCGATTCGGCCACCGCCGGGGCGGGCGTGATGCCCGCGGCCCGCACCGGCTGGTCGCGCCGCGGCCCCTCTTCGCCGAAATGCGGCGGATGGGACATGAGCTTCAGGATGTAATAGGTGCCGGCGCCGAAGGCGAAGAAGTAGACGACGACGAAGGCCAGCAGCGACGCACCGACGGCAGGCGCGTCGAGCGCGGACGCGGAATCGAACGTGCGCAGCAGGCCATACACCGTATAGGGCTGGCGACCGACTTCCGTCGTCACCCATCCGGCGATGACCGCGATAAATCCGGCCGGTCCCATCGCCAGCGCGAACCGGTGCAGCAGCGGCCAGTCGTAGAGGCGCTTGCGCACGCGCGCGAGCAGGCTGAAGGCCGCGAGGGTCAGCATCAGCATCCCCATGCCGACCATGATCCGGAAGGACCAGAACACGACGGGGACCGGCGGCCAGTCCTTGCGGTCGACCGTGTCGAGCCCCTTCAGCGGCGCGTCCCACGAATGCTTCAGAATCAGCGACGAGGCCTTGGGAATTTCGACGGCGAACAGGTTCTTGCCCGCGGCTTCGTCCGGCCAGCCGAACAGAACCAGCGGCGCGCCGTGGGGATGGCTCTCGAAGTGGCCTTCCATGGCCATGACCTTGACCGGCTGGTGCTCCAGCGTGTTCAGCCCGTGCTGGTCGCCGGCCAGGATCTGAAGCGGCGCCACCACGGTGATCATGCCCATCGCCATCGAGAACATGACGCGCGCGCCCTCGTTCGCCCCCTTTTCGGCAGGTTTGGCGCGCAGCAGATGCCATGCGCCCACCGCGCCGACGACCAGCGCCGTCGTCAGATAGGCGCCGAAGACCGTATGCACGAGCCGGTAGGGAAAGGACGGGTTGAAGACGATCGCCCACCAGTCGGCCGGCACGAACTGACCGCCCGCATTGATCGCGTAGCCGGCCGGCGTCTGCATCCAGCTGTTGGCGCTCAGGATCCAGAAGGCCGAGAAGAAGGTGCCGACCGCAACGGCGAGGGTCGCCGCGAAATGCAGCCCCTTGCCCACACGGTTCATGCCGAACAGCATGACGCCCAGGAACCCCGCCTCGAGGAAGAACGCGGTCAGCACCTCATAGGCCATCAGCGGGCCGACGATCGGCCCTGCCTTGTCGGAGAAGACCGACCAGTTGGTGCCGAACTGGTAGGACATCACGATGCCCGAGACGACGCCCATGCCGAAGGCCAGGGCGAAGATCTTCAGCCAGTACTTGAAGAGGTCGAGATAGACCTGTCGTCCGGTCCACAGCCACAGCCCCTCGAGCACGGCGAGGTAGCTGGCCAGGCCGATCGAGAAGGACGGGAAGATGAAGTGGAACGAGACGGTGAAGGCGAATTGCAGTCTCGCGAGGAAGATGGCGTCCAGTCCCTCGAACATCACGTTCTCCCTAAACGATGCGCGACGCGTATGCGGGCGACTTCAGTGCGACGACCAGCACATCCAGCGCCGCCACGAGGTCCGAGCGACTGCGCGCCGCGCCCAGCGCGATACGGATCGCGTGCTCCGGCTCTCCACCGACGCTGAAACTGTCGCTCGTGACCACCGCAAGCCCCTGTCGCTGAACGTGCGCTGCGAATTCGGCGCGGGTCCACGTCCCGGGCAATCTCAGCCACACGTGAAGCCCCTTCGGGTGAGCCGCGTAACTCTGGCCGGAAAGCGCCTTGATCGCCAACCCTTGTCTGGCCGCGGCCTCGGCCGCAACGGCCGAAACGATGGCGTCGGCACTTCCGTCGGCGAACCAGCGCGAGACCAGCGCGACCATCAGCGGCGCCGGCATCTGCGACACGGTGCGCAAGGCATTGGCAATGCCGGACGCGGCCGCACGATCGGGCGTCAGCACATGGGCCACGCGCAAGCCCGGCGCCATGCACTTCGACAATGTCATGGCGAGATAGCTGCGCTCGGGAATGAGCGTCGCAATCGGAAGAGGGTTCGGCTCGAAACTTCCATAGGCGTCGTCCTCGATCAGCATCAGATCGTGACGACGAATGGCCGCCGCAAGCGCTTCGCGACGTTGTGACCCGATCGTCGCCGTCGTGGGATTGTGAATCGTCGGCAGGAGATAGACCGCCTTCGGCGCGTGCAGACGACAGGCTTCAGCGAGTGCCTCGGGATTCATGCCCTCGCCATCCGAGGCCACGCCCACGAGACGCACGCCGAGCGACGCGGCCGCCGACCGGAAGCCGGGATAGGTGAGCCGGTCGGTGAGCACCACATCTCCGGGCCGGGTCATCGACAGCAGCAGCGCCATCAGCGCGCTCTGCGTGCCGGAGGAGATGACGAGCCGGTCCGCCTCGACCGTGGGAACGCGCCGCCGCAGCCAGTCGGCGGCAATGCCGCGGTCCATCAGGCTGCCACCCGCCTGCTGGTAGCTCATGAGATCGGAGAATCCGTGATCACGCTGCAGGGCCGCCAGTCCCCGCACGATGCGGCCTTCGAGATCGGCCTCGATGGGTGACGGCGGGAGATTCATCGACAGATCGACGGCGATGCCGGCCGCGACCCGGCTGGCCGGACGCGTCCGGTTTTCAGCGACGAACGTGCCCTGCCCCACCTTTGCATCGGTCAGGCCCCGGCGGCGGGCCTCATTGTAGGCACGAGTGACCGTCGTCAGGTCGACATTCAAGCTCCTCGCCAGGGCCCGATGGGTCGGCAGACGCTGGCCGCGATGCAGGCGGCCCGAGGCGATATCGCGCTCGAGCGCCGCCACGATACTCTCGTAGACCGGCCCGGCGGCCTCGAGTGTAGGGCTCCAATCCATACAATATCTCTCCTTGTCCTTGAATGTATGGCCATCCGTATGGATATACAAGCTGACAATCGATGGAGGACTTCATGGCTGGAAAAGGCGGTCTTTATCTTCTGCGGGGCATGTTGGGACGCTGCCCGGCCTGTGGCGAGGGCAAGCTGTTCCGCGCCTTCGTGAAGGTCGCCGATCGCTGCCCGGCCTGCGGCGAGGACCTGCACCACCATCGCGCCGACGATTTCCCGGCCTATCTGACGATCTTCCTGGTGGGCCATCTGGTCGTGCCGATCGCGATGTACGTCGAGATCGTCTACCAGCCGTCCTACTGGCTCCATACGTTCCTATGGGCGCCCATGGTGATCCTTCTCTCGATCGGCCTGCTTCAGCCGATCAAGGGCGTGATCGTCGCGCTGCAGTGGCACATGGGCATGCACGGCTTCGCCGCGGCGAAGCAGGCGCGTGCCGAGCCCTGTTAGCCGCCCGCTTAACCGAAAGCCTCGAAGACCTCGGCGATCGCGGCCTTGTCGAGCCCGGCGCGCAGGCAGGTTTGGAGCAGGACGCGCGCCTTCAGCGGATTGAGGCGGCCGCCCCAGATGAGGCCAGCCTTGCGGAGCGCGATCTCCGAACTCGGGCCGCCATAGGTCTGATGCAGCAGCGGGCCGCCACCGGCCCGCGGCGCGACCACCGTCGGGATGATCTCGGCGAGTTGTCCCACGAGTGCGGCCACACGCTCGGGCACATGCCCGCCGCCCATCGCAGCCAGCACAACGCCGCGATAGCCCAGCTGATCGCGATGATCGACCATCGACTCGAGAATGTAGCCGGGCTCGTCGAGCCCCAGCCACAGCAGCGCCACCGGCTGCTCCCTGCCCTCCGCCGCGGCGCCCAATCGCTTGCGGGCGCCTTCGACCGGCGCGCGCACCGGCAGTGATAGCGGCACGACCCTCTCCTCGACCAGCGCTGCCAGCGGGCCGGTCTGCGGCGACGCGAAGGCATTGAGCCGACTCGGGTGGATCTTCAGCACGTCGGACGCGGCGTAGATCTCGTCCAGCATCACGACGATCACGCCCAGCGCCTTGGCGTGTGCCTTCACCCAGGAATCGCAGGCCACACGCACGGCCGCCAGCAGATTGCCCGGACCATCCGGCGAAGTGAGCGCGGGATTGCGCATCGCCGCCGTCACGATCACCGGAATCTCGCGCTCGACCAGCAGGTCGAGCAAGAAGCTCGTCTCTTCGAGAGTGTCCGTCCCCTGGGTGACGACCACGCCGTCGACGTCGAGACTCATGATCTTCTTCGCCAGCGCATGGATCTGGTCGAAGGACAGCGAGTGGCTGCCGACCCGCGACACCGTCTCGGCACGAATGTCCGCGAGCTTGGCCAGCAGCGGCACGGCGGCGACGAGATCGTCGGCACCCAACCCCATCTGCATCGCGCCCGAGGCATCCGGTGCCGTCGCAATGGTGCCGCCGAGGGCCAGGATCTGGATACGCGGAAGAGTCATGACAAAAGCCTCAGGGAACGAAAGAAACGTTCGGCCTCCGGCGCGCGCATCGCATCGGCCGGCGCGAGGTAGCCCAGCGAGACGTAGCGGTTGCCTTTCAGCACGACGAGCTGCCGCAGCGCCGTGCCGCCGGCAAGCGGACCGACCGATTCGACGGCCGGCGCGCCCTGGATCGTCTTCCAGTCGACGCTGGTCCATTTGCCGCCGGCCAGACGCTGCGCGCGATCGTCGAGCGCCGATTGAAGATTGAGCTTCGGCTGCCGCACGTCGACGTCGGCGGGATAGAGCGCGCTCTGCGCCACAAAGGAGAGCCGGCGATATTCGAGACTGTAGGAGTGATAGACGAACGGCGTACCGCCCGGCGAGACCGTATCGAGCACCTTGTAGACCGGTGCACCCGGCATCTCGACGAAGAACGACTTGTCCGCGCCCTCGACCGGAAACCACGAGATTGATTGGGCCGCCGCGTCGGCCGCCAGCAGGACCACCGGCAGCGCAAGGAAAGACCGTCTGTAGCGCGTCATTCGGCAGCCTGTGCCGGGCCGAATTTCTCGCGGGCTTCCGCCGCCGTGTAGTAGCCGCGCACCACGTCGCGGGCGACCGCCGCGGCGCTACGCCGGGCAGGGTCGCCGAAGCCACCGCCGCCCGGCGTCGACACGCGCACCACGTCGCCGACACCGATCTCGATGTCCTGATCCTTGGAAATATGCGGCGGGTGATAGGCCTTGCCGCCCTGGTCGACCTGCACCGTGTTAGTACCGCCGGCGCTGCCGCCCAGCACACCCTGCGGGCCGGTGCGGCCATGATCCATCACCATCGAGACGCGGGCCTCGCCACGCCGCAGCTTGATGGCGTAGTTGATGCCGAAGCCGCCGCGGAACTCGCCGGCGCCGCCCGAGCCTTCGCGCAGGGAGAATTCCTCGAACAGCACGGGATAGAACTGCTCCAGCACCTCGACCGGGGGCATCTTGGAAATGCCGATGGTCGAACAGCCGTTGCTCAAGCCATCGCCGCCCTGGAAACCGCCATAGCCGCCACCGGTGAACAGATACATGATGTAGTTGCGCTGGCGCTCGGGATCGTAGCCGCCGATGCCGAGGTTGCCGGAGGTTCCGGCGGGCGCCGCGAACAGCAGATCGGGAATGGCTTTGGTCAGCGCCGCGAACACCGCCTCGGCGATGCGCTGGCTCACCTCGGCCGCGCAGCCCGATACCGGCCGGGGATACTTCGCATACAGGAATGTGCCCTCGGGCTCGATGATCCGCAGCGGCTCGAAGGTACCGGCGTTGATCGGCACGTCGGGAAAGACGTGCTTCACCGCGAGATAGATCGCGGACTTGGTCGTGGCGATCACGCTGTTCATCGGGCCGCGGCAGGGCGGGCTCGACCCGGTCATGTCGAAGGTGAGCTCGTTACCCTTCTTCGTGATTTTCATGCGGATGGTCAGCGGCTCGTCGACGACGCCGTCACTGTCGACCTGCGAGGTGCCTTCATAGACGCCGTCGGGAATGTCGGCGATCTTGGCGCGCATCTGCCGTTCGGCCCGGTGGCGCATCTCCGTGATCGCCGCCCGCACCACGTCGGCGCCGTAGCGGTCGATCAGCTCGGTGAGCCGCACCTCGCCCGTGGCGAGCGCGGCGGCCTGGGCCTTGATGTCGCCGATGCGCTGATCGGCGATGCGGATGTTGGACATGATGATGGACAGGATCTCCTGGTCCATCTCGCCCTTCTTGAAGAATTTCACGGGCGGCAGACGCAGCCCCTCCTGCTCCACCTCGGTCGCGCTGGCGGAGAAGCCGCCGGGCACCATGCCGCCGACATCCGGCCAGTGGCCGGTGTTGGCCAGCCAGGCGAACAGCTCGCCCTTGTAGAAGAACGGCTTCACGAACCGCACGTCCATCAAATGGGTGCCGCCAAGATAGGGATCGTTGACGATGAACACGTCGCCCGGATCGACCTTGCCGGCATAGTGCGTCTTCACTCGCTCGATCACGGCGCGGGTGGAAAACTGCATGGTCCCGACGAATACGGGCAGGCCGAGCTCCCCCTGGGCGATCAGCGAGCCGTCGACGGTGTCGTAGATCCCGTCGGAGCGGTCCATGCCTTCGGAGATCACCGGGGAGAAGGCCGCACGCACGAAAGCCAGGTCCATCTCGTTGCAGACCTGGACCAGGCCGTTCTGGATGACTGTCAAGGTGACGGGATCGAGGTTCGACATGTCCGAATCACTAGCACAGCCCATGCCTCCCTGCGCTATGATGCCGTTCAAATCCCCCACTTTTCGAAGCGGAATCCCCATGAACGCGCCCCTCGATGCGGACAATCTCGATTTGATGAAATTCGGCGTCGGCCAGCCGGTGCCGCGCCAGGAGGACCCCACCCTGCTGAAGGGCCAGGGCCGCTACACCGACGACATCAACCTCCCCGGCCAGGCCTATGCGGTGATGGTCCGCAGCCAGGTGGCACACGGTATCCTGAAGGGCATCGACGCCGAGGAAGCGCGCGGCATGCCGGGCGTCCTGGGCATCTGGACCGGGGCGGATCTCAACGCCGCCGGCTACGGCGCGCTGAAGACGGTGATGATGGTGCCCAACCGCGACGGCTCGCAGATGAAGACGCCGACCCGCTATTCGCTGGCCACCGACAAGGTGCGCTTCGTGGGCGATCCGGTGGCCTTCGTCGTCGCCGAGACCCAGGCCCAGGCGCGCGACGCCGCGGAAGCGGTCATGGTCGACATCGAGGCGCTGCCCGCCGTCACCGAAGCACGCGCCGCTGCCCAGCCCGGCGCGCCGACCGTGTTCGACGACGTGCCGGACAATGTCTGCGCCGACTTCCAGTTCGGCGACAGTGCGAAGGTTGCCGAGGCCTTCGCGAACGCCGCGCACGTGACGAAGCTCCACATCGTCAGCAACCGCATCGTCGTCTGCGCGATGGAGCCGCGCACGGCGATCGGCCACTACGACAAGGAGACCGACCGCTCGACGCTCTATGCCGGCTGCCAGGGCGTGTTCGGCCTGAAAAACCAGATGGCCGCGCTGCTGGGCATCAAGCCCGCCCAGATGCGCGTCGTCACCGGCAACGTCGGCGGCTCGTTCGGCATGAAGGGCTCGCCCTATCCCGAATATGCCGGCCTCTTCCACGCCTCGAAGCTCCTCGGCCGTCCGGTGAAGTGGACCGACGACCGCTCGGGCAGCTTCCTCAGCGACCAGCACGGCCGCGACCACGATTTCGATGCCGAACTGGCCCTCGACAAGGACGGCACCTTTCTCGCGGTGCGCCTCAAGGGTTACGCCAACCTCGGCGCCTATCTGTCGAATGTCGGCGCGGCCATGGGCGCGCTCGGCGTCTCGCGCAATCTCGCCGCCGTGTACCGCACGCCGCTGATCGAGGTGCAGACCAAGGTGGCCTTCACCCACACCTCGCCGATCGGCGCCTATCGCGGCGCCGGCCGGCCCGAGGCCAACTATTTCATGGAACGCCTGATCACCACCGCGGCCCGCGAGATGGGCATCGACCAAGTGGAGATGCGCCGGCGTAATCACATCAAGCCCGAGGAAATGCCCTACAAGACCGCGTCGGGCACGACCTACGACAGCGGCGAGTTCACCGTGCTGCTCGACAAGGCGCTGGAGCTGGCCGACGTGTCGGGCTTCGCCGCCCGCAAGCAGGAGAGCGCCAGCCGCGGCAAGCTGCGTGGGCTGGGCATCGGCGATTATCTCGAAGTGACGGCACCGCCCATGAACGAGATGGGCGGCCTGCGCTTCGAGGAGAATGGCGACGTCACCATCATCACCGGCACGCTGGACTACGGTCAGGGCCACTGGTCGGCGTTCGCCCAGGTGCTCACCACCAAGCTCGGCATCCCGTTCCACCGGATCAAGCTGAAGCAGGGCGACAGCGACCTGCTGATCGCCGGCGGCGGCACCGGCGGCTCCAAGTCGATCATGGCGTCGGGCGCGGCCATCATGGAGGCCTCCGACAAGGTGATCGAGAAGGGCAAGGAGATCGCGGGCGTCGCGCTCGAAGCCTCCGCCGCCGACATCGAGTTCAAGCTCGGCCGTTTCGAGATCGTCGGCACCGACCGCGGCATCGGCATCCTCGAACTGGCCAGCAAACTGCGCAGCGGCATGAGCCTGCCCGACGGCGTGCCCACCACGCTCGACGTCAGCCATGTCCACGAGGCGGCGCCCTCGGCCTATCCCAACGGCGCCCATGTGGCGGAGGTCGAGATCGATCCCGACACCGGCCATGTCGAGGTCGTGAAGTACACGATGGTCGGCGACTTCGGCACGGTGATCAATCCGCTGCTGGTCGAGGGCCAGAGCCATGGCGGCGTGGTCCAGGGTATCAGCCAGGCAATCTTCGAGCATGTCGTCTACAGCGAGGAAGGCCAGCCGCTCACCGGCAGCTTCACCGACTATGCGATCCCGCGGGCGGGCGACGCCCCGTCCTTCAAGATCGACTACCACTCGGTGCCGGCGAAGACCAACGTGCTGGGCGCCAAGGGCTGCGGCGAGGCCGGCTGCGCGGGTTCCCTGCCCTCGGTGATGAACGCCATTTCCGACGCGCTGGGCGGCAAGCACATCAACATGCCGGCGACGCCGGAACGGGTGTGGGCGGCCCTCAACGGCTGACGGGCGCCGCCGGGAAAGATTACCGCCCGTTGGAGAGACGCCGCTGATCGGCTATGAGCAGGCCCGATGAAGCATAAGCGTCTCTTGTTTTCGGGCATCTTCGCGGCCCTGCTCGTGGCGGTCACTTTGGCCGGCCTCGAACTGCTGAGTTCATTCGTCGTGCCGGCCTGGCCGGCGCGTGAGTTGCGGCCGATCGAGGTTTCCAACGCGTCCGTCGCGAGCACGCTCACCGGCTCGCAGCCGGTCCCGATGTACAACAGCTGGGGCATGCGCGATCGCGAGCATCCGCTGCAGAAGCCAGCCGGCACCTTCCGCACCGTCCTGGTCGGCGACAGTTTCCTCGAAGGCGCCTTCGTCGAGGAATCGGTCGGCATGAAGCTCGAGAAGCTGTGGCGATCGCAAGGCCACGACAACTGGGAGGTGGCCACGCTGGGCATCTCCGCGACGGGGCCGCCCCAGTATTACTACCGCATCCGCAACATCGCTTTGTCGCTGCAGCCCGATGCGCTGGTCCTCATGTTCTTCTCGGGCAACGACTTCGTGTCCGATGCGCTTTCGCCGTGGCGCATCCCGCCGCCGATCGCCGAACGGCCGCAACCTTCATGGCTCGGCGCCGTCGCTCCCCGTCTCACCTGGTTGCTCGTGAACAGGCTTGGTCTGTCGGAGTTTGGTCGCGGCAACAAGGCGCCGCCGGACGAGGCGCAGAAGATCATCAAGCTGCCGCGTGCCGAACGCCTCGATGCGATGGTCCGGCTGGTCAAGACCTACTACTACCCCGACAAGGATGAGAAGGTCATTCGGGAGATCCTGTCGCGCGGCGGCGACAAGTTCTGGGACCGGCTCGAACCGCGCGACCGCGACGAGGAGTATATCCAGGCCTGGTGGCTCGCCAGCATGGTCGACTGGGAGACCGCCAACTGGACGGTGCCGCTGACACCGGCGGAGCTCGAACAGTCCCTGGACAAGAATGCGCTCGCCGCGACCGTGACCTGGCTCCTGGGTGCCCGCGACCTCGCCCGCGAACGCGGCATCGAATTCGTTGTCGCCCTGGCCCCCGTAGGGGTGGTCGATCCGAGTTATGCCGAATTCTGGAGTCCCTGGCCGCGATACATGAGTTTTCCCAGGCAGCGCGAGCTCATGCATCGCAAGTTGCGTGCGGAGCTGGAAGCGCAGGGCATAAAGGTCGTCGACCTGGAAGACGATTTCAGGGGTGTGGCGAACACCTACCGGGTCTCGGACGGCCATTGGACCGAGCTCGGCACCGAGATCGCGGCCAAGCGCCTGGCGGCCGCGCTCGCGAAGATGCGGGAGGCTCGCTAGAGCCTCCCGTTGAACGGCGTCAGGCTGGCGTGAACATCGGCAGCGGCGGGCCGCCGTCGGTCGGCTTGAAGACCACGGTCACCGCCTGTTCGCACTTCAGCTTGTCGAAGTCGCAGTCGACGATGTTGGTCAGCATGCGCGGACCTTCGGCCAGGGTGACGTAGCCGATCGCGTAGGGCACCGGCGCGCGGCGCATCACGCTGTAGGAATAGATCGTGCCCTTGCCCGACGCCTCGACCCACTCGGTCTTGTCGCTGAAGCAGAACGGGCAGATCGTGCGCGGATAGTGGTGCGCCTGACCGCAGCTCGTGCACTTGCGCACCAGCAGCTTGCCTTTGCCGGCGGCGTCCCAGTAGGCCTGCGTCTCTTCGCTGGTGGCAGGCGGCGGCAGCTTGCGTTCCTTGGTCTCGGCCATGGTCTACTCTCTCTCCAGAATGACGGTCGCGCTGCCGTGGCGCAGGCCGAGCGAGCCGCCCGTGCCGTGCGCGATCGCCAGATCGCAGTTCTTCACCTGCACCTTCGGATGCGCCTCGCCGCGCAACTGACGCACGGCCTCCAGCACCTTGGTGAGGCCGCCGCGGTTGGCGGGATGGTTGTTGCACAGGCCGCCGCCATCGGTGTTGAACGGCAGCTTGCCGACGCCCGAGATCAGGTTGCCGTCGGCCACGAAGGCGCCTCCCTTGCCCTTCTCGCAGAAGCCGAGATCCTCGAGCTGCATCAGCACCGTGATGGTGAAGCTGTCGTAGATCGAGGCGTACTTCATGTCGGAAGGCTTGACGCCGGCTTCGGCGAAGGCCGCCGCGCCGGTGAAGCGCGCGCCCGAGTAGGTGAGATCGACCTTGCCGCCCATCTGCGTCTTGATGAACTCCGACGATCCCAGCAGCTTGACCTTCGGCCGCTTGAGCTTGGCCGCGATCTCCGGCGCCACGACGACGATGGCGCCGCCGCCGTCGGTGATGACGCAGCAGTCGAGGCGATGCAGCGGATCGGAGATCATCGGCGAGTTCACGACCTCCTCGACCGTGACCACGTCCTTCAGCAGCGCATGCGGATTGTATTGCGCATGATGCGAGGCCGCGACCTTGATCCAGGCGAGCTGCTCGGAGGTCGTGCCGAACTCGTACATGTGACGCATGGCGCAGTTGGCGTACATGTTCACGACGGTCGGTCCGTAGGGGAACTCGAACGGATCGTCGGGCGTCGGCGTGCCGCCGCGGCTGCGCGGCACGGTGCCGGTCGCCATGCCTTCGGCACGGGGCCGGCCGGCCAGGGTGATCAGCGCCACCTTGCACTTGCCCGAAGCGATCGCCTCGGCGGCGTGACCGACATGCAGCACGTAGGACGAGCCGCCGGTGTCGGTCGAATCGACGTGACGGACCTTGAGCCCCATGTACTCGACCATGGACATCGGGCCGAGGCCCGGTGCGTCGCCGGCGCAGAAATAGCCGTCGACATCGTCCTTGGTGAGACCCGCATCCTCCAGCGCGCCCTTGGCACACTGCGCGTGGATCTGCGCGAGCGAGATATCCTTCGCGAGCCGCGTCGGATGCTCGTAAATTCCGGCAATATAGGCCTTGCCCTTGATGCTCATCGGCGAGCCATCCCCCTGGTCAATTGTGCAGCGCACATGGTGGGGGATCGGAGCCTCACAGGAAAGTGCGCACTTTCGCAGCGAAGAACGATGCTAGGCTCTGCGAAACGACCGGGGAGCAAACGTCACATGATCTGCCGTCTTCTTTTCGCAACCCTGGCGGCGGTCTTTGCCGTTGCGGGCGCCGCACAGGCCCAGGGCAAGGCCGAGCTTCTCTGGTACAGCCAGGCCGCCTTCAAGCTCACGACCCAGAGCGGCAAGGTCATCATGATCGACCCCTGGATCATGGGCGCCACCCGGATCCCGCCGGAGCTGAAGGATCTCGACAAGATCGGCAAGGTCGACCTGATCCTGGTCACGCACGGCCACGGCGACCATCTCGGCGACGCCCTTGAAATCTCGAAGAAGAACAATGCGCCGATCTGGGCGCCGGCCGGCCTCAACCAGACCCTGGCGACGCTGGGCCTGATGCCGGCGAACCTCGTGCCGCGCATGAGCAAGGGCGGCACCATCGAGCCCTTTCCCGGCGTGAAGATCACCATGGTCCATGCCGATCATTCCTCGGAGATGATCCTGAAGGACCCGGCAACCGGCAAGGACACGAGTTTCGCCGCCGGAGAGCCCTGCGGTTTCATCATCGAGCTCGAGAACGGCTTCAAGATCTACCACATGGGCGACACCGGCCTGTTCGGCGACATGAAGCTGATCGGCGAATACTACAAGCCCGACCTGGTGCTGATCCCGATCGGCGGCCACTACGTGATGGATCCCAAGGCCGCCGCCTATGCCACCAAGGAGCTGATCAAGCCCAAGATGGCCTGGCCGATGCACTATGCCAGCAACCCGTTCCTCCGGGGCACGCCCGCCGAATTCAAGGCGGCGATGGGCCAATCGCCGATCGAGGTGATTGACGCCGAGCCGGGCACGAAGAAGACGTTCTAGTCGGTCCGCTCAAGGACGACTTCCCAGACGGTCTTGGGGTGATCATACCGGTCGATCACCTTCTCCTCGATGGCGAGCACCCGCCAGCCATGCGCAAACAGACGATCGACGGCTTCCTGATCGAAGAAGCGCTTGGGCGCGCCGTCGACGAGATAGAAATCCTTTTCGATTTGCGGGTGGCCGCTGGCACCGAAATGGTGATCGTTGGTCGAATTGAGCCGGCACAGCAGCAGGCCGTCAGGCCGTAGTGCGGTATGCACGCGATCGGCTAGGGCGCGAGTTTCCGACCAGTCGAAATAATGCAGCGACAGGCTGGCGACGACCACGCCGACAGGACTCACGACCGGAAACGGGTCACGGATGTCCTGGCAATGGATATCGGCCGACGGGACGCGCCCACGGGCACGGTCGGCGGCCTCTCGTGATAACTCCACGCCGATAACGTGATGGCCAGCCTCGATGAGAGTGGCGGTGTCGCGTCCACCACCGCAGCCCAGCTCCAGCACCGGCCGCCCCCGTACTTTCTGGGCAATGAGCGGCAGCCAGCGCACCAGCCATGGATCACCCGCCAAGAGTCAGTCGCCCGCCACGTCGCGCGCGCCGGGTGTGCGGGCGCGGAATTCTTCGGGGGCTTCGCGACCGGCGTCCGTGAAGGCCTTTTTGACCGCGGCGACGTTCGGTCCGAAGATGCCCTTGCGGTTGTCCTTGGCCCACTGGTTCGAGTTGACGATCGTGTCGAGCGAGCCCTGGAAGCGCGGCATCACGTAGCGCGCGAACAGCTCGTAGGAGCGCATCGTCTGCTCGCGCGTCGCCCATTCGTGGGCGCGGAACAGGACGCCGCCGAAGCCGCCGTTGGAAAAGCCCAGGAGCCGTTCGATGCCCTTGGCCACCGTGTCGGGGCTGCCGACGAGGGTCGTGCCCATCTTCACCCCGTCGCGCAGCGGATCGTCGGCGCGGCCGGGCGGGCGGCCCAGCGTGTCCTCGAAATAGGTCACCGTCTCGCGGCGCTCGCCGGCATGGACCTCGCGCAGCGCCTGCTCGTCGTCCTCCGTGACATGACAGTTCACCACCACGCGCCACTTGGAACGGTCGGCGGTCTTGCCGTGCTTGGCGGCGGTCTCCTCGTAGATGCCCCACTGCTTGCCGAGCATCTCCGGCCCGCCGGGGATGCCGGCGCCGATCGACAGCACCCCCAGCCCGTGCTTGCCGGCGGCGATCATGCCCGAGGGCGTGATGGTGCTGGCGCAGGCGATGGGGAAGTGCGGATAGCTGTAGGGCGCGAGATGCAGCCGCGCCTCCTTGAGCTCGAACCAGTCGGTCTTCATCGTGACCGGCTCCTTGCATTCGAGCAGGCGCATGATCGCTTCGAGCGCCTCCTCCATGCGCGGCCGCTGGGTCGAGGGATCGATGCCCATCATGTAGGCGTCCGACGGCAGCGCGCCGGGACCGCAGCCCAGCATCGTGCGGCCGCGCGACATGTGGTCGAGCTGAACGAAGCGGTTCGCGACCATCAGGGGGTGGTGATAGGGCAGGCTGGTGACGCCCGAGCCGAGGCGGATGTAGCGCGTGCGCTCGATGGCGGCGCCGATGAACACTTCCGGCGACGCGATGGTCTCCCAGCCGGCGGAATGATGCTCGCCGATCCAGGCCTCGTCGTAACCCAGCTCGTCGATCCACTCGATCAGCTCCATGTCGCGCGCCATCGCGAGAGTGGGATTCTCGCCAACGCGATGGAACGGCGCCAGGAAGATGCCGAACGTAAGTCCCTTGTGATTACCGGTCTGTGCCATTGAAGTCCTCCGTCACCCGCGACGGTAGCATGCACGCGACGTTGACCGCAGCACCGGCTTGCGCAGATCATCGCGCAATGTCCGAGGCACCCCCCCTACCTCTCGCGCGCTTCACGATCGTCGAGGTCAACGACGCAAAAGTGCCGCTCTGCCTGCGTCTTGCGACGTCGCTTGCCGCGAAGATCGCGGCCGATCTCGGCGCCGACGTGCTGAAGATCGAGCCGCCTGAGGGCGATCCGGTGCGTCGTGCGCCGCCAATGCTGCCGCAGGGCGGAAGCGCGCTGTTTCAGTTCCTCAACACGTCGAAGCGCTCCCTGGCGCTCGACCTCTCGAGTGAGTCGGGCCGCACCGCGCTCGCCGGTCTGGTCGACAAGGCCGATGTCGTTCTGTTCGAGGAGCCGGTTTCGGTCGCGGCATTGCTGCGAGCAGGCAAGGCGACACCGGTCGAGATCGCCGCCTTCCCCATCGAGATGGATGCCGCCCAGCGACCGGTCAGCGAACTCGCGATCCAGGCCTTGGGTGGGTTGATGCACATGATCGGTGAACCGGAGCGCAAGCCGCTGAAGCTCGGGGGCCATCAGGCCTCCTATGCCGCCGGCCTCACGGCCTTCACCGGACTCATGGCGGCGCTGGCGGCGCGCGATACCGGGCGCCGGGCGCCCTCGGTGCGCGTGTCGCTCGCGGAAGTCATGCAATGGGTGAACTGGAAGGCCGCATCCGGCGCCGCCGCGTCAGGCACCTCACCCGGCCGCGAAGGCCGGAACTCGGAGTTCCAGGTCCTGCCCTGCCGCGACGGACATGTCGCGGTCGTCTACACGGTCACCCAGTGGCCTGCGACACGGGCCCTTGTCGGCGATCCACGCCTCGACCATCCGAAGTTCGCGACGCGTGTCGGGCGACGCCAGAACATCGCCGAACTCTATGCCGCGCTCGCGCCGTGGTTCGCCGACAAGACGCGCGAAGAAATCCAGAAGGTCGCACAAGGGAAGGGCGTGCCGTTCGGTCCGATCTTCTCGCCGGCCGAGCTGCTGCAGACGGAGCAATACGTGGCGCGCGACTTCCTCGCAGGCATCGCGCATCCGACGGAAGGCCGGCTGCGCCTGCCGCAACTTCCCGTGCAATGGAACGGCCGCTCCTTCGCGCCGCGGCCCGCGCCGGAGCTCGTGCCATGAGCGAGCGTCCCCTCGCCGGCATCCGCGTCCTCGATTTCGGCCTGCTGACGGCCGGAGCGAACACATCGGCCATGCTGGCCGATCTCGGCGCCGACGTGATCAAGATCGAGTCCGGCGCCTATCTCGATCCGTTCCGGGTCGTCGGCAAAATCGATAGCGACGAGGGCTGGTGGAACCGCTCGCCGCAGTTCCGCTTCACCAACCGCAACAAGCGCGGGCTGGCGTTGAACCTGAAGGATTCCGAAGGCCAGCACGTCATCCGCGAACTCGCCGCGCACTGCGACGTCGTGGTCGAGAACTTCCGCCGCGGCGTGCTCGACCGCGCCGGCCTGGGCTACAAGGAGCTGAGCGCCCTCAATCCGCGTCTGGTGTTCGCCGCCATCTCCAGCCAGGGCGATACCGGCCCCGAGCGCATGAACGTGTCGTTCGGCAGCACGCTCGACGCCACGTCGGGCATCGCCTCGCTGACCGGATACGAGGACGAGGAGCCGCGCATCTCCGGCATGGACGTGAACTATCCCGACCAGATCGTCTCGCTGTTCGCCACCGGCATCGTCATCGCCGCCGTCACCGAAGCGCGGCGAACCGGCCAGGGCGCCTTCCTGGATTTTTCCCAGCGTGAGGTCGCCTCGTTCACCCTGGGCGAGGAGATCCTCGCCGCCTCGGCCGATCCGAACCATCGGCTGGCGCCACGCGGCAATGCCGAAGCGGGCGTGGCACAGCAGGACTCCTATCAATGCGGCGACGGCAAATGGCTGGCCGTGACCCTCGACGCACCCGATCCATCAATCGGGACCTTCTGCGCCGGCAAGGATCGTGACGTTGCCCTGAAGGCACTGCTGGCCAAGGGCATTGCCGCAGCGCCCTGCCTCGACGGCAACGACCTGCTGCGCGACACCGCACTGCAGGGCGTCACGCTGGTGCGCGATGAGCAGGGCGGCCTCGTGAAGGGACTCCCCTACCGTCTCGACGGTGAAGGCCTCGCTATCGAGCGGCCGGCGCCAAATCTCGGCCAGCACACCGAGGAGGTGCTGCGCGAACTCCTGGGCTACGACGATGCCCGCCTGAAGCAATTGAACGACAGCGGCGTGACCTCGACCACGCCCACCATCGGAGAGGTTTGAGCCATGCCGCGCGCCGAAGTGCACAAGTTGATGGAGCGTCTGGCGATCCCCGCTATTGCCGCCCCGATGTTCCTGGTTTCGAATCCCGCGCTGACGCTGGCGTGCTGCGGCGAGGGTCTGATGGGCAGCTTCCCCGCCCATGGCACGCGCAGCCGCGAGGAGTTCCAGGGCTGGCTCGACGAGATGGTCGAAGGCATGAAGCGGCTGGAAGACGCCGGCAAGAAGCCGGCGCCCTGGGCGGTGAATCTCGTCGTCCATGCCTCGAACCCGCGCTATCAGGGCGACCTCGAACTGGTCGAGAAGTACAAGGTGCCGGTCGTGCTCACCTCGAAGGGCGCGCCGGGCGATGCCATCAAGCGCATCCATGGCTGGGGCGCCGTCGCCCTTCACGACATCGCCAACCGGCGCCATGCCGAGAAGGCGCTTGAGGCGGGCGTCGATGGCGTGATCGCCGTGGCGGGCGGCGCCGGCGGCCATACCGGCACCATCAACCCTTTCGCGCTGATGAACGAGGTGCGGCAGCTGGGCGACAGCTTCGCTGTGGTGCTGGCCGGCGGCCAGACGACGGGCCGCGACGTGCTGGCGGCCGAGGCGATGGGCGCCGACCTCGCCTATATCGGCACGCGTTTCATCGCGACCCGGGAGGCGATGGCGGCGCAGGCCCACAAGGACATGATCCTCGCCACACGCGCCACGGACGTGTTCCTCACCGCCTCGGTCGACGGCGCGCCTGCAAATTGGCTGACGCCCAGCCTGCTGGCCGCCGGCATCGACCTCGACGTGCTGCGCACGACCCTGCCCGGCAAGATCGTCGGCGCGCAAGAGAACAAGAAGCGCTGGAAGGACATTTATACGGCGGGCCACGGCGTCGGGAACATCGACGACGTGCCGGCTGCCGCCGATCTCGTCCGGCGCCTGATTGCCCAGTATCGCGAGGCGAAGTCTGAAATGGCACGCGCGCTGGCCGGCCGCGTCGCAGCGTAGACGGTGGGCGCCCCCCTGCTCTAGGTTTCGGCTCCAGAGTTTCGAGGGGGTATCCGCGTGAAGACAAAGGCAGCCGTCTGTTTCGAGGCCGGCAAGAATCTCGAGATCGAGACCGTCGATCTCGAAGGGCCGAAGTTCGGCGAGGTCCTGGTCGAGATCAAGGCGTCGGGCGTCTGTCACACCGACGAGTTCACCCGGTCCGGCGGCGATCCCGAGGGCCTGTTCCCGGTGATATTCGGCCATGAGGGTGCGGGCGTCGTGGTCGATGTCGGACCCGGAATCGTGTCGCTGAAGAAGGGCGATCACGTGATCCCGCTCTACACACCGGAATGCCGCCAGTGCAAATCCTGCGTCTCGGGCAAGACCAACCTCTGCACCTCGATCCGCGCCACCCAGGGCCAGGGCGTGATGCCCGACGGCACCTCGCGCTTTTCGATCAAGGGCAAGAAGATCCATCACTATATGGGCTGCTCGACCTTCTCGAACTACACGGTGCTGCCGGAGATCGCGCTGGCGAAAATTCGCCCTGACGCGCCGTTCGACAAGGTCTGCTACATCGGCTGTGGCGTCACGACCGGCATCGGCGCCGTCATCAACACCGCCAAGGTCGAGGCCGGCGCCAACGTCGTGGTGTTCGGCCTGGGCGGCATCGGCCTCAACGTGCTGCAGGGCGCGCGCATGGTGGGCGCCAACATGATCGTCGGCGTCGATCTCAACCCGGCCCGCGAGGCGCTGGGCCGTCAGTTTGGCATGACCCACTTCGTCAATCCGAAGGATCTGGGCGACAAGGACCTGGTCGCCCATCTCCTCGAGCTGACGGACGGCGGCGCGGATTACAGCTTCGAATGCGTGGGCAGCACCAAGCTGATGCGCCAGGCGCTGGAATGCTGCCATCGCGGCTGGGGCAAGTCGGTCATCATCGGCGTCGCCGGTGCGGGCCAGGAGATCGCCACGCGTCCGTTCCAGCTGGTCACCGGCCGCACCTGGATGGGCACCGCCTTCGGCGGCGCCAAGGGCCGGCGCGACGTGCCCAAGATCGTCGACTGGTACATGGACGGGAAGATCGACATCGATTCGCTGATCACCCACACGATGCCGGTCGAGAAGATCAACGACGCGTTCGATCTGATGCACAAGGGCGAGTCGATCCGCAGCGTCGTCACGTTCTGATCTTTCCCTTCCAGCTGCCGCGTTCCGGAGGAAGCCACGCCATGACCGTGCGAAAGCTGGGCGGAGCCACCATCGAGAAGGTCGAGGAGATCTGCGGTCCGGGTTTCAAGCCCGGCCGCATGTTTCCCAGGTTCGACCAGGAAGCCTTCGATGCCCAGAAGGGCTGGATGGTGCCCGAGCACGTGCAGGAAGGCAGCGACCGGCTGATCGGCTCGGTCCATACCTGGGTCGTCAAGACACCGAAGCACACGATCCTGATCGACACCTGCCTCGGCAATCACAAGCAGCGCCACAATCCCGGCTGGAATGGCCTCGACACGCCGTTCCTCGACCGGCTCAAGTCCTGCGGCTGCCCTCCGGAATCGGTCGACTTCGTGATGTGCACCCACCTGCATGTCGATCATGTCGGCTGGAATACGAAGCTCGAGAACGGGCGCTGGGTGCCGACCTTCCCCAATGCGAAGTATCTGTTCGCCAAGCGCGAATACGCGCACTGGGAAAGTGAACGCAAAGCGCAAGGTGAAGGCAAGGTGAACGACGGCTCGTTCGACGATTCGGTGCTGCCGATCGTCGAGGCCGGTAAGGCCGTGATGATCGAGAGCGACCACCAGCCCGACTCGCTGCTCACCATCAAGGACTATCCCGGGCACACGCCGGGCTCGATCGCGATCAATCTGAAGGACCAGGGAAAACAGGCCTGTTTCTCGGGCGACATCATGCATCACCCGATCCAGGTCTATCATCCCGACTGGTCGAGCCAGTTCTGCTGGGACCAGGCGATGTCGGCCGTCTCGCGTCGCAAGCTTCTGGAAGACTGCGTGGAGAGCAACGCGCTGCTCTGCCCCGCCCATTTTCCCGGCGCCAATGCCGGCTACGTCAAACCCGAGGGCAATTCCTTCAAGATCGAGTGGGACCGATGACCCGACGCTTGGCTGGGGGCGCGCCACTCCAGGGGCGCGGTCATCTCTGGAACCAGCAAAGACGCGCGACTGGCGACACGCGCGCGCAGCAGGACGCATCATGAAGCTCGAACCGCTGCTCGACGGACTCTCCTTCGGTGAAGGCCCGCGCTGGCGGGACGACCGGCTCTATTTCTCCGACTTCTATGTCCATCAGGTTCGGACCGTCGATGAAAGCGGGAGGACCGAGACGGTCGTCGAGGTGCCCGGACAACCCTCCGGGCTGGGCTGGCGCCCCGACGGCACGATGCTGATCGTCAGCATGACCGACCGCCGGCTGATGCGCTTCACCGGCGGCAAACTCACCGTCGAGGCGGAGCTGGGCGGCATCGCGACCGGCCTGTGCAACGACATGATCGTCGATGCAAAGGGCCGCGCCTACGTCGGCAACTTCGGCTTCGATCGGCATGCCGGCGAAGCTCCCCGCCCGGCCGTACTGGCCCGCGTCGATCCCGACGGTTCCGTTCATGCGGCGGCGTACGAGCTTATGTTCCCCAATGGCAGCGTGATCACGCCCGACGGGAAGACGATGATCGTCGCTGAAACCTTCGCCAAGCGTCTCACGGCCTTCGACCTCGCCGAAAACGGCACCCTGTCGAACCGGCGCGTCTGGGCGGAGACGCCGACCTGCAATCCCGACGGGATCTGCCTCGATGCCGAGGGCGGCATCTGGGTCACTGGCGCTTTCACCCATCACATGATCCGCGTGCTCGAAGGCGGCAAGGTCACTCACGATCTCGATCTCGGGGAGCGCGCGGCCTATGCCTGCATGCTTGGCGGGAAGGATCGCCGCACGCTTTTTGTCATCACGAACAGCGGCAGCGGACCGGCGATCGCCGACAAGAAGGACGGCCGCATCGAGACGATGCGCGTCGACGTGCCGGGCGCCGGCCTGCCCTAGGAGGGATTCATGAAAGGTCCAGAGGACGATGCCGGCTTGGCCGGCAAGGTGGCGATCATTTCCGGTGGCGGGGCGGCGGGCGACGGCATCGGCAATGGTCGCGCCGCGGCGATCCTGCTGGCGCGTGCCGGCACCCATGTGCTGGTGGCCGACCGCGACCTGAAGCTCGCGGAGCGCACGGTCGAGATGATCAAGGCCGAGGGCGGCCTTCATGCCGCGGCCCATGCCGGGGACATGACGCAGGAAGCGGAGTGCAAGCGGCTGGTCGACGCGGCAGTCGACCGCTGGGGCCGGCTCGATTTCCTCGACAACAATATCGGCATCGGCAGCCGCGGCTCGGTCGTCGAGGAAAAGCCCGAGGACTATCGCCGCGTGATGCAGGTGAACGTCGAGACGATGTTCCTGCTCTCCAAGCATGCGATCCCGGCGATGATCAAGACGGCCAAGGGCGGCTCGATCGTGAACATCTCGTCGATCTCCGCGCTGCGCCCGCGCGGCCTCACGACCTACACGACCTCGAAGGCCGCCGTGATCGGCCTCAGCCAGGCGATGGCGGTCGACCACGGCCGCGACAATATCCGTGTGAACTGCATCTGCCCCGGCCCGGTCTACACACCGATGGTCTATGCCCGCGGCAACGGCATGAGCGAGGCCGCGCGCGCCCAGCGCGCCAGGGCCTCCGTCCTCAAGACCGAGGGCACGGGCTGGGACGTCGGCCACGCCGTGCGTTTCCTGCTGAGCAATCATGCCCGCTACATCACCGGCCAGGTCCTCGTCGTCGATGGCGGCGTGACCCTGCAGGGGCCGGAGCGCGATTCACAGGATCACTGAAGCAACCAACCAATAAGGGAGAAACAACCAAGATGGCCCGCCTGCCCTATCTCGAGCCCGACCAGGTCGCGCCCGAGTATCGCGACATGCTCAAGCGCAACACCAACCTGCACAAGCTTCTGGTCAACTCGCCCGACATGGCGCGGGCCTTCAGCGGGTTGGGCGGCTACATCCGCTTCAAGAGCAAGCTCGATCCGCGCCTGCGCGAGCTGGCCATCCTGCAGGTTGGGTGGCTGGAGAAGTCGGAATACGAGTTCACCCATCACGTGAAGATCGGCAAGGAATTCGGCGTCACCGACGAGGACATAAACGGCTTGATGGCCGAAACCGAGGGCAAGCCCTCCCAGCTCGAACCGCTCGCCAAAGCGATCCTTCGGGGCGCGCGCGAGATGGTGAAGGACCTCGCCATGTCCGACACGACCTTTGCGGAGATCAAGAAGGAGCTGTCCGACGAGCACATGACCGATCTCGTGCTCACCATCGCCTTCTACTGCGCCGTCGTCCGCGTGCTCGCCACCATGCAGATCGACAACGAGCCGCAATACAAGGAAGTGCTCAAGCAATACCCCATCCCGGGAGTGAAGTGACATGCGCCTGAAAGATCGTGTCGCCATCGTCGTCGGCGCCGGGCAGAGCCCCGGCGAAGGCATGGGCAATGGCCGCGCCACCGCGCTCACCTTTGCGCGCGAGGGCGCCAAGGTCCTCTGCGTCGATCACAATCTCGACTCGGCGAAGGAAACCGTCGAGATGATCGGAGTCAACCAGGGCACCGCCGCGGCCTTCAAGGCGGACGTGACCAGCAACGCCGACCTCAAGGCGATGGTCGACGACGCGCACGCCCGCTGGGGTCGCATCGACATCCTGCACAACAATGTCGGCGTCTCGCTGTCGGGCGGCGATGCGGAGCTTCTCGACATCACCGAGGAAGCCTTCGACCGCTGCATCGCGATCAACCTCAAGAGCTGCATCTTCGCCGCCAAGTACGTGCTGCCGATCATGCGCGAGCAGCAGAGCGGCGTGATCATCAACATCTCGTCGATGGCAGTGATCACCACCTATCCCTATGTCGCCTACAAGGCGACCAAGTCGGCGATGGTGTCCTTCACCGAGCAGTTGGCCTACCAGAATGCGCAATACGGCATTCGCGCCAACGTGATCCTGCCCGGTTTGATGAACACGCCGATGGCCGTCGACACGCGGGCGCGCACGTTCAAGAAGAGCCGCGCCGAGGTCGAGGCCGAGCGCGATTCCAAGGTGCCGCTGCGCAAGAAGATGGGCACCGGCTGGGACGTCGCCAATGCCGCCCTCTTCCTTGCGTCGGACGAGGCGAGCTTCATCACCGGCGTGACGTTGCCGGTCGATGGCGGCGCCAGCGTGCGGCGCGGTTAGGGCACGATCCTTGCGTCGGTTGGGCCCATGAACCGACTTGCCGGCAAGACTGCCCTCATCACCGGTGCCTCCTCGGGCATCGGCCGCGCCATCGCCAAGAAGTTCCAGGCGGAAGGGGCGACCCTCCTGTTGATGGACATCACGGAGGAGGTCGTCGAAGGCGGCGAGCCGACCCACAGGATCCTGAACGTGCCCTTCTTCCAGGGCGACGTCTCGAAAGAGGCGGACGTCGAGGAGGCGGTGCGCCGGGCGGCGCTGCCGACCGGCCGGCTCGACATCGTGGTCAACGACGCCGCCATCCGTTCGGCGAAGAAGCTCACCGACACGAGCCTCGAGGAATGGAACCGGGTGATGGAGGTCAACGTCACCGGCGTCTTCCTGATGTGTCGGGCCGCCGTGCGGCGAATGCTGACGCAGGAAATCCGCAACGAGGCGCGCGGGCGCATCGTCAACATCTCCTCCCAGCACGGCATGATCTCCTCGCCCGAGGACTTCTCCTACGGTGTCTCGAAATCGGCGGTGGTCTACATCACGCGCCAGATCGCCTCCGACTACGGCCGCGACAGCATCATCTGCAACGCCGTCGCGCCGGGAAAAATCCTGACCGGCAAGACCGGCCGTGCGATCGAACCGCGTTGGATCGATTACAGCCACGCCCGCACGCCGCTGCCGCGCCTCGGCCGTTCCGAGGATGTGGCCAATGCGGCCCTTTTCCTCGCCTCCGACGAGGCGACCTTCATCACCGGCGAGAATTTGATGGTCGACGGCGGCTGGATGGCGAACTGACCGGCAGCAGGCCGGCGAGCACCTGAAGGAAGGCGTGCACGAGGCGCGCCTTCTGACGTTCCTTCAGATGCACGACGTGGGCGTAGGTATAGATCTCGGCATCCGCGATCGGCAGCTTCCGGATGCGTGGATCGGGAATGAACTCCGCCTCCGACACCACGCCCATGCCGATCCCCTTGGCCACTGCCTCGCGGATCGATTCGCGGCTGCCGATCTCCATTACGACCCGGGGCCGCACGTTGGCTTCACGCATCGCCTGGTCGAAGGCCCGGCGCGTCGTCGATCCCGCCTCGCGCACGATCAGCCGCTGCCCCTCCATGTCGCGCACGCGGATGCTGCGGCGCTGCGCGAAAGGATGATCGATGGGACAAAAGGCGATCACCCGGTGGCGGCGATAGGGAATGGCGACCAGCCGCGGATCGGGATCGACATGGGCCAGCACCGCCACGTCTGTCCGGTAGTCCAGAAGGTCTCGTAGCGTGTCGCGCGAGTTACCGACCGTCACTGAAACGTAGAGGCCGGGATGGCGCGCGTTGAAAGCCGCCAGCATGTCCGTGACGTGATAAGGGCCAACCGCGCCGACGCGCAGATGGCCGGTCTTGAGGCCTCGCGTCTCGTTGAGATAGTCGGCCGCTTCCTTCTCATCGGCAAAGAGCCGGCGCGTGATGTCGAGAAGGCCACCGCCGGTCTCGGTGAGTTCGATGCGCCGGCCGCGGCGCACGAACAGCTCGACGCCGAATTCCTGCTCCAGCGACTTCACCTGGGTGGTGATGGTGGGCTGGCTCACGCCCAGTTCGCGCGCGGCGGCGGTGAAGCTCAGCCGTTGCGCCACCGCGTGGAAGGAGCGAAGCTGCGTGTGCCTCATATTGATTTTCTCAATGCCACTTCGAGAATGTTTGAATTGGCTAAATGTGGGAGCCGGCCGGAAGATTGTCAAAAGGACGACAAGTCCAAGCCAATGAGCCATGGGAGTAACGCGCGGATGTGGCGCTACCGGAATCCGGTCGACGTGAAGTTCGGCGCCGGCGTCTTCGAGACGCTGGGCAAGGTGCTGGCGGGCAGGCCCTACTGTCTCGTAACCTACGACGATGCCAATGGCGGCGGTGTCTTTGCCGACCTCGCCCGTCGGGTCGTCGCCCAGACCGGCGCGCCGACGGTAACGGTGAGCAACATCGGCCCCAACCCCGATTTCGTGGGCCTGACCGAGTCCTGCCGCACCTATGCGACGGCCCCAAGGCCCGTCGAAGCCATCGTGGCGCTGGGCGGCGGCTCGGTGATGGATGCCGCCAAGGTCCTGGCGGCCGCGTCGGGCGATTTCGAGACGGTGCGGCGGCACCTTGTGAGCGGCAAGGACGGCGAGGCGCTGGGGCGCACGCCGATCATCGCCATCCCGACGACGGCGGGCACCGGCAGCGAGGTCACTTCCTGGGCCACGGTCTGGGATACCGGCGCCCTGAAGAAGTACTCGCTGGCGCGCGAGACCCTCTATCCCGAGGTGGCGCTGGTCGATCCGCTGCTGACGCTCGGCCTGCCGCGCGCCATCACGATCAGCACGGGCCTCGATGCGCTCAGCCACGCGCTGGAGAGCATCTGGAACGTCAATGCCAATCCGGTGTCGAGTTCGCTGGCCGAAGTCGCCGCGCGCGAGGTGATCGAGGCCCTGCCGCTGCTGGCTGACGATCTGCGCAACGAGGCGCTGCGGACGCGACTGGCCCGCGCCAGCCTGTTCGCCGGACTCGCCTTCTCCAACACGCGCACCGCGCTCGCCCATTCGCTGTCCTATCACCTCACCCTGCACCACGGCGTCCCGCACGGCATCGCCTGCTCATTCAGCCTGCCCATGGTGATGCGCGCCGTCGCGGGCTGTGACGCCGCCTGCGATGCCTCGCTGCGGCGCATCTTCGGCAACGACCTGCCGGCGGGCGCCGCACGCCTCGAAACCTTCCTGAAGAAACTCGGCATCTCGCCCGACGCCACCGCACACGGGATCGCCGCCCGCGACTGGGCACGCCTCGTCGACGACGCTCTGGCAGGCGACCGCGGGCGCAACTTCATCGGACGCCGGGAGGCGCTGTTGGCCGAAATGGCCGCTTAGTCAGTCAAAGAAAAGAAAACCACGGAGGAAACAAAAATGACCAGGATGACGCGTCGCGATTTCGGGCTCTTGACCGCCGGCTCGCTGCTGGCCGGTGGGACACTCGGCACCTGGGGCGCGGCTCACGCCCAGGCTCAGCAGATCCTCAAGGTCGGCCTGATCCCCTCCGAGGACTCGCGGGCGATGCTGGCCCAGAGCAAGGACATCCTCGACGCGGTCGAGAAGAATTCCGGGATGAAGGTCCAGGGCTTCGTCGCCACCGACTATAACGGCGTCATCGAGGCGCTGCGCGCCAAGCATCTCGACATCGCCTATCTCGGGCCCTTCTCGTACGTGCTGGCCACCACCGTGACGCCGGTCGAGGCCTTCGCGATCGCCGAGACCGCCAAGGCTGGTCGCACCTACTATCACTCCAAGATCATCGCTCTGAAGTCGAGTGGCATCAAAACTCTCGACGATCTCAAGGGCAAGAACTTCGCCTTCGTCGATCCCGCCTCGACCTCGGGCTATGCCTTTCCGCTCGCGGGCCTGCTCAAGGCCGGCATCGAGCCCAAGCGCGACTTCAAGACCGTGCTGTTCACCGGCGCGCATGACGCCAATGCGCTGGCTGTCGCCAACGGCAAGGTCGATGCCGCGACCATCGCCGACCGCATCCTCGATGCCGCCATCGCCAAGGGGCACATCAAGGCCGACCAGATCCAGGTCGTGTGGGAATCGCCCCCGATCCCGGAATCGCCGATGGTGTGGCGCAAGGACCTGTCGCCCGAGACGAAGGCCAAGGTGAAGGCCGCCTTCCTGTCGATCAAGGACCTCAACTGGTCCGACCAGGGCAAGCTGAACGGCTTCAAGGAAACCAACGACCAGGCCTACGACATCGTCCGCGAGACCGCCAAGCTCGCGAACATCGATCTCAAGAAGCAGAAGTAGCCCAGGCCAACACCAGGGAGATCGAGCGATGATCGAAATCCGCGGCCTCGCCAAATCCTATGGCGACCACCAGGCGCTGCACGATGTCAGCCTCTCGATCCGGCCCGGCGAGTTCGTCGTCGTGCTGGGACCGTCGGGCGCCGGCAAATCGACCTTGCTGCGCTGTATCAACCGGCTGATCGAGCCGACCGCCGGCGACATCGTGGTCGACGGCACGCCGCTGTCATCCAACCGCCGCGACCTGCGCCTGCTCCGGCGCAACGTCGCCATGATCTTCCAGCAGCACAATCTGGTGAAGCGCCTCAGCGTGCTGAAGAACGTGCTGGTCGGTCGCATGGCCGACCTCTCGCCGATCCTGAGCAGCCTGCAGCTGTTCCCCGAGGCCGACGTGAAGATCGCCCTGCATTGTCTCGAGCAGGTCGCGATGTCCCACAAGGCCCGCAATCGAGCCGATGCGCTGTCGGGTGGCGAGCAGCAGCGGGTCGGTATCGCCCGCGCGCTGGCGCAGCAGCCCAAGTTCATGCTGGCCGACGAACCGGTGGCGAGCCTCGATCCCAAGACCTCGCGCACCGTGCTCACCTACCTGAAGAAGAGCTGCAAGGAGTCCAACATCGCGGTCCTCTGCAATCTTCATCAGATCGACTACGCGCTCGAGTTCGCCGAAAGGGTCGTGGGCCTCTCCGGCGGTCGCGTCGTCTATGACGGTGCGCCCGCCGGTGTGAGCGGCGACGTCATCCGCAGCATCTATCCCGGCCTCGACGATCCCAATGTGCTCGACGCCGCCCAGCGCCTCACCGAACGCCGCCGCGCCGCAGCGGAAGCCGAAGCCGTCCTCGCTCTCGAAGGGAGGGCCTGAAAATGTCCCTGCAATTCGTCGTCAACAAGCCGCGCGGTCCGCTCGGCTGGTGGATCATGGTCCCGATCCTGGGCGCGACCGTCGCCACCCTCTGGTGGTCGGCCGTCGGTACCCGTCTCAGCATAGGCGGCTTCATCGACGGGCTGCCGTGGATCGGCGACTTCATCGGCCGCATGCTGCCGCCCAACTTCGCCTTCATGCAGAAGCTGGTGCAGCCCGCCATCGAGACCGTGCAGATCGCGCTGTGGGGCACGCTGCTCGGCATCGTGCTGGCCCTGCCGGTATGCTTCTTCGCCGCACGCAATCTCTCGCCCTATGCCTGGGTGTTCCACGGGCTGCGTCAGGTGTTGAACGTGATGCGCGGTATCAACGAGATCATCCTGGCGCTGATCTTCGTTGCCGCCGTGGGCCTCGGCCCCTTCGCGGGCGTGCTCGCCATTGCACTGCACGGCGCCGGCATGCTGGGCAAGTTCTTCGCCGAGGCGATCGAAGAGATCGACGAAGGCCCGCTCGACGCGCTGCGTGCCGCCGGCGCAGGGACCCTGCAGCGCATCGTGTTCGGCGTGCTGCCGCAGGTCCTGCCGGCCTGGATCGGCGTCGTGCTCTATCGCTTCGAGACCAACATCCGTGTCTCGACGGTGCTGGGCATGGTGGGCGCGGGCGGCATCGGCTTCGAACTGATCAGCTCGATGAAGCTGTTCGCCTACGAGGATACGGCGGCCTGCGTCATCGTCATCCTGATCCTCGTACTCGCCGCCGACCTGATGTCGTCGAAACTGCGTGCCATGATCCGATAGAACAATTCGCCAGCCGGACGGGCGCTCTCGACGCCGGACCTTCATCACGTCATCCTCTCTGCAATTGGGTTTGGGAGGACTGGGTTCATGCGTTTATCGGTCGGATTTCTCGGTGTCGTGGCGGCGCTTGGCCTGTCGGCCGCGCCTGCGCTCGCGCAGAAGAGCGGCGGCACCCTCAAGATGTATATCGCGGACAATCCGCCCAGCACCTCGATCCACGAGGAAGCGACGACCTCCACAGTCGTTCCCTTCATGGGGCTCTACAACAACCTCGTCGTCTTCGATCAGCAGATCCCGCAGAACAGCCTCGAGTCGATCCGTCCCGATCTTGCCGAAAGCTGGGCGTGGAGCGAGGACGGCAAGAAGCTGACCTTCAAGCTGGTGGGCAATGCCAAGTGGCATGACGGCAAGCCCTTCACCTCCGCCGACGTGAAGTGCACCTGGGACATGCTCACGGGCAAGAGCGAGACCCAGAAGCTGCGCAAGAATCCGCGCGTTTCCTGGTACTGGAACCTCCAGGAGGTCACGACCAACGGCGACCGCGAGGTGACCTTCCATCTCGGCCAGCCGCAGCCTTCGCTGCTGATCCTGCTCGCATCGGGCTACAGCCCCGTCTACTCCTGCCACGTGCCGACGGCGCAGATGCGCACCAAGCCGATCGGCACCGGTCCGTTCAAGCTGGGCGAATTCAAGCAGAAGGAAATCGTCAAGCTCGTCCGTAACCCGGACTACTTCAAGAAGGGCAAGCCCTATCTCGACGGCATCGAGATGCCGATCGTTCCGGCGCGCGGCACGGCCATGCTGGGCTTCGTCTCGGGCCGCTACGACATGACGTCGCCCTACGCCGTCACCATCCCGCTGCTCAAGGACATCAAGGCGCAGGCTTCCACCGCCGTCTGCGAGGTCGCGCCGATGAACAACAGCACCAACCTGATCGTGAATAGCGAAGCGCCGCCGTTCAACAATGCCGACATCCGTCGCGCGATGCTTCTCACCATCGACCGCAAGGCGTTCATCGAGATCCTCGCCCAGGGCGCGGGCGAAGCCGGCGGTGTCATGGAGCCAGCGCCCGGCGGTGTCTGGGGCATGCCGAAGGAGATGTTCGACACGGTCCAAGGATATGGGCCCGACGTCGCCAAGAACCGCGCCGAAGCGCAGGCCCTGATGAAGAAGGCGGGTTACGGCCCCGACAACAGGCTGAAGCTCAAGGTCTCGACCCGCAATCACCTGCTCTATCGCGACCCGGCGGTGATCCTGATCGACCAGCTCAAGGAGATCTACATCGACGGCGAACTCGACCTCGTCGACACCGCCTTGTGGTTCGCCAAGGTCGCACGCAAGGACTACTCGGTCGGCCTCAATACGACCGGCAACGGCGTCGACGATCCCGACCAGACCTACTTCGAGCACTATGCTTGCAAGTCGGAGCGCAACTATGTCGGCTACTGCAATCCCGAGATCGAGAAGCTGTTCCCCATCCAGTCGGCCGAGCGCGACATCGAGAAGCGCAAGAAGCTGGTCTGGGAGATCGACAAGCAGATCCTCGAGGAAGGCTTCCGCCCGATCATCATGTGGAATGCCTCGGGAACCTGCTGGCATCCCCACGTGAAGGGCTACCGTCCGATGGTGAACAGCCTCTACAACGGCTCGCGCTTCGAGGACGTCTGGCTCGACAAGTAACCGACGAAGCGAAAGCCGCAAATCTGTCGAAAGCCGCGCCCCATTGCGCGGCTTTCGTGCAAGGGGACCTGACAGTCCCGCGGCCTTGAGGGTACTGTTGAAACCAACAGAGGGTGCGAGCAACGCCGCCCCATAAATTCCCGGGAGGGACATCATGAAATCATCACGCCAGGTTCTGACGCGTCGGCACACCCTGACGGGCACGCTGCTCCTCGGCTCGACAATGCTCGCAACGGGCAAGGCGACGGCGGCAGAGTGGCCGGAGCGGCCGATCCGCATGATCATCCCGTTCGCGGCGGGCGCCGGTGCCGACATCGTCGGGCGCACCTTCGGCGAGGAACTGGCCAAGGCGCTGGGCCAACCGGTCGTCATCGACAACAAGGGCGGCGCCGGCGGACTTCTCGGCACAGCCGAGGGCGCGCGGGCGCCGGCCGACGGCTACACGCTTCTGCTCACCTCGCAGGGTGCGACGGTCTTCAACATGGGTCTCTACAAATCGACGGGCTACGACCCGCTGAAGGATCTCATCCCGATCTCGACGACGGGCATCCTCACCAACGTCATGGTCGTCTCGACCGCCAACCCGGCCAACACCGTCGCCGACGTGATCGCGCAGGCGCGCGCCAAGCCGGGCGAGCTCACCTACGGGTCGAGCGGCGTCGGCAGCAGCCTGCACATGTCGGGCGTGATCACCGAACAGCGCACCGGCGTGAAGCTTCAGCACGTACCCTATCGCGGCGCGCCGGCCGCCGTCCTCGCCGTGGTCAACGGCGAAGTGACGATGGGCTTCTTCAACGCACCGACCGTGGTGGGCCAGATCAAGGCCGGCAAGCTGAAGGCGCTGGCCGTGACGACGAAAGACCGCTCGAAGATCCTGCCCGACGTACCGACCATGATGGAGGCCGGCCTGCCCGACTTCGTCGTGGCCACCTGGCTGGGTTTCGCCGTGCCGACCGGCACGCCGGCGCCAATCGTGGCCCGCCTCAATGCCGAGATCGGCCGCATCGCCCAGATGCCGCAGGTGAAGGAGAAGCTGCTGGTGCAGGGCTTCGAGGTGCTGCCGCCCGACACGCCGGCCCAGGCCCGCAAGCTGATCGAAGACGACCAGGCGCTGTGGCTGCCCATCATCAAGGCGTCGGGCGCGACGGCGGAGTAGAGAGGCCCCCTCGTTCCGTCATCTCGACCGGAGCGCGCAGCGCGAAGTGGAGAGACCTTCTCTCGACGATTTGCCGGCTTTTTGTTGAGAGAAGGTCTCTTGTGTGCGGCGCTGGTGCCATGATGTGCGAACGGGCGGCTGCGTCCAACAACCGCCCGTCGCCAGATCTGAGCCCGTAGGTCTCCAAGGCTTGAGCCTGTAGTGGAGCGAGGGACAGGTCCGGTGTCTTCCTGAACCCGAACAGTTGCAAGGGCCGTTGAGCCCGTACGAGCAAGGAAGGGACACGAGGATGGCACAAGAACAAGTCGTTGTCGGTATCGATGTCGCCAAGGAGAAGGTCGACGTGGCGATCCGGCGGGGTGCCGAAGGCTGCTTCGCTAACGATCCGCAGAGACGTCGCCAGCTGCTGGCCTGGCTGAAGGCTCATGCCGTCGGTAAGGCGGTGATGGAGGCCAGCGGAGGTTACGAGAAGACCTGGACCCAGCTGCTGCGCAAAGCCGGCGTCGAGGTAGTGATCGTCGACCCCAAGCGGGTCCGCCACTTCGCCAAGTCGGCGGGGCAGCTGGCCAAGAACGATCCGATCGACGCCCGCATGATCGCCTGGTTCGGCGAGGCCTTTGAGCATCGCGGCAAGCCCGAAGACGCCGCGCGCGAGGAACTCGACCAGCTGGTCACGGCGCGCCGCGGCCTTTCGCGGCTGAAGGACAAGATCGACAACTGGGGCGAACACGAGCAGCCCAGGGCCGTGCAGAAGGCCTATCAGGCGCTGCTCCGGGAGGTCGACCGACAACAGGCCCGGCTGGAGGCTCTCATTGCCGACAGGATCGAAAAGACCGAGCACTTCGCCGAGCGCGCCGAAATCATCCAGAGCGTGCCGGGCCTCGCCGGCAACAGCGCGGCGGCTCTCCTCGCCTTCCTGCCCGAACTCGGCCAGGTCGACCGGCAGGCCGCGTCAGCCTTGCTGGGCGTCGCTCCCTTCGACGACGACAGCGGCAAACGACGCGGGCACCGCCACATCCAGGGCGGACGGCGCAAGCTGCGATGCATGCTGTTCACCCCTGTTCTCGGGGCTGCGACACAGCACAATCCCGTCCTGCAGGCCTGCTACCGGCGCCTCACCGCAAAGGGCAAGGAACACAAGGTTGCCCTGGTCGCCTGCATGCGCAAGCTCATCTGCATCCTCAACACCATGCTACAGCGCGGCGAGAAATGGGATCCAACCAGGCACGCTCTCGCATAGCGCCTGGTCGATTCATTCATCTCTCAACAATACAGTTGCTCCACTCCGCACCTTCGGTGCTCCGGTCGAGACGACGGATTTCTTTGGATTCGATTTTCTTTGGCCCAGTCGGCCTCAGTCAGCAGCCGCCAGCTTGTGGCGCGGCGAGCCTGCGATCTCCTGGATCAGCTTCTTCGTCATCGAGCGGCCGAAGGCTCCGTGGCTCTCGGCGACGATCGTGAAGGCGCCGGGGCCGCCGATGACATTGTCCTGGAAGTACTTCTCAAGGCCGCCCGGCGGATTGGTGTGCTCGGGCCGGAAGGCCTCCTCGATCGGTGTCAGGATCACCAGCGCGTTGATCGTGACGTTCTTCGCCACGGCATCGTCGCGCGCATCGGTGACCAGGCGGCCGGCGATGTTGTTGCCGTCACCCGACACGTCGATCACGCGGCGATCCGAGGCGAAGGGCGCCCGCTCGAACTGTCCCACCGCAAAATCGATCGCGGCGCTGATCGAGGTGCTGCCGGCGAAGGAACGCGGCGTCTCGATCAGCTTGTCGCCGAAAGTGCGCGCGGAGGCGCCGTCACCGATCACCATCCAGTCGATCACGACGTTCTGCATGTTGGCCGACGCCCATTCGACGAAGCAGACCGCGATGCGCCGGTTGGGCCCCGACGTGATGGCCCGTACGACGTCGGGATGGGTGATGGCGGCGGCGGCGCCTTCGCGCTGAAGCCTGAATTTTGGGTCGGTCACGCTTCGCGAGACGTCTGCGGCCAGCACCAGCAGCATGTCGACGGGCTCCGCCGCCCGGACCGATGGGGAGAAGAGCAGCAGCGCCGTAGCCAGCAGCGCAACAATCCGCTTCATCGCACGCGACCTCGCTTACCCGTTTCGTCCGAGTATAGGGCGGCCGCACCCATCCGCGAGCCGATCCGGTGGCCTTCGACAATAGCCTTCCAAAAGCGGCGGGCCCGGCAGGAAAATCCTTCCGGCGGCGGACAGAGGCACGCGAAATTATGCTATTGCGAATTACTCGCGCATCTGGCTATTTTTGCTGCACTGCACTATATCCAGTCGCGTCCGGCGCCTGGCCGGCCCCGTTGCGTAGGAGCGTTTAGCGTGAGCGCGTTGAGGAACGAGACCGTTTTGTCGGTGCATCACTGGACCGACGAGTTGTTCAGCTTCCGGACTACCCGCGACAAGGGCTTCCGCTTCGCCAGCGGCCAGTTCACCATGATCGGCCTCAAGGTCGAGGGTAAGCCGGTGCTACGGGCCTACTCGATCGCCAGCCCCCATTATGTGGACGAGCTGGAGTTCTTCTCGATCAAGGTGCCCGACGGCAAGCTGACCTCGCACCTCAAGAACCTGATGCCGGGCGATCCCGTGCTGGTCGGCGCCAAGGCCGTCGGCACCCTGCTGCTCGACAGCCTCACCCCCGGCCGCAATCTCTACCTGCTGGGCACCGGCACCGGCCTCGCCCCCTTCCTGTCGATCGTGCGCGACCCGGAAGTCTACGAGCGCTTCGAAAAAGTCATCCTGGTCCATGGCTGCCGCCATGTCCGCGACCTCGCCTACCGCTCCGCCCTGGCCGACGAATTGCCGGCCGACGAGATCCTGGGCGACCTGGTCCGCGACAAGCTGGTCTACTACCCGACCGTGACCCGTGAGCCCTTCAAGTATCGCGGCCGCATCTCGCACCTGATCGAGAACGGCACTCTGGCGAAGGATGTCGGCCTGCCGCCGATGTCGCGCGAGAACGACCGGTTCATGCTCTGCGGCAGCATGCAGATGCTGGCCGATATCCGCGCCCTGCTCGAAGGCATGGGCCTCACCGAGGGCAGCACCACCACCCCGGGCGAGTTCGTCGTCGAAAAGGCCTTCGTCGAGTAGGCGGTTCCGCTTCGCGAGCCTCTTCAAGTAGCGTGCGACGGTCGCCGGCGGCTAGGATGCCGGCGACAAACGCAGGCCGTCAGGCTCGGGAAGAGGATTGCAAGTGACACTACCGCTCGAGGGAGTTCGCGTCATCGAAGTGGGCCAGGCGCTGGCCGGTCCGCTGGCCGGGGTGATCCTGGCCGACATGGGCGCCGACGTGATCAAGATCGAGAAGCCGGATGGCGGTGACGATGCCCGCATCTGGGGCCCTCCGTTCGGTCCCGACGGCAAGACCTCGCTCTACTTTTACTCGCAGAACCGCAACAAGCGCTCGGTCGTGCTCGACCTAAAGCTCGCCGGAGACGTCGACAAGCTCCACAAGCTTTGCGAGACGGCCGACATCCTGATCCAGAACCTGCGGCCCGGCGTGGTCGACGAGGTCGGCATCGGGCCGGAGACCATGCTCGCGCGCCATCCGCGCCTGATCTACTGCTCGATCTGGGCCTTCGGCTATCAGGGACCGTTGCGCATGAAGCCGGCCTTCGATCCGCTGCTGCAGGCCTATGGCGGCATGATGAGCGTGACCGGCCGGCCGGAGGATCCGCCGACCTTCTGCGGCGCCTCGATCAACGACAAGGCGACCGGCATGTTCTGCACCATTGGCGCCCTGGCGGCGCTTCGTCTGCGCGACAAGACCGGCAAGGGCTGCCTGGTCGACACCTCCCTGTTCGACTCGGCGGTGCATTGGGTCGAGGGCCAGGTGAACGGCTACATCGCCAACGGCACCGTCTCCCAGCGGCACGGCACCGGCAGTCCGGTGATCGTGCCCTACCAGACCTTCGACACGGCCGACCATCCGATCTGCCTGGCGCCCGGCAACGACCGGCTGTGGGCGCGCTGCGCCAAGGTGCTGGGCCGTGACGAATGGGCGACCGACCCGAAGTTCGCGAAGAGCGCGCAGCGGGTCGCGCACAAAGCCGAGCTGCTGCCGATGATCGCCGAGGCGCTGAAGGCCAGGCCGCGCGCCGAATGGCTGGAAGCGATGGAGAAGGCCGGCGTACCCTGTGCCGCCGTGAACGATATCGGCGAGTTGGCGCGCACCGAGCAGATGGAAGCATCGAAGCTCATCCAGCAACTGCCCGGCGGACCGAAGGTGGTCGGCCTTCCGATCTCCTTCGATCATGTGCGGCCGCATTCGCCGCGCTCGGCGCCGACCCTGGGCGAGCACACGGACGAAGTTCTGGGAAGCCTGCCCAAGTGACCGGCACCGCCCCGTCCTCCGCCCCAGCTTCCGGTATGGGCCTCGTCGCCCCCTGGCGCATCGGCGTCGACGTGGGCGGCACCTTCACCGACATGGTGTTGCGCGACGCGGCTGGCGCCGTGCGCATCTTCAAGTCGCCCTCGGTTCCCGCGGATCCCAGCGAAGGCGTGCTGGGCGTGCTGCGGCTGGCGGCCAAGCAACTCGACATTACGCTGACCGCCCTGCTGCGCGACTGCGCGCTGTTCGTGCACGGCTCGACGGTGGCGACCAACACGATCCTCGAAAAGAAGGGCGCCAAAGTCGGGATGCTGACGACCGAGGGCTTCCGCGATTCGCTGGAGATCCGTCGCGGCATCCGCGAGAATCAGTGGGATCATCGCGCGCCCTTCCCGCAGGTGCTGGTGCCGCGCTACCTGCGGCTCCCGGTGCGCGGCCGCATCGCCGCCGACGGCACGGAGCTGGCGCCGCTGAAGCCTGAAGACGTCGACACCGCGGCCAGGATCTTCGCCGAAGAAGGCGTCGAGTCGGTCGCCGTCTGCCTGTTCAACTCCTTCCTCGATGGCGCGCACGAACGCGCCGTCGGTGGCCAGCTCGCCAAGAGCTGGAGCGGCAAATGGGTCTCGCTGTCGAGCGAGGTCATGCCGACCATGGGCGAATACGAGCGCGGCTCGACCGCCGTCGTGAACGCCTATGTGGCGCCCAAGGTGACGAGCTACCTGCGCGCCCTCGACGAACAATTGCGCCAGTTCGGTCTGCCGCGCTCCCTGCTGCTGCTGCAGAGCAATGGCGGCGCCGTTTCCGTCGACCAGGTGGCGGCGCGGCCGGTGATGCTGGTTCTGTCCGGCCCCGCGGCCGGCGTCGGCGCCCTCAAGGGCTGCGCAGCGCCGGGCGAAAAAGCCAACCTGATCTCGATGGAGATCGGTGGCACCAGTTGCGACGTCATGGTGATGGCGGGCGGCGACGTTCCGGTCACCGACGAACTCACCATCGACGGCTATCATCTCACAACGCCTTCGGTGGAGATCCACACGGTCGGCGCCGGCGGCGGCACGATCGCCTGGGTCGACGATGCGGGCCTTCTCCACGCCGGCCCACAGGGCGCCGGCGCCCGCCCAGGTCCCGCGGCCTACGGGCTGGGTGGCGAAAACCCGACCGTTACCGATGCGCAGCTCGTCCTGGGGCGCCTGCGTCCCGGCCCGCTGGCGGGCGGCGCCGTCACGCTCGACGCAGAACTTGCCCGCAAGGCCATCGAGACCAAGCTCGCCAAACCGCTCGGCCTCTCGGTCGAAGACGCGGCGGCCGGCGTCATCCGTCTGCTGGAGCAGAACCTGCTGCATGCCGTCGAACGACTCAGCATCGAGCGTGGCCACAATCCCGCGACCTTTACCCTCGTCGCCGCGGGCGGCGCCGGACCGATGCACGGCACAGCCGTCGCTCGCGCCCTGGGCAGCCGCCGCGCCCTGCTGCCACGCGCCGCCGGAGCGTTCTGCGCCATGGGCATGCTGCAGTCCGACGTGCGTCAGGACTACCTGCAGGTCTTCCTGGCCGATCTCGACAAGGTCGAGAAAGCGACACTCGAGTCAGGCTTCGCCCAGATCGAAGCGCGCGCCCGCGAGGCGCTGGCGCTCGATGGCTTCGGCGAGGCCGAGATCGTGATCGAGCGACAGCTCGACCTGCGCTACGACGGCCAGCAATGGCCGGTGCGCGCGCCGCTCTCCACCGCGGGCTTCGATGCCGCCGCGGCGCGCAAGGCCTTCGAGGCCGAGCACCAGCGCCTGTTCGGCCATATCCAGCCGGGCGGACGCATCGACATCACCGCGCTGAGAGTCGTGGGCCGAGGCCGTCTCGACTGGACGCCCCCCGCGGCGCGCTCGGCCCAGACCGACACGCCCAAGCCGCGCGAGACCCGCAGGGTCTGGATCGATCCGGCGACCGGCTGGCTCGACGTGCCGATCTACGACGGCGCCGACCTGCGCCCTGGCTGCCGCCTCAACGGCCCGCTGCTGGTCGAGGAGCGCACGACGACGGCCTTCGTCGGACCCGACGACCTCCTCGAAGTCGACGAACGCGACGATTTCCTCGTGCATGTCGGAGCTGCCGCATGAGCACCGCCACCCTCGATCCCGTCACCCTCGCGCTGGTGCAGAACCGGCTCGACCATATCTCGCACCAGATGGGCTGGGTGATGACGCGTACCGCGCGTTCGCCGATCTTCAGCCAGAGTCACGATTTCTCGTGCTTCATCGCCGACGCGCGCGGCACCCTGATCAGCCAGGCCGACGGCATCCCGATCCATACCGGCGGCGGCGGCTTCGCGGTGCGCGCCATCCTGCGCGATTTCAAGGACGCCATTGCGCCCGAGGACGTGTTCCTGCTGAACGATCCCTATACGGCAGGCGGCAACCACCTGCCCGACTGGGTGATCACGCGGCCGGTGTTCGTCGGAGCCAAGCTGGTGGCCTTCGCCTGCAACCGCGCCCACCAGGCCGATATCGGCGGCGGCGCGGCCGGTACCTACAATTCGGCGGCGACCGAGATCTTCCACGAAGGCATCCGCCTGCCGGTCCTGAAGCTGATCGAAGCGGGCAAGGTGCGCGACGACCTGTGGCGTCTGCTGATGCTGAACACGCGCCTGCCCGAGGCGCTCGATGGCGACCTGCGCGCCATGATCGGCTCGACCCGCATCGGCGCGGAGCGGCTGGCCCTGCTGGTCGAGGAACTCGGCGTCGATCGCGCCGACGAGTTCTTCGAAGGCGTGCTCGACCATGCCGACCGGCGTTTCCAGACCTGCATCGATCGTCTCGCGCAAGGTGTGTGGAAAGGCGAAGAACCGGTCGACAACGACTGCTTCGAGCCGATCGATGCGAAGATCGCCGTCGCGATCACGGTGAAGGACCGAAAGCTGGTCGTGGATTTCGCCGGCACCTCGCCCCAGGTGCGCGGCTTCAAGAACAGCTCGATCGCCAACTCGACCTCAGCAGTCTTCATGTCTCTGGCCTCGTTCTTCGAGCCCGACCTGCCGAAGAACGAGGGCGCCTTCCGCAGCGTCGAGATCCGGCTGCCCGAAGGCACAATGGTGAACGCGCGCATGCCGGCCCCGATGACCATGAACACCGTGTTCGTGGCGCACGAGATCATCCACGCGATGTGGAAGGCGCTGGCCCAGGCCCTGCCCGAGCGCGCCTCGGCCGGCTGGTCCAAGGCCGTTCATGCCGTCACGGCAGGCCTCCGCGAGGATGGCGGCCGCTACGTCATGTACCAGTGGGCCGGCGCCCCGGCCGGCGGTGGAGTCGAGGGTCGCGACGGCTTCCACCTGATCGGCCATCTCATCACGCTGGGCGGACTCACCCTGCCCAACCTCGAGACCTATGAGCAGCTCTACCCCGTCCGTTTCCGCCGACAGGAGCTGCGCTGCGACACCGCGGGTGCCGGCCGCTTCCGCGGCGGCGCCGGCTGCGATTACGAGGTCGAGATCTTCACCCCGGCCGACTATGCCTTTCGCGGCGAGGGCGTCGGCGCACCCTCGAGCTTCGGCGTCGCGGGCGGCCGGGCCGGCGCCGGAGGCGAAGTCGTCCTCACCCTGGCCGACGGCACGCGTATCCAGGCGCCAAAATACGGCGTCGAACGCCACGGCCCCGGCGCCTATCGTGCGCTGTCGCCGGGCGGCGGCGGCTACGGCGATCCCAGGACGCGCGATCCGGAACGTGTGTTGCGCGACGTGCGCGACGGTATCGTGAGCGTCGAGAGTGCGGAAAAGGACTACGGTGTCGCATTCGCCGCGACCGGACGAAGCGTCGATGCGGCACGCACGGCGGAGTTGCGCAAGCCTCTGCCCTGAATCCGCCATCTGCCGTTCGGCTGGCGGTCGGAGGGTTTGCACCCGTCTTGCCGCGACGCGAACTCCCGACCTAGTTTCCTCCCCGAAAACAAGAAGCAAACCGGGAAGGACTTCATATGATCCACCGTCGCAGTTTCGTGGCCGGCACAGCCGCCGCCCTCACCCTGCCGTCGATCGCCTTCGGGCAGGGCGGGCAGATGCGCCTCGTCGTGCCGTATGGGCCCGGTGGCTCGACGGACACGGCCGGCCGTGTGCTGGCCGAACGCATGTCGGCCGACACCGGCAAGACGATCGTGGTCGAGAACCGGCCCGGTGGCGGCACGATGATCGGCATGGTGAACGTCGCCAAGAGCAAGCCGGACGGCACCAGCCTCATGATCCTGACGACCACGGCGGCGCTGCAGCCGGCCTTCGACATTCCCATGCCGATCGACCCGCAGAAGGACCTCGCGATGGTGGCGCAGCTCGCCGACATTCCCTGCGTGCTCGCGGTCAACGCCAACAACCCGGCCAAGACCTTTGCCGAGTTCATCGAATGGGTGAAAGCGCAGCCCGGCCCCGTCCACTATTCGACCTCGAGCTCGGGCGGCCTGCCGCATCTCTGGGGCGAGGTGATCGCCACGCGCACCAACGGCAAGCTCCAGCACATCCCGTACAAGGCCGCGGCCGAGGCGCTGCGTGACACGGTCGCGGGCCACGTCCCGGCCTTCGTCGACGTGACCACGCCGGTCGACGCGCAGATCCGCGCCGGCACGATGCGCGGCCTGATCTGCGGCGCCAAGAGCCGCGTCGCCAACATCCCGGACGTGCCGGTCGCAAGCGAGCTGGGCGCGCCGGAACTCGAGGCCGCGGTCTATTTCGGCGTCGCGACGACAGCGGGCACGCCGCCGGAGACTATCCAGCAACTCAACGCGGCCGTGAATGCCGCGCTGAAGGTTGAGGCGGTGCGCGAGAGGCTGATGTCGCTCGGCTTCATCCCGACCGGCGGCACGCCCGAGGCCTACGCCAAGCGCCTGGCCGACGAGACCGTGCGCTGGCGCAAGGTGATCAAGGACGCGAATATTCCGGCGCCGACCTGAGTCGCAGGCCCTTTCCGGTCTAGAAAGATCCGGTGAACTCGAACTCGATCGAGTTCTTCACGTTATCGATCTTCCATGAGCTGAGGCGGCGCAGGAAGCTCTGCCCCAGCAGCCCGTGGCCGCGTCCGGGGCTGACGGACGCCATGACATTCTCCATCGTGCGCTCGCCGATCTTGATCGAGCGCAGCCGCACGATGCGTTGCTGACGACCGCTGCCATCGGCAAGGATGAAACGCCGCTGGCCCAGCGAATCGGCCTCGGTGAGCGAGCCACTACGCTTCAGCTCCTCGGCGAGCTCCTCCGAAATCTGGACGTTGGAAGCTCCCGAATCGACGATGAAATAGGCCGTCGAGTTGCCATTAACCGTCGCCGGCAGGACAAAGACGCCGCCCATCCTCTGGAACTGTTGCGTCGCCCGCGCGAGCGCCGCGTCCTTGAGCGCTTTCTCACTGGGCTTGCCGGCTCCCGGATCGCCGCCGCACGGCGTCCAGCCCGCTGGAGCTCCTCCCTCACCGGGGCCGTAGCAGTAGTTGGAAGCCGACAGCAGCTTCGAATAGGTGTCGCGTTGCTCGCAGGCGGCGATCGCTTCCAGCGCCGGCGTGGCCGGTGCGCGGCAGGCGGCATTGCTCTTCTGCCATTGCGCGATGAACTGCGCCGCCTCCTGTGGCTGCGCCTGCGGTGCCCGGACTTCGAAAAGGAGCATCGCGGCAAGCATCGCCAGGAAGAGTGTCTGTCTCATCTTTTCCGCCCGATCACTGTTGCAGCCGGTTGGACACTCCCGCGCGCAACCTGTACGAAGTCTATACCATCGCCCACCAAACGGTCGGCCTGCGATGGCTGAGAGATGCGTGTGCTCCCGCCCCTACCGAGGCGACGCGCATCTGGGCCGGCCCGAGTTGCCGCCCCCGTTCATGAGTTTCCTCGTTCTGTCGATCGCCGGCTGCGCAATTCCGCGCGCGCCGGCTGGCGGGGGCTGCATGGCCCCGGAAAGACTTCCCATGGAAATGCCAAAGAACATCTCCACCCTGTTCTGGACTGCCGTCGGCGGCGCCGTGCTCTGCGCGGTCGTCGGCTTCACCTGGGGCGGTTGGGTCACCGGCGGAACGGCGCGCAAGGACTCCGCGGCGGCGGCCCACGACGCTGTTGTCATCGCCCTCGCGCCGATCTGCGTCGACCGCTTCAAGCGACAGGACGACGCCGCGACGAAGATCACCGAACTCAGCAAGGCCAGCACCTGGGACCGCGGTAACGTGATCGCCAAGAGCGGTTTCGCCACGATGCCGGGCGCAAAGGATGCCGATTCCGACGTGGCGCGCGCCTGCGCCGAGATCCTGGCCAACCCGCCGACGCCGAAGACCTGACCGGAAAGGCGCCGGTCTCGCGGACCGGCGTCGCTTTTATGACTTGCTTTGCATTCGCGCGCGGCGAGCCTCATAGGCCTTGAGGTGGGCGTAGGCGAGCCGCAGCACGGGGAAACCGTCGCCCGTGCCGCTGCGCTTCAGCAGGTCGCCCAACATGTGATCCGCTTCGATCGGCCGGCCGCCTTCGACGTCGCGCAGCATCGACGCGGTGAACGGCGAGCCCGCTGTCGTGAGCATGGCTTTGCCGCGCTGTACGGAAGCCGGCCGTGGCGCGAAGCCCTGTGACGCGGCGATCGACGAAATCTCATCGAACAGGGCCAGCGTGCGATCAGCCGCTCCCGCCGCCACGATGTCCCCTACCGCGGCGCGCATCAGGCAGGTGATGCCCGCGGCCGTGGAAATGAACACCCACTTCTCCCACATCTCCTGAAGGATGGTCTCGCTCGCGCCTCCGTGGACCTGGGCGGCGGCGAACGCCTCCGCGATCGCATCGATGCGCGCGGTCCGCGGACCGAAGCGCTCGCCGAAGGAGATCGTGCCGCCATCGTTCAGGTGCAGCACCCGCCCCTCGGGATCGAGAACCAGCGAGATCGCGCACTGACCGCCCAGCACGGCATGCTTACCGAAGCGACCCACCAGCGAATCGAGATGGCTCATCCCGTTCAGCAGCGGCAGGATCGCCGTGTCCGGTCCGACGGCCGGCGCAAACGAATCCATCGCATTGTCGAGATCGAAGGCCTTGCAGCTCAGCAGGATGAGGTCGTAGGGCCCGGCCAACCTGTCGGCCGTAAGTGTTGGCGGCGCCGGAAGATCGAGATCGCCCAGCTTGCTCTTCACCACCAGGCCGGTCCTGGCGAGCTGTGCCGCCCGGCCCGGCCGCACCAGAAAGGTGACGTCGCGCCCCGCCGCCAGCAGCCGGGCGCCGAAATAGCCGCCGATCGCGCCGGCGCCAACCACCAGAATACGCATGTCCAGATTCCTCAGGCTTCGATGCGCCTGACCTTAGTGAAGGCGGGATCGGGCTTCGCGCGACGATTCCTTGGTGTTGGCCTAGCGATCTTTTGCCATCTCGGCCTTTTCCAGCGCGGCCGCCGGATCCTGCGTCAGGTCGGCGTGCAGGAATTCCCGTGTCTCGGGAATCGCGAGGTGCAGATTGTCGAGGTCGTGGACCTGGACGTCGAGCGACGCGGCCTTCGCACCCAGCACGTGACCGCCGCTCTTGCGATCGTCGGTGAGGAAATGCAGATGCCATCCCGCCACGCCGATCGTTCGCGAGTAGGCGGGCGTCCAGAAGCCCAGCATCGTGCCCCTGACGTCCTTCTGGCGGAACTCGGCCTGGGCATCGGTCGCCTTGTCGAGATGCACCCCCGCTTCGACCTTGCAGGCGACACGCCAGTAGACCTCGTCGAAATGGCCATCGAGGCGCACCGCGAAGAAGAGGTTGTCCGACCGTCGCAATCCGTCGAGCGCGGCGATGAGCGACGACATGGACTCGATATTCTCGATCTTGCCGCGATGCTGCGGATGGAAGTTCGTGAGCGTCGCGAACGGCACGGACGCGTTGTCCGACGGCAAGGTGATGCGGCCGTCGGCGTGGGCCTGATAGAAATTGCCGTCGAGGACGACCATCTCGCCATCCAGCCCCTCGAAGGTGCCGAGGCCGAAGTCTCCGTGCGGCCTGAGACCGCCCACGGTGACGGCCTTGTTGTAGACGCCCTGGACCAGCGCCCCGGTGGTCGAGACCTGGAACAGGGTCGCGTGATCGAGGCCCAGCGCTTCGGACAGCGCCCGGGACACGAAATGGCGCAACGGTTCACCGGTCTTCTCGCAGTGCGCCACAAGCGCATCCATGAGCGATTGATACACTTCGGTCGTCAGCCTCGGCATTGCGCCATCCTTCCATCGCGGGCGACAAGGACTGCCCGGACAGGCATGATCGCCCGGACACGGCCAGGAATCGAGAGCGGAGCAACACGATGAGCGACCCGAAGAACGGCGCACACCTGCTGGTGCGTAATCTGGAGGCCCAGGGCGTTGAATACATATTCGGCATCCCCGGCGCCAAGATCGACCCGGTTTTCGATGCCCTGGTCGACTCGAAGATCAAGCTCGTCGTCTGCCGGCACGAGCAGAACGCGACCTTCATCGCGGGCGGGCTGGGCCGCCTGACCGGCAAGGCCGGCGTCGTGCTCGTGACCTCGGGTCCCGGCGTTTCCAACCTGGCCACCGGTCTGGCCACCGCCAATACCGAAGGCGACCCCGTCGTGGCGCTGGGCGGTGCCGTGCCGATCGCCGACCGGTTGAAGCAGTCACATCAGAGCATGGACACGGTCGCACTGCTGCGCCCCATCACCAAGTATGCGGCCGAGATCGATTCGCCCTCGGCGATCTCCGAAGCGACCGCCGCCGCCTTTCGCGCCGCCGAATCAGGCCGGCCGGGCACGGCCTTTCTCGGCCTGCCCAAGGACGTCATGAAGGCGCCCGCTCCCGGCCCCGTGCTCACCCCCGCGACCAACCCGGCGCTCGGCGCGGCCAACACCCAAGCGATCGCCGCCGCCGCGGCCATGATCGACGCGGCAGAACGGCCGGTGATGCTGCTCGGCATGCTGGCGAGCCAGGGGGCCGTCTCCGAGGCGGTGCGGGCGCTGCTCTCGCGCACGCGGCTGGCCGTGGCCGGCACCTATCAGGCCGCGGGCGTGGTGCCGCGCGACCGGCTCGACTGTTTCGGCGGACGGGTCGGGCTGTTCCACAACCAGCCCGCCGACCGCCTGCTCGACGAGGCGGACGTCGTCATCACCGTGGGCTTCGATCCGGTGGAATACGACCCCGCGCTCTGGAACGCCGGCCGCAAGCGCAAGCTGATCCATATCGACTTCATCCCGGCGGACTACGACCAGCACTACCGCCCGGACATCGAACTGATGGGCGACAGCGCCGCCACCCTGCGTGCCCTGTCCGCGCTGTTGCCGCCGAAGGATCGACCGACGCAGACGGCGCTGCTGGCGGAGATCCAGCGAGAGCGCGCCACGGTGGCCGCCGAGGCGGCCAAGCGTACCGGCGCCCCGGTCCACCCGCTGCGGCTGGTGTATGAGCTGCAGAAGCTGATCGACGAGGATGTGACGCTCTGCTCCGACATGGGCTCCTTCCATATCTGGATGGCCCGGCATCTCATCAGCCACCGGCCGCGGCAGATCATGATCAGCAACGGCCAGCAGACCCTGGGGGTCGCCCTCCCCTGGGGCATCGCCGCCTGCCTGGCGGAGCCCGGTCGAAAGGTGATCTCCATCTCCGGCGACGGCGGCTTCCTGTTTTCAGCCGTCGAGCTCGAGACGGCGGTCCGCCTCAAGTGCAACTTCGTGCACGTCGTCTGGATCGACGGCAGCTACAACATGGTCGGCATCCAGCAGGTCGCCGCCTACGGTCGCGATTCAGGCGTGCATTTCGGCCCCGTGGACCTGGTGAAGTTCGCCGAGGCGATGGGCGCGCAGGGCCTGATGATCAAGGACGCCGACGATGTCGGCCCGACGCTCCGGAAGGCAATGGCGATGGAAGGCCCCGTGCTGGTCGGCGTGCACGTCGACTATCGCGACAATCCGAGCCTGATGGCCGCGATGCACGAGGACGTCATCATCTGACGTCCTCGTCGCTCACGATCCGCGATCAGCGCAGACCGTACGACCGGCGGCCGGCCGACGTCAGGTCGACCGCCCAGGCACCGAGCAGGCAGAGGAAGGCCAGGATCGCGCCGAGAGTGCGGATGTGGTTCCACAGCGCCCACGGCACGGAGAAGTCCTTCCAGTAGCTCGCGGCATTGGCGTCGGCGCCGGCCACGGTGGCGAGCGTCTCGTTCAGCGGCACATTGACCTGCAAGGTGACACCGATCACCGCGGCGGCATGGATCAGTGCGGCGAGGCCCGCGAGGCGCGCGGCGCTGCGATGACCGGCCGAGCGGGCGCCCAGCGCGGCCAGCAGCGGCAGGATCAGAGCACCGAAGAAGACGATGGCGAAGATCGGGCCGCGCACGGTGGTGTTCATGCCGTGCATGGCGTTGACGGCCGAGGCGGCACCGCCGAGATCGAGGCCCGGCATGATGATGGTCGAGAAGGAATAGAAGATGCCCGCGCTCAGCGCGGTGCACAGCAAGGCGAGGACGAAGAAGACGTGGCGCATCCCTGAAACTCCGCTGACCCACCCTACGAAGCTGCAGCCCTAGCCGAGGCCGTTGCCGCCGTAAAGCCACTCGAGCGTGTCGAGCCACTGGTCCTGGGTCCGTGCGCCCATGATGGCGTTGCGCAAGGCCGCATGCGGGCCGGCCGGATGATAGACATGATCGCCCATCTCGCGGGACATCAGCTGTGTTCTTGCGGTGCGCAGGACACGGCGGTCACGATAGGTGACGAGACCGGTCTCGACGGAATCGCTGCGGGACAGCGAATCCGCGAGGCACACGGCATCCTCCATCGCCATGCAGCCTCCCTGTGACATGTACTGCAGCATGGGGTGTGCAGCGTCGCCCAGCAGCGCCACCCGCCCGTCGACCCAGCGGTCGACCGGGTCACGGTCACAGAGAACCCACAGGTGCCAGTTCTGGCCACGACGTATGATGGTCTGCGCCCGTTCGCAGACATGCAGGAAGCCCTCGCGCACCTCTTCCGTGTCCGCCGGCTTGCCGGCGACCGGCTCGGGGGCATGGTTGTGATAGGTCACGACCAGGTTGAACAGCTTCCAGCCCGACAGCGGATAGTGGACGATGTGGCACTTCGGGCCCGCCCAAAGGGTGGCGGCGTTCCAGCGCAGATCCTCGGGCATCTGATCGGTCGGAATCACCGAACGGTAGGTCGTGTGTCCCGACACGCGCGGCGGACCGTCATCGGTCACCTGCGCACGCACGTTCGACCACAGCCCATCGGCTCCGATCAGGGCGCGCCCCGTGACCGTCTCGCCGTTGCGGAGCCGGGCGACGACTGAGCTGCCATCCTGATCGTATCCGGTGACCTCGGCGCTGGTGCGCAGCGCAATCAGCGGATGATCCTGGCAGCCTTTCAGCAGCACGCCATGAAGATCGCCGCGATGGACGACGGCGTAGGGATTGCCAAAACGTGCGCGGAACCTGTCGCCGAGATCGATATGGCAGATCTCGCCGTCGGCCAGCGCATCCATCAGCCGCAGCTGGTCGATATAGACCGCCATGCCGCGCGCGGCCTCGCCGACCCCGAGCCGGTCGAAACAGTGGAAGGCGTTGGGCCCGAGCTGGATGCCGGCTCCGATCTCGCCGAGGCGGCTCGCTTTCTCCAGCACCAGCGAGGCGATGCCCTTCTGGGCGAGCGCCAGCGCTGTCGCCAGTCCACCGATTCCGCCGCCGGCGATGAGAATCCTATCGGGGGCCACCAATGACCTTGTCATCATGCAACCGGGCGATCTCGTGGCCGGCCAGGCCGAGGATACCGGAAAGGATCTCGTCCGTATGCTGGCCGAGGACCGGCGCCGGCTGCGGCGGCTGGCGCGGCACGGCGCCGAACTGCATCGGCGAGGCCGCGACCGGATAGCGGCCGATGCCGGGCTGATCGAGGATGGTGAACATCGGATTATCGAGCACGTTCACCTTGTCGGCCGCGAGCTCGCGGAACGTCTGGTAGGGCGCCCAGAGGGCGCCGGCCTTCTTCAGGGCTGCCGAGACATCCGCCGCATCGTGGGCCGCGACCCACGGCTCGATCACGGCAATGAGCTGCTGGCGCGCGTCCCATCGGCCGGCATCGCTCTTGAGATCGACGCCGGTCTCGACCTCGATCTTCCGGAAGGCATCCGTGAAGCCACCGGCCGCCGCCAATGCGTCGACATGGCGGTCCGAGAAGATGCAGATCATCACGAAGCCGCCGTCCTTCGTGCGGAAGTCGCGGCCGAACGTGCCGAAGATCTCGTTGCCGAAGCGCGGCCGGTCGACGTCGTTCACGACCGCTTCGCCGATGTAGCCCAGCGCCGACGTGGTCGCGAGCGCCATGTCCTGCAGCGGCAACACGATCTTCTGCCCCTGCCCCGTCATGCGGCGATGGCGCTCGGCGGCCAGAAGCGAGAGCGCGCCGGCATAGGCGGCGGCGAGATCCCAGGGTGGGCAGACCGCGTTCACCGGTCCTTCATGGCCGACCGTACCGGTGACCATCGGGAAGCCGGTAATGGCGTTCACCGTGTAATCGACATGGGCCGAACCGTCGCGCGCACCGATGATGTTCAGCGCAATCAGGTCGGCGCGCTTCTTCGCCAGCTCCTCGTAGGCGAGCCAGCCGCGCGCCGGCATATTGGTGGTGAAGATGCCCGCGCCCTCACCCGGCGCTGTGATCAGCGCCGTGAGCAGCTCGCGGCCGCGTGGATTGCGCAGATCGACGGCGATCGAGCGTTTGCCCTTGTTGAGGCCGGCCCAGTAGATGGAGCGGCCCTCTTGCGTGACCGGCCAGCGCTCATTGTCGAGACCGCCCTTGATGTCGTCGAAGCGGATCACGTCGGCGCCCATCTGGGCGAGCGTCATGCCGCCCAGCGGCGCAGCGATGAATGCCGAGCCTTCGACGATGCGAAGGCCCGCAAGAATGCCTGTCATGAACGTTTCCCGTATCTATTGATTATCTTGTTACTTGCGCCCGAGCGTGTGCTCGCGCTTCTCAAGCCACCAGCCATATTCCGGCGTCCACAGCTCGAAGTCGGGATCGCAGCCCAGCGCCTGCGCGGCGTGCAACGCCCAGAACGGCTCGTAGAGCGCCTGACGGCCGATCGCGATCAGGTCGGCGTCGCCGGCCTGCAGGATCGCCTCGGCCTGCGGCCCGTCGAGGATCAGGCCGACCGCCATCGTGGCGATGCCCGCCTGCTTCTTCACGGCCGAAGCGAACGGCACCTGGAAGCCGAGACCGCGCTTCACGCCGGCCGCGGTTGCGGCGCCGGCAATGCCGCCAGAGGAACAGTCGATCACGTCGACGCCGATCGCCTTCAGCTCCTGCGCGAAGGCCACCGTGTCGTCGACGTCCCAGCCGCCACCGCCATCGACGGCGGAGACGCGCACGAACAGCGGCTTGTTCTCCGGCCATGCCTGGCGCACGGCGCGCGCCACGTCGAGCGGGAAGCGCATGCGGCCGGCGCGGTCGCCACCATACTGATCGTTGCGCGTGTTGCTGATCGGCGAGAGGAACTGCGCCAGCAGGTAGCCGTGCGCACCGTGCACCTCGAGCACGTCATAGCCCGCCGCATCGGCCCGCTTCGCCGCAGCCGCGAACTTCTGCACCAGCTCCTCGATCTCGGCGACCGACAGGGCTCGCGGCTTCAGCCAGCCCTCCGCCGCCGCAAGCTCGGTCGGGCCGACCACTTCCCATTTCTTCCAGCCGGCGCCTTCCGGTCCAAACTGGCCGCGCTTGTCGAAGGTGCGCGGCGTCGAGCCCTTGCGACCCGAATGGGTGATCTGGGTCGCCGACAGCACGCCCTCGCCGCGGATGAAATCGGTCAGTCGCTTGTGGCTCGCGATCTGTCCGTCGTCCCACAGGCCGAGATCGCCCTGCGTGACACGGCCCCGCGGTTCCACGGCGCAATTCTCGGTAAAGACGGTGCCGAACCTGCCCAGCGCGAACTTGCCGAGATGGACGAGGTGAAAGTCGTTCACCAGCCCGTCCGTCGCGCGGAACTGGACCATGGGGGAAACGACGCAGCGATTGGGTGCGGTGACGCCGCGCATCTTGAGCGGCGTGAAGAGAAGCGGTTTCTGCAAAGGTCGGTCCCCCGGACGGGATGGCTTACGGAAAGCCCAACATAGACCGGGGCGACCCTCAGGGCCTATCCTCCCCGCCATGTTTGACCTCGTCATCCGAAACGGAACCGTGATCGACGGCTCGGGCGCCCCGCGCCGAATCGCCGATGTTGCAGTGCAAGGTGATCGCGTCGTCGCCGTTGGTCCCAAGCTGGGACAGGGCAAGCGCGAGATCGACGCCGACGGGCTGATCGTCGCCCCAGGCTTCGTCGACATCCACACCCACTACGATGGACAGGCGACGTGGGACCCGTTCGTCACGCCGTCCTCCTGGCATGGCGTCACGACGACGGTGTTCGGCAATTGCGGCGTCGGCTTCGCGCCGGTGCGGCCCGGCGCCTCGGGTTACCTCATCAACCTGATGGAAGGCGTCGAGGACATTCCCGGCACCGTCCTCAGCGAGGGCGTGAAGTTCAACTGGGAATCCTTTCCCGATTATCTCGATGCGCTGGCCTCGATGGATCGCGCGGTCGACGTGGCCGCACAGCTGCCGCATGGCGCGCTGCGCTTCTACGTGATGGGCGATCGCGGTGCCGAGCATGCCGAGGTGCCGACCGAACGCGAGATCGAGGAGATGGCCCGTCTCACCGAGGAAGCGCTGCACGCGGGCGCCATGGGCTTCACCACCTCGCGCACCACCAAGCACAAGGCCCGTGACGGCCGCTTCACGCCCACGCTGAGTGCTCGCGAAGCCGAGTTGCTGGGCATTGCCCAGGGCATGAAGCGCGCCGGTCGCGGCGTGCTGCAGGTCAATTCCGACTTCGGGCCGGGCGAGTTCGAAGCGCTGGACGCGGCCGCGAAGCTGGCCGGCCGTCCGCTCTCCTGCCTGCTGGTGCAGGTCGATGCGCAGCCCAGGCTGTGGCGCGAGACGCTCGACCAGATCAACGCCGTGCGCCGCAGCGGCCGCATGGCCAACGCGCAGGTCGGCTCCCGGCCGATCGGCGTCATCATGGGCCTCGAGACGACGGCGCATCCGTTCGCGGGTCATCGCGCCTGGCTCGACATGCGCAAGCTGTCGCCCGAGGAGCGCTACCAGCGCCTCGCCACCGACGCCGACCTGCGCAAGGCGCTCACCGAGACGCAGCAGGAGCCCAACCCACGCGCCTTCATGGCCGAAGCCTTCGACCGGATGTTCCCGATCGGCGAGCGGCCCGACTACGAGCCCCAAGCCAAGGATTCGATCGCGGCCATCGCGCAGCGCACGGGACGCACGCCGCAGGCGGTGGCGCTCGAGGAGATGATGTCACGCGGCGGCAAGGGCCTGCTGATGTTGCCCTTCGAGAACTATGCCTATGGCAGCCTCGACGTGGTGCACGAGATGATCACCGATCCCGCATCGGTCCTGGGCATCGCCGACGGCGGCGCCCATGTCGGCGTCATCTGCGACGCCTCCTCGCCGACCTCGCTGCTGACCCTGTGGGGCCGCGACCGCACGCGCGGACCGAAGCTCGACCTCGAGTTCCTGATCGCCAAGCAGACGCGCGGCACGGCCGAGGCCTACGGGCTGATGGACCGCGGCCTGCTGGCGCCGGGCCACAAGGCCGACATCAACGTGATCGACTTCGACGCCCTGACCTTGAAGCGCCCCGAGGTTGCCTACGACCTGCCGACCGGCGGCCGCCGCCTCATTCAGCGCGCCTCGGGCTACCGGCACACGTTCAATGCCGGCGTCGAGACGCTGCAGAACGACGAGCTGACGGGTGAGCGTTCCGGCCGGCTGGTGCGGGGCGCGCAGACGCCACTTTTTTAGGTCTGTCAGTCAAAGGGCCCACTGAATATTTCTATTTATAGTTGCATTGGCCGCGCAATTTATTTACCAATGCAAGAATGCGAACACCGAATGGCTTACTCATTAGCTCTCGATCGACTCGGCTACGGCGTCTGATCGCATCAGGCTACTTCCCGGCAGAGCTACCACCTCCATTTTCTACCCAACAGTACGCTCAACACGCGGCTGCTTTGGTAGAAGAATGGGACAGAGCGGAGCTACGCCGATTTATTACACGCCCCGAACTTCTTAGTGTACCGAGGGCGCGACGGGTTCGACGCCAAGTCTCGATAGTCAACCCAGTCAATCAACTGCATCTGGTTGATTTGATCGCAGAGAACTGGACCTCAATAAGAGGCCGATTGGAAAGATCGGAGATCAGTGAGTTCCATCCACTGATTCAACTGGAGCCTGACAGGCGGGCAATCGCAGGTATCAACTTTGGACGGGTTCAACGCCGTAAGATTGCAATCCTTGCGAGATATGGAAGATATGTCCAAACAGACATCGTCAGATTCTTTCCGTCGCTGCCCACGCATAAGCTTCTCAGCATTACGGACTTCATATCAGGCATGACTGATTCCTACTTGGTTGAGACCTACCGACAAGTGCGTGGCGGTAAAATGCCCTGACACCCGGAAGGGAGGCGTGCCTAAACAGTCATGTGCTTGCGCACGGCCTCGACGTCGAAGGTTTCGCGGGTGCCCGAGAGAACGACCTCGCCGCGATCCATGACCGCGAAGTCGTCGGCGAGTTCATGGGCGAAGTCGAGATACTGTTCGACCAGCACGATCGCCATGTCGCCGCGCTGGCGCAGGTAGACGATGGCGCGGCCGATATCCTTGATGACCGAGGGCTGGATGCCTTCGGTCGGCTCGTCGAGGAGCAGGAGCTTGGGCCGCATGGTGAGGGCGCGGCCGATCGCCAGCTGCTGCTGCTGGCCGCCCGAGAGATCGCCGCCGCGGCGCTTCAGCATCGACTGCAGCACCGGAAAGAGTTCGAACACCTCGTCCGGCACCTTCTTGTGCTCGCGGCCGACCGGCGCGAAGCCGGTCTCGAGATTCTCCTTCACCGTCAGCAGCGGGAAGATCTCGCGGCCCTGCGGCACCAGCGCCACGCCGCGGCGGGCGCGTTCGTAGGGCGGCAGTTTCGAGACTTCCTGGCCATCGACCTGGATGGTTCCCGAGGCAATGGACTGCATGCCGGAGATGGCACGCAGCAGGCTGGTCTTGCCGACGCCGTTGCGTCCGAGCAGGCAGGTGACGCGACCGATCGTGGCCGTCAGCGACACGCCGCGCAGCGCCTGGGCGGCGCCGTAGTAGAGATTGACGTTCTGGGCTGAAAGCATCGTCATCGTCCGAGGTACACTTCGACAACGCGCGGGTCGGCGCTCACCTGGTCGAGCGAACCCTCGGCCAGGGTCGAGCCCTCGTGCAGCACAGTCACCTTGACGCCCAGCGCGCGCACGAAGCTCATGTCGTGCTCGACCACGACGACCGAATGCGACTTGTTGACCTCGCGCAGCACCTGCGCGGTGGTCTCGGTCTCGACGTCGGTCATGCCCGCGACCGGCTCGTCGACCAGCATCAGCTTGGGATTCTGCGCCAGAAGCATGCCGATCTCGAGCCACTGCTTCTGGCCGTGGCTCAACCGGGCGCCCAGCATGTGCTGCTGCGGCCCCATGCGGATGATCGACAGAATCTCCTCAAGCCGGTCGTTCTCGGCCTTGCTGGGCGCCGCCATGAGCAACTGGTACCAGCCCCGCATGCCGGCCAGCGCCAGCAGGAGATTGTCGCGCACCGTATGGTTCTCGAACACGGTGGGCTTCTGGAATTTGCGGCCGATGCCGAGGGTGGCGATGCTGGCCTCGTCGAGCTTGGTGAGGTCGGCCCTGCCGTCGAACACCACCTCGCCCGAATCGGGGCGGGTCTTGCCGGTGATCACGTCCATCATGGTGGTCTTGCCGGCGCCATTGGGCCCGATGATCGCCCGCATCTCACCCGGCTCGATCAGCAGGGAGAGATTGTTCAGCGCCTTGAAGCCGTCGAACGAGACGCTGACGCCGCTGAGATAGAGAAGCGCCGACGTGGAGCGCGCGTGAGTGATGCCAGGGGCCTTCATGCCGCAGCCCTCGCCTGCCGCTCGCGCGATCGATTCCGGAACTGGTTCCACAGGCCGACGACGCCCTTGGGCAGCAGCAGCGTCACGACGATGAACAGGGCGCCGAGCGCGAACAGCCAGACCTCCGGCAGCGCGCCGGTGAGCCAGGTCTTGCCGAAATTCACGATGAAGGCGCCGATCACCGGCCCGATCAGCGTGCCCCGCCCGCCGACCGCGACCCACAGCACCGCCTCGATCGAATTGCCGGGCGAGAACTCACCGGGATTGATGATGCCGACCTGCGGCACGTAGAGCGCGCCGGCGATGCCCGCCATTGCCGCCGACAGCACGAAGACGAACAGTTTGTAACGCTCGACCCGGTAGCCCAGGAACCGCATCCGGCTTTCGGCATCGCGTACCGCGGTCAGAGCCTTGCCGAAGCGCGAGCCGACAACGGCGGCCGAGATCACCAGGAAGATCGCCAGCGCGAGGGCAGAGACAAAGCACAGCACGGCGCGCGTCGTGTCTGACTGGACCGAGTAGCCGAGGATGTCCTTGAAGTCGGTCAGGCCGTTATTGCCGCCCAGCCCCATGTCGTTGCGGAAGAAGGCCAGCAGCAGGGCGAAGGTCATCGCCTGGGTGATGATGGACAGATAGACGCCGGTGACTCGGCTGCGGAAGGCGAACCAGCCCAGCGCCAGAGCGAGCAGGCTCGGCACAAGGACGATCATCGGTGCGGCAAACCAGAAACTGTCGAAGCCGTGCCAGAACCAGGGCAGTTCCTTGTAGTTCAGGAACACCATGAAATCCGGCAGGAGAGGATTGCCATACACGCCGCGCGTACCGATCTGGCGCATCAGGTACATGCCCATGCAGTAGCCCCCGAGCGCGAAGAAGGCAGCATGGCCGAGCGTGAGGATGCCACAGAAGCCCCAGACCAGATCGACGGCCAGCGCCAGCGAGGCATAGCAGAGATACTTGCCGACGAGCTGCACCGCCCAGGACGGCATGCGAAAGGCGCTGTCGACCGGCAGCAGCAGGTTCGACAGCGGCACGAGGATGCCGACCGCCAGAACCAGCAGGACGAAGAGGCGCAGGTTACGGGTCATGCCCTGCCAGAGGAACCGTGTGACCATTATTCGACCGAACGTCCCTTCAGCGCGAACAGCCCGCGCGGCCGGCGCTGGATGAACAGGATGATGAACACCAGCACCAGGATCTTGCCCAGCACCGCGCCGGCGTAGGGTTCGAGGAACTTGTTCACGACGCCCAGCGTCAACGCTCCGATCAAGGTGCCGAACAGGTTGCCGACGCCGCCGAACACCACGACCATGAAGGAGTCGATGATGTAGCCCTGACCCAGGTTGGGGCTGACATTGTCGATCTGGCTCAACGCCACGCCCGCCAGGCCCGCGATGCCGGAGCCGAGACCGAAGGTCAGCGCGTCGACCCGCGGCGTGCGGATGCCCACGGCCGACGCCATCGGGCGGTTCTGTGTGACGGCACGCATGTAGAGGCCGAGCGGCGTCTTGCGCAGCAACAGGATCAGCGAGGCGAACACGATCAGGGCGAACACCACGATCCAGAGTCGCCCATAGGTGATGTTGAGCTGGCCGATTTGGAAGGCCCCCGACATCCACGACGGCGCCCCGACCTCCCGGTTGGACGAGCCGAAGATCGAGCGCACCGCCTGCTGCAGCACGAGCGACAGTCCCCAGGTCGCGAGCAGCGTGTCGAGCGGACGGCCATAGAGGAAGCGGATGATGGTGCGTTCGATCAGGATGCCGATGGCACCCGAGACGAGGAAGGCGAGCGGCAGCGCGATCACCAGCGAGACGTCGAACAGATGCGGCGCCGACGTGCGGATGACCTCCTGGACGACGAAGGTCGTGTAGGCGCCCAGCATGACCATCTCGCCATGCGCCATGTTGATCACGCCCATGGTGCCGAAGGTGATGGCGAGCCCGATGGCGGCCAGCAGCAGCACGGAGCCGAGAGAGATGCCGTACCAGACGTTCTGCGCCATCTGCCAGGCGGCCAGCGTCTGCTCGATCGAATCGGCCGCCGCCGTGGCAGCCGTCTTGACCTCGCCGTCGGAGGTGGCAGCGACGGTCTTGAGAATGCCGAGAGAATCGCGGTCGGCACGATCACGGACCACGCCGATCGCGGCGAGCTTCTGGGCCGCCGGCGAATCAGGGGTCGCGAGCACGATGGCGGCACGCGCCTCGCTCATAGCGCGCTTGATGCCGGGATCCTTTTCGGTGGCCAGTGCCTGGTCGAGGGCCGCCAGAGCCGTGGCATCGCGGCGCTTGAAGAGCGCGTCGGCGGCGTTGAGCCGGACCTTGGCGTTGGGGCTCATCAGGGTGAGCGAACCGACAGCGGCTTCGATCGTGCCGCGCAGGCGGTTGTTGACCCTCACGCGTTCCAGGTCGGCCTCGACGGCACTGCCGGCCGGCTTGCCGGAGATCGCTTCGCTCAGCGCCAGCTTGTTGCCGTCGGGCTTGCCGATGACCACGAGCTTGTCGGAATTTCGGATATAGAGCTGCCCGGCCCCGAGGGCTTCGAGGATCGGCGCGGCGCGTTCGTCGCCCGACGTCGCCAGCGCAGTGATCGCCGCCTCGCGCTCGCTCAAACCGCCGGAGGTGAGATTCCCGACAAGGACCGTGAGGTCGGCCGCGAGGGCCGCTCCGGCCAGTGCCAGCGACGCCAGCACGGAGAGCAGGACCGAGAACGGTCGATGAAGAAGCATGTGCTGTGACTTAACCCCGGGAGATGGAAACGGGGCGACCAACAAAGTCGCCCCGTCCTGTGAGTCCTGCGCGTCGACCTACTTGGCCGCCTTGCCGATGCACTTGTTGGCGACCGTGTCGAAGTTTCCGCAGTTCACGGGCTTCGTCCAATCAGCCTTCAGGTTCTTGGAGTCGTCGAGGATCGGCGACCACGCGGCGCCCGGGACGAGGCCGGGAGTCTTCCACACCACGTCGAACTGGCCATTGCCCTCGATCTCGCCGATCAGCACCGGCTTGGTGATGTGATGGTTCGGCAGCATCTCGGAGACACCACCCGTCAGGTTGGGGACCTTGATGCCGATGATCGCGTCGATCACCTTGTCGGGATCGGTCGTACCGGCCTTCTTGACCGCCTCGACCCACATGTTGAAGCCGATCACCGAAGCTTCCATCGGATCGTTGGTCACGCGCTTCGGGTTCTTGGTGAAGGCCTGCCAGGTCTTGATGAACTCAGCGTTGGTCGGATCCTTGACCGACTGGAAGTAGTTCCAGGCCGCGAGATGGCCGACCAGCGGCTTGGTGTCGATGCCGGCCAGCTCTTCTTCGCCGACCGAGAAGGCCACGACCGGGATGTCCTTGGCCTTGATGCCCTGGTTGCCGAGTTCCTTGTAGAAGGGAACGTTGGCGTCGCCGTTGATGGTCGACACGACGGCGGTCTTCTTGCCGGCCGAGCCGAACTTCTTGATGTCGGCCACGATCGACTGCCAGTCGGAATGACCGAACGGCGTGTAGTTGATCATGATGTCTTCCTTCGCGACGCCCTTCTGGAGCAGGTACGCCTCGAGGATCTTGTTGGTCGTGCGCGGATAGACGTAGTCGGTACCGGCCAGGACCCAGCGCTTCACTTCGCCGCCGTCCTTGCTCATCAGGTAGTCGACGGCCGGGATCGCCTGCTGGTTCGGCGCGGCGCCGGTGTAGAACACGTTACGCTGGCTCTCCTGTCCCTCGTACTGGACCGGGTAGAAGAGGATGCCGTTCAGCTCCTCGAACACCGGCAGCACGGACTTGCGGCTGACCGAGGTCCAGCAGCCGAACACCACCGCGACCTTCTCCTTCTGCAGCAGCTCGCGCGCCTTCTCGGCGAACAGCGGCCAGTTCGACGCCGGGTCGACCACAACGGCCTCGAGCTTCTTGCCCAGAAGGCCGCCCTTCTTGTTCTGCTCCTCGATCATCATCAGCACGACGTCCTTCAGGGTCGTCTCGCTGATCGCCATCGTGCCCGACAGTGAATGGAGGATACCGACCTTGATCGTCTCCCCCGCCTGGGCAAACGCGCTGGTCGCCGCGCTGGCCACGAGGCCGGCGGCAACGAGGCCCGTCCGCATGAGTGTTCCCAATTTCATCCCGCTCTCCTTGTCTTTCGACGGACTCTCCCCGTCAAAAATCAAGGAATGCGAAAGTCGTGCCAAACCCGCCGGATGCCCTTGGGATAAGGATTAGTTGGCGATCAGGACGAGCGCGCCCCCGGCCATCACGGCGCCGCCCAGGGCGCGCAATCCCAGGTCGCCGACGGCGCGGCGCGCAACCCAGCCGAGTCCCAGGCCCGCAGCATGCAGCAAGGCCGTGGCCGCAACGAAGCCCAAGATGTAGAGGCCGGTCCCGCTCGTCGGCGCTTCGATGGCATGGGCGTAGCCGTGGAACACCGCAAAAAGTCCGACGATGGCCATGGCCAACGCAGACGGCATACGCACTGCAGCCATGATGAGCGCGCCTAGCAGCAGGACCGATGCAACGATACCCGCCTCTACCATGGGCAGTTTAATGCCCGCGAATCCGGCAGCTGCTCCAACTAGCATCATCGCGATGAAGGAAGCCGGCACGAGATACGCGGCTGCCGGGCGCTTTGCGGCCAGCAGCGAGGCCCATACGCCAACACCGATCATCGCCAGCAGGTGATCGACGCCGGTAAAGGGATGAGCGAATCCCGAGGTCTCATGCCCCGGGTGGGCCAGCACGGGGCTTGCCACCATAACGAGCAGAACCGCCAGGCGGATCGTTCGAATGTTCATTGAGTGCTCCTATCTTCTAGTTCAGCCGTGCAGGCAGGCCGCCTTGCCGTACGATGAAGGCCGCGATGTCTTCCAGGCCCTTATTCTCCTTGAGATTGGAGAAAATGAAAGGCCGCTGACCGCGCATTCTGCGGGCGTCGCGATCCATGACGCCAAGGTCGGCGCCGACCAGCGGCGCCAGGTCGATCTTGTTGATGACCAGCAGGTCCGACCGCGTGATGCCCGGGCCGCCCTTGCGCGGGATCTTCTCGCCGGCAGAGACGTCGATCACGTAGATCGTGAGGTCGGCCAGTTCGGGAGAGAAGGTCGCGGCGAGATTGTCGCCGCCGGATTCGACGAAGATGACCTCGAGATCCGGCCACTTGCGAACGATGTCGGAGACGGCGGCGAGATTGATCGAGGCGTCCTCGCGGATCGCGGTGTGCGGGCAACCGCCCGTCTCGACGCCCACGATGCGCTCGGGCGCCAGCGCGCCGGCACGGGTCAGGAACTCGGCGTCTTCCTTGGTGTAGATGTCGTTGGTGACGACGGCGATGTCGTAGAGATCGCGCATGCGCTTGCACAGGCGTTCGACGAGCGCGGTCTTGCCCGATCCGACAGGGCCGCCGACCCCCACTCTGAGCGGACCACGCAGGCTCATTTGTCCAGTTCTCCAGCCACCAGGGCGATATATCCCACGCCGAGCAACAGGCAGTAAGGCGAATAGTATCGTCTGTTGCGCGTGGCAAACGGTTCGATCGTGAAATGTGCCTTCCAGCGATGGCTGAAGCCCGCGATCCCGCGCGCGACAAAGATGCCGGCGATCATGTAGGTGCCCGCCAGCACCGCGGGTTGGTCGATACGCCCCAGCACGTACCAAGGCCATAGAGCCATCACGGCGAGGACCAGCGCCACCAGGAAGCACTGCCAGGCCGGCGGCATGCGGCGGCGTCCGTCGCCGACGACGCTCCGCGCCAGGGCCTCCTCGCTCGCTTCCGGCCAGTGGCTGCCCAGCCCCCACACCACGTGGATGACGGCAATGGCGCCGACGCCGATCGTCAGAAGAAGAGCCATCAGGGCTGTCATGAACGGAAAAGCCGCGTGTATTGGGTTTCGTGACGGAGCGAGCACCAGTCGAGCAGCGGCGTCGCCGTTCCGACCTCGTCCAGGGAGTCGACAGCGATGGCGGCCCGGGTCGTTTCGTTGACCGAAGCTTCGAGCGAGGCCAGGGCGATCTGGCCGTCGGTCTGACCGAGCGGCACGGCCCGCAGCGCTGCCGAGATCAGATTGGCGGTGAAGGCGTGGAGATAGGCCGCCAGCGCCTGTTCGAGCGCGATGCCGTGAACCGCGGCGGCGAGCGCCACGGCGACCGGCAGGGCCAGTTCGCCGTCGAGGCGCCGGTGCGCCTCGTCGAGGGCGGCATGCGGCCAGGCCGTCCGGGTGATGGAGAGGAACGAGCCGCCCTGCTGGCGCGATTCCAGCGCCATTTCCGAGGTGCCGCGCCAGGCAGCGGCGCGCTCGGCAACGGCGTCGAACGCGGGCCAGTCGGCCTCGACGGCCGCCCGCCAGCCCGCCGCGAACAGGGCGCCGTCGACCGCGCCGGTCCCGAGCCGCAGGACGCTGTCCAGCCACGCCACCAGCGAGGTGCGGTCCCGGATCAGCCCCTCTTCCACCGCCGTCTCCACGCCGTGGCTGTAGCTGAAGGCGCCGATCGGATAGGCCGGCGACAGCCAGGCGAGCAGCCGGTAGAGCGGGTCGCCTCCCTTCGGGCTAACCATGGCGCTCCGCGTGCAGCTCGCCATGCCGGTGTCCGGTGTCGTGATTGTGCTGGCCGTAGGCGCCGCCCTCCGGATCGAAGGGGGCGCGGACCTTGCGCACCTCGGCGCCGAGGCCCTTCAGCATGTCGACGATGACGTGATCGTCGCGGATCAGGATGCGATCGCTGTCGATCTGCGTCGGCAGGTGGCGATTGCCGAGATGCCAGGCGAGACGCGCGAACGCCGCGGCGTCACGGCCGCGCACCTCGACGAGATCCTCGTCGGCGGCCTTCACCTCGACGAAACCGCCCTCCTCCAGTTTCAACCCGTCGCCGGTGTGCAGCACCACGGGTTCGACCAGGTCGAGCAGGAAATCGAGACCACCGTCGCCCAGCATGCGCAGCCGGCGCCGGTAGCGATCGTCGAACAGCAGCGTGACGGTGTCGGTTCGCTCGGAGGCCGGCCAGCGGCCGGCGCGCACGACCTCTATGGCGCGCTTCATGGGCTTCCCATCGCGCAACAAGCCCCAATTGTCACCCCGAGCGCAGCGAGGGACCTTTGAAGCCGCAGGAAGGGTCCCTCGCCGCGCTCGGGATGACAATCTTGGGGTCGCATGCGCCGTGCCTAGAACAGAAAATACCTTTGCGCCATCGGCAGCGACGTCGCCGGCTCGCACGTCAGCAGCTCGCCATCGGCCCGCACCTCGTAGGTCTCGGGATCGACGTCGATCTTCGGGCAGGTCGAATTGTGGATCATGTTCTTCTTGCCGATCTTGCGCGTGCCCTTCACCGGCAGCAGCGAGCGGGTGAGGCCCCACTTCTTGGCAACGCCCTTGGTGATGGCGGCCTGGGAGACGAACAGGACGGGGCTCGTCACGAGGCTGCGACCGAAGGCGCCGAACATCGGCCGGTAGTGGACCGGCTGCGGCGTCGGGATCGAGGCGTTGGGATCGCCCATCGGCGCAGCAACGATCGAGCCGCCGATCAGCACCATGTCGGGCTTGGCGCCGAAGAAGGCCGGCGACCACATCACGAGATCGGCGCGCTTGCCGACTTCGACCGAGCCGACATGCTTTGCGATGCCGTGAGTGATGGCGGGATTGATCGTGTACTTGGCGACGTAGCGCTTCACGCGGAAATTGTCGTTGTCGCCCTTCTCTTCCTTCAGGCGCCCGCGCTGCTTCTTCATCTTGTCGGCGGTCTGCCAGGTGCGGATCACGACCTCGCCGACCCGGCCCATCGCCTGGCTGTCGGACGACATCATCGAGAAGGCGCCCATGTCGTGGAGGATGTCCTCCGCCGCGATGGTCTCCTTGCGGATGCGACTTTCGGCGAAGGCCACATCCTCGGGGATGGCGGCATCGAGATGATGGCAGACCATCAGCATGTCTAGATGCTCGTCCACGGTGTTGACCGTGTAGGGCATGGTCGGGTTGGTCGAACTGGGCAGCACGTTCTTCTCGCCGGCCAGGCGGATGATGTCCGGCGCATGGCCCCCGCCCGCCCCTTCCGTGTGAAACGTCGCGATGGTGCGGCCCTTGAAGGCGGCGCGCGTCGTCTCGACGAAGCCCGATTCGTTCAGCGTGTCGGTGTGGATCGCGACCTGGACGTCGTAGCGGTCGGCGACGCTCAGACAGTTGTCGATGGCGGCCGGGGTCGTGCCCCAGTCCTCGTGCAGCTTGAGGCCGCAGGCGCCGCCCTCGATCTGCTCCTTGAGGCCGGCCGGCTTGCTGGTGTTGCCCTTGCCGAAGAAGCCGAGATTCATCGGCAGGCCTTCGGCGGCCTGCAGCATGCGCCCCATGTGCCAGGGGCCGGGCGTCACGGTCGTCGCCAGCGTGCCATGCGCCGGGCCGGTGCCGCCGCCCATCATCGTCGTCACGCCGCTGTAGAGCGCATCGTCGATCTGCTGCGGGCAGATGAAATGGATGTGGCAGTCGATGCCGCCCGCGGTGATGATCTTGCCTTCCGCCGCGATCGCTTCGGTGCCGGGACCGATGATGATGTCGACACCCGGCTGGACGTCGGGGTTGCCGGCCTTGCCGATCGCGACGATCACCCCGCCCTTGAGGCCGATATCGGCTTTCACGATGCCCCAGTGATCGACGATCAGGGCATTGGTGATGACGGTGTCGACGGCGCCCTGCGCGCGCGTGCGCTGGCTCTGGCCCATGCCGTCGCGGATCACCTTGCCGCCGCCGAACTTCACTTCCTCGCCGTAGATCGTGTGATCCTTCTCGACCTCGATGAAGAGCTCGGTATCGGCCAGCCGGACCTTGTCGCCTACGGTGGGACCGAACATATGCACGTAGGCCGAGCGCGAGATGCGGGTCGGGCCTTCGTTGGAGGGTCCGACCTTGGCGATGGGACCGAGTTTGCCGCCGACCCGTCCCTGAAAGCCATGGCTCTCGCGGCCGCCCATGTAGGGCGTGAGCCGCACGGTGCGCGACTGGCCCGGCTCGAAGCGCACGGCGGTGCCGGCGGCGATGTCGAGCCGCATGCCCTTGGTCCGCTTGCGGTCGAACCTCAGGGCGTCGTTGGTCTCGAAGAAATGATAGTGGCTCCCAACCTGGATCGGCCGGTCGCCGGTATTGGCGACCTCGATGGTGATCGGGTTGCGGCCCTTGTTGAGTTCGAGCTCGCCGGCGCTCGGGAGGATTTCACCTGGAATCATGGCGTCTCTCCTCAGCGAATCGGCGCATGGACGGTGACGAGCTTGGTGCCGTCGGGAAAGGTCGCCTCGACCTGGATCTCGGCCAGCATGTCGGCGATGCCGTCCATCACCTGGCCCCGCGAAATCACGTGCGCCCCGTCGCGCATCAGGTCGGCGACCGAACGACCGTCGCGCGCGCCCTCGACGACGAAATCGGTGATCAGCGCCACGGCCTCGGGATAGTTGAGCTTCACGCCGCGTTCCAGGCGGCGGCGTGCCACGACGGCTGCCATGGCCACCAGGAGCTTGTCTTTCTCACGCGGCGTCAGATTCATCGACCGTTTCCCCCTGCCGGTTGGGCCCGACTATAGCGCGACCCGGTTTGCATCAAACATGCCAAACGCGAGGCAAGCGACGGCCGCGAAATTCGGTCAGAAACCGGATCGTCGCATGGCGCACCGCGGTCGCTTCGCCCAGCAGGCGCGCGACCAGGATACCGTTCACGACGGTGACGCCCGCCCGCACTTCATCTGCAGCTTCGAGCAAGGCGCGGGCCTTCTCGAAATGCGGTTGGGGCGTATCCCACACGCCGATCACCGTCGCCAGAGCATTGGCGGCCCCGAAACCCGCGCCGTCCGGCGTCTCGCCTTCGACGCGCAACGTATCCGTCCAGACCAGACGACCGGGACGGCGCACCGACCAGGCGTCGAGCAGCAGGCCGGACGTGAAGCGTTCGCCCGAAGCGCCGCGCCCAAGGACCACCATCTCGCAGGCGAGAAGCGAGCCGCCTTCGACCACTTCGGCCACCGTCCGGCGCTTCAAACGCGCGCCCTCGAAGACGATCGTCTCCTGGGGCAGCCAGTCGAGCGTCGCGCCCTCGGCGACCCGCACATCGACCTCGATCGTGCAGGGAGCGCTACCCCGCGAGGCGCGGTAGATCTTCTCCGCCGCCTGCGTGGTCGCCACTGCCTCCGCTCCCGGTCCGATCTCGACCGCCATCTTCAGGGCATCGCCGCCCGTCACGCCGCCCGACGTGGTGATCATCACGGCCTGCGGCGGTTCGCCCACCTCCGGCTTGGGGAACAAAACCCGGCAGGGGTGGCGTTGGTAGAGGTCGCCCAGGCGTGTCTTGCCGTCCCGCAGGTCGAAGGTGACCCGGCTTTCGCCGGAAGAGCGCTGCATGCGGGGGGAGAGACTGGTGGTCATCGGCCCCGACTTGATAGATTAAGGATCGAAATGAGCAAGGCCTTCACCAAGGAAAGCGACGACGGCGACGAGGACGACCTGCCCGACGATGTCGGCGGATTGCCTCCCGGCGCCAAGAACTACATGACCCCGCAGGGCTTCGAGCGCATGCGCGAGGAGCTGATGACGCTCATGCGCAAGGAGCGGCCCGAGGTCGTACAGGTCGTGTCCTGGGCCGCCGCCAACGGCGACCGCTCGGAGAATGGCGACTACCTCTACGGCAAGAAGCGCCTGCGCGAGATCGATCGCCGCATCCGCTTCCTCAGCAAGCGGCTGGAACGCTCCGAGGTCGTCGATCCGGCCAAGCGACCCAAAACCGACCGGGTGTTCTTCGGCGCCACCGTCACCTACGTGAATTCGAAGGACGAGGAGCGGACGGTCAAGATCGTGGGGGTCGACGAGGTCGATCCCGCCCGCGGCCACGTCAGCTGGATCTCGCCGATCGCCCGCGCCGTCATGCGGGCGAACGAAGGCGATTCCGTGCGCATGAACACGCCCGGCGGCGAGGAAGAGATCGAGATCCTGAAGGTCGAGTACGTTTAGTTTCGACGGCGGTTGGAGCGAGCCGGTCACAAGAAAACCCCGTCGTCTCGACCGCAGCACCGAAGGTGCGGAGTGGAGACACCTTCGCTCCACCAAAAGCCGGCAAGTCGTCGAGAGAAGATCTCTCCGCTCCGCGCTGCGCGCTCCGGTCGAGATGACGGGCCTTTGAAATAGTCACGTCGCGATCAGCGCCAGATCCTGGAACCAGCTCTGGGCTTGCGTATAGGACTTGATGCGCGACGACAGTGCGCGCGGTGTCCTGTCGTGATAGATCCAGATCATCACGGCATCGTCGACGGCCTTGGCGTGAATCTGCGCCGCCAGGGCATCCTGCTTGTCGGGGTCGAACGTGTTCTGCAGTTCGACCACCAGCCGGTCGACCTCGGGATTCTTGTAGCTGCTCCAGTTCACGCCGACCGGCGCCACCTGGTCCGAGGCGAAGAAGCGATTCACCGCGTAGAACGGATCGGACGTGACGTGGGTGACGTTGGTCGCCGTCACGTCCTTGTTCATCTCGGCCTTGGCGCCGCTGCGCCACCCCGTCATCAGCGCCTTGAGTTCGACGGGCTTGAAGTCGATGGCGATGAAGCTCTCCTTCAGCATCTCCTGGATGGCCTCGTTGACCATCTGGTTGGTGCCGCCGGCCTGGATGGAAATCCTGGCCTTCATCGGATTGGCCTTGCCGTAGCCGGCCTCGGTCATCAGCTTGCGCGCCGCGTCCGGCGCGTACTTGATCTCGAAGGTGGGCTTGCCGAACCAGGGGCTGGTCCGGTCGACCTCGCCATAGGCAGGCTGCACCAGCCCGTTGAGCAGCTTCACGATTGCGTCGCGGTCGATCGCGAGATTGGCGGCCTTGCGCACCCTGATATCGGTCCAGGGCGAGCCCTCGACCAGCGAGGGATGATAGTTGAAGACATGTGGCGTGACGTTGGTGCTGATGCGCGCTCCGCTCTGCTTCAGACGATCGATGATGTCGGGCCCCGGCGCATCGATCATGTCGAAGGCGCCGGAGATCAGCGCGGCACTGCGACCGGAATCCTCGGGCGCGCAGATCAGGACGATGCGATCGACCTTGGGCAGACGCTTGGGGTTCCAGTACGCCTCGTTCTTCACCAGTTCGGCCCGCTCGCGCGGCACCAGCCGGGCGAGCTTGAACGGACCGGTGCCGGCGGGCGCGGAGGCAAACTTGTTCCAGTCCCGGCCGACCTTCTCCCACTGCGCCGGGCTCGAGACCAGGAACCACAGCAATTGATAGGGGAAGAGCGAGTCGACGGACTTGGTCTTGATCTCGACTTCCATCGGACCGGTCTTGCGATAGCTGACCATGCTCGGCAGGCGGGGCCGGACCTGGGCGGCCTGGCGCTGGTCGAACTGCGCCGCATCCTTGTTGAAGATCTTCTCGAAGTTCCAGATCACCGCATCGGCGTCGAAGGCCGATCCGTCATGGAATTTCACGCCGTCGCGCAACTTGAACGTCCACAAGGTCTTGTCCGCGTCGCCGACCTTCCACTCGGTCGCGAGGCCCGGGATCATCTTGCCTGGCCGGTCCGACACGTCGAGTTCCCAGGCGATCAAGGGATCGTAGAGGGTGAGGCCGGTATATTGATAGGCATTGGCGCCGCGATCCGGCTGGCCCGTCGTCAGCGGGATGTCGGTCATCGGGATGCCGTAGCGAACGATCTTTTCCTGCGCCCAAGCGACCCGAGGCAGGGAAAGCGCTGTCGTTCCAGCCAACAACGAACGGCGCGAGAGCTTCATGGTCGCCTCCTGACGGGGAAATGCCTGCCATGGGCATGCGACTCCCGTGCCAGAGTGGCAGCGCCGCCCGGCGGATCACCTCCGTTTCAGGTCCGCCAGCAGCCGATCGACGAACTTCGGCGAATAACCAACCAGGGCCGCGCGGTCGGCCAGCTCGGCTTCGAGCCGACCCAGCGCCTGGGCGAAGGATCCGCCCTTGGCCAGCGCCTGCTCGACCAGCGCATGCGCCTCCCGCTTGCCCATCTTCCGGGCCAGCAGGAACGTCGCGCGCTCGGCCAAGACGGCGGCCTCGGCGGCGTCCATATTGTCCTGCAGCGCCGCTGTATCGATGGTGAGGCCCGACGCGACCTCTGCCATCACCTCGACCGCCGATCCCAATGCTTCGACGAGCGACGCGAGCGTCGGCCATTCGGCCTGCCAGCCGCCCAGTGCACGCTCGTGTTCCTGAGGCATTGCCGACACGATGGTCGCCGCCAGCATCGGCGCCCGCGCCGCGGCCGAGAGCACGAGGGCCGCGCCGACCGGATTGCGCTTGTGCGGCATGGTGGAGGAGCTGCCGCGTCCTGGCCCCGACGGCTCGGAAGCCTCACCGACTTCGAACTGCATCATCAGCGCGATGTCGCGCGAGGCCTTGGCGAGCGCCCCGACGACAAGCGCGCAATCCTGCGCGAAGGCCGCGACCCGGACCCGTTGCGTGAACCACGGTCCCGGCGGCAGTGCGAGCTTCAGCTGCTTCGCCAGAACCTTCATCACCGGCTCGGCTTCCGGTCCCAGCGCCGTCAGGCTTCCCGAGGCGCCGCCGAACTGCACGATCTGCGTTTCGCCGAAACTCTCGATGAGGCGCCGCCGGGCGCGGTCGATGTCGGAGGCCCAGCCCGCGATCTTCTGCCCGAGCGCGAGCGGCGTCGCCGGCTGCAGCAGGGTGCGGCCCAACATCGGCGTTGCACGATGCTTCTTTGCCAGACGCGCAAAGGCAGAGACGATGCCGTCGAGCGCCTTCAGGAGCGGCGGCACCGCCTCGCCGAGCTGCAGCACCATCGCGGTGTCGAGGACATCCTGGCTGGTTGCGCCCCAATGGACATAGTCCGCCGCCTTGGCGTCGCGCCGGGCGACTTCCTGGGTCAGCGCCTTCACCAGAGGCACGGTCAGCGTCGCCGTCCGGCGCGCCGCCTCGCCGAGCGGGGCCGGATCGTAGAGCGAGGCATCGCACGCCGTCACGATCACGGAGGCCGCGCGCTTCGGAATCAGACCGGCGGCCGCCGTTGCCACGGCAAGCGCGGCTTCGAAGCGAAGCATGTGGCGCAGGGTGGCTGTGTCGGAAAAGGCTTCCGCCGTCGCAGACGACGAACCCAATGCAGTGACGAGACGGCCGGCCATGCGGTCAGCAGTCGAAGAAGACGGTTTCGTTGGGGCCGCCGAGATAAAGGGGCAGCCGCCAGACGCCCGCCTCGTCGCGAGTCGCGATCAGGGTGGCGCGCCGCGCGGGATCGACGAGCTTCAGCACAGGATCCTCGGCCAACGCCGGATCGCCGTCGAAATAGAGGCGCGTCGCGAGACGATTGAGGACGCCGCGGGCAAACACCGAGATGTTGATGTGCGCCGCCTGCAGGCCGCCGGCCGGCCACGGCACGCGGCCGGGTTTCACGGTGGCGAAGCGCGCGCATCCCGTCGTGTCGGTCGACGCCCGACCGAAGCCTTCGAACCCGGGATCGAGCGGCAGGTTGCGGCGATCCTCGGGATGGTTGTAGCGACCGTGGCTGTTGGCCTGCCAGATCTCGAGCAGGCCGTCCGGCACGATTGCGCCCTCGGCGTCGTGCAGGGTCAGCGCGATCTCGATCCTGTCCCCGGCGACACCGGGCATCGCCAGGTCCTGGCGATAGGCATTGGTGACCGTGCCGAAGTAGAACGGACCGATCGTCTGCGATGGCGTCAGCGCCCGGCTCATGGATTCTCCATCGGCGTGGCATGGCGACCGCGCAGCACGATGTCGAAACGATAGGCCAGCGCCCATCCGGGTTGCGTCGTGTCCATGTCGAAGGCGGCCTGCAGCCGTTCCCGCGCGCCTTCCGGCACCGAGTTGTAGATCGGGTCGAAAGCGAGAAGCGGGTCGTTCTGGAAATACATCTGCGTGATCAGGCGCGTGGCGAAGGCCGGCCCGAACAGCGAGAAATGGATGTGCGCCGGCCGCCAGGCATTGTGGTGGTTGCCCCACGGATAGGCGCCGGGCTTGATGGTGATGAACTTGTAGTTGCCGTCGGCGTCGGCGCGGGCACGCCCGCCGCCGTAGAAATTCGGATCGAGCGGCGCGTCGTGCTGGTCGCCGGGATGGTGGTAGCGACCGGCCGCGTTGCACTGCCAGATCTCGACCACCGCCTCAGGGACTGGCCTGCCGTCCTCGTCGAGGACGCGACCGTGCACGATGATGCGTTCGCCGAGCGGCTCGCCCATACGCCGGCGCGTGAGATCGTTCTCGCCGGCATCGAGCCGCTCTTCGCGCAGCAACGGCCCGGTGATCTCGGACAAAGTATGCGGCAGCACGATCGCCGGCTTCGAAGGCGAGCGGCTGACCGTGGACTTGTAGGCCGGCGAGAGATTGGGCGGGTGATGCCCTGCAGCCGGACGGCGGTACGTTTCCTCTTTCATACCGCCAAGCTTAGCGCCGGCTCAGGCCGCGCGCACCTCCAACCCCTGCGGTGTGGCGCGATAGCCGGTGAGGGTCCGCTCGGCATAGCCCAGCCGCCAGTCCAGCATCTTGCGGGCATAGTCGGCGACCGTGGCCGCATAGGCCGGATCGGTGGCGCAGTTGACGAACTGGCCGGGGTCCTTTTCGAGGTCGAACAGGAGCGGCGGCAGGGCCGCGAAGTGCACGTACTTGAATTTTTCGTCCTGCACGACGGCGAGCGAGCATTTGTCCATCGGCACACCCAGCGCCGATTCAGGCTTGGTGTAATGAAGGTCGCGGAAGTCGAATTCGTAATGGACCTCGGTGCGCCAGTCGGCCGGCACCGTGCCTTCGCAGAAGGGCAGCAGCGAGCGACCGTCGCACTGGCGCGGCACCGGCAGCCCCATCCAGTCGAGCAGGGTCGGCATGGTATCGATCGTCTCGGTGAAGCGGTCGACGATCGTGCCACGGGTACCGTTTGCCTCGGCCCGCGGATCGCGGATGACCATCGGGATGCGATACGATTCGTCGAAGTAGCCGATCTTGCCCAGCAGGTGATGGTCGCCGCCCTGCTCGCCATGGTCGCACGTGAAGACGATCAGCGTATCGTCCCATTGGCCCGTCTCCTTCAGATAGTCGAAGACGCGGCCCAGATGATCGTCGATCTCGCTCATCAGGCCACAATAGGTGGCGCGCATCTGCGCCACTTCGGCCTCGGTCATGTCCGAACCGAGCGCCTGCCCGTCCTGGAAGAAGCTCGCCTGCTTGATGTTGCGCACATAGTAGTCGAGCAGTGCGTTCTGCTTGCCCTCTTCCGCCGCGGACGAGGCGCGGATCGGCTTCGGCATGTCCTCGGGGCGATACATGGAATTGTAGGGCTCTGGCGCGATGAACGGCGGATGCGGCCGGTAGTAGCCGAGATGCAGGAACCAGGGCTTGCCGCCGCGCCCGCGCAGATAATCGAGCCCGCGCTCGGTGAACCAGGCCGTGTCCGACAGTTCCTTCGGGATGACCGCCGGCCGGCCCGTCGCGCCGGCACCCGGCGCGCCTTGCGGCAACCAGATATCCTCGCGGGTCTTCGGCAGCTCGAAGCCCTGGCTGGCGATCCAGCCGAAGTAGGCGTCTCGGTTCTCGAAGGCGCCGACCGAATGGAAGCCTTCCATGATGTCGCCCAGCACGAAGAAGCGCGGGTCGTTCGGCGCCGTCTGGCGCGGATCGGGCGTCGTCGTCGTATAGCCCACGAGCGCGGGATCGTAGCCGCCGCGCCGCAGCTCGTGCGCCAGGTTGGTGAAGCGCGAGGACAGCGGAATCGTGTTCTGCACCGCGCGATGGTTCATCATGTACTGGCCGGTCAGCAGGCTGGCCCGCGCCGGGCCGCAGGGTACGGCCTGGGTGAAATGGTTGCGGAACGTCACGCCCTCGGCGCACAGCCGGTCGAGATTGGGCAGCTTCAGATAGTCCGCGCCCAGCTTGGGCAGCATCAGCCCGCGCCACTGGTCGACGACGATCAACAGGACATTCTTGGACGCAGGCATGTTCATTCACCGAGGTTGGACGGCGGCGGGATTGCGATAGAGTGCCGCCAAATCGACGGAGGAGACAACACGTGGCGCGTTTCAAGATCGTGACGACGGGACCGGGAAAAACCGATCATTCGCTGGAAATGGAGACGCTTGGGCCCATCGGCGCGGAAATCGTCGAGGTTTCGGGCGACGAGGCCGAGCTCATCAAGGCGGTGGCCTATGCCGACGCCATCTACGGCAAGGGCCGCCCGCGCATCACCGCCAAGGTGATCGAGGCGGCCAAGAAGCTGAAGGTCGTGTCGCTGGGCAGCGTCGGCGTCGATTCAGTCGATGTGGATGCGGCCACCCAGCTCGGCATCCCGGTCACCAACGTGCCCGACACCTTCATCGAGGAAGTGGCCGACCATGCCATGACCCTGATCCTGGCCAGCTGGCGGCGCCTGGTGGTGCAGGACCAGATGGTGCGCAAGGGCGAATGGGCCAAGGGCCGGCCGCATCTCTACCAGTTCCCGCGCCTCATGGGCATGACGCTGGGCTTCATCTCGTTCGGCCACGTCGCCCGCGCCGTCGCCAAGCGCGCCGCGCCGTTCGGCTTCCAGATGCTGGCCTACGATCCCTATATCGAGGAGCTGGTGATGTCCGACTACGGCGTCCAGCCGGTCGGCTATGACGAGCTGCTGCAGCGTTCCGACATCGTCAGCATGCACGCGCCCGGCACCAAGGACGCCCATCACCTGATGAAGGAACAGCATTTCCGCCAGATGAAGAAGACGGCGCTGTTCGTGAACACCGGCCGCGGCTCGACGGTCGACGAGCCGGCGATGATCAAGGCGCTGCAGGAGGGCTGGATCGCCGGCGCCGGCCTCGACGTGCTCGAGACCGAGCCGGTCGGCCACAACAACCCGCTGCTCGGCATGGACAATGTGATCCTCACCGCCCACGTCGCCTCGGCCTCGAGCCGCTTCGATCCCGCGCGCAAGCGCCGCGTCGGCGCCGAACTCGCCCTGGTCCTGGGCGGCAAGTGGCCGCGTGCCTGCGTCAATCCGATGGTGCTGGAGAAGTCCAAGCTGCAGCGCTGGCAGCCCTTCTCGATGGAGCGCGGTCCCGGCAACTAAGCCGGGACGATTATCCGCGCCGGCTCAGGATTTCTGTTGCTGCAGCCGGTCGCGCATCGCCCGGTCGCATTGGGCGAGGCTCTCGAACGGCCCGATGATGACATGGCCACCGTCGTCCATCGCATACCATCCGGTCTGGGTGAGATTGTAGTCGCCCAGATCCTCGGACGGGACATGGACGGCGATCAGATCCTTCGGTGTGCGCATGCACTGCACATGCGCCCGGCGGCAGGGCTTTTCAACCCCGGCGGGTCCAGCGCGCAAGATTGACCGCGCCCGGCGGCACCTCCCCCTTCACCAATGCCTCGACCTGACGGACCGTGTCCATCGCCTGGCTTTCGCTAGCGGGCGGCGTCAGACCGCCGATATGCGGCGTCGCAATGACGTTGGGCAGGCACGCCAGCTCGGGCGACGGCATCTGGTCGGGTGCGCGTCCGACATCCATGGCGACGCCGGCAATGCCTCCCGCACGCAGAACCTCCGCGAGGGCAGCTTCGTCGACCAGGTTGCCGCGCGACATGTTGATGAAGAAGGCGTCCGGCCTCATGCGCGCGAAGGCTGCCGCGTCCAGCAGGTTCTCGGTCTCTTCGTTGGCGATGGCGAGACAGATTACGTAGTCGGCCTTCGCCAACAGATCCTCCATCGGCAACTTCACGTAACGCGGATCGTCGACTTGGGCATAGGGATCGGACACCAGCACGGTCATGCCGAGCTGGGCCAGCACCGGGGCCAGCGCGCGCGAGATGCGGCCGTAGCCAATAATCCCGACCGTCGAGCCGCCGAGCTGTCGACCGACCTTGATCTCCGGCATGCGGCCTTCGTGATAGGCCGTCGCCGCCCGCGTGATGCCGCGCGACAGATCGACCAGGAACCCCAGCGTGAGTTCCACCACCGACGGAACGAAGCCCGCCTCCGCCTGTGTCACGAGCACGCCCGCCTTTGTGGCCGCCGCGACGTCGATATTGCGAATGTCGATGGCGCTGCGCATCACCGCGCGTAGCCCTGGCAGGCTTTCGAACACGATCGCCGGTATCGCCGTCGCGCGATCGGCGACGATGAAATCGACGCCGCGCGCCATGCCGATCACGCCCTGCGCATCGAGCGGCGCCTCGCCTTCATGCAGCACGACCTCGACCAGCTCCTGCAGTCGCGTGAGGGCGCGGGTCCCGTAATATTGCCGCCGGGCGAGCGGGGCATGCGTCAGGAGAAGCTTGTTCATGCCGCGAGCTTAAGCCGGGAGGGGGCAGAAAGAACCTAGCGGACGGTGGAAATAATCCCTTCAGGAGTGTCAACGCGCAATATTATTGCGCCGACGACCGCCACGACCCGGGATTCGGGGGGTGCGACATTCGTTTCAGTTGTTTCGTTTATTTCGTTTGTTTCGTTTATCGCCTCGACTCCGACGTCTTCAACGGGCTGCTAGCTCTTCATCGGCGTCGCTTCGCCCAGCAGCGAGACGTGCGCGGCGACGATGCGCCAGCCGTCGGGCGTGCGCATCCAGGTATGGCTCTGCCGGCCGGGCTTGGCCGCGCCGTGCCGCTGGAACTCGCAGTTGGCCGTGCCGAAGTCGCGGCCGTAGGTGACGATCCAGAGCTTCAGCAGGTCGCGGTTCGGCACGAACTGCGGGTTGCGGCCCGAGCGGAAGGCGGCGATCTGATCGTAGCCGTAGAGCTGCTCGCCGACGCCGTAGCGCAGCGTGTGCGGGCTCTTCCAGAACAGTTCGTCCAGCACCTCGACGTCGTTGCTGTTGAGCGCCGCCTCGTAACGATTGAACGCGGCCGTCACCTCGGCGACGACTTCCGGGATATTGATCTCCATGTGAACTCCTTACGCGGGCGGCGCGGCGGCGACGCCGAGCTTCTGCAGATGGGCGGCCACGCGCAGCGCGGCCTGTTCGTTGTAGGGCTTGGCGATGAGCTGCACGCCGATGGGGAGGCCACCGGGACGTTGCAGCGGCACCACCGCGACCGGCAGGCCGATGAAGGAGATCGGCTGGGTGTAGAGGCCGAGATTGGCGCGCACCGCCAGCTCGACGCCGTCGAGCTTCATCATGGTCTGGCCGAGCCTGGGCGCCGTGCACGGCGTGGCGGGGGCCAGGATCACGTCGACCTGTTCGAACAGCTTCAGCACGTGGGCGCGATACTGGCGGCGGAAGCGCTGGGCCTTCACGTACCAGGCGCCGGGCAGCAGGGCACCCGCCATGAAGCGGTCGCGCGTGTCGGGATCGAAATCATGCGGCCGCGTGCGCAGCCGCGGCAGATGGAGCTGCGCGCCTTCGATCGCGGTGATGACATAGGCCGCCGCGCGCGCCGCCGCCGCCTGCGACAGCACGACGGTCTTCGTGGCCCCCAGCGCCTTGGCCACGGTCGCGACGGCCTCGAACGCCTCGGGCTCGCCGCCCTTGGCGAAATAGTCGCCGGCAACGGCGATGCGCAGCCCCTCGACGCCCTCGATCAGGCGCGGCAGGCTCGGGTCGGCCGGCCGGTCGGTGCAGACCGGGTCGTCCGAATCCCAGCCCTGCATGGCATCGAAGGACAGCGCCAGATCCTCGGCCGAGCGGGCGATCGGACCGAGATGGTCGAACGAATCCACGAAGGGGAAGGACCCGGCACGGCTCAGCCGTCCATAGGTGGGCTTCAGGCCGAACAGGCCGCAGAGCGAGGACGGAACCCGGATCGAGCCGTTGGTGTCGGAGCCCAGCGCCAGCGGGACTTCCCCGGCCGCCACTGCCGCGCCCGAGCCGCCGGATGATCCTCCCGACATGCGCGTAGGATCGTGCGGATTGCGCGACGGTCCGTAGTGGGCGTTCTCGCCGGTGAAGTCGTAGGCGTATTCGCCCATGTTGAGGCCGCCGACCAGGATCGCGCCGGCCGCTTCGAGCTTGCGCACCAGCGCGCCGTCGCGTTCGGCCTTCGGGCCATCGACGTTGATCTTCGAGCCGGCGCGCGTCGGCAGACCGGCAATGTCGAACAGGTTCTTCACCGCGAAGGGCACGCCCAGAAGCGGCCCGCGATGCAGGCCGGCGTCGATCTCCGCCGCACGCTGGCGGGCGCGCGCGGCAACCACGTCGGTGAAGGCGTTGATCGTGGGCTCCGCCGCCTCGATGCGCTTCAGGGTGGCGTCGATCACGGCAGCGGCCTTGACCTTGCCGCTCATCACGGCGCCCGCGATCTCCGTCGCGGTCGCGGCCTTCGACAGGGGATCGCTCATGGCCGGAACACCGGAGCCGACATCAGATCGTCCTCGAGGTCCAGCTCGAGCAGCGGCCGCGCGATCATCAGCGAACGCTCGACGTTCAGGATCACGTTGGGGAGATACTCGGGCGCGATCGTGAGGCCTGCGGTCTTCGCGCCCTCCTCGACCATGCGCGTCACGTCACGCTTCTCTTCGGCCATGCGCTTCCTTCTTTCATTCAACCGGGATGACGGTCTTCAGAGGACATGGAGATCGCGGCGCATGAGCCGGAAGCTCACGCCCAGTTCCGCCCGAAGTTGCCGAAGAACCCGCAGGATTGCCAGCCCGGCCGACGTTTCAGCCAAGCGACGCTTCATGGCACATCCTCGCCTCCGTGTTTCCCGCTTGGCCATGAAGGCAAGGAACGTGCCAAGGCCTGCGCGAATCTGGAGGCTGCATTCAACGCACTGGTTGTCTAAAACCTTCACATGACAGCTTTTCTCGACCTCGGGATTCACGCGCTGCTCGGCGCCTATCGCGCCGGTACGCTCGACGTACGACAGACCATCGACGAGGTGCTGAAGCGCATCGCAAAGGCGGGCGATGACAAAGTCTGGATCTCGCGCGCTTCCGACGACGAGCTGCGCGCACAGGCTGCCTCGCTCGACGCGCGACGCGACGAGATCGGGCGGCTGCCGCTCTATGGCGTGCCCTTCGCGGTGAAGGACAATCTCGACGTGGCCGGTATGGTCACGACAGCGGCCTGCCCGGGTTTCGCCTATGAGGCCAAGGACTCCGCCGAAGTCGTGCGGCGGCTCGTCGAAGCCGGCGCGATCGTGATCGGCAAGACGAACCTCGACCAGTTCGCCACCGGCCTGGTGGGCGTGCGCTCGCCCTATGGCGTGCCGCGCAATCCATTCGACGCCTCGTATGTACCCGGCGGATCGAGTTCGGGATCGGCCGTCGCCGTCTCGTCCGGCCTCGTCAGCTTCTCGCTGGGCACCGACACCGCGGGATCGGGCCGCGTGCCGGCCGGCTTCAACAACATCGTGGGCCTGAAGCCCACGCCCGGCCTGCTCAGCAACGAAGGCATGGTGCCGGCCTGTCGCTCGCTCGACTGCACGTCGGTGTTCGCCCTGTCCTGCGCCGATGCCGACGCCGTGCTCGCCGTCGCGGCCGAGCCGCACGCAACGCCTGCCATCGGACGGTCCTTCCGCTTCGGCATCCTCGGCACCAAGGACGCGGAGTTCTTCGGCGACGCCGCCTATGCCGCGCTCTATGCGCAATCGATCGAGCGGCTGAAGGGACTGGGCGGCACACCGGTCGAGATCGACTACGCCCCGTTCCGCGACGCCGCCCAGCTTCTCTACAACGGTCCCTGGGTCGCCGAGCGCACCGCGGCCGTCGGTGCCTTCATGGAAGGCGCCGACGACACCGCCGGCGTCTGGCCGACGACACGGGCGATCGTGCTGAGCGGCCTCGAGTACAGCGCCGTCGATGCGTTCGAAGGCCAGTACCGGCTCGCCGAACTCAAGGCGCGTGCCTTCTCTGAGATGAAGGGGCTGGATTTCCTCGCGGTGCCCACGGCCGGCACGATCTACAAGCTGGCCGATCTCGAACGCGAGCCGGTTCTCTACAACTCGCATCTCGGCCACTACACCAACTTCGTGAACTTCTTCGGCCTGTCGGCGCTTGCCGTGCCGGCCGGCTTCCGCCCCGACGGCATGCCGTTCGGGATCACCCTGATCTCCCGTGCGAATGCCGAGCGCGCCCTGCTGGCCTTCGGCGCCCGCTGGCAACGCGCGGTGCCCTTGCCGCTCGGCAAGACGATGAGCCGCCTGCCGCAGCCGGAGAACGATCCCACCGTCACGGAAGATCGCGTGCCGATCGCCGTGGTCGGCGCGCATATGAGCGGCCTCCCCCTGAACGGCCAGCTTCTGGAGCTCGGCGGGCGTCTGCAGAGCGCCGGCAAGACCGCACCGGCGTATCGCTTCTACGCCCTGCCCGGAGGCCCGCCGCATCGGCCGGGCCTGGTGCGCGTGACCGACGGCGGCAGCGCCATCGAACTGGAGGTCTGGAGCCTTCCGGCCGACCGGATCGGCGACCTGCTGCGCCGGATCCCCGCCCCGCTCGGTCTCGGCACGGTGAGCCTGGCCGACGGCACCGAGGTTCCCGGCTTCCTCTGCGAGGTGCATGCAACGCAGGGCGCCAAGGACATCACCTCGCTGGGCGGCTGGCGGGCCTACGTCGCGACGTTGCCTTAGCGCGCCACCCTTCAACTGCGGGGCGGCGGTCTGCTAGGGTCCGCTCCTTCGAGGAGAGGAAACGAACCCATGAGTGGAAAAATCGCAGTCGTCACCGGCGCAGGCAGCGGCATCGGCCGCGCCTCGGCGCTCGCCCTGCTGAACAACGGCTACAAGGTAGCCCTGGCGGGCCGCCGCAAGGACGCGCTGGACGAGACGGCTTCGATGGCCGGGAACAATGCGCCCAACGCGCTCGCCGTGCCGACGGACGTCACCAAGCGCGACGACATCGTGGCGCTGTTCGCCAAGGTGAAGGCGACCTGGGGCCGTCTCGACCTGGTGTTCAACAATGCCGGCGGCGGCGCTCCGCCCGTGCCGCTGGAGGATCTGCCCTACGAGACCTGGCTCAGCGTCCTGGCAGCGAACCTGACCGGACCGTTCCTGTGCACGCAGGAAGCCATCAAGATCATGAAGGACCAGACCCCGCGCGGCGGCCGCATCATCAACAACGGCTCGATCTCGGCGCATGCGCCGCGGCCCTTCTCGGTGGCCTACACGTCGACCAAGCACGCCATCACCGGCCTCACCAAGTCGACGTCGCTCGACGGCCGCGCCTACGACATCGCCTGCGGCCAGATCGACATCGGCAACGCCGTATCGCCGATGACCGATCGCATGACCAAGGGCGTGCTGCAGCCCAACGGCACGACCATGGCCGAGCCGCGCATGGACGTCTCCGCGGTGGCCAACGCCATCCTCTACATGGACAGCCTGCCGCTCGACGCCAACGTGCAGTTCATGACCGTGATGGCCACGAAGATGCCGTTTGTAGGAAGAGGTTAAGTCGCGAGAATTTTTCAACGGAGCGCGCCACTCCAGTGGCGCTCATGCACTTGAGCGCAACTGGAGTTGCGCGCTCCAATGAGAGAGCGACGAGGGCTCAGTAGCCCTCGTCCTGCAGGTTGAGCAGCGGGAACGCACTGTGCACGCCGGTCAGGTTGGTGGGCCAGCTCCGGGCGATGTAGCTCTTGTCGAGTTGCGACAGCGAGGTGACGCCCAGCAGGCCCATCACCTCCTTCATCTCCTCTTCGAGGAGCTCGATCACGCGCTCGATGCCGGCGGCGCCGGCGGCGGCGAGGCCGTAGCAGTAGAGGCGGCCGAGGCCGACCCAGTCGGCGCCCATGCAGATCGCCTTCACGATGTCGCTGCCGCGGCTGAAGCTGCCGTCGACGGCCACCTTGGCGCGACCGGCAACCGCCTCGACGATCTCGGGCAGCACTTCGGCCGAGCCGCGGCCGTGATCGAGCTGGCGGCCACCGTGGTTGGAACAGTAGACCGCCCAGACGCCGTTCTGGCAGGCGAGCTCGGCGTCCTCGCCGGTGCCGATCCCTTTCAGCATGAACTTCACGTCGGGGAACTTGTCGCGGACGGCGATGAAGTTCTTCCAGGAGAAGGCCGCCTGATGATCCTGGCCGGTCGCCACGGCACGCCAGGACTTCACGAAGCGCTTGGCGATGTCGCGCTCGCGCCGGCTGTAGACCTGCGTATCGACGGTGATGCAGAAGGCATCGTAGCCGGCGTCCATCGCCTCCTTCACCCGGTCCGCGACCCAGGCATCGTCGCCGCGCACATAGAGCTGGTAGATCTTGGGGCCCGCGCCGCCCTTCACGATGTCCTGAAGCTTGAGGGTCGTCACCGAGCTGATCAGCATCCCGACGTTGCTCGCGCCAGCGCCCTTGGCGACGGTGATGCCACCGCCGGGCTCGAAGGATTCCAGCGATCCGACGGGCGCCAGCATCACGGGCAGGCGGATCTTCTTGCCGAGGATTTCGGAGGACGGATCGATCTTCGAAACATCGCGCAGCACGCGCGGCTTGAAGGCGATCGTGTCGAGCGCCAGCCTGTTGCGGCGCAGCGTGGTTTCGGTTTCGGTGCCCCCGATCAAATAATCCCAGATATTGGGATTAAGCCGGATTTTCGCCGCTTTTACGATCTCGTGTAGCGTTACGAATTCGCTCTCCAGGCCGCTCGCCATCGTTCCCTCGAATCTTTCTATCTGGACGGTTTTCTTGCGCGTCTCAAACGTCACGTCAACGTGGCGTCACGGGCGGCAGGCATTGACGATGACGCCCGTGGACGATTTTATCGATGTGGGGCATTCGCTCGGCGGAACATGCAGGATCGGCCTGCTTTCCGGGGGGAGCAACCGGTGAAGGACTTGAGATGAAGAGACGCGTTCTGACGACAGCACTGGTGTTCGGTTGGATGGCGGCGCCCGCCTTCGCCGCCGATCCCGTGCCCGCGCTCAAGGAAACGCCGATGTTCGCCGACCAGGTGAAATCCGGCGCCCTGCCTCCGGTCGACAAGCGCGTTCCCGAGCAGCCCTGGGTCGTGAAGTATTTCGCCGGCGGCGAGGGTCCGGGACAGCAGGGCGGCCAGCTCAACATGCTGGTGGCCAGCGCGCGCGATACGCGCCTGATGACGATCTTCAGCTACACCCGCCTCATCATCTACGACGACAAGTTCAAGCTGAAGCCCGACATTCTCGAGAGCTACGAGGAGAAGGACGGCCGCGAATTCACGTTCAAGCTGCGCGCCGGACACAAATGGTCCGACGGCCAGCCCTTCACCACCGAGGATTTCCGCTTCTTCTGGGAAGACGTCGCCAACAACAAGGACCTCTCCTCGGGGGGCCCCAATGTCGAGCTCATGGTCGACGGCCAACCGCCCAAGGTCGAGATCATCGACCCGCTCACCATCAAGTACACGTGGGACAAGCCCAATCCGTACTTCATCGAGAGCCAGGCGCGCGCCGCCCCGCTCTTCCTGTTCCGCCCGGCCCATTACCTGAAGAAATTCCACGCCAAGTACACGCCGGAAGCCGAGATCCTGAAATCCGCCAAGGGTGGCCAGCAGAACTGGGTGGCGATCTACCGGCGAAACGACGTGATGTACGCCAACGACAATATCGATCTGCCGTCGCTCAATCCGTGGGTCAACACCACCCCGTCGCCGGCCCAGCGCTTCGTCTACATGCGCAATCCCTACTATCACCGCATCGACGAGAAGGGGCAGCAACTCCCCTATGTCGACCGGGTGATCTTCACGGTGGCGGCCGCCAACCTGGTGCCGGCCAAGGCCGGCCTCGGCGAGGCCGACCTGCAGCCGCGCTACCTCAACATGCGCGACTATACCTTCCTGCAGAAGAGCGCCCAGACGTCGGGCGTGAACGTGCGCCTGTGGGAGGCGGGCTCGGGCTCGCAGCTCGCGCTCTATCCCAACCTCACCGCCAACGACGAGGAGTGGCGCAAGCTGATGCGCGACGTGCGCTTCCGCCGGGCGCTCTCGCTGGCGATCGACCGCGAGGAGCTCAATCAGGTCGTCTATATCGGCTTGGCCAAGCCCTCCAACAACACGATCATGCCGCGCTCCGACCTGTTCAAGCCCGAGTATGCGACCAAGTGGGCGGACTACGATCCCAAGCTGGCCAACAAGCTGCTGGACGAGGTCGGTCTCACCAAGAAGGACAGCCAGGGCTTCCGCCTGTTGCCCGATGGCCGTCCGGCGACGATCGTCGTCGAACATTCCAGCGAGGAGACCGAGGATAACGACGCGCTCGCGCTGATCGCCGACAACTGGAAGAAGATCGGCATCAAGATGCTGACCAAGCCGCAGACTCGCGACAATTTCCGGCTGCGCACCTTCTCGGGTGAAGCCGTCATGACGGCCTTCGCCGGCGCGGTGACGGCGGTGCCCACGGTCAACACCAGCCCCAAGGAGTTCGCGCCGACCATGCTGGGCGGCCTGCAATGGTCGCGCTGGGGCATGTTCGTGGAATCCAAGGGCAAGCAGGGCGAGAAGTGCGATCTCGAATCGGCCTGCAAGCTGCTCGACTATGTGAAGGAATGGGAAACCGGTGCCACGCCGGAAGAACGGCGCAAGGCCTGGGACAAGATCCTCGCCACCAATGCCGACGAGGTCTTCTCGATCGGCACGGTCAACGGCGTCCGCCAGCCGGTCGTGGTCGGTCCGAAGGTCCGCAACGTCCCGAAGGAAGGCTACTACGCCTGGGATCCGGGCGGGTACATCGGCCTCTACCAGCCGGACACGTTCTGGATCGCGCAGTAACGTCCTCGAGAAGACGAAAGGCCCCTCGTTCGAGGGGCCTTTTTTCTTTGGCGTCTGTTATCTGAAGTTCACCAACAACCTCATGCTGAGGAGGCTGCCCCTCGAATACCTCGGGGTAAACTGCGCAGCCGTCTCGAAGCATGGGCGCGAGCACCATGTTTGTTGCCCATCCTTCGAGACGCCGCTCTATGCGCGGCTCCTCAGGATGAGGTCGGTCGGTAATTCTCGGTCGAAGAGCCTACAGCGAACAGCCGTCACCACGTGTCGATGTTCGGCCGCTTCTTGTGGCTGTGCGGCGGCTGCGGCTTGGCCTCGAGCAGCGCGGTGCCGATCCAGCGCCGCGAATCGGCGGGATCGATCACCTCGTCGACCTCGAAGTAGGTCGCGGTGCTCAGCGCCTTGCCGCGCGCATAGGCAGCTGCGACCATCTTCTCGAACAGGGCGCGGCGCTCGGCCGGATCGCTCACCGCCTCGAGCTCCTTGCGGAAGCCGAGCTTAACGGCGCCTTCCAACCCCATGCCGCCGAACTCGCCGGTCGGCCAGGACAGGGCGAAGACCGGCGCATGGAAGGAACCGCCCGCCATCGCCTGCGCGCCCAGCCCGTAGGCCTTGCGCAGCACGATGGTGCCGAACGGCACGGTGAGGTTGGCGCCGGTCACGAACAGGCGCGAACAGTGGCGGACCAGGGCGGTCTTCTCGATCTCGGGCCCGACCATCATGCCCGGCGTGTCGCACAGGAACAGGATCGGAATGTCGTAGGCGTCGCAGAGCTGCAGGAAGCGCGCGGCCTTGTCCGACCCGTCGCTGTCGATGGCACCCGCCAGATGCACCGGATTGTTGGCCACGATTCCGAGCGGCTTGCCCTCGATGCGGCCGAACGCCGTCACCATGCCGGGCCCGAAGGCGCGGCGTATTTCGAGCACCGAGTCCTCGTCGCACAGCGTGGCGATCACGTCGCGCACGTCATAGACCCGAAGCCGGTTCTCCGGGATCGCCCGCCGCAGCAGGCGCTGGTCGGCCGCGCGCCACTCGGGCAGCGCGCCCTGGAAGTAGGAGAGGTATTTCTTCGCCACGGCGATGGCTTCCGCCTCGTCCTCGACCGCGATGTCGACCACGCCGTTGGGCACCTGCACGTTCATGGGCCCGACTTCCTCGGGCGAGAAGACGCCGAGGTTGCCGCCCTCGATCATCGCAGGCCCGCCCATGCCGATCGTCGAGTTCTTCGTGGCGATCACGACGTCGCAGCAGCCCAGGATCGCGGCATTGCCGGCGAAGCAGCGGCCCGAGTTGATGCCGACCAGAGGCGCCACGCCGCTCAGGCGTCCGAAGATATGGAAGGCCATGGTGTTGAGACCGGCGACCGACTGCACGTCGATGTCGCCCGGCCGGCCGCCGCCGCCCTCGGTGAAGAAGACGAGCGGGATGCGCTGCTTCTCGACGATCTCGAACAGCCGATCCTTCTTGTGGTGGTTGTTCTTGCCCTGCGTACCGGCCAGCACCGTGTAGTCGTAGTGGGCGACGGCGACCCGGCTGCGCTCCGGCCCGAACAGCGATCCGTTGACCCGGCCGATGCCGGTGATCAGCCCGTCGGCCGGAGTCTTCTCGATCAGGTCCTCGATCGTCCGCCGTGTGCGCTGGCTAGCGATGGCAAAGGCACCGTACTCGACGAAGCTGTTGGGATCGACGAGGTCGTCGAGATTCTCGCGCGCGGTCCGCTGGTTGGTCTTGCGCCGGCGCGCCACCGACTCCGGCCGCTTCTCGTCGAGCGTCAGGGCGCGGCGCTCGAAATACTCCGCGAGGTCGGGGCGGATATGGTCGAGGTCGATCGCCTCCTCGACCGCCGTGCCCTTCACCTCGACCTCGGCCTCCTCGACGAACAGCAGCGAATGGCCCTCATAGACCGTCTCGCCGGCCTCGACCGCGATGCGCCTCACATAGCCCCGCACGGGGCTGCGGATCTCGTGCTGCATCTTCATCGCATCCATGACCAGCAATGCCTGGCCCGCCGCCACCGCGTCGCCCTCCTTCATCGAGAGGCTCACGATCGTGCCCTGCATCGGTGCGGGCACGGCGACCGTGCCGTCCGGCGCGTCGCTTTCGGGCGCACGCGACGCCGTCTCCGCCTTCGCCTTGCCAAAGGCCAGGACCGCCAAGGGATCGACGCTGTCGACCCGCGCGCCGGCCTGCCGTGGCGACAATGCGGGTGATCCCGCTGGCGTCGCGCCCTCGAAATAGAGGCCGCCGCTCAGCTTGCCGGCCGTTTCGATCAGAGCCGAAGCCTGCTCGTCGACGAAGCGCGTATGGACCTTGTCGGCGCGGAAATCGGGATGGGCGATCAGGGCGCGCAGGAAGGCGATGTTCGAAGGCGCGCCTTCGAGCCGGAATGCCGCCAGCGCCCGCTCGGCCCGCTGCAGCGCGCCCTCGAAATCGGCCGCGTGCACGATCACCTTGGCGAGCAGCGAATCGAAGTTGGGATTGGTGCGATAACCCGCATAGCCATAGGTGTCGACGCGCATGCCCGGCCCCGAGGGCGGCTCGAACGCCGTGAGCGTCCCGCCCCCCGGCTTGGCCGAACCGTCGGCCGTCATGGTCTCCATGTTCACCCGGAGCTGAATGGCGTGGCCGCGCGGCGACGCCTGCCCAACGCCGGTCTCCTCGAGAGACGCACCACCCGCCAAACGCAACTGCGTCTTCACGAGGTCGACGCCCCACACTTCCTCGGTGACGGTGTGCTCGACCTGGAGGCGCGGATTGGCCTCGATGAAGCAGAAGAAGTCCGGCGCCGCATCGTCCACCAGGAATTCGAAGGTGCCGAGGCTGCGATAGTTCACCGCCTTCGCCATCGTGACGGCCGAGTCGACGATCTGCCCGCGCATTGCCTCGGCGAGGTTCGGGCTGGGCGCCAGTTCGACGATCTTCTGGCTGCGGCGCTGGATCGTGCATTCGCGCTCGCCGAGCGAGGCGATGCCGCCCTTGCCATCTCCTACGATCTGCACCTCGATGTGGCGTGCCCGGGCGATCAGCCGCTCGGCATAGAGGGCGCCGTTGCCGAAAGCCGCCTGCGCCTCGGCCGAGGCGCGCGTGAAAGCCTCGTCGATCTCGCCTTCCTGCGTGACGATCCGCATGCCGCGCCCGCCGCCGCCCGCGATCGCCTTGATGACGATACCGGCCTTGCGATGCTTGGCGAAAAACGTCTTCACGCCCGCCGCGTCGACCGCATTGTCGGTGCCCGACAGGACCGGCGCCCCGTTCTTGCCGGCATGGGCGCGGGCGCGCGCCTTGTCGCCGAACAGGTCGAGCTGCTCCGGCGTGGGACCGACAAAGACCAGCCCCGCCTCGGCGCAGGCCGTGGCAAAGGAAGCGTTCTCCGACAGGAACCCGTAGCCCGGATGCACCGCGTCGCAGCCCGCGTCTTTCGCGGCCGCAATCACACCGGCGATGTCGAGATAGGCCGCTGCGCCGCGCCCCTTGAGCGGGCGCACCTCGTCCACCCTGCGGACGTGCAGCGAGGTCGCGTCGTCCTCCGAGTGGATGCCCACGGTCGCGATGCCGAGTTCGGCGGCGGCCTGGGCGATGCGAATGGCGATCTCGCCGCGGTTGGCGATCAGGAGTTTCTTGAGCATGTCAGCGTGGGGTAGAACCCCCTCCATGTCGAAAAGGCTGCTCATTGTGGCGCACGCCCCGTCGGAGAACACGCTTTCCCTGCGTGACGCCGTGGAACGCGGCGCGCGCAGCGAAACGGGAATCGACGTCCGGGTGATCGCCCCGCTGCAGGCCGGCCCGCAGGACGTGCTGGCCGCGCAAGCGGTGATCCTCGGCACGCCCGAGAACCTGGGCTACATGAGCGGCGCCCTGAAGGACTTCTTCGACCGCAGCTACAATGCCTGCCTGGAGAAGACGCAAGGCATGCCCTGCGCCCTCTACATCCGGGCCGGCAGCGACGGTACCGGCACGCGCCGCGGTGTCGAGACGATCCTGACCGGCCTGCGCTGGCGTTCCGTCCAGGAGCCGCTGCTGTGCAAGGGCCCCTGGCAACCCGCCTTCGTCGACCAGTGCGAGGAGCTGGGCGCCGCCATGGCGGCCGGCCTCGCCGCCGGCATCTTCTGAGCTACTGGCCCTGAGTCACTGGGCCGTGTAACCGCCGTCGACGACGAGGCCCGAGCCGGTCATGAAGCCCGCATCGTCGGACGCCAGGAACACGATGCCCTTGGCGATGTCCTCGGCCACACCCAGCCGGCCGATCGGATGCATCGTGAGCGACGTCTTGCGCGTGGCTTCCGTGTCGTTGGTGCCCAGCGCGCGCGCCCGCATCGCGAAGGTCTGCTGGCCCATGTCGGTGTCGATGACGCCGGGATGGATCGAGTTCACGCGGATGCGATAGCCCTTGCGGCCGAACTCCAGCGCCGTCGACTTGGTGAATAGCGTCACGCCGCCCTTGGTCAGCGAATAGAGCGGATCGAGTTGCGAGCCGACGAGGCCCGCCACCGAGGCGAGGTTGACGATCGCCGATCCATGCACGCTCTTCGCCCCGCGTTCCTTGAGGTGCGGCAGCGCGATCTTCGTGCCCAGCACCACGCCCGTGAGGTTGACGGCGACGAGCCTGTGCCACTCGTCCATCGACGCTTCTTCGACACCCTTGCCGACGAAGATGCCGGCATTGTTCACGAGGATGTCGAGGCCGCCGAACTTCTTGACCGTCGCATCGAGGGCGGCGGTCCAGCTCGCCTCCTGCGTCACGTCGAGCGGCACGAACAGCGCCTGGCCGCCCGCAGCCTCGATCTCCTTCACGGTCTGCCGCCCGCGCTCCTCGAGCACGTCGCCGATCGCGACCTTCGCGCCGACGCTCGCCATGAGCTTCGCCGCCTCACCACCGATGCCGCGCGCGGCACCGGACAGGAACGCCACCTTGCCATCGAGCCTGTTCATTGCACGTCTTCCTCCTGATCGTTTTACCCACCATCTCAAAGCCGCTATGGTCCGCGCAAGGCACAACGCCGACGACAACAATCTCCGGGAGGAACTTTATCCATGTCGCGAAACGCGCGACGCGGCTGGCTTGTCGCGACGGCGACGATGATGGCGATCTGCGTCTTCGCCATCTGGCAATCGCTGCTTCTCTCGCTGACCGACCGGCTCGGCCCCGGTCCCGGCTTCTTTTCCTTCTGGCTCTCGTTGCTCGGCGTCCTGTTCGCCGGCCTGCTGATCTTCGACGTGTGGCGCAAGCCGGTGATCGAGAGTGGCGAGACACTGTTCCCGCGTGGCGAAAGCGCCTTCCGCGTGCTGATCATCATCGGCACCGTGGCCGGCGCCACCCTGCTGATGGGCTGGGTCGGCTTCGAACTGGCCATGCTGGCCTTCATCGCCGGGCTCACCTTCGCGCTGGGTGAACGCCGCTGGTACGCGATCGGCCTGTTCGCGATCGCCGGCAGCTTCGGCGTCTACTATGTCTTCACGCGCTGGCTCGACGTGCTGCTGCCGCCCGGACCCTGGGCTGCCTGATGGAATCGCTCGGATATCTGATGGCGGGCCTCGGCGCGGCCCTCTCGCTCAACAACCTCCTGTTCGCCTTCGCGGGCTGCGTGCTCGGCACGCTGATCGGGGTGCTGCCGGGCCTCGGGCCGGCCGCCGGCACCGCGATCCTGATCCCGCTGACCTTCAATCTCGATGCGACCGGCGCCATCATCATGCTGTGCGCCATCTACTATGGCGCCATGTACGGCGGCACGATCACCTCGGTGCTGATCAACGTGCCCGGTGAAGCCGCCTCGGTCGTCACCTGCATCGACGGCTACCAGATGGCCAAGCAGGGACGCGCGGGATCCGCGCTCGCCATCGCCGCCATCGGCTCGTTCGTCGGCGGCATCGTGGCCACCATCCTGCTGGTGGCCGTTGCCGCGCCGCTGGCCAGCCTGGCGCTGAAGTTCGGACCGGCCGAGTTCTTCGCCCTGATGGTCGCGGGCCTCTGCCTCGTGGTCGGCCTGGCCGGCCGCAACATCCTGGCGGCGCTGCTCATGACGGCGCTCGGCCTGCTCCTGTCCCTCATCGGCATGGACCCGGTCCGCGGCGCGCCGCGTTTCACCTTCGGCATCGAGGAACTCTATGACGGCATCGGCTTCGTGCCGGTCGTGATGGGCCTGTTCGGCGTCGGCGAGCTGCTGCTGGCGGCGGAAGCGCGCCAGACCCACCTGATCCAGGCCGACCTCAAGAAGTGGTATCCGACACGCGACGAATGGCGCCGGTCGTCGGGCGCCATCGGACGCGGCACCGTGATCGGCTTCGTGCTGGGCCTGATTCCGGGCGTGGGCGCCATCGTCCCGACCTTCATGGCCTATGTGCTGGAGAAGCGCATCTCCAAGAATCCCGAGCGCTTCGGCAAGGGCGCCATCGAGGGCGTGGCTTCGGCGGAGACCGCCAACAACGCCTATGCCAACGGCTCCATGGTGCCGCTGCTGGCGCTGGGCGTGCCGAGTTCGCCCACCATCGCGGTGCTGATGGGCGCCTTCATCGTCAATGGGCTGACGCCGGGACCCTTCCTGTTCCAGGAGAAGCCCGAGCTGGTCTGGACCGTCATCGCCTCGTTCTTCGTCGGCAACGTGCTGCTGCTGATCCTCAACCTGCCGCTGGTCGGGCTGTGGGCGCGGCTGCTCAAGATCCCCTTCGCCTATCTCTGCACCGGCGTGCTGATCTTCTGCATCATCGGCGCCTACGGGCTGAAGCAGAGCCTGTTCGACGTCTGGGTCATGCTGGGCTTCGGCGTGCTGGGCTACATCCTGCGCAAGCTCGACTTCCCGATCGCGCCGGCGATCCTGGCGCTGATCCTGGGGCCGATGATGGAGAAGTCGCTGCGGACAACGCTGGAGATTTCGGGCGGCAGCTTCGCGATCTTCCTCGACCGGCCGCTCGCGCTCGCGCTGCTCGCCGTGCCGCTCATCGTGCTGGCCGCCATTGTCGTGCGCCCCCGCGCCTTCGCCAACCTGAGACAAACAGACATCGAATGAAAAGGAGGACTTCCATGCTTCGCAGACGCACCCTGATCGCCGCGGCCGGCGCCACCGCTCTCGCGACCACCGCCTTCGCGCAGAACTTCCCGCGCAAGGCCGTGCAGATGATCGTCGCCTTCCCGGCCGGCGGGAACACCGACATCGGCGCCCGCATCCTGGCCTCGATCGCGGAGAAGGATCTCGGCCAGCCCATCACCGTCGTGAACAAGGGCGGTGCCGGCGGCCAGATCGGCTTCACCGAGGGCGCCCGCGCCCGGCCGGACGGCTACACCGTCACCTTCATCAACCTGCCCAGCGTCAGCACCATCGTGCTCGATCCCGAGCGCAAGGCGGCGTTCAAGATGGACAGCTTCGTGCCCGTGGTGAACCAGGTGCTCGACCCCGGCGTCGTGTGGGTGAAGGCCGACAGCCCCTACAAGACCTTCGCCGACCTGCTCGACGCCGCCAAAAAGGCGCCCGGCAAGATCAGCGCCTGCACCACCGGCATCCTGAGCGACGACCATCTGGCGATCCTGATGGTCGACGACGCAGCCAAGGTCGACTTCCGCATCGTTCATTTCGAGGGCTCCGCCCAGCAGCTCACCGGCGTCATGGGCGGCCATGTCGATTGCGCCTTCGACAATGTCGGCGGCATCGTGAAGCGCGTGAAGTCGGGTGAACTGCGGGCCCTCGTCGTCACCGACGACCAGCGCTCCAAGTTCCTGCCGGACGTGCCGACCACCAAGGAGCTGGGATTCCCGTCGGTGATCTCCTCCTCGACGCGCGGCATCGCCGTGCCGAAGGGCACGCCCGCCGACGCGATCAAGGTGCTCGAGACCGCCTTCCTGAAGGCGATCAACGATCCCGAGCACATCAGGAAGATGGACGAGCAGGGCCTCGCCCTCAGGCCGATGGTCGGTGCGGAGTATGCGAAGTACTACGCCGACTCACATGCCGCGGCGACGAAGTATACGGAATGGGCACTTAAGCAGAGGTAACTCTGCTTAAGTGAGGTGGGCGGCAGCGCCTTCTGAGGCGCGAGAGCCCACACCGCGCAGAATGGATTAGGATCAAGATTCTTATCCATTCTGAACCGCGCGAGCTCCCGCGCTTGATGACAAGCGCTGCCGCTCGCCCCGTTCAACAAGCTAACGCGCTATGAGCGCGTCAGCTTGTTGAACGGGATATCCTTGTCGACACGAATATCGGCGGGCAGTCCCAGCACGCGCTCGGCTACGATGTTGCGCAGGATCTCGTCGGTGCCGCCGGCGATGCGGAAGCCCGCCCCGCCGATCCACTGCGCCTGGAAGCCGGCCGCGAAGGGCACGTCCTCCTTCATGATGCCGGCATGGCCCATCAGCTCCATCGCGAAGGCGCCCATGTCCTGCATCTTGGGCGCCGCCACGATCTTGATGATCGAGGATTCCGGACCCGGCGTCTGGCCCTTGGAGAGCGCCGTCAGCGTGCGGTAGCGCGTCAGCTTGAGGCCCTGCTGCTGGACGTACCAGTCGGCGATCTTCGAGCGGACCTGCTGGTTGCGGATCGCCGCGCCATCCTCCAGCTCGGTCTCGCGCGCCAGCTCCATCAGCTCGTCGATGTCGAGGCCGCCCGACGGCAGGCCGACGGCGAGACGCTCGTTCATCAGCGTGGTCAGCGCGGCCTTCCAGCCCTCGCCCACCTTGCCCAGCCGCTGGCTATCGGGGATGCGGACGTTGGTGAAGAACACTTCGTTGAAGTTGGCGCCGCCCGACATCTGCTTGATCGGACGGACCTCGACGCCGGGGCTCTTCATGTCGAGGAAGAACATGGTGAGACCGGCATGCTTGGGGACAGTCGGGTCGGTACGCGTGATCACGATGCCGAAGTCGCAATAGTGCGCGCCCGACGTCCAGACCTTCTGGCCGTTGATGATCCAGTCGTCGCCGTCGCGTTCGGCCTTGGTGCGGATACCCGCCACGTCGGAGCCGGCCGCCGGCTCGGAAAAGAGCTGGCACCACACTTCCTGGCCGTGCAGGGCGGGCTTCACGTAGCGCTTGAGCTGCTCGGGCGTGGCATAGGCCATCATGGTCGGGATGCACATGCCCAGCCCGATGTCGAAGAAGCCCAGCGGCACCAGGTAGTTCGCCTCTTCCTGCTGGTAGATCACCTGCAGGATCGGCGAAGCACCGCGACCGCCGAATTCCTTGGGCCAGGTCAGGCGCGCGTAGCCGGCCGTGGCCTTCTTGTCCTGCCACTCCTTGGCTTTCTTGAGCAGCTCGGGATCGTCGTTGCGCGCGCGGTTGCTTTGCGTGTCGTCGCTCTTGCGCGTGGCGTTGGCGTCGAGCCAGGCGCGCACTTCCTGACGGAAGGCGGCCTCTTGGGGTGTGTCGTTGAAATCCATCGTTCCCTCCTAGGCCGCGTTCTTCTGTTCGAGACGGGTCACCAGCTTGTCCTTCCAGGCCATCGGACCGCCGATCGACAAGGCCAGCAGACGCGAGCGGCGATAATGGAACTGCGTGTCGGCCTCCCAGGTGAAGCCGATGCCGCCATGGGTCTGGATGTTCTCCTTGGCCGCGAAGTCGTAGGCGTCGGTCGCGGCGATGCGTGCCGCCGCCGCCGCCAGCGGCAGGTCGGCGCCGCCCTCGGTCAGCATCATCGCGCCGTAGTAGGCATTGGAGCGCGCCAGCTCGAGCTTCACGTAACAGTCCGCGAGCTTGTGCTTGATCGCCTGGTAGGAGCCGATGGCACGGCCGAAGGCGTTGCGCTGCAGCGCATAGTCGCGCGCCATCCACATCGCCGCTTCGGCGCCGCCCACCTGGACGAAGGCGAAGTAGACCGCCGCCGCATCGTAGAGCCGCTCGAGCAGGCGCCAGCCTTCGCCCTCGCCGCCCAGCAGCTCGGCGTTTGCATCGTTGAACGTGAGTTCGGCGTGCTTGCGCGCCGGATCGATCGTCTCGATGCGCTTCTTCGCAACGGCCGTTTGCGTGAGATCGACCAGCACCAGCGACACGGCGCGATCTCCGGAGCCGCCCGTGTTGGCGAGCACGATGGCGAAGGTCGCGGCCTCGCCATCGGTCACCGGCAGCTTCTTGCCGTTGAGGCGACCGCCGCCAAACGTCGTGCGGATGTTCCGCGGCTTCGGCGGCTGCGCGCCTTCAGCAATCGCCAGCGTGCCGATCGCCTTGCCGGAGGCGAGTTCGGGCAGCCACTTCTTCTTCTGCGCGTCGGAGCCCGCGAGCTTCAGCGCCTCCGTCGCCAGCACGACCGAACTGTCGAACGGCACCGGCGCCGCGGCGCGGCCGATCTCCTCGGCGACGACGCAGACTTCGAGCGGCGACAGGCCCATGCCGCCATACTCTTCGGGAATGCCAAGGGCCGGCACGCCGAGATCGACGAGGCCTTTCCAGACATCTTCCGCATGTGTTTCGGTGCCGTCGAGCACGCGCCGCACCACTTTGGTGGGGCACTTGTCGGCGAGGAATTTGCGAACCTGCTCCTTGAGCAGCTTCTGGTCGTCGGAGAAATCGAAGTTCATGATGGCTGACCCTAGCAAGCCTGCTCCGCTCGGGGAACGGCTCTGGGTTCCGACAGGCGGGTTGTGCTGCGCATTATGGTGAACGTTATGAACACTGACGAAATCAAGGACTGGCACGCACACGTCTACTTCGACGAAGCGTCGCGAGATGCGGCGTGGGCGTTGCGCGAGCGCATCGAGAAGACCTTCCCCGTCGAGATGGGCCGCTTCCACGAGAAGCCGGTCGGGCCGCATCCGCGTTTCAGCTATCAGGTCGCCCTGAAGAACGAACAGTTCGAGCCGGTCCTGTCATGGCTGACCCTGAACCGCGGCGAACTTACGGTGTTCATTCATCCCAACACCGGGCACGATCTGGAGGATCATCGCGACCGCGCGATCTGGATGGGCCAGCAGGTGCCGCTGGTCCTCGACATCTTCACGAGGAAGGACTGACCCGATGGACTCCCTGTTCCCGCTCGCCCAGCGCGTCGGCGAAAAACTGAAAGCCCGCAAAGAGACCGTCGGCATTTCCGAATCGTCCGCGGGCGGATTGATCTCCGCCGCGCTGCTCGCAGTGCCGGGCGCGTCGGCCTATTTCATGGGTGGCGCCGTGGTCTACACGCGGCCGGCGGGCGATGCCTTCCTCGCCGTGCCGCGCGAGAAGCGCGCCGGCGTCCGCTCCTCCTCCGAGCCCTGGGCGCTGCTCGCCGCCGAGCACGTCCGCGCTCGCCTGAAGACGACGTGGGGCCTTGCCGAGACCGGCGCTTCGGGTCCGACCGGCAATTCCTATGGCGATCCCGCGGGACACACCTGCGTGGCCGTCTTCGGTCCTCATGGGAACGTCGCGCGCACCCTGCGCACCGGCTCCGGCGATCGCGTCGCCAACATGCGCGCCTTCGCCGCCGAAGCGCTCAAGCTGTTGGACGAACAGCTTTCCTGAGATCAGCCGATCGGGCGCTTCAGCGCGGCGATCACCAGGAATACCCAGCCCGCGATGAAGGCGAGACCGCCGATCGGCGCCACGGCGCCGAACCATCGCGGGCCACCGAACGACAGGGAATAGAGCGCGCCGGGGAACAGGACGCTGCCCGCGAGGAACAGCCACAAAGCGACGACGGCGAGGCGCACGTTCAGGTGTTCAGTGCCGGCCAGGGCGCATACGCCCAGCATCGCGAGCGCATGGAACATCTGATAGTGGCTGCCGGTCTGCAGCCAGTCGCGCGCCTTCAGCCCGGCTTCCGTGCGCAGGTCCAGACCATGCGCCGCGAAGGCGCCGACGATGACGGAGATCGCGCCGCTCAGCGCGGCAACGACGATCCAGAGCCGCGCGGCGTCGCCCATCGGATTATTGCTGCTGCGGCCGCGACGGCCGGCCGCCGGCGGTCATGCCGCCGTCGATCACCAGCTCCTGGCCGGTGATGTAGTTCGACGCGTCGCTGCACAGGAACAGAACGCCGTTGGCGATGTCCTGCGCCTCGCCGACTCGCGGCAGCGGCACCGAAGCGGCGGCGCGCTCGCGCGGATCGATCGGCGCATTGCGGCGATTGCCTTCGGCGCCGGTCGGGATCTTCTCCCAGATCGGCGTGGCGATGATGCCGGGGTGCACCGAATTGCAGCGGATGTTGTCGGCCGCGTGTTCGAGCGCCACCGACTTGGCCAGCAGGCGCACGCCGCCCTTGGTCGCCGAATAGGCCGCGAGGCCCGGCGCGCCGCGCAGGCCCGCCACCGACGACATCAACACGATCGAGCCGCCGCCCACCCGCTTCATCGCCGGGATCGAATGCTTGATCGAGAGGAACACGCCGTCGAGGTTGATCGCCTGCTGACGCTGCCAGTCGGCCAGCGTCATGGTCGCGATCGGCGACATGATGCCGATGCCGGCATTGGCCACCATGATGTCGAGGCGGCCGTAGCGCTTCTCGGCGTCGGCGACGATGCCCGGCCACGCGCCTTCGTCGCGCACGTCATGGCGCATATAGTGCGCCTTGCCACCGGCTTTGGTGATGCGCTCGACGACACCCTTCCCCAGGGCGTCGTCGATATCCGTGATGAGAACCGACGCGCCTTCGCGCGCCAGCGTTTCGGCACAGGCCTCGCCGATGCCGGAAGCACCGCCCGTGACGATGGCGACCTTGCCCGAGACCTGAGCCATCTGAATCTCCCTCGATGCTGACGGCGTCACTGTAGCTCTCCCCCACCCAGCCTCCCCCGTCTGACGGGGGAGGTGCCCTCAGGCGCCTGTGAAAGGCGCCGCGGCGGAGGAGGAGAGCCAGAGACGTAGTGTTAGCGGTTCTTCCAGTTGCCGGGGCGCTTCTCGGCGTACGACTTGACGCCTTCCTTGAAGTCCTCGGTCTTGCGCGTCCAGTCCTGCTCGGTGAGCTCACGCTCGGTGGCCGCTTCCGCCGCATCGGCGAAGCCACGGCGCATCGTCTCGCGGGTCGACATCAACGCAAGCGGGGCCGACTCGGCGATTTCCTGAGCCAGCTTGATCGCCTCCTTGCGCACGTCGGCGAGCGGCGCCAGCACATCGGCCAGCCCCCATTGCACCGCCTCCTCGCCGCCAATCCGACGCCCCGTATAGAACATCAGGTTGGCCTTCTGCTGGCCGATCAGGCGCGGCAGCGTGAACGTGAGCGAGAAACCAGGATGGAAGCCCAGCCGTGTGAAGTTCGCGGCGAAGCGCGCTTCCGGGGCGGCCACACGGAAATCGGTGGCCAGGGCGAGACCGAGTCCACCGCCGATCGCCGGTCCCTGGACGGCGCCGACGCTGGGCTTCTTCGCGCGGAAAATGCGGGTCGCTTCCTTGTAGAGGTGCTTGCCGCTCTCGGCCGCGCCGGTCTGCGGGCGGTTGGCGAAATCGGCACCGGCGCAGAACGACTTGCCCTGGGCGCACAGGACGTAGGCGCGGATCTTGTCGTCGCGGTCGAAGGCCTCGAAGGCATCGGCGATCTGGTTGATCAGCGAATTGTCGAAGAAGTTGTGCGGCGGCCGCTGGATCTCGACGATTCCGACCGCGCCGTCGGTGCTGATCCCGATATCCTTGAAGGTGCTGCTCATGTGTTTTCTCCCGCGTTGAAAATCCGGTTAACTTGGGCCGGATACTGCCCCGGCAGGGGGCACGCGTCGATACGGGAGGGAGAGGAATGCCGCAAAGCGAACGACACGCCCTGGTGCTGGGCGGAGGCACGATGGGCGTGGGAATCATCGCCATGTTCCTGGGCGGCGGCTGGAAGGTGGACGTCGTGTCGCGCTCCGCCTCGACCCGCGACGGGCTGCCTGCGGCGACATCCCGCGCGCTCAAGGCCATGGGAAAACCGGACGACGTCTCGGGCCTCGCGACCTACGCGACGCTCGAGGAGGCGCCCTGGGCCAAGATCGACATCGCGGTCGAGACCGTGACCGAGGATCTGGCGCTCAAGCAGAAGATCTTCGCCGACATGGAGAAGCTTTCGCGTCCGGGCGTGCCGCTCACTTCGAACTCGTCGAGCTTCCCGATCAGCGAGATCGGCAAGGGGCTGGCGAGTCAGGACCGCATGATGGGCCTGCACTTCTTCATGCCTGCGCACCTGATCCCGCTGGTCGAGGTCGTGCGCTCCATCCACACCGACGTGACGCTGGCCGAGAAGGTCGGCGCGATCATGAGCGACCTGGGCAAGCGGCCCGTCCAGGTGAAGAAGGACGTGATCGGCTTCCTGGGCAACCGCATCCAGGGCGCGCTGATGCGCGAGGCGCTGTGGCTGATCGAGCAGGGCGTCGCCTCGCCGGAGGACGTCGACGCGACCGTGCGTCTCTCCTTCGGCTTCCGCTATGCCGCCGCCGGCCCGATCACGCAGAAGGAGCATTCGGGCTGGGACACGACCTGTGCCGTCGCCAAGATCATCTGGCCCGACCTCAGCAACGCCGACGGCCCGCCGCCGGTGCTTCAGCGCAACGTCGACCAGGGCCGCATCGGCTTCAAGACCAAGGGCGGCTTCTTCGACTGGGACGATGTCTCGATAGCGAAAGAGCGCGCCCGATATGAGCGCGCTCTTTCTAAATGTCTGGAAATCTTCCGCGAGGAAGGAATTCTCTAGCTAGGCAGCGCGGCCTCGACCGCGGCCGCCGCCGCCTCCACCGCCGAAGCGCCGGCCCTTCCACTGGGGACGCGGACCCTGCGGACGATCGCCAGCCGGGCGATCGCCTTGCGGGCGGTCACCGTGGGGGCGGTCGCCGTGCGGCCGCGGCGCATACTGCCCGCCGCCACCATTGTGGTTCGGACGATCGCCGAACGACCGCGGGCGGTCACCCTGCGGGCGATCGCCGTGCGGGCGATCGGCCTGCGCGCGATCGAAGCGGTCGCCCTGCGGACGATCGCCATGGGGACGATCGCCATGAGGGCGGTCGCCATGAGGGCGGTCGCCACGGGGGCGGTCGCCGAACGGGCGATCGCCCTGCGGGCGCGGACCGCGCGGACGATCACCCTGGGGGCGGTCGCCGTAAGGACGATCGCTGTGGGGGCGATCACCGTGGGGACGGTCGCCCTGGGGACGATCACCCTGCGGGGCATCGCGGAAGTCGCCACCGCGGAACTGGCTGTCGGCATGCGCCGGCGGACGGTCGCCGCGCGAACGATCGTGGTTGGCACGGTCGCCGAACGAGCGATGACCGCCGGGACGACCGCCGCCGCCAGGACGACCACCGCCACCCGGACGGCCGGCGCCACGCGGACCGCCACGGCCCTCGCGGGGACGCTCGTCGCGATCATCACGATCGTCGCCCTCGGCGCGCGCCTTGGGCGGCGGCAACTGCGGCATGTCTTCGTTGGCCGGCGTCGGGACGACCGGGATCCGCTGGTTGGTCAGCCGCTCGATACCCTTGAGCTGGCCGCGCTCGCTGCCGTCGCAGAACGAGATCGCGATGCCCGAGGCGCCGGCGCGCGCGGTGCGGCCGATGCGATGGACATAGCTTTCGGCATCGGCCGGCAGCTCGAAGTTGATGACGTGGGTCACGCCCTGCACGTCGATGCCGCGCGAGGCGAGATCGGTCGCGACCAGGACGCGGGCCTTGCCACGGGCGAAGTTGTCGAGCGCCTTCTGGCGGGCGTTCTGCGACTTGTTGCCGTGGATCGCCTCGGAGCGCACGCCGCGGTCTTCCAGCGCCTCGGCGACGCGATTGGCGCCGCGCTTGGTGCGCGTGAAGATGATGACCCGCTCGAGGCTCTCGTCGGTCAGGAGATGGTTGAGCAGGGTGCGCTTGAGGCCGGCGTTCACGAAGTAGACGCGCTGGTCGATCTTCTCGACGGTGCGGCCCTGCGGCGCGATCTCGACCTTCTCCGGGTTCTTCAGGATCTCCGCAGAAAGCTTGGCGATGTCGTTCGGCATCGTCGCCGAAAACAGCAGCGTCTGGCGGTTCTTCGAGACCGAGGCCGCAATGCGACGGACGTCGCGGATGAAGCCCATGTCGAACATGCGATCGGCTTCGTCGAGGACGAAGAAGCTGACCTGGCCGAGCTTCACGTTGCCGCGCTCGACGAGGTCGAGCAGACGGCCGGGCGTGGCGATCAGGATGTCGACGCCGCGCGACAGCGTCTCGATCTGGCGACCGTAGCCAAGACCGCCGACGACGGTGCAGAGGCGTAGGCCGAGGCCGCGACCGTAGGTGTCGAAGCTGCGGGCGATCTGGACCGCGAGTTCGCGGGTCGGCGCCAACACGAGGGCGCGCGGGCTCTTGGGCTGGGCGCGCTCCTTCGACTCGGAAAGAAGCTGCAGCACGGGCAGCGCGAAGGCCGCCGTCTTGCCGGTGCCGGTCTGGGCGATGCCCAGCACGTCACGGCCCTGCAGCAGGGCGGGAATCGTGCGCGCCTGGATGGGCGTCGGCACGGTGTAGTTCGCCGCATTCAATGCACGCAGCAGCGGCTCGGCCAGGCCGAGGCTCGCAAACGTAACTTCACTCACTGAAAATCCTTACTTGCCGCCGGCGTGCCTTCTGGGCACGCGCATCTGTGGCGGCGTTAGGCCCGTTCCCGCGCGCGGCTGGGACGGCTCTTGTCTTGGGGGATTGTCTCGGGATGAGGCGCCGTCACAAAGGAATGGGGCGCGTCGCGCGATCGCGAGAAATCTTTGAAGCCCGCTTGGCTGCGGGCTGGCGCGTATATGATGCTGCAGCGCAGCGGAGTCAAGCGGATTGCTGGCCTTCCGGCAGACCGCTCCCTAGAGTGTCTTCAAAACAAACACTTAGGGAGTGAACGATGCGCCGCAGACAGCTTCTCACGGTGGCAGCCGCCACCATCGCCGCACCGTCGATCGGGACCAGCGCCCGCGCCCAGGCCTTTCCCGCCAAACCGATCCGGATTCTCATCCCCTACGCGCCGGGCGGCACGTCCGACATCCTCGCGCGCCTCATGCAGCCGCACCTGCAGGCGGCGCTGGGCCAGTCGGTCGTCGTCGAGAACCGCACCGGCGCCAACGGCAACATCGCCGTCGACATGGTCGCGAAGTCGGCCCCCGACGGCTACACGCTGGTTCTGACCGACCTCGGCAATCTCACCATCTCGCCCTCGGTGATGAAACTGCCGTTCGACGTCGCCTCGGACTTCAACGCCGTCACCGTTCTGGCCTACACACCGCACCTGCTCGCCGCCGCGCCGGATCGTCCCTACAAGACCGCGGCCGAACTGATCGCCTTCGCCAAGGCCAATCCCGACAAGCTGAACTACGCGACGGCGGGGCTGGGCAGCGCGCCGCATCTGGCGGGCGCCCTGTTCGCCCATTCGCTCGGCCTCAAGATCACCTTCATCCCGATGAAGGGCGGTGCCGAGGCGATCCAGCAGGTCGCGGGCGGCCATGCCGACGCGCTGTTCAACGGCATGATCGCCACCCTGCCGCACGTGAAGAGCGGCAAGCTGCGCGGGCTGGCCGTATCGAGCGCCACGCGCAACGAGCTGGCGCCCGATCTCCCGACCGTGATCGAGGCGGCCGGGATCAAGGATTTCGTGACGGGAAGCTGGCAGGGCTTGCTCGCCGCCAAGGGCACGCCGCCGGAAGTGCTGGAACGGCTCTACGTCGAGATCGACAAGACCACGAAGATCCCCGAGGTGGCGGTCCGGCTGAAGGAACTCGGCGCCGATCCCGTCCTCTACAGGCCCGCGCAGAGCGATACCTGGCGCGCACGCGAGGTCGAAAACTGGGCGAAGGTGGTAAACGATACCGGCATCAAGCTCGAATAGGGCTCACGGAGTCCGGCATGGAGTTCGCCCCCGAATGACACCGCGAGCGGCCGCCTTCGGTCGCAACAACACTTCGCGCGGCGCGATCTTCACCATGCTCGCCATGCTGGGCTTCGCCAGCATGGACACCATCAGCAAGTGGATGGTGGCCGACTATTCGATCGGCCAGATGATGTGGGTGCGCTACGCCGTCTTCTGCCTGTTCGCCTGGGCGGTCGTTCGCCGGCGCGGCCTGCGCGCAGCCGCACGCTCGGCGCGGCCGTGGCTGCAGTTCGGCCGTGCCCTGCTGGCGGCGATCGAGAGCGCGGTATTCGTGCTGGCCTTCCGCTACCTGCCGCTGGCCGACACCCATGCCGTCGCCGCCACTTCGCCGCTGATCGTGATCGCGCTCGGCGTGCTGTTCCTCGGCGAACGCGCCGGCCCGGCCCGCTGGGCGGCTGTCGGCGCGGGCTTCGTCGGTGTCCTGCTGATCGTGCGTCCGGGCTTTCGCGAGCTCGACTGGCCGCTGCTGCTGCCGGTGGCGGGCGCCATCCTGTGGGGCGGCTACCAGATCCTGGTCCGCCTCTGCTCGCGCACCGACACGCCCGACACCACACTCGTCTGGTCGGCCTTCGTGGCCTTCGGCGCCACGACGCTGGTCGGACCGTGGCAATGGACCTGGCCGGACGCGAAAGGCTGGGCGCTGCTGTTCGCCATCGCCTCATTGGGCGCGCTCGCGCATTACTCGCTGATCAAGGCGCTCGACTATGCCGAGGCCGGCGCCGTGCAGCCCTACAGCTACACGCTGCTCGTCTTCGTCACGATCCTGGGCGCCATCGTGTTCGGTGACATTCCCGACGCCTGGACGCTGGCTGGCGCCGCCGTGATCGTGGCCTCAGGCCTCTACACCTGGCACCACGAGAGACGCGCGAGCCGATAGGGCGTCATTGGAGCGCGCCACTCCAGTGGCGCTCACGTCTTGCTTCATCCGCGAAGCTTGAGCGCCACTGGAGTGGCGCGCCCCAATAAGACTGCCTCTACTCCCTGACGCAGGAGAGATCGCCTTCCTGGCAGTTGAGCTGGGCCTCGAGGTCCTTCACGCGCACGAGGGTGAGGCGCGCCTGGCACTGGGCGACGATCATGCCGTGGATCGAGCCGCCGTCGGTTGGGGCGCCGATGAAGGCGCATTCCCGGTCGCGAAAGCGGATCCACGCCTCCTCGGCCGCCTGCAGGCGCGCGCGGCTTTCGGGTCCGAGGCGTGTCCGCAGCTTGGTGTAGACGGCGTTCAGTTGCCGGTCGGCGTCCTGCCGCGCCGTTCCCGCCTGCTGGTTGAGATCCATCTGGCTCTGCGCATGGCCCGGCAGCGGCAGGAGCTGCATCGCCACCGCCGAGCCGAGAAGCGCGACCAGGCGCCGGATCATCGCGGCCATGCCCGCAGCGCGACGAGGCCGCCGTCGATCGGCAGCATGACGCCCGTCACCCAGCGCGATTCGTCGGAGGCGAGATAGACCGCGCCATGGGCGATGTCCCAGGCGGTGCCCTCGACCTGCATCGGCACCATCTTCTTGCGCCGGTCGCGCGCCTCGGCGCCGAGATGCGCCACCATCGGCGTGTGCACGGAGCCCACGATGATGCAGTTGGCGCGGATGTTCTGCGTCGCATAGTCGGCCGCGACGGACAGGGTGAAGCCGTGCAGGCCGGCCTTCGCGGTCGCATAAGCCACCGCGCCGGCGCTGCCCATCAAACCCAGGGCACCGGCGATCGACGACACCATGATGATCGAGCCGCCGCCGCCTTCCTTCATGCGCGGCAGGCAGGACTTGGTGCAGAGCATGGTCGTCGTGAGGTTGGTCTCCAGCACTTTGTTCCAGGTCTCGAGCGTGACCGTCTCCGGCGTGCCCGGCCCGCCGATGCCGACATTGTTGTGCAGGATGTCGAGGCGGCCGTATTTCTTCATCGCGAAGTCGGCCATGGCCTCGGCCTCGTCGGCCTTCGCCACGTCGGCCGCAAAGACCGACGCCTCGCCGCCCTCGTCCTTGATCTGCTTGGCCAGTCCCTCGGCGCGCTCGGCACTGCGGTTGACCAGCACGACCTTGGCGCCTTCCTTGGCGAACAGCAGCGCCGTCGCCATGCCGTTGCCCACGCCCTCGCCGCGCGGCGCCGCACCCGTCACCACCGCCACCTTGCCCTGCAGCCGTCCGGCCATGTCTACTCTCCGCCCAGATGATTTCAGGCGCGGACCTTAGCCGGGAGACGAACGCGATGACCAGCAAGACCGAAACGTTTGAAGGCGGCTGTACCTGCCGCAGCGTGCGCTACCGGCTCACCTCCCGGCCGCTGTTCGTGCATTGCTGCCACTGCCGCTGGTGCCAGCGCGATTCGGGAACGGCCTTCGCGATGAACGCCATGATCGAGGCCGATCGGGTCGAGCGGCTGGGCGGCGAAGTCGAGGTGATCGACACGCCGACACTCAGCGGCAACGGCCAGAAGATCGCGCGCTGCCCGAAATGCCGCATCGCGGTGTGGAGCAACTATTCCGGCGCCGGTCCCACGGTGCACTTCGTCCGGGTCGGCACGCTCGACGAGCCCGACCGCCTGCCGCCCGACGTTCACATCTTCACCATGAGCAAGCAGCCCTGGGTCGGGCTCCCCGCCGGCGTGCCGGCCGTCGCGGAGTACTACGACCGCAACGAACTCTGGCCGAAGGAAAGCCTCGAACGGTTTGCGGCGTTGAGGGCAAAAGCGGCGACCTGATATAGGACCCGCGAAAACCACAGGGAGGAAAATGAGAGTATGAAAGCGTTGAGTATTCTGGCGTTCGTCCTGACCGCCTTTGCAAGCCTGTCCGCACAGGCCGAGTATCCAGACCGGCCCATTACGGTCATCGTTCCCTTCCCGCCCGGCGGCGCGTCGGACATGACGGCCCGCCTGCTGACCAAGAAGCTGGCCGAACGCGTGGGCCAGTCGGTCGTGGTCGACAATCGCGGCGGCGCCAACGGCTCGATCGGCGCGGCGGCGCTGAAGCAGGCCAAGCCCGACGGCTACACGTTCCTCGTGGGCTCGATCGGCGTGTTCGGCATCAATCCCGCCCTGTTCAAAGATCTGCGCTACGATCCGCTGACGGATTTCGACCTGCTGAGCGTCGCCGTGCGCACGCCCAACGTTCTGGTGGCCAATCCCGGTTTCCCCGCCAACACCGTCGCCGAGCTCGTCGAGTACCTGAAGAAGAACCCCGACAAGGTGACCTTCGCCTCGTCCGGCACCGGCTCGTCCGATCACCTGACGGCGGCGCTGTTCCTGCAGAAGACCGGCACGACCGGCATCCACGTTCCCTACAAAGGCGGCGGACCGGCCATCAGCGACCTGATGTCCGGTCACGCCAACGTCTCGTTCCAGAATCTGGGCGCGATCGCCCAGCACGTGAAGTCGGGCAAGCTGAAGGCGCTGGGCGTCACCAGTGCCGCGCGGGCGCCCGCGCTGCCGGACGTTCCGACCATGGCCGAGGCCGGCGTGAAGGATCTCGAAGTCTATTCCTGGCAGGCGGCTGCCGCCCCCAAAGGCCTGCCGGCCGACGTGCGCAAGAAACTCGAAGCCGAGCTGATCGCCTCGGCCACCGCGCCCGACATCAAGGCGCAGTTCGAGACGGTGGGCTTCGAAGTCGTCGCCAGCAATGGCGATGAGTTCGCCAAGTTCCTCACGGGCGAGATCGCCCGCTGGAAGAACGTGATCGAGGTCGGGAAGATCGCGGCCGAATAGGCATCAATCCCGGGGGCAGAGAACCGTAGGACCTCTCCCCGTCGTCTCGACCGAAGCCGAGCGAAGCGAGGCGTAGCGGAGAGACCTTCGCTCCACGATTGGCCGGCTTTCGCTGGAGCGAAGGTCTCTCCGCTCCGCACCTTCGGTGCTCCGGTCGAGACGACGGACTTCTTTAGCTGGACCAATAATCCGGCAGCTTCGCCGCCAGCCACTTGGCCAAGGCCGCATTCACGGCAACGGGCTGTTCCTGCGCCATCCAGTGGCCCGATGGCACCACGACCTCGGTGAGATCGGCACAGTTCTGCCGCATCGGCTCGGCGAGCTTCGAGGTCATGGTCTCGCAGGTCGTGTCGTAGGCGCCATGCAGGAACAGCACCGGCATCGCGAGCCTCCCGCCGTTCTTCGCGCGCTTCGCGTAGGCACCATTGGCCTTGTGGTTCATGTACCAGGAGTCCGGTCCGAAGAAGCCGTTCTTTGTCAGCGCCGCGGCATAAGCCTCCATGTCCTGTTCGGTCAGCACGTCGGGATCACGCGGCACGTCGGGACAGGCGCTGCCGCCGAACCAGCCTCCGGCCTTGCGCACCATCGAGGTCGGCGCCGGCTTGCCCACCCGCGCCGGATCGCCCTTGCGGAACAGCGCCTTCACCACGTTGAGCGGGTTGGCATCGAAGCCCGCGCAGGCCTTGTCGAAGTTCTCTTCGTAGAAGAACTGGTAGTCCCACTGGCCGGCCGGGAACTGCGCCTCGGGATAGAGCGCACGGTCGACCAGCGGCACGACGGTGTCGAGCGTGAAGCCGGTCGGCAGATAGGGCACGCAAAGGCTCGCCACGCCCACCACCTTGTCGGGATGATGTGCCGCCATGTTCCAGACGACAGGGCTTCCCCAATCGTGGCCGATCCACACGGCCTTGTCGGGACCGAGTGCCGCCAGCAGCTCGACCATGTCGGCCACGATCTCTTCCTGCGCGAAATCCTCGTGCCGCGTGTAGGTGCTGGAGCGGCCGTAGCCGCGCATGTCCGGCGCGATGCAGCGGAAGCCCAGCGCCGCGAACGCCGGGAGCTGGTGCCGCCACGACAGCGACAGTTCGGGCCAGCCATGGACGAAGATCAGCAGCGGCGCCTCTTTCGCTCCGCAGGCGAGATAGCCCGTCGTGTGGCGGGCGGTCTTGACGGTGTGTTCGGTGACCGGGAATGTCATGGCAAGGAGAAGGTCACATGGAAATCGATACCGGCACAACCGAACTCTTGTGCAGCGTCCGCGACGGCGTCGCGCTGATCACGCTGAACCGCCCCGAGGCACGCAATGCGATGTCGCCCGACCTCACCGAGGCGCTGCGCAACCAGATCAAGGCGCGCGGCGACGACGATGCCGTCGGTGCGCTGCTGATCACCGGCGCCGGCACCGCCTTCTGCAGCGGTGGCGACGTGAAGGGCATGGGCGGCCGCGGCCCGCGCGGCCAGATGAGCTACGAGGAGCGGCTGGCCGACCTGCGCTGGCGCCAGACGCATCTCACCGGGGCGCTGGTCGCCGTCCGCAAGCCCACCATCGCAGCACTCCCGGGCGCCGCGGCGGGCGCGGGCCTGGCCATCGCGCTGGCCTGCGACATCCGCATTGCGGCGAAGTCGGCCTTCTGCACCACCGGCTACGCCAAGATCGGCCTCTCGGGCGACTACGGCATCTCCTGGCTGCTGACCCGCACCGTGGGCCCGATGCGGGCGCGCGAGCTGATGTTCACCTCCGAGAAGGTCGGCGCCGAGCGCTGCGAGCAGATCGGTCTCGTCAATCGCGTGGTCGACGATGCCAAGCTGCAGGACGAGGCTTTCGCCTTCGCCAAGTCGCTGGCCGAGGGGCCGCGGGTGGCGCTGCGCCACATGAAGGACAATCTCGACGAGGCGCTGCACATCAATTACGCGGACGCGCACTATCGCGAGGCCGAGCGCCTGGTCCAGTCGTCGCGCACCGCCGATCACAAGGAAGCGGTGGCGTCCTTCGTCGAGAAGCGCAAGCCGGTGTTCACGGGGCGATAGCGGCCACCCGCCGCCACCTTCGCCAACATCACCTCACCCTGAGGAGCGCGCCGCAGGAGCGCGTCTCGAAGGGTGGGCACGAGCACCACGCCTGTTGCCCATCCTTCGAGACGGCGCGCTGCGCGCACCTCCTCAGGATGAGGTCGTTTGGGTGAAACCGTTCGATCAATCCCTGTAGTTCGCGGCGCGCTTCTGGAGGTTCGACATGATGGCTTCGAGCTGGTTGGGCGAGCCGATCAGCTTCTGCTGTTCCACTGATTCCATCATCAGGCCCGAGGCGGCATCGGTCGCGACGGCGGCGTTGAGCAGCCGCTTGTTGGCGCGCATCGCGTCGGGGCTCTTGGAAGCGATCTCGCGCGCCGTCTCCAGCGCCGCGGCGCGCGGGTCGTCGACCACCTTCGTCACGAAGCCCATCTCGCGGGCCTCGACGCCGTTGAAGATGCGGCCGGTGTAGGTGAGCTCGCGCACGACATCCTCGCGCGCCAGATGGCGCATGAGCTGCGTGCCGGCGAGGTCGGGCACCAGGCCCCACTTGATCTCCATCACCGAGAAGCGCGCATCGGCGGTGGCGTAGCGGATGTCCGGGCCCAGCGCGATCTGGAAGCCGCCGCCGAACGCCACGCCATGGACGGCGGCGATCACCGGTACCGGCAGCTCGCGCCACAGCCAGGCGCATTGCTGCGGCCGGTTGGCGATGCCGTGGGTGCGCTTGGTGAGGTCGCGGACGCCGGGCACCGCGTCGCCTTCGGCCTTCATCGCGGCGAAGCTGCCCATGTCGAGGCCGGCACAGAAGGCCTTGCCCTCGCCCGACAGCACGACGCAGCGCAGGCCCGGCATGGCGGCAAGCTTCGCGCCCGCCTCGATGATGCCTTCGAACATCGCAGGATCGAGCGCGTTCATCTTGTCGGCGCGGATCAGGCGGACGTCGGCGACGCCGTCCTTGAAGTCGATCGAGACGCGGTCCTTCATTTCTCTCCCTCCGATTTCATCCATTCGCGCAGGCGGCGCTTCACTTCTTCCGGGTCCAGGCGCTTGGGCGGCTCGAGGCTGCCGTCGTCGCGCTTGGGCCACACCATGACCGCGAGGGCGCGCTGCACGTCGGCAAACGTGCAATCGTCCGGCAGCCGGTCGAGCAGGGCCCGGACCTGATCCTTCACGTCACTCATCGCGTCACCATCAGCCAGAGGCCCTGCCCTATGTACACCGCGCCGAGCGCCAGGATCACACGGCGCGTCCAGTGATAGAACTGCTTGTCCGACATGCGGTCGAGGAAGCTGCGCGACAAGGTGGTGCCGATCACGGCGAAGACCGCGGCGTAGCCCATGACCAGCCACTGTTCGAGATCGCGCCCGGCCGGGCCCTCGATCACCATCGCGAAGTAGAGGACCTTGGTCAGGTGTCCCAGCACCTGGGCCGCCGCCTTGGTGGCGACGTTGACCTGCCGCGTCATGCCGGTGCGGACATAGAAGATGTCGAGCAGCGGACCGGTCACGCCCGAGACGAGCTGGATCGCGCCGCCGATCGCGCCCGCCAGAAAGGCCTGCCCGCCGCGCTCGATGTTGGGCGCGATGCGCTGCGGCACCGCGAGCGCGATGAACGGCGTCAGCCCGACGGCCATCAGCACCAGCGCCTTGTCGGGCACGAAATCGAAGAAGGAGAACACGATCAGCGAGGAGCCGGCCCCGGCGCCGAACTGCAGCACGACGTTCCAGTTCACGTGATGGCGCCACAGCCAGGCGCGCCAGCCGTTGGCCGCGATCTGGATGACGCCGTGGAACACCATGGCCACCGGGACCGGCAGCAGGACCAGCAGGAAGCCGATCAACAGCATCCCGCCCGCCATGCCGAAGATGCCGGAGACGAACGAGGTCACGACGGCCACGACCGCGAGTGCCGCCATTACGGGAAGCGAAAACATCGGGTGCGGGCGTAGCGCACCCCCGCGGACGTGTCGAGATTGGCGCTCGCCGCGGTTTCACATCGTCAGCAGCCCGCGGGCGGTTCCTGCCAGACTCTCAGGGACCTTTGACGTCGAAAGGCTCCTCGTAGAGCTTGCGGCCGTAGGCGGTGAACATCTTCTGGTAGGTGCCCTCGGCCTTCAGCTCCTGCAGTGCTCCGGCGACATATTCGGCCAGCTGCTTCTTGGACAGTCCGAAGGCGATGACCGTCGGGTAGAGGCCCGTGATCGCCTCGGCGAAGTCTCCCTTCTCTCCGTACAGGCGCGCGACCGCGTCGACGCTGACGGCAGCCTCGACCTGGCCCGCGCGCAGCGCCTGATAGGCCGCCGCGAAATTCTCGAAGGTCCGAATCGTGAGGGGCTTGAGGCCCTTCTCCTCCAGCGTTTTGGACAATTCGCGCGCCCGTCGCTCGGGAGCGCCCCCCAGCTCGACGCTGACCGAGCGACCGGCGAGATCTTCCGGCTTGGTGATCTTGAGCGGATTGCCGGCCTGAGCCGAGATGCTGATGCCGTCGTAGCCGTAACGCACGAGCTGCATGATCTTGGCGCGATCCTCGGTGAAGAACATGCCTGTATTGATCATGTCCCACCGGCCGCTTTGCACGCCCGGTACCATGACCGAGAACTCGACACGCACGTGTTCAGGCTTGAGGCAAAGCTTGCGGGCGATCGCATCGCCCAGTTCGACATGGAGGCCGCGCAACTGCCCCTTGTCATCCACCCATTGGACGGGCGGCAGGGTGGGATTGATCGACATCACCAGAGTGCCGGGCTTCACCAGCAATGAGTCGGCGACCTTGACCTTGCAGTCCTGTGCGCTGGCAGGTGCGGTGGCCGCGAGCAACGCCGCAAGGGCCGTCAGAGGGCCGACGCCCAGTCGATTGAAGATCATGTGAGGCGCTCCTGCGGGACGGCGATAACGTCAGGACTGCAAAGCGCGTGCCGCATCCCCATGCATGTTGCGCAGCCGCTTCTCGACTGCCTCGGCATGTGCCGCCCGGGCGGCGCCATCGAGGTCGGCCGCGGGGCGGGCCTCGTGGTCGAAATGGCCGTGCCGATCCGTACCGCGGACCAGAAGCGCCGATTCGCGGCCTTTCAGGGAGCGGACGCTGGTGGGAACGAAGCGGGCGGCGATCCCGACCCGCCGATCGGTCCATCGGTTCGGCGCCGACTCGTGCAATGTGCCGGTGTGGTGGATCGCCATTTCGCCGGCGGCGAGAACGGCATCGATCGCGCGGGCGGAATCGACGTTCTGCGCAATCTGCCCGCTGATGAGCATGTTGTCCGGGCTTGGCTGGTTGACGATGGGCAGCCGCGCGTCGCAATGGCTGCCCGGGAGGTAGCGCACCGGCCCGCTCGCCAGGGGCACGTCATCGAGGGCGATCCAGGCGGTGACCTGCGTGGTCGGCTCGATGTGCCAATAGGTGTCGTCCTGGTGCCAGGTGACAAAGCGGCCATCGCCGGGATTCTTGATGAAGAACTCGGTCGACCACAGCAACAGGTCGGGCCCGATCAAGTCTTCCACGACGTCGAGGATCGCCGGCTCGCGAACCAGTTCATCAAGCCAGGTGAACAACAGGTGCGGCTTCTGGGTGTAGATGCCGACGAAGGCGCCGCCCACAGCCTGTTCAGAGGCTTCGAGCCGGGCGCGATAGGCACGTGCCCGCTCCGCCGGCAGGACGCGCAGCGGAAAGACGAAGCCGTCGCGTTCATACCGGTTCATTTCGTCAAGGGTCAGCGACTTCGGCATCGAAACGTTCCCAAGCAAATTGGAGGCCGATATGGTGCGCGCCATGACCGACACAGATCTCCTCTTCACCCCGGCCGTTCAGGCGGCCGCCCTCATCCGCACGAAGAAGCTTTCGCCCGTCGAATATCTCGACGCGGTGCTGAAAGCGACCGAGCGGGCCAACCCGAAAATCAACTGCTTCCGCGAGGTCGCGGTCGATCAGGCAAGGCGCGACGCCAAGAAGGCCGAGGAAGCCGTCACACGCGGTGAAGCTCTGGGGCCGCTGCACGGCGTGCCGATCAGCGTGAAGGATCTGGTCGATGTCGAGGGCGTGCCGACGCGCCATGGCTCGGCGATCTTCGAGGGCAACGGACCGGCGGCTGCGGACGACCTGCTGGTGCAGCGCCTGCGCAAGGCGGGCGCCGTCATCTTCGCCAAGGCCACCACACCCGAGTTCGGCGTCAAGGGCCTGACCGACGGGCCGTTTGGCGTGACGCGCAACCCGTGGAACCTCGAACGCACGCCGGGCGGTTCGAGCGGCGGTGGCGCGGCGGCGGTGGCGGCGGGCCTCGGCCCCTTGTCGCTCGGCACCGACGGCGCGGGCTCGGTGCGCGGTCCCGCCTCCTGTTCGGGCCTGGTCGGGCTCAAGCCGACGCTGGGCGCCGTGCCCTACGACACGACGCGCGATGCCTACGGCAACAACATCTATGCCGGGCCGCTGGCGCGCTCCGTCACCGATGCCGCCATCATGCATTCCGTGCTGGTCGGCCCGAGCGACAAGGATCCCTGGACGCTGAGCGGTCCATCGCAGAAGCCGCTGTCGCCGAAGCTGGCGGGCGCCGACCTCGCCGCCGTGCGCATCGGCTATATCGAACTCACCGCCAATCCCCGCGTGGCCGCCGACGTGCGCACCAACACCCGGGCCGCGCTCGCGGCGTGGGAGGCGATGGGCGCCGAGGTCGAGGAGGTCACCGAGAAGATCGACTGGATCGAGTACGAAGGCCGGGTGCTCTACCAGGCGAATTTCGCCGTGTTCTGCGCGCAGTACCTGCCGAAATGGCAGAACCAGATGGATCCGGTGACGCTCGCCTTCATGGAGCGCGGCGCCAAGTTCACCCTGGCCGATTTCCGCAACGCGCAGTTTGCGCGCACCACGTTGTTCCGCAAGATCCAGTCGCTGTTCGAGCGCTACGACTTCCTGGTGATGCCGACCAATGCCCGCACGGCGCTCGACGTGACTCACGACGCGGCCAACGACGAGGTCGTGATCGACGGCGTGAAGTGCGGCATCACCCGCCAGGGCTGGACCTCCTACCAGTACCCTTTCAACCTCACCGGCCACCCCGCCTGCGCCTATCCGTCGGGCTTCGGCACCGACGGGCTGCCGACCTCGGTGCAGGTCGTGGGCAAGTGGGGCGCGGAAACCGACGTGCTGCGGATGGGCGCCCTGCTCGAAGCCGCACGGCCGTGGGCGCAGCACCGGCCGCCGGCGCTCTGAGAGCCGCCACGCGGGCAGCGCAGGGATCGAGCCTTTGCGCTGCCATAGTCGTTCTTCTAGGTTCCTCCCAAACATGAATGGGAGGATTCCATGCGTCTGATTGCGGTTTTCGCGACCTTTCTCGGCCTCGCCGTCGGGCCGGCAACGGCCTTCGCGCAGGGCTTCGACAAGCCGATCAAGATCATGGCGCCGTACGCGCCGGGCGGAAACATCGACGTGACCGCCCGGATCATCGCCGACAAGCTGCGCGAGGTGACGGGCGTGAGCGTCATCGTCGAGAACAAGGCCGGCGCCAGCGGCATGATCGGCAGCGACGTCGTCGCGCGCTCGGCGCCCGACGGGACCAGCCTGCTCGTCACGGCCAATTCGCTGGTCGCGGTGCCCGCCATCTATGGCAACGCACCCTATGACTGGCGCACCGCCTTCACGCCCATCACCCACATCCAGCGCGTGCCCGCGGTGCTCGTCGTGCCGGCCGACTCGCCGATCAAGACGCTCGCCGACTTCATTGCCCTGGGCAGGGACGGCAAGTTTGCGGTGGCCGATTCCGGCCTCGGCACCACCAACCATCTCGCCGTCGAGCTGATCGCCGAGGCCACCGGCACCAAATACACGTCGGTTCACTACAAGGGCTCGGGCGCCGCCATGATCGACGTGATGGCAGGCCAGGTGCCGGCCCAGGTCGACCAGCTCAACGCCGCCATCGGCAACATCAAGTCGGGCAAGCTGCGCGCCATCGCCGTCTCGTCCGACCAGCGCATGCCGCAGCTTCCCGACGTGCCGACCATGAAGGAAAGCGGCGTGAAGGGCCTCGAGAACTTCACCTTCGCCACCTTCACCGGCCTGTTCGGTCCGGCCAAGATGCCGCCCGACGTCGTGGCGAAGATCAACGAGGCGATGGTCAAGGTCCTCAAGGATCCCGCCGTCGTCGCGCGCTTCGCCGAACTCACGGCCGAGGCCTATCCGACCACCCCGCAGGAAACCGCGGCGATGTTCGAGGCGGAGGACAGGATGGTCGTCCCGCTCATCAAGAAGCTTCAGATCAAACCGGAGTAGTCAGACCCATGTCCTTCCTGCCCGCCACCATCACGCCGATCGTCCTGCTGCTGGTCTCCAACGTCTTCATGACGTTCGCCTGGTACGGGCATCTGAAGTTCACCGACAAGCCGCTGTGGCTGGTGGTGCTGGCAAGCTGGGGCATCGCCTTCGTCGAATACTGTTTCGCCGTTCCGGCCAACCGCTACGGGCATGAGGTCTACTCGGCGGCGGAACTCAAGACCATGCAGGAGGTGATCACGCTCACCGTGTTCGCCGCCTTCTCCGTCCTGTATCTCGGCGAACGCATCACCTCGAACCACCTGGTGGGCTTCGCGATGATCTGCGGCGGTGCCTTCTTCATCTTCAAGGGACCGCTGCCGTCCTGGTGAAATGAGACGGCCTATTCGGCGGCCTGGCCGGCCCCTTGCAGGATGGCCTGCCGCGCCCGTTCTCCGGCGCGGCGGTTGCGGCGCTTGATCCACCACATCAGGAAGCCGGTGACGGCGAAGATCGGGATGATCACACCCGACAGGAAGACCAGGAACTTGTAGGTTCCGCCCAGCCCGATGCCGTAGTGCAGCGCGCGCTGCCAGCTGATCGCCTTCTCGCCGGCCGACATGGTCAGCGGATCGAACACGTCGACCACGGTCCGACGATAGGGATCGACGATCACCGTGACGACGGGCGCACCCTCCTGATAGTCGGGCCGCACCAGACCGATGCGCAGCGCCTGGTCGGGGCGGGTCGGCAGGAAGGCGTTCAGGAAACGCGTGCCGGGAGCGCGCGACTAGGCCAGTTCGACCGCCTCGTCGATCCCCATCGCCGGCGTGCCGCGCATCGGCTCGACCCGGGCCTGGAACATCGCCGCGCGCATGTCGCGGCCGGGCGACACGAGATTGACCGCCGCCGAGATCTGCTGCGGAAAGGCGAGATAGACGCCGGTGAAGTTCACCAGCATGAAGATCACCAGCGACCAGATGCCGACGGCGCCATGCAGTTCGCGATTGAGGCGCAGGCCCTTGGCCTTGCGGCGGACCAGGAAGGCCTGCTTCCACTGGCCGGATTTGGGCCACCAGAGATAGAGCCCGGAGCAACCCAGCACGAGCATCGCCACGCCCAGCCAGCCCACGATCTCACGGCCGACACCGCCGGGGATGAAGAGGTGGCCATGCAGATCGTGGAAGAAGCGCACCCAGCCCGTCATGGCCTGCTGCGTCCCGAGAACCTGTAGCGACACCGGATCGATCAGGATCTGCAGGCTGCCGGCAAACGGACTCTGCGTCGGCACGCGTCCCTGCGCGGCCTGGCCCGGTTGCGGCGGCGCGCCGCCCGGCGGGCCCGCCTGCTGGCCACCCCGGAATTGCGGCCGCTCGCCGGCCATGCCCGGCCGCGACAGGCGTACGGCGGCAGGCTCGCCCACCTCGTTGGGCCAGCGGACCGCGATGGGGACGCGGCCGGGCTCGTTGTTCGCGGCCTTGGCCGCCTCGATCAGCCGGGCCGCCGACTGCCATTCGCCGGTGGTCCTGACCTCGGGCTCGCCCTGCCCCAGCAGATGCTCGATATCGTGCGCGTAGACCAGCACCGCACCGGTGATGCCCATCATCACCAGCGGCAAGAGCAGGATGAGGCCGATCCAGAGGTGGACCTGCTGCAGCCAGTAGCGGAAGGTGCGCCGCTGCGGTTTGGGACCCTTCGCCATCGTCATCCTCCGCCAAGTGCGACGGCGATGCGGTACGTGAGGAAGGCCGCCACGTAAGCCAGCGCCAGCATGTAGAAGAACGTCACCCACAACCAACGCCAGCCGCCGGTCTCGCGGCGGATGACGGCCAGCGTCGAGGCGCATTGCGGTGCGAACACGTACCAGGCGAGAAAGGCCAGCGCCGTGGCGAGGCTCCATTGCGAGCTGAGCGCAGCGGCGATCTTGTCGGTGGCTTCCTCGCCTCCGCTGATCGCGTAGATCGTGCCGAGCGAGCCGACCGCGACCTCGCGCGCCGCCATGCCGGGGATCAGCGCGACGTTGATCTGCCAGTTGAAGCCCAGCGGCTCGGTCAGCGGCTGGATCGCCGTGCCGATCCTGGCGGCCAGGCTGTAATTGATGGCGGGTTCGCTCGCGCCCTCGGGCGGCTGCGGGAACGACGCCAGCACCCAGATCAGGATCATCATCGACAGGATGGTCGTGCCGGCACGCTTCAGGAAGATCGTGGCGCGCGTCCACAGGCCGATGGCGATGCTCTTCGCCTGCGGTATCTTGTAATCCGGCAGCTCGAGCATGAAGGGCTCGCCCGGCTTGCCGCGCCAAATCACGCGCTTGACCACGAACGACACGGCGAGCGCGCTGGCGATTCCCACCGTGTAGAGGCCGAACATCACCAGCCCCTGCAGGCCGACGAAGCCCCAGACCTCGCGGTCGGGAATGAACGCCCCGATGATCAGAGTATAGACCGGGATGCGCGCCGAGCAGGTCATCAGCGGCGCCACCAGGATGGTGGTGAGGCGATCGCGCCGGTCGTCGATCACGCGCGTCGACATGATGCCGGGGATGGCGCAGGCAAAGGACGACAGGAGCGGAATGAAGGCGCGCCCGTGCAGGCCGGCGCCGCCCATGATGCGGTCCATCAGGAAGGCCGCACGCGCCATGTATCCCAGATCCTCGAGAACGAGGATGAAGAAGAACAGGATGACGATCTGCGGCAGGAACACGATCACGCTGCCGACGCCGCCGATCAGCCCGTCCTTCAGGAAGCTCTTCAGCAGCTCGGGGAGCGGCAGCCCCGCGACGAGGTCGCCGAGGACATGAAAGCCGGCCTCGATCGCATCCATGCCGGGCTGCGCCCAGGCAAAGACCGCCTGGAACATCACGAACAGGATGGCCAGCAGCACGACCAGTCCCGCCACCGGGTGCAGCAGCACCGCGTCGACGTGCGTCGTCAGGCTGTCGGGCTTGCCCTGCCCCTTCACCACGGAGGCGAGAATGCGGTCCGCCTCGCGCTGGGCGCCGCGCAGGGCGGCGGCGTCGGGCGTGGTCCAGAGCGTGCCGGTCGCGCGCTCTGCCAGGACAAGGCGGCGGTCGATCTCGGCCAGCAGCGCGTCGGTGCCGCCGCGGCGCACCGCGACCGAAGTCACGACGGGAACGCCGAGTTCGCGGCTGAGCCTCTCGGCGTCGATCTCGATGCCGCGCTTGCGCGCGATGTCCATCATGTTGAGCGACAGCATGATCGGCCGGCCGACCTGCTTCAGCTCGAGCACGAGGCGCAGCGCCAGCCGCAGGTTGGAGGCGTCGGCCACACACACGATCAGGTCGGGGATCACGTCGCTCTGGGTCCGGCCCAGCACGATGTCGCGCGTCACCTCCTCGTCCGGCGAGCGCGCGCGCAGCGAATAGGTGCCGGGCAGGTCGACGATCCGCACCGTGCGGCCGGCGGGCGTCGTCAGCGGGCCGACCTTCTTCTCGACCGTGACGCCGGGATAGTTGGCGACCTTCTGCCGGCTGCCCGTCAGCGCATTGAACAATGCCGTCTTGCCGCAATTGGGATTGCCGACGAGAGCCACCACGGGGGCGGCGGTGGATGTGCCGGAAGCGACGGACGGGGCGGCGGCTGCGGTGACGCTCACGGTTCGGCTCCGACGCTCACGAGGATGGCCATGGCCTCGCGACGGCGCAGGCCGATGGTGGTGTGGGCGACGCGCACGGCGATCGGATCGCCGCCGAACAGGCCCTGGTGCAGGATTTCGACATCGGCGCCTTCGACGAAGCCCAGCTCGATGAGGCGGCGTTCGAGTTCGGGCGCAGACATGCCTGCGGCGACGCGCCCCGCGGCGATGGCTTTTATGCGCCCACGAAAGCCCACGCGGGCGGTGCCAAGTGCTATTGTTGGTTCGCTGCTCATTGAGAGTAAGTCGTAGTAGCATCGAAAGTGTCGGCTCGCCAGCGGGAGGTAAGGAAATGGCAAATATCGTTCTGGCGCATGGCGCCTGGTCGGCGGCCTGGGCGTGGAAGAAGATGCGTCCCCTGCTGCAGGCGGCCGGCCACCAGTTCTATGCGCCGACCTATACCGGCCTCGGCGCGCGCGCCCATCTCGCCACGCCCGACGTCGACCTCTCGACCCACATCCAGGACATCGTCTCCGAGATCGAGTTCGAGGATCTGAACGACGTCGTCCTGCTGGGCCATTCCTATGGCGGCATGGTCGCGACCGGCGTGGCCGACAGGATACCTCACCGTCTTGCACGCATCGTGTACATCGACGCCTTCGCGCCGAAGGACGGGCAGAGCCTGTTCGACCTGGTCGGACCGAAGGCCGAAGGCAACATGCGCAAGGGCGCGGAGCGGGACGGCGACGGCTGGAAGATGCCCGTCAATCCGATGCCGCCGGATACCGCGCCCGAGGACGTGGCCTGGGCCAGCCCGCGCCGCCGGCCGCAGCCGATCAAGACCTTCGAGCAGAAGATCAAGCTCGAGTCGAAGGAGCCCCTGCCGCCCCGCGATTACATCTATGCGACCCGCAACGGTCCGGGCGATCCGTTCCGCCAGTTCGCCGACCGGGCGCGCAGCGAAGCCGGCTGGACCTGCCACGAGCTCGACACCAGCCACAATCCGCACATCACCTGCCCGAACGAGTTCATGGCCCTGCTGACCAAGATCATGGCGGGCGGAAAGTGAACACCGACCTGGCCTATTCGATCCTGGGCCAGCTGGGACGCAGCCCGCGCGCCGACGACCGGCTTACCCTCACGGGGGAGGGCGATCCGGTGTTCCAGACGCCGTGGCGCGTCGGCACCGCCGGCGCCGCGGCGCTGGGCGCCGTCGGCCTCGCCGTCTCCGACCTGTGGCGGCTGAAGACCGGCCGGCCCCAGCCGGTCTCGGTCGACATCGCCGCCGCCACCGCCTCGCTGCGCTCCAACACCTATGTCCTGCGCAACGGCGAGCGGCCGGTGTCGTGGGATCCGCTGTCCGGCCACTATCCGACGCGCGATGGCCGGCACATGTTCATCCACACCAACCATCCGCACCATCGCGCCGGCGCGCTGCGCATTGCCGGCGCCGAGGGCGACACGCGCGAGGCGCTGGCCGCCGCCGTCGCCAAATGGGACGGGCTCGCGATCGAGCAGGCGATTGCCGACGGCGGCTGCGTCGGCGGCCTGACGCGCAGCCGCGACGAATGGAACGCCTCGCCGCACGGGATCGCCGTGGCGAAGCTGCCGCTGATCGACATCGTGAAGATCGGCGACGCGCCGGCCGAGCCCCTGCCGGCGGGCGAGCGCCCGCTGTCGGGCGTGCGTGCCTTCGACCTCACGCGGGTGCTGGCCGGTCCGACCAGCGGCCGCGTCCTGGCGGAGAACGGCGCCGACGTGCTGCACGTCGCGGCCCCGCACCTGCCCTACCAGGCCGAGCTGCTGATGGACACCGGCCACGGCAAGCGCTGCGCCTGGATCGACCTGCGCGAGGCCGCCGGCGTCGAGACGATGAAGGCGCTCCTGAAGAAGGCGGACATCTTCACCCAGGGCTATCGCCCCGGCACGCTCGCGGCCCGCGGCTTCTCGCCCGAACAGGTGGCGGCGCTGCGGCCCGGCATCGTCTGCGTCAGCCTCTGCGCCTACGGCCATGAAGGCCCGTGGGCGTCGCGCCGCGGCTTCGACTCGATCGTGCAGAATGTGACCGGCCTTGCCGCCACGCAGGGCTCGCTCGACAAGCCGCGCAACCTGCCGGTCCAGGCCCTCGATTACATTGCGGGCTATCTCGGCGCGCTGGGCGCCCTGGTGGCGCTGGCCCGCCGGGTCGAACAGGGCGGCTCGTGGCAGGTTCGCGTCTCGCTGGTCCAGGTCGCCCACTGGCTCGCCGGCCTCGGCACCGTCGATGCCTCGCAGGGCGCCGCGGAGCTGCCCGAGGCCACGCTGCTGCCGCTCCTCACCGAGAGCGTCGGCCCGCTCGGCCGTCTGCGTCACCTGAAGCCGGTGGTGCAGCTCGGCGAGACGCCGGCCTACTACGCCCGTCCCGCCGAACCGCTCGGCACCTCTCCCGCGCAATGGGCATAAGCCGGACCGAGCATGACTGCGTCCGAAGTAGCTGGGAGCGACTGGTCGAGTACTGAACTCGACCTCATCGTTGCCGACTACTTCGCCATGCTGAAAGAGGAGCAGGCCGGTCAAATCGTCCACAAGACGGAGCACCGCCGTAGGCTCAAGGCACATGTCCAACGATCGGACGGATCGATCGAGTTCAAGCATCGCAACATCTCGGCAGTACTGACACGCCTCGGCCTGCCAATAATCCGCGGCTACATTCCCGCATGGAATTTCCAGGGCGCGATTGCAGAAGCCATTGGTCGCTATCTGGAGATCGATTCGGATCCCGTTCCCCTGACGATCTCACAGCCCTTGATGGGCTTCGCCGATGCGCCGTCCCTATTCGAAAGCGCGCCACCCGCAGCGCCTCCCATCAGCCCCAGGGCCAGAACTGCGTTCGAGCGCGTTGCCCGGAAGTTCGATCCGGCGCTGCGCGACCAACTTAACCGTTCTCTCGGTTTCGCCGGAGAGCAGCTGATCTACGAGCGTGAGAAGCAAATTCTCATCAACGGGGATCGCAAGGACCTCGCTCGAAAGGTCAGATGGGTTTCACAGGAGGATGGGGACGGCGCCGGTTATGACATAAGGTCCTACGACAAGAGCGGCGCGGAGCGTTGGATTGAAGTGAAGACGACCCGCGGCGGCAGTACGACGCCGTTCTATCTGACCCGAAACGAAAATGAAGTTGCCAAAGAGCGCCCCGACGCATTCCGATTGTATCGGCTCCACGACTTTTCGCGCCAGCCCGGACTCTTCACTTTGACACCGCCACTCGACGCAGTATTGCAACTCGAAGCTCTGACGTTTCAAGCATCGCTGAAGTAGCGGAGACAGCATGTCCGACATCCTGAGAACGGAAGCCGAGCTCGAGGCGATCTACGGGCGGCCGGTCGAGGCGTCGACGGTCAAGGAAGTGAACTGGATCACGCCGCACTACCGCGCCTACATCGAGGCGTCGCCCTATGCGGCGCTGGCGACATCCGGCCCCGAGGGTCTCGACTGCTCGCCGCGTGGCGATCGTCCGGGCTTCGTGCGGGTGCACGACGAGAAGACGCTGATGCTGCCGGACCGGCGCGGCAACAACCGCATCGATTCGCTGCGCAACATCGTGCGCGATCCCCGGGTCGCGCTCCTGTTCATGATCCCCGGCGTCGGCAACACGTTGCGGGTCAACGGCCGCGCCCATCTCAGCGTCGCCCCCGACCTTCTCGAGTCCTTCGCCGTCGAGGAGAAGGCACCGCGGTCCGTGGCCGTGATCGAGGTCGATGCGGTCTACTTCCAGTGCGCCCGCGCGCTCGTCCGCTCCGAGCTGTGGAATCCCGAACGACATGTCGATCCGAAGTCGCTGCCGAGCGCCGGCCAGATCCTGGCCGCGCTGAGCAACGAGAGCGTCGGCGGCGAAACCTACGATCGCGAATGGCCGGGCCGGGCAGCGGCCACCATGTGGTGATCCGCGAGCGCGAGCCGGAAGACGACGCGGCGATCCGGAACCTGAACGATCTGGTGTTCGGCGGCCCGTTCGAGTCCAGGCTGATCGACGAGCTGCGCGAGGCGTTCATCGACGCGGTGGAGCTGGTGGCGGTCGAGGACGGCGTCCTCGTCGGCCACATCCTGTTCAGCGCACTGACGACGATGGTCGACGACGATGCCGTGCCGACCTTGTCGCTGGCACCGATGTGCGTCCATCCGGATCACCAGCAGGCCGGCATCGGCACCGCCCTGGTCGAAGCCGGCCTCGAATTGGCGCGGCGCCGGGAATGGCAGGCCGTCGTGGTGCTCGGCGATCCCGACTACTATCCGCGCTTCGGCTTTTCGGCCGAACTGGCCAGCGGCCTCGACAGTCCTTTCGACGGCGATTCGTTCATGGCCCTGGAACTGGTGCCCGGCGCCCTCGACGGCGACGACGGACTCGTCGTCTATCCGGCGGCGTTCGGGCTGGTTTCCTAGACCTAGGCGGCGCGCGCGATTACCGGCGCTTCGAGGGCTTCGATGAAGCGCCGGCAATAGGCATCCGCGGTCGTGCGCATGACCTTTTCGCGGAGCACGCTCTGCCGCTCCTGTCGCTCCGACAGCGGCATCGACAGGGCGACATGCATCGCATCGGCGATGGCATCGGGATCGAACGGATTGACGATCAGCGCCTCGGTGAGATCCTGGGCGGCGCCGGCGAATTGCGACAGGACCAGCACGCCGGGATCCTCGTCCGACTGGGCGGCGACGAACTCCTTGGCCACCAGGTTCATGCCGTCGCGCAGCGGCGTCACGACGCCGATGCGTCCGAGACGATAGAGGCCCGCCAGCGTGGAGCGCGGCGCACCGCGCGTCGAATAGCGCAACGGCGTCCAGTCGAACTCCGAGAAGCGGCCGTTGATGCGTCCGGCCAGCCGGTCGAGCTCGGTGCGCAGCTTGCGATACTCGTCGACCTCCTCGCGCGAACGCGGGCAGATCTGCAGGAAGTGAATCTTCCTCTTGTGCTCGGGATGCTTCTCGATCAAACGGCCGAAGGCCTCGAAGCGGTGCGGCAGGCCTTTGGAATAATCCAGCCGGTCGACGCCGATGGCGAGGGCGCGGTTCGACAGGCTTTCGGCAACCCGCAGCACCTCCTTGTCGCCCTCGGCACGTACGGCGTCCTGGGCGAACCCCTGGGCATCAATGCCGATCGGATCGGCGAAGGCACGCACGCGGCGCCCGGCCAGCCGGATCCACTCGCCGTCGACCGTCGCGCCCAGCAGGCGCTGCGCGCAGTCGCGAAAATCGCGCGCATGTTCCTCGGTCTGGAAGCCCACCACGTCGTAGGCGCAGAGATCGGCCACCAGCTCGCGCGCCACCGGCATGGCCTCGAGCATCGATGGCGGCACGAACGGAACGTGCAGGAAAAACCCGATACGGCCTTCGAAGCCTTGCTTGCGCAGCAGGCGGGCGAAGGGAATGAGATGATAGTCGTGCGCCCACACCGTGTCGTCGCCCTGCAGCAGCGGCGCCAGCGACGAGGCGAAGGAGCGATTGACCGAGAGGTAGCCTTCGTAATCCTCGCGACGGAAATGCATCAGCCCCAGGCGGAAGTGCAGCAGCGGCCACAAGGCCGCGTTGGAGAATCCGACATAGAAGCCGCGATAGGCATCGGGCGTGAGGTCGACCGTGGCGTAGGTGACCCCGCGCGCCTCGACGATCGCGGGCTGTGTCGAGGGCTCGGCGGTGAGACGGCCGCTCCAGCCGAACCACATCGCGCCGGGCGTCAGCAGATCGCGCAGCGCGACGGCCAGGCCGCCCGCGGCGGTGCCCCGCGCCTTGGGAACGGGCACGCGGTTGGAGACGATTACGAGGCGTGCCACAGCCCCTCCTCCCAGCTCCGCGAGAGCCGCATGGCCGACAGGATCAGGCCGACCTGGCTGTAGGTCTGCGGGAAGTTGCCCCACAGTTCGCCGGTGCGCGGATCGAGATCTTCCGACAGCAGGCCGACATGGTTGCGGCGGCTCAGCACGTTGTTGAACAGTTCCAGCGCCTCCTCGCGGCGACCGACGCTGGCCAGCGCATCGATGTACCAGAAGGTGCAGAGCAGGAAGGCGTTGGACGGCGCGCCGAAATCGTCGGCCTCGATGTAGCGCATGATGAAGCCGTTCTTCATCAGCTTGCGCGAGACCATGTCGATGGTCGCGTGGAAGCGCGGATCGTCGGAGCGCAGCAGGCCGATCTCCGGCAGTACGAGACTGGACGCGTCGGCCATCTCGCGGTCGAGCACGCCCGACAGCCAGCCGTCGGACATGGTGGCGCGCTGCATGATCTCCTGCCGCAGCACACCCGCCTTGGCGAGCCATTCGCGGGACTCGCCGCCGAGGCCGACCCGCCGGGCGATCATCCCGAGCCGGTGCTGGGCGGCCCAGCACATGGCGGCGGAGAAAGTGTGGACCTCCTCGCGCTCGCGATACTCCCACAGGCCGGCGTCGGGCGTGAGGGCGGCGCGGTGTGCCTCGTTGCCGACCGCGCAAAGCTGGCGGTAGAGTTCGACATCGCCCTGACGGGGCAGGCGCTCGTCCCAGAACATCTGCGCGGCCGTCAGCACCATTGACCCGTACACGTCGTTCTGACGCTGACCGACCGCGGCATTGCCGACGCGCACCGGCCCGTAGCCGCGATAGCCCGGCAAGGTGTCGATCAGGCGCTCCACCGTGTCGGTCCCCGGCGCGATGGGAAAGAGCGGGGCGACGTCCTGGACCTCGCCGCGCTTGCTGCCCGCCTCCACCACGTCGATGATGAAACGCACATAGCTTTCCATGGTGCGGGTCACCGACAGCCGGTTCAGCGCCGTCACGGTGAAGAAGGCGTCGCGCAACCAGGTGAAGCGGTAATCCCAATTGCGCACCGTGCCGGCGGCCTCGGGAACGGAGGTCGTGAGCGCGGCCAGCACCGCGCCGGTATCCTCGTAGCTGCAGAGCTTCAGCGTGATGGCGGCGCGGATCACGGCGACCTGCCAGTCGAAGGGGATGTTGAGGTCGCGCACCCATCCCTGCCAGTAGATCTCGGTCTCGCTGAGAAAGGTGCGCGACAGCTGATCGACATTGTCGGTGATGCTCTCGTCGGCCCCCACGATCATGGTGAGCGGCCGGTCGAGCGAGAATTCGGTCTCGTGGAGCACGTAGTTGAGCGAGGCGTCGGTGGTGAGGCGCAGCACCGACGCATCGCCGTAGTAGCGTATGTGATTGCTGCCCACCGTGACCTGCGATTTGCGCGCGCCGTAGTCGAAGGTGGGACGCAGGCGCAGCGTGACGCGCGGCCGGCCCGCGACCGGCTCCAGCCGGCGCATGATCATGGGCGGCCGGAACATGCGCCCGAAGCGCCGGAAACGCGGCGCGAAGTCCAGGATTCGCGCCGTTCCGCCCGCGCACTCGATCGTGGTCTCGAGAATGGCGGTGTTGGGAATGTAGCGCTGCCGGCTCTCCTTCATCCCGTCGAAGACGGCGTCCATGAAGCCCGCCTGAGGATCGTTGCCGCCGAGCAGGGCGTTGAAGACGGGATCGCCGTCGAGCCGTCCCAGCCCGTGCCAGACATGACGGCCGTTGCGATCGATCAGGCTCGCGATCGAGCAATTGCCGATCACGCCGAGGTCGAGAGTGCTCATGGACGGACCGATGCTCCTGACGTGGTGGTGTTCAAGGCGCGCTCCAACCGTTCGGCATTGCGCGCCAGCCAGGCGCGCACCTTCGCCGGGTCGCCCGCGAACACTTCCTGCACGCGCAGCCCTTCGCCGCCATGACGCCGCGCCGCGCTCATGCCGGCCTCGTCGGTGAAATCGTCGCCAATGAAGATCGGCCGTCGACCCTTGAAGGCGCTGTCCTTCATCAACCTCTCGACCGCATGGCCCTTGGACGTGCCGCGCGGCCCGATCTCGACCGCTTCACGCGCCGGAATCAGACGGAACCAGGGATGATCCTCCGGCACGAGCGCACGGACCAGGCGCCAGACATCGTCATGGCGCTCCGGCGCCAGGCGATAGTGGATCGCGCAGCCGTGCGGTTTGGATTCGACGAGTACGCCCGGCCATCGCTCCGTCGCCGCGACCAGCGAATCCCGCCACGCCTGCGTGACACCGAGGCCGGCGGGCATCTCTTCGACGGTGCCGTCGGTAAATCGAAGCGTGACTCCATGTTCGCCCGCCGCTGCAGATTTGAGCGGCTGGAGATACTGGTCGATTGTCTTGAGAGAGCGGCCGCTGACGATGGCGAGCGCACCGCCCAAGAGCGTCTGAAGCTGCAGGAGGATGCCGGGCAGGTTCGGTGGCACGACCACGAGTTCGGGCGTGGCGGCAATCTCGAGTAAGGTGCCGTCGAGATCCAGAAAAAGCGCGGTACCGTAGTCGAAGTCCGTTGCTGCCATCTCGTCCCCTCTGCGCCTTGGATGCCCTGGGGCGCGAAGAGGCTCTCGACCGCAACACGCCGCGGTTCGGGGACCGCCGTTTCGGGCGGCCACTCCTAGCGCGTGGTTGTTCAACGAATTGAACCGACGCGGGTTCCCAAAACCCGTCCCGGAAGGGCAAAAATCGAGGCGAATATGTCGACAACGGTCCAGGTTCGTGACGAACGGATGACACGACCGTGGATCGCCTCCCGAGTCGAATTTGTATGGCAACGCCGGCCGGCAACCGGCGTTGTAGAGCCACAACCATTCGACAGAGGAGAAAGCTCATGAGCAGCACGACCGACAAGATCAAGGGCGTCACCAACGAGGCCGTCGGCAACGTCAAGCAGGGCATCGGCAAGGTCATCGACAGCGACAAGATGCGGGTCGAAGGCGCGCTCCAGGAGCGCAAGGGCGAGGCCCAGCAGGCCATCGGCAAGACGAAGGACGCGGTGAAGAAGGTGATCGACGGCTAACGCCTCCCTTCCTCGCACTTCCAAAGAACAAAGAGGGCGTTCGTCGCGAGACGAGCGTCCTTTTTCTTTGTCGGCGATTGGCCTAGGCTCGACGCCTCCTTCACCGATGGCGGTCCGATGCTCCCTTGCCAACGCGATCTGTTCGACATTCCGCGCGATGTCTGCTTTCTCAATGCGGCCGCGTGGAGCCCGCTGCCGCTTGCCGTGCAGGAGGCAGGCCGCCTCGGCGTGGCGCGCAAGGGCCAGCCGTGGAAACTCGACGCGGATTTCATGGCGAAGCAGTACGAGCGCGCGCGTCGTGCGGCAGCGGCATTGATCGGCGCGGATGCCGTCGATATCGCGCTGATCCCGTCCGTCGGCTACGGCGTTTCGACGGCGGGCAAGGTGATGAGCCTGCCGCGGGGCAGCCGCGTGCTGGTGCTGCAGGACGACCACACCTCTCCCGTGCTCGAATGGATGAGCCGCGCCGAACAAGGCGGCTTCACCGTCGAGCAGGTGAAGCAGCCCGGCGACGACGACTGGACCTCTGCGGTGCTGGAGGCGATGGCCCGCAAGGATGCAGCGCCTCTCTCCCTCGTCTCGATCTCGTCCGTGCACTGGTCGGATGGCGGCGCCATAGACCTGCCGCGCATTGCCGAAGCGGCGCGCCAGGCGGGCGCGGCGTTCCTGGTCGATGCCACGCACGATGCCGGCGTCCGCCGCATCGACGTCAAGACGCTCGATCCCGACTTCCTGATCTTCCCGACCTACAAGTGGGTGCTGGGTCCCTACGGCCGCGCCTTCCTGTATGTCGCCAAGCGACACCAGAATGGCGTGCCGCTGGAGCAGACGGCGCCGGCCCGCAAGGGCGTGGCTGCGGAGCAGAAGGTCTATTTCCGCGATCTGTCCTATGCCGACGGCGCGCGCCGCTACGACATGGGCGAGCGCGACCATTTCATCACGCTCGAAATGGCGGCAGTCGGCATGGAAATGATGGCGGGCTGGGGCAACGATCCCATCGTCGCGCGTCTCGCCATGCTGACAGACCGCTTGGCCGACGGACTTGCCAATTGCGGCGTGCGCGTGATCGACCGCAAGCTGCGCGCGCCGCACCTGCTCTGCCTGCAGTTCCCCCAGGGCATGGCGGACGAGCTGCCGCAGAAGCTGACGGCCGAGAATGTCTATGCCGCGCCGCGCCTCGGCCGCCTGCGCATCAGCCCGCATGTCTACAACGACGAGCAGGACGTCGATCGATTCGTCGATGTCTTCAAGAAAGTCGCGCTCTAGCCGCAACAAGACGAGCCGTCGGTGGCATCGCGATTGCATTCGATGAGCGGTGCCGGCGCACCGAACTGTCGAGGCCGGCGCGCGTAACAGGGGGACTGGTTCTTGCGTAACACTCGTCGACACATTCTGCGGCAGCTTCTCGTCACGGCGGTCGCCTCACCGTTCATCGCTCGCGCCGCCTCCGCGCAGGGCAAGTATCCCGAGCGGCCGATCAAGATCATCGTTCCCTTTCCGCCGGGCGGTGGCGTCGACCTGACGGCGCGGCTGATGATGGAGCCGCTGTCGAAGGAGCTCGGTCAGACCATCGTCATCGAGAACAAGGGCGGCGCCGGAGGAATCATCGGCGTCGAGGCGATGTCGCATGCGGCACCCGATGGCTACACGCTCTCGCTCACGGGTGCCGGCACCCTGACCGCCGGTCCGCATCTGCGCAGCAAGATGCCCTACGATCCGATGGCGCTGACGCAGATCACGCGGCTGGTACGCATGCCCTTCATCCTCGCGGTGCGCAACGACCTGCCCGCGAAGACCCTGCCGGAATTCATGGAACTGGCGAAGAAGCAGGAGCTGCGTTGGGCGTCCGGCGGCATCGGCACCAGCCAGCATCTTGCGGGCGAACTCTTCACCCAGATGTCCGGCCTGAAGATGATCCACGTACCCTATCGCGGCACCGGCCCGGCGCTGAACGACCTGGCGGCCGGCATCGTCGATGCCTATTTCGGCGATCCCGCGACGCTGGGCCTGATCCGCAGCGGCAAGGCGCGCGCCATGGCCGTGACCTCGCCGGAGCGCTGGCCCGTCCTGCCCGACACGCCAGCAATCGCCGAAGCGGTAAAGGGCTACGAGGCTGAGAACTGGTACGGGCTCGCCGCCCCTCCCGGTACACCGAAGCCGATCGTCGACCGGCTGTACGCCGCCATCGACAAGGTCCTGGCCGAGCCGGACGTGAGGAAGAAGTACGACGAGAGCGGCCTCACCCCCGCCCTGCTCCCCCCAGCCGAATACGTGGCCTTCCTGAAGCGCGATTCCGTCACCTGGGGCGACGTGGTACGCAAGGGCAACATCAAGATAGACGAGTAAGTATGTCCTCCCGTTTGGCCGTCGATATCGGCGGCACTTTCACCGACGTCGTTCTCGAAGTCGGTGCGAAATCCCATGCCATCAAGGTCCTGACCACACCCGACGCGCCCGAGCGCGCCGTGCTGGAGGGCGTGCGCGCCATCCTGGCCCAGGCGAAGTGCCGGCCGCAGGACGTGACGCTCGTCGTTCACGGCACGACGCTGGCCACCAACGCGCTGATCGAGCGCAAGGGTGCGCGCACGGCATTGGTCACGACGGAGGGCTTCCGCGATTCCGTCGAGATGGCGTGGGAGCATCGCTTCGAGCAGTACGACATCCACATGGAGCGGCCGCAGCCGCTGGTGCCGCGCGACCTGCGCTTCGGCGTGCCGGAGCGCGTGGCGTCCGACGGCGCCGTGCTGCTGGCGCTCGACGAGGCCGCGGTGCGCCGCGTCGCCGCCGAACTGAAGACGCAGGAGATCGAGGCGGTCGCGGTCTGCTTCCTGCACAGCTTCACCAACGAGGCGCATGAGCGCCGCGCCGGTGCGATCCTGGCCGAGGAACTGCCGGGCGTCGCCATCTCGCTGTCCTGCGAGGTCTGTCCCGAGATCCGCGAGTACGAACGCACCTCGACGACCATCGCCAACGCCTATGTGCTGCCGCGCATGGCAGGCTATCTCGGCCAGCTCGAAGCCGACCTGAAGAAGGACGGGATCGCGGCCCCCCTGCTGCTGATGATGTCGTCGGGCGGCATCACGACGGTCGAGACCGCGCGGCGCTATCCGGTGCGGCTGGTCGAATCCGGACCGGCCGGCGGCGCCATCCTGGCGCGCACGGTCGCGGCCGAGAACGATGCCCGCCGGGCCGTCGCCTTCGACATGGGCGGCACAACGGCCAAGCTCACCCTGCTGGACGATCTCGAACTGCAGCGCTCGCGCCAGTTCGAAGTCGCGCGCGCCTATCGCTTCGTGCAGGGCTCCGGCCTGCCGGTGCGCATCCCCGTGATCGAGCTGGTCGAGATCGGCGCCGGCGGCGGCTCGATCGCCCGCCTAGACGCGCTGGGCCGTATCCAGGTCGGCCCCGATTCCGCCGGCAGCGTGCCCGGTCCCGCGTGCTATGGGCGCGGCGGTACCGAGCCCACCGTGACCGACGCCGATACCGCGCTGGGACGGCTCGATCCGACGCGCTTCGCCGGCGGCGCCATTCCGCTTCACCGCGACAAGGCCGAGGCGGCGCTGCAGGCGCTGGCCGGCCCGCTCGGCACCGATGCCCAGGGCGCGGCGGCCGGCGTGGCCGAGATCGTCGACGAGACCATGGCGAGTGCCGCACGCGTGCACGCCGTCGAGAACGGCAAGGACACGGCCGACCGCGCGCTGATCGCCTTCGGCGGCGCCGCGCCGCTGCATGCCGCGCGTCTCGCCCGCAAGCTCGGGATGAAGCAGGTCATCGTGCCGGTGGGCGCCGGCGTCGGTTCAGCCTTCGGCTTCCTGCGCGCCTCGATCGCCTACGAGGTGGTGAGGACGCGCCATGTCAGGCTCGACATGTTCGACGCGAAGATGCTGAACGAGCTTTTTGCCGCCATGCGTAGCGAAGCCGAGACCGTCGTGCGGCCGGCGGCACCGGGCGAGGCGCTGGTCGAATCGCGCCAGGCCTTCATGCGCTATCGCGGCCAGGGCCATGAGATCGCCGTGCCGCTGCCGAACGAACCCTTCGCCGCGGATGCCGCAGGCGACCTGCGCCGCCGCTTCGAGGCGACCTACGAGCAGGTGTTCGGCCGCGCCATTCCCAAGCTCGAAGTCGAAGCCCTGACCTGGACCCTGTCGATCGGCACCGACCGACCGTTGCCATCGCCGGTCAGGCCGGTGGCCAGGCTCGCCGCCCCGGCGCCGTCGGGCCATCGCGAGGTGTTCGATCCCGCGAGCGGCCTCCTAGAACGGGCGGCCCTCCACGAACGCAAGGCCCTGACGCCCGGCATGTCATTCGACGGACCGGCGCTGATCGTCGAGGACGGTACCACCACCGTCGTTCCCACCGGCTTCATCGCCCGCATCAACGAAGTGGGCCAGATCGTCCTGGAGGACCGCGCATGAGCACGTCTCCCAAATTGCCGGCCAAGTCTCCGTTGGCCGACATCCGGCTGCAGGTGATGTGGAACCGCCTGCTCTCCGTCGTCGAGGAGCAGGCACGGGCGCTGGTGCGCACCGCCTTCTCGACCAGCGCGCGCGAAGCCGGTGACATCTCGGCCGGCGTGTTCGACCTCGAGGGCCGCATGCTGGCGCAGGCCGTGACCGGCACGCCGGGCCACGTGAACTCGATGGCACGCAGCGTCATCCACTTCATCCGCGAATTCCCGGTCGAGACGATGAAGCCGGGCGATGCCTACGTCACCAACGATCCGTGGAAGGGCACCGGCCATCTCTACGACATCGTCGTGACCTCGCCCGCCTTCCACAACGGCAAGCTGGTGGCGCTGTTCTCCTGCACCACGCACGTGGTCGACATCGGTGGCCTCGGCCAGTCGCCCGACGGGCGGCAGGTCTTCCACGAGGGCCTCTTCCTGCCGCTGCTGCCGCTGATGCGCCAGGGCGTGATCGACGAGAGCGTGATGCGCATCGTGCGCGCCAACGTGCGCGAGCCGGTGCAGGTCGAGGGCGACATCCACGCGCTGATCGGCTGCAACGGCATCGGCGAGAAGCGGCTGTCCGACATGATGGCCGAGCACGGCATCGACACTCTCGACGAGCTGGGCGAACACATCATCGAGAAGAGCCGCGCCGGCATGATCGCGGCCATCTCCAAGCTGCCGCGCGGCACCTGGAAGGGCCATATGCGAATCGACGGTTACGACGCGCCGATCGACCTGCATGCCGCCGTCACGATCCACGCCGATCATATCTCGGTCGACTATGCCGGCACCTCCGGCTCGTCGATCTACGGCATCAATTCGCCGATGTGCTACACCGAGGCCTACACCGCCTTCGGCATCAAGTGCATCGTCGCGCCGACCATTCCCAACAATGCCGGCACGCTCGATTCGATCCTGGTCACGGCCCCCGAGAACACCATCGTCAACGCGCTCCACCCCGCGGCGGTGAACGCGCGCAGCACGATCGGCCACATGCTGCCCGACGTCTGCTTCGACGCTTTGCATCAGGTCATCCCGGGACAGGTGCCCGCCGAAGGCACCTCCAACCTCTGGAACCTGAAGCTCGGGGCCGGCCACGGCATGACGGGAACGATCGGCAACAGCCGTCCCTTCATGGTGACGACCTTCCATTCCGGCGGCGCCGGCGCCCGCCCGACGCTCGACGGGCTCTCGGCCACGCCCTTCCCGTCGGGCGTGCGCAACGTGCCGGTCGAGATCACCGAGACCATCGCGCCCGTGGTCGTCTGGAAGAAGGAATACCGCCAGGATTCCGGCGGCCCCGGCGCGCAGCGCGGCGGCCTCGGACAGGTGATGGAGGTCGAGCATCGCGAGGGCGCACCCTTCGGCATCTTCGCCACCTTCGAACGGGTCAAGTATCCGGCGCGCGGTCGCGACGGTGGACAGGCCGGCGCCAACGGCCGTCTGTCGCTCGCGTCAGGGCAGGAGCTGAAGGCCAAGGGCTTCCAGACCATCCCGGCCGGCGAGCGCCTGGTGGTCGAGATGCCCGGCGGCGGCGGCTACGGCGATCCGGCGAAGCGGGACCCGGAAGCGATCAAGCGCGACGTACGGCTGGGCCTGGTCAGCCAGGAAGCGGTCAAGGCGGCGTACGGCGTCGAGGGCGATTAGAGACAATTGAAGTCCGACGCTTTGCTCTACTCTTCACCTCCCCCGTCTTACGGGGGAGGCCGGGAGGGGGAAAGCAAAGCGATGAATTTGAACTGAAGAGAGTTCAGACCTGTGGCCTTCCCCCTCCGGCCCTTCGGGCCACCTCCCCCATGTGATGGGGGAGGATGGGATCGGATTGGCGAGCTCCAATGAAAACGCCAGAGGTGTGAGCCTCTGGCGTTGATGTATTCGGCGAAGTCTGCGTCCCGTCAGAAGCTCTTGTCGAACGCCGGGCGGTGCTTGTTGCGCAGCTTGAAGTCCTGGCGCTCGGCCTTGCGCGGGGCACGGACCCAGACCTCGCGGTTGGGGTGCAGGCCGCCGCCGCGCGTCGCCGGCACCGCGCTGGTGCGCGCGCGATGCAGCAGCCGCGTGTCGGCGATGCCGCAATTGGGATGGATGCCACCATTGTCGGCGACCGCCTTCTCCCACGCCGCCTTGCGCCTGGCGAGTACGGCAGGATCCTTCAACGCCGTGCAGTTCAGCTCGTTGACGTTGAGGTCGGCCACGATCTCGTCGCCATCCTCGACCAGCGCGATCGGGCCGCCCAGCGCCGCCTCGGGCCCGACATGGCCGATGACGAGGCCGACCGAACCGCCCGAGAAGCGCGCATCGGTCATCAGCGCCACGACGATGTTGCGCTCGCGGCAGAGCGTCGTGATGCGCGAGGTCGGATCGAGCATCTCCGGCATGCCGGGCGCGCCGCTCGGCCCCTCGTAGCGCACGATGATCATGTCGTGGTTCTGGAAGGTCTCCGGAGTCTCGTCGAGCGCCTTGAGCAGGCCCTGCTCGCCCTCGAAGACGCGGGCGCGGCCACGGAACAGATTGTCCTCGAGGCCGCCCTCGACGCCCGCGAGCTTCAGGATCGCGGAGAAGTCCGGCGACAGGTTGCCGCCCAGCATGCGCAGGCCGCCGGTCGGCTTGTAGGGCTTCTCGACCGGATAGATCACGCGGCCATCGGCCTTCTTGGCCCCCAGGCGCTCGACCTGCTGCGCCAGCGTCTCGCCGGTGCAGGTCAGCACGTTGCCGTTCAGCAGGCCGGCTTCGAGCAGTTCGCGCACGATCACCTGCACGCCGCCGACTTCGTCGATGTCGACCATCGAATACTTGCCGTAGGGCCGCGCATCGGTGAGCACCGGCACGACATGCTGCGAGAGGTAGTTGAATTCCTCCGGCGTCATGACGTCCTTCCAGAAGTCGCCGAAGCCGGCGGCGCGGGCGATTTCCGGGGCGTGCAGCACCACGTTGGTCGAGCCGCCGATGGCCATCGCCACGATCACCGCGTTGCGGATCGAATCGCGCACGACGATGTCGCGCGGCTTCAGGTCCTTGGCGATCAGGTTGGCCAGCAGGTCGACCAGCTCGGCGGCGAATTCGTTGGTGCGGCGCGGATCGTCGGACGGCGGCGCCACCATGTGCAGCGGCTGCATGCCGACCACGCCGATGAAGGTCTGCATGGTGTTGTAGGTGAACATGCCGCCGCAGCTGCCGTAGCCCGGGCAGGCGTGGCAGGCGATGTGATGTCGGTATTCCGGATCGGGATGGCCGGCGACCTGGTAGGCGCTCACGATGTCGAGCGCCTCGCCGGTGTTCGGGTCCTTGCCGGGATGGATCGGGCCGTCCGACATGATGATCGAGGGCAGATTGTGCTCGAGCAGGGCCGACAGCGTGCCGACCGGCGGCTTGTCGCAGGCCACGACCGCAATCGTGCCGGCGAGGCCGGTGGCGCTCAGATGCTCGCACAGCGCATCCTGCGTGACCTCGCGGCCGATCAGCGAATAGCGCATCTCGCGCGTACCGTTGCGGATGCCGTCCGAGGTGGCGATCGTGTATTCCGGCTGGACCAGCCGCATCTTGAGCTGGTTGGGGCCCGTGCCGATGCGCGCCTTCAGCTGGGCGTGGATCGCCTCGACCTTCGACAGGACGCCGAGGTAGCACTGGCTGTCGCCCTTGGTGCCGACGACGCCGACCGACGGCTCGTGAATGAGATCCGGATCGGTTCCGAGCGCGCGGGCCACACCGATGGTCTGGGTGGAGCGGCCAGGATGTCGGTCAATCGTCACAAAGCTCGGCTTCATCACAACCATCCCATAGGGCTTGCAGACTTGGCTCGCCTCCGGGCGAGCGGTTCGGCGGTATATCACAGGGCAGGCTGGCCATTCCCGCGATTTCTTCGGTCGTGTGACATGCTGCCAGCCGCACGCCGAAACCCCGGAAGGACGGCCCTTACGAGGCCTTCAGAACGGCCAACACCTTTGCCCCCCAAGTCCCCGGATGCTCCGAAATGTAGCGCTTCACGGTGACATCGACGAAGCCATGCTGGTGAGCGTTGGAGGTGAGCGCCCAGGCGGCCGTCGCAGCATATGCAATTTCAATCAGAAGCCTCTGATCGTACTTGTCCTTGAGGGTGGCCAGATAGCCGGAGTCCTTGCGTCCAACACCCGCGGCGACCCGAACGATCTCGAGCGCGATGGGCTCGGACCGGTTGGCCGTCCGGGCCATGAAGTCGATGATCATGAGGACGTACCGGCCGTCGCCGCTGGCGAAAGACGCACCCCAGAGGATGTCCAGGTGGGTCGGGATCGCGATCCTGAGGTCGGTCAGTCGATTCGGCAGGCCCGCGAACTGGGCCGCGAGCGTGGGATCCGTCCCTGCCTGGGCCAGACGGGCCTGCAGATCCCTGGAGACGGGCTGGCCGGACAGTTGAAGGGCCGCGGCAATCGTCGTGGCCAAACGGGCATCGAGTTGAGCCGGAATGAGCTTCCCGATCCACCCCGGCTGGGTCGCGAACACCACGGCGAGAATGCCGGCAACGGGTGGATAAGCGATCCAGTCCCGCGGCTTCTTGCCAAGGGAATCGAGCACGCCAACCAGACGCTCTGGCCGAGGATCGCGATAGTAATAGGTGAAGGCATCGTCAGCCTTGCTCGATGGTGGCGAGGCTGGCTGTGCGACCGCCGTCGCGATCGTTGTCAGGTCGAGCGCCACGAGCAACGCCAGCAGTTTGACCACGCCGAACAGTTTCATTCCTCGCCCCCGACCGAAGGACGGCAGGTTGCGGATCCGGCCGACCAATTGCAACTGGACGATGAAGCCGGCAGGTCCTCCATGTCCGCACGGTGGCCTTGCCAATTCCAAGGAGGCGCGCACGCCCACTTGGCGCTAGTGTCGGCTCAGGGAATGAAACGAGGAAACCAAGATGTGGCAGCCCAGCGAGCGCTATCCGGATCCGGCCGTGCGCGTGCTCGACCCGTCGTTCAACCAGTACCGGTTGCCGCTGGCCTCGGTCGAACGGCTCTACACCGGCTGCCGCTGGTCCGAGGGGCCCGTCTGGTTCGGTGACGGCCGCTACCTCCTGTGGAGCGACATTCCCAACAACCGCGTGCTGCGCTGGGACGAGGAGACCGGCAACGTCTCGATCTTCCGCAAGCCCTCGAACAATGCCAACGGCCATACCCGCGACCGGCGCGGCCGGCTGATCGCCTGCGAGCACGATGCCCGCCGTGTCGTCCGCTTCGAATATGACGGCGCCATCACCGTGCTGGCCGATTCCTACAACGGCAAGCCGCTCAACTCGCCCAACGACGTGGTGGTGAAGTCGGACGGCTCGATCTGGTTCACCGATCCCACGTTTGGAATCCTGGGCTACTACGAAGGCCACAAGGAAGAGAGCGAGAACAGGCCCGCCGTCTATCGGCTCGATGCGACGACCGGCAAGCTCGCGATGATGGTCGATGACATTCCCGGCCCCAACGGCCTCGCCTTCTCGCCCGACGAGAAGAAGCTCTATGTCGTGGCGTCGCGCGCCGAGCCGCACCGCACGATCCTGTCCTACGACCTCTCGACCGACGGCACGACGCTGGGCAAGGGCTCGGTGCTGATCGACGCCGGGCCCGGCGGCTCGCCCGACGGCTTCCGGGTCGACGTCGACGGCAATCTGTGGTGCGGCTGGGGCATGGGCTCGGCCGAACTCGACGGCGTGCGCATCTTCAATCCGGCGGGCAAGCCGATCGGGCATATCGACCTGCCCGAGCGCTGCGCCAACGTCTGCTTCGGCGGCCGTTACCGCAACCGCCTGTTCATGGCGGCCAGCCACTCGCTCTACGCGCTCTATGTCAACACGCAGGGCGCGATCGGCGGCTGATCATGTCCGGAGTCGAGTCGAGTTATGCCTGGTGGCGCCTGGCCGCCAGCGTGACGCTGAGCACGGTGGGCGGCATCGGCATGTGGTGCCTCGTCGTGGCACTGCCGTCGATCCAGCAGGATCTCGGCGTCACCCGCGCCGACATTTCGTTCGCCTACACGATGAACACGCTGGGCTTCTTCGCCGGCGGAGTCACCTGGGGCAAGCTGGTCGACAAGCGCGGCATCGTGCTCACCGCAGTGCTGAGCGCCACGGGCCTGGCGCTGGGCTTCGCGCTGGCGCCACTGGCGACCGCGCTGCCTCTGTTCGCCGCGGTCCAGGTGCTGATCGGCTTCAGCTCGGCCGCGACCTTCGCGCCGCTGGTCGCCGACATCTCGCACTGGTTCGACCGGCGGCGCGGCATCGCCGTGGCCATCGCCGCCTCCGGCAACTATCTCGCCGGCGCGATCTGGCCGACGATCATCCAGATGCTGATCCACGATCATGGCTGGCGGGTCACCTACTGGGTGGCCGGCGCGCTGTGCTTCGCCGCCATGATCCCGCTGGCCCTGACGCTCCGCCGCAAGCCGCCGCAGGAGCAGATGAACGCCGCCGCAGGAACGCCCGGCGCTGCCGCACATTCGCCGCGCTCGCTCGGCCTTTCGCCGAATGCGCTGCAGGCGGTGCTGGTCGTCGCCGGCATCGGCTGCTGCGTGGCCATGTCGATGCCGCAGGTGCATATCGTCGCCTACTGCGCCGACCTGGGCTACGGCGTGGCGCGCGGCGCTGAGATGCTGTCGCTGATGCTGGGCTTCGGCATCGTGAGCCGCATCGCCTCGGGCTGGATCGCCGACCGGGTCGGCGGCATCAAGACGCTGCTGCTGGGCTCGACCCTGCAGTGCGTGGCGCTGGTCTTCTATCTCGTCGACGATTCGGTCAACTCGCTCTACCTCGCCTCGGCCATGTTCGGCCTGTTCCAGGGCGGCATCGTGCCGTCCTACGCCATCATCGTGCGCGAATACTTCCCGCCCAGGGAAGCCGGCTTCCGGGTGGGCCTCGCCATCTCATCGACCCTGGTCGGCATGGCGCTGGGCGGCTGGATGGGCGGCGTGCTGTTCGACATGACCGGCTCCTACCGGGCCGCCTTCATCAACGGCATCGCCTGGAACCTGCTGAACGGCGCGGTCGCGTGGTGGCTCCTGTTCCGCCAGAACCGCCGCAACGTCTTCGCGGCGGGTTAGCGGCGCATCGCCATCAGCAGCGCGTCGCCGCTATAGGGTTTGCGGATGCGCGGCACGCCAAGCAGCTTGGGCGGGAAGGCGATGTCCTCGCCGTAGCCGGTGGTGAACACGAAGGGGATGCCGAGCGAATCGAGATGCTCGGCGACCACGAAGCTGGTTTCGCGGCCGAGATTGATGTCGAGCAGGGCGAAGTTCGGCGCACGGGTGGCGATCGCACGCATGGCCTGCGCGACGCTGGCGGCCACCCGGACGGTCTCGATACCGGCGCGGACCAGCGAACTCTCGGCATCGAGTGCGATGATCATGTTGTCCTCGACGATCAGCACATCCTTCGGCAGGTCCGCCGCACTTACCTCCGCTGCCGCCTCGGCGGGCGGTTCGGCCAGCGCGCCCGCCGCCGGACGAACATAGCTCGCCGGAATCACGAACCTGGCGCACACGCCCGTCACTTCGTAGGCGACCGTGGCCTCGCCCTTCAGGTCGTAGGGGATCGAGCGCTCGATCACGGTCGAGCCGAATCCGCGCCGTGTCGGCGGCGTCACCGGCGGACCGCCCCGTTCGGTCCAGGTGATGTGCAGGTCGCGCTGCGCATCGAGCCGGGTCTCGATATCGATCGAGCCGCTACTGTCGCTCAGCGCACCGTACTTGGCGGAATTCGTCATCAGCTCATGCACGACCAGCGCCAGGGTGGTGAAGCCCTGTGGCTCCAGCAGCATCTCAGGCCCCGACAGGCGCACGCGCGTGGCCTTGCCCCCCAGATAGGCGCCGACCTCGGCAGCAACGAGACCGCGGAACGAAGCCGGCCCCCAGTTGTCGGCGGTGATCTGGTCGTGCGCGCGCGCCAGGGCCTGGATGCGCCCCCTCACGACCTCGGTGAAGGCATCGACCGTCAGGGAGGGATCGCGGCTCTGCGAGATGACGCCGCGGATCAGGCCGAGAATGTTGCGGACCCGATGATTGAGCTCGGCGATCAGCAGTTCCTGCCGCTCCTGCGACCGCCTGCGTTCGACCTCGGTGATGTCGGAGAGACGCAGGATGACCTCAAGCAGGCTGACCCGCAGGCTCTCGGCGATGCGCACGTCTACCGGCTCCCAGGGAATCGACTGGCCCCTCACCGTCTCGCGCCACAGCTCGAAGCTCTTGCGCGGCGTCAGGCGCGCGCCCAGCGGGCCGATCGTCATCGGTTTGCCGGGATCGCCCGCCCAGCTCACCGATCGCGCCGCTTCCTTGCGGAAGAAGATGAGGAAGTCGCGCGCCGGCCGCGACAGGGGCACGACCAGCATGCCGGCCGCACGGTCGGCGAAGTCGCGGCCCGGCGGATACTCGGCCGCGATCTCGTGGCAGGCCAGCACGTCGCCGAGGTCTCGACGCGTCAGATGGTCGATCAAGCCGATGAACTGTTCCTGCGTCGGGGCCATGCCCTGCAGGCTGGCGTGGCCGCCCGTCCAGACGCCGATCCCGTCGCAGGACAGGAGATCGGCAATCTCGTCGAGGTGCGAGACGATGCTGTCGAAGCGGGTCGCTTCGGCTGCCATCACGGTGACGAGCTGGTTATGGAGCTTGCGTGCCCGCGCCTCGTAGGCCGCTTCGCCGTCCCGCTCCCGGCTCTCCATCAGCAGCGAGAACATCTGGCCGAACAGTTCGGCCGCCGTGCGCCGTTCGAACGGCACGGTGTGGGGTCCGTAATGATGGCAGGCGAACAGGCCCCACAGTTTGCCGTCGCGCAGGATCGACACCGACATCGAGGCCCCGACGCCCATGTTCTGCAGATACTCGATGTGGATCGGCGAGACGCTGCGCAGCACGCTCATCGACAGGTCGAGCGGCCGGCCGGCGATGAGGCCAGGCTGAATCGCGACAGGCTTTGCGGACACATCGGCAATGATGCGCAGCCAGTTGCGCTCGTAGAGGATGCGCGCCTGCCGGGGAATGTCCGACGCGGGATAGTGCAGACCGAGATAGCTTTCCAGGCCACCGCGCGCCGATTCCGCGATCACCTCGCCCGAGCCGTCATGGTCGAAGCGATAGATCATCACGCGATCGAAGCCGGTGAGGCCGCGCATTTCGCGGGCCGCGACCCGGTAGAAGGTCCGGAGATCCGGCGTCTGCTGCAGGCGCGCGATCATGGCGCGCACCAGCGCTCCCGAGTTGACCCCCTGCTCGTCGATGCAAGGTTCGGCCTCGATGACGATCGTGTCGCCGTTCACATGGACGGCGAGGTCGAAGCGCGAACCGTCGGCCAGCAGCGCCACCGAGAAGGCCCGCGCCACGGTGTTGGTGAACACCGCGGTCTGCAGCTGGCCCCGAATGAGATGGATGGCGTCGTGGGTGAACACGTCCTCGATCGGCCGGCCAACCAGTTCGGCCGGGCCGGCCCCCAGCCACACGCCGGCATTGCTCGACAGGCGCGTGATGATCCATTGCGTGCTGTCGAGCGCGACCAGAAAACCGAACGGCTGGATCGCCCCCAGGAGATGAATCGGCTCGCGATCGCAGTTGGTGAGGTCGACGGGAAACACAGGGTCAGGCATGGGCTTGTTCCGTCATGAACAGTCCGAACGTCTCGCGGGCGCCCAGCATCGCCCGCTCCGGCGCCGCCGCCACGGCTTGCGAGTCCTCTAGCCGCTGCAGGAAGCCACGCCAGAAATCGGCGCCGGCCCCGTGGCTCAGATAGTGGGTGGCCGCCCGCACCAGCGGATCGGCGCTCGCCCGGGCGCGCTTGACCAGAAGGCTCCCGCCGAGGCGTGAGCCCTCCAGCACATAGAGGCGACCGAACAGGCGCGCTTCGTCGCTCGTCACGTCGACGGCTATCGCGGCCGGTGCGCGGACGCCCAGTATGTCGAGATCTCGCTGCAGCGCGCCGGACCTGCGTCGCAACCGCCAATCCGGAAGCAGGCGCTCGACGCCGCCCTGCTCCAGCGCCCGCTCCAGCGGCGGAACCGCGCGGGCGAGCGACAGAAGGAACGCCGAGTAGGCATTCTTATCCGTCTCAAAAGGACCGGAGAAGCGCCCGTCAACCTCTGCATGGAGCGCCGAGGTTGCCGTACGCAACATCTGGCGGGCGGAGGGCCGTCCGGGCGCAGCGATGGAAAACGCCCGCTGCATTCGATCGATACTACGCAACAGGCCGTCCAAAGTTCGACTAACTGATTTGTGATTTTCGCGGCAACCTGTTCGATGCGACGGCGTTTCCCTACTCGCCATGGGCAAGCACGTTCTCATTGTCGAAGACGATGAACTGGTGGCGGACCACCTCGCGGCGCTCGTCCGCGACCAGCTCGACTGCACGCCCCACGTCGCCGGCAGTACCGGCCACGCAATGGCGCTGGCATCTCAGCGGGTCGACTTCGGCTTTCTCGACATCAAGTTGGCGGACGGCCTGACTTTCCCTCTGGCCAAGCACCTGCGCGAGCAGGGCGTGCCCTTCGTCTTCGTATCGGCGAGCGATCCGGCCAAGGTTCCCCCCGACCTCGCGACCGCGCCCTTCCTGCGCAAGCCGGTGTCGCCGCCGCAACTACTGGCCGCCGCGCGGCAGCACCTGTAGAAACTCTGGACCCGGCCCGACGGCCCTTCCAGACACGGACGCCACCATGCGCATCGTCGCCATCCGCGACATCGTCTCGCCCATCCGCTCCAAGATCGCCAACGCCTACATCGACTTCAGCCAGATGACCGCTTCGGTCGTGGCGGTGGTCACCGACGTGATGGTCGACGGCAAGCCGGTGGTGGGATTCGGCTTCAATTCGAACGGCCGTTACGCGCAGCACGGGCTGCTGGGTGAGCGCTTCATTCCGCGGCTCAGCCAGGCCGAGCCTGAGTTGCTGCTCGATGGTGAGGGGCTGCTCGATCCCGCGAAATGCTGGGCCGTCATGATGGCCAACGAAAAGCCCGGCGGCCACGGCGAGCGCTCCGTCGCGGTCGGCGTGCTCGACATGGCAATCTGGGACGCCGTCGCCAAGGCCAAGCGGGTGCCGCTCTGGAAGCTGCTGGCCGACCGCTACAATGGCGGCCAGGCCGACGAGAAGGCGTGGGTCTATGCCGCCGGCGGCTACTACTATCCCGGCAAGGGGCTGGACGGGCTCAAGGACGAGATGAAGCACTATCTCGGCCTCGGCTATTCCTGCGTGAAGATGAAGGTGGGCGGCGTGCCGCTGGCCGAGGACCTGAAGCGCATCGAGGCGGTGCTGGACATCGTCGGCGCCGGCGAGCGGCTGGCAGTCGACGTCAACGGCAAGTTCGACCTCACCACCGCGATCGAGTTCGGCCGCGCCATCCAGGGCTTCGGCCTGCGCTGGTACGAAGAGCCGCTCGACCCGCTCGACTATCTGGCGCACGCCGCGCTCGCGACCGAATATGCCCCGCCGCTCGCCACCGGCGAGAACCTGTTCTCGATGCAGGATGCGCGAAACCTGATCCGCCACGGCGGCCTGCGTCCCGACCGCGACATCCTGCAATACGATCCCGCTCTGTCCTACGGGCTGGTCGAGTATCTGCGCACGCTCGAGATGCTGAAGGCGCACGGCTGGTCGCCTCGGCGCTGCGTGCCGCACGGCGGCCACCAGTTCGCGCTGAACATCGCCGTCGGCCTGCAATGCGGCGGTAACGAATCCTACCCCCAGGTCTTCGCGCCGTTCGGCGGCTTCGCCGACGACTGCGCGGTGGTTGACGGCCGTGTGTCGCTACCCGACACGCCCGGCATCGGCTTCGAACGCAAGGCCGACCTGTGGTCGGTCATGAAGGAAATTGCCTGAAGGCGTAATCCAGCTTCAACAGGCCGAGCGTCAACCGCTCCTCGACACTGCCTTCTTAGGCCTCGAAGGCCGCCGTGAATACCTCGCGCTTCGACGCGCGCACGATGGCGCGCAGCTTCCTGTTCGCGGCCGCGTCCTCAAAGCCCGCGAGCACGCCTTGTCATGCCCCGCGCCCCTTGGCTCGTCAGGCGCGGAAGCCTTCCCAACTGGCATTGTTGTGGGTCTGATACCGACCGTCCTGCGGGAGCCCACTGCATCCCGCGGCGGCGCCGGCTACGGCGAAAGCTAGAGCCAGTGTGATCGTTCTGATGAGATATGCCATGGCGCCGACATGGCACCCGCTCATTCGGGTTTCAACAAACCTGACTTCACAAGTGCGCTAACGCCCGCTTCCTGGTCCTTCATATAAGCTGCGAACTCCTCCATCGTCGACGGGCGTGGCACGGCGCCGAGCTCGGCAAGCTTCGCGGCAATGGCCGGGTCCTTCAGGGCCGTGACCACGGCGCCGTTCAGGGTTTCGAGGATGGGCCTGGGCGTCTCGACGCGCGCCAGCACGCCGGCCGTGGTGCCGCCGTCGAACGGCTTGCTGCCGATGTCGGTGAGTGATGGCATGTCCGGCAATTGCGCGATGCGATCGGGACTCATCGCCAGCAGGCCCTTCAGCTTGCCCGACTTGATGTGCGGCAGGGATGTCGTGAGCTGGTCCATGTAGAGATCGATCTGGCCGGCCATCAGGTCGGTGAGGCCGGGGCCCGATCCCTTGTAGGGGATGATGTTGAACTTCACGCCCTCGTTCACTTCGAGGCGCAGGATGGCGATGTGGTTGGTCGTGCCGTTGCCGGCATGGCCGATCGTGACCGTGCCGGGCTTCGCCTTCGCTTCGGCGAGTGCGGCGCGCATGTCGGGGAAGCGCCCGTCGGGCTTGCCGACGAGGATCATCGGCACGGTCGACAGCAGGCTGATCGGCGCGAACAGCGGCACCAGCGACGGCTTGCCCGCGAGATAGGGCGAGACGTACAGCACGCTGAAGCTGCCCATCACGACGGTGTAGCCGTCGGCCGGCGCATTTGCCGCCGCTTCGGCGCCGACGAGGCCGCCGGCACCGGGCCGGTTGTCGACGAGCACTGTCTGGCCGAGGGCGCGCGACATGCCCTCGCCGACCAGTCGCGACGTCAGGTCGTAATTGCCGCCGGCCGCGAAGGGCGCGATCCAGCGGATCGGCTTCGTGGGATAGGCTTGCGCCCATGCCGTCGCGCCTGCGGCGCCGACCGTCGACACGGCGAGGCCGCTGCCCAGCAATGTGCGTCGCGATATCTTCATTTCGAGCCTCCCCAATTCCGCTCAGACTGATTGCAATTTCCAGGGAGGCGCGCCACACCGGAAGCGTCCATTCACTCGCTGAGAGAAACCGGATGCCGGAGCATCAGACCCCGCTCATTGCGACGATCGCTGCGGGTCTGATGCTCGCCTTCGTACTGGGCCTGATCGCCCAGAGGCTGCGGGTGCAGCCGCTGGTCGGCTACCTGCTGGCCGGCGTCCTGGTCGGCCCCTACACGCCGGGCTTCACGGCCGATCCCGCGCTCGCCACCGAACTCGCCGAGATCGGCGTCATCCTGCTGATGTTCGGCGTCGGCCTGCACTTCTCGCTGAAGGACCTGCTGTCGGTCGCACGCATCGCCATTCCCGGCGCCATCGGGCAGATCGCTGTCGCGACCCTGATGGGCGCCACCCTTTCCTGGGCGTTGGGCTGGCCGCCCATTGCCGGCTTCGTGTTCGGCCTGGCGCTCTCCGTCGCCAGCACTGTCGTCCTGATCCGCGCCCTGCAGGAGCGCCACATCCTCGAAACGCAACGCGGCCGCATCGCCGTCGGCTGGCTGGTGGTCGAAGATCTCGCGATGGTGCTGGCGCTGGTCCTGCTGCCGGCGCTGGCGGTGGCGACGGCGGGCAACGGGGTGCCCGCAACGCACATCCTGTTCACCCTTCTGGTCACGCTGGCCAAGGTCTCGATCTTCGTGGCGATCATGCTGATCGTCGGCCGGCGCGTCATACCCTGGCTGATGCATTTCACCGCGCATACCGGATCGCGCGAACTGTTCCGCCTCGCCGTCTACGCCATCGCCCTCGGGGTGGCCTATGGCGCCGCCCATCTGTTCGGCGTCTCCTTCGCCCTCGGCGCCTTCTTCGCCGGCATGGTGCTGGGCGAAAGCGACCTCAGCCAGCGCGCCGCCGAAGAAGCCATCCCGCTGCGCGACGCGTTCGCCGTGTTGTTCTTCGTCTCGGTGGGCATGCTGCTGGACCCGGCGGTATTCGTGGAGCACCCGCTGGCGGTGATCGCCACCATCGCCATCATCATCGTCGGCAAGTCGGTGGCCGCCTACCTCATCGTGCGGGCATTCGGGCACAGCCGGTCGACCGCCTTCACCGTCTCGGCGAGCCTCGCGCAGATCGGCGAGTTCTCGTTCATCCTGATCGGGATCGGCATCGGCCTGGGCATGGTACCCAAGGAGTCGCGCGACCTCATCCTGGCCGGCGCCATCGTGTCGATCATGTTCAATCCGCTGGTCTTCACGTTGCTCGAGCGCCTGGGGCAGGAGAAAGCCGCCGAACCGGCCGCCCAGCCCGACGAGCCTGCGACCGCTCTCACGCCGACGACCCTGACCGGCCATGACATCGTCGTGGGCTACGGCCGCGTCGGTTCGCTGGTCGGCGCCGGCCTGCGGGGCGACGGCGCCAAGATGATCGTCGTCGAGGCGAGCGATGCCGGCGTCGCCCGGGCGCGCGGCGACGGCGCCGAAGTCTTCACCGGCAACGCCGCCGAACCGGCGATCATCGCGGCCCTCAACCTCGCCGGCGCGCGGCGCCTCTACGTCACCATCCCGGAGGCCTTCGAGGCCGGCCAGATCGTCCAGCAGGCCCGCGCCGCCAATCCCAGGCTCGACATCCTGGCCCGGGCGCATTCGAGCGCGACGGTCGAGCATTTCGAGAAGCTCGGCGCCAATCTCATCGTCCTCGGCGAGACCGAGATTGCCCACCGTATGCTGGAGCGCGGCCGCGCCGACACGTCCACGACTCAGGTCTGACTGGGGTTGGACGGCCGTTCACAGGCCGCCCCTATCGCGCCCAAATTGAAGCCCATCTCGCAGCGTATGACTCGATCGCCGTCATATCCTGGAGACTGAAATGTCCACGCGCCGTGCATTCCTGTGGGCAGTGGCCGCAGCGACCGTCGCATCCGGCATGGCGGCAGCGCCTCCGGCCTTCGCACAACCGAACCCGGCGAGCGCCGCGCGCCTCGGCCTCAAGGGCTACGATCCGGTCGCCTACTTCACCCTGGGCGTGGCCACCCCCGGCGTCGCCGACCACGAACTCATCTGGGACGGGGTGCGCTACCGCTTCGCCAATGCCCAGCACCGCGACCTGTTCAGGGCCGATCCCGACAAGTACGCGCCGCAGTTCGGCGGCCAGTGCGCGATGAACATGGCCAACGGCAACCTGCGCGAATCCGACCCGACGATCTGGACGATCTCCAACGGCCATCTCTATGTCTTTGCCAGCGCCGCGGGTTCCGAGCGGTTTCGCCAGGACTCCGGGGCCAACGCGACGAAGGCCAACGGCAACTGGCAGACCCTGAAGAACGCACCCCGACCGTAAGCCGGCCGCCGTCGCGTCAGTCCAACCCGGCCTTGCGCAGGCTCTCCGCGAGCCGCTGCTGCAGGGCTGGATCCTGGAAGCGCGAGCCGAAGCTGGCGGCGTCGAGATGCGGGTTCTTGCGCCGGCCCTCTTCCATCGCGTCCTTCGCTTCCGGCGTGCGTCCCATCTCGGCATAGGCGCCGGCCAGCGGCAGGTCGAGCAGCGGATAGGCCGGGAAGCGGGCGCGCACGGTCTCCAGCAGGCGCACCGCATCGGCATAGCGGCCGCTCAGCAGATAGGCGATGCCGAGATTGAGCGCGGCTTCGGGGCCGATGTTCGGGTTGAGACGGTTGGCGATCTCCGCGGTCGCGATCGATTCCTCGATGCGGCCGGTCCACAGCAGCACCGCGGCCCGCGCCCGCAGCACCTCGGCGTCGCTGGGATTGATCTCGAGCGCGCGCTCCGATTCAGCCATCGCCAGGTCGTACTTGCGGGTCGCGGCATAGGCACGGGCGAGCAGGCCGTGCGCCAGCACGCTCTCCTCGTCGAGGTCGATCGCCTTCTGCGCGTAGCGGATCGCGGTGTCGATGTCCTGCTGGGGAAACTCCGACCAGCCAAAGGTGGCGCGCTCGAAATGTACGCCGGCCAGCTCGGCATAGGCATCGGCATAGTTCGGCGCCATCACCATCGCCTTCTCCAGCATCTCGCGCGCCGCCCGGTTGCCCGACGGCGTCGTCTCCGCTGCCCGCGTGCGGCCCCGCAGCAGCATGTCGTAGGCATCGAGATTGTCGGTCGGCTTGCGCAGGCTCTGCTGCACGGCGAGCTGCTGCAGGTTGGTCGCCAGGGTGCCGGCGATCCGGCGGGCGATGCGATCCTGCACGGCGAAGATGTCGCCCAGATCGTCGTCGTAGTGCTCGGACCAGAGCTGCGTGCCGGTCATCGCGTCGCTGAGCTGGACCGTGACGCGCACCCGCGGGCCCATGCGACGCACCGTGCCGCCGACGATGTACCGCGCCCGCAGCGCGCGGCCGATCTCCTGCGGCGGCAGGTTCTTCCCGCGGAACGGCAGCACCGCCCCGTAGGACAGGACCGTGAGCTGCTTGAAGCGGCCGAGCGCGCGCGTGATGTCCTCGGTCAGCCCATCGGAGAAGTAATCCTGGCCGGGATCGCCGCTCTGGTTGGCGAACACCAGCACCGCCACGGACAGGCCTGTCTCGACCGGCACCGGCGCGGCCGCCACCGCCTCCTCCGCCGGCAGCAAGTGGCCGGAGAAATAGGCCAGGGTGCCGGCACCGGCGAGGAGGACCAACGCAACGGATGCAACGGCGGCGACGAGGCGCTTGCGCGCCCGTGGGAGCGGCCGCGACGGTGCGCCGTCGGCCAGCGACGCGGAGTCGAGCGCATAGACGCGGACCGGCCGGTCGATGTTCTTCACCGAGCGGTTGCCGAGGTCGCGGAACGGCAAAGCGAGCTTATCGCGGACGGGCTCGTAGACGGCCGCCGACAGGACGATCGACCCGGGCTCGGCCACGCCCTGCAGACGCGCGGCGACGTTGACCGTATCGCCGAACACATCGTCGTCGGAGGCGATGACATCGCCCAGGTGCAGGCCGATGCGAAAGGTCTGCCGCCGTTCCACCGGCACGCCGTCGTTGCGCCCCGCCATGCCGCGCTGCAGCTCGACGGCGGACCGCACCGCTTCGACCGCGCTGCCGAACTCGACCATCACGCCGTCGCCCACCGTCTTCACGATACGGCCGCCGAACCGCTCGATCACCGGCGCCACCAGCTCGGCCAGATGGGCGCGCAGGTCGACGAGGGTGCGCTCCTCGTCTGCGCGCATCATGCGGCTGTAGCCGGAGACGTCGGCGAACAGGATCGTCGCCAGCCTGCGGGTGGTGATCGGGGACGTCATCGGTCTCGCGTCAGCGCCGGGTGTGATAAAAGACGAACTTCACGGTCATGCTGCTGCTCCCTTGCAGCGGCCACAATATGGCGCTCGGACGGCCCTTGCCGCCAGAGCGGTGCGAGAGCGAGATGTCACCGTTCCTGTTCCTGTCCCGACACCTTGCCTGCCTCCTTTGCGTCACCCTTGCGACACCGGCGCTCGCCCAGAGCGAGGCCCCGACCGTGCTCGACTGCACCGGCCCCTTCGCCCGCACCGCCGACGAGCGCACGCTGGCGCGGGTGTTCGGCGCTGCCAACGTCGAACGGGCCGCCATTCCCGTCGGCGAGGGCAACACCGAGCCGGGAACCGTCATCTTCGCCAGGGATCCCACCAGGCGCATCGAAATCCTCTGGCACGATTCCTATGCCCGACCCAACGTCGTCATCATCCGCAACGGCTCGACCTGGCCGGTCGCCGTCACCGGCCTCGACAGGCCGGTGACCAACGGCACCACCCTGGCGGAAATCGAGGCGATGAACGGCAAGCCCTTCACCCTGACGGGCTTCGGCTGGGACCTCGGCGGCTATACCAACGGCTGGGACGGCGGCCGGCTCGACAAGCCGGTCGGCGGCTGCAACCTCTCGCTGCGCTTCGACCCGCCAACCGATGCGCCCGGCGATGCGCTCGACAAGGTGAACGGCGACGTCGAGTTCTCCTCCACCGACTCCGCGATGCGTCAGGTCAAGCCCGTCGTCATCGAGATCGAGCTGGGCTGGCCGCAGTAGCGGCTCGAATCTTTTCGAGTCGGATAAAGTCACCACCACCAACCTCATGCTGAGGAGCGTCCCGCCGGGACGCGTCTCGAAGCATGGGCACGAGCACCGCGCCTGTTGCCGATCCTTCGAAACGCGGTCCGGAGTTTACCCCGAGGTATTCGAGGGGGCCGCTCCTCAGGATGAGGTGGTGCGGGTCGACTTGAAGCGGAAAGACCCTAGGAAATGTCGCTCGCCTGAATGCGCTTCACGCCGGCCGCCGTCATTTCCTTCCAGGCCGCGGCCAGCGAGCCGTTGAGATCGATGGCGCGGGTGGCGTCCTCGATCACGTAGGTGGTGAAGCCGAGCTTGCGGGCATCCAGCGCCGTCCAGGCGACGCAGAAATCGGTGGCGAGGCCCGTCAGGAAGACGGTGTCGATGCCGCGAGCCTTGAGATAGGCCGCGAGCCCCGTCGTGGTCTTGCGATCCGCCTCCTCGAACGCCGAGTAGCTGTCGACACCCTTGTTGAAGCCCTTGCGGATGACGAGCTGCGCCGTCGGCAGCTTGAGGTCCTTGTGCAGCGCCGCGTCGTCGGAGCCCTGCACGCAATGGTCGGGCCACAGGACCTGCGTGCCGTATGACAGGCCGATCGTCTCGAACGGCTTCTTGGCCGCATGCGCGCTGGCGAACGAGGCGTGGCCCGGCGTGTGCCAGTCCTGCGTCACGATCACGTTCTGGAAGGCGCCGGCCAGCTTGTTGACGATCGGCACGACCTCGGCGCCGCCCTTCACCGGCAGCGTGCCGCCGTCGATGAAGCAGTTCTGGACGTCGATGACGATCAGGGCGCTGTTGGCGCCGGGCTTGATCGGATCGGCGGCGAGGAGCGGCGAGATCGTTCCGCCGACGATGGCGCCAGATACGCCAAGAGCGACTGCCGATCGCACGAAGCCGCGGCGCGACAGGCGGATTGCGGTTGATGTCATGGCCATCCTCCGATGCTGGACGATGCCGCAGTCTAGCGCCCCATAGCCGAAGAGGCGACCGCGATCACAGGCCCTTGAAGGCCGGCGGACGCTTTTCGGCGAAGGCGCGGCGCGCTTCCTTGGCATCTTCGGAGCCGTTCAGGATGCCGCCGGCATTCGAGGTGAGGACCATGGTGGTCTCCATCGTGCTGTCGAGGGCCGCGCGCATGATGCGCTTGCCGACCCACTGCACGAGCGGCGGCACCTTGATGATACGGTCGCACAATGCCCGCGTGGTCTCCTCGAGCTTGTCCGACGCCACGAGGTGATTGAGCATGCCCCAGTTATAGGCGCGGTCGGCGTCGAGCTCGCCGGTGTAGGCGAATTCGAGCGCACGGCCGAGGCCGACCATTTTCGGCAGATAGTAGGAGCCGCCATTCTCGATGATCTGGCCGGCATTCTGGTAGCCGATGAAGCGGGTCTTCTCGCAGCCGATGCGGATGTCGCAGTGAAGCGCCATGTCCATGCCCGAGCCGACCGCCGGGCCGTTGATCATGGCGATGGTCGGCTTGCGGATCAGCGAGATGTCGCGATGGAGCTTGGTGAAGCCGTGAAAGAAGTGCTGGCGCGCGGCATCGGGTCCTTCGTGCGTACCGCGGTTGCCCGGGAACTCCTCGCCCGTCACTTCGGGCGGCATCTTCGAGCGCAGGTCGGCGCCGGCACAGAAAACGCGACCGACACCGGTGAGCACGATCACGCGGATTTTCGGGTCGTCGTCGCCGGCACGCATGTACTCGCCCACCTTGGCGACGGTGCCGTTTTCCTCCGCCGTGCCGACGAGCGCGTTGAGCCGGTCCGGGCGGTTGAACCTGATCCAGAGGATTCCATTGTCCTCGGGCTCGTAGGACAGATAGTCGACAAGCTTCGGCGCCATGCGTGTTTCCTCCACTGCTGATCGGGCGAACGCGGAGTATCGACCGGCGCACGGCCATCGTCATGGGTGCAGTTTCGCAGCGCCTGTCAGAGCTCGCCGGCCCTCGTCCGACGAGGCGCGGTCAGGCGGCCTCGTCCAGCGACGAGCAGGTGCCGCTGACGCGGGTCTGGCGCATGTAGCGGCGGTGGCGATCGGCGTCGTAGCCGCTGCCGGCATGGAGCAGGCAGCGATTGTCCCAGAGCACGACGTCGCCCGGCTGCCAGGCGTGGTGATAGACATGCTCGGGCCGGATCGCCTCATCGGTCAGCGCGTCGATCAGCGCGCGGCCGGCCGCCGGGTCCATGCCCTCGATCTCGCGGACGTGGCTGCCGAGGAACAGGTTCTTGGCTCCCGTCGCCGGGTTGGTGCGCACCAGCCGCTGGCGCACCGGCGGCAGAGAGGCCGCCAGCTCCGGCGACACGGCATCGGGCGCGACCTTCGAGCGCGAATGGACGTAGTCGTGGATCGCGATCAGCGGCTCGAGCTCGGCCTTGCGCTCGGCCGAGAGACGGTCGTAGGCGGCGCGCAGCGAGACGAACATGGTGATGCCGCCCTCGGACGGCGTCTCGTAGGCGCACATCACCGAGAGGAAGGCCGGCACCGGTTTGAACGAGGCATCGGAGTGCCACATGTTGTTGCCGGTGAGGAAGATGGTCTTCTTGTGCGTATTGCCCAGCACCGTGCCATCCTTCTGCACGTTGCCGATGGTGCCGAAATACTCGACCTTGCCGACGCTGGTATGGCTGGGCTCGGGATTGCCGAGCTGCCGCGTCAGCGCGAGCTGGCTGTCGTCGTCCATCGACTGATCGGGAAAGCAGACGAACGAGTAGCGATCGATCGCCGCCCGGATCTCCGCGACCAGATCCGGTGAAAGCGGCGTGCCGACATCGACGCCGCGCAGGCGGACGCCCAACTCGGGATGGAGCGCTTCGTACTGGAGCTGAGACATGGCGGGCGAACTCCGTGATATCGTCAGGTGACAGTCTTCCCCATTTGAAGAGGCACGGCTAGACCGAGACCGCCTATTGCCGGACGAGGAGCTGCCAACTCTCCGATACCAGTTCCGATCGGTAGTGCCGCTCGAGATAGGGCGCGAAGCGTTGCAGAGCTTCCCTCGAAATATCCGTGTTTGTCGGGAATTTGGGGATCAGTACATAGCGAACGTTCGCCAGGGCGGCCTCGGGGCTCGGCCAGGGGAAGCCGAGATCGTACCAAAGATTGCCGCCGGCGGGCGGCGCCCATCCCAATGCGAAGGGCAGTGGATTGACCTGGTCGATCACCGCAACCCCGCCCGGTTCACGACCATCCCCTTGCAGGAGACTGACGGCCTCGACGATCGTGTGAACATACTGGAGTTGCGTGACCGGCGGATCGCCATGGACCGAGCGTGTCCGCAAACGCCAAGAGTAGTCTCCGCCCCGCGCGGAAAGCGCATGCCAGGACGGCACCATCTCGACGGGGACGGAAAGCCCCTTCAACGCGGACGTCTGGACCGTATGGACGTTGAAGTCGCTGAAGGCCCTCCTCGCATAGAGGCCGAGGCTGAAAGTCGTATTCAAGCAGATGATGGCCGGCAATGTGAGCAGCGCGGCAAGACAGAAGGAGACTGGCGACGGGCCGGCTGAGCGGTGGAGGCTCAGCTCCCTGTAAAGCAGGAAAACCGACACTGAACAGAGCGTGAGCCCGCGCAACTGGGCGTTCTGGCTGAGGATCGCAACGCCCGCGCCATAGAGAGCGAGCACGGCGAGGATGAGTCGGAACGACGCCCACTTCATGCGCCATAGCGCGACCGCGGCGAAGAGAATCGTCAGATAGATCGAAAGCTCGAACGCATTGGCCGAGAACATGATCAGCAATTCCAAGATGCGCGACCTGACGGCGCCCGAACCGACCGCCGAAGAGATGTCGTCCAGGTAGGCCCAGTTCCACGGCCCCACCAGCAGCGCCGACGTTGCCAACATCGCGACGGCCCAGCTCCGCCAGCGCTCGAGCACCGATGGATTGACGATGAAGGCCGCTACGCAGACGCCGAGGCCCGCCAGGAAGTAGGTGATCTTGAGATAGAACAGAAGCGCGAGGAGACCCGCGACGCATGCGACGTCCCACCAATGGCCCCGGCCGTCAGCCATCGGCGGCAGAAACAGCGCCAGCGCGAGCACGCTGACGACGGACCAGCCATAGAGGTTGTACGACATCGCGAAGGTGAAGTCGTCGAGCAGGTCGCCCGTGTTCGTGGGAAGCAGACAAAGCTGCGACACCATCAGCACGAATATCGCCGCGGGAACCGGCGAGAGACGTCTCAGGGCCACGACCGTGGCAATGGCGAATACGATGGCCGACATCGCGATCTTGCCGACGAGGAACGCACGCAGCGACACGCCGATGAGATGAAAGCCCAGAACGGTCAACCAGAAAGACCCGGCGCCCAGCGGATCGTGAACGTCCGTATGGAGGGACTGGCCGTTGAAGATGGCCCAGGCACCCGACAGATTGAACAGGAGGTCCCAGGCCATGACCCGGGAGTACACCGTCGGCGGCACGACAAGCATGGCCGCGCTGGCGGCCAGTACACCGAGGACGACCAGAATGCAGAGCATCTGAGCCCGGCGACTCCCGAGCGGTCCATCCTCCCGCGGGGAGGAACCGAATTCGCCTGCCTTGAGCGCGATCCTAGACATCCGACCCCTGCACCACCTGTCTGCCAGCATCAATTGCCGGGCCCATCGAGCTTGCGAAACAACCCTAGCACGGCCTACGATTCGCGCGCACAAGCGGGTTTCTGGTCGCGCATTGCGGCCTGTGCAACCGCTTTAGGCGCAGCAGGGTTTCTTCGATGGTCCTTTCGTCGCAACAGGAAGGCGAATTCCGCCAGAGCACAGGGACCTCGCATTCAATTGCATCACCGGCCGCCGGTGGCGAGCATGGCGGCGAAGTGCGAGCGCCGGCCCACGAACGGGCCGCGCCCATGTCTCCCAAGGACTCGCCATGTCCTCCGGCACCCTGAGGATACAGAATCCTTTCGGATTCGAGGCTCGCTCAACCGATGGCTAGACCCGACCCGGCGCGTGACGCCGCCCCCCTGAACCTCTTCTACGAAGAAGGCGACCCGGATCGCTGGCTGCCGTTCGATCGCTACCCGCGACGCGTCGTCCGGCGCCTCCTGCGCGGGCCGAAGCAGCCGGGCGGCCATATGCGCGTGTTCCTCAACCTGTGCGCCGGGCTCGACCGGCTGGGCATCCGCTATCGCGTGAACGACTACCGCCATCTGCGGCGCAACCCCGGCGCGGTCGCCTGCGTCATCGGCAAGCCCCTGGTCCTTGCGAAGATTCCGCGCGCGACGCCGATCGTCTTCGGGGCTTCCGGCTACGACCATCCGTTCGCCCATCCCACCCTGCTCACCGATCATGACATTCGCGGCGTGCTGGTTCCCTGCGAATGGGTGCGCAAGATGTTCGAGCCGCATTGGGGCGACAAGGTTCATGTCTGGCCCGTCGGCATCGACACGGACGGCTGGAAGCCTTCGCCTCACGTCGCCAAGGACGTCGATGTGCTGGTTTACGATAAGATCCGCGTCGATCCTCCCCGCGACCGCGCCGCCGTGCGCGATCCGATCCTTCTGGACCTGATGGCCCGCGGCCTTCGCGTCGCCACCCTCGCCTACGGCCATTACCGCGAACCGCAGTTCCGCGATCTGCTGGCCCGCGCGCGCGCCATGGTGTTCCTCTGCGAGCACGAGACCCAGGGCATCGCGCTCGAGCAGGCGCTGTCGTGCGACGTGCCGGTCTTCGCCTGGGACCCCGGCGGTCCGTGGCAGGACACCAACTATTATCCGCACCGCGTCCAGTTCGGCCCGGTGACCACCGTGCCCTACTGGGACGCGCGCTGCGGGATGACGTTCCGGGACGCCGCCGAATTCAGCGCCACCTTCCCGCGCTTCTGGTCGGGCGTGCTGAAACAGGAATTCTCTCCGCGCGCCTACATAACGGAAAACCTCACCCTCGAAGCGGGCGCCCGCCACTATGTCGACCTCGTCCGGCGCCTGACCGGCGGCATGGCGGGGCCGGCTTCGGCGTGATGCGCCAGCCGCCCCTCACCCAGGCGATCATCGCGCTGCGCAAGTGGGGCACAGGCACCGCGGCGCGCCGGCTGCGCGCCGTCCTGCCGCTCCCGTTCCGGTCGATGCTGCATCGCGCCAAGAATTCGGTCGATGCCATCCCGCTGCGGCTCGAGCTGCCGCCGCCCCCGCCCGGGCAGGCGCCCGTCCGCGTCGTGATCTTCGGCAGCTTCGCCGATAACTGGCTCGCCCGCCTTTCCGAGATACAGACCTGGGAAGCGCTTCCCGCGGTGACGGAAGTGCTGATGTGGCCGGACGATCCGGTGCGCCCCCTGCCGCCGCCTGCCGCCTGCCGGACCGTCATCGTCCCCTTGTCGGAAGACAACATCCTGAATTGTCCGCGCACGATGGACTCGCTGGCACCCGATCGCCGGGCGGTCGGCGTGCTGCGCAACAAGGCTTCCTTTGCCGCTTACGTGGCGACGGAGGGCTTGTCCGACCTCTGTCCGGTCACCTATGCGACGCGCGAGCAGGTGCGCTATCCCTGCATCGTGAAGTATGTGAACGCGGCCTTTGCCTACGGCAGCCGCATCCTGCGATCGGACCAGGAGCTCGACGCGTTCCTGCACGCCGAACCGTGGGACAGCGGCTCGTTCATCGTCCAGCAGTACCTCGCCACCCCGGTCGAATACGCGACCCACTGTGTCTGCAAGGCCGGACGCGTTCTGTGGTCCTGCACCTGCGCCTTCGAAAAGAAAGTCGGCCAGGACATAAGGCAGGGCGTCGATTTCTTGTCGATGACCGACGTCGCTCCGCCCGCCGGCGCGCTGGCCGCGATCGAGCGACTGCTTCTGCCGCTGGGCTATGACGGCCCCTGCAGCGTCGACTACATGGTGACGCCAGAGGGGGTGACGCCAGAGGGACGGATCGCGGTGTTCGAGATCAACGCCCGCTTCGGCGGAACGCTCATGCTCCCGCCGAACCGTCACCACCTGCAGCAGGCCCTGGGCTGCATCATCGCCAACGCCACCGCCCCCTGACCGGCGCCCGGAATCGGGGCGCTCACACCGACAGGTCGAGCTTTCCTTCCAGGTGCAGCAGCCGGACGGCCTGCAGCGACAGAATGCTCAGCGCATCGCGGATCTCGCCGGCCTCGACCATGCGGAACGCCTCGGTGAGCGGCACGCGCCGCACCGCCAGTTCCTCGGTGGCTTCCGGCTCGGACTCGCCCTGCGTCAGGCCCCAGGCGACATAGGCCACGGCGCGCTCGTCGGAGACCGAGTTCGAGAGATCGGCCTCCAGCAGCTTGCGCCAGTGCCGCGCCGTGAGGCCGGTTTCCTCGCGCAGCTCGCGCGCTGCCGACTCCAGCGGATCGACGCCGTGCGCCCCGCCGCCCTCGGGGATCTCCCAGCTGTAGCTGTCGAGCGGAAAGCGATATTGCCCGACCAGATAGGTATGGCCCTCCGCATCGACCGGAACGACGCCGATGGCGAGGTTCTTGTAGTGAATGAGGCCGTAGATCCCGGGTGTCTGCGCCGGCGTCAGCACCTCATGATGGGTGAGCCGGATCCACGGGTTCTCGTACACATCCTCGGCGGAGAGGATGGTCCAGGGGCCTTTTTGGGTGGGCGTCATGGGCGGGCTCTACTCTTCGGGGACGCCCATCCTAGGCACGTTCGACAGACTCGCAGCAACTATCCGATACGGATCTGGTCCCCGCTTCGGCGCGCTGGTTTCAGCAGGGCCGCTGACGCGCCACCGTCATCCATTCTTCTCGGGAACCACAAGGGGCTGGCCGGCATTGCCTTTTGCCTCCCCGCCCGTCGCGGCGGAAGCGGCTTCCAAGATCGCTCCCGAGAAATGAAGGAAACCCATGCGTCTTCCCACCCTGTTGTTCGCTCTAGCCTTTGCCGTCGCCACCCCCGCATTGGCCCAGGCGCCGAAGCCCGTCGATTCGGCCGCGCTGGCCCAGGCCAAGGTCTTCATGGAAAAGTCCGGTTCCGCCGCGCTGAGCCAGCAGATGGTGAACGGCGTGCTGATGGCACAGAAGGCCGCTCTTGAGCAGGCCAATCCCGGCAAGACTGCAGAGATCGCCGAAGTGATCGGTCTCATGCAGGCAGAGTTCGCCAAGCAGATTCCCACCATGATCGACGCGATGGCCGGGGTGTACGCACAGCACTTCACGAAGGACGAGCTGACCGAGGTCACCGCCTTCTACGACTCGCCGGTAGGCCGCAAGATGGTCAAGGAGATGCCCCAGATCCTCTCCGAGAGCATGACGGTGGCCCAGACCTTCGGCCAGAAGATCGCGATGGAGGTGATGATCAAGCTCCAGCCCGAGCTCGAGAAGCGCAAGCTGAAGATGGGCAAGACCTGAAGACGACGCTGCGAGCCTCTTGGCGATCCCTGCCTGCGCGCGGGGAACGGCGGTCATCGACGACCTGTTTATGCCGGCATCTTACTTCTAGGATGCCGGCGGAATTTGGACTCGAGCGATGGCCGACGAATTTCTTCATGTCCATGATGGCGATCTCGGTTACGTCCCGCGACCGGGAGTCCGCGGCACCGTAAGAGATGGCGGTCCGGTCACGATCGAGGCGAACGGATTGAGGTTTTCGGGCGAGAAGCCGGCCTCGGCCGATGCGCCAATATTGGCCGTCGGCGATTCCTTCACCTACGGCGAGGACGTCGCCGACCTCGACGCCTGGCCCGCACAGCTGCAACGGCTGACCGGCCGCACCGTCCTGAATGGCGGCGTCAGCGGCTACGGTCTGGACCAGATCGTCCTGCGAACCGAACGGCTGACGGCCCTACATGGGCTGGCCATGGTGATCGTGAGCATGATCGCCGACGACGTTCGACGCACCGAGATGCGGCGGATGTGGTGGCACGACAAACCCTGGTTCGCCCTCCAGGGAGGGAAGCTCGTGCTGAGAGGCGTGCCGGTACCGGAGCGCAGGAAACCGCCCACTGCCGTGCGGCGGCGGATGGAACGGCTGCTGATCGAATTGCCACCCGCGCTTCAGCAGTTCACCGGCTATTCGATCCGGGTTCATCGTGCCGGCACCGGAGCCCATATTTCCCAGGCGCTCATCGAGCGCCTTGCCAACCTTCAGACCGTGAGCCGGGTAAAGTTCCTCCTGGTCGCGCAATACGATGCCGATGCCTGGTCGGGCCGCCGCCGGGCGCAGGAACAAAGGAACGTGCTGCGCCCCCTTCTGGAGTGTGCGGCAATGCATGGAATCGCGACCTTGGACACGTTCCATCGACTTGCCGCCGAGCCAAGGCCAGGCGACTTCTATGGCACTCTCCACATGAACGCGCGCGGCAATCTGATGATCGCCAGCCTGTTGGCCGCGAGACTGCGTACCTGGTCCAGCTGAGCTTGTCCGGGCGTCGAGGAATGCCACCGGAGCCGGCTTCGGCTGACAGATACGCGGGAAAAAGTGTGGCGCGCCGAAGACGGTCCCGCTGCGGCCGATGCGTCGTTTCCTCCCGGTCCGATTCTTCAGAAAGTCTACGATTTCTGCCTTAGTTGTGCATCATACTGAGCGCGGGAGCATTGGGTGAATGGGCAAACAATGGGGCGGGCGATGAAGAGACGTGTTCTGACGCAGGCGCTGTTGATGGGGCTGGTGGCGCGCAGCGTCCCGGCCTTTGCCGCGAATCTGCCGCCCCTGCAGGAAACGCCGGGCCTGCGCGACAAGGTGAAGTCGGGCGCACTGCCTCCAGTCGCCGAGCGCCTGCCGAAGCAGCCGCGCGTCCTCGAGAGCTTCTCGGGCGCCGACGGCATCGGCAAACACGGGGGCCAGCTCAACATGCTGGTCGCGGCCACACGCGACACCCGTCTGATGACGATCTACAGCTACACAAGGCTGATCGTGTACGACGACAAGTTCAAGCTGCATCCCGACATCCTCGAAAGCTACGAGGTCAAGGACGGCCGCGAGTTCACCCTGAAGCTTCGCGCCGGCCACAAATGGTCGGACGGCCATCCCTTCACCACCGAGGACTTCCGCTTCTTCTGGGAGGACATTGCCAACAACAAGGACCTGTCGCCCAACGGTCCTTCGGTCGAGCTGCTGGTCGAGGGCAAGCCGCCCAAGGTCGAGATCCTCGACGAGGTGACGATCCGCTACAGCTGGGACAAGCCCAACCCCGACTTCATCGAGAGTCAGGCGCGCGCCGCGCCGCTGTTCCTGTTCCGCCCGGCCCACTACCTGAAGAAGCTCCACGGCAAGTACACGGCCGAGGAGGAGATCCTCAAGCAGTTCAAGGGCAGCCGCTGGTCCAACGTGTTCAAGCGGCAGGATGCGATGTACGGCAACAGCAACGTCGACCTGCCGACCCTCAACCCGTGGGTCCTCACCACGGTGCCGCCGGCCCAGCGCTTCGTGTTCGTGCGCAATCCCTACTTCCACCGCATCGACAGCAAGGGCCAGCAGCTGCCCTACATCGACGACGTGATCATGACGGTGGTCGCGGCCAACCTGATCCCGGCCAAGGCGGGGCTCGGCGAATCCGACCTGCAACCGCGCTATCTCGGCCTGCGCGACTACACCTTCCTGCGCGATGCCGCCAAGACCTCGGGCATCAAGGCGCTGTTGTGGGAGAAGGGCTCGGGCTCGGAGGTCGCGTTCTATCCCAACATGAACGCCAACGACGAGACCTGGCGCAAGATCAATCGCGACGTCCGCTTCCGCCGCGCCCTGTCGCTGGCGATCGACCGCCACGAGCTGAGCGAGGTCGTCTATGGCGGCATGGCCAAGCCCTCGGCGAACACGATCATGCCACGCTCGCCGTTGTTCAAGCCGGAGTACGCGACGAAGTGGGCGACCCATGACGTGAAGGCCGCAAACAAGCTGCTCGACGAGATCGGGCTCGCCAAGAAGGGCAACGACGGCATCCGCCTGCTGCCCAACGGCCAGCCGGCGATGTTCGTGATCGAGCATTCCAGCGAGAAGTCCGACGAGGTCGACACGATGACCCTGGTCGTCGACCAGTGGAAGAAGGTCGGGATCAAGGCGCTGCTGAAGCCGCAGACCACGGATAATTTCCGCCTGCGCACCACCTCCGGCGAGGCGATCATGACCGCCTATGCCGGCATGACCACGGCCGCGCCGACCGCCGACACCAGCCCACGCGAGTTCACGCCGGTGATGCAGGGCGGGCTGCAATGGCCGAAATGGGGTCTCTACATCGAGTCGAAGGGCAAGCAGGGCGAGCCCTGCGACATGGAGGTCGGCAAGCACCTGCTCGAGCTGCTGCACCAGTGGGAGCAGTCGGTCGACGCCGCCGAACGACGCAAGGCGTGGGAGGCGATCCTGGCGGTGAATGCCGAGGAGGTCTTCTCGATCGGCACGGTGAACGAGGTGCGCCAGCCTGTGACGGTGGCCAAGAAGATCCGCAACGTGCCGGAGAAGGGCTACTGGGCCTGGGATCCGGGCGGATACATCGGCCTCTACGAACCCGACACCTTCTGGATCGCCAGCTAGCGACCCGGAGGCCGGTCGAACGAACCGTTCGAGGAGACGTCACTGGGCCTTGAGCGGACCCTCGAACAGGCAGTAGCCGTCCAGCATGATGGTCGAGGCGCCGGGCTTCAGAGAGCCCACCACGTCCATCTTGTTGCCGCCGCCGACGACGGCCGTCGACTTGAACTTCATGTCGGGCCCGAGCGTCGCCTTGAAGCCGCGCTCGGGGCGGCCTTCCTGCTGGAACCAGCCATCGACCTCGGTGCCGACGACCGTCACCTTGATCGTCATCTTGTAGGTCGGACACTTGCCGCTGCCGGGCACGTTCAGCCCGTAGCCCGTCCAGGTGAAGATGGCCGGTTCGGCCAGGGCAGGCGCGACCGGAAGAAGAGCGACCAGAGCGGCCACGGCAAACTTTTTCAGCATCGACTTTCCCTCTCCGGAAGATGGCAGCAGCATGCGATGTGTCGAGCAACACTAGACCATTCTAGACGTCGAAATCGCGCGGTTTGAAGGCACGTCCCCGCTCGCCGGCCCGTTTCAGCGGGCGCGCTTCTTCCGCGGCTTCCCCGCCTTGGCGGCCTTGCGCACCGGAGCGGTCTTAGAGGCGAGCGCCGTCTGCAGCGCCTTCTCCGCCTCGCGGATCTTGGCGTCCCGGTTCGCGTCGCCGGCCGTCAGGTTGCGGGCGAAGGCCAGCCGCGCTTCGGCGCGCTGCAGGAAGATCGCCTTCTTGGCTTCGGAAATCGGCTGGCCCATGAACTCTCCCGCCGGAAACCGGCATCATTTGCGGTCCGGCATCTTACCCGCTTTCCGGTCCGCCGGGGGCACCGCCGCTTCGGAGCTGCCCTCGTCGTCCTCGCTGCGCTCCACGGTGCGTTCCTGGCCGTAGCGGCCGCCTTTCTCCGCGTCCTCGCGCTTGTAGCCCGGCCCCTCCTCAGCCTCGGCGCCGTAGACACCTTTCTCCCGCCGCTCCTCGCGACGCGCGTCCTTGGCCTGTTCGGTGCCGCTATAACTGGCCGAGGCCTCGTTGGGGTCGGGCTTTTTGGGCGTCTGCGCCATGAAATCCTCCAGGGGCTGATGTGTTCGCGCGCCATGAACGCGCCCGCCCCCGCGAGGGATGCAGCCTTGACCTGCCTCAAGTCCCGCCCTGCCGGCGGCCTGTAGTCTGCAGGGGCGGCGCGGAAACACCGCCTGTCGAAGGATGCAGTCCATGACCAATGTGACGAAGCTGCGCGCCAGGCCAGCGGTGCCCGAACTGGAGCGTCCCGTGCACTCGGTGCCGGCCGACGACCTCGTCGCCGCGGGCAAGCGCCTGCGCGACACGGTTCCGCGCGCCAGCCAGGGCGAATGGAAGCGTCCGAAGGGCCGCCGTGATCCGCTGGAGATTCTCCAAGCGTCCGACGAGGGGCGTCAGACCGAGCTGCTGCCGATCCGCTACGGCCGCATGCTGCAATCGCCGTTCACCTTCTATCGAGGGGCGGCCGCCGTGATGGCCGCCGACCTCGCGGCCGCTCCCTCGACGGGCGTTCACGTACAGGCCTGCGGCGACTGCCACCTGCTGAACTTCGGCGGCTTCGCCACGCCCGAGCGCAGCATCAACTTCGACATCAACGATTTCGACGAAACCCTGCCGGCGCCCTGGGAATGGGACCTCAAGCGCCTGGTCGCCTCGTTCGTGCTGGCGGCGCGGTCGAACGGCCTGTCGGACGCGGCCGGGCGGGAGGCGGCTCAGGCCGCCGCCCGCAGCTACCGCGAGCGCCTGCGCGAGGTCGCCGAGATGAGCCCGCTGGAGGCCTGGTACACCAGGATCGGGCCGGAGGAACTCTACGACCTGGCCGACGACCCGCAGATCAGGAAGCGCGTGCAGCGCCGCATCGAGAAGGCGATGGAAGAGCGCGCCTCCGACATCGATTTTCCCAAGCTGGCGGAAATGGTCGGCGGCCAGATCCAGATCAAGGACCAGCCCCCGCTGATCTTCCACCCCGAGTTCTCGCGCGCGGAAGGCTTCCGGGAGGCCGTGGACAAGGCCTTTGCCAGCTACCGCGATACGTTGCCGGACGATCGCAAGGCACTGCTCGATCGCTATCGCCTGGTCGACGTCGCCATGAAGGTGGTCGGTATCGGCAGCGTCGGCCGGTACTGCTCGATCGGCCTGCTGATGTCGTCCTCGAACCAGCCGCTGTTCCTCCAGTTCAAGGAGGCCGTGCCCTCCGTGCTGGAGCCGCATGTCGGCAAGAGCGTCTATGGCCATGCCGGCCAGCGCGTGGTGCAGGGCCAGCGCCTGATGCAGTCGTCGTCGGACATCTTCCTGGGCTGGGCGACCGGCGTGCGCGGCAACGACCTCTACGTTCGCCAGCTGCGCGACGCCAAGATCAAGCCACTGGTCGAGACCTTCGACCGCAAGAACCTGCTGCTCTTCGGCAAGGCCTGCGGCTGGGCCCTGGCGCGGGCGCACGGCCGGGCCAGCCATCCGTGGCTGATCGCGGGCTATCTCGGCCGGAGCGAGGCGTTCGACGAGGCCATGGCGACCTTCGCGGTGGCCTATGCCGATCAGACCGAGCGCGGCCATGCGCTGCTGAAAGCGGCGGTCGCCGCCGGCCGCATCAAGGTCCATCTCGAGGAAGACCGCTAGCGCGGGCGCCGGCAATGCCGTTCGACCTCGACTCCCATTCCCTGCCGGTGATCTTTGCGGCGAGCCTGGTGCTGATCCTGGGCGCCGGCGAAGCGGGGCATTGGCTGGGCGTGCGGGCGGCCCGACAGGGCGCGGCCGCGGTGTCGACCCTGGAGGGTGCGATCCTCGGCCTGCTCGCGCTCATGATCGGGTTCACCTTCTCGATGGCCCTGGCGCGCTTCGAGGCCCGGCGCGACGGCGCAGTGATCGAGGCCGCCGCGATCGGCACGACGGCACTGCGCGCCCGCCTGCTGCCGGCGCCGCACGACCGCGAGTCCGTGAAGCTGCTGCGCGAGTACGTCCAGATCCGCCTCGATCTCGCCCGCGCCCCCGTCGGCCCGGATGCGTTCGAGCAGGCGATCGCCCGCTCCAACCTCCTGCAGGAGGCGCTCTGGCGGCAGGCCCAGGCGGTGGCGGCAAAGGACAACGCGATGGTCCCGACGGGGCTGTTCATCCAGTCGCTGAACGAGATGATCGACGACCAGGAGAAGCGCCTGTCGGCCATGACCAACCGCCTGCCCGCTGTCGTCATCGCCGCGCTCTACGCCATGTCGATCATGGGCATCGGCTTCGCGGGCTACGGCAGCGGCGTCGAATCCAAGCGGACGCGGGTGCCCGTCTACATCACCGGCATCCTGGTGGCGGCGATGGTGCTGCTGGTCCTGGACATCGACCGGCCAGGCACCGGCTTCATCCGGGTCAGCCAGCAGCCGCTGTCCAACGCGGCCGCCACGATCGACGCCTTCCCCGCCGCCCGGCCATGACGCCGCCGGCGCCGCTGACGCGCGACAGGCTGCGCACGCCGCGGGCGGCGGCGGTCGCCGGCATCCTGTTCTCGGGCCTGCTGACCCTCGCGTTCCTGCTGTTCCTATCGGCGGTGCCGCGGGACCCGGCGGAGCACGGGGCGTGGCTGGCCAGCAGCCTCGACCGGGTCGTGCTGGCGATCAACCTGATCCCGTTCGCCGGTGTCGCCTTCCTGTGGTTCATCGGCGTGGTGCGCGACCGCCTGGGCGAGGCCGAGGACCGCCTGTTCGCCACGGTCTTCCTGGGCAGCGGGCTTCTCTTCCTCGTCCTGATGTTCGTGGCCAGCGCCGTGTTCGGGGCCCTCGTCCTGGTCCATGTCGCTCACCCGGGAGCGCTCGGCGATTCGCCCGCCTTCGCCCTGGCGCGCGCCTTCGCCTACACGCTGGTCAACGTCTACGCGATCCGGATGGCGGGCATCTTCGTGCTGATCACCTCGACCATCGCGCTGCGCACCGCCTTCATCGCGCGCTGGCTGGCGGCGCCCGGCTTCGCGATGGGACTTTTCCTGCTGTTCGCCAGCCCGTGGCTCGACTGGACCTTCATCGTCTTCCCGCTGTGGGCACTGTTGATCAGCGTCTACCTGCTGGTCACGAGCCTGAGCACGCAAGCCGCCGGACGGCGGGCCGAAAGACGCGGCCCCTAGCCCGCCAACGCGCCGTCTTGCGGCCTGCCGGCGACACGACCTACGCTCCGGCGCGGCAGGTCCCGCGCCCATCCAACTCAAGACACATGACGCCCATGATCCGTTCGCGCCTTACGATCGCTACCGCGTCCGTTGCGGTCGCGATCGCCAGTGCCGTCCCCTGTCTCGCACAACGGCCGGAGCCCGTGCGCATCGGTGGAATGGGCATCGATGCCACCGAAGTGACGATCGGCCAGTTCCGCGCCTTCGCCCGCGCCACCTCGTTACGGACCGCGGCCGAGCGCGAGGGCGGCGGCTTCGAATACACCGGCGGATGGACGCGGCGGCAAGGCTGGACCTATGAGCGTCCGCAGGGCCAGCCCGGCCAGGACTCCGAGCCCGCCGTGCACGTGACCTGGGCCGAGGCCGATGCCTTCTGCCGACATGTCGGCGGCCGGCTGCCGACCCTCGCCGAGTGGCGAAGCGCCGCCTACACCGAGCAGCGCGACCGACCGACCGACGGCTACGTGCGCGGTCAGACCTACCAATATCCCGTGGGCGACACCCCCGACGGCATGAACAACAACCGCCAGGCGCATGTCGCGGTCGCGACTACCAAGCGCGGCGTCAACGGGCTCTACGACATGGGCGCCAACGTTTGGGAGTGGCTGGCGGACCGGCGCGGCGACGAGGCCCTGACCGCCGGCGGATCCTGGTGGTATGGCCCGGACCAGGCCCGCGCCGACGGTGCGCAATGGAAGGCCGCCAGTTTCTACGCCCTCTATATATAGTGTTTCGCTGCGCTTACGACGCTAAGGGTTGATGCCGACTCGCCTGCGACATTGATTTCGATTGTTTCGTATATTGCGATTGTTTCGTTTACAGTCCCTTGACGATGTCGCCGAAGCCAAGGACCCGCGCCTTCACCCGCCCGCTGGTCGTTGCCCTAAAGGCAGCCCGTCTGCCTCAGCATGTCGTCGACGAGAATGAGGGTGGCGGCGGTTTGGTCCCAGGTCCCCTTCTCCACGCGCGAAAGCGCGGCAAGAACCGCGGCACTGGAAAGTGCGAGTGGCCTCGTGCCGGCGATGCTGGCGGACGTTCCACCCGATACCTGCTAAGGCCGTTGACTGGGGTATCAGGCTGAGAGCGCGCATGCAGCTTCTCGGTCACAAACCCGAAGGCAGCCGTTGTGTTGTAAGCGACTCCCGGGTGCTTGGCTGTTGTTAACGAACGGGTAAAACTGGAATAGACGGATGCAGCACTTGGGCTCAATTTACTAAAGCCAGGAAAGCACATTAGAGTGAATAATCGTGATAAGATCGAGGAAAAGAGCGATTATGCGCTTGATCCCGCATTCTGGCTAAACGGCCAAGCGCTCGGCTTCCCAGTGCAGTTCGAGCTGGTGCTGAAGCACCTACGCCAAGACATGCGTGACGACTGGTTTTTTGACTGCCTGCAGTATGACGACCTATTCAAAAATCCGGCCGAGGCGAAGCGGATCATTATCACGCTTTTGCAGGAATGGAATGGCGAGTACCGGGGTACGCGTAGCGTTGTCCGCAATATTCCTAAGAAGGGTTACGGGGAGCGCTATGGCTTGGAGACGGACTTTTTCGATCGCTTCGTCTATCAGGCCATCTGCAGTTTTCTGATCCCATTTTACGACCCTCTCCTTGGCCACCGCGTCCTAAGCTATCGGTTCGAGCCCGCTCCCCTCAATGCGAAGTATCTGTTTAAGAACAAAATCGACCGCTGGTTCACCTTTGAAGGCGTCACGCTGACCTTCCGTAAGTCAGGACGGCATCTGCTGGTCACCGACCTGAGCAATTTCTTCGAGAACGTCTCGCGCGTGCAGATCATCAAAGCGCTCGAGGAGGCAGTCCCCGACCTCGCGGCGACCGGACCGGAGAAGCTGCAGATCCGCAACGCGATCGCCACCCTCAACCGACTGCTCCAGCAATGGACGTTCAGCCGCGACCATGGCCTGCCGCAGAATCGTGACGCATCGGCCTTCCTGTCCAACATTCTGCTTTCGTTCGTGGATCGGGAGATGTCGAGGAAGGGCTACGATTACTACCGCTACGTCGACGACATCCGCATCATCGCCGACTCCGAGCTGCATGCCCGGCGCGCCCTTCAGGACCTCATCCGGCAGCTGCGGACGGTCGGCCTCAACATCAACGCCAATAAGACCGAAATCCTCGCACCCGACGTATCGAATGAGAAAGTCGCAGAGTACTTCCCCTCGCAGGACAGTTCCACCATCGCGATCAATCAGATGTGGCAGTCTCGCAGCCGACGAATCGTCACCAGGTCGGTAACGTACATATTCGAGATTCTGAGCCGATGCATTGCGCAGGGGGACTCCCAGACGCGGACTTTCCGCTTCGCGGTAAACCGGGTGGCTAAAATCGTGGAGTCCGGACTCTTCGACGTGGGCGACGCGTTGTCGGCCAACCTGCTCGACACGCTGTCACGCTCGCTGTCCGAGCACGCCGTCACGACTGATCAATACTGCCGGTTGATCGCCACGCTTGATCGCGATGGTCGCTGCCTGTCTGCCCTGGAGGCTTTCCTGCTCGCGGAGGACGGGGCCATCCACGACTGGCAGAATTACAACATCTGGATGCTGCTCGCTGTGCGGCGGCACCGGTCAGACAACCTAGTAGCACTGGCGGACCGCAAACTGCGAGAAGACATGAAATCGGGCGAGTCGGCGGCCATCATGATTTGGCTCCGCTGCGTCGATGAGAAGGCACTGATCGAGAAGTGCGTGCAGGAGTTCGCGACCCTGCCCTACCAGAACGCCCGCTACCTCCTCATTGCCTCGTCTGTCCTAGACGAAAAAGCGCGGCGTCCGCTCTATGGTCATGTCCCCGTCTGCCTGAAGGGGACGGGCCCAAGAGCCGAGCGCCACTGCAACGAGGATGGCCTCCCGTTCGCCGTGCGGGAAAGCACCGATCTCCTGAACCTCGTCGACGAGGTTAGCGGTTATGACTGACCTCGACACTAGGCTGCTGCTCTTCGTAAAGGATTTCACCGAGAGAGGAGCGGACGTATTCTTCTGGTTCCAGGACGGGCAGCTCCGGAAGACCGACGCTGCCAGTGTCGTCAAATTTCCGGGTATCGTAGTGTGCCACGACTTCTGGATGATCCGCGATGCGCTGTTCGACCGGACGGGCACGCTGCCTGGCACGATCATCGACGTCGACGAACTCCGCATCTCGATCAGCGGAGTTCCCGAGGAAAGGCTTGCGCGCGAGAAGCGCGACGTCACGACTCGGCTCGAGAAATATGGGGCCGAGCAAGAAGTCTGTGACATGTACCAGAAGATGTTCAACAAGGGCGTCCCGTTTGACGAAGGGGTTGCCGTGAAGGCCGCGACGGCGATTGCGGCGATGTATCGCGACCTCCGCGCGCAGGCGACCACCGATGGCGAGCTCGAGCGTTTCGTTTCCGTCGAAGTGCCTGTCTATCGGTTGCTCCAGCTCTCGATGTCGGCCGGCATCTCCATCGATACGGCGGGGCTCTCGGACAAGCGAGCCCAGGCAGAGCACGACTACTTCTTGCTGCTAAAGGACTACTCCGCGAAGCACGACATGCCGCTCGAGACGCCGAGCAGGCGCGCAATCGAGACCAAGTTACTCAAAGAAGGCTTCGAGTTGGACGAAGTGTCCGTCGAGTACCTCCTAGAGTTTGTGCCACACGAACACGACTTCGGCGGCGACACCACGGCGCTCCTCGCCCTCGGCGCGGCGCGCAGAGTGCTCGGCTCTCTCACCCTATCCACCGACAGTACGCGACCGGTTGTCGACGTGTTCGGGTCGCGCACGTCGCGCGTGCAACTACGTAGTCCTAGCCTTCAAAACATCCCGAAACGATATCGGTCGATCATCACCGCGCACGGAGACGCCCAACTCAGCTACGTCGACTTCGACCAGTTCGAGGTCGGAATCATGGCAGCACTATCCGGCGACGACCAACTCAAGCGGCTCTATGCGGCGGGTGACATGTACGAGATCTTCGCGACAACGCACCTAGGGCTTTTCGGCGACCGAAAGGCGGCCAAGCAGCTATTCTTGTCCTATGCATACGGGATGAGCCGCAAAGCACTCGTCGACGCCGCCGTCTCGCTCGGAGTTGATAGGCAAAAGGCGAAAGAGGCGTTTCGGCTATTCCAACGCTACGAAGACTGGAAGAAGGAGGTGTGGGCCGAGTTTCAGAGCGCGGGCCGGGTGTCCACCGTTCTAGGCAACCACTACCGTCGAGCCGGCGGGGGACAACTCACCGGCAAGGAGCAGCGCTCGGCGGTTAGCCAAGTAGTTCAGGGCACAGCGTCGCTGATATTCAAGCGCGCACTGCTGGCCGTGGCCTCCATCGAAGACGTTAGAATCGTCCTGCCGATGCACGACGCCTTGCTGTTCGAACACGCACTTGGCGCTACCCCGGGGAAAGTCGTCGAGGCATTCGAGGGCGTCATGACCGAAGTGCTCGGCGGCCAGGTTACCGGCAAGGCCTCCATCAGCGACTTCGCTGAACGTGAGCAAACCTCGGCTGCTCCAAGGGAGAGCGAAATCTGACGGGTTCAGATCACATAGTCGCGTCCAGCTCCCAAAGGCTGAACTAGAGACATCAAGGGACAATATGGGGCTCGAAGTTGCTGGGTAACTTTACGCCAAGTTAATGGCGGCTCTTGGATCAGACCTTCGTTCACGCCCCTGCCGCCGGACGGCGCTCGTTGATCGAAAGCATCCGCACTGCCGGCCCGGGCGCGCAAGTATTGGTCTATAACGTGGAAACGGCTGTTCATTATACCGCATCGTGGTGTGCGGTGATCGGCGAACATAGCGGGTCATAGAGCGCAATCGGCGATATATGGCGGTGGAAGTGGGATTAAAATCGAACGGTCTCTTCGCTCGACGGGCGGGCGGCACGTTGGCAAGCACTTACCCCAATCGGTTACCTCACTCTCCCGATCGGCGAGGTGCCGATAACGTGACAGTCCATCGCTACAGGTCCGCACGCAATGTCGTTCGACCCGTTCCGGCATAGAGAATGTTCTTCTGACGCTCGGCGGCTTGTTCGCGCAAAGCAATGAATTCCGGATCCATGTCGCGCGTCGGACGCGGCTCGTGTCGGAAATGATTGTAGGTGTCCACGCCCCGCACGAGCGCAGCACTATCGTCAGTGATAGCCACCTGGCGTACATGCGTGGGAATGTAACGCACTGCCAGACCGATCCGCCGGTCCTGAGCGCAATTGGCGGGCGAAGCGTGGAAGATCTTGTGGTGGTGCAGGGACATCTCACCGGCTGCAAGTTCGACATCGATCGCCGAGGCCTCGTCGACCTCGACGGCAATCTCCTGTCCACGGGTGAGCATTGCACCCTGCCTCCAGGTATCCGTGTGAGCCACGACCTCGCGCCGGTGGGTGCCCGGCACCATGCGCATCGCACCGCTATCTACCGTTGCCGGCGACAGTGCGATCCAGGCGGTGATGGCCTCGTCGGGTTCCAGATGCCAATAGGTCAGATCCTGGTGCCAACCCACATAGCGTCCGTCGCCTGGCTCCTTAATGAACCAATGCGTGTTCCAGGCGAGCAGGTTGGGGCCGAGGATCGATTCCACCACATCCAGTATTTTCGGATGGCGGATCAGCTCGTCGACCCAGGTGAAGACGAGATGTGTCTTGAACATCATGGAGCCTCGAAGCGGGCCACCTTGCGCGCGCTCGAACGCCTCCAGGGCATTGCGATAGCGCGATACCTCGGCTGGCTCGAGCACGGAAAAGGGCCAGAGGACGCCGTTGCTCTTATAGCGGGCGATAGACTCGTCAGTCAGCGCACCTGACATTTCGTTCCTCCCTTTCTTGCTTTAGTCCTCGACGACGGCGATCAGGCAACCCGACGATCCTGCACTCCGGGATCGAGGTCCTGGATCGTCGCGCGACGCATGTCCCGGCGATAGATGCCTTCCTCGTAGGGCCGGCCGCGATGCATCGTGCAGCGATTGTCCCAGATGACCAGGTCGCCCACCGACCAGCGATGGGTGTAGAGGAACTGCGGCTGCGTCGCGTGCTCAATGAGTTCGCGGATCAGCATTCGACCGTCGGGGACCGGCCAGCCGACGATATGCGAGGCGTGCGAGGCGAGATAGAGTGTCTTGCGTCCGGACCCGGGATGGACGCGCACGAGACCGCGATGGACCGGCGGCATCGCGCGGCGTTCCTCGTCGGAAAACTCGGTGAAGCCGAGCGTGGCACGGGAATTGAAGATCGAATGCTCTGCCACGAGCGTTTCGATTCGGGCCTTCATTTTCGGCGACAATGTATCGTAGGCGGCACGCATATCGGCAAACTGTGTCTCGCCCCCCTCGGGCGTTACCGAATGAGCATGGAGCAGGGAGTATTTCGCCGGCGTGCGCTTGAAGGATGAATCAGTGTGCCAAAGTTGGTTTCCCAGCGAGAACATGCGCCGGCGGTCCTGCTGGGCCAGCAGCGCATTGCTATCGTCCAGGTTCGAGATATCGACGAGCTGCCGGCTGATCCGGGCTTTGATGCCGGTCGTCAGCACACCGTTCTGCTGCTCAAGTGTCCCGAAGCGCCGGGCGAAAGTGATCTGCGCTTCCTCGTCGATGCGGGGTCCCGCAAATACTCCGACAGCATGTTCATCCAGAGTCTCTTCAATGTTTCTGAAAGTGGGCTCATCGATTGGCCGGGAAATGTCGACGGCGTTGAATTTGGCAACGAAAAGCGGATGCAACTTCACGATGGTCATCGATCAGGCTCCTTTGCTCGGGAGTTGACAGGCAACGCGGGATAACTGCCAATGCAAAATATTGGGAGTCGATAACAATACGTTATGCAGAACCGCATGCGGATCAACCTTCGGCAGGTCGAAGCTTTTCGAGCGGTGTTTCAGACCGGCAGCATGACGGCAGCCGGAGCGCTGATGGGCATCACTCAGCCAGCGGTCAGCCGGCTGATTCGTGATCTCGAAGCCGAGATCCGGTTGCCGCTTTTCGACCGCAAATCTGGCAAGATGAAAGCCACGCCGGATGCCCTGGTTCTCTATCGTGAGGTCCAGCGGAGTTTTCAGGGTCTCGACCGCATCGTACGCGTGGCCGCCGAACTGAACATGAGACGCGAGGGAGACTTGCGGATTGCCGCTTCTTTCGCACCTTCATTCTACGGGCTGCCGACTGTCTTGAGCCGCTTTCGTCGGGACTGGCCCGGTGTTCGTCTTTCGCTCAAGACCTGCTCTTCTCCGGAGGTCCTCGACGCCGTCTCAATGCGGCAATTTGATATTGGTGTTGCCGTAGTGCCGGCCGAAGCTCCCGGCGTCGAAATCGAGGCAGTGCCCGCGCCGGATGCCGTGTGCGTCCTTCCGGCTGGCCACTCACTTGCTGCTCGACCAGTTATCCGGCCATTTCATATAGTCGGCGTGCCGCTTCTGATGATATCGGACTACAGCCTGTTCCAGCAGCGCATCATGCAGCGCCTGTTGGACGCAAATGTGAAAGCCGACATTGTCTTTGAGTCGTCGTTCTCGGCACCCATTTGCTCTCTAGTCGCGCAAGGTGTCGGTGTCTCCATCCTCGATGCGCTGACAGCCTCTGCTTACGAAGACAAGGGGATGGTCGTGCGGCCATTCAAACCTGCCATCCCGTACGAACTGAAAGTCGTCTTTCCGGCAAACGAGCCGCGGACCGACCGCGCAAAGGCCTTTTCCTTCTTGCTGCGTCAACATATGCAAAACCTGCGTCGGCGAGTATCGGCTGCTTGAGCCTCATCGGAAGAGACCAGAATATGCCCGGAAGAACCGCATGACTGAAAAGCTCCAATCACAGCTGCCAGTCGGGACATCGAGGTGATCCTAGGCACTTCGACGCGGTACGTCGATGGCGATCCGTCTCCAGGATGCTCAAGAGGTAATCGGCCTAGACATTTCGAGGTAGCGACAGAACGCGTTCGCAAGCCCCATCTGGATCGGGGTACGGCATTCGGCTTCGAAAATTGCCGGGGCCCCGACCAGAACGCAAAGCGCCTTCGCTCTCGAGGTAGCTACGTTCAGTCTGTTCGCGCTGTACAAGAACTCCATTCCTCGCGGCGAATCTTCCTTGCTGGAGCTCGTCATAGAATAGAAGACCAACGGAGCCTCTTGGCCCTGGAACTTGTCGACAGTGCCGATCCGAGCTCCGGGCATGGAACGCGAGTCCGCCAGGCTCGACCGTGAATTCAAGATGGCCGAGCAATCCTACGGGACTGACCACCTGGACCTGGTTCTGGCCAAGGGCTTTCTCGCCAAGCTCCTGGCAAACGCTCGGGTGATTCGTTACTTGTCCCAGCATCATCAGGAACTTTTGTCGGAGTTTCATAAGGTCGCCAATCTCGAATCGTCGGCGGCCTAGGCAACGTCAATCCAGGCCGCGCAGCCGGCTCCGTGCGGCCACCATTGGGGACCCGGACCCACAAGCGCGGGGACCACGGGAGACGCCGCACGGTGGGGCGGATCAATCGTGGCGATGGGAATGACGGCGAACCCGTTCGGAGCCCATCAGGCTGCCCGTCATATCGGCAGCCGGGTACCCGGTTGGCGCTCAGCCAGATGTCCTTGAAGGGCGTGTTGCAGGTCTCGCCGAGCCGGCCCTACGCGGCGACTGCAGCACGCCCTTATGGCGTTGGCTCAGCCTCTCCGGTTGGATATTCATCGAAAGAAGACTTCTGCTCACCTTTGCCCCAGTGCCCTTTCTAAAGCGGCGTTCTTCTGCATCGAACCGCTGGACGCCCCCACCCAATACGCCACGACGCTCGACGCCATTCCGGCCAGCGTGCCCAGCAACAGCGTGACCATGTCGCGCTGGTTAGCGGGCACCTCCTCCCGGATGACGAGCCACAGCATGACGGCGAATCCTACAAGCACGATGGCCGATACCACCACGGCCCCATAGGCGATCGGGCTCCGCACCTCGGCCAGCTTGACCGTCTGACTGCGGGCGCTCTGGACGTCAGCCAGCTGAGCCTGGAGCGCCTCAAATTCCTGTCGGCGTGCGTCTGCCTCGGCCTGGATGACGGCCATCTTGAACTGCAACGCGAGATTCGGATCTGCAGTAATCGCTCGCTCGATGCCGCTGGCATCGTCGGTGCCGAGGATTTCACGGGCGATGCCAGTCACCTTCGAGACGGCGGAACCGGTCTTGTCGCCCATTATCCACGACACGACCGTTGGTGCGATACCGAGCAGCAGGGGAACAAGAGGCATCATGCGGCCTCGAAGGTGATGCCGAGTGCAGCGAGGGTCTTCGGGCCAGCGACGCCATCCGCCGCCAGCCCTCTAGCCTTCTGGAAGGCGATGACGGCCCGCTCGGTGGCAGGCCCAAAGTCTCCGTCGGCCACGATACCAAGGGCGGCTTGCAGCTTCTTGATGGCACCGCCCTTCTCTCCCTTCACAAGGATGCCATCGGCGTCCGCTGGCGTGAGATGCGAGAATTCTGCGATCGGCGTGACCGCTGGCCGCCACCACTCGGTGATGCGATTGGCCCAGCCCGTCGCGAAGACAGCCTGGGAATGGTCGTTGCCAATGATGCGGAGGAAGTTGTCGAGGCGCTCACAGATCAGCGGCCAGAACAGCGTGGCCTGGTCGATCGTGCCCAGCTTCTGCGCGCCCAGCACGACCATCAGCGCCTTGACCGCGCGGCCGGTACCGCTGTTCGCCGCATAGTCGAACAGGAACTCGAGCACCCTGGGATCCGTCACACCCTCCAGGCCCCGGAAGAACACGGCCCGGTAGATCTGCCTTGCCTCCGGAATCGTCAGGACCTCCACCTCGGGCGGGGTCACGGCATAGCCGCGCCACGAGGAGAGGGTGGCCTGGGTGATGCCGTACTTCGTCGGAGGGAGAGGACGGCAAGTGCCAAGTCCACGCGCGCGTCGTCAATGACGCATAGAGTCGATGGGCCCACAGAACTTTTGCGTCGCACAATTTCACCTGCACAGACTGCCGCTTACGCCATGATAATCACGGCTCGCAGGCGTTCCGCAACCAGCCCGGCTTGGGACAACTCGTGCACAACCCTTGGGCGACATAGCAGTATGTCCCGATGTCTGCTCCGGAATGGCTTTTGGTTGGTACCGAGCATGGACAACCCAAGCCCTCTTCACCCTGATCGGCTAAAACCCACCGAACGCCTGGCCGAACTCGGCCAGATCCTGGCCGCCGGCCTCATGCGCCTCCACGCCCGGAAGTCCAGTCCACTATCTGCCGACCGGGGAGACAGTTCCGTCGACTTCCTGCCCGACCGAAGCGGTCATGCCGACGCCCCCAGACGGAGAACGGCATGAAGAATCACGACACGGTATTGGCGCGCATCGCGGCCTTGAAGACGACACCAACCACGAAGCTGAAGGAGCAGTGGACGGCGCTCTTCAACACTCCGCCCCCGCCCTACAACCGGCGCTTCCTGGAGAGCCGGTTGGCCTACCGGATCCAGGAGCTGGCCTACGGCGGCCTGAAGCCCGAGACGGTGCGCCGGTTGGAGCAGCTGGGCGAGCAGCTGGACGGCGGCAACATCGCCGTGCGCCGGGTGCGAGGCAGCGACATTCCCATCGCCGGCACCCGGCTGATCCGGGAGTACCAGGGCGTCGAGCACACCGTGACGGTGATGGCCGACAGCTACGAGTGGCAAGGCCGGCCGTACAAGTCGCTGTCGGCCATCGCCCGGGCCATCACCGGCACCCGATGGAACGGGCTGCTCTTCTTCGGGCTCAAGAACCGGCGGAGGGCGGCATGAAGAAGCCGGTCGTCCGCAAGCTGCGCTGTGCTGTGTACACCCGGAAGTCGACCGAGGAAGGGCTCGACATGGAGTTCAACAGCCTAGACGCCCAGCGCGAGGCCTGTAGCGCCTACATTGCTAGCCAACGGTCGGAGGGCTGGGTCGAACTGGCGGATCCGTACGATGACGGCGGCTTCTCAGGTGGCACGCTGGAGCGACCAGCGCTGCGGCGGCTGATGGCCGACATCGAGGCCGACCATGTCGATGTGGTGGTGGTCTACAAGATCGATCGCCTCAGCCGTGCCCTGATGGACTTCGCCCGGCTGGTCGAGGTGTTCGACCGGTGCGGCGTCACCTTCGTCTCCGTCACTCAGTCCTTCAATACGACCACCAGCATGGGCCGGTTGACCCTGAACGTGCTGTTGTCATTTGCTCAGTTCGAGCGCGAGGTCATCGGCGAGCGCATCCGCGACAAGGTCGCAGCCTCCCGCCGGCGCGGCATGTGGATGGGCGGGTTCGTGCCCATGGGATACCGGGTTGAGAACCGGAAGCTGGTCGTCCACGAGCCCGAGGCAGCGCTCATCCGGCGGATCTTCGAGCGGTTCCTGAAGGTCGGCTCGGCGACGCTGCTGGCACGCCAGCTTCGGGCCGAGGATGTCCGCAGCCATCGAGGGCGGGTCGTCGACAAGGGAGCCCTGTACCGGATCCTCCGGAACCGGGTGTATGTCGGGCTGGCCGTCCATAAGGGTGTGGCCTACCCCGGCGAGCACGCCGCGATCGTCAGCCAGGCCCTCTGGGACAAGGTGCAGTCGATCCTGCAGGAGAGCCCCCGGGTCCGGGGCTGCCGGGCTCGGGCCGCCACTCCCGCGCTCCTCAAGGGGCTACTGTTCGGACCTACCGGCCGCGCCATGAGCCCGACGCACACCCGCAAGCACGGCAAGCTCTATCGCTACTACGTCTGCCAGGCCGCCCTGAAGGGCGAGGCAGCGCCTTCCCCCATACGACGGGTCTCAGCAGCTGCCATCGAAGCTGCGGTCATCGACCAGCTGCGGGCCCTGCTGCGGTCCCCTGAGGTGGTCGTAGCGACCTGGCGGGCTGCCGGGCCCCAAGCCGACGGACTGTCGGAAGGACTGGTTCGGGAGGCCCTGGAGCGGCTCGATCCGCTCTGGGAGGAGCTCTTCCCAGCCGAGCAGACCCGCATCGTCCAGCTGCTGGTCAAGCGCATCGACCTCAAGACAGACGGCCTCGAGCTCCAGCTCCGGACACAGGGGCTCGGCCATGTGGTCCAGCAACTGGGCGATCTCCGGAGGGCTGCCTGATGCCGCGGCAAGAACCCGCCGTTGTCACCATCAAGGTGCCCTTCGCCGTGCGCAAGCGGGGCGGTCGGAAGCTTGTCCTGGCGCCAGACGGCGCGCCTGTGCCGGCCATGGTGCCGCACATCGACAGTACGCTGATTAAAGCGATCGCCCGGGCGTTCCGCTGGCAGAAGATGCTGGAGACCGGCCGGTACGCGACCATCAGGGAGATCGCCAGGGCCGAGAGGATCAACCCGTCCTACGTCTCACGCGTGCTCCGGCTGACGTTGCTCGCGCCGGCGACGGTGGAGGCGATTCTGGATGGGCGCGCGAACGCTGGGCTGACGTTGGCGGAGGCGATGGGGGTGTTTCCGGTCATTTGGGCGAGGCAGCGACGACAGCTTCCTGGTCGGTAGAGAAGTTTCCGCTTGGAATGTGCAGACCGCGCCCCGATACGGAGCCCCCGCTCCGGTGGCCAGGCGAGGACATGCTAATGGTCTTGCTCATAATGGCTCCACCTTCTCAAGAGTTGGAGCCTCCGGCCCTTCCAGGCGGTTCAGCGTACGGATCAACTAGCCGCGTCGAAACTCTGGGAAATCCCGGTACTGGTCTTTGAATCGGTCGTCTGGCTCCCCGCCGCGGAGCAAATAGCCCTTCGGATCAGCGAAGCCAAAGATACTGCGCTTCGGACGGTCGTGCCAATTAATGTTGAAGGCAGCGAGCTTCGGAAAGAACTGGAGCCTGCTGTACGGGAGGTGGTCATGTATCCAGTAGGCCAGCGGCCGCCAGTCCTTGGTATGGGCATAACCATGTCGCGCTGATTGGCGAGTACCTTCTCTCGGATAACCAGATACTCACCCAGCACGGCGCCGGCTCTCGACCACGATAATTGAGCCTAAGGCTGCCGACCAAGGGTAGCGTCCAGCGCCTCGACAAACGCCGTTACGTGCCCCCTGAGCGCTTCCAGGCCCTGGCGGCTTGCCATGGGTGCCCGGCCGGTTCGGAGCATGACCTCCCGATATACCGCTTCGGACGACCGCAGGAGGCCTTCCAGGTGGTGGCCGCTGGGGCCGTTAGCCCCAGCCAGCCATCCTTTGACGGTCCTCTCGCCGGCGCCTGTCCAAGCCATGACTGTCTTGATTGAGGCGCCGCATGCCAACTCCTCTTTCAGGGCATCTCCGATTGCCTTGGAATAGGACCGGCCAAGCTCCTTACGGGATCGCTCGGAGGGCAATTCTTTGCCCTTCTTAGGCAACTCTTCGCCCGTCGACGGCACAGACATCACTCCTCCCAAGAATGTAGCGTCCAGACCATTCAAGGGGCGTCAGGAATGAGTATTGCACCGGGCCCGACCTCGGGTGGGCACCAACCTCTCAGAGTCCCGCCGCCAGGCGTTCTGGGCGGCATTTCCGAAAGCCGGCGCCGGGATGCGTTGCCCCTGGGATCCAACGTCCGGCCGCAAGGACGAGCTGCGCAGTATGTCCGGATGTCGACCGAGCATCAGCGGTACTCTACCGAGAACCAGTCCGATGCCATCTATCAGTATGCCGGGCGACGCGGCCTTGAGGTGGTCAGAACCTACGCCGACGAGGGTAAGAGTGGCTTGAGGCTGGACGGGCGTGATGCCTTGAAGCGGCTGATTGATGACGTCCAAACAGGCAAGGCCGATTTCTCAACAATCCTGGTCTACGACGTCAGTCGCTGGGGCCGCTTCCAGGACGCCGACGAGAGCGCCTACTACGAATACATCTGCCGCCGAGCAGGAATAGCCGTCCAGTACTGCGCCGAGCAGTTCGAGAACGACGGCAGCCCGGTCTCCACCATCGTCAAAGGGGTGAAGCGGGCTATGGCGGGCGAGTACAGTCGCGAGCTGTCCGCAAAGGTGTTCGCCGGTCAGTGCCGCCTAATCGAGATTGGCTACCGGCAAGGAGGTCCGGCCGGATATGGCCTGCGCCGAATGCTCGTCGATCAAAATGGGGCACACAAGGGCGAACTTTCCCGGGGCGAGCACAAGAGCATTCAAACGGACCGCGTGATCCTGGTTCCCGGTACGCCCGTCGAGATCGAGACCGTGCAATGGATGTATCGAGCATTCGTGGAAGACGGGAAACTCGAGCACGAAATCGCAGACCTTCTAAACAGTAGGGAGGTCGAAACAGAAGACGGACGCTCCTGGACGCGCGGACGCGTCCATCAGGTTTTGACCAATCCCAAATACGTTGGCGACAACGTTTGGAATAGGATCTCCTACAAACTGAAGAAAGTGCGGGTCCGCAACGACCCGGACATGTGGGTACGCTCGAACGGCGCCTTTGAGCCGATCGTCGAGCGGCATCTCTTCGATGCCGCCCAAGCGATCATTCAGAACAGGTCTCGCAGAATGTCGGAAGACGACATGCTCGAGCGCCTGCGCCATCTCTATCAAGCACGTGGAGACCTCTCGGGGCTGATCATCGATGAAGCTCCCGACCTCCCATCCAGCTCTACATACAGTGCTCGCTTTGGAAGCCTGGGCCGCGCCTACGAGCTTGTAGGCTTCACACCGGATCGAGATTTCCGGTTCGTAGAGATCAACCGGCTTCTTCGTAGTCTGCAGCCGGAGATTATTGCGGAGACCATCGAACAGATCACCCGAATTGGCGGATGCACAGAACAGGATCCGCGCAGCCAGCTACTTACGATAAACAAAGAGTTCACGGTCGCGCTGTGCATCGCGCGCTGTCGCGAGACCGCAGCCGGCTCGCTGCGATGGCAGATCCGGTTTGATACCAGCCTCTCACCGGACGTCATCGTCGCCTTGCGCATGGATCGAGAGAACCAGGCAGTACAGGACTACTACATCCTGCCGCGCATCGATCTTCCGGGACCGCAGGTCCGCCTCGGGGAGCACAATGGCCTCGCGCTGGATTCGTTTCTCTTCGGCTCACTGGACCAGCTCTACGAAATGGCCGCTCGCACGCAGCTTGGTGACCTATGAAAAAGCCACTCTCCACATCCCGTGTCGAGCAGATCCCACTCGACAAGATCACCGTCATTAATCCACGCGCCCGAAACCGCAAGGTGTTCGAAAGTATCGTCAAGAACATCGGCCAGCTCGGGCTGAAGCGCCCCATTACGGTCATCCGCAAGCCGCGCCCTGACGGTGACGTCTTTGACCTCGTCTGTGGCCAGGGCCGCCTGGAGGCCTACAAGACCCTGGGCCGGACGGAGATCCCGGCATTAGTCGTCGAGGCGACCGAAGAAGACGGGCTGGTCATGAGCCTCGTTGAGAACATCGCCCGGAGGCAGCACAGAGCCATCGATCTGCTCCATGACATCGAAGGAATGAAACGCAGAGGTCACAGCGAAGAGCAGATCGCACTGAAGACCGACCTCACGGTCGAGTACGTGCGTGGCGTCATCCGACTTATCGAGGGCGGAGAAGACAGGTTGCTCCGGGCAGTGGAGTCCGGCGCCATCCCAGTAAGTGTGGCAATCCAGATTGCCGAGTCCGAAGACGGTGATGTCCAGGACGCTCTGCAGCAGGCCTACGAGAATGGCGACCTGAAGGGCCGGAAAATTACCATTGCCCGGCATCTGATTGAACAGCGGCGACGTCGCGGAAAGACATTCGGCGGGTCGACGGTGAAGAAGGGAGGCGGGAAGCTTTCGCCCAGCGCGCTGATCCGGACATATCAGCAGGACGTCGAGCGCAAACGGCAGTTGGTCCGCAAGGCCGAGGCGACCCGTGACAGGTTGACGTTCGTCGTTCAGGCCCTGAGAACGTTGTTCGCCGATGAAGGGCTGACGGCGATCCTGAGGGCGGAAGGCCTCGATAGCTTGCCGCGCAACCTCGCCGCCCGGCTTCAGGGGGCCTAGGCATGCCCCACGGCATGGGCCCGGCCGTCGCTCCCGCGGCTTTCGCGGATACTACCGTGCAGGTACCGGTCGCGGACCTCAACGCTCTTCGGCCCGTCACTGATGCCGTACGGAAGACGCGCAAATACTCACAGATCGTGGCGTCGGTCCGGGAAATCGGGATGGTCGAACCATTGGTAATTGCCCCCGACCGCAAGGCCAAAGGCAAATACCTCGTCCTCGACGGCCATCTCAGGCTCGAAGTACTCAAGGAGCTGGGCGAAACCGATGCCGTCTGCCTGGTCGCGACTGATGATGAAGCATACACCTACAACAATCGAATCAATCGACTTGCGATCATACAAGAACACCGGATGATTCTGCGGGCGATCGAGCGGGGCGTCTCGGAAGACCGGTTGGCGGCGGCCCTTAACGTGAAGCTCGACCACATTCGTCGTAAGCGCCGGCTGCTGGATGGCATATGCCCGGACGCCGCATCGCTGCTCGAAGACAGGCACATCTCGATCAATACGTTCGACACGCTGAAGAAAATGGGCCCTGAGCGTCAGGTCGAGGCGGCCGAGCTGATGATCGCGATGAACAAGTTCTCAATCAGCTACGCCAGAACTCTATTGGCGGGCACACCGGACGCGCAACTGGCGCCGGGACGGCGCCGTACCAAGCCGCGCGGTGTCACAGACGAGCAGCTCGTGCTGATGCAGCGTGAATCGGCAAATCTCGACAGGGAATTCAGACTGATTGAGGAGTCCTACGGGCCCGATCATCTCGATCTCGTGCTTGCCAAAGGTTACGTCGGGCGATTGGTCGGCAACGTTCGCGTCGCACGTTACCTGGAGCAGCATCACAAGGACATCCTCGCCGAGCTTCTGCAAATCAGGGAATAGCAGGCGACGGCCGCCTGATCCGGACAGCAAGCTGTCCGCGGGGACCCGGACCCAACAAGCGCGGGGACCACAGGAGACGCCGCACCGTGGGGCGGATCGAGTGTGGTGGCGGAGAAGGCGGCGAACCCGTCCTGAGTCCGCCAGGCTGGAAATCATATGCCAGCCGGATGCACCTCACTCTTGGTGAGCGCGCATACTGCAACGACGTGCCGGGAGCAGGCGCGGCCGCACTCGCCTGCACCGGCACGTCACGGGTGGCGTCGCCCACCGCCGCGACCCTCCCTTGCTGAAGCTACCTCGCATCCCCCTCAACAATACCGCCCCCAGCGGGAACGAATTGGGCTTCGCAACGCGCAAGTAAAGCGCGCAGCCGATCCGAAACGCGACCGACAGGCCGTCACCGATAGCGGATGACGGGCCTGTCGGGGTTTCAATCCCGGCGCCTGGGTTGTTACTTCTTGACCGCGTCGATCTTGAACACCGGCTTGAAGTCGTTCGGCGCCAGCAGGGTCGTACGGTCGTAGGTGTTCACGTTCTTGCCGTCGATGATGCTGAACTGGCGGCTCGCGACCTTGACCTCGAGTTTGCCTTCGAGGATGCGCAGCGCCTGGTCGACGCTGATCCGCGAGCCGAGCAGGTTGTTGTCGTTGACCGTCGCCATGACGATGCCGTCGCGCACGGCCTGCTCGATCGGCGGCGTCGAGTAGAAGGCTATCAGCTTCTTGTCCTTGATGCCCCGCTCCTTGACGATCTCCATCGCGCCCTCGATCGCCGGCGCCACGCCGCCGATGATCGTCAGATCGGGATAGGTCTGCAGCGCATCTTCCAGCAGCTTCATCTGGGTGGCCTTACCGGTGTCGCCGTAGATGACCTTCACCAGTTCCACATCGGAGCCGGCGATGGCGTCCTTCATGCCCTTCACGGCGTCCTCGACCCACTGCGAGCCGGCCGGGCCCGCGAGCCAGACCAGCTTCTTCTTGCCCGAGCCGGCCGGATAGGTCTGCGCCAGATACTTACCGGCCGTGGCGCCCGCGTAATAATACTGGGCGAGCGCGGCGGCCGCGATCTTGTCGCTCGTCACGCCGTTGCCGAGATCGAGCACCGGCACACCCTTGCGAGCAAGTTCCTCGATCATGCCGTTCAGGCCCGACTTCGAGACCGCGTTGACCAGCACCGCATTGCCGCCGGCGGCGACGCAATCCTCGATCTGCTGGATCTGGCCCGCGACGTCGTCGTAGCCGTTGGCCGCCATCACGGTCGCCGAGATGTTCTGCCGCCTGGCCTCCATCAGGATGCCGTAGTCTTTGGCGACGTAGTAGGCGTCCTTCATGTGCGGGAAGGCGACGCAGATGCGCCACGGCTTGCTGAGCGAGCCGGCCGGCAGCGGCTTGTAGACGGCCGTCGGGTTCTTCTCGTCGACCATCAGGTTGGCGGTCCAGTCGTCGGCCGCGAAGGCCGCGCCCGCCTGCATCGCCAGCATTACCGAAAGTGCAATTCCAGAAGTCTTCCTCATGACACAGCTCCCACTGCTATACCCCGGCGGATTCTCGACGGGATAATGGCTCCCTAGACCCGGCCATGGATGATCATCGACGTGATGTCCTGGCGGGTCGCCCCCTCCGTCGGCACCACACCGACGAGATTTCCATTCTTCAGCACGGCCACGCGATTGGAGATGCTCATGACATGCTCCATGTTGTGGCTGACGATCAGGAACGAGATGCCGCGCCGGGACAGGCGCTGGATGAGATCGAGCACCTTCTGCCCCTCGTGAACGCCCAGTGCCGCCATCGGCTCGTCCATGATGACCAACTTGATGTCGCCGAGCAGAAGCCGGCTAATGGCGACGGCCTGGCGCTGGCCACCGGACATGGTGCTGACCGGACGGTCGAGATACGGCATGCGGATGTCGAGTTCGCGCAGCAGCGCCTTGGTGCGCTCCACCATCTCGGCGCGCCGCAGCAGCGGCAGCACACCCAGGATCTTCGTCGACAGTTCTCTACCGAGGAACACGTTCTGCGGGACGTCGAAGCAGTCGACCAGTCCCAGGTTCTGGTGCAGCGTGGCGATGCCGAGGCCGTGTGCGTCGTGCGGATTCTTGATGTCCGCGAGCCGGCCGCTCACGTGAATGGCGCCTTCGTCGGGCGTCTCGGCGCCCGACAGGATCTTCACCAGGGTCGACTTGCCGGCGCCGTTGTCGCCGACCAGCGCCATGATCTCGTTCTCGCGCACGTCGATCGAGACGCCGTTCAGGGCGCGGTTGCCGCCGAACGACTTGATGATGCCCGAGGCCCTGAGAAGCGAGGTGGTGCCGGCCGCGGGGCGCGGGGGTGCGAGGACCTGTTCCATGCTATTCGGCCCGAACCTGCTGCATCATCTTGATCCGCACCTGGTCGACCACCACCGCGAGGATGAGCATCACGCCCAGCACGATGAGCTGCTGGTAGCTCGGCACCCGCAGGAGGTTCATGCCGTTGGTGACGAGGGTGACGAAGAAGGCGCCCAGCACCACGTTGCCGACCCGCCCGATCCCGCCGAAGAAGGACACGCCCGCGATCACCACGGCGGTGATCGACTCCAGAACATGCGTGCTGGCGAGCGTCGCCTCACCGGTGCCGACCCGCGCCGTCAGGAGAAGACCGCCGACCGCCACGATGATCGAGCACATGACGTAGGCCATCACCATGTGCAGCCGCGTGCTGATGCCCGCGAGCCGGCTCGCCACGATGTTGCCGCCGAGCGCGTAGATGCGACGGCCGAACGGCGTCCAGTTGAGGATGTAGTACATGATCAGGAAGACGCCGCCGGCGACCCATACGGGCGCGGGAATGCCCAGGGGTGCGGCGTAGGCAAAGACCTCGCCGAACTGCTTGGGCATGCCGTACATCGGCATGCCGCCGCTCACCGTCAGCGCGACGCCCGACAGGATCGACAACATGCCCACGGTCATGATGAACGGGTTGACGTTGAAGACGGCGATGCCGATCCCATTGATCGCGCCGACCACCGCCCCGATCGCCATGCCCGCGCCAATGCCGGCGGCGATCGCCCACCACGTGGCGCCCGGATCGCCGGCCAGCACAGTGGCCATCACCAGGGCGACGCAGACGCTGACCAGCGCCTCGGTCGAACCGATCGACATGTCGATGCCGCGCACCAGCAGGGTCAGCATCTGTCCGATACTGACGACGACCAGGAAGCTCGAAGCGCGGGCGACGTTGAAGAGATTGTTGTAGGTGAGGAACCGAGGCTCGGCGAGCGCGAAGCCCACGATGGCGACGATGAGCACGATCGGCAGGATGCCACCCGCCAGGAAGATCCTGCGGCCGAGGCCCATGAGGCGCCCCAGCAGGTCAGGCGGAAGTTTCTGCTCCACCGCCACGCGCTCAGACATCGTCTTTTCTGCGGATCGCCATTGCATGCCCCTTGAACTTTCAGGATTAGCGTACGGACGGGCTGCATGACGCAAATTGATATTTTCAATGACGAAAGCAATATTTTTGATATTAAGCTTTATTCGCATTATGGAGCCCGGAATGGCCAAGCAACCCGCGCACCAAGTCCCCGCCTTCGAAGGGCTGGCCAAGAAGATCAACTGGAACCTGCTGCACATGTTCGTCGTGGTCGCCGAGCAGCAGAGCCTGTCGCGCGCAGCCAACGTGCTGGGCCGCGGCCAGCCGGCGGTGAGCGCGGCCCTGAAGAAGCTGGAGGAGCGGCTCGACTGCAAGCTGGCCACGCGCGGTCCCACCAACTTCGCCCTCACGCCGGCGGGCGAGGTGCTCTACCGGGAGGCGCGCGAGATCGCCAACGGCATCGACCGCATCTCCCTGCTCATCGCCGACCTGAGCGGCGAGCTCACCGGCACCGTGCACCTCGCGATGGCCAGCCACATGACCAGCCCCCTGCTCAACCAGGCGTTCGCCGAATTCCACCGCCGGCATCCCAAGGCCACCTTCCTCACGACCGTGATGTCGAGTCCCGAGATCATGAAAGCGATGGCCGCGAGCACCATCCACTTCGCCATCACGCCGCTCTACCAGACGCCCGACCAGTTCGAGTGCCTTCATCTCTTCCGGGAGCACTGCGCCTTCTATTGCGGCCCGACGCACCGGCTGTTCGGGCGTCACGACGTGACGCCCGCCGAACTGCGCAACGAGGCCTCGGTGAGCTATTATCGGCCGACAACGATTTCCTACACGCTGCAGACGATCGCCGATGCGCACGGCGAGCTGCAGCTCGCCGAACCGGCCGTCGCGGTGTCCAATCACATGGAAGAGGTCCGGCGCATGATCATCGCCGGCATCGGCATCGGGGCCATTCCCATTCATATCGCGGCACGGGACGAGAAGGACGGCCTGCTGTGGCGGTTGCCGCCCTACAAGCCGATGATGCCCGTCGATGTCTTCATGATCACCAATCCGCGCGTCCAGCCGAGCCGGGTCGAGCAGTCGCTGATCGATGTCGTGAAGGAACTGGTGGAGGCCAGCCCTCTCAAGGAGCGGACCTATCCGCAGGCGCTCGGCCTGTCATTTGCCGCCCCGCCGGCGGTGCGCCGGGGTCAGAAGAACCGGTCGTAGTGGATGCGGTCCGCCGGCACGGCGCGGCCCCGCGACAGCAGCGACACCACCGCCTCCGCCATCGGCGGTGGCCCTGCCAGATAGAAATCGGCCTCGGCGAAGGCCTCCTTCGGCAGGTCGGCCACCAGCTCGTGCACCATGCCGATGCGGCCAGTCCATCGCGAATCTTCGTTCGAAACGATCGGGTGGAAGCGCAGACTTTCGCCCAGCCGCGGCAGGTTCCGCAACAGCGCCTCGCCGCAGATATCGTCGGCCGAGCGGCCGCCATAGAAGAAGTCGACGCTGCCCAGGGGCTCGCCGCCCAGCCGGTCGAGGCCGCGGGCAATGCCGATCATGGGCGACAGGCCGGAGCCGCCCGCGATGCACACGACATTGCGGGACGCGCCGGTTCGCAGGTAGGCGCGGCCATACGGTCCGTCTAGCGTGACAGGCGCGCCCGGACGCAGATCGAACAGCAGGGACGTCGCGGCGCCGCCGCGAACGCGCCGGATGATGAAATGCCATTCGCCCGCGTCATTGGCGATGTTCGACATCGAATAGGCGCGCATCGACGGGAGGCCCGGCAGCGACAGCAGGGCATACTGACCGGGAAGGAAGGCGGCCGGCCGGTCGGTGGCGAAGCGGAACTCGCGCATGTCGTGGGTGAGATCGAGCACGCTTTCCAGCGTGGCACCGACCCGAACCGGCAGCGGCGCCTCGGCGGCTTCGCCACGGCCGATCATCCGGATGCGGCAATCGGAGGCCGGCCGCGACTGGCAGGCGAGAAAGCGACGGCGGCCTCGGTCGCGCTCCGACAGGCCGGGCGCGGCGGGCCAGGCCTCGACGATCTCGCCATCGAGCAGTTCGAACTTGCAGGTGCCGCAGCCGCCGGCGTTGCATTCGTAGGCAAGCGGCAGGCCCGCCCGCAGTCCGGCTCGCAACAGCGCATCGTCGGCCGCGCAGTCGAAGGCCGCGCCGAGCCGGCCCTCCTGGATCCGGTACGCCACGAAGCGGCCTAGTCCAGCCGCCGCGACATGGCTTCGTGGAGCTTCGCGAGCCGGCCGGGGCCCACGAAGTCGCCGTCATTCACGAGCTGGACGTCGCCCACCCACAGCGACTGGTCGAAGACGATGCCGTCGGGGTGGTTCTCACCGCCGCCCGGCTCCCACCAGGGCAGGCCCATGCCGATCGCATTGGAACCCGGAATGCGGATGTCTTCGATGAACTGCCGCTCGGTGAGCATGGTGCCGGGATGGAAGCCCAGGGTGAAATGGACGAAGTAGCCGAAGTCGCCCTTCCCGCCGGCCCGGCGCAGGGCGCGCCCGAAGCTCGGCCGGTCCTCGGTGCCGCCGCCGGTGAAGCCCTTGATCTTGCCGTCGACCTCGATGGTGATCGGGGCACGCAATTTCCGGTAATACTCGTCGAACAGCGCCTGGATGATGATCCTGCCCTTCACACTGTCCATCACCGGATAGAAGCTCTGCGTGCCCGGCACGGTGTTCATGCCCGGGCTCTGGCAGACGCGCTGGCGAATCATCTTCAGCTTGTCGAGCGTCAGCGTCACGTCCGTGCCTCGTGGGCAGGTGAAGCGCACCTGCTGGCCCGCCGCCTCCGCGAAGAACTCCGCGAGCGCCACGTTGAAATCCATCATCGCAGCAAAGTCGACGCAGCCGTAGAGCCGCTCGAAACTGTCGGCCTCCGCGAGCGCCAGCAGCGCATAGCGGCAGCGGTTGGCGTCCATGGCGGCCGAATGCGCCCCCGACCCGGCATGATAGGGAAAGCAGAAGTCGAACCAGACGTCGCAGGCGATGGCCGCGGCCTTCAGCGCGTCGGAAACGTAAGGATCGGCGAGCCCGCCCTGGAAGGGAAGCTGCGGCGCCACCGCGATGAGCGGCTTGCCGCCCGCCTGGATCACCGTGTCGGCGACCGCCTGGATCAGCTTGCTCTCGGTCGCCGTGTCGGCCGTGATGAGAACGGTCTCGCCGTTGCCCACGGCGAAGTGCTTGCTGACCAGATTGTCGGCTGCACGCAGCAGCCGCTTCGACGTGAACATGGGCGCTTTCCTTATCCTGCGAGGCTCAGGCGCCCTCGACGGTGACGCGCGTGGGCCGGGGCATAGTGAATGTCTCGCGTACGACGGCGTATTCCTGGTAGCCGAGCCGCGCGATCGGCTCGAGCCGGTCGATCTTCAGCAGCCCGTCCTGCAGGAGATCGTCGCGGATGTGGACGCCCAGCACCTCGCCCAGCACCATGCAGTTGTCGACGCCGCCGAACGAGCCGGGCATCGAGATCACCTTCACCAGCCGACATTCCAGATGGAGCGGCGATTCCTTGACCCTTGGCGGCCGCACGAGCTGCGACGGCTCCTTGCTCAACCCCGCCAGTTCGAACTCGTCGACATCCCGGCCGGCGGGCGCCGAGGACACGTTCAGCGCCTCGCGCAGGCTGTAGGTCGCGACATTGATCACGAACTCACCGACATCACGCACCGCGCGCAGCGAGTCCTTCTCGCCGCCTTCGGCATGGGCACCGACCGGGCAGTAGATGACCAGCGGCGGGTGCTCGCTCACCAGGTTGAAGAAGCTGAACGGCGCCAGGTTGACCCGGCCCCTGCCGTCGATCGTCGACACCCAGCCGATGGGTCGAGGCACGACGCACTGCTTCAGAGGATTGTGAGGCAAACCGTGATCGTTGCGGGCGCATTCATAGAACATCGGGCGGCGATCTACTCAGCCGCGGCGGCCATCTGCGGTTCGCCGTAGATGCGACCGAGATTGTGCAGGATGAAGTGCTGCACGCCCTTCTCGAGCCGGCTCATGCGGCCGGGAACGAAGTGCTTGGCCCGCGAGGCGTTCTGCAGCGATTCGACCATGGCGACGTCCTCGCCCAGGATCTTGTCGCTCATCTCGAGGAACTGGCGCTTCACCTCGGGGAAGTTCGGCGCCTCGACGACATGCCGCGGGAAGACGATGAACTGCTTCATGATCATCGTGTTCACGTCGACCGGCCACGACGAATAGAGCATCACGTAATCAGGCCGCACGAAGAAGTTGACGTTGGGCGTGATGACGCCGGCCTGCGAGAAGCGCGGCGGCTTGTTCCTCAGCGCCGGGATCGGCTCGACGAAGACCTCGCCGGACTTGGTGTGGGAGCCCGCGTCGTACTCGTTGATGAAGACCTGGCCGCGCTTGCGTGTCTCGTAGGGCACGTCGGTCGTCTTCATGAAGCGGCCGATCGTGTCCTTGTGCAGCACGCCGATATGGTAGAAGTCGATGAAGTTCTCGACCATCAGCTTCCAGTTGCAGCTGAGCGGAATGTCGCGCTGGATGCCGAGCCGCATCGGCTCCATGTCGAGATAGCCGAACTTCTCGGCGAACTCGGCGACGAAAGTCTCGAATTTCTCGGGTGTCTTGTTCAACGAGACGAACACCCAGCCCTGGAACGTCTCGCAGGGCAGCTCGGGCAGCTTGCAGTTCTTGCGGTCGAATCCCTCGGAGTCGCGCATGTAGGGCGCGCCGATCAACTCGCCCTCGAGATTGTAGAGCCAGCCGTGATACGGGCAGGTGAATTCCTTGGTGTTGCCCGCGCCGCTGGCCACCTCGACGCCGCGATGGACGCAGGTGTTGGAATAGGCGGCGATCCGACCCTCGGAGGTCCGGCACAGCAGGACCGGCTGTTCGACGATGCGGAACGTCTTGTAGTCGCCCGGATTGGCGATCTCCTCGGCGCGACCGATGCAGAGCCAGTCCTCGCCGAAGATCACCTGCTTCTCGCGCTCGAGCACGGCGGGATCGTGATACATCTCTCCCGTCGGATGGTTCGCCTGCGTCACCGGCAGGAACGTCCTGGCGTAAGCACCCTCGTTGCCGCCGCCTGTCTTGCCTGTCTTGTCCATTGCCCGGCCCTTCCTTGGTCGTCGCCGAGCATGACGTTGCAACTTCCTCCACTCAAATCGATACGATCTATATCAATATCGAGTGCGTCGATGGCGCTGCCGGAACACGATTGACGCCCCCCCGAGCGCGGTGGTCTATCCTCCTGTCTTCATATCGACTCCATCGATACGGATTATGGGTACATCAACTGCATTGAGGTACGGATGACGACCTGGCACAAGGCGGCCGAGACGAGCGCGCTGGCCGACAAGGACGTGATCGGCGTCGAGGTGGACGGCGTCGAGATCGCCCTCTTCCGCCTCGAAGACGGCTACTTCGCCACCGCCAACATCTGCACGCACCAGTTCGCCTTCCTCTCCGAGGGTTATGTCGACAAGGGATGCGTGGAGTGCCCGCTTCACCAGGCCTTCTTCGACATCCGCACCGGCGCCGTTGTCGAGGGTCCACCCGAGGAGCCGCTCAAGACCTTCCCCGTCAAGGTCGAGGGCACGGACATCTTCGTCGGGATGAGCTGACGCCCGCGCGCAGACGCTCGCCGTTCATTCGAGAAGGATTTCGTCATGGCTCAGCCGATTCGCTCCGAATACTCGATCGTGGGAACCGGGCCCGCGGTGTTCCTGACGCACGGCGTCGGCGCGCGGCGCCAGGTCTGGGAGGGTGTCGTCGCGAAGCTTGCGCCCCACTTCCAGTGCATCTCCTACGACCTCAGGGGACACGGGGGATCCGAGGGTGCCACCTCGCCCTTCGGTCTTGACGAGTTCGTCGCGGACCTCGAAGCGCTGCGCGCCCAGCTCCGCATCGAACGGGCGCACTTCATCGGTCATTCCCTGGGCGGGATGATCGTACCGGCCTATGCACGGCTCCATCCGGAACGGATCAGGTCACTCGGCCTGATCTGCACCGCAGCTTTCCGTAGTCCCGAGGCGAGGGCCAACAGCGCGAACTTCGTCAAGAAGATCGAGGCGGAAGGCATGCCGGGCATCCTCGATACCATGCTCAGCCGATGGTTCACCGACGAGTTCAGGCAGGAACGTCCCGATTTCGTCGAGCAGCGCAAGCAGCAGATGCTGAACGCCGACCCGAGGGTCTACCTTGAGACCTATCGTGTCTTTGCCACGACCGAGACCGGTCCGTGGCTGGGCGAGATTGCTGCGCCGACGCTGGTGACGACCGGAGAATTCGACCCCGGCTGCAGCCCCGCGCTCAACGAGAAGATCGCGGCGGCCCTCCCGCAGTCGGAACTCGTCATCCTCCCACGCCTCAGGCACTCCGTTCTTGTCGAGGCGCCCGATCTGGTCGGAAACCTGCTGCTGCGCTTCCTGAAGTCGGTCGAGGAGCCGTCAGAGGCGCGCGCCTAATCAACGTCTACTACAACCCGGGTGATGACGGTGCGGAGCTCAACTACGGATATCGGGGCACTCCGGTTCAGATTGACCTCGGCTTTGATGCTTCCGAGGATTTCCACCGCTACGCGATCGAGTGGGAGCCTACAGGAATCAAGTGGTTCGTGGACGACAAGCTAATTCACGAGCGGACGAGTTGGGATCCCACTCCGATTCCGCATCTTCCGATGCAGTTCTTTATCAACCTATGGTCCTCCAGATCCGAGGAGTTCGCTGGAAGATTGGCGCTGGAGGGGGGCCCCGCGCACAGTGACATCAGGTCGATCCGCTTGCAGGGCCACAAGCGAGCCGGTGTCTCATAATCGATGCATTCGCCAATACATTTCCTATTGTCGCAGGGGTCCCGCCAGTGAGGGGGATTTCACTCCCTCCTATGGGGTCTCCGAGGCGGGGTAGCATTGACCTTGGTCAAACGCATGACGCCGTTGTCATGCCATTGTCACGCATCCGTAAACGTGTCCGGTTCCCCGCCGGCATCAGGAGGTCAGATGCGAAAGCTTGGCGACATCGTTCTGGACCAGCGCCCGCTCAAGATGGGCGAGACGGCGACCGTCAAGGAAGCCAGCCAGCAGATGCGGGAAACTGGGGCAGGATCGGTCTTGGTGACCAAGGAAGATGGCCGGCTGGCGGGCATCTTCACCGGGCGCGATGCGGTATGCCGCGTCCTGGCCGAGGGTCTCGAGGCGGCGACGACCCCACTGCGCGCCGTCATGACGGCCAATCCCATCACCATGTCGCCCGACCGCACCGCCATCGGCGCGCTGCGTCTGATGTGGGACGGCGGCTTCCGGCACGTGCCGCTGGTGAAGGACGGAAGGATCCTGGGCGTCGTGTCGCGCGGCGACTTCAAGGGAGTCGAGCATGGCCGCCACGAAGAAGAGCGCGATCTCTGGGAACACATGCGCTGACGCGCTAGCTGTGCGCACTCAAAACTCCAAAAGCCAAGGAAGTGCAGCGTTTACCACAGTCATACCGCCATCGGCATGCTCACGGCTTCTGTCCGCCCTCGGTTCCCTGCTCTTGCTCCGGGTTCGTCGCCTCACACTGGAGCTCGAACTCGTCGCCCTGCGGCATCAGTTGACCGTCCTGCGCCGGCAACACCTTGGCCACTCATTGCTTATTTCCCCGTCAGCGCCCGCTCCATCGCTGCGTTCTTCTGCATCGACCCACTCGATGAGCCGACCCAGTAGGCAACAACGCTGAATGCCGCTCTGAACGACCTCAATTCATCGGACCACGACTAACTCGAGAGCACCGACGTCTCCCGCTCCTTCGACGGCCCCAACGGGGACGGTTCTGCAACGGGCCGAGGCGCGACCCGCTGAGACAGCAAATGCTTTTTGGCTAGCTTGTCTATGCTAACGGGGAACGCCGCACTTTCCGACATAGCTTTGATTGCGGTGGCCAAGGCCTTTATACTATAGGGCACCTCGAATAATAGCGCCACTGACTGACGTGTGTGAGTCTCGTAGCTGACGAGATGGTTCGGCGAGGGCGATGATGGCGCAGTTCGGCTTCTTCGATGCGGACAAACGGCTTTCTGCGCTGTCTGCGAAGGGCGATCCTTTGGTTGGTATCTCTGCACTGGTGCCATGGGAGACGTTCCGAGGCGACATCGAGGCTGTGGTGTTGACCGCCGACGAGGCCAGAAAGAGCAGCGCTGGCCGCAAGCCAATCGACGCGCTCGTTCTGTTCCGAATGTTGATCTTGCAGTCGCTGTATAATTTGTCGGATGAGCAGATCGAGTACCAGGTGCGCGACCGTCTGTCGTTCACGCGCTTTCTCGGGCTTGGCATCGAGGCCAGCATTCCGGATGGCACGACGCTGTGGCTGTTCCGCGAGAAGCTCGCCAAGGCTGGTCTGATCGACAAGCTGTTCGAGCGTTTTGGCCAGCATCTCGAAGCCAAGGGCTACATCGCGCGCGGTGGCCAGATGGTCGATGCCACGATCGTTCCTGTGCCCCGGCAGAGCAACAGCCGGGACGAGAACGATCAGGTCAAGGCCGGCACGACGCCCAGGGACTGGAAGAAAAGGCCTGCAAAGAATCGGCAGAAGGACAAGGACGCGCGTTGGACCAAGAAGCATGGGCGTAGCTTCTTCGGCTACAAGAACCATGTGAACGCCGATGCCCGGTACAAGCTGATCCGCGAATACGGGGTTACCGACGCGAGTGTCCACGATAGCCAGGCGATTGACGATCTTCTGAACAAGGGCAACACGTCGAGCGAGGTGTACGCCGACAGTGCCTATCGCTCGGCCGAGACGGAGCGGAAGCTCAAGGCGCGGGGCTTCAGGAGCCGTATCCACAAGCGCGGACACCGCAATCATCCGCTGAGCGATGCGGAGACAAAGGCAAACACCAGGAAGAGCAAGGTGCGGGCGCGCATCGAGCACGTGTTCGGCGCCCAGGAGAACGCGCCAGGTGGACGACTCGTCCGCACGATCGGCATCGTGCGTGCGAAGGTCAAGATCGGGCTTCAGAATCTCGCCTACAACATCCGCCGCCTGGTGATCCTGGAACGAGCTGCCGCCGCATGACGGGATGAGTCCGTCCGCTACGCACCAACCTGAGCGTCAGGAGGCAAAAAGCCGCTGATGGCGCTCACCAAGCCACGCCGAACCCACAAAACGTCCGGTGCCATGGACAGCAGGTCGCTGACAGGCCCATTCTTCGAGGTGCCCTATAGTGATTCCATCGCCTGTCAGGGGGTAGGGGGCCTCTGATCCTTGGGGCTTTTGGGGCGTGCTGCCGGCATGGGGCTCACGCAGAGAATTTTTCCGCCGGCCCAAAACCACACTCGAATATTTCCCGTCCGCCAATGCCACCAAGAAACGGCCTGTTTTGGGGCCTCGTCGCGAGCGGCAGCAACGACCGCCGAGAGGGCCGGGACGCGCCGTACGGCCGGGAAAGCCGCCCCTGTCGGGACTTCTGAGCCGTCCGCCGCCGTCGAGCACCGGCGAATATTTCCCGTCCGCTAATGCCTCCAAGAAACGGCCCGTTTTGGGCGGCTCGACATGAAGGGCGCCAAGCCGACGCGCGGTTGCAGCGCTTGTAATCCCGTGATCGTGATGCGCCGAAGATAGCAATGCGATGATCTGCTTGTTCACTTGGCTCGTGGCGTCATCGAAGCGCTTATGCGGTCACCAACGACGGAGACCGATATGAGCCGCACCGCCCTCGACGCCTACATCGCCAGGAAGGCCGAGATCGACACAATGCTCGCGCGCCTCAAGGCGCTCAGCGACGACCACTTCAACGTGGCCCCGGACGAAGTCGACTGGGGCCACGTCGGCACCCTCGCCCACTACGCCGAACAGCTGAAGCGCATCATCGACGCCGCCTTCAGGGAAGGCGAGTACGCCGAGTAGTAGCCGACCACGCTCCCCAGCCCCGACCGGCTCAGGCTGGCGGGGCTCCGGTCAGTAGGAGCCGCGACCGTCGCGGCTCGCTACCAGGAGCAAAGACCATGGCCAAGGCCACCCGCAAGACGACCACCACCAAGACCAAGCGCGCCGCACTGAATCCTGCGGCCGCCGAAGCAAAGGCGCCACGCGGCGAGAGCAAGCAGTCTCAGCTGATCGCCATGCTGAAGCGGCCCGAGGGTGCCACCATCGACGAGATGGTGAAGGCGCTGACGTGGCAGTCACACACAATACGCGGCGCCATGTCCGGCGCCTTGAAGAAGAAGCTCGGCCTCAAGGTCGACTCCGAGAAGGTCGATGGCCGGGGTCGCGTATATCGAGTGGCCGAGTAGCGTCCACCCTCGGCGCAGGCCGGCGGTCACGCCGATAGCGTGGCCGCCGGCTTCGTCGTCCGTCCAGAACACGCGGCCGGATCATGGGGCTATGCCTGCACAGCCCGCAGGCGGCCAATCAGCTCCCGGCGCCCCACTCCCTTCGGCGCGGCACGGCCATTTAGCCGCCACGCGATGACGCAGAGCGCATAGAGCCAGTGCTCGTGCGCCGCGGCCCGGGCCAGCCCGACCGACCAGCAGATCGACTTCCAGCGCTCGCCGCTGGCTCGTCGCCATACAATTTTCGCATCGAGCGGCGCCAACCACAGCAGCCATGGCAGGGCGGCGTCCATGCGGCTGATGGCGGCTGCCGAGGGCGGCGGCAACCGCATGGGCTCAGGCGTCTGGCCCACGAGGTCGCTGAACTCGACGAACGTCTGGGGCCACGTGCTGAAGTAGCCCTGCCCCCGCTCTCGCGGCAGGCGTCGCAGGACGGCAGCCGCCTCGATCAGGCGCTCCTCGACCATCGCCGGCGTCCAGTCATTCATGGCGACCCTCCCGCTGATTTTGCTTGTCGCCGTAGAGCCTCTCGCCGAGCTGCCGCACTAGCTCGCGCTCCGGCCAGGTCAGACGCTGATCGTCGACCTCGATGACCAGGACGCCCTGGGCACGCCATCCTTCCTGCTTGATGGACTCGGGCGACGGGCGATTGCCGCCGTAACCCCGCGGTGCCCACTTCATCGCGACACCTCGCAGAGCACGGCGGCGTAGCCGGCGACATCGCGGAGGGAATCCACGTGCCGGGGATCGTGAACGAGCCGAGCAAGTTTCAGGTCCAGCATGCACAGCACGACCTGGGCAGGCGTCACGGGATGGCCCAGGGTGATCGACCAGCGCGCCGCGATGGCTGCCATGCTCTGGCGCGGATCTCCGTAGGTTGCCCGGCGGTCGCGCAGCACATGTGCGGCCTGGTCGAGGAAGGTTTCGGGGGTCATGGCCGGTCCTCCGCTCCGCGCCCAGCGCCGCCGTGGGTTTGGCCGACATCGCCGTCGGCAGGTACGGGGGTAGCGGCCACCCCCGCCGTCGCGTCGGAGCCACGGCGGCTTGGTTGATTGGCGGCGCCAACGGCCCTTCTGGCAGCCAGGGTCCTCACCTGTGCCAACTGCGCCTCGCTGGGCGGCGCCCGCCACGGGCTCCTGCCCATCCGGAGCGGCCAGGCCGGGCATTGCACGTGGATGCACAGCCGCACCTCCGCCGCCGACGCGCCGGAGCAGTCGATGCAGCGCAGCCTCAGGGCCTGCTGCGCGCTCATGCGGACATGGCCCAGTGCAGTGAGTTCCTCAGCCGTCATGCCGCGGAGATCGCGGCCGACGCCATGGCCGTCGCGCCGTTCGAGGCCGATCGCGCGATCGCCGTTCATCGCATGCCTCCCCTGGTCTCCATGGCCCAAAGAAGGATGGCGATGGCATCGGCCTCGTTGTCGTCGGCCGGGCTGTAGCCGCGGGCGCGAACCGCTTCGATCACGGCTGCCTTGTCGGCGTTGCCGCGGCCGGTGATGTGACGCTTGATCGTGCCGACGGGGACGCCCTGGTAAGGGACTTCGTGCTCTTCACACCACCCCGTCAGAGTGGCGAGAAAGCCGCCGTAGGCGTGGGCAGCATCGGTACCGGCATGGCGCCGCACCTCCTCGAATACCACCCGATGCAGGCCGTTGGTCATCATCGCGATGCCGACGAGCCAGTCGGTGAAGCGGACGTACCGCATGCCGCCACCTTCGAAGCGATTGGGGCGGAACAAGACAGTGCCGCTCACGATGCCGCCGTCGGGCAGCGCCATGGCCCAGCCGGTCGTGGTGCCGAGATCCAGCGCGAGGATCGTTTGCGCCGATGGTGGCTTGCTGGCGATGCTGTCGATAACAGGAGTAGCAGGGCGCGACTGCGCCTGAACAACGGACATGACGACCTCCTCGAGGTTCGGGGCGGTCGGGGCGAGCGCGGCATCCGGCGAAGGTGCGGCTCCCGCCCGAACCAGGAGGGATCGGGTTGAGTAAGGTCCCGCTGGGCGACAGGCCCGGCAGCGGACGGTGCAAGTTCAAGAAAGCTTCAAAGAGGGCCCATGAAGACCGAGGCCCCCAGACACTGGGTTAGGCTCATATAATTAAATAATTCAAATAGTAATAAACCATATAGGACTCTCTACTAGAGCCCCTCTCATCCCCCTGCCCCCTTGCCCCCCCTTGAATGATTGAAGGATGGAAGGATTCCAGTTTTCTGTTGTGGAGCAGCGGTTGGCCAGGCGATGCCGCTTGATGGTTCTGTAGAAGTTCATGGTCATACCTCCTGCTGTGTCGCTCGATAGGACAGTCCCGGCTTCGTCGCTGTGGATCGCATAGCCATTGTTACAAGGCCCGCCTCGACCAGCGTCACCAGGATCTCGTCCCGCTGCCGCTTGTCGATGAACTGGGTCCGGCGAATCAGCTGGCTCTTGCCCAGGCCGTCGCTGCCTGCACTGCGGATGATTTCGAGGATGCGCTTGTGATTGCGCTCTGTGTCGTTGTCCGCGACGTGCCGCTCGACGGCGCTGACAGTGCGCAAGGCGTAGCGCCTGACCAGCTCGATGGACCAATCGGCATCATCACCGCTGATCGCGGGCGCCACAGGATCGATGCCGACGGCGCGGATCAGCGCCAGCTTCTGGGCATTCTCGCCGATGCGGGCGAGGATGGCCGTGAAAGGAGTGCCGCGCGCCTCCCGCAGTTCCCGGGTGATCTCCTGCCCGAGAGCACGGAAGGCGTCCTGGGCGGCGGGCTGCATCGGCACAACCATGGGATCGACCGCAGTCTCCAGTCCGGCCGTCCGGCCCACCAGGTTCCCGATCTGCCGGCCGCCGCCGGCGGCGATGAGACGAAGCCCTTCGACCAGGCCGGCCGGCGGCACACGGATCCCCGAACTCGGGTTCTCTTCCGGATAGTCGTCCTCGGTCGGCAGGATGATGAACCGCGCGAGCGACCCGTCGATGACATTGGAGCCCTCAAGGGCGCTCCAGAACCGCACGGGCGTCGTTGTGCCGTAGACGCACAAGCAGGGCTGGTTGATGTCACGTCGCTCGTTGTGGCCGTCGCGATTGGCGTACTCGGCGCCGAGGAAGACACCGCCTGCCGCGGTGTACAGCTCCGTCATGTTGTCGAGGATGGCGGTGATGTGCTGAGGGCTGCGACGCCGGTCGGCCGCTGCCGAGAGGAACATGCCGAACTCGTCGATCTGGAACAGGATGGCCGGCTGCCGGTGCACGGCCGTCAGCAGGCCGGCGCCGGAGGCGATCTTGTTGCCGCCGAGATGGTCGACCAGCCCGGCGGCCAGGAAGAGATCGTTGATGACCTCGCGGCTGTGGTTCTTGCCCGAGCCCGAATCGGCAACACCCACGATGTAGAGGTTGCTGCGCAGATTGCTCTCGGTGCGGTACTTGCGGCCCATCAGGGCCCCGACGGCGCACAGGCTGGCCCCAAGAGACAGGAGCGGTTGCGGCCGGCGGGCGGTCGCGACCATGTACCGAGTCAGGTCGCCGACGAGGCCGTCCGGGATCACGAGCGAGAACTGGTCCTGTTCCTGAATCGGAGCAGACGCGTTGCTGATCTTGGCCAGCATACCGGCCGCCGGATGCACGGCATCGCGCAGCGCGGCACCGTCCAGCTCGAGCCCGGCATCCGGTTTCCATCCACGCTCCATGGCGAGATGGTAGATCGTGCCGGCGCCGATACTGTTGGGCCGGAAGCTGGCCCAGGCCTTCGCCGTGGCGGCCGGCACATCCTTGGCCGACTGCGCGGACCAGGCGGCGAACAGCGACGCGCCGCCATCGCCGATGGCGCCCTTGATGGCCAGGCCAATGCGCACCCAGCTGTCGTAGTCGAGGTCGGCGTTGGGAATGAACGCGAGTGCCGCCTGCACCGCCTCCGGTGTCCCCTGCTGCGCATGTGCCGGCCGCGGCGCCTTGGCGGGCTCGGCGAGCGTGGCCGAACGCAGCGCCTGCGGCAGCAGGGCGACGGCTTCGTCCAGGAACGCCCGCGCCTGTTCCTCGTCGATCGCCGGCAGGCTGGCGATATCGAGGTCGGCAAGACTTTCTTCCGGCCACTCGTAAGGCCGGTTGGTAGCGGGATGCACCGCGTAGGCCACGAACTGCTGGCCAAGACAGAGCACTTCGAGCGGATGCCGCTTGATGCCCTTGAACGGCTTCACGGTGCGATAGACCAGCAGCCGCTTGGGCGCCCGGCCGATGCGCAGGGCTGGCGTGTCGCCCAGCCGCTCGCGAGCCAGCCGCTCTATATCGAGTGCCAGCTCGGCATTGTCGGCGATGTCGATGTCGACCGCGGCCACGGCGCCGCCCACGATGCCGATGCCTGCGTCCGGCCAGCCGCTCCAGAGCTGGAGTTCGAGATCGGTCGTGGCGCGCGCGGCATGCCGAGTCCAGGCGGGATAGTCGCACCACTCGCCGCTACGATAACGGCCCGGCTTCTTGGTCCCGGGCTGGATCGGGAGGATGGCATAGCCATTGGCCACGAGGCGGGCGCCGAACCGCGCCATGAAGCTGAACGCCGCGCTCAAAACGGCACCTGCTCGGATAAGCCGTCAAGCCGGCCGCGATCCTGGCCAGCAAGCGACCGCAAGTGGTCGCAGTAGCCGGTGACGATCACCTCGATCAGCGTCTGCCATTCTTCGCTGCTGAACAGCGCGAGATCGGTCTTGCCCAGGCTGTCGAGATACTCGCCGGCCATGTCGCCGCCATGCAGGATCGCAGCACGCTCGTTCGGCGTCGGGTCGATCATGCCTCGCCTCCCATGGCAGAGGTCCTGGCAGGGGATCGAGCAGAGGTGCCGGCGACTGGTGTCGCGCCGGGGGTCGCTGACGCGATAGCGGGCATCGAACCAGCCGAACCCACGAGGCTCGCGGCGGCAGACGGTACAGAGGCCGGGGTGGGGCATGGCTCAAACCTGTGATTGACGATCTCGGTGAAGCGGCCGCTCGGACGCACGAAGATGGCGGTGGGCATCGCTAGGATGTCGGTGGCGTCCAGGGCCTCGGCGACGGTGCTCGGCACCGGGGCGGAGCCGCGCCGCTGCCACCAGTCGACGGCCTTCTGGCGGGCGTAACCGGTGTGCTCGAAGCAGATCCACTCGCTGTGGCGAACGAGGCCGCAGCTGTAGTCCACGCGCATGGACGGCGGCTTACCGGGCTTCTCGTGGCGCCTGTAGAAAACCTCGGACACCTCCATCCATTCCGCCGGTACGGCCGACAGGATGGCGAGCGTGCTCGCCGTCGCGGCGACCTTGATCTCCGGCGGCGGGAACTGGTGGCCACAGTCGGGACACTGCCGCACGGCGGCCGCCAGGATGCTGTCGCAGTCAGGGCAGATCTTGGTCGGCGGTGGCCCCTCACCCTCCACCGGCCGCTTCGGCTTGACGGCATCGATCGGCCCATGCCGGGCCACGTTGCCGGCGAAGTCGAGGACCAGGCAGTTGTCCTTGCCCGGCGCGAGCCGGGTGCCGCGGCCGGCCATCTGGACGTAGAGCCCGGCCGACTTGGTGGGACGCAGCATGGCGATCAGGTCAACCGCGGGGGCGTTGAAGCCGGTCGTCAGCACGCCCATCGATACCAGTGCCCGGATCTCGCCCCTCTTGAAGGCTGCGACGATGCGATCGCGCTCGGCCGACGGCGTGTCGCCGAAGATCGTGGCGCAGCTCACGCCGCGCTCGCGCAGGGCCTCGGCGACATGGGTCGCGTGCTCGACGCCCGAGCAGAACGCCAGCCAGGAGCGGCGGCCCTCGCCGTAGGCCAGGATCTCGTCGATCGCGGCCTTGGTGATCGATTCTCGGTCGACGGCCGCCTGCAACTGCCCCGGGATGAACTCGCCACCGCGACTGCCGACACCACCAACGTCGAGGGTGAGATCGGTCGCCTTGCTGATCAGCGGGCAGAGGTAGCCATGGTCGATCAGGTCGCGGATCGACACTTCGTAGGCAATGTCGGTGAACAGCCGCCCCTCGCCCTCGTGCAGAAGACCGCTGTCGAGCCGATAAGGCGTGGCGGTGAAGCCAATCACCTTGAGTGCCGGGTTGATGCGCGACAGCGTGTCGAGGAAGCGCCGGTACATGGTGTCGGAGGCACGCGGGATGAGATGGGCTTCATCGATCAGCACCAGGTCGCATTGCTGCACGTCGTAGGCCCGGCGATGAATCGACTGGATACCGGCGAACAGGACCCGGGCACCGATGTCGCGGCGGCCGAGCCCGGCCGAATAGATGCCGGCGGGCGCCTCCGGCCACAGGCCCATCATCTCGGCATGGTTCTGCGCGATCAGTTCGCGCACGTGGGTAACCACGAGGATGCGCTGGTCGGGCCACTGCTGCAGAACGCCCTGGATGAACGAGGCCAGCACGATCGACTTGCCGCCCGCCGTCGGGATGACCACGCAACAATGCCCGGAATGGCGGGCGTAGTAGTCGTAGATCGCCTGGATGGCAGCCTGCTGGTAGGGTCGAAGGCTCAGCATTAGACACCATCCCGGGCGTCGTTCACCCATTGCGTGCCATCTGGCATGCGATAGACGACATGGTCTTCGCCGGCGTCTGCCACCTCGCCCGGCACCAGGTCGGGGATGAGCAGGTGCTTGCCGCAGCCGGCGCGCTGCGCGGAGCTTTCGAGTGCACGGTCGAAGCGCGCACAGTGCCAGCCTCCTTCGATGGCAGTCGAGTGCAGGCAGGTCCGGCAGTTCGATTCCGACGCCGCGCCCTCGTGGCAGACGGCACGGTGATCGCAGAACCGGCACTCCCACCAGGTCGGGTCCTCGGAGATGCGGGAGGGCGGCCGCTGCGCCTCGATCACTCGCCGGGCCTTATCGAGCAGGCGCTCGGCTGCCGAACGGTCGGCATGCACGCGCTCGACATGCAGCGCGTCGGTATCCTTGCAGACTGCCAGGTACAGGGCGCGCGTCAGCTGTGTCAGATGCATGTAGACCTGCATCTGCGCCCAGTGCTGCGGCTTGGAGACGGCAACTCCCTTGGCGCCGAGATCGCGGAAGCTCTTGGCCGAGTGCGTCTTGAACTCGACCACGTGCCAGGTTTTGGGCGCTTCCCGCAGCCCGATCGCCACGGCATCGAGCGCCCCCCCGAAGTGGCCGCCATGGGCCTCGACCCGCCACTGACGGCCAGTCTCGGGATCGACCTCCAGCACCGTGGCCCCTGTCATGCGCAGGTTGCGTACCAGGCGGGTCTCCTCGAGGTTGCCGGTCTCGAACAGGCGCAGGATGCGCCCCGGGAATTGCACCAGGGTCACCCAGCGGAAGTCGTACCAGAGTGCCCGCTCGCAGGACTTGCCGATCAGCGAGGCGCCGAGATGGTCTCGGAAGCCGTCGCGGTGCTCGGCCTCGTAGGCTGCGTAGATCGCCGACAGGGTGAGCGTCGGTGGACTGGGCAAGGGCGCCATCACGCGGCCTCCCCGGCTCGCCGCCGGGCTTCGGTCAGCAGCGTCGACCAGGTCGTCTCGTCGTGGCGCTCGCGCAGCATGGCGATCAGGCAGTCCTTCACCGACTCGCGTCGCGGCCGGGACTGCTGGACCAGTCCAACGCGCTCGCGCTGCAGATGGCGCAGCGCCGTCTTGGCACGGTGGAACCAGCGCGGGTCGATGGGCTTGCCACTCGCCTGGCGCAGCAGGTCGGCCGAGGCGATCTGGGTCTTGATGGAGGCCATCGCGTCGTCGATCTCGGCAAGACGGGCGCGCGGCTCGGCAGAGGGCTGTGCTGTCATGTCGGGCTTTCCGGGTTCGAAGGGGGCATTGCCGCCGGCGGCATCGAGCAGGACGTCGCCGGCGATGGGCACGGGCTTCAGGCGGAGCGCTTCCAGGGCGCGGTCTTGAAGCCGCCGGCGGCCGGGGTGGCCTGAGGCGCCGGCATGGCCGGGGCCGCGGTGGCAGGACGGGCGACCGGCGTGGGCTGCGCTGCAGGCGTCGCCCCTTCTAGCGGCTGGTAGCGGATCTTGTTGCTCTCGCCGTAGCCGTTCTTCGGCGGCTGGACCTGAACGACAGCCATGAAGGGGATCAGGTGCAGCTCCTCGCTGTCCTGCACCTGGAGGCGCCCGGTCGCATGGCAGATCGCCGACAGCGCCCGCTGGGCGATCTCGACGGTCTGGGTGTTGCTGTTCACCAGGTTCAGGCGGTCGAACAGCTTGCGTCCCTTGTAGGGTCCGTCCAGCACGTCGATCTCCAGGTTGAGGTACTGGCCCATGCCGTCCTTGGTGAGGCGCATGTCGCTGGCGACGATCTGTGCCGGGTACCTGCCGGGCGGCAGCACCTCCAGCGGCTTCATGGGGTCGACGCCGGTGGCGTCGAAAGTGGTTCCAAAACTCGCCATGGGGATCTCCTGTTCTGTCGGGGCTACTGTTGCGGCATCGCCGCGGCAAAGGCCTGCCAGTCGAGGGGCAGCATGTCGGGCAGGCCGTATCGGTTCTTGGCGAGGAACGCGGGACGCTCGGCGGTGTAGAGAACGCGCTCGCCGCTGCCGAGCGCCCGTGTCACCTTCTTGTTGAAGCCGACGTCGGACTTCACCGTGCTGATGCGGTAGTTGGCGAACAGCACCGCATCGGAATGCTCCTGCAGCAACGCCGAGGCGCGGGCATGAAGCTTGATCACGTAGCGGTCGTAGGGTTCGTGCTCGGGACTGTCGAAGCGCTTGATGTCGGTATGGGCGAGCTGGATCACCGTCATGCCGCGCTCGTCGCGCAGCGCGTTCAGACCATCGAGATACTGACGCCACAGGTCGAGGGCAGCGATAAAGCCCTTGCCGTAGCCGGGGTCCTCGATCGAGCGCCAGCCGTTATCCTTGCAGGCGCGCTGCCAGACCAGTGGCTCCAGCCAGTCGATGCTGTCGACCACCACGGTCCTGTAGTCGTGCGGCTCGCTGTAGAGCGCCGCGAGGGCCTCCATCACCGTGTCGAAGCTTTTGGCCAGCGGGAAGTGCGGCACATTGATCTTGCCGAGCCCGTCCTCGGTCGGCACGACGACCGGCTTGTCGGCGCCGGTCGCGAAAGTGGTCTTGCCCACGCCGGCGACGCCGTAGGCGAGGATCCGCGGCGGCGACCACACCGTCGTGGATTTAAGGGACGAAAGCGATATGGCCATTACTGCTTCTCCATGGGAACGACAGAGGGGTTGGAAGGACGGGAGGTCGGCGCAGCGTGCTGCGTGTGCAGAGCTGTTCCCTTCCGGAACAGCTCGCGACCCTGAGTGCTGATCGGCGGGTAGCTCATGATCGTGGGGACCGCTGGCACGCTCATCACGCGCCCTCCTGCAGCAGCAACGTCGACAGCGATGCGGTGACCTTGTCGGTACGCTGTCGCGTGATCGCGAGGTAGGAGTAGTCGTCGGGGCCGTTGCGGCGCTGGACCAGGTGAACCAGCCTCTTCTCGGCTGCCCTGCAGGCGGTGCGCGCAACACGGGCCAGCTCGCGGCGCTCATCGCTCCTGGGAGTCTGGCTGTCGGGACCGGCGTCCAGAGCCAGAAAGCCGCGATGATATTCGAGAGTGTCGCCAGGGCTTGCCTGGGCGATCCAGGCGCAGAACTGAATCGCGTCGATGAGAAGTTCGCGTGCCGGCGCCGCCGACTGATGCGCGTGCTTCTCTCTGTTACGGCCTCGAACCGGGGGGATAAAATCGTTGGCGGTCGGAGCACAACGCTTTGTCAGCGCGCTCACAGCGAAGTCTCCGTGCGCTTGGCCGCCTCATAGGCTTCAATGTCGCCGAGCAGGTAGACGACGCGCCCGCCGATCTTGATGTATTGAGGCCCCAGACGAAGCCAGCGCCACCGCTCGAGAGTGCGTGGGCTGATCCGCCAGCGTTCGGCCAATTCGAACTGGGTGAGATGCCGAACCGGCATGTCCCCTCTCCTTCTCCACAAGTTCAAGACCTGCCGAGAAGATGAACGAACGCGCGATATTCCTCTGCGGGAGCGGTGATGGATCGGTGATGGATGACTGATGGATGGGCAGCGGATGGCTGATGGACGGCTTTACGCAGAACTACTCTGTTCTCAGGCGATACTGTCCACGGCTGTTCGAGACGACGATGGTGCCCCACGCAGGATGGCGACGGAACAGGTTGGCCATGCGCATGCTGAGATCGCTCGATCCCGCCTGCTTCAGGAGGGTCTTGCCGGTCACCCAGGGTTCCCCACAGCGTGATGCCGCATGAAGGATACGAATCGCCGAACGCTGGATCTCGCCCGTGAAAAGGTACGGCTCGCCGTTCAACGATACCTGCGAGTAGTCCGGTGAATGCCAGAAGCGTCCCGGCGGCCCTTGTCGTACGAGTTGCCCTGCCGCCTCGTGAGTACGCGCCTCGCACTGCATGTGGTCGGCGCGGCCCGCCTTCTCCAACGTCTGCCCGATCAGGCCGATCACGTCCTGACCCTGCGTACCGAGCGGCTTCACGATGAACTCGTCGATGCCGTGCCTGTACGCGCCGATGATGTTGAACGGCTCCTTGCCGTGCCCGCTGACGACGATCACCGGCAGCAGGTGCGTGCCCTCCGCGCCATGCACCGGGAAGCGCTGACGAATCTCGCGCAGCAACGACATGCCTGATTCGACACGGGGCTTGATCGACTGGCTGTCGGCCTTGATCTGCAGGTCGAGCAGCACGTAGCAGAAGCCGCCCTGGTCAAGGCACGCCCGGGCGTCGGCCAGCGTCTCGACATGAATGTGACCGTGGCCGAACGATCGCAGCAGATCGGCGATCTCGGCGGCCATCTCCGGCTCGTCCTCGACGATGAGTGCGGTATGGTATGGCATCACGAAGCCTGTTCCTCGCAGATCGCCTGATCGACGGGCAGCACGAGTGTCACGACGGTGCCTGCGCCCATGTGGCTATCGATCGACAGCGTTCCGTGGTGGTCGATCTCGATGATCTTCTTGGCGAGCGGCAGGCCGAAGCCCATGCCGCCTGGCTTGCCGGAGCTATAGAGAAGGACGCAGTCGCGGAGCGCCTCCTCGCTCATGCCACAGCCGTTGTCGCCGATGGTGATCCGCACATGCGTCTCGCCCTCGGCGGCGGCTGAGATGGTCAGCATCGCCTGACGGCCCAGGTGGACACAGGACTCGACAGCGTTGACCACGATATTGATGAGCGCCTGCAGGAGACGCGACCGGTTGGCGTCGATCTTCAAGGCGCGGCTCACGGTCTGGCGCACTTGGACACCGACAGCGGGCCCCTCCATGTGGCTGAGCGCGAGATCGACCGCTTCCGTCACGATGGGATGCAGCGTCTCCACAGTGAACTCGGCCGGGGTGTGCGTGGTGAATGCCCGCAAGTTGTCGAGGAAGTCCGTGACCAGGACGACGCGTTCCCGGGCACGCCGGACATGCGCAAGCGTCTCGTCCGGCACACGCAGCGCCGCGAGCTGTCGCTCGAGGTTCAGCAAGGAGGCATCCACCGGCGAGATGATTCGCACGATCTCGTGGTACGCCTCGCGCACGAACCGGTGGTTCAGCCGGTCGGCGATGTTCAGCGTGGCCCGATGAGCCCGTGCACCGTATCGCGTCTCCACAGCGGACAGCAGGCTCAGGACCTCTTCGCCTCGGTTGTCGCTATGGCTGTCCGCCCGGGCCAGGCCATCGCGTCGGCGCAGCGTCTTCCGGGCTGCCTCACGCACCCACGTGTTCTCATCCTCGACGATGCGAGCAATCACGGCGTGGAACAACTCGTGCCGCAGGAACAGCACGGCATGCGCAACCGCCTTGCGCACCTCCCACTTCGGATGGGACGCCAACCGCAGAAGGCGGCCGGCCACCTCCGTCTTCAACTGCTCGCCGGCCTGGCCGAATCTCAGCCAGCTGCCGGCCTGCTCCACACCCTCGCGGACCCGCGCCCAGTCCTCGGCATCGAGGTCGGCCAGCAGGTCATCCTTCTCCAGCTCGGTCACGGCTCACTCAGTGCCCGTACTTCTGCATGCGCAGGACGAAGGCTTCCTTGCCCCCCTCGAGCAGGTGTTCGATCTGCTCCTTCACGTCCTCCACCGTGCCCCTGTGGGTAACGGTGCCCTGGCGGCCATCCGATGCGAACACGAACACCCGGTCAGCCTCACCCAGAACGGGGATGTTGGGATTGTGCGTCACGAAGATCAGCTGCCGACCGCCCTTGGCGTTGCGCAGGCTCCGCACGATGGTGTCGTACACGAAGGCATTGTCGAGATTATCTTCCGGCTGATCGATCAGCAGCGGGCGCTCGCTCTCCAGCAGCAGAATCGGCAGCACGACGGTGCAGCGTTGGCCCGTCGACAGATCCGCCGAGTTCTTGTAGTCGGCGCCGTCCTTCAGGGAGATCAGCGGCTCGTCCTCGAGGTCGATCGTCTCCAGCTTGCCGATCTGGTCGCTCTCCTGGAGATGGCCGACGATCCTGGCGGCTTGGTCCGCAGCGATGTTGCCGTCCTCCGCCAGCCGCACGGCGTCGCCCTTGCGGACGATGCGCGACAGTTCCTCCGGAGAGAGGTTCTCCACGATGCGAGCAGCGATGCGGTTGTACTGCAGGCCGCAGCCCTTCAGCATCTCCTTGAGCAGGGCCTCGTAGTCCGACCGGTCTCCTGCCTGGGTAACGACGACCTTGATGGTCGGGGCGAGCGAGCGAGAGAGACACTCCGCGACCTGCTTGCGCAGCTGGAACCGCCGGTCGCGCAGCTCCGACAACTTCGCGTTCATCTGCCGGTGCGTGGTCTCCAGCTTCTTGCGCTTGCGGACCAAGCCATCCATCTCGTGCCGCGCCTTCGTCAACGTCAAATGGCGCTGCTGCAGCTTGGCCCGCTCCGATGCTCGTTGCTTCTCCTCGGCCGATCGGGCGATCACGTCGCGGTAGTGCTGCTCCTGGCGGGCATGGTCGGCAGCGAGCCTGGCCGCAACATCGTCCAGCCGGCTCGTGAGCGCGGTGCACCTCGACTGGATCTCGGGGAGCGCGGCACGGAAGGATTCCACGAACTCCGATGCCGCGGTCTCCAGCTCCTCGAACAGTACCTCGTTGGGCCCCTCGCGAACGCCCTCTCCGATCGCATGGACGCAGTTCTCGGCGACGCTATCGATAAAGCGCCGGAAGCCTGCGCCGGCCGAAGTTACGGCAATGCGAAGGTCGGCGATCATCTCCGTCTCGCGCGTCCGCAGTGCTTTGTGGGCATGGGCAGTGTTGATGAGGTCGGCGTCCTCGCCCTCGACCACCTGCATCTCCTGCAGCCGCTTGCCGACGACCTCAATCTCGGGAATGACATCCTCGATCTCGCGGATCCGGTGGTCGACATGGCGTAGGTCGAGCGCACTCTGCTCGATCTGCCGCTTGGCCTTCTGGATGTCGGCACTGGCCTCGCGGATCGCTTCCTCGGCGAACTTGTCGATCAGCGACAACTGGAAGCGCGGGTTGGTCGCGATCTCCTCGATCTCGTTCTGGCTGTAGATGTCGGCCTTGAACACCAGGTCGCGGTCCAGGGTGACAGGAATCGGCTCACCCTCGGCGTCGAGTACCTGGACATCGTCCCCCCAGGGTCGCTCGGCCCGATATCGCGTGCCGTGCCGCGTCTCGACCTCGAGGTGGATCGTGCCGCTGCCGAGATTCCCGCGCACGTGGCCCTCGATCGCGCGCGACCGCGGCCGGCCGTCGGCGGCGTCCGGCATCATGCCCAGGATGTAGCGGATGAACTCCAGCGCCGTGGTCTTGCCGGTGCCGCGGCCGCCGATGATGCAGTTGAGGCCGTCGCTGAATTCCAGCCGCGTGCCGTCGAGGAACCCCCCGGTGACGGACAGGCTGAGAATCCGGTGGTGCGACTGCCCAACATCCGGGTCGGCCGAAACGGCGTCGACCTTACGTACCGCCAATTGCATGCGTGATCCCCCGAAGAGGTAACCACGGCCGAAGCCGTGGTCGAAATACTCGATCAATAATGTTCTAGTTTTGTTCCGACATGGCGCGAAGTCAAACGCGGCGCCTGTGAACAACTTCGCGCGGCTTCCTTTGTTTGCGCGGAACCACGTTAACCAATTGATTCTGCTATCGATTTTCCTGAGGCCGAGTAGCCTTCGGCGACCGCACACCCTCTCGAAAGGTCGCCATGGTCCACAGCCACACCGGCCCCAGCCCTGTATTCCCCGACCGCCTCACTCCCACCGAACGTCTGGCCGAACTCGGCCAGATCCTGGCCGCCGGCCTCGTCCGTCTTCATGCCCGGAAGTCCAGTGCACTATCTGCCGACCGCGGAGACAGTTCCGTCGACTTCCTGCCCGACCGAAGCGGTCATGCCGACGCCCCCAAACGGAGAACGGCATGAAGGATCACGACACGGTATTGGCGCGCATTGCGGCCCTGAAGACGACGCCGACCGCGAAGCTGAAGGAGCAGTGGACGGCGCTCTTCAACACTCCGCCCCCGCCCTACAACCGGCGCTTCCTGGAGAGCCGGTTGGCCTACCGGATCCAGGAGCTGGCCTACGGCGGCCTGAAGCCTGAGACGGTGCGCCGGCTGGAACAGCTGGGGGAGCAGCTGGATGGTGGCAACATCGCCGTGCGCCGGGTGCGAGGCAGCGACATCCCCATCGCCGGCACCCGGCTGCTGCGCGAGTACCAGGGGGTCGAGCACACCGTGACGGTGATGGCCGACGGCTACGAGTGGCAGGGCCGGCCGTACAAGTCGCTGTCGGCCATCGCCCGGGCGATCACCGGCACCCGCTGGAACGGGCTGCTCTTCTTCGGGCTCAAGAACCGGCGGAGGGCAGCATGAAGAAGCCGGTCGTCCGTAAGGTCCGCTGCGCCGTCTACACCCGGAAGTCGACCGAGGAAGGCCTCGACATGGAGTTCAACAGCCTCGACGCCCAGCGCGAGGCTTGTAGCGCCTACATCGCCAGCCAGCGGTCGGAGGGCTGGGTCGAACTGGCGGATCAGTATGATGACGGCGGCTTTTCGGGTGGCACGCTGGAGCGACCGGCTCTCAGGCGGCTGATGGCCGACATCGAGGCCGGCCGGGTCGACGTCGTGGTGGTCTACAAGATCGACCGGCTGAGCCGCGCCTTGATGGACTTCGCCCGGCTGGTCGAGGTGTTTGACCGGTGCGGCGTCACCTTCGTGTCGGTGACCCAATCCTTCAACACGACCACCAGCATGGGCCGGTTGACCCTGAACGTGCTGCTCTCTTTCGCCCAGTTCGAGCGCGAGGTGATCGGTGAGCGCATCCGCGACAAGGTCGCTGCCTCCCGCCGGCGGGGCATGTGGATGGGCGGGTTCGTGCCCATGGGCTACCGGGTCGAGAACCGCAAGCTGGTCGTCCACGAGCCCGAGGCAGCGCTCATCCGGCGGATCTTCGAGCGGTTCCTGAAGGTCGGCTCGGCGACGCTGCTGGCACGCCAGCTTCGGGCCGAGGACGTCCGCAGTGCCCGCGGGCGCATCATCGACAAGGGAGCCCTGTACCGGATCCTCCGGAACCAGGTGTATGTCGGGCTGGCCGTCCACAAGGGCGTGGCCTACCCCGGCGAGCACGCCGCGATCGTCAGCCAGGCACTCTGGGACAAGGTGCAGTCGATCCTGCAGGAGAGCCCCCGGGTCCGGGGTTGCCGGGCTCGGGCCGCTACTCCCGCGCTCCTCAAGGGGCTGCTGTTCGGCCCAACGGGCCGCGCCATGAGCCCGACGCACACCCGCAAGCACGGCAAGCTCTATCGCTACTATGTCTGCCAGGCCGCTTTGAAGGGCGAGGCAGAGGGGTCGCCCATCCGACGGGTCTCGGCGGCTGCCATCGAGGCGGCGGTCATCGACCAGCTGCGGGCCCTGCTCCGGTCCCCTGAAGTCGTGATGGCGACATGGCGGGCTGCCGAGCCCCAAGTCGACGGACTGTCGGAAGGGTTGGTGCGGGCGGCTCTGGAGCGGCTCGATCCGCTCTGGGAGGACCTGTTCCCCGCCGAGCAGACCCGCATCGTCCAGCTGCTGGTCAAGCGCATCGACCTCAAGACGGACGGCCTCGAGCTCCAGCTCCGGACGCAGGGGCTCGGCCACGTCGTGCAGGAACTAGGCACCCTCCGGAGGGCTGCCTGATGCCGCGAGCTGAGCCGGTCATGACGATCAAGGTGCCCTTTGCTGTGCGCAAGCGGGGCGGCCGAAAGCTGGTCCTGGCGCCGGACGGTGTGCCGGTACCGGCCATGGTGCCCCACATCGACACCACGCTCGTGAAGGCCATCGCCCGGGCGTTCCGATGGCAGAAGATGTTGGAAACCGGCCGGTACGCGACAATCCGCGAGATCGCGAAGGCCGAGAGGATCAACCCGTCGTACGTCTCACGCGTGCTCAGGCTGACGCTGCTCGCGCCAGCGACCGTGGAGGCGATTCTGGATGGGCGCGCGAGCGCCGGGCCGACGCTGGCGGAGGCCATGGGGGTGTTTCCGGTAGAGTGGACGAGGCAGACAAGAGCCCGAGCATAGTTGATAGCCGCTCCGCACGGCAGCCCGCGCGACGCGTGGATTGGCAATCGAAGTTGAAGACTCCTCAGTCGGCAGGGCACCATCCAAAATCAAAACCAGTGGCCAAGCTGACTCGGGAACTGCAATCTGCGATTGCTATTCAAAGGTGAAAAATGACGACGCCGACGGAACTGTTGATAAACGCCAACGGAATGATTCAGGTGCACGCGATCTGTTTAACGCGCTAGTTGGATTGATAACAAAGAGGCTACAACGTGTCGCGACTGACGGACCTGATCGCGCGGGCCAAGGCCCGAGACAGTGCGCTGGGCGATGAGCTTGAGCGGGAATTCAAGGCGCTGGCGTCGCGGCGGGCCTTCGGGCTGAACTTCGAACGGCACCGGCCGGAAAGCGTGGAACTACCCGGGCGGCCCGTACGACGGGGCGACAAGGTGCGCGTTTTGCCGCCGCGCGGCACGACGCAGCGTGGTGACCAGCGGCTGTGGCGGGTGACCCGGCTTAGCGCCGACGTCGAGGCACGGATGGCGCAGATCACACTGATCGATGTGGAGACACCCGAGACGGCCGAAGTGGCGGTCGCCGACCTGGTCGTGGTGGCCGAGTTCCGCGACTTCATCTACCCCGGCTTGGTCAGCACCGGTCGCGTGACGCGAGGCGGCAACAAGCCCTTCCATACAGTCATCAACGGCGAAAACTTCCACGTGCTCGAGGCGCTGACATACACCCATCGCGGCAAGATCGACGCTATCTACATCGACCCTCCCTACAATTCGGGTGCAAGCGACTGGAAGTACAATAACGACTACGTCGAGAAAGATGACCTGTACCGACATTCAAAATGGCTTGCCATGATGGAGCGGCGGTTGAAAGTGGCAGGCCGACTCCTGAACCCACACAACAGCGTCCTTATTGTTGCCATTGACGATAAGGAGTTTTCGAGGCTTGCCTTGCTTCTTGAACAGGTTTTTCCCGAGGCGCGGCAAGAAATGATTACTTCAGTGATCAATCCTCGCGGGAAGTACCGGCAAGGCGAGTTCGCCAGATGCGAAGAGTATCTCTTCTTCCTGTCCTTCGGCTCGGCAAAGGTTCTTGGTGAACCAGACGACGATTTTGGCGCTGGTGCTACGGTCAGCTGGAGAACATTGCGCCGTAGCGATCTGTCGTCGGCCAGAGGGACCAAGAAGGGAGGAACGGGGCAGTTTTATCCAATCTACATCAACGGCTCGGGAAAGATCGAAAAGATTGGTGACCCGTTGGAGCACGGGGTCGACAGATCAACAGCACCGTCTCTGCCTGACTGCGTCGCCGTTTTTCCGATTAGAGATGACGGCACCGAGATGAATTGGGGCCTTACCGCACCGTCGCTCGGTGACTTGCTGACAAAAGGGTATGTGCGGGTTGGTAGGGCGACGCCGGACAAGCCACAGAATTGCGAGATTTCCTATCTGACTTCCGGACGAATCGCCGACATCGAAACAGGGAGGGCCAAAGTTTTTGGTCGCGCGAAAGATGGCAGCGTTGTCGCGAGATACGAGGCAAGCAAGATCAAGATGCCGGTATCTACTTGGTCGCGGCCTTCCCACAACGCCGAGATATGTGGAACAGACCTGCTCAAGCGCTTGATTGGAGAACGCGCGTTTCCGTTTCCCAAAAGCCTATTCGCAGTGGAAGATTGCCTCCGCCTTTTTGTTGCGGACAAGCCTAACGCCACAATTGTCGACTTCTTCTCGGGCTCTGGCACGACGGCCCATGCCGTCATGCGCCTGAACCGCCAAGACGGTGGTCGGCGGCAATGCATCTCGATCACCAACAACGAAGTTGCGGCCGACGAACAGGCGGCCCTGCGCACTGCTGGCCTGCGTCCGGGTGACCTCGACTGGGAGAAGTGGGGCATCTGCGACTACATCACCAAGCCACGTATCGCCGCCGCCATCACGGGCAAGACGCCAGAGGGCAAAGATATCGAAGGTGATTACAAGTTCACCGACGAATTCCCGATAGCCGAGGGGTTCGAGGAGAACGCCGAGTTCTTCACTCTGACCTATGAATCCCACGTCGCCGTCGGCGCAAACTTCGCCTTTCAACGCATCGCTCCCCTCTTGTGGATGCGGGCGGGGTCGGAGGGTCGCCGGATCGACGGCCTGCCCGCAACCGGGTGGGAGGTAGCCGACACCTATGGCCTGCTGGTAGATCTGGACCGCGCAGGTGCCTTCTGCGAAGCCGTCGCTGCGCAAGGCGGGCTGCGGGTCGCCTATGTGGTGACCGATGACGACCGCCGTTTCCAAGCGGTGGCTCGCGCGCTGCCGGACGGCGTCGAACCGGTGCGACTCTACGAGTCGTACCTCTCCAATTTCCGCTTTTCCATGGGCCGCTGAGCCATGAAGTTTACCCTCAAGGATTACCAGGACGAGGCCGTCAGCAAGGTTCTAGTGAACCTCAAGAAGGCATCGAAGCGCTGGCGAGAGGACGGTGACAAGCACGCCTTTTCGCTGACGGCGACAACGGGCGCGGGCAAGACCGTCATGGCTGCGGCCGTGTTCGAGGCGCTGTTCCACGGCGATGACAATTACGACGTCGAGCCGGATCCGGGGGCCGTTGTGATCTGGTTCAGCGACGATCCCTCGTTGAACGAACAGTCCCGTTACCGCTTGCTTCAGGCGTCGGACCGGCTGTCGATCTCGGAACTGGTGGTGGTGCAGAATACCTTTCAGCGCGAGGCGCTGGAGCCAGGCAAGATCTACTTCCTGAACACGCAAAAGCTGAGCAAGTCGAGCCTGCTCGTGCGGGGGCGGGAACAGGATGAAGAGACCGACCCGGATGCGCCGCCGTTGCCGATGCCGGACAGCCGATCCTGGACGATCTGGGACACGATCCAGAACACGATCGATGATCCTACCTTGACGCTTTACCTCGTACTCGACGAGGCGCATCGCGGCATGCGCGCGGCAACCGGCGCGGGCGAAAAGACCACCATCGTTAGGCGGCTGATCAACGGGTCGGGTTCCGTGCCGGGAGTCCCGGTCGTCTGGGGCATCTCGGCCACGGTCGAGCGGTTCAACGCTGCGATGGCCGACATGCAAGGGCGCGCGACCCTCCCCAGCGTGGTCGTGGATTCGGGCAAGGTGCAGGCGTCAGGCCTCCTGAAGGACACGATCATTCTCGACGTGCCGAAGGAGGCAGGGCAGTTCGACACCGTGCTGGTGCGTCGTGGCACCGACAAGCTGAAGGAGATCTCAGCCGCCTGGACGGTATATGGCGCGCAGCAGAGCGATGCCGGTGTGGTACTGCCGCTGATGGTGCTACAGGTGCCCAATGCTCCGGATCGAAATGACATCGGCAAGGCGCTGGACACGATCTTCACCCAGTGGCCGGAGCTGCAAGAGGATGTAGTGGCACACGTTTTCGGCGAACACTCGACCCAGGCTTTCGGCCGCCACAGCGTGCCTTATATCTCACCCGAACGGGTACAGGATTCGACATGGGTCCGGGTCCTGATCGCCAAAGACGCCATCAGCACGGGATGGGACTGTCCACGCGCCGAGGTCATGGTCTCCTTCCGGCCCGCCCGAGACAAGACGCACATCACGCAGCTTCTGGGTCGGATGGTACGCACCCCGCTTGCACGGCGAATCCCTGGAAATGACCGACTGAACTCGGTGGACTGCCTGCTGCCGTTTTTTGACGAGGCGTCTGTCAAGGATGTCGCCAAAGCGCTCATGTCAGGCGGAGATGGGGGCGACGATCTCCCCGGCCGCCGTGTGCTGATCAACCCCGTGGAGCTGAAGCCGAACCCCGCCATCCCCGAGGCGGTCTGGGACAAGCTGCTTTCTCTGCCGTCACAAACGCTGCCAAAACGCCATGCGCGACCGGTCAAGCGGCTCACATCTCTCGCACACGAACTTGCGGTGGATGGTCTGCTGGCCGATGCAGGGAAGCAGGCTCATGCAGAGATGCACAAAGTTCTGAACGGCATCCGCGCGCGCTATAAGGCCGAAATAGAGGCCGCTCGCAAGTCGGTCATGACGGTCGAGGGCAGGAGCGTGAAAGCCGACCTGAAGGGCGGCGCAATGACGTTCGACGATTTCCTGGAAGAAGCGGACTACGCCGTCATCGAGGATGCCTACCGTCGCGCTGGTCGGGCCATCAGTCCCGATCTCACAACCACATACAGCGACTATCTCGCCCGGCACGAAGGTGACACGAGCGATATGGAGACGGCATTCATGGAGGCGCATGTCAGCATTGCTGCCTTGGGCCTAGTGCCACAGGCTCGCGAGACGCTCGATGCCGAAGCCGAAAAGCTCGCCAACCAGTGGCTTGCCCGGTTCCGTGTCGAGATCAAGAATCTGACGGACGAACGCCAGGACGTCTATCGCCAGATCAAGGCGATGAGCGCCTATCCGATGGAGGTGGAAATTGCTCGCCCGACATCGTGGATGCAAGGAACCACGATCCGCGACGCAAATGGGGCTGAAACACCTCTCCCGACTTTCGAGAGGCATCTCCTTTGCGATGAGCGAGGGCTGTTCCCCGAGGAATTCAATTCCTGGGAAGGTGAAGTGGTCCGTGCGGAACTTGGCCGGTCAGGCACGGTCGCGTGGTATCGCAATCCGTCGCGCTCCAGCCAGGATTCGCTTGGGATCATCTATGACGATGGTGGGGCTCCAAAGATCGTGCGGCCGGATTTCGTCTTTTTCGTTCAACAGAGCGACGGCACATTCACTGCCGACATCGTTGATCCGCACGGTATCCAGTTCGGTGACGCCATCCCGAAGCTGAAGGGTTTGGCACAGTATGCAGAACAATTCGGCGCCCATTATCGACGAATTGACGCTGTTGCGAAGATCGGCGAACGGTTCCGTGTTATCGATCTCAAGGAGCCTTCAACTCGTTCAGCTATTGCATCAGCAACGTCAATAAAATCACTGTACGAGAGCCCGATCGGAGCAGACTACTTAGGATAAAGGCAGGCTATAGAAAATTTACTCGTCTACAAAACCTTGCGCCGACGGCCTTGATCAACGGGCGCAAGGCCTTTGCTTTGTGGCTGCCGAGATTATCGAGGACGACGATATCTCCTTGCCGCAGGATGGGCAGGAGCAGTTGCTCGACATAGGCGCGAAAGCACTGTTCGCTGATCGGACCGTCGAAGATGCAGGGTGCGGTGATCCATCCCAGCGTAACGCGCCGAGGAAGGTCAGGGTCCGCCACCGTTCCTGCGGGGCTGGGCTCCCAAGCACTGGCACTCTAACGACGGTTCCACAGGCCCTTCGTGGCTAAGCGAGCTTCGCGGCGCGCTCGCCGCAGGTGTCGGCCCCGCTGCAGAGCCAACTCCTGCAGCCAAACCCCACCGAAATTCGAATTTCGGCTCCGCTCTCCAGCCGCCCGAACCTTTCAAACCCGCAGAACTACGCTCCGAATTCCCCAGCAAGATCAGCGACTTACAAGAAGCGTACTAAATCCCGCAGTCATCAGCTTTGGAGAGAAAGGGCCATAGAGAGAGCCAAACGGCCCCTGGAACGGCGACGCCAGTCAACAGGTACGGCGCGAAGTGCCCGCCGTTATTGGGCTTTTGCGCCCCTCGCCGACGCGAGAGAGACTGTCAGATCGGCGGTGAATGGCGGAGGAAAAGGAACTGGGATCCAACGGTCTCCGCTCCCGTTCCGACGCTTTCCCCGCAAACGACAATACCCAGGAAGATAACGACCAGAACATGGACCAGACTGAAGCCGCTTGATCACCGGTGCGGGCGCGGAAACTGTCAGCCGATTTCTGTCTCAGTACATTCCGTTGTTCTAGGTCTTCGCCAGCGGCGTCGTCCAGCGTCCCGTCAGCCTACGCTGACGGGACGCACGTCAGGTTTCGGCACCCGGCGTCACGGCAAGCTTGGACAGGGCATAGGAGATGTCGTCGGCGAGGGCCGAGAGGAGCTGGACCTCCTCCGCGTCGAAGGCCTGCGGCTCCGCCGCATAGATCACGAGGGCCGCCGCCACCGTGCCGTGACGGCGCAGCGGCAGGGCGATGCTGGAGCGGTATCCGTGCCGCAGCGCTTCGTCGTGCCACGGCCGTGTCTTCGGATTGTTCTCGAAATCCTGGTTGACCTGGATGGCCCCCGTCTTGATTGCCATGCCCAGCGGCCCGTTGCCCGTAGGCTCGTCGTTCCAGGTGATATGAGCGTAAGCGAGATAACCCTGGTCGTAACCCGCAATCGCCGGGAAGCGGAAAGTCTTGTCCGGATCGTCATTGGCAACGGCGACCGCCACCATCCGGAAATCGCCGAATGCGACGAGACCCTCGCAGATCTGCTCGAACATCTCGGCCTCCGACTCGGCCCACAGCAGGATGCTGGTTGCCGCCTGCAGCGAGCGCTTCACACGCGACAGCCGCAGAACCTCCTGCTCCAGCCTCACACGATCGCTGATGTCGACGCCCATCGCCTGACGATAGGTCTGTCCTTCGAGTTCGAAAGTGCTGATCCGCACTTCCGCGGGAAACGTGCTGCCGTCCTTGCGGCGGACAACGGTGCGATATGCTGTTTGGCCCCCGGCCACGGCGGCTGTCCGTTGATCGTCCTCGTCCGTCCGGTCGGGCGCTCTGAGGTTTCTTGCATCCATCCCCCGGAGTTCCTTGGCGCTATATCCGACGGCCTTCTGCGCGGCCTGGTTGGTCTCGAGAATTCGGTCCTGCTCGTCGAACACGATGAACATGTCCTGTATGGCATGAACGAACCGCAGATTGCGCACCGCCAGGTCACGCGCTTCGTCGCGCTGGCTTCTCCAGAGCGACCAGACCAGAAAGCCCGCCACCAGAATGGTGGCCCCGAACACCAGGACGATCTTCTCGGACCGGCGATCGACCGGGCCCATCACCTCGTCTTCGTCCGACTTGGCGATCACGATCCAGGGAACGGCCGTGACAGCGTGCGTCGCCGCGACGACCCCCTCCCCACGATAATCCACACCCACTCGCGCGCCGTCTCCCTGGCGGATCGCGGTGGCGGCCACGAGGTTCGGCGTCGACAGGGGGAGGCGGAGCCCTGAGGGCGGGATTGGGTTCTGCCAGAAACGCGGTGCAACCAGGAAGACGGCGTCGTCCCCGTCTCGACGCACCACCAGGACTTCCGATGTCGCGCTCTGTGTGGGCCAGATCTGAATTTTCCGGAACAGGTCGACAGCCGGGTCGACCACGAGCACGACAACGAACTGGCGCGAACCAGGCACGCTGGTGCCGAGCGGTTGCGCGAATGCCAGGCTGGGGCTCGGTGGCGTGCCGGCATCGAGTCGAATTGGTCCGATCTTCAGCTTGCCGTCGCGTGCCGCCTCACGCACGAGGCCTTCGACCCCGGCATGATCACTGTGACCGGGAGTGCCACCCACCTCGACCAGCAATTGCCCATCGGACGAAAACAGCATGACTTCGCGCCGCTCGGGATGTCCGATCAGGAGCTGATACAGCATCAGTTCAACGAACTGCCGCAGCTCCGGACCCGCCTCGATCTGGCCGAGCGGCAACCCCTTGAGGGACGTGACCAGAAATCCAAGGTCGATCGCTCTCTCGGCGACCCACTGGTCGATCTGCTGCGCCTTGAGGCGGGCGATACCGGCCTGCTGGGACAGCCGCTCATCGCGAAAGGCGGTGCGCAGATCGTTGTTGAGAAGGTATCCGGTACCGGCGATACCCAAGGCAAAGGCGGCGAATACGGTCACGAGCAACCGTTTTCTGATGGCGAGGGCCGCTTCGGGATGGTCCCCCTGCCGCACACTCCTGCGCAACGAACGCTGGAAGAAGACGCCGAAGGCGATCAGGGCGATCACGAGGCCAAGCGCCAGCAGCGCGCCCCGCGAAAACAGGTCCTGCATCGCCCGCTCGAAGGACGGGACCAATCCCAGCCATTCATCGACCGTGAGCACGGCCGCGAGGAGCATCAATCCGACCAGCGCCGCTAGTGAGATCGAATAGATCCGTCGTACAGAACCGGTTTCGGGTTCCGTCCCGGACGGAGGAAGCTCCTGCTGTTTCATCGTCCCCCGACCTGGGTGCATCTAAAGTCGCCTGAACGCGCCGCAGAACTTGGCCATCCCACTATAGCCAAGGCGCCGACGGCGTCCTTGATCCAGCGCAATCTTCGGGCTGGCACGGATGATCTAAAGAGGGCTGGTGAATACAGAAGTCGTTGCATGGTACATTTTTTCACCGACGCTGGGAATTCTTCCCGGGCGTTGAGGCGAGACCGGGGAAAAGCGTGACGCACTCCGAACCAGTGGCAGCGCGCGGTGGCCGATATGCCTAGTTGGCTGTCGGTCTTTGCGATCGGCTTGCTCTGCTGGAGCGCCGTGCCGGAGGCTAGTGCCTTCAACATTACCCTCGACAGCAAGTCGATCCCCGGACTGAACCCGAAGACGCCCCTGGTCGCCCATGCGGTTCGCATCACCGGCCGCTTCGAACAGGGCGATGGCGACAAGCTTCGGATCATGCTGGCCGACCTCAAGGCCAAGACCGCCAGGATAACCGGTCAACCTCTGGCAACCGCCGAACTCAGCAGCAGCGGTGGCGACCTGTTCGAAGGACTGAAGGTCGGGTACCTGTTCCGCGAGTTCGAGGTCGCCACGCTCGTGCGCAAGGGCGACATCTGCCTCTCCGCGTGTGCGATGGCGTTCCTGGGCGGTACGGCCAGCCGACAGCCGCCCACGCCGCTGCCCAGCCGCACCATCGAGATCGGCGGTCAGGTCGGCTTCCACAACTTCACGCTGGATTCCACGGTGGTCCAGAACGAGACGAAGGGCGATGCCACGGCGGGAATCGCCCGCGGCTTCGGGCTGGGCAGGGCCGGCGCCTCGGCGCTGATCCGCTACGCCGCCGACCTCGGCGTCGACCCGGGCTTCATCGCACAACTGCTCGTGCGTCCGCCCGACACCTGGCTCTACATCGACACCAACGAAATGTTCCTGACCGTCGGCGCCTGCCCGAGCGGGCGCGAACCGCCGCTGGGCCGCCTCGAACTGCAGGCCGTGAATGTCTGCAATCACGCAAGCGGCGGATCCGGTGTCGCCGAAGCGTCCCAGGCGCGGCCGACGACGGCCCGCGAGGCCAAGCGCTACCTGCTCGAACAGGTCCAGCGGAACGTCGAGAGTGTGAACGTCAAGGGACCACTGGTCGGACAGCTCGCGGGCGTCCTCGCCTCGAAGGACGACCGGCTGATCGAAAGTGTCTATTCGGACCTGCGGGCCGCGGGGATCCCGTTGCCGGAGCCGGTGGGCCGAAGCTTCATCATCAGCGGCTATGCTTTAGCGGCTATGCTTTCGGTGAACTGCAGGCCGACTGTCACGTGAACCTGCCGGGGAGCGAGCCCGACAAGTTCGACTTCGTCCTCATCATCACGGGAGTGGACCTTTCCCGCCCCTTCGCCCTCCCGCCACCGATGTGCCCAGGCCTCTTCCGGTACGATGGCCAGGAAGTCCTCAATCCGAAACGATGAGCATTCAGCGACGGTCTATGGAACGTCGAAGTCGACAAATGGCTACGCGAAAACACGCGTGACAAGAAATTCCAAACACGTTCGAATAACGCACCACCTGCGGCTTCCGTCGGAACCTCGTAGGGCCAAAGAACTGACCCGGCCAACGCACCATCACGCTTGTGCCTGCTCAAAACTCCAAACGTCAGCGCGAGGCCGATGAGGCCACGATAGATGACCTGTAGCATCGCTATTCCCCTCCCCAAGGGGGAAAAGCTTCGGGTAGAATCTGAGATACGGAAAGAAGCTTGTTTACCAAAATGGGTCAGCATGTCGGTCGACTGGCCGACCTGGCGAGGTCCGAGCGGATGCCAACAAGAGCGTGCAGCGGGTCGAAATTTGGTTTGACCGACCGTCCTGCGCCGGCAACGCCATGGCCTGCACCATCTCTACGAGCGTCGCGCGGCCTGAACCGTTTGCGGTGACCGAACCTGCACCGCCTTTGCGGCGCCGGACGTCGTCGCGGTCCGCTATTGCGTCGCTCGGAGGCTGACGCGCTGAGAACCCCCGCACGGAGATCGGGTCGCAACAGAGCAGCGCGCTCTCCGATTACCGAACATCGGCAAGAATCGTATTCATCGGAATACCAATTCCATGGTCGGACGAAATTTTGAGCAAGGACAGGCAACCCCGTGCTCAGCAGGACGCGCCGGCCCGACGGTTTTGCCGAGCGCCTCGACCCGCTCGCGCGTCACGGCTTCCCTTGGGAGCCGCGACCGCTACCAGGCGCGGCCCGCGACGACGTCCTCGACGCCATGGCCGTCTGCCGCACGGCCCTGCTGATCGCCGAGGGCACGGCGACGCGCCTGGGACCGGAGCATGAGCGTGATCGCTACGGGCTGCCGATGAACATCTGGTTCTAGCGGGCGGGACGCGCCTGGTCGCCCGCACGCCCCGCGAACAAGGCGAACAGGGCGAACAGGCGCTTCTCGACTTCGACGCAGACGAGCAGCGCAAAACCCACCGCTATGATCGCCGCGCCCTCGCCGATAGAAAGGTCGCGCGTGCCGAAGACCGCCTGCATCGGCGGCAGGTAGGTGAAAGCGAACTGGGCGACGACGACGATTCCGACGCCGATCAGGACGGCACGCGTTCCGAACACGCCCCGCCATGTCAGCGATGTGCCATGAACGTAGCGCACGCTGAACAGATAGAAGATCTCCATCACCACCAGCGTGTTGACCACCATGGTCCGCGCGTTCTCGATCGGAAGGTTGCGGGCTTCCGCCCAGCTAAACATCCCGAAGGTTCCGACGACCATCAGGGCCGAGACGAACAGGACCCGCCACAGGAGCCGTCCGGACAGGATCCGCTCCCCCGGCTGCCGGGCCGGCCGCTGCATGGCTCCCGGCTCGGCAGGCTCGAAGGCCAGAGTGAGGCCGAGGGCAACGGCCGTAATCATGTTGACCCACAGGATCTGAACCGGCGTCACCGGCAAGGTGAGGCCGAACAGGATGGCCAGGATGATCGTCATGGCCTCGCCGCCGTTGGTCGGCAGCGTCCAGGTGATCACCTTGGAGAGGTTGTCGTAGACGGTGCGCCCCTCGCGGACAGCAGCCACGACGGACGCGAAGTTGTCGTCAGCAAGCACCATCTCGCTCGCCTCCTTGGCGGCCTCGGTACCCTTGCCTCCCATGGCGACGCCGACGTCGGCGCGTTTGAGCGCCGGCGCGTCGTTGACCCCGTCACCGGTCATGGCGATCACGGAACCATCCTTCTGTAAAGCCTCCACGAGACGGAGCTTGTGCTCGGGACTGGTGCGCGCAAACACCGTCGAGACCTGCGCCTGGCGCCTGAACTCGGCTTCATCGAGGCCGTCGAGTTCCTGTCCTGTGACCACCACGGGATCCGCCGCGAGCCCGAGCTGCAGGGCTATGGCACGTGCGGTGGAAGCATGATCGCCGGTGATCATCTTGACGCGGATACCGGCCGATCTGCACTCGGCGACGGCGGCCACGGCTTCCGGCCGGGGCGGATCGATCAGGCCCACGAGGCCGAGCAGCGTGAGCCCTCCCTCGACGTCGGCGGGCGCGATCTCGCCCGCCTGCTCGGGCATGGTCCTGCGGGCGATGGCGATGACGCGCCGGCCCTCGGCCCCGAGCCGCTCGGTCTCGCGACGCCACCAATCCAGGTCGATCAGCGCTTCGCCCTCCTGGGTGGCCGCCCAGGCGCACATCTCGACGATGCGTTCCGGCGCTCCCTTCACATAGGCGACAGGGCGCCGTCCATCGCGGGCGTTCAGCGTCGCCATGTAGCGGTGGCGCGCGTCGAAGGGAATCTCGTCACGCCGGACGAAGCCCTTCCGCGCCGCCGTGATGTCGTGTCCGGCCTTGCTGGCCAACGAGACGAGCGCTCCCTCCATCGGGTCGCCGTCGACGATCCATTCCTCGCCAGAGCGCCGGATCTCGGCGTCGTTGCACAGAAGGGCCGCCAGCGTAAGTTCCTCGAGAACGGGATCGGCGGCGGGATCGACCGCAGCGCCGCCCTCGACCGCAAACCCACCCTCGGGACGATACCCGACCCCTTCGACGACGATCCGACGATCCGCCGTCACGACGGCGGTCACGGTCATCTCGTTGCGGGTCAGTGTCCCGGTCTTGTCGGAACAGATCACGGAGACGGCGCCGAGCGTCTCCACAGCCGGCAGCCGACGAATGATCGCATTGCGCCGCGCCATGCGCTGGACGCCGACGGCAAGCGTGATCGTCATCACCGCAGGCAAACCTTCGGGAATGGCGGCGACGGCCAGGCCCACGACCGCCATGAAGGCTTCGTCGAAAGCATAGGCCTGGACGAAGGCGGCATAGAGGAACACGAGACCCGATACGCCCAGGATGGCGAAGGTGACCTGTCGCGCGAACTGATCCATCTGCCGGACAAGAGGCGTCGCCAGCCGTTCGACGGCGCCGATCATCACGCTGATCCGCCCCAGCTCCGTGGCCGCGCCGGTGCCGATCACGACGCCCGTCCCCTGACCGGTCGTGACGAAGGTTCCGGAGTGCGCCATGCTCAGGCGGTCTCCAAGAGGGGTCGCGACGTCGACGGGTCCGATCGCCTTGTCGACGGGGACCGACTCGCCGGTCAGGATGGCCTCGTCGATCCGGAGATTGCGCGACTTGACGAGACGCAGGTCGGCCGGCACGCGATCGCCGGCTTCGAGCAGCACCATGTCACCGGGCACGACCTGGTCGGCCGGAACGGTCTGGCGATGACCGTCGCGGATCACGGAGGCGCGCGGGTCGATCAGGCCGCGGATCGCCTCGAGCGCCTTCTCCGCGCGCCCTTCCTGGATGAAGCCGATCACGGCATTGGCAACCACGACCGCGAAGATCACCAGCGCGTCGACCGTATGGTCGAGCGCCGCCGCCACGACGCCCGCCGCCATCAGCACATAGATGAAGAGATTGTCGAACTGCTCGGCAAGCCGTCGCAGGGCCCCGCGATGCGGCCCTTGCGGCAGGCGGTTCGGTCCCCAGATCGCGAGCCGTCGCGCCGCCTCGGTCGCGTCGAGGCCGTCGGATCGCGTTCCGAGAGCGGTCAGCGACTCCCCCGGCTCCAGCGCATGCCAGGCGCGATCCAGATCCAGCCGCGCATCGACGCCCGCTGTTGCGCCGGGACGTCCCGCTGCTCCTGAACCTGAAGTTTCCGACAGGGACTCCCGCATCGTCACGAACTCCCAGCCGCGCCCTGGACGACGCACGTCGTCGGAGCGCGGTAAATGTGATTGCAGCCAACCGGATCGGCAGGCGACGAGGGCTAGTGCGAGAGCAGCACCGGCAGGCGAAGGTCGGCGAACACACCCGTGGTTGCGCCGCCGAGAACGAAATCGCGGATGCGGGAATGGCCGAACCCTCCCATCGCAAGCATCTGCGCCCCCTCCGCCAGGGCCTTCTCCTGCAACGCCTGGGCAATCGTCTTTTCGCCGAGAGTGATTTCGATTGGATGTGCCTTCACCCCCCGCTTCTCCAGCGAGGATGCAAGAAGGCTGGCGAGAGCTGCTCCAGCCAGAGGCTTCTCGTCGCCGACCGTCAACACCGTGACGCGACCACCGTCTGCCAGAAGGGGAAGCGCATCACCCAGCGCGCGGGCGGCGACCCGGCTTGCATCCCACGCGATCGCGATATGCTCCAGCCGGGCGGCCGGCCGGGCGGAACTCGGCACCAGAATGGCTGGCCGACCGGATCCGAAGACGACGGCCTCGATCAGATGCTGGGCGGAAGCCTCTTCCCTGGACCAGGGAAGCACCGCCAGGTCGTAGTATCGAGCCTCCGCGGCAGCCGCATCGAGGATCCCGCTCAAAAGGACCTCCCTGCTCGTACAGGTCACGGTGGGAGGAGATCCGACCGCGCGCACCAGACTCTGGAGACGGCTGCATTCGGACTTGCTCTTGTCCTCGGCCGCCCGAACCAGACCGGGAATGTCGATCAGCATGCTGGCCAGCGGCGACGGCACCCGAGGAATGTCGACGGAGAAGGTCGTGACCTCGAGCGCGCCTCCCAGCGAAATAGCGAAACCGGCAGCCGCCAGGACGGCCTCATCTGCGACCGCTTCCGGATAGGTCGCCAACGGCATGTAGGTCCTGCGGGTCGTGATCATTTCGCTTCTCCAATTGAGTGAGCCCGCGCGCGAGGAAAGGCCAACCGTCTTACCTCACATGCTGTGCAATTCTGGAGAAAGATCCCGCGCCCGACCTTGATCTGGGTCAACCGCCAAGGCCAGGCGTTCACTCGTTCAGTGATAGATGAAGAGCGGAATCGGCGCGCTGTCGAACAGGTGACGGGTCGTGGAGCCGAAGAGAATCTCCCGGAAACCCCGATGACCGAAGGCGCCCATGACGAGCATCCGTGCACCCGTCTCCGAAGCACGCCTCAGCAGGACATCGGCCGGGTTGTCCGTCGTTGCGACCGCCTCGAGGTCGGCGTCGATGTCATGCAGAGCCAGGAATGAACGGGCTCGTTCAGCAACGGACAGGGCGGCCGATTGCTCGCGCCCGATCGACAGGATGCGAGCGCCGGAGGATCCGCAAATCCCCATCAGCGCCGCGACCTGCAATGCCTTCGCGGCCGGCGCGCTTCCATCGTAGGCCACCAGGACGGGCCCCTTCTCGATCCATTCGGGACCGCTCACCACGACCGGACGGCACCCTTTGGCGATGATGTGGTGGACAAGGGGCGTCACGCCCTCGACCGCCTCGAGATGAAACTCGGCATCCCGGCCGGTCACGACGAGGTCGCACGTCTCGATCATCCGAAGAAATCCGTCGCGCACGTCCGCTTCGAGAGTGGAGCACTCGGCGTCCAGTCCCTCGTCTGCCAAGGAACGCCGAAACACCTCCGGCAGCTCAACGATTCTTGCGCGTCGTTCGTCGGCCAGCTTCTTGCGATGCTGCAGCCGGTCGTAGGCGTGTTGCACCCCGCCGATCGGAATCGGCTCGACGCGATCGAGGTCGCTGACATCCAGTGCGGTCACGCCTCTCACCTGGGCGCCGCACTGTCGAGCCAGTGCAACTGCAAGTCTCCTGGCAGCGACGGCGGACGGCGTGTCATCGACGGTGACGAGAATGGAACGCATGGGAACCCTTTCGTTATGTAGTGGCGGCACCACCCTGATGCTCCTGCCGTGACGAACCTTCGGATCGACCAGGACCGACGGCCAGGCGAGACATCAAGGCCTTACGGCGAGGATGTCGCAGGGAGGGTAGCTTAGAAGATCCTCGGCGACGCTTCCCATGACGGCGTGCGCTATGCCGCTCCGACCGTGAGTACCGAGGACGAGAAGATCCGGCTTCAGCTGATCTACCTGATCCTCGATCACGTCGCGGACGGGCCCCTGTTTCTGGACTGGAAACACGCGAGCGGGCACTGCCTGCAGGAGAGGAAGAAGCGCTGGGAAATCCCCGTTGACGAACCGCTCCATCTCTTCCTCATGGCTCCTCGACACTTCTTGACGCGTATCCTCGCTCCTCAGGAACGCCTTGAAGGGGACATCGAACGCATGGACGAGGTGAAACTCCGCATTCGGGAATAACTTCACTGCGAACTCGATGGCGCGCCGCGAGCAATCGGAGAAATCGACCGCCACCATGATGCGGCGATAGTCGGATTGCGGTCTCGCCTTGACCATCAGGACCTGGCACGCGCGGCTCCGAATGACGCGCTCCGCCGTAGTGCCACGGAAGAGATCACGTGTCTCGTTGCGGTGAACGCCGAGAACGATGAGTTCGCACCCGGATTTCAGGGCGACGTCCTCAATCTCTTTGTAGTCCGTGCCGAGCACGACCTTGATGTCAGGCGCCATCGCTTCGGCGCCTTTCAGTGCTGCGACATGTTCGCCAATCAACTCGCGGGCCTCATCGACCAGCCGATCGGCCGTCCGCCGCGGAAGTTCCGCGTCGACCACGTGAAGGATCGTGAGGGCTGAACCCGTCACCTTCGCCAGGAGGACGGCCCGCTCGACCGCGCGATCGGATCGCGCGGACAGGTCCGTCGCGACGAGCACTTTGGACGGCGCGGACGCGGCTGCTGCGTTCGTCATCGCGTATGCCGAAAGGTCATGAATGGCTCCCTGTCCAGCTTACTTTCGCAATAGCACATCGACTGAAATGTGAGCCTGCGCTTTGACCTGGATCAATATCGGGACCAGAGATGCGGAGCCCTTCTCGCTATTCCGGCTTGATGCCGGCGGCCTGAAGCACCGGTACCCAGATTTGCTCCTGCAACTTGAGCCAGTCGGCCAGCTGCTCCGGCGTGCCGCCCATCGCGACCAAGCCGCGCTTTGCGAGATCTTCCTTCTGCTGCGGCGTCGCCACGGCCGCGTTCAGCGCCTGATTCAACCGGGCGACTGGCGCCGGTGGCGTGCCGGCGGGAGCCAGCAGCGTGTAGACGATCGTGCCGTCGACATCGCCCGCCCTAGCTCCTTGAAGGTCGGAATGCTAGGCACGACCGAGGAGTGCTCGAGAGAGGCCATTGCATAGGGTTTGAGCTTCCCGGCCGCGATCTGCGGCGCGACGCTGGTGATGCTCGACATGCCGAGCTTGATGTGGCCGCCCAGCAGGTCGGTCACCAAAGGGCCGGTGCCGCGGAACGGCACGTGCGTCAACGCCCTGGCCCATGCCGGCCGCAGCGGCCGGCGCGTCGTCTCGGCATTCATCGCCACCGCCTTCGCCCAGGACGATGCCAAGGCCGCCAAGCAACAGTGGCGCCGCGTCGCCGACCGCTCAGACCCAAGGTCCCCAAGCTCGCAGCTCTCAAGGACGAGGCTGAGCCCGACGTGCTGGCCTACATGAGCTTCCCGCCTCAGCACCGGGCCAAGCTGCACTCCACCAACCCGTTGGAACGCCTCAATGGCGAGATCAAGCGCCGCACCGAGGTTGTCGGCATCTTCCCCAACGAAGCTGCCATTACCCGTCTCGTCGGCGCCATCCTGCTCGAGCAGAGCGATGAGTGGGCCGTCCAGCGCGCCCGTTACATCACTCTGGAAAGCATCGCTCCCGTCGGCGATGATCCCATCGTCAGCCTGCCCGTCGTGGCCGCCTGATCGATCCGGCGCTCGCTCAGGATCGTCGTACTGACCAACCGTCAGCTACACCACGCCTCGGGGCACGATCTTGACCTTGGTCAAACGCATGACGCCGCTGTCATGCCACCGTCACACATACGTAAACGTGTCCGGCTCCCCGCCGGCGTCAGGAGGTCAGATGCGAAAGCTTGGCGACATCGTTCTGGACCAGCGGCCGCTCACGATGGTCGAGACGGCGACCGTCAAGGAAGCCAGCCAGCAGATGCGAGAGACTGGGGCAGGATCGGTCTTGGTGACCAAGGAAGATGGCCGGCTGGCGGGCATCTTCACCGGGCGCGATGCGGTGTGCCGCGTTCTGGCCGAGGGTCTCGAGGCGGCGACGACCCCGCTGCGCACCGTCATGACGGCCAATCCCATCACCATGTCGCCCGACCGCACCGCCATCGGCGCGCTGCGGCTGATGTGGGACGGCGGCTTCCGGCACGTGCCGCTGGTGAAGGACGGAAAGATCCTGGGCGTCGTGTCGCGCGGCGACTTCAAGGGGGTCGAATATGGCCGCCACGAAGAAGAGCGCGATCTCTGGGAACACATGCGCTGACGCGCTAGCTGTGCGTACTCAACACTCCAAAAAGCCGAGAAAGCATAGAGTTTTTGGCGCCGCAGTCATACCGTCATCGGCATGCTCATCCTCTTGTCCGCCCTCGGTTCCCTAGCGGCGGCGGTCACGTCCCCTAGGATACCGCGCCGCGATCACCGTGGCAGAACGCCTATGTCGAACGCATCACCGGCTCGATCCGTCGCGAATTTCTCGATCACGTCGTCACCCTCGATGAGCGTCACCTGCGCCGTGTGCTGTCGGCATACTTTGAGTATCACCACCGAACCCGCACGCATGTCTCGCTCGGCAAGGATTGCCCCGAGCCTCGTCCTGTACAGCCGCCCTCTGCCGGGATCGTTGTCGCCTTTCCACAGGTCGGCGGCCTGCACCATCGCTACGAGCGGCGCGCAGCCTGAACCGTTTGCGGTGACCGAACCTGCACCGCCGTCGCCGTCGGGGCGTGTCGCCGGCTGCTATTGCGTCGCTCGCAGGCAGGCGCGCTCAGAACCCACGCACGGAGTTCGGGTCGCAACAGAGCGGCGCGCGCTCCGATCACTGTCAACGGCAGGCATGGCCTTCATCGGAATACCGATTCCATGGGCGGACGGAATTTTGAGCAAGGACAGGCGGTCAAGAGCGTACGCCTGCGGATGCTTTCAGCGGCCTGACGCCTACTTTATCAGCGTTCTGCGGACGCTGGTGGAAGGCTGCGGACGTCAATATGGCGGAGGGAAAGGACCTGGGAACAGACTCTCTCGGCGTCGTAGAGCGTAGACCTGCGAACATGTTCGGGGCGGTCTTGCCAGCGTCTCCCTTTCACGTCGTGACGCCTCAAAAAGGCGTTTGACCGGTTCGTCAGCAACAGGTTGCTGCTGGCCTATTTCACTCCGGAGGTCCTGGAGAGGCAGGTCACGGACCGCGAGCCGACGGCGCTCTCGCATCCTTCGCCAAACTCCTCGCTTATTCAACCTTCCCTAGGAGGTGAGCCAGATGGCCATCGCGGATGGCTCCAGCACCGTGCAGCACGTCCAAACCTGAACGGCCCGCGTCGAAAGGCTAAGGCGTTCCCGGCTGGTAGCAATTGCATGGCGGTAACGGCAGGAAATCAGCCTCCAAATAATTTGGCCAGGGCCAACGCAATATTGTTGGCCCAGCATTGCGCCTGTGCTTCGATAATACAAGCTGCATGCGTCGACAGGCAGATCAAGATAAAAACAGACAATCAAGGAAACGCACATGGAACGAACACTCGCTTCGACCAAGTCAGTTCCCGCTTGCGCGCGCAGTTTCGCGACGTCGTTGTCGCGCCATTGCCTGGTCGGCGCGATGGCGCTGCTGATCGCCGCGCCCGCGATAGCGCAGTCCGACAAGACGCTACGCGTTGTCATGCACTCGGATCTCAAGATCCTCGACCCGGTGTGGACCACGGCTTACATCGTGCGCAATCACGGCTACATGATCTACGACACGCTGTTCGCGCTCGACGGCAAGCTGCAGCCGCAGCCGCAGATGGTCGACAGCTGGACAGTGAGCGACGACAAGCTCGTCTGGATCTTCAAGCTGCGCGACGGACTCAAGTGGCAGGACGGCAAGCCGGTGACCACCGCCGACGTGCTGCAATCGATCAAGCGCTGGACCGACAAGGACACGCTGGGCGGCTTGCTCGCCAAGTCAACGAACGAGATGAAGGCGATCGACGACCGGACTTTCCAGATCGTGCTCAAGGAGCCGTTCGGGCTGATGCTGAAGGCGCTCGCCAAGCCGGCCTCGGTGCCGCTGTTCATCATGCCCCAACGGGTCGCCGAGACGCCGCTCAGCCAGCAGATATCCGACACCACGGGCTCCGGACCGTTCATCTTTAAGAAGGACGAATGGAAGCCCGGCGAGAGGGCCGTCTATGTCCGCAATCCCGACTACAAGCCGCGCGCCGAGCCGCCCTCCGGCCTGGCCGGCGGCAAGGTCGCCAAGCTCGATCGCGTCGAATGGGTGTCGATCCCCGACACGCAGACGGCCATCAACGCTCTGGAACAGGACGAGATCGACATGATCGAGGCACCTGCGCACGACCTGTTGCCGGTGCTGGAAAAGAACAAGAATGTCGAGGTCATCATCCCCGACTCGCTCGGCAGCACCTACATCTTTCGCTTCAACTGGAAGCAGCCGCCGTTCAACGACGTCCGCTATCGTCGAGCCGCCGCGCTCACGCTCAATCAAGAGGATTTCCTGCGGGCCGTCATCGGCGACCCGCGCTACTACAAGAAGTGCAAGGCTATGTTTAGCTGCGGCGGACCGCTGGAGACCTCGGTCGGCATGGACGGGATGTTCGAGTCGCGCTTCGAGGAGTCGAAGAAGCTGCTGAAGGAATTAGGCTACGACGGCACGCCGGTCGTGCTGCTGCAGTCGACCGACCTCGCCGTGCTCACCAACCTGGCGCCGGTGGCCAAGAACCTGCTCGAACGCGGCGGCTTCACGGTCGACATGCAGTCCATGGACTGGCAGACGCTGGTCGGCCGGCGCGCCAAGAAGATCCCGATTGCGGAAGGCGGCTGGAACATCGCCATGACCGCGACCACGGCCGTGCTGCTGCTCGATCCGGTCAACAACCACTATGCGGAGGCCAGCGGCGATCGCGCCCAGTTCGGCTGGCCGCTCGATCCGGAGATCGAGCAACTTCGCGCCGCTTTCGTTCGTGAAAGCGACCCCAAGAAACAGATGGAAATCGCCGAGAAGGTGCAGATGCGCATCATCAGCGAGGGTGTCACGATCCCGCTCGGACAGTTCCAGCAGCCGATGGCGCGGCGCAAGAACGTGACGGGCAACATGGAGGCGCCAGTGACCGTCTTCTGGAACATCGAGAAGAAGAAGTAGCGGGGCGCTACGCTCTATTGGGCGGCCGGGCGCAGACGGCGGCAAGCTGGCGCAACACCAGGCGGCGTGTCCGGCGTCAGCACCTGTGAGACACGTGTGGATGCCCCCGTCGATGCAAGAGGTTTCTTAACGGCGCCGGCGATGATCGGGTGGGGTCATTTGTCAGGCCTCGAAGTGCGGCTTGTTGCATGCCGCGGGCCTGTGCCTGCTCAAAAGTCGAAACCACCGAGCAAGTGTAGCGTTTCTTGTGCCACGGCCATACCGTCATCGGCATGATCACGCTCCTGTCCGCCCTCGGTTTCCTGCTCTCGTTCCGGGTGCGCAGCCGCGCCGCGTTGGAACTCGAACTCGTCGCCCTGCGACATCAGGTGACCGTCCTGCGCCGGCAACGTCCCGGCTGGCACCATCGCTACGAGCGCCTCGCAGCCTGATCTGATTACGGTGACCGAACCTGCAAGGCCGCCGCGATGACGGCCGCCGTCGCCGTCGGCCATTTGATCGCTCGGATGCAGGCGCGCTCAGAACAAACGTGTGGAGTCCTCACCGCGAGCGAGCGGCGGGCTCTTCTATCACCAAACATCATCAACCGAGGCCATCATCGGCAAACCGATTCCATGGCCGAATCGCTTTTTGAGCAAGGACACCTATGCCGATAGTGAAGCCATGAACCTCCATCTCGAGGAGATCGGCCGCGCGGTGGCTCCCGGAGCCCATGCCATCCTCGTGCTCGACGGCGCCGGATGGCACACCAGCCACGCTCTGGATCCGCCAGACAACGTCACGCTTCTCTGCCTGCCGCCCTACTCACCCGAACTCAATCCGATAGAGAACGTCTGGGAGTACCTGCGCAAGAACAACCTCGCGCTACGCATCCACGACACCTACGACGCTATCGTCGATGCCTGCTGCAAAGCTTGGACAGACCTGCTCGCCACCCCCAAAAGGATCGCATCCATCACAAGCCGGCGATGGGCTCAACTGTCATGAGTTCTGTCGGTTGGTATTATCGAGCGGTTGGGCCATCGCTCCACCATCACACGGGGCATGCAAAATTCACAATAATGCACAATTCGCCGGATCAGAACGCGGTGGCCGGGCGGGCGAGGCCGAAATGCTCACGTAGGGTGCGGCCGGTATAGGCGGTGCGGAACAGGCCGCGTCGCTGCAGCAGCGGGATCACCTCGGCGACGAAGACATCGAGCATCGACGGCAGCAGGGGCGGCATGAGGTTGAAGCCGTCGGCCGCGCCGTCGGTGAACCAGTCCTCGATCAAGTCGGCGATCTGTTCGGGCGTGCCCGCCGTCGTGAAATGGCCGCGTGCGCCTGCCAGGTAGGCGAGCAACTGGCGCAGCGTGAATTTCTCCCGCTTCACCAGGCCAACGATCACCTCGGTGCGGCTGCGCGCCGCCTGCACCGTGCCGGGATCGGGGAAATCCTCCGGCGCCAACGGCTTGTCGAGCGGCAGGTGCGAGAAGTCGTGTCCGCCGAAGCGACCGCTCAGACGCTTGCGGCCGACCTCCGGGTCGGTGAGATCGTTCATGCCCCGCGCCATGCGCAGGGCCTCGGCCTCGGTCGATGCGATCACCGGGCTGAGGCCGGGAAGGACCAGCGCCTGGTCGGGTGCGCGGCCTTCCGCCACCACCAGCGCCTTGAGGTCGGCGTAGAAAGCCTGCGCCGTCTTCTTTTCCATCTGGGCGGTGAACACCGCCTCGGCGTGGCGCGCGGCGAAGCGACGGCCAGTTTCCGATGAGCCCGCCTGCACGAACACCGGCCGACCCTGCGGACCGCGCGGCATGTTGAGCGGTCCGGCCACGCGATAGTACTTGCCCTCGTGATTTATCGGCTTGATGCGATCGGCCCGCGCATACTGGCCGCTGGCGCGATCGTCGAGCACTGCATCGTCGGCCCAGCTGTCCCACAGCGCCTTCGCTACCTGCACGAATTCCTCGCCACGCTCGTAGCGCTCGTCGTGGCTCACTAGGCTGGTGCCGCCGAAGTTGCGTGCCGCGGGGGCCAGCCACGAGGTTACGATGTTCCAGCCGACCCGACCGCCGGTGATGTGGTCGAGTGACGCGAACTGGCGGGCGAGGTTGAACGGCTCGGTGTAGGTGGTCGACGCCGTGGCGATCAGGCCGATGCGCTCGGTCGTCATGGCCAGCGCGCCTAGGGCGGTGATCGGCTCCAGCCAGTTGCTGGCAGCATGTCCCACCGTATCCATAAGGGCCAGCGTGTCGGCGAGGAAGATCGAATCGAACAGGCCGGCTTCCGCCCGCTGCGCGACGTCGCGGTAGTAGGCGATGTCGCTCAAGGCGTAGGGCGATGCGTCGGGATGACGCCACGAAGCCTCGTGATGGCCGCGGCTCTGGACGAACAGGTTGATATGCAGTTCGCGCTTCATGGGATTTCCGTTCATCGGTAGAGCGCGGTCCCGGTGGCGGCCTTGCGCAGGTAAGGTTCGTCGATTTCCGGCCACCAGCCGGCCGGCAACTGAATGGCGCCGCGCGAGAAGGGTAGCGGGTTCTTGAAAACGGGAGCGGTGAGCTTCAGGAAGCCGTTGTTCTCGCCGGCGTTGCGAATTGTAGTGCGCGCGACCGTAGCCTCCATCCAGCAGGAGATGTCGGTTGCCGTGCCGTCGCCGAGAACAGGCGTCAGGCCCAGCTCGGCAATGCGCTTTAGCGCCGCTTCCAGGTGCACGAGACTTCCAAGCTTCTTCAGCTTCACCTTCACGAAGCCGACGCCCGCGACCTTGGCGGCGCGCTCGATCTCCGGAATGCCGTAGATCGATTCGTCTAGCATCACAGGTACGGTCGAGACGGCGGCCACGGCGGCATTGGCCGCCCAGTCGGCCTTGTCGCAGGGCTGTTCGAACAGTTCGATGCCCGTTGGATCGAGTGCGGTGGCAAAACGCTTTCCCTGCTCGACCGAGAAGGCCTGGTTGGCGTCGAGGCGGATCGTTGCCTTGCCGTTCAGGGCGTGCTGGATGGCGGCGACGCGTACCAGGTCGGCCTCGACGTCGAAGCCGACCTTTACTTTCAGCGTCCCGAATCCCTCGTTGATTAAGGCTTCGACCTCTGCGCCGACCTTGTCCCGGTCCATCGCGTTGATGGGCACGAGGAGCGGTACGACGGCGGGAGCTTTGATCTCAAGCAACGGGCTGCGCTCGATCATCTCGAGAGCGGTGATCAGGATCGAGGCTGCGTGCGAGTTGGCATGGATCTCGGGCTCGAGCAGCGCGTGCGCCTCCTTGAGGTCGTGGCCAACGAGGCGTTCACCCCAGGACTGGAGGAAGGCCCAGCCGGTCTGCGGCGTCTCGTCGACGGCATAGCCTTTAGTGATTGTCGCTTCACCCCAGCCGATGCGGCCGTCGCCGGTACGGATCGACGCGATCAGCGGATCGAAGGCCGTGAAGGTCCACTTCGACACCTTGTACGGGACGGTGAGCGGTACCTCGGTGCGGTAGATCTCGACGGCCTCGATCCGGGTGCTCATCCGGCGAGCACCGGTTCGCCGACGATCTGGGTGCGGTGCATGAGGCGGCGCGCCGTGTCGTCGAAGGAATCGCGGCGATGCATGACATTGCGATTGTCCCACATCATGAGATCGCCCATGCGCCAGCGCTGATACCAGGCGAACTGCGGCTGGCTGGCATGGGCCCACAGCGCGTTCAGCAGGGTCTCGCTCTCCTCGACGGGCAGGCCCTGGATATAGGCGCCGACGCGACGGCCGAGGAACAGAGCGCTGCGGCCGGTCACGGGATGCTTGCGCACCAGCGGATGGTGGGCGCCGGGAGTCTCGCGCGGGTCGGTCGTCTCCTTGGCGCCGCGGCGCAGCTCCCCGGCCGAGTTGCGGCTCGAATCGTGCGTGCAGGTCTTGCCCTGGATGGCCTTCTTGAGATCGGCGGGAAGGCTCTCGTAGGCCAGCTCCATGTTGCAGAAGCCGGTGTCGCCGCCCGAAGGCGGGCACTCGAGGGCGTAGAGGAGGCTCGCGCGCGGCGGCAGCGGATTGTACGACATGTCGGTGTGCCACACCGATTCGTAGGCGCCGAGGCCGCCGATCGGCTTGCCCTCGACTTTCACGTTCGAGATCACGGCGATCCACTCGACAGCATTCGCGGCGACGCCATTCACCTTCTGGCCGGCGGTGCCGACCGGCGTGCGGTCGAGTTCGCCCCAGTTGCGGCTGAAGCGCATCAGATCGTCATCACTAAGCTTCTGGCCGGAGAAACGCAGCACCAGGTGCTTGGCCCAGGCATCAGCCAGAACCTCGTACGTCGCGCGGTCGATGTCGCGCAAGAGGTCGACGCCGTGCACGTCTGCACCCAGCGCGCCGCCGGTCGGTTGAATCCAAGGAGTGGTTGTCTGGCTATCGAGCGGCATGTGGCCCTCCGTCAGGAAAGGGATGAACAACATTACCTTCTGACTCAAATTACCAAAGTCACAACATCATTAATCTTGAGTCTGACCAATTTCAAATTGGTCAGGCGCTATTCAACCATGGCCACGATGCTAGGATCCACAGCGCAATAGACTGTGTCGCCGACCTCGAACATGTCGCGCGGCGTGGTCGTGACCCTGAGCTGAAGCTGGCCGCCATCGACCGCCACGGCATAGTCCCAAACATCGCCCAGATAGGCGCGCTCGGCGATCCGACCCTTGAAGGCGAAGGCGCCGGGCGGCACCTCGCGGCCAAGACTCACGTCGTGCGGCCGGATCGAGAGCTGGAAGTTCTGGCCGGGTGGCGTCGAGCCGAAGGCGGCCAAAGGCCAGGCGCCGCCGGTGAAGACGACGTTGCCGTTCTCGCGTTTTGCGTCAATCAGGTTGGTCTTGCCGATGAAGCTCGCGACGAAGCGGGTCTTGGGATTGCCGTAGAGATCGACCGGCGTGGAGGCTTGCTCGATCCGTCCCTGGTTCATCACCACGATGCGGTCGGACGTGACCATGGCCTCGGACTGGTCGTGAGTCACATAGACGGACGTGATCTTGAATTCGTTGTGCAGGCGGCGGATCTCGAAACGCATCTCCTCGCGCAAGCTGGCATCGAGGTTGGACAGCGGCTCGTCGAGCAGCAGCACCTGCGGCTCGACCACAATGGCGCGTGCCAGCGCCACGCGTTGCTGCTGGCCGCCCGAGAGTTCCGACGGATAGCGGCCGGCCAGCGTCCCTAGGTGCACCACTTCGAGAATGCGTTTGACGCGGGCTTCGATCTCGGCGCGCGGCAGCTTGCGGACGCCGAGACCAAAGCCGACGTTCTCTGCCACTGTCATGTTCGGCCAGATCGCGTAGGACTGGAAAATCATCGACATCTGCCGCTTCTCGGGTGGCACGACGCTGGCGGGATTCGAAAGCGCCCGGCCGTTCATCTCGATCGTCCCGGCGCTGGGCGGGATGAAGCCCGCGATCATGCGCAACGTCGTCGTCTTGCCGCAGCCCGAAGGGCCCAGCAGCGACACGAATTCGCCGTCGGCGAGATCGAGGCTCACATCATCGACGGCCTTGAAGGCGCCGAAGGTCCGCGACAGGTTTTTCAGCGATAGCTTGATCATATCAGGACCGTTTCAGCATGAAGTCGCGCCCGACGACGCGGAAGCCGATCGCCACAAAGGCCATGGTAGCGACGACCAGGACCAGGCCGAGCGCGGAGAGATGCTCGAAGCGACCCTCCTCGCTCAGATCGTAGATCATGATCGACATTGTCCGGGTGGCGCCGACGTAGAGGAAGATCGCAGTCGACAGTTCGCGCGTGGCGCCTATGAAGACGATCAGCCAGGCGCCCGCGAGGCTGCGTTTGAGAAGCGGGGCGATGACGCGGCGAATGGCGGTCATGCGCGAGCCGCCCAGGATGCGAACGGCCTCCTCCATCTCGGGATGGAGGCTGCGCATGCCCGACGCGGCATTGATGTAGGCCACCGGCATGAAGCGTGTCGTGAAGGACAGCACCATGATTAGTCCGGTGCCGTAGAGTGCCAGCGGCGGCGGGGCGTAGGCGGCATAGAAGCCGATGGCCAGCACGATGCCGGGGATGACGAACGGCGTCACCGCGAGGAAGCCCAGCACGCTCGAGAAGGGGACGAGCTTGCGGTTGACGATATAGGCGATCAGCAGCGTGAGCGTGACCGCCAGCGTCGCTGTCCAGAAGCTGAACATCGCGCTGTTGATGACCGTCTGACCCGCCGTCGAATGCTCGAACAGGATGTAGCGGAAATTGTTCAAAGTGAGATTGTCGAACGAGAAGCCTTGGCCCCACGCCTTGGAAAGTGCTGCCTGTACGATGATTATCAGCGGCAGGATCACGGCGAGGAAGATGACCCCGAAGCCATAGGCGAAGACCGCCCAGCGCCAGGGGCCGAGCTTCATCATCCGCCGTTCACCACCCTTGCCGGTCTGGGTGACATAGCCGCGCCGGCGGATCACCCAATACTGAAGAAGAAAGAGGATTACGGTGATTAGCAGCAGCGGCATCGAATAGGCAGCCGCCACCTCGACACGCACGGGGTTGCTGAAGAATTCGAAAAGCGTCGTCGTCACTACCGAGATGCGGGCGGGCGTCCCCAGCAAGGCGGGCGCGCCGAACAGCGACACGGCTTCGAGGAACACGATGATTCCTGCGCCGATGATGGTCGGCAATACGATCGGAATGGTGATGCGGCGGGCGACATGCCAGATGCTGGCGCCGAGGATCGCGCCAGCGTCCTCCATCTCCGAGGAGACCAGTTCGAGCGCGGCGTTCACGAAGACGAACACTAGGGGGAAGCTGTAGAGCGCCACGACAAAGACGAGGCCGGAGAAGGTGTAGATGTCGAAGAGAGCCACATCCATGCCGCTCAGGCTGCGGAAGATGCGGTTCAGCCAGCCGGCGTTGGGGCCAGCCAGCAGGATCCAGCCGATCGCGCCCATGAAGGGTGGCATGACATAGGCGCCGATCACGCCCAGCCAGACGAAGCGCTTCCCCGGCATGTCGGTACGCGCGAGGCCCCAGGAGATCGGCACGGCGAAGCAGAGGCTGAGCACGCAGGCGCAGACGCCGAGCCAGAGGCTGTTGGTAAAAGACTGGATGTACCGCGCGCGGCCGAACGCCTTCGCGTAATTCTCGAAAGTGAAGTTTCCGTCGCTGTCGTGCAGGCTGACGGACACGATCTGCCATAGCGGATAGACCACCAGGAAGATCATCACCGCGGCCAGGCCGAACCAGAGCAGCCGGCCGGGCTCGAGGGGGGCAAGGTTGGCGAGCCGGCCCCGCGGAGCGGGGGCCGGCTTCAGGGTAATATCGCTCATCGTGTGTTCGGTTCCACTCTCAGCCGCCGAACGTGTCGCGCCACCTTTCGATCGCTTCCGGCACGCCTTTGACCAGCTCGTCCACCTTCGGGCGGTAGTACTTCACCGCGCGGAACTCGGTGCGGCCGGCGGGAATGACGCCGTCGGGACGAAGCGACTCGCCGCCGCGGTCGATGCCGATTTGGTTCGATTCCTTGCCGATGCGGAACTCCATCCAGAGACGCGCGGCATTCGGGTGCGGCGCGTTGGCGAGGATGCCTGCCACGCCAAACATCAGGAGAGAGCCGTCCGTCGGATAAACGATCTCCAGCGGCGCACCCTTGGCCTTGAGCTGCTCGACGATGGCCGCCGGGCCGCCGGCGACCTGGCGTTCGCCGGAATTGAGATGGGTGGTTGGGTCGATGCTTGAGCGGCCAATCAGCGGATTGTTGGCCTTGAACTTGTCGAGATACTCCCAGCCGTAGAGTTGCTTCATGTAGACGACCCAGACGCCCAGGAAGCCGCTGTAGGCCGGGCTGCCGGTCGAGACCTTGCCCTTCCACTTCGGATCTAGGAGATCCTTCCAGCTCTTCGGAGCGTCATCGGCCTTCACCAGCTTGGTGTTGTACATCAGCGTCATCATGCTCGAGCCGATGATGTGGAAGTATCCTTCGGGATCAAGGTCGCGGAAGTCGGGATAGAGATCCTTCGACGCTTCCGGAGTGTACTTGGCGACGAGCTTGCGCTTCTTCAGGTCGACATAGTGGCCGACGTCGGTCGTCTCAAAGACGTCGCAATTGCGCACGCCGTTTTTGATGTCCTGCTGCAGACGCTGGTAGATGACCTGCGCGGTCGCGCGGACGACATTCACCTTGATCGCCGGATAGCGTTGCATGAAGAGGCGCGCCGTGAGCTCGGCATCCTCCGCGCTGGGATAGCTCACGTACCAGGTGATTTCCTTTTCGGCGGCGGCCTTGGCTTCGAGTTCCTTCATGTCGGCCTTCGCCGTCGAAAGGGCGAAACTGAGAAATACCATTGCCAATGCGAATGTGCGGCCCATTAAGCTTCCTCCTTCTGTTTACGTCTTGCTTCTTCCAGTGCAGCCGGTGCTTTCGGCTTGTCTCATTTGGTCACAAGCGCGATGGTGGTCCAAGAACATTGCTTTAGCCCTGCCCAACCTCATTGAAGCCTGATTTTTATTCGATCCTGCCATGCAGTTGCGATTGCCACCGCTGAAGGCGCTACGTGCCTTCGAGGCCGCTGCACGAACCTGCAGCTTCACTCGCGCAGCGGAAGAGCTGAACGTGACGCAGACGGCGGTCAGTCATCAGGTGAAGGTTCTCGAAGACTGGATCGGCTTCCGACTCTTTCGTCGTCTCAACAATGCGCTGGTCCTCACAGAGAAAGGCGAACTCTATCTGCCGACGGTGCGCGAGGCGTTCGATCGTCTGCGTGAAAGCACGGAGCGGCTGAAGGGCATTGACGCAGACACCGTGCTGACGATCAGCGCGCTGCCGAATTTTGCGCTTCGATGGCTGATGCCGCGATTGCCCAGATTCCAGGCACGCTATCCGGCTATGCGGATCAAGTTGCTGACCGCTCCGCGAGCTCTCGAAGCACTGTATGACGAAATCGACGTCGCGATCCGTCTCGACGGCGAGGCTGCGCACCTGCAGTTCGAGCCACTGTTCCGCGCCAGTATGTTTCCCGTCATGCATCCCGCGCTGCGCGACGAGGAGGGATTGCGCATGCCCGCCGACTTGCGGCGATTCAAGCTGCTTCACGTGTTGAATTCACTCAGCGACTGGCGGATCTGGCTCACCGCTGCGGGCGTGAAGCGCGCCGATGTCGAGGACGGGCCGAAGTTCGATTCCTATGCGTTGGCGGCCGAGGCGGCGTGCCACCGCTGGGGCGTCGCGATGGCGTGGGGGCCGTTCGTCGAGGAAGACCTGTTGCGCGGCCGGCTGATCGCGCCCTTCGACCTCAAGATTCCGCGCGAGCGTGCCTGGTGCCTCGTCTATCCGAAGAACGTTCGCAAGCAGAAGGTCGAGTTGTTCCGCGACTGGATCCACGAGGAATCCCGCGCCGTGCCCGATGGCGTGGGCGGCGCCACGCCCTTCAACCTCGACTGATCTCTCTCCGTTACTGTGCTTCCCGTCACTGCGCGGCCGGCGCATATACCGACGCGAGTTGGCGGGAGACCAGGCGTGCATAGAGGCCGCCGCGCGCGACCAACTCGCCGTGCGTGCCGGATTCGGTAACGCGGCCCTCGTCGAGTAGCACGATCAGGTCGGTATCGCGCACGGTCGAGAGGCGGTGGGCGATCACGATGGTCGTGCGATCGGTGTCCATACCGAATACTCCATCCACTGGCGCAAGGGGCGGGATCGAGTAGGCTGATACTCTACGATTGCGCTTCGGAGCCTTGTCCTTGCTCAAAACTCCGAAAAGCTAAGCAAGCATAGAGTTTCCGGCGCCGCAGTCATACCGTCGTCAGCATGCTCACGCTTCTGTCCGCCCTTGGTTCCCAGCTCTCGTTCCGGGTGCGCAGCCGTGCCGCGCTGGAACTCAAGCTCGTCGCCCTGCGGTATCAGTTGACCGTCCTGCACCGGCAGCGCCCCGGCCCGCCTCGGCTTTTCTCCGCCGACCGGTTGCTGTGGGCGTGGCTTTACCGGCTCTGGCCGCAGGTCCTCGACGCCATGGTGCTGGTCAAACCGGCAACCGTCGTCCAATGGCAAAAGGCTTCCGCCTCTACTGGCGGCGGCGGTCACGCCACCTGGGACGGCCCCGTATGAACCGCGAGATCCGTGAACTGATCCGCCAGATGAGCCGGGCAAACCCGCTTTGGGGCGCTCCCCGCATCCATGGCGAGTTGCTCAAGCTCGGCATCGAGGTCAGCCAGGCCACGGTTGGCAGATACCTGCCGTGGCGGCCCACGGTCCCCTCCCCGACCTGGCGATCGTTTCTGCACAATCACATGCATGACACCGCCGCCATCGACATGTTCGTTGTCGTCACGGCGACGTTTCAGCTGCTCTACGCCCTGGTCGTCCTCGGCCACGAGCGAAGAAAAGTCATCCACTTCGATGTCACCCCGAATCCCACACAGGCCTGGCTGGCCCGCCAGATCACCGAGGCCTTCCCCTGGGACACCGCGCCTCGCTTTCTGCTGCGAGACCGAGACGCGTCATATGGGCAGACCTTCCGCGATCGTGTTCAGGCGATGGCTATCGAGCAGGTCGTCACCGCGCCGCGATCGCCGTGGCAGAATGCCTATGTCGAGCGCATCATTGCCTCGATCCGCCGCGAATGTCTCGATCACGTCATCGTCTCCGATGAGCATCACCTGCGCCGTGTGCTGTCGGCATACTTTGAGTATCACCACCGAAGCCGCCCGCATCTCTCGCTCGGCAAGGATTGCCCCGAGCCTCGGCCTGTACAGCCGCCCTCTGCCGGCATCGTTGTCGCCTTTCCACAGGTCGGCGGCCTGCATCATCGCTACGAGCGTCGCGCAGCCTGAACTGATTACGGTGACCGAACCTGCACCGCCGTCGCGGTCGGGGCGTGTCGCCGGCTGCTATTGCGTCGCTCGCAGGCAGGCGCGCTCAGAACCCACGCACGGAGTTCGGGTCGCAACAGAGCGGCGCGCGCTCCGATCACTGTCAACGGCAGGCATGGCCTTCATCGGAATACCGATTCCATGGGCGGACGGAATTTCGAGCAAGGACAGCCAACCGTCAGATAGCCGCGACGTTCCACAGCGGATCACGAGCCTCAAGACAGTCTACGGTCGCAGTGGACCTTACCGGTCGAGCTTTGACGCGCGGTAGGCGCTCGGTAGCAGCTGGACTGGCGCATGGCCCTACCTCTAGCGTGAAGGCCCATGCTGAAGGTCTTCAATATCTCCGAAGTCTTGTTGCGTCTCATTGCGCTGAGAACCTTCAGTTTCGCGGCTCCGGCGTTTGGTGCGGATCACCCCGCCGCTGCCATCTTTGGTACTCAGTCCACCTGAGCACCTGCCAAAGCAACTAACGCACGCCATTTGACGATTTCAGCCTCGATGAAGGCCTTCGTCGAGGCCGGCGTAGAGGCGTCGCTGGCCTCCATGTTGAGCGCCTTCAGTCTCTCCCCGAGCGTCGGATCGGAGAGCGCCTTGTTCACGGCTGCATTAAGCCTGTTGACGATCTCCTTGGGAGTGCCGGCAGGCGCTGCCACCACATTCCAAGTCCCGCCGACGAAGTCCGGCAAGCCGGCTTCGGACATCGTCGGGATTTCCGGTATCACGGTGCTGCGCTTGTCGGCCATCAGCCCAAGCGGCACGAGCTGGCCCGCCCTGATCTGTTCCATCACCGGCCCCAGGGTTCCGAACATGAAAGCATGCCGCCCGGCCAGCAGGTCCTGCAATGCCGGGCCAGTGCCGCGATAGGGTACATGCAGCACGTCCACTCCAGTCCGTGTCTTGAAAAGTTCCCCGGCGAGATGGTTGGTCGTGCCATTACCTGACGACGAATAGCTCCACTTCCCGGGCTCGGCCTTGAGCTTGCTGATGAGACCCTGCAACGTGCGCGGCATGCTGGGCGGTACCAACAGCGCCATCGGCGCCAAGCCTACCAGGGCGACCGCCTCGAAGTCCTTCACCGGGTCGTATGGCAGGTTTTTGTATAGGGAGACGTTGATACCGTGTGTCGCCGCGGTACCAAAGAGCAAGGTGTAGCCGTCGGGCTTCGCCTTGGCGACGAGATCGGTGCCGACATTGCCACCGGCACCGCCCTTATTGTCGATTATTATTTGTTGCCCGAGATCGGCCGCCATCCCGACGGCGACTACGCGGGCGATGAGGTCGGTCGGTCCCCCCGGCGGGAAGGGCACCACCAGCCGCACCGGTTTCTCGGGATATTTATCCGGCGTCTCAGCTATCGCGCCCGCGCATGACAATACCAAGGCGGCGCCGGCAATCAGCGCCCACTTAAGGTTCAGCATGTGTCAGTCCACCTTCGCGCCAGCCAACTTCACGACCTCACGCCATTTGAGGATTTCCGCTTCGACGAATGCCCGCGTTGTCACCGGCGTGGAATCGACTACGGCCTCGATGCCGAGCTGCCGCAGGCGCTCGGCCACCGTGGGGTCCTTGAGCGCCTTGTTAACCGCAACATTGAGCCGCTCGACGATCTCTTTGGGCGTGCCGGCTGGAGCCGCTACGACGTTCCAGGTGCCACCCACGAAATCGGCAAGGCCAGCCTCGGCTGTGGTCGGCACGTCCGGCCGCACTTGGCTTCGCTTGTCGGCCATGATCGCCACGGCGTAGAGCTTGCCCGCCTTGATCTGTTCAAGTGACGTGCCGAAGGAGTCGAACATGAAGGCGACTCGGCCGGCCATGAGGTCTTGCAACGCCGGCCCGGACCCACGATACGGTACGTGCACGACATCGACGAGCGCGCGCGTCTTGAAGAGTTCGCCGGCGAGGTGATTGGTTGTGCCATTGCCCGAGGAGGCGTAGCTCCATTTGCCTGGTTCGGCTTTGAGCTTAGCGATCAACTCCTTCAGCGTGTGCGGCTGGTCGGGAGGCACCAGCAGCACCATTGGCACGAGGCCGGTGAGCGCGACCAACTCGAAGTCCTTTAGCGGGTCGTACGGCAGGGTCTTGTAGAGCGAGATATTGATGCCGTGGGTCGCCGCCGTGCCGAACAGCAGTGTGTAGCCATCAGGCTTAGACCTGGCAACCAGCTCGGTGCCAACATTACCGCCAGCCCCTCCCTTGTTCTCGATCAAGATCTGCTGCCCGAGCTGTTCGGTCAGGCCGAGCGAAAGCACACGGGCGAAGACGTCGGTTGGGCCGCCCGGCGGGAACGGCACCACGAGCCGCACCGGCTTGTCGGGATACTTGTCCGCCGGCTGAGCCATCGCTCCCGCGCAAGCCAACAGCAGAGCGGCGCCGGCGACCAGCGCCCGCCTCGTTGCGCGCATCGTTCCCTCCATTCTTCTTTTGCTCTTTTTCAGTCTTGCATTTTTTCCAGGCAACGCCCTTGCATCAGTGCGTCGTCACCTCGGCCATGGCGACGAAGTGGTAGGACGGCGGACGCGGATTGGAGCGCCACTTGTCCATGTCCTCGTAGCGGTCGCGCAGTGCGGCGGGATAGTCAACGAAGGCGGACGTTCGCAGCCAAAGCCGCAGCAAATGGCGCTTCTTCGATTCCTCGGCGTGGTCCTCGTAGGCGGTCCGCGAATGCAGGACGCAGTAGTTGTTCACGAACTGCATGTCGCCGCGCTCGAGCTTAATGTCGAGACGGAACGCCGGGTCTCTGCAAAGCGTCGCAACCGCATCGAGCGCCTCGATCTGCAACTGCGTCAGCCGGGGTACCTCGTCGAAGCGCTGCGCCGAGTCGATGAAAGTGCGGTTGAAGCGATTGAACATCCGGCCCTTGTGCCAGATGAAGATCGGCGTCACGTAGTATGGCTTCTGGTCCGCCGACTCCTCGCCGCGGCGATCGGCGTAGAAGGGCTGGCCCAGAATCTTAACAAGATCGGGCCGCGAGCGGACGAGCGCGTTGTAGACCGCCACGGAGCTGGCGACGGTGGACAGCCCGCCGCTCTTGGCGGTCTCCAGGCAGCACAGCCCGACGATGTCGCAGGAATCGTTGTGGAACGGCAGTAGGTTCGCGGTCTGATAGCCGCGGGCGTGCATGTCCTTGTACTGGTCGCGGCCCATGTCACGGACATGGCCGAGCACGTCGCCCTGGGCGTTCTGTGCCACGGCGCGGCCCAAATGGGCGCCAATACCCCAGTAGATCAGGCCCATCTCCTCAACCGTGTAGCGGTCGCGCGGCAGGCCGCGGATCAGGGTGACGCCGAGGCCGTTCTCGATTTCAGTCTGCAGCAGCCGAAGCGTGCGCGCGAAGCGCTTGAGCGGGAAGTCCCCCTTCCCGATGTCGGGGATCTGCCGGCCGGTCGACTGCAGGTGGCGCAACGCGGCGTCGATCTCGGCGATCTCCTCGGCGCCCAGCCTGTAGACCCAGTCCTCACTGTCCTGGATGTCCCGGCCGAGCCATGCTGCGCGAGTGACGAATTCCTCAAGTTCCAGTTCCCTCATCGCTTGCTCCCATGCTAGAATGTCGACATTATGAATTAGTAACATTCCAGTGGACAGGGGCTGGAAGCAAGGCAGCAATGCCGTTAGAGCATCGGTCAATGGCCAGCCTGTCCCCCGCCCTCTACGAGATTTATGCCACCCTGCCCGCCCAGATCGCGGTACGGATCGGAAATGCCATCGTCGAGGAAGAGTTCGAGCCGGGGCAGAAGCTGCGCGAGGTCGACCTCGCCGCAGCCTTCGGCGTCAGCCGCGCCTCGGTGCGCGAAGCGTTGCGCATGGTCGAGCGCGAAGGGTTGGTCACCATCCTTCCGCAGCGCGGCGCCCAGGTCACGTCCCTCACGGCGCAGGAAGTGCAGGACGTCTTCGAGATTCGCGCCAACCTTATGGGGCTCGCCCACCATCGGCTGGCCGCCGCGGCGTCAACCGAGGTGCGCAAGCACCTCTCGGGACTACTCAAAGACCTGCAATCGGCCCGTGACGATGGCGAGGCCTACGCCCGCGCCAGCCTGGCGATCAGCTCGTATTGCGTGCACAATGCCGGCAGCGCCCGGCTGGCCAACCTCATCCTTTCCTTCGGCCGCCAGACCGCGCGCTACACCAGACTGAGCCTGTCGACACCGGAGCGCCGCCGCCAGTCGCTGGCCAACTGGCGCAAGCTGGTTACCGCCACGATCAATTGCGATGCGGCTGCCGCCGAACGTGTTGCTCGGCAGCTCGTCCTCGACACGCGCGATGCGGCCTTCAAAATGCTGAACACCAATCGATAGACGGCTTTGCAGTGGCCATCGATACCGTGTCCCGGCCCAAAACTACATCCGGCAACATTGGCAATGAAGGCTACCGAGAAACGACAGCGCGGCAAGCTGGACCGGCCGATGCTCACGCGAATCCGCCACGCAGGCTGATCATGGCTTCCTTTTCTTTTACCGAGAAAGGCAGCCGGACCATCCCGTTGCAATCGGCCGACTTTGCGCTGCATAGTTACAAGCCGCGACAGGGAGGACAGTCCAATGGGACAATCAACGAAGTCCGAGAAGATCCACGCGTCCCTCAAGCATCCGGTGATCGACGGCGACGGACACGTCATCGAATACCGGCCGCTGTTCGAGGATTACCTCCTTGAAGTCGCGGGGCGTGAACTCACTGACCGCTGGCGCAAGCAAAACCTCGATGCCCGTGGCGGCTACAATCAAGGGTCCCAGGCCGGCGGTTGGTATTCGCAAAGCGAGCAAGATCGGGTCGATCGCCGCACCGTGCGGCCTCCATTCTGGGCAACTCCAACCCGCAACACGCGCGATCTCGCCACCGCAATGATGCCAAAGCTGCTGGCAGAACGCATGGACGAGATCGGCATCGACTACTCGATCATCTACCCGACGATGGGGCTCTTCATGCCTCGCGATCCCAACAGCGAACTGCGCCAGGCAACCTGTCGTGCGCTGAACCGCATGCTCGCCGATCTGTTTCGGCCCCATGCGCGACGCATGACGCCGGCAGCGGCAATTCCCATGCACACGCCCGCGGAGGCTGTTGAGGAACTCGACTATTGCGTCAAAACACTTGGCTACAAGGTGGCGATGATCGCTGGCCACGTCCGCCGGCCGGTCCCCAAAGTCGCCCGCGAAGCGCCTGCCGTGGCTGGACTTGCGCAATGGGTCGACAATCTGGCGCTCGACAGCCTCCACGACTACGACCCCTTCTGGCAGCGATGTGTCGATCTCAAGATTTCGCCAACAGTTCACACAGGCAGCATGGGTTGGGGCAGCCGGACTTCGATCAGCAACTATAATTTCAACCACATCGGCCATTTTGCTGCAGCCAACGAAGTCTCTGCCAAGGCTCTCTTCTTCGGTGGCGTCACGCGGCGTTTCCCCACGCTCAAGTTTGGCCTTCTTGAAGGTGGTGTCGGCTGGGCGAGCAGTCTCTACGCTGATCTTGTCGGCCATTGGGAGAAGCGGAATCGCAAGGCGCTTGAGCGGCTTGATCCGGCCAACCTCGACCTGAAGCTCTTCCTTGAGCTTGCCGACAAATACGGCGACGAGCGGTTCCGCTCGAAGGTGCAGGTCAATGGCGACGATCGCGCCTGGATCGAACGTTCGACGGAAGATCGTGGCAAGATCGATGAATGGTCGCGTTGCCAGATCGAGCGCAAGGAAGACATCCGGACTCTGTTCGCCGACCCGTTTTATTTCGGGTGCGAGGCTGATGATTCGAGCGTGCCTGGCGCATTCAATCACCGCCTCAATCCGATGGGCACCAAACTGAAGGCGATCTTCAGCTCCGACATCGGCCACTGGGACGTCGAGGATATCGGGGAGGTCCTAGAGGAAGCCTACGAACTCGTCGAGCACAAGCATATCGACGAAAGCGATTTTCGTGCCTTCACGTTTACAAACATCGCGGAATTGCACGGCAGTTTGAACCGCGACTTCTTCAAAGGTACGGCGGTCGAGGATGCGGTTACCGCTTTGCAACGCCCCGACTTTGCGTCGAAGGCCCAAGCCGCGGAATAGAGGGCTGCCTCACCATCCCTGCCAAGCGGGTGCGCGTGTCATACGGACGGAAGTCTCATTACACGAGAGTCCACTCCCTCGGCCAAATCGGCATCATCGTGTGCTGCCATTGCGAGAGCGATCGAACGAGCAGTAGCGTTGAGCGGTTCCAGGAAGCGCGCGGCTGCCTGTTCCGGCGTAAATGCTGCACGCGCGAAGCGCATTGAAAGGCTGCCGAACACATTTCGCGATCGCTTAATCGGAACGGCAAGGCCTAGAACGCGACCAGCTCGTGGGCCAATCGTGATCGCATAGCCGCGGCGCTGAATGACCGCAAGAGCCGCCTCGACGCCGCGCACGCCCTCAACGACGATGGAGCCCGAAGCCGGCGCGGCGAGCAGTCGACGTATCACTTGCTTGCGCTCTTCGGCCGGACAGAACGCCATATACGCCTGTCCCAGCGCGCTGACGAGCAATGGGAAAGTACGGTTGTACCCGGCTTGCTCGAATGACAGGTGACTCTCCGCTGCCGTGCTGTGCAATACGACAACGGCGTCGTTGCGCACCTTGCCAAGTACGAGCGGCCAGTCGTGCTCGCGCGTGAACGCGCTCATAGGCGCCATGGCGCAGTCGACCATCCGGTCGATGAAACGTATGCCACTGGCCAGCGAAAGTACGCGCTCGGTTATACGATACCCTGCACGAGGTCCGATGCGCGCAACATAGCCGGCCGCCATCAAGGTGTGCAGCAGGCGCACAAGCGTAGGATTCGGCAGGCCGGTGACGGCTTGCAGATCACTGAGTCGGGAGATCGGCCGAAAATTGAGGGCCGCAAGTACGGCGAGGGCGCGCAGCACAGGTTCGACAGGCGGCGTGGGACGACTCGCCATTGGCATTCCACTCTGGTCAGGCTCTTCCGTAATACGGATTTTAGTAAAATTCACGGCGGGACGCCAATCTTGCCAGAATACTATGTGTGGAGAAATCCACTCGACGAGCGAACAACGCCGCGAGCTTTACCCATAGGAGGAACGGCCATGACCTATCAGACAATCGAAGTGCGTAAGCTGACCCCGGTGATTGGTGCCGAAATCTATGGCGTCGACCTGTCCAAGCCGCTGGGCAACCAGCAGTTCCAGGAAATTCATGATGCGTGGATGGAGAATCTGGTCATCTTTTTTCGTGACCAGCAGCTAACGGTGGATCAGCATCTCGATTTCGGTCGCCGCTTCGGCAAATTGCATCTTCATCCAGCCGCACACCAACCCGAGAAGAATCCTGAGATTCTCATCATCAAGGCTGACGAGAAGTCCAAGCACGTTGCCGGGGAGGAATGGCATTCGGACGTTTCATGCGATGCCGAGCCGCCGATGGGCTCGTTGCTTCATCTGACCGAAGTACCGCCCGACGGCGGTGGCGACACGATGTTCGCCAATATGTATCGCGCCTATGAAACGCTCTCCGAACCGATCCGCAAGATGATTTCCGGCATGAAGGCGGTACACGACGGCAAGCATGTCTATGAGCGGCCGGGCTATCGTGAAGGCGCGATGTATCCACGTTCCGAGCATCCCATGGTGCGGACCCATCCGGTTACCGGCCGCCAAGCCCTGTTCGTCAATCGGGGCTTCACGACTCGCATCGTCGGTCTGTCGCGCAATGAAAGCGCCGCCATCCTCGAGATGCTGTATCGCCACATCGAAATGCCCGAGCTATGCGTGCGCTTCAAGTGGCAGCCCAATTCGATGGCTTGTTGGGACAATCGCTGTGCCCAGCATCATGCTTTGTTCGATTACTTCCCCCATCGTCGCTACGGACATCGCGTCACGGTGGCAGGTGATAAACCGTTCTACCGCGCAGCGGCCTAACTACGATCCAATCGTAAAGGACTTCTAGATTAATCTATAGCCGGCGCCCACCTTTGCCGAGGTGCCTCTTGTGCCTATCGAGAACCACGAGCCGACTGGGTTACGCGTTGGCGCCTGTGACTATTCGCAGAGCCTTGCCTGGCACAGCGTCTTGCTCCGAACCGACCACAGTCTCGCAACGAGCAAGACACGAGTTGCCGCGTAAGGTCTATTGAACAACGCGACACTGTTTACCCCATCGAAGGCTTGCTGAGGTCATAGGCACTTTCATTAATGGGATTTTGTCGACGCTGAGCGTGGCGGGTGTACGATCCGGCACCATCGACCAACGAAGATGTGATTGTTGACAATATTTTGTTGTCCCGAATAGTGGCTAACAAGAAGAAACGCTGACAGGGAGAATTGCGGTGCAGTGTCGTTACCCCATGTTGCGCGGACTACTGGCCTCAGGACTCACGCTCTTCGGTCTATTTGCAGGGTGCCCTGCGGCCGAGGCGCAGCAGCCGAAACGCGGTGGCACCCTAACGCTTGCGCTTGAAGCCGACTTCCCAAGCCTTGATCCCTTGCGTGTTACAGCCCTGGTCGAGCGACAAGTCGGCCTCGCGGTCATGGATCCTCTTTTCGACATTGACGAAAAGGGCGAGGTGAAGCCCATGCTGGCGACCGGCTACGAGGTCCTAGACGGCGGCAAGACCTACCGCATAACCCTGCGTGAAGGCGTCAAGTTCCACGATGGCACGGCCTTTGATGCCGACGCAGTTGTCTTCAATCTCGAGCGGTCCCTCGATCCCAAGAACGCCTGCCGCTGCCTCGCCAACATCGACAGCATTGTCGGAGTGAAGGCGGTCGATGCCAAAACGGTGGAATTCAAATTGAATCGGCCGGATGCCGTGTTGCCGGCCATTCTGTCCGATGCGGCAGGGCTGATGGTGTCGCCCACCGCGGTGCGGGCGGATGAAAAGGGAACGGCCAAGAAGCCGGTTGGAACGGGCCCGTTCGTTGTCAAGGAATGGCAGCAGGGCCACAAGATCGTTCTCGAACGCAATCCAAACTATTGGGTGAAAGACCAACCCTATCTTGATCGCGTTGTCATTCTACCGCTCGCGAACGAAGAGAGCCGTCAGTCCGGCCTCCTCTCCGGCTCGATCGATGTAATTGAATCGCCCAGTCCGCGGTTCGTCAGGGATGCCAGGCGCAACAAGAAGCTGAAGGTCTTGACAGGTGCAGGCCTCGGCACCGTGTTCCTGAAGATGAACACCCGCAACCCGCCGTTCGACGACGTACGAGTACGGCGGGCGATGGCATTTGCTACCGACCGCGATCTCTTTACTAAAGCTATCTATGACAACCAGTACCCCGTTGCGGATAGCCTGATCGGGCCTGGCATGTGGGCCCACTCGGCCGTGAAGAACTTTCCCAAATATGATCCCGCACAAGCGCGCAAGCTACTGGCCGAGTACGGTAAACCAGTCTCGTTCGCGCTGGGAATTTCGACGTCGCCGCACAATGCGTTGGCGGCGCAGGCGCTGCAGGAGATGTGGAAAGCAGTCGGGATCAACGCCGAGATCAAGCAGATCGAGCAGGCCCGCTTCATTCGCGATGCCCTAACCCACAATTTCCAGATGTCGCTGTTTCGGTGGGCGGGCCGTCCTGATCCAGATCTCAATCTCTATCGCGCCTTCCACTCCAAGTTCGCCAACGAAACGTCCTCCAACTACACGCAATTCACCAATTCAAGGATGGATGAGTTGCTGGAAAGGGGACGCAGCACGCTCGACCGGTCGGAACGCCAGAAGATTTACGACGAGGCCTCGGCTCTCCTGGCAGACGAGGTCCCTTATCTGTTTCTGTTTTACGCAACATTCCACACCGTGATGGCCGCCAAGGTCCATCCCGGACCCAACATTGCCGACGGTGTGCTCAGGCTCCAAACAGCCTGGGTGGAGTAAATGCTGAGAAGGAGCTTGCGCCTCGGGGGCACGCTCGTCGGCATTCTGTTCGCCGTTTCGCTCATCACCTTTCTCCTGATGAATCTCGCACCGGGAGATGCCGCCCTGGCAATCCTAGGAGAGACGGCAACGGCAGAATCGATCGCGACCCTGCGCCAGCGGCTCGGGCTAGATGTGCCGCTTCTCCAGCGCTATCTAAATTGGCTGGGCGGAGTGCTGACCGGCGACCTCGGAGAGTCCTTTCGCGCCAATGAGCCGGTGCTCGACGCCATCGTCGGGCGTTTTCCTGTGACCCTGCAATTGCTGCTGGGTGCGCAGGTGGTAGCGCTTGCCCTGGCGCTTCCCATCGGCATCTACACTGCCTATCGACCACGTAGCCTTGCCGACAAGACCGCCCTCGGCGTGGCCCTTGCCTTCGTCTCGACGCCGCCTTTCCTGATCGGCATCATTCTTATCTATGTTTTTGCCCTGCAGCTGGGCGTTCTACCCGCGACAGGTTACGTCCCGCTTGGTGAGGATCTGGTTGGCAATTTTTTGACGATGGTGCTGCCGATCGCCACACTCGGCCTGTTCGAGTTCCCGATTTATATGCGGCTCCTGCGCAGTGACATGATCCAGACGCTGCAGCAGAATTTTATCTTGTTGGCTCGTGCGATCGGCCTGCCGCCGTGGCGAATTCTGATCACCCATGCGCTACGCCCCTCGTCGCTTAGCTTGATAACCGTGGTAGGAATCAACATGGGCCGCCTGATCGGCGGCGCCGTGATCGTTGAAGTCTTGTTCGGTTTGCCCGGCGTCGGCCAGCTTCTGGTCGACGGCATCTACCAGCGCGAATACTTGGTGGTGCAGGGAGTGGTGCTCTTTGTTGGTGTCTTCTTTGTGCTGATCAATACCCTCGTCGACCTGCTCTACAGCATGCTGGATCCAAGAGTTCGCGTTGACAGTATCCGTCACTAAGCCCCCCGCGCATTTGGCGCCAATCGCTGCCCGCCAATGGTTCGGGCCGCTGGTCTATATTCCGGCAGCTTGGCTCGTGGTCGCGATCGCTGCGACGGTATTTGCTGGTTTGCTGCCGTTGCCCGACCCCTTCAAGCAGGCGTTGCTGCGCACTCTACAACCGCCGTCGGCAGCGCACTGGCTAGGTACCGACAGCCTCGGCCGGGACGTGTTCTCCCGGTCGATCGTTGGCCTGCGGGTGTCCCTAATTGTCGGCATTGGATCGGTGGCTTTCGGCCTTGCGCTGGGGGGGGCGCTCGGTCTGGTGTCTGGGTATTTCCGGGGACTGATCGATCTCTGGATTTCGGCCGTTATGACAGTGGTTCTTTCCTTTCCACCGCTAGTCCTTGCCATCGCGATCATGTCCTATGCCCAACCGTCTTTGGTGCTCGTCATTGTCGTGCTTGGCATTCTTTTCGTGCCCGCATTCGCGCGCATTGCTCGGGCCAACACGTTGAGCCTCGTGGAACGCGAGTTCGTGCTGGCGGCGCGGGCCATCGGGATGCGTGATGGATTTATCCTCTTGAGAGAAATTCTTCCCAATCTGGTAGCTCCGCTGGCGGCGTACAGCATGCTGATGGTGGCTGTTGCGATAATCGGTGAGGCTGCGTTGAGTTTCCTGGGACTTAGTGTTCCACCACCTCAGCCCACCCTGGGCGGCATGATCGCGGCCGAGCGGGCCAATCTTCTGGACGCACCCTGGTCGGTCTTCGGGCCGGCAGGCTTCCTGTTTCTGACAATCCTGTCGCTCAATATCGTGGGCGATCAGGTACAGCGCAGGCTGGATGGGCGGGAGGCGGCTATTTGATGGAAGCTTTGCCGCTTCTTTCGGTACGGGACCTCAGGAGCTACCTGCGCACGCCGCGCGGCATGGTTCGCGCAGTGGACGGCGTCTCTTTCGACCTGCACGCCGGCGAAACCCTTGGCGTGGTGGGAGAAACCGGTTGTGGCAAGTCGGTTCTCGCGCGCTCCATCATGGGGCTCCTGCCCGATTCCGTTCTCGTCAAGGAGAGTGGCGAGATACGCTTTGGCGAGTACGACCTGCGCCAGGCCGGCGAGCGCGAGCTCCGACGTATCCGCGGCCGCGAGATCGCCATGATCTTTCAGGATCCCATGACCTCGCTGAACCCCGTGATGCGCATCGGAGCACAGATCGAGCAGGTCCTGCGACTGCATCTCGGCTTTGGCGCTCGACAGGCGCAGGAGCGAGCGGTCGAACTGCTCGATTCGGTTGGCATTGCCTCGGCACGACGCCGGGCAGCAAACTATCCGCACGAAATGTCAGGAGGAATGCGCCAGCGGGTAATGATTGCCATCGCGCTTGCCTGCGATCCAAAGCTTCTAATCGCCGACGAACCGACCACCGCTCTCGATGTGACCGTGCAAGCACAGATCCTCAACCTGCTCCAAGAACAGCAGGAAAAACGGCGCATGGCATTGATCCTCATCACTCACAATCTGGGAGTTGTCGCTGGAATGGCCGACAAAGTAGCAGTGATGTACGCCGGTCGCTTTGTTGAACACGGCGTAACCTCTGATCTACTCACAGAACCGCGCATGCCCTACACGGCGGCATTGCTCCGTGCGGCACCGCGGCTTGCCGATCCACCCCACACAAAACTCGAAGCAATAGGCGGGCGGCCGCCGATCCTGATAGATCCACCGGCAGGCTGCCGGTTTGCGTCGCGCTGTCCGCGTTCGCAGAGGGATTGTGAGCGCGATCCACCGGAGACTTTCCACGCCCAGAGCGGCCGCCGCTATACTTGTTGGCATCCGATAGGTTTGTCCGATGGATGAAAATAGCACGCAGGTTTCGCGCGGTGAACGGACCGATATGGTTCTGTCTGTGCGTGATCTCACGAAGACCTTTGCAGCTCCGGGCGGCATGACCGTGCAGGCGGTCGCCGGAATCAGCTTCGACATTGCTGCCGGTGAAACCCTGGGGTTGGTGGGCGAATCGGGCTGCGGCAAAACAACGGTGGGCCGCGCGCTCATTCAATTGCCACCGCCAACCTCGGGAGAAATCCTGCTCGAAGGAAGGTCGCTCTGCGGGCTTACCCGAGACACGCTGCGCCCGCTCAGGCCGCGCATGCAGATGGTCTTTCAGGATCCCGTATCTTCTCTCAACCCCAAGCGCACGATCTCCGATATTGTAGAAGTACCCCTTGTCGTTGCGGGGGGGCACAGCCGGGTGAAACGTGACCAGCTTGTTCGCGAGATGCTGGATGCCGTAGGGCTCGATCCTGATGTTGTCTGGAACCGGCGCCCTCACGAACTCTCCGGCGGGCAATGTCAGCGCGTCAGCATCGCACGGGCTCTGATCTTGCGACCACGGCTTCTGATTTGCGACGAACCGGTGTCATCGCTGGATGTTTCTGTTCAGGCACAGATCCTCAACCTGCTCGAGGATGCGAAGCAGCGTTTCGGGCTCACGATGCTGTTCATTGCTCACGATCTCGCGGTGGTGAAAAACATCAGCGACCGCGTGGCAGTGATGTATTTGGGCCGCATCTGTGAGATTGCACCGTCGGATCGGCTCTACGGACATGCAGCTCATCCGTACACACAGGCGCTGCTTTCGGCTGTACCCGAAGCGCGCCCGCAACCAAAGCGCAAGTCAGGCCAGATCATAACAGGTGAGGTGCCGTCCCCTCTGGAACCACCCTCTGGCTGTCGGTTTCGTACCCGCTGCCCAAAGGCGACCGACCTCTGTGCCTCTCAGGAACCGCTCTTGCGACGCATTGGCTATGATCACGTTGTCGCCTGTCACTTCGCAAGCGAGTAGACGTCGATACCGACCAGCACAATTTCCTCAGCCGTTGACACCCGGTACGCCACTACATTCGATGCCATGCCAGCGAGCGTCCCGAGCAACAGCAAGAGCGCTCGAAGAGCACGGCGCGGCCTTCCGGGGGGCGTATGGTCAAAGTGTTCGCCCGACCGACGACACCCGCGTCTTGATTGGCGATACCTCGACGTGGAGGACCAGGCTCAGGAAATCGATCATCGGAGATCAGCTTAGCTGATGTCATCCGTCATACCGGCACGGATGGAGCATTCGGCGGAGACACTGGGCGATCAGGGCGCGCGCGCCGCAATGCCGGGCTCTCGCGTGGCTCTCTCCCGATAGAACCATGCTTTCGCCACTTCCGTAGCTGCAATGTAGCCAATGACAATTGCGATGATGGTCCCCATCTGAAGCGCCGAGAGAGGCACAAAGCCGAAGGTTGAACTCAGGGGCCCGAGGAACGGGATTGTGAAGGTCACGGTGGCCACCGCCAGCGTTGACCACAATAGCAATCGGCTGGGGTTGCTGCGAAAGGCCGGCTTGTGGGTTCGCAGGACGAGGACGACCGCAAGTTCTGTCAGAAGTGAAATCATGAACCACGAAGTTTGAAAGGTCGCTTCGTTTGCATGGAATCCCAGCAGCAGAATGGCAAAGGTCAACAGATCGAAGACCGAGCTGATCAGACCGAAGACGACCATGAACTTCTGGATGTCCTTGATGTTCCATCGCTGCGGCCGTGAAACCCGATCCGGATCGACATTGTCGCTGGAGATCGCGATCGAAGGCAGATCGGAGAGAAAGTTGTTCAGCAGGATCTGCTTGGCGACAAGAGGCAGGAACACCAACAGAGGCGTTGCCAGGGCCATGCTCACCATGTTGCCAAAGTTAGCGCTGGTGGTGATCGAGATGTACTTTAGCGTATTGGCGAAAGTCCGGCGGCCATCTTCCACGCCTGAGCGCAGCACATCCAGGTCGCGGCTCAGGAGAATGATGTCGGCACTCTCGCGGGCGACATCCACAGCCTCCTCGACGGAAATGCCGACATCGGCCGCATGTAAGGCCGGCGCATCGTTGATACCATCGCCGAGATAGCCGACCGAGTGGCCAGTCCGCTGCAGGGCACGGACAATCCTCTCCTTTTGCTGCGGATCGATCTCGACGAAAAGATCGGTGCGCGGTGCGAGATGCCATAAGGCCTCGTCCTTGAGCGTCGCCAGCTCTTCTCCAGTGAGCATCGCTTTGGCGTCGAGGCCAACCGCCGCCGCCATGTGCGCCGTCACATAGCGATTGTCGCCGCTGATCACCTTGATGCTGATTCCGAGACGGTTGAGGTCGCTTATCGTGCGTTGTGCGTCCACCTTGGGTGGGTCGTAAAAGACGAGAAAGCCCCGAAAGGTCATTTCCCGTTCGTCGTCGCGGTCGTAGTCTGCCTTCGCGGCCACCTTGCGGGTGGCAACGGCCAGAACACGAAATCCTTCAGCGCCCTTGGCCTTGAAGACCGCCTCTAGTTCTGCTCGCCCCGCGGCATCCAGCGGAGCTTCGACGCCATCGCGGTCAAGCAACGAGCAGATGTCGAGCACGTTGGAGAACGCACCCTTGGTGATAACGTGATGTTGCGAGGGCGCGTCGTCCTTGGCAACTACGATGGTGAGCCGACGTCGCAGGAAGTCGTAGGGAATTTCGTCGAACTTGGAGAAGCCTCGCGTTGTCAGCCCGGTGCTCTCGCCTGCGGTCACGATTGCAGCGTCGAGCGGATTCTCGATACCAGTCTCGAACGCTGCGTTGAGAAACGCCAGCCGTCGTACCTCATTCGAAGGCCGGTTTTCAGCATCGAGGACGTCGCTCAGTATGATGGTCCCTTCGGTGAGCGTGCCCGTCTTGTCGGTGCACAGTATGTCCATGCTGCCAAGGTTCTCAATGGCATCGAGCCGGCGGACGATGACGCCGCGCTTGCTCATGGCCCGCGCACCCGCAGAAAGGGTCACGCTGATGATCGCGGGCAACAGTTCCGGCGACAGCCCTACCGCTAACGCCACGGCGAAAAGCAGCGACTCAACTACGGGGCGGCCGAGAAGCAGGTTCGCCGTCAGCACGAACAGCACGATGACCACCATCACGCGAATGAGCAGATAGCCGAACTGCCGCACGCCGCGCGCGAAATCGGTCTCGGGCGGGCGTGCTCTCAGCTGCGCCGCAATAGCACCGAACTCGGTCCGGCGGCCCGTCTTCACGACGAGGATTCTCCCGGTGCCGCTGCGAACCGATGCGCCGAGAAAGACCCCATTGGTCCGGGCCGCGATGGGCGCATCGGGCGAGATAATCCCGGGCCGCTTTTCGACTGGAAAGGACTCGCCAGTCATACTGGCCTCGCTGACAAGGAAGTCCTGCGCCTCGATAACCAGGCCATCGGCCGGGATCAGGTTTCCAGCAGAGAGAAGAATGTGGTCGCCGGGCACGATCGTGCGGACCGGAACTGCCCGCTCCACACCGTCCCGGACTACGCGGCACGTCAGCGCGAGGCGCTTCTTGAGTTCTTCGACCGCCGTGGAGGCTCTGTATTCCTGAAAGAAGCTGAGGAGTGAACTGCCAAGGACGATTGCTAGGATGATGGCCGCGTCCACCCATTGCTGCAGCACTAGCGAGATTACGGCGGCGAATGCCAGGATGAGGACGAGTGGGCTTTCGAACTGGCGAAGCAGCAACCGAATTGCGCTTAGGCGCGGCGCATCTTCAATGCTGTTGGGGCCAACAAGCGCAAGCTGCGTTGCAGCTCGATCGGATGCAAGACCGTCGGGCCCAGACTGGAGGGATGACGCCAACTCGGCTGCGTCCCGACTCCAGTATGGAGATTCGTGTCCTGACTCGCTCATGTATGTGTCCGATTTTGGAACTCCGTCGATCCTGTGGAGGGTGGCTCGCCGCTGGTCCCTATCGCAAGAGAGTTGTCCCCGTATGAGTACGTGTCCAAGCTGTTGTTTGACGAGGAGGCCAAGGACTAGGCGGCTGGGAAGGCCCAAAATGGACCCTGCCATCGGTACTCTGATTCGTCAGATGACTAGGTCATCAAACGCCCGGATCAAGATCCTTGACCGCTTGTACGTGCTGCGTAATCAGCTGCTACATGGCGGCGCGACCTGGAATAGCTCCGTCAATCGCAGCCAAGTTCGCGACGGCGCCGCCGTGCTTAGTCGCCTCACCCTGGAGCTCGAACTCGTCGCCCTGCGACATCAATTGACCGTCCTGCGCCGGCAACGTCCCGGCCGGCGCCATCTCTACGAGCGTCGCGCGGCCTGCACTTTTTGCAGCGATTGAACCTGCACCGTCTTCGCAGTGAGGTCGCCGTCGCGGTCCGCTATTGCGTCGCTCGGAGGTCGGCGCGCCCAGGACCCATGCCGGAAAGCCGCGCCGCAAGAGAACGGCGAGCTCTTCAATTATCGAATATCATCAAGCGTGACCTGCATCGTCACACCGATTGCATGGCCGGATGGCTTCTTGAGCAAGGACAGATTGGTCAGTGCGCGGCCTCGGCTGCCTGCAGTCGCAACCTTTGATTCGTAGATTCTTACCCTGGCGTTCCGCGACGGCCACTGATCTGGTCAATGCGGATGCGAAAATACAGAGTTTCGAGCGGGCGCTCCTTGCCGTCCACGATGGTCTTCACAAAGCCGGGCTCCCACCACACCGGGCGTCTTTGGATCAGGGCGTGAGCGTAGGAAATCAACGTCTCATTTTCTTCTGTAGGCGGAAGCTCTTCAAACCGCCCGAGAACGATGACGGTTTCCCATTCCTGACTCGTCACCAGATCGTCCACTTCGACGCAGACCCTAGGATCTGCTCGCATCCAGGCGATCTTCTGGCCCTCGGTAGAAAAACTGTAGAGATAGTCGACATTGTAGGCGAACAGCATTGGCACAATGTAGGGTTGGCCATCGTGGACGTAACCCAGACGGGCCACGCGCGCGCGTTTCAGGAGCTCTATGCTCGCCTGGCGCGTCATGCTTTCAATCAACATCGCGACCACCTGCGTTAACTGGTGTTTCCCCGAATTGCTTCCGATAGTCTAGCCGCAAGCGACGCTTGGCTCAGTTGCGGAAGAGTGGCTTCCTTCCAGCCGCCGGGCGCTGCACTGGCTGAGCCGCGGCACTCGCTTGGCTCTCTTCCGCCTGCCGCACCTGTCCAAGTTTCGGTTGTGCGGCTTGATTGTCGGTAGTTTGCAGCGTCTTGCTTTCAGTCATGGAGAGCTCCTCTGAGTCTCAAAGGGCAGATGGCGACAACCTATGGCCGCAGAGTGCTTCGACGTGCACTCCCACCGCGACGATCAACGAATGGATCCACTGAAGGTTCCCCAATACGACAAATCCCGGCAGATGCGACGCGAGCACTGCAGCAGTTATGGAGAGCAACTGCCATTCACATGGTCATTTCTGTGCCAGCGCTTTCTCCAGCGCGGCATTCTTCTGCATCGAACCGTTGGACGAGCCGACCCAGTACGCAACGACACTCGAGGCCATGCCAGCGAGCGTGCCCAGCAGTAGCGTGACCATATCGCGCTGGTTGACCGGCACCTCTTCCCTAATAACCAGCCACAGCATAACGGCGAAGCCCACCAACACGATGGCCGACACCAAGACGGCGCCGTAGGCGATCGGGCTCTTTGCTTCGGCCAGGCGTACCGTCTGCTCTCGGGCACTCTGCACGTCGCGGATCTGGGCCAGGATGGCCTCATGCTCGAGCCGCCGGGCATCGGCCTCAGCCTGGATCAGCGCAGTCTTGAACTGCAGGGCCGTGTTGGGATCACGCGCGATCGCAGCCTCGATGCCCGAGGGGTCATCGGTGCCGAGGATCTCGCGGGCGATGCCGGTCACCTTCTCGACCGCGCCGCCGGTCTTGTCGCCCAGGATCCAGCTGGCAACCGTAGGCGCAATGCCCAGCAGCAGGGGAACAAGAGGTATCATGCAGCCTCCAGGGTGATGCCGAGCGCGGCGAGGGTCTTCGGGCCAGCAACTCCATCCGCCGTCAATCCTCTTGCCTTCTGGAAGGCGATGACGGCCCGCTCGGTGGCGGGCCCAAAGTCGCCGTCAGCGACGACACCAATAGCGGCCTGCAGCTTCTTGATGGCACGGCCCTTCTCGCCCCTGACGAGGATGCCGTCGGCGTCAGCGGGCGTGAGCTGTGAGAACCCCGCGACCGGCGTGCCCGTTGGCCGCCACCACTCGGTGATGCGATTGGCCCAACCCGTCGCGAAGACTGCCTGGGAATGGTCATTGCCGACGATGCGGAGGAAGTTGTCCAGGCGCTCACAGATCAGCGGCCAGAACAGCGTGGACTGGTCGACCATGCCCAACTTCTGCGCCCCCAGCACAACCATCAGTGCCTTGACCGCGCGGCCGGAACCGCTGTTCGCCGAATAGTCAAACAGGAACTCGAGCACCATGGGATCCGTCACACCCTCCAGGCCCCGGAAGAACACGGCGCGGTAGATCTGCCTCGCCTCCGGGATCGTCAGTGTCTCCACCTCGGCCGGGGGCACGGCATAGCCACGCCATGACGAGAGGGTAGCCTGGGTGATGCCGTACTTCGTCGGACCGCCTCGGTCGTTTGGATGGTTCGAGTAGCCTGCCTCACGGCGGATCACGTCCGTGATGAGATTGTCGATTGCGTCGCTCATGGTGTGCCTCCGATCTTGTGCAGCTTGTCGAACAGCGCCCAGAGCCCCGCGACCGCCATTGCCATGACACCGCCGACCTTGAGCGACAGCCACAAGGCGCCCTTGCCCATGTCGGCAATGCTCATGAGGTGATCGAGCTTGCGCTCGATGGACCTCAGGGACTCCTGCTGGCCGGCCACGATCTGCTCGACCTTCACCAGCCGGTCGCGCTCTTCCAACGTCATGATTCTCCGCTCCTTTGGTGCGTACCTGGCCGCGTCTCAGGACTGAGCGACATCGATCAGCCCCAGCCGCGATCGGCGACGAAGGCGTATTTCCAGCTTCCAGCGGTCACGGACGCGGTGGTGACGCCAGAGGTGCGGATGGTCACGACATAGCCAGCGCTCTGGCCCAGCTGAATGCCGATGAGCTTCGAAGTCGTCACGACGGGCATCGGGATATAGAGCGTACTGTAGGCCGAAGCGTGCCCCTCGGTGATCTGGTCGCCGGCAGAGTAGCCATGCTCCGGCGTGACGTTCTCGACGATGAACTTTGCCACGTTCGGCTTGATGCCGAGGTTGTGGTTCGCCGAGGTGAATGTGGCGGCTGTCGGAAGCGTTGTGGTGAAGGCCGAGACGAAGCGGGCGTTGTAGGCATAGGCCACGGTGCTGATCACGCCACTGCCGTCCGTGGCGGCCTCGCCGACCATGACGACGAAGGCCTCCGCCGCCGAGCTGCCGTTGCCGAGATAGCCCTTCATCTCGCCGATGTTGAAAGTGAACTGGCCGTTGGCTGTGCCGGGGGTGCCGCCCTCCTGGTAGACCGGCGCGAGGATGGTGCTGCCGGGCGTCAGCGCGCCATCGGCGCCGACGGCCACATAGAGGAAGTTCGGCGTCGCGGCCGTGCGACTGGCCGTGAGACCGGTCCATTGGAGGTTCGCCAGGCTGACGCCGACGCGATCGTTCGGCCGCCCCTGCCAGTCCCAGCCGTTGGCCGCCGTCGCGACGAAGCGTGCCGTGGCAGTCACATTCTGCATCGTCAGGCTGAGTGCACCGTTGGTCGAGGGCAGGAACGTCGGCAGCCCCGCGCTCGAGACCGGGCCTGCGGCGACAGTCTGGCGCCGGCCGGTGCGCGGTTCAGGCACTGAGTTGAGGTAGGAAACGCGCCAGGTGTCGCCAGGCTCATCCCATTCCACGTCGAAACGGACACCACCCGGGATCCTCTTCACCGCGGCATCGGCGCCCCCGTCGATCCCGTCGCCGGCTGCCGGGGTCAGCACGATGCCATACTGACCGGAGCTAAGGCCGAGGCCACCGACCTTGAAGCCGTGTCCCACACCGGTGGCGTCGTGCGCCAGCAGCGTGAAGGTGCGATCGGCGGCGGCATTGTTCTGGGTGAAAATGCCGCTGATGTCGGCTGCGGCGATTGTCTTGTTCGCAGCACCGATAGCGGTCCACGGCCGGCGTGCATCGGGAAAATACGCATCCTTGACGGCATCGTAGACGCCGATGCGGGTGTTGGTGGCGGCGCCGGTGGCCAGCCGGTCGATCCACGAGACGGCAAGGCCGGCGGCATGGTCCCACCAGCGCGAGCCGGTGCGGACCCACCACGGGCGGGTTGCACCCAGGTTGCCCGCGATCAGCCCCGACAATACGTCGGCCGAGGCGATCGAGAAGACGTAGTAGACGTCGGACGCCTGCCAATCGATCGCCGCACCCGCGTTGCTGCTCTTCCTGACCGTGCGCGTGAGCGTGCGTGGTGGCCCGATGGTGAGCGTCCCGGTGCAGAACTCCCACCTGGTCTTGGCGAGGTTCGAAACGAAGTAGGCAACCGTGTCGCCGTTGGCAAAATCCTGCGCGAAAGTGCGCGAGTAGCCCACGGCGCCGACAAGCGTGTAGCTGCCGGTCCCCGTGGTCGACGAGGACTCCATGACTGAATCGGCAAACATCGGTGCCTCAGAGTTTTTCGAGGAGAGTGAAGGTAAATCCCCACATCATCCGGCCGTTCAGGAACAGCGGCCGTGGGGTGAAATCATGGCTGCCCTGTATCAGCAGGCCCTGCATCGACCAGGTATGGAAGCGGGCCAGTTCCCCAGGGTCGAGGCAGCAGATCAGATCGCCCGCGAGCCCATGCAGCCGGGCGAACTGCATCGCGCCCTCGTGCGCCTCGTCCTGATCCATGGCACCAAAGGGCAGCACGAAGCGCCGCTTCCGATAGGGCCGGGGGTCGGTGAAGGTTTGCCCGTAGGGCGTCGGCTCCTGGACATCGTCCGGCATCCAGCCGACCGCGCCGCTAAAATCGCAGTTGAGCGAGGGCTGAAAGGCAACACCCAGCACGAGCCGCCCGGCTTCGAGCCAGGTCGTGGTCGGCGCAGGATCGGCGAACTCGATACGCCACCAGCGATGATCCCCGATCGAAGTCCAGCGAACCAGGGCAAGATGGTGCGCCCAGGCGGCGTCCGTGGGCTTCACGCCACCCGCCCACACGCTCTGCCAGCCAGTATCCGAGGCCGCCGTGACCCCGACATCGGCGAGCGATGCGTATCCCCTCACCCGCCACAGGCCGGCGCCGCTCAGATTATGGCCGACGAGGGCGGCCGCGTTGCAGCCCAGGCCCGACGCCAGGGTGATGTCGATGTATTGCCCGGTAGTCGAGGTCGAACGCCACTTCTTCGAGGGCTCCGGGCTCTGCAGATTGGACACCGGTAGCGTCGTCACCGCGCTGCTGGCCACCAGCGTGGCGAGATCGCTGTAGCGCGGCGACAAAAGCAGGAGGTGCTCGGCCCTGCCGGTGGGCATGGCATAGGGCGCCACGGCGACCGGAAGCGCACCGTAGGGATATGGCAAGGTCATGGGCCGCGTTAGGCGTCGACGGGATCCAGCGCGGCCGGGAACGACGGATCGGCGCTGTCCAGTCGCGGAAGTGCGGCCAGGAACTCGGCGTGCATCGCATAGGCCGGATGGGCCAGCACGCCAGCCGGGAGAATGAAGACGCCGCCCAGCCGCTCAATGGGCTCCAGCGCATAAGGTGGCAACGCCGGACCACGGACATGGGCCGCCTCGTCGGCGGTGAGGACGATGAACACTGGCATCAGACGTTTGCTCCCACGGCGGTGGCCCACGCCTGCACGGCGTTGTACTGGGCCAGCTCCTGAGCCGCGCTGAGGGTGGCGCCCACGGTCATGAAGCCGATCGACGTGGCGCGGGGAGCCGTAAAGACGCCTGCGTTGTTGTATCCGCCGGCAAAGATCGGGACGACGGGCAGACTTGCCGAGCCGAACACCGTCGGAGCGACGGTCTGCACCATGGCCACCCCGTTCTTGTAGCCATAGCTGTTGGCACCCGACGCTGCATCACGCGAGCCGGCCGTGTAGCCCGCGCTGGTCGCCGCGGGGAGCGTGTAGGTGCCGGAAGAGGAGTTGGCGTCGAGATAGGCCACGCTGCCATTGCGCGGACGCACGCGGAGGTTTCTGTTCGAGCTTGAGACGGCACCTGCCGCGTACGTGTTGCCCGACAGATTGTCGCGCAGATAGACCGCGAGACGAAAATTGTGCGTGCTGGCCGCGATCTTGTGCGTAGAGGGAATGAATCCGGTGTTGAGATATCTGGATGTGCCGTCGGTCGCAAAATGCCGGCGTGCCGTGAAGACCGGTGCGTTGACCAGTGTCACAGTGCGCCACTGCTTGAGCGACACGGTCGCCTGGATCAGGTTCTCGCCCCAGAACGGCCAGTAGTCGTCGGTCAGCGGCCACGCGCCACTCGCCTTCTCGTCCGCCACGAAGCGCGACGCGATGGAAAGGATCGCGATGGAGATACTGCCGCCGGCGGCGACGATGGTGTCGCGCCACGACAGTACGTCCGCATCCACCTGCCCCATGACGCCGAGGCGGCGGGCAATCGAACTCATCGTGGCCCCTCGCCTAGTAATTCTGCGCGACGATCGACATCAGCCACGTCGTGCCGCCGTCGAAGGTCACGAAGTTGAGCAGATCGCGTGTGCCGTTGGTGCTGGACGGCGCGTAGGTGCCGTTCAAGGCGGTGACGTTGCCGGGCATCGTCACGGTGCGGGCAGTGCCGTCCGCGGTAAACTCCACCGTGAAGCCCGAGGCGAAGCCTGGCAGCGCGTTGGCTATGGTGACGCCCGTCACGTCGGCATTGAGCGCGACCTTGTGCACGGTGCCCAGCAGAAGATCGACGGTGAGCGCGCCTCCGGAAATGGTCGGCGCGGCGACCGCTTCGAGAGAGCCCAGGAGGGTGAGCACGGCCGCCGGCGCCACCAACGAGATCGTCTTGGTACCGGCCGAGAAGGACACGGCGGCACCGGTGCTGGATTTGAGCGGGGCGGCGCGCGCGATGCTGCCGGCGCCGGCGCTGACGTAGGTGCAGAGCGCGATCTCCCACTCAGCGGCCGTCGCGTGTTCGATCAAGCCCCAGAAGGTATCGCCGTTGGCGAAGCCGGCACCGGACAGGGACAGCATCCTCGACGTGGCCCCCGCGAGCGTGAGCCCTCCCGTTCCGGTGCTGGTCGTCGTCTCCTGCACGCGGTCGAGTATCCTGTGCGCCATTCGCTATCCCCATAGATCGAGCGCGACAGACTTCGACGAGGCGAAGCTCATGCCGACACAGATGAACTTGCGTGCGCCGGCCCAGCCGTAGCGCGTAAAGCCGTAGATCTGGATCACCTTGCCCAGCAGGTTGGCGAAGGGATCGCAGGGCACGGTTACGCGCCACCGCTCGCGCCGGACACCCATGACGCGCTGCTGCCGCGCCGCTTCGGCATTAGCCGCCGCCTCCTGCGAGAAGCCGCCGCTCACATAGACCGCGGCCGCCGTGGGCCAGAGGCTGGCCTGGAAGCCGTCGGACGAGCTGGCAAAGCGTTCGGTGCCCCGGTAGAGGAGTGCCGCCGCCGCATCGACGGAACCGGCCAGCCGGCTGGGATCCTGCGGCGTGTAATTGCGCTGCCAGCCGACATAGGTTGCGCGACGGGGCGCCTGGTAGGTCTGCATCATCTGTGGCTCCGAGGAGCCGAAGTCCTCGGGGTACTGGATGGTCAGCGCCGGGGAACGTGTCGGCTCTTCCAGAAAGCCCAGGGCGAGGAGGCCATTGGCGCGTACGGCCCACCAGCCCAGGCATCCGGCCATGACCTCGGTCAGGGCCTCTGCCTTGCTGATTGCGTCCTTGAAATAGAAACCGACGACGCCGGCCTGCTCCTGCTCCATGTAGTTCAGCGCCGCAAAGTCGATCTGGGCGTCGCCGAGCACGATGGTGCCGCGCCCGGTGGCGATGCGTCGGGCGACCTGGCCGCGCGTAAAAGGATAGGTCTGGCCGTTGATGGTGTCGTTGTCGCCGCGGAGGTCGACGGTCAGCGTATAAACCACCGCCGAGCCCAGCCGGATCAGGCCCTGCGCCAGGCAGGTGGCATATGTTGAGGCGGGCACCGCAGCGGCCGCCAGCGCCGTCCAGTCCGCATAGTCGGCATCGAACGCGAGAGGCGCGCCGCCATCCCGCACAGCATCTACCGCCAGGATCGAACTGCAGGACAGCTGGAAGATCAACAGCGCGGCACTGACCTGCGTCGGCTCGCAATTATAGACCGGGCCCACCGCATAGGGCTTCATCTGCCCGGCAATGGAGGCATCGCCATCGGCGCCGCCGGTGCCGCCGTAGCGCAGGCCGTGCAGTTCGGCGGCGGCCAGTTGCCAGCCGAGGTCGCGCAGCCTGATCTCCTTGCGGCGCTGGTCGTAGAGCAGGCCGTTGGTCGTCAGCCGGCCCACCACCTCGAAGGTCGAGAACGCCGCCAGCGGGTTGCCGCGCAGGATATCGAGGCTGGCGCCGTCCCAGGCGAGCTGGGTCAACCCGTCCAGCTCGCCGTCCGGGTCGATCAGGGTGATCGCGCCGACACCGCCCTTGCCGCTGGGCGAGGGTTCTATGCCGTCGAACAGGCTGATGCCGTAGTTGATCGGACCGTTCAGCTTGCCTGGCACGTAGGTATTGGCCGGCGTATCGTCCGGCGCCGTCGAGCGGCCCAGCGAGGCCGCCGGATAGATGACGGTGCGGGCACCAGGCCACTCGACCTGGAAGGGCGTCGGCCAATCGGTCATGCCCGAGGGGTAGGGCGCGCCATCGGAGAGCACGATATTGCCACCAGGATCAGGTGGTGCAGCCCGCAGCAGGTACGACAGGCCCCTCGCCGACTGCAGGTCGATGGCATCGGCGCCGACATCGACCGGGAACTGCGCCAGCGCGGGATATTCGACCGTGCCCGATGGACCGGGGAAGCCCGTCAGGTAGATCGTGCTGGCCATATGGCCGTCCCTCTCAGCCGTTCACCACGCGGCGTAGCAGCAGGTCGTTGGTCTCGGAGAGCTTTGCCATCAGCGTTGCGATCTGCCGGCTCTGCTCGGTGACGACGGACTGAAGCTGGGCCACCTGGGCGACGGCCGCTTGCGCAGAGCCATTGTTGTCGTTCAGCGCTGAGCCGGTCGTGCTACCGCCGCCGGCGATCTGCGACTGGAGGGTGAGCAGGTCATCGAGAATCTGCTGCTTCAGCGTCTCGTAGTCCGGGCCGCTCGCATAGTAGGACTGGGCCGCCTGCGCGAAGGTCGTGCCTTCGGCCGCGACGCGCGCGATGGCGCCGCTGTCGCCAGAGCGGGCCTGCGCGACGGTGGCCTGATAGGCCGCCTGCACGCCTGTCAGCATGGTAGTGGGCGAGAGGTTGGCGAGATCGCCCAGGCTGAGACGCCGGATCGCGTCCTCCAGCTGCGAGATCGCACCGCTGTAAAGCTGATCCTTCAGCGCGGTTTCCCGGCGCAGCAGGGCCTCGGCGATGCGGGCCTGGTCGACGATCACGTCGGTGTGCTGGCTGATGTAATCGATGTTCGCCAGGATCGACTGTTTTTCGTCTGCCCACGCGCGCAGGCTGGCGGCGATCGGATCGATGAGATTGTCGACATAGTCCTGGCCGAGCCGTTCGGTGGCTTTCTTCTGCTCGACCTCGATCGGCGCCAGGGCGAGCCCGAGCCTGGTCGCCTTGTCGGTCATGTCGCCGAACTGCTTCTCGAGCTCGCGGAACTGCGTCCGGACGGTCAGCGCGCCCTTGCCGAGGCGTTCGTAGACTTCATCGACGAAGACGATGCTTTCGGCGGTCTCCTTGATGCCCATGGAAGCGGCGCGCATGGACTCCAGCGCGGTCTTCATCGTCGCCGAGATCTCGCCGACGGCGCCGGACAGGATCGACCGGATCGCCACCTGGGCGGCGCCGGTGTCCATCATGTCGTCCATGTTCATCCGCCAGGCTTCCTGGCTGCCCGTCTCCGGGTCGACGAGGTGCGTGGCGTTGCTGGTATAGCTCCAGTCCTTGCCCTGGGCGGTCCAGGACGAGGCGTTGAGCCCCCAGACCTTCGATGGGTCCTTCACCCCGCCCAGGATGCCCAGCACCGAATCGATGCCGCCCGTCAGGCCGCGCAGCGCGCTTTCCGACTGGCCGCTATTGGCGTTTGGGCCATATGCACCGCCGGTCGTGTACCAGTTGCCGTTGCCGTAGTGCAGCGAGGCGTTCGTCGAACTGTGCGTCCGGGTGTTGGACTCTCCGAAGATTGCGGGTGCGAACTGAGACAGCAGCGAGATCGCCATGCCGACCGGCTGCAGGCCGGGCACCAGGGACACGGCGCCGCCGACCATGCTGCCGATGCCGGCGATAGTCTGGCCGGTGCTCCTGGAGTTCGCCAGCTGATAGGCGCCCATGCCGATACCAGCGGCGGCGCCGATACCCTGCAGAGGCGTGATGCTCCAGGTCGACGGATTCCACATGCTGGGCGATAGCGTTGGCACGCTCTGCATCGCCGACGGCGATATTCCGGCATAGGGCCCGGTAAAGGGAGTGTTGAGCCAGTCACCGACTCCGCCCAAGCCAAGGCCGCTCCAGAAGCTGCCACCACCGATGCTGCCGGCCGAAGGCATGGCAATGCCCCCGCCTCCGGCGCTCCCGCTCCCACTCCCAGTCACCGACGAACCGAAGCCCATTTGCTGGGCCAGTGTCGGCGAGACCACGCCGAGGCTGCCCAGGCCCTGGACCACGACGCTCATCACTGGCCGGATCGTTGCGAGGGCCAAAAACTCCGCCACCATGCGCCGGATTGTCGTCTTGAAGATGTCGCCCAGGGCCTGGAACGACACCTGGCCGCTTTGCAGGATCCGGTCCCAGGCATCGGCGCCGGCCGTCTGGATGTTGCGGAACGCCTGTTTCAGCGGCTCGGTCCAGAGTTCGTTGGCGCGCTTCAGCTCCTCGGCCTGGCCTTTCAGCCTCTCGTTCTGAGCGATCGCCTCCCCGCGCGCTGCAATGGCAGCCCGTTCCGCCTCGGTCGCGACGCCAATGCCCTTTAGCTCGAGTTCCTGCTTGAGCTTGATCTGGGCGATGACGACGGCGCGCGTCTCGGACGACTGATCAATCAGACGGTTCTCGGCCGCCAGAAGCTCGTTGGCCTTCTGCAGGGTCGAGGTCTCGATGTTGAAGTCTTTCAGGTTTTTAGCGCGCTCGGTGGCGCGCTGCTGATCTTCTATCCTCTTCGTCAGCTCCTCGACCGAGAGACCCGCCTTGTGCGCCGAGCTGGCGTAGGCGTCCTGGACCTCCTTGACTGCCTTGAAACGGAGCTCGAGGTCGGCAACGGCCCGGCTGCCCTGGGCCGAGACGTCGGCGAGCGCCTGCGCCGACTGCATCGCGAGTTCAGTCTGACGTTTCAGCTTGTCGACCGAATCTTCTGAGCCGCCGCCACCGGGTTTGACCGGCGGATTGAAGACGCCCGGCCGAGGGCCATCCTGCGCCGGCAGGCCATCGTTGACGACCGCCCAGGCGGTGCCATCGGAAGCTTTGCCAACCGGACTGCGCTGGCGGGCGTAATAGGCCTGCGTGTCGGCGCGCGCCGTCTCGGCTGCCTGCGTGACGCCGGCGACAAAATCGTTAGCGCTGGCACCGCCTCCCGGGATCCGACCGAGGGCGATCGCATCACCCAGGCCAAAGGTAGAGAACTCCTTCAGCTTGTTGAGCACCTGCTCGGCGCCGGCGAGGACGCGGTTAAAGGCATCGATCCAGAGCTTTACCACCTGCTCGGCAGCTCCCCGGAAGACTTCGACGACGCCCGCCCCTACGCCCGCCATGTTCGACACGGCGTTCTCCACCCAGGACTGGAAGTCACGCTCCCACTGGTAGCCGCCCCCCGAACTGCGCGTGGCCTGCTGCGCCAGGATCTTGCGGTAGGCATCGACGGCCTTGTCGGCCATGTCGAGAACCGCGACCGCCATCTCGGCAAAGAACGCCCGGGAGCGGAGCTTGCCGCGCTCGAAGGCATCGGACAGCTGATCGAGTCGCTTGACCACGTGCTCGTCGACCAGGGCCCCGCCCTTCCGGGCTTCCTCCCCCATGAAGCCAAAACCCTTGGCGATATCCTGCAGCACGGGTTGGAACCGTGTCCCGGCCTTGCCGAAGAACTCGACTGACGCCGACGCGCGCCGGGCGGGGTCTTCGATGGCCAGGATCGCCCGGGCGACATCGCTCATGATGTCCTCGGTCGGCCGCAGGGTCTTGTCGACGTCGAGTATTCTGACGCCCAGATGATCGAGAGCCTCGATCATCTCCTTCGAACCGTTGGCCGCCTCGCCGATCTTCTGGCTGAACTTGGCGGCGCCGGTCTCCAGCTGCTCCAGCTTGAGGCCATTCTGAATACCCGAGAACTGCAGCGCCTGTAGCCCCTTGGTCGTGAGCCCCAGCTGCTCGGCCAGCTCGTCCAGGCCGCCCACTGCTTCGACCGCGGCCTTCGCCGTATCGACGAGGCGCGCCGCCATTTCGGCGAGCATGAGGGCGAGGTGCGCCTTGATCATGCCGCCGACACGCCCCAGCGACTGCTCCATGCGCGCCATGGTGCTGTCCAGAGAGAAGGTGCTGCGCTCGATCTGTTCCAGCGCCCTCTGCGCCGCCCGCCCCCCATCGACCGCCTTCGAGCTGTCGATGACCAGCCGGATGATCTTGGTTTCTTCAGCCATGGATCAGCGTTGCCTGCTCATGCCCCTGGCAGCGCGAACCGCTGCATCCGTCTGCTTGCGCTGCTCGGTCGCGACCCAGAAGTCGTCGATGCAGGCCACGATTTCCACGAAGTCGGCCAGTTCCTCGCCGGAGAAACGAAGGGCCCTGCCGTATCGCCGGATCGCCTCACGCGGGATCGGCTGGGGCAGCACCAGGCCGCCGCCCAGGCCAAGGGACAGCGACACCAGGGTCCGGTCCCTCGTCAGGTACTGAAAGGCTTCCCAGTAGGGCGCCGTCTCGATGTCGGGTTGCGGCCGGGACAGCAGGCGGTCGACGAACTCGGCATCGCCCGCCCGGGCGCGATCGCTCCAGCCCGCGATCTCGGAAGCGTTAGCGCTGTCCCAGCGGATCAGTTTTTTGCGTGGTCGACGATCGCTTCGATACGCTGGCCACGGAAATTCTGCGTCTCGTAGACGACCGCCTGCAAGGCGGGGATCGCGTCGTCGGCCTCGATCAGGAATTCCATGCACGCATCGGTGCTGAACGGGATGGCATTGCCGTCCTCATCGACGACGCCGCTCCAGTCCTTGACCAGCATGCGGGCGAGCTGCTCGGCCAGGAAGCGCTTTACGCGCTCGTCCGAGGCGTGGGCGCGGCTCAGCCGCTTCAGCTCGGCCAGAAAATCCTCCCCGCCGCGCCGCCAGGCCGGATTGGCATCCGAGGCGCAGAGCGCGATCAGCGAGATGCCGCCGGGCAGGCCGATCTCGGTGCCGCTCTCGCCTTCGATCTCGCGGTTGCGCTTCAGCTTGTCGATATTGCCGAACTTGAATTGGTTCATGTCTTGCTCCGGGGAGTGGGATGCCACAGGAAGCTGTGGATTTTGGGGATCATGCTTCTCGCGCGAGTTCCTTCGCGATCCAGTCGGCCGCGTCCTCCTTGGACACTTTGATCGTCTGGCCCTGGGCGTAGCGCTCCTTCCGCTCGGGCCTGCCCTCGCCTTCGGACACGAAGCGGTGAAAGGTCTGAAGAATGAGGACGGTTGTTTCCATGTCGATCTCCGGTGCCGCCATTACGGCACGTTGCGGGTGAGCTTCATCGCCGAGGCGTCGGTGGCGTAGTACTTGCCGAGGAAATTCAGGGTGACCGCGTGGACGCCGGTCTGGCCGGGATCATCGACGTTCGGGTTGAAGACGTCGCAATTGCCCAGCACGAGCCGGTCCTTGAAGTTCATTGTGGCGCCGATCGTGATGTCGAGTGTCTGACCAGTCTGCTTCACGACGAAGGCCGAGTAGTCGGCCAAGGCGTTGAAATAGACCTCGACCACGCCCTGCACGTTGAACTCGCCCAGGCCGATGGCGAAGGGATCGGCCGAACCGAAGGCGTACTGCTGCTGCAGGTTGTTCGAGATCTGCAGTTGCAGCGAGCGGACCTTCGGCGAGGCAAGGCCGAACAGGCTGTTGACCACGATGTCGGCCGGCGTCGAGGGATCGTAGGCCGGCGTCGGCGCGGCGTAAGTCGATGATACGATCGCCGTCGTCGCAGTGCTTTCGCCCAGGGCCAGCAGGGAGAAGTTGAGCTGGCCCGGGTTGCCGTTCTGGAAGGCGATCGAGACGTTGTCGACCATGCAGCCGGTCAGGCGGCGATAGGGGTCGGTGGCACCGCCCTCGTACTTCTCTTCCAGGGTGAACGTCGTGCCGCTTCGCACCGAGCCGACTTTGAGAACATTGGACACCCAGGGGCTGCAGAGGAGCGAGGCCCACAGCACGTCGCTGGCCGCGTCCCGGACCCACGGCATCTCGATCTGCTTGGGATAGGTCGCGACACCCTGCACCATCGAGGCGGCCTGGCGATCGGGACGCCGCTCGGGCGAGCGGGTATTGGGGCGTTGCGGCGCGCCGCTGACGCGGATGTCGCGGGCGAGCAGGAAGGCCGGCGTCGCCGGCGTGGTGCCGACGGTCGCTTCGGCGATGACGGCGGTCTGCTTGTTGGCGCTGTCCAAGAGGCCTTCTCCCAAATTTTAGACAACAAAAAGCCGCCCGGTGGGCGGCGATCAGATGCGTCCGGCGGCGCGTGCTCTACCGGCTCAGCCGACGTTATAAGTCTCGTACCCGAGGGCTACGGCTTCGACCCACAGTCCGGCCTCGTCGTGCCCGCCGCCCATGGGGGCGGTCGAAGCGATCCGAACGGTGCCATTGCCAGCAGCGAAGCGGTCGTTGCGGAACCGGGCTCGCAGACCACTCGCGTAGGATTCCGCCAGATTGCGCACCACGATACCGGCGCCGAGCCGGGTCTTTACGTAGAGCGTCACCTGGCCCTGCTCGCGCCAGAAGTTCAGTCCTGGCGCGCCGAACGTGTACTGATCCTCGGTGCCACCCGGAAAATCGAGCACCACAAAGCCCTGCGAGACGTCCGGATTGTCACCCGTGTTGTAGAGATCCCTGATCGGCCAGCCGATGCCGAGATCGGCCAACCAGACGATGAGCCGGTCGCGGAACGCCATGCGCAGGGGGTCGCCGACAACCAGGCCCGTGGCCGTCGCGCCCAGCGGCACGCTGACGATCGGATGAACGCCATACATCATGTCCTGACCTTAGTTGGGCAACCCCGTGGGCTTGATGAAGAACTGCAGCGCTGGATACACCTGATCCCGCTGGACGCGCCGGGCGCCCCGTTTGCCCCACACCTTGATGCCGATGTTCAGGTTCACGTATTTGAAGTCGAAGAACAGCGCCTTGCCGAACCGGTTGACCAGGGCCCGCAGCACGACGCGATAGACGCCGCTCCTGGCCTGCCGACTGAGGGCTGCCCGCTTGCCGCGCCCCGTTCTTCTATTCGCCGTCGCGCCCTCGATCTTTCGGGCGTAGGGCTGCGGATTGACGATCTGGACGCGATCCGTCGGCCGAGCGTTGCGCAGCGCACCCCAGATATTGCCCTCTACCTCGGCACCGTTGATCATCACGGTGTGCGAACTGGCATATCGCCCCGTCAGCACCGGGCTCTTCTTCTGCAATTCGGTCAGCGCCCAGCGAACCGCCTCCACCATGCTGGTGCGCGCCGCGAACTCGATCCTGCCGAACGGCTTTACCTGCAGATAGTCGCGCCGCGGCATGCCGTCGGTAATGACCACGGGCTCGTTGTCGAAGCCCCGCGCGACCTCCTCCCGCAGGGCCCGCTTCGCCACGTCTATCGTGGCGGCGCGCACCCATTCCGCCGTCGACCGGCCGAGCTGCTCCGAAGAGATGCCTTCGACGATCACCGGCATGTCAGCCGGCGACCAGGAGCTCGTAGAGTGCGACCGTGCCCGCATCGCCCAGCGGCCGGACATCGAGGATCGATCTTTCGCGACCGTCAACGATGATGCTGTCGTGGCGACCCGGCGCCTTGCTGGCCCACGGCGACGCTGCCAGCTCGGTCGTTCCGATTCTTATCCGGAACTCCTGCTGGACCGCCGACCCGCCGACATCAACCGTCGAACCGACGAGACGCTTACCTTTCAGGACAACGGCCGTGGCTTCGCTCGCCCGCTTCAGCACCATCGTCTCGCCGTGCCGCGCGATCAGACGGGCAGCATTGCGGGCGGTGTCCGAAGCAGTCATCACACCGCCCACGTCTTGAACGGGGACAGCGCCACTTCCAGCGACTTCAGCAGGCCGCTCTCGCCAATGCTGTCGCCGCCGGCGACGGCATACGAGCCGGACCAGATGTCGGGCGTGTTCTCTGACCTGAGGGCGGGGTCCCGGTCAGTCGCCAGGTACTTCATCTTCACCTGCTCGATCACCTGCCCCTCGAGTTCGGCCGGCACCTCCGCGGGCAGTGGCCAGCCGGCCGTCCAGGACACCACGATCTTGCCGGGTGACCAGCAGACCGGGGTGTCATTGGCCATTCTCTCCAGCATGCCGCTGCCAAGCAGCCGGAAGCCGGTGTTCATGACGAGGGTGGTGCCATCCTCGATCACGCTGCCCACCGTCGTGATCGGCGTCCGCCACGGCAGGATCAGGACGGAACTACGGTCCATGTCGGTGGCCAGCCAGGTGGCACGGACGACTTCTAGGCCGAACGTAGGCACGGGACCGGCCGCGCCGCGGGCCAGATTGCAGAACCGGACACACTCCCCGCTGACGGCATCGATGATGCTTTCGATGAGGGTCGTATCGACGGCGCCCATTCTGAGCGCTGCCTGGACCTTCGCCGCCGTGGTCAGTCGGCGGGCCGCCGCGGAGACTGCCGGCGTCACCACCTCGAACAGCGGCGGGTTCACCGGCTCGCCGATCGTCGCCGCGGAGGTTCTTGCTCCGTCGGAGCGGCGTCCAGTGCGTCTGCCCACCCCTCAGCAACAGCGACCCTCGCGAGATCTCCCTCGACCAGCTCCGACACCTCGAACTGCCGCGGATGGAGGGCGCCATCGGGCGCCCCCATGAATGCCTTGACGACCTTCGCCTTCATGACTGGCTCCTCATGCGATCAGAGCCGATCAGGCCGGCGGGTTCGAGGTCGGCCGGTTGCGCGGACGGCCAAGCACCCACACGCCCGCGACGAAGGCATTGCCGGTGTTGGCCGCCGGCGTAATCGTCACGCGCGCATAGCGTTTGCTGGTGCGCAAGCCGATCTTGAAAACCTTGTCATCATCGCTGAACAGGAAGCTCGCCTGCGTTTCCAGGCCCAGAAGCTGATCATCAGGAACAGCGGCGGCATCCGACAGGTTGGCCGCGTCCCCGTGCTCGACGAGAGTGGTGAACGTCGCATCGGCGTCGGCAAGTGCTCCGGTCAGGATCGCAAACTCGGCGGCATCGTAGCCGGCAAGGTCGGCGATCTGCGATACGAACGGGGTATTGTCGACGACGGCGGCAGCGGGGCTGATGCCGCGCTTCAGATGAATGTTGTTGTGCAGGTCTTGCATGGTGACAGTCCTTTAAATGCAGAATGAGAAAAGGCGCGCCTCATGGAAGCGCGCCTTCGATGTTTGTCCGGTCCGTGCCGACCGATCAGGTCGAGCACTTCAGTTTGCGAATGGCCTCGGGCAGCGTCACCGCACCGCCAACACGCTTCCAGAACAGGAACCGGACATTGCCGCTGGTGGCCTGGGTGAGATTGTCGCGCTGGAGTGACATGGCGAGGCGATCGACCAGCGTATAAGCCCGGGCGAAGTCGCCGTAGGCGATGGGATACGTATTCGCCCCCTCGCTCGGCATGTCAGGGACTTCCACATACGGGTCGCCGTCGATGGTGTTGGGCTTGCCGAGCGCAATCCCGGGCATCCAGATGTACTGCTTGTTTCCATCTTTCAACTTGCGGACCGAACCGAGCGTCGTCCGGTTCAGCGCCCAGGTGGCATTGCGCGTATAAGGCGTCTTGATCGCGTGTTTCAGGGTCAGGATGCCGTCCGCTTGGCCGTTGGCGTCCGCCACGGTGGCCGCCGACCCCGAGACTGTCGAGCCCACGTCGGTATTGGTCAAAAACCCCTCGCACTGGTTGACGCCCGTGCCCGACACGACCTCGGCGCCTTCCTTGACCGCAAACTGCTCGTCAGCTTCCAGCCGCAGCTCGGCTTCCAGATCGAACGCCGAATCTTCCAGGTTCTGCCGGCTGATATCGATCAGCGCGCACATCTCCGGAGCCACGATCTCGATCATGCCCCAGGTAAGACCGGTGGTCTCAGTACGGGTCTCCTGCTCGCCGACGCGGCGCGCGGCAAACTGGCCGGTGCGCTTGGGCAGCATGATCGACTTGGCCCCAGTCGAGCGGACCCGGACCAAGGAGCGAACCGGCGACATCTCGGTGATGCCCTTTATGATCTCTTTCACATACTCCGGAGGCGCCAGGTAGCCGCCGGTCGTGTCGTTCTGGATCGAGAGCGACTTGCATTCGGTCTCGACGTCGGCCAGCACCTTGCGGTGCTCGTCCGAGAGCGGCGTTCCCCCCATCGAAGACAGGACCGCCGCGCGTGCCCACGTCGCGTGTGTGACCTTGCGCTGCAGTTTGAGGTCTTCGCCGCCGACCAGAGGCCGCTTGAGCTTTAGTTCCAGCCTGTCGATGGTCTCGCGCAGCTCCTGCTCGCGCTCGATCGCGGCCTTGGCCTCCCGCTCGATGGCGACCAGCTTCTGGTTCACCTCTTCGGTCCGGGCGAGATCGGCCTCGATCCTGTTGAGCTTTTCCAGCGTCAGGGGATCGGCCACCCCCTTCTTCTCGATCTCCGCCAGGCGCTGGTCGTTCGTCTTCTTGAACTCCTCAAAGCCCGTCATCAGCGGGTCGACGACCTTCTTGACCTCAGCGGCGACGTTTGGGCCGCTGTCGTCCTTGCGCTCGATGCGGCGCTGATTGCCCATATTCATTGTCCTGTCCTTCGGTTCAGGGGGAGAAAACGCTGGCGGCACGGTCGCGCAGTGCCTCCAGCTCCTTCGCCGTCCCGCCCTCATCCCGAGGGGTCGGATTGGCCTTGTAACCGCCGCTGGCTATCGCCTTGGCGGCAGCAATCGAAAACCCGCCTGCATCCCGCAGGAAGCTTTCGAAATCTCGGATGGTCTTGATGTTCTTCGACGCCTTGGCGTCCTCGATCCCGGCCTGCTCGTTCATGCCCCACAGCACGGGGCCCACCTCGTAAAGGTCGAGCTTGCTGATGGAGCGGAAGGTCTCGCCCGCGAGCTTCCCGTAGGAGCTCTCCACGACCGAGTAGGTGATCGACATGGCGTCGATCGCCTCGGCCATCATGCCTTCGTGCAGGGTGCGGCCGCGGTCGGTATCCAGGGCGATGAGCTGGCCCTCGACCCTCAGGCCGTGGTCGTCCTCCTCCATGCCGGTCCAGTAGCCGATCGGCAGCAGGTCCTCCGACGACATGCCAAGACCGTGGTGCCACAGCATCTTCGGCATCTTGCCCTTGGCCTTCCACTCGGCGAGCGTGTCCCTGAAAGCGCCTTTGACGATCATGTCGCCGCCGTTGTCGATGTTGTCGAACACCGCGCCGTAACCGGAGAAAGACCCCGGCTTCGTGTCGCTCGCAAACTTCAGCTCGAACGGCCGGGTGGTACGCAGCATGTCAGTTGCCTCCAGGCGGTAGCGGCGCGGCGCGTTCGGCCTGCGTGCTCATGTTGAGGGGCAGAAGCGGCTCGCCCAGTCCCTCGATCGGGTTCAGATCTTCCAGCCGCCGCGCCTCGTTGCGCGTCAGCCAGCCATTGGTGATGCCGCTGGCATAAAAGGTGGCGCGCGCCGCGTTGTCGCCGCGCAGCAGGCCCTGCATCGAAAACTTCGCGACGATGTCGTCCTCGTCGGGGAAGAGGTCGCGGGCCAGCGACTGCTCCCAGTTCTCGATCCATGGATTGAGCGTGTGGATGACGTGGGCCAGAAAGAACGCCTCCGCCGAGGCGAAGGTCGCGGTCTTGTCGGCGTAGCCCACCATCTGCGGGAACACTTTCAGGTCACGACAGATCTCCTCGATCTGGAACCGGCGCGTGTCGAGATGCTCGGCATCCACCCCCTTCATGCCGAGCGGTGTCCAAGTGCTGTCCATGTCGAGCACTGCCGTCTTGAACCGGTTCGCGAGCCCGCCCTGGTACTGCGCCCAAGATTCCTTCAGGCGCGCCCGGGCGGCATCGTCCAGGGAGCCCTTTACGGACAGGACGCCGCCCGGCTGAGTGCCGTTGGCGTGGAGCGCCGCATGCGTTTCCTCGGTCGCAATCGCCAGCCCCACCGCCTCGCGCGCGACCTGCAGGGCGTCGAGGCCGGCGACGCCGGTCCAACTGGGGCCCCGCACATGGAACACATCCTCGCGGGGCAGGACCGTCGTTTGCCCATTCAGGCCGGTTAGCCGGTAGGTGAGCGTGTAATCCTTCGCCTGCTCGATCGTATAGCTGCCGGGCACCAGCGGGATCAGCTCACGCGGCACGCCGCGGATGCGGCCTATATAGGCGCAGCCGTTCCCGAGCAGAACAGCATGAAACATCATGACCTGCCGGAACTCGAAGGAAGTCATCCACTCGTTGGGCCGACGCGACAGCAGCCGGTAGGCCGGATGGTCCTTCGCCAGCTCCTTCGAGCCGTCGGCCTTCTCCCGGTAAACTTTTAACGGCACCTGCGCGATGCCGTCGGCCAGGACGCGCAGGCAGGCGAACACCGTCGAGACTTTCAGCGCGCTGTCGACGTTGACCGACACGCCGGCACGCGAGTTCTGCTGGCCGAACAGCGCCGCCCAGCTGAGGTTCCCCGCATCGGTCGTCTTCAGCTCGCGGCGTCGCAGGCCGGACGCCAGGGAGCCGAACAATCCCTCCATCAACCGGCTGCGCGGTTGCCGAGCGCGATCAGCAGGGTGCCGACGATCAGCAGCAAGCCTCCGGTGATAAAGCCGGCGGGCGGGTAGATCATCCACGCGCCGTAGGAAACGAGGCCGACACCGCAGAGGCCCGCCAGATCGCGGACAAGACTGGGCACCGCCATTGCGATTGTGCGTACGGCGGTGGCGAGCAGCTTCATCATGGTTTCCTCTAGGAGCGCGAGACTATGGCTCGACTGCCGATAGGGTCGGCTCGTCGCATTGAACGCTGTGACCAACCGGGCGATCTTGCCCGCGCCAGAGGGAGCATCCATGCCGACCGATAAGCTGACCGATGTTGAGTTCACGCCATTTGCCGAGAACGGCGGCTTCATCGCCCACAACGGACCCTACTACTGGGCCAAGGAGCCCTCGGGCGAGTTCGTCTACGGTTTCCAAAGCGACGCCCGCCATGGCAATCCGAACGGCGTACTGCACGGCGCTGCCGTCACGACTTTCGTGGACACGTTCCTGGGCCATGCCGTGGTCGTCCAGACCGGACGCCTCTGCGCCACGGTGGCACTCAATGTTCAGTTCGTCGCCGGCGCGCCATCTGGTGGCTGGGTTTCGGGGCGGGCCCGACTGCGCAAGCTCACGCGCACCATGGCCTTCCTCGACGCCGAGGCCAGCGCCGGGGATAAGTTGCTGCTGACCGCGACGGCGATATTTCGGGTTTTCGACGCACCATCGGCCGGAGCCGCGGCGCAATAAGCGGGCCTCGCGAGTGTTCCTACAGAACAAGTAGCTCACGCGATCGCAGATACGACTGGCCAGCGGCCTGAGGATTCATCGCCATCAGGGCAACCGCGTTGAACGCCGCCATCAGCGGATCGATCTTGGCCGTTCCCGAGGCCTGTTTTGTGATCACGACGGCGTTGCCCTTGGGCTCGACCTTCGCATTGCCGACGGCCCATGCCATCAGGGCGAGGCCGCCATGGCTAAAGGTGCCGTCCGCCAGCTTGCGCTCGGCAGTCTTGATCGCGCCGGTGAGCTTCCATCCCTGCGTGATGCCGACCACCCTGTCATTGCCGGCAATCCCCACCTCGGCCAGTGCGTCCACGATGGCGCCGACGCCGAATGGATCGAGGCCAACCGAGCCCAGCTTGCCGCTCTCGTCGACACGCTCGGCCAGGGCCGCGATCTCGGCGATGTCGTCGCCCAGGTTGGTGACGATCCGCAGTTCGCCGGCGGCTGCGAAGTCGCGCAGCACCGAGGCCTCGCTCTTGCGCCGCTCGAGGACCGAGCCGTGCGCCCACGCCCTCGACCACAGCAGCCAGTGCCGGGTGATCCGGTCTCGCCCCAGCACCGCCAGGCCCAGCAGATCGTCCAGGCCGCCGCCGTCGATGCCGATCACCACCACCTCGCTCCGCTCGAGCAGAACGTCCAGGGTCAAGGTCTTGTCAGCAGCGCGTTGCCAGAGGTCGGCGCCGACCCATCGATCGGACCGCAGGGCCAACCCGATCTCGATGTTGAGGTGCTGCGATGCCCAGCGAATGATCTCGCCCTGCCCCTTGGCCTTCGCCTGGGCCCAGTCGTCCTCTAGTCGCCTGATAGTGACCGATCGGTCCCGATTGGGCGTGACCATCCACCAGTTCCGCGAATCCTGCCACGCCGGCGGGTCAGCGGTGTCGTTGGCGATGTCCTCGGGGAACTCGTAGAGCACCGGGAGCATCGCTCCCCGGGTCTTACCGTCCCGGATGGCGCGCGCCACCATCAGCTCGGCACGGAATGCCCCTCGCGGCGGCTCGTCCGACTGCGTGGTGATGAACACCAGGAAGCCCTCGGGGTTGGGCAATAGCCCACCCCGCAGCTGACCGATGATGCGCTCCGCCGCCGCGACCTTGGCGATCTCGTGCAGTTCGTCGAGCAGTACACCGGTAGGCTTCACGCCCGTGAGCACCGTCGTGTCGAACGCCTTGATCTCCAGGGTGGCCTTAGTCCGACGATCCGTAATCTTCCGCAGGTGCTCCTGCACGTGCAGGCGCTTGCGGAGGAACCCGTCCGGATCCTTGTCGACCATGCCCAGCGCCTGGCTAAAGGCGATGTGCGCCAGAGATACCGTCGGCGCCACCAGCAGGAACTCGGCCCGCGGCCGTTCGTTCATCAGCAGCGTCGTCACCATCAGCGCCGCGGCGTAGCTCGTCTTGCTCGACTTCTTCGGCGCCAGCAGGAAGATCTCGCGGATCATCCGCTCCCGGGCGACCGGGTCGAACGACCCGTGCAGGGCGCCCACGATCTCGCGGAACCAGTCCGCCCCCGCCTCCGCCAGCGCCGGCGTGCCGATCACGTCGGGCAGCCGCAGCTTGTTGAAGATCGCGATCGCCCGGTTGGCCTGGGCCCGGTTGAGGTGCGGCAAATCAGGCAGCAGCGATCGACCCGCCCGGATGCGATCTCGCCAATCCGGTACGGCCAGCGACCACGGCTCCATCTCAGTTGACCAAGCGGCCCCACTCGGTGCCGTCGCCTGCCGTCAGCGCATCACGTTCGGCCGCCTCCTTCTTGCCCAGAGGCTCTTCCACGCGCTTCGGTGCGTACTCCGACCAGCCCGCGCGCACCTTCAGCCAGAAGATCGCAGCCGACAGGCCTTCACGAGTGGGCTTGCACGCCATGGTGAACAGGTTCTGTGCCACCTTCGCCGTAGCCTTGATGGAACCCAGCTCGATCTGGTCGGCGTAGTGGAAGCGCAGCGTCTTGGGGTCAATTCCGACCAGGCGAGCAATCTCGTCCTGGGGGATGCCGAAGCCCGAGAGCGATTCCACGAGATTGCGGGTTTCGTCGGTCGGCACATGGGAGGGCCGGCCGCGTCCAGGGCGGGTCACTTGGAAATCCTATGGTTGGGTGCCATCCGGCGCACTGTTGCATTTGTAATCTGCAGTTGACGCCTCACCGCCAGTAACCTAGAGGTTACACGTGTTCGAGGTACGCCAGACTGTTGTCTTCAGCCGCTGGCTGGAACGACTTGCCGACCAGCGCGCTGCTGAGCGTATTGCCCAGCGTATCGTGCGCTTGCAGTCGGGGCTCCTCGGAGACGTCAAGCCAGTTGGAGAGGGCGTCTCCGAGTTGCGGATCGACTACGGCCCCGGTTACCGAGTGTACTTCGTACAACGGGGGAAGATCATGATTGTCCTGCTGTGTGGCGGAGACAAACGTACGCAGTCTCGCGACATCAGGGCGGCAAAAGCTTTGGCGGCGGACCTGGAGGATTGAAGATGGCTACGAAGACGATCGCCTTTGATGCGGCGCGCTACCTTGGTTCTGCCAAGGCTCAGGCTGAGCTGCTGACCGACGCCCTGGAGTCGGGCGATGCCGGGTACATCGCCAACGCCCTTGGCGTCATTGCACGAGCGCGGGGGATGGCCGAGGTCGCCCGCGGCGCAGGTGTGACGCGCGAGGCGCTCTACAAGACACTGAGCCCCACTGGCGACCCCAAGCTGACGACTCTGCTCGGCGTTATCCGGTCGCTTGGCTTCTCCCTTGCTGTCCAACCACCGGCCCGGCGGGCCACGAAGACCGTGGAACGCAAGCGGAAGGCTGCTTAAGTCGTTGGAAATTGGTCACCCGTGAGGGCGTGACAGGCACGAGCACCAGTCGTCCCCTGCCACCGCTGCACAATCACATCGACGTACCGCGGATCGAGTTCCAGCAGCCGCGCCCGCCGCCCCGTTCGCTCCGCAGCAATCATCGTCGTGCCTGACCCGCCGAAGGGATCGAGCACGATATCCCGGCTCTTCGAAGAGTTCCTGATGGCACGCTCAACCAGCGCCACCGGCTTCATCGTCGGATGCAGGTCGTTCTTCACAGGCTTGTCGAAGAACCAGACGTCGCCCTGATCCCGCGCGCCGCACCAGTAGTGATCGGCGCCGTCCTTCCAGCCGTACAGGATGGGCTCGTACTGGCGCTGGTAGTCGGCGCGGCCCAGCGTAAACGTGTTCTTGGCCCAGATCACGAAGGTCGACCACTTGCCGCCGGCTTCGCGGAACGCCTTCTGCAGCGTGTCGAGTTCCGATGACGACATGCAGATGTAGATTGCGCCCTTGGTGATGGCGAGCATGTTGGCGCTGGCGGCGTGGAGAAGGGCTTCGAACCCCTCGCCCAGCGCATCGTTCAGGATCGGCCGATTCTTGCCGCGCAGCTTGTCCTTGGCTGAGTTGGCGTAGTTCACGTTGTACGGCGGATCGCAAAAAACCATGTCCGCCAGTTCGCCGTCGAGTAGCCGATCGACGTCGGCCCGGACCGTCGCGTCGCCGCACAGCACACGGTGCTCGCCACAGATCCAGAGATCGCCAGGCTTCGTGATCGGCTCAGCGGGCGGCTCGGGCGCAACGTCCGGATCCCCGTCGCCCTCGGCATCCAGCAGCAGCTTGCCCAGCTCGAGCTCGCCGAAGCCGGTCAGCCCGAGGTCGAAGCCCAGGCCCTTCAGCTCACCCAGTTCGAGCCGCAGCAGTTCCTCGTCCCAGCCGGCATTCAGCGCCACCTTGTTGTCGGCGATCACGTACGCCCGCCTCTTGGCCTCCGACCACCCCGCCGCTACCATTACCGGGATCTCGGCCAGCCCCAGCCTCTGGGCCGCCAGCACGCGCCCGTGGCCGGCGATGATCGTTCCGGCCTCGTCGACTAGGACCGGCATCGTCCATCCCCATTCCCGGATCGACGCCGCGATCTGGGCGACCTGCTCGTCGGAATGGGTCCTGGCGTTCCGCGCAAACGGTACTAGTGCCGCGACGGGCCGGCGTTCGACGGCGTCGGCCGGCCACCTGGCCTCAGTCGCGGCGACCGCGCCGGATTCTGCGTCGGCACGGCGGCTTGTCGCCCTCTTGGCGGTCATTGTCCCCTTTCAGGTCGAGGCCCTGTACGGGCGAATTCGTGGCGGTATTGGCGGGCGGGAAAAATTCTCCGCGTGAGCCCCCGTCCGGCAGCGCGCCCCAAAAGCCCCAAGGATCAAGGTCCCCCCGGCCTCCGCGCCGTGCGCTTCGCGCGTTCGGCGATGGTTTTTTGGTTGTGGTGTGCTCTGCACATCAACCGGGCATTACTTCGATCCAGCGGCGCGCCTCCGTCTTTCAGCTCGACGATGTGGTCGACGATCATGCCGCGCTCGATACGGCCACAACCTGGCACCTGACATCGTCCACATGCTTCACGTCGAACGCGATCGCGCATCGCGATCCACGCCGGTGATGAGTAGAACGAGTCCGCCACCTTGGGCGGCAGTGCCGCCGTGCGCAGATTCGCCAGCGCTATGCGTGGCTGCAGCGCTTGTAATCCCATGATCGTGTTGCTCCCAATAAAGCAATCGAATGATCCGCTTGTGTGCTTGGCTCGTGCCGCGATCGAAGCGCTTATGCGGTCACCAACAACGGAGACCGACATGCGCCGCACCGCCCTCGACGCCTACGTCGCGACGAAGACAGAGATCGACACGATGCTCGCGCGCCTCAAGGCGCTGAGCGACGACCACTTCAACGTCGCGCCCGACGCGGTCACCTGGGGCGACGTCGGCACCCTCGCCCACTACGCCGAGCTGCTGAAGCGCATCACCGACAGCGCCTTCAAGGAAGGCGAGTACGCCGAATAGCGTGACGCGCAACGTCACCGCCCCGTGTTGCCGTGGCAACCGGGGCTCGGGCCGGTAGGAGCCGCAGGGTGCGGCTCGCAGCAAGGAGAGACACAATGGCCAAGTCAACGCGCAAGCCGCGCAGTACCAAAACCACCACGCCGAAGCAGGCCGCCGAATCCGCCGCCGCGCCACGCGACAACACCAAGCAGGCGCGGCTGATCGCCATGCTGCGCCGGCCCGAGGGCGCCACGATCGAGGAGATCGTCAAGGCGCTCGAATGGCAGGCTCACACGGCCAGAGGGGCCATCTCCGGCGCGCTCAAGAAGAAGCTCGGCCTCGCGATCGAGTCCGAGAAGGAGGGCGAGCGGGGCCGCGTGTACCGCATAGGCGGATAGCGTCTCCCGCTCTCCAAGCCGGCGGCTGCGCCAATCGCGTGGTCGCCGGCTTGTCGTTCGTCGCATGGAGAACCTTGCAAAGCCCTACCGAGCTTTGAAAAGATGAGGCGGCTTCTTGTCGTTGCGTGAGCTTCGACGTTTCGCGCCGCCGTTCAACTCCGGCGGGGCAGCTCGCAGCGGTGACGGCGCGTCCGGCGGCATCGACAGTTCTTGACGAGCGTAGTGATCCATCAGCCGGATCACCTGATCTTCCTCCACGCCCCAAGTTCCAATAGTGCGCACCGCAGCTTCAATGAACGCCTCTGCCTCGGGAAGCGCAACCTCGAACCACTCGCCGCGTACACACCGGGCCCCGAAGTGCTCCTTGAAGTCGTCTTCGATCCGCACCGAGATCTGGCGCCCGGCGACCCACCAGAAGCGATGTAGCCGAAGCGGAACGAAGTTACTCGACTGGTGGGCGTTAAACCTGGCGTGTGGATTGGACGCAATCCCCACCTTCACCGGTGTGCCGCTCTCGGTCGTCACGAGATAAAGGCTGTGAAACGCCTGCTTTTTCGTGAACCGCCGGAAACCATGCGGGCGCCTCATCGCACTCCGTGCGGCGACGCCAAGGCTGGCGAGCGCTGCGCGCGCGAGCCCGAGATTTTAGGAATGAAGGCACTTTGCCTGGGCCCGTCGCGCATGTCTTGTCGGAAAGTGTCTGCAGGTTAGATTTTCTCGTCCGGCTTTCAGCCTCTCATTTCCGTTCGGCATTCAACACCCGGTTCACCTCCGCCAGCGAAAGCCGCAGCGTGCGCGCTATCGCGGCCGGCTTCATGCCCGACAGCGCGGAGGCCTTGATCAGGCTCACCTTGCCCACGGGCAGCTTCGAGGCGCCTGCTTTCGACCTGGCCGGCGCGGTGGCGGCCGATGCATCCGCCCGCGTGGCGGCCCCATTGCCGCGGCGGGCCCACTCGTCCTCCACGGCGGCGCGCAGTGCGGCGAGATCGTCATGGTCGAGGTACTTCAGCGTCTGGCCGATGTTCTTCGGCAGCGCGATACGCGGCTGATCGCTCATCGAGAGCCTCCCCGGCCGGCCGATCCGGCCTCAAACCCTACCACGAGGCCCTCCGAACCTGCTTTCCCGGCCCCGGGCAGTCGCCACACGCGAGCCAGCCAACGGCGTCCGGTCGACCAGGTCCAGGAACTCCTCGAAAGCTGAGCCTGGAAACATCCGAAATGGTTTCAACTTCTGTCAAAATTCGCAGTGAAAGCTGGCATAAAGGGACGGTCGCAGGCTCACTCCCACCCGGGCCTCGACCTAAGGGAAGCCGCATCCCACAAAGCGTAGGCTTCCGAATAGCGATGGCCGTCTCTCCCCAAGGACTCGGCCATCGCGCCTCGGACAACTATGATCGAAGCCTTTGGCAAGCTGCGCCTGAGCCGTATCCGACCCGGACACGCGCAATCGCCGCGCGCCTTCCCAGACGCGTCAACCCTTCACGGCCATTCAGCCGCCACGTGATGAGGCACAGTGCATAGAGCCAGTGCTCATGCGTTGCAGCACGGGCAAGTCCGACCTCCCAGCAGATCTCCTTCCACCGCTTGCCGCTCACCCGTTCCCAGACGATCTTCGAGTCGATGGGCTCCAGCCAGGCGAACCATTGCAACACCTGCTCCATCCGGTCGATCGCGGCCGCGGTCGGGGGTGGCAGCCGCATCGGCTCCGGCGTCTGGCCCACGAGGTCGCTGAACTCGACCTTCATCTGCGGCCACGTGCTGAAGTAACCTTGGCCCCGCTGCGCGGGAAGCCGCCGCAGGACGGCAGCCGCCTCAATCAGCCGCTCCTCGACCATCTCGGGTGTCCAGTCATTCATGGCGGCTCTCCTGTCGCTTGCGCTGGTCGCCGTAGAGCTTTTCGCCGAGCTGTCGGACCAACTCGCGCTCTGGCCACGTCAACCGCTCGTCGTCGGCCTCGATCACCAGCACACGCTGGGCCTGCCAGCCCTCGCGCTTGATGTGTTCCGGCGGCCTGCGCTCGCCGCCAAAGCCCCGCGGCGCCCATTTCATTTCGTCACCTCGTGCAGCACGGCGGCGTAGCCCGCGATATCGAGGATCGAGTCCTGGTGCCTGGGATCGCGCGCCAGGCGCGTCAGCTTGAGGTCGATCATGCAGAGCACGACCTCGGCCGGCGTGACAGTGTGGCCCAGCGTGAGCGACCAGCGCGCCGCGATCGCTGCCATCGCCTTGTCCGGTGCGCCGTAGGCCGCCTGCCGCTCGCGCAGCACGAAGGCTGCCTGGTCGAGGAGGGTGTCGGCGCTCATGGCCGCACCTTCGTCGCCAGGGCGGTTTTTAGCCGTGCCACGGCGACATCGTGCCTGGCAGGTAGGGTGGTAGCAGCCACCCCCTCCGTAGCGCCGGAACAACGGCGGCTTGGTTGAATTTTGGCGGCAACAGCCCTTCTCGCGGCCAGGGTCCTTGCCTGAGCCAACTGCGCCTCGCTGGCCGGGGGCCGCCACGGGCTGCTGCCCATCCGGAACGGCCATGCCGGACACCGCACGAGCGCGCACGCCCGCACAGCCGCGGCCGACGCGCCGGAGCAGTCGATGCATCGCAGCCGGAGCGCCTTCTGCGCGTTCATGCGGACATGGCCCAGCTCAGTGAGTTCCTCAGCCGTCATGCCGCGGGGATCGCGGCCGACGTCATGGCCGTCGCGCCGTTCGAGGCCGATCGCGCGATCGCCGTTCATCGCACGCCTCCCTGCGTTTCCGTGGCCCACAGCAGGATGGCCAGCGCGTCGGCCTCGTTGTCGTCGGCGGGATTGAAGCCGCGAGCGCGGATCGCGGCGATGACGGCGGCCTTGTCGGCGTTGCCCTTGCCGGCGATGAACCGCTTGATCGTTCCAACGGGCACGCCCTGATAAGGAACTTCGTGCTGTTCACACCACCCCGTGAGAGTGGCGAGAAAGCCGCCGTAGGCGTGGGCGGCGTCTGTACCGGCATGGCGCCGCACCTCCTCGAATACCACGCGATGCAGGCCACTGGTCATCATGGCGATCTCGACGAGCCAATCGGTGAAGCGGAGGTACCGCATGCCGCCGCCTTCGAACCGGTTCGGGCGGAACGTCTGGGTCCCGCTCTGGACCGGCCCTGTGGCGGGCTGCACAGCCCATCCGGTCTTGGTGCCCAGGTCCAGCGCGAGGATCGTTTGTTGGAGCGGTGGATTGCAGAAGATGCTGTCGATCGCGGGATTGCCAGAGCGCGGCTGCGCCGGGACTTCGGACATAACGACCTCCTCGAGGTTCGGGGTGGTCGGGGCGAGCGTGGCATCCGGCGAAGGTGCGGCTCTCGCCCGAACCAGGAGGGGTTCGGGTTGAGTAAGGTCCCGCTGGGCGACAGGCCCGGCAGCGGACGGTGAAGGTTCAAGAATGCTTCAAAGAGGGCCCATGAAGACCGAGGCCCTCAGACACTGGGTAGGACTCATATAATTAAATAATTCAAATAATAATAAACCATATAGGACCCTCTACTAGAGCCCCTCTCATCCCCTTGCCCCCCTGACCCCCCTTGAATGATTGAAAGATGGAAGGATTCCAGTTTTCTGTTGTGGAGCAGCGGTTGGCCAGGCGATGCCGCTTGATGGTTCTGTAGAAGTTCATGGTCATACCTCCTGCTGTGTCGCTCGATAGGACAGTCCCGGCTTCGTCGCTGTGGATCGCATAGCCATTGTCACAAGGCCCGCCTCGACCAGCGTCACCAGGATCTCGTCCCGCTGCCGCTTGTCGATAAACTGGGTCCGGCGAATCAGGTGGCTCTTGCCCAGGCCGTCGCTGCCTGAATTGCGGATGATTTCGAGGATGCGCTTGTGATTGCGCTCTGTGTCGTTGTCCGCGACGTGCCGCTCGACGGCGCTGACAGTGCGCAAGGCGTAGCGCCTGACCAGCTCGATGGACCAATCGGCATCATCGCCGCTGATCGCGGGCGCCACAGGATCGATGCCGACGGCGCGGATCAGCGCCAGCTTCTGAGCATTCTCGCCGATGCGGGCGAGGATGGCCGTGAAAGGAGTGCCGCGCGCCTCCCGCAGTTCCCGGGTGATCTCCTGCCCGAGAGCACGGAAGGCGTCCTGGGCGGCGGGCTGCATCGGCACAACCATGGGATCGACCGCAGTCTCCAGTCCGGCCGTCCGGCCCACCAGGTTCCCGATCTGCCGGCCGCCGCCGGCGGCGATGAGACGAAGCCCTTCGACCAGGCCGGCCGGCGGCACATGGATCCCCGAACTCGGGTTCTCTTCCGGATAGTCGTCCTCGGTCGGCAGGATGATGAACCGCGCGAGCGACCCGTCGATGACATTGGAGCCCTCAAGGGCGCTCCAGAACCGCACGGGCGTCGTTGTGCCGTAGACGCACAAGCAGGGCTGGTTGATGTCCCGTCGCTCGTTGTGGCCGTCGCGATTGGCGTACTCGGCGCCGAGGAAGACACCGCCTGCCGCGGTGTACAGCTCCGTCATGTTGTCGAGGATGGCGGTGATGTGCTGAGGGCTGCGACGCCGGTCGGCCGCTGCCGAGAGGAACATGCCGAACTCGTCGATCTGGAACAGGATGGCCGGCTGCCGGTGCACGGCCGTCAGCAGGCCGGCGCCGGAGGCGATCTTGTTGCCGCCGAGATGGTCGACGAGCCCGGCGGCCAGGAAGAGATCGTTGATGACCTCGCGGCTGTGGTTCTTGCCCGAGCCCGAATCGGCAACACCCACGATGTACAGGTTGCTGCGCAGATTGCTCTCGGTGCGGTACTTGCGGCCCATCAGGGCCCCGACGGCGCACAGGCTGGCCCCAAGAGACAGGAGCGGCTGCGGCCGGCGGGCGGTCGCGACCATGTACCGAGTCAGGTCGCCGACGAGGCCGTCCGGGATCACGAGCGAGAACTGGTCCTGTTCCTGAACCGGAGCAGACGCGTTGCTGATCTTGGCCAGCATACCGGCCGCCGGATGCACGGCATCGCGCGGCGCGGCACCGTCCAGCTCGAGCCCGGCATCCGGTTTCCATCCACGCTCCATGGCGAGATGGTAGATCGTGCCGGCGCCGATAATGTTGGGCCGGAAGCTGGCCCAGGCCTTCGCCGTAGCGGCCGGCACATCCTTGGCCGACTGCGCGGACCAGGCGGCGAACAGCGACGCGCCGCCATCGCCGATGGCGCCCTTGATGGCCAGGCCAATGCGCACCCAGCTGTCGTAGTCGAGGTCGGCGTTGGGAATGAACGCGAGTGCCGCCTCCACCGCCTCCGGCGTGCCCTGCTGCGCATGTGCCGGCCGCGGCGCCTTGGCGGGCTCGGCGAGCGTGGCCGAACGCAGCGCCTGCGGCAGCAGGGCGACGGCTTCGTCCAGGAACGCCCGCGCCTGTTCCTCGGTGATCGCCGACAGGCTGGCGAGATCGAGATCGGCAAGGCTTTCTTCCGGCCAGTCGTAGGGCCTGTTGGTGGTGGGATGCACCGCGTAGGCCACGAACTGCTGGCCAAGGCAGAGGACTTCCAGCGGATGGCGCTTGATGCCCTTGAACGGTTCTATGGTGCGATAGACCAGCAGCCGCTTGGGTGCCCGGCCGATGCGCAGCGCCGGCGTGTCGCCCAGCCGTTCGCGGGCGAGCTGCTCGATGCGAAGCGCCAGCTCGGCATCGTCGGCGATATCGATGTCGACCGCAGCCACGGCGCCGCCCACGATGCCGATGCCGGCGTCGGGCCAGGTGTTCCAGAGCTGGAGTTCGAGATCGGTCGTGGCCCGAGCGGCATGCCGGGTCCAAGCCGGATAGTCGCGCCACTGGCCGTCGCGATGGCAGCCTGGCTTCTTGGTGCCCGGCTGGATCGGGAGGATGGCATAGCCATTGGCCACGAGGCGGGTACCGAACCGCGCCATGAAGCTGGGCGCCGCACTCAAAACGGCACCTGCTCGGCCATGCCGTCGATCCGGCTGCGGTCCTGCCCGGCAAGCGACCGCAGGTGGTCGCAGTAGCCGGTGACGATCACCTCGATCAGCGTCTGCCATTCCCCAAGGCTGAACTGTGCGAGATCGCTCTTGCCCAGGCTGTCGAGATACTCACCCGCCATGGCGCCACCGTGCTCCATCGCGGCCCGCTCGTTTGGCGTCGCATCGATCATGCCTCGCCTCCCATGGCAGAGGTTCTGGCAGAGAATCGAGCAGAGGTGCCGGCGACTGGTGTCGCGCCGGGGGTCGCTGACGCGATACCGCGCATCGAACCAGCCGAACCCACGGGGCTCGCGGTGGCAGACGGCGCAGAGGCCGGGGTGGGACATGGCTGGAACCTGTAGTTAACGATCTCGGTGAAGCGGCCACTCGGCCGCACGAAAATGGCAGTTGGCGTCGACAGGTTGCCCGTCTTGCCCAGTGCCGCAGCGACAGTGGCGGGCACTGGCTCGGCACTGCGGGCCTGCCACCAGGTGACGGCCTTCTGCCGGGCGTAGCCGGCGTGCTCGAAGCAGATCCATTCGCTGTGGCTTAAAAGCCCGCAGAAATATTCGACGCGCAGCGACGGTGGCTTGCCTGGCTTGTCGTGCTGGCTGTAGGTCACCTGGCCGACCTCGACCCACTGCGACCGGACATTGGACAGGATCGCCAGTGTGCTGGCGGTCGACGCGACCTTGATTTCAGGCGGCGGGAACTGGTGGCCGCAGTCGGGACACTGCCGTACGGCCGCCGCCAGGATGCTGTCGCAATCCGGGCAGACCTTGGTGGGCGCAGCTCCCTCGGCCTCGACCGGCCGCTTCGGCTTCACCGCGTCTACCGGGCCATGCCGGGCGACATTGCCGGCGAAGTCGAGGACCAGGCAGTTCTCCTTGCCCTGCGCAAGGCGAGTGCCGCGACCGGCCATCTGCACATAGAGCCCCGGGGACTTGGTGGGACGCAGCATGGCGATCAGGTCGACCGCGGGGGCGTTGAAGCCGGTCGTCAACACCCCCATCGAGGCCAGAGCCCGGATCTCGCCCCGCTTGAAGGCGGCAATGATGCGATCGCGCTCATTGGCCGGCGTGTCGCCGAAGATGGCGCCGCAGCTCACGCCGCGCGCGCGCAGGGCCTCGGCGACATGGGTGGCGTGCTCGACGCCCGAGCAGAACGCCAGCCAAGACCGTCGGCCCTCGCCATAGACCAGGATCTCGTCGATGGCGGCGCGGGTGATCGACTCGCGATCGACGGCTGCCTGTAACTGTCCCGGGATGAACTCGCCGCCGCGACTGCCGACACCGCCAACGTCGAGGGTCAGATCGGTCGCCTTGCTGATCAGCGGGCAGAGATAGCCGTGGTCAATAAGGTCGCGGATCGACACCTCGTAGGCGATGTCGGTGAACATCCGGCCCTCGCCCTCGTGCAGAAGGCCGCTGTCGAGCCGGTAGGGAGTTGCCGTGAACCCGATCACCTTGAGTTTGGGGTTGATGCGCGACAGCGTGTCGAGGAAGCGCCGGTACATCGTGTCGGAGGCGCGCGGGATGAGATGTGCCTCGTCGATCAGCACCAGGTCGCATTGCTGCACGTCGTAGGCCCGGCGATGGATCGACTGGATGCCGGCAAACAGGACCCGCGCCTCGATATCCCGGCGGCCGAGCCCGGCCGAATAGATCCCCGCGGGCGCCTCGGGCCACAGTCCCATCATCTCGGCGTGGTTCTGGGCAATCAGCTCGCGCACGTGGGTGACCACGAGAATGCGCTGGTCGGGCCACTGCTGCAGCACGCCCTGGATGAACGAGGCCAGCACGATGGACTTGCCGCCAGCCGTCGGGATGACGACCAGCGGATGCCCGTCCTTCTCGGCAAAGTAGTTGTAGATCGCCGTCACGGCGGCCTGCTGATAGGGGCGCAGGCTCAGCATGGTGCATCCTCCCGGGCATCGTTGATCCAGCTGGTGCCGTCGGGCAGGCGGTAGACGACATGATCGTCACCGGCGTCGGTCACCTCTCCCAGCACAAGATCGGGAATGAACAGGTGCTTTGGGCAGGCGCGGTGCTGGGCGGCACGATCGAGCGCCTGGTCGAAGCGCGCGCAATGCCAGCCGCCCTCGACCGGTGTCGCGTGCAGGCAAGTCCTGCAATTAGTTTCTGCCGGGGCGCCCGTGTGGCATGTGGCGTGGTGATCGCAGAACCGGCATTCCCACCACGTGGGATCTTCGGAGATGCGAGCCGGCGGGCATTTGGCTGTAATGACGCGGCGCGCCTTGTCGAGAAGACGATCTGCGGCAGCCCCATCGGCGTGCACGCGCTCGATGTGCAGATCGTCGTTGTCCTTGCAGACCGCCACGTAAAGCGCCCGGGCGATACCGGTGAGATGCATATAAATCTGCATCTGGGCCCAGTGCTGCGGCTTGGAGAGAGCAACTCCCTTGGCGACGAGGTCTCGAAAGCTTTTAGCCGAGTGCGTCTTGAACTCGACCACGTGCCAGGTTTTAGGCGCTTCCCTGAGGCCGATGGCGACGGCGTCGAGCGAGCCGCCGAAGTGACCGTCATGGGCCTCGACCCGCCACTGGCGGCCGCTCTCGGGATCGACCTCGAGCACGGTGGCGCCGGTTGCGCGGAGATTGCGTACCAGCCTCGCCTCTTCCAGCTGGCCGGTCTCGAACAGCCGCAGGATGCGGCCCGGGAATTGCGCCCGCGTTACCCAGCGGAAGTCGTACCAAAGCGCCCGCTCGCACGACTTGCCGATCAGCGAGGCGCCGAGATGCTCGCGGAACCCGTCGCCCCGCTCCGCCTCGTAGGCGGCATAAATGGCGACGAGCGTCGGCGTCGGAGGATCCGGCAGCGCGGCCATCACAGGCCCTCCCCGTCGGCTCGCCGGTGGGCCTCGGCGATGATGGCGGACCAGCCGGTCTCGTCGTGGCGCTCGCGCAGCACTGCGATCAGGCAGTCTTTCACCGACTCGCGGCGCGGCCGGGACTGCTCGACTAGTCCAGCGCGCTCGCGCTGCAGATGGCGCAGCGCCGTCTTGGCACGGTGGAACCAGCTCGGGTCGATCGGCTTGCCGCTCGCCTGGCGCAGCAGGTCGGCCGACGCGATCTGGGTCTTGATGGAGGCCATCGCGTCGTCGATCTTGGCAAGACGGGCGCGCGGCTCGGCAGGGGGCTGTGCTGTCATGTCGGGCTTTCCGGGTTCGAAGAGGGCATTGCCGCCGGCGGCATCGAGCAGGACGTCGCCGGCAGTGGGCATGGGCTTCAGGCCGAGCGCTTCCAGGGCGCCGACGCGAACCCGCCCGTGGCGGGGCGTGGTGCGGGCGCAGGCGCTACCGCGGGCGTCGGCGCGGCGGGACGCTGGGGTTGAGGCGCGGGCGCTGTCTGTTGCAGCGGCTGGTAGCGGATCTTGTTGCTCTCGCCGTAGCCGTTCTTCGGCGGCTGGACCTGGACGACGGCCATGAAGGGGATCAGGTGCAGCTCCTCGCTGTCCTGGACTTGCAGGCGCCCGGTGGCATGGCAGATCGCCGAGAGGGCGCGCTGCGCGATCTCGACCGTCTGGCTGTTGGCGTTCACCAGGTTGAGGCGATCGAACAGCTTGCGCCCCTGGTACGGCCCCTCCAGCACGTCGATCTCGAGATTGAGGTACTGGCCCATGCCGTCCTTGGTCAGGCGGAGGTCGCTCTTGACGATCTGCGCGGGATACTTGCCGGGAGGCAGCACCTCCAGCGTCTGGGTGGGCTCGACGCCGGTGGCGTCGAAAGTGGCTCCGAGATTTGCCATGTCAGTCTCCTGTTGTGTCTGGGCTCAGGGTTGCGGCATCGCCGCGGCAAAGGCCTGCCAGTCGAGCGGCAGCATGTCGGGCAGGCCGTATCTGTTCTTGGCGAGGAAGGCGGGACGCTCGGCGGTGTAGAGAACGCGCTCCCCGCTCCCGAGCGCCCGGGTCACCTTCTTGTTGAAGCCGACGTCGGACTTCACCGTGCTGATGCGGTAGTTGGCGAACAGCACCGCGTCGGAATGCTCCTGCAGCAGCGCCGAAGCGCGGGCGTGCAGCTTGATGACGTAGCGGTCGTAGGGTTCGTGCTCGGGACTATCGAAGCGCTTGATGTCGGTGTGGGCGATCTGGATCACCGTCATGCCGCGCTCGTCGCGCAGCGCGTTCAGACCATCGAGATACTGCCGCCACAGGCCGAGGGCTGCGATATACCCCTTGCCGTAGCCGGGCTCCTCGATCGAGGACCAGTTGTTGTCCTTGCAGGTGCGCGCCCACACCAGCGGCTCGAGCCAGTCGACGCTGTCGATCACCACGGTCTTGTAGTCGTGGGCCTCGCTATAAAGTGCGGCGAGCGCTTCCATCACCGCGTCGAAGCTGCGTGCCAGCGGGAAGTGCGGGACCTTGATGGTCCCGAGACCGTCTTCGGTTTTTACGACAACGGCTCTGTCGGCGCTGGCGGCGAACGACGTCTTCCCCACGCCGGCGACGCCGTAGACAAGAGCCCGCGGCGGCGACAGCGCCGTCGTCGATTTTAGGGACGCGAGTGAGATGGCCATTACAGGTGCTCCTTCAAAGTGAGAACGAAGCTCGGCTTACCGGTCTTGACGGTGCGGGCCGGCGCGAAGGCGGTGCGGATGTTCTCGGGCCAGGCGGTGTACTTGCGCTCCGGCACCTTGATGGCGATGTCGACGTACTGGGTGGGATCGTCGCCGGCAGCACGGATGCGCTCGACCACACCGGTGATCAGCGCCTGATCCCAGTCGACGCGCTTGGGCAGGTCGGCCACGACGGTGACGCCGTCCTGCTCGAAGCGGACGGTACCGGTGTCCTTGCCGGCCTCGCGGCGCAGCGCCTGAACGTGGTCGGCAAAGCGCAAGACGATGGCGCCATCGATCCAGTCCTTGGCTTTCTTGGTGGCGTCGAGGGCAGCCGATGCATCTTCCTGCAGCAGCGCCAGGTGTTCGGCTGGCAGCTGCGCGATCTCACCGATCGGCATGATGCCGATGTCGTCGAGACGCGGGCGATTGGTAGTGTTGTTCGACATCATGAGACCTCCGAGGAAGAAAGTGATCGAGGGCGATCAGGGGCGACGGCGATTGGCATGGCCGGGGGAACGGCGGCGGCATCGCCCTGCCCCATGACGGCCTCGTACAGGCGGTCGAGTCGCTCAGCTTCGTCGAGGCATTCCATGCCCTTGCGACGCATGAAGCGACGTGCCGCGTCGAGCTGGGTGGGATCGGCGATCAACTCCCTGACGGGCACTTCCTCTTCGCGCTCGGGCACGAAATAGGACGGTCGCTGCAGCGCTCGAACCAGCGGCAGGAAGGACTCGTGCATCTCGCCAAAGTCGACCTGTGCGCTGCTGCTGCCGGACCTGTGGAGCACGCGCTTGACCTCGGCGATGCACCCGATGCGGAGTATCCGGGATGCCCCCTCCGCCTCCGCCGCGCTGACGGTGTTCGGAAACAGTGCCTTCAGGATGTCGTCGACGATGCGTGGGGCGTTGCGACCAACCAGATCGGCTGCCTCCCAGACATGGTGCGTAAAATCAGACGTTCGCTTGAGCACGAGCGGCCTCCAGGATGGTGGTGAGGGCGTCCCGACCGCGCGTCATCTTTGCGATGCTGCGTTCGAGCATGGGGGCGTCGAGGCAACCCGACAGGATGAACGCGGCGCCGTGGGTATCGACGTAGTCGGCGATGCGCGTGCAGCAGCCGTCGATGCCGGCGCTGGCGTCGTAGGCAGGATTGGGCTCGTAGAGCGGGTTGCGAGCGCGCTTCTTCGATCCGCCGCCGCGCAGGCCGCGCATCGCAGCATCGACCACCATCTTGCGCAGCGCAGCCCTGGTCGGCTCGTCGCCGCGTTCCATCTGCTCCTTGAGAGTGCGGCCGACGATGCCGGGCTCGGCCCGTTCGGCATCGCGTACCAGACGCGCTTCGTGGATATCCTTGCGGGAGAGGCCGATGTCGGCGACCGTCGCACGAGAGCTGCTGTTCCCGTCTGGAACAGCTCGTGCGTGCTGCCCGGTACTGGCCACCTCTCCCCGATCCTGCGCGGCGTCGTATTCGTCGGCCAGCCGCAGCTTGGCGCGCGCCTCGATCTGCAGGGCATGGGCCTGGGCACGATGGGCAGCGACGATCAGATCGTCATGGGCCTGTTTGGCTTTCGCCAGGCGCGCCGTACGCTTGGCCACGTCATACGCCAGCGATGCAAGGTCGCGTGCTTCCAACACTTCGGCGGCATCGCGGGCGTTGACCAGGGCCGCTGCCGCGTCGGCGAGAAGTGTGGGCAGGTACTGCCCATTGATGGACACGGCGGCAAGGTCCATCACGCGACCTCCTTCAGAAGAACCGATGACGGCGTTGCCGGCAGCTCCTTTGGCCGAGGTCGCGCGATCGCGATGTAAGTGAAGTCGTCGGGGCCGTTGCGCCGCTGGATCAGATGGACCAACCCCTGCGAGGCGGCCCACCAGGCGCGCCGTGCGACACGGGCGAGTTCGTGGCGCGCATCGCTCTTGGGAGTCTGGCTGTTGATACTGGCGTCCAGCGCGAGCAGGCCGCGGTGATAGACCAGCTGGGCACCCGGATGGGCCTGGCCAAGCCAGGCACAGAACGCTGTCTCGGTGAGGCGCTGCATTGCCCTGGGATTGGTTTGTGAAACTGCCATACCCTCTCCTACCCAGCGCTCTTGAGATGCGTCTCACGACCTCGATAATCCGAAGCGACACGCATGAGATCGCCTTCGGCTACCCACTGCGTGGGCCCGCGAAGTCGCGCGTAGCTGTGCGTGACCAGGAGGAGCCGCAGGTGCGTTTGCGGGAACATCGACGTGCGTCCCTCACACTGCCGAAACGCCGACCGCCATCAGCGCCAGGCGAAGTTCCCTCGTCTGCCGGTAGAGCGTGCTACGCGACCCAAGGCCGGCCCGTGCAAGCCAGTGAGCCGATCCCCGCAGCAGGTCGGCGACAAGGCGGCGCCCTTTTTCATCGAGTGTTCCCAGGCCGCGTTCGAGATCGAGGCGCCGTTCGACTTGGGCAATCGGGTTCACCCAGTGCCCCTGAATGGCGGCGAGGCTCTGCTCCTCGGGCAAAGAAGCGCCCAAGGTTTCGCGGGAACCGGGTGCCGCGGGCTCGTCGAGCGACACGGGCTCCGGCCCGTACATGCGGCGATGGTTCCTGACGCGTTGGGCAATGCGGGTGGCACGGTTCGCCATGACCAGGCCCGCGAAGGCACCCAGCGCCCCCCGCTCGGCGTCGAACGCATGGAGGCGCGCCAGGGCGTCGGTCAGCAGGTCCTGGCGGATATCGTCGAGATCTGCACGAGGCAGGCCCAGCTTGCGAACCAGCCGGCGGACCGCCACGTCGGCTTCATGAAGAAGCGTCCTGAGATCGTCTTGGGAAATAGACTGCCGCATCTGCGGACCCCTCGGTCATCGCTGTTGGAGACCGAAGATAGAGGTGCGCTTTTCCCATACGGTTGGTCTTGTTATGGGAAGCTATGGGAAGGCCCAGCACCGGCGCCCCGACGGCACGAACCTGCTCGTGGGAATCCCAGGATAAGGTGGTCGTCAGGCCCGCCGCGGCCGTGACGCTGGATCAGGCTTTGAGATTGCCTGCGATGTCGCGTGCCAAAGCGACCTCGACGGCGTGGCGGAACAGCTGACGCTCTGAGCTGCAGGGCCCATCGGCAAGTTTGCCGAGCTCCGCTCTTGCCCAGTCGACAGCGCCAATCTGGCGTGCAGCGGCAAGGAGATGGGTCGCGGCGTCGGCTGCCTCCGACACCTGCGGATCATAACCGCCGCCCGCGAGCAAATGCCTGATGGCCAGCAGCCCCACCACGGCGGCGAACCGGGGCTCCTTGTCGCAAAAATCCCGGGCCGCGCGAACCAGCGTCGACGGATCCACGCCGCTCAATTCAGCACACTCGAGCGCGATGTCGAGAAATCCTGCATCCTTGGCGGCGGCAAACCACTTCCCTTTGTCGCCGCGCGTTTTAACCAGATCGATCAGCGTCTGACGACGGTCGCGATCCGGATATCGCTTCGTCAGAGCACGGAAGGTGGCGAGGTTGGTCGTCCCGCCCGCAGCAACCAGGCCATAGCGGCGATAGGCCTCGTTGGAGCGGCCATGGCGGATCAGAAGATCCTCGCAAAAGCGATCGATCGACCTGTCCTCGTAGGGAGAATTCGCGGTATCGCGCACGCTTTCGGCGAATGCTATGGCGGCTTCCCACAACCCCTGACGAACCAGCGCCTCCGCGCCAAACCGGTGCCAGGACCAGAACTTGGACCGCCTTTTCGCCAGCAACTCCTGCAGCTCGGCATAGCGGCCCGCCTCGAGCAGGCACGACAGGCAAATGGCCGTGCCGGTCACATATTCGAAGCCGTTGTGATTGGCCCAGGCGCGGCGCACCACCCACAGCAACCTGTCCGCATAATCATTGATCAGATCCGGATAGCGGGCGATCTCGCCCCAACGGTCCTCGACTGGCGCCAGATACTGAACACCGTCGTTCTGGACCGCCTCGAACAAACGTTCGAGCCACGTGCTTGTGATCGCATGGTCTGCCGGCGCGGCGATCAGGATCGGGATCAATTCGTCCAAGGTCCGCGAAACCGCCGTTCCGAGCGCGCCAGATGAGGTGTCGATATCCTGGAATGCCGGCCAGATCCGCTCCATCAACGACACCACCCCGTCTCCCGCCGCGACAGGATCGGTTTTCGCTACCTTCTTGATTTCGGAGACCGCAGCCTTCAGCCGTGCGGTCGCGAGGGCCGTACCGCGCCAATTATAGGAGCGGGCCCGCATTCTCGCCTTGAATTGCCACTTCTGAACCGGCGCCATCGCGTCTCGCCAATTTCTCTCACCTCGGCAATGATAGCATCGGCTGGCCGAATCGCCGCGTGGCGTAGATAAGTTTGCAATGGTTGCAATATCCTGGCGGTGGCAACGCCGATCAATTCACCAGGCGAATGTCCGCTGCTTCAAGGTTCAGAAAATAGCCCTGCGCGGTGAGGTTTTGCACAAGCGGATCGCCATGCTTCCCCCTCATATCGTTTCCGTCCAGCGCCTTGCGCAGGTTGCGGATAGCGTCTCCGACGGCGGTTCTGAGCACCGTTGACGCCCACAAATGCTTTTCTATCTGCTGGCTGCTCACCCTGCCGTTGTCGCGCATCGCCGTCTCGGCCAGAAGCCACATGATCTTGAAGCCGATCGGCGGCAGTTTGAGCTCTCGACCATCGAGAACGATCTTCGATTGCTCGCGGATCAGCGTGAGCCTCGCCGCGATAGAGGATGGCGGCACCAGCTTTTCGGCGTCGATCGCAAAGGCCGTGCCCGCCGGAGAGAAAGCGTCGGCGATCGATGTGTAGTGGATTCCCGCTTCGGCAAAACGTAGCAAGTCCCCCACCGCCAATGCCGGGGCGACGATGGTGATCGGCAGTTTTTCGCCGATCGTCCTGAGGCTGGATATCAAGCCGGGCGCCAGAATGTTGCTGCGCGTGAAGGCGAAAAATAGTCCACGCTTCGCAGGCGCCACACCCAGATACCAGACACCCGGCATGACCTGCGTCGGCTCCGCCGTGAAGCCCGAAGCCACGGCAATCTCACGTACGAGCGACTTCAGGTTAATGCGGAAGCTCCGCAGGTCCTCAGGCTCGAGAACGGTGTCGCTGCGATGATCGATCGGACAGGCGGCGATCAGCTTGCCATCGATCAGCTGGATGCGACGGCTGTCATGGCCGCATTCGCAATCGCTGCAGACGTCCCAGTCGTCAGCAGGCGTTTCCTCGATGAGAACGCCGCAGTGGAGCAGTCGGTCGAACTTCTTCCCCAGGAACGGCTTTGCCAGTCGTCCCCACAGGATCGCAGGTTCGCCGGCCTCACTCTGCCGCAGCAGCAGATTGTGCAATCTCTCGGTCATTGACCAGCCCATTGCGGCGCAGCAGTTCCATGATACGTGCCTCGAAGCGGTGCCGTTTGAATACAGCGAGGCTTGGCGGTTTCAGTTTGATTGTTACCCGCACCGGGCGCTTTTCGCCGACGTCGATGTCTACGCCAATAACGATATGGTTGATCCGCCAATCGCCCGCAAAGTTGATGCCTCGCGTGGTCTCCCCCATCCGGGCCAGCGCGTTGTCACGGCTGTCGCGAACCAGGTGTGACCACAGGGTCCTTGTCTTGCCGGACCGCAGATCGGTGCCGATGCGATCAACCTGAACAGCCGTGATTATAACGCGTCGGATGCCGGCATCGAACGCATGATCGAATTTGAAACCGAAGCCCTCACGCTCAACCAGGGCCAGCGTATAGAGGTTTTGAGCATCTGGTGCGGCGAAGAAGCCCGGCCGCTTCAACATCGTGACAGCAAAGAGTTCTGCAATGTCAGCGCGACCGGATTTGGCGAAGCCACCGATCTTCAATCGGCCTGATGCCGGGTCATAAGACAGCACGGCATGAGCGGCCTCGCGAAGGCGGATCACCCGATCCGCGCCTTCTTCGATCACCTCGGTTGTCTTCAGCACGGCACCGTGCGTCATGACGACATTAATCTCGCCATCGTCATCATACCAGCCGACGCGGCAGTACCGACCCCTAAGCTCTTCTTCCAGCAGACTTTCCGCCGAGGCCTTGAACGCGGAGCACGTTACCTCGTTGACCTCGGCATCAATGCCTTCGTCGGTCCCTGAAAATTCGCTGTAGGACGACAACGTTGTGTAACTCAGCGTGTCGGCGGCAACGTCAAACAATTCGCGCTCGTCGAGAAACAGGCGCAACGCGACATGCTTGGGATCCTCGCGGCCTTCGTCGGGAGCCCCGTCGTTGGCCGCCATGATTCCCACGCCGCGTCGGCGTGCCTGGTCCTGGAGAAGCCGGAGCCCGTTGGCGTCGCCGAGCTCAGCAATCCGATGGAGATCGGTCACCAACCCATCCGGATGGTTCTCATCTGGCCCTAAAAAGAACTCGAGCAAAGCCTTCCGTGCCGCATCCGAGTCGTCATCGAGAATGGCGAGATCCAGTCCTGATAGGGCGTTGGCATGGCGTTCGAGGAGACGCCGCAGGAGACCGAGATCAATCGTCCTGACAAACCGAGCGTTAGCGAATTTCTTCAGGTTTTTGGCCATTCCAGTCACCGTTTAGCGCCACAGATGTTCTATTCTCGTTCTCATTAGCTGTGGACAACAAGGCTAGTAACTCGGCCGCCTTGGGACGTCTCGAAGGGGCGATGGGTAGGGGTAGAGAGCCCTTAAGCCTCAATCCCTAGACTCACCGTGCAGATCCCCAATTTGTTATCCCCAGATGCCATGACCCCCGACGAACGCCTCGCCGAACTCGGCGAGATCCTGGCGCGCGGGCTGATCCGGCTTCATGCCCGGAAGTCCAGTCCACTATCTGCCGACCGCGGAGACAGTTCGGTCGACTTCCTGCCCGACCGAAGCGGTCATGCCGACGCCCCCAGACGGAGAACGGCATGAAGCAAAACGACAGTGTATTGGCCCGCGTCGCGGCCTTGAAGGCGATGCCGACGGCGAAGCTCAAGGAACAGTGGACCGCACTCTTCGACCACCCGGCGCCACCTTATAACCGGCGCTTCCTCGAAAGCCGGCTCGCGTACCGGATCCAGGAGCTGGCCTACGGCGGCCTGAAGCCCGAGACGGTGCGCCGGCTGGAGCAGCTGGGCGAGCAGCTCGACGGCGGCAACATCGCCGTGCGCCGGCTGCGAGGCAGCGATATCCCCATCGCCGGCACTCGGCTGATTCGAGAGTACCAGGGCGTCGAGCACACCGTGACGGTGATGGCCGACGGCTACGAATGGCAGGGCCGCCCCTATAAGTCGCTGTCGGCCATCGCGCGGGCCATCACCGGCACCCGCTGGAACGGGCTGCTCTTCTTCGGACTCAAGAACAGGCGGAGAGCGGCATGAAGAAGCCGGTCGTCCGTAAGATTCGCTGCGCCGTGTACACCCGGAAGTCGACCGAGGAAGGGCTCGACATGGAGTTCAACAGCCTCGACGCCCAGCGCGAGGCCTGCAGTGCCTACATCGCCAGCCAGCGGTCGGAGGGCTGGGTCGAACTGGCCGACCAGTACGATGACGGCGGCTTCTCGGGTGGCACACTGGAACGCCCCGCCCTCAAGCGGCTGATGGCCGATATCGAGGCCGGCCGGATCGACGTCGTAGTGGTCTACAAGATCGACCGGCTAAGCCGCTCCCTGATGGACTTCGCCCGGCTGGTCGAGGTGTTCGACCGCTGCAGCGTCACCTTCGTGTCGGTGACCCAGTCCTTCAACACGACCACCAGCATGGGCCGGTTGACCCTGAACGTGCTGTTGTCCTTTGCTCAGTTCGAGCGCGAAGTCATTGGCGAGCGCATCCGCGACAAGGTCGCTGCCTCGCGCCGGCGCGGCATGTGGATGGGCGGGTTCGTGCCCATGGGCTACCGGGTCGAGAACCGGAAGCTGGTCGTCCACGAGCCCGAGGCGGCGGTCATTCGCCGGATCTTCGAGCGGTTCCTGAAGGTCGGATCTGCGACGCTGCTTGCGCGTCAGCTTCGGGCCGAGGATGTCCGAAGCCATCGAGGGCGGGTCGTCGACAAGGGAACCTTGTACCGGATCCTCCGGAACCGGGTGTATGTCGGGCTCGCAGTCCATAAGGGCGTGGCCTACCCCGGCGAGCACGCCGCGATCGTCAGCCAAGTCCTCTGGGACAAGGTGCAGTCGATCCTGCAGGAGAGCCCCCGGGTCAGGGGCTGCCGGGCTCGGGCGGCTACTCCCGCTCTCCTCAAGGGGCTGCTGTTTGGCCCTACGGGCCGCGCCATGAGCCCGACGCACACTCGCAAGCACGGCAAGCTTTATCGCTACTACGTCTGCCAGGCCGCCCTGAAGGGCGAGGCAGGGCCTTCCCCCATCCGGCGAGTATCGGCGGCTGCCATCGAGGCGGCGGTCATCGACCAGCTGCGGGCCCTGCTCCGGTCTCCTGAAGTCGTGATGGCGACCTGGCGGGCTGCCGGGCCCCAGATCGAGGCACTGTCCGAAGCGGCCGTCCGGGAGGCTCTGGAGCGGCTCGATCCGCTCTGGGAGGAGCTCTTCCCCGCCGAGCAGACCCGCATCGTCCAGCTGCTGGTCCAGCGCATCGACCTCAAGACAGACGGGCTCGAGCTCCAGCTCCGGACGCAGGGGCTCGGCCACGTGGTCCAGCAACTGGGCGATCTGCGGAGGACTGCCTGATGCCACGGGCAGAGCCCGGCGTCGTGGCCATCAAGGTGCCTTTTGCTGTGCGCAAGCGGGGCGGGCGGAAGCTGGTCCTGGCCCCGGACGGTGCGCCTGTGCCGCCTGCGGCACCGCACATCGACAGCACATTGGTCAAGGCGATCGCCCGCGCATTCCGGTGGCAGAAGATGCTGGAGACCGGCAAGTACGCGACCATCAGGGAGATCGCCAGGGCGGAGAAGATCAACCCGTCCTACGTCTCACGCGTGCTCAGGCTGACGCTGCTCGCGCCGGCGACGGTGGAGGCGATCCTCGACGGGCGCCCGAGTGCCGTGCCGACGTTGGCCGAGGCGATGGGAGTGTTTCCCGTGGAGTGGGCGAGGCAGGGGCGCCCTTCTGCTGTGTAGTTGCTCACTGCATTTTGTGCGGATACGGTCCGCCAATGGTCGCTTATGGCTGCTTCGGTCCCTGCCAAATGAAAAACTGGACGAAAGCCTCGGGCACGATCGCCGTGATCGTTTTGCACGCATGGGGCACGGCAGGATTTGCGGCACCGTGCCTGATTTCGTCTAGGCGGCCTGAACAGTGATGGCGGCTCCGGGAGTGACGCTCTCTAGCAACTCGCGACAGAATATCGCGCTTAGCGAGCTGGAAGAGGCGCTGCTGCGCCGCTACCTGCCGAGCTACCAACGACTGGTCGCAGGCGAACTGCCCGCGAATACCGCGGCGCGGCGCCGATTTATCGAGGTCGCCAACCAGCAAGTGCCCCCGGTCGCAATCCATGAGGTCGCGTTCGTCAAGTGGCAGATGAAAGTGGGGCTGCGCCCTTACGAACCTCTGGCACCCTTTGGGACTACGGCACTACCAGTGTCGCCGCCCGTGGCACCTCGGCTGACGAAAACGGCGGCGGACCCCCGCCTTGCCGCTCTGGCGGAACGCAGGGCTGAGACGTACGCGGGCTCCACCACAATATCAACCGTCGGGCCAGTTAGTCCGTCCCCATCCAATTCTCGCGACGCAACCGCTCAGCAGAAGGCAAGCTTCAGCTGGGACCGCCTGGCCGATTGGTTCAACGCCAGCCTCGGCACCGACTTCGCACGCAAACTTGACGGTTGGATGCGCGATACCTTCGCAACAGCCAAGCCGACGATCTACGACAAGGCGATGGATGCCACGCACATCGCCCATCCGTCGGGCGCGTTCCATCGGCTTTGGGACGAAGGGCACAGCCTCACGGACGCTTGGAAGGCGGTGGCGACCGCTTCGCCCAACGACACCTTCACCGAGGAGATCGCCGGGTATCTGGCGGCAATATGGAAGGATGTCATCACGCCGATGGGCCTGCCATTCGCCACTGTAAATCGCGACTGGTTCAATGCCACACACACCTCTCTGCACGGCATCGGCATCAGTAAGGCGCAGCTCGCCGACGCCCTGTCCTACACAGGGACAGAGCTGGCGGGCGCCGCCCTCGGTGCCGTCGCCATGCTGCTCTGCTGGGACAAGGCCGAAACTGAGCGCGCGGCGAACCTGGCCGGCAGTTTAGGCCTATCGACGCTTTGCGCGGCCAATCCGGTCTTGGGCATCGTTGCGATCGCCTGCTTCGCGCGCGCTGTGCAGACGGCTAAGGCCGCCAAGGGCCGAACGCGCTTCGTCGTCGGCCTTATGAAGGGTGGTCTTGGCTCGGGCGCTCTAATTGCCACTAGCGCCGTGATTGGCGGCCCAGTGTGGATCGGACTAGTAGCCGGCCTCATTGCGTCGATCCTGGTCCATCACGCAGTAGTGAAAGGCGCCCACCAAGTTGAAGCCGTCGATTGGTCCCGTGTGCGGGACTGGGCCGTCGAAATGTTCCGCGGAATGGGATCCGCGAAAATTCTTGTCATCAAGGCGACGTAGCCGCGGCACAGACCGGCCAGGACGCGACCATCAAGGAGATCGCCAAGGCCGAGAAGATCAACCCGTCCAACGTCTCACGCGTGTTCAGGCTGACGCTGCTCGCGCCGGCGACCGTGGAGGCGATGCTGGATGGGCGAGCGAGTGCCGGGCCGACGCTGGCGGAGGCGATGAGGGTGTTTCCGGTGGAGTGGGCACAGCAGGGCCAGCTCCCCGACGGATAAAAGCCTCCCGGACTTGCCTGCAATCAGAGCAGGCGCCTCCAGTGCGGTTCCACGGTCTGCCTCCGACACCCCATGACGCCCGCGAGGATTGCCTGCTGCCGGTGCCCGAGGTTATCGTCCGCCCAAGAGGCCCGGACAGCCTCGGTATAAAAGAAATGTCAGTTAAGAACTTGGGCGGCCTGCTAATGAGTGAAGCTGAAGCGAAGCAGTTTGCTGAACGAGCACAGAACCTGCGCGGTGAAGGCCGGCTGGAAGAAGCCATATTGGCCGCGCGCCGCGCCACCGCATTGGACGCGGATAACGCAAACGCGTGGTGGCAGCTTGCATTGGCGCAAGGAGCAAAAGACGGCGCTGAAGCCGCTTTGCCGGCCCTGCAGAAAGTGACGGAGCTGGCTCCTGCGTTTCCCGGTGGCTGGAACGAACTGGGCCGGACCCATTTAAGGGCTAATCGCAACGACGAAGCGCTCGAAGCCTATGAACAAGCGCTTGAGGCAGACAGTTCACACATCTCAAGCATGCTAATGGTGGCCTACCTGCTCAAGGGCAGGAAGGAAGAAGGCGTGCCTGCCAGGCGCCTTGCGCTATTGCGGGAGGTCTACGAAAAGGACCAACTGAACGAAGAGGACATGTTCGACCTGGCCTACCTGCTTGGGGAAGCCAACGAAACGGCGGAAGCGGTAAGGGTCTATGAGACCTACACGCGAAAGCATGAGGGAAAAGCCGCTTTCTACAACCTCGCTTTAGGCTACGAAGCGCTCGACCGCGATGCTGACGCTTTGGACGCGCTCGAAGCTGCTCGTCGCACTGGCTACGAGTCAGAAAAGCTGACGACGGTCCGCTCGAACGCCCAGCAGCGCCTTTTTGCGCTGCGAGAGCAAGTGCTGCGCAGGCCCCAGCCGTACCTACCTCAGTCGGAGTGGTTCAGCCATTACATCAATCCTTTCACGCTGTTGGACGTCGAGCCCGAAGACGTAGAGGACAACCCCAGAGCGCTGCAGAAGGCGAAGCAGGCGCTGATGCGCGAAATCGAGCTCGAAGAAGGAAAGGTCGACTGGCTGCCTGGCTTGGTCATCGACAAGTCGACCGCTTTGGCGAAGCTCACTGAGCTTGACATCGTAGACGCATGGAACGCCCACCAACTGGTGTCTCATAACCGTGCGCTGAACGATTTCCTAATGCGCGGTGACCTTCGCCACTTCCTTATCAACGAGGATGGTTCGACTGACTGCACTCTCCCCCACCTGTTGGACGCGGAGACGCTGGAACATATCGGTCCGAAGTTCGCTGCGCAGTTCGCCGATGTCTTGAGCCGTGCAGTAGAGCAAGCCGACTTGGTGGTGGTCGAGTGCCTGATGGATGGACGGCGTTGGGTAACGCCAGCGCAGTTGGACACCTGCTTCGAGAGCACCAAGCGGCTGGTAACCCGACTGAGCGAACCCCTAATTAAGGCTGCCGAGGTCAAGGATAAGTGCTCGGTCTCCAGGTCCGAAATCGAGAAAGCGTTTAACCAAGGTAACCTTGGCAGTCTACTAACGTTGCTGCCTATTGAGTTCTACGAGGCCCATAGCGCGGTAGGCAGCGCCCTGCGGGATCTGTCGGTCTCGTACTACAACCGTGAACACGACGCGGAGGGTGCGAAGGCAATTCTTGCTCTGGGCCGCGCCTGCGCAAAGAAATCTCCGGCCCTGGCCCACCAAATGCAGGCTGACGAAAAGACTCTCGACGGATTCATCGCCGAAGAAAAGAGCAAGGAAGCCCACCTGTCTTTCAAGGACCGCAATGTCAGCATCACGAAGAACGGTGTGGTCTACGGCAAGCAGAGGCTTGCGCCTGCCGACATCGTCGGGTTGCGGTGGGGCTTGGTGCAGACCTCCGCTCAGCCGCCCATCCACCGACTGACCGTGGCGTTTAAGGCGCGTCAGGGCGAAGACATCGTGGTGAGTTGGAGTGCCGCCGCCAACTTCGAAGAGCAGAAGAAGTACTGGGGTGAACTCGTTGAAGCAACAACGTCGTTCATCCTAGGAGGGGTAGCCGAAAACTTCGAGGCGGAGCTCCAGCGAAATCAGTCCGCGCGAGTAGGTCCACTGCTGGTATTCGAAGACGGTGTTGAGCTTACCGCCAGGGGTTGGTTCACCGACAAGAAGATTCGCGTGCCGTGGGCAAGGCTCTCGTCGACTATGGTCAACGGCTCCATCGTCTTGCGGGATGCACAGAACTCCAAGGCAACCGCTGACCTGCCGATCGAGTCAACGTACAACGCCATCATCCTGCATTTATTGGCTAATCGAAAGGAGCGCCCCCGCTCATGAGCGCACCTCTGCAACTGAGCATCCCGAAGTTCGTGCTTCAGACGCTCAACCATCTATACGATGCCGAGCGCAAGCTGACTCTGCATGGGGACCCGGGCGGCGCACTGCGCAACATCGAGCGCATCAAAGATGCTTTTGCCGAAGAGAAGCTCTTCTACGAGGACCCCATGGGCCAGCCGTTCAATGAGACGCGCGCCGACCTCGATGCGTCCATCGCGGGTGAGGGCACAGAGAATCTTCATGTGACCGAAGTCATCAAGCCGGTTATTCGGTACGGCGAGCCAGCCTACTCGCGAGTCATCCAGAAGGGCATCGTCGTAGTGCGGTCCAAAACCGTCGAAGCAGGGAATCAAGCGGGAGAACTGCAATGAGCGGCAACACCATCAACTTCGGCATCGACCTAGGCACTTCAAATTCGCTCATCGCCAAGTTTGAGAAGGGCGAGGTTCAGGTGTTCAAGAACCCCAGCGGGTTCAAGGAGACCCTTCCTTCCATCGTCGGATTCCGGAACGACCGTACCCTCATTGGCGAGCAGGCACGGGCCTACCTGCTCCGTGATTCACGAAGTGTGGTTAGCCGCTTCAAGCGCAAGATGGGCACCTCCGAGAGCTTCAACATCAAGGCGCTCGGTGCGTCGAAAACTCCGGTTGAGCTTTCAGCATATGTACTCAAGGAGTTGAAGACCTTCGTCCAGTCCGGCGAGGAGGTGGACGCAGCTGTCATCACCATCCCGGCCTCGTTCGACACGCTTCAGAGCAACGCGACCAAGGAAGCTGGCCTTCAGGCGGGCTTCAAGAGCGTGGTGCTGCTACAGGAGCCTATTGCGGCGAGCTTGGCTTATGCCAACAAGGAACGTAATGTCGACCTGAAGAACAGCCAGTGGCTCGTCTACGATCTTGGTGGCGGCACGTTCGACACCGCCCTAGTCCGTATCGTCGAGGGCGAGCTGACTGTCATGGACCATGAGGGTGACAATTACCTCGGTGGAACCGACTTCGACGCTCTGCTGGTCGAAAAGGTGGTCGTCGCTGAGCTCAACCGGCGAGGCAAGTTTGAGGACCTGCTGGGCTCCCTCAAGAGCCAGAGCGGTAGCCGAAACCCCCTATGGTACGCCCTGTTGGCGAAGGCCGAAGAGGCCAAGGTTGAGTTGTCGGCTAAAACCTCTACTGAAATCGACCTGGGCACACTCACCGTCGAAGACGATGAAGGCACGGCCGTCGATGCCATTTTGACTATCACGCGAAGCGACTTCGAGGCGGTCATTAAGGATGCAGTCGAAGGTACAATCGAAATGGTCAAGCGGATACTGACGCGGAATTCGCTGCAGCCTGGCGACCTGAAGTTTATTCTCATGGTGGGAGGCTCGACCTACATTCCCTTTGTTCGCAAGCGCGTTCAGGAGGTGATGGGCATCGCGGCCAACACTAGCGTTGACCCGACAAACGCCGTGGCGGTGGGCGCCGCCTACTTCGCCGGCACCAAGGAGAAGGGGCAGGGGGCGCCAAACGCGGCAAGACCGGATACCGCCGTGAAGGTGCGGATGTCCTACAATAAGACTTCTCAAGAGACCGAGGAGCCGTTCACTGCTAAGGTGGAAGGCGCCTCTGAGGGCATGCAGTACCGCATCGTCGGCGAGGACGGGGCCTACGACAGCAGCTTGAAGAAGCTGGGTAATCGCATTGTCGAGGACCTGCCGCTGCGCGCCGGCGCGTACAACGTCTTCGCCTTAAAAGTGTTCGATGCCACAGGCACGCTGGTGAAACTGGACAACGACGTCATCCAGATTGCCCAGGGTCGCTACAGCGTGGCAGGTCAGATGCTTCCCGAAGACATCTGCCTGGTGCTGGATGATCCCGCCGCGAATGACACAAAGCTGCGCCCGCTGTTTCACAAGAACGTGGTGCTGCCGTCGCAAACCAAACTCACTCAGGAAGTTGGACGCACCATCGTCAAAGGTTCTAACGACCAGCTTCGCATCCTCGTTGTTGAGGGACCCTCAAATCGCCATTCCTCGACGAACAAGCCGTTGGGGGTCTTGCTCATTACAGGCAAACAGATCGCACGGGACCTCATCAAAGGTACAGAAGTCGACCTAAAAATTGCGATATCGGAATCACGTGACCTTACTGTTAACGCCTACCTGAACGGGACGGACCAAGAATTCTCAGAGGTCTTCGCACCTAAGTTCCGGCACGTGACCACCAGGGACCTTGCTGCCGAGACTTTGCTGCTGGAGAGCAAGCTGCAGACCGAGCTCGAAGACGCCGAGAAGAACGGCCAGAGTGACGTCGCTGCAGGCATCGAGAAAACGCTGAGCACGGTACAGACGCTCATGGGCGAGATTGCCGAGCTCAAGGATGACGACGTTACCGACAAAAAGTACCAGCTCGAGGACCGCAAGCGCGAAGCCGCTCGGACGATGTTCGACCTGACGTCCGGTAAGCGACTGGAGCAGGCCCGCCGGGATTACCAGGACGCCAAGTCTGAGTGCGTGAAGGCGGTGCAAGAGTCCGGCAACGACCGTGAGCGCAATCAGCTCAAGGCAATTCTCAACCGCGAGCAGACCTTTATCAACTCGAACGTGCCTGAAAAAATTCACGCCGAGATAGAAGCTCTGCGCTCACTGATGTTCACCATCCTCGCGAGGACTCCGACCTTTTTGCGAGGGATGCTGGAGCATCTGAACCAGCGCCGCGCTGCGATGAACGACCAGGTTCAAGCGTCGAGGCTGCTGGAAGCCGGTAAGCGCGCCGTCGCTGCGGACGACTGGGAAGAGGTAGGCACCATCTGCAGCCGACTTTGGAACCTTATGCCCGAGGAGCAGCAGACGAAGGAAGAGATGCGGATGTTCACCGGACTGGTATAGGCGTAGACACGGTTTCGGGTAGCGTCCCAAGGCGTGGTGTAACTTCAGGCAGTCTCGCGTTTGAGGCGGTCATTGCGGGTTCCCGCGGCATGCTCGCTGACCCGCCGGCGCCTGCGTGGCGTCAAGCTCATCGTCTCACGCGCTCATGAAGGGCTAAAGGCCGCCGCCGCCATGGTGCTCGGTGCCACGTGGCAGAGGTGTCGGGTCTCTTCATGAGCTGCGCGCTCGCCACCGGCGTCGGCTAGCAAAGAACTTGCCCTTAGCTCTGACCGCCACGCCGAGCCTGCAAAGTTTCGATCTCAGCCCTACTCTCCGGCCGCCCGAACCTTCGAAACCCGCAGAACTACGCTCCGAATTAGTCAACCAGATCAGCGACTTACAAGAAGCGTACCAAATCCCGCAGTCATCAGCTTTGGAGAGAAAGAGGCATAGAGAGAGCCAAACGGCCCCTGGGACGGCGACGCCGGTCAACAGGTCCAACGCGTAATGCCCGCGCCTATTGGGCTTTCAAGAGGCCCGCCAAGGCGGGAGAGACTGTCAGCTCGACGGTGAATGGCGGAGGGGGTGGGATTCGAACCCACGGTACGCTTGCACGCACAACAGTTTTCGAGACTGTCCTAATCGACCACTCTAGCACCCCTCCGGGCGCGCGGGTTTATAGGCGGGCGTCTTTGGAGGAGCAACAGCTTCCCGCGCGGAACGGCGGGGCTGCGGGAAAAAAGGCCCCGAACGCGTCCCCGGCGGCGCCGCAGCAAGGCGATCCGCGCCCAGCGCCCCGAAAACATTGACTTTCCGGCCTCCGGGAGGTTCCGTGAGCCCTGCATCGGCCATCCCGTCTCCGACATTGACTCAAGGGCCGGCGTGCGTATATTCCGCGCTTCTTCGGCGGGCCCTGCGGGTCCGCCGCGTTCTTTCGTGTTTTTCGGCATTTCGCGCCGGGAAACCTCAAGCCGGGTGTCATCATGATCGCCGTTATCCGCACGGGTGGTAAGCAATACACGGTCGCCGCCGACGACCAGCTGACGGTCGAGAAGATCGACGGCGAGGCCGGCACCAAGGTCGAATTCACCGACGTGCTGATGGTCGGCGACAAGATCGGTGCGCCGGTCGTCGAGGGCGCCAAGGTCGTCGGCTCGATCGTCAAGCAGGCCCGCGGCGAGCACGTGATCATCTTCAAGAAGCGCCGTCGCCAGAACTCGCGGCGCAAGAACGGTCACCGTCAGGACCTGACGGTGGTCAAGATCGAACAGATCGTCGCCTGAGCAGAGCGACCGGAGTAGGACGATGGCACATAAGAAAGCAGGCGGCTCCTCGCGTAACGGCCGCGATTCAGACGGCAAGCGCCTCGGCGTGAAGCGTTTCGGCGGCGAGAAGGTCATCTCGGGCAACATCCTGGTCCGCCAGCGCGGCACCAAGATGAACCCGGGCGAGAATGTCGGCCTCGGCCGCGACCACACGCTGTTCGCCACCGCCGACGGCGTCGTGTCGTTCCGCACCCGCTCCGGCGGCAAGGTCGAAGTGAACGTTCTCCCGGCGCCGGCACTGGCCGCCGAATAACGCCGTTCATCCCATTGGATTTTTGAAGGGGGAGCGGCTCGCCGTTCCCCCTTTTCCGTTTCTGGACCCCATCTCATGAAGTTCCTCGACCAGGCCAAGATCTACGTCCGCTCCGGCAACGGCGGCGCCGGCTGCGCGGGTTTCCGCCGCGAGAAGTTCATCGAGTTCGGCGGGCCGGACGGCGGCGACGGCGGGCGCGGCGGCGACGTGATCGCCGAATGCGTCGACGGCCTCAACACGCTGATCGACTATCGCTACGCCCAGCACTTCAAGGCCGAGACCGGCCATCACGGCATGGGCAGCCAGCGCACCGGCGGCGCCGGCAAGGACATCGTGCTGCGCCTGCCGCGCGGCACCCAGATCTTCGCCGAGGACAACGAGACCCTGCTGGCCGACATGACCGAGATCGGCCAGCGCGTGATCATCGCCAAGGGCGGCGACGGCGGCTACGGCAACCTGCACTACAAAACCTCGACCAACCGGGCGCCGCGCCGTGCCGATGCCGGCTGGCCGGGCGTGGAGCTCGCGCTGTGGCTGCGCCTCAAGCTGATCGCCGACATCGGCCTGGTCGGGCTGCCCAACGCCGGCAAGTCGACGTTCCTCTCCACCAACACCAACGCGCGGCCCAAGATCGCCGACTATCCGTTCACGACGCTCCATCCCGGCCTCGGTGTGGTGAAAGTGGGCGACGGCTCGGACGCGCGCGAGTTCGTGATGGCCGACATTCCGGGCCTGATCGAGGGCGCCCATGAAGGCGCCGGCCTCGGCACGCGCTTCCTGGGTCATGTCGAGCGCTGCCGCGCGCTGCTGCATCTGGTCGACGGCACGCAGGACGACGTCGCCGGCGCCTATCGCACCGTGCGGACCGAGCTCAAGGCCTATGGCGGCAACCTGGCGCGCAAGAAGGAAATCGTGGCGCTGAACAAGACCGACGCCATGACGCAAGAAGACATCGAGGCCAAGCGTGCCCAGCTCGCCAAGGTCAGCCGCAAGACGGTGCACGTCATCTCCGCGGTCTCCCGCCAGGGCGTGACGCCGCTGCTGCACGAGCTCATGAAGCTCGTCGACAAGCAGCGCTCGCCCTCCCGGGACGCCGCATGACACCGCTTGCCGGCGCGCGGCGGCTGGTCGTCAAGATCGGCTCCTCGATCCTTGTCGACGAGACGAAGGGCGAGGTCCGGCGCGATTGGCTCGAGGCCCTGACCGGCGACGTCGCGCGCCTGCACAAAGGCGGCTGCGAGGTCGTGCTGGTCTCGTCCGGCGCCATCCGGCTGGGCCGCACGCATCTCAAGCTCGCTGCCGGGCCGCTGCGTCTCGAGGAGAGCCAGGCCGCCGCCGCCACCGGACAGATCCGCCTCGCGCAGGCCTATCAGGAGGCGCTGGCGCGGCATGGCATCACGGTCGCGCAGATCCTGCTGACCCTGAACGATTCGGAAGAGCGCCGCCGCTACCTCAACGCCCGCCAGACCATGGCGACCTTGCTGGGGCTGGGCGCCATCCCGGTGATCAACGAGAACGACACGGTCGCGACCGACGAGATCCGCTTCGGCGACAACGATCGCCTGGGCGCGCGCGTCGCCGAGATGATCTCGGCCGACACGCTGGTGCTGCTGTCGGACATCGACGGTCTCTATACCGGCGACCCGCGCAGCGACGCCTCGGCGACCTTCATTCCCGAGATCCGCGAGATCACGCCCGAGATCGAGGCGATGGCCGGCGTCGCGGCCTCCGAGATGTCCAACGGCGGCATGGTGACCAAGCTGATGGCCGGCCGCATCGCCATGGCCGCGGGCTGCCGCATGGCCATCGCCGACGGCCGCAGCGTCGGCGCGCTGGGGGCGTTGATCGACGGCACCGCGCGCTGCAGCTGGTTCCTGCCCGAGGGCTCGCCTTTGTCGGCGCGCAAGAAGTGGATCAAGGGCTCGCTCAAGCCCGCCGGTACTCTGGTCGTCGACGACGGCGCGGTGCGCGCGCTGTCGACCGGCAAGAGCCTGCTGCCCGCCGGCGTCACCGCGGTGGCCGGCGAGTTCCGCCGCGGCGACGTGGTCGACGTGAAGGATCGCGGCGGCCGCGTGCTGGCGCGCGGCCTGGTCGCCTATGCCGCCGAGGATGCGCGCCGCATCGCCGGCCGCAAGAGCGTCGAGATCGAACATTTGCTGGGCTTCCGCGGCCGCGACGAGATCGTCCATCGCGACGACCTCGTGGTCGAGTGAAGCGACGGAGCGTCCCATGAACGTCCAGACCAAGCCCGCTGCCGAAGACGTCGTTTCCCTGGTGGCCGACCTCGGCCGCCGCGCCAAGGCCGCCGCCGCCGCGCTGCGCAACGCCTCGACCACGGCCAAGAACGCGGCCCTGCTCGAGGCGGCGCGTCTCATCCGCGCCGAGAAGGACGCGATCCTGGCCGCCAATGCGCGCGACATCGAGGCGGCGAAGGCCGCCGGCATGACGGCTGCGCTGCAGGACCGGCTGCTGCTGAACGAGGCGCGCGTCGAAGCGATGGCCAAGGGCCTCGACGACATCGCCGCCCTGCCCGATCCGGTCGGTGCCATCATCGAGGAATGGCGGCGGCCCAACGGGCTGGCGCTCAGCCGCGTGCGCGTGCCGATCGGCATCATCGGCGTGATCTACGAGGCGCGGCCCAACGTCACCGCCGATGCCGGCGCGCTGTGCATCAAGTCGGGCAACGTCGTGGTGCTGCGCGGCGGCTCCGACAGCTTCCATTCCTCGCGCACCATCGTCGAGCTGCTGCGCCGCGCGCTGGCCGGCGCCGGCCTGCCCGAGGATTGCGTGGCCCTGGTGCCGACCACCGACCGCGCCGCCGTGGGCGAGATGCTGCGCGCCATGGACTGGCTCGACCTGATCGTGCCGCGCGGCGGACGCTCGCTGATCGACCGCGTGACGCAGGAGAGCCGCGTGCCGGTGCTGCGCCACTACGACGGGATCTGCCATGTCTATGTCGACCGCGATGCCGACGTCGCGATGGCACGCGACCTCGTGGCCAACGCCAAGATGCGCCGGGTCAGCGTCTGCGGCTCGGCCGAGACCCTGCTGATCGACCGCGCCGCGCTCGACACCCATCTGAAGCCGGTGCTCGACAAGCTTCACGAGCTGGGCTGCGAAGTGCGCGGCGACGAGGAAGTCCGGAAGCGCGATTCCAGGGCGCTGGTCGCCACCGAGAAGGACTGGCGCACGGAATATCTCGAGCCGATCATTTCGGTCGCCACGGTCGACGGTGTCGCCGGCGCGATCGAGCACATCGCGCGCTACGGCAGCCAGCACACCGAATCGATCGTCACCGACAACGAGGCGACGGCGCAGCGTTTCCTGGGCGAGGTCGACAGCGCCATCGTGATGCACAATGCCAGCACCCAGTTCGCCGACGGCGGCGAGTTCGGCCTGGGCGCGGAGATCGGCATCTCGACCAACCGCATGCACGCGCGCGGCCCCGTCGGACTGGTCGAGCTGACCACCTACAAGAACATCGTGCGCGGCAAGGGTACGCTCAGGCCGTGAGTTTCCCCTCGTGAGCCTGCACCCGATGCCGGGCGTGTCGCGCGCCACCACGCGACGCATCGGCCTGCTGGGCGGCTCGTTCAATCCGGCCCATGCCGGCCACCGGCATATCAGCCTGGAGGCCCTGAAGCGCCTCGGCCTCGACGAAGTCTGGTGGCTGGTCTCGCCGCAGAACCCGCTGAAGAGCGGCGACGGCATGGAGCCGCTGTCCACCCGCGTGGCCCGCGCCCGTCAGGTCGCCCGTCATCCCCGCATCCGCGTCGAGGCGCCCGAGCTGATGCTCGGCACGCGCTATACGCTCGACACGGTGCAGGCGCTGCAGCACGTCTACCCCCATGCGAGGTTCGTGTGGCTGATGGGCGCCGACATCCTGCCCCAGCTCGTCGACTGGGCGGGCTGGCGCACCCTGTTCGGCACCGTGCCGATCGCCGCCTTCGCGCGGCCCGGCTGGAGCTATGCGGCGCTGGCCGCCCCGGCGCCGCGCACCTTCGAGCGTTTCCGCCTGCAAGCCACCGAGGCCCGCCGGCTCGCCACTTGCGAGCCGCCGGCCTGGTGCTTTATCCCGAGCAGGTTGGACAACCATTCCGCGACGGCCCTTCGCGCCGTGCGCCCCCAACGGACCAGAGCGAAAGGAAAGACCATCCCCGACCAGACCCGCACGCTTCCCGATCGAAGCAAAGATTCCGACGCGCTCCTCAAGCTGGTGCGCGAGTCCCTGGACGACAACAAGGCCGAGGGCGTCGTCGTCATCGACCTCAAGGGCAAGTCGGCCTTCGCCGATTACATGGTGATCGCCTCGGGCCGCTCGACCCGCCAGGTCGTGGCCATCGCCGAGAACCTCGCCGACAAGCTCAAACAGTCCGGCCGCGGCTACATTCCCGTCGAAGGCAAGCAGACCGGCGACTGGGTGCTGGTCGATGCCGGCGACGTGATCGTCCACGTCTTCCGCCCCGAAGCGCGCTCCTTCTATGCGCTCGAAAAGATGTGGGCGCTCGAGGACGAGGCCGCCGCCAAGCCGGTCAAGAAGGCTGCCGTGAAGAAGGCCGCGGTCAAGAAGGCGGCCCCCAAGCCGGCCGCCCGGCGCAAGCGCGCGTCGTGAACGCTCGGGCCATCGCGTATGGCCCGGGAGGCGCAGGCGCTCGCGTTTCGAGGAAAACGAAAGGTCCCTCGCTACGCTCGGGATGACACCGTTTTCTGGATCGGCGCACGGCGCGCACCTCACCAATGGTGTCATCCCGAACGAAGGGAGGGACCCTTGCGTGACGGGCGAGCCCTTCCCTGAACAGAGCCCCATGAGCACCGCTTGAAGATCACCATCGCCGCCATCGGCCGCGCCTCGCGCGGGCCGGAGCGGGATCTGTACGAACACTATGCCGGCCGCATCCGCTGGCCGCTGGTGCTGCGCGAGCTCGAGGAGAAGCGGAAGCTGCCGGCGCCGCAGCTCATGCAGCGCGAGGGCGAATTGCTGCTCGAGGCGGCCCCGGCCGGCGCGACGCTGGTGATGCTGGACCGCCGCGGCAAGGTCCTCGACAGCGAGGGTTTCGCGGCCCGCCTGGGGGGCTGGCGCGACACGTCGGTGTCGGACGTGGCCTTCCTGATCGGCGGCGCCGACGGCCACACCGAGGCGATGCTGAAAAAAGCCACGCTCATCCTGTCATTTGGCGCCATGACCTGGCCCCACCAGCTGGCGCGCGGGATGCTGGCCGAGCAGATCTACCGCGCTCAGCAACTTCTCGCCGGCCATCCGTATCATCGCGCCTGAAAAGGCGATTTTGCCTCTGTTCTGACGAAAAACCGGGGCTACATTGGCGCCATGCACCCATTCTCCCGGTGGCTCCTGGCCACTTCGTCCGCCCTCCTCCTAGCAGCCGCTTCGAGCGCCGCAATGGCGCAGTCGACGGCCCCGGCCACTCCGGTCGAGAAGCCGGGCGTGAAGCCCGTGCGCAGCATCCCGTACGTGTCGATCACGGGAGAAGACGGCAAGCAGCGCCACTACGAGACCAACGCCATTCCGCTCTTGTTCCACCGCGCCTGCTTCGGCTGGCGCATGTATCTCGGCGGGCCCAACCGGGTGGTGTCGCTGAAGGAGGTTCTGACGACCTCGCAGCCGGCCGAGCAGGTGATCGCCGGTCCCGAGACCGAAGTCAGCGCCGACAAGACCAAGGCCACGACGCGCATGCTCGAGACGGTTCAGGACGGCGTGCTGCAGCGTTCCTGGTGCATCATTCCGGGCGATCCGGCCGGGACCTACACTTACGATGTCAGCATCGACGGCGAGCCGCGCGGCGAGTTCGTGTTCTGCGCCATCGAGGTGCCGGACCAGAACCCCAACACCGATCCGCGCGATTTGAGCTGCCCCAACAAGTTCAACGCCGTCGAACGCGCCCGGCCGCAGCCGCGGAAGGCCTCGTGATGACCGCCAAGGCACCGCGTCCCGCCCTGCTCTGCATCCTCGACGGCTGGGGCCATCGCACCGATCCGCTGAACAATGCGATCCTCGACGCCCGCACGCCGAACTACGACCGGCTGGTCGCGACCTGCCCGCAGGGCCTGATCGACGCCTCGGAAAGCTTCGTCGGCCTGCCCAAGGGCCAGATGGGCAATTCCGAAGTCGGCCACATGAATCTCGGCGCCGGCCGCGTCGCCGTGCCCGACCTGCCGCGCATCGACAATGCCATCGAGGACGGCTCGCTGGCGCAGAACCCGATCCTCGGCCAGACGATCGCCCGGCTGAAGCAGAGCGGCGCGGCGCTGCATCTCATCGGCCTGGCCTCGCCGGGCGGCGTGCATGCCCACCAGGATCATCTGGTCTTCCTCGCCAACCTGGTCGCGGGTCACGGCGTGCCGGTCTGGATCCATGCCTTCCTCGACGGGCGGGACATGCCGCCGCGCAGCGCGCTGGAATGCCTCGACCATATCCAGGCGGGCCTGAAGCCCGGCCTGCCGATCCGCTTCGCCACCGTGATCGGTCGCTTCTACGCCATGGACCGCGACAAGCGCTGGGAGCGCGTGAGCGTGGCCTATGACGCGATGGTCGACGCGAAGGGTGAGCGCGCGACGACGGCGAAGGAAGCCGTCGACAAGGCCTATGCTGCCAAGCTCGACGACGAGTTCGTGCTGCCGACGGCGATCGACGGCTACACCGGCATGAAGGACGGCGACGGCCTGCTGATGTTCAATTACCGGTCCGACCGGGCGCGCGAGATCCTGACCGCGCTGCTCGATCCGCGGTTCGACGGCTTCAACCGCAACCGGGTCGTCGTCTTCGCCGAGACGGTCGGCATGGTCGAGTATTCGGCCGCGCTCAATCCGTTCCTCAAGACGCTGTTCCCGCCCGCGATCATCAAGATGGGCCTCGGCGAGACGGTGTCGCGCGCCGGCCTCAAGCAACTTCGCATCGCCGAGACCGAGAAGTACGCCCACGTCACGTTCTTCTTCAACGGCGGCGAGGAGCGCGTGTTCGAAGGCGAGGAGCGCATCCTCGTGCCGTCGCCCAAGGTGGCGACCTACGACATGAAGCCGGAGATGAGCAGCGGCGAGGTGACCGACAGGCTGGTCGAGGCGATCGGCTCCGGCACCTTCGACCTGATCGTGGTCAACTACGCCAATACCGACATGGTGGGCCATACCGGCGACCTCGGCGCCGCCATCAAGGCGGTGGAAGCCGTCGATGGCTGCCTCGGCCGCCTCATGCAGGCCATCCAGGCCGCCGGCGGCGTGATGTTCGTCACCGCCGACCACGGCAATGCCGAGCAGATGTACGACGAGCATTCGCACCAGAAGCACACCCAGCACACGCTCAATCGCGTGCCCGCGCTGCTGTTCAACGCGCCGGCCACGGTCCATTCCTTGTCGGACGGCAAGCTGGCCGATGTCGCGCCGACGATGCTGGCGCTGATGGGCCTGCCGCAGCCTGCGGAAATGACCGGCCAATCGATGCTCTCGACGGCCTCCCGACCGGCGGTCCTGGCCGCGCCGCGCCCAGCGGCCGCAGCTTCTGCCTGATTTGTGAAGCGGCGCCGGACCCCGACGCCTTGATCCTGCCAAAGACGCCCCTGTATCCTCCCTCCCACGCTGAAACTCCGGATCGCCGGGCCTCAAAGCCCCTGGCGACTCCCTCCTGAAGGCACCCAAATGACCTTTCTGCGCTTCGCCTCACTCGCCACGGCCGTGGCTTTCCTGGCTGCTCCTGCGCTCGCGCAGGACAAGGCCGACCCGAAGGCCGCCGGCGGCGACAAGAGCGAGCTCTATCAGCAGCTCAACCTGTTCGGCGACGTGCTGGAGCGGATCCGCCGCGACTATGTCGAGCCGGTCGAGGAGAAGCAGCTCATCGAGAATGCCATCAACGGCATGCTGAGCGCGCTCGACCCGCATTCCAGCTACATGAACCCCAAGTCGTACAAGGACATGCAGGTCCAGACGAAGGGTGAGTTCGGCGGCCTCGGCATCGAGGTCACGATGGACAACGGCGTCATCAAGGTCGTGTCTCCGATCGACGACACGCCGGCTTCCAAGGCCGGCATCCAGCCGGGCGACCTGATCTTCGCGCTGGACGGCGAGCCGGTGCAGGGCCTCACCCTGCAGGAAGCCGTCGAGAAGATGCGCGGCAAGGTCGGTGCGCCGATCAAGGTCTCGATCCGCCGCGGCACCAAGGACCCGTTCGACGTCACCCTGACCCGCGAGACCATCAAGGTGAAGCCGGTCAAGTTCCGCCTCGAAGGCGGCGACATCGGCTACATCCGCGTCACCTCCTTCACCGAGCAGACCACGCCGGGCGTCCTCGACGCCGTCGAGAAGCTCAAGAAGGAAGCCGGCAACAAGCTCAAGGGCTACATCATCGACCTGCGCAACAACCCGGGCGGCCTGCTCGACCAGGCCATCGCGATGTCGGACGCCTTCCTCGACAAGGGCGAGATCGTCTCGGTCAAGGCGCGCAAGAACGACGACGTTCAGCGCTGGAACGCCAAGCCGGGCGACGTCGCGGGCGGCCTGCCGATCGTCGTGCTGATGAACGGCGGCTCGGCCTCGGCCTCGGAAATCGTGGCCGGCGCGCTGCAGGATCATCGCCGGGCGATCATTCTCGGCACGCGCTCCTTCGGCAAGGGGTCGGTCCAGACCATCATGCAGGTGACCGGCGGCGGCGCGATCCGCCTGACCACGGCGCTCTACTTCACGCCGTCGGGCCGCTCGATCCAGAAGGAAGGCATCAAGCCGGACATCGAGGTCGAGCCCGCGAAGATCGAGAACATCCAGCAGCGTTCGAGCTTCCGCGAGGAAAACCTGCGCCGTTCGATCACCAACCCGAACGACAAGCCGGTGGCTCCGCCGCCGCCGGCGAAGCCCGCCGACGGCAAGCCGGAAGCCGCCAAGCCGGGCGACAAGACCGACGACAAGGCCGCCGGCCAGACCGCTCCGGTCGCGCCGGTCGATCCGGACGAGCCGCCGAAGGAGCAGGCGGCCGACTACCAGCTGCTGCGCGCGGCCGACCTGATCCGCGGCATCTCGCTCTACAGCAGCAAGGCCAACTGACCGGCCTGCGAGGATGACGGCGTGGCCATGCCCGGCGAACAGTCCAGCCGGCGCGTCGCTCTGGTCGCGAAGCCGCGGCCGGACCGGCGTGGCCTCGTCGCCGCCTACCTGCTGGTCTTCGGCCTGATCGCGGGCACCGCCGGCATCGCCTTCGGCGACTTCCTGGGAGCCACGCCTCAGATCGTCGACAGCGCCGTCGCCGCCTCGGCATCGGCACCGACACCCGCACCGGCACCGCCGGAAATTCAGGCGCTGCCGCTGCCCATCCGCCCGGCCGCGTCGTCGGGATTCCGCAAGCTGCCGGACGAAGAACGGGCCGGCATGGTCGAAATCACCGCCGACGGCCTGCGCCTGCCGCGCATCTCACCGGCCGGCTGGATGCCCTGGATCATCAATTCGCGACGCTTCGATCCGGCCGGCGCCCCGGCCCGGCTCGGCCTGCTGGTCATCAATGTCGGGGTCGACGAAGCCGCGATGCGCCGCGCGATCGAAGGCCTGCCGCCCGAGGTCAGCCTAGCCTTCCTGCCGGGCACGCCCGACCTGCCGCGCTGGCTCACCAGGGCCCGCACCTTCGGCCACGAAAGCTACCTGATGCTGCCGACCGACGATCCCGTGGTCGCCGAGCGCGGCGTCCGCTCGATCGACGCGGGCGTCGACGCAGCGGAGAACCTGCGCCGCCTGCGCGCCACCCTGGCGCGCGGCGAGGGCTATGTCGGCCTGGTGATCTCCGCAACCGACCGCGTGGCCCAGTCGGAGGCCGTGATGCGGCCACTGATCGCCGAGCTCGCCGAGCGCGGCCTTGCGCTGGTCGAGATCAATCCGGCCCAGGCAGCGACGCCGATTCAGCGCCTGACGGAAGAGCTGGGCGTGGGCTACGCCCGCAGCAGCGACGTGCTCGACTACAAGCTCGCGGGCGATGGCGTGGCCGGCAACATCGACCGGCTGAGCGTCTGGTTGGCCGAAACCGCGCCCAACCGGCCGCCCCGACACGCTTTCGGCGTGATGCAGCCCGACGAAGAAGCGATCACCGCCATCGCCGCCTGGTTCAAGGGCCGGCAAGGCAAGACCGCGCTTTCCTTCGTGCCCATCATCGGACATTTCGAATGCCGCGCCGCCTGCATGGCTCGCTTGCGGGCCAACCCCGCCCAACTCCGCCCGTGAAGACGCCCCCGATGACCTCCACCATGACCGGCCGCCCCGAAGAATATCGCCGCAACGTCGGGATGATGCTGATCGGCCCGGACCGCCGCGTCTTCGTCGGCTGCCGCGCCAACCAGCCTGACGCCTGGCAGATGCCCCAGGGCGGTATCGACAAGGGCGAGACGCCGGTCGAGGCCGCCTGTCGCGAACTTCACGAGGAGGTCGGCACGACCCGCGCGCTGCTGCTGCGCGAGAGCGCCGGCTGGATCTCCTACGACGTGCCCGAGGATCGCCGGCCGGCCTACTGGAAGGGCCGCTGGCGGGGTCAGGCGCAGAAGTGGTTCGCCCTGGCCTTCACCGGCACGGATGCCGACATCGACATCCATGCCCACGACCAGGAGTTCGTGGCCTGGCGCTGGATCGCCCCCGGCGAACTCGCATCGCTGATCGTGCCCTTCAAGCGGGCCGTCTACGACGCGGTGTTCGCGGAATTCGCCGATCTGATTTCCTGAGTCCCCGAGAGCCTCAGGCTTGTCATCGCGGGCGGGGTAACCCCCCGCCCTGGAGCGCAGCGAAGGATCTCGCATCCGCTACCGCGTGCTTCGGTCGATCCGTCGGGTCCTTCGCTTCGCTCAGGACGACAAATCTTAGCCAGCCGCCCTAAGCCCCCTGCGCGGCCAGCTTGGCGGCGTTGCGGCGGAGGAACCACAGCCCCGCGCGGGTCATCAGGTTGTTGAGCCGGCCCTGCGGTTCGAGCCCGACCGCCTTCAGCACCATCGCGATGGCGCGCTGCACATGGGTCTGCCGGTAGAGCGGATAGGCACGCCTTGCATAGGCCTGCATGTTGCGCTTGCGGTCGTAGACCGCGTCCGCCGGCGCGTTGGCGGCGAAGTAGGCATAGGCCAGCTCGTCGTCCTCGCTCTCGGCGAGACGTCCCCAGCCGATGCGCAGGCGCGACCAGCGGTTCAGGCGGTCGCGCTTCAGACAGCGATTGAGATGTTCGTAGAATAGCTTGTAGTGGCGGAATTCGTCGGCCGCGATCTTCTGGCAGACCTGCTTGAGCACCGGCTCCTCGGTCGCGTCCTTGAGGGCGCTGTAATAGGAGCTGGTACCGGTCTCGACGATGCAGCGGGCGATCATCTCGCCGGCCTGGCTGCCACGCACCGATTCACTGACGTGAAGGGGCAGCTTGTAGCCGGTGCGAAAACGCTCGAAGGCGGCGTCGAAATCCCACGAGGGGTCGGCAAGCTTGGCCCAGCGGCCCAGCGCCATGCCGTGCTGCACCTCCTCGACCACCCAGTTCTGCACGGCGTCCATGAACACGGCATCGCCGGCGAAGACCCGGCCGAGATAGATGCCGTAGTCGCCACCGTTCCGCTCCACCAGGGCCGCGGCCTTGATGTTGCGGAGGATCTCCGGATCCACCTTCGACGCGTCGAAGCGATCCCATGCGATCGACTCGAGTGTCCAGTTACCCATGAACGAGCACCCTCGGGGTGATGTCTTACCAGCGTAATAAAGCCAGCTCCGGCCCGCCTTTCAATGGCAGACCGGAGCACTTTTCGACTGAATTTGTGCAGTAGCGCTGAAATCAGCGGCTGGCGTAGAAAGCCTGTGCGCGCTTCAGATCCTGGGTAATCGCCAGGTTCTTCTCGGCGGTAGCCTTCTCGGCGGGCGTATCGGCGTCGGCAATGTCGCTACGGGCCGCGCGCTCACGCTCGTCGAGCTGCGCGACCGTCATCTGTTCGAAGGGCACCGCCTCGTCGGCCAGCACCGTGCAGCGCTCCGGCGTGACCTCGGCGAAGCCGCCGGCCACCAGGAAACGCTGCTGGACCTTGCCGCCCTGGTAGACCTCGAGGACGCCGGGGCGAACCGTCGAGATCAGCGGAGCGTGGCCCGGCAGGACACCGAAGTCGCCTTCGCTGCCCGGAACGACCACCATGTCGGCCTCGGTCGCGATCAGCTCGCGCTCGGGCATCACCAGACGGAAGGAGACCTTGGCCATCTGCTTAGGCCGCCTCGGCCGCGAGCTTCTTGGCCTTGGCGACCGCTTCCTCGATCGTGCCGACCATGTAGAAGGCCGGTTCCGGCAGCTCGTCGTACTCGCCGGCGAGGATGCCCTTGAACGCCTTGATCGTGTCCTCGAGCTTCACGAACACGCCCGGCGTGCCGGTGAACACTTCGGCCACGTGGAACGGCTGGCTGAGGAAGCGCTGCATCTTGCGGGCGCGGCTCACGACCAGCTTGTCCTCTTCCGAGAGCTCGTCCATGCCCAGAATGGCGATGATGTCCTGCAGCGACTTGTACTGCTGCAGCACGCGCTGGACCGAACGGGCGATGTCGTAGTGCTCCTGGCCGACGACGCGCGGGTCGAGCATGCGCGAGGTCGAGTCGAGCGGGTCGACGGCCGGGAAGATCGCCTGCTCGGCGATCGAGCGGCTGAGCACCGTCGTCGCGTCCAAGTGGGCGAACGAGGCGGCAGGCGCCGGGTCGGTCAAGTCGTCGGCGGGCACGTAGATGGCCTGCACCGAGGTGATCGAGCCCTTCTTGGTCGAGGTGATGCGCTCCTGCAGGCCGCCCATGTCGGTGGCCAGGGTCGGCTGATAACCCACCGCCGACGGGATGCGGCCCAGCAGCGCCGACACTTCCGAGCCGGCCTGGGTGAAGCGGAAGATGTTGTCGACGAAGAACAGCACGTCCTGGCCTTCGGCGTCGCGGAAGTATTCGGCGACGGTGAGGCCCGACAGCGCGACACGGGCGCGGGCGCCCGGCGGCTCGTTCATCTGGCCGTACACCAGCGCCACCTTCGAGCCCGGACCGTCGAGCTTGATGACGCCGCCCTCGATCATCTCGTGATAGAGGTCGTTGCCTTCGCGGGTACGCTCGCCGACGCCGGCGAACACCGACACACCGCCATGCGCCTTCGCGACGTTGTTGATCAGCTCCATGATCGTCACGGTCTTGCCGACGCCGGCGCCGCCGAACAGGCCGATCTTGCCGCCTTTGGCGTAGGGCGCGAGCAGGTCGATGACCTTGATGCCCGTGACCAGGATCTGCGCTTCCGTCGACTGCTCGACGAACTCGGGCGCGCTGCGATGGATCGGCAGGGTGGTCTTGTTGCCGACCGGACCGCGCTCGTCGATCGGCTCGCCGATGACGTTCAGGATGCGGCCGAGCGTCTCCGGCCCGACCCGCATCTGGATCGGCGCGCCGGTATCGACGGCCTTCTCGCCGCGGACCAGACCGTCGGTCGTATCCATCGCGATGGTGCGAACTTCGGATTCACCGAGATGCTGGGCGACTTCCAGCACGATCAGGCGTCCGTCGGCATTCACGTGCAGCGCGTTCAGGATGTTCGGCAGATCGGCGTCGAAACGCACGTCCACGACCGCGCCCGTGATCTGGGTGATCGTGCCGATGTTGTTGGTAGCCATAGCGGATCCCTTTCCTTCGATTGCTTGGCAGCCGGCCTAGACGGCCTCGGCGCCCGAGATGATCTCGATGAGTTCCTTGGTGATCGAGGCCTGGCGCGAGCGGTTCATCTGCAGCGTCAGTTTCTTGATCACGTCGCCTGCGTTGCGCGAGGCGTTGTCCATGGCCGTCATCTGCGAGCCGTAGAAGCTCGCCGAGTTCTCCAGCAGGATGCGGAAGATCTGGACGGTGAGATTGCGCGGCAGCAGGTCGGCGAGGATCTCGCCCTCGTCCGGCTCGAACTCGTAGATCGCGCCGCCGGCGGCCGCCGGTGCGGCCGACGCTTCCGGCATCGGCGGCGGGATGAGCTGCTGCACGGTGACGATCTGGGTCATCGCCGACTTGAAGTGATTGAAGATCACCTTGGCGACGTCGAATTCGCCCGCGTCGTACATCTCCATGACGCGCGCGGCGATCTTCTGGGCGTCCGCGAAAGACAGGCGCGGGCGGCCGAGATCGGTCATCGTCTCGACGATCATGGAACCGAAGTCACGACGCAGCTGCTCGCGGCCCTTGCGGCCGACGCAGAAGATCTTGACCGTCTTGCCCTCGGCCAGCAGCGCGCGGATCTGGCGGCGCGCCTCGCGCACGATCGTGCTGTTGAAGCCGCCGCACAGGCCACGGTCGCCGGTGGCGACGATGACGAGATGCACCTGGTCGGACCCCGTGCCCACCAGCAGTCGCGGACCGCCGGAAGCGCCCTGGAAGCTCGCGCCGAGCGACGCCAGGATCTTGTCCATGGACTCCGCATAGGGGCGGGCCGCGGCGGCCTGCTCCTGCGCGCGCCGCAGCTTGGCGGCGGCAACCATCTTCATGGCCTTGGTGATCTTCTGCGTCGACTGGACGCTTCGGATCCGCAGCCGGTAGGTCTTGAGACTGGGCATCTAAACCTGCGAGCGCCTTAGGCGAACTTCTTGACGAAATCGCCGAGGAACGCCTTCAGCTTGTCGTCGGTCTCCTTGACGATCTCGCGCTTCTCGCGGATCGACGCGAGGATCGAGCCTTCGGCGCGGATGGCGTCGAGCAGCTGGTGCTCGAAGTCGTTGACCTTGTTCACCGGCAGCGTGTCGAGGAAGCCGCGGGTGCCGGCATAGAGCGACACGACCTGCTCTTCGACCGGCATCGGCGCGAACTGTCCCTGCTTCAGCAGCTCGGTGAGGCGCTGACCGCGCGCCAGGAGGCGCTGGGTCGAGGCGTCGAGGTCCGAGGCGAACTGGGCGAAGGCGGCCATTTCGCGATACTGCGCCAGCTCCAGCTTGATGGTGCCGGCGACCTGCTTCATCGCCTTGATCTGCGCGGCCGAGCCGACGCGGCTGACCGACAGACCGACGTTAATGGCCGGACGGATGCCCTGATAGAACAGCTCGGTCTCGAGGAAGATCTGGCCGTCGGTGATCGAGATCACGTTGGTCGGGATGTAGGCCGAGACGTCGCCGGCCTGCGTCTCGATGATCGGCAGCGCCGTCAGCGAGCCCGAACCGTTCTTCTCGTTCAGCTTGGCAGCGCGCTCGAGCAGGCGCGAATGGAGATAGAACACGTCGCCGGGATAGGCTTCGCGGCCCGGCGGGCGGCGCAGCAGCAGCGACATCTGGCGGTAGGCGACGGCCTGCTTGGAAAGATCGTCATACACGATCACGGCGTGCATGCCGTTGTCGCGGAAGTACTCGCCCATGGCGCAGCCGGTGTAGGGCGCCAGGAACTGCATGGGGGCCGGGTCGGACGCGGTGGCGGCGACGACGATGGAGTATTCCAGCGCGCCGTTGTCCTCGAGCGTCTTCACGATCTGGGCGACGGTCGAGCGCTTCTGGCCGATGGCGACGTAGACGCAGTAGAGCTTGCGGCTCTCGTCGGTGCCCTTGTTGATGCCCTTCTGGTTGAGGAAGGTGTCGATCGCGACGGCGGTCTTGCCGGTCTGGCGATCGCCGATGATCAGCTCACGCTGGCCACGGCCGACGGGGACCAGCGAGTCGACGGCCTTGAGGCCGGTCTGCATCGGCTCGTTCACCGACTTGCGCGGGATGATGCCCGGCGCCTTCACTTCGACGAGCTTGCGCTCGGCCGCCACGATCGGGCCCTTGCCGTCGATCGGGTTGCCGAGACCGTCGACCACGCGGCCGAGCAGGCCCTTGCCGACCGGAACGTCGACGATGGTGCCGGTACGCTTGACGGTGTCGCCTTCGCGGATCGTGCGATCCTCACCGAAGATAACGACGCCGACATTGTCGCTCTCGAGGTTCAGCGCCATGCCCTTGATGCCGCCGGGGAACTCGACCATCTCACCGGCCTTGACGCTGTCGAGGCCGTAGACGCGCGCGATGCCGTCACCGACGGACAGAACCTGGCCGACCTCGGCCACTTCGGCCTCGGTGCCGAAGTTGGCGATCTGCTGCTTCAGAATGGCCGAGATTTCGGCGGCACGGATATCCATTAGGCAACTCCCTTCATGGCAAGCTGCAAGCGCTGCAGCTTGCTTCGGACGGATGAATCGAACAGGCGCGAACCGACCTTCACGACGAGACCGCCGAGAATGTCGGGTTCGACGCGTGCGTCGATGGAAACCTTGTTACTGCCCAGCACGGCACGCAGCGAATCGCTGAGCTGCTGCAACTGGGCGGGGGAAAGCGGAACGGCCGAGGTGACCGTCGCGGTGGTCTCGCCGCGGCGAGAGGCCAGCTCGGCCAGGAAGGCCGTGGCCATCGCCGGCAGATCGCGGGCGCGACCGTTGGCGGCCACAGTACCGACGAAATTGCGCGTCAGACCGGAAATGCCGGCGGCATCGAGGACGGCGAGCAGCGCCTTGCCCTGCAGGGCGCGCGGAATGACCGGGCTGGCGATCAGCCGGGCGAGGTCCGCGCTCTCGGCGACGAGCTTGCGGAACGTGGCGAGGTCCTGCGCGACCTGATCCAGGGACTTCGAGCCGTCCGCTAGGTCAAAAAGGGCGCTGGCGTAGCGTCCGGCAACGCCGGTGGTTGCGGTGGTCACGTCGAGAGCCTCTCCCCTGCCGCGGAACGCGGCCGGCAAGCCATTGAAATTACACGCTTTTCTTCAGCAGAACGCCCCGCGTCGCTTGCCGCCCCACCCCGGAAAAGCGCGCGTTGCTACCATGCTGCATTTCCCGGCGCAACGTCGGCAAAGCACTGTTCTACAGCGGTTTTTCGGCGCGGGGGTCTCAGAGGAAGGAATAGGGGTCGACATCGACCTGCAGCCGGACCGAACCCGGAAGGCCGATCCGCTCAAGCCAGGCGTGCAGCAAGGGCTGTACGGCGGTGTCGCGACCGGCCTTGAGGAGGAAGCGCCGCCGGTGCCGTCCGCGCAGCAAGGCCATCGGTGCGACCGACGGCCCCAGGATGGTGACGCCCTCCTGCTGCGGCGCCCGTCGGGCGAGCGCGGCGCAGACATTGTCGACCGCCACGGGGTCCGGTCCCGAAATGATCAGGGAGGCCAGCCGCCCATAAGGCGGCATGCCGGCCAAAGCGCGGTCCTGGAGCTCGACGTCGACGAAGCGGTCGCGATCGCCCGACACCAGCGCCTGCATCACCGGATGCTCCGGATTGTGGGTCTGGATCAGCGCCCGGCCCGGCCGCCCGTCGCGGCCGGCACGGCCCGCGACCTGATAGAGGAGCTGGAAGGTCCGCTCGGCCGCGCGCAGATCGCCGCCGTTCAGGCCGAGATCGGCATCGATCACGGCCACCAGGGTCAGGTTCGGGAAATGATGCCCCTTCGCCGCCATCTGCGTGCCGATCAGGATGTCGATCTCGCCCTTCTCCATGCGATCGACCGCCGCCGACGCCTCGTCGCGGCTCATCAGACTGTCCGAGGTGAAGAGCTCCAGGCGCGCCTCGGGAAAGAGCTCCAGCGCTTCCTCGGCCAGCCGCTCGACACCGGGACCGCAGGCCACGAACTGGTCGACCGCGCCGCAGTGCCGGCAGGTCTGGGCCGGCGGCTCGGAATAGCCGCAATGATGGCAGACCAGGGTGCGGCGGAACCGATGCTCGACCAGCCAGGCCGAGCATTGCGGACATTCGAGCCCCGAGCCGCAGGCCCGGCAGAGCGTGATCGGCGCATAGCCGCGGCGATTGAGGAACAGCAGCGTCTGCTCCCCGGCCGCCAGTGTCTCCTTCATCGCCTCGACCACCGGCGGCGACAGCCAGCGGCCGCGCGACGGCGCATCGCGCCGCAGGTCGATCGCCGACAGGGCCGCGAGCCGATGCCCGCCGTGACGGCCGGGAAGATGGACCTCGCCATAGCGGCCGGTCTTCACGTTGACGACGCTTTCGAGCGACGGCGTCGCCGATGCCAGCACGATCGGGGCGGACGCGAGGCGCGCGCGCACCACGGCCATGTCGCGCGCATTGTAGACGACGCCCTCGTCCTGCTTGAACGAACTGTCGTGCTCCTCGTCGACCACGATGAGGCCCAGATCGGCGAAGGGCAGGAACAGCGCGGACCGTGCGCCGACCACCACGCCCACCCGCCCCTCTGCGATGGCCCGCCAGGTTTCGCGGCGTTCCAGACTGGTGAGGCCGGAATGCCAGGGCGAGGGCTGCGCGCCGAACCGGTCCTCGAAGCGCTTCAGCCACTGCGCCGTCAGCGCAATCTCCGGCAGCAGCACCAGCACCTGACGGCCGGCGGCCAGACAGGCGGCGATCGCCTCGAAATAGACTTCCGTCTTGCCGGCGCCCGGCACGCCGTCGAGCAGGGTCGCCGAGAACGCATGGGCCTTCACCTTCCCGACCAGCCCGTCGGCGGCGATCTTCTGGGCCGGCGACAGGGTCGGCCCCACATGCAAACCGTCCGGCCGGGGAAAGGATCGACGCACGATGCGTTCCTCGGTCTCCAGCAGTCCGAGCTGCGCCATGCTCTTGACGACCGACGTGCCGACGCCCGCGAGATGCGCCAGTTCCGCGGCCGCCATCGCCGGCCCGTCCTTCAACTGCTCCAGCACGCGACGGCGCGCCGCGGTGAGCTTCAGCGCCGTGTCGCCGGTCGCCGGGGCCGGGCGATAGATGAGTTCGGTCTTGGGCGCCTCGAGTGCCGAGGGCACGCTCATCGCCATGCGCAGCACGGCCCCTGCAGGCATCAGCGTGTAGGCCGACACCCAGTCGACGAAGCGGCGCATCCCATCGGCCATGGGCAAGGCGGGAAGGACGGCGATCACATCGCGCAACTTCTCCGGCGCGACATTGCCCGTGCCCGCGCCCCAGACGACGCCGACGCATTCGCGCTTGCCCAGCGGCACGACGACGAAATGCCCCGGCACCACCGCCATCCCGTCCGGAACTCGATAGTCGTAGGCATCGCCGAGCGGCAGCGGCAGCAGGACCTTGATGGTGTTTTCCACCGGTTCGAGACGCGACGACGCGGTCCCCTTGGCTTGTGGCTCCGAAGGGGAATCGCTAGAAATTGTGGTAACAGGCGAGTCCGAACCATCGGCCATTGGGGTAGTTTATATGAAGTTCTTCGTCGATACCGCCGATGTCGCCGATATCAAGGATCTCGCGGCCTCCGGCCTGCTCGACGGCGTGACGACCAACCCCTCGCTGATCGCCAAGTCGGGCCGCCAGATGCTCGACGTCATCAAGGAGATCTGCGCCATCGTCCCGGGCCCGGTCAGTGCCGAAACCGTCGCGACCGACCACAAGACGATGCTCGAGGAAGGCCGCAAGCTCGCCAAGCTCGCGAAGAACGTCACGGTGAAGGTGCCGCTGACGCCGGACGGGCTCAAGACCTGCAAGGTGCTGACCTCCGAAGGCACCATGGTGAACGTCACCCTGTGCTTCTCGGCGGCGCAGGCGCTGCTGGCCGCCAAGGCCGGCGCCACCTTCGTCTCGCCGTTCGTCGGCCGGCTCGACGATATCGGCCAGGACGGCATGCATCTCATCGCCGAGATCATGACGATCTACCGCCAGTATCCGCACTTCAAGACCGAGGTTCTCGTCGCCTCGATCCGCCATACCCAGCACGTGATCGCGGCTGCCAAGCTCGGCGCCCATGTCGGCACCCTGCCGCCCAACGTGCTGCGCCAGCTCTTCAAGCACACCCTGACGGACAACGGTCTCAAGGCCTTCCTCGACGACTGGGCCAAGACCGGCCAGTCGATCCTCTGACCCGGAGACGGGCGCATGGCCAATGACGGTACGATTCCGGCGCCCGACGGCTCCGGCCGGCAGGTGAAGCTGATCACCGCCGACGACGTCGTGGCCTATCTCAAGGCCCATCTCGATTTCTTCGACAAGCATGGCGAGCTGGCCGCCGAAATGGGCGTCACGCCGAGGGTCCAGGGGCCGGGCGTCATCGACATGCAGCAGGCGATCCTGAAGCGCCTGCGCGGCGAGATCGAGAAGCTCAAGGTCGAGCGCACCGAGATCATCGCCAACTCCAAGCAGAACCAGATCGTCCAGAACCGCATCCAGGCGGCGGTCATCAGCATCATCCAGGCGACGACCTTCGAGAAGATGATCCATGTCGTGACGCACGAGCTGCCCGAGCTGCTCGACGTCGACTTCATCACGCTCGCCATCGAGGCCAATGCCGACGCCCCCAAGCGCGTGCCGGTGCGCGGCGTCTACGTGCTGGCGCCGGGCGCCATCGATGCCGCCATCGGACCGGACAAGCATGCCCGCCTGCGGTCCAGCATCGTGGGCGAGGAAGCGTTCTTCGGCGACGTGGCGCGCTTCGTGAAGTCCGACGTGCTGATGCGCCTGCAGGTCTCGTCGGGCTCGCCCGACGGCGTCATGTGCTTCGGCGCGCGCGATCCGGAAGCCTTCGGGCCGGAGATGGCGACCGAGCTCCTGTTCTTCCTGTCGAAGGTGCTGGAGAACACGATCCGCGCCTGGCTCGACCTGCCGGAGTGACAGCGAGGTGAGGGTCGCCGACGCACTGGAAGCGTGGCGCGACTGGCTGAAGAGCGAGCGCCGGCTCGCCGACCACACGCTCATCGCCTACGAACACGACGTCGCGACTTTCCTCGGCTTCATGGCGACCTATCTCGGCGAGGCGCCGACGCTCGAGGCGCTCGCCCGGCTGAAACCCGCCGAGTTCCGCGCCTGGCTGGCCGAGCGTTCGCGCCAGGGCATGGCGCGCTCCTCGACGGCGCGCGCCTTCTCCTCGGTGCGCTCCTTCTTCCGCTTCCTCGACAAGAACAAGCTCGCCCACAATGCGAGCATCGCCACCATCCAGACGCCCAAGCTGCCGCGCTCCGTGCCGAAGGCGCTGAGCGAGCGCGACATGGAGGATCTGCTCGCGGCCGAGCCCGACCGCGAGCGCGCGCCGTGGATCGACCTGCGCGATGCCGCGGTGCTGATCCTGCTCTACGGCGCGGGCCTGCGCATCGGCGAAGCGCTGGCGCTCACGAAGGCAGAGGTCGACGAGCTGCTGAAGAGCGGCCGCGACACGCTCGCCGTGACCGGCAAGGGCAACAAGACGCGGCTGGTGCCGCTGCTGCCGCAGGCGCTGCAGGCGCTTCGGAAGTACCGCGATGCCTGCCCGTGGCTGGCCGCGGCGAAAGCCTCCGACCGCGTCTTCATGGGGGCGCGCGGCGGCGCGCTCGATCCCGCCATCGTGCAGAAGCGGGTGCGCGAGATCCGTCGCGACCTCGGCCTCGCCGAAAGCGTGACGCCGCACGCGCTGCGCCACTCCTTCGCCACCCATCTGCTGGGCGCCGGCGGCGACCTGCGCACCATCCAGGAACTGCTGGGGCACGCCTCGCTGTCGACGACCCAGCGCTATACCGACGTCGACGCGGCACGTCTCGCCGCCGTCTATCGCGCCGCCCATCCGCGCGCCAAGGGATGACCATGACCCAGCATATCGGCATCGTCGCCTGCTCCGCCGAGGGCGCAGCGCTCTGCTACAAGACCATCTGCGTCGCGGGCGCGGGCCTCATGGGTCCGCACGCCCACCCCGAAGTCTCGCTGCACACGCACTCGCTGGCCGACTATGTCGAGTGCCTCGACCGCGGCGACCGCGCCGGCGTGGCCAAGCTGATGCTGTCATCCGCCAACAAGCTCGCACGAGGCGGTGCGGACTTCCTGATCTGCCCCGACAACACGATCCATCAGGCGATGGAGCAGGTGCTGCCGCACTCGCCCTTGCCCTGGCTGCACATTGCCGAAGTCGTCGCCGCCGAAGCGAGGACGCGGGGCTACCGCAAGCTCGGCATCACCGGCACGCGCTGGCTGGTCGACAGCGAGGTCTATCCGGAGAAGATCGAGGCCGAAGGACTTGCGTGGCTGAGGCCGACCGAGACCGAGCGAGACGAAACCAGCCGCATCATCATGGACGAGCTGGTGCAGAGCCGCTTTACGCCGCAAGGCATCGCCACCTTCCAGCGGGTGATGGGCCATATGAAGGAACAGGGCTGCGATGCCGTCGTGCTGGGCTGCACCGAGATCCCGCTGATCATGAACGACGGCAACTCGCCGCTGCCGACGCTCGATTCGACGCGGCTGCTCGCCCGCGCGGCCCTGAAGCGTGCCGTTACAGAGGCTTCCGGAAGATGATCTCGCCGTCGTCCTGGCGGCCGGTCTCCTCCCAGCCGTTTTCCCGGTAGAAGCGCTCGGCCCGCGTGCCGGGTCCGGTGGTCAACGTCGCCACGGCAAACCCTGCGGCCCGCAGATCCTCGCAGGCCAGCGGCAGCAGCGCGCGACCGAGGCCACGGCCCTCATAGTCCGGATGGACGAACAGGCCGAAGATCGTGCCGTCGCGCGGATCGGCGACGGAAAAGCCCTGCACGGCGCCCGCCTCCTCCCACACCCAGAAGGTCGCATTCTCGAAGATCCAGTTGGCGGTCGTCTCGACCTTGCCCGCGGAGGCGGCGCTGAGCTGGTTCTCGCGAACGGCGAGACGCACTTCCGAAATGCGGGGACGGTCGGCAGTCGTCGCTTTGCGGATCATGAAGGCCCAGGTGTCGATGAGGGGCGCGACCCTACACGGCCCGTTGCAGAACGCCAGCCCCTCGTACCGGCGGTTGCAAGGGCGATTCGCGGTCGAGTATCGCGATCTGCCGATCGATCTCCGCGACGACAGACTTCGCGAACGGCCCCAGATGCAGGTAGAGCGTGATCTGGATGACCACGACTTCGAGGGCGGCAGGGTTGTGCCGCGCGATGTCGACGAAGGTCCGCCAGAAATGGCGGGCCAGGAACGGGTGGGTGACGGTCATCCTCCACATCAGGCGCAGCAACGTGTTTCGGTCGCGCGCCGACACGACCGGCCGCGCCGTCACGGGATGGCTGGGCCGCCGCAGGGTGAGGCCCGACCGTCGGACGCGGTCGAAATAGGCCGCCGGACGGTAAGTCGCTTCGAGGATCGCCCTGTAGTCCCTCAGAATGTCGGCGCGCGGCCGCCGGGTCACGAAATTCAGTCCGGCCGTGCATTGATCGCCCCGCCCCATGTCGTTGAAGGGCAGCAATCGGCCCTCCTTCTCGAGGCGGCGGGTGAGCTGCGTCGTCGGCAGGGCGGTCAGCAGGCCGACCATGCAGACCGCAATGTCGGTGGCCTCGATGCACTCGATCATCGTGTCGGCCACGCCAAGCTCCTCGGTGTCGAAGCCCACGATGAAGCCGGCGATCACCATCATCCCCGCGGCATGGATCCGGTGGACGCTGTCGGCCAGGCTGCGGCGCGTGTTCTGCTTCTTGCGTGTCGAGACGAGGGTTGCGGTGTCCGGACTCTCGATGCCGACGAAGATGGCGAAGAAATTGGCGCGCCGCATCATGTCGAGCAGCTCGGCGTCGTCGGCCAGGTTGATGGAAGCCTCGGTCGAGAACATGAAGGGATAGCCGGTGCTCTTCTGCCAGGCCTCGAGCGCGGGCAGGAACTGCTTCAGCGCCTTCTTGTTGCCGATGAGATTGTCGTCGACGAAGTCGACATGGCCGCGATAGCCGGCATCGTGCAGCGCCTGCAGCTCGGCCAGCATCTGCGGCACGGTCTTGGAGCGCGGCATACGGCCGAACAGCTCGATGATGTCGCAGAATTCGCAGTTGAACGGACAGCCGCGCGAGAACTGTACGCCAACGAAAAGATAATGGCTGAAATCGATCAGGTCGAAGCGCGGGACCGGGCTCGTCGTGATGTCCGCTTTGAATTTTTCGCCCTCGAAGCGTCCACGCCGCGCGCCCGACTCCCATGCCTCGACGAATTGTCCGATCACGCCCTCGGCTTCGCCGATGACCAGGAAGTCCGCGTGTTCGAAGAGGTCGGGACTGGACATGGCGTCCGGTCCTCCGACGACCACCGGCTTGCCCTGCGCCTGCGCCATCGCGATGACCTCGAGCGAGTCGACGCGCTGCGGCAGCATCCCGCCGGTCATCACCATGTCGGCCCAGGCGATGTCGGCCGGGTCGAGCGCCTCGGCGTTGCGGTTCACGAGCCTGATGTTCCAGTCGCGCGGCAGCAACGCGGCGAGCGTGATGAGGCCAAGCGGCGGTGCCGGGCACCGCACGCCGTGGATGTCGCAAGCCGCCTGCAGGCTCCAGAAGGAGTTCGGATTGAAGCGCGGGAAGATCATGAGAACATTCGGTGTCGTCACGGCCGCTCCTTCGCCTGGTATCGGGAAAAAGCATCAGCAATCGTCGATCGAATGGCGGTCTGTCCGCTTGGTTACACAGTGGAGGCGGCGAACTCTTCGGCAAAGTTGAACACACGAACGCCACCGGCACAATCGCCGGGGTTCGCTCCATCCGCACAATCACCGGATGGTTTTATCGGCTTGCCTCGTAGACGACGTGCAGAGCACCGCCGCTGCGCGGCTCGCAGGACTTCAATGTCAGCTTAAGCTCCGGCGTGCCCGGTGCGATGAGCGCAATCCCGTCGCCCAGCACGATCGGCACGATGGCCATCTCCAGCACGTCCAGCTTCCCGGCCGCGATCATGCCGTGGATCACCTGCGCACCGCCTTCGACCCACACCCGGGAATAGCCGCGCGCTTCGAGTTCGCGGGCGACGGTCGCGAGATCGCCCGACCGCGCCTCGACGGCGCCCGGCGCATCGACCAGCGGACGATGGGTCATGACGATCGTCGGCTTCTCGCCATACGGCCACTCGCCGAAGCTACGCATGACCTCGTAGGTGTCGCGGCCCATCAGGATCGCATCGATACCCGCCATCAGCGCGTCGAAGCCGAATTCCTGCGGCGGGTAACTCTCCAGCCAGTCGAACGAGCCGTCGGCGCGCGCAATCTTGCCGTCGAGCGACATCGCGATGTGACAGTGCCAGATCGTCTTCCCCATCCGCCTCTCACGAAAGCTAGAACAAGACCGTCGCGCGCAGCGAGAAGACCGCCGCCACCTGCTGTGTCGGCGTCAGCGCCGGCTGGAAATAGAGCTGAACGTCCGGCGTGATCAAGAGGTGCCGGATCGACCACGACCAGTAGAGCTCGACCATCGTCTCGCTGGGCCGAGCGTAGGTGTCGGCATAGAGCGCCTGGTTGGTCCTGTTCCATGCGAACCCGAGACCGATCTGGTCGAGCGGCGCGCGGCCCAAAGGGTTGTTGTAGACCGCACCGCCCGCGATCGACGACTGGACGTACTGGCTGGAATTCCAGGCGGTGTTGGCGCGCAGGAACAGACCCCATTTGTCGCCGAACGGCTGGGAGGCGTTGAACGAGAGGCCGGAGCTGGCCTGCGGCTGCATCTCGACGCTGGGCAGGTTGTAGTAGAGCAGCGAATAGCTGCCATTGCGGAGTTTCCCGGACGCGGGCGACCAGGCGCCGTAGAGGAACCAGGAATACTGGCCCTGACGCGCCGTGTTGAACTGGATGTAGTTGCTGGCCGCGACGTTGTTGGCGTCCTGGAAGCCCGCGGCGAAGGTCAGCTCCTGGGTCGGGCTGAGCTGGACATAGGCGCCGAGACTGCCCTGCGAATAGTTCTGGCTGCCGTTCTGCGCCAGCGAATAGCCGATGAAGTTGACCTGCTCGTTGTTGGAGTAGGCGTTGCTGTCGAAGTTCGAGAAGGGAAACTGCCCGAGGGTGATCGATACGAAGTGCCCGGGAAAGTCGTGCGTGTAGCTGACCTGCGCGAAGGTGAGCTGGTTGACCGAATAGTCGTTGACCGGACTGTTGAGGTCGAGCCGGTTCTGCAGGCTGGCGCCCGTGTTACCCGACCAGTATTGCGTGGCGAGGTAGGCGAACTGGAAGGAGCCGGCGCCGATCTTGGGATCGTCGAAGATTTTCCAGTTCATCGCCGGCGAGAACTGGGCCTGCACCGCGCCATAGTCGCTGCCGGGCGCGCCCCATTGGCTGAGCACCGACGAGGTCATCGTATAGAAGATGCCGGTCGTGTCCTGGATCTGCTGCTTGGCCCGCGCATAGCGCCGCGAGGCGTCGTCGAAGGGCTGTTCCAGGAAGTACTGCTGCCGCGCCTCGGCCGCGCGCAACCTGTTGTGCACCTTGCCGACATGGCGCACGCCGTCCCGGTCGGCCGCCTCCTGGACGTCGGCCGTCTCCTGGGCCTCTGCCGCCGCAAACGGCAGAAACAGGGCCACCAGTCCGCCAACCCATACCGTCGAACGCATGCCGCTCCCGCCGGCCCGCGCCTAAGGCTTCAGCGCCTTGTCGAGGAACGCCTTGACGTCGACCACGAACTGCTTCCACGCAGGTTCGTGGGCGCCGTAATGCGCACCGCAGCATCCGCCGGGCTTGCTGCGGTTGCCAACCCCGTCGAGATAGCGCACCGGCAGGCCGAGCGCATCGAAGCTGTGATGAGCGTTTTCGTAAACTTTCGTGTCAACCAGCTCGCGGCCGCGCACGACACGCTCCAGCACCGCCCGGCACTGCGAGACCGGCGTCCAGTCGTCGAGCGCGCCCATCGCGAACAAGGTGGGCTGGCGCACGGCAAGCCGCGGCCCCAGCGCATCGGCCAGCGCGCAGTCGGGATAGAGCAGTACGACGGCGCGCGCCACCGGCGGCGTACGGTCTTCCGGCCGGCCCGACAGCGCGCGCAGCATCGCCACGCCGCCGCCGTAGGAATAGCCCATGTAGCCAAGCCGATGCGGATCGATGCCCGGCTGCTTCGCGAGCCAGGCGAGCGCCGCATCGATGTCGCCGGCCCGCGCCTCGGCCGCGGCCGGCGTCGGCCAGTTGCGGCCGCAGACATCCTTGAGGCCGCGGGCCGAGAAACTGTCGACCACCAGCGCGGCATAGCCCCACGAGGCAAGCAGCCCCGCCATGCGCGCCGTGTTCTGCCCCGGCCCGCCGCAGCCATGGAACAGCGCGACCGCGGGCAGCGCCGCCGCAGCCTTGGCCGGGCGGAACAGCTGCGCGGCAAGCTGGACCGTGCGCCCGCCCTGCTCTACGGGAACCCGGACGTTCTGCTGGGCCCATGCGGGCGTCGCGCAGAGTAAGGCAAGCAGGACCATCAGCCTTGCGATCATCGACCGGACCGTAAACCAAGCAAGATCGGACACAACAGGTGGATTGCCCGTGAACGAGACGATCTACACCATCTCCACCTGGGTGATCCCGGCCCTCCTCGCCATCACGCTGCACGAGGCGGCGCACGGCTTCGTCGCCCTGCGCTTCGGCGACAAGACCGCCTGGCAGCTCGGCCGCGTCACCCTCAACCCGTTCAAGCACATCGACCCGGTCGGCACGATCCTGCTGCCGGGCCTGCTGATCTTCCTGCGCGCGCCCTTCCTGTTCGGCTACGCCAAGCCGGTGCCGGTGAACTTCCGGGCGCTGAACAATCCCAAGCGCGACATGGTGTGGGTCGCCGCCGCGGGCCCCGCCACGAACCTCCTGATGGCACTGGCGGCGGGCCTGCTGGCGCACCTCGCCATCCTGCTGCCGCCGGCTGCCGCGGCCTGGGCGATCCGCAACATCGAGAATGCGATCCTGATCAACGTGCTGCTCGCTGTGTTCAACATGGTGCCGCTGCCGCCGCTGGACGGCGGACGGGTCGCCGTCGGTCTGCTGCCCGACAGTCTCTCCCGGCCGCTCGCACGGCTCGAGCCCTTCGGCATGCCGATCCTGCTCGGGCTGATCTTCCTGCTGCCGCTGATCGGCAATCAGCTCGGCACCGACCTCAACGTCATCGGCTGGGTGCTGAGCGAGCCGGTCGGCTGGCTGGTCGACTTCGTGATCCGCGTCACCGGCAACGGCTGAGCGCGCGGTCTCAGGTCCGCACGTCGGCCGCCCCGTCGGGAACATCCTGTCCGCCGGCCTGGGGCGGCGCGAGGTTCATCGCCTGGCGTTCCTCGGCGATGCTGGCGACGGCGGCGCGGACGCCGGGATGGCGCGCCATGAACTGGTTGAAGTCGCGCCGGTCGAGCATCAGGAATTGGCAGAAGTCGACGGCGATCACGTCGGCGGTGCGCCGCTCGCCGGTCAGCAGCGCCATCTCGCCGAAATAGGCGCCGGCTTCGAGGCGGATGACCCGGTGGGCGACGTGCACTTCGACCGCGCCCGAAGAGATGAAGTACATGCCGTCGGCGCGGTCGCCAGCGCGGATCACGCGGTCGCCCGGCGAAGCCGATTTCGGGCGGAACATCAGCAGCAGCGATTCCTGGTCCTGCCGCTCGACGAGCTGCAGCATCGGAAACAGTTCGAGCAGACTGTTCAGCTTCAGGTCATGGGCCTTCGACCGCTCTTCCTGGCGGGCCTTGATGATGGCGAGCTGGCGGCCCAGCGCCTCGTAATGCCGCTGGCCGTAGAAGGCGGTGCCGGCCGGCTGGGCGACGCGCTTCTGCAGCAGACCGACGGCGTAGAAGACCAGCGGATTCAGCATGATCGAGAACAGCGCGCCGCCCACCACCAGGTCGCGGCCCTCGCTGGGCACCAGCCCGGCCGAGATGCCGAGCGCGATCAGGATGAAGGAGAACTCGCCGATCTGCGCCAGGCTGGCCGACACGACGAGGCCGGTGCCGATCGGATAGCGCAGCAGCATGATGATGGCGAAGGCGATCAGCGACTTGCCGAAGATGATCAGCGCCAGCACGGAAAGAACGGCGCCGGGCGAGCGGTAGAGGATCGTCGGATCGAACAGCATGCCGACCGAGACGAAGAACAGCACCGAGAAGGCATCCTGCAGCGGCAGGGAATCGGCGGCCGCCTTGTGGCTGAACGAGGATTCGCTCAGCACCACGCCCGCGAAGAAGGCGCCCAGTGCAAACGAGACGCCGAAGATGTGGGCCGAGCCGTAGGCGATACCGAGTGCCACGGCGAGGACCGAGAGGGTGAACAGTTCGCGCGAGCCGGTGCGGGCGACGCGCCCCAGCATCCACGGCACGACCTTGGGCCCGATCAGGATCGCGATGACGGCGAAGGCCGCGACCTTGGACAGGGTGACGGCAAGTTCCAGCGCGATCGGCATGTCCGACGGGGCGTGACCCTGGATCGGCCTGCCGCCCAGCACCTCGGCGAAGGCCGGCAGCAGCACCAGCGCCAGCACCATCGCGAGATCCTCGACGATCAGCCAGCCCACCGCGACGCGGCCATTGGGGCTGTCGACCATGTTGCGCTCCTCCAGCGCCTTCAGCAGCACGACCGTGCTGGCAACCGACAGGCTCAAGCCGACCACCAGGCCGGTGCCGAAGCTCCAGCCCCACAGCGAGCACAGGCCGATGCCGAGCAGGGTCGCCAGCACGATCTGCCCGATGGCGCCCGGAATGGCGATGCCTCGCACGGCCAGGAGATCGGACGCGGAGAAATGCAGGCCGACGCCGAACATCAGCAGGATGACGCCCACTTCGGCGAGCTGCGAGGAGAGCCCGGCATCGGCCACGAAGCCCGGCGTGTAGGGACCGATCAGGACACCCGCCACGAGATAGCCGACCAGCGGCGGCAGGCGCAGCCGGTCCGCGACGTAGCCGAAGCCGAACGCGAGCACGAAGGCGATGGCGATGGTGGCAATCAACGTTGCTTCGTGATGCACGTTCGAGGTCCGTCGGCTGTTGCGGGAGGACGCTCATTTTAGGGAGCTGCGCCGAGAATTGCACTCTTTGTGCATCCGGCTTCCTCGGAACCGTCCGGCGGGCGGGCGGAAATATTCGGACACCACCGGGAATAATCGTCCCGTCCCCGGCGTCTCTCCCCTGCAGACCAACAGCTGCATGGGAGTCACGAAATGCTGAAGTCGATCTTCGCCGCCACCGCCGCCCTGGCGCTTCTCGCCGCCGGCACCGCTTTCGCCGCCGATCCTGCCTCGGCCAAGCCGCCCGCCATGAAGGACGGCATGTTCGTCACGGCGAGCGGCATGACGCTCTACACGTTCGACAAGGACGCCACGCCGGGCAAGTCGGTGTGCAACGGGCCGTGCGCCACCAACTGGCCCCCGGCCCTCGTGGCCGACGGCGCCAAGGCCTCGGGCGACTGGACGATCATCACCCGCGACGACGGGCTGAAGCAGTGGGCCTACAAGGGCAAGCCGCTCTATGCCTTCGCCAAGGACACCAAGGCCGGCGACAAGACCGGCGACGGCTTCCTGAACGGCGCCTGGCACATCGCCAAGTAACCACGGTGGCATGGCGCCGGTCCCGGTCCGGCCGGTGCCGTCCTGCTGTAGAGTGATTCGATGGCCGACGCGGAAGCCCTGCTCGAACCGCTGATCCCGGCGTTGCGGCGCTACGCCTATGCGCTGGTGCGCGACCACGATGCGGCCGACGACCTGGTGCAGGACACTTTGGAGCGGGCGCTGTCGCGCTGGGCGCTGCGGCGGAGCGACGGCGACCTCAGGGCCTGGCTGTTCACCATCCAGCGCAACCTTCACGTCTCGGCGCTGCGGCAAGGCCAGCGGCGCGGCGTGCAGGTCGAACTCGACGAGGCGACGACGCCATCGAGCGCCGCGCAGCAGGAAAGCGGCATCGAGGTCCAGGATATCCTGGCGACGCTCGACCAGCTGCCGGAGGAGCAGAAGTCGCTGCTCCTGCTGGTCGGGGTCGAGGATTTTTCCTACGACGACGCGGCGAAAATCATGGGCGTGCCCACGGGCACGGTGATGTCGCGTCTGTCGCGCGGCCGCCAGCGCCTGCGCGCGCTGCTGGAGACGGGGCGGACGACGCTCCTGCGGAGAGTGAAATGACGGACAGGGAGTTTTCGATCGGCGAGGACGAGTTGCAGGCCTTCGTCGACGAGCGGCTGGACGGCGGGCGCCGCGCCGCCGTCGAGGCGCATCTGGCTCTCCATCCCGAACTCGCCGAGCGCGTCGCGCAGGAGCGCCGACAGCGCGCGATGTTGCGCGGCCGTCTCGATGCCAAGTTCGCCGAGCCCATTCCGGCCCGCCTGCGGATCGCCCAGCTGCGCGCCGCGCGGCGTACCTTCTGGGCGCGCAGCTGGGCCAGCGCCGCCGCCGCGATCGTCCTGTTCGTGTCCGGCGCGACGGCCGGCTGGTTCGCCAACGGGATCGCGCCGGCACCGCTGCCGGTCGCCGCGACCGCCAGCGTGGCGCAAGGCGCGCAGGCCGCCTATCGCACCTTCGTGGTCGAGGTCGCCCATCCGGTGGAAGTCGGCGTGCAGCAGGAGACGCATCTGCTGCAGTGGCTCTCCAAGCGGCTCGGCCGCAAGCTCACCGCCCCCGATCTCTCGCCCTTCGGCTACAGGCTGATGGGCGGTCGCCTGCTGCCGGGCGGCAACGGTGCGGCGGCCCAGCTCATGTACGACGATGCGAGCGGCAGGCGGCTCACCATCTATGTGCGGGCGGCCGAGGGCACGGAGACGGCCTTCCGGTTCCAGAAGGAAGGCGAGGCCGCGACCTTCGCCTGGATCGACCAGGGTTTCGGCTTCGCCGTGACCGCAACGGCCAGCCGCGAAGAACTGCTGCCAATCGCCGAAGCGGTCTATCGCGGGTTGGAAGGAAAGAGTTAGCCTTGGAGCGCGCCACTCCAGTGGCGCTCATGATTGCGCCACTGGAGTGGCGCGCTCCCCCTACTTGGTCGGGTCGGTGTGATCCTCGAACTTCTTGAGGTGGCTCGGAGCCCATTTATGGTCGCGGGCCTTCACGATCCACTCGTCGAGCTTGGGCCAACGGCGGCGCGCCGACGTCACCCAGCGGCGACCGGTCTCGAATTCGGTCGCCAGCAGGTAGAGGGCGAGCACGAAGAAGATCCAGCCCTGCAGCAGCGGGATGAATCCGCCGACCACCGACATGATCAGGCAGGCGACGATCGCAAGCGCCATCAGGGGCTTGCGCATGCGGTCCTACAGATGGATCGGCTTGTCCCAGGCGGCGAGCGCGGCTTCCTTGAGCGCCTCGTTGACCGTGGGATGGGCGTGGCAGACGCGGCCGATATCCTCGGCCGAAGCGGAGAACTCCATGGCCATCGCAGCTTCGGCGATCATGGTCCCGGCTTCGGCGCCGAAGATGTGGACGCCCAGCACCTTGTCGCTCGCCTTGTCGGCCAGAACCTTCACGAAACCCTCCGTGGCGCCGTTCGCACGGCTGCGCGGGTCGGCGGTGAACGGATACTTGCCGACCTTGTAGGCAACGCCGGCCGACTTGAGTTGTTCCTCGGTCTTGCCGACCCAGGCCACCTCGGGCTGGGTGTAGATGATCGAGGGCACCAGATCCCAGTTCACGTGGCCCTTCTGGCCGGCCAGCGTCTCGACGCAGGCCACGCCGTCCTCGCTCGCCTTGTGCGCAAGCATCGGCCCGTCGATCACATCGCCGATCGCATAGATGCCGGGCACCGAAGTCTGGAAATGACCGTCGACGGCGATACGGCCGCGCTCGGTCATCTTCACGCCGACCTTGTCGAGGCCGAGGCCCGCGACATAAGGCCGGCGGCCGATCGAGACCAGCACCACGTCGGCCTCGAGCGTCTCGGCGTCGCCGCCCTTCGCCGGTTCGATGGTCAGAGTCACGCCGGCATCCGTCGTCTCGGCCTTGGTGACCTTGGCGCCCAGCTTGAACTTGAGGCCCTGCTTGGCGAGCGTGCGCTGGAGGAACTTAGTGACCTCGTCATCGACGCCCGGCGTGATGCGGTCGAGGAACTCGACCACCGTCACCTCGGCCCCGAGGCGACGCCACACCGAGCCGAGCTCGAGCCCGATGATGCCGGCGCCGACCACGACCAGGCGCTTGGGCACCTCGGAGAGTTCCAGCGCGCCGGTCGAGGAGACGATCTTCTTCTCGTCGATCGTGACCCCCGGCAGCGGCGTCACTTCGGAACCGCTGGCGATCAGGATGTTCCTGGCCGACAGCGTTTCCTTGACCGCGCCGTCGTCGCCCAGCACCGCCACCGAACCCGGCGCTTCGATGCGGCCCGCGCCAGTGTAGGAGGCGATCTTGTTCTTCTTGAACAGGAAGGCGACGCCCTTGGTGGTGGCCTCGACGACCTCGCCCTTGCGCTTCATGAGCTGGGCGAAATCGAGCTTCGGGGCCGCCACGACGACGCCATGCACGGCGAGATCGTGGCCCGCTTCCTCGAACAGGTGCGAGGATTGCAGCAGCGCCTTGGACGGAATGCACCCGACGTTGAGGCAGGTGCCGCCCAGCGTCGCGCGCTTCTCGACCACCGCGACCTTGAGGCCGAGCTGCGAGGCGCGGATCGCCGCCACGTAACCGCCCGGGCCCGCACCGATCACGACCAGATCGAAGGATTCGTTTGCCATGTCATCAACCCTCATCGCGGGGGGCGCGCCACTGCGGGTGGGGTCATACCCACCCTGAAGTGGCGCGATCACGACGCGCGACTGGAGTCGCGCGCCCCCAGCAGGACTCTACACATCACACGCCGAGCAGCAGGCGCTCCGGATCCTCGATGCCTTCCTTGACCTTGACCAGGAACAGCACGGCCTCGCGGCCGTCGATGATGCGATGGTCGTAGGACAAGGCGAGATACATCATCGGGCGCGCCTTGATCTCGCCGCCCACCACCATGGGCCGCTGCTGGATCTTGTGCATGCCGAGGATGGCCGACTGCGGCGGGTTCAGGATCGGCGTCGACATCAGCGAGCCGTAGACGCCACCGTTGGAGATCGTGAAGGTGCCGCCCGTCAGGTCGGCGATCGACAGCTTGCCGTCGCGCGCCTTGCGGCCGAGATCGCCGATGCCCTTCTCGATACCCGCGAAGTCCAGCGTGTCGGCGTCGCGCAGCACCGGCACGACCAGGCCCTGCGGCGAGCCGACGGCGACACCGATGTCGTAGTAGTTCTTGTAGACGATCTCCTCGCCTTCGATCTCGGCATTGACCGCCGGCAGCTCCTTGAGCCCCGCGATGCAGGCCTTCACGAAGAAGGACATGAAGCCCAGCCGTGCGCCGTGCTTCTTTTCGAAATCGTCCTTCAGCCGCTCGCGCAGCCCCATCACCGCAGTCATGTCCACCTCGTTGAAGGTGGTGAGCATGGCGGCGGTGTTCTGCGCCTCCTTGAGGCGGTTGGCGATGGTGCGGCGGAGCCGCGTCATCTTCACCCGCTCCTCGCGGTCGGCCTTCAGGCGCGGGCCAGCCGGCGCGGCGGGCTTGGCGGCCGGCGCGGCAGCGCTCGGGATCGACGAGAGTGCGGCGAGCACGTCTTCCTTGGTGGCGCGGCCGTCCTTGCCCGTGGGTTGGATGGCGGCGGCCGAAACGCCCTTCTCCTCGGCGAGCTTGCGCGCCGCCGGACCGGAGGCGGCGAGGTTGGCGCCCGCCGGTGCGGCTGCCGGCGCGGGAGCCGCGGCGGGCTTCGGCGCGGCCGGGGCGGGCGCGGCAGCCGGCTTCGGCGCGGGCGCACTGGCAGCCCCTGCGCTGGCCTCGATGTGGCAGAGCACGCCGCCCACCTGGACGGAAGCGCCTTCTTCCACGGCAAGGTCGGCAATGGTGCCGGCAACGCTCGCATTCACCTCGACGGTAACCTTGTCGGTCTCGAGCTCGCAAAGCGGCTGGTCGACGGCAACCTTGTCGCCTGCCTTCACCAGCCACTTGGCGACGGTCGCTTCGGTGACCGATTCGCCCAGAGCCGGAACCTTGATCTCGACGGCCATGACTAAAATCCCTCCTCTAGCCGCGCTCAACCGACGGTGAGAGCGCGGTCGACCAGATCGGCCTGTTCCTTGACATGGGTGCGTGCGGAGCCCGTGGCGGGCGACGCCGCTTCGGGGCGGCCGATGTAGAGCGGCCGCTTCGCCTTCGTCTCGATGCCGGCCAGCGCGCGCTCGATGCGGCGGTCGACGAAGTGCCAGGCGCCCATGTTCTCGGGCTCCTCCTGGCACCAGACGACGTCGGCATTCGGATACTGCGAAAGCCGTACGCCCAGCCGCGTGAACGGGAAGGGATAGAGCTGTTCGATTCGCAGAATGGCGATGTCGTCGATCTTGCGCTTGCGGCGCTCGGCCACGAGATCGAAGTAGACCTTGCCCGAGCACAGCACGACGCGGCGCACCTTGGCGCCGTCCACGAGCTGGTCGGTTTCGGCAAGGATGCGGCGGAACGAGCTGCCCGGTCCGAACTCGGCCAGGGTCGAGACGCAATCCTTGTGACGCAGCAGCGACTTCGGCGTCATCACCACCAGCGGCTTGCGGAAGGTGCGGCGCATCTGCCGGCGCAGCGCGTGGAAGTAGTTGGCCGGGGTCGTCGGATTGATGACCTGCCAGTTGTCCTCGGCGGAGAGCTGCAGGTAGCGTTCGAGGCGCGCGGAACTGTGCTCCGGTCCCTGGCCCTCGTAGCCGTGCGGCAGCAGCATGACGAGGCCCGACATGCGCAGCCACTTGCTCTCGCCCGAGCAGATGAACTGGTCGATGATGACCTGCGCGCCGTTGGCGAAGTCGCCGAACTGCGCTTCCCACAGCACCAGGGCGTTCGGCTCGGCCAGCGAATAGCCGTATTCGAAGCCCAGCACGCCCGCCTCGTTCAGCGGGCTGTCGATCACTTCGAAACGGGCCTGGCCCTCGGCCACGTGGTTGAGCGGGATGTACTTGGCCTCGCTCGCCTGGTCGACCAGCACCGAGTGGCGCTGGGAGAAGGTGCCGCGGCCGGAATCCTGGCCGCTGAGACGGACCGGCGTGCCTTCCGCCAGGAGCGTGCCGAAGGCCAGAGCCTCGCCGGTCGCCCAGTCGATGTTCTCGCCGGTGTCGATCGTCTTCCGCTTCTCCTGGAGCTGGCGCACGATCTTGCGGTTGAGCTCGAAGTTCTTCGGCGCCTCGGAGATTGCCTGCCCGACCGACTTCAGCCGGTCGATTTCGACGGCGGTGACGCCCTTGCGGTCCTCCTCGCCCGGCGCGACCGTGAAGCCCGCCCACTTGCCCTCGAGCCAGTCGGCCTTGTTCGGCTTGTAGTTGGTCGCCGCCTCGAGCGCCTTGTCGAGCTTCTCGCGCAGCGCCGCATCCATGGCGGCGACTTCCTCGGCCGTCACCACGCCCTCGGCCTCGAGGGCCGCGGCGTAGACTTCCTTCACCGAACGGTGCGCGCCGATCTTCTGGTACATCAGCGGCTGGGTGAACATCGGCTCGTCACCCTCGTTGTGACCGTGCCGGCGGTAGCAGAACATGTCGATGACGATGTCGCGCTTGAAGTGCTGGCGGAACTCCGTCGCGATGCGCGCGACGTGGACCACGGCCTCGGGATCGTCGCCGTTCACGTGCAGGATCGGCGCCTGCACGATCTTGGCGACTTCCGTGCAATAGGGGCCGGAGCGCGATTCGGTCGGCAGGGTCGTGAAGCCGATCTGGTTGTTCACGATGAAATGGATGGTGCCGCCGATGCGGTAGCCCGCGAGATCGGAGAGGTCGAGACCTTCCGCCACCAGCCCCTGGCCCGCGAAGGCCGCGTCGCCGTGCATCAGGATGCACATGACCTGGCTGCGCTCGGTGTCGCCGCGCTGGTCTTCCTTGGCGCGCGCCTTGCCCAGCACGACCGGGTTCACCGCCTCGAGATGCGAGGGGTTGGGCGACAGCGAGAGATGGATCACGTTGCCGTCGAACTCGCGATCGGCCGAGGCGCCGAGGTGATACTTCACGTCGCCCGAGCCGCGCATTTCCTCGGGCTGCGAGGAGCGGCCCTGGAATTCGGAGAACAGCGCCGTGTAGCTCTTGTGCATGACGTGCACGAGGGTGTTGAGGCGGCCGCGATGCGGCATGCCCAGCATCACTTCCTTCACGCCGAGCTGGCCGCCGCGCTTCAGGATCTGCTCGATGCCGGGGATCAGCGATTCGCCGCCATCGAGGCCGAAGCGCTTGGTGCCGACGAACTTCACGTGCAGGTAACGCTCGAGACCCTCGGCCTCGCCGACCCGCTCGAGGATCATCTTGCGGCCGGTGACCGTGAACTCGGTGTGGTTCTCGATATGCTCGATGCGCTCCTGGATCCACGCCTTCTGGTCGGGATCGGAGATGTGCATGAACTCGACGCCGATCTTGCCGCAATAGGTCTTGCGCAGGCGTTCCATGATCTGGCGCAGCGTCGCGGCTTCGCCCAGCGCCAGCGAGCCGAAGATCAGGATCGGACGGTCCCAGTCGGCCTCGGTGAAGCCGTAGCTCGCGGGATCGAGTTCGCGGTGCGGCGCCTGGCGGACCAGGCCCAGCGGATCGAGATCGGCCGCGAGATGGCCGCGGATGCGGTAGGCACGGATCAGCATCAGCGCGCGCGCCGTGTCCTGCGCGGCGCTGCGGATCTCTTCCTCGGTCTTGCCGGCGATCGCGGGAGCGGCAGCCGTCGCGCCGTTGGCGGCCTTGCCGCCCTTCACGTTGCGATTGGCCGGCGCCGGGACGGCATCGGGATCGACCGCACCGATCACCCGCGCGCCATTGGGCGCCCAGGAGGCACCACGCACCTCCGCGAGCACGTCGCCCGCCTGCTCGGCCAGGGCGCCGAAGAAGGTCTGCCACTCGCCGTCGACCGACGCAGGATCCGCGAGGTAGCGCGCGTACAGCTCCTCGATGAATGGCGCGTTTGCGCCGAACAGGAACGATGTCTGTTCTGCTCTCATGGCCCGATACTCCTTGGCCTGTATTTGCTGGCCGCCTGGCAGAGGCTGGGCGGCGATCCGGCTGGTCAGCCCTGCATGGCCTTAAGCATTTCCTGGCCCAGCGCCGCGGGCGAATCCGCGACCCTGATGCCAGCCGCGCGCATGGCGTCGACCTTGAACTCGGCGGTGTCGTTGCCGCCCGAGATCACCGCGCCGGCATGGCCCATGCGGCGGCCCGGAGGCGCGGTGCGACCGGCGATGAAACCGACGACCGGCTTCTTCGTTCCCGACGCCTTGAGGAATTCCGCACCCTTGACCTCGGCGTCGCCGCCGATCTCGCCGATCATCACGATGCCCTCGGTTTCGGGATCGCGCAGGAACATGTCGAGGCACTCGATGAAATTGGTGCCGTTCACCGGATCGCCGCCGATGCCGATGCAGGTCGTCTGGCCGAGGCCAACCGCCGTGGTCTGCGCCACCGCCTCGTAGGTCAGCGTGCCCGACCGCGAGACGATGCCGATCTTGCCGCGCTTGTGGATGTGACCCGGCATGATGCCGATCTTGCACTCGCCCGGCGTGATGACGCCCGGGCAGTTCGGGCCGATCAGCCTCGACTTGGACGCCGTGAGCGCGCGCTTCACCTTGACCATGTCGTTCACCGGGATGCCTTCGGTGATGCAGACGACCAGCGGGATCTCGGCGTCGATCGCCTCGAGGATCGAGTCGGCGGCGAACGGCGGCGGAACATAGATCACCGTGGCGTTGCAGCCGGTCTTGGCGACCGCCTCCGCGACGGTGTCGAACACCGGCAGGTCGAGATGCTTGGTGCCGCCCTTACCGGGCGTCACGCCGCCGACCATCTTGGTGCCGTAGGCGATCGCCTGCTCGGAGTGGAAGGTGCCCTGCGAGCCGGTGATGCCCTGGCAGATGACCTTGGTATTCTTGTCGACCAGGACGGCCATCAGTTGTTCTCCTTGACGGCCTTGACGATCTTCTCCGCGGCGTCCGCGAGGTTCTCCGCCGAAGTGATCTTGAGGCCCGATTCCTTGAGGATCTTCTTGCCGAGGTCGACGTTCGTGCCTTCCAGCCGGACGACCAGCGGCACGTGCAGGTTGACCTCGCGCGCCGCGGCGACGACGCCTTCGGCGATCACGTCGCAGCGCATGATGCCGCCGAAGATGTTGACCAGGATGCCCTCGACGTTGGGATCCTTGAGGATGATCTTGAACGCCGCCGTCACGCGCTCCTTGGTGGCGCCGCCGCCGACGTCGAGGAAGTTGGCGGGCTCCGATCCGTAGAGCTTGATGATGTCCATGGTGGCCATCGCGAGGCCCGCGCCGTTCACCATGCAGCCGATCTGGCCGTCGAGCTTCACGTAGTTCAGCGCGTACTTGGCGGCCTCGGTCTCGGCCGGGTCCTCCTCGTCGACGTCGCGCAGCTCCTCGATGTCCTTGTGGCGGTAGAGGGCGTTGTCGTCGAAGTTCATCTTGGCATCGAGGGCCACGATGTCGCCGGCGCCGGTGACGACCAGCGGGTTGATCTCGATCAGCGAGGCGTCGAGGTCGACATAGGCGCGATAGAGATTGCCGAGCAGGGTCGTGAAGGCGCCGACCTGCTTGCCGGTGAGGCCCAGCGCGAACGCGATCTTGCGGCCCTGATAGGGCTGATAGCCGGCGGCCGGGTCGATCGCCTGCGCGATGATCTTCTCAGGCGTCTCGTGCGCCACGGTCTCGATGTCCATGCCGCCTTCGGTCGAGGCGACGACGGAGATGCGGCCGACGGCCCGGTCCACCAGCATCGAAAGGTACAGCTCGCGTTTGATGTCGCAGCCGTCCTCGATATAGAGCCGCTGCACGGTCCGGCCGGTCGGGCCGGTCTGCTTGGTCACGAGATCCTGGCCCAGCATCGCGGCCGCCTGCGCACCGACGTCGTCGACCGACTTCGAGATGCGGACACCGCCCTTGCCGCTCGGATCGTTCTTGAAGTGACCCTTGCCGCGTCCGCCGGCATGGATCTGGGCCTTCACGACCGTGACGGGGCTGCCCAGCTTGCGCGCGACATCCATCGCCTCGTCTTTGGTGTAGGCAACACCACCCTTCAGAAGAGGGATCGCGAATTTGGCCAGAAGCGCCTTGGCCTGATACTCGTGGATATTCATGGTGTCCTATCGTTTGGGAGCGCGTACGAGACGCCGACTCTCAGTTTTCATACGCAACTGACCAAGGGATGCGGCACTTTATGAGCGCCGCAGGCCCTTGGCAACGATGGACTGATGAACGTTTGGGGTCGGTCGACTAAAGTCGAAAAACCCTACTTTCTTAACGGCCAACGATCTTGTTGGTGGCGTCGATCAGCGACTGCACGGCAGCCACCGACTTGTCGAACATCGCCTTTTCCTCGGCGTTGAACTCGACTTCGACGATGCGCTCGACACCCTTGGAGCCGATCACGACGGGAACGCCGATGTAGAGGCCCTTCACGCCGTACTCGCCATTCAGCTTGGCGGCGCAGGGAATCACGCGCTTCTTGTCGCGGAGGTAGGACTCGGCCATCGCGATGGCCGAAGCGGCCGGGGCGTAGAAGGCCGAGCCGGTCTTGAGGTGGGCCACGATCTCGGCGCCGCCGTCACGGGTGCGCTGGACGATCTGCTCGAGGCGCTCCTTGGTGGTCCAGCCCATGTCGACCAGATCGTGCAGCGAAATGCCGCCGACCGTCGAATAGCGCAGCAGCGGCACCATCGTGTCGCCGTGGCCGCCCAGCACGAAGGCCGTGACGTCTTCGACCGAGACGTTGAACTCCTCGGCGAGGAACAGGCGGAAGCGGGCGCTGTCGAGCACGCCGGCCATGCCGACGACCTTCTCCGGCGCGAAGCCGGTGACTTCCTGCATCAGGCCGACCATGGCGTCGAGCGGGTTGGTGATGACGATGACGAAGGCGTTCGGCGCATGCTGCTTGATGCCCTTGCCGACCGAATCGATGACCTTGGCGTTGATGCCGACCAGGTCGTCGCGGGTCATGCCGGGCTTGCGCGGCACGCCGGCGGTGACGATCACGACGTCCGCGCCCTCGATGTCCTTGTAATCCGAGGAGCCGCTGTACTTGGCGTCGAAGCCCTCGACCGGGCTGAGCTGGGCGATGTCGAGGGCCTTGCCCTTGGCAGTGCCCTCGGCGGCGGGAATGTCGAACAGGACGATGTCGCCCAGTTCCTTTTGGCCGGCGAGCAGCGCGAGCGTGCCGCCAATCTGTCCGGCGCCGATCAGCGCGATCTTCTTGCGAGCCATGCGAAAAACTCCCGTTCTTAAAGGCGCCGCGTGGTAGCGCGATTCGCCCGGGGCAGCAAGACAGACGGGTTCAGACGGGGTGTTTCGCCAGGTGCGCCAGCAGGACGTCGGTCGTTTTGGCCGGCGCCTGGTCCATCACGAAATGGCCGACGCCGGGCAGCACCTCCATCGCGAAGGAGGGCTTCACGAACTCTGCCGTGCCGTAGGCCGCGTCGGGTCCGACCGTCGCATCGGCATCGCCCCAGACATAAAGCGTCGGCACGGCGATGGTCCCGATATCAGCGGCCAGCCCCTTGTTGGAGCGATACCAGGCGAGCGCCGCCTCGAGCGCCTCGGGCGTGCCCAGCACGGAGAGATGATCTTCGAGCGCCTCGGACGGCACGCCCTGGCCGAACAGCCCGTCGCGCAGGCGCTTGGCATCGTCGGCCAGCAGGAGCTTGCCGGTCTCCGGTTCGAGGAAGGCGCGATGGTGGCGCGAGCGATGCTTCTGGTCGCCGCTTTCGTTCAAGAGCGCCTGCCGGAACGACTGCGGGTGGGGCCGCGACAGGATCGTGAGCGACGCGAGGCGATCGGGATGGGCGCCGGCGACGCCCCATGAGACCTGCCCGCCCCAATCGTGACCGACCAGATGGAAGCGCCTGCCCTCGTAGCCGGCGGCCGCCGCGATCTCGATCGCATCTTGGATCAGCCGCTCGAAGGCATAGTTCGAAAGATCCGCCGGATCGGGCCGCGCACCGGCCGAGTAGCCGCGCTGGTCCGGCGCGACGGCGCGATAGCCGTGCGCCGCCAGCACCGGAAGGGCGGCCCGCCAGCTATGCCGCGATTCGGGAAACCCGTGCAGCATCAGCACCAGCGGTCCGCCGACCGGGCCCTCCGCATCCGTGGTGAATGCGAGGCCCGACCGGGTCTCGAGATTTATCGTCTCGGCCATGAGCCGATCAGACACCGTTGGCTTTGAACCAGGCAAGCGCCTTCTTCCACGCATCCTCCGCCTGCTCCTTGCGGAAGGACGGGCGGTAGTCGGCGTTGAAGCCGTGCGGCGTGTCCGGATAGGTGTCGATCTGCGACTTCTGGGCGGCGGGGCTGCCGGCCTTCAGGGCCGCGCGCATCTTGTCGACGCTGTCATTGGGAATGCCGGTGTCGGCGCCGCCGTAGAGGCCCAGCACCGGCGCCTTGAGATCCTTGGCGATGTCGATCGGATGCTTGGGCGTCAGCGGCGTCGCGTCGCCGACGACGCGGCCATACCACGCCACGCCCGCCTTGAGCGCCGCGTTCTGGGCCGCATACAGCCAGACGATGCGGCCGCCCCAGCAGAAGCCGGTGATGCCGAGCTTGGCGGTGTCGGCCTTGCCCTCGCCCTTGGCGAAGGCGACGGTCGCGTCGAGGTCGCCCATGACCTGCTCGTCCGGCACCTTCGAGACGATCTCGCGCAGCAGCGCCTGCATGTCGCTGACGGCCTTGGCGTCGCCCTGGCGGAAATAGAGTTCGGGCGCGATGGCGTAGTAGCCGGCCTTGGCGAAGCGGCGGCAGAGATCGGCGATGTGCGCGTGCACGCCGAAGATCTCCTGCACGACCAGAATGGTGCCGAAGCCCTGGCCCGACGCCGGCATGGCGCGGTAGGCCTCCATCTCCTTGCCGTCCTTGGTCTTCACCTTGACGACGCCCGCGGTCAGCCCGTCGGCCGGCGTGGTGATCATGGTCTGTGCCTGGATCGGCTGAACCGACAGCGCGAAGGTGGCGCCGAGCGCCGCGCCGGTCGCCGTGGCCTTGATGGCTCCGCGCCGCGACACGCCGCCTTCGTTCAGGGTAATCATGCGATCGCCGTCCATGTCCTGCCTCCCGGTAAGTCTCTAAAAAACGCCGCAGAGCCTATGCTGCGGCCGGGCCGGCCCACAATCACGATTAGGCGATGTGCTCCAGGTTCAGATACTCGGGGCTCTGCATTTCCATGAGCCTCGACACGGTGCGCTGGAACTCGAACGAACCGTCGCCTTCAGGGTAGAGGCTCCCCGGATTTGCCGCCGCCGAACAGATGAACTTCACCTTCTTCTCGTAGAAGGTGTCGATCATCGTCACGAAGCGAACGGCCTTGTCCTGGCTGTCCGGCCCCATCTTGGGAATCTCCGCCACGATGACGGTGTGGAAACTGTCGGCGATGCACAGGAAGTCGGCCGCGCCCATTGGCTTGGCGCACCAGTCCATGAAATGCGCCATCGCGACGCCGGGCGCCGCGCGCGGCACCTCGACATCGCGTCCCTGCGTGCGCAGCACGCGCGGCTCGCCGTCGGCACCGTTGCTCAGCGCGCGAAACGCCTCGTCGAGCTTCTTGGTCGCCCAGCTCCCGAGCGGGGTCAGGTAGAGGTCGAGTTCGCGCAGCCGGCCCATCCGGTAGTCCTGGGCACCGCCCAGTTCGAGAACCTCGAGACGCTGCTTGACCAGTTCGATGAAGGGCAGGAAGCGGTCGCGCTGCAGGCCGTTCTTGTAGAGATCGTCGGGCGCGCGGTTGGAAGTGGCGATCACCGTGATCCCCTCCTCGAACAGCGTCTCGAACAGGCGGCCGAGGATCATCGCGTCGGCGATGTTGGTCACCTGGAACTCGTCGAAGCAGAGAAGTCGCGTCTCGGCCGCGATCTCCCGCGCGATCGGCACGATCGTGTCGGATTCGGGCGGCGCGCCCTTGGCCGCCAGCTCCTCGCGCCGGCGATGCAGCCGGGCCTGCACTTCCAGCATGAATTCGTGGAAGTGCACGCGCCGCTTCTTCGCCACGGGGGCATCGGCAAAGAACAGGTCCATCAGCATGGACTTGCCGCGACCGACCGAGCCCCAGATATAGAGTCCGTGCGGTCCTTCCGGCGGTTTCGGCGCATGACCGAAGCCTAGGCGGGCGAGGAAGCCTGTCTTGACCGGCTGTGCCGCCGCCAGCGCGCCCAGCTGGTCGTGGATCGCCTGCAATCGCAGAACGATCTTTTCCTGCACGGGATCGGCGTGGATCTCGCCCGCAGCGCGGCGGGCGGCGAGGTTGGCGAGCGGACCCTTGCCGGTCGAGGGGGTACTGGACTCCATTGCGGCGGCATACCTAGCTCACCGTCGCGCGGCTGCCTATAAGGTGCGGCGATGAAGATTGCGTTCCTGGGCACTTCCGCCTTCGCCGTGCCGGCGCTGGCCGCGCTGGTCGAAGCCGGTCACGACGTCGCCTGCGTCTATACGAGAGCCCCCAAGCCCGCAGGTCGCGGCCAGCAGGAGCGCAAGACGCCCGTGCACGAGCTCGCCGACAAACTCGGCCTGCCGGTCCGCACGCCGCGCACCCTGAAGAGCGAGGAGGAGGCCCAGGCCTTCAAGGCGCTCGATCTCGATGCCGCCGTGGTCGTGTCCTATGGCCATATCCTGCCCAAGAGCTTCCTCGACGCGCCGGTGCTGGGTTGCATCAACATCCATGGCTCCCTGCTGCCGCGCTGGCGCGGCGCCGCGCCCATCCATCGCGCCATCCTGGCCGGCGATGCCGAGACCGGGGTCACCATCATGCGCATGGACGAAGGCCTCGATACCGGGCCGATGCTGCTGGCCGAAGGCACGCCCATCTCAGCGGCCGATACCGCCGAGAGCGTGCATGACCGGCTGGCCGATCTCGGCGGCCGCCTGATCGTGTCGACCCTCGACGGGCTGCTGCGGCGGAGCATCGAGCCGGTCGCCCAACCGGTGGAGGGCGTCACCTACGCCCACAAGCTCGGCAAGGAGGAAGGCGTGCTCGACTGGCGCCGGCCGGCCGCCGAGCTCGAGCGCAAGGTGCGTGCCTTCCATCCCTGGCCCGGCACGTGGTTCGAGGCGCCCAAGGCGGGCGGGGTCGAGCGCATCAAGGTTCTGGCGGCCGCGCTCACCCTGGCCGGTGGAGCGCCCGGCAGCGTGACCATCGCCCGCGACGGCTTTCCGGTCGTGACCTGCGGCGTCGGCGGATTGAAGCTCCTGAAGCTGCAGCGGCCCGGCAAGTCGGCGCAGTCGGCCGATGCCTTCCTGCGTGGCTTCGCACTCGACGCCGGCACGGTGCTGAGCCCTCCTGCTGTCTTGACGATACCGCAGCCGACCTGACGCCGTGCCGCGCTACAAGCTCACGATCGAATATGACGGCGCGCCGTTCGTCGGATGGCAGCGCCAGCCGAACGGACCGTCCGTCCAGGCCGCGCTCGAAGAGGCGGTGTTCGCCTTCACCGGCGAGCGCCCGCCGGTCCAGGCGGCCGGCCGCACCGACACCGGCGTGCATGCGCGCGGCCAGGTCGTGCATCTCGATCTGTCGAGCGAGCGGCCGGTCGAAACCATCCGCTCGGCGATCAACTTTCACCTGAAGCCGCAGCCGGTTTCCGTCCTGGTCGCGGAACTCGCCCCGTCCGGCTTCCATGCCCGCTTCTCCGCGACGTGGCGGCGCTACCGCTATCGCATCATCAACCGCCGCGCGCCGCCGGCGCTCGATCGCGGCCAGCTCTGGCACGTGCCGGGCGCGCTCGACGTCGCGCGGATGGCGGATGCGGCCACGGTGCTGGTCGGACGACACGACTTCAACAGCTTCCGCTCGACCTCCTGCCAGTCGCCCTCGGCGCTGAAGACGCTCGACCTGCTCGAGGTCACGCGCCACGGCGAGGAGATCCATGTCGATGTGGGCTCGCGCTCCTTCCTGCACAACCAGGTGCGCATCCTGGTGGGCACGCTGCATCTCGTCGGACGCGGCCAGTGGAGCCGCGGCGACGTCGAAGCAGCCCTCGCCGCCCGCGATCGCGCCCGTGCCGGCCCGACGGCGCCGCCGCACGGCCTCTGCCTGATGGAAGTGCGCTACGAGCTAGGCGCCGACCGCGACAGCGATGCCGAGGAAGCGGTCGACGATCAGTGAGATGAAGAGCGAGGGGATCCAGTTGACGATCAGCAGGAGCGACGCCACCGGCCAGCCCACGCCGAGCATCATCCGCGTCGTCACCAGGAACCAGTAGAAGAAGAGAGCCTGCAGACCGATCCGGATGAGTTCGGCCGGCAGCGGCGGCATCAGGCTGGCCAGCACCACGCCGATCACCGCCACGATCATTGCCGGCAGGTTGACCCAGTTCAGCGCGGAAACGTAGCGTGGGTAGTTGCCCAGCCAGTTGCGCCGCCGCGCGATCTCGTAGAACAGCACCGGGAACAGCAACCAGTCGACGACGTAGCGCAGCGCCTCGACCAGCACGATCTCGAGATCGTCGGCGGTCGACGTGACGCTCGCGTACCGGAGCAGCATGAGCGTGACGTGCAGCGGCGCGACCAGGATCATCACCTGGAACGAACGGATGCAGGCTTCCAGCGTATTGTCGAAGTAGGACGGCGCCGCCGGGTCGCGCTTCAGGAGTGCGAGCGCGCCCTGCATGCCGCGGGCGATTTCACCAGTGCTGATCACGCGCGTCTCAGGGCGCGAAGTAACGGTCGAGTACCGTTTCGTAGACGCGGGCCAGCAGCTTCAGGTCGGCGACCGCACTCTTCTCGTCGACCTTGTGCATGCTCTCGCCGACCAGTCCGAATTCGAGGACCGGGCAGTAGCTGCGGATGAAGCGCGCGTCGGACGTGCCGCCCGTGGTCGACAGTTCGGTCTCGACGCCCGCCACGTCGCGGACCGCGCCGGCGACGAGGTCGCTGAGCGGCCCGGGCGGCGTGTAGAACGACTCGCCCGAGACCTGGACGCTGTAGTCGACGGTCCCATTGCCGCCCAGCGCCTCGTTGGCGCGCTCGATGCGCTCCTTGAGGTGGGCCAGCAGTGTCTGCGAGGTCCACAGATCGTTGAACCGCGTGTTGAAGCGCGCCTTGGCGACGCCCGGCGCGATGTTGGTCGCCGGATTGCCGACATCGACGGTCGTGAACTGCAGCGAGGTCGGCCCGAAATGCGTGCTGCCCTTGTCGATCGGCTCCCGCACCAGCGCCTCGATGATCGCCGACAGGCGATGGACCGCATTGTCGAGCCGCTCGGGGTAGGCCACGTGGCCCTGCACGCCGCGCACGACCAGGTCGACGGTCATGCTGCCGCGCCGGCCGATCTTCATCATGTCGCCGAAGCGCTTCGAACTCGTCGGTTCGCCGACGACGCAGGCATCGATCGTCTCGCCGCGCGCGGCCAGACGCTGCAGCATCTTGACCGTCCCGTTGACCGCCGGCCCCTCTTCGTCGCCGGTGATCAGCAGGCTGATCGAGCCGCCGAAATCACGGCCGCGACGGCTGAGGAATCGCGACGCGGCGTCGGTGAAGGCGGCGATCGCGCCCTTCATGTCGGCGGCGCCGCGGCCGAACAGGTAGCCGCCGGACAGTTCGGCCGCGAACGGACCGATCGTCCATGAGGAGAGATCGCCCACCGGCACCACGTCGGAATGGCCGGCGAAGCAGAAATGCTTCCCGCCGGTGCCGATGCGGGCATAGAGGTTGGCGACGTCGTCGGTGCCGGCCTCGGTGAAATCCATGCGCTCGCATGTGAAGCCCATCGGCGCCAGCGTCTGTTCCAGCAGCTGCAGGGCGCCGGCCTCGCGCGGCGTGACGCTTTCGCAGCGCACGAGCGTGCGCGTCAGTTCGATGACATCGGTAACGTTGGAGCTGAGCGAATCGGGCATGGCCGGGACACTACAGGTCCACCCCCGCCGTGAGAAGGGCGGCAAAGAAAAGGGCGCCGTCAGGCCAGCCGGCGCCCAGTTTATTTGAGAGGAAGATAGTCTTGCTTGTTTAGGCTGACGCCGTCGTTAGGGCCTAGGCCACCATGCGGTCGGCCTCCTGCAGGTTGACCGAGACGAGCTGGGAAACGCCCCGCTCGGCCATGGTCACGCCGTAGAGCCGATCCATGCGCGCCATGGTGACGCGATGGTGGGTGATGATCAGGAAGCGCGTGTCGGTGCGGCCGGCGATGTCGTTCACCAGGCCGCAGAAGCGTTCCACGTTGAGGTCGTCCAGCGGCGCGTCCACCTCGTCCAGCACGCAGATCGGCGCCGGGTTGGTCATGAACACCGCGAACAGCAGCGACAGCGCCGTCAGGGCCTGCTCGCCGCCCGAGAGCAGCGACATGACCTGGAGCTTCTTGCCCGGCGGGCTGGCATGAATTTCCAGGCCGGCCTCCAGCGGGTCCTCCGACTCGGTGAGCCGCAGCTCGGCCTTGCCGCCGCCGAACAGCTTGGTGAAGAGCTGCTGGAAGTGGCCGCTGACCTGCTCGAAGGCGGCGAGGAAGCGTTCGCGGCCTTCGCGGTTGAGGCTCTGGATGCCCTGGCGCAGGCGGCCGATGGCAGCGACCAGGTCGTCGCGCTCGGCCGTCATGGCGGTGAGCTGCTGCTCGAGTTCGTTGGCCTCTTCCTCGGCCCGCAGGTTCACGGCGCCCATCGTCTCGCGCTCGTGCACCAGACGCTCGAGCTTGTGCTCGGCCTTGTCGAGTTCCGGCAGCTCCTCGATCGACTGGACCTCGGCCAGGGCGAGAACGCCGTCGGGCTCGCAGCGCAGCCGCTCGAGAATGCGCTCGACCACGGTCTCGCGATCCTTCGTCGCCTGCTCGACCTGGCCTTCGCGGCGGACCCAGGTCTCGCGCGCCTGGGCCATCTCGGTCTCGGCCTGCCTCAGCGCCTTGTCGGACTCCGACTGACGCGTCTCGCCGATCGCCAGCCGGTCGGCGGCTTCCTGGCGGTTGAACTCGGCCTTCTCGATCTCCTCTGCGAGGACGAAGCGCTTCTCCTCGATCTCGAACGGCTTGGCCGCCAGTTCGGCGATTGCCTCGGCGGTCTGCTCGCGCCGTGCGTCGAGTTCGAGGATCTGGCCGTCGGCCTCGCTCAGGCGCTTGCTCCAGCCGTGATGCTCCTGCGCGATCTGCGCCAGGCGCTCGACCCGCATCTTCGATTCGCGCGCGAGGCGGTCGCACTGGCTCTCGGCCTCGACCAGCGCGGCCCGCAATTCGGCGATGCGCACGCGCAGCGCGCCGGCTTCCGCCCGGTCGGCCTGGGTGTCGGAAATCGACGACAGGCGCGCCTCGCGGAAGGTGCGGCGCATCTCGATGTCTGCGATGTCGCCCAGCACTTCGGCGACGGTCGTCTCGATGCCGGCGAGGCGGGTGCGGAGCTGGTCGGTGCGACGGGCGACCTCGACGTGGCGGTCGCGCGCCTGGGTGGCCAGGCGCTCGGCGGTGCCGATGGCGGCCTGGGCGGCACGCTCGGCGGCACGGGTCGCCTCACCGGCATCCTGCGCCTTGCGGCGCGCGGCGTCGGCGACGCTGCGCTCGTGGGTGCGGGCCAGTTCGACGCAAATCTTCTCGGCTTCGCGCGCCGCGGCGAGCCAGGTCTTCTCGGCATCGACACGCGCCTGCTCGATCTCCTGCTCTGCCACGACGCCATCGATCTGATGACGGATATCGGCCAGCCGGTTGCGCTGGCTCAGCCGCACCGCCGCGCTCGACGGCGCGCCGGCCCGCATCGTGTAGCCGTCCCAGCGCCAGACCGCGCCCTCGCGGGTGACGAGCTGCTGGCCGGGCTTCAGGGCAGCCTGCAGCGCAGCGCCGGTCTCGTCGTTGGCCACGACGCCGATGAAGGCCAGACGGCGGGCCAGCTCGGGAAGCGCGCCGACATGCGCCCCGAGCGGCGTCGCCCCTTCGGGAAGGGCCGGCGTTTCGGTCATCGCCTCGAGCGGCAGCCAGTGCACCGGCGCGCCGCGATCCGACGAGGCTTCGAGTTCGTCGCCGAAGGCCGCGCCCAGCGCCTTCTCGTAGCCGGGCTCGACGGAGAGGGCGTCGAGCAGCGGCGGCCACAGCGAATTGGCGGCCGACTTCAGCGCGGCGGCGACGCCCGCTTCCTCGGCCCGCAGCTTGGTCAGGCGGGCATTGGTCTTCTGCAGGGTCTCGATCGCGACGGCGTGGCTGGCTTCTGCCGCCTGCCGCTCGGCCGCGCGGGCACGCTCCATGTCGAGGCGCTCGGCCTCCGCCTTGGCAACGGCCAGACGCGCGGCGTCGGATTCGTAGCGCTCGGCCTCGCGCGCCGCCTCGATCGACTCCTGACCACCGAGGCGCGCTTCCTCGAGCGCGGTGCGGGCGGCTTCGAGTTCGGCCTCGACCTCCGGCAGCGCCGGCAGGTTCGACAGTTCGGTCTCGAGCTGACGCTGCTGGGCGGTGACTTCGTCACGGCGCGACGACAGGCGGCGCAGCCGGTCCTGCAGCTCGGCGATCTCGCGCGAGACGCTCTGGCGCAGGGCCTCGTCGTCGGCGATCTGACGGGTCAGGCGATCGAGCGCGGCCTCGGCCGAGTTGGTTTCGGTACGCGCGGCGTCGCGGGCCTCCTGAGCGGCTTCGGCGCGCTCGTCCTCGCCCACGCGCTCTTCCTCGAGGCGGAGGCGCTGGCTGTCGAGATCGCCGATCGCGGTCTCGGCGTCGCCCTTGCGTCCGCGCTCGCGCGCGAGATCCTGCTCCGTCTGCTGAAGACGCCGCTCGGCCTCGAGCTGGGCGGCCGCGACTCGCCCGGCCTCGGCGGTCAGCGCATCGTGCGCCACGCGCAGGCGCTGGAGCGCGGCGGCCGCGGCGGCCTCCTCGTTGCGCAGCGGCGGCAGCGAGGTTGCGGCTTCAGCCTGCGCCGTGGTGGCGAGGCCGACCAGCCGCGTGAGGTCGGAGACCTGGGCCTCCGCTTCCTTCAGCCGCTCGCTCGAATTCGCAAGGTCACGCTCGGCATTGGCCAGCTTGAGCGCCAGCACGGAAGCCTCGGCACGGCGGATATGATCCGACAGGTTGCGGTAACGGCTGGCCTGGCGGGCCTGACGCTTCAACCCCTTGTGCTGCTCTTCCAGGGCGACCAGCACGTCCTGCACGCGCGCGAGGTTCTGTTCGGCGGCGCGCAGGCGCAGTTCGGCCTCGTGGCGACGGGCATAGAGGCCGGTGATGCCGGCCGCCTCGTCGATGACGCCGCGGCGATCGACCGGCTTGGCGTTGATCAGCGTGCCGATACGGCCCTGACTGACCAGCGCGGTCGAGCGCGAGCCGGTGGCGGCGTCGGCAAACAGCGTCTGCACGTCGCGCGCCCGGATCTCGCGGCCGTTCACCGAATAGGCCGAGCCGTGGCCGCGCTCGATGCGGCGCACGACGTCGAGCTGGTCGGTATCGTTCACCATCGCCGGCGCGGTGCGGGTCTTGTTGTCCAGCGACAGCATCACCTCGGCGATGTTGCGCGCCGGCCGCTGGCCGGAGCCGGCGAAGATGACGTCCTCCATCTCAGACCCGCGCATCTGCTTGGCGGAGGTCTCGCCCATCACCCACTTCAGCGCCTCGACCAGGTTCGACTTGCCGCAGCCATTGGGCCCGACGATCCCGGTCATGCCGGGCTCGATCGTAAGCTCCGTCGGATCGACGAAGGACTTGAACCCGGAGAGCCGGAGCTTGTCGAACTGGACCATTTACACCACGCCTGTCTTGTTACGTGCTTGGAGTGCCTACTTGGCGAGCTTGCCGAACACGCCGTCGAGTTCCTCGACCGAGCGCGCCCCACGATAGAGCTGGCCGTTGATGAACAGGGTCGGCGTCGAGTTGACGCCCATCGCCTCGCCGCCCTGATAGTCCTTGATCACGGCGTTGCTCATCGCCTCGTTGGCGAGGCAGGCCTTGATCTCGTTCTCGCCCATGCCGGCGATGCGCAGCGGCTTGGCGAGCTCGGCCAGCGGATCGGCCGCCGTCGCCCATTGCGGCTGGCCGCGGAAGATGATGTCGAGCACGCCGAAATACTTGTCGTTGCCGGCGCATTCGGCGATCTGGGCGGCCTTGGCCGCGATCTGGTCGAGCGGGAAGTCGCGATAGACCAGCTTCACCTTGCCGGTTTCGATCCACTTCTTCTTGATCTCGGGCAGGACCTGCGTGTGGAAATGCGCACAGTGCGAGCAGGTCAGCGAGGCATACTCGATCACCGTGATCGGCGCATTGGGGTCGCCCAGCACGTGATCGCCCGGCTGCACGGTCTCCAGACCGGCCTTGCTGGGGGCCGACGCCGCCGCGACGGGCGGCGGCCCGGACGCGGGCGCGCGGGTGCCGAAATAGACGGCGCCAGCAATCGCTGCCACCGCCACGACTCCGCCGGCGACGATCAAGATATTCCGCATTTTACTCTGCCCTCTCCACTACATCTTGGGAATTCCGCCTGTGGGGAGTCAAACGTTAACGGCCCACCTGGCGTAAAATCGCTACGATGGCGTCGATTCCACCCGGATTGCCGTATCCCTGCTCATTGATGAACAGGGTCGGGGTGGAATTGACGCCCAGCGCCTGACCGGACTGCACGTCGGCGATGACTTTGTCCAAAAGCCGGTCGTTGGCGACGCAGGCCGCCGCCTCGGCCTCGCTCACCCCCTGCCCGACCAGCACGGTCATCAGTTCCGCGGCCGGATCGGAAGCAGTGAGCCACTGGACCTGCGTCCGGAACAGCGTGTCGACCGCGGCAAAGAACTTCTCGGGCCCGGCGCACTCCGCCAGCAGGCTGGCGCGCGTGGCGAGGGCATCCGACGGATAGTGGCGGTGCACCAGCTTCAGCTTGCCGGTCTCGATCCAGTCGCGCTTCAGGGCGGGCATGACCGCGGCATTGAAGGTGGCGCAGTGCGGACAGGTGAAGGAGGCGTAGTCGATCAGCACGTTGGGGGCGTCGGGATTGCCCAGAACGTGATCGCCGGGCTGCACATCGAGGAACCGGGCCGGCGACTGGGCCTGCGCCCGCCTCTCCTCGCCGAGACACAGCGCGCCGAGGCCGCCCAGCAGAAAGCCCCGCCGCCCGGCAATGATGCGGGCCCCCAGCCGGGTCAGCACCGCGCGCAACTCGGGATCCTGGACCGACGCGGTCCGGCTGGCGACCTCCTGCTCGATCACCGGATCGGGCCGCGGCGTCCGGGGGGTGGGTCGCGGCGCGGCGATGACGCCCTGCACGATCCGCACGTCGTCGATCACCCTGTGCCCGAAATAGGCATTCACCCGTTCCACGATCTGGCCGCTCCTGTGCTGGACCTCGAGGGCGGCGGCGCCGGAAACCTTCAGCCGCAAGGCCTTGCCGGCCCGCGCCCCGCGCCCGGCCAGCAGCGCATCGGGCCGCGTCGTGCGCGCGAGATCCGGCCCCACGACCGCCGGCCAGTCGGCCTTCAGCCGCACCAGGGCATTGCTGCGGCCGCCCTTCGCTCCATCGCGGGCGATGCCCGAGGTGAGCTTCTGGGCCAGACCGCCGATCGCACGGAAGCCGTTTTCGCGCATGGACCCTTTCAAACTCCGCTCCGTATGGTAGGCCACGCTCCACCGACTGACCATGACACACGCCGACCGACTGCTCGCCTGGTATGATCGACATCGTCGCACCCTCCCCTGGCGCGCAGCCCCGGGGGAACGCACGGCGCCTTACCGTGTCTGGCTGTCGGAGATCATGCTGCAGCAGACCACCGTCGCCACGGTGGGCGAGTACTTCCGCCGCTTCGTCGAACGCTGGCCCACCGTCGAGGCCCTGGCCGCCGCACCGCTCGACGAGGTGCTCTCGGCGTGGGCGGGGCTCGGCTACTACGCCCGCGCGCGCAACCTCCATGCCTGTGCCCAGGCCGTCGCCAACGACCATGGCGGCCGCTTTCCCGAGGACGAAGCGGGCCTGCTCGCCCTGCCCGGCATCGGCCGGTACACGGCGGCGGCCATCCAGGCCATCGCCTTCGACCGTCCCGCCTCGGCGGTCGACGGCAATGTCGAGCGGGTGATCGCCCGCCTCTACGCCATCGACACGCCGCTGCCCGACGCCAAACCCGACATCCAGGTCCGCGCCGCCCGGCTGGTGCCGCAGCAGCGCGCCGGCGACTACGCCCAGGCGATGATGGATCTCGGCGCCACCGTCTGCATCCCGCGCAACCCGCGCTGCGTCATCTGCCCGCTGATGCAGGGCTGCAAGGGCCGCCGGCAGGGCATCGCCGAGGAGCTGCCGCGCCGCGCGGCCAAGGCCGAGAAGCCGACGCGCCGCGGCCTCGCCTTCGTGCTGCTGCGCAAGGATGGCGCCGTGCTGCTGCGCAAGCGGCCCACGAAGGGACTGCTGGGCGGCATGGACGAAGTCCCGTCGAGCGCCTGGCGCGAGGGCCCGTTCGTCGCGGCGACGGCGCTCGCCGAAGCCCCGGTTCCGGCGCGCTGGGTGGTGATGGACGGTCTTGTCCGGCACACCTTCACGCACTTCCATCTGGAACTCACCGTCAGCCGCGCCATGGCCACGACCGGCCGGCTGGCCGCCCTGGCGCCGGGCACGAGCTGGTCGGCGCTCGACCGGCTGGACGAGCGCGCTTTGCCCACGGTCATGCGCAAGGTCATCGAGCACGCGGTTAAGGGCTAGCGGCCGTCAGCGGTACCATGATACCGAATTCGGGGGTGCGACTCTCGTTTCGAATGATTCGTTTATTTCGTTTGTTTCGTTTATTGGCGAGGCTTCCGACTTTTTCGGCGGCCTGTGGGGGCTCTTGCGGGCGGGATTGAATCAGTCGCCCCTGCCAACACCGACTTTCACCCTGAGAGGCGAACGCAGTGAGCGTCTCGAAGGGTGGGAACGAGCACCGCGTCTGTTGCCCCTCCTTCGAGACGCCGCGCGGAGTTTACCCCGAGGTATTCGAGGGGCGCGGCTCCTCGGGATGAGGGAAATGGGTCAAGTTGAGACGGGAAGCCCCTAGAGCCCGGCCCTGACCTGCTGGCGGAGATGGTCGATCGGCAGGCGGGCGCCGGCGACGTCGACGTGCCAGAAGGTCCAGCCGTTGCAGGCCGGGGCGCCCTGCACCGCCGCTCCCACCTGATGGATCGAGCCGCGATGATCGCCGCGCGCATTGGAGGCCGACAGCGAGCCGTCGGCGCGCACGCGGGCGTGCAACTGGCCGCTGGGATCGCTCAGCACGGCGCCGGGCTGCAGCAGGCCCGACTCGATCAGCACGCCGAACGGGATGCGCGGCTCGGCCCGCTTGCTGGGCTTGGGCGTCACGTCCTCAGGCGCCAGCGGCGTGATCTCGGCGATGCGCTTGCGCGCGATGGCGGCATAGTCGGGATCGCGCTCGAGGCCGATGAAGCGGCGGCCGAGGCGGCGTGCGACGGCGCCGGTCGTGCCGGTGCCGAAGAACGGATCGAGGATGACGTCGCCCGGATTGGACGCCGACATGATGCAGCGGAACAGCAGCGCCTCCGGCTTCTGCGTCGGATGGGCCTTCTTGCCGTCGTCGCCCTTCAGACGTTCGCCGCCGGTGCAGAGCGGCAGCAGCCAGTCGGAGCGCATCTGGGTGCCCTCGTTCAGCTCCTTCATCGAATCGTAGTTGAAGGTGTACTTCTTGTTGGCGCGGTCGCGCGCCGCCCAGATCAGCGTCTCGTGCGCGTTGGTGAAGCGCTTGCCGCGGAAGTTCGGCATCGGGTTCGACTTGCGCCAGACGATGTCGTTCAGCAGCCAGAAGCCCTGATCCTGCAGCGCCGTGCCGATGCGGAAGATGTTGTGATAGCTGCCGATCACCCACAGCGTGCCGCCGGGCTTCAGGGCCCGCCGCGCCGCCTTCAGCCAGGCGTTGGTGAACTGATCGTAGCGGGCGAAATCGGCGAACTTGTCCCAGTCGTCGTCGACCGCGTCGACCTTGCTGTGGTCGGGCCGCAGCAGCTCGCCGCCCAGCTGGAGATTGTAGGGCGGGTCGGCGAAGACCATGTCGACGGACGCTTCGGGCAGGCTCTGCATCAGCTCGATGCAGTCGCCGACGAGCACGCGATCAATTTTATCCACAGGCATTCGTGGAAGATGAGTCCACAGGCGCCCGCGGTCAAGAAGTCAATTGAATCAAGTGCTTAGACACCATATCGAGTCGGGATTCTCATCCCGACCCACAACAACTAGGGCACCCGCGACGAGCCGCCGATCCCTCAGCCCGCTTTCGTCATGCCGATCGCGTCCAGGCGCCCGAACGCTTCGTCCGTGAGCTCGAGTTCTGCCGCGCGCAGGTTCTCATGCAGGTGGGCAACCGAGGAGGTGCCCGGGATCAGCAGGATGTTGGGCGCGCGCCGCAGCAGCCAGGCAAGCGCCACCTGCATCGGCGTCGCCCCCAGCTCGCCCGCGACCTCGGAGAGGATCGAGGACTGCAGCGGGGTGAAGCCGCCCAGCGGGAAGAAGGGCACGTAGGCGATACCCAGCCTCGCGAGCTCGTCGATCAGGGCATCGTCGGCGCGATGGGCGATGTTGTAGTGGTTCTGCACGCAGACGATCTGGGCGATGCCGCGCGCCTCGGCGACCTGCGCCGGGGTGGCGTTGCTGACGCCGAGATGGCGGATCAGCCCCTGGCTCTGCAATTCGGCCAGCGCCGTGAAGGGCGCCTCGATCGACCCTTCGGCCGGCCCGTGGTCGCTTCCCATGATGACCCGCAGGTTGACGACGTCGAGCGCCGGGACGCCGAGGTTCCGCAGGTTGTCGTGGACCGCGCGCGTGAGGTCGGCCTGGGTGAACGCCGGGTTCCACGAGGCATCGTCGCCGCGTATGGCGCCGACCTTGGTCACGATCACCAGCCCGTCGGGATAGGGATGGAGCGCCTCGCGGATGAGCTGGTTGGTGATGTGGGGACCGTAGAAATCGCTGGTGTCGATGTGATCGACGCCGCGCGCCACCGCCTCGCGCAGCACGGCGAGCGCGCCCTCGCGATCCCGCGGCGGACCGAAGACGCCCGGCCCCGCGAGCTGCATCGCGCCATAGCCCAGGCGCTTCACGGGTCGGTCGCCGAGACGGAAGGTGTCGAAGGGGGTGGCGCGGGTCATGAAAAGTCTCCTGTGGTGGCCGCCGATATATGGACCTTGGCTCCGTGAGCGATAATCCTGCGCAATCGCGACAGCCTGTGCGAAATACTGAACAATGGCGATAAACGACCTGAACGATCTCTCTGCCTTCGCGGCGGTGGCGCGGGCCGGCGGCTTCCGGGAGGCCGCGCGGCTGGGCGGCGTGTCGGCGTCGAGCCTGAGCGAAGCCGTGCGGCGGCTGGAGGCCGGGCTGGGGGTGCGCCTTCTCAATCGCACGACGCGCAGCGTCGCCCCGACCGAAGCGGGCGCCCGCCTCCTCGAACGGCTGACGCCGGCGCTGGGCGAAGTCGAGGCGGCGCTCGACGTCGTGAACGCCTTCCGCGACCGGCCGATCGGCACGCTGCGCCTCAACGTGCCCGGCGTGGCCGCGCATCTGGTGCTGCCCTCGATCGTGGCGCCGTTCCTGAAAACCTATCCCGACATCCGGCTGGAGATCATCGTCGAGGACAGCTTCGTCGATGTCCTGGCCGCGGGCTGCGATGCCGGGATCCGCTACGACGAACGGCTCGAGCAGGACATGATCGCGGTCCCCATCGGTCCGCGCGTCCAGCGCTTCGCCACGGCCGCCTCGCCCGAGTATCTGGAGGCGCGCGGCCGGCCCGTGCATCCGCGCGATCTGCTGGGACATGCCTGCCTGCGCGGGCAGTTCGCGAGCGGCGCGATGCCGCCCTGGGAGTTCGAGCGCGACGGCGAGGTGGTTCGGATCGATCCGACCGGGCCGCTTGTCGTGCGCCTCGCCGCCGCGGCCGACCTCGCGGTCAGCGCCGCCGTCGCAGGCCTCGGCATCGTCCACATCTTCGAGGAATGGCTGCGCCCGCATCTCGACAACGGCGCCCTGGAGCCGGTGCTCATGCCCTGGTGGCAGAGCTTCCCGGGACCCTTCCTCTACTATCCCGGCCGCCGCCATCTGCCGGCGCCGCTTCGCGCCTTCGTCGATTTCATCAAGTCCTGAAGTCGAGCCGCAATTCCAGGCGCCCTCTCGAAAATTGGCCGGACGCATGCTAGGTAATACCAATCAAGAATGTCGCCTTACCTGAGGTTTCCATGAGCGCGACCGTTACCAGTAAAGGCCAGGTCACCATTCCGAAGCGGGTTCGCGATCTGCTGGGCATCGGCCCCGGGAGTGTGATCGATTTCGAGCGCGCGCAGGATGGCCGCATCGTTCTGGTCAAGATCGAGAAGAAAGGTCATCTGAACCGCTTCGCGCGCCTGCGCGGGCACGCCGGGAAAGGCCTGAGCACGGCTGAGATCATGGCGATGACACGCGGCGAATACTGACGTGACTCTGGTCGACACGAACGTCCTGCTCGATCTCGTGACCGACGATCCCGTTTGGTCGGATTGGTCATTGGCTCGCCTCGAAGAGGCCGCCTTGGCGGGCCCGATCCTCATCAACGATATCGTCTATGCCGAGACATCCATCCGCTACGCCCGGATAGAAGATCTCGACTTGATGCTCGCCCAGGCGATGATCGAGATCGCGCCAACGCCGCGATCTGCCTTGTTCCTCGCCGGAAAGGCCTTTCAGCGATATCGCGCAGCAGGCGGCACACGAACTGGCGTTCTACCTGACTTCTTCATCGGCGCGCATGCGGCTGTCGAGGATTTGCCGCTGCTCACGCGCGACGCAGCCCGCTATCGCAGCTACTTTCCGAAGATCACGCTGATCGAGCCGCCAGCATGATCCGGACGCGCTCGCTTGACGACAGTGACAGCAGGGGCGGACTGAAGCGCCGCGATGCGATCGGCGCGGCGATGGCCGGCGGCGTCGCGCTTGCCGGTCTTTCATCGCCCGCAAAGGCCGCCGGCGGCGTTTGTACCCTGACGTCACCCGAACAACTGCGCGCCAGCTACGACCACGTGATCGTGGGTGCGGGATCGGCAGGCTGCGTTCTCGCCCATCGGCTGGGACGGGCCGGGCGGCGCGTGCTCCTGATCGAGGCCGGCCTGCGCACGGACCTGCCGGCGGTCACGACCCCGCCGGCCTGGCCGACGCTGCAGGAGAGCGCGCTGGACTGGCGTTACATGACGACACCGCAGCCCGGGCTGGGCGGCCGCGCGATCACCTGTCCGCGCGGCAAGGCGGTCGGCGGATCGAGCATCATCAATGCGCTGGCCTACCAGCGCGGCCATGCGGCGGCCTACGACCGCTGGCCGGCGGGCTGGCGTCATGCCGACCTGCTGCCCTACTTCAAGCGCGCCGAGACCTTCTCGGGCGGCGCCAATGCCTGGCGCGGCGGCAGCGGGCCGCTGCATGTCCTGTCGCTGGCCGACGTCACGGATCGCACGCAGGTCGCCGCGGCCTTCATGGCGGCGGCCCAGCAAGCGGGCTTCCCGCTGACGCCCGACCTGGGCGGTGAAGTCACGACCGGCGTGGGCTGGAACCAGCTCAGCATCGAGGGCCACCGGCGCGACGATGCGGCGACCGCCTATCTCGACAGTCTGGAGAGCGGTCCCGGCGAGGCGCCGGTCGATCTGCTCGCCGGCACCGAGGTGCTCGGCCTCGAGATCGAGCGCGGCCGCTGCCTGGGCGTGCGTCTGGCCGGACGGATCGTGCGACCCGAGGGCGACGTGCTGCTCTGCGCCGGGGCGATCGATTCGCCGCGCCTGCTGATGCTGTCGGGCATCGGCCCGGCCGACGAGTTGCGCGCGCTGGGAATCGCCAGCGCCGCCGACCTGCCCGATGTCGGCCGCCATCTCGAGGACCATCTGCTGCTGGCCGGCGTGGCCTACCAGGCGCGTCGCCCGGTGCCGGCCTCGCACTACAATCACTGCGACTCGCTGCTCTACGTGCCGCACGCGACCGCCGGCGAGAGCCCCGAGATTCTCGTCATGTGCCTGTCGGTACCGTTCGTGCGGCCGACCGTCGGGCCTCTTTCCGCGCCGGCCTATGTCCTGGTGCCCTGCCACCTGCGGCCGCGCAGCCGCGGCAGCATAAGGCTCGCCTCCAGCGATCCCCGGGCCGCGGCGATCATCGATCCGAACTATCTCGGCGAACCCGACGATCTCGCGGTGCTGGCGAAGGGCGTCGAGATCGCGCGCGAGATCGGCGCGGCCAAGGCCTTCGACGACTGGCGGGCGAGTGAGGTCTATCCCGGACCGGACTGGGCGAGCGAAGCGGGCCGCCACGACTTCATCCGCCGGGCGACCGATTCGTTCCACCATCCCACCGGCACCTGCCGCCTCGGCGACGTCGTCGACGAGGCCTTGCGTGTGAAGGGTATCGCCAGATTGCGCGTCATCGACGCCTCGGTCCTGCCCAGCCCGCCCGCGGCAATGATCAACGCCGCCGTGACCGCGGTTGCCGAAAGAGCGAGCGACCTCGTGCTGGCGGGATAGCGACGGTTGTCGCCCGCCGCCTCAGGCGCGATTGCGCCGGAACAGCAGCGCGACGATGACGCCTCCCAGCACCGAGGCCAGAACCATGAGCACGAACAAGCCACCCGCCGCCATCAGCGCGTAGCTGCGCGCCTTGGCCTCGGCTTCATCGACCCTCTTGTCGATCAGCTTCCGCACTTCGCCGACCTGCGCGGCCATCTCGTCCCGCAGAGCCTTCAGTTCCGGCCCGATCGCGCGGGCCCGCTCCGCGGCGGACTCCTTGCCCCGCTCGATTGCTTCTCGCGCGGACGGCGGCGTCTGGACCGGTGCTGGCTGGGCAACGACTGAACCTGCCCCCGCCGCCATCAGGCCGAGAACGAGGATCAGGGACGGGAGAAGTCTGGACATGCACGGCCTCATCGGATTGGTCCCAGCATAAACGCAGGCCTCAAGAAATCCCGCAAGAGCCCACTACGGGCAACTTTTCTACGGCAGCAGACGGGTCCAGCGCGCGAGGGTGAAAGCAATGCCGGCCAGGTAGAATGTGCCGAAGATCGACTTGTTGTGCCGTGCCAGCCACTCGGGAAGATAGATGTCGAAGTTCGCGCGACGATCTTCCGTATGTCGCGCGGCCACGGCGGTGAGCGGACACGTCCATCCGTTGAAGGCGAGCACGACGACCTCGCCCGTGACGAGGCCGATAGACAGCGCGGCGTTTGGGTAGTCGGCGCGAGCGGCGAAAAACCAGATCGCCGCGATGCACGCCACGAAGAACAGCCACACGATCGTATGCGTGGCCTTGATCACTGTCAGGAACGAGCCGGTTTCCGGCCGATCCTGCGGGACCACCTCAGGCGGTCTCCTCGGCGATCGCCTTCTTCACGCTCGGACGCTCCGACATGCGGCGGCGGTGATCCACGACCTGCGGGATGCGAGCCGGGTCGACGCCGTCCTTCTCCAGCCACTGGGCCAGCGTGAACAGGTAGGGGTCGCAGACCGTGTAGTGGTCGCCCATCACCCAAGGGCCCTTCAGCATCTCGCGCTCGATCAGCTCGAAGCCGGCGCCGACCGATTCCGGCACCTTGCGCTGCATGGCGGCGATCGAATGCGCGTCGTCGGCATCAACCCAGCGATGACCACGCATGCGGTGGGCATGCGCCACGTGCACGCTCGAGCAGAGATAGGAATTAAACGACTGAATCTGCGCGAAGAAGAACGGATCGTCCATCGGCGCGAGCCGCGCCTGCGGGAAGAGCTGCGCGACATAGACCAGCATCGCCGGCGTCTCGGTGAGGATCCCCTTGTCGGTCACCAGCGCCGGCACGCGGCCCTTGGGATTTACCTTGAGATACTCGGCCGACGTCTGCTGCCTCGTCGCGAAGTCGATGCGCACCGTCGAATAGTCGGCACCGACCTCCTCCAGCACGATGTGGGTGGCGAGCGAGCAGGTACTGGCGGTGTAGTAGAGCTTGAGCACGTTGATTCTCCTGCCGTCAGACTTCGGCGTAGATCTCGATGACGTTGCCTTCAGGGTCGCGGAAGAAGATCGCGCGATGGCCCCAGGCGGGAATGTCGCGCGGCGGGCCCATGAGGTCGACACCGCCGGCTGCCAGCTCGGCCTGGATCTCGTCGATCTCGGGCGGTGCGACGCGGAAGGCGAGCTGCACCGAGGCCGAGCCCGCAGGGGCGCCCGGCCCGTCCTGGAACATGCCTTCGAGCGTGCGCGGCCGCAGGCAGAGCAGGCCCGACCCGACATGGAAGCTCACCCAGCGCGGCGTCTCGCGCTCGAGGCGGAACTTCATCACCTCGAGATAGAACTGCCGCGCGCGGGCCAGGTCCTCGCAGAGCAGGACCACATAGTCGAGGTTGCGGATCGAGCCGAGGCCCACGGCTCACACCAGTCGCGTGACCGGTGCGAAGCTGCGCCGGTGGTGGGGCGTCGGCCCCAGCAGCGACAGCGCCTCGAGATGCTGCTGGCTGCCGTAACCGCGATTGGTCTCCCAGCCGTAGCCGGGATAGGTCACCGCGAGCGCATGCATGTAGCGGTCGCGCGTCACCTTGGCGAAGATCGAGGCGGCGGCGATCGAATAGGAATGTGCGTCGCCGCCGACGATGGTCTCGGCGCGGCAGCCCAGTTGCGGCGGCGCGCGATTGCCGTCGATCAGCACGACTTCCGGCTGCTCGGCGAGCGCCTGCACGGCGCGGCGCATGGCGAGGTAGGTCGCCTGCAGGATGTTGATGCGGTCGATCTCCTCGACGCTCGCCTCGGCCACAGCGAACTGCACGACGCCCGAGGCGATCATGGCCTCGTAGGCCTCCTCGCGCTGTTCGAGCGTCAGCTTCTTGGAATCGTCGATCATGCGCAGCAGTTTGCGCGCCGCCCGCGTGCGGTCGATGACCGCCGCTGCCGCATAGACCGGCCCGGCCAAGGGGCCGCGCCCGGCCTCGTCGATGCCGGCAACACGCCCTTCGCAACGCAGTTCGAATCGAAAGCTTGGCATTATCCCCACCGAGGCCGGCTAGACTGAGCCATGTCCCTCATCGCCCGTATCATCGCAGAAGACACCATCGCGATGGAACAGCTACGTGCGGTGCGCACACTCGATTTGCCGGACTGGTGCATTGCCGCGGGATTCGTGCGCAATCGCGTCTGGGACCATCTGCACGGCATCGTCCCGGCGCGGCTGCCTGTGGATATCGACGTCCTCTATTTCGATGCCGGCGACGTTTCGCGCGAGAGCGAGGCGGCTTTCGAGCGCCGGCTCGACATGCTGATGCCCGGCCTGCCCTGGCAGGTGCGCAACCAGGCGCGCATGCATGTCTGGAAGGAGCTGCCGCCGCATCGCGACACCGCCGACGCGATGACCTGCTGGCTGGAGACGGTAACCGGTATCGGCGTGCGCCTGGAGGCCGACGACACGCTCACCGTCATCGCCCCGCTCGGAACCGACGATCTCCTGAACCTGCGCTGCCGCCCGACCCCGTACGGCCGAACCCGACGCCACGAGTACGATGCCCGGGTCGAGGCCAAGCGCTGGCGCGAGCTGTGGCCGAAGGTCGAGTTCCTCGACTAGACTCCGCTCCCGATGATCGCTGCCTTCCTGCCTCTCGCCGCCATCGCCCTCGTGGGTGCCCTGCTCCGCCACTTCATTCCCGGCATGGAGCAGACCCGCCAGTCGATGAACAAGCTGGTCCTCTACGTCTTCCTGCCGGCGCTGGTGTTCCGCACGGTCATGGACGGCACGATCAGCCGCCTGTTCCTCGAAATCCCCGCCCTGGCCGCCATCGGCACGCTGTCGTGCCTGGCGGTGGGCTTCCTGGTGTTCCACTTCCTGCCGATCCCCGGCCCGACCAAGGGCGCGATGATGCTGGGCGCGGCGTTCGGCAACGTCACCTATCTCGGCCTGCCGGTGCTGCTCGGCATCTTTCCCGGCCAGGCCGACCAGGTTTCCGAAGTCTCGGTCCTGTTCGAGGTCACCAAGTCGTCGCTCAATCTCACGATCGGCGCCATGATCGCCATCGCCTATGGCAGTCAGGAACCGATCACCTTCAGACGGACCGCGCTGGAGGCGCTGAAGCTGCCGCCGATCTGGGCGCTGGTCGTTGCCATCCTGTGGAAGGTCTCGGGCGTTCCCTGCCCGGCCGTCGTCATGGATGCGGCATCGATCCTCGCCGTGGCGGTCAGCGGCATCATGATGCTGTCGCTCGGCATGGCGCTGCGCTTCTCGGCCACGAAGCTGATGGCGCTGGCGCTTCCGGTTGCGGCCATCAAGCTGGCCTTCGCGCCGCTGGTCGTCTTCAGCGCCGTGGGCCCGCTCGGTCTATCCGGCGTCTACGCCAACGCCGCCATCCTGGAAGCGGCGATGCCGAGCCAGCTCCTGTCCTTCATCATCGCCGGCAAGTTCAAGCTCGACGAGGAGACGCTGGCGTTCGTCATCATGGTCGACACCGTCCTCGCCTTCGTGACCCTGCCTCTGGTGCGGACGCTGCTCCTGTCGTGACGACCTGAATCATTGGAGCGCGCAATTCCAGTTGCGCTCAAGCTCCGTCGACAGGCAGGACATGAGCGCAACTGGAGTTGCGCGCTCCGTTGAGGCCGCTTGCTAACGCGGCCTGAACACTTCTCGCGTGGAAAAGCCTTTATCTGCCGTGAGTCGCGCCGCCCCGTCAGCTCGACGGGGCCAGGGAGGCCATGAGCTTCGCCCCCTGTTCCTGCGCGCGCAGGGCTGCCGGCCGCCCGACATGGCGCTCGGCATAGTCCTCGAACACCGGCCGCTTCTCGATGCCGCCGAACATCATGCCCCAGTGCAGGAACGACGCCAGGTAGAGGTCGGCCGCGGTGAAATGGTCGGCGGCGATGGTGGTCCGCTCCGCAACCGCCTGCGCAATGGTCTCCAGGGTGCGTTCATAGGAGCCATAGCCGAACATCAGCTGCAGCTTGGGATCGGGACTCCAGCCGGCGGCCTCGTTCGCGAGCGCCGGCTCACCGCAGCCGGCAGTGAAGAACAGCCAGCGATAGTAGGCGCCGCGCTCGGCCGGCGGCGGCGCGAGCTTCGCCTCGGGAAAGAGGTCGGCGAGGTAGCAGAGGATGGCGGCGCTCTCCGTGACGACCGTGGTGCCGTGACGGAGCGCCGGCACCTTGCCCATCGGATTGATGGCGAGATACTCGGGCGACTTCATCTCGGGCCCGAACTGCTTCACCTCGAGCCGGTAGGGACAGCCAATCTCCTCCAGCATCCAGTGGATCATCGCGCCGCGCGACTGCGGATGGGTAAACAGGATCAGCTCGTCGGCCATGACGTCACTCCTCTAAAACAATCTCATCTGCCGGGCGTCGCGTTTGGCGTCGACCAAGGCCGTGCGGGCGGCGGCGGGGACGGCGAAGCGCATCGTGTCGAGGCGGTAGCGCACACGATTGAGATCGAGACGCTTCACCGCGGCGGCGAAACGCTTGCTCAGGAGCTGCGCGATCGGGCCCTCGCCCTTCATGCGCGTGCCGAACTCGGCCTTGTAGAGTTCGCCGCCGCGGATCTGGCGGATCAGCGACAGCACGCGATCGGCGCGGTCGGGCCGGTTGGCGCGCAGCCATTCCTCGAACAGCTCCTTGATCTCGAGCGGCAGGCGCAGCGCCGTATAGCCCGCGCGCGTGGCGCCGGCCGCCGCCGACGCATCGAGGATCGATTCCATCTCGTGATCGTTGAGGCCGGGGATCATCGGCGCCGTCATCACGCCCACCGGAATGCCGGCCGCCGCGAGTTCGCGGATCGCATCGAGCCGTCGATGCGGCGCCGAGGCGCGTGGCTCCATGGTGCGCGCGAGGTCGCGGTCGAGCGTGGTCACCGACAGGAACACTTCGGCCAGGTTGCGCTTGGCCATGTCGCCCAGGATGTCGATGTCGCGGGTGATCAGGTGGTTCTTGGTGACGATGCCGACGGGATTGTTGAAGTCGCTGAGCACGCGCAGGATCTGGCGCGTGATCTTGAGGTCGCGCTCGACCGGCTGGTAGGGATCGGTGTTGGTGCCCATCGCCACCACGTCGCAGCGATATTTCGGCGAGGCGAGTTCGGCGGTCAGCAGCGCCGCCGCCTCGGGCTTGAACAGGATCCTGGTCTCGAAATCGAGGCCGGGCGACAGGCCGAGATAGGCATGGGTCGGCCGCGCGAAGCAGTAGATGCAGCCATGCTCGCAGCCGCGATAGGGATTGATCGAGCGGTCGAACGGAATGTCGGGCGAGCTGTTGCGCGCGATGATGGTGCGCGTGGCATCCTTCGTCAGCGTCGTGCGCAGCGGCGGCAGTTCGTCCTCGATGTCCCAGCCGTCGTTGGTGCGGATGCGCTTCTCGTCGTCGTAGCGGCTGGTCGCGTTGCTGAGCGCGCCGCGCCCGTTGTGCTGCGGCTCGGCGATCTGGTCGTCGGGATAGAGCGGCGGGACGGGCTCTTTCATGCGGCGAGTCTTAGAACAAAAAGAGAACGAGTCAAGCCACTGTCTCTGGGGGTTCATTGTCTCCGGATAGGACCACCCCTAGAGAGGGATCATGAGCGCCATCGAGTTACGCCCCGCCCGTCCCGAGGATCGAGACTTCCTGCACAGCCTGTCGCCGCGCCTGTCCGGCGTGCCGGGGCCCGCCTGGCACGATCGCGCGGCGATGGACGGGTTCCAGGACCGCTACATGGAAGCGACCTTCGCCACCGTCGACCCGGCGGCACAGACGCTCATCGCCTGGTCGGCCGACGGCAAACGCCTGGGCTACATCCACATGCGCCCGTTCAAGGACGGGGTGACGGACGAGCCCTGCGGCTACGTCTCGTTGCTGGCGCTCACCGAGGAGGCCGAGGGAAAGGGCATCGCGCACCTGATGATGCAGGCGGCCGAGAGCTGGGCCCGGGCGCAGGGCTATCGCTTCCTCTGCCTCGACGTGTTCGCCGACAATCGCCATGCTGTGGAATTCTACGAGCGCCGCGGCTTCCAGACCGAAACGCTGCGCATGGTGAAGCCGCTCTAGCCACTCCGCATATTTATACCATGGGTTGTACCAATATTATAAAACACAATCTATCATGAGTTCTGACGCCTATCTTTTTCGAGAGACAGCAGATGGTAGATATTAAGGTCAGGACTGCGAGTCCCGATGACATCGATTTCATCGCCAAGCTCTCGCCGCCGGGCGATGAGGAACTCTCTTCGCAAGCCCGTCTCACCGTTGAAGGGGCCTCGACAGCCGATGATTCGGCGATCTTCATCGCCGTGGACGGCGATGGACGACGCTGGGGCTACATCCATTTATTCCCGGAGGGAGACGACTCAGAAGAAGAGCCTCGCCGCTATGTTGTTCGAGTCGCCTCGGCCTATCAGGCGGAGCGCGACGCCCGGAGCAGTCTCCTCGCCGAGGCCAGCGTCTGGCTGAAAAAGCACCGCCATCGGATGGCGATAATCGAAGTACTAACCGAGGACGAAAGTGGCGCTGTGATCGAAGCCGGAACCATCACCCCTCCGAGGCGGTCATAGCCACCCGGCGCGGATCGAGCGGATCGTCTCACAGTCGAAGGCAAAGGTGATCCGCGAGCGCAGATGCGCCCGCATCTCAGGCGCCAAGCCGGCGTCGCTCCATTGCGACGGATCGGACGGATCGCGCGGCGCTTCCGTCTGAACCTTCCAGCGCGCCATGAACATGATCGTGCGCAGCCAGGTGAGCCGTCGCATCGGCTGCAGCCACGGATGCAGCTCAGCGGCGCGTGTCTTGCCGATCCTCTTGAGATAGGACTCGTAGAAGCCCTTCACCTCATCGAGCGTCAGGACCTTGCCGACATCTGGATGCCAGACGGTCGATGTCGGAAGCGTCGCGTGCGCGAGGTCGATCGCCGGGGAGCCGACATGCACCTTTTCGAGATCGACGAACCAGGCGATGCCGGTGCGATCGACGATGAAGTTGCCGGGATGCGTATCGGCCAAAGCGATCGACAGCGGTTGCGGGCGATGTGCCAGCGTCGCGGCCATGGCGCGCATCAGGCCGAGTTCTTCGACGATCTCGGCGCGCGCGCCGGGCTCAGTGATCGCCTTGTCGAGAAAGCGCTGCGCCCCCTGCTCCACGACATCGAGCGTCGCACGGAACGGATTGTCCTGGCGCGGGATAGGAGAACCCGGCACGGGCAAAGGCAACGAATGAATCCGCGCCAGCGTGCCGGCCATCGCATCGAGTTCACCCGGCAAACGTGGCGCGCGACCGTCGATGAAATCGACGATCAACGCCCCGCCGGGCAGCCCGGGCCGCGGCTCGATCACTTCGTAGAGTTTCGGCGTGCGCCCCGCCGGCGCGAGATGACGAAACGCTTCGGCCTGCAAATGCAATCGCGCGGCCGCCGTCGGATCGTCCTCGTAGGCGTAAGCGATCCGCGCGAGCCGCCCGTCCTTCAGCCGGACATGACCGTGCGCCGTTCCCGTCGCCGGCAGTTCCTCGCCCTCGCGGATCGCGGCGAGGATGTCAGCCACTGCGCGGCATCTTGCCTTCGTTGAGGCGAGGCATCAGCTCGGCGAAGTTGCAGGGGCGAAAGCGGATGTCGAGCTGCTGGCGCAGGATGTCGTCCCAGCCGTCCTTGCAGGCGCCGGTCGAACCGGGCAGGGCGAAGATGTAGGTCGCGTTGGCGACACCCGCCGTGGCGCGGCTCTGCATGGTTGAGGTGCCGATCTTCTGGAAGCTGATCCAGCGGAAGGTCTCACCGAACCCCTCGATCTTCTTCTCGAACAGCGCCTCCAGCGCCTCGGGAGTCACGTCGCGGCCGGTGACGCCGGTGCCGCCGGTCGTGATCACCACCTCGATCTGCGGATCGTCGATCCACTTCTGCACCTGCGCGCGGATCAGCCCGACGTCGTCGGTGACAATGGCGCGGTCTGCCAGGACATGGCCGTCGCGCGCGATGCGCTCGACCAGCGTGTCGCCCGACTTGTCGGTCTCGAGCGTGCGCGTGTCGGAAACCGTGAGAACGGCGATGTTCACCGGCTTGAAGGACTTGGTTTCGTCGATGCGGTTCATGCGTTCACTATACTCCAGGAGTCGGAAACATCATTGTTTCGCCCGGGAGGCGCTGCCGGCGAGGCTTCGGAAGGATTTTTCCTTTCGGGACAGGAAAGGCATCAGGACTTTCCATTGACTCTCCACAGCGGCGTTTTAGTGATTGCCGCCCAAGAAGACTCGAACCGCTCGGAGACATCATGACCGACCCCACCGACTGGAAGCATGACGGCGTGCGGGTCATCCCCGCCGGATCGCTCGACACCAACACCGCCCAGACCCCGGGCATGAACCGCGCCGCGGCCATCAATTTCGCCCGCGTCGGCGCCCAGAAGCTGTGGGCCGGCACGGTGACCATCCATGCCCACGCCAAGACCGGCGCCCATCATCACGGGCACCTGGAGAGCGTGATCTACGTCGTGAAGGGCCGCGCCCGGATGCGCTGGGGCGAGCAGCTCCAGTTCGTCGCCGAAGCCGGCCCCGGCGACTTCATCTACGTGCCGCCCTACGTGCCGCACCAGGAGATCAACGCCTCGGACACCGAGCCGCTGGAATGCGTGCTGGTCCGTTCCGACAACGAGGCGGTCGCGATCAACATCGACATCACCCCGGCCGAGAAGGTCGAGGAAGTCTACTGGGTCGACCCGACGCATCCCCATCCTCACAAGCATTAGCTTGTGAGGATGGGCGGGCGGCAGCGCATTCAAATGCGCGAGAGCCCGCTCCGTGCAGAATGGATAAGAACTCTTCCCGAAGGCGGCCCTAACCGGCCGCCTTCTTCTTTTTCGCCCACAGTACCGCCAGCAGCAGAACCGCGCCGCCCACGCCGCCCGTCAGCCGTCGGTCCACGCACGACGGGCCCAGCGCGCCTCGAACAGCCGACGGGCGGCGTCGAGGCGAGGGCCGGAGGCGCACTCCCGCAGAACGTGGCCACGCACCAGCGTGTGTGGATCACCTCCGTCCAGCATCCGAAAGATGAAAGGCGCATCAGGGTCGTCACGAAGCGCCAGGGCGATGTCGCGCCGGCTCGGAAACCGCGCCTGAAGATCGGTGACCTTGGCTATCAGCCGGTTCGCGCTCGCGATCAGCCCGGCCTGCAAGGCTTCGGCGAACCGTGTCAGTTCCTCGAAGTCCGATGGCGTCAGGAACGGCATCAGATCGTCATGCTCGCCCCGCAGCACGATCTCCACGACATCGGCCTCGCGCGACAGCCGCTCCAGCACGCCATGTATCCTGACATACCAGGGCGTCTTGAGCTTCAGCATGTGACCGTCGTCGAAGCGCAGGACGACCCCTTCGTGCCCTTTCAGTTCGCTCAGCCGCTCGGGCAAGCCCCTCGGATCCGAATGCAATTCTTCCCAGGGCGTGACCATGGGAATTGCCGCCGTTGCCGCTGCCCGTTGCGTCTCTGCAAACGACCAATAGGCGCCGTCCACAAGACCACGGATCGCCAGGAGCACGAGCCGGGGCTCGCGATGTTCGACGACGACCCGGTTCTGGAGCGAGCACCATTCGAAGATCGGATTGGCGCCTGCAGCGAGCAACTCGCGCGCGAACCGATCGAATTGCGGCCGCTCAGCCAAGAAACGAGCCGCGCCGGCTGCAACCTCGGTCTCGCCCAGCATCGTCGTCCACGCCAGCCGCTCACCGAGCAGGATCGGCGAGACCATGGAGCCATCGAGCTTCTCCAGCACGAGGGGAGCCACGGCGAACTCGAGCCTCTCGGGACGTGTTTCGTCGCGCTCTCCGAGATTGAAGAACTTGTGGAACCGCCGGCCCAGCACCCTGCCCGTCGCAGTATCGAAAATCAGGCCGCGCGCTTCCCGCCGCAGGGCAGCGGACTGCGCCGCCGCCTGTCCGAGAGCGGGGTCCACGTCGGGGAAACTCGACGACGTCACGAATCGATAATCGAAGATGGAATAGCCGTCCCGCCGCGCTTCGAAGAATTCTTCGGCGCCTGCGATTGCGGACCGGACCTGGTCTATGTGCTCAATTCTCGGAAACTTGTACCGCATGACAATCTCCCCGTGCCGGAGATCGTCTCGGTGACGGCTCCGCGCAGGTCAGTTCAAAAGGATTGCAGAACGACAGCCGAAAAATCGGCATCGGCGTCCGCATCCTGAAAAACGGGGAGCGAAGAAATTGAACATGATGGGCGCTCTATATCGCCGGCCGCGCCATCCGGCAAGAGCTGCGCATCACCCTGGGTTGTAGGGTGATGCGCAAGCGCCGTGCAGTCAGGCGGTTTTCGTCTTCCGTTTCGGCCACAACCCCGCCACCAGCAGCGCGACCGCCACGATGGCGAAGCCGGCCGAAAGATAGCTGTGCAGGAAGATCATCGGGTCGCCGTCGGAGATCGCCAGGGACTGGCGCACCGAGCGCTCGAAGATCGGGCCCAGCACATAGGCCAGGATGACGATGCCGAGGTCGAAGCCGTGGCGGCGCAGGCCGTAGCCCACGAAGCCGAAGATCACCGCGATCACCACGTCGGCGGGATTGCCGTTCGACGAGTAGACGCCGATCAGGCAGACCGCGAGGATCATCGGCGTGAGATAGGCGCGCGGGATGTCGAGGATGCGCACGAACAGGCCGATCAGCGGCAGGTTCAGGATCAGCAGCATGATGTTGCCGATATACATGCTGGCCACGACGCCCCAGAAGATCTCGGGCTGGCGCTCCAGGATGGTCGGGCCCGGCGTGACGCCGTGGATGATGAAGGCGCCGAGCAGCAGCGCGGTGACCGCATTCGCGGGAATGCCCATGCAGAGCAGCGGCACGAAGGCGCCGGCAGTCCCGGCATTGTTGGCCGATTCCGGCCCGGCCAGTCCCTCGACGGCGCCCTTGCCGAACTCCTCGGGATTCTTCGAGAGCTTGCGCTCCATGCCGTAGGACAGGAACGAGGCCAGCACCGCGCCGCCGCCGGGCAGCAGGCCGACCAGGAAGCCCATGACGGTGCCGCGCACGACCGGGCCGACCGAGCGCCTCGCCTCCTCGCGCGAGGGCATGAAGCCCAGCAGATGCGAGGGCGGCGGCAGGACCTTCATGTCGTCGGGCTTCTGGCGCGCCATGAACAGCACTTCGGAGAGGCCGAACAGGCCGATCGCCAGCGGCACGAGATTGACGCCGTCGCCCAGGGCCAGGATGCCGAAGGTGAGCCGCGGCGTCATGTTGAGGGGATCGCTGCCGATGGTGCCGAGCAGCAGGCCGAAGGCCGCCATCAGCAGCGCCCGCGGCAGCGAGCCGCTCGACATGTAGGTGACCATGGTGAGGCCCGCGAGCATCAGCATGGCGTATTCGGCCGGCCCGAACTTGATGACGAGTTCGGCCAGCGGCGGCGACAGGAAAGTGATGCCGATGACGCCCACGGTGCCGGCAAAGAACGAGCCGATGCCGGCGATGCCCAGCGCCGCCCCGGCGCGGCCCTTGCGCGCCATCTCGTAGCCGTCGAGGCAGGTCACGACCGACGAGGCCTCGCCCGGGATGCGCATCAGCACCGAGGTCACGGTGCCGCCATAGGCCACGCCGTAATAGATGCCCGAGAGCATGATGATGGCCGAGGTCACGTCCATCTTGAAGGTGATCGGCAGCAGGATGGCGATGGTGGTGAGCGGCCCCAGTCCCGGCAGGATGCCGACGACGGTGCCCAGGAACGCGCCGACGAAACAGTAGAACAGGTTGTCGAGGGTCAGCGTGGTGGCGAAGCCACCCAGCAGCGCTTCCATGCGGCGGGCCTCAGCGAACGTAGGTGTAGAAGGTGCGCTCGATCGGGCCTTCCGGCAGATCGACGCGCAGCAGCCAGCCGAAGCAGACGAGGCCGACCGCGGCGCAGGCGATGCCGTAGCCGATCGAGGGCAACCACGGACGGCGTTCGGCGAAGCGCATGATGACGACGGTCACGGCGACGGTCGTGACGACGAAGCCGGCATAGGTCGCGCCCAGCGCGAACACCGCGAAGGTGGCGATGTAGATCGCGAAGGTCCGGTTCGATTCCCTCGTCGCCTCGACGTCGTCGGTATCGCCGCCCTCGGTCTCGCCGGCCTGGCCCGGAAAGGCCAGGACGACGAGGGCGAGCGCCACGCAGATGCCGGCCATGAGCTGCGGGAAGAAGCCGGGACCGGGGCCGTCGAAGCCCCAGCTCTCCAGCTCGATCGCCTTCCACAGGCCGACCAGCGCCGCGGCCAGCAGGCCGAGCGTGGCGATCCGCGTGCCGCCCAACCTGATCATGCCTTCTTGGCCATGCCGGTTTCCTTGAGGATCGGGACAAGCTCGGTCTCGATCTTCTTCAGGAGAGCGCCGTATTCCTTGCCGTCGCGGTAGATCGGCTGGATGCCGAGCTTGGCGATCTGGCTGGTCACGGACTCGTCCTTCATGACGTCGGCCAGCGCCTTGTCCATGCGCTCCTGGATGGCCGGATCGACGCCCTTGGGGAAGGCATAGCCGAACGGTCCGTTGCTGACCGCATCGTAGCCCAGCTCGCGCAGCGTCTTCACGTCGGGATAGTCGGGCCAGCGCGCTTCGGCCGCCGAGGCGAGGAAGCGCAGCTTGCCGGCCTCGATCTGCGGCCGCATCTCCGAGACGGTCTGGATCACGGCATCGACATGGCCGCCGATCGCCGCCGTCACCGATTCGACGCCGCCCGGGAACACGACCCAGCGCAGCTTGGCGCCGCTCAGCTTGGCCAGCTGGAACATCGCCACCACGTTGGTCACGTTGTTGGAGCTGTAGGTGAGCTGCTTCTGCTTGCCCTGGTTGACGAGGTCCTCGATCGACTTGATCGGCCCGTCGGCGCGCGCGCCGATGCCGTAGCGCAGGGCCGCCACCTGGCCGATGATGTCGAACGCCTTCCACGGATCGTAGGCGACGTTCATCATGTTCGGCACGGCGACGTGGCTCGAGATCGCCACCAGGCCGATCGTATGGCCGTCGGGCGTCGACTGGGCGAGCGTGGTCGGGCCCAGCGCGCCGGCGCCGCCCACCACGTTCTTCACGATGACGGTCGCGTTCAGCCGCTTCTCGAGCGCCTGCGCGATAATGCGTGCGGTGAGATCGGTCGAGGCGCCCGGCGCATTGGGATTGATCAGCGAGATCTCGCGCGCCGGCCACTTGGACGACTGGCCGATCGCCGGAGCGGCCACGGTCATGGCCGCGAGGGCGGTACCGCCCTTCAATACGGTTCTGCGATGCATCCTGTTTGCCTCCCTTTTTTTGTAAGGAAGGACAGTGCTTGCCGGGCCCGCTTCAGGTCAAGCGAGCCGTGCCGGTACGCGAATTCTCAGGAGGCCGCGCGCACCTCGGCCGAACGGTCCCAGATGTTGGGCTGCTCGCGATTGGTGTAGCCCGACACGAAGAGGTTGGGCTGTCCCGTCTTCACGTCGAACGTGTGCCGACGCACCGCGCCGATATTGCCGCCATAGACATGGATGCTGATCGAGCCGCGATCGTCGAGCGCGTTGGTGACCTGGTGGATGTCGCCCTTGGGATTGCGTGGCGCCGGCACCAGCACCTCGACGTCGCCCGGTTCGAGCTTGGCGAGCTCGCCCGGCACCAGCACGCCGGTCTCGGAATCGCGCGTGAAGGAGAGCGAGGTCTCCGAGCCGCGCAGCATGCCGACCAGGCCCCACATCTCGTGATCGTGCACCGGGGTGTTGGCCTTCGGCGCCCACACGAAACTCACGACGCAGAAGCGCTCGAAAGGATCGCACCACAGCAGGTTCTGCGCATAGCCATGGGCCGGCACCCGGGCCGCCTGCTCGGGCAGCCAGTCGTCGTGCTTCACCAGCTCGCCCAGAAGCTTCGCGCCGACTTCGACGATCGCATTCTCGTCCTTGTCCTGCCAGGCGCCGCCGGTGAGCGAGGTCATGTCGCCGATGAAGCGACGCAGGCGATCGATGGTCATAGCGCGGCCTTTCCCTTGAAGGTGGTTCCGAAGATCGTCTCGGTGTCGGCACCGAGCGCCGGCGGATCGCGCCGCTTCGAGATGTCGGTGGCGGAGATCCGGACCGGGCTGCCGAAGGTCCTGGTCTTCACCCCAGAGGGAAGCTCCATCTCCTCGACCCAGCCCATGTGCTGGACCTGCGGGTCGGCGAGGATCTGGCTGTAGGTATTGATGCGCCCCTGCGGCACGCCGGCCTTCTCGAAGGCGCCCAGCCAGTGATCGACGCCGCTCTTCGCGAACTCGACTTCGAGCAGGTCCTTGAGCGCCACCTGATTGGCGGCGCGTGACTGGGTCGTGGCGAAGCGCGGATCGGCGAGCAGGTCGGGACGACCCACCACCTTGGTGACGGCTTCCCACAGCTTGTTGTTGCCGGCGGCGATCACGAAATGCCCGTCCGCCGCCTTGAAGGCCTGGTAGGGCGCGTTGCGCGGATGGGCCGAGCCCAGCTTCTTCGGATCGTTGCCGGTGCCGAAGAACTCGCTGGTCTGGAGCGCGGCCATGCCGAGGCTGCAGCCCAGCATCGAGGCGTCGATATGCGCGCCCGGTCCGCCGCCCGCGACCCGTCGCAGGATCGACACGACGGTCAGCGCGGCATAGAGGCCGGTGCCCACGTCGGAGACCGGCACGCCGCATTTCACCGGCGCGCCGTCGGGCTCGCCGGTCACGCTCATGATGCCGCTCATCGCCTGCACGGTGACGTCGAAGCCGCCCTCGCTCGAGCGCGGGCCGGACTGGCCGAAGGCCGAGATCGAGCAGTAGACGAGGCCGGGCTTCTCGGCGCGGAAGGATTCGTAGCCGAGACCCAGCCGGTCCATCACGCCCGGCCGGTTGTTCTCCAGCACGACGTCGGCCGACAGGATGAGCTGGCGCGCCGCCTGCTTCTGCGCCGGGTCCTTGAGATCGAGGACGACCGAACGCTTGTTGCGGTTGATCGAGGCGAAGTTCTCGCTGTAGCCCTCGCTGATCGGCGGCCACTGCCGCATCATGTCGCCTTCCGGCGGCTCGACCTTGATCACCTCGGCGCCGAGGTCGGCCAGCAGCATTCCACAATAGGGACCGGCCAGAACCTGGCAGAATTCGACGACGCGTACGCCTGAAAGCGGCAACATGCTCAGCGGGTTCCATCCTGCGGGGTGTAACGGGGCCAGTCGTGTGAGGCGATCTGGTCGAGCGACGGGGTCGGCTGCCCCAGCCGCGCCTGATAGATCCAGTAGTTGGTCAGCACACGCTGCACGAAGTCGCGCGTCTCGTGGAGCGGGATCAACTGGATGTAGAGCAGCGGATCCTGCGAGGCGTTCAGGGAATTGTCCCAGCGCATCACGTTGCCCGGCCCGCCATTGTAGCCGGCGGTGGTGCGCACGAGATTGCCGTCGGTCTCGCTCAACAACATCGATATGTAGGCTTGGCCCAGCGACATGTTGACCGAGGGGTCCCACGGATTGGCGCCCGCCGTTTCCGGTGCATAGCGGGCCGAGACGGCACGCGCGGTCGCCGGCATCAGCTGCATCAGGCCCATGGCGCCGACGACGGAGCGCGCCTTGGGATTGAACGCCGATTCCTGGCGCATGAAGGCATAGACCAGGGCGCGGTCGACGATCGCGCCGCTCGACGGCTGCCACGGCGGAATCGGATACATGCCGCCGTCATAACCCTTGATGTTGTGCCGCTGGTCCCAGTTGGCATTGCCGACCTTCACCGCGAGGGCCGGCAGCTGCGCCTTCAGCGCCAGCGCCATCACCGCTTCGACATATTTCGGATCGTTGTCGATCGACGCGGCGAAGAGTTCGCGCTCCGCCGCCGTCGTGGCACCGAGCTGCAGCAGCGCCAGCGCCCGGCGCGCCGCGCGGTCGTTGCGCAACAGGTCGGCGCGGCGCCGGTCGAGCGGCGGCACGTCGAAGTCGGGCTGGATCTGCATGCCCAGCGCCTTCTGGGCGACCAGCCCATAGAAGGTGCTGCCATGCAGCGCCGCCCGCTTGAGATAGGGCGCGTACTTTTGCGGATTGCCGGCCAGAAGGTTGGCGCGGGCGGCCCAGAACGAGCCGGCGGACAGTGTCCAGGACGAGGCCCGGTCCGGCGAGGCATCGGCGACCAGCTCGAAGCGGCGGGCCGCCTCCGCCATATCGCCGCGTGTGAAAGCCGTCATGGCGGCATTCCAGTTGGCGTCGGGCGGCATGCTGGCCTCGACGGGGATCTGCACGCCGCGCTGCGGATCGGCTTCGAGCTGGCGGGTGCGCAGGCGGCCGCGCCAAAGCTCGACCTCCTGGGGTCCGAGGATCTCGGTCGACGACTTGCGATCGAGCAGGACGAACGCGGCGTTGAAGCCGCCATCGTCGGCCATGCTCTGCAACCGCGAACGCAGCTCGGCCGCGCGGCCGCCATCGGCGCCGTTCACGGTGCGGGCGGCGGCGAAGTTGGGCGAGCCCTGCGTGAAGCCGACGAAGGTGGCGGGCGTCAGTTCCGCGCCGCCCGGGGTGCGACGCGCCAGCGCCAGCCGGTAGATCGCCGGCGCGTCTGGATTGTCGTTGTAGTCCTGAAGCCAGGCGGCGAGCTGTTCGTAGCGGGCGGGATAGTTGGGGCTGAGCAGGCGCTGGGCGCCGACATATCCCATGAGGGTCTTGTCCGAGAGCTGCCGGATCTCGTCGTCGGCCTGCGCCCAGGCACCCGACTGCTGGGCCTGGAAGATACGGCGGTAGCGATCGCGCGTTTCATTATCCAGAACGGTCGGAAGGTCGGCCACGACCGCGGCTTCGTCGAGTTCGAGGACGGGCGGCGGCGGCACATAGACCGCGGCGCGCGGCGCCGGGCGTGCCGATGGCCGGGCCGCCGGCCGGGAGGCGGCGGCCTTGGTCGTCGCAGGATTGGTCGCCTGGGTCTGGACAGGCTTCTTGGCGGTCTGGGCCGAGGCTGAGGCCGCCGTCAGGGCAGCCGCCCCGATCAGAAGGACGGAAACGGTCGTTCGCATGGCCCACCGTAGTTTGACTCCGGCCCATACGACAAGGGTGCGGCGACCGGGGCGGGTGCGGCTATACTGTCCGCAACGGAGGACCGAATGAACCTGCATCAAGAGCGTGCCGCGGCCGTGCGGCGCCTGATCGACGAGGCCCGCACCATCGAGAAGGACGGCGTGACCTACGCCAATCTCGAGAAGATCGGCGGGCTTCTCTCGTCGCTGGCCAGCCGCGCCGACCTCTTCCCGCAGGAGGAATTCCCGTTGGGCGCCGAGGGCGGCATCTATCGTCTCAGCGAAGATCCCGACCATCGTTTCGCGCTCTATGCCTCGGCCGGTGGCGCGGGCAAGAAGGTGCCGCCGCACAATCACACGACCTGGGCGATCATCGCGGGCGTCCACGGCGCCGAGCGCAACGTGGTCTACGAACGGCTCGACAACGGCGCACAGGAAGGGGTGGTGCAGCTGCGCGAGGCGCCGTCCAAGGAAAAGACGCTGAAGCGCGGCGACGTGATCGCCTTCCTGCCCGACGACTTCCACCATATCGAAACGCCGGCCGACTCCGGGACGGCCCTGCATCTTCATTTCTACGGGCTGAGCCTCGAGCATCTGCCGGGCCGGGTGACCGTCGACCTCAAGACCGGTACCGCCAGGCGCTTCATGGCCAAGCCGAAGATCCTGACGCCGCTGCTCACCGTGCAGCAGGTCAAGGCGATGCTGAAGTCCGGCGAGGTCTTCGCGTTCTTCGACGTGCGCGAGGAAGGCGAGTTCTCGACCCAGGGCCATCCGCTGTTCGCGACGCCGCTCCCCCTCTCCCGCCTCGAGCCGCGGGCGCTCGCCCTGCTGCCCGATCCGCACACGCGCATCGTGCTGATGGACGACGGCGAGGAAGGCCAGGCGGGCCGCGCCAATCGCGCCGCCGCGACGCTCTCAGGGCTGGGCTACACCAACCTCGCGGTCATGGCAGGCGGCCTGAAAGCCTGGCGCGACGCGGGTTTCGAGGTCTTCACCGGCGTCAACGTGCCGAGCAAGGCGTTCGGCGAGGTGGTCGAGCACGGCAACGATACGCCGCGCATCGATGCCGCCGACGTGCAGAAGATGATCGACGACAAGGCCGACATGGTGATCCTGGATTCGCGGCCGCTGCCGGAATTCACCAACATGTCGATCCCCGGCGGCATCGACTGCCCCGGCGCCGAGCTGGTCTATCGCGTGAAGGACTTCGTGACGCGGCCGGAGACGCTGGTCGTGGTGAACTGCGCCGGCCGCACGCGCTCGATCATCGGCGCGCAGTCGCTGATCAACGCCGGCCTGCCCAACAAGGTGATGGCGCTGAAGAACGGCACGATGGGCTGGCACCTGGCCGGGCTGAAGGTGGCGCGCGGCGAGACCAGGAGCTTCGGGCCCCAAGGCCCGGAGGCCGCGAAGTTCGCCCAGGCCGCCGCCGCGAACATCGCGGGCAAAATGGGCATCCGCCGGATCGACAGAGCCGGCCTCGCCGCGCTCGAGCAGAAGGGCGGCCCGCTCTATCGCCTCGACGTGCGCGACCCCGCCGAATACGCGAAGGGTCATCTCCCGGGCTTCCGCCATGCCGCCGGCGGCCAGCTCGTGCAGGCCACCGACCAGTATGTCGGGGCCCGCAACGCCACCATCGTGCTGCACGACAATGACGGCGTGCGCGCCACCATGACGGCACACTGGCTGCTGCAGATGGGCTGGAAGGAGACCTACGTCCTCGACCACACGCCCGCCGCGGCCGAACTCACCACGGAAGCCGAGCCGCGCTACCCCGCGGGCTTCGCCGTCCCGAAAGTCGCGACCGTGACCGCAGCCGAGCTGCAGAAGGCGCTGGCCACGACCCTGGTCGTCGATCTCGATACCAGCCTGAAATATCGCGACGGCCACGTACCCGGCGCCTGGTTCGCCGTGCGCGCCAATCTCGGCCGCACCCTGCCGGAGATGCTGGCCAAGCAGGCCGGCACCGCCCGCGTCGTCCTGGTGGCGCCCGATGCCGAGATCGGCGCCCTCGCGGCGGCCGAAATCGCCGATCTGACAGGGGGTCTGCCACTCGCGGTTTTGACAGGCGGAATGAAAGCTTGGCGGGAGGCCGGCTTCGAGGTCGAAACCGGCCATGTCCGGATGGCCGATCCGCCGACCGACGTCTGGTACCGGCCCTACGACTTCAAGGAGGACGTGGAGGCCGCCATGCGCCAGTACCTGGACTGGGAGGTCGACCTCGTCCCGCAGGTCGAGCGCGACGGCGACGCCCGGTTCTCCGTCCTGAAGCGGTAGAACGGCGGAACGCTTGAGTTTCAGGGCGTTGTCACATCGTCGCGTACGCTTGACACCCCGCGGGCGTACCCATAGGTTCCGGCGCGTTTTTCATTGTGACCGCATCGTGTTGATGGGGTGGCGGTGGAAAGCCCGGAGCGGAGCATCCGGTTATGGCTGAAGACGATCGTAAATCGACGCCTGACGAGCTGGATCGGCGCCTTAAGGGCGTCCGGCAGGCCTACCAGGCAGGAACGGGACGGTCGTCGAGACCCGCAGCGAGCGGCGCCGGTGGCGAAAAGCTGGGCGTCGGCATGCGGATCGCAGTCGAACTGGTGGCGGGCGTCGTTGCGGGGGCCTTTCTGGGCCTGATGGCTGATCAGTGGTTGGGCACCAAGCCCTGGCTGCTGATCGTGGGGTTCGTGCTGGGGTGCGGGGCGGCGTTCGTTAACGTCTACCGGGTTGCGCAGGCTGAAGAGCGGCGCAGCAAAGCAGCCCAGGATGAGAAGAAGAGCTGAATTGGGGATAGAGTAACGTGGCCAGCCCGCTCGAGCAGTTTGCTATCCAGGACTACACCGCCCCGTTGTTCACCATCGGTGGCCATCACATCGCCATTACCAACTCCGCCGTCTTCATGATGGGCGCGGTTGTCCTCTCCTCGGGTCTGCTGCTCGCGGGCGCCGGCAAGGGCGCGATGATCCCGGGCCGCATCCAGGCGATGTCGGAACTCTTCTACGAGTTCATCGCCAACATGATCCGGGACAATGTCGGCAGTGGCGGCAAGAAATTCTTCCCGTTCATCTTCACGCTCTTCATCTTCACGCTGTTCGGCAACATCCTCGGGATGCTGCCCTACGGCTATACCTTCACGTCGCAGATCGCCGTCACCTTCTTCATGGCGATGGTGGTGTTCCTCGGCGTGACGCTGATCGGCCTGTTCAAGCACGGCCTGCACTTCTTCTCCCTGTTCTTCCCGCATGGCGCGCCGCTGTTCACCGCGCCCATCCTGATCCCGATCGAGCTGGTCTCCTATCTCAGCCGCCCGATCAGCCTGTCGGTCCGACTGTTCGCCAACATGACCGTCGGCCACGTGCTGCTGAAGGTGCTGGCCGGCTTCGTCGTGGCGCTCGGCATCTTCGGTGTCGTCCCCCTCGTCGTGCTGGTGGCGATCACCGCGCTCGAGCTGCTGGTGGCGCTGCTGCAGGCCTACATCTTCACGATCCTCTGCTGCATCTACCTGAACGACGCGCTGCATCTGCACTAGTCGCCGCGCCCGTACCCATCGATCCATCACGTCAAAGCCAAGAGAAAACAGGAGATAGAAATGGACGCTTCAGCCGCCAAGTTCATCGGTGCGGGCCTCGCTGCCATCGGCATGATCGGCGCCGGCATCGGCGTGGGCAACGTCTGGGCGAGCTACATCACGGCTCTGTCGCGCAACCCGGCCTCGAAGGCCGAAATCGGCGCCAACATCTGGATCGGCTTCGCCGTCACCGAGGCCATCGCGCTGTTCGCGCTGATCGTCGCGCTGATCGCCCTCTTCGCCTGAGTTCGATCGTGCCCGTTCAGGCACTTCGGACTTCGGTCGCCGCGGCAGCCCTGATCGGGCTGCCGTTTGCCGCGCAGGCGGCCGGCATGCCGCAGTTCGACCTAACCAGATTCCCCACCCAGATCTTCTGGTTGGTGGTCTGTTTTGCCGTGCTTTATTTCCTCATGGCCAAGGCCGTCCTGCCGAAGATCGGCGCGACGATCGAAAGCCGCGAGCACAAGATCCAGGCAGACCTCGACGCGGCCCAGAAGGCCAACGATGCGGCGCGCGCCGCGGGTGTCGAGCAGGACAAGGCGCTCGCCGAAGCGCGCGGCCAGGCTTCCGGCCTGATCCGCGAGGCCTCGGAGGCCGCTGCGGCCCAGACCTCCGCCAAGCTGCATGAAGTCAGCGACCGGCTGGGTGCCGACATCGTCGCCGCCGAAAAGCGGATCGACGAGCAGCGCACGCAGACCCTCGCGGGCCTCGGCAGCATGTCGACGGAAATCGCCACGGCGGTGCTGGGCAAGCTGGTGGGATCTGCCGATCCCGCGCAGGTTGCCCGCGCCGTCGACGAAGCAGCAAAGGCAGGCAAGCCATGATCGGTACCGCATGGGCAGCCGATGCTCACGGCCACAGCGGAGGCTTGTTCTCCGATCCGACGTTCTGGGTTGCCGTTTCCTTCGTCATCTTCCTGGCGCTTGCCGGCAAGCAGATCGTCAAGGGGCTGACCAAGCTCCTCGACGACCGCACCGCCCTCATCGCGCGCACGCTCGGCGAAGCCGAGAAGCTCCGCAACGAGGCGCAGAAGGCACGTGACGACGCTCAGAAGAACCTCGCCGACTCGGCCAAGCTGGCCCAGGAGATCGTGGCGCAGGCCAAGCAAGAGGCCGTGCGCCTCACGCAGCACGCCGCCGAGGAACGTGAAGCGCTGATCGCCCGCCGCGAGCAGCAGGCTAAGGACCGCATCGCCCAGGCGGAGGCCCAGGCCTCCCGGGAAGTGCGCAACATGGCCGTCGACGTGGCGCTCGCCGCCACGCGCACGCTGCTCAAGGAACAGGTCGGTGGCGGCCGCACGCAGCCGATGATCGACGAGGCCATCGCCGAGTTGCCCCGCCGTCTGCACTGACTTTTAGAAAATAGGGATCGCCCGCAAAAAACAAAAAGCGGGCAACCTGGTGCCCCCGCCGCAAGGCGGGGGCTTTTTCTTTGCGCCCCACTCACACGCGAAAAGCAAAACTCTTCACCTCCCCCGTCTTACGGGGGAGGCCGGGTGAGGGAAGGCAACGCGATGATTTTGAGTTGGAGAGAGATCAAGCCTGTGGCTCTCCCGCTCCGGCCAAAGGCGCTGTAAACAGCGCCGGGGCCACCTCCCCCGTGTGACGGGGGAGGAAAGTTCTGACTACTCCGCCGCCTGCTTCAGCGGATCGGTGCCCGGCGGGTTGTTCGACGGCTTCCAGCGCAGGACCGGCTTGCGGGCGGCCAGCGTCTCGTCGAGACGGCGGCGCGGCGCGTAGAGCGGTGCCGCCTTGAAGTCCTCGGCGGCGGTACCGGTCTTGGCCTTCGCGGTGAGCGAGCGCAGCGCGCCGATGAACTGGTCGAGATCTTCCTTGGCCACGCTCTCGGTCGGCTCGATCAGCATCGCGCCATGCACCACCAGCGGGAAGTACATGGTCATCGGGTGGTAGCCCTCGTCGATCATCGCCTTGGCGAAATCGAGCGTGCTGACGCCCGTGTCCTTGAGGAAGCTGTCGTCGAACAGCGCCTCGTGCATGCACGGTCCCTCGAAGGCCGGGCTCATCACGTCCTTCAGCGCCGCCATCACGTAGTTGGCGTTGAGCACCGCATCCTCGGCGACCTGCCGGAGACCGTCGGCGCCGTGGCTCATGATGTAGGCGAGCGCACGCGTGAACATGCCCATCTGGCCGTGGAAGGCTTTCAGGCGGCCGAGCGGCAGGCCGTCGACTTTCGCGCCGTCCTCGGCGATGCGCCAGGTGTCGCCATCCTTCACGATCCACGGATAGGGCGCGTACGGCGCCAGCGCCGCCGACAGCACAACGGGGCCCGCGCCCGGACCACCGCCGCCATGCGGCGTCGAGAAGGTCTTGTGCAGGTTGATGTGCATGCAGTCGACGCCGAGATCGCCCGGCCGCACGCGGCCGACGATGGCGTTGAAGTTGGCGCCGTCGCAGTAGAAGTAGGCGCCCGCCTCGTGCACAGCCTTGGAGATCTCGACGATCTCGCTCTCGAACAGGCCGCAGGTGTTGGGGTTGGTCAGCATGATCGCCGCCACGTCGGGACCCAGCGCCGCCTTCAGCGCGGCGAGGTCGACGCGGCCGCGATCGTTGGCCGGGATCGGCTTCACGACGAAGCCGAGCGCGGCCGCGGTGGCCGGATTGGTGCCGTGCGCCGATTCGGGCGCCAGCACGGTACGGCGCTGGGCGCGCTCGCCCTTGGCCTCGAGGGCCGCGGCGATCGCCATCATGCCGCACATCTCGCCATGCGCGCCGGCGGCCGGCGACATCGCCACGGCCGGCATGCCGGTGAGGGTCTTGAGCCAGTGCGCCAGCCCGTCGATCAGCTCCAGCGCGCCCTGCACGGTCGAGACCGGCTGCAGCGGATGGAGATCGCCGATGCCCGGCAGGCGCGCGACCTTCTCGTTGATGCGGGGATTGTGCTTCATCGTGCACGAGCCCAGCGGGTAGACGCCCATGTCGATCGCGTAGTTCTTCTGGCTGAGGCGCGTGTAGTGCTGCACCACCTGCGGCTCGGAAAGACCGGGCAGGCCGATCTCGCCCTTGCGGCGCAGGCCGTTCAGGCGGTCCTTGACCTTGGGAGGCTCGGGCAGGTCGACGCCGCAGCGTCCGGCCTGGCCCATCTCGAAGATCAGCGGCTCCTCGAGCTGGAGCGCGCGGTTGCCGGTGTAGGTGCCGTACGTGTTGACGGAACCGGCGGAAACACTGCCAGCGCGTCCCTGGCTGCGGTCGAGCGACTGTACCATCACAGCACCTCCTTCAGGCCGGCGATCAGCGGATCCATGCCCGCGTCGGTCGCCGTTTCGGTCGCCGCCAGCAGCAGCAGGTTCGCGACCGAGGGATCGTTGGGGATCAGGCGCGACACCGGCAGGCCGCCCAGGATGCGCTTGGCCGCCAGGGCTTCGACGACCTCGGCCGCGGGTTTCGGCAACTTCACGGTGAACTCGTTGAAGAAGCTGTCGTTCAGCACCGAGACGCCAGGCAGCGCCGCGATCCTGTCGGCAAGCTGCGAGGCCTTGGCATGGTTGAGCTCGGCCAGACGCGCAAAGCCCGTCTCGCCCAGCAGGGTGAGATGCACCGTGAAGGCCAGCGCGCACAGGCCGGCATTGGTGCAGATGTTGGAGGTCGCCTTCTCGCGCCGGATATGCTGCTCGCGCGTCGAGAGGGTGAGCACGAAGCCGCGCTTGCCGTCGGCATCGACGGTCTCGCCGACCAGACGGCCCGGCATCTGGCGCATGTACTTGTCGCGGGTCGCGAACAGTCCGACATAGGGACCGCCGAAACCGAGCCCGTTGCCGATCGACTGGCCCTCGCAGACCACGATGTCGGCGCCCATCTCGCCCGGCGGCGTCAGCAGCCCCAGCGAGACGACTTCCGTCACCACGACGATCAGCAGCGCCCCGGCGGCGTGGCAGGCTTCCGCCAGCTTCGTGAAGTCGCGCACATGGCCGAAGAAGCTCGGATTCTGCACGACCACGCAGGACGTCTCACGATCGACCGCGGCGATCAGATCCTCGAGGCCTTCGGCGTCCGTCTTCGAGAAGGTCGCCGTGAAGCCTTCCCACTTGGCCGTGGTCTCGATGATGCTGCGATACTGCGGGTGCAGCCCGCCGGAGATCAGCGCCTTGTGGCGGCGCGTGACCCGGTTGGCCATCAGCACCGCCTCGGTCGTGCCGGTCGAGCCGTCGTACATCGAGGCATTGGCGACGTCCATGCCGGTGAGCAGGGTCACCTGGGTCTGGAACTCGAACAGGTACTGAAGCGTGCCCTGCGTGATCTCGGGCTGATACGGCGTGTACGAGGTCAGGAACTCGCCGCGCTGGATCATGTAGTCGACGGTCGCCGGCACGTGATGGCGATAGGCCCCGGCGCCGATGAAGAACGGCGTCGCGGCGGGCGACAGGTTCTTCGCCGCAAAGCCCTGGAAGGCGCGTTCGACTTCGAGTTCGCCCTGGTGATCGGGCAGGCCGCCGACCTTGGCCGCGAGCCGCGCCGATGCCGGCACGTCGCGGAACAGCTCGTCGACCGACTTGGCGCCGATCACGCTCAGCATCTCGCGGCGGTCGGCGTCGGTGAGAGGGAGATAACGCATTGAGGCTCCTAGAAAATGCTCTTTGCTGGGGGCGCGGCACTCCAGTGCCGCGATCTTCCCTGAACATCGACCAAGACGCGCGACTGGAGTCGCGCGCCCCCAGCCATGATTAGCCGAGGCTCTTCACGAAGGCTTCGTAGGCGGCCTCGTCCATCAGGCCGTCGAGCTCGCCCTTGTCGGCGAGCTTCAGCTTGAAGAACCAGCCCTTGCCCGTCGGCTCGGCATTGACGTCGCCCGGCGTGTCGGCCAGCGCCGCATTGCTCTCGACGACTTCGCCGGAAGCCGGCGCGTAGATGTCGGACGCGGCCTTCACCGATTCGACGACGGCGCAGGCTTCGCCCTTGGCGACCTTGCGTCCGGCCGCGGGCACGTCGACGAACACGACGTCGCCCAGCTGCTCCTGGGCGTATTGCGTGATGCCGATCGTGCCGACATCGCCCTCGACGCGGATCCACTCATGCTCTTCGGTGTACTTGGTCTCGGCCATCTTGATCTCCTATCCGCGGTAGTAGGCGTGTTTGACGAAAGGCATCGGCACGATCTCGGCCGGCACGGGCTTGCCGCGCACCATGAGATCGACCTTGGTTCCGTTGGCTGACTGGCTGCGCTCGACGTAGCCCATGGCGACGGCGCGCCCCAGCGTGGGCGAGAAGCCACCCGACGTGACGATGCCGACGGTCTTGCCGTCGATCACGATCTCCGCGCCCTCGCGCGCGATCGCCTTGCCTTCGGGCAGCAGGCCGACCCGCTTGCGCGTCGAGCCTTCGGCGATCTGCTTCTGGACGACGGCGGCGCCGGGGAACCCGCCCTGCACGCGCCGTTCCTTGCCGACGCTCCACAGCAGCACCGCCTCGACCGGCGTGGTGGTCGTGTCGATGTCGTGGCCGTAGAGGCAGAGCCCGGCCTCGAGCCGCAGCGAATCGCGGGCGCCCAGTCCGATCGGCTTGACCTCGGGATGGCTGAGCAGCTTGCGCGCGATGGCGTCGGTCTGCTCGGCCGGCGTCGAGATCTCATAGCCGTCGCCGCCGGTGTAGCCCGAGCGCGTGACGTAGCAGCGGGCGCCGTCGATCACGACATAGGCGCCGGTCATGAACTTCATGGTGGCGACCTGCGGCACCAGCCGCGACAGCACCGCCGACGCCTGCGGTCCCTGCAGGGCGAGGAGCCCGCGCGAGAACATCGGCTCGACCTCGCAGGTCGCCGAAAGATGCTTCTGCATGTGCGCCAGGTCGGCGTCCTTGCAGGCCGCATTGATGACCACCAGCAGGTGGTCGCCCGTGCTGGTCACCATCAGATCGTCGAGGATGCCGCCGGCATCGTTGGTGAACTGGGTGTAGCGCTGCTGGCCCGGCTGCAGGCCGGCGATGTCGCCCGGCACCAGCGTCTCCATCGCCTTCGCGGCACTCTGACCGGGCTTCGCGGTGAGACGCACCTGACCCATGTGCGAGACGTCGAACAGGCCGCAGGCGGTGCGGGTGTGAGCGTGCTCGACCAGGATGCCGGTCGGATACTGGACCGGCATCTCGTAGCCGGCGAAGGGCACCAGGCGCGCGCCCAGCTCGCGATGAAGATCGTAAAGCGGCGTGCGCTTCAGGGGGCCGGCGGTGGGTTCGGTCAAAAGAGTCTCCGTCGAAGTCGCGTTGAACGCGACCGGAGTCGCGCCTTCACGACGCAAGGACTGCGCCGTTCGCGACCCCCTCTGTCCGGAGACCTGAAAGATTCGCCGGGAGCCTATCCGAGAGGGCCGGCTTACTTCGTCGGTGGGCGTGCGCCGAATGGGGCGCCCGCCGCTTTCCAGAGACCCATCCTCCTGCGGTCCGTTTGCCTGAGAGTTTCCGGGGCCGGTTGCTCCTTCGGCGCCATCCTCGCGGATGGGCTCTCCCACAGGGATCGTCTGGGTGGACGGACCATAGGCAGGGCCCTGTTCGGCGTCCACGCACAAAGGCGCGCAGCACCGCGAAATTGCGGGAAAAACGAATCCGCCCTTGTAATTGAGTGATTACTCACTTATTGATATGAGCAGTCACTCACTTTTGGAGGGCCAGATGTATCTACGCAAGATTTTCCAGGAGTTCCTCGTCCTTCACACGGAGGCCGAGCCGCCGACCGAGGAACGGCCCCTGCCCCCGCCCCGCACCGAGCCATTCGACTGGCGGTGGCTCGAAACTGTCGAAGACGCGCCGTGAGAACGGGAGACCATCCATGTTCATCCGCAAGATGTTCACGCTGTTTCGGGCCTGCGAGGCCGAGGCCACCGAGCGGGTCGTCGACGCCCACGCGCTGCGAATCCTGGAACAGGAACTCAGGGACGCGGCGGCCGCCGTCGCCGTCGCCACGCGCGAACTGACCGGCCTGATGGCGCGCGAGATGGCCGACCAGCGCGCACACGATGCCGCCCGGTCACGGGCGAGCGAATACGAGCCCTATGCCCTCAAGGCGCTGGAGACCGGCGAGGCGGAAATCGCCCGGCAGTGCGCCGAAGTCGTTGCCGCCGCCGAGCAGGAGAGCGAGCGTTATGCCGCCAACCTGGCGGCGGCACGGCGGCACATCGCCTCCCTGCGCAGCGGCATCGCCCGCGCCGATGCGCGGATCGGCGAGATCCGCCGCGAGTTGCTGGCCGCCCGCTCGCGCGGGGCCCTGCAGCGCGCCACCGGTGCGCTGGCCGTCAGCGCACGGGGCTACACCAGTGCACTGGCCGCGGCCGAGGAGACTCTCGCCCGCATCACCGCCCTGCAGACCGACGCCACCGATCGCGAAGCCGCGGCGGCGCTGCTGGCCGACGAGAAGACGGGTGCATCGTTGCGCGCGAAGTTGTCCGACGCCGGCATCGTCCCGCCCGCCCCGCACAGCGCCGACGCCGTCTTGGCCCGGCTGCGCGGCCGCCTGAACCAGGCCTAGAGGAGACCCCGATCATGCATTCCGATTCACCCGCCTGGAGCCTCTATTGCTCCGTCTCGTTCGTGGTCGCGGCGGCGATGATGGCCATCGGCATCTCGATCATGCCCGGCGAGACCTGGGTCCGTGCCTACTTTGCCATGTCGGCGATGCTGCTGACCGGCTCGACCTTCACGCTCGCCAAGATGCTGCGCGACCGCCACGAGGCACAGCGCCTGCACCAGCGCATCGAGGAGGCCAAGACCGAGCAGCTGCTCAAGACCTACGAGCTGAAGCCGCCGCTCGGGACGTGAGCCCATGGAACGCGTCATCGCTCTCATGACTGTCCTGCCGCTCATCTTGGGCGGATGCAGCCCCGTCTTTTATCTATACCTGCAGCAGGTCGAACGTGCGCACCACGGGCCGGACTGGCGCCCGCCGCCGCGGCCCGACCCGCTCGCAGATCGCAGCGTGGCCGTCACCGGCCCCCTTGCGGTGACGCTGGGGACGCAGTCGGTCTTCAACCCGGTCGACAGCCGACAATGTCTCGATGGGTTGGCGGCTTATTTGCGCCAGCGCTTCCCGCAGGCCGTGACTGCGGAGTCCAAGCCCACGCCGTCGGCGACCGTCCTCGAGATCACCACGACGCGCGATACGTCCGACGCCCATCCTGCGGTCGTGGAGGCCGTGGTCCGGGTCTACGACCGCAACCGATCCCTGCAATCGGTGATCCGCGGCCCGAAGATCGCGGTCGATCTCAAGCAAGCCGACCGGAGCGAATCGATCGACGCACTGCTGGCGAGCCTGACCGGTAAGCTTGATACTTTGCTGCGTCCCGAGCGCCGCCTACACTGAGGCCATGGGAAAAGCCGAGGAAACCAAGGCGCGGGTCGAGCGTGCCGCACTGACCCTGTTCGTGGCGCGTGGCGTCGCGGAAACCACGACCCGCGAGATCGCCATGGCGGCGTCGATCGCCGAGGGCACGATCTACCGCTACTTCCCGAGCAAGGAGCAGCTCGCCCTCGACATCTTCCTGGGCCACCACCGCGCGCTGGCCGAGGCGCTGGCCGAGGCACAGCGGCCCGTCACGGGCCTGCGGGACAAGATCGAGGCCATCGTCCGCTGCTATTGCGAATGGGCCGACCGGGACTGGTCGCTCTTCGCCTATCACCTGCTCACCCAGCATCTGTTCCTGGCGCTGGTTCCCGACGGCACGCCCAACCCGGTCGATGTCCTGCGCGAGGTCATCGTGAGCGCCATGGCGGCCGGCGAGATTCCGACGCGAGACCCCGACCTCGCGGCCGCCTCCGCCATCGGCACCGTGATGCAGCCCGCGACCTACAAGGTCTACGGCCGCTTCGAAGGCCCCCTCTCCGATCACGTGGTCTTCTTTGCCGATGCGGCCTGGGCGGTGCTGGCGGTGAAGTCGCCATAGGGCCGGCTCGCCGTTGGTGTATAATGCTCCCATGAGCGGCAGAGAGCCTGATGTCCTCGATCGCATGGTCGCCCGCGTCGTAAACGCGATGGCACCCGAGGCCATCTATTTGTTCGGCAGTCGCGCTCGCGGTGACGCCACCGCCGATAGCGACTACGATCTGTTGGTCATTGTTTCGGACAATGCACCAGTGGAACAGCGCTCCCTGTCCGCGACCGCTGAAATTCCTCGCGATCCCGGCATCTCCCTGGATATCGTCCCTTGCCGAAGGAGCGTGTTCGAGCGCCGGCGCAACGATATCGGCACGCTGAGCTATCTCGCAACGCACGAGGGGCAGCTCGTATATGGCCAGTGAGGCGGCCGCCGCATGGTTGGCTGTCGTCGATGACGATCTGCGCCAAGTGGTCAACAACCTCCACGGGCCCCTGCCGTCGCTGGCAGGCGCAGCCTACCATTGCCAGCAGGCGGCTGAGAAACCGGTGAAGGCCGTGCTCGTCGAGACCCGAACCCCTTTCTCGAAGACTCATGATATCGGCGCCCTGGCCGGGCTGCTGCCCGAGAACCATCCATTGAAGGCCAAGCTCGCCACTCTCGCCAAACTCACCCCGTATGGCGTGGCCTACAGATATCCGGCGGAGGACAGTTGGGAGCTTCCATCGGCGGTGACGATCGAGACCTGGAAGAGGACAATCGAGGATATTCGCCGACTGGTGTAGTCGGCCAGTTCCAGCGTGCCGATCAGGCTGCGATGTTCTTGAGGCTTTCGACCAAATCCACCGAAAACGCAGATCAGGCGGCGACGTAGACGAAGGCTTCGAGGCCGGACTTCAGGCGCACGGCGACGCGCCTGTAGTCCGACACCTCGTAGGTGTCGGCGGCGGCAAGCTCGGCCGCGGTGATCCGCAGCACCACGCCCGGCACTTCGTCTTCGACACGGCCGGAAGGCAGCGCGATCAGGTGATGCGACTTGCCGCTGGTCTTCACGACCTCTGCGTCCCGGATCTCGAGCAGCGACGTGGCATAGCCCGGCAGAGCATCGGCACGACCTTCGAGCCGCCGACCGAAGGTCGCGAGCTGCACGTCTTCCTGCTGCAGCGTGCCGTAGGAGAAGAGCCAGACGTCGGTCACTTCGGTTCCTTACTCAATCCTGGTCATCCTGAGCAAAGCGAAGGATCTCACGCCGGCTACGCAGTCCTTTGGCCGCTCCGCTAGGTCCTTCGATGCGCTCAGGACGACAGCCCTGAGTTCCGTCAGCCCTTGCGGGCCAGCGCGCCGAAGGCTTCGGCGAAGGCCTCGCGCGGGCCGCCGAGGCCGGTCTCGTTGAAGATGTCGGCGGTGAGGGACTTCACGGCGTTCTCGTCGATGCGCACGCCGTTGTTTTCCAGGAAGCCGCGCGCGGCCGTCACGGCCTCGTCCATCGCGCCGCCGCGCTTGTAGAGCTGGTAGTAGTCGGGATGGCCGCCACGGCCCAGCGCCTCGGCGAGCACGTCGGTGAAGTTCACGACCCGGAGCGAGGGATAGATCGCCTCGGCGCCGGAGAGCGCGCGATGGCAGGAATGATACATGGTGACGATCGTGTCGGCGCCGGTATCGACCGCGCCCATGACCAGATCGCGATGGATCGCCTGCTCGCGCGCCTTGAACTTCGCGGCCTGGCCGCCGCAGGCATAGGAGAAGCCCGAATCCTGCGGCAGCTCGACCAGTTCGAGGTTGGGCACGGCGCACAACAGGGTGCGGATGCTCTCGACCGTGGCGCCGATGCCCTGATGCTCGTGGATCACGACGCGACGCTTCGGCTGGTCCGCCTGGAAGCGCGCCTTCAGCGACTCGAGGTTGGCGGCAAGGAACTCGCTCACGTGTCCCATGTCGAACGACGGTTCCTCGACGTCCTTCTCCAGCTCGTCGAAATTCTTGGTGCAGGTCGGGCACCAGGTCAGCACCTTGGAGGCACCGGACTGGCCGAAGCGCTGGAAGGTGCGATGGCCCATGCGTTCGTACGTGGGAAGGTCGGCTTCCTGGAACTGATAGACGCCGCAGCAATGGGCGGTGCCGCCGACCACGTCGAAGTCGAGCTCCAGCGCGTCGAGGATATCCATGACGTTCAGCACGATGTGCGGCGTGCGCAGCACGTTGCAGCCCGTATAGAATAGCACGTCGGCGGTGCGCCGCTCGGCCGGGGCCAGGATCTTCTTCAGCGTCTCGGAAGGCAGCTGCATGCTGGCCAGCAGGCGCACGGCCTGCGCCATGTGGCGGAAGCGACCCGCCGCATTGGCCGCGCCTTCCTGCACCGGCCGCGCCGCCTGCAGCGACTTCATCTTGGCGATGGTCACCCACTGGCGGACGTTGATGCCCTCGGGACAGGCGGCGGTGCACTGGGCGCTGCCGTCACAGGCCCCGAGCCAATGGTCGAGCAGCGGCGCCGCGGCCCCACCCTCGCGCGTGAGCGACAGGAGTTCGCCGACACGCTGGACCGCCCCGCCGGCGTCGAGCCCACTTTCGCGTGCCGTCGGACAGGCCTCGAAGCACTTGCCGCAGCCCGTACAGCGATCGGCCGCCTCGGCGGCCAATGCTTCCAGCCTGTCGGCATAGGCACTCATCAGCGCTGGCCTTGCCGCCGGTTGTACTCGAGCTCGTCCTGCGACGGCCTGAGGCCGACGGCGATGCGGTAGCTGCCCAGTTCCTGGATCTGGCTGAACGGCAGGGTGAGGTTGAGCTCCTCCTGCGACTGGCCGCGCGGGTTGCCGGCCGACAGTTTGAAATCGGCCGTGAAATCCTGGCCCTGGACGACCTGGCCCGAGGCGCCGATCACCCGCACGAAGTACGGCACGCGCGTCTGGCCGGCGACGAGCGAGGGTCCGGCCGTGACCGCGACGCGCATGATCAGGGTCACATCCATCTGATTGCGCCGCAGCGAGCACTTCGTGCCGACACCGGCCAGCGCCGCCTCATACTCGACGTCGCGCGGGTCGCGCCCCGGCCCGTCCTTGAAATGGGTCAGCCGGCCCGCATCCTGGACCGTGAACGGCGCCGGACAATAGGCGGTCGCGGAGTCCTCGGACTTGCCGCCGCAGGCGGAGAGGAAGAGCGCCAGCGCGACCGGCGCGGCGCGGAGATACATACTGAGGGTCATGCCAATGTCTTGTGTGAGCCGTCGCAAAGCGGTTTCTTCGAGGAGTGCTTGCAGTCGCAGAGCCAGTAGTCGCCGGCTTTCTCGACCGAGTACTTCATCGGGGCAAGGCCCGAGCCCTTGTGGCTGCCGTCGCAAAACGGCTGGGCCTTGCTCAAGCCACAGGCGCACCACCAGTAGTCCTTGCCCGCCTCGAGAGCGACCTTCGAAGGCGCCCTGGCCGCGACAACCGGCTCGGTCATGTTGCTTTCCCCGTTGCGGCGGCTTTGTTACGGTGCCGCGCCAATCCGTACCGCGCGGACTCTAGGCAATGGTCCGCAGGCCCGCAAGCGAACGGGCCGGCATAGTGTCGAACGAATTTTCATGGTCACCCAGAAGAAGCCGCTCACGATCCTGCTCGCCAGTCCGCGCGGCTTTTGCGCCGGCGTCGACCGTGCCATCCAGATCGTCGAGCGCGCCCTGAAGCGCTACGGCCGGCCGGTCTATGTCCGCCACGAGATCGTGCACAATCGCTTCGTGGTCGAAAACCTCGAGGCCCAGGGCGCGATCTTCGTCGACGAGCTCGACGAGGTGCCGGACGATCGGCCCGTCGTCTTTTCCGCGCACGGCGTGCCGAAATCCGTCCCGGCCGAGGCCGGGCGGCGCAACCTGCTCTATGTCGACGCGACCTGTCCTTTGGTCTCGAAGGTCCATCGCGAAGCCGAACGCCACAGCGAGTCGGGACGCACGGTCGTGCTGATCGGCCATGCCGGTCATCCCGAGGTGATCGGCACGATGGGCCAGCTTCCCGACGGCGCGGTGATCCTGGTCGAGGATGCCGCGCAGGCGGAGACGGTCGAGGTGCCCGACCCGGAGAACCTGGCCTACGCCACACAGACGACCCTGTCGGTCGACGATACGACCGGGATCGTCGCGGTGCTGCGCCGGCGCTTTCCGGCGATCCAGGGACCGAAGATGGAAGACATCTGCTACGCGACCACCAACCGCCAGGCGGCGGTCAAGGCGATCGCCGGCCGCTGCGACGCGCTGGTGGTGATCGGCGCGCCCAACTCGTCGAACTCGATGCGGCTGGTCGAGGTCGCGGCCAACTACGGCTGCGCCAAGTCGCGCCTGGTCCAGCGCGCCGCCGACATGGACTGGGACTGGCTGGGCGATGCGGGCCGCCTCGGCATCACGGCCGGCGCCTCGGCGCCCGAACTGCTGGTCGATGAGCTGATCGAGGCCTGCCGCGCGCGCTACGACGTCACCGTCGAGGAAGTGCGCACGACCGAGGAAAGCGTCGTCTTCAAGCTGCCGCGCGCGCTGGTGGCCTGACGTGGCGGTCTACACGGAAGTCGGCGACACCGAGCTCGAAGCCTTTCTCGCCGAATACGACATCGGCCGGGCGGAATCCTTCAAGGGAATCGCCGAGGGCGTCGAGAATTCCAACTTTCTCCTGACCACGACGAAGGGCCAGTACATCGTCACGCTCTACGAGAAGCGTGTCGATCCCAGGGATCTCCCCTTCTTCCTCGGCCTGATGGATCACCTGGCGGCCCGCGGCATCACCTGCCCGCAGCCGATCCATGGGCGCGACGGCAACGCCCTGCGCTCGCTGGCCGGCAAGCCGGCGGCGATCACCAGCTTCCTTCATGGCATGTGGCCGAGGCGCACGACGGTCGCCCACTGCGCACCGGTCGGCGAGGCGCTGGCCAGCCTGCATCTCGCCGGCCAGGACTTCGCGCTCAGGCGACCCAATGCGCTGTCGGTGGCGGGCTGGCGGCCGCTCTGGGAAGGCTGCCGTCGCGAGATCGACGCGCCGCTCGACCATGAGCTGGGTGCCGAGATCGAGTTCTTCGAAGCGAACTGGCCGCGCGACCTGCCGGCCGGCGTGATCCACGCCGACCTGTTCAACGACAATGTCTTCTTCCTGCAGGACAGGCTCTCGGGCCTGATCGACTTCTATTTCGCCTGCAACGACCTGCTGGCCTACGACGTCGCGATCTGCCTGAACGCCTGGTGCTTCGAGATCGACAATTCGTTCAACGCCACCAAGGCCCGCAACCTGCTGCAGGGCTATGAGCGCGTGCGTAAACTCAGCGCCGACGAGAAGCAGGCGCTGCCGCTGCTGGCGCGCGGCGCGGCGCTGCGCTTCCTGCTGACCCGTCTCTACGACTGGGTGCACACGCCGCCCAATGCGCTGGTGAAGCGCAAGGACCCGCAGGAATATCTCGCCAAGCTGCGCTTCCATCGCGGCGTCACCTCTCTTTCGGATTACGGATTGTGAACGAAGCCGCGAAGGTCGAAATCTTCACCGACGGCGCCTGCAGCGGAAACCCCGGCCCGGGCGGCTGGGGCACCATCCTGCGCATGGGCGACAAGGAACGCGAACTGTCCGGCGGCGACCGCGCCACGACCAACAACCGCATGGAGCTGATGGCGGCGATCCAGGGGCTCGAGGCGCTGAAGCGGCCCTGCCATGTCCGCCTCTTCACCGACAGCACCTATGTGAAGGACGGCGTCACCAAGTGGATCCACGGCTGGAAGAAGAATGGCTGGCGGACGTCCGACAAGAAGCCGGTGAAGAACGTCGAGCTCTGGCAGCGCCTCGACGCGGCCCGTGCCGCCCATCAGGTCGAATGGCACTGGGTGAAGGGCCATAGCGGCCATCCCGAGAACGAACGCGCCGACGCGCTCGCCCGCGCGGCGATCTCGGCGCTCAGATCATAGAGCGCGGAGATCAGCTCCGCTTCGGCTGCGGCGGGACGGGCTTCTTTTCGCCCTGCTTGTCCATCACGAGGTCGAAGCCCTCGCGCGTGCCGTCGCAGGGATTGTCGCCCTCGGCCAGACGCCAGACCTGCGACTTGCCCGAGCGGCGGAAGGTGAGCAGCCCTCCCACCTTGCAGGGCGTGCCCTTCTCGACCTTGGCGACGCGGAAGGCGACTTCGCCGCGAACCTGAACCACGCCGGCCGCGATGCGCTCGACGACGCCGTCGATGGACACCCAGTCGCCCTCGGTGCCAGGCGCGACGCTGTCGAGGCGGCCCTTCACGGTCCAGAGGTTGCCCTGTCGGGTCACCGTCAGCTCGCCGGGCTTGGCGCCCTTGATCTTGGCATAGCGGCCCCAGGTGATCTTGCGCGCCTCCGCGAAGAGCTGCGCCTCGGCGTCGGAATCCACGACGGTCCGTTCGACCTTGGCCGGCGCCGCCGGCAGGGGCGACGAGAGATTGGACGGCGAGGCGCCCCGTTCGACGACCGGTGCGCGCTCCGGCGGCGGCGCCGGATAATAGGAGGAAGGCGGCTGCGGCGCGGCGGCCGGCTGGGCGAAGGCCGGCGCAGCAACTACCAGGGCACCGAGGAGGGCGATCGACGAGAGGGCTTTGTTCATTTGCATGAGTTTTACCTGAGCGGCTTGCACGAGGCTATCGCTTCCCGCCGGCCGGCGGGGTCGTGGGAGCGGCAGGCGACGGTGCACCTGCATTGGCGAGACCGGCGGTGGCCCGGCGCGCGGCGGCCGAGCCGGCCGGCGCCCGCTGCAGCACCCGGTTGAAGTCGGCGTTGGCGGCATCGCGCGACCCGCGGGCGAGATTGGCGAAGCCGCGCTCGAGCAGGGCCTCGGAATGGTCCGGCGCGATCGACAGGGCCCGGTTGAGATCGACCAGGGCGCGGCCGGGGTCGCCGGCATTGCGCCAGGCCGCGGCGCGCAGCACCAGCACCTCGACATCGTCCTGGCGCAGGCGGAGGGCCCGGTCGAAGTCGGAGATGGCGCGCGGCCAGGACTGCATCGCGGCGTAGGACAGGCCGCGATCGACCCAGAGGTCGGGATCGTCGGTCTTGAGTTCGAGCGCCCGGCTCTGCGCCGCGGCGGCCTTGTCGGCGGCGCCGGCCTCCATCCAGGCCTGTCCGGCCTGAACGTACAGTTCGGCCCGCAGGCCCGGCCGGTCCTGGCCCATGTCGCGGGCAATGGCCTCGAACTGCGCGGCGGACTGGGCGTACTTGCCCGACTGGAACATGGCCAGGGCGACGCAGTGGCGGGCCCCCATGCCGCCGCCTTCGGCGATCCATTTCTCGGCCGCCGGCAGTGCGCGCAGCGGCTCCATGCGGGCAAGCCGCATGCAGTCGTTGTAGCGCTGAACGTGATCGGGGCGCACTTCCAGCGCCGGCGGACCGGGCAAGGACTTGGGCGGGCCCGGGATGACGGGAATGGGCTGGGCGAGAGACGGCGACGCGGCGAGGAGGCCGAGCAGCAGCCACAGTGGCTTGCGGCGAAACAACATGGTTGAAAAGAACCGTGCCACGGCGTTCCTGACAAGATGACAAGACGACTTTTCATTTTCGGCCTGGGCTTCAGCGGCCTTGAAATTGCCAAGCTTGCGAGGGCGGACGGCTGGGCGGTGGCCGGGACCTGCACCACCGAAGACAAGGCACGCAGGCTGCGCGAAGAGGGCATCGAGGCGCACAGGTTCGACGGCACCGCGGCGCTGCCGACGGAGGCCTTCGGCGAGGCGACCCATATCGTCTGCACGATCGCGCCGGGCGTCGAGGGCGATCCGGCGCTGCGCACCTGCCGCGCGCTGCTCGGGCGGGCGCGCTGGCTGGGCTATCTCTCGACCACCGGCGTCTATGGCGATCACGAGGGCGGCTGGGTCGACGAGACGACAGACCCCCTTCCCACGCAGCCGCGCAGCCGACAGCGGCTCGCCGCCGAACAGGGCTGGCGCGAAGTCGCCTCCGCGACCGGCGCGTCCCTCCACATCCTGCGGCTGCCCGGCATCTACGGCCCCGGCCGCAGCACCCTCGACCGCGTGCGAGACGGCACGGCCCGGCGCATCGACAAGCCGGGCCAGGTCTTCTCGCGCATCCATGTCGAGGATCTCGCCGCCAGCGCGCTGAAGGCCACGGAGCGCGCCGCCGGAACGGAGATCTGGAACGTGGCCGACGACCTGCCGGCCTCGAACGCCGACGTCATCGCCTATGCCTGCGCGCTGCTGGGACGACCGGTGCCGCCGGCCATTCCGTGGGAAGAAGCGGCACCCGCGATGTCGGCGATGGCCCGCTCCTTCTATTCGGAGAGCCGCCGCGTGAAGAACGACAAGCTCAAGCGCGAGCTGGGCATCGCGCTGCGCCATCCGACCTATCGCGAAGGGCTGAAGGCGATCGCGGCGGCGGAAGGCGCTCACGGCTCATAGGAGCGCGCAACTCCGTTGCGCTCATAACCTTGCTCAACGACGAAGCTCGAGCGCCACGGGAGTGGCGCGCTCCTATGAAGCAGCTTTGTCTTAACCCACCAGCTCCTCAACCGTGGCGATCAGGCGGGCGATGTCGGCGGGGGTGCTGAGGCGATGGTCGCCGCCCTTGATGAAGGTGGTGACGACCTCGGGCGCTTCGAGATGCCTGGCGATCTGCAGCGAGTATTCCCACGGCACGTCGGGGTCGCTCTGGCCATGCAGCAGCCGCACCGGACAGGGCAGCGCCAGCGGCTTGTCGAGCAGCAGGTGATGGCGTCCCTCCTCGATCAGCTTCCAGGTGAAGACCGACGGCTCGGGCGAATATTGCGACGGGCGCTCGAGCCGACCGTCACGCTCCAGGGTCGCGCGGTCCTCGGGTGAGAGACCTTTCAGCAACATGCACTCGGTGAAGTCGGGCGCCGCCGCGATCAGCACGAGGCCGGCCAGCCGCTCCGGCCGCGCACGCGCCGCCAGCAGCGACAGCCAGCCGCCCATGCTCGATCCGACCAGCACCAGCCGGCCCGTGGTCAGGCGGTCGATGGCGGCGAGCGAATCGTCGAGCCAGCGGCCGATCGTGCCGTCCTCGAAACGGCCCGACGACTGGCCATGGCCGAGATAGTCGAACCGCAGGAAGGCGCGGCCGGTCTTTTCGGCCCAGGCTTCGAGCGCCATCGCCTTGGTACCGGTCATGTCGGATCGAAAGCCGCCCAGGAAGACGACGGTCGGCCCGCTTCCGTCCGTCGTTGCATAAGCGATGGTGTTGCCGTCGTCGCGCTGCAGTCGCTCGACCCTACCCACGTTGCGCCTCCCGTGTTACCTGCTGCCGCCCTTCAATCCTGTAGCCAAAAGCCACGCCCGTGTCCGCGCCCACCCTGCTTCAGATCGTTCCGACCCTGGCCGGCGGCGGCGTGGCGCGCGCCACGCTCGAGGCCGCGCAGGCCGTCATCGCGGCCGGCGGCTCGGCGATCGTGGCGTCGCCCGGCGGCAGCCTCGTTCCCGACCTGCTGAGACTGCGCGCGAGCCATATCGACCTTCCCGCCCCGTCTCACGCGCTGTGGGGACGCTTGACCCTGCCCGGCAAGCTCGTCTCGAGCCTGCGCGACGCGAAGGTCGACGTCATCCAGGCGCGCTCGCCCGCTTCGGGCTGGGTCGCGCGCGCGCTGGCGCGGCGGCTCGGGGTCAAGTGGATCGCGACCCTTCACCGGCCGTTCCTCGCGTCCGGTCTCGCAGGCCGTCTGGTCGAGGGACGCCAGTCGCGCGCCGATGCGGTGATCGCCGTCTCGCAGCACGTCGCGCGAGATGCCCTGGAAAGGTTCCCGGCCCTCCAGGATCGTCTGGAGATCATTCCTCCCGGCATCAACTTCGACCGCTTCGATCCGGCGATCGTGCGCGCCGACCGCCTGATCCGCCTGGCGGGCGAGTTGCGCGTGCCCGACGGCAGCCATCTCGTTCTCTGCCCCGGCCGCTTCGGCGAGGACAATGGCCAGAAGATCCTGGTCGAGGCGATCCGGCGACTGGAGCGCGACGACGTATTCTGCCTGCTGCTGGGCTCGACGGGCGCCACGACGCCGTTCGAGAAGGAACTCGAACGCACGATCGAGGCTGCGCAGCTCAACGGCCGCGTCCAGATCGGCCCCTATGTCGACGACATGCCGGCCGCCTACATGCTGGCCGACGTCGTGGTTTCGACCGGCGGTGCGCGGCAGGGCTTCAGCCGCGCCCTGGTCGAAGCGCAGGCGATGGGACGGCCGGTCGTCGCCGAGGATGGCGGCGGCGCGGCCGAGACGCTTCGACCCGACGGCGTGACCGGCTGGCTGGCCCCGGCCGGCGATCCTGCCGCGATGGCCGAAGCCCTGCAGGCTGCCCTGTCGCTTTCAGTGGAGCGCCGCGCCGAACTCGCGCGAACCGCGCAGGAGCATGCGCGCGGCACCTACAGCCTGGCACAGTCGAACCAGCAGCTTCTGGCCCTCTATCATCGTCTGGCCGTGCGCTGACCTTGACTCGCGGGGGCCCGGCAACTATCTCCGGGCTTATGGAACGTCGGTTTTTCACCGCTCCTGCCGTTATCACCACCGTCCGAACTTGAATCGGCCGGGCGCGCGCACTCGTGCGGCTTCCCGGCCTGCCGCTGCCGACCCTGTTGAGTCGGCGGATGGATTGCGTTCGGAACTTCGTTAGCTGGTGACTCAAATGATCAATATTTCCCTGCCGGACGGTTCGGTCCGGTCCTTCGACAAGCCGGTCAGCGGCGCCGAGATCGCGGCCTCGATCGGTCCCGGCCTCGCCAAGGCGGCCCTCGCGCTCCGCGTCGACGGCAAGATGGTCGACCTCGCGCATGTCGTCGATCGTGACGCCAAAATCGGCATCGTGACGTCGCGCGACCCCGATGCGCTCGAGCTGCTGCGCCACGATGCGGCGCATGTGCTGGCGCAGGCGGTCCAGGAGCTCTTTCCCGGTACGCAGATCACGTTCGGCCCGTCGACGGAGGACGGCTTCTATTACGACTTCGTCCGCGACCAGCCCTTCTCGCCCGACGACTTCGCCAAGATCGAGCAGCGCATGGGCGAGATCGTCGACCGCGACCTGCCCATCGAGCGCTCGGTGTGGGACCGCGCGCAGATCAAGGACTATTTCGTCCAGCACGGCGAGAAGTTCAAAGCCGAGTGGGCCGACGAACTGCCGAAGGACGAGGAGATCTCGGTCTACAAGCAGGGCGACTGGCTCGACATGTGCCTGGGGCCGCACCTGCCCTCGACGGGCAAGCTCGGCAAGGCCTTCAAGCTCACGAAGGTGTCGGGCGCCTATTGGCGCGGCGACAAGAACAACGCCCAGCTCCAGCGCGTCTACGGAACGGTCTTCTTCTCCGACAAGGACCTGAAGGCCTACCTGCACCGCATCGAGGAGGCCGAGAAGCGCGACCATCGCCGTCTCGGCCGCGAGATGGGCCTCTTCCACCAGCAGGAAGAAGCCGCGGGCATGGTGTTCTGGCACCCCAAGGGCTGGACGTTCTGGCGCACGCTGGAAAGCTACATACGGCGCAAGCTGGATGCCGGCGGCTATCAGGAAGTGAAGACGCCGCAGCTGGTCGATCGCAAGCTGTGGGAGGCCTCGGGCCACTGGGAGAAGTTCCGCGAGAACATGTATCTCAGCGAGAACGAGGAAGGCCTGCGCGAATTCCTGGCCGACGACGACAAGCGCATCTTTGCGCTGAAGCCGATGAACTGCCCCTGCCACGTGCAGATCTTCAACCAGGGGCTTCGCAGCTATCGCGAGCTGCCACTGCGCATGGCCGAGTTCGGCTCGTGCCATCGCTTCGAGCCGTCGGGCGCGCTGCACGGCATCATGCGCGTGCGCAACTTCACGCAGGACGATGCCCACATTTTCTGCACCGAGGAGCAGATCGAGAGCGAGACGATCCGCTTCTGCGAGCTGCTGGGCTCGATCTACAAGGACCTGGGCTTCCCGGACTATTTCGTGAAGTTCTCGGACCGTCCGCCGGTGCGCGCCGGCTCGGACGCGGTGTGGGACCAGGCCGAGGGCGCCCTCAAGGCGGCGTCCAAGGCGGCCGGGCTCGACCTCGTGCTCAATCCCGGCGAAGGCGCCTTCTACGGTCCCAAGCTGGAATTCGTGCTGCGCGACGCGATCGGCCGCGACTGGCAGTGCGGCACGCTGCAGGTCGATTTCGTGCTGCCCGAGCGGCTCGACGCGGCCTATGTGGCCGAGGACGGGTCGCGCAAGCGGCCGGTCATGCTGCACCGCGCCATCTTCGGCAGCTTCGAGCGCATCATCGGAATCCTGATCGAGAACTATGCCGGCCGTTTCCCGCTCTGGCTGGCGCCGACACAAGCGGTGGTGGTCACGGTCGTCAACGATGCCGATGGCTATGCCGAAGAGGTCGCTTCTGCCCTGCGCGCCGCCGGCATGCGGGTCGATACCGACCTGCGCAACGAGAAGATCAACTACAAGGTCCGCGAACATTCGCTGGCCCACGTGCCGCTGATCCTCGCGGTCGGCCGGCGCGACATGGAAGCAAGGACGGTGGCGATCCGCCGCCTGGGCTCCGAAAAGCAGGAGGTCCTTGAACTCGGGGCCGCCGTCACTACACTTTCAACCGAGGCTCGGCCGCCCTTCTAGGGCGGCCGGTCCCCGGACCCGCCCCTAAATCGGGGCTTCAACAGAGGAGAAGGAAGCCATAGCAAGACCTGCCCAACAGACTGCGCCCACCCGCGAGGGTCCGCGCGTCAATGCCGAAATCCGAGCCGCGCAAGTCCGTCTCATCGACGAGAACGGCGAGATGGTCGGCGTGCTGAGCACGCGCGAGGCCATCGAGATGGCCGAAGAGGCCAGTCTCGACCTGATCGAGATTTCGCCGAATGCCGTACCGCCCGTCGCCAAGATTTCCGACTACGGCAAGTACAAGTACGAGGCCCAGAAGAAGGCCCACGAGGCGCGCAAGCATCAGAAGGTCATCGAGGTCAAAGAGATCAAGATGCGCCCGAACATCGATGATCACGATTACGAAGTGAAGATGCGCGCCATGAAGCGTTTCATCGAGGAAGGCGACAAGGTGAAGGTCACCCTGCGCTTCCGCGGACGCGAGATGGTCCACGCCGATCTCGGCATGCAGGTTCTGAACCGCGTGCGCGGCGAGATGGACGAACATACCAAGATCGAGTCGATGCCGCGCATGGAAGGCCGGCAGATGATCATGGTCCTGGCGCCCAAGTGACGCCAGGCAGGTAGCGCCGGCAGGCGGCCCCTTATTTCTTCGGGGGCCGCTGGCGCAGTGTCACCGTGCCGGTGGCACGCACTTCGTCGGGGTCGAACCGTCCCGTGGTTGCGATCTCGTCCGGCCAGCTCACGCTGTAGACGGTCTCGCCGGCGAACGACATGGGCCCTTCTGCCTTCGCCGACTGCCAGTAGTTGCATCGCACCGCGTCGGCGGGGTCGATCTGCTGGGCGAGGCAGAACTGATGCAACACGTAGGGAATGAAGCGGGCGCGACCGCCCTCCGGCGCCGTCGCGACGTTGAGGCCGAACGAGGTCGGCTGTCGGTTGCAGCGGGCGATTGCCACGATGTCCGACGTGCCCGGCGTGCGCATCTGCAGACTCTGGAGTTCGGCCCGCAAGGCTTCGAAAGCGCGCGTTCGCGTGGCGTCGGCAAAGCTGGCGGCAATCAGGGCCGCCTCGTACCGGCCGATGGCCTCGGCGACCGGTCCTTCCGGATAACCGGCGCGCACGAGATCGCGGGACCACGACAGTGTTTCGAGCGACCGCACGACCATTTCGCCCGTGAGCCCCGAACTCTCGCCCCAGTCGCCCAGTACATTGGCGGGCGTCCAGCAGTATTTCAGCAGGTTGTAGCCACCGGCCTCGACCGGCAGCGCGCGCGTCTTCAGAACACCGATCGATTGCGCGACCACCGTCTTCATCAGCAGGTACTGCACCCCCGGAGTGTCCCGCACCTTTTCGGAACTGGAGAGAGCCGTCAGCGGCGTCGCGGCGGCCTGCGCGTTCGCGGGCGGGGCCGCCGGCGCATCCAGCCGAAGGGCGGACACGGGCGGCGCCGGCAACTGGGCCTGCGCCGGCAGCGCAGCCAACAGCCCCAGGAGAATGAACGCTGTGGTTTTCATCGTGCCGGGATCCCTAGGGAGGTCGGGGCGGAGAATGCTAGCCTTCGCCCGTGAGACAACGCATCAGCCCCCTCATCGTTGCGGCATTCTACGCGCTCGCCGTTCCCGCAAACGCGCAGACGGCCTCCCAGGCTCCGGGTCAGGCCCCCTCGGCAGGCGACGCCGCCCGCCTCCTCGCCGACTTCCAGAATTTCGGACCGCACCGCGCCTTCGTCGTGTCGCCCGACGGGCGGGCAAGCTGGTGGGCGGGCGTCAGCGGCCCTGATCCTGCTCCCGCCATCAGCGCGGCCCTGAAGCGCTGTCGGGAGCGCACCCAGCAGGACTGCAAGCTCCACATCGTCAACAACTACACGGTCACCGGACATGACTGGCGCGAACTCGTCCCGGCGCGCTCGGCGGGTGCGGTCGATATCGGGCGTCTGCGGCCGCAACCCTACTGGTCGATGCGGGGGCCCCAGCTCGCCAACGGACTGATCGTGTGGAGCCACGGCTACATGGCCGGCAAGAACTCGACCGAAAGTGCGCCACAGACCTGGGTCGGTCAGTTCACCCACCTCGGGTACGATCTCTACCGCTTCGATCGCGAGTGGATCGCCGACTGGGCGAGCGACGCCACGGCGCTGGCCGATGCCGTCGCCAAAGCGAAGGCGATGGGTTACCGGCGCGTCATTCTCGCCGGCCAGTCGGCGGGCGCCTGGGTGTCGCTGGCGGCGCTGCAGCGCGGTGCCGCGGCCGACGGCGTGATCTCGATCGCCGCCGCGCATCACGGAACGGTCGAGACGATGCGCGATCCGACGCGGGCGCGCTCGGAATGGCAGCACGTGCTGGAGGGAATCCGGCGAGGTCCGCGCCTGATCGTGGTGAACTTCGCAGGCGATGAGTACGATGTCGGCGGCCGCATGGACGACGCGCGATCGATCCTCGCCCGAAACGGCGTCGAGGCCGAGATCATCGACGCGCCCGAAGGCTTCAAGGGCCATGGCGCCGCCGATTCCACCTTCTCGCGCAAGTTCGGCGCCTGCTTCGCGGCTTTCATCGAGTCAGGGAAGAAGCAGCCTCCTTGCTGAGAGCGAAGGCTGCCGAATGAGCAAAGGTCCCTCGCTTCGCTCGGGATGACAGTGCTTTTTGAACGGGCGCACCGCGCAAATCCCATCAACAATTGTCATCCGAACGAAGTGAGGGACCCTTCGCTTTCGCCCGAACCGATCCCTGACTTACGGCATGTACGCGCCACCGTTGACGTGCAGAACCTGGCCGGTCGTGGCGTCGGACTCGTCGGAGGCGAGGAAGACGGCGGTGCGCGCGATCTGCTCGGGGGTCAGCAGCTTGCCGCCCAGCGGGATGTTGGCGCGCGCCATCTCGACCAGCTCGGCGTCCGTGTTGCCATAGCGCGGCTGGGCGGTGTCGGTGGTGCCGGGGGCGATCGCGTTGACGCGGATGCCGTGCGGCGCCAGTTCGAGGGCCATCGCCCGCGTCATCGAGACAATGCCGCCCTTGCTGGCGCTGTAGTGGACACCGCGCACGGCGCCCCGGATCGCCTGCGAGGAGAGGTTGATGATCGAACCGCCCTTCCGTCCGGCGGCGATCAGGGCCTTGGCGACCGCGATGGTGGCGAAGCAGCCGGCCTTGAGGTTGATGTCCATGAGATAGTCCCAGTCGCTCTCCTGCATCTCGAGCAGGGGCACGCGCGGATAGACGCCGGCATTGTTCACCAGGATGTCGGGCGGCCCCAGCACCTTGACCGTTTCCGCGACCATTGCCTCGATCTCGGACACCTTGGAGACGTCGGTCCTCAGCAGGTAGGCCTGCCGGCCGACCTGGGCGATGTCGCGCGCCACCGCCTCGGCGCCCGGCCGGTCGTCGAGCCAGCTCACGGCCACGTTGGCCCCCTCGCCCGCCAGCGCCCGCGCGATCGCCGCCCCGATGCCCTGCTGGGCCCCCGTCACCAAAGCCACCTTGCCTGCCAGTTTCATGCGAAAATCCCCGTCAGAAGGCCATTTGGCCCGGTCCCGGCGTGCTTGCACGTATTGGGCCGCCTCTGTATAAGCCGCGTTCCTTCGAGTGGCTTGGCCAATAAGGGCATTGCCTCGGCTGCTTTGTAAGGACTTTCCGGCCGTCTGTTCACGCAGGGGGCCGGGACCGGCGCGCAAGCGCTAACCCTTTGAAAAGGAACAAAAATGCCCAAGATGAAGACCAAGAGCGCGGCCAAGAAGCGTTTTCGCTTCACGGCCTCGGGCAAAGCAAAGCATGGGGTCGTGGGCAAGCGCCACGGCATGAGCAAGCGCGGTAACCGCTTCCTCCGTCAGGCGACCGGCATGGCCATCGTGTCCGATCCCGACACCCGCATCCTGAAGCGCAACTTCTTCCCGTACGAGAGGTAGACCATGGCACGCGTAAAGCGGGGCGTGGCTGCACACGCTCGTCACAAGAAGGTCCTGAAGCTCGCCAAGGGCTATCGCGGCCGCTCCAATGCGGCGTTCCGCGTCGCCATCGAGAAGGTCGAGAAGGGCCTTCAGTATGCCTATCGCGACCGCCGCAACAAGAAGCGCGCGTTCCGTGGCCTCTGGATCCAGCGCATCAACGCTGCGACCCGCGAGCATGGCATGACCTATTCGCAGTTCATGAACGGCATCATCAAGGCCGGGATCGAGATGGACCGCAAGGTCATGGCCGATCTCGCGACCCGTGAGCCGGCAGCGTTCAAGGCTTTGGTCGAACAGGCCCAGGCCGCCCTCAAGTAGTCTTTCGCGCGTCACGCGCGGCAGATAGCAATCGCAAAGAGGGAGCCTGGACCACAGGCTCCCTTTTTTCGTGTTCGGTTTCGAGAGTGGGAAAGATGGACGATCTTTCGACGATTCGCAGCGAGGCGCTCGACGCCGTGCAGGCCGCCGCCGATCTCGGCGCGCTGGAAGCCGCCCGCGTGGCGGTGCTCGGCAAGAAGGGCAGCGTCACCGGCCTGATGAAGACGCTGGGCGGGCTCGCGCCCGAGCAGCGCAAGGAATTCGGCGCGCGGGTGAACCAGCTCAAGGGCGAGATCGAAGCCGCGCTCGAGGCCCGCAAGGGCTCGCTCAGCGCCTCGGCCCTCGAAGCGAGACTCGTCGCCGAGAAGATCGACGTCACCCTACCGGCGCGGCCCGAGGGACAGGGCACGCTGCATCCGATCGGCCAGGTGATGGACGAGATCGGTGCGATCTTCGGCGAGATGGGATTCACCTGGGCCGACGGTCCCGACATCGAGGACGACTGGCACAACTTCACCGCCCTCAACATCCCGCCCGACCATCCGGCGCGCCAGATGCAGGACACGTTCTATCTGCCGCCGCGCGCCGACGGCACGCCGATGGTGCTGCGCACGCACACCTCGCCGGTCCAGGCGCGCACCATGCTGAGCAAGGACGTGCAGAAGCGCCTGGCCGACGGCGGCTCGCTGCGCATCATCGTGCCGGGCCGCACCTTCCGCATCGACAGCGACGCCACGCACACGCCTATGTTCCACCAGGTCGAAGGCCTGGTGATCGACCGCACGACGCATATGGGCCATCTCAAGGGCTGCCTGGTCGATTTCTGCCGCGCCTTCTTCGAGGTCGACGACCTGCCGCTGCGCTTCCGCCCCTCCTACTTCCCCTTCACCGAACCGTCGGCCGAGGTCGATATCGGCTGCTCGTGGAAGGACGGCGAACTCAGGATCGGCGCCGGCGATTCGTGGCTGGAAATCCTGGGGTCCGGCATGGTCCATCCCAACGTCATCGCCAATTGCGGCCTCGATCCCGCCGTCTACCAGGGCTTCGCCTTCGGCATGGGCATCGATCGCATCGCCATGCTGAAATACGGCATTCCCGACCTGCGGGCCTTCTTCGACGCCGACCTGCGCTGGCTGCGCCACTACGGATTCTCGGCCCTGGAGACACCCTCGCTCACCGGAGGGCTCGGACGATGAAATTCACCCTGTCCTGGCTCAAGGAGCATCTCGAGACCGACGCCACGCTGGTCCAGGTGCGCGACACGCTCACCATGCTCGGCCTCGAGGTCGAGGGCCTCACCGATCCCGCCGAGGCCCTGAAGGGCTTCGTCGTGGGCTACGTGGTCGAGGCGGTGCAGCATCCCAACGCCGACCGGTTGCGGGTCTGCAAGGTCGACACCGGCGGCACTGTCGTCCAGGTCGTGTGCGGCGCGCCCAACGCGCGCACCGGCATGAAGGGCATCTTCGCGCCGACCGGCAGCTACATCCCCGGCACCGGCATCACGCTGAAGGCCAGCAAGATCCGCGGCGAGGAGAGCAACGGCATGCTCTGCTCCTCGCGCGAGCTGCAGCTCGGCGACGACCATAGCGGCATCATCGACCTGCCGGCCGAAGCCGTGACCGGCCAGTCCGCCGCCGAGGCGCTCGGCCTCGGCGATGCGGTGATCGAGATCAAGGTGACGCCCAACCGCGGCGATTGCCTGGGCGTCCACGGCATCGCCCGCGACCTTGCCGCGGCCGGCCTCGGCACGCTGAAGCCGGTGAAGGCCGACAGGATCGCCGGCAGCTATGCCAGCCCGATCAAGTGGACGCACGACTATGCGCCCGCGCCCGACAGCCCCTGCCCGATCGTGGTCGGCCGTCATTTCCGCGGCGTGAAGAACGGTCCCTCGCCCGACTGGCTGCAGCGCCGGCTGAAGGCGATCGGCCTGCGCCCGATCTCGACGCTGGTCGACATCACCAATCTCGTGACCTTCGATCTCAATCGGCCGCTGCACGTGTTCGATGCGGCGAAGCTCTCCGGCGACCTTGTCATGCGCCAGGCGCGCGACGGCGAACAGATCCTGGCGCTCGACGGCAAGACCTACACGCTCGATCCGGCGGTCTCGGTGATCGCCGACGCGAAGGGCGTGCACGGCATCGGTGGCATCATGGGCGGCGAGGAGACCGGCGTGCAGGAGAGCACGACCGAGGTTTTCCTCGAGGTCGCCTACTTCCAGCCGATCGGCATCGCCGCGTCGGGCCGCAAGCTCGGCATCCTGTCCGACGCGCGGTACCGGTTCGAGCGTGGCCTCGACCCGCAATCGGTCGAATGGGGAGCCGATGTCGCGACGCGACTGATCCTCGACCTGTGCGGCGGTGAGTGCAGCGAGATCACCCGCAGCGGCGTGATGCCCGCCTGGCAGCGCAGCTACACGCTTCGCACCGACCGCGTGCAGACGCTGACCGGCATCGAGGTCTCTTCTGCCGACACGGTGTGCATCCTCAGCAAGCTGGGCTTCGGCGTCGAGGGCAGCGGCCCCTGGACCGCTTCCGTGCCGTCGTGGCGTCCCGACATCGTGGGCGAGGCCGACCTCGTCGAGGAAGTGACGCGGGTGTTCGGCTTCGACAAGATCCCGACCACCTCGCTGCCGCCGGCGTCGACCATGTCGCGGCCAGTGCGCGACCCGCTGCAGCGCCGCACGCCGCAGGCGCGCCGGGCGCTGGCCGCGCGCGGCATGAACGAAGCCGTGACCTGGTCCTTCCTGCCGCTGAAGAAGGCCGAGCGTTTCGGCGGCGGCGGCGCAGACGTACGGCTGCTCAACTCGATCGACGCGACCCTCGACACGATGCGGCCCTCGATCCTGCCCAACCTGATCGACGCGGCCTCGCGCAACGAGGCGCGCGGCCTGTCCGATCCGGCGCTGTTCGAGGTCGGCCCGCAGTACAAGGACGCCACGCCCCAGGGCCAGCGCACCGTGGCCGCGGGCATCCGCCACAACATGGCGGTGCCGCGCAACTGGGCGGGGCCGGCGCGCACCGTCGACGCCTTCGACGCCAAGGCCGATGCGCTGGCGGTGCTGGCCGCGGTCGGCGCGCCGGACACGCTGTCGTCGCAGGCCGGTGCGCCGAACTGGTATCACCCCGGCCGCTCGGGCGCGCTCAAGCTCGGCGATCGCGTGATGGCCTATTTCGGCGAGCTGCATCCCGAGATCGTGGCCGCCGCCGACCTCAAGGGGCCTGTGGCCGCCTTCGAGGTGTTCCTCGACGCGCCGCCGTTGCCCAAGGCGAAGGCCACCAAGGCGCGGCCGAAGCTCGTCCTGTCGGCCTTCCAGCCGCTCGAGCGCGATTTCGCCTTCCTGGTCGACACCGGCGTCGAGGCGGAAAAACTGGTGCGGGCCGCGCGCAACGCCGACAAGGTGATGATCACGGCCGCCCGCGTCTTCGACCTCTATGCCGGCAAGGGCGTGCCGGAGGGCAAGAAGTCGCTGGCCATCGCCGTCACGCTGCAGCCGGTCGAGCGTACCTTGACCGATGCGGAGATCGAGGTGGTTTCCGAAAAGATCGTGGCAGCCGTCGCCAAGGCGACGGGTGCCGTGCTGCGTGGGTAACACTCTTGTCGTCCTGAGCGCAGCGAAGGACCTCGCGCCTACACCAGAGAACGCCTTTGGAAGTAGCGCCAGCTCCTTCGCTGCGCTCAGATGACAATGAAAGTTGAATTGGGCTCGAAGTGAAATGACCGACCTGTCGTTGATCCGAAACTTCTCGATCATCGCCCATATCGACCACGGCAAGAGCACGCTGGCCGATCGGCTGATGATGGCCTGCGGCGCCGTGAGCGAGCGCGAGTTCCACGACCAGATGCTCGATTCGATGGACATCGAGCGCGAGCGCGGCATCACCATCAAGGCGCAGACCGTGCGCCTCAACTACAAGGCCAGGGACGGCAAGACCTACGTCCTGAACCTGATGGACACGCCCGGCCATGTCGACTTCGCCTACGAGGTCAGCCGGTCGCTGGCCGCCTGCGAGGGCTCGCTGCTGGTGGTCGACGCCAGCCAGGGCGTCGAGGCGCAGACGCTGGCGAACGCGTATCACGCGATCGAGGTCAATCACGAGATCATCCCGGTCCTCAACAAGATCGATCTTCCCTCCGCCGAGCCCGAGCGGGTCTGCCGCGAGATCGAGGACGTGGTCGGCATCGATACCTCCGAAGCCGTCCTGGTGTCGGCCAAGAGCGGTCTCGGTATCGACGACCTGCTCGAAGCCATGGTCAAGCGCCTGCCGCCCCCCAAGGGCGACCGCGACGCGCCCCTGAAGGCCCTGCTGGTCGACAGCTGGTACGATCCGTACCTCGGCGTCGTCACCCTGGTGCGCGTGCAGGACGGCGTCCTGCGCAAGGGCATGAAGATCCGCATGATGGCGGCGGCCGCGGCCTACGACCTCGACAAGGTCGGCGTGTTCGCGCCCAAGGCCACCGACGTGGCCGAGCTCGGCCCGGGCGAGATCGGCTTCATCATCGCCGGCATCAAGACCATCGCCGACTGCAAGGTCGGCGATACGATCACCGACGACCGCAAGCCGGCGGCCGAGATGCTGGCGGGCTTCAAGCCCAGCGTGCCGGTGGTGTTCTGCGGCCTCTTCCCGGCCGACGCCGCCGAGTTCGAGACCCTGCGCGAATCGCTCTCCAAGCTTCGCCTCAACGACTCCTCGTTCCACTTCGAGGCCGAGACCAGTGCGGCACTTGGCTTCGGTTTCCGCTGCGGGTTCCTGGGCCTGCTGCATCTCGAGATCGTGCAGGAGCGGCTGGAGCGCGAGTTCAATCTCGACCTCGTCACGACGGCGCCCTCGGTCGTCTACAAGGTCGCGATGGTCGACGGCACGTCGATCGAGCTGCATAATCCCGCCGACTATCCCGACCCGATGAAGATCGAGTCGATGCAGGAGCCGTGGATCAAGGCCACGATCATCACGCCCGACGAGCATCTCGGATCCGTGCTGACGCTCTGCCAGGATCGCCGCGGCCAGCAGCTCGAACTCACCTATGCCGGCACGCGCGCCATGGCGATCTACCGCCTGCCGCTGAACGAGGTCGTGTTCGACTTCTACGACCGGCTGAAGTCGATGACGCGCGGCTATGCCAGCTTCGACTACGAGATGGACGGCTACGAGGAGAGCGAACTGGTGAAGCTCGCCATCCTGGTGAACGCCGAGCCGGTCGATGCGCTGTCGATGATCGTCCACAAGAATGCCGCCGAGAGCCGCGGCCGCGCGCTCTGCGAGCGGCTGAAGGAACTGATCCCGCGCCAGCTCTTCAAGATCGCCATCCAGGCCGCGATCGGCGGCCGCGTGGTCGCGCGCGAGACCATCAGCCCGATGCGCAAGGACGTGCTGGCCAAGTGCTACGGCGGCGACATCAGCCGCAAGAAGAAGCTCCTGGAGAAGCAGAAGAAGGGCAAGAAACGCATGCGGCAGATCGGCGAGGTCGAGATCCCGCAGTCGGCCTTCATCGCCGCCCTCAAGATGGACAGCCGCTAGGCCGAAATCAGGAGAGGCCGCCGCGGCGCCGGCGCGGCCGCGAGCCCGCGAGAAAGCCGGGTTCGGAGCGGCCGCCCTCGCGGCGGCCGATCCAGACGAGGGCGGCGCCCAGCACCAGGAACGCCGGCACCGCCGGCACGGTCAGCAGGGGCCGCATCATCCAGGTCCACAGGACGCCCGACAGGTGGCGCCGCGCCGATGTCTGGGTGTTGCCCAGCGAGGTCGGGTCGAGGTGCGCCCACAGGCTCCCCAGGGTCGAAAACGGATAGGCGCCCTCCGACCACCAGGTGAGCAGGTCGTGCACGATCACTGCGACAGCCAGGGCCAGGAACAGCCAGCCCAGGCCACGAAATACGACCATCACGCCCCCAAGCATCGGTCAATCACCGCTCCAAACCCTAGCCAAGCCGGTGCAGGCGGGGAAGACCGTTGCCCAAACCATCCACCGCGCTATAAGAGCGGCCGACCGCGCTTCCCGGACAGGTGGCCGAGCGGTTTAAGGCACACGCTTGGAAAGCGTGCGTGGTGTAACAGCCACCGCGGGTTCGAATCCCGCCCTGTCCGCCAGCGCTGCTGCGAACCTTTCCAAGGACCCCCGGTCTGGAGGACGGTCCATTTCGCAGTCGCGACCGGTTTCCACATTCCAGACGCGAAGTGAATCGTCGGAATCTTCTCCCAGCCCATGTTCGCAATCTGGGTTTGCCGATTCTCGCTGCATCAGCATCGGTTTCTCGTCGGTGCCGCCCCTTGGCTTCGCCCGCCCACGATCGGGCGCCCGGATGGCCGTCGTGCATCGCATGTCCGGGTCGTCCCGAAAACTCCTCCCCGGTCCGCCGCTATTTCCTGCGCGAGCGGGACGACTGCCTAACCGGCAGGATTGGGCACGCCAGCGGGAAGACCAAGGACAAACTTGGCGCCATATTTCTTGCCCGCTGCCATCACATCATTCAAAGGTGCCGCCTCTGCCAGTACCGTATTCTCTGGGAAAATCTTACCTAGAAGGGCCAGCGTGACGAGCGCATTGCCGGCGGTCGGCACCAGATGCGTACCGTCGCTCGCGGTGACGAGGCCGGGCTGTACGAGAATTTCCTCGACTCGGTGGATCTGCGCATCGGCAGACGTGCGTGCCTTACCCGCTTCTGGCCGGTAGGCGAAGCGCTGACCGCGCAGACACTGTCCCAGCTCGACCCGATAGGAGCGCGCTCCGGCCGACAGGTCGAGCCAGAGGATCGCATCCCCCTCACCGACCGGCTCCGCAATGATCGTCGCATCGCCGGTCGGCGGCGCGTCGTCCGCACCCGAGCCGATCCGGCTGCGCGGTGCGGCGAGATAGTCAGAAAAACCATAACGAAAGCCCACCGTCCGCCCGGGGGGCAGGCCAGGAATCCTGGCCGCATGCCATGTCAGCAGCCCCTTCGAGCCGGCTGCCACATCCTCCCGGCCGATGACCGACGGCAGCACCAGGCCGTTCTCGGCCTGGAAGCCGTACCCTTCGTCGTTCCGTCCCGCCTTGTCCGCGTCCGGCGCATCGAACAGAGAGCGGGCAAAGCGAACGATCGTGCCGTGCGTCAGTATCCGCGTGAGGAATTCGCCCAGGAAGGCGCTGCGCGGCGCCTCCAGGCTCCGCAGTCCGCGACTCGTGCCGCGGCGATGCAACGGAACCGGAAGCTCGGTCCAGTTCTCGAAGGGCAGCAGCGCATCGCGCAACAGGACAAGCTGATGCAGCCACTCATTGTAGAGTTGCATGACGGCGGGCCCGCCAGCGGCACCCGTCAACACGGCGGTCGCCTCTTCTGTCCAGAGATGACCGTCGCAGCGGCTGCGCAACTCGATCTGCCGCGTCCGGTCGGGGCCGAGACGCTTCAAGGCGGTGCGGGCTTTGCTGAGGGCGACAGCCCACTCCGCGAGCGTCTCCCCGATACGCACCGCCTGGCCGGTGAACTCCCGCCGTAGCGGATCCGCGAAGGCCAGCGCCTGCAAGGGCAGCGACGCCTCGCGCCCGGCCGTCCTCAACGTTGCCGCCATCGACTGCAGAAGAACCGTGCGCTCGCGGGCCCCGGCGCCGAGACGCAGGCACACCGCTTCGAAGAGCGTATCCAGCTCTTCGACGATCTGCCAGGCGGTCAGCGGTCGCCGCGGCAGATCCCAGTCCCCCGGCGTCGCGTCGGGCGCGCGACCTGGAGAGTCCGTCGCATCGACCCTCTGGCCGAGATGCAGAACTCGTTGCCCAAGATGCAGCACGTAGTCAGGCATGGACGCCTCCTCGGCGGGACGGGGATGGGAATGTTCTATAACGCTCACTACAATACTATGCCAGCGCCGTCAAAGCGCCTATCCATGTCCGGCATGAACCCACACGACAAATCCGCCGGGGGCCGCCCCCGCAGCTTCGATCGAGATCAAGCGCTCGACATCGCCATGCGCATGTTCTGGCGCCAGGGTTACGAAGGTGTCTCGGTTGCCGACCTCACCGCGCGTCTCGGCATCTCGGCGCCCAGCCTCTATGCCGCTTTCGGCAGCAAGGCGGATCTCTATCGCGCGGCGCTGACGCGATATGAGGAGACGTCCCACTCCCTCGACGTTTCCGCCTTCGATCGGGCGACTAGTCTCGAGCAGGCGGTCGGCGAGATGCTCATCGCGAGCATTGCCGCCGTCACCAGCCCCGATCGCGAGCGCGGATGCCTGATCTCGGACGGCATGATCGCCTGCGGCAGCGAGCATGCCGAGCTTGCAACGGAACTCGCTCACCGGCGCAAGCGCTTCCGCGACCAGTTGGCGCGCCGCCTCGAACGATGGCGCGACCGCCCTTCGGCGCGGGCGCTGGCTCGCTATCTCACAGCGGTGATGCAGGGCATGTCGATCCAGGCGCGGGACGGGGCGACCGCACGCGAGCTGCGCACCATCGCCGACCAGGTCGTCGCGGGTCTCCGACCCGGTCGTTCAACCGCCTGACGTCAGCCCTGGCGGTCGTAGCGCTCGTCACTGCGGATGTGGGCCTGGGAGATCTGACTGTTCGGCGGCACGCTTTGGGTCAGCCACACGCTGCCGCCGATGGTCGATCCGCGGCCGATCGTGATGCGGCCGAGAATGGTGGCGCCGGCATAGATGACGACGTCGTCCTCGACGATCGGGTGGCGCAGCCGGCCCTTGATCAGGCTTCCCTTCTCATCCGCCGGGAAGCTGCGCGCGCCCAGCGTCACCGCCTGGTAGAGGCGAACCCGCTCGCCGATCACGGCGGTCTCGCCGATCACGACGCCGGTGCCATGATCGATGAAGAAGCTGCCACCGATCTGCGCCCCCGGATGAATGTCGATCCCCGTCAGGGAATGGGCGATTTCCGAGATGTGCCGGGCGAGGAAGCGCGCGCCGAGCCCATGGAGCGCATGCGCCAGACGGTAATGGATCACCGCCATCATACCCGGGTAGACCAGCAGGATCTCCGGATAGCCCGTCGCCGCCGGATCGCCCGCATAGGCGGCGCGCAGATCGCTGACCAGCAGCCCCCGGATCGCCGGCAGACGGGCGGAAAAGTCGCGCACGATCGAGAGCGCCTGCCGATGAATCTCCTCGTCGGGGAGCACGGTATCGGAGGTGAACGGCAGCGTCCGCCGAACCTGGTCGTTCAACGACGCCAGGGCGCGCTGCAGGACGAGCCCGACATACTCGTCGATGCCGCTGGGCGTCAGTTCGCCACGATCGAGAAGCTCGGGCCGGCCATAGTGGGCCGGAAAGAGAGCCTGCGCGAACTCTCCCACCGTCGCGACGATCTCCTCGCGCGACGGTGGCGGGCGCACCGGTCCGCGATAGCGAACATTGTGCAACACATCCCGCGAGTGCCGAAGCCCCTGCACGACAGTGTCGATCTCGGCGTCCTGCAGTTCGGCGTTCACAGAGGCGGCGGTGATATTGTCCATCATGCGAGCGATCATCGCATTTCGAACGGAGAACGTTCTGGTTCCTTGGAGGACCGAAAACGGAAGAAGTTTCCAAGGCGCATCGAGCTGGCAACCCTGATCAAAGGTCCATCGCTGCACTCAAGATGACTTGGGCTTTTCCTATGGCGCACGCGCACTGATCCCTCAAGACTTGCTATCCCGGACGGAAGCGAGGGTCCTTACCCGTTCTTTCACGACAATCGATCTGCAGAGAGCATGATGTGGAGCACAAGCAAAGGCGAAGGCCGTGACATCGTCTTCGTCCATGGCTGGACGATGGACCACCGCGACGAGATGCGGACCTATGAGCCGATCTTCGCGGCTCGGCCGGCAAGCCGGCCGTCCTGGCACCGCCACTATCTCGACCTGCCGGGCATGGGACGAAGTCCCGCCGAGGAAGGCATCGTCGACATGGACGGCATGCTCGCGGCGCTCATCCGCTTCATCGCCGACCGCTTCGGCAACCGGCCCTTCACCTTGGCGGGCACGTCGGCTGGCGGCTATCTGGCGCGCGGCCTTCTGGCGAAAATCCCCGGCTCGATCGACGGCATCCTTCTGCGGGCGCCACTGGTCGTTCCCCAGGACGACCTGCGGGATATCGACCCCGTCGCCTCGCTGATCGTCGACGCGGCGGCAGTGGACGCCGTCTCGGCCGACGACGGCATGGCGCCGGGCGACGTGCTGATCCAGACGCCTGCCTATGTCCAAGCCCTGCGCGAGAAGATGCACGACACCGTCCTGCCCGCGCAGGCGGCGGCGGACCACCGCTTCCTTGAACCGATTCGTCAGGATGCGGCGCGGTACACGTTCTCCTTCGACGTGGACGACATGACGCAACCGTTCGACGGTCCGAGCCTCGTCGTCACCGGCCGGCACGATTCGAGTGTTGGCTTTCGCGACGCCTGGCGCCTCGCGGCAAGGTTCACGCGCTCCACCCATGTCGTGCTCGATCGGGCCGAGCACGGGTTGCCGATCGACCAGCAACCTCTGTTCGCCGCGCTGGTGAACGACTGGCTCGACCGGCTCGACGAGGCGAGCGCGGCGCCGAAGCAGACGTAGCGTTCAGGGCGCGCCCTGCGTCAGCAACACGCTGTGCGCGGGGGCGCCGCCGATGGCGAGCCACCCCTTGGCGGCCGCGAAGGCAACGGCGGCATCGATCGCCATCTGGCTCTCCTGGCCAAACTCGTTTTGCAGCAGATCAAGCCTGATCCAGGCCTGACTGTCTCCCCGCACCGATTTCACGGCATGGCAGACACGCACGGCCAGGACGTCAACGGTCGATTTTCCTTTCATGGCACGACTCCGCGGTGATCACACGACCGCTTCTGCGGACTCTTCGTACGACGGCGCACAGCTTGGGATCGTTCTCTGCCTTCCCCCGGCGCGGCTCTCCGTCGTGGCGTCGATGGTCAATGATGCGACCCGGTACATCGCCGCAGCTGGAGCCATTTCTTCCCCGCTTGCGATTTCATGGAGCGGCCCTCTCGTCCATGGCGAGGCGTTGCCTGGAGGCCATCAGTGAAGCGTATGGCTGGCCGGCGAAGCCTGGCCGCTCCAGGTTCCGTGCAGGACCTGGGCGACCACCTCCGTCGGCATCGAGGCGCGCGTGCTCGGAAGCACGCTGCGGTCGGGATGGAACTCGGCAAGCGGCGTCGCGAACACCGTGGGCAGGATCACGAACCCCAGGAGGTGACCCGATCGCGTCATGCTCGCCGGATCGGTTCGCAGCGCAGCCTCGGTGGCGAGCCCGCTTGGCGCTTCCGCGATCCAGCCGAGCGCCTCGATCTCCTCCACGCCGCCCGCCGCCCACGAGTCCATCCTCCCGAGCAGCGCGATGACGTCGGCATAGGACTGTCGGGTGTAGGGCGAGAGCGACGTACCGCGGGCTTCGCCCAGGCGCTGAAGCATCCGGATCTCGGTCGCGATCGAATGCACGAGGGATGGACTGCCAAGCGCAATCGACGCCAATCCGAAGAGGCAATCGAAGACCTTGAACGGGTGATGTTCCACCGCGAGCTTCGCCAGATAGGCTTCGACCACGGGCTCGCCGAACGCCGCGGCGGACCGGGCCGCGCAAGCCGCCATCCACGTCGTGCGCTCGCGCAGCAAGGTGAAGGTCGGCGTCCAGTTGATCCAGTTGAACTGCGATGCCATCTCGCCCAGCCACGGCCTGGCCGCAACATCCGACGAGAGGAGGAGGAACTGCGCGGCCGAGTGCATGCGCTGCCAGTACTGACGAAGCAGATTTGCCTGGACCGGCAAGCCGCCCGGCTGCCGGGGCACGACATACGGGCGCAACAGATCGAGCGTCACGGCGATCGACGCCGCCGTCTTGTAGGCCACCTGCTCGAGCGCCGGCACCCAGGGCAGCAGGGCCGCAAACTGCTGCCGCGACGGCACCTCGGCTGGCCCCAACAGCGGGCGGACGAGCCTCGCTGCATCGGCGAGCGCCGTCGATCGCTGGAGAGCGCTGACCATCGCGTTGGCAATCGATTGACCGTTGGCGCGAAGCGCCTCCTGCTCCACCAGCGCCACGCCGCGTGGCCTCTGCCGCGCCGCAGCGACACGGTTGCCCTCCACGGTCAGCCACACTCCCGGATCGGGCTGGCTGACGGCGAACGCCCCTCCCGCTTCCACTCCGGCCAGGCCTCGCAGCGTCTGGTTCAGCCGCCGGTCGGCTCCGATGGCCAGCGCAATGGCCAGCGTCCGTGCGATCTCGGTGTCGATGGCCTTGTCGCTCAGGTCCAGATTGGGGACGCTGGGACGGGCTCTTGCGTGGGTGGCGGTCACCAGTCGCCACCGAGACCGAGCAATCCCAGCACTTCACGGCGCAGGCGCAGCAGCTCGGGATGATCGCGATGCCGCGGATAGGGCAGGTCGACCTTGAGGTCGGCGCGGATACGGGCCGGCCGATCGCTGAACACGATGACGCGGTTGGAGAGCAGCAGGGCTTCCTCGACGTCGTGCGTCACCATCAGGACGGTGAAGCCGCGCGCCTGCCACAGCCGGGTCAACTCGCCCTGCATCGTGAGCCGCGTCAGGCTGTCGAGCTTGCCCAGCGGCTCGTCGAGGATCAGCAGCCGCGGATCGTTCACCAGGGCCCGCGCCAGCGACGCCCGCTGGGCCATGCCCCCCGACAGTTGATGCGGGTAGACCTGTGCAAAGCGTTCGAGTCCGACCAGCGCCAGCGCCTCGTCGACCCTGTTGCGCTGCTGCTTCAGGAGCCCCCGCGCCTCCAGTCCCAGCGAGGCATTCCGCCAGACCGTGCGCCAGGGATAGAGCGTCGGATCCTGGAAGACGACGACCCGCGACGGATCGGGGCCCGTCACTTCCACGCCATCGACCGTGAGCCCACCGTGGCGGGGCCGGTCGAGGCCGGCCACCAGCCGCAACAGGGTGGACTTGCCGCAGCCGCTGGGCCCCAGCAGGGCCACGAACTCTCCGGGCTGCACGTCGAACGACACGTCCTCCAGCACCGGCAGATACTCGTTGTGCAGGACGAAGCCGTGATCGATGTCGCGGACCCCGAGCGAGGCTCCGACCAGCGGCTCCAGCGCCGTCTCGGCAAGCGCTACCATTGGACGCGCCCCTTCTGCCAGGCGAGCAGCCGATCGCGCACGCGGAACAGCAGCGTGATCAGCGCCGAGCACATCAGCGCCATGACCAGCAGAGCACCGTACATGTTGGCGTAGGCTGCCCAGCCCTGGGCCCATTGCAGATACCAGCCGAGTCCCGACTTCACGCCGAGCATCTCGGCCACGACCAGGACGGCGAAGGACGAGCCCAGACCCATGAACAGGCCGACGAAGACGTGCGGCAGCGCCGCCGGTATCGCCACCTTGAAGATCAGGAAGCGCGGGCTGGCACCCAGCGTGCGGGCCACGTCGTAGTAGGCCGTCTGCACACCCGCGACGCCGGACCAGGTGAGCACGGTGAGGGGGAACGCCGTCGCCAGCGCGATCAGGAAGGTGCTGGCAGCCGCACTGGTCGGGAAGATGAAGAAGGCGAGCGGCAGCCAGGCCGTCGCCGGCAGCGGCCCGACCAGCCGCATCAACGGATGGATCCAGTAGCCGGCGCGCTTGGACCAGCCGAGCGCCACACCGACCGAGAAACCGACGGCTGCGCCGATGAAGAAGCCGCGGAACAACAGCCACAGCGACGCCAGCAGCGAATCGCCCAACCGACGCCAGTCGTCGGTGTAGACCTCCACGAAAGCCTGCGGCGAGGGAAAGAACGGCAACGGCAGGAGATCGAGCTTGGCCGTCACGATCTCCCAGATCGCGAGCCAGATCGCCAGCACGGCGAACCAGGGCGCGAGGCGTCCGATTCGAGCGAGCGGCGCGACCAACCAGCCGCCGGCATAGGCGGCGAGCTGGATCGCGCCGAAGGCGAGCGCCAGTGCCGCCAGCAGCGACGTGCGGTCGAGTTCCTGCGCGTCGGGCCATCGAAGTGTCAAAAGGCCCACAGCGAGCCACCCGACGCCGGCGACGGCCAGAAGCAGCGCGGGTCGCGGCTGCGGTTCGTCCGGAACAACGGAGACCCGCAGCTTGCGCGGCCCCGCTTCTACGATCGTGGTCACCCGCGTCTCCTCAGGACAGAACGTCGGCAGTGACGCGCGCGGCGTACTTGTCGATGTCGGTGCTCTGCTTGAACACCGCGACCTGCTTCAGCTCGCGGCCATAGGCGGCGATCTGGTCGCGCAGGTCCTGCGACAGGGGATTGTGATCATGCGTATGGCTCTTCAGCATGGCGACCAGCTGATCGACCGGCGCCTTGGCGTAGGGAGCGAAGACCGCGGCGGCGGCCTCGGGATTGAGCGCCACCCATTCCTGGGCTTCGAGCAGCGACTGGACCAGCGCCGCGGCCACCGGCCTCTCCTGGCGGATCAGGTTGCCGCGCACGCCGAGGACGCAGCAGGTGCGATGGGCGAACTCGCCGGTCAGATTGTTGGCGATCTCGGTGAGGCCGTCGCGCTCGCGTGCCATCCATCCCAGCGGATCGCCCTGGCAGAACCCCTGCACCTCGCCCTTCTTCAGCGCGACCGGCAGCACGTCGCCGGGAAATACCTTCCACTCCACCTCCTTGTTCGGATCGATGCCGGCCTTGTGCAGCATGATCGAGAAGAAGTTGCGGTCGGGAGCGGCGAGATCCGTGATTCCGATGGCCTTGCCCTTGAAGTCCGTGATCTTGGTGATGCCGCTGTTCGGCGCCGCAAACAGGCGCATGCAGCCGCCATGGATACCGGCCGCGATCTTGACGTCGAACCCGCCTTCCAACGGCTTCAACCAGCGCAATGCCATGCCCACCCCGGCATCGGCCTTGCCGGTGGCGATGGCTTCGAGCAACTGGTCGGTCGAGCCGCCGAAGTTGATGAGCTCGACGTCGAGATTGTGGCGCTCGAAGTGGCCCTTCTCCTTCGCCACCGCGACGCCCACGGTGCAGATCGCCGTGGCATTCCAGGTGAGCTTCAGCGCCCGCTTCTCCGGCAACACCACCGGCGTGCCGAAGGAGGCCCGGCAGATCGCCGGATCGAACTCGGTCGTCGCACTGCCGCCGACCAAGGCGCGCGCCAGCACGCCCGCCGGCAGGAGAGCGCCGGTCACCGCGGCGGCGTGAAGAAGACGACGACGAGTCGGAATGAGGGACATGGGGTACTCCGGAGGACGCAAGGGTAATGAACGGCGCATCGATGCAACGACGGATGCGTTGCCGGCGCTCAGCGGCGACAGCTACACTCGCACAGATCGAAAGAAGCATTGCTGTTCATCGTGATACGAGCATCGGCCCAACGGGGCGTGCCGTAAATAGTTGGGAAAGCCAAAGATCGGGACGCGCGCGGAAACATCTTCTTCGACGGTGGCGGCCGGCGGCACGGAGTCGCCCAAGTGCAGAGTCGGCGCTTGCACGAGGTCCGGTCGGTACACCCCGCCGATGCGATCAAGCAACTCGTGCTTCGATCGCCCGACGTCCTTTCCTCAGCTCACGCTTCGCGCCAGCACCAGCGACACCACTTGCTCGGCGGCCTGTTCGGCCGACAGCTCGCCCGTCGGCAGCACCAGCGCAGGGTCCTCCGGCGACTCGTAGCGCTGGTCGCTGCCGGTGAGGTTCTCGAGCTTGCCCGCGTCTGCCTTGGCGTAAAGTCCCTTGGGATCGCGCTGGCGGCACAGTTCGGCCGGGGCATCGACGTGGATCTCGAGGAAGCGCCCTTCCGGCAGCAGCGCGGCGGCGCGCGTGCGATCGGCCTGGAACGGCGAGACCAGGGCCACGATGACGATCAGCCCGGCATCGGCCATCAACTTCGCGACCTCGCCCACCCGGCGCACGTTCTCCGAGCGAGCGGCGGCATCGAAGCCGAGATCGGCGTTCAGACCCTGCCGGAGATTGTCGCCGTCGAGCAGCATGGTCTGTCGTCCCAGCGCAGCGAGCTTGCTCTCGACGATGTTGGCGATCGTCGACTTGCCCGATCCCGGAAGGCCGGTCAGCCACACGACCAGCGGCTGCTGGGCCTTGAGCGCGGCCCGCGCGGCGGGTGTCACCGTCTCGGCATGACGATGCACGTCGCTCGCGCCGTCGAGCCCCTCGGTCACCATGCCTGCGGCCACCGTCCGCAATGTCGAGCGGTCGATCAGGATGAAGGCACCGGTCTGGCGGTTGTCGGCGTATGAATCGAAGGCGACCGGCTGGGTCGCCTCGATCTCCACCCGACCGATTGCGTTGAGATCGAGCCGGTTCGAGTCATCGCGTCGAAGCGATTCGACGTCGAGCGTATCGGCGACGCGGGTCACAGCAGCGGGTACGGTCGCGGTCCCGATCTTCAGCAGAAAACGTTTGCCCGCCGACACGGGCGTCTCGTCCATCCAGACGAGGTCGGCGGCGAACCGGCGCGAGACGGTGGGCCGTCGCCGAGGGTCTGCGATCACGTCGCCACGGACGAGATCGATCTCGTCGGCCAAGGTCAACGTCACCGAGCGGCCAGCCACGGCGAACGGCAGGTCGCCGTCAAAAGTCACGATGCGGGCGACCCGGCTCGTGCGGCCGGAGCCGACGACGACGATCGGATCCCCGACCGCCACGCGGCCCGAGGAAACGGTGCCGGCGAAGCCGCGAAAATCACCATTCGGGCGATTGACCCATTGGACCGGAAAGCGCAGCGGCGCGTCCGCGGCGTCGAGATCGGCCTCGACCGTCTCGAGATGCTCAAGCAGCGGCGGGCCCGCGAACCACGGCGTGCGGGCGCTGCGTGAAGCCACATTGTCGCCCAGACGCGCCGACAGGGGGATGGCCACGATCGAATGGAAGGCGAGAGGCGTGGCAAACGCGGCGAAAGCCGCTTCGATCTCGCGGAAGCGGGCTTCGGCATAGTCGACGAGATCGATCTTGTTCACCGCCAGAACGACGTGGCGAATGCCCAGCAGGGAGACGATCGCGGCATGCCGGCGCGTCTGCTCGACCAGCCCCTTGCGGGCGTCGACCAGGAGGACCGCCAGCTCGGCGTTCGAGGCGCCCGTCGCCATGTTGCGCGTGTATTGCTGGTGGCCAGGCGTATCGGCCACGACGAAGGCGCGTCGAGGCGTCGAGAAGAAGCGGTACGCCACGTCGATGGTGATGCCCTGTTCGCGCTCGGCCTCCAGGCCGTCGAGCAGAAGGGCGAAGTCGAACTCGTCCTCGGTCGTGCCGAAGCGGCGCGAATCGTCGCGCAACGCCTCGATCAGGTCGTCGGGCAGCCCGCTCGTGTCGCTGATGAGCCGGCCGATCAGGGTCGACTTGCCGTCGTCGACCGAACCACAGGTCAGGAAACGCAGCTCGCTGCGTGTCTGCAGCGGGAGCGCGTCGTTGGCGGGAGGAGCAAGCGCGTCGGGCATCAGAAATATCCCTCTTTCTTCTTGCGTTCCATGGAAGCCTGCGAGGCGGCATCGACCAGGCGGCCCTGCCGCTCGGACGAGCGCGCATCGAGAAGCTCGGCGATGACACCGCGTACGTCGGTCGCTTCAGAAGCAATCGCGCCGGTGAGAGGCCAGCATCCCAAGGTGCGGAAGCGGACCCGCCGCTTGACCGTCATCTCCCCCTCGAGGAAGCGCATGCGCTCGTCGTCGACGGCAATCACGGCGCCGTCGCGTTCGACGACCCAGCGTTCCGCCGCGAGATAGAGCGGCACGATGGGAATCGCCTCGGCCTGGATGTAGGTCCAGACGTCCAGCTCGGTCCAGTTGCTGAGCGGGAAAACGCGCATCGTGTCGCCAGGCGACAACCGCGTATTGAACAGCCGCCAGAGTTCCGGCCGCTGGTTGCGCGGATCCCAGACATGGCCCGAGGCGCGCAGCGAGAAGATGCGCTCCTTGGCGCGGGCCTTTTCCTCATCGCGCCGGCCGCCGCCGAACGCCGCGTCGAACCTGTGCAGGTCAAGCGCGTCCTTCAGGGCCTCGGTCAGCATCAGCCGGGAATATTCGCCGGTTTCGGTGTCGAAAGGGTTGATGCCGGCACGCGCCGCCTCCTCGTTCGAATGTACGAGCAGCTCGAGACCGTAGGCCGCCGCGATCCGGTCACGGTGCTGGATCAACGCCTGGAAATCCCAGCCCGAGGCGATATGGAGGAAGGGAAAGGGTGGCGGCGCAGGATAGAAGGCCTTGCGTGCCAGATGCAGCATGACGCTCGAATCCTTCCCCACGGAGTAGAGCATCACCGGCTTTCGATACTCGGCCACCACCTCGCGCAGGATATGGATCGCCTCGTCCTCCAGCCGTTGCAGATGCGGCGACAGGCCGGCGCTGCGGATGGTCTGGTCGGAATGCTTGATCTTGGCCGCGTGGGCGGCGGCAGGCGGGCACATCGAGCGTACTCTCACTTCACGGATTGCAAGGTGGTTGCCGATCGGGCGGCAGGCCGGTGAATGCCGCACTCGGTCTTCTCGAACCCGCGCCAGCGCCCCGCGCGTCCGTGCTCGTCTTCGAGCACGGCCGAAGTGCAGGGCGCGCAACCGATCGAGGGAAAGCCGCGGCTCGCCAGCGGGTGGGCCGGCAGGTCGTGACGTGCCGCATAGGCATCGATGTCCGCCGGGCTCCAGTGCGCCAGCGGGTTGATCTTGGCCCGCTCGCCGTCGACCTCGAACACCGCCAGTTCGCTGCGCGTCGCGGCCTGAAAGCGCTTGCGACCGGTGATCCAGGCATCGAATCCCGCCAGCGCACGCTCCAGCGGGGCAATCTTGCGGAACGCGCAGCAGCCGTCGGGATCCCAGGTCGCGCGGCTGAGATCGGCATCGAGCCGCGCCACTTCCTCCGGCGACGGCCCGACGCTGCGCACGTCGCTCAGCCCAAGCTGCCGCACCACCCGGTCGCGATGCTCCAGTGTCTCCCGGAAGTGCCGACCTGTGTCGACGAACAGCACCGGCGTCGCCGGGTCGATTGCCGCCACCATGTGCAGCAAGACCGCTGAATCGACGCCGAACGAGGAGACGACGGCGATGCGGCGGGTAAAGACCTCGCCCAGCACCGCCTCCAGGACACAGGACGGTTCCGCGCCGTCGAAGCGGCGCCTCAGATCGACGACATGCAGGGCGAGCGTCGGCATGGCCTCACCGCGACGTGAACAGGCGGAAGGTGGCGAGCGAGACGGGCAGTATGTCGCCCTTGCTCGCACCGTGGCCGGCCGGCAGCTCGATCTCGACGCTCGGCAGCCCTTCTGCCAGCAGCAGCTCGGCTCGCCGGGCCGCACCGCTGCGGCGGACGGCGATCACCCGTGCCGGTATCGCCGTTGCGGGATCGTCCGCCGGGACGAGATCGCCAGGGCGCACGAAGAGTTCCGCATGCCCGGCGATGTTCTCGCCGGGCGTCCGAACCTGATGGTCACCGATGCGAATCCACGTCCCTGCCGCGTCGACGGGAAGGCGCACCGCTTCGCCGACGAATCCCGCGACGAACGGCGTTGCGGGCCGGTCGAGGATGTCGTCGGGAGTACCGACCTGCTCGATCCCGCCTTTGTTGAAGATTGCGACCCTGTCGGCGAGTTCCAGCGCCTCCTCCTGGTCGTGAGTCACGAACAGGGTCGTATGGCCGGTGCGCTCATGCACTTCCCGCAGCCAGCGACGCAGATCGCGACGCACCTTCGCGTCGAGTGCCCCGAACGGCTCGTCGAGCAGGAGCACGCGCGGCTCAACGGCCAGCGCGCGCGCCAATGCCACCCGCTGACGCTGGCCGCCCGACAGCTGCGCCGGGCGGCGCCGGTCGAGGCCCGGGAGTTGGACGAGGTCGAGCAGGTCGGCCACGCGGCGCCTGATCTCCGCGTCCGGCGGGCGCAGGCGCCGCGCGCGCACCCGCAAGCCGTATGCAATGTTCTCGGCCACGGTGAGGTGGCGAAACAGGGCGTAATGCTGGAAGACGAAGCCGACCCGCCGCTCCTGCACGGTGAGATGCGTGGCGTCCTCGTCGCCGAACAGAATCCGGCCGGCAGTCGGCGTCTCCAGCCCCGCGACCAGCCGCAGGAACGTGGTCTTGCCCGACCCCGAGGGGCCAAGCAGCGCCAGCAGCTCCCCTGGCTCCACGACGAGGTCGAGGCCGGACACGGCGGTGGCGCCGCCGAAGGACTTGGCCAGCCCCTGGGCTCGGATCGCGATGGCCACCGGGCGATCAGTGGCGGCGGGTGCGTGCGAGCCCGTCGCCGTATCGCCACTCGAGGAGCGACTTGGCACCGAGGGTAACGAGGGCGAGTCCCGCCAGAAGCGTGGAGACGGCGAAAGCGCCGACGAAGTTGTACTCATTGTAAAGGATCTCCACTTGAAGCGGCATGGTGTTCGTGAGGCCGCGGATGTGGCCGGAGACGACCGACACCGCGCCGAATTCGCCCATTGCGCGCGCGTTGCAGAGCAGCACGCCGTACAGCAGCGCCCACCGCACGTTGGGCAGGGTGACGGTAAGGAATGTCCGGAAGCCGGACGCGCCCAGGGTCAGCGCCGCCTCCTCTTCCGCCGTGCCCTGCTCCTGCATGAGCGGAATCAGTTCGCGCGCGATGAACGGAAAGGTGACGAAGATGGTGGCCAGCACGATGCCCGGCACGGCGAAGACGATCTTGAAGTCCCAGTCCTCGACCATCGGCCCGAGCAGTCCCTTGGCGCCGAACAGCAGCACGTAGACAAGGCCCGACACGACCGGCGACACGGAGAACGGCAGGTCGATCAGCGTGACGAGAAGACTCTTCCCCGCGAATTCGAACTTGGCGACCGCCCAGGCCGCCGAGACGCCGAAGACGAGGTTGAGCGGCACGGCGATGGCCGCGACCAGCAGGGTGAGCCGGATCGCCGCCTGCGTATCGGGATCGGCAAAGGCCTCGAGGAACGCCCCTGCGCCACGCCGCAGCGCCTCGGTGAAGACGGCGGCCAGCGGCAGCACCAGGAACAGGGCAAGGAAGACGACCGCGAGGCCCACGAGGGCCCAGCGCACCGGCTTGCTCTCGGTGAGGACGCCGTCACGCATGGCCGAGCCGGCGGCGGCTGTAGGCCTGGAGGCCGTTGATCGCGAGCAGCGCCAGGAACGAGATCGCCAGCATTACCGCGGCGATCGCGGCAGCGCCGGCATAGTCGAACTCCTCGAGCCTGGTGACGATCAGCAGGGGCGCAATCTCCGACACGAAGGGCATGTTGCCGGCGATGAAGATCACCGAACCGTACTCCCCGACCGCTCGCGCGAAGGCGAGCGCCACGCCCGTCAGCAGGGCGGGCAACAGCGCCGGCAGCACGACCCGGAACACGGTCTGCGCGCGTGAGGCGCCCAGGGTCGCCGAAGCTTCCTCGACCTCGCGATCGAGGTCCTGCAGGACGGGCTGCACGGTCCGCACGACGAAGGGCATGCCGATGAAGATCAGCGCCACCAGGATTCCCCACGGCGTGAAGGCGATCTTGATCCCCCAGGGCGCAAACAGTGAGCCGATCCAGCCATTGGTGGCGTAGAGCGCGGCAAGCGCGATACCGGCCACGGCGGTCGGCAGGGCGAACGGCAGATCGATCGCCGCATCGAGCAGGCGTTTGCCGGGGAACTCGTAGCGTACCAGTACCCAGGCGGCGATCGAACCGAACACCGCATTGACCAGCGCCGCCGCGGCCGAGATGAAGAAGCTCACCTGGAGCGCCGCGAGCACGCGCGGTGTGGTGGCGACGCGCCAGATCCCGTCGAGGCCGAGATCGGCGGCGCGGGCCAGCAGCACGGCCAGCGGCAGCAGGACGATCAGCGACAGGTAACTGACCGCGAATCCGAACGTGAGCCCGAAGCCGGGCAAGGCGCTCGGCTCCCGGAACGTTCGGGGGATCGACGTCGAGCCGCGGAGAGCCGCGACGCTCATCGCGTCGCGGTCTTTCCCGGCTTGTAGATCTGGTCGAACAAGCCGCCGTCGGAGAAGTGCTCCTTCTGGGCCTTCGTCCAGCCGCCGAAGACTTCGTCGACCGTCACCAGCTTCAGCTTGGGAAAGCGCGCGAGGTCGGCGGGATCGGCCGCCTCCGGCTTGGAAGGCCGGTAGAAGTTGCGGGCGATGATCTTCTGCGCCGCGGGCGAATAGAGGAAGTCGAGATAGGCCTGCGCGATCTTGCGCGTCCCACGCTTGTCGACGACGACGTCGACGAGAGACACGGGCGGTTCCGCCAGGATCGAGAACGGCGGGACGACGATGTCGAACTTGTCGGCGCCGAACTCCTGCTGGATCAGGAAGGCCTCGTTCTCCCAGGAGATCGCCACGTCGCCCACAGCGCGCTGCGCGAAGGTCGTCGTCGACCCGCGGGCGCCCGAATCGAGCACCGGCACGTTCTTGTAGAGCGCCTCGACGAACTTGCGCGCCGCCGCCTGGTCGCCTTTCGTCCGATCGAGCTCGTAGGCCCAGGCCGCGAGGTAGTTCCAGCGCGCACCGCCCGACGTCTTCGGATTCGGCGTCACCACCGACACGCCCTCCTTCACGAGGTCGGGCCAGTCCTTGATGCCCTTGGGATTGCCCTTGCGCACGACGAAGACGATCGTCGAGGTGTAGGGCGAGCTGTTGTTCGGCAAGCGGCTCTGCCAGTTTTCCGGCAGGCGCTTGGATTCACGCGCAATGGCGTCGATGTCCCCGGCCAGGGCCAGCGTGACGACGTCGGCCTCGAGCCCGTCGATCACGGAGCGGGCCTGCTTGCCCGAACCGCCATGGGAGGTGCGGATCGTCACCTTCTGGCCCGCGCTGGCCTGCCATTCCTTGGTGAAGGCTTCGTTGAGTGCCTTGTAGAGCTCCCGCGTCGGATCGTACGACACGTTGGTCAGCACGACCTCCGGAGGGGTCTGGGCGCGAACGGCAACGATGGTGGACATCAGGCCGGCCGCGATCACGGCGGCGGCAAGCAGGCTCTTTCGGGTTGTCATGATATGTCCCTGCGCTGTCGATCAATGAGAGAGAGAAGTGCGGCCGTGGCCGCGCCCCAGCCGGGCGGCGGCGAGGCGGGCGTGGCCGGGGGTGGTGAACTGTGTGCCGTCGAGCTCGAAGAACGGACGGGCGGTCGCGTGGAAGCGAAAGGCGTTGCCTTCGCGCAGGACGATGCCCGCAGGCTCGCCCCAGATTTCGACGATGAAGGGTTCGGACATGGCTCCGCTCCTCCGGCCCTTGAGGAGCCGGTCTGGTCTCACGAAAAACTGTCTTTGACTTGGGTCCGGCTCAGGCGAGTCGGCAGCTCATGCGGCACATGCCGCGTCGACAGGTGAAGCGGAGGGGCGGCAGAAGGGGCTGGGTCATCGCTGTCTCGTCCATCGTAGCGGAGCCCACGAACGTATCGTGACGCTTTAGCACTTGGTGACGCGGCGCAAGCTGCTCCTCAAATCCCGCGGTCTTTCGACGGTCCAGAAATGCGCCAGATCGCGCCAGCAATCCATGGATTGCTTTGTCAAAGTTCGAGCACTGCGAAGAAGTTTCTGCAGCAGCAACCGCCACGATGAAGCAGGAGTTGATGGCTACTCGGCAGCGACACGCCTGCCCGCCTTCCCCGCCAGCAGGTGACGGGTCGCCGGCAGCAGCGAACGGCCATACTCGATGGCGTCGTTGAGCGGATCGAAGCCACGGATCAGGAACGTGGTGACACCCAGGTCGTAGTAGTCCGCCAGGGCGTCGGCGACCTGTTCGGGCGTGCCGACCAGCGCGGTCGAATTGCCGCGCGCGCCCGTCAGCGCCGCCATGCCGGTCCACAGGCGCTTGTCGAGACGAACGCCCTGGGCGGCGGCCTCGAGGAGACGCAACGCCCCCGAGTTCGCCGGCGCGCTCGCGCGGCGGAGGCCCGTCTTGTCGAGAAGCGCCCTTGCCTGGTCCAGGATTTCTTCCGCCCGCTTCCAGGCCTGCTCCCCGGTCTCGGCGATGATCGGGCGCAGCTAGAGACTGAAGCGCGGGGAGCGGCCATGCTTCGCCGCCGCCGACCGGACACGCGCGATGAAATCGCGCACCTGAGCGTGGCTCTCGCCCCACAGGGCACAAATGTCGGCATGCTTGCCGGCGACGGCAATCGCCGCATCCGAGGCGCCGCCGAAATAGACGGGAATCTGCGGCTTCTGCCCCGACTTCACGGTCGAGAGGGCGCCCTCGAAGCGATAGTACGTCCCATAGTGATCGAACGGCGTCTCGCTCGTCCAGACCTTGCGAACCACATCGAGATATTCGTCCGTGCGCTCGTACCGCTCGTCCGTGGTGAAGAAATCGCCGTCCTGGCGCTGCTCCTTGTCGTCAGCGCCGCTGGGTGGGCGCTCCAAAGCTTCCTGCCCGTGCGTCCTGGTCCAGAGCCGCGTCGTCAGCCTCGCGCAGCGTCTTGGGCTTCCGAGGAAGCTGCTATGACCCGCTTCCCTCGGCCTGCTCTACCGCCTCGACGAGAAACCGCGCCTTCGACAGGGCCTCGGCGTACTCGGCGGCGGCATCGGAGCCCGCCACCACCTTTCCGCCGACGCGCAGACTGGCGATACCGTTCGAGATCCACAACGACCGGATCACCACAGCGAGGTCGGCATCGTCGTGCCGGTCGATCAGACCGACGAAGCCACCGTAAGGCCCTCGCACGGCACCTTCGACCCGAAGTCCCAGCCGGGCGGCGGACGGTTTCGGTCGCCCCGAAACAGCTGCCGCCGGCGCCAGGGCCATCAAGGCCTGGGCAACAGCGCCGGGGGCGCCGAGCCTCGCCTCCAGCACGGTGTAGAGATGCATGACATGGGAGAAGCGACGGACCTCACGCGATACAGGCACCGAGATCTGACCGCCGGCGGCGATGGTTCTCAACGCATCGAGTTCGGCCTGAACGACGACGTCGTGCTCCGCCGCATCCTTGGCACTCTGCCGCAACTGCGCTTCGGCTGCAGCGTCGGTGTTCGGATCGCCCGTTACCGGACGCGTCCCCGCATCGGTCTCGACGATGACACGATCGCCTTCGATGCGCGCAAAGGACAAGGGCGAGCTGCCCACGAGATGGAAATTGCCGACGTTGAGCACGTAACCGTAGGGGGACGGGTTCCGCGCGACGCAGGCGCGATAGATATCGAAGGGATCGGCTGCCGTCGCCTTGGAGAGACCGATCGACAGCACGGCGCCTTCGGCCTCACCGTTGCGTATGGCATCCTGGATCAGCCCGACCCGCGTTGCGTGCTCCGCTTGCGAGGCGTCCTGTACCCAGGTCGCCGCGGTGGCCACGCGCGACAGATCGCGCCGGCGTTCCTGCGGCCGCAGCAGATCTTCCGGCGATGCATCGCCGACGATGCAGGCCGTGCCGGCGAGGCAATCGATATCGAGATAGCTGCGCAGGCCCAGCACCAGAAAGGGCGGCGTGCCCGGCGCGACGCCGGCTTCCGCGCCGACGAGCGCCTCGAAGCCCGAGAAGATCAGGAGGCCTACATACTCGCCTGCGCGCTTCTTCTGTAACCCGCTCTCAAGGGCCGCTGCCAGAGATGCGCCTGCCACGGGATCAGCCGACAGCGTCACCAGACTGCGCTGGAGGAGTCGGGTCTGGAGATCGAAGCGTTGGAACAAGCCGCCGGCCGATCCGCGCCGCGCCCGGGCGACGGCGATCGGATCGATATCCGGAGCAACTTGTGTGATTTTCGGTTGCAGCATCGGACTCTCATACGCAGCGCCCTCCTGCCCTACAAGCGGACATCTGATGCCCGCTCAATACGAGCCCGCGTGAGCGCCTTGGCGCAGCCGAAGGGAAGCAATCTCTTCCGCTTGCCTGCGTCGACAACCGGATATCCTCGATAAACCTGCATATTCGACACCTCCCCTCCCGGTCCAGCACCTAGCATCGAGATGCCGGTGGAAGCTGTTTCCTTCGCCGATGACAGCAAGGGATCGGTTCGCATGGACAATATCAGGCCGCGGTTCGGCATTTGGACTCAGGTCTATGGCGCCTAGGGATCGTTCTTTCACCCGGGCGATCCGCCGGATGCGTCGTGGGAAAGAAACAAGCGCCTGGTACAGGAAGCCGAGGCGCTCGGCTTCGAGTCCACCCTCGTCGCCCAGCACATTCTCAATCCGCGCGACGATGAGCGCGACCAGCTGGAGACCTGGACAGCCAGCGCCGCGCTGGCCGCGGTGACCGAACGGATCGAGATCATCGCCGCGATCAAGCCGTATCTCTTCCATCCCGTAGTCCTGGCGAAGATGGCCAGCCAGATCGAGGAGATCAGCCGCGGCCATTTCGCCATCAACCTCGTGAACGCCTGGCTCAAGCCGGAGTTCGCGCGCGCCGGCATCGCCTTCGCCGATCACGACGACCGGTATGCCTACGGCCGCGAATGGATCGAGATCTTCCGATCTCTTCTCAGCGGGCAGCGAACCACCTTCTCGGACCGACACTTCCAGTTCAGCGACTACCAGATCCGACCGGTCGGCCGCTATCGGGCGCGGCCGACGATCTATGCCGGCGGCGAATCCGACGCGGCCCAGGCCCTGGCCGCCGACACGGCCGACGTCTGGTTCATCATGGCCAGCCCCCGACCGACGTGTGAGGCCTATACGTTATCTCTGCTGGAGGCGATCCCGTCCGGGATTGCACGCGTCACGCACGCAGGATGATCAAGCCGATCGCTGCTTGTTTCCGATGCCATAGATTATTAACGATGCGCCTCGACTTTTTCTGGAGTCCTCCGTGCGTAACATCGAACTGCAATCCCTGAAGCCAGCACTCGATCCTCTCGGTCTTGCCGTCCAGCCACTCGCCTGGAAGGTCGGGGCCGTATTCCTCGGAACGGGCTTGCTCGCCCTGTCCTCGTACATCCAGGTGCCGATGGTGCCCGTGCCCGTCACCATGCAGACCTTCGCCGTGACCCTGATCGGCGCACTTTACGGGTGGCGCCTCGGTACGCTGACCGTCATCGCCTGGTTGCTCGAAGGCGCGCTGGGATTGCCGGTGCTCGCCGGCGGCTCCGCCGGGCTGCACCGCTTCGCCGGACCGACAGCGGGATATCTCTTTGCCTTTCCGATTGCCGCAGCGCTCTGCGGCTGGCTGGTCGAGCGGGGCTGGAATGGCCAGCGGCCGCTTCTTTCCTTCGCCGCCATGCTGACCGGCAATGCAGCGTGCCTCGTGCTCGGCGCGATGTGGCTTGCCACGATCATCGGAGCAGACAAGGCGATCGGCCTTGGCATCACGCCATTCCTGGTCGGCGCCGTCCTCAAGTCGGCTCTCGGCGCCGCCATCCTGGCACTGCTGGCCCGCCGCCCCCTGCAGCGACGCCAATAGCCGCGCCGCCCCCATCGGCATTCGAAGGCCCACGATCCGTGTTCAGCATTGCACGAGGTGGCCGGGAGAGACTTCGCGATACCGGCGCGTCGGCGGCACATAGTCCGGCGGGCGCACGGGGCTTCGAATCTCGTCGCTTGCAACGCCCCTCCTCACCCCTCGACGCGCAGGATCTGGAATGGGAACCGCCGCCATGAGTTTCTTCGTGTAGGCGTGCTGGGGATTGTCGAATACGGATCGACGCGGACCGATCTCGACGATCTCGCCGAGATACATCACGGCAACCCGGTGACTGATGCGTTCCACCACGGCGATATCGTGGGAAATGAAGAGATAGGAAAGGCCGAAGTCGGCCTGAAGATCGAGCATCAGGTTGATCACCTGAGCCTTGATCGAGACATCGAGAGCGGAAACCGACTCATCCGCGATGATCAGCTTGGGCTGCAGCGCCAGGGCACGCGCGATGCAGATGCGCTGGCGCTGTCCACCGGAGAATTCGTGCGGAAACCGCGAGGCCATGTCGGGGGTAAGGCCCACTCGCGTCAGAAGCTCGGCCACGCGGTCGCCAGCCGTCGCCCGGTCTGCAATGCCATGACCGATCAAGGGTTCGGCGATCGCCGCGCCCACCGATTGACGCGGATTGAGGCTGGCAAAGGGATCCTGGAAGATGATCTGCATGTGGCGGCGCATCTCTCGCAGGCTACGGCCGTTCAGCGCGAGCACATCCTGCCCGTCGACTCTGATCGCGCCGCTTCGCGGCTCGATCAGGCGGACGATGGAGCGCCCGATTGTCGACTTGCCGCAGCCCGACTCGCCGACCAAAGCCAGTGTCTCGCCGGCCTGGATGCTGAAAGAGACGTTCTCCACGGCATGGACACGACCGGACAGTCCACCGAAGAGGCCCGAACGGATATCGAAGCGGGTCGTCAGGCTCGAGACTTCCAGCAGGGGACGCTCCCCCGTCGCGACTGTATCGGGCGCTTCCTCGGGCGCGTCGGCCAGACCTGTGGTCTTGTCCACCGTCGGGAAGCGTCTCGGGCGTGCACTGCCGGCCATCGAGCCGAGCTGGGGCACCGCGGCCAGTAGGGCCCGGGTGTAAGGATGTGACGGCGCCGAGAACAAGCGGTTCGTGTCGTCGGTCTCGACCTGCTCGCCGTTGTAGAGCACGACCGTGCGATCGGCGATCTCGGCCACTACGCCCATGTCGTGGGTGATGAAGAGGACCGACATGCCCTCTTCCTGTTGCAGCTCCCGGATCAACTCCAGGATCTGCGCCTGGATGGTCACGTCGAGCGCCGTGGTGGGCTCGTCGGCAATCAGAAGCTTCGGGCGGCAGGCCAGCGCCATGGCGATCATCGCGCGCTGACGCATGCCGCCCGAGAAGCGATGCGGATAGTCCTTGAAGCGTGACGCCGCCGAAGGGATGCGGACCCTGTCGAGCAGCCGGATGGTTTCCGCCCTCGCTTCCGTGACCGACATGTCACGATGGCAGCGCAAGGCTTCCGCGATCTGGAACCCGACGGTCAGGACCGGGTTCAGGCTGGTCATCGGCTCCTGGAAGATCATCGAGATCTCGTTGCCGCGCACCCGCTGCATCTCGCCATCCGGCAAGGTCAGGAGCTCGCGACCGGCCAGCTCGATGCTGCCGCGGACCCGGCCATTTGATTTCGGCACGAGGCGCATGATCGACAGGGCTGTGACGCTCTTGCCGGAACCGGATTCGCCGACGATGGCGACTGTTTCGCGGGGACCGACCTGGAAGCCCACGTTTCGCACGACCGGATGCCAGACGTCGTTCCGTTTGAACGAAACGGTGAGATCCGCCACCGAGAGCAACGGCGGCGTCCTCGCGGCCTCGCTCGCCGTGCGTCCTCCAAGCCCGGGCTGGTCGCTAACAAATTCGATGGAATCCATTGATCGTGCCTTGCGAACGTAGGGCTAAGGCTGCGGCGAGGCTGCCGGCGCTGTCACGGCCGCTTCGAAGACCTTGAAGGAGACGGTCCGGTCGCGCGCGATCTGATCGATCAGGGCGATTTCCCAATCGAGATAGCGCCGGAAAGCCGCGAAGCGGTCCTGATCGCGATAGGGCGAGACCCAGAAATCCTCGGCCGGGTCGTGCAGGTTCGTCGCGCCGGTTTCGGTCTCGAAACCCGCCGCGCGCCAGGCCGCCAGGCCGCCCGCCAGGACCTTCACCGGCCGGCTCGTGAGCGACCGAAGATCCGCCGCGGCGAGCAGTGCGAGCGCGGGATTGTCGGCCGTCACGACGACCGATCCTTCGGCGGGAAGACGCGCAAGGCCGTCGCCGAGCCAGGCGCGGATCGCGAACCGTGCGCCCGGCACGTGGCCGGCGACGTAGGTCTGACTGTTCGAAACGTCGAGCAGCACCGCGCTGTCATTCTCGAGGAGGCTTTTGAGGTCGCTTGCGGCGATCGTCGGCTGCGGCGCCGGCAATCCCACGACGAGCGGCCTCTCCGGACCCACCTCCAGGGCTTCGGTCTGCGGGTCAAGAGCGTAGACCTGCACGTCCGACCAACCGAGCTGCAACAGCCAGGAAGCGGTGATCGCCGCCCGGGCGCCGACCTCGTCGTCGATCAGAACGACGCGGGCATGGCGCGTGGCGATCCATCGATCCGTCGCCTGCACGAGTTCGCCACCTTCGGCCCAAAGCGATCCAGGCAGGTGCCCCGCTTCATATTCCTGCCGGGTCCGGACATCGAGCCGGTACAGGCTGCGGCTCGTGTCATCGCGCTCGAGCTCGGCAAGCCCGGCACGGTCGATGGTGCGGATACCGAACCGCCGGCGCAGCTGTTCGGCACCGGCGCGGGCCGCTACCAATCCTGACGCGGACGGCTCCGGCGCGAGATTGTGCTTACCACTGGCGAGTTCGAGGCCCTCGAACAACCACGCCATGGTGCCGTTCTCGAGCGCCACAACCTTGTTGGGCAGCCCGGCATTGAGCAGGGCCTGCGCCCCGATGATCGAGCGCGTACGCCCCGCGCAATTGACCACGACCAGCGTCTCCGGCGAGCGGATCAGATCCGGGGCGCGATAGGGCAGCTCGGCATTCGGGCAGGCATAGGCGCCTGGAATGCTGAAATCCTCGAACTCCGACAGGGTTCGTCCATCGAGTACGACGAGATCCTCTCCGGCGTCGATCTTGGCCTTGAGATCCTTCGCGCTGAGGCGCGGCGTGCCGTAGGTGTGTTCGACGAATTCACCGAAGGCCTTCGATAGGACGTGAATGCCCGTATAGACCTCCAGTCCCGCGGCGCGCCAGGCGGCAACACCGCCCTTCAATATCGACACGTCGGAATAGCCGAGGGCAAGCAGCCGCGCGGCGGCCCGTTCGGCCAGCCCCTCGCCGCCGCCGTCATAGACCACCAGCTTCGTGTTCCGCCGCGGAACCAGCGATGCGATCCGCAACTCGATCCGGCTCAAAGGCAGCGGCGTCGAGAGAAGGATATGGCCCGTCTCGACATGAATGCCCAGTTCCCGCACGTCGAGCACCGCCAGTTCGGACGGCTGCGCGATGAGAGCAACGAGTTCGGGCACGTCGATCTGGTGCAGAGCTTGCGCGGCAACGTTCTTTGCGGTCGAGATATTCGTCATGTCGTCACTCCTGAAGAAGGGGGCGAGCGTGCTCCGGGGTGCCCCGGAACGCGTCAGATCAGCGATCGCGGCCCGGGTTCAACGCCGTTCAGGTAGTAGTTACCCAGGTGGAAGAGCTTCCAGCGCAGGGGGTCATGCAGCGTATGGGTCCGCGCGTTTCGCCAGTGACGGTCGAGGTCGTATTTTTCGAGCGTCGCCCGCGCCCCCGTGAGGGGAAAGAGCTGGTCCGCCACCGTTACCGCCGCAGTGGCGCAGGCGTATCGCGCATCGGCAGCGGCCAGCGCGGCCTGGGTTGCCGCCTCGGCGCCTCCGTTGGCCCGTGCATGGTCGATCTCCTGAGCCGCGTGACGCAACAGCCGCTCGGCAGTTCGGACGGCAAAGCCCAGTTCACCGAACTTCTGGATGACGAACGGCTCCTGCGCATGCTCCTCGTGGGGATTGTCGATCCACGGACGGTTGTTGTGCAGGATGTAGTGGCGGGCATCCGACAGGGCTTCCTCGGCAATGCCGAGATCGATCGCGGAGTGGATCAGGGCGGCCAGCAGCCGCGTCGGACGGGTGCTGTCGCCAGCCTTGTAGTAGGGAAAGACGTGGGCATCGGGGACGAAGACCTTCTCGAAGACGGTGGTCCCGCTCGCCGTCGTGCGCTGGCCCATGCCCGTCCAATCGTCGAGGACGGTGACGCCCTCGGCCGTGGCGTCGACGAAGAACATCAACTGGCGTTGCTGGTCGTCGTATCCGATGAAGGGAATCCAGTCCGCGAAGATCGCGCCCGTCGAGTAGAACTTCCGGCCCGTGACGACCCAACCGCCCTCGACACGGCGCAGGTCGTGCTCATACACCCCCGCCCGCTTCCGCGAGTTCTCCGAATGGGCGTTGCCGATGCTGTCGCCGGCCAGGACGCGGCCATAGAAGAATTCCGCCTGCTCGACGGAACCGAACGAGAAGACGGGCAGGAAGCAGAAATGATTCTGCGGAATCTGCCCGATACTCGGATCGGCCGCCGACAGCAGGCGCGTGACCTCGGCGACCGTGACCGCCGATACGTCGAGGCCGCCGAACGGCCTTGGGACAGTGATGGCGAAAAGGCCCGCCTGTTTCAGCGCCGCGACTTCCTCGTAGGGAAGCAAACGGCCCCGGTCACGCTCGATGGCGCCCGCACGGAACGAGTCCGCGAGACGGGTCGCCGCGGCGATCACCTCGGCCTCGGACCCGAGGCGTGCCGCAGGTGTCCGGCGCGGGCGCGCGGATGGTGACCGGGAGGCCCGGTCGGGCAGAATATCGGCATGTGTCATTGGCGGGATCGGTCTCCTGAAAGGGCGACAACGCGGCGGATCAATCCGCAGCCCGGGGATCGAGGAAGTAGTTCAGCCCGTTGCCGAGCGCGGTGATCGCAAGCACCGTCAGGACGATGGCGAAGCCGGGAATGGCCGCGATGTACCAGGCGGTTCTGAGAACCTGTCGGCCGGCGCCGATCATGCTGCCCCAGGACATCACGTTCGGGTCGCCAAGTCCCAGGAACGACAGGGCGGCTTCCGTGAGGATGGCCGATCCCGCGAGGATCGTCCCGGTGACGATGGCCGGTGAAATGGCGTTGAGCAGGACGTGTTTCACGACGATGCGAACGGGCGTGAGGCCCAGGGCAAACGCCGCCTGCACGAACTCGCTCTCCCGGATCCGCAGCGTTTCGGCGCGGATCAGCCGGGCCGTCTGCGTCCAACTCGTGAAGCCGATGGCGACGACGATGCTGACCACGGAGGGCTGGAGGATCGCCACGATCGTCACGACGAAGACCAGCGGCGGCATCGTCTGGAAGAGCTCGGTCACCCGCATCAAGGCGTGGTCGGCCCAGCCGCCGAAATAGCCCGACACGACGCCCGCCGCGATGCCCAGAGCCGTCGATATGGTCGCCGCGGCGAGGCCCACCAGCAGGGAGACCCGCGCGCCGTAGACGATGCCCGTGAGGATGTCCCGGCCGAACATGTCGGTGCCCAGCGGAAACCTTGGATCGGTGCCGGGCCACAGGAACGGCTTGCCGACCATGGCGAAGGCGTCCGCCTTGAAGATCAGCGGCGCGCCGATTGCCAATATAATTGTCACCGCCAGCACAATGGTGGCAACCACCGCACTGCGTGCCTTGGCAAAGCGCCTGAAGCCGTTCGCGTGGGCGCTCATTGGAGTTCGATCCTCGGGTCGAGCAGTGCGTAGACGAGGTCGGTGACCAGATTGGCCGCGATCACCAGCAGGGAGGTGCAGAACAGGATGCCGAGGAGAAGATTGAGGTCGCGCTGCATCACGGCATCGAAGGCGAGCCGCCCCATGCCCGGCCAGGCAAACACCGTCTCGATCACGACGGAGCCGCTGATCAACGCACCGATCTGCATGCCCGAAACCGTGACGATGGGCAGCAAGGCGTTGCGAAGGACGTGGACGATCGAGATGTAGCGCGGACCGAGCCCCTTGGCCTGGGCCGTGCGCACATAGTCCATCTTCTGCACCTCGAGAATGGCCGTGGTCGTGAGGCGGGCATAGATCGTGACGTAGAAGATCGCGAGGCTGGCCACCGGCATGATCATGTGCCGGGCGACGTCGACGACCAGGTCCCAGCCCTCATAACCAGCGTCGCGGTCGTAGAATCCGCCGGTCGGCAACCAGCGAAGCTCGATCGAGAACAGCACGATCAGCATCAGGCCGATCCAGAACAACGGCGTCGCGAAGCCGATGCTCGTCACCAGCGAGACGAGCCCGGAGATCCAGCGCCGTGGCGTGACGGCCGCAAGCCATCCGAGCGCCACACCAAGTACCACCGCCAGGAAGAGACTCACTCCCACCAGCAGGGCCGTCGCAGGTAGCCGGGCGACGATCAGGCTCGTGACGTCGGCGCCGTTACGGAACGAGTAGCCAAGGTCGAACGACAGGATCCTCTGATAGTAGTTCACCAGCTGAACCAGGACCGGCTGGTCCGCGCCGAACTGCTGGCGCAGCGCCGCCATGAATTCCGGCGTCGCGGCGCCCGCCTCTCCCGCCATGACGTCCGCCAGGTCGCCGGGCGCCAATCGCAGCAGGAAGAAGTTCGCCAGGATGATCAGGAACGCCACGGGGGCGACCTGCAACAGCCGGCCGAGCAGATAACGTACGCGGGGAAGCATCGCTCTCGCTCCGTCAGCGAGCCAGCCAGACGTCGCGCAACGCCTTCGAATGACCGTCGCGGACGGTGCTCAATCCCCGCACGCGGGCCGACACGATGCTGAAATGCTGGAGCTCGAGCAGGTTGATCGACGGCAGGTCGTCCTGCGCGATCTTCTGCAGTTCGACGAGGAGCGCGCGCCGCTTGGCCGGATCGATTTCGGTGAAGCTCGCCTCGATGATCCGATCGGCCTCGGGATTCGAATAACCGGGGCCGTTGGACCAGGCCACGCCCTTGAGGATGGTCTTGCTCCAGTAGCGTCTCAGGACGCCGATCTGGGGATCCGCGCTGGAATTGTAGTAAGTGCTGTAGGTATCGAAATTGCGCTCGCCATAGACCTGCCGCAGGAACGGCGCGAGATCGAGATTGACCAGCTGCAGATCGACGCCGACCTGCTTCAGCGACTCGCGGAGGAACTCGCCGGCCCGCTTGAACAGATCGCCATAGGGCATGGTGTAGTGATTGACCCGCAGCCGGATCCCGTCGGCATCCCGGGGGAATCCGGCCTCGTCGAGCAACGCTTCCGCCTTCCTGGGATCGAACGCGTACTGCGTGACGTCGGCCGTATAAAGCTCGGCGTGCGTGCTGGGAATAGGACCGGTTGCCGGCTTGGCCAGGCCGTACCAGACGCGGTCGGCCAAGGCCTGCCGATCGATGGCGTGGGCGAAGGCCGCTCGCACGCGCTTGTCGCGGAACTGCGGTCTGTCCAGGTTGAATTCGAAGAAGAAAGCCGGCACGAACGTGCCATAGCCGCGCGTCTCGACGACGAGGTTGGGCAGCCTGCGCAGACGCTCCACGTCCGACGGAGGCACGGCACTGAACGGTGCGTAGTGGACCTCGCCGGTCTCGAGGGCTGCGGCGCGCGCACCGGGATCGGGGATCGTGCGGAACCGGATGCGGTCGACGTAGGGCCTGTCCTTTCGCCAGTATTTCGGGTTGCGTTCCACGAGCACGTAGTCGCCACGCACCCATTCCTTGAAGACGAACGGACCGGTGCCCACCAGCTTGGTGTTCCATGGATTGCTGAGCGGCGGCGTGCCTTCGTAGAGATGCCGCGGCAGGATCGGCGCCTCGGCATTCGACAGCACGGCCCAGATTGCCGGCGACGGCTCGGAGAGCCGGAAGATTGCCGTATGGGGATCCGGCGTATCGACGGCCTCGACGGCCCTGTAAGCCGTGCCTGCACGCGGGTTCACCTTCTTGGTAACCTCGAGAACCGTGTAGTTCACGTCCGCAGAGGTGAAGGGCTTGCCGTCGTGCCAGGTAACGTCCCGTCGGAGGTGGAACGTGATGGTCTTGCCGTCGGGGCTCTGCTCCCAGCTCTCGGCCAGCGCCGGAATGGGCTTGAAGTTCTCGTCGTATTCGACGAGCCCTTCGACGACCTGGGCCGCGAGGATACCGGCCGTATTCGAGTTGAACAGGAAGCTCGACGGTTCCGGTTCGAGGTTGACGACGAGCGTTCCGCCTTTCCGTGGCGTTTCGTCAGCGGCATGGAGCGTGCCGGTGCCCGCCAGGAGGGCCGCCAGCGAGGCACCGGCAAAGGTTCTGCGATTCATGGTCATCGGTCGGCTTCCTGCGTGAGGGCTCTCAGAAGGTGAAGGAATTCGGCGGATCGCGGTCGTTCAGGAGGCTGTCGCCGACGACGCGGAATTTGTAGGCGAGCGGATCGTGCGTCGTGTGGGTGCGCGCGTTGCGCCAATGCCGGTCGAGATTGCGGCTGCGTGCGGTATTCGAGGCGCCGCCGACCTCGAAGAGGCGCTCGCCCGCCCGCAGCGCCGCGCGGGTCGACACGATCTTCGCTTTGGCCACCGCCAGCGAAGCCTCCACGAGCAGTGGCTCGACGTGGGGCTCCGACTCGGTCCCGCTGGCGTAGAGCGCTTCGGCAGCGCGATCGAGGAGATCGGCGGCCCGCAGCACGCTGGCTTCCGCCGCAAAGGCGTGCGCGGCAACATCGCCGATAACATCCTGAACTGCCGTATCGTCGCGCGCCCATTCAACACCACTGTCGCGCGATGCCCGCGCGCCGCCGCGCCCCAGGCCGATGGCTTCGTCGAGCGCTGCGGCGGCGATCCCTGCATCGATGGCGCAATGGATGATCTGCGAGCCGGAACCGGTGTGATGGCGCCGCGTCTCCCACGGGCCGAGATCAATGATCTCATCCGGCTCCACTGACACATGGTCGAAGATGACGCTGCCGCTCGCGGTGGCGCGCTGACCAAAGCCCTCCCAGTCATCTTCCAGCCGCACGCCCAAGCGGTCTGTCGGGACCACGGCCAGCACCCGCCGCTCATCGTCGGTCAGCGCCCCGACGAAGGTGTACTGGGCCAGCAGCGAACCCGTGCCGTAGAACTTGTGCCCCGAAAGCCGATACCCGCCGGCCGTTCGCTTCAAGTGCGTGGCCCACCGCCCCGGCGCGCCGCCCTTCTCAGAGATCGCATTGCCGAAGAACGCGCCGGCTGCGGCCGCGGCCAGATAGTGCTGACGCTGCGTCTCGCTGCCCATGAGCCGCACGCGCTCCAGGAAGATGAAATGCGGCTGGACGAGCTGACCGACGCTGGCATCGCCGGCCGCGATGTGAATGACGATCTCGACGAGATCCCGGAAGCGCACCTCGGAGCCGCCGTACCGCCAGGGCACGCGCGCAGCACCGAGTCCGGCAGACAGGATCAGCCTCAGCGGCTCGGTGGGCAATGCCGCCGTCCGGTCGCGTTCGGACGAGGTCCGCGCGATCTCGCGACGGGCCGCTCTCGCGGCGTCGATCAGCGTCGCCCCATCCGGCACGGACTCCGGGCCAATCGCGCGTTCAATGGATCGGGGTGCAGCAATGTCAGGAGGCAAAGGAAACCCCCTTGAGCGACGCACCGCCGCCATCCGGATTGACGTTGACGCCCTGGAGACGCGCGGAGAACACCCGGAGCGGACGAAGCTCGAGAAGCGTGATCGACGGCAGATCCGCCTGGGCGGCGCGCTGCAACAGGTGGATCAGCTCGATACGCCGCGCGACGCTGGCTTCGGTCTGGATGGCGTTGATGATCGCGTCGGTCTCGGGCTTCGAGTAACCCGAGGCATTCGACCAAGGCGTGCCGGTCTTGATCGCTTCCGTCGAGAAGCGGCGGTGAACGCCGATCTGCGGATCCGGAAACGCGGCATAGAACGAATTCAGCGTGTCGAAGTCGCGCTCGCTGAAGATCTTGCGCAGGAACGTCGGCAGATCGTGGGTGCGGAGCGTGACTTCGATCCCGACCTGCTTGAGGGACTGGCGGATGAACTCGCCCGAACGCGTATACTCGTCTCCATAAGGCATGGGGTCGTGGGAGATACGGAAGCGGATGCCGTCACTACCCTTCTTGTACCCGGCCTCGTCGAGCAACTGCTCGGCGCGCGCGAGATCGAAGTCGTAGCGCGGTACATCGGCCGTATAGAACTGCTTCTGGTACGATGGGATCGGCCCGGTCGCCGGCGTCGCGAAGCCGAACCAGACGGTTTCGGCCAGTGCCTTCTTATCGATGGCGTGCGCGATGGCGCGACGCACGCGGACATCCTGGAACTGCGGGCGCCTCAGGTTGAAGTCGAGAAAGAAGACCGGGGCATTGGCCTCGCTTCCGCGCGCTTCGACCACGATGCCCGGCCGGTCCCTGAGCCGCGGAATATCGGCGAGCGCCACCGGGCTGAGGGGCGTGTAGTGAACCTCCCCCGTCTCGAGAGCCGCCGCCCGTGCACCAGAGTCGGGGATGAAGCGAAAGCGGATGCGATCCACCTTCGGCCGGTCCTTGTCCCAATAGTTGGGGTTGCGCTCGACCAGAACGTAATCTCCGCGTACCCATTCCTTGAACACGAAGGGACCGGTGCCGATCGGCTTCACGTTGTAGGGGTTCGTCAGGATGTTGGTGCCCTCGTACAGGTGACGCGGCAGGATCTGCGTTTCATAGTTCAGCACCGACCAGACGACCGGCGCACGGCTCGTGAAACGCAGGACGGCGGTATGCAGGTCGGGCGTCTCGACGTCGGTGAGCTGGGCAAAGAAGGCGCCGCCGCGCGGATGAACCTTCTTCATCAGTTCGAGGATCGAGTACTGAACGTCGGCCGACGTGAAAGGCTTGCCGTCGTGCCACGTAACGCCCTGGCGAAGCTTCAGCACCAACGTCTTGCCGTCGTCCCGCTCCTCCCAGCCCGTCGCCAGCGCAGGTTGCGGCTTGAAGTCGGCGTCGTATTCGAAGAGCGCATCGAAGATATTGTTCGAGATCGCCACAGCCGGCGCCGATATCGCAACGCCTCCCACGAGACTCTGCGGTTCCGGGACGATGTTGGCGACAAGGGTACGCCCCCGCTGTGTCGCCTGGGCGAAGACGCCGCGCACGCCCAGGGCACCGAAGGCCGCGGCGGCTGAAGACGAAGCGATCAGGCCCCGGCGCCCGACGCCATTGGAAGAGAATGTCATTGCATCATCCTGCGAAGGCTGGCTGGCGACGGCTCAAGGCCGCGCCGTTGTCCGAGACGCGAAGGCCTGCCTGATACATCAGCGGCAACACCTTCTCGGCGAAGTACTCGAGATCGGGCGCGAAGTCGTAGAAAGTAAGCTGCACACCGTCGACACCGGCACCGCGCAACTTCAGGAAGCCGTCGACGATCTGTTCCGGACTGCCCACGAGATGGAGATTGCCGCCGATGGCGCGGTGCAGCCGGCGCTGGTTGCGCCAGGCCTGTGCATCGCCCTTGCGTCCGTGCTCGGCAAAATTCTCGACGGCCTCGGTATCGGCCGCCGCCTCGATGGCGTCGCGATAGGCGATCGCTTCGCGCTCGGTGTCGCGACACAGGACCATGGGATTGATAATTGTCCGGACCTGCCGCCCCTCGGCGGCCGCCGCCGCACGGATGGCGGCGGTATGGCCGGGCACGCTCGAGAGCGCATCCTCGAGCTGATTGCCCGCCGGACTCGTGATGAACATGATGTCCGAGTGGCGGACGCCATAGCCGATGCCCGCCGACGACCCGCTCGCATTGACCATGACGGGCCTTCCGAAACGCGGCTTCGGCGTTACGAAAGCATCCTCCATCGCCCAGTAAGGTCCATCGACGGTGAGATTCTCATCCAGCGACCAGAGCTGCTGCAGCCGCGTCGCGAATATCTCTGCCATCTCATAGCGACGGTCATGCTCGATCTTGGTCATGCCGAACATCGCCGGCTCGCGCGCGGCGTATCCGGTCACCATGTTGATGCCCCAGCGCCCGCGAGCGATGTGATCCAGCGTGGCGCCGAACTTCGCCAGATGAACCGGATGCCACGGCCCGTACAGTATGTGCAGCGTCGAGATCAGCAGGATGCGTTCGGTCGCCGCTGCGAGCGCCGCAGTAGTCATAAACGAGTCGAGAGAGACCTCGCGATACTTCGTCGAGCCGCCATACCCCCCCTTGCTCGCCCATTGAGCCAGGCCGAAGACGAGATCGAAGCCGAGCTGCTCGGCGCGCCGCGCGAGAGCCAGATTGTAGTCGAAGGTCCAGGTTGTGGTCCTCGGCAAGGTCGAAGGCGTCCATCCACCGGCCTGAATGGGCAGGAAAAGACCCAGCAGGAAGGGTTGCCGCAAGACCCGCGACAGGGGGCTCTCGGGAAAATCCACGGGCGACACCCGCCCTGGGCGAAACGTGCTCATCGGGCTGGCCGCGCAGGGTCGACTCTGTCGCCGCCGCGACATGTTCCGAGCGCAGCAGCAATCGCTGTATTGGCTGACATGGGTCGAATGAGCCTTTCGCAGACATGCTGGAGACGCGCGCCGCGAGCCCGGCGCAATAAGGAACATCGATGCGCGTCGGCGGGCGCACGGCAGTGGCAGCGATCTTTCCGGTGCGGTCAGAGGATGGCGCGAACCTTGTTCCGGCGACGACAAGGATCTGACCGCGAGGAGCGGCAAACCTTCTCCGGCATGGGGTCCTGGCGGTTCGAATTGTGGAGTACGGCAAGCATTTGTCAGTCCTGTCTAACGCATGCAGTCGTACTCCAAGGCTTCGAGCAATTGGTTCCGTATTCTGCGTCGATCAAGAAAGCGAAGAGTCCCGGGGGCAGATCTATTGAGATCGATCTCGTTTCAGAGAATCGAGATGGGTGCTTGCGGTGGGTTCAAGTGCAGTTGTCGATTCTCAGAGCCGAACCTGCACCGCCATTCATTCTGCGAACCTTCTCTCTGGGGCCTTGCGCCCTGGAGAGAAGGTCCGGTTCCCGCGCCGATCCTCGCGGGAGCGAACCGCGACGGTCCTCATCCAGATCCGGCCCGTCGGGCCAAGGGTGGACGCTCAGATCAGATAGATCCGATCTGGCAGCTCGCTCCGGTCCCCTTCGATCAATGGGAAATTATCCGCCAGGACGGCACCGCACCGATCGATCGCCGTGACGAAGCCATCGGCAATGTGGCCTTCCCGCATGTGGCCCCTCAAGACATCGATGGCGCCCTGCCATTCCTCCTGCGGAACGCGGCTGGCAATGCCCTCGTCCGCGATGATGCGAGCGTAGCGCTCGGCCAACGAGACGAAGATCAGGATACCGGTCCTCTCTCGCGTTCGCGCGATGCCGCGACTCACGAACTGCTCCATGGCCGCGCGGTGGGAGAAAGCGCGGCGCACCGCTCGAGGCAGGAGCGCCACGCGCACACGCGGCTGGCAAAAGACCGCAAGCAGACCGAAGAAGGCCAGAACCTGCAGCGACAACATCAGTTGCAGCGGTGCCGCCGTAAAGCTCATCAATATCCACGGCAGCGCCAGTGCGATCAGGGCAGCCAGCAGCACAGGCACGCCAACGGCATCCGGCGACGAGGTCCTGGCCAGGACGCAGACGATCTCCCCCGTCGTACGAGCCTCGCTGGCGCGGATAGCGGCGGAAATTCGCGCGCGGTCCTGTTCGCTCAGTTCCATCACCAGCTCCCCGATGCTCCGCCGCCGCCGGAAGAGCCACCGCGGCCAGAGAACCCACCACCGCCCCTGGAAGATCCCCCTCCGCCAAACCCGCCCGATCCACCGCCCCGCCCGCTCATCAGCATGCCGATCACCAGCCATCGGAAAGTCGGCGACACGATCATCATGCCGATCACCGCGATGATGACGGCGATGACGAGCCAGTTAACGGGAGCCGAGGCCGGTTCGCTGTCGACCCTGAGCGAGGGACGCTGCTGCCATTCCGAAGAATCGGTCGTCAGGACGATGATGATGTCGTCGACGCCGCGCGTTATGCCCCCCGCGAAATCGCCCGTCTTGAAACGCGGGGCGATCGCATTGGTGATGATCACCTTCGACAGCGCGTCCGTCAGCGTTCCCTCGAGACCGTACCCAACCTCGATCCGGACCCGCTTCTGGTTGGGCGCCACCAGAAGCAACACACCGTTGTTGCTGGTCTTGTCGCCGAGCTTCCAGGTCCGGAACAATTCGTTGGCGTACGGCTCGATTTCCTGGCCGTCGAGCGAGTTCACCGTGGCGACAACCAGCTGGATGCCCGACCTGGATTCGAGGTCGGCAAGCCTGGTCTCCAGCTCGGCGACGGCAGACGCCGGCAAAATGCGGGCCTGATCGACAACCCGACCCGTCAATGCCGGGAAATTGGCGGCGAAGGCGGCCAGGCCGAACAGCAGGGAGAGCGCGAAGCCCGCGATCCAGGCGCCTGCTCTCAAGCGACCAGGACGCATGGTCGACGATCAGAACTTGACGGTCGGCGGCGTCTGGGCGGCATCGCTGGCAGTGAATTCAGCCATCGGCTTGTTGGACCGGAAGGCGGTCATTGCCCAGAGCATGCCAGGAAAGGTCCTGAGCTCCGTATTGTAGGCCCGTACGGCTTCGATGTAGTCGCGGCGCGCGACGGCAATGCGGTTCTCCGTGCCCTCGAGCTGCGACTGCAGCGCCAGGAAGTTCTGGTTCGATTTGAGGTCCGGATAATTCTCGCTGATGGCAATCAGGCGGCCCAGGGCGCCGGAAAGCTGATTCTGCGCATCCTGGAATTGCTTCACCTTTTCCGGATCGGTGAGCTGGGACACGTCGATCCTGGTCTGGGTGGCCTTGGCACGGGCCTCGACCACGGCGGTCAACACGTCTTTCTCCTGCTTGGCATAGCCTTGAACCGTCGCGACCAGGTTCGGAATCAAGTCCGCACGACGTTGGTAGTTGTTCTGGACGTCGCCCCACTTTGCTTTCGCCTGCTCCTCGAGCGTCGGGATATTGTTGTACCCGCACGACGCGAGGGTGAGGCACAGAACGGCAGTGGCCAGACGCGACAGAAATGAACTTGAGATGAATCTCGAACCAGTCATGACGCTCCTCGCGGGCTCCACGCTCGTCGAGCCGCATCGGAAACGTCATTCCTGCCCGAAAGTTCCACGAAGCCTAACGCATCGCCTTCGCCGGCAATTGACTGCCATCTTCGCTGAGCGGGCAGCGCCCAGTTGCGAAAGATTTCGGCCGGTGCTTGTTTCGCAACGAGGTGAACACGATGCCCATTCCCGATGACATCGAGAATGCCCTGGCCGCCATTGCACCTGAGGGCGCCGATGAGGCTCCTGAGATTCTGACGGTCCAGTCCGTCTTCTGGCGGCTGATCGATCTGGACAAGAAGCTGCGCATCTTTCACAGAATGGCAGACAATCGCGATCTGCAGTTCGAGGTGATGACCTACGAACTGCCTTCCTTTGCCAATCTCCGCCCGCCCACCGAGCTGGGGGTGGAGGTCGACCGAGGACTGATCAAGCCGATCGCGGCGGCAACCTTGCTTATGAAATCACTCCAGCGCGCGCAGCGTATCGTTGTTGCAGACCCGCACGTGCTGGATGACATCCAGCGGTGTATCGACCGCTTCCTCCAGACCCTGCCGCAGGCGCGCGCTCATCTGCAGCTGCATGGCGCCGACCCGAAACTGTCGCCGCCAACCGATGAGCTTTAGGGCGATTGCCCCAGCCAAGCTAAGTTGCAACCTGCCTCCCCCGGCGCTGCGCACGATCGACATCCGACCATCGGCTGCGCCGGCGGGTCTGCGCTCATGTCTTCGCGTAGGCGATGCTCATGGTCTCGGCAACACAGGCCGGACGCTCCTGGCCTTCGATCTCGACGGTCCATTGATAGGTCATGCGAATGCCGCCGTTGGGCATGTCGTCGGCGGCCAGCAGCTTCTGGCGGCCGCGGATGCGCGCACCGACCTGCACGGGGCTGGTGTAGCGCACCTTGTTCGAGCCGTAGTTGATGCCGTTGCGCATGTTGTCGATCTTCAGCACATCGCGGGCGAAGGTGGAGATCACGGAAAAGGTGAGATTGCCGTGCGCGATGGTCTTCCCGTCCGGCATGTCGGTCTTGCAGCGCTCGACATCGACATGGATCCACTGATGGTCGCCACTGGCTTCGGCGAACAGGTTGATGCGTTCCTGGGTCATGACCAGCCAGTCGCTGACCCCGAGCTCCTGACCGACCAGCGCCTTCATCGCCTGGGGGCTCTCAACGATCCGTTTTGCCACGACACCCTCCTTGAAATCCAAACCAGCACGCATCCTGTACCGTCGCAGGAAGAATTCACAAGCGCCCGGCGCCAGAGCCAGGATGATAAGTCCTTGCGCACCGCCCCCCTCGTCCGGGACAATCGCCGCATGAGCGACGTCATCACCGGCAACGAACTTTCCGAGCGCATTTCCGCAGCGGCCCTCGAGATCGAAGACAAGGTCATCGCCTGGCGGCGCGACCTTCACGAGAATCCGGAGCTTTCCTATCAGGAGACGCGCACCGCCGCGCTCGCCGCCGAGCACCTGGAAAAGCTCGGCTACGAGGTGAGGACCGGCGTCGGGATCACCGGCGTCGTGGGCGTGCTGAAGGGCGGCAAGCCCGGCGGCGTCGTGGCGCTGCGGGCCGACATGGATGCGCTGCCCGTCGAGGAGCGTGTCGACCTGCCCTTCGCCTCCAGGGCCACGGCGCAGTATCTCGGGCAGACCGTCCCGGTCATGCATGCCTGCGGCCACGATTGCCACGTCGCCATCCTGATGGGTGTGGCCGAGATCCTGGCCGGCATGAAGGACGAGATCCCGGGCACGGTGAAGCTGATCTTCCAGCCCAACGAGGAAGGCTCCAACGACGGCCGGCCGAGCGGCGCCCAGGCAATGATCGCGGACGGCTGCATGCAGAACCCGGCACCGTCCGCCGTGTTCGGCCTGCACGTCACCTCGGGCATCCGCTCAGGCGTGATTGCACTCCGTCCCGGCGGGCTGATGGCAAGCGCAGATCGCCTCAAGATCGACGTCGAGGGCCGCCAGACGCACGCTTCGCAGCCGTGGCGCGGCATCGATCCCGTCGTCACTTCGGCACAGATCATCCTGGCGCTGCAGACCATCGTCAGCCGTCAGCTCGATCCCACGCTCACGCCGGCGGTGGTCTCGGTCTCGACGATCCATGGCGGCGTGCGCAACAACATCCTGCCCGATTCCGTCGCCATGGAAGGCACGATCCGGACCCACGACGAGGGCGTGCGCGCCGAGATCTGGAAGCGCATCGACAAGACCGCCACCGCCATCGCCGATGCCGCCGGCGCCAAGGCCACCGTCACGGTCTTCGAGGGCGTGCCGGTGACCTATAACGATCCGCCGCTCACCGACTGGGGCACCAACAGCCTGAAGAACGGCCTCGACACCCAACGCGTCACCGAGGTGCGCCCAGTCATGGGCGCCGAGGATTTCTCGTATCTCGCCCAGGTCGTGCCGGGCATGTTCTTCTTCCTGGGGGTCGTGCCGCCGGAGGTCGACCCGCTGCAGGCGCCGGCCAACCATTCGCCGTTCTTCCGCGTCCACGAGCCCGCGCTCAAGTACGGCGTGCGCGCGCTCAGCTATCTCGCGATCGACTATCTGAAGCGGAAGTAGCCGCAGAGAGGCCCGCCAAGCGGCGTCAGCCGCCGATGGCGGCCCGGATGCGGTCGACCGCGGCGTCGGGCGCGGTGAGCACGGGTGTCTTGACCGCCGCGCCGACGGCCGCCAGCGCCCGCGACGTCGAGAAGTGCGCGAGCATGATGGCGTCGCAATGCGCAAGCTCGGGCGCCCGCGCGGCGATCAGCGCGTTGTGCCGGTCGGCATCGCCCTTGCGCAGCGCATCCATGGCCCCCTCGACGACGATCGTCTCGAGCGTCGCCTTGGCGCCAGCCTCGCCGCCCGCCTCACCGACGAACTGCTCGAACTCCTCGGTCATGGTCAGCACCGACGGCGCGAAGGTGGCGAGCATCCCGATCCGCCGCCCGCGGCCGATCGCCTCCCGGAACATCGCTTCGTTGGGCTTCAGGACGGGCACCGGCAGTTCCTTTGCCATGCGCTCGATCGCCGGCCCGAACGCCGAGCAGGTGACGAGGATCGCCTCGGCCCCGATGCGGTGCGCGTAGCCGCCGAGCTCGACGAAGCGCTCGAACATGCGAGGCGTCAGGTCGTGGTCCTTGGCGCGATCGATCGACAGCGAGGAGTCGAGCAGGTCGACGACCTCGGCCTCGGGCCACCGCGTGGCGAACGCGCGCTGGATGGGTTCGATGGCGACGGGCGTGCCATGCAGGAGGACGATTCGGGGCTTCTTCGACATGCGAGCGGTCTTTCGAAAGGAGAGCGTTTTCAGGACTACGGCAGGCGGGATACCAGGCCACCCTCGCCATAGGCCTTCGCAGCCGAGGGCGAGGCGAGCAGCGCCATCCACGCGGCGGCACCCTCGGCGTTGGCGGCATCGGCAAAGATCGCGGCATCGAACGTGGAGACGGTCTGGACCTCCGGGGGAAACGGGCCGGCGACGGCGACGCCGGGGACCGTCATCAATTCGCTCACCTGCTGGATCGCGATGTCGGCCTCGCCGCTCGCGACCTTCTCGCCGGTGAAGCCCATCGGGATCGCGACGGCGCGCGCGAGGACCTCCGCGGAGATTCCCAGCCGCTCGACCAGCCCGGTGAAGTAGATACCGCTCGCACCCGCCCGGGAGTAGGCCACCGCCCTCGCCGCCACCAGCGTCCGCTTGAACGCCTCGACCGTCGAGACGTCGGGTTTCGGCGCCCCCTCGCGGACGCCGACGCCCAGGATCGAATCGGCGAGACAGATGCGGGTCTCGGGACGCACGATGCCGTCCGCGCAGAGCTTGTCCATGGAGCCGTTGATGGCGATGACGACGTCGGCGCGCTGCCCTTCGGCAATCGATTTCATGATGGCCGTGGTCGGACGCCAGTCGATCTCCAGGCGATAGGGCGATGCGGCCTCGAAGGCCGGCTTCAGCCAGCGATTGACGGCCACCTCGAGGGCGAGGCCGCTCATGACGGCGACGGACGACGGCGATGCCACTGGACTTCACTCCTCGCACAACGGGACATCTTCAATATAGCGCGATGCCGCCGTGGACGGCGCAAAAGTTGATCTGGAAACGGTTTCTGCGAAACGGGCGCGGGAAGCGCTCTTGGCAGCGGGTCCGCAAGAGGCTGCAATGTGCTATCGGGGTTCAAAGACCTTGAACGGAACCGTGTGAAGATCGGGAGGAGATCGAGTGAGCTTTCGTGCCTCGGGCCATAACTGGCGTCTGTATTGCGGATCGAACGTCCTCGAGAATTCCCTCAAGGAAGTCGCTGCGCGCGCCGGCGCCAAGCGCGCCTTCGTCATCTGCTCGCCGTCGATCAACAGGCGAACCGACATCGTTCGCCGCCTGGAAAAGGCGTTGGGGCCGACCTTCGCCGGCGTCTTCGATCAGATCGAAAAGGATTGTCCCTATCCGAACGTCTGCGCCGCCCGGGATGCCGCTCGCGAAGCCAATGCCGATCTGCTAATCGCCGTCGGGGGCGGAAGCGTGCTGGTTGCCACCCGGGCCGTCGCGATCTTCCTCGGAGAGGATCGCGATCCGTTCGAGCTCATGACGCAGTACCCGGCCGGCAAGCCGGCCTACAGCCCGCGCCTGGCCGCGCCGAAGTTGCCCATCGTCAACATCCCGACCACTCCCACCAGCGCCATGAACCGCGCTGGAACGGGACTGAAGAATGCCGATCTGGATCATCGAATGGAGTTCTTCGATCCCAAGACCCGGCCGCAGGCAATCCTGCTGGATTACGAAGTCCTGATGACGACACCCGCTTCATCCCACCGGTCGACCGCCACCACGGTCTTCTCCAGTGTTGTCGGAGCCATCGCCGCGGCTGAATCCAATCCACTGGTCGAAGGCGATCGCCTTCAGGCTTTCCGCCTCGCCTTTCGCGCCTACTCCGCCCTCGCCCAGAATCGCGACGACGCAGCCTCGCGTGCCGATCTGTGCATCGCCGCCTTTCTGCAGAACCGTGCCGAGGACGATGGGGCCCGCATGGGGGCCAGTTCTGCCTTTGGCGGGGACTATGCCGTTTCGACCGCCTTGCACGTCCAGTTCCCCCATGTCGGCCAGGGCGAGTCGATCTCCACCATCCACGCCACCAAGATCCGCTTGTCACAGGATGACGATGCGGCCGCGGCGCAGGTCGTCGCCGACGCCCTCGGCCTCGGTGGCAGCACCGGGCCGAACAAGCAGGTCATCGCGGATGAACTGGAACGACTGTACCGCAACGTCGGAATGCCGGTTCGCCTCAGCGAACTGAACATCCCGCGATCAGCGATTCCCCTCATCGCGGGACAGACGGTCAAGAACTTCAATGCCAACGCCGGCGTCCGCTCCGATGGCGAGCGCATCGCCGCGGCGCAGCAGCTGCTGGAGGCCGCTTACTGACCGCTTGGCAGATCCCCGGACTTATCCCCCCAGGCAGAATCACCGGCGGCGTACAAACGCCTGCAGCCTGGGGCCGTAACGCTGCCCCAATGCAGGACACGGGCCTGCGTCGCGCAGGCCCGTAGCAAGCAGACTCAGCTTCCGGCCAGCTGGAGTGATTGTCCCAGCCGCTGGCCGTACGCCACGATGGCCTGCCCCACAGGGACCCGCGCGGCCTGATAAGCAGCGAGCGCGGCATCCACATCCGGATGTGCCCGTAAGGCATCTCGCAGCGCAAAGGCATCGCCTGCCGCCTTGGCGACACCCATGGCCGTGTGCGGCCGGGCCACGAAGGCAGCATCGCCCAGAAGAGCGACGCGCCCCTTCACCATGTGCGGGGGCGCATAGTCGAAAATCGCATGAATGAAGGGCCGGGGTTCGGCGGCGACCGCCTGCGCGAAGGAAGGCGGCAGCGCTTCGGCGGCATCGCGCTTGAGGCGGTCCGCGACCTCCGGCCTCACTCGGCCAGGGGCGATCGAGAAGGGGCGGCTCACCCCGTCGCGGTCGACGAGAACTCGGCTCAGCTCCGTGGGCGGATAGCGTCGGTACCAGACCCAGTTGTACCGGCGCTGCCCCATCTCGGTGGACCCGTCTGCGCCCGGAACGAGATAGCCGAGCACATGCGAACCCGGGCCTTCATAGAAGGAGAACCGCTCGAAGAGCTGTCGCCGCGCCAGTTCCGGCACCTGCGTCTCCGGCACGAGCCCCCGCCATGTCGCGTAGCCCACATAGGCCGGCCTCGACTGCGGCCCCGACACGGCTTCGCGTACGAGCGACCCGATGCCGTCCGCGCCGATGACCAGATCAGCCGTCTCCTCGTGCCCGTCAGCATACCTCACGGTCGCGCCGGCGATGTCGGTCTGCACCCGCACGGCGCGGTCCTTGATCCGGTAGCGTGCATCCGGCACCCGCTCGCGGAAGGTGCGGAAAAGCACATCCCACGAGAGCTGCGTTTGAGGCGTGCGCTGGCGATGGATGATGGCGTCGTTGCGGTCGAGGTAGATCCGCTCGTGCGCCGTGACACCGACGCGGGCGAGGTGCTCGACGCCGACTTCGCTCAGAATGTCGAAGACCTCCTGCTGGGCGACGAGGCCCGCCCCTCGCCCCTCGAGCCCGTGCGCGGAGCGTTCGGTGACGGTGACGTCGAAGCCGGCGCGGCCGAGGAGGACGGCGGCGAACAGGCCCCCCATCGAGCCGCCGACGATAAGAATGCGAGAACTCATGGCTTGTGCCTCTATGGGTTCAGTTGATGAAGTCGACCACGCCGCCATCGACGCGCAGTGCCGCGCCGGTGGTGGCAGATGCCAGGGGCGAGGCGAGATAGACGGCCATGCTGGCGACTTCGTCGACGGTGGCGAGGCGCTGGATCAGCGACGTGGGCCGGTGCGCACGCACGAACTCAGCCCCCGCCTCCTCGAGCGACTTCCCTCCCGCCATGCCCGGCCTGAGCATCTCGGCGACACCCTCTGACAGCGTCGGGCCAGGCAGGATGGAATTCACGGTGACACCGGTCCCTGCCATGCGCTTGGCAAGGCCGCGCGCGAGCGACACGTCGGCGGTCTTGCTGACGCCGTAGTGGATCATCTCCACCGGAATGTTGAAGGCCGATTCCGACCCGAGGAAGATCATCCGGCCCCAGCCCCGCGCCGCCATCGGTGGCAGATAGGCTCTCGCGAGCCGGACGCCAACCATCACGTTCACCTGCCAGTGCCGCTCCCAGATGGCATCGTCGGTGTCGAAGAAATCCTGCGGCTGGAAGATGCCGAGATTGTTCACGACGATGTCGAACGCAGGCTCGAGGGCCACCAGGTCCCGCGCGCCCTCCGGGCTCGCAAGATCGAGCGCCCGGCCCCGCGCCGCTCCTCCGAGGCGCGCGAGGGCCTCGTCCACAGCGGCAGGGGTGCGGCCATTGATGACCACCGCCGCGCCCGCCTCTTGCAGGCCCCTGGCGATGGCAAAGCCGATGCCTCCGGTGGAGCCGGTGACGAGGGCGGACTTTCCGGAAAGATCGATCTTCATGTGCGGCTCCTTGGTTTCGCGGCGGGATTGGCAGGCGTGGGCGGAAGCGGATCGGTCGCGCTCAGGGGCCGACGCCTCGGGAGAGCGTGGTGAAGGCGCCGGGCAGCACCTAACCGGCAGCGACGGCGGTGAGGCACAGGGTGAGGGACAACATGACGTTGAGCAGCGCCCGCCCCGGCTCGTTCGCATTGAACAGCGTCAAGGTCTGAAGGCTGAAGGACGAAAAGGTGGTGAAGCCGCCGCACACGCCGACAAGCACGAACTGGCGGATTTCAATGGGCGTCGAGGCCGCGCTGGTCCCCGCGAAGAGGGCCGTGAACAGACCGATCACAAAGGACCCGCCGATATTGATGACAATGGTCCCCCACGGCAGGGCGCTTCCCATCATCTGGGTGATCCACCGATCCAATGCAAAACGCAAAGCGGATCCGAAGGCGCCGCCGAGAGCGACAAATCCATAGCCGATCATGGCCTCTCTTCCCTTCAAACAACGCGCGGGACGATGGCGCGCCCTGGAAGTGAGATTTGCACGCGGATATCGGCGGCAATATTCTACATAGAGTTCGAGAGCCTGAACCTTCGTATAGCTTGTGCGCTCGTGCTGGGATGACCGCAGTTCACGGTGAGACCCCGGATTGCTACCTTTGGTGTTCTTCAGGAAGTCACTTGAGACTCTCGGATCGAAGGTCTCTGGTAAAATTTACGTAACTCGGACGTGTCCCTTCCATGCCCTCTTCGTGGCTCCCATCCCCGGCGAGGCTGTTGCCCGCCAATCCAGCGCACTATGACGGTCCGCTGCTTTCCTTCTGGGTCGCCCTCGCCTGGCTCAGCGCCATCACCGTGCGCTCCTGCATCCATCTGTTGGCGGCGGACGGCGGCGCGCAGTCGATCGCCACGATCGACGTCGCGACCATAGACGGCGGCTCGAACATCGTGGCGATGTTCGGCCAGTGGGGGGCGATCCAGTTGCTCCTCGCGCTGCTGCTCTGGGTGCTGCTGCTGCGCTGGCGCGGAACGGTGCCGCTCGTGCTGCTGGTCTTCACGCTCGAGCCCGTGTTGCGCGGACTGGCCGGAACCCTCAAGCCGGTCACGACGATGGGCACGGCCCCGGGTGCCGCGCTCAACTGGTTCACGCTGCCGGTCATGGCGTTCTTCTTGTACCTGTCGCTCTGCCCGGCACGCCGCTGACCGTTCCCTTCGGCAGCGTCACAGGCGGCCCCGAACGCAGCCAGCATGCAGGCGAAGAATCTTGATGCGTCGTGTGGCCGGTCCTCAATAATGCCGCCGTCAATAATGGAGAATGAAGCATGCCCGCGTCGTACGAGACCCACCGCAAGCAGCTCGAACTGATCCTCGAGGCCTGGGGCATGCCGAAGGCCACCGCGGCCGGCACCGCCGAGATCATGGCCTGGGCCGACCTCCACGGCATCGACACGCACGGCATCTCGATGGTGCCGCCCTACGACGAGCGCCGGCGCGCCGACAAGCTCGACATCCGCGCCGAGCCCCGGATCGTGAAGGAGACCCCGGTGTCGGTGCTGGTCGATGGCAACGGTGGGCTCGGCCATCCCACCGGACGGCGCGCCATGGAGATCGCCATCGACAAGGCGAAGAAGACCGGCATCGGCGTGGCGGCGGTGCGCAACTCCGGTCATTTCGGTGCCTGCGGCTTCTACGTGCTGCAGGCCGTCGACGCCGGCTTCATCGGCATGGCGACGACCTCGGCGAGCGGCATCAACATGGCGCCGACCAATGGCGCGCAGGCTCGTCTCGGCACCGATCCGATCGCCTTCGCCGCGCCCGGCAAGCCGGGCGAGCCGTTCCTGCTCGACATGGCGACCACGACCGTGGCCGCCGGCAAGATCCGCAACAAGGCCAACGAGAAGCTGCAGACGCCGACCGGCTGGCTGGTGACCAAGGACGGTCTGCCCAGCACCGATCCGCACGAGGTCAGCAAGGGCGGCTACATGACGCCGCTCGGCGGCACACCCGAGGGCAGCAGCCACAAGGGCTACGGGCTGGGCGCCATGGTCAACATCCTGAGCTCGGCTTTGTCGGGCGGCGTGATGGTGACGGATCCGACGCGCAACACGCGGCCCGGTCCGATCGACATCGGCCACTTCTTCCTGGCGATGGATCCCGGCATGTTCCGCGACACCGCCGACTTCCAGGCCGACGTCGCCGCCTTCTGCGACACGCTGCGCGCCACGCGGCCCGCCGACCCGGCGAAGCCGGTGCAGGTCGCGGGCGATCCCGAGCGCCGCATCGCCGCCGCGCGGATGAAGACCGGCATCCCCGTCGGGCCCAACCTGCTCGCCCAGGTCAAGGAGATCGCGCTGGCCGCCGGCGCCGACTGGATCATGGAGGGCTGACTGATCTGCCTGTCGCTCTGTGCGAGGCGTCGCTAGAGGAAGGAGCGTGCGACCCTGAGGTCGCGCTGCATCGTCTCCCGAACCAGCGGCGCGTCCCCCGCAGCGACCCGCGTCCCCAGTTGACCCAACGCGCTGACGAGGTCGCTGGGGAACGGCCCTGCAAGGTCGCGGGCGATCGTCTCGACGAAAGAAGGAGCCGATCCCGGCGGCGCAAAGACAGAATAGCTGAATGTATAAGTGCGCCCCCGATCGCCCGTGAGTTCCGCAAAGGTCGGAACCGCGGGGAAAGAGGGAGAACGAGCGGCTCCGAAGGTAGCGAGCACGGTGGGCGTCTCGCCACCGCGGGCCATGGCCGCCGCGATGGAATCCGTTGTTACGACGCCGATCCCCGCCGAGCCGCTCCGCACCGCTTCGAGAATCTGGTCGTTGCCGCGGGCATCGACCTCGGTCACCCCGGGCGCGGCCGCTGCGACCCAGGCCGCTGCCGGCCCATAGGCCGATAGACGTCCCGAACCGGCGAGCACGACCGGACGCGTTCGTGCGGTCGAAACCACATCGACCCAGCTCTTGAGCCCACTCGCGGCGCCAGCGATCAATGCGGTCGAATAGCCGTTGGTCACCTTGGCGATGGGGACCAACCGCTCCACGTCGGAAAGCTTGCCCTGCGCCACGCCGTTCATCATCAGCGTGAGCGTATCGGCGACGAGAACCCGGCTTCCGCCAGCAGACCCCGCCAGAAAGGCAGGCACGGGAGCGAAGCCGTGGTCGCCGGGAATCGCCCGGACGGTCGGCGCCGGCCGCCCCTTGCTCGCCAGAACCGCCCCGACGAACCGTGCAATCTGGCCGGTGACGCTGCCGGCCGTATAGCCATGCAGGACTTCGAGCGGAGCATCCGCCCATGCGCGACCGAAGGGGACGACACCCAGGGCTGTGAAGCCCATCACAAATGCCCGACGCCGAATGACAGTCATGAACCGCTCCGCCTTGAGACTTGCATCAGATACGCCCGCAGGCGTGGACAATCACCATGTCATCGAAATCTTGGCAAGGGGCGTGGCACAGTGGCCGCTCGTGATCGCCTCGGGCGCCGAGTGGATCATGGAGGGCTGACGGGACACGGCCGGCAAGCCGGCGGCGACCTACACCCGGCCGAGAAAATCGAGGAGCGCCGCATTGAACGCGTCAGGCTCGACGACGTTCACGGCATGCCCCCCATAGTCCGCGATCTGCAGCACCGCGTTGGGCAGACCGGCGGCGAGTTCCTGGGATTTGCTGACGGGGACGAGCACATCGTCTCGCGCACCCATGACGAAGACAGGTGTCTTGATCGCGGCGAGGTCCGCGGTCGCGTCGAAGCGCAGGAGCGCGCCGATGCGGCGACGCAGGGTTTCCTCGCCCTGGAAGTGGGCCAGCCCGTGCGTGTCCTCGCTGCGCGCGCGCTCGGCGTTCCGGGCCAGCCACAGGGCCGGATAGAGGAAGATCGGCTGAGCGCGTACATAGGCGGCAGGGCCGGCATGTTCCAGCAGCAGGAGCCGCGCCTCGAAGCAGCGCTTCGTATGCTCGTCCGCTGTCGCCCAGCCGTTCACGACGGTGAGCGACGTAAGTCGCTCCGGCGCTTGGCGGGCGAGGTCCAGCCCGACCAGTCCGCCGAGCGCGTGCCCCACGAAGTGACAGGCAGGGGTCGCGGTTTCGTCGAGGATCGTCAGCACGTCGTCGGCCATGGTGGCGATCGAGTAGGCGTCCGGCAGGGCCTGTTTCGCACGCCCCGTCCCCGCCTGGTCGTAGGTGATCACGCGGTAACGCGACCGCAGCGCGTCAAGCTGCGGCGCCCAGTAACCCGCCGCGCCGCCCAGCCCGGACGAGAGCAGCACGGTCGGCGCATCCTTCCGCGTGCTTTCGAGGACGTCGACGCTCACTTAACTCTTGCCGACATGCGCCGTCGTGGCGATCTCGACCAGCGCGTCCTTCTTCACCAGCCCGCACTGGATGCAGTACCGCGCCGGCTTGTCGCCGGGAAAATACGTCGCATAGACGGCGTTGATCGCCGCGTAATTGGCCCAGTCCGTCAGGAAGATCTGGTTGAAGGTGACGTCGGCCATGGTACCGCCGGCCGCCTCGATCACCGACTTGATCTGTTCGAGCACGAACTCGGTCTGCTTCGCGGCGTCGCCGACATGGACGACATTGGTTTCCTTGTCGAGCGCCAGCGTGCCCGAGACATAGACGATGCCGTCGGCCATCGCGCCGGGCGAATAGGGCGCCAGGGTCTTGCCGGAACCGGCCGGGATCACGGGTTTCATCGGCATCACTCTGCTCCCTTCGTCGTCAGCGTCGGATTGGTGTTGTCCTTCAGCGCCTTCTGGAAAGCCTCCACCGACGAGACCCAGCCGAAGAACTTCTCGATGTTGTAGAGCGAGGCCTTCTGCACGAAGTCCGGCCCGGCATGATGGCAGGCGTCGTGGAGAACCACGCCGAAATATTCGAGGAAGAACCCGTCGCGCAGCGTGGACTCGACGCACACGTTGGTCGCGACGCCGGTGAACACCAGCGAGCGGATGCCGCGCGAGCGCAGGATACTGTCGAGGTTGGTGTTGTAGAAGGCGGAGTAGCGTGGCTTGGGAACCACGATGTCGCCGGCCTGCGGCTGCAGCTCCTGCACCAGCTCGTAGTCCCAGCCGCCCTTGGCCAGCAGCTTGCCCTGCAGCTCGGGCTTCGCGCGCATGGTCTTGAGCGCATTCGACTTGTGGAAGTTGGGCGATCCGGGGCCGCCCGCCTCGACATAGTCCGGATCCCAACCGTTCTGGAAATAGATGACCGTCACGCCCGCCGCGCGGGCGGCGGCACAGGCCAGTTGCGTCTTCTCGATGGCCGCCGCGGCGCCCGAGACGTCGAAGCCGGCGAGATCGAGATAGCCACCCTTCGAGGCATAGGCATTCTGCATGTCGACCACGATCAGCGCGGTCTCCTGCGGCCGGATCAGCAGCGCCTCCGGCTGTGCCTCGAGATGGCGCGCATTTGGATCGTCGGACGGGAAGTAGCTGACGGGCTTGCTCATTCCGCGGCCTCCGCGACAGGGGCGACAGCCGAGGCGACATGCCTGCGGCTCTTCATCAGGGGCTGGATGCGCTCACCGAAGATCTCGGTACCGCTCACGAACTCGTCGAAGGTCAGCAACGTGCCGGCCAGGCCGGGGATCGTCGCCACCTCGTCCATCATTCGCGCCACCTTGGCGTGGCTGCCCACGAGAAGCCCGATGTTCAGGTTCACCGACGATTTCGGATCGATCATGTGCTTCACGTTTGTATCGGCGCCAGACTTCTTGTCGGCACTGCCCTGATCGGTCAGCCATTTGAGGGCCTCCAGATCCGCGCCGTCCTTGTAGTGTTGCCACTTGGCTTCCGCCTCGGCATCGGTGTCGCCGGTGATGATCATGAACAGCGCATAGGTCGCGATGTCCCGGCCGCTGCCGGCGGCGATCCTCTGCATGCGTTCGACCGTGTCGGCACAGGCGGTCGGCGTGTTGTAGCCCTTGCAGAAGCAGAAATTGTAGTCCGCGTACTTCGCCGTGAACGTCATGCCGGCATCGCTCTGCCCGGCGCAGATCACCTTCATCGGCTGCTGCGGGCGCGGGCTCAGCTTGCAGTCCTCCATGCGGAAGAACTCGCCCTTGAAGTTGGACGTGCCGGTCTCCCACAGCTCGCGCATCACCTGGACGTACTCGGCCGCATAGTCGTAGCGGCGCGCGAAATACTCGTCGCCCGGCCAGATTCCCATCTGCGAGTATTCCGGCCGCTGCCACCCGGTGATGACGTTGAGGCCGAAGCGGCCGTGCGAGATCGAATCGATCGTCGAGCACATGCGGGCCGCGATCGCCGGCGGAATTGCGAGCGTCGGCACGGTCGCATAGAGCCTGATGCGGGACGTCACGGCCGCGAGTCCGGCCATCAGGGTGAAGGATTCGAGATTGTGGTCCCAGAACTCGCTCTTGCCGCCGAATCCGCGCAGCTTGATCATCGACAGGGCGAAGTCGAACCCATACTTCTCCGCGTTGAGCGTGGTCTGCTTGTTCAGTTCGAAGCTCGGCCTGTAATGCGGCGACGTCGTCGAGACGATCCAGCCGTTGCTGCCGATCGGGATGAATACGCCGATTTCCAAGGGCCGCCTCCGAGGTACGATGACTGTTGGGAGTTTCCCAAAAGCCGTCGATCCGGTCACTTTTTATAGTTCGCGCGACGAGCCGCGATGGCCCGGGAGTTGCATCAATCTCCAATCCGGTTCGGAACAAGCTGCCCGCTTGCTGGTGAAGCAGCATGGTCTGCCTCGCGTTCGTACGTAGGGGCGGCGGCTTTGATCTGGAGCAAGGTCGCTCGACCGACAGTTGGGCAAACTCGAATAATCATTCGAGGAACTTGCCCATGCAGCCGTCGGCTACCTTGCTTGAATATCTGACGATCGCGGACATCGCGGTCTTCCTGGGCACGCCGCTTTGCCTCCTGGCCATCGTCTTCGTGCAGCAGCTCCTCGCTGGCAGGACGACGCCCCCGTTCGGTGGCTCCTACCCGCGACGGCCGGCACAGCCTTCCCTCCTGAAAGGGCCGGAGGCGTGGTCGAAACCCCATCCCAGGCGTCCTGCTCCCGGAAAATGAGCATTCCATGAGGTCTCGCTCTGGTTACTCGCGATACCTCGTTCCGACCGCAATCGTGATCCTGGTCGTCATCGGGACGCTCTTCATCTTCTACGTCGCGCTCCTTGGTACACGCATGGACTGAGACGGCAACGGCATGAGCGCCGTCGCGCTTCGTCCGGCTCGATCACTCCTGCAAGACATAGGTGCCCGGTGCATCGCAGAGCGCCGCCAGTCCAGCGGCGGGATTGCCCATTGGGGGCGGCGACACCGTGCCCTCCGAATGAGACGCGAGCCAGGCCGCGAGCGTGGGCCACCAGGAGCCGTCCCGCTTCGGCGCGATCGCCAGCCAGGTCTCGGGATCGACATAGCGATCCTCCGCCTTCTTGGTCATGACCTGATGATGCCGACCGGCGCGATCCGGTTCCGACACGATACCGGCATTGTGCCCGCCGTTGGTCAGCACATACGTCACCTCGGTATCCGCCAGCAGGTGGATCTTGTAGGTCGATCTCCAGGGCGCCACGTGATCCCATGACGTTCCGACGGCGAAGATCGGAACGCGGACGTCGGTCAGCGCAACCGGCCGGCCCTCGACCAGATACCTTCCTTCCGCGAGGTCGTTGGCGAGGAACAGGCCGCGCAGATACTCCGAATGCATCCGATAGGGCAGACGCGTCGCATCCGCGTTCCACGCCATGAGATCGCTCATCGGCTCGCGGGTCCCCATGAGGTAGCGATGCAGGACCACGGACCAGATGAGGTCGTTCGACCGCAGCATCTGGAAAGCGCCGGCCATCTGCTTGGCGTCCAGAAATCCCTGCTCCCACATCATGTCCTCGAGGAAGGCGATCTGGCTCTCGTCGATGAACAGCATGAGTTCGCCGGCTTCGGTGAAATCGGTCTGCGCCGCCAGCAACGTCATCGTCTTGAGACGCAGGTCGCCGTCCCGTGCCATCGCCGAAGCGGCAATCGACAGCAATGTGCCGCCCAGGCAATAGCCCATGGCGTGCACCTTGCGCTCGGGGACGATGGCGGCAATGGCATCGAGCGCCGCCATCACCCCCAGGCGACGATAGTCGTCCAGGCCCAGATCGCGGTCGTCGGTGACGGGGTTCTTCCACGAGATCATGAACACGGTGAAACCCTGCGCCGTCAGGTATCTCACCAGCGAATTCTGCGCCGACAGGTCGAGAATGTAGTACTTCATGATCCATGCCGGCACGATCAGCACCGGCTCGGCGTGGACCTGCGCGGTCACCGGTTCGTACTGCAGCAACTCGATCAGCCGATTGCGGAAGACCACCTTGCCCGCGGTCGCCGCGACGTTGCCGCCCACCACATAGGCTTCGCTCCCCGCCGGCCTCTTGCCGCTGATGGCCCTTTGCCAGTCTTCGAACAGATGCTGCATCCCGACGAGGAGGTTCTGGCCGCCGGTTTCGAAGGTGCGCTGCTGGAGTTCGGGGTTCGTCGGCAGAAAGTTCGAGGGTGCGAAGACGTCCAGGATCTGACGGCAGCCGAACCGGGCGATCTCCTCGTGATGGCGCGTGACGCCGCGAACGTCGGACGTCGCGGCGTGCCACCATTGCTGCTGCAGCAGGAAGCCCTGATAGAAGATGTTGAAGGGCAGATGCTGCCAGACCTCCCCGGCAAACCGGCGGTCCTGGGGAAGCGGTTCGATCGCGGGTGCGGCCTTGCCGGGATGCACCATTTGCTGCGAGGCGAAGTCGGCAAGGCGCATCGTTTTACGTGCCATCTTGTCGAGCAGCTGCAGGCGCTTGCCGGGAGCGGCCATCAGATGGACAAGCCAGTCGAGATAGGCCGCCGCAACCGCCGCCGGCGAGAGCCCCAGCGTAAATCGCGCCAACGCCGCATGCAGGGCGCGATCGGTAATGTCCGACAGCGCCGTGACGACATAGGAGTCGTGCGCGGCGGTCGAGGAAACCATGGACGAACCCTTGTCCGGCACCATCGGTCGATCCTTCCATGGGCATGCGGAATCGTCGCCGGATGACGCATGGCGGCCAATGGGGCAGCCCGCCGCGAACCGGCGATCACGGCCGCGCCACTCTGCCTGAATGAGCGTCGGAGACCTTGACCCAGGTCAAGAAAGGCGCGGCTTCACCCCATGGCGGTAACCGCCCGCGCCTTATGCAGGCGCGGACTCGCCGATCGCCTTGGCGCTGAGCAGGGCGTCGATGTCGGCCTCGCTGTAGCCGACTTCGGCGAGAATCTCGCGCGTATGCTCGCCCAGCCGGGGCGGCAGGCGACGGATCGCGGCCGGGCTTTCGGAAAAGCGCGCCGGCGGGCGTGCCTGCTGGATCGTCCCTTCCGTCGGATGCTCCAACTTCTGGAACAGCCCGACGGCCTTGAGATGCGGCTGCTCGCCGACTTCCGTCATCTTGGCGAACGAGGCATGGGGCACGTCGATCTTGAGCAGCAACTCTTCCCATTCAGCGGTGGTCCGCTCAAGTGCGATCTCCTTCATCCGCGCGTAGATCGCGTCGATGTTGGCCGCCCGCTTGATCGGGTCGCGAACCGCGAACTCCTCGATGCATTCGGGACGGCCGACCGTTTCGAAGAAAGTGCACCAGTTGTCGCCGGAATAAGGGAGCATCGTGAGCCAGCCGTCCCTGGTCTTGACCGGCTTGCGTTCCTTGACGCGCTTGTAGCCTGCGGGCCCGATCGGCGGGACGAAGGCGTGGCCACCCAGCATCTCGATGCTGTTGAACGCCGCCACCGTCTCCAGCATCGGGACTTCGACGAGCTGGCCCTTGCCGGTACGCTCCCGGTAGACGAGCGCGGCCGCCACGGCGCCGGCGAGCGCAAGCCCGCAGAGCTTGTCGCCGACGAGGCTGGGCACGAAGGCAGGCTCGTCGTCGGTCCCGATGGAAGAGGCAAGACCGGAGGCCGCCTGGACGATCTCGTCGAATGCCGGCCGCTTGGCCCAAGGGCCATCCTGGCCGAAGCCGGTCGCGGCCGCATAGATGATCTTCGGATTAAGCGCCTTGCAGGCCTCGTAGCCGAAGCCGAGCCGTTCCAGCGCGGCGGGCCGGATATTCGTCACCAGCGCGTCGGCCTGCGCCACGAGGCGACGAAGCACTTCCGCACCGCCGGGCGATTTCAGATCGATTGCCACGCTGCGCTTGTTGCGGTTGGCGGCCATGAACTGCCCGCTCATGCCCCTGTTGCGGAACTGGCCGGTATAGCGCCATTGATCGCCGGTAAGGCCCTCGACTTTGATGAGTTCGGCGCCCCAGTCGCCCAGCGTCTGAGCACCAAAGGGGCCGAAGAGCACGGTCGTCAGGTCCAGAATGCGTAGGCCGGCGAGCGGCCCGGTAGCCTCGGTCATTGCAAATCCCGCGAATGGTGGGTTCGACATCTCAGATAGACAAGGGCGCGCCACAGCGAAAGCGCGGCCAGCCGATCATCGAAATGCACTGCGCGCAGAGGTCTCTTTGCCGCATCGGACCGAGGTGAGAACGATCACACCCGTTCAGACGGGATTCGTCGGCCCCGAGGTCAGGCGCCGCATATGGCGGCGCATGCCGTGATAGTCGTTGATGGCATTGTGCATCGTTCGCCGGTTGTCCCAGATCGTGAGCGTGCCGGGCTTCCAGTGGACGCGGCAGGTGAACTCCGGCCGAGTCGCATGAGCCTGCAGCCAGTCGATCATCGGCTTGCTCTCTTCCGGCGTCATGCCCTCGAAGGCGACGGTGTGGCCGATGCTGCAATAGAGCGCCTTCTGGCCTGTCTCCTCGATGGTGCGCACGATCGGATGCACCGCCTCATAGGAATCGGCGTCCTCGGTTCCGGTGATTTTCATGCCGCCGACCACCGCGTGATGCGCCTTGCGACCGCCGAGGTGCTTCAGACCGGCACTGTTCACGCCCTTGAGCGTGCCCAGCATCACCTTCAGGCGGTCCGAAAGACTCTCGTAGGCCGCGACCATGTCGCAATAGAGCGTGTCGCCGCCCCGCTCCGGCGTCTCCAGCGCGTAGAGCAGGGTCGCGAGCGGCGGGGTCCTCATATAGGTCGTGTCGGAATGCCAACCGCCGCCGAAATTGCGCGTCTCGGACGGCTCCTTGACGATGTCGAACAGGAACGGGAAATCGTCCATGCCCTTCACGAAAGGATAGTGGTTCGGTTCGCCGAAGCGTGCGCCCACATCCATCAGGTCCTGCGGCGACAGATCCTGGTCGCGGATCGCGATCACCTTGTGGTCGAGGAACGCCTGGTGGACCTGCGCCCAGTCGTGATTGTCCATGGTGCGCAGGTCGACACCCGTCACCTCGGCTCCGAGGGAGCCGGCGATCGGTGTCACGGTGATGCTGCTCGCCATTCGATCGCTCCGGGGTTCGCGCCTTGGACCGGGCGATTAGAGACCCGGTGGCACGCGAGGGCAATCGTCGGTTCACTCACGAGGGCGGATCCGGCCGCAAATGCGCCTGCCACAATGCCCGCGGCGGATCGCCGCCCGCGGAGGGACACGACCTCCTCTGCTCAGGCGGCGCGGGGCCGAGGCGCTTCGGCCGGGCGGAGGCCAGCCACGCCGGTGCCGGAAGTCGCCTGCTCGAACGGCGCGCGCCGTGGACCCGTGGTTTCCGCGAGGTCGAGCAGCGGGAACACGAGCTCCGCGAAGCGATACGCTTCTTCGAGATGCGGATAGCCGGACAGGATGAAGGTATCGATGCCCAGTGCCTGGTATTCGGCGATCCGGGCCGCGACGGTCGGCGGATCACCGACCAGGGCGGTGCCCGCACCGCCGCGCACGAGACCGACGCCCGCCCAGAGGTTGGGACTGATCTCAAGCCGGTCACGCCGGCCACCATGCAGCGCCGCCATGCGCTGCTGGCCGACCGACTCCATGCGGGCGAAGTTCTGCTGGGCCGCCGCGATGGTGGCATCGTCGAGATGCTCGATGAGACGGTCCGCGGCGCGCCACGCCTCCTCGCTGGTTTCGCGCACGATCACATGCAGCCGGATACCGAAACTCAGTCGCCGACCGTGGCGCGCGGCCGAAACGGCGGCGATCGACAGCTTCTCGGCTACCTGCGCCGGGGGTTCGCCCCAGGTCAGGTACTTGTCGACATACTCGCCCGCCACCTCGATGCCGGCACTCGAAGAGCCACCGAAGTAGATGGCGGGACCGGCCGCCTGGTGCGGCGGAAACACCAGCCGGGCGCCTTCGACATGCAGATGGCGTCCCTGTTCGCTCACCTCCTGCCCGGCAAGCAGCCGGCGATAGATGGACAGGAAATCGCGCGTCACGGCATAGCGCGCGTCATGATCGAGGAACACGCCATCGGCGCGCGACTCCGCCGGATCACCGCCCGTCACGACGTTGATCAGGAGTCGGCCGTTCGACAGGCGATCGAGCGTCGCGGTCATCCGCGCGGCCAGCGTCGGCGAGAGCAGACCCGGCCGCACGGCCACGAGATAGCGCAGCCGCTCGGTCAACGGCGCAAGCGCCGAGGCCACCAGCCAGGAATCCTCGCACGTCCGCCCCGTGGGCAGCAGCACGCCGAAATAGCCGAGATCGTCGGCAGCCTGGGCGATCTGACGGAGATAGGCGAGCTCGACCGGCCGCGCGCCGATCGAACTGCCGAGGTATCGCCCGTCGCCATGCGTCGGCAGGAACCAGAGGATATTGGCACCGGACATATCTATGTGGCCTCCCGTTGGCGGACATATCCGCCATCGCTGAACAGATGGCGCAGAATCTTCTCTTCCAGCGCCGCAACCTCGGGCGTTCCCCGGCGCCGCGGACGCGGCAGGTCGACGTCGATCTCCAGCTTGATGAGTCCGTCCTCGATCAGGATGACACGGTCGCCCAGGACGATTGCCTCGGTGACATCGTGCGTGACGAGCACGGCGGTGAATCCCTGCTCGCGCCAGACCCGCTCGACCAGCGCCTGCATGTCGATGCGCGTCAAAGCGTCGAGCGCCCCCAGCGGCTCGTCGAGAGCGAGAAAGTGCGGGCTGCTCGCCAGCGCCCGCGCCAACGCCACCCGCTGCTTCTGGCCGCCCGACAGCACCGACGGCCAGTCACCGGCCCTCGCCTCGAGGCCGACGGCCGCCAGCTTCGCCAGCGCGCGCTCTTTCGCGCCCGGCTCGCCGCGGAGTTCGCCCAGCCCGACCTCGACGTTGCCGAGCACGCGCGCCCACGGCAGCAACCGTGGCTCCTGGAACATCAGCCTGCCGACATGCGGCGTACGATCCGCCGGCACACCGTCGAACAGCACATCGCCCGAGGTCGGCCGGTCGAGCCCCGCGAGAATGCGCAACAGAGTGCTCTTGCCGCAGCCGCTCTTGCCGATGACGCTCAGGAACTGGCCCGGGGGTACGTGCAGGTCGATGCCGTGAAGGACACTGTTGTCGCCGAAGGCCTTGGTCAGTCCACGGATCGTGAGGCCGACGCCGCCCGTCGGCAGATCGGGCGTTCTGGCGGGCGCTTCCGGCTCCTCGACCAGCGGAAGCCCCTCGTCGAGCAGGGCACGCACGAGAATGTCGTCGACCATGTCAAACTCCCTTGCGATGGACCTGGAAGGCGGGATGCCACTGCAGCGTCGTGCGCTCGAGAAAGCGTGCGGTGCTGTCGGCCAACTTGCCGAGCAGCGCATAGAGGAGGATCGAGAGGACGACGACATCGAGCTGCATGAACTCGCGGGCGTTCATCGCCATGTAGCCAATGCCGGAATTGGCCGCGATCGTCTCGGCAACGATCAGGGTGAGCCACATGATGCCCAAGGCGTAACGCAGCCCGACGAAGATCGACGGCAGCGCCCCCGGCAGGATGACCCGCCTGAACAGATCCCAGTTCGACATGCCGTAAGACCGGCCCATCTCGACGAGCTGCGCATCGGCCGTGCGGATGCCGTGATAGGTATTGATGTAGATCGGGAAGAAGACGCCCAGCGCCACGAGGAAGACGCGGGCGCTGTCCTCGATGCCGAACCACAGGATGACCAGCGGCACCATTGCGAGGTTCGGGATGTTCCGGATCATCTGGAACGTCGTGTCGGTCAACTTCTCGCCGATCCGGGACACGCCGTTCAGCAGACCGAACGCGAAGGCGAGGCTGCCGCCGATCAGGAAGCCGATCGCTGCCCGCTTGGCGCTCACGAGGATATGCCCCGGCAGCTCTCCGCTCAGAGTCAGTCGCCAGGCGGCATCGACGACCTCGCTGGGCGCGGAGATGACATTGGCCGGCAGGACGTCGAACTGCGACAGGATCTGCCACACCAGCAGGATCAGCACCGGCACGATCCAGGCGGCCGCATCGCTGAGCAGGAAGCGCTTCAGGGTGGTGCCGGGGCGGCGCGGTCGGCCGGCCGCCTCCGTTCGCGCCAAGGCGACGGAGGGGTTCGGCGGACGGAGCGTGATCTGGGCGTCGCTCACGTGCGGACCTCCCACTTCCAGACGATGTCACGCACCGCGACCTTGTTCGGGATCAGGCCCAGCCGGTGGAACCGGTCGGCCACCCGCTGTTGCTCCTCGATCACGTCCTCGTTCAGGGGAGCGACCCGATAGTCGGTACGATCGACCGCGCGCAGCCACGAGGCGACATCGATGCCGGTCGCTTCGGCCAGGACCTTCGCCACGGCGGGCCGATTGGCCTCCGCCCACAACGCGACCTTGGCCAGTTCCTCGTTCACCGCCGCGATGACTTCGGGATTGTTCTTCGTGTAGTCGGCATTGCCGAGGAAGAAGGCGTTCTGCTTGGCGATGCCGCGCGCCGTGGCGAGAATGCGGACGCCCGCACGCTTCTCGGCGACCGCGAAATACGGATCCCAGATCGTCCAGGCATCGAGCGCGCCGCTGTCGAAGGCCGTGCGCGCATCGGCCGGCGGCAACTGCACCGGTGTGATGTCGCTCCAGGACAGACCCGCCTTCTCCACGGCCGCGATCGTGAGATTGTGGGCACTGGAGGCGCGCGCGAAGCCCACGCGTTTGCCCTTGAGATCGGCCAGGGTCTGCAGGGTCGAGCCCGGCGGAACGAGGATGGCCGCCCCCGAGCCTGCGGCTTCCACGGCCGCCACATAGACAAGCTTCGCCTTCGCCGCCTGCGCGAAGATCGGTGGCGTGTCGCCCACCGTGCCGTAGTCGATGCTGCCGACGTTCATCGCTTCGAGCAGCGGCGGCCCAAACGAGAACTCGACCCATTTGACTTCGACTCCGAACGGCTTGAGCCGCTTCTCCAGAACGCCCTGCTGCTTGGCGATCAGCAGCGTGCCGCTGCGCTGATAGCCGAAGCGCAACTCCTTCGCCTTGGCGGACTTGGGCGCCTCCTGGCCGAGAGCCGAGCCCGCGACGAGCGATGCCGGCACGGCGGCAAGCAGGTGTCTTCTGTTGATCATGGATGTCTCCTGTTGTGGTGAGCAGCGGTCCGGGCACGGCAGGACAGCTCTCGAAGAGCGCCGGCCTCGACCGCGATCGTCAGTTGATTGTTGGAAGCAGCTCGCGCCGCCGGTCTCAGCCGCTACAACAGCACCGTGAGCGGGCTCGTGACGGGCGCGGGGAATGACGAAGGATGTGCATTGCCTCTGGTCTCCGTAGCGGAGAGCCGCAGGGGGAAGCGCGGCTCTCCACCGTTGGCCGTTGCGCCGACCCGGCCTCGAAAGCCTCGCCAGCCACTATGCCAACTTGAAACGCAGGCCGACGGGACGCAATGAAACGTGTCCGTCGATTTGAAGGGGATCGGGAGACCGATGTTCCTTTCGCCGCCCCTATCGCAGCACGGAGCCTTCGCTTCGACCATCGGCATCGGAATTCGCCGCTGTTTTCGCTGGCCGCAGGGAAACGGGCGTGGAAAATGGCTCGCGCCCGAAAACCTCCTTCCCGCGGGAACGACATGAAAAAAGACAGCAGCACCTACTGGAAGAAATCCCGCGTCGAGCTTCGGGCCGCCGGCTTCGAGCCCGATCATGTGGCGCAGACGAGTGCCGTGGTCACGATCGCCAGCGCCTATACCAACGCCCATCGCTGCAACAACCGGGTGCGCACCATCAGCGATCTGCTGGTCGAACTGCTGGCCGAGCGCGGTGGAAACGGACTGATCGTCGGGGCCCCGGCCGTGTCCGATGCGCTGACGCAAGGCACGCCGACGGCCGGCTACAGCCTGGTGTCGCGCGACGTCGTGGCCGACTGTTTCGAGATCGGCCACTACGCCCATCACGGCGACGCGATGATCGTGATCTCGGGCTGCGACAAGACCGGCGCCGCCGCCCTCATGCCGCTGGCCCGCACCAACGCTTTCGGCCTGGTGCTCTATCCCGGCACCAGCTCGCCCGGCCGCGTCTCGTTCGGCGCCTGGGCCTCGAAAGGCAACAATCTTACCATCATGGACTATGTCGAGGGCCGCGCTGCCAACGAGGCCGGCCGCATCTCCGGTGAGGAACTGCTCGAACTCGAAAGCAACGTCATGCCGGGCAGCGGCACCTGCGGGGCGATGTTCACCGCCAACACGATGAGCACCATCGCCGAGGCGATCGGCATGATGCTGCCGCGCGGCGCCTCGCATCCGGCGGACTACAAGGCCGGCAGCGGCATCCATGCCGACGTGCGGGCGCAGGCCAAGGCGTCTGTCGACGCGCTTTATCATCTGATGACAGCCGGCATCCGCCCGCGCGACATCATGACGGAGAAGGCCTTCGAGAATGCCATCGCGACGGTCTATGCGATGGGCGGATCGACCAACATGTACCTGCACCTGCTCGCCATCGCGCGCGAGGCGCAGGTGCCGATCACCATCGAGCGCATCCAGCAGGTCGGCGAACGCATGCCGCTGATCTGCAATCTGCAGCCGCACGGGCCGTATGCGATGGTGAGCCTGCACGAGATCGGCGGCGTGCCCGTCGTGATGAAGGAGCTGCTGCGCAACGGCTTCCTCCATGGCGACGTCATGACCGTGACGGGCAAGACGCTGGCGGAAAACCTGGAATCGGTGCCGACGCTCGAGGAGATCGGCAAGCAGGACATCGTGCTCCCCGTGTCCAGGCCGGCGGCGCCCGCGAACAACCATATCAGCGTGCTGAAGGGAAACATCGCGCCGGAGAGCTGCCTGCTGAAGCTCAGCGGCAAGACTTTGGAGAAGGGCGAGTTCCGGGGCACCGCGCGCGTCTTCGAATCGGAGGCCGACACGATGAAGGCCATTCGCGCCGGCGAGATCGTTCCCGGCAATGTCGTGGTGGTGCGCAATGTCGGTCCGGTGGGCGGGCCTGGCATGCCCGAAATGGTGATGCTCACCATCCAGCTCCAGGGACGCGGGCTCGGCGAGGACGTGGCGCTGATCACCGACGGCCGCTTCTCGGGCGTCAGCCACGGCATCCTGATCGGCCACATCTCGCCGGAAGCGGCGCGCGGCGGCCCGATCGCGGCGGTGCGCGACGGCGACACGATCGTCATCGACCCGGGTGCCCGCACCCTGAACCTCGAAATCTCCGACGAGGAGCTCGCCCGCCGCATGGCCGACTGGCGCCCGCCCGCCGCGGCCGACCGTCCGCGCCCCGGCTCCGTGCACGACAAGTACACGAAGCTGGTGTCGTCGGCGCACTACGGGTGCGTGGTCTAGTCAAGGGAGCGCGCACTCCAATTGCGCCCATCGCCTGCTCATCGACGAAATTCGAGCGCAACGGGAGTTGCGCGCTCCGATGAGGTGCCTGACCGGCGTTACGCCGCCACTGAAAGCCTGGCGCGGCTCTTCATCAGCGGCTGGATGCGCTGGCCGAACTGTTCGATGCCGATGATGAAGTCGTCGAAGGTCAGCATCACACCGGCCAGCCCGTCGATCTCGGCCATCTCGTCGAGAAGGCGGGCGACCGTGGCGTAGGAGCCGATCAGGCGCGAGCCGTTGTTGGGCAGCGGCTCGCGGCGGCGGATGCGACCGGCTGTCGAGTTCTCGGCGGCGAACTTGTCAGAGGCGGCCTGGTCGGAGCGCCAGCCAATGGCGTCGAGGTCGACGCCCGCCTTGTAGTGCTCCCACTTGGCCATTGCGGCTTCGTCGGTTTCGTCGGCGATGATCATGGTCAGCGCCAGCGCCTTCACGTCGCGGCCCGCCGCGGCACAGGCGGCCTTGAGGCGGCCGACCGCTTCGGCGCAGTCGCGCGGATCGTTGGCCTCGCCCTGGCCGCTGCAGAAATTATAGGTGCAGTGCTCGGCCGCGAACTTCATGCCCGCGTCGCTGGTGCCGGCCGAGATCAGCCTGATCGGGCGCGACGGCAGCGGCGAGAGCCGGCAGTCGTTCATGGTGAAGTAGCTGCCCTTGAAGTCGGATTGGCCGGTCTCCCAGAGCTCCTTCATGACCGTCACGTACTCGGTGACCATGTCGTAGCGATGCTTGAAATGCTCCTCGCCCGGCCACAGGCCCATCTGGTCGTATTCGGCCTTCTGCCAGCCGGTGACGAGGTTCACGCCGAAGCGGCCCTTCGAGATGCTGTCGATCGTCACCGCCATGCGCGCGGTGATGGCCGGCGGCAGGGTGAGCACCGCGACCGTGGCAATGAGGTCGATGCGCGTCGTCACCGCGGCGAGGCCCGCCATCAGGGTGAAGGATTCGAGATTGTCGTCCCAATGGCGCGACTTGCCGCCGAACCCGCGCAGCTTGATCATCGACATGGCGAAGTCGAACCCGTAGCGCTCGGCGCGCTGCACGACCTCGCGGTTAAGGTCGAAGCTCGGCGTGTATTGCGGCGAGGTCGACGAGATCAGCCAGCCATTGTTGCCGATCGGAATGAAGACGCCGATTTCCATCCTGCACCTGCCTTTGATCCCGGACAGGCAGCAAGCGGCATGCCATCCACGCGCATCCCGGAATCGCACGGAAAGAGCTGCCGCACCCTCCGGTCAGGCGCGGCGCTTTGCTCCGATGGAAGCAGTCTGCTCGACGAGCGGCCCTTCCTGCGTCATCGCGTCGGCCCGAAGGCACGCGACATCCTGGCCGGTCGCAACGGCTTGCAGGACGGGTGTCGTTTCCCGGCACGCCGGCACGGCCATCGGGCAGCGGTCGAAGAAGGAACATCCGGGCAGGACGAGGCGCGGATTCGGCGGATCGCCCCGCACAAGGGAAGGCCCCCCTGCACGCCGTCCCGTGAGCCTGGGTGCCGCCGCGAGAAGCGTGCGGGTATAGGGATGGGTCGGATGGGCGAACACGGTCTTCGCCGTGCCCAGCTCGACGATGCGGCCGAGATACATGATCGCCACCCGGTCGGACAGGCGCTCCACCACCGACAGGTCGTGCGAGATGAAGAGATAGGTCAGCGAGAAGCGCTCCCGCAGTTCCAGCAACAGGTTCAGCACCGTCGCCTGAACCGACATGTCGAGGCCCGACGTCGGCTCGTCGAGGATCAGCACGCGCGGCCGCAGCAGGAGTATGCGCGCCAGCGCCAGCCGCCGAAGCTGGCCGCCGGAGAATTCGTGCGGATAGCGCCGCGCCGCCGTCGGATCGAGCCCGACCGCCTGCAGCATCGCCGCAACCCGCTCGCGCCGCTCCGAAGCGTTGCGCACGCCATGGATCCTGAGCCCCTCTTCCAGGGTCCGCCCGATGCTCCACCACGGATCGAGCGCCGCACCGGCATCCTGGTGCGAATACTGCACGATGCTGCGCGCCCGCCGCGCCTCTTCCGGCGCGAGGCCGCTCACCCGCTGTCCCTCCAGCAGGATCTCGCCCTCGCTCTCGCGCTGCAGGCCGAGGATGGTGCGGCCGAGCGTCGTCTTTCCGCAGCCGGACTCGCCCACCAGCGAGAGGATCTCGCCACCGCGCAGGTCGAGGCTGACCTGCTTGACCGCCTGCACCGGCGGCAGTGTGCGCTGGAGGAAGCCCTTGCGGCCGCCCAGCCTTACGGACACGTCGCGCAACGTCAGAAGCGGATCAGCGGTCATGCGAACTGCACGCAACGGACCGCGGCGCCGGAGTCCGCACGTCCCTGGGGCGGTCGTCCAGCCAGGCAAAGCGCTCGGGCATCGTTGCAGCGCGGCGCAAACAGACAACCCGGCGGGCGGGCCAGCGGCGAAGGGACCGTGCCCGGAATGCCGATGAACGTCGTCGCGCGGTCCGGATGACAGGCGAGCAAGGCCCGTGTGTAGGGATGCGAAGGTGCATCGAGGATTGCCTGCACCTTGCCCGCTTCCACCGTCTGACCGGCATAGATGACGCAAAGGTCGTCGCACAGCTCGGCGACGACGCCGAAATCGTGGGTGACGAACAGCAAGGAGATTCCGAACTCGGCCACCAGCTCGCGCAGCAGGAGCAGGATCTGGTGCTGCGTCGTGACGTCGAGTGCGGTCGTGGGCTCGTCGGCGATCACCAAGCCCGGCGCACAGGCGAGGGCTGCCGCGATCAGCAGGCGCTGGCGCTGACCGCCCGAGAACTGGTGGGGGTAGCGTTCGAGCGCGGTTTCCGGGTCCGGCACCTGCATGCGCTTGAGCAGGCCGACCAGCCGGGCGACATGCGCCTTCCGGCGCGCCGCACCGCGCAGCCCTTCGTCGGGCGCATGCCAACGCATGATCTCGAGCATCTGTGCGCCGACCTTGAACACCGGATTGAGCGCCAGCAGCGGGTCCTGCGGGATGAAGCCGATCCGGCTGGAGCGCACGCCGTCGTTGAGCTCGGCCTCGCTGAAGGCCAGCAGGTTCTCGCCCTCGAACCAGATCTCTCCGCTGTCCACCGTGGCCGCGCGCGGCAGGATGCCCATGATCGAGCGGATCAGCGTGGACTTGCCGCAGCCCGATTCGCCCACGACGCCCAGGATGCGGCCGCGCTCCAGGGTGAGGCCGATATCGTCGAGGATCTCGGCCCTGCCTTCGTCGGTGCGGATCGACACTTTGAGGCCGCGCACATTGAGGACCGGGATCATCGCGACCGCCGGATGCGCGGATCGACGATGTCGCGCAGACCGTCGCCCAGGAGATTGAAGCCCATCACCGTGATCAGGATCGCGAGACCGGGAAAGGTCGCGTACCACCAGGCACGCGGCAGGTAGGTCCGGCTTTCGGCGATGGCGAGACCCCAGTCCGGCGCCGGCGGCGTCGCGCCCATGCCGAGGAAGCCGAGGACAGCCGCAACCAGGATGGTGAAGCCCAGCCCGATGGTGGCGCGCACGATCACCGGCGAGAGCGCGTTGGGCAGGATGTGCAGGAACACGATGCGACCGCTGCCCGCGCCGATGCCGCGCAGGGCATCGACGAACAGCGACGACGAGAGCCGCCGCGTCTCGGCATAGACGATGCGCGTGAAATACGGCCAGTAGGTGAGCGAGAGCGCGAGCATCGCGCTTTCGAGGGAGGGCGACATGAGCTGTGCGAGCGCGAGCGCGAGGATCAGCTGCGGGATCGCCAGCACCACGTCGGTGACGCGCATGATGCCTTCGGACACCCAGCCGCCGCGATAGCCCGCGACCAGGCCGAGGGGCACGCCGATCAGCATGGCGGTCGACACGACGGTCAGCGCGATCGTGAGCGCGCCACGCGCGCCCAGGATCACGCGCGAGAAGATATCGCGGCCGAGATTGTCGGTGCCGAACGGAAAGGCGGCGCTGGGCGGCCGCAGCCGGCGCGTGAGGTGCGACGCCGCCGCATCCTCAGGGTACGGCGCCAGCATCGGCCCGAAGATCGCGATCACCAGCACGAACAGCACGATGGCGAGCCCCAGCATCGCCGGAAGATCGCGGCTGAGTTTGCGCAGGATGGGGCTCATCCCCGCTCCATCAACCGCGGATCGAGCACGCCGTGCACCAGATCGGTCAGAATGTTGACCGCGGCGTAGACCACGCCGACCAGGAGGGTGACGGCCAGCATGACCTGCCGGTCGCCCGTCAGGATGGCCTGTACGGTGTAGCTGCCGATGCCCGGCCAGTCGAAGATCGCCTCGACCACCACGCCGCCCGCGATCAGGCCGCCGAACAACAGGCCGATCTGGGTCACGGTCGCCGTCACCGAGTTGCGCAGCACGTAGATCCAGTGGAGACGCCACCGGCGATAGCCCATGGCGCGTTCGTAGAAGACGAAATCCTGCTGCATCGTGTCGAGCACGCCCGCGCGCGTGAAGCGCACGATGGTGGCGAGCCCGCCCAGGGACAGGGTGACCGCCGGCAGGACGAGATGGCGCAGAGCGTCGCCGGCCACGTCGAAACGGCCGGCGATCAGCGCATCGGCCACCACGAAGCCGGTGACCCGTGGCGGGCGTGCGATGGTGGGAGAGAGTTCGCCCCGCAAGGGCAGCCAGCCGAGCTCCATCGAGAACAGAAGCTGCAGCATGATGGCGAACCAGAAAGCCGCCACCGCAATGCCCATCACCGAGAAGACGCGCAGCAGATAATCCGGCCAGGCATTGTGCGAGAGCCCGGCAACGACGCCCAACGGCACGCCGACGAAGACCGAGATCGCCAGCGCGCAGAAGGTGAGCATCAGGGTGGCCGGCAGGCGCTGGGCAATGTCGAGCGCGACCGGCCGACGCGAGAAGGCACTTTCGCCGAGATCGAGCGCCGCGACCTTGCCCACATAGGAGACGAACTGCTCCCAGATCGGGCGATTGAGGCCGTATTGCTGGCGCAGCTGCTCGATCTGCTCGGGCGTCGCGGCATCGCCCGCCATCGCGACCGCCGGATCCGACGGCACGACGCGGATCAACAGGAAGGTGATGACCAGCAATCCGAGGAGCGACGGCAGCACGAGCAGGCAGCGCCGGACGACGAACCGGAGCATTTCAGCCTTCGAGCGAGATCCAGCGTATCTCCGCGCCCTGGCCGACGGTGCAGAAGCGGCGCCCCTTCACGCGCTTGTTGAGGCCCTGCAGCTGCATCGAATTGTAGATCCAGATGTCGGGCGAATCGGCCATGATCTTGCGGATGGCCTCCTCGTAGAGCGGCTGGCGCTCCTCCTGCTTCACGGCGGCGCGCGCCTTGCGCAGCAGCGCGTCGACCTGGTCGTTCTTGTAGTAGGACGAAGCCTTCCAGGTGCCGTGGAACTGGCTGTCGTACATCTGTCCGACCCAGTTCTCCGGATCGACGAAGTAGGTACTGACCCAATGGACCCACATGTCGGGGGTGGTGTCCGGCTTGGCGGCGGCCGTGGTCAGGTTCGACCAGATGTTGCCCACGACTTTGAGGTTGATGCCGATCTGCGCCAGGTCGGCCTGGAAGAGCTGGGCGCCCTGCACGCTCTGCTCGTTCTCCGACTGCACGTGCAGCTCCAGCGGCCGCTTCATCGGCGCGCCTTCGGCGACGGCCTTGGCGTAGTATTCCTTGGCCTTCTTCAGATCGTAGTCGTAGCCCTTGGCGTCCTTGGGAATGCCCCACAGGTTCTCGGGCATGGGATAGGGATCGCGCGTCGCGTAGCCGCCCAGGATATCGTTGATGAATCCCATGTAGTTGAAGGCGTGCGCGAAGCACAGGCGCGCATTGAGATTGTTGAACGGCGGCTTGCTGTTGTTCATGCGGATGACGAAGGTCCGCATGACGACGTCCTTCTGGACATAGGCGATCTTGGAGGCGTTGATCTGCTCCGCCTGGTCGGCCGGCAGGTTCGGGTCGGTGCAGTCGAGCGAACCGTTCAGCAGGGCCAGCACGCGGGTCGAGGTTTCCTTGGTCGGCCGGTAGGCGATCTTCTTGACCGGCTTGGGATTGTGCGACCAGCCGAGGAAATGGCCCTCGTTGATCTCCATGTCGAGATATTCGAGCGGCCGGTAGCCGGCGGAGACGATGCGATAGGAGCCGGAACCCGCACCGTTCGACGCGAGCCACGCCTTGCCCCAGTCGCCGTTCTTCACGTTGGGCTCGATCTGGCGCGGATTGACGATCGAGATGCTCGGGATCGCTGCGAAAAAGGGCGCGTAGGAGGTCTCGAGCTTGAACCGCACGGTGAGCGGATCGGGCGCCGTGACATTGTCGGGCTTCAGGATCTTGAGGAACGCGCCGGCGGGCGCGAGGGCCAGCGCCAGCACGCGGCGGAAGCTGTAGACGACGTCTTCGGCCGTCATCGGGCTGCCGTCATGGAACTTGATGCCGGGGCGAAGCTTGAACTCCCACAGCAGGCCATCGTCGGAGACGGTGTGGCTTTCGGCCAGCCACGGCACGATCTGCGGCGGGTCGTTCTGGTAGCGATAGAGATTGTCGTAGGCGTTCAGCATCATCGACTGCATCGGCACGTCGTAGACCTGGTGCGGATCGAGGTTCATCGGCAGCGCAAAGCCGCTGACGAAGGTCGAGGCGTCGGCAGCCTGCACCGACCTCATCGACCCCGCCATAAGGGCTCCGGCGGCAAGCCCAACCGCTTGCCGACGGCCGAGCACCGGTCCGTGGGACTTCTTCCGGGCGATCATTGCGCGGCTCCCGCGAAACGGTCGGCATGGAAGCGGCTGATCGGCTGCGGCAGCCCGAGATTCCCGCGCAAGGTCATGGCTTCATACTCCGTTCTGAACAGCCCCCGGCGCTGCAGTTCGGGGATCACGAGGTCGACGAAATCGGTGAGCGAGCCCGGCAGCCAGGCCGGCATCACGTTGAAGCCATCGCAGGCACCGTCCTTGAACCAGTGTTCCATCTCGTCGACGACCTGCGACGGCGTCCCGATCGTGAGCACGTGACCGCGCGGCCCGGCGTTGGCGAGGCACAGCTCCCACAGAGTGAGGTTGTCGCGGCGTGCCTGGTCGAGCAGGAGACGCTGGCGGCTGAGCGGGCCGTTGGTGTCGGGCATCTCGGGCACGGGGCCGTCGAGCGGCAGCTTGTCGAGATCGTGCACGCCGATCGTGTGTTCCAGCACGGCGAGACCGACGCTGGGATGGATCAGCGACTGCAGGTATTCGAACTTCTCCCGCGCCTCCGATTCCGTCGGCGCGACGACCGGATAGAGGCCGGGCATCACCAGAACCTCGGCCGGCGAACGGCCATAGCGCGGCAACCGCCCCATCACGTCGCCGTAGAACTCCTTGCCCTGCTCGAAGGTGGTCTGCGCGGTGAACACCAGCTCGGCGAGCCGCGCGGCGACATCGCGTCCGGTCCCCGAGGCGCCGGCCTGGACCAGCACAGGCCGGCCCTGCGGCGAGCGGCCGACGTTCAGCGGACCGCGCACCTGGAAATGTTTGCCCTTGTGATGCAGCGGGTGGAGCTTCGACGGATCGAAGAAGACGCCCGATTCCTTGTCGCGGATGAAGGCATCCTCGTCCCAGCTGTCCCACAGGCCGGTGACGACCTCGGCGAACTCGATGGCGCGCTCGTAGCGGTCGGCATGTGCGGGATGCTGTTCGAGACTGTAGTTCAGCGCGTCATCCTCGTTGTTCGAGGTAACGAGGTTCCATCCGGACCTGCCGCCGCTGATCTGGTCGAGCGAGGCGAACTGGCGGGCCAGCGTATAGGGCTCGTTGAAGGTCGTGGTCGACGTGGCGACGAGCCCGAGATGCTTCGTGACGGCGGCGAGCGCCGACAGGATCGTCATCGGCTCGAACTTGACCACCTTGCCCATGCGGCCGCGGGACTCGGGTGTTCCCGAGAGGCTGACGGCGGCCGTATCCGCCAGGAAGAGAAAGTCGAACTTGCCGCGTTCGGCGGTCTGGGCAACCTCGACCGCATCGGCAAAGCTCGCGCCCGAGTGAAAGTGGGCCTGGGGATGACGCCAGGCAGCGACGTGCTGCCCCGTCTCGTGGACGAACGCGCCGAGACGCATCATCCGGCGCTGAGTCTGTTGCGGCACGCCTCGCTCTCCGTTCCGAACGCAGGAAATTCCACGTTGAGAACGCAAGCGTCATGCCAAGCGCCTGCGGCCGCGCAGTGAGGAGGGCGTCCGTCTGCCGCGCGGCGTCTTCTATGCTCTCGGCGCTCTACCCGCGGTCAGCTGTCGAGGTCGGGATACCGGCGCTTGGCGCGGCGCATGAAGCCCGCGAAGATGTCATCGTACGGCGTCTTCTCGTGCGGCTCGGCGAGCTTGGTCAGTCCCTTCAGCACGGTCGCTTCCTCGGCCGGCATCTCCGACATGATCTTCTCGGAGATGGGCTGGACGCCCGCGGGATTGGCGAGCGCGCGGACCTGGATGCTGCAGGCCTTCTCGAAGAAGTAGAAGTAGAAGAAGGCCTCGCCCATGGTGGCGCCGACGCTCAGCGTGCCGTGGTTCCTGAGGATCAGCACGCGGCCGTCCGGTCCCAGCGCCTTGGCCGAGGCTTCGCCCTCGCCCGGCAGCACGACGATGCCGTCATAGTCGAGGTAGCGGACCTTCGGGTAGACCATCGCGCCGTCCTGCGTCAGCGGCTGGAAGCCGCCCTTCATCGCACCGACCGCGGCGCCGTCCAGCGTATGGGCATGGATGATCGCGTTGACGTGCGGCGAGGTGAACATGATGCCGGAATGCAGGTTGAAGCCGGCCTGGTTCAGCTCGTAGCCGTTCTCGGTCAGGATCCTGCGGTTCTTGTCGACCTTCACGAGGCTCGACGCGGTGATCTCGTCGAAGGCCAGGCCAAACGGATTGAGCAGCAGCGCGTCGGGTTCGCCGGGCACGCGGGCCGAGATGTGACCGAAGATCGAAAGTTCGTAGCCCATTTCGAAGGCGGCCCGATAGGCCGAGGCGAGCTGGACGCGGACGGCCCACTCTTCCGGCGAAACCTTGTCCTTTAAGCTGACGATACTCACTGGCGGCTCCTGGCTTGCGTATCGGGCTGAGCGCGCGGTCTTAGCGAGTGGCCATTGCGACTGCAAATGGCCAATACCGCCCCTCGGGAATGGGGAAATTTGGCACGCTTCCTGCTGTATAAACTTGTATAGACAGGCTACAGGCAAAGCATGCAGATCAGCCCTTCTCGCGCCGAAACGGACGACTCCGCAGAGCGCTACCGCCAGGATGGCGTCCTCCTCCTGCGCGGGGTTTTCGACGCCTGGATCGAGCCGCTGCGGACCGGCATCGACGCGCTGATGGCCAATCCCAGCCCGCTCGAACGGACGGTCCGGCCGGCCGATGGCTCGGCACCCTTCTTCCAGGATTTGTGCAACTGGCAGCGCATCCCGGAATTCGAGGCCTTCGTCTACAATTCGCCCGCCGCGGAGATTGCCGCCCGCCTCATGGGTTCGCGCACCGCCCGCTTCTTCCATGACCATGTCCTCGTGAAACAGCCCGGCGGCAGCACGGTCACCCCCTGGCATCAGGACCAGCCCTATTACTGTGTCGAGGGCCGGCAGAGCGTCAGCTTCTGGATCCCGCTCGATCCCGTGCCGCGCGATGTCGTGATGGAGTGCATCAAGGGATCGCATACCTGGGGCAAGGGCTTCCGCCCGATGCGCTTCGACGGCACGCGGCTCTACGCCAACGACGATTTCGAGGTGATGCCCGACATCGAGGCGATGCGCCCGACGCTCGACATTGCGGGCTGGGACATGCAGCCGGGCGACGCCATCGCCTTCAACTTCCGCACCGTCCACGGGGCGCCGGGGAACCAGTCGCCGCGCGCCCGCCGCGTCTTCTCGGCGCGCTGGGTGGGCGACGACGCGGTCTTCGCCCGGCGCGCCGGCCGGACCTCGCCGCCCTTTCCCGACCTCAGGCTCGAAGACGGCGCACCGCTCGATGTGCCGATCTTTCCCGTCGTCTATCGTTCGTAGCAGTCACCTCTAACGGAGTTCATCAATGGCCAAGTTCAAAGCACTCGCCGCCGTCGTGGCGGTGGCCGCCGTCGCCGGAGGCGCCTCGGTCGCCCAGGCCGAGGACACCAAGGTCGCCATCGGCATTTCCGGCTGGACCGGCTTCGCGCCGATCACGCTGGCCAAGGAAGCCGGCATCTACAAGGCCAACGGCCTCGACGTCACGATCAAGAAGATCCCGCAGAAGGACCGCCACCTCGCGATCGCCTCGGGCGACCTGCAGTGCGCCGCGACCACGGTCGAGACCTGGATCGTGTGGAACACCAACGGCATCGCCACCACCCAGCTCTTCAAGATGGACCAGGGCATGGGCTCGGACGGCATCGTCGCCCGCAACGACATCTCCAAGGTCACCGACCTCAAGGGCAAGACCATCGCGGCCTCGGCACCGGGCACCAACCCGCATTTCACGCTGGCCTGGATCCTGAAGAAGAACGGCATGTCGCTGAAGGACGTGAAGCTCGTCACCCTCGAGCCGGCGCCGGCCGCCAACGCCTTCGTCACCGGCAAGGACCTCGACGCCGCCGTCACCTACGAGCCCTATCTCAGCCTGGTGCGCGACAAGCCCGAGACCGGCAAGCTGATCGCCGATTCGCTGCAGTACCCGATGGTGTTCGATTCGTTCGGCTGCACGCCGAAGTTCATCAAGGAGAACCCGAAGGCCGTTAAGGCGCTCACCGAGAGCTACTTCCAGGCCCTCGACATGATCGAGAAGGACAAGCAGAAGGCCTTCACCATCATGGGCGCCGACGTAAAGCAGACCGCCGAGCAGTTCGAGAAGTCGCAGTCCAAGATCAAGTGGGCCGACCGCGAAGCCAACAAGAAGTTCTTCAACGGCGAGATCCAGGCCTTCAACAAGGAAGCCGCCGAGCTGCTGCTCGAGATCGGCGTGATCAAGAGCAAGCCCGACAACATGGATACGCTCTTCGACACGACGTACATCAAGTAACGCTTCGTCCCTTTCGTTACCGGGAGGGGCTATCGCATATAAGTCAAAGGTCCTTCGCTACGCTTCAGGGCGGGGTCGTCCCGCCCGCGATGACACAGGTCTTGGTTCGGCGCACCGCGCAGATTTCAACAATAGTGTCATCCCGAACGAAGCGAGGGACCTTTCCTTGTCGCGAGTGGCATCAGTCGGCGTAGGACGCCGACACCTTCCCGGTGCAAGCGGGCGGGACGTTTTGAGAAGATTCGCATGAAACTGCTGGTTCCCGTCAGACGGGAGAATCGCATCGTCCTCGGCGTGGCGTTCTTCATCGTCTTTGTCGCGCTCTGGTCCTTCCTCAGCCTGAGCGGGGCGGTGCCGAAACACTTCCTTGCCACGCCATGGCAGACTCTGGTCTCGGGCTGGAACCTGTTCGCCACCCAGGGCTTCACCCACGACGTCGGCATGACCATCTGGCGAGTCGTCGGCGGCTTCGTCCTCGCCGCCGTCATCGCCGTGCCGCTCGGCATCGCGATGGGCGTCTACAAGCCGATCGAGGCCTTCTTCGAGCCGTTCGTTTCCTTCGCGCGATATCTGCCGGCCTCGGCGTTCATCCCGCTCCTGATTCTGTGGGTCGGAATCGGCGAGGCGCAGAAGCTCACCGTCATCTTCATCGGCTGCTTCTTCCAGCTCACTCTCATGATCGCCATGATCGTGAGCGGCACCCGCCGCGACCTCGTCGAAGCCGCCTATACGCTGGGCTGCAAGGATAGCGGCGTGATCCGCCGGGTCGTCCTGCCCGGCGCCGCACCCGACATCGCCGAGGCGCTGCGCCAGGTGCTGGGGCTGGGCTGGACCTACATCATCGTCGCCGAGCTGATCGGCGCCTCGTCGGGCATCGGCCACATGATTACCGACAGCCAGGCGCTGATGGCGACCGACCACATCATCGCGGGCATCGTGGTGATCGGCCTGGTCGGGCTGCTCTCGGACCTGGCCTTCAAAAAGGTCAACCAGCACCTCTTCTCCTGGAGCCTGCTGCGATGAGCCGTCTGTCGATCCGCGACGTTTCCAAGACCTTCCCCGGCCACAAGCGCAGCGCGCCGCCGACCCAGGCATTGCTGCCGATCGGCCTCGAGGTCGGCGACAACGACTTCATCACGGTGCTGGGCCCGTCCGGCTGCGGCAAGTCCACCCTGTTGCGCCTCGTTGCCGGCCTCGAGAGCCCAACCACGGGCGAGATCACGCTCGACGGCACGAAGATCGTGGGAGCCGGTGCCGACCGCGGCGTCGTGTTCCAGAGCTACACACTCTTCCCCTGGCTCAACGTCCGCCAGAACATCTGCTTCGGCCTGCGCGAGAAAGGCATGAAGCTCTCGGAACAGCGGGAGATCAGCGACCGGTTCATCGCCCAGGTCGGCCTGCGCGGCTTCGAGGATCACTTTCCCAAGCAGCTCTCGGGCGGCATGCAGCAGAGGGTGGCGATCGCCCGCGCGCTGGCCAACGATCCGAAGATTCTGCTGCTCGACGAGCCGTTTGGTGCTCTCGACAACCAGACGCGCGTGCTGATGCAGGAACTGCTGCTGGGCATCTGGGAGCAGGCGCAGAAGACGGTGATGTTCATCACCCACGACATCGACGAGGCCATCTTCATGGCCAGCCGCGTCGTCGTGTTCAGCGCCCGCCCCGGTCGCATCAAGGCCGAGATCGAGGTCGGGTTCCCCCATCCCAGGCACTACACGATCAAAACCTCGCCCGAATTCATGGCGCTCAAGGCCCGTCTCACCGAGGAGATCCGGGTCGAAGCCATCGCCGCGGCGCACTGAGGGACCGATGGAACCGACCGCGCTCTACCAGCAGGTCGAGGATTATATCGTGCGCCACATCCAGGACGGCACGTGGCCGCCCGGACATCGCCTGCCCTCGGAGCACGAGCTGGTGAGCCGGTTCGGCATGTCGCGCATGACCGTCAACCGGGCGCTCCGCGACCTGGTCCAGCAGGGCCGGATCGTGCGGGTGGCCGGCGTCGGCAGCTTCGTGGCCGAGGACAAGCCGCAATCGACCCTGCTTCACATCGCCAGCATCGCCCGCGAGGTGCGGCAGCGCGGCCACGACTATCGCTGCGCGCTGCTCTCGGCGGAGCGCGTGGCGGCACCCGGCGACATCGCCGCCTGGCTCGGCCTGCGCTCGGGACAATCCGTCTTCCATTCGGTGTGCCTTCACCTCGAGAACGAGGTGCCGGTCCAGCTGGAGGACCGTTACGTGAATCCTCTCGTCGTGCCGGACTTCCTGGACCAGAATTTCGGCGACACCCCGCCGGGCGAATACCTCGTGCAGAACGTGCCGTTCGACGAAATCGAACATGTCGTGGATGCCGTCCTGCCGACGGCCGAGCAGGCCGAACGACTCGAGATCGCGGCCTCCGAGCCCTGCCTGATGCTGACCCGCCGCACCTGGACTCGCACAACGCCGGTCACGATGGTGCGTTGCCTGCACCCGTCTTCACGCTACAGGCTGGGCTGCCGCTTCGATGCTGTGGGAAATCAGAGGTTTGGCTGAAGCTTCTTGGCGGCGGTGAGCGCGGCCCAGGACCGCGACGCCTGTTGTGCCCACAGCGCCCGCTTCAGTTCGGCGTCGAGCCGTTCGCGGGCGGCCTCGTTGGCCGGTTCAGACTGGTCTTCAGGGCGCAGATGATCGCGGGGCATATCGGACAAATGCCGGCGCCGCGAAAAAGTTGCATTACATGATCATGTCGGAGTGAGTTTCATCCCCGGCGGCGGCACCGCGGCTTCTGGATCGACCGCGCGGATCACATAGGCATGGGCTTCGGGCTCGTACTTCGCCCAGAGGCGCGCAAGCTCGGCGATGGGCTGGAGATGATCATCGACACGCAGATCGACATAGGGAAACGACTCCCGGTCGACGACGATCAGGGCCGCCGATGTGACCGGCTGATACTCGCCGCCAGCCGCTTCGCCGGCCGCGAGCGCATCGGTCAGGCGGCGCGCCAGCGGCAGGTCGGGCGCCGCCTCGAACGCGGCGACCATGGCCTGCGGCAGCGCCGCCGACCGCACGATGTTGGCGATGGCGGCGCAATCCCGGCCCTGCGCCTCACCGCGCTCGGCGCGGACATTGGCACCCGAATAGACGGCGGTGCGGCCGGCCGCGTCGATCAGCGCCAGTTGACGCCAATGCCGGTGCGGCGTGGCCGCGACCACAGCCTGCATCGCTTCCGGCGCAGAGAATCCATGGGCCAGCAGATCCAGCGCCAGCGGCCCCAGCCGGGGATCGGTCCGATGCTGGGTGAGCGCCGCGCCAATGCCGGCCCGCGCATGCGAGCAGCGCGAGCCGACCGAGATCGACGAAGTGGTGACGACGGCGCCCAGCATGCCAGTGCGGGCACAGCGTCCGACGAGCGAGAAGGTCATGTGGAGGCTCCGCGGTCTCTTCGTCTCAAGTTGACCAAACCTACCTCATCCTGAGAGGCTGGCCGGAAATGAATTGAATCGATTCAAGCACTTACCTCATCCTGAGGAGCGTCGCGAAGCGGCGCGTCTCGAAGGATGGGCAACAGGCAAGGTGCGCGTTCCCACCCTTCGAGACACATCGCTGCGCGATGCTCCTCAGGGTGAGGTCATTGGGGCTATTCATAGCTCCTTGTTTTAGCTGCATTCATTTCCGGCCAGACTCTGAGGAGCCGCGTGCAGCGCGGCGTCTCGAGGGATGGGCAACAAACGAAGTGCTCGTGCCCACCCTTCGAGACGCGGTCCGGCGGACCGCTCCTTAGGGTGAGGACGTTGTTGATCGCTCGCCAACACACTCGCTCCTAAAGACTCGGCAGATTGAGCCCCTTTTCGCGCGCGCAGTCGATGGCGTCCTGGTAGCCCGCATCGGCGTGGCGCATCACGCCGGTCGCCGGGTCGTTCCACAGGACGCGTTCGATGCGCTTGCCCGCTTCCGGTGTGCCGTCGCAGACGATGACCATGCCGGCATGCTGGGAGAAGCCCATGCCGACGCCGCCACCATGATGCAGCGACACCCAGGTCGCGCCCGAGGCGCAGTTGAGCAGCGCATTGAGCAGCGGCCAGTCGGACACGGCGTCGGAGCCGTCCTTCATGGCTTCGGTCTCGCGGTTGGGGCTGGCGACCGAGCCGGAATCGAGATGGTCGCGGCCGATCACGATCGGCGCCTTCAGTTCGCCCTTGGCCACCATCTCGTTGAAGGCGAGGCCGAGGCGATGGCGGTCGCCCAGCCCGACCCAGCAGATGCGCGCCGGCAGACCCTGGAACTTGATCTTCTCGCGGGCCATGTCGAGCCAGTTGTGGAGATGCTTGTTGTCCGGCAGCAGCTCCTTCACCTTCGCGTCGGTACGATAGATGTCCTCGGGATCGCCCGACAGCGCGGCCCAGCGGAACGGTCCCACGCCGCGGCAGAACAGCGGCCGGATATAGGCCGGCACGAAGCCCGGGAAGCTGAAGGCGTCGGCCACGCCCTCTTCCAGCGCCATCTGGCGGATGTTGTTGCCGTAATCGACCGTGGGCACGCCCAGCTTGTGGAACTCGAGCATGGCGCGCACGTGACCGGCCATCGACTGCTTGGCGGCCTTGGCGACACCGGCCGGATCGCTCGCCCGCTTGGCTTCCCAGTCGGCCAAGGTCCAGCCCCTGGGCAGGTAGCCGTTCACCGGATCGTGGGCCGAGGTCTGGTCGGTCACGCAATCGGGCCGCACGCCGCGCCGAAGCAGTTCGGGAAGAACGTCTGCGGCATTCCCCAGCAGGCCGACCGAGACCGCCTTCTTCTCCGCCACCGCCTTGCCGATGATCGCCAGGGCATCGTCGAGATCCTTGGCCTGAACGTCGAGATAGCCGGTGCGCAAACGAAACTCGATGCTGCTGGGGCGGCACTCGACGGCGAGGCACGAGGCGCCGGCCATCGTTGCCGCCAGCGTTTGCGCGCCTCCCATGCCACCGAGGCCCGCGGTCAGGATCCAGCGGCCGGCGAGGCTGCCGCCGTAATGCTGGCGCGCCATCTCGACGAAGGTTTCGTAGGTGCCCTGAACGATGCCCTGGCTGCCGATGTAGATCCACGAGCCGGCCGTCATCTGGCCGTACATCATGAGGCCCTTGCGATCGAGCTCGTTAAAATGTTCCCACGTCGCCCAGCGCGGCACGAGGTTGGAGTTGGCGATCAGCACGCGGGGCGCATCGGCATGGGTACGGAACACGCCGACCGGCTTGCCCGACTGCACCAGCAGGGTCTCGTCGGCTTCGAGCTTGCGCAGCGAGGCCACGATGCGGTCGAAACTTTCCCAGTCGCGCGCGGCGCGGCCGATGCCGCCATAGACCACGAGCTCACCCGGCTTCTCGGCGACGTCGGGATCGACGTTGTTCATCAGCATGCGCAAGGGCGCTTCGGTGAGCCAGCTCTTGGCCGTGAGCGCGGTGCCGTGCGGCGCGCGGATGGTGCGGGCATTGTCGATGCGGTTCATGGTGTCTCCTGAAGGGCAGGCAGGAAGCCGGGGCCGACGGTTGCGACGAGGGTGCCATTGGCCACGAGGGCCGTGGCCTTCTCCATGTCGGGATGGAAGTGACGGTCGTCCTCGAGATGCGGCACGTCGCGGCGCAGCAAGCTGCGCACCGCTTCGAGCGGCGGGCTGGAGGCCAAGGGCCGGTGGAAGTCGCAGCCCTGCGCCGCCGCCAGCAGCTCGATGCCGATGACGGACGCAACATTGGCCGCCATGTCGAGCAGCCGTCGCGCGCCGTGCGCGGCCATCGAGACATGGTCTTCCTGGTTGGCCGAGGTCGGAATCGAATCGACGCTGGCGGGATGGGCCCGCTGCTTGTTCTCCGAAACCAGCGCCGCGGCCGTGACCTGCGGGATCATGAAACCGGAGTTGAGACCCGGCCGCGGCGTCAGGAAGGCCGGCAGCCCCGACAGCGCCGGATCGACCAGCATGGCGATGCGGCGCTCGGCCAGCGAGCCGATCTCGCACAGCGCCAGCGCGATGATGTCGGCGGCGAAGGCCACCGGCTCGGCGTGGAAGTTGCCGCCGGACAGGGCCTCGTCGGGATCGGTGAAGATCAGCGGATTGTCGGTGACGCCGTTGGCTTCGGTTTCCAGTGTGGTCGCGGCCTGGCGCAGGATGTCGAGCACGGCGCCCATGACCTGCGGCTGGCAGCGCAGGCAGTAGGGATCCTGCACCCGCTCGTCGCCCACCAGATGCGAGGCTCGGATCGCCGAGCCCGTCATCAGGCGGCGCAGCGCCTCCGCCGTCGCGATCTGTCCCGCGTGACGGCGCAGCTGATGAATGCGCGGATCGAACGGCGCGTCCGAGCCGCGGGCCGCATCGGTCGAGAGCGCGCCGGTCACCAGCGCCGCGCCATGCAGGTTCTCGGCCTCGAACAGGCCGGCCAGCGCATAGGCGGTCGAGAACTGCGTGCCGTTCAGCAGCGCGAGCCCTTCCTTGGCGCCAAGCACCAGCGGCTTCAGCCCGGCATCGCCCAGTGCCTTCGCGGCCGGCACGACCTCGCCCTCGACGATGAACGAACCGACACCGATCATGGCCGCGCTCATATGGGCGAGCGGCGCCAGATCGCCCGAGGCGCCGACCGAGCCCTGGCAGGGCACGACCGGCGTCAGCCCTTCCGCCAGCATCGTCTCCAGCAGTCGCACCGTCGCGGGCTGCACGCCCGACGCGCCCTGCGCCAGGCTACCGAGCTTCAGCGCCATCATCAGCCGCACCACCGGCACCGGCATCGGCGCGCCGACACCGGCGGCGTGGCTGAGCACGATGTTGCGCTGGAGGGTCGCGAGATCGGCGGCCTCGATGCGGACGCTCGCCAGCTTTCCGAAGCCGGTGTTGATGCCGTAGACCGGCTGCCCTTTGGCAAGGATCGACGACACCGCCTTTGCCGACGTCTCGATCGCCTCGTAGGAAGCGGGATCGAGGCTCACCGCGGCACCGCGATAGATGTCGCGCCAGCCTGAAAGAGGAACCGTTCCCGGTGTGATGACGACCGCCTTCATCTGCCCCTCCACACCCGCGCGCGCAGCGGATTGAAACCCATGCGGTAGACCAGTTCGGCCGGCCGCTCGATGTCCCAGATGGCGAGATCGCACCATTTTCCCGCTTCGAGCGTGCCGACGCTGTCGAGACAGCCCAGCGCCCGTGCCGCCTCGCGCGTGACACCGGCCAGGCACTCGTCGACCGTGAGCCGGAACAGCGTGGCGCCCATGTTCATCGCCAGCAGCAGCGAGGTGAGCGGCGAGGTCCCGGGGTTGTTGTCGGACGCCAGGGCGATCTTCACGCCGTGTTGCCGCAGCAGCTCGATCGGTGGCTTGTGGGTCTCGCGTACGAAATAGAAGGCGCCGGGCAGCAGCACAGCGACCGTGCCGGCGGCTGCGAGCGCCTTCACGCCCTGTTCGTCGACATGCTCCAGGTGATCGGCCGACAGCGCCCCGTAACGGGCCGCAAGACTAGCCCCGTGCAGGTTGGAGAGCTGCTCGGCATGCAGTTTGACACGGAGGCCCCTCGCCTTCGCCGCCTCGAATACCCTTTCGATCTGTTGCGGCGTGAAGGCGATGCCCTCGCAGAAGCCGTCGACCGCATCGGCCAGCCCGGCTTTGGCGACGGCCGGCAGCATCTCCTCGCAGACGGTGGCGATATAGGCATCCTTGTCGCCGTTCGCCTCGGGCGGCAGCGCGTGCGCACCGAGGAATGTCGTTTTCACCGACAGCGGCCGCACCTCGCCGATGCGGCGCGCCGCCCGCAGCGACTTCAGTTCGCTGGCGAGGTCCAGCCCATAGCCCGACTTGATCTCCATCGTCGTGACGCCTTCGGCGATCAGCGCATCGACCCGCGGCAACGCACTGGCGACCAGCGCTTCCTCCGACGCCGCACGAGTCGCCCGCATGGTCGAGACGATGCCGCCGCCCGCGCGCGCGATCTCCTCGTAGCTGGCCCCGGCCAGCCGCAGCTCGAACTCATGCGCGCGGTTGCCGCCATAGACGATGTGGGTGTGGCAGTCGACCAGACCCGGCGTGATCCAGCGTCCGTCGCAATCGATCGTCTCGGCGGCGTCGAGCGGCGGCGCTTGCGTTGCCGTGCCGGCAAAGACGATGCGGCTGTCGCGCGCGGCGACGAGGCCGTCTTCGACGAGGCCCAACCCCTCGCCGGTCAGGGTCGCGAGGCGTGCGTTCTTCCAGAGGCGGTCACATTGCATGTGGCCCTTATTATGACTATACATAATAATATGTCCAGAACCGCCCTCTGGTTCCGCTCCCTGCTCCTGCCCGACGGCTGGGCCGATGGCGTGCGCCTCGTCATCGTGGAGGGCCGGATTGAAACCTTGATGAAGGACACACCGGCCAAGGCGGGGGATGAAGTCCACGAGATCGGCGTGCCCGGCCTGCCCAACCTGCACAGCCACGCCTTCCAGCGCGGCATGGCGGGTCTGACGGAGCGGCGCGGCCCCACGCAGGACAGTTTCTGGACGTGGCGCGAGGCCATGTACCGCTTCGTCGACCATATGGGTCCCGACGAGGTCGAGGCGATCGCCGCGCAGGCCTATGTGGAAATGCTCGAAAGCGGCTTCACCCGGGTCGGCGAGTTCCACTACGTGCACCACGACCCGGCCGGCGCGCCCTATGCCAACATCGCCGAGCTGGCAACGCGGATCGCGGCAGCGGCAGCCGAGACCGGCATCGCGTTGACGCTCCTTCCCGTCTTCTATCTCCACGCCGGGTTCGGCGGCCTGCCCGCGGCGCCCGGCCAGCGGCGCTTCGTCAACGACGTCGACCGCTATGAAAGATTGATCGAGGCCAGCCGCGAGGCGGTGTCGCCGTTGTCCGGTGCCGTGGTCGGCATCGCACCGCACAGTCTGCGCGCCGCAACGCCGGAGGAGATCGCAGCCATCCTGCCGCTCGCGGCAGGTGGCCCCGTCCACATCCACGTCGCGGAGCAGACGAAAGAGGTCGAGGATTGTCTCGCATGGTCGGGCAAGCGGCCGGTCGCGTTTCTGCTCGATCACCTGCCGGTCGACGAACGCTGGTGTCTCGTCCACGCGACGCATGTCACCGATGCCGAGAGCGCCGGCATCGCAGGGCGGGGCGCCGTGGTGGGCCTGTGCCCGATCACCGAAGCCAATCTCGGCGACGGACTCTTTCCCGCGCAATCCTTCCTGGAGCGCGGCGGCCGGGTCGGCATCGGCTCCGATTCCAATGTCCTGATCGACGCCGCCGAGGAGCTGCGTCTGCTGGAATACGGCCAGCGCCTGTCGCTGCGCACGCGCAACGCGCTGGCGCGGGCCGCGACCCCGTCGGTGGGCCGCAGCCTGTTCGACACGGCCCTGACCGGCGGCGCCCAGGCACTCGGCGCGCCGTCGGGAGTTGCCGTGGGACACCCTGCCGACCTGGTGAGCCTGAAGGGCGACGACGAGGCCCTCGCCCATCGCCACGGCGACCGATGGCTCGATGGCTGGATCTTCGCGGGCCGCCACCAGACGGTGGACTGCGTCTGGCGCGACGGCGCCAAGCTCGTGACTGGCGGCCGGCACGTCCATCGAGAGGCGATCGGCAGGCGCTACCGTCAGGCGCTGCACAAGGTGCTGAAGGCTTCATGACGGCCGCGCCCCAGTCGCTTCATCAGAAGATCCTTGGCGACCTGCAGGGCAAGATCCTGTCGGGCAAGCTGGCGCCCGGCGCACGCATCGCCACCGAGCACGAGCTGGCGGAAGCCTACGACTGCTCGCGCATGACGGTGAGCAACGTGCTGGCCAAGCTGGCGCGCGCCGGCCTGGTCGAGCGCCGTCGCAAGGCCGGCACCTTCGTCACGCGGCCGCAGTCGCAGGCGGCGGTGCTCGAAATCCACGACATCAAGGCGGAGGTGCTGGCGCTGGGCCAGGCCTATCGCTTCGAGCTGATCTCCCGCGAGACCCGGCGAAGCACCGCAGCCGATCGGGAGCGGCTTGTGTCCAGGTCTCCTGGTCGCGTCGTCGACCTCGTGGTCCGTCATTTCGCCGGCGACCGGGTCTTCTGCCTGGAAGAGCGACTGATCAATGCCGAGGCAGTGCCTGAGGCGATCCATGAGCCGTTCGATGATGTCGCGCCCGGCCGGTGGCTACTCGACAGCGTCCCCTGGACCGCGGCAGAGCATCGCATCGGCGCCAGCAGCGCGGGCAGGGAGAGGGCCGCTCTCCTGTCGGTGCCCGCGACGACGGCCTGCCTGATCGTCGAACGCCGCACCTGGCGGTCCGCCCTGCCCGTCACCCATGTCCGACTCACCTATCCCGGCGAGTCGCACCAGCTGGTCGCTCGCTTCACCCCGGCCCAGACCTGAGCGACCGCACGTTTCCCCGACCCTGAATGGCCCGTATCGTGCTCCAGCGCGGCTGAGACTTCTCTGGGAGCGTCGAGCATGTCGCAAAGCGGCTGGCAGGTCGGAATCGACATCGGTGGAACCTTCACCGATCTGGTAGCCCTGTTGCCGTCCACCGGCGATGTGCGCTCGATCAAGGTGCCGACCCAGCGTAACGACCCCGTCGCCAGCATCCGCGCCGCCCTCGCAGCGGCCGACCTGTCGCCCGAGTCCGTGGAGGATCTCGTCCATGGCACCACGCTGGTCACCAACGCGATCGTCGAGGACAGGGTCGAACCCGTCGCCCTGGTGGCCACCGAGGGCTTCGAGGACGTGCTCGATATCGGCCGCGCCGGGCGCCAGCATCTCTATCGGCTCGACCTGCTGCCGCGGCGCGAGGCGCAGGTGCCGCCCGAGCGCCGCATCGCGCTGGCCGAGCGCGTCGATTTCACCGGGACTGCCGTACTGACGCCCGACACCGCCGCGATCGATGCGGTGGTGAGGGAGGCAAAGGCGATGGGCGTCGAGAGCATCGCCGTGTCGCTGCTCCACGCCTATGCCAATGCAGACCATGAGCGCGCGGTCGGCACGGCCTTGGCCAAAGCCTTTCCCTTCGTGTCGCTGTCGCACGAGGTCAATCCGGAGACGCGCGAATTCGAGCGCACGGCGACCACGGTGCTCAACGCCTCCGTCATGCCCATCGCGGCGCGCTACCTCGATCGCCTGCAGCGCGAAGTGAAAGGCGCCCGGCTGCACGTCATGCATTCGGCGGGCGGCATGGCCTCGCCCGAGGCTGCGGCGAAGCGGCCACTGTCGATGGCGCTGTCCGGCCCCGCGGCCGGCATCTCGGCGGCCGCCAGCGTCGCGGCATCGCTCGGCCTGGAGAAGGTGCTGACCTTCGACATGGGCGGCACGACGACGGACGTCTGCCTGATCCTCGGTGGCACGGCCGAGATCTCCACCGATTCGAAGCTCGCAGGGAGGCCGGTGCGCCAACCCATGGTCGCCGTCGAATCGATCGGCGCCGGCGGCGGCTCGCTGGTGACACTGGGGACCGGCGGCCTCTCGATCGGCCCGCAGAGCGCAGGGGCGGAGCCGGGCCCGGCCGCCTATGGCCGCGGCGGGACCTTACCCACCGTCACCGACGCCAACGCCGTCCTTGGATACCTGGACCCGGCGAAGCGTTTGGGCGGCGCCATCACACTCGACGTTGCCGCCGCCGAAGCCGCTCTCGCGCCGCTCGCCGCGCGCCTCGGCGTCGGCATCGTCGAGCTGGCGCTGGGCGTGCAGAGGGTCGCCAACGCCGCGATGGTACGGGCCCTGGCAAGAGTCACCGTCGAGCGCGGCGTCGACGGCCGCCAGTGCACCCTCCTCGCCTTCGGCGGGGCCGGTCCCATGCATGCCGTGGGCCTCGCGCGCGAGTTCGGCATTGCCGAGATCGTCGTGCCGCGCTTTTCCTCGGGCTTCTCCGCGCTGGGCTGCATCGTGGCCGACATGAGCTATACGCAGCAGCAATCCGTGCGCATGCTGAGCACCGGCTGGGACGCGGTCCGCTTCGCCGCGCTGCATGACGGTATGCTGGCCGCCCTGATGGCGCCGCTGCACAGCCATGGGCACGGCGCCGACGAGATCACCGTCGAACGCACCGCCCTCGTCCGCTATGTCGGCCAGAGCTATGCCGTCGAGGTGCCCTTCACCCAGCCGCTCGACCTCGAACGCCTCGGGCATGACTTCCGCCAGCGCCACCACGCGATCTACGGCTACGCGACCGAAGAGCATTGGGAGATGCAGAGCCTGCGCATGCGGGCGCTCGTTGCGCGACGCACGACCTTCGGGCCGCTCGGCAGCGCCGGCGAGAGCGCGGTGCCGACCTCCGTGACCCCATGCTGGTTCGAGCCGGCCGCGCCGCATCCCACGCCGCGCTACGATCGCGACCGTCTGCCGACCGGCGCGCGCATCGCCGGGCCGGCGATCGTCGAGGATGCGTGGTCGACCATCGTGGTAGCGCCCGGCTACACGCTGAGCGCGGATGCGATGGGCCATCTCTGGATTCGCGAGGATGCACGATGAGGAACAGCGTCGATCCGTTCACCGTCGAGGTGATCCGCCACGCGCTGACAGCCGCCGCGGAGGAGATGTCGTTCGTGGTCATGCGCTCGGCCCGCTCGCCGTTGCTGCGCGAGGCCGGCGACCTGTCGTCGGCCCTCACCGACCACAAGGGCGACCTGATCGCCCAGGGCCGCGACATCCCGATCCATCTCGGCGTCATGAGCTTCACGGTGAAGAAGTTCCTGGAACGCGTGCCGGCCAAGCGCCTGAAGCCGGGCGATGTCTGGTTCCTCAACCTGCCCGAGGTCGGCGGCAACCATCTGCCCGACGTGAAGGCGATCCGGCCGATCTTCCTCGAAAGCCGCCTGTTCGCCTTCGCCGTCAGCCTCGCCCACTGGGGCGATATCGGCGGCGCCTGGGCCGGCAGCTACTTCGCCGCCGCCACCGAGACCTGGCAGGAAGGCGTGCGCATCCCGCCGCTGCGTCTCTTCACCGCCGACGGCATCGACGAGGAGAAGCGCGACTTCCTGCTGGCCAACCTGCGCGGCCCCGCCGAACGCGAGGGCGACCTGATGGCCCAGATGGCCTCGACCCGCGCCGCCGAAGGAAGGTTGCTGCGCCTGGGCGAGGAGCATGGCGCTGCCACCCTGCGCGCCGCCCTGGACCGGCTCGACGATCTCTCGGAGGCGCAGATGCGCGAAGCCATCGCCGGCCTGCCCGACGGGATCTATGAGGGCGAAGATTTCCTCGACGACGACGGACCGGATGGCCGACCCGCTGCCATCCGCGTGCGCGTGGAGATCGTGGGCGACACCGCGAAGTTCGATTTCTCCGGCACCGACGATGCCGTCGCCGGTCCCCTCAACACGACGCCGTTCGTGGCCATGGCGGCGGTCTACTACGCCATCAAGGCGGTGGCCGGGCCGGAGATCCAGCCCAATGGCGGCTGCTATCGCCCGCTGGAAATCCGCACGCGGCCGGGCTCGATCCTGGAGCCCGGCATCGACAAGCCGGTGGTCGGCGGCAACCACGAGACTTCGCAGCGCGCGGTCGACGCCATCATGCGCGCCTTCGAGAAGGCCGTGCCCGAGCGGCTCACAGCGGGCGGCTCGACCACGGCCGGCCTGCTGATCTTCGGCGGCACGCGGCGCGACGGCGCCATCGGCACCTTCTACGAAACCCATGGCGGAGGCGAAGGCGCGCGCATGGACCGCGACGGCGCGCCCGTCGTGCGCGTCCACCTCACCAACACGATGAACACGCCGGCGGAGATCGTCGAGTCGGAATACATGATCCGGGTCGACGAACAGCGGCTGCGGCGCGGCTCCGGCGGCGCAGGCACGCATCGCGGCGGGGATGGCATGCGACGCGCCTACACCGTCATGGCCGACGGGCTCTCCCTCACAACCATGTTCGAGCGCAGGGTGATCGCGCCCTACGGGCTGCAGGGCGGCACCGACGGTGCGCCGTTCCGGGTGACCTTGCACCGTGCCGCGGGCGGCAGCCGTGAACTGTCGGGCAAGGAGAACCTGGCCCTGGCCAAGGGCGACCGCATCGTCATGGAAACGTCGGGCGGCGGCGGCTACGGCGCGCCCGCGAGGGAGTGAACCGATGACTTCAGCGAAGGAAGTTCTGCTGCGACGCGCCGTCGACTGTCCGGTGTCGCGCATCTCGCCGGGCGACACCAACAAGTTCGCGATGCTGGTGAATCCTTTGGCCGACCGCACCCCTTTCGTCTCCGCCGTCGAGATCTTCGAGGTCGGCGGCAAGACACCGCCGCACTTCCACGCGACGGCGCACGAGATGTTCTACGTGCTGAGCGGAACCGGCTGCTGCCGCTGCAACGACGGCAGCGTCCACGAGATTGCGCAGGGCGACGCGCTGGTGCTGCCGCCCGGCCGCGAGCATGTGATCGAGAATACCGGTAGCGAGAGGCTCTATTGCCTCACCGTCATGGTGCCCAACGAAGGCTTCGCCGAAATGATCCGCAACGGTCAACCGATGACGCTCGATGCGGCGGATCGCGCCGTCATTGCCGGCTCTCGAGCTCCTTAGCAGGCGCCTCCCCCGTCGCCATCCGGCTCCAGTCCAACTCGACCTGCTTGACGTCGTAGGCCAGCAGCGATTCCCAGTGGCGCCGCAGGTCGCCGGCGAACAGGCCACGCGTGACGCCCGCCGCCACTTTCGGCACGGCGCTCGTCATGGCGTTGATACTGCTGCCCGACGGTCCGAAGCTCAGGGTGGAGCCGATGCCGAAGACGTGGATGTCGGCCAGCCACGGCGCCTCGCCCGGCTGGCGTTCGAGCAGGGCATAGTCCGGACCGAGATAGGGATAGGCCGCGAGCAACTCGTCTTCTTCGCCCGGCGGCGGCGTGTAGCGGTCCTTCCAGAGCGCGATCTTGTCGGCGAAGGCGGCGAGTTCGGGACGCTGCGCCAGATCCTGGCGGATTCCGGTGCCGCAGATCGCATAGTCCGCGCGGAACGGTCCGCGGGCCGTCTCGATGAGAATGCGGTCCCCGTCCATCCGGGCATCGGTCCACGCCCGGCCGAGTTCCATGGTGAAATTCGGGAAGGCCATGACCCGCTCGTAGGTGCCGGCCGGGAACCCTTCGCGGGCAGTGAGGATGTTGCCCATGATCCGCCAGCGCCATTCGTCCGGCATCTCGCCGATATGCTTCAGGAAGCCGGAGAAGGTGAGCCAGCGATAGCGCTGCACCACCGACGGCACGGCGCGCCGGACGAAGAGATGCACGTCGGCGCCGTGCTCGAGCGCCACCGCGGCATTGTCCATCGCGGAGGCGCCCGCCCCCAGCACGGCGACCGTCTTGCCGCGCAGCCGCTCGAAGTCGATCATCTCGCAGGTATGCGCGCGGCGGTCCTGCGGCAGCGCGCGCACGAAATCAGGCATCCACCATTCGCCCGTGCCGTCCTGGCCGGTGGCCAGCACCAGCTTGCGGGCGGCCAGCACCTCGCCTGTCGAGAGGGTCACCAGCAGGCAGCTGCCGCCATCGTCGAGCCGGCCGGGCGCGATCGCCATGGCGGCCACGTCGTTGCGCACGGGAATGTCGAGCACGCGGCGATACCATTGCAGGTAATCGTGCCAGGCCTTGCTGGGAATGAGGTGCAGGCCGGCAAAGCTGCCCGGACCCTGGACCGCATCGTACCAGGCCTCGAAGGTGAGGCTCGGAATGCCCAGATCTGGCCCCGTCTGGTCCTTGGGACTGCGCAGGGTCGGCATGCGGGCGAAGGTGACCCACGGCCCTTCCTTTCCCTCCGGCGCACGATCGATCAGGAGAATGTTGTGCACGCGGTCGCGCATCAGCGCGAAGCCGATGCAGAGGCCCGATTGTCCCGCGCCCACGATCAACGCATCGAGCGCCGGCTTGCCCTGATGGAGGCGCGGCACCATCCACTCGGTGCGCGGATGCGCCGTCATCTCGAGGTCGCGGCTGACCCGGGCCTCGAGGGAAGAGAGATCGCCTATCGTCATGACCTCACGCCGTCTTCAAAAGCTCTGTGCGCTGCGGGTCGAAATAAGGCACCGCGTCCAGGAGCATCCGCGTGTAGACCGCCTGCGGCCGCTGGAAGACCTCCTGGCTGCGTCCCGCCTCCACGACCTGTCCGGCCTGCAGCACGACGAGATCGTCGCACAGCATGCGCACGACGTTGAGGTCATGGCTGACGAACAGCAGGCCGATCCCGTCTTCCCGCCGCAGCCGGTCGAGCAGTTGCAGGATCACCGCCTGGACCGACACGTCGAGCGCCGCCGTGGGTTCGTCCAGAACCAGCAGGCGGGGGCGCGGCGCAACGGCGCGCGCGATGCCGACCCGCGCCTTCTGGCCTCCGGAAAGCTGGTGCGGGAAACGCTGCAACAGATCCATCGGCAGGCCGGCGCGCGCGGCCGCCTCGCGCACCCGCGTCTGCAGGACCGCCCCGTCGCGCAGGCCTTCGAGCCGGCGCAGCGGATAGGCGATGCTGTCGAACGCCGTATGCCGCGGGTTGAGGCTGTCGTTGGGATCCTGGAACACGATCTGGATGTCCCGGCGGCGCGGCGACTGGTGGAATTCGCGCGCCGGCACGCGGGCGATCGATTCGCCGTCGAACACGATGTCGCCGTCGTCCGGATCGATCAGCCGGCAGATCAGGCGCGAGAGCGTGCTCTTGCCCGACCCCGATTCGCCGACCAGGCCGAGCGCGCCGCCCTGCGGGATCTTGAACGACACATCGTCCACCGCGCGAGTCGGCCCGCCGAACGACTTCACCACATTCACGAGTTCGAGGAGCGGCGGCGTGCCCGGCCCATGCTCGCGCGGCACCGTGACGACCGGCGCGGCGTCACGCGCCAGTCCGGGCGGCGCCAGGTCGGCCAGGGTCGAGCGCCGCGTCGGCGACGCCGCCACCAGACGCCTCGTGTAGGGATGGGCGGGCGCTTCGAACAGCGACATGGTCTCGCCCTGCTCGACCACGCGACCCGACTCCATCACCGCGATGCGATCGCACCAGCGCGCGGCCAGCCCGAGATCGTGGGTGATCAGGATCATGGCCATGCCGCGCTCCGCCTTGATGCGGGCCAGCAGCTCCATCACCGTCTGCTGCGTCGTGACGTCGAGGCCCGTGGTCGGCTCGTCCGCGATCAACAGGACGGGTTCGCAGGCGATGGCCATGGCGATCATGACCCTCTGGCACATGCCGCCGGACAGTTCGTGCGGATAGGCGCTGAGCCGGGCCTCGGGATCGCGGATCAGCACGGCGCGCAGCAGGTCGAGCGCCTGCGCGCGCGCATTGGCACGCGACAGCTTGCCATGGGCGGCCAGCACGTCGACGATCTGCTGCTCCACCGTGCGAATCGGGTTCAGCGCCGCGCGCGGATTCTGGAAGATCATCGACAGGGCCGAACCGCGCAACCGCCGCAGATCGGCGTGACCGGCATGGGTGATGTCTCGACCCTCGAACATCACGCGGCCGCCGGTGATCCTGCCCGCCCGATCGAGCAGCCGCATGATGGCGAGCGAAGTCACGGACTTGCCCGACCCGCTTTCGCCCACGACACCGAGCGTTTCGCCCGCCGCCAGCGCGATGTCGATGCCGTGCAGCGCCGTGACGGTGCCGTGGCGGGTCGAGAAGGCAACCTGCAGCTTCTCGACCTGCAGCAGGGTCTGCGTCATGTGCGCATCCGCGGGTCGAGGATGTCGCGCAGCCCGTCCCCCAGCAGGTTGAAGCACAACACCGTCAGCATCAGCGCGAGCCCCGGCATCGCGACCAGCCACCACTTGCCCGTGGTGATGAAGCGCGCGCCCTCGGCCACCATGATTCCCCATTCCGGCGTCGGGGCAGTCACGCCGAGGCCAATGAAGGAGAGGCCGGCGGCATTCAGGATCGCCCAGCCGAGGTTGAGCGAAATCTGCACCGCCATGGCCGGCAGGACGTTGGGCAGCAGGACGCGCAGAACGACCGAGAGATGGCTGTCGCCGCAGGCGCGCGCCGCCTCGACCCAGCCGGCATTGCGCCGCACGTTCACCTCGGCACGCGCGAACCGGATGTAGAAAGGCAGGTTGATGACCGCGGTGGCGATGACGATGTTCTCCACCCGGTTGCCCAGCGCGGCGACCATGGCCATCGCCAGCACGAACAGTGGGAAGGCCATGAGCACGTCGACGAAGCGGCCGACCCAGCGGTCGAGCCGTCCGCCGCGATAGCCGCAGAAGCCGCCGATCACGGCCCCGGTGACGAACGACAGGCTGACGGCCGAGACCGCGATCACCAAATCGAGTCGCGCCGCCCAGATGATGCGGCTCAGGATGTCGCGTCCGAGCTGATCGGTGCCGGCGAGATGCGACCACGAAGGCGGCTGAAGCGCCTGCGGCACGTTGGAGGCGACGGGATCGTAGGGCGCCAGAACGGGGGCGAGAATCGCGATCAGCACCAGCAGCAGCGTGCCCGTGGCCGCCAGGGCCGTGACCGGGTTCGAGCGCAGCACGTAGACGATGTGGCGGCCGGTCGAGGACCCGTTGAGGACGAGGTCACTCATGCGACGGAGACCCGCGGATCGGCGATGCCGTACAGCACGTCGATGGTGACGTTCACCATGACGAAGATCATCGCCATCAGGAGCACGAAGGCCTGCACCGGCGCATAGTCGGAGGCGAGCAGCGCATCGAGCGCATAGGAGGCGACACCGGGCCAGGAGAAGACCTTCTCGACCAGGACGTTGGCGCCCAGCATGGTCGAGAACACGATGCCGGTGATGGTAAGCACCGGCAGCAGCGCGTTGCGCAGCGCATAGGCCACGATGATGCGCAGCCGCGACAGGCCCATGGCGTGGGCGGTGCGGATGAAGTCGCTTCCCAGCACCGCCAGCATCGAGGCCCGCGTCATGCGCGCCAGCGGCGCCAGGACGAACAGCGCCATGGTGCAGGCCGGCAGCAGGAGCTGCGAGAAGGCGGCCCACCAACCCTCCCAATCGCCCTTCAGGGCGAAGTCGATCAGGAAGAAGCCGGTGATGTCGGGCGGCGCTCCGGCGAAGATGTCGATTCGACCGGTGGGATCGGGCGCCCAGCCCAGCAGGTAGTAGAAGGCGTAGATCAGCAGCAGGCCCGACACGAAGGTCGGCACGCAGACTCCCAGGGTACACAACATGCGCACGATATGGTCGATCGCGGTGCCCGGCCGCAGCGCGGCGGCCACGCCGAGCGGGATTGAGAACATCAGCGCGATGAACAGCGCCGTGCAGGTGAGTTCGAGCGAGGCCGGCAGGCGACGGGTCATGTCGACCACGACCGGTTGCCCCGTGGTCATCGAGCGGCCGAGATTGCCCGTGGCAACCTCTCCCAGATAGCGCACGAGCTGGACGGGAATCGGCTTGTCGAGGCCCATTGTCCGGCGCAGCTCCTCGATCTCCTCCTTGCCCGCGGAAGGGCCGGAGGAAAAGAACACCGCCGGGTCGCCCGGCAGCACGCGCATCAGCACGAAGGTGACCACCACCACGCCGAACAGGGCCGGGATCGACGCCAGCAGGCGTCGTCCGACCCGGCGCAGGATCCCCGCCAGCATCGTGCTAGACCCGTTTGAGGTCGCGGAAGTCGGCCTGGCGGTAGAACTGGTAGGTGTAACCGTCGACCGACTTGGCCATCACGGCGTCGTGGTTGGGCTGCCACAGCATGATCAACGGCGTCTCGGCGTTGAACAGCTCGATCATCTGCTTGCAGCCCTCGTCGTACTTCGCCTTGTCGGTCTGATAGCGGGCGTCGAGCGTCAGATCCTCCATCTTCTTGCTCTTCCAGCTCGAGAAGTTCCAACGCTGGTCGCGCGTGAAGTAGAGATAGAAGAAGTAGTAGGTGTAGGGCAGCCAGGCGGTCGCACCATCGGTGAAGAGCGGCATCTTCTTCTCCGACTCGAGCGTGTTGAACTCGGCATCGGGCTTCTTCTGGATCTCGACCTGGATGCCGATCTTGCCCAGCGACTCCTTGACCAGCGCTGCCATCGGCTCCGCCGTCGCCGTCTGGCCCGCGGTGAAGGCGAAGGTGGTGGAGAAGCCGTTGGGATGGCCGGCCTCGGCCAGCAGGGCCTTGGCCTTCGCCAGATCGGTCTTGTTGGGAATCGCCTGCGGGAAGCTCGCATCGGGCGGCACGGTGGCCCAGGTGCCGCCGTAGAGCTTGGTGCCGCGGCCGAAGATCGCCGCCTTGAACATATCCTCGTAGGGCAGCGCCATGGCAACGGCCTGGCGCACCTTGAGATTGTCGAACGGCGCCATCTGCGTGTTCATCGAGATGTGCGTGAAGCCGTTGGTCTGCGGGATCGACACGACCTTGGACTTTGCGGACTTCTCGATGGTCGGCAGGTCGCTGGCCGCCAGGTCGATCGCGAGGTCGGCATCGCCGCGCTCGATCAGGTTGGCGCGCGTCGCCGGTTCCGGCACGGTCTGGATAATGATCCGCTTGAAGAAGGGCAGCGCACCGCCGGCCCCGCCGATCCACTTCTCGTTGCGGCGAAGCACGGTGCTCTCACCGGGCTTGTGGCTGTCGATGATGTAGGCGCCGCTGGCCGCCGTGTTCGTCTTCATCCACTCCATCGCCCACGGATCGTCGGCCGTCGCGTGCTTCTTGGCCAGCTTGCTGTTGATCATGATGGCGTAGCAGACGCAGAGGTTGGCCAGGGCCAGTCGGTCGGGCTTGTCGAGCGTCACCGTCACGGTCTGCGGATCGACAATCTTGAACTGGTCGGCACTGGTCAGCGAGCCGGTGGTGAACTGCGGCGCCGCGAGCGACTTCGCCGTGACGTGCCTGTCGAGCGACCACTTCACATCCTCTGCCGTGACCGGGGTCCCGTCGTGCCAGGTCGCATCCGGCCGCAGGGTGATGGTGATGACCTTGCTGTCCGGGCTGATGCTGTAGGACTTGGCGAGTTCGCCACGGATCGTGTCGGGATCGAATGTCCAGTTGTCGCCCACCTTCTTACGGCCGAAGCTGAAGAGACGGTCGTAGACGTTCATGCTGAGACCGAACGACTCACGCGTGGCGCCGGGCATCGTCGTGTCGAGCGTGTTGATGGTCGCGCCGGTCACGTATCTCAGCGTCTCGGCGCGGGACTGTGCCGATGCCGGCCACGCCCCTCCCGCCAGAAACGCTGCACCCGCCGCACCTTGCAGAAGAACTCGCCGCTTCATGTCGCCACCATTCGCCGGATGAAAGGACGCCGTTCGCCGCCTTCACGTCATCGATCGGCCACGCCACACGCGGCTTCGACGATGACTGCACCCCCATGCCGACCCGCCGTTACGGGCCGTGAAACGCGAACAGTCTTGGCGAGATGGACGCAAAAGCCATGCCACCGATCCGATGCCAATTCGTCCCTCCCCCGTGAGACGGAGGAGGAGAAGGATGAGTTAGCGATTGGCCCGAGTGACGGCAGCGTTCAGCAGGAGGTTGGCGCCCGGCACCGAGCGGGTGAGCTCGATCGCCTCGTTCACGTTGTGGCTGATACCCTCGAAGCAGGGCGTGAAGATCATCGCCGTCGGCGCCATCGTGGCCACCGCATAGGCATCGTGGCCGGCCTGGCTGCGCATCTCGCGATACGGCAGGCCAAGCTCGTCGGCGGTCGACTTCAGCAGCTCGATACATTCCGGCGCGAACAGCTCGCTGCCCCAGCTCCATCCCTCGGCGACCTCGATCTCGACATTGGCCTTCTTCGCCGCTGCGGCGATCGCGGCATCGACCTCGGCGCGCATCGCCTTGAAGCGGTCGCCATCGATATGGCGGAAGTCGATGGTGAGCTTGACCTGCTCGGCATAGGTGCCGGCCAGGTTGGGGAAGCTCTCGATGCGCGTCGTCGTGGTGCGGCCCTCGTCAGCGGCATAGGCGAGGCCGATGTCGTTGACGGCGGCGATGACGTAGCCGGCGCCGACCAGCGCATTGCGCCGCTGCGCCATCGGCGTGCCGCCGGCATGTCCGGTGTCGCCGTTGATCGTGAGCCGCAGCGCCTGGGTCTTGTAGCCGCCCACCACGATGCCGATGTCGCAGCCCTCGCGATCCAGCACCGGCGCCTGCTCGATGTGCAGTTCCAGATAGGAATCGAATTCGCGTCCCACCGGCGCGGCGCCAGCGTAGCCGATCTCGTCGAGCGCCTGCTCGACCGTGATGCCGGCATCGTCGGTGGTGGCCAACACGCTCTCGAGGGTTATCACCTTGGCGAAGGCCATCGAGCCCATCATCGGCGGGTTGAAGCGCGCGCCCTCCTCGTTGGTCCAACAGATGACCTCGATGCCGCGCTTGGTCTGCAGGCCGCGATCGTTCAAGGTCCGCACGACTTCGAGGCCGCACAGTACGCCCAGAATGCCGTCGTAGCGGCCGCCGCAGATCTGCGTATCGAGGTGGCTGCCGATCGCGACCGGCGGCAGCGACGGGTCGGTGCCAGCTCGGCGCGCGAAGATGTTGCCGAGACGATCGATCTCGACGGTGCAGCCCGCCGACTTCGCCCAATCCACGAACAGGTCGCGCATCTGCTTGTCTTCGGCAGACAGCGCGAGGCGGCGCAGGCCGACGTCGCGGAAGCGTCCGATCTCCGCCGACCGCTCAAGACTCTCCCACAGGCGCTCGGGATTGACCTCCAGGACGTTTGCGACCATGCGGCGCTCCTTTTGCGTGCGGCTTTCTGAACGGGTGGTGGCATTCTAACCAAGAAGCGTGCCAGCCAGCGAAAGCGACGAAGACATCATGGACGACGATTACGATTACATCATCATCGGCGGCGGTTCGGCCGGCGCGACCCTCGCCGCCCGGCTGAGCGAGGATCCTGCGCTGCGGGTGCTGCTGCTCGAAGCCGGCCGCGACTTCCGGACCGCCGAGACGCCGCACCATCTGCGCATTCCCAATCCGCTGCGCGCCATCGGCGACGACAATTACCGCTACCCGAAACTGCTGGCGCGTCGGACCGAGCGCCAGGAACCCAAGCTGCTGTGGCGCGGCCGCGCGATCGGCGGCAGCTCGACCATCAACGGCCAGATCGCCATCCGCGGCATCCCGGAGGATTTCGAGGACTGGGCCTCGATGGGGGCCACAGGTTGGGACTGGAATGCCTGCCTGCCCTATTTCCGTAAGCTCGAAACCGACATGGATTTCGGCGACGCGCCCTATCATGGCAAGGATGGCCCGCTGCCGGTCTATCGCGCCCCGATCGATCAATGGGGCACCGTCGACCGCGCGCTGCGGGAAGCCGCGCTGGCCCTCGGCTATCCCTGGTGCGACGACCACAATGCGCCGACGGGCGGCGGCGTCGGGCCCTACGCGATCAACAGCCGCGAGGGACTGCGCATCTCGACCAATGACGGCTATCTCGAGCCGGCGCGCGGTCGTCCCAATCTCACGATCGTCGGCGAAGCCATCGTCGACACGCTGCAATTCGAAGGCAATCGTCCTCATGTCAGTGGCGTGCGCGTGCAGATCGGTGGCGAGGCGCGGCACGTCCGGGCCCGGCGCGAGGTCATCCTGTCGGCCGGCGCGATCCATTCGCCGGCCATCCTGCAACGGTCCGGCATCGGCCCGCGCGACTGGCTCGGCGCCCTGGGCATCGAGGTCGTGGCCGACCGGCCGGTCGGCAAGCACCTGCTCGATCATCCGATCCTGGGCCTGATGCTCGAGCTGCGCGACGATGCGCGCGTGAGCACCTTGATGCATCGCCACACCAACTGCTGCCTGCGCTACTCCTCGCTGCTCGGCGGCGCCGGCGTGAACGACATGATCATGATCGCCGGCAATCTCAGGCCGGAGGAAGATGGCGGCACGGCACGCGCGCGCCTCGCCGTCTCGGCCTTCCAGGCCTTCAGCGAAGGCACGGTCCGCATCACCACGCGCGACGCCGGCATCGACCCGCAGGTCGACGAACGCATGCTTTCCGACGAAAGCGATCTGTTACGCATGCGCGACGGCGTGCAGCGGATGCGCGACCTCTGCCTGCAGCCCGCCTTCAAGGCGATCTCGACGCGGGTCGAGTACGGCACGACGGGACGTTCGATCGAGGACCCGTTCGAAGCGCAAGCAATGGACGATTGGATGTTCACCGAATGCTCAGACGCCCAGCACGCCAGCGGCACGTGCCGCATGGGTGCACCGGACGATCCGCTCTCGGTGGTCGATCCCGAGTGCCGCGTGATCGGCTGTTCGGGACTGCGGGTGATCGATGCGTCGATCATGCCGACCGTGGTGCGCGCCAACACGCATTTCACGACCGTCATGATTGCGGAGAAGATGGCGGACGAGCTGAAACGCTCTCGTCCGCAGAACGCCTCCTAGCCGCGGATGTCCTTGGCGCGCGCCTTGTTGACGGCGTCGGTGCAGTTCTGGCCCTTGAGCGGCGCCCGGATCTTCCAGCACATCGTCTCGTCGTCCCGGACGATGCCGGAATTGCAGTAGAAGACGTCCTTCCTCTTCTGCAGCCAGATGCCGCCGGGGACGGCCGCCTTGACCTCGTAGCCATCGGCCAGCAGGTCCCACGCCGCCACGCCCGGCCGTTCCTGATGCTGCGAGGCGCAGGTCGAATCACCTGCGGCCAGGGCCGCCCGAGGGGCCGCCGCGAACTGCGCCTCGGCGCGCGCGACGGCCGAATCGCCGAACAGGAAGGTCTGCGCCAAGAAGTAGGCCGCGAGCGCGACAACCGCCGCGGCCACGCCCGAAACGATGAGTTTCTTGTTCATTGCCATATCTCTAATTCTTGCACTTCGATGGCAACCTTTCAACCGGCCTGCCCGGCATCAGGCGAGACTCTTCGAGGCGATCTCGAAGACATCGCGCGACAGGCCAGGTTCCGCGACGATGCGCTGGAGCTCGTGCTTCATCAGGGCCTGCCGGTCCTTGTCGTAGCGCCGCCAGGCGCCGAGAGGCCCGAGCAGGCGGGCCGCGATCTGCGGATTGAGCTTGTCGGTCGCCAGGACCTGGTCGGCGAGGAAGCGATAGCCCCCGCCTCCTGCCGCGTGGAACTGCACCGGATTGCCCGACGCGAAGGCGCCGATCAGCGAATAGACCCGGTTGGGATTCTTGCGATCGTAGGACGGATGGTCGACCAGGCGCTTCACGCGTTCCAGCGCTCCCTCGGTCGGCGTCCGCGCCTGGATGCCGAACCACTTGTCGAGCACCAGCGCTTCGTCCTTCCAGCGCTCGTAGAAGGACGCGAGCGCCGCCTCGCCCTCGGCGCCGCCCAGCTCCGCGAGCACGGTGAGGCCCGCGACCTGCTCGGTCATGTTGGTCGCGCTCTCGAAGTAGGCGACCGCCCGCCGCCGCGCCGCCTCGCCTTTGTCGGTCGAGAGATACTGGAGCGCGGTGCTGCGCAGACGCCGGCGTCCGACCTCGTCGGGCGTGAAGCGATACGGCCCGGCGGCGTGGCTCGCGTCGTAGGCAGAACTCCAGCGATCGGCGAGACGATCCGACAGCACCGACCGCACGCGCTGCTGCGCGGCCCACAGACCGTCGATGTCGATCTCCGGCATGAGTTCGCCGAGAAAGGCGAGGCCCGGCAGGGCCACCGCGTCGGCGATGAAGGAGCGATCGAGCCGCTGGTCGTCGAGCGTGCGGCGGATGGCATCGACGTAATGATCCGGCACGACCAGGGGCTGGCCGGCCTTGCGCGCCGCGACTAGCTGGAGGATCAGGCGCGCGCCGAGCTGCTGGCCGGCTTCCCAGCGTGCGAACGGATCGCTGTCATGCGCCATCAGGAAGGTCAGCTCGTCGTCGGAGCGTGGCGCCTCGAGCTTCACCGGCGCGGAGAAGCCGCGCAGAAGCGACGCGACCGGCTTCTCCGGCACGTCCTCGAACACGAACACGTCGCTCGGCGTGCGCACGTCGAGCACGAGCGTCGTGCCGCCGGCATTGGCTTCGCCCGAAAGCCGCAGCGGCAGGTCGCGGCCCGCACCGTCGAGCAGGCCGACCGAAAGCGGAATGTGCATCGGCTGTTTTTCGGGCTGGCCCGGCGTGGGCCGCAGGCTCTGGCCGACCGTCAGCGTGTAGCGCTTGCCCGCGGCGTCGTAGCTGCCGTCGACCTTGAGGTCCGGCGTGCCGGCCTGGGCGTACCACAGGCGGAACTGCGTGAGGTCCACACCCGAGGCGTCTTCCATCGCGTTCGCGAAGTCGTCGCAGGTCACGGCCTGGCCGTCATGGCGCTGGAAGTAGAGGTCGATGCCCTTGCGGTAGCGCTCCGGCCCCAGCAGCGTGTGCATCATCCGCACCACCTCGGCGCCCTTCTGGTAGACGGTCGCGGTGTAGAAGTTGTTGATCTCGATATACGAGTCCGGCCGCACCGGATGGGCCATCGGCCCCGCATCCTCGGGGAACTGGCCGGCGCGCAGGCGGCGGACATCGTCGATGCGCGCATCGGCGGCCGAGCCCATGTCGGCCGAGAACTGCTGATCGCGGAAGACGGTCAGGCCTTCCTTGAGCGAGAGCTGGAACCAGTCGCGGCAGGTGACGCGATTGCCCGTCCAGTTGTGGAAATATTCGTGGGCGATGACGGCCTCGATCGAATGATAGTCGAGATCCGTCGCCGTCTCCGGATTGGCGAGGACGAGCTTGGAGTTGAAGACGTTCAGCCCCTTGTTCTCCATCGCGCCCATGTTGAAGTCGTCGATGGCGACGATCATGAACGTGTCGAGATCGTATTCGAGACCGTAGACATCCTCGTCCCACTTCATCGACTTCTTGAGCGACTCCATCGCATGGCCGCAGCGCCCGACATCGCCGGGGCGAACGTAGATGCGCAGCGTGACCTCGCGGCCCGAGCGCGTCGTGAAACGGTCCTCGAGACAGTCGAGGCGCCCCGCGACCAGCGCGAAGAGATAGGACGGCTTGGGAAACGGATCTTCCCAGGTGGCGAAGTGCCGGCCGCCGTCGAGCGCACCGCTGTCGACCAGGTTGCCGTTGGACAGCAGCACCGGCACCAGCGGCCGGTCGGCCGCGATGCGCGTGGTGTAGCGGGCCATCACGTCGGGACGGTCGAGGAAGTAGGTGATGCGGCGGAAGCCTTCGGCCTCGCACTGGGTGCAGAAGAGATCGCGCGATTTGTAGAGGCCGGTGAGCTCGGTATTGTCCTGCGGACGCAGGCGCGTCGTGATCTCGAGCGTGAAGGCGTCGGGCACGCCGCGAACCGTCAGCGTCTCCGGCGTGACCTCGTGGACAGCGGGCTTGCCCTCGAGCCGGACCGACACGAGTTCCATCTTCTTGCCATCGAGGATCAGGTCCGCGGCCCTGGTCGCCGCTGCAGGATTGCGACGTACGGCCAATCGCGCGACGACGCTGGTCGTCTCCTGTCCCAGATCCACGTCGAGATCGACGGTATCGATCAGGAACGGCGGCGGCGTGTAGTCGCCCCGGTGAATCGCCCGCGGACTGGCGGTCATGTCCTTGCTGATATCCATGGTTCCTCAATACGACAGCCGCGCCCTCCACGGAAATCGGGCTTGCCCCTGGTGACGGTTCGCCGCAATCCTCAGCCATGGAAGCGCGGTTCCCGACCGGACCGCGCGAATGTGGCACGGGGGCCGTGCCGCAAACCCGCCACATGGCCGCTTTAGGCCTCCAGCAGGCTTCTCGAGTGCGGATGACGATTGGAACTTTGGCAGCACGGACCCTGGGCGCGGGATTGGGATTGCTGCTCCTTTCCGGGTGCGACGCGATGCGCGCGGATTTCGAGCGTCTCACGACGCCCTCGCCGCCTGCGTCCGCGAGCGCGCGCAAGACGACGGCTGCCGTCAAGCCGGCAGCGGTGCGCGTCGCGCCCAAGCCTGCCCCGGCCGCCGACGCCGTTAGTCCGGAGACCTCTGCCCCGGTTGCGCCGCCCGCTCCTGTCGCCGCCAGCGCCCCGCCGCCGGTGCTCACGGGCTACCGGGAGTCCGAGTTGCGCGCGATGCTGGGGCCGCCGACCAGCGAGGAGGTGCACCCCCCCGGCAAGCAGTGGCGCTATCGCACCGGCAGGTGCACTCTCGACATCCAGCTCTACCCGGATGTCGAAACCAAGCAGTACGGAACCCTCGCGTACAAGGTGAAGAGCGATGACGACACAGACGAAGGACGACGGTTCTGCCTGGCCCAACTCCAATCCCGGCTTCCCGCAGGACGCTGAGAGCGAAACCGGCCGGCGGGTCCGAATCGCCTTCGTGGAAGACGACGACGACTTCCGCGAGGCCGCGAGCGGCGAACTGGGCGACCATGGCTTCGACGTCACGGCCTTCGCCGACGGCACCGGTCTCGTCGAATTCCTGGAGACGGCCGACGACATCGAGATCGTCGTGCTCGACTGGAGCCTGCCGCGCATCTCCGGCATCGACCTTCTACCCCGGCTGCGGCGCGCCGGCATCAATCTGCCGGTGGTGTTCCTGACCGGCCGCAGCGAGCCCAACTACGAGCAGATCGCCCTCGATCGCGGCGCCATCGACTTCGTCGACAAGTCGCGCGGCGTGCCGATCCTCGCGCGCCGCCTGCGCCTGATCGCCGATCGCGCCGGCAAGCCGATGGCGGCCGATGGCGAAGGCAACTTCCATTGCGGGCGCCTGCTGCTCAAGCCCGCCGTCAGCCGTGCCTACTGGAACGAGACCGATCTCAACCTGACGGTCACCGAGTTCAAGATCGTCCATACGCTCGCGGCCAATGTCGGCAGCTATGTGAGCTACCGCGCCGTCTACGACTGCATGCACTATGTCGGCTTCATCGCCGGCAGTGGCGAGAACGGCTACCGGACCAATGTCCGTTCCTGCATCAAGCGCATCCGCAACAAGTTCCGCGCGATCGATCCCGAGTTCGGCGAGATTCAGAACTACCAGTCGTTCGGCTACCGCTGGGGCAAGGACTAGCCTGGCATGAGGCAAAGGCGCCCTAAGAATGGGTTCCGTCGTCTCGACCGGAGCACCGAAGGTGTGGAGCCTGCCCCAAGGCTTCCGAGGGGCGCTCCAGTCGAGACGACGGTGCCTCTCCTTGGCGAACCTTAGGCCCGTGGAGCCTCTGCTGCGCCGCCTCGCCGCTTCGCTGACGCTGAAGCTGGTGGTGCTGATCGGCCTGTTCGTGGCGCTGCCCATCGTGCTCTACGGCCAGTTCGAAAGCGCCGACAGCCAGATGCGGAACCTGGTGACGCGCGCCATCCAGGATCGCAGCGCGCTGATCGCCGAAGCGCTGGCGCCGGTGCTGCGCGATACCGATCCGGCAGCGCCCATGAACATGAACCGCGAGCTCGAGAAGTATGCGAGCAGCGGGACCGTTCTGAAGCTGATGTACCAGCCGCCCGCGGCGCGTTCGGCGAGCCGCTTCTTTCTCGTGGGCTCGGCGCCACCGCTCGCGCCTGAGGCGGTGAGCGCGGAACTTGAGGAACTGAGCCAGCGCGGCCTCCTGCAGCGCCTGTCCGAAGCCTGCACGTGGAACGCTTCCGACGAGATGCGCTACCGCCGTGCCGACGGCACGGTCGAGTTGCTGACCTCGATCATTCCGATCCGCGCCCGCGGCAATTGCTGGATCCTGACGACGACCCACGTCGCGTCGGATTTCCTCAACACCTCGATCGGCCGCCCCTACTGGGAAACGCGCGAGGTCCGCATCGCCGCCGCGATCTATCTCGGCGGCGCGCTGCTCGCCGTCCTGGTGGCGCTGGGGATGCGTCTCAGCCTGCGCCGTTTCCGCAACGTCGCCGACGAGATCGCACTGGGCCGCGCCGCCGATGCGACCTTCGTCGAGCGCAACACCGTGCCCGAACTCGCGGGCGTGGCGCGCGATTTCGACCGCCTGGTCCATGAACTCCGCCGGGTGTCGCGCGAGATCCGGCAATCCGCGGAGGACAATGCGCACTCCTTCAAGACGCCGCTCGCCGCCGTGCAGTCGGCGCTGCGTCCGGTGCACCGCGCCGTGCCGGAGCAGGATCAGCGCGCCCGGCGGGCCCTCGAGATCGTGGACTCCTCGCTGGCGCGCCTGCTCGGCCTCGTGAATGCCGCGCAGCGCCACGACATGGGAACGGCCGACATGATCGACGCGCCGCGCGTGCCGACCGAACTCGCGCCCCTGGTCGAAGAAGCGGCGCGGCATGTCCAGGAGATCGTCGCGGTGCGCGAGATCGGCCTTGTCCTGAGGCTCGATCGCGGAATCGCCGTTCGCACCGCGGCCGGCATGATCGAAGCCGCTCTGCAGGCCGTTCTGGAGAATGCCATCAGCTTTTCGCCGGGCGGCACCACGGTGACCGTTTCGCTGCACGCGTCCGCCGACACGGTCGAACTGACGGTCGAGGACGAAGGGCCCGGCATCGACGACGAGAAGATCGACCGCGTGTTCGAACGCTACTTCTCTTCGCGTCCCGACGATGGCATAGGCAGCGATCGCAGCGTCGAGCATTCGGGTCTCGGCCTCTGGATCGTGCGCCGCAACGTCGAGGCATTGGGAGGCCAGGTGAAGGTCGCCAACCGCCCCGCCGGAGGTCTGTCGGTCAGGATGGTGCTGCCCCGGTTCGTCGTCCACTAGCCGGCTTTCGAAAGGTCAGGAGATCATGAGCGCCGTCACCGCAGCCAAGAGAGTGAGCACGCCGCAGATCCGCGCCCGCAAGGGCGGCGAACCGATCGTCTGTCTCACCGCTTACACCACGCAGATGGCACGCTGGCTCGATCCGCATGTCGATCTCCTGCTGGTCGGAGATTCGCTGGGCATGGTGCTCTACGGGTTCGACAGCACGCTGCCCGTGACGCTCGACATGATGATCGCCCACGGCTCCGCCGTGATGCGCGGCTCGAGCCACGCCTGCGTGATCGTCGACCTGCCGTTCGGCAGCTACCAGGCCAGTCCGCAACAGGCGTTCCACAGCGCTGCACGCATCATGTCCGAGACCGGCGCCAGTGGCGTGAAGCTCGAGGGTGGCGAGGTCATGGCCGAGACGGTGCGCTACCTCACCCAGCGCGGCATCCCGGTCTGCGCCCATGTCGGGCTGATGCCGCAGGCCGTGAACGTGGCCGGCGGCTTCAAGGCGACCGGTCGCTCCGAGGAGGAAGCGCAGCAGGTGGCCCGCGATGCCGAGGCGATGGCCGAGGCCGGCGCCTTCGCGATCGTGCTGGAAGGCACGCTGGAGCCGGTGGCCGCCGCCATCACCAGGTCGCTGCCGATTCCGACCATCGGCATTGGCGCCTCGCCGGCCTGCGACGGCCAGATCCTGGTCTCGGAGGACGTGTTCGGCCTGTTCAGCGATTTCACCCCGCGGTTCGTGAAGCGCTATGCCGATCTCGGCGGAAAGATCGCCGAGGCGGCCGCCGCCTACGGGGCCGATGTGCGGGCTCGACGTTTTCCCGCGATGGAGCATTGCTTCCTGCCCAAATCCGGTGGTCAATCCCGTTCCTAGGGAGGAAGCAACCGGATGGAGAGTTTCGACTACGTGATCGTGGGGGCCGGTTCGGCCGGCAGCGTGCTGGCCAGCCGGTTGAGCGAGGATCCCAAGGTCACGGTCTGCGTGCTCGAAGCGGGCCCTCGCGACTGGCACCCCTTCATCCATATCCCGGCCGGCTTCATGTACACGCTGGTCGATCCCAAGGTGAACTGGCTCTACAAGTCCGAGCCCAGCGAATGGACCGGCGGCCGTGCCATCGCCGCCCCGCGCGGCAAGACATTGGGCGGATCGAGCTCGATCAACGGCCACATCTACAATCGCGGCCAGCGCCTCGACTTCGACGGCTGGGCGCAGCGCGGCAATCGCGGCTGGGGCTACTCCGACGTGCTCCCCTACTTCCGCCGCAGCGAGCACCGCATGGCAAGCGATGCCGACGCCACCTTCCGCGGCAGCGAGGGCAACCTGCCGATCACCGACCTCGAATGGCGCGATCCCCTGTGCGAGGCCTTCATCGAAGGCGCCGTGGAGCAAGGCATCCCGCGCAATCCAGACTACAACGGCACGAAACAGGCGGGCGTGAGCTACGTCCAGCGCATCATCAAGAACGGCCGCCGGGTCAGCGCCGCCCGCGGCTACCTGCATCCGGCCATGTCGCGGTCCAACCTCACCGTGCGCACCCACGCGCAGGCGACGTCGATCGTCCTTGAGGGCAAGCGCGCCGTGGGCGTGCGCTACCGCAAGGGCGGGCGCAACGGCACGGCCATGGAGATCCGCGCCACGCGGGAAGTGATCCTGAGCGGCGGCACGGTGAACTCGCCGCAGCTCCTGCAGCTCTCGGGCATCGGCCCGGGACCGTTGCTGAAGTCGCTCGGCATCGAGGTGAAGCACGAGCTGGCGGGGGTCGGCGAGAATCTGCGCGATCATTACGCGCCGCGCTTCGTGGCGCGCGTGAAGAACGCCATGAGCATCAACGAGCGCTCCAAGGGACTGCGCCTGGCCGGCGAGGTCCTGAAATACGTCACGACGCGCAAGGGCCTGCTGACGCTAAATCCGACACTGATCTACGTGTTCTGGAAGTCCGACGAGAGCATCGAGAACTACGACCTGCAGCTCACCTTCACCCCCGCCAGCTACAAGGAAGGCGTTCAGTCGACGCTCGACGACTTCCCCGGCATGACCATCGCTTCGTGGCAGCAGCGGCCCGATTCGATCGGTTACGTCCGCGCCCGCTCGGCCGATCCGTTCGAGCATCCGATCATCCAGCCGAACTATCTCGCCGCGGAGAGCGACCGTCGGGTGCTGCTGGCCGGCATGAAGCTGGCGCGCCGGCTGCTGGGCTCCAAGGCGCTCAGCAAATACTACGATCGCGAGGAATTCCCCGGCGCCGAGAAGCAGTCGGATGCCGACCTGATGCAGGCCGCCAAGGAGCGCGGCACCACGACGTTCCATCTGATGGGGTCCTGCCGCATGGCGCCCGACACCGACCCGACCGCCGTCGTCGACGACCAGCTGCGCGTCCGCGGGCTCGAAGGGCTGCGCGTGGTCGATGCCTCGATCATGCCGACCATGCCGTCGGCGAACCTCAACGCCTCGGTCCTGATGATCGCCGAGAAGGCGGCCGACATGATCCGCGGCAAACCCGCACTCGACGCCGTGATGCTGAAGGACTGATGGCCGACGAGGCTGCCACCGAGGCCCTCTCGGCGCTGGTACCGGCGACCCTGCGGGCATTGCACGCCATCGAGTTCGCCAGCCGGCACCTCTCGCCGCACACCCTGCCGCAGGTCGTCGAGGCCCTCGCCGGCCGCAACGACGATCTGGCGCCCGCGCTCGCCACCTCGCGCGCCCTGGACTGGCCGGGCCGGCTGGCGCCGGTGCGCGATCACCTCGAACGTGCGGCGGTATTTGCCGCCGAGGCGATCCAGGGCCTGCTCGCCGCGCCACAAGCACCGCAACCGATCATGGCGGCCTATGGCAGCCTGCGCGGCTATCCCCGGGCCTGCGAGGCGCTCTATCCGCTGTCGCCGTTCCTTCGGCCCATCGGCAACTTCTTCCTCGAACAGCCGGCGCGCAGTGACGCGGACCTGCAGGCGCGTCTGGCCGCTGCCGATCCGACGCGGGAAGACGTGGGCTTCATGCATGTCGGCGGTCCGTCCGGCACACGCGGCGCCTTCTCGCTGTACGTGCCGGAATACTACGACCCTGCCAGGCGCTGGCCGCTGGTCGTGGCCCTGCATGGCGGCAGCGGCAACGGCGGCGCGTTCCTGTGGAGCTGGGTGCGCGAGGCGCGCACGCGCGGCTTCATCGTGCTGGCGCCCACGGCCTCGGGCAATACCTGGTCGCTGATGGAACCGGAGATCGACGGGCCGCTGATCGACCGAATGGCGACCGGCGTCGCCAATGACTGGAACGTCGATGCCTCGCACCAGCTCCTGACCGGCATGAGCGACGGCGGCACCTTCACCTATGTCGTCGGCCTCGACGGCGAGTGCCGCTTCACCCACCTCGCGCCGGTCGCCGCGAGCTTCCATCCGATGCTGATGACCGCCGCCGATCCCGATCGCGTCCGCGGCCTGCCCGTCCACATCGTGCATGGAACGCAGGACTGGATGTTTCCACCGGAGATGGCCCAGGGCGCAGAGCGCGCGCTGAGGCAGGCCGGCGCCGACGTCACCTATCGCGAGATCGCCGACCTCTCCCACACCTATCCGCGCGACGAGAATGCGCGGATCCTCGACTGGTTCCTGCCCCGCGCCACCTAGAGCCCCATCATCTCGCGGGCGCGGCCGAGGATAACCCGCGGGCAGCGGCGTCGGCACTGTCTTCCGGTCGCGTGTTGAATGCGATCGAAGCATTTGGCGCGCACCGATGAACGGCGTTGATGATGCTCTCGAACAACAAGAGACTTTTGGGCGGCAGTCGAACGCCGGCGCCGACGACGATGCAATCGTACGGCGCGGTGCTGAGCCGCCGTTCCAGAGTGGGAGCGGCCGTCGCGTCGGGTTCGACCAAGCAGGCCTCGGCATGCCAGCCGCGATCGGCCATTTGCGTCAGGGCCAGAGCAATTCCCGCATGAATCTTCTCTGCAGTCATGCCCGGCGGCAGTGCGGGATCTGAAAAGTCGACGGCTTCGGGCCGTAGCCCAACGAGCAAAACGCGTGTCATGTCATCTTCCCCCTTGAGCGCGGCTACACCGATGTGAACGCCGGGCTAGGAACGGCGCTCCTCGTCCACGCCGACCGGTGAAAGAACGCCGGTCGTGACCGCCGGCGGCGGCACCTTTCCGGCAAGCCGCAGGGTGCGCTCCAGCAGCAGTTCGTAGATCGGCCGGCCGCCCAGCGCCTGCGATACGGCGTTGGCCGTCACGCAGGTTACGATCAGCGGCAGGATGAGCGCGTAGCCGTTCGTCAACTCTGCGGCGAGCACGACGCCGACCAGCGGGGCGCGAATCGACGCTGAAAACAGCCCCCCCATCGCGGCGATGGCAAAAGCAGCGCCCGCCAGGGGCGGCAGCGGCACGGCCATCTGGAGCAGCGATGCCGCGATCAGGCCGACCGTGGTGGCCAGGGTCAGCAGCGGCGCGAAGATGCCGCCGGGAACGCCCACCGGATAGCTCAGCATGACGCCGACGAAACGCAGCAGGCACAGCAGCAGCAGGATCTGGATCGGCAGGTTGCCGGTGACGATACCGGGGATCAGCAGCTCGCCGCCGCCCACCGCCTGCGGCAGCACCAGCGCCAGTGCGCCGATTGCGGCGCCGACCACGAGGGCCGGCACGTACGGCACCCTTCGGAACGTGTCCGCTACCCAGTCGAGCAGGAACAGCAGCGTGCGATTGAAGACGATACCCAGCCCGCCCAGGAACACGCCCAGCACCAGGAAGGCCGGCAGCAGCGACAGCGGCATCTCCGCATTGTCGAGCTTGAGTTGTGGCGCGGTGCCGCCCACCAGCTCCATGCCGATGGCGCTGGTCGCCGAGGCGATGATGACGGCGGTGTAGGAGCGCAAAGTGTAGCGGAACTGCTTGCGTGTCTCCTCGACGACGAAAAGGATCGCCGCCAGAGGTGCGTTGAAGGCCGCCGCGAGGCCGGCGGCGGCGCCCGCCGCCAGCAGACCGCGCAACTCCGCTTCGCTGAGCTTGAAGCGCTCGGAAATGGCCTGCGCGATCGACGCGCCCATATGAATGGTCGGACCCTCGCGTCCCGCCACGAGGCCCGACGACAAAGCGAGCACGCCGCCGACGAACTTCACCGGCAGGATGCGGCGCCAGCGCACTTGGCGTAACCCTTCCATGGCGCCTTCGATTTCCTGCACGCCGCTGCCGGCCGCTTCGGGCGCAACCGAGCGCGTGAGTAAGAAGGCCGCCACCAGTGCGATGGCAGCCGTGGCGGCCGCTGCGGCCAAGGTGAGGGGCCCGTGCCCCATGTACGCCACCAGCCACGAAGGCCACCGGACCAGCGTATCGACGACAAGATGGAAGGCGGCTCCCAGCACACCGGTAGCCACCCCACAAAGGGCCGCGAGCACATAAAGCAAAGCATCGGGGATCGATTGCTCCGCCGGCCGATCCCCTGAACTCACGCCTGCCCTCCCTTGCTGCGGTGCAATAATGCCCGCCGGGGGAGGCGTGTCAAAGAATCAGCGAGTCAGGACGATGTCGCTGAGGTCGCTGCGCACTTCCCAGTGATGCCGTTCCAGTTCGGGATCGAGATGTTCCTCCGCCGGCAGGCCAAGGCAGAGATAGGCGACGAGGTTCCAGCCGGCCGGAACATCGAGCGCCCGGGTCACCTTCTTCGGATCGAGGATCGAAACCCAGCCCATGCCGATGCCGTCGGCGCGCGCAGCCAGCCACAGGGTCTGGATCGCCGCGACCACGGAATAATGCAGCGTCTCCGGCATGGTCTGCTGGCCCAGCCCGCTGCCGGTATGGGTGCCGTCGTCGGAGAAGACCGCGAGATGGACCGGCGCTTCCTTGAGGCCGGCCAGTTTCAGGCCGGCATAGATCGCGTGCTTCTCGCCGTCGTAACCGGCAAGCGCTTCCTCGTTCGCCTGCGTGAAGCTCTCGACCACAGCGAGGCGACGCGCCGGGGATTCGACATGCACGAACCGCCAGGGCTGGCTGAGCCCGACCGACGGCGCGTGGCTTGCCACTTCCAGCAGCGCGTCGATGCGCTCGCGGGGGATTGGATCGGTGCGGAACCGCCGCACGTCGCGCCGCCACAGAACCAGTTCGCGAAACTCGGCCCGGAAGGCCGCGTCGAAATGCGGATGCGTCGCCATCAACTCCACCGATCGTTTGTCCTAACCTGCCCGAACGCGCCGGGTTCCGACGTCTTGGGGCGCGTCCGCGTTTCAGATAGGGTCCGGAAAGGCGCCTGTCGACGCGCTTCCTCGCGGCGGGCACGAAGATTCGATGCGAGCGCGCGGCTCTTCGAATTCACACCCCCGCCCCGATTCGGTGCTACGAGGTGAGCGAGCTCTCTACGAGGAAGCCATGACCGATCCATCGCGCAGGTCCTTCATCGCCGGCAGTGCCGCGCTCGCCGCCACGGTCGCTTGCGATACGCCGGCCCAGGCGCAGACGACCCGTATCACCGGCGGCACCGAATCGGCCTTTCCGTCCGCCGACGCGCCGGGTTCGAACGAGGGCGGCTACAACATCCTGTTCATCCTGACGGACCAGGAGCATTACATGGGTCCGGGCTGGCCCATACCGCTGCCGGGACACGAACGGCTGCGCACGACGGGAACCTATTTCGAAAATCACCAGATCGCGGCGGACATGTGCTCGGCCTCGCGCGCGGTGATCTATACGGGCCTGCACATGCCGCACAACGGCATCTTCGACAATGCCGGCGTGCCCTACATGAAGAGCCTGGATTCGTCGTTGCCGACCATCGGCAAGATCCTGCGCAAGATGGGCTACTACACCGCCTACAAGGGCAAGTGGCACCTGAACGGCGCGATGGCGATGGAGAACCACGCCGACGACATCAAGACGCTGTTCGAGACCATGATGGATCGCGACTACGGCTTCTACGACTATACCGGCGTCGGCGACTTCATCGAAGGCGCGCAGGGCGGCTACCAGTACGACCAGATCACGGCGGCGCAGGCGATCCAGTGGCTGAAAGCGAAGGGCCGGCCGATGACCGACCGGAATCAGCCCTGGTATCTCGCGGTGAACCTCGTGAATCCGCACGACGTCATGTGGGTCAACACCGACAGACGCGGCGAGAAGCCGGTTCAAGCCATCGAGGCCAAGCTCAAGATCGACTATCCGCCGGACGATTCCTTCTATCGGCGCGAATGGAACGAGATCCCGCTGCAGAAGACCTGGCAGCAGTCGCTCGACACACCCGACCGCGTGCCGGCGCATCGCATCTACAAGGGCGCCAATGCCATCCTGACCGGGCTGATCCCGCAGGAGGAATGGCGCATGCGGCTGCGGCAGAACTATTACTTCAACGCCATTCGCGACGCCGACCAGCAGATCGTGCAGGTGCTGGAACAGCTCGACCGGCTCGGCCTCACCGACAAGACCATCGTGATCTTCACGTCCGATCACGGCGAGCTGCTGGCCAGCCATGGCGGCCTGCAGGGCAAGGGCACGACCACCTACCGCCAGCAGAACCACGTGCCGATGCTCGTGGTCCATCCGGAGATCAAGGGCGGGCAGAGCTGCCGGGAACTCACGTCGCATCTCGACTTCGTGCCGACCATCGTCGCGATGACGGCAAAGTCGACGGCGCCGGTGGCCGACACGATGAAGCAGATGAAGGGCCAGGATTTCTCGCCCCTGCTGCGCCAGCCGGTGAACCCCGCCTTCACGCAGCAGCGCGGCGGCACGCTGTTCTGCTACAGCCAGCTCATGGTGCACGACGCGAATTTCACGCGGACGCTCTACGAGACCCTGCAGGACAAATCGATCGCGCGATCCGAGCAGTTCAAGAAGATCGAATCGTTCCCGGTCGACTGGAAGCTGCGCGTGTGCATCCGCTCGATCGTCGACGAGCGCTACAAGTTCAGCCGCTACTTCTCGTTCCACGGCTTCAACACGCCGGCGACGCTGGAGGAACTGCGGGCGAAGAACGATCTCGAACTCTACGACCTCGCGAACGATCCCGACGAGATCGTGAACCTGGCCCACGATTTCGAGCACAACCGCGACCTGATCGCGATGATGAACGGCAAGTTGAACGCCCTGATCGCCCGCGAGATCGGCGCCGACGACGGGCGCTTCATGCATCTCGACCGGTGGATCGACTGGAAGGATGCACGGCCCAGCGCCGTCAATCTCTGAGGCGATGCTGAGGGCTCGTGTCTGATCGTACTTTCTTCGGCGCTCCCGGACATCGCAAAGCGATGTCCTGACGCTCCGGGGGCCGAGCTTTGCTCGGCCCTACGTACCGCAGAAGGTCCTGTAGATACCCTGGTCGGCCGGCGCCGGTTCGGCATACGCGGCGAATTCCGGCCGCTCCTCGAACGGTTTGGCCAGCACCGCCAGCAACTCCTCGAAGGGCGAATAATCCTCGCGTTCGGCGGCGGCTGTCAGCGCCAGCTCGACCCGGTGATTGCGCGGAATGTAGAGCGGGTTTGCGGCATGCATGGCCGCTCGCCGGCTGGACCCGTCCTGCGCCTCGCGCGACAGGCGGTCACGCCAGCGCGGCAGCCAGGCGTCGAACGCTTGCGGCTTGTCGCCGAACAGGCGGCGCACCCCGGCATCGGACGCGGCATCGGCGGCGACGTCTCCCAAGCGGCGGAAGGTGAGCGTAAAATCGGCCTGCCCGTCGGTCATCGCGTTGAGCAGGTCCTGCGCCAGCGCGGCATCGCCCTCTTCCTCCGCGAACAGACCGAGCTTGCGGCGCAAACCGCCGACCAGGGCGGCGACGTAATGCTGGCGGAAGGTCGCGAGGGTCTCGTTGGCGATCGCCAGGGCCTTGTCGCTGTCGTCGGCCAGCAGCGGCAGCAGGGTCTCGCCGAACCGCGCCAGGTTCCAATGGGCAATGCCCGGCTGATGCGCATAGGCGTAGCGGCCCTGCTGGTCGATCGAACTGAACACCGTCTCGGGATTGTAGGCGTCCATGAAGGCGCACGGACCGTAGTCGATGGTCTCGCCCGCAATCGAGCAATTGTCGGTGTTCATCACGCCGTGGATGAAGCCGACCAGCAGCCACTTGGCCACCAGTGCAGCCTGGCGGCCGATGACGCCTTCGAACAGCGCGCGATAGGGTGCGGCGGCCTCGCGCGCCTCTGGATAGTGCCGTGCAATCACGTGGTCGGCGAGCAGGCGCAACGCCTCGGTATCGCCGCGCGCGGCGAAGAACTGGAAGGTGCCGACACGCACGTGGCTCGAGGCGACGCGCGTCAGCACGGCGCCCGGCAGCTCGCCGTCGCGCCAGATTGGCTCACCCGTGGTGACGGCGGCCAGCGAGCGCGTCGTGGGAATGCCGAGCGCGGCCATCGCCTCGCTCACGATGTATTCGCGCAGCACAGGCCCGACCGCGGCGCGGCCATCGCCGCTGCGCGAAAAGGGGGTGGGGCCCGAACCCTTGAGCTGGATGTCGCGGCGCCGACCGTCGCGGTCCACGACTTCGCCCAGCAGGATGGCGCGCCCGTCGCCGAGCTGCGGCACGAAGTTGCCGAACTGGTGCCCGGCATAGGCCAGCGCGATCGGCTCCGAGCCCGGCGCGACGCGGTTGCCGGCCAGCATCTCCACGCCCTCGGGTGAGGCCAGCGCGGCAGGCTCCAGGCCGAGCTGCAGCGCGAGCGCCTCGTTCAGCTTCACGAGGCGCGGTGCCGCCACCGGCGTCGGCGCCAGCCGGGCATAGAACCGCTCCGGCAGCTTCGCATAGCTGTTGTCGAACGGCAGTCCCGGCAAGGCGTCCATTTTCCTACTCGTCGTAGCGCGCGGTGGTGATGCCGCTCATGCGGTCGTAGTGGAGCGAGATGTTCTGCAGGGTGCAGAGGTTCAGGTACCCCCAGACGGCGGGCGGACCGCCATCGGCGAAGGTGACCTTGAGATCGCCCATGCACCAGTCGGTCGGCGCCCGATAGGACACTTCGCGTGCCTCGCCCGGCCGGATGACCGGTGGCCGCAGGAAGTTCGGCCCCCACATGTTGAGCTGGGTCGGCGAAACCGAGAGCTGGGCGATCGGATACTCCATCGAATTCTTCAGCCGGAAGGTGGTTTCCTGGGCGGAGGCCTGCCCGGCGAAAAGGACCAGGACGGCGGCGACCAGACAATGCAACTTTGACAAAACAACCTCACAGCGATCGATGGGTTGCGGGTGACTCTGTCGCAGATCGCCGAAGCGCGCTAGAGGGGGATGCATGACGCTGCTGATCAGCCACCCGTCGTTCCTCGAGCACGACACCGGCGACTATCATCCGGAGCGGCCCGACCGGCTGCGGGCGGTGACGGCGGCCCTGGCGGACGAGGAATTCGACGGCCTCACACGGCTGATCGCCCCCGCCGCCACCATCGAGCAGCTGACGCGCGTCCATCCGCTCTCCTATGTCGACGCTATCCTGGGCATCCGCCCGCCACCCGGCGAACTGGTCCATGTCGATGCCGACACCGTGATGAGCACCGGCAGCGCCAATGCCGCGCGCCATGCCGCCGGGGCCGTCGTGGCCGCCGTCGACGGCGTGCTGGGCGGCCAGGCCCGCACCGCCTTCGCGGCCGTACGCCCGCCCGGCCATCACGCCACGCCCGACGTGCCCGGCGGCTTCTGCCTGTTCAGCAATGCCGCAATCGGCGCCCTGCATGCGCGGGCCGCCCATGGCGTCCGGCGCATCGCCCTGATCGACTTCGACGTCCATCACGGCCAGGGCACGCAGGCCGTGGTCGAGACCGATCCCGACCTGTTCTATGCCTCGACGCATCAGTATCCGCTCTATCCCGGCACAGGCTCGCCGCGCGAACGCGGCATCGACGGCAATGTCGTGAACGTGCCCCTGTCCGCCGGGACCGGCAGCCCCGAATTCCGCGCCGCCTGGGCCGACCGGCTCCTGCCGGCGCTCGACAATTTCGCACCCGAACTCGTCATCGTCTCGGCGGGCTTCGACGCCCATCGCCGCGATCCCCTGGCCCAGCTCGACGTCGAGACCGAGGATTTCGTCTGGCTGACCGAGGAGCTGCTCGCCATCGCCGATCGCCATGCCCAGGGCCGGCTCGTGTCGGTCCTGGAGGGGGGCTACGATCTCGCGGCGCTTGCCGAATCCGTCGCCACGCATGTGCGGACATTGATGCGCACCTGAAACGACTTGCGGGTGTAACGGTCCCGGGCGAACTTCTCGCTGCGTGAAAAATAACAGCTACTGCATTCTCATCGGCACTCTGCTTTGGGTCGCCGCCGCTGTGTCCGCCGGGCCGACACTGGCGGCCGGCGGTGCCCATGTCGTCGACGATTCCGAGGTCGAGACTCCCGGCACCTGCCACGTCGAACTCTGGGCAGCGGAATTCGTGCCGGGCGACGGCTACGCCAACGTCGCACCGGCCTGCACCACCCTGAAGATTCCGTGGCTCGAGATCGGGGCGGCCTACGCCCATTACTGGGATCAGGTGATCTCCGGACCGCTGATCGGGCCGCAGATGAAGATCAATTTCCAGCCCGCATCGAAGGGCGTGGGCTTCGGCCTGGGCCTCAACGCCGCCGTCAATACGCGAACCGGCGAGCTGGGTCTGGCAGGCCTGACCGGGCTCGTGACGATTCCCGTCACGGAAAAGTTCAGGGTCAACGTCAACGGCGGATGGAGCTACCTGGACAGCGACAATCCCACCGCGTTCTTCTGGGGCGGCCAGGTCGAGGTCGACGTCGGCTGGGACGTCACGCTCATGATGGAAGCCTTCGGCCGCCAGCCCGGCGTGATCGGCAACCAGATGGGCCTTCGCTACACACCGGCCGCCCATCCCAGGTTCGATTTCGACCTCCTCGTGGGGACCACCTACGATGTCGTGAACACCAAATTCTTTACGTTGGGTGTAACCGTCAGGTTCTGAAATCGTCACAGGGCGGTAACGCTGCCCATGTGATACCGAGCCGCCCATGACGACGAGACGATCACCCTCCGAAACACGGACCCGCCGGGCCGCAACGGCCATCGCCGCGGTCGCCGCAGTCCTGCTCGCGACTGCGCCCGCGCGAGGCGACGAGCCCGACGCACCACGCTCGGGATTCTATGTCGGCGGCCATGTCGGCTATCTCTTCGGCAATGCCACCGCCACCTTCGCCGATCCGATCCCCGGCGCGACCGCCGGCGGCACGACACCTTACGGCACCGTGTTCGGCGGCGTGCAGGCGGGCTACGAGCACTACTTTCCGTCCCGGCTGATGCTCGGCCTCGAGCTCGACATGTCTTTCCCCGGTGCGCAGGATCTCGGGCAGGTCATGTCGTACCGGGCGACCGGGACAGCCACCGCCAACCAGCAACTCGAATATCTCGCGACCCTGCGCGGCCGCGTCGGCTACGCGCTCGATCGGTGGACGCCCTTCGTCACCGGCGGCATCGCCTGGGCCAGCACGCGCACCGAGCGCATCGATCTCACGACGGGCAACGACGACGCCACGCCAGGTAATGTCCGCGCAGGCTACGTGCTGGGAGCCGGCGTCGACTACCGATTGGACTCGAAGTGGTCGGCGCGCGCGGAACATCTCTACACCAGCCTGCCCCTGAACGGCTTCACCTTCGCCGCGCCGTCACGCTACGATTCGCTCTACGACCTGCACCGGGTCAGGGTCGGCCTGAACTACAAGTTCGGCGCCGCCGACAAGGATCCTGACGACAAGCCCGATCGTGGGCCGGGCTCGTGGGAAATCCACGGCCAGACGACCTTCATTTTCCAGGGCTATCCACCGATCGCGGCGGCCTATTCGGGCGCGAACAGCCTGCCGGCGGACGGACAGAGCCGCGAGACCTGGACGGTCTCGGCCTTCCTCGGCGTGCGGCTCTGGCAGGGGGGCGAGCTCTACTACAATCCCGAACTGCTGCAGGGCTTCGGAGTCGCCAACACGACGGGCGCCGGCGGCTATCCCAACGGCGAGGCGCAGAAGTCGAACTTCCCCTACCCCCGCTACAACACCTCGCGCCTGTTCCTGCGGCAGGAGATCGGGCTGGGCGGCGAGCGCGAAAAGGTGGAAAGCGAATACGGCCAGCTTTCGGGCGAGCGCGACGTCTCGCGCGTCACGCTGCAGATCGGCAAGTTTTCGGTGAAGGACCTGTTCGACGGCAACACCTACGCCGAGGATCCGCGCATCGACTTTCTCAACTGGTCGATCTGGGCCTCGGGCGCCTTCGACTATCCCGCCGATCGCCTGGGCCTCACCTGGGGCTTCGCCGCGGAACTCAACCAGCCGAGCTGGAGCCTGCGCGCCGGTTACTTCCTCGTGGGCAACGAGCCCAACGCCAACACGTTCGATACGGCCCTGTTCGTCCGCGGCGGCTATGTGGCCGAACTGGAGCTGCGCTACCGGCCGTTCGACCGGGCGGGCGCGGTGCGTCTCGGCACCTGGATGAACAGCGCCTTCTCAGGCTCCTACAACGAGGCCGTCGCCCTTGCCGCGCAGACGCCCGGCCTGACCGCCAACGACACGATCGACCAGACGCGGCGCGGCCGCACCAAGTACGGGCTCTACCTCAATCTCGAACAGGAGATCACCGACGATATCGGCCTGTTCGGCCGTTTCAGCTGGAACAACGGCGCGTCGGAGATCATGGCCTTCACCGACATCGACACCAGCATCTCGCTCGGTGCCTCGATCAAGGGCACGCGCTGGGGCCGGCCCGACGACAGGATCGGCATCGCGGGCGCCCTCAACTCCATTTCGGCCGATCACAGCAATTACTTGGCCGCCGGCGGCCTCGGCGTCCTGGTGGGCGACGGCGCCCTCACCTATGCCTCCGAAGCGGTCGTCGAGACCTACTATGCCTTCCAGATCGTAAAGGGCGTCGTGGCAACTGCCGACTATCAGCTGCTGGCCAACCCCGCCTACAACGCGGTGCGCGGCCCGGTCCACGTCTTCAGCGGACGGCTCTCGGCACGGTTCTGAACGCGCTACTTCTGGTCCATGTGCCAGGTGCCGTCCCACGCAGCAGGCGCGCCCTCCTTCTGGAATCTCTCGCACCGCCGGATGAAGACGCGGCACGGCGCGTCCTCCTCACGCATCGCCGCCGCGGCCTGGAAGCCGGCCAGCGCGTCGTCGAAGCGGCCCTCGACATAGGCGGCGCGGGCGCGATCCCAAGCGACGAGGAACGCCGCGTGCTCGGCCCGGACGGTGGCCTCTCCCATGGGTTCATAGACATCGTGCGGCTCGGTCGTGCCGACGGCTATGACACGATCGATGTGGCGCCAGACGAACAAGCTTGAAGTCGGCTCGGCGACCTCGCCGCTCGCCAGGATCTCGGTGCCGTACACCTTGTTCATGCCTTCGAGGCGCGAGGCCTGGTTCGCGACCTGGCCGACCAGCGTGTAGTTGATGCGTTCACGAGCGCCGACATTGCCGACCACGGCCGGCCCCGTATGCAGGCCGAAGCGCGTGCGGAAGCCCGGTCGGCCGCGCTCGCGCCACTTCTCAGAAAGGGCCCGGCCGGCGGCGGCGGCCTGCAGCGCGCCGCGACAGGCATTGGCGATGTGCTCGGGATCGGTCTCCGGCGCGTTCCAGAACGCCATGATGCTGTCGCCGATATACTTGTCGATCATGCCGCGGTTGGCCGAGATCGCCGAGCCCAGCGCCTCGAAGTAGCGCGACAGGCGGCTGGTCAGCAGTTCGGGCTCCATCGTCTCGGTGAGCAGCGAGAAGCCTTCGATGTCGGTGAACATCACCGTGATCTCGCGGCGCGTGCCGCCGACGCCGCTGCTCTCGGGCGAACGCATGATCTGCTGCACGAGGTCCTTGGACACGTAGCGCCCGAAGATTTCCAACCCCTCGCGCATGTTCTCGACCGCGTCGGACAGGCGCACGATCTCGGTGATGCGGCTTCGCACCGGCTGCTGGTCGGAGAAATCGAGCCGGCGGATGCTTTCCGTCTTGAGAGCGATGCGCGCGATCGAGCGCGAGAGGATGAGCGAGGCGGCCAGCGCCCCGAGCGCGGCGAGCGCCACGGCGATGGCTGCGGCCGCGCCCGCGCGTTGCAGAAGCACGCGCGACTCGGCCGTCAGCTCCAAGACCGGCACCGCCGCTCCGATCACGAAGCGCTGCCCCAGCAACGGCGGCATGCGATGAACGATCACGCGATACGTGTGGCCTCCGGCCTCGACCTGGCGATCGATCTTGGCATCGGTGGCGACCGCCTCCTCGACGGCCTTGTGCAGGATCTGCCGCACGGCCGCGTCGGACGGCAGGCATCCGGGCAGCGCCGGCGCGCACGGCTCCGACTCGATCTCGACCGCGCCGCCGGAATGGCCCACCACGATCACCGAGTTCTCGGTGATCTTGTAGGCGGTGAGCAGCTCCGAGAGCGTCCGGAGCGTGAAATCGAAGCCCATGACGCCGATATCGGTGCGCAGCGGAATGGCGGCGGAGATGCCGGCGTCCGGCGTCTGAACGAAGCGATACGGCTCGGTGAGAATCGCCTGCTTCGCCTTCATCGCCTGGACGTACCAGGGCCGGGTACGGGGATCGAAGGTCGTCGTGGCGGTCCGGGCGGGGCCGTGACTGCCGTCCGGCAGATAGAACCAGTAGGTTTCCTTGCGCGGAGGCTCGCCCGCCTCGATCACCCGCACGATGATCGATTCGCCATCCGGCGCATCCAGTTCGATGCGTTGCTCGATCGTGAAGGTTTCCGGACGCCCGGCATAGATGAAGCTGGCGTCGGCGTAACCGACATACGCCGATTGCACTGCCGGGTGACGCTCCAGCATGGCGATGAGCTGGTGCCGCCGCTCCTCGTCGACGACCGGATTTTCCGTGGCGTTGAAACTCGGACCGTAGGCCAGGGCCTGGCCGACCGAAATCACCACATGCAGGCCATCCGTGAGGAAGTCTTCCACCGCCGATTCGAGATGCGAGACCTTCTGGTCGGCGCTGCGCTGTTCGAGCAGATCGACGGAACGCCAGCCGAGCCACAGCAGCACGCTGGTCAGCGGCACCACGACCAGCGCCATCAGCGTCAGGATGGTGACGCTGAACGGAATGGACCGGCGCACCGGATTCAACCCCTAGAACAACGCGAAAGCCGCAAGCGTCAGGCCTTCACCGCATTCCACTTGCAGCCGCCATCCTGGCTCTGCGCGACCAGGGTGGGCGGGGTGGCGCCGAGATCGGCGGTGTAGATGATGTTCATGCGGCCGAGATCGAAGCGGCCTTCATAGACGTTCGCGCGGATCGGTTTCATTTTCACGTCGATGCCGCCGGCCGACTTGAGTTCGACCTGACCGTTGGCGATCGTGAAGGTGTGTTCGCGGGTGAAGGAGGGATCGAGCTGGATGCAGCCCGAGATGCTGTTGGGATTCTCCTTGAAGCGGAACTTCAGCTCGACATTTTGCTGGGCGGCGGCCGCCAGCGGCAGAAGTCCGACCAGGACGAGCGGGGCGAGTCTCTTGATGAACATGGGGGATCGTCCTTCATTGGTCTTGGGCTTGTTTCCCACTCTACAGCGACCGGACGGCCCCGTCAGTCCTTGCTGCGCAGCAACCCGTAGGCAGCGCCCGCGATCGCGCCTCCCAGCAGCGGCGCCACCCAGAACAGCCAGAGTTGCGACAGGGCCGCGCCGCCCACGAACAGCGCCGGTGCCGTGCTGCGCGCGGGGTTCACTGCCGTATTGGTCACCGGAATGGTCACGAGGTGAATGAGCGTGAGCGCAAGGCCGATCGCGAGGCCCGCCACCGCCGGGCTGACGCGCTTGTCCGTCGCGCCGAGGATGATGGTCACGAAGCCGAAGGTCATGACGACTTCGATGACCAGCGCGGAGACCAGCCCGTACTTGCCAGGCGAATGATCGCCATAGCCGTTGGTGGCAAAGCTGCCGATCTCGGCCCCGGCCTTGCCGGTCGCAATGACATAGAGGATGGCGGCGCCCGCGATGCCGCCCACCACCTGGGCAACCACATAGTGAACGACCTCGCCGAACGGAAAGCGACCGGCCACCGCCAGACCGACCGTCACCGCCGGGTTGAAGTGACCGCCCGACACCCCGCCCACGGCATAGACCATCGTCAGGACGGTGAGGCCGAAGGCGAGCGCCACGCCTGCGAAGCCGATGCCGAGTTGCGGAAAGCCGGCGGCGAGCACGGCGCTGCCGCAACCGCCCAGCACAAGCCAAGCAGTCCCCAGAAATTCTGCATAGAGGCGATTGGTAATGGGCATGTTCTCTCCCCGAGTTGCCGAGATGATTCTACGCCTCTTCCAAGAACTCTCCTAGTGCGCGCACATACATAGCAGCGGAGATGCATCGCCGAACGATTCCCCGCACTGCAACAAGCGAAGCGTCACCGAACCGAAACCTCGCGTTCACGAAAGCGCCCTAGCGTGCCGCCCTCGTTGCCCAGGGGGTTCACACCATGATTCTGCGCCGTCGCGCTCTGATCGCCGCATCCGGCCTCGCCGCCACCAGCTTCGGCCTGCCGCGTATCGCCCTCGGGCAGGCCGACCGCCGGCCCGCCATCACCATCGCGGTGCAGCAGATCGCCAACAGCGCCGCGCTGGAGCCGCTGCGCGAGCAGTCCAATGTCGGCCAGCGCGTCTTCTCCTTCATGTTCGAGCGCCTGATCATGCAGGACCTGCTCGCCAAACTGGAGGAAGTGCCGGGCCTCGCCGAGAGCTGGAAGCGCATCGACGACCGCACCGTCGAATTCACCCTGCGCAAGGGCGTGAAGTTCCACAACGGCGACGAGATGACCGCCGACGACGTGGTCTTCACCTTCAGCCGCGACCGCATGTTCGGCCCGGACTACGACATCACCTCGAACAAGACGCTGTTCACCTCGGTCCTCATCCGCGATGCGGTGCAGGGCAAGAACCTGCCGCCGGAAGTCCCCGCGGTGGCCAAGCGCCTGTTCCCGGCCCTGGAAAAGGTCGAGGCCGTCGACAAGTACACGGTGCGCTTCGTCAACCGTACGCCCGACGTGACCATGGAGGGCCGCATCGGGCGCCTCGGCAGCGACATCGTCTCGCGCCGCGCCTACGACGAGGCCAAGAGCTGGCTCGACTGGGCGCGCGCTCCGGTCGCCACCGGCCCCTACAAGGTGCGCGAGTTCGTGCCTGACCAGTCGCTGACCCTGGACGCGCATGACGACTACTGGGGCGGCCGCCCGCCGCTGAAGAGCGTGCGCATCATGGTGGTGCCCGAGGTCGCGACCCGCATCAACGGCCTGCTGGCCGGCCAGTTCGACTTCATCTGCGACGTGCCGCCCGACCAGATCCCGGGCATCGAGAAGAACCCGAAATTCGAGGTGCTGGGCAGCACCATCGTCAATCATCGCATCACGGTGTTCGACAAGAACCATCCGCGCCTCACCGACCCGCGCATCCGTCAGGCCTTCACCCACGCGATCGACCGGCAGGCCATCGTCGACGCGCTGTGGTCGGGCCGCACCCGCGTGCCGCCGGGCCTGCAATGGGAATTCTATGGCCCGATGTTCGTCGAGAACTGGACGGTCCCGGCCTACGATCTCGCCAAGGCCAAGGCGCTGCTGAAGGAAGCCAACTACAAGGGCGATCCGATCCCGTACCGGCTGCTCAACAACTACTACACCAACCAGGTGTCGACCGCGCAGGTTCTGGTCGAGATGTGGCGCACCGTCGGCCTCAACGTGCAGATCGAGATGAAGGAGAACTGGCAGCAGGTCTTCGACGCGAACGGCGCGCGCGCCGTGCGCGACTGGTCCAACAGCGCCGGCTTCAACGACCCGATCTCCTCGCTGGTCGCCCAGCACGGGCCGCAGGGCCAGCAGCAGCAGGTCGGCGAATGGACCAACGACGAGATGAACCGGCTCTCCACCGCAATGGAGATCGAGACCGACATGGGCAAGCGCAAGGCGATGTTCAGGCGCATGCTCGAAATCTGCGAGCGCGAAGACCCCGCCTACACGGTGCTGCATCAGAACGCGACCTTCACCGCCAAGCGCCGGGACATCAAGTGGAAGGCCTCGCCGTCTTTCGCGATGGAGTTCCGCAGCAACAACTTCTCGATCTGAGGGCGGCACGATGACGGCGCCCCTCGTCGCGGTACGCGACCTCACGGTCGATTTCGCTCGCGGCGCGCAGGACTCGCGCGCCGTCGATGGCGTGAGCCTCGAGATCGCACCCGGCGAGGCGCTGGGTATCGTGGGCGAATCGGGCTCGGGCAAGAGCGTGACCTGGCTGGCCGCGCTCGGTCTGCTCCCGACCAAGGCCCGCGTGACGGGGTCGGTCCGTCTCGACGGAAAGGAACTGGTCGGGGCCACGCGCGGCGACCTCGAGCAGGTGCGCGGCAAGCGCATCGCCATGATCTTCCAGGACCCGTCGAGCTGCCTCAACCCGGTGCATCGCATCGGCCGGCAGCTCGTCGAGGCGCTCGACCTGCATCGCGGCCTGGGCGGCCGCGCCGCCGAGGCCGAGGCGCTGCGCCTGCTCGACCAGGTCGGCATCGCCGACGCGCGCCGGCGCCTCTCCGACTATCCGCATCTTCTGTCCGGCGGCCTGAACCAGAGGGTCATGATCGCCATGGCGCTGGCCGGCGAGCCCGACCTGCTGGTCGCCGACGAGCCCACGACGGCGCTCGATGCCACCATCCAGGCGCAGATCCTGGCCCTCCTGGGCAGCATCCGGCGCGACACCGGCATGGCGCTGGTGCTGATCAGCCACGATCTCGGGGTGGTCGCCGAGAATGTCGACCGGGTGGCGGTGATGTATGCCGGCCGTCTCGTCGAGGAAGCGCCCGGCGCCGATCTGTTCGGTGCGGCGCGGCATCCCTACACGCAGGGCCTGCTGGCCGCCCTGCCCACCCTCACCGGCCCGCGCCGCCGGCTGGCCGCGATTCCCGGCACCGTGCCGGAACCGGGAAGCATGCCTGCCGGCTGCCGCTTCGCGCCGCGCTGCCCCGTCGCCGAGGCGCGATGCGCGACGGTGCCGCCGCCCTCGCGCCTCGTCGGCTTCCGCCACCTCACGGCCTGCCATCGCCGTACCGAGACCGGCGTCTCCGCGTGGATCCAGCCGCAGGCCGCCGAATGAGTGCCCTGCTCGAAGCCACCGATCTGCGCCGCCACTATCAGGTCCGCAGCGGCCAGGGTCTGTTCGGGCCCAAGGCCGTGCTTCGTGCCGTCGACGGCGTGTCTCTCGCCGTCCATCCGGGCCGCACCCTCGGTCTCGTGGGCGAATCGGGTTGCGGCAAGTCGACGACCGGCAAGCTGGTGCTGGGGCTGGTCCCGCCGACTTCCGGCACCGTCCACTATCGCGGACAGAAGCTGCCGGCCGTCGGCACGCCGGCCTGGCGCGGCCTGCGCCGGCACATCCAGATGGTCTACCAGGATCCGCTGGGCGCGCTCGACCGCCGCCTGCCGATCGGCACGCAGATCGAGGAGCCGCTGGTCATCCATGAACGGACGACCGCCGCGGAGCGCCGCGATCGCGCGCAGGCGGCGATGGAATCGGTCGGCCTGCAGCGGCACCAGTACGAACGCTATCCGCACGAACTGTCCGGCGGCCAGCGCCAGCGCGTGGTGCTGGCCCGCGCCCTGATGACCAAGCCCGACCTGCTGGTCTGCGACGAGCCGATCTCGGCGCTCGACGTCTCCATCCAGGCCCAGGTCGTGAACCTCCTGCTCGACCTGCAGGACCGGCTGGGCATCGCCTATCTGTTCATCAGCCACGATCTCAAGGTCGTGCGCCAGGTCAGCCACGACGTCGCCGTCATGTATCTCGGCCGCATCGTCGAGCAGGGCGAAGCCGAGAGCCTGTTCGCCGCACCGGCCCATCCCTACACGCGCGCCCTGGTCGCCGCGATCCCGACCGTCGATTTCGGGGGCGGACCGAAACGTGAGCGCCTGCTGCTGCAGGGCGATCCGCCCAACCCCGTGAACGTGCCATCCGGCTGCGCCTTCCACACCCGCTGCCCCTTCGCCACCGCGCAGTGCCGCGCCGAGGCGCCGACCCTGCAGCCGTCGACCGGCGGCCGTCTGGTCGCCTGCCACCGCGTCCACGAGCCCGCCCTGCAGGTCGCCGCCTGATGCTGATGTTCGCCACCTCGCGCCTGCTGCGCGCGGCCCTCACCATCCTGTTCGTGATGACCTTCGCCTTCGTGGTGCTGCGGCTGTCGGGCGATCCGGCGCTGCTGATCATGTCGGTCGACGCCCCGCCCGAGGCGATCGCGGCCTTCCGCGAATCCTGGGGCCTCAACCAGCCGATCTGGGACCAGTATCTGTCCTATATCGGCCATGCCCTCACCGGCGATTTCGGCAAGTCGATGCGCGACGGGCGGCCCGCCATCGACCTCGTGATGGAACGCGTGCCGGCGACCCTCGCCATCACCATGCCGGCGCTGGCGCTCAAGATCGGCCTCGGGATTCCCGCCGGCATCTATGCCGCCCTGCATCGCAACTCGATGGCCGACCGGCTGACCATGGCGGCCTCGGTCGCGGGCTTCACCATGCCGAGCTTCGTGCTGGCGCTGCTGCTGGTCCTGGTGTTCGCGGTCCAGCTCGGCTGGCTGCCGGCCAGCGGCAACAGCGGGCTTTCCTCCGCCATCCTGCCGATCATCACGCTGGGCACCGGCGGCGCGGCGATCATGGCGCGCTTCACGCGCTCGGCCATGCTGGAAGTGCTGGGCCAGCCCTATATCCGCGCCGCCTCGGCCAAGGGCGTGACCTGGCACGCCGTCGTGACGCGCCATGCGCTGCCCAACGCCGCCATTCCGACCGTCACCATCATCGGCTTCATGGTCGGCAGCCTGGTGGCCGGCGCCGTCGTCGTCGAAAGCGTCTTCTCCTGGCCGGGCGTCGGCCGGCTGCTGGTCTCGGCCGTAGCCAATCGCGACCTCGCGGTCGTGCAGGCCATCCTGATGGTGATCGCGGCGTGGATGGTCATGGCCAACCTCACCGTCGACCTCGCCTATGGCTGGCTCGATCCGCGCGTGCGCGGCACGGCCGCGGCGCACTAGGAGCAGCCGCATGGCCATCGCCGAACGCGCCCCCGCTCCCGCCCTCCCGCGTCGCCCCTTCGCCCTGCCGCTCGGCGTCACCCTGGCGCTCGCCTGGCTGGCGCTGATGATCGTGACGGCGCTGGGCGCGGACTTTCTGGTCCCCTATTCCATCACCGCCCTCGATCTCAAGGCGCGGCTGGCGCCGCCGGTCCTGATGGGCGGCACCTGGGCCCATCTCCTAGGCACCGACGAGCTCGGCCGCGACGTGCTCTCGCGACTCATCATGTCGATCCGCATGAGCCTGCTGATCGCCTTCTTCGGCACGATCATCGCGGCGACGCTCGGCACGGCGCTGGGCTTTCTCGCCGCCCACTTCCGCAAGTGGGTCGAGCAGGTCGTGCTGATGGCCATCGACTTCCAGGCCAGCATGCCCTTCATGATCATCGCGCTGTCGGTGCTGGCCTTCCTCGGCAACAGCCTGCCGCTGTTCATCGCGCTGATGGGCTTTCATTCCTGGGAACGCTACGCCCGCATCGCGCGCGGCCTCACCCTCGCGGCCAACGAGCAGGGCTATGCCGCAGCGATCCGCCAGCTCGGCGCGAGCCCCGCCCGCATCTACGGCCTGCACATCCTGCCCAACATCGCCTCGACCCTGATCGTGTCGATGACGCTCACCTTTCCCGAGATCATCCTGCTGGAGAGCGGCCTGTCGTTCCTGGGTCTCGGCGTCCAGCCGCCGCTCGCGTCGCTGGGCAACATGGTGGGCTACGGCCGCGAATATATCAGCCACGCGCCCTGGATCATGCTGGCCCCGGCCGCGACCATCGTTATCACGACGCTCTCGATCAGCCTGCTGGGCGACTGGCTGCGCGACCGGCTCGATCCGACGTTGCGTTAGAGCATCTGCCCGAGCTGAACCGCACCACCTCATCCTGAGGAGGCCCGAAGGGCCGTCTCGAAGGATGGGCAACAGACGTGGTGCTCGTGCCCATCCTTCGAGACGCCGCGCTACGCACGGCTCCTCAGGATGAGGTTAGGAATGGATCGGCTAAGACGCTACTCGACGCCGAGATAGATGCGCTGGACGTCGGGATTGTCGAGCATCTCCTTGGCAGGGCCCTTCAGGACCGTGCGGCCGACCTGCAGCACATAGGCGTAGTCGGCTGTTTCAAGCGCGAGATCGACCGACTGCTCGGCGAGCAGGATGGTCTGGCCGTCTTTGTGAAGAGCCGAAAAGCTGTCGTACATGACGTCGACGATGGCGGGCGCGAGACCGAGGCTGGGCTCGTCGAGCAACAGCAGTTCCGGCTCGCTCATCAGGGCCCGGGCGACCGCCAGCATCTGGCGCTCGCCGCCGGACATGGTGCCGGCGCGCTGCAGGCGCCGCTCGGCCAGCCTCGGAAAGACCGTGTAGGCGCGATCGAGCAGGCGCGGGATGCGGGCGCGGTCGGCGAGCGGCGTGGCGCCCAGCAACAGGTTGTTCTCGACGCTCTGCTGCGCGAACAGCCGCCAGCCTTCGGGCGACAAGGCCAGGCCCTTGCGCACGATCGCGTAGGCCGGCTGGCCCGCGATGTTCTCGCCCTTGAATTCGACGGTGCCGCCGGAAGCCGTGGCGATGCCGGCGACGGCGTTGAGCACCGTGGTCTTGCCGGCACCGTTGGATCCCAGCAGCGCCACCACCGCCCCCTTGGGCACTTCCAGCGAGACGTCGGCGACGCCGATCAGGTCGCCGTAGCGCACTTCGAGGTGGCTGATTTTGAGAAGCGGCGGGCTCACGTGTGCCTCACCTTGCGGCGGCCGAGATAGGCCTCGATCACCACGGGATCGGTCGTCACCTCGCGCGGCGTGCCGCGGGCGATCTCGCGGCCCTGGTGGAACACCACGACACGGCGCGTCAGCGACACGATCACCTCCATGATGTGCTCGACGATCACGATGGTGATGCCGCCGTCATGGATGCGCCGTACCAGGTCGATCGCCTCGCGGACCTCGGTGGGCGTGAGGCCGGCCATCGCCTCGTCGAGCAGTAGCGCCTTGGGCTCCGACGCCAGAGCGCGCGCGATCTCGAGCCGCTTGCGGCCGGGCGTGCCGAGACTGCGCGCCGGCTGGTCGGCCAGCCGCGCCAGGCCCACCTTCTCCAGCACGTCGAGCGCCTTGGCGCGCGCATCGGCGGCCTTCGGATGGCGCAGCATGGCGCCGATCATCGTGTTCTCGAGCACCGACATCGATTCGAAGGTGAGCGGCACCTGGAAGCTGCGCGCGAGGCCCAGCCGCGCGCGCGCTTCGGGTGGATCGCGCGTCACGTCGACGCCGGCGAAATGAACGCTGCCCGCCGTTGTGGCCAAGTCCCCCGTCAGGCAGTTGAAGAAGGTCGACTTTCCCGCGCCGTTCGGGCCGATCAGGCCGAGGATATCGCCGTCCTCGACGCTCACCGACGCATTGTCGACCGCCTTGAAGGCGCCGAACGCCTTGGTGACACCGCGCGCCTCAATCAGCATGGCCGTCCACGACTTTCGAAGGCGGTGGTGCGGCGGCACGGCGCGGCTTGAACAGCGACAGCAGGCCGCTCGGCAGGAACCGCGCGATGATCACGATGATCGCGCCATAGACCACGAAGGTGATGCCCGCGCCCTGGCCGCCGAGATAGCTGTTCGACAGCTCCTCCAACGGCACCAGGATCAGGGCGCCGACCAGCGGCCCGAAGAGCTGGCCCGCGCCGCCCAGCGCCGCCATGACCAGCATCTTGACCGAGATCAGGATGCCGAAGCCCGACTCGGGATCGACGAAGCCGAACATGGTGAGATAGAGCGACCCCGCCAGCGCCGTGAAGGCGGCACTCAGCATGTAGGCATAGAGCTTGTAGCGGCCGGCCGCGACGCCGAGCGACCGGGCGGCGCGTTCGCTGTCCTTGATGGCGCGCAGGTAGAAGCCCATGCGGCCTCGCTCGATCGCGTGCGTAAGCCAGAGCAGGCCCGCCAGCACGGCGAGGAAGATGTAGTAGTAGGGCGTTGCCGAGATGAAGGAGAGATCGAAGACGCTGCGCGGGATCGGCGGCCCACCCAGCCCCTGCGCTCCGCCCAGGAACTCCGAGGTCGAGCTCAGCACGCGCACCAGCTCGGCCACCGCGATGGTGGCCATGCTGAAATAGTGACCCGAGAGTTTCAGCGTCGGCACGCCGATGACGGCGGCGACGGCGACGCTCAACGCCATGCCGAGCGGCGCGCCGGCGATCGGCGGCAGGCCGAGGTGAATGTAGGCCACCACCGCCGAGTAGGCGCCGATGCCGAAGAACACCGAATGGCCGACCGAAACCTGGCCGGCATAGCCGCCGACGATGTTCCAGGCCGAGGCGCCGATGGCGGCCAGCAGCACCAGCGCCCCGAGACGACCCCACACGGGTGAGCCGCTGGCCAGCAGCGGATAGGCGAGCACCAGCACGACCAGCGCAATCTGGATCAGGCGACGCGGCGTCATGTCTTGCCCATCAGGCCCTGCGGCCGGAACCACAGGACCAGCACGAAGAGGATGTACACGATGACGTCCTTGTAGACCGGCCCGATCAGGTAGGCCGACAGCGATTCGACGACGCCGATCAGCAGCCCCGCGACCAGCGCGCCCAGCACGCTGCCGAAGCCGCCCAGGGCCACGGTGACGAAGGCCACGATGGCCAGGGTCTCGCCGACCGTGGGCGAGGTGTAGAAGAACGTGGCGATCAGCGCGCCGGCGATACCGGTCGCAGCGCCCGCCATGCCCCAGGCCAGCGCCTGCATGCGCTGGGGACGGATACCCATGAGCTGCGCCGCCGTCGCATCCTCCGACACCGCAAGCATGCGGCTGCCGATCGAGGTACGGGTCAGCAGCAGGTGCAGCAGCAGCGTGACGATGAGGCCGACCGCGCCTGCGAGCACGCGCGCTCCCTCGAAGCGGATGCCCGCCAGGATGAACGAGTGACCGACCAGGTCATCGGGCAGCGTCTTGAAGTTGGCGCCGAACGCCCACAGCGCGCCGTAGCGCAGGAACAGCGCCAGGCCGAACGTGCCCAGGATCTGCGCCAGCATCGGCCCGCGCATGATGTGGCGGACCAGCAGAAAATAACTGGCGATGCCCAGCGTGCCGATCAGCATGGCCGCCGCGGGGACGGACGCCCAGGGCCCGCCGCCCAGCGCCGTCCAGACCATCACGGCCGTGTACATGCCCAGCATGACGAAGTCGCCGTGCGCGAAGTTCACGACGTTCATCATGCCCCAGATCAGCGTGAGGCCGGACGAGAAGAGCGCATAGAGAGCGCCCAGCAGCAGGCCGCTCACCACGACCTGCACCAGGGTCATCGACATCGCGGGACGTCTCCCGCCGCCGCCGCGACCTACCAGCCCTTGTAGGGCAGGATCAGTTCGCTGGTCGCGCGCGCCTTCGGCCAGACCGAGACGTAGTTGCCGTTGCGCATCTGCGTGATCAGGGTCGAGGCTTGGATGTTCTGGCCCTTGTCGTCGAACTTGACGCCATCATAGCCCGCGACGAGTTGCTCGGGCTTCATCTCGACGGCCTTCAGCGCGTCGCGGATCTTCGCCGGGTCGGTGGAGCCGGCCTTGTTGATCGCCTCGGCCATCACGAAGAAAGCCTGCAGCACGCGCGCCGACACGTCGTCGAGCCCGTCGCCGCCCGTCTTCTTCTTGTAGAGATCGTCGAGGATGGCCGCGACGCTGCCCGGCTTGCCCGAGGCGAAGACCGAGCGGCTGATCAGCCCTTCGGTGACCGAGCCCATCGCCTTCACGAAGGCCGGATCGTTGAAGCCGCCATCGTCGGCAATGAGGATCGCCGGCTTCCAGTTCACTTCCTTCATCGTCTTGGCATAGAGGATCGCGTCGGACGTGTAGGAGATGAAGATCACCACGTCGGGGTTCTTCTCCTTGAGTTGCAGCACCTGCGGCTGCACGTCGGTCGAGTTCGCCGAATAGGCGACCTTCTGCGTGACGTTGAGGCCGTTCTTGGCAAACGTGTCGGCGATGACGCTGGACACCGAGTTTCCGTACTCGGTGTTCTCATGGACGATCGCGATCGAATTCACCTTCTGGCCGGCGGCCTTCTGCTCCTTGAGGAATACCGAATAGGCGTTGGCGAAGTCGGCGGCGACCGGCGTGGTGCGGAAGAACCACTTGAAGCCGCGCTCCGTCAGATTGGCGGCGACCGACTCGGCGTTCAGGAACGGCACGCCGTAGCGCTCGGCGACGGCGCTCGCGGTCAGTGTGATACCAGACTGATAGCAGCAGATGACCGCCGCGACCTTTTCCTCGGTGATGAGGCGCAAGGTCTGGTTCTGGCCGGCCGCGGGCGTACCCTGGTTGTCGGCGATCACCATCTGGATCTTGGCGCCCTTGAGGCCCGGCAGGCCGCCGCCCTTGGCGAGGGGCATGACCTTGGCGAGCTCGGCATTGCCGTTGTTGATGATGTCGGCGCCCATCTCGAACGCGAGCTTGGCGTAGTTGCCGGTGCTCGCGGAGTTGCCGCTCAGCGGATAGACCGCGCCGATCTTGACGACCTGCTGCGCGGCTGCACTTGCAGTGAAGCCGAGGACCGCCAGAGCGGCGACTGCCGCAATCTTTCGACGCGTGGCCTTGATCATTCTTGTTTCCCCCGGTGCTGCCCGTAGTTGAGTGCAAATCTTGGCATGCCGCAACGCGGCCAGCAAACCGAAGCTATTTTCTGCCCTGCGGATAGAGGGTCTCGCCCCGCTTCAGCATCTCGACGAAGGCCTCGATCTTCTTCTTGCGGCCTGCCTCGGTCTTCAAATTCTCGATGCGGAAGACCAGCGCGAAGCGGTTCTGCGCACTGAGCTTCGCCAGCATGGCTTTTGCCTCGGGCTCGGCATCGATGGCGGCCTGGAGATCGTCCGGGATCTTCGAGTCCTTGACGCGGTAGGCGCGCGCCCATCGTCCGTCTGCCTTCGCCGCCTCGACCTGCTTCAGCCCGTGCGCGGTCATGCGGCCTTCCTCGATCAGCCGGGCGACGTTGTCGACGTTGATCTGGCTCCAGACACTCTTGGCGCCGCGCGGCGTGTAGCGTTGCAGGAAGCTCCTGTCGTCGAAGCCCTTGCGGATGCCGTCGATCCAGCCCCAGCACAGGATGACGTCGATCGCCTCTTTCGGGGTAATCGATGTGAGGCCCGACCCTACTTTATGAATCTTGATCCAGACTTCGCTTTCCGTGTCGTGATGCTTGCCCAGCCACCGGTAGAAGCTGGCTTCCGTCGCAAACTCGCGAACCTTCTCCGGATCGACTTTGACGGGCGGCATCAACACACCCGGTAGCGTTCGACCGCATCCCGATCGAGCTCGATGCCGAGGCCCGGCCCCTCGGGCAACAGGATGTGGCCGGCGTCGAGCTTGAGCGACGCCTTGAGCAGCTTGGTGCGCAACTCGTTGTCGCTCATGTCGTATTCCAGCATCGCGGGATGCGGCGGATGGTCGGTGTGAGGCGTCGCCGGCAGCGCCGCGAGGAAATGGCAGGCCGTCGCGAGGCCCACCGCGCCGCCCCAGACATGCGGCGCAACCCTAAGGTTCTGCGCATGGGCCAGAGCGACGATGCGCTTGGCCTCGGTGATGCCGCCGACGCCGGGGATCGAAGGCTGGACGATGTCGATGCAGCGCCCGTCGATCAGGGCCCGGAAGTCGCGCACCGTATGATGCGCCTCGCCCGCCGCCAGGGCGATGGGAGAACGCGCCCTGAGTTCGGCATAGCCGCGGAAGTCGCCCGGCGGCAGCGGCTCCTCGATCCAGTGGATGCCGAACGGCTCGATGGCGCGCGCGCATTCCAGCGCCACGTCGGCCGTGTAGGCGCCGTTGATGTCGACCAGCAGCAGTTTGTCGGGGCCCAGCGCCTCGCGGGCGAGCTTCACCCTCTCGACGTCGCTCCGGACGCCGCGGCCGATCTTGATCTTGGCGCCGGCATACGGATGGGCCGCTGCCTCCGCCATCATATGCTCGAGCTGGCGGTCGGGATCGTCGGAGAAGAAGCCGGTCGAGGCATAGGCCGGGAAACGTGTCGCGCCGCAGCCGCCGATCAGGTCGCAGACCCGCACGCCGAACCCGCGGGCCATTGCATCCCACAGCGCGACGTTGATGCCGGCGAGGCAGGCGGTGAGCTGGTTGCCGACGCCCAGGTGATAGATCGCGTTGCGCACCTTCGCCTCGACATGGTCGAAGTCGAAAATACTCCGGCCGACGAACATCGGCTCGAGCATGCGGAAATATTCCCGCGTCACCAGCGGATTGCCGAAGGCCTCGCCGATTCCGGTCACGCCCTGGTCGGTCTCGACCTCGACGAGCCCGCCCTGGCGGCGGAAGCCACCGCCCCGCGACATGCCGTAGGCCTTCTCCGGTGCGAAGGCATATTCGAGTCCGATGAACGAAAGACGGCGGATCGTCGGCATGGCAGCTCCTGCAAATCCCGCGCTATGGTGGGCCCCAAAGCAAATCGGAGGCAACCGCTCATGACCATCCCCAAAACGCACCGCCGCGTCGTCCTCGTCCGTCGGCCGCCCGGCGAGCCCGCCGAATCAGATTTCCGCGTCGAGGAAGTGCCAGTGCCCGAGCCGCGCCATGGCGAGGTTCTGGTGAAGGTCCACTACCTCTCGCTCGATCCCTACCAGCGCGGCCGCATGCGCGACGCCGCCTCCTACGCCTCGCCCGTCGGCCTCGGCGAGGTCATGACTGGCGGCACGGTGGGCGAGGTCGTGGCCTCGCAGCATCCCGACTTCAAGGTGGGCGACATCGTCGAGGATCGTCTCGGCTGGCAGGAATATGCGATCGGCGGCGGGCCGGCCCTGCGCAAGGTCGATCCCTCGCTGGCGCCGATCTCGACCGCCAACGGCGTGCTGGGCATGCCGGGCATGACGGCCTATTTCGGCCTGCTGCATGTCGGCCAGCCCAAGCCCGGCGAGACGGTCGTCGTGTCGGCGGCCTCCGGCGCCGTGGGCCAGGTGGTGGGCCAGATCGCCAGGATCATGGGCTGCCGGGTCGTCGGCATCGCCGGCGGCGCGAAGAAGTGCGCCTTCGTGAAGGACGAACTCGGCTTCGATGCCTGCATCGACTACAAGGCGGAGAAGGATCTCGACGCCGCGTTGCGCGCCGCCTGCCCCAACGGGCCCGACATCTACTTCGACAATGTCGGCGGCGAGATCACCGATGCCGTCCTGCGCAACATCAACTTCTTCGGCAGGGTCGCGCTGTGCGGCTCGATCTCGCAATACAACGCCACCGGCGCCTCGATGGGACCGCGCCTGCTCGGCACCTTCGTCGGCAAGCGCGTGACGGCGCGCGGCTTCATCGTCACCGACTTCGCGCAGCACTATGGTCCTGCGATGCGCCAGATGGGCGAATGGATCCGCGACGGCAAGCTCAAGTACCGCGAGGACATCGTCGAGGGCATCGACAAGGCACCTCGCGCCTTCATCGGGCTCCTGCGCGGCGAGAACTTCGGCAAGATGCTGGTCAAGCTCGCATGAGCTACGACGCGCCCTTCGCCGGCCTCAAGGTCGTCGACCTGAGCCAGGGCATTGCCGGCCCCTATTGCGCCATGCTGCTGGCCCAGCACGGCGCCGAGGTGATCAAGGTCGAGGGTATCGGCGAGGGCGACTGGGCGCGCACGCTCGGTGTCCACTACGAGAGTCACAGCGCTTTCTCGATCATCGGCAACATGGGCAAGCGCAGCCTCTCGGTCGACCTCAAGAGCAAGGCCGGCAAGGACGTCGTGTGGCGCCTGCTGAAGGACGCCGACATCTTCCTCGAAGGCTTCCGGCCGGGCGTCATCAAGCGGCTGGGCTTCGACTACGAAACCGTGTCGGCCCGCGTCCCGCGCCTGCTCTATGTGTCGATCTCGGGCTTCGGCCAGACCGGACCGCTGGCCGAACGGCCGGCGATGGACCCGGTGCTGCAGGCCTATACCGGCATGATGGCGGAGAATCGCGGCGAGGACGGGATTCCCCATCGCGTGCCGGTGATCGTGGTCGACATGTCGACCGCACTCTATGCCTTCCAGGCCGTGAGCGCGGCACTCTATGCCCGCCGCGACGAGACGAAAGGCCGCTACATCGACGTGAGCCTGATGCAGTCGGCGACCGCGCTTCAGTCGATCCGCCTCATGGCCTGCCATCTCGAAGGCGGCACGATGAAGCCGGGCGGTGTGCCCGGTGGCGTGTTCAGAACGGTGGACGCGTGGATGTCGATCCTCGCCATCAAGGACACCGACTGGCAGAGCCTCTGCCGGCTGATGGACGTACCCGCTTTGGCGTACGAGGAACGCTTCGCCACGCCAGCGGCGCGTCTCGCCAACGAAGCGGCGCTCTATGCCATCATCCGGCCGATGATCGAGGCGAAACCATCCTCGCACTGGAGCCAGAAGCTTACCGAGGCCAAGCTGATGCACGAGCGCTTGAACAGCTACGCCGACTTCATCGACCAGCCGCACGTCAAGGAAACCGGCCTGATCCACTGGCTCGAGCAGGCCGGCGTCCCGCAGAAGGTGCCGGTTCCCGCGCTGCCCGGCATGTTGCCGCCGGAACCGGGCACGGCGCGCGCCGAGGCGCCGGTGCCCGGCCAGCACAGCCGCGCGATCCTCGAAGAGCACGGCTACGCCGCGGCCGAGATCGACACGCTGATCGCCAACGGCACCGTCGCCGCGACGAGGTAGAATCATGCAGAAGAAGGCCGTGGTGGTCGGTGCGCTCGGCGTCATTGGCCGTTACATCGTCGAGAGGCTGGTGGCCGAGGGCGACTGGCAGGTCATCGGCCTGTCGCGCCGGCCGGAGAAGGATGGGCGGCGCTATCGCCACGTCTCGGTCGACCTGCTCGATCTCGACGACGTCGCCACAAAACTTAAGGGCCTGCGCGACATCACGCATGTCTTCTACGCCGCCTTCCAGCCCGGCACCGGCAACGCGGCGGGCTATGCCTCGGTGATCGCGCCCAATCGCGACATGCTGGTGAACTCGGTCACCGCCATCGCAGATGCGTCGCGCAAGCTGCAGCGCGTCGTGCTGGTCACCGGCACGAAGTACTACGGCACGCATCTCGGCCCCCTGAAGACGCCGATGCGCGAGACCGATCCGCGGCACATGCCGCCCGATTTCTACTTCGACCAGATCGACTGGCTGACCGGCTTCCAGCGCGGCAAGCGGTGGAGCTGGACCGAACTAAGACCTCAAACGCTATGCGGCTTCGCGCCCGGCACGGCCATGAGCATCCTGCCGGCCATCGCCGTCTATGCCGCGATCTCGAAGGAGCTCGGCCTGCCGCTGCGCTTTCCCGGCAAACCCGGTGCCTATGGCACCATCTACCAGGTGACGGAGTCCTCGCACTTCGCCAGCGCGGCGCTGTGGGCCGCCACCGAGAAGCGCGCCGCCAACCAGGCCTACAACATTACCAACGGCGACTATTTCCGCTGGCGCAACGTCTGGCCTCGCATTGCGCAGGTCTTCGACATGAAGGTTGGGGAGCTGCAGACCATCAACCTGACGCAGCAGATGGCCGACAAGGCGGATCTGTGGTCGCAGATGACGAAGAAGCATCGGCTGAAGAAGTTCGACTTCGGCCAGCTCGTGGCCTGGCCATTTGCCGACTACGTTTTCGGCTCGGACTGGGACGTGATGTCCGATGTCACCAAGAGCCGCCAGCATGGCTTCCACGAGGTGGTGGACAGCGAGGCCATGTTCGAGCGCCTGCTGACGCGTTATCGCAAGGAGCGTATCGTACCGTGATCACCCTGCTCGACCCCGCCAACTATCTCCGCACGCCGTGGAAGAACGGCGGCGGCACGACCGTGGACATCGCCTTCTCGGGCGATGTCTGGCGGTTCGGCCGCACCCCGATCGTGCGGCCCGGACCCTTCTCCGACTATACCGGGTACGATCGCGTGCAGGTCCTCGTCTCCGGCAGCGGATTGGTCCTGGAGACGCCCGAGGGCGAGATCGACGTGCGCCAGCCCTTCCGGCCGGTGCACTTCACCGGCGAGACCAGGATCGCGAGCCGGCTCGAGGCCGGGCCGGTGGAGGTCGTCAACCTGATCGGCGCCCGCGCCCAAGTGAAGATCGACATCGCCGTCCTCGACGAGGATCGCACGCTCCTCCTGCAGCCCGGCACGCACATTGCCTACAGTCCTCACGGCGAGGCGACCCTGGCGGTGCAGGGCGACGAGCGCCGGCTTGCAGCGGACCACGCGCTGCGGCTGGACATCACGGGGCCGACACGGCTCAGCGGCCGGGTCGGCTGCCTGCTTGTCGGCAGCATCACCGCGGCATAGGAGACGAGCTCGATGAGGATCGCGGTTGTCGGCGCCGGCGGCGTCGGAGGCGGATATGGCGCGGCGCTCGCGCAGGCCGGCGCCGACGTCACCTTCATCGCGCGCGGCGCACATCTCGCGGCCATGAAGAAGGATGGCCTCAGGATCGAGAGCGTGCGCGGCAACACCCATCTGCAGCCGACGCAGGCCACCGAACATCCGGCCGAGGTCGGGCCGGTCGATTACGTGCTGTTCTGCGTGAAGCTGTGGGACGTCGAGAGCGCCGGGGTCGCGATCAAGCCGATGGTTGGGCCCGACACCGCCGTCATCACCCTCCAGAACGGCGTCGATGCGCACGAACGGCTGATCCCGATCCTGGGCGCCCATGCCGTGATGCCGGGCGTCGCCAACATCAGCGCGACGATCGCCGAGCCGGGGCTGATCCGCCAGACCGGCACGGTGATGCGCATGGTATTCGGCGAACCCGACGGCAGCCGCAGCCCGCGCGCCGTGGCCCTCGCCGAGATGTGCAGGAAGGCCGGCATCGACGGCGTGCTGAGCGAAGCCATCCTGACCGACCTCTGGATCAAGTTCGTGCTGCTGGCCTCCAATGCCGGCGTCATGGCGCTCACGCGCCTGCCGGTCGGCAAGCTGCGCGACGATGCCGACATCAGCGCGATGTTCGGCGCTGCCTACGCGGAAGTGGCCGCGGTCGGGCGCGCCCTGGGCGTCACCCTGCCCGCCGACATCGTCGAACGGACCTTCAATTTCAACCGCAATGCCCCGCCGCAGCTGATGGCGTCCATGGCGGTCGATCTCCTGCGCGGCAACCGCATCGAGCTGCCCTGGCTGTCGGGCAAGGTCGTGGAGCTGGGCAGGAAGCACAATGTCCCGACACCGACACACGCGCTGATGTATGCTGCCCTGAAGCCCTACGTCATGGGCACGCCAGCCTGAGGAAAACCATGCGCGTCCTGCTCGTCCTTCTGTTCGCCCTTGCCGCGGGCGGTGCCTCGGCCGCCGACCTCAAGCTGCTGACCGCCGGCGCCTACAAGTCGGCCGCCCTCGAGATCGTCGCCGACTTCGAGAAGAAGACCGGCCACAAGGTGACGATCGACAGCGGCACGACCGGCGCCCTGCAGAAGCGCGTCGCCGCCGGCGAGTATTTCGACGTGGTGGTCATGCCGCCGATCCCGATGGCCCAGTTCCTGGGCAACCGCATCGACGAGAGCAGCGCCAAGGAACTGGCCCGCGCCGGCGTGGGCATGGCCATCAAGCAGGGCGCGCCCGTGCCCGACATTTCCGAGCCCGACGGCTTCAAGAAGGCCCTGCTGGCGGCGCGCGCCGTGGCCTACATCGACCCGGCCTCCGGCGGCTCGAGCGGCATCTACGTCGCCCAGCTCTTCAAGCAGATGGGGATCGCCGACCAGCTCAAGCCCAAGAGCGTGCTGGTTCAGGGCGGCCTGGCGGCCGAGCGCATCGTCGACGGCAAGGCCGATGTCGCGCTCCAGCAGAGCAGCGAGCTGATGGGTATGCCGGGTGTGCAGTTCGTCGGGCCGATCCCGCTGATGCTGCAGAACTTCACGGTCTATTCCGGCGGCGTGTCCGTGGCCTCGGGCAATCGCGCCGCTGCCGACGCGCTCCTGCTCGCGCTGGCCAATCCCGAGAACGGCAAGCTCCTGAAGTCGAAGGGCCTCGACAGCCCGTAGGGCGGGACCATTCCCCCCAAAGATTTCCTCCCCCGCCTTGCGGGGGAGGAAAAGGATTCCGAGCTCAGACGTCGATCACGCCGGGCTCACTTGATCGCCTCGAACGCCTCGTCCCAGGCGCGGATCGTGTGATCGATGTCGGCCTGGGTGTGCGCCACGCTGACATAGTACTTGCTGTCGCCCTTCATGATGCCGCGGGCGCGCAGGGCCTGGTTGAAGCGCTTCAGGGTCGCGGTGTCGGCCTTCAGCGTGTCGCGATAGTCCTTGATCGGCTGGTCGGTGAAGATGATGTCGAACAGCGGCGGCTCGCCGATCACCTGCGCCTTGAAGCCGTGCTTCTTGATGAGCTCCGACAGCGTGTCCATCAGCTTGCGGCCGTTGGCGAAGACGCCCTCGTAGGTGCCCGGGCGCTTCAGCACGTCGAGGGTGGCGAGGCCCGCGACGGCGGCCACCGGATTGCCCGAGAGCGTGCCGACCTGGAAGATGAAATCCTCGTCGGTCATCGCCAGACGATCGAAGTGCTTCATGATATCGGCGCGGCCGGCGATGGCCGCCAGCGCGAAGCCGCCGCCCACGATCTTGCCCAGGGTGCAGAGGTCGGGCGTGACGCCGTAATATTCCTGGGCGCCGCCATAGGCGAAGCGGAAGCCGGTCACGACCTCGTCGAAGATCAGCGGGATGCCATGCTCGGCCGTCACCTCGCGAAGCGCCTGCAGGAAGCCCGGCTTGGGCGGGATCAGGCGCTGGAACGGCTCGACGATGACGCCGGCCAGCTCGTCCTTCTGCTCCTCGATCAGGCTCCTGACCATATCGATATCGTTGAAGGCCGCCACCACCATCTCGTCGGCCACCGACTTCGGAATACCCGCGGAGTCGATGGACCCGCGCGGAAAATTGCCCGGAGCCTTGGGCGCCAGCGACACCAGCGCATAGTCGCTCATGCCGTGATAGCCGCCCTCGAACTTCAGGATCTTGTCGCGCTTGCGGAAGGCGCGCGCAGCGCGCATCGCATAGAGATCGGCCTCGGTGCCGGAGCAGACGAAGCGCACCTGCTCGGCGCAGGGAACGGCGTCGACGATCGCCTCGGCGAGCGCGATGCCGTGACGGTTGTTGCCGAAGAAGGTCGTGCCCAGCGGCACCTGCGCCTGCACCGCCGCCGTGACCTCGGGATGGGCATGACCGATGAACATCGGGCCGGAGCCAAGCAGGAAGTCGACATACTCCTTGCCGGCTTCGTCGTAGATGTGACCGCCCTTGCCCTCCTTGAGGATCACCTCGGCCGGCAAGTTGCCGAAGGTGCCACCCGGCAGCACGCGCCGTGCCTGCTCGATCAGCTCGTTGGTGGGATCGACGGGGGTCTGGACGTTCATGGTTGCCTCTCTACGCTTGAAACGCTTGGTGGAACTATTCGATGGGAACGAAGATGGAATGACGCAGCTTGCCCTCGATCGCCTTCGAGAAGTGGCCCTTGCCGTGCGTGTCCTCGACCAGGATCACTTCGCCGGCGCCGATGATGCGGGTCTCGCCGTCGCTGGCCTGAATGGAAACGCCGGCATCGAGGTTGATGATGTACTGCCGGCGGGGCGCCGGATGCCATTCATAATCGTAGGTGCCGGGCGTCTCGCGGAAGATGATGCCGGTCGCCGGCAGGGTAGCCGAGGTCTTGCCGCCGCGGCCCTCGTTCTTCCACTCGATCTCGATGTCGCGGAAGTGGGTCTCGCCATCGGCGTCGACATACAGATTATGGATACGCATGAATTTTCTCTCCCTTGCCCTCTCGGCCCCACAGCTTAGAACGAAAGCATGCTGAAGAAACCCGTTGAAGCCGTTCTTTTCGACATGGACGGTCTGCTGATCGACACCGAGGCCGTCTACATCGATGCCCTGCAGGACGCGGCGCGCGACTTCGAGATCGAGATGACGCTGGAATTCTGTCACTCGATGATCGGCATCTCGGGCCGCGAGTGCGACGCCATGATCCAGAATTTCTATGGGGCCGCCTTCCGCATCGAAGATTTCCGCGAGCGCTTCTCCGGCCATGCCAAGCGGCGGCTGGAGAGCCACCTGCCGGTCAAGCCCGGCGTCGTCGAGATGCTCGACTTCCTGGCGGGCCGCGGCCTGCGCCTCGCGGTCGCCACCGGCTCCGGTCGAGTCACTGCGGAGCGTCATCTCGGGCGCGCCGGTCTCATCGATCGCTTCGCCGCGGTGGCGACACGCGACGACGTCGAGAACGCCAAGCCCGCGCCCGACGTCTATCTGGAGGCCGCCCGTCGCCTCGGCGTGTCGCCGGAGCGCTGCATCGCCTTCGAGGATTCCAACGTCGGACTGACGGCCGCCCACGCCGCCGGCATGATGGCGTTCATGGTACCGGACATCCTGCCGCCGTTGCCGGAAGTCCGGGCCAAGTGCCTGCGCGTATTCGACGACCTGCACGCGGCGCGGCTTATGCTCGAAGAGATTCTTTAATTTCACACGAACTGATCCGGTAACCAGTCGGGCACGTAAAAGAGGGTCAACAGCGGAGTTGCCCTGTGCGTTTGTCCCGTCTCCTCGCGACCTGTCTCGCCTTCGTCACGGTGCAGGCAGGAACAGCCTCCGCCCAGCCCACCAGCATCGGCAGCGAACCCGCCGGTCCGCCACCGAAGGACTGGACGTTCGACATCGGACCGGGCGTGGTGCTCGCCCCCTGGTTCGAAGGCAGCGCGAACTATCGCGTCCTGCCGATTCCCAATCTCGACCTGCGCTACCAGCGCGACAAGGTCTTCATTTCGGCGCGCGACGGCGTCGGAGCGACGCTGCTCGATGCCTCCGGCTTCAAGGCCGGCCCGATCCTGCGCTACCGGTTTCCGCGCAATCAGGGTGACGGCGGCTATCTCTACGGCACGGGCAACGTGCCGTTCACCGTCGAGGGCGGCGCCTTCCTGCGGTACGACCAGCCCTTCATCGCCGCCAAGATCGAGCTACGGCGGGGCATCGGCGGCAGCAACGGCCTGATCTTCGATGCGCTGGTGGACGGCAAGCTGCGGCTGACCGACAGCGTGTTCCTGTCCGGCGGTCCGCGGCTCTCGGTGACCGACGGCACCTTCAACCAGGCCTATTTCGGCATCACCGCGCTGCAGTCGATCAACTCCGGCTACGCGCAATATTATCCCGGCGCCGGGCTTCGCAGCGTCGGCGTCGGCGCGAGCGCCCTGTGGCGCATTCACGACCAGCTGAGCTTCGTCGCCTTCGGCAGCTACAACTATCTGGCCGACACGGTCGCCAACTCCCCGATCGTCACCGGACCCGGCGGATCGCGAAACCAGTTCGTGACGGGTGCCGCCCTCACCTGGCGCTTCTCCTGGTAACGCGCCGGTTCCGCTAGAACGTCTCGACCCAAGGCCGCACCTCGACCTCCCAGCTCCAGGCGCTGCGGTGCTGGTTCATCACATGCCAGTAGGTCTCGGCGATGGCGTCGGGATCGAGCAGGCTGTCGGGCCGGTCGTCGGGTACAGGCCGCGCCGCGCTGCGGATTCCGCCGTCGATCACGAAATGGGCGACGTGGATGCCCTTGGGCGAGAGTTCGCGCGCCATGGATTGGGCCAGTCCACGCAACGCGAACTTGCCCATGGCGAAGGTCGCCGACAGCGCGAATCCTTTCACGCCCGCGGTCGCCCCTGACAGGAGAACCGCGCCTTCGCCCTTGGGCAGCATGCGCTTCACCGCCTGCTGCGACACCAGGAACGCGCCGAAGGCGCTGATGTCGATGGCCCGCTTCACATCGTCCGGCGCCAGGTCGACCAGCGCGCCGCGCACCCGGTTGCTGGCGTTGTAGACGACGACATCGGGCGTCCGGCCGGCCGCGTCCAGTGTCTCGAACAGCGCGGCAACATCCTGTGGATCGGCCGCGTTGCAGGCATGAACCGATGCCCCGGTCTCTTTCGCAAGTGCCGCGAGCTTGTCGGTCTGCCGGGCCGCCAGGGCCACCGACAGGCCGTTCTTCGCGAACAGGCGGGCCAGCGAGGCGCTGAGGCCGGGGCCGGTCCCGACGATCAGGGCGGAGCGGTATTTCGGCATGGGCGGGGTCCTCTCGTTGCCGGCGATTTCCGGCAGGTATAGGCTTTCGCACATTAGGGAAGGAAACAAGCCATGGACCAGGTCCAACCGACCGGCCGCATCGACGTCATCTCCGACGTGATCTGCCCCTGGTGCTACATCGGCAAGCGCCAGCTCGAACGCGCCCTCGATCTTCTCGCCACCCAGCATTGCCGGGTCGCCGTCGCCTGGCATCCGTTCCAGCTCAATCCCGAGATGCCCGCCGAGGGCGCCGAACGCACGAGCTACCGAATCGCCAAGTTCGGCAGCCTCGAGCGGTCCAAACAGATGGACCAGCGCATCACCGAGACCGCCGCGACGGTCGGACTCGAGTTCCATCTCGACCGCATCGTGCGCACGCCCAACACGGTGAACGCCCATCGCCTGATCCGCTTCGCCGGCCAGCGCGGCGTGCAGGATGCGGTCGTCGAGGAACTGTTCGACAGCTATTTCTGCAAGGGCGCCGATATCGGCGACCAGAAGATCCTGGCCGACGTGGCGGCCGAAGCCGGGCTCGATCGCGCCGAGGTGCTTGCGATGCTCATGAGCGACGAAGGCCGGCGCGAAGTGCTGGCCGGCGACCAGATGGCGCGCAACGCCGGCATCCAGGGCGTGCCGAGCTTCGCCCTGCAGGGCCATGTACTCTTCTCCGGCGCCGTGCCGGCCGAGGAAATGGCCCAGACCTTCCGCCGCGCCTGGGAAATCCTGAAGGAGCGGGCGGCTTAGGACGGACGCCTGATCGTCACTTGCCGCGGACGCTCATGGTCGGCGAGGAGACCGGCCCGCTCACCGTCATCACATAGTCCGTCGCCCCATTCGAGCCCGCGTCGAGCGCGATGGTGGTTTCGGTCGTGGCCGCCGTCAGGCTGGTGCGACTGTTGATTCGCGCCGTCGCATTCGGACCCTTCAGGGCGTGGTTCTGCAGGTTGATCTCGCCGTTCGAGAGCGTGATGTCGCCCTCGATCGTGCTCTGAGCGTTGATGAAGCCCGAGATGACCGCGGAGTTGAAGCCCATTTCCGTGCTGAAGATGCTGCCGAGGCCGGTGGCGAAAGAGGCGAAACCCAGCGACCCACCTGCGACGGAGGGATAGATCACGCCCGACAGGTGGCCCTGGCCGGTGAGGGAATTGCGGATCTGCTCGGGCGAGTTGCCTTGGCCCTGGAGCGCGACCTTCATGACGTTGATCTTGCCGTCGACCGCCACCATCAGATGCTCGTTGCCGAAGACATTGTGGCCCGCCGCGCCGCGCAGCATTTCGCCGACATAGATTCCCTGCAGCGTGCCGGCGACGTCGACCGTCATCGTATCCTTCGAAGCGTCGATGGTGCCCCCGAAGTCGACGGCGCCGCTGTAGAACTGGCCGGTGAGCTTGGACACCTTGACGACACCGTTGCGCAGCGTCGCCTCCATGTCGGCATAGGTCACCTTGAGGGCTCCGAACTCGATGGCGCTGGTCTCGAGGTTCAGCGTGGCATCGAAGGCGCGCAGCCCCGAGAGATCGATCTGCTTGCCCGTCGCCGCCCGCGGAGCCTTCGACGGCAGCGGCACAGCCTCGGCACCCGCGCCGCCCGGCGCGGCGGGAATCGCCGGCGTGGGCACGGCCGGCGCCGGCCCATCGGAGGTCCCCAGCCAGTCGTCGAGGTCGAGCGTGCCGGGAATGCGCAGATTGGCCACGAAGTTCGGCCTCTTCCCCAAGGTGGCATCGATCCGTCCCGACATCTGCGTGCCGATTGCCGTCAGGTTGCCGTCGAACGACGCTTTCTGGTCGTTGCCCTTGAACGCGCCCTCGGCGACCAGCCCGCCCAGCCCCGTCTGCGATCCCCCGGTGGCCACCGACACCAGCCCGCTCGCATCCTGCGTCTGCACCGCGAAGCTCGAGAAATCGAACGCGAACTTGTCGCCCAGAACGAGTGAGCCAGTGGCGCGTGCGGTCGCCCCGGCGGCGGTGACCGAGGCATCGCGCAGAGTCAGCGCCTCCATGGTGCCGGCGACGCTGCCCCCCGCCGTCGACGCACCGAGCTTGCCGTTCAGGAACTTGGGCATGCCGGCATAGACCAGCAGCTTGTCGGTATCGGGCATCGCGGCGTTGAAGGTGACGTCGAAGCGCGGCGCGGTGCCGAAATCCGCGACCTGTCCTTTGAGGTCGAACTTGGCGCCCAGGAGATCGGCGACCTTGAGGCCGTTCACCTTGAGGAGATTGCCCTGCACGGCGAGGTCCGCGTCGATGCCGTTCAGTGTCCCGCCGCGGAAAACGAGCTTGGCGACCTTGGCCTTGAGCCCAAGAATCGGCAGGGTCGCGCCAGGGGCCGCGGCAGGGGCGGCAACGGCCGGAGCCGGTGGCATCGCAGCCTCTGGTTCCGCGATGACGGACGGCTCCCGAGGCGTCGGCATGTAGGCATCGAGGTCGAAACTGTCGAGCTGGACCGAGGTCGCCACCGTGAGCGGCAGGCCGAAGGTGATGCTGCCGCTGCCGGTCGCGCGCTGGCCGTCCAGATCCATCAGGAGGTCGGAAATCTGCAGGCTGTTCGCCGTCGAGGCGAGCTTGCCTTCGATCGACAGGGACTGGAGCTTGGCGGCCGGCACGCCCGACGTGTCGATCTCCAGCCATGCCAGCGTCTCACGCAGCCGCGGGCCCACCAGGCTGAACGTCCCGGCGGATTGGACGGACGGGGTGGTGGCTGGCTTGGCAGCCGGCGCGGCGGGGGCCGCCGGAGCGGCGGCGGTGTTGGCCTTTAGAACCATGTTGCCCGGCAACGTCGCGCTCAATCGCGGCACGGCGATTACGCCCTTGCGGATCTCGACGGCCAGCGCGACATCGCGCGCCGTGCCCCTGCGATAGACGACCTCTTTGGCGTCGAGCGATACCAGCACGGTGAAGGCCGGCGGAAACGGCGACAGCGACGCGGGGGCAGCCTTGGCAGGAGCGGCGGGGGCGGCCGCAGGCGGCTTCGCCGCGGCGGCGGGCGCGGTCGTCGTCACTGGAGCGGCGGCTGCCGGCTTGGCGGCGGCGGGCGTCTTCGGCCGAAAGGCTTCGGGGTTGGACAGCAGGGCGAGCCATTTCTCGGCATCGACCTTCGGCAGGGACAGCCGGCTCTCGAGCGACGGGTTCGCGCCTGTGACCAGCGTCACGCTGCCCGACACGCTCTCCGTGCCAATCGACATCTTGAAGTCGGTGAGCGCCAGCTTCTCGGCGGTGAGGTCGATGTCGCCGTCGAAGGCGAAGGGACCGATCACCGAGGCATCGAAGGCAGGCGGTTCCTGACCGCCGGCGCGCACCAGACTGGCGATGAAATCGGTCAGGCCGCCGGTGGCGAGCGAGACCTTGCCCTTCACGTCGGCGTCGACGGCGATTCGGCTGACATGGCCGTCGAAGCTCAAGGTGCCGCTGTGCACCTTGAGCTTGAAGGACATGTCGCTGCCCTTGTCGGTCGGCGTGCCGACCTTGGCCATCAGCGACAACGGGACACCGTTGACGGTCGCCGTGGCGTCGAAGTCGAACGGCCCCTGGAAGGATCCGACGGATGCGAGGGCCTCCAGATTCTCCGCCTTCAGCGTCTGGCCGGTCTTCGGATTGGTGTAGCTGAGCGTGCCTTCCCGGATCTTGAGGGTGCCGATCGCCAGATGCAGGCCGCTGCTCGGCGCGCCGGCCGGCTGGGCGGCGCCGGCGCCGGGATGAAACTCCCAGTTGGGACGGCCCTCGGCGTCGGTCTCGAGGACCAGGGTCGGCCTGAAGAGCGTAAGCCGCCCGACCTCGATCCGGCCCTGCAGCAACGCCCAGAAGGACGGTGTGATGCCGACCCAGCGCACGTCCACCATCTGGGCGCCCTTGCCGCCCACGGCATTGGCGAAATGGACCTGTCGGGCGCTGATGCGCAGCGTCGGCAGGACGGTGAGCTTCAGCGGCCCCTCGATGACGAGTTCGCGGCCGGTCGCCTCTTTCACGGCGGCGATCATGGCGGGCTTGTACTGGTCGATGTTCAGCAACGCGGGCGCCACCAGGCCGGCAAACGCCAGCAGCGCGGAAAACGCCACGACGGCCACTCCGGTCCGGATCCAGGTTCGCTTCTGCATGGCCAATACTCGTGAACGCCTCGGGCCCGTGAACGCCACAGGGCGTTGCAGGATGCACCTACAGTCTATGTGAGCGCCCGCGTTGGGGCTATTCCAAGCTCGTGCGCGGCCCGGACCTTCTCATCGACGACCGGGATCGAGGCGCGCCTCGCGCAGAATTGTAATCATTGTATCGCCGCAACCCCTGTACGCTTCCGGCAGGAAGCCGCCGGCCGTAGTGTAAAGGATGCAACTTTCGTCCGCCTGGCAAAACTGGCAGATTCGTGACGAAGCTGTGACCGCTGGTCAGGCGTGCGTGAAGGTTTGGGCAATGCGTACGAGGCTGCTGTCCGTCTCTCTGGCTTTGCTCTTATGCTGGTGCGACACCGCGCTTGCCCAGCGCAGCGGGGGTATGCTTCGCGTCTTCCAGCGCGAAACCCCGACAACCGCGTCGATCCTGGAAGAAGGCAACGCCGCGACCGTCGTGGCCTTCATGCCGATCTTCAACAACCTCGTCGTGTTCGATCCGGCGGTGCCGCAGAGCAGCGACCAGTCCATCGTTCCGGACCTTGCCGAGTCCTGGTCGTGGAACGAGGACAAGACACAGCTGTCCTTCACGTTGCGCCGCGGCGTGAAATGGCACGACGGGATGCCGTTCACGTCGAGCGATGTCGAGTGCACCTTCAACCTGCTGACCAATCGAGCCCGCAATCGCCTGCTGAGTAACCCGCGCGGCGCCTGGTTCGGCAACGTCAAGTCTGTCCAATCGAAGACCGATTATGACGTGACGATCCACCTCAAGCGTCCGCAACCGTCGCTGTTGGCCATGCTGGCATCGGGCCTGACGCCAATCTATCCCTGCCACGTCCCGCTGACGCAGATGCGGGTGAAGCCGGTCGGCACCGGGCCGTTCGTACTCGACTCCTTCGACAAGTTCGATCGCATCCGGCTGAAGCGCAATCCCGCCTACTGGAAGGCCGGCCGCCCCTATCTCGACGGCATCGAGTTCTCGGTGGTCGCCAGCCGCTCGGCGGCGCTGCTGAGCTTCGTTGCCGGCCGCTACGACATGACCTTTCCGGGTGAGGTCTCGATGACGCAATTGCGCGACGTCAAGCGCCAGTCATCGCGCGTGGTGTGCGAGGCGACCACGATGAACATCAACACCAACCTGCTGTTGAACCGCGATGCCGCGCCCTTCGATAATGCCGACATCCGCCGGGCGCTCACGCTGGCACTGGATCGTCGGGAATTCGTTGGCTCGCTGGACAGCGGCAGCGGCTTGGTCGGCGGACATCTGTATCCCCCTCCCGACGGACGATGGGGCATGCCGGCCGAGATGCTGGCCAAGGTTCCCGGCTACGGGACCGATCTCGGGAAGAACCGCGAGGAAGCGCGCGCGTTGATGCGATCGGCCGGCTTCGGGCCGGACAAGCCGCTGGAGATGAGGATACTATCCCGCGCCGTCTCGCCCTATCGAAACCCGGTGACGGTGCTCTCCAGGCAACTTCGGGAGATCTACTTCGAACCGGCGATCGAAATCGTCGAGACCACACACTGGTACACCCGCCTGCAGCGCAGCGACTACGCGCTGGCGATCGAGACGACCGGCAATGGCATCGACGATCCCGACCAGGTCTTCTACGAATCCTTCTCCTGCGGCTCGGAGCGCAACTACAGCCGCTATTGCAATCCGGAAGTGGAACGACTTTTCGAGGTCCAATCCGCGGAGCTCGACGTCGAAAAACGCCGCCAGCTTGCATGGGACATCGACGCCAGGCTTCTGGCCGACGGTGTGCGGTTGCCCCTGGCGTGGAGGCGTGCCGCGACCTGCTGGCAGCCCTACGTGAATGGGTTCGCGCCACAGACCATCGGCGCGGCCAACGGCTTCCGCTTCGAAGACGTCTGGATGGAGCGCCGCTGACGATCCGGCGAGCGCTAGGACCGGCGGCGCCGGACCTTCTGAACCGCCTCGTCGAGCGCCGACAGGAAGCGTGAGCGGTCGCGCGGCGCCATCGGCTTCGGCCCGCCGGTGATCTCGCCCATCGCCCGGAGATTGGACATCAGTTCGCGACTAGCCATCGCCATGCCGATCGAGGACGCGGTGAAAGGCACGCCGTTGGAGCCGATGACCGAGGCGCCCTTCTTCAGGCTGCGATCGGCGAGCGGGATATCGGAGGTGATGACGATATCGTCCGGCCCGGCCCGTTCGGCGATCCAGTCGTCGGCCGCGTCGAAGCTGTCGCTCACGACCACGCGCTCGATGCGCGCGTCGCGCGGCACGTTGATGTAGGCGTTGGCCACGACGAAGACCTTGAGCCCGTAACGCTCCGCCACGCGATAGACCTCGGCCTTCACCGGGCAGGCATCGGCGTCGATGTAGATGTCGATTCGAGCCTCCTCGGCCGCGTCCCTCGAGCTCAGCTCAGGACCGCGATTTTCTTGCGTTCGATCAGGGCGAAATCGATGGCCGCCCCGAGGCCCGGCTCGTTCGGCACATGCACCAGACCGTCGCGTCCGACGGTGATGTCGCGCTCCAGCCCGTATTTCTGTGCGCCGTCGGGCAGCAGCACCTCGAAGAACTCGGTGTTGCGGATCGCGGCGATGACATGGAGGTTCGCCACGTTGTTCAGCGAATTGCCGCCGTGGTGGACCTCGTAATTCATCCTGAAGGCCTCGGCGAGATGCGCGGTCTTCACCAGCGTGGTGATGCCGCCCTTCACCGCAACGTCGCCGCGCAGATAATCGGTGGCCTTCTCCATGATCCACGGCTGATAGGAGTCGAGGCCGGTCTGCGGATATTCCGTGGCCATGATCGGTATGGAAAGCTGCTGCTTCAGCTTGGTGTAGTTGTAGATGTCCTGGTCGGCCAACGGATCCTCGTACCAGTAGAAGCCCATCTCCTCCACCGCGCGGCCGACGCGAATGGCGGCCGGGTAGTCGTAGCTCCAGGTCGAGTCGAGCATGATCGTATAGTCGCCGACGGCGCGGCGCACCGCCTCACAGACCTTGATGTCCTCCTTCCACCGCGTCGGCGGATGGATCTTGTAGGCGGCCCAGCCATATTCCCTGAACCGCATCGCCTCCTCGGCGTATTCCTCGGGCGAGGCCAGCACGGCGGAACTCGCATAGGCCGGCACGGACTCTCGATAGGTCCCGAGCAGGCGGTGAATCGGCTGGCCCATCGCCTTGCCCACCAGGTCCCATAGCGCCACGTCGACTGCCCCGATGGCACGCACGCCGGCCGAGCGCTGGCGCTTCCAGATTTCCTGGTTGATGTGCTCGCGCCGGAAAGGATCCTTGCCGAGCAGCACCGGCTTGAGGTGCGAGATCAGCCCCTGCCCGTCGGTCGTCGCGGGATTCATCGCCGAGCCCAGGAAGGCATGACCCTCGAGGCCTTGATCGGTGACGATGCGCAAAAGTCCGAGCGCACTCTTGCCCGAGAAGCGGCCGGTATGGGCGCCGTAGGTCGTGGGCGGGATGTCGTCCCAGGCAAACAGCGTCAGCGTGACGTCGACGATTTTCATTTCCGTGTCTCCCAGACCCGGCGCTCCGTGCCCTGCGGGTCGATGTCGAGGTGGCAAACCGTGTCGAAAATCATGGTGCCGCGCATGTCGGTCGCATAGGCGGGCCACACCGGCAGGCCGGCGTGGCCGGGATCACCGTTTCGCGCAAATGCGATCCACGACCGGCTCATCGTCTCGCCGAGCGGCAGACGCGCGGGATCGTCACCGGTCAATTCGGCGGTTTCGAGATTGGAGAAGACGAAGGGAATCTCGAGCGTGTGGCAGGAGCGCAGCCTGCCGCCCAGCACCGGAGTCTCCCAGGCGAAGAGGTAGACGAAGACCGGCGCACCGCCCTGCGCCAGCTTGCGATCCGCCATCAGCAGCGACGGCGCGCGAACGCCCTGGTCGGAGACGATGGCGATGGCGATCTCGTCGGGCCTCCGTTTCGGCTGCGCCCGGCGGTAGACCTCGACGATCTCCGCCGCCCGCTCGCCGAGATAGGGCGTCAGCGATTCGGGCAGGTTCTCGAAGGTGGCGCCGGAGACCCACGGCATGTGACCAAGGAAAAGGGTCATCTCGTCCTTGTTGCTGCCGATCATCAACGGCACGTCGAGGGACGCGAGCGGCGCGCCCGGCGCGAACGGGCCGCCGGGAAACAACGTGCCGTCGATCACCGGATTGAAGCCGAGGCGTCGCCGGTCGGCGAAGGCCGCGCGACTGACGCCCGCCAGCACCTTGACCTGCGCCTCCAGTATCTTCGCCACGGGCAGGCGACGCAATTCGGCGGCGCTTGCGGTATCGAGGCCGAGATGCTCCAGCATCTGGCGCGCCGTCTTGGTGCCGTCCTCGCGATTGGCCATCTGCACGGCCGGGCCGCTCTGGATGATCGCCTTGTGGAACAGGCCTTTGGCCGGCGCCATGGCCATCAGCACGCTCACCTTCGCGCCGCCCCCCGATTCGCCGAAGATGGTCACGTTGTGCGGATCGCCGCCGAAGCGGGCGATGTTATCGCGCACCCATTCCAGCGCCGCCACGATGTCGAGCATGCCCGCCAGGCCGGAATCCGTGAAGCCGCTCGTCATGTCCTCGAGATGGAGGTAGCCCAGCGCGCCCAGCCGATGGTTGAACGAGACCACCACGACATCGTCGAGGCGGCAGAGATTGGCGCCGTCGGACCACGGCGAAGACCCGGAGCCGGTGATGAAGGCGCCACCATGGCACCAGAACAGGACCGGTCGCGCCGATCCCTCACGACCCGACGTCCAGACGTTGAGATAGAGGCAGTCCTCGTCGAGCGTCTGCTGGCCGGCGAGCGTGAAGAGGCGCAGCAGGTCCTCGGGCAGAGCGAAGACGTTCTGGCTCTGCACCGCCATGTTGCCGTAGTCGAGGGCGTCGCGAACTCCGGCCCAGGGCTTCGGCTTGCGGGGAGGTCGAAAACGCAGGTCGCCGAGTGGCGGCTCGGCATACGGAATTCCCTTGAAGATCTCGACACCGCGATCGCGGATGCCGCGGATCTTTCCGGCGATGGTCTCGACGACGATTTCACTGCTCATGAGCGACACTCTAGCGCGAAATGGGCGGGCCGGCGCTGTGACCGCACCGTAACAATAACCTGCCGGGACGCACCACGAGCCGCACGTCGATCATGAACCGCCGGGACCCGTTCATCGACCTACCATCCGATGCCGGTTGCCCATAGACTGACGCCATGAACGACAAAGTCCGAGCCCAACTCGCCCCCACCGGTGTCCTGCGCGCCGGCATCAATCTCTCCAACTTCCTGCTGGTCACCGGCCGCAGCGAGACCAACGATCCGACCGGCGTCGCACCCGACATGGCGGGCGCGATTGCGGCCGCGCTCGGCGTGCCCGTGAAGTACGTCCCCTTCAAGTCGCCCGGCGAGCTGGGCGACCAGGTCGGCAAGGACGTCTGGGACATCGGCCTGATCGGCGCCGAGCCGCAGCGCGCCGAGAAGATCCAGTTCACCGCCGCCTATGTCGAGATCGAGGCGACCTACATGGTGCCCGAGGGCTCGCCGATCAAAACCATCGCCGATGTCGACAGGAAGGGCGTGCGCATCGCCGTCTCCGCCCGCTCCGCCTACGATCTCTGGCTGGTGAACAACATCAGGAATGCGACGCTCGTCCAGGTGAACGGCCTCGACGCCGCCTATGAGAAGTTCATGTCCGACAAGCTCGAGGTCCTCGCGGGCCTTCGCCCCGGCCTGCTCAAGGATGTCGAGAAGGCCCCGTGGCTGAAGATCCTCGACGGCAAGTTCACCGCGGTGCAGCAGGCGGTGGGGACGGCCAAGGCCAATGTCGAGGGCGCCGCCTTCCTCGCGGAGTTCGTCGAGAAGGCCAAGAAGTCCGGCGTGGTCCAGGGCTTCATCGACCGCCACAAGGTCAAGGGCCTGTCCGTCGCTCCGCCGGCCTGATCGTTCATGGCAGTGCCGGCCCTCCTGGAACTGAACGTCAGGACGCTCTACCTGATCGGCGGCATCGTCACCGTCTGCAGCGCGGGCGCGGCGTTCCTGACCTGGTACCTCCATCGCGAGGCAACGGCGCTGCGCGCCTGGGCGGCCGCTCTGCTGCTGACCAGCCTGGGCGCCCTGCTCCTGCGCTTCCGCACCTCCGATGCCGATATCGCGCTCGCCGTGGTCGCCGACATGGTGATCGTCGCAGGCTTTGCCGTGATGTGGCTCAGCCTGCGATACGCCAACCGGAGTCACCCCCACCTGCTCCGGCCGCTCATGGTGTCCCTGGCCGTCAGCCTCGTCTTCCTCGCCTTCTTCGTGGCACTGCGCGCCCTCGGCGCGGGCCTGCAGGCGGCATCGATTCCCTTCTCCCTGTTCCTCGGCCTGATCGGCATGGCCTGCGCCCGGGAGATCTGGCAGGGCCGCCGCACGGACGGTCTGCAGAGCCGCCTGCCGGCCACCCTCGCCTTCGTAGGCCTCGGCATCGCCCGAATCGTGCGCGCCGGCGTGTTGGGGCTCGAAGTTCTCAATGTCCTGCCGCCCGGGGCGGCGGCGGCGACGCATCCCTACACGCTCTACGCCACGATCGTGTTCACGGTGGTCGTCACCTACGGGCTCGTCATGATGGCCAACGAACAAGCCAGCCGCCGCGAAGCGATGCTGTTCGTCGAGAGATGACCGCTGGCGGGCTGTTGAAAGAGGTTTTTCAGAACGGCCGGCGACTGACGCCTCGTCAAAGTCGCCCCGAGACCTGATTCAAGGGCGGCTGCCTCTCGCTTGGCCTGATTCGTCTATCTCGTTTATCGTCAGAATTCCGACGTATCGACGGCCTGCTAGAGTTCGCTGCCGACGAACTGCCTGAACTCGGCGGTCTTCGGCTCGGCGAACAATTCCGCCGTCGGCCCGATCTCCCACACCCTGCCGCGATGCATGAACACGACGAGGTCGGCGACGCGGCGGGCGAAGCCCATTTCGTGCGTGACGGTGATCATCGTCATGCCGCGCCGGGCGAGGTCTTCCATCACGGCCAGCACCTCGGCGGTGAGTTCGGGATCGAGCGCCGACGTGACCTCGTCGAACAGCATGACCTGGGGCTTCAGCGCCAGCGAGCGCGCGATGGCGACGCGCTGCTGCTGGCCGCCCGAAAGCTGCTCGGGATAGGAAAGCAGCTTGTCGGTGAGGCCGACCAGCCCCAGCACCTCGCCGGCAACCCTCTTGGCCTCTTCCTTGCCCTGCTTCTTCACCAGGGTGAGAGCCAGGGTGATGTTCCGCTCGACCGTGAGATGGGGAAAGAGATTGTAGCTCTGGAACACCATGCCGACGTCGCGGCGAAGCTGGGCGCGCGCCTCGCTGCCCGGCCGGCCCACCGCATGGCCGCAGACCTCGATGGCACCGCCCTGGATCGATTCCAGGCCGGCGATGCAGCGCAGCAGCGTGCTCTTGCCCGAGCCGCTGCGACCGACGATCGCCACGGTCTGGCCGCGCGTCACGTCGAAGCCGACGCCGTCGAGCACCCGCAGCGGCCCGAATTCCTTCACGACGTCCTGGACACGGATGACGGCGTCAGCTTCTCCCGGCATGGGCCTTCCTCTCGAGATGGCGACTCGCCAGCGACAGCGGATAGCAGATGGCGAAATAGATCGCGCCGACGATGGCGAAGATCACGAACGGCTCGAAGGTCGAGTTGTTGACGATCTGTCCGGCGCGCGCGAGTTCGACGAAGCCGATCACCGAGGCGAGCGAGGTGTTCTTCACGATCTGCACCATGAAGCCCACGGTCGGTGGCGTGGCGATGCGCACGGCCTGGGGCAGGATCACGTAGGCATATTGCTGGAAGGTATTCAGCCCCAGGCAGTCCGACGCCTCCCACTGCGTCTTCGGCACCGCCTCGATACAGCCTCGCCAGATCTCGGCAAGGAAGGCCGCGGCGTAGATCGTGAGGGAGAGGCCGGCGGCCACCAGCGGGTCGAGCTTTAGGCCCACGATGCCCAACCCGAAATACGATAGGAACAGCACGATCAGCAGCGGCGTGCCCTGGACGATCTGGATGTAGGTGCCGGCGAGGCCGCGCAGGAGACCCGACCGTGCCACGCGCATCAACGCCAGCGGCAGCCCGACCAGCGCTCCCCCTGCGAAGGCGATGAGCGACAGCAGCACCGTCCAGCGAGCCGCCTCGACGAGGTAGAGGATATGGTTGGCGCTGAGCTGGATCACAGCGGCGTGCCCAGCCGGCGGCGGCGTTCGAACAGCACGAGCCCGATGGCCCACAAGGCGAGGCGGTAGAGCGCCGAGAGGGCGAGATAGACCACCGCCACGATCATGTAGACCTCGAAGCTGCGGTAGGTGTCCGACTGCACGAGGTTGGCGGTCGCCGTCAGCTCCTCGGCAGAGATCTGCGAGGTGATGGACGAGGCCAGCATCAACAGCACGAACTGGCTGGAGAGCGCGGGATAGACGCGCTCCATGGCCGGCAGCAGCACGACGTGCAGGATGGTCTGCAGCTTCGTGAGGCCCAGGCAGTCGGCCGCCTCGAGCTGGGTGCGCTGGATCGACTGAATGCCGGCCCGCATGATCTCCGTCGTATAGGCACCCATGTTGACGGTGAGCGCCACGATGGCGGAAACCTCGGCGCTGAGCTTCAGGCCGAGGCTCGACAGGCCGAAATAGACCAGGAAGATCTGGATCAGCAGCGGCGTGTTGCGGATGGTCTCGACATAGATGCCGACCAGCCGCCGCAGGACCGGTCCGCCATAGACGCGGGCCAGCGCACACACCGTGCCCACCACGAAGCCCAGCGCGATCGACGCCACGGTGAGCTGCACGGTGAGCCAGGCGCCCGCCACGAAGTCGGGCCACCTGTCGGCCAGGAACGCGAAGTCGAACTTGTACGACATGGCTCGGCCCGGCCGTCAGCCGCCTGCCTTGAGGAGCAGGGCGGGGTCGATCTGTATTCCGTGATGGGTCTTGTAGATGTCGATCAGCTTGCCGTTCTGCAGATTGGCGCGCACCCAGTCGTTTACCCAGGCGAGCAGGCGCGGCTCATCCTTGCGCAGGCCGATGGCCAGGTAGAACGTCTGCATGGTGATCTTGGGTTCCAGCGTCCGCGCCGGGTTCTTCTTGCTGATCGCCGGCAGGAGCGAGCGCGCCGTGGCGATGATGTCGACCTGGCCCGAGGCAAAAGCCAGCGCCATGGTGGCGTCGTCCTCGTAGCGCACGAGTTGGGCGCCCTTGGCCTGGCGGGTGAGATCGATGTCCTGCGTGGTGCCGCGAACGACGCCGATCTTCTTGCCCTCGAGATCCGACATCTGCTTGATCGTCGCCGAGGTCAGTCCCGCGACGACCGACGGATGGTCGGCATAGGGTATCGAGAAATCGACGACCTTGGCCCGTTCCGGCGTGATCGACAGCGTCGAGACGACGAGGTCCGCCTTGTTGGTCTGCAGCATCGGAATGCGGGTCGGACCGGTCGTGGTGACGATCTCGAGCTGGACGCCGAGATCCTTGGCCAGCAGGCGTGCCAGGTCGACGTCCGAACCGGCCGGCTGCATCTTGTCGTCGCTCATGCCGAAGGGCGGGATGGCGAGATCTATGGCGATCCGCACCTTGCCGGCCTTCTTTATGTCATCGAGCGTGTCGGCCTGTGCCACGGTGCCACCAAGCGCCGTCAGCACGAGCGCTGCGCCCAGGATCAGGCGCAGCATCGAGGCGGTCTTCATGATGGGTCCTACTTCTGGTTCAGGATCACCTCGGGCAGGCCGTTGCCGTGGAACTTCTTGTAGATCTCGTCCAGCTTGCCGTTCTTGAGGTTGGCCAGGATCCACTTGTTGACCTCCTCGACCAGCCGCGTCTCGTCCTTCTTGACGCCGACGGCGAGCTTGAAGGTGTCGAGCACGAACTTGACCTCGACCTGGCGGGCCGGGTTCTTCTTGTCGATCGGCGCGACCAGCAGCTCGGCGGTCGAGAAGATGTCGACCTGGCCGCTCAGGAAGGCCTGCGCCTCGGTGGCATCGTCCTCGTAGCGCACCAGCTTCATGCCCTTGGGCCCTTCCTTGGTGAGCTGGGTGTCGTGCGTCGTGCCGCGCACGGTGCCGACGGTCTTGCCGTCGAGATCGGCGAGGCTCTTCACGTTCACGCTCTTGGGCGCGGCGATCACGGTGCGGAGCACGGCGTAGCCCAGCGAGAAGTCGATCACCTTGGCCCGTTCCGGCGTGATCGACAGGGTCGAGATCACGAGGTCGGCCTTGCCGGTCTGCAGCGAGGGAATGCGCGAGGCGCCGGTGGTCGGCACATGCTCGAACTGCAGGCCCCAATCCTTGGCGAGCAGCTTGGCGGTCTCGATGTCGGAGCCGGTCGGCTGCATCTTGTCGTCGGTCATGCCGTAGGGCGGGACGCCGAGATCGACGGCGATGCGGATCTTGCCTGCCTTCTTGATGTCGTCGAGCGCGTCGGCGTTGGCGACCTGAACGACACCCATCATCGCCACCGCCGCGATCGCGACGGCCGTCATCATCTTCTTCATCGTTTCCTCCATCTTCTCTTTTCGTTGTTGTCCGGACTCTAGCGGCCCGCATCCATGTCGGCGAGCTTTGCCACGCGGCGACGGAACTCCTCCGCCGTCGAAAATCTGGCGTCGAGATAAGCGGCGATCAGATCCTTGGCGAGCCATGGCCCGACGATCTGCGCGCCGATGCACATCACGTTCACGTCGTCATGCTCGACGCACTGGTGCGCCGAATGCACGTCGTGGCAGACCGCGGCGCGGATGCCTTTCATCTTGTTCGCGCCGATCGAGGCGCCCACGCCGGTGCCGCAGACCATCAGGCCGCGCTCGGCCCGGCCGGAGGTGATCGCCGCCGCAACCTGGCGCGCGATGTCGGGAAAATCGACCGGCTCGGGATCGTAGGAGCCGACATCCTCGACCTCGTGCCCGCGCTCGCGCAGGAAGGCGAGCAGCTCGGCCTTCATCGGGAAGCCTGCGTGATCCGATCCGACGACGATCTTCATGGGTCCGTGCCTTGCGTTTGGTAGGTGGAGATCAGGTTGTTGCGGCGCAGCCCGTCGCCGATCGCGAAATGCTCGCGCAGACGCCGTTCGGCCTCGTCGGGATTGCGCTCCGCCAGCGCGAGAAACACCTGTCGATGGGCATCGACGAGGCCTGAGGTGATGGCGGGTTCGCGGAACGTGTCGCGGCGGCGCTCGACATGGCTGCGCATCAGGAGCGGCGAGATCGCCTCGTAGATCTTCATCAAGGCGCCGCTGCCGCTCGCCCGCACGATGGCCAGGTGAAAGGCATAGTCCGCCCCGCCGCCGCGCTCGGGATCGTCGAGCGAATCGACCAGTGTATCGAGGAGCGCCGCGATGGCCTGGAGATCGCGCTCGCTCGCACGCGTGCAGGCGAGCCGAATGGCCTGGCATTCGATGGCGATGCGCGCCTGCAGGACGTCGTCGAGGATGTTGGGCTCGGGCGCGAGGCAGAGCGTCAGCGCCTGCCCCAGGACCGAGGCATCGGCGGGACGCACGTAGGCGCCGCGTCCGTGGCGGATGTCGAGCAGGCCCAGCATGGACAGCGACCGCAGCGCCTCGCGCAGCACCGGCCGGCTGACGCCCAGCGCCAGCGCCAGCTCGCGCTCGCCCAGCAGGCGGTCGCCCGCCTTCAGCTCGCCCGACAGGAGCCGGTCGCGGAAGAAGGTGAAGACGCGGTCTGCGCCGCTTGTCGTTTCCTCATTGTCTTGGCGGACGATATCGAGCATTTCGGCCTTGGTCAGTCCGTGGTCTGACCACTCTAGGACAAACGCGAAAGGGCATGCAACCGAACGCAGCGATCGACGTTGTTTCCCGTTGCGGGAGGTCTGACCGTGCCGGGAGAAGGTTCCAACCGAACCGAAATAATTCCGGGCGCGGTGCTCCCAGATGAGGGGGCTTTCTAAATGACCGCCGACGCCGGCTCTTCCTTGGCGAGTGGACCGACCACTTCCCCCGCCTCCCGCCGCATGCCGCCCGCGACCGACCTGCATGAACTGCTGAACGTGCTGGAAGCCCTGCGCGGCGGCAATTTCTCGGTTCGCCTGACGGGCGATCCAGACGGCACCCTGGGAAGGATCGCCTCGGTGGTGAACGACATCGCCGCCGCCAACGAGAGCATGGCCCACCAGCTCGAACGGATCGGCAAGGCCGTCGGTGAGCAGGGCCGCACCCGCCAGCGCGTGAAGTTCGGCCTGTCCGCCGGCGCCTGGGGCGAGATGGAGGGCTCGGTCAACACGCTGATCGACGACCTCGTCTGGCCGACCACCGAGGTCACCCGGGTGATCGGCGCCGTGGCCCAGGGCGACCTGCTGCAGACGGTTCGCCTCGACGTCGACGGAAGACCGCTGAAGGGTGAGTTCCTGCGCGCCGCCACCATCGTCAATACGATGATCAAGCAGCTTTCGGTCTTCACTTCCGAAGTGACGCGCGTCGCGCGCGAGGTCGGCACCGAGGGCAAGCTGGGCGGCCAGGCCAAGGTGAGCGAAGTGACGGGCGTGTGGCGCGAGTTGACCGAGAGCGTCAACTCGATGGCCAATAACCTGACAGCCCAGGTCCGCAACATCTCCGACGTGACGATCGCGGTGGCCAACGGCGACCTGTCCCGCAAGATCACCGTCGACGTGCGCGGCGAGATCCTGCAGCTCAAGGAGGCCATCAACACGATGGTCGATCAGCTGCGCTCCTTCGCCTCCGAAGTGACGCGCGTGGCCCGCGAGGTCGGCACCGAGGGCAAGCTCGGCGGCCAGGCGATCGTGCCGGGTGTCGCCGGCACGTGGAAGGACCTCACCGATTCGGTGAACGCGATGTGCGGCAACCTCACCGACCAGGTGCGCAACATCGCCGACGTGACAACCGCGGTCGCGCGCGGCGATCTCTCCAAGAAAATCACCGTCGACGTGCGCGGCGAGATCCTTCAGCTGAAGGACACGATCAACACGATGGTCGACCAGCTGAACGGCTTCGCCGGCGAAGTGACCCGCGTCGCCCGCGAGGTCGGTACCGAGGGAAAGCTGGGCGGCCAGGCCCAGGTGCCCGGCGTTGCCGGCACGTGGAAGGACCTCACCGACAACGTCAACTCGATGGCGACCAACCTCACCGCGCAGGTCCGCAACATCGCCGACGTGACGACCGCGGTGGCGCGCGGCGACCTGTCGAAGAAGATCACGGTCGACGTGCGCGGCGAGATCCTGCAGCTCAAGGAGACCATCAACACGATGGTCGACCAGCTGAACGGCTTCGCCGGCGAAGTGACCCGCGTCGCCCGCGAGGTCGGCACCGAGGGCAAGCTGGGCGGCCAGGCCCAGGTGCCCGGCGTCGCCGGTACCTGGAAGGACCTTACCGACAACGTCAATCTGCTGGCGGCGAACCTCACCACCCAGGTCCGCAACATCGCCGACGTCACCATCGCCGTGGCAGGTGGCGATCTGTCCAAGAAGATCACCGTCGATGCTTCGGGCGAGATCCTGCGCCTTAAGGAGACCATCAACACGATGGTCGATCAGCTCAACTCCTTCGCGGGCGAGGTGACCCGCGTGGCGCGCGAAGTCGGCACCGAGGGCAAGCTCGGCGGCCAGGCCCAGGTCCCCGGCGTCGCCGGCACCTGGAAGGACCTCACCGACAACGTCAACTTCATGGCCACCAACCTGACCGGCCAGGTGCGCAACATCGCCGAGGTGACGACCGCCGTGGCCAACGGCGATCTCTCCAAGAAGATCACGGTCGACGTGCGCGGCGAGATCCTGCAGCTGAAAGACACGATCAACACGATGGTCGACCAGCTGAACGGCTTTGCGGGCGAAGTGACCCGCGTGGCGCGCGAGGTGGGCACCGAAGGAAAACTTGGCGGCCAGGCCCAGGTGCCGGGCGTCGCCGGCACCTGGAAGGACCTCACCGACAACGTGAACCTGCTGGCCGCCAATCTCACTACGCAGGTGCGCAACATCGCCGAGGTGACGACGGCCGTCGCGACTGGCGACCTGTCCAAGAAGATCACGGTCGACGTGCGGGGCGAAATCCTGCAGCTGAAGGACACGATCAACACGATGGTCGACCAGCTGAACGGCTTCGCCGGCGAAGTGACCCGCGTCGCCCGCGAGGTCGGCACCGAGGGCAAGCTCGGCGGCCAGGCCCAGGTGCCGGGCGTCGCCGGCATCTGGAAGGACCTCACCGACAACGTGAACCTGCTGGCGGCGAACCTGACGACCCAGGTGCGCAACATCGCCGAGGTGACCACCGCCGTCGCGACGGGCGACCTGTCCAAGAAGATCACCGTCGACGTGCGTGGCGAGATCCTGCGCCTGAAGGAAACCATCAACACGATGGTCGATCAGCTGAACGGCTTCGCCGGCGAAGTGACCCGCGTCGCCCGCGAGGTCGGCACCGAGGGCAAGCTGGGTGGCCAGGCGCAGGTGCCCGGCGTCGCCGGCACCTGGAAGGACCTGACGGGCAACGTCAACCTGCTGGCGGCCAATCTCACCACCCAGGTGCGCGCCATCGCCGAGGTGGCGACGGCGGTCACCAAGGGCGACCTGACACGCTCCATTCAGGTCGACGCGCTGGGCGAGGTGGCCGAGCTGAAGGACAAGCTCAACACCATGATCGACAATCTCCGCCTCACGACGGAGCGCAACACCGAGCAGGACTGGCTGAAGACCAACCTTGCGAAGTTCACGAACATGCTGCAGGGCCAGCGTGACCTCGGCACCGTCGGCCGCATGATCCTGAGCGAGCTGACGCCGCTGGTGGATGCCCATCAGGCGGTGATCTATCAGACCCAGGACGATGGCACGTCGCGGCTGCGCCTCCTCTCCGTCTATGCCGACGCGGTGGGCGACGGGCATCCCGAAATCCTGCATGTCGGCGAGGGCCTGATCGGCCAGTGCGCCGCCGACGGGCGGCCGATCCACATCTCGGCCATGCCGGATGCCGCACGCCCGATCACCTCGGGTCTCTTCCGGGCGATCCCCCGAAGCATCGTCGTCCTGCCCGTGCTGTTCGAAGGCCAAGTCAAGGCGGTGATCGAGCTGGCCTCGCTCAGCACCTTCACCGAACTGCAGATGGCCTTTCTCGAGCAGCTCACCGCCTCGATCGGCATCGTGCTGAACTCGATCGAGGCGACGATGCAGACCGAGAGCCTGCTGCAGCAATCGCAGAAGCTCGCGGGCGAGCTGCAGAGCCAGCAGGGCGAACTGCAGCAGACCAACGAGCAGCTCGAACAGAAGGCCGCCCAGCTGGCCGAGCGCAATGCCGAAGTCGAGCGTGCCAACCAGGAGATCGAGCAGGCCCGCCGCGCCGTCGAGGAGAAGGCCTCCGAACTCGCACTCACCTCGCGCTACAAGTCGGAGTTCCTGGCCAATATGAGCCACGAACTGCGCACGCCACTCAATTCGATCCTGATCCTGGGCCAGCAGCTCGCCGACAATCCCGACGGTAATCTGGCGGCCAAGCAGGTGGAATTCGCCCGCACCATCCACGGCGCGGGCACCGACCTCCTGAACCTGATCAGCGACATCCTCGACCTGTCGAAGATCGAATCCGGCACCGTCACCGTCGACGCGGAGGAGATCTACTTCGCCAACGTGCTCGAAGCAGTGGCCCGCCCGTTCCGTCACCAGGCCGAGTCGCAGGGCCTCACCTTCGAGGTCCAGACCGATCCCGATCTCGGCCGCTCCATCGTCACCGATTCCAAGCGCCTGCAGCAGATCCTGAAGAACCTGCTGTCCAATGCCATGAAGTTCACGGCGGAGGGCAGCGTGCGGCTGCGCGCCGTGCCGGTGACCGCCGGCTGGCGCTCCGACAATGGCGCGCTGAACCAGGCGAGCGCCGTGGTGGCGTTCGAAGTCACGGATACCGGTGTCGGCATTCCGATCGAGAAGCAGAAGATCGTGTTCGAGGCCTTCCAGCAGGCCGATGCCAGCACAAGCCGCAAATATGGCGGCACCGGCCTTGGTCTCGCGATCAGCCGCGAGCTGGCGAGCCTGTTGGGCGGCGAACTCACCGTGCGCAGCACGCCCGGCATCGGCAGCACCTTCACCCTTTACCTGCCCATGATGTACACCGGCCCGCGTACGGCCGTGCGCCAGCCCGGCCAGGGCCAGGGACAGGGTTCGCAGCCCTTGCGGGCCGCGGCATTGCCCGAGCATCTCGCCGACCAGTTCCCCGACGACCGCCACGATCTGCAGCCCGGCGACCGCATCCTGCTGATCGTGGAAGACGACGCCAACTATGCCGGCATCCTGGTCGATGCCGCCCATGCCGCGGGGCTGAAGGCCGTGGTGACGGCGCGCGGCTCCGAAGCGCTGGACCTCGCCTTGCAGTACAAGCCGGTCGCCATGTCGCTCGACGTGTTCCTGCCCGACATGCTGGGCTGGAACGTGCTGAGCCAGTTCAAGCGCACGCTGGAGACGCGCCACATTCCGGTGCAGATCCTCACCATGGACGAGGACCGCCAGCAGGGCCTGTCGCGCGGCGCCTTTTCCTATCTGAGCAAGCCGACCTCGACCGAAGGGCTTACGGCTGCGCTGGCGCGCATCAACGACTACGTCCAGCCGCGGCGCAAGAAACTCCTGGTGGCCGAGGACGACGAGGGCGAGCGACTGAGCATCACCGCCCTCCTCGATCATCCCGAGGTCGAGATCACGACGGTCGGCTCGGGAGCGGAGGCACTGGGAAGACTCCGGACCGAGCGGCACGACTGCATGGTGCTCGACCTGCGACTGCCCGACATGTCGGGCTTCGAGGTGCTGGAATCGCTCCAGGCCGACCCTGCGCTCGCCGACCTGCCGGTCGTGGTGTTCACCGGCCGCGATCTCACGGCCGAAGAGGAAGGCCGTCTGCACGCGATGGCGCGCAGCATCGTGGTCAAGGGCGCCGCCTCGCCCGAAAGACTGTTCGACGAGACCTCGTTGTTCCTGCATCACGCATCGGCGGCGCTCGCGCCGGAGAAGCAGCGCATGCTGGAGCGCCTGCACGGGTCCGACGAAGTGCTCGCCGGACGCACCGTGCTGGTGGTCGACGACGACGCCCGCAACATCTTCGCCTTGTCGAGTGCGCTGGAGCGGCGCGGCATGCGGGTGCTGACGGCGACAACCGGCCACGAGGCGATCTCGATCCTCGAAAGCTCCCCCGACGTGTCGATCGTGCTGATGGACATCATGATGCCCGATATGGACGGCTACGAGACCATGACCCTGATCCGCAGCAAGCCGGCGCTGCGCCGCCTGCCCATCCTGGCCCTGACCGCCAAGGCGATGAAGGGCGACCGCGAAAAATGCCTGGAGGCCGGCGCGTCGGACTATCTCGCCAAGCCGGTGAACACCGAGCAGCTCTTCTCGGCCCTGCGCCTCTGGCTGCATCGCTGATCTTGACCCAGGCATCAGCCCCCATGGACAAGGTGAACATCCTGCTGATCGACGATCAGCCGGCCAAGCTGCTGAGCTACGAGGTCATCCTCGGCGAGCTGGGCGAAAACCTCGTGAAGGCCAACTCGCCGCACGAGGCGCTCGGCCTGCTGCTGAAGCTGGAGGACGTCGCGGTCGTGCTGATCGACGTGGTGATGCCGCAGATCGACGGCTTCCAGCTCGCCGCCATGATCCGCGAGCATCCGCGCTTCCAGAAGCTCGCCATCATCTTCGTCTCGGCGGTGCAGATTGCCGAGACCGACCATCTGCGCGGCTACGAGATCGGCGCCGTCGACTATGTGACGGTGCCGGTGGTGCCGGAAGTGCTGCGCGCCAAAGTCCGGGTCTTCATCGAACTGTATCGCAAGACCCGCGAGCTCGAGGCCATGAACCGGGAACTCGAGAAGCGGGTCGCCGAGCGCACCGCCGAACTCGAGGCCCAGACCGAGCAGTTGCGGCAGAGCGAGGAGCGACGCTCGATCGCGCTCAGCGCCGGCGACATGGGGTCGTGGGAAGTCGATATCGTCTCGGGCCATGTCGAATGGGACGACGGGCCCTATCGGATCTTCGGCGTCGACCGCGCCGCCTTCGAGCCCACGGTCGAGCGCATCGAAGCGATGATACACCCCGAGGACCGCGAGAAGAATGCGGTCGCCACCATCGTCGGTACGGGCGAAAGCCGCTTCCAGGTCGAGTTCCGCATCATCCGCCCGAGCGGCGAGGTCCGCTGGTGCTACGGCGCCGGCGTGATCTCGCGCGATGCCGAGGGAAATGCCGTGCGCCTGAACGGCGTCACCGTCGACATTACCGAGCGCAAGCGCGCCGAGGAGCGCCAGCTCGTGCTCGCCCGCGAGGTCGACCATCGCGCCAAGAACATGCTGGCGGTCGTCCTGTCGGTGCTGCGCCTCACCAAAGCCAAGAGCACGCCGGAGTTCGTGTCGACGGTCGAGGGCCGCATCCACGCCCTCGCCGCCACCCACAATCTCCTGTCGGCGACGCGCTGGCAGGGCGCCAATCTCAGCCAGATCGTCGACGAGGAGCTGGCGCCCTACCGCACCGATCATCGCCAGCGCATCGAGTCCGGCGGTCCCCCGGCCATGCTGCTGCCGGCGACCGCGCAGGCCGTCGCGCTGGCGGTACACGAGCTCGCCACCAACGCCGCCAAGTATGGAGCGCTGTCGACCGACACCGGCCATCTCCGCCTCGTCTGGACGCTCGACGACGAGGCCCTGGTGGTCGACTGGATCGAAACCGGCGGCCCGCCCGCCCGGGAGCCCAAGTCGCTGGGCTTCGGCCTTTCCATCGTTCGCTCTTCGATCGAGGCGCAGTTCCGCGGCGGCGTCCTCTACGACTGGCGGCCGGAGGGACTGCGGTGCCGCCTCTCGATTCCGCGCGCGCAGATCGTCGGCCCGACTCCGGTGACGCAGACGCGGAAGGAAGGTCCGCGCGAGAGTCCGAGCCCACGGTCGCGCAGCCTGACCGGCCGTCGCCTTCTCATGGTCGAGGACGAGGTGCTGGTCGGCATGATGGCCAAGCGCATCGTGGAGGATCTCGGCGCCACCGTGCTCGGCCCCTATGGCGGCCTGGCCGACGGATTGGCGGCCGCGCGCAGCGAACGGTTCGACGGCGCGCTGCTCGATTTCAATCTCGCGGGGGAACTGGCCGATCCGCTCGCCGACCTGTTGATCGCGCGCGGTGTTCCGTTCGTGTTCATCACCGGATACCAGCGCGACAGCATCGACCGGCGCTATGCCAACGTCCCCGTCCTTCCCAAGCCGCTCGAAGCGGAGACGTTGGAACGCGTGCTGGTGTCGCTGCTCGAGCCCCCGTCGCGCGACACCGCCGAGAGCAGGTCCTACCAGAGCTGAGTCGATCGCGAAACAGGGCGAAGTCGCGGCGGTTCCCGGTGTAATCGAGGTCTGCGCCCTCAACTTTCGCAGCGGCCTGCCGTTATCACCATCCAACACGGAGGTGATACCGATATGAAGAGGGACATCCGAACTATGCCCAAAGGCCTGATCGCGCCCCTTACCCAGGCCGCCCTTGCTTCACTGCGTGCGCTGGCCGAAGGCACGGCCTCCTCGATGCCGCAAGAGCATCGCGCACGCCTGGTTCACCTCGCTTTGATCGAGACGGGCCCGGAGGGCGATGCCATCACGGCGCTCGGCCGCGAGCGGCTGATCTCCGACCGCTAGTAGTTGCCACCCGTTACCGTGACGCAGCCGGGGTCCACCGCCGCCTTCACGATCTTGAGAAACGACTCGAGCGGACAGGCATTGTTCACCAGGTCCGCCGAACAGGCCGGCAGGGCGACCTGCACCATACCTGGCGGATCGCGGTAGTTGAGTGCCGCACGACGGCGCATCTCGTCCAGGGTCTGCGCATAGTAGGCGATGCGCACGAAGCGCTTGCCGGTCCTTATTTCATGGAACTGCTCGAAGGCCAGCGCACCGCCCGGCGACGCCGCGCCCGGAAGAGAGCCCGGAATCTGCCAGGTGAGATCGAGCAGCGCGGCCACGTTGTGGATGTTGCTGTCGTGGCCGACCAGAATGCCAAGGCGCACCGGCTGGCCTGTGGCCGCATGACCGGGGAAACTATGACCGTTCACCAGGATGGCGCCGATCAGCGACAGCAGATTCGATCCGCGCTGCTGCGCGATCGGCTTGGTCTTCTGGGTCAGATCCTGAGCGAGCTCCTCGAGGGTGAGGAGTTCGCTCAGCGCCGCATCGTGAGCCAGCCGCCCCCACGCCACCTGATCCTTGGGCATGCCCTCGGCCGACTGCATGAGAAAGTTCTCGGCGGCGGTCGAGGCATAGCCGATCGGTCCGCGCAGCCGCACACCGTCCTCGGCGCCGCCGACGATGCTCGACGGCATCCCCGCTTCGCCACAGCTTCCGCCGCCTGCCGATCGTGTGGTGCCGGCCGGGCACAGGACCGACTGCATCATGGCGAGCGGCCCGGCATACTCCCGTTGGACCGACGCGAAGCTGCCGCCCACACGCGCCAGGATGGCGGCGCGGTTGGCCGCGAGATCCATCGGGCAGGAGGCCGTCGGCTGCGGATTGAACAGAGGATCCGGCACCGTGAAATTCGCCTGGTTGCGCAGCGGCAGGTTGGCGCAGCGAGGATACATGCCAGCGAGGATCGCGGCGCCCGAGGTGCGCGTGCGCTCTCCGATATCCGTCCACGCGGCCACCGTGCCGGCAGTGGGGCAATCATCGGCCTGGACCAGCCCGCGTCCGCCATACAGCACGCGGTAATAGCCGCCCATCAGGCGCATCAGCTCCTCGCCGCGGGGCGACAGGAAGCCGGGCTCGACAGGCCAGGTGGGCCAGGGCGTCGCACTGTACTTGTCGAGCTGCTCGTTGGTGGACGTCGGCGAGCGCACACCATGCCGATTCAGCAGGACCGCACGTTCGATCTGCCAGCCCGGCGGGGTCGGAAGAATTTCAGCGCTGGCCGGCATCAGGGCCGCCAGAAGCGAGGCAACGAGGACGACGGTAAAGACGCGAATGCTCATGGTACTCCCCCGAAGACGGCACTATGCCGTCTCAGGGTCCCGCCCGTCATCCGTTCCGTGCTAGAAATTCACTCATGCCTGTCCAGTGGACGATCTCGCCTACAGACTGCTTGGTCGTCGCCGCGTCCGGCGCCAGCTTCGGCCAGGCAGAGACCTTCGCCGCTGCCGCGACGGCCAGGCGCCCGCTCGTCATCTTCCGCGAACTGCCCCTCGCGCGTCAGCGGCTGGATGCCCGGTCCCTGCCCGATGCGTGAGCCGGAACCGGCACCCCCTCGCCGGGGTTGAGCGGGATGCCTTCACCGTCGACGATCAGCACCAGCTCGTTCCGCGAGCGCGTCGGGGCGCTCCGGAACCTGCGGCCCTTCCTCGCCATGGTCTGGGCCACCAGCCCGACGCTGACCGCCACCACCATCGCGCTGCGCCTGATGCGCGCGCTGCTGCCGGTCGCCACGCTCTACATCGGCAAGCTGATCATCGACGACGTCGTGATGCTGGTGCAGCTGCAAGACAAGCCGGTAACGCTGCCGCAATGGCTCGACAGCGGCCATCTCAACCGGCTCGGGCTTCTGTTGGGGGCCGAGTTCGCGGTGGCGGTGATGGCCGACGTGCTGGGGCGCATCGTCGCCCTGCTCGACGGGCTGCTGGCCGAGCGCGTCAGCACCAGCTCGAGCGTGCGCCTGATGGAGCATGCCGCGACGCTCGACCTCGAGGATTTCGAGGATGCCGAATTCCAGGATCAGCTGGAGCGGGCGCGACGCCAGACCAGCGGCCGCATGACCCTGATGAGCCAGCTGTTCTCGCAGGCGCAGGACCTGGTGACGGTGGCGAGCCTCGCCGCCGGTCTCATCGTCTTCGCGCCCTGGCTGATCGTGCTCTTGCTGGTGGCGCTGGTGCCCGCCTTCCTCGGCGAAGCGCATTTCAACGCCAAGAGCTATTCGCTCGATTTCGGCCGCACGCCCGAACGGCGGGAGCTCGACTATGTCCGGCAGACCGCCGCCAGCGCCGAGACCGCCAAGGAAGTGAAGATCTTCGGGCTGAACGGATTCCTGATCGACCGCTATCGCCGTCTCGCGACCTCTTTCTACGAGGCCAACCGCCGCCTCGCGCTGCGCCGTGCCGGTTGGGGCGGGCTGTTCACCACCATCGGCACGATCGGTTACTACTTCGCCTACGCCTACATCGCGTGGCGCACCCTGACCGGTGAATTCTCGGTCGGCGATCTCACCTTTCTCGCCGGCTCGTTCCGCCGCCTGCGCACGCTGCTCGAATCGCTGCTGAGCGGCTTCTCCTCGGTGGCCGGCCAGGCGCTCTATCTCGACGACCTCTTCTCCTTCTTCGAGGTCCAGCCGGAGATCCATTCGCCGGCCAATCCCCTGCCCTTTCCCAAGCCCATCCGTGAAGGCTTCGTGTTCGAGGATGTCGGCTTCATCTACCCCGGTGCCGAGCGCTGGGCAGTGCGCCATCTCTCCTTCACCCTCAAGGCCGGCGAGGTCGTGGCGCTGGTCGGCGAGAACGGCGCCGGCAAGACCACGCTGGTCAAATTGCTGACGCGGCTCTACGACCCCGACGAAGGCCGTATCCTGCTCGACGGCCGCGACCTGCGCGATTACGGGCTCGACGAGCTGCGCGGCAGCATGGGCGTCATCTTCCAGGACTTCGTCCGCTACAATCTGCCCGCCGGCGACAATATCGCGGTCGGCCGGGTCGAGGCGCGCGACGACCGGGAACGCATCGCGCGCGCCGCCGGCCGCAGCCAGGCCGACGAGGTGATCGCGCGCCTGCCCCGCGGCTACGACCAGATGATCGGCAAGCGCTTCAAGAACGGCGTCGAACTGTCGGGCGGCGAATGGCAGAAGATCGCGATCGCCCGCGCCTACATGCGCGAGGCCGAGGTGCTGATCCTCGACGAGCCGACCGCCGCCCTCGATGCCCGCGCCGAATTCGAAGTGTTCCAGCGCTTCAAGGAACTGAGCAAGGGCAAGACCGCGGTACTGATCTCCCACCGCTTCTCGAGCGTCCGCATGGCCGACCGCATCCTGGTGCTGGCCGACGGCAGGGTCGAGGCCCAGGGCACGCACGAGGAGCTGGTGGCGCAGCAGGGCCGCTACGCCGAGCTCTTCGAGCTGCAGGCGGCGGGGTATCGCTAGCGCCATGAAGATCGCGACCTTCAACGTGAACAACGTGAACCGGCGCCTGCCCAACCTGCTGGCCTGGCTGAAGCGTGCGAAGCCCGACATCGTCTGCCTGCAGGAACTGAAGGCGGCCGACGAGGCCTTTCCCGCGGCCGAGCTGCGGCGCGCCGGCTATCACGCGGTCTGGCAGGGGCAGAAGACGTGGAACGGCGTCGCGATCCTCGGGCGCAAGGCCGAGCCGGTCCTGACGCGAAAGGGCCTGCCCGGCGATCGCAGCGACGTGCAGAGTCGCTACATCGAGGCGGCGGTGAAGGGGCTGATCGTCGGATGCCTCTATGCGCCCAATGGCAATCCGCAGCCGGGGCCGAAGTTCGACTACAAGCTCGACTGGCTGCGCCGCCTGCAGCGCCACGCGAAGTCACTTCTGAAGAGCGGCGCACCCGTGGTGCTGGCGGGCGACTACAATATCGTGCCGACCGATTTCGACATCTATTCGCTGCGCTCGTGGAAGGACGATGCGCTGGTCCAGCCGGCGCCACGAGCGGCCTTCGGGAAGCTGCTGGCACAGGGCTGGACCGACAGCCTGCGCACGCTCCATCCCGACAAGCCGATGTACACGTTCTGGGACTACAAGCGGCATCGCTGGGAGCGCGATGGCGGCCTGCGCCTCGACCATCTGCTGCTCAGCCCCGATCTCGCCCCGCGCCTGAAGCGCGGCGGCGTCGATCGGGAAGAGCGCGGACGCGAGAGCCCGAGCGACCACGCGCCGGCGTGGATCGAACTGAAGTAAGGCCGTGGTCGTTCTTTCTTCGGCGCTCCCGGACATTGCCAAAGGCAATGTCCTGCCGCTTCGCGGGCTGAGCTTCGCTCAGCCCTACATCGCCGGCGGAAGTTCGTTCAGCGCCTGCTTGGCGATCGGCATCATCTTCTCGCAGAAGTCCTTCTTGTTCTTCTCCGCTTCCTTTTCCATCGTGTCGTAGGTCTTGTCGAGCTTGCGATCGGCGATGTTGAGCTGCTTCTCGGCCCATCCGATCCAGAATTCGAGGCGCTGCTCCTGGTCCTTGGTCATGTCGAGGTCGCAGGTGTCGACGGCAATGGAAACGGCGTAGAGGCCGATCACCATCTTCTCGGCATCGTCCTTCTTGAGCGTCGTCGTCTGGGCTGCAGCCGTCGCAAGCGGCAGCACGAGCAGCGCCAGCGAACGGGCGAACAAGCGAAACATGAAATCTCCCCCGGCTTGCGGGGCGCCGCAGAAGGCGGCGCCCCGATCTTGAGAGCCGGAACCTACTTCAAAGTTTTGTGGAGTGTAATCTCGGCGTTGAGCAGCTTTGAAACCGGACAACCTTTCTCGGCCGCCTCGGCGAGCTTGTCGAAGGTCGCCTGGTCGAGGTTCGGCACCTCGGCCACCAGGGTGAGGGCCGACTTGCTGATCTTGAAGCCCGGACCGTCCTGGTCGAGCGAGACCGCCGCCTCGGTCTCGAGCAGGGTCGGCGTGAAGCCCGCCGTCTGCAGCTGGAACGCCAGCGCCATGGTGAAACAGCCGGCATGGGCGGCGGCAATCAGTTCTTCGGGATTGGTGCCCTTCTCGCCCTGGAAACGGGTCTTGAAGGAATAGGGCGTCTTGGACAGGACGCCCGAATCGCTGGTGAGGCCGCCGGTGCCGTCCTTGCCCGTGCCGCGCCATTCGGCCTTTGCCTTACGGATCATCTGTCGTCTCCTTCGGTTGGTCGATGACACACCATGCCCCGGCCGTATGACAGAAGCGATTCCTCCCTTGGTATAGGAGCAACGCGAGGGCGGTCGGGCGCCGTGGGCGTCTGTGCTATCCTCGGCCATCGGGTGAGGAGACGGGTTCATGCGGGTAGTTTTCGCGGCGCTGGTGTCGGCGCTGCTGCTGGTGGGGTTTGCGACCGGTTCCTGGGCGCAGAACGGGCTGGAGCGCTTCGAGAAGGAGATCAAGCCTCAGTTCGGGCTCAAGACGCTGAGCTATGCCAGCGCCCAGCCCCTGGGCGCCTCGGGCTTCGTCCTGAACGACGTCGTCGCGGTCGTACCGGCCAACGCCGCGACGGGCGACAAGGAAAGCACCATCAAGATCGACAAGGTGACGGTCGATGAACTCGACTTCGATCGCCTGAGGAACGACTCCAAGGACGATCGTGCGCCGCGGTTCGCCAGGCTCCGGATGCAGGGCATGACGGGCGACGACGAGATGTTCACCGCCCTCGAACCCTACGGCGTCCCCAAGGTGCCGTTCGACATCGCGCTCGACTATCGCATCGACCCGGCGGCCAAGGTGCTGACTCTCAACATGCTGGAGGTCACCCTGCGCGGCCAGGCGCGCTTTGCCCTGTCGATGATCGTGGATGGGGTGAGCGACGACACCGACATGGACACCGCCAAGGACCAGGGCCGGCTGCGCAGCGCCTCCTTCACGATCGACGACAAGGAACTGCTGGGCAAACTCGTCCCCGCCATCGCCAGCGAGGAAGGCATCAAGCCCGCGGAGCTGATCACGACCGCGCTCGATGCGCTGGCCGGCTTTGCCCAGGCGCAGACCGGCGAGACGCTGAAGGCGCTCGACGCCGTCTCTTCCTTCGTCGGCGACTGGAAGGCGCCCAAGGGTCCGCTGGTGCTGGGCCTGAAGCCCACCAAGACCGCGGGCCTGCAGGACATCGACAAGATCATGGTGCCGGATGCGCTCTCGACCCTGTTCGGCTTCACGGCGACCTATCCGGACACGCGGACCGGCGCGGCGAAGGCGGGCTCCAAGGGCAAATAATCAACCAAGACGTCACGGGAGGAAACATGAAGCGGCGTACTCTTATGGCCGGCGCGGCGATGCTGCCGTTCGGCCTTCCGGTCCAGGCCCAGGAGGCCTATCCGTCGCGGCCGATCACGATGATCGTGCCCTTCCCGCCCGGCGGCGTGGCCGACATCACGGGCCGCCCGACGGCGCATGTGATGGGTAAGCTGCTGAAGCAGTCGGTCGTCGTGCAGAACAAGGGCGGCGCCGGCGGCGCGGTGGGCACGGCACAGGCCGCGCGCGCGGCACCGGACGGCTACACGATCCTGATGGCGCTGTCGTCGATCTCGGTCCTGCCGGTGGCCGATCGCCTGCAGGGCCGTGCACCCGCCTATGAGCTCGACCAGTTCGCGCCGATTGCCCTGATCAGTGCCGATCCCACGGTGCTCGTCGTTCGCGAGGACGGTCCCTTCAAGACGCTGAAGGATCTCGTCGAGGCCGCAAAGGCCAAGCCCGGAACGATCAACTACGGCTCCTCGGGCGTCTACGGCACGCTTCACGTGGCCATGGAAATCTTCGCCGATGCCGCGGGCATCAAGCTGTTCCATATTCCCTACCAGGGCGGCGGACCGGCCGTCGCGGCCCTGCTGGGCGGCCAGATCGACGCCCTGGCCTCGGGCCCGTCGGCGGCCATGGGGCAGATCAAGGCCGGCAAGATGCGGGCGCTCGCGGTGTGGGGCGACAAGCGTCTCGCCTCCATGCCCGACGTGCCGAGCATGAAGGAGCTGGGCTACGACGCCACCTTCTACATCTGGTCGGGACTGTTCGCGCCGGCGGCGACGCCCGCACCGGTCATGGCGACATTGCGCGATGCGGCGAAGCGCACGGCCGAGGATCCTGAATTCAAGGAGGCGATGGCGAAGGTCGAGACGCCGATCGCCTATCTCGACGCGCCCGAGTTCAAGGCCTTCCTCGACAAGGACGCGGCACGGCTGAAGGTCGCGGTGGAGCGAATCGGCAAGGTGCCGGAGCAATAGCCCCCTACTGCTTCGCGTAGGGCCGGCGCAGGCGCTCGACGTCGGCCTCGCTCGGCGTGTAAGGCTGAGCCTGCGGATCGAAACGCGTCCAGCCGGCGGCGCGATAGTCCGTCTCGCGCGCGAGATGGTCGATCGGGCGATGCTGGTCCATGATCAGGAGCACGCGCTGCTCGTCGGCCTCCGAAGTGCGCATGCTCACCATCGTGCCGCCGCGCCGCACCGCCTCGCAATAGACCTCTGCCTCCCGCTGCGGCACGCCGGACGACACGAGCGCGCCGACAAGGCCGCCGGTCGCCGCGCCGGCAACGGCGCCCACAGCCGTCGCGGCCAGAGCGCCCGCCGCCACGACCGGCCCCAGTCCCGGAATGGCGATCATGCCCAGGCCCGCGAGCAGACCTGCCGTACCGCCCAGAGCGGCGCCGATTCCCGCACCGGCGCGGGACGGTTCTTCGCCGCGCACCGTCTCCTCGCAGACGTACCGGTTGGCGATGATGTTGATGTCGGATGAGGGCGCGCCGGCGGCCTCGAGATCGGCGACGACCTGCCTAGCCTGCGCATAGGTGTCATAGACGCGCGTGATGGTCTTCACGATGAGCCTCCTGCCGAGTTGCTAGTGCGAAACCACGTTGCCCTTGAAGTCGATGGCGACGTTCACCGGCGCACCGGCCTTGCGGGCTGTTCCGCGCCAGATGCCGTCAGCGTCCTTGGAGAGTGTCGAGACGTCGGTGCAACCGGCGGCGACGGCGCGATCCCTGGCCTGCGCTTCCGTAAATGAATTGGCGCCCTTGAACGGCGCACCAGGGTCTGGCGCCTGTGCCTTGAAGACGTCGCCTCGGCAGGCCTGCATAAAGGCGTCCTGGGTGATGCGGCCGTCCTTCGGCTCCGCCTGCGCGCGAATACGGATGTAGGCGATATAACGATCGGCCTCGGGACCGGCGATCACGCCGTCCTTGTCGACATCCGCCTGCGCCCACTCTGCCGCGCAACCGGCTTCGTCGGCCGCAAAGGCCAATGGGGGTATGGCGACAAGTGCCGCCGTTAGAACCGCCGTTCCTGCAACCAGGCGAACCATCGAAATCTCCGTGAACAACTTGATTCTCGCGCGATGCATCTCCCATCCAAGAAACGACAGGACGTGCAACCCCGTTCCCGAGGCTGGCGTTTTGTAAACAGCGGTCGCCATTCCGGCGGTCGCGGCGAACATGGAGAAACGCCATGAACGACCAGAAGCAGAATCCCTCGCAGCAGCAGGATCGCGATCGCCAGCAGCGCGAACAGGTGCAGCGCGAGCAGCAGCAGAAGCAGAACCAGCAGCCCAGCCAGAAGCCTGGTCAGCCTCAGCAGCCGCAGAACAAGGACCGTTAGTCCTTGATGCCTCGAAGCAGAATGCCCGCCTCAAGGCGGGCATTCGTTTTGGGGCCGGAACGAACAAACACCTTAACGAACAAGCAGTGGAGACTTTCGATGACGTTCCGAGCCGCCGATCCGCCGCGCGAGATCCCCTCCGTTCCTCCCGTCCCCGGCAAGGTCGATCCGGTGCCGCCGGAGATGCCGGCGCAGCCCGACATGCCGATGCCTGAAGATCAGCCGACGCCGGTCCCTCACCCGTCGGGCCCGCCGAGCCCGATCGCCTGAGGCAGGAAAGACTACTCCTTCACCGCACCGGTGAGGGAGGAGACGTAGTAGTCGACGAAGAACGAATAGAAGATCGCCACAGGCAGCGAGCCCAGAAGCGAGCCGGCCATCAGGGAACCCCACTGGTAGACGTCACCGGAGACGAGTTCGGTCAGGATGGCGACCGGGACGGTCTTCTTTTCGCTGCTCTGGATGAACGCCAGCGAGTAGATGAACTCGTTCCACGACAGGGTGAACGAGAAGATGCCGGCCGAGATCAGTCCGGGCACGGCCAGCGGCAGGGTGATGCGCCGCAGGATCTGCAGACGCGTCGCGCCGTCGATCAGCGCGCATTCCTCGAGTTCGTACGGGATCGACTTGAAGTAGCCGATCAGCAGCCAGGTGCAGAACGGCACCAGGAAGGTCGGATAGGTCAGGATCAGCGCCAGCGGCGTGTCGAACAGGCCGAGCTGATAGACCGTCGTCGCCAGCGGAATGAACAGGATCGACGGCGGCACCAGATAGGCGAGGTAGATGCCGAGACCGACATACTGGCTGCCCTTGAAGCGCAGGCGCTGGATGGCGTAGGCCGCCAGCACGCTGGAGAACAGCGACAGGAAGGTCGCGCAGAAGGCCACGCCCATCGTGGTCAGCAGCCATTTCGGATACGCCGTCTGGAACAGCAGCTTGTAGATATGATCGAGCGTCGGGCTGCCGATCAGGAATGGATTGTAGGTCTTGTAGTCGTACAGCTCGGCATTCGGCTTGAAGGCCGTGATCGCCATCCAATAGAACGGGAACAGCAGGATGACGACGAAGCAGAGCAGCGGGACGTAGATCGTCACCATGCGCCGGCCGCGGCTCTCCCAGACCATGTCGTCGGGAGGCGCGGTGGCATTGGATGGCGTCAGCGCCTCTGTGGCGACGTTAGTCATTGGCCTCTCCCTGCTGCCACTTGCGGCGCGCGAGTGCGAAGTAGCTGAACAGCGTGGCGAACACGAGGAACGGGATCATGGCGACGGCGATCGCCGCGCCCTCGCCCAGCTCGCCACCGGCGATGCCGCGCTGGAAGGCGAGCGTCGCCATCAGGTGGGTCGAGTTGATCGGCCCGCCACGGGTGATCGCATAGACGAGCTGGAAGTCGGTGAACGTGAAGATGATCGAGAAGGTCATCACGATCGCCAGGATCGGCAGCAGCAGCGGGAAGGTGATGTAGCGGAAGCGCTGCCAGGCCGTGGACCCGTCGAGCAGGGCGGCCTCGTAGAGCGACGGCGAGATCGTCTGCAGGCCGGCCAGCAGGGAGATCGCCACGAACGGAATGCCGCGCCAGATATTGGCGGCGATCAGCGACCAGCGCGCCGGCCACGTCGTGCTCAGGAAGTCGAAGGGCTTGTCGCGGATGCCGATCACGTCGGTGGCGAGATAGGAAATGATCGAGAACTGCGGATCGTAGATCCACCAGAAGGCCAGCGCCGACAGCACGGTGGGCACGATCCACGGCAGCAGGATGATGGCGCGCAGCAGGTTCTTCATCGGCAGGTGCCGGTTCAGCAGCAGCGCGAGCCAGAGGCCCAGCGCGAACTTCCCGAACGTCGCGACGGCCGTGTAGAAGACGCTGTAGAACACCGCCGTCCAGAACTGCGGATCCTCCAGCAGGTACTCGAAATTATCGAGGCCGATCCACTTGCCGGTACCGCCGATCTTGGTGTCGGTGAAGGACAGCCAGATGCCGAGGCCCAGCGGATAGGTGAGGAACACCATCAGCAGGCCGCAGGCCGGCAACAGGCACATGAAAATCAGGAACGCCTTGTTGTCGAACAGGCGCGCCAGCCAACCCTGCTGTATGCGGGTCCGGTTCCAGTCGGTCATCGTGGCGACGGTCATCTTCCCTCCGGAGAGCGGGAAAGCGGCGCGACCGTCGGTCGGTCGCGCCGTTTCCGAACTGCGCCTTAGCGGTAGTAGCGGCGCGTGCGGCGCTCCGCTTCCTTGGCGGCATCGGCCGGCGTCGCCTGGCCCGAGGCCACGGAGGCGAACATCTGCACGAGGATGTATTCGGCCGCGACCGTGCCGGCGGCCTGGGTGATCGGACCCTTGTAGCCGCTCCAGAAGCGGTTGTTCATGGTGTTGCGATAGATCTCGATCTTGGGATCGCTCGTCCACACCTTGCTCTTGTCGTAGGCATTGAGCGGATGCGCCCAGTAGCCGAGGCAGCCGGTCAGCCACGGATCGTACTGCTCGGCCTCCATCATGAAGGTGAGATAGGCCTTCGCGGCGTTGGGAAACTTGGTGTGCTTGAACACCATCGCGTTCAACACCGTGGCGCTCATCGGTGTCGAACTCGCCACGCCCTGGGTCAGCAGCGCGTGCTCGGTGTCGTCGGCGATCGCCTTGGTCGCCGGATCGTTCTTCAGCGCGAAGTACATCGACACGCCGTTGGCCGTGAAGAACAGCTCGTTCGACGCATAGGCCCGGTTGTTGCTGATGTCGTTCCACGACATCGTGCCCGGGATGAAGGTCGGATAGAGCTCCTTCACGTAGTTGAGGGCGTTCACCGTTTCCTTGCTGTTGATGATGACCTTGCCGTCCTCGTCGACCAGCGCGCCACCATGGGCCCACAGCATCCAGTTGGCGAAGCCGTTGGCGTCGCCCACCGCGTTGCCGAGCGCGAAACCGGCCGGCTTCTTGATCTTCTGGAGCTGCTGGCAGAGCTTCAGCAGGTCGGGCAGCGTGGTCGGCACCTTGTCGAAGCCGGCTTCCTTCACCGCCGAGGCGCGGTAGACCAGCGGGCCGCCGGTGCCGCCCATCGGCAGGCCGATCCAGTTGTTGGTCTTGGCTCTCTTGCCGAACTTCTCGCCGAGGAACATCCACCCGCCGTACTTCTTGCCGAGATACTCCGCGACGTCGCTGAGTTCGACCACCTTGTCGGCGTAGATGTGCGGATCTTCCGCCCAGCCCAGGACGACGTCGGGGCCGGCACCGGTGTTCGCCGACACGGCGGTCTGCTGGCGGATGTCTTCCCACCCCACGAAGTCGACCTTGACCTCGACGCCGGTCTCCTTGGCGAACTTGGCGCTATTGGCACGGAAGATGACCTCGTCGGGCTCCACGAAGCGCGCCGGCCGGATCAGGCGGAGCGTGGCGCCTTTCTCGATCGGCAGCTTGGGCGCCGGCACGTCGGCCTTGGGAATCTCCGACTGGGCGTTGGCCGCGCGGCCCATCGCCATCGCCGCCGCTGCGGCACCGAGAATGATCGACTCACGCCGCCTGATGATGAACGCCATTGTTTCCTCCTTTGTTGATTATCGTCTGTCTTTTTTTCCCCGTTCTCAGAGGCGCTGGCCCGACTGCTGGTCGAACAGATGGACCAGGGCGGGATCGGGCCTCACGGGCAGGATCTCGCCGGGCTTCGCCGTAACGCGTTCGCGGAAGGCCCCGATCACCGGCTGGCCGCCGATCTTCATCAAGACCTGGGTCTCCGATCCGGTCGGCTCGACCACCTGGACGGTGGCCGGAATGCCGCCGGGATCGAGCATGAGATGCTCGGGCCGCACGCCGTACACGGCGGGACCGTCGGCCGGACGGCTGCCGTTGGCGGGCAACGGCCAGGCCGTGCCGTCTTCCATGCGGAGCGCGCCGTTCGACACGGTGCCCTTCACCATGTTCATGGCCGGCGAGCCGATGAAGCCCGCGACGAACAGGTTGGCCGGCCGGTCGTAGAGTTCGAGCGGCGCGCCGATCTGTTCGATATGGCCGTTGTTCATGACCACGATCTTGTCGGCCATGGTCATGGCCTCGATCTGGTCGTGGGTGACGTAGACGGTCGTGACCTTGAGCCGCTGGTGGAGCTCCTTGATCTCCGAGCGCATCTGCACGCGCAGCTTGGCGTCGAGGTTGGAGAGCGGTTCGTCGAACAGGAAGACCTGCGGGTTGCGCACGATGGCGCGCCCCATCGCGACCCTCTGGCGCTGGCCGCCGGAGAGCTGGCGCGGGAAGCGATGCAGGAGCTGCTCCAGGCCCAGAATCCTGGCGGCCCGGCCGACCTCCTCGTCCATCACGGATTTCGGCGCCTTCGCGAGCGTCAGCGAGAAGGCCATGTTGTCGTAGACGGTCATGTGCGGATAGAGCGCGTAGTTCTGGAACACCATCGCGATGTCCCGGTCCTTCGGCGGCACGGTGTTGACCACCCGCCCGCCGATCGCGATCTCGCCCGACGTGATGTTTTCCAGCCCCGCCAGCATGCGCAGCAGGGTGGACTTGCCGCACCCGGAGGGGCCAACCAGCACCACGAACTCGCCATCGGCGATGTCGACACTGACGCCATGTAGAATCTCTACAGGCCCGAACGCCTTCCGCACGGTGCGGACCTCGACCGTCGCCATATTTCCTCCACGCGCGCGGCCTCGGGCCGCTTATTGCTTGTACTTCTGCCGGTTCTTTCGACCGATCGTAACCGGATCATAGCAAAGCCCGGGCGAAGTGCGAGGACTACTGACGAGATGGTGACCGGGTTACCGAGCAACCGCTTGTCGAAAGCCCGAGCCGCCTTCAGGATGGGCAAAGTGCACTTTTATTTTGGGGATTTCCGCAATGAACTTTGACGCTCTCGGTGCTGCCTGGGCGCCACGCCTGCTCAGCATCCTGCGAATCATGAGTGGCCTTCTCCTGCTGCAGCACGGCACTGGCAAGCTGCTGAAATTTCCGGCAGGCGTCGTCCCGGCCAACTTCAACCTCATGTCGATGCCGGGCTATGCCGGCATGATCGAGTTCGTCTGCGGCATCCTGCTGATCATCGGACTGTTCAGCCGCCCCGCCGCCTTCCTCGCGTCCGGCATGACGGCCGTGGCCTACTTCATGGCCCACGCCCCGCAAGGCTTCTATCCGATCCTCAACAAGGGCGAGCTTGCCGTCCTCTATTGCTTCGTCTTCCTCTACATCGCCGCGGCCGGCCCCGGCCCGTGGAGCATCGACGCCGCACGCCGGAAGTAGCGCTTAACGCGCCTTCGCCGAAACGCTATGGAACGAACGGACGGCTGCCTCGTGCAGCCGTTTCGCCGTGTGCACGACACGAAGAAAAATGAAGCAGGAGGAGCGTTCATGTCCCAGCCGGTCTCGATCAACCGCCGCCGCTTTGCCGCCCTCGCCGGTGCGACGGCGCTCACCGCGCCAATGCTGGCGAACGCCCAGCCCCGCTGGAAGCCCGAGAAGCCGATCACGATCTACAACCCCTTCGCCGCGGGCGGCGTCACCGACGTGCACATGCGCCTGCTGGCCGAGGCGGTGGGCAAGATCCTGGGTCAGCAGATCATCATCGACATCAAGCCGGGTGCGGCCGGCACGCTGGCGCCGGCCATGCTGCTCAACGCCAAGCCCGACGGCTACACGCTGGCCGTCATGAGCATCAACACGCTGCGCTATCCGCATTATCAGCAGACCAACTGGAATCCGCTGACCGACTTCACCTACATCACCGGCCTGTCGGGCTACACGATGGGCATCGTCGTGCGCTCCGATTCTCCGTGGAAGACCTTCCAGGACATGATCGCCGCCGGCAAGAAGGACCCGGACAAGTACAATTACGGCACCTCGGGCGTCGGCGGCACCGGCCAGCTCATGATGATCGAGGTCGAGCAGGCGACCGGCGCGAAGTTCACCCACGTGCCCTACAAGGGCGGCGCGGAATGGATGCAGGCGCTGATGAGTGGCGAGATCCAGTTCATCGCCGATGCCGCCCAGTGGGCGCCCTTCGTCGACGACGGCAAGTGCCGCATCCTGGCCTTCGCGACCGAGAAGCGCATCCCGCGCTATCCCGACGTGCCAACGATGATCGAGCTCGGCGTGAACGTCGTGGGCCAGAGCCCCTACGGCCTGCTCGGCCCCAAGGGCATGCCCGCGGAGATCGTCAACACACTCTACGAAGCCTTCAAGCAGGCCTCGACCGAACCGAAGGTGACCGAATATCTCGCGAAGTTCATCCAGGTGCCGTGGGACAAGAACCCCGCGGAGTTCCGTGCCTTCGCCGAGAAGTACTATGCCGACGTGAAACCGCTGCTCATCAAGGCCGGGCTCGCGAAGCCCTGAACAGGAGAAAGCCATGGCGTTGAAGAAGGTGGCCCTCGAGATCGGCATGGGCACCGATATCCGGGGCGGCGACTATACGAAGGCCGCCGTTCGGGCCCTGCGCGACGCGCTGTGGCACAACTCCCTCACCGTCGCGACGGCGCTCGGCAAGTCGAGCGACGACATGGTGGTCGAGGTCCTGATCGGCGTGCCGCAGCCCGACCAGGTCGACACCGCGCAAGTGCTGGCGGTCCTGCCGCACGGCACGGGCACGGTGAAGGTGGTCGAGGGCGGCCTCGAGATCGACAACGAAGCCGGCACGGACAAGACGGTGATCGCCCAGGCGGCCGCCATCGTCCGGCTCGACCTGTAAGGGAGCCAAGACCATGACCGCCAAGCGCGTGATCCTCGAACTCGGCACCGGCAACGACCTGCATGGGGGCGACTACACCAAGGCCGCCCTGCGCGCCGTGCAGGACGCCCTGCACCATTCCTCGCTCGCGATGATCCGGACCCTCAAGATCGACACCAAGACCGGCATGTTCGTCGATGTCACGATCGGCGTGCAGCAGCCCGACAAGGTCGACGCGGAGAAGGTGAAGGCCTCTCTGCCGCACGGCATCGTCACCGTGAAGGTGGTCAAGGGCGGCCTCGATATCGCCGATCCGGAGAACAACGACCCGGCGGTGATCGCCAGCGCCGCCATCGCGGTCCGCATGGAGATTCCTCAAGCGAAGTGAGCGCCATGCTGCTCTATGAACACCCGCTGTCGTCCTATGCCCAGAAGGTGAAGATCGCGATGCGCGAGAAGGGTCTGGACTTCACGGTCGAGACGCCGGCCGCGCTGGGCAGCGGCACGGCCGGCGGAGCGTTCGCGGCGGCGAGCCCCCGCAACGAGGTCCCGACCTTGATCGACGGCGAAGCGCGCATCTTCGATTCGACGATCATCCTCGAATATCTCGAGGACAAGTATCCCTCCCCACCCCTGCTGCCTCGCGATCCGGCGGCACGCGCCGAAGCGCGCATGATCGAGGATCTCTGCGACACGCTCTACGAGGCGGTGAACTGGGGCCTGAGCGAGATCCGCTGGTTCAAGCGGGCCGAGGGCGAGCAGGCGGAGAAGATGAAGGCCACGGCGGCGCGGCAGACCGCCGAGTTGCAGGCCTGGCTCTCGGACAAGCTTGGTGATCGGCCCTGGTTCAACGGCGCCCACTTCGGCTGGGCCGACCTCAGCGTGGCGCCCTACCTGAACCGCTCGTTCTTCTACGGGCTGGGAACGCCCGCCGGCTCAACTCTGGCGGAATGGCGCGACCGGCTCATCGAACGCCCATCGGTCGCCACGACCTTCAAGGAGTTCGAAGCCGCCGCATCAGGCATGGCCAGCGCACACGAGCGGCTCGCGTCGGGACAAATCCGACGCGAGTACCGCGATCATCGTCTGGAATGGATGATGAAGTCCGGTGGCCAGCAAGTCGTTCTCGACGGAATCGCAAAGAACAACATCCGCTTCACCTGGCCGCTGGGCTGACGAAGCGTTAGCCGCGCGCAGCGCGGCCCATGAACAGCAGACCGGCGCCCGCGATCACGGCGACGATGCCGGCGATGGTCGGGATCGGGATGGTGCGCTGTTCGTCGGCCGTGACCTTGAGCGGGCCGGCATCGACGATGGTCTTGCGCTCGGTGAAGGAGATATTGTCGATCGCCAGACCGGCAATGCCGATCGCGATCAGAAGGACGCCCAAAATTGCCATCGGCTTCATGCCGCAAACTCCCCTGTGGTTCCCCGGACAACGCAAAAAGTCGTCCGGGGTTGCCCGAGTGGGGAATTCAGGCCTTGGGCCGCACCAGCATCGCCAGTCCCTGCTCGATGGCCGTGCGGGCCATGGCGCGGAGCTGGTCGTCGGTGGCGCTGCTGACCGGATGGCCGATCTGGGCGAAGGCATAGCCCGGCATGCCGAGCACGCGGCTCATCATGTCGGCGGCACTGGCGAACCGGGTCGTCATCACGCTGAACGCGGGAACGTCCAGTCTTTCAGCGGTAACTGAGTCGTGCAGACTGCACGATGAACAGCTGCCTCAATCCCCCAGGCCGGAGACGACGGCATCCCAGCCCTTGATTTCCGCCACGATGTGGGGATCGGCCGGCGCGCTGTAGTTCGACTTGGTGCGGCTCACCACCTGGGCGACGCCGTATTCCTCGCGCAGGATCTGATCGAGGTGCCTGAAGAAGCCCTTGGTGCCTTCCTTGCCGTTCGAGATGAAGCCGATCGTCTTGCCTTCCAGCGTGTCGAGGCGCGGGGCGAGCTGGCCGGCCGGCGGGGCGGTGCCGGGCGTGGGATCGAGAACTTCGAACATGTGTTTCCTCTTACTTCTTGGGAGGTTCGCAATCGACGCAGACGCCGATCGGCAACGTCACGGCATGGCTCTTGTTGCCGAGCCAGGGCGGGATGACGGCGCCGAAGCCGCCGGCCGGTCCGCCCGCGGCCACGACCAGAAGCTGGTCGGGCGAATCCATCGCGGTGTAGACGCTGTCGCCGCGGTCGCGGACGACGGCGCCCTTGCCGACATCGGCCCATTCGCGGCGGTGGATGCGGGCGCGTTCATGGATGAAGGTCGCGATGTCGGCCTTGGTCCAGCCGCCGGCCTGCAGATGCTCGCGCAGCTGTTTCGGAATGATCAGCGCGTAATTGCCGGGATGGATCGAGTAATGGCGCATGTTGGCGCGCATCTCGGCCGCGAAGGTTTCCAGGATCTCCTCGGGCTTGGTCGTCCATTCGTTCATGAGCTGGCGCGGTGCACCGGCCGCCAGCACGGTCACGGAGGACGCGCCCTTCGGCACGCCGCGATGCTCGGCCAGCGGCAGCCAGCTCGTGTCCTCCTCGTCCTCGGCGACGCAGTAGCTGAACTTGCCGGGATGGCCGAGGGTCGACCGGTCGATCACGCCCGGCCGGTCGTCCAGCAGGTTGATCAGGCAGAGCCGGATGGCGCGTCCGATGACCGCCGTCGCCCGGTCCGAATTGGCGAGCGCATTGAACGAGCCGCTGGCGCCAATCTCGAGCCGGATCGGTCCGTTCAGGATCACCAGCACCGCGCAGCCGCCGGTGCTCGCCGTGGCCCCGTGCATCAGAAATTCTTCCTGCATCATGGCGGTCCAGGCCGTCACGACGACCGGGAAGTGCATGGGCAGGCAGCCCGCCATGACGGCGTTGATCGCCAGCTTCTCGGCGGTGATGGCGAGGCCGCGCACCGGCTCGATGCCGATCAGCTGGTCGGGCGGCATCATCACCCATTCCAGGCATTCCTGAACCGCCTCGCGCGTCGGCGGCACGATGGGCAGACCGTCGGTCCAGCCGTTGGAATGATAGAGCTCCTGGACCGCCGAAATGCTGTCGGCCGAATAGGATCGGGATGCAAACTGCACGCTGTTTCCTCCACCGCTCCGGGCACATGACGCCGGCCGGCTTCCTGGCAGGATAGACTTCTGCGCGCCTATGCCAACCGCAAGCTGATAGCCTGGATTATTCCATTTCGCGTATCAACGCGTGGCCGGCCTGGGCCACGATCGCCGCGCCAGGGCCAGGAAACCGGCCGCCGCCGGTGACGGCTCGCGTTCGCGCAACAGCACGATGCCGAGGCGGCGCGACAGTTTCGGCTCGCCGAGCCGGACCGCGCGCAGGTCGCGCCCCAGGAAGTGGCCCGTCGCGCCGGTCGGGACGATGGCGAGACCGACGCCCGCCCGCACGCAGCCCATCAAGGTCGCGAACTGACTGACCGTCGTCATCTGGCGCAGCGTGACCCCCGCGACCGACGCGGCGGCATCGATCGTCCGGCGGGTCCGTGAATCGCCCGGCAGCGCAACCAATGGCTCGTCGCGCAGTTCGGCGAGCGTGACGGTGGGACGGCTGGCCAGCCGATGGCGGCGCGGCACGACGAGGCAGAAGGTCTCGCGCTGCAGCGCCTCGCCCGACATCGCATCGGGCAGTTCGTCGACATAGGCAAGGCCTATATCGGCGATGCCGCTGCGCACCGCTTCCAGTACGCTGCCATGCACGCCTTCCTGGACATGGATCTCGATGCCGGGCCGGTCGGCGCGATAGGCCGCGAGCAGGAGCGGCAGGGTTCCGCTCGCCACCGACATGATGCTGGCAATCGCCAGCCGGCCGCGCTGTTCCTCGGCGACCTCGCGGACGAGCGCACCGTGATGCGCAGATCGTTCAGCATGCGCTCGGCCACCGCCGCGAACTCGCGGCCGGCCGGCGTGATCTGCACGTGGCGCGTGCTGCGCTCGAACAGGCGAACGCCCAGCGCGGTCTCGATCCGCTTGATGGTGCGGGTCAGCGCCGGCTGCGAGATGCGCAGCCGCGCCGCCGCCGCGATGAAACTGCCGTATTCGCCGACGTCGAGGACTGCCTCGAGCTGGCGGGCGCTGAAATCCGGCAGGGTCGGCTGGGCCATGGCAGCTCACGCTTTGAGAAGAAGAAGGATCCCTCACGGCGTTCGGGATGACACCGTTTTCTTCATCGGCGCACCACGCCGACCCCCAGCAATAGTGTCATCCTGAACGCAGTGAGGGATCCTTGCTCGTATCCGTGCACCCAGCGGCGACTAAGCCGCCAGCATGCGCCCCGGGTTACGCTGGCGCAGGATCGGCATGATCCATTTGCCGAAGCGCTCCGCCTCCTCGTCGTGCAGATAGCCCGACAGGCAGAAGGAATGGCAGCCGAGGTCGATGAACTTCTGCAACGTGTCGGCGCACTGCTCGGGATCGCCCACGATGGCGATGCCGGCGCCGGGGCGGACCTGGGTGATGCCGGTCCACAGATGCGGCTCGATGGTCTCGCCGATCGCCGCCAGCTCGCGCACGCGGCGGTTGGCCTCCGAGGTGGCGAAGCGTTCCTTCACGAAGGCCTTCTGCGCCTCGCTCGCATGTTCGACCAGTCCATGGGCGAAGTCCCAGGCTTCCTTCTCGGTCTGGCGGCAGACGACCTGCAGGCGCATGCCGAAGCCGATCTCCTTCTCGCGGCCGTGGCGCGCCGCCATCGACTTGATCTCTTCCATGTTGGCGCGGATACGCTCGTAGGTGTCGCCCCAGAAGAGATGCACGTCGGAGTGCTTGGCGGAAATCTCCCAGGCCTGCTTCGAGCCACCGCCCAGATAGAAGCGCGGGTGCGGCTGCTGCAACGGATAGGGCCGGATCTGCGCGCCCTTCAGCTGATAGAACTTGCCGTCGAAGTTCACCGGACCCTTCGTGGTCCACAGCGCCTTAAGGATCGAGACTTCCTCGTCCATGATCTCGTAGCGCTCTTCCTTGCCCCACTTGATGCCTTCGGAGGCATTCTCGGCCTCGCTCTGGCCGGCGATCAGGTTGATGCAGATGCGCCCGCCCGAGAGCTGGTCGAAGGCGGTGATCATCTTCGCGAGCAGCACGGGATTGATGTAGCTCGGCCGCGCCGCCACCAGCATGCGCATCGTCTTGGAACGCGCCATCATCATGGCGCTGGAGATCCAGGCCTCCCAGCAGGCGGTCTGGACCGGCACCAGCATGTATTCGAAGCCCGCCGCCTCGGCAGCACCAACGATCTTGTCGAACAGTTCGAGCGACGGCGGCACCTGCGCGCTCGGCAGTCCATAGGCGGTGGTGTCGCCGGCGGTGGGCAGGAACCAGCCGAATTCGAGGCGCTTCTTCTCCATCATTTCATTCCTTCTCGATGCCGGCGGCCTTGGAGAGCCGGCCCCATTTCTCGATTTCCGACGCGATGAAGGGGCGGACGTCCTCCGGTGCCTTGCGCTGCGGCTCGAACGAGATGCCGCGCAGGCGCTTGATCACCTCGGGATCGGTCACGATCTCCTGCACCGCCTTGTCGATCCGCGCCACGATCTCGGGCGGCGTCTTCGACGGCGCCATGATCACGAACCAGGCGTCGAGCGCGAACTGGCCGAGCCCCGCTTGCTGGAAGGTCGGCACCTCGGGCAGCAGGGGCGAGCGCGAGTCCGAAGCCATCACCAGCGCCCTCACCTTGCCCGCCTTCACCTGCGGCACGGCGATGGCCACGTCGGCGAAGGTCATGTCGATCTGGCCGGACAGCAGGTCTGCAAGCGCCTGCGGCGCGGACTTGTAGGGCACGTAGGTGATCTCCGTGCCGATGCGCTCCGCCAGGGTCGCCGTGATCACACGGGCCGACGGCGTACCGGCACCGGACGTCAGCGCCGGCTTTGCCTTGGCGCGCTTGATGAAGTCGGCAAGCGTGTCCATGCCGACATCGGCGCGCACCAGTAGGACGAACTGGATGAAGCCGTAGAAGCCCGCCGGCGCGAAATCGACCAGCGAATCGTAGGGCACCGACTTCATCAGGTTGGGATTGCCGGCATGGGTGGCGGCCGTGGCGATCATCAGCGTGTAGCCATCGGGCGCGGACTTGGCCACGTAGTTGGCGGCGATCGACCCGTTGCCGCCGCCTTTGTTGTCGACGATCACCGGCTGGCCGAGGCGCGGTGCGAGTTGCTCCGCCATGAGACGCGCCAACGTGTCGGTGGCGCTTCCCGCCGCATAGGGCACCACGATGGTGAGCGGCTTCGTGGGCCATGATTGAGCGCGTGCAGGAGATGCAGCGGCGGATGCTGCGGCGAGGATCGTGAGGGCTTTGCGCCGGCCGATTGTCATGCCGACCTTTATGCTGGCGGCAGCACCGATGCGCAATTGCCGCTGGTCGAAGCGCGAAAGAGGCGGCACGATCCGCCGGCTTCAAAGGGAGATCTCATGCTGCAACACGGCAGGCGTCCGACAATCGCATCGCGGCACGGCATGGTGGCGGCGGCTCATCCGCTGGCGGCGGCGGCCGGCGCGCGCATCCTGTCGAACGGCGGCAACGCCTTCGATGCGGCGGTTGCGACGGCAGCCGCGCTGAACGTCGTCGAACCCTATATGTCCGGGCTCGCCGGCCGCGGCGTCGCGACCTGCTACATTGCCGCTGAGAAGCGCGTCCGCACGCTCGACTTCGTGGGACCGATCTCGAAGAACTTCCCCATCGACAAGCTCAACAACCGCTCGCAGCTCCAACGGGGTGCGCTGGCGGTCGGAGCGCCGGGCAATCTCGCTGGCTGGTGCGAGCTGAACAGCAGCCATGGCAAGAAGAAGCTGCCGGAGCTCTTCGCACCGGCGATCGCCCTCGCGCGCGACGGCTTCCAGTTGATCGAATTCAACCTCGAGGAAATGCAGGCCATTGCGGGCGACCTCGCAGGCCACAAGGCGCTGCATCCGGAATGGTCGCGCGTCTATACCGGCGGCGCCGGAACCGTGAAGCCGGGCTTCGTGCTGAAGCAGCCCGATCTCGCCCGGACGCTCGAGGCGCTGGCGACTGAAGGCCCCGGCCTGCTCTACGGCGGCGCGTTGGGCCAAAAGATCCTCGACCGGCTGACCGAGTTGGGCGGCTGCATGGTGATGGACGACCTGCTGGCCGCCAAGGCGACCTGGCGGGACCCGGTCTCCGTCACCTATCGCGGCCGTACCGTCCACGTGCCGCCGCCGCCCTGCGAGGGTTTCCAGTTCCTGCTGACCCTGCGCATCCTGGAAGGCTTCGACCTGGCCGCAATGAAGCGCAATTCGACGGAGCATGTCGACACCGTGCTGCGCGCCGTCCGCCTCGCTGCCGGCGTCCGCATTGCCGCCGGCGTGCCGTCGCCGCAAAAGCTGGCCGAGATCCTGTCGGACGCCCATGTCGAGTCGCTGCGCGCCCGCGTGCGCGACGGCAAACCGGTGATCGGCCCGACCGAGCAGTGGACGCCGCCGCACGAACCGGTCTCGCCGACCGACGAGAGCCACACCACGTCGTTCTCGATCGCCGACCGGGACGGCAACCTGATCTGCCTGACGCAGAGCCTGGGCAGCGTGTTCGGGTCCGGCGTCGTGGTGCCCGGCACCGGCCTCTGCCTCAACAACTTCCTCTACTGGGCCGACGTGAACCCGCAGAGCCCCAACCGCGTGAAGCCGGGCGAGCAGCTCCCGATGTGCATGGCGCCCTCGATCTCGACGAAGGACGGCGCTCCGATCCTCGCGCTGGGCACACCGGGCAGCTACGGCATCCTGCAGACCCAGCCGCAGGCCATGGTCCAGCACGTCGATTTCGGCCTCCCGCTGCAGCAGGCGATCGAGGCGCCCCGCGGCCGCCTCACCGATGGCGCCGCCGTGCTGCTGGAATCGCGCCTGTCGCCGGAGGTTCATGCGGACCTGCGCAAGCTCGGCCATAACGTCACGACCGGTCCGGAATGGACCTGGAGCGTGGGCGGCATGCAGGGCGTCGCGGTCGATCCCGAAACCGGCATCTTCACCGGCGGCTGCGATCCCCGCCGCGACGGCTACTGCGTCCCGGCGTAGAGGCCTACTTCAGCGGCCGCGACGGCTCGGAAATCTCGGCCATGGCGGCGCCGACTCGAGCCTCCGCGGCGGCATCCGGCTCGGTGGCGATGTCGCCCAGGGCCACGATCCCGGCCAGGTTCTTGTCCCGGTCGAGAACGACGAGACGCCGGATCTGCAGCACTTTCATGCGTTCGAGGACCTCTTCGGTCGCCTCGTCGCAGTAGGCATAGGCCACATCCTCGGTCATGCAGTCCTTGACCAGCGCGTCGACCGGCGACCAGCCGGCCGCCACCGCCCGTACGACGATGTCGCGGTCGGTAATCGTCCCGACCAGGCGTTTCCCATCACAGACAGGTAGCGAACCGACACCATCGCCTCCATGGCCTCGGCGGCCGCCTGGAGGGAGGCGTCGGGCGCGATCGTCTCGACCTCGCGGGTCATGATCTCGGATACCAGCATGCGCGGGTAATGCGACTCTCTCGACATGGTTGCGGCCGGCTTAGGCATTCCTCTTGCACGGAGCGGCAAGGCAAGATGGAATGCGGTCCAACGAGAATGTTCACGAGGGGGATGGTTGATGCGTAAACTGGCATGGCTCGCGGTCGCTGCGATCGCCGTCATCGGCGCCGGCACGGCGAACGCGCAGGAGACGCCGCGCAAGGGCGGCACGCTTCGGATGACCGCGCCCTACGCCGCGAGCTTCGGCAGCCTCGACCCGCACGTGACGCCGCGCGCCCAGGACGACATCGTCGGCAAGGCCCTGCAGCGCTCGCTTTACAACTGGGACACCGCCGCCAACAAGCTGTCGCTGGAGCTCGCCAAGTCGGTCTCCGTATCGGCCGACGGCCTCACCTACACCTACAAGCTGCGTGACGACACCTTCTTCCATAACGGCCGCAAGATGACGGCCGACGACGTGATCTTTTCCTTCACCCGCATCATGGACGGCAGCAAGGGCTATCCCGGCGCCCGCTATGTCCGCCTGATCAAGGGCGCGGTCGATGTCGAGAAGGGCACCGCCAAGGAAATCTCCGGCCTGAAGAAGATCGACGACTACACGCTCGAGATGACGATCACCGACCGTGTCGACCCCGGCTACTACTTCTTCGGCGGCTCGACCGCGATCCTGCCCAAGGAGGAGGTCGAGAAGGGCAACTATGCCTCCAATCCGGTCGGTCTCGGCCCGTTCAAGTTCAAGGAACACATCCCGGGCTCGCGCGTCTCGATGGACCGCTTCGACAAGTTCTACAAGACGGGCCAGCCCTACCTCGACAAGCTCGAAGTGCTGATCATGGCCGAGGCCGCGGCCCGCGACGTCGCCTTCCGCAACAAGGAGATCGACACCTCGATCCTGGGACCGGCTCAGTACGTCGCCTATCGCGCCGATCCGCAGCTCTCCAAGGGCATCCTCGAAGTGGCCGAGATGTTCACGCGCTCGATGCACATGAACCTGAACTCGATCAAGCCGTTCCAGGACAAGCGGGTGCGCCAGGCGATCAACTACGCGATCGATTCCAACCTGATCATCTCGCGCCTGGTCAAGGACAAGGCCTATCGCGCCACCAGCTGGCTGCCGCCCTCGTCGGCGGCCTTCGACAAGACCGTGAAGCCCTACCCCTACGATCCGGAAAAGGCCAAGAAGCTCCTTGCCGAGGCGGGCTACCCCAACGGCTTCGAGTTCGAATGGACGACCAGCCAGAACGAGAGCTGGGGCCTGCCTATCGTCGAGGCGGTGATCCCGATGCTGGCGAAGGTCGGCATCAAGGCCAAGCCCAAGCTGGTCGAGGTCACGGTGCTGACCGAGATCCTGATGAAGGGCGACCACCAGTCGCTGATCGCGTCCAGCCTGACCGGGCCCGACTCGCTCGCGACCCTGCGCTGCTACTACTCCAAGACGCCCCGCACGGCCTGCAATTATACCGGCTTCAACAACGCCGATTTCGACAAGCTGCTCGACGATGCCGCCCAGGAAGGCGACATGGCCAAGCGCGACGAGATCCTGAAGAAGGCCAACAACCTGCTCTACGACGAGGCGCCGGTCTGGTTCTTCAACTACAACAAGGCGGTCCTGGCCTTCCAGCCGTGGGTCCACGGTCTGCAGCCCAACCCGACCGAGATCACGCATCAGTACCCGGAGAACATCTGGGTCGACGCCAGCTCCCCGGCCAAGTAACCGGCGACACAGAAAGTTAAGGGTCCCTCGCGGCGCTCGGGATGACAGCCTCTTTGTCATGCCGGGCACGAGCGAGGGACCTTTAGAATCCTCGCAATGCTCCTCGTCCTTGGCCGCCGCCTCGCCAACATCATCCCGACGATGCTCGCCGTCGTGGCGCTCGTCTTCCTGCTCTTCTCCGTCCTGCCGGGCAGCTTCATCTCGGGCATGAACGAGGACGGCCGCTCCACCATCGACCCCGCGGTCATGGAGCGCATGCGCAAGGAGATGGGGCTCGACGATCCGCTGATCGAACGCTTCGCCAAGTATGTGGCCGCGACCGCGGTTGGCGACCTCGGCACCTCGTTCCGAACCCGCGAACCCGTGACCAAGATGCTGGCCGGACGCATCTGGCCCTCGCTGAAACTGGTCCTCGCGGCGATGACCTTCGCCATCCTGGTCGGCGTCACGCTGGGTTTCCTGGCGGCGCTCAAGCCCGGCAGCCTGGTCGATACCGCCGCCATGGTCGGCGCCATATCCGGCCTCTCGCTCAGCCAGTTCTGGTTCGGCCTGATGCTGATGTATCTGTTCGCGCTCAAGCTCCAGTGGCTGCCGAGCTTCGGCTACGGCGATGGCGGCCTGCGCAACCTCATCCTGCCGGCGATCGCGCTGGGGGTCGGGCCGATGGCCCTGCTCGCCCGCACCACGCGCGCCGCGGTGCTCGACGTGCTCAACGCCGATTTCGTCCGCACCGCACGCAGCAAGGGCATGAGCGAGCGCCGCGTCGTCGAATGGCATGTGCTGCGCAACGCGCTGGTCCTCGTCATCACCATCGTCGGCCTGCAGTTCGGCTCGCTGATGGGCCAGGCGGTCGTCGTCGAGAAGCTGTTCGCCTGGCCGGGCGTCGGCTCGCTCATGGTCGACTCGGTGTTCCAGCGCGACATGCCGACGGTCCAGGGCTGCATCCTGATGATCGTGCTGTTCTTCCTCGTCATCAACACACTGGTCGACATCGCCTATGTCGTGATCGACCCCCGGATCCGGTACCGATGAGCATTGCCCTCAAGCTTCCCCGGTTGCGCCTGAAGGGCGGCGCTTCCCTGTGGGTGGGCGGCGGCCTGGTCGCCATCGCCATCTCCTCCGCACTCCTGGCGCCGTGGATCGCGCTGACCGATCCGGTGCTCGACGCCAACCTGATGAACGCCGAGATCCCGCCCTGCTGGGAGTTTCCCTTCGGCACCGATGCGCAGGGCCGTGACATCTACTCGCGCATCGTCTGGGGCGCCCGCGTGTCGCTGAGCGTCGGCATCATCAGCCAGATCTGCAACAGCCTGATCGGCGTCACCCTCGGGCTCACCGCCGGCTACTGGGGCGGCTGGTGGGACGATCTGGTGAGCGGCCTCACCAACCTGATGCTGGCGATCCCGTCGCTGGTCTTCGCACTGGCCATCATGGCGATCCTCGGCCCCGGCCTCGTCAGCCTCGTGATCGCGCTCGGCCTCACCAGCTGGTCCTATTCCTGTCGCATCGCCCGCGCTCAGGTCCTGTCGCTGAAAAGCCAGGGCTACATCCAGGCGGCGCGCATCCTGGGCTATGGCGACCTGCGCATCATGTTCACCCAGATCCTGCCCAACATCCTGGGGCCGCTGATCGTGATCGCGACCCTGGGCATGGGCGGCGCCATCCTGGCCGAAGCGGCCCTGTCGTTCCTCGGCCTCGGCATCCGCCCGCCCTTCCCCAGCTGGGGCAGCATGCTGTCGGAGGCGCGCGACCAGATCACCACAGCGCCCTGGCTGTCGGTGTTCCCCGGCCTCGCCATCTTCTTCACCGTGCTCGGCCTCAACCTGCTGGGCGACGGCCTGCGCGACTATCTCGACCCGCAGTCGACGACACGGCGCGGATGAGGGCCCGCGCATGACGACGCCCCTTCTCAAGGTCGAGAACCTGCGCATCGCGCTGGCCGGCGACGGCGTCACCTACGATGCCGTCGAGAACGTCTCGTTCGAGATCGGCCGCGGCGAAGCCTTCGGGCTGGTGGGCGAATCGGGCTGCGGCAAGAGCATCACCGCGCTGTCGGTGATGGGCCTGCTGCGCCGGCCGCTGTCGCTGGCCGGCGGCAAGATCATCCTCGACGGAACGGAGATCCAGAACGTCTCCGCCGCCGAGATGCGCCGCCTGCGCGGCAAGCGCATCGCCATGATCTTCCAGGAGCCGATGACGGCGCTCAATCCGCTGTCGCCGGTCGGCCGGCAGATTGCCGAGATGTTCGTGCTGCACCAGGGCGCCAGCTGGAACGAGGCCATGGACCGCGCCGAGGACGCGCTGCGCCAGGTCCGCGTGCCGTCGCCCGAGCGACGCATCAAGGACTATCCGCACCAGCTCTCGGGCGGCATGCGCCAGCGGGTGATGATCGCCATCGCGCTGGCCTGCGGGCCCGACCTGCTGGTCGCCGACGAGCCGACCACGGCGCTCGACGTCACGGTGCAGGCCGAGATCATCGACCTGATGGCGGAACTTTGCGCCGCCAAGGGCACGGCCGTGCTGATGATCAGCCACGATCTCGGTCTGGTCGCCAACATGTGCAAGCGGGTCGCGGTGATGTATGCCGGCCGCATCGTCGAGAGCCAGGTGGCCGACGCCATCTTCGCCACGCCGACCCATCCCTATACGCAGGGCCTGATCGATTCGCTGCCGCGGCTCGGCGAACGCGCCCGTCGCGGTCGCCAGAAGCTGCGCGAGATCTCGGGCGTCGTGCCCTCGATCGCCAACTATCCGGCCGGCTGCCGGTTCAATCCGCGCTGTCCCGCCGTCACCGATGTCTGCCGCACGATCGTGCCCGAGGCCACGCCGCTGCCGGCCGACGGCCTCGTAAGGTGCCATCACCATGGCTGAGTCCCTGCTTTCGCTCGACGACCTGGCGGTCCACTTCAAGGTCGGCAACGCGCTGGCCGGCGGCATCAAGACCCTGAAGGCGGTCGACGGCGTCACGCTCGACGTGAAGCCCGGCGAGTGCCTGGGCCTGGTGGGCGAATCCGGCTGCGGCAAGTCCACCCTCGCGCTCGCCATCATGGGCCTGCTGCCGCCGACCCGCGGCACGATGAACGTCGATGGCCAGCAGATTTCCGGCGCCACGCCGCCCGACCGCATGAAGATGGCGCGCACGGTCCAGATGGTCTTCCAGGACCCCTACGCCTCGCTCAATCCGCGACAGACGGTGCGCCGCACGCTCGCCGATCCGCTGCGCCTGCACGGCATCACCGACAAGGCCGAGGTCGAGGCGCGCGTCATCGAAATGATGGCCAAGGTCGGCCTGCGGCCCGAGCAGGCCGACCGGTATCCGCATGAATTCTCGGGCGGCCAGCGCCAGAGGATCGGCATCGCCCGCGCCCTGATCCTCAAGCCCAAGCTGGTGCTGTGCGACGAGCCGGTGTCGGCGCTCGACGTCTCGATCCGCGCCCAGATCATCAATCTCCTGCTCGAACTCAAGGATGAGATGGGCCTGTCCTACATCATGATCAGCCACGATCTCGGCGTGGTCGAGCATGTGAGCGACCGCGTGGCGGTGATGTATCTCGGCCGCATTGTCGAGCAGGGCGGCTGGCAGGAGATCTTCGAGAATCCGCGCCACCCCTATACGCGCGCCCTGATCGCCGCGATCCCCGACCCGTTCCACCGGGCCGCGATCAGCGCCGACGCCAAGGCACGCGGCGAGATCGCCAGCGCGCTCAATCCACCCCCGGGCTGCCATTTCAATCCGCGCTGCCCGCTCAAGGCCGATATCTGCACGGCCGAGTATCCGGCGTTCGGCGAGGTCTCGCCCGGCCATCGCGCGGCTTGTCATTTCCGCGATCGCGTGGGTTGATGGGGCAATTGCCTCATGACCCTCCTCGATACCGATATCCTGCTCGACTGGATCGTTCGCCGTGGCCTCGACGGCCTGGACGAGGGTCAGCTCCTGCGCGAGTTCTGTGAGAAGTGCCGGGAGGCCGGCCTCATGGTCTCGCGCGCGCTGTCCTTCATCGACACGCTGCATCCCGTCCATGAAGGCCGCATCTACCGCTGGCGCGACGATTCCGTCGAGGAAGAGGCGGCCACGGACTATGCCCGCACCGATCAGGGCGGCCCCGCCGCCGAATCCTGGCAACGCAGCCCGTTCTTCCATCTGCTGCAGACCGGCGAGGAGGAGCTGCGCCGCCGCATCGGCTTCGGCGAGGCGCCGGACTTCAGCATCATCCAGGAGATGAAGGACCTCGGGCATACAGACTACATCGTCTTCATCCACCGCTTTGCCGGCGACACAAAGATTGGCGACATGGACGGCGTCTATTCGGCCTGGTCGACGCGCCATTCCGAGGGCTTCAGCGACGCCAATGTCGTCGCGTTGCGCCGCCTGGTGCCGGCGCTGGCGCTCGCCATCAAGAGCGCCGCCCTGGCGCGCATCGCCGATACGCTGGTGCAGGTCTATCTCGGACGCGATGCCGGCCGGCGCGTGCTGGAGGGCAGCATCCAGCGCGGCGTCGCCGACCGGGTCGAGGCGGCGCTGTGGTTCTCCGACCTGCGCAGCTACACCGCCATCACCGACACGGCCAAGCCCAGCGAGATCATCCCGCTCCTGAACGACTATGCCGAGGCGGTGATCAACTCGATCCACGAGGCGGGCGGCGACGTGCTGAAGCTGATCGGCGACGGCACGCTGGCGGTCTTCCGCGCCGACGATCCAGCCGAAGCCTGCCGCTGCGCACTGCGGGCCGAGGAGAATCTGCGGGCCCGCATGAAGGAGCTGAACGAACGCCGCCTCGCCGCGGAGCAGCCGGTCACCACGGCCTATATCGGCCTGCATATCGGCGAAGTTTTTTACGGCAACATCGGCAGTTTCGACCGCCTCGACTTCACGGTGGTCGGACCGGCGGTCAACGAGACCAGCCGCATCGCCTCGATGTGCCGCTCGGTCGACCGGCCCGTCCTCGTCTCCTCGACCTTCGCCGACGCTCTCCCCGCGGACGAACGCGCCCGCCTGGTCTCGGTCGGCCGCTTCGCCCTGCGCGGCGTCGGCAAGGCGCAGGACCTGTTCACCATCGACCCCGAGCTTCTCTGATTTCCGCTATGGTTGCCGACGACGCGGACGCTGCTAGGTTCACGGCCTGACTTAAGAGGAGCAGCCCATGGCCAAGACACCCGCCATCTCGATCGGCATCAAGGAAGCGGACCGCAAGAAGATCGCCGACGGTCTGAGCCATCTGCTGGCCGATACCTACACGCTCTATCTCACGACCCACAATTTCCACTGGAACGTCACGGGACCGATGTTCACGTCGCTCCATACGATGTTCATGACCCAGTACACCGAGCTCTGGAACGCGGTCGATCCGATCGCCGAGCGCATCCGCTCGCTGGGCTATCCCGCCCCCGGCTCCTACGGCCAGTTCGGCAAGCTGAGCTCGCTCGCCGACGCGCCGGCCAAGCCGCCGAAGGCGCTGGAGATGGTGAGCATCCTGGTTACCGGCCACGAAGCCGTGGCGCGCACCGCGCGCGGAATCTTCCCGGTAGCCGACAAGGCGGGCGACGAGCCGACGGCCGATCTGCTGACCCAGCGCCTGACGGTTCACGAACAGTCGGCCTGGATGCTGCGTTCGCTGCTGGAATAGCCGTCACCAACCATGGCCGGAACCAGACGCCGTAGCCTGCTGAGGCTTGCCGGCGGCGGCGCGTCGATGGCCGCCATCCTGGCGACCGGCCGTACGCCCGCGCTGGCGCAGCAGCGGACCGTCCACTGGCTGAAGTGGGTCGACTTCGTCCCCGCGTCCGACGCGCTGCTGCGCGGTGAGCTGTTGCCCGAAGCCGAGCGGGCGCTGGGCATCCGGATCGTCCTCGAGACGGCCAACGGCAACGACCTGCAGCCGCGTGTCAGCGCCGCGATCAGATCCGGCGCCGGCCCCGACCTGGTCATGGCGTTCAACGAACAGACCTATCTCTATGCCGGCGGCGCGGTCGATCTCACCGACCTCGCCCACTCCGTGGCGCAGGCGGAGGGCGGCCTCTACGCCTATGCCCGGACGATGTGCAGCACCGGCGGCCGGTTCATGGCCATGCCGTGGGCGGTCATCGGCAACATGATCGCCTATCGCCGGTCGTGGTTCGAGGAGGTTGGCGCGACCTCCTTCCCCGGGACCTGGGCGGACTATCGCGACGTCGCGCGGAAGCTCAAGGCCAGGGGACGCCCGATCGGACAGACGCTGGGCCATACGCTCGGCGACTCGCCCAGCTTCACTTACCCCTACCTGTGGTCCTGGGGCGGCATGGAGGTCGATACCGCCGGCAAGGTGGTGCTCAACTCGTCGGCGACGCTCGAGTCAGTGAAGTTCATGCAGGGCTTCTGGAAGGACGCCTGCGACGAGCGCGGCCTCGCCTGGGACGATACCGGCAACAACCGCGCCTTCCTGTCCCAGTCCATTTCGGCGACGCTCAACGGCGCCTCGATCTACATCGAGACGTTGCGCCGGCCCGAGCGCTACCGGACGGCCGACGGCACGCCGATGAACCGGGACATCCTGCACGCGCCGCTGCCGGCGGGTCCGGCCGGACGGTTCGGCATGCACCTGCTGCAGTCGAACATGCTGATGAAGTATTCCAAGAACCAGGAGGCCGCGAAGGACTTCCTGAAGTGGATCCACGCCGAGAAGAACTTCGAGAGGTGGTTCGTCTCGCAGAAGGGCTTCTCGACCCCCTGCACCGAGACGTGGGAAGGCCACGCGGCCTGGACCGACGATCCCGTGATGACCCCCTTCAAGGCCGCCGCGAAGCTGGGCCAGGCGCCGGGCCGCGCCGGTCCTCCGGACGCGAAGGCGGCGGAAGCGCTGTCGAAATACGTCATCTCCGACATGTATTCCAAAGCGGTTCAGGGCATGCCGGCCGAGCAGGCCGTCAAAGGGGCCGAAGACAGGCTGAAGAAGATCTACGGCTGAGCCGGCCCCGACCACGACTCCAGCACATCCCACTTCGCCTTGCGCTGCTCGTCGCGCGGCTTCTTGAAATCGTGACCGTACGGCGCCGTGTCGAACGAGCCATAGGTCGGATTGGGCAGCATCAGCCATTGCTTGCCCCAGTAGGGCATGCCGGCCTCGAAGGCTTTCACCCGCTCGGCCTCGCTGCTGCGGTAGCGGTCGTCGAAATCGCCTAGATTGTCGCCCATGTTCAGCAGGATGCGATAGTCCCTGGCGATCACCGCGCGGCGCGTGCTCTTGGCGCCGGTCCAGTCGGGCTTCTCGCCCTGCATCAGGAACGTGTCGACATTGCCGCCCAGGGGAAAGCCGAGCTTGGCCATGTTCTCGCGCGTATCCTTCTCGGTCTCGACGCCGCGGTTGGTGACATAGAAGACCTTCACGCCCTTCGAGTCGGCGTACTTCGTGAACTCGACGGCGCCCGGAATCGCCGCGGAAATCTGGGCGGCGCAGAACTGGTTCCAGCTCTTGGTGCTGAAACTCTGGTTCGTCCGCATCATCCAGACCTGGTATTTCGAATTGTCGAGCAGGGTCTCATCGACATCGAGCACGACGGCCGGCGGCAGGCTCTGGAAGTCGCCCTTCTGCTCGGCCGGCGCGGCCGTCCAGTTCCTGTCGGCCAGCGCCTCGTCGAGGCGGATGCGCGCCAGCGCGTACACCGTGAGCGCGTTGGCCCTGTATTCGACGGCGCGCTGCGTCCACAGCGTCGCCAGCAGCAGGTCGTTGGCCGGCGGCGTTTCCTGGGCGCGGACTCCTCCGCCCGCCAGCAGCGCCAGAAGAACGACGGCGAGCAGACCGGGGCGCGTCCTCATCCCGATATCCTTTCCAGCAGCAGCTTCTTCGTCGCCGGGTCGGCGAACGACGCTTCGATGGTCGTGCGGGCAATCTGCCGCAAATGCTCTTCGTCGAGACCCGCGAGGTCGTATTCGGTGCCGAGCGTCGTGTGAAAGAAAGGCGGATCGTCCGAGTTCAGCGTGACCCTCACGCCGGCATCGATCAACCGGTGCAGCGGATGCGAGGCCCGATCGGGATAGAGACCCAGCGCCACGTTGCTGCCCGGACAGACCTCGAGCACGATCCCGCGCCGCACCAGCTCCTCCATCAAGGCCGGATCGTCGGCCGAGCGCACGCCATGGCCGATGCGCGTCACCGGCAGGTCGCGGATCGCGGCCCACACGCTCTCCGGCCCCACGACCTCGCCGGCATGGACGGTGCAGCCATAGCCGTTCTCGTGCGCCAGGCGGTAGGCCGGCGCGAAATCGACCGGCGCGAACTTGGCTTCGTCGCCGCCCATCCCGAAACCCACGACATAGGGATGCGGCTCGACCAGCATGGCGCGGACCATCGCCTCGGCCCGCTCCGGCCCGAGATGGCGGATGCAGATGATGATGATGCGGCCCTCGATGCCAAATTCCCGACGGGCATCGTCGATGCCCTGCGCCAGCGCCTCGAGCCACTGGGTGTAGGAGATGCCGAGCGCGGCCGGCCGTTCGGGCGAACAGAACATCTCGACATAGACCGCGCCTTCGCGCGCCGCGCCGGCGAGGTAGGTGTAGATGACGTCGCGGAAATCGCGGGGCTTCTTGAGCGCCGTGCAGACGCGGTCGTAGGCGTCGAGGAAGCTCCAGAAGTTCGTCCAGGCGTAGTGGCCTTTGGCGTCGAGCAGGTTCGGCGGCAGCACCAGGCCGTTGCGCCTGGCCAGTTCGAGGGCGAGCGACGGCGGGATCGAGCCTTCGAGATGGCAGTGGATTTCGGCCTTGGGTATCACGCAAATCCTCGGAGCGGCAGGTCGGGGCGGTGCAGCCAGTTGTCTGCCGGATAATCGGCCCGGCCGTCGATCAGGTGCAAGCTGTAGGCCTGCCGCGGCCGCGACGAACGGTTGGCCGCGCTGGCATGCGGCAGCAGGCCATGCAGGACGATCAGGGTACCGCGCCGGACTTCCAGCGCCACCGGCTCGACGGCCGGCCACGGCGTGGCGTCGATCGTCCGGGTGACGAGGTCCCCGTCCCGATAACCGAACCACTGCCGCAAGGGCCCACGATGGGCACCCGGCAAGGCGATCAGGCAGCCATTGTCGCGGTCGGCATCGTCGAGCGCGATCCAGAAGCCGGTGACACTGGGCGGTTCGGTGCGCAGGAACGTCGCGTCCTGATGCCAGCCCACTTCGCCACCGACATGAGGTTGCTTGAACAGATACATCGACTGCAGCAGCAGTGGCTCTTCAAGGCCGAGAGATCCGGCGAGCGCCGCCAGCCGCGGCTGTCGCGAGAAGCGGTCGAACACCGGATCGAGATCGTGCAGCGCGTGACCGATCTTGTTCAGTTGGCCGGGTGCTTCCGCCTCGACGAAGAAACGGATGTCGCCGCCGGACTCGCGGAAATAGAAGTCGCGCGCATGGGCCTGATCGACGGTCGAAAAAATCGTGGGCGCCGTACCCGGATCGAACCCGGCGACGAGTTCGGCGGCCCGCGCCTTCAGCGCCTCGCAGTCGGCACCCGTCACGAAATCCGGCAGGACTGCAAATCCATCGCGCGCGTAAGCGTCGAGGTCGATCACAGCGCGACCCGTTCGAGGATCGCGGGCCTCTCGGGCGGCACCTCCTCTTCGATGCGGACGGCGCGGCGGATCAGGGCAATCGCCTCGTCGGCCTCGGCCTCGCTGGCGGCATGCACGAGGCACAGCGGCTCGCCGCTGCGGATCTGGCATCCGACATCGACGAACCCGGTCAGACCGACCGTTGTATCGATGGCATCGTCGGCGTGACGGCGCCCGCCGCCCAGTTCGACGACGGCGATGCCGACCTCGCGGGCATTCATGCGCGCGACATGGCCGGATCGCTCGGCCGTACAGGCTTTCACCACCGGCGCATGGCCGAGATAGCGGGCGCTGTGTTCGAGGAAATCGCCGGGACCGCCCAGCGCCGAAACCATGCGGGCGAAAGTCTCCGCGGCGCGGCCATCGGCCAGGACGGCCTCGGCTTTGGTCCGCCCCTCTCCGACATCCACAGCCAGTTTGCCCAGCACCAGCATCTCGCCCGCCAGCGCCATCGTGACCTCATGCAGACGCGGCTCGCGCGCGTCGCTGCCGGTGAGATACGCGACGGTCTCCGCGACTTCGAGCGCGTTGCCGACCTCGCGCCCCAGCACGCGGTCCATATCTGTGATCAACGCCACCGTCGGCAAGCCGGCCCGGTTGGCGACATCGACCAGGCTTCGGGCCAGGTCGCGCGCCATCTCCTCGGTATCGCAGAAGGCACCGGAGCCGCACTTCACGTCCATCACCAGCCCGTGCAGCCCCTCGGCGACCTTCTTGCTGAGGATCGAGCTCACCAGCAGCGGGATCGATTCGACGCTGCCGGTGACGTCGCGCGTCGCATAGAGGCGCCGGTCGGCGGGCGCCAGGTCGTCGGTCTGGCCGATCACCGCGCAACCCACCTCGCGCACGACCTTGCGGAACGTGGCGATGTCGGGCTGGGTCTCGTAGCCCGAGATGGCGGAGAGCTTGTCGAGCGTACCGCCGGTATGGCCGAGGCCGCGACCGGAGATCATCGGCACGAAGCCACCGCAGGCAGCCACGATCGGCGCCAGCATCAGACTCACCTTGTCGCCGACGCCGCCGCTCGAATGCTTGTCGAGCACCGGGCCCGGCAGGTCGAGGTCGCGCCAGTCGAGCATGATGCCCGAGCGCGCGAGCCCGAGCGTGAGCGCGACCCGCTCCGGCACGGTCATGCCGCGGAAGAACACGGTCATCGCGAAGGCCGCCACCTGGCCCTCGCTCAGGCCGCCATCATGGATGCCGCGCACGATGAAGGCGATCTCCTCGTCGGAGAGTTCATGCCCGTCGCGCTTCCGGCGGATGATCTCCTGCGGCAGCATGCTCATGCGCAGCCTTCCAGGAAGGTGCGCAGCACGAGGCGCACCTTGTCCACCGCGGCGGCCGCCACCGCGAGCGTCTGGTCGTGGCCCAGCGCGCCCGGCACCAGGCCCGCGGCATAGTTCGTCATCAGCGACAACGCCGCCACCTTGAGGCCGGCGTGGCGCGCCAGGATGGTCTCGGGCGTCGTCGACATGCCCACGGCATCGGCGCCCAGCACGCGCGCGGCGCGGATCTCGGCCGGCGTTTCGAAGCTCGGCCCGCTGAAGAAGATGTAAACGCCCTCATGACACACGACGTTGGCCGCCCGCGCCGCGTCCATCAGCTTCGTGCGCAATGCCGGATCGTAGGCGTCGACCATGTCGACGAAGCGGCTGTCGCCCGGCCCGACGCCGAACAGCGGATTGATGCCGCCGAAGTTGATGTGATCGCTGATCGCCATCACCGAGCCCGGCGGCATGTCGAGCCGCAGGCTGCCGGCCGCATTGGTCTGCAGCAGGGTCTCGCAGCCCAGTCCCGCCAACGCATCGATGGCGCCCTTCATCTCGTCGGCCCGGCCGCGCTCGTAGTAGTGCGCGCGGCCCTGCAGCACCGCGACGGGCGTCGCGCCGACATGGCCCAGCACCAGCCGGCCGGCATGACCGCCGACCGTCGGCCGCGGGAAGCCCGGCAGGTCGGCATAGGGGATCGTGGCGACCGCGGTCACCTCCTCGACGAAACCGCCGAGGCCGGAGCCGAGAATCACCGCGACCTTCGGTCGAAAGCCCGGCGCGGCCCGCTCGAGAGCGTCGCTCACGGCTAGCCGAAATGCTGCGGGCCGAAGGACATCGGCAGGAGCTGCCCCAGCGTCACCGTGCGATGCAGCCCGTCGGGACCGCAGAGATGCACCGGCACGTCGTCGCCCGCGAACTCGCGCAGCTTCTGCCGGCAGCCGCCGCAGGGCGTGATGACTTCAGGGCCGGGCCCGACCACGACGCATTCGAGGATGCGCTTGTGGCCCGCCGCGACCAGGGCCGCGATGGCGCCCGCCTCGGCGCAAAGCCCCTGCGGATAGGCCGCGTTCTCGACATTGCAGCCGCCATGGATCGAGCCGTCCTCGGCCCGCACGGCGGCGCCGACATGGAACTTCGAATAGGGGGCGTGGGCGCGCAGCATCATCCGCTGCGCCAGGTGGAGAAGGTCGTTCATCTCAATGCTCCTTCTCGTAAGGCACGCCGGCCGCCTTCGGCGCGACGGTGCGGCCGATGAAACCGGCCAACAGGAATAGGGTCAGAAGATAAGGCAAAGCCTGGATCAGTTGCACCGGGACTTCGCCGATGCCGGGCAGCTTCACGCCCTGCAGGCGGATGGCGATGGCGTCGAGCAGGCCGAAGGCCAGGCAGGCGCCGAAGGCCGGCACCGGCCGCCAGCGACCGAAGATGATGGCGGCCAGGGCGATGAAGCCCTGCCCCGCCGTCATGTCGCGGCTGAACCCCGCATTCTGCGCGATCGACAGATAGGCGCCGGCCAGGCCGGCGAACAGGCCGCAGATCAGCACCGCGCGGTAACGCAGCCACGACACCGAGATTCCTGCGGCGTCCACGGCCAAGGGCACCTCACCCACGGCGCGCAACCGCAGGCCAAAGCGCGTGCGCTCGATCACCCACCAGGCGAAGGGCACGGAGAGCAGCGCCGCGTAGACCAGGATATTGTCGCCGGCGACGGGGAAGAAGATCGGGTTGAGACGCTCCGCCCCGGCCAGCGGCGGCGTCTGGCCGCCCCGCCCGAACCAAGCGGTGCCCAGCACCACCGTGAGACCCATCGCCAGGATGTTGATGGCGATGCCGCTCACGACCTGGTTGCCGCGATGGGTGATGCAGGCGAATCCGTGCAGCAGCGCCAGCATCTCGGCGGCCAGGATCGCGGCGCCCACCCCCGCCCAGGCGGATCCGGTGAGCGACGCGGTGGCCGCCGCGAAGAACGCCGCCATCAGCATCTTGCCTTCGAGCCCGACATCGATGATGCCGCTCTTCTCGGAGAACAGCCCGCCCATGGCGCACAGCACCAGCGGCGTCGCAACCCTCAGGGTGGCGGCGAGCGTCGCGACGACGAGCGTGAGCGCCTCCTCCACGTCAGCCCTTTCGCGCGAACAGCGCCTGCAGCCAGGGCCGCGGCAGATGAACCAGCGCGCCTGAGAACAGGATCACCAGCCCCTGGATCACCACCACCATCTCGCGCGTGATCTTCGGGATCTCGAAATTGAGCTCGGCACCACCCTGCTGCAGAGCGCCGAACAGCAGCGCCGCCAGCACGATGCCGAGCGGATGCCCGCGCCCCATCAGCGCGACCGCGATGCCGGTGAAGCCGTAGCCGGCGGCGAAGTCGAGGACGAGCCGATGATGCACGCCCAGCAGCTCGTTGACCGCGACGCCGCCCGCGAGGGCGCCGGACAGGCACATGGCGAGCATCGTGGTGCGCTTCAGGTTGGTGCCGGCATAGAGCGCCGCTTCCGGATTTTGCCCCATGGTGCGCAGCCCGTAGCCCCACGGCGTGTGCCACAGGAAGATCCAGACGCCGATGCAGGCCAGGAGCGCCAGCAGCAGCGACAGGTTGAGCGCCGAGGGCGCGACGGTGATGCCGATCCACTGAAGCGCGGCCTGCATCGACGGCACCGCGGCAGAGGCGGCGAAGCCGCGGCTCTGCGGCGTCATCGAGCCCGGCGCGATCAGCACGTTCACCATCAGGTAGACCATCAGGGCCGAGGCCACGAAGTTGAACATGATGGTGGTGATGACGATGTGGCTGCCGCGCCAGGCCTGCATCCAGGCCGGAATGGCGGCCCAGGCCGCGCCGAACGCCGCCGAGGCGAGGATGGCGAGCGGGATCAGCAGCAGGCCCGGCAGGATGCCATCGAGCGCCAGCACGGCGAGGCCGCAGCCCAGCCCGCCGATATAGGCCTGCCCTTCGCCGCCGATGTTGAACAGACCGGCATGGAAGGCCACCGCCACGGCAAGCCCCGTGAAGATGAAGTTGGTGGCGTAGTAGAGCGTGTAGCCGATCGATTCCGACGATCCCACGGCGCCGAGCACGAGCAGCTTCAGGGCATGGAAGGGATCGACTCCGATGACCTCGACGATGAGGCCGACCACGAGGAACGCCATCGCGATGTTGGCGAGCGGCAGCAGGCCGATCTCGACCCAGCCAGGCAATGGACGGCGCCCGGCGCTCATGCGGCGCGGGCACCCGCCATCATCAGGCCGAGCGTGCGCTCGTCGGCCTCGCCGGCCGCGACCTCGCCCACGATGCGGCCGCCGAACATCACCAGGATGCGGTCGGCCAGCGACAGGATCTCTTCCAGTTCGACCGATACGACCAGCACCGCGCAGCCCGCATCGCGACTGCGGACCAGCTCGCGGCGGATGAATTCGATGGCGCCGATGTCGACCCCGCGCGTCGGCTGGCCGACCAGCAGCACCTTGGGATTGCGCGCCATCTCGCGCGCCAGGATCAGCTTCTGCTGGTTGCCGCCGGAAAAGTTCGACGAGCGCAGGCCCGGCGTACGCGGCCGCACGTCGAAGCGCTCCATGAGATCGGCGCAGTACTTTCCGACGGCGGGACCGTCCATGAGGTAGTTGTGGCAGAACGGCTCGCGATCCTGATAGCCGAGGATCGAGGTTTCCGACGCGAGGAAGGCCGGCACCAGCCCCTGCCGCAGCCGGTCTTCCGGCACATGGGCCACCCCGAGATCCCGCATCTCGGCCGGATCGACCGGATGGGCGGCATCGACCCTGCGTCCGCAGGCCTCGATCTCACCGCCGGTCGGCGGCCGGATGCCCGCGAGAACCTGCAGCAGTTCGCTCTGGCCGTTGCCGGAAACGCCGGCGATGCCCACGATCTCCCCGGCCTTCACGTCGAGCGAGATGTCGTCGAGCAGACGGACGCCGCGACGATCGACCAGCGACAGGTGCCGCGCGGCCAGCCTCGTCTCGCCTTTCCGGGCCGGCGCCTTGTCGAGATCGAGACGCACCTTGCGGCCGACCATCAGTTCGGCCAGTTCCTCGGCATCGGTCTCAGCCGTGGTACGCTCCGCCACGACCTCGCCGCGACGCATGACGACCACCTTGTCGGTCACGCTCAGGATCTCACGCAGCTTGTGGGTGATCAGCACGACCGTGACGCCGCGGTCGCGCAGCACGCGCAGGATCTCCAGCAGCCGGTCGGTCTCCTGTGGCGTGAGCACGGCGCTGGGTTCGTCCAGGATGAGAATACGGGCGCCGCGAAAGAGCACCTTGAGGATCTCGACCCGCTGCTGTTCGCCCACCGACAGGTCGGCCACGAGCGCATCGGGATCGATGGCGAGCCCGTATTCACGTGCGAGCCGTGCCAGCTCCGTCCGGGCCGCCGCCAGGCCGCCGGCCAGCAGCGCGCTGCCTTCGGCGCCCAGGATCAGGTTCTCCAGCACGGTGAAGCTGTCGACCAGCATGAAATGCTGGTGGACCATGCCGATGCCGTGGCCGATCGCATCGCGCGGGCTGGCCATCTCGACCGGCCGTCCATCGACCAGGATCTCGCCGGCATCGGCCCGATGGAGTCCGTAGAGGATGCTCATCAGGGTCGACTTGCCGGCGCCGTTCTCGCCCACGATGCCGGTGATGCTGCCGCGTTCGATCCGCAGCGAGGCGCCGCGCACCGCCTGCACGCTGCCGAACGACTTGTCGATCCGCCGAAGCTCGATGGCAGCGTCGGCCGTCAGCTCTTGCACGAATTGTTGCTCATATAGTCGTGGACGACGATCTGGCCCGAGATGATCGCGGCTTTCGCGGCATCGACCGCGGCCTTCATCTGCGGCGTGATGAGCTTTTCGTTGTCCTTGTCGAGCGCCCAGTCGACGCCGCCTTCCTTGAGGCCCAGCACCTGCACGCCGCCCTTCCACTCGTTGTTCCGGGCGGCCTTGAAGCTGTCATAGGCCGCGAGATCGACGCGCTTCAGCATCGAGGTCAGCATGTTGCCGGGATGCAGATGGTTCTGGTTGGAATCGACACCGATGCCCAGCTTGCCGCGATCCTTGGTCGCCTGGAGGATGCCGAGCCCGGTGCTGCCGGCGGCGGCATAGACGACGTCGACGCCACGATCGAACTGGCCCTTGGCCAGCTCGGCGCCACGACCCGGGTCGTTCCAGGCGGCGGGCGTCGTGCCCGTCATGTTGGTGATCAGCTCGGCATTGGGGCTGGCGTATTTGATGCCCTGCTCGAAGCCGCACTGGAAGCGGCGCACCAGCGGGATGTCCATGCCGCCCACGAAGCCGATTTTGCCGGTCTTGGAGGCCATTGCCGCCAGCACGCCGACGAGGAACGAGCCTTCCTGCTCCTTGAACACGACCGATTGGACGTTGGGCAGGTCCACCACGCTGTCGATGACGGTGAAGTGGATGTTGGGGAATTCCCGGGCGACCTTGTCGAGGGCGACCGCCTGCGCGAAGCCGACGGCAATGATCGGGTCTTGCCCCCTTTGGGCAAAGCGCCGCAGTGCCTGCTCGAACTGGGTCTCGTTGCTGGGCTCGAACTCCGAGATGGCGATGTTCGTCTCTTTCTTGAAGCGCTCGGCGCCCTGCCAGACCCCCTCGTTGAAGGATTTGTCGAACTTGCCGCCGGTGCTGAAGACGATCGCCGGCTTGATGGCGACGGTCTGTGCCTGCGCCAGCGCGCCGAGGCCGACGGCGGCCAGCACGGAGATCAGGGGGCCAACCCAACGTTTCATTGCCATTCCCATGTTGTTGGCGCGAGTTTGGACCGGGCCGCGCCCCCGGTCTAGGCGGAGACTGGACGACCAGGAGCGGGCACGGGACTTGCTATACTACAGCGCAAAGGCGCCCTGGGAGGACACATGGCCGAGTACGATCTCGTCATCCGCAATACGACGATTGCCACGGCTTCGGACGTGGTGAAAGGCGACATCGGTGTCGTCGGTGGGCGCGTGGTGGCACTGGGCGAACGGCTCGACAAGGGCCGCCGCGAGATCGACGCCACCGGCCTGATCGCGGTCCCGGGCGGCATCGATGCGCATGTCCATTTCGACCAGGACACGGCCGACGGTTCGGTCTTCTGCGACGATTTTGAGAGCGGCAGCCGCGCCGCCGCGGCAGGCGGAACGACGACCATCATTCCCTTCGCCTACCAGAACAAGGGCCAGCCGCTGCGCGACGCCGTGAACAAGTATCATAAGCGCGCCGAAGGCAAGTCGCTGATCGACTACGCGTTCCACGTGATCCTGTCGGATGCCAGCGAGAAGATCATGGGGCAGGATTTCACCGCCCTGGTCGCCGACGGCTACACCTCGTTCAAGGTCTACATGACCTATGACGACGTGAAGCTGACCGACCGCGAGATGCTGGACGCCCTGGCCGCGGCGCGCCGCGAGCAGGCGATGCTCATGATCCATGCGGAAAACTCCGACTGCATCACCTGGCTGACCGAGCGGCTCGAGCTGAAGGGCATGACGGCCGCCAAGTTCCACGCGACCTCGCGCCCCTTCGTGGTCGAGCGCGAGGCCACGCACCGCGCCATCTCGCTGGCCGAGCTGCTCGACGTGCCGATGCTGCTGGTCCATGTCTCGGCCAAGGAAGCCATGCACGAGATCCAGCGCGCCCAGGCGCGCGGCCTGCGTGTCTATGGCGAGACCTGCCCGCAATACCTGTTCCTGAGTGAAGAGGATTTCGAGAAGCCGGGCGAGGAAGGCGCCAAGTGCGTCTGCTCGCCGCCGCCGCGCGGCACCGACAACCAGGAGCACATCTGGACCGGCCTCTCGGCCAACACCTTCCAGGTCCTGTCGTCCGATCATGCCGCCTTCAAGTTCGACGATGTGCGCGGCAAGAAGCTGCCGGGCGCGGCCCAGAGCTTCCGCAAGATTCCCAACGGCGTGCCCGGTGTCGAGACCCGGCTGCCGCTGCTCTTCTCCGAAGGCGTCAACAAGGGCCGTATCACCCTGCAGCAGTTCGTGGCGCTGAGCTCGACCAACGCCGCCAAGATCTACGGCCTGCACCCGCGCAAGGGCACGATCGCGGTCGGCTCGGATGCCGACATCGTGCTGTGGGATCCCGAGCGCCGGGTGAGCCTCACCAACTCGATCCTCCACCACAATTGCGACTACACGCCCTACGAGGGACGCGAACTCACCGGCTATCCGGTGATGACCCTGTCGCGCGGCGAAGTCGTGATGGAAGAAGGCCGCATGAGCGGCTCCGCCGGCCGCGGCCAGTTCCAGAAATGCGACCGCCCCGAAGCCGCCCGCCCGCGCGGCCGGCCGCTGATCGATCCGTCGATCTTCAATTGACGCATTCTCTGCAGAAAAGAATCGCTTCGCCCAAGACCGACCTCATGCTGAGGAGGCTGCGCAGCAGCCGTCTCGAAGCATGGGCTACACACACCACGCCTGTTGCCCATCCTTCGAGACGCCACGCTGCGCGTGGCTCCTCAGGATGAGGTGGGTTTGGTCAATCTGAGACGCCAAGACTCTAGGTCACCGACTCATAGCGCTCCAAAAAATCGATCACGTCGGCCACAGGCAGGACATCGGCGTATTTGGCCATCATGTCGTAGAGATTGGCGAAGTGCGGGCTCTCGTGCTTGTCGGAGACGCATTCCTCCGGAACGATCGTGCGGAAGCTGCGCGACAGGCTGTCGACCACCGTGGCGCGCACGCAGCCCGACGTCGAACCACCGGTGACGATCAGCGTATCGACCTTGTGGAAGGTCAATAGTGATCCGAGGTTGGTCTCGAAGAACGCGGACGCCATGCGCTTGTTCATGACGATGTCGTGGTCTCGGTCGATTTCGCAGCGATCGTCGAGTTGAGCCCGCCGGTCGCCGGCCGTGATGCTTCGCAACGACGCCGACATGTCGGCCCGCGTTCCCCACACGCCGCAATCCTCGCCCGACTCGAGATAGGCGACGTAAGTCCAGATCACCGGACAGCCGCGAGAGCGCAGCAACCGTGCCAGCCGGTTCACATGCTCGATCTGGCGCGGATCGGTCTCGTAGGCCGTCGCGAATTCGGACGGCCGCGTGTAGGCGTTCTGAAGATCGACGTTCACCAAGGCGGGCTTGACGCCAAAGCCGAAGCGGCGCCGCTGCGGATGGGCTTTCAGCGCCTCGTAGAGCTGGCGCGCCGTCCTGGTCGAGGTTTCCATGCGAAGGCCTCCTCAGTGAAAGCGCTGGATCGAATAGGGCGCCACGGACAGGCTCGTGCTGCGGCCGGCCAGCATCTCGGCGGTCAGGCGTGCGAGCACCGGCGCCAGCGTGTAGCCGTTCGAACCGACGCAGTTGTAGAAGCCCGGCAGGCCCGGCACTTCGCCCAGGATCGGCGCGCCGTCGACGTTGACGTTCATGCCGGCCCAGATGCGCACGACGTGGAGATCGGCGAGCGCGGGGATGACGCGGCTGGCGATCCAGAGATTGCCCTCGACGCTCGAGCGCAGCGCGCGCGACAGGCGTTGGCCTTCGTCGAGACCCGCCGTCCAGCCGCCGCCGATCAGGAAGGCGCCCGACGCCATCTGCTTCAGGGTGAGATGGCGGTCGGCATGGGCGATCAGCTTTTCGATGGTGGGCGGCGCCGGCTCGGTCACGATCATCTGCAGGGGCGCGCCCTTGACCGGGACCGTCACGCCGAGATGCGCGGCAACCTGCGGCGTCCACGCGCCGGCGGCGTTCACGATGCGCCGGCAGGCGATCTCGCCGCGGCTGGTGACGACACGGTAGCCGCGCCCGGTGCGCTCGATCGACTGCACGTCGCTGCCGCGGCGGAAGCGGGCGCCCAGGGCACGCGCCCGTTCGGCCACGGCATAGGTGGCCAGCAGCGGATTGATCTTGCCCTCGCCGGGGCACCATTCGGCGGCGATCGCCACGTCGCTCACGCCCGGCTCGAGGCGGCGCAGCTCGTTGGCGCCGATCAACTCGGCCTCGACACCATGCTGCCGCTCGATCGCGATCTTGGCCTTGAGGAATTCCACGTCGCGCGCGGTCTCGGCCAGCATCAGCCCGCCCATGACCTTCATTTCAAGGTCCTGACCGGTATCGGTCGCGATCTCGCGCCACAGCGCCACGGAGGCCGGGCCCAAGGGCAAGGTGGCCGCTGCCGGACCGCCGCCGGCCTGGGCCTTGGCTCCGAAGTCGAACGACAGGAGCTGGACATGCAGGCTGCCGGCATTGGCGCCCGAGGCCTGGAGATTCACCTCGTCGCGCTCGACGACCAGCGTCTCGATGCCCTCGCGCGCCAGCCAGTAGGCAAGACACGAGCCCACCACGCCACCGCCGATCACCAGCGTGTCGACCGTCTCGGGCGCCAGAGGTTCGCTCTCGCGCGGCCGCGACATGTCCGGCGGCACGAATTCCTTGTGGCCGCCCCACTCACCCTGCTCCACCGTCAGCGCGCGGATCGGCACGGGCTTGACCGGCGGCCGCGGCGCGAACAGGTCGAACTCCCCGACCTCGCTCGTCGTCAGGCGGGCCACCAGCGACGCGCAATAGCGCCCTTGGCATCGACCCATGCCGACGCGGCATTTGCGTTTCAGGACAGCGGGCGAATCGTGGCCGGCCGCGATCAGGGTCCGCAGGTCGCCCGCCGTCACCTCTTCGCAACGACAGATGATGGCGGCGTCTTCGATCGTTGCGGGATCGAGCGGCGGTGCGTCGAACAGCTGCCACAAGGCCGCTTGGAAGCGACGGGACCGGCTCAACGTCCGTCGGGCTTCGTCGCTCCTGATGCCCTCAAGACCAAGATCCCGGGCAATGGAAGCAGCGGCAATGGTTGCCTGCGCCATCGCCGCCTGCGCGCCGCCGAACCGCGCGCCGTCGCCGATCGCGAACACTTCCCGCAGACTCGAACGGCCCTCACCATCCGTCAGCGTTTCCATCGACCCGGTGCCACGCGCCACGAATCGATGGGCACAGCCCAGCGAGCGCGCAATCTCCGAAGAGGAGGCAAAGCCGTAACCCAGCGCCACGATGTCGGCGTCGATCGCGAAGGCGCCGGCTTCGACTCGACGCACGCGATCCTCGCCCAACAGCCGCGTCACCCTGGCCTCCCAATGGAGGAGATTGCCCAGCCGCCCCGCAAGGCGCGCTCCCTGCGCGATGAGAAAGGGATCGGCCGCGGCGGCTCGCGCCACCGCGCGCCACTGCGCGAGACCAGGCCGCCGCGCCGCCTCGAGCACCGCAACGACATTCGCGCCGCCGTCGATCAGCTCCGCCGCGGTCTGCAGGCACAGCGGGCCGTTGCCCGCAATCACGATGCGCTGGCCCGGCGCCACGCGATAGGAACGCGCGAGCGTCTGCAAGCCGCCGACCGTCATCACGCCCGGCAAGGTCCATCCCGGAACGGGCAGCGATTGTTCGTAGGCGCCGGTCGCCAGCACCAGGCGTTTGGGCCGAAACAGCATTGCCTGGCCCGCCACGACGGCGGCGATTTCCTGGACCGAGAAGGCCGCCCAGACAGTCGCGTCGTTCAGGATCCGAGCGCCCGCCGCCAGCGTCGATTGGCGCAGCACCGCGCCATCCCGGAACTGGCGATCGAGGGTTGCGAGATCAGCCTCGTGCGACGGCGCCAACGGCTTGAAGTACTGCCCGCCCGGATGAAGGCGCTCGTCGAGAACCACGACGGAGGCCCCCGCCACGGCCAACGCGCGGGCCGCGACCAGCCCGGCCGGACCGGCGCCGACCACCAGCACGTCGCAGGTTACCTCTTCGGCCGCTGCGGCTTCCGTCCTCGTCTCTGTCGGCAAGTCCGCCAGCGGCGAGGAGCACACCTTCATGCCGGGCTCGACCTTGGTGAGGCAGGCCCGCTGGCTCGGGCGGCCATCCACAGTGACGAGGCAGTCGAAGCAGACGCCCATGCCGCAGAAGGGCCCGCGCGGCGCACCGGAGCGGGCCTCCCGGACGGCGACGACATCCGACGCCGCCAGCGCCGCGGCGATCGTCTCTCCCTGGAACGCCGCGATCTCGCGCCCGTCGAAGGAGAGTCGAATGGGCGCGCCCGTGGGCCGCATGTCGGGATGTTTCAGGCGCATGCAAAAGGTCTACAATGTTGCCGGAGGCACAGCATGAAGAAGTTCCGCGGCACCTACACCGTCCTGATCACGCCCTTCACCGCCGACGGCCGGAAGGTCGACGAGGCGGCGTTGCGCCGGCTGGTCGACTTCCAGATCGCCGAGGGCATCCACGGCCTGATCCCGCTGGGCAGCACCGGTGAGTTCCTGAGCGTCACGCCGGACGAGCGCCGCCAGATCGTGGAGATCGTGGTGAAGCAGGCGGCCGGGCGGGTCCCGGTGCTGATCGGCACCGGCGCGGAATGGACCGACGAGGTCATCCGCACCAGCCGCGAGGCCGAATCCATGGGCGCCGACGGCGTGATGATCATCCCGCCCTTCTACAGCGTGCCGACCGACGACGAACTCTTCACCCACTACAAGAAGGTGGCGGACGCGATCTCGCTGCCGATCATGGTCTACAACAATCCGGCGACGGCCAACGTCGACATGCAGCCGGAGCTGATCGCGCGCATCGCCGAGATCCCGAACTGCCTCTACGTCAAGGAATCGACGCTCGATCCGACGCGCGTGCGCGACATCATCCGCCTCGCCGGCGACAAGATGACGGTCTTTGCCGGCGTCCTTGGCTACGAATCCTTCTGGCTGGGCGCGGAAGGCTGGGTCGCGGTCTGCTCCAACGTGATTCCGCGCTGGTCGGCCGAGCTGTTCGAGCTGGTCGCCGACAAGCGCGACATGGATGCCGCCCTCGCGCTCTACATGAAGATGACGCCGCTGCTCTGGTGGGTCGGCGGCCCGCGCTACGTCTCCGGCACCAAGGCCGCCTTCGAGATGATGGGCATGCCGATGGGCCCGCCGCGCGCGCCGCGCCTGCCGCTGCCCGAGGCGCAACTCCCCGCGCTGCGCGACGTGCTGCACCAGATGGGCGTGCTGCCCCAAGAGGCGGCGCGCGCCCGCGCCTAGTGCGGGATGGAGCGCGCCACTCCGAGCGCAACTTTCCTCCCCCGTCATACGGGGGAGGTGGCCGAAGGCCGGTGGGGGAAAGCCACGGGTCCGAACGCTCTCCAATCGACCATCATCGGGTTGCCCTCCCCCTCCCTGCCCTCCCCCGTAAGTCGGGGGAGGAAATCGAGGAGAAGAGTCAGCGCCAAGATCAGCGATCGTCACGTGCCAGCTGGCCATCGACCGCGGCCCCATAGGCTTTGCCGTAATAGGCCTCGATGCGGCGCTGCACGAAGTCCCAGCAGGTGGTCATCGCCAGGTAGATGATGGCCACGACGATGAAGACCTCGAGCACCTGGAATTTCTGCTGCATCAGGATCTGACCGCGCCGCAGGACCTCTTCCATCGAGATCACCGAAGCGATCGACGTGGTCTTGAGCAGGCCGTTCACCGAATTGCCGAGCGGCGGGATGATGACGCGCAAGGCCTGAGGCAACACGACCAGCCGGAAGATCTGGTGCGGCTTCAACCCCATAGCCCTGGCCGCCTCGGTCTGCCCCTTGGCGACGGACAGGATGCCGCCGCGCAGGATCTCCGAAAGATAGGCCGCCTCGTTCAGCGCCAGGCCGAGGATCGCCGATTCGAGCACCGAGAAGCGCACCAGCCCGAGCTGCGGCAGGCCGGTGTAGATGATGATGAGTTGCACCAGCAACGGCGTGCCGCGGAAGATCCAGATATAGGTCTGCGCCGCGCGGACCAGCCCCTTGTGCTTGCTGAGCCGCATCACCGCGAGCACGAGGCCGAGGATTCCGCCCAGGATGAGCGTGCTGATCGTGAGGCCGATCGTCCACAGCGCCCCCTCGAGAAGGTAGAGGTTGGTGAAGTACCCCCAGAAGCCTTCCCAGTTCCAGACTTTCATGCCGGCACCGCGGGGCGCTAGGCGGGCCCCGGCCCCTTGATGGAGAAGGTCGCCTCGTCGATCTTCAGCACGCCGTACTGGTCGAGCAGCTTGTCGTAGAACCCGTCCTTCTTCAGGTCGTTCAGCGCGCCGACGACGGCATCGGCCAGCGCCTTGCTGGCGAAGGCAAAGCAGGCAATCTGCGGGAACACGCCGCTGATCGCGCGCGTGAAGTCGCCGCGCTGCTGCATGAACATCGCCGTGGCATCGATGCTGGTGGCGGCGTCGGATTGACCGGCCTTGAGCGCCTGGAAGGCCTCGGCGAAGTTGTTGAAGGTCATGACGGTGATGGGCTTCAGGCCCTTCTTGGCCACCATCTCGGCGACTTCGCGGGTGCGCCGCTCCTCGATGCCGCCCAGCTCGACCGAGATGCGCTTGCCGGCAAGATCGTCCACCGTCTTGAGGCCCAGCGGATTGCCCTTGGCGGCGAGGAAGCTGATGGCCGCCTGCTCGGTCGGCACCATGTACATCAGCTTGGACCGCTCTTCGGTCCAGAAGATGCCGGTGTTGATCATGTCCCAGCGCTTGGCGGCGAGGCCGGGGATCATGGTCGCGAATTCGGTGCGGATATATTCCGGCGCAAGGCCCAGCCGCTTGCAGCATTCGTCGGCGAGTTCGACCCGCATACCCTTCAGCTGGCCCTTGTCGTCGACATATTGCAGGGGCGGCAATGTCGGATTGATCGACATGATCAGCGTACCGGCCTTGATGAGGGTGGGCGGCGCGATCTTCGGCTGGGCGCGCAGCGCGCCCGGAACCAGAGTCATTGCCGATGCGGCGGCAGCGGCGCCGAGAAGGCCGCGGCGCTGCAGCTTGATGTCATTGAAATTGTTCATGATTTCCCCCGGAACACGATCCCCACGATCGCATGCAATTTTGACGCCGAAATCCCCCCTTGTCCCGGGATGTTTCAGACCGTACCGCACCAGCCGACAATGATGTCCGACACGACCTCGACCGCCCGCCGATAGTCTTCGACGTCGACCCATTCATCGTGCAGGCCGTTCTGCGTGAGATCGCCACCGAGAGGCCCCAGCCCGATCGTCGGGATGCCAGCCTGGACGATCGGATTGCGGATGTCGCTCGCGGTGTGCAGCGGATTGACGTGCGGCCGTTCGCCGGTGGTCGCCACGATGGCGTCGGCGACGATGCGATAGAGCGGGCTGTCCGTCGGCACTTCGGCGCCCGATATGCCCGACACCCAGTCGATGCGCGCCAGGCCCTTCACGGCCTCTTCGACGGACGCCTGGACACGGTTCATGTCCTCGCCCGGCAGCAATGAAAGCGCCCCCTCGATGAGGCCGTGCGACGCGATCCGCGTGTGAGTGCCGGGCGTACCGACAGCCATGTAAGAGATGAGCAGGTTGGAGGAGCGGCCGACCGCCTGTTCCAGCAGCGGATGGCGAGCGGTCTCGGCCCGTCGGTCCGCCAGCGCCTTCAGACGCGAATGGATTTCCATCAGCGTGTCGGCCGGATTATCGGCCTGATGGGCGAAGGCGAGATGGCTGATCTCCTGGGTCGCGGGCGGCCTTCCCTCGACGGTGATGCGGAAGTCGAGCTGGCCCAGGCAGAAGGCCTTGATCTCCCGCATGCCCACACCCGATTCGGCGGGATGACAATAGACGGCCGCATCCGCTCTCAGTCCGCCATGGAGCAGGGCCGACACACCGCGCGCGTGACGCTTGCTGGGCGTACTGGCCAGGATCACGTCTCCGGCTGGCCGGCGACCGGAGGCGAGCAGTGCGCGCAACCCGTCGATCATCATCGCCACGCCGGACAGATCGTCCGCCACGCCCCAGCCGTGGATCCGGCCGCCGTCGACGACGCCGCCAAAGGGATCGCGGCGCCATGCGTCGAGCCCGGCGAGGGGCTCGCCATCGGGATGGGCAAAGAAGATGACGCTGCGCCCCTCCCCGGCACCCTCGAAGGTCGCGACGACACTCTCGCGCTCGCCCTCGACCATGGCGCGGCTCGCCGCGAACTCCCCGACCATGGGCACGTCGCCGGGCTTGTAGCGCACCGTCTCGACGGTGCAGCCCAGAGCGCGTGCCGCGTCGGCAACGACGCTCTGAACGGCGGCTTCGCCGCCCGTCTGGGCGCCAATGAGCTGGCGCAGAAAGGAAACGGAGTCTTCCATCAGATCGCCATCCGCGCTTCCCGGCGTTTCAGCAGCCTCATCAGGCTGAACGTCGTGTAGTCGATCGGGTCGCCGTCGGGCGGCACGTCGCGTCCCCCGACTTTCAGAACGACATTACCCGGTGCCGCCTGGATCTCCAGTTCATGGCCGGTCTCGCTGATCGCCGGATCAGCCACCAGCTCGGCTTCCGTTCGATCGAGCCCGAGCCCGGCCAGCGCGACGCCGACCGATGTGTTCAAGTTGTTGGGGAAGTGACGCGCGACCTCGCGCACGCTGCCCTTGAAGAAGACGCGGCGCGTCTCGATCGATGCCAGATCGGCCAGCCGTTCGGCCGGCGTCAATCGCCACATGGCGGGTGACTTGAGCTGACGATAGATCACGCGGCTCAGCCCCTCCTCGCGCGCCGTCGCCAGCAGGTCGAGCGTCCCGATCGCACCGGGCGCGATCTCCAGGCGGCCCGGCCCCGCTTCGGCAGCCTCGATCAACCCGTCCTCGATCCGCTGATCGGCGAAGGCCGTGAGCGAAAGGGGGATCAGGTCGATGCCCTGGGCCAGCAACAGGGATCCCGTCTCGGCCAGCATCGATGCGGAGGCACACTCGATCGCAACCGCGGGCCGGCGCGCGATGAACTGGTCGAGCGACGTGCAAACCGCCGCGCTGCCCACGATCGCAGAGGCCTCCTGCACGTGCGCGGGCCGCACCAGAATCGCGGCGACGCCCGGCATGCGTACCGCCAACCGTCGACCGATCCGTCCGAAACCGACGATGCCGTATCGCGTCACGAGGGAACCACGAACCCATATCGCAGGTTCGACGGTTCGCGGCCCGCACGCTCATAGTCCGACTTGATCGCGGCGAAGCGGTCGTCGCGCCAGGCGGCTTTCTTGATGTCGTACTTGTACATTTTGGCCGAATTCTCACCGAAGATCGCGCGCTTGACCGCGCCGTCGGCGCCGCCCAGCGGCGCGAAGCCGAACTTCTTCTGCATGTCCTCGGGAATCTCGAGGCGACGCAGCGCCTCGATCTGCCATTGCGGCGCGCCGGTCCAAACCGCGTCGGTGCCCCAGACGACATGATCGACGCCCATGCCCTTGATCAGCATGCCCATCAGCGCCGCGCACAGGCGCGGCTCCGTCACCGTCGTCTGGGCGAAGATCTGGCCGAGGTCGGCGTAGACGTTGCCGACGCCGTACTTCGCGGGAATTTCCGCCAGGTCGGTCGTCCAGTCGACCCGGCCGGTCTTCTCGAACTGGTCGTAGCCACTCGCCGCAGCGCCCGGGGCGCCGGTCCAGCGGAAGGCCGAGTGGTAAATGACGAAGCGGATCTGCGGCCAGTCCTTGGCCGCCTTCCCGACATCGTCGACCGTTGCGTATTGCGTGAGATGCGGCCAGCGCTGCGAGACCGACGGCGGATAGAGGCCCTTGTGCACGCAGACGATGTCGTTGCCGGCCTTCAGCATCTTTTCATAGAAGGGATAGACGAGCTTCTCGTCGTCCATGCGCCAGGGATGGCGCGCCAGGTCCTTGTTGGTGTTGTCGCCGACCGTGTAGCCCTTCCAGGAATCCGGCTTCAGCGTCGCGATGCACTTGTCGACCTCGTCCATCCAGCCGTCGTAACCGGGCGTGAAGATGGCGTGCGACAGGCAGCGCTTGGAGCCGGCCGCCTTGTTCACCTTCTCGCGCGCCTCGGCCTTCATCTCGTTGGTCAGGAACCAGTCGCGCGGATCTTCCGACGCCGAACCGCTGATCAGCGCCACCTTGGTGTCGCTGTCGAGATAGATCTCCTTGAACCAGTTCGGATACTTGAGATCGTCGATCGTCTGCGGCCTGTCGACGAGTCCGGGATTCCATCCCGCCTTGCCTACGGCCTCGCGGCCGCGCACGAAGCCTTCGAGCCGCGTGTCGTCGCGCAGGAAGTGCGTGTGCACGTCCATGACGAACTGATCCTTCAGCCCATCGGCCCGTGCTTGCGCGAGGTCGACGCTCTTCGCCTCGGCCGGCGAGGCGCCATAGAGCGGCCCGTAGATTTCGTTCATGGCGACGAAGGCCGTCGCCATGCCTGCGGCGGTCTGGAAGAAGCGCCGGCGCGACAGGCCGTTCTTCCGGCCAAACTCGTCGCCGAGCGCATTCATGCGCGCTTCGACCTTCTTCTGCTGTTCGGTCTGCGGCACCGGCAGGAATTCGTCGCTGGAAACGACCTGGGTCGGCACCGGGGTCGCCTTGCCGGCCAGCCGGGCCGGCAGCAACCCGTCATGTTCCTCGTCGCTCAACATGCCCATGGCGGTCCTCGCGGGAGCTAGGGATCTAACGGAAGCGCGGCACCGCTGCGACGCGCTCTGCCGGAACCGTAAGCAAGAAGGCTGCCGCTTCCGCTGTCAACGTCGGCAGCCCTCTACTTCGACTTCGGTGTCGCCGCGACTCCGGGCACATGGTTGAGGACCGAATGGACGAGGCCACCGTCGACCAGCAGCGACTGGCCGGTGATGTAACTGGCCTGCGGTCCCAGCAGGAAGGCGATGGCGTCGGCGATGTCGCCCGGCTTGGCGACCCGGCCGAGCGGCACCATCCTGGCCCTCCCGCGCGCCAGCGCCGGCTTGCTGTAGATCGCGTCCGTCATCGAGGTATGGACGAAGCCCGGGCAGACGGCGTTGGCGCGGATGCCGTCGGGCGCCCATTCCTGGGCCATCATCTCGGTCAGCATGATCAGCGCCGCCTTGGTCGGGCTGTAGGCGCCGGTCGGAAGCTGCGGCACGACGCCGGCCATCGAAGCCAGCATCACGATGGCGCCCTTGGAGCGCTTGAGATGCGGATGGGCCGCCTTTGCCAGCAGCCAGTTGGCGCGCAGGTTGATGTTGAAGACCCGATCCCAGGTCGCGAGGTCGAGATCGACCAGCTTCGCGGGCGCGGTGATGCCGGCATTGCCCACCAGCGCATCGATGCCGCCCATCGCCTTGACCGCCGCGGCGATCACCTTGGCAGGCTCCGTGGGTTTGGCCATGTCGGCCTTGAGCGTGCGCACCGTGCAGCCCGAGGTGCGCAGGTTGGTGGCCAGCGCCTCGAGCTCGTCGAGATAGGCCACGTCGCACAGCGTCATGGCTTCGGCGCCGTCGGCGGCCAGTTTCAACGCGGTCGCTCGACCGATTCCACGGCTCGCGCCGGTAATGACGACCCGCATCGTTTCTCCCCCTTCTCCCGTTTTATGGGGAGGAGGGTGGCACGGTTCCCGGCCTGGGGTCGATGGGGAGCAGCCGATCGAATCCGACCAGTTTCTCGTAAAGCGCCGCGGCCTGCAGGAGCGCCGCCTCGCCGCGCGGCTTGCCGACCAGCTGCAGGCCCACCGGCCGCCCGAAACTGTCGAAGCCGCAGGGCACGGCGATCGCCGGGCTGCCGGTCACGGTGATCGCGGAGTTGAGGGTCGAGCCCGACATGTAGTTCTCGAGCTTCTTGCCGGCGATGGTTTCCGGCGCGCGCAGGTTGACGTCGAAGGCGGCGGTCGGCGCGCCCGGCGTCACCAGCAGGTCGTAGGTCTGGAAGAAGGCGAACATGCGCCGGTACAGCGCCGCGCGCTCGCGTTCGGCCCAGGCGAGCCGGCTCGTCGTCTGCTTCTGGCCAAGCTCTGTGTTCCAGATGATGTCGGGCTTGAACTTGTCGCGGTACTGCTGGATCTGCAGCTCGCGATCGACGAGGAACTGCTGGCTGCGGAAGGCCATGAACACTTCGTCGACCGGACCGAAATCGGGCGAAACCTCCTCGACGATGCAGCCCAGCTCCTCGAAACGTTGCGCCATCTTCGTGCAGATCTCGCGGATCTCGCGGTCGACCTCGAACCGGCCGCCGAAGTCGATGGTGAAGGCGACGCGCTTCGGCAAGACCGGACTGGCCACGGCTGCGCTGAACGACACGGCCGGGGCGTCGAAGGTCATGGCATCCAGGGGGCAGAAGCCCGACATCGTGTCGAGGAACAGCGCCAGGTCGGCGACGTTGCGCGCCATCGGCCCCTGCACCGACTGCGGCGAATAGAGGTTGTTCGAGGTGCCGCGAGTCACGCGACCCGCCGACGGGCGGAGGCCGACCGTCGAGCAGTAGGTGCCCGGCCGCCGCAGCGAGCCACCATGGTCGGAGCCGTGTGCCAGCCAGACCTCGCCGGTCGCCACCGAGACCGAGCCGCCGCCGGTGGAGCCGCCGCAGGTGAGCGAGGTGTTCCAGGGATTGCGCGTGCGGCCAAAGACCTCGTTGAAGGTGCTGCCGCCGGCGCCGAACTCCGGCGTGTTCGACTTGCCCATCACGATGCCGCCCTTGCGCTCGATGCGCTCGACCAGCGGGTTCGATTTCTCCGGCACATGGTCGGCGAAGATCGGCGAGCCGTAGGTGGTGCGCACGCCGGCCACATCGGTCAGGTCCTTGATCGAGACCGGAAGACCGGCCAGCCAGCCCGCCTCGCCTTCGGCCTCGTTGGCGGTGCCTTCCATGATCCGCTTCGCATGGTCGCGCGCGCGATCGAGGCAGAGCGTCGGCATGGCGTTCACCGCCGGCTCGACGTCGGCCATGCGCGCGGCCGAAGCCTCCACCAGGTCGAGGGGCGAAATCTCCTTCTTCTTGAGACGCGAAACGGCCTCGACTGCGGTAAGACGCCAAAGTTCGTTGCTCATGCATTGCCTCCAGTCACCACTGTGCCAGCCTTCGCTGCGTCCTGTCTGCCTTCCCTGTCGCGCAAAGCCGGTTTAGCTGCCTTGACGGCTCCGCATGCGCGCCGGCCCGATATTCGCCCACGAGGAAACGCCCGATGAAAACCGATCGCCCCGAAGCCGCCGGCCCGCTCAAAGGGCTGCGCATCCTCGATATCTCGACGGTCGTGGCCGGCCCTTTCGCGGCGGGTCTGCTGGGCGACTATGGCGCCGAGATCGTCAAGGTCGAGATACCGGGCGTCGGCGATTCGCTGCGCGCGCTGGCGCCGCACAAGGACGGCGTGCCGCTGTGGTGGAAGGTCACCAACCGCAACAAGAAGGGCATCACGCTCGACCTTCGCCTGCCCGAAGGCCGCGATCTCTTTGCCAAGCTGGTGGCCGACGCCGACGTGCTGGTGGAGAACTTCCGCCCGGGCACGCTCGACGGCTGGGGGATCACGCGGGCCTGGCTGCAGGGGCTCAATCCGCGCCTCACGATCCTCAGGGTCACCGGCTTCGGCCAGGACGGTCCCTATGCGGGGCGGCCGGGGTTCGCCCGGATCTTCGAGGCGATGAGCGGCTTCACGCAGATCTGCGGCGAGGAGGACGGCCGGCCGTTGCATCTCGGCTATCCGATCTCCGATGCCGTCGCCGGCCTGTTCGGCGCGGTGGGAATCCTGGCCGCCCTGCACGATCTCACGCAGCATCCCGAGCGGCGCGGCCAGGAGATCGATTGCTCGGCCACCGAGGCGATGATGCGCACGCTCGAATTCCTGGCCATCGAATACGACCAGCTCGGCGCCGTGCGCACGCGGTCGGGCAACCGCAGCCAGTATGCCGCGCCGGGCAATGTCTATCGCACGGCCGACGACAAGTGGGCGTCGATCGCGGCCTCGACCCAGAGCATCTTCGTGCGGCTGTGCGCGGCGCTGGACCTGAAGCACCTGCTGGAGGATCCGCGATTTGCCCTCAATCCGGCGCGGGTGAAGAACTACCGCGAGCTCGACGAGATTGTCGGTGCTGCCATCGGCAAGCTGACCCTCGCCGAATTGCGCGAGACGTTCACCCGTCACGAGGTCGGCTTCTCGCCGATCTACGACATCGCCGACGTGTTCGCCGATCCGCAGTTCGCGGCGCGTCAGGCGATCGTGAGCGTGCCTGACGCGGAGCTGGGTTCGGTGCGCATGCAGGGCGTGGTGCCGCGCTTCTCCGAAACGCCGGGCGCCGTACGCCATGCCGGCCCGGCGATCGGCCAGCACAATGACGAGGTGTATGGCGGCCTGGGCCTGACTCCTGCGCAGATAGAGGGCCTCAAGGCCCGCAAGGTCATCTAACTCTCTATTCCTCCCCCGTCTTACGGGGGAGGAGATGAAAGCTAAGGCAAGCCCACAATGTGCCGACGTCGCTGGGCCGTATAGAGGATGCCCAGCAGCATCAGGTTGAGCAGGTTGAAGGCGAGCGCCGACTGGAAGGCCGACGTGTAGGACAGCGTCGCGTCGAAGATGAAGCCGCCCAGCCAGCCGCCCGACGCCATGCCGGCCATCGCGAACAGCATCACCACGCCCAGTCGCCAGCCGGCGATCGTCGGGCCGTAGAGGAAGCGCAGGTTCAGCGCATAACCCTGCACGATGGCGATGAAGGGAATGCCGTGCAGCAGGGACAGCGCATAGATGCCGTTGATGTCGCGGACATAGAGGAAGCCGACCAGCGAGCCGATCTGGATCACCGAGCAGAGCAGGCTGACAGGCAAGGGACCGATGCGCTGGGCCAGCCGCGCCATGACGAAGGTGGCGACGATCGCCGACAGCAGCACCAGCGACACCGCCTCGGTGCCGCGTGCCGCCGGGTAGCCCAGGTCGCCGCAGAAGGCGACCATGTGAACGAAGGGAATCGCCATGGCGGTGCAGCAGCAGAAGCCCGCCGCCGACAGCAGCAGCATGATCGTCGAAGAGGGCAGCGGCAGGTGCACCTTCTCCTCGCGCCGCCGTCCGCCCGGACCGCGCAGGGTCGGCGCCGCCCGAACGTAGAGTGCGCCCAGCAGCAACAGCCCGCCGGCCGACAGGCCGTAGACCAGCAGCGTGTCGCGCCAGCCGATCTCCGGCAGCAGCAGACGATAGACCTGCGGCCAGACCGAGCCGGCCACCGCCGGTCCGATGGAAATGAGCGCGACGGCCATGTTGCGCCGCTTGTCGAACCAACCCTGCACGTTGTTCATCGCCGGCGTGAAGGTGCCGGCATTACCCAGGAATCCCAGCAGCACCGCATAGCCGGCATAGAGGGCAAGCTCTCCACCGCGCGAGGCGACCCAGCCGCCCAGTGCGATGCAGACACCGGCAATGACGAGCGGTACGCGCGGGCTGGTACGATCGGCCAGCCAGCCCATGAAGACGCCACCCACGCCCATGCCGAAGAAGCCCACCATGTAGGCGAAGGACGGCACGGCGCGCTGGTCGCCGAAATCGGCCGCCATCTCCTTGAGGCCGACCATGGGCAGGTAGATGCCGCCGCCGCCCAGCGCGACGCAGGCCATCGAGACCAGCGCCAGCCGCCACGCATAGGCGCTGTCGACACCCCTCCCCGGCGAGGCGACGCTCACTCGCGCGCCAGCGCCGCCGCGGCTGCCTGCTCGGCGTCGAGCACCTGGTCGTCGTCCATGAGTACGGTGACCTTGCGCAGCTTGCCGGTGAAGGCGAACGGCGCCTCGTAATGCGACACCGGGCTCGACCGGTCGCGGCCGATGTCGAGGCCCGACCAGGAGATGAAGCTGACGAAGCCGTTCTGCGTGTCGAAGCTGCCCGCCGGCTCGCCGTCGATCAGGAGGGTGGCGAGGTTGCGCCCCTTGTTGCGCCGCATCTGGACCGCGAGCTTGCGGTTGCCCGCCGGTACCGGCCGGTCGGAGACGATCAGGTGATGCTCTCCGCCGATGTTCATGTCGTAGGCGAGCTTGCCGTCCTTCATGTAGAGCGAATAGCCGGTGGTGGCGTCGCCATGGGCGATCAGCACGCCCTCGGTCATCGCCCCGTCGACCTGCACGTCGGCCTCGATCGTGTAGGTCCGGTTGCGCACGTCGGGCGCCACGTCGGTCGGCACATGGCCCATGCCGGCGTGGAAGACGAAGCGGTTGCGCGGGCCGTGGAAACGCTTGGCATTGTCGGCGAAGCGCGGCGCGAAGCGGTCGTCGAGCGGCAGCACCTTGTGCGCCTCGGCCTGCCGCCACCATTCGTCGATCATCGCCTTCAGCCGCTCCGGCTCCTTCTCGGCGAGATCGTTGGTCTCGTTGAAGTCCTGGTCGAGATGGTAGAGTTCCCACTTGTCGTTGGCGAAGTCGGCGCCCGGCGGATGGTAGGAGACGGCCTTCCAGCCGTCCTGCACCAGGCCGCGATGGCCGAACATCTCGAAATATTGCGGCTTGGCCTTCGACTTGGCCTTCGCATTCTTGAGGCTCCTGGCGAAGCTGGTGCCTTCGAGCGGCATCTGTTTCACGCCGTTGATCGCCTTGGGCGGCTTGATGCCGACGACGTCGAGCAGGGTCGGGACCAGGTCGCTGGCATGGCAGAACTGATGGCGCAGTTCGCCGCGCGCGGGGATGCCCTTGTCCCAGGCCATGACCAGCGGATCGCGGATGCCGCCGCCATGGGTGTTCTGCTTGTAGCGGCGCAGCGGCGTGTTGGCCGCCATCGCCCAGCCCCACGGGAAGTTCGAGTGCGTGTCGGGGCCGCCGATATCCTCGATGCGCGCGATCTTCTCCTCGAGCGATTCGCGACGGAGATTGTAGGGACCCATGGCGTTGATCATGCCGAACGGGCCGCCCTCCTGGCTGGCGCCGTTGTCGGACATGACGATGACCAGCGTGTCGTCGAGCTGGCCGCTGCTCTCGAGGAAGGCCATCAGGCGGCCGATATGCTGGTCGGCATGGTCGAGCATGGCGGCGTAGGCGGCCTGCAGCCGGGTGAACAGGCGGCGCTCGGGCTCGGCAATCTCGGCCCATGGCCGCACGGAATCGTTGCGCGGCGGCAGCTGCGTGCCCTTCGGCACGATGCCCATCTCGATCTGGCGCGCGAGGCGCTTTTCACGCTCGGCGTCCCAGCCTTCGGCAAAGATCGAATCGTATTTGGAGACGAGGTTGAACGGCGCCTGGTGCGGCGCGTGACAGGCGCCGAAGGCCAGCCAGGTGAGCCACGGCGTTTCGGCATTGTCGGCGGTATGGTCGGCGAGATAGCGGATCGCCTGGTCGACCAGGTCGGAGGTGAGATGATAGCCGGTGGCGAAAGTGCCCGGCGGATCGACCGGCGTGTTGTCGCGCACCAGCTCGGGGGCGAACTGATCGGTCTCGGCGTCCATGAAGCCGTAATAGCGGTCGAAGCCGCGGCCCAGCGGCCAGCCATCGAACGGGCCGGTCGCGCCGGACTCCGTGAGCGGCGTCACGTGCCACTTGCCCAGCATGTAGTTGCGATAGCCGTGCGGGCGCAGCATCTCGGCGATGGTGCCGGCCTCGCGGCTGATCTTGCCGCGATAGCCGGGATAGCCCGAATCGAAGTTGGCGAGGCAGCCGACGCCGACCGAATGATGGTTGCGGCCGGTCAGCAGGGCGGCCCGCGTGGTCGAGCACATCGCCGTCGTATGAAAGCCGGTGTAGCGCAGCCCGCGCTTGGCGAGGGCGTCGATCACGGGTGTCTCGATCGGTGAGCCGTAGCAGCCCAAGTCGGAGAAGCCGACATCGTCGAACAGGATGACGAGGATGTTCGGGGCGCCTTTCGGCCGCTTCGGGGCTTCCGGCCAGTGGGGCTGTGACTCCTGAACAGTCTTGCCGATCTTCCCGTGATGTCCCGTCATGCGTTTCCTCTTTCGTTGTCGCGGTTGTCCGACACTTGGGCAGATCGATCAACCTTGTCGCAGTTCATGGCACTTGTTAGGGAAAGTCATGGCTCACTTCACCTCCGATGGGCTCGACCTCGCCTACGACGAATTCGGTTCCGCCGATGACCGCAAGGCGATCGTGCTGGTGCACGGCTTCTCCGCCAACCGTTCCGAGAACTGGAAGCGCATGGGCTGGTACGACGCCCTCGCCGCCAAGGGACTCCGCGGTTTCGCGTTTGACAATCGCGGCCACGGCGAGAGCGCCAAGCCGCACGATCCGGCCCTGTACGATCGCGAGGCGATGGCCCGCGATGTTTTTGCATTGATGGACCATGCCGGCGTCGAGCGCGCGCACGTGCTGGGCTTCTCGATGGGCTCGCACATCGCGCTGACAGCCGCCCTGCTCGATCCCGGCCGCATCGATCATCTGGTGGTGGCGGGCGTCGGCGGCAAACTGTTCGATCCGCCGCGCGCGGAAGGCGCGATGGCCGAGGCCATGGAAGCCGCCAGCCCCGACGAGATCGCCGACCCCATGCTCAAGAGCTTCCGCCACTTCGCCGACGAGCAGAAGGAGGACCGGCTGGCGCTGGCCGCCTGCTCGCGCGGACCGCGCCTGCCGCTCACCCGCGACTCGTTGATGGCGATCCGGCGTCCGACCCTCGTCGTCGCCGGCGCCCGCGACCAGCTGGCCGGCCCGCCGCAGGGCCTGGCCGACGCCATTCCCGGCGCCAAGGCAGTGACCCTGCCGGGCTGCGATCACTTCTCGTGTATCGGCCATCCGATGTTCAAGGCCACCGTGTTCGACTTCTTCGACGGCTGGCTCGAGTAGCTGTGGTGGCAAGGGTCAGCTTCAAGTCGATCCAGGCGCGCGCCGCCCGGCGCAAGGGCGGCGAGAAGGCGCTGGCGGCCCTGCTGCCGAAGAAACGCGACAACAAGGCTTTGGCCAAGCTGACGGACGATCGCGTGCTGGCCGAGATGGCGCGCCGCGTGTTCTGCGCCGGCTTCGTGTGGAGCGTGATCGACAAGAAGTGGCCGGGCTTCGAGGAGGCCTTCCTCGGCTTCAATCCCAAGCGGCTCCTGTTCCAGCCGGCCGAATTCTGGGAGGGCCTGACGCGGGACACCCGCATCGTGCGCAATCCGACCAGCATCCGCTCGGTGCGCGACAATGCGAAGTTCGTCACCGACATCGCGGCGGAGCATGGCAGCTTCGGCAAGTTCCTCGCCGCCTGGCCGGCCGACGACCAGATCGGCCTGCTGGAAGTCTTCGCCAAGCGCGGCTCCCGCCTCGGCGGCTTCTCCGGACAATACCTGCTGCGTTTCCTCGGGCGCGATTCCTTCATCCTGACCGGCGATCTCCTGATGTGCCTGCGCGACGCGGGCGTGCCGATCAGCGAGAAGGGGACGTCCAAGAAGGACCAGAAGCTCGCCCAGGCGCAGATCAATGCCTGGGCCGAAGAGAGCGGCCTGCCGCTCACCCACATCTCGCGCATCTGCGCCCTGTCGATCGGCGAGAACCACGATGCCGCGCGCCTCGCGGAAACCATGCGGACGTGACCATGACGAACATCCTGCTGATCAATCCCAACACGACGAAGTCGATCACCGACCTCGTCCTCAAGACGGCGAAGGGCTTTGCCTCCAAGGGCACGCGCCTGCGGGCGCTCACCGGCTCCTTCGGTCCGCGCTACATCGCCTCGCGCGCGGCCTATGCCATCGCGAGCCACGCCGCACTCGATGCCTATGCCAACGATCGCGGGCCCAAGGACGTGGTCGTGCTGGCCTGCTTCGGCGATCCCGGCCTCGCCGCCCTGAAGGAGGTCAGTCCGGTGCCGGTCGTGGGCATGGCTGATGCGTCGATCCTGCAGGCCTGCGCCATGGGCAACCGCTTCTCCATCGTCACCGGCGGCGAGCGCTGGAAGTCGATGCTCGAGGAATTCGTGGCGGGCCATGGTCTCTCCTCGCGCCTCGCCTCGGTGCGCACCGTGGCGCCGACCGGTGCCGACATCGCGCGTAACCCCACTGCCGCCATGGAATTGCTGGCAAAAGGCTGCAGCGCTTGCGTCAAAGAGGATGGCGCGGACGTGGTCATCCTGGGCGGCGCGGGGCTGGCCGGGCTTGCAGCAAAGCTGAAGCACATGGTCGATGCCCCTCTTCTCGACGGTGTGGCCTGCGCCATCTCGATGGCCGAGGGGCTCGCGCTGCAGAAGCTGGCGAAAGCCGCCAATGGTGCACTTGCGAAGCCCGGCGCCGTGGACAGCCTCAAACTCTCCAAAGGTCTTTCGAAGCTGCTGCAATCACCCTAGGGTCCGTCCCTATGCGGTTGGTCAGCTTTCGCCATGCGGGCGCGAACAAATTCGGCGCGGCCGTCGACGGCGGCATCGTCGATCTGTCGGCGCGCACGAACGGGCGCTGGTCCGGCTTGCGCGACGTCATCGCGGCGAAAGCACTCGACGAACTTCGCACCGCCCTGAAAGGCGCCGCGCCCACTCTCGCGTTCGAGGACGTCGAGCTGCTGCCGGTGATCCCCGATCCCGGCAAGATCCTCTGCGTCGGCCTCAACTATGCCAGCCATGTCGGCGAGGTCGGACGCCAGATGCCGACCGTGCCCAGCGTCTTCTCGCGACTTCACAATACGCTCGTGGCTCACGGCGGCGACATCGTGCGGCCGCGTGCTTCGACCCACTTCGACTATGAGGGCGAGCTGGCTATCGTGATCGGCGAGCGCTGCCGGCACGTCCCGCGCGCCGGCGCCCTCTCGGTGATCGCGGGCTATACCTGCTTCATCGACGGCAGCGTGCGCGACTTCCAGAAGCATTCGGTCTTCGCCGGCAAGAACTTCCCGGCCACCGGGCCGCTGGGACCGTGGATGGTCACGTCCGATGTGATCGCCGATCCGCAGCGGCTCGAACTCACCACGCGGCTGAACGGCAGCGTGGTGCAGCACGACACGACCGATCACATGATCTTCGATGTCGCGACCATCATCGAATATCTCTCGACCGTGACCGGGCTGGAGCCGGGCGACATCATCGCGACCGGCACGCCCGACGGCGTCGGCACCGGCCGCAAGCCGCCACTGTGGATGAAGGCCGGCGACCGGCTGGAGGTCGAGATCTCAGACATAGGGACTTTGGGCGTCAATGTCGTCGACGAGTAACTCTTTCGACCTGCCGGCCAGCGAGGCCGGCACCGATGCGAAGAAGGTGCGCGAATACAAGGTGATCGCGCTGATCGCCCTGGCGCATTTCGTGAGCCACGTGCACATCATGCTGCTGCCGCCGCTGTTCGGCGAAGTCCGCGAGGCGTTCGGCGTCAGCTACGTCGAGATCGGCTTCGCGCTCACGGCGTTCAACGCCGCTTCCGCCCTGCTGCAGACGCCGGCCGGCTTCCTGGTCGACCGGGTCGGCCCGCGCGCCATGCTGACCGGAGGTCTGATCCTGGGCGGCGTCGCCGTCGCGGCGGCCGCGCTGCTGCCCGGCTACTGGTTCTTCGTCATCGCCTACGGCTTCCTGGGGCTCGCCAACACCGTCTATCACCCGGCCGATTATTCGATCCTGTCGGCCACCATCGATCACAAGCGCATCGGCAAGGCCTTCTCGATCCATACCTTCGCGGGCTATCTCGGCTCGGGGGTGACGCCGGCGCTGGCGCTGGCCTGTGCGGCCCTGTGGGGCTGGCGCGGCGCCTTCCTGTTCGTGGGCGGCCTGTCGATCGCGACGGCCCTCGTGTTGATCGTCGCGGGCAGCATCCTGCCGCGCGTCGTGCACAAGCCCGGGCAGCAGCCGGCCAAGGACAGCGGCCAGAAGGTCGGGCTCGACCTCCTGCTGAGCGCGCCGATCCTGCGCAACCTGCTGTTCTTCTTCTGCCTCGCCATGGCCAATGGCGGCATCCAGACCTTCACCGTCGTCGGCATGGCGCAGATCCATGGCACGCCCTTCTCGGTGGCCAGCGTGGCGCTGTCGGGCTTCCTGCTGTGCAGCGCCGGTGGCGTGTTGCTGGGCGGCATCATCGCCGACCGTACCCCGCACCATGAGCGCGTGGCGGCCATCGGCTTCGCCTGCACTTCGACCATGGCGATCCTGATGGCCTGGGTGAACATGCCGGGCTTCGCGCTGATCGCTCTGATGTCGGTCGGCGGCCTGCTCAACGGTATCATCCAGCCGTCGCGCGACATGATGGTGCGCGCCGTCACGCCGCCCGGCTCGTTCGGCAAGGTGTTCGGCTTCGTCAGCACCGGCTTCAACCTGGGCGGCATGATCGCCCCGTTGCTCTACGGGTCCCTGATGGACCATGGCGAGCCGCGCGCCATCTTCATGATCGTCACCGGCTTCATTTTCCTGGCGCTGATCACCGCGATCACCCGCCGCAAACCCGAGAGCATTGCCTGATGGATTCCCTGACGCCCGCCACGCCTCCCAAGACGGAAGCCCTCGCCCGCCGCTATGGCGCGGACACCCTGCCCGCGGCCGGACCGTGGAACGAGACCATCGCCACGATGCTCGATCATCGCTCGGTGCGCAGCTACAAGCCCGATCCCGTGCCGGCCGGCGCGCTCGAGAGCATGATCGCCGCCGCCCAGTCGGCTGCCACCAGCTCCAACATGCAGTGGTGGTCGGCGCTCGCCGTCACCGATCCCGCCAAGAAGAAGGTGCTGGCCGAGATCGCCGGCGGCCAGAAGCATATCGAGCAGTGCCCGCTGTTCATCGCCTGGATCGCCGACATGTCGCGCAATCAGCGCATCTCGAACGCGACCAAGACACCGTTCGAGACCATGCCCTGGCTGGAAACCTTCATGGTCGCCTCGATCGACGCGGCACTGGCGGCCCAGAACGCGGTCGTTGCGGCAGAGTCGATGGGCCTGCGCACGGTCTATATCGGCGCCATGCGCAACGACCCGATCCGCGTTGCCGAGCTGCTGGGCCTGCCGCCCCAGGCCGTCGTCGTGTTCGGCCTCTGCGTCGGATATGCCACGGAAAAGGGCGAGGGCGAGGTGAAGCCGCGCCTGCCGCAGGCGGTCGTGCTCCACACCGAGCGTTACGACGCGAGCAAGGAAGAGGCGCTGCGCGTCGCCTATGACGCCGAGATGAGCAAGTTCTCGGCCCGCCACGAGCTGCAGGCCGCGACCTGGACGCAGCGGGTGCTGAACCGGCTGGGCCCGATCAAGGCGATGAACGGCCGCGAAACGCTGCGCGCCGCGCTGGCGAAGATGGGATTCGAGGTTCGGTAGAGAAACCCTACGGGTCCCTCACTTCGTTCAGGATGACAATTTTATTTGGACTTGCGCGGTCCGCCGATCAAAAAAATGGTGTCATCCCGAACGAAGTGAGGGACCTTTCGCCTTCTTTGAAACACCAACGGCCGAGCTTCGCTCGGCCGCATGGCACGGCGCGTGCTGGAGTCCCGGGACGGTCAGGACGGAGGGCAACATGCGGCGGACGGCTCATCGCTTTCTCATGACACTGGCGCTCTGTGCGGCGGCAAGCACCGCCTCGGCGCAGGGGCATCTCAGGATCGGCATCGGCGACGATCCCGACGTGCTCGATCCCACCCTGTCGCGCACCTACACGGGGCGCATCGTCTTCGCCTCGATCTGCGACAAGCTGTTCGACATCGACGAGAAGCTGGCGATCGTGCCGCAGCTCGCGCTCGGGCACGAGACGTCGGCCGACGGCAAGACGGTTCTCATCAAGCTTCGCCCCGGCGTGAAGTTCCATGACGGCGAGCCGCTCGACGCGGCCGCGGCCAAGTATAGTCTCGAACGCCACCTCAACATGAAGGGCTCGTTCCGCAAGCCCGAGATCGGCATCGTCGAAAGCGTCGATGTGGTCGATCCGCTGACCGTCAAGCTCAACCTGAAGCAGCCCTTCTCGCCGCTGCTGGCCCAGCTCACCGACCGGTCGGGCATGATGGTCTCGCCCAAGGCGGCGGAGGCGGCGCGCGACAAGTTCGGCCTCAAGCCGGTCTGCGCCGGCCCCTACAGATTCGTCGAGCGAGTCCAGCAGGATCGCATCGTCGTCGAGAAGTTCGCCGACTACTGGAACAAGGACCAGGTCTTCATCGACAAGATCACCTACCTGCCGATCATCGATACGACCGTGCGCCTGGCCAACCTGCGCTCCGGCGGCATCGACCTCACCGAGCGCATCCTGGCGACCGACATCCCGACGGTGCGCGCCGATCCCAAGCTGAAGCTCGCCAACTCGGTCTCGCTCGCTTGGTTCGGTCTGATGATCAACCAGGACAACGGGCCCAAGTCGAACAATCCGCTGGGCAAGGACCCGCGGGTGCGCCGCGCCTTCGAGCTGGCGCTCGACCGCGATGCCATCAACCAGGTCGTGTTCAACGGCGAGTTCGTGCCGGGCAACCAGTGGGTCAGCCCGCAGAGCCCCTACTATCAAAAAGACTTCCCGATCCCCAAGCGCGACATCGCCAAGGCCAAGGCGCTGATGAAGGAAGCCGGCATCACCGGCCGGCTCAGCCTCGACTACATGGTGAACAACGCGCCGGAGTCGCGCGCCATCGCCGAGGTCGTGCAGTCGCTGGTCGCGGAAGCGGGCTTCGACCTGAAGCTGCGCGTCGTCGAAGTAGCGACCGCCCTGAAGGCGGGCGAGGATGGCGACTTCCAAGTCTATGCACTGACCTGGAGCGGTCGCAGCGATCCCGACGGCAATTCGGTGGTCTTCCAGACCTGCGGCGCGCCGCAGAACATGGGGAAATACTGCGACAAGGAACTCGACGGCTGGCATCAGGAAGCGCGGGCCGCCACCGAGTTCGAGGCGCGCAAGGCGATCTACCGCAAGGTCACGGAACGCTTCCTCGACAAGGGCTGGATCTTCTACCTCTTCCACCCGCAGAACCTGGCCACCCACACGGTCCGGCTCGAAGGATTCCGCCCCGTACCGGATGGGCTGCTGCGGGTGGTCGGCCTCAAACTGAAATAGCGGGCCGGGAGAATCTGGCACGGCGTATGCACCCTCCCGCTCCGGAACAGACCGGAGGGGATCATGGGACAGATCGCTCGCTGCTTCGTCGTTGCTTCCACACTCTGTCTGGCGGCGACCGCCGCTTCGGCGCAGGGCCATCTGCGCATCGGGCTGGGCGACGATCCTGACGTTCTCGACCCCACCCTCTCGCGGACCTACACCGCGCGCATCGTCTTCGCCTCGATCTGCGACAAGCTGTTCGACATCGACGAGAAGCTGGCGATCGTGCCGCAGCTCGCGCTCGGCCATGAGACCTCAGCCGACGGCAAGACCGTCATCATCAAGCTCCGGCCCGGCGTGAAATTCCACGACGGCGAACTCTTCGACGCGACGGCGGCCAAGTACAGTCTCGACCGCCATCTCAACATGAAGAGTTCGTTCCGCAAGCCCGAGATCGGCACGATCGACACCGTCGAGGTCGTCGATCCACTCACGATCAAGCTGAACCTGAAGCAGCCCTTCTCGCCGCTGCTGGCCCAGCTCACCGATCGCGCCGGCATGATGATGTCGCCCAAGGCCGCCGAGGCGGCGGGCGACAAATTCGGTCTCAGGCCGGTGTGCGCCGGTCCCTACAAGCTCGTCGAGCGGGTGCAACAGGACCGCATCGTCGTCGAGAAGTTCCCCGACTACTGGAACAAGGACCAGGTCTTCATCGACAGGATCACCTACCTGCCGATCGTCGATGCGACCGTGCGACTGGCCAACCTGCGTTCCGGTGGCCTCGACCTGATCGAGCGCGTGCTGGCCACCGACATCAAGACGGTGCGCGACGCGCCGAAGCTCAAGCTCAGCAAGGCGGTGTCGCTGGGCTGGTTCGCTTTGTTCGCCAATGTCGCCAACGGTCCCAAGGCCGACAACCCCCTGGGCAAGGACCCGAGGGTGCGTCACGCCTTCGAGTTGGCGCTCGACCGCGACACCATCAACCAGGTCGTGTTCAACGGTGAGTTCGTGCCGGGCAACCAGTGGGTCAGTCCGCAGAATTCCTACTATCAGCAGAAATTCCCGGTGCCGAAGCGCGACCTCGCCAAGGCCAGGGCGCTGTTGAAGGAAGCGGGCGTAACGACACCGCTCGTGCTCGACTTCATGGTCAGCAATACGCCCGAGACGCGGGCGGTGGCCGAGGTGGTGCAATCGATGGCGGCCGAGGCCGGCTTCGACCTCAAGATCCGCGTCACCGAGGTCGCGACCGCGCTGAAGCAGGGCGAGGACGGCAACTTCCAGATCTACATGAACACCTGGAGCGGCCGCAGCGACCCCGACGGCAATTCGGTGATCTACCAGACCTGCGGCGCGCCGCAGAACATGGGCAAGTACTGCGACAAAGAGATCGACGCCTGGCACCAGGAAGCGCGCGCCGTCACCGATCCCGCCGCTCGCAAGGCGATCTACGAGAAGATCGCCGCCAAATTCCTGGCCGAGGGCTGGATCTTCTACCTCTATCACCCGCAGATCCTGATCGCGCACATCGACCGGCTGGAGGGCTACAAGCCCATGCCGGACGGCCTGGTGCGCGTGGTCGGCCTGAAGCTGAAGTAGCCGCCCGTCAGTCGAACTTGCCGCTCTTCAGCCGGTCGACCATCGGGTTCTGGGCCGGCGCCGAGACCCGCCGCAGCGTGTTCGTGTCGCGGTGGTTGAAGGCCGGCGTCTTGCCGCGGACCGCGAGGTCGGTGCGCGTCACGTAGGACCAGCTGCCATCATCGTTGAAGGTGATGTCGATGCGGTAATAGTCGGTGCGGAACGCCTGCTCGAGGAAGGTGGTCGAGCAGATGCCGAAGCGGGTATCGCCGCGCTTGGCCTCGACCGAAATGGTCTTGTCGTCGGGCTTCGCGGTTCCCCCCGCCAGCACGACCTGGCCGCGCGGGATGGCGATCGACTGCATGATCAGGCCGGTGGCCGGCTCCCAGAGCCAGTAGCCGACCTGGTCGTGGAAGGTGATGGCTTCCTCGTCGGTGTTGATGTGGATGTGGTAGCGCAGCCCGTAGAGGAGCTGGGGTCCATTGGGCTGCGGGTCGATCGGCTCCATCCGGATATGCTCGCGGAAGCCGCGCTGTTCGGGGCCCGGTGCCTTGGGCGCGATGTCGATGCCCTTGTCGGACTCCCATTCGCCGGCCAGGCGGGCCAGCGGCCCCAGGTTGGCCAGCGTGTCGGCTGAAAAATCCTCGGGTTCGGTAAAGACGTCTTCAGGAAGGGTCGACATGGGGTCCTCGGGCTGCACTCGCGCGGAATGTGCAAGCCCGTCCCGGCCTTAACAAGCGCGCGGCTTGTCACGCATCGCGCCACTCGAAGGCGAGGGGCGCCTCGCGGAAGGCAAAGCGATCGATGTGGCTCGCGACCGCCCCCTTGAGCGCTTCGAGCTGACCCTCGGCACTGGCCTCGAGGCGGCATTCCAGCACATCGGCATGAGCGACCAGTTGGAGGGTGGCGTCCCCCGGCCAGTCGGCGCCGCGGGCGTTGCGCGGAAAGACGACCCTGCCCTGGTCCGGCGTGAACTCGACTTCGAGATTATGGCTCCAGTGCTTGCAAAGCTGCTGGAGGTAGCGGCTGCCGTTCGCCGTCGGCACGCGCGCGATACTGGCGGTACTCATAGACGTTCGATCCTCTGCGCGGCCTCGTCGATGATGGCGACCGCGTCGTGGACCGTCTGTTTCTGCACGCCCTCGCGGCCCAGGCGATGGATCAGCGCTTCCCGCAGGTTGTTCATCGCCCGGCGCACCGGCGCCGAGTCGGTGCGCTCCTGGAGCCCGGCAAGTTCCGCGAGCCGCGCGAACAATGCGTCGACCTCCGCCTTGCGCTCCACGAGATGGGCGGTGCCGTCCGGCGTCACCGCGAAGGATTTGCGCGCGCCTTCCGACTTGGTCGCGGCGATGTGGCCCATTTCGTCGAGCATCGTGAGCGTCGGGTAGATCATGCCGGGGCTCGGCACGTATCTGCCGCCGGTCAGCTCCTCGATGGCGCGGATCAGCTCGTAGCCGTGCCGCGGCTCGTCGGCGATCAGCTTCAGGAGCACCAGCCGCAGCTCGCTCGAATCGAAGACCCGGTGGCGGCCGCGGCCGCCGCCTCTGTCGCTGGTGTCGCCGTCCCAGCCATGGCCCGGCCGGCCAAAGCCGCGCCGACCGAAATGATGCCGATGGGCCTCGCCATGCGCGTGATGGTGATGATGATGATGAGAAGATCGCATTGTTTCACTCTTTGTATGTTTGAACATATTCAAGATATATCTTGAATGTTCTAAAATACAAGAGCTATTCAGCCAGCCTTCTGATTTTGGCATTTGAGTTACCCGAAGGTAACGAGGCGGCCACCCCTCACAGGATGGCCGGCCGCGTCAGCGACGGCCCGCGCGATTGACCGGACCACCCCGGTTCACTTCTCCGTCGACCCCATTTCCCGGGGCCACGCCGACGCCGGGAGCCCCCGCGCCGACGCCGGGCGTGACGCCCACACCGGGGGCGCCGACGCCGACACCCGGCGCAACGCCCACTCCTGGAGCCCCGGCACCGACACCCGGGGCCACGCCGACACCCGGCGCACCGGCGCCATGGGGCGCCCAGACGCAACCGCGCGGAATGCCCTCCGCCCGGCAATACACTTCGGCCTGAGCCGTAGTGGCCATCAAAGCCAGCGCCAGAGACGTGCAGACGATTGTGCGGATCATGATTTACTCCCGGTATCGGGTCATCGTGTTCGAGGGCCACGCTCTACCACGTCACACGCAGCCCCGCGCGAAGTGTCTGCGCGATCGAGGACGAGCCGATCGCGGCCTGCCAGCCTGCAAAGAAGGCCATGCCGTCGCCGAAGGCGTAATCGGCGGAGAGCCCGACCAGCACCGAATCGCGTGAGATCGGGGCCGTGGTCGTCGAAAAAGGCACGCCCGGCGCGGCGGCGAAGGCCGCCTGGGTCGTCGCCGATACGTCCGCGAATTCGTGCGCCCAACCCAGCACTCCCCGCAAGGCTAGAGAACGCTGGTCGGCCAACGAGAGGGTCCGATTCACCGGCAGCGTCAGGGCTCCGCGCACGCTGGTCAGCGACTGCCCATCGATCTGTTGGGCGAGGCCGCTGGCGTTCTGTTCGACCGTCGCCGGCGAGGAAAACCCGGCTGCGGCGAGCCCCAACGTGGGCTCCACCGCCCACCCCTCCCACGCCATTCGCAAACCGGCCGCGATCTCACCCCCCACGCCGGTCGTGACGAGGCTGTCCCGCGACACGCTGCTCCAGGCCCCCAGTGGACGGGTCGTCGTCTGGTCGAAGCGCAGGTAGGACGCCAGACCGCGGACGAACAACGCCCCCGTGGCGTATTCGCCATAGACCGTCGCCTGCAGGGCCGATCCGAGAGCGGTCGCGCCATTGCCGGCGAAGCTGTTGGCGCTACCGCCCCCGACGGCAACACCTCCGACGAAGCCGGGCGCCAGTTCAATGTCGAGACCGGCCATCACGCCGGCGAGTGAAGACTGGAAGCCGGGGGCGGCGGCCGCCGCGACCTGCGTCCATTGGCCGAAGCCTGACAGCCACGCTGTCGTGCCGAGCGGCCCGGCCACCGTATTGGGCGCAGCGTTGGGCAGCCCCCCACAGGCATCGCCACAGGCCATGGCAACGTTCTGCAGGCCGCCCTGCCCGGCCCGACGGGTGCCCAGCCGCTGGGTCACCTGATCGGCAAATCCATAAAAGCCCTGGCGCGCCGACAGCATCAAGTCGCCATAGAGGCTGGGCGAAAGCTGATCGAGCGCCTGCGAGATCGACGCGGCGGGCAGGCTGTAGAGCGGCGCGAAAAGCGACTGTGCCAGGCCGTACATACGAACGCCCGCGGCGGGACGCAGGATGTCGAGCGCCTGTCCGACCGAGACCTGGTTGGAGGTCTGAGGCAGGCCGGCGGCACCGAGATTGCCGTAGGCCGCGGGCGTCGCCACCAGCGTTACGGAAGACGGCGCATAGAGGGCGTCGAACCGCGTTCCCGCCGCCAGGCCCGCTGGCTGGGTGAGCCCCGCGAAACTTCCCTGCACGCCGCCTTCAGCCACGACGACCATGAACTGCTGCCCGATGGCCGGCGTGAAACTGTTCGTCGCGGCGCCGGTGATGCCGCGCAGGACGGGCTGCAACGTGCCGCCGGCGGTGAAGCCATTGCCCGCGCCCATCACCACCACGCGGCTGAAATTACCGGCCCCGGTGCCGCTCCCCGGACCGTCGATGTCGAGGGACAGCGTGCTGCCCGCCGCCATGGTGACCGGCGCGCCGAAGGTGAGCGTCCCCGGGCTGTTGCCCGGCGCCAGCGTGCCGCCGCTCTGCACCGTGGTGGCTCCCCAGATCGCGCCGGTGCCCCGCAGTGTGCCCTTGACCGAGACCGGCGAGACGATCGAGCCGTCGACCGACAGGGTGGCGCCGGGATCGATCGTCGTGAGCCCCGTATAGGTGTTGTGCCCGGCGAAGGTGACGATTCCCCCGATGCCGCTATTGGCGACGATGAGGTTGCCCGGTGTACCCGGCACGGCATCGGAGAGCACGCCGCTCAGGACGGCAGAGTTGCCGCGCAGGTCGAGGCGATTGGTCGCCGATCCGTCGACCAGGAAACTCTGGGTGTAGACGCCACTGGCGTCATCGATCTGGAGCGTGCCGCCGGTGAAGGCCGGGATGACCGTCGAACCGACATTGCTCAGGAAGTAGGTCTGACCCGCGGCAATGGTCGAAACCGGCATGATGCTGGCCGTCGTCGGAGCGCCGACCGGGCCGGACAGGGTATACGCCCGAAGGGCCATAATGCCGGTCGTGGCATCGCCGGTGATCTGGCCCGAAAGACTGTCGAACGACGCCCCGAACAGCAGGCTGAACAGGACGTTTCCCTCGGGCGTCATCGAGCCCAGCACCGTGAAGTTGCCGACGACACTGTCGGGCGGTGCCGCCCCCACGCCCCAATAGTATCCGTTGCTGTAGCCCTTGATCTTGAAAGTGCCGGGCGCAGCCGTGCCGAACACCGTGGGGCTCGACACCTGCCAGGTCGTGCCGGCGGTCCAGCGCCATTCCGGCGAGGTGACGTCTGCGCTCACAAACTGCGTCGGCGAGGGCGGTGTGAACACGGCCGGATTGTAGGGCGCCATGTAGGCCCAATGGGTGACCAGCAGCGAGGTGCCGGTGATCATCTGCATTTCCATCAGCGGCACGCCGCCGATCTCGCGCATCTGCCCGATGCCCACGATGGTCGCGCTGTCCGGAGACGTGAATTCGATCCGGATCTGCCCCGCCTCGGTAACCAGGCCGTGCATGGAAGCGAACGTGGGCGGCGTGACCGTCGAACCTATGGCAAACCTTGCCGCGCTAATCCCTGTGAATGAGCCGTTGGTGACGGTTCCCAGAGACCACAGGGTCTGGTCTCCGATCGCGAAGGGATTGGTGATGTCACTTCGGTTGCCGCTGGCGTAAGCGACAAGGTTGGGAATCGGCACGTACCAGTTCGTGTTGGAGAGAATCGAGTCCCAGCGCGTGTCCTGCGCGGACGCCGTCGTGATCGACGATACGACCCCGGCCAGGGCCAGGGCCGACAGCCGGGCTCTGCTGGCCTTCCCTCTCGCGCTCCTCCGGCGCCTCCCGCAACGCGACGCGTTCAATGCAGCCTCTCCCCACCTCCAGGCGATGCGAAAGTGGCCTCAGAGCCTGTGCATTTGCAACAGAGGAGCGGAGATTGTCGTGCAACAACTATTGCGTCGCGAGTTACCCTTCATGCCTTCGCGGGCTTTCCAGGGTTGCTCCAGGCCGACACGATGGTGGTCGCCTTGACGCGCACCGTCGCCGCATCGTCGCCCGGTCTGTAGAGCGACGAGCCGAGGCCGAAGCCCGCGGCGCCGGCTGCGCGCCAGACAGCCATGTTGTCCGCGCCGACGCCGCCGACCGGGATCAACGGCGTGCCTTTCGGCAGGACCGCCAGCAGGGCCTTGACGGCGGCAGGCGATGCCAGTTCGGCGGGAAAGAGCTTCAGCCCGTGCGCGCCCGCCTTCAACGCGGCAAAGGCTTCCGTGGGCGTCAGGATGCCCGGCAGGCTCGCCAGACCGAGGCGAACCGTCTCCTCGACGACTTCGCGATCGAAGTTCGGCGCGACGACGAGTTCGCCGCCCGCGGACGCGACATCCCTCACCTCCACGGCCGTCAGAACGGTACCGGCGCCGATGACGGCGTCGGGAAAGCGCCTGCGCAACGCCGCGATACTGTCGAGGGGTTGCGGCGAGTTGAGCGGTACCTCGATGAGACGAAACCCTGCCTCCACCAGCACCTCACCGATCGCCGGTGCTTCGGCGGGCTTCACCCCGCGCAGGATGGCGACGAGCGGCAGCTCGCGCATCGCCGCCTCGAACCTGTCGATGATGGTCATCCCTGCAAAGCCCTCAAGCCCGCCCATGTCGCCTCGGCGCCGAAGCGGCGCACCGTCGCGCCCTTCTGTCCCAGCGCCAGAGCATAGCGCGCCGTGAGCGCCGGTGCGCCGATGACGACGACCTCGCGGCCGGCCGGCAGCCGCTGCGCGCGCAGCTCCTCGCCGATCAGCAGGCCGGAGAGGTAGCTTGCCGATTGGGCCGGCGACAGGCGGTCGAACAAGGCCAGCGCGCGTACACCGAACGCGTTGTGCAGGAGGCCTTCGTCCTCGGCGGCGCGTGTCACGCCGCGCCGGAACATAGCCTCGTCGAGCGGCGCCTCCGCATCGAGGGTTCGGGCGAGGATCGAATGCTGGCCGAGCAGCCCGTAGACCTCGCCGGTCATGTAGGTTCGGAAGCCGGTGACTTGCCCGTCCCGCACGGTGGCCCATTTGCTGTGCGTGCCCGGCAGGACGAACAGCCCATCCGCGAGGCCGGCCAGCCGCAGGGCGCCGAAGATCTGCACCTCTTCGCCGCGCATCACATCGGGGACCGCGCCCTGCTCGACGCTGAGGCCGGGCACCAGGGCGATGCGCCCCGGCTCGATCCAGTGCAGGTGGCGTTTGAGGTCTTCGGGTCCGGCCGGACAGGCGACATAGGGGGCCTCGGCCCAGCCCTGCCGACTGCCGGCCATGCCGGAGATCAGACAGACGCTCCCCGCCGGCTTCATCCAGTCCGAGAACAGGGAGTTGAACACGCCGGCAAAATCGCCGTTCGGGACGTTGAGAATCCCGAGCGGCGCGCTCTTCTCCTCCAGCACGCGGCCCGCCTCGTCGAGACGGGCGCCGCGCAGCGAACTCGTGCCCCAGTCGACGGCGATCAGGTGCGGCACGACCTCCTCACAGTCAGTCCCGGCAGGACCACTCCAGCATGCGCTTCATGAACTCCTCGCCGGCGTCGATCTGCGAGGCCAGGATGAATTCGTTCGGCTGGTGCGCCTGGGCGATGTCGCCGGGGCCGCACACGACCGTCGGCACGCCCAGCACCTTGCGGAAGATGCCGGCCTCGGTGGCATAGACCACCGCGCCGACCGTGTTGGAGCCCGACCAGCTGCCGGCCAGGGCCTTGGCGTCGTCATTGCCCTCGGGCGAGAAGGCGGGGGTCGAGGCGCGCAACTCGGTCTCGATGCCGGCCGCGGGATGCTTGGCCTTCATCTTCGGCAGCAGCTCTTCCTTCAGCCACTTCTTGGCGCGTTCGCCCAGTTCCTCGATCGGCCGGGTCGGCAGCTCGCGATAGCCCCAAAGGACCTCGCACTCGCGCGCCAGGATGTTGCCCGCGGTGCCGCCGATGATGGTGCCGACGTTGAAGGTCGCGGCGGCCGGCATGAACTCGCTGTCCTTCGGAGCGGCGGCCTCGAGCTCCTCCTGCACCGTGTTGAGGTAGTGAATGAACTCGCCGGCGAAATGGATGGCGCTGACGCCGAGATGGGTCATCGAGGAATGGGCCTCGAAGCCGGTGAACTTGGTGACGTAGCTCTGGCTGCCCTTGTGGGCATGCACCACGGTCATCATGGTCGGCTCGCCGATGATGATGACCCGGGGCTTCGGCACCTCGGTCGCCATGCGGGCGGCCAGCGAATGCGCGCCGAAGCAGCCGATCTCCTCGTCGTAGGAGAGAGCGAAGTGGATCGGCTTCTTGAGCGGGGCCTTCAGCATCTCCGGCAGCATGGCGAGGCCGATGGCATAGAACGCCTTCATGTCGCAGGTGCCGCGGCCGTAATACTTGCCGTCCTTCAGCGTGAGCGTCCACGGATCGGTGACCCAGGGCTGGCCGTCGACCGGCACGACGTCGGTGTGGCCCGACAGCACGACGCCGCCCGGCACGTTGGGACCGACCGTTGCGAACAGATTGGCCTTCGAGCCGTCCTCGTTGGGCACCAGCTTCGACTCGACGCCGTGGCCCTTGAGGTAGCCCTGCACGTACTCGATCAGCGCGAGGTTGGAATTGCGCGAGGTGGTATCGAATGCCACGAGCTTTCGCAGCATGTCGATGGAACTGACGGTCTCTCCGGCCATGGTGTCCTTGTCTTACTCGGGGCGCGTTGCGGTTAAATGGACGTGCGACCGATCATGCTCAGGAATTCGCGCCGTGTCTCTCCATTGTTCCGGAAGGCGCCCAGCATCCGGCTGGTGACCATGGTGACGTCGGACTTGTGGACGCCGCGCGTCGTCATGCACTGGTGCGCCGCCTCGATGACGACGGCGACACCGCGCGGCTGGAGCACTTCCTGCAGCGTATTGGCGATCTGAGCCGTGAGCTTCTCCTGGATCTGCAGGCGATGGGCATAGGCATCGACCACGCGGGCGAGCTTGCTGATGCCGACCACGCGCTTGTCCGGCAGGTAGCCGACATGGACCCTGCCGATGATCGGCACCATGTGATGCTCGCAGTGCGACTCGAGCCGGATGTCGCGCAGCGCCACGACTTCGTCGTAGCCCTCGACCTCCTCGAAGGTCCGCTGCAGCATGTCGCGCGGATCCTGGTCGTAGCCCGCGAAGAACTCCTCGTAGGAGCGCACGACGCGGTCGGGCGTACCGGCCAGGCCCTCGCGGCCGGGGTCGTCGCCGGCCCAGCGGATCAGCGTGCGGACGGCGGCCTCCGCTTCCTCGCGCGAAGGCCGTGACAGGCCGGTGGCGAGCGAAACGATCTCGCGCGGCTTCGCCATCTTGTTCATCGTCTTACTCCCCTTGATTCGCACAGCCTAGTTGAGGCTGCGCTGCGCTGTCGGCGTGTCCAGCGAGAAGGTCGGAACTTCGATGTCGAACTTCACGCCCGCCTCGTCCACCATCTGATACGTACCGCCCATGATACCGGATGGCGTGGAAAGAGGTGTTCCGGAAGTGTACTCGAACACCTCGCCGGGGCGCAGCAACGGCGTCTTGCCCACGACACCGGGGCCCTTGACCTCCTGGAGACGGCCAAGCCCGTCGGTGATCTTCCAGTGCCGGCTGCGCAATTGGACGGCGACATCGCCCTTGTTCTCGATGCGCACCGTGTAGGACCAGACATATTGCGACTTCGCCGGCTCCGACTGGTCGGGCAGATATTGCGGTTCGACCGTCACCTGGATGGCACGGGTTGTGGCTTTATACATGCTCGGGCGAATCCTTCCGGCCTCTGACATGGGAGTTTCCGGGCAAAAGGTCAAACCCGTCTACAGCCAGTTCGGGTCGGCGGTGAAGTCGATCGTGAGCCAGCGGTTCGGACCTGCGCCGCCGATCGCCTCGGCGATCTCGCGCCGGATGCCGTCGGCCTCGCCCACGCTGTCGATCGGCGACTCCGGCGGCACGGCGATATGGATCTCGATGAACTGGGCACGCCCGACCTTGGCGACGTAGGAGGTGTAGGTCTTGAATTCGTGACGGGCGATCACCTCGTCCATCACCTGACGAACCCGCGCGTCGAGTTCCGGCGGCGTGATCAGCAGGATTTCCTGCAGCGCCCGGCGCACCGTCTGGATGGGCACGAACACCAGAACCATCGTCAGCAGCGCCAGCACCGCCGGATCGGCGTAGGGGGCGAGATGGCCGTAGGCCGTACCCTTCAACCAATCGCCGAGGGCAAAGGCCACGAACAGCGCCGAGGTGATCGACCCCGTCATCAGCCAGCTCTGCGCGTCGAGCCGCACGAAATCGGAGCCGATGCGGCGATTGAGGCGGCGCTCGTAGAAGAACATGGCAAAGCACGCGGCGCAGACCAGGACGGCATAGGCCATGGCCCAGTCGAAATCGAGTTGTCGGCCGCCGGCCAGCAGGCTGTCGATGGAGTTCAGGAAGGCATAGAAGCAGAGCAGCATCAGGGTGCCGCCGTTGAAGGCCAGAACCATCGGCTCGATATGCCAGTAGCCGAACTGGAAGCGCCGGTTCTCGGCGACGCGGGTGACGAGGCGCGACACGAACAGCGCCAGCCCCGACATGGCAGCGTCGATGGCGGAGAAGACGCCGTCGAACAGGATCGACATCGATCCCGACAGCAGGCCGAACAGCACGCCGAACGTCGCCACCACGACGGTGACGGCGATGGAGAGTTTCAGGAGTCTCTGTTCGGCGGCGGCATTCTGCATGCCGCCAGAATAGGCTAAATCGGGAAGATCAGGCAGGTGGTCGTGCCGTGGGCCAGCAGCTTGCCGGCGGCGTCGGTCAGGCGGCCTTCCGACGTGGCGATGCGCGAGCCGACGTTGATCACCTTGCCCTCGGCCCGGACGGGACCGGTCTTGTCGGTCATGGCACGCACGTAGTTCACCTTGATTTCGACGGTCGTGTAGCCGCTGCCGGCCTTCAGCATCGTGTGGATGCAGCAGCCCATCACCGAGTCGAGCAGGGTGGCGGCGATGCCGCCATGGACGGTGCCCAGGGGGTTGTAATGGTCGAACACCGGCGTGTAGCCGAACAGGACCCGCCCGGCTTCGACTTCCAGCAGGTTGAAACCCAGGGCCCGTGAGATCGGCGGCGCCGGATAGCGGCCCTCCAGCAGGCCCTTGAACAGGTCCAGACCGTCCAGGGTACGCGCCTGCTCGATCGGCACCACGCCATATCCCGCCTCTGCCGCCATGCCCGTCTCCATTGCGAATTTATGTGCATATACACATTGAGGCTTTGCCGATGCAAGAAGCGGCGATAGTCTGGGGTCCATGACAGCCGATTCTTCTCCGGTCCGCCTGTCGCCCGCCGAGTGCACCTGCTTTCGCGTGCGCAGCGCGGCGCGGCGGGTGACGCAGATCTACAGCCGGCACCTGGCGCCGACCGGCCTGCGCATCTCGCAGTTCTCGCTCCTGGGGCATGTGATCGCGCGCGGTCCCGTCAGCATCACCGAACTGTCCGATCTCCTGGCGACCGATCGCACCACCCTGACGCGCAACCTGCGCCCACTGCTGGCCTCGGGCGTGATCGAGCGGGCGGCCGCGGGCGACAAGCGCCGGCACGAGCTGGTCGCGACGCCGGCCGGCCGCGCCCTGTTCAAGCGCGCGCTGCCGCTGTGGGCCGAGGCCGAGCAGGAAGTGCGGACGGCGATGGGCGCGAAGCTGACCGCCGACCTGCACGGCGCCCTCGACCGCTCGATGGAGAGACTGGCGCCGCTCTGACAGGCCGTCGACCAAGCCGGATCCTGCGCCAATAAACGAAACAAACGAAATAAACGAAACAGTCGAAACGAGAGTCGCACCCCCTCTCACAGGTACCCTGGTACCGCGGATATTTCCCGGCGGGTCTTGCCAACGCCCGCTAGACGTGGGCGGCGAAGAAGCCGAGCTCCAATTCCATGGCGCGGCGGTAGTTGGCACGCACGGCCTCGGTGTCCTGAGCATGGAGATCGAGCAGGGCTTCGAGCTGGGCGGCCAGCGCCTCAAAGCCCGGATCGGCATAGGTCTTCACCCATTCCGAATAGAGCTTGGCCACGCTGTTCGCGGACAGCGAACGGCCCAGGAAGGCGTAGAGCCGCATGCACGGCGTCATCGCCGCGATCGTCTCGCCGAGATTGCCGTGCCGCGCCGTCTCGAGAAGAAAGTCGACATAGGCGCGTGTCGACTCGATCGGAGCGACACCGTCGAGGTCGACCCGCCAGCGTTCGGCATAGCCCTTGTGGAGCTTGAGCTCCTGCAGGACGCCGGCGATCAGGCCGGCGAACCCGTAGAGATCCTCGCGCGAGCGCGAATTGGCGAGGCAGAAGGCGTAGGCGCGCGCGAAGGCTTCGAGGAAATAGGCGTCCTGCGCGACATAGCCCTTGAAGCATTCGATCGGCAGCGAGCCGTCACGCAGCCCGCGCACGAAACCGTGCGACAGGATGCGTGAGGCCAGGTCGGAATTTGCCGCCCACAGGTCGGACGAAAGCGACATTCCTTGCCCCGACTGCCGGCGTCAGGCGTCCAGCGCCTGCACGAGGTCGGCGACGATGTCCTCGACATCCTCGAGGCCGACCGAGAGGCGAACCGTGCCGTCGGTGATGCCGAGCTTCGCGCGCTCCTCGGCGCCGATGCGCATGTGAGTCGTGGTCGCCGGATGGGTGATCAGGCTCTTGGCGTCGCCGAGATTGTTGGAGATGTCGACGATCTGCAGGCGGTTCAGCGCGGCGAACGCCGCCGGCTTGCCGGCCTTGACGTCGAACGTCACGACGCCGCCGAAGTCGGACATCTGCTTGGCTGCCAGCGCATGCTGCGGATGGTCGGGACGGCCGGGATAGAGCACGCGGCCGATCGCCGGATGGGCGGCCAGCGCATCGGCGACGCGGCGGGCATTGGCGCAGTGGCGCTCGACGCGCAGGCCCAGCGTCTCCAGGCCCTTCACCAGGACCCAGGCATTGAACGGGCTGAGCGACGGGCCGGTGTTGCGGATGATCGGCTGCAGCTTGTCGATGATGAACTCCTTCGAGCCCAGCACGGCGCCGCCCAGGGTGCGGCCCTGGCCGTCCATGTACTTGGTGGCGGAGTGGACCACGACGTCGGCGCCGAACTCGAGCGGCCGCTGCAGGATCGGCGTGGCGAAGGCGTTGTCGAGCACGACCTTGGCGCCGGCCTTGTGGGCGAGGTCGCACACCGCCTTCACGTCGACGATGTCGAGCATCGGATTGGACGGCGATTCGAACAGGACGGCCTGCGTCGGCTTGGCCAGCGCCTTCTCCCACTGGGCGAGATCGCCACCGTCGACCAGCTCGCTCTGGATGCCGTATTTCGGAAGCAGGTCGGTCACGATGTAGTGGCAGGATCCGAAGAGCTGGCGGGCCGCGACGATGCGGTCGCCCGACTTGAGCAGCGCCAGCAGCGCAAAGAACACAGCGGACATGCCGGTCGAGGTGGCGCGACAGGCCTCGGCGCCTTCCAGCGCGGCCAGCCGGTTCTCGAACATGGTGACGGTCGGATTGCCGAAGCGCGAATACTGATAGTGCTCGGCCTCGCCCTTGAAGGTGGCCTCGGCCTGCTCGGCGCTCGAATAGGCATAGCCCGAGGTCAGGAAGAGCGCTTCGGACGTCTCGTCGAAGTTGCTGCGGATCTGACCGCCGCGCACCGCTTGGGTCTGGGTACGCCACTTCGAAACGTCGGCTTGCGCCTTCTTCACGGGAATCGAACCGTCCATCTCACTCTCCTGTCTCGCCGCGCGCCCCTCCGGCAACGCAAACGAAAAGCCCCCGACCTGGAAGGACGGGGGCTTTGCGAGCACCTCCGACCTTTTAGCGATGTTTAACGTGGTCGCAAGCCGGTCGGCTCAAATCTCCACGGACCGCCTCTATAAGGGCGGCGACGGCCGGACGCAAGCCCGTCGATCGGGTTTGCGTCCGGCCGCTTCGCTTTCTCAAGTCAGTGCTTCTGCTTCGCCAGCGCCTGCTCGCGGAGCTTGCTCATGGTGATGCGCGACGTAATCGCCTCGGCATCCGTCTTCACATGGATGATCGAGGGCTTGCCGGCAGCGAGCGCGCGCTCGAACGCCGCCTCGAAGTCCGCGGTGCGCTCGACCGTCTCGCCGTGGCCACCGAAGGCCCGGGCATAGGCGGCGAAGTCCGGGTTCTTCAACTCGGTGCCATGCACACGCGTCGGATACTCGCGCTCCTGGTGCATGCGGATCGTCCCGTACATGCCGTTGTCGACCACGATGAACACGATGTTCGCTCCATGCTGGACGGCGGTCGCGAACTCCTGCCCGTTCATCAGGAAGCAGCCGTCGCCGCTGAACGACACGACGGTGCGGCCGGGCGCGGCGATCTTGGCCGCCACGGCCGACGGCACGCCGTAGCCCATCGAGCCGTTAGTCGGCGCGAGCTGGGTGCGGAAGCCGCGATACTGGAAGAAGCGGTGGACGTAGCCGGCATAGTTGCCGGCGCCATTGGTGACGATGACGTCGTCGGGCAGACGCTTGTTCAGCCAGCCCACGATCTCCGCAAGGTTGGCGGAACCGGGCTGCGGCGTCGGCTCGATGTTCTTCAGATAGTCGGCGCGCGCGGCGGCGACGCCCGCCTTCCACGCGGACGCATCGACCGGCTTCATCGCCTTGGCCGCGGCGGCGAACTGCGACATGCCCGAGTTGATCGGCAGGGTCGCCTGATAGACGCGGCCCAGCTCCTCGGCGCCGGCATGCACATGCACCATCTTCTGCGCCGGCACGGGCAGGTCGAACATGGTGTAGCCGCCGGTGGTGGCCTCGCCGAGACGCGGACCGATGGCGATGATGAGATCGCTTTCCTTGATGCGCTTGCCGAGCGGCGGGTTCACGCCGAGGCCGAGATCGCCGACGAAATTGTCGTGGCGGTTGTCGATCAGGTCCTGGTTGCGGAAGGCCGTCGTCACCGGCAGGTGGTTGGCCTCGACGAAGGCGCGGATGTCGTCGCAGGCCTTGGCGTCCCAGCCGCCGCCGCCCAGGATCACGAGCGGCTGTTTCGCCGCGGCCAGCAGCTCGCGGAACGTCGCCATGTCCTCCGGCGCCGGCGCGCCGCGCGCGACCTTGTAGGGACCGGCATCGGCGACTTCGACCTCGTCGACCAACATGTCCTCGGGCAGCGCGATGACGACCGGACCGGGCCGGCCGTTCATGGCGCGATGGAAGGCCTGGCTCACGATCTCCGGGATGCGGCGGGCGTCCTCGATCTGGGTCACCCACTTGGCCATCTGGCCGTACATGCGGCGATAGTCGATTTCCTGGAACGCCTCGCGCTCGGCCTGTTCGCGCGCGACCTGCCCGACCAGCAGGATCATGGGCGTCGAATCCTGGAAGCCGGTATGCATTCCGACGCTGGCATTGGTGGCGCCGGGGCCGCGCGTGACGAAACAGACGCCGGGCTTGCCGGTCAGCTTGCCATAGGCTTCCGCCATGTAGGAGGCGCCGCCTTCCTGGCGGCAAATTACATAGCGAATGGAATTGCGTTGCGCGTAAAGCGCATCGAGGGCGGCCAGGTAGCTTTCGCCGGGCACGCCGAAGATCGTGTCGGTGCCGTGGATACGCAGTTGGTCGATCAGAACCTGCGCGCCGCTGCGGCGCGGGTATGCGGTAGCCATGTTGGAGATCTTTCCCTTACTTCGTGGGTGAGAAGGTGGTGGGCACCAATATCTTGTTATTCATGTGCTTCATATAATCTCGGCTCTTCTGCAAATAGGCCTGCCAGGCGGGATCGGCCGCCATCGCCGCGCGGCGCTTCGTGCGGTCGGCAAGGTCGGTATAGCCCCACATGTGAACGATCTCGTTCACGTTGCCGACCTCGGTCGTGTAGTAGCCGACGAGGTTGCCGAGATGCTTGAGCTGGACCGGCAGGCCCTCCTTTTCGTAGAGCGCGAGAAAGTCGCGCAGGCGGCCCGGCTGCAGTTCATAGGTTCGATGGTCGACGATCACTTCAAATCCCTCCCGAATTCCCGTCGATTGTGTGCCGTGCTTCGTTGCGTCTCAACCCCGCGACGCGGTGGACTCAAAGCTTGAATCAGCGCATAAGTGCTGCATTGCGACACCCGCCGACGAGCATCATCAAGAGTCTCGGCACCCAGTCGCGGAGCGCGATACCGGTCAACGTCTTCCCGTGAGCTACTTGGTCATCTGTCAAAGGTCATCGAAACGCTTGGACGCATCCGTCCAGCAAGCGCGCGCCGGACTCCGCTCGATCCTTCCTCTAGCCCAGAGCCTTGAATGAGTCGCAAATTGTTTGTGGGCAACCTGCCCTATTCGGTCACGTCTGAGCGTCTGTCTGAAGCCTTCTCTCAGTTCGGCACCGTTACATCTTCGAAAGTGATCGTGGATCGCGAGACCGGCCGCAGCCGCGGCTTCGCGTTCCTCGAGATGGAAACCGATGACCAAGGCGCCTCGGCCATGCAGGCCATGAACGGCGCGTTGCTGGATGGCCGCTCGATCGCGGTCCGTGAAGCCGTCGAGCGTCAGCCCGGTGGCGGCGGCGGTGGTGGATTTGGCGGCGGCGGCGGCGGTGGCGGCCGCGATGGCGGCGGCTTCCGTCCGCGCGGCCCGCGTCCGCCCTACGGCGGTGGTGGCGGCGGTGGCGGCTACGGCGGTGGCGGTGGTGGCGGCGGCTACGGTGGTGGCGGCGGCCGTGAAGGCGGCGGCGGCGGTGGTTATCGCGGCGGCGGCGGTGGCGGCTACGGCGGCGGCGGTCGTGAAGGCGGCGGTGGTGGTTATGGCGGCGGCGGTGGCGGTGGTTACCGCGGCGCCGGCCCTGGCGCCGGCGATGGCGGCCCGATGCGGGATCGCCGCGCCGATTTCTCCAGCGCTCCTCCTCCTCCGGCCGAGGGCGCTCCCGGCGGCGAGTTCGGCAAGCCTGTCCGTCGCTACACCGGCGGCGCTCCGGACCGTCCGCGTCGCGAGCGCGACTACGAACCGCGCAAGCGCGGCTTCGACGACGATCAATAGGCCTTTCTGGCAATAGACCTGAGGGTCGACCTGAACGCCGGGGGATTTCCTCCGGCGTTTTTGTTTGCGCCGGACGCGACGGTGTTATGCTTCCCGCCTTCGACGGAGGTGGGCATGAGGCGACGGTCGGCGCTCGTAGGCTCCATGGCGGCGCTGGCGACGGCGAGCTCGGCGCGTGCCCAGACGCCGGTCGACCTGCAGCTCGTGCTGGCCGTCGATGTCTCGCGATCGATCGACGAGGTCGAAGCCGAGCTCCAGCGCCGCGGTTATATCGAGGCGCTCACCAACGACCGCGTCGTCGATGCCATCCTCTCGGGCGAGAACCGGCGGATCGCGATCTGCTACACCGAGTGGGCGGGCGCGCACTTCCAGACCGTCGTGCTCGACTGGACGGTGATCGACAGTCCGGGGGCTGCCCGCCGATTTGCCGACAAGCTCGCCGAAGCGCCGCGCACCTCGCAGAGCTGGACCGCCGTCGGCGCCGCCCTCGCCCATGCCGGTCAGCGTTTCGAGAATTCGCCCTTCTCCGCCCGGCGCCGCGTGATCGACGTTTCGGGCGACGGCCGCACGAACGACGGGCCGCCGGCCGAGATCGTGCGCGACAAGCTCGTGTCGCAGGGCATCGTCGTGAACGGCCTGCCGGTGATGATGAACCGCAACAATTTCGGCCGCCCACCCGACCTCACCCTCGACAAATACTACGAGGAAAGCGTGATCGGCGGTCCGGGCTCGTTCCTGATCGTGGCCGACAATTTCGACCATTTCGGCCGCGCCGTCCGCTCCAAGCTGGTGCGCGAGATCTCGGAGACCGTGCCTACCCTTCCTTCAGCACCTGTCTGAGCCTCGCGAAGGCAGCGTGGTCTCGCGTGAGCTGAATGGGCATGCCGAGATGGCCCAGCCGGTAGCGGAAGACATTCTCCTCCGGCAGCCGCCAGCGTCGCGCGAGCGCGAGACCGTCGTCATAGGGGACCCAGCGGTCGGTCTCGCCCAACACTGAAACGATACGCGACGGCGGCAACGCCGGGGTTTCCGCAGGATCGATCGCCCGCGACAACCGCGCCAGGCTGTCGCGTGACCAGCCAGCCTCGACCAATGCCCGATCAAGGCCCAGCATGGCAGCCAGTGCGCCGCCGAATGTCACGTCCTCGACACGTCCCGAATGGCTGATCAGGATCGCCGCGTCGGGGCGCGCTTCGACCGGCCAGAGATGACAGTGGCTGGCGGCCAACTGCGCCACGAACGACGACATCGATATGCCCGCCAGTGCCACCTTGCCGCCGAACCGCTCACGGGCCCACGCGGCCAGGAGCGCCGACTCGATCGCCTGCCCGGCAATGAGATCCATCGAACTCGTCGGGCTTGCCGCGAAGAACGGCTCGCCACCATAGAAACCCGGCATCGCCCGCAGACCGTGATAGGGCGAAACCGGCTCGATGACCCTCCACCCCATCGCGGCGAGTTGGGGGCCAGGGCCTCGGTCCATCGACATCAGCTCGGACTCGACACAGAGGCCGTTGCCGAAAATCAAGGTGTCGCCTGTCCCACCGACAGGTTCGGCGACGCGGGCATAGAGTATTTCACTGCCGTCACGCCGTTGGAGCCGGGCCGACGGCGTCGGCGCACGCAACCAGTATTCGCGAATGCCGTCCCGCACGAAGTCGCGCGATATCGCCAGGGTTTCGACAGCGATCGGCGCGACATAGAGGGCGGAAGCGTCGTCCAGCACGGGACCGAGCTCGCATTCGACCTGCTCCGGCGCGTCGATCCGCCAGCGCGCAAGAGGCGGCCGCCGGGGAAACAGCAGCGGATAGAAGAGTGCCCGGGTCGCGAGATGAGTCGTGGCGGCAGCACGCCTTTGACCCTCCAACCGCTCCGGATCGCCCTCGCCCGCCGGATCGAAGAGGCCGGTCTCCCACGCCGCGCGCGTCTCGTCTGCACGGGCCTGCGCCCGTCCATGGCGCGCCAGCAGGCTCCGCAATCGGGCCTCCGACCAGAAACCCGGCAGGGCCAGCCCGATTTCCTCGCGGAATCGGGCGACATCCATCCCGGCGAGATTGGCCGCGGCCCACAATCGCGAGAGCGGCAGATACCAGCGTTGCAGTCCGTACAGCCCCACCGGATCGACCCATGGCCGCGCCAGCAAGGCTCCCACCGGCGAACCGAACAGAACGTTCATCCAGGCGTCTCCCGGCAGGCGCGATTTTGCTTGGCCACATATGCGCTTAGCCGCATCATCGCCCGCAGCCGAGCCCTTCTTCGATGGAGCCTTTTTAATGCTGGCGAACGACCCGGTCACCCAGGCGCGGATCGACCTGACGACGGCGCTGCGGGCCGCCGCGCGGCACGGGCTGAACGAGGGCGTCTGCAACCATTTCAGCATGACCGTGCCCGGCCGCGAGGAGCTGTTCCTCGTCAATCCGCAGGGCCTGCACTGGTCCGAGATTACCCCGTCGGACATCGTCATAGCCGACGGCGACGGAAACATCATCGAGGGCAAGTACCCGGTCGAGCCGACGGCGTTCTACATCCACGCGCGCATCCATGCCGGCAACCCGCGCGCCAAGGTCGTGCTGCATACCCACATGCCCTATGCGACCGCGCTGACCTCGATCCGCGATGGCCGCATCGAGATGTGCACGCAGAACGCCTTCCGCTACTGGGGACGCATCGCCTACGACGAGGCCTATGGCGGCGTCGCGCTGTCCAACGACGAGGGCGAACGCATGTGCCGGGCCATGGGCGACAAGGACATCCTGTTCCTGCGAAACCACGGCGTCATCGTTTCGGGGCCGACCGTTGCCCAAGCCTACGACGACCTTTATTACCTCGAACGTGCGGCGATGGTGCAGGTGCTGGCCATGCAGACCGGCCGGGAGCTGCACAATATCGACGAGGCGATGGCCGAACATACGGCCAGGCAGATCGCGGGCGAGGCGCAGCAGGCCTTCCTGCATTTCGAATCGCTGAAGCGCATGCTCGACCGGGACGAAGCCGGCTGGAGCAGGCTGACGGCGGTCGAGGGACGTTAGGGGAAAGACGAATGCGTATCGCCGCCACCTTTGTCGCGCTCTCGGCGCTCTGCTTTGCCGCACCGGCCTCCGCCCAGGGATATGGCGTGGGCGCCGGGCCGAAGCTGGGCGAGCTGGAGATCAAGGCGTTCCAGAAGATTCCCAAGGCCAAGATCGCCGTGCAGCTCACCTCCGACACTCACCTGGCGCGCGAGCTGCGCCGCCAGGTCATGGTCCGCCTCACCCAGCGCGGCAACCAGGTGGGCTTCAGCGGCGGCAACATTATGCGCATGGACGTCAGCTATTTCGACCTGTCCGGCGGCGCCGACCGCGAGATACCGATGCTCCAGAGCCAGGACTACGAGACCGGCGCCAATCCGCGTCTCGCGCTGCCGGCAAACCGGATCGGTCCGCGCGACACGATTCCGGCGGTGCCCTCCGGCTCGACGCTGCGGGTGTCGCTCACGCTCTACGAATCCAACAGCGGCAAGGTGCTGTGGACCGCCACCGCGTCCTGCAGCGTCCGCTCCAGCGCCGCAATGCAGGCCGGCCTGTCGATCGTGAACCACATTTTCGACAATGCCGATGCCAACCGCGTCGCCGACGCCGGTTGTCCGCTCTAACCCTTCGAAAAAGACAGAACAGAGGAAACGCCATGCCGCGTCTGGCTCCGCTCGACACGAACAAGCTCGATCCCGAACAGAAGAAGGTCGCCGACGCGATCATGTCCGGCCCCCGCGGCGGCCTGCGCGGCCCCTTCGAGCCCTGGCTGCGCAGCCCGGTGCTGGCCGACCGCGCCCAGAAGCTCGGCGAATACTGCCGTTTCAACAATTCGCTGCCCCGCGACCTGTCGGAACTCGCGATCTGCCTGGTCGGACGGCACTTCAAGGCGCAGTTCGAGTTCTATGCGCATGCGCGTCTCGCCAAGGAAGCCGGTCTGCCGGAAGACATCATCGAGGCGGTCCGCCTGCGCGCCACGCCGCCCTTCAAGCGCGACATCGAGAAGGTGGTCTACGACTTCGTCACCGAGTATCTCGAGACCAACCGGGTCGCGCCGACGAACTACAAGCGCGCCATCGACGCGTTCGGCGAGAAGGGTGTCGTCGATCTCGTGGGCGTGTGCGGCTACTACATGCTGGTGTCGATGACCCTCAACGTCTTCGAAGTGCCGCTGCCGCCGGGCGAGCCCGACCCGCTGCCGTAAGCGGCAAGGGATTTCGCGACCCTCGCACTCTTCTTCGCAACGGCCGCGGCGATCGCGATGTCGCCGGGGCCCGGCATATTCTACGTCGCGGCGCGTACGCTGGCCGGTGGCCGAGCCGAGGGCCTGGCCTCCAGCTTCGGGACGGGGGTGGGCGGACTGGTCCATGTCGCAGCCGGTGCGGCCGGCGTATCGGCGCTTGTCATGGCGAGCGCCGAGGCCTTCGCGATCCTGAAGCTTGCCGGCGCCCTCTATCTCGTATGGATCGGGATCAAGGCGATCCGGGAGGCACGCCTTCCCTTCGAGGTCCGGGTCGCGACGACGGGCGCGGCCAGAGCCTTCCGCGAGGGCATCCTCGTCGAAGCGCTCAATCCCAAGACAGCGGCCTTTTTCCTCGCGTTGCTGCCTCAGTTCGTCGATCCGTCGACTGGCCCCGTATGGCTGCAATTCATGATGCTGGGCCTGATCTCCGTGGCCCTCAACACAACGGTCGATGTCGTTGTCGCGACGCTGGTGTCGCGCGCCCGTTCGGTCGCGATGGGCCGACCGACGATGCTGCGCCGCCTGCGCACGGCCGCGGGCGGTCTCATCGCGGCTCTCGGCCTCGCCCTTCTCTTCGCGCGCCGGCCGGCGACTCTTGGGTAGCTAAGATCCGTCGCAAAGGCTCGGGATGACGCGCACGGCGCGTCACTCCTCGAAGATCGCGACCGCGCGGGTCCAGCCGGCGGAGGCGCCGCGGATCTTGTGCGGGAAGCAGGCGATGGTGAATCCGTCGCCGGGCAAGGCCTCGAGATTGTGCAGCTTCTCGAGATGGCAGTAGCCGATGTCGCGACCGGCCTTGTGGCCTTCCCAGATGATCGACGGGTCGTGGTCCTTCGCCCATTTCTGGGCGGTGAAATAGAACGGCGCGTCCCAGCTCCAGGCGTCGGTGCCGGTCAGCCGCACACCCTTCTCCAGCAGGTAGATCGTGGCGTCGTAGCCCATGCCGCAACCGGAATTGACGTAGTCGTCGTTGCCGTAGCGCGAGCCCGCGCGCGTATTGACGACGACGATCTCCAGCGGCTTCAGCTCGTGGCCGATCCGCTGCAACTCCCGCTCGACCTCGGCGGCCGTGATGACGTGGCCATCGGGCTTGTCGCGGAAGTCGAGCTTCACGCCGGGCTGGAAGCACCATTCGAGCGGCACCTCGTCGATGGTGATGGCGCGCTCGCCCTTGTTCATCGTCGGATGGAAATGATAGGGCGCGTCGAGATGGGTGCCGTTGTGGGTCGAGAGGTTGACGTTCTCGACCGCCCAACCGGCGCCGTCCGGCAGGTCTTCCTTTTTCAAGCCGGGGAAGAAGCCGGCGATCTGGCCGGCCGTATCGGCATGCTTGTGATACTGGATCTTCGGGCCGAACGGCGGCGGATCGGAGATCACATCGTTCTCGAGGTAGATCGAAAGATCGACGAAGCGACGAGGCATCTTGCGTCCTCTTGTCAGGGCCCCTTCAGCGCATCCACGATCGAGCGGGTCAGCAGCCTGCCGATGCACTTCTGGCCGAAATCGTTGAGATGGAGCCCGTCGAGCTGCACGAACTGGGCATAAGGCATACCGTCATCGTACCAGCCGCGCATGATGTCGTAACGGCGGAACAGGCCGGCGGAGTATTGCTTGGCTGCACCCGCCATGACCTTCTCGTAGGCCTCCTTGTCGGCGACAGCGACAACGGCGGGCACGTACTGCAGATTCATCAGGATGAAATCCGCGCCCAACGACGTGCCGAGCTTCAGACCCTCACGCAGCGTCTTGTCGAACTTGTCGAGCGGCATGTGGCGGATGGCGGCGTTGGTCCCGGTCTGCCAGATCACCAGGGAGGCCGGGTTGTCCTCCATCTCGGTGCGCATCCGGGCGGCCATCTCCTCGACGTCCTGGCCGCCGATGCCACGGTTGATCACCTCGATGTCGATCCCGGGCAGCGCCTTCTCCAGTCCGATGCGGAGCTGCGTCGGATAGGCGAAGGCGGGGTTCGACACCCCATAGCCTGCGGTGGTGGACGATCCCAGGGCAATGATGCGGAGCTGCTTGCGCTCGGCGATCGCCTTGCGCGAGACCGGCAGCGTCGTGCCGAGCGCCAGCATGGCCGGCTGGGCGCGGCACAGCGTCATCGAGTTCGCGTGAGCCGTTCCGCCCAGTGCGAGCATGAGAGTCGCGATCAGGACGGCGATTGTGTGTTTCACCTGGAAGCCCCGGTCGCCACCCGCGCGCGAGCCGCCGCCGCACGCGCATTCCCGCGCTTGAACCAGGCGGCGATGTAGGCGGCCACGCACATGATGGCGATCCCCCCGATGCTCACAAGAATCTGCGACAAGATCGAATCTTCATACTGGCTAACGATCACCTGGCCGCTCAGCGCCAGGAAGGTCCCGATGCAGAATATAAGCAAGGAAGCCTCGCCGCATCTGCGAAGTGGCTCCCAGATTCGCCATTTCAGGGCCGGGGCATCGATCGGCACGGCGATCCGGACCAGCCAGGCGATCGCCAGGAAATGCAGAAACCTCAGGATGTCGATGTTCGTCTTGTCGATCGGATAAATGACCCGGGCGACCCAGACCGGCACCAGCCGTTCCAGCGGATTATATTGCCAGGACAGGGCTATGAAGGCCGCGAACAGCAGGAAAGCGACCACCAGGGTGGTCAGCGGGCCGCGATACCGGTCGAGCCGGGACAGTCCCGGGCCGAATACCGCGCAGGCCGCCCCGACATGGAAGACGACCTGCCAGGCCAAGGGGTTGAAGTACCAGACCTTCTCGTCGGGGTAGGCCGGCAGATTCCAGTTCAGGTGACAGGTCGCCGCATAAAAGGCGAAGGAAACCCCGATCACGACCCAGGGCCAGCGCACCACCACCGGCAGGACCAGGGGGAAGACGGCCAGCAACACGATGTAGAGCGGCAGCACGTCGAGATTGACGGGCCGAAACTTGAGCAGGGCTGCTTCGAGGATGGCGCGATATGGGTTCTGGCCGAGGCCCAGCAGTTCCATCTCCTCGATCAGCGCCGGCGTGTCGCGAGCGATCGAGACCCAGGCGATCTGGGCGGAGAAGGCCACGAACAACAGGATATGGGCGACGTAGAGCTGCCAGACGCGGCGATAGATGCGCGCGGCGGTGCGTGGCCATCCTTCCTCCTCCAGCATGCGGCTGTAGGCGATGACGGCGGTGTAGCCGGAGATGAAGACGAAGATCTCGGTCGCGTCGCTGAAGCCGTAATTGCGGACGGTCAGCCAGCTCACGATATTGGTCGGAATGTGGTCGAGGAAGATGAACCACAGTGCGAGCCCGCGGAACAGGTCGAGACGGATGTCGCGAACGGAGGCGGCGGCCATGGCCTATTGGTACCGCAGACGAATCGTCTGCGCTACGCTTCACGTCGGAGGAAACGAATGACCAAGACACCCTTGCTGCTTGTCCCCGGTGTGCTGTGCTCGCCGCGCCTGTTCGCCGCCCAGGTCGCAGCCCTTTCAGGGCAGGCCGAGATCGTCGTGCCGGATTGGCGCAAGGCGCCGCTCTCCATCTGGGACAGTTGGGAAAGCGCCGCCCGTTGGGTCGTCGACCAGATGCCGGCGGAGAAGTTCGCGCTGGCCGGCCTGTCGCTGGGCGGCATGCTCGCGGTCGAGATCATGCAGTTCGCCGCCGACCGCGTGACGAAGCTGGCTCTGCTCGACACCGGCATGAGGAGCCAGAGCGAGGCCGAGCGCGCGATCCGTCGCGCCCGCATCCGCCTCGCGAATGAAGGTCATTTCGATCTGGTGCTCGGCATGCAGATGACGCGCTTCATCCCGGCCTATCGTCTGCCCGACAAGCCGCTGGTCGACGAGGTGATGACGATGTGCGGCGAGATCGGCGTGGAGATCTACAAGCGCCAGGAAGAGCTGGCGGCGATCCGCACCGACCGGCGACCCGACGTGCCGCGCATCAAGTGCCAGACCATCGTCGTCTGCGGCCGCGACGATGCGGCGACGCCTCTGTTCCTGTCGGAAGAAATGGCCAAGGCCATCCCGGCCGCCGCGCTCGTGGTCGTCGACCAGTGCGGCCATCTCGTCACGATGGAGAAGCCCGAGGAGACCAACCTGATCCTGAAGACCTGGCTCGACAGGTGAGGATTCCCGTCATCCTGATTTGAAGGCAGAGGATCTCACGCCAGCCAGGGGGCATCTGGTCGTTCTGTGAGGTCCTTCACTTCGCCCGGGACGACATGGGATTTCAGCCGACGATCTTCTTCTCGCGCAGCGTCGCGATCTCCGCCGCGCCGAGGCCCGCCAGTTCCTTGAGCACCTGATCGGTGTGTTCGCCCAGTGCCGGCGGCGGTCGCGTGTCGTCGACCGGCGTGTCGGAGAAGTGGAAGTTCGAGCCGATCAGCGGCACGTCACCGACCCGGCTGTGCTTGTAGGTCTTCAGCATGCCGCGGCGCTTCACTTCCGGTTCGTCCAGCGCCTCCTTCATGGTGCGGATCGGGCCGGCCGGCAGGTGACGCAGCTTCTGCGCCCAGTTCTCCTTGGTGTCGGTCGTCAGCACTTCTTCCATGAGGCGCGTCAGCTCGGGCTTGTTGGCCACGCGGTTGGCGACCGTGTCGAAGCGCGGATCGCTCACCCATTCGGGATGGCCCAGCGCCTTGGCCGTGTCGGCGAACAGCTTCTGGTTGGCGACCGCCATGTAGATCTTGCCGTTTGCCGTCTCGAACGAGCTGTTGGGCGCCGACGCGAAATGGCCGTTGCCCGCACGCCGCGGCTGCTCGCCGCCGATCAGATAGTAGGAGCCCATATTGCCCAGCGAGACGAGCGCGGTGTCGTAGAGCGCGAGGTCGATCTGCTGGCCCTTGCCGGTGTCGCGGCGCGCATAGAGCGCGGCGTTGACGGCAGCCACCGAGTGGATCGCCGTCATCGTGTCGACGATGGCGATGGCGTGACGCAGACCCTCGCCATTGGCCTCGCCGTTGACGCTCATCATGCCCGACTCGGCCTGCAGCACGGGATCGTAGCCCGGCCGGTCCGACAGCGGCCCGGTCTGTCCGTAGGCCGAGATCGAAAGATAGATCAGCTTCGGATACTTGGCCGCGAGGCTGGCATAGTCCAAGCCGTACTTCTTCAGCACACCCGGCCGGAAGTTCTCGACCAGCACATCGGCATTGGCGAGCAGCTTGTGCACGATCGCCTGGCCGTCAGGCTTGGTGAAGTCCAGCGCGACGCTCTTCTTGCCCCTGTTGTAGGTCATGAAGAAGTGGCTCTCGCCATCGGCGCCACCGGCGCGCGGGCCAGCGCCTTTGCGCGTGTCGTCGCCGCCGTCGGGATTCTCGATCTTGATCACCTCGGCCCCCATGTCGGAGAGCATCTGGGTGCACATGGGCCCCGCGATCACACGGGAGAAATCGATGACGCGAATGCCGTCGAGCGGCGGCCGACCTGATTTTGACATGGGCGCAAAGTAGGGCTGCAAGCGCCGCGCTGTCCATCCGGAGCGCATGCGCTAAACTCCACTCCCATGGACACATTTCGCACGTCGCTGTCTCGCCGCAGCCTCTTCGCCCTCCCGCTTCTCGCCGCCCTGCCCGCCGCTGCGCAGACCGAAACTTATCCGAACAAGCCCATCCGAATCATCGTGCCCTTTGCGCCCGGCGGCTCGGGCGACATCACGGCGCGTCTCGTCGGCAAGTACATCGAGGAAAAAACCGGCCAACCCTTCGTCGTCGAGAACAAGCCGGGCGCCAATGGAATCGTCGGCGCGATGTCGGTGAAGGTCGCGCCGCCGGACGGCTACACGCTGATGCTGGCCACGACCTCGACCAACGCTGCCAACGTCCACATGTACAAAAATCCGGGCTACGATCCGGAGAAGGATTTCTCGGTCGTCGGCATCATCGGCTCCTCCGGCACTTTCCTCGTGGTGCCGGCCGACAGTCCCTACAAGACGCTCGCGGAACTGGTTGCCGATGCCAAGGCGCGACCCGGCAAGCTCAACTTCGGCTACTTCAACGCGAGCTCACAAGTGCCGGCCGAGGTGCTGGGCAAGCGCGCCGGCGTCGACTGGCAGGGAGTGGGTTACAAGGCGATCGGCAATGCCTGGAACGACCTCTACGGCGGCGCCATCAATTTCATGTTCGTCGACCTGACCGCCGGGCGCGGCCAGGTCGTCGACAAGAAGGCGCGGGCACTCGCCGTTTCGCTGCCCCAGCGCAGCCCGCTCTATCCCGACGTGCCGACCCTCGCGGAGACCTACCCCGGCTTTACGAGCTCCGGCTTCCTGGCGATCGCCGTGCCGAAGGCGACGCCGCTGCCGATCCAGCAGCGGCTGAACACACTGATCAACGAGGCCATCACCGCGCCCGAGAACAACAAGCGCCTGACCGAGGAATTCGCCCTCACCGCCAAGCCGCTGACGCTCGAACAATGTGCGGCGCAGGACCGCGAGGAGCGCGCCAAGTGGGCCGAGTACGTGAAGATCGCGAAAATCGAGCCCCAGTAAGCAAGCCCTTATTCAGACCGGGCCGGCGGATCGCGCCAGCGCGATATCGGAAGCTCATTGAATCCGTCGCCGTTCGGGGCCGCCTGCCCGGCGGTTTGGTTCTCGCCGAGGGAAGATGCGGCGACGGCTTCTGCACGAGCCTTCAGGAAGACTTCCGCCGCCTTTTCGCCCTCGGCGATCAGGCGACCGATATTCTCGGAGCCACGATCGATCTTGCCCTCGAAGTCGAGCATGTCCTGAAGCTCGGCCGGCATTTCGATGCAGGGAATGTGGTAGGGCTTGGCACCGTCCGTGTGGAACGACTTCGGAATGCGGACCGGCGCCTTGATGTCGAATCGGCTCAGGAACTCGGGCCGGAAGGCGTCGGCAAGGATCAGGTCGTTCATGAATTCGAGGTGCCCGAGCTGCTGGAACAGCGAGATGTTGCCCTCGAGCTGATTGCGCCGGTCGACGATCTCGCCGGGCTTCAAAGGCACCCGCCGGCTGGCGGTCGGGTTGATCTTGATCAGCCAGATCTCGTCGGGAATGTTGGCCTCGCCGACCGAGCGCGGCCGGATCAGCTCCTCGACCGGCGGATTGTCGGAGAAGAGCCCGTCCCAGAAGGCATCCTGTCCGATCTGCACGGCGGGAAAGATGTTCGGAACCGCGCAGGAGGCCAGGATATGCTCGACCCGGATGGGCTCGCGTGAAGACACGAACTTTGCCAGTGCGCCGCTGGTGACGTTGGCGGCGCCCAGCATGAGGATCGGCCGCTGTGGCCGCGGTCCCCACGAGGCAATCTCGGCGAAGTCGATGTGCTTCTCCAGAAGCCCACGGAAGTCGGAGAAGCCCGTCCGCTGTCCCGTCGTCATGAATTCCATCATCGACTGCATGAGCGGCGACGACGGGCTGAGTTGAAGCGTCGGCATCACCCCCGCGTTCACCAACCGGACCGATTCGACGATGAAGCTGTTGATCGCGTGTTCGATCGGGCCCTGGGCGGTGTTTTCCGCCCAGAAATCCATCATGCGCTTCCAGACCGGCCGCTCGCCCCTCATGAACGAGTACCACAGCAGCGTGGCACAGACGGCGCCGCCCGAGGTGCCGCTGATGCCGACGAACTCGAACTCGTCCTTCAGCCGGCCTTGGCCCTGGGCGTGACAGAGCGCCTTCAGCGCGCCGGCGGTGAAGGCGGTCTGGCTGCCGCCTCCCTGGCAGGCGAGGGCAATCTTGGTCTTGGGCATCGAGCGTTTCCTTCGGAGGGGTGCGCAGTCTAGCGCGGCGCGAGCGACTTCGCCCATGCGACCGGTCGGACCCCTGGGATGCATAGCCGGATTTCGGCAGGCAAAGCGGCTTGCAAATTGCATGGCGAGGCTCGCCAAATGAAGGCAGCAGATTTCGGGAGGAAGACGACGTGCCGGTGTCCGATCCGATCGCCTTGGAGCTCTTCAAGAACGCCATCTTCTCGATCGCCGACGAGATGGCACTCACCGTTTTCCGGACGACCTATTCCGGCGTGCTCAAGGACAACATGGACTATTCGACGGGCTTCGCCGATGCCAACGGCAAGCTCGCGGCCCAGGGCCTGACCCTGCCGGGCCATCTCGGCTCGGTGCCGACCGCCATGGAATCGATCATGCGCCATTTCAAGGATGACATGGCCGAGGGCGACGTCTTCATCATGAACGATCCGTTCGATGGCGGCATGCACCTGCCCGACATCTTCGTGATCAAGCCGCTGTTCCATGAGGGCGAGCGGCTGGCCTTCGCCTGCACCGTCTGCCACCACATCGATGTCGGCGGCCGCGTCGCCGGCTCTAACGCGTCGGATTCGACGGAGATCTACGCCGAGGGCCTGCGCATCGCGCCGATGAAGCTCTACGACAGGGGCGTCCTCAACAAGACCATCATGACGTTCATCGAGAAGAACGTCCGCCTGCCCGTCCAGCTGTTCGGCGACCTGCGGGCCCAGCTCGCGGCCTGCCATATCGGCGAGAAGCAGTTCGCCGAACTGGTCTCACGCCATGGGGCAGAAGAAACGAAATTCTATCTGAACGAGGTCATCGACTATGCCGAGCGCCTGACGCGGGCGGCGATCCAGGAGCTGCCCGATGGCGAATGGAGCTTCGAGGACTGGATCGACGATGACGGCGTCGACTACGGCAAGCCGATCCGCCTGTTCGTCACCATCACCAAGAAGGGCGGCCACATGGTGGTCGACTGGACCGGCACCAATCCGCAGGTCAAGGGTGCGATCAACAACACGCTCTCCTTCACCAAGGCCGCCTCCTATACCGGCGTGCGATCGGTGCTGCCGCCGGGCATCCCCAACAACGAGGGCGTGTTCCGCGCGATCGAAGTCATCTGCCCGCCGGGCACCGTGGGCAACGGCGTCCTGCCGGCGGCCTGCGCCGCGCGCGGCCTGACCGGCTTCCGCATGACCGACTGCATGTTCGGCGCGCTGGCCATGATGCTGCCCGATCGCGTGAAGGCGGCGGGCGACGGCGGCAACACCGGCATCTCGATCGGTGGCTACGATGCGGCGCGCAAGCCCTTCGTCTATGTCGACTTCACCTGCGGCGCCTGGGGCGCCCGCCCCTTCGCCGACGGGCTCGACGGCAACTCGCACATGTTCGCCAACATGGCCTCGCATTCCATCGAGGTCACCGAGGCCGAGCAGCCGATCCAGCTGCTGGCCTACGAGTTCGTGGCCGACAAGGCGGGCGCCGGGAAATATCGCGGCGGCGTGCCGTTCCGGCGCGACTACAAGTTCCTCGAAGCCGAAGGCATGCTGCAGGTCCGCTCCGACCGACGCGACCACCGGCCGTTCGGCCTCTATGGCGGCAGTCCCGGGGGTCCGTCCGAGAACTACCTCAATCCCGACGGCGAGAACCGGCTGCTGCCGTCCAAGCTCACCATGACGGTCAAGGGCGGCGACATCTTCCGCCACGTTCTGGCCGGGGCCGGTGGCTGGGGCGATCCGCTGGAGCGCGATGCTGCCGCCGTGCTGCGCGACGTGCGCAACGAACTGCTCTCGCCGGCGAAGGCACTCGCCGACTACGGCGTCGTGATCGACACCACCGCATGGACGGTCGACACGGCCGCAACGGAGCAACGCCGCGCCGGGATCGCGAAGGCGCGCGGCTGGACCGAGACGCCCAAGGTGCAATGGCACGACCCGGCCCCGCTGGCCCGGGCCGCCGAATAGCTCTCATGTCTTTGCGGGGAGCGCGCCACTCCAGTGGTGCTCAAGTTTTGCAACGGGAGAAAGATGCGCCACTGGAGTGGCGCGCTCCCAGCCATGAGCCAAGCCAATGACCGTTTCCTATCGCGTCGGTGTCGACATCGGCGGCACCTTCACCGACATCGTGCTGCTGGGCTCCGACGGCACCATCCATACCAAGAAGATCTCGTCGAGCGTCGGCAACTATGCCCAGGCGATCGTCGACGGCTTGAGCGAGGTCTTCCGCGAGACCGGGCTCGACGGCGGCGCCATCGAAGAGATCCGCCACGGCACCACGGTCGCGTCCAATGCGATCCTCGAACACAAGGGCGCGAGGGTCGGGCTGATCACGACCAAGGGCTTCCGCGACGTGCTGGAGATCCGCACCCTGCGCATGCCCAAGCTCTACGACCTTGCCTGGACCAAGCCCGAGCCGCTGGTCGAGCGCTATCTGCGCCGCGTGGTGGACGAGCGGGTCGACCATGCCGGCCGCGTCGACCGGGCACTCGATCCGGCGGATGCCGAGCGCGCTGTCGATGAACTGCTGGCCGAAAAGGTCGAGGCGATCGCGATCTGCCTGCTCAACTCCTTCGCCAATCCGGCGCACGAGCTGATGCTGCGCGACATCGTCCTCCGGAAGGCGCCGCACCTGCCGCTCAGCGTGTCGTGCGAGGTGCTGCCCGAGATCAAGGAATACGAGCGGACGTCGACCACCGTCATCAACGCATACGTGATGCCGATCGTGGCGACCTACCTGCACGCGCTCCGCCGCGGACTCGACAGTGCCGGCATTCCCGCTCGCCTGCTGCTGATGCAGTCGAACGGCGGATTGACCACCGACGCCGCCGCCGCCGAACGGCCGATGAATATCATCGAATCGGGTCCGGCCGGCGGCGTGGTCGGTGCGCAGGCGCTGGCCCGCGCCAAGAAGCTTGAGAAGATCATCACCTTCGACATGGGCGGCACCACCGCCAAGGCCTCGATGGTGGAGGATGGCGAGGTCGCGCGTGCCCAGGAATATGCCGTCGGCGCCGGCATCATGATCGGCTCGCGCCTGCTCACCGGCGCGGGCTACACGCTCAAGGTTCCTGCCATCGACCTCGCCGAAGTGGGCGCGGGCGGCGGCAGCCACGTCTGGATAGATCCCGGCGGCGCGCTGCAGGCGGGACCGGAGAGCGCCGGCGCCTTCCCCGGCCCGGTCTGCTACGACAAGGGCGGCGAGGCGCCGACCATCACCGACGCCAACGTCCTGCTGGGCTATATCAATCCCGGCCATCTGGTGGGCGGCGCGGTGAAGCTCAATGCCGAGAAGGCGCGCGCGGTGTTCGAGGAGAAGATCGCCAAGCCCCTCGGCATGACGGTCGAGCGCGCGGCCTACGGCGCGCACCTGATCGCGGCGTCCAACATGATCCGCGCCATCAAGGCGGTGTCGACCGAGCGCGGCCGCGATCCGCGTGAGTTTTCGCTGTTCGCCTTCGGCGGCAACGGGCCCCTGTTCGCGGCGGGCATGGCCGCCGCACTGGGCATTGCTCGCGTGATCGTGCCGCCGTCGGCCGGCCTCTTCTCGTCCTTCGGCTTGCTCTACGCCGATGTCGAGCATCACTATGCGCGGACCTTCCGGCGCCTGTTGCGCCAGGCCGATCTCGGCGAGATCGACCGCGCCTGGACGGCGATGGCCCAACAGGCCGACCGGCAACTCGCCGAGGAAGGCTTCACAGGCACGAGCGCCCGGCTGAAGCGTTCCGCCGCGCTGCATTACAAGGGACAGAGCTACGAGCTCACCGTGCCGGTGCCCGATGGGCCGATCGACGCCCGCATGGTGACGCATCTCGAGGAAGCCTTCGGCCAGGAGCACCAGCGCACCTACGGCCACCGCGCCGGCCCCGACGAGCCGGTCGAGCTTGTCTCCATCCAGCTGGTGGGTGCAGGCCTGCGCGAGGGCAGCGGCGTGCCGCAGAACGTGCGACCGAGCCGGGTCGAGGCGAAGGGCCAGGCCTCGCGCCGCGCCTGGTTCGGCGACCGTCACGGCTGGAGGGAGACACCGGTCGTGAGTCGCCTCGATCTCTCCGTGGCGCAGACCGGGCCGCTGATCATCGACGAATACGACACGACCTGCGTCGTCCCGCCCGGCGCCCGCGCCGAGCGCGACAGCGCGGGCAACATCGTGATTACGCTGGCGGCGGCGACTTAGGTCGCCGCCATCTGCGGCAGCCACAGCGCAATCTGCGGCCAGATCGACAGGACCACCAGCATCAGCAGCATGGTGATCACGAAGGGCGACGTGCCGATGATCACGTCGTCGATCCGGCCCTTCTTGCGCAGGCCCTGGACGACATAGAGGTTGATGCCGACCGGCGGCGTGATCATGGCCAGCTCCATCAGGATGATGATCATGATGCCGAACCAGATCGGATCGTAGCCGGCCCCGATCATGACCGGCGCGATGATCGGCACCGTCGCCACCATCATCGACAGCGTCTCCATGAACATGCCGAGCACGAAGTAGAAGAGCACCACGACGATCAGGAGCTGGACCTTCGAGAGGCCGAGACTGGTGATGAACCGGTTCACCTGCCCGGTGAGGCCGATCGAGGTGATGACGAAGTTGAGGAAATAGGCCGCAAGCAGGATCGCCATGATCATGGCGGTCGTGCGCATGGTTCCCTCGAAGGCGTTGAGGAGCGTGCGAAACGTCAAACGCCGATAGGCCGCGGCAATACCGATCGAGGCGATCACGCCCAGCGCCGCCGACTCGGTGGCCGTCGCCCAGCCGGCGTAGATGGAGCCGATCACGGCAAGAAAGATGACCAGGGGCGGGATCAGGTCGGGCAACGCGGCGATGCGCTGAGCCCAGCTCGTCGAGGTCGGTTTGCCACCCAGTGCGGGACGGATGAGGCAGATCACCAGCACCGTCAGACTGAACAGCGCGGCCAGCACAAGACCGGGAATGAAGCCTGCAAGGTAGAGCTTCGGGATCGACGTTTCGGTCAGCACGCCATAGACAATCATATTGATCGAGGGCGGGATCAGGATTCCCAGCGTCCCGCCGGCTGCGATGGTGCCGAGAAAGAGGCGCTCCGAATAGCCGCGCTTCTCGACCTCACCCAGCGCCACGGTGCCGATGGTCGCCGCCGTCGCCACGCTCGAACCCGAGGTCGCCGCGAACATCGCACAGGCGGCGATGTTGGAGTGCATGAGGCCGCCCGGCAGCCAGGGCACCCAGAGCACGAGAGCATTGTACATGCGTTCCGCCATGCCGGAACGCAGCAGAATCTCGCCCAGCAACACGAAGAAGGGGATGGCGACGAGCAGGAAGTTGTTCGACGTGCCCCAGGCGATCTCACCCATCGCCAGCGACAGCGGCAGCTTCGAGTAGAGGCCCGACAGCGACAGGCCGAGGATGCCGAGACCGGCTGCGACGGGGATGGCCAGCGCGAGCAGGCCGATGAGGATGAGCAGCGTGACAATCAGCACGTCAATTTCTCCCCTCGCGAACCTGGCGATCCTTGAGGTCGCGGATCTCCTCCTCCACCTCCTCCTCGGCCGAGCGCGTGCTGATCAGACGGGCCATGCCGTTCAGGTCGCCCGCGGCGCCCAACCGGAGGGCCTGCACCAGCAGGATCAACGCCACAGCGACGAAGGCCACCAGTCCGGCGAGCCAGAGGAACTGCGGGATGATGGTGGGCGTCTCGAGGGCGGATTGGCTGCGCGATTCCGACGTCCAGGATTGAGCCATGACCCCGTACCCGTGCCACAGGGTCAGCGCGAAGAACCCCGTGAACAGCACGAGGGCCACGAGATCGAGCGCTAACCGCAGCTTCTGCGGGAACAGGACATACAAGGAGTCGATGCGGATGTGGGCGCGATCGAGCAGGGCGGCGCCCAGCCCCCACGTCGTCCCGATCGCGAGCGAGTAACCGGCCAGCTCGTCGGCGCCGCCGATCGACAGCGCGAGAAACTTGCGCATCAGCACGTCGATGCCGATCAGCACCGCGGCCAGGAGAACCAGCGCGCCGCCGAACCACAGGCCCCACTGGGCGAAGCGCCTGACACCGATCATGTGAGAAGCCGCCGGTTAAGGCGCGGGCGCCTTGAGGTCGAGCGTCTTGCCGACGGTCTCGTTCCATTCCTTCGCGCACGCCGCCCCGCAGCGCTTGGCCCAGCCGGCGAGGACTGCGCCCTCGACCAGCTTCTTGTGGGCCTCCATCTCCTCGGGCTTGACCGGGACGATGGTGGTCTTGGCAAGCTTGCCCATGGTGCAGGGCTGCTTGCCGGTGTTGCAGTTGTCGGCCTCGGCAGTCGTGGTCTCGATCGTCTTCCACATCTTGTCTTCGTAGGACTTGAACTGCTCGGTCAGGAAGGCCTGCATCTTGGGATCGAGCCGCTTCCAGGTGTCGAGGTTGACCGCCAGCACGTTGATGCTCCAGCCTAGCGACATCGGGTAGATCGACTTGGTGACCTCCGCCCAACCCGCGGTGTTGCCCGACAGGCTGCCGGTCACACCGCAATCGACCACGCCGTTGTTGAGCGCCGGCACGACCTCGGCGAAGGCCATGCTGACGGCGGTCCCGCCAACACCGCTCAGGAAGTCGCGCATCGTGTTGTTGAAAACACGAATCTTCTTGCCCTTGAGGCCCTCGAGGCCGGCCAGTACGTCGCGGCACCAGAAGACCTGGGGCGTGTTGCCGCCGAAGGCGAGCAGTTTGGCATTCCAGTTCTTCTGCATCTGGCGATCGATCACGGCACGATAGGCGTTGCAGGCCTCGCGCGCCTTGGCCGGCGTGAGCGTAAGGCCGGCGAGATCGCACGCCTCGAAACGCGGGTCGTCGCCGGCCATCTTGGAGATGTCCATGGCGGCGAAGTCCATGACACCGAGCTTCAGCAGCCGCAGCATGGTCTTGTCGTCGATGCCCATCTGGTCGAGCGGCGTGACGTCGACGGTGATCGCGCCCTTCGACGCCTCGGGGATCGTCTTGCGCCAGAACGGCAGCTCGTCGTGGATCGAGACCGGTGTCGGGCTGTTGAGCCCGATCACCTTGAACTGGCTCTTCGGAAGGTCTTGCGCCGCGGCGACGGAGACGAAAGCGGCCGCGAGAGCCAGACCGGACACCAAACGATGGAACATGCGAACCCCCTGGGTCGTCCCCGAATTTCCCGGGAACGACGCAGCAATTTGCATGCCACGCGTTGGTGTCAGAACCAGACCTTCAGGCCAACGAGCGCCCGAACGAGCGATGTCGGCTCGCCGGATGCCGCGACGAAGTTCGCGGTGTTGCCGGTGAACTGCTCGAAGGCGACGCCGATATAGGGCGCCACCTCCTTCGTGATCTCGTAGCGCAGCCGCAACCCCAGTTCGAAGCGCGCCAATCCGCTGCCGAACTGGATGACAGGATCGTCCTTGGAGGCGACCATCGCCTCGAGATAGGGCGTGGCGATCAGCTTCTGCGACAACAACGCGTCGTAGGATGCTTCGAGCCGCGCACTCACCACACCGGTCTGGCTGACACCGGCCACCAGATCGACATGGACGCCGAAGGGCGCGAGCCCTTCGACACCCGCGAGGAACCCGGAGCGGGTAACACCCTCGTCGAATACCGTGAACTGTACGCCCGCCTTGGCGTCCCAGAAGTCGGAGATGAGCCTGCTGTAGAAGAAGCGGCTGTCGATGCCCCGGGTGCCGCCTTCGTTGTCGATGTGACCGTTGTCTCCGACGATGCCGGTGTTCGACAGGCGCAGCTTGTTGCGGTCCTCGCCGATCCACGCCGACGCCGCCCATTCGGTCGCCGGCGCGATCGAGGAGACACGCTTCTCGGCACGGCCGTCGAAACGCCAGAAGATGTCCTGGTCGTCCATCGCCTGCACGGGTGCGGCCGCAAGCAGGAGGGCCGAGGCGCTCAGCAGCCTAGTGATGGTGCTGGCCATGGCCACCTCCCATCGCGGGTGCGGGTGCCGGAGCTGGCGCAGGTGTCGCCGGCCGCGGCACCGGTCTCGAGGGTCGCGCCACCGGTTCATCCGCGGGCGCGACGTCGTCGACCACCGGCACTGCCGACGGCGCCACGACGAACTCGCGGAACATGCCGGTCATCATGTGATAGAGGAAATGGCAATGGAAGGGCCAGCGGCCGGCCTCCGTCATACGCACCGTGACGCTCACCGTGCGGCCGGGCGGGACGATCACCACATGCTTGCGCGGCCGGTCCTCGCCGGCGCCGTTCTCCAGGTCCATCCAGAGCCCGTGCAGATGGATCGGATGATTCATCATGGTCTCGTTGCGGAAGACCAGACGCACCGTCTCGCCCTGCGTGAAGCTCATCACCGGGTTCTCGGAGTACTTCTTGTCGTCGAACGACCAGAAGTACTTCTCCATGTTGCCGGTCAGTCTTATGTCGATCGTGCGGTCGGGGGGCCGCAGCCGGTACGAGCGGTCAACGCGGCGCAGGTCGGCGTAGGACAGAACCTTGGACCCGGCCGGCGCATCGACCGGCGGCACGTGGACGAGGCCCGACAGATCGGACGATGCCGATGCAGCATGGCCCATCTTCGCGTGATCCATCTTCGAATGGTCCATGCCCGACACGGTGCCGTGCCCCATGTCGGCCTCGCCGAGCAGCGCCGGCGGCCGCGGCACCGGCGCCGGTCCGATCATGCCGTCGCGCGGTGCGAGCGTGCCGCGGGCAAAGCCCCGGCGGTCGATCGACTGCGCCTCGATCGTGTAGGCGCGATCGTCCTTCGGCTCGACGATGACGTCGTAGGTCTCGCCGACGCCGATGCGGAACTCGTCGACCTCGACCGGCTTCACATCCTGGCCATCAGCCTGCACGACCGTCATCCGCAGGCCGGGGATGCGCGCGTCGAACAGGGTCATTGCCGAGCCGTTGACGAAGCGCAGCCGCACCTTCTCGCCCGGCCTGAACAGGCCGGTCCAGCTGTCGGTGGGACCGCGGCCGTTCACCAGGAAGGTGTAGCCCGTCACGTCGGCGAGATCGGTCGGGTCCATCCGCATCTCGCCCCACATCAGGCGGCTCGAGATGACGGCTTGTTTCTCCTCGGTCGTCTTCGCCGCCGCGAGGTCGCGCATCAGGCCGGGCAAGGTGCGCCTGCGGTCGTTGAAGTAGCCGGGCTCCTGCTTCAGCTTGCGCAGGATCGCGCCCGGCGACATCGGATGTTGATCCGAGAGCATCACGACATAGTCGCGCACCGCCTTCTCGCGTTCGCCCTTCGCCGGAGCGATCACGATGGGCGCGTACAGGCCCTCCTGCTCCTGTCCGCCGGAATGGCTGTGATACCAGTAGGTGCCGGCCTGCCGGACCTTGAAGCGATAGGTGAAGGTCTCGCCCGGCCGGATGCCGCGAAAGCTCACCATCGGCACCCCGTCCATCTGGTACGGCACGAGGATGCCGTGCCAGTGGATCGACGTATCCTCCTGCAGGCGGTTGGTGACGTTCACCGTCACGTCCTCGCCTTCGGTCCAGCGCAGCGTCGGACCGGCGATCTCGCCATTGATGGAAAACACGCGGCGCGTCTGGCCGTCGATCGCGACAGTCGTGCGATCGATGACGAGATCGTAGGTGCCGGCGAATACCGGCGGCGCAGCAAGACAGAAGGCCAGCAGCGCGAGACTGGCGAACGATCGTCGAAACGACATGGAAATCTCCCGAAACTGAAAGGAAGCGAACAGAGCTTCGGTTCAGGCTCGGGGTGGCGGCGGCTCCCTCGCCGGCGCGAGGCCGGTCAGGTTACGAGTTGCCGCGACGCGATGCAGTTCGGGCATCGGACCGATGGCCGCCGGTGCGTCGGCGGGCAGCAGAGCGACGGCGCCGCCCATGGCCGGGCAGCAATCGCCGGTGACATGCTTGGCCGTGCCCTTCGACGGGCACTCGTCCGGTGGCGGTGGCTTGTGCTCGCCGCAATCCGTCATGGCCGCGTGGTCCGCTCCCCGCTCCGCAGCCGCCTGCACCGGTGCCGTGCGCGTTCCCAGAGAGGGAACGGCGAAGGCGACCAGCGCGAGCAACCAGAGGAAAGAGCGAAGCCCGGTCATGTCAGCGACGCCGGCTGTCCAGCACTTCGAGGATCTCGTCGATCTTGATCTGCCGGTCCTTCTCCGAGCCGGCATGGAAGGCATGCGCCACGCAATGCTGCAGGTGATCGCCCAGCGTCTCCTGCTCGACCTTGTCCAGCGCGGCGCGCACCGCGCGGATCTGCGTCAGCACGTCGATGCAGTACCGCTCCTCCTCGATCATGCGCGCCACGCCGCGCACCTGGCCCTCGATCCGGCTGAGGCGGGCGAGCTGCGACTTCTTGAGCTTTTCGTCCATCCTTGAACCATACCCCCGTAGGGTATACATGGCAAGCATGACCCACGCCTGCTGCCACGCCTCCCATGGCACCGCTCCCGCCGCCGACCCGGCCATCGCCATCGACCCCGTCTGCGGGATGAAGGTGAAGATCGAGGGGGCGAAGAACACGACCGTGCACGAGGGGCAGACCTATTACTTCTGCAATCCCAAGTGCCTGCAGAAGTTCACCGCCGAGCCCGCGCGTTACCTGAAGCCCGAGGAAGCACCGCCCGCGGCGCCGGTGGCCCCGGGCGCGATCTTCACCTGCCCGATGCATCCCGAGATCCGACAGGTCGGCCCGGGAAGCTGCCCGATCTGCGGCATGGCGCTGGAGCCTGCCGAGATCTCGCTCGACGACGGGCCGAACGAAGAGCTCGCGGACATGACTCGCCGCCTGTGGATCGGCGGCGCCCTGGCCGCTCCGCTGGTGGCGCTCGACATGGGCGGGCATGTGTTCGGCCTGCACGGGCTGTTGCCGCACGGCGTCCTGCCGTGGCTGCTGATGGCGCTCGCGACGCCGGTGGTCCTGTGGGCCGGCTGGCCGTTCTTTGTGCGCGGCTGGCAGTCGGTGCGGACCGGCCACCTCAACATGTTCACCCTGATCGCGCTGGGCACCGGCGTCGCCTGGATCTACAGCGTCGTGGCGACCGTGGCACCCGGACTGTTCCCCGCCGGCTTGCGCGGCGCCGACGGATCGGTGCCGGTCTATTTCGAACCGGCCGCGGTCATCGTCGTGCTGGTGCTGGTCGGACAGGTCCTCGAACTGCGCGCGCGCGACGCGACCGGCGGCGCCATCAAGGCCCTGCTGGGACTGGCGCCGCGCACCGCCCTGCGCATCGACGCGGCGGGCAACGACGCCGAAGTGGCGATCGACCGGATCGCAGTCGGCGACCGGCTGCGCGTGCGGCCCGGCGAGAAGGTCCCTGTCGATGGCGCGGTGATCGAGGGGACCGGATCGGTCGACGAATCGAGCATCACCGGCGAGCCCATGCCGGTCTCCAAGGCGCCCGGCGCCCGGGTGATCGGCGGCACGGTGAACGCCAGCGGCACCTTCGTCATGAAGGCCGAGCTTGTCGGCAGCGACACGATGCTGTCGCGCATCGTCAAGATGGTGGCCGAGGCGCAGCGCAGCCGCGCGCCGATCCAGCGCCTGGCCGACGTCGTCGCGGGCTGGTTCGTGCCGACGGTGATTGCCGTGTCCGTCATCGCCTTCGCCGCCTGGTCGATCTGGGGCCCGGCGCCGGCCTTTTCTTATGCGCTGGTGGCGGCGGTCTCGGTGCTGATCATCGCCTGCCCCTGCGCACTTGGCCTTGCCACGCCGATGTCGATCATGGTCGGCGTCGGAAGAGGCGCCGCCGCCGGTATCCTGATCCGCAGCGCCGAGGCGCTCGAACGGCTGGAGAAGGTCGATACGCTGGTGATCGACAAGACCGGCACCTTGACGCTGGGCAAGCCGACACTGGCAACGGTGGAGTCGCTCGGCCCTCTGTCGCAAGACGAGATCCTGCGGTTGGCCGCCAGCCTCGAGCGTGGCAGCGAGCATCCTATCGCCGCCGCGATCCTGGCAGGCGCGCGCGCGCGCGGACTGGAGACGGCAAACGTCGAAGGATTTGCCTCGCCCGCCGGCAAGGGCGTGTCGGGGACGGTCGAGGGCCGCGGCGTGCTGCTGGGTAACGCCGCTTTCCTGCGCGAAGCCGGCATCGATGTTGCCGCCGCCGACGCGAAGGCCGATGCGCTGCGCCAGGATGGCGCCACCGTCGTGCTGCTCGCCGTAAACGGCGTCGCGGCAGGGCTGCTGTCGGTGAGCGATCCGCTCAAGGAAACGACCCCGGAAGCGCTCGAGCGCCTGCGCGCCGCCGGCCTGCGCATCGTCATGCTGACCGGTGACAACCGGCGCAGCGCCGCCGCAGTGGCCGCCCGGCTGGGCATCGACGACATCGAGGCCGAGGTTCTGCCCGAGGACAAGGCGCGGATCGTCCAGCGGCTGAAAGCCGAGGGCCGCGTCGTCGCGATGGCCGGAGACGGCATCAACGACGCGCCGGCGCTGGCCGCCGCCGATGTCGGCATCGCCATGGGCACCGGCACCGACATCGCCATCGAGAGTGCCGGCATCACCCTGGTGAAGGGCGACCTGCTGGGCATCGCCCGCGCCCGCCAGCTTTCCCGGGCCACCATGGCCAACATTCGCCAGAACCTGTTCTTCGCCTTCGTCTACAACGCGGCCGGCGTGCCGATTGCGGCAGGCGTGCTCTATCCGGTCCTGGGAGTCATGCTGAGCCCGGTCTTCGCGGCCGCCGCCATGGCGCTGAGTTCTGTCAGCGTGATCGGCAACGCCCTGAGGCTGCAACGCCTGAAGTTCTGAGCCGGTCTGCGAAATTTCGGACTTCCCTGTCGCTTTGCCCTTGATCTGCGGCCGGCCACGCTCGAAATTGCGCTGATCATGCGCCTGATCCATCGATCGCACCGCGCCGCCAACGCCGTCCGGACCGTGTCTCCGAGCGGCGAACTGTTCGTTGCGTCGATCGTGGTCTGCATGATCCTGGCTTCGTTCGGCGATGCGGTCGACCCGACCTGGTTCGGCGAGGCGGGACTGGAATTCGCGTTCTTCGATTTCGGCGGAGAGTTCTCGATTCTGGCGATGCGCCACTGGCATCTGCTGGAACTCTTGTTGGCCGGCGGCGTGATGGCCGTGGGAATCATGGTGCTGCGCATCTTGGCCGGCGCCTACTTCCGGCCGCTCGAGCCCGCCCCCTCCGGCGGCGTCGAGAAGGTGCCGATCAAACTCTGACGACTGGTTGAAAACGCCGTCGACCGCTCTTCCACGGAAGAACGCGGTGTCGGCACGCATTCACGTGTTGTTGGAGACTTTCATGGAACTCGAACTGTTTTCGGGCGCATTCTTTTCCGCGCTCCTGGCCATCATTCTGATCGACCTCGTGCTGGCGGGCGACAACGCCCTCATCATCGGCCTCGTCGCACGCAATCTTCCCAAGGAAAGCCAGAAGAAGGTCATCTTCTGGGGCACCTTCGGCGCCATCGCGATCCGCGCCCTGATGGCCATCCTCGTCGTCTATATCCTGGCCGTGCCGGGCTTCATGCTGGCCGGCGGCCTCGCGCTGGTCTGGATCGCCCGCAAGCTGCTGACCCCCCAGGAGAATGCCGAGGAGAACCACCTCGTCAAAGCGCCCGTCGCGAGCTTCGCCGCGGCGGTGCGCACGATCATCATCGCCGATGCGGTGATGGGCATCGACAACGTGCTGGCCATCGGCGGCGCCTCGCACGGCTCGATCCTGCTGATCCTGATCGGCCTCGCCATCAGCGTGCCGATCATCGTCTGGGGCAGCCAGCTGGTGATCAAGCTGGTCGACCGCTATCCGTCGGTGATCCTGGTGGGCGGCGCGGTGCTGTGCTGGACCGCCTACGGCATGATCACCCGCGAGCCGATGCTGGCGAGCTGGTTCGAGGCCCATCCGGCCGCCAAGCTGATCCTCGCCGTGCTGGCCTTCTCGATCGCGCTGGCGCCCTGGTACGCCGAACGTCTCAGCGAGCAGATGAAGCCGCTGACGGTGCTGCTGCCGGCCATCCTGATCTGGATGCTGGGCTTCGAAGTCGCTGCCAGCGTCTGGAAGGTTCAGGCCGACTATCTGACGGCGACCACCCAGGGCGAATACCTGATGGAAGGCCTGCGCTGGATCGGCTGGCTGCCGCTGGCCGCGCTCTTCCTGTGGGTGCGCGAGCGGATCGTCGTGCGCAGCGCGCGTCTGGCGCGCAGCGCGCAGTAGTCGGAAGGCAATGCTTGCGGGGCGGCCCTGCCCCGCAAGCTCTTGCCCATTCGCATTGATCCCCAATGCTCCGTCATCTCGACCGGAGCGCCCCTCGGAAGCCTCGGGGCAGGCTCCGCCGCGGAGTGGAGATATCTTCTCTCCACGATTTTACGGCTTTACGGGGAAGCTAAGGTCTCTCTGCTCCGCACCTTCGGTGCTTCGGTCGAGACGACGGCTTCCTTCTTTACGAAACCGACAGTTCGGCGCCGGTCAGCCGGCGGTAGGCTTCGAGGTACCGTTTGCTGGTCGCCTCCACGACTTCCGCCGGAAGCCTGGGTGGCGGCGCCTCGCCGTTCCAGCGGCCGGCATGGCGCTCGACGTCGAGCCAGTCGCGCAGCGGCTGCTTGTCGAAGCTGGGTTGCGGCTTTCCTTCGGCATAGCCGTCGAGCGGCCAGAAGCGCGAGGAATCCGGAGTCATCACTTCGTCGATCAGCAGGATCCTGCCATCGGCGGTGCGACCGAACTCGAACTTGGTGTCGGCGATGATGATGCCCTGCTTCAGGGCGACGTCACGGCCGCGCGTGTAGACGAGGCGGGTCAGCCGTTCGAGCTCGGCAGTGACCTCGGCCCCCAGCGCCTTGCGCATCTCGGTAATGGTGATGTTTTCGTCGTGGCCGCTCTCGGCCTTGGTCGCCGGACTGAAGATCGGCGGATCGAGGCGGCCGCTCTCCTTCAACCCCTTCGGCAGCGTTTCCCCGGCTAGGGTCCCCGCCTTGGCATACTCGCGCCAGGCCGAACCGGTGATGTAGCCGCGGACCACGCATTCGATCGGGAACACCGTGCCGCGCCGACAGAGCATGGCGCGCCCGGCGATCTCGGCACGATGGCCCTTCAGGGCGGGCACCGCGGCGACGATCTCGTCGGCGTCGGCCGAGATCATGTGATGATCGACGAGATCGCCCAGCTGGCGGAACCACCAGGCGCTGACCTGGGTCAGCACGGCGCCCTTTTGCGGGATGGGCTCGGCCATCACCACGTCATAGGCGCTCACCCGGTCGGTCGCGACCAGCAGCAGCCGGTCTGCATCCACCGCATAGACATCGCGCACCTTGCCGCGCGCGATCCTCTCGAGCGGCAGATCGCTCACCGTCATCAGCATCATCGGCCTCAGCCTTCCTTGCGCAGTTCCTCGAACACTTCCTTGGCGGTGAGCAGCGCCTCGCGCACCGACGGCAGGCCGATATAGCCGCAAAGATGCATCAGCGCCTCGGACAATTCATCCTCCGTCCAGCCCTGCCGGCGGGCCATCCGCAGATGGATGGCGAGTTCGGGCCATCGCGCCTGGGCGGTGTCGGAAATGACGCAGATCAGCGTCTTGGTCTTGAGGTCGAGGCCGGGGCGCGACCACAGCATCCCGAAGACCGCCTCGCGGGCGTAATCGCCGAATTTCTGCATCATCGGGTCGTCGTAGACCGACTTGTTCATGTCGGCGGCGAATTTCTCCCCCATCAGGCTGGCGCGCATTGCGCTGCCCTTCCTGTAATTCTCGCTGTCCGTCATGGATTCCTCCTTTGTTACGATTTCTGGGCTGCAGCGTCCCGGAATTCGCGGCTAGGATCAATTGTCCAAGGGGAGACTTGACCAAACAATGGCCGCCAGCGGCACTGTGATCGAACCCGCCGGCCGGCGGCGCCGGGCGGCGCTGACCCTGGCCGCCCTGGGAGTCGTATTCGGCGATATCGGCACCAGCCCGCTCTACACGGTCAAGGAGTGCTTCAGCGAATACACGGGCATACAGCCCACGCCCGAAAACGTGCTGGGCATGCTGTCGCTCATCACCTGGGCGCTGATCGTCGTCGTCACGCTGAAATACGTGGCCGTGGTCATGCGCGCCGACAACAAGGGCGAGGGTGGCGTACTGGCGCTGATGGCGCTGGTCTCCAGCCAGGCGAACATCTCCTCGCCCTGGCGCCGCCGCCTCTATCTCATGCTGGGGATTGCCGGCGCCGCGCTGTTCTACGGCGACTGCCTGCTGACACCCGCCATCTCGGTGCTGAGCGCCGTCGAGGGCCTGACCGTCGCCACCCCGGCCTTCCAGCCCATGGTCATACCGATTGCAATCGGCGTCATCGTCGCGCTGTTCTCGGTCCAGCATTTCGGCACCAGCGGCATCGGCAAATGGTTCGGCCCGGTGACGCTGATCTGGTTCATCCTGCTGGCAGTGCTGGGCGCGCACCAGATCGTGCAGCGGCCGGAAGTTCTGGCAGCACTGTCGCCGCACCATGCGGTGGCCTTCGCGCTGCGCCAGAAGATCGTGGCCTTCATCGCATTGGGCGCAATCACGCTGGCCATTACTGGCGCCGAGGCGCTGTACGCCGACATGGGCCATTTCGGCGCCAAGCCCATCCGGCTCGCCTGGCTGGGCCTCGTGCTGCCGTCCCTGCTCCTCAACTATTATGGGCAGGGCGCCTTGATCCTGAGCGACCCGAGCGCGCTGGCCAATCCGTTCTTCAATCTCGCTCCCGACTGGGCGCTCTATCCGCTGGTCGGTCTGGCCACGGCCGCCACCGTGATCGCCTCGCAGGCCACCATTTCGGGCGCCTTCTCGATGGCCAAGCAGGCGGCCCTGCTGGGCCTCAGCCCCCGCGTTCACATCCGGCACACCTCGGCCAGCGAATTCGGGCAGGTCTATCTGCCGGTGGTCAACTGGCTGCAGATGCTGGGCGTCGTGATCCTGATCATGGCGTTCAAGTCGTCAACCAACCTCGCCTCGGCCTACGGCATCGCCGTTACCGGCACGATGCTGATCACCAGCACCCTCGTCTTCGTGCTGGCCGTGCGCTGCTGGAACTGGGGCTGGCCGCTCAGCATCCTGGTGTTCGGCAGCTTCATGACGCTCGACCTCGCCCTGCTGTCCTCGAACATGTTGAAGTTCCTCGACGGCGGCTGGGTGCCGCTGGCGATCGCCGCGGTGATCTTCCTCTGCATGTGGACCTGGCTGACCGGCCGGGCGGCCGTGGCCAGACACGAGCAAGCGGAGGCACTCCCGCTGGAAACACTGCTCGAAAGCATCAATCCGGCGCGCGTGCACCGGCCGCAGGGCACCGCGGTCTACCTGACCGCCACGTCGACCAATGCGCCGCGGTCGCTGATGCACAATCTGAAGCACAACGAGGTGCTGCATGAGCACGTCGTGCTGCTGAGCATCGAGGTTCCCGATATCCCCTTCGTGTCGCCCGAAGGCCGAAGCCAGGTGACCCATCTCGGCAAGGGCGTGCATCGCGTCGTGCTGCATTACGGCTTCATGGAGCAGCCCGACGTGCCGAGCGCGCTCGTGCTCCTCGAGGACAAGGGCATACCGTTCGACCCGATGCGAACGTCCTATTTCATCGGCCGCAACACCTACATGGAGGCGAGCAAGCCGCTGCTGCCGCGCTGGCAGGAGAAGCTGTTCCTCGCTCTCTCGCGGTTTGCCGCCAGCGCCGGCGACTTCTTCGGCCTGCCCACCAACCGCGTCGTCGAACTGGGCAGCCGCATCGAGATCTAGCGGCTGTGGAAACGGGTTTTTGCAGGCACCGGCCGAAAAACACGGCCTGCATGCGGTACCCGGATACCTGTTCCGAGGGTGCGACTCTGGCTTCGAATGATTCGTTTATTTCGTTTGTTTCGTTTACCGACGCCGTGCTGCGCCCGGCTTCTCAGGATGAGGCGGGCAGGTCGCTGTAAGGGCGAAGGACCCTGGCCCTCACCATTCGCCGCAACCGAACTTCAGCAGGTTGCCGTGCGGGTCATGGATGTGGAACTCCTTCATGTTCCAGGGCCGCACCAGGAAGGGCGACAGGCCGGGCACGCCGCGCGCCGAGTATTCCGCGTGGAGCGCGGCGACCTGGCCGCCGCGAATGTAGCAGGAGGTGTTCTCGGAAAACCGGCGATCCTCGGTCTTCCAGAAATGCAGTTCCATGTCGTCGCGTTTGACGATCAGGTAGTTGTCGTCCTGATGGCCGACCGTGAAGCCCAGCCAGTCGACATAGAAGGCGCTGGTCGCGGCGATGTCGAGGGAGGCGAGGATCGGGATGGTGCGGGCGAAGTCCGTCGTCATGCATCGAAGCCGGACAGCGAAACCGCCTCGCGGGCCGGCGGCTGCAGACCGCGCGCCAGGAGGTCGCCCAGGCGCGCGAAGATGCGGCCGGCTTCGGTGCAGCCGACATCCTGGGCCACGGCCTCGGCCGCGACATTGAGCAACGCATTGCCGGCGAGGTCGCGGCACTCGGCGGGCAGGCCGTCGACGGCTTCGGCGATCACGCGCATGGCGTGCTGGAGATCGCAGAGGCGATCGGGCATGGGCGCGGTCATGGCAGGGGCCTTCAATTGAGACGGCCGCCAGCGGCGCCGGCGGCCGGAGCGATCCTGAGGCCTGCGCCGGCGAGGGCGACGGCAAAGGCCTTCAGACGGATCGCAGCCACGCGCGACGCGGTGGGCGCCATCATGATGTCGAGCGACGCCAGCAGCGGACGGTCGTGATCGGCCTGGGCGAGACCGCAGAGCGCCACCAGCACCGCTTCGTCGCGGCTCACGCTCGAGCAGGTCGGCCGGTGGATTTCCATGGCGCGCCGTGCGCCGAACAGGAAGGCGTCCATGGCGATCGCAAAATCCGGCAGGGCGTCGAGCACGCCCGCGACCTTGAAACCGCGATGAAGGATCGAGCCTTCGTGGGGCAGCGCGCGGTCCTGCTGCCACTGGCGCAGCGCCCACAGCACGAACCGCTCGCTCACGGGCAGCGCGCAGGCACAATCGGTCCTGCCGCAGCCCTCTCTGGGCTTGCGATGCACGGCGCCAAGCCTCTGTTCCTGAACGATTTCCATGGTCTCACCCGTGTTGAAGGACCTTGACTGTTCGGTCAGTCTATGCAATTAAGAGTCGTTCGCAATACAAAAAGAGGAAGCGAGAGGCGACATGAACCAGATGACCCGTCCCCTTCGGGTGTCGGAGGCGCAGAGCGACAGGCTGGAGGTCACGCTTCCCGCCGTTGAGAGCGCCGCGCTCCTGCAGGGACGGCGTGAACTCATGATTCGCCACGGCGCCGAACTCTATCGGCTGCGCCTCACCGCCTCGAACAAACTCATCCTGACGAAATAGATTCGAAGACCCCGAGGGGCCATCCCTCCTCGGTCAAACTGCCCAGCCAGCCGGTCCCGAAAAGGATCCCGCGAGCCAGGCGTCCTTTTCCTGGGGGACCTGGTTCCAATGAAGCTGCGCATCGTCTACGCGCTGATGGCGACAACCGCCATCTGCGCGCCTCTGTCCACGCCCGCCTGGGCACAGACACCCACCACACCTCCCGCCTCGGATCCGACGCAGGCGCCGCCGGCCACCCAGGCCGTGCCCACGCAGCTCGACGCCGTGACGACGGCCGCGATGCGCAGCCGGCGACCGCTCGACGACGTGCCGGCCACCGTCTCGGTGATCACGACGGAGAACATCGATCGCGAGAACATGCAGGACGTCCGCGACCTCGTTCGCAACGAGCCCGGTGTCACCGTCGGCAACAATCCCGGACGCGCCGGCTTCCAGAACTTCGTGATCCGCGGCATCGGCGGCAACCGTGTGCTGCTGATGGTCGACGGCATGCGCACGCCCGACTTCCCCGACAGCAACCAGGGCGCGGGCACCTACTCGCGCGAGCAGCCCGACCTCGAGGACATCAAGCGGGTCGAGATCATCCGCGGTCCCGCCTCCGCCCTCTATGGTTCCGACGCGATCGGCGGCGTGGTGGCCTACACGACGAAGGATCCCGGCGACTACATGCGCGACGGCAAGGACGTCTATGCCAGCGCCAAGGCCGCCTATAGCGGCGCCAACCAGCAATTCTCCGAGTCGTTCACCGGCGCGGTACGCTCGGGCAACGTCGAGTTCATGGGCATCTATACGAGGCGCGACGGCCATGAGTTCCAGCCGGCGCAGACGACGGTCAGCCCGAACCCGACGACCTGGTCCAACAACAACTTCTTCGCAAAGCTGGTGATCAAGCCCACCGAGGTCGACACGATCCGGCTCACCGGATCCTACAACCAGAGCATCCAGAGCACCAACGTCCTCTCCGCCATCGGCACCTTCCCCAGCCTGTTCGCAAGGGTCTACGACGAGTGGGGCCGGGACTATACCAACACCTACCGGATAAGCGCCCAGTGGGAGCACAACGCACCGATCGGCTTCGTCGACCGGCTGAGCTTCCTCGCCTACTTCAACTCGGTCTACTCGCAGGCCGACACCTATACATTGCGCAGCGGGACCACCGGCGTCGTTCCGACCAATGCCCGCACCTCGCAGTTCTACTACACGCAGAACGTCGCCGGCGGCGAACTGCAGATGCACACCGATCGCGAGATCGGCGGCCTCGACAATTTCTTCACCTACGGGGCGAGCTTCTCCTGGACGACGACGACCCGGCCGCGCAACCGCACGCAGATCACGCTGGCGACCGGGGCGACCACGAACTCGGTGGGCGGCGAGACCTATCCCAACAAGAATTTCCCCGACACCGACACGGTCCAGGCCGGCATCTACGTCCAGGACGAGATCAGCGCCCTGGGCGGGCGCCTGAAGATCACGCCGGCGGTGCGCCTCGACTACTACAGCATGACGCCCAATCCCGATAAGTACTTCTGGAACTCGACGGGCGCCACGCTCGACGCCGTGCCCTCGGCCACCACCTATGTCTCGGCCTCGCCCAAGCTCGGCCTGCTGTATCACTTCAACGATACCTATTCCGGCTACTTCCAGTACGCGACTGGCTTCCGCGCCCCGCCGTACGACAATGCGAACTTCGGCTTCACCAATGCCGCGTCGTTCTACCAGATCCTGCCCAACGCCAACCTGAAGCCGGAAACGGCCAACTCCTTCGAGGTCGGCTTCCGCGGCAAGTACGAGGACGGATCGAGCTGGCAGCTCACCGGCTTCTACAACCTCTACAACAACTTCATCGAAACCACCGTCGTCGGCATGGTGGGCGCGGTCACGCAATACCAGTACGTCAACCTCACCAACGTGACGATATGGGGCATCGAGGCGCGCGGCGAATACCGCTTCGCGCCGGAATGGGCGGTCGCCGGCTGGACGGCTTTCGCGCAGGGCACCGACACGAAGACAGGCCTGCCGGTCGATTCGGTATCCCCGTGGACCACGCAGGCCCGCATCCGCTACGGCTTCGACAAAGGCGTCGTTGCCCAGCTGATCGGCACCGTTGCAGCGGCGCACACCCAGGTCAGCAATCCGACCTACTTCCAGGCGCCGGCCTATTTCAATCTCGACGCCACCGTCGGCTACGTCTTCAACGACCACTTCAAGATCAATGCCGGCGCGTTCAACATCACCAACGCCAAGTACTGGAACGCGCCTGACACGATCGGCCTCTCGTCGACCAATCAGCAGCTCGATCTCTACGCCCAGCCCGGCCGGTACTTCGGCGTCAACCTCCTGGCGAAATGGTAGTCCCGGCAGCCCTCTCTGCCGAGCGACTGCCGGCGCCACCGGCACGCGGTCCCCGCGTGCCGGTGGCGTTGTCGCTTGCCTTGCATGGGCTGGCCATCGTCCCCCTTCTTCTCGCCGGCACGTCCGGCAGCAGCGCCAACGACGATCAACCGGCGCTGATGGTCGAACTCTCGCTGGCGGCACCCATGGCCGGGCCTGCGGCGGAAGCCGACCAACCCGACACCACCGAACCGCAGCAGCAACCCGATCTTCCCACGCCGCCGGTGGACCACGCAGAAGCGACACCGGCCCCCGAGCCGGAACCGCCGCCTCCGCCACAGGAGGTCGCCGCCGCGGAACCCGAGATCAAGCTCGAGCTCCCTCCGCCGGACGAACCGCCACCGCCGACCGCCGCGGAGATGAAACCCGTCGAGCCGCCCAAGCCCAAGCCGCCGCAATCCAAGCCGGCGGCTGCACCGCGTCCGGCGACACAGGCCGCGGTCACGAAGGCGCCCTCGCCCGACGCGGGCAATGCCAGCATCACGCAGCAGCAGGCCGCCTCCTCGTCGTCGCTCATCGTGTTCGAGGGCAGGCCGCGCTACCGGATCCCTCCCACGCCGGCCGTCTATCCGCCGCGCTCCATCGAGCTGGGCCAGCAAGGCGAGGTGCTGGTGCGGGTTCGCCTCGAACCCGACGGCGCCGCCGCCGAGATCGTGCTGTGGCGCAGCAGCAGCTTTCCCCTGCTCGACCGCGCCGCGCTCGCCGCCGTTCGCGGCTGGCATTTTCTTCCCGCCATCCGCGACGGCCGTCCGGTCGCCGCCTGGGTGGAAATCCCCGTTCGTTTTCATCTTCGTTGAAAGGACAGCCCATGCTCTCACCCGCCAATTCAGACCTTGCCGCCCGTTGGAACGCCTTGCGCGGCGAGAAGCCGGCCTTGCGAATTCGCGACGCGGCCGCGACCCTGGGCGTCAGCGAAGCCGAACTGGTGGCCCTGGGTGTCGGCAGGACCGCGACGCCGCTGAAGGCCGACTGGCGCGGCATCCTGAACGACATGCCCGAAGTCGGCCGCGTGATGTGCCTGACGCGCAACGAGCATTGCGTGCACGAACGCCATGGCCGCTTCGAGGGCGTGGACGTCAAGGGCCCTCATGGGATCGTGCTCGGACCCGACATCGACCTGCGCCTGTTCCTCGGCTCGTGGAAGCACGGCTTTGCCGTGCGTGAACCGCTGAAGCAGGGCGAACGTCTCAGCCTGCAGTTCTTCGACGGCGCCGGCGACGCGGTGCACAAGATCTACGCGACCGAAGAAACCGACCGTCCGGCCTTCGACGCGCTGATCGCGCGCTACACGGCAACACCGGACGACATGAAGATCGTCGCACGCACGGCCGACACGATCGACCGTCCTGACGCAGAGATCGATGTCGAGGGTCTGCGCGCCGCCTGGCTCGCCATGAAGGACACGCACGAGTTCTTCGGCATGCTGGGCAAGTTCAAGGTCGGTCGCGTGCAGGCGCTGCGTCTGGTCGGCGAGGATCTCGCCCGCGAATTGCCGGTGCGCGCGCTGCGTGCCGCCTTCGAAGCGGCCGCCGCCGACGGCACGCCGATCATGGTCTTCGTCGGCAGCCATGGCTGCATCCAGATCCACACCGGTCCGGTGAAGCGCCTGGTCGAGGCGCACGGCTGGTTCAACGTCCTCGATCCGGACTTCAACCTGCACCTGCGCGAAGGCGGCATCGCCCGCGTCTTCTCGGTGCGCAAGCCCACCGAGGACGGCATCGTCACCTCGATCGAGGCGTTCGACGCCCACAACCGCAACATCCTGCTGATGTTCGGTGCGCGAAAGCCGGGCGCTCCGGAACTCGAGGCGTGGCGCGCCATCGTCGCGCGGGTCGAGAAGCAGGCGGCCTCGTGATGAAGCGGCGCACCGCCCTTGGCCTGGCCCTCGGCGCGGCAACGGCTGCCACTCTGCCGGCGGCCGCACAGCAGCCGCCGCGCATCGTGGCAGTCGGCAGCTCCATCACCGAGATCGTCTATGCGCTCGGCGCCGAGGAGCTGCTGGTCGGCGTGGATACGACGAGCCTGTACCCCGAGGCCGCCCGGAAGCTGCCGCAGGTCGGTTACATGCGCGCGCTGTCGGCCGAGGGCCTGCTGTCGCTGAAGCCGACCCTGATCATCGCGACGACCGCGGCCGGACCGGCCGGCGCCCTCGACCAGCTCAAGGCGACGGGCATCGAGATCATGATCCTGCCCGACCTCTACGACTATGACAGCGTGATCGCCAAGATCGCCGCCGTCGGCAAGGTGACCGGCAAGGCGGCGCAAGCCGACGCGATGATCGGCAAGGGTCGACAGGCCATGGCGTCGCTGGCCGCGGCGCTCGCGAAGACGGCCGATCGCCCGCGCGTGCTGTTCCTGCTGTCGATGACCGGCGGCGCGCCGCAGGCCGCCGGCCGCGACACCGCCGCCGCCGGCATCATCAAGCTGGCGGGCGGCACCAACGCAGTCGACGGCTATTCCGGCTACCGGCCGCTCACGCCCGAATCGGTCATCGCGTCCCGCGCCGACTTCGTGCTGGTGACGCGCCAGACCGTCGAGGCGATGGGCGGCAAGCAGGCCATTCTCGACCAGCCGTCGCTCAACCGTACGCCGGCCGGCAAGGCCGGCAGGATCATCGAGTTCGATACCCTGCTCCTGCTGGGCTTCGGTCCACGCACGCCCGAAGCGGCCACCGAACTGGCGGTGGCGCTGCATCCAGACCTCGCCCGGGCACCGTGACGGCACTCGCCTTGCGCCGTCCGATCCCGCTGTTCGCGCTCGCTGCCCTGGCGAGCGTGGTGGCCAGCCTCTGCATCGGCGCCTTCCCCGTGGGCTTCGGCCAGATCCTGTCGGCCGTCGGCCTGTCGAGCGCACCGCTCGACGACACGACGGCGGCCGTCCTCTACGCCATTCGCGCGCCACGCGTGTTCGCGGCCTTCGCCGTCGGCGCCGCGCTGGCGGCCGGAGGTGCGGCGATGCAGAGCCTGTTCCGCAACCCCCTGGCCGATCCCGGCCTGCTGGGCGTGTCGAGCGGCGCCGCGCTCGCGGCCGTATCGACGATCGTGCTGGGCGAGAGGGTGATGCACATCGTGCCGCCCGACCTGCGGCCCTGGTGCTTGCCGCTCGCCGCGTTCCTTGGCGGCCTTGCCGCCACGATCGTCGTCTATCGCATTGCCGCGCGCGAAGGCGTGACACTGGTCGGCACGCTGCTGCTGGCGGGGATCGCCATCAATGCGCTCACCTCGGCGGGCATCGGCATGCTGGTGTTCGTGGCCGACGACCAGCAGCTGCGCACATTGATTTTCTGGACGATGGGCGGCTTCGGCTCCGTCACCTGGGTGGCGATCATGCCCGCTCTGCTGATCCTCCTCGTCAGCGTGCCGACGCTGCTGCCGACAGCGCACCTGCTCGACGCTCTGGCGCTGGGCGAACGCGAGGCCGGCCATGTCGGCGTCGATGTCGAGCGGCTGAAGCGGCGACTCGTGGCGCAGGTCGCGCTGGCCGTCGGCGCCGGCGTGGCGATTTCCGGCATCGTGGGCTTCGTCGGCCTGATCGCGCCGCACATCGTCCGCCTGTTGCTCGGCCCCTCGCATCGTACCCTGCTGCCGGCGGCCGCCTTGTTCGGCGGCGCCTTCCTGGTGCTGGCCGATGCGCTGGCCCGCACCCTGGTCTCGCCGGCCGAGCTGCCGATCGGCGTGCTCACGGCCCTGGTGGGCGGTCCGTTCTTCCTGTGGCTGCTCGCCAGCCGCGCCGCGCGAGGCGGGCTATGAAGCTGCTGCAGGCCATCGGCATAGAGGTGCGCGCGCGCGCCAAGACGCTGTTGTGCGAGGTGTCGCTCGACGTCGCTCCCGGCGAGTTCGTGGCGATCATCGGACCGAACGGCGCGGGCAAGAGCACCCTGCTGAATGCTCTCGCCGGCGATCGCGTCCTGAGCGCGGGCAAGATCCTGCTCGACGGACGGTCCTTGCCGCACTGGAACAAAATGGAGCTGGCGCGCCGCCGCGCCGTGCTGCCGCAGCATTCGTCGGTGGCCTTCGACTTCACCGGCCTGCAGATCGCCATGTTGGGCCTGCTCGCCTTTCGCGGCAGCCTGTCGGAACGACAGATGCAGGCGCTCGCCGAACGGGCTCTTGCCGAAACCGAGGCGCTTCCCTTCGCCGATCGTCCCTACACCGTTCTGTCCGGCGGCGAACGCCAGCGCATCCAGCTCGCCCGCGTGCTCGCCCAGTGCGACGCCGACCCCACTGCCATGCCGTTCCTGCTGCTCGACGAGCCGATCACCGGCCTCGATCTCTCGCACCAGCATGCAGCCCTTGCCAGCGCGCGGCGGCGCGCCGACCGCGGATTGGGCGTGCTGGCGGTCCTGCACGACCTCAACATGGCGGCCCGCTATGCCGATCGTGTCGGCATCGTCGAGAATGGCCGTGTGACAAATCTGGGACCGACCCGGGAGACGCTGGACCCGGAGAGGCTTTCGGCCGTTTTCGCGACACCGATTGTGCGAATCGAGGCAGCCGGCGGAGCGGCCTTCCTCAGTCCCGGCTGATTCACCGTGGTTCGGTGTTCAATCCGACATAAACCCGCCGGATTCGAACGATGTTATGATGCCTCAGCCAGCAATCATAAGTCCGACCTCAGGCCTCCATGGGCGAACGCCCCACTCTGTTGATGACGACGCGATTGGGCGTGCGCCCTCTGGGCGTGCGGGGCGAACCGCTGCATGCGGTCGCCAGCCAGTTGCTGTCCGTCATACGGCGTCGCCTGGGCGACGGTCCGGCCGACCTGCTGGCCGATCCGCAGCTTCGCGAGTCGGGTGACGGCATCGACTGGTACGCGACGCGCGGCGGGACCGTGCAGCGCCTCGCGGACCTGAGCGACGACCAACGCGCCGAGGTCCTGCGCCTTGTCGAGGAGCGGCTCGCCGCCATCCGGTCGCTGGGCACGCAGCTCATGGGCTCGCAGACCAGCGAGGAAGCCCGACTGATCGGCCGCTCCCTCGAACTGTCGACGTCGCGTCCCTCGGATGATTTCGTGTTCGTCGTCGACGGACAGCCGGTGATCGTCGCCTGGGGCTACGAAGAAGATGCCGCCGCAAGCCTGCAGGCCTTCCAGCTGGCGACGGTTCCCGCAGCGGCCCCGCCGCAGGCACGCGCCCAGGCCGTGTTCGGCAGCGCACCGGGCGCGGCGATGTTGCCGGCCACGCAAATCGTCGGCTGGGCACCCTGGGTCAGGGCCCTGCTGTTCGGATTGCTGCTCCTCCTGCTCCTGCTGTTGACGTCGTGGCTGCTGCGAACCTGCGTGCCGGTCGATCCGTCCCTGAATGTGGCCACGTTCGAGACGCCGGCGCCGCCGGCTCCCGAAGCGCCGCCCGATCCGACGCCGCTGCTGAAAGCCGCTCTCGAATCGGCCGCCGACGAGGAAGGCAAGCTCAAGGCCGAACTGGCCTCGCTCGAAGCCCAGCTCAAGGACAAGCTGGAACAGTGCAAGCCGATCGAGCCGCCCAAGCCGCCGCCGGCGCCGCCGCCCGTGGCCAAGGTCGAGCCGCCGAAGCCGCCGCCGCCCGCTCCCAAGCCTCAGCCGCCGCAGCAGGCCTCCGCCCCGCCGGTCAATCGGCCGCCGCCGGGCCAGCTGCCCTGCGACTGGTCGGGTGATTCCGGCGGCGAGGGCGTAACACGCAATAAACATTATCTGGGCGACAAGCCGGGCTTCGTCGCGCTGAACTACCAGCTCTTCGTGCGGCCCGACGACATCAAGGTCATGTATCGTGGTCAGAACATCGCCGGAACCGGTGGCCCGCGCAGCGGCCGCGGCGGCTTCGGGTTCGATTGGAATCCGGTGGCCGGGGATTATTCCGTCGATGTGATCGTAACGGGTGAGCAATGGGGTACGCGCTGGAACTATGCCATTTCCTGCCCGCGCGGCAGCAGACGGTGAGGAGCTGAGATGGCCGCAGGTCCTCTCCTCGCCCGTGAGCCGCTGCAACGCTATCGCGCGCTCGGGCTCGCCGGCGATCCGGTCTGGCGCGCGGCGGGACAGCTGCGTGCCGCCATCGCCGCGCGCCTGTCGCGCGAGCATGCCGATCTCCTGGCATTGCCTGAGGCCGAGCCGAGCGGTCGCACCATCGACTGGTACGCGCCGTTCGACGGAGAGGTGAAGCGCCTCAGCGATCTCGGCGAGGCCGAGCGCCGCCAGATTCTCGACGAGGTGCAGCGGCTGCACGGCGAGATCGCCGGCCTCGCGACCCAGATGGAAGCGATGGAGCGCTCGAACGCCGAGCGCAATTTCGCGCGCCTGCTGCGTCACGCCCTCACCGCGCCGGGCGAGGAAACGCTCTACGTCGTCAACGGACGCCCGGTGATGACCTTCTGGGGATTTACCGCCGATGCGGCCCTGCCGGGCGTATTCCTGGCGAGCCCGCCTCCCATGATGGCGGCAACGGCCACGGCCCGCGCCGCCGCCGTTTCGTCCGGACGGCCGGAGGCGGTGATGGCCTCGGCCCCGGCGATTGCCACCGTCGCAGGCCCACGGACCGTCTGGTGGCAGTGGCTGCTGCTGGGCGTCGTGCTGATGCTGATCCTGGCGTTGCTCGCCTGGCTGGTGCGGCCCTATCTGCCGCGCATCGAACCCTATATCGAGGCCAAGGCGCGCGAAGAGGCGCTGGGATTTGCCGTTCGCCAGCCCACGGAGCTGCAGCAGGTCCGCGTCGCGACCCTGGTGCAGGACAACGAAGATCTGCGTCTCGAACTGGCGCGCCTCACCGACGAGCTGTCACGCCGCGGCGGCGATTGCGCCGCCGGCGTCCTCGGACCGGGCGGTGTGATCGCCGGGTCGGCCGGCGGACTGCCGATCGAGCGCGGCGCCGGGCCCGATCCCGCCATGGCCGCCAACGATCCGGCCCACGACGCCAAGGATCCGAACAAGCCGGAGCCCAAGGGGGCCGACGCGAAGGGACCCGACGAGCAGAACAAGGACAAGAACGCCGCGGCGCCCAACGATCCGAAGAACGAGGCCGCCAACACCAAGAAGGACGAGCCCAAGCCGATGGTCGTGCCGCCCGAGGCCAAGCAGAAGCAGGACCTTGCCTTCCTGAAGGGCGACTGGCGTTCGCGCACCGGCCTTGCGACCGCGAGCGGCGAAAAGGATCTGCGTCCCTCCTACACGCTCGACGACAAGGGCAAGGGCAAGGTGTCGTTCACCCAGAAGAACGGCGCCACCTGCGAGGCGCCCGCCGAGGCGCGCTGGGACGGCACCAAGCTGGTGATCGAGGAAAAGAGCAACCCGCGCTGCAGCGACGGCAAGACCTACGCCCGCAACACCGTGAACTGCGAGATCGGCGCCGACGGCGCGGCACAATGCAAAGGCAGCCAGCCCGGCGACCCGCGCAGCTACAAGGTGCAGATCGGGCGCTGAGACCCTACATACATGTGCATGATGATGGCCGTACTGGATTGACATGAGCGACCTCGCCCGCCTGCCGAGCTATCCCAGCCCGACGACGCTGATTGCCCGCTCCGGCATCCAGTTCCTCGACTTCGGCTTCGATCCCGTGCGCCTCAAGGTGCGCGAATGGGGTTTCCATGACGCCGCGGCCACGAACGCGGTCGACGATCTGGTGCAACTCGATTTCGACGAGGGCCGCGGCCAGTACGAGGTGGTGGAGAACGGGCGCCGTCGCGCCGCCGATCCGAACCTCGTCATCACCGCCAAGGATGCGCTCGCGCCCTTTCTCGACAAGTGGGTGCCGGTCCCGTTCCTCCAGGTGCGGCCCAACAGCCAGTTCCGCGAGGGCCCGGCCGACTGGGCGCGCGTGCGCGTGGTCGATCTCGAGGCGCGCTACGGCTCGGGCTATCGCGACGAGCAGGGCAACCGCTATCGCGCGGTGCTGGCCTTCGACACCGGCCTGATCGCCGAAGCCGAGGGCCGCGCCTATCTCGCCCCCTCGCCCAAGGACGTGACCGCCGGCGCGTTGTTCGCGCTGGCGCCGCAGCAGCGCGCCAACCACTGGCTGCTGCGCCAGGGCTGGATGGTGCAGTGGCTCGACGAGCTGTTCCATGAATTGCATCCGCGCGCGACCGCGGAAGAGATCGAGAGCGACATCAAGCAGAAGCCGCAAGAGGCAACCGCGCGCTATCTCGCCTTCCTCGGCCTGCTCGCCGCCGCGGCGCACTTTCCGCCGGTCAAGCTGGTGGGCGATGCCGAACGGCCGGGCCGCGGCGCGATCGAAGTGGATCTCGTGCTCGACGTCGGCAACTCCCGGACCTGCGGCCTCTTGATCGAGGCGGCGGGCGAACTGGGCGTCAACCTGAACGATTCCTACGAGCTCGCGCTGCGCGACCTCTCGCATCCCGAGGTCGTCCATACGCGCCCCTTCGAATCGCGCGTCGAGTTCGCGCAGGCCTGGTTCGGCAAGAACCATCTCTCGCGTCTCGGCGGTCGCGCCGATGCCTTCGTCTGGCCGACCATGACGCGGGTCGGTCCCGAGGCGACGCGGCTGGCCGCGCGCCGTCGCGGCACCGAGGGCAACACCGGGATGTCGAGCCCCAAGCGCTATCTGTGGGACGAGGAGCCGCAGACCCGCGAATGGCGCTTCAACGTGGCCTATGCGCAGGACCAGACGCCCATGCCGGCCGCCGCCGGGCCGATGGCCCAACTGGTGAACCAGAAGGGCGAGCCGTTGCACCTGGTCGATCCCGACGCCGATTCGGCCGACCACCTGCCGGTGTTCGAGCCGCTGTATTCGCGCTCCTCGGTGATGACCTTCGTGCTGACCGAGGTTCTGCTGCAGGCACTGATGCTGATGAATTCGCCGCAGCAACGCGGCCGGCGCGCCCATGCCGAGACGCCGCGCCGCCTGCGCCGCATCGTGCTCACCCTGCCGACCGGCATGCCGCTGGCCGAACGCCTGATCTTCCGCAAGCGCGCCGAAGCCGCGCGTGACCTCGTCTGGATGATGATGGGCTGGAAGCTCGACGATCCGGCGGCGCCGGCGCCGCGCGTGCTCACCGATTGGGACGAAGCGAGCTGCACGCAGCTCGTCTATCTCTACACCGAGGTCGCGCGCAATTTCGGCGGCGACGCGCGGCGCTTCTTCCAAATCACGCGCAAGCCGCGCGGCAAGCCGCCCGAGGACGTGCTCAACATCGCGAGCATCGACGTGGGCGGCGGCACGACCGACCTGATCATCAACTCCTACCGCTTGGAAGGTGCCGGCACCTCCGTCACGCTGTTGCCGGAGCAGAAGTTCCGCGAGGGCTTCAACGTCGCCGGCGACGACATCCTGCTGCGCGTGGTCCAGGGTCATGTCCTGCCGCCGATCGAGGCGGCCTTGCGTGCCGCCGGCATCGGCAATCCCGGCGACCTGATGGCCGAGCTGGTGGGCGGCGACCGCGGTGGCGAGGACGTGATCCAGCGCAACCTGCGCCAGCAGTTCGCGCTGCAGATCGCCCATCCGCTCGCGCTCGAGTTCCTGCGCGCGGCCGAAACCTACGATCCGACGTCGGGTGTGGTCGCGGCCGAGCCGCGCGCCTACGAAACCTTCTTTCCGGGGGGCGCAAGGCCGTCCGAGGAAGTCGTCACCTTCGTGAACGAGGCGGCGCGCAAGCGCGGCGCCCAGAACTTCGATCTGCGCGAAGTGATCTTCCCGGTCGACCTGCCGGGCCTCGACAAGACGGTCCGGGCGGAGATGGGCCGCGTGCTGGCGCCGCTCGCCGAGATCGTCCACGCCTACGATTGCGACGTGCTGCTGCTGTCGGGCCGGCCCTCGCGCCTGCCCGGCATCCGCGCTTTGGTGATGGAGCTTCTGCCGCTGCCGCCGGAGCGCGTGATCTCGCTGCACGAGTATCGCGTCGGTGCCTGGTATCCGTTCCGCGACGCGCGCCTGCGGGTCGAGGATCCCAAGACCACGGTTGCGGTCGGCGCGATGATCGCGGCGCTGGCGCAGTCGCAGCTTCCGGATTTCTCCTTCCGCTCCGACCTCCTGCGTTCCAAGAGCATCGCCCGGTTCATCGGCAAGCTCGATGGCGGCGGCCGCCTGCAGAAGGAAGATCTCATCTATCGCGACGTCGATCTCGACAATCGCGAGTTCGAACTGCCGGAAGTCGCCTTCGAGTTTCGCGGGCCCATGTGGCTGGGCGCGCGACAGCTCGACCTGGTGCGCTGGCCGGCGGCGCGGCTCTACGCGCTGGAGTTCGCGAAGCCTGAATATGCCGAGCGCCATGCGCGCGAGACGCCGTTCCGGATCGCGCTCGCCAGGGTGAAGCCCAAAGACAAGGACTCGGGGGATGTCGAACGTTTCCGCCTGCGCCAGGTGACGAACCGCGACGGACGTGCCGTCGCACTCGACCGCCTGACGCTCCGCCTTCAGACATTGCCGCGCCGTGAGGGCTACTGGCTCGACACGGGCATGCTCAAGACCGGTTAGAGGACATGGACACAGTCGATCTCAAGCTGGCCCAGGACTGCGAGGCGCTGGCCGTCGCCGCGAACGAGGGCGTGGCGTGGCTCAGGAGCGCGTCGGAACAGTCGCCGACGGTGGCACAACAGGCGCCGTCGCTGGTGAGCGAGCTGCAGAAGGTTCGCAACCAGAGCCGCAAGCTGGCGCGCGCCGCGCGTCGCCGCATGTGCGTGGGCGTGTTCGGTCCCAGCCAGGCCGGCAAGTCGTATCTCGTGTCGATCCTGGCGAGCCGCGACGGCCGTCCGCTTCAGGCGCGCTTCGCGGACAAGACCTACGACTTCCTGCGCGAGATCAACCCGCCGGGCAATCGCGAGTCGACCGGCCTGGTCACGCGCTTCGGCCTCGGCCTCAGCGACGGCTCGCCCGAGTTCCCGGTGAGGGTGCGGCTGCTCACGCAGACCGACATCGTGAAGATCCTGGGCAACTCCTTCCTGCTCGACTTCGATCATCAGAAGGCCGAGTTCGTCGGTCCCGACGGCGCGGCGATCCGCAAGCGCCTGTCGGAACTGCGCGCCAAGGCGCAGCCGCAGCCGGTCGGCGATCTCGATTCCGACGACGTGCTCGACCTGATCGAGTATTTCGACACCTTCTTCGCCGGCGTCACCGCCGAGCTGCGGACCGACTACTGGCGCGAGGCGATTGATCTCGCGCCGCGCCTGTCGGGCCCCGACCGCGCCCGGCTGTGGTCGGTGCTGTGGTACGACTTCCAGCCCTTCACCGACCTCTACCTCACGCTTTATGACGGCCTGCAGAAGCTCGGCCATGCGCCCGAAGCGCTGCTCGGCATGGACGCGCTGATCCCGCGCGAGAAGAGCATCGTCGACGTGCTGACGCTCGATCGCCTGGGCACCGATGCCGACGATCCGCTGCTGGTGCGACCGAAGCAGGCCGACGGCCGGTCCTCGCCCGACGCCCGCCTGCCGCGTTCGCTGGTCTGCGCGCTCACCGCCGAGCTGAACGTGGCGATCGACGAGAAGCCGTGGGACTTCTTCGATCATACCGACCTGCTCGATTTCCCGGGTGCGCGGTCGCGGCTGAAGCTCGCCAACCTGGACGACGTCGCCAAGACCAAGGGCGTCGCCGAGGGCGCCAACCCGCTGCGCGAACTGTTGCTGCGCGGCAAGGTCGCCTATCTCTTCCAGCGCTATTCGGCCGAGCGCGAGCTCAGCGCCATCCTGCTGTGCATCCCCGACGGCAATCAGGAGGTCCGCGACCTCTCCGACATGATGACGGCGTGGATCGACCAGACGATCGGCGCCACGCCGGCGGACCGCGCCAAGCAGAAGAACGCGCTGTTCCTCGTGCTGACCAAGATGGACCGCGAGTTCGAGCAGAAGGCCGGCGAGACCGAGGAATCGCGCCGCCTGCGCTGGAGCGCGCGCCTCGGCAACTCCCTGGTCAACAACTTCCGCGGCGAGTGGCCGCTCAACTGGAACGGCAAGCCGTTCGACAACAGCTTCTGGCTGCGCAATCCGACCGTCATCGACGAGCGGCTGATGGACTATGACGGCGGCCGCGAGATCGGCATCGCCGATTCCTTCGCCCAGCGTGCGGGCGAGCTGCGTCGCCATTTCGTCGAGAACGAGGATGTGCGCCGCCACTTCGCCGACCCTGCGCTCGCCTGGGACGAGGCATTCCGTGCCAACGACGGCGGTGTGGCGCACCTGGTGAAGAGTCTGATCCCGGTGTGCGACCCCGCGATCAAACGCGCCCAGGTGCGCGGACAGCTCGAGATCCAGCTGCGCCGGCTGGTCGACCGTCTCGCGGGCTTCCACAGCGCCTCCGACGGCGACGCGCGAGCCAAGAAGCGCGACCTCGTCCGCACGGTGCTGCGCGGCCTGGCGAACGTCATCCAGCAGCAGCTCTTCGGCGAACTCGTCGGCGCCCTTCAGGTCGCCGACACGGCCTTGCGCGAGATCTACTTCCGCATCGCCACGGCACGGCCGTCCGACGAGGGTACGGGCAAGAACGGCAAGAACCCGGCCGCCGCCGCGCAGTCGACCGGCGCCGCGGTCGACATCGGCGCCATCTTTGCCGATGTGTTCGGCGAGGAGCCCGGTCGCGCGCCGCCGCCTTCCGGGGTGATCGAGGATCGCGCGGAGCGCTTCGCCCGCGAGGCCGCCGAATACTGGCTCGAGAACATGCGCCGCGTCGGCGCCGACGAGAAGGCGCTCTCGCATTTCGGCGTCGACCGCCAGCATCTCGGCTGGCTGATCGACGAGCTGATCGTGGGCGCCCATCGTCTCAAGCTGATCGACCAGCTCTCCCACGAAGTGCGCGAGCTGGAGAATGCCGCCAACGCCAAGTGGGAGGAGATCGCCGAGCGCCAGGTGCGCACCGCCTCCTCGGCGCTCAACGGCTATGTGAGCGCTCTGGGCTTCGACAAGCTGCCGCTCGACCAGCGGCCCGGCCTGCCGCCGAACGCGCCGGTGCGCCGCGTGTTCGAGCAGCCGACGATCACGATCGACGGAATCCCGCAGCTCAGCGAGAACCCGGCGCCGATCTATGCCGACTACTGCAAGGACTGGATGAGCGCCTTCCTGCAGCTCGCGATGGACAATGTCGGTTACGAAGGCGGACGCGAGATCACGCCGGAGCAGAACGACCGGCTGGGCGCCATCCTGCGCACCGTGGCGGCGTAGAGCATCTCGATGCCCGTTCGCGCGACCATCACCCCGATGCCGGAACCCGGCCACGCGCTGTTGCGCGTGAGCGAACTCGACGCCGCGCCCGACGGCCTCACCCTCTCGATCCAGCGCCAGCAGGGGCCGGATACGCACCTGGCCGACGATGGCTGGCGGCGCACCGAGACCTGGCTGATGCCCGACGAGGTGAGGCGCAACGGCGAGACCCTGGAATTCCATCTCGGTCCCGAGATCTGCGACCGGCTGGCGGGAATCGCGACCGTCCGGCTGCGCGTGCGCGAGCCCGACATCGGCGTCGTCGGCACGACCGTCGTGGCCTGGCCCACGATGCTGACGTCCGGCGCCGCCGGCGCCTCGGGCGCCTACGACGACACGGTGCGGCTGCGTCGCCGGCAGCCGCCGCCGCCGGAGCCCGAACCGGACCTGCCGCCGCCCCTGGAGGTGGCACCCGAACCGCCGCCGCCACCGCCGCCTCGCCCCGAACTGAGGGCCGCGCGCGACCCGCTGGCCGATCTCCCGAAGCGCTCGAGTGCGACCGGCTGGATGATCGCCGCCGTCGCGATCCTGCTCGCGGTGGGCGGTGGCTATTACTACTGGACCAATCACCTCCATCCGCCGGAGCCCGTCGTCGTCGCCGCAACGCCGCCCACACCGACGCCCCTGCAACCGCCGGCCCCGCAACCTCCCTCGAAGTCGGTGCGCGAGACGGTCGCCGAATATCTCGCGACCAAGCCCACGCCTGAGGCGATGCTGGCCAAGGCGCGGGACTTTGCCAAGGCAGACGACTTTGCATCGGCCTTCCTGGTGTTCCGTCAGGCCGCCGAACAGGGCAACGCCGCCGCCCAGCTCGAGCTTGCATCCTTCTACGACCCGATGAGTCCGGCCAAGGCGGGCTTCCCGCATGACGGCGTGCAGGCGGCGGACTGGTACGAGCGCGCCGCACTGGCCGGTCTTGCAGAAGCCCAGCGCAAGCTCGGCCTCCTGCTGGCCAAGGGTGGTGCGGGGCTTACCGCCGATGCGACAAAGGCCAAGGTCTGGCTGCAACAGGCAGCGGCCCAGAACGATGCCGATGCAAAGAAGGCGCTGGACGGTCTTCCCAAATGAAGTTGAACCTATTGCTGCCGGTGACGGCGGTGTTGCTTGCCGGACCTGCGCACGCGCAAACCGCAGGTAAGCCCGCAAGCCCGCCTCCGCCGAGCAATCTGACCTGCGGCGTGCTGAAGGCCGAGACCTCGAAGACGGGCTCGACCTCGAACTGGACCGTTTCCGGCCCGGCCGGAAAGAACACCGAAACCGGCGTGCTGAAGAGCGGGCCGCGCTTCGACTGTCTCGACGGGGCCGTGCTGACCGTCGAATTCACGTCGACGGCCGGGCACTCCTTCTTCGACGCCTATTTCCCCGACGGCACCAACATCGGCTACGGCCGCCAGCAGATCGACCGCCGCGGATCGCGCTTCGTCCTGCCGATCCAGGCCAAGGCCCGCATCGCCGCGCCCTACCGGGCGGCCTTCGACTATCATTGCAAGCTCAACATGCCGGCCGATCCGATCTCCCCGGCCATGCGCGCGGAGTGCGCTTTCTGAATTCCCCTTGTCAGCAGGCACGCAAATTGCACTTAGTGTGCGTCTGCGTAACTTGGGGAAAAACGATGAAGATCAAGATTGCCGGCGGGCTGACCGCCCTTGTCCTGACGGGCTCCGCCCTGCTGGCCGCTCAACCCGCCCTGGCCCAGGGGGCGATCGACAACAGCTCGCTCGCCTCCCCGGCCTTTCGCGAGCACAAGCGTACTTTCGGGCTGGTCTACACGCTGCCGAAGGACGTGAACGATCTCCTGTCCCTCACGATCGGCGGGCTGCTGCGCGAGAAGCTGCTGAACGCCAACCTCATCGACGAGGCGCTGCGTTTCAACATCCCGCACGTCACGGTGCTGCACATCCACAGCGCCGATCCGACGACGCCGGAGAAGATGCTGAAGGCAGTGCCGAAGCTGCCGCCGGTCCTCAACGTCACGCTCAAGACCTTCTATACGACCGAAGCCGCCAAGGGCGCCGGCCATCCCTGGTGGCTCGACCTCGGCATCGTGAAGGAAGGCGCGAGCTTCGAAGCGATGATGGCCTTCAACACCATCGCCACGACCGCGCTGACGCCGCTGCGCGACGGTCCGCTGCCGCGAGTCACCGGCCCGGTCTATGGCGTGATGGGCGACGCCGCCAAGGAACTGGTGCAGACGGTCGGCGTGAGCGGCCTCAATACCGTCAAGGACGGCAAGGAATTGCGCCCGCACAATCCGCACAACACGCTGGTCTACTCGATGGCGAAGTTCACGCCCGAGATCCAGGCGGCCTTCAACCAGACGGCGGCCGAGTTCAACCAGATCCTGCCCGACGGCATCCCCACCGCATTCAAGACGGTGTCGATCGTGGAGCTGGGCTTCGCCGGCAACGTCCTGCGCGAGATCTATCGCCTGAGCCTGGAAGACGGCTCCGTGATCAACGTCGCGACGGGCGCCAAGGTCGCGAAGTAGTCCCGCCGCGGACGGTCCCGTCTATATGCCGGGGCTATGCCGGCCGCCGTCCGGCCCTCTCGAATTCCTACGGGTCCCTCCGCCATATCGGAGGCGTCCCGGAGGAATTCATATGCTCGACATCCCGTCTTCCGCTCCCGACGACCCGTCGGAAGCTCTCGTCGATCAGATCATGGCGGTCGCACACCTGCCGCCCACGGCGAGCGTCGCCGTCATCGGCCATCACACACTGCCGCTCCTTCTGGCTCTCATGCGGCGCGGCTGCGAATGCGTCCGGAGCCTGCGTCCGGACACGGTCGCACCGGATGGCGAAGCCGCCGACCTCGCCTGGATCGTCGACGTCGCCAGCGAGGACGAACTCTGCGAGGCGCTGCAGGCCGCGCGCCGCCGCACCGGAGCAAGCGGTCGCGTGATCGTCGAAGGCACGGAGTGCGCCTGCCGCACGGGACTTGCCACCGTCCGCGACCGCGCGGCCAGCGCGGGTCTCGACGTGGTTTCGTTCGATCACACGGCGGGCCGGCTCGTCTTCAGACCAACCGGTAGCCGACCCCAGGCTCGGTGAGCACGTGTTGCGGCGAGGCCGGATCGGTCTCGATCTTCTGGCGAAGCTGGCGGATATAGACTCGCAGGTACTGCGGATCGACCGCCTCGTCGCGCCACACTTCGCGCAGCAGGTGACGATGGGTCAGCACCTTGCCGGCATGGATCGCGAGCTGTTCGAGGATGTCGTATTCCTTGGGCGACAGCTTCACCGCCTCGCCGTCCCGCTCGACCAGCCGGCGCACCAGATCGACCTTCAGCGTGCCGCTCGCAAAGCCGCGATCGGCCCCCTGCTGCTGCAGCCGGTGACGCAACGCCGCGCGCAGGCGTGCCATCAACTCCTCCGCGCCGAACGGCTTGGTTACGTAATCGTCGGCGCCGGAATCGAGGGCGGCCACCTTGGCCGACTCGTCGCCGCGGCCCGACAATACGACGATGGGCACCGGCGCCAGCCTGCGGATGTCGGCGATCAGCTCGAGCCCGTCGCGATCGGGCAGGCCGAGATCGAGCAGCACCAGATCCGGCCGGTGATGCCGCATCGCCTGCAGGGCCTCGGCGCCCGTTCCGGCTTCGAGGATGCGGTAGTCGTGCGCCACCAGTGTCGTGCGCAGCAGCCGACGGATCGGCGGCTCGTCCTCGACGATCAGGATGGTGGCGCCGTCAGCCGTCATTTTGAGAAACCGGAAATTCCATCACGAATTCCGCCCCGCCGGGCTCGTTTCGATCATTTCGATTGCGCGCCGTGAGCGTGCCGCCCATGGCTTCGACCAAACCGCGGGCGATGGCAAGCCCCAGTCCCGTGCCGGCACGGCGCCGATCTCCCGACTCGGCACGATAGAACTTCTCGAAGATGCGTTCGAGGTCGGCCTCGGCGATACCCGGCCCCTCGTCGCGCACGATGATCTCGACCCTCGATCCGGCGAGCCTTGCCTCCACCGAGAGATGGCCGCCGGGCGGGGAGTACTTGGCGGCATTGTCGAGCAGGTTGAACAGGGCCTGCTCGGCCAGCACGAAGTCGAGCGGCAAGGAAGGCAGCGCCGGCGGCACGGTGCTGGCGACCTCGTGGCCGGCCAACAGCGGCGCGGCGCGGCGCAGCGCGGTCGAGATCAGGTCGCCCACTTCGACGGCCTCCCGCTTGGGAACGATGGCGCCAGCATCGAGGCGCGTCATGTCGAGCAGATTGCCGACGAACCGGTCGAGCCGCTCGGCCTCGCCTTGCGCCGTCGCCAGCAGCTCCTCGCGCGCTGCCGCATCGTAACGCTGCCCGAAGCTGCGCAGGCTCGACAGGGATCCGATGATCGAAGCCAGCGGTGTGCGCAGATCGTGCGAGACCGAGGTGAGCATCGCCGAGCGCAGCCGCTCGCGCTCGGCTCCCAGCCGCGCCTGGTCGATGTCCCCGGCCAGCGTCACGCGCTCGATCGCGACGGCCGCCTGGTTGCCGACAGCCTCGAGCAGGCGGCGTTCGCCGGATGAGAGTTCGTGGCCCTCCTTGTTCGGCAGCACGCCGATCACGGCAATCGCCGAACGGCTGGTGCGGATGGGCACGAACAGCCAGCGCCCGCCCGGCAAGGTGTCGGTGCCGCGGCCCGCCGGCCGGTCGGCATCCCAGGACCAACGCGCCGCCGCGAGATCGGCGTCGCTCAGCGCCCCGTCGGGGGGGAAGGCGGCGCGGGTGGTGAGCTGGCCCTCCTCCGGCATCAGCACCACGATCTCGGCCTGCAGCAGGCGAGCGAGGTGCGAAACCACGATCCAGAGGAGATCGTACAGTTCGACGACACCCGCGATCTTGCGGCTGAAGGCGTAGAGCCCGGCGGTGGTGCGCGCTTCGCGGCGCGCCGACTCCGTCTGCGTGCGCGTCCGGGCCGCCAGCGCGCTCGCGATCACCGCCACGACGACGAACAGGAAGAGCGCCATCACGTTCGCCGGGTCGGCGATCGTGAACTGGTAGAGCGGCGGCAGGAAGAAGAAGTTGAAACAGGCCACGCTCAGCGCCGACACCCAGAGCGACGGCACCAACCCGTGGCGTGCGGCGGAAAACAGCACCGGCAGCACGTAGACCAGCGAGATGTTGGGCAGCACGATCAGGCGATCGATCAGCACGCCGGCGACGGTCGCCACGGCGGTCGCCAGGCTGCCCTCGAGATAGGGTCCTGGGGTCAGCGGCACGTCGCGCAGCCAATCGCGCGGGCCGGCCTTCTGCTCACCATCGGCCGAGGGCGCCACCTCGACGGCAAGGCCCGACCCCGAGCGTATCAGCTCGTCGACCACCGAGCCGTGGCGCAACTCGAACCAGCGCGAGCGTCGCGACTTGCCGACCACCACGCGCGTGGCATTGCGCGAGCGCGCGAAGGCCACGATCTCCTCGACGACCGACCGGCCGGGCAAGGTGACGATCTCGGCCCCCAGCCGGGCCGCCAGACGCTGGGCCTCGGCGAGGCGCGCATGTTCGGCTTCCGAGAGCGTGGCGTGACGGTCGGTCTCGACATAGAGCGCGATCAACTCGGCATCCAGCGCATCGGCGCTACGCTTCGCCGCCCGCACGGCGTTGGCAGCCCCCGGCCCCGGATCGAGGCAGACGATCACCCGCTCGCCCGCCGCCCAGGGGCCGGCGATGGCATGTTCGCGCATGTAGCTGCGCATCTGCTCGTCGACGCGCAACGCGGTGCGACGCAGCGCCAGTTCGCGCAGCGCCGTCAGGTTGCCGGGCGAGAAATAGTGGCGCAGCGCGCGCTGCGCCTGATCGCGGACATAGACCTTGCCCTCGGCCAGGCGCGCGATCAGGTCGGCCGGCGTCAGGTCGATCAGCTCGACCTCGTCGGCGGCATCGACGACATGGTCCGGCACCGTCTCGCGCACGCGGATGCGCGTGATGCGGGCCACCACGTCGTTCAGGCTCTCGATATGCTGGACGTTCAGGGTCGAATAGACATCGATGCCGGCCGCCAGCAGCTCCTCGACGTCGAGGTAGCGCTTGGGGTGCCGGCTGCCTTCGGCATTGGTGTGGGCGAGCTCGTCGACCAGGACCAGGGCCGGCCGTCGCTTCAGGATGGCGTCGAGATCCATCTCCCCGATGGTGCGGCCGCGATAGTCGACGGAGCGGCGCGGCAGGATCTCGAGCCCCTTGAGCTGCGCCTCGGTCTCCGCCCGGCCATGCGTCTCGACGACGCCGACCACCACGTCGCAACCCTCGCGCAGGCGGCGATGGGCAGCCGACAGCATCTCCCAGGTCTTGCCGACGCCGGGGGCGGCGCCGAGGAAGATCTTGTGCTTGCCGCGCGACTCCTTCTCCGCCGCCTTCAGGAGCGCGTCGGGCGAGGGCCGCAGATCGTCAACGGCGTTGGCCATGCAGCCGAATCAATGTCACCGCTTGGGCAGCGCGTCGAGGGCGAGGTTGAGCTGCAGCACGTTGACCCGCGGCTCCCCCAGCAGCCCGTACATGCGGCCCTCGGTCTGCTGCGCCACCAGCGCCTGCACCTGGGCTTCCGGCAGGCCCCGCGCCTTGGCGACGCGCGCCACCTGCCAGGCGGCCGCCTCGGGCGAGAGGTGCGGATCGAGGCCGCTGCCCGAAGTGGTGACCAGATCCACCGGCACGCCCTTGCCGAGTTTGTCGGCGTCTTCCTTGACGCGCTCGATCAGCGCCTTGGAGGTCGGGCCGAGGTTCGAGCCGGCCGAGTTGGCCGCGTTGTAGGGCGCCGCAACGGTCTTGGTCGAATCGGCGGGATCGGTATCGGTCGTCGCCGAGGGTCGGCCGTGGAAATAGGTCTCGCCGGTGAAGGACTGGCCGATCAGGTTCGAGCCCACGATCTTGCCGTCCTTCTGGACGAGCGAGCCGCCGGCCTGGCCCGGAAAGGCCGCACCGGCAACACCCACCATGGCGAGCGGATAGGCGATGCCCAGCAGGACGGTCATGAGGACCAGCATGACGAGCGAAGCACGGAAATGACGAAGCATGTTCTTCTCCTGGCCCATCCTTCGAGACGGCCGCTTCGCGGCCTCCTCAGGATGAGGTTTTCTCTGACACTACAAACCACCTCACCCTGAGGAGCGGTCCGAAGGACCGCGTCTCGAAGGGTGGGCAAATGCATCTGACAAGCTCGCCTCAGGCGAGGCCGGTGGCCGCGACCACGACGTCGATCAGCTTGATGCCGACGAAGGGGACGACCAGGCCGCCGATGCCATAGATCAGCAGATTGCGCCGCAGCAGTGCGGCGGCGCCGCTCGGGCGGTACTGCACGCCGCGCAGCGCCAGCGGGATCAGCGCCACGATGATCAGCGCATTGAAGATGATCGCCGAGAGAATGGCGCTCTGCGGCGTCGCCAGTCCCATGACGTTCAACACGCCGAGCTGCGGGTAGAAGGCGATGAACATCGCCGGGATGATGGCGAAGTACTTCGCCACGTCGTTGGCGATCGAGAAGGTGGTGAGCGCGCCGCGCGTCATCAGCAGCTGCTTGCCGATGGCCACGATCTCGATGAGCTTGGTCGGGTCGCTGTCGAGGTCGACCATGTTGCCGGCCTCGCGCGCGGCGTTGGTGCCGGTCTGCATGGCGACGCCGACATCGGCCTGGGCGAGCGCCGGCGCATCGTTGGTGCCGTCGCCGCACATCGCCACCAGCTTGCCCTTGGCCTGCTCCTCGCGGATCAGGCGCAGCTTGGCCTCGGGCGTGGCCTGCGCGAGGAAATCGTCGACGCCGGCTTCGGCTGCGATCGCGGCCGCCGTCTGCGGATTGTCGCCGGTGATCATCACGGTGCGGATGCCCATGGCGCGCAACTCGGCGAAGCGCTCGCGGATGCCGCCCTTCACGATGTCCTTCAGGTAGACGACGCCCAGGATGCGGCCGTTGCGCGACACGCCGAGCGGCGTGCCGCCCTCCTTGGCGATGGTCGTGGCGATTCGGTTCACCTCCTCGACCGGCGGCGTGATGCCGAGCGAGCGCGCATGCTCGATCACGGAATCGACGGCGCCCTTGCGGATGACCGCGCCTTCATGGTCGACGCCGCTCATGCGGGTCTGCGCCGTGAAGGGCACGAACTGGCCGTGCAGCTCGGCCACGTCGACGCCGCGCAGACCGTATTTCTCCTTGGCCAGCACGACGATCGAGCGGCCTTCCGGGGTCTCGTCGGCCAGGCTGGCCAGCTGCGCCACCCGCGCCACCTCGTCCTCGGTGACGCCGGTCACCGGGATGAACTGCGTGGCGTGGCGGTTGCCGAGCGTGATGGTGCCGGTCTTGTCGAGCAGCAGCGTGTCGACGTCGCCCGCCGCCTCGACGGCACGGCCGGAGGTCGCCAGCACGTTGAAGCGCACCAGCCGGTTCATGCCGGCGATGCCGATGGCCGACAGCAAGGCGCCGATGGTCGTCGGGATCAAGGTGACGAACAGCGCGATCAGCACGACGACGGAGACCGCGCCGCCGGCATAGGTGGCGAAGCTCGGGATGGTCACGACCGCCAGCACGAAGATCAACGTGAGACCGGCCAGCAGGACGCTGAGCGCCAGCTCGTTGGGAGTCTTCTGGCGCGCGGCGCCTTCGACCAGGGCGATCATGCGATCGAGGAAGCTCGATCCCTCTTCCGCGGTAATGCGGACCTTGATCCGGTCGGACAGAACGCGCGTGCCGCCGGTGACGGCCGAGCGGTCGCCGCCGGCTTCGCGAATTACCGGCGCGGACTCGCCGGTGATGGCCGATTCGTCGATCGTCGCCACGCCTTCGATGATCTCGCCGTCGCCCGGCACCAGGTCGCCGGCTTCGACCAGCACCTTCTCACCGACCTTCAAGGTATGCGCGCGCCGCGGCTCGAACGTGTCGCCGACGCCCAGCAGCACCTTGGCCATGGTCTCGCTGCGCATGCGGCGCAGCGTGTCGGCCTGCGCCTTGCCGCGGCCTTCCGCGACCGCCTCGGCGAAGGTGGCGAACAGGACGGTGATCCACAGCCAGACCACGATCTGGATCTGGAAGCCGCTCCCGGCCACGCCGGTCGCGACGTCGCGCACGGTGAGGACGGTGGCGGCCAGCGCCACCATTTCGACGGTGAACATCACCGGGTTCTTCACCAGCTCTCGCGGGTCGAGCTTGGCGAAGCTGTCCAGCAGGGCCGGTTTCAGGATCGCGGGGTCGAGGAGCGACTGCGACTTGTCACGTTTACTCATGATGACGCCTCGTTAGAACAGCGAGCCGGCCAGCAGAGCGAAATGCTCTGCGATGGGGCCAAGGGCCAGGGCCGGCAGGAAGGTAAGACCGCCCACGATCAGCACGGCGCCGACCAGCAGGCCGACGAACAGACCGCCATGGGTCGGGAAGGTACCGGCCGAGATCGCGGCCTTGCGCTTGGACGCGAGCGACCCCGCGACCGCGAGCATCGGAATGATGATGGCGAAGCGGCCGACCATCATCGCGACGGCGAGCGTGCCGTTGTAGAAGACGGTGTTGGCGGTCAGGCCGCCGAAGGCGCTGCCGTTGTTCGCCGCCGCCGACGTATAGGCATAGAAGATCTCGCTGAAGCCGTGCGGGCCCGCATTGGCCGGACCGGCCAGGCCGGCCGGCACGACGGCGGCCAGCGCCGTGAAGCCCAGCACCGCCAGCGGGACGCAGAGGATGGCCAGCATGGTGAACTTCACCTCGCGCGCCTCGATCTTCTTGCCGACATACTCGGGCGTGCGGCCGACCATCAGGCCGGCCAGGAAGATCGCCAGGATGGCGAACAGCAGCATGCCGTAGAGGCCCGCGCCGACGCCGCCGATGATGATCTCGCCCAGCAGCATGTTGATCAGCGGGATCATGCCGCCCAGCGGCATGAAACTGTCGATCATGGCGTTCACCGCGCCGCACGAGGCGGCGGTGGTGATCACCGTGAACAGGGCCGACAGGGACACGCCGAAGCGCACCTCCTTGCCTTCCATGTTGCCGGCGGCATTGTCGACACCGAGCGCCCCGATCAGCGGATTGCCGCCGGCCTCGGCCCAGTAGCAGACGACCACGCCGGCCAGGAACAGCACGCTCATGGCGGCCAGGATCGCCCAGCCCTGGCGCTCGTCGCCGACGGCACGGCCGAACAGGTTGGTGAGCGCCGCACCGATCACGAAGATCGACAGCATCTGCACCAGGTTCGAGAGCGCCGTCGGATTCTCATAGGGATGCGCGGAGTTGGCGTTGAAGAAACCGCCGCCATTGGTGCCCAGCATCTTGATGGCAAGCTGCGAGGCCACCGGCCCCTGCGCGATGGTCTGCTTGGCGCCCTCGAGCGTGGTCGCCTCGACATAGGACGACAGGTTCTGCGGCACGCCCTGCCAGACATAGAAGACCGTCAGCAGCAGGCAGAAGGGCAGCAGCACGTAGAGCGTGGCGCGCACCATGTCGGCCCAGAAGTTGCCGATGCCCTTGGACTCGGCGCGCGCGAAGCCACGCACCAGGGCCACGGCCAGCGCGATGCCGGTGGCGGCGCTCAGGAAGTTCTGCACCGAGAGGCCCGCCATCTGCGAGAGATAGCTCATCGTCGTCTCGCCGCCGTAGCTCTGCCAGTTGGTGTTGGTCAGGAAGCTCACGGCCGTGTTGCCCGCGAGGTCGGGCGGCACGGCGGACATGCCCTGCGGATTGAGCGGCAGCAGGTCCTGCAGGCGCAGCAGCAGGTAAAGGAAGGCGAAGCCCACGATATGGAAGACCACCATGGCGCGGGCATAGACCCACCAGCTCTGTTCCTCCGCCGGATCAATACCGGCCAGACGATAGAAGCCGCGCTCGACCGGCCGCAGCACCGGCGACAGCAGGGTACGCCGCCCCGCCATGACATTGTCGAGATAGCCGCCAAGTGGCCGCGTGAGCAGCAGCACGAGGCCGCAGAAGAGCGCGATCTGCGCCCAGCCGTTGAGAGTCATGACCGCCTCAGAACTTCTCCGGCCGCGCCAGCGCGACCGTCAGATAGACGAGCAAAAGGGCGGCAAGGCCGCCGCCGAGCAGGTAATCGAACGTCATGATCGCCTCACAGCCTGTGGCACAGGCGTTCGTAGGCGATCAGGAGGCAGAACAGGACGAGTCCGCCGCCGAAGAACAGGATGTCGAGCATGGAAGTCTCCTTCGGCAGCATAGAAGGCATTCCAGGCATAGGATTTCGAGCCGGCGGGCGCGCCGCTCGCATAGGAAATTCATAGGAATTTGCGGCGCGTGACGCCCGGGTCCCTGAACAGCTTCATGAAGAGGCCCCTCCGCCGCCGGCAGTCGCTTCGGTCTTTATGGGAATCCTATGGGTTTCCCTTGCCACTCTTCTGGATTTCCTAGGCCTGGAAGGCGTTCTGTGCGGCCGACATCAGGGGAGACAAAAGATGATCGGCAGAAGCTTGATCTCGATGATTGCGATGTTCGTGTCGAGCGCTTCATACGCGCAGAGCACGACAGATCCGCAGGGCGTGACGGTCACGCAGGATCGACAAACGGCTCAGGGCACGCCCGATGCGGCAGCCACGCCGGCGGCGCCCGAGAAGGAGACCTGGAAGGCTCCGTTCGGCGGCAACTTCACCGCCGGCTTCGCCGTCCTCAACGACTACTCCTATCGCGGCATCTCGCAGACCCAGCGCCAGATCGCCGTCCAGGCGTCGCTCGGCTACGAGACCCCCACCGTCAGCGAAAAGGTCCCGCTCAGCGCCTATGTCGGCGGCTGGGGCTCCAACGTGAACTTCCCCGGCACCGGCACCACCGCCGAGATCGACCTGGTCACGGGTCTCAGGCTCAAGCTCATGGACGACAAGCTCACCTTCGACCTGGGCTACATCCGCTACAACTACCTCAGCGCCCCCTCGAGCCTGTTCTACGACTTCAACGAGTTCGGCCTCGTCGCCGGCTACGACTTCGGTGTCGCCCAGCTCAGCGCCGCCGTCCGCTACAGCCCCAACTTCTTCGCCAACTCCGGCAACGCCTGGTACAAGTGGGCCTCGCTCACCGTTCCCATGCCGTTCCTCCACGTCAACGACAACGTGGCCTTCAAGGCCTTCGGCACCATCGGCAACCAGTATGTCGAGCGCTTCGCCAACTACGGCATCCCCAACGACAACTACTGGGACTGGCAGCTCGGCCTCGTCCTCTCCGTCTACGGCTTCGACCTCTCCGCCGTCTACACCGGCACCAACCTCAGCGTTCAGGACTGCCTCGGCACCCAGAACTGCGCCAGCCGCGTCATCCTCGGCATCGCAAAGTCGTTCTAGCGCCGGACGAACCGACGGCCCTAGTGCCGGAACCGCAAGCTGACCGCCAGCATGCGCAGCGACAGCAGCCCGAGGCTGAGGCCCAGCATGCCGAAGAGCAGGCTGGGCTCCGCCAGGGTCGTGCCGCGATAGGGAAAGACCTGGCCGCCGATCAGCATGAACAGCCAGATCACAGCCCAGCTCGCCATCTCGAAGAGCGAGGCGGCGCCGGGCACGTAGTTCGCCGGCTTGGCGTAGGGCGCAAAGCGCACCCTCCAGAAGAGGTAGACGGACATCGCCACGAACCAGAGGAAGCTCAGGAACTGGACGGCCGTCAGCAGGGTCGCGGGCTTGGCGAGACGGCACCAGAAGGCCGGCAGGCCCGCGGCACACAGACCGTCGAGCGACTTCTCGGTGAAGCCGACCGCCCCCTCCGCCAGCGCCGTATTCGCCAGGACGACATAGGCGAGCACCATCACCGGTATGGGGGACAGGACCAGAATCCACTCCCACACCAGAATCGGCGTCATCTTCGATTTGACTTGTGCCATGGCGGGCGCCGCCGGCTAGAGCAGCATGCGGCTGTGCAGGTCGAACATGATCCAGAAGCTGCCGCCCACCATGATGAACAGCAGGATGCAGGTGAAGACCAGCGCCAGGATGTTCTCGCGCGGCGTCGTGGTGAAGTTGATGTGCAGGAAGAAGCGCAGATGGACCAGCACCTGCAGCACCGCGGCGATGCCGATGACGAGCAGCGTGCGCTGCGGCGGCAGAGCGTGCGTGTAGACCAGCCAGAACGGAACGGCGCTCAGGACGACCGCCAGCACGAAGCCGATCAGGTAGGAGCGCAGCCCGTGCGAGGTTTCCGGACGTTCCATCACAGCAATCCCGGCAGGTAGACGATGGAGAAGATGCCGACCCAGGCGATGTCGAGGAAGTGCCAGAAGAGGCCGAGCCGATGCAGTCGCGAGGCGACCTGCATCGAGAGCCCCTTGAGCGCGACCTGGGCACCCAGGACCACGATCCAGATCAGGCCCATGGTGACGTGGACGCCGTGCGTGCCCACCAGCGTGAAGAAGGCCGAGAGGAAGCCGCTGCGGTCGGGACCGGCGCCCCTGGCGATCATGCCGGCGAACTCGCGCACCTCCAGAAACACGAAGCCCGCGCCCAGCACGAAGGTGATCGCCAGCCATGCCAGCACGGCGCCGCGATTGCCGGCCTTCACCTGGAGGCTGGCGAAGCCGAAGGTCATGCTGGAGATCAGCAGCAGGGCGGTCTCGATGGCGGCGTTGTCCAGCTCGAACAACTGCTTGCCCGTGGGACCGCCGGCGGTGCCGGGGATCATGATGGCGTAGGTCGCGAACAGCAGGGCGAAGATCACGGCATCGCCCATCAGGTAGAGCCAGAAGCCCAGCGCCCGCTGCTCGTGAACCTCGATCTCTTCCCGCTCGTGCTCAGTCATGGGGGCGACGCTCATGGCCGGCTCCCCATGGCCCGAAAGCGCTCGTCCTCGATGGCCTTCACCTCGGCCGCCGACATGGTGAACTCCTGATCGTCGTTGGAGGAGCGCACGATCACGGCGGCGAACATGACGAGGCCGGACGCCAGGACCAGCCACCAGATGTGCCAGACCATGGCGAAGCCCAGGACGAAGCCGAAGGCGCCCAGGATCACGCCGATCGGCGTATTCGAGGGAATGCGGATCGCGTCGTAGGCGGCCGGCCGCTGGTAGGCGGTGCCCTTCTCCTTCATCTCGAGGAAGGCCTCGCGGTCACTCACCGTCGGGAGCACCGCGAAATTGTACGGCGGCGGCGGCGAGGACGTGGACCATTCCAGGGTGCGGCCGTTGAACGGATCGCCGGTCAGGTCGCGCGTCTTGTTGCGGTCGCGGATCGAGACGTAGAGCTGCATCACCATGCAGCCGATGCCGCACAGGACGATCACGGCGCCCGACATGGCGACCAGCAGGTAGGGCTGCCAGGTCGGGTCGTTGTAGGTCTCCATGCGGCGCGGCATGCCCTTCAGGCCGAGCAGGTAGAGCGGCATGAAGGCGAGATAGAAGCCGATGATCCAGCACCAGAAGGCGCCGAGGCCCCAGCCGCGGTGGAAGGCGAAGCCGAAGACCTTGGGGAACCAGTACATGTAGCCGGCGAGGTAGCCGAACAGCACGCCCGGGATGATCATGTTGTGGAAGTGCGCGACCAGGAAGGTCGTGTTGTGCATCAGGAAGTCGGCCGGCGGGATGGCCAGCAGCACGCCGGTCATGCCGCCGATCACGAAGGTCACCATGAAGCCGATGCTCCACATCATCGACGGGTGGAAGTCGATGCGGCCGCGATACATGGTCAGCAGCCAGTTGAACACCTTCACGCCGGTCGGCACGGCGATGATCATCGTCATGACGCCGAAGAAGGCGTTGACGCCGGCGCTGGAGCCCATGGTGAAGAAATGGTGCAGCCAGACGGTGAAGGACAGGACGCCGATCGCCGCCGTCGCATAGACCAGCGATTCGTAGCCGAACAGGCGCTTGCGCGAGAAGGTCGACACCACCTCGGAGAAGATGCCGAAGGCCGGCAGGATCAGGATGTAGACTTCCGGATGGCCCCAGATCCAGAACAGGTTGACGTAGTTCATCATGTTGCCGCCATGCGCATTCGTGAAGAAGTGCATGCCGGCGAGGCGGTCGAGGGCGAGCAGGCCGCTGGCCACGGTGATGGCCGGGAAGGCGAAGGCCATCAGCACCGAGGCGACCAGCGCCGTCCAGACGAAGGGCGTCATGCGCATCAGGGTCATGCCCGGCGCGCGGCGCTTCAGGATCGTCACGATGAAGTTGATGCCCGACATGGTCGAGCCGACGCCGCTGATCAGGATGGCCCAGATCCAGTAGTCGACGCCGACGCCGGGATTGTACTCGATGCCCGAATAGGGCGGATAACCGGTCCAGCCCGCGGTCGAGAACTTGCCGATCACCAGCGAAACCATGACCAGTGCAGCACCGGCCGCGCTGAGCCACAGGCTGACGGCGTTGAGCCACGGGAAGGCCACGTCCCGCGTGCCGATCTGCAGCGGCACGATGATGTTGATCAGCCCCGTCATGAACGGCATCGCCATGAAGAAGATCATGATGGTGCCGTGCGAGCTGAAGATCTGGTCGAAATGCTCGGGCGGCAGGTAGCCGCCGCCGTTCAGCGCCATCGCCTGCTGGGTGCGCATCATGATGGCGTCGACGAAACCGCGCAGCAGCATGATCAGCGCCAGCACGACGTACATGACGCCGATGCGCTTGTGGTCGACGCTGGTCAGCCAGTCGGTCCACAGATACTTCCAGGCCTTGAGCCAGGTCAGCACGATGGCCACCAGCAGCGCGCCGCCCACGGTGACGAGGGCGCCGCCCGCGGCGATGGGGCTGTAGAACGGCAGGGCCTCGATCGTCAGTTTGCCGAACATCCGCTATCTCCGGACCGGCGCGGAGTGCGCGTGGCCGCTGTGCCTGTATTTGTCGATGATCGAATCGAACAGCTTGGGCTCGATCGCCGAATAGTAGGTGATGGGGTTGGCACGGCTCTTGGCGGCCAGCGCCGGGTAGGTCGTGTCGTCCAGCCGCGTGCCGCCCTGCTTGGCGCGCGCCACCCAGGCGTCGAAATCGGCCTGGCTCATCGCCTGGACCTCGAAATGCTGGTCCGAGTAACCGCCGCCACTGTACTGGCTGTTGCGGCCGACGAAGGTGCCGGGCTGATCGGCCAGCATCTGCAGCCGCGTCTGCATGCCGGCCATGGCGTAGATCTGGCCGGCGAGCTGCGGCACGTAGAAGGAATTCATCACCGTGTCGGAGGTGATGCGCAGGCTGACCGGCCGGCCCGCCGGGAAGGCGAGCTGGTTCACCACGGCGATCCCCTGCTCGGGATAGATGAACAGCCACTTCCAGTCCTGGGCCACGACCTGGATGTCGATCGGCGGCTCCTTGGATTCGAGCGGGCGGTAGGGATCGAGCCGATGGGTGCTGCGCCATAGCAGGACGGCCACGGCAATCACGATGACGGCGGGGATCAGCCAGGTGAGCGCGTCGATCCTGACCGAGTTGGCCCAGGTGGGCGTGTAGACCGCCTTGGTGTTGGAGGCGCGATACCTCCAGGCGAACCACAGGGTCAGCACGATGATCGGAACGATCACGAGCATCATCACGCAGAAGGCGTCGAAGAGGAGATTCCGCTCGGCGAGCGCGACCGGCCCCTTCGGGTCGAGCACGGCTGCTTGCTTAAGGTCGCAGGCGGCCGTCAACAGGGCCAAGGTGGCCGCCGACGCCGCTCCCCGCCATCGAGTTACAGCCAGCCTCACGCTCTCCCGCCCCGATTTTTCATCTCAAAGGCAGATTGAGGCCAGCTCCTGTGATGAGCAACCGTTCTTTTGTTACGTTCTGGTCTTCAAATCATGTCTTCTGCCCGGCCGGCGCGGGCGTCGCGGCCGGGGGCGCCTTGCCCGCGGGGTCCTTGGCCGTGCAGACATCGGCGCGCAGACGGTCCTTCAGGGTCGCGATCTGGTCTTCGATCTGCTTGTTCGCGAGCTTCTGCTTCTCGATCTGCTCCTCGAGCGCCTTGACCTGCGCCGCATCGGGGCCGGCCGGTGCGGGGGGCGCCGGCGGCGCGGGCAATTGGACCGCTACGTTCACGATCGGACGGTAGAACAGGTACCAGCCCAGTCCCAGCCCCGCCGCGAGCAGGAAGAACCCGCCCAGCAGCCCGCCCATGATCCAGGGCCAGCGCGGCGTGGATTGCGCGGGGGTCGAACGCTCGGGAGGCGGAAGGTCGGCCATGTACCAGTGAGGCTCCGGTTGAGGGGTGCAGTCAATACCCGCCGCGCGGCGGAATTTGGGCGCCGCGCTGACCGCGCGGAGGCTCCTGCATCGCCCTCTTGCGCGATCCGGTCCGGCGTATAAGTGTATATGCACATAATGGCACCCTCTCGACCGGCCCTACGGCCGCGTCTAGGGTCGCCGCCACGAACCAAGGAGACATCCCATGACCGCGTGCATCGTTGGCTGGTCCCACGGCAAATTCGGCAAGCTCGACGGCGAGACCAGCGAGTCGCTGATCGTCAAGGCGGCCTCCGAGGCGATCGCCCATGCCGGCATCGAGCCGAAGGACGTCGACGTGATCTACGTCGGCAACATGAACGGCGGCTTCGTGCGACAGGAGTTCCACTCCTCCCTGGCGCTGCAGGCCCATCCCGACCTGCGCTTCAAGCCTTCGACCCGCGTGGAAAATGCCTGCGCCACCGGCTCGGCCGCGATCCATATGGGTCTGAACACGCTGGCGGCCGGCAAGGCGCGCTTCGTGCTGGTGGTCGGCGTCGAGAAGATGACCGAACTCAATTCCACGCAGGCCGGCGAAGTGCTGATCAAGGCTTCCTATGTAGCCGAGGAAGCGACCATCGAGGCGGGCTTTGCCGGTATCTTCGGCAAGATCACCTCGGCCTACTTCCAGCGCTACGGCGACAAGTCCGACGCGCTCGCCAAGATCGCGGTCAAGGCCCACAAGAACGGAGCCAAGAACCCTTATGCGCACTTCCAGAAGGAGTTCGCCTACGAGTTCTGCCGCACGCCGTCGGACAAGAACCCGTTCGTTGCCGGCCCGCTGAAGCGCACCGATTGCTCGCCCGTCACCGACGGCGCGGCGGCGGTGATCCTGACCGACGTCGGCACGGCGCTCGGCATGAAGCAGGCGATCGCCTTCCGCGCCGCCGAGCACGTCAACGACTTCCTGCCGATGAGCCGCCGCGACATCATCAAGTTCGAGGGGCCCCAGCTCGCCTGGCAGCGGGCGCTCAAGTCCGCCCATCTCGACCTGCTCGACCTCTCCTTCGTCGAGAGCCACGACTGCTTCACCTCGGCCGAGCTGATCGAATACGAGGCGATGGGGCTGACGGCGCCGGGCGAAGGCGAGCGCGCCATCCACGAAGGCTGGGTCGAGCGCGACGGCAAGCTGCCGGTCAACGTCTCGGGCGGCCTCAAGGCCAAGGGCCATCCGGTCGGCGCCACCGGCGTCAGCATGCACGTGATGTCGGCGATGCAGCTCTCGGGCACCGCGCCGGAAGGGCTGCAACTGCCGAAGACCAAACTCGGCGGCGTGTTCAACATGGGCGGCGCCGCCGTCGCTAACTATGTGAGCATCCTCGAGCCGCTGCGCTAGAGAGCGTGCGCGCCGTCGGCCATCGCGAGAGCGACGCCATCCTGGGCGCCATGCGCCAGGTGGCGCTGGCCGGCGGGCGGGCGCTCAGCTACGCCGACACGGCCAGCATCCTGGCGGCCGGCCACTATCTGCTGCGCCGCCGCGATCTCGTCGACCTCGGCACCCTGCCGCCGGTCGAACCGGCCGACCTCGTCGCGACGCTGAAGGATCGCGCGCTGGCGGAAGAGGCGGTGAAGTATCTCGCCATCATGGCGATGGTCGACGGCACGCTCGAACGCGGCAAGCTCCGGCGCGTGCTCGAATATTCCCGCGCCCTCGACATCGAGGCCGACTATCTCACCGACCTCGTCGAGGCGGCCTCGGGTCATCTCGCCTGGGCCGCCGCCGACATGTGGCGCAAGAACTTCGACAGCGTCCTCAGCCGTTCGTCCGAAGGCCTAGATCCGAACCTGTGGATCCGGCCCTATGCCGGCGCCAACGCCGATCCCGCCCTGCTCGCGCGCTACGAGGCGCTGGGCCGGCTGCCGCAGAACAGTTTCGGCAAAGCGCTTTGGGATTTCGACAAGACGAACGGCTACCCGTTCCCCGGCGATCCGGCGGCGCTCAACGCCGCCTTCGGCACGGCGCACGATTCGACGCATGTGATCTCGGGCTACGACACCAGCGCGCGCGGCGAGCTGCTCGTCTCGACCTTCACCGCCGGCATGCACCCGATCAATCCGATGAGCGGCCACATCCTGCCGGTGATCTTCTTCTTTCACTTCGGCGAGCAGCTGAACGACGTGGGCCATGCCGGCAAGGGCGGCCTCGATCCCGACGAATTCTGGCATGCCTGGGCGCGCGGCGCCGAGATGACGACCGACCTGTTCGATCCGAAATGGAGTGTCTGGGACTGGGTCGAGCACGACCTCGACGAGCTGCGCCGCCACTGGAACGTGACGCCAGCGGGGAACAGGCGCTAAACTTTGCGCTGCGAGTTCACCCGCACCACCTCAACCTGAGAGTCTGGCCGGAAGTGAATGCAGCTAAAACAAGAGGCTATGAATAGCCCCAATGACCTCACCCTGAGGAGCATCGCGCAGCGATGTGTCTCGAAGGGTGGGCACACGCACCACGTTTGTTGCCCATCCTTCGAGACGGTCGCTGCGCGACCTCCTCAGATTCTATGTGGCGACGAGAGGTCGAGAGGTAGGTTTGGAGTTGCGAGAACCGAACCTACGGAGAAGTTATGACGTCTTCACATCCCATAGACACCCCCGCCGCCGGCGAGAAGGATGCCACGTTGTACGTGGCGTTTGAACTGAGCAAGTCGAAGTGGCTGATCGGTATGGTGATGTCCGGCGAGAGCAAGATGAGCCGCCACCAAGTGGCTGGCGGCGATACGGCGGCGGTGTGGCAGCTGATCTCGAAGAAGCGCGCCCATGCGGAGAAGCATGGCCGGCCGGTGCGTGTGGTGAGCTGCTACGAGGCCGGCTATGACGGCTTCTGGTTCGATCGTTGGCTGGCCGGGCAGGGCGTCGCCAATCGGGTGCTCGATCCGTCGAGCATCGAGATGCCGCGGCGCGCGCGGCAGGCCAAGACGGACCGTCTGGACCTCGAGCGTCTGATGCGGGTGCTGATCCGCCACGAGGGTGGCGAGCCGAAGGTCTGCAGCGTGGTTCATCCGCCGACCCCCGAGCAGGAAGACGCCCGTCGGGTGTCGCGCGAGCGGGACCGGCTGATCGGCGAGCGCACCGCCCATGTCAACCGCATCAAGGGTCTGTTGCATGGCCAGGGGATCCGCGACGTGCATCCGCGCCGCAAAGGCTTCCTCGAGCAGCTTGCCCAGCTTCGGACCGGCGACGGCCGCGCCGTGCCGGCCAACCTGGCGGCCGAGATCCAGCGCGAGCACGCCCGTCTGGTGCAGGTCGGCGAGCAGATTGCCGAAGTCGAGAGCCAGATGACGGCGGAGCGTGCCGCCGCGGCGCCGGACAGTCGGGCCAGCCAGGTCAACCAGCTGATCAGCCTGAAGAGCGTCGGGCCGGTCGGCGGCGAGACGCTGGTCAACGAGGTATTCTGGCGCGACTTCCAGAACCGGCGCCAGGTCGGAGGCTATTTTGGCCTGGCCGGGACGCCGTTCGACAGCGGCCAGAGCTCGCGCGAGCAGGGCATCAGCAAGGCCGGCAACGCCCGCGCCCGGACCTTGGCCATCGAGCTTTCATGGCTATGGCTGCGCTACCAGCCCGCCAGCACCTTGAGCCTGTGGTTCACGAGCCGCGTCGGCGATCAAAAAGGCCGTGTCAGACGCATCGCCATTGTGGCCCTGGCGCGCAAGCTGATGGTGGCGCTGTGGCGCTTCCTCACCCAGGGCCTGGTGCCCGAGGGCGCCAGGCTGCGAGCTGCCGCACCGGCCGGCCGCTGAACGGCGGCGGCCCGGTGTGTTGCGCAGGAAGCTGATGATGACCGTCCTCATCCATGGACCATGCGGTACCGCTGTCTCAGAAGGGTCTCATCGTTTCCTGGGCAAGACCTCGACCGTGCATGAGGGATTTGGGTGCGGGGCGCAGCGACGCCCGACCGGATATAAGGTGATGCCGTCGACACAACGTGCATTGGCCAGACGCCCAGACTTCCAACGCAACGCGCCGAAGGCCGCCCCTCCACGCACCCCTTCCAGCGCCGCGCTCGCGCGCGGCACTCTCAAGCTTCCATCCCCGAGACGGTCCGATGATTGAGGGACAAAAAATCCAACCCGCCCCTTGACCGTTCAGCGCTCATATAAGGATGAGGTAAGTGCTTGAATCGATTCAATTCATTTCCGGCCAGACTCTGAGGAGCACGCCGTAGGCGTGCGTCTCGAAGGATGGGCAACAGGCGCAGTGCTCGTGCCCATGCTTCGAGATGGCTGCTGCGCAGCCTCCTCAGCATGAGGTTGGTGCTGATTGTCGCTTCCTAGACCACCGGGCTTGCGCCGCCGTCGACGTTGATGGCGACGCCGGTGATGAAGGAGCCGGCATCGGAGCAGAGGAAGCAGGCCATGCGGGCGAATTCCTCGGCCTTGCCCATGCGGCCGAGCGGGATGCGGCCCTTGGCCATGCCGGCCAGGAACTCCTCGTAGGTCTTGCCCTCGCCGGCCGGCCCCTTGTGACGGCGCGCCCACTGGTCGCTTTCGATCAGGCCCACCAGCATCGCGTTGACGAGGATATTGTCCTTGGCCAGCTCCTGACTCATCGCCTTGGTGAGCGCCAGGCCCGCGGCGCGGCTGACGCTGGTCGGCGTCGAGTTGGCGGTTGGCGCCTTGGCGCCGATGTTCAGCACGTTGACGATGCGGCCCCACTTGCGCTCGCGCATGCCGGGGATCGCCGCGCGGCTGAGACGGATGGCGGCGAACAGCTTGAGGTCTAGGTCGCCCTGCCAGTCCTCGTCGGTCACCGTCTCGAACGACTTGGCGTGGCTGATGCCGGCATTGTTCACGACGATGTCGACCTTGCCGAATTCGGCCTCGATCTTCTTGAAGGTGTCGGCGATGGGCCCGGCCTTCGCGACGTCGCAGGAATAGGCCTCGATCTTGATGTTGGCCTTGCCGGCCGCCTTCTGCACCTCGGCCTTGGCGGCGGTCAGCGCGTCCTGCTTGCGCGCCAGCAGCGCGACCGACGCGCCCGACGCGGCGAATTCCTTGGCCATGGCGAGGCCCAGGCCGGTGCTCGCGCCGGTGATCACCGCCACGCGGCCATCCATACGTACGTCCATCTTGTCCTCCCGAATGCTCAGAAATCGGGCGACACCATATCCATCGATCAGCGGGGCAGCGAGTCCGGCGCGTATTGCCGGGCGAACTCGGCGCTGGGCGGAATCGGCTTGATGACGTCGATGGCGATGCCGTTGGGATCCTCGGTGACGAAGTGCCGCTGGCCGAAAGGCTCGTCGCGCAGCGGCAGATGGATCTTGAGCCCCTCTGCCTGCGCCCTTGCGTAGAGCGCATCGACATCGTCCACCTCGACGTTCACAAGCACACCCGACGCCTTCTTGCGGAACGGCGGAGGAATCGTCTCGTGGCGATAGTCGAGGATCGCGAGGTTCGCCTTGTCGGGGACCGTGCCGGTCAGATGGACGTACCAGTCGGCCTCGAAGGCGCGGCGAAAGCCGAAATGCTTCTCCCAGAAGGCGGCGGTGCCGGCGACGTCGTCGGTGCAGAGCACGGTGTAGAACTCCCTGAGCTGCATTGCCCTCTCCTCTGTGGCCATTTACCTACAATCGGTATGTTGGCGATTTAGATACAGGTTGTATGTATGTCAAGACCCCGGACCCAGGCGGAGCGGCTGGCCGTCACGCGCGCGACATTGATGCGCGAGGCGCGGCTGATCTTCGCCGCCTCCGGCTACGACGCTGCGGCGACCGAGGAGATCGTGCAGCGGGCCAAGGTGACGCGCGGCGCGCTCTACTATCACTTCAAGGACAAGCGCGCCGTGTTCGAGGCCATCGTCGAGGAAGTCGCGAGCGAAATCGCAGCGGCGATCGACAAGAGGGCCGAGCCCGCTGGCGATCCCCTGCAGGCACTGATCGAGGGCACGCGCGCCTTCCTCGATGCCTGTCTCGATCCCGCCGTGCGCCGCATCTATCTGATCGATGCGCCCGCCGTGCTGGGCTGGCATCGCTGGCGCGAGATCGATGCGCCGCACGGCCTGCGCTCGCTGCGCGAGGGCGTTGCCGCTGTCCTCGCCGCACGGCCCGACCACAGCCTCAACGTCGAGCCCATCACCTTCCTGCTGTCCGGTGCCTTCAACGAAGCGGCCCTCTGGATCGCCGAAGCCAGGGACGAGAAAGCCGCCAGGCGCGAGATGGACCGCACCCTGGTCCAGCTCATGGAGCGGCTGTTTACGCCCCCTGCCGAACCCGCTCGACCGCCGCGAGCACGCGCTCGGGCGTAGCCGGCGCGTCGAGCCTCACGGGCGTCCTGCGGTTCCCCACCGCGCCGATCGCGTCCTTGAGCGCGGTCCAGACCGCGGTCGCCAGCATCAGCGGCGGCTCGCCGACAGCCTTGGAGCGGAAGATCGTGGACTCGCGCGAGGGGGCGTTCGCGAGCAGCTTCACGTTGAACACCGGCGGCACGTCGCGGCTGCCGGGAATCTTGTAGGTGGACGGCCCTGCCGTACGCAGCCGGCCCTTGGCGTCCCACCACAGTTCCTCGCAGGTGAGCCAGCCCTGGCCCTGCACGAAGGCGCCCTCGATCTGGCCGAGATCGATGGCGGGATTGAGCGACTGCCCGCAATCCTGGACGAGGTCGGCGCGCAGCACGCGGCTCTCGCCGGTCAGCGTGTCGATCGCGACTTCCGCCATGGCCGCGCCGAAGGAGAAATAGAAGAACGGCCGGCCGTGCATCGCGACGGGATCCCAATGGATCTTCGGCGTCTTGTAGTAGCCGGTCGCGGAGAGCGAGACGCGACCGAGCCAGCAGAGCTTGGCGAGCTCGCCGAAGCTCAGCACTTGATTGCTGCCGGGCCTGGCGATGCGCACGTTGCCCTCGGCGAATTCGATGTCGGCTTCGGCCACACCGAAATGCTCGGCGGCATAGGCCACCATGCGTTCGCGGATCGTGTTCGCCGCGTCCCACGCCGCCCAGCCGTTGAGGTCGGACCCCGTCGAGGCCGCGGTCGGCGAAGTGTTGGGCACCTCGGCGGTCGAGGTGGCGGAGGGCCGGATGCGGTCGACATCGACCTTGAACACCTCGGCCACCACCTGGGCCACCTTGATGAAAAGCCCCTGCCCCATCTCCGTACCGCCATGGTTCAGGCGGATCGAGCCGTCGGTATAGACATGCACCAGCGCGCCCGCCTGGTTCATGTGCGGCAGGTTGAAGGAGATGCCGAACTTCAGCGGGAAGAATCCCAGCCCGCGCTTCAGCACCGGGTTGGCCGCGTTGAAGGCATCGATCTCGGCGCGCCGCCGCTCCAGTTCGCCGCCGGCCTTCACTTCGGCCCAGCAGCGCTCCAGATGATTCTCGTCGACCGTCTGGCCGTAGGGCGTTTCGTCCCGGCCCTCGGCATAGAAGTTGAGCGCGCGCACCTCGACCGGATCGCGGCCAAGATGGTGCGCGATGCGGTCGAGCGCATCCTCCATCACCACCACGCCCTGCGGCCCGCCGAAGCCGCGGAACGCCGTGTTCGACTGCTTGTTGGTGCGGCAGGCATAGCCGACAGCCCGGAAGTGCGGGATCCAGTAGGCGTTGTCGGTATGGGTGAGCGCCCGCGTCACCACGCCGGGAGTCATGTCGAGACTCCAGCCGGCATCGGCCGCCAGCACGGCGTCGAGCGCCAGGACGCGGCCTTCGCCGTCGAAGCCCACCGTATAGCGATAGTCGAAGCCATGGCGCTTGCCGGTCGTCAGCATGTCGACCTCGCGCGGCAGGCGAAGCTTCACCGGCCGCCCGGTATGGTTGGCCGCGACCGCCGCCGCCGCCGCGACCCACGACGCATTGCTCTCCTTGCCGCCGAAGCCGCCGCCCAGACGGCGCACCACCGCCGTCACGCGATTGAAGTCCCAGCCCAGCAGCCGGGCGCAGACATGCTGGACCTCGGTCGGATGCTGGGTCGAGGAATGGACGGTGATGTCGCCGTCCTCGCCGGGCAACGCAAAGGCGATCTGGCCCTCGAGATAGAAATGCTCCTGCCCGCCGACGCTGAATTCGGCGGTGAGCCGATGCGGCGCGCCGGCCAGAGTCGCCTCCGGATCGCCGCGCACGATCGTGGCCGGTGCCTGCACGTAGGATTCGCGGGCGAGCGCCGTCGCAATGTCGAGGACCGGCTCCTCGGCTTCGATCTCCACGACGACCTTTTCGGCGGCCGCCCGCGCGGCGTCGAGGCTCTCGGCAACGACCATCGCCAGCGTCTGGCCCGCGAACTCGACCCGGTCGACGGCGAACAGCGGCTCGTTCTTGCCGATGGCCGCGATGTCGTTGCGGCCGGGAATGTCGTGGGGGCCGAGCACTGCCACCACGCCCGGCATTGCCGACGCTGCGGAGAAATCGGTCGTCACGAGTCGTCCGCACGCCACCCGGCTCAAGACCAGGGCCCCATGCAGTGTGCCCGGCGGTTCGGGCATGTCGTCGATATAGAGGGCCTGCCCGGTGACATGCTTCAACGCGCTGTCGTGGCGGCGCGCGACGTGGACCTTGCCGCTCATAGCGCCTCGACCTCCAGCACCCGTCCCGGCTCGGCGAGGCGCAGCTCCAGCCGCCGCAGCAGGTTGGCCGCGACCTGCCGGCGATAGGCGGCCGAGCCGCGCCAGTCGTCGAGCGGCTTGAAGTCGGTCTCGATCGCTTCGATCGCGGCCGCAAACCCGTCCTTCAGCAGGGCCGCCTCGGCCGCCCGCGCCCGGCGCGGCGTCGCCGCCATGCCGCCGAAGGCCAGCCGCGCATCCTCGATCCTGCCGTTGCGGATGCGCACGCGGTAGGCGCCGGCGACGGTCGAGATGTCCTGGTCGCGGCGCTTGCTCACCTTGTCACAGTGGAAGGTCTCGCCCGCCCACAGGCGCGGCATCGAAAGACTCTGGATGATCTCGTCCGCCGCCAGTTCGGTCTTGCGATAGTCGAGGAAGAACGCGTCGAGCGGGATTTCGCGGGTACCCCGCTTCGACACCAGGGTCAGGCTGGCTTCCAGCGCCAGCAGAACCGGCGGCATGTCGCCGATCGGCGAGGCCGTACCGATATTGCCGCCGATCGTGCCCATGTTGCGGATCTGCCGCGACCCCAGCCGCGAGAGATAGGGTCGGAGGGCGGGAAAGGCCTCGATCAGGGTCGGCGCGGCGGCTTCATAGGTGGCGGCGGCGCCGATCGTGATCTTGTCCGCGGTCGCAGAGATCGCCGCCAGCTCGGGCACGTGCATCAGATGGATCACCGCCTTCGGCGGCTTGCGCTCGCGGCTGGCCAGCAGGCCGAGATCGGTGCCGCCAGCCAGCAGAAACGCCTCGGGATGGGCGGCACGCAGGGCCAGAAGTTCGTCGAGGCTGCGCGGCGCGAAGAAGGCGCCATCGAAGGCGGTCGACGTCGTTCTCGGCGACAGGAGAGGCGCCGGCGGCGGCTCGACGGCAAGTCCGGCGATCCGGGTCATCGCCTCGACGATCGGCCGGTAGCCGGTGCAGCGGCAGAGATTGCCGGCCAGGGCTTCGTGGATCGCTTCAGGGTCGGCCGTGCCGCCGTTGCTCGCATGGGCCAGCGCCGACATCACGAAACCCGGCGTGCAGAAGCCGCATTGCGTGGCATCGGCCTCGGCCATCGCCGTCTGGACCGGGTGCGGCCCACCGTCGACGCCGCGCAGCCCTTCGACCGTACGCACCGACTGGCCGTCGAGCTGACCCAGCAGGACGATGCAGGAATTGACCGCGTCGCGCCGGCCCTCGCGTTCCAGCACCACGGTGCAGGCGCCGCAATCGCCTTCGGCGCAGCCCTCCTTGGTGCCGCGCAGGCCGCGATGGTCGCGCAGCCAGTCGAGCAGGGTCGTCACCGGCGAAACGCCGACGATCTCCACATGCTTGTCATTGAGGGTGAACCGAACGTTATCCGCCATGCGAACAGGATGCTGGGCGTTGAAGTGCAACGCAACACGTGTTGCACTCGTCATGCCAACCCAAGAAAGAAAGTGCCCGGATGGACCCCTATCGATTCGGCTATTCCCCCATCGTCGAACGACCGAAGCTCTCCTGGCCCAACAATGCCCGCGTCGCGGTCTGGGTCTGCCCCAACATCGAGCATTACGAATATATTCCGGCCGAGGTGCGCGTGCGCAATCCGTGGCCGCGCATGCCGCATCCCGACGTGCTGGGCTATGGCGGCCGCGACTACGGCAACCGAGTCGGCCTGTGGCGCATGTTCGAGGTGCTGGACAAGCACAGCATCCGCTGCACCGTCTCGCTCTCGATGTCGGTGATCGAGATGTATCCCGAGATCCTCGAGGCCATGGAAGCGCGCCGCTGGGAATATATGAGCCACGGCTACTTCAACACGCGCTATCACTGGGGCTACGAGGAGCAGGAAGAGCGCGAGGTCATCGAGCACAGCAAGGCGACCCATCTGCGACTCACCGGCCGCAAGCTGCGCGGCTGGTTCTCGCCGGCCGTCTCCAACACGCTGAACACGCCGGACCTCGTGAAGGAGGCCGGCCTCGAGTATTTCTGCGACTTCTATCACGACGACCAGCCGACGCCGCTCGCGACCAAGCACGGGCCGCTGATCCACGTGCCCTACTCGATGGATCTCAACGACGCGATGATCTACCGCCAGCCGGTCGAGGCGGAAGAATTTGCCCAGATGATCATCGACCATTTCGACACGGTCTATCGCGAGGGCGGCGAGAATGGCCGCGTCATGTGCCTCGCGCTGCATCCCTACATGATGGGCGCCCCGCACCGGCTGAAGCATCTCGACCGCGCGCTGTCCTATATCCGCCAGCACAAGGATGCCTGGGTCTGCACCGCCGAGGAGATCCTCGACTGGTATGTCGCCAACGGGCTGAAACCCTATCAGCAGCATCTCGGGAAGGAGGCGTGACATGACCACCGTTCCCAAGAACCCGCCGCCGCTGCCCGCCGGGATGGACAATCCCTGGTACGACTACGCTCCCTATCCGAAGCGGCCCAAGCTCAACTGGCCGCGCAACGCCCGCGTCGCCTTCTACGTCGTGCTCCATCTCGAATACTACGAGCTGCTGCCGCCGGACGGCGTCGTGAAGGACAGCCGCTTCACCGGCGAGTTCGGCACCTACCATCCCGATTACCGCACCTGGACGCAGCGCGAATACGGCAACCGTACCGGCATCTTCCGCGTCCTCGACGTGCTGGATCGCTACCAGATCCGCGCCGGCGTCGCCGTCAATGCGATGGCGGCCGAACGCTATCCCTTCCTGATGGAGCAGTTCCGCAAGCGGAACTACGAGATCATCGGTCACGGCGTGTCGGCCAACCGCATGATCAGCTCGAAGATGAGCGAGGCCGAGGAGAAGCAGGAGATCGCAACCTCGATCGCCGCGATCGAGCAGGCGACCGGCGCGGCGCCCAAGGGCTGGCTCGGCCAGGAATTCGGCGAGAGCCAGCGCACGCCGAAGCTGCTGGCCGATGCCGGCCTCGACTACGTTCTGGACTGGCCCAACGACGACCAGCCCTATGCGATGCATGTCGGCGACGGCCGGAAGTTCGTCTCGCTGCCGAACCAGCCGGAATGGGACGACGTGCAGCAGCTCTGGCTGCGGCGCATCAACACCACGCGCTATCCCGACATCGTGGGCGACGCTTTCGAGCTGCTGCATCGCGAGGGCGGCCAGGTGTTCAATCTGTCGATCCATCCCTGGCTGATGGGCATGGCGCATCGCATCAAATATCTCGACGAAGCGCTGCGCCGCGTCGAGCGCTTCGGCAATGTCTGGCAGGCAACGCCGGGCGACGTGGCCAAGCACTATCGCGAAACGATGATGGGCTGAGCGCGTGACCGCCTTCTGGCTCGATACGCTCGCGGCGTTCATCGCGGACTTCCGCTTCGACCAGCTTCCGGCCGCCACGGTCGAGCAGAGTTCCTACGTCATCCTCGACACGATCGGCGCCATCGTGGGCGGCGCGGCCGAACCCGAGATGCAGGCGCTGACGGCGAAGCTGACCGTCAGCCCGGTCGGCGAGGCTGCGGTGATGGGCACCGGCAGGACGGCCGTGTCGGCCGCCGCCGCCTTCCTGAACGGCACCGCCGGCACCTTCCTCGAAATGGACGAGGGCAACCGCTTCGCCAAGGGCCATCCCTCGATCCACGCCCTGCCCGCCGTCTGGGCGATGGCCGAGATCAAGGGTCTCTCCGGCAAGGCCGCGATGGAGGCGCTGGTCCTGGGCTACGAAGTCGGCGCGCGCATCGGCATCGCGGCCTCGCTGCGGCCCGACATGCACCCGCATGGCACCTGGGGCACGGTGGGCGCCGCGGCCGCCGTCGCCAAGCTGCTGGGCTACGACGCGGCGCGAATCCGCGAGACCATCAACGTCGCCTCCTCGCTGACCCTCGCCAGCTCCAAGCGCACGATGCTGGAGGGCGGCACGGTGCGGAACGCCTATGCCGGCATATCGAACCGCATGGCGCTGATGGCGATCGATCTCGTCGAGGCGGGCTTCATCGGCGAGCGCGACGGCCTGTCCAGCGTGTTCGGCAAGGTTGTCTCCGAGCGCTTCGACACGGCGCGCATGATCGACGGGCTGGGCCGCGACTGGCAGATCGACCAGAACTATTTCAAGCTTCATTCCTGCTGCCGCTACAATCACGGCGCGCTCGATGCGCTCGACCTCCTGCTCGCCAAGGAAGCCGTCGCGGCGGATGCGGTCGAGCGTGTGGATGTGGCGAGCTATCTCTACGCCGCCGAGCTCGACGACCAGGCGCCGCGCAACACGCTGGCCGGCAAATTCTCCGTGCCCTTCGCGGTCGCCACGCGCCTGGTGCGCGGCTCCTCGCGGGTCGAGAACTTCACCTGGGATGCCCTGCGCGACGAGCGGGTGCAGACTCTCGCTAGGCGCGTCTTCGTGACAGAGGACAAGGCGATGACGGCGAAGCTGCCGCAGTTCCGCCCGGCGCGGGTCGACGTCCGGCTGCGCGACGGCCGCACGCTCTCGGCCTCCGTCGAGGCCAATCGCGGCGACGATCAGGATCCCTACTCGCGGGACGAGTTGACCGGGAAGTACTTCTCGCTCGCGGCACGGATGTTGCCTCACGAAGTCGCCGACGACATACGCAAGAAGATTCTGGTTCTGGATAGCATCGCCGACATACGCTCGATCTTCGCTCGTTGATCTGCCGGGAGGGTTTGATGACCACGCAACGGACGCAGGCGCTTTCACGCCGGACCTTCCTGGCCGGCAGCACGGCCCTGGCGGGCGCCATCGGCGCCCCCGGCGTGGCCGGCGCCCAGCCCGCCGCCGTGAAGGTGGGCCTGATCCATCCCGTCACCGGCTTCGTCGCCTATAACGGCCAGCAGAGCCGGCTGGGCGGCACGATGGCCATCGAGGACGTGAACAAGGCGGGCGGCATCAAGTCGATGGGCGGCGCGAAGCTCGAAGCGCTGCTGGGCGACAGCCAGTCCAAGGTCGAGGTCGGCGTCAGCGAAGTCGAGAAGATGAACGAGCAGGGCGTGGCCGCCTATATCGGCTGCTTCCAGAGCCCGGTCGGCATCGCCGCCAGCCAGGCCGCCGCGAAATACGGCACGCCCTTCCTGGTCGATGTCGGCGCCTCCGACCTGCTGATGAGTCGCGGCCTCAAGAACGTGTTCCGCCTGAAGCCGGGCTTCGGCGTCTGCGTCGACGACGGCATCGCCTCGCTGGGGGCGCTGAACAAGGCCGCCAACAACGTCGCCAAGACGGCGGTGATCGTCCACGAATCGGGCGAATTCGGCACCGGCACGGCCAAGCTGCTGGCCGGCAAGCTGCCCTCGATCGGCATCGCGGCGAAGGAGCTGATCGCCCACGACAATCCGACGCGCAACTTCGACAATATCGCGCTGCGCATCCGCTCGCTGGCACCCGACATCGTCATGATGTCGAATTACGGCAACGAATACATGCTGCTGGCGCGCACCCTCTACCAGCAGAAGGTGAACGTCGCGGGCTTCTTCTCGATCCTGGGCGGCGGCTTCAACTACAAGTTCGTCAAGGAGATGCCCGACGTCTCCCAGTACATGATGGACGTGAACCACTGGTACAACCCGAAGAGCCCGCAGGCCCAGGCGCTGAAGAAGCGCGTCGAGGCCACGGGCGCGCTGTTCACCTTCGAGGTCTATCTCACCTACACCAACGTCATGCTGCTGGCCGATGCGCTGGAGCATGCGGGTTCGGCCGACAAGGAGAAGCTGATCGCGGCGCTGGCCGCCTCGACCTTCAAGGCCGAGCTGATGCCTTATGGGCCGACCAAGTTCGTCGACGGCCAGAACCAGGGCGGGCGGCCGGCCACCATGCAGTCGCTCAAGGGCGACATCGAGGTGATCGCCCCCGAGGAATTCGCCTCGGCCAAGGCGGTGTTTCCCAAGCCGAAGCTCTGAAGGCTTCCGGGTGATATCGAATCGTATCGGACTCCCCAAGAAAGACCTCACCCTGAGGAGCGAACGCAGTGAGCGTCTCGAAGGGTGGGCACGAGCACCGCGTCTGCTACCCATCCTTCGAGACGGCCCTTCGGGCCTCCTCAGGATGAGGAGTAAACCTGTAACCGAAAGAAGCTAAGGGACGTGTTCGACCCCGCCTTTCTCCTCGCGGGCGTCCTGAACGGCCTTCTGGCCGGCGGCATCTATGTTCTGGTCGCCGTCGGCCTCACGCTGATCTACGGCGTGCTGCACATCATCAACTTCGCCCATGGCAGCCTGCTGATGCTGGCCATGTATGCCGTCTTCTATCTCTGGCGCCTCATCGGCATCGATCCCTATGCCGCCCTGCCGGTGGTGATCGCCGGCGCCTTCGGCTTCGGCTTCGTGCTCTACCGCCTGCTGATCGGCCGCTACAATCACGGCCGGGACGAGAACATCCTGCTGATCACGCTGGGCCTCTCGATCGTGATCGACAATGTCGCGCTGCTGTTCTTCGGCGGCGACACGCAGACCATCGACGTTCCCTACGCCGGCACTTTCGTCGAGATCGGTGCCGCCTTCCTGCCGCTGCCCAAGATCATCTCGTTCGGCGCCTCGCTGGTGATCTGCGCGGCGCTCGGCCTCTACATGGCGAAGAGCGACATGGGCAAGGCGATCCGCGCCGTCGCCAAAGAGAGGCAGGGCGCGCGCCTGGTCGGCATCGATGTCGACAACGTCTTCGCCGTCTCCTACGGCATCGGCATCGCCTGCCTCGGCGCCGCGGCCTGCCTGCTGATGCCGACCTATTACGTGACGCCCTCGTCGGGCCATGCCTTCGTGCTCGTGGCCTTCACCATCGTCGTGCTGGGCGGCATGGGCAGCTTCGCCGGCGCGGCGGTCGGCGGCTTCATCATCGGCATCACCGAATCGCTGGGCGGCCTGTTCCTGGGCGAGCAGCTCGGCCAGATCGGCATCTCCCTGATCTTCATCCTGATCCTGCTGCTGAAGCCCACCGGCCTGTTCGGGAGCAAGGCGTGAGCCGCGCGGCCCTCCTGTGCGTTCTGGGCCTCGCGACGGCGCTGGCCTGGCCGCTGCTGGTGCCGAACTACCTCGTCACCCTGGGCATGCTGATCCTGTTCACCGCCTTCATCGGCCAGTCGTGGAACATCGCCGGCGGCTTCGCGGGCCAGACCTCGTTCGGCCATGTCGTGTTCTTCGGCACCGGCGCCTATACCTCGACCATCCTGCAGGTGAGCTACGGCTGGAATCCCTGGGTCGCCTGGCTCGCCGCCATGGCCGCGGGCGGCGCGGTCGGCTGGATGATCGCCGTGCTTTCCTTCCGGGCCGGGCTGCGCGGTTCCTACTTCGCGCTGATCACGCTGGCCTTCGCCGAAGTCTTCCGCATCCTCGCCAACTCGGTGCCCTTCACCAAGGGCGGGCTGGGCATGCTGATCAAGGCCGACCCGCGGCCCATCAACTTCCAGTTCAAGGATCCGATCTGGATCTACTACCTCGCCCTGCTGCTCTGCGTCGTTTCGCTGCTGATCGCCTGGCAGCTCACGCGCAGCCGCTTCGGCGCACGGCTGGTGGCGATCCGCGAGAACGAGGATGCGGCGCGGGCACTGGGCATCGATGTCTTCGCCGAGAAGGTGAAGGTGCTCACTCTGTCGGGCGCGATGTGCGCGGCCGGCGGGACCTTCTATGCGCAGAAATACCTCTACATCGATCCCGGCATTGCCTTCGGCGTCGACAAGTCGGTCGAGATGCTGCTGGTCAGCATGGTGGGCGGCGCCGGCACGATCTTCGGGCCGCTGATCGGCTCCTTCACCCTGATGGGCATCAACGAGGTGACGCGCTGGCTGGCCAGTGTCGTACCGGCCCTCAAGAACGTCCAGCCGCTCAGCCTCGTCGTCTATGGCATCATGCTGATCCTGATCGTGGCGCGACTGCCCGACGGGCTGATGAGCCTGTTCCGCAGAAAGCTGCGCCATGCTTGAGGTGCGCGAGATCTCGAAATCCTTCGGCGGCCTCAAGGCTGTCGACAGCGCCTCGCTCGATGTAGCGCGCGGCGAGATCGTGGGCCTGATCGGGCCCAATGGCGCGGGCAAGACGACGCTTTTCGCGACCATTGCCGGCTTTCACCGGCCCGACGCGGGCACGGTTTCCTTCGAAGGCAAGCCGATCGGCGGGCTCGCGCCGCATCGCATCTGCGCCGCCGGCATGGTCCGCACCTTCCAGATCACGCAGCCCTTCGCGGGCATCAGCGTGCGCGAGAACATCATGGTCGGCGCCTATCTCCACACCGCCGACCGCCGTCTCGCAGCGCGTGAAGCCGAGGCGGTGGCGGCCCTGGTCGGCATGAGGGACCAGCTCGACCAGCGCGGCGCCGACCTCACCGTCGCCGGCCGCAAGCGTCTCGAACTCGCGCGCGCCCTGGCGACCGGGCCGCGGCTCCTGCTGCTCGACGAGGTGATGGCCGGGCTCAACCCGACGGAGATCGTCGAGATCGTGGGCGTCATCCGCAACATCCGCGCCTCCGGCGTCACCATCCTGCTGATCGAGCATGTCATGCAGGCGGTGACCTCGCTGGCCGAGCGCGTCTACGTGCTGAACCAGGGCCGCATGATCGCGGAAGGCACGCCGGCGGCCATCGCCGACGACGAAGCCGTCATCGAAGCCTATCTCGGCCACGGCGCCGCCAAGGTGCTGCGTGCTTGAGGTCGCGGCCCTGCGCGCGGGTTACGGCGCCATCGAGGTGCTGCGCGGCGTCGACCTCACGGTCGGCGCGGGCGAGATCGTGGCGCTGCTGGGCAGCAACGGCGCCGGCAAGTCGACGCTCAACAACAACGTGTCCGGCCTCTACCGGCCGCGCGGCGGCTCGATCCGCTTCGACGGCGAGGAGATCACGGGCGTCTCCTCCATGCGCATCGTCGAAGCGGGCCTCGTGCAGGTGCCGGAAGGCCGCCGCGTCTTCCCGACCCTATCGGTGCGCGACAATCTCGAACTCGGCAGCTATCGCCGCGGCAAGCCCCACCGTGCCGCCAACCTGGAGCGGGTGCTGGAGACCTTTCCGCGTCTGCGCGAGCGCCTCACCCAATCCGCCGGCACTCTCTCGGGCGGCGAGCAGCAGATGCTGGCGATCGGCCGCGGTCTGATGGGCGAGCCCCGGCTGCTGATCCTCGACGAGCCCTCGCTCGGCCTGTCGCCGCTCCTGGTCGAGGAGATGTTCGGCCTGATCGGCCGTCTCAACGGCCAAGGCCTCGCGATCCTCCTGGTCGAGCAGAACGTCGTGCAGTCGCTCGCGATCGCCCATCGCGCCTATGTGCTGGAGAACGGCCGCATCGCGCTGTCCGGCAGCGCCGCCGACCTCGCCCGCGATCCCGATCTGCGGCGCAGCTATCTCGGTCACTGACGCAACGCTGCAGGAGTCGAACATGCAATCCAATCTCCTCAACTCCTGGCAATTCTGGGCGCTGTTGTCGGCGGCCTTCGCCGCCCTGACCGCCATCTTCGCCAAGGTCGGCATCGAGAACGTCAATTCCGATTTCGCGACCTTCATCCGCACGATCGTGATCCTGGGCGTGCTGGGCGTGATCCTCGTCGGCACCGGCCAGTGGCAGCCGCTCGCCTCGGTGTCGCAGCGGACCTACCTGTTCCTGATCCTGTCCGGGTTGGCGACCGGTGGCTCGTGGATCTGCTACTTCCGCGCCCTCAAGATCGGTGATGCTGCCCGGGTCGCGCCGATCGACAAGCTGAGCATCGTGCTGGTGGCCGTGTTCGGCGTGCTCTTCCTCGGCGAGAAGCTTTCGGGTGCAAACTGGGCCGGCGTCGCGCTGATCGCCGCGGGCGCGCTGCTCGTCGCCTACAAGGGATGAGTCAGGCTGCCTCGCCTGCGACCCAGCCCGACGACCAGGCCCACTGGAAATTGTAGCCGCCCAGCCAGCCGGTGACGTCGACCGCCTCGCCGATCGCGAACAGGCCCGGCACCTTCTTCGCTTCCATCGTCCTCGAAGAAAGCTCGTTGGTGTCGATGCCGCCCACGGTCACCTCGGCCTTGGCGTAGCCCTCGGTGCCGGTGGGCGTGACGTGCCAGGCCTTCAGTTCGGCCGCCAGGGCTTCGAGGTCCTTGTCGCGCCGCTCGCCGATCACGCCTTCCGGCGCCAGCGCCTGCGCGAGGCGATCGGGCATCAGGTCGCCCACGATATTGCGCAGCTCGGCCTTGGGCCTGAGCCGCTTGCGGCCCTTGAGGAAGGTGGCCGCGTCGCTGTCGGGCAGCAGATCGACCGTGATCTCCTGGCGCGGCTGCCAGTACGAGGAAATCTGCAGGATCGCGGGCCCCGAGAGGCCGCGATGGGTGAACAGCATGGCCTCGCGGAAGCGCGTGCGGCCGACGCTCGCCACCACGTCGAGCGATACGCCGGCGATGTCCGGTACGCGCGCCGTGAAGGGCACGAGGCCCGGCCGCGTGTCGGTGACACGCAGCTTGAAGTGGCGCGCCACCTCGTGCGCGAAGCCGGTCGCGCCCATCTTCGGGATCGACAGGCCGCCGGTCGCCAGCACGACGGAGGCCGCGGTGAAATCGCCGTGGTCCGTCATCACCGTGAAGCGGTCGGACTTCTCGACGCGCGTGATCGTGTGCGCCACCCGCACGTCGACGCCGACCGCCGCGCATTCGTCCAGAAGCATCGCCACGATCTGGCGCGCCGAGCCGTCGCAGAAGAGCTGGCCCAGCGTCTTCTCGTGCCAGGCGATACGGTGCTTGTTCACCAGATCGATGAAGTCGTGCTGCGTGTAGCGCGCCAGCGCCGATTTGCAGAAGTGCGGATTGGCCGACAGGAAGGCCTCGGGCCGCGCGTCGAGGTTGGTGAAATTGCAACGCCCACCGCCCGAGATCAGGATCTTCTTGCCGACCTTCTCGGCATGGTCGAGCAGCAGGACCTTGCGGCCGCGCTGGCCCGCCCGCATCGCACACATCAATCCCGCGGCGCCGCCGCCCAGGACGACGACGTCGAACCCCTGCGGCTGGCTCACGCCAGCGCCTTGCCCATGATCCACAGCGCGGCGGCGAGGCCCGCGATGGCGCCGGCGACCGAACTGCCGACATACAGGCCCGCCATCAGGTATTCATGCCGCTCCCACAGGAGCACGGCGTCGAGCGAGAAGGCGGAGAAGGTCGTGAAGCCGCCCATCACACCCGTCGCGAGGAACAGGCGAAGGTGGCCGGCCGCACCGACCCGTTCGGCGAACCAGCCGGTGATCAGGCCCATCACGATGGACCCCAAGATGTTGATCACCAGCGTGTGCCAGGGAAAGTGCGAGCCCAGAAGGCGCGCCACCCAGATGTTCATCCCGTGTCGCGCGGCGCCACCGATGCCGGCGCCGACGAAAACGATCAGGTAGCTCATGTCCCACGCCCTCCGAACTTCGTCTTCCAGTCGGGCACGGCATTCGCGAAAGGCAGCGCCGTCGCCTCGTAAACGCCGCGCGCCACGGCCCGCGCCAGGCAATCGGCCGCCACCGTGCCGAGTTCCGTGAGGACCGGCGGCTCACCGCCCCGGCCCGCCTTGCCGGTCGCGGCGGCAAACACCGTGTCGCCGTCGTTCGGCGCATGCACGGGGCGCAGCGACCTGGAAAGTCCGTCGTTCGCCATGATGGCAAGCCGCTTGCACTCCGCCTTGGTGAGCGTCGCATCCGTCGCCACCAGCGCGATGGTGGTCGCCGTGACGGGCAAAGGCTGTCCCTTGAAGCGCAGCTTCAGCGCATCGTCGGGCAGCCGGGCCGGCCAGCCGAGGCCGCCGAACTCGTTTCCCTGCTCGTAGGCGCCCGCCCAGAAATGCGGACCGCTGCCGATCGTGGCCGAGCCCACCGCATTGACCGCAACCAGCGCGCCGACGGTGAAGCCCTGGCTGGTCTTCGCACTGGTGGAACCCAGGCCGCCCTTCAGTCCCGCCGTGGTGGCGCCGACACCGGCACCCGCCGTACCGAGCGCAAAGTCATGCGCCGCCACCAGCGCCGCGTCGCGGCCCAGGTTCCAGTATGGCGGCTCGTGCTTCACCGGCTCGCGCATCCAGTCCTTCTCGCCGCCATTGATCAGGTCGAACAGGATGGCCTGCACCGCCACGGGAATGGCCAGCCCGCCGAAGGTCCGGCCCTGCCCGCGCTGGCAGAGCACGGCCGAGGCGCCGCCCGCGGCGTCGAGGCCGTAGACCGAGCCGCCCGACAGCACGACGGCATCGATCGCCTGGCCCACCATCTCGGGCTCGAGCGATGTGCCCATCCGGTCGCCCGGCGCCCCGCCCAAGGTCGAGATGCTGGCGACGGCGCCCTGTTCGAAGATCGCGACCGTGGCGCCCGTGGCGGCGCGCATGTCCTGGGCGTTGCCGACCAGCACACCCGGCACGTCGGTGATCAGGTTTCTCATGTCAGGAACTCGCCGCCGTTCACGTGGATCGTCTGGCCGGTGATGAAGGTGCCTTCCGGCCCGACCAGCAGCCGGACCATGGCCGCGATCTCCTCGACCGTGCCGAAGCGCTTCAGCGGAATCGGACGGTTCACGGCCGGACGCGCGCCCGCCGCAGCACCGCGCGTCGTGTCGATGGCGCCCGGCGCCAGCGCATTGCAGGTGATCCTGTGCGGCGCCAGCTCGACCGCCAGCGCCCGCATCAGGCCTTCGAGACCCGACTTCGAGGCCGATACGTGACAGCGGTTGGGCGTGCCGACATGGGTGGAGATGCCGGACAGCGCCACGAAGGCACCACCACCGCGCGCCACCATCTGCGGCACGATCGCCTTGCCCAGCAGGAAGGCGCCGTCGAGCGCGACCGACATGATCTCGCGCCACTCGTCGAACGACATGTCGAGGAAGGAGGTCTGGCGGCGCAGGCCGGCGTTGCTGACGAGAATGTCGACGCCGCCGAACTTCGCAGCCGCCTCGGCCGCGAGGCGCGGCGGCACGGACGGATCGGAGACGTCGCCCATCGCGGCCAGCGCCTTGCCGCCGGCGGCCTCGATCTCGGCCACGACGGCGTCGACCGCCGCCTTGTCCGAGCGTCCATTGACCACGAGCGCCGCACCGTCGCGCGCCAGGGTCAGCGCAATCGTGCGGCCGATATTCTTGCCCGCGCCCGTTACCAGCGCGACCTTGCCTTGCAGGGGTAATGACATGCCTTCTCCGCCCAGGGTCCGGCCGGGACCCTAGCGGAGATCGATTGCGAACTTAAGCGCGGCGCTAGCCCGCGACGATATAGGCCCGCAGCGCCTCGGTCTCGTGCTGCGCCTCTTCGAGACGGGCCTTCACCACGTCGCCGATCGAGACGAGGCCCAGCAGTTCGCCGTGCCGGACGACCGGCAGGTGACGGAAGCGACCGCGTGTCATGAGCTGCATGACATGCTCGATCGAATCGTCGGGATCGCAGGTCACGACATCGCGGGTCATGACCGAGCGTGCCTCGAGGTCGAGGGCAGCGGCGCCGTGCGTGGCGAAGGCCCGCACGAGGTCGCGTTCGGAAACGATGCCGGCGATCGAATCGTCGGCATCGAGGATCAGCACCGAGCCGATGTGACGCGTGCTGAGCTGCTGGGAAATCTGGCCGACCGAGGTGCCCGGTGTGACCGTGTAAACGAGACCGCCCTTGAGCGACAGGATATCGGAGACGAACATGGGTTCCCCCCTTCCGTGGTGATGGGTCCGGTACACAAGCCTACGCTGTAGCGCGGAGAGAGGTGGCGGGCGATAAAGCCCCTCATGAACGATGCCCGATCTGCCCTCGTCCTCTTCTCCGGTGGACAGGACTCCACCACGTGTCTGGCCTGGGCGCTAGAACGATTCACGCATGTTGAGACGGTCGCTTTCGACTACCGTCAGAGGCACCGAATCGAGCTCGATCAAAGACTTATCGTCCTTGAGCAGGTCCGGCGCCGCTTTCCGCACTGGGCGGACCGGCTGGGCGAAGACCATTTCATCGACATGGGCGTGCTCGGACAGATCAGTGACACGTCACTGACGCGGGACGTCGCCTTCGCGATGGAGAAGGACGGCTTGCCCAACAGCTTCGTGCCCGGCCGCAATCTGCTGTTCTTCACCTTCGCCGCGGCCGTCGCCTGGCGGCGCAACATCCGCAACCTGGTGGGCGGCATGTGCGAGACCGATTTCTCTGGCTATCCCGACTGCCGCGACAACACGATCAAGGCACTTCAGGTCACGCTCAATCTCGGCATGGATCGCGCCTTCGTCCTGCATACGCCGCTGATGTGGCTGGACAAGGCCGAGACGTGGGGACTTGCAAACGAACTGGGCGGCCAGCCGTTGGTCGACCTGATCCTGGAACACACCCACACCTGCTACGACAGCGTGCGGGGGCCCCGGCATGAATGGGGATACGGCTGCGGCGAATGCCCCGCCTGCGCCTTGCGCAAGCGGGGCTTCGTAGCGTGGCGCGAGGGCACGCCCTCGATCTAGCGAAGTGCTAGCGGCCGCCCGCCAGCTGACGCGCGCCGGTCAGGTTCTGCTGGATCTTCGGGAGCTGGCCCTGGGCATAGCGGCGGAGAGCGCCGTTGCCGCCGTCCTGCGAGTAGGCGCCGTACTGCGCGTTGGCATCGATATGGGCCGCGAGCTGGGCGTTGGCATAGGCGGTGTCGAATTCGACACCTTGCAGCACGTTCAGGCGCTGCAGCGTGGCGGTCCAGCCCGGCGCGTTGGCGGGATCGGGCGCGTAGGAAACGCCCGCTTCCTGACGCGACTTGCTCAGGTACTGCGCCGCCTCGGTCTGGTCGGCCACCATGCGGGCCGCGAAGCCGCGGATGTTCTCGTTCGTCGACTTGGCGAGCGCGAGACGGCCCGAGGCGATTTCGAAGTCGTTGAATTCCTGGGCAAAGCCCACGAAGCGGGCGTCCGGCAGCGCGTTGACGGCGAACGCGGCGGTGGCAGGGAGGGCCGAAAAGGCGGCGACGCCGAACAAAACCGAGCGGCGGGCGAGGGGCTGCATGAGTGTCTCCTGGATTGTGTGCGCTCTAACGCAACCATTGAGGGCAGGTTCCCCAGGGTTCCAGTGGTGGTGCGGACCTGCTAGGAGCGCGGGCATGAATTCGTCCAAGCGGGCCAAGCTCGAAGGCCTGTCCTACTTCCTGGGTTTCATCGCCTGCATTCCGCTCGCCAACTGGATGATCGGCAATGTCGGCGCCGTCTGCGTGCCGCAGGGCCCCTGCCTCGTGCCGGTATGGCCCTGGGGCCCGGGCGACAAGCCGCTGATGGCGCCATCGGGGGTATTGATGATCGGGCTGGCGCTGGTGCTGCGCGATCTCGTGCAGCGCCGGCTCGGCCGTGGCGTCGCCGTCACCGCCATCGTGGCAGGTGCCGCCCTTTCGGGAGCCGTCGCGCCGCCGCAGCTTCTCGTTGCCTCGGCCACGGCCTTCCTCTTGTCCGAACTGGCCGACTTCGCGGTCTACACGCCGCTGCAATCGCGCGGCCTGGTCCTTGCCGTGCTGGCGTCCAGCGTCGTCGGATTGATCGCCGACAGCATCCTCTTCCTCTGGCTCGCCTTCGGCAGCCTCGAGTATCTGGCCGGTCAGGTCCTGGGCAAGCTCTGGATGGTCCTTCTGGCCCTGCCGTTCATCCATTGGATCCGTAAGCGGGAATTATCGACATGAGCCTCTCCCTGTTGCCGGTCGACGACCGGGTATCCGTTTCCGGTCAGCTCGATCCAAAGGACATGAAGGACATCGCCGCGGCAGGCTTCACCGCCGTCGTGAACAATCGGCCCGACGGCGAGGCTTTCTTCGGCCAGCCCAAGACGGACGACCTGCGTACGGCCGCCCAATCAGCCGGGCTGAAATTTCTCGACCTGCCCTTTTCCGGCCCACGCGCGACGCCCGATCAGGTTCGCGCCTTCGCCGACCTGCTGGCAGAAGGCGACACAAGGGTCGTGGCGTTCTGCAAGAGCGGCATGCGATCTGCGCTGCTCTGGGGCGCCGCGTCGCTGGCCAACGGACGATCGATCGACGAGGTCCTCCGGGGCGCACGCAATGCCGGCCAGGAACTGGGCGGTGTTGCAGAGCTGATGACGAGCCTCGCGCAGGCGGCGCGAAGCTGAGCCGCCGACCGAAAGACTTGGCTTGCACCAGGGGCGCCGCCGCTCCTTAATCGCGCGTCCTGAAGATCCTTGGGGGAGTATTCCATGTTGAAGTCGATTCTGGCCGTGTCCGAAGGCGGTCCCGATGCCGCGATGTCGTTCCGGCTGGCCGCCCGGGTCGCCGCCCTGTTCGACGCCAGCGTGGACGCGCTGCATCTGCCGGTCGGACCGGCGGGCGGCGCGATCGGCGGCCTTGCCATGAGTGGCGAGGCGATGCCGCTGATCATGAATCTCGACGACGAGCGCCTCGAGGAGCGGGCCAAGGAATCGGACCGCGCCTACAAGGAACTTCTCGCCGCCCGTGCGGGCTCGACCTACACCGCCGCGGAGACCGCGACGCTCGACACGCTGGTCGCGATGGGCCGCTGCTCGGACCTGCTGGTCCTGGGCCGTCCGGGTTCCGACCCCGAGAACGTGGCGCCCGCCACCGTCGAGGCCGCCATCCACGAATGCGCCCGGCCCGTCATGATCGCACCGCCGAATGCCGGCACCGGCGCCTTCGCGTCGATCATCGTGGCTTGGAACGGCAGCTTCCAGGCGGCCCGCGCCGTCGAATACGCCCTGCCGTTCCTGGCAAAGGCGAGCAACGTGACGCTGCTGATCGTCGGCTCGAAGGCGGAGGATGTCGGCGCCTCGTATCTCGCGCGCAATCTCGGCCGCCATGGCATCAACACCACCATCGACGCGATCGATCCCGGCGCCGTGTCGGGCCGCGCACGCGGCCGCGCCCTGCTCGATTACACGCATGGCAAGGGCTCGGACCTGCTCGTCATGGGCGCCTATGGCCGCGGCCAGGTCATGAGCTTCCTGGGCCTGGGCGGCGCCACCGGCAAGGTGATCTCGTCCTGCCGCGTGCCGCTGCTGATGGCTCACTAAGGTCGTCCTCGATCAGCAGCTTTCCTCCCCCGTGACACGGGGGAGGTGGCGCGAAGCGCCGGAGGGGAAAGGCCACAGATCCTGACCTCGCCCACATCCAAATTCTTTGCGTTGCTTTCCCCTGCCAGCCTCCCCCGTACGACGGGGGAGGTGAAAGAATGTCAGGGGCAGGCGCCGGCGCCCTGGGTCACGACTTGCGGATCGCTGCAGGCGGTACAGGCGTTGCCGTAGGTCTTGCGCGTCCCGTCGCGCAGCTGGCCGCACGCCGGACGATAGTCCTTGGTGCACATTTGCGGCCGCGGATCGGCGCAGGGACCGCCGGCGACCGGCAGCGATTCTGGCGCCAGTTCGGCGCGGGTCAGGCGGAACAGGAACGGCTGGGTACTGTAGTCGCTCAGCGTGCCGAACATGAAGATCTTCGACCCCACGGCAGGCAGGGGACTGAGCGGACGCATCATCGTCACGTCGACTTCGACGACATCGCCGGCCTGAGCCTCGTCGGTGATGGCGCCTTCGATGCGCTCGGGCGTGGCCGTGATCACCTTGAACGGAAGCTTCAGCCGCTGGCCGCCCTGCTGCTTGTCGCCAAGCGCCTTCCAGACCGCCTCGGCGGCCCGCTTGTTGGCCGGGCTGACGTCGCGATGGCGCAGCACGAGCACCCATTGCGCGGGCGAGAGCTTGGCGGGTTCGTTGTCTTCGAGGATCTCCAACGCCCGATCCGGCGGCGTCATGGCCCGCGGAATCGACTTCTTGAAGTTGGCGGGCGGCGCCGTCTCGTTGGCGACGCGCGAGACGATCCCATCCCACCCCTCCTCGCTGCCGCGATAGACGCTGTAGCGCGAGCGAACGTAGCGATCGATGTCCTGCGCGGCGGGATCGTTCTTCGCGGCCCTGGCGATGGCGATCGAGCGGGCGCCGTACCAGAAGCCCAGCGCATCGACCGGCGACCCCTCGAGCTGGGCCACCGCATACTGATAGACGTCCTGCAGATTGGCCGGATCGGCTTCTACAGCCAGGCGATAGTATTCACGCGCCTTGTCGTAATCCTTGGCCTGCAGCGCCGCGAAGCCCAGGACGCCGTTGAAGACGCCGGCCATCTGCTCCTTGACCTGCGCGAAGCCGGCATCGTCCAGCAAAGCAGGCTTCTGCCACTTGGGCATCACGGCAAGACCGCGCTCCGCCGCCGTGACAGCCGCGGCCAGCGCCGAGGTGTCCCCGCCCGCGGCCTTGAGGCGCCCGACATAGGCCCGGTTGGCCAGCGCGCGCACATTGTCCGGATCGACCTGCAGCAGGCGCGCGACCAGCACATCGGCCTTGGCCGGCTGGTTGGCCGCCTGCCAGGCCGAGATCGCCTGCTCATGGGCGTCCAGCCGGAGGGTGCTGCCCGGATACCAGGCGATGAAGACCTCCATCGCCTGCGCCCGGCGCGCCGGGTCCTTGGTGTTGAGCGCCGCCATGTAGCTGTCGTATTCGGCGGGGTTCGTGAAGGAACCGCGTTGCGCCTGACTGCCGTTTGAGGGGGCGGGCGTCTGCGACGGCGTCTGTGCGGCAGCGTTGAACGACGCGACGGCACATGCCGCCGCCAGAACGATACCCAACCACCGCCATGCCGCCATTCCCGACTCCTCTCCGATCACGCGCTGTGTTGCAAGGCCCATCTCGACCTGAATTGCCGTGACGATTTGGGCGAATTAAGGCACTGTTCCGCCGAAAGTTTTGAGCGGGGACTTCAAGATGAGAGACCGACGTTCGACGGCTTCGATGCTCGTCGCTGCGGCGTTTTGGGCTGCCTGCAGCATGGCGCCGGCCCTCGCTCAGCAGCCGGGCGCCCCGCCCCCCGCCGTTCTCGTCCAGGCCGCCGAACTGAAGCCGATCGCCGACCAGGCGGAGTTCATCGGCCGCGCCGCCGCCGTCGACAAGGTCGAGCTGCGCGCCCGGGTGAAGGGCTTCCTCGGCCCGCGCAAGTTCGCGGATGGCGATCAGGTCAAGAAGGACCAGGTCGTCTTCACCATCGAACCCGAGACCTACCAGGCGGCCGTCGACCAGAAGAAGGCCCAGCTCGATGCCGCGCGCGCGGCGCTGGCGAATGCCGAGCTTCAGCTGAAGCGCGCCGCCGAGCTGCTGCGCACCAACACCGGCACCCAGGTCACCTACGACCAGCGGCTCTCCGAGCAGCTGCAGGCCAAGGCGCAGGTCGAGGATGCCAGCGCCCAGCTCCGCGACGTCGAACTCCAGCTCTCCTACACCGACATCAAGTCGCCGATCGACGGCCGCATCGGTCGCGCCGCCTTCTCGCCGGGTAATCTGGTGAGCCCCGAATCGGGCGTGCTGGCGACGGTCGTCAGCGAAAACCCGATCCGGGTGCTCTTCCCGGTGACGCAGCGCGAGCTGCTCGACGCACGGCGCGACCAGGCGACCGATCCCAACGGCATCGTGGTGCGCATCCGCCTGGCCGACGGCTCGATCTACAAGGAAAAAGGCAAGATCGACTTCATCGACAACACGGTCGATGCCAAGACCGACGGGCAGATCGTCCGCGCCACCTTCCCCAACCCGGACGGCATGCTGACCGACGGCCAGACCCTGCGCGTCATCATCGAGGGCGAGCAGGTGCCGACCTCGGTGGCCGTGCCGCAGGCCGCCATCGCCCAGGACCAGACCGGCGCCTATCTCTTCGTCGTCAACGACAAGAACGTGGTCGAGCAGAAGCGCGTCAAGACGGGCGTCTCGCGCGACGGCATGATCGCCGTCACCTCGGGTCTCAAGGCCGGCGAGCGGGTGATCGTGCAGGGCCAGCAGCGCGTGCGGCCGGGCATGACGGTCAATCCCAGCGTGGCGCCTCCCTCTGCCTCGACGCAGAAGCAGTAAGCCATGACGATCTCGTCGCTGTTCATCCGCCGGCCGCGGCTGGCGTTCGTCATCTCGACCGTCATCACCATCGCCGGCATCATCGCCATGACGGCGATGCCGGTGGCGCAGTTCCCCGACATCGTGCCGCCGCAGGTCCGCGTCACCGCGACCTATCCCGGCGCGTCGGCGCAGGCGGTCGAGGAAAGCGTGGCGCAGGTCATCGAGGCGCAGGTCAACGGCGTCGAGCGCATGATCTACATGAAGTCGACGTCGGGCGGCGACGGCAGTTACCAGCTCACCATCAGCTTCGAGGTCGGCTCCAATCCCGACCTCAACACCGTCAACGTCACCAACCGGGTCAACCAGGCGCTCGCTTTGCTGCCGCCCGAGGTGCAGCGGCTGGGCGTCACGACCAAGAAGCAGTCCTCGGCGCTGCTGCAGGTCGTGGCGGTCTACTCGCCCAACGGCTCGCGCGACGCGCTCTTCCTGTCGAACTTCACGACCATCACCCTGCTCGACACGCTGCGGCGCGTGCCCGGCGTCGGCGACGCCACGCTGTTCGGCGCGCTCGACTATTCCATGCGCATCTGGCTGAACCTCGAACGCATGGCCAGCCTCGACATCACCCCCAACGAGGTGGTGCAGGCGGTTCAGGCCCAGAACGTCCAGGCCGCGGTCGGCCTGGTGGGCGCGGCGCCGCTGCTCGACGATGTCAGCTTCCAGCTCAACATCACCACCCAGGGCCGCCTCGTCACCGTCGAGGAGTTCGAGAACATCGTCGTGCGCGCCAAGTCCGACGGCGCGCTGGTCCGCGTCAAGGACATCGCCCGCGTCGAACTCGGCGCCAAGACCAGCGACCAGCTCGGCCGCTACAACGGCCAGGCCGCGGCCGGCATCCAGATCTACCAGCTCCCCGGCGCCAACGCGCTGGCCACCGCCCAGGGCGTGCGCGAGGCGATCAAGGCGATGGAGCCGCGCTTTCCCGAGGATGTCGCGTACAACGTCATGTACGACACGACGGTCTTCGTGCAGGCCACGATCAAGAGCGTGATCAAGACGCTGGTCGAGGCCTTCGTGCTGGTCGGCATCGTCGTCTTCATCTTCCTCGGCAACCTGCGCGCCACCCTGATCCCGATCATCGCGGTGCCGGTGGCGCTGATCGGCACCTTCGCCGTCATGCTGGCGCTGGGCTACTCGGCCAACACGATCTCGCTGCTGGCGCTGGTGCTGGCGATCGGCATCGTGGTCGACGACGCCATCGTGGTCGTCGAGGCGGTCGAGCACATCCTGGAGCACGAGCCCGAGCTCACGGTCGCCCAGGCGACCGAAAAGGCCATGGGCCAAGTCACAGGCCCGATCATCGCCATCACCCTGGTGCTGCTGTCGGTGTTCATCCCGACCGCCTTCATCCCCGGCATCTCGGGCCAGCTCTACGCCCAGTTCGCCGTGGCCGTGTCGGTCTCGATGATCATCTCGGCGATCAACGCGCTGTCGCTGTCGCCGGCGCTGTGCTCGCTGATCCTGCGCCACCGCAAGAAGCCGACGGGCGTGATGGGCTGGATGCAGGGCCGTATCGACAGGACGCGCGACGGCTACACCAAGCTCGTGACGCCGCTGGCGCGGCGCGGCATCGTGGCCCTCCTGCTGGTCGTGGGCTTCGCCGCCGCGACCGGCGGCATCGGCTCCATGGTGCCCTCGGGCTTCCTGCCCGACGAGGACCAGGGCGCCTTCATGGCCGAAGTGCAGCTCCCCGACGCGGCCTCGACCAACCGCACCCTCGCGGCCGTCGCCGAGGTCGAGAAGACCATCGCGGACAAGCCCTGGAAGCAGAGCGTCTTCACCGTCTCGGGCTACAGCATGATCGACGGCCTGGCCCTGCCCAACCGGGCGCTGGTCGTGGTCGAACTGAAGCCGTTCGACCAGAGAAAGGACGCCTCGCTCTCGGTGTTCCAGGCCCTGAAGGAGCTGAACATCGCCTTCAGCCAGATCGCCTCCGCCAACGTCTTCGCCTTCAACCTGCCGCCCATCATGGGTCTCGGCAATTCGTCGGGCTTCGAGTTCGTGGTGCAGTCGCTCTCCGGCGCCGCGCCCACCGACCTCGCCGCCGTGGCGCGCGGCGTGATGATCTCGGCGCAGGAAGTGCCGGAACTGGCCGGCGTCTACACGACCTACAGCGCCTCGACGCCGCAGATCAACCTGAAGCTCGACCGTGAACGCGCCCAGGCGCTGGGCATATCGATCGCCGACATCTTCTCGGCGATGCAGACCTCGCTGGGCGGCGCCTACACCAACGACTTCAACCTGTTCGGTCGCACCTGGCAGGTGAAGGTCCAGGCCGACGCCACCGACCGCAGCAAGGTGAACGACGTGTTCCGCGTGCGGGTGCGCGCGGCCAGCGGCGAACTCGTGCCGCTGCAGGCGGTGGCGAACATCGAGATGGTCACCGCGCCTTCCTCGGTCGTGCGCTACAACAACCTGCGCTCGGTCGTGGTGAACGGAGCGCCCGCGCCCGGCTACTCCTCGGGCGACGCCATCGCCGCCATGGAGAAGCTCGCGACCCGCACCCTGCCCGCCGGCTACGGCTTCGAATGGACGGGCACGGCGCTGCAGGAAAAGGCGGCCAGCGGTCAGACCGGCTTCATCCTGGGCCTCGCCGTCGTCTTCGCCTACCTGTTCCTGGTCGGCCTCTACGAGAGCACCGCGATCCCGGTGGCGGCGCTGCTGTCGGTCATCGTCGGCCTGTTCGGCGCCGTGACGGCGCTGCTGATCGCCGGGCTCGACAACAACATCTTCGCCCAGATCGGCATCGTGGTGCTGATCGCGCTCGCCGCCAAGAACGCCATCCTGATCATCGAGTTCGCGATGGCGGAACGCGAAAAGGGGGCCGACGTCGTCACCGCGGCGACGACGGCTGCCAGCCTGCGGTTCCGCGCCGTCATGATGACCTCGTTCGCCTTCATCCTGGGCCTGGTGCCGCTGGTCATCTCCTCAGGCGCCGGCGCCGCCACCCAGCGCGCCGTCGGCACCGCGGTGTTCGGCGGCATGATCGCGGCCTCGTTCCTCGGCATCTTCGTGATCCCGGGCCTCTACGTGGCCTTCCAGCGCTTCCGCGAGACCGTGAAGGGCTGGATGGGCGTCAAGCCGGCAGCGCCGACAGCGGCACTGCCGCCGACGACGAAGGAGCACTGATCCCGGTCAGCTCAGCGGCCGAGCCACGGGGGAAGCGGTTCGGCCGTCGGCGTCTCCGGATGGGCGGCCAATGCGTCGGCTGCGGCGCACTCGGCCTCGGATAGGAAGTGGTGCGCCGCCGTCGCCTGCCGCCACGTGTCCCAATCCGACGTCTCGCGCCCGTTCACCGAATGATGGTCGCGCACGACGTTCACTCGCACGAACCACAGGCCGCTCGCCTGCGCGCCATGTCCGAAATCCATGGGATCGGCCCTGCCCGCACGACAACGCCCCCACGCTTCACCGGCGGTGATGAACATATCGTCCGGCAGGTCCGCTAAATCGAAGCCGATGCCCAGACTCGGCGCGATGATGGAATCGAGCTGGGCATCCGCACGGTGCCAGTGCCCCTCGCACCGATACTCGCAGATCCAGTGATCCTCCCACGCCCTCTTGAAGTAGGCCGCGAAGCCACATCGGACGCGTGCCGGTACGCCCTGCTGGCGCAGCATGCCGCACAGCATCAACGCGTAGTCGCGGCAGGTGCCGACCGCGCGCCGGTCCGGCGCCCGCTCCACCGTCAGGGAGGACCCATCGAGATCGGCGATCTGCCTGAGCCGGCCGGACAGCGGCAAGGTCTCGCGCGAGACCGTGCGGAACTGGGCCTCGCTCACGCCGTAAGCCGTGAGCCAGTCGGAATGGATCAGCACGCCCTGCACGATCCGGCAGAGGGCTGCGACATCGACGGGCAATCCGTCGAAGGTCAATGATCCGGCGCCGGGGGCCGACATCGGGCCGTGCTGTCGCCAGCGCTGAGAACTTTCCATGGTCGTCATGGCGACCATGGTAGCAGGTGTGCGGAGGAGCCGTCCTCAGGCGGCGGCCTTGACCAGGCGGTCGCTGCGGCACTTCATCAGCGGCTGGATGTGCTGGCCGAACTGGTCCATGCCCGCCAGGAAGTCGTCGAAGGTCAGCATGATGCCCTTGGTGCCGGGCACGGTGGCGCATTCGTCGAGCATCTTCGCCACGCTGGCATAGGAGCCGACCAGCGTTCCCATGTTGAAGTTGATGGCGCCCTCGGGCGCGGAGATCGCCTTGGCGGTGCCGCCCTCGGCGGCATTGGGATCCGCGTCGGCCTGGCCCGACATCCAGGCCATCGCGCCCATGTCGGCCCCCTCGTTGTAGAGCTTCCACTTGGCCATCGCCTTCTCGTCGGTCTCGTCGGCGATCACCATCATCAGCACATAGTTGCCGACGTCGCGGCCGGTCTTCGCGGCCGCCTCGACCATCAGCTGGTTGGTCGGCGCATGGGCGGTGGGCGTGTTGACGCCCTTGCCCAGGGTGAAGTTGTAGTTGCAGTAGGTCGCCCCGAACTCCATGCCGCGCGGGCTCTGGCCGGCGCTGACGATCTTGATCGGCTCCTTCGGCCGAGGGCTGAGCTTGCAGTCCGACATCTGAAAGTACTTGCCCTTGAAGTCGGACGTGCCGGTTTCCCAGAGCTCCTTCATCACCGTCACGAACTCGGTGGAGTAATCGTAGCGGTAGCCGAAATAGGCCGCGCCCGGCCACAGGCCCATCTGCTCGTATTCGTCCTTGGCCCAGCCGGACACGATGTTGACGCCGAACCTTCCGTGCGAAATCGAATCGATGGTCGAGGCCATGCGCGCGACGATGGCGGGCGGGATGGTGAGCACCGCGACCGAGGCATAGAGCCGGATGCGCTCGGTGACTGCGGCGAGCCCCGCCATCAGGGTGAAGGATTCCAGGTTGTGATCCCAGAACTCGCTCTCGCCGCCGAAGCCGCGCAGCTTGATCATCGACAGGGCAAAATCGAGCCCGTAGCCCTCGGCCTTCTGCACGATCTGCCGGTTGAGATCGAAGCTCGGCATGTACTGGGGAGACGTCTTGGAGATCAGCCAGCCATTGTTTCCGATCGGAATGAATACACCGATGTCCATGGAGCCCTCCTGGGATATGGACTCCCGGCAGCAATCGGCATGCCAGCCTGCGAGCCCGCATGGGCTACCCATCCGCCGGCCGCTCGGTCATCATGCCCGGAACGAGCTGATAAAGATGGGGAACGAGCGAATGGCAAAATCGCCCAACAGGCTGTCGGCGAGCGAAGCGGTCCTGCGCATGTCGCAGAAGCGCCTCAACGCGCGCGATCTCGTCGAAGCCTGCCTCGACCGCATCGAGCTGCGCGAAGGCCAGGTCCACGCCTGGGAGGCGCTCGACGCCGAGGGAGCGCGGAAGCGCGCCGACATGCTCGACAAGCGGGCGAGGCCTGTGGGACCGCTGCACGGCATCCCGCTCGCCGTGAAGGACATCATCTCGACGAAGACGATGCCCACCACCTGCGGCTCGCCGATCTATCGCGACCATGTCGCGGGCCGTGACGCCGCCTGCGTGACACAGCTCGTGAACGCCGGCGCCATCGTGCTCGGAAAGTCGGTGACGACGGAATTCGCCGGCGCCCATGCCGGCAAGACGCACAATCCGCACAACCTGCGCCATACGCCGGGCGGTTCCTCCTCGGGCTCGGCCGCCTCGGTCGCCGACACGATGGTGCCCATCGGGTACGGCACGCAGACCTCGGGTTCGGTAATCCGTCCCGGCGCCTTCAACGGTGTCGTGGCCTACAAGGGGACCTACGGTTGGGCCGACACGACCGGCATCAAGACCTATGCAAAGAGCCTCGACACGCTGGGCTTCTTCACCCGCACGGCCAACGACCTGGCGCTGATCCGCGCCGCCTACGGCCATGCCCCGGCCGATCCGCCGCTGCATGCGCCACGCATCGGCTTCTGCCGCACCCTGTGGTGGGACCAGGCCGAGCCGTACAACAGGAAGAGTATCGAGCTCGCCGCCCGCACCCTGCGGGCCGGCGGCGCCAAGGTGCGCGACTGGGAAATGCCCGAGAGCTGGGGACCGCTGATCACCGCGCACAACCGGGTGATGACCAAGGAAGCGACCCGGCACTACGGGCCGGAACGCGCCCGCTTCCCCAACCTTTTGTCGCCCAGCCTGACCGCGAGCCTCGAGGTGGGCGACAGCGTCACCTCGGCCCAGTTCGCCGATGCCATGAAGCGCAAGCGCCGGGCGCTGGCCGATCTCGCCCAGGTATGGGAGCGCTTCGACTTCCTGCTGGCGCCGGCCGCCCGTGGCGAGGCCCCGGCAGGCCTCGGCTACACCGGCGATCCGATCTTCAATCGCTTCTGGACCCTGTTAGGCACACCCTGCATTGCCTTGCCGTTCAATGCCGGCCCGTTCGGCCTGCCGCTGTCTGTGCAGTTGATCGCGCCGCTGCGCGACGACGATCAGCTCATCGCCTGGGCCCGCTGGGTGGAGGCGCGCCTCTCGTGAAGCTCGGCCAATGAAACTGGGTCTGATCGGCTACGGCGCCATCGGCAAGCATGTCGAGGCCGCCGGCCTCGAGAACATCGAGCTGGTCTCCGTCCTGGTGCGCCGGCCACGACAGGAAGGTGTGCTGACGCACGAGCCCGACCGATTCTTTGCCCATGATTTCGATGCGGTGGCGGAATGCGCCGGGCACGAGGCGGTCCGCATGCACGGACAGCGCGTGCTCGAGAGCGGCGCGGACTTCTTGGTGACGTCGGTCGGGGCCTTCACAGATACGGCGCTGTTCGACCGGCTGCTGGCGGCGGCGAAGGCCAACGGTGCAAGGCTCATCCTGCCCTCGGGCGGCATCGGTGCGCTCGACATACTGAGCAGTGCCGCGGTCGGCGGAATCGACAGTGTCACGGTCACGGTGCGCAAGGACCCGTCGGCCTGGAAGGGCACGATCGCCGAGACGCTGGTCGATCTCGACGCGTTGAAGGCGCCGCACACCGTGTTCGACGGGCCGGTGCGGGAGGGCGCGCGGCTCTATCCGCAGAACGTGAACATCTCGGCCGCCGCCGCCCTTGCCGGCCTCGGTCTCGACAGGACGCGTGTGGTCATCGTGGCCGATCCCACGATCACCACACACATCGTCGAGCTGGAAGCGAAGGGCGCCTTCGGTCGCTTCACCTTCATGGAGGACGTGGCCGTCAGCGAGGAGAACCGCAAGACCGGCAAGCTGGTCGCCATGGCAATGGTGAAATCGGTGCGCCAGCTGGCATCGACCCTCGTGGTGGCTGCCTAGGAAGAGCGACCTTCATGACTTCCTGAGCGCAGCGAAGGATCTCGCGTTCGACCGGGACTGAGCTATCGCCAACTGTGCCTGGCCGCTCCGCTAGGTCCTTCGCTGCGCTTCTGTGATTGCGGTCAAGAGGAAGATCGTCGAACGGGCCACGCTTGCGGCTACAAGCTTCTGTACGCGGTCTGTGCCAGCAAGATGGTAAGTGCGTGGAAGGGTCCGAGCTCAGGAGCGTGATGACCGGTGAAGGTCTCGACAGAGCGCAGCACGGGTTGGGCCCTCCAGCGCGGGCCGCTCGCGCAGCCCATTCGACCGGCGACCCTCTTTGGAGAGCCGCCGAAGGGTTGAACTCTGATCAGTGGATCTTGCTGGCCTCCATGCCGCGGTTCCAGTCGAAGGTTTCGCCGGAGCGCCAGAGCCTGTGCATCAGCACCGCCAGCTTGCGCGCCACCGCGACCCGGGTGCGGCGCTTGCCCAGACGTTCCTGTTGCGCAAGGCCCCAGCGGCGTAGCGGACAGTCGCGCTTCTGGCGCTCCAGTAGCGAGGTCGCCGCCTCGTAGAGATAGGCCCGAACGAGGCTGTCGCCCTGCTTGGTGATGGGCCCTCGGTGATCGGTCTTGCCGGTTTGCCAGCGCGATGGCGTCAGGCCGAGATAAGGGCAAACCTCCGCCGAGCGGCCAAAGCGTTCGGCATCGTCGAGGCTGGCGCGCAAGGCCAGCGCCGACAGCAGCCCGACGCCCGGCGCCGTCATCATCCGCCGACACGGCGCATCCTGGCGGACCAGGCGCCGGATCTCCTTGTCGAGAACCGACACCTGTTTGCCCAGAGCGTGGCAGGCCTCCAGCATCGCCGTCAGCGAAAGCCCCAGCACGCCACCGCGCGCCGTCACGGCCGCTTCCGCCGCCACCAACCACTTCTTGCCGGTCACCTGCCGATTGCCCGAAGATGACCGCGCACGAACTGCCGCGCCTGCTGGACCTGGCGCTTCAGCTGCAGGCGCGCCCCCAGCAGCGCCCGCGCCTCCTGCGACCACACCGACCGAACATGCACCCGCGTGTACAGACCCGTCGCAAGCGCCTCGCCGATCAAACGGGCGTCGCGTTCGTCGGTCTTGACCTTGCTGTAGGCTCCGAAGGCCCGCTGACGGCGCGCTTCCATCACCGTCACCTCGAAGCCGCGATGCTCAAGCTCGCGGGCCAGCCACGACGACTGCGCTCCCGCCTCCAGCCCGACCCGGACCACACCTTGCGAGGCCAGCCAGGTCCCGATCGACGACGGATCCGTCGCCGTCCGGTGACGACACACCGGCCTCATCGACGCCGCATCCCTCGTCACCAAACAAAGCGCGCTCTTCTTCACCCCAACGTCCAGACCGGCTACGCTCTCCATGGCTGCTCTCCTCTTAAAGTGGGCCCTTGGGGCACCTCGCCGTGACCCCGTATTAGTTCCCTCTTGGAGAGCAGCCGCTCAAGCCGCCCTTCGCCTGCAATCACACCACCTCAGGACGACAAGAGGGAGAATAAAAATGGAAGAATTCGACTATGTCATCGTGGGCGCCGGCGCCGCGGGCTGCGTGTTGGCCAATCGCCTGTCCGCGTCGGGCAAGCATACGGTCGCGGTGATCGAGGCCGGCGGCAAGGACAACCATATCTGGATCAAGGTGCCGGCCGGCTTCAACAAGACAGTTTACAACGACAATCTCAACTGGGGCTACGAGACCGCACCCGGCCCGTATATCGATGGCCGGAAGATCAGGTTTCCGCGCGGAAAAGTGCTGGGCGGCTCGGGCTCGATCAACGGCCATCTCTATGTGCGCGGCCAGTCGGCGGACTACGACACCTGGGCGCAGCTCGGCTGTCGCGGCTGGTCGTGGGACGACCTGCTGCCCTACTTCAAGCGCGCCGAAAGCCGCGTCGGCGGCAGCGACGCCGTGCGTGGCCGCGCTGGTCCCCTCAGCATCGAGGACCAGGGCGATCCGCACGACCTATCCGATGCCTTCATGGCGGCCAACGAGGCGCTCGGGCTGAAGCGCTCGCCCGACTATAATGGCGGCAACCAGGAAGGCACGATGCTCTATCAGCAGATGATGAAGCGCGGCCGGCGCTGGAGCCCCGTCGATGCCTATCTGCGGCCCGCCATGGTCCGGCAGAACCTGAAGGTCATTACCCACGCGCTCGTCGAGCGAATTGACCTGGAGGGCCGGAAGGCCGTCGGCGTCACCTATCGGCAGGACGGCAAGACCAAAACGATCCGCGCGCGTCGCGACGTGATCCTGAGCGGCGGCGCCATCAACACGCCGCAGCTCCTGCAGATCTCCGGCATCGGCCATCCCGAGGACCTCACGACTATCGGAGTCGCGGTGGAGCACGCTCTGCCCGGCGTCGGCCGCAACCTGCGCGACCACTATGCCGTGCGTGTCTCGGCGCTGGTGAAGGGCGCGGGCTCGCTGAACGAGCGCAGCCACGGGCTGCGGCTGGTCGGCGAAGTGATCCGCTATGCCTTCACGCGAAAGGGCCTGCTGGCGGCGAGCCCCAGCCATGCCGGCGGCTACTTCAAGACGCGGCCGGGCCTCGAGACGCCCGACATGCAGCTCTACTTCGCGCCGGCGAGCTACGCGCCCGGCAGCTACGGCACCTCGGTGCTCGATTCCGTGCCCGGCATGACCTTGGGCTGCTCACAGCTGCGCCCTGAGAGCACCGGGCACGTGAAGGCGCTGAGTTCGGATCCCGCAGCCAAGCCCGAGATCCAGCCGAACTATCTGGCGGTCCAGCACGATCGCGACGCTCTGCTGGCGGCGATGAAGTATCTGCGCAAGCTGATCAACACCTCGCCGCTCAAGGAGTATGTGATCGAGGAGAACCTGCCGGGACCGGCGGTGCAGACTGACGAGCAATGGATGGCCCATGCCCGCGCCACCGGCTCGACGACTTATCACCCCGTGGGCACGGCCAAGCTCGGCACCGATCCGATGGCGGTCGTCGATCCGCTCAGCATGCGCGTGATAGGCTTGGAGGGGCTGAGGATCGCCGACGCTTCCTGCATGCCCACGATGGTCTCGGGCAACACCTACGCCGCGACCAACGCCATCGCGGAGAAGGCGTCGGATTTAATTCCTGTGACGTAACCCTTCAGCGGAGCGCGCCACTCCAGTGGCGCAATCATGATCATGAGCGCCACTGGAGTGGCGCGCTCCGATGAGTTCAGACGTAACCCGGCCCCTCGATGACGGGGTGGGCGATCAGGAAGTCCTCGTCGATCTCGACGCCGATGCCGGGTCTGTCGAGCGGGCGGACGGTGCCGTCCTGGCCGATCTCCCAGGGCGCGCTGCCCAGCTCGTCGCGGAACTTGTTGGCCACCGAGAGGTCGGCCTCGAAGTAGCCGCCATTGTCGATCGACGCCAGAAAGTGGATCGACACGGCGTGATTGAGGCCGGTCATCGAGCTGTGCGGATGGATCGGCAGCTTCCACATCGAGGCGGCGGCCGCGATGCGCTGGACCTCGGTGATGCCGCCGCTCTTGGAAAGATCGGGCTGCAGGATCGAGATGTTGCCGTCCTCGATGAGGCGGTGGAACTCGAAGCGCGTGTAGTGGTTCTCGCCGGCCGCCAGCGGAGTCACGCCCCAGCCCTTGGCCATCGCATAGGAGCGGTGGTCGTGCGCGGGGAACGGCTCCTCCAGCCATGAAATACCCAGCTCGTCCATCGCCGGCATCACGCGCCGCACGTCTTCGACCGTGTAGCCGGTGTTGGCGTCGGTGAGCAGGACCATGTCGTCGCCGAAGCGCTTGCGCACCGCGGTCATGCGCGCGACGTCGTTCCTGACACTGTCGCCGACCCTGAGCTTCAGCGCCCTGTAGCCCGCAGCGACCATGGGTTCGGCTTCGTCGGCCAGCGACTCCGGCGCCTGGTAGCCCAGCGAAATGCCGCCGGCATAGGCCGGTACCGGCCGGTTGGCACCGCCCAGCAGCTTGTAGAGCGGCCAGCCCACGGCCTTGCCCTTGATGTCCCACAGCGCCTGGTCGAGGCCGCTCATCGCCATGGCGGTGGCCGCGCCCATGCCGTGGCTGCCGAGCTGGAACTTGTAGATCCTGGCCCAGATGCCGACCGTGTCGGTCGCGTCCATGCCGACCACGAAGCCCTTCAGGGTCGTGTTGATCAGGTGCCCGATGCTGCCCGGTGAGCGCGCATGATGGCTCTCGCCCCAGCCCACGATCCCGTCCTCGGTCGTCACCTTGACCATCACGCAGTCGCGCTTGGTCATTGTGCCGATGCCGAGCGACACCTGCAGCTCCTTGGGCACGCGATAGCTGGTCGGATAGGCCTTTACGTCGACGATTTTCATGGATGTCCTCCCCGCTGGGGGCGCGCCACTCCAGTGGCGCGTCATTGTTGCAGCAAGCGAAGACGCGTCACGGGAGTGACGCGCCCCCAGCTACGCGACCTTGTATTTCTTCAGCACCTCGCGATCGATCTCGATGCCGAGGCCGGGGCCCGTCGGGACCTTGACGATGCCCTTCTTCTGCTCGATCGGCTCCTGCGCCAGGTGATCGCGCAGCGGGTTGGGCGTCTGCTCGAACTCTAGCATTGGCGGCATCGGGCGGAAGGCCGGCGGCTGGTCCGGCAGCGCGGCGAGGAACTGAACCGTGGCGGCCAGCCCGATGGCCGACCCCCAGGCGTGCGGCACGCATTCGACGCCGAAGGCCGAGGCCAGGGTCGCGATCTTGCGGCATTCCGAGAAGCCGCCGGCGGCACAGAGGTCGGGCTGCACGATGTCCATCGCCTTCCGGGCAATGACGTCGCGGAAACCCCAGCGCGTGAAATCGTTCTCGCCGCCGGCCACCGCCATGTCGAGCGCGCGCGTCACCTCGATGTATCCGTCATGATCCTCGGGGCTGATCGGCTCCTCGAACCACAATATGTCCTGATCCTCGAGCATGCGGCCGAGCTTGATGGCGTTGGGCACCGAGAAGCAGTGGTTGGCATCGACCGCGAGCTTCACGTCCGGGCCGATCGCCTCGCGCACCGCCGTGACCCGCTTGGCATCGAGCTTCAGGTCGCCCAGCCCGATCTTCATCTTGATGGCCTGGAAGCCGTCGTTCTTGAACTCCAGCGCTTCCTCGACCGCCTCGTCGATCAGGCGGTTCATGTCGATGAAGTAGAGTCCGGTCGCGTAGGGAATGACCTCGGTACGATAGGCGCCGCCGATCAGCTTGTGCACCGGCTTGTTCACGGCGCGGCCCATGATGTCCCACAGCGCGATGTCGATGCCGGAGATGGCCGAGATCGCCATGCCGGTCGTGCCGTAGTCCTTGATCCTGTTGTAGAGGTCTTCCCAGATCGCCTCGACGTCGAACGGATCTCGACCGACCACGCGCGCCTTGTACTGTGTCTCGACGAAGGTCTTGGCGACGGCCGCCGGCCCGTAGCACTCGCCCCAGCCGGTGATGCCCTCGTCGGTCGAGATCTCGACCAGGCAGGTCGAGCGCGTGCCATAGACCCAGCCGCGCGCCGAGACGAACGGCTTGTCGACCTTGCAGCTCAGGATGTGGCAGACGACGTCGGTAATTTTCACTTTTCTTTTCCTCCCAAACTCAGCGGCGTCACTCTTGAGCAGGAAGGGGGAATCAGCAAGCGGCCAAACCCGGCGGTCACGCTTCCATGTGGTGAAGGCGGGCCGTCGGACAGACGCGCAGGGCGATTTCCGCCAGGTGGCGATGATGGGTGAGGTAGATCACCTGCCCCACCCCGGCCATGTCGGCGAACAGGCGGAAGGCCTCCTCCGCGCGGAAATCGTCGAACGACTCCATGATGTCGTCGGCGACGAACGGCACCGACGGGCGTGACCGGGCAAACTCGTGATAGCCGGCGACCCGGAGCGCCAGGTAGAGCTGGAAGCGGGCGCCTCTCGACAACTCCATCGCCATCTTCGAACGACCGTCCGCGCCAACGGCGATCAGCGTCTCTCCGTCCTTGTCCGGCTGCGTGGCCAGGCCCTCATAGGTCCCGCGGCTGATCGTCCTGAAAGCATCCGACGCGCGCGCCATCATCGAGCTGCGGTGCTGTTCGCGATAGGCCCGCAGGGCATGCTCGGCCGCGGCAGAGCCCAGCCTCAACCGCAGGTAATGCAACGCCTTGTCCTCGACATCGAGCTGCGTCGTCCGTCGCTGCTCCTCGATGCGAGCGACCGCGTCGTCGCCTCCGACGGCTTCGACGGCGTCCACGGCTTTGCTGTGCTCGGAGAAGAGATCGCGGCTGCGCTGATCCAGATCGGCAGACCGCGGCTTCAACGCGGCCAGCTCGGCTTCGAGGGCGCCTCGCTCCAGACCATCGAGCAGCCGTTCCGCCTCGTCGATCGTCGCCACCTGCAGCATCGCGACAATGTCGCGGACCGCCGCATCGTACTGTTCCTGCAGCCCGCTCCTTCTTTCGATGGCCTGCAGTTTCACAGCCACCTCGCCGAGCGACTGGACGCCGAAGAACCCGGTCCGTTCGGCCTTGAGCCGCGCGTGGATGGCGACGTCCTCGGCCAGAGCGCGTTGCTTTGCCAGCGCCGCCTCTAGGTCGCGCTTCTTGCCGATACGCTCCGCCTCGGCCGCGCGCGCCGCATCGACGCGGCGCTGGATCTCGCGGGCGAGATCGAGGGGTGAGAGCCCCGCCGAGGCAACGCCCAGCTCCCCGGCCATGGCCTCGAGTTCCACGGCAAACGCCGCCTGGTCGTTCTCCATCTTCTCGATCCGGTCAGCGAACCCCGCGCGCTTTTCGAGAGCGGGGCGCAACTCGACCAAGGCCGCCAGGATCTCGCGAACCGCGCCCATCGACGGCATCGGCTCGGCATCGCCCAACCAGCATCGCTTGCATGCAGCCTGCCAGGCATCCGTCCACTCGTTCCTCGAGGCAGCAACTTTCTCCACCTCGCGCTCGCGCCGCTGCAGCTCGCGCTGGCGCGCGGCCAGCGCCGTCCGCAGGTTCTCGAGTTCACCCTCCCGATCGATCGCACCCTGCGCCGTTTCGAGAAGCCCCTCGAAGCTTGTCTCCGCTTCGACCGCAATGCCTCTGGCGACGAGGGCCACCGTGAGCCTGTCGCGCGCCACCCTCGCGTCCGAGTCCGCCTGTTCCCTGTCGTGTTGCGCGGAGAGAAGGTTCGCTCGCACGTCCAGGGCCGAGGCGCGCCGCGACAGCCAGGCCTCCAGCTGCGGCAAGGTCATCGTGACCGGCAGCGCCGGGGAGGCAGCGCCGAGCGCCGCCGCGATCTCGTCGGCCACACGCTGCAAGACCGCCGCCGCCGCATCGCGCAGCCCCACGGCGCGCCCAAGGGCCTGCTCCGCCACCACGAACGCGCGACTCGCCTCCTGCAGCTTGACCAGGTCGGTCGTGTGTCCGAGCCGGGTCGTCGTCACGATGTCGTCCTGACGCAGAGCCGCCTCGAACGTGTCGGCCGAGGCTTCGTCGAGGGTCCGTCGATGGCTGGCCCAGGCGCGCTCCCGCGCCATGCGGACCTCGCTTGCTTCCTGATCGCCGACGACGCCGGTGACACCCAGCGCGTCGCGCTCCGCCTTGATCCTGTCGCGCTCGGCGGTCAGGCGCTCGATATCGTCCTCGTGCCGGTCGACCTGCCGTTGCGCGGCCGCGGTCTCCTTCTTCCAGCGCTCGATGCTGCTGACGTCCGGCAGTTTCAACGCCGCCAGCTGCTCGACATCGCCCGACCAGGGGTGCAGGTCCCGCAGTCGCTCGTCCAGCGCTCGCAGATGCGTGGCATGCGCGCGGTCGGCAAGCCGCCGCCGGGCCAGGTGATCGTCGGCCCGCAGGGCCGCCACGACCGGACCGAGCGTGGCGGCAAGGCTCGACGGGTTGCGTTCCCTCTCGCCGGCGCCTCCAACCTCCTCGAGCTGGACCCGCGCTTCCTCCACGCGGTCTCTGGCAGCGTCGAGTTCGTTCTCGGCGGCTTTCAGGGCGACCTCGATTCCCGACCAGCTCTCGATCAACGCTCGCAAGGACGCCGCGATGGACGCACCCAGCAACAGCCTGCCCGGCTCAGGCTCGTCCTTGCGTTCGATCCGTTCGAGGATGCCGGAGATGACGAGATCGACCTCCCGCGACTGCAGCCGACGCTCCGGAATGTCCTTGGTCGCCGTGACGTATCGGGCCCGGAGATCGGAGAGGCCGCTGAACCGTTGGGTCAGGGCGAGAGCGGCCTGATCAACGACGATCGCCGCCAGCTCACCTTCCAGCCTCGCGACTTCATCCTCGGCGGCCTGAGCCCGCGTCTCCAGGGCGATCTCATCCTTCTGCATCCCGGGCAGCTGCTCCGCCCAGTCGCGCGGAATCTCCGGAAGATCGGCGAGCGGCAGGAGACGTTGGCGGATGTCTCGCAATGCTCCAAGGCGCGGCAGGGCGAGCAGCAGTCGCTCGATCTCGCCGCATCGGGCAGCGATCCCGGCGCGTTCTCCCAGGACGTCGTTGTACAGGCTGAAGGCCTTGTCCCGCGTCGCGACCAGCTGGGCATATTGCGCGGCGAAGGTGTCGATCTTCTCTCGTTCGGCCCGCAACGTCGCCAGCCGGGCCTTGAGATCGGCCAGCTCTCCGCTCCGGGCGCGGTATTTGTAGAACCTGTCGGCTTCGCCGCGGATCTCCTCGAGGTTGCGGCCCAGATCGGACAGGCCGGCGCTGGCCGAAAACAGCAGCTGCCCGAGATCGCCCTTGCTCGCGAGGATGCTTTCGCCGCCCTTTTCCAGCGTGTCGTCGTCGAGCGAGAACATCGTCCGGTAGGAGTCGCGATCGATGTTGCCCAGCTCGGCCTGGATGAGCGCCTCCGGGACCGGCTGGTCGCCGGCGTCGAGGAGGCTGTTCTGGGCTCGCTTCACCCTGACCAGTTCCCGGGGGCCGCGCGCGAGTTCGAGCGCTGCGCCGATGCGCATCGTCGGATAGGGATGAAGGAAGTTGAAGCGCGACCGCGGCTCGATCCCGAACAGAAAATCCAGGAAAGCCGCCAACGCCGTCGACTTCCCCGCCTCGTTCGGACCGTAGATGACGTGCAGATCGGGCGCGCCCTCCTCCGCCGGCCCGAAATCGATACTGCGCCCGGTGAACCTGCCGTAGCGCGTGAGGTCGAGTCGCCTCAGGCGCATCAGCCCTCTCCGGCTTTGGCCTGGGCATGAAGCCGGGCAAGCACATCGTCGGCGCCGTCCTGGGCCAGCGACAGGACGAAGTCCCTGAGACCCGCCTCGTCGGCGCCGAGGAGATGCCTGCATTCCTGGGGCAGTTGCCCCCTCAGCTCCTCGCCGATCTCGAGGGCCTCTCGCTGGAACGCATCGGAGCGGACGATCTCGCTCTCGATCAGCCGGCGCAATTCCGCGATCGGATCGCCCGATGACACCGGGAGCGTGCCCGAAGGCTGGCACTCGATCTCCAGCTTCTCCACGCTGCACGCGCCCATCGCGGCGGCGCGGTGCTCCACCTCGGCCCTCAGGAGATCGAGATCGCTGCGGATCCGCCACGCCAGCGGGGTCTTTCCGACGATCTTCAACCGGACCACCAGGTGACCCGCCGCGACACTTGCCCGGGTTCCTTCCATCGCCTTGGCGATCGCCCCGATCAGGTCACGCCATTCGGCTATGCCGCTCGCGTCGACGACGGCCCTCTCGAACTGCGCGACGCTCGTGTACCGCTCCTCGATGCGGATCGAACCGTCATCGGCGATCGTGCCCAGGGTGACGGACCTGGCGCCGGCCTCGTTGATATCGCGGCCCTGCGGATTGCCGGGCATCACGATGGTACAGGGACCGTCCGCGACGAAGCGCTTGTGAACATGGCCGAGCGCCCAGTAGCGGAAGTCCGTCGCGCGCAGCTCGGCAACACTACATGGCGCATAGGGATCGTGGCCGGGCGCCCCGGCCAGACTCGTGTGCAGGATTCCGACGTTCACCGCCCCCTCGACGGGCGACTTGTAGCGCGGCAGCAGGCTGTCCGGGGCGTGAGGCTGCGCGAAACTCATACCGTGGATCACCACGCGAGGCTTGCCGGCCGCACCCTCGATGGCAATGGCCTCGGCGCGGCCGCTGAAGACCTTGACCGACTCGGGGAGGACCAGTTCCTTGGTGATGCGCGACAGCGCATCGTGATTGCCGCGAACGATGAAGACCCGGATACCCGCCTGGTCCAGGCGATGAAGCTGATTGGCGAAATAGCGCGCCGTCTTCATCGACGTCTGATCGCCATCGTAGAGATCGCCCGCAAGGAAGAGCGCATCGACCTCCTCGGCGAGGCACAGATCGATGATGCCGGTGAAGGCCTGGCGCGTCGCGTTTCCGATCAGATCGGCAAGCTCGGGATTGCGGAGCGCCAGCGATCGAAGCGGTGAATCCAGATGAATATCGGCCGCATGCACGAAGCGAAACGCCATCGATATTCCTACCCTGCAGAGGTCTGGATCGTGTCGTGGCGGCTCACCGAGATCAACAGATTGCCGAGCCCGTCCTGCCGGACCGTGTCGCCCGGTTCGACGACGGTTGTGCAATCGAGCTGTTCGAGGATTGCCGGGCCCTCCAACGTGGCATCGAGCGGCAGCTTCTCGCGGGCATAGACCGGCGTCTCGTGCCAGCCGTCGCTGAACCAGACGCGGCGGGTGCCGAGCTTCGCGGCCGCGAGCGTCGGCGCGCGCTCGGTGGCGGCCAGCGCGGCCAGCGAGATTTCCGGCCGCACGCCGATCACGGCGGTGTGCAGGTTGACGAGCACCGGCGGAATCTCCGGCAGCTCGATGCCGAAGCGGCGGAAGTAGGCCGCCGCAAAAGCCTTGTTCAGACCGGCGACTCCGATGTCGGCACTGTCGACGCCGACCGACAGGATATGGCTCTGCCCCTGGAACTGCATGTCGGCCGAGAGCACGCGGCGCAGCTCGCGCACCGGCACGCCCTCGCGCGCGATCGTGGCCTCGCCTTCGCTCGCCTGCTCGGCATAGATGCGCGCCACCGTGGCGTCGTCGACCGCGGACAGCGGCTTGTTCACCGTGCGCACATAGTCGTGGCGCAGGTCGGCCACGACGCAGCCCAGCGCATTGGTGATACCGGGTCGCACCGGCACCAGCACGGTCGGAATGCCGAGTTCGCGCGCCAGCGCGGTCGCGTGCAGCGGACCGGCGCCACCGAAGGCGAACAGTGCGAAGTCGCGCGGATCGTGGCCGCGCGACAGCGACACGAGGCGCACCGCGCCGGCCATGCGGTCGTTGGCGATGCGCAGGATCGCGGCGGCCGCTGACTCGGCATCGAGGCCGAGTCGCTTCCCCACCTTTTCCAGAACCAGCCCGCGCACATGATCGAGCGTTACGGGATGATCGACGCCCAGAAGCTTGTCGGGATTGAGCCGGCCCAGCACCAGGTTGGCGTCGGTGATCGTGGGCTCTGAACCGCCGCGGCCGTAACAGATCGGACCGGGCCGCGCACCGGCGCTCTCCGGTCCGACCCGCAGCATGCCCGCCGCATCGACCGAGGCGATGGAGCCACCGCCGGCACCAATCGTGTGCACGTCGACCATCGGCACGTGGATCGGCATCGCATATTCGAGTTCGAGCTCGCCCGAGACCTGCGGCACGGCATTCTCGATCAGCCCGACATCGGTCGAGGTGCCGCCCATGTCGTAGGTGATCAGGTTGGGATGGCCCGAAGCGCGGCCGGTATAGGCGGCTGCCATCACGCCCGAGGCCGGGCCGGACATCACCGTGTTCACCGCCGCCTCGGCGATGAGCTGCGAGGAAATCGTGCCGCCATTGCCCTGCATCACCAGCAGGTCGCGGTCGTAGCCCTTGGCCTTCAGCTCCGTGCGCAGACGCGACAGGTAACGGTCGAGCACCGGCTGCACCGAAGCATTCACTGCCGCCGTCACGCCGCGCTCGTACTCGCGATACTCCGACAGGATGGCGTGGCCCGCCGTGACATAGGCATTCGGCCACAGGCCGCGCACGATCTCGGCGGCGCGGCGCTCGTGCGCCGGGTTGATGTAGCTGTGCAGGAAATGGATGACGACGGCCTCGCAGCCCGCCGCCAGCAGCGCCTTCGCGGCCCCGGCGACCGCAGCCTCGTCGAGTGCCGTCAGCACCTTGCCGTCGGCGTCCATGCGCTCGGGCACTTCGAGCCGCACCTCGCGGTCGATCAGCGGCGTGAAGGTGCCGCGCAAGCCGTAAGCCTGAGGGCGCGTGCGACGGCCCAGCTCCAGCACGTCGCGGAAGCCCTTCGTTGTGATCAGCCCGACCTTGGCGATCTTGCGTTCGAGCACCGCATTGGTGGTCGTCGTCGTGCCGTGCACTACGGCCTGCAGCAGCGCGGGATCGAGCCCCGCCGCCGCCAGCGCCGCCATGAAGCCGATCGCCTGGTTGTCGACGGTGGTCGGCACCTTGGCGAGCTTCACCTCGTTGGTGGCCGGATCGATCGCCAGCAGGTCGGTGAAGGTGCCGCCGACATCGATGCCGACGGTGAAACTGCTCTTGGACGCCATGGGGTCAAACCGAAAGATATTGTTCACGGAGGGAGTCGTTGGCGGCCAGCTCGGCCATCGAGCCGCCGAAGCGGATCTGGCCCTTCTCGATGATGTAGGCGCGGTCGGCCACGCCCAGCGCGAAATGCAGGTTCTGCTCGCACAGGATCACCGACACGCCCTCGCCCTTCAGCGCCCGGATGGAATTGGCCATCTCCTCGATGATGATCGGGGCCAGCCCTTCCGACGGCTCGTCGAGCAGGACGCAGCTGGGATTGCCCATCAGGGTACGGGCGATGGTGAGCATCTGTTGCTCGCCGCCGGACATGCGCCCGCCCGGCCGCTCGCGCATGCGGGCGAGGTTGGGAAACAGCGCGAAGAGCTTGTCTTCCGTCCAGGTGGGGACACCAGCCCGCGCCGCCTGGCGGCCGACTTCGAGATTCTCCATCACCGACAGTTCGGTGAAGATGCGCCGCTCCTCGGGCACGTACCCCAGGCCGAGCCTCGCGATCCGGTAGGGCGCCAGGCGCTCGATGCGCTGGCCGGCGAAGCTCACCTCGCCGCGCGCCGGCGGCACCAGCCCCATGATCGCCTTCATCGCCGTCGACTTGCCCGCGCCGTTGCGGCCGAGCAGCGCCACGACCTCGCCGGCGCGCACCTCCAGCGAGATTCCGTGCAGGATATGGGCGCGGCCATAGAAGGCATGCAGGTCCTTGACCTCGAGCATCGGCGACGCGGTCAATGCGCGCTCCCGAGATAGACCGCGCGCACGTTGGGGTTGGCCCGGACTTCCGGCGGCGTGCCGCCGGCGATGAGGACGCCGCGGTCGAGCACGATGATGCGATCGGCCTGGGTGAAGACCACGTCCATGTCGTGCTCGGTGAACAGGACCGCAATGTTGCGAGCCTTCGCCAGCCGTGCCGTCAGCTCCATCAGAGCGACGCGCTCCTTGGGCGCCATGCCGGCGGTCGGCTCGTCCATCAGCAGCAGGCGCGGTTGGTTGGCCAGCGCGATGGCGAGTTCGACCCGCTTCAGGTCGCCATAGGCCAGCACGCCGCAGGTCCGCTCCGCCTGGTCGAGCATGCCGACTTGGTCGAGCAGCGCATCGGCTTCGGCAGCGAACGCCGCACCAAAGCGCGACAGCAGCGAACGCAGCCGGCCGGCATGCGAATAGAGCGCCATCTGCACGTTCTCGCGGACACTGAGCGAGGCGAAGGTGGCGGTGATCTGGAAGGTGCGGCCGACGCCCAGCCGCCAGATGGCGCGCGGACGCAGGCCGACGATGTCGCGGCCTTCGAGGCGTACGATTCCGGAGTCGGGCGTGAGCTGGCCGTTCAGCATGTTGAAGCAGGTGCTCTTGCCCGCCCCGTTCGGCCCGATCAGCGCCAGCATCTCGCCGGCCGACACGGCGAAGGACACGTCGGCCACGGCCTGGACACCGCCGAACGCCTTGTGCAGCCCTTCGACCTGGAGAATCGCGTGGCTCATGCCCGCTGCTCCCGCCAGCGCGCGACCAGCGCCTTCAGGCCGCCCACGAGTCCTTGCGGGAACAGCAGCACGATCAGCAGGATCACGCCGCCCATCACGGCGCGCCAGAATTCGGTGTTGCGGGCCACCACGTCGCGCAGCCAGGTGAAGATCGCCGCGCCGACCACCGGGCCGGTGAGCGTCTCGACGCCACCCAGCAGCACCATGATCAACCCGTCGGTCGACTGCGCGATCGAGATGCTGGAGGGCGAGATGCTGCCCTTCGAGAAGGCGTAGACCGCGCCCGCGAGGCCGGCCAGCGCACCGACCAGCACGAAGGCCGCCCATTGGAATCCGCGCAGGTCGATGCCGATCGCCTCGGCGCGCAGCGGCGAATCGCGGCCGGCCCGCAGGGCATAGCCGAAGGGCGAGAACAGCACGCGCCACAGGAACACGATGCCGGCGCCGCACAGGACGAGCGCCAGATAGTAGTAGGCGGTCTTGCCGGCCAGCCAGGCGGGCGGCCAGATGCCGAACACGCCGTTGCTGCCGCCGGTGACGGAATCCCACTGATACACGATCGACCAGCTGATCTGCGCGAAGGCCAAGGTCAGCATGGCGAGATAGACGCCCGACAGGCGCACGCAGAACCAGCCGTAGACGATGGCGAACAGGCCGGCGACCAGCGGCGCCAGCAGGAGCGCGGCTTCCATCGGCAGGCCGAAGCGCTTCATCAGCAGGCCCGCCGCATAGGCGCCGATGCCGAAATAGGCGGCGTGGCCGAACGAGACCATGCCGGCCGGCCCCATGATGAAATGCAGCGAGACCGAGAACAGTGCGAAGCAGACGATGTCGGTCAGCAGGATCGTGGTGTAGCGGTCGGCGACCAACGGCACGAGGGCGAGCAGCCCCAGCCAGACCAGCGCGAAGGTCCAGGACGGCACCTGCAGCCGGGGCGCCGGCTCGGCCGCCCGCTGCGCGGCCTGCGGCTTGCCCAGCAGCCCGTAGGGCCGCACGACCAGCACCAAAGCCATGATCAGGAACTCGACCACCAGGGTGAGCTTGGAGAAGGACACCTCGAAGCCGAACCAGGTCATCGTGCCGATGCCGATGCAGAAGGCCTTGGCGACGCCGATGATGATGGCGGCCAGGAAGGCGCCGCCGATGCTGCCCAGCCCGCCCACCACCGTCACCACGAAGGCGTCGGCGATGATGGCGAGGTCGAGTTCGAGATTGGCCGGCTCGCGCGGGATCTGCAGCGCGCCGCCCAGGCCCGCCAGCACCGAGCCCACGAAGAAGACCGAGGTGAAGAGCTTGGCCTGGTCGACACCCAGCGCCCCCACCATCTCGCGATCCTGGGTCGCCGCCCGCACCAGCGCGCCCCAGCGCGTGCGCGTCAGCAGCAGCCAGACGAGCCCCAGCACAATGGGGCCGATGGCGATCAGCAGCAGGTCGTAGGCCGGAATCCGCCGCCCCATGATCTCGACCGCCATCGACAGGCCCGGCGCGCGCGGGCCGACCAGATCCTCGGCGCCCCAGGTGAAGAGCGCGATGTCCTTGATGACCAGCACGACCGCGAAGGTCGCCAGCAACTGGAACAGCTCGGGCGCGCGATAGATACGCCGCAGGACCAGCACCTCGATCAGGATGCCGACAAGGCCGACCGCCAGCGCCGACAGCACGACGGCGCCCCAGAAGCCGAGCGGCGTGCGGCCAAAGAACTCGATCAGCGAATAGGCGCCGTAGAGCCCCAGCATGTAGAGCGAGCCGTGCGCGAAATTCACGATCCGCGTGACGCCGAAGATCAGCGACAGGCCGGCCGACACCAGGAACAGCGACGCCGCCGCCGCCAGCCCGTTCAGCAGCTGGATGAGGATGGAAGCGAGTGTCACGGCTTAGATCGTCGTCTCGACCGAAGCGCGAAGCGCGGAGCGGAGAGACCTCGCCTGCATCAGGCGAGATCCCTCGACTTCGCTCGGGATGACGGTGACTGCGTCACCGTCAGTTCTTCGGCCGCATCTTCTGGACGTCGGCGTCGCTCGGTAGGGCGTCCTTGCCGTCGACGAAGCGCCAGTTCTTCATATAGCCCTTGCCGTCCTTCACGCCGATCTGACCGACATAGGCGCCCATGGTCGACTGATGATCGATGGGCCGGTACTCGATCATGCCGAACGGCGTGATCAGCTTCAGGCCGCTCATCGCCGCGACCAGCTTCTCCTGGTCGAGCGAGCCCGCCTTCTTGATCGCCTCGGCCGCTGACATCACCGTCGCATAGCCGACCACCGAACCCAGCCGCGGATAGTCCTTGAACTTGGCCTGGTAGGCGTTGAGGAACTTGGTGTGCTCGGGCGTCTTGAGCTCGCTCCACGGATAGCCGGTGACGTACCAGCCCTCGGGCGATTCCTCCTTCAGCGGATCGAGATATTCCGGCTCGCCGGCCAGCAGGTTGAAGACCTCGACGCCCTTGAACAGGCCGCGGGTCTGGCCTTCGCGGACGAACTTCGCGAGGTCGGGACCGAACAGCGAGGAGAAGATCGCATCGGGCTTGGCGTCGGCCAGGGCCTGCGCCACGGCGCCGGCATCGATCTTGCCCAGCGGCGGCGCCTGCTCGGCCACGAACTCGACGTCGGGCTGCTTCTCCTTCAGCAGCTTCTTGAAGGCGGCGGTCGCCGACTGACCGTACTCATAGTTCGGATAGACGATCGCCCAGCGCTTCTTGTTCAGCTTGACGGCGTCGGGAATGAGCATCGCCGTCTGCATGTAGGTCGAGGTGCGCAGGCGGAACGTATAGGCGTTGCCCTGGTCCCAGACGATCTTGTCGGTCAGCGGCTCGGCGGCGATGAACAGAACCTTGCGCTGCTTGGCGAAATCGGCGACCGCCAGGCCAACGTTCGACGGGAAGGTGCCGATCAGGAACGACGCACCCTCGCGGCTCAGCAGTTCCTCGGCGACGCGCACGGCATCTCCGGGATTGCCGTTGTCGTCGCGGCTCACCACCTCGATCTTGCGGCCCAGCACGCCGCCGGCGGCATTGACCTCCTCGACCGCCAGCTCGATGCCCTTCTTGTAGGGTTCGAGGAAGGCCGGGAAGACCTTGTAGCTGTTGAGCTCGCCGATCTTGATCGGCGCCTGCGCGGCGGCCGGTCCGACGAGCGACAGCGCCACGAGCGCGGCGGTGCCGGCGAGCAGGCGATTGCGGGTCAGCATGACATCCCCCTCCTGAATAAGTGAAACATTCCCTGTGAACCGACCCTAGCGAGGCCGGCCCCTCTCCCACAAGCGCTCAGTCGGCAAAGCTCGACCGTGCCTGTATTCCCCAATGCCCATCCTGAAGCGTCACGATGTAGATCGTCTCGAAGACGCCGAGCAGCGAACCGTCCTCGCGCCAGCGGCTGAACTTCACCTTGAGATGGACCTTGTCGCGGCCGACATGGATCGGCGTGCGCTCGTCCCACGTGCTGTGATGCCAGCCGTCGCCGGCGCGGGCGACGAAATCGCCCAGCTTGTAGTCGCCACGGTTCGGCCAGACGACGACCTTGCCGCCGGCCAGCCGGACATGCGGGAAGTTGCAGGCGGCGTTGACCGCCGGCTCGTCATGGCGATTGAGGCCGCCGATATAGTCGTCCATCACCTTCAGGGCCGACGACAGGGCGTCCTCATTCATCGCTGGCCGTCCCCGAGCTTGATTCCGTCCGGCGTCAGCCCGCCGACCCTGGCATGGGGCCGACCGCCGATCGCGGCGGCGACGATGAACACGATCTCGTCCGGACGCGGCCCGTCGGGCACGCAGAATTCGATGGCGTCGAAATGGCTGCGCACATAGGCCGCCGTGACGTGATGCAGCGGAATGTCGATGCGCGCCCCGGCGGTCGCGACCTTCACGGTCGAGGGCACGATCGACTTGGCGCCGCCCATCGCATGGCGGATGCCGAAGCCGCTGGGCTGGTGCCACAGGGCGGCATGTTCCAGCTCGCCGTTCAGGCCGACGATGGCGCCCTTGCCATAGGCTTCCAGCTCGGAGCCCTTGGCGCCAAGGATCTTCATCACCCGCTCGGTGAGATCGACCGCGAGCGGCTCCAGCGCCTTCATCATCGGCTGGATGTCGGCCACGTGGCGGCCGGCATAGGGATTGGCAATGACGCCGCCGACCACCGCCTTGGTCGCCGGGCGCGCCAGCGCCGGCCCGAAGTCGTGGAGCGTCTCCTCGACCGTCGCCACGTATTTCCGCACTTTCACCAGATCGCTCATCCCGCCTCCGACAGAGCAAGCGGCGTGCCGCCTGTCTCGATTCGCCATTGTCCTTCGAGTGACAGCGCCGCGCTATCGATCAGGCCGCACAGCCTGAGCCGCCGCGCTTCCATCAGGCCGCGGGCAAGGGCTGCCTCGACGATCTCCGGCGGCACGTCGCCGACCGCGACCGTCACGGGCAGCTCGCCGAGATCGCTGTCCGGATCGAGCTCACGGGCGGGCCGGCGCTCGATGGAAGAATGATCGGCATTCACTTCGTTGGCGATCATGGTCGCCGCGGCATCGGCCGCCGCCGCCGTGGCGGCGAGCACGGTCACGGACTCTGCGATGCCCAGCGAGAAGGAGCGTCCGCCCCGGCCCGAGGTCGCGATGCCACGCACCGGCCGTTCGTGCGTCAAAAGTGCCACACCGTCGAGGGCTTGCGCGAAAATGCCGGCGCGCAGGGACTGGCCCGGCGCCAGATGGATCGCGATGTCGCCGCCATCGTTCACATAGGCCTTGTCGAGCGTGCGGCTCCAGACCAGCGCCTGCAGCATCTCGTCGGCGACGGCGCCGGCAACGGCGGCCATCGGCGTGATGTAGCGAGCGCGATGCGGCCACACGGCCTCGGCCATGCGGCGCGCCACCGGCCCCTGCAGCAGCGGATAAGCCTCCCCGACCGGCCGGCGCAGCAAGGTCAGCTCGCCGACCAGGGTCGGCAGGATGTCGCCGAAGCGATCGATGGCCTGCGCATAAGCCCGCTCGACTTCGTCCGCCGCGCCGAAGGCTTCGACGATGAGATCGATCGGCCCGTGCTGCAGATGCAGCCGTCCGTCGGCGAAACGGGCGGCGACGGCGCTCATTCGATCCGCACCTTGTGGTGGGCCAGCACGTCTTCCAGCGTGACCGCGCGCGACGCGTAGCCCCCCAGCGCCGCATAATCGTCGGCGCGCAGGGTGAATTCGATGGGCGCGACCAGCGCCGGCGTCGGCACATAACCGAAGGATTTCTCCGGCATGCGCGCCACGTCGACCATCAGAGTGATGCCACCACCCGGCCAGATGAAGGCCGGCACGCCGCCCAGCGTGACCTTGGTGAGCGTGTCGCGCACCGAGCGTGTGAGCCGCACCGGGTTCTCGGTGACGCCGGCGCGCAGCGAACCGCCGGCGCCGGCCATGAACAGGACGGTGCAGAGCGCGGGCTCGCAATTCTCGGCGATGCGTTCCACGACGTGACGCACCGGCGCGGGCATCTCGGCGGGCTGCGGTTTCAAGTCACCGTCCAGCGTGAACCAGGCCGAATGCTCGCCGGTCGTGGAGACCATCAGCAGCTTGAGCCCAGGCCAGGCCTGCTTGGGATCGATCTTCTCGATGATCTCGAGCGGGTCGCTGACATTCGTGCCGCCCCAGCCCATCCCCGGCTCGGCCACCTGGAAGTAGCGGCCCGGCGTCGAACGCCGGCCGCGCACGCGGATGCCGGCCGGCTTCATGTCGAGGAAGACGCCGCCCTGGTGCTCGCTCAGCACGCCGGTGATGTGGTCGTCGACCACGATCACCTCGTCGACATGGTCCTTCCATTGCGGCGCGAACATGCCGATCGCCGCCGAGCCGCAGCCGACCCGCATGCGCTCCTCGAGGGTGCCGTTCACCACCGGCGGCCGGTCGGCCTGCACGATCACGGTCGAGCCGCCGTCGATGGTGAGTTCGACGGCTTCGCGATTGCACAGCGCCAGCAGCGTGTCGCAGGTGACGACGCCTTCTTTCTTGCTGCCGCCGGTGAGATGGTGGACGCCGCCCAGCGACAGCATCTGCGAGCCGTACTCGGCCGTTGTGACGTGGCCCACGGCCTCGCCCTTCACCCGCACCGCGGCCTGCTCGGGCCCGAGATAGCGGTCGGTGTCGATCTTCACCTTGACGCCGCAGTAGCTGAAGATCCCCTCGGTCACGACCGTGACCATGTCGACGCCGTCCTGCTTCGAGGAGACGATGAAGGGCGCGGGCTTGTAGTCGGGATAGGTGGTGGTGGCGCCGATGCCGGTGACGAAGGCGCCTTCCCCTTTGCCCAGCTCGCCACGCCAGCCTTCGCTGCCTTCGATGAAGGCGACGCGCGCGAGATCGGGCTTGGCCAGCAGGACCAGCGGATCGACCCGCACCAGCGCGCCGTTCTCGTTGGCATAACGATCGCAGGCGCCGGCGCGGCCGGGACGGATGCGGCATAGGACGGGACAGGCGTCGCAGCGCACGATGCCGGCGCTGCGTTCGGCCTCCGAGAGCGAGATATCGTCGCTCATGGCAGCTTTCCCTTGAGTGAGACGATGGCCTCGCGCAGGCGGTGCGGCAGCAGCGGGACGCGGCGGGCGCGCACGCCGGTCGCGTGATGGACCGCGCCGAGGATGGCCGGAGGCGTCGGCACCAGCGCCGGCTCGCCGATTCCCTTGGCGCCCGAGGGACCGAGCGGCTCGCGATCCTCGATCAGCAGGCACTCGATCTCGGGCACGTCGCCCACGGTCGGGATGAGATAGTCGTGCAGGTTCTCGGTGCGGCCGGGCAGATATTCCTCCATCAGCGCGAGGCCCAGCCCCTGCGCCACGCCGCCCTGGATCTGTCCTTCGACCAGGGTCGGATTGATGGCGCAACCGACATCGTGCGCCGCCACGATGCGCAGGACCTTGACCGTGCCCAGCTCGATATCGACTTCGACCTCGGCCAGCTGCGCGGCGAAGGCATAGGTCGCATAGGGCACGCCCTGCCCGTCGGCATCGAGCGGCGTGGTCGGCGGATCGAAGGTGCCCTCGCCCATCAGCGCCCCTGTCGTGGCGAGATCGATCGTCCGCACCTCGTCGCCATCGCGCACCGAGAGCGTCGCGCCCTCAAGCGACAGGACCGCGTCGGGACCGGCATTGGCCAGCCGCAGGATCTGCTGGCGCAGATCCTGCCCGGCTTTTTCGGCGGCCTTGCCCGACACGAAGGTCTGGCGCGAGGCCGAGGTCTTGCCGGCATCGGCGGTGAGATCGGTGTCGCCCGTCACCAGCTTGAATTGCTCGGCGGGGAGACCGACCGCATCGGCGGCGATCTGCACCATGATGGTGTTGCTGCCCTGGCCGATGTCGAGCGCGCCGCTGTAGAGCGTCAAGGTGCCGCCGGGCGACAGACCCACGCGCATGCGCGAGGGGTTCGACATCGAGGTGTTGCCGATTCCGTACCACATGCAGCCGATGCCGATGCCGCGGCGGTACGAGCCGCCCCTCTCGTTGAAAGCGGCGATTTCCTCGTGCGCCTTTCGCCAATGCGGCCGCAGCGCGTCGAGACACTGTGCGAGGCCGGCGGAATGGGCGAGCGTCTGGCCGGTCGCGGTCGTGTCGCCGGCGCGCAAGGCATTGCGATGTCGGAACTCCAGCCGATCGATGCCGAGCCTGTCGGCGAGTTCGTCCATCATCGCTTCATGGGCGATGGCCGCCTGCGGTACGCCGAAGCCGCGGAAGGCGCCGGCCGGCGGTCCGTTGGTGAAATAGGCTTCGCCCCAGGTCCGCACGTTGGGAATGGCATAGGGCCCCATCGCATGCACCGGCACGCGGTTGGCGACGGTTGGGCCCCAGGAGGCATAGGCGCCGGTGTCGAACAGGGCGGTCACGTCGCAGGCCAGCAATTTGCCCTCGGCATCGCAGCCGAACCGCGCCGTCACCCGCGCCGGGTGACGCTTGGTGCTGGCAGCCATGCTTTCGGGCCGCGTGTAGGCCAAAGCCACGGGCCGCTTCAGCTTCCACGCCGCGATGCAAATCAGCGGCTGAACAGAAAGGTCGAGCTTGCCGCCGAAGCCGCCGCCGCAGGCGGTCGGCACGATGCGCACCGCCTCGGGCTTCAGCCGCATCAGGTTGGCGATCTCGTCACGGTCCATGTAGGGCGTCTGGGTGGTGGCGTGGATCTCGATCCGGTCGCCGACCCGGCGCGCCCAGCCGGCCTCGGGCTCGACATAGGCGTGCTCGACGAACGCCGTCTCGAACGTGCCTTCGGCCGCGGCCGCACAGGCTTCGAATCCGGCGGCCACGTCGCCGCGCTTCACCCCGCCCTTCAGCAGCAGGTTGCCCGGCCTGTCGGCCTGCACCAGCGGCGCATCTTCCGCCATCGCGGCATCGACGCCGAACAAAGGCGGCTCGGGCCTCCAGGTGATCGGCACCTCGTCGTCGCGGATCGCCAGCACCTCGGCGCGCTCGCCGACCAATGCGACGACCGCCTCGCCGCGATAGCGGACATGCCCGTCCGCCAGCACCGGCTGATCCTTGATGTCGGGATAGATGCCGTAGCCGTTGAACGGCACGTCCGCGGCCGTCAGCACTGCGGTGAGGCGGCGCCGCAGCGGCTCGAGATCGCCCAGCTCGAAGCGCGCCCGCGCGTGCGGCGAGCGCACCACGCGGATCCACAGCGCGTCAGCGGGAATGCCATCGGCGCCGAACACGTCGCGCCCCGTCACCTTGGCCGGACCATCGACCCGGACGATACGGGCGCCGACGGCCTCGCCGGCGAGCGGCGCGGTCGCCGGCGCCGGGGCGACGACATCCATTACCGCATCGACGATCTTGCCGTAGCCGGTGCAGCGGCAGAGCACGCCGCCCAGGAAATCCTCGACCTCTGCACGGGTCGGCTTGCTGTTCCGTCGCACCAGCTCCTGCGCCGCCATCAGCATGCCGGGCGTGCAGATGCCGCACTGGGCCGCGCCATGATCGAGAAACGATTGCTGGAGCGCGGCCATCGAATCTTCGCCGGCCGACAGACCTTCGACGGTCTCGACGCTGCGGCCCTCGACCTGCCCCATGGCGACGAGGCAGGAACAGACCTGGCGTCCGTCCAACAGCACGGTGCAGGCGCCGCAATCGCCGGCGTCGCAGCCGATCTTCGTGCCGGTGAGACCGAGATCGTCGCGCAAAGCCGCCGCGAGTCGCGTGACCGGCGCGCCGTCCCAGCTCACCTCGCGACCGTTGAGGGTGAAATCGAGCTTCATGCCGAGACCTTCGCCAAGAGCCGCCGCAGCAGGACCAAAGACACATCGCCGCGATACGCCGCGCTGCCCCTGATATCGTCGATCGGCGACAAGGGCGCGAGATGGGACGGCTCGACCCGTTCGCCGAGCGTCGCGTCGAACGAGGCACCGATCAGCGCTTGCTCCAGCAGCGGCAGACGCTGCGCCACCGGCGAACAGGCGCCGACGGCGACGCGGGCCGCGCTGACCTTACCGTCCTCGACTTCGACCAAGGTCGAGGCCATGGCGATCGAGATCACGAGGTAGCGCCGTGCGCCCAGCTTCAGGAACGCACTCCGCGCGGCATGCTTCGGACGCGGCACGTGCAGCGCCACCACAAGTTCGCCGGGCTGCCGCGCCGTCTTGCGCACGCCGGTGATGAAGGACGCGAGCGGCAGGCGGCGTGTGCCATCCCGGCTCGCCAGCTCCACTTCGGCATCGAGCGCCAGCAAGGCCGGCACGCCATCGGCGGCCGGCGAGGCGTTGCAGATATTTCCCGCGATCGTACCGCTGTTCTGAATCTGCCGGCCGCCGACCTCGCGCGCCGCCTGTTTCAGACCGTCGAACAGGGGCGGCAACGGCGCTTCGACCAGCTCGCTCCAGGTCGTCGTGGCGCCCAGCCGCCAGCCGGTCTCGGTCTCGGAAATCCCGCGCAGGGTCGCGATTCCTGCAATGTCGAGAATGTCTTCGGTGACGGCGCGTCCAACGCGCGCGGGATAGAAGTCGGTACCGCCGGCCAGCACAGTGAAAGGCCGGGTCAGTGCCTGGAGTGCCTCTTCAAGGCCTCGGGGTCGGAGATAGGCGCCCATATCGTTCGTGTACGTACGATGACACAGGCCACGTGCGAGTCAAACGAATGAGTCGGATTCAGATGATTCGCGACAGAAGATCGAGAAGCTGCTTCTGTTCCTGAGGATTGAGCGGCTTCAGCGTCTCGCGCGAGACGGCCGGCCCGTTGAGCAGCAGCCTGTTCACCAGCTTCTGGCCTTCCGTCGTCAGGCTGAGCAGGGTACGGCGCGCGTCGCCGGGGTCGGGCCGCGAATCGACGAGACCGCGTTCCTTCAGCCGCCGCACCACGCCCTGCATGGTGGCCTTGTCCATGCCGACGAGACGGCCGAGAAGATTCTGCGACAGCTCGGTGTATTCGTCGAGCTTCGCCAGGCTCGAATACTGGGTCGGCGTGATGTTGGGATCGCCGATACCGACCTGGAAGATCGCGCTGGCACGCTGGTGGGCGCGCCTCAGCAGGTAGCCGATCTGGTCTTCGATGCGATAAGGCCTGGAGGCCGCGCTGCTCGAGGCCGCCTTAGGCTCGTGCTGCTTCTTTGCAACGTTGCTTCGCATCGCCCCCCCGGCTCGCTGTCCCTTGGCTACACTGCCGCGGCTCGTCGCACAACGGTCACATGTGCCTCTTTGTCCGAGTGTGGAAATGGGGGAATTTCCGCGCCGCCTGCAACCGGATGTTCCCGTGAACGAGGAGTCCTTCACGGTCACCGGGCATTATCCCAACGGCTTCAATGATTTCCGTCCGCATTCTGCGGCGCAATGGCAGCAACGATGACGCGCGGGCGAGGCGGTGGCAGTGTGACCGCACACCATTCACAACAAGGAAGTAAAAATGCCCGGCGCGCTCGAAGGCATCAGGATCGTCGACCTCACCAACATCATCCTCGGCCCCTACGGCACGATGCTGCTGGCCGACCAGGGCGCCGACGTCATCAAGGTCGAGGCACCGGAAGGCGATGCGGTGCGTCACATCGGCAAGCCCGGCAAGACACCCGGCATGGGGCCGACCTATCTCTACGTCAATCGCAACAAGCGCTCGCTCTGCCTCGATCTCAAGAACAAGGACGCGCGCGCTGCCCTGCTCAAGGTGGTCGCGACGGCCGATGCCTTCGTCCACGCGTTGCGGCCTCAGGCCATCGAAGCTCTGGGCCTGGGCTACGAAGAGATCCGCAAGGTGAAGCCCGACATCGTCTATGTCGGCGCCTATGGCTATTCGGCGGACGGTCCTTACGGAAAACTGCCGGCTTACGACGATGCCATCCAGGCCCGCTTCGGCATCGCCGACCTGATGGGCCGCGCGGCGGGCGACGACGTCCCGCGCTATCCGCCGACCATCATCGCCGACAAGACGGTGGGCCTCACCTTCGCCTTCTCGACTCTTTCGGCCTTGATGCATCGTCAACGCACCGGCGAGGGCCAGTTCGTCGAGGTCCCGATGTTCGAGACCATGTCGGCCTGGCTGATGGTCGAGCATCTGTGGGAGCGGACCTTCAGCGACGAGGGCGAGGTCGGCTACACCCGCCTGCTTGCCCGCACCCGCAAGCCCTATCGCACCCTGGACGGCTGGATGGCGATCCTGCCTTACAACGACAAGCACTGGCGCAACTTCTTCGAGCTGGTCGGCCGGTCCGAGGTGCTGCAGGACCCGCGCTACTCGACCATCAATGCCCGCTCGATGCATATCGGCGACATGTACGCGATGGTCGAGGCGATCGCGCCCTCGAAGACCACCGGCGAGTGGGTGAAGCTGCTCGACCAGGCGCAGATTCCCAATGCCCCGGTGTCGAAGCCGGCCGACCTGTTCGAGGACCCGCACCTCGTCTGGCGCAAGCTCTTCAAGAAGTATCCGCATCCGTCGGAGGGCGAGATCATGATGGTCGAACCGCCGATGACCATGAGCAGGACACCGCCGTCCATCCGCACCATGGCCCCGCTGCAGGGACAGGACTCGCGCGCGGTTCTCGCGGAGGCCGGTGTCGGTGCCGAGGAGATCGAGGCGCTGAAGAAGTCGGGCGCGCTTATCGAGCCGTAGCGTCGACCGCCATTTCCACGGCAAGCTCGGCGGCGGCTAGATCCTCGAGCGCGGCGCCGACCGACTTGAACAGGGTGATCGACGTGGCGTCGCCGGCGGCGCGGCCGCTTCGTTCGCCGCGCGCCAGTTCGAACAGATCGGCGAGCACGGCCTCGCCGGTGATCGAACCGCTGGCGATCGCCTGCACGACATCGCCGCCTTCCTTCAACGCCCCGCCACGAGTGTCGACGTAGAGGCGGGCGCGCTGTACGGCCCGATCGTCGCTTTCCCGCATCTGCGGCGTGTAGGCGCCCACCAGGTCGACATGCTGGCCCGCGCGCAGCCAGTCGCCCTCGACCAGGGGCTCCTTCGAGAGCGTGGCGCAGGAGATGATGTCGGCGTCCTGGACTGCGGCGCGTCGGTCGCCGACGGCCCGCACGCTGACCGGTCGGCCGACCGCGACCGGCAGCGATGCCGACAGTCTAGCCGCGAGGAACTCGGCTTGAGTCGGCGTACGGCCCCAGATCATCACCTCGCGGATCGGCCGCACCTTGGCATGCACGCGGATCAGTTCGGGCGCCAGGGCGCCGGTCCCGATCATCAGCAGCCGCTCGGCATCGGGCCGCGACAGGTAGCTCGAGGCGAGGCCCGAGGCACAGGCGGTGCGCCGCTTGGTCAGCATCGTGCCGTCGAGCAGCGCCAGGGTGGCGCCGGTGCTGCCATCGAGCAGCAGATACTGGCCGTAGATCGAAGGCAGCGAGCGTTTGCCGTTGTCGGGGAATACGGTGACGATCTTGACCCCGACGCGGCCGGAGGCACCTCCCGGCTGGGCAGTCGTCCAGGCCGGCATCAGCAGCAGCATCGCATCGGACGATCCGGCGCCCAGGGGCTCCCGGATCGGATGATGATGCCGCACCGGCATCTCGCAGCCCGCCCGGAACAGGGCGTCGAGCCGGTCGATCAGGGCGAGGTCGTCCAGGGCGGCGTCGATCTCGGCCGCCGACAGAACCTTCACGAGAACGGGCCGCGCGTGGCCCGCGTGCCGAGTTCGGGGGCCACGAGGGCGCTCTGGCGCTCCAGGGCGCGCTGGTCGCGCGGCGCCGGGCCAACGGGCGCAGCCGGCTGTGCCGCCGACTGTGCGGCGCGCAGGCGGGCGACTTCGCGATCGAGCCGCGCGGCCTCGCCACCAGCCTCCCGGGCGCGACGGCGGTGATGCCGGCCGGCCCACCAGCCCATGCTGAGTCCTGCAAGGACCCCCAGCATCAGCATGGCGATGACCAGAAGATAGACCGGCATCACGATGATATGCGGCAACGGCCACAGCGCGAGCTGGACGGGCTGCGCGTTGCTGACCGCGACCAGGACGCCGATCAGGATGAAGAGCAGGAACAGGGCACGGGAGAGGATTTTCATGCGGCCCGGAGCATGCCACACCGCGCCCCCACGGCGCGAGGCAGACGATCGGCCCGCGACTATTTCACGAGGCTATTTCTTGTCGTCATCCGCCGGTTCGGGCGGCAGCAGGCCGGCGGCCCGCGCGGCCTCCCGGTTCAGCCGGTCGCGCAGATCCTTGCCGGTCTTGAAATAAGGGACGCGCTTGGAGGCGACGGAGACCTGCTCGCCCGTACGGGGATTGCGACCGGTGCGCGGATCGCGCTTCTTCACGGAGAACGCGCCGAAACCGCGCAGCTCGACCCGGTGACCGGATGCCAGAGCCTTGGAGATCTCGTCGAACACGGTCGCGACGATCCGCTCGACATCCCTCTGGTAGAGATGCGGATTCCGGGCCGCCAGGCGCGCAATCAGCTCGGACTTGGTCATCGCGTTTCCATGGCAGGCGCTTCAGGCCCAGAGAAATACCGGTAAGTCCTTGATATTAAACTGGATAACGGTGTCGTCAAGCCTAAGTCCTTGAAAGCAAAAGAAAAGGCCGACCCTTGCGGGTCGGCCTTGCCGTAAACCATGATGAAAACGGCTTACTTTTCGTCGTCGTCGGCCTCGGCCCGCTTCTTGAGAGCGGCGCCCAGGATGTCGCCCAGGCTGGCGCCCGAGTCGGACGAACCGAAGTCGGCCATCGCCTTCTTCTCCTCGTCGAGTTCACGCGCCTTGACCGACAGCACGACCCGGCGCGAGGCCTTGTCGATGTTGGTGATCTTGGCATCGAGCTTGTCGCCGATCGCGTAACGGTCGGGACGCTGCTCGGAGCGGTCGCGGCTGAGCTCCGTCTTGCGGATGAAGCCCGGGATGCCGTCCTGCACCGTGACGTCGATGCCGTTGTCCTGGATGCCGGCAACGATGACGGTGACCACGTCGCCCTTCTTGGCGACCGCGCCGACCTTCTCGAACGGATCGTTGGCCAGCTGCTTGATGCCGAGCGAGATGCGCTCCTTGTCCATGTCGACGTCGAGGACCTTGACCTTGACCTGGTCGCCCTTCTTGAAGTCGCGGATCGCCTCTTCGCCTGCCTTGTCCCAGCTCAGGTCGCTGAGATGGACCATGCCGTCGATGTCGCCGGGCAGGCCCACGAACAGGCCGAACTCGGTGATGTTGCGAACCTCGCCTTCGATCTCGGTACCGGCCGGGAACTTGTCGGCGAAGCTCTCCCACGGGTTGGCCATGCACTGCTTCAGGCCGAGCGAGATGCGACGCTTGGACATGTCGACGTCCAGCACCATCACTTCGACTTCCTGCGAGGTCGAGACGATCTTGCCGGGGTGCACGTTCTTCTTGGTCCAGCTCATTTCGGAGACGTGGACCAGACCCTCGACGCCCGGCTCCAGTTCGACGAACGCGCCGTAGTCGGTGATGTTGGTGACGCGGCCCTTGAGCTTGAGGCCGACCGGGTACTTGGCACCCGCGCCGTCCCACGGATCGCTCATCAGCTGCTTCATGCCGAGCGAGATACGCTGCGTCTCGGGGTTGAAGCGGACGACCTGCACCTTGACCTGCTGGCCGATGGTGAGGGCTTCCGACGGATGGTTGATGCGCTTCCAGGCGATGTCGGTGACATGGAGCAGGCCGTCGACGCCGCCCAGATCCACGAACGCGCCGTAGTCGGTGATGTTCTTGACGACGCCGTCGAGCACCTGGCCCTCCGACAGCGCGCCCATCAGGCGCGTGCGGTCCTCGGCGCGGGTCTCTTCCATGACGGCGCGGCGCGACACGACGATGTTGCCGCGGCGGCGGTCCATCTTGAGGATGGCGAACTGCTGGGCCTGGCCCATCAGCGGGCCGACATCGCGCACCGGGCGCACGTCGACCTGGCTGCCCGGCAGGAAGGCCACGGCGCCCGAGAGGTCGACCGTGAAGCCACCCTTCACGCGGCCGAAGATCGTGCCCATAACACGTTCCTGATCGGTGAAAGCCTTCTCGAGGACGGTCCAGGCCTCTTCGCGGCGAGCCTTGTCGCGCGAGAGGACGGCTTCGCCCTCCTTGTTCTCCATACGGTCGACGAAGATGTCGACGATGTCGCCTTCCTTGACCTCGGGGGCGCCGGCGCCACCGTTGGAGAACTCACGCAGTGCGACGCGGCCCTCGGACTTGAGGCCGACATCCACCACGACGAAATCGTTGGCAATGCGAATGACGCGGCCCTTGACGACCGTGCCTTCGAAGCTCGACGAACCGCCCAGCGATTCTTCGAGTAGTGCTGCGAACTCCGCGCTGGCGGCGTCGTTCGGGGTACGCAGGGCGCTGCCCTTAGCCATTCAGAACTCTCCTTCATCGATCCCGGGCGAAACGCTGCCGCCCGTCGGCCAACCGGTTAAGTCCGGCGGATCCACTGCCTTGTGAAACACCGACGCAGGAACGACACGTTCCGGCGCAGCCGCCGCTGAAAGTCTTCGATCCGCCGGCGGCGACTTACGGCCCGGAGGATCGAAAGCCCTTGCTCTCCATGAACGCCAAGGCGGCGGCGAAGGCCGCATCGGCATCCATGTCGCTGGTATCGAGGTGGTAAGCATCGGGTGCGGCTTTGAGTGGTGCTGCCGCCCGTTCGCTGTCGCGACGGTCCCGCTCCGCCATCTCGGCAAGAACGCGCGGCTTTATAGTGTCGACCCCCTTGGCGCGCAACTCCCGGAACCGCCGCTCCGCCCGCGCCTCGACGCTGGCGGTCACGAATAATTTCACCGATGCGTGGGGGCAAATGACGGTCCCGACGTCCCGCCCGTCGAGCACGGCCCCCGTCGCCTGGGCCGCGAACTTCCGCTGGAAATCCAGCAGGTTGGCCCGAACCTCCGGAATCGCGGCGACTTTCGATGCGGCCTGGCCCGCCACGTCGGTCCGCAACTCGGGATCGGCGAGGTCCGACGGATCGAGACTGCCGGCAATCTCGACCGGCGGGCGCCCGGTCCTTTCGGCCTTCAGCCCGACCGCGCGGTAGAGCAGCCCGGTATCGAGATGGGGCAAGCCGAAATGGTCCGCCAGCCGTCGCGCGAGGGTGCCCTTGCCGGCACCTGCCGGCCCGTCGATGGCGATGACAGGCCCGTTCGTCACGCCGCCTCGATCCTCGCACCGAGATCGCCCATCAGCCTGGCGAAGCCCGGAAAACTCGTGTCGATCGGCGAGCCGTCATCGACGGCGACACCGTCGCGCGAGGCCAGGCCCAGCACCAGGAAGGCCATGGCGATACGGTGATCGAGGTGCGTGACCACCGTCCCGCCGCCGGCCGGCACCTCTCCGGTGCCGTGCACGAACAGCGTATCGGCGCCCATCTCGTGGCGGACGCCGTTGACCGCAAGCCCGGCGGAGACGCTGGCCAGCCGGTCGCTTTCCTTGGCGCGCAGCTCGGCCAGGCCCAGCATGCGCGTGGTGCCGCGGGCGCAGGACGCGGCAACCGCCAGGATCGGATACTCGTCGATCATCGACGGCGCCCGCTCCGGGGGCACCTCGACGCCACGCAGTTCGCCGCCGCGCACGCGCAGGTCAGCCACCGGCTCGCCGCCGACTTCGCGGGCGTTCTCGGCGGTGATGTCGGCCCCCATCTCGCGCAGCGTGTCGTAGAGGCCGGCGCGCAGCGGGTTCAGGCCGACATTCTCGACCGTCACGTCGCTGCCCGGCCGGATCGCCGCCGCCACGACGGCGAAGGCCGCCGACGAGGGATCGCCCGGCACCACGATGTCGCGCGCCTTGAGTTCGGGCCAGCCGACGACGGTGATGCGCTTGCCGCCGCCCTCGGCCGGCACCACCCGCACCTCGGCCCCAAAGTGGCGCAGCATGCGCTCGGTATGATCGCGCGTGGCTTCGGGCTCGATCACCGTCGTCTCGCCTGCCGTATTGAGGCCGGCGAGGAGAATGGCGCTCTTCACCTGGGCCGAAGCGACCGGCAGGCGATATTCGATCGGCACCATCTCGTCGGTGCCCACGATCGCCAGCGGCATGCGGCCGCCCTCGCGCGCCTCGAAGCGGGCGCCCATCTGCGTCAGCGGCGCGATGACCCGCTGCATCGGCCGGCGGCGCAGCGAGGCATCGCCGGTCATGAAGCTGGTGAAGCGGTGGCTGGCCAGGATGCCCGACAGAAGACGGGCCGAGGTCCCGGAATTGCCGAGGTCGAGCACATTGTCTGGCTCGCGCGCCCCGCCCACGCCGAATCCACGCACGCGCCATGCGCCGCCGCCTTCGTGATCGACCTTCGCCCCGAGCGCGCGCAGGGCAGCGGCCGTGGCGAGCACATCCTCTCCCTCCAGCAGGCCGGTGATGTTCGTTTCTCCCAGCGCCAGGGCGCCGAACATCAGGGAGCGGTGGGAGACCGACTTGTCGCCGGGCGCCCGGACACGGCCTTGCAACCGGTCGACGGGACGGGCGATCAGCTTCGCGGGAGCGGCATGGTCGGACAGGGAAGTCTCCACGACAGAGTTGGGCGGCAGGGGACCTGCAACGCGCGGCCGTCGTAGCATGCCGGAATTTGGTTTTGACAGGGTGAAAGACGCGTGACATACGCGCTCCCTCGCGGCCCTTTTGGCCGATTCCAGCACATTTGCAGGAGATTGAGCGTGGTCAAAGCGAGCTGGGGCACCAAACGCACCTGCCAGAGCTGTGCAGCGCGCTTCTACGACCTGGGCAAGAGCCCGATCAAATGCCCCAAGTGCGGGCGTGAGCACGATCGCGAGGACTTCGTGAAGGTCCGCCGCGGCCGCGGCGCGGCCGCAGCGACGGCGGCGGCAGCGGCGGCAGCCGCAGCGGCGGCCAAGGCAGCGGCGGCGAAGAAGAAGGTCGACGATCTGGACGGTGACGATTTGCCGGATGTCGACGGCGACGAGGCGCTGTCGGCGGACGATCTCGATGACGACGAGGACGATCTGGAGGTCGAGGTCGAAGTCGAGGTCGACGATAAGGGCGAAGGCGACCGCTAGAGCCTGTTGCCAGCGCGCGAGGTTGGAACTATAACCTCGCGCCTTCCCAAGGATTTCGGGGCCATAGCTCAGCTGGGAGAGCGCTACAATGGCATTGTAGAGGTCAACGGTTCGATCCCGTTTGGCTCCACCAAATAAAACAAGGGCCCAGCCGGCAACGGCTGGGCCCTTCGTTTTGTCGGGCACCCACACTCGTGCAAGTCCGAAAAGGCGTATGCAGCGCGTCAATTGATCGGCAGTCGTTTTTGACTTGGAAGCTTGTCCTCGGCGACGTTGCGGCAGCCGCTGGGATAGCGAATGGTACGGCGAGACATCGACAGGATGTGGAGCGTCGCCGGCATGAACCAGATTCCAGATGCCCGTTTTCCTGGCGACGAGTTGCCTCGACGCGTCATCCGGGGTGGCTATAGCGCGCGACCCCTGCCTCGGTACGATCTCCCTCTCACGGCATTGAGCTGGAAAAGTGGTGGCGACCGCGTCAGCGTCGACGACTACATGGATCGTTGCCGGGTATCCGGACTTCTGGTCCTAAAGGACGGCTCGATCGCCCTGAAACGCTACGGCCTTGGACGTACCCCGGAGAGCCTCTGGAGCAGTTTCTCCACGGCAAAGTCTATCACATCGACGCTGTGCGGCGCCGCGCTTCACGACGGCGCCATCGGCAGCCTCGACGATCCCTGCGACGTGTATCTGCCGCGCCTGCGCGGTTCGGCCGATGAAGGGGTCACCCTGCGCAACGTGCTGCGTATGTGCTCAGGCGTGGCGTGGGACGAGAATGCCGGCGCGCGCGACACGAACGGACAATTGCATCAGGCACTTTCGAGCGGTCGAGCGGGTGCCCTCCTCGAGGTCGCGTGCGGCTTGCCGCGCGCCCATGCGCAGGGCCGCATGTTCAATTATTCCACCCTGGAGAGCTATCTCCTCGGAGCGTTGATCGTCGCCGCCACGGGACAGACGCTCTCTGACTACTGCGCTGCGACCATCTGGCAGCCAGCGGGCATGGAAGCCGACGGAATTTGGCTTCTCGACAGCGAAAACGGCATGGAGTTGGGTGGGTTCGGGGTACGGGCTCGACTCCGTGACATCGGACGCTTCGCACAGCTCGTTCTCGATGACGGCGAGTCGTTCATCGGTCGGCGCGTGCTGCCACCCGGTTGGCGCGACCGCGCAGGCCAACCTGACGGAGCCCCGACTGCGTTCGGCCGTATTCTGCCTGTTTCTCCTCTTGGTTACGGCTATCAGTGGTGGTCTTTGCCCCATCTGCCGACCGGGCTGCATGCCGGCGCTTTCATGGCTCTCGGCGCCTTTGGACAGTTCATCTACATCCATCCGGGGACACGCATCGTCGTGGTCATCCAGAGCGCATGGCATGAGCACGAGCTGAGCGAGGCCCAGACCGAGACATTCGCACTTCTTCGCGCGCTCGTGCTCACGCTTCGCGCCGGATCCACCTCTTCAGCTCAACGGTAGAGGCGGCGGCTTCCGGCGCAAATCCCCATCCCGAACTGCATTCAAACGCCTTTCGTGCTCCAGGTCTTTTGTGGGTGAAAGGACCTGTAAGCTCTTCAGGCCGATGGCTCAGCGATCCCGATGCTCGGGCATCGCCTTCATCTGGTCCTTCGTCCAGTTCGTGACGGCATGGACGTCGCCATCCTCGTCGCGCATGAATTCGAGGTCGCCCACCGGAACACCCACCGGCTTGGCGCCGATGCCCAGGAAGCCACCCACGTCGATCACGATCTGGGCCGTCGCGCCGGCGCCATGGAGATGGGCGACCGTGCCGATCTTCTCGTCGCCGGGTCCGTAGATGGTGGCGTCGACGAGAGTATCCGCCGTCAGTTCGTTGCTCGCGAGGCGGACATGCTTGCTGTGATCCATGGCTCGGGTCCTTCTTGAAAGGTCAGGACCTCGCTAACCCGCCAACCGGTCGAGCGTTGCCGAGCTTCGTCACAGGCTTCAGCGGTCCGCCGCCTGCGTGAGCAGCCGCCGACTGACGAGTTCGCCCATCACGAGGTCCGCGATCACGCGATTGCCCTCGGCCGAATGATGATCGGAGCGGTAGAGCGCGTCGGTGCCGTGGGCGTCGACCGCCGCCTTCAGCGTATCGGAGACGTCGAACGGAATGAGGCCGGCCGCAGCGGCGCAGTCCAGCACCTTCCGGACGGATCGATGATGCGCCGTTCCGTGCGGGCCATCGTTGTTCCAGTAGCCACGACTGTACTGCGCCATCACGACGACCGGCACGCCCAGGGCGGCAAGTCTCGGCATCAGCCGGCAGGCGATCGTCTCCCCGGTGCCGCGCGGCACGGCCCGGACCTCGGTGAAGTACCAGCCCTGCTGGATGCCGAGGCGCTGCACCACGAGGTCGGCCAGCGCCGACCATCCGAGCCATTCCGCTACGGCAGGCAGGGGCACCGGCGCGCCCGGCCTGCCCGGAACCGGGACATTTCGCAGATCCAGCTGTCCGTCGGTCACCGTGAAATAGGGCTTCTCGCGGCTCCAGGCGACCTGCAGCTCGGCGCGCTGGATATCGCCCGGCGTGAAGCTCACGACGACGAGGAGCGGCTTCACCCTGGGCACCAGCTTCTCGGTGGCCAGCACCGTCTGGTCGAACGCATATCCGCTGACGCCGGCGTTCACCACTTTCCGGCCGATCATGTCTTGCAGATAGGCGGGCCACGCCTCGTCATCCTTCACCTCGTCGCCCTTGGCGAAGGACGAGCCGGTGACGAGGATGGGTGGCTCGGCAAGAGACGCCTGGGCAGAGGCATGCCGAAAGCCCTCGGCATCTGAATTGTAGGTCGGCGACGTGCAGTTCGAGGGCGACGTCCAGCCGATCGCCGCATCGTAGGCATACTGGCACCTCTCGCCGCCGGGGCCGGTCCCCATGCGCTGGTGAGCCAGGTTCGGCCAACGCACGAGCCCTTCCGGTCCCCACAGCACCAGCCGGTATCCCGCTTCGAGAAGCGCCAGCGACACCAGGACCGATACCGTCACCAGGACGATGCGCGCCAGCCAATCTGTCGTCTTTGAACGGAGCTCCCGCTCGCCTTTCGGGGCAACGACGGTTGCCTCTCGATCGACGGTCATTATTCACCTCCCAGAGCGCCCAAAATACCATTGGAGCGCCCGGAAGGGATGTGACGCCGCGTCATAGGACACGCGCGCAAGTGGCGGAAAACGCCCGGAAAACGCCTCTTTTTCGTCAGGAATCAGACGGAGAAGCCAACCGCGCGGCCGCCGTCGCGAGCGCCCCGTCGCGGGCCTCCAGCTGGTCCATGATCGAGAAGTGATTGAGGCCGGCGAGCGGCAGCACGTCGCTCGGCAGACCCGCGGCACGCCGCGCTTCGTGATAGGCGATGGACTGGCGCTGCAGTTCGGGAAGCTCGGCAGTGCCATAGGCCAACACGACCGGCGCGCTCTTCTTCGGCAGGTGAAGGAGCGGACTGGTGCGCGCCGCTTCCTCCGCCGTCAGATTCAGTTTCTCATTGAGGTAGTTCAGGCGGCAGGGCTCGACGTCGTAGATGCCGCTGATGGCGAGGCCCGCATCGACCTCGTCCATGGCCAGCGTCGTCGCCGTCAGATGGCCGCCCGCCGACCAGCCCGAAACGACCAGCCGGTCCTGCGCCACGCCGTGACGCGGTCCGTCGCGGCGCAGCCAGCGCACCGCCTCGGCGATCTCCTCGACGATGGCCGACAAGGTGACTTCCGGCGCCAGGGTGTAGCCCAGGAACGCGACATCCATCCCGTTCGCCAGCGGCCCCTCGGCCATGCAGGCGAAGATCTCCTTGCTGTTGCGCTGCCAGTAGCCGCCATGGATGAAGGCGAACAGCGGCGCCTTTGCACTGCCGCAGCGATACAGGTCGAGCTTGTTGCGCGGCCGCGGGCCATAGGCGAGATCCAGCCCCTCGGCGTGCAGCGCGCGGAAGCGCTCGCTGCGCTCGATCCACCCGTCGCGGCGCGGACCGGAATCGGCCACGGCATTGGTGTTGTCGTAAGCCTTGTCGAGTTCAGCCCGCGTCATGCCGCGCCACACGATCTCACTCATCGCCGATCTCCCGTTGCAGACGTCTCCTCTAGCACAGGCCTTTCCCGCTTTGCCGTTCGGTGCGAACGTCGCGTCGATGCCTGCGCCTGTCCGACCGACCGCCATCCGTGGCCCCGCCCTCACCTTCACCGGCGATCCGTTTCGCGACGGCCTCGAACGGACCCTCGTCCATGAGCCCGATGCGATCGTGGCCATGCAGGACGGGCGCATCACCCATTTCGGCCCCGCCGCGCGCATCGCCCCGCTGCTGCCCGCCGGCATCGAGATCAGGGACTTCGGCAAGGATTCGTTGATCTCGGCGGGCTTCATCGACACCCATGTGCATTTCCCGCAGACGCCGATGATCGCGAGCCATGGCGCCCAGCTCCTCGACTGGCTCGACCGCTACACCTTTCCGACCGAGCTGAAGTTCGCCGACCGCGCCTATACGCGGCGTGTGGCCCGGGCCTTCCTGCAGGAGAACCTGCGCAACGGAGTCACCACCAGCTGCGTCTACTGCACCGTGCACGCCCATTCAGCCGATATCCTGTTCGAGGAGGCCGAAGCGCTCGGCCTGCGGCTCGCCGCCGGCAAGGTGTTGATGGACCGCAACGCCCCGGAGGGGCTGCGCGACGACGTCCAGACGGGCTACGACGACTCCCTGGCGCTGATCCGCAAATGGCACGGCCGCGGGCGCCTCCTCTATGCCATCACGCCGCGCTTCGCCGGCACGAGTTCCCCCGAACAACTCGCCGCCGCCGGGGCGCTGTGGCGCGACCATCCCGACTGCCTGATGCAGACCCATATCGCGGAGACCCAGGCCGAAGTCGCCTGGATCGGCGAACTGTTCCCCGACCGCGCCAGCTATCTCGACGTCTACGATCATCACGGTCTGTGCGGCCCGGGCGCGGTGTTCGGGCACGGGATCTGGCTGGGCGAGGACGAGTTGAAGCGCCTGCATGCCGCCGATGCCGCGATCTCCCACTGCCCGACCTCGAATTTCTTCCTGGGCAGCGGCATGTTCGACATCGCGCGTGCCAAGCAGGCCGACCGGCCGGTCCGTGTCGGCCTCGGCACCGATATCGGCGCCGGCACGTCCTTCTCGATCCTGCAGACGCTGAACGAGGCCTACAAGGCCGCGCAGCTCAACCGCCATCCTCTGTCGGCCGCCCATGCCTATTATCTCGCGACGCGCGGCTCGGCGGCGGCGATGCATCTCGAGGACAGGGTCGGCAGCATCGCGCCGGGGATGGAAGCCGACCTCGTGGTGCTGGACATGCGCTCGACGCCCCTGATCGCCTTCCGCATGGACGAGGCTCGCGACTTCGCCGAACAGCTCTTCATCCAGATGATCCTGGGCGACGACCGGGCCGTCCGGGCGACCTATGTGGCAGGCCGGCTGGCTCACGACCGCTGAAGACGCAACGCTTTCCCTTGGGTGAATTTTCCGTGTCGCACCATAAATGTGGTGGAAGAGGGGTCGGATCGGCGTTAGGTTTTCATAGGTAGCTGAAGGAGGGTTTTTATCCGTTCGAGGACATGTCCCCCGACGGAAAATGGTTCACCGGTGGAACTTCCACCGCGTGCCCGACGGCCTCACCTTGCAGCCAGACCACCGATCGCCAACGCCTCCGCTCGCCGGGGGCGTTTTTTGTTCTGGGCGATCGATCACGCTCCTTTGACCCTGACACCGGAGTAAGAATATGGCCAAACGCGCCGCACGCCGAGCCAAGCTGCACGCCATCGATGGTGCCCGTATTCACAACGTCGTTTTCGACCACACTCCGGCCAACGACCGCGACCAGAGCTACATCAAGAAAGTCCGACCGCGCAGTGACAACCAACGACTGCTGATGGAGGCGATAGACTCCAAACCGCTCACCGTGGCGCTGGGTCCCGCCGGCACCGGCAAGACCTATCTCGCAATCGCCGCCGCCGTCGAGGCGCTCGAAAGCGGTACCGTCTCGCGGATCGTCCTGTCGCGCCCGGCCGTCGAAGCGGGAGAGAATCTCGGGTTCCTGCCCGGCGACATGCGCGAGAAGCTCGACCCTTATCTGCGGCCGCTATGGGACGCCCTCAACGACCGGCTGGGCGCCAAGCGTCTCGCCCAGAATCTCGACGACGGCACGATCGAGATTGCACCCGTCGCCTTCATGCGGGGGCGGACGCTCAACAACGCCTTCGTGCTGATCGACGAGGCCCAGAACTGCACCTACGGCCAGCTCAAGATGCTGCTGACGCGGCTGGGCTGGCACTCCACGATGGTGATGACCGGCGACCCGGACCAGACCGATCTGCTGCCGGAACTGTCCGGACTGGCCGCGATCGCCACCAAGCTGGACGGGCTCGAGGACGTCGCCGTGGTCCGCCTGACGCAGGGCGACGTGGTCCGTCATCCCCTGGTCGGCCGCATGCTGTCGGTGCTGTAAAACCACCGAATTTATCCACAGATCGAAGCGGACCGACCGATTGGATCGAACCGGGAACGAAATGGATGACCAGCTTTTTCTACGGTGAGGCCAGAACGTAGAATTTCTAACCAGATCAACACACTACCGGAGGGGTGACGGGGGACTGTCACCCCTCTCACATTGAGTCAATATGGTGACGCTTGGGTAACGTCCGAAGGTCCTTGGGTTTCTTCACAGACTTTCCCACATGGCGCGTTTGCCTTGTACGGAGGCCCCGGCAACACCATTCTCCGCGCCCGTGACCGACGAACCCGACATCGATCTGCCCCCCAGCGAAGGCTCGCTTGCCGATGGCATGCGGATCATCGCCGAGTTCGTGCGAACCCTGCCGCGCAAGCCGGGCGTCTACCGCATGATCGCGGCCGACGGGGAGGTTCTGTACGTCGGCAAAGCGCGCTCGCTGCGCAGCCGGGTGGCCTCCTACACGCAGCCGACCCGGCTCGCGGCGCGCCTGATCCGCATGGTGTCGGCGACGCGGACCATGGAGTTCGCCGTCACCGACAGCGAAGCCGAAGCGCTGCTCCTCGAGAACAACCTGATCAAGCGCTTCCGGCCGCGCTTCAACGTCCTGCTGCGCGACGACAAGTCGTTCCCCTACATCGTCATCCGCCGCGACACCGAATGGCCGCAGCTCGCCAAGCATCGCGGCACGCGCGAACCCGGCAACGAGTATTTCGGACCGTTTGCTTCGGCCACCGCGGTCAACCGCACGCTCTACGCCCTGCAGCGCGCCTTCCCGCTGCGGTCCTGTTCGGACGGCGTCTTCTCGACGCGCACGCGGCCCTGCCTCCAGTACCAGATCAAGCGCTGCACCGCGCCCTGCGTCGGCCGCATCGACAAGCCGCAATACGAGGCCATCGTCGAGGACGTTCGCGGCTTCCTCGGCGGCCGCAACCGCGAGATCCAGCAGACCCTGTCGAAGCGGATGGAGCAGGCCTCCGCCAATCTCGAGTTCGAGAGCGCCGCCATCCTGCGCGATCGCATCCGCGCCCTCGCCCAGATCACCTCGCACCAGTCGATCAGCCTGCCGTCGATCGACGAGGCCGACATCTTCGCCGCCCATGCCGAAGGCGGTCAGGTCTGCGTCCAGGTCTTCTTCCTGCGCGCCGGCCAGAATCTCGGCAACCGCGCCTACTTCCCGAGCCACGGCAAGGAGCTCGACGAGGGCCAGGTGCTGGAAGCGTTCATGGGCCAGTTCTACGAGGGACGGCAGGCCCCGAAGCTGATCCTGACCAGCCACGACGTGCCCGAGCGCGAGTTGATGGAGAGCGCGCTCGCCTTGTCGGCCGGCCATAAGGTCGAGATCCGACAGCCCAAACGCGGCGACCAGAAGGATGCGCTCGACCAGGCGGTGAACAATGCCCGTGAAGCGCTGGGCCGCCGCATGGCCGAGCGCGGCACGCAACGCACGCTGCTCGAGGGCGTGGCCCGCGTGTTCGGGCTCGACGCGCCGCCCGAACGCATCGAGATTTATGACAACAGTCACATTCAGGGGACGGCGGCGATCGGCGCGATGGTCGTCGCGGGCCCCGAGGGCTTCAACAAGAACGCCTACCGGAAGTTCAACATCAAGACCGAAGGCGCCGCGGGCGACGACTTCGCCATGATGCGCGAGGTCATGAGCCGCCGCTTCGGACGCGCGCTCAAGGAGAATCCCGAGCGCGACGACGAGCATTGGCCGGACCTGCTGCTGATCGACGGCGGCCAGGGCCAGCTCGAAGCCGTGCGCGGCGTGATGAGCGAACTCGGCCTCGAGGACATTGCATTGGTCGGCATTGCCAAAGGCCCGGACCGCGACGCGGGTCGCGAGCGGTTCTTCATGGTGGGCAAGCCGCCCTTCTCGCTCGAGCCGCGCGATCCCGTCCTCTACTTCCTGCAACGACTGCGCGATGAGGCGCATCGCTTCGCGATCGGGACTCACCGCACGCGCCGTGCGGCAGACCTGACGCGTTCGGCGCTCGACGAAGTGCCGGGAATCGGCGCCGGGCGGAAGCGCGCGTTGCTCAATCATTTCGGCAGCGCCCGTGCGGTCTCGGGCGCGACCCTCGAAGACATCAAGTCGGTGCCCGGAATCTCCAGTGCACTCGCCCAGAAAATCCATGACCACTTCCGAGGCGGCCGGTAAGGTCGGGGCGATGCTGTTCAATCTGCCCAACATGCTCACCCTGTCGCGCATCGTCGCGATCCCGCTGGTCGTCGCCTGCTTCTGGCTCGATCGTGGCTGGGCACAGTGGTTGTCGATGGCGCTGTTCGTGGCCGCGGCGGTGACCGACTGGTTCGACGGATATTTCGCGCGACGCTATCACCAGATCTCGCGGTTCGGCCGCTTCCTCGATCCGATCGCCGACAAGCTGCTGGTCGCCGCCGCCCTGGTCATGCTGGTCGACAACAGCACGCTGGCCGGTCTGAACGTGCTGGCCGCCCTCATCATCCTGGCCCGCGAGATCCTGGTCTCAGGCCTGCGCGAGTTCCTGGCCGAACTGCGGGTCGGCCTGCCGGTCAGCGCCCTCGCCAAGTGGAAGACGGCCGTGCAGATGGTGGCGATCGCCGCATTGCTGGTCGGTGACTCGGCCGCGCACTGGGTCACTCAAGCCGGCATCGTACTCATCTGGATCGCCGCAGCCCTCACCCTCATCACCGGTTACGACTATCTGCGCACCGGCCTGCGCCACATGGCGGAAGACACTCCCGCGTCGGGCGGCCCGAAGTGAAGATCCGCTATTTCGCCTGGATGAAGCGCACCGTCGGAGTCCCCGAAGAAGAGGTGACGCCGCCCGCGGAGATCGACACGGTGGGCGATCTGATCGTCTGGTTGCGCAGCCGCAGCGCGGGCCATGCCGAGGCGCTGGCCGAAGGCGCCGCGTTCGGCGCCGCCGTCGACCAGCGCACGGCGACCTTCGACGTGAAGCTCGCCGGCGCGCGCGAAGTCGCTTTCTTCCCGCCCTTCACCGGCGGGTGATTTCATGAGCGTGCGAGTCCAGGAAACCGACTTCGACGTCGGCGCCGAGCTGGCCCGCCTCACCGACGGCAACAAGCGCATCGGCGGACTCGCGGTCTTCGTCGGCCTCGTGCGCGAGATGCATGTGCGCGAGGGCTATCATCGCGACAGGATCGATGCGCTGACGCTCGAACACTATCCCGGCATGACCGAGACGGCGCTGCAGGAGATCGAAGCCGAGGCCAACCGCCGCTGGCCGCTCGAGGCCACCCTGATCGTGCACCGCTATGGCCGCATGGAGCCGGGCGAGCGGATCGTGCTGGTGGCCGTCGGTTCGCCGCATCGCGAGGCCGCCTTCGAGGCCTGCGAATTCCTGGTCGACTGGCTGAAGACCAAGGCGCCCTTCTGGAAACTGGAAGACACGCCGAAAGGCGAGCAATGGGTCGGCGCCCACGAAGGCGACGACGCGGCGGCCGCCCGCTGGGAGAAGAAGTAGCACTGTAAAGCCCGTGGTCTCGACCGAAGCCGCGCAAAGCGCGGCGGAGTGGAGAGAGCTTCTCTCAACGACTGGCCTGCTTTGGTGGGAAGAAGGTCTCTTGTGTGCGGCGCTCCACTCCGCACCTTCGGTGCTCCGGTCGAGACGACGGATCTACCTCCTATGGCGCCTTCTCTGCCGCCTCCCCCATCGCCTCCAGAACGCCGTGGATCTGGGCGACCACGTTCGCGCCCTCGCCGATCGCCGCGCCCACCCGCTTCACCGAGCCGTAGCGCACGTCGCCGACCGCGAAGACGCCCTGCACGTTCGTCTCGTAGGCGAGCGGCGGACGCTTGGGACAGGGGGCCTCGACATCGGCCCCGGTGCGGATGAAGCCGGTCCTGTCGACATCGATGCCGCACTCCTGCATCCACTCGGTCGCGGGCTCGGCGCCCAGGAACTGGAAGACGTGACGGATCGGCCGGTGCGTGTCGGTCCCGCTGGGACGGTGCCGCCAGGTCACGCCGCGCAAGCCGCTCTGTTCGGTCCCGACGAGTTCGACGATCTCCGTCTCGGCCAGCACCTCGATGTTCGGCGCCGACGCGATGCGATCGATCAGGTAGCGCGACATGGTTTCGGCGAGACCGCTGCCGCGGACCAGGATCCACACTTTCGCGGCATGGCCCGACAGGAAGACCGCCGCCTGTCCGGCCGAGTTGCCGCCCCCGACGATGACGACCTCGGCATTGGCGCAGAGCTTGGCCTCGATGGGCGAGGCCCAGTACCACAGGCCGCGATTGAGGAAGTCCCCGAGGTTGGGCAGCGACAGCTTGCGATAGCGCGCGCCCGAGGCGATCACGACGGTCTTCGCCTGCACCTTCCAGCCGTCGGTCATTTCCAACGTCATCGGCCGCGAAAGCCCGCCGCCGCATTCCAGTCGCGCGACTTCGAGCGGGATGACGAATTGCGCGCCGAATTTCTGCGCCTGCACGAACGCGCGCGCGGTCAGCGCCTGACCCGAGATTCCCGTCGGGAAGCCGAGATAGTTTTCGATCCGCGCGCTGGCGCCGGCCTGGCCGCCGAAGGCGCGGGTCTCGACGACGAGCACCGACAGACCCTCCGACGCCGCATAGACGGCGGTCGACAGGCCGGCCGGGCCGGAGCCCACGATCGCGATGTCGTAGACGCGCGGCTCGGCGCTTTCCCGAAGCAGGCCGATGCAGCGCGCCAGCTCCTGTTCGCCGGGATTGCGCAGGATCGTGCCGTCGGGACAGACGACGAGAGGATACTCGTCGGCGTCGGGCGACAGACGTTCGATCATCTTCGCCGCGTCGGGATCGGTCTCGGGATCGAGGATGGTGTGCGGCTGGCCGTTGCGCGTCAGGAATCCCTGCAGGCGAATCATCCCCGGCTGCGTGAGTTCGCCGACCAGGATGGGCCCCACCACGTTGGCCTCGATCAGGCGCACGCGGCGCAGGATCAGCGCCCGCATGATGCGTTCGCCGAGGTCGGCATCGGCGACCATCAGGGCGCGCAATTGATCGTGCGGCACGATCAGCGCCTCGACATCTTCCTCGGCCCGGACGTCGACCATCGCCGGCTGACCCGCGAGTTCGGCGAGTTCGGCCGCGAAATCACCGGGCCCCATGTCGGCGATCGGCGACACGTGACCCAGCCCGTCATGGCCCAGGATCGCGATCCTGCCAGAGAGGATGACCGACATGCCCGGGCTGCTCCCGCCCGTCCGTGCCAGGAACTCGCCGGCCCTGAAATGCTGCTTCCTGCCGAAGCGCGCGATGCGCCGCAGCTCCGCGGCCGTCAGCACCGGATACATCTGGTGGCGGCGCGCTTCTTCCATGGTCGGTGGAACGGGATCGGCCACACGAAACTCCTATCGGCTTGGGCGCTTCAGCCCAAGGCAACTAGAGCAAGATTCGTGACACCGCGCTCGCGCAATCTGTCCGCCGCCATCAGCGCGCGCTGGCCGCTGCGGCACGCCAGCACGACCCGGCCCGACGGCGTGCCCAGTTCGTCGATCGTGTCGACGACCAGCCGCCGCGCACCCGCGAAGGGCGACACCGGCGCTTCGTCGAGGCCGCGCAGGTCGACCACGATGTCGTCGGATCGCACCTGATCGGGCGCGATGAACGCCACCTGATCCTCGGGTTCGGGACTGCCGGCAAAACCGAACCCGCCGAAGCCCACGCGCTTTGCGTCGAAGGTGACGACCCGGCCCAGCACGGCGGGTTCGAGGCCGAGCAGATGATGCAGGGTGAGGTGCGCCTGCAGGCTGCCCATCATCGCCACCGCGGTGCCGATCACGCCCACCGTAGCGCAGGTGCCGCCGTCGACCGAGACCTCGGGAAACACCGCGCGATAGCTGGGGCCGCCGCCGCAGAAGACGCCGGCATAGCCGGTCATGCCGATCACCGAGGCGCTCACCAGCGGCTTCGCCGCCGCGAAGCAGACGTCGCTCAGCATGTAGGTCACGGCGAAACTGTCGGCGGCGTCGACCACGATGTCGGCATCGGCGACCAGCCGTGCCACGTTTTGCGGCGTCAGGCGCTCCGCGACGGCATCGATACGAACATGCGGATTGAACCGCTGAAGCGTCGCGCGCGCCGCCTCGGCCTTCAGCTTGCCGATATCGGCCATGCCGTAGAGCGGCTGGCGATGCAGGTTCGTCTCCTCGACCGTGTCGTGATCGACGATCGTGAGACGCCCGACGCCGGCACCCACGAGATACTGCAGCACCGGGCAGCCGAGACCGCCCGCCCCGACCACCAGCACGGAAGCGGCGCCGAGGCGCGCCTGTCCTGCGTCGCCGATCTCCGGCAGCACGGCTTGGCGGGCGTAGCGGTTGGTCACGGCCTTCTCGTCGCCGCGATCCAGGCTTTGGCCTGACCGATCGGATCGGCATGGTTCACGATGTCGCCAACCACCGAGGCGATGTCGGCGCCCGACTTCAGGCACAGCAGCGCACGTTCGAGCGTCAGCCCGCCGATCGCGACCAGCGGGCGGTCGCCGATGATCTTCTTCCATTCGGCCAGACGCTCGGTGCCCTGCGGCGCCCACGGCATCTGCTTCAGCTTGGTCGGCCAGATCGGCCCCAGCGCGACATAGTCGGGATCGATGGCCAGTCCCTTGTCGAGCTCGGCATGGTCGTGCGTGCTGACGCCGATCTTGATGCCGGCACGGCGCAGCGCTTTCACGTCGGCATCGACCAGGTCTTCCTGGCCGAGATGCACCCAGGCGCAGCCTTCGTCGATGGCGACCTGCCAGTAGTCGTTCACGATCAGGTCGGCCCCATGCTGTGCGCAGACGGCTTTCGCCTCGCGCACCTGGCGGCGGATCTCGGCCTCTTGCTGGTCCTTGATGCGCAGCTGGATGAGCCTGGTGCCGACGGGCACCAGCTTCGACACCCAGCTGGAGTCGGGTACCACGGGATAGAACGGATCGAGCATCTCTTCAGTCTCCAAGCGCCGCTTTGCCGATCACCGGCGTCGACGGCACGGCCATGTCGCGCGGCTCCATCGGGCGCGCAAGATAGGCGGCACGACCCGCTTCGACGCCCAGCGCGAAAGCACGCGCCATCTCGACTGGATCGCCCGCTTCGGCGACCGCCGTGTTGAGCAGCACCGCGTCGTAGCCCAGTTCCATCGCCGCCGCGGCATGCGAGGGCACACCCAGCCCGGCATCGACCACCAGCGGAATGTCGGGGAAGTGCGCCCGCATCGAACGCAGCCCATAGACATTGTTCAGGCCGCGCGCCGACCCGATCGGCGCGCCCCACGGCATCAGCACCCGGCAGCCCGCCTCGACCAGCCGCTCGGCGACCACGAGATCCTCGGTCGTGTAGGGGAACACTTCGAACCCGTCCTCGGACAGGATGCGCGCGGCCTCGACCAGGCCGAACACGTCGGGCTGCAACGTGTCGGCCTCGCCGATCACCTCGAGCTTGATCCAGGGCGTGTCGAACAGCTCGCGCGCCATGTGGGCGGTCGTCACCGCCTCCTTCACCGAATGGCAGCCTGCCGTGTTGGGCAGCACGCGCACGCCCATCGACTGGATGAGCGACCAGAAGGCCTGACCGGCCCGCCCCGCACCGCTCTCGCGGCGCAGCGACACCGTCACGACGTCCGCACCCGACGCCTTGACCGCACGTTCGAGCACCGCCGGCGAGGGATAGCGCGAGGTGCCGAGCAACAGCCGCGACTTCAGCTCGACGCCGTAGAACGACGACATGGTCATCCTCCCTGCATCGGCGCGACGACTTCGATCTTGTCGCCGTCGGCCAGCTCGGTGCGCGGACGCGCGGCGGCGGCGACGAAGCGGCCGTTCACCGCCGTCGCGATCTTGCGGCCGCCATAGCCGAGACTTTCCAGCGCCGCGGCCAGCGTGCCGGGCGAGACCTCATGCATGTCGTCGTTCAGGAATATCCGCATCTCTCGTCTCCAGAAGAACGGCGTCGGCCACCTGCCGCGCCAGCCAGGGCGCGAGCAGGAAACCATGCCGGAAAAGACCGTTGGCGTGCAGCACGCGGCCATCGCGCCGGAGGCACGGCAGGTTGTCGGGAAAGGTCGGCCGCAGGTCGGCGCCCAGCTCGACGATCTCGGCCTCGCCGAAGGCCGGGTGAAGCGTATAGGCCGCGTTCAGCAACTCCATGGCCGAACGCACGCTGACGGCGCGGCGTTCCTCGCTCTCGATCATGGTGGCGCCGATCATGAAAACGCCGTCGCCGCGCGGCACGATATAGAGTGGGATGCGCGGATGCAGCAGCCGCACCGGACGCGACAGCGACACGTCGCGGGTGCGGACCACGAGCATCTCGCCGCGCACGCCGCGCAGGTCGGACAGTGCATCGCGCGCCGCCAGACCGCGGCAATCGACGAGGAACCTCGAGTCGCCCGCCGAAGGCGTGCCCTCGACGCCGAAGCGGATCGGAACGCCTCGCGCCTTGAGACCCGCCGCCAGCGACGCCAGCGCCTTGCGCGGTTCGAGATGGGCTTCATCGGCAAAGAACAGTGCACGGCGGAAGCGTCCCGCCAGATCGGGTTCGAGAGCCGCGATGCGGTCGCCGTCGATCCACTCGTAGCGTTCGGTCCGCGCCGCGAAGCGCGTCAGATCGGCGGCATCGCGCGGCGGCGTGAGCACCAGGCTGCCCTGGCTGACGGTGCCGGGATAGTGGCGCCGCCACCAGTCGATCGATGGTTCGCCCAGACGGGCGACGATCTCGTCGGTGGTCGCCCGCTCGCACCACGGTGCCAGCATGCCCCCGGCCATCCAGGAACAGGCGCTTTCGCCCAGACGGGCGCTGCGCTCCAGCACCTCGACGGTGACCCCACGGTCGGCAAGCTCCGTCGCGCAGGCCAGACCTGCGACGCCAGCTCCGATGATTGTTACGACAGGCCGATCCAACGCTTGCTCCCGTTCCTACGCCGGCATGACCCGGATCAGGTTCAAAGGGTTCGGCCGCGTGGCCGTCTCAGCCCTCCTCCCGCGTGGAGACCGGGCACCCCTCGGACGTCATCGAGAAAAGGGGATCGCAGGCCCCGATGTCAAGCGGAGTGGCATAGCCTATGATTCATGGCTGCCTATGGAGATTGTAGTATCGGCACGCTGTTCGAGGCCATCTTTACCGTCTTCGGGAACGTCGTCGGCCTTGTCTTCCAACTGGTCCTTGGCTTCGTCGGCTGGCTGTTTCGGCCGGTCGTCCGCGCACTTCGCAATGGCCTGGGGGTAGACCGTCCCATGACCGTGCCGACCGGGATCAAGCTGCGCGAACTCCCTCCGGATGCGCGGGACGGCATTCTGGCGGCCCTGCAGACAGACAAGGAAGCGGCCGCGGCGCTGCCCCGCGGTTGGCGTGGCTTCTATTCGTCCATTTCCAGCGACTCCGAAGCGATCGGCGACCTGCCGCCCGGTACCGAGATCCGCCTCATCCCCGAACCCGGCAATTCCGATCGCGAGGATGCGGTCCGCGCCGAGGCCGAGTTGCCCGACCGATCCACACTGCGGATCGGCCATCTGCGGCGAGGCCATGAGCTAGGCCGAAGCATCGCCCATGGCCGCGTCCACTGCTGGTTCGCCTCCCGACGCCGGACCTTGCGGGCCGAAGGGTGGGAAGCCGTTTTCTTCGTCGCCGTTTACGATCCTTAAACGGCGCAGGTCAGGCCGCCAGCGACGACGCCGGCGTCATCAGGTGCGTGGCTTCGCCGAAGCCTTCGCTGTCGGGCGCGCGCACCAGCTTCTGGAAGTCGGCCATCAGGGTCTTGGCGACGGGACCCGCCTGGAAGTGATGCTGATCGATCGAACCGACCGGCACGATCTCGGCGGCACTGCCGCACAGGAAGACCTCGCTCGCCTTGCCCAGTTCCTCCGGCATCACGTCGCGTTCCTCGACCGTCCAGCCGCGCGTCCGCGCCATGCCCATCACCGCACGGCGCGTGATTCCATCGAGGAAGTTGTGCGGCGTCGGCGTGACCAGCCTGCCGTCGATCACCAGGAAGATGTTGGCGCCGGTCGTCTCGGCGATGCGGCCCTGCCAGTCGAGCATCAGCGCATCGTCGAAACCGGCCTTCAGCGCGCGGTCCTTCTCGATGCCGCAGATCACGTAGAGACCCGCCACCTTGGCGTGGCCGGGCGCGGTCTCCGGCGAGGGCCGGCGGTACCTGGCCATGGTCACGTTGATGCCGGCATCGCGCGCCTGCACCGAGAGGCGGCCTTCCTGGGCCCACGGGGCGATGGCGAGATGGACCGTCGTGCCGATCGCCGACACGCCCAGCACCTCCGAGCCGCGCCAGGCGATGGGCCGGATATAGCCGGCGGTGAGGTCGTTGGCCTTCACGACGGCGCGGGTCGCCTCGTCGATCTGCTCGCGCGACCAGGGCAGGTCGTAGTCGAGCAGGTTGGCCGAACGGATCAGGCGGGCGCTGTGGGCGGAGAGGCGGAAGACGCGGCCATCGTAGATGCGCTCGCCCTCGAAGACGGCCGAGCCGTAGTGGAGCGCGTGGGTCAGCACATGCATGCGGCTCTCGCGCCACGGCACCAGCTTGCCGTCCAGCCAGATCACACCGTCCCGGTCATCCATGGTTAAGGACATTGCGATATCCTCTCTCGATTGATTCCAAATAGGTCTCTGAGGCCATCCCCAGAACAACTATTGGTCTAAATAGGTCAATATTACTGACCTTGTCAATCACACTGACCCTGCGCGTTTTTCACCCATGATTTTCAGGTGAGGAGGAGAGGCATCCCGGGATCGCCCTTCTGCATCGCCTGCTGGTAGGCGGGGCGGGCGGCAATGCGCTGCAAATAGGCGCGGATCGCCGGATAGGGCGCGAGGTCGAACGGCAGGAAGTTGCGCATGGTGGTGAGCGAGAAGACGGCCATGATGTCGGCCGTCGTGAGCTGCGCCCCGGCCAGGTAATCGGCCTTTCCGAGCCGTGCCTCGACCAGGCCGAGGGCGAGATCGAGACGGCCCTTCATCGCCTTGATCAGGGGGTTGTCCGCCGGAAGATCGAGCCGTCCCAGGATCATGTTGCGCCCGGTCGCCGGCTGGAGCGTGCCATTGGCGAAATGGAACCAGTAGAGGAACTGCGCGAAGTCGGGATGGTCGGCCGGCAGGACCAGCCGGCCCTTGCCGTACCGCGCGACGATGTACTCGACGATGGCGCCCGATTCGGCCAGCAGCACGTCGCCGTCCTCGATCACCGGCGCCGCCCCGAGCGGATGCAGGGCCTTGTATTCCGGCGGCGCGAGCCGCGTGACCGAGTCGCGGCCGTAGATCTTCAGCTCGTAGGGAAGGCCCAGCTCCTCGCACAGCCAGACGATCCGCTCGGATTGCGACATGCCGAGATGGTGAACGGTCAGCATGGCGCCCTCGCACGGTTTCGGAAAATTTCTGGAAGGAGGCTCGCGCCGTAACATCCGCTCTCGCGGGGTGTCAACGCGGCGCGCCCGCACTATAAAGACTGCGTGGAATCACGAGCCCCCGCCAACCCCCTTTTCCTTCGCGACGAAGAGCTGCGCCAGGGCATCGAGCTGATGTTCTATGCCTATCGCGACTTCACCTTCGAATCCGACCAGCAGCTCAAGGACCGCCAGCTCGGCCGCGCCCATCATCGCGCGCTGTACTTCATCGGGCGCCATCCCGGGCAGACGGTCGGCCATCTCCTGTCGATCCTGAAGGTGACCAAGCAGTCGATCAGCCGCGTCCTGAAGGACCTGCTCGAGCAGGGCTATGTCGAGCAGAAGAGCGGTGCACGCGACCGCCGCGAACGTCTCCTGTGGCTCACGCCCAAGGGCCAGGAACTCGAGCGCGACCTGACGGACCGCCAGAGCCAGCGCTTCGCCCGGGCCTATCGCGAGACCGGCGCCGAGGCGGTCGAGGGTTTCCGCAAGGTCCTGCTGGGGCTGCTCGATCCGCCCGAGCGCCAGGTGGTCGACAAGCGGCTGCGCGGCGGCGGCCGCTAGCGCGCCATGGATGCGTCGACCGACAAGCCGCACATTCTGGTCGTCGACGACGATACGCGCCTGCGCGAACTCCTGAAGTCGTTCCTCTCGCGCAACGACTTCCGCGTCTCGACGGCGGCCAGCGCGGCAGAAGCGCGCCAACGGCTGAGCTCGCTCGACTTCGACCTGATCGTGCTCGACGTCATGATGCCGGGCGAGACCGGCCTCGAATTCGCGACGGAACTGCGGCGTACCGACGACGTGCCGATCCTGATGCTGACGGCGATGGTCGAGACCAAGGATCGCATCGCCGGCCTGGAGAAAGGCGTCGACGACTATCTCGGCAAGCCCTTCGAGCCGCGTGAACTCCTGCTGCGCATCCAGAGCGTGTTGCGCCGCGGTCGTCCGGCGGCCGCAGTCGCGGCCCCCGACGCGCCGCGTCAGGTGACGTTCGGCCCCATGCAGTTCGACCTCGAACTGGGCGAGCTGACCGACAAGGGCAAGCGCGTGGCGCTGACGGACGCCGAGATCGCCCTGATGCGCGCCTTCACCGGCCGCATCGGCGAGGTGCTGAGCCGCGAGACGCTGTGCAAGATCATCGGCGCCTCGGTGAACGAGCGCGCGATCGACGTGCAGGTGACGCGGCTGCGGCGCAAGATCGAGCCCGATCCGTCGTTTCCGCGCTATCTGCGCACGGTTCGCGGCCAGGGCTACCGTCTGGTCGACGCATGAAGTGGAGTGTCGTCAGCGACATCTTCGAGCGCATCGCGCACTGGTCGGACAAGCATTCGCCGCAGACCCTGTTCGCGCGCGCGCTCATCATCATCGTGGTGCCGATGCTGTTGCTGCAGGCGCTGTCGGCCTGGTGGTTCTACAGCCAGCGCGGCGACAACGTCACCAACCGGCTCGCCATCCTGCTGGTCCGCGACCTGCGCCTGCTGATCTCGCTGCGGTCGGACTTTCCCGACGACGAGCACCGCCAGTGGATCCTGCGCCGCTCCGCCCAGGACCTGCTGCTGTTCGTCTCCTTCCGCAAGGGCATCGTGCGGCCGTTCAAGGAGCCGGAGTATTTCGACATCGTCGCCCGCGAGGTCCAGGGCGCGCTCAATGCCGACCTCAAGCGTCCCTTCTTCCTCGACAACAATATCGGCGGCGGCCAGCTCCTGATCGAAATCCAGCTGCCGGACGGCGACGTGATGGACGTGCTGGTGCCGCACGTGCGCCTGACCTTCGGCTCGAGTTTCGCCTATGTCCTGGCCCAGCTCGGCCTCGCCTTGGTCCTGTTCGGCCTCGCCATCTGGTTCATGCGGCGCGAGCTGGTGCCCATCGAGCATCTGGGGGTGGCGGCCGACGCGCTCGGCAAGGGGCGCGACGTGCCCGACTTCGCCTTCTCCGGCGGCACGCGCGAGGTGCGCAACGCCGCCACCGCCTTCCATACGATGCGCATCCGACTGCGCCGCTCGATCCAGCAGCGCACCGAGATGCTGGCCGGCGTCAGCCACGATTTGCGCACGCCGCTCACCCGCATGAAGCTTTCGCTGGCGCTGCTGCCGGAGTCGCCAGAGACCCGCGAGCTGGCCGACGATGTGGACGACATGCAGCGCATGATCGAGGGTTATCTCGCCTTCGCGCGCGGCGAGGGCGACGAGGATCCGGTGATGTCGGACCTGTCGGAGATCCTGGAGGACGTCGCGGCCGGCGCGCGCCACGGCAGTGCCGCCCTCGAGGTCTCCTGGAAGGGCGACATGAACGTCGAACTGCGGCCGCTCGCCATCAAGCGCTGCCTGACCAACATCGTGTCCAATGCCGGGCGCTACGCCAGCGAGATCAGGATCGAGGCGGTGCGCGGCCGGACCGCAGTCGAGATCACGGTCGACGACAACGGTCCCGGCATCCCCCCGGAGAACTACGAGGACGTGTTCCGGCCGTTTTTCCGCCTCGACCAGTCGCGCAATGTCGAGACGGGCGGGGTGGGCCTGGGCCTCAGCATCGCCCGCGACGTGGCGCGCAGCCATGGCGGCGAGGTCACGCTGGCCGCCTCGCCGCTCGGCGGTTTGCGCGTGGTCGTGCGAATTCCGCTCTGAGCGGTCCGGGGGACTTGCGGCAGAGCCGCCTGTGATAGATTGAAAGAAATACTCAAGAGAGAAATGTCCAAGGCAATGTCCAAGACACCGTCGCTTCAGTTCACGCACGTTCCGCACCCGTCGCCGCTTCCCGCCGATCAACGCGCGGCGCTGCTCAAGAATCCGGGCTTCGGCCGTGTCTTCTCCGATCACATGGTGACCATCCGGTACAACGAGTCCAAGGGCTGGCACGATGCGCGGGTCGAACCGCGCGCGCCGATCCCGATGGACCCGGCCGCGGCCGTCCTGCACTACGCCCAGGAAATCTTCGAAGGGCTGAAGGCCTATCGCACGGCCGAGGGCGGCGCGACGCTGTTCCGCCCGCTGGAGAACGCCCGCCGCTTCCAGCAGTCCGCCGAGCGCCTCGCCATGCCCGCCCTGCCGGAGGAGGTGTTCCTCGAGGCCGTCGACCAGTTGGTCAAGATCGACCGGGCGTGGATCCCGGAGGGCGACGGCAGCCTCTACATCCGGCCCTTCATGTTCGCGAACGAGATCTTCCTCGGCGTGAAGCCGTCGTCGGATTACCTGTTCATCGTCATCGCCTCGTCGGTCGGCGCCTACTTCAAGACCGATGCGCCGGCCGTGTCGGTCTGGGTGTCCGAGGATTTCACCCGCGCCGCCCCCGGCGGCACCGGCGCCGCCAAGTGCGGCGGCAACTATGCCGCCAGCCTGCAGGCGCAGGCCGAAGCGACGCGCCATGGCTGCGACCAGGTCGTGTTCCTCGACGCCGTCGAACAGCGCTGGATCGAAGAGCTGGGCGGCATGAACATCTTCTTCGTGTTCGACGACGGCTCGATGATCACCCCGCCGCTCGGCGGCACGATCCTGCCCGGCATCACGCGCAGCTCGCTGCTCACGCTGGCGAAGGACAAGGGCATCAAGGTGAGCGAGGAGCGCTATTCGATCGAGCAGTGGCGCAAGGACGCCGCGAGCGGCCGTCTGCGCGAGGCCTTCGCCTGCGGCACCGCCGCGGTCGTCACGCCGATCGGAACGGTGCGCAGCAAGGACGGCGAATTCCGCATCGGCAATGGCGGCTCGGGCGCCAGCACCGAGGAGCTGAAGGCCGCCCTCGTCGGCATCCAGCGCGGCCGCACGGCCGATCCGCACGGCTGGATCCACAAGGTTTTCTAGGTCACCACCGACCTCATCCTGAGGAGGCCCGAGGGGCCGTCTCGAAGGATGGACAACAAACGCGGTGCTAGGGCCCATGCTTCGAGACGCGCTCCTGCGGAGCGCTCCTCAGCATGAGGTGGCTGTTTGTAAAAGCGACGGAGTTCTTTCCGGCGAAAGATTAAAACAGCTTGCCGCCGTTCGGCACCGACTTCGTCGGTGCGATCAGCACCACGCTGCCGTCGGCGGCCGGGAAACCGAGAGTCAGGACTTCCGACATGAACCGGCCGATCTGGCGCGGCGGGAAGTTCACCACGGCGGCAACCTGACGGCCGACCAGCTCCTGCGGCGTGTAATGGACGGTGATCTGGGCCGAGGATTTCTTCGTGCCGATCTCGCCGCCGAAATCGATCAGCAGGCGATAGGCGGGTTTGCGCGCGCCTTCCAGCGGAGCGGCCTCGACGATGGTGCCGACACGGATGTCGACCCGTTCGAAATCTTCGTAAGCGATGGCTGTCATGTGCCCGCAGACTAGAGCCGCGGGATCAAAAGACAAAGACGGGCAAAAGAAAAGGGGCCGCGACTGCGGCCCCTTCCCGATCAGCGACTGGCTGATCGACGCTTACGCTAAAACGCTTACTTCTTGGCGAGGGCGGCCTTGACCTCTTCGGTCAGCTCGGCCACGCGGGCGCTCAGCGCCGTCACGGCGTCGGCCTGGCCCTTGGTGTAGAGGTCGGCCAGTTCCTTGGTGTTGGTGATGGCCGAGTCGTAGGACTTCTTGATGAAGTCGATCTGCTTGGCGGCCTTCTCCTCGACGGTGGCGGCGGCGAGCACTTCGCTGCCGTGCTTGGAGAAGTCTTCCATCGCGGCGCGGACCATGTCGCCCTGGCGCTGCGCGATCGTCTTCATCTGCTCGACGGCGGCGGTGTTGAGCGAGGTCATCGTGGCGAAGTTCTTGCGCGCGGTCTCGACGAACGTCTCGACGTTCACGGTCGGGAGCTTGAACTCACCGGAAATCTTGCTGAAGTCGAAGTCGGCGAAGGGGTTCTTGAAGGCACCGTTGGCGTACATGGAAATCTCCTCGTGAAACGAAGCAAAGGCTGAGCTCGGGTGCCCCGCTTTGCTGCGGTGCACAATGAAGCTCAATTTAGGGATGCATTGCAGCGAGTCAAGAGCCGTTTTTGTGCACTGCACAAAATCTTCACGCCTCGGGCGAAACGGGCGGCGCGGCCGGCGGGCCGCCCTCGGGCAATTTCGCATATTTGTCAAAGAGTTGCGCCCAGCGCTCGGCCGTCTTCAGACGATTGTCCAGGGCCGCCATCGTCTTGGAGAGGTCCTGGGTATCATCGCGGTCGAATACTCGCGAGACGGCGTAATGGATGGCCAGCAGCCCGTTCTGTCGCAGCGCACCGGGCACCCCGTCGCTGGCCACCGACGCGGCCTCCAGCATTGCCGCCATCGAGCGCCGCAGTCCCGGACCCATCGCAATCGCCAGAATCGGGTCGCGTGTCCCGGCGCGCCGCAGTGCCCGCAGCGCCGCACGGTACGGCCTCAGCGCGTCGTAGCGGCGCATCATCACGTCGAACAGCCGGTCGCGCGGTGTCTCCTCGAGGTCGAGCGCCGAGGGCGTCCCCGCGATGACTTCCGCATCGATGCGCGCCATGAAGGCCGCGGCCAGAGAGGTCTTGTCGGAATAGACCCGGTAGAGATCGGCAAAGCCCAGCCCGGCCGCCTGCGCCACGTCGCGCAGCGCCACGTCGGCATAGCCCTTCTCGGCGATCAGGCCGAGAAAGGCATCGAGGGCCTTGTCGCGAACGTCGTTCACCCTGCCAGCTCCTTGGACCGATGCGAGGCGGCCGCGAGGGCCTTGTCGAATATGGGTTGGATGCCGTCGGTTGCCATCAGGACCTGCAGGGCTGCGGCGGTCGTGCCGCCGGGACTGGTCACGTTGACGCGCAGTTGCGACGCCGGCTCCGGAGACTGCTTCAGCAGTTCCCCGCTTCCGATCACCGTGGCGCGGGCGAGCTGCATGGCCATCTCGGGCGGCAGCCCGGCCTTCACGCCCGCCGCCGCCATCGCCTCGACCAGCAGGAAGACATAGGCGGGGCCGCTGCCGGACAAAGCCGTGACGGGATCCATCAGCGCCTCGTCGTCGGCCCACAGGACCTGGCCCACCGCCTCCAGCAGCGCGTGGCAGCGCTTCTTTTCCGCGGCCGTCACGCTCGCCGCCGCCGTTGCGACGGTGATGCCCTGCCGCACCGCCGCCGGCGTGTTGGGCATGGCGCGCACGATCCTCGCCGCATGACCGAGGCGGGCGGCGAAATAGCCCAGCGTCTTGCCGGCCGCGATCGAGAGGAACACCGAACCCTGTCCGGCAAAGCGCCGGAGATCGACCAGCGTCTCGTCCATCGATTGCGGCTTGACCGCCAGCACGACGGTTTCCGGCGTCTCCACCATCTCGGCCGAGGAGGAAACGACGCGGACACCGGCGTGACGGGGACGGATCGCCTCGACCGGCTCGGCGACGACGATGTCGGCGGCGGGCAGGCCGCGCGCCAGCCAGCCGTCGAGCATGGCGCCGCCCATCTTGCCGCAACCGACCAGCAGCAGCTTGCCCATCGCGTCAGCGTCCCTGGAACCTGGGCGACCGCTTCTCGCGGAAGGCGGCGGCGCCCTCCTTGCGGTCCTGGGAATTGGCGATGGTCTCGAGCTTGTAGCGCTCCGGCACGAAGACCTCGGCCGGGCCGCGCGGCAGCGTCTGGTTGGCGAAGTCGCGCAGGGTGCGGATCACCAGCGGCGCGGACTGGGCGATGACCGAAGCCATGCGGCGCGCCTCGGCGCGCTCCTGGCCGAGCGGCACGACCTTGTTCACGAAGCCCACGTCGTAGGCCCGCTTCACCGAAATCTCCTCGCCGAGCAGCAGCAACTCCATCGCGACCTTGTGCGGCATGCGCGAGACGATGCCGGGCATCAGCCCGCCGAACACGCCGACCTTGGCCTCAGGGTACATGAACTTGGTGGTATCGGCAGACACCATGAGGTCACATGTCATCACGAGACAGATACCGCCGCCGATCACCCAGCCCTGGGTGGCGGCGATGACGGGCTTGGTCAGCGCGTGGCTGACATGCGGCACCGCCTTCCACATCGCGGCAGGCGGATTGTGCAGGTCGGCACCGACGCAGAAGGCCGGTCCATCGGCCTGGAGAACGGCGACCTGGTCGTCGCCTTCCTCGAAAGCGCGATAGGCCTCATAGAGCCCGTCGCACAGCTCCTGCGTCAGAGCGTTGCGCTTCTCCGGGCGCATCATGGTGATGGTGGTGATACCTTCGCTCGACTCGACTTTGACCAGACTCACGGCGTCCTCCAGTGCTTCTTGCGCCGGATGCTACCAGCCGCCCATACTCGCCGCATCAGGAGACCTGTCATGCAAACCCGCAATCCCTTCATCGACGACCTCACCAAGGTGGCCAACGGCGCCATGGGCGCGCTGACCGGCATGAAGGACGAGGTCGAGGCCCGCGTGCGCGACCAGATCGCCAAGATCCTGGACGGCATGGACATCCCGCGCCGCGACGAGTTCGACGCCGTCAAGGCGATGGCCGCCAAGGCGCGCGAGGAGAACGAGGAGCTGAAGAAGCAGATCGCCGAACTGCAGGCGAAGCTTGGTGGCTCCCAAGGCCCCGAAGCGTAGGACACGAGAACTGGCGGTAACTAAAGGTCCCTCGCTGCGCTCCGGATGACAGCTTTTTTTGAGGCGCACACCATGCGCCAAAGAGAAATTGTCATCCCGAGCGCAGCGAGGGACCTTTCGCTTACAGCGCCCCGACCGACTTCAGATAGAGGTCGCTCGCTTCCTTCGTGACCTTTCCGGCCTTGCCGTCGCCGATGAGCCGGCCGTCGACCTTGGTCGCTGGGGTCACGCCGCCGAGCGTTCCCGTCACGAAGGCCTCGTCGGCGGAGTAGACCTGCGCCAGGGTGAAATCGCATTCCTTCGCGACGTTGCCGGCGGCGCGCCAGGCGTCGATGACGTTCTGCTGGGTGATGCCCTTGAAACTGTAGAGACCGGTCGAGGTCCACAGCTCGCGGCCACGCACGATGAAGAAGTTGGTCGAATTGCAGGAGGCCACGAAGCCGCGCGGGTCGAGCATCAGCGCCTCGTCGGCGCCGGCCTTGATCGCCTGGATCAGCGCCTGGATGAGATTGAGCCGCGAGTGCGAGTTGAGACGCAGGTCGAACTGGTCGGGGTTTGTCGTGCGGAAGGTCGAGGTGAAGAGCGCGTAGCCTTTGGCCTTGGCCTCGGGGATCGGCGTCTTGTACTCGGCGACGCAGACGATCGTGGCCTTGCCGATCACGAAGCGCGGATCCTGGTTGGGCGTCTTCTTGAGGCCGCGCGTGATCATGAGGCGGATGTGCGCGCCGTCGATCATGCCGTTCTTCGCCAGCGTATCGGTCACGACCTTGGTGACACCGGCGCGGTCAAGCCCGATGTCGAGATCGATCGAGCGCGCGCCTTCGAACAGGCGATCGAGATGGGCGTCGAGGCTGATCAGCTTGCCCTTCACGAGACGCAGCCCCTCCCACACGCCGTCGCCCAGCACGAAGCCTGAATCGAACACCGAGACGCTGGCCTCGTTGCGGGGCGCGAAGGTGCCGTTCACATAGACCAGCACCTGGTCGTTGCGCGCATCGGCCAGATAGGCCTGGGCGCTCGCCTGTTCCGTCGTCATGGCAGTTTCCCTAGAAGCTGAATTGCTTGTGGCTGGCGAGGAAGGCGCGGGTGCGCTCCTTCTTCGGGTTCTTGAGGACCTCGTCCGGCGTGCCCTGCTCGTGGATGGCGCCGTCGGCCAGGAAGATGATTCGCGTCGCGACGTGGTAGGCGAAGCCCAGCTCGTGCGTCACCAGCATCATGGTCCGGCCCTCCTCGGCGAGCGCGAGGATCACGGCCAACACTTCGCCCACCAGCTCCGGATCGAGCGCCGAGGTCGGCTCGTCGAACAGCAGCATCTCGGGATCCATCGCGAGCGCGCGGGCAATGGCGACCCGCTGCTTCTGGCCGCCCGAGAGATGGGCCGGATAAGTGTCCGCCTTCTCGGCGAGCCCGACCCGCGCCAGCTCTTTGCGCGCCCGTGCCTCGGCCTCGGGCTTCGGCATGCCGCGCACGGTGCGCAGCCCTTCCATCACGTTGCCGATCGCCGTCATGTGCGGGAACAGATTGAACTGCTGGAACACCATGCCGACCCGCTGGCGCACCTGGATCAGCTCGCTTTCGCGATAGATCCGCTCAGCCGTCCGGCTCTCGCGCCCCAGCAGCTGGCCGTCGAGCGCGATCGTGCCGCCGCCGGGCCGTTCCATAAAGTTGAGGCAACGCAGCAAGGTGCTCTTGCCCGAACCCGACGCGCCCAGGATGGCGATGCGCTCGCCGCGCGCCACGTCGAGATCGATGCCGCGCAGCACGTCGGTGGCGCCGAATCGCTTGGTGAGGCCGGCGACCTTCAGGATCGTCATTCGTCCCTCTTCAGCCGGCGTTCGAGGAAATAGCTGAACTGCACCAGCGGCCACAGGAAGACGAAGAAGATCACCGCAACGGCAGTATAGGCCTCGATCGGATTGTAGTTGAGCGAGGCGATCAGCTTGCCCTGCTGCAGCAACTCGACATAGGCGACCGCCGAGGCCAGCGTCGACATCTTGAAGATCTCGATGGCGCGGTTGGTCAGCGCCGGCAGCATGCGCTTCAGCGCCTGGGGCAGGATGATGCGCCGCATCGCCTGCCCCCAGCGCATGCCGAGCGCCCGCGCGCCGTCCCACTGGCCGGTCTCGATCGACTGGATGCCGCCGCGATAGATCTCGGCCGAGAAGGCCGCCGAATTGAGCGAGATGCCGAGCGAGGCGGCGGCCAGCGGCGAGATCTGGAACGGCAGCAGGATCGGCAGGGCGAAGTAGAACCACAGGATCTGCACGAGCACCGGCGTGTTGCGGAAGAACTCGACGAAGATCGTGGCCGGGATGTGGAGCCAGCGATTGCGCGAGTAGCGGCCAAACCCGACGATCAGGCCGAGGCTGAGCCCCAGCACCAGGCAGATCGCGAAGATGCGCAGCGTGCCGACCGCGCCGACCAGCAGCGCGTCGGTATTGTCGAGGACGGAGGCAAAATCCCAGCGCATCAGTGCACCGTCGATTCCCCACTGCGCGCCAGCCGCAGCTCGACCAGGCGCGCGACCTGGCTCGCGAGGAAGATCACGACGAAGTAGATCAGCGCCACGACGGTGTAGGTTTCGAGCGGCCGGAATGTCTTCTGCGAGACCTCGTTGGCGGCGAACAGCAGGTCGGCATAGGAGATGGTGGCGATCAGGGTCGTCGTCTTCATGAGCTCGATGGCGCGCTCCATGAAGGCCGGGATCATGCGCTTCACCGCCTGCGGCAGGATGATGCGGCGTAGCGCCTGGTCATGGCGCATGCCGATCGCGCGCGCCCCGTCCCACTGGCCGCGCTCGATCGACTGGATGCCGGCCCGGAACACCTCGGCGAAGAACGCAGCCGACTGGATCGAGAAGGTGACGGCGCCGGCCACGAACGGCGTCATCTCGATGCCGACCAGGATGGGCAGCGCGAAGAAGAACCAGAAGAGCTGGACCAGCGGCGGCGTCGTGCGGAACACCTCGATGACGAAGCCGGCAGGCCAGGACAGGAGGCGTCGCGGCGACAGGCGCAGCAGCGCCAAGCCCAGGCCGAGCGCGACGCCGCAGACCAGCGCCGTGCCCGTGATCCGGAGCGTGTTCACCAGACCCTCGACCAACAACGGTGCGTTGGCGAGGACCGGCGAGAAGTCCCACTGATAGGCCAAGTAGCGCGGCCGCCTACTTGATCATCTCTTTCATGACCGGCGGCGCGGCCTTGGGATCGAGGCCGAAGTCCGCGATCGCCTGCTCGTACCACTTCTGGGTCTGGCCGCTCTTGTAGTAGTCGGCGAACTGCTTATCGACCCATTCGGTGAAGGCGGTGTCGCCCTTGCGCAGCGCCGCGCTCGAGGGCTGCGATTCGGCGGGTAGCGGCACCACGATCTTGCCCTTGCCGAGCCGCTGGCGGGCGGCGAGCAGCGGGGGATGGAACAGCAGCACGGCATCGACCCGGCCCGACTGGAAGGCGGCGATCGCCTCGGCATTGCCGGGGAAGCGCTGGATGTCGGCCTTGGGCGTGTGCTGGGTCGCCCAGCGGTCCATGGTCGAGGCCTGCGGCACGGCGATGCGCACGCCCTGCTTGTTGAGGTCCTCCCAGGTCTTGGCGTTCAGGTCGTCGCGCGCCAGCACGGCGAGCGAGTACCAGAGGAGCGGCGATTCGGGGAAGTTGGCGGCCTGTTTGCGCTCGGCCGTGGCGTCGAGCATGAACATGATGTCGATCTTGTCGCCCTGCAGCGCGGCGATCGCATTGCCCCAGCTCACCTCGACCGGCTCGAACTTGACGCCGAGCTTCTGGGCCATCGCCTTGCCCATCTCGATGCCGAGACCCGACGCCCATTGGCCGGTCTTGGGATCCTTGGAGTACCAGGGCGGCGCCTGGGTGACGCCGACGCGCAGCACGCCGCGCTTCTTCACCTCGTCGAGCGTGCCCTCGGCGCGCGCGGCGAACGGAATGGCCAGCGCGGCGGCACTCGCGGCCGCGACGGCGAACAACGAACGTCGATTGATGCTCATGAATGGACTCCCCTTTTTGGCTTCCCCGGCAGATCCGGCATCGAGCGCAGGAATTTCTCCGTGGTCTCGACGCCGCGACGCATGTGATCGGCGATCTCGGCCTTCATCGCGTCGAAGTCAGTGCCGAAGGCCGCCTCGATGTAGCTGTCGTGGCTGTCGCGCTTCGGGCCGCGCCGGCCATGCGCGCGATGATGCGCCGCCCAATAGAGCTGCAGCCGGCCGCGCAGCCCGTGCCAGGCGCGCTGCAGGAGCTTGTGGCCGCTCGCCTCGTAGACGAGGCCGTGGAAGTCGAGTTCGTTGAGAATGCTGGCGCGGTCGTCGCCGGCATCGATCGAGACGATCAGCACGTCGTTGCGCCGCCGGAGCTCGGCGCGGAACCGGTCGTCGCGGCGCGGCCAGACCTGCTCGAAGGCGAAGGTCTCCAGCACGGTGCGCAGCGAGTAGATCTCGTGGATGTCCTCGACCGAGAGCTCGGCGACGCGCGTGCCGGTGTAGGGCACGGTCACCACCAGCCCCTCCTCGATCAGCTGGCGCAGCGCCTCGCGCAGCGGACCGCGACTCACCTCGAAGCGCTCCGACAGCGCCGTCTCGACCAGCGGCGCCCCCGGCGGAATGTCGCCCGCCAGGATCGCATGCCGCAGCCGCTCGACGATATGCGCCCGCAAGGTCGCCTTCGGCACCCGCTCGAAGAGCGCGCCGGGGTCTCGTGATGAGAGATCGGAAAAAGCCAAGAACCGTCCTCTTCAGGCCTGATCGTCGATTGTTGACAATCTGGCGACTGCTCAGTGCAGGCGCAAGGAAATTTCGAAATTCGAAGAGGGACGCCTTACTCTCCCTGGCCGTGCGCCAAATTAGCTGGCGGAATCACGCCGCGACAAAAGCCTCTCAAGACGGCTCTTCACCGCCGGACTGGGGCGGCCCGCCCCAAGCCGACGCGCCAGCAGGAATGGATCATCACCAAGCTCTAACGTTTTTTGGATTGTTCTAAGCTCTTCCTTGCAGATCACATCGATGACCTTGAGTTCATCATCGCGCCCTTCGTAGCGCGCTGGCGCAAGCCTTTCTTTGACGGTGCCTTTTCTCCAGAAGAACCGGCCGACATCTTCTAGCGTCCGCCCTCGCCGGCGCTGCGCCAATTCCACGACAGCCCCTCGAAACTGACTGCTGATACGCTGGACTCCGTGATGTCGAGCAATCCGCCTGACGAGCACGTCTTCGTGCACCGGGCCTTCCGTATCGATCACATGATCAATCATGGCAGCAAGGCGCTTCTCATAACCTTCGGAATAGAACTGATCGAAATCAGGGCGATAGCGTTCTTGATCGAGATTCGCGAAGACATAGTGCCCATCGGCTGCCGACGGAACGCCCAGCTCAACAAGACCAGCCGACCGTGAAATCTGCGAAGGAGGCATCACGCGATCATGAAAGCTTCCCGCTTCCAGAGATCGCGTTGCCGGCTGGGAAGCTTCTGCCCGCGTGCTCTCATCACGAGAGTGATCATCGACCATGTCTTCAATTGGCGTGACGTCAGCCACGGGAGACGCCGATACATCAACCACCGCACTTTGCTGCGCACTCTTTGCGCGTGCCGCTTCGAGCTGGGTGGTAAGTGCCTGATGGAGCTTGTCGGCGGCCCTGGCGGAATGCGTCCACCAATCCGTCGACCAGACGCGAAACAATGTCCAACCGAGCCCTTCCAGAACCGATTGCCGAATCTTGTCGCGTTCCCGGGCAAATCCCGAGCTGTGATACATGGCGCCATCACACTCGACGCCCGCCAGATACACCCCTGGAAAATCCGGATGCACAATGCCCAGATCAACACGATAGGCAGAGACGCCGATCTGGGTGTGAACGGTCCATCCCTTGCCGCGCAGTGCCTCTGCAACCGCCATCTCGAACGGCGAATCGAAACCTCCTTTGGAGCCATACACTGCCGCCCCCAAAGCAGTTGCCCCCCGCTCCGCGTATTCCAGGAAGTGTTTCAGGTCCGCTACAGCGCGGGCCTGCGTGCGAGACAGGTCGATCCTCTTCGGGTCCAATGTCGAGAACACCACCAGCTCGGAGCGGGCACGCGTCAAGGCGACGTTAAGCCGGCGCTCACCACCGGATCGGTTGAGAGGTCCGAAGTTCATCGTTACATGGCCGCTCTGGTCCGGCCCGTAAGTCACGCTGAACAGGATGATGTCGCGCTCGTCTCCCTGGACAGTCTCCAGATTCTTAACGAAGACTGGCTCGAGCATTGCATCCTGAGAGAAGGCCCACTCGATATCCGGCCGCTTGACGCGAGCATCGTCAAGAAGGTTCTCGATAAGCGTCTGTTGCTCCGAATTGAAGGTCACGACACCAATCGACGCCTTGGAGACCGATGGGTCGTGGTGCGTAAGGCGCCGCACGATTTCCGCGACAACCGCCTTGGCTTCGCCTTCGTTATGCCGCGCTCCTCCTCGCGCATAAAATCCTGCTGGCCTGATCAGACGGATGCCCTGGTCGGGATTGACGGGCGCCGGAAAGGTGACCAGCGAACTGTCGTAGTACCGGCTGTTCGAGAATGCGATCAGGCTTTCCCGGCGAGACCGGTAGTGCAGATTGAGAGTTCGCTGCGGAATGCTAGCCCCCAGCATTTCGTCCAGAATGCTTTCAAGATCTCCTTCGACGTCGATGTCACCGTCCGGGTCATCCTCACTTCGCGCAAAGAAATTCGACGGCGGCATCTGCTTGGGGTCTCCGGCCACGATTACCTGCTTCCCTCGCGCCAGCGCCCCGACCGCATCCCACACAGTGATTTGCGACGCCTCATCGAAGATGACGACATCGAACGGCGAATGATCGGCCGGCAGATATTGCGCGACCGACAGCGGAGACATCATCAGACAAGGCTTCAGTGCCGTAAGGGCATCGGGCGCCTCCTGAATGAGTTGGCGCACAGGTTTGTGCCTGGTCTTCTTCTCCATTTCCCTTCGCAGGGTTCCCCATGAACTAGTTGGCCTCTGCTGATTCACCCCCGGCACTTTTCCGGCCAAACGCGTGGCAATCTCAGCGGCTGTCAGTTTCTGATATTCGGCATCAACCTGCCGGAACTTCTCAATCGCATCGACGTGTTCATCGGTAGAGAAAGTCCGCAAGACGTCGTCTTCACCGATAACCGCAGCCGACCACCAGGCGCAGTAGGCTGCATAAAACGTCGCCTCGATCTCCTCGGCCAGAATCGAGCCACGCTCGATGCTTCGCACCAGCGGTTCAAGTCCGAGACTGATCGCTTCCGTCCTCCTCCGGCGCCAATGGCACCAGTCACGCAATTCAGCATGACGCGTTTCAATAGCCAGTGTCGCCTGCCTCGCCGTCGAAAACATATCTTCTGCCTCTGCCAGGCATTCCCGGGCGGCCTCACCCGCAGAGGCGGCGAAGGCGTCATGAGCTGACAGGAAGCTCGCATAGGCATTCGTCAGGTCAGCCGCCGCCCGCCCCACTACAGCTCCAGGCGCGAGCAAATCGTCACCCTCTTGCAGAAGGCTCCGTACTTTGGTGCGAACCTCAACTAGAATTGCCGAGTCACTGGCCAGGCGGCCAATCACAGCGCGGACCCGCACTCCCAGTTCCTTCAACGCCAACATCGCATCGGGATCTGTCGCGTAGCCTCGCCACCCCTTGATTTCAGACAGGAGATCGCCGAGCCGGTCTATGGCGTCGCCTTCCTGCCGCAAACGCGCAAGCAATGGAGCATCGGTCGCCGGAACCGGTATTCCCTTCGCGCCGCCTTCCTTCAGCTCTCCAAGCACGCGTCGGCGCGAAAAGAAGCTCTTAGGCCACCACGTGGAAGTCGCCGCCTTCCAGCGCCGCCCCACCTCATCACCATCGAGCTTGCGCCAAGCCAAAGCATCGTAAGGGCAACTCAACGAGGCCACAGCCTCAACGAATGACCGCAGACGCGATGCCGCTTCCGTCAGTCCATCGATCTTCTCTCCGCCGTTCGGGTCGAGGGCGTATCCGGCCTGCTTCTGCCAACATTCGCCCAATAAGGAAGCCAGGTCGGCCAGCGCCTGCAGGCCGGACATATTCCTGTAAGTCCCACCGATTCCCACAACACGCTGGAAGCCTTCACATGACCGCTCCAGCGCAAGCATGGATGCGGAAAGCCGCCCGGCACGCTCCACAATGTTGGCTTCCCACTGGGGCGACCAGTCATCATGGGTGACTAGTTGGAAGGGACTCTCAGAAGTATTGCCAACGGCCGTGACCTGAATGCGCAGCTTCTCCACCGCGTCACGCATCTCGCGCAACCCAGCTTCGTTATGATGATCAGCCGATGGCCACACCAGCGAAACGCGCGACGCCAGTGAGGCGTCACGGACCTTCAAGCCAATGGCGTGGTGCGCTGTCAGGCCATTCCGACGTCGCAAATGGAGCCGATCCACGATCCGGTTCAACCGGTCTCGCAAATCTCGGAGCCTTTTGCCCTCTCCCTCCCAATCCCCAGACGCAACGTTTTGTGCATAGCTCCAAGCATCTCGCAGCTGGTTCAGCACATCGGCCTTGCTGGCTTTGTTGGAGTGAAGTTCCAGGCAAAATCGCCCGAGTCCCACAGCCTTCAGACGCCTTTGGACGACGTCCAGCGCAGCCGTCTTTTCAGAGACAAACAGGACGGTTTTGCCCTGGCCGAGAATATGAGCGATCAGATTGCTGATCGTCTGGCTCTTGCCGGTACCAGGCGGGCCAATAACAATGAAATCCTTGCCACGATCTGCCGTCGCGATCGCCGCCATCTGAGATGCATCTGCCGGCAGCGGCGTCAGTAGCTCCGATGGATGGTACTTGCGGTCGATATCGCGGGTATCGACGAACTCAATTTCACTTCCGTAGCGATCTCGAGGCGTATCGAGCAGGTGCTTGACCACCGGATTCTTGCGGAGCGCATCCGTGCGATCCACGAGGTCCTTCCACATGAGATACTTCGCAAAGGAGAAGTGTCCGAGCACCACCTCCTCGACAACTTCGAATCCTGGCGCATCCTTTACGGCTCGGCGCATCCGCGCCCAAATGGAGGAGACGTCGATCCCGTTCCGGTCTGAGGGGAGTGAACCATCGAAATCCCGTATGTCGATACGGAAATCCTTTCGGAGCATTTCAAGCAGGGTCGTATTGAAGCGCGGTTCGTCATCATGTGCCAGCATACGAACGCCGCTACGAACCGACTTTCGCTCCAGCGTTACCGGCAGCAAGATCAACGGGGCACGAAAGCGCCGGTCGCTTTTGGCGTCCTGCTTCCACAGAAGAAAGCCGATGGCGAGATACAGGGTATTCGCTCCACCCTCCTGTAGCGCTGTTTGCGCCTTTCGGTAAATCTCGACCGCCCGGCGATTCAGTTCCTCTTCAGGGAGGTCGACAAGTACTTGCTTCTTATCGAGAGCCGCGCGCGCATACTCCTCGGTGATGATTTCGCCGGTGCGCTGCCGATGAACTTCTTCGTCTTGTCCAACACTGGACGGCTTCGGGACCGCGTGAATGGCAAATCGAGCACCCGCCGCAAGCCCGTCTTCTAGCAGCGCCGGATTGGGGCAGATCAAACGAAGACTGGTCTTTGACGATTTATGATTGAGCAGCGGATTCCGCGCCGAAAGATCCAGCAACTTGCGTTGCCAGCGCTCCAGTCGGCTCGCTGGCGTCTCGGGCAGGCCGTCATCCTCAACCCGCCCATCAAAATCGGGCAACGGTGGCGAGTCCTCCAATGCCTGTTCAGCCTCCGCTTGCTGCTCACCGTCGCTGGAGAGGGCTCCTCCCCCGAGCTTGCGCCCCAACGGCGTTATTCGATGAGCACGGGCGCGACGGATATCTACACCGGCGACGAACGTCTCGTCCTTGTCGGGCGAAATGCAGTCGTTGGCCGCGGTAACCGCCTTGGAGAACGGGGGTGCCGGGCGCGAAGTCGCAAAGGTCGTTTCGATCAGGACGAGTTCATTGAGCTGAACGCGTTTCCTCAACGTCTCGGCTTCATCCACGACAATCGAGGCCAATTCCTCGGGCTGGAGCCATACCCCGACGAACGCATGACCTTGGGGAAGCGCTATGATCGGATTAAGCCCCGCTTGCTCCAAGGCAGACGCAAAAAGCATCGTCGTATCGAGGCAGGTAGCGAGTCGCCCCTCCAGGATCTGCCCAGGGAGCCGGATCTTCTGGCCATTTTTCTCGAAGCTTGCGGGCGGAAGGGCATACGCAATACCCAGATTTGCGATTGCCGTGTAGACGGCAGACGCGATCTCCCAGACTCTCTGGCGGCTGCCCGATTTGTATCCATCGATGCCATCGTGCTTTCCAGCCTTGCGCAGGCACGTGCTGGCATCGCGAAGAACGCGGTCGATCGCCGGATCGTTCGGCATCGCGAACGCCGCAAGCAGTTCGGGCATATATCCGCCACCGCCCCACTCATTGTAGGCGAGCAACTCAACAATTTGCTGTTCCTGCCCAAGGACTCGATCGCCTGATTTCGCGACGATCGTCACTGTGCCTTTGATCGATTCGGCCAAGTCGAGCAGGAAGCCGCCATCGAGATCGATATCTCGGTTCTTGACCATCATCGTGCTCGCTGGCGAAAGACGATCCAGATGCCACGATTTCGGCTTGAGAAATGCAGGGCTGGCCGACAGCGTTACAACGACATCTGACAGTGCTGCCGCCGGATCGTTGTTGATGATCCGCAGGTCTCGCAGAAAAGCGAAAGAACTCTGATGGGCGGCGAAATTCAGCTTCGCCGCTGTTTCCGCCAGAATAGTCACAGCAGATGCTTGGACGGGGCTATCGCCTCCGTCGACTCCGGTTTGTTGTTCCCCCACGCGCCCCTCCCACGAGACGCACAGTTATGACATGGTTGCTTTTACCGTGGGAAGAGCTAGCGCTCCGGTTGCACCCTGCACAAAGCAGGTATCAGCCGATACCTGCAGGGCTGCCTGTAGGCACGAATATCCGACGAAGACGCGGGCACCTCCCCATCTGAATGGGGAGGCGTTCGAGGTCGTGAGGTCAGTAGCTCTTGTAGCCCAGGAACTTGCCCGACATGGCGATCTTCACCCGGTCGCCCTTCTGGTCGGGCTGGCGCTCCATGGTCATGTCGAAGTCGATGGCGCTCATGATGCCGTCGCCGAATTCCTCCTGGATCAGCTCCTTCCAGGTCGTGCCGTAGACCTGCACCAGCTCGTAGAAGCGGTAGATCAGCGGGTCGGTCGGCGGGATCTGGGGCAGCGAGCCGCGATAGGGCACTTCCTGCAGCAGCAGCACTTCTTCCTTGCCCAGGCCGAACAGCTTGCCGGCCTTGGTGGCCTGCTCCTTGGTCATCTTCATCTGGCCCATGCAGGCCGCGGTGACGATGATCTTCGAGGCGCCGCCGATCTTCTTGGCGATCTCTTCCCAGGTCAGTTCCTTCATGCGCTTGGCCGTCAGGATCTTCTCTGTGACTTCAGCCCGCTTCATTGCCGTCTCCCGGTTGTTAAAGGCACGATCTCGGCCGGCGGATTGACCGCCGACAATTTCATGGACATGAGGCCAGGTTTCACCAGCTTCGGCCGACGCGGATCGAAGCCGTGCTCCGCAACCTCGCGATCGAACGCCTTCGAGCGGTTCACGAGGAACTCCACCAGGTGGTTGCGGATCGCGTAGTACTGCGGATGGCGATGCAGGTCGTTCCGGTGCCGCTCGTTCTTCGGCATGGTGTTGACCACGATCTCGGCGATGCGCGCGCCCGGGCCGTTGGTCATCAGCACGATCTTGTCGGCGAGCAGGATCGCCTCGTCGACATCGTGGGTGATCATGAACACGGTCTGCTGCGTGTCGGCGCAGATGCGCAGCACCTCGTCCTGCAGCATGCCGCGCGTCAGCGCGTCGAGGGCGCTGAACGGCTCGTCCATTAGCAGCATCTTGGGCTGAATGGAGAGCGCGCGGGCGATGCCGACCCGCTGCTTCATGCCCCCCGAAAGCTGCGCCGGCCTCTTGTTCTCCGCGCCGGCGAGGCCGACCAGCTCGATGAAGCGCATCGCATGATCGCGCACCTTGGCGCGATCCCAGCTCGGCCAGCGCGAGGAGACGGCGAAGGCGATGTTGCCCATCACCGTCATCCACGGCAGCAAAGCATGGCCCTGGAAGATCACGGCGCGGTCGAGGCTCGGCCCGTCGATCTCGCGATTGTCGACGATGACGGCGCCGCCGCTCGGGCTATCGAGGCCGGCCAGCACGTTCAGGATCGTGGTCTTGCCGCAGCCGGAATGGCCGATCAGGCAGCAGAACTCCCCCTTGTCGACGCCGAACCAGATGTCTTCGAACACGGCGGGCTGGCCGGTCTCGCCGAAGCGGCGCGCCAGTCCTTCGACGCTGATGAGCGGACGGTTTTCCATGGCGCGCCTATTCCGGATAGGTGACGAGCTTGGCGAGCCAGGCCAGGCCCTGGTCGAGCAGGAGACCGACCAGGCCGATCAGCAGGATCGCCGTCACGATGTTGGCGATCGAGAGGTTGTTCCACTCGTTCCACACGAAGTAGCCGATGCCGGTGCCGCCCACGAGCATCTCGGCCGCCACGATCACCAGCCAGGCGATGCCGACGGAGATGCGCATGCCGGTCATGATGGTCGGCGCGGCGGCCGGCAGGATCACCTTGAAGGCGGTGCGGAACGGCCCGACCTCGAGCGTGCGCGCCACGTTCAGCCATTCCTTGCGCACGCTGCCCACGCCAAACGCGGTGTTGATCAGCATCGGCCAGATCGAGCAGATGAAGATCACGAAGATCGAGGAGATGGCGCTATCCTTGATCGTGTAGAGCGCGAGCGGCATCCAGGCGAGCGGCGAAACCGGCTTCAGGATCTGTATGAAGGGATCGAGCGCGCGATAGACCAGCGGCGACATGCCGATCAGGAAGCCCAGCGGAATAGCCACGAGGGCGGCGAGCCCGAAGCCCAGCAGCACGCGGCCCAGCGAATAGGCGAGCTGGATGCCGATGCCCTTGTCGTTGCTGCCGCGGATATAGAAGGGATCGGCGAGGTGCTTCCAGATCGTGGCGCCGATATCGGCCGGCGTCGGCATCGCCGACTTCGAGCCTGTCGCCGCCGCGGCGCCGACCAGCTTGGCATATTCCGGGTCCATGGCCGGGCCGCTGCCCGCCGTCGGCATCGTGGCGGCCTGCCAGATGCCGACGATCGCCACGAAGATCAGGAGCGACAGCAGGCCCGCCCGCAGGCCGAGCGAGGCTTTCAGCATGCCTGCTCCTCATGCTCCAAACGCACAGCCCTCATCCTGAGGAGCGAGCGCAGCGAGCGTCTCGAAGGATGGGCCAAGGACACCTCGCCTGCAGCCCATCCTTCGAGACGGCTACTGCGCAGCCTCCTCAGGATGAGGTCGGGTTTTGGTCCCGCCGACAAAGTCACGAGCTCAGGTCCGCTTGATGGCGAAGCTGTTGACGTAGTCGTCGGGCTTGGACGAATCGAAGGGCTTGCCCATCACCACGATCGTCTTCTTCGACGGATCGGGCGGGGTGAGGCCCATCTCCTTCATCATGTTGGCCGTGTCGGTGGCGAGATAGACCTCTGACGCGACCTTGGCGTAGTCGACGTCGCCCTTGAGCTGACCCCAGCGCTTCATCTGGGTCATGATCCAGATCGCGAACTGGTTCCACGGGAAGGGATCGAAGTCGATGCGCTCCGGGTCCTTCTTCACGCCCCCCAGCCCGTCGGCATAGGTGCCGGTCAGGATCTGCTCCAGCACCGTCTCGGGCTGGTTCAGGTAGTTGGCCGGCGCGATCGCCTTGGCGATCTCCTTGCGGTTCTCCTGCTTGTGGGCATAGGCGGTCGCATCGATGATCGACTTGAGCAGCGCGCGATAGGAGTTGGGATTCTGGGTCGCGAATTCCTTGCTGACGGTGAAGGCGCAGCAGGGATGGCCGTCCCAAAGCTCCTTGGTCAGCAGGTGGATGAAGCCGATGCCGTCGAACACCGCGCGCTGGTTGAACGGATCGGGGCCGAGATAGCCGTCGATATTGTCGGCGCGCAGGTTGGCGACCATTTCCGGCGGCGGCACCGAGCGGATCGAGATGTCCTTGTCGGGGTCGAGCCCGTGCTCCGCCACGTAGTAGCGCAGCAGGTAGTTGTGCATCGAATAGTCGAACGGCACGGCGAAGCGGAAGCCCTTCCAGTCCTTCGGGTTGCGCTTGTCCTTGTGCTTGTTCGCGAGGGTGATCGCCTGGCCGTTGATGTTCTCGATCGCCGGCATCGTCCACGGCACCGGGTTCGAGCCGACGCCCAGCGAGATGGCGATCGGCATCGGCGAGAGCATGTGCGAGGCGTCGTATTCCTTGGCCAGCGACTTGTCGCGGATCACCGCCCAGCCGGCCGTCTTCACGACTTCGACGTTCAGCCCCTGCTTGGAATAGAAGCCCATCGGATGGGCCATGATGATGGGCGTGGCGCAGGTGATGGGGATGAAGCCGACCTTGAGGTCCTTCTTCTCCGGCGTCCCACCCTGGGCGAAGGCCTCACGGGCGGCGCCGAGCGGCAGGACCGAGGAAATGGCAGCCATCGCGGTGGCCGCCCCGACCGTCTTCAGGAACTGGCGGCGCTGGGCGTCGACCGGGAACACGGCACGCAGGACGGCGGCATCGACCACCCGGTTCCAGCGATCCTCCTCCCCCGCCGGCACGGCCGCCGCCGTCAGGCGGGCATGGTCGGTCTGGCTGTGGTTGCCGCCGCAGCTGCAGCCGCCGCGGCCGAGCAGCGCCTTCGGATCGAACGGGTCCTTGAACATCGATGCCTCCTCCAGTCTTGGTGCCGGCATGCGGTGCGCGGCGTGCTTGGAGGCAGAAAGGCAAGGCCTGTGCCAATCGCTCAGGACGTGCAGAAACCCTGAAGGAGCAAGGCTCCGGCCTCAACATTTGCTCAAATAATCGGCAGAATCTCCCGACTCGTTCTGCGGAATCGACGGATTCGAATCTTAACGTTGGGGATTAAATTCATGGAATCCCTGACTCTTTCCCCGTTTTACACGGCCCTTTCTTATTGCGCAGGGGGGCATCCTTTGGCAGGCTAGCGTTAGTGGGTTGTTGGGTGCCCACCACGATATGTCGACCACCCGCCTCAAGAATGGCTCAGTGGAGCCGCACGGCGGAATGGTTGGGGAGTAGCTCGATGGCGTTATCTCGACATGAGCGGACACGATTGAAGTCTGACCTGAATCCGCTCGAAATGATCGAGAAGGTCGTGTCCGCCAACGACTGGCCGTTCGACCGCACCTCGGACCGCGAAATCGCCGTCGAGGTCGCAGGCCGCTGGTGCGACTACCGCATGTTCTTCAGCTGGCGCGACGATGTCGAGGCGCTGCACTTCACCTGCGCCTACGACGTTCGCATTCCCACCGAGCGGCATTCCGACATCCATGGGCTGCTGGCCCTGATCAACGAAAAGATGTGGCTGGGTCACTTCGATCTGTGGACCGAAGAAGGCCTGCCGATGTTCCGCCACGCCATCCCGCTGCGCGGGACCAAGGGCTTGATGGCCGAACAGCTGAACGACCTCGTCGAGGTGGCAATCACCGAGAGCGAGCGCTTCTACCCCGCCTTTCAGTACGTCGTCTGGGCCGGCAAGAGCCCCGCCGACGCGTTGACCGCCTCCATCCTGGAGACGGTCGGCGAAGCCTGAACCGACAAGGACCTTCCGACGCCCCCTCTCGCTAAAAACTCAAAAACACTCTCGTTCGGATAGTCCCCAGCGGCGCCGATCCCCCCGGATCGGCGCCGCGACGATTTTGGGAACGCGATTCCCCGGCTATAAGGGTCGCCTTCATGAGCACCCTTTCAGCGTTTCTCCTGGCCGCGCTTCCCCTGGCGATCCCGTATCCCGAGATCGACCCCGTCCTGGTCCAGCTCGGACCCTTCGCCATCCGCTGGTATGCCCTGGCCTATATCGCGGGCCTGGTGATCGGCTGGCAGGTCATGCGCCGTGTCTGCGAACAGCCGCCCAAGGTGCTGTCGCCCCTCAAGATCGACGATTTCCTGCTGTGGGCCGCGCTCGGCGTCATCCTGGGCGGGCGGCTGGGCTACGTGCTGTTCTACAAGCCGGGCTTCTATCTGGAACATCCGCTGTCGGCGCTCACCCTGTGGGAGGGCGGCATGTCGTTCCACGGCGGGTTGCTGGGCGTCATCGTCGCCATCCTGCTCTTTGCTAAGCGCAACCAGACCGATCCGTTCATGCTCTCGGACCTGGTGGCGATCGTGGCGCCGCTCGGCCTGTTCTTCGGCCGCCTCGCCAACTTCATCAACGGCGAGCTTTGGGGCCGCGTGAGCGACGTGCCATGGGCCATGGTCTTCCCGCGCGGCGGCCCCCTCCCGCGCCATCCCAGCCAGCTCTACCAGGCCTTCTTCGAGGGCGTGCTGCTGACCCTCATCGTGGTCGCGGTGTGGAAGCTCACCGAGGGCCGCCGCCGGCCCGGCCTGCTGACCGGCGTGTTCTGCGCGGGCTACGGCCTGGCCCGCATCGTGGGCGAGATCTTCCGCGAGCCCGACGCCCATCTCGGCTACCTGTGGGGGCCGATCACCATGGGCATGCTGCTGTCGCTGCCGGTGCTGCTGTTCGGCCTCTGGCTGATCGGACGCGCCTATCGCAAGCCCTCCCTGCCGTGACCCGGGCGCCGTGACCGAACCCTCATGACTGAACTGGGCGGGCTGATCGCGCGCCGCATCGCGCTCACCGGTCCGATCTCGCTCGCCGACTTCATGGCGGAGGCGATGGGGCATCCGCGGCTCGGCTACTATCGCCATGCCACCCCCGTCGGCGCCGCCGGCGACTTCACCACCGCCCCCGAAATCTCGCAGATGTTCGGCGAGCTGATTGGCGCCTGGCTGGCCGAGCGCTGGCTGGCGATGGGCCGGCCGTCCCCCGTGGGGCTGGTCGAGCTGGGTCCCGGCCGCGGCACCCTGATGGCCGATGCGCTGCGCGCGACACGCGGCGTGCCGGGCTTCCATGCCGCGATCGACCTCCATCTCGTCGACATCAACGCGCCGCTGCGCGAGGCCCAGCGCTCTACGCTGCAGGCCTACAGGCCCGCCTGGCACGAGCGCTTCGACGAGGTGCCGGCGGGGCCGCTGCTGCTGGTGGCCAACGAATTCTTCGACGCGCTGCCGGTGCGCCAGTTTCATCGCACGGCCAGAGGCTGGCGCGAGCGCATGGTGGGCCTCGACGAAGCGGGAGGACTGCGGCTGGGCCTGGCGCCCGGCGCGACACCCTTCGCTTCACTGCTGCCCGACCTGGAGGAAGGCGCGGAGGCCGAGATCAGCGAAGCCGGCCGGACTCTGGCCGGCGCGATCGGGATGCGCATCGCCCGCGACGGCGGATGGGCGCTCATCATCGACTACGGGCTGGAGAGTGCCGGCCGCGCGGCCTCGCTGCAGGCGGTGCGCGGCCATCAGGGGGCAGCCATTCTCGACCGTCCCGGCGAGACCGATCTCAGCGCCCATGTCGATTTTGCTGCACTCGCCGCGTCCGCCGGCGTCGCGGCGTTTGGCCCGGTGGGCCAGGGCGAGTTCCTGCGGCGTCTGGGGCTTCCAGAGCGTGCGCAGGCGCTGAAGCGCAGTGCAAAGGCAGCACAGGCCGATGCCATCGATGCGGCATCGGCCCGCTTGATCGCGCCCGACCAAATGGGCACCCTCTTTCGCGTGCTGGCCCTCGGCGACGGCAAGACCGCCCCGCCCGCCGGCTTTACGGATTTCCCCGCGGACGGTTCATGATCCAGGCTCAGACACTCGCCGCCCTCGACGGGGTACAGCACCGATTCTTCACCCGCCGCGGCGGCGTGAGCACGGGCCTCTTTTCGTCGCTCAACTGCGGCTATGGCTCGGCCGATGCGCCGGAGAACGTGCGCGAGAACCGGCGCCGTGCGGCCGAACAGTTCGGCCTCGACGAACCCGACCTGCAGACCGTGCACCAGATTCATTCGGCCGACGTGCTGACGGTGGCGGCGGAACGCTGGACTTCGCCCGGAGCGCCCAGGGCGGACGGCCTCGTGACCGACCGGCCGGGCGTCGCGCTGGGGGTGATGGCAGCCGATTGCGCGCCGGTGCTGCTGGCCGACGGCGACGCCTCGGTGATCGGCGCCGCGCATGCCGGCTGGAAGGGCGCGCTGGGCGGTGTCGTCGACGCCACCATCGCGGCGATGGAGAAGCTGGGCGCCCGGCGCGAACGCATCCGGGTCGTGGTCGGACCCTGCATCGGGCCGGCATCCTACGAGGTCGGACCGGAATTCCCCGCGCCGTTCCTCGCCCAGGACGAGGCCAACGCAGCCTTCTTCCGCGCGGCCACCCGCGCCGGCCATTTCATGTTCGACCTGCCCGGCTACCTCGTGCACCGCATTGCGCGCAACGGCGTCGCCGTGAGCGCGACCGGCCACGACACGCTGACCGGCACGGACGATTTCTTCAGCTACCGGCGCAACACGCTTCAGGGCGTGCGCGACTACGGGCGCGGCCTGTCGGCGATCGCCCTCGCGGCCTGACGTGCCCTACTTCATCATCCTGATGGTCTGTTGCCTGCTCGGGGTTATCGCGACATGCGCCATGTTGTGATGTTGCTTTGCCTGCTCGCCCTCGCGGCGTGCGGCGGATCCCCCAAGCCCTTCGCCCACGATCCTTCGCAGATCTCCTACGGGCGCCAGCTCCGCGACAAGGTCGAGGTCGCGATCAGCCCGCCGCGCAACATGCCGCCGGAAATGGGCGAGCGCGTCGCCGCCGCCCTCGCCATCGAACTCCAGTCCTATGGCATCGTGGCGGCGATCGCCCCGACCGAGGCGCCGATCGAGGTCGACGGCGTGATGAGCACGCGCGACGCCGACATGTCGATCGAGATCCAGATCGACTGGCGCATCCGCGGCAAGCCACGCACCGACGAGCCCGCGACCGTCAAGACGCGCGCGCCGCCCGAGGATTATGCCGAGCAGGCCGAGCGTCTGGTTTCGCGCATCGCGCAACAAGCCGCGCCCCGGGTCGCGACCCTGATCGGCAAGCCGCCGAACTTCATTCCGCGCGCGCCCGGCCAGGTCGCCGCGGGCATCACGATCCCCTACGAATTCCCGGCCGACCCCGCCGCGACCCCGCCGCCCGACGGAGCGGTCCCGACCTCGACGACCACGCCGACGCCGATCGCGGCCAAGCCGGCCGAGCCGCAGGTCAAGGTGCTGGTCGCGCAGGTGACCGGTGCGCCCTCGGACGGCAATCGCCAGCTGACCTCCGGCATGCGGCGTGCGCTGGGATCGAGCAAGCTCGTGATCGTGGACCAGGCAGAAGCCGACGCCTTCACCGTCGTCGGCACGGTCACCATGACACCGATCGACGACCGCATGGCCAAGCTGGTCGTCAAGTGGGTCGTCAAGGATCCGGCCGGCAAGAATGTCGGTGACATCGAGCAGTCCAACCCGGTGCCGCTGGCCGCCGCGAAGGGCTCATGGGCGGGATTCGGCGACATCGTCGCCTCGGCCGCCTCCGAGGGGGTACTCGAACTTCTCGAGAAGGCGTTCAACAAGCCCCGCTGAGTCCTGCGCGGCAGGTGAATCGGCTTGTCAGAGGGGGGCTTTCGGCTGCTACTGTTCCGGGGGGCGGCGCGATTCTTGCAAGCTTTGCGCAAGGCAAGAACCGACCGCGAGACAGGGAGTCAAAAAAATCATGTTCTCATTCAGGAAGTCGGCCTTGGCCGTCATCGCTGCGGCGAGCGTCAGCGGCCTCATGGCCGCCGCGCCGGTCCAGGCGCAGACGCTCAAGGTCGTTATGCATTCGGACGTCAAGATCCTCGATCCGATCTGGACCACGGCCTACATCCAGCGCAACCACGGCTACATGGTGTGGGACACGCTGTTCGCGGTCGACGAGAAGTTCAACGTCAAGCCGCAGATGGTCGACAAGTATGAGAACTCTGCCGACAAGCTGACCTGGACCTTCACGCTGCGCGACGGCCTCGAGTGGCACAACGGCACGCCGGTCACCGCCGAGGATTGCATCGCCTCCATCAAGCGCTGGGCCGCCCGCGATTCGATGGGCCAGAAGATGATGGGCTCGGTCGACGGCTTCGAGGTCGTCGATGCCAAGACCTTCAAGATGAAGATGAAGGAGCCGTACGGCCTGGTGCTCGAGTCGCTCGGCAAGCCGTCGTCGAACGTGCCCTTCATGATGCCGAAGAAGTCGGCCGAAACCGACCCGATGCAGCAGATCAAGGTCGAGGACGTGATCGGCTCGGGACCGTTCATCTTCAAGGCCGACGAATGGAAGCCGGGCGAGAAGATCGTCTACGTCAAGAACACCAAGTACAAGCCGCGGGCCGAGCCGGCCAACGGCCTCGCCGGCGGCAAGGTCGTCAAGGTCGACCGCGTCGAATGGATCGCCATGCCGGACATCCAGACGCAGGTGGCGGCGCTGCAGAACGGCGAGATCGACATCCTCGAGGCGCCGGGCCACGACCTGCTGCCGCTGCTCGCCAAGGACAAGAACATCGAGCTGCTCAACTTCAACCCGACCGGCAACCAGTACGCCTTCCGCTTCAACAGCATCGCCAAGCCCTTCGACAACGCGAAGATCCGGCATGCGGTGTTCGTTGCCTTCGGCCAGGAGGACTTCCTCAAGGCCACGATCGGCGATCCGCAATGGTACAAGGTCTGCAAGGCGCCGTTCGTGTGCGGCACGCCGCTGGCGACCGACGCCGGCATGGCCGACGTGCTGAACGGCAATGCCGCCAAGGCCAAGCAGATCCTGACGGAAGCCGGCTACGACGGCACCCCGATCGTGCTGATGCAGTCGACCGACCTGCAGGTTCTCACCAACCTCGCCCCGGTCGCCAAGGCGCAGATGGAGCGCGCCGGCTTCAAGGTCGACATGATTTCGATGGACTGGCAGACGCTGGTCGCGCGCCGCGTCAAGAAGGACCCGCCGAGCCAGGGCGGCTGGCACGCCTTCCTCACCTCGTGGGTGGCGGCCGACATCCTCAACCCGGTGATGGCCGGATACTTCAACGCAGCGTGCGACAAGGCCATGTTCGGCTGGCCGTGCGATGCCACGATCGAGAAGTATCGCGACCAGTTCGCCAAGGAGACCGACCCGGTGAAGCAGAAGCAGATCGTCGAGGATCTGCAGAAGTACTGGGTCGACCATCCGACGCATATCAATGTCGGCCAGTGGTACGCCCCGCTGGCGCGCCGCAAGAACGTCGAGGGTAACCTGACGGCGCCGGCGCCGGTGTTCTGGAACGTCAGCAAGAAGTAGCTCGATCCGCGCGCGGGGCTCTTCCCCGCGCGCCCATCGATGAAGGCGGGCGATCCTGCCTTCTTCGATGGGGAAGAAACCCGGAGGGGGCTCTATGAAAAAAGTGATGAAGCGTACGCTCGCGGCAATGGTTGCCGGGGCGATTCTATCGAGTGCGGGGCCGGTGCTGGCCCAGGGCAAGGTCGTCAAGTTCGTCCAGAACGGCAACCTGACGATCCTGGATCCGATCTGGACCACGGCCTACGTCACGCGCAACCACGGTTACTTCATCTACGACACGCTGTTTGCGTCCGACGAGAACAACGTCGTCAAGCCGCAGATGGTCGACAAGTACGACGTCTCCGCCGACAAGACGGTGTGGACCTTCACCCTGCGCGACGGCCTGGAATGGCATGACGGCAAGCCGGTGACCTCCGAGGACTGCATCGCCTCGATCAAGCGCTGGGGCGCCCGCGACGCGATGGGCCAGAAGCTCATGGACTTCGTGAAGGAGTTCAAGGAGGTCGATCCCAAGACCTTCCAGATGGTCCTGAAGGAGCCCTACGGCCTGGTCCTCGATTCGCTGGGCAAGCCGTCCTCGCAGGTTCCGTTCATGATGCCGAAGCGGGTGGCCGACACCGACCCGTTCAAGCAGATCGACAGCCAGATCGGCTCGGGCCCGTTCATCTACGTGAACGCCGAGTCCAAGCCCGGCGAGAAGCACGTCTACACCAAGAACCAGAAGTACAAGCCCCGCGCCGAGCCCGCTTCGGGCCTGGCCGGCGGCAAGGTGGTCAAGGTCGATCGCGTCGAGATCATCGAGATGCCCGACCCGCAGCAGCAGGTGAACGCGCTCGCCGCGGGCGAGATCGACGTGATCGAGCAGCCGCCGCACGACCTGATCCCGATCCTCAAGAAGGAAAAGGGGGTCACGCTCTATAACTGGAACCCGCTCGGTCACCAGTTCATCTACCGCATGAACTGGCTGCAGCCGCCGTTCGACAATCCGAAGATCCGCGAAGCCGCGCTGCTGACCATCCGCCAGGAGGATTATCTCAAGGCGACCGTCGGCGAGCCGGAGTTCTACAAGGTCTGCACGGCCGCCTTCATCTGCGGCACGCCCAATGCCGTCGACGCGCCGGGCGACCTGCTCGTCAAGCCGAACTTCGAGAAGTCGAAGGCGCTGCTCAAGGAAGCGGGCTACGACGGCACGCCGATCGTGCTGCTGCAGTCGACGACGCTGCCGGTTCTCACCAACGTCGCCCCTGTGACAAAGGCGCTGCTCGAACAAGGCGGCTTCAAGGTCGACATGCAGTCGATGGACTGGCAAACCGTCGTCACGCGTCGAACCAACAAGGGTCCCGTGAGCCAGGGCGGCTGGAACATCTTCCACACCTTCTCGGTGGCTGCGGACATCCTGAACCCGATCTCGACCTCCTACATGGTCGCGAACGGCGACAAGGCGTGGTTCGGCTGGCCGAACGATCCGGAAATGGAGAAGCTGCGCGACGCCTACGCCAAGGAAACCGACCCCGCGAAGAACAAGGCGCTCGCCGCCGCCGTTCAGGCCCGGGCTTTGCAAACCGCCCAGTATGGCTGGATCGGCCAGTGGTACGGTCCCGGCGCCATGCGCTCCAACATCTCGGGCTGGCTCAAGGCGCCGGTCCCGGTGATGTGGAACATCGAGAAGAAGTGAAACTGATCTTCATCCCGACCCTCTGCCGGCAACCGGCGGAGGGCCGGGATGGAGGCAGTCAGATAAGGTAAACCGCATACAATGATCGATTTCATCGCTCGTCGTCTCATAGCCATCATCCCCGTGCTGGCGGTGGTGGCCATCTTCGTCTTCCTCATGCTGCGATTGACGCCGGGCGATCCCGCCGCGGTCATCGCGGGCGACAACGCGACGTCCGACCAGATCGCCGACATTCGCAACAAGCTCGGGCTCGACGAGCCGATCTGGGCGCAGTTCGCCATCTGGATCGGCAACGTGCTGCAGGGCAATTTCGGCGAGAGCTTCTTCTTCAAGAAGACCGTCGCCGAGCTGATCGCCCAGCGCGTCGAGCCGACGCTTGCTCTTGCAATCTGCACCCTGCTCTTCGCCGTCACCGTCTCCGTGCCGATCGGCGTCATGGCCGCCTATCGCCAGGGCTCGCTGCTCGATCGCGCCGTGATGGGCTTCTCGGTGCTGGGCTTCTCGGTGCCGGGCTTCGTGATCGGCTACTGCCTGATCTATGTCTTCGCCATCGAGCTCGGCTGGCTGCCGGTGCAGGGCTATGTCCGCATCGGCGTCAATTTCTGGCAGTTCCTCGAGCGCATGGTGCTGCCGTCGCTCACCCTCTCGGTCGGCTTCGTGGCGCTGATCTCGCGCATCACGCGCGCCTCGGTGCTCGAGGTGCTGAACGAGGACTATATCCGCACCGCCCGTGCCAAGGGCCTGTCGAACCGCGTGGTGCTGATGCGCCATGCCCTGCGCAATGCCGCCGTGCCGATCCTCACCGTGATCGGCCTCGGCATCGCGATCCTGATCGGCGGCGCGGTGGTGACGGAAAGCGTCTTCGGCCTGCCCGGTCTCGGCCGTCTGACGGTCGAGGCGGTGTTGAGCCGCGACTTCCCGACCATCCAGACCGTCATTCTTCTCTTCTCCGTCGTCTATGTCGTGATCAACCTGCTCATCGACATCAGCTACACCCTTTTCGATCCGAGGATCCGGTATTGAGCGCGATCACCGAAGAAGTCGTCGACTCCGCCTCCATTGCGGCGGCGTCGACCAAGCGCAAGAGCCTGTGGCTCGTTGCTCTCCGCAACCCGAACGTGATCATCGGCGGCGTGATCCTGCTGACGATGCTGGTCATCGCCATCCTCGCGCCGTTCCTCGGCACCGTGGACCCGACCCGTATCGATCCGGCGGCCCGCAACAAGAAGCCGGGCACCGAGATCACCTATCGCCTCGACGACGGGACGACCGCCAAGCGCATCGCCATCATGGGCACCGACAGCCTGGGGCGCGACGTCTACAGCCGCGTGCTCTACGGCGCGCGCGTGTCGCTGGCCGTGGGTGTCGCCGTCTCGATCATCGCCGTCGTCATCGGCATGGTGATCGGCCTGGTGTCCGGCTACATCCGCTGGGCCGACGGGATCATCATGCGCGTCATGGATGGGTTGATGGCGATCCCGGGCATCCTGCTCGCGATCGCCCTCGTCTCGATCTGGCGCGCCGGCCTGATCACCGTGGTCTTCGCCATCGTCGTCCCCGACGTGCCGCGCGTGGTGCGTCTCGTGCGCTCGATCGTGCTGACGGTGCGTGAAGAACCCTATGTCGAAGGCGCGATCTCGGTCGGTACGCCGACCTGGATCCTGATGTTCCGCCACATCCTGCCCAATACCGTGGCACCGCTGATCGTGCAGGGCACCTTCCTGGCCGCCGCCGCGATCCTGACCGAAGCTGCGCTGTCCTTCCTGGGCATCGGCATCCCGCCGGAAATCCCGAGCTGGGGCAACATCATGGCCGAGGGCCGCACGCTGTTCCGCGTGTTCCCGCACAACATCCTGTATCCCGGCATCTTCCTTGCCTTGACGGTGCTGGCCATCAACATCATGGGCGACGGTCTGCGCGACACGCTCGACCCGAAGATGAGCAAGAAAGTCTGATGTCGACCGAAACCAAGAAACCAGTCCTCGAAGTCCGCAACCTGAGCGTCGCCCTGCCCAAGGGCGGCGACCGGGTCCATGCCGTCGAAAAGGTGAGCTTCACGGTCAATCCCGGCGAGATCGTCTGCCTCGTGGGCGAATCGGGCTCGGGCAAGTCGGTGATCGCCTTTACCGTGATGGGTCTTCTCGCCAAGGCGCTGAAGCCGACCTCCGGCGAGATCCTGCTCGAGGGCGAGAACATCCTGACGGCGAGCGAAGACAGGCTGCGCGAGCTGCGCTGCACGCGCATGTCGATGATCTTCCAGGAGCCGATGACGGCGCTCAATCCCGTCATGACCTGCGGCGAGCAGATCGACGAGGTTCTGAACACCCACACCAAGCTCGACGCCGCCACGCGCAAGGCCAAGATCATCGCCATCCTGGACCGCGTGAAGCTGCCGGAGCCGGAGCGCATCTACGCCTCGTTCCCGCACCAGCTCTCGGGCGGCCAGCGCCAGCGCATCATGATCGCCATGGCGCTGGTGCTCGATCCCGTCCTGCTGATCGCCGACGAGCCCACCACCGCGCTCGACGTCACCACCCAGGCCGAGATCCTGAAGCTCGTGGCCGAGCTGCAGGCGGGCCAGGGCACCGGCGTCCTGTTCATCACCCACGATTTCGGCGTGGTGGCCGAGATCGCCCATCGCGTCGCCGTCCTGCGCTGGGGCGAGCTGGTGGAGATGGGCCCGACGGAGCAGATCCTGTCGCGGCCCACGCAGGCCTACACCAAGATGCTGATCTCGTCGGTGCCGTCGATCACGCCGGTCCATCGCGGCGTGCGGCGGGACGGCACCACCATCCTGCGCACCGAGAAGCTCGGCAAGGTCTATACGAGCAACGCCTTCTTCCAGAAGGCGCGCGTGGTGAAAGCCGCCGTGGACGTCGACCTCGACATCCGCCGCGGCGAGACGCTGGGCATCGTGGGCGAATCCGGCTCGGGCAAGTCGACCGTGGCGCGCTGCATCGCCCGCCTGATCGATCCGAGCGAGGGCAAGGTCTATATCGGCGACACCGAGATCGCGACCATGTCGGCGCGCAAGCTGCGGCCGCATCGCCGCCGCGTGCAGATCGTCTTCCAGGATCCCTACCGTTCGATGAACCCGCGCATCACCGTGGGCGACTTCATCATCGAGGGGCCGATGAACTTCGGGCTGGGCCGCGACGAAGCGATGGCCCGCGCGCGCAAGCTGATGGAGACGGTGCGGCTCGATCCCAACGCGCTCGACCGCTTTCCCCACCAGTTCTCCGGCGGCCAGCGCCAGCGCATCTGTATTGCGCGCGCGCTGGCCATGGAGCCCGAGCTGCTGATCGCCGACGAGGCCGTGTCGGCGCTCGACGTGTCGGTGCAGAAGCAGGTGCTGGAACTGCTGGACGAGATCCGCGTCCGGCTGAACCTCGCCGTCCTCTTCATCACCCACGATCTGCGCGTCGCGGCGCAGATCTGCGATTACGTGGCCGTGATGAGCAAGGGCCGCGTCGTCGAATACGGCTCGGCCGAGCAGGTCTTCGGGTCGCCCAAGGCCGAATACACCAAGGCCCTGTTCGCCGCCGCCCCCGGCCGCGAGTGGCAGTTCGGCAAGTTCGCCGCTTAAGGCACCGCTCATATTCCTCTCCCCCGCCAGGGGGAGAGGCCAGGAGAGGGGGTTACGGTGCGCCGTCCCCTGACCCAACCTCTCCCCCTGGCGGGGGAGAGGAGCATGAGGGACTATGGCCTCATGAGCACCTCCGGCTTCCTCGAAGACGCTTCGTTCAATCAGTCGCCCGCCTTCGGCGACATCGACCTGTTCACCGCCGACCGGCCGCTGGCCGATGCCGCGGCCCGCGCGGGTCTCGACCTCGCGGCGCTCTCCGCCTGCGGCCGGGACTATGGCGCGGCCGAGACGCTCGATCTCGGACGGCTGGCCAACGAGAACCCGCCCCGGCTCCGCACCATGGACGGCAAGGGCAATCGCCTCGACCTGGTCGAGTTCCATCCCGCCTATCACGCGCTGATGCGCAAGAGCATCGGCCACGGCATCCACGCCTCGGCGCATGACGGCAGCGACCGGCCGGCGCCGATGTCGGCACGGGCCGTCCGGCTCTATCTCGCGACCCAGGCCGAGAGCGGCCACATGTGCCCGATCACCATGACGCATGCCTGTGTGGGCGCGCTGCGCTCCGAGCCGGCACTGCTCGAAAAATGGCGGCCGAAACTCCAGACCCGCACCTACGATCCGCGCCCGCTGCCGTGGTGGGAGAAGAACGGCGTCACGCTGGGCATGGGCATGACCGAGCGCCAGGGCGGCACCGACGTGCGCGCCAACATCACGAGCGCCATCGCGCACGGCGACCATGTCGAGATCACCGGCCACAAATGGTTCATGTCGGCGCCGATGTGCGACGCCTTCCTTGTCCTTGCCCAGTCAGAAGGCGGCCTCACCTGTTACCTGATGCCGCGTTACCGGCCCGACGGTTCGCAGAACGCCATCCGCTTCCAGCGGCTGAAGGACAAGCTCGGCAACAAGTCCAATGCCTCGTCCGAGGTCGAGTTCCACGGCGCCTGGGCCGAGCGGGTCGGACCCGAAGGCGCCGGAATTCGTACCATCATCGAGATGGTGAACCTCACCCGTCTCGATTGCGCCATCGCCTCGGCCGGCCAGTCGCGCATCGCGCTCAACCAGGCGATCCACCACATCCGCAACCGCTCGGTCTTCCAGCGACGGCTGGCGGACCAGCCGGCCATGCGCGCCGTCGCCGCCGACATGGCGCTGGAGCTCGAGGCGCAGGTGGCGCTGGTTTTCCGCCTGATCCGCGCCGCCGAGCATGCGACACAGGATCCGCGCGAAGCGGCCTATGCCCGGCTGCTGACGCCGGCCGTGAAGTTCCTGGTGTGCAAGAGCACGCCGCAGCTCGTCTACGAATCGCTCGAGTGCCTGGGCGGCAATGGCTACACCGAGGACCTGCCGATGGCGCGCTACTTCCGCGAATCGCCGCTCAACGCCATCTGGGAAGGCTCGGGCAACGTCATGGCGCTCGACGTGCTGCGCGCCGCCGGCCGTCACCCCGAAGCCGCGACGGACACGCTGTCACGCCTCGTGCGCACCGCCGACCGGGCCTTCAAGACCGGTCCGCTGGCGCAGGCGCTGGAGCAGATCCTGAAGTCGGGCGCCGCCGAACGCCGCGCGCGTTTCCTGTGCGAGAGCCTGGCCAAGATCGCCGCCGTGGCGGCGCTGGTCGAAGCGGGCTCGCCCTTCGCCACGCTCTATGCCGAGACGCGGCTGGGCGGTTCGCCCTTCGCGCAGTTCGGCTCGGCAGATCTCGGCGACAGCGAGACGGCGCTGATGGACCGCGCGCTGGCGGCATAGAAGATTGACGACATGATCGATCTCTCCACGCTCGCCCTCTTCGCCCTCGCCTGCCTGGCGCTCACCGCGACGCCGGGCCCCGACATGCTGCTGATTGCCTCGCGCAGCGCGAGCCAGGGCAAGGCCTCGGGCTTCGCCACGCTGGCCGGCATCCAGCTCGGCACCTATTGCCATGCTGCCGCGGCGGCGTTCGGCCTGTCGCAGCTCTTCCTGGTCGTGCCGCTCGCTTACGACGTCGTGCGCTACGCGGGAGCGGCCTATCTGCTCTACCTCGCCTGGAAGACGTTGCGCGCCACGGGAACGGCGCTCGCGCCGACCGACAGCGCGCGTGGCTTCTCGATCGCGGTGGTGTTCCGCCAGGGGCTGCTGACCAACCTGCTCAATCCGAAGATGGCGTTGTTCGTGCTGGCGCTTTTCCCGCAATTCGTGCGACCGGAAGCGGGCTCGGTCGCGTTGCAGATCATGCTGCTGGCGACCGTGCTCAACCTGATCGGCATCGCGGTCAACGGTGCGGTCATCCTGGCGGCGAGCCGGCTTGGCCGTGCCTTCAGTGGGGGCGGCCGCTTCCGGCGCGTTCCGCAGATCCTGCTGGGCACCGTGTTCGCAGGCCTCGCGTTGCGCCTGGCCTTGGACGGCAGGCGCTGAGGCGGCCTAGCGCTTCACGGGAAGGCGCGCCTGCCAGGGCCGCAACAGCAGCATGCCGCCCATCACGACGCCGTAGACGGCGAGCCCGATCCCCATCGCCCAGAACACCGCATCGAGCCCCTGCCCCAGCTCGATCGCGAGCCAGCCGCCGCCGACGGTGATGACCAGCCGCACCAGCACGGCGGCGACCGGCACGCCCATGCGGCCGGCGCCCTGGCTGCCGAAGTGCAGCGTCAGGCCGAGGCCGTAGAGGATGTAGAACGGCGCTGCCCGCGTGAGATAGCCGACGCAGGCGGCGATCGTCGCTTGATCGCTCGTGAACAGAAGCGACCATTGCTCCGGCAGGAGGGCGATCGCACCGCCGATCGCGCCGATCACGGCCGCGGCAAAGAGACTGCCCGTCCAGGCGACACGGCGCGCCCGCGCCCATCCGTCCGCACCGGCGGCAACGCCGATCAGCGTCAGCATGCCGGTGCCGATGCCGTAGGAAATCGCGCCCATCAGGTTTTCGAGCCGCGATCCGATCGCGTAACCCGCCAGCGCCGACGTGCCGAAGCGGCCGACCAGTCCGGTCAGCACCATCGTGCCGATGCCGCCGACCACGGTGACGGCCGAGGACGCAAGGCCGACGCCCATGATCTCCGCGAATAGTCGCCGCTGCAGCCCGCGTCCGCCGAGCGAGGGGACGAAGCCCAGCCGCCCGCCCCAGATCGCGCGCGCCGTCAAGGCAAGCGACAGGCCGGATGCCGCCACGCCGGCCACCGCCAGACCCGCTACGCCCCAGCCCGGCCAGCCGCCGATCCCGAGCCCCAGCAGTGCCGCCATCGGCACGTAGACCGCCGAGCCCACGACGCCGAAGCGGGCCGCCAAGGCCGCGCTGCCCACACCGCGCAGGATGGCGGAGGCGAAATTGGTCGCCCACACCAGCACCCCGAAGCTGAACCAGAGGTCGCTGTAGGCGCGGGCCTGACGCAGCACCGCGCCCTCCCCGCCCATCATGCGGTAGAGGAGCGGCGCCGCCGTCCACGCGAACAGGGCGCAGAGCGCGGCGAAGACGAACGCCAGCACCATCGCATGGATCACCAGTGCCTGGGCATCCTCGCGCCGGCCGCCGCCCAGCGCGCGTGCCATGGAGGCCGCGACGGCACCACCCAGCCCGCCCGAGGAGACGTTCATCACCATGACGACGAAGGGATAGACCAGCGCGAAGGCCGCCAGCGCGGAACTGCCCAGCCGACCGATCAGCCAGATCTCGGCCAACACGACGGCGATCTGCACCACCATGAACGCGGTCGTGGGACCGGCGAGGCGCAGCAGGGAACGCCCGATGGGCGCGACGAGGAGAGGATGGGACACGGGAGACACCGGCAGGAGCGACAGCGCGACAACGACACACCCGGCCCCTGGCGGAACGGGCAGCTAAGGATCGTTAAAGTCGCGAACTCATGTGCGGAGTCTCCAGAACAGCCGGCACTATGGCCTCGCCGTCAGCTTACGACAACCTGTTCCCTTTGCCCGCCGATGCCGCGCCGGTACACTCCGCCCCAGCGTTCCAGCCAATGTTCAGCGAGTAACTCCTTACAATGAAAAAAATCTTCACGGCGTGCCTCGGCACGGAGACCAATACCTTTGCCTCGATCCCGACCGGCCTCGGCCTGTTCGAGGAGACCTGCCTGTTCCGCAAGGGCAGCTACGGCGACAAGGTGCCGATGTTCGGTGCGCCGCTCGACGTCTGGCGCAAGCGCTCCGAGGCCAAGGGCTGGCAGGTGGTGGAGAGCCTCTGCGCCTTTGCCCAGCCGGCCGGCAAGACCGTGAAGAAGGTCTACGAGGCGTTCCGCGACGAGATCGTCTCGGACCTCAAGGCCGCGATGCCGGTCGATGCGGTGTTCCTCTCCATGCACGGCGCCATGGTGGCCGAGGGCTACGACGACTGCGAAAGCGACCTGCTCGCCCATGTGCGCAAGGTCGTCGGACCGGACGTGCCGGTCGGCGTCGAGCTCGATCTCCACTGCAATATCGGCGAAGGCACGATGCGCGATGCCACGGCGCTGGTCCTGTTCAAGGAATATCCGCATGTCGACGTGTCGGACCGCGCCGACGACCTGTTCAACGTCATGGAAGGCGCCATCGAGGGTCGCACGAAGCCCGTGATGGCCACCTGGGACTGCCGCATGATCGGCGTGTTCCACACCACGCGCCAGCCGATGCGCGGCTTCGTCGACAAGCTGATGGCCATGGAAGGCAAGGACGGCGTGCTCTCGCTCTCCGTCGCCCACGGCTTCCCGTGGTCCGACATCAAGGAGATGAGCAGCCGCATCATCGCCATCACCGACGGCGACAAGGCGAAGGCCGAGAAGATCGCGAAGGAACTCGGCCAGGAGTTCTTCGCCATGCGCGAGGCCACGCAGCCGCCCTATGTGACGCTGGACGCCGCCATGGCGCGGGTCAGCTCGCACAATCTGCCAAAGCCCATGGTGCTGGCCGACGTCTCGGACAATGCCGGCGGCGGCGCGGCTTCGGATTCGACTTTCATTCTGAAGGCGCTGCTGGACGGCAAGGTGAAGGATGCGGCGATCGCCATGTTCTGGGATCCCGGCGCGGTGAAGCTCGCCTTCGAGGTCGGCGAGGGCGCCGAACTCGACATCCGGCTCGGCGGCAAGCTCGGCCCGCAATCGGGCGCGCCGGTCGATGCCCGCGCCAAGGTGCTGAAGCTCGAGAAGAACGTGTTCATCCAGTTCGGCGGCGCCCGCAAGGGCACCAGCCCGATCGGCGACGCCGCGGCCCTGCAGATCGAGGGCGTGACGGTGATCGTCAACTCCACGCGCTCGCAGTGCCACAGCCTCGACTGCTTCACCAAGCTCGGCATCGATCCTTCGACCAAGAAGGTCGTGGTGGTGAAGTCGATGCAGCACTTCCACGCCGCCTACGCCCCGATCGCCAGCGAAGTGGTCTATGTCGCCGCGCCGGGCGCGCTGGTGCCGGACTGGTCGCTGCTGCCCTACACCAAGGCCGACAAGACGCAGTGGCCGTTCGTCGCCAACCCTCACGCGTAGGGCGGGCGATCCATCGCAAAGCAATCCCGTCGTCTCCGGTCGAGACGACGGGGCGATTATCAGCGCGGCAGCGCGGCCTGCTCCACGGCGGGCATGACAGCGGGCACGCCTTTGGACTTCTTCTCCGCGGCCTGCAGCGTCCGGGTCGGATCGTAGCGGCGTTCGAGCCAGCGCTGGGCGCGATCCCAGAGCGTCGTCAGCACGAGGTAGTAGACGGCGGCGGCGGCGAAGACTTCGAGCACGTCGAACTTGATCTGCATGATCATCTCGGCGCGCCGCATCAGCTCCTCCATCGAGATCACCGAGGCGATCGAGGTGGCCTTCAACAGGCCGTTCACCGAGTTGCCCAGCGCCGGCATGATTATCCGCGTGGCCTGGGGCAGCAGCACCATGCGCAAAGCCTGCATGCGCGAGAGGCCGAGCGCCTTGGCGGCATCGTGCTGACCGGCCGGGATGGCCAGGAAGCCGCCGCGGATGATCTCGGCCATGTAGGCCGCCTCGTTCAGCACCAGCGTCACGATCACCGAGGTCAGCACGCCGAACTTGATGCCGAGCTGCGGCAGGCCGGAATAGATCATCACCATCTGGATCAACAGCGGCGTGCCGCGGAAGAACCAGATGTAGCCCTGCGCGACCTTGCTGACGGCGCCGTTGCGCGAGGCCCGCATCAGCGCGATGGCGAGACCGAGGATCAGCCCGCCAGCCAGCCCCGCCACGGTGAGGCCGGCGGTCACCAGCACGCCGACCAGCAGGAACTGGTTGGTCAGCGCCGCATAGAAGTCGCCGAGGTCGAAGCCCCGCATCTATCGAGGCCCTTTACTGCGGACCGGGGCCGCGGATGGCGAAGGTCTCGACCGGCAGCTTGGTGAGACCGTATTTGTCGAACAGCTTGTCGTAGTAGCCGTCCTTCTTGAGCTCGTTGAGCGCGCCCACGACCTTCTCCGCGACGTTCTTGTTGCGGTACATCTGCGTCGTCGGGGCGCTGCCGAGGCCTGTCGCGGTGATCTCGATCAGGCCGCGGCGCTTGATCTCGACCGCCGTCACGTCGATCAGGATCGCCGTCTCGACCTGGCCGGCCCGCAGCGCCGCCAGCACGTCGGTGGCGGTCTTGAAGGTCAGGACCTCGATCGGCTTGGCGCCCTTGGCGACCTGCTCTTTGTCGACGCCGCGCAGCCAGCGCTCCTGGTAGGAATTCACCTCGACCCCCGCCTTGCGGCCGGCCAGGGACTCGGCATCGGTCAGCTTGAGCGGCGAATTGGCCATGACCGTGAGCGCGATGGTCTGCTGCGCATAGGGCACCGTGTAGGCGATCTTCGAGCGCTCCTCGGTCCAGAACATGCCGGTGTTGATGCCGTCGAAGCGGCCGCCCTGCATCGCCGGGATCATCGGCGGGAAGTCCATGCGGATCAGGTCGAGCGGGATGCAGAGCTTCTTGGCGATCTCGCGCATCAGCTCGACGTTCAGACCCTGCAGCTCGCCCTTCTCGTCGACGAACTGCTGCGGCGGCAGCGTCGGGTTGATCGACATCTGCAGCTTGCCGGCCGCGACCAGGTCGCTGTCGGCGATGGCCGGCTTGCAGGTTTGCGCCGTGGCCGGGAGGGCGGCGATGCAGAGCGGCAGAAGCACAGCGGAGATCAGTGGAACACGCATGACGTCCATCCTCGATAGGCCTGCCGCCACGAGGGTCCGCGGCACAGCGCTTGCAGTGGTGTTGGCCCAGAGGCCGGTCCAGGTCCGTGCCTGGGAAACAGCAATAACGGTGCCACTGAAGGAGTCCGCCATGGCCGCACAGCTCGATCAGCCGTTCGATTGGCGCCGCGCCGCCGCGGCGCGCGGACTCGTCGTCACCGACCTCGCCGAGAATGTCGCCACGGCGATCGAAGGGATCGACCTCGGCGACGACCACGACAAGGAGATGGTGGCGATCATCCGCGCCGCCTGCGTGGCGCGGACCCTGCTGCTGTTCCGCGGCCAGGAGAAACTCTCTCCGGCCGGCTATCTTGCCTTCGCCAGCCGTTTCGGCGGCCGCCCCGACCTGCACTCGCTCCGGCACTATTGCCTGCCCGATCACCACGAGATCTTCGTCGTCGGCAACGTGTACGAGGATCAGACCCGGGTCGGCTCACCCATGGTCGGCCTCAACTGGCACACCGACCACTATCACCTTCCCGAGCCCGGCCTGTTCACCTACCTGCACGCCATCCAGGTGCCGGAGGGCCAGGGCGACACGCGCTATGCCAACGGCATCGCCGCCTACGAGGCCCTGCCCGAGGCCAAGCGCGCCGAGATCGACGGGCTGAAGGTGCTGCACAGCCGGGCCCGCCTGTTCCGCAACCTCTTCCCCGAAGCCACCGAGGAAGAGGCGGAAGCCGAGCGCCGCAAGATCCCCGACGTCGTTCATCCGCTGGTCCGCACCCATCCCGAGATCGGCAAGCGCGGCCTCTACCTCGGCGGCGAATGGGGATCGTGCATCGACGGAATGCCGGCGGACGAGGCGCAGGCGCTCTATGACGAGCTGCTGCAGCACATGATCCAGGACCGCTTTTCCTACCAGCATCGCTGGCAGGCCGGCGACGTGCTGATGTCGGACAATCGCTGCAGCCTTCACCGCGCCAGCGAATGGGACGAGGCGACGCAGGTGCGACGCCTGCACCGCATCATCACGATCGACGACAGGGCGCCCTACTGAAGCGACGAAGAGTCCCGTATTTCAGGGCGTTTACAGGGCTTCGACTCATTGGTATGTTCCGCCCCGTCGCGGCCCGGGATGGCCGTTTTGTCGTTTTAGATCAACGGCTTAACCATGTCCCGCCCCGGCGCGAGGGCAGCGATTCATGAAAATTCTCACCGGCAACAGCAACAGACCGCTGGCCGAAGCCATTTCCGCCAAACTGGCCTTGCCGCTGGTAAAGGCCAACATACGCCGTTTCTCCGACAACGAGATCTTCGTCGAGATCCTGGAGAATGTGCGCGGCGAGGACGTTTTCGTCATCCAGTCGACGAGCTTCCCGGCCAACGACCATCTGATGGAACTGCTGATCACCATCGATGCCCTGCGGCGCAGCTCGGCCCGCCGCATCACCGCGGTGATCCCCTATTACGGCTATGCCCGCCAAGACCGCAGGGTCGGCTCGCGCACGCCGATCTCGGCCAAGCTGGTCGCCAACCTGATCACCCATGCCGGCGCCAATCGCGTGCTGACGCTCGACCTGCATGCCGGCCAGATCCAGGGCTTCTTCGACATCCCGCTCGACAATCTCTACGCCGGCCCGGTCTTCTCCAAGGACATCAAGGAGACGCTGAGCAACCGCAACCTGACCGTCGTGTCGCCCGACACCGGCGGCGTGGCCCGTGCCCGCGCCATCGCCAAGCGTATCGACGCCGACCTCGCGATCATCGACAAGCGCCGCGAGGCCGCCGGGATCAGCGAAGTCATGAACGTGATCGGCGACGTGAAGAACCGCGACTGCATCCTGATCGACGACATCGTCGATTCGGGCGGCACGCTGTGCAATGCCGCGGTCGCCTTGATGGACCAGGGCGCCACCTCGGTCTCGGCCTATATCACCCACGGCGTGCTGTCGGGCGGCGCGGTCGCCCGCGTCGCGGCCTCGCCGATCGAGAAGATGGTGATCACCGATTCGATCATGCCCACCGAGGCGGTGCGCGTGTCGCCCAACATCAAGCCGCTCAGCATCGCGACGCTGATGGCCGAGGCGATGAAGCGCATCACCGACGAAGCCTCGGTTTCGAGTTTGTTCGACTGAGGCCTGTTCGACCCCGAATTTCAAGAGATCCGGCGATGGGCACCCCTGGAGGCCACGCCGCGATAAGAGAGCAACCCAAGGAGATATCAGATGGCAGAGACGACCAAAGTCGTCGCGAAGATGAGGGACCGGGCCGGCAAAGGGGGCGCCCGTTCCAGTCGTCGCGAAGGACTGATTCCCGCCGTGATCTACGGCGACAAGCAGCCGCCCGTGATGATCGCCGTCGAGCCGAAGACGATCGAGCGCGAGATTCACAAGGAAGGCTACTTCAATCACCGCATGAAGATCGCCGTCGATGGCACGGACTACGACGTCCTGCCGCGTGACGTGCAGGTCGATCCGGTGACGGACAAGCCTCTGCATCTCGACTTCCTGCGCATCGGACCGGACTCGATCATCACCGTGCAGGTGCCCGTGCGCTTCCGCAACGAGCTGGCCTCGCCCGGCATCAAGCGCGGCGGCGTGCTGAACGTCGTGCTGCACGAGATCACGCTCCGCACCCGCGCCGATTCGATTCCGGAACTCTTCGAGGTCGACCTGACCGGCCTCGAGATCGGCCACTCGATCCACATGTCGGCGCTCAACATTCCCGAGAGCGCGCGTGTGGTGACCCGCGACAAGAACGCCACCGTGGCGTCGATCGCCGCGCCGACCGTGGCGCGCGAAGCGGCCGCGACGGAAGGGGCCCCGGCCGACGGCGCTGCGCCGGCGGCAGGCGCCGCTCCGGCGGCGGGTGCTGCGGCGGGCGGCAAGGCCGCTCCCGCCCCGGCGAAGAAGTAACGGGCGGGCGAAGGCTCGGCTCCGTCGATGCTTCTGCTGGTCGGGCTCGGCAATCCCGGGCCGCGCTATGCGGGGCACCGGCACAATGTGGGATTCATGGCGGTGGACGAGATCGTCCGCCGCCGTGTCTTCTCCCCCTGGCGTGCGCGCTTCAACGGCGAAGTGGCCGAAGGCCATCTCGGCGGCGAGCGTGTCATCGCCCTGAAACCCATGACGTTCATGAACGAATCGAGCAAGGCCGTGGGCGAGGCGGTGCGCTTCCTCAAGGTTCCGCTCGACCGGCTGGTCGTCTTCCACGACGAACTCGACATCGCGCCGGGACGGGTGCGCATGAAGAAGGGCGGCGGCGCCGGCGGGCACAACGGCCTGCGCGACATCGACGCCCATGTCGGCAAGGACTATCGCCGCGTCCGCATCGGCATCGGCCATCCCGGCCACAAGGACCTGGTGCTGCACTGGGTGCTGCGCGACTTCGAACGCGACGAGCGCGATCCGAAGGACGGCTGGCTACCTAAGGTCCTGCACGCGCTGGCCGAGGAAGCGGCGCTGCTGGTCGAAGGCGGCGCCAAGGCCGACGAGAAATACATGAGCCGGGTGGCGCATCTCGCGCCGCCTCCCGACCTTCCGGCTCGCCTCGACATCAGGGGCGCCAAGGACAGCAAAGAGTAGACCATGGGTTTCAATTGCGGAATCGTCGGCCTGCCGAACGTCGGCAAGTCGACCCTGTTCAATGCGCTGACCGCCACCCAGGCGGCGCAGGCGGCCAACTATCCGTTCTGCACCATCGAGCCCAATGTCGGCCGCGTCGCCGTGCCCGATCCGCGGCTCGACAAGCTCGCGGCCATCGCCGGCTCGGCCAAGATCATCAACACCCAGCTCGAATTCGTCGACATTGCCGGCCTGGTGAAGGGCGCGTCGCGCGGCGAGGGGCTGGGCAACCAGTTCCTCGGCAACATCCGCGAGGTCGATGCGATCGTCCACGTGCTGCGCTGCTTCGAGGATGGCGACGTCACGCACGTGAGCGGCAAGGTCGATCCGGTGAGCGACGCCGAGGTCGTCGAGACCGAGCTGATGCTGGCCGACATGGACAGTCTCGAAAAGCGCCTGCCCAATCTCGAGAAGAAGGCCAAGGGCGGCGACAAGGAGGCCGCGGCCGAGGCTCCCGTCGTGAAGAAGGCGCTCGACGCGCTGCGCGACGGCAAACCGGCCCGCGAAGCCAAGCTGACGGATGACGAGCGCGCCGTCTTCGCGCGGCTCCAGCTCATCACCGCCAAGCCGATGATGTACGTGCTCAACGTCGAGGAAAGCTCGGCCGCGACCGGCAACGCGCACAGCGCCAAGGCCGAGGCCTTCGCCAAGTCGCGCGGCATGCCGTCGGTCGTGATCTCGGCCGCGATCGAGGCCGAGGTGGCGCAGCTTCCGGCCGAGGACCAGGCCGACTACCTCTCGTCGCTCGGCCTCGAGGAAACCGGCCTCGCCCGCGTCGTGCGCGCGGGCTACGCCCTGCTCGACCTCGTGACCTTCTTCACCGTCGGCCCCAAGGAAGCCCGCGCCTGGACCGTGCGCCGCGCGGCCACGGCGCCGCAGGCCGCCGGCGTGATCCATACGGATTTCGAGAAGGGCTTCATCCGCGCCGAGACCATCGCCTTCGACGACTATGTAACGGTGAACGGCGAGGCCGGCGCCCGCGACGCCGGCAAGCTCCGCCTCGAAGGCAAGGAATACGCCGTCAAGGACGGCGATGTGTTTCACTTCAGGTTCAATGTGTGAAGCGCTTACAGCGCTTCACACATTGAACCGGTGAGCGGCAGCGCTCGCCATCAAGCGCGAGAGCTCGCGCCGCGCAGAATAGACAAGAACAGAGGCGCGAAGCTTCTCAACGGAGCGCGCCACTCCAGTGGCGCTCATATCTCATTGGACTGACGGTGCATAAGCGCCACTGGAGTGGCGCGCTCCAATGAGTCTCAACTCCCGATGACACCCCCGCCCTTCTTCGTGATCGCGATCACCGACGGTCGCGGCGGCATGCCGTCCTTGAAGTCGGGCCAGCGCGTCGACGGCTTCTCGTAAGTCGACCCGCGGTCCTCGCCGGGATGCTGGATGGCGAGGAACAGCGTGCCGTCGTCCGGCGCGAAGATCGGCCCGCAGACTTCGGCCCCCGTGGGCGCCTGATAGAAGCAGCGCGTCAGCGCCCGGCCGAAGCCCACCGTGTCGGCGGCATAGACCCCGTCGGCAATGCCCGCGGCCGAAGGGCCGCCGTCGGTCGCGATCCAGATGCGCCCCTTGCTGTCGAAGGCGATGTTGTCGGGGCAGCTCAGCCAGCCGTTCTCCGAGGTCGCGCGATGATAGCGGGCGCCGGCATCCTGGCCGGGCTTGCCGGCCAGCAGGAAGATCGACCACGTGCCCTCCGGTGCGGCATGGTCGCCGTCCTTCGGTGCGATCTCGATTATGTGGCCGTGATCGTTGGGCGCCCGCGGATTGGCCTTGTCGACCCGGTCGGGCTTGCGCAGGCCGTTGTTGGTCAGCACGACATAGACCCGCCCGTTGACCGGATTGGTCTCGATGTCTTCCGGCCGGTCCATCGGCGTCGGCTTCAGGAGATCGGCGGCGAGGCGGGTCTTCACGAGAACGTCGCCTTGGGTCGCGAAGCCGTTCTCAGGCGTGAGCGGTCCCTGCCCCTGCACCAGCGGCAGCCACACGACCTTGCCGTCGGCTTCGAAGCGCGCGACGGACAGCGTGCCCTCGTCCAGCAGGTTCTTGTTGGCGGCCCGATCGTTGGGGTTCCACGGCTTCGCGGTGACGAAGCGGTAGACATATTCGAAACGCTCGTCGTCGCCGCTGTACAGCACCACCCTGCCATCCTTGGCCAGCGCGTAGGTGCAACCCTCGTGCTTGAAGCGGCCCAGCGCGGTGCGCTTGACCGGCGGCGAGGCGGGTTCGTAGGGATCGATCTCGACCACCCAGCCGAACCGGTTGGGCTCGTTCGGCTCCTTGTCGAAGTTGAAGCGCTCGACGTGCTGGCCCCAGGCGTTGGTCGCCCGCGCCACGCCGTAGCGCTTGCCGAGTTCGGTGTCGGCCAGCCTCGCTGCGTCGCCGTCGAAGTAGAAGTGGAAATTCTCCTCGCAGGTCAGCCAGGTTCCCCACGGCGTGCTGCCGCCGGCGCAGTTGCCGAAGGTGCCCAGCACGCGCGTTCCCGTAGGATCGGCCGAGGTCTTGAGCCGGTCGTTCCCGGCGGCGGGCCCTGAAATCTCCATCGGCGTCGTGGCGGTGAGGCGGCGCGCGAACTTGCTGTCGCGCACGACCTTCCAGCCGGCGCCGTCGCGGGCGATCTCGATGACCGCCCCGCCGACCGATGCCATCTCGACCGCGACCTGATCCTTCGTCGCCTTCAGCGCCGCATCGCGGCCGCTGCCCAGGCCGGCGAACATCAGGTTGGGGTTGGTGTATTCGTGGTTGGCGACCATCAGGAAGCGGTCGCCGCTGCGGCTGCCGGCCGGCAGCGGATAGAGGCCGAGATAGTCGTTGTTGTAGCCGAACCGCTTCTCCTGTTCGGCCGCGGTGAGGGTGGCGGGGTCGAAGCCCGTGGCGCCGCCGATGATCGGATCGCCCCAGCGGATCAGCACCTGCATCTCATAGCCCTCGGCGACGTGCTGCGTGCCGTCGAGCGTATGGGCCAGTTCCTTGAAGGTGAGAGACGAGGGACCGTTCGCCTGGGCCTGCGCATCCGTCGTGGCGAACGGACCCGCGAGCGTGGCCGCGAGGCCGGCGCCGGCGAGGCCGCGCAGCGCGTCGCGCCGGCTGAGGCGCCGCTCGATCAGTTCGCCGATCGACGGCTCGGTGCTGGCATTCACGCCGATATCGTCGGGATCGCTGTAGTCGTCATCTCGTGCGGCGGCCATCTTGAACTCCTGGAAACGCACGTCTGGCGTAGCGGGCAATAGTGGCGTTTCCGTTACGATTCTGCGCGCCCCGCACCGCGTTCCACAAGGACCGTCAGTAAACCGTAGCGCGAAGCCTGTAGCAGGCAGCTGTCACACCTCATGAAGAGATGAACATGAAAACACATCTGCTGTTTGCAGCGTCCGCGACTGCCCTTCTGCTCGCGGCTTTCCCCGCCTCTGCCCAGACCAAGTTCCCGGCCACCCTGGAAGGCCATGCGATCCTGCCGGCCATGACCCTCGTGCCCGCCCCGGCCGACGCGCCGCAGGAGCTGCAGATTTCCGGCCGCTATGCCGGCCCGACCGGCCAGCGGGTCGATACGCCCGAGAGCGTGCAGGCCTTCTCGGCCCTCTCCGACAAGGCCGCGCCGCGTCCGACCGGCCTCAGCCTGCCGCTCAAGGGCCAGGCCGTGCAGGGCCTGTCCGGCATCAAGAACCTGAAGGACGGCACCTTCCTCACCATCACCGACAATGGCTTCGGCTCGAAGGCCAACTCGCCCGACTCGATGCTGATGTTCCATGTGGTGAAGCCCGACTGGAAGAGCGGCGCGGTCGAGCGCGTCTCGACCACCTTCCTCAGCGACCCGGATCGCAAGGTGCCGTTCCGCATCGTCAACGAGAACACGCCCAAGCGCTATCTCACCGGCGGCGACTTCGATCTCGAATCGGTGCAGCCGGTCGGCGACTTCCTGTACTTCGGCGAGGAGTTCGGCCCCTACCTGATCAAGACCGACAAGAGCGGCAAGGTCGTGCAGGTCTTCGAGACCAAGGTCGACGGCAAGGTCGTGCGCTCGCCCGACCATCCGGCGGTCACGATGCCGGGTGCGCCCGGTCCGGTGAAGTTCGAGGTCCGGCGCAGCAAGGGCTTCGAGGGCATGGCGCAGTCGCCCGACGGCAAATTCCTCTACCCGCTGCTCGAAGGCCCGCTGGTGACCGAGTCGGGCGAGATGGAAGCCAGGGACGGCAAGCGCTTCCTGCGCATCCTCGAATTCGACGTGGCCAAGGGCGAGTACACGGGCAAGAGCTTCAAGTACCCGCTCGAGGCGCCGGCCAACGCCATCGGCGACTTCAACATGATCGACGCCAGCACCGGCCTGATCATCGAGCGTGACGACACCGAGGGCGATGCGGCCCAGGCCTGCAAGGACGGTGCGGTGAAGGCCGACTGCTTCAACGTGCCGGCCAAGTTCAAGCGCATCTACAAGATCGACATGGGTCAGGCCGACGCCGACGGCTTCGTGAAGAAGGTGGGCTATATCGACCTGATGGACATCCAGGACCCGAACAAGGTCGCGCGCGCCGGCGCCAGGGACGGCAAGCTCACCTTCCCGTTCTTCACCATCGAGAACGTCGACCTGGTCGATGCCGACCACATCATCGTCGGCAACGACAACAACCTGCCCTTCTCGTCGGGCCGCGCGCTGGGCAAGTCCGACGACAACGAGCTGATCCTCCTGAAGGTCACCGACCTCCTGAAGGCGAAGTAGCTACTCGGTCACGTCGAGCGCCACCTTCTCGCGCTTCTTGCGGAGCGCGGGAAGGAGTGGTGCGATCAGCAGGAAGGCCGCGAGCGCCAGGCAGGCGACCGAGATCGGCCGCGCGACGAAGATCTCGAACGACCCCTGGCTCAGGATCAGCGATTTGCGCAGGTTGTTCTCCAGCATCGGCCCCAGCACGAAGGCCAGCACCAACGGCGCCGCCTCGTAGCCGAACTTGCGCATGAGATAGCCCAGCAGGCCGGTGCCGATCATCACGAACACATCGAACACGGCGTTGCCCGAGGCGAAGACGCCGACGATGCAGAACATCAGGATCAGCGGGAACAGGATCCTGTAGGGCGCCTTCAGCACCTGAACCCACATGCCGATCAACGGCATGTTGAGCACCAGCAGCATGATGTTGCCGACATACATGCTGGCGACGATGCCCCAGAAGACCTTGGGGTTCTGGCTCATCATCAGCGGCCCGGGCTGCAGCCCGTGGATGACGAACGCACCCAGCAGCAGCGCCATGATGACGTTGGGCGGAATGCCCAGCGTCATCAGCGGAATGAAGGCGCCGCCGGCCGCCGCATTGTTCGCGGCCTCGGGCCCCGCGACTCCCTCGATGGCGCCCTTGCCGAACCGCTCGGGCGTGCGCGACAGCTTCTTCTCCATCGCATAGGACGCAAAGGAAGCGATCACCGCGCCGCCACCCGGCAGCACGCCCAGCAGGAAGCCCAGCAGCGTGCCGCGCCCGATGGGGCCGGCGCTCGCCTTCAGGTCCTCGCGCGAGGGCCACAGGCTGCCGATCCGCGATTGCACGATGTCGCGGCGAATCTGCTGCTCGATGTTCGCCAGGATCTCGGCCACGCCGAACAGGCCCATCACGACCGGCACGAGGCCGATGCCGTCGACCAGTTCGAGGCGGTCGAAGGTAAGGCGCGGCATGGCGTTGATCTGATCCAGGCCGATCAGGCCGACCACGACGCCGACCGCCGCCATCAGCAGCGCCTTCGCCATCGAGCCCTGCGTCAGGAACGACAGGATGGTGAGGCCGAGAACCATCAGGCTGAAATATTCCGGCGGGCCGAAGGCCACGGCGACCTGCGCCAGCATCGGCGCCACGAGCATGAGGGCCACGATCGCGAAGGTGCCGGCGACGAACGATCCCAGCGCGGAGATGCCGAGCGCCGGGCCGGCACGGCCGCGCTTGGCCATCTCGTGGCCGTCGATGCAGGTGACGACCGAAGCGGCCTCGCCCGGGATGTTCACGAGAACGGCGGTGGTCGAACCGCCATACATCGAGCCGTAGTAGATGCCGGCCATCATGATGATGCCGGACTCGGGCGAGCCCGAGAGCGTGACCGGCAGCAGCAGCGACATGGCCGAGATCGGGCCGATGCCCGGCAGCACGCCGACCAGCGTGCCGATGAACACGCCGATGAAACAATAGAGGAGATTGACCGGGTCGAAGGCGACCGCGAATCCCTGGTAGAGACCGGAAAGCACGTCCATCGCGTCAGCCCGCCAGCCAGGAGAGGTAGGGAACGCCCTCGAGCCAGCTTCCCTTGGGAAGCTGCACCAGCAGGACCTTTTCCAGCACGTACCAGACCCCGACCGAAGCGACCAAGGAGATCGGGATCGAGAGCCGGGGCGCGACCGGATCGACGAAGGTCATCAGGAAGAGCAGCAGCGCCAGGCTGCAGAGCACGAAGCCCAGCTTCTGGAACAGGACACCGAAGACGATCAGGGCGGCGATCACCATCACGACGTTGCGCCACCGCGCGCCCTGCCAGAGATCCGCCAGCAAGGGCCCCTCGCCGCGCGCGCCGGCCAGGGTGATCGACAGCGACAGGGCGCACATGAAGAGGCCGAGCCAGAAGAAGACGAAGCCCGAGCCCGGCTCGTGCAGGGTGCCCAGTTCGAGCAGCCAGCCCTGCCAGGTGACGAACACGCCGACACCCAGCCAGAACAGGCCTCCCCAGAATTCAGCGCGACGCAACATGCTCAGCTCTTCTTGGCGAGCCCGAGCTGGTCCACGACCTCGCGCTGCTCGTCATACTGCTGCTTGGCGAACCTGGCGTAGTCCGCCGTGTTCATGTAGCGCTTGGGATAGTCGTACTTGGCCATCAGCTCGACCACCTTGGGATCTTCGAGCGCGGCCTTGAAGGCATCGTGCAGCTTCTGCACCACGGCAGGATCCATGCCCTTCGGCCCGGCCAGCCCGAACGGCGAGTCGAGAGTGAGGTTGTAGCCCAGCTCCTTCAAGGTCGGCGCGTCGGGCCAGCGCGGGCTGCGCTCCTCGGTCCAGATGCAGAGCAGGCGGAACTTGCCGGCATCGACCAGCGGCGCCCAGCCGGTTGCGTCCGCATCGGCCATGACGTGGCCGCCCTCGAGCGCGGCCCATCCCTCAGGGCCGCCCTTGAAGGGCACGTGGGTGAACTTCACGCCGGCCTTGTGGGCGATCTGCTCCATGCCGATGTGCAGCGAGCTGCCGGCGCCCGGTGTCGCGTAGGTGAACTTGCCCGGGTTGGCCTTGGCGAAGGCGATGACGTCCTGGAAGGTCTTGAATTGCGAGTCCGCCCGCACGACCACGCCGAACGTGTAGGCCGAGGTGTGGAGGATCCAGGTGAAATCCTTCATCGGATCGTACGGCGTCTTCTGCATGTGCGGCAGGCGGAAGATCGTCACCGGCATCTGCGCGATCGTGTAGCCGTCGGGCTTGGCGGTCGCGGCCATGCTGGCCGGGCCGCTGGTGCCCGAGCCGCCGGTGCGGTTGTCGATCACCACCGGCTGGCCGAGGATCTTGGCCGCGGCGTCGCCCAGCGCGCGATGCCAGACGTCGACGCCGCTGCCGGCCGGCCACGGCATGATCAGCGTGATCGGCTTGTTGGGAAAATCCTTGGCCCCCTGGGCCTGGCCAATGGCGGGCGCAAGGGCTGCGGACGCGACCGCACCCGACGCCGCGATGAACGAACGACGACGCATGAACTCCTCCCTTGTTGTTTCTTCCCCGCTCTCTCCGGGCGGACTAGCTCTTGGCGGCCAGTCCGAGCTTCTCCAGCGCCGCCTTCTCTTCGGCATAGAGCTGGCGGGCGAACTTGTCGTAGGCCGCCGTCGGCATGTAGCGCGGCGACATGTCGTACTTTTCCAGGGTCGCGATGACGTCCTTGTCCTCGAGCGCGACCTTGAAGGCCTCGTCGAGCTTCTTGACGGCGAGCGGGTCCATGCCCTTGGGGCCGCCCATGCCGAACGGCGAATCGAACACCATGTCGAAGCCGAGATCCTTGAGGGTCGGCACATCGGGCCAGTTCTTGGTGCGCTTCTCGGTCCAGACGCAGAGCAGGCGGAGTTGGCCCGCATCGACCAGCGGCTTCCAGCCGGTCGAATCGGCCTGCAGGGTCGTGTGCTTGCCGAGCACGGCGGCGTTGGTTTCCGCACCGCCCTTGAACGGCACCATGGTCCACTTGATGCCGGCGGCGGCCGCGATGCGCTCCATGCCGATGTGAAGCGAGGTGCCGGCGCCCGGTGTACCGTAGGTCACCTTGCCCGGATTGGCTTTGGCGTACTCGATCACGTCCTTGAAGGTCTTGTAGGGCTGGTCGGCCGCCGTCGTGACGCCGAACGTATAGCCGCTGAGATGCGAGACGTAGGTGAAGTCCTTCAACGGATCGAACGCCGTCTTCTGCATCACCGGCAGCCGGAACACGGAAATTGGAAGCTGCGAGACGGTGTAGCCGTCGGGCCGTGCGGTGGCGGCCATGGTAGCCGGTCCCAGCGTGCCGGAAGCGCCGCCCTTGTTGTCGATCTGGAAGGGCTGGCCCAGCACCTTGCTCGCGCGCTCGCACATGGCGCGGAGCGTGATGTCGCTCGATCCGCCGGCGGGCCACGGGACGATGAAGGTGATCGGCTTGCTGGGATAGGCCTGGGCGCGGGCGGCCGGCAGATACAGCGGCATGCCGACACCGGCGGCGACTACGGTTCCCAGACCACGCTTCATGAGACCACGACGACGCACCGTCATTCATTCCCTCCCTTTTGTTGGTCAGGAAAGTGGCCGATGGTCCGGTCGATGTAAAGAGAATGCAGAGCCTGTGTTACGGCAGGACGCGCTTCATCCAGTGGGCCGTCGCCTGCATGCAAGCTGGCGTTGAGCCTTTGCCGGGATATGTCGACCAGGCGACGCCGATTTCACGCCGCACGTGCTAGGGTGAATTGCACACGCGACAGTAGTGAATCGCCCATGGATCAGAGAATGCAGTTCTTTTACGCCAACCGGATCGCCGCGGCCCGCCTCCTCATCGGCATCGTCCAGGGCCTCGCGCTCTATCTCCTTCACGAGGCCGGTCTCAAGAAGAGCTGGCCGGCCGACCAACCCGACGTCCTGCGTGCACTGTCCACGGCTGCCGGCATGACACCTTTCTTCATGGTCCTCGGCATCGGCAACCTTCGCTGGCCGACTTTCGCCATCTGGTCGGTCGTCATCGGCCTGGTGAGCGCGGGCCTGGGATTCCATGCCGGCCATCAGGAGATGGATCGCCTGGGCTGGTTCTCGCTGGCAACGATCCTCAGCACATCGATTCCGGTCTTTCTGTTCATCGTGAACGCGCTGGTGACCGGCGCAGACTCCGACCGGCGGCTTATCGCAACTTTCCGGACCTACTTCGAGGTCACCTGGAAGCACGTCACGCAATACGTGCTTGCCTCGCTGTTCATCGGCCTGTTCTGGGGCCTGTTGTGGCTCGCCGGCACCCTGTTCAACGCGATCCATGTCGATGTCGTCTCCACGACCATATCGAAAAGCTGGTTCTGGATACCGGTGACCTGCATCGTCAGCAGCGCCGCGCTGCACCTGACCGATGCGCAGGCCGGCCTCGTCCGGGGCGCACGCTCGCTGCTGTTGAACCTGCTCGCGTGGCTGTTGCCCGTCATGGTCCTGATCGGTGGCGGCTTCCTCGTCGCCTTGTTCTTCACCGGCCTCGACCCGCTCTGGAACACCAAGCGCGCCACGCTGAGCCTCATCATTGCCTCGGGCCTGCTGATCCTCCTGATCAACGCGCATTTCCAGGACGGCATTTCGCAGGAGGAGAGATTTCCTGTCCTGCGCTACGCCCGGTTCCTCGCCGCTCTCATGCTGGCGCCGCTGGTGGTCCTGGCCGCGATCGGGCTGGGCCTGCGCATCGAGCAACACGGCTGGACTCCCCCGCGGGTCATTGGCGTGGCCTGTATCGTCATGCTGGCCTCGCATGCGATCGGCTATGCGCTGGCGGCTCTCCGCTCCGGCCCCGCCTTGCGGTACCTGCCGATGACCAACATCGCATCGGCGTTCGTGACGGCCGCGGGCCTACTGGCCCTGCTGACGCCTCTCGCGGATCCGGCGCGCATATCGGTGGACGATCAGATCGCCCGCCTCGAATCGGGACGCGTCGCCCCGGAGAAGTTCGACTTAGCCTTCCTCGAAAGGAGCAGCGGCCGTTACGGGAAGGATGCCTACGAACGCCTGAAGACCAACCCGCAGGGACCGAATGCCGCCAGGATCTCGGCGCGGATCGAGCAACTCGCCAGGGCACCGAAGCCTGGAGCCGTGGCGAACTCGCCGGCCAGCGCCGAAACCCGCGCGAAGAACATCACGGTCACCAAGCCGGCTGGCACGGCTCTGCCGGCAGCCTTCCTCGAGAAGGACTGGAAAAGTGCGCCAAGCGGCCCAGCCCTGCCGGCCTGCCTCACCCAGTCCACCTATACATGCGACGCGTTTCTGGTGGATCTCGTCGATGATGGCCGGCCCGAAATCGTGACCATAGACCCCATCGGCGTGACGATCTTCGCGCAGGACGCGGAAGGCCAGTGGGTCGCAGCCGGACAGATCCTTCAGAAGCTCTTCTGCCCCGAGGTGCGTCAGGCCCTCAAAGCGGGCGACGTGCAGCCACTACAGCCGCGCTTCAAGGATCTGGAAGTGGCAGGCGAGAGGCTGCAAGTCGTATCGACCGCCTGTTTGCGTCCTCGCCGCTGATCGCTACGGCAGGACGCGCTTCATCCAGTGGGCCGTCGCCTGCGCGTCCTGGTTGTCGCTTTCCGCGAGCTTCTGCATCACGCGCTGCCCGTCCTCCAGGTCGCGGTTCTGGCTGAGCTTGAGCTTGGTCTGCAGGCGCGCGAGCGGCATGCGGAAGGCGACGATGCCTCGCGCCTGCGCTTCGGCATTTCCCGGCGGCAGGCGATCCAGCCCCCACGACGAAGCATCGGCGCCTTCATACGCGGCCGCGAGCTTCGCGAGCACGTCGAGCGCACCCTGCGTATCCTCGACGACCTCCGGCCGGCCATAGGCATGGACGGTGACGTAGTTCCAGGTCGGCACCTTGGGGCCGGGCGTGTACCAGGTCGGCGAGACATAGGCGTGCGGCCCCCAGAACAGGGCCAGCGACTCGGCCGGCCGCTCAAACAGCTTCCAGTGCGGATTGGCGCGCGCGATGTGGCCGATCAGCGAACCGTGTTCGCTGCCGTCGTCCTGCCAGAGCAGCGACAAATGGGTGGCAAAGGGCGCACCGGTCTCGTCGGTCGTCATCAGGAGAGCCCAGCTATGAGCCGTCATGACCTCACGGCCGACCGCTTCATCGCCTGCGAAATGCTTCGGAAGATACATGGCTTGGATTCCTTGAACGGCGCGGGCTTACCATGGTCCAATGCCTGCCACACAGGGAGGATTATTCATGGGCGAAGATATCCGTCTTAAGTCTGCCGCCGGCGAGATCGGCGCTTACCTGGCCACCCCGGCGGGCACGCCGAAGGGCGCCATCGTGGTCATCCAGGAGATTTTCGGGGTGAACCACCACATCCGCGCCGTGACCGACAAGTTCGCAGCCGTTGGCTACCTGGCCCTCGCGCCGTGCTTCTTCGACCACATCAAGCCCGGCATCGAGCTCGGCTATACACCGGACACGATTGCCGAGGGCCGGGGCTACGTCATGACGCCCGGCTTCACCGAAAAGGCCGTGCAGGACGTCGAGGCCGCCATCGCGGAGCTGAAGAAGCGCGGCGCGAAGAAGGTCGGCGTGACCGGCTTCTGCTGGGGCGGCACCATCACCTGGCTGGCGGCGACGCGCCTCAAGCCCGACGCCGCCATCGCCTATTATGGCGGCGGCATCTACGGCGCCCGGGACGAGAAGCCCGGCGTGCCGACGATCATGCATTTCGGTGACAAGGACATGCACATCCCGATGGCGCACGTGAACGAGCTGCGCGAGCTGCATCCGGGCGTCACGATCTACGACTATCCCGCCGACCACGGCTTCCATTGCGACGAGCGCGGCAGCTACGACGCGGCCGCCTCGAAGAAGGCGATGGAGCGCACGCTGGAATTCATGGCCAAGCACGTCGGCTGACGCACGACGCCGTTCCCACCACCATTGTCATCCCGAGCGTGAGCGAGGGACCTTTCGAGGCGCTGCCAGGGATCGCTCGCGGCGCTCGGGATGACAGGATTTTCGTTGAAAAATGCCCGCCAAACGTCCCGCCAAGAAATCCTTCACTCCCGGCGCCCGCGGCCCCCTGAACGGGGTCCGCGTCGTCGACCTGTCGCGACTCGTCGCCGGCAACGTCCTGACGCTTCAGCTTGCCGACTTCGGCGCCGAGGTCATCAAGATCGAGCCGCCCGAGGGCGACACGTTGCGCTCGTGGCGGGTGAAGGGCGTCGAAACCGCCTGGAAGGTCTACAGCCGCAACAAGAAGAGTGTCGCCCTCGACCTGCGCTCCGACGCCGGCCGCACCATTGTGCGCGAACTGGCGAAGACCGCCGCCATCCTGGTCGAGAGCTTCCGGCCGGGCGTCATGGAGGACATGGGCCTCTCGCCGGCCGAGCTGCACGCGATCAATCCGAAGCTGGTGATCCTGCGCATCTCCGGCTGGGGCCAGGACGGACGCTATCGCCACAAGCCGGGCTTCGGCACGCTGATCGAGGGCTATAGCGGTTTCGCCTCGATGAACGGCTTCGCCGATCGCGAGCCGGTCCTGCCGCCGATGTATCTCGCCGACTGCATGGCCGCCCTCAACGGCTACGGCGCCGTGATGGTGGCGCTGCGCGAGGTCGAGATGAACGGCGGCAAGGGCCAGGTCCTCGACCTGCCGCTGTTCGATCCGTTGTTCTCGATGCTGGGACCGCAGGCGGCCAACCACAGGCTGACCGGCGAGGTGAAGGTGCGCACCGGCAGCCGCTCGACCAACGCGGCGCCGCGCAACGTCTACCAGACCAAGGACGGCAGTTGGGTGTGCCTGTCGGCCTCGACGCAGGGCATGGCGATGCGCGTACTGGACAAGATCGGCCGGCCGGAACTGAAGGAGGATCCGCGCTTCGCGACCAACATCGAGCGGGTGCGCAACGGGCTCGAACTCGACCGCATCATCGGCGAGTTCGTGGGTGCCCGCGATCTCGACGAGAACCTGCGCTATTTCGACGAGGCCGGCGTCACCATCGGCCCGGTCTACGACATCTCGCAGATCGTGCAGGACGACTATGTGCTGGAGCGCGAATCGCTGATCGAGATCGAGGATGCGGACATGGGCGAGCTGCCGACCCATCCGATCGTGCCGCGCATGTCCGGCACGCCGGGCGCGCTGAAGAGCGCGGCGCCCACGGTGGGTGAGCACAACGAGGCGCTGCTGAAGCCGATGCTGGGCGCGGAGGAGTACGACAGGCTCTGCGCGTCGGGCGCGATCTCGGACGGCAAGACCGTGGGGAAGAAAAAGAAGTGAACCGGCCCGTTCCGCCCGTCTGGCGCTCGATCCTCTACGTTCCCGGCAACGTCCCGAAGTTCATCGACAAGGCGCACGAGCGCGGCGCCGATTGCGTGCTGGTCGATCTCGAGGACAGCGTGCAGCCGGCGCAGAAACCGGAAGCGCGGGCGATGCTGCCGGAAACGATGAAGAAGGTGGCGCGCGGCGGCGCCGACGTCGCGGTGCGCATCAACCGCCCTCTGCGGCTGGCGATCCCCGACATCGAGGCGGCGGTCCGGCCCGGCCTCTCGGCGCTGTTCGTCACCAAGACCGAGGGCGTGCAACACCTGCGCCTGCTCGACGAGGTGGTGAGCGAGCTCGAGCGCGAGCGCGGCATGCCCGTGGGCAGCGTCGGCTTCGCCGCCATGATCGAGCATCCGCGCGCACTGACCGAGCTGAACGACATCGCCGAGCGCGGGCCCCGCGTCATCGCCATGATGCTGGGCGGCGAGGATTTCGCGCTGGAGACCGGCTCGGTGCCGGGCGACGAGACGCTCGAACTGCCCAAGCGCATGGTCGCCTTCGCGGCCCAGGCGCAGGGCGTGCCGGTGATCGGCATTCTGGGGACGGTCGCGGACTATTCCGATCCGACCGCCTACAGGAAGAGCGCCGAGCGGGCGCGCCGCTTCGGCTTCTCGGGCGGGACCTGCATCCATCCCGGCCTTGTCGCAACGCTGAACGAGGCCTTCACGCCGACGGCCGATGAAGTGGCCTACGCGCGGAAGCTGATCGCGGCCGACGAAAAAGCCGCGGCTGAGGGCCGCGGCTCGTTCTCGGTGGACGGCAAGATGATCGACATCCCGGTGATCGTTCGCGCCCGCCGGCTGATCGAGCGCGCCGAAGCGATCGAACGTCGCCTCAGGCGTTAGCGCCAAGCGGCACTAACGCCCTAAGCGTCAGTGCTTGTCGGCCCACACCATGCGCTTCACGGCGTACATCAGGCCCGCAAGAGCGATCAGGAACAGGATGACGCGAACGCCGGTGCGCTTGCGGTCTTCCATGTGCGGCTCGGAAGCCCAGGCGAGGAACTCGGTCACGTCGGCGGCTTCCTGGTCGAGCGTGGCCTTGGTGCCGTCGGCGAAGGTCACCTTGTCATCCGCCAGCGGCGGCGCCATGGCGATCTTGTGGCCCGGGAAGTACTTGTTGAAGTTGTCGTCCTTCTTGACGTCGAACTCCTTGATCTGCTCGGGCGTCAGCTTGTCGTACGGCACGTAACCCGTGAGGATTCCGTAGATGTAGTCGGGACCGAACTCGCGCGCCTTGACGATGACGCTGAGGTCGGGCGGGGCCTTGCCGTTGTTGGCGGCGGCCGCGGCGGCCTCATTGGGGAACGGCTTCTTGAAGCGGTCGGACGGGCGGGCCGGACGGTCGGCCGGCGCGCCTTCGTCGTTCAGATCGGAGACGGAGATGTCCTTGATCAGACCCTTCACCTGGTTCTCGGTCAGGCCGAGGTCGGTCAGGTTGCGATAGGACATCAGCGACAGCGAATGGCAGGCCGCGCAGACTTCCTGGTAGACCTGGAAGCCACGCTGGGCGGCGGCACGATCGTAGGTGCCGAACGGGCCCTGGAAGTGCCAGTGCCGGTGCGGCGGATGCTCGGTCCCGCCGGCCGCGATGGCGACGGTGCCGGTGGCGAGGGCCGCCAGCGCGATGGCGCCGGAGACCAGGAGATTGCGGGCGAAAGGCTTGCGCATGGCTCTTAGACCGCCTTCTTCTTGAGCACCGAGTCGGCGATGCTGGCAGGCAATGGCAACGGCCGTTCGATCTTGCCCAGGATCGGCAGCAGGACGAGGAAGTGAGCGAAGTAGTACAGGGTCGCGAGCTGCGACAGCGGCACCCAGAAGCCTTCCGGCGGCTTGGAACCGCAGATGCCCAGGACGATCACATCGACCACCAGGAACAGCATGAACCACTTGTAGATCGGCCGGAACGTGCAGGACCGGACGCGCGAGGTGTCGAGCCACGGCAGGATGAACAGCACCGCGATGGCGCCGAACATCGCCAGCACGCCGCCCAGCTTGTCGGGGATGGCGCGCAGGATCGCGTAGAACGGCAGGAAGTACCATTCCGGCACGATGTGCGCGGGCGTGACCATCGGATTGGCCGGGATGTAGTTGTCGGGATGGCCCATGTAGTCCGGCGCGAAGAAGACGAACACCGAGAAGACGATCAGGAAGCAGACCACGCCGAAGCCGTCCTTCATCGTGTAGTACGGATGGAACGGGACGGTGTCCTGTGGGCCCTTCGGGTCGATGCCGGTCGGGTTGTTCGAGCCGTGGATGTGCAGCGCCACCACATGCAGCGCCACGACCGCCACGATGATGAACGGCAGCAGGTAGTGCAGCGCGAAGAAGCGGTTGAGCGTCGGGTTGTCGACGGCGAAGCCGCCCCACAGCCAGGTGACGATCGATTCGCCGACGATGGGGATGGCCGAGAACAGGTTGGTGATGACGGTGGCGCCCCAAAAGCTCATCTGGCCCCACGGCAGCACGTAGCCCATGAAGGCCGTCGCCATCATCAGCAGGAAGATGACCACGCCCAGGATCCACAGCAGTTCGCGCGGCGCCTTGTAGGAGCCGTAATACATGCCGCGGAAGATGTGGATATAGACGGCGATGAAGAAGAACGACGCGCCGTTCATGTGCAGGTCGCGGATCAGCCAGCCCTGCGGCACGTCACGGTCGATGCGCTCGACGGCGTCGAAGGCCATCAGCACGTGCGGCGTGTAGTTGGTCGCGAGCACGATGCCGGTGGCGATCATGAGGACCAGCATCACCGTGGCGATCGCGCCGAAGTTCCAGAAATAGTTGAAATTCCGTGGCGTCGGGAACGTGTGATATTCCTTCTCGATATACGAGAAGATCGGCAGGCGGTGATCGACCCAGGCGATCACCTTGTTATTGAAGACCGGCGGCGTGCCGTGTGACGAGGCCATTCTGGAACTCCAGCGAGATCTGAGGCGGACGACCTGGGTCGATCAGCCGATGCGAACGAGCGAGTCGGAAGTGAACAGGTAGTCCGGAACCACGAGGTTCTTCGGCGCCGGTCCTTTGCGGATGCGGCCCGACGTGTCGTAGCTCGAGCCGTGGCAGGGGCAGAACCAGCCGCCGAACTCACCCTTGGGGTCGCCCGGCTTGTTGCCGAGCGGCACGCAGCCCAGATGGGTGCAGACGCCGATCATGATCAGCCACTCGGGCCGGACCTTCTTGGCGGTGTCGGTGACACGCGCATTGTCGGTCTGCGGATCCGGGAGCTGCGCCATCGGCACCGCCTCGGCTTCCTTGATCTCGGCCTCGGTACGGTGCCGGATGAACACCGGCTTGCCGCGCCACTTCACGGTGACCGCCTGGCCGACCGCGATCGGCGTGACGTTCACCTCGACGGTCGACAAAGCCAGCGTGTCCGCGGCGGGGTTGAGATTGTTGATGAAGGGCCACGCGACGGCCGCGGCGCCGACGGCGCCAAGAGCGCCCGTCGCGACCATCAGGAAGTCGCGCCGAGTCGGGTCGCCGTGTCCGTGTGCCGATGTGCTTGAAGCAGCCATGATTACTCTCTTCCGTCCCCCCGAGGAGATTGGCGGGTATATAGCCGGGAAAGCCCCTTTTGTTTCAAGGCTCTGTTGGTCGCAGGCCCGATGCGCGGCATTCTGTGACAGCGTGCCGCATAAAGAGCCTTCCGCGACGCGGACCGGAATGGAGAGTTCATGCGCCTGGCGCTGTTTCAGCCCGATATCCCTCAAAATCTTGGGGCTTTCATCCGCCTGTCGGCCGGCCTCGGCGTGCCCCTGGACGTCATCGAGCCCTGCGGTTTTCCGGTGGACGACAAGCGAATCCGCCGGGCGGCCATGGACTACTACGACCTCGCCACCCTCGTCCGGCACGCTTCCTGGGCCGCCTTCTGCCGGGACCGGCCGCCCGGACGGCTGGTTCTGCTGACCACGGCGGGGGCCGAGCGCCTGCCGGACGCCAGGTTTCAGGCGGACGACATCCTGCTGCTGGGCCGGGAGAGTGCGGGCGTCCCGCCCGATGTCCACGAGGCGGCCGACGCCCGGGTCCGCATCCCGCTCCAGCCCGGGGCAAGGTCGCTCAATGTCGCCCTGGCCGCGGCGATGGTATTGAGCGAGGCCCTTCGCCAGACTTCGGGATTCGAAAAGCTCGCATGACCGCCAAGCCCGCCCGCACCGCCACCGGCCCCAACGGCCCCTCGCCCCTGCCCGACGAGGCGACCATCGTCCGCCAGAAAGCAGAGGCCGCGACCTGGTTCGCGGGCCTCCGCGACCGGATCTGCGCCGCCTTCGAAAGCCTCGAGGACGAGCTGCAGGGAACGCATCGCGACAAGGCGCCCGGCCGCTTCGAGCGCAAGAGCTGGGAACGCGAGAAAGGTCCCAACGGCGAGGATCACGGCGGCGGCACCATGTCGTTGATGCGCGGCCGCGTGTTCGAGAAGGTCGGCGTCAACATCTCGACGGTGTTCGGCGAGTTCAGCCCCGAGTTCCGCAGCCAGATTCCCGGCGCCCAGCAGGACCCGCGCTTCTTCGCGGCCGGCATCTCGCTGGTGGCGCACATGCAGTCGCCCAAGGTGCCGGCGGTGCACATGAACACGCGCTACATCGTGACGACGCGCAGCTGGTTCGGCGGCGGCGCCGACCTGACGCCGATGGTGCCGCACGAGCCCGATACACAGGATTTCCACGCCGCCTTCCGCGCGACCTGCGACGCGCACGATCCCGCCTACCATCCGAACTTCAAGGAATGGTGCGACGAATACTTCTACCTGCCCCATCGCGGCGAACCGCGCGGCATCGGCGGCATCTTCTACGACTATCTCGACAGCGGCGACCATGCCCGCGACTTCGCCTTCACGCGCGCCGTCGGCGAGACCTTCCTCGACATCTATCCCAAGCTGGTGCGGCGTCACATGAACGAGCCGTGGACCGAGGCCGAGCGCGCCCATCAGCTCGCGCGGCGCGGCCGCTACGTCGAGTTCAACCTGCTGCACGATCGCGGCACGCGCTTCGGCCTGATGACCGGCGGCAATGTCGAGGCGATCCTGATGTCCCTACCCCCCGAGGTGCGCTGGCCCTGACAGGCCGTCGAATCGAGCGGGTGGCGGGGCAAATAAACGAAATAAACGAAATAAATGAAACATTCGAAATGAGAGTCGCACCCCCTGAATCCGGTGCCGCGGCGCCCCTTGACGGCCTGGCTACTCGCCAGTCCTTTTGAAAAACCCATATCGAGGATGCGACGGAGCCAGCCCCGAGGGCTTCCGAGGGGACGCTTCGGTCGGGACGCCGGGATTTCTTAGCGCGCCGGCCAGTTCCACATCGGCCGGTCTTCGTCCTGGGCAACAGTCTCGCCCAGTTCCTTCGCCAGCGTGATCCGGCGCCCGCCCGCCTGGGTGAGCGCTGAGACGAGGCGCTCGGCGTGCGAGACTACGATGATCTGCGATCGCTTGGCCGCGTCGGCGATCAGCCGGGCGAGCGGCGCCAGCAGGTCGGGATGGAGGCTGGTTTCGGGCTCGTTCAGGATCATCAGCGACGGCGGCCGCGGCGACAGCAGCGCCGCCGCCAGCAGCAGGTAACGCAGCGTTCCATCCGACAGTTCGGTGGCTTTCAGCGGCCGCAGCAGCCCGCGCTGGCGCATCTCGACCTCGAAATAGCCGTCGCTCACGGCGACATCGACCGCCGCGCCCGGAAAGGCGTCGGCGACCGCCGCCTCGAGCTGCCCCTCGCTGCCGATCTCCTGGATCGTGGCGATGGCCGCCGCCAGATCGGCGCCATCGCCTGCAAGGACTGGCGTGCGCGTGCCGACCTGGCGCCGGCGCGCCGGCGCGTCGCTATCCGTGCGGAAGTGATCGTAGAACCGCCAGTCGCGCAATTGCTCGCGCATCGCCAGAAGCTCCGCGCCATCCTCGGGGTTGGCGCAATGGGTCAGCATGCTGTCGAACGGCTGCAGCCGCGTATAGGCCTGTCGGCGCTCGCCGTTGAGATCGCGCAGCGTGACCGAGGGGCCGTGCCGTTCGGCGAAGGCGTTGGCGCGCTGCAGGACGAGCCCGGTCCACAAAGTCTCGGTCTTGATCACCGGATCGCGGCCGAACAGGCCGCCGGGAACCGGCAGGCCGAGATCGATCGCGTAGCCGTAGGACTCCGAGGCAAAGCCCAGCTTCAGGCTGATCGTCGACTTGCGCACCGTGCCCTGGACCGGCTGCTCGCCGCGCTTCATGCCGCGCGAGAACTGCTCCGGCCCCGCCCACAGCACCGAGGAGATACCGCCTTCGAGCGCCAGCGACTGGATGATCCGCCCCTGCGCGACATCGGCCAGCAGCCGCAGGGCGCGATAGAGGCTCGACTTGCCGCTGCCGTTGGCGCCGGTGACGACCGTGAGCGGCTCGATCTCCAGCCGGACGTCCCGCAGCGAGCGGTAGCCGGAGATGCACAGCCGCGAGACGATACTCATCGTGGGCTCATCCTGGGCTCATCGATGCCGGGCCAGCGCCCAACCCGCCAGCAAGGGCGATGCGAACAGGACCAGCACCAGCAGCGGATAGGGCGCGCCCCACCAGATTCCGAACCGGTCGAGGAAGGCTTCGGCTCCGTCCTCATAGGCCACGCGCGCATAGAGGAAGTCGACGAGCGCCGTCGAACTCGGCCACAGCAGCGCCGCCAGCAGGGCCGCTTCGAACCACTGGCGGCCGATCGTGCGCCGCGCGTGGAAGATCGCCATCATCACGACGTAGGGCATCGGCACCAGCGCCTTGTACCATTCGACCGCCCGCACCGAGAGTGTGGCCGCGATCCAGGTGTCGCCCACGAAATCGTTCAGCACGACGAGGGTCGCGATCGCCAGCCACAGCGCGAAGGTGACGCCGGGACGGATCATGGCTGCGCTCTCACGAGTCGCTCCAGTTCGGCGAGGCAGCCCGCACGATCGGCGGTGAAGTCGCCGTCGATCCACCAGCGTTCGACCGCCTCGATCAACGCGCCGACCTTCGGCCCCGGCTTGAGGCCGAGCTTCAGGGCATCGCCGCCGCTCACCGGCAGCTCGGGCGGCGTCCAGTCGCGCGCCATGGCGAGCGCCGCCCGCCAGTCGCCCGGCGCATCGACCGCCAGCAGCAGCCGGTCGGCGTAGAGATTGCCGCCCAGCGCATAGATCTGCGCACGCCACGCCGTCGCGCCGCCCGCCACGTCGATGACGGGATCGGCCGCCAGCATGACATCGAGCCGCAGCGATTCCTGGGTCGAGAGCTTCAGGCGCTTGCCGATCACCGTGGCATCGGCCTCCGCCCCGAGGATCGACGCCAGGCGACGAAGCGGGTCGGGCCTGTCTTCGCGCGCAATCAACGCGCGCAGCCGCGCCGCGCCGTCGCATTCGGGCAGCCAGTGATCGAGGATGGCGGCTTCGCGCATCGCGGCCACCGTGTCGGCCGGCGCCGGTGCCTGCAGCAGGCGCAGCAGTTCCTTGCGCACGCGCTCGCCCGACAGGCCGCGCAGGCTGCCGGCATTGCGGCGGCAGGCTTCGAAGCCCACCGAATCGAAGGGCGGACGGCCATACCAGGTATGGAAACGGAAGAAGCGCAGGATGCGCAGCCGGTCCTCGGCAATGCGCAGGTCAGGATCGCCGATGAAGCGCACGCGCCCGTCGGCGAGGTCGGTCCGGCCGTCGAACGGGTCATAGATCGTTCCGTCGAGATCGGCGTAGAGCGCGTTGAAGGTGAAGTCGCGGCGGCTGGCATCCTCCAGCCAGTCGTCGGTGAAGGCCACCACGGCATGCCGGCCATCCGTCTCGACGTCGCGGCGCAGGGTCGTGAGTTCGTAGGGCGCGCCGGCGATCACCGCCGTCACGGTGCCGTGCTTCAAGCCGGTCGGCACGACCTTGATGCGGGCCGCCTTGAGGGCGAGCATCACGGTCTCGGGCGGCTTGTCGACGGCGAGATCGGGTTCGTTGCTGAGCGGTGCCCCGCGCACGGCATCGCGCACCCAGCCGCCGACGAAGCGCGCAGCGATGCCGGACCCGCCCAGCACGTCGAACAGGGTGCGGACCGCCGTGTCGTTCGACCACGGCACCACGTCGAGACGGCCGGCAGGCTTCATGATGCGAAGAGGCCGCCGTAGCCCTGATCCTGGGTGAAGAACATCACGAAGAAGCCCGCGATGGCGCAGGCGAAACCAGCAATACCGAGCCACGTCATCGGCATGTCCTGCCACGACGGCAACGTGCCCGCGATCTTGCGCTCCTGTTTGATCTTCACCGCCCACGCCCAGAGGAAGAAGGCGCCGAACGGCGCCAGGACGAGGACGAGGATGAGGAGGACGACCCGCATGAAAACTCCCGGCCTGCGTCAGGCGCTTGTGGTCAGGATGAAGTGGAGGTTTTTCAGCATACCCGCCGTGGCGCCCCAGATGTAGCGCTCTCCGTAGGGCATGGCGTAGTAGCGCCGTTCGCGGCCCTGCCAGACCCGGCTGTCGATGCGGTGATTGCGTTCGTCGAGGAAATGGTCGAGCGGCACCTCGAAGACATCGGCGACCTCGCGCGGATCTGCACGCATCGTGAAGCCGGGTGTGACGATGCCGACGATCGGCGTGATCTGATAGCCCGTGCCCGTCCGGTAGAGGTCGATCGTCCCGACGACGTCGATGAAGTCGCGGGTGAGGCCGACCTCTTCCTCGGTTTCGCGCAGCGCCGTTGCCGTCGCGTCTATGTCCTCGACCTGCCGGCGACCGCCGGGAAAGGCGATCTGGCCCGCGTGACTGGGCATATCCTCGGTCCGCTGGGTCAGCAGGACCGTGATTCCCGTCTCGCGCTTGATCAAAGGGATGAGCACGGACGCAGGACGCCACACTTCGGGCATCGCCCCGACACCGTTCAGTGAGAAGTCGCTGCCGATCGGCGGCGACGCCACGGGCAATCCGGATGCCAAACGCCTGCTGCGCTCGGCCACCCGCCGCACAATTTCGTCAACCCTCATGCCCTTGTTCCGGCCTCAATTCTGGGCTTCCCTCAAACATATTCCCTCGACGACAGGAGCGCCCTGGTGGCCCCCGATACATCGACTGCTACCGACGCCGACGCGCAGGCCGCCCTCGCCGACATCGAGAGGCTGGGCGGGCAACTTCGCGCCGCCCGTACCTCCATCGGCAAGGTCATATATGGCCAGCAGGACGTGATCGATCAAACGCTGGTTGCTCTCCTGTCGGGCGGCCATCTTCTGCTGATCGGCGTTCCGGGTCTCGCCAAGACCAAGCTGGTCGACACGCTGGGCGTTGTGCTCGGCATGGAATCCAAGCGAATCCAGTTCACGCCCGACCTGATGCCGGCCGACATCCTGGGCTCGGAGATCCTCGAGGAAGGCGAAGGCGGCCGCCGCTCCTTCCGCTTCCTGCAGGGTCCGGTCTTCGCCCAGCTGCTGATGGCCGACGAAATCAACCGCGCCAGCCCGCGCACCCAGTCGGCGCTGCTGCAGTCGATGCAGGAGCGGCATGTGACGGTGGCCGGCAAGCGCTACGACCTGCCGACGCCGTTCCATGTGCTGGCGACGCAGAACCCGCTGGAGCAGGAAGGCACCTATCCACTGCCCGAAGCGCAGCTCGACCGCTTTCTGTTGCAGATCGACGTCGGCTATCCCGATGAGGAGGCCGAGCGCCAGATCATGATCGGCACCACCGGCGCCGAGCAGGCGACGGCCGCCCAGGCCCTGTCGCCGGGCGACCTGATCGCCGCTCAGGGGCTGGTTCGCCGCCTGCCGATCGGCGAGAGCGTGGTCGACGCCATCCTGAAGCTGGTCCGCGCCGGCCGCCCCGAGCACACCGACCTCGACGTCGTGCGCCAGCGCGTCGCCTGGGGCCCCGGCCCGCGCGCCAGCCAGGCCTTCATGCTGGCCTGCCGCGCCCGGGCGATCATCCAGGGCCGCCTCGCGCCGTCGGTTGACGATGTCGTGGCGCTGGCCGGTCCGATCCTGCGTCACCGCATGGCCGTCAACTTCTCTGCCCGCGCCGAAGGCGTAACCGTCGAGTCCGTCATCGCCCAGATGTGCGCCCGCCTTGGGTAATCGTCTGGCCTAGGCATTGCACTGCGGGTGTTCATGGCTGCGCCTTCAACCCTTCATCGATCGCTCGAACTCGCCGGCACGCTGCCCGCCCTGATGGTGGCCGCCGATCGCGTGGCCGCGACCGTCATCCAGGGTGTGCACGGCCGGCGCCGCGTCGGCCAGGGCGATGCGTTCTGGCAGTACCGGCCCTATCGCGACGGCGACAGTGCGAGCCAGATCGACTGGCGCCAGAGCGCGCGCAGCCGCCACCTGTTCGTACGCGAGACCGAGTGGGAGGCGGCGGCCAGCATCTGGCTGTGGCGCGACGCCTCCCCTTCCATGCAATACGCCTCGCTCAAGAACGCCGACACCAAGGCGCTGCGCGCCGAGCTGATCACCCTCGCGGTGGCCAGCCTGCTGGCCGATGCCGGGGAGCGCGTCGCCGTCTTGGGCGGCGGCATGCGGCCCGCTTCCGGCCGCGTGGCCGTCCGGCGCGTTGCCGAGACGCTGCTGGACGAGAGCCGCGACACGAACCGTACGCCCGCCAGCCTGCCGCCGATGGTGCCGCTGCCGGCTCACGGCACGGTCGTTCTCGTGTCCGACTGGCTCGATCCGCTGGAGAAGATCGAGGAAATCATCCGCTACTATGCCAGCGTCGGCGTGCGCGGCCATCTCGTGCAGGTGCTCGATCCCGCCGAGGAAGAGCTGCCGTTCGACGGCCATGTGAAGTTCGAGGGCCTCGAATCCGAAGGCCAGCACACGGTGCGTCGCGTCGAAGCCGTGCGGGCCGCCTATGGCGCCCGCCTCGCCGCGCAGAAGGAAGGCCTGCAGCGCCTGACGCGGCCGGCCAACTGGACGGTGCATCTGCATCGCACCGATCGCTCGCCGCAGACCGTGCTTCTGTCGCTCTATCTCGCCATGGCCAATCTCGGCCGGCTGAACGCGGCCTGATGACATGCTGAGTCTCGGCGCGTTCGCCTTCGCGGCCCCCGGCATGCTGGCCCTGCTGGTGGCCCTGCCGGCGATCTATTTCCTGCTGCGGCTGATCCCGCCGCTGCCCAAGCTCGTGCGCTTCCCGGCGATCCGGCTGCTGGTCGGGCTGGAGCCGCCCGAGCAGACGCCGATGAAGATGCCGTGGTGGCTGCTGCTGCTGCGGCTGCTGCTGGCGACGGCGCTGATCCTGGCGGTCGCCCGGCCGCTGCTGAACCCGCAGGCGGACCTGCCGGGTCGCGGCCCGCTTCTGCTGGTGATCGACGATGGCTGGTCGAGCGCCCCGGGCTGGGCGACGCGGACCGCCCATGCCGAGCGCCTGATCCAGCGCGCCGAACGTGCCAATCGCCCGGTCGTGCTGCTGGGCACCGCGCCGGCGCCGCTCGATGCGCCCGCCGTGCGCCGCGGCGCCATGCGTCCCGACGAGGCGCGCACCCTGCTCCGCGCCTTCCGCCCCAAGCCCTGGCCGACCGATCGCGCCGCGGCGGCGACCGCCATCGACCAGATGCAGGTCGACGCCGGCGCCTATGCCGTCTGGCTGAGCGACGGGCTCGAAGACGAGGGCGCGACCCGCCTCGCCGAGCGCCTGCGCCGCTTCGACGGGCTGCAGGTGCTGCTGCCCGATCAGGCGACGACGCCGTTGCTGCTTCTGCCGCCGGCCGCCGAGGGCCGCGACCTCAAGGTGCGGGCGCTGCGTCCCGTCGCCGACGGTCCGCGCAAGGCCGCGGTCCAGGCCTCGGACGAACAGGGCCGCGTGGTCGCCCGCATCGATCTCGACTTCGCCGCGACCGCCACCCAGGGCGAAGGCATGCTGTCCATCCCGGCCGAACTGCGCAACCGCATGGCCCGCCTCGACATCGAGGCGCAGGGCGGCGCCGGCAGCACGATCCTGCTCGACGAGCGCCATCGCCGCCGTCCCGTGGCGATCCTGGGCGAGCGCGCCACGGCCGGCAACCAGCCGCTGCTGCAGGAGATTTACTTCCTCGAGCGCGCGCTCGATCCCTATGTGAGCCTGAGCATCGGCGATCGCGAATCGGTGCTGACGCGCAACACCGCCGTGCTGCTGATCCCCGACGGCTCCGCCCCGTCGGCCAACGACCGCGAGGAGATCTCGAAGTGGATCGAGCGCGGCGGCATTGCCGTGCGCTTTGCCGGTCCCAACCTCGCCGCCGGCGCCGACACGCTCGTGCCGACCAAGCTGCGCCTGGGCGACCGCGCGCTGGGCGGCATCATGAGCTGGGGCCAGCCCAGCGCGCTGGCCGAGTTCCCGCCCAACAGCCCCTTCCTTGGAATCCCGATCCCGAAGGACGTGCGTATCTCCCAGCAGGTGCTGGCCGAGCCGACGCCCGATCTCGCCGACAAGACCTGGGCCCGTCTCGCCGACGGCACGCCGCTGGTCACCGCCGAGAAGCGCGGGCAGGGTTATCTCGTGCTGATCCACACCACCGCGAACACCGGCTGGAGCAACCTGTCGCTGTCGGGTCTCTTCGTGAACATGCTGCAACGCCTGGTCACCCTCTCGCGCGGAGTCGCCGGCGACGGCGTCAACAAGGCGCTGAAGCCGTGGCGCACGCTCGACGGCTTCGGCCGCCTCGGCGCGCCACCCGCCGGCATCCAGATCCTGCCGGCCGATGCCGCCGAGACCTTCCAGCCCAGGCCCGCCTCGCCGCCGGGCCTCTACGGCGACGAGAATGCCCAGGTGGCCTTCAACATCGGCGGTCGGATCGCCGCGCCCAAGCCGCTGGTGCTGCCGAGCGGCGTGGCGTCGGACCGGCTCTCCGAGGCCGGCGAGACCGACCTGTCGAAATGGTTCCTGCTGGCCGCCCTCGTGCTGCTGCTGGCCGACCTGCTGATCTCGCTGTGGCTGCGCGGCCTGCTGCCGAAGGCGATCCGCTTGGGACGCGCGGCTCCGGCGGCGCTGTTCCTCGCCGCTCTCGTCTTCACGGGATCGCCCGACGCCCAGGCGCAGCAGCCGCCGGCAGCGCCCCAGCGCCCCGGCACCGCGGCAACGCCGCCGGCCAAGCCCGGCCCGCCGCCACTCACCGACGAGCAGGCGCTCAAGGGCTCGCTCGATATCCGCCTCGCCTACATCATCACCGGCGACAAGGAAGTCGACGATATCAGCAAGGCCGGCCTCGAAGGGCTGAGCGAGATCCTGCGCAGCCGCACCTCGGTCGAGCCCGCCGATCCGGTCGGCCTCGACCTCGAGCGCGACGAGCCGCGGCTCTATCCGCTGATCTACTGGCCCGTGACCTCGACGCAGCCGGCTTTGTCGCCACGCGCCCAGGCCGCGCTCGACCGTTACCTGCGGACCGGCGGCATCATCTTCATCGACACGCGCGACCAGCAGATGAGCTTCGACCGGCCGGCCGGCGGAAACCCCGACCTCAAGCGCCTGCTGGCCGGGGTCGAGACGCCGCCGCTGGTCGCCATGCCGCCGAACCACGTGCTCGGCAAGGCCTTCTATCTCCTCTCGGACATGCCGGGCCGCTGGCAGGGCGGAAAGCTCTGGATCGAGTCGGGGAACGGTCGCGTCAATGACGGCGTGACGACCATCCTGATCGGGTCCAACGACTATGCCGGTGCCTGGGCCGCCGACCAGCGCGGCCGCGGCCTGCTGCCGGTGACGCCGGGCGGCGAGACCCAGCGCGAGATGTCCTATCGTTTCGGCGTCAACCTCGTGATGTACGCGCTGACCGGCAACTACAAGGACGACCAGGTTCACCTGCAGGACATCATGCAGAGGTTGAGGCGATGAACATGACATCGGCCGTCTCGGTCGCCTTCGATCCGCTGCTGCCCTGGACGGTACTGGCCGTGCTGGGCGCCATCGGCCTCGTGCTGGTCCTGCTCGGCCTGCGCGCGCGCGCGCGCGGCACGATCTGGCGGATGGGTTCGCTCGTCGTCGTGCTGGCGGCGCTGGCCAATCCCTCGCTGATCGAGGAGCAGCGCAAGCCCATCGCCGACGTGGCGCTGGTGGTCGTCGACGACAGCGATTCCATGGCGATCGGCGAGCGGCGCCAGCAGGTCCAGACCGCGCGCGAGACACTGAAGCGCAAGCTCGGCCAGCAGGACGGGCTCGAAGTGCGCGAGGTGGTGCTGCCGCCGTCGCAGATCCAGCTGGGCAGCGAACGTCCGGGCGGCACGCGCCTGATCGACGCGATGCGCTCGGCGCTGATCGAGATCCCGCAGGAACGGCTCGCCGGCGTGGTCCTGCTGAGCGACGGCCAGGTCCATGACGTGCCGGCCGGCGTGCCGCCGGAGCTGGGTGGCGCGCCCGTGCATGCGCTGATCGCCGGCAAGAAGAACGAGCGCGACCGGCTGATCGTCCTCGAGCAGTCGCCGCGCTTCGGCGTCGTCGGCCGCGAGGTGACCGCCAAGTTCCGGATCGAGGATCCCGCGGGCGGTACCGCGCCGGTCACGCTGTCGGTGGGCGGCGAGGTCGTGAAGCGCATCGATGTCCCCGTCGGCCGCTCGGTCGAGCTGCCGATCACCGTCGGCAATCCGGGCGCCAACGTCGTCGAACTGGAAGTCGGCCCCGGCACCAGCGAGCTCACGCTCGACAACAACCGTGCGCTCTTCACCATCAACGGCGTGCGCGACCGTCTGCGCGTGCTGCTGGTCTCGGGCGAGCCCTATCAGGGCGAGCGGGCGTGGCGGAACCTGCTGAAGAGCGATCCCGCGGTCGACCTCGTGCACTTCACCATCCTGCGCACGCCGCAGAAGGACGACTTCACCCCGGTGCGCGAACTCTCGCTGATCGTCTTCCCGATGCGCGAGCTGTTCGAGCAGAAGCTGAAGGAATTCGACCTGATCATCTTCGACCGCTACGAGTCGGGAAACCTGATCACGCGCGATTATTTCCGCAACATCACCGAATACGTGAAGGGCGGCGGCGCGCTGCTCGTTTCGGTCGGCCCGGTGTTCGCGACGCAGCGCTCGCTCTATCGCACGCCGCTCGGCGCCATCCTGCCCGGCGCGCCGACCGGCGACGTGGTCGAGACCGGCTTCAAGCCCAAGGTCACCGAGATCGGTCAGCGTCATCCGGTGACGGCGAACCTGCCGCAGGCCGGCGACCCGAACAAAGAACCCGAATGGGGCCGCTGGTTCCGCCTGGTCACCTCGCGCACCGAACGCGGCAACGCCGTGCTGGCCGGCGCCGAGGAGAAGCCGCTGGTGATCCTCGACCGCGTCGGCGAAGGCCGCGTGGCGCAGCTCCTGTCCGATCACCTGTGGCTGTGGAATCGCGGTATCGACGGCGGCGGGCCACAGCCCGAGCTGGTGCGCCGCGTCGCGCACTGGCTGATGAAGGAGCCGGATCTCGAAGAAGAAGCGCTGCGCGCCACCGCCGTCGGCGGCCGCATCGAGATCACGCGCCGCACGCTGGCCGCCACCTTCCCGCAGGTCACCATGACCTCGCCGGGCGGCGCCACGCGCACCCTCGACCTGCGCCAGACCGCGCCGGGCCTCGGCCTCGCCGTGGTCGACGTCGACAAGCCGGGCCTCTATCGCTTCGATGACGGCACGCTCCGCACCGTCGCCGCCGTCGGCAGCCCCGACCCGCTGGAATTCTCCGACGTGCGCGCCACCGACGCGAAGCTGAAGCCGCTGGTCGACGGCACGGGTGGCGCCCTGATGTGGCTGGCCGACCAATCGGACCCCGACATCCGCACCGTCCGCCCCGGCCGCGCCGCCGGCGGCTCGGACTGGATCGGCCTGCGCCGCAACGAAGGCTACACCGTCGCCGGCATCAACCAGCTCCCGCTGCTGCCCGGCATCCTGGTGGCGCTCGCCTTCCTGATGGCCATCGCCAGCGCCTGGTGGCGCGAGGGTCGCTAAGCTGAGCGACGCTCTGCTTAGCTGTTAAGCGTCAGGCCGCGGCTTGGTTACAAGCCGCCAAGCCCTCGGCAATGTCCGAGAGCGCCTAAGAACGAACGACCAAAAGTTTCCTCAATACGTCGCCCGGCCGCCGGAAATGTCGAAGACCGCGCCGGTCGAGAAGGAACAGCCCGGCGAGGCCAGCCAGTAGGCCAGCTCCGCGACCTCTTCAGGACGAACCATGCGGGCCATCGGCACGTTGGCCAGAAGCTTGGCGCGCCGCTCGTCCGTGAGTGCGCCGAAGATCGCCGTCTCCGAGGCCGAGGGCGTGATCGCGTTGACCAGCACGCCCGACGTCGCGAGTTCCTTACCCATCGACTTGGTCAGCGCGATGACGGCGGCCTTGGAGGCGACATAGGCCGCGACGTTCGGGTTGCCGTCCTTGCCGGCGATCGAGGCGATGTTGACGATGCGGCCGTAGCCGCTCGCGACCATGTCGGGCACGGCGGCCTGACAGCAGCGGAACGTGCCGTTGAGATTGATGTCGAGCACCCGGTGCCACTGTTCCTCGGGATACGAAGCGATGCCGGCTGACGGGCCGAGGATGCCGGCGCTGTTCACCAGGATCGACGGCGTCCCGAGCGCCGCCCTGGTCGCCGACCAGGCGGCTCTCACCGCCGCGGTGTCGGTGATGTCGATGGCGAACGGCGTGGCGAGCGCGCCGATCTCCTCGGCGACACGCTTTGCGCCGCCGAGATCCACGTCCCACAACGCGACCCGGATGCCCTCGCGCGCGAAGCGTTGCGCGATGGCGCGGCCGAGGCCGCTCGCCGCGCCGGTGACGACGGCGGCCTGCGTGACGGGGCTCATGGCTTGACGTTGGCCTGCTGCGCGATCTTGCGCAGGGTCGCGATGTCCTTGGCCGTCTGCGCCTTGAGATCGTCGGGGCTGATGGTCGAGGCGGTCATGCCGAACTCGGCCCAGCGCTCCTTGATGTCGGGCATCGCCAGGATCTTCATCAGCTCGGTGTGCAAGCGATCGACGATCGGCTTGGGCGTGTTGATCGGTGCCATCAGGTCGTAGCGCCAGACGAAGTCGAAATCGACGCCCTGCTCGACGAAGCCTGGCACGTCGGGGAAGTTGATCGAGCGGCGCGTGCACGAGACGACCACCTTGACCTTGCCCGACTTGACCATCGGCACCGCCGACTGGACGTCGGAGAAGCCGAGTTTGATGTGGCCCGCCGCCACGTCGTTCAGTACCGGCGCTGCGCCCTTGTAGGGCACGTGGGTCATGTTGATGCCGGTGCCGGCGCGGATGATCTCGGCGCAGAGATGGCCGGTCGAGCCGTTGCCCCAGGTCCCGTAGTTCACTTCGCCGGGCTTGGCCTTGGCGAGAGCGATCACATCGCGCAGGTCCTTCACCGGATAGTCCGGACTGGCCACCATGACGACGGTCGCCGAACCGATGTCGGCCAGATGCTCGAAATCCTTGACCGGATCGTACGGCAGGTCGGGCATGACCGCCGGATTGACGACGACGGTGCTGGCCGAGCCGAGGACCAGCGTGTAGCCGTCCGGCGGCGCCTTCTGGGCGGCTTCCATGGCGATGACGCCCGAAGCACCGGGCTTGTTGTCGACGATCACGGTCTGGCCGAGCGCGGTGCCGAGCTTCTCGGCCAGGGCGCGCGCCACCAGGTCGGTGCCGCCGCCCGCGGCGAACGGCACGATCATGCGGATCGGCTTGGTCGGCCACTTGGCGTCGCCCGTCTGCGCGAATGCGGGCGTCGTCACGCCCAGGGCCAAAGCCAGGGCGAATGCCCTCCGGAACATCTTCATTCTTTCCTCCACGTAATTCTTGATTACTTCGACGTCGGCGGCCCGCACGATTCGCGCAGCACGAGATCGACCGGCAGCAACGCCCGCGACTGGCCCTCTCCCGTGCCCCGCAACCGTTGCAGCAGCAGTTCGGCCGCCGCCCGGCCGACATCTTCCAGGCTCCAGCGCAACGCTGTGATCGCCGGCGTGTGCACGGCGGCGAGATCGGTGTCGCCGACGGCAATCACCGACAAGTCTGCGGGGATGGAAAGCCCGAGGTCGCGGGCGGCGCGCAGCGCGCCGGCCAGGATGCGGGTGCCGAGCGCGATGATTGCGGTCGGGCGTTGCTCACGGCGCAACAAGGCGAGCGCGTCGCCCTGCGCGAAGTCCATCGACGATTCCTGAAGGCAGACCTCGGCGCCCGCCGGATCGATATCGGCTTCGGCGAACGCCGCCTTGAAGCCCGCGATGCGCTCACGGCCCGGCCGCATGCGCGCCCCCGGCGTCAGCAGCGCGATACGGCGATGGCCGAGGCCGATCAGATAGCGTGTCGCCGTCCGCGCGCCCTCGCGATGGTCGACCAGCACGGCGGGCCACGGCGTGGTCTCTTCCTGCGGCCGGTCCAGATGAGGCACGTCGCGGTCGAGGATGACGATCGGCGCGCCGCCGGCCGCGAGCTCGCGCCACGCCCGGTCGTTCTCGTCGCTGCCCGGCGCGACCAGCATGCCGTCGAGACGCCGGCTGCGGAAGGCGGCGACCATCGCGCGCTCGCGCGCGGGGTCGTTGGCCGTGTTGCCCACGATCATCAGCAGGCCGGCGTCGCGCAGCCGCGACTCCGCGGCCTGCACGATGCTGGCGTAGAGCGGGTTGGCCAGATCGGACACCAGGCAGCCAACCATGCCGGTGGTGCGCGTGCGCAGGCTGCGCGCCAGGAAATCCGGCTGATAGCCGAGCTTCTCCGCCGCGGCGGCCACGTCACGCGCCACCCTGGCGCTGACGTTCTTGCCGCCGTTCAGCGCCCGCGACACCGACCCAACCGACACGCCGGCCGTGCGGGCGACATCTCGGATCGTCGTTTTGGAAACGATTTCTGCCATACGAGCGCGCATATTTGACATCCATACAGCCTCTTGCAAGGTTAAATTGGAAACGTTTCCATTTTGCGGAGTATGGCGACCATGGGGGCTTCCATCGCGGAGCGGGCGAGTACGAACGAGGCCGACATCGAGTGCGATGTCGTCGTGGTGGGCGCCGGTTTCGGCGGCCTCTACGCCCTGCACAAATTGCGCGACTGCGGATTTTCCGTGCGTGGCCTCGAGGCGGCGCCGGATGTCGGCGGCACCTGGTACTGGAACCGCTATCCCGGCGCGCGCTGCGACGTGCCGAGCCTGTTCTACTCCTACAGCTGGTCGCCGGAGCTGCGCCGCGAATGGCGCTGGACCAACCGGTATGCCGGCCAGGAGGAGATCCTGAGCTACGCCCGGTTCGCCGCCGACCGGCTCGACCTGCGCAAACTGATTCAGTTCGACACCAAGGTCGCCGGTGCCACTTTCGACGAGAAGACCGAGCGCTGGACCGTCGAGACCGACCGCGGCGACCGGCTGCGGGCTCGCTTCGTCGTCATGGCGACCGGCGGCCTGTCGGTGCCCAACACGCCCGACATTCCCGGCGTCGCCGACTTCCAGGGCGCGATCTACCACACCGCGCGCTGGCCGCAGGAACCGGTCGATTTCGCGGGCAAGAAGGTCGGCATCATCGGCACGGGATCATCCGGCGTTCAGGCGATCCCGATGATCGCGCAGGACGCCGAACAGCTCGTCGTGTTCCAGCGCACGCCCAACTTCTCGGTGCCGGCGCGCAACCGGCCCCTGACCGACGCGGACCACAAGAGCTTCGACGAGGGGTTGGAAACCTATCTCGCCAGCCTCGAGCAATCCGACTTCGGCCGCGTGCCGCCGACGGCCTTCACGGCGGAGGTGCCGCCGCGCGACGTGCAGTGGGCGCGCTACGAACAGCTCTGGCAGGAAGGCGGCAGCGGCGGCTTCCTGAAGGCTTTCCCCAACATCCTGGTTCATCCCGACGTCAACGAGGTCTGCGCCGACTTCGTGCGTCAGAAGATCCGCGAGACGGTGAAGGATCCGAAGACCGCCGCGGCTCTGTCGCCCTCGGGCTATCCGTTCGGTGTGAAGCGCCTGTGCGTCGATACCGATTACTTCGACACCTACAACCGCTCGAACGTCGAGCTCGTGAACCTGCGCGACGAGCCGATCGAGAAGATCACGGCCCATGCCGTCGACACGGCGGCGCGACACTTCGAACTCGACGCGCTGGTCTTCGCCACCGGCTTCGACGCGGTGACCGGCGCCCTGCTCGCGGTCGACATCCAGGGTCGCGCGGGCGCCACGCTCAAGGACGCCTGGTCGGAAGGACCCAAGACCTATCTCGGCCTGACCGTGGCGGGGTTCCCGAACCTGTTCACCATCACCGGCCCGGGCAGCCCCTCGGTGATCGGCAACGTCATCACCAATTGCGAGTACCACGTCGACTGGATCGCCGAGTGCCTGACGCATATGCGTCAGCACAATCTCGGCACGATCGAGCCCGACAGCGAGGCGCAGACCGCCTGGGGCCGGCATGTCGCCGAAGTCGCCGACCGCACGCTCTTTCCCAAGGCCAACTCCTGGTACCTGGGCGTCAACATTCCCGGCAAGCCGCGCGTGTTCATGCCGTATATCGGCGAGGGCTACCGCACGACCTGCAAGGAGATCGTGGCCGACGGCTACAGAGGATTCGTATTCGGCAAAGCGGCCGGACACGAACGAGTGGCCGCCGAATGAGCCGCCTGTTCGGACCGATCCGCCAGAACGGCTATGTCGTGCGCGACATCGAGGCGGCGATGAAGCACTGGATCGAGGTGCTGCAGGTCGGGCCGTGGTTCTACATCGAGCGCGTACAGACCGACTGGTTCCGCCATCGCGGCCAGGACTCCGCCGTCGAGCTGAGCATCGCGCTGGCCAATGCGGGCGACCTGCAGATCGAGCTGATCCAGCAGCGCAACGACGGGCCGTCGATGTACAAGGAGTTCCTCGACTCCGGCCGCGAGGGCCTGCAGCACGTGGCCTTCTGGTCGACCGATTACCAGGCGCTGTACGACCGTGCGCTCGGCCAGGGCTACAAGCTCGGCCATGAGGGCCAGATCGGCGGCGAGCGCGGGCGCTTCGCCTACTTCGACACCGGCGCACCGGCCGATCCCCATGCCGGCACCGTCATCGAGATTTCCGACATCAGCGGCAACAAGGGCCGCTTCTTCGAGTACATCCGCAAGCGCGCCCAGGACTGGGACGGCACCGATCCGATTCGCCGTCCGTAGGGCCGAGCGTAGCTCGGCCCCGTTACCAACCAGAAACTTGATCCCCCTCCTTGTTGCGCCATTTTGGGGAGCAGCAAGGAGAACACCATGATCGAGCTCAGACCCTTCGATAAATTGGGCAAGTCGGACCACGGCTGGCTCAAGGCGAACTTCCATTTCAGCTTCGCCGACTACCGCAACCAGGACCGCGTCCACTGGGGAGCGCTGCGCGTCTGGAACAACGACCGCATCGCGCCGCAGTCGGGCTTCCCGCCGCATCCTCACCGCGACATGGAAATCGTGACCTACGTCATCAAGGGCGCGATCACGCACAAGGACCATCTCGGCAACGAGGGGCGGACCGAGGCAGGCCAGATCCAGGTGATGAGCGCGGGCAACGGCATCCAGCACGCCGAGTACAACATGGAGCAGGCCGAGACCGAGCTGTTCCAGATCTGGATCATTCCCAACAAGCAGGGCGTGCCCGCGCGTTGGGAGACGGTGCAGTTCCCCGCCGACGCGCGCGACGGCAGGCTGGTACCGCTGGCCTCGGGCCGCGGCGACGACGGAGCGATCCCGCTCTATGCCGACGGCTCGCTGATGGCCGGCACGGTGAAGGCGGGCCAGTCGATCCGCCAGAAGCTGAACGGCAAGCCGACCTATCTCGTGCCCGCCAAGGGAAAGATCGAGGTCCGCAGCAGCGACGGCAAGGTCGTGACCGCGAATGCCCGCGACGGCGTGGCCGTGGTCGACCAGGACGAGATCGAAATCGTCGCGCTGGAGGATGCCGAGATTGTGCTGGTCGAAACGGACCGGCTGAACTGACCTCTCGTCAGATTGACGCTATGGGCCGGGCGGGGTTTGATCCCGCCCGGTTTTCGTTTGGGAGAGACGCATGGCCTACAAGGGCTTCGATCTGACGGGCAAGGTGGCGCTGGTGACCGGCGGCAACGGCGGCATCGGCCTCGGCATGGCCGACGCGATGGCCCAGGCGGGCGCTGGCGTCTGCATCTGGGGCACGCGCAAGGAGAAGAACGACGCGGCCGTCGAGCAGCTCAAGAAGCATGGCGGCAAGGTCCACGCCCAGATCGTCGATGTCGGCGACGAGAAGCAGGTCGAGGCGGCCTTCGCCGAGACGGTGAAGGTGATGGGCCATGTCGACAACTGCGTCGCCAATGCCGGCGTCTCGGGACGCGGCAAGGGCTCGATCCTCGAGATGGACTACGCCGAATGGCGGCGCGTGCTGCAGATCAATCTCGACGGCGTTTTCTTCACATTCCGTGCAGCCGCCAAGCACATGGTCGAGCGCGGCCAGGGTGGTTCGCTGGTGGCGATGGCCAGCACGGCGGCCATCGAAGGGGCTGCGCGCTCCAGCCACTACGGCGCCAGCAAGGGCGGCGTCACGGCCATGGTGCGCGCGCTGGCCGTCGAACTCGCGCGCTACAAGATCACGGTGAACTCGATCCTGCCGGGCTGGATCGAGACCGAGATGACGGCCAATGCGGTCGCCAACCCGAAGTTCGCGGGCAACGTCCTGCCGCGCATCCCGGCCCGCCGCTGGGGCACCGGCGCGGATTTCGGCCCGCTCGCCGTCTACCTGGCGAGCGGCGCGACCGGCTATACGACGGGGCGCGACTTCGTTATCGATGGCGGCTATACGTTGTTCTAGCCCGTCGCCACTCCCGCATCAGCTTTGGGGAAACACTCATGATCAATCGGTTCGCAGCCAGCCTGGCCGTCCTTGTCGCTTTCGGCGCCCTGCCGGCGCTCGCGCAGCAACAGCAGCCCAAGCCGGCGGCCGCCGCGGCCACCCCGAAGGCCGACGAGGACAAATATGTCGGCTACTACTATCCGAAGCCGACCGCGACGGAGAACTACGTCTCGCCGATGCAGACGATCGCCGGCGCCGAGCGCGCCCAGCGCGTGCAGTTCGCCACGGTGGTCTCGCAGGGTACGATCCAGTCGGCCTATCGCGTTCCCTACTCGGTCTTCGTGAAGGGCGAGAAGGCCGACAAGATGATCATCGTCGGCCTGCAGCCCGGGGAGATGAGCACGATCTACCGCGCGCGCGCGATCCTCGCCAACATGACCACCATGTCGCGCCTGTCGCCGTTCTTCCAGGAGCGCACGATCGCCGAAGACGCGAACTTCTTCGACCTGCTGAAGCTGCTCGGCTTCCAGCAGGTCACGATCAGCGACGGCGACAAGTTCACCCACCAGGTGAACATCAAGTAAGCCTCTTCGCGGACGCAACCACCCGAAGCACGCCGCGGGCAACAGCCTCCGGCGTGCTTTTTCGTTGGGCATCGCGCTCTGCCGCCAAACGCTCTTGTCGCAAGGCGGGCGGCGGCGCAGGCTTGCCGCAAGCAACGGAGGAACGCACATGCCGCGTACGCTGGAATTCTACTTCGACTATGGCAGCCCCTACAGCTATCTGGCCGACACCCAGGTCGAGGCGATCGCGCAGCGCGCCGGCGCCACGCTGGTGCGCAAGCCGATGCTGCTGGGCGGCGTGTTCAAGGCCACGGGCAATCATTCGCCGGCCGAGCTGCCGCAGAAATCCGCCTGGAGCGCCTTCGACATGCCGCTATGGGCTCGCCACTACGGTGTGCCGTTCCAGCGCAATCCCTTCTTTCCCGTCAACACGCTGGCGCTGATGCGCGGCGCCGCGGCCGCGCAGATCGACGGCCTGTTCGAGCGCTATCACCCGGCGGTCTTCAAGGCGATGTGGGTCGACGGCCGCAACCTGAACGACATGAAGGAAGTGGTGGCCGTGCTGTCCGCCGCAGGTCTCGATCCGGAAAAGTTCGGCGCCCGACTGCAGGATCAGGACGTGAAGGACCGGCTCAAGGCCACCACCGACGAGGCGGTCGCGCGCGGCGTGTTCGGGGCGCCGACCTGCTTCGTGGACAAGATGATGTTCTTCGGCAACGATCGCCTCCCCTTCGTCGAAATGGCCCTCAAGGAAGAGCTCAAATGAAGAGAATCGGTGTGCTCATCGCCGTCGGTACGTTGTTTGCCGCGGCGCCGTCTTTCGCGCAGACGGTCGGCACCTGCCCGCGCGGCGGTGGCAGCAGCCAGCCGCAGCCGGTCCGCATCCTGTTCGCCCTCAACAGTTCGGTGGTGCCGCCGGGCGAGAAGCCGATGATCGCGCAGGCGGTAAAGATCGCGAAGGATCGCCAGGTCTCCGCCATCTGCCTGATCGGCCATACCGACAAGCTGGGCGACAAGGCCTACAACCAGAAGCTCGCGCGGGCCCGCGCCCAGGCGGTCGCCGCCGAGTTGATCCGCGACGGCTATCCGGCCAAGGACATCACCATCGTGGCCGACCCGGAAGCCTTCGGGAACATGAGCTTCGGCAACGACAACGCCTCGGAGATCGACCGCAAGGTGACGATCTTCTACGCGCGATAGTCTCATTGGAGCGCGCCACTCCAGTGGCGCTCATATCTTTATGAGGCGCCACTGGAGTGGCGCGCTCCGTTGACGGGTTACGACCCGGATCTCATCTCGATCGCGACCTTGCCGACGACCTTGCGGTCGATCAGGACGCGGAAGGCGTCGGCAACCCGTTCCATCGGGAAGCGATGCGATATGTTGGGGCGCATGACGCCCAGCGCCGCGAGCCGCGGCAGTTCCTCGACATAGTCGCGGCCGAGTTCGGGCGACAGGCGCAGGATCGTCTCGCCGGCGCGCACGCCCAGGACCGACAGGCCCTTGATCAGGATGTGGTTGGACATGAGCTTGCTCGGACCGCCCGAGGTGAACCCGACCACCAGCAGTCGCGCACCATAGGCGGCGGCCCGCACCGACTTCTCGAGCACCTCGCCGCCCACCGGATCGTAGATCACATCGGCGCCCTTGCCGTTCGTCATCTCCTTCACCAATGCGACGAAGTCGCCGGTGCGATAGTTCACGACCTCATCGGCGCCGTTCGCGCGAACGGCCGAGAGCCTCGCATCGTCGCTGCCGGTGGCGATCACGCGCGCACCGAGATGCTTGCCGAGCTGCACAGCCGCCAGGCCGACGCCGCCGGACGCGCCATGGACGAGCAGAACCTCGCCCTTCTTCAGCGCCGCGCGATGAACCAGCGAGTGATAGGCCGTCTGCGCGGCAACGCGGAAGCCCGAGCCCTCGGCAAACGACCAGTCGTCGGGCAGTCGCATGAGATTGCCGCTGGCCTTCAGCTTCACGTACTCGGCGAAGGCCCCGGGACGAACGCCGAAGATCACGCGATCGCCGACCTTCCAGTCGGTGACACCGTCGCCGCGTTCATGGATCGTCCCTGCGCCTTCCATGCCAGGCACGAAGGGCAGTTCGGGCTTGTGCTGGTAGCCGCCGGCCACCGTCAGCACGTCTGGGAAATTGACGGAGGCGGCTCCGACCCTGACGACGATCTCGCCCGGCCCGGCCTGGGGAATCGGGCGTTCCTCGATATGGAGAACGGAAGGATCGCCCAGTCGATCGCAGACGACGGCTCGCATGACGGGGGCGCGCATCGACGAAGCGCCCATCGCCCTAGTCGAGTTCGAAGGCGTTCTTGTAGTCGAGCTTCAGCGCCGGATCCTGGTCTTCCTTGCGCAGGAAGCAATTGCCGACCACCAGCACCTCGATCTCGCTGCCCATGAAGCAGCGCCACGCATCCTCGGGCGTGCAGACGATCGGCTCGCCGCGCACGTTGAACGAGGTGTTCACCACCACCGAGCTGCCCGTCTTCGCCTTGAAGGACGAGATCAGGTCGTAGAACGGCTTGTTGGTTTCCGCGTGCACCGTCTGGATGCGGCCCGAATAGTCGACATGCGTGACCGCCGGAATGTCGGAGCGCGGCACGTTCAGCTTGTCGATGCCGAACAGCTTGTCTTCCTCTTCCGTCATCTTGCGGCGGCGCGCCTCGACGACCGGCGCGACCATCAGCATGTAGGGGCTGTCGGTGTGGAACTCGAAATACTTGTCGACGTCCTCGCGCAGCACCGCCGGCGCGAACGGACGGAACGACTCGCGGTACTTGACCTTGAGGTTCAGCGTCTTCTGCATCGAGGGCGAACGCGCGTCGCCCAGGATCGAGCGGGCGCCCAGCGAACGCGGACCGAATTCCATGCGGCCCTGCATCCAGCCCACCGCCTTGTCGTCGGCCAGGGCCTGCGCGGTCTGGTCGATCATCTCGTCACGCGTTAGGCGCGAGAACTTGGCGCCGACGGCCGTCAGGCGCTCGGCGATCTCGTCGTCGGTGAAATCCGGGCCGAGATAGGAGCCGGCCATGCCGTCCATGTGGCCGTTCAGCTTGCGCGGCTGGCCGAGGAAGCCGTGGTAGGCGGCATAGGCCGCGCCGACCGCGCCGCCGGCATCGCCGGCCGCCGGCTGCACCCAGATGCCGTCGAAGATGTTCTCGCGCAGCAGCTTGCCGTTGGCGACGCAGTTCAGCGCGACGCCGCCCGCGAGGCAGATGTTCTTGACGCCGGTTTCCTTCTTCACCGACCGGCCGAGGCGAATCACGATCTCCTCGGTGACGGCCTGGATCGAGGCCGCGAGATCCATGTGATGCTGCGTCAGCGTCTCTTCGGGGTTGCGACGCGCACCGCCGAACAGCGCGCCGAACTTGTCGTTCGTCATGCGCAGGCCGGTGCAATAGTCGAAGTAGGTCTGGTCGAGACGGAAGGTGCCGTCTTCCTTGAGATCGACGATCTTGTCGAGGATCAGGTTCTTGAACTTGGGCTCGCCGTAGGGCGCGAGGCCCATGACCTTGTATTCGCCCGAGTTGACCTTGAAGCCGGTGTAATAGGTGAAGGCCGAATAGAGCAGGCCGATCGAGTGCGGGAAGTGGATCTCGCGCAGCATTTCGAGCTTGTTGCCGCGGCCCATCGCGAGCGATGTCGTGGCCCATTCGCCGACGCCGTCCATGCAGAGCACGGCGGCCTCTTCGTAGGGCGACGGGAAGAAGGCCGAGGCGGCGTGGCTCTGGTGATGCTCGCCGAACAGCAGGCGCTTCTGCCAGTCGAAGTCGGGCTCCCACTTCTTCATCTCGTCGCGCAGCAGCGTCTTCTGGAATAGCTTTTCCTTCAGCCACAGCGGCATGGCCATCCGGAAGGAATTGAAGCCGCGCGGCGCGTAGGCGAGGTAGGTCTCGAGCAGGCGCTCGAACTTCAGGAACGGCTTGTCGTAGAAGGCGACATAGTCGACGTCCTGAAGCTTGATGCCGGCGCGGTCCAGGCAGAACTGGACCGCATTCTGCGGGAAGCCCGCATCGTGCTTCTTGCGGGTGAAGCGCTCTTCCTGAGCGGCGCTCACCAGATGGCCGTCCTCGATCAGCGCGGCTGCGCTGTCGTGATAGAAGGCCGAGATGCCGAGCACCCGCATGGAAGGTCCCTACCCTTTTAGAAGAGCGTGTAGATGAACGGCGCGATCGCCGAGCCCTTGGTCAGCACGATCAGGCCACCGAAGATCACCATCATGATCATGATCGGCAGCAGCCAGAACTTCTTGCGCTCGCGCATGAAAGCCCAGAGTTCGACAATAATGGAGCCCATGGATCGGTCCTTTCGGAATCAGAACTGGTTTTTCATCGATTGCGGCGGCGGCCCCGGCGGGCTGCGGTCGATCCAGTAGCTCTTGGCATTGCGGTCGAGCTTCAGCCGCAGGAAATCCTTGCCGAACGCGCGCATCACCAGGCCGATCGGCATGATGGTGACGAAGAACAGCAGGCCGAGGACCAGCGGGTTCATCACCTTGTAGAGGAGCAATCCGAACTTCAGCCACAGCCGGTTCAGCGGTCCGAGCAGCTTGGGATAGACGAGGGCCACCAGCAGGAAGGCTGCCGCAAGCGGCAGCATCCACTTCCAGGCGGCGCCCTGTTCGGTGCCGTGGTGCCACAGGTTGATCGCGCTCAGGATTCCGAAGAAACCCGCGAAAACGAACCCGAAACTGCGATCGGAGCCCGCCTTGACGTGCTCTTCTCGCGAATAGTCTTCATGAAGCTGGCTGGTCGCCATTTACCGAGCGTTCGTCAATTTGAATGGGGCCCTTAACTCTCTGATCCCAAACGCCAAGTCAATCGGCGACCAGCAGGGAGTGGCTATTCCGCCGCAACCGAGGCGAAACGATGCGCCAGGAGCGCCGTCAGGGTCATCCGCCAGACGGCGGCCGCCCGCTCGAAGCTCAGATTGTCTCGGCGCCGCAGCACGATCCAGGCGTCCAGGGACAGGGCCGCACCGATGGCGTCCGCCAGTTCCTCGCGGGCCTGGTCTCCCAGATTGGCGAATTCCGGGGCAAAAGCCTCGAAAGTCGACTTGCGCAGCTCGAGTTTGAAGGCCTGACCGCGCTCGATCAGCGCCGGATGGTCGACGAACTGGCCGGCGGCAACCCGCAGCGGCACGATCTTGTCGAAAACTTCGGCCAGACCCTGGACCACCGAGGCGACGCGCTCGGCCAGCGGCCGCGAATTGGATTCCTGATGGGGGACCACGATGTCCTGCCCGATGGCATCCATGACGGTCACAAAAAGTGACTCCACGTCGCCGAAATGCTGGAAAACCGAGCGAACCGACACGTCGGCCCGGCGGGCGACGGCCACCACGGTCGGCGCCGTGCTGGTCTCTGTGATCATGATCTTGGCGGCTTCGATGATCTTGCGACGGGTCTCCGCGGCGCGACGATTGCGGCCATCGGGACGAGCCGTCCCATTCGTGTCCGTTCCTGCTGCCACTACCGCCACTGCGTTGCCGCGCGGCATCACCGCTGCTTCGCTCATGTGTAAATTCCTAATCCGGAGTTCAGGCTTGGATGGTCAACGTTCGACCGGTCGCCTATGGAGGGCGTGAGATAAGGGCCGACTGCGGCAGCAACAAGGTAAAGACGGTCGCACCACCATGAATACGAGCCATGCAAAAACCCCGCTCGCCGTCCTGTGGGACTTCGGCGGCGTGATCCTTTCCAGCCCCTTCGATGCCTTCAATCGCTACGAAGCGGAAGCCGGCCTTCCCAAAGATTTCCTCCGAGGCCTCAACGCGCGCAATCCCGACACCAATGCCTGGGCAAAAATGGAACGAAGCGAGGTTTCCCTGCAGGGCTTCGTCGACCTGTTCGAGGAGGAAGCCCGCCTCCAGGGCCACCGAGTCGAGGGCTGGAAGATTCTGCAGGCACTAAGCGGCGACATTCGGCCGCAGATGGTCGAGGCGCTGCGGCGCTGCAAGGCGACGTTCCGAGTGGCCTGCATCACCAACAACATGAAGGCCGGCGAAGGGCCGGGCATGGCCCGCAGCCCGGAGAAGGCCCAAGCCGTGGCCGAGATTCTGTCTCTTTTCGAGCATGTCGTCGAATCGAGCAAAGTCGGCCTGCGCAAGCCCGACCCGCGCATTTATCAGCATGCCTGCGACCTGCTGGGCGTGCCGCCCGAGCGCTGCATCTACCTCGACGACCTCGGCATCAACCTGAAGCCGGCGCGGGCGCTCGGCATGCGCACCATCAAGGTCGTGGATCCGGACGTGGCGATCGACGAGCTGCAGGCGATGGTGGGAATCCCGCTCCGGGGCTGACGCCATGAAGCGCACCGCCTCCCCGATCACGGCGAAATACCTGCAGAACGCCGCCGTGTTCTATCTGGAGCGGTACGCCAGTTCGGCCGAGGGACTGCGGCGGGTGTTGCGGCGGCGGGTCTCCAAGGCCCGGCTGCTCGACGCGCCGGTGATGGACAATGTCGACGAGGCCATCGAAGCCGTCGTCCAGAAATTCGTGTCGGCCGGCCTGCTCGACGACAGGGCCTTCGCCCAGACCAAGGCGCGGTCGCTGCACCGCCGCGGCCTGTCGGGCCGCCTGACGCGCCAGCGCCTGCAGGTCGCGGGCGTGGGCCGCGAAGACGTGGACAAGGCCATGGAAGCGCTCGACGACGAACTCGGCACCGCCCCCGCCGAACGCGAGCTGCAGGCCGCCCTGGCCTTTGCGCGCCGACGCCGGCTTGGCCCCTGGCGCATGAAGGACCGCGAAGCCAACAAGCCGCGCGACCTCGCGTCGATGGCCCGTGCCGGCTTCGCCTATGAGCTTGCCCGCAAGGTCATCGAAGCGCGCGATCCCGAATCTCTGGACGAAATCTGAACGGCTCGCCATGGTTCGGCGAACGAGGACCCCATGACCGTCACGATCTGGCACAATCCGCGCTGCAGCAAGTCGCGGCAGACTCTCGACCTGCTCCGGAGCAACGGCGTGGAACCGGCCATCCGCGAATATCTCAAGGAACCGCCCGGCAAGGCCGAGGTGGAGAAGCTCGTGGCCCTGGTCGGCGGCGACCCGCGCGAGCTGATCCGCGACGGAGAGGCCGAATTCAAGGCGCTGAAGCTCAGGAAGGCGGACCTCACCAAGGCCCAGATCGTGGACGCGATCGCCGCCCACCCGGTCCTGCTGCAACGCCCGATCGTCGTGAAGGGCGCTCGCGCCGCGATCGGCCGCCCGCCCGAGTCCGTCCTGCCTCTCCTGAAATGACGCCATGACCGGACGGCTGCGCCTCTGGTCGGGCTACGTCCTCTTCTTCTACGTCGTCACCCATCTCCTCAATCACGCGCTCGGCCTGATCTCGCTGCGCGTCCTCGAAGAAGGACGCCACTGGTTCACCCTCGTCTGGAGCAATCCGGCCGGCCAGATCCTCCTCTACGGATCGCTGCTGGGTCATTTCCTCCTCGCCGTGTGGTCGCTGTACCGGCGGCGCGCGCTGAAACTGTCGCGCTGGGAGTGGGCGCAATGGATCCTGGGCGGAGCGACCATCCCGCTGGCCGCGATCCATGTCGCGGGCACGCGCCTCGCGGCGGATCTCTACGGCGTCCAGTCGGGATATCCGTGGGTGCTGGGAACGCTCGTCGCCGGCAGTTGGACCGGCATCCTGCGACAGTTCTCCTTGCCGCTCGTCGTCTGGGTCCATGGCTGCATCGGCCTGCACTTCGCGCTGCGCCTGAAGCCCTGGTACCGCGACTGGCTGCCGCTGCTCTACGCCCTGGCCCTCCTGATCCCCGCTGCCAGCCTTGCGGGGGCAGCCGTCGCGCTGCGTGACGTCGCCGAGCTGGCGCAGCGTCCCGGCTTTCTCGAAGCGCTGTTCGAGCGCGCCCATATTCCCGCCCCCGATCAGATCGCCCACCTCTATACGATGGCCGCCGGACTCGAATACACGGCGCTCGCCCTGCTGGCGGTCGCGATCGCCGCCCGCCCCTTGCGCGATCTCTGGGAGCGCCGCGCCGGCGTGGTGCGTCTCGACTACGGCGAGCGCCGCAGCGTGACCCGGCCGGCCGGCCTCTCGATCCTCGAGATGAGCCGGGTCGCCGGCATTCCCCACGCCTCGGTCTGCGGCGGTCGCGGCCGCTGCTCGACCTGCCGGGTCCGCATCACCGGCGACGACCGCCACCGGCTGCCGCCGGCCTCGCCGGAGGAAGCGAAGGTGCTGGCGCGCATCGGTGCCCCGGCCAATGTCCGCCTGGCCTGCCAGCTGCGCCCGCCGCCCGGTCACTACCGGGTGGCACTATTGCTGCCGGCCGCCGCCGGCCCGGTCGAAGCCTATCGCCGGCAGCCCCAGGCCCATGGCGGCGAGCGCTACATCGCCGTGCTCTTCGCCGACATCCGCGGCTTCACGACGATCTCGGAAGGCAAGCTCCCCTACGACGTGGTGTTCCTGCTCAACCGCTACTTCCGCGCCACGGGCCAGGCCGTCGAAGCCGCGGGCGGGCGTCTCGACAAGTTCATCGGCGACGGGGTCATGGCGATCTTCGGCCTCAATCAGGAACCGCAGGTCGCGTGCCGGCAGGCGCTCGATGCGGCGCGGCGCATGGCGCTGGCCCTTGCCGATCTCAACGAAGCGATGTCCGGCGATCTCGACCAGCCGCTGCGCATCGGCATCGGGCTTCACGCCGGACCCGCGATCGTGGGCGAGATGGGCTATGCGCGCGCCGCCCAGATCACCGCGATCGGCGACACGGTGAACACCGCAAGCCGGCTCGAATCGCTGACCAAGGAACTGGCGGTCGAGCTGGTCGTGTCGCAGGAGTTGCTCGACCGCGCCGGCATCGATCTCGGCGAGGTGCCCCGCCACGAAGTCGAGATCCGCGGCCGGCAGGGCCGGCTTTCCGTTCGCGCGATCGCGAAGACGACCGATCTCACGGCAATGTCATAAGATGTTCGTTGTCCAAGGCGCCGACCGGGCGACAATCCCCCGACCTTCAGGAGGCAATCCCATGCGCGCTCTTTTCCTCGCCGCCGCTCTGGCCGTGGCGACCCTTGGCCCCTCCCTGCCGGCGCAGGCGGCCGGCGGAACTGCGGAACCGGCCAAGCCGGTCGACGCCAACTACACCCGCGCCAAGGCGATGATCGAAGCGAAGGACTACAAGGGCGCCCTGCCGCTGCTGCAGCAGGTGGTGGCCAAGGATCCCAAGAATGCCGACGCCTACAACCTGATGGGCTTCGCCACGCGCAAGTCGGGCGATCCCAACGCTTCGCTGCAATACTACCAGCAGGCGCTTTCGATCGATGGCCGCCACATCGGCGCCTACGAGTATCTCGGCGAGGCCTACCTGATGCTGGGTCGCCTGCCGGAAGCCGAGCAGCAGCTCGCCCGCCTCGACTCGCTCTGCACCTTCGGCTGCGCCGAATACCGCCAGCTCAAGGCCGCCATCGCCGACTACAAGGCCGGCAAGCGGCCGGCCACGAACTAGACGACCAACCGGGACAGCGCGAAATTCGGAGCGGCGGAAGGCCTCGATAGGCTTTTCCGCCGGCGGCCGGTCCCGCTATGCTGCGGCGGATAAACGCCCGTTCACGCCGCCGCATCGGAGGGCTCCGCCATGAGCACCGTCACCCCAGTTCCGCTCGTATTCGGCGACTACGCCCTCGAGGATCGCTACCGGCTGGGCAAAGGCCGCGTCTACATGACCGGCATCCAGGCGCTGGTGCGCCTGCCGATGATGCAGCGCCAGCGCGACCTCGCGGCCGGCCTGAATACCGGCGGCTTCATCTCCGGCTATCGCGGCTCGCCGCTCGGCATGTACGACAACGCGCTGTGGGGCGCGAAGCGCTACCTGAAAGAGAACAACATCCACTTCCAGCCCGGCCTCAACGAGGATCTCGCGGCGACGTCGGTGTGGGGCAGCCAGCAGACCAACCTGTTCCCCGGCGCGACCGTCGATGGCGTCTTCTCGATCTGGTACGGCAAGGGCCCCGGCGTCGACCGCTCGATGGACGTGCTGAAGCACGGCAACGCGGCCGGTACCTCGCCGCATGGCGGCGTGATCGCACTGGCCGGCGACGACCATGGCTGCCAGTCCTCGACCCTGCCGCACCAGAGCGAGCAGGTCTTTGCCGCGGCGATGATCCCGGTCGTCAATCCGGCGACCGTCCAGGAATATCTCGACTACGGCATCCTGGGCTTCGCGCTGTCGCGCTACTCGGGCTGCTGGGTCGGCTTCAAGGCGATCTCCGAGACGGTCGAGAGCGGCGCCTCGGTGTGGGTCGATCCCGAGCGCATCCAGATCGTGATGCCGACCGACTTCCAGCTGCCGCCGGGCGGGCTGGGCATCCGCAATCCCGATCCGCCGCTGGAGGCCGAGAAGCGCCTGCACGGACCGAAGATGGCGGCGGTCGCCGCCTTCGTGCGCGCCAACGGCTTCGACCGCACGGTGATCGAGCCGACCCAGACCGGCACCAGGGCCCGCATCGGCATCATGACGACCGGCAAGGCCTATCTCGACACACGCCAGGCGCTGGAGGATCTCGGGATCGACGACGCGCGCGCCCGGGCGCTCGGCATCCGCCTCTACAAGGTGGGCGTGACCTGGCCGCTCGAGGCCGAAGGCGCGCGCCGCTTCGCCGAAGGCCTGCAGGAGGTGATCGTCGTCGAGGAGAAGCGCTCGAACCTCGAGGACCAGCTGCTGCGCATCCTCTATCACCTGCCGGCCGACCGCCGCCCGACGGTGATCGGCAAGGCCGACGAGAGCGGCCGCATCATCCTGCCGAGCGAGGGCGAACTGACGCCGACCGGCGTCGCCATGGTGATCGCCGGCCGCCTGATGAAGCACGAGGGCGAGTCGCCCGAACTGCGCCAGCGCCTCGCGCGTCTCGAAGCCAAGGAGAAGCTGCTGTCGGCGCCGCCGCCCAAGGTGGCGCGCACGCCGTTCTTCTGTTCGGGCTGCCCGCACAACACTTCGACCAAGGTGCCCGAGGGCAGCCGCGCCATGGCCGGCATCGGCTGCCATGGCATGGCGATCTGGATGCCCGAGCGCCGCACCTCGCTGATCTCCCACATGGGCGGCGAAGGCGTGGGCTGGGTTGGCCAGGCGCCGTTCCATTCCGACAAGCACATCTTCCAGAACCTGGGGGACGGCACCTATTACCATTCCGGCCTGATGGCGATCCGCCAGTCGGCCGCCGCCGGCGTCAACATCACCTACAAGATCCTGTTCAACGACGCGGTCGCGATGACCGGCGGCCAGCCGCACGACGGACCGCTCACGGTTCCCGAGATCACGCGCCAGGTCGAGGCCGAGGGCGCCAAGAAGGTGATCGTCGTCACCGACGAGCCGGACAAGTATCCGATGAATGCCGGCTTCGCGCATGGCGTCACCATCCGCCATCGCGACGAGCTCGACGCCGTGCAGCGCGAGCTGCGCGAGATCCCCGGCCTCACCGTCCTGGTCTACGACCAGACCTGCGCCGCCGAGAAGCGCCGCCGCCGCAAGCGCGGCACCTTCCCCGATCCCAACAAGCGCGTCTTCATCAACGACGCGGTCTGCGAGGGCTGCGGCGACTGCTCCGAGAAGAGCAACTGCGTGTCGGTGAAGCCGCTCGAGACCGAGCTCGGCCGCAAGCGCCAGATCGACCAGAGCAATTGCAACAAGGACTTCTCCTGCGTGAACGGCTTCTGCCCGAGCTTCGTGTCGGTGCATGGCGGCGCTCCCGCCAAGGCCCGCCGCCGCAAGCTCGAGGTCGTGGCCGAGGATCCCTTCGCCTCGCTGCCCATGCCGACCCTGCGGCCGCTCAGTGAAGCCTACGGCATCCTAGTCACCGGCATCGGCGGCACCGGCGTCATCACCGTCGGCGCGCTGATCGGCATGGCGGCCCATCTCGAGGGCAAGGGCTGCACCGTGCTCGACTTCACCGGACTTGCGCAGAAGAACGGCGCGGTGATGAGCCATGTCCGGCTGGCGCCCAAGCCGGAGGATCTCCACGCCGTGCGCATCGCCGCCGGCGGCGCCAACCTGGTGCTGGGCTGCGACATGGTCGTGGCCGCCTCGCCGGCCGCGCTGTCGCGCATCGAGCAGGGCGTGACCAAGGCCGTGATCAACGGCCATGTCCAGCCGGTCGCCGCCTTCGTCATGAACGGCGACATGGACCTCGGCGCCGAGTCGATGATGAAGGCGATCCGCGACGCCGCCGGCGACGAGGCCACCTCGTTCGTCGACGGTACCGGCCTCGCCACCGCGATCCTGGGCGATTCGATCGCGACCAATCTCTTCATGCTGGGCCATGCCTGGCAGAAGGGCCTGGTGCCGCTCTCGTTCGAGGCGCTGATGCGCGCCATCGAGCTGAACGGCGTCGCCGTCGAGAGCAGCAAGCGCACCTTCGACTGGGGCCGCCTCGCCGCGCACAATCTCGCCGCCGTGCAGGCCGCCGCCAAGCCCGCGCTGAGGATCGAGAAGCCGGTCGCCCGCACGCTCCCGGAGATCGTCTCAAAGCGGGTCGCGCTGCTCACCGCCTATCAGGACGCGGCCTATGCCGAACGCTATCGCGCGCTGGTCGACAAGGTGGCCAGGGTCGAGAAGGACAAGGCGCCGGGCCGCCGCGGTCTCGCCGAAGCGGTCGCCAAGTCGCTCTACAAGCTGATGGCCTACAAGGACGAATACGAAGTTGCCCGCCTCTACAGCGACGGCGAGTTCCACAAGAAGCTGCGCCAGCAGTTCGAGGGCGACTACACGCTCACCTTCCATCTCGCGCCGCCGCTGTTCGCCGACCGCGACCCGGTGACGGGCGAACTCAAGAAGAGCGAGTTCGGCGCCTGGGTGATGCCGGCGTTCCGCCTGCTCGCCTCGCTGAAGCGCCTGCGCGGCGGCCGGTTCGACATCTTCGGCTACAGCGAGGAGCGTCGCATGGAGCGGCGCCTGATCGGCGAGTTCGAGGCGACGGTCGAGACGCTGCTGGCGACGCTCGGTCAGGACAACCATGCCCTCGCCGTACAGATCGCGTCGGTGCCGGAAACGATGCGCGGCTTCGGTCACGTGAAGGAGAAGAACGTGAAGGCCGCCAAGGAACGCGAAGCGTCGCTGCTCGCGGCTTACAACAACCCCGCCCGCCAGTCGATCGCCGCGGAGTAGGGCGCCGCTGAGTGAGGCGCCCCTGAGTAAGGCGCTCGCAGCGAGGACGGGACGCCCGCACTCCCTATAAGGGGTTGGGGAAGGAACGCGGACGTCCCGGGTACGCACGCCGACCGCGAAGGGAGGCAAGCGGTCGACATCTTGCGCCTATAGGCCCGTTCGCCTGGGGAAGGTAAGTGCAATCAGAAGGCGAGCCCGCACACCTCGCGCACCGCAATGCATAGAAGCGGCCGAACCCTAAGAGTTCAGGCGCGTCCAGATTGCGGAGAGAAGGAAGCGAGATCGAACTTGGCGCCGGGCCCGCCGCCGCCCAGCCGGTCGAGCGCCCGCTGCCACTTGGCGGCGAGATCGGCGTCGAACACCAGCTCCGCATCGCCGTCGACCACCAGCCAGGCATTGTCCTGCATTTCGCGGTCGAGCTGGCCGGGCGCCCAGCCGGAATGGCCGAGGGCCAGCCAGGCATTCTTCGGTCCGGTGCCGCCCGCCATGTCCTTCAGGATCTCGAGCGAAGCGGTGAGGGCCAGGCCGCCATCGATCAACAGGGTCTCGTCGCGCTTGTAGTCGGCCGAGTGCAGCACCAGGCCGCGCGAGGTCTCGACCGGGCCGCCGAACAGGACCGGCCAATCCGCAGCCGTCTTCGGGACCTCGATCCCGAGCTGCTTGTAGACCTGGCCGAGCGGCAGGTCCTCGACCTTGTTGTTCACGATGATTCCCAGCGCGCCATCGTCGTCGTGCTTGCAGATGAACACGACACTCTTCTGGAAGCGCTCGTCCGGCATGGACGGCGCGGCGACCAGGAAGCGGCCCACGAATGTGGCGGCAGGAGAGCTGGACCCGGGCATGTGCAATGATCTCCTATATCCATGGGGATTGTCCGGCTAAAGTTCAAGCTGCCAGGGCCCCCTCTTCCCGATAACGGGCCTTCCATGGACAAAAACCCAACCCCGGCCTAGGGTCCGCCGGTTTGCAAAGGCCGCGGTTCGGCGGCGTCTATTAAGGAGCTAATAATGGCGAAAGTCGGCGACAAGGTCCCCAGCGCCACGCTGCGCACCATGGGTCCCGAAGGCCCCAAGGCCGTGACCACCGAAGAGCTTTTCGCACCGGGCAAGAAGGTCGTGGCCTTCGCCCTGCCGGGCGCGTTCACCCCGACCTGCTCGGCCAAGCATGTCCCGGGCTTCGTCACGGAGTTCGACAAGCTGAAGGCCAAGGGCGTCGACACGATCGCCTGCATCTCGGTCAACGACGCGTTCGTGATGGGCGCCTGGGGCAAGGACCAGAAGGCCGAAGACAAGGTGATGATGCTGGGCGACGGCAACGGCGAGTTCACCCAGGCGATGGGCCTCACCATGGACGGCTCGAAGTTCGGCCTCGGCACGCGCAGCCAGCGCTACGCGATGGTCGTCGAGGACGGCGTCATCAAGCACCTGTTCGTCGAGAAGCCGGGTGCCTTCGAGGTTTCCTCGGCCGAGTACGTGCTGAAGAATCTCTAGCGTCGGGCATTCTGCGCGACCAAGATCGACGGCGGAGCGCAGGCTCCGCCGTTTTCTTTTGGGGGCCCATGAACCCGACAGACCCGACCCTCTTCAACGGCCTGTTCCAGGTCAACGGCGCCACGCGCCTCTACGGCACGATCGGCGATCCCATCCGCCAGCTGCGCATGACCGGCGTGATGCCCCAGGTCTTCGCCGCCACCGGCGTCAACGCCGTCTGGTTGCCCTTCGAAGGCGGCCCCGACCTGCTGCCGCTGATGCTCGAGGCGCTGGCCCGGATGCGCAACCTGGGCGGCTTCACCGTCACCATCCCGCACAAGACCGCCATGCTCGAGCTGATGGGCCGCGCCACGCCGCGCGCGCTGGCGGCCGGCAGCGTCAATCTGGTGCGGCGGGACCCCGACGGGGTGCTGTCCGGCGACAATGTCGACGGGCTGGGCTTCGTGCGCGGACTGGAAGCGCAGGGCCATCGCGTGAAGGGCGCCAGCGTCTGGCTGGTGGGCCTCGGTGGTGCCGGCGGCGCCATCGCCGCCGCGCTGTGCGAAGCCGGCGTCGGCCGCCTGCTGGTCACCGAACTCCAGGAAGCACGCGCCGGCAAGGCGATCGACCGGTTGCTCAGCCACTATCCCGAGGTGCCGGTCGCGGAAGTCGACATGCCGCCCAAGGGCATCCACATCGCGATCAACGCGACCGCGCTCGGCCTGCGCCCCGACGATCCGCAGGCCTTCGATCCGATGACGCTCGATGCGGACGTCGTCGTGGCCGACGTGATCATGAGCCCGGTCGAGACGCCATTGCTCCGGCGCGCGCGCACCCACGGGCGGCGCATCCATCACGGCCGCCACATGCTCGACCACCAGGTGCCGCTCTACCTCGACTGGTTCGGCATCGACACCAGGGGCATCGACATCATCCGCCTGGTGCGCTCGATCGGGTAGATCTTTCCTCCGCATCCAAATGGGGAGGCAGCGGCGTCTTACGCCGACCGAGGGGTCGTGCGTGGCCGTTCTGTCTTCGACGCTCCCGGACATCGCTCAGCGATGTCCTGACGCTATCAGGCCGAGCTGCGCTCGGCCTACAGCGTGACGCCGCCGTTCACGTGGACCGTCTGGCCGGTGATGTAGCTCGCGGCGGGAGAGCACAGGAAGGCGATCAGGGCCGCCACCTCCGCCGGCTTGCCGTAGCGGCGCATCGGAATCGATTGCGCCACGGTCTCCATCCCGGCGCGCGGCACGGCGACATGGGCATCCGGGTCCTTCTCGATGAAGCCCGGCGCCACGCAGTTCACCGTCGCGCCCGAGCCCGCGATATCGACCGCAAAGGCCTTCGAGAAAGCCTCCATGCCCGCCTTGGCCGCGGCCGACGCCGGAAAGGTGATGAGGCCGCGGGCGAAGGCATGCGCCACGAAGGAGGAGACGCCGACCAACCGTCCCGCCGCGCCGGCCTTGACGAGCCACGGCTTGGCGGCGGTCGCCAATTCGAAGAAGGCGGCGGTCATCGCATTCTGGCTGGCATCCCAGGCCACGCGATCGAGTTCGCCGACCGGCGTGCGGTTGGCGAAGCCGGCATTGCTGACGATGATGTCGAGGTGACCGAACGCCTGGACGGTTTCGTCGACCAGACGCGCCGCCGTGCCGGACTGGGCGAGGTCGCCCTCGAGGATCAGCGTCTGCGCGCCCGCACCGGCCGCGAAACCTGCCACCCGTTCGAGACCGGCGCGGTTGCGCCGCGCATGCAGGGCGATCGCCGTATCGGGCGCGGCCAGGGCGCGGGCGGTGGCGGCGCCGATGCCCGAGGAGGCACCGGTGATGAGGATGACGCGGGACGGAGAAGCCATGCGACAGGAGTAGAATCCCGAGCGCCTAGCGGCAAGCCTCGCGCACGGCGGGCGCCAGCAGCGCCGCGAAGCGGCGGGCGCCGGCCGCCGAGAAATGTCCCTGGTCCACGAAGTCGGCCGGGCCGAACGCATCGTCCGGCAGCACGACGTAGGTGTCGCCCAGCGCCTTGGCCGTCCGCTGAAGCAGGGCGTTGGATTCCTTCAGCAGCCGCGGCAGATCGCGGTCGCGCACGCGCGGCAGCCAGCCGTACAGGCTCTCGCTCTGCAGGCGATCGGGATTGACGACCTGCCCGACCCAGATCGTCGGCGTGCCGCGCGCCCGGTTGAGAGCCGAGATCGAGCGGAGGTTGCGCTCGAAGATCGTGGCGGCCGCCGCATCGGGACCGGCGACCGGCGGCAGCGCATAGGGATCCTTGGCGTAACGCACCGTGTCGACTTCGGCGGAGACGAGACGCGTCAGCACGGTGAGCAACGGTGAGATCGTGACGTTGGAGCCTCCGACGCGGCGCACCTTCAGCGAATCGACCTGGCTGGGCATGTGGAAGTCGGCATAGCCGGCATCGAGCTTGGGAATGTGCGAATTGCGCAGATCGTTCCAGCCCACGAAGTAGACCGCGCAGCGTGGCGCCTTGCCGAACTTGTCGGGATAGAAGGCCGTCTGCAGCACATGCTCGGCCGTCGTGTAGCCCGGCACGCCATGATTGACGACGACCAGCCCGTCGTCGCGCAGCGCCGCGTCCAGCCGCTCGGGCCAGGTGTCGCCCTCGCCATTGCCGATATCGTAGGTCGCCGAGCCGCCGAAGGTGGCCACGACGCCGCTCGCCGCCAGGCGCGCCGGATCGGGATCGCGGCCGCGCGTGCCCTGGGACGAGTGCCGGATGGCGAGCCCGGTCGCGCTGGTGAAGGCGAGGCCCGGCGCCGGCACCGCCTGCAAGAGCGGATGCCACTGGAAGCGCGCCGGCTCGGCACGGGCCGGCGGCAGCAGCGACGGCGAGCCCGGCGGCGCCAGCGCCCAGGAGCCGAGACCCCAGCCGAATTCGACACAGGCCAGCACCAGCAGCGTGGCCGACAGACGCGGCCAGCGCGCGAGGACGAGGACGAGCGCGAACAGCGCCGCGAGGTAGAGGAAATAGTCGGTTCGCGGCCCGGAGACGGCCAGCTCGTCCCGGCCGAACAGCCAGGCCGCGACGCCGGCCAGGACGAGGAGGCCCAGGAGGCCGACATAGCGCAGGAATTTCGACACGGTCCCCAACAGGTCTCTGAGGTCAGGCCCCTTTGTACGCGCCGACCGAGGGATCGAGGAACTGGTTGTTGGCCACCCGGAGCTTCGCCGCGGCCTCGTCGTAGAGGAACGGCAGGAAGGCGTAGCGCCGGCCGCGCGACACAGCCGAGACCGCATGCATCAGCGAGCAGGAGAAGACGACGGCACCGCCCACCGGCGGCTTGAAACCGCGCGGCCCGTATTCGGGGAAGCTCACCTCGCCACCGTCGAAATCGTCGTTGAGGTTGATCGACACCGCGAAGCGCCGGTGCGCCGTGCCCCGGGTCGTGTTGTCGCGATGGGCCGCGAAGTGGCCGCCCTCCTCCGCCGTGTAGCAACCGACGAGATAGCGCTCGATGCGCGTGGCCTCGAAGAAGTACAGGCGGGCGATCTCCGGCACGATCCGTCGCCGGATGCGCCGCTGCACCGCGAGGATGACGCTCTCGTCCTCGACGATGAAGTCGCGCCGACGCTTGCGGGCGGGATCCTTCAGCTCGACGGTCTTGCCGGCGACGTCGTTCATGAAGCCGGTGTCGCGGCCGCCATCCGCCTCGTGCAGGTCGATCAGGCTGCGGCAGAAGTCGGGCTCGAAGACGTTGGGCAGGACCAGCACCGGCGCCTGCAGGGGCTGGCCGGCGTGCAGGTGCGCGGGCGGCAGCGCGTCGAGACAGGCGAACAGCTCGGCGTGCTCCGCCCCGCCCGGCTTGAAGGGAATGACCGCGAGCACGCGCAAGGTCGGATCGAGCACGACCCAGAACTGCCGCGCACCGACTTGCCCCTCGGGCCCGGCTTCGCGCGGCACCGCGCCATAGAGGCGACAGACGCTGCCGTCGAAATCCCAGAAGTGACGCACGCCCGGCAGGCTCTGCTGAACGCGGCCGCTCTCCTTGTCGCTCGGATCGACGGTCACGCCGAAAAAGCACAGCCGCTCGTCGTCGAACCGGCGCCGGTTGGCCGCCACCGCCGTCAGCGCCGCGGCGCCGCCCGGCGTGCCGCCCGACACGAAGAAGCACAGCACGACGTAGCGCCCCGCCACCGTGTCGAAGATGTAGCGTGGATTGCTCGCCGTCGCGGCCGTGAACCGGGGCGCGGGATCGCCGCGCATCAGATTGACGAAGGTTTGTTGCATCGATCAGCGCCCTCTCCGCCGGCGCGCGCTCGAACGTATCCCGCCTCAGCCACCGGACAAGGGAGAAATGGCGCGCCCGTAAGGAGACGAACCGCCCGGGAAACGCGACCGCGCCGGAAGCCCCGAAAACCCTCCCGTCAGCGGAGGCACGCCCCACGAAATCAACCAGATCCTGAGGCGCGGATCGGGAAGCGCACAATATCGAGTGCCAGGACACCCCGCTTCAGGAGGTGCGACCTCCGCTTCGTTTGTTGCGTTTATTTCGTTTATTTCGTTTGTGCAGCAGGACTCGGACGCATCAACGGCTTGCCCGGCCTACTACTCGTTGCTCACGCGAACTTGTCGCGTGCCGCACCAGCGGTCTGGCAGTGTTCATGCTCATGTACGTCAGCCAGGCCCGGAGTTGCGCTCACCAGGAGCCCGATCTACCGCTCAACTGGCCGGACACCCTGGCCAAGCCCTCGTGAAAACGGGGCATTTTCCTTTCGTGGTACGATAGGGTAGTCAGCCTGAAGGCCGGCAGTGCATCCACTTCGCACGCCCCGCCCGGAGCGAGGTTCGTGCGTTTCACGGCGGCGTACTTGATAGACCAAGACCACCACTATGTGCCTGTTTTCTATCTCAAGCAGTGGGCTGAGAGCGATGGACGGGTACCCTACTTCCAGTGGCTTCCCCAGCGGATCATTCAGAGCCGAGTGACGCCCAAGTACACCGCCTACGAGACGAACCTGTATGCGCGGGACAAGGTGCCGGTCGAGGAGCGCCACAACGTAGAAGCATTCTTTCAGAAGCTCGACACCGAAGCCGCATTGATCTACCGCCGCCTTATCAATCTGGAGAAGTTCGATTTCTCAGTAGACGAGCGCTTGGCCTGGGCGATGTTCCTTATGGCCGCCAACCTGCGGACGCCTGACATCGTGCGCCTAGTCAAAGACGACGCGACCCGGACGCTCAAGGAGAAGCTGAACGAGAACCCCGCGGAGGTTGAGCGCATCTTGGGGCACCGGCCCACCATGTCGCTGTTGGAGTTTACTGAGAAGCGCCGCCCCGGCCTGGTAGAGAACTTTGGCCTCGACATGATGCTGAGGCACCTCACGAACGAGGATCGGCTAAAAGAGGTTATGGGAATGGAGTGGTCTGCCCACTCTGTCCCGGCATCCAACAACGAGCTTCTGACGTGCGACCGGCCGCTTTGGTATATGGAGAACCCGACACACAAAGAGTTCGCGATGGTGCTGCCGCTGTCGCCACGTGTACTGTTCGTCGCGTCTAGGAACGGGAAGCTCAATAGGGCTATTACGCATGAGCGAGAGGGTTTGATCGCAGAAAAGCTCAACGTCTCGATCATTTCCCGCGCTTTGGAGCGGGTCTATGGACGTGCCCGCCCGGCATTCGTAGAGCGCGTGTTCAGAGCGCAGAAGGCGCACCGTGTTGCCATTGCAGGATAGGTGACTGTCCTATCAGGCGAACCGAGCACCGAACACATCTACCGTGACTCGCGCCGTAGCGGCCTTCCCAGCACCTACATGACGCCAGAGGGCAAAGCACTGAAGGAGCAATACCGGCGCAATGCGGAAGCGCAGTGGGAAGGCGAGCCGATCCAGGACGACAGCCAGATCAGCGCTCGCCATCTCCACCGTGCGCACGACAAGCAGCGACCGCGCATTGAGGTCGATATTCGGCCTATTTCAGGTCCGCAATGTTGACGCCTTTGGCATACGCCTTGACCATTTCAGCGGCGGCATACGAGATCCATTTTTCCAAGCCGACCACTTCGCTTAGAGCCGCGTCCAGCGACTTTTTCTGGATCACTGCCGTCATCAGAACGTTCGGCTCCGACTCTGCCTTCAGGGCTCGCCGAAAATCCTCAGCACTCTTGGTAAGAAAGCAGTAGGCATCGTGTTTAGGGAATCGCCTCACTGCGAAGTGGGCCAAGAGATTCCGCATGGTTCTCATGGTCGCAATGCGCGCGATGCCCCGCTTGTTCTCTTTGGGGAAGCCAGGGAGCGCTTGGATAGCGCTTTCCACCTTCTCGATGCTCAGGTCACTCGCCTTCGACTTCGCCTCCTTTACGATACCCGTTGCAGCAGCAGCTTCAATGATGCACCGAAGGTTCAAGTCGATGTAGCTGAAGAGCACGATGTACTGACCGAACAGGGCATAGTCAGCCGCCGTCACAAGCGGCCACTGTTGCATCAGTTCCGTCTCATGTGCCGCTTCAACGATATCTTGCAGCGCCCTCACTTCAGGCGTCTCGTGTCCTTTGGGTAGCGCCATCGCGCTAGACTAATTGGATAGCAATGAACGATCAACGCAACTGCAAGACGTGCCGAGACATCAACCGGCACGTTGAGAGTCAGTCAGAGTGACGACCGTTGCAGCAAGAGTCCGTGGTAGAATAAGGATCAAATCAATCATGGTCGGCGGTAAGCACCCAGAAGCAGGCCGACCAAGAGGCTCCGCCACTAAGACTTCGCGACTACTACACCGAGGCGGAGTTGAAGGAGTTTGTGGCCGACCTAAAGGCGCGCGCCACGGTTCGCTCTCACAATGTTAACAACTGCCTCCGCCTTGGGGGGGGCGCCTTGATCGCTTGGCTCTATGCTCGAACGCAGCTGCAAGAGCTTCCACAGGTCAGTAGCAGAGGAACTCATCAAACGGAGCCACAAGCTCCGCAACTACAGGCGTGCATGACACCCATCCTGCGGCCATGGAGCGACTAACGCTCCCCGGCGAGGGGGACTTCGGCTGCTAAGTCATTGAGGAGAAATGGCGCGCCCGGAAGGAGTCGAACCTCCAGCCTTCTGATTCGTAGTCAGATGCTCTATCCAGTTGAGCTACGGGCGCACGGCCGATCCCCGAGAGGTCCGGCGAAGAGGGGCGCACCCTAGTGAAACTGCCCCGGCGATGCAAGCCGAGTCGCACGACTTTTGCGACTGCGACCGGGCGCCGCTTCGGAGCCGATTCCGGGCCCCAAATGGCCATCGGGCGCGCCCGGCGGCCGGATGGCGCGAATTTCACATCCCGGGCGCGCACCCTTCTGTCGCGCCACCACCGTCGCGGGCGTAGACTGCCGCGATGGTCCTGCGTTTCCTCGCCCTTCTCGGCGCGATCTTCGCCCTGGCTCTGCCGGCGCAGGCGCAGGCGCCGGTTTCCGAGCCCGACCGGAGCGCCATTCGCGACGTGATCGAGCGCCAGATCGAGGCCTTCCGCCGCGACGACGGTCCGGCGGCCTTCGGCTATGCCTCGCCCAGCATCCAGGGGATGTTCGGCTCCCCCGACACTTTCATGGACATGGTGCGGCAGGGCTACCGCCCGGTCTACCGGCCGCGCGCCGTCGAGTTCGGCGAGATCGTCACCCTGCAGGGGATGCCGACGCAGAAGGTCCACCTGGTCGGTCCCGACGGGCGGCCGGTCACCGCCCTCTATCCGATGTCGCAGCAGGCCGACGGCAGCTGGCGCATCGAGGGCTGCATCCTGCAGGCGCCGGAAGAGCCGCAGGCCTGATCGTCCCCTGTCGATGACACGCGTTTCGCCCAAGGTGCTGGCGCTGCTCGGCGCCCTCACCCTCGTCTGGGGGACCAACTGGCCGCTGTTCCGGATCGCGCTCGACGAGCTGCCGGTGCTGACGTTCCGCACCATGGTCCTGTCGACGGGCGCCCTCGTGCTGACGGCGATCCTTTTGGTCCGTCGCGAGAACTTCGCCGTTCCGCGCGGCAAGTGGCCGGCGCTCATTCTCGCCTCGGCGATGAACATCGGCATCTGGAACATCGCGACCTCGCTGGCCGTGCTCTACGTCCCCTCGGGTCATGCCTCGGTGCTGGCCTATACGATGCCGCTCTGGGTGGCGCTGCTGGGCTTCCTGGTGTTCGGCCAGAAGCTGACGGGCCGCCTGCTGGCTGCCCTCGCAATCGGTGCCGCCGCGGTCGCGGCCCTGATGATCCCCAACTTCCAGAGCTACGCCACCGCCCCGCTCGGCCTGTTCTGGGGCCTGCTGGCCGGATTCTGCTGGGCGGTCGGCACCTTCGTGGTGAAGCGGACGGACTGGTCGGGCATGGGCCCGTCGCTCACCTTCTGGCAGATCGTGATCACCCTGCCGCCGATCGCGCTGGGCGCGCTGATCTTCGACGGGCTGCCGACGCACTGGCCGTCCACCAAGGTCCTGATCGCCACGATCTATACCGGCGCCATCCCGATGGCGCTGGGCACCATGGTCTGGTTCACGCTCGTGAAGCTCCTGCCGGCGCAGGTGGCGGCGCTCTCCTCGATCGCCATTCCCATCGTGGCGATCGTGAGCGGCATCCTGATCCTGCACGAGCCGCTTTCGCTGCTGCAGGCGGTCGCCATCGGCTCGACCGTGATCTCGCTCTGGCTCGCCCTGGTGCCCGGCCGGATACGGTAGTTGCCGCCGCCGATCTCAATTCCCACATTGGGGCGGGTATTGGAGGCCCGGGTTCATGAAAAGAGGCGATCCCAGAGACTGGATGTGGTCGGAAGCGCTGCAGATGCTGGCGCAGGCCGAACGACTGCATGGCCAGGTATTCCGGCCCCAGACGGCGGGCCGCCTGCGCGCCAACTGGGAGCCGCCGGTCGACGTGCTGGAGACCGAGCGTGAGGTGCTGATCCTGGCGGCGCTGCCGGGCGTCGACGTGCAGCAGGTCGAGGCCGTCATCGAGAACGGCACGCTCGTGCTTTCCGGCGAGCGCACGGTTCCGGCCGAGCTGCGCACGGCCAAGATTCATCGCATGGAGCTGCCGCAGGGCCGCTTCGAGCGGCGGGTGGCGCTGCCACCCGGTGTGTATGGCGAGGTGCGGCGCTTCGAGGCGAACGGTTGCCTCGTCGTGACCCTGGCCAAGGCGACTGTGCGGAGGCAGCCATGAGCCCGCAGGATGACGTGATGCAGCCCGTGAGCGCGAAAGCCGAAACCAAGCCCGAGACGAAGCCCCTGCCGTCCGACGCGCTGATCGTCGTGCCGGTGCGCGACCTCGTCCTGTTCCCCGAGATGGTGTTCCCGGTGAGCGTCGGCCGGCCTTCGTCGGTCGCCGCCATCCAGCAGGCCGTGCGCGAGCAGCGCCAGATCCTGCTGGTGCTGCAGCGCGACCCCACGAAGGAAGAGCTGGTGCCGGCCGATCTCCATCCGGTCGGCACGGTCGTGAACATCCTGCGCTATGTGACGACGCCCGACGGCAATCATCACATCGTCTGCCAGGGCGTGCAGCGCTTCCGCATCACCGACTTCGTCGAGGGATACCCGTTCCTGCTGGCGCGCGGCCTGCACCAGGTCGAGCCGACCACGAGCGGACCGGAGATCGAAGCGCGCTTCCTCGTGCTGAAGCAGCAGATCCGCGACACGCTGGAACTGCTGCCGCAGGTCCCGCAGGAGCTGCGGCAGACGGTCGAGAACACCACGTCGGCCGGCGCGCTCGCCGACCTCGCCGCTTCCTATCTCGATTCCAAGCCCGCCGAGAAGCAGGAGATCCTGGAGGCGCTCGACCTCGTGCCGCGCCTCGACAAGGTGACCCAGCTGCTGTCGAAGCGACTCGAAGTGCTGCGCATCAGCAGCGAGATCGGCAGCAAGACCAAGAACTCGCTCGACGCCCGCCAGCGCGAGATGGTGCTGCGCGAGCAGATGGCCGCCATCCAGCGCGAGCTGGGCGAGGACGATTCCAACAAGCAGGCGATCGCCGATCTCGACAAGGCGATCACCGAGGCCAGGATGCCGCCGGAGGCCGAGACCGCCGCGCGCAAGGAACTGCGCCGCCTGCAGCGCACGCCCGAGGCGTCGGCCGAGCACGGCATGATCCGCACCTATCTCGACACGCTGGTCGAGCTGCCCTGGGCGCTGCCCGAGACGCAGCCGATCGACATCGCCGAGGCGCGCAAGGTGCTCGACGCCGATCATTTCGGCCTGGAGAAGATCAAGAAGCGCATCGTCGAGTATCTCGCCGTGCGCAAGCTGGCGCCCGAAGGCAAGGCGCCGATCCTGTGCTTCGCCGGACCGCCCGGCGTCGGCAAGACCTCGCTCGGCCAGTCGATCGCCAAGGCGATGGGTCGCAAGTTCGCGCGCGTGAGCCTGGGCGGCGTCCATGACGAGGCCGAGATCCGCGGCCATCGGCGCACCTATATCGGCGCGCTGCCGGGCACGATCATCCAGGCGATCCGCAAGGCGGGCTCGCGCGACTGCGTGATGATGCTCGACGAAATCGACAAGATGGGCAGCGGCGTGCACGGCGACCCGTCGGCGGCGATGCTCGAAGTGCTCGACCCCGAGCAGAACGGCACGTTCCGCGACAACTATCTCGACGTGCCGTTCGACCTCAGCCGCGTCGTCTTCATCGCGACCGCCAACATGCTGGACACGATCCCCGGCCCGCTGCGCGACCGCATGGAGATCATCCAGCTCAGCGGCTACACGGCGGGCGAGAAGCTGCAGATCGCCAAGCGCTATCTCGTGCGCCGCCAGCTCGAAGCCAACGGCCTCACGGCCGAACAGGCCGGCATCGACGACGAGGCGCTGGAGCTGATCATCGGCGGCTATACGCGCGAGGCCGGCGTGCGCTGGCTGGAGCGCGAGATCGGCCGCGCCCTGCGCCATGTCGCGGTGCAGGTGGCCGAAGGCTCGGCCACCCGGGTGCAGATCGGCAAGGCCGACATCGAGGAGCTGCTGGGGCCGGTCCGCTTCGAGAACGACGTGGCGATGCGCACCAGCGTTCCCGGCGTGGCCACCGGCCTCGCCTGGACGCCGGTGGGCGGCGACATCCTGTTCATCGAGGCCACGCGCTCGCCCGGCAACGGACGGCTGATCCTCACCGGCCAGCTCGGCGACGTGATGAAGGAGAGTGCGCAGGCGGCGTTGAGCGTGCTCAAGAACAAGGCCAAGTCGATCGGTCTCGATGCCGTTCTGTTCGAGAAGAACGACATCCATGTCCACGTACCGGCCGGCGCCACGCCCAAGGACGGGCCGAGCGCCGGTGTGGCGATGTTCATGGCGCTGGCGTCGCTGATGACGGGCCGCACCATCCGCAGCGACACGGCGATGACGGGCGAGATCAGCCTGCGCGGGCTTGTCCTGCCGGTCGGCGGCATCAAGGAGAAGGTCGTGGCCGCGGCGGCGGCGGGCATCACCCGCGTGATGCTGCCGGCGCGCAACAAGCGCGACTACGACGACATCCCCGAGGAGGTCCGCAACACGCTCGAGTTCATCTGGCTCGAGAAGGTCGACGACGCCGTCGCCCAGGCGCTGACGCCCGACGCGCCGGACGAAAGCAACGACGGGTAGACCTCATTGCCTTCATGTTCCTCTCCCCCGATAGGGGGAGAGGCTAGGTGAGGGGGTTACAGGGAGTGCGTCGCCCCCTCACCCAACCTCTCCCCCTATCGGGGGAGAGGAGCTCGATGGAGGATTACGCAATCGGCAGCGACAGCGGCGAGATCTCGTCGCCCGGGCGGTTGGCGTAGTCGAGCTTGACCGAATCGCGCAGCATGCGGGCCTGCGCTTCGGCCAGGCGTTCCATGGCGGCCTTCGGATCGAGATGCACGGGGTCGCCATCTTTCAGCACGATCTCGCCATCGACCAGCACCGTCTCCACCGCGCGGTCGGCGGCGTGGAAGACGAAGGAGCGCAGCGGGTCGCGTGCCGGCTGCATCAGCGGATGGTTGAGGTCGACCAGCACGATGTCGGCCCTCATGCCCGGTGCCAGCGCACCGATATCGTCGCGGCCGAGCGCTGCCGCGCCGCCGAAGGTCGCGGCCTCGAAGGCGCCGGCCGTGTCGAGGCTGCGGATGTCCTCGCTCATCAGGCGGCCGGCGACGATGGCCAGCCGCATCTCCTCGATCAGATTGTGCGGCGCGCAGTCGGTGCCGAGACCGACATTCACGCCGCGCGCGCGATAGCGGCCGACATGATCCATGGCGAGGCCGTAGCGCGCGAAGGGTTGCGGACAGTGCGCCACCGACGCGCCCGCCTCGGCGATCAGGTCGAGGTCCTTGCGCGTGTGCCAGTTAATCTGCGGATGGTCGTCGAGCAGGATGCAGTGCGCCATGATCGTGTCGGACTTCATCAGTCCGTTCTGCGCGGCCCACTGGATGGGCGTCACGTTGTGGCGGCGGATCATCTCGCGCACCTCGACGACCGACTGGCCGACATGGGTCGAGAAGCGGCGGCCCGTGTCGTCGGCATGCTTGCGTCCCGCGGCGAACAGCTCGGGCGTCACCGTGTCGATCTGCGCCGGGAAGACGACGGCGCCCAGGCGACCTGAATTGTGCGACTCGGCGTCGTCCATCACCCGCTTGGCCTTCTCGAACTGGGCGAGACCGGCGGCCTCGTCCCATTTCCAGGTCACGGTCTGCGGCGCCGCCATGCCCCAGCGCGCCGAAGCGAAGGTCGGCGCCGCGTAGAAGCGCATGCCGCTCTGCGCCATCGTCTCCAGCCAGCCGTCGAACGGCACGGTGACGTCGCAGGCAGTCGTGGTGCCGGCGCGCAGCATCTCGGAATAGGCCATGGTCGCCGCGCCCTGGCGGCCGTCGTCGCCCAGCCGAAAGGCCTGCAGCCGCTCCATCAGGCCGGTCATCTGCTGTTCGGGCACGCCATGGTCCTCGCGCACGCCGCGATAGCCGGGCTCGGTCGAGGGATGGGAATGGATGTTGATCAGGCCCGGCAGCGCCAGCATTCCGCGTCCATCGATCACCGTCTCGCCCGGTCCGGTCGGGCGCGCGCCGGCCGGGGTGATCTCGACGATGCGCCCCTCCTTCAGATGCAGGTCGACCTCGCGGCGATAAATGTGGCGTCGCTCGCTGCCATCCCGGACCACGGCCCAGGAAACGTTTCGGATCGAATCGGGCCGCATCGACATGAATTCCGCTCCTGCAAAGGCATGCCTGTTGCATAGGCACCGCAACGGGACGATAGAATCGGTCAAACGAGAGAACAAGGAGGCAGGTCATGCGGAAGATGAAATGGGCAGCACTCGCTGCGGCAACGACGGCGCTGTTCTCTCTCACGGCCGAGGCACAGACGCTGAAGGTCGTCATGCATTCGGACGTCAAGATCGTCGACCCGATCTGGACCACCGCCTACATCGTCCGCAATCACGGCTACATGGTCTACGACACGCTGCTGGCGGTCGACGACAAGCTCGACGTCAAGCCGCAGATGCTGGAAGGCTGGAAGGTGAGCGACGACAAGCTCACCTACACCTTCACCCTGCGCGACGGGCTCAAGTTCCATGACGGCGCCCCGGTGACGGCCGAGGACTGCATCGCCTCGATCAAGCGCTGGGCCTCGCGCGACGCGATGGGCCAGAAACTCATGACCTTCACCAAGGGCATGACCGCGGTCGACGACAAGACCTTCACGCTCACCCTCACCGAACCCTACGGCCTCGTCATCGAATCGCTGGGCAAGCCCAGTTCCAACGTGCCGTTCATCATGCCCAGGCGCATCGCCGAGACGCCGGGCAACACCCAGATCAAGGAGTTCATCGGCTCCGGCCCGTTCGTGTTCCGCGCCGACCTGTGGCGGCCGGGCGAAAAGGCGATCTACGACAAGTTCAAGGACTACAAGCCGCGCGCCGAGCCGCCGTCGGCGCTGTCGGGCGGCAAGACCGTCTACGTCGACCGGGTCGAATGGGTGAACATCCCCGATCCGCAGACCGCCGCCAACGCGTTGATGACCGGCGAGATCGACATCCTCGAACAGCCGCTGATCGAGATGCTGCCGCTGATCGAGAAGGACAAGAACATCGAGGTCAAGGATCTCAACCCGCTGGGCAGCCAGTACAGCCTGCGCTTCAACGTGCTGCACAAGCCGTTCGACAATGCGAAGATCCGGCAGGCCGCGCTCTATGCGCTGAACCAGAAAGATTTCCTGCTGGCCGCCATCAACGACCCGAAATACTTCAAGGAGTGCAAGGCGCTCTTCATCTGCGGCACGCCCTACGCCACCGATGCGGGCTTCGAGGACAAGCTCGAATCGAACTTCGCCAAGTCGAAGGAGATCCTGAAGCAGGAAGGCTATGACGGCACGCCGGTCGTGCTGCTGTTCGCGACCGACACCAACACCGGCCGCCTGACGCCGATCGCGAAATCGCTGCTGGAGCGCGGCGGCTTCGTCGTCGACATGCAGGCGATGGATTGGCAGACCGTGCTGTCGCGCCGCTCGCGCAAGGAGCCGCTGAACGCCGGCGGCTGGAGCGGCTTCATGACCTCCTGGGTCTCCGCCGACCTGCTCAATCCCATCGTCTCCGCGTTCGTCGGCGCCGCCTGCGACAAGGCCGCGATCGGCTGGCCGTGCGACGCCAGGATCGAAGAGTTGCGCGACGCCTTCGCCAAGACGACCGATCCCGCCAAGCGCAAGGAACTGGCGACGGCCGTGCAGGTGCGCGAATCGGAGTATCCGACCATGGCCCAGCTCGGCCAGTTCAACATCCCGATGGCGATCCGCAAGACCGTCACCGGCAGCCTGTCCTCGCCGGCGCCGGTCTTCTGGAACATCAAGAAGGCGCAGTGATCCAGGACGCGACGAATACAACGGAGCGCGCCACTCCAGTGGCGCTCATGCTTTGTCGATCAGCAAGACATGAGCGCAACTGGAGTTGCGCGCTCCAAGGAATCAGCCGAGTTCCAGGCTGGTCACGCCGAACAGGCCGGCATAGTCGACGTCGGGATCCGCGCCCGTGTACATGCGCGCGGTCTCGAACGAGGGCTTGAGGCCGATCTGTTCGGCCAGCTTCACCGCCGGCTTGTTGCGGTCGGGCACGTCGATCGCGACGGCGGTCGCGCCCAGCGTCGTTGCGAGCGCGCCCACCAGCGCCGAGGCGATCTCCGGCGTGGCGCCATAGAGCGGACCGACGCGCGAGGCCGCCGCACAGGCGCGCATCACGCCAAAGCCCACGATCTCGCCGTCCCGCAGGGCGACGAGCGCGGCACGCTCGGGCAATGAGATCCACGTCGCCAGGAAAGCATCCCGCGCCTCGGGAAAGAAGCGGCGATCGTAGGCGGCCAGCCGGTCGTAACCGATGCTGCGCGCATCGACGAGCGTGACGCCGGCCGGTGGCTTGGCAGACGGCGGCGCGCCTTCATGGCGGATGTTGTTCCAGGCGAGCCGAAAGCCCGATTTCTTGTAATTGCCCTGCTGCGCCACGACGCCGTCGAGACCGACATTGCGCCCCGCGAGCCGTTCCATGCCGGCGCGCCAGACCTGGATGCCATAGCCCTTCCCGCGCACCGCCGGCCGGGCGATGTAGAAGCCCAGGAAGCCGAAGCCCGTGCCGTATTTCACCACGGAGATACAGGCCTGCGGCTCGCCGTGGAGGCGGCCGATCAGGAATGCGCCGGGGTCCGCGGCGAAGAAGGCGTCGGCATCCGTATTGCCGGGGTTCCAGCCTTCATCGTTGGCCCACGAGGCCATGCGCTGCACGTCGTCGGCGCTGCCGACCGCGATCTCGAAGCTCATGGGCGCGGAGCTTACTCCGCCGCCTTGGCCGTTGCCGCGAAAAAACGGTTCTCGGGCCGCGGCAGGCCGAGATTCTCGCGCAGGGTCGTGCCTTCATACTCGGTGCGGAAGAGGCCGCGGCGCTGCAGCTCGGGCACGACCTTGTCGACGAAATCGTCGAGCCCGCCCGGCAGGTAGGGGAACATGACATTGAAGCCGTCGCAGGCTTCCGTCATCAGCCACTCCTCCATCTGGTCGGCGATCATCGCCGGCGTGCCCAGCATGCCCAGCCCGCCATAGCCGCCCAGGCGGCCGGCGATCTGGCGCACGGTCAGGTTCTCGCGCTTGCCCAGCTCGATCACGCGGTCGCGGCCGCTCTTGCTGGCCTCGGTCTCCGGAATATTGTCGGGCAGCGGCTTGTCGGGATCGAACTGGCGGGCATCGACGCCCAGCGCCATCGACACGGCGGCGATCGAGCTGTCGTAGTTCACCAGACTGTCGAGCCGCGCGCGCTTCTCCTGCGCCTCGTCGAGCGAATCGCCCACCACCACGAAGGCACCGGGCAGGATCTTGATGTGATCGGGATTGCGGCCGATCTTCGCCGCGCGGCCCTTCACGTCGGCATAGAAGGCGCGGGCGCCGTCGATCGGGCCGCCGGCGGCGAACACCATCTCTGCCGTCTCTGCCGCGAGCTGGCGGCCGGCATCCGAGGCGCCGGCCTGCACGATGACCGGCCAGCCCTGCACCGGCCGCGCGATGTTCAATGGCCCGCGCACCTTCAGGTACTTGCCCTTGTGATCGAGAACATGGAGCTTCGCCGGGTCGAAGTAGAGGCCATTCTCGACGTCGCGGACGAAGGCATCGTCGGCCCACGAATCCCAGAGGCCCGTCACCACGTCGAAGAATTCGCGGGCGCGGGCGTAACGCTCGGCATGGGGCATCTGGTCGTCGAGGCCGAAGTTCAGCGCGGCATCGGGATTGGACGTCGTCACCAGGTTCCAGCCGGCGCGGCCCTCGCTGATATGGTCGAGCGAGGCGAAGCGCCGGGCGATCGTGTAGGCCGGCTCGAAGGTGCTCGAGGCGGTGGCGATCAGGCCGAGATGCTTGGTGGCCATCGCCAGCGCCGGCAGAAGCGTCAGCGGGTCGAACGAGGTCACCGTGGCGCTGCGCTTCAGCGCATCCATCGGCATGTTCAGCACGGCCAGGTGATCGGCCATGAAGAAGGCGTCGAACTTGCCGCGCTCCAAGGTTTGCGCGTACTGCACCAGCGCCTTGAGATTGAAGTTGGCGTCCGGCGTGCCGCCGGGATAGCGCCACGCGGCGGTGTGGATGCTGACAGGGCGCATGAAGGCGCCGAGGCGAAGCTTCTTCTGGGTCATGGAGCGCTATGTTGCGCCCGCCGGGCGGACCGGCAAGGCCCGCTCGGACGACAAGAACTAATTCGACGAAAAGTTTCCCCGATCAGACGATCGGCGGATGCTTTTTGTCCGTCCCGGCCACGCGCTCCCAGGCGCGCGCCACCTGGAAGACGGTCGCCTCGTCGAAGTAGCGGCCGACGAACTGCACGGAGACCGGCAGGCCGCCGACCGAGAGGCCGGCCATCATGGCGAGCGCCGGATGGCCGGTGACGTTGAACGGCGTGCGGGCCTGGCGCGGGTAGGTGCGCTCGACCTCGGCCGTATCCTCGATGCGGCAGGCCGGGTCCATCGAGCTGGCGCAGAGCAGCACGTCGACCTCGCGGAACGCGGCTTCGACCTCGGCGATCATCTGCAGGCGGCGGCGGCTCGCCAGCATGTAGTCGCCCGCGCTCATGAAGGCGCCGGCCATCAGGCGCTGACGGCCGAGCTTCCCGTAGTCGCCGGGACGTTCGCCGAGCCACGGGCCGTGGATCGACCAGGCCTCGCTCTGCAGGATCACGCGGTTCACCGCGCCGAACTCGCCGAGCGCCGGCAACGTGATGTTGCGCAGCTCGGCCCCTTCGACCTGCAAGCTGCGCGCGACATGCTCCAGGGCGGCCGTGACCTCGGGATTCGCCGGCGTATCGACCTCGTGGAAATGACGCACGAAGCCCACGCGCAGGCCGCGGATGCCGCGGTCGAGCGCGGCGCCGTAGTGGCCCTGCGCCGCCGCCGCGCTGCCGGGATCGAGCGGATCGTGGCCGGCGATCGCTTCAAGCATCAGCGCATTGTCGGCGACGGTGCGCGTCATCGGCCCGACATGGTCGAGCGTGAAGGAGAGCGGGAAGACGCCGCGGCGCGAGACCAGCCCGTAGGTCGGCTTCAGGCCGACGATGCCGCAACAGCTCGCGGGATTGCGCACGCTGCCACCGGTGTCGGTGCCCAGCGCCATCGGAAACAGGCCGGCCGCCACGCCGGAGCCCGAGCCCGACGAGGAGCCGCCGGGATGATGATCGGTATTCCAGGGATTGCGCGCCGGCGGCCAGGGCAGGTCGAAGCTCGGCCCGCCGATGGCGAATTCGTGGGTCGAAAGCTTGCCCAGCACGATGGCCCCGGCGCCGCGCAGCTTCTCGACGCAGACCGCATCGGCGGTCGCCATATTGTCCTGCAGGACCTTCGAATGGCAGGTCGTGGGCAGGCCCGCGACATCGATGATGTCCTTGATGCCGACCGGCACGCCATGCAGCGGCCCGCGCAGCCGGCCCGACTGGGCCTCGGTCTCGGCGGCCAGGGCCGCGGCCATCGCGGCATCGCCGTCGACGCGGATGAAGGCATTGAGCCGGGGATCGAGCTGCTCGATGCGATCGAGCAGCGCCTTGGTGAGATCGACGGGCGAAAGCTCCTTCGCGGCGATGGCGCGCGCGGCCGCGTCCACCGTCATCCAGTGCAGGTCGCTCATAGCGTCGTCCCCGCCTTCATCGGCGGCCAGGGCTCGGCCCTCGCATCGGCCGGGCGCTTGATCTTCTGCGCCACGTCGGCGGCCTGCTTTGCGGCGATCGTCACGTCCTCGGGAAACTCGGCCAATGCCCTGGCCAGACCGGCGCGGTGCGCCAGCAGCTCAATCGCATTCTTGTCCATGACATCTCTCCATCGTTCCGAAGGACGCAGGCAGGACTCGTGCCAGCCACCTGCCGAATTCAGCGGGCCGGCACGGCGGTCAGCGTTTCCAGACCCGGCGGATGCTTGTGCCAGGCGCGGCCTTCCACGATCTGCCGCACGCCATATTCGTAGAGCGCGTTCATGTAGGCTTGGTCGAACTCGCCCTGCTTCGGCGCCTCGAAATCACGCCCGATATAGGCGAGGTTGTAGTCGACCTTGTCGCGCTGCGAGACGAAGTAGGTCCTGATCACGTCGTTGACGCCGCTGGCCGCCAGCATCGTGGCGATCGCGCGACCGGCGATGGTGATGGTGCGGCGCTCGGCCATCGCATAGTCGGGATCGAGCCGGGCGTTGCGGATGATGTAGGCGTGCCGTTCGCGCTTGAGGCTGGAGATATCGATCGACGGCGGATAGAGGAAGAGCTGGGCGATGGCGCCGCCGTCGACATGCAGCTCCTGGTATTTCTTGCCGTCGAGCTCGACGTCGATCAGCACCGGCTGGAAGGCGCCGGGGATGGCGGCCGACGCGCGCAGGATCTTGCGGAAGAGATCGAGCGAACCCGGATGTCCGCTGGCGGCAATGGCGCCGATGTTCCAGATGACCGGCCGCTGGGCATCCAGATCGGTCGTGCCGATCATCAGCAGCCGCCCCTTGTTGTACTCGGCCGCGATCGCGTCGAACATCTTCTGGTCGGCATACTTCGCGATGATCTCCGCGAGCGGGCCCGTGTCGGCCATGGCGTCGTCGAACAGCGCCGCCGTGAGACCGCGCCGGCGATAGACCTTTTCCGGCGTCATGGTCGTATAGACCTCGCGCAACTGCGCATCGTAGTCGGAGCCCAGGAAGGCGAAGGGCGCGATCAGCGCCCCGGTGCTGACGCCCGTCACCACCTTGAACGTCGGGCGCGTCCCGATCGCCGTCCAGCCGTTCATGATCCCGGCGCCGAAGGCACCGTTGTCACCGCCGCCGGACACGGCGAGGAAGTAGGCTGGTGGAACCCGCATCGGCGACCTGCCCTCGGCACGCAGGGCGGCTATCTCGCGCAGGCCGGACCGCGCGCCCTCCTCGACCATCGGCTTGGGATCGCCGTCGGCGTAGAAGCGCGCATTGGGAATGCCGAGCGGCATTGCCTGCTCCGTGTGCAGGCGCGGCACCGCGTCGTCGCGAGCCGGAATCGAACAGCCGGTCCCGACGAGCCCCAGCAACGCCGCGCCCACCAGCAGGCAGCGGCGGCCCATTGCGATTGTCGACATCCCCTCTCCCCCTGCCTTCTCGTGGTCAGTCCAGTTGCAGCACCATGGCTTTCAGATAGGCCGTCTCCGGCAGGCCCGGATGGATCGGATGGTCGAGCGCGGCGCCGCTGCTCAGCAGGATGCGGCCATTGCGCTCGGCATCGCGCAGGCCGCGGCGGACCTGCTCGGCGAACAGCGGCACATCGACGAGATGCGAGCACGACGCCACGAAGAAGAAGCCGCCCTTGGTGACCAGCGGCGCCGCCAGGCGCACCAGCTTGCGATAGCCCTGCGCGCCGATCTTGAGGTCCTTGCGGTTCTTCACGAAGGCCGGCGGATCGCAGATCACGACCTCGTAGCTGCGCGGCTTCTGCTTCTCCAGCGTTTCAAACACTTCGCCCTTCTGGAGCGACACGATCTTCTCGACCTTGTTCAGCTCGACCGCCTTCTGGGCGGCGTCGAGGGCGGGCTGCGACCGGTCGAGGCACAACACCGACTTCGCACCGCGCGTCGCCGCCAGCACGCCGAAGCCGCCGCTGTAGCAATAGGCGTCGAGGACGCGCGCATCCTTGGCCAGACCGGCCATGAAGCGCCGGTTGTCGCGCTGGTCGTAGAACCAGCCGGTCTTCTGCCCGCCCGACAGGTCGGCCACGAAGCGGGCATCGTTCTCGATCAGCTCGATGCTGCCGGCCTCGCCCTTCGCCACCACGACCTCGCGCGGCAGGCCCTCGAGCACGCGCACCGGCGAATCGTTCTTGAGGATGATCGTCCGGGGCGAGAACTCCGCCTCCAGCGCCTCGAGGATGACCGGCGTCAGCGCGTCCATGCCGGCGGTATTGACCTGCACCACGAAGGAATCGCCGAACCGGTCGACGATCACGCCGGGCAGTCCATCGGCCTCGGCATGGATCAGGCGGTAATAGGGAACGCCCACCAGCCGGTCCCGCAACGCGGCGGCCTGGGCCAGCCGGCGCCCGAAGAACAACGCGTCGATCTGGGCTTCGGGATTCGTCGTGAGAAGGCGGGCGGCGATCAGCGAATGGGGGTTGAACGTGCAGACTCCCAGCGCCTCGCCGCCCGGCGCCCGCAGGGTGGCCAGGCTGCCGGCGGGAATCGCCTTGGCGTCGGCGTCCATCAGGATCTCGTTGGAGAAGGCCCAGGGATGGCCGGAGCGGACGCGGCGATCCTCGCCGGCGCGCAGGATGACGGTGGGGAGCTTCTTCAGGGCCAAATCTATTCTCCTCGGGCGACGCCATCGCGCCGCGGATCGGCGCCGCCTTCCCACCCGTCGCCGTTGCGCCGGATGGCGGTCAGGCCGCCTTCATGCCGGCGGACTTGTACTTCATGGCCCAGCGCGCGCAAGGCGGCCGCCTGGTCGGCGATCGGTGTGCCCTCCTCCAGTTCGGTCGCCCCGTTCAGGCTGATCACCCGCGGCAGGTCGACGGCGGCCTGCGCCGACAGGTCCCAGTCCAGCATGCCGATCAGGGCCTGCAGCGTGTCGCCGATGATCCGGGCCCCGCCTGCCGAGCCCAGGGCCGCGACCAGCCTGCCCTCCCGGTCGAGAACGAAGGTCGGGGACATCGACGAACGCGGCCGTTTGCCCGGCTGCACCCGGTTGGCGACCGGCTTCCCGGCAAGCTCGGGGAGGGGCGAGAAATCCGTGAGTTCGTTGTTCAGCAGAAAGCCGCGCACCATGATGTGAGCGCCGAACGGCGCCTCGATGGTCGTGGTGAAGGCGACGGCGTTCCCCCAGCGATCGACGATGCTGACATGGCTGGTGCCGCGCTCGATATAGCCGGGCGGCACGCCGGGGCCGACCGCGCCCATGCTGCGATCCGGCGACATCAGCTTGCGGCGCTCCGCGAGATAGGCGGGCGACAGCAGGCCGGCCACCGGCACGTCGACGAAGGCGGGATCGGCGACGTAGCGGTCGCGGTCGGCAAAAGCCAGGCGGCTTGCCTCGGCGATCAGATGGACAGCGCGAAGATCGTTGGGAGGATCGCGCTGAAGGTCGAAGGGCTGGATCAGACCGAGCACCTGCAGGACCGCGATCCCGCCCGACGAGGGCGGCGGCATCCCGCAGACGGTCCAGATGCGATAGGACCCACACACGGCTTCCCGCCTGATCGGTTTGTAGTCGGTGAGATCGGCGGCGGAGAGGGTGCCCGGCCGGGGATGGCTGCGCACGCGGTCGATCATCTCCGCCGCGATCGGACCTTCGTACATCACGCGCGCGCCCTGCCTGGCGATGAGTTCCATCGTGTCGGCGAGCGCCGGGTTGGCGATGCGCTCGCCCAGCTTGCGCGGCGCGCCGTCGGCATCGAAGTAGGTCTCGCGGATCGCCGGCTCCTCGCGCAGCGCCGGAATCCTCTGGAGCCAGGCGGCGAGACGGGACGAAACCGGAAAGCCGTCGCGCGCCGCGGCGATCGCCGGACCGAACAACTCGCTCCAGGCGAGCTTGCCCTTCTCCTTGTGCGCGAGCTCGAGCATGGCCATCACGCCGGGAACACCGACCGACATGCCGGAGGCCACGGCCTCGCGATAGCCAAGCGGCTTCCCATCGGTCGACAGGAACATCGCCGGACTCGCACCGGTCGGCGCCGTCTCGCGGCCATCGTAGACGGTGATGGCATGACTGGTGCCGTCATAGTGCAGCAGGAAGCCGCCGCCGCCGATCCCCGACGCATGCGGCTCGACGACGCCCAGCACCATCTGGACGGCGATCGCCGCATCGACGGCGGTGCCGCCGCGACGAAGGACCTCCAACCCCGCCTCGACCGCCAGCGGATGGGCGGCCGCCACCATCGACTGTGGCGCCGCCTCCGCGGCAGGCGCGCGACAGGCCGCGACCAGCAGCAGCGCGACCCCCAGCAGGTGCCGCACGATCATGCGCGGCGCGCCACGATGAAGAGACGACGGAACGGAAACAGCGTGATGCCGTCGGGACGCGTCGGATAGGCTTTGCGCAGCAGCGCCGCATAGGCCTCGTAGAACGCGCTGCGCTCCGGTTCCTGCAGCAGTTCGAGGTAGGGACGCAGGCCGGTCGACGAGGTGTACTGCGCCACCGGGTCCTTGCCGGTGAGCGGCTGCTGGTAGATCGTCTCCCAGACTTCGAGATCCGAACAGAGCGGCTTCAGCACGTCGTAATAGCGTTCCGGCTCTTCGACGCGAACGATCGGGCGCACTTTCGTGAGCTTGTCCCGCCACGGACCGGCCTGCGCCGCTTCGTTCATCGAGGCATGCGAAGGCGCCTCATGATTGCGCGGCATCTGGATCGCGAGCTGCCCGCCCGACGGCAGAAGCTTCAACAGGCCCGGAAACATCTCGATATGGCCGTCGAGCCATTGATAGGCGGCGTTGCTGTAGAGAATGCCGGGCGGCAGGCCGGGCTGGAAATGCGCGAGGTCGCCCTTGGCGAAGGTGACGCGCGCATCGACCGTCTGGCTGCGTGCCTTCGCGAGCATCTCCTCCGACGAATCGATGCCGATGACAGGTGCCTCGGGAAAGCGCTCCGCCAGGATGCGCGAGATGTTGCCCGCGCCGCAGCCCAGATCGTAGATCGCATGGCCTGGTCGTGCGCCGTTGGCCGGATCGAGGCGGCCCATCAGGTCGAGCGCCGGCCGCGTGCGGTGATCGGCGAACTTCAGGTAGAGATTGGCATCCCACACCGTGGACTTGGCGTCGCTCACGTCACTTCTCCTCGAAGGCCTCGTCGATCGGCACACGATAGCCCGTCGCGATCTTGTTGCCCTTCTGCGCAGCCAGCACGACCGCCATGAATTCGTCGAACATCTCCTCGGTCATGCCTTTCTGGCGCGCCATGTAGCCGTGCGAGTTGATGCAGTAATCGCACTGGTTGGCGACCGACACGGCGAGATAGATCAGCTCCTTGGTGAGACCGTCGAGCGCGCCCGGCGCCATCACCGCCTTCATCTCGGCGGCGAAGCGCTCCATCGTGTCGGGGTGGCGGGCCAGCGCCTTCCACACATTGTTGATGCCCGCGGGATCGATGCCGCGCGCCTTGGCGATGCCCTCGACGACGGCCTTGGCCCGCGGGTTCATGTCCTCGTATTCGGTCAGTTTGGCCATGGTTGCTCCACCAATGAAAAGGGCCGGCAATGTGCCGGCCCATCTTGGCGCTTTCGCGCCGCCTGGTCAGTATCAAGCTGATGCCAGGTTCGTATCAGTACATGTGCTGGCCGCCGTTGATCGACAGGGTCGAACCGGTGATGAAACCGGCATCGTCGGCGATCAGGAACATCACGCCGCGGCCGATTTCCTCGGCCTTGCCCAGCCGGCCGACCGGAATCTTGGCCACGATCTTCTCCAGCACGTTGGCCGGCACGGCCGACACCATGTCGGTGTCGGTGTAGCCCGGCGCGATCGCATTCACGGTAATGCCCTTGGGCGCGCCTTCCTGGGCCAGCGCCTTGGTGAAGCCATGGATGCCCGACTTGGCGGCGGCGTAGTTCACCTGGCCGTACTGGCCACCCTGGCCGTTGATCGAGCCGATGTTGACGATACGGCCGAAGCCGCGCGCGTTCATGCCGTCCCACACCGCCTTGCTCATGTTGAAGCAGGAGCCGAGATTGGTGTCGATCACCGCCTCCCACATGTCGCGCGTGAGCCGGCGCATCGTCGAATCGCGGGTGATGCCGGCATTGTTCACGAGCACCTCGACCGGCCCGAGATCCTTTTCGATCTGGGCGACGGCCTTCTGGCAGGCCTCGAAGTCGCACACGTCGAACTTGTAGACGGCGATGCCAGTCTCGGCCTTGAACTTCTGCGCCGCCTCGTCGTTGCCGGCGTAGGTTGCGGCAACCCTGTAACCCTTGTCCTTCAACATCCGGGAGATGGCACCGCCGATGCCACGCGTTCCGCCCGTCACGACTGCTACCCGTCCGGCCATTTTTTCCTCCCTGGAGATATCGCTCCTGCAGTCTAGCCGGTTAGCCCCCGTCCCGGGCAAGCGTCAGATTGACGTCGCGCGCGATTCGAATTGAGGGACGCCGCCGGATAGAGCGGGCTGTCGTCTCGACTCTAGAAGCGACGTCATGAAGCCCTTCACCGCCCTGCTCGGCGCCGCCGCCGGGACCCATGCCGCCGACCAGCTGGCGCTCGCCACCCTGCCCCTGACCGCCACGCTCGTCCTGGGCGCCGGCCCCGACCTGCTCGGCCTGCTGGTCGCCGCGCAAAGCGCTGCCTGGCTGCTGGTCTCGCTGCCCGCCGGCACCTGGATCGACCGACTGCCGCGCCGCCGCATGCTGATCGTCGCGCTGGCGCTCGGCCTCACCGCCTCGATCGTCGCGGTTGCAGCGGCGGCCTCCGGCTATGTCGTCCTGCTGGGCCTCGCCGCCGTCGCCGGCGCATCGGGCACCGTGGTCTACGTTCTCACCTCGGTCTCGCTGCTGCCGAGCCTCGTGGCGCCCGGCGACCTGCCCCGCTCCAATGCACGCCTCGAACTGGCGCGTGCCGTCGTCAGTCTCGCCGCCCCGTTCGTGGCCGGCCTGCTCGCCCAGCATCTGTCGCCGACCTGGGGCTATGCGCTGGCAGCCCTGGGAGCGGCGCTGGCGCTGGTGTGCGTTCTCGCGTTGCCGGAAGGCACGGCTCCGACGACACAGGGCGACCGTCCGACTCTCGCCAGCGCCATCCGCCTCGGCGCGGCCTTCGTGGTGCGCAACGAGCTGCTGCGCGGCATCAGCCTCTGCGCGATTTTCTGGAACTTCGCGTTCTTCGCGCTGCTTGCCATCTGGGCGCCGCTGGCGCTGGGACCGCTCGGCCTCGACCCGGCGCATATGGGCCTCGCGCAATCGACCTATGGCGCCGGGCTGATCCTGGGTGCTCTGGTGGCGCCCGCGACGGCGCGCCGCTTGCCGCCGTTCGTGACCCTGATGTTCGGGCCGGCCATATCGATCGTGGCGGCCCTGATGTTCCTCGCCGCTCCGTCCGGCAACGGCCTGGTCCTCTCTGCCGGCGGCTATTTCCTGGTGGGGTTCGGGCCGATGCTCTGGCTGATCTGTCAGACGACCGTCCGCCAGCTCGTGACGCCGTCGCCGCTGATGGGCCGGGTCAACGCCACGGTGCAGACCGCGATCTACGGCGTTCGTCCGCTGGGCGCCCTGGCCGGCGGGCTGGTGGCGGCACACGCCGGGATGCACGCGGCCCTGCTGTTGATCGCCGTGGCGTTCGCGCTGTCGACCCTCGTCATCATCCTGTCACCGCTGGCGCGCCTGCGCGTCCTGCCGGCCCCAGCGACAGGCTGAGGCTTGACCCGCAGGCCGGTCCGTCGGACTTTGCCGGCGGAGGTCGTTGCATGATTAAGTTTCTGGGCGCCGCGTTGCTGGCGCTTTCCCTGTCTGCTTGCCAGAACTCGCCGTCGCCCTGGTACCAGGCCTATGGCACGACGTCCTTCCCGGTGGCCAAGGACGGCATGGCGGCCCTCTACATCGTGCGCGACAAGGCTCCGCCGGATGCGCCGAGCATCCCCATCTCGATGAGCCGCCACCCCATCGGCGGGTTGACGGGATCGACCTGGATGCGCCTCGACCTGCCGCCCAATCCCTACGATCTGCGCGCCTTCGGCAGCAGCGAGAGCACCGAACTGGTCATCACCGTCGTTCCCGGCGAGACCCGCTTCCTGCTGGCTCAGCCCAAGGGCACCGACGACGCCCAGCTCACCTGGCTGTCGCAGGAAGACGGCCGCCGCCTCGTCCGCGCCGGCACCCAGGTCGGTAGCTACTACAATCCTTAGAGTTCTCGCCGGTTCGCGTTCACCACCCCACCTGATCCTGAGGAGGCCGCGCAGCGGCCGTCTCGAAGAATGGGCAACGGGCGCGGTGCGTGTGGCCCATGCTTCGAGACGCGCTCCGTCGGAGCGCTTCTCAGCATGAGGTTGTTTCAATGAAAACGCCCGAAGGAGCGATCCTTCGGGCGTTCGATCTCTAGGCGTCGACTGGAAGATCAGTCGCGCTGGACGCACATCGCGATGCCCATGCCGCCGCCGATGCACAGGGTGGCGAGCCCCTTCTTGGCGTCGCGCTTCTGCATTTCATAGAGCAGCGTGGTCAGCACGCGCGCGCCCGAGGCGCCGATCGGATGGCCGAGCGCGATCGCGCCGCCGTTGACGTTGAGCTTCGCGGCATCGAGGCCGAGTTCCTTGCCCACGGCGACCGCCTGGGCGGCGAATGCCTCGTTGGCTTCGACGAGGTCGAGATCCTTCACCGTCCAGCCGGCCTTCTTCAGCGCGGCCTGCGAGGCGGTGACCGGGCCGATGCCCATGATCGACGGATCGACGCCCGTGGTCGCCCACGACACGATCTTCGCGAGCGGGGTGATGCCGCGCTTCTTGGCCTCGTCGGCGCTCATCAGCACCAGCGCCGCGGCGCCGTCGTTGATGCCCGAGGCGTTGCCGGCGGTGACCGAGCCGCCTTCCTTGGCGAAGGCCGGACGCAGCTTGCCCAGCGCCTCGACCGTCGTGCCGTGACGCGGGAACTCGTCGCTGTCGACGACGACCTCGCCCTTGCGGGTCTTGACCGTCACCGGGACGATCTCGTCCTTGAAGCGGCCGGACTTCTGGGCCGCCTCGGCCTTGTTCTGCGACGAGGCCGCGAAGGCATCCTGCTCGGCGCGGGTGATCTGGTACTTCTGCGCGACGTTCTCGGCGGTGTTGCCCATGTGATAGCCGTGGAACGCATCCCACAGACCGTCCTTCAGCATGGTGTCGACCATCTTGAGCTCGCCCATCTTGGTGCCGTCGCGCAGATGCGCGGCGTGCGGCGCCTGGCTCATGCTCTCCTGGCCGCCGACCACCATGATGCTGGCGTCGCCGTTGCGGATCGCCTGCCAGCCGAAGGCGACGGCACGCAGGCCGGAACCGCAGAGCTGGTTGATGCCGAGCGCGGTCTTCTCGACCGGGATGCCGGAATTGACGGCCGCCTGACGCGCCGGGTTCTGGCCCTGACCGCCGGTCAGGATCTGGCCCATGATGACTTCGTCGACTTCCTCGGGCTTCACCTTGGCGCGCTCGAGCGCGCCCTTGATGGCGACCTTGCCCAGGTCGTGTGCCGGCACGGCACCGAACGCGCCGTTGAACGAGCCGATTGGCGTGCGCGCTGCGCTCGCGATTACGATGTCCGTCATGAAATCCTCCTTGGCAGGCCGCCCTTGCGGATATTTATAGGCCTGCCGCGCGGCGGGGCAAGGACCGCCGCTCGCCCGGACGGGCCGGCTTCATTCCGAACAGCGGCCGGATCCAGCGCCACGGGCGCACAAGGCCTGCGTAAATCAACCAGGTTCCGGCGAAGGTCGCCACCACGGCCGCAAGGAAGCCCGGGACCGGTGGGGCACCGATCTTCAGGAGCCAGTAGACGGCCACGACCGTCACCGTCTGGTGGATCAGGTAGAAGGGATAGACCGCTTCGGTCGCCTTGGAGAGAAACGCCGGCCGCCCGATGAGATACCGGTGCGCGAAGCCGATGATGGCGAACAGCCACGCCATGGCATTGACCGCCGACAGCAGCGCAAAAGCCGGCCGCACCTCCGGCGGGATGGTCGGCCGGACCGTGCCCGTGAAGAAGCCGAAATAGAGGATGGCATAGGCCGCGATTCCGACGGCCAGCGAGAAGAGGCGCTGGCGCTCCAGCGCCGCCAGCAGATCGGACGAGCCGAAGAGGAAGGCGCCGTAGAGCAGCAGCGCGCCGTAGGAGACGAGGCCGTGCCAGTCGCCGACCAGCCCGTTGATGTTCCAGGAGATCGGCGCCAGCCACAGGGTCGAACCCGCGAGCGGCAGGACCATCGTCCACTGCAGGCCGAAGCGGGCGGCGATCCGGCCGGCTTTCGCGACGGCGGCCTGCCCCGAGGGCGACCGGGCCCACAGGAAGACGGGCAGGAGCAACAAAGTGAGGACCAGCACGTAGGCCAGGAACCACAGGTGGTGCCAGCTCAGATTGCCGGCGGGATAGGTGCCCTCGAAGGCCTGGGGCAGCCACTGCAGGAACGAGCCGCTGAACTGGCCGCGATAGAGCCGCTCCAGATAGACCTGCGGCGGCACGATCACGACCATGCCGAAAGCCAGCGGCAGCAGCAGGCGTTTCAGCCGGTCGCGGACGAAGGAAGCGGGCGTGCGGTCGCCCAGCGCCAGCATGATGGCTGCCCCCGAAACCACGAAGATCAGCGGCATGCGCCAGCGGTTGAGGAACCGCATGGCCTCGCGCAATCCCTCGAGACTGTCCGGGCTGGTGACGTGCCAGCTCCAGCCCGACCAGGCCATGCCGGCGTGGTAGAAGATCAGCAGGCCGAAGGCGAGGACCCGCAGCCAGTCGAGATCGGCACGTCGGATGGCAGGGGCGGCAACAAGGCGGGGCATGCGGAAGCTCCGGTGGGTGGGTACCCCGACCTACCCTGCAAGCCCTTGATTTCGCGTCGTTTTGTGATGACCGGCAGAGCACGTGGGACGACCGGCGAGCCGTGCGGGACGTCCGGTCAGGCCCGGACGGGCGCCAGGGCCTCGAAACGCTGCCGATAGCGGCGGCTCAGATTGACCTCGGCGCCGCTCTGCAGCCGGATGCGCCAGTCGCCGCTCACCCAGGGCGTCACCTCGACCACGCGGGCGATGTTCACCAGGTGCGACTTGTGCACCCTCACGAACCGTTTGGGGTCGAGCTCGCCTTCCAGCCGGGTGAGCGAGGAGCGGATCTCGAACGTCTCGTCGCCGACATGCAGCACGGCGTAGTTGCCCGAGGCTTCTATCCAGTCGATGTCGGCCACCTCGACCATCACTTCCCGGCCCTTGCGGCGCACCGCGAAGCGCTCGGGCAGGGGCGCCACCGCTGGCGGCGTGGGCTCGGCGACAGGTTGGCCGGTGGGTTCGGCGCCCGGTTCGGCGGCGACGGGCGGTGCCGGACGGGCGAGGATGTGGCGCAAGGCCACCGCGCCGGCGCTCAGCAGGCCATAGGCGATGATGTCCTTGGCGAACTCGTAGAGCATCCGGTCGACGGTGAGCGGGAAGCTGTGCGTCTCGCCCAGCACTCCCCCGAACCACACGAACCGGAGCGCCGCCATGCCGACCGTATGGGCGATGCTGAAGGGCACGACCGCAGTCACATGGATGAGCAGGTTGCGCGGATGCCCGGCGATCGGCCAGCGCCGATGCAGCCAGTAGATCGCCGGCAGCAGCGCCACCACCACCAGGTGGCTGGCAATCTGGATCGCCAGCGCCGTCGCATAGGGCATCCGTACGCCGCGCGCCGTCTCGTTGGCGATCTCGACATGGACATGGGCGAACACCGAGACGGTGAGCAGCACCGCCCAGATCGCCGGCACGCGCCAGTCGACGGACCTAGCCGGCGGCGACACGGGATCGCCGGACAGGAAGAGCGGAAATCCAGTCGATCAGCGGCGTCCAGCAGAGCTCGCGGGCGCGACCGCTGACGACCATGCCGATGTGACCGAGCGGCAGGTCGATCCGGGTCGCCTTCTTCAGCCCCTTCTTCGGATCCGCGAGCGCGGCCGCAGACAGCGGCGGCACGATGCGATCGCCCGAGGGGATCATGACCAGCGACGGCACCTTGATCTTCGACGGCACGATGCGCTTGCCGCCGACGACCCACTGGCCCCGGCCCGGCGAGTTCTCGCCATACCAGCCGACCAGGCATTCGCGCGCGGTCGGACCGGCAAGCGGCGCCCCGCCGTTCAGCCAGTCCTCGAGCAGGACGAACTCCTTGGCACTCTCGCCCTTGGGATCGAGCCCCACGAAACGTCCGAACTTCTTCACCGACAACCAGGGATCGAGCGACCAGAACAGGGTCTGCAGGATGTCGACCGGCAACTCGCCCACGCGATCGGCCACCTCCGCGAGCAGCGGCCCGGTCGAGAGCAGGAAGGCTTGCCCCGTTCGATCGGCGTGGAAATCCCACGGTGCCGCCATCAGCGCGAGGCCCGCGACGCGACGCGGCCGGCGCGCCGCCAGCGCCACGGCGAGCGTGCCGCCCATGCAGTAGCCGAGGACCGCCGGCGCCCGCCGGGCCCGCCGGGCCACATAGCCCAGCGCCCGCTCGAGGCGCGCGACATAGGCGGTGGAGTCGAAGCGCCGCTCCTCGTCGTCGGGCGTTCCCCAGTCGACGAGATAAGGCCGCAGCCCCTGCGCCGCCATGGCGCGCATGAGGCTCTTCTCCGCCGTCAGGTCGAGCACCTCCCAGCGATTGATCAGCGAGGGCACGACCAGCACGGCGCGCGCGCCGCGTTTGCGCGACGCGCGATGCGTGGTGCCGTAATCGAGCAGGCGCGTATTGCCTTCGCGCCACACGGCAGGCGGATCGACCAGCGTGCGATGGACGTCGTTGCGTTGATAGGCGAGCACGCCGTCGGCCAGCCGGACCTGGCGACGACGAATCTCGCGCTGCAGCGCCTGTTCGAACTGGCCGGGCCCGGCCTTGGCTTCGAGCGCGGCGATCTCCGGCAGCAGGGCCGCCAGCGATTCAGGAACCGCGGAGGCGGGCTTCGAGGTCGGCGAGCCTTGCTTCAAGAGACTCCACGCGCTTTCGGAGCTCGCCCACGTCATCAGGGCCGTTCCCAGATGGAGCGGCAGTGGACGGGGACCTAGTCGTACCTGCATGGGACGCTCCTTGCGCAACCTGCAATGCCGAAGCGACCTGGGAATTCGCGGCCGCGAACAGGCGGGCAATCTGCTCGGTGACGGCCTGATCCGACGCGAGGCCCGCGAGCTGGGCCTGCCACAGATCGAGATAGCGCCGGGCCAGCCTGTCGAATTCGGCGCCCGAGTCGGTTGTACCGGCCGTCTTGTCGTCGTTTCCGGAGACCATCTGCGCACTATAACGCATAGCCGCGCCAACGCTGCTTCGATCGGCGAAGGTTGGGTTGTCGCACTGCGGCATCGGCGCTAAGGTGGCGAACCCTGAGTAAACGAGCGTTCACCGCGCGCGGGAGCTAGAGGAGCGAAGCGTAATGGCCGACCAGGCAGTACCCGACGGCGGACCGAAATCGGCGCCGGTGGTGATCAAGAAGTACGCGAACAGACGGCTCTACAATACCGCGACCTCGGCCTATGTGACGCTGGATCATCTGTCCCAGATGGTGAAGGACAAGACCGACTTCGTGGTCTACGACGCCAAGACGGGCGACGAGATCACGCGCTCGGTGCTGACGCAGATCATCTTCGAGGAAGAGAGCAAGGGCGGCCAGACGCTGCTGCCGATTCCCTTCCTGCGCCAGCTCATCTCCTTCTACGGCGACAGCCTGCAGGGCGTGGTGCCGCAATATCTCGAAATGTCGATGACGCAGTTCGCCCGCAACCAGGACCAGATGCGGCGCTACATGCAGAATGCCTTCGGCTTCAATCCGTTCCAGCAGTTCGAATCGATGGGCAAGCAGAACATGGCGATGTTCGAGAACGCCATGCGCATGTTCAACCCCTTCGGCACCGCGCCCGGCGCGCAGGCTCCCGGCAGCGGGCAGGCATCCGCGCCGTCGCCCTCTTCGTCGCCTGGGGCCGCCAACGGTCACGAGCCGGCCAGGCCGGAGAGCGCGGCGCCGTCCAGCGATGCGGCGATCGACGACCTGAAGCGCAAGCTCGACGAGTTGCAGAGCCAGCTCGCGGAACTCGGCAAGAAGCCCTGACCGCTCGATGACGTCGTCGCCATCGTCCGCGGTCCGTCGCGTGATGTCGCCCTGCATCGGCATCTGCAAGCTCGACCAGAAGAGCGGCCTCTGCCTCGGCTGCCGGCGCACGATCGACGAGATCGGCCGCTGGGCCATGCTCGACGACCCGGCACGCCAGGCGATCGTCGACCAGCTGCCGACGCGGAAGCTCTAGCCGACCACTCCCTCTTCTCCTCCCCCATCGTACGGGGGAGGAGAAGAGGGAGGGGGAAGGCAACGCGATGATCGTCGGACCGGAAGAGATCAGACCTGTGGCTCTCCCCCTCCGGCCTGCGGCCACCTCCCCCGTATGACGGGGGAGGAAAGTTGAAAGCAATGATCAGCGTCCCTTGAACGACGGCCTGCGCTTCTCGCGGAAGGCGGACGTGCCTTCCTTGTAGTCCTCGGTCAGGCCGGTCAGCACGTTCTGGTCGGCGTCCATGTGGCTGCCGAGATCGTCGAGCGCATGGGCGAGGCGGTTGACCGTGGCCTTTGTCATGCGCACCGGAATGGGCGGCTGGCGGGCGATGCGCTCGGCGAATGCCATCGACGCGTCGAGCGCCTGGCCGTCGTCCACGACGTCCTCGACGAGACCCCAGTCCAGCGCCTGCGCCGCCCCGATCCGGTCCGACGCCAGGATCACCGCCTGCTTGGTGCGCGCGGGGCCCATCAGCGCCAGCATGCGCGGGATCGAGCCCCAGCTCATGTTCATGCCGAGCTCGACCTCGGGAATGCGGAAATGCGCCGAGCGGCCGCAGGTGCGGAAGTCGAGCGACACGACCAGCGCCGCGCCGCCGCCGATGCAGTGACCCTCGATGGCGGCAATCGTGATCTGGTCCATGTCCTGCCACGCCTTGCACATCCTGGGCCCCAGGCGCTGGCGATGGATGCGCTCGCCAATTGGCAAGCCGTCGCGGGCGCGGCCGTCGCCATCCTTGAGGTCGAAGCCGGCGGAGAAAGCCTTGGCCGATCCCGTCAGGATCACGACCGAGGTTTCGAGATCGTCCTCGAACTCGCGCGGCACGTCGCGCAGCTCGCGCATCGCCTGCTGGCTCAGCGCATTGATGTTGTCGCCGCGGTCGAAGCGCACGACAGCGATGCGCCCCTGCGGCCCCAGCCCCTTCTCGATCTTCACGAACTGACGATCCATCGCGCGCTTTCTCCCCGACTCTTCGCGCAAGCCTAGCGGCTCGCCTTTACAAGGGCGAGCCGCTTCGATTGACTGGCCTGCATGTCGAAAGCCATTGAATCCGCCGTCTTCGAGCGCCGCGTCAACGCGTTGTTTGCCCCTTACACCAAGCCCGGCTCGCCCGGCGCCGTCGTCGGCGTGATGCGCGGCGGTGAGATCGCGTTCTGCAAGGGCTTCGGCCTGGCCAGCATCGAGCTCGGCGTGCCGATCCGGCCCGACACGCGCTTCCGCATCGCCTCGGTGAGCAAGCAGTTCACGGTGACGGCGGCCCTGATGCTGGCGGCCGAAGGCAAGCTCAAGCTCTCCGATCCGCCGCACAAGTATCTGCCCGAGCTGCCGCCGCTGCCGGTGACGATCGACCAGATGATGCGCAATTCGAGCGGCCTGCCCGATTTCCTCGAGTTATTGCGTCTGGGCGGGCACGGGCTCGACAGGCCGGCACGGCCCGAAGACCTGTTCGACGCCTGCACGCGCAACCGCCATCTCAACTTCGCACCCGGCAGCCGCTTCCTCTACAGCAACACCAATTTCCTGCTGCTGGGCCTGATCGTCGAGAAGCTGGCAAGCAAGAAGCTGGGCGACGTGCTGGCCGAACGCATCTTCAAGCCGCTCGGCATGGCGCACACCTCGCTGGTCGCCGAGATCGACGCGGTGATCCCGAACCTCGCCACCGGCTATCTCGGCGATGCCGAGCAGGGCTTCCGCCGCGCCGCGCATGCCTACCCTCAGGGCGGCGAAGGCGGCCTCACCTCCACCGTCGAGGACCTGCTGATCTGGAGCCGGCATTTCGACCGGCCGACGCTCGGAAAGACGATCCCGGCGCAGCTCACGGCCGTTGCGCCCCTCACCGGCGGCAAGGCCAACAACTACCGCCGCGGCGTCGCGGTCGAGGCGCTGCGTGGCCTGCAGACGGTCGGCCATGGCGGCCTGTGGCCGGGCTTCCGCACGGAATTCCTGCGCGTGCCGAAGGCCGACCTCACCGTCGTCGTGATCGCCAACCTGGGCAGCATCGATCCCTGGCGGCGCGCCCGTACCATCGCGGCGCTGGCGCTGGAAGACGACAAGAGGATGAAGCCCGCGCTGCCGCCGATCACGGCCGCCGAGATCAAGCCGCTGGCCGGCACCTGGTTCAGCGCGGCAGAACCGTCGCTGTTCGACCTGGCGTGGCGCAACGGCGAGGCCGTCGTGACGCAGAACGGGATGCCCTTCGTGCTGGGCCGGCGGGCCGGCGGCTGGCTGGCGGCGGAGCGTGGCTCCTACGAATTCGCCCTGAAGCCCGGCCCGAAGGGCACGCTGAAGGTCGATCTCGGCGCCGGCCGCATCGTCACCTTCGGCAAGCTCGCCAAGCGCGCGGCGGTACCGGCCGATCTCGCCGGCACCTACGTCTCGTCCGACTGCGCCGCCGTGTGGCGCATCAGCCGCAATGGCAAGGACTGGACGATGGAGGTCGGCGGACCGCTGATCTCGGGCGGCGCGCCCTGGATCGTGCGCGGCCTCGATGCCGAGACGGTGGAGGTCGAATCGCCGGGCAGCTGGATCAAGGCCACCCAGCTCGCCCATCTGGTCCGCGACCGCGACGGCAGGATCGTCGCCCTCGAAGTCTCGACCGGCCGCATCAAGAGGATGCGGTTCGATCTCACGCCCTGAAGCTCTCGAAAAAGAACCGTCGTCTCGACCGCAGCCGAGCGTAGCGAGGCGGAGCGGAGAGACCTTCGCTCCGCCAAAAGCCGGCTAATTGTGGAGAGAGGTCTCTCCACTCCGCGCTGCGCGCTACGGTCGAGACGACGGAATTATTTAAACTCCCGACCTCAACGAAACGGGATCGCGTACATCAGGCCGCCGTTGGTCCACAGCGCGTTCTGGCCGCGCTCGAGCTTGAGCGCCGTGGCCGGGCCGACATGGCGGTCGTAGCTCTCGCCGTAGTTACCGACCTGCTTGATGACGTTGTACATCCACTTCTCGTCGACACCGGCGGCCTTGCCGAAACCCGGCGTGACTCCCAGGAAGCGCTTCACTGCGGGATCGTCGCTCTTCAGCATCTCGTCGACGTTCTTCGACGTGATGCCCATCTCCTCGGCCTCGATCATGCCCATCAGGGTCCACTTCACGAGATCGAACCACTGGTCGTCGCCGTGGCGCACGATCGGGCCGAGCGGCTCCTTGGAGATGCGCTCGGGCAGGATGACATGCTCGCCCTTGCCGGCGAGCTGGCCGGCCCGCACCGCGGCGAGCCCCGAGGCATCGGTCGTGTAGGTGTCGCAACGGCCGGAAGCATAGGCCTGCAGCAGCTCGTCGAGCTTCTCGATCAGCACCGGCTTGAAGGTCATCTTGTTCTTGCGGAAATAGTCCGCGAGGTTGAGTTCGGTCGTCGTGCCCGGCTGCACGCAGACCGTGGCGCCGTTCAGATCCTTCGCGCTCTTGATGTTGCTCTTGGCCGGCACGATGAAGCCCTGGCCATCGTAGAAATTGACGCCCGCGATGTTGAAACCCAGCGAGGTGTCGCGCAGCAGGGTCTGCGTGGCGTTGCGGGTGATGACGTCGACCTCGCCCGACTGCAGGGCGACGAAGCGCTGCTGGGAGGTGGTCGGCGTGAACTTGACCTTCTCGGCGTCGCCGAACATCGCCGCGGCGATGGCCTTGCACAGATCGACGTCGAGGCCGGTCCACTTGCCCTGGCTGTCGGCAAACGAGAAACCCGCCAGGCCGGTGTTGACCGCGCACTGGACGAAGCCCTTGGCCTTGACCGCGTCGAAGGTCGGGCCGGCCGATGCCGGACCGGCGACGAGCGCCGCCGTGGACGCGAGCGCGGCCGCTACGGTGATGGATTTGAATGACATGGCTGAAGCCCCCTTTTGTCTCCCGGTGGCTTCAGCATAGCAAAAGGCGAGCCGCCTAGATGGTGCGTTCGACCATCAGCTTCTTGATCTCGGCGATCGCCTTGGCCGGGTTCAAGCTCTTGGGGCAGGTCTTGGTGCAGTTCATGATCGTATGGCAGCGATAGAGCCGGAACGGATCCTCGAGATTGTCGAGGCGCTCGCCCTTGGCTTCATCGCGGCTGTCGGCGATCCAGCGATAGGCCTGCAGCAGGATGGCCGGGCCGAGATAGCGGTCGCCGTTCCACCAGTAGCTGGGGCACGACGTCGAGCAGCAGAAGCACAGGATGCACTCCCACAGGCCGTCGAGCTTGGCGCGCTCCTCCGGCGACTGCAGGCGCTCGCGCGTCGGCGGCTGGGTGGAAGACTTCAGCCACGGCTCGATCGAGGTGAGCTGGGCGTAGGGCACGTTGAGGTCGGGCACCAGGTCGCGCACCACCGGCATGTGCGGCAGCGGGTAGATCTTGATGTCGCCCTTCACCTCGTCGATAAACTTGGTGCAGGCCAGCGTATTGGTGCCGTCGATGTTCATGGCGCACGACCCGCACACGCCCTCGCGGCACGAGCGCCGGAAGGTGAGCGAGCTGTCCATCTCGTTCTTGATCTTGATCAGCGCGTCGAGAACCATCGGCCCGCAGGTGTCCATGTCGACTTCGTAGGTGTCGACGGACGGGTTCTTCCCGTCCTCCGGGGTCCAGCGGTAGACCTTGAACTTCCGGATGTTCTTGGCGCCCGCCGGAGCGGCGTAGGTCTGGCCGACGCCGACCTTGGAATTGGCGGGAAGAGTGAACTCGGCCATTTGGTCCTCTCGAACTCAGTACACGCGGGCGCTTAGTACACGCGGGCTTTGGGCGGGAACGACTGGACGTCGTTGCTCATCGGCTGCAGGTTGACCGGACGGTAGTCGATCCGGGTCTTGCCGGTCTTCTCGTCGACCCAGACGACCGTGTGCTTCAGCCAGTCCTTGTCGTTGCGGTCCGGGAAATCCTCGTGCGCGTGGGCGCCGCGGCTTTCCTTGCGATTGGCCGCCGAGCGGATCGTGCCCTGCGCCTGGAGGATCAGGTTCTCGAACTCCAGCGTCTCCATCAGATCGGAGTTCCAGATCATCGAGCGGTCTTTGACGCGAACGTCGTCCTTGCCCGCGAACACCTTGTCCATGTTCACGCAGCCCTCTTCGAGGGTCTTGGTCGTGCGGAACACCGCGCAATCGTTCTGCATGGTCTTCTGCATCATGGCGCGCAGCTGGGACGTCGGCGTGCCGCCATTGGCGTGGCGGGCGCGGTCGAGGCGGGCGATCGCCTCCTCGCCGGCGTTCTTCATGTCCTTGTGCGGCTGGCCCGGCGTCATCTGCTCGGCCACGCGGTTGGCGGCGGAGCGGCCGAACACGACCAGCTCGAGCAGCGAGTTGGAGCCGAGACGGTTGGCGCCATGGACGCCGATCGAGGCAGCCTCGCCCAGCGCCATCAGGCCAGGGACGACGGTGTTGGGATTGCCGTCCTTCACCGTCATCACTTCGCAGTGATAGTTCGCCGGGATGCCGCCCATGTTGTAGTGGCAGGTCGGCAGGATCGGGATCGGCTGGCGGGTGACGTCGACGCCGGCGAAGATGCGCGCGGTCTCGGCGATGCCCGGCAGGCGCTCGTGGATGATCTTCGGGTCGAGATGCTCGACGTGCAGCTCGATGTAATCCTTGTTCGGACCGCAGCCGCGGCCTTCGCGGATCTCGACGGTCATCGAACGGCTGACGACGTCGCGCGAGGCCAGATCCTTGGCCGACGGCGCATAACGCTCCATGAAGCGCTCGCCGCTCGAGTTGGTGACGTAGCCGCCTTCGCCGCGCACGCCCTCGGTGATGAGACAGCCGGCGCCGAACACGCCGGTCGGATGGAACTGCACGAACTCGAGGTCCTGCAGCGGCAGGCCGGCGCGCAGCGCCATGGCGCCGCCGTCACCGGTGCAGGTGTGGGCCGAGGTCGCCGTCTGGTAGACGCGGCCGTAGCCGCCGGTCGCCAGCACCACCTTGTGGGCGCGGAAGCGATGGATGGTACCGTCGTCGAGGTTCCAGGCCATGACGCCGCGACAGACGCCTTCGTCCATGATCAGGTCGAGGGCGAAATACTCGATGAAGAACTCGGCGTGGTTCCGCAGCGATTGCTGATAGAGCGTGTGCAGGATCGCGTGGCCGGTGCGGTCGGCGGCGGCGCAGGTGCGCTGGGCGATGCCCTTGCCGTATTCCGTCGTCATGCCGCCGAACGGGCGCTGGTAGATCTTGCCCTCGGGCGTGCGGCTGAACGGCACGCCGTAATGCTCGAGCTCGATGATCGCGCCGATGCCGTCGCGGCACATATATTCGATCGCGTCCTGGTCGCCGAGCCAGTCGGAGCCCTTGACCGTGTCGTACATGTGCCAGCGCCAGTCGTCCGGGCCCATGTTGCCCAGCGCGGCGGAGATGCCGCCCTGCGCCGCCACGGTGTGGCTGCGGGTCGGGAACACCTTGGTGATGCAGGCTGTCTTGAAGCCCTTGTTGGCCATGCCGAAGGTCGCGCGAAGACCGGCACCGCCGGCACCGACGATGACCACGTCGTATTCGTGATCGATCACCTTGTAGGCGGTGTTGCCGATGTTGACGATTCCCGCGACGGGCGGGGTGCTCTTGCCGCTGCTGGCCTCGGCCATGACTTAGCCTCCGAATCCGATACGCATGATGGCCACGACCGCAGCCAGGCCGAACAAGACCGCGATGAACCTCACCGCCACGATCAGCGCCAGCTTGATACCGTCATTGTGCACGTAGTCCTCGATCACGACCTGCAACCCGAGCTGGCCGTGATGCAGCCCGATCACGATGGTCAGGATCAGCAGCACCATCGCGACCGGCGATCCGATCCAGGCGCGCACCATGCCGTAGTCGGCACCGCTCATCGTTACGAGGGAGATGGCGAACCAGATCACGAGCGGGATCAGCGCGAGGGCGGTGAGACGTTGCGCCCACCAGTGATGCAGCCCGTCCTTGGCCGAGCCGAGACCGCGGGCGCGATTGAGGGGGCTTCTGAGATCGCTGTTCATCCGTCGCTCCTCAGATCAGCCGCAGACCGACGATCCATGCGATCGCCGTCACCACGAGGGAAGCCGCCACGACCAGCCGGCCGCTGCGATAGGCGTCCTTGAGCTCGAAGCCGTAGCCCGCATCCCAGAAGAGATGCCGGATGCCGTTGAACAGGTGATAGAACATGCAGAACAGCCAGCCGCCCAGCACGAAGCGCCCGACGATCGAACTGTTGAAGCCCTGGAACTTCGCATAGGTCCCGGGACCCGCAGACGCGCACATCACCCAGACGGCGAGATAGAGCACGCCCACCGACAGGGCGATGCCCGTCGCACGATGCAGGATCGAGAGAATGGAGGTGAGCTGCGGGCGATAGACTTGCAGATGCGGAGAAAGCGGCCGATGCACCGGCCGGTTGGCGACGCTCATCCGTGATGACCTCTAGTGCCGATATCGGCTGGCGCTGTTTTTAGCGCGCAGCCGCATCAAGTCAACGAATGTCGGCGTCGCACGAGCCTTAAGCCCCGGATTTGCAAGCGCAAATCCGCCTGCCGGCTGTTCCGCTAGGCTTTGCGCCTCGGCATCAGCAGCCAATAGTCGAGATCGAGGACCACGGCCGGGTGGTATTTGCCGTCCGCGCCCTTGCCCGGCCACTCGCCACACGGGCAATCCTTTGCCGCAATGCTTCGCATTCGCAAAGCGCCGACATCCTCACGGCCCGGCAACGGCGCCGTCTCCAGCACCTCCGACCAGGCATAGATCGTGTCGCCGCCGAAGGTCGGGGCCACGTGGCTTCCGGCATTGAAGGCGGCGACCCGGAAACCGTTGGCCAGCCCGTTGAACGACAGCGCCCGCATCAGCGAGATCACGTGACCGCCATAGGCGAGACGACGGCCGAAGCGGGTCTGCTTGCCGGCGAAGGCGTCGAAATGGACGCGCGCGGTGTTCTGGTAGAGCCGCGTCGAGAACATGTGGTCGGAGTCCTCGAGCGTGATGCCGCTCACATGGTCGATGCGCTCGCCCGGGGCGTAATCCTCCCAGCGATGCGACGAGCCGGCGGCGCCGTCGTCATAGCCGCCGAGCGCCAGGCCGGCCGGCACGACGAGATCCTCCGGCTTCACCGCCGGCGCGGTCTTCGGCACGACGGTCGGCTGGACGGGCGCCTCGGGATCGCGCTTGTGCACCATCACCCAGCGCACATAGTCGAGCACCATCTCGCCCTTCTGATTGACGCCCGTCGAGCGCACCCAGACGACGCCGCTCGTCTTGTTGGAATTCTCGCGCAGGCCCAGCACGGTCGACTTCGACGACAGCGTGTCGCCCGGATAGACCGGCACGCCCCAGCGGAACTCGGCATAGCCGAGATTGGCGACGGCGTTCAGCGAGATGTCCGGCACCGTCTTGCCGATCACGACGTGGAAGACGAGCATGTCGTCGAGCGGCGCGCGCGGCAGGCCGATCGCGCGCGCGAATTCGTCCGAAGAGTTGATGGCGAAGCGCGAGCCGTAGAGCGCGACGTTCAGCGCCGCATCGGCCTCCGTCAGCGTCCGCGGCGTGGCATGATGGAACTCCTGCCCGACGCGGAAATCCTCGAAGAAGTTGCCGTTGTTGGTCTTGCTGGAACTCTTGGAACTCATGGCGCGGCCTGCAGCTCCTTGATCGCGGTGGCGAGCGCCAGCGCACGCTCGGCCTGATCGACGTGAAGGTTCTCGATCATGCGTCCATCGACGGTGACAACGCCCTTGCCCTCGGCCTGCGCCGCCTTGAAGGCCGTCACGATCTTGGCCGCCATTTCCAGTTCGGCCGCGGAGGGCGCGAACACCTCGTTACAGGGCTCGACCTGCGTGGGATGGATCAGCGTCTTGCCGTCGAAGCCCATCTCCAGCCCCTGCTGGCAGACGGCGCGGAAGCCTTCGGCGTCCTGGATGTCATTGTAGACGCCATCGAGGATGGTGAGGCCGTGGGCACGAGCAGCCAGCATGCCGAGGCCGAGCGCCGTGATCATCGGCAGGCGCATCGGCGTGTGGCGCGCGCGCATGTCCTTCACCAGATCGTTGGTGCCCATGATGAACAGCGTGAGCCGCGGATGCGAGGCCGCCACCTCTTCGGCGCGCAGGATGCCCTTGGGCGTCTCCATCATCGCCCAGACCGCCATCGACTCGGGCGCGCCGGCCGCATCGAGCAGGCCGATGACGCTTGCCACCTCGGCCGCGCTCTCCACCTTCGGCACCACGACCGCGTCGGCGCCCGATTTGGCGATCGCGGTGATGTCGGCGGCGCCCCAGGGCGTGCCGAGACCGTTGCAGCGGATCGCGATCTCGCGCTTGCCGTAGCCCTTGCTCTGCGCCGCCGCGACCACGTTGGCACGCGCCGCCTCCTTGGCATCGGGCGCCACCGCGTCCTCGAGGTCGAAGATCAGCGCATCGGCCGGCAGGGTGCGCGCCTTTTCCAGCGCACGCGTATTGGCCCCGGGCATGTAGAGCACGCTGCGGCGCGGACGGACGGACTTCGACATCTCTGGGCCTCCCCGAAAACGCGGCGGACTATAATGACGGCCCTCCTTGTGGCAAGGTGGCGCCGGCCATGCGCTTCCTGTCCCTCCAGAGCCATGTCGCCTACGGCTACGTCGGTAATCGTGCGGCAGCTTTTCCCCTGCAACGATTGGGCCACGAAGTCTGGGCGGTGAATACGGTCGAGTTCTCCAATCATACGGGGTACGGCGCGTGGCGCGGTCGCGCGGCCTCGGCCCAGCAGGTCTCGGAGATCGTTCAGGGCATCGAGGCGCTGGGCCAATTCTCGCGGTGCGATGGCTTGCTCACGGGTTATGTCGGCGACGCGGCGCTGGCCGATGTCGTCCTGGACACTGCACGCCGCGTGCGGGCGGCCAACCCGCGCGCCGTCTGGTGCTGCGATCCGGTTCTGGGCGACATCGACACGGGCATCTACGTCAAGCCGGGCATCGATACCTTCTTCCGCGAGCGCGCGATCCCCGCTGCAGACCTGGTGACACCCAACCATTTCGAGCTCGAACACCTGACCGGCCGCACCGTCTCGACCATGGACGAGGCGCTGGCGGCCGCACGCACCCTGCTCCAGGGCGAGCGACCGGGGCCGCGGCTCGCCCTCATCACCAGCCTGCGCCGTGCCGACGCCTCGGCCGACACGATCGAGATGGTGGCGGTGACGCGGGAGGCAGCCTGGCGGGTGGCAACGCCGATGATCGGCTTCGAGATCGCACCGAACGGCACCGGCGACGCCGTCGCCGCCCTGTTCACGGCCCACTGGATCTCGGGCGACGAAATCGCCGATGCGCTGGGCAAGGCCGCCTCGTCGATCTTCGCGGTGCTGGAAGCCACCCGGGCGATGGGCGAGCGCGAGCTGCAGCTGGTGGCGGCGCAGGACCGGCTGGTCGCCCCGCCGCGCGCGTTCAAGGCCGAGAGGCTATAGGCACGCGATGGACGTGCCGGGTTTCGTGTTCAATCCCATCTCGCTGGCCATCGAGGGGGCGGCGATCGGCTTCCTGATCGCGGTGCCGGTCGGGCCGGCGGCGGCCCTCTGCATCCGGCGCTCCATCACCGTCGGCGCCATGGCCGGCTACATGACCGGCATCGGCGCGGCACTGGGCGACGCGGTGTTCGGTGCCGTCGCGGCCTTCGGCCTGTCCTTCGTGCAGCAGTTCGTGATCGAGCGGGAGGCCTGGCTGCTGGGCATCGGCGGCCTCGTCCTGGTGATCATGGGCTGGACGACGATGCGTCACCGGCCACGCAATGTCGGCGATCCCGTGGCCGACGACCGCGAGCACCAGTTCTCGACCCACCTGCACTATGCCAGTTCGAGCTTCTTCATCACGGTGTTCAATCCACTCACCGTGATGGCCTTCGGCGCGGCCTTCGCCGGCCGCAACCTGGCCGGCGTCGGCGCGAGCCTGCCCGACGCCACCCTGCTGGTCGCCGCCGTGTTCTGCGGCGCTCTGGCCTGGTGGACGATCATCTGCACGGCGTCGGTATCGCTCAGGGCCCGCTTCACCGGCGCCGGCCTGCTGTGGCTCAACCGCGGATCCGGCGCGATCATCCTGGGCTTCGGGCTGGTGGCACTGATCTCGCTCCTGCCACTGCCCTGGAAGCAGATGGGACGCGCCCTCGGCCTGTAGCTCAGGCGAGCGTGCAGACCTCGTCGAACTCGAAACGCGGGCTGCGCGCAAACAGCTTCGAATGATCGCCGTAGCCGATGTTGCACAGGAAGTTCGTCTTGAACTTGCCATCGGGGAAGAACGCCGCATCGACCTTGGCATTGTCGAAGCCGCTCATGGCGCCGCAATCGAGGCCGAGCGCGCGGGCCGCGATGATCAGGTAGGCGCCCTGCAGGCTGCCGTTGCGGAACGCGGTCGGTTCGGCCGAGGGCTTGCCCTTGAACCAGTGGATGGCGGTCTTGTCGTGCGGAAACATCCGCGGCAGGTGCTCGAAAAATTCCGGATCGTAGGCGACGATCGCCGTCACCGGCGCGGTCATCGTCTTCTCGGTATTGCCCGCGCTCAGCGCCGGCTTGAGCTTCTCCTTGCCCTCCTTGGTCCGCACGAAGACGATCCGGGTGGGCTGGCAGTTGGCCGAGGTCGGGCCCCATTTCATGAGGTCGTAGATGTGGCGGAGCTGGTCGTCGGTCACCGGCTTGTCGAGCCAGCCATTGTGCGTGCGGGCGTCGCTGAAAATCTTGGCAAGCGCCTTGTCGTCGAGCATTCGAAATCCCCTCAGGTGTTGACGAACCGTAGCGAAGCGCCGTCGCGCGGTCGAGACGCGCGCACGTGAGCAAGTTACGGTTTCGGAACCCGCCCTTTCGCGGCCACCATTGCATTGCACGAATTGTGCTAGCCTCCGCCGCCGCCCGTTGCGCAGGATTTTTTCGATGCTGCCCGCTCTGCTCGATCCCGCGAAATTCAAGGATGCCTGGCTGACGGCCAAGGGCGAGACGCGCGCGCATGTCGGCCTGAAGGCGCTCGAGACGCTGTGGTTCAACACCGGCACCCTCTGCAATCTCACCTGCCGCAACTGCTACATCGAATCCTCGCCGCGCAACGACCGGCTCGTCTATCTCACGGCCGCCGAAGTCGCGGCCTATCTCGACGAGATCGAACGCGACGGCCACGGCACGCGGCTGATCGGCTTCACCGGCGGCGAGCCGTTCATGAATCCCGACCTGCCGGCGATGCTGGACGACGTGCTCGCGCGCGGCCTCAAGGCGATCGTGCTGACCAACGCGATGAAGCCGATGCACAAGATGAAGGCGGCGCTGCTCGACCTGCTGGCGCGGCACGGTCGCGACAATCTCGCGATCCGTGTCTCGGTCGATCACTACGAGCGAGAGCTGCACGAGGAGGAGCGCGGCCTGCGAAGCTGGAAGCCGACCATCGACGGGCTGGTCTGGCTGGCCGAGGCAGGCTTCGACGTGCATGTGGCGGGCCGCCACTTCTCCAACGAGACCGATGACGAAGTCCGCGCCGGCTATGCGCAGCTTTTCGCACGACTGGGCGTGGCGATCGATGCGCGCGATCCCGCGACCCTGGTCCTCTTTCCGGAGATGGATCCGACCGTCGATGTTCCCGAAATCACCACGGCCTGCTGGGGCATCCTCAAGAAGTCGCCGGACAGCGTGATGTGTGCGTCGTCGCGCATGGTGGTGAAGCGCAAGGGCGCGGCACGACCCGCCGTCGTGGCCTGCACCCTGCTGCCCTACGATCCGCAATTCGAACTGGGCGGGACGCTGGCGGAAAGCGTCGGCGAGGTGCGCCTCAACCATCCTCATTGCGCCAAGTTCTGCGTCCTGGGCGGGGCTGCCTGCAGCGCGTGAAGACCGCCATCGACATCGTCATTCCGACGCTCAACGCAGGCCCGACGCTTGCCCGCACCCTGGCGGCCCTTCCCAGCCACGCCGACTTCGCTTTCTCGACGACCCTCTGCGACGGCGGCTCCTGTGACGACACGGTCGAGATTGCGCGCCGGGCCGGTGCCGCGGTCGTGACGGCGCCGGCCGGGCGCGGCGGCCAGCTTGCCGCCGGCGCGGCTGCGGGCGGCGCGCCATGGCTGCTGTTCCTGCACGCCGATACGAGACTGGGCGAGGGGGCGGGCGACGTGATCGCCCGCTTCGTGGCGTCGGTCGCCGGCAAAGCCGGCTATTTCCGACTGCGCTTCGAGGCCGCCGAACGCGCCGCCCGCAGGGTCGAGCGACTGGCCGCCTGGCGGTGCCGCGCTTTCGGCCTGCCCTATGGCGACCAGGGACTGCTGATCGCCCGCACCCACTATGACCGTCTCGGGGGCTTTCGGCCGTTGCCGCTGATGGAAGACGTCGATCTCGTGCGCCGCATCGGTCGGAACGATCTCCTTCCTCTGGAGGCCGATGCGATCACGTCCGCGGCCCGTTATCGGCGCGACGGCTGGTGGCTGCGCCCGCTGCGCAACCTCACCTGTCTTTCGCTCCATTTCGCCGGCGTCCCGCCACAGACCCTTCGACGTCTCTACGGATGATCAAACGCCATCTCGTCATCTTCGCCCGCGCCCCGCAGACCGGTCGCGTGAAGCGCCGGCTAGGCAATGAGATCGGCATGAGGGAGGCCGCCCGCTTCTATCGCCGCCTTCTCGACGAGCAGATCGGGCGAATGGCGCGCGATCCGCGCTGGACCGTGTGGTTGTTCGTGACCCCCGACACGTCGCTCCGTGATCCCGCCTGGAGGCTCGTGCCTGTCTCCCGCAGAAAGCCTCAGAGGCCGGGCGATCTCGGCCGGCGCATGAAGCGGCCGTTCCTGACCTTGCCCGCCGGGCCCGTCGTGCTGGTGGGCAGCGACATTCCGGCGATGCGCCAACATCACATCGCGCGGGCTTTCGCCTTGCTCGGCGGACACGATCTCGTCTTCGGCCCGGCGCGCGATGGCGGCTTCTGGCTGGTCGGCGCGCGACGTGTGCGGCCCCTGCCGCGTTCCTTGTTCGACGGCGTGCACTGGTCGACGCCGACGGTGCTCGCCGACACGCTGGCCGGCCTGCCGCGACACGTCACGACCGCCCTGGCCGATACGCTCGACGACGTCGACGATGCAGCCGCGCTGCGGCGGCTTTCGCCCTAGGCCGCTGTCTTCTTCAGGGTGTCGAGTTCGCGCCGCACGGCGGCGAAGACGTCGTTCCAGTTTCCCGGACTCGTCTGCTGGAAGATGCGCGCCGACGGATACCAGGGCGCCGCGGCGCCCCCGAGCTGCCAGCGCCAATCGGCGGTCGAGGGCAGCAGCACCCAGGTCTTCACGCCCATTGCCGCAGCAAGGTGTGCCACCGGCGCGTCGATCGAGATCAGCAGGTCGAGTTGCGACAGCGCCGTCGCGGCCTCGCCGAAGTCGAAGATGCCGCGGCCGACATCGTGCACCAGACCGCCGGCGCCGAACGCCTGGATGTCCTTCTGGTGGACGCCGCCCTGCAGGCTGAAGAACAGCAGCTCCGGATCGCCCGACAGCGCCAGGAAATGCTCGAACGACACCGAGCGCTGGCGATCCTGCGCCTGGCCCGGCATCGCCGCCCAATAGATGCCGATGCGCAGCTTCGCCTGCTCGAGCCGGCCGAGCTTGATGCGGCTCTCCTGGGGCGCCCGGAGATAGGGCGTCGCCGTCGAAAGCGCCGCGAAATCGGCGCGGCACAGATGCGGCAGCGAGACCATCGAGGCATGGACGTCGAACGGCGGGAGCTGTTCTTCCTCGGCCACGACCTCGTCGATGTAGTCGGCCGCGCGCAGCAACTCCTTCAGCAGCGCCTGGCACAGGACGATGACGGTGGCGCCGCGCCGCTTGAGCTCGCGGGCGAAGCGCACGAACAGCAGCACGTCGCTCAGGCCCTGCTCCGGATAGAGCAGGATGCGCTTGCCCTGGAGCGGCCCGCCGTCCCACGCCGGCTGCGCAAAGTCGGGCGTCGGCGTTTCGGGCAGGCGCTTGCGGATCTCGTAGGCGGCAAAACCCGCTTCCAGTTCGCCGCGCATCAGGAGCGCGATCGCGAACTCGACGCGGACGCGCCGGCTGTCGGGATTGATCGTCAGGGCGCGGCTGAAGCAGCCGATGGCTTCGTCGAAGCGGCCGAGGTCGCGCAGGCAGAGCGCGAGATTGAAGAAGCCTTCGGCATAATCGCGGCTGAGCGCGATCGACCGGTAGTGATGCTTCACCGCCTCGTCGAACCGATTCACGGCGCGCAGCGCATTGCCGAGATTGGAATGCAGGGCCGGATTTTCCGGGTCCGCCGCCAGCGCCAGCCGGTGATGCGACACCGAGGCTTCGAGCTTGCCCGCGAGACGCAGCGCGACCCCGAGATTGTTGTGCAGCTCGGCATGATCGGGGCGAACGGCCAGCAGCCGCAGGTAGGACGTGATCGCCTCGTCGAGACGCCCCGCGCGATGGGCCTGCGACGCCAGGCGCAATTGCTGGACGAAGCTGTCGGCGGCGCTGCCGAACAACGGCGTCGGCGCGCTGGCAGCCGCGGATTCACGCTTCGTCGGATGGATGTGGGGCGCGTCGTTCACGCCTGCAGTCTACCTCAGCGACCCCACACAAGCATCCGTCCTCAAACGAAAATGGCGCCGACCCAGAGGCCAGCGCCATTCGAAGATCGTATGCCCGAAGGCCGTTCGGCTAGATGTAGCCCTTGATCAGCTCCTCGGCGATCTGGACGGCATTCAGCGCCGCGCCCTTGCGCAGATTGTCGCTGACGACCCACATCGCCAGGCCGTTCTCGACCGTGGGATCGGAGCGGATGCGGCTCACGAACACGCCGTCCTGGCCGGTGACTTCCTTCGGCGTCACGTAGCCGCCGGGCTCCCGCTGGTCGACCACCAGGACGCCGGGCGCCGCCGCCAGGATGCGTCGCGCCTCGTCGTCGTCGAGCGGCCGCTCGAGTTCGAGGTTCACCGCCTCGGCGTGACCGACGAAGGTCGGTACGCGCACGCAGGTCGCGTGGACCTTGATCCTGGGATCGAGGATCTTCTTGGTCTCGACCACCATCTTCCACTCTTCCTTGGTCGAGCCGTCATCCATGAAGACGTCGATCTGGGGAATGACGTTGAAGGCGATGTTCTTGGTGAACTTCACCGGGTCGAGCGTCTGGTTGACGAAGAAGCTCTTGGTCTGGTTGACCAGCTCGTCCATCGCTTCCTTGCCGGCGCCGGAGGTCGACTGATAGGTCGACACGACGACGCGCTTGATGCCGGCCGCGTCGTGGATCGGCTTCAGCGCGACGACCATCTGGATGGTCGAGCAGTTCGGATTGGCGATGATGCCGCGGCCCTTGTAGCCGGCGATCGCCTGCGGATTGACCTCGGGCACGACCAGCGGCACGTCCGGGTCCATGCGCCAGTAGGAGGTGTTGTCGATCACCACCGCGCCGGCCTTGGCGGCGCGCGGGCTGTGCTCGGCCGACACCTTGGCGCCCGGCGAACTGAGCACGATGTCGATGCCCTTGAAGTCGAACTTGGCTAGATCCTGGACCTTCAGAATCGACTTGTCGCCAAACGAGGCCTTCAGGCCGACCGAACGGGAGGAGGCAAGTGCCACGACCTCATCGGCCGGGAAATTCCTCTCGGCCAGGATCTGCAACATTTCGCGACCGACGTTACCGGTCGCGCCGACGACGGCGAGTCTGTAGCCCATGACTATATGCGCCTAGCGTGCGCGCACCCCTGATTGAAGGACAGGGGGAGATACGCGCAAGGTCCTGCTTTGGCAAGGATGCGGCCCGCCGCCACCGGCTACTCGGCCGTCGCGCCCGAGGCCTTGATGATGGGGAGCCAGAGCGCCAGCTCGTCGCGGATCAGCTTGTCGACAGCGGCCGGCGGCTCGGGTGGCATCATGTCGATGCCCTGGCCCTTCGTCTTCTCGCGCACCGCCGGCAGATTGGCGATGCGGGTGAACTCGGCATTCAGCTTGTCGACGATCGCTGCCGGTGCACCCTTCGGCAGGGCAAAGCCCATCCACGTGTTGAAGACGTAGTCCTTCATCCCCTGCTCGACCATCGTCGGCACCTCGGGCAGCAGTTCCGACCGCTGCGCGCTGGTGACAGCCAGGGCCTTCAGCTTGCCGCCCTTGATCTGACCGACCACGGTCGGCGTGTTGTAGAAGGCCATCGTCACCTCGCCGTTGGCGACGCCCATGATGCCGGCGGGCGTGGTGCGATAGGGCACGTGCTGCAGTTTCACGCCGGCATCGCGCTCGAACAGGACGGCCGACAGATGATGGCTCGTCCCGGTTCCGCCCGACGAGTAGGTCAGTTCGCCCGGCTTCGCCTTGGCCTGCGCAATCAGGTCGGCCACCGTCTTCGCCGGATTGTCCGGATGCACGATCAGGACGTTGGAGACGGAACCTGCAACCGCAACCGGGTCGAAGTTCTTCACCGGATCGTAGCCCGGCTTCGGATAGAGCCCGATATTGAACACCATGGTGCCCTGGGAGATCAGCAGCATCGTGTAGCCGTCGGGGGCGGCGCGCGCGGCTTCGGCGGAGGCAATGGTGCCGCCGGCGCCGGTCTTGTTGTCGACCACGACGGTCTGGCCGAGCGCTTTGCCCAGTTCGTCGGCATAGATTCGGGCGATGATGTCGGCCGTGGCGCCGGGCGCCAGCGGCACGATTATGCGGATCGGTTTGGTCGGCCAGGCCTGCGCCATGCTCCGCGTCGAGACGACGGCCAGTCCGGCCGCCAGGAGACTTCTCTTCGTCAAGAGCATGGTTTTCAGCCTCCTAGAGACCGACGGACTTCGCGACCAGGGACGCGAGCTGCTTGCGCAGGCGCGCGACCAGGCCCTTCTCCGACCGCTTGCCGATCAGGTTCTTCATTTCGTAGGGATCGCTCTTGAGGTCGTAGAGTTCGTCGCACGCGACGCCGTCGAGCGATTTCTGCGTCCAGTGGATATACTTGTGACGCTTGGTGCGGATCGCCTTGTAGCTCATGCCCACCAGCCACGGCATGGCGTTCTCGCTGAAGTATTCGCACATGAACGACGTGCGCCAGCCCTTGGGCTTTGCGCCCTTCGCCAGGGGCTTCAGCGACTGGCCCTGCATCGTCTTGAAGTCAGCCGCCTTGCCGCCCGCGAGGTCGACGAGCGTCGGCGCGATGTCGAGCGCCAGCACCAACTCGTCGTTCACCGTACCCGGCTTGAACCAGGCGGGATAACGGATGAGGAACGGTGACTTGATGCCCTCTTCGTAGGCAAAGCGCCGCTCGGGCCCGAGCCCGTGCTCGCCGAAGAAGTAGCCGTTGTCGCCGAGGAACAGGATGAAGGTGTTGTCGAGTTCGCCCTTCTCCTCGAGCAGCTTGAGGATGTCGCCCATGCCCTCGTCGACCGAAGCCATCATGGCGGCGCGCAGGCGGATTTCCTCGTCGGTGCCGGCCAGGATTCCATCCAGCACCTTGCGCGAGGCCTCGTTGACGCGAAGCGCATGGGCTTCGGTCCAGGCCGGCTTGTCCTTCACCACATCGGCCGCAGGCAGTGCATTGGGCCGGCGCGGAAAGTGTTCGCCCTTGTAGAGGTCGGCATGGCGCGGCGCGGGACGGTAGCCGCCGTCGGTGAAGTCGATCGTGCCGTCGGCCGCCTGGAACGCGTCGGGATGCACGGCCTTGTGCGCGAAGAACAGCGCAAAGGGCTTGTCGCGCTTCTTCTTCAGAAAGTCGATGGCATGCCCGTTCAGCAGATCGGTGATGTAGCCTTCGTATTTCTTCTCTTTGCCGTCGATGTTCAGGATCGGATCGATGATCGAGCCGTGGCCGGGGAAGCTCACCCACTTGTCATAGCCCGGCCGCGGACCGCCGGAATTGCCCATGTGCCACTTGCCGATATGGGCGGTTTCGTAGCCCAGGCGCTGCAGGATCACGTGGTAGTTCGGCAAGCGATGGCTGTGGGCGTCGCGCGCCACATTGTCGATGATGCCGTGGCGGCTCGCATACTGGCCGGTCAGGATCGAGGCACGGTTGGGCGAGCAAAGTGGGGTGGTATGGAACGCCGAAGTGAACATCGCGCCTTCATGGCCGATGCGATCGATATGCGGCGTCTTCATATAAGGATGGCCGCAGATCCCCAGCTCGTCGAACCGGAGGTCGTCGATCAGCACGATCAGAAAATTCGGTTTGCGCTTCTTTGCCACTATCGGGTTCCTCGTTCTCAAATGCCGGCAAGCACACCGCGTGCCGAAATCAAGCTAACGAGCGGTGTTGACGGCGGCCAGAGCGTCGCGCCCATATCGGCCGCGAAAGGGAGAATCCATGACCGAGACTGCCCTGCCGCTGGCGGGATTGCGCGTACTGGACATCAGCTCATTCATCGCCGCACCGGCCGCTGCCGTCGTGCTGGGCGACTGGGGCGCCGACGTGATCAAGGTCGAAGGACCGGACGGCGATCCCAACCGCCGGATCATGCAGGATTCGGCGAACTATCCGAAAAGCCCGGTCAACTACCCGTGGCAGATGGATTCGCGCAACAAGCGCTCGATCGTGCTCGATCTCAAGCAGGCGGACGCCCGTGCCGCCCTCGACCGGCTGATCGCGACCTCCGACATCCTGATCTGCAACTTCCCGCCGCCGGTGCGCGACAAGCTGAAGCTCGCCTACGAGGACGTGAAGCAGGTGAACCCCAAGCTGATCTACGCTTCCCTCACCGGCTACGGCGAGAGCGGCCCCGATCGCGACCGGCCCGGCTTCGATGCCACCGCCTATTTCGCCCGCTCCGGCCTGCTCGATGCGCAGCGCTACGAAGGCGGACCGCCGGGCGTGCCCGGACCCGCCCAGGGCGATCGCGCGACGGCGATGGCGCTCGTCTCGTCCATCCTCATGGCGCTCATCCACCGCATGAAGACCGGCGAAGGCTCGTGGGTCGGCACCTCGCTGCTCGGCAACGGCCTGTGGTCGTGCGGCGTGATCGCCCAGGCAGCCCTCGTCGGCGCCTTCCTGCCGCACCGGCCGCCGCCCGACCGCCCCCGCTCGGCGCTGGGCAACATCTACCGCACGTCCGACGATCGCTGGCTGCAGCTCACCATCGTGCGCACCGACAAGCTCTGGGCGCCGCTCTGCCGGGCGATGGGACTTGAGGCCCTGATCGACGATCCTCGGTTCTCCACCGAGCCCGAGCGGCGCGCCCGCGCCGGCGAACTGGCCGGCATCCTGAGCGACACCTTCGCCACAAAGCCCTACGAGCACTGGCGCGAGGCGCTGGCGACGCACAGCGTCACCTTCGGCGTCATCAGCCGCCCGCAGGATGTTCCCGACGATGAGCAGGCCGTAGCCTGCGGCGCCGTGGTCGACACGGCGATCCCGGAGATGCCGCGGACGCTGGCCGATCCGATCCGCCTCGGCTTCGCCACCCAGCGCATCGCGCATGCCGCGCCGGCGCTCGGCGAACACAGCGAGCAGGTGTTGCGCGAGGCCGGGATGAGTGCGCAGGAAGTCGAGGCGCTCAAGGCCAGCGGTGCGCTTCGATGACGGCGGACGAACCGCTGCCGCTCGCGGGCCTCACCGTGCTCGACATCAGCTCCTTCATCGCCGCGCCCGCGGCGGCGGCGGCCCTGGGCGATTTCGGTGCCGACGTCATCAAGATCGAACCGCCGGTCGACGGCGATCCGCATCGCAACAGCTTCCGCAACGCCAGCTATCCGCAGAGCGACCAGAACTTTCCGTGGCAGCTCGACGGCCGTCACAAGCGCTCGCTGGCGCTCGACCTCAAGACCGACGGCGCCCGCACGATCCTCGAACGGCTGCTGAAGCGGGCCGACGTGATGATCGTGAACTTCCCGCCGCCGGCGCGCGAGCGGCTGCGGCTGCGCTGGGAAGACATCCAGCCGATCAACCCGCGCCTCGTCTACTGCTCGCTCACCGGCTACGGCGAGACCGGCCCCGACCGCGACCGTCCGGGCTTCGACATCACCGCTTACTTCGGCCGCTCCGGCATCCTCGATGCGGCGCGCTACGATGGCGGTCCGCCGGGCGTTTCGCTGCCGGCGCAGGGCGACCGCGCCACCGCCATGACCCTGGTCGCCGCGATCCTGATGGGCCTGCGACGGCGCGACCAGACCGGCAAGGGCGGCTGGGTCGGCACCTCGCTCTACGCCAACGGCGTCTGGGCCAACGGCACCACGGCCGCCGGCGCGCTGATCGGCGCGCAGCTGCCGGTGCGCCCGCCGCCCGACAGGCCACGCAATGCGCTGACCAACCTCTACCGCACGAAGGACGATCGCTGGCTGCAGCTGCTGATGGTCCGCGACGACCGGCTCTGGGCCACGTTCTGCGACATCATCGGGCGGCCCGACCTGATGGCCGATCCGCGCTTCACCGGACGGCCGGAGCGGCGCGCTCATGCCCAGGACCTGCACGACCTGCTGGCGCCGGTCTTCGCCGCCCGTACCTACGAGGATTGGGAGAAGCGCCTGTCGGGCACCGGCATCCCCTTCGGGGTGATCGGACGGCTGGCCGACGTGATCGACGACGAGCAGGCGGATCATGCCGGCATCTTCGCCGCTACGAGCAATCCCGCGATCCCGCGCACGGTGAACACGCCGATCCGCCTGGGCTTCGCCACGCCGCGCACCGCCGGCCCGCCCCCCGAGGTCGGCCAGCACAATGACGAGGTGCTGCGCGAGAGCGGCTTCAGCGAGCAGGAGATCGACGCCCTCAAAAAGTCGGGTGCTTTGGGGTAGGCTCTCCGGATGGCCTCACGCTTCCGGACCTATGCCGAGTTCTGGCCCTTCTATCTGCGCGAGCACGCGAAGCCCTCGACGCGGGCCGTTCATTATGTCGGCACCATCGCTTCCGCCGCCCTTCTGATCTGGGCGGTCGCATCGCAGAACTGGTGGTGGCTGCTGGGCGTCCCCGTGTGCGGCTATGGCCCCGCCTGGTTCGGTCATTTCTTCATCGAGAAGAACAAGCCCGCCACCTTCGAGGCGCCGCTCTGGTCGCTGATCAGCGATTACCGCATGTGCGGCCTCTTCCTCACCGGCCGGCTGGGTGACGAGCTGATGAAGCACCAGGTTCGGGCCCCCTAGAACGGATCGGTGTGGCCCCTTGCTTCCCGGGGGGGCCGACGCCACATTGCAGGCCGACACCCCAATCCGTTCGAGGACTCATGGAAACGATGCTGCAGGGCGCCGCGCCGCAGGCTGCCCCCGCCGACCTGATCAAGGACAGCGACCAGACGAAGTTCGCCAAGGACGTGCTCGAAGCCTCGCGCACGGTACCGGTGATCGTCGATTTCTGGGCGCCGTGGTGCGGGCCGTGCAAGACGCTCCAGCCGATGATCGAAAAGGTCGTCAAGGAGGCCAAGGGCGCGGTCAAGCTGGTCAAGATCGACATCGACAAGAACCAGATGCTGGCCCAGCAGCTGCGCATCCAGTCGATTCCGGCCGTCTATGCCTTCTTCGGCGGCCGTCCGGTCGACGGGTTCATGGGCGCGGTGCCCGAGAGCCAGCTGAAGGAATTCGTCGCGCGTCTCATCCAGGCCTCCGGCGGCGCCACCGGCGATCCGGCGGCTGCGGAGCTGGCCGAACTGCTCGAACAGGCCAAGGCCGCGGTCGCGCAGAACGACATGGATACCGCCGCGCAGCTCTACAGCGAGGTGTTGGGGCTCGAGCCGACCAATGTCGTGGCCCTGGCCGGTCTCGCGCGTTACCAGGTCTCGCTCGGCGATGTCGAACAGGCCAAGGAGCTGCTCGAGCAGATCCCGGCCAAGGAGCGCACCGGCGCCGACGTCGTGGCCGCCCAGGCGGCGATCGATCTTGCCGAGAAGGCCAAGGATGCCGGCCCGATCGGCGAGCTCAAGGCCAAGGCCGAGGCCGATCCGAAGGACTTCCAGGCCCGCCTCGACCTCGCCATGGCCTATTGGGCCGCAAACCAGAAACAGGAGGCGGTCGACGAGTTGCTTGCCATGATCAAGGCCGACCGCAACTGGAACGAGGCCGCCGCCCGCCAGCAGCTCCTGAAGTTCTTCGAGGCGCTGGGCTTCAGCGATCCCATTTCCGTCGACGGCCGCAAGCGGCTCTCGACCATCCTGTTCTCGTGAGCCCCTCTTCATGAGCGATTCGGAGCGCTCCTCTGACAGGCCGGCGCGCAATCCGTTCGAGCCGTCGTTCGAGCAGCTTCCCGAGACGCTGCCGATCTTCCCGCTGTCGGGCGTGCTGCTGCTGCCTGGCGGCAAGCTGCCGCTCAACATCTTCGAGCCGCGCTACCTCGCGATGATTTCCGACGCACTGGCCGGCTCGCGCATGATCGGCATGGTGCAGCCGGTTCAGCCCGGTGGCTTCGCCGGCGACGGCATGGCGACCGAGGATGGCCCGCCCAAGGTGCACCGCGTCGGCTGCGCCGGGCGCATCACCAACTTCAACGAGACCGAGGACGGTCGGCTGATGCTGGTGCTGAGCGGCGTCTGCCGCTTCGACATCGTGCGCGAGCTCGACCCCGCGCAAGGCGGCTACCGCCGCGTCTCGTCCGTCTTCTCGCCCTATCGCGCCGATCTCGACCATGCCGACGATGTCGTCGAACTCGACCGCGACCGGCTGATGGCTGCCCTCGCCGCCTTCTTCCGCGGCCGCCAGCTCTCGACCGACTGGGATGCCGTGAACAAGGCGGCCGACGCCAACCTCGTCACCTCGCTGTCGATGGTGCTGCCGTTCGGCCCGGCCGAGAAGCAGGCCCTGCTGGAAGCCGCCGACTCCACGGCGCGCGCCAAGCTGCTGATCGCCTTCCTCGAAATGAGCGCCTTCGGCGACAACTCGGACACACCGCCCGGCCGCACGAATTAGAGGCGTTCGGTCTCAAGTTGATTACCACCTCATCCCGAGGAGGCCCGAAGGGCCGTCTCGAAGGATGCTCAACAAACGTGGTGCTCGTGCCCATGCTTCGAGACGCGCTCCTGTGGAGCGCTCCTCAGCATGAGGTTGGTGTCGTTGAACCCAGCGTGCTCGGAAGGCTCTAATCGTCAGTCGGCGTAGGGCACGGGAGTCGACAGCGCCGGCTCCTCGTGTCGTGCCCAATAGAGTTCCTCGATGCGGCGCGACAGCGGGCCGGGCCGGCCGTCGCCGACGGGCCGCCCTTCGTAGTTCACGACCGGCATGATGCCGCCCGCCGTGCTGCTGATGAAGATCTCGTCCGCCTCGGCCACTTCGCGCGCCTGCACCGCTCGCACCTCGACCCGCAGCTGGAGCGTCTCGGCGATCTCCATCACGGTCCGGCGCGTCATGCCCTCGAACAGGCCGCGCGCCGGCGTGGCGAGCGCGCCGTCGCGGACGACGAAGACGTTGAAGCCCGGACCCTCCGTCACCGTGCCGTCGGCGGCCGGCAGCAGCGCGATGGTGGCATCGCGGTCATAGGCCTCGAAGATTCCCATCGTCAGGTCGAGCCAGTGGAAGTTCTTGATCCTCTGGTCGAGCGATTCCGGCGGGATGCGCTGCGTATGCGCCAGGATCATGCGCAGGCCCTCTTGCCGCTGGGCCTCGTCGGCGATCCAGACGAAAGGCTGCGCGAAGGCATAGAGGCGGTTGCGGCACAGGCGCGGGTCGCGCGTGCCCACCGGCGGCAGCCCTCGGGTACAGGTCACCTGCACGTAGGCATCGCGCAGGCCCGACCGGCTGGCACATTCGATCATGATGTCGGCGATCTGCTGCGCGGTCAGCGGCAGCGACATGCGGAGACCGGCCATCGACGACTGGAAGCGCTCGACATGGTCCATCAGCCGGAAGAAGCGTCCCTTCCAGACATGCGCCACATCGTAGGTCGCATCGGAGCGGACGAAGCCGCGGTCGAGGATCGGGACCGCAGCCTCCGACAATTTCATCCAGCGCCCGTCCATGTAGGCCACACCCTTGATGGCGGCGGTCTCGCTGTCACAGTCCATGGCCAGGTCCTCGATCGGTTTCGGCTTTCCCGACCAGGACCATGACTCAACGGGTTTCGATCGTCACATGCGCCAGTTCGTGGACCGACACGAGGCGTTGGCGAATGGTCTTGTCGTCGACCCCGCCCGCGACGCTGACGATCGCGGCATGGGCGCCGGGACCGATCCGCCAGATGTGCAGATCCGTGATGCGCGCATCGCCCGGCCCCTCGACCTGCTCCCGCACCTCGGCCTCGAGATGCGGATCGCTCGTGTCCAGCAGCACGGCAGCGGTGTCGCGCAGGAGGTTCCACGCCCAGACCGCGATCACGATGCCACCGATGATTCCCATGACGGGGTCGAGCCAGATCCAGCCGAGATAGCGGCCGGCCACCAGGGCCACGATCGCCAGGACGGAGGTCAGCGCGTCGGCCAGGACGTGCGCGAACGCCGAGCGCAGGTTGTTGTCGTGATCGGCGTGGTCATGTCCATGGTCGTGGTCATGATCGTGACGGTGGCCATGGCTGTGCCCGCCCGACAGCAGGAATACGCTGGCCACGTTGACGACCAGGCCCAGGATCGCGACGAGGGTCGCCTCGCCGAAGGCCACCGGTGAGGGATCGAAGAGGCGGCCGACGGACTCGAAGGCGATTCCCAGCGCGACCAGCGCCAGGACCAGCGCCGACGCGAAGCCCGACAGATCGCCGACCTTGCCCGTCCCGAAGGTGAACCGTCGATCGGCGGCATGTCGCCGCGCGAAGGCGTAGGCGCCGGCCGCAACGGCGAGCGCGCCGGCATGGGTGGCCATGTGGAAGCCGTCGGCCAGCAGGGCCATCGAATTGAAGACGATGCCGGCGGCGATCTCGCCCACCATCATCAGCGCGGTCAGCCCGACGACCCAGAGCGTGCGCCGCGCATTTTCATCGTGCCGCTCGCCGAGGAACACGTGATCGTGGGAAGGCTGCTCGATGTTCCGGGTGGTCATGTCGACCCCTTTCACTTCGCATAGCGGCGGACGACGGCGATCAGTTCCTCGGCGCCGGCGGCGCGCGCCGCGGCGTCGAGTCCCGGCCGTGCGACATGCTCGCGGACGTGGTCCTCGATCAGCTCGCCCATCAGGCCGTTGAGCGCACCGCGTGCGCCGGCGACCTGCTGCAGCACCGCGGCACAGTCGGCGTCCTGATCGATCGCTTTCTCGATCGCCGCCAGCTGTCCGGCGATCCGGCGAACCCGCGCCATCAGCCGGGCTTTGTTCTTCTGAAGGTGAGCCATAGTATACCCCCCTATACTATTTTCCCGTGGTGAGAAAGCCCGCATCCGACCGCGCCGCCGCGCACTAGGGCGGGCATCCGCCGCCGTGCTATAAGAGCGGCACAAAAATCAGGGAAACACCGCACGATGAGCCCTCCATCGGACGACCCCGCAGCCCCGCGCCGTGCCGGCGTGGATCCCAAGCTGCTCGAGATCCTCGTCTGCCCCGCCACGCACGGCCCGCTGGAATACGACGCCGCGGCCGGCGAGCTGATCAGCCGCAAGGCCGGCCTCGCCTACCCGATCCGCGACGGCATCCCGATCATGCTGGTGAGCGAGGCACGCCAGCTGCGGGACGTGCCGTGACGGCCGAATTTCCCAAGGCCGTGCCCGACGGCGGCAATTACGAATCGGACACGGCACCGTGGCCGACCGAACTGCGGGTCTTCAAGGAGGAGGGACGGCTGGAGATCGACTTCTCCGACGGCCATGCCTGCGCGCTCCCCGCAGAGTATCTGCGGGTCGAGAGCCCGTCCGCCGAAGTGCAGGGCCACGGGCCGAACCAGAAGAAGATCGTGGGCGGCCGCCGGCACGTGAAGATCGCCTCGGTCGAGCCGGTCGGCCACTACGCGATCCGCATCGTGTTCGACGACCGCCACGACAGCGGCATCTACAGCTGGGCCTATCTGCGCGAGCTCAGCGAAACCCAGGCCGAGCGCTGGGCCGCCTACGAGGCCGCCCTGGCCCAGCGCGGCCTGAGCCGGGACATCTGAACGGACCAACGAGCCAACCATGAAGATCATCATTGCCGGCGCCGGGATCGGCGGATTGACCGCAGCCATGTGCCTGCATCGTGCAGGGCACGACGTGCAGGTGTACGAGGCCGTCTCGGAGATGCGCCCGCTGGGGGTCGGCATCAACATCCAGGCCGGTGCGGTGCGCATCCTGTGCAGCCTAGGCCTCGAGCCCGCCCTCGCCGCCACCGCCATCGAAACGCGCGAGCTGCGCTACGCCAACCGCCACGGCCAGACGATCTGGGCCGACCCGCGCGGTCGCCATGCCGGCCTCCCCTGGCCGCAGTTCTCGATCCATCGCGGCGAGCTGCAGATGATCCTGGTCCGTGCGGCCCGGGAAATGCTGGGCGCGGACCGTATCCGGATGGGGCGGCGCATCGCGCGCTTCGCACAGCATCACGACAAGGTCTCCGCACAGTTCGTCGATCGCGACGGCATGCCCGTCGAGAACGTCGAGGCAGACATCCTCATCGGCGCCGATGGCATCCACTCCGCGGTGCGTGCGCACTATTACCCGGACGAGGGCCCGCCCAAGTGGCAGGGCATCCTGATGTGGCGCGGCGTCACCGTGGGCAAGCCCTATCTCGGCGGCAACACGATGGTGCAGGCGGGCCATCACAATCAGAAATTCGTCTGCTACCCGATCAGCCGCGCCCACGCCGAACGCGGCGAAGCACTGATCAACTGGATCTGCGATCTCCATATGGGCGACGACGCGCTGCCCTCGCGCGAGGACTGGAACAAGCCGGGCCGGCTGGAAGACTTCCTGCCGCGCTTTGCCGACTGGAATTTCGGCTGGCTCGATGTCCCCGAGGTCATCCGCAACGCCCATACGATCCTGGAATTCCCCATGGTCGATCGCGATCCGCTGCCGCGCTGGAGCCATGGCCGCATCACGCTGCTGGGCGATGCCGCCCATCCGATGTATCCGATCGGCTCGAACGGCGCCTCGCAGGCGATCCTCGACGGCGAGGCGATCACGCAGGAGCTGGCCGTCGGCGACGATCCCGAAATCGCGCTCAAGCGCTACGAGGAGCGGCGCCTGCCGCCCACCGCGCGCATCGTCGAGAGCAACCGGCGCAAGGGAATCGACGTGATGCTCGACATCGTCGAGCAGCGCGCCCCGCAGGGATTCACCGATCTCGAAAGCGTGCTGCCGTCGGACGAACTCGAGAAGATCGTCGGCGACTACAAGAAACTCGTCACGCAGGACCGCGAGACGCTGCTGAAGCTCGCCGCCGCATCGAAGTGACCGGCCCAAAAGAAAACCGGCCCCTCTCGGGACCGGCCGTGGTGGTGGTTTAGACCGGCCATCACATCGCCGGCCACCACCGAGAGAGAATGTGCCAGAGAGCGATGACAGAATTATGTCCATGACACAGGCATTTGCTGCCGTTTCCGGCAGGACCATCGCGCATGCGTCAAAGGTCCCTCACTGCGTTCGGGATGACACTGTCTTCTGCATCGACGCACTGCGCCAACTCCAGCAACATTGTCATCCCGAACGCAGTGAGGGACCTTTCTCTTCCCCCGAACTGCCAATTGCCACGGCCATTGAGGCTACCGGCGATTGCACCGTCGTTTCCCGAAGGGCGCGCGTATGAGTCTCGCCCGGGCCATCGCGACGGTCGGCGGGTTCACGCTGCTGAGCCGGATCGTGGGATTCGTGCGCGACATCGTGCTGTCGGCGGTGCTCGGCTCCGGCGCCGTGGCCGATGCGTTCTTCGTCGCCTTCAAGCTTCCCAACTTCTTCCGCCGCCTGTTCGCCGAGGGCGCGTTCTCGGCGGCCTTCGTGCCGTTGTTTGCGCGCGAATTGACGGGTGGCGGCCGTGCCGAGGCGATGACTTTCGCGCGCCAGGCCCAGGCCGCGCTGCTGCTGGTGCTGGTGCCGTTCACCGCCTTGTCGATCCTCGCGATGCCCTGGGTGATGGCCGTGCTCGCGCCCGGCATGCGCGACGACCTGCCGACCTTCGCCATGGCCGTCGAGTTCGGCCGCATCACCTTTCCTTACCTGCTGTTCATCTCGCTGGCCTCGCTCTATGGCGGCGTGCTGAACGGCATCGACCGCTTCGCCCATGTCGCCGCAACGCCGGTGCTGCTCAACCTCGCCCTGATCGGCGCCGTGCTGGGACTGACGCCGCTGCTCCCCAACTCGGGCTATGCCGCCTCGATCGGCGTGGCGATCGCCGGCGTGCTGCAATGGGTCTGGCTGCTGGTCGCCTGCGCGCGCGACGAGGTCGGCATGGGCCTGGTGCGGCCGCGCTGGACGCCGCGGGTGGCACGGCTGGTGAAGCTCGCGACGCCGGTCGCGATCGGCGGCGGCGTGCAGCAGATCAGCGTCGTGCTCGACGTGGTCTGGGCCTCGCTGCTCCCGGTCGGCACGATCTCGGCGCTCTACTACGCCGACCGCATCGCGCAGCTGCCGCTGGGCGTCGTCGGCATCGCCATCGGCACGGCGCTGCTGCCGTTGCTGGCGCGCGAGCTGCGGGCGGGCAACACGCAATCGGCCATGACCAACCAGAACCGCGCCCTCGAGTTCGGCCTGCTGTTCAGCCTGCCGGCGGCGGTTGCTCTGTGGCTGCTGGCCGACCCGATCATCCGCGTGCTGTTCGAGCGCGGCCGGTTCCTGCCCGACGATACGCTGCGCACGGCGAGCGCATTGGCGGCCTTTGCCGTCGGTCTCCCGGCCTTCGTGCTGGTCAAGGCGCTGGCGCCCGGCTTCTTCGCCCGCGAGGATACCCGCACGCCGCTCTACATCGCGCTGGCAGCGATCACGGCCAACGTCCTGTTGAACGTCTATTTCCTGTTCGGCACGTCGCTCGAGCTGGTCGGCATCGCGCTCGCCTCCTCGCTTTCGGGCTGGCTCAACGCGGCGCTGCTGGCCGCTGTCCTGCGCCGGCGTGGGCAATGGGTGCCCGACGGGCGGTTGATCGCCCGTGCTGTCCGCATCGCTGCCGCGAGCGCCGGCATGGGCGGGGCGCTCTGGCTCGGGCTGCTCTGGCTGGCCAGGCCGCTATCGCGCGCCGACATCGAGGGCGGCGTGGCGCTGGCCGGCATCTGCCTGATCGGTATTGCGGCCTATGCGCTGCTCGGCGCCGCGCTGGGCGTGGTCAGGATCTCCGAGCTGCGCTACGTGATGCGCCGCCAGCCCAACCTCAAGTCAGCCGACCCAGGCGAACAACCGTGACGCCGGGCCGCAGCGGCCGGCTCGACGAGGGCATGACCAGCACGCAGTCGTCGTAGGGCGTCGTCACCGGCTCGCCGTCGTCATGGCCCAGCACGGTGCCCGCCTTGGCGATCACGTCCTGGCCCTCGAAGCGCTGCGCCGGCGTGAAATTGCCGCGCTTGGTCGCGACCGCATGGGTCACCTCGACGACGCGCTGGCTCGCGGGCGCGGGCTGGCGCCATCCGGCCGGAAGATCGGCCTCTTCGACGATGCCCGTCTCGACCAGGAAGCGCGCCGTCACGTCCTTGGCGACGACGACCGAGGAGGCTCGCCAGTGCTGGCCGGTCTCGATCAGCAGCGCGTTCTTGGGGCTCTTCGGATCGCCGAACCCGCCATAGTCGCGCATGCGCATGCCGGCGGCGTGGCCGGCATCGCGCACGATGTCGACCGGCGTGCCGATCTTCTTGGCGAAGGCCACGCCCTTGTCGAGCGGCCCGGACAGCATCAAGGGCACGCCATCGTCGTGCATGGAATGGAGGTCGAGCAGCAGGTCGGCGCGTTCGACGAACGGCTTCAGCACCTGTGCGCGCCGGGTCTCGACAGTGGTCGCGGGCTCGTCGATCCGGCCCCAGACGCGGTTGAAATCCTCGTCGACCAGGCGCGACTTGAAGGGCGTGCGCCGGTCGAACGAGTGATAGGCCTCGATATTGTTGAAGGACAGGATCAGCGTGCCCTTGCGCGGCTTCACCTTCTGGGCCAGCAGCGCATCGACCACGATGGCACCCGAGACCTCGTTGCCGTGCGTCAGCGACGCCACCATCACGGTCGGCCCCGGCGTGCCGCTCTCCAGCACGTGGATATAGGGCGCGGCGCCCTTCTCCCAGCGGCGCAGGTCGGGGAAGGCGAATTCGATCGGCGGAGTCTCGGACATGTTCAGGACCATCGGCAGGTTGCACCGCTCCTTCGCATGCTAGTTTGCCAGGGACAAGGAGAAGCAAATGGCGCGCAGCCGGTACCGCTGGTTCATCGTCTTCCTGCTGTTCGCGATCACCGTCGTGAACTACGTCGACCGGGCGGCCCTCTCCTACGCCATCCCCATGATCCAGCGGGATCTCGGCCTGTCGCCGGCGGAGACCGGCGGCATCCTGGGCGCCTTCGGCCTGGGCTATGCGATCACCACCCTGATCGGCGGCTTCGCGGTCGACCGCTACGGCGCCCGGCTGATTCTCACGATTGCAGCCGTGCTGTGGAGCCTGTCCATCGGCGCCACCGCGCTCGCGACCAGCGTCACCATCCTCTATGCAGCGCGTGTGCTGTTGGGTGTTTCGGAAGGCCCCAACTTCCCAGCCCTGACCGGCGCGGTCAGCCACTGGCTGTCGCCGCATGAGCGCGCGACGGCGCTCGCCAATGCGCTCCTGGCCGTGCCACTTGCGCTCGCGATCGGAGGACCGCTGGTGACGCTGCTTCTCGGCTGGCTCGACTGGCGGCTCACCTTCGCCGCGCTGTTCGTCCTGTCCGCCGCCTGGATTCCGCTCTGGTATTTCTGCTTTCGGGACGATCCGTCGCAATCGCGCTTCGTGAACCAGGCCGAACTCGCCCATATCCGCAAGGTCGATCCCGGCGTCACCGCCGCGCCGCACGCGGTGCTGAAATCCTGGCCGGAGCCCGGCGTGCTCAAGGAACTGCTGACCAACCGAACGCTGCTCGCGAACTATTGGGCCTTCTTCGTCTTCGGCTATTTCCTGTTCTTCTTCATGAGCTGGCTGCCGAGCTACCTGGAACGCAAGTACGGGCTCGACCTCGCCTCGGTCGGCCTGTTCTCGGTCCTGCCTTGGCTGTCCGCCGCGTTCCTGCTGTGGGCCATGGGCCGCTGGTCGGATCATCTGCTCAAGACCACCGGCAGCATGCGCATCTCGCGCTCCTGGCTGATCGCCGGCAGCCAGTTCGTCGCCGCCCTCGCGGTCATCCCGGTGGCGCTCACCGACAACCTCACCGTCGCCATCGCCGGCATCACCCTGGCGGTCGCCTCCTCGATGGGCGCCAACGCGGCCTACTATGCGGTGAACGTCGACATCGTGCCGCAGCGCGCCGCGACGGCGCTCGGCATCATGGATTTCGCCTTCGCCATCGCAGGCTTCCTCGCGCCCGCCATCACCGGCTGGGTGCTCAACCTGCGCGGCTCCTTCGCCGACGGTTTCCTGCTGATGACCGTGCTCGCCCTGTCGTCGGTCGTGGTGGTCCTGCTGTTCCACCATCCCGATCGCGATAGCGAGAAGACCTGACGCCTAGGCCTCGCGATACCAGTTCGCGAGGTCCCATGTATTGTTGTCCCAACCGCTGATGTTCGCGACAAGGCCGCTGATCACGGCGACCGCGCCGGGCCGCGCCACCAGCGGGATGACGACATGATTGTTGACCACCAGCTCGTTGCACTTGATCAGCAGGGCGGCCCGCTTCAGCGGATCGAGCTCGACTTGGGCGGCCTTGTGGGTCTCGTCGTATTCCTTGTTCTGCCACCGCGTGATGTTGCGACCCTGCCACTTGTTCTCCTTCTGCGCAGCTTCCCAGGAACAGAACTGACGCAGGAACACCTCCGGGTCGGGAGCATTCATGCCGTTATTGTACATCTGCAGGTCGGCGTAGAAGTGCGGATAGGTGTCGGGGTTGGCGACATCCGATGAAAAGAAGACCGATGACGTCACGGCCTTCAGGTCGACGTCGATGCCCGCCTTCTGGAGGGCCTGCTTGATGATCTGCTGTGTCTTCTGGCGCGGCTGGTTGATCGAGGTCTGATAGACCCATTTCAGCTTCCTGCCGTCCTTGGCACGGATGCCGTCGGGCCCACGCGCATAGCCCGCCTTGTCGAGCAAGGCGTTGGCCTTGTCGATGTTGAACTCGTATTTCGTCGTCTTCGACCGGAATTTCTCGGGATTGCTGATGTAGTTGGGCGTGGCGATGCCGATGCGGCCGTAGATATGCTTCTCGATCGAATCGCGGTCGATCAGCAGCGCCAGCGCCTGGCGCACCGCCGGATCGGTGAGCGTCGGATGCTTCGCCTTGAGGCTCGACCGCTCGCCGTCGATCTCGACGTTCGGGTCGGTGTTGTTGAGCTGCAGGTGCTCGATGCCGCCGCCGGGCGAGATGACGACCCGGCCCTTGCCGCCCTTCTCCATGCGCTGGAGGATCTCGTCCTCGACCTGAAGGTTCCAAGCGAAGTGGAATTCGCCGGTCTGCAGCACGGCACGCGCTGCCGAAACCGCGTCGCCACCGCCCTTCATCTCGATCGCATCGAAATACGGCCGGTTGGGCACATGATAGTCGAGGTTGATCTCGCCCGTGACGAGGTCGCCCGGCTTGAAATCCTTGAACCTGTAGGGGCCGGTACCGACCGGCCTGAGATTGGTCGGTGCGTCGCGCGACTTGGCGCCAATATAGTCGGCGAACAGATGCCGGGGGATGATGCCGCCCGCCCAGCCGACGAAGGCGTCGGCCCAGAAGGGCGTAGGCTGCTTGAACTTCACGACGACGGTGAAGTCGTCGACCTTCTCGACCACGACGTCCTTGTAGGAGCCGCTGCTCACCGCCGCCGTCGCTGGATCGCTGGCATAGGCCCAGGTGAAGACGACATCGTCGGCGGTGAAGGGTTTGCCGTCATGCCATTTGACGCCGCGCTTCAGCTTCCAGGTCACCGACTTGCCGTCGGCCGCAATGCCGTCCTCGCGGGTCGGGATCGAGGCGGCGAGCTTGGGCTGGAGATTGCCATCGCGGTCCCAGGCGCCCAGCGGTTCGTAGAACAGGCGCGACGCGTCCTGGTCCTTGGTGCCGACGGCGAAATGCGGATTGAGCAAGGTCGGCCCCTGCCACCACATGACCTTGAGCAGGCCGCCTCCGCCGCGCTTGGTCGGTTTGTAGGGCGCATTCGACTGCGCCATCGCCACGCCCGAGAAAGCGAGGAGCTGGTTCGCCAGGGGCGCGGTGAGTCCCACCGCCGCCATCCGTTTCACGAAGGCGCGGCGGGACAGCCCGCCCGCCTTTACCCGGTCGATGAGACCACGCAAGCCACGCTCGTCCATTGGATGCCTCCAATCAGAGTGTCGAAGCCGCTTCCCTGACGCTCCGGCTATCTTGCAAGATGCGTGCAATTCGATGGGAACAGCCGTGACCGCCGCCGTCAACGGCTTCACCTTGATTAGATGTCCGGTCTGCGCGATACCCGCCCGCCCCTGACCTTCCACCGGCGGGGTGCGCGGAGGTCCAAACCCCGCGCCATCGACCTCTAGCGGAGTCCACATCCATGCCTGACGCGATCCCCGCCGCCGCCGGCGCGCCCAACCCGCATCTCGCCGCCTACGAAGCGCGCGGCCTCAAGGGCCGGATCCTTTCCGGGGTGCAGCCCACCGGCAATCTCCATCTCGGCAACTATCTCGGCGCGATCCGCAACTTCGCGCGCCTGCAGAACGATTACGAATGCCTCTACTGCGTGGTCGACCAGCACGCGATCACGGTCTGGCAGGAGCCGGCCCAGCTCGCCGCGCAGACGCGCGAGATCGCCTCGGCCTTCCTGGCGGCCGGCGTCGACGGCACGAAGCAGATCGTCTTCAACCAGTCGATGGTGCCCGAGCATGCGCAGCTCGCCTGGATCTTCAATTGCGTGGCGCGCATGGGCTGGATGAGCCGCATGACGCAGTTCAAGGAAAAGGCCGGCAAGGACCGCGAGAACGTCTCGCTGGGCCTGTTCGCCTATCCGGCGCTGATGGCGGCCGACATCCTGATCTACAAGGCCACGCACGTGCCGGTCGGCGAGGACCAGAAGCAGCATCTCGAGCTGACGCGCGACATCGCCATCAAGTTCAACAACGATTTCAGCCAGCCCGACTTCTTCCCGATCACCGAGCCGCTGATCTTCGGCGCGGCGACGCGCGTGATGAGCCTGCGCGACGGCACCAAGAAAATGAGCAAGTCCGATCCGTCGGACTATTCGCGCATCAACCTCACCGACGATGCCGATGCGATCGCCCAGAAGATCCGCCGCGCCAAGACCGATCCGCTGCCGATGCCCGACACGCTGGAAGATGCCGAGAAGCGGCCGGACGCCGACAATCTGCTGGGCATCTACGCCGCCCTCGCCGACCAGGAGAAGGACGCCGTGGTCGCGCAGTTCGCCGGCAAGCAGTTCTCCGAGTTCAAGACGGCGCTGACGGATCTCGCGGTGGCGAAGCTGGGCCCGATCGGCGCGGAGATGCAGCGGCTGATGAAGGACCCCGGCCATGTCGACGGCGTGCTGCGCAACGGCGCCCAGCGCGCCCGCGCCATCGCCGCGCCGATCCTCGACGAGGTCTATAAGACGGTCGGCTTCCTGAAGCCGTAGTGCTGGGGGCGCGCCACTCCAGTGGCGCGATCTTTGGCGGAACAAGCGGAAGACGCGCCACTGGAGTGGCGCGCCCCCAGCGTTAGCCTTCCATGCGCGTGAGGGCCCACTTCACCGTGGTGCCCTCCGCGGGAACCTGGCCGACCAGCACGATCTGCTCGGTGCGGCGCACGCGGCCTTCTTCGCCGAGATAGATGCTCTCGGCGAGGCCGATGCCGGCGCCGGTCGCGCGCAGCCGCCAGCCGCGGCCGCTCGGCAGACGCATCAGGACGGCCTGTCCACTTTGGGCCAGCGTCGCCTTCACCGTCGGATGCAGATGGAAGCGCACGATGTAGCGCCGGTCCGGCACGGTGACCGGCCGGCCCTCGTAGCCCAGGAACGAATCCTCGCCGCGCAGGTCGCCGCCGTCGGGCGACAGCCACAGGCGCCGACGGTGGATGATCCCGTAGAGCGAGCGGTAGCCATCGTGGCACATGTCGAGCCACTGGGCGCCGGCATCGTCGGCGCGATCGATCAGCACGTTGCCGGCGCGATATTCCAGCGCGCCATGGTTGGTGATCTCGGTCGAATTCACGTCGTCGACCACGGCCGTCGAATGGGCGGCCGTGAAGCGCATGAAATGCTGCCAGTCGCGCGGCGCGCCGGGATAGGTGCCGCAGTTCACGACCAGCCGCTCATGCGCGGCGCTCATCTCGAAGCTCAGCGTGCCGGCATGGGCGATGCCGTCCATGCCGCGGCCCGGCGGGCTGCCGGCATCGGCGATCACCAGCGAGGTTCCGGCCGACAGCCGCTGGAAGCCGCTCGCCAGCGCCATCGTCGGCGCGATCTCGCCCGAGCCGGTCCGCGCCAGCACGAGATCGATCAGGCGGCGGTCGCCTTCCCACGTGCCGTTGAACAGCGCCAGGCCGCCGTCGCCATGGCGGAAGAAGCGCAGCATCGGCGCCATGCGGTCGATCGCGGCGACCAGCTCGGCCGGCGCGCGGCGCTCGGCCGACACCAGGGCGGCCCGCACGTCGATCAGATGGCGCAGGACGGTGAGCTGCAGGTGAGGCGCGCGTTCCGAGACGATGCCGTCGTGCAGCACATAGCGCTTCACGAACTTCGAGAGCCGCGCCAGCGACTGTTCGAGGCTCTTCTCGAAGTGCTTGCCGTCGCGGATGAAGGCGAGGTCGGCGAAGATCAGCGCCTTGTACACGGCGACCGCTTCGTGGCCGACCATGCCGTGGCGCGCGACGCGACGCAGATGGACGCGCTGGCGGCCAAGCGAAAAGACGAAGCGGGCCGCGAAGCCGGGATCGGCCGCCGCCGCCATCCATTCATAGTGCCGAATCCAGGCGACCATGCGCGCCGCCAGCACGTCGCGCTTCCAGGTCACCGGCGACCACCGCCATTCGCGGTTGGTCCAGTCGTCGACCAGCTTGGCGGCGAGCAGGGCGCCGTGCGGATCGCCATTGTCGCGCAGGTCGCGCAGCCAGCCGAACCCGTTCAGCGCGTCCAGCCAGCGGGGCGCCATCCCGGCACGCTGCCAGGGCGGATCATCGGAATCGGGGAGGACCGTGCCGCCGCTGCCGCCGGCCGCGAACTCGCCCGTCTGCAGAAGTCGCTGCCCGGCCACCGGATCGCCCGGCCAGGAATCGGCGGCGACGGCGAAGAAACTGCGAGGGGTCGCGTAGCCAAGCGTCAGGGAATATAGGGACGAGCCGAGGAGCCAGCGGCCGAAGGCGCGGCGCTCCCCTTTCGCGCCGGCAGATGGGCGGGTCGGAACCGAACGGATGGGGCGGGCGCCGGAGACCAAGGGTTCCCCGTGCCGTCGTGTGTCAGCGACCAAGGTCATCTTTTCGTTCTTTGGCCCGGGAGGCTCGAGCGGCCGGGCTGTGGAGAGGTTTCAGGCATTTTAGCCCAGCCGGAGCGCTCTGGCGATGGTTGGGTGGGCTTGAACGCCGGCTCCTGCACCCCAGATTCATTCCAAGGGAAGGCCCGCACGGGGTTCCCTGCCACTCGCTCCATGGGAGGGGGGTTTTTTTATATGAGTCGCGTTTCTGTCTTCAATTCGCCCTTGTTACTGGGCTTCGACCAGCTCGAGCGCACGCTCGACCGGTTGGCCAAGAACGCCGAGGGCTACCCGCCCTACAATATCGAGCGTATCGGCGAGAACGGACTGCGGATCACCCTCGCGGTGGCCGGTTTCACGAGCGACGGCCTGGTGATCGAACTCGTCGAGAACCAGCTCACCGTTCGCGGCAAGCAGGCCGACGAGGGCGACCGGGTCTATCTCCACCGCGGCATCGCCGCCCGCCAGTTTCAGCGATCCTTCATGCTGGCTGACGGGATCGAAGTGACGGGCGCCCGTCTCGACAACGGATTGTTGTCGATCGACCTGGTGCGACCGGTGCTCGAACCCCGCATTCGAACCATCCGCATCGACGCCGGCGGTCCGGCCGGCGGCGCGGACCAGACGATCGATATCACCGCGCGTCGCAGCCGTTGAGGCGGAGCGCGTTGACGCTGCCAAGGAGGTAGCCATGGAAAATGATGTTGTGATGTTTACCCCCCTCGCCGAAGAGGCCTTTCTCAGCCTGGGCTCCGAGCACATCGCCTATGTGAAGGAGATCAGCCTGCCCGACGGTGACCATGCGATCGGCATCTTCTCGGCCGATGGCAAGCCGATGGCGTCGGCGCCGTCGATCGAGATCGCGCAGGCGCTGATCCGCCAGCACGAGCTCGAGCCCGCGCTGGTACACTGAGGACGTTCTGAGGAACCGTGCGGTTCAGGCCGCGCTTTGGGCCTGGACCGTCTCGACGAGCAGCGCGTAGAGCGCTTCGGCATTCTCGGTCGCCCGCAGCTTTTCGACGAGGCTGCGGTCGCGCAGCAGGCGCGACACACGAGCCAGCGCCTTGAGGTGATCGGCGCCGGCGCCCTCGGGCGTCACCAGCAGGAACACGATGTCGACGGGACGTTCGTCGATCGCGTCGAAGTCGACCGGATGCGCCATCCGCGCGAACAGCCCGAGCGGCTTGACCATGGTCGCCATGCGACCGTGCGGGATCGCAATCCCGCCCCCGATGCCGGTCGATCCCAGACGCTCCCTCTCGAGCAGGCGGTCGAACAGCTTGCGCTCGTCGACGTTGAAGAGACCTGAAGCGCGACTGGCCAGCTCCGCCAGCAACGCCTTCTTTCCGGTTGCCTTGGCGCTGGCCAGAACGGCATCCGGACCGGTCAGCAAATCGGCGATTTCCACAATGTCACCAATGGGTTAGCGAGCGCGAACTCTGGCGGCCCTGCGAGGAGTGCGCCCCTATAGGCGCGTCCCCCGGTCGGGTCAAGCCATGGTTCGGAAGCACGCGGCGCCCCGTCCGGCGCCCGTCAGTCGGCCGGTCCCGTCATCGCCTGCGCGGCGAGGGCGGCATTGGACAGGACCGACGGCATCTGGCGGCTCATGCCGAGCCGGCCCAGACGACGGCGCTCGGCAGACGAGGGAATCCGCATGGCCTCGCGATACTTGGCCACGGTCCGGCGGGCGATCTCGATACCCTCGCCCTTCAGCAGATCGACGATGCGGTCGTCGCTGAGCGGCTGGTGGGCATTCTCGCCACCCACCAGAAGCTTGATGCGCGAGCGCACCGATTCCGAGGAGACGACGACGCCCGGCGTGCGCGCCGGCAGCGCCGAGGTGAAGAAGTATTTCAGCTCGAAGATGCCGCGCGGCGTGTTGATGTACTTGTTCGAGGTGACGCGGCTCACCGTGCTCTCGTGCAGCTCGGTGGCGATGGCGATGTCGCGCAGCACCAGCGGCTTCAGCGCACTGACGCCGTGGCGGAAGAACCCGTCCTGCTGGCGCACGATCTCACGCGCCACCTTGAGGATCGTCGTCGCCCGCTGCTCCAGCGTCTTGACCAGCCAGTTGGCCGACTGGAAGCGCTCCGCGACGAAGTCACGGTCGGGCTTGGCGCGGGCGCCCTTCATCAGCGTGGCGTGATAGTTGCGGTCGACCAGGACCTTGGGCAGCGCATCGGTGTTGAGTTCGATGTGCCATCCCTCCTCGCCGGTCTCGGGATCCTTGGCCGGCGTCAGGTAGAGATCGGGCTGCACCGGCTGGATCGGCTCGAAGTCGAAAGCCTGCCCGGGGCGCGGGTCGAGCGTGCGCAGTTCGGACAGCATGTCGCGCAGATCCTCGTCGTCGACGCCGCAGCGGCGGCGAAGCTGGCCCAGTTCGCCAGCGGCCACGAGATCGAGATTGTCGAGCAGCGCCTTCATTGCCGGATCGAGGCGATTGCGCTCGGCCAGCTGGGCACCCAGGCACTCGGCGACGGTGCGCGAAAACAGGCCGGCCGGCTCCATCTGGCGCAGCCGCGCCCAGATCTTCTCAACGACCGCGATGTCGGTCGCGACGGCTTCGGCCACGGCGGCGGGCTCGATGCGGCAGTAGCCGGCCTCGTCGAGACCTTCGGCGATCTTCAGCGCGATGCGGCGCTCCGCCGGATCCTCGAACAGGACCTCGAGCTGCTCGAGCACATGGACCGCCATGGAGCGCGGACGCTCGGCCACGAAATCGAGAGCGTCGGGCGCATCTTCGCGCTGCCCGACACGGCTCGCAGCGGCATCGCCGCCCCGGTCGGCATGTTCGCGGGACCAGCGATCGTCCGCCTCGGCGAGGGCCGGTGCCGCCGCCGCCAGCGCATCGGCGGTATCGCCGGACGCTTCGAGGACGGGGGCTTCGTATTCGGCGATGGGACCCTCGTCCGAGGCCCCCTCGGACAGCAGCGGATTCTTTTCCAGTTCCTGTTGAATGAACGCCGCCAGCTCCAGGTGCGAAAATTGCAGCAGCTTGATGGCCTGCTGGAGCTGTGGCGTCATCGCCAGGGTCTGGCGTGACGCAAGGATTAGGCTCGGACCAATACGCATGACACCCCACCCCTGAGGTCGTTTGACCTCCCCGATGGGCAGTCTAAAGCAAGAACCGTGCCAATGTCAGCACGGATGGCGTTCAGTGCGCGAAGATATCCGTCTCCGGCCAGCCCGCGACGTCAAGACGGGCGCGGGTGGGCAGGAATGCAAACGCGGCCTGGGCCAGTTCCCGGCGTCCTTCACGCTCCAGAAGCACGTCGAGCTTGGCCTTGAGCGCATGCAGATGCAGCACGTCTGAAGCGGCGTAGGCAAGCTGCTCGTCCGTGAGGCTGTCGGCGCCCCAGTCCGACGTCTGCTGCTGCTTGGAGAGGTCGACGCCGAGCAGTTCGCGGCACAGTTCCTTCAGGCCGAAGCGATCGGTGAAGGTGCGGACCAGCTTGGCCGCGATCTTGGTGCAGTAGACCGGCTCGCAGCGCACACCCAGCGAATGCTCGAGCACGGCGATGTCGAAGCGGCCGAAATGAAAGAGCTTGAGGACGTTCGGGTCGGCGATCAGGGCGGCGAGCCGCGGCGCCTTGGCCGCGCCCTTCGGCGCCCCGCGCGGGATCTGGACCAGATGGGCGTTGCCGTCGCCACCCGAAAGCTGAACCAGGCAGAGCCGGTCGCGATGAGGATTGAGACCCATGGTCTCGGTATCGATCGCCACCACCGGGCCGAACGAAACGTCCGCGGGAAGATCGCCGCGGTGAAGGCTGATCGCCATTATCTAGGTGCTCCGACTGACCTGCATGGTGCCCAGGAGAAGACTCGAACTTCCACGCCTCGCGGCGCTAGTACCTGAAACTAGTGCGTCTACCAATTCCGCCACCTGGGCACGGCATGCGGTCTAGTGCGGGCGCTGAGTTAGAGCCGGGCCGCGCTGATGTCAACCACGCTGGACGATCGCGCCTCACGTCGCGGGCGCGCTTGCCCCTTGAACCTTCATGGTATTGGGTTATAGGCAGCATCATGAGCATCAAGCAGGTCACGGTTTTTGGCGGCAGCGGCTTCGTCGGCCGCGCCATCGTGCGGGCGCTGGCGCAGGAGGGCTATCAGGTCCGCGTGGCCTGCCGGCGCATCGAGCTCGCCGAGCGGATCAAAACCGCAGGCGATGTCGGCCAGATCACCATCCTGCGAACCAATTTGCGAATTCCGGCTTCGGTCGCGGCCGCCATCTCCGGCAGCAAGGCCGTGGTCAACGCCTCGGGCATCGCCTTCCAGCGCGGCCAGCAGAAATATCAGAGCGTCCATGTCGACGGCGCGCGGACGATCGCGGAGGCCGCAAAGGCCGCGGGCGTGCAGCGCCTCGTCCATATGTCGGGCATCGGCGCGGACCAGCGCAATTCGACGAACAAGTACGTGCGCTCCAAGGTCGATGCCGAGGATGCGATCGTCGCGGGCTTCCCCGACGCCACGATCCTGCGCCCGAGCGTGGTGTTCGGGCCCGAGGACGCGATGTTCAACCGCATGGCGCAGATCGCCGCCAAGGCGCCGTTCCTGCCCGTGGTCGGCGACGGCTCCGCCAGGGTCCAGCCGGTCTATGTCGGTGACGTCGGCGCGGCCGTGGCGGCCGTGCTGGAACGGCCCGAGACGGCCAAGAGCGTCTTCGAGCTGGGCGGCCCGCGCGTCTACACCTATCGCGAGATCGCCGCGCTCGTGCTGCGCGAAATCGACCGCCACAAGCGCATCGTGGGCGTCCCGGCCGGCCTGATGAAAATCGCGGGGTTCTTCGCCGAATTCCTGCCTGTGCCGCCGCTGACCCACGACCAGGTCGACCTGCTGGTGACCGACAATGTCGCCCGCCCGGGAGCCCCCGGACTGGCCGCGCTCGGCATTGCGCCGACCGCCGCCGAGGCCATCCTGCCGATGTATCTCGACCGTTACCGCATCGGCGGTCGCTACAACCTGCAAGCCCCGGCCTGACCGACCCCCAATAAAGGCGTCATCGATTGCGCCTATGCTTGCCCAACGCCATTAGTACCAATTCGGTATTATTTTTGAGCTGTAGAGCGGTGCACGATTCGATAAAGCCCAGGTTAGGATATTTCGCACGCACATTAGGTCAATAATATTGACTATCGTTTCGCGGCATGATTTAAACCCTGCAACAACGCAGCAAAGGCGCGATCGGCGCGCTTCTTGCGTAATTAAATTTCACAAACTGTCCGAGGAGGCCGGGGATGGCCGAGAGGATGCTGAAGTTCGTCGGAACGCCGCAAGCCATGCCCGACAAGCGGCCGGCTGCCGAACGCCGTCGCGACTTCGACGAGATCTATCAGAGCTTCGCCAAGGACAAGGCGGCCGAGCAGGCTGCGCGCTGCTCGCAATGCGGCGTGCCGTTCTGTCAGATCCATTGCCCGCTCAACAACAACATCCCCGACTGGCTGAAGCTCACCGCCGAAGGCCGCCTCGAAGAGGCCTACGAGCTCTCCTCCGCGACCAACAATTTCCCGGAGATCTGCGGCCGCATCTGCCCGCAGGACCGGCTCTGCGAAGGCAACTGCGTCATCGAGAAGGGCTTCGAATCGGTCACCATCGGGTCGGTCGAGAAGTACATCACCGACACCGCCTGGCAGCGTGGCTGGGTGAAGCCGATCCAGCCGCGGCGCGAGCGGCCCGAGAGCGTCGGCATCGTCGGCGCGGGCCCGGCGGGCCTCGCGGCGGCCGAACAGCTTCGCCGCAAGGGCTATCAGGTCGCGATCTACGATCGCTACGACCGGGTCGGCGGCCTGATGATCTACGGCATCCCGAACTTCAAGCTCGAGAAGGAGATCGTGCAGCGCCGCGAGAAGCTGCTGCGCGACTCGAAGGTCACCTTCCACCTGAACTGCGAGGTCGGCCGCGACGTTTCGCTGGAGGAGCTGCGCGCACGTCACGGCGCCGTGCTGATCGCCACCGGCGTCTACAAGGCACGCGACATCGCCGCCCCCGGCGTCGGCCTCGCGGGCATTGCCCCGGCACTCGACTATCTGACCGCCTCCAATCGCCAGGGCCTGGGTGACATCGTCCCTGCGTTCGAATCGGGCATGCTGAATGCTGCGGGCAAGAACGTCGTGGTGATCGGTGGCGGCGACACGGCGATGGATTGCGTGCGCACGGCCGTGCGCCAGGGCGCCAGGTCGGTGAAGTGTCTCTATCGCCGCGACCGCGCCAACATGCCGGGCTCGCAGCGCGAGGTGAAGCACGCCGAGGAGGAAGGCGTCGAGTTCGTGTGGCTGGCCGCGCCGCAGGCCTTCCTCGGCAAGGACAAGGTCAGCCATGTCCGGACCGTGCGCATCCATCTCGGCATGCCCGACGCATCGGGCCGCCAGACGCCGCAGGAGATTCCCAACAGCCACGTCAACATCGAGGCCGACCTCGTGCTGATGGCGCTGGGCTTCGACCCGGAGGATCTGCCGGCGGCGATGAGCGCGCCGGACCTCGGCGTCACCGGCTGGAACACGCTCAAGATCGACTGGAAGAGCATGATGACCAGCCTCGACGGCGTGTTCGCCGCCGGCGACATCGTGCGCGGCGCCTCGCTGGTCGTGTGGGCGGTACGCGACGGCCGCGATGCCGCCGAGCGCATTCACACCCATCTGACCACCAAGGCGCTGGCCGCCCAGCGCATCGCGGCGGAGTAGACCATGCTGAAGGTCTATGACTTCACCGGGTCGGGCAACGGCTACAAGGTGTGGCTGCTGATGTCGCAGCTCGGCCTGCCGTTCGAGCGCATCGAGCGCGACATCCTGAAGGGCGAGACGCGTACGCCGGAGTTCCTCGCGAAGAACCCGAACGGCCGCATCCCGACGCTCGAGCTCGAGGATGGCACGTTCCTCTTCGAATCGGGGGCGATCCTCTGGTACCTGGCCGAGGGCACGGCATTCGCACCCTCAGACAGGCTGTCGCGCGCAAGAACGCTGCAATGGATGTTCTTCGAGCAGTACAGCCACGAGCCCTATATCGCCGTGGCCCGCTTCTGGAAGCACTTCCTCGACAAGCTCTCGCCGCAGCAGGAAGCCAACCTGCCCGACATCATGAAGAAGGGCCATGCCGCGCTCGACGTGATGGAGAAGCATCTGGCGCCCCGCGCCTTCTTCGTCGACGAGCGCTACGGCCTCGCCGACATCGCGCTCTATGCCTACACGCATGTCGCCGACGAGGGCGGGTTCGACCTGTCGGCCTATCCGAACATCATCGCGTGGATGGCGCGCGTGAAGGAGCAGCCCGGCCATGTCGCGATCGACCACACGTTCTGAGCAAGGGAGAAGAAGAAAATGCCGATGATCAATGTCCAGATGTTCGAGGGCCGCACCATCGAACAGCGCCGCGCGCTGGCGAAGGAGCTGACCGAGGGCGCCTGCCGCGCGCTGGGCTGCACGCCCGACGCCGTGCAGATCATCCTGACCGACATCAAGAAAGAGAACTGGGCCGAAGCCGGCAAGCTGTTCTCCGACACATGACCTTCTGACTGAAAGACCCGTCGCGCTGCTCTCCCCCTCCCTGCCTCCCCCGTATGACGGGGCGGTGGATGAGACGAGAGCACTCGCGGCGCCCTCTCCAATCCCTCCCCCGTCACACGGGGGAGGTGGCCGAAGGCCGGAGGGGGAAAGCCACGATAAGGAATAGTTCCATGTCCATCCTTCCCTTCGATGCCGAGCAGTTCGTCCGCGACTACAAGAGCGGCACCGCCAAGCTCACCGCCGCCTATGGCTACAACCCCGCCGAAGGACTCGATTCCTGCGGCGTCGGTCTCGTCGTGGCGCTGGACGGCAAGCGACGCCGCGACGTGGTCGCGGCGGGCATCGACGCGCTGAAGGCGGTGTGGCACCGCGGCGCGGTCGACGCCGACGGCAAGACGGGCGACGGCGCGGGCCTCCACGTCGAGATCCCGCAGGACTTCTTCAAGGAATATGTCCGCGACTCGAGCGGCGAGGTCCCGCAGGTCGGCCGCATCGCGGTCGGCATGGTGTTCCTGCCGCGCACCGATCTCGGTGCGCAGGAGCGCTGCCGCACCATCGTCGAGACCGAGATCCTGCGCTTCGGCCACACGATCCTGGGCTGGCGGCAGGTGCCGGTCGACATCTCGGTCATCGGCGCCAAGGCCAACGAGACGCGGCCCGAGATCGAACAGATCCTGATCGGCCGCGGCGATGCCAAGCTCGACAACCGCGAGTTCGAGAAGCAGCTCTACATCCTGCGCCGGCGCATGGAGAAGGCGGCGCTCGCCGAGAACATCGCCGAGTTCTACGTCTGCTCGCTCTCCTGCCGCTCGGTCGTCTACAAGGGCATGTTCCTCGCCGAGCATCTGTCGGCCTTCTATCCCGACCTGCTCGACGAGCGTTTCGTCTCGCGCTTCGCGATCTTCCACCAGCGCTATTCGACCAACACCTTCCCGCAATGGAAGCTGGCGCAGCCCTTCCGCGTGCTCGCCCACAACGGCGAGATCAACACCATCCTGGGCAACGTCAACTGGATGAAGAGCCACGAGGCGCGCCTCGAACACGAGACCTTCGGCCGCTTCATCGAGGACCTGAAGCCGATCGTGCAGCCCGGCGCCTCCGATTCGTCGGCGCTCGACAACGTCTTCGAGCTGCTGGTCCGCGGCCATCGCAACCTGCCGATGGTCAAGACGATGATGATTCCCGAGGCCTCGGCCACGAACCCGAACGTGCCGCCCGAGCATCGCGCCATGTACAACTACGTGAACGGCGTCATGGAGCCGTGGGACGGACCGGCCGCCATCGCCGCCGTCGCCGGCAAGTGGGCGCTGGTCGGGCTCGACCGCAATGGCCTGCGCCCCATGCGCTACGTCATGACGTCCGACGACCTGCTGATCGCCGGTTCGGAAGCCGGCATGGTGCCGCAGGACGAGGCCAAGATCGTCGAGAAGGGGCGCCTCGGGCCCGGCGAGATGCTGGCTGTCGATATGGACCAGCCCAGGGTCTACAAGGACCGCGAGCTGAAGGACATGCTCGCCGCCACGCACGACTATGCGAGCTGGACGCAGCGCACGGTCGAACTCGATTCGCTGATCCGGCAGGACGCGCCCGCGACCGAGCACTTTGCCGCCGACGAGCTGCGCCGCCGCCAGTTCGCGGCCGGCTGGTCGATCGAGGATCTCGAGGCGATCCTCCATCCCATGGTGGAGGACGGCAAGGAGGCCGTCGGCTCGATGGGCGACGACGCCCCGCTCGCGGTGCTGAGCGACACCTATCGCGGCATGCACCACTATTTCCGGCAGAACTTCAGCCAGGTCACGAACCCGCCGATCGATTCGTTGCGCGAACGCAACGTGATGACGATCCGCACGCGGCTGGGCAATCTCGGCAACATCCTCGACGAGACGCCCGACCAGAGCGAGATGCTGTCGCTGCAGTCGCCGATCGTGCTCAACGCCGAGTTCGAGGCGATGCGCAAGTACATGGGCGACACGGTCGCACGCATCGACTGCACCTTCGATCCGAAGGGCGGCCTCGACGCGATGCGCCAGTCCTTCGAGCGCATCTGCAAGGAAGCCGAGGATGCGGTGCGCAGCGGCTGCCTGCACATCGTGCTGACCGACGCCAATATCGGGCCCGACCGGGCCGCGCTGCCGATGATCCTGGCGGCTGGCGCCGTGCACTCCTACCTGGTGCGCCAGTCGCTGCGCACCTTCACGTCGCTGAACGTGCGCTCGGGCGAATGCCTCGACGTGCATTATGTCGCCGTCATCATCGGCGTCGGCGCGACGACGGTGAACCCCTACCTCGCCGAGGAGACGATCGCGGCCCGCCACGCGCGCGGCCTGTTCGGCAAGCTGTCGCTCGGCCAGTGCCTCGCAAACTTCAAGAAGGCGCTGGACGAGGGCCTGCTCAAGGTGATGTCCAAGATGGGCATCTCGGTCCTGTCGTCGTACCGCGGTGGCTGCAACTTCGAGGCGGTCGGCCTGTCGCGCTCGCTGGTCGCCGAGTTCTTCCCCGGCATGCCCTCGCGCATCTCGGGCATCGGCCTGCGCGGCGTGCAGGAGGAGATCGCCGAACAGCATGCGCGCGCCTTCGACGAGGACGTGATCGCGCTGCCGATCGGCGGCTTCTACAAGGCGCGGCGCGGCGGTGACCGGCACAATTTCGAGGGCGCGCTGATCCACATGCTGCAGGACGCGGTGAACACCGAGTCCTACGCGAAGTACCGCAAGTACAGCGAGGCGGTACGCCGCCAGCCGCCGATCAACCTGCGCGACCTGCTCGACTTCAAGCCCGACCGCACGCCTATCCCGCTCGACGACGTCGAATCGATCACCGAGCTGCGCAAGCGCCTGGTGGCGCCCGGCATCTCGCTGGGCGCGCTGGGGCCCGAAGCGCACGAGACGCTGTCGATCGCCATGAACCGCATCGGCGCCAAGTCCGATTCAGGCGAAGGCGGCGAGGATGCCGCGCGCTACAAGCCGCGTCCGAACGGCGACAACGCCTCCTCGGCCATCAAGCAGGTGGCGTCGGGCCGGTTCGGCGTCACCGCCGAGTACCTGAACAACTGCCGCGAGCTCGAGATCAAGGTGGCCCAGGGCGCCAAGCCCGGCGAGGGCGGCCAGCTTCCCGGCCTCAAGGTCACCGAGATGATCGCCAGGCTTCGTCACTCGACTCCGGGCGTGACGCTGATCAGCCCGCCGCCGCACCACGACATCTATTCGATCGAGGATCTGGCGCAGCTGATCTACGACCTGAAGCAGATCAACCCCGAGGCGCGCGTGACCGTGAAGCTGGTCGCGCGCTCCGGCATCGGCACGATCGCGGCGGGCGTGGCCAAGGCCAAGGCCGACGTGATCCTGGTGTCGGGCCACAATGGCGGCACCGGCGCCTCGCCCCAGACCAGCATCAAGTATGCCGGCATCCCGTGGGAGATGGGCCTGTCGGAGACGCACCAGGTGCTGACCCTGAACCGCCTGCGCGACAAGGTGCTGCTGCGCACCGACGGCGGCATCAAGACCGGCCGCGACGTGGTGATCGCCGCCATGCTGGGCGCCGAGGAATACGGGCTCGGCACGGCCTCGCTGATCGCCATGGGCTGCATCATGGTGCGGCAGTGCCACTCCAACACCTGTCCGGTGGGCGTCTGCACGCAGGATCCGAAGCTGCGGGAGAAGTTCGAGGGCTCGCCGGAGAAGGTCGTGAACCTGTTCAGCTTCGTCGCCGAGGAGGTGCGCGAGATCCTGGCGCAGCTCGGCTACAGGTCGCTGCTCGAGATCGTCGGCCGCTCCGACCTCCTGAAGCAGGTCGGCCGTGGCGCGCGCCATCTCGACGATCTCGACCTCAACCCGCTGCTGACGCGGGCCGATGGCGGGCACGAGACCGTGCATTGCACGGTCGAGGGCCGCAACGAGGTGCCCGACACGCTCGACGCCCAGATGCTGCGCGACGTGCAGCCGCTCTTCACGCACCGCGAGAAGATGCAGCTGCAGTACAGCGTGCGGAACACCCATCGCGCGGTCGGCACGCGGCTGTCGGCCATGATCACGCGCAAGTACGGCATGACGGGCCTGCCGCCCGATACGGTGACGGTCCGCCTGCGCGGCACCGCCGGCCAGTCGCTGGGCGCCTTCGCCGTGCAGGGCATGAAGCTCGAAGTGTTCGGCGACGCCAACGACTATGTCGGCAAGGGCCTGAGCGGCGGCACCATCGTGGTGAAGCCGACCATCTCCAGCCCGCTGGTGCCGGAAGCCAATGCCATCATCGGCAACACGGTCCTGTACGGCGCGACGGCGGGCAAGCTCTTCGCCTCGGGCCGCGCCGGCGAGCGCTTCGCCGTGCGCAACTCGGGCGCCGATGCGGTGGTCGAGGGGCTGGGCTCCAACGGCTGCGAGTACATGACCGGCGGCACCGCGGTGATCCTGGGATCGATCGGCGTCAATTTCGGCGCCGGCATGACCGGCGGCATGGCGTTCCTCTACGATCCGGAGGATGCCTTCCAGCTCAAGGTCAACCCCGAGACGGTGACGTGGCAGCGCATCGACCATCCGCACTGGGAGGCCGTGCTCAAGGCCCTGGTGGCCGAACATGTCGCCGAGACCAAGTCGCCGCTGGGCGCGCGCCTGCTGAACGACTGGGATCGCGAGGTCGGGCATTTCTGGCAGGTCGTGCCGAAGGAGATGCTGACCCGCCTGCCGCAGCCGCTCACCGTCGCGCAGGAAAAGCGCGCCTAGGCACGCCAGGGCGGAAAGACGGCAGGAGGAAACCTCGATGACCGACGCGCGGCCCTCGCGCGTGGCGTGGCTGCAGCTTGGCCTCGTGGTCGTGCTGTTCGGCCTGTCCTGGCCGGTGATCCGGATCAGCCTGGGCGCCGGCACGCCGATCTGGCTGGCGGCGGCGCGCGCCACCCTGTCGGCGACGGCCGCCTTCGTCCTGGTGGCGGCGCTGAAGCGACTCGCCTGGCCCGGTCGCGCCGACTGGCCAATCATCCTGTCGGTCGGCGGGCTGCAGCTCACCTGCTTCTTCGCCTTCGCCAATCTCGGCGTGCAGATCGTGCCGCCCGGCCGCTCCGGCGTGCTGGCCTACACGACCATGCTCTGGATGGTGCCGATGTCCTGGATGATCGGCGAGAAGGTGGGCCGCCGCGCCTTCGCCGGGGCCGCCCTCGGCGTCGCGGGCATCCTCGTGCTGGTCGATCCGCTGCGCTTCGACTGGAGCGACCGCCGCGTGATGCTGGGGCACGGCTGGCTGCTGGCCGCGGGCTTTACCTGGGCGCTGGCCATCCTGCATGCCCGCCGCCACACCTGGCGCATGTCGCCGCTCGACGTGCTGCCCTGGCAGATGGGCGTGGCCACGGTGCTGCTGTGGATCCTCGCCTTCGTACTGGAACCCGGCGGCCATCTCGACCTGCAGCAGCCGTCGCTGTGGCTCGCCCTGCTCTATCTCGGCGTGCTGGCCGGCCCGACGGCGACCTGGGCCGCCGTCTCGGTCGCCCGCGCCCTGCCGCCGATCACCGGCTCGCTCGGCATGCTGGGCGTGCCGCTGCTGGCCATCGCCAGCTCGGTCGTGCTGGTGGGCGAACCCGTCACCTGGCCACTGGCGATCGGCACGACGCTGGTGATCGCGGGAATTGCCATCGTGATCCTGGACAGGAACAATTGAGCCCATGTCCCTGATCGAAATCGAACGGCGCGATGCCGTCGCCATCGTCCGTTTCAACAATCCGCCCAAGGGCTACATGAACGCCGCGATGGTCGGCGAACTCGACACCGCAGTCGACGGGCTGCTGGCCGACGAGACCGTGCGGGTGCTGGTCTTCACCGGCGCGCTGAAGGGGGTGTTCATCGAGCACTACGATGTCTCCGAGCTGCTCGCCCTCTCGGAGAAGCTGCGCGCCAAGGGCGCGACCTTCTCGCTCGACCGGCCCTCGCCCGAAAGTGCCTACCACAGGATCCTCACCCGTCTCGAGAGCGCGCCCAAGCCGGTGATCGCCGCGATCAACGGCACGGCGATGGGCGGCGGCTTCGAGTTCTGCATGGCCTGCGACATCCGCCTGGCCGAGCGCGGCCCGTATTGGCTGGGCCAGCCCGAGATCAACATCGGCATCCTGGCCGGGGCCGGCGGCACGCAGCGGCTCGTGCGCCTGGTCGGCGAGGCGCGGGCCCTCGAACTGTCGCTGCTGGGCCGCACCGTGTCGCCCGACGAGGCCACGAGCCTCGGCATGGTCCATGCGGCGGTCGACGGGCCGGTGCTGGACCACGCGATGACGTTGGCCGAGCGGCTGGCCGCGCAGCCGCCACGGGCGGTGGCGCACATCAAGCGGCTGGTCCGGTCGGCGACCGAAACGCCTCTGTCACAAGGCCTCGCCCAGGAGCGGACCCTGTTCATGGACCTCGCCGTGAGCGACGATGGACACCGGCTGATGGGCGAATTCGTCGCCGGAAAGCGGACAATTCGCGACTGATTGACAGGCAAGTGCGACGGCTCCCATATGCCGAAGAACCCGGCGAGGACGGAACACAGCGATGGCGAACAAGGTCTACAAGGATGCGAAGGCGGCGCTCGAGGGCCTGCTGCGCGACGATCTGATGCTGATGTGCGGCGGCTTCGGCCTGGTCGGCATTCCCGAACGGCTGATCGGCGCGGTGCGCGACTCCGGCGTGAAGGGGCTCACCTGCGTGTCGAACAATGCCGGTATCGACGGCGCGGGCCTGGGCCTGCTGCTCGAGACCGGGCAGGTCAAGAAGATGATCAGCTCCTACGTCGGCGAGAACAAGACCTTCGCCAAGCTCTACCTCGAGGGCAAGCTGGAGCTCGAGTTCAACCCGCAGGGCACGCTGGCCGAACGCTGCCGCGCCGGCGGCGCCGGCATCCCGGCCTTCTACACCAAGACCGGTGTCGGCACGCTGGTCGCCGAGGGCAAGGAGACCAAGGTCTTCGACGGCGAGGAATATGTGATGGAGCGCGGCCTGGTCGGCGACATCGCGCTGGTGAAGGCCTGGAAGGGCGACACGTCCGGCAACCTGATCTACCGGAAGGCCGCGCGGAACTTCAATCCGATGATGGCGACCGCCGCGAAGATCTGCGTCGCCGAGGTCGAGGAGCTTGTGCCGGTCGGCGAGCTCGATCCCGACCACATCCACACGCCTTCCGTGTTCGTGAAGCGCATCTTCTGCGGTGCGCCCTACGACAAGCAGATCGAACAGCGCACCGTACGCAAGGCTTGAGGAGAGAACGATGGCCTGGACCCGCGATCAGATGGCGGCACGCGCCGCCAAGGAACTGAAGGACGGCTTCTACGTGAACCTCGGCATCGGCATTCCGACGCTGGTGTCGAACTATGTCCCTGAGGATGTCGACATCACGCTGCAGAGCGAGAACGGCATGCTGGGCGTCGGCCCCTTCCCCTACGACAACGAGGTCGATGCCGACATCATCAATGCCGGCAAGCAGACCGTGACCGAGGTGAAGGGCACGTCCTATTTCAGCTCGGCCGACAGCTTCGCGATGATCCGCGGCGGCCATATCGACCTGTCGATCCTGGGCGCCATGGAAGTGGCTGAGAACGGCGACCTCGCCAACTGGATGATCCCGGGCAAGATGGTGAAGGGCATGGGCGGCGCCATGGACCTGGTGGCCGGCGTGAAGCGCGTGATCGTCACCATGGAGCATGTCTCCAAGGACGGCGCGTCTAAGCTGCTGGCCGAATGCACCCTGCCGCTGACCGGCCGGCGCGTGGTCGACATGGTGATCTCCGAGCTCGGCGTCTTCGCCGTCGACAAGAAGGGCGATGGCGGCGTCACCCTGATCGAACTCGCCGACGGCGTCACCGTCGACGAGGTCAAGGCCAAGACCAAGGCCAAGCTCTCGATCGCGGCGGGACTGAAGGTCGCTTAGGGCGATCCGCTTCGACAATAGCTCCGTCATCTCGACCGGAGCGCCGAAGGCGCGAAGTGGAGAGATCTTCTCTCCACCAAAAGCCGTCAATTCGTTGAGAGAAGGTCTCTCCGCTTCGCCTCGCTACGCGAGGCTACGGTCGAGACGACGAAATCTCTTTCACCACTTCGACAGATACTGCCTGAGCGGTTCGGCGCCGGGGTTGGTGTAGCGGCGGTCGAGCACGACGCCCTTGGCCGTCGCGCCGGCGCCGTAATAGAGCGCGTTCCAGTCGTTGTCGGCGTCGATGTAGGAGCCCTCGATCGAGGCGCCGGCGAACAGGCCCTGCGAATTGGCGAAGGCCACGATGTCGGCGCCGCCGGCCGCCGTCGAGGCGCCTTCGAGGCCGATGCCGACCGCGACCATGGTCACGCCCGCTTCCGCCCCGAACTTGAACTTGTGGTCGAGGACGGCCTGCAGGCCCTTCTCGGTCCGGATGATGAACACGATCTCGGAGACCTTGCCGCCGACCTGCAGGCCGACGCTGCCGGAGCCCATGATGTAGAAGGCCGGGTAGCTCCAGTTGTTGGGCGAGGACCGGCCCAGCAGCACACCGCGGCCGCCGGCGGCGCCGAAGATGAACCCGCCCTGGACCAGTTCGGGAATGATCAGGACGCCGCGCGCATTGACCATCTGTCCGGCGGCATCGGGGAAGTCCGGGCCGCCCAGGATCTTCCGGGCGGTGGCGAGGCAGGAATCGACCAGCGACTGGCGCTTGGCATCGGCACGGGCCGGCATTGAGGTCAGGAACGGCGCGGCGAACGCGGCCGCTGTGCCCGAAAGGACGGTTCGGCGATCGAGCTTCATTTGTGCTCCATTTGGCTGGCGACCGACGCCGGGGAGCGCCTGGATGGTCACAACGGCTGAACCATACCACGTTTCGCCGCCGGGTTGAGGGCCCTCAGCGCGGCCGCGCCGGCCGATCCTTCATCACCAGAGGCAGGCCCGCGGCCATCAGGATCACCCGGTCGGCACGCTCGGCAATACGCATATTCAGCCGGCCCATGGCGTCCCGGAAGGTCCGGCCGAGGGGGGTCTCGGGCACGATTCCGAGGCCCACTTCGTTGCTCACGAACACCACCGGCTGGTTGTGATCATCCAGTGACCCGATCAGATCGTCGGTCGCCTGGTCGACATCCTCGCCGGCGTGCATGAGGTTCGAGAGCCAGAGCGTGAGGCAGTCGATCAGCATCGGCTGCCCTTTGGCGGCGGCCTGCTCCATTGCCTCGGCGAGCTTCAGCGGCTCCTCGATCGTGGTCCAGACGGCACCGCGGCGGGCACGATGAGCCATGATCCGGGTCGCCATCTCGACGTCGCCCGCCTCGGCGGTGGCGATATAGACCGCCGGTCGCGGGGTGCCGCCGTGCAGCGTGCCCGTCACGAGGCGCTCGGCATGGGTGCTCTTGCCCGAACGCGCGCCGCCCAGGACGAACGTCACCGGCGGCAGCGGAAAGCTGGAGATATGTTCCATCAGCCGGGCGTCGCGCCGACCAGCCAGCAGGCCCCGGGCAGCGACACGCCGTCCTTGGTCGCATGCGGCGCCATCGCCTCGACGATCGCGGCCTTCGCCTGCTCGGCGGCGGCCGGATCGGCCTCGGCCAGCGGGCGGGCCAGCGGCCCGAAGCGGCCGGCATTGGCCACGACATCGGCCGGGTCGCGGCCCATCCAGATCTCGACGTCGAGCGGCTCGATCGCGAGGCCGGCGAAGCCCGCGCCGGTCAGGATGCGCTCGACTCGGGCGCGGTCGCCGAAGGCGAACTGGCCGGGATCTTCCGGCCCGGGCCGCGGCATCGGCGGCAGGAACGGCGCGGCCGCCTGCACCGGCGCGCGGCTCCAGGGATTGTCCTGCGCGCTGCGCCAGCAGACGAAGGCGAGCCGCCCCGATGGCTTCAGCGCCCGCCGCAGGTTGGTGAAGGCGGCCACCGGATCGGCGAAGAACATGACGCCGAAGCGCGAGAAGATCAGGTCGACGGAAGCGGCCTCGAACGGATGCGCGCCGGCATCGGCCACCACGAAGGTCGCATTGGAGAGCCGCCGCGTTGCCGCCGCATCGATCAGCACCCGGGAGATGTCGACTCCCAGCACATGACCGATGGGCCCGACCGCGGCCGCCAGGGCCGCCGTCGTGGTGCCGGCGCCGCAGCCGACGTCGATCGCCGTCTCACCGGGCTGCGCGTTCGCGAGCGCGAGCGCGTGGCGCGTGAGCCCGGCCATCAGATGGTCGAGCCGCGCCTGCGCCTTCAGCCAGTTCTGCCCGCCCGGACCGTTCCAGTGCGCGGCCTGTTCGGCCGCCAGATCCGCGGTCGACTTGGCGGTCGACGGGGCGGCCGCCGTCACGCAGGCCCGCCCGCATGGGCGAGGACGATCTCGCGCGGCATGTAGTTCACGAACGACACGCGCCAGGCATGAGCCGGATCGGCCTGCTCGAAATGCTCGATCAGCGTGATCGAGACATTGTCGATCTCGAAGCGCACCGCCGCCTCGGGATGCAGGTCGAAAGCATGGGCCAGCGCCGCGCGGATCGTGCCGCCATGCGCCGTCGCCACGATGTCACGGCCCTTATGCTCGGCGGTCAGACGGTCGATGCTGCGCACCGTGCGCTCGCGCAGGTCAACGAAGCTCTCGCCGCCCTCGGGCCGGAATTCCGGCGGTCCCAGCCAGAACAGATGATTGTTGGCGTGGTTCTCGGCGATCTCGACATAGGTGAGCCCCTGCCACGAGCCGAAATGCTGCTCGGCGAGGTCGGGATCGATGTTGAGCGTGTCCATCTCCGCCCCCGACCGGGCGAGCGTTTCGGCCGTCTTGCGCGCGCGCAGCAGGTTGGAGGCGTACCAGACCGCGCCCTTGGGGAGCAGCTTCGCCTGATGCCGGAACAGCGCCTCGTTGCTCACGTCGCAATCCATGTCCGACTGGCCGTAGCAACGGCGCTCCGGATTGGGCACCGGCGCATGCCGCACCCACCACCACCGCGTGACTGCTCCCGTGATCTTGGCGCCCGTCGCCATGCCGTTCCTCCGCTGGACTCTTCTAAGCGGCCGCCTTCTTAGCTGCCGATGAACAGCGCCGCCACCACGAGGAACACGACCTCCGCCTTCTGCTGCACCGCGCCCAGCGTGTCGCCGGTATAGCCGCCGAGCCGCTTGGCGATCCAATGCGAGGTGAACCAGGCCGAAGCCAGCACGGCGAGCGGTGCCAGGAGGGCCACGAACAGGCCCTTGCCCAGCATCAGCAGGAAAGTGAGCCCCACGCCGATGCCGATGGTGATCCAGACGTCGTTGTCGGTCGGCTTGCCCACGGTCGCGCCCAGCCCGTCGGCATGGACCGGGGAAAAGGCCAGCAGCGGATAGGCCAGCACGGCGCGCGACAGCGCGTGGGCCGAGATCAGCACCACGAGCCCGGTCGCAGCGCCGAACTGCGCCAGGCAGGCGACCTTAATCAGCACCGAGAGCGCCAGCGCCAGCACGCCGAACGTGCCGTTGCGGCTGTCGCGCATGATCTCGAGGCGGCGGGCCGGCTCCAGCCCATGCGGGCCCAGCCCGTCGGCGGTATCGGCCAGCCCGTCTTCATGCAGGGCGCGCGTCAGGATCACCGCCGCGCCGACCGCCAGGACGGCGGCCAGCCAACCCGGCCCGGCGATGCCGCGGACGATGGCGAAGACCAGCCCGGAGGCCAGCCCGATCGCCGCGCCGACCACCGGCAGGACCGGCAGCACGTCGGCGAGAGGCCAGCGCGGCAGGCCGACATCGAGCTTCAGGCCGGTGAAGAACGTCATCTGTTCCTTGAAGGCCTGCAGCCATTCGTCGAACGACGAGGGCCGGGGCGCGCCGCTGCCCCCGCCGCTGAACGAAGACGAAGAGGAGGACGGCTCGTGGGGACTGGTCATGGTCCCGCGAATATAGGATGGTCCGGCCCCTTCCTGAATGCCCCCGGACAAACAATGTCGGCTGCCTCCTTCGATGAAATGCGCCGGATCCTGCGCGAACTGCCGGGACCCGATCTCACCGCCCAGACCGAGGTGGTCCGCCGCCAGGCCGAGCTGACCAAGCCGCAAGGCTCGCTCGGCCGGCTGGAGGAGATCGCCGAATGGCTGGCCTGCTGGCAGGGCCGCGCCCAGCCGCGGGTCGAACGGCCACGCATCGCGGTGTTCGCCGGCACCCATGGCGTCGCCGCGCGCGGCGTCTCGGCCTATCCGCCCGAAGTCACCCGGCAGATGGTGACGAACTTCACAAACGGCGGCGCCGCGATCAACCAGCTGGCCGCCGCGATCGACGCCGACCTGCGCATCTACGAACTCGACCTCGACCATCCGACCGCCGACTTCACGCAAGGGCCGGCGATGGACGAGACGCGCGCCGCCAATGCCATGGCCTACGGCATGATGGCGGCCGAACCCGGCATCGACGTGATGTGCCTGGGCGAAATGGGCATCGCCAACACGACGGTGGCCTCGACGCTCTGCGCCGCGCTGTTCGGCGGCACGGGCGCCGACTGGGCCGGGCCGGGCACCGGCGTCTCGGGCAAGGCGCTGGCGCACAAGATCGCGGTGATCGACGAGGCGCTGGCCTTCCACAAGGAGGCGATCGCCCGCCGCGATCCGCTCGAACTGCTGGCCGCAGTCGGCGGCGAGGAATTTGCCGCCCTGACCGGCGCCATCGTGGCCGCCCGCATGGGCCGCATCCCGGTGCTGCTCGACGGCTTCGCCTGCACAGCCGCCGCCGCGGTGCTGCGTGCCGTCGACCGCCGCGCGCTCGACCACTGCCTGGTCGCGCACCGCTCGGCCGAGCCCGGCCACACGCGCCTGCTCGCCGAACTGGGCCTGCGCCCGCTGTTCGACCTCGACATGCGCCTGGGCGAAGCCTCGGCCGCCGCGCTCGCCGTGCCGCTGCTCAAGGCCGCCGCCGCCTGCCACAACGGCATGGCGACCTTCGCCGAGGCCGGCGTATCCTCGAAGGATGCGTAGACGCACCCTGATCGGAGCGCTCCCGCTCCTCCTGTTGGCCCCTGAGGCCCTCGCCCATCCGCCGCGCCAACCCGACCCGGCGGAAGCGAAGAAGTTCATCCAGGAAGTCACCGACTTCCGCGCCAGGCTCGCGAAGGCCGTGCTGGCGAAAGACTTCGCCGCCCTGCGCCCGCTCTACGCCGACAGCTTCACGCACACGCACGGCTCGGGGAAACTCGACAACAAGGACGCCCGCCTGGTCGCCGCGATGGCCGGCGAACCGCTGATCGAAGCCGCCCCCGCCACCGACCTCAGCTTCCGTGTCTTCACCGGCCCGACCGTGATCGTCACCGGCAAGAGCCCGATCCTCAACGTGAAGGAACAGAAGACCTACGACTTCCGCTGGGTGTGCGTGTACGTGACGGCGCAGGACGGGTGGCAGTTGGCGGTGAGCCAGGCGACGCGGCTATCCTGATCGTATCGAATAGCAAGCTGATGAAACTAGCGCTCGCCATCCTTACCGTCCTGGGGATGTTCTCTTTTCTCTACTTCGTTGTGGCGGCCCTGGCAGCGATACTCGGTGCCCGGCTCGAACGGCAGCCGCTTCCTTCTTCCAAGACGTCATTCTTTCCAGGCCTTTGGGACGGCGGCCCATACACAGAGCGCGGCAAGGAACTGATGGCGCGCTACTATCGCAACTTCTTCTTCGCCTTCGCGTCCGGCGCCGTGATGGTCGTATCTGGCGCCGGCTACGTCCATTTGCGGGACGGCGCCGTCGGACCATCGCCCTTCAAGTCTCCAGCCTTCGTCGCGGCGCCGGCCGTAGTGTTTGGCAACGCGCTGATCGCCTTCCTCGGTTGTGCGTTGTGGCTGCTGGTGTGCTTGGCCGGTGCTGCGCTACGAAAGCGGCGCGGCGAGTCGACGAGCGACGCTCAACGCCGGCAGATCGTCAGGAGTTTGAAATGGACGACTGGCTGCTTCGTCATTGCGGCGCTCTCGCTCGTGATCATGCGGCACCAATAGGACCGATTCATCGGGCGACGCGACTTCCTTGACGATAGACGCCGGCAAGAGCCACTGGGGAGTTGCAGCGTGACGAGGATAGCGAGAACTCTGAGCCTACTGATTGCCCTTGCCGTGATCGCGGGATGCTCCCCCACGCCGTCAGCGCCGACCGAGTCGTCATTTCAGACACCGCAAAATACGCTGCAGCTCATCGGTGCGATCAGACAGCTGACTGCTTCCGGCCGAATTCTCGATTCCGGCTTCTACACAGAAGACAATCTAAAACGCGCCTTTGGTGGCTCCAATGTGAGCGTAGAGGTCGGCAAGCATGACGTTATCATTGGCTCATATTGGGCGAGCGTCAGCAATTTTCCGTGGATGCCGTCTCAGAACAATATGCCATTGAAGCTTCGCAGATTGACCATGCATCCCGACGGAGAGCTACAGGCATCGGTCAACTTGCTGTTCCAAGAGCGACCGGCCGGCATCGATCTCGCGGCGATCGAACAGCAGTTTGGGAAGTCTTGGACCGAAACGCTTCAACCAGTTCCGTCTCCGCATAGGGGCCCCGGCCCGAGTTGTTGGTCTACTGACAAGACAATCGTCTACATGTTCGGCGACAAGAGATCCGGTTGGACAGCAAAGTTCAATTTTGATTGCGACGGAATTCTCTCGAGCATGTTCATAGATGCCAACCGGCCAAAATGAAGAAGGGAGCCTCGCGACCAAAGCAAGCCGTCGTCCCGAGCGGAGCGCAGCGTAGTCGAGGGACCTTTTTTCGGCGCACGATCCGTTGAAACGAAAAGAGGTCCCTCGACTGCGCCGCCCTGCGGGCGGCTTCGCTCGAGACGACGAATGAAAAAGAAAGCCCGCCACGGCTCTCGCCGGGCGGGCTATTCGTTTTCAAGTCACGCGGCTCAGGCGTGGAGGTCGAAGCGGTCGAGGGTCATGACCTTGGTCCAGGCGGCGACGAAGTCCTGCACGAACTTCTCCTTCGCGTCGGACTGGGCGTAGACCTCGGCCAGCGCGCGGAGCTGGCTGTGCGAGCCGAAGATCAGGTCGACGCGCGTGCCGGTCCACTTCACGGCGCCGGACGTGCGGTCGCGACCCTCGTAGACGCCCTCCTCGCCGGCGACCGGCTTCCACTCGGTCGCCATGTCGAGCAGGTTGACGAAGAAGTCGTTGCTGAGCGTCCCGGTCTTCGACGTGAAGACGCCGTGCTTCGACTTGCCCGTGTTGGCGCCCAGCATGCGCAGGCCGCCGACCAGGACCGTCATCTCGGGCGCGGTCAGGGTGAGGCGCTGGGCGTGATCGACCAGACGCTCCTCCGGCGATTGCGGCATCTTCGTTCCGACGAAGTTGCGGAAGCCGTCGGCCGTCGGCTCCAGCGGTTCGAAGGAGTGCACGTCGGTCTGCTCCTGCGAGGCGTCCATGCGGCCCGGCGTGAAGGGGACCTTCACGTCATGGCCGGCATCCTTGGCCGCCTTCTCGACGGCGGCGACACCGCCCAGCACGATCAGGTCGGCCAGCGAGACCTTCTTGCCGCCCGAAGCGGAGGCATTGAAGTCCTTCTGCACCGCTTCGAGCTTCGCCAGGACGGTGGCGAGTTCGGCCGGCTGGTTGACGGCCCAGTCCTTCTGCGGCGCGAGGCGGATGCGGGCGCCGTTGGCGCCGCCGCGCTTGTCGGCGCCGCGGAAGGTCGCGGCCGAGGCCCAGGCCGTCGTCACGAGCTGCGACACGGTGAGGCCCGACGCCAGCAGCGTGGCCTTGAGCTGCTCGATCTCGGCCTCGCCGACCAGCGGATGGTCGACGGCGGGGATCGGGTCCTGCCAGATCAGATGCTCCTTCGGCACGAGCGGGCCGAGGTAGCGCGCGATCGGGCCCATGTCGCGGTGCGTGAGCTTGTACCAGGCCCGCGCGAAGGCATCGGCGAACTGATCGGGGTGCTCGAAGAAGCGCCGCGAGATCTTCTCGTAGGCCGGGTCGAAGCGCAGCGACAGGTCGGTCGTGAGCATCGTGGGCAGGCGACGCTTCGAGGGGTCGGCCGGGTCCGCCGGATCGGGCACGGTCGCCTGGGCGTTCTTCGCCGTCCATTGATGGGCGCCGGCCGGGCTCTTGGTCAGCTCCCATTCGTGGCCGAACAGGCTTTCGAAGAAGTTGTTGCTCCACTTGGTCGGCGTCGTGGTCCAGGTGACTTCGAGGCCGCTGCCGATCTGGTCGGCGCCCTTGCCCGAGCCGAAGCTGCTCTTCCAGCCCAGTCCCTGCTGCTCGATCGGCGCGGCTTCCGGTTCCGGCCCGACCAGGGCGGCGTCACCGGCGCCATGGGTCTTGCCGAAGGTGTGGCCGCCGGCGATCAGCGCCACCGTCTCCTCGTCGTCCATCGCCATGCGCGCGAAGGTCTCGCGGATGTCGCGCGCCGCCGCGATCGGATCGGGGTTGCCGTTGGGGCCTTCGGGATTGACGTAGATCAGGCCCATCTGCACGGCGCCCAGCGAGCCCTGGAGCTGGCGGTCGCCGCTGTAGCGCTCGTCGGCCAGCCACTTGCCCTCGGGGCCCCAGTAGATGTCCTGCTCGGGCTCCCAGGTGTCGGCCCGGCCGCCGCCGAAGCCGAAGGTCTTGAAGCCCATGGATTCCAGCGCGACGTTGCCGGTGAGGATCAGCAGGTCGGCCCAGGAGATCTTCGCGCCGTACTTCTGCTTGATCGGCCAGAGCAGGCGGCGGGCCTTGTCGAGATTGACGTTGTCGGGCCAGGAATTCAGCGGGGCGAAGCGCTGCTGGCCGCCGCCGGCGCCGCCGCGGCCGTCACCGACGCGATAGGTGCCGGCGCTGTGCCAGGCCATGCGGATGAAGAACGGGCCGTAATGGCCGAAGTCGGCCGGCCACCAGTCCTGCGAATCGGTCATCAGGGCCTTCAGGTCCTTGATGACGGCGTCGAGGTCGAGGCTGTTGAACGCCTTGGCGTAGTCGAAGGCCGCGCCCATCGGGTTGGAGAGCGGGGAATGCTGGTGCAGGACCTGCAGGTCGAGCTGGTTGGGCCACCAGTCGCGGTTGGTCCGGCCCTTGGGTGCACCGCTGAAAGGGCACTTGCTCTCGGTCGTCATCGTCCATCCCTCATGTTCTAGGCTCGCGAGCTTAGTTTAGAACGATTCTAAATTGGAAGTCACGTTCTTTGTCGAACGGAGGCACTTTCGAACGGGCCGGAGGGAGGCGCCACCTATCCTTTGGCATGGTTCTGGCGTCCGCGAGGACAACGACCACAAGGAAAACAGGGACCTTCGTGATGATTCTCGCCAAAAAAGCCGTTCTGGGCACCGTCGCCCTTCTGGCATCGCTGGCCGCGACCCCGGTCCTGGCGCAGGGCACGCTGCGCATCGGCATGACCGCTTCGGACATTCCGCTGACCACCGGCCAGACCGACCAGGGCGGCGAAGGCATGCGGTTCATGGGCTACACGCTCTATGACGGGCTGATCAATTGGGACCTGTCCTCCGCCGACAAGGCCTCGGTGCTGGTGCCCGGCCTCGCCACCTCGTGGAAGGTCGACGAGGCCGATCCGACGCGCTGGACCTTCACCCTGCGCGACGGCGTGAAGTTCCATGACGGCAGCGACTTCAAGGCCGATGCCGTGGTCTGGAACCTCGAGAAGCTGCTGAACGACAAGTCGCCGCAGTTCGACCCCAAGCAGGCGGCGCAGGGCCGCTCGCGCATTCCCGCCGTCGCCTCCTACAAGGTGATCGACGACAAGACGGTCGAGATCACGACCAAGACGCCCGACGCCTTCCTGCCCTACCAGATCTCCTGGGTGATGATGTCGAGCCCGACGCAGTGGGAGAAGGTCGGCAAGGACTGGAACAAGTTCGCCCAGACGCCGTCGGGCACCGGCCCGTGGAAGCTCACCGCCTTCCAGCCGCAGACCCGCGCCGAGCTGTCGCCCAACAAGGACTATTGGGACAAGGCCCGCGTGCCGAAGCTCGACAAGATGGTGCTGCTGCCGATCCCCGAGCCCGCGACCCGCACGGCGGCGCTGCGCTCGGGCCAGGTCGACTGGATCGAGGCGCCCTCGCCCGACGCCGTGCCGAGCCTGGAGAAGGCCGGCTTCAAGATCATCAGCAACGCCTATCCGCACAACTGGACCTGGCACCTCTCCTTCGCCGACGGCTCGCCGTGGAAGGACATCCGCGTCCGCAAGGCGGCCAACCTCGCCGTCGACCGCGAGGGGCTGAAGGTGCTGCTGAAGGGCATGATGATTCCCGCCAAGGGCTTCCTCACGCCGGGCAGCCAGTGGTTCGGCAGCCCGAGCTTCGACGTGAAGTTCGATCCGGAGGCGGCGAAGAAGCTGCTGGCCGAGGCGGGCTTCAGCCCGGCCAAGCCGGTCACCGCGAAGGTGCTGATCTCGAGCTCCGGCTCGGGCCAGATGCTGCCGCTGCCGATGAACGAGTACATCCAGCAGAACCTGGCCGATGTCGGCATCAAGATCGAGTTCGAGGTCGCCGAGTGGAACACGCTGATCAACCTGTGGCGGGCCGGCGCGAAGTCGGATCAGGCCAAGGGCGCCAGTGCGCTGAACTTCAGCTACTTCATCCAGGATCCCTTCACCGCCTTCATCCGCCATCTCGATTCGAAGCTGGTGGCGCCCAACGGCACCAACTGGGGCTTCTACCAGGACCCCGGCATGGACGCGTTGCTGGAGAAGGCGCGCACGACCTTCGACCAGAAGGCGCAGGACGAGGCGCTGAAGAAGGTCCACGAGAAGATCGTCGACGACGCGCTGTTCCTGTTCGTGACGCATGACGTCGCGCCGCGTGCTTTGTCGCCCAAGGTCACGGGCTTCATCCAGGCCCAGAACTGGTTCCAGGACTTCTCGCCGATCACGATGAAGTAGACCTCACGTTCCTCTCCCCCGATCGGGGGAGAGGTTAGGTGAGGGGGTTACACGCGTAAGTCGGTGCGTCGCCCCCTCACCCAGCCTCTCCCCCTAGCGGGGGAGAGGAGAAAGAGCTGAGAGAGCGGCCTCAAGCCCGCACCCGGTCCCACCAGTCGCGGGTGCGGTACCAGGCGCCGACGAAGGGCAGCACCCATTCGGGATTGCCGCTGTAGAAGGGCACGGTCGGGAAATCCTGGCCGTCGAAGGCGTTGACGGGCGCGTTCGAGCCGCCGGCGATCTTTCGCGCCGTCTGGTAGCCGAGATAGGACATCATCGCGACGCCCGAGCCGTTGCAGGCCATCAGATAGTGCATGCCCTGCTCCATGCCCATGTGCGGCAGGAAGTCGAAGGCGAAGGCAACGTTGCCGGTCCAGGCGTGCGTCACCTTCACGCCCTTGAGCTGCGGCCAGCGCTCCAGCATGTAGCCGTGCAGCACCGGCGCGCTGACCTCGGGCGTCACCTGGGTGAAGCGGGCGCGGCCGCCGAAGATCACGCGCTTGTTGTCGGGCGACTGGCGGTAGTAGCAGAGCACGCGCTTGGTATCGGAGACCACGCGGTTCTTCGGGATCAGGCTCTGCACCAGATCCTCGGGCAGCTCCTCGGTCGCGATGATGTGGCTGGCGACCGGCACCAGCTTGCGCCGCAGCGTCGGCGTGAGCTCGGTCGTGTAGCCGTTGGTCGCGATCACCACCTCGCGCGCCTCGATCGGGCCCTTGCTGGTGAGAATCCGGAACCCGCCCGGCTTGCGTTCGATCTTCTCGGCATCGCAATTGGCGCAGAGCGTGGCGCCGGCACGGTGCGCGGCCTTCAGCAGCCCGCCGTAATAGAGCGCGGGATGAAGCTGGCCGGTGCGTTCCACGACCATGCCGCCATAGTAGTAGTCCGAGGCGATCTCCTCGCGCTGGCGCTCGCGCGGGATCATGTAGGTGCCCAACGCCGCCTGCTCGTTGTAGGTCGCGACCTTGGCCTGCTGTTCGGCGAAGTGGCGCGGCGTGTAGGCGCCGCTGAAGCGGCCGTTCATGCGCCAATGGCATTCGATGCCTTCGCGCTGGATCACGGTCTCGACCTGGCTCAGCGAATCGGCGGCGTCGCTCAGCATGCGCGCCATCACCTTCTTCCAGGCCTCGGGATCGCCGCCGACGCCCTTGCCGGAGAAGCCCTTGCCCATGGTCGTTCCGCCGCTGACGCCGCCGCCGTTGCGGGTCGAGGCGCCGACGCCGAAATCGCCGCGCTCCAGCACCGTGACGTCGACGCCCGAGCGCGCCAGCTCGAGCCCGGTCGACAGGCCGCCATAGCCCGCGCCCACCACCAGCACGTCGGTCTTGAGCGGCGGATCCTGGCTCAGCTCGTTGGAGGGATGCCACCATTCCCACCACCAGGGCGTCGCCTTGAAATCCTTGTGGAAGACGCTGTCGGCCATCACCTGCTCCTTGGCCCATCCTTCGAGACGCGGTCCTTCGGACCGCTCCTCAGGATGAGGGTTTCACTACACTCCCACCTCACCCTGAGGAGGCCGCTCCGCGGCCGTCTCGAAGGGTCGGCAACATCGTCATCTCGCACTATCCTTCAGCCCCCGGCCGAAGCGGCCGATCAGCACCAGCACGACCGACACCAGCAGGATCTGCATCACCGAGACGGCGGCGATGGTCGGGTCAATCTCCATCATGATGTTGTCGAACATCTTCTTGGGCAGGGTCATGTTCGCGCCGGCCAGGAACAGCGCCACCACGACCTCGTCGAATGAGGAAATGAAGGCGAGCAGTCCCGCCGAGACGAGGCTGGGACGCAGCAACGGCAGGGTGATGCGTGCCAGCGTGCGCCAGCGGCTGGCGCCCAGCCCTTCGGCGGCCTGTTCGAGCGAGCGGTCGAAGTCGCGCAGGCCCGCGCCGATCACCAGCACCACGAAGGGCAGCGCCAGCACCGTGTGGGCGATCACCAGCCCGTACCAGGAGCCGATCAGCTTCAGCTTGGCGAACAGGCCATAGACCGCCACCGAGAGGATGATGGTCGGCACGATCACGGGCGCAAGCGCCAGCCGGTCGATCAGGATGCGGCCGAAGAACCTTCCACGCACCAGCGCGAAGGCCAGCGGCACGCCCAGCAGCAGCGCGAACACCGCCGTCGCGCTGCCGATGTAGAGCGAGCGCCAGGTCGCATCGATCCATTGCGGATCGTCGAGATAGCGCTCGTACCACTGCCAGGAGAGGCCGGGCGGCGGGAACTGCATGTAGGGCGCCGACGACAGCGAGATCGGGAACACGACCAGCAGCGGCAGCATCAGGAAGAAGTAGATGAGCCCGCACGAAATGACGAGAAGGCGCCGGCTCGGACTGCGGGTCATCGCGCCGCCTCCGTTCGCGTGAAGCGCTGGGCCAGCGTATAGACGGCGAAGGTGAAGACCAGCAGCACGGCCGAAAGGGCGGCGGCAAACGGCCAGTTCAACGCCTCGCGCACCTGCTGCTCGATCAGCACGGCGATCATCATGACCCGGCCGCCGCCCAGCAGCGCCGGGGTGATGAAGAAGCCCAGCGACAGCACGAACACCAGCACCGAGCCCGCGAAGATACCGTTCAGCGTGAGCGGCAGGTAGATGCGCCGGAAGATCGCGAAGCTCGACGCGCCGAGGCCGGCAGCCGCGGCCGGGATGGCGGGATCGACCTTGCGGACGGCGCCGTAGATCGGCAGCACCATGTAGGGCAGCAGCACATGCACCATGCCGATCAGCACGCCGGTGAAATTGTGCAGCAGCGGAATCGGATCGCTGATGAGGCCCGCCTCCATCAAGGTGCGGTTGAAGACGCCGTTGCGGCCCAGCAGCACCATCCAGGCATAGGTCCGCACCAGCACCGAGGTCCACAGCGGCAGCAGCACGAAGATGAAGCCCACGGTCGCCCAGAAGGGCGTGGTCGTGGCCATCAGGAAGCCCAGCGGATAGCCCAGCAGGAGGCAGAAAAAGGTGACCAGCAGCGCGATCTCGAACGTGTTCCAGAAGACGCGGAGATAGAGCTGCTCGCCCAGCGCCTTGGCGTACCAGTCGAGCGTCCCGCCTTCGAGGCTGAAGCCCAGCATGCGCACGACCGGGAACAGGAAGAAGATGAAGAGCAGGATCAGCGCCGGCAGCGCGGGGAGAAGGCCGCGGGACTTCACGAAACAACCCTCATCCTGAGGAGGCGCGCAGCGCCGTCTCGAAGGATGGGAACGAGCACCGTTCCTGCGGCCCATCCTTCGAGACGCATCGCTGCGCGATGCTCCTCAGGATGAGGTCGAAGGGTTTTGCTCTCAGAACACATGGATCGACTCGGGCTCGATACCGACGGTCACGCGCGTGCCGGCGGCGGGCAGCGCGCCGCGTGCCGGCTGGCGCACCAGCAGTTCGAGGCCGCCCTCGCAGGCCAGCCGCAGCTTGAACGACGTGCCGAGATAGACCGATTCGATCACCTCGCCGGTGAAGGCGTTGGTGCCCGTTGGAGCAAATCGTTCGGGGCGCATCAGCACGCCGACCTTCGTACCCGCCGGCTTGTCGCTGCGGACCTGAAGCGGGCGCCCGCCGTCGAGCGTGACCGTGCCCGGCCCGCTCATCGTGCCGTGGAAGATGTTGCTCTCGCCCACGAAGTCGGCGACGAAATCGTTGGCCGGCCGCTCGTAGATCTCCGTCGTCGTGGCGATCTGCTGGATCGTGCCCCTGTTCATCACCGCGATGCGGTCGGAGAGGACCAGCGCCTCCTCCTGGTCATGGGTGATGAAGATGGTGGTGAGGCCGAGACGGCGCTGCAGGCGGCGCACTTCGAGCTGCATCGTCTCGCGCAGCTTGCGGTCGAGCGCGCCGAACGGCTCGTCGAGCAGCAGGAGCCGCGGGTTGAAGACGATGGCGCGCGCCAGCGCCACCCTCTGCTGCTGACCGCCCGAAAGCTGCCGCGGCAGCCGCGCCTCGTAGCCCTTGAGTTCGACCATCGCCAGCGCCTCGGCGACGCGCCGCTCGATCTCCGGCTTGGCGACGTTGCGCATCTCCAGCGGGAAGGCGACGTTGGCCGCGACGCTGAGATGCGGGAACAGCGCATAGTTCTGGAACACCATGCCGATGTCCCGCCGGGCCGGCGGCAGCGAGGTGATGTCGGTACCGCCCACCGTCACGCGGCCGGCGTCGGGTGTTTCGAAGCCCGCGACGACCTTGAGCAGGGTCGTCTTCCCTGAGCCGCTGGGCCCCAGAATGGTCAGCAGCTCCCCCTGGGCCACCTGCAGGGAGACGTGATCGAGGGCGACCACCTCTCCGAAACGCCTGGCCACGCCCTCGATGAGAAGGTCGGCCGATCCCGCGCTTGCGCTCAAGGAGATCAGCCCTTCTTCAGCATCCAGGCGTTCCACAGTTCGGCTGCCTTGGTGCCGTTCTCGGCGTACCATTCGTCGCTGACCCAGAACTGCTGGTCGAGATAGGCGGTCGGCAGGAAGGGCTTCACCTTCGGATCGACGAAGTTCAGCGATTCGAGGTTGAGGCCGGGATAGCCGAGTTCGGAGGCATAGACGGCCTGCTGCTGCGGCACGGCGAGTTCGGCCAGCATCTTGTTGGCCCAGTAGGGGCTCTTGGCGCCGCGCGGGATGGCGAAGCTGCCCTGCTTCAGCGCCCCTTCGTTCCATTCTATGCCGACCGGCGCGCCCTTCTTGATGATGTCGTAGAAGCGGCCGTTCCAGCCGGTCGCCAGCACGACTTCCTTGTCGAGCAGGAGCTGGGCGGGCTGCTGGCCGGTCGACCACCAGACGGTGATGTGCGGCTTGATCTGGTCGAGCTTCTTGAACGCCCGGTCGAAGTCGATCGGATAGATCTTGTCCTTCGGCACGCCGTCGGCGATCAGCGCAAATTCGAGATTGTCGGTTGGATGGTTGCGCATCGAGCGCGCGCCCGGGAACTTCTTCACGTCCCACCAGTCGGCCCAGCTCTTGGGCTGGCTGCCGTTCTTGAACACGTCGTTCCGGAACCCGATGATGGTCGTATAGACCGACGAGGCGAAGACGTAGGGGTTCTGCGCCGAGGGCGGATACTTGGAGCGGTCGACGACCTTCGGGTCGATCTTGTCCAGCAGGTTGGCCTTGCCGGCGCGGATCGCATCCTGGCCGCCGATCTCGGTCAGATCCCATTCGACGTTGCCGGAATCGACCATTGCGCGGAGCTTGCCGAAATCGACCGGGCTCGTCTCGACGACCTTGATTCCGTACTTCTTCTCGAAGCCGTTGAAGAAGGCCTTGCGCATCGCCGAGCCCATCGACCCGCCGGAATGATTGACGACGAGCTGGGCGGGCTTGGCCGGCTCGGCCTGCGCGAAGGCGGGCCCGGCGGCGCCGACCGCGGCGGCACCTCCCAGCAGCGAGAGAGCGTGGCGGCGATGCAGGCGCTTCGTATCCATGGCGTATCCCCTCCGAAATCCCCCCGCGACTGTAGAAGCGGTATCTGCATGGAGCAACAACCAACACCATAACCTTCTGGAATGAACAGCCGGGACGAATGAATTTCTCCCGCGCTGCAGGATGCGCCTAACGTTGTCAAAACGGGACAACGGCGGGGGCCAGCGATGATGAACCGACTGAAGGCGTTGATGTGCGGCGCCGTTCTCGCCTGTGCGGGCGCGGGTAGTGCTGCTGCGCAGGAACTCACCATGGCGGTGTGGGGCGGCGGCGGCGCCAACACCTGGCGCGAGGCCTTCATCAAGCAGTTCAACCCCGGCAACGGCTCCACCATCAAGATGGTCGAGGTGCCGAATCCGGCCGGTGCGCTGCGTTCCCCGGCGGCGGCCGGCCAGTACAGTCTGGCGCTGGTCACCTATTTCGAGGCGATCGCGTTGTCCAACGCGGGCCTCATCGAAAGCTTCGACGACAAGCAGCTCACGGGAATTGCCGACGTCGATCCGAAGTTCCTGACCAAGGACAAGGCCGGCCGTCACGTCGGCTTGCCGGTCTACTTCACCTACTACGGGATCGCCTACAACACCGACCTCGCCAAGCCGGAAGACTTCGCCTCCTGGCAGGGGCTGGCCGATCCGAAGTGGAAGGGCAAGCTGTCGCTGACCCGGCCGGTCTATCTCGCACCCTACGACGCGGTGATCATGGCCAAGGCGATGGGCGGCAGCGAGAAGGACATCGATCCGGGCTTCAAGCTGCTGGAGAAGATCGTGCCGAACGTGCTGGCGACCTACACCTCGCTCGCGCACATGAACACGCTGCTGACGCGGGGCGAGGTCGCGGCGGTTCCCTTCTATGCCTCGCGTGTCTGGGCGCTTCGCCGCCAGGGCGCGTCCAATGTCGGCATCGTGATCCCCAAGGAAGGCGCGCTGATGCTGCCCTACGTGGTGGTGGTGCCGAAAGGCGCCAAGAACCTCGACAAGTCGCTGGTCTGGATGAACTACATCGCCGGCGCCGAGCCGCAGCTGCGCGCGGCCCTGCTCGACGGCTGGCTGCCCATGAATTCCAAGGTCAAGCTGCCCGAGGACCTGCAGAAGACGCTGGGCCAGCCCTACGACGACATCGTGAAGTCGCTCTACTCGCCCGACTGGCGCATCGTGGTGGAGCACAACGAGGCGCGGGTCGACCGCGCCGAGAAGCTCATGTCCGGCGTCAAGCAGTGAGCCGGGGAACGATCTCGATCACGGGGGTCGGCAAGGCGTTCGGCACCGCGACGGTCCTGCACGAGGTCAATCTCGAGATCGAAGGCGGCAGCTTCGTCACCCTGCTCGGCCCCTCGGGCTGCGGCAAGACCACCCTGCTGCGCCTGATCGCGGGCTTCCTCGAACCCAGCCGCGGCACCATCGCCATCGACGGCGCGCCCATGCAGGGCGTGCCGCCACGGCGCCGCCCGCTCGGCATGGTGTTCCAGAACCTGGCGCTGTTCCCGCATCTCGACGTCTTCGAGAACGTGGCCTACGGCATGCGGATCCGCGGCACGGCTGCGGCCGAGATCGCAAGCCGCGTCTCGCGCTTCCTCGGCCTGGTGGGCCTGGCCGGCTTCGAGCGGCGGCGCATCGGACAGCTCTCCGGCGGTCAGAAGCAGCGCGTGGCGCTGGCGCGCTCGCTGGCGCTCGAACCCGCGATCCTGCTGCTCGACGAACCGCTGAGCGCGCTCGATCTGCAGCTTCGCCGCCAGCTCCAGGTCGAACTCAAGTCGATCCAGCGCCAGCTCGCCACGACCTTCGTCTTCGTCACGCACGACCAGGAAGAGGCGACGATGCTCTCCGACACGATCGTCGTGATGAATGGCGGGCACGTACAGCAGGTCGGCACGCCCGGCGAGATCTATCGCCGTCCCGCCTCGCCCTTCGTCGCGCGCTTCGTGGGCGACATCAACATGATGGACGGCCGCATCGAGACGGTCGATGCCACGTCGGTGTCGGTCTCGGTGGGGGGACGGGCGATCTCCGTTCCCCGCGCGTCCGTCGTCGGCACCGCCTCGGTGGGTCAGGCCTGCCAGCTCGCCTGCCGGCCCGAGTCGGTGCGGCTGGGAGCAACCCAGGCGGGCGCGCTGTCGCTCGAGGGGCGCGTTTCGGCGTTGCATCGCCTCGGCCCCACCGTGAAGGCCGTTCTCGATACGCCGCTGGGTCCCCTCACCGCGTTGACCATGGCCGACACGCCGCACATGGCGGAACTCGCCGAAGGAAAGACGGCGCACCTCTCGGTTCCGTCGGACACATTCACGCTCTTCGCCTCAACCTGAAAGAACGATCATGCCCGCTCAGGATTTCGCCGGCCGCACCGTCGCAGACCACGTAGAAGCCTTCACCTCCGGCAAGGTTGCCGCACGCGACATCGTCGAGGGGCTGCTGGCGCGCACGAAGAAGGCCGAGCCCTTCAACCCGATCGCGACGCTCGATGCCGAGGGCGCCCGCGCGGCCGCCGACGCGCTCGATGCTCGGCGCAAGAAGGGTGAGTCGTTCGGAGCCCTGGCCGCCGTGCCGGTCTCCGCCAAGGACCTGATCCTGACCAAGGGCCTGCGCACCGCCTTCGCCTCGGTCACGATGAAGGACAACGTGCCGTCGATGGATGCCGAGGCGATCGCCCAGTGGCGCGCCGCCGATGCCGTCCTGTTCGCCAAGACGACGACGCCGGAGTTCGGCCACAAGGTGCTGACCGACAGCCCGCTGCATGGCATCACGCGCAACCCCTGGAACCGCGAGCATACGAGCGGCGGCTCGAGCGGCGGCGCGGCCGTCTCGGTGGCGCTGGGTCTCGGTCCGATCGCCATGTCGACCGACGGGGCCGGCTCGGGCCGCATTCCCGCCGCCTGCTGCGGCGTCTACGGGCTGAAGGCGACCCTGGGCCGCGTGCCGCACGAGGTGCCGCCCGACCAGTTCGGCCAGCTCACCTATCTCGGCGTGATGGCGCGCCATCCGGGCGATCTCGGCGCCGGCCTCGCCTCGATGTCGCGCGGCCATCGCGACGATCCCTGGACGCTCGCCATCGGCCGCGAGCCCTTCGCCTGGCCCGACGAATCCGGCGAACATCCGATCGCCGGCCGGCGCATCACCGTCATCCGCCGCATGACCGGCGGCTATCTCGATCCCGACACGGAGGCGCGCCTCGATGCAGCGCTCGCCTTCCTCGACAAGAAGGGCGCCCACATCAAGGAGCTGGACGGGCGCGAGATCGACTGGAAGCTCGACGTGGCGCGCATCATCCTGCGCGCCAACCAGATCGAGCGCTTCGCCGACATCCTGAAGAACCGGCGCGGCGAGCTCGATCCGTCGTTCGCCCGGACGCTCGACGAAGGCAATGCCGTCGATGTCGTGGCGCTGCGCCGCGCGCTGGTCGACCGCACCACCGCCTTCAAGTCCGTCCAGCGCCTGTTCGCCGACTGCGACCTGCTGCTCACCCCGACCGTCGCCACGCCGGCGCCGCTCGCCAGCCAGAACCAGTTCGAGCCGCTGGTGGTCGACGGCAAGCCGCTCGGCGACCTGCGATCCGCCTGGTACACCTACACGATCCCCTTCAACATGACCGGCCATCCGGCGATCTCGATCCCCTTCGGCCATTCGAAGGCGGGCCTGCCGATCGGCATCCAGTTCGTGGCGCCGTGGTATGCCGAGGCCCATCTGATCGGCCTCGCCCAGGCCTTCGACGCCGAGACCGGCGCCTCGGCGGCGTTTCCGCCGGGCTTCGCAGCCGGCGCCTGAGATGCGCGGCGCCACCTCCGCTCCCAAAGGCCTGGGCTGGCTGCTGCTGCCGGCCCTGCTGGTGCTCGCCCTGTTCCTGGGCTCGGTGGCGCTGCTCCTCTTCCATGCCTTCTGGGGCAAGGACGGCTTCTCGCTGGTCTACTTCCGGCAGATCCTCGAACGCGCCGATTATCACGACGTCTTCCTGCGCACCGTGTCGATCGCCGCCATCGTGGCGGTCGCCGCGGCCGTGCTGGCCTATCCGATCGCGTGGCTGCTGTGGCGCCTGCCGCGCTGGCGTAACCTGTTGCTGGTCATCGTGCTGGTGCCGTGGCTCGTCAGCCTCGTGGTGCGTACCTATGGCTGGCTGGTGATCCTCGGCCCCAAGGGTTTCCTCAACGAGACGCTCAAGTGGGCCGGTGTCATCCAGTCGCCGCTGCCGCTGATCTTCAATGATCTCGGCGTGGTGATCGGCCTGACCCATGTGCTGATGCCCTTCTCCGTCATCGCCACGCTCTCGGTCCTGCTGCAGATCGACAACCGGCTGGAGGAAGCGAGCGAATCGCTGGGCGCCGGCGGCTTCGAGACCTGGCGTCGCGTCGTGCTGCCGCTCTCGCTGCCCGGGGTCTTCACCGGACTCGGCATCACCTTCCTCACCTCGATGGGCGCCATCGTGACGCCGATCCTGCTGGGCGGCATCCGCCAGAAGATGGCGGGCACGCAGATTTATCAAGAGGTCGTCTACAACTTCAACATGAGCAAGGCGTCGGCCTGGGCGATCTGCCTGCTGCTGCTGAGCGGGCTGGGTCTCGCCCTCCTGCGCATGCTCGAGGCGGCCCTGGTGCCGAAGGCCGACCGATGAACGCCCCGATCGTGAAGCTGGGCCGCGCCGCGTCGTTCGCGCTGCTGCTGTTCCTGCCCCTCCCGATCCTGGTGATCGGCGCCACCTCGTTCGCCGCCGCCGGCTATCTCCGATTCCCGCCGGGCGAACTCAGCCTGCGCTGGTATGCCGAGGCCGCCACCGATCCGCGCTGGATCGAGGCCTTCGCCACCAGCCTCGGGATCGCGGCGGTGGTATCCGTGCTCGTCACCGCCATCGCCTTCGCCGGCGCCTATGCCTGCCACCGGCTGCGGCCGCGCTGGCTGCCGGCCTTCGAGCTGGCCGTCATGTCGCCGCTGTTCTTCCCGCATGCCGCGCTGGGCGTGGCGCTGGTGAACGTCCTGGCGATGGCGGGCTATCTCGGTTCGGCCACCGGCATCGTCATCGCCCATATCGTCTGCACCCTGCCCTTCGCCTGGCGGCCGATCGTCGTCGCCCTGCAGCGGATCGACGGCGAGATCGTCGAGGCCGCCTCGCTGCTGGGCGCCGACGAACGACGCATCGCGCTCGGCATCGCCCTGCCGCTGGCCCGTTCGGGCCTCGTCACCGCGCTGCTCTTCTCGTTCATCATCTCGTTCGACGAGGTGACCATCACGATGTTCCTCACCGGACCGCAGGTCACGACCCTGCCGGTCCAGATCTATGCGTTCATCCAGGAGAATGCCTCGCCGGTGCTGGCGGCCATCTCGACCGCGACCGTCGTGGTGACGCTGGTGGTCGTCATGCTGCTGGAACGGCTGATCGGCCTCGAATTCTTCGTGGCCCATGACCCGGCCTAGCTTTTGGCCCGAGCTTCGCTCGGGCCTACCACCCCTTCGCCTTCATGTGCGCCTTCACGGCATCGAGGAACGCGTCGGCCAGTCGCGAGGGTTTGCGATGGCGCGGCCGCATCGCGCGGAAGAGATAACGGATCCGCGGCTCGAACGGCACGACCGCGATGCCGGCGCCGAGATAATCGCGGGCGGTGAACGGGTCGACGATCGAGACGCCGAGGCCGCGCGCGGCGAGCGCGCAGGCATCGGCGGAGGAGTAGACGTCGATCTGCAGCTGGCGCTCGATCCGCTCCTGCTCGAAGGCGGCATCGATCAGATGGCGCATGCGGCCATCGAGCGGGAAGGACAGGAAGCGTTCGCCGCGCAGGTCGGCGGGCCGGATCACCTTGCGCCGTGCCAGCCGATGGCCGCCCGGCAGCACGCAGACGGCGGCGGCGCGGCTCAGCTCCTCCGTCACCATGGCAGGATGCTCGAACGGCATCATCGAGAAGCCGAGGTCGATCTGCTGGTCGACCATCTTCTGGTTGATGTAGGTCGAGCTGCGGACCTGGAAGACGATGTGCGCCTTGGCATGGCGTTTCATGAAGGTGGCCATGACGTCCGGCAGGACGCTGCGGCCGAGCGCCGGCGTCGAGTAGATCAACAGGTCGCCGATCTGACGCTCCCGGATTTCCCGCGCCACGTCGGTCACGCGCTCCAGGCTGTGATAGAGCCGCGCCACTTCCTGTTCGAGGAGCCGGGCCTCGCTGGTCGGCGCCAGTCGTCGCTTGATGCGGGTGAACAGGGGATAGCCGATCTCGTGCTCCAGCCCCGCCAGGATCTTGCTCACCGCCGGCTGCGAGACACCCAGACGCTCCGCGGCGGCGGTCACCGTTCCATGCGCCATGATGGCGCGAAAGGCTTCGAGCTGACGCGACGTGATCATCATAACCTCGACGACTTAACCCCGTCGGACAATGACTTTGACCGCTTCGCGGCTCAAGCCTTTACTCATTCCTGTCAACGTTTTTGCGTGTGAGCCCTGTCATGCCTGCGGTTAATCAGTCGATTTTTGCAAGCGACTTCAAGGACGAGCCTTACTGGTGGCAGGCCTTCCGTCCGCAAGCCATCACCGCGCCCTCGCTGCCCGCCCGTACCGATGTCGTGGTCGTGGGCGGCGGCTATGCCGGCCTCGCCACGGCCCGCGCGCTGGCCGACGGCGGCGTGCAGAGCGTCGTGCTGGAAGCCGACGAGTTCGGCTCGGGCGCCTCGACGCGCAGCGGCGGCGCGCTGAGCGCCGGCCTGTCGATCGGCAAGAGCTTCACCGGCCGCACGCTCGACTATTCGCCCGGTCTGGTGCGCGACGTGGTGGGCTGGGCGATCGATGCCTATCGCGCGTTGATCGATCTGGTCGAGCAGGAGAAAATCGAGTGCCACCTCGAGCAGCGCGGCCGTTTCCTCGGCGCCTGTGCCGCCTCGCACTATGAAGGGCTGCGCACGCGCTTCGCCAAGCTGCGCGACGGCGGCGCCACGGACTGCCGGCTGATCACCCGCGAAGAGCAGCGCGAGGAGATCGGCAGCGACTTCTATCATGGCGGCATGGTGTTCGAGAGCGCGGGCAAGCTGCATCCGGCCCTGTTCTACGGCGGCCTGCTGGCAGCGGTGCGCCGGCGCAATTCGGTGACCCTGGCCGGCCATTGCCGCGCCACCGGGCTTGCCCGCGACGGCGAGGGCTGGCGGGTCAGCACCAGCATGGGCGAGGTCCGCGCGCGCCACGTCGTCGTCGCGACCAACGGCTACACGTCGGGCGTCACGCCGCGGCTGCAGAAGCGGCTGGTGCCGATCGCCAGCCACATCATCGCGACCGAAGAGCTGCCGGCGGACCTGATTCGCGAGATCTGCCCGAAGGGGCGCACCTTCTCCGAGACGCGGCGCGTGCTGCACTACTACCGGATCTCGCCCGACGGAAAGCGCGTCATCTTCGGCGGGCGTGCCCGCTTCACCGAAATCGACGCCGAACTCCGCGCCCAGCTCCTGCACCAGGCGCTCGTCGAACGGCTGCCGCAACTCGCCGACACCAAGGTCACCCACACCTGGCAGGGCAACGTCGCCTTCACCTACGACGCACTGCCGCATGCCGGCGAGCTCGACGGGCTGCACTTCGTGCTGGGCTGCAACGGCTCGGGCGTGTCGATGATGCCGTTCCTCGGCAATGCGATGGGGCAATCGATCGCCGGGCGCCTGCATGGCAAGGTGCCCTTCGCCGGGACGGAACTGCCGTCCATTCCCCTCTATTCCGGCAAGCCCTGGTTCCTACCGATGATCGGTGGCGCCTTCCGTACCCTGGACTACATCGACGAGAAGGTCAGATGAGCGCCTCGTTCTTTTCCGCCGACTACGAAGAAGCGCGCCAGCGCTTCCTCGACGCCTCGACCAAAGCCGGGGCCGGCGTCCGCCATCACGTCCATCCGTTGAAGGGCGCGGCGGGTGAGGAAATCGCCACCGACACGGCCCTGCTCGGGCCCGCCGACGCAAGCAAACTGTTCATCGTCAGCTCGGGCACGCACGGTCCGGAAGGCTTCTCCGGCTCGGCCTGCCAGCTCGCGCTGCTGAATGACGATCTGGCGAAGCGGGCGGCCGATCGCGGGATCGCGCTTCTGCTGATCCATGCCGTCAACCCGTTCGGATTCTCGCACCTGAAGCGGACGAACGAGGACAACATCGACCTCAACCGCAACTTCGGAGACTTCTCCCAACCCTATCCCGACAACCCGGTGTACGAGCAGATCCACGACCTGCTGGTGCCGGCGACCTGGCCGCCCTCCGCCGACAACGAGGAGCGCCTCACCACCGCGATGGCGCGCCTTGCAGGCCAGCGCAATCCCGGCGTGTCGAGCGGCCAGGCGAAGCATGCGGACGGGCTCTTCTACAGCGGCACGGCACCTGCCTGGAGCAACGCCACGATCCGCTCGATCCTGCGCGCTCATGGCCCGAACAAGCGGCACATCGCCTGGATCGACGTCCATACCGGCCTGGGACCTTATGGTCATGGCGAGAAGATCTTCGGCCGTCATTCCGAAGAAACCACGAGACGTGCAAAAGCCTGGTGGGGGAGCGACCTGATCGTGAGCACGGCGACCGAGTCGGTGTCGCCGCGCACGGTCGGGCACATCACCGGCTGCGCGCCGGAGGAATGTCCCGGCGCCGCGATCACGCCGACGACGCTGGAATACGGCACCGTGCCCAACCCCGTGGTGCGTCACGCGCTGCGCGGCGAGGCCTGGCTGGCGGGGCATCCCGATGCGCCGGCACCTCTCGTGAAGGACATCAGGCGGGCGGTGCGCGACGCCTTCTATGTCGATGCCGACGACTGGAAGGGCATGATCCTCGGCCAGTTCCGGGCCCACGCCCTGCAGACGATCAACGGGCTCGCAAACGAACAAATCTAGGGAGGACGCATGAACTTCAAGGCCCTGTTGGGCGCCGTCGCCGGGCTCGCGCTTGCGATGCCGGCCGCTGCGCAATCGACGCTCAAGATCGTCATGCATTCGGATCTCAAGATCCTCGACCCGATCTGGGCGTCGGCACAGATCAGCCGCACCCACGGCTACCTCGTCTACGACACACTGTTCGGCCTCGACGGCGATCTCAAGCCGCAGCCCCAGATGGTGGGGAATTGGAGCGTCGATCCGGCCGGGCTGGTCTACAGCTTCGCCCTGCGCGACGGGTTGAAGTGGCACGACGGGGCTGCCGTGACGGCCGAGGATTGCGTCGCCTCGCTCAAGCGCTGGGGCAGCCGCGATCCGGTCGGCCTCAAGCTCATGGCCAACGTGAAGGACCTCTCCGCGCCCGACGCCAAGACGATCCGCCTCGAACTCGCCCGGCCCTACGGCCTCGTGATCGAATCGCTGGCCAAGCCGGCCGGTGTCGTGCCCTTCATGATGCCCAAGCGCGTGGCCGACGCGCCGGCCACCCAGCAGATCAAGGATCCGACCGGCTCCGGCCCGTTCATGTTCAAGGCCGACGAATGGCGGCCCGGCGACCGCGTCGTCTACGTTAAGAATCCCAACTACGTGCCGCGCACCGAGCCGCCGGCCAACTATGCGGGCGGAAAGGTCGCCAAGGTCGATCGGGTCGAATGGGTATCGATCGCCGATCCGCAGACCGCGGTGAATGCGCTCGAGAACGGCGAGGTCGATGCGCTTGAATCGGTGGCGCACGATCTGCTGCCGCTGGTCGAGAAGCGCAAGGGTATCGAGGTGCAGCGCGGCGCCTATGCCAGCCAGTACGCGCTGCGACCCAACTGGCTCCATCCGCCCTTCAACGATCCCCGGATGCGGCTCGCCCTGGGCTACGCCATCGACCAGAAGGGCTTCCTCGACGCCGCCGTCGGCGATCCCAATTTCTGGCGTCTCTGCAAGACCTACTATGGCTGCGGCACGCCGCTGGCGTCGGACAAGGGTACGTCAGGCCTGCTCGAGGGCAATGTCGAGAAGGCCAAGGCGCTTCTCAAGGAGGCGGGCTACGATGGACGGCCGATCGTGCTGCTGCAGGTGACCGACCTCGCCTCGCTGGCCAATCTCGGCCCCGTCGCCAAGGCGCAGCTCGAACGGGTCGGCTTCAAGGTCGACATGCGTCCGGCCGACTGGCAGACGCACTTGGCACGCGTGATGCGCAAGGAGCCTCCCGAGGATCGCGGCTGGAACATCACCCTGTCGAGCACCGGCGTGATCGACGTCGCGAACCCGATCACCTCGCTGTTCCTCAACTCGGCCTGCGACAAGGCTTCTGCCGGCTGGTCGTGCGACGAGCGGATCGAGGCGATGCGCGAGGCCTTCGCGCTGGAGCCGGATGCAACGAAGCGCAAGGCGATCGCCGAGGAGATCCAGGAGCGCGCCCTGCAGCTCGGCACGCACTATCCACTCGGCGAGTGGTACAGCGCGTCGGCCGTCAGCGCCCGCACGAAGGGCTGGATCCGCCCTCCCTCGACGACCGTCTTCTGGAACGTCGAGATCGCGAAGCGCTGAGCTCGCGCGTCTACGAGGCTCGCCTCCGCCGCCCGAGCTTGAGCGCTGCGCATGCCGCCAGCGCGGCAGCCAGCAGCAGCATCAGGTCCATGCCGCTGACCGGCCACAGATGGCGCGCACCCAAGGTGCGCCCGGGATGATGGCCGGTCGTCGTCCAGTTCAGCAGCACGGCGGCAACGGCCAAAGCCACGATGAGCCAGCACTGCTCTATCCACGCGCGTGCCGGCCGTGCCCAGGCATGGGCGAAGGTCGCGAGCCAGACGAGATAGAATGCCCAGATCTCGAGCGCGGCGCGTCCTTGGCCCAGGGGCGCCACGCCGAGTGGCAGGAGGCGATTGACCACGAAGAATGCAAGCGTCGCGATAAGAATGCCTCCCACGGAGCCGATCGTCAGCCCTTCCACGATGTGCACGCCGCGCAGCCCCAGCTGCGCATGCCGGCGGCGGCGTGATTCCAGCCAGAATAGGGCTCCGGTTGCGATGAGGATGCAGCCCAGCAGGCCGAGCGCGAAGTAGAGCCACCGCAGAGTCCAGTGGCGGAACTGGATGAGATGAAACCCGGAGATGAAGCGTGAGGCCGTCACCACCGGCTGCGCGCCGATCCGTTGGTGCAGCAGTTGGCCCGTCGTCCCGTCGAAGGACGCCACATCGGCCGCGGCGCGCACGCGATCGTCGTTCGCGCGGCTCACCTGCACAACCGCCGCGGCGTCGCCGGGATTACGCACGGTCAGGAAGCGCGGTACGTCGCCTTCCCAGCCTGCGCGAGCCTGAGCGACCATCTCGTCCAGGGACGCGAGCGTGCCGGGCTTGTTCGCCTTCGCGCGATCGAACAGGTCGAAGGCTTCCGCGCCGAAGGCGCGCCGGTCGCCCTGGTAGGCAACCTGCCACACCGACGAGAAGTAGACCGAATAGAAGATGATCAGGCCCGACAGGGTGATGGCGATGTGGAACGGCAGGCCGAGCACGCCGGCGACATTATGGACGTCGAGGATCGAGCGACGCGGTTGCCTATCAATCCGGAACGTAAAGAAGTCGGCGAAGAATTTGCGATGGATGACCACGCCGGAAACGCACAGGACCAGCATCGCCATGCCAGCAAATCCCACCAGCCACGAGCCGATCTGGGCGAAGCGGATATGCAGATTGTAGTGGAACGGATAGAGGAACTGGGTGGCGGCCAGCGTGCCCGGATCGGGTAACGAAGCGCCCGTGACGGGATCGAGATAGCGCACGACCGGTCCTGACGGCGTGCGCCATGCTACACGAAAGATTGGCATCCGGTCGGTCGGCAACAGGACGGACCAGAAGGGTGCGCGCTCCGCAGCCGCCTCCTGGATCAGGGGCTGAAGTGCATCGAGCGGGAGGGGATTCTCCGGCAGGGACAGCCGCGTCGCGGGCATCATCCATCGGTCGATCTCGCGATCGAAGACACTTAGCGTGCCCATCCAGAAGATGGCGAACAGCAACCCCGCCAGCACCACACCGGTCCAGGTATGAAGCCAGCCCATCGCCCCCCGGAACGTCGGTCCCATCTACGTCGTCCGCAACACGGCGAAGGCCTCAGAAGTCCGCGGTCAACGCCAGACGGAAGGTCCGCGGCGCCCCGAGGAACAGCGTCGTAGCCCCAGACCCGCCCGCCCAGTAGTTGTTGTCGAACAGATTCTCGACGTTGAAGCGAATGGCCACGGGACTGCCGGTCGGACTGTTGTCGGTATCGAAGACGTAGCGAGCGCCGATGTCGAAGCGCGTCCAGTCCGGCAGGCTGCGCCGCGGCAGGGTCGTGTCGATGTATTGGGAGCCGGTGTAAACGACGCGGCCGTTCACGGTGAGACCACGCACGAACGGTAGATCCCATTCGACACTCGCCCTGAGCTGGAGGTTCGGCGAGAAGGGTGCCGTCCAGCCGTCGGTTGCGCCACCCTGTGTCTTGGTCAGCAGGGCATTGAGGAACATCGCCCCACCCAGCAGGCGAACGCCGGGCAGAGGTTCGCCGAAGACGTTCAGCTCAAGGCCCTGATTCTTCTGCTCCCCGCCCAGGAACTGGGTATTCGTGACGGTGTTCGTCAGGATGCTCGGCTGGGTGATCTGGAAGAGACTGGCCGTCGTCGTGAACTTGCCCCAGTCGGCCTTCACGCCGACCTCGTACTGCGTCGCCTTGAACGGCGGAAAAACTTCGCCGGCATTTGCGAAGGCGGTGCCGACGGTCGTACCCTGCTGCAGCCCCTGGATGAAGTTGCCGTACAGCGAGATGTTCTGCCAGGGCTTGAAGACGAGCGCGACGGACGGGCTCAGTGCGGTCTGCTCATAGCTGCTCGTGCGAGCACCGGTGATGACGTTGAAGTTCGAGGCCCCCACCTGCTGCAGGCGCGCGCCCAGGGTGAGCTGGATGCGCTTGTCGACGGCAGACAGGGTGTCGGCAATCACCAGGCTCTGCAGACTTTGCGTCGCGGTCTTGTTGGCGGCGGGATTGGCGAGACCGGCCGGCGCCACGTATATCGGATTGTATATGTTGGTGTTGTAGGCCGCGCCGACCACGGACGCGATACCGCTTGCCGATTCGTAGATCGACCCGCTGAACACGAACTCATGCGAGATGGGACCGGTCGTGGCGAGGGCCCTCACCCCTGCTTCGCCTGTCAGGACCTGGGCATAGGAATTCTGGACGGCCTGAGATCCTCGCGCCGCGCCGTTCTGGTTGGTGATGGTGACGATGTCCGTGCTGTAGAGCTGGCCGTAGCGGCTGTCGTGAACGCCGAACGACGCAAACGCCGTCACCGTTTCGAGCATGTCGACTTCGGCACGGAGGACCGCAAAGGCATCCTTGGTCCATTTGTTGCTCCATGCCTGAGCTGCGGGATTGTTGCGGACGTTCGGGGCCCAGGGAAGCTGCACGCCGGCGGCGAGGCCCAGATAGGGCACCACGCCTGTTGTGTACTCGTACTGGTATCCGAGGTCGGCGGAGAGCCGAACGTGATCGCCACGATAATCGAAACCGAGAACGCCAAGCAGGCGCTCGTCAGTATTGTACTGAATGTTTGTTTGGCCCGCGCGATAGGCGCCATTGAACCGCACGCCGAATTGCTGGTCATTGCCGAAGCGTCGGCCGACATCCACGGCGCCGCCAACCTGCGCGGCCGAATTGTAGTTCAGGGTCGCCTGGGTGAGCGGCGCATCACCGGCGCGCTTCGGCACGATATTGACAGTGCCGCCGATCGCGCCGGATGGGGACATCCCGCTCAGCATCGCACTTGGCCCCTTCAGGACCTCGATACGCTCGGCCATCTCCGGCATCACGGAGTAGGTCGGCAGCAGCCCGAACAGGCCGCCGTAGGTCCAGGCATTATTCTGGATATTGAAGCCGCGGATGTTGATGAGTTCGGCGCCGATGCCCCCGTCCGGCACATAGAAGCGAACGGAAGGGTCGTCGACCAGAACGTCACGCACCGAACGCGCCTGTTGGTCCTGTGCCTTCTTCGCCGTGAAGCTGGTCTGGTTGAACGGCGTGTCCATCACGTCGCGATTGCCGAGCACGCCGAGCTGGCCGCCCTTGGCGACCTGGCCGCCGGCGTAGGGCGGCGGGACGTTGTCGATCATCGCCTGTGACGGCACCGGGAACATGCCCTGCACCTGCACCGGGTCGAGCTGCAGGGCACCCGGCACCTGCGCGCCGGTGCCGAGTTTTTCGAGGACCACCGTATTGGCTTCGCTGAAGCGCCAACCGACGCCGGTTCCCGTCAGCAAGGCATTGAGCGCCTGCGCCACGGTGTAGGTCCCCGACAGGCCGGCGGTGCGCTTGCCGGCCAGATCTCCCGAGGCGCCGAGCAGCCGAATGCCGGCTTGATCCGCAAGCCGCGTCAACGCCGTATCGAGGTCCTGCGCGGGAATGTTGAAGGTCACGGTGCGCGGCGCCTGCGCCTGTTCCTGCGTCCGAGGCGCCCGTCCCGACTCACCCTGCGCCTCGACCAGGGCGGGCCACCACAGGCCGGTTGCGATCGTCGACGCGAGCAGCACACGTGAAACCAGCATGTCGTCCCCCAAAGCTACGCGGCGGCGGCAGGCGAGCTCCTTGATCTGGAGTGCTTCTCAGTCTCACCGTCTTGAAGGTAAGACGAATCGATGACGGCGAACTTGCAGCGCGCTCAGCGAATGATCGTCAGCAGGGGCATCTGGATGACCCGGGCCTTGCTGGTATCCTCGAGCGTGCGCAACAGATGATCAGGATCGTCGAGGTCGAAGACGCCTGTGACCTCAAGAGTCTTGAGTTCTTCGTTGGCGATGAAGATCCGTCCGCGGCGGTAGCGCTGCAGTTCCTCGACAACACTCTGCAGCGCCCGACGATTGAAGATGAGCTTGCCACGCTGCCACGCCGTGACAGCGTCGACGTCGACGGTGCGAACCTTCTGCCCGTCGCCCTCGCCGAAGCCGAGTCTCTGCCCCGCTTCCAGTCGGACCGGCGCGGCCTTCCCGATCGTGACCTCGACCGTGCCCTCGGTGACGATGACCTGCTCGCACGTGTCTTTGCGCCGCACGACGAAGGCCGTGCCGACCGCTCGGGCCTGGCCGTTTCCCGCCATCACGATGAATGGACGATTGGGGTCCTTGGCGACCTCGAACAGCGCTTCGCCGTCGTGGAGGGCAATACGTCGCTCATGGCCCGAATAGTCGACCGAGAGCGCGGTGGCGGTGTTGAGCGTAACGACCGAACCGTCCGCGAGGACGACACGCTGGCGCTCGCCTACAGCGGTGGCGTGATCCGCGTAGAAGCCGGAAAGAGGTCCCAGCACGTTGAGCCCGACGGTGACGACCGCAACGGAAGCGGCGGCGGCCGTCGCACCTGCAAATACGGTACGTCGGCTGACACGCCGCGGCGGGGGAGACAGCGACAGCGGTACGACGCCGCGACGCAGCGTGTCGGCCTGTCGGGTTTCCGCGACGACGCGCATCAGGGCTTCCGCCTCAGCTGCTGCAGCGTCGTGCATTGGCGACCGCTCGCGCCAATCCAGGAACGCCTGCCGATCGTTCACCGTAGCGCGGCCTGAACTCAGTCGCACCAGCCAGTCGATGGCTTCGTCGCTCAGCGCTCGGTCGCGAGAAGGCGACGCGACGACTGGTTCTTCCCCCTCATTCGACATTCGACGTGACTCTACCCCCGACTCAACGACGATTGACGGAGTGCCGGCTTGCAGCGGCTGCCGGTAACTTATCCGTTATCATTGCGTCGCAGCCGGTCGCGGCAATGACGGAGCGCCTGTGCGATGTATTTGGCCACCATGCTCTCGGACACGCCGAGTTGGCCGGCGATCTCGACGAAGGACCGCCCCTCGACCCGGCTGAGCAACAGGGCAAGACGCGGTTTCGACGGCAACTCGTCCAGCGCTGCCTCCAGCAGACGCAGCCGCTCGCGGGCAAGCGCGCTCGCCTCAGGAGACGGTGCCGTATCGGGCACCGTTTCCGCCGCTTCGAGGAGGGTGAGGTCGGCCGCGATCCGGCCTTCGCGCCGCATCGTGTCGATCGCCAGATTGCCGGCGACGCGATAGACGAAGGCTCGTGGATTTTGAATGTCGAGACTGGTCGGCGGGATGGCCGCCAGCCGGACATAGGTATCCTGGGCCACATCGGCGGCACGCTCGGCATTACCGGTCCGCCGCGTCAGGAAGCGCAGCAGATCCTGGTAGTTCTCGCGAAAGCTCGCGATCAAAGCCGATACGTCGTGCCGCCCCATGGTCCCGATTCGCTATCCTGGGACCGGTCTATTCTACTTGCGAATGACTCGCAAATACTAACGCAGACTTACTTCTTCTGGGCGCCCGGCAGGAAGTCGTCGAGCGGCACGCCGAAGCTGTTGAGCGCCCAGGAGACGAGATTGTACTGGCCGACCGTGAACACGGCGTCCATGAGCTGCTCGGTCGAGTAGGTCTTCGACAGGGTGGCCCAGGTCGCGTCGGAGGCGACCGAGTTCTCGAAGAGATCGTCGGCGAGCTGCATCAGCGCCGCCTCGTGCTCGTTCCAGCCCTTGGCCTTGGGCCCTTCCTTGAGATTGGCGATGTCGGTATCCGTGACGCCGCCCCTCTTGGCGATCAGCTCGTGCTGCGCGAATTCGTATTCGGCCTGGTTCAGCCAGCCGATGCGCAGGATCAGCAGCTCGCGATCGCGGAAGGGGAGGGTCTGCTTGGACAGGATGTGGCCGGCAAACGGCGTCCAGCGCTTCGTCAGCGCGGGGTGATTGGCCATCACCTTGAAGATGTTGAACACCTGGCCGTTCAGGGCGTTCTTCTCGATGGCCTCGCGATCCTCCGCCTTCATGGTCGAGAGGTCACGAATCGGAATACGCTGCTTGCGCTTGATCACCACTTTCCTCCTTTGTCGGTCGTGATGTGGACTAGCGTCCCCTCAGGCGACCGACAAGGCGAAAGGCACTAATCCGCGCGCAGGCTTTCGCGCGGCGGCTGGAGCTTGGCCGCCGCGAGGCGCGCCTGGCCCGGCGTATTGAACTGGTGCCCTTCCAACGCGAAGAAGGGACGCGTGAAGGCATGGAAGCGAAACGCATTGCCTTCCTTGAGGACGACGCCGGCGGGCTTTCCCCAGATTTCGACGACGAAGGGCTCGGGCATGGCGCGGTCTCCTTCAGGCTGAAGCATCTGCGATCGGTCGTGAGATGGTGTCGGCATGGCGAGAAGACAATGACCAAGAGTGTCGAAACATCCGTGAGTTGGAGCAGACGCTTTGCGTACGGCATCAATATGGCGTCAGCATTTTTTCCTTGCTGGTGCTGCGCTCATCGTTGCTGAACAATGACATCGAAATGTCACGTGACCTCACCCGCTCACGCTTCCTGCGCAGCGCCGGGATCACGGCCGCGATGCTCGCTGCCGGCCCGGCGAGCGCGCAGGCACGCCGTGAAGAACAGGTGATTGTCAGCGGCATCGAGACGGCAACGATCGATGGTCGCGATTGGGACAGGCCGATACCGGGCGGCCATACGGTCGACGGCGTGCATCGCTCCGTCCTTCTGCGCTTCCCGGGGGCCGCCGATGCCATCGCGCTGCACCTCTTGCATGGTCGCGTGCTGGCAAGGGCCGAACTGGTGCTGGGCTACGATGGATACGAGATCGTGCCGGAGGGCTACACCTGTCGCGAAGGGCTGGGCCGCAAGCTCTGGACCGACGATCCGCCGACCTGGCACATCGTGGCGTGGCCGCTACGCCAGCCCTGGGTCGCCGATGCCGCAATCGGTCCGACCTTCAATGCGAGCATCAACGGCAGGCGCTATTGGGGCCGCTGGGGCGCGACCGATCCGACACGCGACCGCTTCGATGGGATTCTCGACCCGCAGGAACTGTCGCTGCAGCAGCCCTCGGCTCGCTTCGACATCACGCGCTTCTTCTCCACCGACATCCTTGCGCGCGATCCTTCGACCCGGCTGCTGATGGCCGAGCGCTGCGGCTTCCTGCTGCGCAAGCTCGAGACCTACGACACGCGCTATCGCGAACCCGGCAATGCCTACGAATGGGCGATGCCGATCGGCGGACACGGGCTGAAGTTCAAATCCGCGCGCCTGCAGTTCACGATGCGGCAGCTCGACGGCGGCCGCACGGTTGCGATCACATCGCCACCCGATGCGGAGCGTGCCCTGCCCCGCACCGCCGACGGCAGCCAGCCGACGGCTCGTCTCCTGCCGATCCAGGAGATTGCCAAGCGGGCGCGCGCCGCCAGTCGCACCCTGGAGCAACGCCCCGAATGGCAGATCGCACGCATCCGCGAACTGCAACGCGTCGGCGGCGACAATGTCAGCCCGTGGGCGGAGGTCGGCGGGCCCGACGCGCCGAGCGCGTACGAAAGCCGGCTCAAGGAGCTGCTCGCCATTCCGCCGCGCTACTGGATGGGCTGGGAGATCGCCGACCTGCTGCTCATCTGGCACCTGTTCCGCGAGCTGCTGCCGGAGCCGGTGCAGGACCACCTGAAGGCCTACTGGACCGCCTGGCTGCAGCCCGACCTGCCGACCACCGCATTCGTGTCGCCGCAGGGTCCCGAAGCGATCGACTACTGGCGCCGCAACAAGGACTGGCACGGTCGCGCGTCGTTCTTCCGCGACGGCTACAACTACGCCGTCAGCACGCAGAATTTCAATCACACTGCCGCCATGGGCGCCCTGCTCGGCGGCGCGATGATCGGCTCTTCTCATGCGATGGGCGATGGGCGGCATGGTCTCGAGAACCTGCCGCTGCGCTTCTGGGGCTTCCTCGACGGCAGCACGCAGGAGATGCTCGACCCCTATTACCTGTCGATCACCCTGAGCGCCCTCAAGCTGTTCAGGGACTATGGACCGACGCCGCTCGACCGCCTGATGGGACGCGTGCTGGTCGATCGCACGCTGGAGCTGCTCATCAGCGTCTATCATCCGGCGCTGCGCCGCTTCGTCTGTTCCGGCACCCGCGTCCGCCTCTCGGGCGTCCTCGCGGAACAGGACGGCATCTACGGGGCGCTCCACACCGTATCGAAGGCCGGAGTCGTCAATCATCTCGACCTGACTGCGAAGGGCACGGTGCATGACATGCCGGCCTGGGGTTACGATTTCCCGCCGGGCCGCGTGGCGATGCAGAGCCTGGCAGCCCCGTGGGCACCCGACTGGGTATCCGGCCCGATCGACGACCGCACCCAGCCCTGCGAGGAGACCTCCGCCGAGACGACGCGCGGCATCTACAAGCCACCCCTCTGGAAGCGAACCTATCTCGGCCGCTGGCACGGGCTTGCCAGCCAGGACATGCGCGGCGGCACGGTCGATCTCGTCGGCCAGTGGGTGCGCGCCCCACGGACCGCCACGACTCCGGCAGAGCGCGGCATGCTGACCGCCCGCTATTCGGCCAATACGCCGAACCTCACCACGACGCGCGAAGGGCTGATCCCGCAGGCCGGCCTGCTCCTCACCTTCCAGAGCCGCAACCGCGCCATCGTCTTCGCAACACCGCACTGCAACCGCGAGCGCTTCCTCGACGCCGCCACCAACAGGATCGCCGCGCTGGCGACGGTGATCGGGCTCTGGAACTTCGCGGCGTCACCCGGCTGGGAAATCCATGCGGGCGATCGCCGCCTCGACTCGTTTCCGCAGAAGCTGCCGGCCGGTCAGCGCCTGTTCCTGCGCGACGGCGTGAGCTACCTCGCGATCCTTCCACTGCCCTCGACCGATCTCGGCCGCGACACCGGCATCGAGATCGCGCCGGGGATTGCCGCAGAAGCCGAACCGAACGACGCGCTGGTGGGGCCTGCCCTCACCATCTCCCTGTTCAATCTGCGCCGTGCACAGCCGGTGCCGGTCTCTTCGCTCGATTTGCGGGAAATCCTGTCGCGCACTTATGGCGGCTTCGTGCTCGAGATGGGCGACGAGGCCCAGCATGGCAGCTTCGATGCCTTCCGCCGCCATATCGGCGCCGCCGAGCTGAAGGCGGAGTGGAACGCCGCCAAGCGCGTCATGGACGTCACCTATCGCAGCGGCGGCGATCTGATGGAGGCGGGCTTCTCCACGGAGTTCGCCCAACCCGCGGCGATCAACTATCCGCTGGAGGGCGGCGCCCAGCAGAAGGCGATCCCCTATCGCCGGCTGAACGGCGCCTGGCCTTACCTGCCGCCGGGGCTCGATCGCGACAGTTTCTGGGCGCAGCAGGGCACCACCGGCCGGTTGGAAAAGGCCGGCACGGTGCTGACGACCGAGAGCGGGCGCAAGGCGTACCTGATCGCCGATCCGTCGAGCGGTGCGGTTGTGGCGTACAATCCGCTGCCCGACCCTCAGGATTTCGCGCTCGCGACGCGCGACGGCGCCAGCTTTCGCGCCGACGGCAAAATCGGCCTGATGCGTCTGGAATACCGGCCCTGGGCGCACGAGGTCGAGATCGACCATACGCCCAAGCCCGGCCAGGACGGCCTGGCCTCGACGATCACGGTTTCGGGGCTTGCCCGTGAGCCCAAGGTTACGGTCAATGGCCACCGTGTCGATCCGCGCATCGCCGGCGATACTTTTCAGATACCGATAGCCTGATCGACCCATGGAAACGTCGAGGTCGCGGAGAGTTTCATGCCCCTGACGCGTTCAGCCCTGCTCGGCCTTGCCGGCGCCAGCGTCCTTGCGGCACGACGCACGGCCGCGCAGACGGGCGCACGCATGCACCAGCGCAAGATTCCCTCCTCCGGCGAGATGCTGCCCGTCGTCGGCGTCGGCACCTGGCGCACCTTCGATGTCGGCGCCCAGCCGGCCGGCCGCGCCCCGCTGGCAGAAGTGCTGCGCCTGCTGTTCGACGCCGGCGGGTCGGTCATCGACACCTCGCCGATGTACGGGTCGGCCGAAACCGTCGTCGGCGATCTGCTGACCGCCGCCGACGCGCGCGCCAGGGCCTTCATTGCCACCAAGGTCTGGACGACGGGCCGCGACAACGGCATCGCGCAGATGCGCAACTCCCTGCGACTTCTCAAGACCGATCGCATCGACCTGATGCAGATCCACAATCTCGTCGACTGGCGCGCTCACCTGCCGACCTTGCGCGCCTGGAAGGCCGAGGGCCGTATCCGCTATCTCGGGATCACTCACTATACGCAGAGCGCCCACGACGAGCTGGAAAGCGTGATGCGGGCGGAGAAATGGGATTTCGTGCAGATCAACTACGCGCTCGACGACCGCGCGGTCGAACGCACGCTCCTGCCGCTCGCTGGGGAGCGCGGCATCGCGGTGATCGTGAACCAGCCGTTCGGCGGCGGCGGGCTCCTGCGCAAGCTGCTCAGTCGCAAGCTGCCCGACTGGGCCGGCGAGATCGGCGCCACGAGCTGGGCACAGATCCTGCTGAAGTTCGTGCTGGCAAATCCGGCCGTCACCTGTGTCATTCCCGGCACCGGCAGGCCCGAGCACATGGCGGACAATCTGCAGGCCGGCTTCGGCGCCTATCCCGACGCGGCCCTGCGCAGGAAGATGATCGACGAGATCGCCGCCTAGAGCGGCAGCTCCGTCTCGATCCATTTCGTCGCCGAGCCGTGCTTGGGCTGCCAGCCCAGTTCGCCGCGGGCGCGCCGGGCGCGGACGCGGCTGTTGGAGCCGAACGTGTAGGCCGCACTGTTCTCTCCGAGTTCCTTCGCCGCTTCTTCGAACGGCCAGGCCTGCGGCTCGCCCAGCTTCAGGCGGCGCGCGATCGCCGCGCAGATGTCGCGATAGGACGCCTCGCCGTTCTCGGCGAAGAAGAAGGAACCCGCCGGCGCCTTCTCAAGCGCCAGGCGATAGAGGTCGGCCACGTCCTCGACATGGACGTTCGACCAGATGTTCAGCCCCTGCCCGACATGGCGCACCACGCCCGATGCCTTCGCCCGCTTCGCGAGACCGGGAATCTGCGCGCTGTCGCGCGCCAGTCCAAGCCCGTTGCCGTAGATCATGGTCGGGCACACGACGATGGAGCGCACGCCGCGGCGGCTCGCGTCGCGGATGGTGCAATCGATGTCGACCCGTGCCTGCTTGCCCGGCACCGGCTCGAACGGCGTCTCCTCGTCGTAGATCTTCTCCGAGGCGACATCGCCATGGGCATCGTCGGCCACGATGCTGGAGCCGCTGGTATGCAGGAACGGCTTGTTCGAACCGGCAAGGGCCTCCAGGAACGCATCGATCGCACCGCGATGATCGCTGTTGGCGGCGTTGATCACGGCATCCGCGCGCCGGGCTTCGGCCGCGAGGATCGCGGCATCGTCGAGGCCGCCGATGATCGGCTCGACACCGAAGGCCGCGAGTTTCCTGCCCTTCTCTGCGTCGCGAACGAGGCCGCGGATCTCGTGGCCATCGTCGAGCAGGCGGGATGCGATGGTGCCGCCGATATAGCCGGTCGCACCGGTCATGAAGATCTTCATGGTCATGTCTCCTAGAGAGCCAGTGTCATCTGGGGCGACGCCTTGCGCTCTTCGCGCTGGTGCAGGTTGTGCAGCGAGACGCCCAGCAGGCGTACTTTCTTTTCGAGCGGAAAGATCGAGCGCACCAGCTCGCGCGCCGTGCGTTCCAGCAGGTCGCGGCTGTCGACACCCTCTTCGAGCGTCCTGCTGCGCGTCACGATCCTGAAGTCGGCATACTTGATCTTCACGGTCACGGTACGGCCGACGATGCCGGTGCGCTCGCAATAGGACCAGACATCTTCGAGCACCGAGGCGACGCCGTCCTCCACCGCCGCCGGCCGGTCGAGATCCTCCATGAAGGTCGTCTCCGAGCCGACCGACTTGCGCGGCCGGTTGGGCACGACGCGACGTTCGTCGTGGCCGCGCGCAATGGCGTGGTAATAGGTGCCGGAGCGACCGAAATACTGCTGCAGGAATTCCAGCGGCTGCGCCTTCAGGTCGGCGCCGGTGTGGATGCCGAGCCGGTTCATCTTTTCCGCCGTCTTCGGACCGACGCCGTGGAAAAGGCCGACCGGCAATCCCTCCACGAAGGCCGGTCCCTTTTCCGGCGGGATCACCGTCTGCCCGTTGGGCTTGCGATGATCCGAAGCGAGCTTGGCCAGGAACTTGTTGTAGGAGATGCCGGCCGAGGCGGTGAGGCCCGTTCGTTCGAGAATGCGCGTCCGGATCTCGCGGGCGATCTCCGAGGCCAGCGGCATGCCCTTGAGGTTGGTCGTGACATCGAGATAGGCCTCGTCGAGCGAGAGCGGCTCCACCAGCGGCGTGTATTCGAGGAAGATCTCGCGAATCTGGCGCGACACTTCCTTGTAGACCTCGAAGCGCGGCTTCACGAACTGCAGTTCCGGGCACAGACGCTTGGCGGTAACCGAGGGCATGGCGGAGCGCACGCCGAATTTGCGCGCCTCGTAGCTGGCCGCCATCACGACGCCGCGCTGACGCCCGCCGACCGCGACCGGCTGGCCGCGCAGCGAAGGATCGTCACGTTGCTCCACGGACGCGTAGAAGGCGTCCATGTCGACATGGATGATCTTGCGGATCTCTTCTTCCGCCATGGCCGGAGTATAGGCCGGTCCTCGAGCCAGGTCCCGTGGGGCCGGCGCCGGCGGCTCACACCGGAGGCGCGGATTGCAGGCGAAGCGTGAAGACCGCGCCGCCACCGGGCCGGTCGTCGACCGAGATGGTGCCGCCGTGAGCGGCGGCGACGCGCGTCACGATGGCAAGGCCCAGTCCGCGGCTCTCGGGCCGGGCGCGGTCGCGCCGCCAGAAGCGCTTGAAGATCGTCTCTCGCTCGGCGAGCGGCACCCCTGGACCCTCGTCCAGCACCCGAACCGTTCCGTCCGCGGCGACATCGACTTCGATCGTCCCGCCGGCGGGCGTGTGGCGAATCGCGTTTTCGACCAGGTTGCGAACCGCCCGGAACAGGGCCTCGGCGTGGCCGCGCACCCACACCGGCGCTTCGACGCCGGTCAGGGCAATCGTCTTGTCGCTGTCGACCGCGAGCGGCGCCATGAAGGCGACCGCGTCGGCACAGACGGCCTGCAGGTCGGCCTTGGAATCGCCATCCACGACGAACGCCTCGAGCTCGGCGATATCGAGGACCTGGTTCACCGTTCGCGTCATGTTGACGATATCGGCCTCCAGCGACCGACGCAGCGGCAGATCCTCCATCGTATCAACGCGGGCGCGCATGATGGCGAGCGGCGTCCGCAGCTCGTGCGCCATGTCGGCCGTGAATTCGCGTTGCGCACGGAAGCCCGCCTCCAGTCGGTCGAGCGCCTGGTTTACCGCATGGACGAGCGGAACGATTTCGCTCGGCATCGACTGCTCCGACAGGCGAATGTCGGTGGTGGTCGGGCCGATCGCCGCCGCCGTATCGGAGGCGGCGCGCACCGGCTCGAGCGCGCGGCGGAAGATCATGATGTCGATCAGCAGAAGGAGCAGGAGGATCGGGAAGGTGATCCAGGCGACCCGCGGCAGGAAAGAGGCGACGATATCGTCGATGATCACGTCGCGGTGCGCCAGATCCTGTCCGACCTGGATCCAGTAGAGTCGGTCGCCGATGGCGCGCGGCACGTTGACCCCGATGAGCACAGTGCCCTTGCTGCGGCGCCGGGAGAACGAGTCGTTGGTCAGCGGATCGTTGGCCGCCGAAAGCGGTGCATCCTCCGGACGCGAGGTGAACAGCACGTTCCCCTTCGAATCGAGAATGGCATAGGCATAGAGGGCGTATTCGCCCGAATATATAGGCCGGGCCTCGGGCGGAATATCCAGCGTGACACCACGGTCATCGGGCAGCGGATGCAGGAAGCTGGCGATCGTGAGGGCCTGGGCTCGCAACGCATCGCGATGGAGGCTGTTGGCGGCCTCGTTGAGCAGCCAGTAGAGCGCCAGCGGCATCAGGATGGACGTGACGCCGATCGCCACGACGTGCAGCGCGACGACACGGGAGATGATCGAGCGGAACCGCGTCAAGCGGGGGCCTTTTCCTCGGCGAGAAGATAACCGACGCCACGCACGGTATGGATCTTCACCGTGGCACCGCAGTCGACCAGCATCTTGCGCAGACGGTGGACATAGACCTCGACCGCGTTCGAGCCGACATCACCCGACAGGCCGAACAGCTGGTCTTCGAACAGACGCTTCGGCACGACATGGCCGCCGCGCCGCAGCAGGATTTCGAGGATCGCCGTTTCCCGTGCCGGGAAGACCCGCACCGTCCCGTCGACGAACACCTGCCGTCCCTCGGTCTCGAGCGAGACGTTGCCGAAGGTGAGCTGGCGACCGAGCAGATTGCCGGGGCGGCGCAGCAGCGCCTGGAGGCGCGCCACCAGCTCTTCCATGGCGAAGGGCTTCACGAGGTAATCGTCGGCACCGGCGCGCAGGCCGTTGACGCGGTCGCTCACCCCGTCACGGGCCGTGAGGACGAGAACCGGCGTCGAATCGCCGCGCCCGCGAATGCCCCGCAGCAGCGACAACCCATCCTGGTCGGGCAGACCGAGATCGAGCACGATGGCCGCGTAGCGCATGGCGGCCAGCGAATGCTCTGCATCCCCGGCATTGCCGACTGAATCCGCCGAGAAGCCGCTGCGCGCCAGGCCCTTGACCAGAAGGGCGACGAGCTCGGCGTTGTCCTCGACGACAAGGACTCTCATGGACGTCCGCCCTCCCCGGCGTAGTCTCGATAATCAAAAGCTTAGCACGGCCAGCATCGTCGCACCGTCATCCAGGCGGCAAGTCAGGCGCACGTAATGTGAAACGACTAGCTTCCCCGCCATGACCACTGCGCCGAAAACCTCCCCCGCCCGTCCGCGCCGCGCCCGCCTGTGGTTCGCTGGCGCCGGCATCGTAGCCCTCGCGCTCGCCGCGGTATGGACCCTCGACACCGGCCCCACCAACGCCCTCATTCGACCGGCGCTGGCCGTGGAGGGCGATGGCGCCTTCCGGCCCAGCGAGACCCAGTGGGCCGGCCTGCGCATCGCGCCGGTCGAAGCCGCCGCCTTCCGCGACGAGCGCGCGACCGACGGCAAGATCGGCATCAACGAAGACACGACGACGCCGGTCTTCTCGCCCTATTCGGGCCGGGTGACGCGCCTCATCGCCAAGCCGGGTGAGCGCGTCCAGCGCGGCGATCCCCTTTTCGCGATCGAGGCCAATGAGTTCGTGCAGGGGCAGAACGATCTCGTGAGCGCCGTCGCCGGCGTCGAAAAGTCACGTTCCAAGCTCGCGCTGGCGCAGAATTTCGAGAGGCGTCAGAAGGAACTGCTGGCGATCCGCGGCGGCTCGCTGAAGGATCTCGAACAGGCCCAGTCCGACCTCGTCGCGGCGCAGGGCGACCTGCGCTCCTCCGAGATCGCACTGGCCGCGGTGCGAAACCGCCTGCGCATCCTCGGCCGTACCGACACCGAGATCGACGCGCTGGAGAAGGTCGACCATATCGGCGCGGAGGCGATCGTGTCGGCGCCCATCGCCGGTACCGTGATCCAGCGCAAGATCGGCCTCGGGCAGTACATCAACGCCGGCGCCGCCGACCCCGTATTCAACATCGGCGACCTCTCGACGGTCTGGCTGGTCGCCAATGTTCGCGAATCCGACGCGCCGAAGATGAAGGTCGGCGCCCCGGTCGAGGTTTCCGTGCTGGCCCATCCGGGCCGCGTCTTCAACGCCAAGCTGGCCTATGTCGCACCGGCGCTCGACCCCAATACGCGCCGTCTGCCGGTCCGTGCCGAGATCGCCAACGCCGATCGCGAGCTGATGCCCGAGATGTTCGCCAGCTTCCGCATCGTGACGGGCGAGCCGACGACCAACCCGGCCGTGCCGCAGGAAGCTGTCGTCTATGAGGGCGCAAACGCCCGCGTATGGGTTGCCAATCCGCAGGACAAGTCCGTCGCGTCGCGCGCGATCGAGGTCGGGGCGACCGCGAACGGCATGGTCGAGGTCAAGAAGGGCCTCGCCCTGGGCGAGAACGTGGTGACCAGCGGCACACTCTTCATCGATCGCGCGGCCAAGCGCGACTGACGGCCCGGCGCGCGCCCGGGCGCGTCCTCCAACACATCGGCTGCCCATGCAATCCCTCGTCGCCGCCGCCCTCAAGCAGCGAATCCTCGTCGTCATCCTGAGCGTGGTGCTGTCCATCGCCGGATTGTTCGCCTACTCGCGGCTGAACATCGAGGCCTATCCCGATCCGGTGCCGCCGCTGGTCGACATCATCACGCAGAATCCCGGCCAGTCCTCCGAGGAGATCGAGCGCTACATCACCATCCCGATCGAGATCCAGATGGCCGGCCTCCCCTATGTCCAGGCCATCCGCACGGTCTCGCTGTTCGGGCTGAGCGACGTGAAGGTCCAGTTCACCTACGACGTGACGTACCAGCAGGCCTCGCAGATGGTGATCAATCGGCTGTCGCAGCTCAGCCCGATGCCCAACGGCGCGCAGCCCACCTTGTCGCCCACCAGCCCGATCGGCGAGGTCTTCCGTTACCGTATCGTCGGCCCGCCGGGCTACTCCGTGGCCGATCTCAAGACGTTGCAGGACTGGGTCCTGGAGCGGCGCCTGAAGGCGATCCCCGGCGTCGTCGACGTCACCGGCTGGGGCGGCAAGACCAAGACCTACGACATCACCGTCAATCTCGACCGGCTGCTGGCCTACGGGCTGACGCTCAAGCAGGTGCTGGACGGATTGAACAACGCCAACATCAATGTCGGCGCCAATACCGTGAACATCGGCTCGCAGTCGGCGATCGTGCGCAGTGTCGGCCAGATCCGGTCGATGGACGACATCCGCAACACCATGCTCACGGTCCGCGACGGGGCCCCGGTTCTGGTCTCCGACGTGGCCGACGTCACGGTGGGCAACCAGCCGCGGCTCGGCATCGCCGGCCAGAACGACGACGACGACATCGTGCAGGGCATCGTCCTGATGCGGCGCGGCGCGGAGACCATGCCGACCCTGAGCGGCGTGCTGGCCGAAGTCGACAAGATCAACAACGGCAACATCCTGCCGCCCGGCGTGCGCATCGAGCGCATCTACGATCGCAGCTCGCTGGTCAACATCACCACCCACACCGTCCTGCACAACATGGTCGTGGGCGTCTGCCTCATCTTCCTGATCCAGTGGCTGTTCCTGGGCGACCTGCGCAGCGCGCTGATCGTTTCCGCCACGATCCCGTTTGCGCTGCTGTTCGCCGTGGTCGTGCTGGTGCTGAGCGGCGAATCGGCCAACCTGCTGTCGATGGGCGCGATCGACTTCGGCATCATCGTCGATGCCACCGTCATCATGGTCGAGAACATCTTCCGGCATCTGTCCGAAGGCGACCACCAGACCGGATCCCAGCGCCGCGCGCCGAACGGTCTCACCGGCAAGCTGGCGACGATCTTCAACGCCTCGACCGAAGTCACCCAGGCCATCTTCTTCTCCGCCACCATCATCATCGCGGGCTTCCTGCCGCTGTTCACCCTGTCGGGCGTCGAAGGCCACATCTTCGGACCGATGGCGCGGACCTATGCCTATGCGCTGCTGGGCGGCTTGATCGCCACCTTCACCGTGTCGCCCGCGCTCTCGGCCCTGCTGCTGCCCGACAAGGTGGCGCACGCCGAGACCCGCGCCGTGCGCACCCTGCGCCGCGCCTACGAAAAGCTGCGCAACGTTGCGCTGGCCAGCCGCCGCGCCACCTTCGCCGCCGGCTTCGGCGCCCTGGTGCTGGCGGGCGCCGCCGGCAGCACGATCGGTCTCGAGTTCCTGCCCAAGCTCGAGGAAGGCAACATGTGGATCCGCGCCGTGATGCCGGCGTCGATCTCGCTCGAGGCCGGCAACGACTATGCCAACCGCATGCGCAAGCTCATCAAGAGCTTCCCCGAGGCCGAAACCGTCATCTCGCAACATGGCCGCCCCGACGACGGTACCGATTCGACCGGCTTCTTCAACGCCGAGTTCTTCGTGCCGCTGAAGCCGGTCGACCAGTGGCGCAAGGGCCTCGACAAGGAAGCCCTGATCGCGGAGATCAACGGCGCTCTCGAGAAGGCGTTTCCGGGCGTCGAGTTCACCTTCTCGCAGTACATCCAGGACAACGTCCAGGAGGCGGCCTCCGGCGTGAAGGGCGAGAACTCCGTCAAGATCTCGGGCAACGATCTCGAGACGCTGTCGAAGCTCGGCAACGAGATCAAGTCGGTGCTCGCCACTGTCCCCGGCGTCACCGATCTCGCCGTCTCCGCCTCGCTCGGCCAACCCACCATCCGCATCGACATCGATCGCGCCAAGGCCGCACGCTACGGCCTGACGCCGGGCGACATCAACGCCACCGTGCAGGCGGCAATCGGCGGCCAGGCCGCCGGTGACGTCTATGAGGACGGCAGCGACCGGCACTTCCCGATGGTCGTCCGCCTTGCCTCCCGCTATCGCCAGAGCCTGGACGCGATCAGCCGCATCCAGATCGGCGCGCAGGGCGCGAACGGCAACATCACGCAGGTGCCGCTGAGCGAGGTCGCCAAGGTCGAGCTGGTGTCCGGCGCCTACTACATCTACCGCGAGCAGCAGGAGCGCTACGTCCCGGTGAAGTTCAGCGTCCGCGGCCGCGATCTCGGCAGCACCATCATCGAGGCCCAGGAGCGCGTCGCGGAGAAGGTGAAGATCCCGGGCGGCTACCGCATCGAATGGGTCGGTGAGTTCGGCAACCTGAAGAACGCGCTGCAGCGCCTGGCCATAGCCGTGCCGATCGCGATCGGCCTGATCGGGCTGCTGCTGTACATGAGCTTCGGCTCGTTCCGCGACACGCTGCTGGCCGCGAGCGCCATTCCCATGGCGCTGACCGGCGGCATCCTCGGCCTCTGGATCACCGACATGTCGTTCAGCATCTCGGCCGCCATCGGCTTCGTGGCCCTGTTCGGCATCGCGGCGATGAACGGCATCATGGTCCTGAGCTGCTTCAACAGGCTGATCGACGACGGCCGGGACCGCGAAACGGCGCTTTACGAGACCTGCTCCCTGCAGATGCGCCCGGTGCTGATGACCTGCGTCGCCGCCGCCGTCGGGCTGCTGCCCGCCGCCTTCTCGACGGCGATCGGCAGCCAGGTCCAGCGGCCGCTCGCCATCGTCGTGGTCGGCGGCACCCTGCTGGCGCCCTTCCTCTTCCTTACCGTCCTGCCGGCCATGATCGGCCTGTTCTCGCGTCGCCGCGCCCTCGCGCCGGCGTCACATCCTCACAATACGGTCGCGGAGACGACATGATGCGACGCTCCCTCATCGCCGCCCTGCCGCTCGTCGCGGCGGGCCTGCTGGCCGGCTGCTCGGTCGGCCCCGACTTCACGTCACCGGACGGCCCGAAGACGGCCAACTATGTTCCCGACCAGAAGAGCGACCTGATCGCCGCCGGGATTCCGGGCGGCGAGGCGCAGCGCATCGTGCAGAGCATGGATATTCCCGGCCAATGGTGGGGCGTGTTCCAGTCGCCGCAGCTCAACAGCCTGATCGAGCGCTCGCTGCGCGCCAATCCCGACGTCAAGGCGGCCGTGGCCGGACTGCGCGTGGCCCAGCAGAACGCCCGCGCCCAGCGGGCGACCCTGTTCCCGACCGTCCAGGGGACCTTCAACGCCACGCAGAACCAGACACCGGACACGCTGCAGTCGGCAACGGCCAACCAGCAGCCGATCTACGGCCTGTTCGTCGCCGGCCTCCAGATCACCTATGCCCTGGACCTCTGGGGCGGCAATCGCCGCCAGATCGAATCGCTCGACGCGCTGGCCGAGGCGCAGTGCTTCCAGCTCGAAGGCACCTATCTCTCGCTCGCCTCGAACGTCGTCGCGGCCGCCATCGTCGAGGCGTCGTTGCGCGGCCAGGTCGAGGCGACCAAGCGCATCATTGCCACGCAGCGCGACACGCTCGGCATCCTGACGCGCCAGTCGGGCCTCGGCGCCATCCCCGGCGCCGACGTGGCCACCCAGCAGGCCGCGCTGGCGCAGGCCGAGTCGACCTTGCCGCCGCTCGAAAAGGCCCTGGCGCAGCAGCGCAATCTGCTGGCCACCCTGACCGGCCGGCTGCCGAGCGATCCCGTCGCCGAGCGCTTCGAGCTCACCGATCTCAAGCTTCCGTACGAGCTTCCGCTCACCCTGCCCTCGCAACTCGTCGAGCAACGGCCCGACGTTCGCGCCGCAGAGGCCAATCTGCATGCGGCCAGCGCCCAGGTCGGCGTCGCGATCGCAAACCAGCTCCCGCAGGTGACGCTGGGCTTCGGCCTCAACAGCAGCGCCTTGACGCTGGGCACGCTGTTCATGCCGGGCCTCGCCGGTGCCACCACGGGCGCCAGCGCCCTCCAGACGCTGATCGACGGCGGCGCGTTGGCCGCCAAGAAGCGGTCTGCCGTCGCAGCACTCGAGCAGGCGGACGCCCAGTACCAGTCGATCGTGCTCACGGCCTTCCGCAACGTCGCCGACACGCTGAACGCCCTCGAATACGACGCGCTGGCGCTCAAGTCGGCCGTCGAGGCGGAACGGGCGGCGGCCACCGCCCTCGCCATCGCGCGCAAGCGCCTCGAGCTCGGCGACACGACCTATGTCTTCGTGCTGATTGCCGAGCTTACCTACCAGCAGACGCTGCTCACGCGCGTGCAGGCGCAGGCCGCGCGCCTCACCAACACCGCGGCCCTCTTCCAGGCGCTGGGCGGCGGTTGGTGGAATCGCGACGGCGCCGGTCCGGGGAATGGCCGGTCGCGCTGCAAGCCGCCAGCCTCTCCCTGGTCGATCTCCTCAAACACCCAGCGCTGAACCTTTGGGCCGGGTGTCATGGCGCGCACGGCCCCCGGAAGGCGAACGCGAACGCCCCCCTCCAAGGCGGTCGTGCTGCTGCTGGCCTTCGTCCTGTCGGCCGGCGTGGGCTATGCGGACATCGCCACCGGCGACCTGCGTCTTACGGCCCTCTATCTCGTGGTCATCTTCGGGGCCTCCTGGCTTGCCGGCCGTTCGATCGGCCTGCTTGCGGCGCTGACCGCCTTCGCCTGGATGATCGGCGCCAACCCACCGCCTGACTTCATCAGCCCCCGGTTCACTTATTATGGCGTCGAAGGAATCGGCACGGCGACTGTTTTCCTGGCCTGCGCCCTCCTGGCCGACCGGCTGAGGCACAGTCTCGACCGCGAGCGGCTGCAGAATCTCAACCTCTCGCGCTACCTGCCGTCCGAGCTGGTCGACCGGCTGGCGCGTGAAGGGCTCCGGGCGGCCCGTGGCCGGCGAGCGAATGCCGCGATCCTGTTCATGGACATGCGCGACTTCACCGCCTCGGTTCAGACCATGGAACCCGACGCGCTGCTCCGCTTCCTGCAGGACTATCGCACCCGGATCTCGCGCATCGTGGAGGCGGAGGGCGGGCTCATCGACAAGTTCGTCGGCGATGGGATGCTCGCGGTGTTCGGTGCCGTGAGATCCTCGCCCGACGACGCTGCCGCCGCCATCCGATGTGGCCTCCGGCTGATCGCGGGAATCGCCGCCTGGAACGTCGAACGCGCACGACAGGGCGAGCCGCCGGTGCGGGTCGGCGTGGGTGTTCACTATGGCGAGGTCGTCATCGGCGCCATCGGTGACGAGCAGCGTCTCGAATATTCCATCGTCGGCCATGCCGTGAACGTCTGCTCGCGCATCGAGCGCCTCACCAAGAAGTACCGTTCGCCGCTGCTGGTATCGCAAGAGACGCTGGTCGAGGCAGCGCGCGGCGGCATGTCGTTCGACGGTTGGCACCAGTTCGTCGACGAGGATGTGCAGGGCATATCCGGTGAACTGCAACTCGCAGCACCGCGCAATACACATGAAGCGAAGATCGCATAGGAGATGTACTCGCAACGCTAGTGTGTCTGCGCGACTTGTGTATTAGCTGCCCCTGAAGGCATCGCCGTCAACGGCCTGCCAAGAGGGCCGCGGATGCAAACGATCATCGGCGCTGCATTACGGCAGCGCGTTCTGGTTTTGATTCTCGCGGTCCTGATGATCTGCGGCGGCTCGTTCGCCTACAAGCGCCTCAACATCGAAGCCTATCCCGACCCGGTGCCGCCGTTGGTCGACATCGTGACGCAGAACCCCGGCCAGTCCTCGGAGGAGATCGAGCGCTACATCACCGTGCCGATGGAAGTGCAGATGGCCGGACTTCCCTACGTGAAGTCCATCCGCTCCATCTCCCTGACCGGCCTCAGCGACGTGAAGGTGCAGTTCACCTACGACCTGACCTACCGCGAGGCCGCCCAGCTCGTGACCAACAGGCTGGCCCAGCTCGGTCCGCTGCCCAACGGCGCACAGCCCATCATCTCGCCGACCAGCCCGATTGGCGAGATCTTCCGCTATCGCGTGGTCGGCCCTAAAGGCTTCAGCGTCACCGAATTGAAGACGATGCAGGATTGGATCCTGCTGCGCCGGCTCAAGGCCGTGCCCGGCGTGATCGACGTCACGACCTGGGGAGGCAAGAGCAAGAGCTTCGACGTCACCGTCGATCTCGACCGGCTGCAGGCGCATGGACTCACGCTGAAACAGGTGATCGACGGGCTGACCGGCGCCAACATCAATGTCGGCGCCAACACCGTCAATCTCGGGCCGCAATCGGCGGTCGTGCGGGCCGTCGGCCAGATCCGGTCGATGGACGATATCCGCGGCACCATGCTCACGGTGCGCGATGGCTCGCCCATCCTGGTCTCGGATGTCGCCGACGTCGCCGTGGGCAACGAACCGAGGCTGGGCGTCGCCGGCCATGACGACGACGACGATGTCGTCGAGGGCATCGTTCTGATGCGGCGCGGCGCGGAGACCATGCCGACACTGCGCGCCGTCGAGCGCGAGGTCGAACGCATCAACGGCTCGAGCCTGCTGCCGCCCGGCGTGCGCATCGAGCGCATCTACGATCGCAGCGTGCTGGTCGACGTCACCACCCACACGGTGCTGCACAACATGGTGATGGGCGTCTGCCTCATCTTCCTGATCCAGTGGCTGTTCCTGGGCGACCTGCGCAGCGCGCTGATCGTCTCCGCCACCATTCCCTTCGCCCTGTTGTTCGCGGTCGTCATCATCGTGGTCAACGGCGAGTCGGCGAACCTTCTGTCGATGGGCGCGATCGACTTCGGCATCATCGTCGATGCCACCGTCATCATGGTCGAGAACATCTTCCGTCATCTCGCGGAAGCGGGTCATGCCGGCGCCACCCGATCGGTGCGCGAGGAGCCGGAAGGCCTCACCGGCAAACTGTTCACGATCTACGAAGCCTCGGGCGAAGTGACCAAGGCGATCTTCTTCTCCGCCACCATCATCATCGCGGGCTTCCTGCCGCTGTTCACGCTCTCCGGTGTCGAGGGGCGCATCTTCGGCCCGATGGCACAGACCTATGCCTACGCCCTGGCGGGCGGGCTGATCGCAACCTTCACCGTGTCGCCGGCGCTCGCCGCGCTGCTCCTGCCGGAGAAGGTTTCCGAGACCGAGACCTTCCTCGTCCGCGGAGTCCGGCGCCTGTATCGCCAGGCCTATTCGCTGGCGCTCGCCTGGCGTCACGCCATGCTGGCCGTCGGTCTGGGCGTGCTGGTTGCGGCCGGCGTCGCGGCGAGCACCGTGGGCCTCGAGTTCCTGCCCAAGCTCGAGGAAGGCAATATCTGGATGCGTGCGGCCCTGCCGCCGTCGGTCTCGCTCGACGAGGGCAACGGCTACGTCAACCGCATGCGCAAGCTCGTGAAGAGCTTCCCCGAGGTCGAGACGGTGATCTCGCAGCACGGCCGGCCCGACGATGGCACCGACCCCGACGGCTTCTCGAATGCCGAGTTCTTCGTGCCCCTGAAGCCCGCCGGCAAATGGCGCAAGGGGCTGGAGAAGCCCGAGCTGATCAGCGAGATGAGCGACGCGCTGCGCAAAGCCTTCCCCGGCGTCACGTTCGCGTTCTCGCAATACATCCAGGACAATGTGCAGGAAGCGGCTTCGGGCATCGATGCGGAGAACGCGATCAAGATCTCCGGCCCCGACCTCCTCACCCTGCGCAGGATCGCCGTCGACATCCGCCGCGTGCTGGAGGGCGTGCCCGGGATCACCGACATCCAGGTGCCGCCCCTGCTCGGCCAGCCGACCATCCGCATCGACATCGATCGCGCCAAGGCGGCGCGCTACGGCCTCTCGCCGGGCGACATCAATGCCACGATCCAGGCGGCGATCGGCGGGCAGGCGGCGGGCGATCTCTATGAGGAAGGCAGCGACCGTCGCTTCCCGCTGCTGGTGCGCCTCGCACCGCGCTACCGCCAGGACATGGACTCGATCCGCCGCATCTCGCTCGGCGCCGTCGGCCCCAACGGCAGCGTCATTCAGGTCCCGTTGAGCGAGGTCGCCACGGTCAGGCTCGACACCGGTGCCTTCTACATCTACCGCGAGCAGCAGGAGCGCTACATCCCGGTGAAGTTCAGCGTGCGCGGCCGCGATCTCGGCGGCGCGGTGCTGGAAGCCCAGCAGAAAGTGTCCGAACAGGTGCCGCTGCCGAGCGGCTACCGACTCGACTGGGCCGGCGATTTCGTCAACTTCGAGAGCGCCATTGCGCGCCTCGCGATCGCGGTGCCGATCGCCATTGGCCTGATCCTGCTGCTGCTCTATGTCAGCTTCGGCTCGTTGACCGACACGCTGCTGGCGGGCGCCGCCATGCCTCTGGCGCTGTCCGGCGGCATCCTAGCCCTGTGGGCTGCCGACATGTCGTTCAGCATCTCGGCCGCCATCGGCTTCGTGGCCCTGTTCGGCATCGCGGCGATGAACGGCATCATGCTGGTGAGCTGCTTCAACCGCCTGATCGCCACCGGCGTGGAGCGCGAACAGGCATTGCGCGAGACCTGCGAACAGCAGATGCGGCCGGTGCTGATGACCTGCGTCGCCGCCGCCGTCGGGCTGCTGCCCGCCGCCTTCTCGACGGCGATCGGCAGCCAGGTCCAGCGGCCCCTCGCCATCGTCGTGGTCGGCGGCACCCTGCTGGCGCCCTTCCTCTTCCTCACCGTCCTGCCGGCCGCGATCGCCGTCTTCTCCCGGCGCAAGTTCAAGGTGCCGACGCCGCGAGCCGGTCTGGTCACGGCCTGACGGCGCCTTGACCGCACGCCGGGCGCCCCCGAAAAGAGGTCGATGTCCTCGACAGATGAATTCATCGACCTCGCCGACCGGCGTCTGCGGGTGCGGCGCCTGACGCCGGCACGCGACGACGGGCTCGACCGCACGGTGCTGGTCTTCCTGCATGAAGGCCTGGGCTGCATCGAGATGTGGCGCGACTTCCCCCAGAGACTGTGCGACGCCACGCGCTGCGCCGGCATCGTGTACGACCGCACCGGGTATGGGCAGTCGAGCCCGTGGCCAGCCGCGCCCGGTGTCCGCTACATGGAGATCGAGGCCGACCTCGTCCTGCCGCGCCTGCTGGCCGCGCTCGGCGTCGAGGATTGCGTGCTGGTGGGCCACAGCGACGGCGGCACGATCGCGCTGAACTACGCCGCGGCGGATCCCGAACCGCTGCGGGCGGTCGTGACCCTGGCCGCGCACGCGATCAACGAACCGATCTGTGTCCAGGCGATCGCCCAGGCCCGTGAGGCCTTCGCCTCCGGCGACCTGCGCCAGAGGCTCGCGAAGTATCATGCCGATGTCGACGGCGCCTTCCACCTCTGGGCGGATGCCTGGGTCTCGCCCGGTTTCGAGCCGATGGACGCCAAGGGCAGACTGCCGGGCGTGCTCGTGCCGGTGCAGGCGATCCAGGGTGAGGACGACGAATACGGCACCGAACTGCAGCTCGGCATCATTGCCGGCAAGGTCGGCGGCTATTGCGAGACGCGGCTGGTGCCCGACTGCGGCCACAGCCCGCACCTGCAGCAGCCGGCCCAGCTCCTGTCAGAGATCACGCGCTTCGTATCGCCGCTGGCCCTGCTGGGGTGAAAGCCCACCACGGACCGACCAAAGGACTGCGGGGCTGGCGCGAGGTCCTTCGCGGCGCTTGGGATGACGGATAGGAAGTCGCCGGCTGCCTGCTATGTCAAAGCCGCTTCAGCTCGCTCGAGGCCGCCCAGTTGAACTCCGACACGGTCGGACAGCGGGCCTGGGCAAGCTGGAACTGTTCGCGGGCGCGCTGCTTGTCGCCGCGTCGCACCGCGTCCATGCCGAGGAAGAAAGCCGACGGGCACTTGCCGTTGCTGCGCTTGGCTCCGTCGTCGGATTCGGCAGCGACCTCGAGTTCACCGGCCGAGCCCTTGCCCAACAGGAAGCGCAGGATCGGACCGGGCCACTCGTCGAGGCTCTCCGTCCCGACGTCACGCGCAAGGGTGGCGCGCGCATCGCGCCGGGCACGGACCTGGGCCGCATAGCGCCACAGCAGCGGCGCCTGCTTCGACTTGAAGTCGGGACGCCCCGCCAGCGTGGCGTCGAAATCGTCCACCGACTGCGCGTAGTTGCCGAGATTGAAATCCGCCAGGCCACGGTAGAAGAGCGCCGACCGCCGCTCGCCCGGAGTCTGGGCGCCGGCCAGGGCGATATCGAGCAGGCCGAGAGCGCGCGAGAAGTCGGCGATCTGCATGTAGACCTGGGCCTGGGCCATCGTCAGGGACGGATCGCCCGGCTTGCGCTGCAGCGCACTGTCCAGGGTGCGCAAGGCCGCCGCCCGGTCGCCGCCGCCTGCCAGGCCCGGCATCGTGCTCGAAAGCACGACCTGCCAGTCGCCCGGCAGCACCTTGCCCATCTCGGCAATATCCTTCTGGCTGTCGGCCTCGCGGCCGAGGCGGCTCAACTGGAAGGCGCGGATGCTGAGATAGATCGAACGGTCGAAGGCCGAGAGCTGCGACGCTGACAGGATTTTGTTAAGCGATTCGAGGGTCGCCCCGCCGCTGCCGCCCGTCGAACCGGGGAGCGAAGGCGCGGAGGACCCACCGGATGAGAAGCCGCGGGCGCTGGGGTCCCAGGATTCGACCGCATTGCGCTGCGCCGCCGCCTCGCCCGACAGGGTGAGAAACGCTGCAAGAACCCCAAATACGTGACCGATTTGACGTCGCATGCGTCCAATCTGACACAACGACCGCAAAGCCGCATCCGCCGATTGCCTGTAGGGGTTCATGCCCCTATTTTGCCCAGCATCCGCAGAGAACCGACCTTCCAGGAGTAAAGATATGGCCGCCGCCCATCCCAATAGCTTCAAGGCTCGCAAGACACTGAAGGTCGGTAGCCGCAGCTATACCTATTTCAGCCTGAAGGCCGTCGAGAAGGAGGTCGGCGACCTGTCCCGCCTGCCCTTCTCGCTCCGCGTCCTGATGGAAAACCTGTTGCGTCACGAGGACGGCACGACCGTCAAGAAGACCGACATCGCGGCGTTCGGAGAATGGCTCAAGAACGGCGGCCGCTCGACCAAGGAAATCAACTTCCGCCCGGCCCGCGTGCTGATGCAGGACTTCACCGGCGTCCCCGCCGTGGTCGATCTCGCCGCCATGCGCGACGCCATGGGCAAGCTGGGCGGCGACGCCAAGAAGATCAACCCGCTGGTCCCGGTCGACCTCGTGATCGACCACTCGGTGATCGTCGACAATTTCGGCAATGCGAGCGCCTTCGGCGCCAACGTGAAGCTGGAATACGAACGCAACCTCGAGCGCTACCAGTTCCTGCGCTGGGGCGCGATGGCGTTCGACAATTTCCGCGTCGTGCCGCCGGGCACCGGCATCTGCCACCAGGTGAACCTCGAATACCTGGCGCAGGTGGTCTGGACCAAGAAGGAAGGCAAGGAGACGATCGCCTATCCCGACACGCTGGTCGGCACCGATTCGCACACCACGATGGTGAATGGCCTGGCCGTGCTGGGCTGGGGCGTCGGCGGCATCGAGGCCGAGGCCGCCATGCTCGGCCAGCCGCAGCCGATGGTCATTCCCGACGTCGTGGGCTTCAAGCTCACCGGCAAGCTCAAGGAAGGCGCGACCGCGACCGACCTGGTGCTCACCGTCACGCAGATGCTGCGCAAGAAGGGCGTGGTGAACAAGTTCGTCGAATTCTACGGCGACGGCCTGGCGGACCTGCCGCTGGCCAACCGCGCGACTATTGCCAACATGGCGCCCGAGTACGGCGCGACCTGCGGCTTCTTCCCGGTCGACGACATCACGCTGGGCTACCTCAAGACCACCAACCGCGGCACCGCCGCCAAGCTGGTCGAGGCCTATGCCAAGAAGCAGGGCCTGTGGCGCTCCAAGAAGTCGCCGGAACCGGTCTTCACCGACACGCTGTCGCTCGACCTGGGCGACGTCGTGCCGAGCCTCGCCGGCCCGAAGCGCCCGCAGGATCGCGTGCCGCTCACGGAAGCCGCGCACCAGTTCGTCGCGAACATGGAGAAGGAATTCGACCGCAAGGACGACGGCAAGCGCATCAAGTGCGAGGGCACCGATTATGACCTCGGCCACGGCGACGTGGTGATCGCGGCCATCACCTCCTGCACCAACACCTCGAACCCCTACGTCATGCTGGGCGCCGGCCTGATCGCGCGCAACGCGGTGAAGCTCGGCCTCAAGGTCAAGCCCTGGGTGAAGACCTCGCTGGCGCCGGGCTCGCAGGTCGTGACCGAATACTTCGAAGCCTCGGGCCTGCAGAAGGACCTGAACAAGATCGGCTTCAATCTCGTCGGCTACGGCTGCACGAGCTGCATCGGCAATTCCGGCCCGCTGCCCGACCCGGTCACCAAGGCGATCGGCGACGGCGACCTGGTCGTCAGCTCGGTCCTCTCGGGCAACCGCAACTTCGAAGGCCGCGTCAATCCGCTGACCCGCGCCAACTACCTCGCTTCGCCGATGCTGGTCGTCATCTATGCGCTGGCCGGCTCGATGAAGATCGACATCACCAAGGACCCGATCGGCATCGGCAAGGGCGGCAAGCCGGTCTATCTGAAGGACCTCTGGCCTTCCAACCTGGAGGTCTCCAAGACCGTCGACAAGTTCGTGACGGCCAAGGCCTTCAAGAAGCGCTACGCCAATGTCTTCGAGGGCGACCGGTTCTGGCGCGGCATCAAGACCAAGCCGAGCATGACCTACGCCTGGGACGACAAGTCGACCTATGTGCGCAACCCGCCCTACTTCGAGGGCATGGGCAAGACCCCGGCGGCCCTGACCAACATCACGGGCGCCCGTCCGCTCGGCCAGTTCGGCGATTCGATCACCACCGACCACATCTCGCCCGCCGGCTCGATCCGCAAGGACAGCCCCGCCGGCAAGTACCTGATGGAGGAAGGCGTCGAGGCCAAGGACTTCAACCAGTACGGCACGCGCCGCGGCAATCACGAGGTGATGATGCGCGGCACCTTCGCCAACATCCGGCTGAAGAACGAGATGGTCCCTGGCATCGAGGGTGGCTACACGCACCACTACACGACCGACCAGCCCGAGCCGATCTACGACGTGGCGATGCGCTACAAGAAGGAGCACACGCCGCAGGTCCTGATCGCCGGCAAGGAATACGGCACCGGCTCCTCGCGCGACTGGGCGGCCAAGGGCGTCAACCTGCTGGGCGTCAAGGCTGTGGTCTGCGAGACCTTCGAGCGCATCCATCGCTCGAACCTGGTCGGCATGGGCGTCCTGCCGCTGCAGTTCAAGGACGGCATGACGCGCAAGACGCTGAACCTGACCGGCCGCGAGACCTACGACGTGAGCGGCATCGACGGCGAGCTGAAGCCCGGCATGGACGTGCCGCTGACCATCCATCGCCCCGACGGCGCGTCGGAGACGATCATGCTGACCTGCCGCATCGATACCGCGGAAGAGGTCGGCTACTTCAAGAACGGTGGCGTGCTGCATTACGTGCTGCGCAACCTGGCCCACGCGGCCTGACGCCGAAGGACACGGGACCCATGGCGACGGGGCTGCCAGGCCATGCCGTCGCCATGGCCCGCAACAACATCTGGGCGAACCACCGGCTGCTCAATGCCTGCAAGGCGTTGACGCCGGAAGAGTTCGCCGCCCCGCGCACCAGCTTCTTCCCCTCGCTGCGCGCCACGCTGAACCACATCCTCTGGGTCGATGTCTATTACATCGACGCGCTGCACCGCGATCCGACGGTGCTGCAGCGCTATCACGACCCCATCCCCGACTTTCCGGACGCCGCGTCGCTCTACGCCGCCCAGATCGCCAGCGACCGCCGGCTGCTGGCCTTCTGCGAGCGCCAGACCGAGGCGAGCCTCGCCGAGGGCCTGTCGCTGCCCCGGCCCAACCGAACGCCGCCGCCCTCGAGCGTGATCTCGATCCTGGAACATCTCTTCCAGCACCAGACCCATCATCGCGGCCAGGCGCATGCGATGCTGGCCGGCACCGCCGTGAAGCCGCCGCAGCTCGATGAGTTCTTCCTGGCGGGCGAGCAGCATCTGCGGCGCGACGAGCTGCTGGCCCTGGGCCTGGAGCCGAACTGATGCGACCGCGTTCTTCCTTCGCCGGCGCGGCCATCGAGGTGAGCGACCTCGCCCGCTCCGTCGCCTTCCACCGCCTGTGGCTGCCGATGCTCGGCTTCCATCGCGTCTGGGCCAGCCCCGACCGGGTGATGTGGTCGCGCGGCTACGATCATTTCGTGATGCGCCAGGCCAAGGACGGCATTTCCTACGGCCCGGGCGCCCTGTGGCTTGCCGTGTCGGCCGAGAGCCGCGGCCAGGTGGACCAGGTGTTCGCCGAGCTGCGCGATGCCGGCGCGGAGATCATCCAGCCGCCGCAGGAACTCGACTATCTCGCCCCCGGCTACTACTCGGTGGGCTTCCGCGACCCCGACGGCGTTCCCATCGAGGTCATGCACCGCTGGGATGACCTGCCCGATGTTCCCGACGCCGAGCAGGTGCGCGTGCCCGGCCACGGCGTCAGCCTGGGCGGCTATTTCTTCAAGCCGGTTGCCGGTCAGCCGCCCTATCCGGCGCTGATCCTGCTGCACGGTTTTGCCGGCCACGCCCACAACATGGTGGGCCTGGCGCGCGCCGCCGCGGCCAACGGCTATGCCGCCCTCGCGCTGTCGCTGCGCGGCTGGCTGGGTTCGGAGGGCGAGAACGACCAGGGCCTGCGCCAGCCGCTCGATGTGCTGGCGGCGATCGACTGGCTGGCCAAGCGCCCGCTGGTGGATCGCGACCGCATCGCGCTGGTCGGCGCCTCGATGGGCGGACAGGTGGCGTTGCTCGCCGCCGCCCACAAGCCGCCGATCCGTGCCGTCGCCGCCTTCTTCGCGCCGACGGATCTGGCGCGATGGCGCGAGGCCAATCCCTACATGCGCGATTATCTCGACGATCTATGCGGTCCCGAAGGCCTGCCCGTGCGCTCGCCGATCCTGCGGGTGGCGCAGATCGATGCGCCGGTCCTGCTGCTGCACGGCGATCGCGACGAGAACGTGCCGGTCGAGCAGTCGCTCGCCATGGCCGCGGCGCTGGTCGCGCACGGCAAGGAAGCCGAGGCCGTCGTGATCCCCGGCGCCACCCACTATTTCACCGAGCAGCAGAACGCCGCCGCGCGGCGCACGCTGTTCGACTTCCTGCGTCGCCATCTCACCCGGAGCTAGCCGTCCATGCGCGTGTCAGAAGCCGTCAACTCCCGCCGCTCCATGCGCGTCTTCAAGCCGGATCCCGTGGCCAAGGCCGACCTCGAATGGATCATCGAGAACGCCAACCGCTCGGCGTCGAACGGCAACCTGCAGCCCTGGAAGCTCTATGTGACCATGGGCGCGGCGCGGAAGCGCCTCTCGGCAGCGATCCTGTCGGCAATGGACGCCGGCGATAACGGCCCGGGCGCGGAGTACAATGTCTACCCGCAGGAAATGACGCCGGTCTACGACGCGCGCCGCAAGCTGGTCGGCAAGCAGCTCTACACCCTGCTCGGCGTGCCGCGCGGCGATGCCGCCGGGATGATGAAGCAGTTCCGCAAGAACTACGAGTTCTTCGACGCGCCGGTCGGCATGATCCTCTGCGTCGAGAAGCGCATGGGCAACGGCCAGTGGATCGACTGCGGCATTTTCCTCGACCAGCTCATGCTGCTGGCGCGCGAGAAGGGTCTGCACACCTGCCCGCAGGCCGCCTTCAGCCGCTACCAGCACGTCGTGCGCCGCGAGCTCAACATTCCCGAGGACCAGACCGTGATCTGCGGCCTCGCGATGGGCTATGCCGATCCCGACGTGGTGCCCAACAGCCTGATCACCGATCGCGCGCCGATCCAGGACTTCACGACCTGGTTCAGCGAGTGACGCCCAAAGTCGAATTGCCGAGCCCCGCGGCAGCGGGCTAGAACGCAGGTAATTCAAGGCACAAAGCCGAAGCCGGAGGAAAGCCATGGCCGATGAAGTGATCGCCGTCAGCGCGGACTGGGCCAAGCGCGCCTATGTCGACAAGCCCAAGTACGAGGCGATGTACGAGGCCTCGACCAAGGATGCCGCCCGGTTCTGGGAAGAGCACGGCAAGAGGATCGACTGGATCAAGCCCTACAGCCCGGCGGCCGTGCGCGACGTCGACTACAACGGCGACGTCCGCATCCGCTGGTTCCACGACGGCGTGCTGAACGTCTCGGCCAATTGCATCGACCGTCACCTCGCCAAGCGCGCCGACCAGACCGCCATCATCTGGGAAGGCGACGATCCCTCGAAATCCGAGAAGATCACCTATCGCAAGCTGCACGACGAAGTCTGCCGCATGGCGAATGCGCTGAAGGAGCTCGGCGTCAGGAAGGGCGACCGCGTCACCATCTATCTGCCGATGATCCCCGAGGCGGCCTACGCGATGCTGGCCTGCACGCGCATCGGCGCCATCCATTCAGTCGTATTCGGCGGCTTCTCGCCCGACAGCCTCGCCAACCGCCTGGTCGATTGCGACAGCAACGTCGTCGTCACCGCCGACGAAGGGCTGCGCGCCGGCAAGCACGTGCCGCTCAAGGCCAATTGCGACGAGGCGCTGAAGAAGGCGCCCGGCGTGAAGAAGGTGCTGGTGGTGAAGCATACCGGCGGCAAGGTCGCCTGGGACGCCGGCCGCGACGTCTGGTGGCACGAGATCGCGGCGAAGGTGCCGGCCGAGTGCGCGCCCGAACCGATGGGCGCCGAGGATCCGCTGTTCATCCTCTATACGTCGGGCTCGACCGGCAAGCCGAAGGGCGTGCTGCACACGACCGGCGGCTACATCGTCTATGCGTCGATGACCCACCAGTACGTGTTCGATTATCACGACGGCGACGTCTACTGGTGCACCGCCGACGTGGGCTGGGTCACCGGCCACAGCTACATCCTCTACGGGCCGCTGGCCAACGGCGCCACCACCCTGATGTTCGAGGGCGTGCCCAACTATCCCGATTCCAGCCGCTTCTGGCAGGTGATCGACAAGCACCAGGTGAACATCTTCTACACCGCGCCCACCGCGATCCGCGCGCTGATGCGCGAGGGCGAGGCCCCGGTGAAGAAGACCTCACGCGCGAGCCTGCGCCTGCTGGGTTCGGTCGGCGAGCCGATCAATCCCGAAGCCTGGCTGTGGTACCACCGCGTGGTCGGAGACGACCGCTGCCCGATCGTCGACACCTGGTGGCAGACCGAGACCGGCGGCATCCTGATCACGCCGCTGCCCGGCGCCACGGCGCTGAAGCCCGGCTCGGCGACCTTGCCCTTCTTCGGCGTGCAGCCGGTGATGGTCGATGCCGATGGCAACGAACTGCAAGGCCCCTGCACCGGTAATCTCTGCCTGATCAACTCGTGGCCCGGCCAGATGCGCTCGGTCTATGGCGATCACCAGCGTTTCATCGAGACCTACTTCAAGACCTATCCGGGCAAGTACTTCACCGGCGACGGCGCGCGCCGCGACGAGGACGGCTACTACTGGATCACCGGCCGGGTCGACGACGTGATCAACGTCTCGGGCCATCGCATCGGCACCGCCGAGGTGGAAAGCGCGCTGGTCGCCAATACCAAGGTGGCCGAGGCCGCCGTGGTGGGCTTCCCGCACGACATCAAGGGCCAGGGCATCTACGCCTACGTCACCCTGAAGGCCGGCCAGCAGCCCTCCGACGAGCTGCGCAAGGAACTGGTCGCCTGGGTGCGCAAGGAGATCGGCCCGATCGCCACGCCTGACGTGATCCAGTGGGCGCCCGGCCTGCCCAAGACCCGCTCTGGCAAGATCATGCGCCGTATCCTGCGCAAGATCGCCGAGAACGATTTCAGCAACCTAGGCGACACGTCCACGCTCGCCGACCCGATGGTCGTCGACGATCTCGTGAAGCACCGCGGCAAGTAAGGATCCCGATGGCCAACCCGACGATCACCCAACTCGCCGCGGACCTGGCCGCCGGCCGCACCACATCGCGCCAGCTCACCGAAGAGGCGCTGGCGCGAATCGAAGACCCCAAGGGCGAAGGCAAGCGCGCCTTCATCAAGGTCTGGAAGGACCAGGCACTGGCCGCGGCCGACGCGAGCGACGGCCTGCGCAAGGCGGGCCTCGTGCCCTCAGCCCTGGCCGGCATCCCGGTCTCGATCAAGAACCTCTGCGACGTCGCGGGCGAGACGACTCTTTCGGGCTCGAAGGCGCTCGACGACGCCAAGCCCGCCACGGCGGATGCACCGGTGGTGGCGCGCCTGCGCGCCGCTGGCGCGGTGATCGTCGGCAGCACCAACATGAGCGAGTTCGCCTTCTCGGGCGTCGGCTTCAATCCGCACTACGGCACGCCGGGCAATCCGGCCGACCGCACGCGCGTGCCGGGCGGATCCTCGGCCGGCGCCGCCGTCTCGGTGGCCGACCGCATGGCCGTCGCGGCACTGGGCACCGACACCGGCGGCTCGGTGCGCATTCCCGCCGCGGTCTGCGGCCTGGTGGGCTTCAAGCCGACGGCGCGCCGCGTGCCGATCGACGGCGTCATCCCGCTCTCGACCTCGCTCGATTCGATCGGCCCGCTCGCCAACTCGGTCGAGGACTGCGCCATCGTCGACTCCGTCTTCGCCTCGGAACCAATCTCGGTGCCCGACGCGGCGCCGCTCGCCGGACTGCGCTTCGCCATCCCGAAGCATTTCGTGATGGACGATCTCGATGCGACCGTCGCCAAGCCCTTCGAGCGTGCCTGCAAGGCGCTGGCGGCCAAGGGCGTAAAGATCGAACAGATCGACCTCGCCGAGTTGAACGAACTGCCGGCCATCAACGCCAAGGGCGGCTTCGCCGCGTCCGAGGCCTATGCCTGGCACAAGGAGCTGATCGCGCGGCGCGGCGCGGATTACGACCCGTTCGTCCATCCCCGTATCATGCGCGGCAAGGACATGAGCGCAGCCGATTACATCGAACTGCTGGCGAAGCGCGCCGACCTCTGCCGTCGCGTCTCGGCGATCACCTCGAACTACGACGCGGTGATCATGCCGACCTGCGCCATCGTGGCGCCGACCATCGAGGAAGTGTCGACACCCGAGGGCTTCACGAAGAAGAACCTGCTGCTGCTGCGCAACACCACGGTCGGCAACTTCCTCGACCGCTGCGCCATCAGCCTGCCCTGCCATGCTGCCGGGGAACTGCCCGTCGGCTTCATGCTGATGGGCGAGGCCATGGCCGACAAGCGCGTGCTGGCGATGGCGCAGTCAGTGGCACCGGTCGTCGCGGGTTATTGATACCGCAGCAAAGGTCCTTGGCTTCGCTTCAGGGCGGGGCTACCCCGCCCGCGATGACAACGTTTTCTGCAACGGCGCACTGCGCAAAGCACAACAATATTGTCATCCTGAGCGAAGCGAAGGACCTTTCGCTCTACTGATCTCTCACTGGAACCGGGGATCGTCCGGGCGGCGCATCTTCCAGACGTTTTCGACCGTCGTGTATTCGCTGTAGCCCAGCCGCGCGACCGGCTTCATCGACAGGATGTCGACCCGGCCGTCCTTCAGGATGGCGTCGTCGATGTGGATGCCGACCACCTGGCCCAGCACGATCGAGCCGCGCTTGGCCTCGTGACCCGGCTCTTCCGGCAGCTCGATCGTCTTCCAGTACTTGCACTCGAGGGCGACCGGCGATTCCTTGACCCGCGGCGGCTTCACGAAGCGGCAGGGCTCCGGTGTCAGGCCGGCGAGCTTCATCTCGTCGATGCCGTAGGCCACCATCGCGGTGGTGATGTTCATCTTCTCGCTCATCTCCGCGGTCACCATGTTGACCACGAACTCGCCGGTCTCCTCGGCGTTCATGCGGCTGTGCTTGGTCGGCGTGTCGCCATAGGTGCCGGTGATGGCGAAATAGACCATGGGCGGGAATTCGCCGACGCCGTTGTAGAAGCTGTAGGGCGCGAGATTGACCCGGCCCTGGCCGTCGATGGTGGAGATCCAGCCGATGGGGCGCGGCACGATCAGCGCCTTCAGCGGATCCTGCGGCAGTCCGTGGTCGCGCTTGGCGGCATCGTAGAACATCGTACTTTCCCTCTCGGTCTAACGCACAGGCAGAGAGGTTGTGCGACGAGGCGTCCGGCTTGTCGAGCCGCCGCGTGCAGCCCATGTTCACGCCATGTCACGCACCATGAAGGCGCTGCTCGGCGTCTGGATCGCGGCGCTCGTCGTCGCCGCCGGCTGGATCGGCTGGGATGCCACGCAGGGCGGCAAACCGTCGATCGGCGGGCCGTTCAAGCTCGTCGACCAGGATGGCCGGCCGTTCTCGAGCGATCAGCTCAAGGGCAAGCCGACGCTGATCTATTTCGGCTTCACCTATTGTCCCGACGTCTGCCCGACCTCGTTGCTGCTGATGGAAACGGCAGTCGAGAAGCTGGGACCGGACGCCGCCAAGAAGGTGAACCTCGTCTTCATCACCGTCGACCCCGAGCGCGACACGCCGGAACTGCTGAAAGGCTATGTCCCGAACTTCGGGCCGGGGATCATCGGCCTCACGGGAACGCCGCAGCAGATCGCCGACGTGGCCAAGGCCTATCGCGTCTACTACCAGAAGGTGCCCGGCAAGGAGGGGTCGCCCTACCTCATGGACCACTCCTCGATCGTCTACCTGCTCGACCGCAACGGCCGCTTCGTCACCCACTTCACCCATGACGCCAAGGCCGAGACGATCGCCAATGCCGTGGGGCGCCTTCTCTAAGTCATTGAATTTTCACAATTGTTGCGTCGCAATATGGACGTGACATGGCCGGCGCGGGGCGTACAATCCGCGCCCCATGCTTTATCAAGCCTACGAATTCCAGCGCCAGCTCTCCGTCCCCCTGCGGATGTGGGCCAGCGCCCTCGAGCAGGTCTATTCCAGCCCCTACAATCCGTGGGCTGAGACCTGGTTCGGCAAGTCGATCGCCGCGGGTGCGGAGATCATGACGCGCCTCACCCAGAATTACGGCAAGCCGGCGTTCGGATTGAAGACGACGGTGGTCGGCGACGACACCGTCGCGGTCAACGAAGAGATCCTGCTGCGCAAGCCGTTCTGCCAGCTGCTGCACTTCCATCGCGACACTACCCGTCGCGATCCCAAGGTCCTGGTCGTGGCGCCGATGAGCGGCCACTACGCCACCCTGCTGCGCGGAACGGTCGAGGCGCTGCTGCCCGACCACGACGTTCACATCACCGACTGGATCGACGCGCGCGAAGTGCCGCTCAGCCAGGGCAACTTCGACCTCGACGACTATATCGACTACGTGGCCGAGTTCTGCCGCTATCTCGGCCCGGACGTCCACGTCATCGCCGTCTGCCAGCCGTCGGTGCCGGTGCTGGCCGCCGCCGCGCTGATGGCGGAGGCCAAGGAGCCGCGCCAGCCCAAGTCGCTCACCCTGATGGGCGGCCCGATCGATACCCGCGTGAGCCCGACGGTCCCCAACGACCTCGCCATGCGCAACTCGATGATGTGGTTCCGCCAGAACGTCATCTCGACGGTGCCGCTCAACTATCCGGGCGCGCTGCGCCGCGTCTATCCGGGCTTCCTGCAGCTAACCTCTTTCATCAGCATGAATCTCGACCGCCATGTGAACGCACACATGCGCCAATTCGAGCATCTGGTGAAAGGCGACGACGATCCGGCAGGCGCTCACCGCGCCTTCTACGACGAATATCTCGCCGTGATGGACCTCAGCGCCGAGTTCTATCTCCAGACCATCGAGGTCGTGTTCAAGGAGCACCTGCTGCCGCGCGGCGAGTGGGTGAGCCGCGGCCGCAAGATCGATCCCTCGTTCATCGAGACCGCCCTGATGACGGTGGAAGGCGAGCTGGACGACATTTCGGGCGTCGGCCAGACCAAGGCGGCGCATGCGCTGACACCCAACATTCCCGGCGCACGTCACGTGCACTGGGAACAGCCGCGGGTCGGCCATTACGGCATCTTCAACGGCCGCAAGTGGCGCGAACAGATCATGCCGCGCGTGCGCACCTTCATTCGCGAGAACGACGCCCGTTAAGCCGCGTACGGTCGACCGGAGGCAACCCCGGCAACCCGCCGGGCGTTTGCCGTGCCATGGGCATCGAGCAACAGTGGAATAACGCCGCAAACGTACTGGTGGCCCTGGTCACCACCTATGGACTTCGCATCATCGGCGCCGTCATCATCCTGTGCGCCGGCTGGATGACATCGCGCCTTCTCTACACGGCCGTCGTGCGGCTCTGCCAGAAATCGCCCCGGATCGACCGGACGGTCGCGCTCTTCATCGGCAATGCCGTCCGCTACACCGTTCTTGTCTTCACTTTCGTCGCCGTGCTGACGACGTTCGGCATCGCCACGACGAGCTTCGTCGCCGTCCTCGGCGCGCTCGGTATCGCCATCGGCCTGGCGCTCCAGGGAACGTTGAGCAACCTCGCGGCCGGCATCATGCTGGTGGTGTTCCGGCCCTTCCATATCGGCGACCGCGTCGAGACCGGGGGCGTGACGGGCGTCGCGCGCGAGATCAACCTGTTCTTCACGGAGATCGATGGGGACGACAACACCCGCATCATCATTCCCAACGGCAAGTTGTGGGGAGAGATCCTGAAGGTACCGACGCGCAATGACACCGCACGTCTCGAGTTCCGCGTTCCGCGGCCTGCCAACGAAGACATCGACACCTCGATCTCGCGCCTTCGCGGGACCATCGAGCGGGACGCAAGGGTTCTGAAGGTCTCGGCGATCGGCATCGATACGCTCGAGTCCGACAAGTACACATTGGCTGCACAGGTGTGGACGCAGCGGGAATCGGCCGTACAGCTCAAGTACGACCTCAATCGAGGGATCAAGCAGGAGTTCGACCGCGAGCCGGCGGCTGTGGAGCGCCAAACCGGATAGGGCTAGCATGGTCCCATGACCGACCTGCCCGTCACCGTCTCCGAGTGGAAGCCTGCCCCCTTTGATCTAAAGGGCGAGACGGTGTTCGCCATCGGCGACGTCCATGGCTGCGCGGCGGAACTCGCTGCGCTCCTGAAATCCATTGCCGGACTGGCCGGCGAAGCCCAGGGCAGGCGCCGGCTGATCTATCTGGGCGACATGATCAACCGCGGCCCCGACAGCGCCGGTGTCCTCGAACTGTGGGCCCGCTCCGAGGAGGCGCACGGCGTCGACCATGTCGACCGGCTGATGGGCAATCACGAGATCATGATGATGCTCACGGTCGTGGGCGGACCGCACGCGCACAAGGCCGAGACGATGTGGCTCAGCAAACGCATGGGCGGCCATATTCTCCTCGACGAGATGGCGGCCCGCGCCGGCCGATCGGCGGCCCACGCCGATCAAGCACTGCTCCGCGAGGCGCTCGGCGAGACAGTGGTGCACCGCCTGCAGGGCATGCGCTCGCACGTGCGGCTCGGCAACACGGTGTTCGTCCACGGCGGCCTCGATCCCCATGCCGACGAGGACGAGTTCCTCGCCCGCCCCTGGTTGATCTTCACCGAAGCGCGCTGGGCCTGGATCAACCATGGCTTCCTCGACTGGAAGCAGGGCTTCGGCGGCACGCTGGTGGTGCATGGTCACACGCCCCCCGACAAGCACACGGCGATCAGCGGGATGGAAGATCCGCATCTCTTCGAGGGCGACCGCCTGGGTCTCGACGGCGGCAGTGCGCGCACCGGCATCGTGGCCGGTGCACAGATCCAGGATGGCCGTTATCGAATCCTCAAGGCCGGCACGCCCTTCGAGACTCCCGTCTCTTCCGACGCCGAATGAGCTGAAATAAATCGGCCTGGGCTGTCGGCAAGAGGGCCGTTCCCACGTCCTCCGTCCAACAGGAGCCGAACATCCATGCTCTACGCCATCCTCTGCTACAATTCCGAGGAAGCCATCGGTTCGTGGTCGAAGGAATACCACGACGAGACGATGACGAAGCTCTACGCCGTCAACGACAAGCTCGCCCGGCAGGGGCGTCTGGGCCCGGTTGCCCGTCTCCTGCCGACGACCGCGGCCACCACGCTGCGCAAGGGGCGCGAGGACATGGTGATCGACGGTCCCTTCGCGGAGACCAAGGAGCAGCTGCTCGGCTTCTACGTCATCGACTGCGCCTCGCTGGAGGAGGCTCTCGACACCGCGAAGGAGCTGGCCAGGGCCAATCCGGGCACCGGCAGCTACGAGATCCGGCCGGTCGCCGAGTTCCACCCCAGCCAGCTTCCCGATGAGAAGAAGCCGGCAACATGAACGATCTCGGCTGGATCGATCCGGTTCTGGGCGCGGCCCGCCCCCAGGTGATGGGGGCGCTGCTGCGATATTTCCGGAATCTCGATACCGCCGAGGAAGCCTTCCAGGAAGCCTGCCTGCGCGCGCTGAAGACGTGGCCGCAAAACGGCCCGCCGCGCGATGCCGCCGCCTGGCTGATCCTGGTCGGCCGCAACGCCGCGATGGATCAGGTCCGCCGGCAGGCCAGGCAGACGGAACTGCCGGACGAGGCGGTGCTGTCGGACCTCGACGACGCCGAGACTTCGCTGGCCGATCGGCTCGACGGCGAGCACTACAAGGACGACATCCTCCGGCTGCTGTTCATCTGCTGTCATCCGGATCTGCCCGCGACCCAGCAGATCGCGCTGGCCCTGCGCATCGTCTGCGGCCTGTCGGTGAAGCAGATCGCCCAGGCTTTCCTGGTGAGCGAAGCCGCCATGGAGCAGCGCATCACGCGGGCCAAGGCCCGTATCGGCAATGCCAGCGTCGCCTTCGAGACACCCGGAGCGCCCGAGCGCGCAGAGCGTCTCGCCGCCGTGGCAGCGATGATCTATCTGCTGTTCAACGAAGGATATTCGTCGAGCAACAGCCGCGAGGCCGAGGCCCGCAAGCCGCTGGCCGAAGAGGCGATCTGGCTGGTCCGGCTGCTGTTGCGCCTGTTCCCGACCGAGCCCGAGATCATGGGCCTCACGGCGCTGATGCTGCTGCAGCGCGCGCGGGCCAAGGCCCGCTTCGACGGGGACGGCAACATCGTCCTGCTCGAGGACCAGGATCGCAGCCTGTGGAGCCGGCCACGCATCGCCGAGGGTCTGGCCCTGATCGACAAGGCGATGCGCCACCGGCGGCCCGGTCCCTATCAGGTCCAGGCGGCCATTGCCGCGCTGCATGCCCGGGCGCCCCGCGCCGCGGACACGGACTGGGCACAGATCGACCTGCTCTACGCCAACCTCGAGCGCCTGCAGCCGTCGCCCGTCGTGACGCTCAATCGAGCGGTGGCGGTCTCGAAGGTCCGCGGGCCGGAAGCCGCCCTCGCGATGATCGAACCGCTGGGCGCACGGCTGCAGGGCTATTTCTATTTCCATGGCGTGAAGGGCGCGCTGCTGCAGCAGCTCGAGCGCCCCCAGGAAGCCCGCGAGGCGTTCGGCCGCGCCATCGCGCTCGCCAACACCCCCGCCGAGGCGGCGCACATCCGCCAGCATCTGGACCGGCTGTCCCTCTAGAAAATTCCAGGCGGCAATGTCGGACTCCGGATCGGCCGTTCGTCCTGTGGACATGACATCAGCCAAGGAGACCGTCATGACTCCCGTCGCTCAGCCGCCCGTCCTCGGTGGCCCCTGCCCCTATCTTTCCGTCAGCAATGCCGCCCAGGCGGCGGACTTCTACGCCAAGGCGCTCGGCGCCACCGAAGTCATGCGGATGCCGCCCGACGACAAGGGCCGCTACATGCACATCCATCTGGTGATCAACGGCGGGTCGCTTATGCTGGCCGATGCCTTCCCCGAGCACGGCGCGCCTCTGGAGAAGCCCGCGGCCTTCATCCTGCATCTCCAGGTGGATGACGTGGATGCCGCTTTCGACAAGGCCGTGAAGGCCGGCGGCAAGGTCGTGCTGCCCGTCCAGGACATGTTCTGGGGCGACCGCTACGGCCAGTTCCGCGATCCCTTCGGCGTCCTGTGGTCGATGGGCATGTCCCCGAAGAAGAGCTGAACGAGCATGGTCTCGACCCAAGCCCTGTGGGCGGGCCGCCTCCTCAGTGGCCTGGCCATCCTGTTCCTGCTCTTCGACGGGTTGATCAAACTGCCGCCCCTCGAGATCGTCACCGCCACGATGAAGGAGCTCGGCTATCCCACGACCGATTCCTTTGCCCGCTTCCTGGGCATCGTTACGCTCGCCTGCACGGCGCTTTACGCCTGGCCGCGGACGGCACTGCTGGGCGCGATCCTGCTGACCGGGCTGTTCGGCGGCGCCATCGCAACCCACCTGCGGATCGGAAGCCCGCTGTTCAGCCACACACTCTTCGGTCTCTATCTCGGTATCCTGGTCTGGGGCGGCCTCTGGCTGCGCGACGAGCGTGTGCGACGGGTGATCCCGTTCCTCTTCCGATGACTCAGCCGAGAAGGTTCTGAATCTGTTCGGCGAGTTGCTGCTGCTGATAGGGCTTGCTGAGGCGCGGCAGGGCGAACTTGGGACGTGTCGGCAGGTCGGCATAGCCGGTGGCGAGCAGGATCGGAAGGTCGGGGCGCAGCGCGCGGGCTTGCTCGGCCAGTTCGAGACCGGTCATGCCCGGCATCGCGTAGTCCGTGATCATGAGGTCGATGGGGCCGCCGGAGCGCAGGACTTCGAGGGCCTCCGGCCCCGACGAGGCCTTCACGACCGTGTGCCCGAGATCCTCGAGGAGCGATGTCGTGCTGAGGCCAATGAGAAAATCGTCGTCGACGAAAAGCAGCGTCGCCCGGCGCTTCTCGTCTGACTCTTCGGCAGGAGGTTCGGGAGCGGCGACATGCGCGGCCCCGCGGGCGACGGGCAGCCAGAGCTCCGCCCGCGTGCCCTGGCCGGGCGTACTGAACAGGCGGAGAGCGCCTTTGAGCTGTTGGGCCAGGCCGTGGATCATCGACAGGCCAAGCCCCGTCCCCTTGCCCACGTCTTTGGTGGAGAAGAACGGCTCGATGGCCTTGCGGAGCGTCTCGCTGTCCATGCCCGCCCCGGTATCGGATACGGTGAGCCGCACATAACGGCCCGCCGCGAGATCGCTCGCGGCATCGGTCTCCGCGAGATCGAGCGCCAAGGTCAGGGTGCCGCCTTCCGGCATCGCGTCCCGGCTGTTGACCGCAAGGTTGAGCAGCGCGAGCTCCACCTGGTTGGCATCGACATGGGCCGGTGGAATCCCGGCCGGCAGATCCTGAATCATCGTGACCGAGGGACCGAGCGAGCGATGCAGCAGGTCGTCCATTCCTCGCACCAGTTCGCCGAGGTCGACCGGCCGGGCATCCAGCGCCTGATGACGCGCGAAGGCCAACAGTCGCTGCGTCAAGGCTGCGCCCCGCTGCGCGCCCTGCATCGCACCGTCGATCAGCCGTTCGCTGGACGGGTTCGCCGGCACGCGTTTGCGCAGCAGTTCGAGATTGCCGATCACCGCCGTCAGCAGGTTGTTGAAATCGTGCGCAACACCGCCGGTAAGCTGGCCGATCGACTCCAGCTTCTGCATCTGGCGGAGTTGCGCCTCGGTCCGCTCGCGCTCGGCGATCTCGGCGAGAAGTTCGTCATGTGCGCTCCGCAGCTGCGCCGTCCGCTCCTCGACACGCTTCTCGAGTTGTTCGTTCATGTCCTGAAGCGCCATCTCCGCCGATTTGCGCGCGGTGATGTCGGAGGCGAGGCCGACGAAACGTCGCGGCGATCCCGTCCCATCGCGGACCAGGCGCGCGCGAACTTCGAGCCAAAGGAGAGCGCCGTCAGGTCGTCCGAAGCGAAGATCGGTGGCAAAATCTTCACCGGTCGCAACGCTGCGGCCCAGCGCCTGAATCACCTGGGTCCGGTCGTCCGGCGCAATGCCCTGCAGCAGCTCGTCGAGCCCGATCTCCTGTAGGCCGCTGAGGCCGAGGATCGATCTTCCCTCGTCCGACACCGTAAGCCGCGACGTGGCGAAGTCGAACTCCCAGGCAGTCAACCGACCTGCGTGTAGTGCGGTGCGCAGCCGCTCGTCGCTCTCTCGCAGGTGGGCGAGCAGCCGACGCGTTTCGTGCTGTCGCCGCCGGCCCTTGACGGCGGCCCGTGCGACACTGACGAGAGTCGTGGGGTGGAAGGGGCGCTCGATGAAGGACACGTTGCCCAGCGTCTCCAGCCAGCGTGAGGCGATCGGATTGCGCTCCGGCCCGCCGCCATGGTCGGTCACTAGAAGGAACGGCAGGTCGGACCAGGGCGGCTGGTTGGCGAGCCAGGCGCCGAGAGGCTTGAGGTCTGCGCCCCGGATCGCTTCCTCCGTGATCAGGAGGAAGGCGATATTGTCGTCCAGGAAATCGACCACGGCCGCCAGTCTCGGGCAGACAATGCACGAAACGCCCGTCGGCTCGATCAGGGAAGATGCCACCGCGGCATCGCGCCCCCTGGGAGCCAGCACCAACGCGCGGAGAGGCCGCTCGGGGGAAACCGTCATTCGTCACGCGCCGGACGAGCAGGCGCGCGATCCCCGGGATAAAAGGGCGTGCCACGCAGAACACCCTGGAATTCCGCCAGCGGTTCGCCGATATGCAGCCCGCCATCGATCCAGAACTCGCGGATCGTGTCCTCGTGCCTGCCGCCGCGTTTCTTGATGACAGAGAGCGCGCGACGCACCGACCCTTCGGCCTCGAAGAAACGCAGGAGGATCACGGCGTCGGCCAGGTAGGTCACGTCGACCGGCGACTTCATCTCGCCGACCAGTCCATGCTGGGCCACCGTGAGGAAGGTCGAGACGCCGGAGCGGTTCAGATACTGGACGAGTTCGTGCATGTGCAGGATGAGGGCGTTCTCCTGCGGCATCGACGCCTGGTAGCCGTTGAGGCTGTCGATCACGACCGTCTTCATGGCCGGATCGTCCGCGGCCTGGCGGACCAAGTGGGCAAATTCGCCGGGCGACAGCTCGGCAGCGTCGAGCTGCGTGATCTGCAGACGCCCCGTTGCCTGCATCGCCGCGAAATCGAAGCCGAGGGGCCTGGCGCGCTCGATGAGGAGCCCAAGCTCCTCGTCGAAGATGAACATGGCTGCCTTGTCGCCCTTGCGAACAGCTTCCGCCACGAACTGCCACGCGAGCGTCGACTTGCCCGAGCCCGCCGGTCCAAGCAGCAACGTGCTGGTTCCCTGCTCGATGCCGCCTCCCAGCAGACCGTCGAACGCCGCCAGACCGGTGGCGATGAGCCCGCGGGCGAAGCTACGCCGGTATTCCGCAGCGACCAGTCGCGGAAAGACTCGGGCGCCACCCGCACGAATGACGAAGTCGTGGTAGCCGCCGCGAAAACCCTGCGCCCGGTACTTCACCACGCGCAGGCGGCGTCGCTCGCCACCATAGTCCGGAGTCATCTCCTCCAATCGGACGACGCCGTGCGCAACGCTGTGTACCGTCTTGTCGAGAATGTCGGTCGTCAAGTCGTCGAGCATGAGAACGGTGGCGCCATGGCGCGCGAAATAGTGCTTCATGGCCAGGATCTGACGCCGGTAGCGCAACGAGCTTTGCGCGAGCAGGCGGATTTCCGAGAGCGAATCCAGGACGATGCGCTGGGCCTTGCTGCGTTCGACCGCTTCGAAGATCAGCTTGATGGTTTCGCCGAGTTCGAGGTCCGACGAATAGAGCAGGCTCTGCTGCTGGTCGGCATCGAGCAGGCTCTCCGGCGGCACGACTTCGAAGATCTCGATGTTGTCGTCGATCTTCCAGTCATGCGCCTCGGCCGTGGCGCGCAGCTCGGCTGCGGTCTCGGACAAGGTGATGTAGAGGCCTCGCTGCCCGGCTTCGGCGCCTTCGAGAAGGAAGCGCATTGCCATGGTGGTCTTGCCGGTGCCGGGGCTTCCCTCCAGCAGAAAGACCCGACCGACCGCGAGGCCACCCAGAAGAACGTCGTCGAGCCCCGGCACACCCGTCCGATCCTTCGACTTGCTCGTCCTGGCCGCCATCTGTTTCTCCGCCTTTGCCGCCCCACTCCGGAGCCAAGAAGCGCCCGTCCCGGCCCGGGACAGCGCGATCTGCAAAACGTAGGGGAGGCGGAAAAAGTTCCGAAACAGGCCCTGTTCAGGGGGCGCGAGGCTCGATGATGGCGAGGAATTCGGCACCGTAACGCTCCAGCTTGGCGTCGCCGATTCCGTGTATTTCGCGCATCGCCGCCGCCGTCGTGGGCCTGTGGGTGGCGAGTTCGACCAGGGTGCGGTCGGAAAAAACGACGTAGGCCGGAACGTTCTGCGCGCGCGCCAACCTGGTCCGTAGCGAGCGGAGCGAGTCGAGCAACTCGCTGTCGGCGTCACTCACGATCGGCGACACCGTGGCACGCTTGTCGCGACGCTCTCCCTTGGACGTCGGCGACGACACGATCTTGCGCAGCTCGACCTTCTGCTTGCCCTTCAGGACGGCCCAGCCCTCGTCGGTCACCCACCAGCGGCCGTGTTCCATCAGGTCCTGGGCAATCAGCCCGATCGCCGAGAGCTGGCGGAAGATGGAGCGCCAGTCCGCAGCCTTGCGGTTCTTGCCGACCCCGAAGGTCGGCAGCCCGTCATGCTTGAACTTGGCCACGTTGTCGGTGAGTTCGCCGGTGAGGATGGCGACGAGATGCTCCATGCCGAAGCGCTCACCGGTACGCACGATCGCCGACATCGCCTTCTGAGCATCGATCGTTGCATCGAACAGCTCGACGCCTTCCTGGCAGAGATCGCAGTTGCCGCAGATTTCCGAGGCCTCGCCGAAATAGGCGAGCAGCGTCTGGCGTCGGCAACGCGGTGCCTCGGCCAGTGCCAGCAGCGCACCCAGTCGCTGGCGTTCGATTCGCTTTCGCTCATCGGAGGAATCGCTTTGCTCGATCTGCAGGCGGCGGAGCTGCATGTCGCCAAGTCCGTAGAGCGTCAGCGTGTCGGCCGGCAGCCCATCGCGGCCGGCACGACCGATTTCCTGGTAGTAGGCCTCGACGTTCGACGGCAGGTCGGCGTGGCAGACGAAGCGCACGTCGGGCTTGTCGATGCCCATGCCGAAGGCGACGGTGGCGGTCATCACCAGCCCGTCTTCCTGCTGGAACGCATCCTGGTTGGCATCGCGCACAGACTTTTCGAGGCCGGCGTGATAGGGCCGCGCGTTGATGCCCGCAGCCTTGAGCGTCTCGGCCAGTTCCTCGACCTTGCGGCGGGACGAGCAGTAGACGATGCCGCTCTCGCCCGGATGTGCCTGCACGAAGGACAGGACCTGGCGCGTCGAACGTTCCTTGGGCCTGAAGGCGAGCTTGAGGTTGGGACGGTCGAAGCTTCGCACGAAAACGCGCGGCTCGGTGGCGAACAGCTTCTCGACGATGTCGCCGCGTGTCGGTGCGTCGGCGGTGGCGGTGAAAGCCAGCGTCTGCAGACGCCCGCCGATCTGGCGCGCCAGATTGCCCAGCGTCAGATATTCGGGCCGGAAGTCGTGCCCCCATTGCGAGACGCAGTGCGCCTCGTCGATGGCCATCATCGTGACCTTCGCGTCGGCCAGCATCTCGACCGTGTCGGGCCGCGCCAGCCGCTCCGGCGCCACGTACAGCAGGCGCAGTTCGCCGCGGCGCAGCAGGCCCATGACCCGCGCATTCTCGGCCGGCTCGTTGCTGGAGTTCAGGCTGCCGGCTGCGACCCCCGCGGCGGTCAGCGCCTGGACCTGGTCGCGCATCAGCGCGATCAGAGGCGAGACGACCAGGGTGAGGCCGGGCCGGGCGATCGCGGGGAGCTGAAAGCAGAGCGACTTGCCGCTGCCGGTGGGCATCACGGCCAGCACATTCTCGCCGGCCAGCACGGCACGCACGATTTCCTCCTGGCCGGGACGGAAAGCGCCGAATCCGAAGACAGACTGCAGCAGCGCTCGGGCGTTCGAGAGGGGATCGTTCATTGTTGCCGGCAACCTACCCCTGCACGCCCGCCTGCGACCATGTGGAATGCCGTCGCTGAGGGATGGCTCAGCCGCCGAGCCCGTATCGAAAAAAGACCATCTCAAGGCGGAACCCGCACTCTCCGTGCTCGTTCATCCGCCAACGATAGGGGATACAAATGCTGGGATTGAGCCTCGCCGTGCTGTTGGCGGCCGCGGGCATCGCGATCTTTCCGTGCTGGCGGCACAGCGCTCGTTGGGGTTACGGGCCGAGCACCGTCGCAGGTGGGCTGCTTTTTCTGGTGGCTGCCTTCACGATCGGCGAGCGCGCCGTGCCGCATTCTCTGTCGGCCACATCGGACCGTGCGCCGTCCCCACGCACACAGGCTGTCGTCGCGCAGGTCCAGGCCCTCCCCTAGCCGGTCCATAAATCGTACTTCGCACGGCAATGCGCGTAGAGTGAACCCAATGGCCCGACGATGCGGAGATTTTCTCCGCCTCGACGCCAGGAAACCAACCCCATGTCCATGAAACATCGCCGCGGCAACCGCGAGACGAAGAAGCCCAAGCAGGACAAGGCCAAGGTCGTCGCGCCGACCTTTGCATCCTCGATCGCCTCAGCGGTCAAGCCGGCCGCTCCCGCCAAGCGCAAGTAGCTCAGCCCAGAGTCACCACGACGGTCCGCCGGGCGACCTCGTCGCTCAGGCGGATCACCGCCTTGCCGTCCACCACCGGCTGCGTCGCGCCGTCCAGCTCGACGGCGACGACACCCCCGCTGACGCCCGCGGGATTGCGCACCTCGATCTCGTAGACAGATCCCCGCAGAGTAAGAGTCATCTCGAAGCCCGGCCACGCTGCCGGCAGGCAGGGCGCGACCTCGAACCGGTCGCCCTTCACCTTGAGGCCGAGGATCGACTCGATCCCGGCGCGATAGAGCCAGCCGGCGGAGCCGGTGTACCAGGTCCATCCGCCGCGCCCGACATGCGGCGCCACCGAATAGACGTCGGCTGCCACGACATAGGGCTCGACCTTGTAGCGCAACACGCCGGCGCGGGTCGCGGCATGATTGATCGGGTTGATCAGCGCGAAAAGCTCGTGGGCCTTGTCGCCCTGGCCCAGTGCCGCAAACCCCATGATCGACCAAGCCGCTGCATGCGTGTACTGCCCGCCATTCTCGCGGATGCCGGGCGGGTAACCCTTGATGTATCCGGGATCGAGGGGAGTCTTGTCGAAGGGCGGCGTGAACAGCAGCGCCAACCGGTCGCCGCGATGCACGAGCATCCTGTCCAGCGACTCCATGGCCTGAACAGCCCGCGCCGGGTCGGCCGCGCCCGAGATCGCGGCCCACGACTGGGCGATGGAATCGATGCGGCACTCTTCGCTCGCGGCCGAGCCCAGGGGCGTGCCGTCGTCGTAGTAGCCGCGGCGATACCAGGCACCGTCCCACGCCTCGCGGTCGAGTGCAGCCTTCAGCGCTGCGGCGTGTGCGATCCAGGCGGTCGCCCGACGCACCTCGCCACGGCTCTCGGCGATCGGCGCGAAGGCGCGGAGGGCCGCATACAGGAACCAGCCCAGCCAGACACTCTCGCCCCGCCCCGCCTCGCCCACCCGGTTCATGCCGTCGTTCCAGTCGCCGGTGCCGATCAGCGGCAGGCCGTGCGTGCCGGTGGCCAGGCTGAGATCGAGACCGCGCGCGCAATGCTCGAACAGCGACGCGGTCTCGTCGGCCTCGCCGGGCTGGAAGTAGAGATCGTGTTCGCCCTCGCGCAGCGCCGGCCCGTCGAGGAAGGAAACGCGCTCGTCGAGGATCGCCGCATCGCCGGTCGTCTCGACATAGTGCGCGGCAACGGTGGCGAGCCACGCACGATCATCCGAGATGCGCGTGCGCACACCCTGGCCGGCGATCGGAAACCACCAATGCTGGACATCGCCCTCTACGAACTGCCGCGACGCCGCGCGCAGGATATGGGCGCGCGCCAGCGCGGGCATCGGCACCGACAGCGACATCGCGTCCTGGAGCTGGTCGCGGAAGCCATAGGCGCCGCTCGCCTGATAGAAGGCCGACCGCGCCCAGTAGCGGCACGCCAGCGACTGATAGAGCAGCCAGCCGTTCAACAGGATGTCGGTCGCGGGATCGGGCGTCTTCACCTGCACGGTGCCCAGGACACCGTCCCAGAAGTCCACCGCCTCGCGATGCACGGCGGCCAGATCGGCAGCCCTGTACCGCGCGATCAGCGTCCGCGCCTCGGCCTCATCGGCCGCCTGCCCGAGGAAGCAGACGACTTCGTGGACGCCACCCGGCTTCAGGTCGACAGTGGTCTGCAAGGCGGTGCAGGGATCGAGGCCCGCGCCGAGGCGCTGCGACAGCGGCAGATCGGCGCTGAGCGCGGCGGGATGGTCCATCCTGCCGTTGCGGCCGATGAATTCGCCGCGATCGCCCGTCCAGGCGGTCTGGCGCCCCGCGAGATCGGCAAATGCGACCCGACCGCCATGATGGAGATTCCATCTGTTGCGCGCGAAGATTGCACCGGTCTCGCCGTCCCGCTCCGTGACGACCGTCGGGCCAGAGGCGCCGCGGGCAAGGCCCAGGACCCATTCGACATAGGCGGTGACCGAGAGCCGGCGCGGACGGTCGGAGATGTTGCGGATGGTGAGCCGCGATATCTTGAGGGAATCGCCCAGGGGAACGTATTGCAGCAGATCGAGCGCGATGCCGTTGGCCACCAGCTCGAACCGGCTATAGCCGCGGCCATGCCGGACGATGTAGGTCGCCTGCTCGAGCCGCACCGGCTGCGCCGTCGGCGTCCACAACTCGCCGCTGTCGAGGTCGCGCACATAGAAAGCCTCGCCCGGCCGGTCGACGACCGGATCGTTGGACCAGGGCGTGAGCTGGTTGTCGCGGCTGTTTTGCGACCAGGTGTAGCCACCGCCGTCGGCCGCCACCTGAAAGCCGAACGACTCATTCGAGATCACATTGATCCACGGTGCCGGTGTCGACTGGCCGGGGCCGAGGACGGTGACGTACTCCCGGCCGTTGGGCGAGAAACCGCCCAGTCCGTTGAAGAACTGCAGCGCAGCCAGGGCCACAGGCTGCGGCGGCACTCGCTTCGAGCCGGCATCCGCGGCAATGACACGACGCAACGGCGGCGCCACGCCGCGCGGTGACTGGAGCCGGTCGAGCTGGTCCGACAGGCTGCCACGTCCACCCCGCAGCACCACGCGGGCCAGAGCAATCAGGAGCGCCCTGGTCTCGGCGGAAATCAGATCGGTGCGCAGGACGAAGACGGCGCCCGGTAGGTTCTCGACCCCGAGATGGGTCCGGGCGCGGCTGGCGCGAACCAGCGTCTCGAGCATGGACTGGAGATCCTGCACATAGGAAGTGCTGCGCTCGTTCAGGATCACGAGATCGACCGACAGACCCTTGAGCTGCCAGTATTCGCGTGCACGCAGGAGTTCGCGCACGATGCCCGTGTCCTCGATCTCCTCGACGCGCACCAGCACGATCGGCAGATCGCCGGAGATGCCCTGCGACCACAGGATCGGCGGCGCCGCGAGGCCGCGCCGTATCGCGTCGGGCGAGGAACGCAGCGCCGGATTGGCGTAGAGCACGTGTCCCGCCAGGCGCTGGAAGTAGCTCGCCTCGACCGCATCGATGTCGAGATGGCGAAGCTGAACCTGAGCCTGGGTCCAGGCGAGCGTGGTGGCGCGCGTGAAGGCATTGACGTCGAGGTGACGGTCGATCGCATCGAGCAACGCTTCGCGTGTCGATGCGACGACTGTCCAGAAGGCGATCCGCGCGACGCCGCCCGCGGGTACCTGCAGGCGCCGGCGCAGGGCGAATACCGGATCGAGGACCGACCCCACCGTGCCGGAGAGCCGGCGACCGTCGGTTACCGCGATCGCGTCGCCGATCTCGTTGCCGCGACCGATGAAACGGGCGCGGTCCGTCTCGACCTCGATCTCGCCCACGGCCACGCCTTCCACCACCGCCAGTTGGGCCGCCCACAGTTCGGGCTCGCCCGGCCCGCGACGTCGTCGCGTGGCCAGCAGGGCGCCGGAGGCCGGCAGAAATTCGGTGTGCACGAACATCTTGGAGAAGGCCTGGTGCGCCGCATCCGCGCCGCGCGGCGCCAAGACGATTTCGGCGTAAGACGTCAGCTCGATGGTCCGCGGCAGCCTGCCGACATTGGTCAACGTCACGCGCCTGACGTCCGCGTCGTCTTCCGGAGAGACGACCACGTCGAGGCTGGTGACCAGCGTGCCATCGTGGCGCACGAACTCGGCGCGATCCTCGGCGAACATCACTTCGTATCGATCGGGGCGCTGGCGGCACGGTTGAGGCGTGGCCGACCAGACTGCACCGGTCTCGACGTCGCGCAGGAAGATGTAGCTCCCCCAATCGTCGCGCGTCGTGTCCTCGCGCCACCGGGTCACCGCCTGGGTCCCCCATTGGCTGTAGCCGGAGCCTGCCGCCGTCAGCATGACCGAATAGCGTCCGTTCGACAGGAGATGAACCGAGGGGCTGGCGGCGTGCGGGTTGCGCAGGCGACGCACCAGCGCCGGCTCGACGTCCTTTGCCAGCGCGCTGGCGCCGACTTCCTCGGCGCGCGGATGGGCGACCGCGACATCGCGCGGCGCGCGCTCCTGCAGGAACAGCTCCGTCGCCTGGACGCCCGGCTCGGCATGGAAGCGTGACCGCATCACACCGTCGAGCAAGGCGTTGGCAATGGCCACCACCGTCATGCCCTGGTGATGGGCCATGTAGGCAAGCACGATCGCGCGCGCGTCGCCGTCCGGCAGGCGCGACGGCGTGAAGTCGAGTGCCTCGTAGAAGCCGTAGCGACCGCGCGCTCCGATGGTGGCAAGCCGCTCGAAATTGGCCGCCGCCGCCGCGGGATCGACCATGGCGGCCAGGCCGGTCGCATAGGGCGCAATGACGAGGTTCTCGCTCAGGCCACGCTTGAAGCCTAGTCCCGGCACGCCGAAATTCGAGTACTGATAGGTGAAATCCTTGTCGCGGGCATTGTAGGCCGATTCCGATATCCCCCACGGGAGACCGAGGTCGGTCGCGTACTGAATCTGCCGGCGGACGATGAGACGGTTGGTCTTCTCGAGCAGGCTGCCGAGGGGCGCACGCATCACCAGCGACGGCATCAGATATTCGAACATCGATCCCGACCACGAGACCAGCGCCGCGCTGTGGGCGACCGGCGTTACCTCGCGACCCAGCCGGAACCAGTGTCGCGCCGGGATATCGCCCGCCGCGATGGCGACGAAGCTCGCCAGCCGCGCTTCGGAGGCAAGAAGGTCGTAGCAATTGACGTCGAGCCGGTCTTCGGCGACCAGGAAGCCGATCGACAGCAGTCGGCGGCGCTCATCGAACAGGAAGTCGAACTCCATGGCGCTCGCCATGGCCCGCGCGGATGTCTCGACCGTGAGCAATCGACGGTGCAGATCGTCCGCCATGCCGTCGGTCAGGGCGTCGCGATGATGGCTGGCGATCGTGCGATGAGCCGCCTCGATCCAGAACAGCATGTCGGCGCTCTCCGGATCGGCACGCTCGCTCGTGAGCGTGCGCGCGAGGTCGACGGCGGTTTCCGCCATCGCCAGTGCCGCTTCGAGGCGGACCGGTGCCCCGGACAGGGCCGCCGCCAGCCCGTCGAACGCCCGAACGAGTTCGGGCCGGGTGACGAGATGGGTGCGGCGATCGTCGGACAGCGCCGACAGAGCCTCGCGGGCAAGCGCGAGACTGTCGGACGCGCCGCGCGCGCCGTCGGGCGGCGCGGAGCCTCGCATGCGCCAGGCGCCACAGGCGTTGGCAAGCGCGATCAGGTGTCCGGCGAGGTTGCCGCTGTCCACCGTCGAGACGTAGCGCGGATCGAGGGGGCGCAGATCACTCGTGTCGTACCAGTTGAAGAAGTGTCCGCGAAACCGTTGCAGCCTCTCCATCGTCGCGAGGGTGGCTTCGAGACGCTCCACCGCCTCGGCGGTGCCGATCCAGCCGAACTCGCGGGCAGCGGCCGTCGAGAGGAGCAGCAGACCGAGATTGGTCGGCGACGTGCGGTGCGCCACGACGGCCGTCGGCGCCTCCTGGAAGTTGTCCGGCGGCAGCATGTTGTCCGCCTCGGTGACGAACGTCTCGAAGAAGCGCCAGGTCTGGCGCGCAATGAGGCGCAGCGAGGCCGCCTCGGCGGGCTTGACCCGCAGGCTGCCGGCATCGCGCGGCGGACGGCTCACCCAGTCGGCGACCGCGGGCGCCAGCAGCCAGGCCAGCACGAACGGGGCGGCGACCGGCATCGCCGCGCCGCCGGCCAGCCAGACCACGCAAGCGGCGACGACCGCGACCACGACGCTTCCCGCCATCTTGCCATAGAGGCCAGGCCACCCGGCCCGTAAGCTCTGCTTGGATTGGGCGGCGGTGATCCATTCGAGGAGACGACGATGGCTGACCACGAGCCGGAACAAGGTCCGGCCGATCGCGTCGGCCATCAGCCAGGCATGGTGACCCAGGAACACGAAGAGCAGGCCCGTCTGCAAAACCGCGGAAACGACGTCGCTCCACAGCGCATCGAGATGACTGCGGGTCGTGATCTTCGCATGTCGCGGGAACAAGGCCGCGATCGCCGGCAGAAGCGTGGGCAGCGCGATGACCAGCAGCACGAAGCCCGTCCAGACCAGCGCGGCGCCGAGGGGCAACGTCCAGCCCGCCAGTAGCGAGAGGACCGCCGCCGGCGCCGACAGCGTGCGACGCAGATTGTCGAACATTTTCCAGAAGCCGATGGCAGGCAGGAACGCCGTCCGCGCACCGGGTCCCGTCGATTTCACGACCCCCAGCATCCACGGCAGGAGCTGCCAGTCGCCCCTCGCCCAGCGATGCTGGCGCGCCGCCGCCACGTCGTACCGCGCGGGGAACTCCTCGATGACCTCGATGTCGGAGGCGAGGCCCGAGCGCGCGAAGGTCCCTTCGAAGAGATCGTGGCTCAGCATCATGCTGTCGGGAACGCGGCCCTGCAGAGACGCCTCGAAGGCATCGATGTCGTAGATGCCCTTGCCCGAATAGGAACCCTCTCCGAACAGGTCCTGATAGACGTCCGACACGGCGGAAGCGTAGGGATCGATGCCGCTGTTGTTGGAGAAGACGCGTTGGAAGCGCGAGCCCTCGGTGCCGACCGGCAGCGAGGGCGTGACGCGCGGCTGCAGCACGCCATAGCCCTCGACCACGCGGTGCCGGGCCGCGTCGAAGCGCGGCCGGTTCAGCGGATGGGCCATCTTGCCGACCAGGCGAACGATCGCGTCGCGCGGCAGACGCGTATCGGAATCGAGGGTCACGACGTAGCGCACATCCGCGGGCAGCACCCGCTCGGCGGCCGGCACGGCGACGAAGGTCGTGCCCGTCGAGCCGCGCAGCAGATGGTTGAACTCGTGCAGCTTGCCGCGCTTGCGCTCCCAGCCGATCCAGGCCCCCTGCGCCTCGTTCCACCCGCGCCGGCGATGAAGCAGAAAGAACCGATCGACGCCCTGTTCCGCCGGATAGCGGCGATTGAGACGCGCGATCCCGTCGACCGCGGTCGCAAGCAAAGCCGCATCCTCCGGCATCGATTCGGCGGGTGCGTCCGTCCAGTCCGACAGCAGGGCGAAATGAATCGCACCGGCCGGATTGGAGAGATGGTGGACCTCGAGGCTCTCGATCAGCTCCTCGATCGCCGCCGGCGTCGTCAGCAGGGTTGGAATCGCCACGACCGTCCGCAGATGCGCCGGCACGCCGTCGCGCAGTTCGAGGCTGGGCAGCAGCGTGGCGCCGAAGCCTCCGGTGATCAGCCGGTTGACCACCAGGAGTGCGGCATCGACGGCGGGCAACAGACCCGCAGCGGCCATCCCGAGCAGCAGCGGGCCATGAAGTCCGAGCAGCGACAGGCCGATCAGCGGCAGCAGGAGTACGATAGCGGCCGTGACGGCAACGGCGCCGACATACCCCGCGAGGCCGGTTCGCACGAGCCGCCGCCGCACGGTCAATCCCCTGGTGCGGAAGCCGACCGACCGCTCGAACGCCCGGCGGCCGCTGCCGATGAGATGGTAGCCCGGCTCGCGCCGCCGCGCGTCTCCAGCGTCGTCGACGGCGCAGTCCGCCGCCACGGCCAGAGCGCGCCGGGCGATCTCCGGTTCGTCGAGCGCCGTACCACGGGCAATCTGCTCGATGGCGGTGCGATAGAGGTTACGGCCCGCGAAATCCATGTCGACGAAGACGCCGCCGGTGCGCAGCACGTCATCGACCGGACTCACCTCCTCGAAGAGCTTCGCCCAATCGACGTCGGAGACCAGGCGCATGCTCGTGATGATATTGCGGACCGTGACGTTGGTCGCGCCCTGCAACTGATGCTCGCGCCGCACCAGCTCGTCGGCACTCGTGCCCTCGCGCGCCAGGCGCTTCTCGAGCCAGCCGACCGCCGGGGTGGTGTCAGGATCCTGGTCGCGCAGGCGATGGACGAGCTGGACGGCGAAGCCTTCGGAAAAGCCCTCCCGATCGTACGGCTCGAGGGCCGCGGGATCGGCCTGATGATCCTTCACGCCCAGCAGGCGATCGGCGACCAGGTCGGCCTGTTCGCGCTCGGTGCGCCGGTTGACGATACGGCTGGCCGAACGCCGCAGGTTCTCGATCAGGACGATGCGGAGCGTGATGGCGACGGCCCACAGCTCGCCGATGGAGAGCGGCTGGACGGTCTGGTAGGCGCGCACGAAGCGGGCGAGCGTCTCGGGATCGAAGCGGCTGTCCGTGTGGGCCACGAAGGCCCAGGCCAGCCCGAATACCCTCGGATACCCTGCCAGCGGTCCTTCGCTGAGCTTGGGAAGCTGGCGATAGTAACCGGCGGGAAGGTCGGTGCGGACCTCCCGGACCTGCTGCTCCACGAGATGAAAATTATCGAGGAGCCATTCGGCGGCGGGCGTCACCGTCCGGCCGGCATCGACGGCCGCCGCAATCGAACGGTAGGCCTCCAGCAGCACGCCCTCATTGTCGCGCAGGCGGACAACGAGCGACTTGCCGGCGGTCAGCGCGGCATGGACGGGTTGACTGGCCGCCAGGCTTTGGGCGTGTTGCTCCAGCCGCTCGATGCCGAACAGTTCGCTGCGGATGGCGTCTTCGTCTTCCCGAATAGCAGCGGGTCGCGCGCGCCCGAAGGCGCGCCACGCGAACAATTTCAAGGATGTCGGCCTTTCCGGCAAAGGCGCGCATACAACGCAAAAAGGCGTTTTGCACGCTCATGAAGCGCCCCTCGCTCGGCGGGGGTCGCTACGAGGTTGTATTCTACAGCAGATGACGGGCGGCGACGAATCGCAGTGAGAGTGTGAATGCGCCCGGCCGTTTGCAGTTCCGGGCGACTATTGATTCCGGTTTTGCTATCGCTTTTCCGGACATCATCACGGGAGACCGATCAATGCTTCGCCTTGCCACCCTGGCCGCCGCTGCCGTCCTCGCCACCTCGGCAGCCCTTCCCGCCTGGGCACTCGACTGCCCCAAGCCGCAGCCGATGGCCAAGCCCGGTATCCTGAAGGAGACTCCCGCCCAGATGGCCGCGGTCGGCAAGCAACTCGCAAGCCCCGACACCCTGAACGCGATCGCCTCGGTGACCGCGGATCTCCGCATCCGCTATCCCGGCGTCGAGAGCGCCGAGGTGGTGAACTATCTGGTCACCGCCTACTGCCCGGCCGTCGCGGCCGACAGCAAGCTGAGCGAAGCGCAGAAGAAGTCGGCCGTCGACGGCTTCGCCGCCCAGGTGATGAAGCAGGTCTATTAAGCATATGATCCCGTCGTCTCGACCGTAGCCGAGCGCAGCGAGGCGGAGTGAAGAGACCTTCTCTCCACGATTTGCCGGCTTTTGGTCGAGAGAAGATCTCTCCACTGCGCGCCGGAGCCTGCCCCGAGGGCTTCCGAGGGGGCGCTCCGGTCGAGACGACGGATTTACTGTGATTCGGATCTTGCCCGGCTGAATCGATCCGACTTCATTCCGGTCTAATGACGAGCGGCCTGGCCGCCGTCGAGGGTCATGACCACGCCGCTGATGTAGCTGGCGCGGTCGGAGGCGAGGAAAACGGCGAGGTCGGCGACCTCGTCGGGCTCGGCGGCGCGGCCGAACGGCATGTGCTTCGTCAGCTCCGCCCAACGCTCGGGATCGCCGAACTTCTTTTCGGCCTGTTCGCGCAACCGCGTCAGCATACGGTCGGTGCGGGTCGCCGGCGGATTGATTCCCACCACGCGCACGCCGTGATCGACGCTCTTCGAGCCCACCGCGCGGGTGAAGGCCATGATACCGGCATTGCCCATCGTGCCGGCGACATAGTCGTAGTTGAAGCTCTCGCCGGCCAGGCCGATCACGTTCACGACGACGCCCGCCTTGCGCGCGTACATCTTCTCCAGCATGGCGCGCGTGGCGTTGATGTAGCCGAACACCTTGAGGTCCCAGGCTTCGCGCCACTTGGGCTCGGTCATGCCGAAGATGTCACCCTGCGGGATGGCGCCGGCATTGTTCACCAGGATGTCGGCATGGCCGACCGCCTCGACGACGCGGCGCGCGGTATCGCCGTTGGAGAAGTCGGCGGGATGGATCTCGACCGGCACGTTGTGGCGGGCGCGGATCTTTTCGCGCGCCGCTTCCAGAGACTCCTTCGACCGCGAGGCGATGTGCACGGTGCAGCCCTCGGCCGCGAACCCCATGGCGCAGGCGAAGCCGATGCCGCGGCTGCCGCCGGTGATCAGCACGGTCTTGCCGGAAAGCTTCAGGTCCATTGGTCGTTCCCCCTTGGCAGGCTGTTGAAATGGTTTTTTGCAGGTGCCGGCGGAAAAGATCGACCCGCCAGCGGTACCAGGATACCTGCGTCAAGGGGGTGCGACTCTCGCTTCGTTTGATTCGTTTATTTCGTTTGTTTCGTTTATTGGGCAGGACTCGGCTTCTTTGACGGCCTGTCAGAGCCGGTAGACACTGTCGATGGTGGCCCGTCCGTCCTCGGTCTTGACCCGTCCGTCCTTCACCATCTGGACGAGATGGGCCAGCATCGAGCGGCCGGCCGCGGGATGGAGGTGGACCGGCGTGTCGGCGTAGTTCTTGGCGACCATCTGCGGGACGGTCTGCGGCCCGTCCTTGAGACGGGCGATGATCTGCGCCTCGCGCCCCAGCCGATGCTCGATATAGGCCTGCACGAACGGATTGGGATCGCGGATCTCCGCGCCGTGCGTCGGAATGTAGAGGCTCTCGTCGCGCGGCAGCAGCTTGCGCAGCGAATTGAAGTAGTCGGCCATGTTGCCGTCGGGCGGCGAGATCACCGCCGTCGACCACCCCATCACATGATCGCCCGTGAGCAGCGCCTTGTCTTCCTTCACCGCGAAGCAGAGATGGTTGGAGATGTGGCCCGGCGTATAGACCGCCTCGACGTTCCAGCCGTCGCCCTCGATCACGTCGCCATCGTTCAGCTTGATGTCGGGCGCGAAGGAAAAATCGCCCGCCTGCTCCGTCGTCACGCCTTCCGGCGTCGGGTGCGGGCCGTAGCTGTAGACCTTGGCCCCGGTCGCCTTGGCCAGCGCGGGCGTGGCCGGCACGTGATCGATATGGGTGTGCGTCACCAGGATGTGCGTCACCGTCTCGCCGCGCAATGCGCGCAGCACGGCGTCGATATGCTCCTGCTGATCCGGGCCGGGATCGACGACCGCCACGTTGCCATGGCCGATGATGTAGGTGCCGGTGCCCTTGAAGGTGAAGGGGTTGGGATTGTTGGCGACGACCCGTCGGATCAGCGGCGTCACTTCCATCGCCGTGCCGTAGTCGAACTTGAAGTCCCTGATGAACGGAATGCCGGCCATTTCAGCCTCATCGGAGCGCGCCACTCCAGTGGCGCTCTTCTCTTGAATCATGAACGCCACTGGAGTGGCGCGCTCCAATCAAGGAGGAGTGAGTTTGTAGAGCGAGTTGCGGATGTCGGCGCTGACATAGACGACGCCCGTGCGTCCGACCGCGACGCCCGTCGGCACCAGCGCCGGCGGTCCGCCGGGGAACGGCGCCAGGCCGATATCGAGGTTCGACGCGATCACCGTCTTCGCGCCGGTCGCGGGATCGATGGCGACGACGCGCTTCTGGCCGACCTCGGCGACGTACAGCCGCCCGTCCGGACCGAGGTCGATGCCCTCGGGGCCGGTGAGATTGTCGGCCACCACCTTGCGTGTCCCCGCGGTGACGTTGATCTCGGTGACGGCGCCGGCCGAGATCTCGGTGACGTAGATCAGCGGGCCGGGCCCGTGGACCATGGCGACGGGACCGCGCAGCTCCTTCATCACGGTGCTGCGCTCCTTGCCGTCGGCGCTGACCTTCACGAGGTTGCCGCTCGCCAGTTCGGCCACGTACATCGTGCCGTCGGCGAACTCCACCGCATCGATTGGGGCGGCGAAGTCGCCCAGCGTCGCCACGAGCTTGCCGGTCTTGCGGTCGACCTTCTCGACGGTGTTGGAGAACCAGCTCGAGAGCAGCACGTTCTTCGGCCCGACCGAGATGCCGATCGGATAGGCGTGCGTCTCGCCATGCACGCGCAGTACGTCTTTCACCGCGCCATCGGCGCCGTCGACGGTGCGGTAGCTGAACACGTCGGCCACGTGCACCGTGTCCTTGCCGCCTTCGCTGGTCACCGCGAGGTCGGACGGAACGGCGAGCTTGCCTTCGACGATGGTGCGATGCGCGCCCGTCTGCTTGTCGACCAGGTAGACGCCGTTGTCGGTCATCGAGGTCACGAACAGCCGGCCGCGCGAATCGAAGGCGAGATTGTCGAGGCCGGGCTTCATCGAGGCCACCAGCTTCTTGGCCTTGCTGGTCAGGCTCACGCTCCAGATGCCGCCCGTGCCGGTATCGACGACGTAGAGGTTGTCGCGGTTCTGCGGATCGATGTTCGCGGCGGCCGGAGTCTTGAAGCCCGAGGCGATCACTTCGGTGGCGCCGGTCTCGAGATTCACCTTCACGATCTCGCCCTTGAACCACAGAGGGCCGTAGAGGAAGCCGTCGTCCTTGTGGACTTCGAAGCCGTTGAGGCCGCCCAGCTTCTCGGCGATGCGGCGCAGTTCGTTGCGCGCCAGCGGCTTGAAGTCGGGCTTGTCGACGTTCTTGATGTCGATCTCGTAGAGCGCGTCGCCGAGGAAGACCTCGGACACGAACAGTCGCCCATCCTTGCCGAACGCAAGCGAATTGGGACCGCTCAGCCCCTGGGCGACCTCGATGGTCTTGCCGTTGGGCTTGCGCACATAGACCTTGCCGATCAGGAACGCCGTCCAGGCCATGGTCCCGTCCTCGGCGAAGGCGATGTCGTCGGCCATGCCGGTCGGCGGATCGATCACGCGGTCGACCTCGCCCGAGTCGACCTGGACGCGATACAGCGTCTGGCCGATGACCGAGCCGGCGAAGAGCTGGTCGTCCTTGTTGAAGGCAAGCCCATGCACGCCATGGAACCACGAGCCCGGCACCAGGAATTCCTGGTTATACTCCTTGGGCGGCGGCGCTTCGGCCTGCTGCGCCAACGCGCCACCGGTCATGCCGAACGCAATCACCGCCGACGCGACAATGCGGCCCAACCCCATCCCGTTTCCTCCGACCGTCCCACTCGCGGCGCGGACTTTAGACCGCGTGACGGGTTTTGTAACGCCGAACCCTTCGGCTACCATCGCCGTTCGACAGAAGAACGCTCATTCTGCAGGAGGAAATCATGGCGGGTCCGCTCACTGGACTGACGATCGTAGAGCTGGCCGGTATCGGTCCGGGCCCGATGTGCTCGATGATGCTGGGCGACATGGGCGCCGACGTGATCCGGGTCGATCGTACCAAGGCGCATGTCATGGACCGGCTGGCCGATCCGAAGTTCGCCGTTCACAACCGGAGCCGTCGTTCGGTCTCGGTCGACCTGCAGAGCAAGGCGGGCGTCGAAGTCGTGCTGCGCCTGATCGAAAAGGCCGACGGCATGACCGAGCCGTTCCGTCCCGGTGTCGCCGAGCGGCTGGGCCTCGGGCCCGACATCTGCCTCGCGCGCAACTCCAAGCTCGTTTACGGCCGCATGACCGGCTGGGGCCAGGACGGCCCGCTCGCCAAGGCCGCCGGCCACGACATCAACTACATCGCGCTGACCGGCGCGCTGCATGCGATCGGCGGCAAGGACAAGCCGGTGCCGCCGCTCAACCTGGTGGGCGATTTCGGCGGCGGCGGCATGCTGCTGGCCTTCGGCATGGTGTGCGGCCTGCTCGAAGCCCAGCGCTCCGGCAAGGGCCAGGTGGTCGACGCCGCCATGGTCGACGGTGCCGCGCTGCTATTGGGCGGCATCTACGGCATGGCCGGCGCCGGCCTGTGGAGCGACCAGCGCGAGGGCAACATGCTCGATGGCGGCGCGCACTTCTACGGCACCTACGAGACCAAGGACGGCAAGCATGTCTCGATCGGCTCGATCGAGCCGCAGTTCTACGCGCTGCTGCTCGAGAAGACCGGCCTGAAGGACGAGCCCTTGCCGGCGCAGATGGATCGCAAGGCCTGGGGCCAGCTCAAGGACCGGCTGAGCACCATCTTCAAGACCAGGACACGCGACGAATGGTGCGCGATCATGGAAGGCACGGACATCTGCTTCGCGCCGGTGCTGAGCATGAAGGAAGCCCCGCACCACCCGCACGCCAAGGCGCGCAACGCCTATGTCGACGTGGCCGGCTTCGCGCAGCCGGCCGCCGCGCCGCGCTTCTCGCGCACCAAGGAAAGCGTGAAGGGTCCGGCAGCCAAGCGCGGCCAGCACACCGACGAGATCCTGTCCGAGCGCGGCTTCTCGGCCAAGGAGATCGGCGAACTGAAGGCCGCCGGCGTCGTCGGCCCGCAGGCCTGACGTCACACTGCTGAAGGGCCACCCATGATCCGTGCCTTCGAACTTGCGGTGCAGCAGCTTGGCGATCCCAAGCTGCGCAGCATCGTCTGGCAGTCGCTGGCGCTGTCGCTGGTGCTGCAGATCGCACTGGGCGTGCTGGCCTGGTGGGGGCTGCAATCGCTTGCGACCTTTCAGTGGTCGTGGGTGAACGAGACCATCCGCTGGCTGGGCGGCGGCGCCGTGGCGGTCCTGGCGCTGATGCTGTTCCCGGCGAGCTTCGGCATCGTCATTTCGGTCTTCATGGAGCGGATCGCCGACATCGTCGAAGCGAAGCACTATCCGCAGCTCGGCCCGGCCCGCGGCATTCCGCTCTGGACCGGGCTCTGGTCGGGTATCCTGTTCCTGTTCACCCTCGTGGCGATCAACCTGGTGATGCTGCCCTTCTATGTGGTGGCGCTTTTCGTCGCCGGTCTGGGCGCCGTCCTTTTCTATGGCGTCAACGGCTTGCTGACGGGCCGCGAATACTACGAGCAGGTGGCGCTTCGCCGCCGCGACCCGGCCGAGGTCAAGGCCTGGCGCAAGGCCAATACCGGCACACTCTGGCTGACGGGCATCGGAATCGTGTTCCTGGGCACCGTCCCGATCCTCAATCTGATCGTCCCGGTGCTCGGCATGGCGACGATGGTGCACATCGCCCAGACTCTGAAGCCGCCCCTTAACCGACCGACCGGGCCGCGTTAAAGTAAATTTATGAGATCTGCATTTGGGGCACTCGCGGCCATCCTTCTGCTGGGTGGCTGCCAGACGGGCGGCACCCAGGAATATTCACTGGGCGCCGGGGAAAAGGGCGTTTTCAGTTCGCGCAACGCCGGTTCGCCGATCCCTGCGGATCGCATCAAGGGTCTCGACGAGGCCCAGCTGGTCGCCTTGTTCGGCGCACCGCAGCTCGACCGCAAGGACGGAACGGCCCGGGTGCTGCGCTACAAGTCGGACGCCTGCACCCTCTTCATCTCGATGTACCAGCGCGACGGCCAGCCTTTTAAGGCCGAGTTCGCCGACGCCTACGATACCCAGCTGCGGCCGTTGCCGCCGGACCAGTGCGCCGGCTCCATCGCGGCGCAGAAGAAGCGCGTCGCCTGACGTCGCGGCCCGGCTCAGGTCCCGCTTTCTCCTGACAGCCGCCGCCAAAGCGCGGCGATCGCTGTGCAGGCCCGCTCCCGGGCAATCATGTCGAGATGGCCGAGACCGGGCACGACTTCTACGGAAATCCGAGGATTGAGCTCGTTGAGCAGGGGAGCGTACTGCTCGGCCCGGAACAATTCGTCGTTCGCGCCGACCGCGACGATCGTCGGCCGGTCGATGCGCGCAATCTCGCGCCGCCAGTCACGGCTGAGCTGAAGCGCCGCAGCCAGCCGGAAGGAATAGGCCGGCGTGCGGTTCTCGCTCGGCCCCGAAGCGGTGGCGAAGCGCACGACCGGCAGCCCCTGGAACCAGGGCAGGCCGAAGCCATCGAGGACCGTGAGGGCGATCACGCGCGGCACCGCCACGCTCGCCCAGCCGCCGGAGTCCGGTCGCGTGGTGGGTGCGTCCTGCGCGATGTAGGGCGAGATCGCGAGGTAGGCATCGAAGGCCTGCCGGTTGGCGCCGCTGGCCGCGCGCAGCACGAAGCCACCGCCGGACGAGAAGCCGATCAAGGTCCGCTGGATCTTCGGATCGGTGAGGCCGGTCGCCTTGAGGAAATCCATGAGGTCGTCGTCGAGCTGGGTGCGATACGACGTGTCGCCGATGGCCGTGCCGCTGCCGCCATGGCCGCGCAGGCTGATCGAATAGACCGTGGCCCCCGCCGCCTGCAGCGCCTGCGCGGTCTTGTGCATCGAGATGCTGGCGCTCGACGAGCCGTGGACCAGCACGACGGCGCGGTCGGGCCGGGCCGGATAGACACGGTAGGCCAGGGGCGCCCCGTCGCGCGCCATCACGCGCTGCACGGGAGGAAGCTCGGCCATGTTCCAGGTCGACATGCCCGGCAGGGAATCGCCTGCGAGCAGGCGCGGCAATTCACCGGGGCTGTTGAAGGCAATGACACCGCCGAGGCCCGCCGCCACGGTCAGCAGGAAGATCGCGGGCGCCCACCGGAGCCGCCGGATCCAGCGGCTGGACCGGCCGCCGACACCGCCCAGCCAGCCCAGGCCGAGGCCGGCCACGAACCCGCCAACGCCACCCGCCACGGCGATCCAGGCAGGCTCGGCCCGGAGCGCAGGCGCCATGCCGAAGACGACGCCCAGCGCATAGCGCGCGGCGAAGATTCCGATGCCGAAGACCAGCATGAACCAGCCGCCGGCGATCTCCAGCCGGCCATCCTCGAGGCGCCGCACGGGGCGGCGGCGGCCCAGCAGGCCGCCCAGCGGCAGCGCGACCGCCAAGGCCGCCAGCCAGGCGACCCCGGCCAGCGCCGGCTGAACGGCCTGACCCAGTCCGACGAAAGACAGGACGAGTCCGACGGCCGGCAGCACCGCCAGCCGCCACAGCGGCAGGGTCCGGGTCCGCAGCCCGAGCACCCCCAGCCAGACCACGAGCGCCATCAGCGGCCACACCCAGAGCGGGGTGTTCCTGACGATCTGGAGTACGGTTTCGAAAAGTGACGACATTGAGGACCCCGGGGAAGGCGGCGTTGCCCTCACCTTCCGCGCCCTGCCGGTCCGGCTCCATCGTCGCTTCGTGGAAATGCTGGCGTTTTTCGCGATCTGCCGTCATTCATCCGTTCACGATGCGCGAATCGCCCTATGTCCGGTCGTTGCCGTACCAGTTGCCGGCGGTCCTCGGGCTCGCCGTCGTCCTGGGCGTGACCGGCCCCTTCGGCACCTACGAGCATATCGACCTCGGCCGGCGGATCGCTTACTTCGCCATCATCGGCGGGCTGAGCTGGCTGCAGATCGTGACCCTGGCGGCGTGGTTCGGACGCATCGAGCCCATCGACCGCTGGCCGGTGGCCAGGCGCATGGCCCTGGTCGGGGTGCTGGCGGCGATCCCCAGCACCTTCGAGGTCATCGTCGTACAATCGTGGCTCGGCCGCCCGATCCCGCTCCGGGCCGCCCCGTACATCTTCCCCGAGAACGCCCTGCTCACGGCGGCCATCGCGGTGGTGTTCGGCCTGTTCGTCGAGCAGCGCCTGCGCGCGGCCGCCGATGCCGAGCGTGCCCGGGTCGCCGCCCTGCCGCAGCCGCCTTCCCTCCCGGAGGCCGACTCAGCCCCGGCCGCCGCACCCGACTTCCTGCGCCGCATTCCGCCCGCGCTGGGCCGCGATCTGATCGCGCTGGAGATGGAGGACCATTATCTCCGCATCCACACCGCCCTCGGCAGCGACCTGGTCTTGATGCGTCTGCGCGATGCGCTGGCCGAGCTGGGGCCCGACCGGGGGCGGCAGGTTCATCGTTCCTGGTGGGTGGCCGAAGGCGCCGTCGCCTCGGTCGACCGGACGGCGGGGCGGCTCGTCCTGATCCTGCGCAACGGCCTGCAGGTCCCGGTCAGCAAGACCTACCGCGACAGCGTCAGGGAAGCGGGCTGGCTGGAGGTCTGACGAAAGCGAGCCCCTCTCGTGTCATCCTGAGCGAAGCGAAGGATCTAACATTAGCCAAGGAGTCCTTCGGCCGCTCCGTCAGGTCCTTCGCTGCGCTCAAGACGACCGTTACTTCCCGCCGCGATCCTCGCGCCACAGGTCGAGCTTTTCCTGGATCGGACGGTCGGAGAAGGAGAACAGGACCGCGTCGCTGTCGGCGCGATGCTCGACCCGGGCCCAGCTCGGCACGACGAAATGGTCGCGCTTCTTCCAGCGCATCACCCGATCGCCGATCCGGCTCTCACCCTCGCCCTCGACCACCGAGAACACCGTGCCGTCGGTGCTGCGATAGGGTGCGGTCGCGAAGCCCTTCGGCAGCAACTGCATGAAGGTACCCATCGTGGCGATCGGCGCGCCGCCATTCGCCGGATTGACGTAGCGCAGCTTGTAGCCGTGGCAGGGATCGGGCGCGCCGGCCCTGACCAGCCCCTGCAGCGCCTCGCGCGTGCGCGCATAGGGATAGTTGAAGATCGGCGAGGTCTGCTTCGCCGGCTTCCAGTCGACCGGCAGGAGACCGCTCGCATACTTCGCGTCGGAGGTGCCCTGCGGCGTCGTCACCACCTGCTCGTCGGTCTCGCCGGTTTCGGCGAAGCCTGCGTTGAACATTGCGACCAGCGGGATGTCGAGCCCGTCCAGCCACACCATCGGCTTCGACGAATCGTTGCCGTGATCGTGCCAGGTCCAGGTCGGCGTGATGACGAAGTCGCCCTCGTGCATGATCGTGCGCTCGCCGTCGACCGCGGTATAGGCGCCCTCGCCTTCGACGATGAAGCGCAAGGCCGACTGGGTGTGGCGGTGACTCGGCGCGACTTCACCCGGAAGGATCAGCTGCAGGCCGGCATAGAGGGTCGGCGTGATGCAGGCGCTGCCCGTCATGGCCGGGTTCTCGAGGATCAGCACCCTGCGCACCGCTTCCTTGGCGGTGATGAGCGAACCCGATTCCATCAGGAACGGGCGGACCTTGTCGTAGTCCCAGTGCGCGGCCTGGTACTTCGGCGCGGGGCTCGGCGGCACGAGCTGGTGCAACGACTCCCAGAGCGGCGCCATCGAAAGCCCGCCGATGCGCTCGTAGAAGTCGCGTCGTGCGTTGTTGCCCGTGGTCGATGCTGACAGGGTCGGCGCGGACACGGCCGATCCTACTCGGCGGCGCGCAGCATCGGTGCGGCCCGCGCCGTCATGCGCGCCCGGCAGGCCGCGGCAAAGGCATCGAACAGCTTCATCGAGACCGGGTTCTCGAGCGCCTTGTATTCGGGGTGCCATTGCAGCGCCAACACGAAGCCCGGCGCGTCGGGTACGCTCAGCGCCTCGACCTGACCGTCTTCGCAGCAGGTCGCCTCGACCCGCGCGCGCGGCGCCAACACGTCGACGCCCTGGCCATGCAGCGAGTTCACCGTCACCCGACGCTCGCCCAGCAGGTTCTGCAGCAGGCCGCCTTCGGCGATGTCGATGTCGTGGGCCGGCGCATAGTTCACGTCCATATCCGGCGACTTGGGCGAGCGGTGATCGCGCCGTCCCTCGACCTCATGCACGTGCTGATGCAGCGATCCCCCCAGCGCGACATTGACCTCCTGCAGCCCGCGGCAGATCGCGAACAGCGGCACGCCGCGGTCGATCGTGTGCCGGATCAGCGGCAGCGTGGTGGAATCGCGGGCGGGGTCGTGCAGCGTGCCCTCGCGGCTCTCCTTGCCATAATGATGCGGTTCCACATTGGACGGGCTGCCGGTCAGCAGCACGCCATCGAGACTGTCGAGCAGCCGGTCCATCGCCTCGATGAAGCCGGGCTCGTCCCCGAATTCCGGCCCGATGGCGGGGATCAGGACCGGCAGGCCGCCGACGGCGCGGATCGCCGCCTGGACGTACTTCTCGCCGACGGTGTGATGCCAGCCGCCGCGACCGTTCTCCTTGAGGCAGGCGGAAACACCGATCAGCGGGCGCGGAGAGGAGCGGGTCATGGGTGCCGGAGGATGCAAATAACGGAGCCTCATTTTCGCCGGTGCCCCGCACCTTGGCAATTGCCCGACGCCGGAGTCTGCCCGCTGCTTGTGCAGTGCAGCCCTGCATGGTACCGCCGCGCCGCAGCAAACTTTTGTCCAAAGACGATTGGAAGAGCGCCATGACGACCACCCCTCCGCCGTCCGCCCCGCCCGCCGGCACGACCGGCCAGGCAGGCCCCGCCGCCCCCCTCACGATGCACGGCCAGTACATCAAGGATTTCAGCTTCGAAAATCCGCGCGCGCCGCAGAGCCTGATCGAGCAGACGCAGCCGCAGCTCACCCTGAACGTGCAGGTGGCCAATCGTCAGTTCGACGCCAAGACCTTCGAAGTGTCGCTGACGATCGAGGCCTCCGCGCATACGCCGGAGAAAGAGCCGCTGTTCATGCTCGAGCTGGTCTATGCCGGCACCGTGACCCTGGGCGAGATTCCGCAGGAGGCTTTCGGCCCGATGCTGTTCATCGAGACGCCGCGCCTGATCTTCCCGTTCGCCCGCGCCATCGTGGCCAACGCCACGCGCGAGGCCGGCTTCCCGCCTCTCAACATCGCACCGGTCGACTTCGTGGCGCTCTATCGCCAGCAGCTCGAGGCCAATGGCGGCCAGATGCCGGGCGTCCCCGCCGGCCCGGTCGGTCACGCCTAGGCGTCGACCTTCAGCCAGAGAGGATCGCTGATCTTCTTCAGGAACTCGACATGTGCGGCGAGCTCGGCAGGGCTTGCCGCATGCGGCCGGGGCGGCCGGATGGGCCGGCTCTGGTCCATGAGGCCCTGCACACCGGTTGCGACCATCTCCGGCGCCAGCCCGAGATCGCGCTGCCGGCCGCCGCTCAGCTCCAGATAGACTTCCGCCAGAAGCTCCGAATCGAGCAGCGCGCCGTGCTTGGTGCGCTTGGTGTTGTCGATGCCGAATCGATCGCACAGCGAGTCGAGGCTGGCGCGCTGGCCGGGAAACTTGCGGCGCGCCATCGTTACGGTGTCGATGTAATCGTTCGTGAGCTTGGGCTTGCCGACGCGCGCGAGTTCGGCGTTCAGGAAGCCCAGGTCGAACTGCGCGTTGTGGATGACGAGCTGGGCGTCACCCAGGAATTCGAGCAGCTCGTCGACCTTGTCGGCAAACAGCGGCTTGTCGGCCAGGAATTCGTCGGAGAGGCCGTGCACTTCCTGCGCCCCGGCCGGCATCGGCATCTCGGGATTCAGATAGAGTTGCAGCGAGCGGCCGGTGGCCACCAGGTTCACCAGCTCGATGCAGCCGATCTCGACAATGCGGTTGCCGGAGAGCGGATCGAGGCCGGTGGTCTCGGTATCGAGGACGACTTCACGCATCCCGATCTTGTAGCCCGATGCGCGCCTACTTGCGACGCGCGCGCGCGAGCCGGGCTGTGAATTTCTCGCGCCACGGATTGGGCGGCCAGAACTGTCCGCGCAGGCCGCGCAGCTCGGCCACCGCCTCGCCCAGGGCGGCACGTGTCGGCGCGAGGCCCATGCCGGTCGGGATCACGATGCTGGCCTTGCGCCGCTTCAGCGCGTCCGGCACCTGCTGACGCAGGATGCCCTCGAACTTCTCCACCGTCATGCCGGGCCGCGCCATGACGCGGCGACGCTGCAGGAAGGAAGGCGCGCTCACGACGAGCGTGGCATCGACGCGACGCTCTCCCATCCCCTCGAACAGCAGCGGGATGTCGAGCACCACCAGCTTCTCGCCGGCAAGCGCGGCGCGCCGCAGGAAGGCGCGCTGCCTGCGGTGGACGAGCGGATGCACGATCGCCTCCAGGCGACGCAGCGCTTCCTTGTTGCCGAAGACGCGGGCGCCCAGCGCCTGACGGTCGAGCACGCCCGCCTTCACGACGCCGGGAAACGCCGCCTCGATACCGGGCAGCGCCGCGCCACCCGGCGCCTGAAGCGCGTGCACGGCGGCATCGGCGTCGTACACGGGGACACCCATCTCCCGCAGCATCTTCGCTGCGGTCGACTTGCCCATGCCGATCGAGCCGGTCAGTCCGACGATGACCATTCAGGGTCTTTCCGTTTCACGTTTCCCCCTCACATCATCCTGAGAGGCTGGCCAGAAATGAACTGAATCGATTCAAGCACTTACCTCATCCTGAGGAGCGCCGCGAAGCGGCGCCTCTCGAAGGATGGGCAACAGTGGTGCTCGTGCCCACCCTTCGAGACGCGCTCCTTGCGGAGCGCTCCTCAGGGTGAGGCCATTTTTGTAAGGCCGATGCGACCCTGTTCCTGATCGGAGAGACGCTTAGGGGACCAGGACGGTCTGGCCCGTGGTCTTGCGGCCCTCGAGGTCCGCGTGCGCCTGGGCAGCCTCGGCCAGCGGATAGTGCTGGTCGATCGAGATCTTCACCTTGCCGCTCTTGACCATCTTGAACAGCGACCGGGCGCTGGCCTCGAGGTCGGCGCGGGTGGCGGTGTAGGCGGCGAGGCTGGGGCGCGTCACGTAGAGCGAGCCCTTGGCATTGAGGACGCCGATCGGCACCGGCGCGACCGCACCCGAGGCATTGCCGAAGGAGACCATCAGGCCGCGCGGCTGCAGGCAGTCGAGCGAAGCCGCCCAGGTGTCCTTGCCGACGCCGTCGAACACCACGGGCACGCCCTTGTTCTTGGTGATCTTCTTCACCTCGGCCACGATGTCCTGCTTGGTGTAGTCGATCACCCACTTGTAGCCGTTCTTCTTGGCGAGAGCGGCCTTCTCGGGCGACGACGTCGTGCCGATCACCTTGTAGCCGCGCGCCTTGGCCCACTGGCCGAACAGCAGCCCGACACCGCCGGCGGCGGCATGGAACAGGATCGTGTCGCCCTTCTTCAGCCAGGCCTTGGCGGTCCGGTCGACGAGATACTCGGTCGTCATGCCCTTCAGCATGATCGCCGCGGCCTGCTCGTCGCTCACGCCCTTCGGCACCTGCACGAGCTGGTCGACGCCCATCACGCGCTCCTGGCAGTAGGCGCCCAGCACGCCGCAGTAAGCGACTCGGTCGCCCTTCTTGAAGCCCTTCACCCGGGGACCGACCTCGACGATGACGCCGGCGGCCTCGCGGCCGACCGCGTTGGGCAGCGGCGTCTGGTAGAGGCCGGAGCGGGTATAGACGTCGATGAAGTTGAGGCCGATGGCCGTGTGACGAATCTTGACCTGGCCGGGACCGGGCTTGCCGACCTCGACGTCCTCGAACTTCATCTTTTCCGGGCCGCCGTTTTCGTGAATCAGGATGGACTTGGACATCTGAAATTTCTCCCCTTGCAGCGGCGACCGGGGAACGTCGCCTGCTTGCGCGCGTCGAGTATAGTGACCGGCTTTTCATGCGCCAGCCCGGCGCGGCATTCGACAGGAGAGTTTATGCTCGGGAAGGTCTTTCTCGGCCGTCGCCGCCTCCTCACCACGTCTGTTGCCGCGACACTGGCCGCCCCTGCGCTGGCACGCGCCCAGCAGGTCCTGCGCAGCAGCAAGGCTTCCTACGGTCTGAGAATGCTCACCCTGGACCTCGAGCAGCCCTGGGGCATGGCCTTCCTGCCCGACGGCCGCCTGCTGATCACCGAGCGGCCCGGCCGTCTGCGGATCTTCGCCAACGGCCGGCTGGAACGGTCGCCGGTCGGCGGCCTGCCGAAGGTCTTCGCGCGGGGACAGGGCGGCCTGCTCGACATCTGCCTGCATCCCGACTTCGCCCGGAACGCCCAGCTCTATCTCACCTATTCGGGCGAGGGCGAGGGTGGCGCCGCGACGGTGCTGGCGCGGGCCGAGTTCCGCAACAATGCCCTGGTCGGCGTGCAGCGCATCTTCGAGGCGCTGCCGCGCACATCGGGCGGCCTGCATTTCGGGTCGCGTGTCGTCTTCGACCGGGCGGGTCTGCTCTACGTGACCTGCGGCGAGCGCTACCAGATGCAGCGTGCGCAGAACCTCGCCGATCTCGGCGGCAAGGTCGTGCGGCTGCGCGACGACGGCTCGGTCCCGCCGGACAATCCCTTCGTCGGCCGCGAGGGCGCGCGACCGGAGATCTTCACCTGGGGCCATCGCAACCCCCAGGGCATGGCGATGAACCCCGCCACCGGCCGCATCTGGGTGGCCGAGCACGGGCCGCGCGGCGGCGACGAACTCAACCTGCTGAAGGCGGGCGCCAACTATGGCTGGCCGCGCGCGACCCATGGGATCGACTATAACGGCTCGACGATCAGCCCGAACAAGAGCCTGCCCGGCATGGAAGATCCGGTGCGCGTCTGGGTGCCCTCGATTTCGCCGAGCGGGCTCGCCTTCTATACCGGCGACCGCTTTCCCGGCTGGAAGGGTTCGGTCTTCACTGGCGCCCTCTCCGACAACGCCCTGATCCGCATCGAACTCGACGGCGACCGCTACCTCGGGGAAGAGCGGTTGCTCGTCGACCTGCTTCCCTATATCCGCGACGTTCGTCAGGGGCCCGACGGCCTCCTCTACCTGGTCACCCACACCGACAGTGGGGGCCTCTATCGCCTGGAGCCTGCGTAACGCCCATGCTGATCCTCGCTTCCGCCAGCGTCTCGCGTCGCCAGATGCTGCAGAATGCCGGTCTCGCCTTTTCGGTCGAGACATCGGGCGTCGACGAGGACGAGGTGAAGCTCAGTCTTTCGGCCGAGAAGGCGACACCGCAGGACATTGCCGAGACGCTGGCCGAGCTGAAGGCCAAGCGCGTCTCGATGCGACACCCCGCGGCCATGGTGATCGGCGCCGATTCGACGCTGTCGTGCAACGGCCGCCTGTTCGACAAGCCGCCGACGATGGCAGCGGCACGCCAACAGCTGCAGGCGCTCGCGGACCAGACCCACGAGCTTCATTCCTCGGTCGTGGTGGCCAGAGGCGGCGTGCGGTTGTGGCATTGCAACGACCGCGCCCGGCTCACCATGCGGCCGCTGCCCGATGCCTTTCTCGATGCCTATCTCGCGCGCGCCGGCGAAGCGGTGACGAGCTCGGTCGGCGCCTATCAGCTCGAAGGGGTGGGCGCGCATCTCTTCACCAAGGTCGAAGGCGACTATTTCACCATCCTCGGCCTGCCGCTGTTGCCGCTGCTTTCGTTTCTCGCCGGACATGGCATCGGACTGGAGACAGCCGCATGAGCGCTTACGACACACTGCTCGCCGAGGCCGCGGGCCGACCCTTCGCCGCCATCGTCGGCTGGCCGGTCGAGCATTCGCGCTCGCCCGCCCTGCACGGATTCTGGCTGAAGCAGCACCATATCGACGGCCATTACGGGCGACTGCCGGTGAAGCCCCAGCGCGCCGCGCTGGAGGAGCTCGTCGCGTTCCTCAGGAAGACGCCCAACGCGCGCGGCTGCAACCTCACCCTGCCGCACAAGGTCGAGATCCTGCCGCTGCTCGATCGCATCGATCCCGTCGCCCGCCGCATCGGCGCGGTGAACACCATCGTGAAGCAGGTCGACGGCACGCTGGAAGGCCGCAATACCGACGGGTTCGGTTTTCTCGAAGCCCTGAAGTACAACGCCCCGCACTGGATGGCGGACGCCGGGCCGGTCGTCGTGCTGGGGGCCGGCGGCGCCGCCCGCGCGATCGTCGCGAGCCTGATGGATGTCGGCGTGCCCGAGCTGCGGCTCGTCAACCGCACGCGCGAGACCGCGATCGATCTCGGTGTCGCGCTCACCCCGCCGGGCGGGCAGCGCATCGTGGTCGGCTCGTGGGACGAGCGTTCGGAGCTGCTGGAGGGCGCCACGCTGCTGGTGAACACGACCTCCCTCGGCATGAAGGATCAGCCGGCCCTCGACATCGACCTGGCGAAGCTGCCGCACACCGCCGCAGTCTACGACATCGTCTATGTGCCGCTCGAAACCTACCTGCTGGCCGCCGCCCGCTCCCGGGGCAATCGCTGCATCGACGGGCTGGGCATGCTGCTGCACCAGGGCCGCCCGGGCTTCGAGGCCTGGTTCGGCCCCAGGGTGGATGTATCGGCCGCACAGCGCCATGCGGTCGCCGCCGACCTCGGGGCCTGATCCATGGACCAGAGCAACCCGACCGCCTCCGATCCGCCGGCCGGCTACAAGCCGCTGTTCCGCACCAGCCCGTTCCTCGACCATAACGGGCCGTTCTTCTATCGCGAGAACGACGACGGCACCTTCGTGGTCGGGCTGCGCATCCAGCCCAAGCATGCCAACGCGCGCGGCGTTGCCCATGGCGGCCTGCTGATGACCCTGTGCGACATCTCCCTGGGTTACCGCACGAGCCGCAGCCAGACGCCCTCGCCGCTGCTCGTCACCGCGAGCGTGAAGACCGACTTCGCCGGGTCGGCGAAGATCGGCGACTGGGTCGAGGCCCATGTCGACGTGCACAAGGTCGGCGGACGCCTGGCCTTCGCCAACTGCTACCTGAAGGTCGGCGAGGAACGCATCGTCCACGCAAGCGCGGTGTTCGCCAGGACAGGCGACCGCTCTTGAAGCTCGTCCTGACGGCGTTCCTGCCGTTCGCCCTCGGTTACTTCCTGAGTTTTCTCTTCCGCTCGCTCAATGCCGTGGTCGCACCGGCGCTGCGCGGTGAGCTCGGCCTGGACGATGCCGCCATCGGCGTCGTCACCTCGATGTATCTCGCCGCCTTCGTGGTGGCCCAGCTTCCCGCCGGTGTTGCCCTCGATCGCTTCGGGCCCCGCCGCGTGGCGCCGGTCATGCTGCTGGCCACCGCACTGGGTGCCGTGGTCTTCGCGGTCGGCCAGGACGTCGTGACGCTGAGCATCGGTCGTGCCCTGATCGGACTCGGCCTGTCGGTGGCGCTGATGTGCGGCTTCAAGGCCAACGTCCTCTACTGGCCGATCGGCCGCCTGCCGCTGGTCAACGCGGTCATGATGACGTTCGGCGGGCTGGGCGCTGCGATGGCGACACGCCCGGTGCAGTGGCTGCTGGTCGACTTCGACTGGCGAGAGGTGTTCCTGGGACTCGCCGCCATCACCGTCGCCGTGGCGATCTATCAGCTGCTCGCGGCGCCCGGTTACGAACGCGGCGGCAAGAGTCGCCTGAGAGACGAACTGCGGGGCCTCGCAGGCGTGCTGAAGTCGCGAGTCTTCTGGAGCGCGGGCCTGGCGCCCACCTTCTCGCTGGGCGTCTGGATCTGCTACGCGAGCTTCTGGGCCGCCGGCTGGCTGCGCGACGTGGCCCATCTCGACGAGCCGTCGGTCGGCGTGGCCCTGTTCGCGCTCTCGATCGCCATCGTGCCCGGCTATTTCTTCAGCGGCGTAATCGTCGATCTGCTGCACAAACGCGGCATCCGCGGCGGCCGGGTGCTGCTGGTCTACGGGATGCTGTTCCTCGCGATCCACATCCCGATCGCGCTCAACATCACGGCCGCGCCGAAGCTCCTGTGGTTCGCCTATGTGATGTTCGGCGGCATGCCGGTGGTCTGCTACGCGCTGGTCACGCGCGCCTTCGCGCCCGCGCTTGCCGGCCGGGTCAATACGACGCTCAACCTCGTCTGCATGCTGATCGCCTTCGTCCTGCAGGCGGCCATCGGGCCGGCGTTGGCCTGGATGGAAGAGACGCAGGGCCTGCCGCGCGCCCAGGCGCATCAGATCGTGACCCTCGCCGTGCTGGCGATGCAAGCCGCGCTCTGGCTGTGGTTTGCTTCGAGCCGGGAGGCTCGGGATCTGCCGTAAAAGAAAAAGAGCGCCGATTGCTCGGCGCTCTTTGAGTTCTTGTCCGTTCTGGGCCGTGTGGGTCGGCGCTGTTTACAGCGCCTGACTCGCGCTTGGTGACAAGCGCTGCCGCCCACCATAAGGCGCGCGTAGCGCGCCTTATTGATTCATCGACCCGAAGAAATCCTGGTTGGTCTTCGAGGTGCGCAGCTTGTCGAGCAGGAACTCGATCGCATCCACCGCGCCCATCGGCATGAGGATGCGGCGCAGCACCCACATCTTCGACAGCGTCGCGCGGTCGACCAGCAGCTCTTCCTTGCGGGTGCCCGACTTGGTGATGTCGATCGCCGGGAAGGTGCGCTTGTCGGAGACCTTGCGGTCGAGGATGATTTCCGAGTTACCCGTGCCCTTGAACTCCTCGAAGATGACCTCGTCCATGCGGCTGCCGGTATCGATCAGGGCGGTCGCGATGATGGTCAGCGAGCCGCCTTCCTCGATGTTGCGGGCCGCACCGAAGAAGCGCTTCGGGCGCTGCAGCGCGTTGGCGTCGACACCGCCGGTCAGCACCTTGCCGGAGCTCGGCACCACGGTGTTGTAGGCACGGCCGAGGCGGGTGATGGAGTCGAGCAGGATCACCACGTCCTTCTTGTGCTCGACCAGGCGCTTGGCCTTCTCGATCACCATCTCGGCGACGGCGACGTGACGGCTGGCCGGCTCGTCGAAGGTCGAGCTCACGACCTCGCCCTTCACGGTGCGCTGCATGTCCGTCACTTCCTCGGGCCGCTCGTCGACGAGCAGCACCATCAGGAAGACCTCGGGATTGTTGGCGGTGATGGCGTGCGCGATGTTCTGCAGCAGCACCGTCTTGCCGGTGCGCGGCGGCGACACGATCAGGGCGCGCTGGCCCTTGCCGATCGGCGCGATCAGGTCGATCACGCGGGTCGAGATGTCGAGCTGCTGCTGCGCCGTCGTGCCGGCCTTCTTGGTCAGCGTGCCGGTGCGGCGCGTGCCGACGCGGCCGGACGACGTCGCCTTCGAACCGCCCACCGCTTCCTCGGTGATGACCGGCGCCATGGCGGCGGCACCGCCGTCGAGTTCGAGCTTCAGCTTCTCATCGGGATAGAGCGGCGTCAGCGAGTCGAAGTTGATGCGATGGCGCAGCGCGTCGGGATCGTCGAAGTTGATCTTGTTGATCTGCACCATGGCGAAGTAGCGCTCGCCATCCTTGGGGGCGCGGATCTCGCCTTCGACCGTGTCGCCGGTGCGCAGGCCGAACTTACGGACCTGCTGGGGGCTGACATAGATGTCGTCGGCGCCGGGCAGGTAGTTGGCCTCCATCGAGCGCAGGTAGCCGAAGCCGTCGGGGATCACCTCGATGGTGCCGACACCGAAGATCGCCTGGTCGGCGGCGGCCAGCTTCTGGAGGATGGCGAACATCAGCTCCTGGCGGCGCATCATCGCCGCACCCTCCACGCCCTGCTCTTCGGCAAAGGCCAGGAGTTCGGGGGGCTTCTTCTTCTTGAGGTCTTGGAGATTCATGGGTCTTCAGTCTGTGGGGGAAAATGACGCACGCGCTTGCAGCGACCGGAACGGCCGAACCTGAAAACAGCGCTGTGTCGTACTTGGATGGACCCTATCGAGTTGCCGCCGGGGAGGCGGCGCCAAGGGCCCTGGGTGGCGTTTGTATAAACGCCGCCCCCTGCTCTGTAAAGACGGGCTCCGCCGGAACGCGGCAGCCGTGCCCCGTCACTCGCCTTCGGCCAGCATCTCGGCGTAGCGGAAGATCTCGGTATGGTCGGCGCCCTTGCCCAGCTTGCCGTCGGCCGCCGTCCAGTAGGCCACGGCCTGCTGAAGGCCCGGCACGTTGACCTTCAGATGCTTGGCGACGTCACCCGCGGTGCGCAGGTCCTTGGCCATCAGCGCGGTCGTGAAGCCGGCCGCGAAGGTGCGCGACACGACGAACTGGCGACCCTTCACCTCGGTGGCGTTGCTCTTGCCGGTCGAGCTGTTGAAGACGTCGACCATCGTCCCGGGATCGAGCCCGAACGATTCGCCCACGACCAGGGCCTCGCACATGGCGACGAGGCCGGCGGCCGAAAGATAGTTGTTCAGGGCCTTCAGCGCATGGCCGGCACCGGCAGGACCGCACAGGGTGATGGTCTTGCCCATGGCACCGAAGACCGGTCGCGCCCGTTCGAGGTCGGCGGCCGCGCCGCCCACCATGATGCTGAGCGAACCGTCGATGGCGCGCTTCACGCCACCGGACACCGGCGCATCGAGCAGCGCCACGCCGCGGGCGGCGAGATCGCGCGCGAGCTTCTGGGTGTCGACCGGGTTGGATGAGCTCATGTCCATGACCACCGCGCCTGCCTGGAGCCCCTCGATCGCCGGGTCCTGCCCGTCGAGGATGGCCTGCCGCACGATCTTGCCGTCGGGCAACATCGTGATCAGCGCCGCGGCCCCCTGGGCGGCGGCCTTCGCCGAGGCCGTGGCCAGCGCCGACGGATGGGCGCCGACGAAATCGGAGACCGCCTTCTGCGAGACGTCGAACACGCGCAGCTTGAAGCCCGCTTCGGCGAGGCGGGTCGCCATCGGACGGCCCATCATGCCGAGCCCGATGAAGGCGATGGTGGCGGGAGGTGCGAGCGTGGTCATGACGAGGCTCCTGACGTGAGGTCGTATTCATAGAACGGCAGGACGCGACCGGGAATCGCATCCGACGGCTCGTTTCGCAGATAGCGGGCGCCCATGCGCTCGTAGAAGCGGGCGGCGTTCACGTCGGCCAGGATGGTCATGCGCCGGTATCCCAACTGCCGCGCCAGGGCGACAGCAGCTTCGAACAGCAGCCGCCCCGTCCCGCCGCCCATGGCGGACGGTTCGACGAACATCAGCGCCAGCTCGGCATCGTCACCGTCGCGGCCGACACTGACGGTACCGACGGTTTGACCCACGTCGTCGGTTGCCACCAGCACGCGCCCCTCGGCGATGCTGCGCTCCTCGACCGTGAGCGAGGGAACGCAGAGCCGCATGAACGCCGCGTCGTAGCCCCAATGAGCCTTCGACCTGAGGCAGAGCGCGGTGAGGCTGGCCGCCTCACCCGTCTGCGCCTTGCGCAGCCGTGTCATCGCACCACCCTGAGAGAAAGGTCCCTCGCTACGCTCGGGATGACAATTGTGCATAAGGACCGACGAGCTTTGCGCCCCCGGGTCCTCACACCCCCATTGTCATCCCGAGGCCGCAGGCCGAGGGACCTTTGGCCGTCGTCCGTTCAGACGCCGCGGTCCTTGAAGACGTCGCGGGCGGTCTTGAAGGCGTCGAGGCTCGCGGGGATGCCGCAATAGATCGCGACCTGGAGGAAGATCTCCTTGATCTCGTCCTTGGTCAGGCCGTTGTTCAGCGCGCCGTTGATGTGCAGCTTGAGCTCGGGGCCGCGGTTGAGCGCCGCCAGCATGGCGAGGTTCAGCATCGAGCGGCTCTTCTTCGAGAGGCCCGGCCGCGTCCAGGCATAGCCCCAGCAGTATTCGGTGGTGATGTCCTGGAAGGCCATCATGAACTCGTCGTCGGCCGCGCCGGCCAGCGAGTTGTCGACATAGGCCGCGCCGAGCACGGCCTTCCGCATCTTCATGCCCTCGTCGTAGAGCTTCTTGTTGCGCGGTGCGGGCTTGGCTTTCTTCGCCTTCGCGACAGCGGTCTTCTTGGCCATGTCTTGCTCCTCCGGATGAAAATCGGGGAGCTGTATATCAGATCGTCGCGTGCCCCGCGTGGGGCTGCGCCGGCGCAACGTTGAGGCCCTTGGAGCGCGCCTGCTGGCAGAGATCCTCGATGGTGACGTCGTCGAGTTGCGCCATCATCTCCTCGCGCAGCTTCTCCCACAGCGGCCACACGACCTCGTGGGCGAGCGGTGAGCCGATCGACGGATCGCTGGGCTCGGTCTCGACCTCGAGGTTGCGCACCACCCGCACGACCTCGCCCAAGGTGATGCTGGCCTTGTCCCGCCCGAGCCGGTAGCCGCCACGCGGCCCGCGCTTGCCGGACAGGATCCCGGCGCGCACCAGGTGCTGCAGGACCTGCTCGAGATATCGCTTGGGAATGCGCTGGCGCTCGGTGATGTCACCGCTGCGTACCGGGTGGTCGCCGACATGGAACGCCACGTCGAGAACCGCCTCGATCGCGAACATCGTTTTCTTGCTGAGGCGAGGCATCCCGTTCTCTCGTCCCTTTTCAGGCCCTCTTGATCGAGCCGGCCGTTACTCCTGTCGAACCGAAGCCGCCCGCACCGCGTGCCGTTTGATCGAGGGCCGAAACCTCTCGCCAGGCGGCACGGGCGTGACGCGCAATGATAATCTGTGCAATTCGCATGCCGCGCTCGATGCGGAACGGCTCCTTGCCGAGGTTGATCAGGATGACGCCGACCTCGCCGCGATAGTCGGCATCGATGGTGCCGGGGGCGTTGGCGACCGTGACGCCGTGCTTGGCAGCCAGTCCGGAGCGCGGCCGGACCTGGGCCTCGAAGCCTACCGGCAGGGCGATGGAGATGCCTGTCGGGACGATCCGGCGCTCGAGCGATCCCAGCTCGATCGGCTGGTCGATCGCGGCCAACAGGTCTGCCCCGGCGGCGGCGGCCGTCGCATAGTCGGGCAGCTGCAGGTCATGCCCGTGCGGCAGCCGCACGATCTCGATTTCGACGCTCTCGACGCCCTTCATCGGCCCCTCGTACTCAAAAAAACGCCCGCCCGCTCGACCGAGGCCGGCACTCACTCTGCCGCCTGTGCCTTGGCTGCCTGCGCGAGATGCAGCGCGATCCGGCCGGCGAGACGCATGGCGACATCGCCCTTGCCCAGCGGCGGCCAGTCCTCGGTGCCCCCGGAGGTGATGAGATGCACGGTGTTGCGCTCACCGCCGAAGGTGCCGGTTGCGGGCGACACATCGTTGGCCACGATCCAGTCGCAGCCCTTGCGGGTACGCTTTTCGACGGCGTTGGCCACGACGTTCTCGGTCTCGGCGGCGAAGCCCACGACCAGGGCCGGTCGCTTGGGGCCGGGCCGGGAGAGTGTCGCCAGAATATCGGGATTGGGGGCGAGTTCGAGCGCGGGCGGCGGCGCGCCTGCCTGTTTCTTGATCTTCCCGGGGGCGAGCCTGGCCGCCTTCCAGTCGGCGACGGCCGCGGCGCAGACGGCGATGTCGAGCGGGCCGGCGTCTAGACAGGCCGCGAGCATCTGGTCGGCCGATTCGATGTGCACGACCTTCACGCCCTGCGGATCCGGCACCGAGACCGGGCCGCTCACCAGGGTCACGTCGGCCCCGAGCTGGGCCAGCGCCGCCGCGATGGCATGGCCCTGCTTGCCCGAGGAATGATTGGAGATGAAACGCACCGGATCCAGCGCCTCGCGGGTCGGACCCGAGGTGACCAGCGCGCGCTTGCCGGCGAGCGGCCGGTCGCGCAGCAGAATGGATTCGATGGCGGCGACGATCTCGACCGGCTCCGACATGCGGCCCGGCCCGTGTTCGTTGCAGGCCATGGCGCCGTCGTTGGGCCCCACGAAGACGATGCCGCGCTGCCGCAGCGTTTCGATATTGGCCACGGTCGCGGCATGGGTCCACATGCGCACGTTCATCGCCGGCGCGGCGAGCACGGGCTTGTCGGTGGCGAGCAGCACGGTGGCAGCCAGATCGTTGGCCAGGCCGCCCGCCATGCGCGCCAGCAGATCGGCGGTCGCGGGCGCCACGACCAGCAGGTCGGCATCGCGCGAGAGCTGGATGTGGCCCATCTCGCTCTCGTCGGTCAGGGAGAACATGTCGCCATAGACACGGTCTTCCGAGAGGGCCTGCAGCGTGAGGGGCGTCACGAACTTCGCGCCGGCTTCCGTCAGCACACAGCGCACCGAGGCGCCGCGCCCGCGCAGGAGGCGGATCAGTTCGGCCGACTTGAAGGCGGCAATGCCGCCCGCGACGATCAGCAGGATACGCTTGCCGTGCAACATGACGTTCAGCCTATCACAAGAGCCGGGTGGCGACAGTATAGAGGCCGGTGAGCAGCAGCGCCCAGAACACGGCCTGGCGGAACTGCTCGACCGACAGACGCGATCGGATCTTCTGGCCGAGCCACATGCCGCCGATCGCCGGAACGACGGCCGCGGCCGAGACGATGGCGCGCGGCCCGTCGAGCACGCCGAAGAAGAGCAACGAGAAGGTCAGGGTCAGCGACGTGGCACAGAGAACCACGCCCAGGGTTTGCACGAGCTCGACCGGCTTGATGTCGAGACCTTGCAGATACGGCATCAGGGGGACGACCGGCACCCCGACCAGGCCCGCCACGAAGCCCGACACGACGCCGATGACGGGCGCCAACGGCTTCTCGAGATCGGCGTGGATGGTGAGCCGGATGCGGAACAGGCCGAGCGCGCTGTAGAGGATCAGCACCGTGCCCAGCACGAGAAAAGCCCAGTTGGGCCCCTTCTGCCCCACCAGCCACACCGTCAGATAGAGCACCACGGCGAGCGGCAGGATCAGCGGCCACTGGCGCCGCACGATGTGCCAGAAATGGCCGCCGACCGAGGCCTGCCAGACGTTGGTGAAAACGGTCGGCAGGGCGATCAGCGCGATCGCCTCCGACAACGGCAGGAAGAGCGACATCAACGCGATCGAGATGGCCGGCAGACCGAGACCCACCAGGCCCTTGACGGTGCCCGCGAGCAGGAAGATCGCGAGGCCGATGACGATCTGGTCGGTCGGCACGGGTTCAGTGCCACCAGGCGGCGATGGCGGCCACGAGGGCCAGGATGGCGACGGTCTCGGCGAAACCGGGGCGCCACAGGCGGCCAGCCGGCGGCGGCTGCAGCGCGTCGCGCTCGGCCTTGAGCCGCTCATGCTCGGCCAGCAGATGCAGGCTGTCGATCAGGCGCGGCAGGCGGCGCAGCCCCTGGGCGAGATCGTCGACCGCGCGGCCGACGGTGGCGCGTGGGCCGAAATGGGTCACCATCCAGTCCTCGATCAGCGGCCGTGCCAGCTCCCAGATATTGACCTCGGGATTGAGCTTGGTGCCCATGCCCTCGGCCATCAGCATGGTCTTCTGCAGCAGCAGGAGCTGCGGCTGGACCGTCATCTCGAACTGCTCGGTGACGCGCAGCATCTGCGCCAGCAGGCGGGCGATCGAGATCTGGTGGCTGGGCTTTCCGAAGATCGGCTCGCCGATCGAGCGGCAGGCCTGCGCGAAGGTCTCAACCGACTGGTCGGGCGGCACGTAGCCCGCGCGGAACTGCACCTCGGCGACGGCACGATAGTCGCGGCGCAGGAAGGCGACCAGCAGCTCGGCAAGATAGCCGCGTGTATCGGAGTCGACCCGGCCCATGATCCCGAAATCGACCGGCACGATGGTGCCCTGGCGATCGACGAAGGCGTTGCCGCCATGCATGTCGGCATGGAAGAAGCCGTCGCGGAACACCTGGTAGAAGAAGGCTTCGGCGCACTTGCGCATGATCTCGTGCGGATCGTGGCCGGCGGCGATGATGGCGTCGCGGTCGCCGATCGGGATGCCGTCGACCCGCTCCTGCGTCATCACGCGCTCGGCGGTACGGTCCCAGTCGATCTTCGGCGCCCGGTAGTTCGGATCGTCGGCGAAATTCTCGCCCAGCTCCTCGGCCGCCGCCGCCTCCATGCGAAGGTCCATCTCGACCCGCACGACATCGGCGAAGGCGCGCACCGATTCGACCGGCTTCAGGCGGCGGAAGCGCGGCTGCGTGCGCTCGACCAGTTCGGCGACCCAGTAGAAGAGATCGAGATCGCGCTCGAAGGCCTTGGCGATGCCGGGCCGCAGCACCTTCACGGCGACGTCGCGACCGTCGGCAGTGACCGCGAAATGCACCTGGGCGATCGACGCCGCCGCCACCGGCACGTCGTCGAAGGCCGAGAAGATGGAGCCGAGCGGCTGCCCCAGTTCGCTCTCGACGATGCGGCGCGCCTCCGCGCCGGGAAACGCCGGGATATGGTCCTGCAGGCGCGCGAGATCGGCCGCGACTTCCTCGCTCAGCAGGTCGGCGCGGGTCGACAGCGCCTGCCCCAGCTTGATGAAGGACGGACCCATGTCCTGCAGCGCCGCCGCCAGCCGCTCGCCCGGTCGCCGCGGATCCTGGCGCGGCGCGAAGAGACGGGCCCAGGCGATCAGCGCCGGCGCGATGCCCAGCGACTCGAGCGGAAACAGCGCGTCGTGGCGAGCGAAGCTCACCGCCATACGCAGCAGGCGCCAGGCATTGCGGAGGGCGCGGAACATCTAGATGCGCCAGCCCTGATGCAGTGCCACGACGCCCAGCGACATGTCGCGCCAGGAGACGTTTTCGAAGCCGGCGGCCCGCATGCGCGACGCCAGTTCGCGCTGCGGCGGAAAGCGGCGGATGCTCTCGTGGAGATAGCGATAGGACTCGGCGTCCCGGGCGATGACCTTGCCGAAGAACGGCAGCGCGCGCTCCGAATAGGCGTCGTAGACGCGGCCGACCGGGGCCGAGGTCACCTTGCTGAATTCCAGGCAGTAGAAGCGACCGCCGGGCTTCAGCACGCGCCAGGCGTCGCGCAGCGCCTGGTCGATGTCGGTGACGTTCCGCAGACCGAAGGCGATCGTATAGGCATCGAACGAGCGATCCGGGAACGGCAGATGCTCGGCATCGCCGGTTGCCCAGGTAAGGCCCTGCAGCAGCCCGCGGTCGATGGCGCGGTCGCGCCCGACTTCGAGCATCGCGGGATTGATGTCGCACACGGTGACGTCGGGCCGTTCGCCCTGGCGGCGCAGCAGGCGGAAGGCGATGTCGCCGGTGCCGCCCGCCACATCCAGGAGCTTCTCGCCCGGCCGCGGGTTCACCACGTCTACCATGGCGTTCTTCCAGAGCCGGTGCACGCCGCCCGACATCAGGTCGTTCATCAGGTCGTAGCGCGGCGCCACGCTGGCGAAGACCTCGCGCACCAGGCCGGCCTTTTCGGCAGCCGGCACGTCGCGGAATCCGAAGGAGGCACGCCCCTCCGGGGCCTGTCCCTCGGGGCGGGCTGCGCTAGGATCGTCGGAATGGGCTTGGTCCATGGGGCCGCAACCTAGAGGAATCGCCATGCTGCTGAAAGACCGGGTCATCCTGATCACCAATGTCGAGAAATTCGCAGGGCACGGCACGACAAAGGTCGCCCTCGCCGAGGGCGCCACGGTGCTGGCGCACGATCCGTCGTTCGAGGCGCCGAGCGCGCGGCGCAAGTACGAAGCGCAGTTCCCGGGCGCCCATGCCCTGTCGGCGACGGAGCCGGCGACGATGGTCGAGCTGGCCCTGAAGCGACACGGTCATATCGACGCGCTGGTCAACAACGACGCCTATCCGGCGCTGCGCGCGCCGCTCGGCGAAGCCCGGGTCGAGGACTTCCGCGATGCCCTGGAGACCATGGCCGTCGCGCCGTTCCGGCTCACGCAGCTCGTCGCACCGTCGATGCGCAAGCGCAAGTCGGGCCGCATCGTGTTCGTGTCCTCGGCCGCGCCGCTGCGCGGCATCGCCAACTATGCGCCCTACGTCTCGGCGCGCGCCGCAGCCAACGGTCTCGTCTCGTCGCTCGCCAAGGAACTGGGGCGCGACGGCATCACGGTGAATGCGGTCGGCTCGAACTATGTCGAGAACCCCGACTACTTCCCGCCGGCGCTGCTCGCCAACAGCGCGGCGATGGCCAAGATGACGGCGCAGATTCCGCTCGGTCGCCTCGGCAAGTCCGACGAGCTGGGCGCCACGATCTGCTTCCTCTGTTCCGACGGTGCCGGCTTCATCACCGGCCATGTCCTGCCGCACGCCGGCGGCTGGGCGTGACATCGCGAAAAATCGCATGCAGTATCTCTGCATAACGAACGCCGCGCAGGTCTGACCGAAGCAGCGGCTGCCAGGGAGAAGCGTCGAGACACGTCGGGAAACCGGCGCGCTTCCTCTTGGCCGAAACGGTCCGAGGACGGCGCATGGGAAGACAGATCGTCCACCGCCTGCTGGTCTCGTTCCCCGCGCTGCTCGGGGTTCTCTTCCTGTGTTTCTGCCTCCTGCAGGTCGTACCCGCCGATCCGGCGATGATCATCGCCGGTCCCGACGCCAAGGCCGAGACCATCGCGGCGATCCGTCTCGAACTCGGCCTCGACCGCTCGATCCCCGTCCAGTTCGTCGACTATATCGGCCGCGTGCTGCAGGGAGATCTCGGCCGCTCCATCATCTCCAACAAGATGGTGAGCGAGGAGCTCGCGCTCACCATCGGCCCGACGGTCGAGCTGATGCTGGGCGGCATGGTGATCGCCATCCCCCTCGGCCTGGCGCTGGGCACGCTGGCGGCCGTGCAGCGCGGCACCCTGCTCGACCGCGCGATCATGGCCGTCTCGGTCGCCGGCGTATCGATGCCGGTCTTCTTCATCGGCCTGGTGCTGATCCAGTACATGGGCTTCCAGTGGGGCCTGTTCCCCTTCACCGGACGCACCGGCCCGATCTGGGACGGCGGCCTGCCCAGTCTCGTGCTGCCGGCGCTGACGTTGGGCAGCGTGCTGATCGGACCGATCGCGCGGCTGACGCGCACCGCCGTGCTCGAAGTGCTGGGCGCCGACTATGTCCGCACCGCCCGCGCCAAAGGCCTGCGCGAGACGGTGGTGATCGTCCACCATGCGCTGCGCAACGCGATGATCCCCGTCGTCACGCTGATCGGGCTGCAGGCCGCGTTCCTGCTGGGCGGCGCCGTCGTCACCGAAACGATGTTCTCCTGGCCGGGAGTCGGGCGGCTGGCGGTCGGCGCCATCGTGTCGAGCGATTTTCCGACGGCACAGGGCGCGATCATGATCCTCGCCATCGCCTTCCTCACGATCAACCTGATCGTCGACGTTCTCTACGTCTACCTCGATCCCAGGATGCAGCGGTCATGAGCGTCGACGCCCTCAACGGCCGCACGCCGGCAGCCGCCGAAGAGAACGGCCTCTTCTCCCGATCCGGCGTGCTGCGCCGGCTGGCCCGGGACAGGGTGGCCCTCGTGGCCGCGCTGCTGCTGGCCACGATCGGTCTCGCCGCGCTCTTCGCGCCGCTGGTCGCGCCCTACGATCCCTATCTCACCGATCTCACCAAGGTGATGCAGCCGCCCAGTGCCGAGCACTGGTTCGGCACCGACAATACCGGCCGCGACATCCTCAGCCGGGTCATCTACGGCTCGCGCAACACGCTGATGTTGGGTCTGGTCGGCGTCGTCATCGGCGGCTTCCTGGGGGGCTTCCTCGGCATCCTGGCGGCTTACTATCGCCGTCTCGACGGCTGGATCATGCGGCTGGTCGACGTGATGCTGGCCTTTCCGGCGATCCTCATCGGCCTCGCGGTGGCGGCGATCTTCGGCGCCGGCCTCACCGCCGTGGTGATCGCGCTGGTGGTGGCGACCATCCCGGACGTGGCCCGCGTGGCGCGCGGCGCCGCGATCGGCATCATGAGCCAGGAATTCATGGAAGCCGGCCGCGCCGTCGGCGTCTCCGACCGGACGCTGATCTGGCGCTATCTCACGCTCAACTGCATCTCGACCATCTTCGTGTTCCTGACGCTGCGCTTCGGCCAGATCATCCTGATCGGCTCGGCGCTGGGCTTTCTCGGCATGGGCGCCCAGCCACCCACGGCCGAACTCGGCATGATGGCCGCACAGGGCCGCGACTTCCTGTTCATGGCGCCGCACATCGCGACGATCCCCAGCTTCATGATCTTCGTCATCGTGCTGGCCGCCAATCTCCTGGGCGACGCGCTGCGCGACGTCCTCGATCCCAGACTGCAGAGCTGAGCCTGCACACTCCTTCGACAAGGGTCCCGACGTGACGCACTGAACAACAACAAGGCGAGGAAGCGATGCGTAAGTTCCTGACGGGCGTAACGGCGTTGCTTGGCGTGATCGGCCTCTCGCAGGTGGCGGAGGCGCAGACCTTGCGGATGATGAAGGCGCTCGATGCGCCGCATTACGATGGCCAGCGCACGACCTGGTCGCCGACCTCCGACATCGTGAACATGTTCCAGGACACGCTGGTGGCGATGGACTGGGACGGCAAGACGGCCCTCCCCTATCTCGCCAAGTCCTGGACGATCAGCCCGGACGGCAAGCTCTACACCTTCAAGCTGCGCGACGATGTGAGCTTCTGCAGCGGCAAGAAGTTCACCGCCGAGGACGTGATCTATTCCTTCAAGCGGCTGACCAGCCCCGAGCTCAAGGCACCGCTTGCCTGGCGCGCCGGCAACATCAAGGAGCTGCGCGCGCCCGATCCCTACACGGTCGAATACGAGCTGAACGAGCCGTTCGCCGACCTGCTGCTGCAGCTCACCATGTTCACGACGGCGATCCACAACAAGGAGAGCGTCGAGGCGCTGGGCAAGGACTACGGCGTCAAGGCGATCGACGGCACCGGCCCGTGGTGCTTCGAGAGCTGGCAGCCGCGCACGGAGATCGTGCTGAAGCGGCACGACGCCTACAAATGGGGGCCCTCGATGTACGCCAACAAGGGCCCGGTGAAGTTCGAGAAACTCAGCATCAAGATCGTGCCGGAGGATTCCAGTCGGGTCGCGGCGATGATGGGCGGGCAGTTCGATGTCACGCACCAGATCCCGCTGCAGTTCATCCAGCAGGTCAAGGCCTCGCCCAACCTCAACGTCCAGGAGGCCAAGCCCAACTTCCAGCTCATGTACTACGGCTACAAGACGAACCGCCCGATGGTGGCCGACAGGCGCGTGCGCGAGGCGATGAACATCGCCATCAACCGCGCCGACATCGTCAAGGGCATCATGCTGGGCAATGCCGAGCCCGCCTATACCTTCATCGACCCCAAGGCGCTCGACTTCGCCGACTCGACCAAAGGGCTCATCAAGGAGGATGTCGAACGGGCCAAGAAGCTGCTCGACGAAGCCGGCTGGAAGGTCGGCGCCGACGGCATCCGCGAGAAGGACGGCATGAAGCTCGCGCCGCGGGTCCTGTTCACGCAGGTCTCCTACTTCCCGCGCGTTTCCGAGGCGATCCAGGGATACATGCGCAAGATCGGCGTCGACTGGAAGATCGTCGGCTACGATTCGACGATCGCCCCGGCCGAGATGGGCAAGCAGGACTTCGAGCTGTGGACGGTGACGTTCCCCTACATCTCGTCGGGCGACCTGCTGAACTTCTACTTCGATTCCAAGAACATCCCGGCGCCCAACCGCATGAACTGGAACGACGCCAAGACCGACGAGTACCTGAAGATGGGCCGTGCCTCGATCACCGACGCCGACCGCGCCAAGTACTATGCGCTGGCCCAGCAGAGAGTGACGGAGGAGCATCTCTGGATGCCCGTCATGAACATCGCGATGTACACGACCAGCCTCAAGAAGCTGAAGGGCGTGCGGCCGCACATGCTCTACCAGAACACCTTCTACAAGGGCCTGGACTACTCCTACTGATGGAAAAGCTCCTCGAGGTCCGCGGTCTCCGCACCCACTTCCACACCGACCGCGGCCTGTTCCGCGCGGTCGACGGCATCGACTTCTCCGTCGGGCGCGGCCGCACCGTCGGTCTGGTCGGCGAATCCGGCTGCGGCAAGAGCGTCACCTCTCTCTCCGTCATGGGCTTGGTGGCGAGCCCGCCCGGCCAAGTCGAGGCCGATGCGATCCTGTTCGAAGGCCGCGACGTGCTCGGCCTCTCCGCCGACGAGCGCCGGCGCCTGCGCGGCGGCAAGATGTCGATGATCTTCCAGGAGCCGATGACCTCGCTCAATCCGGTCCATACGATCGGCCAGCAGATCGTCGAGGCGATCCTGGCACACACGCAATTGTCGCCGCAGGCCGCCAAGGCCCGCGCCGTCGAGATGCTCGAGCTGGTGCGAATTCCCTCGGCCAGGCAGCGGGTCGACGACTATCCGCACCTCCTGTCCGGCGGCATGCGCCAGAGGGTCATGATCGCCATGGCGCTCTCGTGCGAGCCCGCCCTGCTGATTGCCGACGAGCCGACGACGGCGCTCGACGTCACGATTCAGGCGCAGATCCTCGATCTGCTGCAGGACCTGCAGCGGCGGCTCGGCATGGCGATGCTGATCATCACCCACGATCTCGGCGTGATCGCCGAAATCGCCGACGAGGTGGTGGTGATGTATGCCGGCAAGATCGTCGAGAGCGCGCCGGTCGACGCGCTGTTTGCCGATCCGCAGCACCCCTACACGATCGGCCTGCTGGGCTCGATCCCGCGCATCGAGGTCGATCGCGAGCGCCTGTCGACCATCGAGGGCTCGGTGCCCAGTCCCAACAACCAGCCCAAGGGCTGCCGCTTCGCGCCGCGCTGCCCCTTCGCCGACCCGCGCTGCCACCTCGAGCCGCCGCCGCTGCGCGACCTCGGCCCGGAGCATCGCGTGGCCTGCTGGAAGGCGCCGGTCGAATTGGCGAGGGCCGCATGAGACTCGTTGAAGCAACGCCCGTCCTCCAGGTCGACGGGCTGGTGAAGCACTTCCCGGTGAGCCGCGGCCTGATCCGCCGCAAGGTGATCGGCATGGTGCGCGCCGTCGAGGGCGTGAGCTTCGAGATCGCGCGCGGCGAGACGCTGGCGCTGGTGGGCGAATCGGGCTGCGGCAAGTCGACGACCGGCCGCCTCGTGCTGCGCCTGATGGACCCGACCGCGGGCTCGGTGCGATTCAAGGGCGAGGAGATCGCGACCCTGGACAAGCATGCGCTGCGCCGCCTGCGCCGCCACATGCAGATCATCTTCCAAGACCCCTATGCGTCGCTGAACCCGCGCATGACGGTGGGCCAGATCCTGGCCGAGCCGATGGCGGTGCACGATCTCCACACCGAGGCCGAGCGCGCGACACGGGTCAAGGACCTGCTCGACGTGGTGGGTCTTCTGCCCGAACACGCGCGGCGCTATCCGCACCAGTTCTCCGGCGGCCAGCGCCAACGCATCGGCATCGCCCGCGCGCTGGCGGTCAATCCCGATCTCATCATCTGCGACGAGCCGGTGTCCGCGCTCGACGTGTCGATCCAGGCGCAGATCGTGAACCTGCTGCAGAACCTGCAGCAGCGCTTCGGCCTCTCCTACCTCTTCATCGCCCACGACCTCGCGGTGGTGAAGCACATCAGCGATCGCGTCGCGGTCATGTATCTCGGCCAGCTGGTCGAGATCGCCACCAAGCGCGATCTCTACGACCGGCCGCTGCACCCCTATACGCAGGCGCTGCTGTCGGCGATCCCGCGCCCCGACCCCAGCGTGCGCAAGGAGCGCGTCCTGCTGGCCGGCGACGTGCCCAGCCCCTTCGCTCCGCCGCCGGGGTGCCGCTTCCACACGCGCTGCATCCACGCCCAGCCGCGCTGCAAGCGGGAGCAGCCGGAGCTGCGCGACGCCGGCAACGGCCATCGCGTGGCCTGCCATTTCTTCGAGACGCTGCCAAAGCCGGCGGCCGCTTCGACGGCCAGTACCTCGCTTGGCAAACTCCCTGAACGCCTCGCCGCGTTCGAGGCGGCGAAAGCCGCGCGGAGCGGTCCGGCGGGCGCCTGAACGGGCCCCTCCGGACGCCTGCCGGATTTTCCGGACTTCTATCTCTCGGCGGCCGGTGTCCGCTCCGCCCCGCTGGCTGAACTGCCCGGCCGTCGCTCCGCCATGTAACGCCCCGGCGACGTCCCGAGCGCCTTGCGAAACATGGTCACGAAGCTCGGCACGCTTTCGTAGCCCAGGTCGGAAGCGGCCTGCTGGATCGACGCGCCGCCCGCCAGCCACTTCACGGCAAGCATGACGCCGAGCTGCTGCCGCCAGCGGCCGAAGCTCATGCCCGTTTCCCGCCTGATCATGCGCGCCAGGGTCCGCTCGCTGAGACCCGCCTGTTTCGCCCAGACCTCCAAGGTTCCCCGCTCTGCCGGCGATGCCATCATGAGATCGACGATCCTTCGGAGGCGGGCGTCGGTCGGCATCGGCAGATGAAGATCCTCGACCTGCGCCGTGGCGATCTCGTCGAGAAGGACCGCCACCAGACGCGAATTCGCACCGCCTTCAGCGTAGAGGGCGGGGAGATGCGCGGACCGGATCAGAAGTTCTCGTAGCAACGGCGTCACCGAAATGGCGCAGCAGGTTTCTGGCAAGCCCTGGGCGACCGCCGGGTCGACGAAGGCGACGAAACCTTCGAGCTCGCCCGTCGCCGAAATCGCATGCAGCGCACTCCTCGGAATCCAGAGGGCGCTGCGGGGCGGCACGATCCAGAGGCCGCCTTCGACCTCACAGCTCAAGGCGCCGCGCTGAACGAGCAGAATCTGTCCTTTGATATGGCGGTGGGGACGTAGTTCGACCTTGCGGAAATCAGCCATCGCAGCGCCGAAAGTCACGACCGGACGCGGAACGGCGTCGGGATCGATCGGGTCGGAAAGGTCCGCCAGCATGGGCATGGTCGCAGTATAGAAATGGCCGGATTGGATAACAATCTGTCCAGACTTCGAAATGACGCCATGGCCGGTTTCCTCTATCCAGCTGTCACCAGGGCAATCGCCGTCTCGATGGCTTCCATGATCGGAAAGGAATGCTCGTGAATTCACAGAGCCGCAGCCGTCGCGCATTGACCGCGAAGAGCGCGGGGGCCGCACGATGACGTCGCGCGCAGGTCCCACGGCAACGCCACCCGGCATCCTCGGCAGAGCCTTCACACGGCTGTTCATGAGACACGCGACCGTCGCCGCGGTTGAGACGATCGCCGATCGCTTCCGCCTGATCACGCTGGAAGGCCCGGCGCTGGCAGGCATCGCCTGGACATCCGGACAGAAGATACAGATCGCGATGGGTTCGGCGTTCGTCGCGCGAACCTACACGCCGATCGAATGGGACCCGGTTGCCGGTCGCACCCGGGTCCTTGGCTACGCGCATGGCGACGGGCCGGGAAGCGCGTGGGTTCACGACGTCCGGCCCGGTGACGAATGCGACCTCTTCGGACCCCGCCGCTCCGTGGACGTGAGCGCGGCAGCGGGTCCGCTGGTGCTGTTTGGAGATGAAACCTCGATCGGACTCGGCGCCGCGCTCTCGAGTCCCGTTCGGGCGGGCGCTGCCGTCTCCTGTCGCTTCGAGGTCAACGACGTCGCGGCCAGCCACCGCGTCATGGCGCACTTCGGGCTGAAGGATGCGGCGCTGTTCGGGCGGGAAGCGGACGGCGCCCACATCGCTGCCATCGAAGCGTCGCTGTCGGCGCTAGACGCCGTGGGTGTGACCTTCGTGCTGACCGGAAAAGCGCCCACCATCCAGCGGCTGCGGCAGGCGCTGAAGCGCCAAGCGGTCCCGGCCAAGCGGATCATCGCCAAGGCCTATTGGGCGCCCGGCAAGACCGGCCTCGACTGACGGCCTCACGCCGGCACGGGGAAAGGCCCCTGCGGCTCAACGCTGCAACAACGCTCCACCGACCTCAATGACGACGGCGCGGAGCACGCTGTTCGGTGGCCCCGAGCACCACGTCGCGCAGCTTCAGGAGCGCCCGGTCGATCTCCCCCTCGGGCGTTCCGGCGTAGCCCAGGATGAGGCCGTGTCGCCGCGCACGGCCGGCGTAGCAGACAGAGAGCGGCTGCACGGTCAGGCTCTCGGCCGCCGCCGCGGTCACGGCAACGTCGTCGAAGCGCGGTGCAATGTGGGGGGTGGGGCTTGCGATCACGTGCATGCCGCCGGGATCGGGGGCGATCGTGAGCAGACCGTCGAGGCGCTGCGCGGCCGCCTTCAGCAGGGTTTCGCGGCGGCCGGCATAGAGCTGCCGGGTGCGGCGCAGGTGCGTCGCGAAATGGCCCTCGGCGATGAACCGCGCCAGCGCGCCCTGGCCCAGGAGCGGCGCCCGCACCGAGACGCGATCCATGATGCGCTCAGTCGCCTCGACCAGCGAGGCCGGCAGGACGAGGAAGCTCAGCCGCAGCGCCGGGAAGAGCAGCTTGGAGAAGCTGCTGAAATAGGCGACGCGGCCGGAGCGATCGAGAGTCCGCAATGGCGCCAGCGGCCGGCCGCTGTAGCGATACTCGCCGTCGAAATCGTCCTCGGCGATCCAGCCCTTGCTGCGTTCGGCCCAGCTCAGCAGTTCGAGCCGGCGCTGAAGGCTCAGGACCGTGCCCAGCGGAAAGTGATGGGCCGGCGCCACCACCGCCAGGCGCGCGTCGGGCGCCAGAGCCTGTGCCGCCTCGGGCGAGAAGCCCGACTCGTCGATGGCGATGGGCACGGCGTCGACGCCCGAGGTCGCCAGCGCCTCGCGCACGCCGACGAAGCCCGGCTCCTCGATCCAGGCCTTGTCACCGGCATCGAGCACGACCTGCGCGAACAGCGAGAGGCCGTGGCGAATGCCCGTCGTGACCACGATCTCGGCCGGCTCGCAGCTGAAGCCGCGCGCCACGCCGAGATAGGTTGCGATCGCCTCACGCAGGCCGGCATGGCCGAACGGGTGCACGGCACTGGCCGCCTCACGGCCGGGCCGGCGCCATTCACGCTCCAGCAGCTTGGCCCACAGCCCGAAGGGAAAGGCCTCGCGGTCGGGCTGACCGGTCGGAAAAGCGAGCGGCGGGCCGGCGGGAATCGGCGGCGGCGCCTCGGCCAGCAGCGCTCGCGTGCGTCGCGCGACGGCTGGCCTGGCGACAGCCCTTCCCGGCATCGGCGCGCCGGGTCGCGGCACGGTCAGCATCTCGTCGGGGAGATTGGCCGCGACCGACATGGCCGACCCGGCCTGGCTGACGACATAGCCTTCGGCCACCAGCTGATCGAAGGCCAGCACGACCGTCCCGCGCGCGCAGTCGAGATCCTGCGCCATCAGCCGCGACGAGGGCAGCCGCGCACCCGGTTCGAGCCGGCCCTCGAGGATGGCACGCCGCATCTGTTCGCCGATCTGCCGGTGCAGCGGCTCGGGCGACGAGGGATCGAGCGCAAGCCCGAGCGGCGGGACGCGGCGGGTGCGGGCACTCGAACGGCGTTTCGAAACTGGTCCAGTCACTTTCCGCCAAACCGGCCCTTTCGCCTGATCCGTATCGCGCCGATGGTCTCGCGGCAAGCAACCCTTTTCCGAAGTGCCGAAGGTCAAGCCATGAGCCCTCCCGATTCAGTCGCCGCGCCCGACAGCTATCCCGTCACCAACGTGAACAAGGTAAAGCGCGTCCACGAGCGCGGCCGCTACGACAAGGAAACCATCCACGCGATCCTCGATGCGGCCCTCGTCTGCCACATCGCCTACGTGATCGACGGCCGTCCCTACTGCACGCCGACCTCGTTCTGGCGCGAAGGCAGTCACCTCTACTGGCACGGCTCGTCGGCCAGCCGCATGATCCGCAGCCAGAAGGAGGGCGTCGACGTCTGCCTCACCGTCACGCACCTCGACTCGCTGGTGATGGCGCGCTCCGGCTTCCACCATTCGGTGAACTATCGCGCCGTCATGGCCTTCGGTAAGGCGCATGTGATCGACGATCCGGAAGAGAAGCTGAAGCTGATGGACCGCTTCATCGACCGCATCTATCCCGGCCGCTCCAAGCTCATTCGCCAGCCGAACAAGCAGGAGTTCAAGGCGACCACCATGATCGGCATGGAGATCGAGACGGCCTCGGGCAAGATCCGCGACAAGCACGTCGCGGACGAGGAGGAAGACTACGAGGGCGTGCCGGCCTGGTCGGCGCTGTATCCGGTCACTCAGGTGATCGGCGAACCGTCCGATTGCGCGCGCCAGCTTCCCGGCCTCACCCGGCCGGACGAGATGTCCGACTTCGTTCCCGGCGCGCGCCTCGACGAGGTGATGACCAAGACCTACAAGCGGACCTTCGGCGAAGGCTGAGCCGCGCGGCGGCGGCCGGTCGTCCTTTCGGCCTCCGCGACCGCCCACGTCACGAACCGTCGCACGCGCTCGTCGCCCGTCAGGGCGGCGGGCCAGCGAACGATGTGGGCTTTGCTCGACAGCATGTCCCAGGATGCCGGCAGCACCCGCACCAACAGCCCGTCCTTCAGCGCATCGTGCACCAGCAGCGAGCGCGCCATGACCACGCCCGCGCCCTGCAGGGCCGCCGAAATCGCCGTGTGGATGGTGCCGAAGCGCAGCGCCGCCGCCGGGGGCTTGCCCGCAATGCCCAGCCGCTCGAACCAAACGGGCCATGACCATTCCGCGCCCTGGCCGCGGCCGGGCGTGCCCTTGTGCAGCAGCGGCAGCGTCGCCAGCGCCGTCGGATCGCGCAGCGTCCGCCCGCCGGGCAACAAGCCCGGAACGCAGACCGGAAAGACCTGCTCCTGGAACAGCAGCCGCTGGGTCGAGGAGGAGCGCGCCGTCGCGGTGGGTTGCCAGAGGATCTGGACGTCGATGTCGGAAGCCCGCAGCTCGGCCTCGCTCTCGACGATGACGAGCTCGACTTCCAGGCCGGCATTGGCGGCGGCAAAGCCCGGCAGCCGCCGCACCAGCCAGTAATCGGCGAGCGCGGCCCCCACGCCGACCCTGAGCCCTGAGGGCGCGGCGACCGCCCGGCAGCGCGCGCGCAGATCGGACAGGCCATCGAGCAGGTCGGCGAGGCCGGTCGCCAGCGCCGTGCCGGCCGGTGTCGCGCTGAGCCCGGTGCTGGAGCGATGGAGCAGCGGCGCGCCGACATAGGCTTCGAGCCGGCGCAAGCGATGGCTGACCGCGCTCTGCGTCATGCCGAGTTCGGCCGCCGCAAGCGTCATGCTGCGATGGCGCAGCGCGGTGTCGAAGGCGACGAGGGCATCGAAGGGTGGGAGGGAGCGCATTTCACGCATCATGAACCAGATTCATGTCTAAGTGAATGCTTGGCGCTCGGGCTCGCGCGCACGGGACGGCATCAATTGCTGCCATGAAAAGCTTCCGCCGCACCCCTGCCCTCGCGCTTTCCTTCGCGGGCTTCCTCACCCAGCTCGACGTCACCGCCGTCGTCGTGGCCCTGCCGACCATCGGTGACGATCTCGGCTTCGGCCTCGCGGCCTATGCCTGGACGATGGATGCCTACAGCCTGGCCTTCACCGCCACGCTGCTGGCCGCCGGTGCGCTGGCCGATCGGTACGGACGGCGACGCGCCCTGCTGGTCGGCAATGCACTGTTCGCCGTGGCGTCGCTCGCCTGCGGGCTGGCCTGGGACGGGCCCTCTCTGTGGGCGGCGCGGGCGGCGCAGGGTTTCGCGGCGGCGTTCGTGATCACCGGTTCGATCGCGCTGACCGCCAGCGCCTATCCCGATCCGGCGGACCGCGCGCGGGCCTTCGGCCTCGCGGGCATCGTCTCCGGCGTGGCGATGGCGCTCGGGCCGACCCTGGGCGGCGCGGTCGCGGCCTGGTTCGGCTGGCGCTGGATCTTCCTCGCCAACCTTCCGTGCTGCCTATTGGCCGCGTGGATCGTGCCGCGGCTGGTGGCCGAAGAGCGTGCCGCGGACGCGCGTCCCCTCGATCCCCTGGGCATCGCCCTGCTCACCCTGGCGCTCGGCCTCGCCATCGAGACGCTGCTGGCGGGCCGGACGGCGATGCATCTCGCGGCGGGCACGGGCGCCTGCCTGATCTTCGCCGCTCTGTTCATCGTGCAGCAGCGACGCCGGCCGCAGCCGGTCCTCGACCCCGCGCTGCTGACGCAACCCGCCATGATCGCCGTTGCGCTCCTCCTGGTCACGGCGTCGATCGGCTATTGGGCCGTATTGGTCTACCTGCCCCTGTTCCTGACGACGGCCTTCGGCCTCTCCACCGCGCAGGCCGGCGTCGCCCTCCTCGCCGCAACCCTGCCGATGGTCGTCCTGCCGCCGCTCGCCGGTCGCCTGGCAACTGCCTGGGGATGGCGTGCGCTGTTCACCTGCGGGCTCTCGCTGATCGCCGCCGGCGATATCGTCCTGGCGCTGAACCCGACCTGGACGCTGGCGCTCGTCGGCATGGCCGTGATCGCGACCGGCGCGGCGCTCGTTCAGTCGCAACTGTCGGGCGCTGTCGTGACCCTGGCGCCGCCGGCCCTGGCCGGCATGGCCTCTGCGCTCACCATCGTCATGCGCCAGGGCGGCTTTGCCCTCGGGATCGCAGCCCTGGGCGCGGCTCTCGGCCAGGAGCCGTCGGAGAGCGGCTACGCAACGATGTTCGGCGTGGCGGCTTCGTCAGCGTTCGTCGGCGCGGGGTCGGCTTTCTTTCTCTTGTCGGCGAGGATCCGCACGTGACGCCGCAAACGGTCCCGGCCACCCACCGGTCATCGCGGCGCGGCAATCCCTGTTTGCGCCGTCAGATCGGCCTGCAGACCCGCGATCGCGTCCGTCAGGGCCTTGTCGACCGCCGCGGTGACCGCTGGCATCGTGCTGATGCAGGCGAGGCCCAGCTGGGCGCGCTCCGAGGCCTCCTTCGTGACGTTCACGCTGACCACCTGGCTGGCGCGGGTCGTGCCGCCTGCCGTCAGACCGACCCTCGCCTCGGCTTCGCAGTAGCTCAGGAGGGCGGCGAGGCCCGAACTGTGGCACCGCATGCGCAGCGACATCGGCTGGACAGTCACGGCTATGCCGTTCGGAAACGCCGCCGCGTAATCTGCGAGCCCCTTGATGAGCGCGACCTGGGCGAACGCCTGCCGATCGGTTTCATAACTTGCAGTGCGGCATTGATCCGTCAGGACGAGAGCCGTCTGCCGAAGATTCGAAAGGCCGGAGATTCGTACGCTTCCCGACCCCTGCACCGACGTTAGTGCCGTCTGAGAAGGGTTCGAAGACGAGGCGTCGGAAACGGTGCAGCCCGCCAACAGTGCGATCGCAAACAGAGAAACAATTGGAACATTCACGATCGATTGCATCGTTGCGCCACCTCTACGCCCCACGGTAGAAACTTTTCTACTGAGACAAACTTGGATTGTCCAAGCGTAGAAATCAGAGCCGGGGGATTGCTTGTTCACACGAATCATGGCGGCCTCGGCTGCCGCTCTCATGCTTGCGGCCTGCGCACAACCGGTCAAACCCATTCAGGCCTGGGCGCCCGCGACGGCGGCACAGGCGTCAATCGGCAGCGTCACCGTCACGAGCCGCGCCGGGAACATTCCCGAGGAGAATCTTCAGGCCCTCAAGTCGGCGCTCGAATTGAAGACAAGCCAATGCGCGACCGGACCGACACGCTACGAAATGCAGGTCCGCGTCGATAACTTCAAACTCGCAAACAGTGGCATGGTGATGCTGCTCGGCGACAACCACGAGGTTGCCGGCGAGGTGAAGCTGGTCAACACCGCCGACAACAGCGTTGCCTCCGAATACTACGTGCAGGAGATAACGTCCGGCGGCGGCCTCATCGGGCTCGCCAAGCTCTCGGGCGGCGCCCGCGCGATATCGACTGATTTCGCGACCTCGGTTTGCGAAAAGGTCTTCTTCAAGAAGTAGCAGGTCCAGGCCGGCATCAGCGGCCGGCTACTCGGCCTTGATGCCCGCGGACTTGATCACCTTCGCCCACTTCTCCGTGGCGTCCGCGAGGATCGCGCCGAACTCCGCCGGCGTGCCGCCCAGCACCGTGCCGCCGAGCTCGACGATCCGGGTCCTGATCTTGTCGCTGGCGAGGCCGGCGTTCAGTTCCTTGTTCAACAGGGTGATGATCTCGACCGGCGTGCCCCTGGGCACGCCGATGCCGGCAAAACCGCTCGCCTCGTAACCCGGCACGAAGTCCGCCACCGGCGGAACGTCCGGCAGCACCTCGAGACGCGCCCTGGTCGTGACCGCCAGCGCGCGCAGCTTCCCGGCCTTGACCTGCTGGATGGACTCCGACAACGGCGCGAAGACCACCTGCACGTGGCCCGAGATCAGATCGGCGACCGCCGGCGCGCCGCCCTTGTAGGGAACGTGCACCAGGTTCACGCCGGTCATCATCTTGAAGAGTTCGCAGGCGATGTTCTGCGGCGTGCCCTGGCCTGCCGATCCGTAATTGATCTTGCCCGGGTTGGCCTTGGCGTAGGCGATGAGCTCGGGAAGCGTGTTGGCAGGAACCGACGGGTTCACCACGACGAGGTAAGCCAGCCGGGCCGCGCAGATGACCGGCGCGATGTCGCGCATGAAGTCGAAGCCGAGATTGGAATAGAGCGCGGCGTTGATCGCATGCGGCGTCACGACCTGCAGCAGCGTGTAGCCGTCGGGCGCGGCCTTGGCGACGGTCTCGGTGCCGATGTTGCCGCTGGCGCCGGGCTTGTTCTCGACGATGAACTGCTGGCCGAGGCGCTCGGTCAGCCATTCGGCCATCAGGCGCCCCTGGATGTCGGTCGCGCCGCCGGCGGGAAAGCCCACGACGATGCGGGCGGTCCGCGAGGGATAGGCCTGCGCCCGCGCCAGGCCGGGCAAGAGCGGCAACGCGGCGGCACCAACGGCAAGGTGCGCCAATGAGCGACGGCGGATTTTCATGAGGGCTGCCTCCAGAGTTTTCATTACGACGCGCGCACGCAACGCAACTGGACGCTCAGCGAAGGAAGCCTACATCGTTCTCATGTTCGGGCGGAAGGGAGCAATGCCCTCAATAAGTTGACGCTACCGACAGTGTTTGAAGGATGGTGAGACCCAGTCATACCGACGAGAGAAGATGAGCAGGGTTTCAAAGCGTACGTTCAGCCTTCCGATCGAACAGGCAGCCTATTCGGCAGCGAACGGGGTCAGAGGCGCGATGATCTGCCCCCGGCTTGCGAGTGGCGGGCCTCGAACGACGAATGGCAATTGCCTTCACCGTCTCCCCGACAGAGGTGACGATTCTTCGATTCTACTGCGGCGGCCAGAACTGGGACGTGTCCGTCCCGGAATAGTGCACGCCAGCAGCCGTCAGCCGAACGCCTCTTCCCAGGTGCCGCGCGTCGAGGCCTTGGAGTATTCGGTCGAGCGGTTCTCGAAGAAGTTGGTGTGCTCGATGGCGTTCATCATCTGGTCCATCCACGGCAGCGGGTTCTTGGCATCCGCGCGATAGATGGGCTGCAGGCTGAGCTGGGTCAGGCGGCGGTCGGCGATGTAGCGGATGTAGCGCTTCACGTCGGTCGCGGTCATGCCCTCGATGCCGCCCAGTTCGAAGGCGAGGTCGATGAAGGCATCCTCATGCTCGACGATGGTCGAGCAGGCGACGTAGATCTCGCGCTGCAGCTCCTCGGTCCAGACTTCCGGGTTCTCCTGGATGAAGGTCCGGAACAGCTTGACGATCGAGTTGCAGTGCAGCGTCTCGTCGCGCACCGACCAGGTCACGATCTGGCCCATGCCCTTCATCTTGTTGAAGCGCGGGAAGTTCATCAGCATGGCGAAGCTGGCGAACAGCTGCAGGCCCTCGGTGAAGGCGCCGAACACGGCCAGCGTCTTGGCGATGTCGGCCTTCGAGTCGACGTTGAAGCCCTGCATGTAGTCGTACTTGTCCTTCATCTCCTTGACGGTGAGGAAGACGGAGTACTCGGTCTCGGGCATGCCGATCGTGTCGAGCAGATGGCTGTAGGCGGCGACGTGCACCGTCTCCATTGCCGAGAAGGCGGCCAGCATCATCTGCACTTCGGTCGGCTTGAAGACACGGCTGTAGTGCCGCATGTAGCAGTTGTTCACCTCGACGTCGGCCTGGGTGAAGAAGCGGAAGATCTGCGTCAGCAGATGGCGCTCACTGTCGCTCAGCTTGTTGCGCCAGTCCTTCACGTCGTCGGCCAGCGGCACTTCCTCGGGCAGCCAGTGGATGCGCTGCTGCGTCAGCCAGGCGTCGTAAGCCCACGGATAGTGGAACGGCTTGTAGATCGGCTTGGCGTCGAGGAGTGACATGGCGCGGGCGTCCAATATGTCGGGCGAATGAATGGGGTCGCTTGAAATTAAAATCCCCTGCCGCGATCCCGAACGCCGGAAACGCGACAGGGGGACAACGCTCGTTTACTGGCAGCTAAGACATTCTTCGTAGTCATTGCTCTGCGGACCCGGCGGCGTTCCGAGCGGCAGAGAGGAGGGAGCGTCGATTCTAGGCGCCGTAAGGGCATGGTCGCCGAGCGGTGCGGCGAGGGCTTCGCCTGCCACGCTCTCGGCGCGCTGGATGGAGAGGGAGCGGCAGTAGTAGAGGCTCTTCACGCCGCGCTTCCAGGCCATCATGTGGATCTGATGCAGGTCGCGCTTATGCACGTCGGCCGGCAGGAAGATGTTCAGCGACTGGCTCTGGCAGATATAGGGCGTACGATCGGCCGCATGCTCGACCAGCCAGCGCTGATCGATCTCGAACGCGGTCTTGAACACCGCCTTCTCGTGATCGTCGAGGCAGTCGAGATTACGCACCGAGCCCTGGTCGGTCATGATCGCGGTCCAGGTGTCCTCGTCGTTCCTGCCCTTCTGGGCGAGGATCTTCTCGAGGTACGGATTGCGCACGACGAAGGAGCCGGACAGCGTCTTGTGGTTGTAGACGTTGGCCGCCGACGGCTCGATGCCGGGCGAGGCGCCGCCGCAGATGATCGAGATCGACGCGGTCGGCGCGATCGCGAGCTTGTTGGAGAAGCGGTCCTGGAAGCCGAAATCGGCCGCATCCGGGCACGCGCCGCGTTCCTTGCCGAGCGTCGTCGACGCCTCGTCGCACTGGCCGCGGATGTGCTTGAACATCTTCTTGTTCCACACCTTGGCCATCACGGATTCCAGCGGAATGCCGTTGGCCTGCAGGAAGGAGTGGAAGCCCATGACGCCGAGACCGACCGAGCGCTCGCGCATCGCGGCATAGGTCGCGCGGGCGAAGTCGGAGCCCGCGGTGTCGATGAAGCTCTGCAGCACGTTGTCGAGGAAGCGCATCACGTCCTCGATGAAGGTCGGATGCTCGTGCCATTCGAGATAGGTCTCGAGATTGAGCGACGACAGGCAGCAGACGGCGGTGCGCTGCTTGCCGTGATGGTCGATGCCGGTCGGCAGCGTAATCTCGCTGCACAGGTTCGACGTCTTGACCTCGAGGCCCGCGAGCTTGTGGTGCTCGGGACGGGCATTGTTCACGTGGTCGACGAACACCAGGTAGGGCTCGCCGGTTTCCACGCGCGCCGTCAGGATGCGGATCCACAGAGCGCGGGCCGAGACGGTGCGCTGCACGGCGCCGTCCTTGGGGCTGACCAGCGCCCATTCCTCGTCGTTCTCCACGGCGCGCATGAAGGCGTCGGAGATCAGCAGGCCGTGATGCAGGTTCATCGCCTTGCGGTTGGGATCGCCACCGGTCGGACGGCGGATCTCGATGAACTCCTCGATCTCGGGATGGTTGACCGGCAGATAGACGGCAGCCGAACCGCGGCGCAGCGAGCCCTGGCTGATCGCCAGGGTGAGCGAATCCATCACGCGGATGAACGGCACCACGCCCGAGGTCTTACCGTTCATACCGACCTTTTCGCCGATCGAACGCAGATTTCCCCAGTAGGAGCCGATGCCGCCGCCACGGGCCGCCAGCCACACGTTCTCGTTCCACAGCCCGACGATGCCCTCGAGGCTGTCATTCGCCTCGTTGAGGAAGCACGAGATCGGCAGGCCGCGGGTGGTCCCCCCATTGCTGAGCACGGGTGTGGCCGGCATGAACCACAGATTGCTGATGTAATCGTAAAGGCGCTGGGCATGGGCGTCGTCGTCGGCATAGGCCGAGGCGACACGCGCGAACATGTCCTGATAGCTTTCGCCCGGCAGCAGGTACCGGTCGTTCAGCGTGGCCTTGCCAAAAATGGTGAGACGGGCATCCCGGGAAGAATCGGTAACAACCCGCGCACCGCTTCGAACTTGAACGACATCAAACACTTGCGGTCCCCTTTTTCTTTTTGTCCACAGTTGTGGATAGAACAGTCTGTGGAAGAAGCCTACATCTTGGGAGCGATTGGCTGCTCCCCACTATCCATAGATAGTACGGATGCCGCCGAGCCTGTCATTGCGAAATTTAGTCCCCGTCTGTGAATCTCAAGAATGGTTGGTTAAGCATCTGAAATTGAAGAAGAAAATGAGGTTTGAAATTCTGTTTCAATCGGCATTTTCGACTCTTCGCAGGTGCAGCATGGGATGAGAACAAAACGCGCTTTCCCGCGGATTCCGTGGCCCTTGGACAGAAACCGCAGTGAATCGGCTCAACCTCTCGGGGCCAAGCCGGGAAAGGCGAGATACGATGGGCATTCTCGGCGTCGCCAAGAGTCCGTCGTCAGAATGTCACGGTCGGGCGTAACATCGCCCCCGGTTTTGCGGAGGAATGCACAAAATATGGTCACCGCTTCGGTGCCACGCGTCTATGGATTGGACGCCATCTGCGCTGCCGCCCTCCAGGCCGGGGGCGAGGATTCTGCACAATTTGCACGCAGGCTGTTTGGCCGGCTGTCGGACAAGGACCTCGCCGCCGCGCCGGTCGACCAGCGGGCCGCGGCCGCGATGTCCCTGCTGGCCTTCGCCCGTCGGCGCCTGCCCGGCGTCGCCAAGGTCCGCGTCTTCAATCCCTCCCTCGCCGACCATGGATTCGAGAGTCGCCACACGATCGTGCAGATCGTGAACGACGACATGCCGTTCCTGGTCGATTCCATCGCCAACGAATTCAATCGCCGCGAAATCGCCGTCCATCTGCTCGCCCATCCGGTGATGGCGGCACGCCGCGACCTCGACGGCGACCTGGTGGGAATCGCGCTCGAGGCCGGCGAACGCGCGCGCTCCGAATCGATGATGCACATCGAGATCGATCGCCAGGCCGATCCCGGGCTGCTGGACGAGATGGCCGCCGCGCTCACGCGCGTGCTGGCCGAGGTGCGGCTGGCGGTCGAAGACTGGCGGGCGATGCGCCGTGCCTGCCTCGACGCCATCGCCGACCTGGCCCTCGGCCGCGCCGCGAACCTCGCCGAGTACGAAGACTTCCTGCGCTGGCTCGAGGCCAACCATTTCACCTTCCTCGGCCACCGCCGCTACCGCTACGTCGAGGATGCGAGCCAGCCCGGCGGCCTGCGTTACGAGCTGGTGCCCGGATCGGCGCTGGGCATCCTGCGCCGCGACGAGGTGCGTCTGTTTGAGCCCGGCGTGGGCAACGGCGAGGCCATGGCGCGTTTCGCGCAAGGGCCGCACAACATCCTGATCGTGAAGACCGACCGCCCGTCGCTGGTTCACCGCATCGGCGCGATGGACTGCGTGATCGTGAAGACCTGCGACGCGGACGGAAGGGTCACCGGCGAACATCGCCTCGTCGGCCTGTTCACCTCCGCCGCCTATCACGCGGCGGTACACGACGTGCCGCTGCTGCGCGGCCGCGTCGAGACGCTGCTGCGCCGTTCGGGATTCGACCGCCACGGCCATGACGGCAAGGCCCTGCTGGCGATCCTCGATTCCTATCCGCGCGACGAGCTGTTCCAGATCGACGAGGACACGCTCTACGACCATGTGCTGGGCATCCTGCAGCTGCAGGAGCGCCGGCGCGTGGCCCTGTTCACCCGGCTCGACACGGTCGGTCGCTTCGCCACCGCGCTGGTCTTTGCCCCGAGCGAACGCTTCGATGCGGCGCTCTCGCAGCGTTTCGCCGCGATGCTGGAGAAAGCCTGGAACGGAAAGGTGACGTCGGTCGTCGCGTCGGGCAGCAGCGATTCCGCCCTGGTCCAGTCGCTCTATACGCTGAAGCTGCACGCGCCCGAGCAGGCCGGACCCGATCTCGCCGCGCTCGAGAGCAGCCTGGCCGACGCCGCGACGTCCTGGAGCGACCGGCTGCGCGCCACCCTGCAGGCCCAACTCGGCGAAGCGGAGGGCCGAGCCGCCGCGCGGCGCTGGCGCGACTGGTTCCCCCTCGTCTATCGCGAGACCTTCGATTCGATCCAGGCCGCGACCGATATCGGGCAGCTCCAGAGGTTCGTCGACGGCGCCGAGTTCGGCGTCCAGGTTGGCCGCCGCACCGGCATGCCGGCGCACCGCTTCGCGCTGCGCCTGTTCCATCCGCGCAAGCCCGTGGCGCTGTCCGACATCCTGCCGCTCGCCGAGAATCTCGGCCTGCGCGTGATCAGCGAGGTGCCCTTCCTGCTGCGCAAGGAGGGCGGTGACGAGCAGACGCATGGTGTTGCCATGCAGGTGCTGAGGGTCGAGACCGCGGACAAGTCGGCCGTCGATCTCGACGTCGCAGGCCCCCGTTTCATCGAGGCGATCGAGAAGTTGCGCACGGGTGCGCTCGAGAATGACGGGCTGAACAGGCTGGTGCTGGGCGCCGGTCTCGCCTGGCGCGAGATCGCCATCGTGCGCGCCTACGCCAAATATCTCCGGCAGGCCGGCATTGCGTTCAGCCAGGACTACATGGAACGCGCGCTGGCAACCTACCCCAAGGTGGCGCGCCTGCTGGTCGACCTGTTCGTGGCGCGCTTCGATCCGGCGCTGGGCGAGGCGGCCTCCGAGGTTCGCACGGCGAAGATCGCAGCGATCGAAACGGAAATCGGGGCCGCCCTCGAAGCCGTCACCACGCTGGACGAAGACCGCATCCTGCGGCGCTTCCACAATGCCGTGCTCTGCACGCTGCGCACCAACTACTGGCAGGCCGGGGGATCGAAGGACTGGATCTCCCTCAAGATCGACAGCCGCGCCATCGACGAGCTGCCGGCACCGCGGCCTCTGGTCGAGATCTTCGTCTACAGCCCGCGCATGGAAGGCATCCACCTGCGCGGCGGACGGGTGGCCCGCGGCGGCATCCGCTGGTCCGACCGGCGGGAGGATTTCCGCACCGAGGTCCTGGGCCTGATGAAGACCCAGATGGTGAAGAACGCCGTCATCGTGCCGGTCGGCTCCAAGGGCGGCTTCTACGTGAAGCAGGCCCCGACCGGGGGTACGCGCGAGCAGATCCAGGCGGAAGGTATCGCCTGCTATCAGACCCTGATCCGCGGCCTGCTCGACATCACCGACAATTACTCCGGTGGTGCGATCGTGGCGCCCGCCGATGTCGTCCGCCACGACGCGGACGATCCCTATCTCGTGGTCGCCGCCGACAAGGGCACCGCCACCTTCTCCGACATCGCCAATGCGCTGGCCCGCGACTACGGCTTCTGGCTCGACGACGCTTTCGCCTCGGGCGGCTCGGCCGGCTACGACCACAAGAAGATGGGCATCACCGCGCGCGGCGCGTGGGAGTCTGTGAAGCGTCACTTCCGCGAGCTGGGCCAGGACATCCAGGAAACGCCGTTCACGGTCGCGGGCGTTGGCGACATGTCGGGCGACGTGTTCGGCAACGGCATGCTGCTGTCGCCGCACATCAAGCTGGTGGCGGCCTTCGACCATCGCCACATCTTCATCGATCCCTCGCCCGATCCCGCCACCAGCCTCGCCGAGCGGCAACGGCTGTTTGCGCTGCCGCGCTCCTCGTGGATGGATTACGATAGGAGCCTGCTGTCGGCGGGCGGGGCGATCTTCGATCGCGCCGCGAAGTCCCTGACTTTGTCGCCCGAAGCGCGCGCGGTCCTGGGCATCGAGACGCCGACCCTGGCGCCCCTCGATCTGCTGCGCGCCATCCTGACGGCGCCGGTCGACCTGCTCTATTTCGGCGGCATCGGCACCTACGTGAAGGCGTCGAGCGAGGGCAACGGCGATGCCGGCGACCGCGCCAACGACGCGGTGCGCGTCGACGCCGGCCAATTGCGCGCGCGCGTGATCGGCGAGGGCGCCAATCTCGGATTCACCCAGCGCGGCCGGGTCGAGGCCGCGCTCGCGGGGCGCAAGATCAACACCGACGCGATCGACAATTCGGCGGGCGTCGACACGTCCGACCATGAGGTCAACATCAAGATCGCGACGGGCGGCGCCATCGCGAGCGGCGCGCTCACGGCCGACGCCCGCAATCCGCTGCTCTTCTCCATGACCGACGAAGTGGCGAGCCTGGTCCTGCGCAACAACTACCAGCAGAGCCAGGCGGTCAGCGTCGCCGAGGGCCAGGCCGCCGAGGAACACGACCGGCTGGAGCGCTTCATGCGCGCGCTCGAACGCAAGGGACGGCTCGACCGCGCCGTCGAATTCCTGCCCGATACCGTCGCGATGCGGGTGCGCGCCCAGAATCGCCAACCGCTGACGCGGCCCGAACTCTCGGTGCTGCTGGCCTACGCCAAGATCGACCTCAACGAAGAGATCCTGGCCTCCGACCTTCCCGATGATCCGCGCCTGCAAGAGGAACTGCTGCGTTACTTCCCGGCGGCCCTGCAGGAGAAGTACCAGGCGGCGCTCCAAGGTCATCGCCTGCGCCGCGAAATCACCGCGCTGCAGGTCGTGAACTCGCTGGTCAATCGTTGCGGCCCGACTTTCGTTCACACGGTGGCGCAGCGGACCGGCGCCTCGGCGGCCGCCATCGCCCAGGCTTTCACCGTCGTGCGCGATGCCTGGAAGCTGCGCGACCTGTGGGCCGACGTCGAAGCCCTCGATCCGGCGCTCAAGGCCGCAGCCCAGATCCGGATGCTGATCGCCTCACAACGCTTCGTGCTGCGTGGCGTGCAATGGGTCCTGCGGCGCCTGCCGCAGCCTCTCGACACCACGGCCGCAACGGATCAGCTCGGCCGCGCCGTCGCCGAGCTGGGCGAGCTGCCCTCGGATCTGATCGGCGAGGCCGAGAGCGCGGCGCTCGGCGAACGCTCCGCCGCCCTCGAAGCGATGGGTGCGCCGGCCGCTCTCGCCCGCCGCGCCGCCGCACTCGAAGCCTTGTCCGCCGCCGGCGACCTCGCCTTGGCCGCCCAGGCCAATGGCTGCACGATCGGCAGTGCCGCCCGGCTCTATTTCCGCCTGGGCGAGCGGCTGTCGCTGGCCTTGCTGGCCAATGCCGCGCAGAAACTGCCGCGCGAGGGTCTATGGCCCTCGCAGGCCGCGCTCGCGATGCAGGACGAGCTGGCGGCGCTCCATGCCGACCTGCTGCGCTCGGCCCTGCGCGCCGGTGGCAACAACGACTGCGATCCCGACGCGGCTCTCGCCGCCTGGAGCGAGCCGCGAAAGCTCGCCCTCGAACGGGTGGACCGGCTGCTGAAGGAGGATCTCGCCACGGCCGGGGCGATCGACCTCGCGATGCTGTCGGTCGCCACCGCCGAATTGCGCACCCTGGTCTAGCGCCGCGGCGAAGCCAGCGGCCGGTCGGGAAGCGCGTAGAGTGCCTCGACCAGCCGGCGCAGGTTGGCCTGCACGGCACGCTCATTGGCGAGGACCAGCCGTGTGTTGTTGTCGATCGCGTCGTCCAGCGTCGCGGTGCCGGGCGTCGCGAGCGTGGCGTCGTAGACCACGGCGCCCGTGACCGTATCGGTGAGCCGGTAGGCCACGACGGCCTCGACGGTCATGCCGTAGCCCGCAAAGGGCCTCTCGAGCTTCACCAGCGTGGCGTCGAGGCGGAAGCGACCACCATCGAGGCCGCCGAGACCGGCAGCCTGCAGCGTGCTCCCGAGCGCGGCCTGGAACTGGGCGGTATCGATCGCGGCGGTCCAGGCCGGCGAGGCACCCGGGCCGCCGCCGACGGGGGCGGCGCTGATCGACTGCCGATAGGCGGGCGCCGGCCCGGCCGGGAGGCCCGCAAGGTCGGGCACCATCGCCGACGGCCTGACGGGAGGGGCGGCGCAGGCCGCCAGCAATGAAAGGGCCAGGCAGGAGGCCGCGAGGGCTCGAAGGGGAGCACGCATTTCCATGTCCTCTCAGAGGCTCTTCAGGAATTCGACGAGCAGACGGTTTACCTCGGCCGCGCGCTCCTGCTGCACCCAGTGGCCGGCGCCCTCGAGGATATGGCTGCCGCGCAGGCCCGGTAGCGTCGTCGGATAGGCGTCGAGCTGGCTCTTGGCGGCCGGGAAGCGCAGCACGCCGTCACGGCTGCCGGCGATGAACTGCGAGGGCTGACGGATCGGCTGGCCGCGCCACGGGCCGCTGAGTTCCCAGTTGCGCCGCAGGTTGCGATACCAGTTGAGGCCGCCGCGGAAGCCCGCGCGCGCGAACTCCCCGGCGTAATAGTCGAGGTCGGCGTCGCTGAGCCAGCCCGGCAGCTCTGCCGGATCGACGGTGTTGGCCAGGAGCGAGCCGCCGGTGAGGCGGCCAAAGCCCTTGTCCTTCTCCGTCATCTCGCCGCCTGCGGTGTAGTAGAGCTTGCGCAAGGCGCCGCGAATGTCCTGCTGCAGCTCGGCTTCGGCGACGCCGGGCTTCTGGAAATACTGCAGATAGAAGTTGTCGATGCCGAGCTTCTCCAGCGCCGACAGGATGTCGACATAGCCCGGCGGCGCATAGGGCACGCTCATGGCCGAGACGGCGGTGAACAGATCGGGACGCCACAGGGCGGCATGCCAGGCGACGGGCGCCCCCCAGTCGTGGCCCACGATCACCGCCTTGGTTTCGCCCAGTGCCTTCACCAGCTCGGCCATGTCGCCCACGAGATGGAAGAGCGTGTACTGGTCGATCGGCTCGGGCGATTGTGTGCCGCCATAGCCGCGCATGTCGGGCGCGACGGCGCGGAAGCCCGCTTCGCTCACCGCCCGGAGCTGATGACGCCAAGAGTACCAGCTCTCCGGCCAGCCATGACAGAACAGCACGAGCGGGCCGGTACCGGCCTCGGCATAGCGCATATGAATGTTGTTGGCGGTCGTCGTCTTGAGTGTGACGCCCGGCACCGGTGAGTGGGTCATTCTGGTTTCCTCCGCGGAGGTCACCCTAGCCTGCCGCCTCAGCCGCGCAAGTGAACCGGCCGTGACAGGCGCGCGCGCACCGAGGCGCGCGACCCGAAGAGCAGCGACAGCAGGAAGAAGAAGCTGGCGAACAGCACGATCACCGGGCCCGACGGCAGGCCGGCATGGAACGACACGAGCAGGCCGACGGCCGCCGACGTGAAGGCCATCGGCGCGGCGACCAAGCTCATCGACCAGACTTCGCGCGCCCAGAAGGACGATGCGACGGCCGGCAGCAGGATGAGGCCGAGCGCCATCAGGGTGCCCAGCGCCTGGAAGCCCGCCACCATGTTCAGCACGGCGAGCGACAGGAAGAGATAGTGGTAGAGCGAGCCGCGCACGCCCATGGCGGCAAGGAAGCCCGGGTTGAAGCATTCGACGACCAGCGGACGATAGATCGCGGCGAGGCCGATCAGGGTCACGGTCGCGGTCGACACGACGAGGACCAGCGCGCCTTCGTCGACGGCGAGGATCGCGCCGAACAGGATGTTCATGAGATCGACCGCCGAGCCGCGCAGGGAGACGATCAGCACACCCAGCGCCATCGCCGTCAGATAGGCGGCGGCAAAGCTTGCATCCTCGCGCATGCTGGAGAAGCGCGCGATGATTCCCGAGAGCAGCGCCGTCGCGACGCCGGCGATGAATCCGCCGAGGCTCATCGCCGGCAGCGACAGGCCGCCGATCAGGAACCCCAGGGCGGCGCCGGGCAGCAGCGAATGCGCCAGCGCGTCGCCCATCAGGCTCATGCGGCGCAGGATCAGGAACACGCCGATCGCCGAACCGCCGACCGACAGCGCGAGGCTCGCCACCAGGGCGCGGCGCATGAAGCCGAAATCGGCGAAGGGCGCGATGACATACTCGTAGAACATGACGCGAAACGCTCGATCAGGCGCTGAGTCGCAGCGGCACGTCGCAGGTGCCGGCCTGCTCGTCCCAGGCCTCGGCCATGGCGCGGGCCCGCAGCAGGTTCTCCGACGACAGGACACGCGCCGTCGGGCCGGCATCGACCAGCTCGCGCGCCAGCAGAAGCGCGTGCGGGAAGTCGCGGCGGACCTGGTCGAAATCGTGCAGCACGGCGACGACGGTGCGCTTCTCCTGCCGCCAGCGGCGGATCACGACCATCAGGTCGGCCACGGTCTTGCTGTCGATGGCGGCGAACGGCTCGTCGAGCAGCACGAGATCGGCATCCTGCAGCAGCAGGCGCGCAAACAGCACGCGCTGGAACTGGCCGACCGACAGCGTGTCGATCGGCCGGCGCTCGAAATCCGAGAGGCCGACCGCCTCGATCGCCTGTTGCGCATCGTGCAAATCGGCCGATGTCGCGGCGCCGAAGCCGCCGAATCGCGACCAGCGGCCGATCAGGACGGTGTCGAGCACCGAGATCGGGAAGGAACGATCGATCTCCGCCTGCTGGGGAAGATAGGCGATCCGCTTCGCCGTGCACTCGATGCGGCCTTCCACTTGCGGCGCCAGACCGATCAGCGCCTTGAGAAGCGTGCTCTTGCCCGCCCCATTGGGACCGACGATGGCCGTCATCTCGCCGGCCGGGATCTCCGCCGACACGTGATGGACCGCCGGGTGACGGTCGTAGCTCACGGTCAGGTCGGTCAGGCGCAGCGCGGCGTTCATGGCGGACCTACAGCGCCCACCAGGCGCAGAGCCACAGCACGGCCGCGACGGCGACCGCGCCCGCGATTCGGGCGGGGGCGCTCATGGCCAGCAAGGTCGTGCCGGGAGAGATCGGTCTCTGCATTCGAAGGGATTGTTATAATATTACCCCTCGCGAGTCCATAAGGGCCCCGGCGGGGCCGATGTCACCGGCCGGTGAACGGTCGGTGACCGATTGTTGATTGGCAGAGCCGGGGCGGCGCGCGCATCTTGTCTCCATGTCGATGTCTTTAATTCCCAGTCGCAGATCCGTGCTGATCGGCGCCGCCGCCGTCGCGGCCGGCCTGACGGCTGCGGTTCCACGGCGGTCGTCCGCACGGCCGCCGGGCGATGGGCCCTGGGCCGTCGAGCTCTTCACGTCGCAGGGCTGCAGTTCCTGCCCGCCGGCCGACGCCTATCTCGGCCGCCTGTCGATGCGGCCCGACATCGTCGCGCTCGCCTTTCACGTCGACTATTGGGACTACATGGGGTGGAGGGATCCCTTCGCCTCCCGCGAAACCACCGAACGCCAGCGCGCCTATGCCCGCGTGCTGAAGCAACGCTATGTCTACACGCCGGAGATGGTGGTCGACGGCATCGGCCATGACACCGGTCGCGACAAGGCGCCCATAGAAGCGCTGCTGGCCAAGGCGCAGGCCCGTTCGCCCGCCCGCGCAACGCCCGAGCTTTCGCGGCCCAGCGGCAGTCCGCTCACCGTGCGGCTGGACGCCTTCCCGCTCGACGGCCGCGCCGCCGACGTGACCCTGGCGGTCTACGATCGCCGCCACGCGACGCCGGTGAAGAGCGGAGAGAACCAGGGCCGCATGATCGAGAACTTCAACGTCGTGCGGCAGCTCGAGCTGATCGATCACTGGGACGGCGCGGCGAAAAGCTGGACGATCGCCGGCGACCGCATCGGCGCCACACAAGGCGTGGCCGTCCTCGTCCAGTGGACGGACCACGGCGCGATGATCGGCTGCAACAAGCTGGAACCCGCCTACTCGGGCTGAGCGCTACTCCATCTTGGCGCCGGTCGCCTTGATGATGGGCTCCCACCGCTCGATCTCACTCGTGAAATAGGCAGCCGACTTCGCCGGATCGGCATCGCCCACCGGATCGATCGACATGCTGCGCAGGTCGGCGAGCAGCTTCTCGTCAGCCATGATCTTTCGCGTGGCGTCGGCGATGGCGGTTACGACCGGCTGCGGCGTGCCGGCCGGCAGCCCGACCGGATTGACCGTCAGCACCTGCACCTCCGGCAGGCCGCACTCGCCGGTGGTCGGCACTTCGGGCGCCAGCGCCGAGCGCTTCTCATCGCACACCGCGAGATAGCGCAGCTTGCCCGACTTGTAGTGGCTGAACGAGGTGCCGAACGTGTCGAGCATGAAGTCGACCTCGCCCGACAGGCAGGCCTGCAGGGCCGGACTGTTGCCCTTGTAGGGCACGTGCAGGGCGCTGAGGTTGCCGGCCTTCATCTTGAACAGCTCACCGCCCAGATGATTGATGCTGCCCATGCCCGAGGAGCTGTAGCGATACTTGTCGGGATGCGCCTTGAGGAGCGCCACCAGCTCCTGAAGCGTCTTGGCCGGCAGCGCCGGGTTCACCGCGATCACCATGGGCACCCGTCCCACGATGAACAGGACGAAGTCCTTCACCGGATGATAGGGCGGCGTCGGCATCAGCAGCGGGCTGGTGACCTGCGTCGAGGACGAGCCGAACAGCATCGTGTAGCCGTCGGGCTTCGCTTTCGCGACGAGGTCGGCGCCGATCGTGCCACCGGCCCCCGCCTTGTTCTCGATCACCACCGGCTGGCCCAGCAGCGCCGACAGGCGCTCGCCATAGCGGCGGCCGAACACGTCGGTCGGACCGCCCGGCGGGAACGGCACCACCAGCCGGATCGGCTTGGAAGGATAGGTATCCTGCGCGACGGCCGCTTTCGCGCCCTGCAATGCGCCCACGCCGAGAGCGGCGGCGCCGATGAGAAGCTTGCGTCTATTCATCTTGTTCCTCCCGTCTTTCTTCAGTCGTTGCCATCACCATTTCGGAACGCGCTTGTCGAAGAAGGCCGCGATGCCTTCGCGAGCCTGCGGGCTGGCAAGCCCGAGGCTGATCGAATCCACGGCCGTCGCCATCGAGGCGCGATGGCCGGACTCGTCGCTGTGCCACACGAACTGCTTGGTGCGCGCCACGGCATCCGGGCCGCTGCGCAGCAGGCCGGCCAGCAGCTTGTCGAGCTCGGCCTCGAGCGAGGCCGCCGGCACAGCCCGCGTGATCAGGCCGATCCGGTCGGCTTCCAGCGCGTCGATGCGGCGGCCCGTCAGGACCAGCTCCATCGCCTTCTTGCGGCCGACCGCCAGGAACAGCGCCATCAGCGCGGGCGACGGCGGGAACCCGTGATGGACCTCGGGATAGGCAAACAGCGCCGCCTCCTCGGACAGGGCAATGTCGCACCAGCTCGACAGGGTGGCGCCGGCGCCGAAGGCGTACTTCTCGATCAGGGCCACGGTCGGCTTGGGACAGAACCACACCGCCTCATTCAGCGCCTTCAGCTTTTCGTACGTCGCCACGATCGTGTCGTTCGACGCATCCTGCAACGCCCGCAGGTCGCGCAGCTCGCGCCCAGCGCAGAAGATGCCGCCGCGGCCGCGCATCACGAGGACCCGGCAGGTCGGATCGGCGGCGAGAGCACGGCAATGGCCGGTCAGCGCGTCGATCAGCGCATTGTTCAGCGCGTTGCGATGCTCGGGATTGTCGATCCAGAGCACGGCCACGCCGTCGGCCCGCCGTTCGAGTTCGATCCTGCCGCTCATATCGCTCCCTCTTCTCTCAGCGCCGTGATGCGCGCCTCGTCCAATCCAAGTTCACCGCGCAGGATGGCGTCGGTGTGTTCGCCGAGCAGCGGCGGGGCGCCACCGGGCACCGCCGGCGTCGCCGACAGGTTGAGCGGCACACCGACCAGCGGCATCGAACCGCCATCGCGGCGGGCCACATCGAGCACCATCTTCATCGCCGCGATCTGCGGATGGGCCAGCGTCTGCGAGATGTCGTTTACCGGCGCGCACGGCACGTTGGCGGCGTCGAGCGCTGCGACCCAGTCGGCGGTCGGCCGGGTGGCGAAGATCGCGGCCAGCGCCGGGATCACCCTGTCGCGATTCTCGATGCGCAGCGCCGAGGTGGCGAGCGCCGGATCGGCGGCAAGCGCCGTCGCGCCGATCGCCGCGCAGAGGCGCTGCCAGGCCGCATCGTTGGTGGCGCCCGCCAGGACGTGACCATCGCGCGTGGCAAAGGCCTGGTAGGGCACGATGTGCCACACGCCCGAACCGTCGCGCGGCGGCAACTTGCCGGCCATCGTGTAGGCGGGCACGTGATAGCCGAGCAGCGCGATCGCCGTTTCCATCAGAGATACCCGGATATGCTGGCCGCCCGCCTTGCCGGCCTGCCGGGCATAGAGTGCCGAGGCGATCCCCGAGAAGGCCAGCAATCCGGTCGCCATGTCGATGAACGAGGCGCCGGCGCGGACCGGGCCGCCGTCGCGCTCGCCGGTCATCGCCATCATGCCGCTGAAGGCCTGGAGCATCAGGTCGTAGCCCGGCTTGTCGGCAAGCGGACCCTCATGGCCGTAGCCGCTGATGGTCGCATGCACGAGATCGGGCCGAAGCGCGCGCAGCGTCGCGTCGTCGACGCCCAGTCGCCGGGCGACTGCGGGCAGGAAGCTGTCGATCACCACGTCCGCCTTGCTCACCAGCGCGGCCAGCACCTCCTGGCCGGACCGGCTCTTGAGATTGAGCGTCATGCCGCGCTTGCCGCGGTTGACGCTGAGGAAGTTGGCGCTCTGGCCGTCGATCACCGGCGCCCACTTGCGGTTCTCGTCGCCGCCGACATCCTCGACCTTGATCACATCGGCTCCGAAGTCCGCGAGCATCTGGCCGCAGAACGGCCCCGCGAGGACGCGGCTGAGATCGAGGACGCGGATGCCCGTAAAGGCTGTCATGTCAGGTGCCGCGCACCGTGGCCTTGCGCTTCTGGCGCCAGGCATTGTGAGCTTCCTTGGAGTCCTCGGTCTGGCTGAGCGCCATGAAACGATAGACGTCGACTTCCGAAGCATCCTGGATGTTGGGAATGTCGAGGCCCTTGGTCAGCGATTCCTTGGCCAGCCGCGCGGCGAGCGGCGGCAGGGCCGCGATCTCGTCGGCGACCTCGAGGGCACGGTCGATCAGCTCGGCGTGCGGCACCAGCCACTGCGCCAGGCCGATGCGATAGGCCTCGGCGGCATCGATCGGATAGCCGAGCGCGGCCTTCATGGCGTTGCCCTTGCCGACCCAGCGCGACAGGCGCACCGCACCACCATAGGCCGGCATGATGCCGAGTCGCACCTGCGGCAGGCGCCATTCGGCGCGCTCCGAGGCCACGATGAGATCGCAGCAATAGGTGGCGATGCAGCCGATGCCGATCGCGTAGCCGTTGACCGCGCCGATCACCGGCTTGGGGAAGTCGGTCAACAGGTTGGCGACGAACTTGCGCCAGTGCGGGATGCTTTTGATGAAGGCCGCAGGCGAGTCCACGGTGTGCGTCTCGGTGTCGGCGAGGTTGGCGCCGGCCGAGAAAGCGGCGCCCTTGTCGTCGCCGGTCAGGATCACGCAGCGGATCTCGTGATCGTGCTCGAGTTCGCCGAGCCGCGCCTCGAGGCCTTCGTTGAAGTCCTCGTCCCAGGCGTTGCGCGCCTTGGGCCGGCTCAGGGTCAGGATGGCCACATGGCCGCGTTTCTCGCAAAGCAGGGGCATCGTTCTCTCCTATTTTCCCGTCCAGACCGGCAATCGCTTCTCGCGGAAGGCGCGCATGCCCTCCACCGCGTCGTCGCTCTCGAACACCGGCTTGAAACGTTCCAGTGCCACCGCCATTGCGGCTTCGGGCTTGAGCCCGGCGGTCTCGTAGATCATCGCCTTGGTGGCACTCACCGCGAGCGGTGCAGCGGCGCAAAGATCCATCGCGAGGCCGAGCGCCTTCTCCATCAGGAAGGCGTCGGGCACGACGTGATTGACCAGGCCGAGTTCGTAGGCGCGCCGCGCCGTGATCGGATTGCCGGTCATCGACATTTCGAGCGCGACCTTCTGCGGGATCACGCCGTTCAGCCAGAAGGCGTAGATCGGTGCGCGTCCGACGCGGACCTCGGTCAGCGCGAAGCTTGCGGTCTCAGCCGCGACGCACAGGTCGCACGAGATCGCCATGAAGCAGCCGCCGCCCAGCGCCGCACCGTTGATCGCGGCGATCACCGGCTTGGAGACCGACACCTCGTCGCGCAGGATCGGAATGAAACCGTGGCCATGGCCGCTCGCGGCCTCGGAGAGATCGCGGCCGGCGCAGAAGGCCTTGTCGCCGGCGGCGGTCAGGATCGCGACCCGCGCCGCGGGGTCGGCTTCGAAGCGCTTCCAGGCCGCCAGGACACCGTCGCGCATCGCCAGGTTCACGACGTTGCGCTTCTCGGGCCGGTTCAGGGTGATGATCGCGACCGGACCTTGCATTTCGTAGAGGACGGAATCTTCGCTCATCCGACAGCTCCCCTGGCCTGCAGCGCGTCGATGGCCTCGTCGCCGAGGCCAAGAAGAGTTGAAAGGGTCTCGCGGGTATGTTCGCCAAGCCGTGCCGGACGACCGTCGTATCGGACCGGCGTCTGCGACATCCGCATCGGCGAGGCGAGGCAGGCGACGTCACCCAGGTCGGGATCATCGAACTGGACCACCGCGCCGCGCGCCTGCACCTGCGGGTCGGCGAAGACCTGCCCGACGTCGTTGATCGGGCCGGCCGGCAGGCCCGCCGCCTCGAAGGCGGCGAGGCAATCGAGGACCGTGCGCCGCGCGATGGCGGGTTCGACGACCGCATCGAGGGCGGCGCGGTTGGCGACGCGCAGCGGCGAGGAGGCGAAGCGCGGATCGCCCGCCAGCCCCGGCATTTCGAGGACGGCGCACAGGCGCCGGAACTGGTCGTCATTGCCGGCGATGATCATGATTCGACCGTCGCGGCAGGCATAGATGCCGCTGGGATGCGTCACCGGATTGCGCGACCCGGTGCGCTGCGGCACCCGGCCGGACGCCAGATGATCGACCGCGAAATAGGACAGCGAGGAGACCATGACGTCGAGCAGCGACAGGTCGATCTGCTGGCCGATGCCGCTGCGGTCGCGATGGCGCAGTGCCGCCAGGATCGCGGTCGAAGCGTAGAGGCCGCTCAGGATGTCGATCATCGGCACCCCGGCGCGCTGCGGCCCGCCGCCCGGCTGGCCGTCGGGTTCGCCGGTGAGGCTCATCAGGCCGCCCATCGCCTGGATGATCGAATCGTAGCCGGCGCGGCTGCGATAGGGGCCGGTCAGGCCGAAGCCGGTGATCGAGCAATAGACCAGCCGCGGATTGATCGCGGCGAGATCTCTCCAGCCGAGACCGTAGCGCTCGAGCGTGCCGACCTTGAAATTCTCGATCAGCACGTCGGCCCTGGCGACGAGGCCGCGTACGAGATCGGCGCCCTCGGCATGGGCGAGATCGATGGCAACCGAACGCTTGCCGCGATTGGCCGCCCAGAAATAGGCCGAGCGGTTGACCAGCTCGCCCGTCCCACCGGGAAAGTGCGGCCCCATCAGCCGCGTGTCGTCGCCGACCGCCGGCCGTTCGATCTTGATCACCTCGGCACCGAGATCGGCCAGGGTCTGCGCGGCCGACGGACCGGCCAGGACGCGGCTCAGGTCGAGGACCCGCACGCCCTCCAGCGCTCGCACGCCGGCGTCCATCATTCGTCCAGCTTGATGTTGCCGGTGCGGATCACGTCGCCCCACTTCTTCGATTCGGCATCGAGGAAGGCGCGGAACTGGGCGGTGTCGTTGCCGACGATGTTGTTGCCGCCGGCGATCAGCTTTCGGCGAACCTCGGGATCGGCCAGCGCGGCCCTGGTGGCTTCGTAGAGCCGCTTGATGATCGCATCGGGCGTATGGGCGGGCGCGAACAGGCCGACCCAGGTATCGGCGTTGAAACCCTTCAGCACCGTCTCGTCGAGCGTCGGTACGTCGGGCAGACTCTGCGAGCGCTGCAGGCCGGTCATCGCGATCGCCCTGAGCTTGCCGGCCTGGATCAGCGAGAGGGTGGCCGAAACGGTCGAGAAGCTGAGATCGACGTTGCCGGCGACCACGTCCATGACGGCGGCGCTATCGCCCTTGTAAGGGACGTGCACCATGGCGGAGCCCACGCGTGACTTGAAGAGTTCCGCCGCGAGATGTGTGGGCGCGCCAATGCCCGATGAGCCGTACTGCATCTTGGCTCCGTTGGCCTTCACGTAGGCCACGAGTTCGGCGGGGGTCTTCACGGGCAGCTTCGGGTTCACGACGATGACGACGTCGTTCGTGGCGACGAGGCTGATCGGCACGAAGTCGTTCACCGGATCGTACGGCAGCTTCAGCATGTGCGGATGGATGGTCAGCGCGCCGATGCCGCCCAGCAGCAGCGTGTAACCATCGGGTGCCGCCTTGGCGACGGCGTCGGTGCCGATACGGCCGTTGGCGCCCGCGCGATTGTCGATGATGAAGCTCTGCCCGAGTTCGCGGCCCATGCGCTCGGCCAGCACGCGGCCGATATTGTCGGTCACGCCGCCGGGCGTGAACGGCACGATCAGCCGGATCGGCTTGTCGGGATAGGACTGGGTCTGTGCCCGGGCTCCGGCAAGCGCCGATCCGGTGCAGGCAAGCGCCGACAGCGCGCCCAGCACAAATCGTCTCGTTTTCATTTGCGTTTCCTCCGAGGGAAGGATTCGCCGAGTCCGATCATATGAGAATTATATTTTTTAAATCAGAATAATCTGATTATCGTATCGGCGATGAACCTGCGGTCCCTTCGCTGCTTCGTGGCCGTCGCCGAAGAACTGCATTTCGGCCGCGCGGCGAAGCGGCTCGCCCTTTCCCAGCCGCCGCTCACCCAGCACATCAAGAACCTGGAACTGGAGATCGGCGCCCTGCTGTTCCATCGCACCAAGCGATCGGTGCGCATCACCGATGCCGGCACCGCGCTGCTCGACGAGGCACGGCGGCTGATCGCCCAGGTCGACGGTCTGCGTCATGTCGTGCAGCGCGCGCACGAGGGCCGCAGCGGCTATCTGCGCGCCGGCTTCATCACCTCCTCGGTCTTCACCGAGATCAGAAATCTCTACAGCAAGATTTCGCGCGGCGTGCCGGGTGTCACGGTGATGTGGCAGGAAATGAGTTCGTCGGAGCAGATCGAAGCCCTGCACGAGGACAAGCTCGACATCGCCTTCCTCCACATGCCGACGCCCCACCCCGACCTCGTGACGCGCACGATTGTCCGCGAGCCGATGCTCATGGCCATGTCGGACGTGCACCGCCTGGCCGGACGCCGCCGGGTGCGGCTCTCGGAATTCGCCGGCGACGACTTCGTCCTGCCGCTCCGCCACATGTCGCCGATCTTCTACGACAGCATCATCGCCGCCTGCCGCGCCGCCGGCATCAGCCCGACGATCCCGCCCCATCAGCCGCGCAACCTGCTCACCATCCTCAGCCTGGTCTCGGTCGGTGCCGGTGTATCGGTGATACCGGGCACGCTGGCCGCCGCGGGGTTTCCCGGGGTCGCCTTCAAGCCCCTGCTCGGCGAAGCGCCGATCAACGAGGTTTCGGTGGTGTGGCGAGCCGACAACCGCTCGCCGGTCCTGGCGCGCGCCCTGCAGGCACTTGGCCTCGCGCGGACCCGGAGCGCTTCGGCCTGAAGCAGCGGCCGGAAGCGCGGTCACTGGCATTCGGGCCGGCCTTGCTTCCGCCACGGCCGCGCGCGAAGGTGCGGCCATGTCGTTTTCCGGCGATTCGGGCCGCCTGACAGCCGTCCTCGGCCCCACCAACACCGGCAAAACCTATCTCGCGATCGAGCGCATGCTCGGCCACGATTCGGGCATGATCGGATTTCCGCTGCGCCTGCTGGCGCGCGAGAACTATGAGCGCGTCGTCAAACTGAAGGGTGCGGCCCAGGTCGCGCTGATCACCGGCGAGGAGAAGATCTCACCGCCGGGCGCGCGCTATTTCGTGTGCACCGTGGAATCGATGCCGGTCGACAGGCCGGTTTCCTTCCTCGCCGTGGACGAGGTGCAGATGGCGTCCGACCCGGAGCGCGGCCACTTCTTCACCGACCGGCTGCTCCACGCACGCGGCCTGAACGAGACGATGCTGCTGGGCGCCGACACGATCCGTCCGATACTGAACCGACTGTTGCCCAACATCGACGTGGTGGCGCGTCCCCGCTTCTCGAACCTGTCCTATGTCGGGTCGAAGAAGGCGACGCGGCTGCCGCGCCGCTCGGCGGTGGTGGGATTCTCGGCCAACGAAGTCTACGAGATCGCCGAGCTGATCCGCCGGCAGCGCGGCGGAACGGCGATCGTCATGGGCGCCATGAGCCCGCGCACGCGCAACGCGCAGGTCGATATGTTCCAGTCGGGCGAGGTCGATTATCTCGTGGCGACCGACGCGATCGGCATGGGCCTCAACATGGATGTGAACCACGTGTGGTTCGCTTCCCTTCGCAAATTCGACGGTCGGACCTCGCGTCCGCTGCGCACCGGCGAACTGGCGCAGATCGCCGGCCGCGCCGGCCGTCACATGAATGACGGCACTTTCGGCACCACCGCCGGTGTCCCCGGCCTCGACGCCGAGGTCGTCGAAGCGATCGAAAACCATCGCTTCGATCCGCTGCGCGACGTGCAGTGGCGCAACAGCGAGCTCGATTTCCGGTCGGTCCAGGCCCTCGTGGGCTCGCTGAACGCCGGCCCACCGCATCCTGCGCTCCAGCGGGTCCGCGAGCAGGACGATCAGCTCGCCCTGCAGACGCTGGCGGCACAGTCGGCGTTTTTGCCGCGCCTGAATTCGCCGCGCCGGGTGAAGCTGCTCTGGGAAGTGTGCCAGGTCCCGGACTTCCGCAAGACCATGACGGAAGAGCACATACAGCTGCTGGGGCAGCTCTTCGGGCATCTGACGCAGGGTGGCGAACGCCTGCCGGAAGACTGGATCGAGAGCCATGTGAAGCGCCTCGAACGTTTCGATGGCGACATCGACACGTTGATGGCACGCATCGCACACGTTAGGACATGGACTTATATTTCCCATCGGCCCGACTGGATTCAGCGCGCCACCCACTGGCAAGAGCGCGCGCGCGCCATCGAGGACAGGCTTTCGGATGTTTTGCATCAACGACTCACGCAACGGTTTGTCGATAGACGCGCGGCTTTGCTTGTACGAAGATTGCGCGATGAGGGTGAAATGAACTCGTCAATCGCCGCAGCGGGCGAAGTCACGGTCGAGGGCGAGCATCTCGGTCGCATCGAGGGCTTCCGCTTCGTGCCGGACGCAACGGAAGGCCAGACCGACCAGAAGGCGGTGCTGAGCGCGGCTCTGCGCGTGCTGCGTCAGGATCTGCCCGATCGCCTGCAGGCCTTCGTGAACAGCCCGGATGGCGAAATCGTCTTCGACGGGCAATTGCGTGTCTGCTGGGGCGGCGGCCCCGTGGCGCGGCTGTTGCCCTCGGGCGACGTGCTTGCGCCCAAGGTCGAAGCCATCGCCTCCGATCTGCTGGACGGCCCGGCCCGCGAGGAAGTGCGCAAGCGCGCCGCGACCTGGGTGGAGACCCGCATTCGCCTCGGCCTCAGCGAGCTGATGGACGCGCGCGCCACGACCGAACTGCCGGCCGGTGCGCGGGGCGTGATCTTCCAGCTCTGCGAGGGCCTCGGCGTCCTGCCGCGCCGCCCGGTCGAGGAACAGCTCGCCCAGCTCAGCGAGGAGGATCGCAAGGCTCTGGCGCGCCTGGGCGTCCGCATCGGCGTCTTCTCGCTCTATTTCCCCAGCATGTTGAAGCCGGTGCCGATCCGTCTGCGCGCCGGCCTCTGGATGATCGCCAAGAATCGCGAGACGATCCCGACGCTGCCGGCCGAAGGCCGCACCTCGATGGATCTGCCGCGCGATGCCGAGCGCGATTTCTACGCGACCATCGGCTACCTGCCGCTCGGCGACCACGCGATCCGCGCCGACATGGTCGAGCGCCTGGCCGCCATGGCGCGTGCCGCCGTGCGCGACAGCCGCGAAGCCTCGCGCCGGTCGCAGCAGCAGGAAAAGCAGGAAAAGAAACCTGCCGTCGAGGCGAAGGGCGGCGCCCCCGCGATTCCCGCGCCCGCCACGGCCGACGAAATCAGCGAATGGGCCATCGTCGCCGCTGCTTTCGGCGAAAACGAACCGGCGGAGCCGGCAGCCGAGCCTGAGGCCCCCGTGGCCGAGCCTGTCGCTGCCGCCGCCGAGCCGGTGCCGGAACAGGCTCCGGAGCCCGCGACGGAACCCGTTGCCGAAGCGCCCGCCGAGGCTGCGCCCCCGGCTGATCCGGTTGCTTCCGAGCCGGTTGCTGCCGAGTCGGTTGCTGCCGAGCCGCCCGCGACCGAACTCGCCGCGTCCGAACCTCCCCCGGAAACGGCGCCAGACGGTGCGGCAGCCCCGGCCGACGGCAGCGCGCCTCCGGCAGAGGCCAAGCCCGCGAAGAAGGAGCCTCGGCCGTTGCCGCCGGGTTGGTTCCGCGCCACGCCGCAGATGATGTCGCTGGTCGGCTGCTCGGAGCCCGAGATGGCCAACGTGCTGCGCGGCCTCGGCTATCGCGTGCATCCGCCGTCGGAAGAGAACGGACCGCTCTACGCCTTCTCGATCAAGCCGCGCTTCGTGCGCGAGCGCGAGGAGCAGCGCGAGCGCCAGCGCCTCCAGGAGCGGGAACAGCGCCAGCAGCGCGAGCAGCGCCGTCGCGACCGGCCGGAACGTCCGAACGAGCGCCAGTTCTTCGCCGACACGCCGCGTCCGCCGCGCGGCAAGGATGACGGTCCGCGCAGTGGTCCCCGGCCGGGAGGCGGCCAGGCCAGCAATGCACCGCGTCCCGCTGGCCCCGCACAGGATCGCAAGGACGGGCGCCCCCCCAACGAGAACCGCGGACGCGACGACAGGCGCGGGCCCCGTCCGCCCCGCCGCGACAGCGGCGGGCCGGCGTTGCGCCTCTACGCGACGACGGAAACCAAGGGCGATGCGGCAGCCGATTCGCCGTTCGCCAAGCTGCTCGAGCTCAAGCTCGGTGGAAAGAAGTAGCCACCCGTGAGTCGCTGAGGCGCGATGCGGCTCGACAAGTGGCTCTGGCACGCGCGCTTCTTCAAGACCCGCACCCTGGCCTCCCGCTACGTCGAGAAGTCACGCTGCCGGATCGACGGCCGCGCCGTCGAAAAGCCGCACGCCGCGGTCGCGCCGGGCATGGTGCTCACCTTCGCGCTCGGCGCCCATGTGAAGGTGGTTCGCATTCTGGCCCTCGGCGAACGGCGCGGGCCGGCCCCCGAGGCGCGCGCGTTGTATGAGGAGATCGACTCGCCTTAAATCGCGTGCTTCCCATCGCCAGCCTTGCGCGGCGTGGGTTCGCACGTTAAGCAGCCGCCGCTCGTTTCTGGAGCTGATATGACCTACGTCGTGACTGAGGCTTGCATCAAGTGCAAGTACATGGACTGTGTTGAAGTCTGCCCCGTGGATTGCTTCTACGAGGGCGATAACATGCTGGTCATCAATCCGGACGAATGCATCGATTGCGGCGTCTGCGAACCTGAGTGCCCGCCCAATGCGATCCTTCCGGACACGGAAAAGGGCCTCGAGAAGTGGCTCGAGCTGAATCGCAGCCTGTCACTGACCTGGCCGAACATCACCCGCAAGGGTGAAGCGCCGGCCGATGCGGAGCAGTTCAAGGACGAAAAGGACAAGTTCGAGAAGTATTTCAGCGACAAGCCGGCGGCCCGCTGATTTAACCTCCCGCAAGTCCTCTATTGTACCTTTTGCAACAGTCATGCAGTTTGTGCATGGCTCGACCGTTGCTGAAATGCAACATATTGCGCGACTCCGCGCCTGAATTCTGATATGAGACTGCCGCTTGAAGCGGTCCGGGGTCCGGTCCGCCGCTCGCTCGGTGTCCACTTCGGTATCCGAAAGAAACTTACCGATGGCGTGACGCCGGGCCGAATACGCAGGGGAGCGTATGCGGTGGGTCGCGGTATCGCAGAAAGCGGGGCTGTTGTGAAGGGACTAGATGATATGGCCAAGCCGAAGAAGGCGCCCGCCAAGCCGAAGGAATATGCCTTCGAGAAGGGCGATTTCGTGGTGTACCCGACGCATGGCGTCGGCCGTGTAATTGATATCGAAGCCAAGGAGATCGCAGGTCACAAGCTCGACCTGTTCGTGATCTCGTTCGAGCAGGAGCGCATGATGCTCCGCGTTCCGGTGGCGAAGGCGAAGATTTCCGGCCTGCGCAAGCTCAGCTCGCGCAAGATCATGGAAAGCGCGCTGGTGACCCTGAAGGGCCGCAGCCGCGTGAGCCGCGCCATGTGGAACCGCCGCGCCCAGGAATACGAAGCCAAGATCAACTCGGGCGACCCGGTGTCGATCGCCGAAGTCGTGCGCGACCTGCATCGCAACGCCGGCCAGCCCGACCAGTCCTACAGCGAACGGCAGATCTACGAAGCCGCGCTGGACCGGCTGGCGCGCGAACTCGCCGCCGTCGAGCGGATCGATAAGGATCTGGCAACCCAGAAGCTGAACAGCGTCCTGCAGAAGGTCGCCTAGACGCTTCTGGTGCGATCATGAGCGAAAAGGCGGCCCGACACCTCCCTGTCGCGCCGCCTTTTTCATGTCAGGCCCTGCGACGCCCGTTTTCCCGATCATGACCAAGGTTGCTCCGATCGCCCGCCTGCGCGAGGGCGGTACCACCTGGGCGCTCGGCGCCCTGGCTGGCGACGATGCCGCACTGGAGCGGCTGGGAAGCGCCCTGATGCAGCAGTGGCGGCCCGGCGACCGGCTCGTGGTGCTGGGCAACATGCTGGGCGCCGCCGGCAACACGCCGCGCACGATCGACCTCATGCTGCTGCTGCGCCGGCGTCTGCTGGCGAGGCCCGGCGCCGAGGTCGAGGATTTCGTCTTCCTGCGCGGGCCGCAGGAGGAGATCTGGCACAAGGCGCTGCAACTCCAGTTCGCGCTGGCGCCGCTCGACGTGCTCGACTGGATGCTGTCGCGCGGGCTGGACGCCATCATCTCGGCCTACGGCTATTCGATCGCCGAGGGCCGCATCGCCAGCCGCAACGGCTCCCGCGCCATCGCGCGCTGGACCTCGGGCCTGCGCGAACGACAGGCTGCCTGGCCCGGCCACAGCGATCTCCTGAACGCCCTGTCCCGTGCCGTGCTCAGCGCCGATGGCCGGCTCCTCTTTGCCGCCAGCGGAGTCGATCCCGGCCGGCCGCTCGACAGGCAGGCCGATGCCTTCTGGTGGAGCACCCAGACCGATTCGGCGCTCGAAGAATCGCTTGGCAAGGCGAACGATGGCCACTGGCCAGCCATAGAACGTGTCGTGCGCGGCGCCGCCCCGTCCCGGAACGTCCCGCAGGACGCCGGCCGCGTCCTGACCGTCACGCGCGAAAGGCCGGCCCTGGTGGCGCTCGACGCCGACGGCGCCGTGCTGGAGCGAATCGAGGCTTAAGGCTCGATGATCTTGATCTGGGCGCGGCTCGCGAGTTCGGCGGGTGTCTGCGCCGCGTTCAGCACGAGAAGACGTTCCATCTTGAGATCGGGATAGGGCATGCGGGCGGCGAGCTGTGCCGGCGTCGATCCCGCCGGCGAAACGATGCGCAGCCGGTAGGGCTGGAGCGCAGCGGCTTCGGCGGGCGTGAGGGTGCGGAACGTCCGTGCCGCCCGCACCATCTCCTCGATCTGCCGGTCCTGGTGCGCGCCCTCGCTCACCAGGGCGAAGTTGCACACCCGATCGCCGTCCCGGATGACGACATAGCGTGCCTGGCCGAGCCCGGTGTCGGAGCCGCGGGGGCGGGCACCGATCGCGGCCTCGTTGCCGTTGATCTCCAGGGTCCGGATGTCGGTCGGGGTGGGCTTCAGCTTGTTGCGCATCCAGTCGTCGAGCGGACCCGGTATCTGCGTCGCGACGCAGGCGAGCAACATCAGGGAGCGGTCGCGGTTTACCGCCAGCACGCCGTCGCTATCGTTGAGCAGGCGGAAGCCCGGCGGCGCCGTGAAGGCGAGGCGCATCGTCGGATGGAGGAAAGTGCGGCCGCGAATGAAGCCCTCCCGCGGCGAGTCGTCGACCGACATGCCGTTGATGGCCGCGAAGTAGCCTTTCTCGTTGGTTTCGCCGGGCGCGTTCGCGAGCGGAAGACCCGCGATCGCGGAGGTGCGCTCGATCGGCACGGGATGTGTCGACGCGGCGCTCGGCCGGTCGCCGACATCGGGCGACTCGCCCATGATCTGTGCCTCGAGGGCACTCTGCTGGCGCAACCGCTCGATCAGGGAGGCCATCGCATCGCCGCGATAGCCGGCCTTGACGATATAGCCCAGTCCCAGGCGGTCGGCCTCGAGTTCCTGTTCGCGCGAATAGCGCCGCAGCGCGAGCAAACCGTCCTGCGCCACCGCCCGGCCGACGGTGACCGAGCCGCTGGCGGCGGCCGCGTCGATCGCCGCCTCGAGAACACTCTGACGAACGCGGGCGCGCTGCGCGGCGTGACGCTGCACCAGATGGCCGAGTTCGTGGCCGACCGCCGCAGCGAGTTCGGCCTCGTTCTCCAGCAGGGCCAGCAGGCCTCGCGTGACGAAGACGTAGGATTGCACGGCGTGCGCATTGGCGACCGGCGAATCGAGCACGACGAAGCGGAAACCGCTGACGCCGGCGGCGGCCACCACGCGCTGGCCGACCCGGTCGACATAGGCCTGCAGACGGGCATCCTGGTCCGCAGGACCGACGAGCTTCTCGATGCCGCGCGGCAGGGTGACGACGCCGCGTCCGGTCGCCGCAGGGGAGTCCGGGGCGGACGGCTCCGCGGACGTGCAGGCAACGACGCTGGCCAGCAATGCGACCAGCGCCAGAATACGGCGAATATCCACGGATCCTCCTGGAACGACTCGACCTTAGACGCTCGGCGGACAAGGCTGCAATCGCCTGCAAGGCTGGCACGAATGCCGCCGCTATGGCAGTGATGCCCCGAGGACAATCGCATGCCGCGTTCAGAGACCCCTCTTCGTTCCGATCTGTTTCCCGAAATCTCGCCCTATGCCAGCGGCATGCTGGCGGTCGATGGTCGGCACACGATCTATTGGGAGCAGAGCGGCAATCCGGAGGGCGTGCCCGTCGTGTTCCTGCACGGCGGACCGGGCGCCGGCTCGGCGCCGGTCCATCGCCGGTTTTTCGATCCGCAGTTCTATCGCATCGTCGTATTCGACCAGCGTGGCTGTGGCCGCTCGATGCCGCTCGGTGAATTGCAGGACAACACCACGGCCGATCTCGTGGCCGACATGGAGAAGCTCCGGACGCATCTCGGCATCCCGAGCTGGCTGCTGTTCGGCGGCTCCTGGGGCAGCACACTGGCACTGGCCTACGGTCTCAGCCATCCAGGGCGCGCCACCGGCTTGATCCTGCGCGGCATCTTCCTAGGCGCACGCCCGGAGATCGACTGGTTCCTCCACGGCATGCGCACCATCTTCCCGGAGGCGTGGCGCGAATTCGCCGAGCACCTGCCGGCCGAGGAGCGCGGCGACCTGCTGGGCAACTATTACCGTCGCCTGATCGACCGCAATCCCGACCTGCACCGTCCGGCGGCGCGCGCCTGGAGCCGCTACGAGGCGGCCTGCTCGACGCTCTACCCGATGGTGCGCGCGCCGTTCGAGACCGACCATGGCGGCTTCGCGCTCGCCCTGTCGCGCATCGAGGCCCACTATTTCGCCAATGGGACCTTCGTGCCGGAAGACTGGCCGTGGGCCGGTCTCGACCGCATCCGCCACCTGCCCGCCACCATCGTCCAGGGTCGCTACGACATCGTCTGCCCGCCGGTGACGGCCGATGCGCTGGCCCGCGCCTGGCCCGAGGCGCGATACGTGATCGTGCCCGATGCCGGCCACAGCGCGCTGGAACCCGGCATCCGCGCCGCCCTGGTCAACGCCACCGAAAGCTACCGGCTCTCGACCAGCGACACCGAACTCTTCGCCCCCCGCTTTCCGTGGGACGCATAAAAAAAGACCGAACCGAGGAACGCCTGATCATGTCGTACGAACTCCCGCCGGAGCAGACCGGCGCTGCCGCCTGGTATGGACCCGAGATCGCCAAGCGCGACGACTGGATGATGCCGCTGTCGGCCGCCGAAGTGGCCGAGGTCGAGGCCGCGACCCAGGCGCTGGTCGCGCGCGACGCCGACATCGCCGTGCTGAAGCCGCAGGATTTCCCGCTGCCGACGCTCGGGGCGAAGCTCCGCTCACGCGTCGACGACGAGGTCCTGAACGGCCGCGGGTTCCTGCTGCTGCGCGGCCTGCCGGTCGACCGCTGGTCGATCCGCGAATCGGCGACGGCATTCTTCGGGCTGGGCGCCCATCTCGGCAGCGCCCGCTCGCAGAACGGCAAGGGCCATGTGCTGGGCCACGTGCAGGATCTCGGGCTCGACGTGAACGACCCCAACGTGCGCATCTACCAGACGCACGAACGGCAAACCTACCACACCGATTCCTGCGACATCGTCGGGCTGCTCTGCCTCAAGACCGCGCGGTCGGGCGGGCTGTCGGCGCTGGTGAGCTCGACCACGATCTTCAACGAGATGCGCCGCCGCCGGCCCGACCTGCTGAAGCTGCTGTTCCAGCCGATCGCCACCGACCGGCGCGGCGAGGTACCGGAGGGACAGAAGCCCTTCTTCGAGATCCCGGTCTTCAACTGGCACCAAGGCTACCTGACCGCAATCTACCAGCGCCAGTACATCGACAGCGCCCAGCGCTTCCCCGAGGCGCCGCGGCACACGCCGGAGCTGATCGAGGCCCTCGACATGTTCGATTCGCTGGCCAACGACCCGGCGCTCAACACCTTCATGGAATTCAAGCCGGGCGACGTGCAGCTGGTTCACAACCACACGATGCTGCACGACCGCACCGGCTTCGACGACTGGCCCGAACCGGAGCGCCGCCGTCACCTGCTGCGCCTGTGGCTGGCCGCCGAGGGGGCCCGGCCGCTGCCCGAGATCTTCGCCCAGCGCTACGGCCAGGTCACCATCGGCGACCGCGGCGGCATCATCGTGCGCGGGACGAAGCTGCACGCGCCCCTGCAGGCCGCCTGAGCCAGTTGACCCGGGCCTGCCTCGTCCCTAAGTGAAGGCCGCATCAAGCAACCCACACCACACAAGGGGACACCCCATGGCCAGCGATCCCACCGCGGGCGGCGCCCCGGCGGATATGCCGGTCGACCCGGACAATCTCGACATCCCGCCCCGGCCGGAAACCGCCGCCGAGTGGCAGCGTCTCGTCGAGCAGCTCCAGGCCGAAAAGGCCGATCTTCAGGACAGGCAGCTCCGGGCCCTCGCCGAGGCGCAGAACGTGCGCCGCCGGGCCCAGCAGGATGTCGAGAAGGAGCGTAAGTTCGGTGTCGAGCGCTTTGCCCGCGACGTGCTTTCGGTGGCCGACAATTTCGGCCGCGCCCTGTCGGCCCTGCCGGCGAACCTCGATTCCCTCGATCCGGCGCTGCGCAACGTGATCGTCGGCATCCAGGCGACCGATCGCGAGCTGCAGTCCGTGCTGGAGCGGCACGGCGTCACTCGCATCGAGAGCCTCGGCAAGCCGTTCAACGCCGAATTCCATCAGGCCATGATGGAGGTCGAGAATGCCGACGTCCCGAACGGCACGGTGGTCCAGGAGATGATCCCCGGCTACCTGATCGCCGGCCGTCTGCTGCGGGCGGCGATGGTCGCCGTGTCCAAGGGCGGCCCCGCCGCCGGCGCTCCGGCCCACGCAAATTAGGAAGTGGCCGGCCGCGCCGGCCGCTCCCATGAGTCCGCCCGGTAGTGTGTCAAACGGCACATTCCAGCGGAGATTTTGGTCCCAACGTCCATTGCAGGCAGGCGGACAGGACCTATATAGCCCCTGTCCTGACCCGGTTTTTCCGGCAGGTAACCACAGTACGGGGGCCGATCGGGCGCCTTTGGGTCCGGAACGGCTTGCCGAGGGAAGAGAGTAGAAATCATGGCGAAAGTCATTGGCATCGACTTGGGTACGACCAATTCGTGCGTCGCGGTCATGGAAGGCGGCGACACCAAGGTCATCGAGAATTCCGAAGGCGCGCGCACGACGCCTTCCATGGTCGCCTTCACGGATGGCGGCGAGCGTCTGGTCGGACAGGCCGCCAAGCGGCAGGCCGTCACCAATCCGCTGAAGACCCTCTATTCGGTCAAGCGCCTGATCGGGCGTCGCTTCGACGACCCGATGGTCGCCAAGGAGAAGACGCTGGTCCCCTTCAAGATCGACAAGGCGCCGAGTGGCGATGCTTGGGTCGACGTGAACGGCGAGCAGTACAGCCCGAGCCAGATCTCGGCCTTCATTCTCGGCAAGATGAAGGAGACGGCCGAGGCCTATCTCGGCGAGAAGGTCGAGCAGGCGGTCATCACCGTTCCGGCCTACTTCAACGACGCCCAGCGCCAGGCCACCAAGGATGCCGGCCGCATCGCCGGCCTCGAAGTGCTGCGCATCATCAACGAGCCGACGGCCGCGGCGCTCGCCTACGGCATGGACAAGCGCAAGTCCGGCACGATCGCGGTCTATGACCTGGGCGGCGGCACCTTCGACGTGTCGATCCTCGAGATCGGCGACGGCGTGTTCGAGGTCAAGGCGACCAACGGCGACACCTTCCTGGGCGGCGAGGACTTCGACCAGCGCATCATCAGCTACCTGGCCGACGAGTTCAAAAAAGAGCAGGGCATCGACCTGCGCAACGACAAGCTCGCCCTGCAGCGTCTCAAGGAAGCCGCCGAGAAGGCCAAGATCGAGCTCTCCAATTCCAAGGAGACCGAGATCAACCTGCCGTTCATCACGGCCGACGCCTCGGGCCCGAAGCATCTCGTGATCAAGCTCTCGCGCGCCAAGCTCGAGTCGCTGGTCGACGATCTGGTGCAGCGGACGCTCGAGCCCTGCAAGGCGGCGCTCAAGGATGCCGGCCTGCAGGCCGGTCAGGTCGACGAGGTCATCCTGGTCGGCGGCATGACGCGCATGCCGAAGGTCATCGAGGTCGTTAAGCAGTTCTTCGGCAAGGAGCCGGCCCGCAACGTCAATCCCGACGAAGTCGTCGCGGTCGGCGCGGCAGTCCAGGCGGCCGTGCTGAAGGGCGAGGTCAAGGACGTCCTGCTGCTCGACGTGACGCCGCTGTCGCTCGGCATCGAGACGCTGGGCGGCGTGTTCACGCGCCTCATCGAGCGCAACACGACGATCCCGACCAAGAAGAGCCAGACCTTCTCGACGGCCGACGACAACCAGACCGCGGTGACCATCCGTGTCTTCCAGGGCGAGCGCGAGATCGCCGCCCAGAACAAGATGCTGGGTCAGTTCGATCTGGTCGGTATCCCGCCGGCACCGCGCGGCGTGCCGCAGGTCGAGGTCACGTTCGACATCGACGCCAACGGCATCGTGCAGGTCTCGGCCAAGGACAAGGCCACCGGCAAGGAGCAGCAGATCCGCATCCAGGCTTCGGGCGGCCTCAGCGAGGCCGACATCCAGAAGATGGTGAAGGACGCCGAGCTTCATGCCGAAGAGGACAAGAAGAAGCGCGAGCTGATCGACGCCCGCAACCAGGGCGAGGCGCTGGTCCATTCCACGACCAAGCACCTGGCGGAGTACGGCGACAAGGTGAGCCCCACCGAGAAGGCCGAGATCGAAGGTGCGGTCGAGGGCCTGAAGACGGCTCTCGCGGGCGAGGATGTCGAGGCCATCAAGGGCAAGACCAACGACCTGACCCAGGCCGCGATGAAGCTCGGCGAGGCGATGTACAAGGCCCAGCAGGCCGAAGCCCAGGCGGGTGCCGCCGGGACGGCCGGCGGGGCGGGTGGCGGCGCGACCGACGCGAAGGGCGAGAAAGTCGTCGACGCGGAGTTCGAGGACGTCACCGACAAGAACAAGAAGACGGGTTCCTGATCAGGGACACCCGGCGGAACGAGACGGCCTCCCGCGCAAGCGGGAGGCCGACCTGTAAGGGGCAAGTGGGGGCTGCGTAGAGCGTTATGTCGCAAGACTTTTACGAGCTGCTCGGGGTGAGCCGGACGACCAGCGCCGACGACATCAAGAAGGCGTACCGCAAGCTCGCGATGCAGCACCATCCGGACCGCAATCCCGGCGACAAGGAAGCGGAACGGAAGTTCAAGGAAATCAGCCACGCCTACGACATCCTGAAGGATCCGGAGAAGCGTGCCGCTTACGACCGCTATGGCGCGGCCGCGTTCGAAGGCGGTGCGGGCCCGGGGGGGCCGTTCCAGGGCGGCCAGGGCTTCGATTTCGGCTCGGTCTTCGGCGACATCTTCGAGGAGATGTTCGGCGCCAACGGTGCGCGCGGCGGACGCGGGCGCGCCGACATGCGCGGCCAGGACCTGCGCTTCAATCTCGAGATCACGCTGGAACAGGCCTATGCCGGCACCGAAGCGACGGTGCGCGTACCGAGTTCCGTCTCCTGCGAAGTCTGCCATGGCAGCGGTGCCGAGGCCGGCTCCAAGCCGCAGCAATGCCCGACCTGCCAGGGCCGCGGCCGCATCCGCGCGCAGCAGGGCTTCTTCACCGTCGAGCGCGCCTGCCACACCTGTCACGGCGCCGGACAGGTGATCGACAAGCCCTGCAAGAACTGCGGCGGCCAGGGTCGCGTGCGTCGCGAGAAGACGCTGAAGGTCAACATTCCGGCCGGCGTCGAGGACGGCACGCGCATTCGCCTGAGCGGCGAGGGCGAGGCGGGTGCGCGCGGCGGTCCCGCCGGCGATCTCTATGTCTTCCTGTCGGTGCGCCGGCATCAGCTGTTCGAGCGCGAAGGGCCCGACGTGCACTGCCGTGTGCCCATTTCGATGGTCCAGGCCACCCTGGGCGGCAACATCGAGGTCCCGACGCTCGACGGCAAGATGGCCCGCATCAACATTCCGGCCGGCGCGCAGGGCGGCCACCAGTTCCGCATGCGCGGCAAGGGCATGCCGATCGTGCGGTCCAGCCAGCACGGCGACATGTACATCGAGATCAACGTCGAGACGCCGACCAACCTCACCTCCAAGCAGAAGGAACTGCTCAAGGAATTCGAGAAGGCCGGCAAGACCAGCCCCGAATCCGAAGGCTTCTTCAGCAAGGTGAAGGAAATGTTCGGCGGCTGAGGCCGCCGACATTCAGGCTCACGGACCTATCCGCTAGAGCCTTTTCGACCCATTCGCCTCATCCTTCGAGACGCCGCGCCTCGCACGGCTTCTCAGGATGAGGTCATTGTTGAGATGCTACGCCGCCAGCACGCAGCGCACCGCATGCGCGGTCTCGACCTCGCGCAGCGACGGGATCGAGGCCGTGCAGTCGGGACGGACGAACTTGCAGCGCGGCGCGAAGCTGCAGCCGTCCGGCACGGCCGCAAGATCGGGCGGCGCGCCCGGGATCGATTCGAGGCGCTGGCCACGCATACCATCATGGACGGTCGAGGCCAGCAGGCCGCGGCTGTAGGGATGCTGCGGCGCGTCGACCATGCGCTCGACGGGCGCCATCTCGACCAGCTTGCCGGCATACATGACGCCGATCCGGTCGGAGACTTCGACGGCCACGCCGATATCGTGGGTGACGAAGATGACGCCGAGGTTGAACTCGCGCTGCAGCTCGCGGATCAGCAGCAGCACCTGGATCTGCACCGTGGCGTCGAGCGCCGTGGTCGGCTCGTCGGCCAGCAGCAGGGTCGGATTGCACGAGAGCGCGAGCGCGATCATGGCGCGCTGGCGCATGCCGCCCGACATCTCGTGCGGATAGGCTTTCAGCCGCTGCGCCGGCGAGGGAATCCGCACCATCTCCAGCAGATCCTTGGCGCGCTTCATGGCCTCAGCTTCGCTCTTGCCGGTGTGGCGGCGCACCGTCTCCGCGATCTGCTGGCCGATGGTGAAGACTGGATCGAAGGCTGTCGCCGGCTCCTGGAAGATCATCGAGACGCGCTGGCCGCGCAGATCGGACAGCGCCCTGGGCTCCATCTCCAGGACCTCGTCGCCCTGAAGCTTGATGCTGCCCGACCAGCGCGTGCGATGCTCGGGATGCAGCCGCAGGATCGAGCGCAGGGTGACGCTCTTGCCCGAGCCGGATTCGCCCAGGATGCCCAGCGTCTCGCCGCGCGCGAGGTCGAAGCTGACGCCGTTGACGGCATGCACCGTCCGGTCGGGCGTGACGAAAGTGACGTGGAGGTCGCGGACCTGAAGCAGGTTGGTCATGCAGCCATCGCCTTGGAATGGCCCGAGCCCGCCACGCGCATGTGGCAGGCCACGGCCTGGTGTCCGGTATCCGCCAGCAGCGGCTCGGTGCGCGCGCAGACGTCTTCGGCGAACGGGCAGCGCGTGCGGAAGCGGCAGCCCGAGGGCGGATCGATCGGATTGGGCGGATCGCCCTGGATCGGCGCCTCGCGTGTGCGCTTGCGCGGATCCATCGACGGCCGCGCCGACAGCAGCGCCCGTGTATAGGGATGCTGCGGATTGCCGTAGATCGCCTCGACGGGACCCAGCTCGACGATCTTGCCGAGGTACATGACCAGCACGCGATCGCTGAGATACTGCACGACGTTGAGATCGTGGCTGATGAAGACGTAGGTGAGGTCGAGCTCCGTCTTGAGGTCGACCAGCATGTTCAGCACCTGCGCCTCGACCGACTTGTCGAGCGCCGACACTGCCTCGTCGAGGATGATCAGCCGCGGCCGCAGCGCGAGCGCCCGCGCGATGTTCACCCTCTGGCGCTGGCCGCCCGACAGTTCGTGCGGATAGCGCGTGGCGTAGTTCACCGGATCGAGCCCGACCTTGCTCAGCAGGTCGCGCACCCTCTCGCGCGCTTCGGCGGCGGGCAGGCCATGCGCGCGCGGCGCGAAGGCCAGGGTCTCTGCAATGGTCAGGCGGGGGTTGAGCGAGGCGTAGGAATCCTGGAACACCATCTGCACCTGGCGGCGCAGCTCGTTCACCGTGATGCCGTGCGGCTCGTCGACCGGATCGCCGTCCAGCACCATCGTGCCCTTGTCCGGCTTGATCAGGCGGATCAGCAGCCGCGCGACCGTCGACTTGCCGCAGCCCGATTCGCCCACGACGCCCAAGGTCTCGCCCTTGGCGACCGAGAGGGTGAGATCGTCGACCGCGCGCACGACCTTGGTGGTGCGGCCGAGCAGGCCGCCGGGGATCGGGAAATGCTTGCGCAGGCCGGTCGCCAGCAAGAGCGGCTGGGCCGGGCCACCGCGATCCTGGATGGGAAGCAGCGTGTCCATGTCAGGCCTTCACGTCCATGGCCGCGCGCAGGCCATCGCTCATCAGGTTGAAGCAGATCGAGGTGATGAAGATCATCACGCCCGGCAGGGCCGCCAGGACCGGATTGACGTAGATCGCCTGCCGCAGCGTGTTCAGCATCAGGCCCCATTCGGGTTCCGGCGGCTTCACGCCGAGCCCGAGGAAGCTGAGGCCCGCCGCCAGGATGATCGCGACGCTGATCAGCGACGTCGCATAGACCAGGATCGGTCCGAGCACGTTGCCCAGCACATGGACGCGCACGATGGTGAACGCCGAGGCGCCGCTGGCCTTGGCCGCATCGACGAAGTCGAAGCCGCGCACCTGCGTGGTGACGCTTTCCGAGACACGGCAGATCGGCGGGATGAACACCAGGGTGAGCGACAGCAGCGTGTTCTCCGTGCCGGCGCCCATCGCGCCCGAGAGCGAGATCGCGAGCAGCACCGACGGAAAGGCATAGAAGACGTCCATGACGCGCATGATCGCCATGTTGGTCTTGCCGCCGACGAAGCCTGCGAGGATGCCCAGGCTTCCGCCGATCAACAGGGCGAACACCACCGGCGTCACGCCCATGAACAGCGACAGCCGGCCGCCATAGATCAGGCGGGCGAACATGTCCCGCCCCAGCTCGTCGGTGCCCAGCCAGTGGTTCGGCGACCCCAGCGGATAGAGGCGGCGCAGCATCGACGTCTTGTAGGGATCCGCCAGATAGAGATATGGCGCGGCGATCGACGCCAGGACCAGCAGGATCAGGATGGCCGCGCAGATCAGCGTGACGGGGTCGCGGCGCAGGCGCCGGCCGACCGACTGCCAGTAGCCGCGGCCGGCGGAGGTCGGTGTCGGCTTCACCAGGACGGCGCCGCCGATGTCGAGAGAGGGACTTTGCAGGGCCATCGGTTCAGCCTCGCTTGATACGGGGATCGACCATGGTCTGGATGATGTCCACGGTCAGGTTGAGCAACATGAAGAAGCCGGCCAGCACCAGAGTCGTGCCCTGCAGGATCGGCAGGTCGCGGCGGAAGATGGCGCTGTTCAGCAGGAAGCCGGTGCCCGGCCAGGCGAACACCGTCTCGATCAGGATCGAGCCGCCGATCAGATTGCCGGCCTGCAGGCCCATGACGGCAAGGCAGGTCGGGGCGGCGTTCTTCAGCACATGGAACAGGATGCGGCTGTCGCGCATGCCCTTGGCCTGCAGCGCCGTCACGAACTCCATGTTGAGCGTTTCCTTGACCGTGGAGCGCACCGTGCGGGTGACGACGCCGAGCGGGATCACGGACAGCGCAATGGTCGGCAGCACCATGTGGGCGAGGTGGGCGCGGTCGAACTGCCAACCGGTGGAGTTCTCCGGCCCTATGCCCATGGGCGGCAGCACGCCCAGTTCGACGGCGAAGATGATGACCAGAACGATCGCCAGCCAGAAGTGGGGCACGCTGACGCCGATCAGCGAGATCATCGTCACCAGCCGGTCGACGATGCGCGACTTCGCATAGGCCGCGGCCGTTCCCAGGATCACCGCCAGGGTGAAGGCGAACAGCGTCGCGGCGATGGCCAGGATGATGGTGTTGCCGAAGGCGCTGCCGACTTCCGACGCCACCGACCGGCCGGTGCCGATCGAGGTGCCGAGATCGCCTGTCAGGGTGACGCCGAGCCAGCGCAGGTACTGGACCGGCAGCGGCTTATCGAAGCCGTAATATTCCTTGAGCTTGTCGACGACTTCCTTCGGCGCATCGGGTGGCACGATCGCCGAGATCGGATCGCCCGGTGCCAGATGCACCAGCGCGAACACGAGCAGCGACACGCCGAAGGCGACGGGCACCAGGTAAATCAGGCGGCGTAGGGCGTAGAGGAGCATTGCGGCCCGCCTCTCTCTTCTTCGTTACTTGAGTTCGACGGGGGTGAGGTCCTGGAACCAGCTCTGCGCCTGAACGAATCCCTTCACCTTGGGGCTCATGGCGCGCGGGTTCAGGTCATGCGCGATCCAGACCCAGTAGGCCTGGTCGACGATGTAGCTGTGCACGTCGGACAGGGCCTTGGTCTGCTCGGCCTTGTCGAAGCTCGTGTGCGCCTTGTTGATCATGGCGTCGAGCTTCTCGTCCTTCAGGACGCCCCAGTTGGCGCCGATCGGGGGCACGAAGTTGCTGTTCATCAGGCGTGTGAAGGCCGAATAGGGATCGACCGTGGCGCGGCTGATGTTGATGCCGTTGACGCCCGCCTTCTTGGCGTTGTCGCCCGTCACCGGCTGGAAGGCGAAAGTCACCAGCGCGTTCCATTCCATGACTTCGAACGAGGTGTCGAAGCCCACGGCATTCAGGTTCTCCTGCACGTATTCGTTCATCGGCAGCGGCAGCATCTGGCCCGAGCCCGAGGTCGAGATCGCGATCTTGATCTTCGGCTTCTTGGTCGCGCTGTAGCCCGCTTCGGCCAGCAGCTTCTTGGCCTCCGCCGGATCGTACTTGATGTCGAAGGCGGGCGAGCCGAACCACGGATGGCCGGGATAGACATGGCCCTTCGACTCGATCATCAGCCCGCCCAGCAGCTTGTTGAGGCCGGCGCGATCGATGGCGAGATTGGCCGCCTTGCGCACGCGGATGTCGGTCCACGGCGAGCCCTCGACCATGGAGGGCTGGTAGGCCCAGTTGTGCGGATACTTGTTGGTGACGATGGTCATGCCGCCCTGCTTGAGGCGCGGGATGGCGTCGGGGGCGGGCACTTCGATCCAGTCGACCTGGCCGGCGAGCAGCGCCGCCGTGCGGGTCGCCGCCTCCGGCATCGGGAACAGGATCACCTTGTCGAGCTTCGGCACCCGCGCCTTTTCCCAGTAGTCGGCGTTGCGCGAGAGCTCCATGCGCTCACGCGGCACGACGCGGTCGACCTTGAACGGGCCGGTGCCCGATGGATTCAACGCGACCTTGTTCCAGTCCTTGCCCTGCTTCTCCCAGTTGGCGGGGCTCGAATAGAAGACGTAGGACATGTCGTAGGGAAACAGCGAGTTGACGATGCGTGTCGTGAGTTCGACCGTGTTCTTGTCGATCTTCCTGTATCCGACCAAAGTCGGAATGCGCGCCCGCACCTGCGCCAGCTGCTTGCTGTCGAACTGGGGCGACTTGTCGTTCAGAACCTTGTCGAGGTTCCAGATCACGGCGTCGGCATCGAAGTCCGAACCGTCGTGGAACTTCACGCCCTCGCGCAGCTTGAAGATCCACTTGGTCGGCTCGCCCTCGACCGGCGCCCACGACAGAGCGAGACCGGGACGGATGTCGGCGATCGTGTCGGCCTTCGACAGGTCCCAGTTCACAAGCGCGTCATAAATCGTGTAGCCGGCGAAGCGAAATCCCTCGAACCCTTGATCGGGCTGGCCCGTCGTCAGCGGGATGTCGGCGGCTGTCATGCCGATGCGCAGAGTGCCCTGCGAGAGGGCAGGCGTAGCGGTCGCTGCAAGGACACCCAGGCCAGCGATGGCGACGCGAAGGCGCTTGAACATTCACTACTCCCCGATTCGGCGATCCCGTCGGCAACCCCGACGCGAGACGCTGTGCGTTCCGTCATGCAAGCGCCAAGCCAACGCAACAAATGCCCGCCACAAGTGAAGCGGCATGTCGATTGCATGCACCAATCATTGCGGAGGAATGTCATGACATCGTCGACCAAGGCGCCATCGCTCGAGGAATTCCGGGCACGCGCCGCGCTGACCGGTCTCACCTTGACCGAGGAAGATATCGGCCACCTGCACAAAGGCTATGTCGGCCTGCTGGGGCTGATGGAGCGCATCCCCGAGCGCTGGGCCTGGGCCGCCGAACCGCCGCAAGTCTTCCGCGCCGACGAGTAGAGTTTCCCATGACCGATTTGACGACGCTCGGCATCGCCGAGGCCGGCCGCCTGATGGCGCGCGGCGAACTCACGTCGACCGCGCTGACGGAGGCGTTCCTGGCGCGCATCGCCACCGTCGACCGCAGCCTGTCCAGCTACGTCACCGTCACCGCAGACGTCGCGCTGAACGCTGCCCGTCAGGCCGACATGGAGATGAAAGGCGGCCTGCGGCGCGGACCGCTGCACGGCATCCCGATCGGGCTGAAGGACATCTACGAAACCGCCGGCATCAAGACGACCGGCCATTCGCATCTCAAGATCGACTATGTGCCGGCCATCGACGCCGAGACCGTGCGGCGCCTGAAGGCCGGCGGCGCCGTGATCCTGGGCAAGCTCGGCACGCACGAATTCGCCAACGGGGCGATGACGTCGGACCAGCCGTTCCCGCCGGTCCGCAATCCGTGGAACACCGCGCTCCAGCCCGGCGGCTCCTCCAGCGGCTCGGGTGCGGCGATTGCAGCCGCACTCTGCATGGGCGCCATGGGCTCCGACACCGGCGGCTCGATCCGCAATCCGGCGGGCTACTGCGCCACGGCGGGCATCAAGCCGACTTATGGCCTGGTGAGCCGCTGCGGCATCTTCCCGCTCTCCTTCAGCCTCGATACGGCCGGGCCGATGGCCTGGACGACCGAGGACTGCGCCTTGATGCTCGACGTGCTGGCCGGGCACGATCCCAATGACCAGGCCTCGGCGCGCGCGCCCAAGGTCGACTACGGCGCGGCGGCGCAACGCCCGATCAAGGGCATGCGCATCGCGCTGGCGCGGAGCTGGTACGAGGGGCCCAAGGGCAAGCTGTCGGACGACATGGCAGCGGGCATGGAAGAGGCCGTGCGCGTGATGCGCGATCTCGGCGCCACGGTCGACGAAGTGATCTTCCCCGACATCCGCGACTATCACATCTGCGGCCGTGTCATCATCACCACCGAGGCGCACGCCATCCATCGCCGCGACGTGATCGAGCGGCCCGAGAAGTTCGGCTACACGACGCGCCGCCGCTTCCAGCTCGGCGCGTTCCTGTCGGCCGAGCAATACATCTCGGCGCTGCGCTTCCGGCGCAAGCTGCAGCAGGACACGCGCGAGGCGATGCGCGGCTACGATCTCGTGATGACGGCCAATCAGTGGGGTCCGCCGGAAGGTTTCGAGGATCCGGCGCAGATCTTCCATTTCCTGGGCAAGCCGTCGCTCAGCATGCCCTTCAACGTCACCGGCCAGCCCGCCGCTGCGGTGTGCTGCGGCTTCGATGGCGACGGACTGCCGCTCGCCTTCCAGCTCGCCGGCCGCGCGTTCGACGATGCCAGCGTCCTGGCCGCCGGCTCTGCCTATGAACGCGCCACGCCCTGGCGTTCGCGTCGACCGAACCTCTGACAGGAGTCCCGCCATGAGCGTGTCCCGCCGTTCCTTCATCGCCGCCGGCGCGCTGGCCGCGCTGCCGATCCCCGCATTCGCGCAGGAAAAGGTCGTGCGCTTCGGCATCTCGATGGCCGACGTGCCGCTGACTACCGGTCAGCCCGACCGGGGCGCCGGCGCCTACAAGTTCACCGGCTACACGCTCTATGATCCGCTGGTCGCCTGGGAGATGGACATCTCCGACCGGCCGGGCAAGCTGATCCCCGGCCTCGCCACCGAGTGGAAGGTCGACGACGCCGACAAGACGCTGTGGGTCTTCAAGCTGCGCGACGGCGTGAAGTTCCATGACGGATCGGCCTTCAACGCCGATGCCGTGGTCTGGAACTTCGACAAGGTGTTCGACACCAAGGCGCCGCAGTTCGACCAGCGCCAGGCCTCGCAGGTCCGGCCGCGCCTGCCGTCGGTCGCGAGCTACCGCAAGATCGACGACATGACCGTCGAGGTGAAGACCAAGGTCGTCGATGCGCTCTTTCCCTACCAGATGCTGTGGTTCCTGGTGTCGAGCCCGGCCCAGTTCGAGAAGCTCGGCAAGGACTGGAACAAGTTCGCCTCCGAGCCGTCGGGCACCGGCCCGTTCAAGCTGGCGCGCCTGGTGCCGCGCGAGCGCGCCGAGCTGGTCAAGAACGAGGCGTACTGGAATCCCAAGCGCATTCCCAAGGCCGACCGCATGATCCTGGTGGTCGCCCCCGAGGGCGCGACGCGCACGGCTGCCTTGCTTTCGGGCTCGGTCGACCTGATCGAGACGCCGACGCCCGACACGGTCGACCGCCTCACCAAGGCCGGCATGAAGATCGTGCAGAACGTCACGCCGCACGTCTGGAACTATCACCCCTCGATGCTGCCGGGCTCACCCTGGACCGACATCCGCCTGCGCAAGGCCGCCAACCTCGCCATCGACCGCAACGCCATCGTCCAGTTGCTGGGCGGCCTCGCCACGCCGGCCTTCGGCCAGGTCGACAAATCGAGCCCGTGGTTCGGCAAGCCCAGCTTCGAGATCAAGTTCGCGCCCGACGAGGCGCGCAAGCTCATGAGCGAGGCGGGCTTCAGCAAGGCCCAGCCGCTCAAGACCAAGTTCGTCGTGGCCTCGGGCGGCAGCGGCCAGATGCTGTCGCTGCCGATGAACGAGGCCATCCAGCAGATGTTCAAGGACGTCTACATCGACCTCGACTTCAAGGTCGTCGAGCTCGAGGCGCTCTATACGGCGTGGCGCGCCGGTGCCAAGGCCGAGATGAACAAGGACGTGACGGCCAACAACATCGCCTACGTGACGTCGGACCCGCTCTACGCCTTCACCCGCTTCTTCGCCTCGAACCAGGGCGCGCCGGTCGGCGTCAACTGGAGCAACTATGCCAGCCCCGAGGTCGACAAGCTGATCGACCAGGCGCTGGCCGAGTTCGACCCGGCCAAGCAGGACGCGATCATGGCCAAGGTCCATGAGAAGGTGGTCGACGACGCCGTGCTGATCTGGGTCGTCCACGACACCAACCCGCACGCTTTGTCGCCCAAGATCAAGTCCTACATCCAGGCCCAGCACTGGTTCCAGGACCTCACGACGATCGGGGTCTAGAGGACCGTTAAGGATCCCTCACTGCGTTCGGGATGACACTACTATTGAGACTGGCGCAGTGCCCCGATCCAAAAAATCGGTGTCATCCTGAGCGTAGCGAAGGATCCTTATTTCGGTAGAATCAGCACCCAAGCTTCTTCGCGAGATCGATCATCGAGGTGCCGACGGCGTTCCACTCGCCTTCGGCCTTGAGGTCGCGCTTCTGGTTGGGACCGTGTTCGGTGGGGCGCAGCACGAAGCCCGTCGACAGGCCGCACTTCTGCGCCGCCGCAAGGTCGCCGTTGTGCGCGGCGACCAGCATCACCTGCTCGGGCTTGACGTACATGCTGTCGACCACGCCGAGATAGGCTTCGGGGTCGGGCTTGTAGTGATGGAAGGTCTCGCCGGAGAAGCAGTGGTCCCACGGAATGCCGCCGTTCTTGGCCATGTTGATCAGCAGCGCGACATTGCCGTTGCTGAGCGTCGCCACGACGAACTTCTTCTTCATCATGCCGATGCCCTCGACCGAATCGGGCCACGGCCGCAGCTTGTGCCAGAGGTGCGTGAACTCCCACGCGCCTTCCTCGCCCGGATGCTTCAGGCCCCGGTTCTTCAGGAGCATCTCGAAGGCTTCCTTGTGCAGGTCGTCGATGCGCGTCCACGGCAGCTCGCCCTTGCGCACGCGGCCCATCTGCGGCTGATAGAGGCCGCGCCAGTCGTCGGCAAAGCTCGTCCAGTCGGTCTCGATTCCGTATTTCTTGCCGAGCGCCGGCAGGTCGGCGATCAGGCTGCCGCGCCAGTCGACGACGGTGCCGAATACATCGAAAATGCAGACCTTCAGATTGGCGGGGACCTTGGACATTGGGTAGCTTCCTCACATGGTTTGGAAGCACGATAGAGTGAGCGGCGCGGACGGCAAGCCTAGATGCGGCTGGGTCTCCGACGATCCGCTGTACCAGGAATACCACGACACGGAATGGGGACGTCCGCTGCGCGACGATCGCGCGCTGTTCGAGCTCCTGACGCTCGAAGGCTGCCAGGCGGGCCTTTCGTGGATCACCGTGCTGCGCAAGCGCGAGCATTACCGCAAAGTCTATGACGGGTTCGATCCCGAGAAGATCGCACGGTATCGCCCTGCGAAGCTGGAGAAGCTGCTGCTCGATCCCGGCATCATCCGCCACAAGGGCAAGATCGCCGCGAGCGTGACCAACGCCCAGGCCTATCTCGCGCTGAAGGAGCGCGAAGGCTCCTTCTCAAAGTTCCTGTGGAGCTTCGTCGGCGGCACGCCGAAGAAGAACCGTCCCAAGACCCTCAAGGACGTGCCGGCGCGCTCGCTCGAAAGCGACGCCCTGTCGAAAGCCCTTCAGAAGGCCGGCTTCAAGTTCGTCGGTTCCACCATCTGCTATGCCTTCATGCAAGCCTCGGGCATGGTCGACGACCATGTCGCGGGCTGCCACTGCGCCAAGGAGTAATCGTGACAAAGCGTGTCTACATCGCGGCCCTCGGGACCGAGACCAACCAGTTCGTGCCCTTTCCCACCGGCCTGCGCGGCTACCAGGAGCACGGTATCTGGCACGGCGACGCCACCCAGCACGAGCCCACAAACTTTACCGCGCCCGTCCATGTCTGGCGCAAGGAGACCGAGAAGCGCGGCTGGACGGTGATCGAGGGTCTCTCGACCTTCGCGGCGCCGTCGGGCACCACCGTGCGCAAGGTCTACGAGGATTTCCGCGACGAGATCCTCGACGGCGTGAAGGCCGCGCTGCCGCTCGACGCCGTGCTGATCAACGTCCACGGCGCCATGGTGGCCGACGGCTATGACGACTGCGAGGGCGATCTCCTGTCGCGCATCCGCGCCATCGTCGGGCCCAAGGTGGCGATCGGCGCCGAGTTCGACCTGCACTGTCACCTGAGCGCCCTGATGCTCGAGAGCGCCGACGTGCTGGTCGGCTACAAGGAATACCCGCACACTGACACGATGGAGCGTGCGGCCGAACTGTTCGCCATCATCGCCGACACGGTCGAGGGCAAGGTGAAGCCGGTGATGGCACGCTACGACTGCCGCATGATCGCCCAGTACCGCACCTCCGTCCCGCCGATCAGCGAGTTCGTGGTGCGCATGAAGAGCCTCGAAGGCAAGGACGGCATCCTCTCGGTGTCGCTGAGCCACGGCTTCTCCTTCGCCGACGTGGAGGACGTCGGCACCCGCACGCTGGTCGTGGCCGATGGCGACCTGAAGAAGGCCGAGGCGCTGGCCGAGCAGCTGGGCCGCGAGCTGTGGGACAATCGCGAGCGCTATGCCACCAAGTATCTCACCGTCGAGGAGGCGATGGACCGCGCGGCCTCGCACAACCAGGGCCCGCTGGTCCTGGCCGACCGTGCCGACAATCCCGGCTCGGGCGCGCCGGGCGATTCGACCTTCGTGCTGAAGGCGCTGGTCGAGCGCGAGATCGGGCCAGCCCTGTTCGGCGTGATGTGGGATCCGATGGCCTTCCAGATCGCCGAGGAGGCGGGCGAGGGCGCGCGCATCCGCATGCGGCTGGGCGGCAAGTCGGGCACGGTGAGCGGCGATCCGATCGACCTCGACGTCACGGTGAAGAAGATCGCCCGCAACGTCTTCCAGCCCTACGGGCCGGTGATGTCGCCGCTGGGCGACATGGCGCTCTTGTCGTCCGAGCATGTCGACATCGCGATCTGCACCCGGCGCAACCAGACCTTCCACGCCGACGCCTTCCGCGCGGTGGGCGCCGAACCGGCCGACTACCGCGTCGTGATCGTGAAGAGCGCGCAGCATTTCTATAACGGCTTCGTCGGCGTCGCGAAGGAGATCCTCTACGTCGCCACCCCCGGCGCCGCCGACCCCGACGTCACCCGCTGGCCCTACACCAAGCGCAAGACGCCGTTCTGGCCGAAGGTGGCGGATCCCTGGAAAGGATGACGCCTGCGCATCGGGACGTCAGCTCGACGTCGTGTCCCAGGCGCCGAGCGTGATCGTGACGGTCGAGCCGTCCGGCACGGTGGCGCTCTTGGACGGCACGTTCGGGCCGGAATACGGCCCATCCGGGTTCTCGTCCTCGCTGAAGCCGTAGGCGGCATTGGCGATGAAGATCGGCGGATTGCCGCTGGTGCGACTGTCGTTCCCGTCCGCGTCGGAATAGTGCAGGAACTTGGCGTAGACGTGGCTGACATTGCCGGGCTGGTACCAGTTGTCCGGATTGTTCCACGCCGTGGTGCTCTCGCCACCGGTGATCGGTGTCGTCGATACGCCCAGCTGTGCCACCCCACGACACAGCGCTTGCCAGATATTGTCCTGCAGCAGGCCCTTGTCGGGCGCCGGCGCCACGGTGAAGGCCTGCTGAAAGACATACTGCGCGCCTGCGAAGCCCAACGGGTTGGAATTCAGCGGATTGTCGAATCCGTAGGTGTTGCTGCCGTTGCTGAACGTGAAGACCTCCGCGCCGACGCTGCCGCTGCAATAGCCGGAATAGATGTTCGGCGCCGCCGGATTGGCGCTGAGGTTGATGCTGAGATAGTTGCCGACGGTGAACAAGGCGGCCAGCGTCGTATCCCAGTAGGTCGCCAGCGGATCGTCCGTCGCGGCGGTGTAATTGTCGGTGAGGGCGTTCAGCATGTCGTTGGGGTCGGAGATGGCGAAGAACTGGCTGTCCACCGACGGCGGCGCGGGCGCGCCGGCGACGTCGAGGGCGCCGTCGTACAGCAGTTCGGCGAAGGCCTTCGCGGCTGACAGGCTCGCCACCTCGTTCGCAACGAAGGCCGTGTAGGCCGTGCCGATCTCCTTCCGGGTCACCGCGCTCGACACACCGAACTGCTGGCCGGCACTGCCGCCCACTGAAAAGCTCAGGTTGAGGCCAAACCCGCTCACCGCGCTGACATCGTCCTGGGCGTTCAGGCCGAACTCGAAGATGTCGAACGGCCCCGGAGCAGCGATTCCGGGAGCGACCGGGTAGGGATATTGCGTGAATTTCTCGGGTGCCGAGTTCAGTACCTTGAGAGCCGTTGGCGCGCCCGGCGACACCACGAACAGGAGCTGGTCGTTGCCATTGGTCGCCACGTCGAGCGTCACCGTCGGTATCTTCGACACGGGGTAGAAGGGGACGCTGGTCGGGATGCCGCCGCCGAACGTGCCGTCGCTCTGCAGCACCTGGAAGGTGGAAGAGCCGCCGTTGATCCAGCCGGCGACATAGGCCTGGGCGACCGACGGTTCGAGGTTCGTGTTGTCCTGGAGCTTGAACGTCGTCGTCATCACAATGACTCCCAACGCCGGTTTCGCATGACCTGCATCCGCATGCAGAACAGTCACAGCCTATCAGGCCGGCACTGTGGGGTAGCCCTTCAATTCTGCATTTCTACCGCATGGCACCTGCCGCGCGCTCCACGCCACCCGCCGCCACCCCGATCAGAGCAGCGGCTCCAGCGCCTCGCGCGTGGTCTTGCCTTCGACCACCGGCACGACCTCGAACTCGACGACCTCCTGCCAGTCGGCGATCCATTTCTGGAACGTCGTGATGTCGTCGGTGCGCATGAGCTGGAAGCAGCGGCCGAGATCGGCCGTCACGTAGCTCGCCACGAATTCCAGCCCGTCGGGCAGGCCGCGGCCCTTCTGGAGCTTGCGGTAGACGGCCTTGCCGTCCTGGTTCTTCAACTTCTCGACCACCATGAAGAGCATGTGTTCCCCTCGCTTCCGGTCCGTTAGTCTAGGCCAACCAACGAGAAGAGGAACGAGATGAAGATCGCCGTCGTCGGCGCCTCGGGGCGCATGGGCCAGATGCTGGTCCGCCAGATCGCGCGGACCGAGGGCGTGACCCTGGCCGCCGCCAGCGAGAGGCCAGGCTCCAAGGCACTGGGCAAGGATGCGGGTGAGATGGCCGGCATCGAGCCGAACGGCGTGCTGATCGGCGACGACAGCGCCGCCGCCATCAGGGCCGCCCAGTGCGTGATCGATTTCACCGTGCCGGAGGCGACCGTAGCGCATGCCAAGGTGGCCAGCGCGAACGGCGTCGCCATGGTGATCGGCACGACCGGCCTCGATCCCATCCAGACCAAGTTGATCGAGGATGCGGCGACGAAGGTGCCGATCATGTGGGCGGCGAACATGGCGCTGGGCGTCAACATCCTGCTGGCGCTGGTCGAGAAGACCGCGTCGATGCTGGATCCCAGCTACGACATCGAGGTGCTGGAGATGCACCATCGCCACAAGATCGATGCGCCCTCGGGCACCGCGCTGGCACTTGGCCGCGCCGCGGCGGCGGGCCGCAAGGTCCAGCTCGAGGATGTCTGGCGCAAGAGCCGCGACGGCCATACCGGCGCACGGCCGAGCGGCGAGATCGGCTTCGCCACCCTGCGCGGCGGCGAGGAGGTGGGCGTCCACACCGTCTACTTCGCGGCCGCCGGCGAACGGCTCGAACTCAACCACCGCTCCTTCAGCCGCGAGACCTATGCCGCCGGCGCCGTGAAGTCGGCCAAGTGGCTGGAGGACCGGAAGCCCGGCCTGTACGGCATGAAGGACGTGCTGGGGCTTTAGGCGACACCGGACTCAAGTGTCCTCTCCGCCACGCAGTGCGCGGGCGGAGAGGGCATCATTGGCGAAAGTGAAAACCTACTCGTCCCAGGCGTGGTCGTAACGCGGCGCGCGCATCTCGGCGATGGCGGCCTTGAGCTGGTCGGCGACCCTCAGGCGTTCGTCGGGGCCGAGGAAGCGGCCGATCACGGCGCGGTTACCTCGGGAGGTAACCACCAGGCGCTCCTCGGTCGCCTCGACCTTCAGCCAGTAGGCATCGAGCCGCAGCTCTTCGCGCTCGCCGTCGGGCGCGACCCGGACCACCACCAGCTCGCGGTCGGTCAGCAGCAAGGTCTCGCTGCGACGGGCGTCGAAATAGCTGCGCTTGAACAGCCACCACAGGAGGAAGACGTCGAGGCCCATGAAGCCGAAGACCGGCCAGGCGCCCATGATGAAGAGGGGCAGGCCGATCACCAGGTTGGCGGCGATCGCGCCCAGCATCACGAAGCGGAAGCCCTCCGCAGACAGGCTGCGATGGGGCGTCAGCGAGGTGGCGAAATGAACCGCCGGAAGGGGCGCTTCGGTCATGGTAGGAAGCTATATGGCCCTGATGAAGACCGCCGTCATCCCCGAGTTCTTTGCACGCCTCAAGAAGGCAATGCCGGAGCCCGAGACGGAGCTTGAATACGACAATGTCTACCAGCTCCTGGTGGCCGTCGTGCTTTCCGCGCAGGCCACCGACGTCGGCGTGAACCGGGCCACCGGGCCGCTTTTCAAGTTCGTGAAGACCCCGGCCCAGATGGTGGCGCTGGGCGAGGCGAAGTTGATCGACCACATCAAGACGATCGGCCTGTTCCGCACCAAGGCCAAGAACGTGATCGCGTTGAGCCACCTCCTGCTGGAGCGGCATGGCGGCGAGGTGCCGCGCACGCACGAGGAGCTGGAGGCGCTGCCGGGCGTCGGCCGCAAGACCGCCAACGTGGTGATGAACGTCGCCTATGGCGAGGCGACCATTGCCGTCGACACCCACATCTTCCGCGTCGGCAACCGCACCGGCCTGGCGCCCGGCAAGAACCCGCTGCAGGTTGAACTGAAACTGCTGAAGCGCGTGCCCGAGGAATACAAGCTGCACGCCCATCACTGGCTGATCCTGCACGGCCGCTACACCTGCAAGGCGCGCACGCCGCTGTGTCAGGCCTGCGTCGTGAACGATCTCTGTACCTTCAAGGGGAAGACCGTCGCGGCCTAGCCTTTCGGGCCGCCTTCGCCCGCTTCCGGGCCGGCGCTGATGCCGCTTCCTTTGCCTCCTTCACGGCCTCGGCCAACGCCACGGCAAGACGGCCGCCGCGGCGGTCCTGGCGTTCCAGCATCACGATGTTGCGGATGAGCTGCGGTTCGCCGAAGGGCAGGCAGGTGAGCTTCAGACCGGCGAAGACCTCGTCCGCCACGGCCAGGACGGCGACGCCCAGCCCCTTCTCGACCATGCGCAGGATGATGTCCTGGCTGTCGAGCACCATCTCCTCGTGGACCTCGACCCGCATCCGCCGCAGCTCGCGATCGATCACGCGGCCGGCCCAGGCCTTGCTGTCGAAGCGGATGAAAGGCAGCTCGGCCAGCAGGTCGCGGGCACTCCGCCGCCCCTGGCCGGGCGGGGCAAACAGCCAGAAGCGGTCCTGGTAGAGCGGCGTCCAGACGAGGCCGGCCGGATAGGGCCGTACCGGCTCGGTGGTCAGCGCCGCATCGAGTTCGCCGGCCGCGACCTTCTCCGCCATCTCCGCCGACAGGCCGACCGAGACCGAGACGCGGGCGCGCGGATGGGCGCGGTTGAGGGCGACCAGCGCATCGGGCAACACGCCGGCCAGCGCGGTCTGCACGGCGCCGACCCGGAGGCGGCCGGCCAGCGATCGTTCGTCGCCCAGCGCGGCCGCGATGTCGTCGTACAGCGTGAGCACCTCGGCGGATCGGGCGAGCACGATGCGGCCGGCTTCCGTGAGCACCGGCAGGCGACGCGCGCGATCGAAGAGGGCGGCGCCGAACTCCTCCTCCAGCGCCTTCACCTGCAGGCTCACGGCGGACTGCGTCAGCCCCACCGCCTTGCCCGCGGCGGCGAAGGAGCCGTGACGCGCGATGGCCTGGAGCGTGCGGAGGGCGCGAAGCGACATGCGTTCGATGATAAATTGTCATCGATCGGTTGAGTATTAAGAATTTTCGCTCGGGGTGCTCGGGGGCGTACAGATCGGGCCATGAGCGCCGACGTGATCCTCGCCCTGCTTCCCATCGTGCTGCTGATCGCACTCGGCATCGTGCTGCGACGCGTCCGCTTCCTCGCCGACGGCTTCTGGCCGCAGGCGGAACGGCTGAGCTACTACGTGCTGGTCCCGTGCCTCTTCTTCCATAGTCTCGCGACGGCCAGGCTCGAGGCGCTGCCGGCGCGCGAGCTGGTCTCAACCCTAATCCTCTCCATCCTCGCCGTGTCGGCGCTGCTCGTCGCGCTGCGGCCGGTGCTTCACGTCGACGGGCCCACCTTCACCTCGATCTTCCAGGGTGGCATCCGCTTCAACAACTATGTCGGCGTGACCCTGGCCGCCGGCCTGTTCGGCACGCAAGGCCTCGCACTGGCGGCCCTCTGCAGTGCCGCCATCGTGCCCACCGTCAACATCCTCTGCGTGCTGGTCTTCGCCCGTCACGGATCGGCGCGGCTGAGCGGCCGCGGCATCGCCCGGCAACTCGTGACGAACCCGCTGGTGCTCGGCTCGTTCGCGGGCATCGGCTTTCAACTGCTCGGGCTCACGCTTCCGACCGGGATCGAGCCGGCGCTGCGGGCGCTCGGCGCGGCGTCGCTGCCGATCGGCCTGCTCTGCGTCGGCGCCGCTCTCGAATTCCGATCGGTGCGCGGCTGGATCGCGCCGGTCGCGGCCTCGTCGGCGATCAAGTTCCTGGCCATGCCGGTCGTGACCGTCGCGGTCGCCTGGCTCATGGGCCTGACGGGACCGGCACTCGTCACGGCGCTTCTCTTCCAGGCCCTGCCGACCGCGTCTTCGGCCTACATCATGGCGCGCCAGCTCGGCGGCGACGCGCCGCTGATGGCCGGCATTACGGCACTGCAGACACTCTTTGCGCTCGTCGCGCTGCCGCTGGCCGCAGCCGGGATCGGCGCGCTCGCGGCCTGAGCGTCAGGCGAGCGCCCGCAGGCCGCGGCGCAGGGTGCGGCCGTCGGAGGCGGGCAGCAGCCGGTCGATCTCGCCATGCACCTCCACCCAGACCGGCATCGCCGACTGCAGCACCTTGCGGCCGGCCGGCGTGAGGATGAGCCGGCGCACCCGGCGGTCGGCCGCATCGACCGCGATCTCCACGAAGCCGCGCTGCTCCAGCGGCTTCAGGTTGGCGGTGAGCGTGGTGCGATCCATCACCAGCAGCGCGGCGATCGAGCCCATCGACGGCGGCTCGGGCTGATTGAGCGAGGTCAGCAGCGAGAACTGGCCGCTGGTGAGACCCAGCGGTGACAGAGCTTCGTCGAAGCGACGCGCCAGCGCGCGTGCGGCGCGCTGGGCGGCGAAACACAGGCAGTGGTCGTAGACGTGCAGCGTCGTCTCGAACGAGGCGTCCAGTTTCTTTGACATGTCGTATTTGCGTTGATATCAACCTTTCCACTCGAGATCAACCAGCAGGAGGACTCATGGCCTACGTGCAGGGATTTGTTTTGCCGGTACCGGCCGACAAGAAGGAGGCCTATCGCAAGGCGGCCGCCGACTTCTCGCCGATCGCCAAGGAATTCGGCGCCACCCGCCAGGTCGAGGCCTGGGGCGACGACGTGCCCGACGGCAAGCTCACCGACTTCAAGGGCGCGGTGAAGGCCAGGCCCGACGAGGTCGTGGTCTTCTCGTGGATCGAATATCCCAGCAAGGAGGTCGCGGAGGAAGCGCACCGGAAGGTCATGAACGATCCGCGCATGCATGACATGGACATGCCCTTCGACGGACAGCGCATGATCGTCGCCGGCTTCACGCCGATCCTCGATGAGGCCGGCGCGAAGGGCGGCAAGACCGGCTACGTCGACGGCTTCCTCGCCGCGGTGCCGACCGCCAACAAACAGGCCTATCTCGACATGGCCCGCAAGGCCGCGTCGGTGTTCAGGGACTACGGCGCCGTGCGGATCGTCGAGACCTGGGGCGATGCGGTGCCCGACGGCAAGGTCACCGACTACAAGGGCGCGGTGAAGGCCACGCAAGACGAGAAGATCGTCTATTCCTGGGTCGAATGGCCGTCCAAGCAGGTCCGCGACGAGGGCTGGAAGAAGATGATGGAAGACCAGCGCATGAAGGACCAGCAGATGCCGTTCGACGGCAAGCGCATGATCTATGGCGGCTTCGCGCCCATCCTGGACGTCTGAGGAATGGCAATGACCGTCGCGAAGAACACGATCTGCATCTGGTTCGACAAGGACGCGGAGGCCGCGGCCCGCTTCTATGCCGCGACCTTTCCCGACAGCGAGGTGACGGCCGTCCATCGCGCGCCCAGCGACTATCCGTCGGGCAAGAAGGGCGACGTGCTGACCGTGCAGTTCACGGTCTGCGGCATCCCCTGCCTCGGCCTCAATGGCGGGCCGGTGTTCAAGCAGACCGAAGCCTTCTCGTTCCAGATCGCCACCGACGACCAGGAAGAGACCGACCGCTACTGGAACGCCATCGTCGGCAATGGCGGCCAGGAAAGCGCCTGCGGCTGGTGCAAGGACCGATGGGGCCTGTCATGGCAGATCACGCCGCGCGTGCTCACCGAGGCGATGGCGGCCGGCGGCGAGGAGGCGAAGCGCGCCTTCGAGGCGATGATGGGCATGAAGAAGATCGACGTCGCCAGGATCGAGGCGGCGCGTCGAGGCAAGTAAGCCATCACTTCAAACAATATCCTCACCCTGAGCGACCGTCGTGTTGGTCAAGCGTTTGCCCATTGTTTTCTGTCCCTGAGGATGGCGTTGAGGATGGTCACGAGCTTGCGCATGCAAGCGACGATGGCGACCTTTGCCGGCTTTCCTGCGGCGCGCAGGCGATGATAGGTCAGCGCCAAGGGCAGCTTGCGGCGGATGGAGACGAGGATGCTCATGTAGAGGGCAGCCCGTACGACGGGTCGTCCTCCCGCGATGGTACGGCGGCCACGCAAGGTGCCGCTGTCGCGATTGAACGGGGCGACGCCGGTCAGGGAAGCAATCTCGCGTCGGCCGAGACGGCCCAGTTCAGGCAGTTCGGCGATCAGGGTGCGGGCGATCCTGGGCCCGATGCCGGGAACGCTGATCAGAAGGTCCTCCGCTTCCCGCCAGGTCGGTGTTCCCCGGACGGCGGTGTCGATGTCGTCGTCGATCTGTTCGAGCTGGGCCTTCAAGGTGGCAAGCACGCGATCGACGCTCTTGAGGGTGCGTCGAACTGTGAGCATGCGCCGGCGATTGCTCTCGGCCCCGATCATCTCGACGAGCTGACGGCGGCGGGCCATCAGTTCGCCCAACAGTCTGGACTGCTCGTCAGCGAGCGGTCGCGCCGGTGGGTTCACCGCCTCGGCGAAGTGGGCGATGACAGCGGCATCCAGCGCATCGGTCTTGGCCAGCCGTGCGGTGGCCCGGGCGAAGTCTCGGATCTGCCGTGGATTGACGACCGCCACGGGCAGGCCCGCCGCGCCCAGGCCTGCCGCCACGATCGTCTCGAAGCCACCGGTTGCTTCGAGCACGATCAGAGCAGGTGCCATTTTACTCAGCCGCCCAATCAGGTCCTCGATGCCTTCTCCGTTGCGGGCAACGGTGAAGGCCTCGCCGGCGGGGCGCACATGAACATCCAGGCGCTCTTTCGCCACATCGATACCTACGAACATGGATCTTGGCTCCCATCCTTGCGCATGCGGGCTCGCGGTTCGGCCCAGGCGACCGTTCGGGATCACAAAATCAACGGTGGAGGCGCCGAGCTCAGGGACGGGCTTGGAGGCCCCAGGAGCCTGCGGGCTCTCCACCGAGACCGCACCTGCAACTCTACGCCGGCGCGGCCGTGTCTTGATACAAGGAGCGGCCCGAAGGGTCGCGTCTCGAAGGGTGGGCACGCGCACCCCGTCTGTTGCCCATCCTTCGAGACGCCGTGCTTTGCGCGGCTCCTCAGCATGAGGTGGATTTACAGAGAGACGCTACGCCGCGTCGGCGGTGATCGTGTCGGCGTCGTTGTCGACCACGACGGCGGTCTCGAAATAGCGGATGTCGGGCGGGGCGCCGTAGCGCTCGGCGATATAGGCCTGCCATTGCGGCGTATAGACCGCCTCGGCGTCGGCGCGGCTCTTCCAGAGATAGACACCGCCGCCGATCCGCTTCTCCGCGTCGAACAGATAGTATTTCCGGACCAGCCCCTTCATGCCGCGATATTTCGGCGCCGAACCCTTGAACAGTTCGGCGGCCTTCTTCGCATCGATGTCGGCCGGCAGCTTGAAATTCACGATGGCGGTGATCATGCGATCCTCCTTCAAACGGGGGCGGCGCGCTCCTCGCGCACCTTCCAGAGCAGGATGAAGCCTACCACCAGGAAGAACAGAACGCAGGCCATGCCGATGCGGGTGGACTGCGTCGCCGCCGTGACGGTCGCGATGGCGAACGGCGCCATCCACGCCGTGGCCCGGCCCGAGAGGGCGAACAGGCCGTAGAATTCCCCCGTCATGCCCGGCGGCGCGATGCGGCCCACCATCGTGCGGCTGGCCGCCTGCATCGGCCCCATGCAGAAGCCGAGAATGAGCGCGAAGCCCATCAGCACCTTTTCCTGCAGCGAGCCGAACAGGCCACGGGTCGGGCTGATCGGGTCGGCCGGCACGACGTAGAAGACGTGCGTGGCCGTGACGCCGACGATGCCCAGGGTCGCCACGATCACCCCGGCGATGGCGATCTGCACCGTCCGCTTGCTGCCGATCCAGTCGTCCAGCCGGCCGCCGAGGAACGCACCGGGAATCGCGAAGACCGTCAGGACGATGCCGAAGATGCCGAGCGTCACCGTGCTCCAGCCGAAGGTCGCGGCGGCATAGACACCGCCGAAGGCGATGATGGCCGCGAGCCCGTCATTGTAGAGCATGAAGGCGATGAGATAGCGCAGCGCGTTGCCGTAGCGCGGCAGACGCTTCAGCGTCGAGAGCAGCGAGCGGCCGCCTTCCCGCGCGGCGACGAGCAGGGGCTGGCGCCGCGCACCGGCGGAATCCGGCGTGAACAGGAACATCGGCAGCACGAAGATCATGATCCAAAGCGCCGACGCGGGCCCGACCAGGCGCTCCAGCTCGTGGCTGGCGGGATCGAGGCCGAACAGCGGCCGGTCGTTCGAGGCCGCCAGGCCGAACAGGGCCGGCATCGACACGGCAAGCACGACGATCAGCGAGACCAGGCCGCCGCAATAGCCCAGCCCCCAGCCGTAGCCGCTCAGCCGGCCCATGCGCTCGGGCCGTACGATGTTCGGGAGCTGGGCATTGTTGAACACGATCGACATCTCAGCACCGACCGTGGCCAGGATGACCGCCCAGCTGATCGGCAGGATGAGGTCGGGCCGGTTGGGATAGGCGAACCACAGGCCGGCGCATCCAACGACCAGCAGGAGCTGGAACGCGAGGATGAAGGGCTTGCGACGGCCGCCGGCATCGGCCATGGCGCCGAGGAACGGGCTCATCAGCGCGATCAGCACGCCCGAAGCCGATTGCGTGAACCCCCACGCCGCTTGCCCCTGCACCGGATCGCCGACCAGCACGTTGGCGAAGTAGGGCGCGAAGATGAAGGTGGTGATGATGGTGAAGAAGGGCTGGTTGGCCCAGTCGAACAGCGCCCAGCTGAACTGGCCGAGAGTCGAGGCTTCACGGACGGGCGGCGGGGCCGCGTGAGAATCTGTCATGCCGGGTCACTATGCCCGAGAGCAGCCACTCTTCATAAGCCCCCTGAGCAAGGGGCCCTCGCGGCGCTCGGGATGACACCGTTTGCTGCATCGGCGCACTGCGTCCATCTCGACAAGATTGTCATCCCGAGCGCCGCGAGGGACCCTTACGCTTTCACCCGCCGCTGCAGCTGCCAGATCGCATCCCGGTTGGTCGGCGAGAACACCTTCTTCATGGCCTCCTGCCAAGGCAGCCAAAGCTGGGCGACGTGCTCGGTGGGATCGAGCGTGGCCACGGTCCGTTCGGGCACCTGGAAGCCGAACACATGCTCGACATTGTGGGTGACGTCCGGCGCGTAGCGGGCACGCCACTGGGCCCAGATCTCGTAGCGGTTGGTCTGGCGCCAGTCGGTGAGCGTCCCGACGGCCAATCCGGTCTCTTCGAGCAGTTCGCGACGGGCCGTCGCCTCGAGGTCCGGATCGTCCAGTTCGCGTGACCCGGTCACGGACTGCCAGAGCCCGGTCCCCGTGCGCTCCAGCACCAGCACGTCCAGCCGGGGCGTATGAACCACCACCAGCACCGATTCGGGGATCTTGAAGCCCATGCCGCAGCATAGCCCGGAACATTGACTCCGGGCCTCCCGCCGCTATGGTCCGGCGGCATTTTTCGAGGGATTTTTCGATGAGCAAGCAGCTGCAGACCGCGATCGACGCGGCATGGGAAGCGCGGGACGGCATCAACAGCGCCACCAAGGGCGAAGTGCGTGACGCCGTCGAAGCGGCGATCGCCGGCCTCGACGACGGCACCTATCGCACCGCCGAGAAGTTCGGCGACGAATGGGTCGTGAACCAGTGGCTGAAGAAGGCCGTGCTGCTCTCCTTCCGCCTCTACGATTCGGTCCCGATGGACGGCGGCGCCTCGTTCCCCGGCCTCGGCGCCGCGCCCTGGTTCGACAAGGTGCCGCTCAAGACGACCGGCTGGGACGCCGCCCGTTTCGCCAAGGCAAACTATCGCTCGGTCCCCGGCTCGATCGTGCGCCGCGGCTCCTACATCGCCCCGTCGGTCGTGCTGATGCCGTCCTTCGTGAACCTCGGCGCCTATGTCGACACCGGCACCATGGTCGACACCTGGGCGACGGTCGGTTCCTGCGCCCAGATCGGCAAGAACTGCCACCTCTCGGGCGGCGTCGGCATCGGCGGCGTGCTCGAGCCGTTGCAGGCCAACCCGGTCATCATCGAGGACAACTGCTTTATCGGCGCCCGCTCCGAGGTCGTCGAGGGCGTGATCGTCGGCACCGGCGCGGTGCTCTCGATGGGCGTGTTCATCAGCGCCACCACCAAGGTGGTCGACCGCGCCACCGGCCAGATCCACATCGGCAAGGTGCCGCCCTACTCGGTGGTGGTGCCCGGCAACATCGGCGGCGGCCCGGACCGGCCCTCGACCTACTGCGCCGTGATCGTGAAGACCGTCGACGAGCGCACCCGCTCCAAGACCTCGATCAACGACCTGCTGCGCGATTAATCACTCAGGTTCTTCCCCTTTGCGGAGTCCGCAAAGGGGAAGTGCCCTCGTCTTACGAGGGCGATGGAGTCATGGCCCTCCGTCGTCGTAGGACGACGACACCTCCCCATTCGAATGGGAAGGCTCAATTCATATGTGCCGCTTCCACTCCGGCTGGGTCCTGAGGTGCGCGCCTTCCTTGGCGAGGATCTTCGACGTGCGCTCGGGCGCGAAGCCCAGTTCGACGAAGGCGGGCCCGACATTGGCCACCTCGCGATAGTCGAGGATCAGCCCGTCGCGCAGCTGCATCATCGAGCATCCTTCGAAGCCGACGCGCTTGCCCTCGGCGCCGGGCAGCTTCGAGACGTAGCTGAACGTGTAGTAGGCGTAGAGCATCCTGCCGTCGCTGACCGGCCGGTGCATGTCCCAGCGGAACTCGTGCGCGGTGCGATGGAACCAGTCGTCGATCATCTCGGCGATGCGCTCGCGGCCCTTGAAATCGCCGTAGAACACGTCGTGATAGACGGCGTCCTCGGTGAACAGACTGGCGAACGCCTTGCCGTCGCGGCGCTCCACCGCCGAGCAGAAGGCCTTCAGCAGCTCCTGTGTGCTCATGCATTCCTCCAATTGGATTGGTTGGGCAGACACTAGCCCATCTTGTCGAGGAATGCCGGAGGGACGGCATCTGCCAGCCACACGCGGCCATCGACCTTATAGAAACGATGACCTTGCGCTTGGGCATCCCGCGCCCGGACGCCCAGCAGGACAGGCGTCGAACTCTTGCGCAAGCCGACCTCGCGAGCGCCTGTCAGGTCGACGGAAAGATGAACATGCGTCCGCTCCATCGGGCGCAGCCCTTCCTTCACGATGGCTTCCGCCGCCTCGGGTGAGGTTCCGTGGTAGAGCATGGCCGGCGGTTCGATCGCCGGCCGGTCGATGGCCGCCTCGACCGAATGCCCGTAGGCCGCACGAATGCGCCCCTCGAAGATCTCGTGACGCTTCTTCTCGAAAGCGCTTCCGATCGCCTCCAGGTCGGCCGTCGTCACGTCGCGCCATCGCGCGTCCGAAGCGCGAACCGCCGCAATGAACGCGTCGAGGGCCACCCAGCCGTCGGCGTCCAGTTTCAGCCCGTAGGCAGCCGGTTCATGTCGCAGCGCGTGCGACACCAGCTTGCTCAGGTCGCGAAGGTCCTTCTTTTCCATGGAAATCCATAATGCGAGGCCTGGCCCGCACCGTCATGGTGTACTGTAACGCCGCGCTCTAACGGAGACTGTCGAATGAGCACATGGATCTTCCTCGGCATCGTCGTCGCCATCGGCCTGTGGCTGATCGCCGTCTATAACGGCCTCGTCGGCGGCCGCAACCAGGCGCAGACCGCGTGGAGCCAGATCGACGTGCAGCTGAAGCGCCGGCACGATCTCATTCCCAACCTGGTGCAGGTGGTGAAGGACGCGATGGGCTACGAGCAGGAGACGCTCACCAAGGTGATCCAGGCGCGCAACAACGCGGTGGCGGCGAGCGGCAATGCCGCACAATCGGGGCCGGCCGAGGCGGCGCTCAGCCAGGCGACGCACGGTCTGTTCGCCCTGATGGAGAACTATCCGACCCTCAAGGCCAACGACAATGTCATGCAGCTCCAGGAGGAGCTGACGGCCACCGAGAACAAGATCGCCTTCGCACGCCAGTTCTACAACGACTCGGTGAACACCTATAACACCCGCCGCCAGAGCTTCCCGGCGGTTCTGGCCGCGGCGTCGCTGGGCTTCGGCCCGATGGACCTGTTCAACATGCCGGAGTCCGAGCACGACGTGCCGAAGGTCGCGCTGCGCTGAGAGGGCACGGCGCATGAGCGCCACCACCGACTTCGTCGCCGCCCAGCACCAGAACCGCCGCAACACGATTGTGCTGCTGGCGGTTCTCACCCTGTTGGCCGGCGGGATCGGCTATCTGGTTGGCGCGCTGCTGGAGACCGAGTCCTCGGGTTCGCTGCCGCCGGTGAGCCAGATGGGCATCGCGGCCGCCGGCCTGATGGCGGCCGTCAGCATCGGCTGGAGCGCGATCTCGCTGGCGGTGGGCGACAAGATGGTGCTGTCGATGGCCGGCGCCAAGGTGATCGAAAAGCAGGACGCGCCGCAGCTCTACAACGTGGTCGAGGAGATCTCGATCGCCGCGGGCGTGCCGATGCCCCGCGTCATGGTGCTGGAGACCGACGCGCTGAACGCCTTCGCTACCGGCAACAAGGTCGGCAGCGGCACGATCGCGGTCACGCGCGGGCTGCTGAATTCGCTGAACCGCGACGAGCTGCAGGGCGTGGTGGCGCACGAGATGGCGCACCTCCGCAACCTCGACACGCGTTACATGGTCGTGGTCGGCGTGACCGTAGGCCTGATCGCGCTGGTCTGCGACATGGCGCTGCGCACGATGAATTTGGGCCGGATGCGCAGCGACGACCGCAAGGGCAGCTCGGGTGGCGGTATCCTGATCGTCGTGCTGCTGGTCGTCGCGATCCTGGCACCGCTCGCGGCCAAGGCGGTGCAGATGGCGGTATCCCGGCAGCGCGAGTATCTCGCCGACGCGACCTCCGTACAGTTCACGCGCAATCCCAATGGCCTCATCTCCGCGCTGGGCAAGCTCGCGGAGAAGGCCGCCCCCTTTCCCGGAGTGAGCCGTGCCACGCAGCATCTCTTCATCGTCAATCCGATCAACCAGTTCACCTCGAAGACGCCGGCGCTTCTCGCCACCCATCCCGATATCGCGGATCGCATCGCTCGCCTGCGCAATCTGGGCGCTTAGCACCGGGCTCGCGGCGGCCTTCGACCTGCAGGGCCATCGCGGCGCGCGCGGGCTGGCGCCGGAGAACACGCTGGCCGCTTTCAAGCTGGCGCAGGACCTGGGCGTCACGACCCTCGAGACCGACCTCGCGGTGACGCGCGACGGGATCGTCGTCATCAGCCACGACCCTTATCTCAATCCCGACCTGACGCGCGGGCCGGACGGGCAGTGGCTCACGGCTGCGGGACCGGCCATCCGCACGCTGACCCTGGATGAACTGAAGCGCTACGACATCGGCCGCGTGAACCCGGCCAGCAAGTACGCCCAGCAGTTCCCGGAACAGAAGCCGGTCGATGGCCAGCGCTTCCCGACTTTGCCCGAATTCTTCGCGCAGGCGGCCCCCGGGGTGCGCTTCAACATCGAGATCAAGACCGATCCGGGCAAACCCGACCTCACCCTCGACCCCGCCGCCTTTGCCGCGGTTGCCGTCGACGGCATTCGCAAGGCCAAGGCGGAGGCGCGCAGCACGCTGCAGTCGTTCGACTGGCGCGGCCTGATCGCGGCCCGCAAGCTGGCGCCCGAGATCTCCACCGGCTGCCTCAGCATCGAGAGCAACAACTTCGACACGGTGCAGCGCGGCAGCGGACGGCCTTCCCCCTGGCTGGGCGGACTCGACCTCACGGCCCAGGGCGGCTCCGTGCCCCGGCTCGCCCAGGCGGCCGGCTGCGCGACCTGGTCGCCGTTCTGGCGGAACGTCACGGCGGAGAACGTCAAAGAGGCCCACGGGCTCGGCCTCAAGGTCGTCCCCTGGACGGTGAATGCCCCGGCCGAGATGGGGCGGCTGATCGACCTTGGCGTGGACGGGCTGATCACCGACTACCCCGACCGCGGGGTGCAGATTCTCAGTGCCAAAGGCCTGAAAGCTCGCTAGGCGGTTGACTCGGGCAGCCTCTGTGTTCTGTATACAGACATGCGCCCCATCCTTCCCGAGCCCGATCTTTCCGAGCGGATCCACGATTCGGTCCTCGAAGCGATCTGCTCCGGCGAGCTGAAATCCGGCGCCCGCATCACCCAGGAGGAGATCGCCCAGCAGTTCGGCGTGTCGCGCCAGCCGGTCCTGCAGGCCATGATGCTGCTGCGCCGCGAGGGTTTCCTGGTCGATGCCGGCCGCAAGGGTGTGTGCGTGGCGCCACTCGACGTCCAGCAGGCGCGCAATCTCTACGTCGTCCGCGCCGCCCTCGACGGTGCCGCGGCCCGGCTCGCCGCCTCGAACTACACGCCCCATCTCGTGCAGCGCGGCCGTGCCCTGCTCGACGTCGGCCGGCGTGCCGTGGCGAGCGGTTACGTGCCGTCGGTCATCGAGGCCGACATCGATTTCCATCTCTTCGTCTACGAGGCCTCCGGCAATCCCGTGATCGGCGAGACCGCCCAGCCGCACTGGCAGCATCTGCGCCGGGTGATGGCCGCGGCCTTGAGCGAGGAGGATCTGCGGATCAGCGTGTGGGACGAACACGAGGCCATCCTGCGCGCGCTCGAAGCGGGCCAGGCGGTCGAGGCCGAAGCGCTCTGCCGCGGCCATGCCGAACAGATGGCCGGCATTCTGACGGGACGATTGAAAGCTGTGATTTCCCGCGCCGCCTGAAGACGGCGTTCACGACAAGCAAGACGACACGGCAAAGGAGGAACCGCCATGAAGCTCACTTCTGAGCAGCTGAAGCAATTCGACGAAGAGGGCTATCTCTTCTTCCCCGATTATTTCTCGCCGGAAGAGACCCAGATCCTGAAGAACTCGGTGCCCGAGGTCTTCGCCCAGCGCCGGCCTGAGAACGTGCGCGAGAAGAGCGGCGACGTCGTGCGCACCGCCTTCGCGGTCCACACCTATCATCCGGTGTTCGAGGCGCTGGTCCACCATCCGCGCTTCGTCGAGCCGGCCGAGCAGCTCCTGAAGGACAAGACCTACATCCATCAGTTCAAGATCAACGGAAAGGCCGCCTTCGACGGCGACGTCTGGCAGTGGCACCAGGATTACGGCACCTGGAAAGCCGACGACGCCATGCCCGAGCCGCGCGCCATGAACCTCGCGGTGTTCATCGACGAGGTGAATGAATTCAACGGCCCGCTCTGGTTCATTCCCAGGAGCCACAAGAAGGGCGCGATCGAGGCCAGCCACGACCTCACCACGACTTCCTATCCGCTGTGGGTGATCGACAACGACACCATCGCCAAGCTGGTCGGCCAGGGCGGCATCGTCGCGCCCAAGGGCGGCCCGGGCTCGGCGATCTTCTTCCACGGCACGCTGGTCCACGGCAGCGGCCCCAACATGTCGCCGTGGGATCGCCAGATCATCTATGTGACCTACAACGCGGTCAGCAACGCGATCCGCCAGTTCAAGCGGCCGGACTATATCGCGCACCGCGACTTCACGCCGGTCGATCCCTGGGAAGACGATGCGGTGATCCGCGCCGTCAACCGCAAGGCCGCGGCGGAATAATCAAGACACTCCGGAGGAAACCATGAGTCTCCATCGCATGCTTCTGGCGCGCGCCGCCGAAGCCAATCCGTTGCGCATCGGCGTCATCGGCGCCGGCAAGTTCGGCTCGATGTACCTGTCGCAGATCCCGACCACGCCGGGCATCCATCTGCTGGGCATCGCCGACCTCTCGCCCGACCGCGCGCGCGAGAACCTGGCGCGGCTGGGCTGGAAGCCCGACGTGACCTCGGCAAGCTCGTTCGAGGACGCCCGCAAGCACGGCAGCACCCATCTCACCGACGACTGGCGCGCGCTGGTCAGCCATCCCGAGATCGACATCATCGTCGAATCGACCGGCGACCCGATCGCCGCCGTCGAACATGCGCTCGAAGCCTTCAGGCATGGCAAGAGCGTCGTGATGGTGACGGTCGAGGCCGACGCCTTCTGCGGCCCGTTGCTGGCCAAGCGCGCCGCCGCCGCCGGCGTGATCTACAGCCTGGCCTATGGCGACCAGCCGGCGCTGATCTGCGAGCTGGTCGACTGGGCGCGCACCTCGGGCTTCGAGGTGACCGCCGCCGGCCGCGGTCACAAGTGGCTGCCGCACTTCGCGCAGTCGACGCCCGAGACGGTGTGGAAGTACTGGGGCCTCAACGAGGAACAGGCCAAGCGCGGCGGCCTGAACCCCAAGATGTTCAACTCCTTCCTCGACGGCTCCAAGCCCGCCATCGAGAGCACCGCCGTGGCCAACGCCACCGGCCTCACGCCGGCGCCGGACGGGCTGGCCTTCCCGCCGTGCTCGGTGGAGGACCTGCCCTTCGTGATGCGGCCGATCTCCGAGGGCGGCCAGCTCCATCACAAGGGCCAGGTCGAAGTCGCCTCCTCGCTGGAGAAGGACGGGCGCGCCATCCCCTACGAGATCCGCAAGGGCGTGTGGGTCGTGTTCGAGGCGGCCACCGAGTACCAGAAGAACTGCTTCGAGGAGTACATGCTGCAGACCGACCCGAGCGGCCGGTACTCCGTCATGTACAAGCGCTGGCACCTGATCGGCCTCGAGGTCGGCATGTCGGTCGCCTCGATCGGCCTGCGCAAGGAGCCGACCGGCACGCCGATCGGCTTCCACGCCGACGTCATCGCCACCGCCAAGCGCGACCTCAAGCCCGGCGAGATGCTGGACGGCGAGGGCGGCTACACGGTCTACGGCAAGCTGTTCCCGTCGGAGAAGTCGACCGGCCTCGGCAGCCTGCCGCTCGGCCTCGCCCACAACGTCAAGCTGCTCAAGCCGATCAAGGCCGGCCAGTCGCTGACCTACGCCGACGTGGTGATGGACGAGTCTCTGACCGCCGTGAAGCTCCGCCGCGAAATGGAACGCGACTTCGCCCCGGCGGCGACCAAGATCGCGGCTCAGTAAGGCTTCGTCCCTGGCGGCGTGGGGCAATCGTCGCTACGCCCGGAGGGCAGTGGAATGGAGGGACCCGTTTTCCTCCATTTGACGGCTTTGGAGTCTTTCCGAGTCCGATGGAATCACCACACCGCCCTCATACTGAGGAGCGCGCCGCAGGCGCGCGTCTCGAAGCATGGGACGAGCACCGCGCGTGTTGCCGATCCTTCGAGACGCGGCCTGCGGCCGCTCCTCAGATTCTATGTGGCGACGAGAGGTCGAGAGGTAGGTTTGGAGTTGCGAGAACCGAACCTACGGAGAAGTTATGACGTCTTCACATCCCATAGACACCCCCGCCGCCGGCGAGAAGGATGCCACGTTGTACGTGGCGTTTGAACTGAGCAAGTCGAAGTGGCTGATCGGTATGGTGATGTCCGGCGAGAGCAAGATGAGCCGCCACCAAGTGGCTGGCGGCGATACGGCGGCGGTGTGGCAGCTGATCTCGAAGAAGCGCGCCCATGCGGAGAAGCATGGCCGGCCGGTGCGTGTGGTGAGCTGCTACGAGGCCGGCTATGACGGCTTCTGGTTCGATCGTTGGCTGGCCGGGCAGGGCGTCGCCAATCGGGTGCTCGATCCGTCGAGCATCGAGATGCCGCGGCGCGCGCGGCAGGCCAAGACGGACCGTCTGGACCTCGAGCGTCTGATGCGGGTGCTGATCCGCCACGAGGGTGGCGAGCCGAAGGTCTGCAGCGTGGTTCATCCGCCGACCCCCGAGCAGGAAGACGCCCGTCGGGTGTCGCGCGAGCGGGACCGGCTGATCGGCGAGCGCACCGCCCATGTCAACCGCATCAAGGGTCTGTTGCATGGCCAGGGGATCCGCGACGTGCATCCGCGCCGCAAAGGCTTCCTCGAGCAGCTTGCCCAGCTTCGGACCGGCGACGGCCGCGCCGTGCCGGCCAACCTGGCGGCCGAGATCCAGCGCGAGCACGCCCGTCTGGTGCAGGTCGGCGAGCAGATTGCCGAAGTCGAGAGCCAGATGACGGCGGAGCGTGCCGCCGCGGCGCCGGACAGTCGGGCCAGCCAGGTCAACCAGCTGATCAGCCTGAAGAGCGTCGGGCCGGTCGGCGGCGAGACGCTGGTCAACGAGGTATTCTGGCGCGACTTCCAGAACCGGCGCCAGGTCGGAGGCTATTTTGGCCTGGCCGGGACGCCGTTCGACAGCGGCCAGAGCTCGCGCGAGCAGGGCATCAGCAAGGCCGGCAACGCCCGCGCCCGGACCTTGGCCATCGAGCTTTCATGGCTATGGCTGCGCTACCAGCCCGCCAGCACCTTGAGCCTGTGGTTCACGAGCCGCGTCGGCGATCAAAAAGGCCGTGTCAGACGCATCGCCATTGTGGCCCTGGCGCGCAAGCTGATGGTGGCGCTGTGGCGCTTCCTCACCCAGGGCCTGGTGCCCGAGGGCGCCAGGCTGCGAGCTGCCGCACCGGCCGGCCGCTGAACGGCGGCGGCCCGGTGTGTTGCGCAGGAAGCTGATGATGACCGTCCTCATCCATGGACCATGCGGTACCGCTGTCTCAGAAGGGTCTCATCGTTTCCTGGGCAAGACCTCGACCGTGCATGAGGGATTTGGGTGCGGGGCGCAGCGACGCCCGACCGGATATAAGGTGATGCCGTCGACACAACGTGCATTGGCCAGACGCCCAGACTTCCAACGCAACGCGCCGAAGGCCGCCCCTCCACGCACCCCTTCCAGCGCCGCGCTCGCGCGCGGCACTCTCAAGCTTCCATCCCCGAGACGGTCCGATGATTGAGGGACAAAAAATCCAACCCGCCCCTTGACCGTTCAGCGCTCATATAAGGATGAGGTGGTGCGTGTCGACCTGAAGCGGAAAGCTCTGGCAGCCTGTCCCAAATGGGTTTTTCAGAAGGACCGACGAGCAACACCGCTCCGTCGAGGTCGACCCTGACAAGACTCGGGGGGTGCGACATCCGTTTCGATTGTTTCGTTTATTAGGCCGGGCTGCGCTCGCCCACTCGCTCACTTGACGTCTCCGAATGTTCATATGAAAGTCATATGAACGAAAACAACGATCTGCAGAGTTCATTCGAACCATGCAGATCGAACGGGACAGGAAGCGGGCTCAGGAACCGGGAATGCAGGCGGAAGAACGCGCCCGCGCCATTGTCGAACGCGTCCGGGGGGACGGGTTCCAGGCGATCGAGGCGCTTGCCCTTCAGTTCGGCGTCACGCCGCAGACGATCCGCCGCGACGTGAACCTGCTCTGCGACCGCGGCCTGCTGCGCCGGCGCCATGGCGGCGTCGAGCTGCCGCCCGAGGGCGAGAACCTCGCCTATCCCGCCCGCCAGGTCCTGAACATCGACGCCAAGCGGCGCATCGCCCAGCTCGTGGCGCGCGAGGTGCCGGACGGCGCCTCGCTGTTCTTCGGCATCGGCACCACGCCCGAACAGTGCGCGCTGGCGCTGCTCGACCATGCCGGCCTGCGGGTCATGACCAACAATCTCAACGTCGCGATGGCGCTCTGCCGCAGCGCCTCCTGCGAGATCACCGTCGCCGGCGGCCGACTGCGCAGCCTCGACCGCGACGTGGTGGCGGGCGAGGCGCACGGCTTCTTCGGCCGCTTCGCAGCCGACATCGGCATCTACGGCGTCGGCGGCGTCGCCGAGGACGGCACGCTGCTCGACTTCAGCACCGACGAGGTGACGATGCGCAGCGCGCTCGCCGCCCATTGCCGCCAGCGCTTCCTGGTCCTCGACCATTCCAAGTTCGGCCGCGGCGGCACGGTGCGCGGCGGCCATATCACCGAAGCAAGCGCCGTGTTCACCGATCGTCCGGTGCCGGCGCCCATCGCGCGTCAATTGAGCGAGGCCGGCGTCCGGCTGGTGTCCTGGCCGGACGAGAGCGCGACCGTCGATACGACACGTCAAACGAGGAGGGGTTGATCTCATGCTGAAACATCTCGCGGTCGCGGCCGCGCTCGGCATCGCTGCCGTGGCAAACATCTCCGGCGCCGCCGCCCAGCAGCGGGCCGTCTGCTACAACTGCCCGCCGGAATGGGCCGACTGGGGCTCGCAGCTCAAGGCCATCCAGGCCAAGCTCGGCATTACCGTGCCGCCGGACAACAAGAACTCCGGCCAGGCCATTGCCGCGCTGATCGCGGAGAAGGGCAATCCGGTGGCCGACGTCACCTATCTCGGCGGCATCGCCGCCGACCCGGCCAGGGATGCCGGCGTACTGACGCCCTACAAGCCCGCGAACTGGGAGAAGATCCCGGCCGACCTCAAGGATCCCGACGGTAACTGGTTCACGATCCACTCCGGCACGCTCGGCCTGTTCGTCAACAAGGCGGCGCTGGGCAACAAGCCGGTGCCGCAGAGCTGGGCCGACCTGCTGAAGCCCGAATACAAGGGCATGGTCGGCTATCTCGACCCGACCTCGGCCGCCGTCGGCCAGCTCGGCGTCATGGCGATCAACCTGGCGCTGGGCGGCAGCTACGACAATCTCGATCCGGCCATCAAGTTCTTCAAGGAACTGGCCAAGAACCAGCCGATCGTGCCGAAGCAGACGTCGTACGCGCGCGTGATCTCCGGCGAGATTCCGATCCTGATCGACTACGACTTCAACGCCTATCGCGGCCAGTACACCGACAAGGCGCCGGTGCAGTTCGTGATCCCGAAGGAGGGCACGCTGGTGTTCCCCTACGTGATGGCGCTGGTGAACAAGGGCCCGAACGCCGAGAACGGCAAGAAGGTGCTCGACTTCGTCCTCTCCGACGAGAGCCAGGCGATGTGGGGCAATGCCTATCTGCGCCCGGTCTTCGCCGACCGGCTGTCGGCCGAGGCCAAGGCGAAGTTCCTGCCCGACGCGGACTATGCCCGCGCCAAGGCGGTCGACCTCAAGAACCTCGCCAAGGCGCAGCCGCAGATCGTCGAGCGCTACCGCAAGGAAGTGAACTGATCAGACGAGCATAGCGGCGGCGACAAGATCATCGCCCCGCTGCACTCGATTACGACCTCACCCTGAGGAGCGCTCCAGAGGAGCGCGTCTCGAAGGGTGGGCACGAGCACCTCGCCTGTTGCCCATCCTTCGAGACGGCGCGGAGTTTACCCCGAGGTATTCGAGGGGCGCCTTCTCAGGATGAGGGTGAGCCAAGAGGAACCACAAAGAATGCGGCACGAAACCCGCCGACTGATCCTTCTGCTGCTGCCGGCCGGCATCGTCTTCGCGGCCTTCTTCCTGCTGCCGATGGCGCGGCTGTTCTTCATCGGCGGCAGCGGCAAGACCGGCTGGGCGGCCTATGCCGCCATCCTCACCGACCAGCTCTATCTCGACAGCCTGCTCTCGACCCTGGCCGTGGCGGCCGCGACGACGGCGGCGACGCTGGTGATCAGCGGCATCTCGGGCGTGTTCCTGCAGCGCCACAAGTTTCCCGGCAACGCGCTGCTCGTGGCGATGCTGACCTTTCCGCTCGCCTTCCCCGGCGTCGTCATCGGCTTCATGGTGATCATGCTGGCCGGCCGCCAGGGGCTGATCGGACAGGTCACGCAGGCGCTGACCGGCGAGAAGCTGGTCTTCGCCTATACGATCGCCGGCCTGTTCATGGGCTACGTCTACTTCTCCATCCCGCGCACCATCCTCACCGTGATGGCCGCGGCCGAGAAGCTCGACCCGAAGCTCGAGGAGGCGGCGCGGTCGCTGGGCGCCTCGCCGTGGCGCGTGCTGCTGGACGTCATCATTCCCGGCCTGAAGCCCGCCTTCATCTCGGCCGGCGCGATCTGCTTCGCGACCGCGGTCGGCGCGTTCGGCACCGCCTTCACCCTGGCCGCCAAGATCAACGTACTGCCGATGGTGATCTACACCGAGTTCACATTGTCGGCGAACATCGCCATGGCGGCGGCACTGAGCTTCGTGCTGGGCATCGTCACCTGGCTGGTGCTCGCTCTGGCGCGCACGGCCGCCGGCTCCAGCGTCGCGGCGGCGGGCTGACATGAAGCGCCGCGGCCTGTTCTATCTCCAGCTCGGCTTCACCCTGCTGGTCTGCGCCTTCCTGGTCGTGCCGGTGATCCTCTCGATCATGGCCGGTCTCACGGTCAATTACTTCGTGGGCCTCGAAAGCGGCCTCACCCTGCGCTGGGTCTTCGAAGTCTGGAACGGCTATCGCGACACGATCTTCCTCTCGATCGGCCTGGCTCTCGCCTGTCTCGCCGTCACCCTGGTGATCGGCGTGCCGGCGGCCTACGTGCTGGCCAAGCGGCAGACGTCGCTGACGCGGGCGCTGGAGGAGATGCTGGTGCTGCCGGTGGCGGTGCCGGGGCTCGCGACGGCGCTGGCGCTGATCGTCACCTATGGCAGCCTGTCGGGCTTCCGCACCTCGTGGGCCTTCATCCTGGTGGGCCACGTGCTGTTCACCCTGCCCTTCATGGTGCGCAGCGTGCTCGCGGTGCTGAGCGCCATCGACCTCAAGACGCTGGAAGAGGGCGCAGCCTCGCTCGGCGCCGGCTTCTGGCCGCGCTTCCGCGACATCGTGCTGCCCAACTGCCGGCAGGGCATCCTCGCCGGCTCGCTGATGGTCGTGACGCTCTCCATGGGCGAGTTCAACATGACCTGGCTGCTGCACACGCCCTTCACCAAGACGCTGCCCGTGGGCCTCGCCGATGCCTATGCCTCGCTGCGGCTGGAAGTCGGCAGCGCCTACACCCTCGTGTTCTTCCTGATGATCATGCCGCTCTTGCTGGCGCTGCAGGCCTTCGCCAAGCCGCGCCCCGCGAAGTTCGTGGCAGAGGACGCCGAATGACCGATACCGACAACAAACCCGTCTCCATTGCCCTGACCAACTGCGCGAAGACCTTCACCGACGGCACCCGCGCGCTCGAGCCGCTCGACCTCGCCATCCATGCCGGCGAGACCGTCGTGTTCCTCGGCCCCTCGGGCTGCGGCAAGACCACGACCTTGCGCATCATCGCCGGCCTCGAAGAGCCCGATGCCGGCGGCAAAGTGCTGTTCGACGGAACGGACGTCACGCATCTGCCGATCGAGCAGCGCAATGTGGGCATGGTGTTCCAGTCCTATGCGCTGTTTCCCAACATGACCGTGGCCGGCAACGTGGGCTATGGCCTGAAGATCCGGAAGGTGCCCGACGCCCAGATCAAGGCGCGCGTCTCGGAGATGCTGGCGATGATGCAGATCACGCGCCTCGCCGACCGCCGCATCGACCAGCTCTCGGGCGGTCAACGCCAGCGCGTGGCGCTCGCGCGCGCCATTGCCGTGCGGCCGCGCGCCCTGCTGCTCGACGAGCCGCTGACGGCGCTGGATGCCAAGCTGCGCGATACGCTGCGCCTGGAGATCGATTCGCTGCTGCGCTCGCTCGGCATCACCGCGATCTACGTCACCCACGACCAGGCCGAGGCGATGGCCTTGGGCGACCGCATCGTCGTCATGGAGCATGGCCGGGTCGCCCAGATCGGCAAGCCACGCGACATCTACCAGCGCCCCGCGACGCGCTTCGTCGCCGAATTCATCGGCACGATGAATCGCCTGACCGGCAGCGTCAGCAACGGTACGTTCACCTGCAAGGCCGGTGGCCTCGCCTGGGCGCAAGCGCCGGCCACGGCCACCGAGATCCTGTTCCGGCCCGAGGATATCCGCGTGGTCGAGGGCGGCGAGGCCACCGGGCTCAAGGGGACGGTCGCGGCCGCCTTCTTCCTGGGCGATCGCACGCGCCTGTTCGTGGATGTGGGCGAGGCGCAGCCGCTGGTGATCGAGAGCACCGCGCGGCGCGACTTCAGCCATGGCGACGCCGTCGGGCTCGCCATCGACCCCCGTGGCCTATTGGTGTTGTGAGGAGCCTGCCATGCTGATCGCCCAGATCACCGACACCCATATCAAGCTGCCGGGCAAGCTCGCCTATCGCAAGGTCGACACGGCTTCCATGCTGCAACGCTGCGTGCAGGAGCTGCTGGCGCTGAAGCCGCAGCCCGACATCGTCCTGCTGACCGGCGATCTGGTCGATCTCGGCCGACCGGAAGAATACGCGCACCTGAAATCGATCCTGGCGCCGATCCAGCAGCGCATCATCGCCATCCCCGGCAATCACGACGAGCGCGAGGCGATGCGCGAGGCCTTCCGCGACGGCGGCTACCTGCCGGCGGCGGGGAAGTTCCTCCAGTTCGCGATCGACGACTATCCGTTGCGCCTGGTCGGCCTCGACACGCTGATCCCGGGGCAGGGCGGCGGCGAACTCTGCCGCGAGCGGCTCGACTGGCTCGACCGCACGCTGGCGGAGCGGCCCGATGTGCCGACCCTGGTGATGATGCACCACCCGCCCTTCGTCACCGGCATCGGCCACATGGACAAGATCGGCCTTTTAGGCCGCGAGGCCTTTGCCGAGGTCGTCGCCAAGCATGCGCAGGTCGAGCTGATCCTGTGCGGCCATCTCCATCGCACGATCCACGCCCAGGTCGGCGGTCGTCCGGCCCTGACCTGCCCCAGCCCGGCGCACCAGGTCGCGCTCGACATCCATCCCGACGCCCCCAGCCGCTTCCGCATGGAGCCGCCGGGTTTCATGCTGCACTGGTGGAACGACGGCCAGCTCGTCACCCACGCCGCCGTCATCGGCGACTATGACGGGCCGTATCCGTTCTTCGACGCGGATGGGAAACTGATCGATTGAACGGTCACGGTTGCCGCCTAGGGTCTTTCCGACTGAGACGGAAGCACATTGGACGTCCCAAGAAGACCTCACCCTGAGGAGCGCGCCGCAGGAGCGCGTCTCGAAGGGTGGGCACGAGCACCACGTCTGTTGCCCATCCTTCGAGACGGCCCTTCGGGCCTCCTCAGGATGAGGTGGTGTGGGTGAACCTGAAGCGAAAAGACCCTAGATCACGTGCTCGGGATCTTCCTTGGCGTGGGCCTTGGGCGGCCGGCCTTCGGCCGCGTCGCGTTCCTGTTCCTTGCGCGCCTTGAGCAGCTTGCGCAGGATCATGTTCCGCTTGAGCGCCGAGATGTGGTCGATGAACAGCACGCCGTCGAGATGGTCGATCTCGTGCTGGACGCAGGTCGCCAACAGGCCCTCGCAGGCGAGGTCCTGCTGCTTGCCGTCACGGTCGAGGTAGCGGACCGTGACCGTGGCCGGGCGGACCACGTCGGAATAATGGTCCGGCACCGACAGGCAGCCTTCCTCGTAGGAGACGTCCTCGTCCGAGGCCGCGACGATCTCGGGATTGGCCATGAAGAGCGGGCCGGTCTTGGTGTCCTCGCGGTCGATGTCGAGCACGATGACACGCTTCAGCACGCCGACCTGCGGCGCGGCCAGCCCGATGCCGGGGGCGTCGTACATCGTCTCCAGCATGTCATCCATGAGCTGGCGCACGCCGGCGTCGACCGTGTCGACGGGCAGGGACTTCTTTTTCAGGCGCGGATCGGGCGCGGTCAGGATGGGCAGGAGAGCCATCGGGCCTAAATATGCGTGAGAACGGGGCTTTTCAAGGCCGGGACTGGGTCAGGCCCGGGGTCATGTACGCCGGACCATGGTGCCGACGCCCGCCTCGGTGAAGACCTCGAGCAGAAGGCAGTGGGGGACCCGCCCGTCCATGATGACGGCGGCTTCGACGCCCGAATTCACGGCATCGATGCAATTCTCGACCTTGGGGATCATGCCGCCGGAGATCGTGCCGTCGGCGATCAGGGCGCGCGCCTGCTCGATCGTCATCTCGGGGATCACCTTGCCGTCCTTGTCGAGCACGCCCGGCACGTCGGTCAGGAACAGCAGGCGCTTGGCCTTCAGCGCGCCGGCGATGGCGCCGGCCGAGGTATCGGCGTTGATGTTGTAGGTCAGCTCGTCGTCGACGCCGAACCCGATCGGGGCGACCACCGGGATCACGTCGGCGCGGCGCAGCTGCTCGAGCACCATGACGTTGATCTTGGCCGGCTCGCCGACCTGCTTCAGGTCGACCTTCAGGAGCTCGCCGGTCTTGGGATCGCGCGTCTCGGTCATCTTCTTGGCCAGGATCAGGTTGCCGTCCTTGCCGCAGATGCCGACGGCGATGCCGCCGCACTCGTTGATGTCGGCCACGATCGCCTTGTTGATCGAGCCGGCCAGGACCATCTCGACGATCTCCATGGTCGCGGCGTCGGTGACGCGCAGCCCGTTCACGAACGTGCTCTTGATGCCGACCCGCTCCAGCATCTTGTTGATCTGGGGGCCGCCGCCATGGACCACGATCGGGTTCATGCCGACCTGCTTCATCAGCACCACGTCGCGGGCGACCAGGTCGCCGAGCTTCGGATCGGTCATGGCATGGCCGCCATATTTCACGACGAAGGTGGCATCGTTGTGCCGGCGCATGTAGGGCAGCGCCTTGGAGATGGTCTCCGCCATGCGGATGAGCCGCTTCTGCTCCTTGTCGGGTTGAACAGGCTCGGCCATTTCACAGCATCCCCAGTTGAACGAAAGCCCTCTCCGGGTCGGGAGAGGGCCGAGCAATTCGCCGAGGCGCATAATATATCAGGCGGCTCGCGGATAGAAGAACCGGCCCTGCCGCGTCAGGATGTCCGCATGGCAGCTTCCCACCCCCTCGACAGCGAAACCCTGGCCGATCGCGGCTTCACCGTGGTGCGCAACCTGATCGGCCCCGAGGAGTGCCGCGCGCTGGCCGCGCTGTGGTCCGAGCCGTCACGGTTCCGCAAACATATCGTCATGCAGCGCCACGGCTACGGGCAGGGCGAGTACCGGTATTTCGCCTACGACCTGCCCCCGCCCGTCGAGCGGCTGCGCCAGGCGCTGTACCCCGAGCTGGCCGAAGTGGCCAACCAGTGGAACGAGCGGCTGGGACGGCCCCGGCGTTTCCCGCGCGACCTGAAGGACTGGCTGCGCGAATGCCACGAGGCCGGCCAGACCCGGCCGACGCCGCTGCTGCTGCGCTACGGGCCCGGCGACTACAACTGCCTGCACCGCGATCTCTACGGCGAGATGGTCTTCCCGCTGCAGGTCGTGGTGCTGCTGAGCGCCCCGGGCCGCGACTTCACGGGCGGCGAGTTCATGCTGGTCGAGCAGCGCGCCCGCATGCAGTCCCGCGGCGAAGTCGTGCCGCTGGAACAGGGCGATGCCGCGATCTTTGCGGTGAACGAGCGGCCCGCCAAGGGCGTCCGCGGCTGGCACCGCACCGCGATGCGCCATGGCGTCTCGAGCCTGCGCACCGGCGAGCGCTTCACCCTGGGCCTGATCTTCCACGACGCGGCATAGCTGGGGTTGAGGAGCGCCACTCATCTTCCACTTCCAGGGCGCCTCCACTAAGCTGGCCGCCCGACGACGGATCCACCCCGCCGGCGAGATCTGTCACTTGAGGTCGGCATCTTCATGTCTTTCAGAACCACGTTCCCGCTCGTCTGCCTGGCGGCCCTTTACTGCGCGGGATGCGTCACCACGGACCAGACGCAAGCCGCCGCCCCGAGTTCGCAGTTCGTACCCGTCGACCGGATCCAGATTCAGAAGCGCTTTACCGTGGTGGACGTGAATGCCGCCAATTTCGGAAACGAGGTGCATCGCTGCGTGCCGCAACTCGGCGCCACCTCCAAGACCGTCGTCGATCAGGCTGCCAAGCTGCCGCTACCGCGCGGCACCGTCGTGAGTCTGTCGAATGTCCGTGCCTCGAATTCGTTCGTGATCGTGGGCTCGCGCGCCATTTGTCTCCAGGAAAGCACGGCACGGCAGCCGATCTTCGCCGCCGAGATCTTCGTGGACACCGTCAGCCCCTCGGGTGTGCCGCCCGATGTCACCGACAGATGGTATGCCGATCTGGCCAGGCGCATCGCAGAAACGGGCCGCGCCACGGCCGCCTATGTCTTCCCGAACGGCAATGCCTTCATTGCAAGTTACTGGATCGAACCCCCGCTCAAGACGAGGTTGGCCTACGCCAGCGAGTTCAAGAAGGCCGGCAGATGGGAATCGGGCACGTATGATTTCCGATTCGTCGATCCAAACCTTTCCTCAGTTGCAACCGTAGCGAGGAACGGCGCGAAGGCGAAGACGGCTCCCATCGACTATCGCTGAGCCGCATCCTCGGCCAGATCTTCCACGACGCGGCGTGACAGATTCACGGACCGATACCGGCGCCCCCTGTCATCCTGAACGATGCGAAGGATCTGACGTCCGACAAGGAGTGCTCTGGTCGTTCCGCTAGGTCCTTCGCTGCGCTCAGGGCGACAGACCGAAACCTAAACCTGCGCGACCGCGAAAATGTCGGCGCGGAGTTCGGGAATGCCGAAGCCGGTCTCGCTGCTGGTCGGCAGGACCTCGGGATGGGCAGCGCCATGCTTGCGGGCCACGGCCTCGGCGGCCTTCACGGCGGCGGCAATGTCGGAGGCCCGCAGATAGTCGGTCTTGGTCAGCAGGAGCTGGTAGGAGACGGCGGCGCTGTCGAGGTTGCGCATCGTCTCGCGGTCGCTCTCCTTCACCCCGTGCCGGCCGTCGATCAGCACGAAGATTCGCATCAGGGTCGGACGGCCGCGCAGATAGGCCGAGGCCAGGTCCTGCCACGTCTCCTTCATCGAGCGCGAGACCTTGGCGAAGCCATAGCCCGGCAGGTCGACCAGCATCAGCCGGTCGGCCAGATTGAAGAAGTTGACCTGGCGCGTGTGGCCGGGATTGCCCGAGACGCGCGCCAGGGTGCGCCGGCCGGTGAGCGCATTCACCAGGCTCGACTTGCCGACGTTGGAGCGTCCGGCGAAGGCCACTTCCGGCAGCGAGATGCCGGGCAGCGATTCGATCGACGCGGCGCCCGAGACGAAGTCGCACGGGCCCGCGAACAGCTTGCGCGCCGCCTCGATCTCGGCCGGCGTATAGCCCTCGTCGATCTCGTCGGGTGACTTGTCGGGCATCAGTTCTTCTTACCGGAGCCCTTGCCGCCCTTCTTTTCGTTGGAGGGAGCCGCCGGCGCGGGAATCGCGGGCGCCGCCTTGCCGCCGATCGGCGCGCCGTGGCGGCGCATGATCATGTACTGCTGCGCGATAGAGAGCGTGTTGCTCCACGCCCAGTAGATCACCAGGCCGGCGGCGAAGGGCGCCAGCATGAAGGTGAACAGGATGGGCAGGAACTGGAACACGCGCGCCTGCACCGGATCGGTCGGCTGCGGGTTCAGCTTCTGCTGCAGGTACATCGTGACGCCCATGATCATGGGCCAGATGCCGATGTTGAAGAAGTGCAGGAACGACGGGACGTCCCACGGGAACATCCCGAAGCCGGTCAGGATGGTGAGCGGATCGGGCGCCGAGAGGTCCTTGATCCAGCCGTAGAACGGCTGATGGCGCATCTCGATGGTGGTGTAGAGCACCTTGTAGAGCGCGAAGAACACCGGGATCTGCACGATGATCGGCAGGCAGCCCGCCGCCGGGTTCACCTTCTCGCGCCGATAGAGCTGCATCAGCTCCTGGTTCATGCGCTGGCGGTCCTCGCCGTAGCGCACCTTGAGCTTCTCCATCTCGGGCTGGAGCCGCTTCATCTTGCTCATCGCCGCATAGGACTTGTTGGCCAGCGGGAAGAACACGGCCTTCACGATCACGGTCAGCACCAGGATCGACAGGCCGAAATTGCCGAGATGCACGTAGAGCCACTCGAGCAGCCAGAACAGCGGCTTGGTGAAGAACCAGAACCAGCCCCAGTCGATCGTGAGGTCGAACTTCTGGATGCCGTACTTGCTTTCATAGTCGGAGATCACCCGCACGATCTTCGCGCCGGCGAACAGCTTGGCATCCGTCGTGGCATTGGCACCGGGAGCGACCGTCAGGCCGCCGGCGACATAGTCGACCTGGTACTTCACGTCGGCGCCGGCGCCGGTCTGCTTGATCGAGACGTCGACCTTGGACTTCTGGTCGGGCACCAGCACCGACATCCAGTACTTGTCGGTGATGCCGACCCAGCCGCCGGTGGTGGCGATCTTCTGCTGCTTGTTGCCCTTGAAGTCGGAGTAGCTGAACTCTTTCAGCGTGTCGTTGAAGACGCCGTACGGACCCTCGTGGAGGATGTACATGCCCTCGAACTTGGGCTCGCCGTAGCGCACGATGAGGCTCCACGGGAACAGCGTCACCGGCTTGTCGGTCTTGTTCTCGACGCTCTGCTTCACGTCGAACATGAAGAACTCGTCGATCGAGACCGTGAGGCCGAATACCAGCCCGGCGCCATTGTCCCAGGTGAGCTTGACCGGCTTGCCGGGCGCCACCGTCGGCGCGTCGGACGTCCAGAGCGTCTCCGGGCCCGGCACCTTGAGGGCAGGGTCCGAGGACGACCAGCCGAACTCGGCATAGTAGGGATGCTCGCTCCCGACCGGCGACAGGACCGGTACCGGCGGGCTCTTGGGATCGATGGTCTCGCGGTATTTCACGAGCTGCACGTCGTCGATCCGCGCGCCCTTGAGCGAGACCGAGCCGGTGAGCTCGGCCGTATCGAAGGTGACGCGCGGCGTCAGCGCGACGGCCTCGCCGCGGCTGACCACCGGCTGCTGCGTCGGCGCGGCGCCCGGACCGGGCTGCGTTCCGGGCGTGCCCGGCTGACCGGCCGGCGCGGCCGGCGTGCTCGACGGGCTGGCGGTCTGCTGCGGGGCGCCGTTGACCGGCGCCTTGGCCGGCGGGAACGCCGCCTGCCATCCCACGATGATCAGCACCGAGACGACGATGGCGACGATGAAGTTCTTCTGATCCATTTGTCGGCGATCTTTCGTGGCGCGTCAGAAGCGCCGGGCAGGGTGGCAGGAAAGCGGCGCGCGCGCGCGGGCGGCGGCCGACGGAACGGGATCATAGCCGCCGGCGCCCCAGGGGCCGCAGCGGCACAGGCGATGAGCGGCAAGCCAGCTTCCCCGCAACGCGCCATGCTTCGACAGGGCCTCGACCGCATAGGCCGAGCACGAGGGCTCGTAGCGGCAGGCACCGACGAAGAAGTAGGCGAGCGTGAGTTGGTAGAAGCGAATCGCGCCGCGCAGGACCAGGGACATCATGCGGCCCGGAAACTGGCGATTTAAGTGCTCCGGCGCAAGCTGCCAATGCAAGTCATGGCGTCGCGAGGGGCGCGGCGAGCGCCTTGAGGCGCCGAAGGGCCTCCTGCAGCTCGGTCCGCATCGCGGCGAAGTCGCGGCCGAGGGCGCCCTGGCGGCCCACCAGCACATAGTCATGATCGGCCCGGGCCGATTGCGGGATGACCTGGCGAGCGATCTCGCGCAAGCGGCGTCGAACGCGGTTGCGCGCCACGGCATTGCCGACCTTGCGGCTGACGGTGAAGCCAACCCGAATGGCGGGGCCCGCGAGTTCAGCCGGAACGGGCGCCATTTGCAGCACGAAACCGGGCATGGCACATCGCCGCCCGGCCTGGACGCGCAGAAAGTCGCTACGATTCGGCAGCCGACCGAGGTCCGCCGCCGCCAATCGAACTAGGCCGACAGGCGCTTGCGGCCGGACCGGCGGCGGTTCGCGATGACCTTGCGGCCACCGACGGTCGCCATACGGGACCGGAAACCGTGCCGACGGGCGCGGACCAGCTTGCTCGGCTGATAGGTGCGTTTCATGACGCAACTCCTTTAAACACAACAAGGCCCCCGCGCGGTGCACCGGGGGCGAATTCCGTGGGCGAGGGTAATAAGCGTGTGACCCTTCAGAGTCAACGAGGGCTAGGATGCCCCATGGCCCTCATTCTTCACGGCTACCGCTACAGCGTCTACGTCCGCATCGTCCGCCTGGTCCTGGCCGAAAAGGCCGTGGCCTACGACCAGGTCGAGGTGAACCCGTTCGCGACCGAGGTTCCGGAGGCCTATCTCGCGCTTCACCCGTTCGGCCGGGTCCCGGCGCTCGTCCATGACGGCTTCCCGCTCTACGAGACCGGCGCCATCACCCGCTATCTCGACCGGACCTTCCCGCAGCCGTCGCTGCAGCCGCAGGCGCCGAGACGGCTGGCGCGCTTGGACCAGATCATCGCGGTGGTCGACGCCTACGCCTACTGGCCGCTGGTGCGGCAGGTCTTCGTCCACGACGTCGTGCGACCTCACAGGGGCACGGCGGGCGATGCGGCGGAGTTGGAGAAGGGTCTGCAGGGCGCCGCCCGGGCGCTCGATGCGCTGGAAGCCCTGGCCGCGCCGGAGGCCTGGCTGACGGGCCCGGACCTCTCGCTCGCCGACCTTCATCTCGGAGCGATGGTCGCCTGCTTCGCGCAGTCCGCGCGCGGGACCGAGGTGCTGGCCGCACGCCCGAGACTCTCGGCATGGTGGCGGCGATTCGGGGCACGCCCGAGTGTCGCCGTCACGGAGCCCGGCTTGCCAATCACTCAGGCGTGACAGCATGTGCTTTGAGGATCGGTCCCGCAGCGTCAATATCGAGGCGGGGGGAGACGAAAGGCCAGATGGATACGTCGACACTGCGCCGGCTGCTGCCAGTGGCGATCCTGCTGGTCGGGCTGGCCGCCTTCCTGCTGCTCGGGCTCGAGCGTTATGTCTCCTACGACATGCTGGTCCGCCACAAGGTCACGCTGACGACCTGGGTTGCCGACCATCGTCCGCTGGCGGCGCTCGCCTTCCTGCTGGCCTATGCGGTCATGGTGGCCTTCTCGCTGCCCGTCGCCATGCTGGCGACGCCGGTCGGCGGATTCCTGTTCGGGACCTGGGCGGGGGCCGGCCTGTCGGTGATCGGCGCGACCCTGGGGTCGATCGCCGTCTTCCTGGCCGCACGCTACGCCTTTCGCGACCTCTTCCGGGCCCGCGCGGGCGCCACGCTGGCGCGCTTCGAGAAGGGGTTCCGGGAAAGCGATTTCAACTATCTCCTGTTCCTGAGACTGGTTCCGGTCTTTCCCTTCTGGCTGATCAACATCGTGCCGGCGCTGCTCGGCATGCGACTGCGAAACTACGCGCTGGCAACGATGATCGGCATCGTGCCGGCCTCGATCATCTATGCGGGCGTCGGAGCGGGCCTCGGCGCCGTGCTGAAGCGCGGCGAACATCCCGATCTCGGCATCATCTTCGAATGGCGCATTCTGCTGCCGCTGCTGGGCCTTGCCGTGCTGGCGCTGCTCCCCGTCGTCTTTGCCCGCCTGCGCCGGAAGCGCTCCGCGTGAGATGAGCGCCACGCTCACCCCCGACGTCTGCATCGTCGGCGGCGGCTCGGCCGGCCTCGTTGTGGCGGCCGGCGCCGCTCAGCTGGGCCTCGACGTCGTGCTGGTGGAGCGCGCGCTGATGGGCGGCGACTGCCTCAACTTCGGCTGCGTGCCCTCGAAGGCGCTGATCGCGGCGGCCAGGGTGGCGCAGGCGCAGCGCAGCGGCGCGGCCTTCGGCATCGCGCCGGTCGAACCCGCCATCGACTTCGGCAAGGTGATGGACCATGTCGCCGGCGTGATCGCTTCCCTTGCGCCCAACGATTCGGTCGAGCGCTTCGAGAAGCTCGGCGTCCGCGTCCTGGCGGAGGAGGCGCGCTTCACCGGCCGCACCGAGCTGCAGGCGGGCAGCCATCGCATCCGCAGCAAGCGCATCGTGCTGGCGACCGGCTCCCGACCCACCGTGCCGCCCGTGCCGGGCCTCACCGAGGTGCCGCACTTCACCAACGAGACGATCTTCGCCAACCGTATCCTGCCGTCGCATCTCGTGGTGCTGGGCGGCGGCCCGATCGGGCTCGAGATGGCGCAGGCCTTCCGCCGGCTGGGTGCGCGGGTCACCGTGCTGGAAGCGGCGACCTGTCTTGCCAAGGACGATCCCGAACTCGCTGCGATCGTCGTCGCGCGCCTGCGCCGCGAAGGCGTGGAGCTGCACGAGCGGACGCGGGTGGCGAGGATCGAGCGCACCGCGGGCGGCATCGCGGCCGTGCTCGAGCAGGGCGGCCGCATCGAGGGCTCGCACCTTCTGGTCGCCACGGGGCGCACGCCGACGACCGACGGGCTGGACCTCGACAGAGCCGGCGTGGCTCACGACAGGCACGGGATCACGGTCGACGACTCCCTGCGCACCTCCAATCGCAACGTCTGGGCGATCGGCGACTGCAACGGCCGCTATGCCTTCACCCACATGGCGGGCCACGAGGCCTCGCTGTTCATCCGCGGCGCCCTGTTCCGCGCGCCGGCGAAGCTCGATCCTTCGATCGTGCCGTGGGCGACCTACACGGATCCCGAACTGGCGCAGGTCGGCCTCAACGAGCGCGATGCGCGCGCGCGCCATGGCGGCGACGTGAAGATCCTGCGCTGGAAATTCGCCGAGAACGATCGGGCGCAAACCGAACGCGACACCGACGGGCTGGTGAAGGTCGTCACCGACCGGCGCGGCCGCGTCCTGGGCGCCGGCATTGCCGGGCCGCAGGCCGGGGAGCTGATCCAGAGCTGGTGCCTGGCCCTCGCCGGCCGCCTCAAGGTCTCGACCCTGGCGAGCTTCGTGCCGCCCTATCCGACGCTGGGCGAGACCGCCAAGCGGGCGGCCGGAAGCTACTACACCGAAACCCTGTTCGCCCCGCGCACGCAGCGCCTCGTGCGGTTTCTCGCGCGACTGCCGGTCTGGTAGAAGCGTCCGATGAGCGCCGAGGTCACCGTTCCGGCCGAGACCGCCCGCCCCGCGCGAAGGCGGACCACGACCTTCGGCCTGTCGTGGCGCATTCTCGGGCTCGTGATCGTCGCCGTGATGACGGCTGAGGTCGCGATCTTCCTGCCCTCGATCGCCCGCTTCAGGCTGGTCTATCTCGAACAGCTGATCGAGAGCGGCACGCTGGCCGCCCTCGCCCTCGACGCCACCCCCGACAACATGGTGACGGAGCAGGTCAAGGCTTCGCTGCTCGCCCACGCGCGCGTGGAGGCGGTCGTGCTGCTCGAGCCCAACAAGCCCAAGCGCGCCTTGATGAACATCGAGCCGCGCCCCGAGATGCAGGGCTTCAACCTGAAGGACAGTGGGGCGCTCGGGCTGATCCTCGATGCGCTGGAAGCGATGGCTCGGGACGGCTCGCATCTCATCCGCGTCGGCGGCGAGTCGGTTCGGCTGCCCGGCGCCATGGTCTGGATCGTCCTCGACGAGCAGCCGATGCGGGCGGCCATGTACGGCTACACGAGCCGTATCCTGATCCTGTCGATCATCGTCGCGCTGTTCACCGCCTCGCTGCTCTATCTGGCCCTGCGCTGGCTGGTCGTGCGGCCGCTGCAGGATCTGTCGACGGCGATGGTTGCCTTTCGTCGCGCACCGGAAGAAGGCGGGACCGAACGCGCCCCGGTGCGGCGCAACGACGAGATCGGCGTGGTCGATCGCGAGTTCCAGATCCTGCAACGCGAGCTGCGCGCTTCGCTGCGCCAGAAATCGCGCCTTGCAGAGGTCGGCGCGGCGACCAACAAGATCAACCACGACCTGCGCAACATGCTCTCGACCGCGCGCCTGCTGTCGGATCGCCTGGCGCGCAGCGACGACGAGCGCACGCGCGCGCTCGCGCCGACCATCCTCAATACCATCGACCGCGCCGCGCGCCTGGCCAGCGATGCCATCGAATACGTCCGCGAGAAACCGTCGCCGCGGCTGGCCGAGGTCGATCTCGCCGACCTCGTCGACGAGGTCGGGATCGCGCTGCAGGAGCAGGGTGAGGACAAGGATCCCAACCTGCTGCGCAGCTGGGCCAACGAGATCGGCGACGGCGGCATCGTGCGCTGCGACCGCGACCTGCTCTACCGGGTGTTCATCAATCTCGGACGCAACGCCTTCGAGGCCGGTGCGACGACGGTCACCATCCGCACCCGGCGCAGCGGGGGCTTCCTGCTGATCGAGGTCGCGGACAACGGGCCCGGCGTCCCCGCCGCGGTCGCCCGACAGCTGTTCCGGCCCTTCACCACCGGTGGCCGCCAGGGCGGTACCGGCCTCGGCCTGGCCATCGCCCGCGACCTGGTGCGCCTGCACGGCGGCGACATCACCCTGCTCGAATCCAACGCGCAGGGTACGCTGTTCGGCTTCACCCTGCCGATTGCCTGACGCCTTTCAGTACCCCTCGCTCTTCAGCAGGGCGAGGAAGGCGCGCACGCGGTCGACGTTGCCGCCGAGATCGGCGTCCCCGATGCGGCTCTTCGAACGGATGTCGATCCGGCTGCCGGTCCCCTGGGGGCGGATGCGGACGACGATGTCGTCGCGAAAGCCGAACCACGGGCTGGTCACGATGGCTTCGAGGCGACCTTCCGCCGGCACCCGCGCCACGATCTCCCAGTTGAGGGCGGTGGCCACGCGCTCGACACGCTTGAAGGCCTCGGCCGGCGGCACGGCCAGCATGACGGGTTCGATGTCCGGGAAGGCGGCACGCTGGAGGGCGGCGTTCTCCTTCGGATAGGCCAGCGGATTGGGCGCCCCGCGCCGCAGTTGCACCGTCGCCACGAGCGGCGGCGGATTGGCCGTGTCGGTCGTGATGTCGTTGATCGCGGGCCGCTGCTGCGCCTGCAGGAACCAGTGCAGCGGCACCCACGCGCCCGCGCCGCCGATCACGATGGCGAGGAAGGCCGCGACGCTGCCACGGCGCCGGTCACCGGGTCGGGCGGGAAGGATGGTCGCGAGGCCCAGCGCGACGCCGGCCACCGTGAGATAGAAGCCGTAGCGGAAGACGGCGATGGCCGCCTCGATGTCCAGTCCGAGATAGCGATGCAGCGGCCCGGAAACGGCTACGATCAGCGACCCGACGGTCGCTAAGATGAAGGCGATACGCGCCAGTCGATGACTGATCGGATTGGTCGGCCTAACGAACATCCAGGCTCCACTGCAATCGCATCGTAACCGTGAATCGAAACTCGCGCATCCGCTCGACAATCCCCGCTTCATTCTCTATGCGGCCACAATGACCACAGCCGACACCGTCCAACGCCGCGCCATGGCGGCGGGCCTGATCTCGATCTGCCTGTGGAGCTCGCTCGCTCTTCTATCGGTTTCGGCCGGACCGATCCCGCCCTTCCAGATGGTCGCGATGACCTTTGCCATCGGCGCCGCCATCGGCATCGTCCGCGCCCGGACCAACGGGGTCGGCTGGGCCGGCCTGGTGGGCTGGCCGGCACGCGTCTGGCTGCTCGGTATCGGCGGCCTGTTCGGCTACCACGCCCTCTACTTCGCGGCCCTTCAGCTCGCCCCGCCGGCCGAGGCCAACCTGATCAACTACCTGTGGCCGCTGCTGATCGTGCTGCTCTCGGCACCGCTGGCCGGCGAGCGGCTGGGCTGGCCGCACCTCGCGGGCGCGGCGCTGGGCTTTGCGGGAGTCGTGCTGCTGGCCTTCGGCCGCGGACTGAACTTCGCCGACAATCATGCGCTGGGCTATCTGCTGGCACTGGGCTGCGCCTTTGCCTGGTCGATCTATTCCGTGCTATCGCGCCGCTTCGGGGAGACGCCGACCGACGCCATCGCCGCCTTCTGCGCCGCCTCGGCCCTGCTCTCGCTCGTCTGTCATCTCGCGTTCGAGCACACCGTGTGGCCCGCCAGCGGCACGGCCTGGCTCGCGGTCCTGGCGCTGGGCCTCGGCCCGGCCGGATCGGCCTTCTATTTCTGGGATCACGCCGTGAAGCGCGGCGACATCCGCGCGCTGGGAGCGATCTCCTATGCGACGCCCATCCTCTCGACCGCCATCCTGGTGCTGTTCGGGCTGGCCGAGCCGACCGGCACGCTGATCGCCGCGGCCCTGCTGGTCACCTTCGGCGCCGTGCTCGCCTCGCGCGAACTGTGGAAGCGTTGATGCCTGACATTATTTAGGAAGCACACCTTAGGCGGGCCTCAGGATTCGCCTCCGGAGGCTGTGATATAATCGCCGGATGCGGGGGCGCCTTCCATTCGGAACAATCATTTCCATTTTTATCGGGTTGGCCGGCGTGGGGGCGCCTTTGACGTTCCCCGGCCCGGAAAACCAGTGGCTTTGGCATACCCTAACCATCGGAGGGCTTGCGGGAACGGTCTTCTTCATCGTCTGGGGTGCTGTTGATCGGTATAATGATCACAGAGAAGCTCAGAAAAGGCCGAGGCTAAAATTGGAGCCATCGCACTTGATTTGGGTCGGCATGATTGGAGCACTGTGTTCCGTGTTGACCTTGGCTGTTGGCGTAATTTGGCAGACGCGGCAGCCTTTCTCGGCCACGCCAACTCAACCTTTGACTGGCGCTTTCACGGCTGAGGTTCCGAAGGGGCCTGGCGCCAGAGAGTGCTTTTCAGATGGCCTCAAAGAACTTCGAGGCATGCTAGCAGTGATGCGACAAGTCACGGCGCCTAATCAGAGCCACTCGCCTGAACAGCTTAATGCGTTTCTTGAAGCCTCAAGAGAAGTCCATGACAAGCTGACCGGCCCGGGCGAGGGGCCATTCTTTTCGAGGCGTCCAGAGTGCAAATCTTACTTGCAACGGTTGTTCCCCAACAACACGCAAGCGACATGGAATGACTTTAACTCGGGTCTCTATCACTACCTGAATGCATTGAAGCTAGAGGGAAGTGAAGGGGCTGCAGACAAGACCCGCGATCTAATCCAGACTAAGATTCTCAACCCATCCAACAACGCTCTGCGAGCGACTATTGAGGAAATCACGGCACGCTTAAAGGCTACCGATGACGCGATGCAATGAGGGTCGCTAGGTAGAGGGAATGTAAATGTGCAACCTCCCACACCAACTGGTCGCCCAACACGGACGCGACAATGATATCGACGCCACAAAAGTTCAGCACAACGGGCGTTTCATCGGAAAGGCTGAGGAATTGGCTCGGCGCCGCAGCGGGCACGCGCTGCTCTAGCGCAACCACAGACTCGCATTAACAGGCTGTTGAAAGTCGAGACCCGGCCGATGCAAGGAAACAATCGAATCGGAGAATTGACGGTCCTGATTAGATCTTATGCTGAAGCTGCTGCCGGCCAATCAAAGTTGCTCGCCAGCGCTCTTCAAAAACCTATTTCAACAGCCTGCTAGACTCCCGGCTCCCAGCCGGGCGGGGCGAGCTCGAAGCCGGCGAAGTCGAAGGCCGGAGCCACGGTGCAGCCGACCAGCGTCCAGTGCCCGAGCGAGCGGGCCGCCTGCCAGACCCCGCGGGGCACGACGATCTGCGGCGTCTCGCCCAGGCCGAAGTCGGAGCCGAGGCGCAGGTGGCGCGATGCGCGACCGTCGTCGCTCATCGAGAGTTCGAGCGGTGCGCCGTCATAGTGATGCCAGACCTCGTCGGCATCGACCCGGTGCCAATGCGAGCGCTCGCCGGCCTTCAGCAGGAAGAAGATCGCGGTGCTGGCGCCGCGACCGTCCTTGCCGCCGGGTGCGCGGAACGTCTCGCGATAGTGGCCGCCCTCGGGATGCGGCTGCAGGCCGAGGCGGGCGATGATCTCGTCAGCGGTCATTACGATCAGGCCGGCGGCGGGACCGTGGCCTTCATCGACGGCGTCTTGGCGAAGGCGGTGAACCACTTGGCGAGCTTCGGCCGCTTCGCGCGCCAGTCGTGATGACCGAAGCGGAAGTCGAGATAACCCAGCGCGCAGCCGATCGAGACGGTGCCGATCGTGGGCTTGCCCTTGAGCGCCTTGGATTCGGCTTCGAGCTGGTCGAGCACGCCGTCGATCTTCTTCATCTGGCCCTTCGACCAGTCGGGCCAGCGCTTCTCCTCGGGCCGCAGGAAGCCCTCGTAGCGGGCGAGCAGCGCGGCATCGAGCAGGCCGTCGGCCATGGCCTGCTGACGCAGCGCCATCCAGCGTTCGCGGCCCTTGCGCGGGAACAGCTTGCGACCCTTGTGCTGGCTGTCGAGGTACTCGCAGATCACCGGCGAGTCGAAGAGGTCCAGGTTCTTGGTCGAGAGCGCCGGGATCTTGCCGATCGGATTGTGCTTGTCGACGTCGGCATTGGGCGCGACCGGCGTCAGGGCCACGTTCACCATGTCCATCTTCTTGTCGAGACCGGTCTCGATCGCCAGCACCCTGACCTTGCGGGCATAGGGCGACGCCGGCGAGTAATAGAGCTTCATCTTGGCCATGGTCGGTCTCTCCTGTCGGCTTCCGGTCGCGTCAGGCGCCGGCCATCTGCGGGATATCCGTATCGTTCAAACGCACCTTCCGGGCGGTATCGACGAGCTGCTGCCAGGTGGTCGTGTCGATCGGCACGCCATTCTTCTCGCGATCGAGCTTGCGCGCCCGCTCGGGCTCGCCCGGCACCAGCACCTCGGCGACGCCGGGCTGCGGCTTGGCGGACTTCACCCAGTCGATGAAGGTGTCGACCTCGTCCTCGAAGAAGGCGGTGCCGCCCATCGCGTCGGGATCGATGATGATCGACAGCATGTTGTTGATGATGTCGGTGCCGTTCTTCTTGATCGTGCGCGGGCTGTGCGTACGGCCGCCGGTCAGCGCGCCGGCCAGCAGGTCGCAGATCACGGCGAGGCCGCCGCCCTTGTGCAGGCCGAACGGCAGGATGGCGCCATAAGGAGCGTTGTACATCACGCCCGGCTCGGTGGTGGCGTTGCCGCCGGCATCGATCAGGAGGCCTTCCTCCATCTGGATCTTCTTGTTGTTGGCGACCCGCACCTTGCCCATCGCCACTTGGCTGGTCGCGAAGTCGAGCACGATCGGCTCCTGGCCCTTGCGCGGAATGGCCGTGCAGTAGGGGTTGGTCGTGAAGCGCGCCTCGGCGCCGCCGAACGGCGCGACCAGCGACTTGTGGCCGTGCACGTTCACCCAGTGCGTGCTCACCATGCCGGCGCGCGCGCACTGCTCACCCCAGTGGCCGATCCGGCCGATGTGATGGGAGTTCTTGAGGCCGACGACGCAGACACCGTGCTTCTTCGCCCGCTCGATGCCGATGTCCATCGCCTCCTTGGCGATGACCTGGCCGTAGCCCGCGCCGCCCTCGACCACGATCACCGCACCATTGTCGCGATCGATCGTGGCGTGATGGTTGCGCTTGCAGGCACCGTTGAGGGTGTTCTGGATATAGGACGGCATCATGCCGACGCCGTGGCTGTCATGGCCGTACAGATTGGCCAGCACGAGATGGTCGGCGACGAGCTTCGCCTCTGCGTCGGAGCTGCCGTCGGCCCGGCAGATCGCCATGGTAAAGGCGTGCAGCCGGGCGGGCTCGATGCGGATTTCGCCCACGGAACCTTGCCCCTCGGCCATCTCTCGTCTCCCCTTCACATTTCGGGCGGCAAGGTTCCGCGTCGCCACGACGCTGTCAACGCCGAAGCGGCGCCCTGATTTCGCCGCTCTGGGCAGCCAGACAGTCTGCGACGTGGCTTGATCCGGGCCGCCTATGGTAGTGACCTTGCAAAGCCCTTCGTCGTTTCCGGGATTAGCGCACCGAATGCGGTCTCTCGCTCGCCTCGCATTGTTCGTGCTGCTGTTCGCAAGCGTCGCGGCTTCCGCCCAGACCGTGCCACAGCCGCAACGCCCCTTCAGCCAGCTCGTCGAGCTCTGGGGCCGTCAGCTCGACCGCATCTCGTCCCGCACCGAGCAGGCCGACCTGCTGCCGGTCGAGATCGACGGGTTGCGCGAACAGGCGACCGACGTGCGCACGGCCGCGATGGCCGCCGCCGCCTTCGCCCGCAACGACCTTGCCGACACCAAGAAGCTCCTGGCGCCGCTCGACGTGAAGCCCGGCACCGATGCGCCGCCCGAGACCGATGCGGTGAAGGCGGAGCGCGAACGGTTGACCGAACAGGCGACGATCGCCGAGAGCCGCGTCAAGCAATGCGAGGTGGTGATCGCCCGCGCCGACCAGCTTCTGGAGCGGCTGACCAAGGTGCGCGGCGAGCTGGTGCTGCAGACCCTGCTGCGTCGCGACCCCTCTCCGCTCTCGCCCACCGTGTGGCACAAGATCGGCCCGCAATTCGTGGCGTCGGTGAAGACGCTGACCGGCGCGATGGCAAGCTGGAGCCACGAGGGCTTCTTCACGCTCGGCGCCGGCAGCCCCGAGCTGGTGCCGCTCGGCCTGTGGGCCGCGCTCACGATCATCCTGTGGTGGGTCGGCCGCGCGCTCCGCCGCCGCTTCGGCCGCGGCGGCACACACATCGATGCGCGGCGCGACCAGACCATCATGGGTGCCATCGACGGGCTGGGCCTCGTCCTCGTGCCCATCCTGGCGGTGTGGCTGGTCGGCAAACTCCTGCTTGCGAGCAATCCGCCGTCGCCGATCGACGCGCTTATCCCCGAGGCCGTGGGCCGGCTCATCCTTCTGCTGCTGGTGTTCGGCATGACCGCCGCGGCCCTGTCGCCGGCGCGTCCCGAATGGCGGGCCCTGCCGTTCTGCGACGACAGCGCCCAGTTCCTGTCGCGGGCTCTGCGGCGGCTCTATTCGATCAGCCTGCCCCTGGAGTTCTTCTACATTGCGCTCAGCCGCGGCGAGGGCCGCGATGCAGTCGCGTCGGTCGGTGCGGTCGTGCTGACGGCCGTCGTGGCCCTGCTCAGCCTGCCGACCCTGTCGAACCGGGCGTGGCAGGCCGACCGCCCGGAAGGCTCCGAACTTCCCCCCATGATCGGCGGGACCTGGTGGGCGGTGGCGCGTCTTCTGCTCGTGGTCGCGGTCTTCTCCTCGATCGCCTGCTCGCTGGTCGGCTATGCGACGCTGGGCGCACATCTGCATACGGCGATCTCGACGACCTGCCTGCTGATCGCGATCGCTTTCCTTCTGCACAAGCTGGTGGCCGATCTTCTCGACGCGGCCGCCGCCCCCGGCACTCCCACGGGCGCCTTCGTCCGCAGCGCGTTCGGCCTTGCGCCCGACAGCACGCTGCGCGGCCAGTACCTCGTCCTGCTGGTGTTCGACACCGCCCTCGTTCTGCTGCTCGGGATCGCGATTCCGGGGGCCTGGAACGTCGATACCGATGCCATGATCGACGGGCTGGGCCAGCTCGTGCGGGGCGTCAAGGTCGGCGGCGTCACGATCTCGCTCGGCAATGTCGGCATGGCGATCGTGGCGTTCTTCGTGTGCATGCTGCTGGCGCGCCTCATCCGCAGCGTCGTGCGGGACCGCGTGATGCCGACCGTCGAGGCGCCGTTGCCGCTGCGCCAGTCGATCGATGCCGGCCTCAACTATGCCGGCGTGATGATCGCCATCCTGGTGAGCATCGGCGCGCTGGGCGTAGACTTCACCAACCTGGCCATCGTGCTGGGCGCGCTGTCGGTCGGTATCGGCCTGGGCCTGCAGAACATCGCCAACAACGTGATCTCCGGCGTCATCCTGCTGGTCGAGCGGCCGATCAAGGCGGGGGACTGGGTGACGGTGAACGGCCACGAGGGCTTCGTGCGGCGCATCAACATCCGGGCGACGGAAATCGAAACCTTCCAGCGCACGCACGTCATCGTGCCCAACAGCCTGTTCCTGCAGAATCCGGTCGTCAACCGCACCTATTCCGACACGTCGAGCCGCATCGAGATCAAACTCACCGTGCCGGTCGGCTCCGACGTCGACGCCATGGAGGCGATCCTGCGCGAAGCCGCGTTGGGCCACACCCGCGTGCTGCGCATCCCGGCGCCGATCGTGCGCTTCGTCAAGGTCGGCTCCGACGGGCTCGAGTTCGAGCTGTTCGTGTTCGTGGCGCGTCTCGAGGACCGGCTGATCGTGACCAACGACCTCAACCGCGCGATCCTGGCCAAGCTGATCGGCCAGAAGATCTTCAATCCCGGCGCGGTGCCGGAAATCCGGCTGCGCGGCCTCGACAAGGTAAACTTCTCGCTGCACGCCGATCCTTCGCCCGAGACGAAGGGCACCTCGAACGACAGGCCGGGCGATGGCCCCGCGGCGGCGTAGGGACGAGGCGCCGCCCCGGCGCTGGCCGCTCTATGCGCTGTTCGGCGTGGCGGCGTTCGCGGGCGTGGCGATGTGGGCCTATGCGCCGTCGCTGCCACCCGCGACGTTGATAGCCCGCTACGCCAACGATCGCTCGCGCTTCGTCGATGTCGGCGGCGTCAACGCCCATATCCGCGAACAGGGCAACCCCGAGGGCGTGCCCATCGTGCTGATCCACGGTTCGAACGGCTCCCTGCACACGTGGGAGGGCTGGGCGCGCGAACTGGGCAAGGACGCGCGCGTCATTTCCGTCGACCTGCCGGGCCATGGCCTGACCGGCGCCTGGCCGCGCGACGAATATACGGTCGAGGCCTATGCCGACTTCATCGAGGTGCTGATCGACACGCTTCATCTCGACAAGGTCGTCGTGGCCGGCCACTCGCTGGGCGCCGCCGTCGCCTGGACCTTTGCGGCGACGCGACCCGATCGCGTCATCCAGCTCGTGCTGGTCGATGCCGCGGGCTATCCGCGACAGGGCGGCGACGCGCCGTTGGCGACCCGGCTGGCCCGCACACCGATCGTCGGCGACATCGGAATCTACTTCAAGCCGGAGGGCATGGTCCGCCGCTCGCTCAGCGAGGCCTATGCCGATCCGGCGATGGTGACGGCTGAGAGGGTCAAGCGCTATGCCGAGCTGCAGCGCTTCCCCGGCAATCGCGACGCCACCCTGCAGCGGGCCCGCACCCAGGAGCCGCTCGATCCCTCGGCGCTGAAGCGCCTCGACGTGCCGACCCTGATCATCTGGGGCGCCAAGGACCGCTGGGTGCCGGTGGCCGATGCCTTCCGCTTCCAGGAGGACATCAAGGGCGCCAAGCTCGAGATCTTCGAGAATCTCGGTCACAACCCGATGGAAGAAGCGCCGCGCGCAACCGCCGCCGTCGTGGCCGCCTTCCTGGCCAACGCGCCGCTACCGCCGCAGTCCAGCGCCCCGGTGGAGCCCGATGCCGATGCGACCGTCGACGAAACCGTCCAGCCCGCCGTCGTGCCGGAGAAGGATTAGGCGTCCTCTCCGCAAAGACAATCCGCAAAACGCTGTCATCCTGAGCGCAGCGAAGGATCTCTCGCTAGCCACAGAGTCCTTCGGTCGCTCCGTCAGGTCCTTCGCTGCGCTCAGGACGACAGTCTTGTCCTAAGCGCTCTTCAGCAGCGACATGACCTGGGTGAAGGCGTGGTCGGCGATTGCTTCGACTTCGGCCTTGGTGCGGTTCTGGATCGGATGCGGCACGTAGACGACTGCCGGCTCGAAGCCCAGCGCATCGCTTTGCGCGGTGACGCCGTCCACGAACTCGGTGGTCACGATGTTGACGCCGGGAAGCCCGCGGCCGTCGAGACTATGTAGGTCGTGCAGACTGCACGATGTGCAGGAGCCTCAATCGCTTAAGGCGATCACCGCGAGCTGTGCCTCGGCCGCGATCGTCTGCAGAACCGAAGCGGGCGCGACCTTGGTGTTGGTGGGCTTGCGATAGCGCCTGGTCGCCACGCCGGCCGACTTGAAGTGGCCCTCGAGCCGGTCGAGGAACACCGCGCCCCCCGATTTGCCGATATCCATCAGCGCCACGACCTTGCCGTCGAGCGAGGGCGGCGGGGCGAGGCGGGCGCGGCGCGTCGGCGAGGTCTCGGCCGTGGGATCGCGCAGCTTGCTCGAATGGTTCATGGCCTGACTCATGGGATCGATGTCCTTCAGCGAATCTCGTGGGTGACGGCCTGGCATTCCTCGCGCACGCGCTGTCCGGGCCAGCCGCCGATGATGGCGGAGAATAGACCGGCCGGACCGCCGGCGCGAACGATCAGCAGACCGTCAGGCGGAAACTTGTCGACGATCTTGTCGGCCATCGAAGCGGGCAGCCCTTCCGCCACGCCCTGGGCGCCGTGGATCAGGTCGCGGCCGGGACGCTTCAGGGCCTGATAGAGCGCGTCCTCGATGCGCCGGCGGTTCCAGCCGCCCTCCTTGAAGATCCGGTAATGCTCGGGCGACAGCACCAGCACGGCGTTGCCCGAGTCGCAGAGCTTGGGATGGCCGACCCCGAACAGGCCCATCGCCAGCGAGCGCGCGAGCTCTTCCGGCGTGCGGGACTTCTGGTCGATGAAGCCGTGCACGCCTTCGGCATGGAACAGCGTGACGGCGCTCTTGCCGGCCGCGATGCCGCGCCGCTGCGCCAGCGGCTCCCAGTCGGGATCGGATTCGTCCTCGGCGAAGCAGAACGTGTACTTGCCGGGATTGCCCAGGGTCGCGCGATCCATGCCGCCGGGCAGGCCGCCGCCGACGTTGCGCACGATCAGCTGCAGCGCCCGGCCAATCGTGGCATTGGCGCGATTGCCCTGGCCCAGCGCGTTGATGCCCGAGTTCATGCCGACCGCCCTGGCCGCCGGTCCGTTGATGATCACCAGCGGGCCCGCAAAATGCGTGGTGCAGAGCAGCCCGTGCAGCACGAACAGCGGATCGAGGGCGGCCTCCAGCACGCCCAGCACGACGGGCATGTATTCCGGCTTGCAGCCCGCCATCACGGCGTTGATCGCCACCTTCTCGACCGTGCAGGGCGCGAGGTTGGGCGGGATCAGGCCCACGATCTCGTCGGGCTTGCGGTCGGTGCCGCCCAGCATGCGCAGGATGCGCTCGTCGGTCGGCGGCACGACGGGCAGGCCGTCGCTCCAGCCGCGCTCGAAGCAGGCCTCGATGGGATCGTCCCATTCGCCGACCGGAATCTCGCGCGACGCCAGACCGGGATCGCCGTAGCGCGCGATCAGCGCTTCCTGCACGCCGGGCTCGACGCTGCGCGAGCCGCAGCCGGGTTGCCACGCCGGCAGGCCTTCGCCCGCGGCCGCTTCGCCGGCCAGGCGGATCCATTCGGCGCGATCCCAGCCCACGGTGCGGCCGACCTCGCGACCGCCTTCGTAGCGGATCAGCGTCGGCACGGCTTCGATGTTGAGATGGAACGAGCGTTCGAGCTGCTGGTCGTCGAGCACGCGGCCGACGCCGGAGGGAAAGGCCGGATCGTCCTGGGTGATGACGGTGAGGGGGCCCGCCTTGTCGAGGCGCTGCATCACCGGCTCGACCAGCACGCAGGTATGGCATTCGTGCTTGGCGACGATTACCAGCCCGTCCGCGGGCAGTACCTCAATCATTCAGCAGAGCCTCCACCTGGGCATCGATGAACGCGGCATCCTCGGGATTGTCGCGCGGGTTGCCGGCGCGATGACCCCATACGGACGGGATCTCCGCCAGCCTCCCGTATTTCAGATACGGCAACTCTTCCCTGTTGTCGTCGGTCTGGAAATACAGATCGGTGGCCGACGGCATCAGCAGCACCTTGGCCTTGATACCGGCCAGCGCCATCTGCAGGTCGCCGCGATAGAGATCGTTGGCCGAAATGTCGCCGTGCTGCCACGTGAAGAGCTGGGCCAGCAGGTCGTGCATGTCGCGGCGCAGGAAGTTGGCTTCCCAGGAGCGCACGAGGAAATCCTCGAGACTGGCGGAGCCCAGGCCGCGCCACATCTCGCGGCGATAGAAGGTCTGGCTGAGCGCCCAGCCGGCATAGATGCGGCCCATGGCGCGCAGGCCCTGCTGCGGCGTCGCCGCGGCCTGCAGGGTGGTGCGGATGCCTTCGAGGAAGACGAAATTGTGCGGCGCCGTGCGGGCCGAGCCGCAATTGACCACGATGCGCTCGACCGCCTCGCCGAACAGCGCGCCCCAGTGATAGGCCTGCTGCGCGCCCATCGACCAGCCATAGACCAGCTTCAGCCGGTCGATCGCAAACAGCTCCAGCAGCATCTGCCGTTGCAGCATGACGTTGTCGTAGGTCGTGACCTCGGGGAAGTCCGGCGTGTTCGACGGCGACGACGACAGGCCGTTCGTCAGCATGTTGGGAATGACGATAAAGTAGCGGCTGGGATCGAGGCAGTGCCGCACGTCGATCAGCCAGTCGATGTCGGTGTGATGGGCGCCGTAGCTGGTGGGATAGAGGATCACGTTGTCGCGCTTGGGCGACAGCGTGCCGTAGGTCTTCCACACGATGCGGGCCTGCTTCAGGGTGCCGCCGCGCTGCAGCCGCACATTGTCCGCCGCCCAGCTTCCTTGGTTCGTCCGCATGCTTCGACCTTAGCCGAAGCTGCGGATGATCTCTCCATGTGTCTGGGTATAGCTCCTGGCCACATATTTCAGGTGCGGCCGCAGGTGCCGGTGCGCCTCGGGCAGGTGATGGAACGGGATGTTGGGCAGCAGGTGATGCTCGGCGTGGTACGGGAGGTTCCACATCAGGAAGCGCACGATGGGATTGGAGATCGTCGTGCGCGTGTTGGCGAAACCGTCGTCGCTGTTGGGGCACAGCGTGTGCTCGGTGAGCAGATAGAGCCGCAGGAGCGGCAGGCCGACCAGCAGCGGGAAGAACCAGACCCAGAGCACGACATCCGTCCTGAGCAGGATCGACCCCACGATCAGCACCGCATAGAGGGCGAGCAGCCAGCGGCCCCAGCGCCGCACCTCGGGCCACGCCGAATCATGGATGTAAGTCACGTCGCCCTTGAAGCCGAACGGGAACAGGAAGATGTCGCGGACCCGGATCATCAGGAACGGGATCGAGCTGATGCGGAAGAGATAGGCTTTCCAGGTCCGCGGGGTGCCTGAGGTGATCAGCTCGGGATCGCGGTCGGGATCCTGCGTGTAGCGGTGATGGGCGAGATGATAGTGCCGGTAGAAGCCGGCATTGTTCAGGATCGCCGCACCCGAGAAGAAGGCCAGCAGGTCGGCCATCCAGCGCGTCTTGAACGAGCCGTAATGCACCGACTCGTGCATGGCGCCGAACAGCGAATTCACGAAGATGCCCTGCAGCAGCAGCGCCAGCAGTACCCACCAGGTACCGCGTGTCTCGAGGACCAGCCAGCCGCCCAGCACCAGCAGCGCGAGATGCGCGCCGGTCTGGATCAGGCCCTTGGTATCGTCGCGGGCATAGAGGCGCTTCAGCACCTCCGCCGGCACCACCCGCATCTGGCGGGCGCGTTGCCCCGTTACTGTATAGGTGCCCATAGACCTTCCTTGTATGCGTGTTCGGTGACGGCCTCGCGCTTCTTCTTCTCGTCCTCGCTCAAGCCGATCTGGTCGCCGACCATGCGCGCGATCGAGGGGAAGGTTCCCTTGGGCTGGACGTAGTCCGGCGACCACAGGCGCGAGCGCAGCAGCGCCTTGGCGCAGTGCAGGTAGGCCTGGCGGACCGCGACGACGATGGCGCATTTCGGCGCCTTGCCCTGCACCGCCATCGAGTCGAGCAGCGCCGGATCGACCGACAGGCGCGCCGTGCCCGCGACCCGCACCGTCTCGTTGACGCCCGGCAGCAGGAAGATCAGCGCGACCTCGGGATTCTCCAGCAGGTTGCGCAGCGTATCGAGCCGGTTGTTGCCCGGCCGGTCGGCCAGCGCGATCGTCTTCTCGTCGAGCACCTTGAACGAGCCCGGCGGATCGCCGCGCGGGGTCACGTCCTGCTTGCCCGAGGCATCGGCGGTGGCGATCAGGCAGATTGGCGACAGGGCGATGAAGCGGCCCATATGCGCATCGATGCGGCCGATGTCCTTCACCGCGGCGGTCACACTGACCGCCGCATAGGAGGCGATCAGCGCCCGGGCGCCCTCGTCGTCGAGCAACGCCGGTTGCGTCGGGGGAGCCGAAAAAGGCAGCGAATCGGGCATTTTCTAGACCTCCGGAATTTGCAAGGCAGGGTAGCAGGCACCCCCCTCCGGGGAAACCATCTGGCGCGAGGAGTCGTTGGTCCTGCAGTCACAGCAAAAGGAGGACCAGATGAGCAATTACGATCCGAACCTGGGTCCCGGCCGTCCCGGCTATGATCCGACCGACCCGTACCGTAATGCGCCGGACAGTGGCCGTCCCGGCTACATTCTGCTCGCCGCCCTGGCGGGCGTCGCCCTGGTCGGCGGCTTCCTCTACTTCGGCAATCCGCAGAACAGCAACATCGGCCCCGAACAGGCGCAGTCTCCGGCCCCGATCGAGCGCACCGTGACGGAGTCGCCTTCCGCTACGCCGGACGCCGACCGACCGGCGGCCATCCCGCTTCCCGCCCGCCCGGCAACCCCGGCTCCGGCCACGACGCCGGCGGCGCCTCAGGAGTAAGGGGCGATGAGCGACTATGACCCCAAGCTCGACAAACCTGCTTATGAGGACGTGGCTTTCGAGCCCCGCTCCCCGAGCCGAGGACTCTATCTGGTGGTGGGCGTGGTGGCCGCGATCGTGGCGGCAGCAGGCCTGATGTTCTTCTCGGGCCATCGCCCGGAGCGAACCGATCTGGCTCGCAACCCTGACCCTGCGACCATCAATTCGCAGACCAACGAGACGCGGACCCCGACGGTGCCGCGGGTGGCGCCGATCCCGGCCACGCCGACGCCGGAACCGATGAATCCCGCCCCGAGTCAGCAGCCGTAACGGCGGCAGCGCCTGGACAAAAAAGAGCCCGACCGCGAGATCCGCGGTCGGGCGCACAGGCCTTTAATCTCTGCGGATTCGAAGTAGCACGACCGCCTGTGGGTGCTGCCGAGTCAATCCTGCAGACCTGACCTGCTCCTTCCTCATTACATCGCGAGTTCATCCTTCAGCGCGTCGCCCAGCGCGTGGAAGGTTTCCGTGCGCGCGGACGAGCGGCGCCACACGAGACCGATGCGGCGATGCGGGACCGCGCCCGTCAGCGGCCGCACCGTCACGTCGAGGCCGCGCAGGATGCCGGCGTCCAGCGCCATCTGCGGCATCAGGGTGACGCCTAGGCCGTTCGCCACCATCTGCGCCAAAGTGTGCAGGCTCGTGCCGTTGAAGCCGGCGTTGCGCCGCGCGCCTTCGAGTTCGCAGGCCGCCAGCGCCTGCTCGCGCAGGCAGTGGCCGTCCTCCAGCAGCAACAGGTTCTCGTCGGCGATGCTGGCCGCCGGGGTATGGCCCGCGGGCTGGACGATCGAGAACCGGTCCTCGCCGAGATCCATCACCTCGAGGTCGCCCAGCGCATAGGGCAGGGCCAGCAACACGGCGTCGAGATTGCCCGAGTCCAGCCGCTCCAGCAGGCGCGCGGTCTGGTCCTCGCGCAGGTAGAGCTGCAGCTTGGGGAAGCTCTCGCGCAGGCGCGGCATGGCGCGCGGCAGCAGGAACGGGCCGATGGTCGGGATGACGCCGAGATGCAGCGGCCCCGACAGCGGATCGCGCGCCGCCAGGCCTGCGTCCATCAGATCCTCGGCGCCCTTCAGCAGGGCGCGGGCGCGGTCGGCGACCTTGCGGCCCAGCGCCGTCGGCACGACCGAGCGCTTGGTCCGCTCCAGCAGCGGCGCCCCCAAAAGCTCTTCCAGCTCCTGGATGCTGGCGCTGAGCGTCGACTGGCTGACGTTGCAGGCCGCCGCCGCCTGCCCGAAGTGACAGCGATCCACCACCGCCACCAGGTAGCGGAGCTGTCGCAGTGTCGGGATAGGTTTCATGCTGGGCATATAATCGCTTTTTGCGATTATTCAATTCGGTATTTTGCGCTTTAAACGATCTTAGAATGCCCCTAAGTAACGGGTGCCAAGCGTTAACCAAGGAGTTTCAAGCCAATGTCCCTCATCAACACCGAGATCAAGCCGTTCAAGGCCACCGCCTTCCAGAAGGGCAAGTTCATCGACGTGACCGACGCCGACCTGAAGGGCAAGGGCAAGTGGTCGGTCGTCTTCTTCTACCCGGCCGACTTCACCTTCGTGTGCCCGACCGAGCTCGAGGATCTGGCGACCAACTACGCCGAGTTCAAGAAGCTGGGCGTCGAGATCTACAGCGTCTCGACCGACACGCACTTCAGCCACAAGGCGTGGCACGACACGTCGGAAGCCATCAAGAAGATCGAGTACGTCATGGTCGGCGACCCGACCGGCGCCATCACCCGCAACTTCGGCGTGATGATCGAGGAAGCGGGCCTGGCCGATCGCGGCACCTTCGTGGTCGACCCGGACGGCAAGATCCAGATCGTCGAGATCACCGCCGGCGGCATCGGCCGCGACGCCTCGGAGCTGCTGCGCAAGGTCAAGGCGGCCCAGTACGTCGCCTCGCATCCCGGCGAAGTCTGCCCGGCCGCCTGGAAGGAAGGCGAGAAGACCCTCGCCCCCAGCCTCGACCTGGTCGGCAAGATCTAAGGAGCTGGGTGAGGAGGCACCGCGAGACGCCCCCTCACCTAACCTCTCCCCCTAACGGGGGTGAGGAACCTGAAGACGGCCTCCTCTTCCTCCTCTCCCCCATCGGGGGGAGAGGCTGGGTGAGGGGGGAAGTAGCGGTGGAAGTGTTTCAAGGAGTACCTCCCATGTTGGACGCCAACCTCAAGACGCAGTTGAAGGGCTATCTCGAGCGCCTGACCTTGCCGGTCGAGCTGGTGGCGTCGCTCGACGACGGCCCCAAGTCGGTCGAGCTGAAGGAGCTGCTGCAGGAGATCGCCAGCCTCTCGGACAAGGTGACCTTCGCCGAGGCCGACGAGGACATGCGCAAGCCCTCCTTCGCCATCGTGCGGCCCGGCACCGACATCTCGGTCCGCTTCGCCGGCATCCCGATGGGCCATGAATTCACCTCGCTGGTGCTGGCGCTGCTGCAGGTCGGCGGCCACCCGAGCAAGGAAGCGCAGGACACGATCGAGCGGGTGAAGGGCCTCGACGGCGACTACACGTTCGAGACCTATTTCTCGCTGTCGTGCCAGAACTGCCCCGACGTGGTGCAGGCGCTGAACCTGATGAGCGTGCTGAACCCGCGCATCCGCCACACGGCGATCGACGGCGCCCTGTTCCAGGACGAGGTCGAGAAGCGCGGCGTGATGGCCGTCCCGTCGATCTTCCTCAACAGCCTGCCGTTCGGCCAGGGCCGAATGAGCCTGGAGCAGATCCTGGCCAAGCTCGACACCGGCGCGACGGAACGCGCGGCCGAGGAGATCGCGGCCAAGAAGCCCTACGACGTGCTGGTGGTCGGCGGCGGTCCCGCCGGTGCCGCTGCAGCCATCTACGCGGCGCGAAAAGGCATCCGCACCGGCATCGCCGCCGAGCGGTTCGGCGGCCAGGTGCTGGACACGATGGGCATCGAGAACTTCATCTCGGTCTCCCACACCGAGGGCCCCAAGATGGCCGCCGAGCTGGCCGCGCATGTGAAGGACTACGAGGTCGACGTGATGGACCTGCAGACCGCCACCAAGCTGGTCCCGGCCGCGACGCCGGGCGGCCTGGCCACGGTCGAGCTGCAGAATGGCGCCACCCTGAAGGCCAAGACCATCGTGCTCTCGCCCGGCGCGCGCTGGCGGCAGATGAACGTCCCCGGCGAGGCCGAGTATCGCAACAAGGGCGTGGCCTACTGCCCGCACTGCGACGGCCCGCTGTTCAAGGGCAAGCGGGTGGCGGTGATCGGCGGCGGCAATTCCGGCGTCGAGGCGGCGATCGACCTCGCGGGCCTGGTGAGCCACGTCACCCTGATCGAGTTCGACGGCCAGCTGCGCGCCGACGCGGTGCTGCAGGCCAAGCTCCGCTCGCTGCCCAACGCCACGGTGATCGTCTCGGCGCAGTCGACCGAGGTGCACGGCGACGGCGCCAAGGTGACCGGCCTCGCCTACAAGGACCGCACCACCGGTGAGCCCAGGACGATCGAGCTCGAGGGCATCTTCGTGCAGATCGGCCTGGTGCCCAACACCGAGTGGCTGAAGGGCGCGATCGAGCTCAGCCCGCGCGGCGAGATCGAGATCGACGCACGCGGCCAGACCTCGGTCCCCGGCATCTTCGCCGCCGGCGATGCGACGACCGTGCCCTACAAGCAGATCGTCATCGCCATGGGCGAGGGCGCCAAGGCCGCGCTGTCGGCGTTCGACCACCTGATCCGGAGTGAGCCGGTCGAGGTGCAAGAGCCGGCCTCAGAAGGCCGGAAGGCGGCCTAGGAAGAACTGCCGGGCGAGATCGAATCGCCCGGCTCCGAGCACAGACCTCATCCTGAGGAGCGGTCCCCAGGACCGCGTCTCGAAGGATGGGAACGAGCACCGCGTGTGTTGCCCATCCTTCGAGACGGCCACGAGTTTACCCCGAGGCATTCGAGGGGTGGCCTCCTCAGGATGAGGTGGGGACGGGGGCCTCCACTCCGGTTCGGGCGGGGTAACCCCGGCCCCGGGACGACGGGAAACAGACAATTGCGACCGAGTCGCACTTAGGGGTGCGACATTGGTTTCAGTTGTTTCGTTTATTTCGGTTATTTCGTTTACGCGCCCTCGACGGCACCCGCCGCGCGCCGCCTCACCCCGGCATCTTGTCGATGAACCCGACCACCGACGCCAGCCGCCCGTCCGGCGCCAGGGTGCAGAAATCGACACCCTCGACGACCGCGGGCCTGTCGGCCGGACCCAGCGACCAGGTGAAGCGCAGATAGAGCCCCCCTGAGCTGCCAGAGGGACCGCCCGAGGGACCGCCCAGGGAACCACCGTGCGCGTCGACCTTCGAGGTGCGCTTGAGCACGAAGCCCGGGAACTTCGCCTGCACGCCCGCCAGCATGGCGTCGATCCCGGCCGGCCCGTCGCCCGCCATCACCGGATCGCGGTAGATCCCCGTCTCGGTCCAGGCCGCCGCAAGGGCGGCGCGGCGGCGCGCGGGATCGGTCTCGTTCCAGGTGGCGACGTAGGCCTCGACGACGGCGTCCGGCGTGGTGGTGGGATGGGACATGGCTTCCTCCTGCGGATGGTTGATCCACGCGGGAGATAGGCCAGCACAGGCGAGGCGGCGATTGCCTGGGAGGTAATGAGAGCAAGTGACAGTGGGAAAAACGACAAATCAAAACCCTCAGCCACGATAAATCGGCTAGTAATATAACTGATGCCGACACTCCATTGGTTGACAAGAGATCAAGACATCCAAGCAGCGAAAGGCGTGCCTTATCGATTGCTTGAGGAAATCCCTGCGTTGGGGAGCGGTGACCTCAATGCCGGCAATATGTTGATCCACGGCGACAATCTCGAGGCGCTCAAGGCGCTATTGCCATTTTACGCCGGTCGCGTGAAGTGCATCTACATTGACCCTCCATACAATACAAAGTCCGCATTCGAGCACTATGACGACAATCTAGAGCACACCAAGTGGCTAGCGATGATGTGGCCACGGCTCGAACTCTTACGTGAACTACTTGCCGAAGATGGATCAATTTGGGTGTCAATCGACGACAACGAGGGGCACTATCTGAAAGTCATCATGGACGAGGTTTTCGGAAGATCCCGATTCGTTTCGAATATTGTTTGGCAGAAGCGCACGTCTAGAGAGAATCGAGCGGCGATCGGGTCGGCGCATGATCACATTCTCCTGTACGCAATGAACGGACCCCTGAAGTGGAAAGAAACCCGAAATCTTTTGCCAGACACCAATGCCGGCTATTCGAATCCAGATAGCGATGAACGCGGGCCGTGGCGATCGGTGCCGTTCAGTGCTCAGGGTTTCAGAAAAAACCAAATGTACAAGATTCGTACTCCTAGCGGGGCACTACATGATCCACCCAAAGGAAGATGCTGGGGGGCAATCCTCATCGATCGACGCGGCGTCGTCTACCTTTAACACGTTAGTCGCTGCCAAATCGGACAGAAGCTTCGGCTCGGCATGAGCGCCATCGCCCCAGTAGTAGAACTTGACCACCAATCACCATCCTTTGGGACGCATAGCGTCCGCTGGGGTCTTCTTCCTAAAACTGTCGTTTTTGGGTGTCGAAGTAATAGGGAGTCCCCCAATTCCGATCAATATTCGGCCCTTAGGTCGAGCTTCACAGCTTCGATCTGGGCACCAGTCAACCCAACGACTTGCTCATGCTCGGCATTCCTCGGGCCAGAGCAATTACTATCGCAGCCTCCAAGTCGCCCTCACCCCCCCGCCGCCTTGATCCGCTCCTCCAGCATCCCGCGGATCGGTGCATCCGCCGGCAGCAGGGCCAGCAGCGTCTTCCAGCGCTGCAGCGCCGCCGGCTTGTTGCCCGCGGCTTCGGCGGCGACGCCCAGGTAGAACAGGGCCAGCGCGTTGCGCGGCTCGGCCTTCTCCAGCCGCTCCAGCACGGCGACGGCCTGCGCTGAAGGCACGGCGCCGGGGGCGAGCTGGCGCACATGCGCCTCGGCCCAGTCGGCCAGGATGCGCGCGTCGACGGGGGCCAGCGTGTCGGCGCGGCCGTAGGCGTCGGCGGCGTTGGCGTTCTCGCCCAGCACCTTCCAGGCATTGGCCAGGCGCAGCCAGCCGGCGCGGTCCTGCGGCGCGTCGGCGAGGCGCGCGGCCAGCCCCTCGACCATGGAGCGGATCGCCTGCTGGCGCTGCTCCGGCGTGAGCTGGGCCATCGCCTCCTGCTGCTCGCGGCTGGGCTGCGGCGTGGTGGATTGCGGGGACTGCGTTGATGGGGCGGGCGGTGGCGCGGCCGGCGGCACTGAGAGGCCGGCGGCCTTGGCCACGCGCGCGATCTCGGCGCGCAGCATCGGCAGCCAGGGCGCGTCGGGCGGGCTGGCGGCCTCGAGGTCGCGCCAGCGGGCGATCGCGGCCTTCGAGTCGCCGCTCTGCGCCTCGTGCAGGCCGAGATAGTAGAGGATGCGCGCGTCGTCGGGCCGCGTCTTCAGCGCCCGCTGCAGCGCCTCCAGCGCCGGTTGCGTGACGGTGCCGCCGGCCTCCAGGGTCAGGCCTTCGCCCAGCGCCGCCAGCGCCTCGGCGTCGTTGGGGTCCTGCGCCAGGCGGGCGCGCGCTTCGGCCAGCAGGCCGGCGACGTCAATCTGGCGCGACGGGGCGGGATGTTCGGTTCCCCTGTCCGCGAAGGGGGCGGCGGGCAGGCCGGGGCGGCCGGTCTGCAGGTAGAGGCCGAGCGCCAGCAGCGGCACGAACAGCGAGAGCGCGGGCGGCAGCCACTTCTGCACCGCGTCGGAAGTGGTGGCGGCTTTGGCGCTGCCCGTGGCCTTGGCGCTGCCCGTGGCGGCATCGCCGGCGGCCAGCATGCGGCGCTCGATCTCGGTGCGGGCGGCGGCGGCGTCGGCGGGCTTGAGCGTCCCGGCTTCGCGCTCGCGCTCCAGCTCGGCCAGCTGGTCGCGGTAGATCGCCAGTTCGCCCGAGAGCCGGTCGCGCGCGGGCAGGCGCATGCGCAGCAGCGGCCAGAGAAGGGCGGCGACGGTCGCGGTGGTGAGCAGCGCCAGCAGGAATTCGAGCATGGCCGTCAGCCCTTCAGGAGCGCGTCGAGGCGGCGGCGCTCCTCCTCGTCGAGCGGTTTGGGCGCGGCAATGGGTGTGTGCCGGCGGCGGCGTGCGGCGAGCAGGAGGGCTGCACCGGCCACCAGCAGCAGCAGCGGCGCGCCCAGCCACAGGATCAGGGTGCCGGCCTTGAAGGGCGGCTTCAGCAGCACGTAGTCGCCGTAGCGCGCGACCATGTAGGCGAAGACGTCGGCGTTGCTGTCGCCGGCGACGAGCCGCTCGCGCACGGCGCGCCGCATGTCATGCGCCACCTCGGCCGAGGAATCGTCGATCGACTGGTTCTGGCAGACGACGCAACGCAACGCCCGCCCGATCTCGCGGGCACGGGTTTCGAGCGCGGGGTCGGGCAGGACTTCGGACGGCTCGACGGCGAGGGCGGGGAGGGTGAGCAGCAGAAGCAAGACGCAGCATAACGCCTTCAAGCTCCTCTCCCCCGCTAGGGGGAGAGGCAGGGTGAGGGGGCGACGCACCCCCTCACCTAACCTCTCCCCCAAGGGGGAGAGGAACATGAAAAGACGGGCGCCGATCACTTCACCGTCCCCTTGAGGAACGGCAGGATCGTCTCGTTCAGATCGCGCTCGGTGATGGGGCCGCGATAATGCCGGCGCACGATGCCGGCGCCGTCGATCAGGTAGGTCTCGGGCACGCCGCTCAGGCCCCAGTCGAGGCCGGTCTTGCCGTCGAGGTCGAGGCCCGCGAGCTTGAACGGATCGCCCAGCCGCTTCAGCCAGGGCAGCGCGTCGTCGCGCTTGTTCTTCCAGGCGATGCCCACGATCGTCGCGCCCTCGCGCTCGCTGAGCCGCGTGAACAGCGGATGCTCGGCCAGGCAGGGTGTGCACCAGCTCGCGAAGAAATTCACGATCACCGGCTTGCCGGTGCGCAGGTCGGCGTCGGTGAGCGACGGCTCGCCTGGGCGCAGCGCCGGCAGGTCGAGCTTCGGCGCCGGGCGGCCCACCACCACCGAGCCGATCGAGGCGGGGTCGCGGCCGCTGGTCAGCGACCAGGCGAAGAAGCCCGCCATCAGCGCGAGCGTCAGCAGCGGCAGGATGAAGAGGAGGCGGCGCATCTATTCGGCCGGCTGAAGCGCGGGCCGCCGCGACGGCGCGCCGATGCGCAGCCGGCGGTCCGACAGCGAGACGAAGCCGCCCAGCGCGCACAGCGCCGCGCCCAGCCAGATCCACGGCGCCAGCGGGTTGAGGTAGAGGCGGATCACCCAGCCCTGTTGCGGGCTGCCCTCGCCCAAGGTGGCGTAGAAGTCGCGCAGCAGGTTGGTCTGGATCGCCGTCTCGGCGACCTGTCGACGCTGCACGGTGAACAGCCGGCGCTCGGGCTGCAGCACCGTGTAGGGCTTGCCGCCGACGCTGACGTTCAAGGTCGCGCGCTCGGCGATGTAGTTGGGGCCGCGCACCTCGTCCATGCGCTCGAGCTGCACGTTGTAGCCCGCGAAGTCGATACGGTCGCCGGGCTTCATCGTGTGCATCAGCTCGGTGTTCCACGACGAGGTCGCGACCGAGCCCAGCACGACGACGCCGAGCGACGCGTGGCTGAACACCATGCCCAGGGTCGAGCGCGGGAGGGTGCGCAGGGTGCCGCTGCGCACGCGGTCGGTCAGAGACGCGAGGCTGCCGACGATCAGCCAGACGCCGAAGCCGAAGGCCAGCGCTGCGAGCGTCGAACGGCTGTCGATCATCGTCATCGCGACGACGATGGCGGCCAGCGACACCACGAGCGCCACGCGCAGGCGCATCAGCGCCGGCCAGAGTTCAGCGCGCTTCCAGCCGAGGAACGGGCCGACGCAGAGCGCGGCGAACAGCGGCGCGCAGAGCGGCACGAAGGTGGCATTGAAGAAGGGCGGGCCGACCGAGACCTTGTTGCCGGTCAGCAGGTCGAGGAACAGCGGATAGAGCGTGCCCAGCAGCACCGTGGCCGCCAGCGTGCACAGCAGCAGGTTGTTCAGGATCAGCGCGCCCTCGCGGCTGACCGGCTGGAACAGGCCGCCGCCCTGCAGCTGCGGCGCGCGCCAGGCATAGAGCGCCAGGCCGCCGCCGGTGACGAACAGCAGGAAGGCCAGGATGAACATGCCGCGCGCCGGATCCTGCGCGAAGGCATGCACCGAGGTGAGCACGCCCGAGCGCACCAGGAAGGTGCCGAGCAGCGACAGCGAGAAGGCGAGCAGCGCCAGCAGCACCGTCCAGCTTTTCAGCGCGTCGCGCTTCTCGACGACGATGGCGGAGTGCAGCAGCGCGGTGCCGGCCAGCCACGGCATCAGCGAGGCGTTCTCGACGGGATCCCAGAACCAGAAGCCGCCCCAGCCCAGGATGTAATAGGCCCACCACGAACCCAGCGCGATGCCCAGCGTCAGGAAGCACCAGGCCGCCAGCGCCCACGGCCGCACCCAGCGCGCCCAGGCGGCATCGACGCGACCTTCGAGCAGCGCGGCGACGGCGAAGGCATAGGTCACCGAGAAGCCGACATAGCCGAGGTAGAGCAGCGGCGGGTGAAAGGCGAGGCCGGGATCCTGCAGCAGCGGGTTGAGTCCGTTGCCGTCGGGCGGCGCCGGGAACACGCGCTGGAACGGGTTGGAGGTGAAGAGCAGGAAGGCCAGGAAGCCCACCCCGATCAGCGCCTGGATGGCCAGCACGCGGCTGCGCAACGTGTCGGGCAGGTTGTTGCCGAAGATCGCGACCGCCGCGCCGAACAGCGCGAGGATTAACGCCCACAGCAGCATCGAGCCTTCGTGGTTCCCCCACACGCCGCTGATCTTGTAGAGCAGCGGCTTGGCCGAATGCGAATTGTCGACGACGTTGAGGACGGAGAAGTCCGACGTGACATAGGCCTGCGTCAGCGCGCCGAACGCCAGCAGCACGAGGAACGCCTGCGTCAGCGCCGCCGTGCGACCGAGGGCCATCAGACGCAGGTCACCTCTGCTGGCGCCGATCAAGGGCAGCGTTCCCTGCACCAGCGCAACGGCCAGCGCGAGGATCAACGCGAAATGACCAAGCTCCGGTATCAAGACGCCCCCTCACCCAGCCTCTCCCCCTCACGGGGGAGAGGAGGAAGAAGGAGGCGCCTCTCCTCATGCTCCTCTCCCCCTTGGGGGAGAGGCTGGGTGAGGGGGTTCGCACCACCGGTCACTTCTTGTCTTTCCATTGACCTGACTCTTTGAGCGCCTTCGCGACTTCGGGAGGCATGTAATTCTCGTCATGCTTCGCGAGAATCTCGCGCGCCGTGAAGACGCCGTCGGGGCCGATCGAGCCCTCGGCGATCACGCCCTGACCCTCGCGGAACAGGTCGGGCAGGATGCCGCGATAGGTGACCTTCACCGTCTTGTGCGTGTCGGTGACGGTGAAGCGCACGGTCTGGCCGTCCTTCTGGACGCTGCCCTGCTCGACCAGGCCGCCCAGGCGGAAGCGGCGGTCGGGGCCGAGGCTCTTCTCGGCGACCTGGGTCGGCGAATAGAAGAAGACGAGGTTGTCGTTCAGTGCCGTGAGCACGAGCGCGGCGGCGACGCCGAGCGTTGTCAGCGATCCCAGCAGCAACCACAGACGGCGGCGCTTCGGTGTCATCGGCGCCGCTCCAGCCCGCGCGCCGCCAGCTCGCGCCGCACCCGCCGGCGCGCACCCAGCGAGGCGATCACCAGGCCGCCCAAGATGACGGCGGCGGCGAGATAGGCGCCCAGGATATAGACCGCGTGGTTGCTCATGCCGTGGCCTCGGCATTCTCGAGGCGGCGGCGGTCGATCTCGGTCTCGGTGCGCAGCAGCACCAGGTAGACGAACAGGAAGAGCAGCGAGACCGCCATCCAGAGCAGCGGCACCAGGATCGAATTGTGGATCGCCGGCGCGTCGAGCCGCGTGATGGAGGCCGGCTGGTGCAGCGTGTTCCACCAGTCGACCGAGAACTTGATGATCGGCAGGTTGATGACGCCGATCAGCGCCAGGATGGCGGCCGCGCGATCGCCGCGCTCGGGCGAATCGTAGGCACGGCTGAGCGCGATGTGGCCGAGATAGAGGAAGAACAGCAGCAGCATCGAGGTGAGCCGCGCGTCCCACACCCAGTAGGTGCCCCACATCGGCCGGCCCCACAGCGAGCCGGTGAGCAGGCACACCGCCGCGAAGCTGGCGCCCACCGGCGCCGCCGCGCGCGCCATCAGCGCCGCCAGCGGATGGCGCCACACCAGCAGCGAGGCGCCGAGCGCGGCCAGCAGCGCGTAGCCGGCCATCGACAGCCAGGCCGACGGCACGTGCAGGAACATGATTCGCACCGTCTTGCCCTGCTGGTAGTCCTCCGGCGCCACGAAGAAGGCCATGTAGAAGCCCACCGCGATCATCAGCACCGTGGCGAAGCCGAGGCCCGGCAGCACGCGCTGGCTGAAGCGGCGGAAACGCGCAGGATTGGCGAGAAAATGCAGGTCGGCCATCGGCCCCATCCTCCCTATTCGCCGGCTTGCCGCAAGGCTGCGGCAATCGCCCAAGGCGTCGTGGCCAGGGCGACCAATGCAAGAGCGGCGAGGATCGCGACATGTGTCACGATGCCGTCACCCGCCGCCAGCGTCTCGATCGCACCGGCGCCGAAGATCAGGGTCGGCACGCAGAGCGGCAGCGCGAGCAGCGCCAGCAGCGCGCCGGATTTGCGCGCGCCCAGCGTGAGGGCCGCCGCGAGCCCGCCGATCAACGACAAAGTGGGGGTCCCGACCAGCAGGGTCGCGCCCAGCGCTAGCAGGGCAGGCCCGTCGAGGCCGAAGGCGATGCCCAACACGGGCGCCAGCAGGCTGAGCGGCAGGCCGGTCACGATCCAGTGAGCCAGGCATTTGGCCAGCGCCGCCAGCTCGAGCGGCCACGGCGCCAGCAGCAGCAGGTCGAGCGTGCCGTCCTCGTAGTCGGCGGCGAACAGCCGCTCCAGCGACAGGAGCGCCGCGAACAAAGCGGCGCACCACAGGACGCCGGCGGCGATGCGTGCCAGCACGTTGGTCTCGGGGCCGATGCCCAGCGGGAACAGCACGGTCGCCACGACGAAGAAGGCCAGCACCACGCCGACATCGCCCGGCCGCCGCAGCACCAGGCGCAGGTCGCGCGCGAGAAGCGTCGTGAAGCCGCTCATCCTGCTCGACCTTCATATTCCTCTCCCCCGCCAGGAGGAGAGGTGTTTGATCTTGCCGGACTGAGTTCGAGCGAGCGTCCCTCGATGCCCAGCTCGGCATGGGTCGCGGCGATGGCGAGACCGCCGGCCGCAAGGTGGATCTGCAGCGCCGTCCGGAAGGCCGCCTGGGCCGGCGCGTCGAGCGCGTTCAGCGGCTCGTCGAGCAGCCAGAGCGGCGCCTGGGACAGCACCACCCGGGCCAGCGCCGTGCGCCGACGCTGGCCCGCCGACAGGGTGCGCACCTCCCGCACGGCCAGGCCCGCGAGATCGAAGGCAACCAGGGCGCCGTCCAGCCGGTCGCCGGCCTCGCCGCCGCGCAGCCGCTCCGCCACCAGAAGATTCTCGACCACCGTGAGATCGCCCTTCAGCCCCTCGAGATGGCCGAGCCAGGCCAGCCGGCCGCGCCAGGTTTCGGGGTCCTCGGCGACGTCGACGCCGCGCCAGGAGACCGTCCCGGCCGCGGGCGGCGTCAGCCCGGCCAGGGCGCGCAGCAGGCTGGTCTTGCCGCTGCCGTTGCGCCCGGTCAGCGCCAGCAGTTCGCCCGCGCCCAGCCCGAAGGACAGGCGGTCGAACACCAGCCGGCCGCCGCGGCGGCAGGACAGGCCGGTCACTTCGAGGAGCGGAGGCACCATGGGGCGCCCTCCTACCATGCGGGCGGGGGGGCCTGCCGCCCGCGGGCAAAGAAAAAGGCCGCCATCTCGGGGGAGGTGAGATGGCGGCCTGAGCGCCTCCGAGGAGGCTAGAACGTGGCTTTGGGGGGACCACGTTCGGGGGAGATACCCAACCTAAATGGAAGCCCGTCGTGACCGTCGCTAGGCCCAAATGGGGCAAAATCGGGGTATTTAGGCCTCGCCCCACGCAGTGGGGCGAGGCCGGCAGGCGACAGGGCCTGCAGGCGCGCAGCGACGAAGGCCCGAGAGCCTGCACCGTGCAGAATAGATAAGGATTTCAAGGATTTGAGGGTGTTTCGGCACCCTCATCCGTTCTGAGCCGTGCGGGCTCCCGGGCCTGATTACAGGCCCTGCCGCCCGCCGACCCTTACGCGTAGGCGCATGCGCCTACGCGTAAGGGTCAGCAGCGTCCCTCATCCCATCGCCCATGAACTGATACGCCAGGATCACGAGAATGACCGGCACCACCGGCAGCATCAGCCACCAGTTCACCGCCACCACATTGATGTCCGTCGCCTCGTTCAGCAGCACGCCCCACGACGTAATGGGAGGACGCAAACCGAGGCCGAGGAACGACAAAGCCGTCTCGGCCAGGATCATCGACGGGATCGACAGGGTGGCCGAGGCAATCAGGTGGCTCATGAAGCCCGGCAGCAGGTGGCGGCCGATGATGCGGGCGGGCTTGGCGCCCATCATCTGGGCCGCCGCCGCGTAATCCTCCTCGCGCAGCGACAGGAGCTTGGAGCGCACGGCGCGTCCCAGGCCCGGCCAGTCGAGCAGCGCCAGGATGATGGTGATGCCGAAATAGACCAGCAGCGGCGACCAGGTGACCGGCAGCGCCGCCGACAGGGCAAGCCACAGCGGAAGGTGCGGGAAGCTCTTGATGATCTCGGTCAGCCGCTGGACGACACTGTCGATCCAGCCGCCGTAATAGCCGGCCAGTCCGCCCAGGACCAAGGCCAGCGTGAAGGACAGCGCGATGCCGATGACGCCGATGGTGAGGGAGATTCGGGCGGCGTAGACGATGCGACTGAACATGTCCCTTCCCAATCGGTCGGTCCCGAGCAGGAAGAAGGTCCCGTCCTCCGGGGGGCAGACGAAATGGAAGCGGCCCTCGATCAGGCCCCAGAACTCGTAGCTCTCGCCCATGCAGAAGAAGCGGAGTTGCTGCGGCTTGCTCGTGTCGGCCGAGTAGACGCGCTGCAGGGTGGCCGGATCGCGCTCCATCTTCAGGCCGTAGACGAACGGCCCGAGGAAGGAGCCCTCATGGAACAGATGGACGCCTTGCGGCGCCGCGAAGATATAGCGCGAATGCCTGGTGTGCAGGTCGTAGGGCGCAATCCACTCGCTGATGATGGTCGAGAAATACATCAGCAGCAGGAAGATCATGGAGACGACGGCCGGCTTGTGGCGGCGGAAGCGCCACCACATCAGCTTCCACTGGCCCGCCATGTAGTAGCGTTCCTGCTCGGCGGTCAGCTTGTCGGCGACGTAGGGGTCCCACGTCTCCTTCGAGACGAAATGCGGCGCGCGTCGGGGGGCTTCGGGGGGGATGCCTGAGGGCGTCGTGTCGGTCATGGCACCCTCACTTTTCCGACGTTGCGCCGAAGCGGATGCGCGGATCGAGCGCGGCGAGCGCCAGATCGGAGATCAGCATGCCGATGACGGTGAGCACCGCCACGAACAGCAGGAAGGTGGCGGCGAGGTTGACGTCCTGGGTCTTGAGCGCGCTCAGCAGCATCGGGCCCGTGGTCGGCAGCGACAGCACCACCGAGACGATGACCGATCCCGAGATGACGTCGGGCAGCAGGCCGCCGATGTCGGCGACGAACGGGTTGATGGCGTGGCGAAGCGGATACTTCACCAGCAGCCTCATCGGCGGCAGGCCCTTGGCCCGGCCGGTGACGACATACTGCTTCTGCAGCTCGTCGAGCAGGTTGGCGCGCAGCCGCCGGATCATGCCGGCGGTGCCCGACATGCCGATCACGACGACCGGGATGATCAGGTGCTCCATCACCGACACGATCTTGCCCCAGCTCAGCGGCTTGTCGATGTACTCCGGGTCCATCAGGCCGCCGATCGACAGGCCGAAATAGACCTTGCCGACATAGAGCAGCACCAGCGCCAGCAGGAAGTTCGGGATCGACAGGCCGATGAAGCCGATGAACGAGGCGACATAGTCGCCCCATTTGTACTGATGGGTGGCGGCGTAGACGCCGATGACGAACGACACGACCCAGATGAAGACGATCGTGCAGGTTTCCATGATGATGGTGAGCATCATGCGTTCGCTGATCAGGTCGGCGACCGGCACCGTGTCCTGGCAGGACAGGCCGAAGTCCCAGCGGAAGATGCCGGCGACCCAATCCAGGTAGCGGTGCCACAGCGGAAGATTGAGGCCGTAGAGCTGGCGCAGCTCGTCGGCGCGCTGGTGGGCGTCGGGATCGCCGCGGGCCAGCAGTTCCTCGATCTGCGAGGTGACGCAGTCCCCGGGCGGCAGGTCGATGATGAAATAGACGAGGGCGCTGATCACGAACAGCGTCGGGATCATCAGCAGAACGCGGCGGGCAATGAAGTGCAGCATGTCAGACCACCTCTCGCCCGGCGAGTTGCCCGGCCGATCGCGAGACGCGCACGAAATGGCCCGGCTCGGCCTCGGTCCACAGGAGCGGCGTCTTGCCGTCGTCGCGGAACGGCTCGGGCCAGACGGTGGGATCGGACGCCTTGCCCTCCATCAGCGCGCCGAGGTCGAGGCGGGCGTCGGGATCGGGCATCGGCACCGCCGAAAGAAGGGCCTTGGTGTAGGGATGCATGGGATTCTTGAACAGCTCGCCCGCCGGCGCGAGTTCGACCAGGCGCCCGGCGCACATCACGGCGATGCGGTCGGCGATGTAGTCGACCACCGCGAGATTGTGGCTGATGAACAGGTAGGTGAGGCCGAGCTGCTTCTGCAGGTCCTTGAGCAGGTTCAGGATCTGCGCCTGGATCGACACGTCGAGTGCCGAGACCGGCTCGTCGCAGATCACCATGTCGGGCCGCAGCGCAAGCGCGCGCGCGATGCCGATTCGCTGGCGCTGGCCGCCGGAGAAGGAGTGCGGGTAGCGGCTCAGGTGCCGGCGGTCGAGGCCGACCATTTCCATCAGCTCGGCCACCATCTCGCGGCGATAGGCGTCGTCGCCGATGCCGTGGATGACCAGCGGCTCGACCAGGATGTCGTAGACCGTCATGCGCGGATTGAGCGAGCCGAACGGATCCTGGAAGATGAACTGCAGCTTGGTGCGGAAGCGGTTGAGCTCCGTGCCCTCGAGGCTCATCACGTCGATCTTGCGGCCCCAATCGTCGAAGATGACCCGGCCGCCCTGGCCGGCGTCGGCGGAGATGCCGCGCATCAGCATCTTGCTGAGCGTGGTCTTGCCGCAGCCCGATTCGCCCACGAGTCCCAGGCATTCGCCGCGCAGGACGTCGAAGCTCACGTCGTTGACGGCGCGGATGGTGCGGGTCGTGCCGCCGCCCATCAGCTGCTCCATCAGCGTGTCGGCCTTGCGGATCTGGAATGTCTTGGTGACGTGACGCACCTTGAGGACCGGCGCGTCGGGATTGAAGGTCGCCGTGGGCTTGGAGACCGGCTTCTCCTTCAGCAGATGGCCGGTCGTGCCCTTGATCTCGCGAATCGGCTGCAGCCGCTCGCCGGGCTTCATGTCGAAGCGCGGCACCGCATGCAGCAGCGCCTTCAGGTAGGGATGCTGAGGATCGCGGAAGATGTCGTGCAGGTCGCCCGATTCGACGACCTTGCCGCGATACATCACGACCACGTCGTCGGCGACGTTGGCGACCACCCCGAGATCGTGGGTGATCATCAGGAGCGCCATCCCAAGTTCCTTCTGCAGGTCCTTGATGAGGCGCAGGATCTGGGCCTGGATGGTGACGTCGAGCGCGGTCGTCGGCTCGTCGGCAATCAGCAGCGCCGGCCGGCAGACCAGCGCCATGGCGATCATCGCACGCTGGCGCAGACCGCCCGACAGTTCGAAGGGATAGGTTCGCAGCGCCCGCTTGGGATCGGGGAAGCCCACCATGCGCAGCATGTCGGTGGTGAGCCCGTCGATCTCGGCGCGGCTGAGCTTGCGGCCGCCTTCGCCGCCCTTGCCGCCCAGCGGACCGCCGGGCTGCGCGCCATGCAGTTCGACGGCCTCGCCGATCTGGTCGCCCACCGTGTGGAGGGCCGACAGCGAGGTCATCGGTTCCTGGAAGATGATCGAGATCTGGCCGCCGCGGATGCGCCGCATCTCAGGCCCGGTGCGGTCGATGCGGGCGATGTCGACGACGCCCTGGTTGACGCGCGGATCCTGGAACAGGATGGAGCCGGAGGCGATCTTCGCCGTGCGCGGCAGCAGGCCCATGATCGCCTGGCTGCAGACCGACTTGCCCGAGCCCGACTCGCCCACCAGCGCCACCGTGCCACCGGGCGGAATGGAGAAGGAGACCTTGTCGACGGCGCGCAGCACGCCCTCGTGGACGCCGAACTCGACCGTCAGATCCTCGACCCGCAGCAGATCCTTCATACCGTCTCTTCCTGATCCGCCACCACGATACCCATGGACCTCAAGTTTGCGCGCGTTGCGTCGCCCAGCGCCACCCCCGTCGCTTCGGCAGCTTGGGCGGCCTGCGCGACGATATCGTGAAAGCCCTCGAGCGAGGAATCGACCTTCACCGGCCTGCCGCCGCTCGAGCCGACCGCGAGCTGCATCCAACCGTCCGACCGGTCGCGCTTGGTCGAGAAGTAGCTGAGCTTCATCCTGTCCAGCCGATTCCAGTCCACTACGGCCCCCGCCGGACCCTCGGCCCGCAGCGAAAGCGGGCTCAAAACGTAACGCGTCCGGTGGCGCAGTGCCGTGCGTAGCAGAAAGAGGGCGAAGAGTCCGAACCCTGCAAGCAAGAGGGCGCCCAGCCAGCGGTTGACGTCGAGCAGCAGCAGCGGCGCTGCGCAGAGCACCACGCCGGCCGCGGCGCGCAGATAATCCGCCACCAGCGTCTGCTGCGGATAGCGCAGCTCGACGGAATTCAACTGCGCCCTCCCTCGACCGGCATCATGGGCCGAACAGCGCGCGCGCCGGACGCACGCGGATGTTCTCCAGCATTTTCATTCTTTCCCACAATGAGCTTAGGAAATCCCACGCCCCGGCGTCCATCGCAAGATGATGGCTGAGAAGGCCGACCGGCTCGCCGCCGCCGGCGCGCGCCTGGGCCAGCGCCGCCACGAGGCCCGTGAGCGTGGCTTGTTCGCCCGCGAACACGCGGCCGCCCTTCCAGTCGATGAGGTCGACATGGGTATTGACCTGCAACAGGCCGCGCACCGGATGGACGCGCGCACGCGGGCCGAAGGTCGAGAGCCCGCGATAGCCGATCTCCGGCAGCGTCGGCACGAGCACGGGCGCAATACGGTTCCAGGGCGGGACCATGACGGCGAGCGCGCGCGGTCCGAACAGGCTCTCCAGCGCCATCCATCCGGTCGCGAGCTCGCCCAGGGTCATCATGGCCGGACGCTGCACGCCGAGCTCGATCTTCTTTTCCGACCCGAACGCATGGTTGGCATGGGCATAGCCGTGCTGCAGCACGTCGACGTCCGGCTCATCGGCAAGGCGGGCTGCCAGTGCCGGAGTGGCCTGGGCCGGCACCACCGCGAGCGCGAGCGGCGTTTGCGTGTCGCGAACGAGGGTGACGAGGCGATCGAGCGAAGGCGTGGCATCGATGGCGTCGTCGTCGCGCCACCAGAGCTCGGCCGTACGGCCCGCATCGCGCCAGCGCGCGGCCTCGTCGGCAAGCGCCTGCCAACCGCTCATGGGGCCACCATCTGTTTCAGCGCCGCGACCGTGGCGGCCGCTCCGCGCGCATCGACCGGCGGGAAGCTGCGGATCGAAGGTCCCGCCCAGGCTCGTGCGATGGCCGCTGCAAGGGTCTCGGGCGTGAGATCTCCAGGCGCCACGGAAGCCACCATGCCCCGCTCGACCAAAACCCGGGCGCGGTCCGCCTGCTCGGTCTCGCGCGCCGTTCCGAACGGCACCAGCACGGCACGGTCGCCATGGCACAGCGTCTCGACCACGGTGTTGTATCCCGCCTGCGAGATCGACAGCGCCGCGTTGCGCAGCAGCGACGGGAAGTCGGCGCGCACCGGCTCGACGATGATGTCCCCCTCCGCCGACGCCGCGAGCGCCGCGCGCTCCGCGTCGGGCATGTTCGGTCCGACGAGCAGGCGCCATCTGCGGTCGGCCAGTGCCGTCAGGGGGCGGGCGGCAAGGGCGGCCTGCAGCAGAGGCGCACCGACGGCACCGCCGCCGGCCGAGACGATCACCTCGCCCTTGCCGACGGCAAGGTCCGCAACGGCGGCAGGGTCGCAGTCGGAAACGTAGCCCGTGTAGAGCGCGCGGGCCTGGATGTCGGCCCAGGCGGGGAAACTGTCGTCGAGCCGCACCAGCGCCGGATCGGCATGGACCAGCACGGCGTCGAAGGCTTCGAAGGTCTGAACCATCTCGTCCACGCGCGCCGGCGAGGCGGTGCGGCGCAGCACGTCGCGAATCGACGAGACGATCCACGGCGCGGAAGGCCGGTCCTGGGCCGCCTCGAGCAACGGCAGCAGCTCGAAGCGAAGCTGGGTGCGGCCGAAGGGAAACTGCTCGGTGAGCAGGATGTCGGGCGCCTCGGACTCGAACAGGTCGAGCAGTTGCCGCGTACGCCTCTCGCGAAACGCCTCGTCGAGCGGCGAACCGTCGAGCCGTGCCAGCTCCTTCAGCCTCGCATCGGCGGCACGCACCGGCGGCAGTTGATGAAGCCGCGCCCCGCCGAGCGCCAGCCCATCGACCGGCGCGCCGCCCGAAACCAGCAGGACATCGAAGCCACCGGCCGCCAGCGCGCGCGCCAGGGTCGCGGCGCGTCGCAGATGGCCGATGCCCAGCAGGTGCTGCACATAGAAGAAGACGCGCGCGGTCATGGCGTGAGCGGCACGTTGAGGCGCTCGACCGTCACGCGTCCCTCGTCCTGCGCGACGAAGAAATGGGCGCACTTCCAGTCGAGCTTGTGCGGCGGCCGCCCCAGCATGTTCCAGCCGGTGGCCAGCGCCAGCAGCGCGCGGATCGCGGCCTTGTGCGACACCGCGACCACGGGCTCCGTCAGCGTCGAACTCCAGTGCGACAGGCGGGTCATGGTCATGCGCGGCGATTCCCCGCCCGGCGGATGGAAGTCGAGGCCGGCCGCTTCGGCTGCCGCGAAGGCCTCGCCGCCTGTGGCGCGCAGCGCCGCCACCGTGAACCCCTCCCAGACGCCGAAGCTCATCTCGCGCAACCGCGAATCGATGGTGACGGGTACCGACGGGCGCACGAGTTCGGCGGTGCGCCGGGCCCGCTGCAGCGGGCTGCTCACCCGCTTCCAGCCGTCGGCCGGCGCGGGCAGACGCCAGCTCCGGGCCGCCCTCTCTCCTTCGGGGCTGAGACAGGTATCGGTGAGGCCCTGCAGCCGACCATCGGCATTCCAGACGGTCGGGGCGTGGCGCAGCAGCGCGAAGGGCACCGCCCTCATCTCTTGGCGCCCGGCAGGGTCGCCAGCGCCGCTGCCAGCGCGTGCGCGGCGGCACGCTCGTCGTGATGCGCGGCCACCCGCCGGGCGGCGGCGGCGCCAAGACGGGCGCGTTCCGCGGGCTCGTCCAGCAAGCGCGCCACGGCCGCGGCAAAGGACGCCGCATCGCCGATCGGGGTCAGCAATCCCGTGACACGGTCGGCCACGACCGCGGGGACGCCGCCGGTGCGGCCGGCGACCACGGGCAAGCCGGCCGCCTGGGCTTCGAGAAAGGCCATGCCGTAGGCTTCGTTGATCGCAGGCCAAAGGTAAAGGTCCGCGGTCGCGTAGAGTGAAGGCAGCTCGCCATGCGGCACGGCGCCGGCGAAGCGCACGCGCGAACCGAAGGGCGCCATCAACGCCTCGATTTCGGCGCGGGCGGGACCGTCGCCCACCAGCAGGGCGCGCCACTCTTTGTCCTCCAGCAGGGCGAAGGCGCGGGCCAGAACGCGATAGGACTCGAGCTTGTCGCGCGTGCGCATCATGCCGACGCTGAGCAGCAGGGGCGGCTGGCCGGGGTCACGCCGCGGCGGTACCTGGAAGGGCGCGACATCGATGAACGGGGGCAGCCAGAGCTGGCGGGCGCCCGGCCGCAGCCGCGCCTTCACGCCCGCCCTGTCGCGCGGATTGACCGTCAGCACGAGGTCGGCCGCCGCCAGTGCCCGCTCGACGGCGCGATGGCCGGCCCGTGTCGGACCCTGCGCACGGCGCGGCGCATGCGAGGCCTCGACGATCACGTAGGGGATGCCCAGCGCCTGCGTCACCGCCGGTCCCAGCCAGTCGGGCTTGCGATAGTAGCAGTGGTAGGTGAACCACAGATCGAACCGCTCCGGATGCTGCGCGGGCAGCGCCCGCCAGCGCGCGATCAGCCGCGCCGCCTGGGCACGCGCGCGCCGCTCCAGCGCCAGGTGGGCGGCAAACGGCGGCACACCGGGCGCGACACGGCTCGCTTGCGGCATCGCGACCGCGTGACCGAGGCGTTCGAGCAGGCGAACCAGCCCGCGCGCCATCTCGCGATCGCCGGACGGTATGGGACTGTCGGGCGCCTTCAGCGGCGTATGCAGCAGGACCCGCACGGCTAGTCCGCGGCGCGGGCGCCGACGGCGCTCTCGCCGGTTCGGCCCTGCAGGGCCGAGGCGATCCATTCGACGCCGGCTTCGTAGGAGAAGCGCGTGCGGACGACCTCGCCCGCGCGCTCTGCCAGCCTCTGCCGCAGCGCCGGGTCGGCGATCATGCGAGCGAGTGCAAGACCCAGTTCCCGCGGGGCCGCGGGCGGCACCAGCAGACCGGTCTCGCCGTCCTCGACGAACTCCCCGATGGCCGCGGCCTTGGTCGACACAAGGGGCAGGCCCTGATGGGCGGCCTCCATCAGGACGTTCGGCAGCCCATCCTGATCGCCGTCGGCGGCTCTCTTGCTCGCCAGCACGAACAGATCGGCGCGGGCCAGCGCCGCGAACACCGCCTTCTGCGGCTGGGCGCCCTGCCAGAGGCAGCGATCGGCGAGGCCGAGCGTGGCGGCCTGCGCCTTCAGCGCCTCGGAAAGGTCGCCCGCCCCGACATGTTCGAAGCGCCAGTGCAGGGTCGGCGGCAGCGATGCCAGCGCATTCAGGAGATCCTCATAGCCCTTCTTCTCGACCTTGCGGCCGACCGACAGGATCACGACGGGGTCCGCCGGATCCGAGCCGTCGCGCGGCGGCCGCGAGGGCGGCGGCGGCGGCAGGTGGGCGAAGTCGAGCCCGTGATAGACCAGCCGCAGCTTCGCCGGGTTCGGCGCCAACTCCTGAAGGCGCTGCAGGCCGACCCTGGTGCAGGTCACCAGCCAGGCGCAGTCCTCGAGCTTTTCGCGCACGTCCCAGGACTCGCTGGTCCAGATGTCCTTGGCATGGGCCGAGACACTCCACGGCAGGCCGCGCAGGATCGCGGCGTAGCGCGTCACCGAGGCGGGCGTGTGCAGGAAATGCGCATAGAGCCGCTCGATCGTGTCGGGCAGCTCGGCCGCCAGCACGAGCGCCTGGCCCCAGCGCCGCACGCGATGAGCGGTAGGATCGCGCCGGAAGTCGGCGAGGAACCGGGCCCGCGCCGCGGCAAATCCCGGCAAACGGCGGGCCTTGAGCCAGGCCGCGAACACGCGCCGCGGATCGTCCTTCAGGTATTCGGGAAGATAGACGCAGCGCGCCGCGACGCGATCATGGACGGGATGGCGGGCCTTGTCGGTCGGGCGGCGCATCGACCACAGTTCGAGCGCCACGCCGCGCGCTTCGAGGCCGGCGATCTCCTGGGCAATGAAAGTCTCGGACAGGCGCGGCCAGCCCTTCAGGACGACCGCGACTTTGGGCCCGTTCGCTGCTTTCGACATCGGCTCCGGAAATCAGGTGCGGTGGCGTCCCGGCAAGGGGACCGGGTCCGCCGAGGCGAGTTCGCCCCCCATATGAGCGCCGGCTGCATCCGCCATCTCGAGCGAGGCCGGCCCGCGGTGGGGATGGGAGAGCTGCTTGGAAACGAGCCGCCAGACGCTGCCCAGCCCGTCGAGCAGACCCGGCACCACGACGTCGCTGGGCAGGCCCTGCTGCGGCAGGTGGCGCAGCGCCGTGGCCATCGCCTGCGGGTCGCGCCCGCGATTGGGATCCAGCATCTCGAGCAGGCCGATGTTGCGGGCCGCGCGCGCGCGGATGAACTGCTCGAGGCGCGGATGGGTGCGCGGCACGATGATCGCGCGCTTGTCGAACGACAGGATCTCGCAGAACGTGTTGTAGCCGCCCATGGCGACGACGCCGGCGGCACGCTGCATCAGGGCGCCGAGATTGTTGGTGAAGGTGAGCGTCTGGATGTTCGGGAACTTCGCGGCGCGCTCCTTGAAGGCCTCGCGCGCCGTGGCCGGCATGAACGGCCCAAACACGATGACCGCCCCGTAGGGAATATTGGGGTCGGACTCGTAGGCCGCGAGCACCCAGTCGACCAGCTCGACACCGTCGCCGCCGCCGCCTGGCGTCACCAGGATGAAGGGCCCGTGCATCTCCTCCATCTCATGCGGCACGTCGCTGTGCAGGGGCAATTCGCGCCGCAGGTAGCCGGTATAGACCATCTTGTGGCGCACCGACGGCGGCACGTCGATGCCGGTCAGCGGCTTGTTGATCTGGGGCAGGCCATAGACCCAGATCTCGTCATAGAGGTCGCGCAACGCGGGCACGACGTTCTTGCGCTCCCACTCCTTGGCGAGCTGGGCGGGATCGTCCATCACGTCGCGCAGGCCGAGAACCAGTGGCGTGCCGCGCTCCTTGAGCAGTCGAAGCGCGGGTCCGACCTCGCCGCGCAGGCCGAGCGGCTCCTTGTCGACGATGAACAGGTCGGGGCGGAAAATGTCGGCGGTGTCGCGGATGATGCGGGTGCGCATCTCGAGCGTATGCTCGACGTTCATGCGCAGGTTCGCCGAATCGTATTCGCCGGTCTCGATCTTCACGACGCCGGGGATGCGCACGAAGTCGACGCCGGAGCGAAACTCATAGGAGCCGACCACCGGCGAGCCGGACAGGATCAGCACCGATACCGACTGGTCGGCCTCGACGATGGCATTGGCGATCGTACGGCAGCGGCTCACATGGCCAAGACCGAACGAGTCGTGGCTGTAGAGCAATACGCGTTTGGACCGGGTGCTGGCGGGCATTGGCCTCTCCCTCGCCGAAGCCTCTGCCCCGACCGGTGAACGACGGGGAGACTATGCCACAAGCCGCGCGTGCCGCGAACCCCGGTGCGGCAACCCGGCAAATATCTAATGTAATCAAGGCACTGATCGCCTATAGGGGGAGCAGAGTCGATCGCGGCGGCGCAGGATTCATGGAACGCAGTCTCTTTTCCTACATCTGGCGGCATAGCCGGCCCGAACAGGTCGTGATCCTGCTGCTGGTGTTCCTCGCCCAGCTTTTCTACTTCATGTCGCTGACGGTGCCGAAATCGGTCATCAACAACGGCATCCAGGGAAACGCGTTCAAGGACAGCAAGACCATCCCGTTCCTGGTCTGGGAACTGGACCTCACCGCCATCTTTCCGGGCAAGGTCATCCGCTTCTTCGACGGTTTCCAGGTCGACCAGCTCCAGTACCTGGTGGTGATGAGCTTCGTGTTCCTGGGCGCGGTCGTCGTGAACGGCCTGTTCAAGAAGACGATCAACACCCAGAAGGGCCGCATGGGCGAGCGCATGCTGCGCCGCCTGCGCTACGAACTGTACGATCGCATCCTGCGCTTCCCGCCGGCCCACTTCCGCAAGGTCAAGCAGGCCGAGCTCGCCACCATGGTAAAGGACGAAGTCGAGCCGCTGGGCGGCTTCATCGGCGACGCCTTCGTCCAGCCGATGTTCCTGGGCGGCCAGGCGCTGACGGCCATCATCTTCATCATGATGCAGAACTGGCTGCTCGGGATCATCGTGATCGTCCTGCTCGCCGTGCAGATGTCGATCATCCCGCGTCTGCGCAAGCCCGTGCTCGTGCTGGGCCGCCAGCGGCAGATCTCGGCCCGCCAGCTCGCCGGACGCATCGCCGAGACCGCCGACGGCGTGCACGAGATCCACATCCATGGCGCGGCCAACTACGAACGCGCCGATATTGCCGAGCGGCTGGGCCTGATCTTCAAGATCCGCTTCGACCTCTACCAGAAGAAGTTCGTCGCCAAGTTCTGGAACAACATCCTGTCGCAGGCGACGCCCTTCGCCATCTACCTGGTGGGCGGCTACTTCGCGATCACGGGGCAGATGGACGTCGGCGCCGTGGTCGGTGTGCTGCTCGCCTACAAGGACCTGCCGTCGCCGATCAAGGAGCTGATCGACTGGGACCAGCAGCGCCAGGACGTGCAGATCAAGTACGAACAGGTGATCGACCAGTTCCAGCCCGAAGGCATGATGCCGCCGGAGCTCCAGTCGATCCCCGATGGACCGCCGCCGCCGCTCGGCAAGCAGCTGGCGCTGACCGGGGTCGTCGTGACCGAGGACGGTCGCGTGAAGCAGCTCGACAGCCTCTCGCTCACCCTGCCGACCAACGGTCGCGTGGCCGTGATCGGCGGCTCGGGTTCGGGCAAGGAAGTGCTGGGCCAGGTGCTGGCGCGGCAGACCCTGCCGGCCAGCGGCACGATCCGCATCGACGGCAAGGATTTCTTCCAGCTGCCCGAGTATGTCATCGGCGCGCGGCTGGCCTATGTCGGGCAGGACACCTACCTGTTCCCGCTCTCCGTCCGCGACAATCTCCTGTTCGGCCTGAAGCTGCGGCCCGTCGCGGCGGCCACCTATGACGAGGCCACGAAGGCGATCCGCGAGGCGTTCTGGAAGGAATCGGAGCGCGCCGGCAATCCGGCCTTCGATCCCAATGCCGACTGGGTCGACTACGAGCTGGCCGGCGCGACCGGCCCGGCCGATCTGCTGCCCTGCATGGTGCGGACACTGAAGCAGGTCGAGCTCGACGAAGACATCTATTCGTTGGGCCTGCGCGGCACCGTCGACGCAGCCGCGCGCCCGGACCTGGCCGAGAAGATCCTGAAGGCGCGGCATACGCTGCACGAGCACCTGCAGGACGGCAGCTATGCCGGCCTGGTCGAACCGTTCAACGACGACCACTACAACAAGAACCTGTCGGTCGCCGAAAACCTGCTGTTCGGCACGGCGGTGGGCAAGCAGTTCGACGGCGACAATCTCGCGGCGGACCCCTACGTGATGTCGGTGTTGCGCAAGACCGGGCTCGACGTCGACCTGCAGCGCATGGGTCTCAGCATCGCCGAGACCATGGTCGAACTCTTCTCCGGCCTGTCGCCCGACAATCCCCTGTTCGAGCAGTACAGCTTCATCTCGGCCGACGAGCTGCCGAACGTCCGCCTGCTGCTGCAACGCCTCGGCGGCAAGGGCATCGAAGCGGTGCCCGAGGCCGACCGCATCCGCCTGATGACCCTGCCGTTCCGCTACATCGAGGCGCGCCATCGTCTCGGTCTGATCGACGCGGCCATGGAGGAGCGGATCCTGGGTGCCCGCCGCGCCTTTGCGGAGGGCCTGCCGGCCAATCTGCGCGACGCCGTCGAGTTCTACGATTTCGAGCGCTACAACAGCTCGGCCACCCTGCAGGACAACATCCTGTTCGGCCGCCTGGTCTATGGCCAGGCGCAGGCCGGCGAGCGCATCGGCACCCTGATCGCCCAGGTGTTCGACGAACTCGGCCTGCGCGATTCGGTGATCGAGGTCGGCCTGGAGTACAATGTCGGCGTCGGCGGCAAGCGACTGCCGGCGAGCCAGCGCCAGAAGCTCGGAATCGCCCGCGCCCTGATCAAGAGGCCGCAGCTCGTGGTGGTCAACGAAGCGGTGGCCATGTTCGACGGCCGCACCCAGGACCGCATTCGCGACAATATTCTGGCTGACGCTTCGGAACGGGACTGCGGCGTGTTCTGGATCGCCAACCGGCCCAACCAGGCCGAGCCGTTCGAGCAGATCGTCGTTATGCAGGGTGGCCGTGTGGTCGCCCAGGGATCGCCGTCGGAGCTGGCGGCAAGAGGCGGGCTCTATACCGAGCTGATGGCGTCGGTGTAGGGCGCATCGAGGAGGACGCGATGAACCTCAACGAAGAGGTGGAGCTGCTGAAGGGTGTGCCGATCTTCTCGAAGGTCGAGCAAGCGAGGCTCAAGCTGCTGGCCTTCACCAGCGAGCGGGTGAACTTCGGCATCGGCCAGGAGGTCTGTCACCAGGGCGATCCCGGCGACACGATGTACGTGATCCTGGGCGGCACGGCCGACGTGCTGATCGACACGCCGAGCGGCCAGATCTCGGTGGCCGAGATGAAGCGCAACAGTTTCTTCGGCGAGATCGCCATTCTGTGCGACGTGCCGCGCACCGCGACCATCAAGGCCAAGGAGCCGCTGGCGACGCTCAAGATCACCAAGGACATGTTCTATCGCCTGGTCGCGGAATTCCCCGAGATGGCCATCGAGATCATGCGCGAGCTGGCGCACCGTCTCGAGGACACCAACCAGAAACTCCGCGCCGCCACCAAGGCCGGCTGATCCTAGAGAAAGCTGATCGTAGGGAAATGAGTCGGCTCGACAGTTTCATCGCGCGCATGCAGGCGCAGCGCGACTGCCTGAACTTCCTGAAGCCCGCGGTCGATGCGATCCCCGGCCCGTTGCTCGAAGTGGGCCTGGGCAACGGTCGCACCTACGATCATCTGCGCGAGCTGTTTCCCGGACGCGACATCTATGTGTTCGAGCGCAAGGTGGCGGCCCATCCCGACTGCATCCCGCCCGATGATCGCCTGTTCCTCGGCGATGCCGACAAGACGATCCCCGAAGCCGCGCAGAAGCTCGGCGCAACGGCCGCGCTGATCCACACCGATCTCGGCACCGGCGATCACGAAGCCAACGTGGCCATGGGCAAGTGGCTGGGGCCGGCGCTCGACAGGCTGGTCGGGTCAGGCGGCTACGTGCTGGCCAACCAGGCGCTCGAAGTACCCCGCTGGCAGCGCCAGCCCGACCCGCCGGGCGTGCCGGCGGGCCGCTACTTCCTGTATCGCGTGCGTTAGCGGCTCATCTGCCGAAGAGCTGCACGAGAGCCAGCAGGACGATCGCGCCGATCACCGAACCGATGAAGCCGGCCGGCCGGCCGGCGCGGTAGAGGCCGAGCGCCTGACCGCCGTAGGTCGCGATCACCGATCCGACGACGCCGACCAGGACGGTGATCCAGAAGCCCTGGATCTGCTCGCCGGGACCGATCCAGCGGGCCAGGAGACCGACCACGAAGCCGATCAGGATGGTGAAGATTATTTGCATCATGGCAGGCTCCCCCTAAACCTCGAACGTCGCCGACACGGGCACATGGTCCGACGCCTTCTCCCAGTCGCGCAGATCGACGTCGATGTGGTGGCTGCGAATCGCCCCGGCAAGAGCGGGGCTGGCCAGGATATGATCGAGCCGGCGGCCGCGATTGGAAACGCGCCAGTCGGTGTTGCGATAGCTCCACCATGAATAGAGCTTCTGGTCTTCGGGCACGAACCGGCGCGGCACGTCGATCCAGTCGAGCGAGGCCTGGAGCCGTCCGAACAATTCCACTTCGACCGGCGTGTGCGAGACGATCTTGAGGAGCTGCTTGTGGCTCCACACGTCATGCTCCAGCGGCGCCACGTTGAGATCGCCCACGGTGACGCGGCGCAGGCCCTTGCGGGCGCGCGGGCCGGGCTTGCGCTCGGCGTACCAGGCGGCCATCTCGCGATAGAAATCGAGCTTGTGCGCGAACTTCACGTTGAGGTCGGGATCGGGAATGTCGCCGCCCGCGGGGATGTAGAGATTGTCGAGCAGGATCGGATCGCCGCCGACATCGAGCGCGACCTCGATATGCCGGCAATCCTCCTTGCCGCAGCGATGGTGGATGTTGCCGGCGGCGAACGGCACCTTGGAGAGGATCGCCACGCCGTTATAGGCCTTCATCCCCTGTACGAAGCGGTGGGTGTAGCCCATGCGCTCGAAGGCCTCGTGCGGGAAGAATTCGTCCGGGCACTTGGTCTCCTGAAGGCACAGCACATCGGGCTGGCGCAACTTCAGGTACCGTTCGACGTTTCCGATCCGCAGCCGAACCGAGTTTATGTTCCAGGTCGCAATGGTGAGACTCATCGCCGGGCACTATAGACGATCCGGAGAAGATCTCGCCGGGAACATCTCGACCAAGGAGACCGAGCCATGCAGATGGATGGCGACCAGAGCAGCAACATCGAGGACCGCCGCAGCGACGGCGGGATCGGCGGCGGTGGATTCGGCGGCGGCGGCTTTCCGATTCCGATGGGCGGAGGCGGCGGCGGCCTGTTCAAGGGCGGCTTCGGCCTGGTGGCCTTCGTCGTCATCGCCATGATCATGGGCGCCGATCCGGGCGCCATCCTGAGCGACATTACCGGCGGCGGAGGCGGCACCTCGAGCTACGCGCCAGCGCCTCCCTCCTCCTCGGCCAGCCGCACGCCGGGCACGCCCGCGCCCGCCGGCGATTCCGAGACCCAGTTCGTCTCGCGCGTGCTGAAGAGCACCGAGGATGTCTGGCACGAGATCTTCCAGGGCATGGGCCGCCAGTATCGCGACCCCAAGCTGGTCCTGTTCCGCGACGCCACGCGCACCGAGTGCGGCGTCGGCCAGGCGGCGATGGGTCCGTTCTACTGTCCGGCAGACCAGCGGGTCTATCTCGACCTCGGCTTCTTCGACGAGCTGGCGCGCCGCTTCAAGGCCCCCGGCCAGTTCCCGCAGGCCTATGTGATCGCCCACGAGGTCGGCCATCACGTGCAGAACCAGCTCGGCATCTCGGCCAAGGTCCAGCAGATGCGCCAGAGCATGAGCAAGCGCGACGGCAACGCCCTGTCGGTGCGCACCGAACTCCAGGCCGATTGCTTTGCCGGCGTCTGGGCCAACCGCGCCGACCGGCAGCGCGGCGGCAAGATGATCGACGACAAGGACGTCGATCAGGCGCTGGCCGCTGCGAGCGCGATCGGCGACGACGCGCTGCAGAAGCAGAGCCAGGGCCGCGTCGTGCCCGACAGCTTCACCCACGGCAGCAGTGCGCAACGCGCGCGCTGGTTCCGCAAGGGTTTGGAAACGGGCGATCCCCGTCAGTGCGATACGTTCAGGGCGCAGCAGCTCTAGCGCGTTCATACGCGCTGGCGGGCGGCAGCGCTTTCATAAGCGCGAGAGCCCGCGCGGTGCAGAATAGACAAGAACGCGCCACTTAAGAGCGGAGGTTACTCCGCTCGCAGTGGCGCGCCCCAGCATTAGACCAGCACGCACGTCACCGTGCCGCAGCCGTCGACGAAGCCCGACAGCGTGTCGCCCTTCACCACTGCGGCCACGCCGTCGGGCGTGCCGGTGTAGATCAGGTCGCCCGCCGCCAGCTCGACGAGGCCGGACAGATAGGAAATCGTCTCCGGCACGCTCCAGATGAGGGCGTTGAGATCGGACTTCTGGCGGGTCTTGCCGTTGACGTCGAGCTGGATGGTGCCCTTCGACGGATGGCCGATCTTCGCGGCAGGATAGATCTCGCCGATCGGCGCGGACTGGTCGAAGCCCTTGCCCATGTCCCACGGGCGGCCCATGTCCTTGGCCTGGTTCTGGAGATCGCGACGCGTCATGTCGAGGCCGACGCCGTAGCCGTACACATGGTCCAGCGCCTTTTCGACCGGGATGTCGCTGCCGCCCGACTTCATCGCCACGACCAGCTCCATCTCGTGGTGCAGGTTCTTGGTGGCGGGCGGATAGGCGACCTTGGTGGGGTTCTTCGGGTCGGCGCAGATCACGATCGCATCGGCCGGCTTGGTGAAGAAGAACGGCGGCTCGCGGTCGGGATCATGTCCCATCTCGCGGGCATGGGCGGCATAGTTGCGGCCGACGCAGAAGATGCGGCGGACGGGAAACAGGTCGCCGGTTCCGTGGACCGGCACGCCGACGATCGCCGGCGGCGTAACGACATAGGCCATCTCATTCTTCTCCCGATTGAAACCCTTGAAATGCTCTAGCCAGTGGCAGCGATGCGGCGCGGCGAAGCCTCCGGCACATCGTCGTCGAGATGCCGTGACAGGATCCGGCGATTGGTCGCGACGAGATGCTCTTCGACGACCCGGCAGAACGTCTCGCCGTCGCCGGCGGCCAGCGCGTTGATGATCTCCTGGTGGGCCGACATGGAGTCTTCGAGCGCCGGCGCCTCGCGGAAGGCTCGCCAGCGGAACAGGTTCAGTTCCTTGTTCAGGCTCTTGTAGATCTCCGACAGGCGCGCGTTGCCGGCGATGTCGATCAGGCTGTGATGGAATTCCTCGTTCAGCGCGTAATAGCGCGACAGGTTTCCGAGTTTTGCCTGCTGCTCGATCTTGGCCACGAGCGCGCGCAGAGCCGCGATTTGCGCGGGCCTTATGCGCTCCATGATCAGCTTGTTGATGTGACGGTTCAGCACGAGCTTGATCTCGCACAGCTCCTCGGCCGAGCGCCGCGAGATCTTGCGCACGAAGACGCCGCGGTTGGTGATGATCTCGACCAGGCCGGCCTGTTCCAAGCGCCGGCACGCTTCCCGGATGGGCGCGCGACTGAGGCCGTTGCTGTCGCTCAGGGCCTTTTCGTTGATCGGATCACCGGGCTTCAGCGTGCCGTCCATGATCATTCGCTCCAGCTCGTCGAAGACGAGAGAGACGAGGGAGGGCCGCTTGGCGATTTTCAGCGCAGTCATGTCGGACGGCACACTAGTCGATTGACACGATTTGGTAAATTATAGATTGTCGACAATTCGCAATTGCAGTCCGAGGGAGCAACGCATGATCGTCGGCATCGACCACATCGAACTCGTCGTGAAGGATGTGAAAGAATTTGTTGAGTTTTATCAAAAGCTTGGCTTCAAGCTGCTGACCTGGACCGACCATCATGGCGGCTCTGCCGAGCTGCAGATGCCGGGCGAGAATTCGCCGATCTTCGAGATCCACTCGGTCATGACCGAGGAAAATCCCGGCATCAACCACATCTCCTTCAAGGTCGTGGACATCGACAAGACCCACGCCGAGCTCGTCGCCAAGGGCATCAAGTTCCACAAGGACGTCCATCCCTCGCGCGCCACCGGCCGCAAGAACGCCCTGCTGCGCGATCCCGACGGCTGGCGCCTCCAGCTGAGCGACGCCGAGCGCGGCGAGCCCGAGCCCGGCCGGAGCTAAGGACAACCGAAACCCGGATCGACGAGGCGCCAGTGAACGACGTCCTGCTGAACATCGAGGGTCTGCACACCTACTTCTTCGCCGACGAAAAGGTCGCGAAGTCGGTCAGGGGCGTGGACCTTTCGATCGGCAGGGGCGAGACGCTGGGCCTCGTCGGCGAATCCGGGTCGGGCAAGAGCGTGACGGCGCAGTCGATCCTGCGCCTGATCCAGCAGCCGGCCGGCCGCATCGTGCAGGGCCGGATCGTCTTCGAGGGAACGGATCTTGCCTCGATTGGGGAAGAGGAGATGCGCCGCATTCGCGGCAACAGCATCTCAATGATCTTCCAGGAGCCGATGACCTCGCTCAATCCCGTGATCCGGATCGGCGAACAGATTGCCGAAGTCGTCCGGCTGCATCGTGGGTTGCCGCCGCGCGAGGCCCTGGCCTACGCGACGAACATGCTGGCGAAGGTCGGCATCGCCGATCCGGCCAGACGCATCACACAATTCCCCCACGAGCTGTCCGGCGGCATGCGCCAGCGGGTCATGATCGCCATCGCCCTCGCCTGCGGCCCCCGGCTTCTGGTCGCCGATGAACCCACGACTGCGCTCGACGTCACCATCCAGGCGCAGATCCTCGACCTGATGCGCGCGCTGCAGCGCGACTCCGGCGTCTCGATCCTATTGATCACCCACGACCTCGGCGTCGTGGCGGAGATGGCCCAGCGCGTTGCCGTCATGTATGCCGGGCAGATCGTCGAGCACGCTGACGTCGCCTCGCTGTTCGGGCGTCCGCTTCATCCCTACACCGAAGGGCTGATGGCCTCGATCCCGCGCCTGGACGAGCCGCCGCCTCCGGACAGGATGCTGCCGGCCATCGCCGGCATGGTGCCGAACGTCCACGACCTCCCGGTCGGCTGTGCCTTTCAGGATCGCTGTCCCAAGGTCCATGAGCGCTGCCGCCTCGAAGAGCCGCCGCTCGCCGCGGTTGGAACCACGCACGATGTGAGGTGCTGGCTCCATGTCGCCTAGCGCGCTGCTCGAGATCGAAGGACTGAAGAAGCACTTTCCCGTGCGCGGGCGGCTGTTCAACCGCAGCACCGATTCGGTGAAGGCGGTCGACGGCGTGAGCCTCAGCGTACGCAAGGGCGAGACGCTGGGTCTGGTGGGCGAATCCGGTTGCGGCAAGAGCACACTCGGCCGCTGCCTGCTCAGGCTCGAGGAGCCGACCAGCGGCAGCATCGTGTTCGACGGACAGGATCTCCTGACCCTCGACAGGCCGGCAATGCGCCGTCTGCGCCGGGACATGCAGATCATCTTCCAGGATCCCTATTCGTCGCTCAATCCGCGCAAGGCCGTGGGCGGAATCATCGGCGAGGCCTTCCGCGTGCACGGCCTGCACAAGGGCGCCGCACGGCGGCGCAAGGTCGAGGAGCTGCTAGCGCTGGTCGGGTTGCGGCCCGAGCACTACGACCGCTTCCCGCACGAGTTCAGCGGCGGCCAGCGCCAGCGCATCGGCATTGCCCGTGCGCTGGCCCTCGATCCGAAATTCATCGTCGCGGACGAAGCCGTCTCCGCGCTCGACGTCTCGATCCAGGCGCAGATCCTCAACCTGCTGGTGTCGCTGCAGCGACGCCTCGGCCTCACCTACGTCTTCATTTCGCACAATCTGGGCGTGGTGCGTCACGTCAGCGATCGCGTCGGCGTCATGTATCTCGGCAAGATCGTCGAGCTGGCACCGACCGGTGCACTGTTCGCGGCGCCCGCGCATCCCTACACCGAAGCGCTGCTGTCGGCCGTGCCGCGGACGAGGGTGGCTACCGCCACCACGCGCATCATTCTGGCGGGGGACCCGCCGTCGCCGCTGCGCCCACCATCGGGATGCGCCTTCCATCCGCGCTGCCCACACCGCCAGGACATCTGCGCACGCGAAACGCCGCCGCTGCACAACATCACGCCGGACCGCGCGGTTGCCTGTCACTTCCCGCTCCACGCCTCGGCGACGACGACGCCCGCCGCGGCCGCCTGAGATGCCGTGTCCCGCCCCCCCAGCCGAGGAGATGACGATGACGTCGCACCGCCTGCCTGCCTCGAGACGCCAGATCCTTGCGATGTTCGGCCTCGCCGCCGTAGGAGCCGGCGCAACGTCGGCCCTGCCCGGCGAGGCGCATGCCCAGGCCGGCAAGAAGGGCGGCACGATGGTCGTCGCCCTGCCGGGCGACGTCGAGGTCATCAACTCCTCGATCACGACCGATATCTCGTCGAGCAACATGTGCGGACAGGTCTACAGCACGATCGTCCGTCTCGACGACGACGGCAACGTGCAGCCCTATCTCGCGAAACAATGGGAGATCTCACCCGACGGCCTGACCTATACGTTCCGCTTCTTCGAGAACGTCACCTGGCACGACGGCAAGCCATTCACCGCGGAAGACGTGACCTGGGGACTGTGGAACGTCAACCGCAAGTACAACGGCCCGGCCTCCGGCCTGTTCGAGGCCGTCGAATCGATGACGGCGACCGACAGGTACACCGCCGTCTTCAAGCTCAAATATCCCTATCCGCCGTTGCTGCGCGGCCTCGCCTATTTCAACAGTTCGACGATCATCCCCAAGCACATCTTCGACACTGGCGAGGACCCGCGGAAGAATCCGGCCAATCTCAAGCCGGTGGGCACCGGCCCGTTTGTGTTCCAGGAATACCGCAAGGGCAGCCACGTCACCTTCGTGCGTAACCCGAAATTCCACCTCGAGAACCGCCCGTATCTCGACCGGTTGGTGTTTCAGGTCATTCCCAACGAGGCCGCGCGGGCGCTCGCACTGGAAAAGGGCGATATCGATTTCATTCCCTACTACTCGATGTCGCTGGCCGAGGTTGAGCGGCTGAGAGGCAATCCGAAAGTGAAGATCGCGATCGCCAAGCGCCAGATCGCCGGCGAGTACATGGTCTTCATCAACACGCGCAACGCGCCGCTGAACAAGAAGGAAGTCCGGCAGGCGCTGTTCTATGCGATGAACCGCGACGAGATGCTGGCCAAGGCAGGCTTCGGCTTCGGCAAGGTGTCTGCCGGACCGATCTCGTCGGAACAGCCGATCTTCTACACTGCCGACGGCCGCACCTACCCGTACGATCCCGCGCGCGCCGAGAAGATGCTGGACGAAGCGGGCTTCCCGCGCGGCGCATCCGGTAACCGCTTTTCGTTGCGCGTCAGCTTCTCGCAGTCCGAAGGACCGCTGAACAACGTGGCGCGGCTGATGCGCACCTACTTCGCCAAGATCGGCGTCGACCTCAAGGTCATGGGCATGGACCCCTCGGCCTGGCGCGACTCGGCGTTCCGCAACTGGGACTTCGACTTGACGATGGGGACCTATGCCACGGGCCCCGATCCGGCGATCGGCGCCGAGACCTTCTACATCTGCAAGCGCATCGAGAAGATCCCCGGCCGCAACGCCTCGGGCTACTGCAATCCCAAGGTCGACGAGCTGTTCGCCACCGCGGGACAGGAGCTCGACGAGAAGAAGCGCGTCGTCCTCTATCACGAGGCGACCAGGATCCTGACCGAGGACGTGCCGCATTTCTGGTTGTGGGACCGCTACTACCCGGTCGCCTTCAACGCCAACCTCACCGGCCTGCCGGGCGATCCGACGGGCTATGGCCCGTTCGACCAGACGCGCTGGATCAAGTAGCCCATGACCGTGGGCTTCTATCTGCTGCAGAGGCTGCTCTATACCGTGCCGCTGCTGTTGGGCGCGGTGACCATCGTCTTCGTCCTCGTGCATCTCGCGCCGGGCAACCCGGTCGATTACATCATCGGCGAATCCGGCGCCGACAAGGAAATGATCGCGCGCCTCACGGCCGACATGGGCTTGGACCGTCCGCTCTACATCCAGCTGCTGCGCTATCTCGGCCAGGTGGCGACCGGCAACCTCGGCTATTCGTTCGTGTCGAGCACCCCCGTGCTCGAGCTGATCCTCGACCGGCTGCCGGCGACCCTGCTGCTGATGGCCAGCCAGCTCGTCTTCTCCATCTCGCTGGGCATAACGCTCGGCGTCCTGTCGGCACGGCGCCCCAACTCGCTGCTCGACAACACGATCACGGTCTTCTCGCTGGCGAGCTTCGCCATTCCGGTCTTCTGGCTGGGCCAGCTCCTGATCCTGGGCTTCGGCTACTATCTCGACTGGCTGCCGATCCAGGGCATGGTCAACCTGCGCGCCGGTTACACCGGCTTCGACCACGTGCTCGATGTCGGCCGGCACATGATCCTGCCGGTGGCGACCCTCACGCTCTACAACCTCGCCCTGATCCTGCGCCTGACGCGCGGCAGCCTGCTCGAGGTGGTCGGGCAGGAATACATCAAGGTCGCGCGCTCCAAGGGCCTCTCCGAGAACACGGTGATGGTCAAGCATGCGCTGCGCAACGCGCTGCTGCCGGTCGTCACGGTGATCGGCCTGGAGTTCCGCGCGCTCATCGCCGGCGCGGTGCTGACCGAAACAGTCTTCGCCTGGCCGGGCCTCGGCCGGCTGACCTTCGACGCCATCAACGCGCGCGACTATCCGCTGCTCATGGGGATGTTCATCTTCATCTCCCTGCTGGTGGCGATCGGAAACCTCGTGACAGACCTGCTCTATGCCCTCCTCGATCCCCGCATCCGCTATCAATAGGGAAGGGCCGGCCGCCATGGTGCCCGCAAGAGTCCGCCCGTCACGCCAGGTCTGGCTGCGCTTCCGGCGCAAGAAGACGGCCCTGTTCGGACTGGCCGGCGCGGTGCTGTTCGTCGCCGTCGCGGTGTTCGCGCCGCTGCTGGCGCCTTACAACCTGATGGACATGGGTCCGTCGTTCCAGCCGCCGGGCGCAGGGCACATTCTGGGCACCGACAGCCTGGGCAGTGACGTGCTGAGCAACATGATCCTGGGCACGCGCACGTCGCTGATCGTGGGCCTCTGCGCCGTGCTCACGTCGAACATCATCGGCCTCACGGTCGGCGCCATCGCCGGCTACTTCGGCGGCCGCACCGACAATATCCTGATGCGCGTCACCGAGATGTTCCAGATCCTGCCGCAGTTCTTCCTGGCCATTATCGTGGTGGCGCTGTTCGGGTCGAGCATCTGGAACATCGTCTTCGTCATCGGCATCCTGACCTGGCCAGTGACGGCGCGGCTGCTGCGCGCCGAATTCCTATCCCTGCGCAAGCGCGAGTTCGTCGATGCCGCGCGCGCACTCGGCATGTCCGATTTCGACCTGATCGTGCGCGAGATCCTGCCCAACGCGCTGCCGCCCATCATCGTCAATGCCAGCCTGCAGATTTCCGGCGCCATTCTGCTCGAGGCGAGTCTCAGCTTCCTGGGGCTGGGTGATCCCGACGCGATGAGCTGGGGGATCATGCTCCACAACGCACAGGAATATTTCAATCGGGCCTGGTGGATGGCGGCCTTCCCTGGCCTCGCCCTGTTCGCGACGACCCTCGCTCTCAACCTGATGGGCGACGGGCTGAACGACGCGCTCAATCCTCGACTGCGGACCTAACCGTCGCTTTCGCCCCGGCGGCCGAACCTCTATGAAGGCCGCCGGAGTTCCAGAACATGACTGACGAGAATGTCCTGATCGTGCAGGCCGATACGGCCGAAGGCTCGCTGGCATGGGCCACCCTGGGCGAGCGGCGCTGGCGTTGCACTGTGGGTGCAGGCGGCATCCGCGAAGACAAGGTGGAGGGCGATGCCGCCACGCCGGTCGGCGAATTCCCGCTGCGCCGCATCTACTACCGCAACGACCTGGTGGTCCTGCCCAAGCCCAACTCTCCCAAGAGCGCCCTGCCGGCGCGGCCGATCGGCGAGCATGACGGCTGGTGCGACGACCCGCGCTCGCCCAGCTACAACCGGCTGGTCCATATCCCCAACGAGTGGGGCGCCGAGAAGATGTGGCGCGAGGACGGGCTGTACGATCTCGTCGTCGTGGTCGGCTACAACGACGATCCGCCGGAAGGCGAATGGGGCAGCGCCATCTTCCTCCACATCGCGCGCGACGATTACGCCGGCACGCAAGGCTGCGTGGCCTTTGCGCGGAACGATCTCCTGGAGCTGCTGCCGCTCCTGAACCGTGAGACGCGCCTGCGCGTGCTGTCGCATTCGGCCGCCGAGGAAGCCCCGCCGCCGTCGGAAGAAGACGCACACGCGAAGCAGTTCGAGGATTTCGACGAAAAGGATTGGTGAGCGCTGACTGTTGTTGCCGGCAAATTTGTCATCCCGAGCGTAGCGAGGGACCTTTAACGGCTTCAACGCAAAGGTCCCTCGCTACACTCGGGATGACAATGATGCCTTATCCGACCATCCGGCCGATCGCCCGCGCCGTGTAGTCGACCAGCGGGATGATGCGGGCATAGTTGAGGCGGGTCGGGCCGATCACGCCGATGGCGCCCAGGATGCGTTCCTGGGAGTCGCGGAAGGGCGCCACCACCATCGAGCAGCCGGTGTTGGCGAACAGCGGGTTGTCGGCGCCGATGAAGATCTGGACGCCCGACGCGGTGTTGGCGAGTTCGAGCAGGCGCACGAAGCTCTCGCCGCGCTCCAGCGCATCAAAGAGTATGCGCACGCGCTCCAGATCCTCGATCGCCGTGATGTCCTCGAGCAGGCGGGCCTGGCCGCGCACGATCAGCGACCCGCCGCCCGGCTCGCCCGACCAGGTCGCGAGACCCGATTCGATCACGCGCGCGGTGAGGTCGTTCAGCTCGGCACGCTTCAGCTTGATGTCCTCGAGGATCAGCCGCCGCGCCTCGTCGAAGGTGCGTCCGCTCAGCCGCGCGTTGAGATAGTTGCTGGCCTCGGTCAGCGCCGACGGCGGCATGCCGATGGGCGTGTCGATGACGCGGTTCTCGACATGACCCGACTGCGTCACCGTCACGACGAGCGCGCGGCCGGGGCCGAGATTGACGAACTCGATGTGCTTCAGCGGCTGCTCGGTCTTGGGCGCCATCACGAGGCCGGCGCAGCGCGACAGGCCCGACAGCATCGCCGTCGCCTGCTCCAGCGCCTCGGTCACGGTGCGACCCGACGTGGCGCAGCGCGCCTCGATCGACTCGCGCTCCTCCTCGGAGACGTTGCCGACCTCGAGCAGGCCGTTCACGAACAGTTTCAGCCCGGCGTCGGTCGGTAACCGCCCGGCCGAGGTATGCGGGGCATAGAGCAACCCGGCATCCTGCAGGTCGGCCATGATGTTGCGAATCGTGGCCGGCGACAGCGTCTCGGTGAGCTTGCGGGTCAGGGCGCGCGAGCCGACCGGCTCGCCGGTCTCGACATAGCCTTCCACCACGTGGCGCAGCACCTCGCGCGCGCGATCGTTGAGTTCCGCCACGGAGGCGGCACGCTGTCCTGTGGGGGGCTCGGCAAGGGCGCCCCCGGAGATGCCGATGCGGTGGATCGCCATGGAAAAAATGTAGGTAGTGTGGGCAGGGTGGTCAATGAACGCCGGCTCGGAGGCCGGCCTCGAAACAAGGGATCGTGGCTGGATTCACCAGCGTTCGGGCGCTACACCGGCCGCCCGCCCCTCAGGAGAAATAAATGCGCCCATCAGGCCGCGCCCCCGATCAGCTTCGCCCGGTTTCCCTGGAACCCGGCTTCTCCCGTCACGCCGAGGGGTCGTGCCTGGTCAAGTTCGGCGACACCCATGTCCTCTGCACCGCCTCGGTCGACGAGAAGGTGCCGCCGTGGATGCGCAATACCGGCCGCGGCTGGGTCACCGCCGAATACGGCATGCTGCCGCGCTCGACCCATACCCGCACGGACCGTGAGGCCGCGCGCGGCAAGCAGTCGGGCCGCACCCAGGAAATCCAGCGCCTGATCGGCCGCTCGCTGCGCGCCGTTGTGAATCTGCAGGCCATGGGCGAGCGCCAGATCAACATCGATTGCGACGTGCTGCAGGCCGACGGCGGCACGCGCACCGCCAGCATCACCGGCGCGTGGGTGGCCCTGCACTTCGCTTACGAGCGCCTGATCAAGGACGGCAAGCTGGCGGTCAGTCCGCTGACGGGCACGGTCGCGGCGGTCTCGTGCGGCCTGTGGGAAGGCGCCCCGGTCCTCGACCTCGACTACCCCGAGGATTCCAAGGCCGATGCCGATGCCAACTTCGTGCTGACCGGCGCCGGCGGCATCGTCGAGGTGCAAGGCACGGCCGAGAAGGACCCGTTCACCGAGGCGCAGTTCCTGGAACTGCTCGCCCTGGCCAAGAAGGGCATCGGCGAACTGGTGAGCCTGCAGAAGCTGGCCATCGGGAAGAGCTGATGGCGCGGCGCTTCGCCCTGCCCAGGCTCGTTGTGGCGACCCACAATCGCGGCAAGGCGGGCGAGATCCGCTCCATGCTGGCCCCGTTCGGCGTCGAGATCGTCTCGGCCGCCGATCTCGGCCTGCCGGCGCCCGACGAGACGGGAACGACCTTCGAGGACAATGCCACCCTGAAGGCGCTGGCAGCGGTGCGGGGAAGCGGCCTTCCCTCGCTCGCCGACGATTCCGGCCTCAGCGTGCACGCGCTCGATCACCAGCCCGGCGTCTACACCGCCGACTGGGAAGGGCCGACGCGCGACGCCATGGTCGGCATGCGCCGGATCCAGGACGAGCTCGCGGCGCGCCAAGTGCCCCAGACCGACGCGGCGCGGCTGGCGACCTTCCATTGCGTGCTGGCGCTGGCCTGGCCCGACGAGCATGTCGAGCTGTTCCACGGCACGCTCGACGGCGCCATCGTCTGGCCGCCGCGCGGCACCGGCGGCCATGGCTACGATCCCTGCTTCCAGCCGGTCGGCGAGACGCGCACGACGGCGGAAATGTCGGACACCGAGAAGAACGCCATCAGCCATCGTGGCCGCGCCTTCCGGATGATGGTCGAGGCCTGCTTCGAATGAGCCCGGCGCCCCTGGGCGTCTATGTCCATTGGCCCTTCTGCAAATCGAAGTGCCCCTATTGCGACTTCAACAGCCATGTCCGCGACGGCGTCGAGCAGGCGCGCTGGCGGGCGGCGCTCCTGCGCGAGCTGGAGCACGCCGCCCGCGAAGCGCCGGGCCGCCGTGTCGAGACGATGTTCTTCGGCGGCGGCACGCCCTCGCTGATGGAGCCCGAGACCGTCGCGGCGCTGATCGCGCGCACGCGGCAGCTCTGGGACAGTGCGCCCGAGATCGAGATCACGCTGGAAGCCAATCCGACGTCGGTCGAAGCCGGCCGCTTCGCGGCGCTCGCTGAAGCCGGCGTCAATCGGGTCTCGCTGGGCGTGCAGGCACTCGACGCCGCGTCGCTGAAATTTTTAGGCCGCGAGCATTCCACGGACGAAGCACTCGAAGCACTGGCCACGGCGCGTCGCCATTTTGCGCGTTACTCATTCGACCTGATCTACGCGCGGCCCGGCCAGACGCCGGAGGCGTGGGCCGACGAGCTGGAGCGCGCGCTCGCACTGGCCGGCGAACATCTGTCGCTCTACCAGCTCACCATCGAGCGCGGGACGCGCTTCTTCACCGACCACGCCCGCGGCACCTTCGTCTTGCCCGATGAAGAAGCGTCCGCCGCCATGTTCGAGCATACGCAGGCGCGGCTCGAACAGGCCGGGCTCCCGGCTTACGAGATTTCCAACCACGCCCGGCCGGGGGCTGCCTGCCGCCATAATTTGATCTATTGGCGGTATCAGGATTACGTCGGCATCGGGCCCGGCGCCCATGGCCGCTTCGCCGAGGGACGCGCCAAGAACGCGACCCGGCGGTCGAGCGGACCGGAAGCCTGGCTGGAGTCCGTCGAGCGCGTGGGCCACGGCACGGCGGAGACGTCGACGGTCGAGGGACGGGATCTGGTGGAGGAGGCTTTGATGATGGGACTGAGGCTGGCCGACGGCATCGACCGCGCCACCTTTGCGTCCGTCACCGGCGTCGATCCGGTCGAGGCCCTCGACGGTGCGCGTCTCGACCCGCTGGTGCGGGCGGGCTTCCTCGAAGTCGACGCCACCCATCTGCGCGCGACAGCCGAAGGCCGGCAACGGCTCAACGCGCTGCTGGAACGGCTGGTCGCATGAGGCCACTGCTCAGTCTTGTGGCGCTGGTCGCAATGACGGCCGTCGCGTCGGCCCAGCCGCAACAAACGCCGGCGCAGCCGCAGCAGAAACCGGCGGCAAAACCCGCAGCGGCCGCCAAACCCGCCGCGACGCCGGCCGCCAAGCCGGGACCGAAATCGCCGTTCGCGCCGGCAGCGTTCAAGATCACCATCGCCACCGAGGGCGCCTTTCCGCCGTTCAACTATCTCGATCGCAAGGGCATGCCGGCCGGGTTCGAGATGGAGCTGGCGCAGGAAGCCTGCCAGCGCATCAAGGCGGAGTGCGAGTTCATCGCGCTGAAGTGGGACGAGCTGATCCCCGGCCTGCTGGAGAAGAAGTTCGACATCATCATGTCGTCGATGGAAGTGACGCGCGAGCGACGCCAGCGCATGGGCCTGTCGCGCCGCTACTACCTGTCGCCCGGCGCCTTCATCGCGCCCAAGGGCGCTCCCTATGACGGACCGCCGTCGCTTCTGCGCAACAAGCGCATCGGCATCCAGAAGGATTCGACGCATGCCGACTGGGCCGACAAGAGCTTCCGCCGCTCCGCCCAGCTCAAGCGCTACGCCTCGGTCCAGGAAGCGCTGACCGCGCTGGCCAACGAAGAGGTCGACGCGGTGTTCGGCGACAAGGCGCAGCTCTGGCTGTGGAGCCAGAAGCCGGAAGGCAAGTGCTGCGAACTGGTCGGCCAGGACATCAAGGACACGCAGACCCTGGGCGTCGGCGTCGCGGCCGGCCTGCGCAAGGAAGACGCCAAGCTGCGCGAGGCGCTGAACAAGGCCTTCGGCGAAATGATGACCGACGGCACCTACAAGAAGATCAACGACAAGTATTTCCCCTTCGTGCTGAATTAGGCGCATCGATCTATCGTTGGAGCGCGCCACTCCAGTGGCGCATCAGAGACAACCTCACCTTTGCTCTGAACTAAAAGCGACGACCACTAACTCTTGTCATCCTGAGCGCAGCGAAGGATCTCACGCCCGCTACCGAGTGCTTTGGTCGGTGCGCTAGGTCCTTCGCTGCGCTCAGGACGACAGTTAGGCCGCGTTGATCGCGGCGAAGGCTTCGAAGGCGTCTTCGACGAGGCTGACGTGGTGGATCATCGAGGCATGGGCGCCGGCGGCGTCGCCGGAGACGATGGCGCGGACGACGGCGTCGTGTTCCTGGTTGGAGCGTAGCAGCCGGCCGTCCACGCGGAACTGGGCGCGACGGTAAGGGCCGACGCGGCGGCGCAGGTTCATCGCGTATTCGGCCAGCGGCGCATTGTGCGCGCCGGCATAGATCGCCGAGTGGAAGGCGACGTTGGCATCCGAATAGGCTTCGGTGTCGCCCGCCGACGCCAACGCCATCATCGCTTCGTGACGCGCCTGCAGACGGCGCCGCTCGATCGGCGTCATGCTCATGGCCGCGAGCCGGGCGCAGGTCGCTTCCATCTCGGCCATGGCCACGAACAGGCTTTCGATCTCCTCGGGCGTCGCCTTGGACACGATCGCGCCCTTGCGCGGTCGCATGTCGATCAGGCCGCTCATCGCCAGCTGGCGCAGCGCTTCGCGGACCGGGGTGCGCGACACGCCATGCTGCTCGGCCAGGCCCACCTCATCGAGGCGTTCGCCGGGCGGCAACCTGCCGTTGAGGATGCCGTCGGCGATTGCCGCGGCGAGTTTGTCGGCGAGGGTCGGGTTGGTGTCGGTGCGCATGCCGACTTGCATACAAGATGGATGCCAAAGCCGGAATTGCACTCATCCATGCACAAAAAGAATGCAATGCGGTGAAATTGCATACAATTCGAGCGGCCGAACTGCCGATTTCTCGCGGATTCGCCTGATTTTGGGGCCTCCAAGGCGTGGCACACCGCTTGCTGTTTCCCTTACGGGCCGCGACGGCCGGACAAGCGATCGAGGGGGACGTTCGATGATCGACAAGTTCAATATCGGCCGACGGGCACTTCTGGGCAGCGCGGCGGGCGCGGCCGTTCTCGGTCTCGCGGGCGGCGCCCAGGCGCAGAAGCCGCTGGTGGTGGGCTTCATCTATGTCGGGCCGCGCGACGACTACGGCTACAACCAGGCCCATGCCGAGGGCGCGGCCGTCCTCAAGAAGATGGCCGGCGTGAAGGTCGTCGAGGAAGAGAAGGTGCCGGAGACGGTCGCCGTCGAGAAATCGATGGAGAGCATGATCAACATGGACGGCGCCACGCTGCTGTTCCCGACCTCGTTCGGCTACTTCGACCCGCACATGCTGCGCATGGCGGCCAAGTATCCGAAGATCCAGTTCCGCCATTGCGGCGGCCTGTGGACCGCGGGCAAGAACCCGATGAACACCGGCAGCTACTTCGGCTACATCGACGAGGCGCAGTATCTCAGCGGCATCGTCGCCGGCTCGACCACCAAGACCGGCAAGATCGGCTTCGTCGCCGCCAAGCCGATTCCCCAGGTCCTGCGCAACATCAACGCCTTCACCCTGGGCGCGCGTTCGGTGAATCCCAAGGTCACCTGCCAGGTGATCTTCACCGGCGACTGGTCGCTGCCGGTCAAGGAAGCGGAGGCCACCAATTCGATGATCGCGCAGGGCGTCGATGTCGTGACCTGCCATGTCGACAGCCCGAAGGTCGTGATCGAGACCGCCGAGCGCGCCGGCATCTACACCTGCGGCTACCACACCAACCAGGCCAAGCTCGCGCCCAAGGGCTATCTCACCGGCGCCGAGTGGCAGTGGGAGAAGATCTACGTCGACTTCGTCGAGACGATGAAGAAGGGCGGCGTGCCGGGCAACTTCGTGCGCGGCGGCCTCAAGGAAGGCTACGTCAAGAATTCGCCGTTCGGTCCGGCGGTCTCGGACGCCGCCAAGGCCAAGGTCGAGGCGGCCCGGAAGGGCATCGTCGACGGCAGCTTCGCGATCTTCAAGGGGCCGCTGAAGGACAACAAGGGCAACACCGTCATCGCCGCCGGCACGACCTACACCCAGACCGAGCCCGTCCTCGAGGGCATGAACTACCTGGTCGAAGGCGTCCTGGGCGCGACGTCGTAAGCGCCGCGCACGTGACATCGAGCTCTTCCCCTCCCACCGTATGACGGCAGGGCTATCGCATATGAATAAAGGATCCCTCACTTCGTTCGGGATGACACCATTTGCTGCATCGGCGCACTGCGCAAATCCCAACAATAGTGTCATCCCGAACGAAGTGAGGGATCCTTCGCTTCACCTCAGCGGCGCGTAAGCATGAACACCGCCCTCGAACGCATCGCCGTCTCGGCGCTGGCCCTGCTGGCGTCGGCGGTGATCTTCGGCCTGCTGCTGATCCTCTACGCGGGTGTCGATCCGTTCGAGGCCTACGCGCTCATGTACCAGGGCGCGTTCGGCAGCTGGTTCTCCTTCCAGAACACGCTCACGCGCGCGGCGCCGCTGATCCTGACGGCGCTGTGCACGGCGCTGCCGGCGCGGCTCGGGCTGATCATCATCGGCAACGAAGGCGCGCTGGTGCTGGGCGGTGTCGCCGCCGCGGCGGCCGGCGTCTCGGTCGCGGCCGCCGGGCCGCTGGTGACCAACCTCGCCATGGCGGCGGCGGCGATGATTGCGGGCGGCGCCTGGATCGCGCTGGCGGGCGGGCTGCGCCAGTATCGCGGCGTCAACGAGACGATCTCCAGCCTGCTGCTCACCTACATCGCCATCGCCCTGATGAACCATTTCGTCGAGGGCCCGCTGCGCGACCCGTCGAGCCTCAACAAGCCGTCGACGCTTCCGATCGGCGACGCCAACATGCTGGGCACGATCGGCGGCTCCGACGTCCATTGGGGCCTGGCCTTCGGCATCGTGGCCTGCCTGCTCTGCTACGGCGTGCAGCACTTCACCACCTTCGGCTTCGCCATGCAGGTGATCGGCGGCAACCCCAAGACCGCGCGCATGATGGGCCTCAACGTCGGCCGCTACGTGCTGGTGGCCTGCGCCGCCGGCGGCGCGGCGGCGGGCCTGGCCGGCATGGTCGAGGTGGCGGCGGTGCACGGCAAGGCCAATGCCTCGCTGGCCGTCGGCTACGGCTTCACCGGCATCCTGGTCTCCTTCCTCGCGCGGCATCATCCGCTGGCGATCATTCCCGTCGCCATCCTGCTGGGCGGCATCGGCGCCAGCGGCGGCCTGCTGCAGCGCCGGCTCGACCTGCCGGACGCGGCCGTGGTCGTGCTGCAGGGCATCATCTTCGTCTGCATCCTGGCCAGCGAGACTCTCTACGGCCGGTCGTGGACCTGGCTCTGGCGCTTCAGAGCGGTGGAGGGACGCTGAGCATGGACGGCAGCGACATCGGTCTCTGGGGCGTGCCTCTCGCCATGTTGGCGGGCGCCATCCGCGTCAGCACGCCGTTCATCTTCGTGAGCCTCGGCGAATGCCTGACCGAGCGCAGCGGCCGCATCAACCTCGGCCTCGAGGGCACGCTGATGATGGGCGCGATGAGCGCCTACGGCACGGCGCTGCTGAGCGGCTCGCCGTGGCTCGGCGTGCTGGTGGCCGCCGGCGTCGGCCTGATGCTGGGCGCCCTGCATGCCGCGCTCTGCCAGCTGCCCAAGGTCAACGACATCGCCACCGGCATCGGCCTGATGCTGTTCGGCACCGGTCTCGCCTTCTTCCTGGGCAAGCCCTACATCCAGCCCAAGGCGCCCAACCTCGGCGCGCTCGATCTCGGCGGCTGGAGCAGCATCCCGCAGGTACAGCAGGCCCTGCAGGTCAATCCGCTGTTCATCGTCGGCATCCTGCTGGCCTTCGCGCTCGCCTGGGCGCTGAAGAACACACGCTGGGGCCTGATCGTCCGTCTCGCCGGCGAGAGCGTCGATGCGGCACTCGCCATCGGCGCCTCGGTCGGCCGGGTGCGGCTGATGGCAACGGCGGTCGGCGGCGCCTTCGCGGGCATCGGCGGCGCCTTCCTGTCGCTCTACTATCCCGGAAGCTGGAACGAAGGCCTGTCGAGCGGCCAGGGCCTGATGGCCGTCGCCCTGGTGATCTTCGCGCGCTGGGACCCGATCCGCTGCCTGTGGGCCTCGCTGCTGTTCGGCGCGGCCGGCGCGATCAGCCCGGCCCTGCAGTCGGTCGGCGTGACCCAGGGCTACTACCTGTTCAGCGCCGCGCCCTATGTCCTCACCCTCGCCCTGATGATCGCCACCTGCTCGCCGGCGCGCAGCCTGCGCGGCGCACCGGGCGAGCTGGGCGCCGTCAAATAGGAGCCGCCATGAGCAAGACCCACATCGATTCCCGCCCCTATGCCTGGCCGTGGAACGGCGCGCTGCGCGCCGACAATACGGCGCTGGTCATCATCGACATGCAGACCGATTTCTGCGGCGTCGGCGGCTATGTCGACAAGATGGGCTACGATCTCTCGCTGACGCGTGCACCGATCGAGCCGATCCGGAAGCTGCTCGCCGCCGCGCGCAAGGCCGGGTGGACGGTTATCCATACGCGCGAGGGCCATCGGCCCGACCTGTCCGACCTGCCGGCCAACAAGCGCTGGCGATCGCAGCAGATCGGCGCCGGCATCGGCGATCCCGGCCCCTGCGGGCGCATCCTGGTGCGCGGCGAACCGGGCTGGGAGATCATCCCCGATCTCGCGCCGATCGCCGGCGAGCCGATCATCGACAAGCCGGGCAAGGGCTCGTTCTGCGCCACCGACCTCGAACTGATGCTGCGCACGCGCGGCATCGACAATCTGGTGCTGACCGGGATCACCACCGACGTGTGCGTTCATACGACGATGCGCGAGGCCAACGACCGCGGCTTCGAATGCCTGATCCTGGAGGACTGCACCGGCGCGACCGACGCGGGCAACCACGCCGCCGCGCTGAAGATGGTGGAGATGCAGGGCGGCGTGTTCGGCGCCGTCGCCAACTCGGCGGCGATTCTCGAGGCACTCGCATGACCGCGCCGTCCCTCGAGCTGATCGGCTTCACCAAGCGCTTCGGCGCGATGGCCGCGCTCGACGACGTCTCGGTGAAGATCGAGGCCGGCGCCTTCCATGCGCTGCTGGGCGAGAACGGCGCCGGCAAGAGCACGCTGGTGAAGTGCGCCATGGGCTATTACGCCGCCGACCAGGGCCAGATCCTGTTGAACGACCGCCAGGTCACGATCGACCATCCGCGTCAGGCGCACGAGCTGGGGCTCGGCATGGTCTATCAGCACTTCACGCTCGTGCCGAACATGACGGTGCTGGAGAATTTCGTGCTGTCGCGCGGCGACCTGCCGGCGGTAATCGACTGGGCGGCGGAGCGGCGCGCGCTCAAGGCGTTCTTCGAGACGACGCCGTTCACCGTGCCGATCGACGTCCCCGTCGCCGACCTTGCCGCGGGGCAGAAGCAGAAAGGCGAGATCCTTCGCCAGCTCTATCTCAGGCGCAACCTGCTGATCCTCGACGAGCCGACCTCGGTGCTGACCCCGGACGAGGCCGACGAGGTGCTGACCACCTTGAAGAAGCTCGCGACCGATGGACAGATCACCATCGTCACCATCACCCACAAGTTCCGTGAGGTGAACACCTATTGCGACGCCGTCACGGTGCTGCGCCGCGGCCAGCTGATCGGCACGAGGCCGACGCGCGAACTCGACAACGACATGATGGCCGAGATGATGGTCGGCCGGCGCGAGACGCGCACCGTGGTCGAGCGCGAGATGCGCGCGCCCGGCAAGGCCGTGCTGAAACTCGAAGGGCTTAGCGTCGCCGACAATGTCGGCCAGCTCGCGGTCGAGGATCTGGCGCTCGAGATCCGCGCCGGCGAGATCGTCGGCGTCGCGGGCGTGTCGGGCAACGGCCAGCGCGAACTCGTCGAGACGCTGGCCGGCCAGCGCGACGTCGAGGCCGGTCGCATGCTGGTCCACGGCGAGCTCTACACCGCGACGCGGCCGGAGATGGTCCGTCACAAGATCGCCTGCCTGCCCGAGGAGCCGCTGCGCAACGCCTGCGTCGCCGACATGTCGGTGGCGGAAAACATCGCGCTGCGCTCCTTCGACCAGCCGCCCTCTTCGTCGAATGGCATCTGGCTCAAGCGCAGCCCGATGCGCGAGACCGCGCGCAAGCTGATCGAGGCCTACAAGGTGAAGACGCCGGGACCCGACGCCGCCATCCGCGGCCTGTCGGGCGGCAACGTCCAGCGCGCGGTGCTGGCGCGCGAACTGTCGAGCGAGGGCGACCTGCTGATCGTGGCCAATCCCTGCTTCGGCCTCGACTTCGCCGCCGTCGCCGAGATCCGCGCCCGCATCGTCCAGGCCCGCAACCGCGGCGCTGCCGTGCTGCTGGTCAGCGAGGACCTCGACGAAATCTTCCAGCTCTCCGACCGCATCGTCGTCATGTTCGACGGCAAGCTGGCACTGCAGACCGACGCGGCCAGCGCCGATGTCGGCGCGATCGGTCGCGCCATGGCAGGGCATTGATGGTGCGCCCGTGAAAACCATCGCCGCGCAACCGTTCGACTTCACCTTCGATCCCGCGCACACGGCGCTGATCGTCATCGACATGCAGCGCGACTTCATCGAGCCGGGCGGGTTCGGTGCGACGCTGGGCAACGATGTGAGTCTTCTATCCGCCATCGTGCCGACGGTCGGCCGGCTGATCGAGGCCTTCCGCAGCGCCGGGCTCACGATCATCCATACTCGCGAATGCCACAGGCCCGATTTGTCGGACTGCCCGCCGGCCAAGCGGCTGCGCGGCAAGCCATCGATGCGCATCGGCGACCCCGGTGCGATGGGCCGCATCCTGATTGCGGGCGAGCCGGGTGCCGACATCGTGCCGGAACTCAGCCCGAAGCCGGGAGAGATCGTGCTCGACAAGCCGGGCAAGGGCGCGTTCTACGCGACCCCGCTGGGCCAGATCTTGGGAGAGCGCGCGATCACGCATCTCGTCTTCGCCGGGGTCACGACCGAGGTCTGCGTGCAGACCACCATGCGCGAGGCCAACGATCGCGGCTTCGAATGCCTGTTGGCCGAGGACGCGACCGAAAGCTATTTCCCGGAATTCAAGAAAGCGGCCCTCGACATGATCCGTGCCCAGGGCGCGATCGTCGGCTGGACCGCCACCGTCGAGCAGATCGCCGAGGCGCTTCGCTGACTAGTGCAGCGAGCGCTCGCGCGAGACGTAGTGGCCGCGCTTCAGTTCCTTGAAGAACTGCGGCACCTGCGGATGCGACACCGGCTTGCCGGTGTCGTCGGCCAACAGGTTCTGCTCCGACACGTAGGCCACGTAGGTGGTCTGCGCATTCTCGGCGAGCAGGTGATAGAAGGGCTGGTCGCGGCGCGGCCGCACCTCCTCGGGGATCGAAGACAGCCACTCCTCGGTGTTCGCAAACACCGGGTCGACGTCGAAGATCACACCGCGAAAGGGGTAGATGCGGTGCTTCACCACCTGGCCGATGGCGAACTTGGCGCAACGCAGGGGCGGCGCGGCGAGCGCCGGGGTAGAAGCCTGATTGATGGGTTCCATAGCCAAAGTATTGCTCCGAACAGGCCGGTAGGCAACGCAGTCGGGACGCCGGATTCGAGAGCCGACTGCAAGAATACGTGAAAAACAGCCGCCCGGATCGCCACGCAAGAATGCGGCCAGTTGCCGGAAGCCTCGCGCATCGGTTGACGGGACGCACCTGCCTGTGGACTCTGGCGGCAATACTCGGTGGGAATGGTTGATTGGTCGAAGGTCTGAAAGTCCGCTTCTGGGGCGTAAGGGGATCGATTTCATGCCCCGGCGCGGAATACGTGCGCTATGGCGGCAATACATCGTGCCTGGAGGTGACCGCCGGCGGCCGCCGGCTGCTGTTCGACGCCGGGACGGGAATTCGCACGCTGGGCGTAGAACTCGCCCGCCAGGCGCCGCTCGACATCGACATCTACTTCACCCACACGCACCTCGACCACATCTCCGGACTCACCTTCTTTGCGCCCCTGTTCGACCGGCGCAATTCGGTACGCATGTGGGCCGGCCATCTCGAGCCGCCCTACACCTTGAAGAAGGTCGTCGGGCACCTGATGCAGGCGCCGCTCTATCCGGTGTCGCTCGACGTCTTCCAGGCCCGCGTCGAGTTCCGGGAATTCAAGTCCGGGGAGAACCTGTCGTGCGGCGCCGTTGCGGTGCGCACGGCGCCGCTCAACCATCCCAACGGGGCCACCGGCTACCGCATCGACCATCTCGGCAAGTCGATCTGCTACATCACGGATACCGAACATCGCCAAGGTGAGCTGGATTCCACGATCGTCGAACTCTGCCGCGGCGCCGACGTGATGATCTACGATTCTAGCTACACCGACGAAGAATACGAGCGCTACCGCGGCTGGGGCCACTCGACCTGGCAGGAAGGCGTACGGCTCGCCGATGCGGCCGGCGTCGGCACGCTCGCCATCTTCCATCACGATCCCGGCCACGACGACGCTTTCATGGACGGCGTGGCACGTGAAGCCGCCCTGGCGCGACCGGGCCTCGCGGCGAGTGGCCTGCCACGTGTGCTGGTCGCGCACGAAGGCCTGACGCTGACCCCGTGAGCAGTCCCCGATGAGTGCCAGGTCCACCCTGCGCGGCCGCTGGCGGCGCTTCGCCCTGGGATTGCCGACCGTGCTCGGCCTGAAGCCGCGCGGCTGGTTCATTCCGCACCGCTATGCGCCGCTGCTGCCGCCGCCCGGCGCGCAGCCGCCCTATCCCGCGATCGAGCGCCTGTTCGAGGCGCATACCGCCGAGTTCACCGCCGTGCTCGATGACGTCGACGCGCGCGCCGACGCTCTCGAGAGCTGCAAGGCGATGTTCGAGCAATCGTGGTTTCCCTCGCTCGACGCCGCCGTTGCCTATGCGCTGGTCCGCGAGCGCAAGCCGCGTCGCATCATCGAAGTGGGATCCGGCCATTCGACCCGGTTGCTGTCTAAGGCCGTGGGCGGTGTCGGCGAAATCCTGGCGATCGATCCGGCGCCGCGCGCCGATATTGCCGACCTGCCCGGGGTCCGCGTGAAGTCGTCGACCCTGCAGGCAGCACCGGACAGCGTCTTCGACGGGCTGGTGCAGGGCGACGTGCTGTTCATCGATTCCAGCCACATCCTGATGCCCGGCAGCGACGTCGACATCCTGCTGAACCGCGTCCTGCCACGCCTGCCGTCCGGCACGCTGGTCCACATCCACGACATCTTCCTGCCGTTCGACTATCCCGCGATCTGGGGCTGGCGCGCCTATAACGAGCAGCAGGGCGTGGTGCCGCTGCTGACGAGCGGCGCCTTCAAACCGCTCTTCTCCAGTGTCTGGGCGGAGCGGCGCATGGCCGACCGGCTGGCCGCCTCGGTGGTCTCGCGCCTGCCGCGACCGCCGGATGCACTGCCCGCCAGCCTCTGGCTGGAAAAGCGCTGATGCTCGGCCGCCTGCGCCTTTGGTTGTTCGGGGGCGGCGAGGCAACCCAGCTTCCCGACCGTGTGCGCAAGGCGATCGAACGCCAGCAGGAGCAAAGCGAGATCCTGATCGGCTGGGTGCAGCTCGCCATCGTGGTGCTGGTCGGCACGGTCTACGAATCGAGCTCCATGCCGGGTGGCGTGGTGCAGGAGGATTACTCCTTCGAGTTCGACGTGCTGGTCATCTATGGCGTCTTCTGCCTGGTGCGCCTGGGTCTCGCCTATGCGCGGCTGTTGCGGCCCTGGATGCTCTACCTGTCGGTGATCGCCGACATGCTGCTGTTGATGGGCCTGATCTACTCTTTCCACTACAAGTACGCCCAGCCGGCCGTCTTCTATCTGAAGGTGCCGACACTCCTCTACGTGTTCCTGTTCATCGCCCTGCGTGCGCTGCGCTTCGAGGCGCGGTTCGTGGTGTTCACCGGCCTGACGGCGATCGCCGGCTGGATCGGCCTCATCCTCTACGCGTTGGACGGCCGCGGTGGGCCGGCCAATCCGACCGACGACTTCGTCGAGTACATGACCTCGAACGCATTTCTGGTCCACGCCGAGGCCGACAAGATCATCGCCATCCTGCTCACCACCCTGGTCCTCGCCCTCGCCATCTCACGCGCGCGTCACCTGCTGGTCCAGGCAGTGAGCGAAAGCACCGCGGCGCAGGACCTGTCGCGATTCTTCGATCCCGGCGTCGCGGCCCGCATCCGCGGGGCCGCGATCTCGATCGAGGCGGGCGAAGGTGAATTGCGCGACGTCGCCATCCTCACCGTCGATCTGCGCGGTTTCACAAGGCTGTCGATGGAGCTTCCGCCGGCCGAGGTGATGAAGGTCCTGCAGGACTATCAGGGCCGTGTCTGCCCTCTGATCGCAGCGGCCGGCGGCAGCATCGACAAGTTCCTGGGCGACGGCATCCTGGCCTCGTTCGGTGCGGTGATTCCGTCGGCCACCGCCGTCGCGGACGCGCTCCGCGCTGCCGACGCGGTGATGGAAGCGGGCACGGCGTGGGCCTCGGAACGTCGCGCCGCCGGCCTGGCCCCGCTCGAGATCGGGCTTGCCGTCGCATCGGGCCGTGTCGTGTTCGGCGCGGTCGGTGACGGCGAGCGGCTCGAATTCACAGTGATCGGGGAGGCCGTGAATCTCGCGGCCAAACTGGAGAAGCACAATAAGGAAGAGGGGACCCGCGCCCTGACGGACGCCGCAACCTATGCTCTCGCCGAGCTTCAGGGCTATCGTGCGGCTGCGGCGCACGAGCGTCGTTTCGATCGGAAGGTTGGCGGCGTCGCGGAATCTGTCGATATTGTGGTGCTGGCCGCCTGAGGCGCGGGGCTGATCCGGGAAGTGCGGCGGGCAGGTCGCCTTGCCCTTTGCCCATTCGCAGCCTATGTAATTTGTGACAGTGGAGCGCCATCGTGGGTAACAACTACGACATCATCCTGATCGGGTTGGTCGCGGTCTTCTTGATCCTGCGACTGCGGTCCGTGCTCGGCAAACGCACCGGCAACGAACAGCCGCCCGCCCGCGATCCGTTCACGCCGCCCGCAGCGCCGCCCCCTCGTGTCGGCGACGCATCGCAAGGCAACGACAATGTCGTGCCGCTGCCCACGGCGAATGCGCCGGCGCCCCGTCAGTCTTCGCCCACCACCGGTCCCGGCGGCATTCGCGCCACAGTCCTGCCGACTGCGACTGCAGGCGTTGCAGCCATTCGCGCGGCCGATCCGGCCTTCGAACCCATCGGCTTCACCGGCGGCGCTCGCGCAGCCTTCACCGCCATCGTCGAGGCCTTCGCGCGCGGCGACACGGCGACGCTGAAGCCTCTGCTCGACAGCACCACCTACGCAAGCTTCGAGGCCGCCATTCGCGGTCGCATCGAGCGCAACGAGAAGGCGGAAACCACGCTGATCGGCTTCGAAGCGTCCGATATCGCCAGCGCGGAGATGCAGGGCACCCACGCCGCCGTCACCGTCCGCTTCGTCAGCGAGCAGATCAACGTCGTGCGCAACGCCGACAGCCAGATCGTCGACGGCAATCCGAACGAAGTGCAGAAGGTCGTCGATCTCTGGACATTCCGTCGCGACACCACGTCGGGCGATCCCAACTGGCAGCTCGTCAAGACCGAGAGCGAAGGCTGAGGGAGGCTTCCCGGGAATGCGATGGCGCCTCCTCGCGGGCGGTGCGGCCTTGCTGGCTGCAGCCGGCCTCCTTTCCGCCTGTGCCGGAACCCCCGGCTCTCCGCCGCCGCAGCGGATCTCGATGGAGCCGACTTCGTACAACGAGATCGCCGGGTGGGCGCAGGACCGTCACGCCGAAGCTCTCGTCGCTTTCCGCCGTTCGTGTCCGAAGCTGACGTCCGGTCCTGATGTCCGGATTGCCACCGACGGCGGCGAGAAGGCGATCACGCCCGGCGAATGGGCGCGCATCTGCGACGCCGCTGCCGCCGTAAAGGCAGGCGACGCGCGTGGATCGCGGATGTTCTTCGAGGAGAATTTCCGGCCGCTGATCGTCCAGGTCCCCGGCAAGTTCACCGGCTACTTCGAACCGGAACTGCGCGGCAGCAAGGTGCCGTCGCGGCTCTTCACCGTGCCGGTCTATCGCAAGCCGCCCGATCTCACCGACAAGCCGTATTTCACGCGCGCCGAGATCGACGCGGGGGCGTTGAAGGGCAAGGGTCTGGAAATCGCCTACGTCCAGGATCCCGTCGGGCTGTTCGAGGTCCAGGTCCAGGGCAGCGGTCGCATCCAGCTCGCCGAAGGCGGCACCATGACGCTCGGCTTCGACGGCTCCAACAATCGGCCCTACACTGCGATCGGCGCGGTGCTGGTCGAGATGGGCGTGATGAAGAAAGAAGACGCGACCTGGCCCGCGATCCGCGATTGGCTGAAACGCAATCCGCAGCAGGCGCGCGACGTGATGCGCAAGAACGAGCGCTACATCTTCTTCAGGGACACCCGGACCTCCGCGCCGATCGGCGCCGAAGGCGTGGCCCTCACCGCCCAGCGCAGCATGGCGGTGGATCCCGCGATCACGCCGTACGGCACGCCGGTTTGGATCGACACGCGGCGCCCGGTCTATCGCAAGCCCGGCGCCACGGAATCCTATCGCCGCCTGATGATCGCGCAGGACGCCGGGGCCGCCATCAAGGGGCCAGCGCGGGGCGATGTCTTTTACGGTGCCGGCGAGCAGGCGGCAGAGTGGGCCGGTCGCATGAACAGCGACGGCCGCGCCATCATCCTGGTTCCCAACAAGAACTGAGCGCGCGTTCGGAGCGACGCGCCCGCCCCGCCGGGCGCTCCGCACTTGCAGCCCGAGCGTACTCGAGAGGCGCGGGCTCGACGCAAACTTGGCCGCGCCATCTTGCACGCGAATTTCACCGCTGCCATGGTCGGGGCGTGTCCAGCTCGCCCGCCATCCCCGTTCCCCGTCCGCGCCGCGTCGCGCTCTTCGTTACGTGTCTCGTCGACATGTTTCGGCCGTCGGTGGGCTTCGCCGCCGTGAAGCTCCTGGAGGAGGCGGGCTGTTCCGTCGACGTGCCACGGCTTCAAACCTGCTGCGGCCAGCCGGCCTACAATACCGGCGACCGGGCCACGACACGGGCGATCGCCACGCAGGTCATCGACGCCTTCGAAGGGTACGATGCCGTCGTGGCCCCCTCCGGGTCCTGCGGCGGAATGCTGTCGCATCACTATCCCGGCCTGTTCGACGACGACCCGACCATGAAGGCCCGCGCGGAGAATCTGGCCGGCCGCAGCCACGAGTTGATCTCGTTTCTGGCGGACGTGTTGGGGGTCGAGAAGGTCGCCGCGCACTACTCCGGCGCCGTGACCTATCACGACTCCTGCTCCGGCCTGCGCGAGCTCGGTGTCAAAGAGCAGCCGCGCAATCTGCTGGGATCGGTGAAGGGGCTCGAGCTCCGCGAGATGAAGACCCCCGAGGTCTGTTGCGGCTTCGGCGGCACGTTCTGCGTGAAGTACCCCGAGATCTCGAATGCCATGGTGGGCGAGAAGTCGGCCGATATCGCCGCCACCGGGGCGGACACGTTGCTGGCCGGCGATCTCGGTTGCCTGATGAACATGGCGGGCAAGCTGCAGCGCGAGGGCAGCGCCATCCGGGTGCGCCATGTCGCCGAAGTGCTGGCCGGCATGGGCGACCTGCCGGCGATCGGCGAACCGGAGCGCAGCTGATGGAATCGACCGCCCATGCCTTCAAGGCGAATGTCGGCCACGCATTGGCCGATCCCAACCTGCAGGATTCGCTGGCCAAGCTGAAGGTCGGCTTCTCCGAACGGCGTCGCCAGGCGGCCGAACGGCTGCCGGAATTCGAGGCGCTGCGCGACCGTGCGCGCGACATCAAGAATCACACGCTCGCCCATCTCGACTTCTACCTCGAGGAGTTCGAGCGCAAGGTCATCGGACTCGGCGGTCACGTGCATTGGGCGCCGACCGCCGCCGACGCGCGACGCATCATCGCCGAACTCTGCCAGAGCGTGAACGCCCGCACCGTCGCCAAGTCCAAGTCGATGGTGGCCGAGGAGATCGCCCTCAACGAGCATCTCGAGGGCCTCGGCATCGCGCCGATCGAGACGGACCTCGGCGAATACATCATTCAGCTGCGCAACGAGCCGCCCAGTCACATCATCGCGCCGGCCGTCCATCTCACCAAGGACCAGGTCGCCGACACCTTCCTCGAGCACCACGCCAAGCTGGGCTTCGACAAGCGCCTGACCGAGCGCAACGATCTCGTCGCGGAAGCGCGCTACGTGCTGCGCCAGAAGTTCCTCGATGCCGATGTCGGTTTGACCGGTGCCAATTTCCTGGTGGCGGAAACCGGCTCGTCGATGCTGGTGACCAACGAGGGCAATGCCGATCTCTCCAACACGCTGCCCCGGATGCACATCGTGCTGGCCAGCATCGAGAAGGTGATTCCCACGCTCGAGGATGCGGCGGTGCTGTTGCGCGTGCTGGCGCGTTCGGCGACCGGACAGGAGTCTTCGGCCTACACGACGCTCAACACCGGGCCGAAGAGGCCGGGCGATCTCGACGGGCCCGACCAATATCACGTGGTACTGCTCGACAATGGCCGGTCGGGCGTCCTCGGCACCGAGATGCAGGACATCCTGCGCTGTATCCGCTGCGGCGCCTGCATGAATCATTGCCCGGTCTACGGCGCGGTCGGCGGCCACGCCTATGGCTGGGTCTATCCCGGCCCGATGGGCGCGGTGCTCACGCCGCAGCTCGTGGGTGTCGAGGAGGCGAGCAATCTTCCTAATGCCTCGACCTTCTGCGGTCGGTGCGAAAGCGTCTGTCCGGTGCGCATCCCGCTGCCGAAACTGATGCGCCATTGGCGCGAGCGGGAATTCGAGAAGCACCTCACGCCGAAGGCCGTTCGCCAGGGCCTCGCGATGTGGAGCTTCGCCGCCCGCCGGCCTGCTCTCTACCGCCGGCTGACCGGGATGGCCAACCGCGTGCTGGCGTTGTTCGGGCGCGCCGACGGGCGCTACCGGGCCCTTCCGCTTGCCTCGGGCTGGACCCGCTTCCGCGATTTCCCGGCACCGGAGCCGGGCGGGACCTTCCACGAGCGCTGGGCAAAGAGGAAGTCATGAGCGACGCCAGCGCCCGGACCCAGATCCTGAGCGGCATCCGGCGCTCGCTGCGCCGCGGCGAGCTGTCGGGCGAGGCACGCCAGGCCGTCGATGCGCGCCTGGCCGAGCCGCCGAGAGGACCTTCGGTGGCGCGCGCCCGGCTGCCCCAGGCGGAGAAGGTCGCCTTGTTCTGCCAGTGGGCCGAGACCCTCAACGCCACCGTGGCACGTGTTGGCGTGGCGGACGTGCCGGGCGAAGTGACCGCCTATCTCGCGCGCAACAACCTGCCGGCAAATGTCGCGATGGCGCCCTCGCCGCTCCTCGACGGTTACGACTGGTCGAGCCAGAAGATGCTGTCGATCCGGCGCGGCCGCGGCGAAGGCAGCGATCAGGTTTCCGTCACCGGCGCCTTTGCCGGCATCGCCGAGACCGGGACCGTCGTGATGGCCTCGGGGCCGGATCACCCCGTGTCGCTCAACCTGCTGCCCGACACGCATGTGGTCGTGCTGCGCGAGTCCGACATCGTCGGTGGTTACGAGGATGTCTGGGGCCGCCTGCGCGCCCGCTATGGCAAGAACCTGATGCCGCGCACGGTCAACACGATCACCGGCCCCTCGCGTACCGGCGACATCGAGCAGGCGATGGAGCTGGGGGCCCACGGGCCACGGCGCCTGCATATCCTGGTGGTGCGCGACTGATGCCGGCCGGCGAAGCCACCTCCGGTGAGCTGCGCCCCGGTGAGCTACGCATTGTCGGAACGAGCGTAAGTCGTGAAATCGAGCTCCTGCTCGATCGGGTGGCGCAGCTGGTGGGCAAGCGCCCGCCGCGGGTCCTGCAGGTTGGGTCGCGCACCCTCCTGTCGGACCGCAATGTCCGCAACTGGCGCAAGCTCGTCGTCAATCGCTTCGGTCCCAAGGCGAGGTTCGTCGGAATCGATCTCGCCGAGGGCGTCAACGTCGACTGCGTGGCCGATATCTGCAGCGATCCCAGGACGCTGAGGGGCAGGCTGGGCGAAGAGCCTTTCGATCTCGTGATCTGCTGTCACGTGCTCGAGCACACGCGCCATCCCGCGCGCGCGGCGCGCAACATCGAGCGGGCACTGCGGCCCGGGGGCCTTGTCTATATAGCGAGCGCCTGGTCGCAGGCTTTCCATGCTGCGCCAGACGATTACTGGCGCTTCTCGACCCGTGGCCTGATGCTGTTGTTCGGCAAGCTGGAGATTGCCTCGTCGTTCTACAGCGGCGGCGATGTCGGCCTCGACGTCGCCTATCGCATCGAGCGCGATGGCAGGCCGGCGGTCGATCCCGGTGCGGGGGCCGTCGAACAGGGTCTCTTTCAGCTCGTCCTGGACCATGAGGACAACCGCGCCGTGCTGCAGCGCCAGGCAACCGAGCGTTTGCCGGTGTCGCGTACCTACCTGCCAGGTCTGTTCGTCAATCTGGTCGGGCGCCGCGCTTCGACATAGAGCGGCCCTCTGGGAGCCGCCCTCGGGGCCCACAAAAGAAAAGAGCGGGCTTGCGCCCGCTCTTTCCGATTTTCGGTTCGTCCTGCGACTAGAAGCGCAGGTCCATACCCATCAGGAGACCCCAGCTGTTGCCGGAGACGGCAGCAGTCGGGCCCGAACCCGTGTACAGCAGACCACCGCCGGTGAGCTTCACGCCCGGCCCGAGCGCGTAGTTCACGCCCAGTTCCCACTTCTGAACCGACTCCTGTCCGAAGGCGAGGTTCGAGGGGTTGTTGCCGTTGCCGAAGGCGGTCGAGTTCACGCCCGGGACGCCCGTGGCGGCCGGCGTGGTGCAGGTGGTGGTGTTGACCGTAACGGTGTTGCAGCCATAGGAGCCGTTACCGTTGTTGTTGTACGAGCCAACCCAGCTGAACGACATCTGCCACGGGCCCGTCTCATACATCAGGCCAGCGGTGTAGAAGCGGGTCGCGTTGTCCTGGCCCGTGTAGTAGTTCGCGCCGAGACCGTTGTTGTCCCAACCCAGTGCGCCGCCGAGGGTGAAGCCCTTGAAGCCGAACTGAGCACCGACAACCCACTGCTTCCAGCTGGCGGCATTGGCGCCGGTCGACTGGTTGGCAGCTGCGCTGAACGGCTGGTTGCCCGGAACGAAGTTGGCGTACAGGAACGCGCCGTACAGCGCGACCGTGACGTCGCCGAACTTGTTCAGGTAGTTCGCGCCGATGTCGAACACGTCCTGGTACGAGTAGTCGTTCGTCGGGCAGTTCGAGGCCGACGTCGCGTTGTTGTAACCGCAGACACCCTGGCTGCCGGCGCCCGGGCCGACCGCCATGCCGGAGAGAGCACCACCCTGCGGGTTGATGTTCACCTTCGGACGATAGCCGACGCCGATCTGGAGGCCCTGGAAGCGCGGGGTGAAGTAGTTGATGCCCTGCGCGTCCTGGAACTGGCCAGCGTTCGTCGTGGTCGTGGCGTGGAACCACGCCTTGTTGTTGTTGATGACGCTCTGGTTGGCCCAGGCGAAGTTCGTGTTGTGCTGAACGGCGCCCCAGCCGAGCAGGGCGGACGGCGTACCGTAGTACATACGGTAGGTCGCCGGATCGCGCGAACCGAATTCGACGCGGCCCCAGTCGCCGAAGGCGAACAGGAAGGCTTCGTCGATCCAGGGGCCCGCAGCCGTGCCAGAATTGGCGTTCCAGGCCTCGAGTTCGATGTGCACGCCGACCGAGGTGCCGTTGTCCAGCTTGGTCTGGCCGATGAAGTGGAGTTCACCTTCCTGCTGGAACTGGAGGCCCTTGTACTGAGCCCAAGAGCCGTCAGTGGCGTAGGTCGACTGGATGCCGCCGGCGATCGCGTAGAACTGGTAATAACCGCCCACGCCGATCTTGATCGGGTCGGCGGCCATGGCCGGGGCGGCCATAAGCCCGCCGACGACCAAGGCGGTCGAGCCGAGTAGAAGCTTCTTCATCATTCTCCCTCTCTCATTGATCAGAGACTGGTACGTACCAAAAAGGCCTGTCCGACCGGCGGGAACTGGAAGCCTGAACCACGAAGCTCACGGAATCCGCCAATGCGGCAGGGCTATAAAACACTTCGCCAAATCGAGGGTCAAGAAATGGTCGCCCCACCGCTGCATTCTGCCCGCACCTGTGGCGTCTTTGTCACATTTTGCGAGCGTGGGGAAAGTTGCCGAAAGCCCCAGAACCTAATAGTTGCAATACGACACTCACAAATTATCTTTATTAGTATCTGAAAGAGACTTATTGTGGCATATCGCCCCGCCGCTTGCAGTTCATGTCTCGTTGAGCCTATGGTCGCCGCCACTGCTCCGCCGCGGAATTGCGGCCCATTGGGAAAATCAAGGCGCCATTCTATGACGGGACCGTCGAAATTCGTGAGCATCGCCGCAATTGCGCTCGTGGCCGTCGGTTTGGCCGCCTGCGGCGACGATGGCAGCAGCAGTCTGGAAAGAAACACCGGTCCGTCGGGCGACCGCAGCCGCGCCGACGTGCGCGCGGGATTGGGCGGACGCACCCAGGAGCAGGGTAGCCTGTTCGGCCCGGGCGGCCTGCTCGGCTCCAAGTCCGACAAGAAGTCGGATTCGGGCGGCGGCACCGGCGTCGCCGTGAACGCCTATCTGTGGCGGGCTTCGCTCGACACCATCAACTTCATCCCGCTGGTTTCGGCCGATCCGTTCGGCGGTGTCATCATCACCGACTGGTACACACCCTCGGAGACCCCCAACGAGCGCATGAAGGTCCAGGTCACCATCCTCGACCGCGAGCTGCGGGCCGACGGCGTGCGTGTCTCCGTCTTCAAGCAACAGACCAGCCCAAAGGGCGGCAACTGGGTCGACGCCCAGGTCGATCCGCGCACCAACATCGACATCGAGAACGCGATCCTCACGCGCGCCCGCCAGCTTCGCATCGCCGGCGGCTCCTGAGACGACCTCTCGCTTCTGCCAAGAGCTTGACGTGAGAGGCCGCAGCGGGCATCCGCTGCGGCCTCTGTCTTTTTCGGTAACACCCTTTTTCGGGAAGAATTCCGTGTCGTCGACACCCGCCGCACCCACCGCGCGCTACAATTTCACCGAAACCGAGAGCAAGTGGCAGAAGGTCTGGGAAGATCGCCAGACCTTCAGGGCCGTGATGGATAAGGCGCGCCCGAAATACTACGTGCTCGAGATGTTCCCCTACCCGTCGGGGCGCATCCATATGGGCCACGTGCGCAACTATACGCAGGGTGACGTGATCGCCCGCTACAAGCGCGCCAAGGGCTTCAACGTCCTGCACCCCATGGGCTGGGACGCGTTCGGCCTGCCCGCCGAGAACGCCGCCATGGAGAAGAAGGTCCATCCCAAGAAGTGGACCTACGAGAACATCGCCTCGATGAAGAAGCAGCTGAAGTCGATGGGCCTGTCCCTCGACTGGAGCCGCGAGCTGGCGACCTGCGACCCGAGCTATTACCGCCACCAGCAGAAGATGTTCCTCGATTTCTGGAAGGCGGGGCTGGCCTACCGCAAGGAGGCCTGGGTCAACTGGGATCCCATCGACAATACGGTTCTGGCCAACGAGCAGGTGATCGAAGGCAAGGGCTGGCGCACCGGCGCGCCCGTCGAGCGCCGCAAGCTCACCCAGTGGAACCTCAAGATCACGCACTTCGCCGACGAGTTGCTGAGCCGCCTCGACACGCTCGACCGCTGGCCGGAGAAGGTCCGCCTGATGCAGGCGAACTGGATCGGCAAGAGCCGCGGTGCGCGCGTGTTCTGGGAACTCACCGACGCCTCGGGCGCCGACCACGGCAAGCTCGAGATCTTCACGACCCGTCCCGACACGCTGTTCGGTGCCTCGTTCATGGCGCTGTCGGCCGAGCATCCGCTGGTCGCCGGCCTCGCGCCGTCCGATCCCGGCCTGCAGCACTTCATCGCCGAATGCCGCAAGACCGGCACCGCGGCCGCTGAAGTCGAGACCGCCGAGAAGCAGGGCTACAAGCTGCCGCTGCTCGCCAGGCATCCGCTGATCCCGGGCAAGACCGTGCCTGTCTATGCCGCCAACTTCGTTCTGATGGAATATGGCACGGGCGCGATCTTCGGCTGCCCCGGCCACGACGAGCGCGACCATGAATTCGCGACCAAGTACGGCCTGCCGATCCTGCAGGTGGTGGCGCCGGCCGACGGCAAGGCGCTCGACATTGCCGCCGCCCCCTATGTCGAGGACGGCCTCATCGTGAACTCCGAATTCCTCGACGGGCTCGGCGTCGAGGAAGCGAAGGCGAAGGTGATCGCGCGCCTCGAGGAGATGGGCGTCGGCAAAGGTACGACGCAGTATCGCCTGCGCGACTGGCTGGTTTCGCGCCAGCGCTACTGGGGTTGCCCGATTCCGGCGATCCATTGCGAGAAGTGCGGCGTCGTGCCGGTGCCGGAGAAGGACCTGCCGGTGAAGTTGCCGGACGACGTGACCTTTGACCGTCCCGGCAATCCGCTCGACCGCCATCCGACGTGGAAGCATGTCGATTGCCCCACCTGCGGCGGCAAGGGACGGCGCGAGACCGACACGTTCGACACCTTCATCGATTCGAGCTGGTACTTCGACCGGTTCACCTCGCCGCAACTGGAGACGGCGCCGTTCGACCGCGAGGAGAACCAGTATTGGATGCCGGTCGATCAATATATCGGCGGCGTCGAGCACGCGATCCTGCACCTGCTCTATTCGCGCTTCTGGACCCGTGCCATGCGCGAGGTCCAGATGACCAGCCGTGACGAGCCGTTCGACGGCCTCTTCACCCAGGGCATGGTCTGCCACGAGACCTATCGCGCAAGCGACGGGACCTGGCTGACGCCCGAGGAGATCGTGCGGGGCGACGGCGGCAAGGTCGTGCGCGCCTCCGACAAGAGCCCGGTCGAGGTCGGCCGCTCGGAGAAGATGTCCAAGTCGAAGAAGAACGTCGTCGACCCGGACGAGATCATTCGCGACTACGGCGCCGACACCGCGCGCTGGTTCATGCTGTCCGACAGCCCGCCCGAGCGCGACCTCGAATGGACCGAGGCCGGCGTCACCGGCGCCTGGCGCTTCCAGCAGCGCCTGTTCCGCATCGCCTCCGAGGCGATCGAGTCGCTGCCGGCGATCGGCACGGCACGGCCCGAGACGTTCTCCGACGCCGCCATCGCCCTGCGCCGCGCCGCGCACAAGGCGATCGCCGGCATCTCGGCCGACATCGAGGCTTTCCACTTCAACAAGGCCGTGGCGCGGCTCTACGAATTCGCCAACACGATCGATTCGGTCGAGGCCAAGGACGAGGCGACCCGCTGGGCGCTCCGCGAGGCGCTCGAGATCTTCGTGCGCCTGATCGGCCCGATGACTCCTCATCTCGCCGAGGAGCTGTGGCATGCGCTCGGCCACAAGAGCCTGCTGGCCGACGCGCCGTGGCCGCTGGCCGAAGACGCCCTGCTGGTCGACGACACCGTCACCGTTGCAGTACAATTGAATGGCAAGCTGCGCGGCACGATCGCGTTGGCCAAGGACACACCCAAGGACGCGGCGGAAGCCGCGGCGTTGGCGCTGCCAGAACTCATCCGCGGTCTCGACGGCAAGACACCCAAGCGGGTGATCGTTGTGCCGAACCGCATCGTAAATGTCGTGGTCTAGAGGCCGCAGAGCCAGGAAGGGCCAAGAATATGGCACGCAAGCCGAATTACGATTTCGAGCGCCGCGAACGCGAGCGCCAGAAGGCCATCAAGGTCGCCGAAAAGGCGGAAGCCAAGCGCGCCGCCCGCGAGCGCGCCAGGTTGGAAGAGGGCGGTGAGGTCGCAGCCGAAGGAGCCGAACCGGCGGCCGACAAGGCCTCCTAGGGCGCAGCCCTTCGACTCGCTCCCGCGTTGTCCGCGAGCGAGTTCATGAAGCGAAAGCTTACGCCTGACCCTGGACCTGCCGGCCCATCGCACGGGCCGCGCGACGGGCTATGGCCAGGTCTGATCTGCAAGCTGCCCAAACCGCTGCTGGTCGTTCCGATGATCGTGCAGTGGTTGGTGCTTGCGCTCCGCTACCGCAGCCTGTCGCTGCCTTCCGCCGCCGATCCGATGATCGACGCCGGCGGGTTGGCGGGCGAATCCAAGATCGCGTATTTCGACCAGGTCGGCGACGCGGAGCGCCCGTGGCTGGCGCGCACGGCCGCCATCGTTTCGGAACCCGACGCGGCGGCGCGAGTGCGCGCGGCGATGGACGGCCTCGGCATCGACTTTCCCATCATCGCCAAGCCCGACATCGGCTGGTGCGGCTTCGGCGTGCGGCGGATCGACGATCCTGCGGCGCTCAAGGCCTATTGCGACACCTATCCGGCCGGCGAGACCCTGCTGGTGCAGGAGTATCTCGACCAGCCCGGCGAGGCAGGCCTCTTCTACGTGCGGCGGCGTGCCGAGACGCGCGGCCGCTTGCTCTCGCTTACGGTTCGCACGCCGCCGACGGTGCGGGGCGATGGCACGAGTTCGCTGCGGGATCTGTTGGCACAAGACGAGCGGCTACGCGGTCGCACGTCGCTCTACGGGGGCGCCGCCCTCGAGCAGGTGCCGGCGACGGGACGCGAGGTTCCGCTGGCTGCCGTTTGGTCTTATCGCATGGGCGGTCTCTATCGCGACCGCAGCGAAGTGATGACCTCAGCCCTCGAACAGCGCATCGACGTAATCGCGTCGAGCATGCCGAATCTACATGTTGCGCGCTTCGACATTCGCTTCGAGAGCTTTGGCGATTTGAGTGAGGGGCGGTTCAAGATCATCGAGATCAACGGGGCCGGCTCAGAGGCGATCGAATTCTTCGATCCCGCCGTTCCCTTCTTCACGGCCTATCGCGGCATCCTGGAGAAGCAGGCCATGGTCTTCGCCATCGCCGCCGAGAACCGGGCCGCCGGCTTCGCGCCGTGCGGCTGGCGGGCATTGCTGCACGCCTATCGCCGCCAGGCACGCTTGCTCGACCGATACCCGCCCTCGAACTGAGCCCTGCGGGTGCTATAAACCGGCCGTGAAGATCGAAGCGCGCCAGGTCGAAGCCTTCCTGAAGAAGCCGGATCCCAAGGTCCGCGGCGTCGTGATCTATGGCAACGACGACGGCCTGGTCGCCGAGCGCGCCGTCGCGCTGGCCAGGACGATCTGCGAGGACCTCAAGGATCCGTTCCGCGTCGTCGACATAGCGGGAGACGTGCTAAAGCAGGATCCGGCGAGGCTGGCCGACGAGTTCGGTGCTCTGTCCATGATGGGCGGCCGCCGGGTGATCCGCGTGCGACCGGCCGGCGAGGAATCCGTCGCCGCGCTCGAGAACCTCGTCGAGGCGGTCGCCGGCGACGCACTCATCATCGTCGAGGCCGGCAACCTCACACCGCGCTCCAACCTGCGCACCCTGGCCGAGACCGAGGCCAGCCTGGCGGCTTTACCCTGCTACATGGACAACGAGGCCGCGCTCGAGGGCCTGGTCGAAAGCGCTGCGCGCGCGCAGGGCCTGAGCGTCGAGCCGGACGCGCTGGAATGGATCGTGGAACGGCTGGGCGGAGATCGCGGCCAGACGCGCGGCGAGATCGACAAGCTGCTGCTCTACAAGGGGACCGACGCCGGCAAGAGCGTCACCTTGGAAGATGCGATGGCGGTGCTGGGCGACACCGCCTCGATCGGGATCGACGATGTGATCGCCGCGACTTTCGACGGCGATCTCACAGGCCTCGATCGCGCCCTCGACCGCGTCTTCGCCGAGGGCGGCAATCCCGTGCAACTCGTGCGCTCGCTGCAGCGACACACGGACCAGCTTCACCTGGTATCGGGACACGTCGCCAAAGGAAGCAATCTCGAAGGCGCGATGTTCAAGGCGCGTGGCCTGCCGCGCGGCGGTCCGGTCCGCCAACGATTTGAGCGGCACTTGCGCCTCTGGCCGCTGCCCCGATTGAGCGCTGCCCTGTCGACGATTCTGGAAGCCGAGATCGACTGCAAGCGGACGGGACTGCCGCATGAGGCAATCGCCCGCCGTCTCTGCCTTCGCCTGAGCCAGGCCGCGCGGTCGGCGAAGGCCCGGCGCTAAGTCTACTTGCCCGTCGGCGTCAGCGGGATCGCGGCCTGCGGCGACAGTACCAGGAAGGTGAAGCTTTCCTCGATGTAGAGCCGCACACGCTCGATGTCGTGCTCGAGATAGCCGATCGAGAAATCCTGTCCGACCGTAAGCTCGAAGTCGCCGCCGCGCAGCGAGATCACCAGGCCGCCATCGAGGCCGGGCGCCGCATAAACGTCGCCGTCGATCAGGCGCTGAACGTGGCTCAGGATCGGATAGCCGCCATCGGTACGCGAGGTCAGATCCTTGTAGAGCTGCTCGCTCAGCACGACCGCGAAAGGACCTTCGACACCTTCGTCCCGCAGCTTCTTCAGCGCTGCGGCAACGGCATCGGGATAGTCGGCATGGCTGGTGCCCAGCGCGACCGCCTGGCCCTTCTGCGCCTCGCAGATGCCGGTGATCTGGGCCGCCTCGTAACCGTGAAAGATGGCGCGATCCTCGGCGACGGCGATTTCGCGGGCGGCTGCCGTCACGGCGTCGAGATCGGGATCTCTTGCGCCGCGATCGATCGCATCGAGTTCGGCACGGCTGACTTCGAAGGGGATGCGCAATTCGACGAGCGGCTGGATTCGACGCAGCAGCGCGCGGACATTCGCTCCGCCCGGCGGGGAGGCGATCGGATCGGCCCGGCCCAACTCGACATCCGAGGCGCCCCAACCGAGCGGCCCGCGGAAGTCGACCACGCGACGCGCGGCGAGGAGGGTGCGCAGGGTCCTCTTGGCTTCCTTCTCGATTTCTTCCCAGCCGGCTTCGGTGATGGGCGCGCGATCGCGAAACAGATGGTTATTCATTTTGTCACCTGGTCGGACTTTCGGCGCAGGCTGCCGATCCCGAGGCTGCCATCGGAAACGGGCGCGGCCTTGCTTTCGGCGCCGCCCCCCTTCATGTCGGCCTCGATCTCCTTGATCGGGCCTTTCTTGAAGAGGAACGTGCGAAGATGCTCGTCCATCTTCGGGTCGTTGCGACGCAACCATTCGAGCGCCATTGCGGCGTGCTCTTTTTCCTCGTCGCGGTTGTGCTCGAGGATGGTTCGCAACTCCGCATTGGACGTCGCCTTGGCCCGCTGGTCGTACCAGTCGACGGCCTCGAGTTCTTCCATGAGGGAGACGATCGCGCGATGGCGATCTATGACCTCGGGACCAAGCTTGGCCGGGTCTTCGTGCAGCGTTTCACTAGCCATGGCCGCGATAACGCAGGTCCAGAACGGAAGTTCCTCGGGGAACTTGGCTGTCCCGGCGCCTGCCGGCGGAACGTCGCCAGGGAGGGCGCGTTCAACCGATCACCTGAATACCAATGGAGGAAGCGTGCGCGCTCTGGGTTGCCTTCTTGCGGCGTCGTTCCTGTTAAGCGCCTGTGCCTCCGTTCCCCTGGCGGGCCCGGCTGCGGATTCCGACGGCAAGCGATTCGACCCGCCGCCTCCGGGCCAGTCGGCCCTGTATCTCTATCGCAGTTCGGTGATCGGATCGGAGGCCGTGTTCTCCCTGACCGAGAACCAACAGCCGATCGGCACGCTGGCAAACAGGACCTGGATTCGGGTCGACGTCGTCCCCGGCCGCCACGTCATAAACTGCAGCGTGCCGAGTTACGCGCCGCTGACCCAGACGCCGGCGCAAGCCGCGACCGTCGACCTGGCGCCCGGCGAGATCCGCTTTCTCGAAGTCGATGTCTGGCCGGGACTACCGCTCAACCCGCGCTGCGTGGCGACCGAAGTGTCGGCAGACAAAGGCCGGGCCGCGGTGACGGACGGCAATCGCGCGGTCGCGTCGAACTGATTTCGATCAGCGCCGCGTCAGCTTGTCGACCACCGTGTCGAGCTGATCGAAGTCGCTGATTTCCAGCGTGAGCAGGCTCTGCTCTCCCAGGCCGCGAAGCGTCAGGTCTGCCTTGAGGCCCAGCGCTTCCTCGATGCGCTTTTCGAGCGCGCGCGTATCGGCGCTCTTGGCGCCACTGCCGCCCGCGCCGGACTTGGCCTTTCCACCGCCGCCCTTGGAGGGCTTCTTCGTCTCGCTGGTGAGGCGCTCGAGATCGCGCACCGTCAGTTTCTCGGCGACGGCCCGCTGGGCCATCGCCAGCGGGTCAGGTACACCGATCAGTGTACGGGCCTGGCCGGCCGAGAGGTCGCCCTCCCGCACCATCTCCTGAACAGCCGGCGGCAGGTCGAGCAGTCGGAGCGTATTGGCGACATGCGGACGGCTGCGGCCCATCATGCGCGCGATGTCTTCCTGGGTGTGGCTGTAATCCTCGATCAGACGCTTGTAGCCCTGGGCCTCGTCGATCGCGGTGAGGTCGGATCGCTGCAGGTTCTCGACCAGGCCGATCTGCAGCGCGTCCCGGTCGTCGATGCTGCGGATGACGACCGGTACGTCGTGGAGCTGGGCCTTCTGTGCGGCCCGCCAGCGCCGTTCGCCGGCGATGATCTCGTAGGCGTCGGGCACGTCGCGCAGCGGACGTACAAGGATAGGTTGCAGAAGGCCATATTCCTTGACCGACTCGACCAGCATCTCGATGCCCTCGAAGCTGGTGCGCGGCTGCATCTTGCCGGGCTTGAGCTGGCCGATCGGCAAGGTGAGGGGCGTCTTGTTGGTCGAGAGGCGCGCATTTTCGGCAGGGCCCACCCCGGACTGAGCAACCTCCGGTTGAGCGGGTGCCGATGCAGCGGCGGGAGAAGGCGTTACCGCAGCGGCGACTTCGTCGTCGCCCAAGAGAGCGGAAAGGCCGCGGCCGAGGCCGCGCGGTTTCGGGGCTTGGGTCATTGTACGGCTGCCTGTTCTGCGGCGAGGCGCCGGCGGCGGATGAACTCGCTCGCCAGCAGGATGTAGGCCTGCGATCCGGCGCAGGCATTGTCGTAGATCAGCACCGGCATCCCGTGAGACGGCGCTTCGGCGATGCGCACGTTGCGCGGGATCGTCGTCCCGAAGACCTGCTCGCCGTAGTGGGCGCGAACATCGGCGACGACCTGCTGGCTCAGCGTCATCCGGCGGTCCACCATCGTCAGGACGACGCCAAAGATATGCAGTCTCGGATTAAGGCGCTTCTTCACGCGCTCGATCGTATTGCCCAGCGCGCCGATCCCTTCGAGGGCCAGGAACTCGGCCTGGAGGGGAACGAGGACCGCGTCCACAGCCACCAGCGCATTGAGCGTGACGAGACCCAGGGACGGGGGACAGTCGATCAGGACGATGTTCCAGCGCTGGCGGGCGTCGCTCTCCGGGGCGGCCAAGGCATCAGCCAGCCGGTTCTCCCGGCGCTCCATGTCGATCAGCTCGATCTCGGCCCCCGCGAGCTGGACCGACGCCGGCATGACCTCCAACCCCGGAATGCGGGTCTGCCGGACACACTCGCCCATCGTCTTCAGGCCCAGCAAATACTCATACGATCCGGGTGAGCGCTCATTTCGACCCACCCCTAGACTGGTCGAGGCATTTCCCTGGGGATCCAGATCGATCAGGAGGACCCGTTCACCGACGGCCGCGAGGGCGGTGGCGAGGTTGATCGCCGTCGTGGTCTTACCGACGCCGCCCTTCTGGTTGGCGATCGCGAAGATCTGCGGCGGCGGTGTAGGGGCCGATTCGGAGGATGACGGCGTCACGATCGGTCACGCTTGCAATGGCATCGGGCGAAAAGTCCCATTTCTTCTTTGCCTCGTCTACCTCTGCCTGCCAGCCCTTGCCTTTATGGAAAAGGCAGGTGGCAGCATCTGTCCTATGCCGATTGGACCATTCCAGCAACTGATCCAGGGGGGCGAGCGCCCTTGCCGTGACCACGTCCGCAGACGCGGGCGCAGCGACCTCGATCCGCTTGATCACCAGTTTGGGCGGCTTCTCGAGTTCCATCTTGCGGCCGGCCTCTCCCAGAAAGGCCGCCTTGCGCGCATCGGATTCGATCATGGTGATTTGCAGATCCGGCCTCATTGCAGCGATCACCAGGCCCGGAAAGCCACCCCCACTGCCGAGATCCGCCAGGGTCTTTGCGTCGGCGGGGATCAGGGGAACGACTTGGGCCGAATCGACGATGTGACGCTTCCACGCCCCATCGAGCGTATTCCGGCCGACCAGGTTAATGGCTTTCTGCCATCGCTCCAGGGTCTCGACGAGAACTTCCAGCCGCCGCATTGTTTCACGTGAAACACCATCAAGCGGGTCCATTCTACGCGGCTCGGCGACGGACATGCTTCAGGAGGGCCACCAGGGCAGCCGGCGTCACGCCGGAAATGCGAGCCGCCTGACCGAGCGTCGCCGGCCGGTTCGCCTCCAGCTTCTGGCGGACCTCGGTCGAGAGACTGCCGATGGCTCCATAGTCCAGACCCGGCGGGAGGACCAAGGCCTCGTCGCGGCGGTAGGCTTCGATGTCGCCGCGCTGGCGAGAAAGGTATCCTTCGTATCTGGAATCGATGGTCAATTGCTCGGCGATGTCGCTCGACACATCTCCAAGCTGGGGCCACAGGCCGACCAGCCGGTTCCAATCGATCTCCGGATAGGCCAGGAGATCGAGGGCCGATCGGGCAACTCCGTCCTGGTTGATGGCAATGCCGCGCTTGGCCAGGGCAGAGGGGGTAATCTTCAGTCCAGAGGCGAGGGAGCGGGCAGCGTCCATGGCGCCATGTTTCACGTGAAACATTTCCGCCCGCTCGCGCCCCACACACCCGATCTCCAGACCGCGCGGCGTCAGGCGCTGGTCTGCATTGTCGGCCCGGAGCCAAAGCCGGTACTCGGCCCGCGACGTGAACATGCGGTAGGGTTCTGTAACGCCGAGGGAGACCAGGTCGTCGATCAGGACGCCGAGGTAGCCATCCGCCCGGTCGACGATAAAGGGCTTTGCCAGCACCGCATTCAACCCGGCAATCAGTCCCTGGGCCGCCGCTTCCTCGTAGCCAGTGGTGCCGTTGATCTGGCCCGCCATATAGAGACCGGGCACACGTCGAGTCTCCAGGGTGGCGTGGAGTTCGCGCGGGTCGATATGATCGTATTCGATGGCATAGCCCGGTCGGACCATCTCGGCGCGCTCCAGGCCCGGGATGGTCTGCAGCATGGCGAGCTGGACGTCCTTCGGCAGCGAGGTCGAGATGCCGTTGGGATAGACGGTGAAGTCGTCCAGTCCCTCGGGTTCCAGGAAGATCTGGTGCCGGTCACGCTGGCCGAACCGGACGACCTTGTCCTCGATCGAGGGACAGTAGCGCGGACCGACGCTCTCGATCTGCCCCGAATACATGGGGGCCCGGTGCAGATTGGCGCGGATGATTTCGTGAGTCGCCGGCGTCGTCGTCGTGATGTGGCAGGGCACCTGCGGCGTGGTGATCCGGTCCGTCAGATAGGAAAACGGTCGCGGCGGGTCGTCCCCGTCCTGCTGCTCCAGCGAGGCGTAGTCGATCGTGCGCCCGTCGAGCCGGGCCGGCGTGCCCGTCTTGAGGCGCCCCAGCTTGAATCCCAGGCGATGCAAAGTCTCCGCGAGCGCCTTTGACGGTTCCTCGACCCCATCGCCCCGCACGCGGCCGGCCGGGATCTTGGTCTCGCCCATGTGGATGAGCCCTCGCAGAAAGGTGCCCGTCGTCAGGATCACCCGACCGGCGGCGATCTCGGCACCCGACTCGGTGACGACGCCGGCACACGCGCCGCGTGCATCCAGAATGATATCTGCAACCGCGTCCGCCCGGATTTCCAGGTTGGCCTGTTCCGCCAGCAGCGCCTGGACGGCCTGCCGGTAGAGTTTGCGATCGGCCTGCGCACGGGGCCCGCGCACCGCCGGCCCTTTGGAAAGGTTCAGTGTACGAAACTGGATTCCGCCGCGGTCGATGGCGCGCCCCATGATCCCGTCCAGCGCATCGATCTCGCGGACGAGATGGCCCTTGCCCAATCCGCCGATCGCGGGATTGCACGACATCTCGCCGATCGTCTCGATTCGATGCGTTATCAGCAGGGTCCGCGCGCCAAGGCGCGCCGAGGCAGCGGCGGCTTCACAGCCGGCATGGCCGCCACCCACCACGATGACATCATATAAAGAGGCCCGCATGTCGCGCCATTTACGCTTCCCGCCGGCGTGGGTCGAGTCCGCTCCTCTGTAGCGCGCCGACCACGATGCCCGCGTCGCGTACGCCACAGGATCGCCAAATTCTTGACGGCCGCCGCTACGTTGCCTAACGAGTGAACATCGACGGTCCTCCTTAACGGAGGCTAACAGGGAATGCCGTGCCGCTCCTTCGGGAGCTAATCGGCAGCTGTACCCGCAGCTGTAAGCGGCGAGCGACTGCCCCAGAGTCACTGGACCCCCATCAGGGTCTGGGAAGACGGGCAGGAGCCGTGACCCGCGAGCCAGAAGACCTGCCGGCGATAGCGTCGCTCTTCCGATGGACGGGACAATCCAACGGGACGGTCAACCGAGCGGTGACGCGCCTTGTGCGTGGTGCTGTTTGGAGGAATCCGTCTATGACGCCAATCCGTAGAATTCTTGCTGGCCTTCTTTTGCTGTCGCCCGTCCTCACCCCCCTCGCGGCGCAAGCCCAGACGGAACCGGACGCCATGATGCCCGCGACGGTCGTGACGGCCGATCGCTTCCCGACCGACCCGGAAAAGGTCACGGCCAGCTACACCGTCGTCATGCAGGAAGAGATGCAGCGACGGCAGCTTCGCAATGCAGCCGAAGTGCTGAAGACCATCCCCGGCGTCTCCGTGCAACAGTCCGGCGGCGTCGGCACACTGACTTCGGTGTTCATACGCGGCTCCAATGCCAATCACGTGCTGGTGCTGATCGACGGCGTCAACGTCAGCGATCCCTCCAGCGGCAGCGGCGCGGTCGACTTCGGCAACTTCCTCACCGAGAACCTCGACCGCATCGAGGTCGTGCGCGGCCCGATGTCGACGATGTACGGCAGCCAGGCGATGGGCGGCGTCATCAACATGGTCACCAAGGCCGGCAAGGGGCCGATGAACGGCGCGGCCTTCACCGAACTGGGCACGCGGCTGACGAGCAACAGCGGCGCCTATGTTCGTGGTAGCGTTGGTCGATTCAATTACAACCTGACCGCGGCCGGTACGTTCAGCCCGAACGACACGCCGGTTCCGGCCCGCTTCACGCCGAACGGCGGCTTCGTCGACGTCGATCCCTATCGCAACATCACGCTCGCCGCGCGGCTCGGCTTCGAGATCAACGAGAACACGCAGTTCAACTGGTACGGCCGCTACATCGACGCCAAGGTGAACTACGACCAGGTCGGTCAGGAAGATCCGAACGCCAATACCTATACCTCGCAGTTCTACACGCGCGGCGAACTCGAGGGCTCCTATTTCGACGGACGCTGGAAGCCCGTCGTCGGAATCAACTACAGCACGATCACGCGGCACGATCTCGACTATGCCAGCGATCAGAACCCGTTCCCCTTCAATACCGACAGCTGGTTCAACGGTCGCCGCCTGCAGGCCGATTTCAAGAACCTCGTGAAGATCATCGACCAGATCGAGGTGATCGGCGGCATCGATTACGATCGCCAGTGGGCCTACACCAATACCGTCGGCCCGTTCACGCCGTACACGCAGGCCTGGGGAACGATGTCCCAGACCGGCATCTACGGCCAACTGCGCCTCAATCCGTTCCAGGGCTTCAACCTCAACATCGGCGGCCGTGTCGACATGAACGACATGTTCGGGACCGTGGGTACCTGGCGTGCCGGCGCCTCTTATCTGTGGGCGCCGACGGACACCAAGATCAAGGCGTCGTACGGCACCGCCTTCAAGGCGCCGGCGCTGATCGAGATGTTCGGTCCCGGGCCGTTCTGTGGCGGCAATCCCAATCTCCAACCCGAGTACAGCCGCGGCTACGAGGTTGGCGTGGAGCAGGGGATCTTCGACCGAAAGGTGAAGGCGGGCATCACCTACTTCTTCAACACCTATACGAACCTGATCCAGTGCGCGCCGCCGACCTTCGCGCTGATGCAGAACGTCGCCAACGCGCAGACCGAAGGCTTCGAGGTGACCCTGCAGATCAGCCCGGTGAAGTGGTTCGACCTTTATTTCGACTACACCAACCTGATCGCGCGCAACGTCGACGCCAACCTGCCGCTGGTGCGCCGCCCCGGCGACACTTTCAACATCCGCGCCGAGGTGCGGCCGTGGGAGAACACCCTGTTCGGCATCGGCATCCTCCAGGTCAACAGCCGCACCGACATCAATGCCACGACCGGCGCCTACATGACCCCGTCGCCCTACACGCTGGTGCGCATCACGGCGCAGTACGACGTCATCCCGTCGGTCCAGCTCTTCGCCCGTGCCGAGAACGTCCTGAACCGGGTGTACGAGGAGCCGGAAGGCTACCAGGCGCCGTATTTCCAGGCCTTCTTCGGCGTAAAGGCGAGATTCTGATCGGCACGACCTCCCTGCGTCACCGGCGAAACTTGCTGCAAGTCTTCGCCGGTGGCGTAGCTTTCGCTACCGTGACCCACGCGACCGCCGCCTCGCCCACCACGATTGCCCTGCTTCATCTCGCCCCCCGTCCCGGGGACATCGAGGCGAACAGGAACGCCCTGGATCAGGCCGTGCGCCGGGCCGCGGCCAACGGCGCGCGGCTGATCGTGACGCCGGAACTCGGCGTGAGCGGCTACGGCTTCCGCGATCTCATCGGCACCGGCTGGATCGCAGACGGGCAATCCGCGCTGTTCGCGTGGGCCGGCACGCTCGCGCGGGAAACCAGGGCGTCGCTGGTGCTCGGCACGCCGGAAGCCGCACCGGAAGACGCCGCGCTCTACAACAGCATGGTCCTGTTCGCGCCGGACGGCACGATGGTCGGCCGGCATCGCAAGGTGAACGCTTTGCGGGTCGGGGCCGAATCCTGGTCGACGCCGGGCAACCGGACCTCGGTCTTCGCCATAGAGGGTATCGGCCGCGTCGGCTTCTTCGTCTGCGCCGACATGTATTCGTCGCGTCTCGTCGATGAGACTGCCGCCAGAGGCGTCGACCTGCTCCTGTCATCCGCCGCCTGGGCGCCGGGCCATCACGGACCCGACGGCGAATGGGAACGCGCCTCTGCCACGACCGGCCGGCCCGTCCTCGTCTGCAACCGGACCGGCCGGGACGTGCTCGACTTCGACGCGGCCCAGTCGGTCGCCGCCATCGACGGCGCGATCGCCTTCTCGCACGCCTCGCCCGACCCGATGATCGCGCTGGTCGACTGGACCGCCGGTACACGCCGCGTCACCAACTGGCGCGTGGCCGCAGCAGTCTAGGGCAGTGAGTTCATGCAGATCGCGCTGAAGACATCCCAACAAAGTCCTCATCCTGAGGAGCGCTCCACAGGAGCGCGTCTCGAAGGATGGGCACAAGCACCCCGTCCGCTGACCATCCTTCGAGACGCCGTGCACGGCACGGCTCCTCAGGATGAGGTCCTTGTCCTGTGTTGAGAATGGCACTACTCCGCGCCCTCTCGCGCTTCGCCAGCCTCGCGCTCCTACTCATGGCCGTCCCTGCCGCCGCTCAAACACCGCAGCGGGTCGTGACGCTCAATCTCTGCCTCGACCAGATGGCCCTGCGGCTGGCTGCGCCCGGCCAACTCGTGGGCGTGAGCTACCTGTCGCAGGACCCGCACCTTTCCGTCCTGGCCGACCGCGCCGCAGGCCTCGCAGCGGTGCGCCACTCCGTCGAATCGATCCTGGTCCTGCGGCCCGACCTCGTGATCCTCGGTGCGGACGGCCACGCCTCGCTCAAGCGCCTGCTGCGCGGCGCCGGCGTGCGGCTGCTCGAACTGCCGTGGGCCGCGTCGATCGGGGAGGCCGAACTCGTCATCGAACAGATGGCCACGGTGCTCGGCCGAGAGGAGGCCGGACGGCACCTGATCTCGGGCATGCGCGAACAACGGCGCCGCCTCACCTGGACGGGGCCGCCGCTCGGCACGGCGGTCTATCTGGAGGCGAATCATGGCACGTCGGGAAAGGGCAGCCTGATGGACGAGCTGCTGCGACTCTCGGGCTACCGCAATCTCGCCGCCGAGCTCGGTATCGGCTCCTTCGGCCGCGTGTCGCTCGAAACCGTCCTCTCGGGGGAGCCCGACCTGCTGGTGCTCGACGGCGCTGCCAACGAAAACCCCGCGCGCGCCACCGAGTTCGTCGGCCATCACGCGCTGCTGGCGCTGGCGGGCAAGGCAAAGCTCGCGTCGGTGCCGAGCCGATATTCGATCTGCGCCGGCCCGGACAATTTCGAGGTGCTGCGGCTTCTGGCGGAGGCGCGGCGATGAATCGCTGGCTGCTCCTGCTGGTGGCGATGCTCTATCTCGTGTCGCTGGCGGTCGGCCCCGCCTGGTGGCCCTGGCGGCTGGGCAACGAGGTCGGCTGGGCCATCGTCTGGGAGCTCCGCCTGCCGCGCGCCACCCTCGGCCTGCTGATCGGCGGCGTGCTGGGGCTGAGCGGCGCGGTGCTGCAGGGTTGGCTGCGCAATCCGCTCGCCGAGCCCGGCGTGATCGGTGTATCGGCCTGCGCGGGCTTCGCCGCGGTCTGCGCCTTCTACAGCGGTCTCGCCGCCGTCTTCGCTCTGGCGCTGCCCTTGGCCGGCATCGCCGGCGCCGCGATTGCCGTCGCCCTCCTGATGGGCGCGGTGCGTTCCGGCACCGGCACCGTCTCGCTGCTGCTGATGGGCGTGGCGATCAACGCCATCGCCGCCGCGCTGATCTCGCTGGTGCTCGCGCTGTCGCCCAATCCCTTCGCCTACCAGGAAATCTCGCTCTGGCTGGCCGGCTCGATCGTCGATCGCGACCTGCGCTATCTCGCCATCGCGGCACCCTTCATGATCCTGGGGGCGACGATCGTCCTGGGCGCCGGCCGTTGGCTCGATGCCCTGTCGCTGGGCGAGGACACGGCCCGCAGCCTGGGCGCCGACACCAGATCGCTCGGCCTGCGCCTCACGCTCGGCGTCGGATTGATGGTCGGCGCAGCCACCTCGGTGGCGGGCATCGTTGGCTTCGTCGGCCTGATCGCCCCGCATCTCATCCGCGCACGCGTGGGCTTCCGCCCCGGGGCGACGCTGATCCCCTCGATGCTGGTCGGCGCCGCCCTGGTGCTGGGCGCCGACATCGTCGTGCGCCTGCTGCCGACGGCGTCCGAGCTGCAGCTCGGCGTCTTCACCTCGCTGGTGGGGGCGCCGTTCCTGGTACGCGCGGTACGCAAGGCCCATGCCGCATGGCTCGCCACATGAGCACGACCGCCATCGCCGTTCGCGGTCTCGTGAGCCGGCGCGAGCATGCCGTGGTACTCGACGGCATCGATCTCGCTTTCGAGGCCAACCAGGTCACCGCCATCGTCGGGCCCAACGGGGCGGGCAAGACGACCCTGCTGCGCCATCTCGCGGGCCTCGACACGCCGTCGGCCGGCCGAGTCGAACTGCGCGGCCAGCCGCTGGCCTCGCTCGGTCCCGCCATTCGCGCCTGGAGCATCGCCTATCTGCCGCAAGCGGCATCCGCCTACTGGCCGTTGCGCGCGCGCGACCTGGTGGCGCTCGGCCGGCTGCCGCACGGCGCCGATCTCAGCCGCCCGCTCAAGATCACAGATGCCGAGGCCATCCAGCGCGCGCTCGAGCGCGTCGACGGGGTGCGCCTTGCCGACCGACCCATCGATACGATGTCCCAGGGCGAGCGCGCCCGCGTGATGATGGCGCGGGCGCTCGCCACCGAGGCCGCGATCTTTCTCGCCGACGAACCGGTCGCCAGCCTCGACCCGGCCTATGCGCTGGAGACGATGACGATCCTGCGCGCCGAAGCCGCCCGCGGCGCCTGCGTGATCGTGGTGTTGCACGACTTGGGCCTCGCGGCGCGCTTCGCCGACAGGATCGTCGTGCTGGCCAACCACAAGGTCGCAGCCGACGGCACGGCCGACATCGCCCTCGCGGCCGGCGTGATCGACGCAGCCTATGGCGTCACCTTCCGCCACCTCACGGTCGATGGGGTTCCCCAACCGGTGGCGTGGGAGCGGTGAGACAATCAGAGTGACGCCCCGAGTGAAGCGAAGAACTTCGCCGAGCGGCCAGCAGGCTTCCTGGCAAGCGTGAGATCCATCGCTCGTCCAGCATGACAAGAGGCGAAGCTGTTCTATTCGTTCAAGCCGCGCGCTTGCGCGAGGCGGTCTTGCGGCGGGCCTTCTTCGCCTTGGGCTTCGCGGTTCGGCCCTGCGCTTCGAGGAACCGGTCGGCCTTCTCGCGCGAGGGGCCGCCGCCGCCCTTCAGACTCCTCTTCAGCGCCTCCATGAGATCGACAACCTTCTCCTCGTCCTGCTCCGGCGCCTCGGAGACGACAGGCTGTCCCTTCTTCTTCCGGGCGATCAGTTCGCGCAGCGCATCCTCGTAGCGATCGGTGAAGCGGCTGGGATCGAATTTGGCATCCTGCTGCTCGATGATCTTCTCGGCGATCTGCAGCATGCGGGTGTCGGGCTTGGGCAGGGTGCGGTCGAACACTTCAGAGGTGGCCCGGATTTCGTCGTGCGTGCGCAAGGTCGTCAGCAGGATGCCGTTGTCGCGCGGCTCCAGCGCGCAGATGCGCTCACGCTGGTGCATGACGACGCGACCCAGCGCGACCTTCTTCTGCTTTTCCATCGCGGCGCGGATCACCGAATAGGCCTCGATGCCGGTCTTGCCCGACGGTGCGAGATAGTAAGGCTCATCCCAGTAGATGCGATCGATCTCGGACGCATCGACGAACTCCTCGATGTCGAGGATCCGCGTCGATTCGATCCGCACCGCGTCGAGCTCTTCCTTCTCCAGCAGAACATACTTGTTCTTCGAGATGGCGAAACCCCGCACCAGATCGGCGCGGTCCACCGGCTTGCCCGTGCCGGCATCGACCGACTGCATGCGGATGCGGTTGTTGGTCTTGGGGTTGATCATGTTGAAGTGGATGTCGGCGGTGCGCTCGGTCGCGGTGTAGAGCGAGACCGGACAGGTCACCAGCGAGAGACGCAGATGGCCTTCCCAGGTCGGTCGCATTGCTTTTTGTTTGGCCATGATGTTGCTCCGGGCTGTTTGTCATCCCGAGCGCAGCGAGGGACCTTTCATCATCGAAGAACAAAGGTCCCTCGCTGCGCTCGGGATGACAATGGGGGTGGATGAACGAGGCGTGCGTTACGACTTCACGAGCTTCTCGATGGCGGCGCGCAGCGGGCGCGCGGACTTGGCGTAGTCCTTCCATGGCTTGCTGCGCTTCAGCAGCGCCGGCGCGGTGCGCACCGTGTATTTCATCGGATCGAGGCCCTTCTTTACCTGCGTCCATTCGATCGGCATCGACACGGTGGCGCCGGGACGGGCGCGCGAGGACAAAGGCGCGACGGCCGTCGACGTGCGGTCGTTGCGCAGATAGTCGAGGAAGATGCGGCCGGTCCGTTCCTTCTTCGCCATGTTGATCACGTAGAGCTCGGGCTCGTCCTCCGCGACCTTCCGGCAGATTTCCTTCGCGAAGGTCTTGGCCGTGTCCCAGTCGGGACTCTTCCTGTCGTCGGTCAGCGGCACCACGACATGCAGGCCCTTGCCGCCCGTGGTCTTGCAGAAGGGTACGAGGTCCAGTTTCCTCAACCGCGCAGCGATCTCGCGCGCGCCGGCGATCACCGCCCCGAAACCGACATCGGGCGCCGGATCGAGATCGAAGACCAGGCGGCCCGGCAGTTCGGGATTGCCGGGCTGGCAGTTCCACGGATGCAGCTCCGTCGCCCCCATCTGGGCCACGGCGATCAGGCCCTCGACGCGGTCGATCTGGAGATAGGGCTTCTTGTCGCCGCTGACCTTCACTTCGGACAAGAGGTGCGAGGATCCGGGCATGGCGTGACGCTGGAAGAAGTTCTGCTTGCCGGTGATCCCGTCGGGCGTCCGCACGATGGAGCAGGGCCGTCCGGCGATATGATCGATCATCCAGTCGCCCACCGCCTCGTAGTAGCGCGCGAGTTCGATCTTGGTCACAGGCGGCTTCTCGTCGGGCCACAGCGGCTTGTCGGGATGCGAGATCGACACGCCCATCACGATCGCCGGACCCGAGGGTACCGTTGTCTTCGTCGCAGGCGTGCGCGCCTTCGCCGGTCGCGACTTTGACTTGCTCGGCGCAGGCTTTGCCATCTCGACCTTCTCCGGATCCGCGGCCACTTCCGCCTCGACCTCCTCGGCCGGCTTGTCGCCGCGCAGTCCCTTGAAGGCAGCCTGACGGACATTGCCCGCGCCGGTCCACCCGGCGAACTCGATCTCGGCCACCAGGTCGGGCCGTGCCCAATGCATGTTGGCTTCCTTGGGCGGGCTCGCGCCCGCGGCGAAGGGGCTGGTCTTGCTCTCTACCTCGCGCAGCTTCGGGACGAGGGTGCGCATCACGCTCTCGCCGAAACCGGTGCCGACGCGGCCGACATAGACGAGCTTCCTGCTCTTGCCCTCGCCGCGATGGACGCCCGCGAGCAGCGACCGGAGCCGCCTGCCTTCGCTGGTCCAACCGCCGATGATCACCTCGTGGCCTGCCCGGCACTTGGCCTTGGTCCAGCTCCCGCCGCGACCCGACCGATAGGGTGCATCGAGCTCCTTCGACACGATCCCTTCGAGGTGCATGCGGCAGGCCGATTGCAGCACCGCATCGCCCGCGGTCTCGAAGTGATCGACGAAGCGAAGGCCGGGGTGTTTGCCTTTCATCCCCTCGAGCAGCGTCTTGAGGCGGGCCTTGCGTTCGGACAGGGGCAGGGGCCGCAGATCTTCGCCCTCGAGGAACAGCAGGTCGAACGCGAAGAAGATGAGGTCTTCCGACTTGTCTTCCGAAAGCGCCGCCTGAAGCGCGGCGAAGTCCGGCGCGCCATGCTTGTCGAGCGCCACCGCCTCACCGTCGAGGATGCAGTCCGGCAGTGACTCTCCCTGCCTGGCGATCGCCGAGAACTTCTTGGTCCAGTCCAGACCCTTGCGGGTGCGAAGCTGAGCCTCGCCGTCCTCGACACGAAGCTGCAGGCGATAGCCGTCAAACTTCACCTCATGCGCCCAGCCTGCCGCGGCCGGCGCGCGCTCGACCAGCTTGGCCAATTGCGGCTCGACGAAATTCGGCATCGAAGAAACCTTCTTCGCTTTCACTGGGGCCTTGGTCGTGCTCTTCGCCGGCGCCGCGGCCTCGCCGCCGTCCTTCCTGTTGCTCTGCCACACGGCGCCGGCGCTGCGCTTCTTGCCGGTCATGAAGGGCTTGGGCGCCTTGCCGGTGCCGAGTGCGATTTCCTTGAGAGTGCGGCCCGAGGCGATCGACTTGGGGTCCTTCAGGATCTTGTCGTCGTCGCCCTCGTGCGCGGCGGCATCGCGATGCTTGATCAGCAGCCAGTTGGTGCGCTTGCCGCCCTTGCGGTCCCACTTCATGCGCACCAGCACCCAGCTCCCCTCGACTCGCTCGCCCACCAGGCTGAACTTGAGGTCGCCGCGCTTCAGACCATCATGGGGATCGCCTTCGGGGATCCAGTAGCCGCGATCCCAGAGCTGGACCGTGCCGCCGCCATATTGCCCCTCGGGGATCGTGCCTTCGAAGTCGCCATAGTCGAGCGGATGGTCCTCGACCTCGACGGCCAGGCGCTTGACCGCGGGATCGAGCGAGGGCCCCTTGGTCACCGCCCACGACTTGAACGTGCCATCGAGTTCGAGACGGAAGTCGTAATGCAGCCGCGTCGCGTCGTGACGCTGGATGACGAAGCGAAGTTGCTTGGACTTTGGAATGGACGTCTTTCCCGACGGCTCCTCCGTCAGGCTGAAGTCGCGCTTGGCGCGATAGGGAGCGAGACTATCCTTCCGCATGGACCACCAATGGAACGCCCGTGACGGGACACGACCGCCTTAAATTCTCAAAATATACCGGGAGTTGAACGTTGCTCCGCTTGAGTCGTTGCAACCCTCCCCGGCGCCTCCTCGTTCGCCGGTAATGACCGATATTCCTCCCCATATACGCCGCAGCGTGCTGGGCATGGCCTCGATCCTCACCGCCCTGATCGGCCGCGAGCTCGCCGCTCCTCCCGAGACGGGGAGGTCGTCACTTCCCGATGCAGAAGTCGCGGAAGATTACGTCGAGGAGTTCGTCGAGGCGCACCGCGCCGGTGATGCGGCCGAGGGCACGCAGGGCCAAGCGTAGATCTTCTGCCGCCAGCGCGACCTCGGGTGCGTGAAGCGCCCTCTCCAGCGATACCCGGCACTCCACCAAGGCCTCGCGATGGCGGGCCCGCGTAAGCGGCGGCGCGCCGGCGCCGTCCTGCATCGAGACTTCGGCCGACTTTTCCAAGCGCGCCAGCAGCTCGGGAAGCCCGGCGCCGCTGCTGGTGGAGAGTGCGACGACTTCGGGATCGTCGACCGGCGCGAGATCGGTCTTGTTGACGACCACGATGTCGCGCGCCGAATCCCAGCGTTCGGTCGTCTCCACGATCGCCTGCATTTCGCGCCGCCAGTCGCCGGACGCGTCGAGCACCAGCACGCGCAGGTCTGCGGCGGCCGCCCGCGCCCGCGCGCGCCGCACGCCTTCCTGCTCGATCGCGTCGCCCGACTCGCGCAGCCCCGCAGTATCGGCCAGCACGACCGGCCAGCCCCCAAGATCGAGATGGACCTCGATCACGTCTCGGGTCGTGCCGGCGGTCTCCGAGACGATCGCCGCCTCGCGTCGGGCGAGGAGGTTGAGCAGCGAGGACTTGCCGGCGTTGGGCGGCCCGATGATGGCGATGGACAGCCCCTCCCGCAGCCGCTCGCCGCGGCGGTCCTCGAGATGGGCCGCGATCTCGCTTTGAAGTCCGGCGATGGCGAGGCGCACCTCGTCGGCCAGGCCCTCGGGGAGATCCTCGTCGGGAAAGTCGATCGCCGCCTCGAGATGGGCCAGCGCCCGCAAACCCTGGGCCCGCCAGTCCTCGTACAGACGGTGCAGCGCGCCATCCATCTGCTGCAGCGCCTGCCGCCGCTGCGCCGCCGTTTCGGCCGCCACCAGATCGGCGATGCCTTCGGCCTCGGTGAGGTCGAGCTTGCCATGCTCGAAGGCGCGGCGCGTGAACTCGCCGGGCTCGGCCAGCCGGCAGAACCCCAGATGGACAAGGGCATCGAGAGCCGCCCCGACCACAGCGCGGCCGCCATGGAGATGCAGCTCGGCCATGGGTTCGCCGGTCTCGGTGTTCGGCGGCGCAAACCAGACGACCAGGCCCTTGTCGAAGACCTCGCCCGTCGCAGGATCGTGCAGGCTGCGCAGGACCATGCGTCGGGGCGCCGGCAGGGGTCGCCGCGTGAGTTGCTCCAGCGCGTCGCCCGCCCGCGGGCCGCTCACGCGGACGACCGCGAGCGCGCCGGGGTGCGCACGCGTCGGCGTCGGCGTACCCAACGCGTAGATCGTGGCGTCGGTCACGTCCGCTTGGGCGCCGGTTGAGTCGGGCGCGGCGCGGGGGCAGCCGGCACCGGGCGCGCCATCACCTTGTCGGAGATCTTCTCGTAGAGCGCCTCGGGGATCAGGCGCCGTTCGACCAGCTCGGTCTTGGCCTTGAAGGGCCGCGCGCGGATGATCGCGTCGGCGCGCACCTCGCCGATCCCGTCGAGGGACATGAGATCGTCGCGACTGGCGCTGTTGAGGTCGATCAGGCCGGAGGCGGGTGCCGCCGCCGGCGGAGAGGCAGGGCGCGCGCCTTGTGCCAGAACGGGGCCGGCGCAGAGCAGGATCGCGAGGGCTGCGGACAGGGCTTTGAACGACATGCCGGGCACTATCGCACGAAATCGTGCGGGGGCGGGACGGGCGGAAAACACCGCCAGGAGGGAAGCGCCGCTCATGGGCCTACTTTAGGCCGTCCGCACCCTGTAGTATCCGCCCGCCATGGCCCAACCCTATGACGAGATCCCGGACCGCCGCGCCATCGTGCGCCGCCGCACGCTCGAGGAATCCCTCGCCCGCCTGGTCGAGGACCTGCCGGACGGCGGCGAGCCGCCGCGCCCGCCAGTGCTCGCGCTGCTGCGCGAGGCGCTGACCAAGGGTCGGGCCGAAATCCGCCGCCGCTTCGAGGAGCCGGGCCCGCTCCGGAATGACGGGCCGGCAGTGCTGGTCGCGACTTCTTACCTGATGGACCAGATCATCCGGGTCCTGTTCGACTTCGCCGACCAGCATGCCTATCCGGCCGCCAACCCCAGCGCGGCCGAGCGGCTGGGCGTGGTGGCCACCGGCGGCTATGGCCGGGGCGAGCTGGCGCCGCTCTCCGACATCGATCTCCTGTTCCTGCGCCCCTACAAGCAGACGCCGCGCGGCGAGCAGATCGTCGAGTTCATGCTCTATCTGCTGTGGGACCTCGGCCTGAAGGTCGGCCACGCAACCCGCACGGTCGAGGAGAGCCTGCGCTACGCCGAGCGCGACCAGACGATCCGCACCGCCCTGCTGGAAGCGCGTTATCTGTGGGGCGACCGCGCCTTGTTCGACGAGTTGCAGCGCGGCTTCGCCCAGAAATTCTATACCGGCGACGGTCGCGACTTCGTCGATGCCAAGCTGGCGGAGCGCGACCAGCGCCACCAGCGGATGGGCGATTCGCGCTACGTCGTCGAGCCCAACGTCAAGGAAGGCAAGGGCGGCCTGCGCGATCTGCATCTGCTCTTCTGGATCGCCAAGTATCTCTACCGCGTGAGCGAACCCGGCGAACTGGTCGCCAAGGGCGTGCTTACCAAGGAAGAGGCGCGGCACTTCGAGCGGGCCGAGCGCTTCTTCTCCACGGTGCGCTGCCACATCCACTACCTGACCGGCCGCGCCGACGATCGGCTGTCGTTCGATCTCCAGCGCGAGATCGCGACCCGCCTCGGTTACCAGGATCGCCCCGGCAGCCGCGGCGTCGAGCGCTTCACCAAGCACTACTATCTCCACGCCAAGACCGTGGGCGACCTCACGCGCATCTTCGTGGCCGCCCTCGAGGACAGCCGCCGCCGCAAGCCCAAGCTCGCCGCGCTGTGGCAAAGCCTGCGACCGCGCGAACTCGAAGGCTTCCGTCTCGACGGCGAACGTCTGGCCGTCGCCTCGCCCGATGCCTTCGCCAAGGATCCGGTGGCGATCCTGCGTCTCTTCCACGTGGCGCAGGAGAACGACCTCGACATCCATCCCGCGACCCTGCGGTTGATCACGCAGAACATCCGTCTGGTCGACAAACTCCGCAACGATGCGGACGCCAACCGGCTGTTCATGGAAATGCTGACGTCGCGCCACGATCCGGAGACGACGTTGCGGCGTCTCAACGAGGCCGGTGTGTTCGGCCGCTTCGTGCCGGACTTCGGCAGGGTGGTCGCGCAGACGCAGCACGACATGTATCACACGTATACTGTCGACGAGCATACGATCCGCGCCATCGGGATCCTCTCGAAGATCGAGTCGGGCGCGTTGAAGGAAGACCATCCGCTGTCGGCCGACGTGGTTCACAAGATCCTGTCGCGCCCGGTGCTCTATCTCGCGGTGCTGCTGCACGATATCGCCAAGGGCCGCGGCGGCGATCATTCGCTGCTGGGCGCCGACGTGGCGATGCAGCTCGGACCTCGTCTCGGCCTCAGCGCCGCCGAGACCGAAACGGTGGCCTGGCTGGTGCGCTATCACCTCGCCATGTCCGGCACCTCGTTCCAGCGCGACCTGATGGATCCCAAGACCATCGAAACCTTCGCCGCCCTGGTCCAGTCACCGGAACGGCTGCGCCTGCTGCTGGTCCTCACCGTGTGCGACATCCGCGCGGTGGGCCCGAACGTGTGGAACAACTGGAAGGCCGCACTGCTTCGCCAGCTCTACAATGCGACGGAGCAGGTCCTGTCGGGCGGCACGCTGAGCGGGGGCCGCGCCGAACGCATCAAGCACATCCAGAACGAGATGGCCAAGCACCTGCCGGGCTGGAGCGACGCCGACAAGGAAGCGCATTTCGCGCGAGGCTATGCCTCCTACTGGCTGTCGTTTCCGCCCGCGACCCTCGCACGCCAGGCCGAACTGGTGCGCGGCGCCGAAAGAGCCAAGCAGCCGCTCGCCATCGAGCATCGGGTCGACGAGGAACGTTCGGTCACCGAAGTCACGATCTACACGCTCGACACGCACGGCCTGTTCGCGCGCCTCGCCGGCGCCATGGCGATCAGCGGCGCCAACATCGTCGACGCCAAGATCTTCACCCTCGCCAACGGCATGGCGCTCGACACGTTCTGGATCCAGGACCTCGAAGGCAAGCCGTTCGACGGGCCGCAGCGCCTCGCACGGCTCGCCGCCAGGGTCGAACTCTCCTTGTCCAACCGTCTCGACATCCAGCGCGAACTGGACAGCCAGCGCGGCTCATGGCCCAAGCGCGATCGGGTCTTCACCGTCGAGCCGCGGGTGCTGATCGACAACAACGCGTCCGACACGTTCACTGTCATCGAGGTCAACGGCCGCGACAGGCCGGGCTTCCTGCACGTCGTCACGCGGGCCCTGACGCGCCTCAACCTGCAGATCGCCACCGCCCACGTCACCACCTACGGCGAGCGCGCGGTCGACGTCTTCTACGTCAAGGACCTGTTCGGCCTGAAGGTCGTGAACCAGGACAAGCTGAAGCAGATCTCCACCGCCGTCGAATGCGCCATCCGCGACTTCGACTCCCGCTTCGACCCGGTCGCGAAGGCGGCGGAATAGCCGCCGGCCTTCCAGCGAGCCCATGGGATTTCTGCTTCTCATCGTCGGGATTTTGCTCGCGACTTCGACCTTCTTCTACTTCATGCATCTGTCGGGACGTGAGCAACGACCTGCAAAGCCACGCCGGCAATATCATCTCGAATCGTCCTCATCGAAGGAGCGTCTGCTCCTCTGGAGTCCGGCTCTCTCCGCCGTAGCCGCGATGATCGTGTTTTCGGTACCGCCGCTCTACCGGCTTGCCGAACCTTCACTCCGCGCCGTTCTCTATCGGATCTGCAGCTCTTCCGTGCCCACCCTGTGGTGCTGGAAACAAGCGTGGCCGACTTCCTGGTTCCTTGTCATCCATGCGACTGCCTATCTCTGCTTCATCGGCATGTCTGCCTATCTCGCCTTCTCGATCATGACGGAGCGAATTCCCAAGCCACGTCACTATGTCGAAGGCTCCTTTCCGTTCGGACTATCGTTGGCCAGCGCAGGTTTCTGGTTGTTCATGGTCGCCGGCGGCCAATTCATGCTGCAGACCAGGCTGGGACACCTATTCCCCTTTCTCGGCCTGGTCTTCTGCGTTGGATTCCTCTGCGTCGCTCTCAGCTGTCTGCGCACGATCGCAATAACGCTGAAACATCGGCGGCCTCGAACGTCGACTTGAGCAGGCGGCGGATTGTTCCGCCGCCTGCTGTCGTTAACAGATCCTGACAAATGCTCTGAATGACAGCCAAGGGCCGTCATTCCGGCTTGAAGTTGGCTTCCTTCAGCAGAGCAGTGTTCGTCTCGACTTCCGACTTGATGAAGGCGGCGAATTCCTTCGGCCCGCGGGCCGTCGGGACGATGCCGAGCGAAGTGGTCTTGTCGATGAACGCCTTGTCCTTGGAGACTTCGGCCATGCCCGCAGCCAGCCTGTTCACGATCGGCTCGGGCGTATCCTTGGGCGCCCACACGCCGTACCAGGAACTCAGATTGAAATCCTTCAGACCCACTTCCGCACTCGTCGGAATGTTGGGCGCGAGCGGCGTGCGCTCCTTCGACGTCACGAACATACCCTTGGCACGACCCGACGTGGCGAGCGGCAGCAAGGCGGTCCACGGGTCCATGAAGAACTGGACGCTGCCCGCCATCAGGTCGGTATTGGCAGGCGCGGTACCCTTGTAGAAAATCTGGTCGAGGGGGATGCCGATGCGCTTCAGCCAGGCGAGCATGGCGATGTGGCCGGCGGAACCGCCTGACGAGATCGCGACGAAGAACTTCTTCGGCTCCTTCGCGACCGCGGCCATGGTGGCGGCATAGTCGTTGCCCGGCACATTGTTGTTGGCCAGCAATACAAGCGGCGCCTCACCGGCCTGGGCGATGGCGCGGAAATCCGTCTGCGGATCGTAGGGACAGGACGGCACGACGGTCTTGCCGAGAACGAACAGGCTCGCATTGAACAGGATCGTGTAGCCATCGGGTTCGGCGCGACGAACCATCTCCGAACCGATGGTGCCCGAGGCGCCGCCGACATTCTGGATGACGATCTGCTGGCCGAGCTTGTCCGACAGGAACTGCGCCGTGATACGGCCGAGACCGTCCGTGCCACCGCCCGGCGGGTAGGGCACGATCATCTTCAAGGGCTTGTTCGGGTAATCCTGGGCGAGGGCAGAACCAATGGACGGAACGGCGAGAAGAGACGCGCCTGCGGCGCCCAGCACGGTCCTACGACGAAGTTTCATGGAAAACGGCCTCAGGGTTGCACAAAGACGGAAGATGCACACACTGTGCCACCTTCCGCCTCGCAAATCGTGTGGGAAACGCGTCTTTCGCTGACTTCCCCGCACGGCACACCCAGCGCCCGGGAGGTGTCCAGATGCTGGCGGAGGGTGGCCCGCTGGCCCGGAGCGATGGGAGCCGGTACGCCCTCGCGATAGGCGGATTTCAGTTCGACGGTGCGTTGCCGGCCGTCGCGCAGCGCCAGCACGACATCGACCTGGAGATAGTCGATGGTTTCGCCCGATCTGTTCTCGACCACGAGGCTCGGCACGCAGTTGCCGTAGACATTGGAATCGCTGCCGCGCGTCACGGCGATACCGTTGGCGGCCAGGACCGCCGTACCCGAGAGAACCAAACTCAACGCACCAAAGGCTGCCTTCATGGTCGCCTCCTCAGTCCGTGTACCTACTGCGTCTGGAGCCTCTGCTCGCGGCGGGTCGCCAGCATCTGAAGGATCGCCGCGGCCGTCTCCTCGATCGAGCGCCGCGTCACGTCGATGGTCGCCCATTTGCGGCGGGCATAGAGGCGGCGCGCTTCCTGGATCTCGCCCTGCACCGTGTCCATGTCGGTATAGTCCGACTCGGTGTCCTGCTGCATGAGGCGCAACCGGTTGACGCGGATCTGCACCAGCCGCTCGGGATCGGTGATCAGGCCCACGATCAGCGGTCGCTTTGCCTGCTCGAGTTCGATCGGCGGCGGCACAAGCGGCACCAGCGGCACGTTGGCCGCGCGCACGCCGCGATTGGCGAGATAGACACAGGTCGGTGTCTTCGAGGTGCGCGAGGGTCCGACCAGGATGACGTCGGCATCCTCGAGGTCGTGCGTCGACTGGCCGTCATCGTGCGCCAGCGTGTAGTGCATGGCGTCGATCCGGTCGAAATAGCCCTCGTCGAGCTGATGCTGGCGGCCCGGCCACTGCTCGCTCTTGGAATGGAAATGGACGGCCAGCACACTCATCGCCTGATCGAGCACGCCGACGCAGGGAAGCTGCAGACGCCGGCAATGATCGCGTACGACGTCGCGCAACTCGGGATCGACCAGCGTATAGAGAACGGGACCGCGGTCGCGCTCGACCGCCTGCATCACCTTTTCCATCTGCGCCGGGGAACGCACCAGTGACCAGACATGCTCCTGGACGAAGATGCCCTCGTACTGGACGAGACAGGCGCGCGCGACACTCGAGACGGTCTCACCGGTCGAATCGGACACGAGATGGACGTGAAAATTGCGGTTGGCCACGAATCTATTTACCCCACAGCGACGCCGGGAGAAACGCGGGATTGCTGCGGGCATTCCGGGGACAAACGGGGCGGCTGTCCAAACCGAGCCGATTCGGGACCCGACTCGCCTCACCCGTCCAACTTGTCGTCCCCTGCGTACACCTTGGGATGAATGACCTGCGAGTCGGGAATCAGGCCCGGGAGTCGCGTGGAATCGGTCCGATCCGGTCCACAGGCCCCTGGGGAACGATCACCAATAGGGCGTATCCCCACGTGCCACAGGCCCTACTACTGCTACTACCTAATATGAATAGAGTAGAAGGAAGCATGAGGGACAGAGCTTGAGCAGTGTGAACCCGAGGGGGAAGTTCCTCGAGACGTTGGCCGGAACCAGGCATCCGACGCCGCCCATCTGGCTGATGCGTCAGGCCGGGCGGTATCTGCCGGAGTATCGCGCCGTGCGATCGACGACCCGGTCGTTCCTCGAATTCTGCTACACGCCCGACAAGGCCGTCGAGGTGACCATGCAGCCGATCCGCCGGTTCGGCCTCGATGCGGCGATCATTTTCTCCGACATCCTCGTGGTGCCCGATGCCCTCGGCCAGAAGGTCTGGTTCGCGGAAGGCGAGGGACCGAAGCTCGAAGCGCTGACCGATCCCTCGCAATTCGGCCGGCTGTCACGAGCGCGCCTTCAGGAACATCTCGCCCCGGTCTATGAGGCGATCCGCCGGACGCGCGCCGAGTTGCCGAAGGACACGGCACTGCTGGGGTTCGCCGGCGCACCGTTCACGCTCGCCTGCTACATGATCGAAGGCAGCGGCAGCAAGGATTTCGCCAAGGTCAAGAAATGGGCCTATGCACATCCCGAATCCTTCAAGCTTCTGATCGATCTCCTCGTCGAGGCGGTGGTCGATCATCTCGGGCACCAGGTCGAGGCCGGCGTCGATGCGGTCCAGCTCTTCGATTCCTGGGCCGGTGTCCTGCCGGAGGAACAGCTCTTCCACTGGTCGCTCGATCCGATGGTTCGGATCGCCAAGGCCTTGCGCGAGCGTCATCCCGACGTGCCGATCATCGCCTTTCCGCGCGCCGTCGGTCCGGCGGCTTTGATGTATCGCCTGCCCGAAACGTTCAGTGCGCTCTCGCTCGACACCGGCATCGGCGCGCATTGGGCAGCCAAGGAAATCCAGCCGCACATCCCCGTGCAGGGCAATCTCGATCCGATCATGCTCGTCGCGGGCGGCGAGGCGATGGAGCGCGAGGCGAACCGCATTCTCGACAAGCTCGGGCACGGCTCCTTCGTGTTCAATCTGGGTCACGGCGTGGTGCCGCAGACGCCGCCCGACAATGTCGCGCGTCTGGTCGAGATCGTGCGCAACTGGAAGCCGGGCTGAGATCACGCAATGAAGATTGCCATCGTCCTGTTCAATCTCGGCGGACCGGATTCGCCTGAGGCCGTGCAGCCGTTCCTGCGCAACCTGTTCAGCGATCCGGCGATCATCTCGCTGCCGTCGTTCTTCCGGTTGCCGCTGGCACGGTTCATTTCAAGCCGTCGTGCGCCCAAGGCCCAGGCCATCTACGCTCAGATCGGCGGCAGCTCGCCGATCCTCGGCCAGACCGAGGCCCAGGCCCGCGCCCTCGAAGACGCGCTGGGCCCGGAGCATGAATGGCGCGGCTATGTCTGCATGCGCTACTGGCATCCGATGACCGATGCCGTCGTGCGCTCGGTGAAGCGCTTTGCACCTGACCGCATCGTCCTGCTGCCGCTCTATCCGCAATTCTCGACCACGACGACGGCCTCGTCGGTGAAGGCCTGGAAGGAAGCGGCAACGGCCGCGAAGCTCGATGTGCCGACACAAACCGTCTGCTGCTATCCCGACGAGGACGGATTCATTTCGGCTTCCGTCGATCTCGTGAAGCAGGGCCTCGCCGAAATGGGTGATCGCCCCGCGCGCGTGCTGTTCTCGGCGCACGGGCTTCCCGAGAAGATCGTCAAGGCCGGCGATCCCTACCAGGCGCAGGTCGAACGCAGCGCCAAGGCGATTGCCGAACGCATCGGCGGTCTCGACTGGTCGGTCTGCTACCAGAGCCGGGTCGGACCGTTGAAATGGATCGGACCCTCCACCGATGCGGAGATCCACCGGGCCGGCAGCGACGGCAAGGCCATCGTGCTCTATCCGCTGGCCTTCGTGTCGGAACATTCCGAAACCCTGGTCGAACTCGACATCGAATATCGCCATCTCAGCGAGAAGAACGGCGTGCCGGCCTACGTTCGCGTGCCGACCGTGGGCACGCATCCCGCCTTCATCGCGGGTCTCGCCGACCGCGTCCGCGCCATCCTGACCGAACCGCAGATCGCGATCTGCCATGGCGCGACGTCGATGCCCTGCAATGGCAGCCATCGCGGATGCCCGCTGATCGCCGGAGCAGCCTGATGCTCTACGAGGTGTTGAAGGCGCTGCACATCATTTCGGTCATCGCCTGGATGGCCGGGCTGCTCTACCTGCCGCGCCTGTTCGTCTATCACGCCGATGCCGAGAAGGGCTCGGTGCAGAGCGAGACCTTCAAGACCATGGAGCGGCGCCTGCTGCGCGGCATCATGAACCCGGCGATGATCCTGACCTGGACCTTCGGTCTGTTGCTCTCCTGGCAGGGCGAGTGGTGGCATGCCGGCTGGTGGCACGCGAAGTTCACGCTCGTCTGCGGCCTCACCGTGGTGCATCACCTGTACGGTCGCTGGCGCAAGGCATTTGCGGAGGACCGGAACGTGCGACCGGCGAACTATTATCGCTGGTGGAACGAGGTGCCGACCCTCCTGATGGTCGCGATCGTCTTCCTGGTGGTGCTCAAGCCGTTCTGAGTTGTCCGCGACCGAGCAGTCGTCCGGGCCAGATCTTCCGCTCGACGTGATCGGCAACGATGTCGGCGATCGTCTCGCCGGCAAATCGTGTGAGGCGTGAGACCGGCCGGTCGGCCGGATACGACAGGACCAGCTGCCGGACCGGCGCCGGATCGGTCAGAGGTGCTGCGGCCAGGCGGCCAGCGGCGATGTCGTCGTGAATGGGCGACAGCGGCAGGATCGTCCAGCCATGACCATGACGCACCAGATCCTTCAGGGTCGCGTAGGAATCGGCTTCGATGGCGATGTGCAGCGCGATGCCGGCTTCCACGGCGCACTGCTCGACGATCGTTCGCAAGCCGTGGCGCGTGCTGGGCAGGAGGATGCGCTTGCCGTCGAGGTCCTTGAACGGGATCGAGCGTTCGCCCGAGAGGCCTGAGTCGGGCGGTCCGATCAGGAACAGGTTCTCGAGCAGCAAGGGCTCCGACCGAAGCGACCGGACGGAATTCGGATCGTAGAGGATGGCGACGTCGATCTCGCCGCGATGCAGCCAGTCGAGCAGATGGCCCGTATAGGCGCCGACCAGCCGCAGCTCGACCTGCGGGTGGCTCTTTCCGAAAGCCGCGACCAGCGGCAGCGAGAGGATGTCGGCCACGGTCGGCGGAAAGCCGATGGAGATGCGGCCCCGCAGGGGGGCGTCGAGATCGGAGGCCGTGGCGCGAATCTCCTCCAACTCGGTCATGACGCGCGTGGCGTGTTCCAGGATCTCCCGGCCCTTGTCGGTGAGGACCATGCCTCGGCCATGGCGGGTGAACAGCCGGACCGACAGCTCCTCCTCCAGCATCCGGACCTGGCGGCTCAGCGCAGGCTGGGCGATGCCGATCCGGTCAGCCGCCTTGCTCAGGCTGCCGAGCTCGGCGACATGGATCAGGGTGCGAAGTTGGGAAAGCTCCATCGAGCGATACAATATAGTTATATCTGTTCATTCCCAACGGTCGTCGAGTTTCGTTGGCGTTATAGCTAATGTGCCCGCCGACTTGAGCCGGATGGGAGAAACATGACCGCCGCCCCGACGCAGCCTGCCGCTTCCACAGTTGATTGGCGCGACCAGATTTTCGAGGTCTTCCAGGACCATGACGTGAAGCAGGTCTATCACGTGCCCGACGCCGGCCATGGACGGCTGATCGAGGCCTGCCAGAAGTCGAACTCGATCCGCACGCTGGCCCTCACGACCGAGGAGGAGGGCATTCCGCTGGCCGCCGGCGCGTGGCTGGGTGGCCAGCGCTCGGTGCTGCTGATGCAGAGCTCGGGCGTCGGCAACACCATCAACCTGATGGGCATGCCCAAGACGCTGCGCTTTCCGTTCCTGACCCTGATCACGATGCGCGGCGACTGGGGCGAGTTCAATTCCTGGCAGTATCCGATGGGCCAGGGCACGCCCAAGGTGCTCGAGGCGATGGGCGTGCTGCTCTACTCGGTCGACAATGCCGCCGAGGTGAAGACCACGGTCGACGCCGCCGCGCGCTCGGCCTTCAACGGCGGCCAGGCTGTCGCGGTGCTGCTGCGCCAGAAGCTGATCGGCATCAAGAATTTCGGGAAGAAGTGAGATGACCACGCAAGCGCAAAAGGCCACGCTGCAGCGCCGCCCGCTGGTGAAGCAACTCCTCGACGGCGCTGGCGACGACCTGCTGGTGATCGCGGGCCTCGGCTCGTCGAACTGGGACATCACCGCCGCCGGCGACCGTCCACTCAACATGCCGCTGTGGGGCTCGATGGGCGCGCCGGTCGGCATGGGCCTGGGCCTCGCCCTGGCGCAGCCCAGCAAGCGCGTGCTGGTCATCACCGGCGACGGCGACATGCTGATGAGTCTGGGATCGCTGGCCACCGTGGCGACCCAGATGCCGGAGAACCTGGCGATCGTCGTGCTCGACAACGAGAAGTTCGGCGAGACCGGCAACCAGGCCACCCACACCAGCCCGCGCAACAACGGCCCGACCGATTCGGGCGCCGGCACCGATCTCGCCATGATCGCCCGCGGCTGCGGTATCGCCGACGCCACGACGGTGCGTGAAGCCGGCGAGGTCGCAGAGTTCGTGAAGGACGTGCGCAGCAAGAAGGGGCCGGTGTTCCGGCTCGTGAAGGTCATGGTAGAGAAGCTGGAGTTCGTGATGCCGCCGCAGGATGGCGCGCATCTCAAGGACCGTTTCCGCCAGGCCCTGCTGGGTCACCCTTAAGAGGCTCCTATGACCGACTACGCTCCCTTCCCGCTGATCGATCTCTCCGGCGGTCCCAGGGAGCGGGGGCGGATTCACGGCAAGGCCGCCTCGGATCGCTTGAAGCGCGGCGCGAAGATGTACGCCGAGTCGCTGCTCAAGACGGGCGTCGACTGGAAGGAACTTGAGCGGCGCGCCGAGGCGATGGTGCCGCTGATCGACAGGTTCGATCCGACCTACACCGAAGAAATGCGCGGCATCGCCGAGGGCGCGAACGAACCTTTCGCCGCCGTCGTCCTGATGAACGCTCGCACCGAGATGGTGGTCGCGGCCCGCAAGCAGCAGGCCGCCAAGCACTTCCCCGACGGCTGCACCGCGGCGCTCGCTCTGCCCGAAGCCAGCAGCGATGGCGTGCTGCTGCATGGCCAGAACTGGGACTGGCGGTCGGAATGCGCCGAGACCGGCGTGGTGCTGCGCATTCGTCGCGACGATGGGCCCGATATCCTGACCTTCACCGAAGCGGGTGGCCTTGCGCGCTCGGGCCTCAACTCGGCCGGTATCGGCCTCACGGCCAACGCCCTGGAATGCGACCGTGACTATCAGCGCGGGCAGGGCGTGCCGCTGCCCTTCATCCGCCGCAAGGTGCTGGAGGCGGCCCACCTCGCCCATGCGGTGCAGACCATCGTCTCGACGCCCAAGCCCGGCTCCAACCACATGGCGGTGAGCCATTGCGATGGCGAAGCCTTCGGCTTCGAATGCGCGCCCGACGAGACGTTCTGGATCGCGCCCGACCGCGGCCTCTACGTCCACGCCAATCACTGGATCGCCGATTCGGCGCGCGCCAAGGTGAAGGACACCGGCCTCGCCGAGACGCCGGACTCGATCTATCGCGACAAGCGGGTGCGCGACCAGCTCTCGCCCAAGCGCGGCAAGCTCACCCTGGAAGATTTCCGTCAGGCCTTCTTCGACGATTGGGGCACGCCCTATTCGGTGTGCCGCCCGCCCCGGCTCAATTCGCGCGGCGTGTCGACGGCTACGACCGCGATGATCCTGATGCGCCCCGCCGAGGGCCATCTCGAAGCCTGCCCGATGCCGGCGCTGAACCGCCAGTTCACGACCTACACGCTGACGCCGGATCGCACGGCGCAGAAGCAGGCGGCGGAGTAGATCGCTGTCGTCCTGCGCGCAGCGAAGGACCTGACGGAGCGGACAAAGGACTGTGTTGCTGGCGCCAGATCCTTCGCTGCGCTCAGGATGACAGGAAAAGAAAAGCCGTCGTCTCGGCCGGAGCGGAGAGACGACGGCTTTTTTACCCCGGATACCAGGAAGGCTTGCGCTTCTCCGTGAAGCTCGCGAGGCCTTCGGTGGCTTCGTCCTGCTGGCGGGTGCGGGCGTGCTCGTCGATCAGGTCGCGCAATTCGCCCTCGTCGATGAAGGCGCGGGCGGAAGCGAGCGAGCGCAGCTTGGTCGCGGTGGTGGCGCGCGGCGCGTTCATCAGGACGGATTCGACGATCTTCTCGCCGGCTTCGGCAAGACCGCCCACCGGGCAGACTTCGTGCACCAGTCCGAGACGGCGCGCCTCGTGGGCGCCGAAGCGTTCGCCGGTCAGCGCGTAGCGGCGCGTCTGGCGCAGGCCGATCGCCTGGCAGAGCTGCGGCAGGATGATGCCGGCCATCAGGCCCCATCGCGTCTCGCTGATGGAGAAGAGAGCATCCTCCTGGGCCACGACGACGTCGCAGGCGGCGGCGATGCCGGTGCCGCCGCCGAAGCAGCCGCCCTGGATCAGCGCGAGGGTCGGCACGGGGCAGGTGTCGAGCCGCTTCACGGCCTCGGCGGTGAGACGGCTCACCTTCTCGTTCTCGGCGGGCGATTGCCTGGCGACGCCGGTGATCCACGACAGATCGGCGCCGGCCTGGAAATGCTTGCCGTTGCCGCGCAGCACGACGATGCGCAGGCCGCTCTCGGCCCCCAGCGCATCCATTGCGTCGTGCAGGCCCTGGATGAGGTCGCCGTTATAGGCGTTGTTCACCTTGGGCCGGTTCAGCGTGACGGTGGCTACGCCGCGGCGGTCGATTTCCCAGAGGACGGTATCGTTCGACATCGCAATCACTCGGCCTTCATGTAGCTGTCCTTGAGCGCGATCTTGCCGTCCTTCACCTCGTAGAGGTCGATGCCGTAGCGATCGAACGGCTTGCCGGCATGGTCGATGCCGGTGGCGCGGAAGGTGCCGAACAATTTGTCGCCGGCGCGATGGATGCTGGCCTCGGAGAAACGCACCTCGCGATGCGCCGTGCTCTTGTCGGCGAAGTGCGCGCGCAGGGCTTCCTTGCCCTTGAGCACCCGACCGGTCGGCGCGCCGCCGGTGTTCAGGCGCCATTCGAAGTCGTCGGTCACGCAGTCGGCAATCGCGTCGACATCGGCCTTGTTGAAGGCCTTGCCGAAGCGGCGGAACAGGTCGTCGATGGCGTCGGCCATGAGATACTCCTTGGTCTACTTGAGCAACGATCCGAAGCAGAGCGCGATGTCGTTCTTTACGCCGGCCTGCGTGACCGCGGAGAGGTCGTAGCGCGAGGTCTTGCACTCGGAGGCCATGACCTCGATCTCCTTCGTCTGCACGTCGCCGCGGTAGCGCAGCAGGCGGGTGTCGGACGCTCCGCTGGTATGGATGGTCAGCATGAGGGTCGGGCCGCTCTCCGGCGCGGTCTTCTCGTCGGGCGAGAATTCCAGGGTCGAGATATTGGCGTCATGGCCGGCATGGCGCAGCGCGCCGACGGCCTCGTCGAGTTCGGGCCGGATGATGTCGCGGCACTTGACCCAGAAGGCCTGCACGAAAAGGTCGGTCTCGGTGTCCATCTTGCCTCCCCACGTTTGTTGGACGGGACCCTAGCATCATCCCGCCGGCTAAATCTCCACCTCTAGATCTCCCACGGCGGCGGTGAGAATTTCTCGAGGATGAAATCGATGAAGGCCGTCACCTTCGGCGCGAGGTGCCGGCGGTGCGGGTAGACCGCATGGATCGGGATCGGCTGTTCGGCCCGGAACGCCTCGAGCAGCGAGACCAGCTCGCCGTTCTTGATCGCCGAAGCCACCGTCAGGCGGGTGAGGCGCACGATGCCCAGCCCCTGCAGCGCCAGCCGCATCTGGGCCTCGCCCTCGGTGACGGCGACCCGGCCGCCGACCTCGATCTCGCGGATCTCGCCGTCGATGCGGAACGGCCAGCGGTTGAGATAGGTGCGATCGCGCGAGACGATACAGTTGTGGCGGGTCAGGTCTTCCGGCCGCTGCAGGGGGCGACGGTTCCTGAGGTAGGCGGGCGAGGCGCAGACCAGCCGCACATCCTCGCCGATCTTGCGCGCCATGAAGCTGGTATCCGCCAGTCGCCCGATGCGGATCGCCACATCGACCCCTTCCTCGATCATGTCGACGACGCGGTCGGTGGGCATCAGCTCGAGCTGCAGCAGCGGATAGCGTTCGAGGAACTCGGCGATCACGGGCGCCAGCTGATGGGTCGAGAAGGCGAGCGACGTCGTGACCTTGAGCAGTCCGTGCGGCGTGCCGCTCTGGCCGCTGATCTGGTTCTCGAGGGTCTCGATCTCGCCCACGATACGCCGCGCCGTCGCGTAGAAGGCCTCGCCCTCTTCGGTGAGGTTGATCGCCCGTGTCGTGCGCTGGAGCAGCCGGACGCCCAGCCTGGTTTCCAACCGGGTCACCAGCTTGCTCACGGCCGACGGGGTCAGGCCGAGACTGGGAGCGGCGGCGGAAAAGCCTTTGGAATCAACGACCCGGACGAAGGCCGCCATTTCGCTCGCGTGATCGATCATTGCGCTATTGATGAATAGTATTCACGAGTGTTCGTCATACACTCCGTATTAACCGCTGGGAAGAACGGAATTAGGTTCCTTTCAACCCTTGGAGGTCTTTCCCATGTTTACGACGCCTTATCCCAGCATTGCCGAACGTCGCGCCCTCGAAGCCCGTGCGCTGCGCCTGCGGGGCGCTGCCGTGGCGGGCCTGATTCGCCACTTCGCCCGCTGGGTTTCCGCCGCGGCTCGCTAACCTCGCGTCGCGGGGCAGGCCATGAGCGGGATCTGGGCGCAGTACGCCCGCTACAACCGGCTGGCCAACGAGAAGCTCTATGCGGCCTGCGCCGGACTCTCCGGCGCCGAGTACTGCCGCGATCTCGGCGCCTTCTTCGGCAGCGTGCACGGCACGCTGAACCATCTGCTGCTGGGCGACCGGATCTGGATGGCCCGCTTCGAAGGCGGCTCGCATGTGTCGACGGGCCTGGGCGCGGTCCAGTTCGAGAAATTCGAAGCGTTGCGCGCGGAGCGCGAGCGCCTCGATCGTCACATGGAGCATTTCTTCGCGAACCTGCCCGACGGTTTCGAACGAGGCAGCGTGCGGTACGTCAACAATTCCGGTTTCGACACCGAGGATCCGTGGTCGTTGATCCTGCCGCACTTCTTCAATCACCAGACCCACCACAGGGCCCAGGTGCACACGCTGCTCTCGCAACTGGGGCACAAGCCGCCGGTCCTTGACCTGCACCGCGTGCTGCGCCCCGATCCGACGTAACTTCTGCTTGTCGTCCTCAGCGCAGCGAAGGACCTGGCGGAACGACCACAGTACTCCTTGGCGAACGTTAGATCCTTCGCTGCGCTCAAGATGACAAGGGGCGGGGAGTCCTGCGAACAGAGGACACACCTGCCGCTTTCAGCAACACGATTGCCGCCTCCCGCGCCGCCGCCGCGACCTTGGGATCGCCGCGCACGATGGCGGCGGCGATGGCGCCGTCGATCAGGATCTGGAGCTGCATCGACAGGGAGTCGGCGTCCGCGATGCCGAGCTGCTGCAACAGCACCTGAAACCAGGTTCGCCGTTGTTCCTTGAAGGCCAGCGCGATCCTGTTGGCGGCGTGTGCCGGCTCCTTGAGTTCGGCCACGGCGTTCACGAAGGGGCAGCCGCGAAACACGCCGGTCGCGATGGTGCGCTCCAGCCGGTCGAAGGCGCCCAGGATCTGCTCCAGCGGCGGCCGGTCGGACGGCGGCGCGGGTTTCAGCCGTCGTGTCAGGTAGGCCACGATCAGATCGTCCTTCGACGGGAAGTGATTGTAGAGCGTGCGCTTGCTGATGCCGATCTCGGCCGCGATCGTGTCGACGCCGACGGCGCGGATGCCCTGGCCGTAGAACAGCCGGTCCGCCGTCTCGAGGATGCGTTCCTGCATCGCTGCCCTGACATCCGCTCTCGCCATGCCGTCTTGACCCCTTTCCGGCGCCGCTTTTAGATTACACAGACCTGTGTAATATCCGGAAGGCGGCACGATGACCACCCTCAAGGACCTGCGGCCCGTCCTGCCGATCCTGATCGGCGCCTCGGTGATGTTGAGCCTCGGCATGGGGGTGCGCCAGAGTTTCGGGCTGGTGATGCCGTCGCTGACGCGCGACATCGCGCTTACGGTTTCCGACTTCGCCCTGGCCATGTCGGTCCAGAACCTCGCCTGGGGCTTCCTGCAGCCGGTCGCAGGCGCCCTCGCGGTTCGCTTGGGCTTCCGGCCGATCATGGTCGGCGGCGCAGTGCTCTACATTGGCGGACTGGGCCTGTTCGCCATGGCGGACGGCCTGAGCGGGGTGATGCTGGGCGGCGGCGTGCTGATCGGCATGGCGCTGGCCTGCACCGCTTCGGCCATCTCGCTCGCCGTGGGTGCGCGCGCGGTGCCCGCGAAGTCGCGCAGCTTCGTTCTCGGGGCGATCACTGCGACGGGATCGCTGGGCGCAATGCTCTCGGCGCCGCTCGGCCAGACTCTCACGACGGAGTTTGGATGGCGCGCCGGGCTGCTGGGCTTCCTCGCCCTCACGCTCTTCATGCTGCCCGCCGCCTGGATCGCCGGCCGGGTCGACCGCCTGGCGCCTCCCGTGCCCGCCACGGGCGACATCAGCGCCGCCTCTCCGCGTGTGGCGCTCAGGACCGCACTCCGCACGCCGTCCTTCCTGGTGATGACGGCGGCTTACTTTGTCTGCGGGATGCAGCTTCTGTTCATCACCACGCACCTGCCATCCTATCTCGCGATCTGCGGCATGGATCCGTCGCTCAGCGCCGGCGCGCTGGGCGCGATCGCGCTGTTCAACGTGTTCGGCAGCCTGTTCTTCGGCTGGGCCGGCGGTCACTGGTCCAAACCCGGTCTGCTGGGCGGGATCTACATCGCCCGTTCGATCGTACTCGCCTGCTATTTCGCGATGCCGCCGACGCCGGCCAGCACGCTCGTTTTTGCCTCGGCCATGGGATTCCTGTGGCTGGGCGTCGGGCCGCTGGTCGCCGGTTCGGTCGTCGAGATGTTCGGCCTGCGCTGGCAGGCGATGATCCAGGGCGTCGCCTTCATGAGCCACCAGATCGGCAGCTTCGCAGGCGCCCTGGGCGGCGGCCTGCTGTTCGATGCGCTGGGCTCGTACGACCTGGCCTGGCGCCTCGGGGTCGCGATGGGGCTCACCGCCGGCATCGTGCAGGTGGCCTTCGCGCTGATGCGCCCGCCACCCGCGCCGAGACCTATTGCGGCTTGAAGTCCGGCTTGATCTCCTGCTTGCGCCACTTGAAGCGCAGCTCGGCCAGGCCGACGGAGAGCACGTAGAAGACCGGCGTGAAGATCAGGCCGAAGATCGTGACGCCGATCATGCCCGAGAACACGGCCGTTCCCAGCGACTGCCGCATCTCCGCGCCGGCGCCCGTGCTGATGACCAGCGGTACCACGCCCAGGATGAAGGCGAGCGAGGTCATCAGGATGGGACGCAGGCGCGTCTTGGACGCTGTGACCGCCGCGTCGAACCGGTTCATGCCCTGCTCGTGCGCCTGCTTGGCGAACTCCACGATCAGGATCGCGTTCTTCGCCGCCAGACCGACCAGCACGACGAGGCCGATCTCGACCAGGACGTTTCGGTCGAGGCCGCGGATGTTCACGCCGATCATGGCCGCGAGGATACACATCGGCACGATCAGGATGACGGCGAGCGGCAGCAGCCAGCTCTCGTAGAGCGCCGCCAGCAGCAGGAAGACGAACAGCACCGCCAGCCCGAAGGCCAGGATCGCGGTATTGCCGGCAAGCTTCTCCTGCAGCGCGATCTCGGTCCATTCGAAGCCGAAGCCGGAGGGCAGCACCTTCTCCGCCAGCGCCTCCATCGTGGCGATGCCCTGGCCCGACGAGTAGCCGCGTTGCAGGGCCACCTGCACCTCGGCCGCCGGATAGAGGTTGTAGCGGGCCACGCGGTAGGGACCGGTGATGTCCTCGAAGGTCGCGACGGCGCCGATCGGCACCATCTCGCCGCTCACGCTGCGTGTCTTGAGATTCTCGACGTCGCGCAGGGTGAGGCGATAGGGATTGTCGGCCTGAACGGTGACGCGGTAGGTGCGGCCGAGGATGTTGAAGTCGTTGACGTAGGCCGAGCCCATATAGGCCGACAGCGTCTCGAACACGCGCGCGATCGGCACGCCGAGCTGCTCGGCCTTGGTGCGGTCGATGTCGGCGTAGATCTGCGGCGTGCGCGTATTGTAGAGCGTGAAGGCCTGGGTGAGGCCCGGCGCCTGTCCGGCGGCGCCGGCCAGCGCCCAGGTGGCGCCTTCGAGGGCGGTCAGCCCGCGCGACGCGCGATCCTGCACGTAGCCCTTGAGGCCGCCGCCAGTGCCGATGCCGGGCACCGCAGGCGGCTCCAGCACGAACACGAAGGCCTCGCGCAGCGCGAACATCTGGCCGCGCAGGTCGGCCAGGATCATGTCCTTGGTGATGCCCGGCCGCTCCTTGAACGGCTTCAGGGTCACGAAGATCACGCCGGTGTTGGGCGCGTTGGTGAAGGTGGCGCCGTCGAAGCCGACGAACGAGACGGCGTTCGCCACGCCCGGCCGCGACATGATGATCTCGCTGGCCTTGCGGACCAGAGCGTCCGAACGCTCGAGCGTCGAGCCGGCGGGAAGCTGCATGGCCGCGATCAGGTAGGAGCGGTCGAGCTGCGGCACCAGGCCGGTCGGAGTCGAGGCGAGGCGGTTCTGGGTGAGCGCCAGCAGGCCGGCGTAGATCACCAGCATGATGAAGCCCATGCGGATCACCCGCGCCGTCATGCGGCCGTAGAAATTCGACAGCGCCTCGAAGCCACGGTTGAAGTGGCCGAAGAACCAGTGGACCGGCCAGGCAAGCCGCTCCATCAGGCCGGGCTTGGGCTTCTCGACATGCGACAGGGCATGCGTCTTCAGCAGCAGCGCCGCCATCGCCGGCGACAGCGTCAGCGACACGAAGGCCGAGATCGCGGTCGAGGCGGCGATGGTGATGGCGAACTGCTTGTAGAAGGTGCCCTGCAGGCCGGTGATGAAGGCCGTCGGCAGGAACACCGCGATCAGCACGAGCGAGATCGCGATCAGCGCGCCCCCGACCTCGTCCATCGTCTTGTGCGCCGCCTCCTTGGGCGACATGCCCTGCGTGAGGTAGCGCTCGACGTTCTCGACCACGACGATGGCGTCGTCGACCACGATGCCGATCGCCAGCACCAGGCCGAACAGCGACAGCGTGTTGAAGGAGATTCCCACCGCGGCCATGATCGCGAAGGACCCGATCAGCGAGACCGGGATGGCGAGGATCGGGATGATGGCCGCGCGCCAGGTCTGCAGGAACAGGATCACGACGATGACGACCAGGATCACCGCTTCGAACAGCGTCGTGATGACCGCGTCGACGGAGGCCTGGATGAAGGTCGTGGGATTGTAGACGATCGTGTAGTCGAGGCCCGACGGGAAGGTCTTCTTCAACCGTTCCATCTCGGCGATGATCGCGTCCGAAGTCGCGAGCGCATTGGACCCCGGGCGCTGGAAGATGCCGAGCGCGGTGGCCGTCTTGTTGTTGAGGTAGGCGTTCAGCGTGTAGTCCTGCGCGCCCAGCTCGACGCGGGCGATGTCGCGCAGGCGCGTCACCGAGCCGTCCGGCTCGGCGCGGATCACGATGTTCTCGAACTGGTCGGGCGAGCTCAGGCGCCCCAGCGTGCGCACCGACAGGGTGAAGCCGCCCGGCGACACCGCCGGGGCCTGGTTCACCGCACCGGCCGCCACCTGGAGGTTGGCGGCTCTGAGCGCCAGCACGACTTCGCCGGCCGTGAGGTTGCGCGCGGCGACACGGGCCGGGTCGAGCCAGATGCGCATCGAGTAGTCGCGGCCGCCGAACACCAGCACGTTGCCGACGCCGTCGACGCGGGTCAGCACGTCCTTCACGTAGAGCGTGGCATAGTTCGAGATGTACTGCTGGTCGCGGCTGCCGTCCGGCGAGACCATGTGCACGACCATCATCAGGTCGGGCGAGGCCTTGCGGACCACGATGCCGAGACGCTGCACGTCCTCGGGCAGGCGCGGCTGGGCCACAGCGACGCGGTTCTGCACAAGCACCTGCGCCTGGTCGATGTCGACGCCGGGCTTGAACACGACGTTGATCGACAGGCGGCCGTCACCGGTCGACTGCGACTCGATGTAGAGCATGTCGTCGACGCCGTTGACCTCGAGCTCGATCGGCGTGGCGACGGTCTCGGCGATCACCTCGGCGGAGGCGCCGGGATAGGTCGCGGTGATGTTGACGGTCGGCGGCGCGATCTCGGGATACTCGGCCACGGGAAGGCCGCGCTGGGCGATGAAGCCCACGATCACGATGATGACCGAGAGGACCGACGCGAAGATCGGCCGGTCGATGAAGAAATGTGAAAAACGCATGGGGGGCCCTTACTTGGCCTTGGCGACGATCTCGCCCTTCTGTGGCACGACCTTCGCACCGGGCCGGACCATGGGATTGGCGAGGCCGTCGAGCACCACCTTGTCGGTGGGCTCCAGCCCGGAACGGATGACCCGCAGCCCGTCGACGATCGTGCCCAGGGTCACAGGCTTGGCCTGCACGACGTCTCCCGGGCCGACGACGAACACGATCTTGCGGGCCTGGTCGGAAATGATGGCCGAGTCGGGCACCAGCAGCGCGTCATACTCGCCGCCGAAGAGCTGCAGCCGACCGAAGATGCCGGGCGTCAGGAGCTGGTCCTTGTTGTCGACCAGGGCGCGCACGCGGATCGTGCCCGACCGCGCGGTCATCGCATTGTCGACGAAGTCGACCTTGCCGGTGCGCTTCCAGTCGGTCTCGTCCGACAGACGGATGCGGACGGGATTGGCGCCGTCCCGCGAGGAGGCGAGGGCGCCCGACAGGATCAGGCGGCTGTAGCGAATATGGTCGGCCTCGGAGATGTCGAAGACGAAGCGGATGGGATCGAGCGTCACGATCGTGGCGAGCAGCGTGGCGCCGGTCTGGCCGCCCGAGATCAGGTTGCCGGCATCGACCTTGCGGTCCGAGATGCGGCCGGCGATCGGCGCCGTGACATTCGTCCATTCGAGGTTGAGCTGGGCATTGCGCAGCGCGGCTTCCGCCGACTTGAGCTGGGCCCGGGCGACGGCGAGCGTCGACTTGCGCGAATCCTGCTCCGCCTCGGTGATGGTGCGGGATGAAATGAGGGAAGCGCCGCGACCGACCTGCAGCTCCGCGAGATCGACCTGGGCCTTGTTGCGCGCGACTTCGGCCTCCGCCGATTCGACGGCGATCTCGTAGGGACGCTTGTCGATGGTGAAGAGCGGGTCGCCGACCTTCACGAGCTGGCCGTCGCGGAAATCGATCTTGTCGATGAAGCCCGACACGCGCGCACGCACCTCGACCGACGCGACGGCCTCGAAGCGGCCAGAATACTCGTCCCACTGGGTGACACGCTTGGCGATCGGCTCGGAGACCGTAACCGGCATTGCCGGCGGGCCGCCCTGGGCGAAAGACGCGACGGGAAGTGCGCAAAGGAAAAGACTGGCAAGGGCCAGGAAGCGGCGACGGACGGACACTTGTAGACTCCCCCGCGAACATTTTGCGTCGCGAAGCCGACATGTGGTTGCAGTGCAACCCAGTGTCAATTGCTGCCGAAGTAACCGATATGCATGACAGAAACCGCATTTTCGGTGCTGGCATTGCCAGCCGGCAGAAGAGTGTTTGAAACAAATGGATCGTTTGAATTCCTAGAGATTCATTCGTTGCAGACCGACGCTTCCCCGGGATAGTCTCGGACAACTTTTTCCGGGGGATCACATGCTCAAGCGACTTCTCGCTGCCGGCGCCGCTTTCGGCGCCTTTGCCTTTGCGGCCGCCAGCGTCTCGGCGCAGACACCATCGACGCTCGAAACCGTGAAGAAGCGCGACCAGGTCATCTGTGGCGTCAATGTCGGGCTCGCCGGCTTCTCGCTGCCCAACAGCCAGGGCAAATGGACCGGCCTCGACATCGACATGTGCAATGCCGTGGCCGCCGCCGTGCTGGGCGACGCGACCAAGGCCAAATACGTGCCGCTGTCGGCGCAGCAGCGCTTCCTCGCCCTGCAGTCGGGCGAGATCGACGTGCTGGTCCGCAATTCGACCATAACGCTCGAACGCGATGCCGGCCTCGGCATCCAGTATGCCGGCATCAACTTCTATGACGGCCAGGGCTTCATGGTGCCGAAGAAGCTGAACGTGAAGGGCCTGGCCGAGCTGGCCGGCGCCACGATCTGCGTCGCCCAGGGCACGACCCACGAGTTCAACATGGCGAGCTGGTTCCGCGGCCGGAACCTGCAGATCAAGGCCGTCGTCTTCGAGAGCCAGGACGTCATGTACGAGGCGTTCTTCGCCGGCCGTTGCGATGCCATGACCCAGGATTCCTCGGCCCTCGCCTCGGCGCTGGCGACCCGCGGCAAGCAGGCCGACTACATGGTCCTGCCCGAACTGATCTCGAAGGAGCCGCTGGGCCCGTTCGTCCGTCGCGGCGACGATGTCTGGATGACCGTCGTGCGCTGGTCGTTCATGGCGATGCTCGAGGCCGAGGAGCGCGGCATCACCAAGGCCAATGTCGATGAGCAGTTGAAGTCGACCGACGCGCTGGTGAAGCGCTTCCTCGGTGTCACGCCGGGCAACGGCAAGGCGCTGCAGATCGACGAGAAGTGGGCCTACAACATCGTCAAGCAGGTCGGCAATTACGGCGAGAGCTTCGAGCGCAATGTCGGCATGGACAGCCCGCTCAAGCTGCCGCGCGGGCTCAACGCCCTGTGGACCAAGAGCGGCCTGATGTACCCGATCCCGCTGCGCTGAGGCACGCCGCGGAGACGGAACAATGACCGGCGGGCCTCTGAGCGCATCGATCGTCGAGGCCTACGAGCTGTTGTCGCCGCAACTCAAGATCGCGGCGCGCTACATGCTCGACCGGCCCGACGACGTCGCCCTGCTTTCGATGCGCGAGCAGGCGCGGCGCGCCGGCGTGCCGGCCGCGACCATGACGCGGCTGGCCAAGCGGCTGGGACTCGACGGCTATGACGAGGTCCGCGCGCTCTATGCCGGTGCGGTGCGGGCGGGGTCGCTGGGCTTCGCGGGCAAGGCCGGGGCCCAGGTCGAGGTGCAGGGCCTTCACGGCGAGCGCGCGCTGGCGGCCGACATGGCGCGCTCCCTATCGCGGCAGATCGCGCAATTGGCCGAACCCGACTCGCTGGAACGGCTGGCGGTTGCCGCCGGCCATCTTCACGCGGCCCGTCGCGTCTACTGCCTCGGCCTGCGCTCCTGCCACGCGGCGGCCTGGCACTTCCACTACATGCTGTCGCTGCTGGGCGACAAAACCGTGATGCTCGACGATGCCGGCGGCACCGGCCTCGACGCCATCCGCGACGCCGGGCCCGACGACGTGCTGCTGGCTGCCAGCGTCGAGCCCTATGCCCGTGCCGCGATCGAGGCGGCGCACTACGCCACGGCCGCCGGCGTGCCGCTGGTGGCGATCACCGACAGCGAAGTCTCGCCGCTCGCCGCGCGGGCCACCGCCACGCTCCTGGTGGCAACAGACAGCCCCTCGTTCTTCCACACCATGACGCCGCTGCTGGCGGTCGCCGAAATCCTCGCCGCACTGGTGGCGGGAGCCGGCGGCAACCGGGCGCTCGAAGCACTCGAGCGCACCGAAGCGCAGCTTTCGGCCTTCGGCGTCCACCTGCCCCGTCGTCTCCCCCGGAAAAGACCATGACCCATATCCTGCATCGTCAGATCGGCTCGTCCCTTCCCGTCGCCGCCAGCGGCTCGGGCATCGAAATCGTCGACAGCACCGGCAAGCGCTACCTCGACGCCTCGGGCGGCGCGGCCGTGTCGTGCCTCGGCCACGGCCATCCCGCGGTGACCGCGGCGCTGCACGAGCAGCTCGACAGGCTCGCCTATGCCCATACCGGCTTCTTCACGACCGACGTTGCCGAAAAACTCGGCGACCGGCTGATCGAGGATGCGCCCAAGGGTCTCGGCCACGTCTATCTGGTGAGCGGCGGTTCGGAGGCGGTCGAGGCCTCGCTCAAGATGGCGCGCCAGTACTTCACCGAGCGCGGCGAGACGGGACGCCGCCACGTCATCGCGCGGCGGCAGAGCTATCACGGCAACACGCTGGGCGCGCTGGCGGCCGGCGGCAATGCGTGGCGGCGTGCGCCGTTCTCGCCGCTGCTGATCGAGACGCATCACATCGATCCCTGCTTCGCCTATCGCTTCCAGCAGCCGGGCGAGTCCGACGAGGCCTATGGGCTGCGGGCCGCCGACCTGCTGGAGGAGAAGATCCTCGAGCTGGGGGCCGGCACGGTGATGGCCTTCGTCGCGGAGACCGTGGTCGGTGCGACCTCGGGCGCGGTGCCGCCGGCGCCGGGCTACTTCAAGCGCATCCGCGAGATCTGCGACCGCCACGGCGTCCTGCTGATCCTCGACGAGGTGATGTGCGGCATGGGCCGCACGGGCACGCTGCACGCCTGCGAGCAGGAAGGCATCGCGCCCGACCTGATGACCATCGCCAAGGGTCTGGGCGGCGGCTACGAGCCGATCGGCGCGGTGCTCCTGGGCAAGCATATCTACGAGACCTTCGCCAAGGGCAGCGGCTTCTTCCAGCACGGCCATACCTACATGGGACATCCCATGGCCTGCGCGGCGGGCCTTGCCGTGCAGGAGACGATCCGGCGCGACCATCTTCTCGCCAACGTGAAGGCGATGGGCGCGCTCCTGCAGCGCCGGCTGGGCGAGCGCTTCGGCAATCATCCGCATGTCGGCGACATTCGCGGCCGCGGTCTCTTCCAAGCGGTCGAGCTGGTCGAGGATCGCTCGACGAAGGAGCCGTTCGATCCTTCGCTCAAGCTCCACGCGAAGGTGAAGAAGGCAGCGATGGCGCGCGGCCTCATGGTCTATCCGATGGGCGGCACGATCGACGGCCAGCGCGGCGACCATGTCCTTCTGGCCCCGCCCTTCATCGTGACCGCGGAACAGATCGGCGACATCGTCGATCGTCTCGGCAGCGCAATCGACGACGCGCTCGCGCAGGGCAGGTGACGAAGCTTTCTGCCGCGACGGCGGAACGTTTGGCGTAGCACGCCGTTTCCCCCGGCGCTCCTGCGCCCGCAAGCTGAGTTGCTCCGGGTCGGAGACACCTGCGACAGGGGGACGTCTTCTTGACCTCGGCTACGCTCACCGTGAAGTCCTAGCCAGATGGCCGTGAAGGTCCCAACGGCGCGTGTCGCGGTGCTGGCGATCGTCGTGGTCGCGGTCGTCGCCGCGGCGGTCTCCTGGTTTGCCCTGCGCGATCCGAAGGCGCCGCCGGTCACCGCCGCGCCGCCGCCGCCGGAAGTCGGCGTGCTCCAGCTCACGACAGCCGACGTGCCGCTGCCCCTGCGCTATGCCGGCCGTGTGTCGGGCTTCCGCGTCGTCGAGATACGCTCGCAGGTGGGCGGCATCCTGCAGAAGCGGGAGTTCACCGACGGCGAGCCGGTGAAGGCGGGCCAGGTGCTGTTCCGCATCGATCCGCGCAGCTTCGAGGCCTCGCTGGCGCGCGCCAAGGCGCAGATGGCCCAGGCCCAGGCGACGCTCACTCAGGCGACCGAAAACTTCGCCCGCGTCGAAGGCCTCGCGGCCCGTCAGGTCTCGACACAGAAGGCGCTGGAAGATGCGACGGCGGCGCGTGAACAATCCACGGCGGCCCTGGCGTCCGCCAAGGCGGACGTGCAGACCGCCGAACTCGATCTCGAATATACGGTGATCAAGGCGCCGATCGCCGGTCTCACCAGCATCGAGGCCTCGCCCCCGGAAGGCACGCTGGTCCAGCCGCAGCAGACGCTGTTGACCAGGATCACCCAGCTCGATCCCGCCTATGTCTATTTCACCACGACCGATGGTGAACTGCGGGAACTCAAGGAGATCAACGCAACGCGGGCCCGGCCGCTGACCGAGAGCGACGTCACCGTGAAGCTGCGGTTCGGCAATGGCGACCTCTATCCGCTGGACGGCCGGGTGGACACCAGTTCCGGCATCGTCGATCCGCGCACCGGCACGGTTCAGATCCGCGCGGTCTTCCCCAACGAGGAGCGCGGCCTGCTGCCCGGTCAGTTCGTCCGGGTCGACATCCTCGGCGTCACCATGCCGAACGCGATCCTGGTGCCGCAGACGGCGATCGTTCAGGGGCCGCAGGGAGCGGCCGTCTACGTGATCGAAGCCAATGACGTGGCGCAGCTGCGCCCGGTCAAGCTCGACCGCGAGGTCGAGCGGGGCTGGATCGTGAAGAGCGGCCTGAAGGCGGGCGAAAAGGTGGTCATCGACGGGGTGATCCGCGTGCGGCCCGGCATGAAGGTGAAGCCGATGGCGCCCACGACACCGGCGACGACCGCGCCTGCGACTGTTCCTGCCGGGTCCGGGACAAGACCGTGATCTCCAAGTTCTTCATCGACAGGCCGGTCTTCGCGAGCGTCCTGTCGATCGTCATCGTGCTGGCCGGGCTCGTCGCCATGCGCGCGCTCCCGATCTCTCAGTATCCGCAGATCGTGCCGCCCGACGTGGTGGTGACGGCGAGCTACCCCGGCGCCACCGCCGAGACCATCGCCTCGACCGTGGCGGCGCCGCTGGAACAGCAGATCAACGGCGTCGAACGCATGATCTACATGCGCTCGACTTCGACCGGCTCGGGCACGATGAGCCTCACCATCAGCTTCGAGATCGGCACTGATCCAGACCAGAACGCCATCAACGTCAACAATCGCGTCCAGCGTGCGCTGCCGCTCCTGCCGGCGGAGGTGGCGCGTCAGGGCGTCGTGGTCCAGAAGCGCTCCTCGTCTATCCTTATGGTGATGGCCATGTCGTCGCCGGACCGGCGCTACGACACGGTGTTCATCAGCAACTACGCGCTGGTGAACGTGATCGACGAGCTGCGCCGCCTGCCGGGCGTCGGCGACGCCGCCCTGTTCGGGGCCTCGGACTATTCGATGCGCATCTGGCTGCGGCCCGACAAGCTCGCGCAATACAATCTGACGCCGGGCGAGGTCGCGGCGGTCGTGCGCGAGCAGAACTCGCAGTTCGCCGCCGGCCGATTCGGCGAGGAGCCGATGAAGAACCCGCAGGCGTTCACCTATTCGGTGACGACGCCGCCGCGGTTGGTCGATCCCACGCAGTTCGAGAACATCATCATCCGCTCCGACGAGATCGGCGGGGCGCTGCGCCTGAAGGACGTGGCGAGGGTCGAGCTGGGCGCGCTGACCTACGGCTTCTCGGCGATCTTCAACGGGGCGCCCGCGGTCCCGATCGGCGTCTATCTGCAGCCCGGTGCCAATGCGCTGGAGGTCGCCCGCTCGGTCAACGAGACCATGCAGCGCATTTCCAAGCGCTTCCCCGACGGGCTGCGCTACGACGTGCCGTTCAACACCACGCGCTTCGTGGAGGTGTCGATCGACGAGGTGGTCATCACCTTCATCGAGGCGATCGTCCTCGTGGTGCTGGTCGTCTTCCTCTTTCTGCAGAGCGTCCGCGCGATGATCATCCCGGTGATCGCCATCCCGGTGTCGATCATCGGCACCTTCGCCGGCATGTATCTGCTGGGCTTCTCCATCAACCTGCTCACCCTGTTCGGACTGGTGCTGGCGATCGGCATCGTGGTCGACGACGCGATCGTGGTGCTGGAGAATGTCGAGCGGATCATGACCACGCAGGGCAAGAGCCCGCGCGACGCCGCGATCCAGGCGATGCAGGAGGTGACGGGCCCGGTCATCGCCATCGTCCTGGTCCTCTGCGCGGTGTTCATTCCCGTCTCCTTCCTGGGCGGGCTGGCCGGCGAACTGTACCGCCAGTTCGCGGTGACGATCGCCGTTTCGGTGGTGATCTCGGGCATCGTGGCGCTCACGCTGACGCCCGCGCTGGCGGCGCTGATCCTGAAGCCGGGCCACGAAAAGCCGTGGTGGCCCTTCGCCAGGTTCAACAAGGGCTTCGACTGGGTGACCGAGCGCTACACCGGCGGCGTGTCGTTCCTGTTGAAGCGCACGGTGCTGGGGCTGGCGGGCTTCGCCCTCCTCCTCGGCGCGACCGTGTTCCTGTTCCAGCGCGTGCCGGGCGGGCTCGTGCCCAACGAGGACCAGGGCTACGTCTTCCTGGTGACCGCCCTGCCACCCGCCGCTTCGCTGACGCGCACGCGCGAGGTCACGGCCAAGGCCACCGAGGAGCTGGGCAAGAACCCGGCGGTGGCCAACGTCGTCACCTTCTCCGGCTTCGATCTCCTGTCGGGCGCGCAGAAGACCAACTCGGGCGTCTCCTTCGTCACCTTGAAGGATTGGTCGGAGCGCAAGGAGCCGGCACAGGATGCGCGCAATCTCGCCCCATCGTTCGCCGCCCTGAACGCCCATTTCCGCGACGGCGTGGTGATCGGCTTCAATCCGCCGCCCATCCAGGGCATGAGCACGACCGGCGGCTTCGAATTCTACTTGCAGGACCGGTCCGGCGGCTCGCTGGCGAGCCTCGCGGAGGCCGCCAACAAGGTCGTGCAGGCCGCCGCCAAGCGGCCCGAGCTCACGGGCGTCTCCACCACCTTCACGACCGGCGTGCCGCAGTACCGGATCGACGTCGACCGCGACAAGGCCAAGGCGATCGGCATCCCGATCAACTCGATCTTCGACACGATGCAGAGTTCGTTCGGCAGCCTCTACGTCAACGACTTCACTTTGTTTGGTCGCACCTATCGCGTCAGCCTGTCGTCCGAGCCCGACTTCCGCGAGAAGCCGGACGATCTGCGCCAGGTCTTCGTGAAGTCCGACAGGAACGTGATGGTGCCGCTCAACGAGCTGGTGACGGTGACGCGCATCGTCGGCCCCGACACGGTCGACCGCTTCAACATCTTCCCCGCGGCCAAGATCCTGGGCAATCCGGCGCCGGACTATTCGTCGGGCCAGGCGATCGCGGCCATGCAGCAGGTCGTGGCCGAGACCCTGCCCGCCGACTACACGATCGGCTGGACCGGCTCGGCCTATCAGGAGCTGGCGAGCCAGGGCGCCGGCAGCCTCGGCTTCGTGTTCGGCCTCGTCATGGTGTTCCTGATCCTGGCGGCACAGTACGAGCGCTGGTCGCTGCCGCTCGCCGTCATCACCGCCGTGCCCTTCGCCGTGTTCGGTGCGCTGTTGGCGGTCTGGATCCGGGGCCTGGAGAACGACGTCTATTTCCAGATCGGCCTGATCACGCTGATCGGCCTCGCCGCCAAGAACGCCATTCTGATCGTCGAGTTCGCCTCGCAGCGCTACCAGCAGGGCCTCTCCGCCTACGATGCGGCGATGGAAGCGGCGAAGCTGCGCTTCCGGCCGATCGTCATGACCTCGCTCGCCTTCATCCTGGGCGTGGTGCCCCTGGCCATCAGCAGCGGCGCCGGGTCGGCCAGCCGCCATTCGATCGGCACCGGCGTGATCGGCGGCATGCTGGCCGCCACCTTCGTCGCCATCCTGTTCGTCCCGCTCTTCTTCCGTCTGCTGACCCGGAAGAAGAAGCCGGAGCCGGACGAAGCAAAGCCAGCCGCACTCCCTCATCCTGAGGAGCCGCGCTAAGCGCGGCGTCTCGAAGGATGGGCAACAAACCCGGTGCTCGTGCCCACCCTTCGAGACGCGCTCCTGCGGAGCGCTCCTTGTATCAAGACACGGCCGCGCCGGCGTAGAGTTGCAGGTGCGGTCTCGGTGGAGAGCCCGCAGGCTCCTGGGGCCTCCAAGCCCGTCCCTGAGCTCGGCGCCTCCACCGTTGATTTTGTGATCCCGAACGGTCGCCTGGGCCGAACCGCGAGCCCGCATGCGCAAGGATGGGAGCCAAGATCCATGTTCGTAGGTATCGATGTGGCGAAAGAGCGCCTGGATGTTCATGTGCGCCCCGCCGGCGAGGCCTTCACCGTTGCCCGCAACGGAGAAGGCATCGAGGACCTGATTGGGCGGCTGAGTAAAATGGCACCTGCTCTGATCGTGCTCGAAGCAACCGGTGGCTTCGAGACGATCGTGGCGGCAGGCCTGGGCGCGGCGGGCCTGCCCGTGGCGGTCGTCAATCCACGGCAGATCCGAGACTTCGCCCGGGCCACCGCACGGCTGGCCAAGACCGATGCGCTGGATGCCGCTGTCATCGCCCACTTCGCCGAGGCGGTGAACCCACCGGCGCGACCGCTCGCTGACGAGCAGTCCAGACTGTTGGGCGAACTGATGGCCCGCCGCCGTCAGCTCGTCGAGATGATCGGGGCCGAGAGCAATCGCCGGCGCATGCTCACAGTTCGACGCACCCTCAAGAGCGTCGATCGCGTGCTTGCCACCTTGAAGGCCCAGCTCGAACAGATCGACGACGACATCGACACCGCCGTCCGGGGAACACCGACCTGGCGGGAAGCGGAGGACCTTCTGATCAGCGTTCCCGGCATCGGGCCCAGGATCGCCCGCACCCTGATCGCCGAACTGCCTGAACTGGGCCGTCTCGGCCGACGCGAGATTGCTTCCCTGACCGGCGTCGCCCCGTTCAATCGCGACAGCGGCACCTTGCGTGGCCGCCGTACCATCGCGGGAGGACGACCCGTCGTACGGGCTGCCCTCTACATGAGCATCCTCGTCTCCATCCGCCGCAAGCTGCCCTTGGCGCTGACCTATCATCGCCTGCGCGCCGCAGGAAAGCCGGCAAAGGTCGCCATCGGCGCTTGCATGCGCAAGCTCGTGACCATCCTCAACGCCATCCTCAGGGACAGAAAACAATGGGCAAACGCTTGACCAACACGACGGTCGCTCAGGGTGAGGTTGGTGTCGGTAAAGCCGACGCGATATCATCGCCCGATGAAGATCAAGAAATTCGGCACGCCGCTAAAACCCTCCGCGATCAAGCTCATGATGCTGGGCTCGGGTGAGCTCGGGAAAGAAGTCGTCATCGAGGCGATGCGCTTCGGCATCGAGGTCATTGCCTGCGATCGCTATGAGGACGCGCCGGCCATGCTGGTCGCCAACAGCGCCTACGTGTTCGACATGCGCGACGGCGAGGCGCTGCGCCATGTCGTCGAGACGGTGAAGCCCGACTTCATCGTGCCCGAGATCGAGGCCATCGCCACCGATACGCTGGTCGAGCTGGAGAAGGAGGGCTGGACCGTCATCCCGACGGCGCGCGCCGCCCAGCTCACCATGGACCGCCGCGGCATCCGCAAGCTCGCGGCCGAGAAGCTCAAGCTGCCGACCTCGCCCTATCGCTTTGCCGCCAGCCTCGAGGAGCTGCAGGCCGGCGCCGACGCCGTGGGCTTTCCCTGCTTCATCAAGCCCACCATGTCGTCGTCCGGCCATGGCCAGAGCGTCGCGCGCAAGCCCGCCGACATCGCCAGGAGCTGGAAGATCGCGATGGAGGGCACGCGCGCCAGCACCGGGCTGGTGATCGTCGAGGGCGCCATCGACTTCGATTACGAGATCACCCTGCTCACCGTGCGCCACGAGGGCGGCTTCGGCTTCTGCGAACCGATCGGTCATATCCAGGTCGACGGCGACTATCGCGAGAGCTGGCAGCCGCATGCCATGTCGAAGCCGGCGCTGCGCAAGGCGCGCGACATCGCGAAGAAGGTCGTGAACGCGCTGTGCGGCGCCAGGGGCCGCGGCCTGTTCGGCGTCGAGATGTTCGTGAAGGGCGACAAGGTCTGGTTCTCCGAATTGTCGCCGCGCCCGCACGACACCGGCATGGTCACGATGGTCTCGCAGAACATGAGCGAGATGGAACTGCATGTCCGCGCCATCCTCGGCCTGCCGATCCCCGAGATCACCTGCCAACCCGGCGCCTCGGTGCCCGTCCTCGGTGACGGCACCATAGAGGACCCGACCTATACCGGCATCGCCAAGGCGCTCGCCGCATCGGGCACGTCCATCCGCATCTTCGGCAAGCCCGAGGTGAAGGGCCACCGCCGCATGGCCGTCACGCTCGCCACCGGCCGCACCGTCAAGGACGCGCGCCGCAAGGCGATGGCGTCGGCGAAGCAGATCAAGGTCGGGTAGTCATTGGAGCGCGCCACTCCAGTGGCGCTCAAGAGCCGTCGCTAAGGCATGAGAAGAGCGCCACTGGAGTGGCGCGCTCCGTTGAGACGCTCAGTGTCGGAAGTGCCGCATCCCGGTGAAGACCATCGCGAGGCCCTTTTCGTCGGCCGCGTCGATCACTTCCTTGTCGCGCATCGAGCCGCCCGGCTGGATGATCGCCGTGGCGCCCGCCTCGGCCGCCGCCAACAGACCGTCGGCGAAGGGGAAGAAGGCGTCCGAAGCGACGACGCTGCCGACCGCCGGGCTGACCTTCAGGCCCGCCGCCTCGCCTGACTCGGCGGCACGGATGGCGGCGATGCGTGAGGAGTCGCGGCGGTTCATCTGGCCCGCGCCGACGCCCACCGTGGCGCCGTCCTTGGCGTAGACGATGGCGTTCGACTTCACGTGCTTGCAGACGGTGAAGGCGAACAGGAGATCGTCGAGTTCCTTCGCGGTCGGCGAGCGCTTGGTCACGACCTTGAGGTCGGCCTTGGTGAGATGGCCGTTGTCGCGCGTCTGGAAGAGATAGCCGCCGGCCACGCTCTTCAGCGTCATGCCGGCCGTGGTCGGATCGGGCAGGGCGCCGGCCAGCAGCACGCGCACGTTCTTCTTGGTGGCGAGAATGGCCAGCGCTTCCGGCGTCGCGTCGGGCGCGATCACCACTTCAAGGAAGAGCTTCACCAGCTCGGCCGCGACCCTGGCCTCCAGCGTGCGGTTCAGCGCAACGATGCCGCCGAAGATCGAGACGGGATCGCAGGCATAGGCCTTCTGGTAGGCGGTGAACTGGTCGGGATCGACCGCCACGCCGCAGGGATTGGCGTGCTTCACGACGACGATGGCCGATTCGGCAAACTCCGCCACGCACTCATAGGCCGATTCGGTGTCGCCGATATTGTTGTAGGACAGCTCCTTGCCCTGGACCATGCGCGCCGTGGCGACGCCCGGCCGCTTGCTGCCGTCGCTGTAGAAGGCCGCCTTCTGGTGCGGGTTCTCGCCGTAGCGCAGGGTCTGCACCCTCTCGGCCGACAGGGTCAGCCGCTCGGGGAAGGTCTCGCCCTGTTGGCCGGCGAACCAGTTGGCGATCGCCGAATCGTAGGACGCCGTGCGGGCATAGGCCTTGGCCGCCAGCGTGCGGCGCAGCGCCAGGGTCGTGGCGCCCTTGTGGGCGTCGAGCTCCTGCAGCACCGAGGCATAGTCCTTGGGATCGACCACGATGGTCACGAAGTCGTGGTTCTTGGCCGAGGCGCGGATCAGCGCCGGGCCGCCGATGTCGATGTTCTCGACGCAGGTCGGGAAATCGGCGCCGCGCGCGACCGTGGCCTCGAACGGGTAGAGGTTCACCACCACCAGATCGATGCCCGCGATCCTGTGGTCGCTCATCGCCTTCTGGTGCCCGGCGTCGGTGCGGCGGGCGAGGATGCCGCCATGGATCGAGGGCTGCAGCGTCTTCACGCGCCCGTCCATGATCTCGGGGAAACCGGTGTGATCGCTGACCTCGACGACCTTGAGGCCGGCGTCGCGCAGCGACTTGGCCGACCCGCCGGTCGAGAGGATTTCCACCCCGTGCGCCGCCAGCGCCTTGCCCAGCTCGACCAGGCCCTCCTTGTCGGAAACGGAGATCAACGCGCGCTGGATGCGGGCCAGGTCGGGCGTGGGCGAGGGGACGTACTGGGTCGAGGCGGACATGGCCGGTCTTTTAGCGCGGGCCGCCGTGGATCGCCATGCCGCCCGCCGCGCCAGAGCGGCGCGGTTTTGCTAGGGTCCCGCCGTGAGAATTCTGCTGACCGGCGCCAACGGATTTATAGGCAGCCAGCTTCTGGCCGGCCTTCGGGCAAGGGGCCACGAAATGGTGGCCGCCGTTCGCGATCCGGCGGCTTTCCGCCGCAAGTGGCCGGGTGTCGAGACCTTGGGCGTGAACTTCAATCGCGACACCCGTCCCGAGGCCTGGCGGTCCCGGTTGGCCGGGGCCGACGCCGTCATCAATTGCGCCGGTGTGCTGCATGGCGGGCGAGGGCAGGACATCGAAGCCATTCACGCGATCGCGCCGATTGCGTTGTTTGACGCCTGCGCGGCGGCTGAGATCCGCCGCGTGGTGCAGGTTTCGGCCATCAGCGCCGACGACGAGGCCGGCACGGAGTATTCGGTGACCAAGAAGCGGGCCGACGATCACCTCCGGACGTTACCTCTCGACTGGACCGTCCTGCGTCCGTCGCTCGTCTACGGCGAAGGAAGCTATGGGGGCACGTCGGCGGTGCGTGGACTCGCGGGATTGCCTGGCATCACTCCGCTAGTCGGTGACGGTTCGGCGGCGTTTCGACCGATCCATATCGACGATCTGGTCGAGACGGTGGCGCGTGTCGTGGAGACCGATCGGTTTGCGCGACAGACGCTCGAACCCGTCGGGCCTGAAGTGGTGACCTTGCGTGGCCTGATCGAGAAGTATCGGTCCTGGCTCGGCCTCGCGCCTGTTCCCACTCTCACCATCCCGATGCCCGTGATGCGCGTCGCTGCGGGCATCGCCGATCTAGCGGGCGGCGGCCCGCTCGGCACGGCGAGCCTGCGCCAGCTCGAGGTCGGCAACGCGGGGAGAGAGCCGGCCACGGCCTTCGCCGACAAGATCGGCTTCACGCCGCGCCGCATGGACGACATGCTGGCGCGTCGGCCGGCGCAGACCCAGGATCTCTGGCACGCCCGTCTCTACTTTCTGCGGCCGCTGTTGCGAGCGGTGCTGATCCTGCTTTGGATCGGCTCGGCCCTCGCCGGCGTGCTGGCGCCCGTCGCTTCCTACGCCATGGTGGATGCCGCGTTTTCGAGCCTCGGTCTGCCGTCGCGGCCGCTGGCGCTCGCCTTCTCGGGCGTGGACCTGCTGATTGCCGGGGCGTTGCTGGTTCGCTGGCGGCCACACTGGATGGCGGCGATCCAGGTGGCCGTCGTCGCTGGCTATACGATCCTGCTGACCGTGCTGGCGCCGGCTCTGTGGCTCGAACCGTTCGGGGCCTTGCTGAAGAACCTGCCCATCCTCGCGCTGATCGGCGTCTGGATGGTCCTGGAGGAGGAACGGTGATCCTGAGCATCGATTCCTATCTCTGGATGAAGTGGGCGCATATCCTCAGCAGTACCGTGTTGTTCGGGACGGGGATCGGCACGGCTTTCCAGATGTGGTCCGCGCATCTGCGCGGCGACGTCCGCGGCATCGCCATCGTGACGCGTAACGTCGTCCTGGCCGATTGGCTGTTCACGCTGCCGGCGGGCATCCTGCAGCCGATCACCGGCCTGGCGCTTGCGATGCAGAGTGGCCTCGATCCCATGGCGTCCTGGCTCGTCGTGACCTACGCGCTCTACGTTCTCGCCTTCGTCTGCTGGGTGCCGGTCGTCGTGCTGCAGATCCGCGCACGTGATCTTGCGGCGCATGCGGTCGCGACGGGCGAGCCTCTGCCGCCCGACTATTACAGTGCCATGCGGGTCTGGTTCATCCTGGGATGGCCCGCGTTCGCCGCGCTGATCGTCATCTATCTGCTGATGGTCGCCAAAGCCGACCTGTGGTGACGACGGTTACGCGTCCGCCCCCTCCAGGACGCGGACCGTGAAGCCCTCGGCCTGGAGAGCGGTGACCAGTTCGCGGGCATGGTCGCGGTCGCGGGATTCGACGGTGACGTCGAGCTCGGTCGATTTCGCGACGACGCTGCCGAACAGGCGCTGGTGCTGCACTTCCACGATGTTGCCGCCGGCGCCGCCGATCAGGCCGGCGACGCGGGCGAGCTGGCCGGGCAGGTCGGGGATCATCAGGCGCAGCCGCACGATGCGGCCGTCGCGGACCAGGCCGCGCAGCAGGACCGAGGCCAGCAGGCGGGTGTCGATGTTGCCGCCGCACAGGATCAGCCCGACCTTGCGGCCGGCGAAGACTTCGGGATGGGCCAGCAGGGCCGCCAGGCCGGCGGCGCCGGCGCCTTCGGCCACGGTCTTCTCGACCTCGAGGAACAGCGCGATGGCGTGCTCGATCGCCACCTCGTCGACCGCCAGCACGCGGTCGACCAGCGCGCGGGCGATGGCGAGCGGCGTCCGGCCGATGTCGCGCACGGCGATGCCCTCGGCGATCGTGTCGCCGCCCACCGTCACCGGCTCGCCGGCCAGGAGCTGGCGCATGGCCGAGTAGCCGGCCGATTCGACGCCGATCATCCTCACATCGGGCTTCAGTCCGCGCGCGGCGACGGCGCAGCCTGCCAGCATGCCGCCGCCACCGACCGGCACGACCAGCGTGTCGAGCTCCGGCGCGTCCTCCAGCATCTCCAGCGCGATCGTGCCCTGTCCGGCGATAATGCGCGGATCGTCGTAGGGATGGACGAAGACCAGCTTCTCGGCGTCGGCCAGGCGATGGGCTTCGGCCGCCGCTTCCGCCAGCGTGTCGCCCTTCAGCACGACCCGCGCGCCGTGGCCGCGCGTGTGCTTCACCTTGGTGTTGGGCGTGAAGGACGGCATGACGATGGTGGCGGGAATACCCAGCCGGCCGGCGTGATAGGCGACGCCCTGGGCATGGTTGCCGGCCGACATGGCGATGACGCCGCGGCGGCGCTCCTCGTCGGTGAGCTGCAGCAGCGTGTTCAGCGCACCGCGCTCCTTGAACGAGGCGGTGAATTGCAGGTTCTCGAACTTGATCCAGACATCGGCCTTGGCGATGCGCGACAGCGTCTCGCTGCGCAGGCAGGGCGTATGCACGACGGCGCCCTCGATGCGCGCCGCCGCGGCGCGGACATCGGCGAGAGAGACGGGGAGAGACGGGATTGAAGGGTTGGTCATATCGAGGTCGCTGTCATTGGAGCGCGCAACTCCAGTTGCGCTCATATGTTGCCGGTCGATGAGGTGTGAGCGCCACTGGAGTGGCGCGCTCCATTGAACCGTTCACTCGTTGGTGCTGCGCTCGGCTCCGGTCGAGATGACGGAGTGTTTCTAAGCCATCTTGCGGTCGAGCCAGTCGCGGGTGCGGTAGAGGGCGCCGATCAGCGGGAGATAAAGCGAGGGATCGCCGTTGTAGAGCGGATGCTCGGGGAACTCGCGGCCGTCGAAGGCATTGACCGGGGCGTTGGAGCCGCCGGCGATCTTCTTGGCCGTCTGGGTGCCGAGATAGGTCATCATGGCGACGCCGCTGCCGTTGCAGGCGAGCAGGTAGTGCATGCCGTCGTCCTGGCCCATGTGCGACATCGAATCGAGCGCGAAGGCCACGTTGCCCGTCCAGACATGGGTGATGCGGATGCCCTTCAGCTGCGGGAACCGGTCGATCATGTACTGGTAGAGGATCGGCGCGCTGACTTCCGGCGGCGCCGCGGTGAAGCGGGCGCGGCCGCCGAAGATCATGTGCTTGGCGTCGGGCGAGGGCCGGTAATAGGTCAGCACCCGCTTGGTGTCGCCGATCGAGCGCTGCAGCGGGATCAGCTCCGTCGCCGGCATCGGCAGTTCTTCGGTGGCGATGATGTGGCTGGCCACCGGCACGACGCGCATCTTCAGCTTCGGCGTCAGGTCGCCGGTATAGCCGTTGGTGGCGATGACGACTTCCCGGCAGGCGATCGGGCCCTTGGCGGTCAGCACGCGCCAGCCGCTGCCGGTCTTCGCGTCCTTCGTCTTCTCGATACGCTCGGCCTCGACCTCGCCGCACAGGACCGCGCCCTGGGCGTGCGCGGCTTCGAGCAGGCCCTTGTAGTAGCGCGCGGGGTGGAGATTGCCGCCGCTCTTCACGTACATGCCGCCATAGTAATAGTCGGACGCCATCATCTCGCGCACCCGCTCGCGCGGGATCATCTCGGCGCCGACATGGGCGTACTTGTTGAACATCTCGACCTTGCGCGCCTGATCGTCGTAGTGCTTCGGTGTCCAGGCGCCGGTGAAGCGGCCGTTGGTGATCAGGCCGCAGTCGATCTTCTCGCGGTGGATGATGTCGATCAGGGTCTGCAGCGAATCCGCACCACTGCCCAGGAACGCCGCCTTGTTGGCTTCGAACTCGGCCTCGACCTTGGGGTTCTTGCCGCCCAGTCCCTTGGCGATGTTGGTGCCGCCCGAGAGCATGCCGCCGTTGCGCGTCGAGGCGCCGATGCCGAACACGCCGCGCTCCAGCACCACGCAGTCGATGCCGTTGCGCCGCAGCTCCAGCGCCGTCGACAGGCCGCCATAGCCCGCCCCCACGATCACCACATCGGTCTTGGCGGGAGGATCGACGCTCAGCGCGTTGTTGGGCGTCCACGCCTCCCACCACCAGGGTTGCGCCTTGAAGCTGGGGTGGAAGATGTCGGCTTTGCTCATGGGGTCACTCGCAATTCATCGTTCGAGCGATGAGAGGCAGTCTTCGTGCCACTGATAGATCCCTCGCTGCGCTCGGGATGACTGACTTCTTTCAGAAGTCTGTCACCTTGCCGTTGAACTGCCAGTCGCCGTAGCGGGTGGGCTCGGGGCCGGGCGGGCCGCCGATCTCCTCGACCTTCTTCGGCTTCTCGGGGACGGGGGGTGTTGCCGGGTCGGCCTTGGGCGGTTCCGGCGGGGTGGGCTTGCTGGTGTCGGTCATGGAAGCATGATGCCTGTCCCTACCTTGATTCGCCACTTTTGCAGACCAACTTACCCGGCATGAATTACGTCAAGACCGCCCTCCTGCTCGCCGCGCTGACGGGCTTCGTCCTCGTGGCGGGCTACCTGCTGGGAGGCCAGACCGGCCTCGTCATCGCCCTCGTCGCCGCGCTGGGCATGAACCTCTTCGCCTACTGGAACAGCGACCAGATGGTCCTGCGCATGGCCAACGCCCAGGAAGTCGGGCCGGAGAATGCGCCGGAGCTGTTCAACATCGTCCACGAGCTGGTGCAGCGCGCCGGCCTGCCGATGCCGCGCGTCTACCTGATCGACGAGGACCAGCCCAACGCCTTCGCGACCGGCCGCGATCCCGAGCATGCCGCCGTGGCCGCGACCACCGGCCTGCTGCGCCACCTCAGCCGCGAGGAAGTGGCCGGCGTGATGGCGCACGAGCTGGCCCATGTCCGCCACCGCGACACGCTGATCATGACCGTGGCCGCGACCCTCTCGGGCGCCATCGGCATGCTGGCCAGCTTCGGCGGCCTGATGGGCGGCGGCCGCGATAGCGAGGGCCGGCCGCTGGTCAATCCGATCGTCGCCATCGCCGCGATGATCCTGGCGCCGATGGCCGCCATGCTGGTGCAGATGGCGATCAGCCGCGGCCGCGAATACGAGGCCGACCGCATGGGCGCGGAAATCTGCGGCCAGCCGCAGTGGCTCGCCTCGGCGCTGGCCAAGCTGCATGCCGGCACGCAGCAGATCCACAACGAGGCGGCCGAGCGCAATCCGGCGACCGCCCACATGTACATCGCCAACCCGCTCGCCCTGGCCGGCGGCATGTCGAGCCTGTTCTCGACCCACCCGCCGATGGAGGAGCGCATCGCGCGCCTGCAGGCGATGGGCGGCCAGAGCTACGCGCAGCCGCGGCAGGCCTCGTCGGCGCCCCGAAGCGGCCCGTGGGGCAATCCCGCGCCACAGGCCCCGCGCCGCGGGCCGTGGGGTTAAGGCGGGCGCAACAAAGAAGCCCGTCATCTCGACCGGAGCCCCGAAGGGGCGGAGTGGAGAGATGTTCTCTCCACCTAACGCCGGCTAATCGTCGAGAGCAGGTCTCTCCGCTCCGCCTCGCTGCGCGAGGCTTCGGTCGAGACGACGGAGGTTTTTTTGCCCGCTAAACCTTCGGCGGCAGTGCCACCGGCTCCTCGCCGAGGTCCACCGCGAGGATGCGCTCGCCGCGGCGGGTGATCGCCGTGGTCGAGGTGTCGATCTCGCGCAGGTCCTTTTCGGTCTGCGCGAAGTGCTTCTTCAGATTGTCGACCCGGTCGTCGAGCCGCTTCACGTCGCCCAGGATCAGCCCGACCATCTTCTGGATCTCGCCGGCCTGCTCGCGCATGCGCACGTCCTTCAGGACGGCGCGCACCGTGTTCAGCGTCGCCATCATGGTGGTCGGCGACACGATCCACACCCGCGCCCTGTAGGATTCCTCGACCAGGCCGGTGAAGTTGGCGTGCAGCTCGCCATAGACCGCTTCCGAGGGCAGGAACATCAGCGCCGATTCGGCGGTCTCGCCGGGCACGATGTATTTGCTGCGGATGTCGGCGATGTGCTTGCGGATCGCCTGCTGGAAGGCGCGCTGCGCCGCCAGCAGCGCCGCGCCGTCGCCCGCCGGCACCGCCCGCAGCAGGCTGTAGCTCTCCAGCGGGAACTTGGCGTCGATGGCGATCGAGCCCGGCGGGTTGGGCAGCTTCAGCAGGCAGTCGGCCCGCACGCCGGTCGAGAGCGTCACTTGGAAGTCGTAGGCCGAGGGCGGCAGGGCGCTCTGGACCAGGTCGTTGAGCTGGACCTCGCCGAAGGCGCCGCGCGCCTGCTTGTTGGACAGGACCTCCTGCAGGCTCACGACCTGGGTCGACAGTTCGCCGATCTTCTTCTGCGCCTCGTCGATGCGGACCAGCCGCTCGCGCAGGTCGGTGACGATCTGGCCCGTGGCCTTCTCGGTGCGGTCGAGGCGTTCCACGACAACCTTGGCCAGCGCCTGCTCCTGCTCGCGCAGCGACTTCTCGACCCGCTGCACGGTCTCGGCCTGCTGGCTCAGTGCCAAAGCGAGCTGCTGCTGCATGCGCTGCTCGGCCTCGCGGCTGCCGCCGCCCTGGCGCATCAGCACCGCGACCAGCACGACGACCAGCGATGCGACGGCGGCGAGGAGGGCGATCGTCAGGATATCCATTGTCCTTCCTTATAATGCGCCGGCTCGACAAGCGCACGGCTGGCCGGTAATCCAAGCGTCCAATGGCTCGCAAATACGATCCCCCCGCGCACGATCCGGACGTGTGGCTGTTCGATCTGGACAACACGCTCTACCCGGCGCGCTGCAACCTGTTCTCGCAGATCGACGTGCGCATCGGGCGCTACATCGCCGACTGGCTGAAGGTCACGCCCGAAGAGGCGCGGATCGTGCAGAAGCAGTACTGGCGCGACCACGGCACCTCGATGCGCGGGATGATGACCCTGCACGGCGTCGATCCCACGCACTATCTCGACTACGTACACGACATCGACTACTCGCCGGTCGAGGCCAATCCGGCGCTTGAAGCGTCGCTGCGCGCGCTGCCGGGCCGCAAGCTGATCTTCACCGCCGGCGACGTGCCGCACGCCGAGCGCGTGATGGAGCGGCTGGGCGTGTCGCATCATTTCGAGGCGATCTTCGACATCGCCGCGGGCGAGTACTGGCCCAAGCCGCATCCGCAGATCTACGAATCGCTGGTGAAGAAGCACGGTATCGATCCGACGCGCGCCGCCTTCGCCGACGACATCTCCGTCAACCTGAAGCCCGCCGCCGACATCGGCATGCGCACGGTGTGGATCCGCACCGACGAGAGCGTGAAGCGCGCGGCGGATGCCGATCTCAGCCACATCCATCACCAGACCGACGATCTCGCCACATGGCTCGGCGACTGGCTGACCGAAAGGAACCTCAAGCCGTGAAGATCCTGATTCTGGGCGCCGGCGCGGTCGGCGGCTATTGGGGCGCGCGCCTCACGCAGGCCGGCATCGATACCACCTTCCTGCTGCGCGAGAAGCGCGCCGAGAAGGTGCGCCAGGAAGGCCTCGTCGTGAAGAGCCCGAAGGGCGACGCCGTCGTGCCGGTCAAGGTCGTGACCAGGGGCCCAGATGGAGCCATAGAGGGCGGGCCCTATGACGTCGTCGTGCTGGCCTGCAAGGCCTACGATCTCGATTCGGCGATGGAGTCCATCGCACCGGCGGTCGGACCGGACACGGTCATCGTGCCGATGCTGAACGGCCATGCCCACTTCGCCGCGCTCGACGCGAAGTTCGGCGCGGCGCACGTGGCCGGCGGGCTCGCCCGCATTTCCGGCATGCTGGGTCCCAACGGCGAGATCCTGCACAGCGGCGCCTCGGGCGTGTCGTTCGGCGAGCGTGACGGCAAACCGGCGCGCGCGGCGCTGGTCGAGCTCGACGCGGCCTGCAAGAAGGCCGGCATCGACGGTGGGCTCAACCCCAACATCAACCAGGATCTCTGGGACAAGTGGATCATGCTGTCGACGATCGCCGGCATGTGCGCTTCGATGCGCGGCACGATCGGCGACATCATGGAGAGCGAGGACGGCGCGGCGATCGTCGCCGAGACGCTCGAGGAGAGCCGCAAGGTCGCCGTCGCCGAGGGCCAGCCGCCGAGCGACAAGGTCGTGGCCAACCTGAAGGGCATGCTGACGGCCAAGGGCTCCAAGGCCGTGGCCTCGATCCTGGGCGACATGGAGAAGGGTGGCGCGGCCGAGGGCAAGCAGATCGTCGGTGACATGCTGGCGCGCGCCCGCAAGCACGGCATCGCCGCGCCCAACCTGCGCTATGCCTACGCCCATCTGCAGACTTACGAAGCCCGCCGCGCGCGCGGTGGATTGAAGTAGAGGTTGCCATGAAGATCCTGATCCTCGGCGCCGGCGCGATCGGCGGCTATGTCGGCGGACGCCTGCAGCAGAGCGGTACCGACGTGACGTTCCTCGTGCGCGAGAAGCGCAACGAGGCGCTGCAGCGCGACGGGCTGGTGATCAAGAGCACCAAGGGCGACATCACCCAGAAGGTGAAGACGATCACGAACGGCGCCGAAGGCGGGCCGTACGACGTCGTGCTGCTGACCTGCAAGGCCTACGACCTCGACTCGGCGATGGACGCCATTGCCCCGGCGGTCGGCGCCAGCACCACGATCGTGCCGCTGCTGAACGGGATGCGCCATCTCGAGGCGCTCGACGCCAGGTTCGGTGCCGAGAAGGTGGTGGGCGGTCTGGCGCGGGTCGGCGTCGCCATGAACGGCGAGGGCCATATCCTGCACACGAGCCCGTTTGCCGTCATCTCGTTCGGCGAGCGCGGCGCTGCGCCCGCGCGCAAGGCGCTGACGGATCTCGATGCCGCCATCAAGGCGTCGGGCATCGACGGCGGGCTGAACGCCAACATCGTCCAGGACCTCTGGGACAAGTGGATCATGCTGTGCACTTTGGCCGCGACCTGCTGCCTGATGCGCGGCTCGTCCGGTGACGTGCTCGAAGCCGACGAGGGCCTGGCGATCGTGCTGGAGACGGTCGAGGAAGGCCGCAAGGTCGGGGCGGCCGCGGGGCACGACCCCGGCGAGAAGGGCCTCAAGACCATCCGCTCGTTCCTGACCGTGAAGGGCTCGAAGTTCACCGCGTCGATGCTGCACGATCTCGAGAAGGGCGGCATGGTCGAGGCCGACCATATCGTGGGCGACATGATCGCCCGCGCGAAGAAGGCCGGAATCGCCACCCCCAACCTGCGCCTCGCCTACGCGCACCTGCAGGTCTATCTCGCGAAGCGTGCACGCAAAGCGGCTTGAAAGCCGGCACCGGAGGGGCTTAACTCCTCCTCATGAACTTCTCGGCCCCCTATTCGCGCGTGCCGCGACGGAACCATCCGATCGCGGAAGCGTAGTCCCCGAGCCGGCCATTGTGTCCCGGCATCGGGGCACGATCGCATTTGCGCGATCACCGATTGAATCCCATTCGTCTCATCAAATGCAGGAGCATCCGCGATGCCCGCCGTTGCACGTAATCGTTCCGTCCCCAACATCGTGGTCAGCGACGCCGACTGTGACCGCCTGACAGACCTCGCCACCGCGTCGCTGGAGCGGCTGCCGGAAGTGGCCGAGGAGCTTCTGGCCGAGATGGAGCGCGCCAAGGTGGTGAGCAAGGACAAGGTGCCGGCGGACGTCGTGCGCATGGGCTCGACGGTCACCTTCCGCTCCGACGCCGGCACCGATGGCGAGCAGCACGAACTCACCGAGACGTTGGTCTATCCCGCCGACGAGGACAGCGACGCGCACAAACTGTCGGTGATGACGCCGGTCGGTGCAGCGCTGATCGGCCTCGCGGTCGGCCAGTCCATCTCGTGGACGGCGCGTGATGGCCGCAAGCACCGGCTCACCGTGGTGAAGGTTTCCTGACCTTCACGGCTTGAAGCGCAGCAGGGCTGCGCCGAAGCCCACGAAGACGGCGCCGCTCGCGCGATTGAGCCAGCGGCGCCAGATCCCGTGCATCAGGCGGTCGGCGAGCTTGCGCCCCGAGAGCGCGTAGATCGAATAGAAGAACAGCTCGGCGCCCAGGAAGGTCGCGACCATCAGCGCGAACTGCGGGCCCCAGGCGCGCGCGGGGTCGATGAACTGCGGAAAGAACGCCGCCGCGAAGACCAGCAGCTTGGGATTGCTGATGCCCACCAGGAAACCGTCGCGGAACAGCGCCACGCCCGACGTTGCGCTGGAAGGCGGTGGCGCCTCGTCGGCGACGGGCTCGCGCCAGACCTGGATGCCGAGATAGACCAGATAGGCGGCGCCCGCGATCTTCAGCACGTCGAAGGCGCCTGGCAGGGCCAGCAGGAGCGCGCTGAGGCCGGCGACCGACCCCGTCAGCATCAGCACCAGCGCGGTGAGGCAGCCCGCCACGCCGATGAAGGCGGGTCCCAGCCCGAAGCGGATGCTGCGCGTCGTCACGTACAGCACGTTCGGCCCCGGCGTGCAGGAGATCAGCACGACGGCGCCGAGATAGAGCCACCAGGTTTCGAGAGTCACTTAAGCGCCTTCCTGGAACCGAATATCCGTCGTCTCGACCGGAGCGCCCCCTCGGAAGCCCTCGGGGCGGGTTCCGCCTCGCGGCGCAAGCCTGCGGTCGAGACGGCGGAATTTATGACTCCGACCCCTACCTCCGGGCGATGAGCGCTCCGTACGCGGCCAGTGCCGCGTGGTTCACGAGGTCGCTCACGGTCGCGCCCATCTGCACGATCTGGACGGGCTTGGAGAGGCCGTCGATCACCGGGCCGATCACCGTCACGCCGCCCAGCGACTGCATCAGTCGCGAAGAGATGTGGGCGGAGTGCAGGCCCGGCATGATCAGGATGTTGGCCGGGCCGGTGAGGCGCGTGAACGGATAGGTCGACTTCAGCAGCTCGTAGTCGAGCGCCATGTCGGCCTGCATCTCGCCGTCATACTCGAAGTCGACCTCTTCGGCGTCGAGCAGGCGGATCGCCTTGCGGATGCGGTCGATACGCTCGATCTCGCGGCTGCCGAAGTTCGAGAAGGACAGGAAGGCGACGCGCGGTTCGTGACCCATCATGCGGGCGTTCTTCACCATCTGCTTGGCGATGGTGGCGAGCTGCTCGGGGCTGGGCGTCTCGTTGATCGAGGTGTCGGCGAGGAACACCGTGCCCTGGCGCGAGACGACGATGGAGTATCCCATCGGCACCTTGCCTGCTTCGATGTTGATCACGCGCTTCACGTCGGCATAGCACTCGGGGAAGCGCCGCGTGATGCCGGTCACCATGCCGTCGGCGTCGCCCGCCGCCACCATGCAGGCGCCGAAGACGTTGCGGCCCTGGTTGACCATGCGCTGCACGTCGCGATGCAGGTAGCCGTCGCGCTGCAGCCGCTTGTAGACGAGGTCGGTGTAGGGCCCGTTCTTGGTCGACAAGCGGGCATTGTGGATTTCCAGGCCCGACGCGTCCTTGATGCCGAGCGTCTTCATGCTCTCGAGCACCTGCTCTTCGCGGCCGATCAGGATCGGCGTGCCGTAGCCGTTGTCGCGGAACATCACGGCGGCGCGGATCGTGCGCTCCTCCTCGCCCTCGGCGAAGACGATGCGCTGCGGATTGGCCTTCACCTGCTCGAACAGGCTCTGCAGGAAATGGCTGGTCGGATCGAGGCGGCCCGAGAGGCTGCGCTTGTATTCCGCCATGTCGGCGATCTTCTTCTGCGCGACGCCCGAGTCCATGGCCGCCTTGGCGACGGCGGCGGAGACCTCGACGATCAGGCGCGGATCGAACGGCACCGGCACGATATAGTCCGGTCCGTAGCGCAGGCGGCGGCCGGAATAGGCGCGATCGACTTCGTCGGGCACGTCCTCGCGGGCGAGCTTGGCCAGCGCCTCGGCGGCCGCGACTTTCATCGCCTCGTTGATCGTCGTGGCGCGCACGTCGAGCGCACCGCGGAAGATGTAGGGGAAGCCCAGCACGTTGTTGATCTGGTTCGCGTAGTCGGAGCGGCCGGTGGCGACGATCGCGTCACCGCGGGCTGCATGCACGTCCTGTGGCGTGATCTCGGGATCCGGATTGGCCATGGCGAAGATGATCGGCTTGGCGGCCATCGACTTCACCATTTCCTTGGTGACGGCACCCTTGACCGAGAGGCCGAAGAACACGTCGGCGCCCTCCATCGCCTCCGCCAGGGTGCGCGCCTTGGTGCGCACCGCATGGGCGCTCTTCCACTGGTTCATGCCCTCGGTGCGGCCCTGGTAGATGACGCCCTTGGTGTCGCACAGGATGGCGTTCTCGTGCGGCATGCCCATCGCCTTCACGAGCTCGATGCAGGCGATCGAGGCCGCGCCGGCACCGTTCACCACCATCTTGATGTCCTTGATGTCGCGCCCGGTGAGGTGCAGCGCGTTGATCAGGCCGGCCGCCGACACGATCGCCGTGCCGTGCTGGTCGTCGTGGAAGATCGGAATGTTCATCAGCTCGCGCAGGCGCTGCTCGATGATGAAGCACTCCGGCGCCTTGATGTCCTCGAGGTTGATGCCGCCGAAGGTCGGGCCGAGATAGCGCACGCAGTTGACGAACTGGTCGACGTCCTTGGTGTCGACCTCGAGGTCGATGCAGTCGACGTCGGCAAAACGCTTGAAGAGGACGGCCTTGCCCTCCATCACCGGCTTGCCGGCCAGCGCCCCGATGTCGCCCAGGCCCAGCACGGCCGTGCCGTTGGAGATCACGGCCACCAGGTTGCCCTTGATCGTGTAATCGTAGGCGGTCGAGGGGTCCTTCTCGATCGCGAGGCAGGGGGCGGCAACGCCCGGCGAATAGGCCAGTGCCAGGTCGCGCTGGGTGACCAGCGGCTTGCTGGCGATGATCTCGATTTTCCCGGGCCGCCCCGTGCGATGCATGATCAGCGAGTCGCCGTCGAGATCGCCCATCTGGTTGCTGACCATTTCTTCCGAGCTTTTGCTCGCCATCTGCTTTTTCTCTCCCAATTGAGCACGCATATTGGCGGTATTCCGCCGCGCGTGCCAGACACCCATCCCGCGCTGCAGCGCAACTTCCATGCCCAAATATCGTCCACCCGTCGTCCACATGGACCGCTCTGCGGCGTGTGCTAGACCGAACCTCTCCCGAGGAAGCATTCAGTGTCCGACAGTTCCGCGATTCCCGCCGAGGCCACGCCGATGATGCGCCAGTATCTGGCGATCAAGGCTGCGCATCCGGACCATCTGGTGTTCTACCGGATGGGCGATTTCTACGAGCTGTTCTTCGACGATGCGGTGAAGGCTTCGGCGGCGCTCGACATCGCGCTGACCAAGCGCGGCCAGCATCTCGGCGAAGACATCAAGATGTGCGGCGTGCCGGTGCACAGCCACGAGGCCTACCTGTCGCGGCTGATCCGCCAGAGCTTCAAGGTCGCGGTCTGCGAACAGGTCGAGGACCCGGCGGAGGCCAAGAAGCGCGGCGCCAAGTCGGTGGTCGAGCGCGCCGTGGTGCGGGTCATCACCCCGGGCACCCTGACCGAAGACTCCCTGCTCGATGCGCGCAGCCACAACTACCTCGCGGCCCTGTCCGAGGCGCAGGGTGACCTGGCGCTGGCCTGGCTCGATCTTTCGACGGCCGACTTCGCGACCCAGCCGCTGCTGGCGGGTCAGTTGGCGGCGGCGCTGGCCCGGCTGTCCCCGGGCGAGCTGCTGGTGCCCGACCGGCTGCTGGCGCGCGAACCGCTCAAGACCGTGCTGGAGGAGTGGAATTCGGTCCTGACGCCGCTGCCTTCGGCCCGCTTCGACAGCGACAATGCCCGCAAGCGCCTGCTGCAGGCGTTCAACGTCGCGGCGCTGGAGAGCTTCGGCGATTTCTCGCGCGCCGAGGTCGCGGCCTGCGGCGCCCTGCTCGACTATGTCGAGCTGACCCAGGCGGGCAAGCGGCCGGCGCTGGTGCCGCCGCGTCGCGAGCGTGCCGACGGCACGATGGAGATCGATCCCGCGACGCGGCGCAATCTCGAGCTGGTCAAGAGCCTCGACGGGCGCCGCGACGGCAGCCTGCTGGCCACCATCGATCGCACCCTGACCGGCCCGGGCGCGCGCCTGCTGGCCGAGCGCATCGCCGCCCCTCTGACGGATCGGGCCGAGATCGAGCGCCGGCTCGACCTGGTGCAGCTCTTCGTCGAGCGGCCGGCCGTGCGCGAGCGGGTGCGCGAGGCGCTGCGCCGCACGCCTGACATCGAACGCGCCCTGCAGCGTCTGTCAGTCGGCCGCGGCGGCCCGCGCGATCTCGCGGCCCTGCGCGACGGTCTCGCGTCGGGTGAGGCCCTGGCCCAGTCGCTGCGTGCCGAGCCGGAAGCGTTGCTGCCGCCGCCGGCGCCTCTGGCCGAAATCGTCATGTGCTGCTCCGACCACGGTGCCATCGTGGCGGCGCTCGCGGAGGCGCTGGCCGAAGAGCCGCCGCTCCTGGTGCGCGACGGCGGCTTCGTGCGGCAGGGCTACCGGCCCGAGCTCGACGAGCAGCGGACCCTGCGCGACGACAGCCGCAAGACCGTGGCCGGCCTCGAAGCCAGATACCGGACCGCGACCGGCGTGCCGTCGCTCAAGATCCGGCACAACAACATGATCGGCTACCATATCGAGGTGACGGCCACGCACGCCGACAAGCTCGACCTGGCGGCGCTCGGTTTCACGCGGCGGCAGTCCATGTCGAACGCCACGCGGTTCAGCACGGCCGAGCTGGCCGATCTCGAAACCCGCATCGGCCGCGCCGCCGACCAGGCGCTGGCGCTGGAAATCGCCGTGTTCGAGGAGCTGGTCGCCAAGGTCATGGCGGTGTCGGCGTCGATCGCCTCGGCCGGCCGCGCTCTGGCGTGGCTCGACGTCGCCTCGGCGCTGGCCGAGCTGGCCGCCAGCAGCAACCATGTGCGGCCGACGCTGACCGACGATCCGGCCTTCGCCATCGAGGGCGGCCGCCATCCCGTCGTCGAGGCGGCGCTGGCCCGCCAGAACGGCGCGGGGTTCGTGCCGAACGACTGTTATCTCGGCACCGACCGTCGCCTGTGGTTGCTGACCGGTCCCAACATGGCCGGTAAATCGACCTTCCTGCGCCAGAACGCCCTGATCGCCGTGATGGCCCAAGCCGGCGCCTTCGTGCCCGCGAAATCCGCCACCATCGGCATCGTCGACCGTCTGTTCAGCCGCGTCGGCGCCGCCGACGATCTGGCGCGCGGCCGTTCCACCTTCATGGTGGAAATGGTTGAGACCGCGGCCATTCTGAACCAGGCAACGGCGCGGAGCCTGGTCATCCTCGACGAGATCGGCCGCGGCACCGCCACCTTCGACGGCCTGTCCATCGCCTGGGCGACCTTGGAACATCTGCACGACGTCAACAGATGCCGCGCACTGTTCGCCACGCACTATCACGAGCTGGGCGCGCTCAGGGAGCGGCTCGACGCGCTCGCCCCCTACACGATGCGCGTCAAGGAATGGCAGAACGAGGTCGTGTTCCTGCACGAGGTCGCGCCCGGTGCGGCCGACCGTTCCTACGGCATCCACGTGGCCCAGCTCGCCGGCCTGCCCGCCGCCGTCGTGTCGCGTGCCGAGGAAGTTCTGGCTGTGCTGGAGAAGGGCGACCAGTCCAGTGCGGTCACGCGTCTGGCCGACGACCTGCCCCTCTTCGCCGCCGCCCCGTCCCGTCCCGCGAGCGGCACGGCGAAGACAAAGGAGTCGGCAGTCGAGAAGGCCCTGGCCGAGATCAACCCCGACGAACTCTCTCCGCGCGAGGCGCTCGAAGCCCTTTATGCGCTGCGTCAGCGACTGCCGGGATAGTCATTGGAGCGCGCCACTCTAGTGGCGCTCATGCGCATGATGGCGCCACTAGAGTGGCGCGCTCCAATGATCAACCGAACGCCTTCCGCGCCAGCGCCGCGCCCTCGGAGAGCGCGCGCAGCTTGCCGTAGGCGACGCCGAGGGTCATCGGGGCCATGCCGCAGTTGGTGCAGGCCTGGATGCGCTCGGGATCGACGAACTCGGTCGCGAGCTTCAGGGTCGCGGCCACTTCTTCCGGCGTCTCGATCTTGTCGGAGGCGACGTTGATGGCGCCGACCAGCACGGTCTTGGTCTTCAGGAGCTTCATCAGCTCGGGCGGCACGTGGCTGTCGCGGCATTCCAGCGAGACCTGCTGGATCGAGCTGCGGTCGAGCGCCGGGAAGGTCTGTTCGTACTGACGCCAGCTTTCGCCCAGCGTCTCCTTCCACTTGTTGTTGGCCTCGATGCCGTAGCCGTAGCAGATGTGCACGGCCGTCGTGCACTTCAGCCCCTCGGCCGCCTTCTCCAGCGCCGGCACGCCCCAGTCCACCGTCTCGTTCAGGTAGACGTTGAAGGCGGGCTCGTCGAACTGGACGATGTCGACGCCCAGCGCTTCGAGATCCCTGGCTTCCTGGTTCAGGAGCTCGGCGAAGGCGAAGGCCATCTTCACCCTGTCGCCGTAATAGCCGTCGGCCAGCGTGTCGATCAGGGTCATCGGCCCGGGCAGGGTGAACTTGAGCTTGCGCGAGGTGGCGGCGCGGGCGATGCGCGCCTCGCGCTCGTGCACGAACTTGCGGCGCTTCAGGGCCGAAGTGACGGTCGGGCAATCGGCGTCGTAGCGGTTGTTGCGGATGCCCATGCGCACCTTCTTGTCGAAGTCGACGCCGTCGACCTCGGCTAGGAAGCCGTGCACGAAATGCTGCCGCGCCTGCTCGCCATCGCTCACGATGTCGAGACCGGCCTCTTCCTGGCGGCGGATGGCGAGGAAGGTGGCATCGTCCTTGGCCTCGAACAGCGGCTCTCCGGACAGCGTCCACGGCGCCCACAGGACGTTGGGCGTGGCGAGCCAGGCGGGCTTGGGCAGGCTGCCCGCGAGCGTCGTCTCGAACATGGCGTTTCCTCTTTTTCTAGCTTGTCGTGTTGTTCGGTACCGGCACCGGCAGGGTGGATCCGCGCGGCGATGCCGCCAGCGCCTCGGACGGCGTGGCGTCGGGCGGCAGAATGTGACCGTAGGTGCCGGGGGCACGCCATTGCAGCGTGCCGAACGCACCGCAGCTCTCGCAGACTGGCCGCCAGCCTTCGTGATGGGCGCCACACGCGTTGCAGCGCCAGGCGCGATCGGCCGGCGCATCGGCGGCCCGGGCGAGCCAGCGGCGCACCTTGTCCTGTCCGGTCTGCTCGCGCTCTTCGACCTCCGCCATGAGGCGGCAGACGCGGGTCGATGGGTTGGTGCCGGCGGCCGTATCGAGATGGCGGCGCGCCTCGCCCCACAGGCCGGCATCGAGCGAGGCCTGGGCGAGCGCCAGATGGCTTTCGATGTCGCCGGGATTCTGCTCGGCCAGCCGGCGCACGACGCCGACCCGCTTCAGCACCTCTGTTTCACCCGAGGCGTCGAGGTAGAGCGACGCGAGATCGGGATGCGGCGCCACCGACCAGCCGCGCTCGATGGTCTTCATCGCCTTCTTCGGATCGCCGGCTTTGAGCTGCAGCTCGGCCAGGCGCTGCGTCACCGCGATGCGTTCCGGCGCGAGGCCGAAAGCCTCGCGGGCCAGCGCCAGCGCGTCGCTGGCACGGCCGTCGCGCTCGGCCTCGCGGCTGCGCTCGACCTCCAGCAAGGCCTTGAGGGTGCGGCCCTTGTCGGCCGTGACGACCTTCCGCCGGATGCCGGTCTCCAGGGTTTCCTGGGCGGCCTTCCACCGGCCGACCTGCGCCTGCATGTCGAACAGCGAATGCACGACCCACGGCGTGTGCGGCCGGAGCGCGAAGGCGCGTTCGGCATAGGACAGCGCCTGGGCCTGGTCGCCGTCGCGCAGCGACTGTCCGATCAGGCCGCGCAGCCCGAGGAAGGCCATCTGGTCGTCTTCGAGCATGGCGGTGAAGGCGCGACGTGCGCCGTCGCGGTCGCCGTTGAGCTGCGCCGCCTGCGCCGAGAGAAGCAGCGTCAGCGCCGGCTCCGACAGGAGCTGCTCGGCCTTGCGGGCATGCTTCTGTGCTTCCACACCGTCGCCTGCGGCGACGGCGGCGAGCCCCTGTGTGAGCTCGCGATAGCCGCGACGGCGGCGGCTCTCGCCCCAGCCATCGAGCAACGCGCCGGGGGCGCCGACGATCCAGCGATAGAGGAGCCATCCGCCGACGCTGACCAGGATCAGCACGACCACGGATATCATCAGCACGCCGACGCTGGTATCGAGCCGCCAGCCCCGGAACTCGGCCGTCACGGAGCCCGGCCGTTCGGCCAGCCAGACCGCGCCCAGCATCGCCACGATGGCGAAGACGAACCAAATGATGGTGCGCAGGATCGTCATTGCGCGACCTACCGGGCCGAGCCGAGCAGGGTGACGGCCTGCGAGGAGATCTGGTCGGCCGCCTGTTTCGCGGCGAGATTGGCTTCGGCGCGCGACAGCCAGCCGGCGGTGGCGCGCGCCGTCTGCGGCGGCAGCGTCTTCACCAGGGCGACCGCCTTGGCAAGGTCGCCGGCCTCGAGGGCGGCTTCGGCCCGCGCGAGCCTGGCTTCCGTGCCGTCCCCTTCGACGTCGTTGCCGACACGGCGCAGGGAAACCAGCCCCCGCACCTTGCCGAGCAGCCGTTCGCCGAACGAATCGTCGGCGAGATCGTCGGCCAGCGCCGCCTTGGCGACGGCCGGGAACTCGGCCACCAGGGTGGCGCGCGAGGCGACGCCATTCTGGGCATAGGCCTGCAGGGCGGTGGCGCTCCCGGTCAGCTTGGCGTCGCCCTGGGCGAGCGGCGTCAGCAAGGCGAGGTCGGTGGCGAAGGGCAGGCCGGATTCGACGGCCGCGCTCAGCCGTGCCGCGATGCCGATCAGGGCGGAGGCCCGCGCCGCGCTCATCGCCTTCTGTTCGCCGGCATCGCGGGCACTCGCCTCGCCGCGCGCCTTGTCGACCGCTTCGGCCAGCAGCTTCGTCTGGTCGCGCTGCACGGCGACCGTCTGGTCGATCGTCTGCACGGTGTTGCGCATCGTCGCGAGCTCGAGCCGCAGGGTGGCGAGTTCCTTTTCCTGTTCCGGGCTGGGCGTCGCCGGCGCCGGTGCGGGGGCCGGCGTCGCAGCTCCGGGCGTTGCGGCGCGGCCTTCCAGCGCCTCGACCTTGCTGCGCAGCTCGGCAATCGCCGGATCGGGGCCGGCGCTGGCGGCGCCGCTCGGCCGCTCCGCCGCGGCGGCGGACGCCGCGCGCACCCGCTTTTCGAGATCATCGAGGCGTACCGAGATCTCGCGCTTGGCGGCTTCCACCGAGGCGTTGGCGACGGCGGCGGCATCCTGGCGAACCTGCTGCAGATCGAGAGCCGGCGCCGGTGTCATCGATGCCGACCCCTGGCCCTGCCACAGCGCGCGGATCTCGGCCGGCCAATAGGGCAGGCTGATCAGGGCACCGGCCAGCACCAGGCAGGAGGCGACCAGACCGGTGAAGAAGGCGCCGACGACGCCGAGGCCGCGGCGGACCTGTACAGGGCGCGGGGGCGCGGCAGGAGATGCCGGTGGCGCGGTCGGCTCGGGAGAAGAAGGTGTGTCGCTCATGATGCTCGGTCCTTCTACGGCTGCCCCGGGGGCAGCCTTGGGGGCGTCCCCGATGGGGTCCAAGGGCAGCCGGTCGATCTCGTCCAGGACGGACTGGCGGGTGGGGCGCGCCGCCGCCACCGTCGCCTTGAAAGGCAGGACACTCAAGGGCTGGAGCGCCGCAGGGCTGATGGCAATGGCGGTGACGTTCGACAGGCAGGCGGCAAGCCCCGCCTCCTGCACCAGCCGGGCGAACAGCTCCGAGGCGCGCGGCGAAAAGAACATCGCAGCGTCGAGTGCGCGGGCCGCGATCGCAGCGCGCGCCGAGTCGGGCAGGGCGGTCTCCTCGCGGGCGTCATATAGGGCCACGCGGCGTACGTCGAAGCCGTCGGGCGCCAGCGCCGTGGCGAAATCGAGGGCGATGGCGACGCCGGACACGTGAAGGAGGGGACCGGCCTTGGGGTCGAGGCGCGTTCGCACGAGTTCGGCCAGCGCCAGTCCGTCGCCCGCGGCGGAGGCGACGGAGACGAAGCCCAGCCCCTCGGCGGTCGCGGCGGTGGTGTCGCCGACCGCCAGGATCGGTTTGCCACGTTGTTCGCTGGCTTCGGCGAGCGCGCGCGCGCCATTGGCGCTGCTCAGCAGGATGGCCTGGCATGCGGCGAGATCCGCGGCGAAATCCGCCGACGGATGCAGGATATCGAGACGGAACAGCGGCGCGATGACGGGAACATGGCCGCGCTCGGCCAACGCCGTCGCCAGCGTGGTCGCCTCGCGTTCCGGCCGGGTGATCAGCACGCGCATGACGCCTCCGTAGCCGGGGCGTCCGGCCGACGCAATCGAGAACAGGCTTCATGCTGAGGAGGCCGACCCTCGAGTACCTCGGGGTAAGCTGAGCAGCCGTCTCGAAGCATGGGCTGCACGCACCACGTCTGTTGCCTGCCCTTAGAGACGCCATGCCACCCCTTAGAGACGCCATGCCACGCAGGGCTCCTCGGGGTGAGGTGATTGCGTTACAGAAGTACGACGCCTTCCAGCGCCAGCAGCTGGCGCTTGGTCGGCAGGCCTTGGCCGCCCGAGAAGCCACCTTCCTTGCCGCCGCTGCCCAGGACCCGATGGCAGGGCACGATGATGGGGATGGGATTGCGCCCGCACGCCATGCCGACGGCGCGCGGGCCGGAACTCAGCGCCATCGCCATGCCCCCATAGGTCGCGGTCCCGCCGAACGGTATTTCGCACATCATCTTCCAGACGCTCTTCTGGAAGTCGGTGCCGCGCGCCGCCAGCGGCAGGTCGAAGCGCTTGAGCTTGCCGGCAAAATATAGTTCCAGTTGGCGCATCGCCTCTTCGAGCACAGGCGTCGTCGACTTGTCGCGCGCGCTCTCCCCGTTGGACCAGCGCACCGAGGTCACGGCGTCGTGATCCGCCTCGATGGCCAACCGGCCGACCGGGCTGTCGACGTAGCAAATGGACATATGGCAAGCGTAGCGCCGGCGTCCGCCATTTGCCAACATGGGGAAGATGTCAGGGGGAGTGATGAGCAAGGGGCTGAGGTCCTCGAAGAAAGGCCCGACCCGCCGTGCACTGCTCGGCGGCGCTGCCGTGCTGGCGCCTGCGCTTGCCCTTTCCGGTAAGGCGTTCGGCCAGCCGGTGCCACGCCGTCCGCAGCCCGAGGTCGGGCCGCCGCCGGTCGTGTTCGTGCACGGCAACGGCGATTCGAGCGCGCTCTGGATCAACAACCTCTGGCGTTTCGAAGCCAACGGCTACAAGCGCAACCAGCTCTTCGCCATCGACTTCATCTATCCCAACGCGCGCAGCGACGATTCCAAGCCGCAGCCGTTGCGGTCCTCGGCCGAGGACCAGATGAAGGAACTGTCGGGCTTCGTGCTGCAGGTCCTGAAGGCCACGCGCCGCCGCAAGGTCGCTCTCGTCGGGTCGTCGCGCGGCGGCAATGCCATCCGCGCCCTGCTGAAGAACGGTGGCGGGGCCGATCTGGTGAGCCACGCCGTGCTCTGCGGAACGCCCAACAAGGGCATCGTGATTTCCGAGTCCCTGCTGCCCGGCAGCGAGTTCAACGGCGCCTTTCCGTTCCTCAAGGGCCTCAACGACGGTCGCGACGATCTGATCCCGGGCGTCGAGATGATGGCGATCCGCTCCGACAACAACGACAAGTACTCGCAACCCGATGGCCGCTTCATCGGCGCGCCCGGCAAGCCGACCGGCGTGAGTTACGACGCCTCGGAACTGCGCGGCGCGCGCAACGTGATCCTGGACGGGCTCGACCATCGCGAGGTCGCGTTCCACAAGCTGGCCTTTGCCGCCATGTTCGAGCACATCACCGGAAAGCCGCCGGCCAGCATGTTCATCACCCAGGAGCCGCTGCCGATCCTGAACGGGAAGGTGACCGGCATCAGCGAAGGCACCTACACCAACATCCCCGTGGCCGGCGCGGAGGTCGAGATCTTCGAGGTCGATTCGAAGACGGGCGAGCGCAAGAGCGCGGTGGCGCTGTTGCGCAAGACCACCGGCGAGGACGGCGTCTGGGGCCCCTTCGTCGGTCGCTCCGATTCCCATTACGAGTTCGTGCTGCATGTCGCAGGCCTGCCGACGACGCACACCTACCGCTCGCCGTTCCTGCGCTCGAGCGACGTGGTGCATTTGCGCCCGCAGCCCTTCGGCAAGGCCGACGAGGGCGCCGGCGCGGTGACGATCATGAGCCGGCCGCGCGGCTATTTCGGCGTCGGTCGCGACAAGTTCTCGCTCGACGGCAAGGTCCCGCCCGGCATCAACGACGGCGTGCCCGGCGCTTCCATCGGGCGCCTGGCCTTCGAGGCCGCGCCGCCGCGCACCGTGATGGCCGTGTTCAACAACGAGACCATTCCCACGCGGACGTGGCCGGCCAAGGACGGCCACATCGTGGTGGCCGAGTTCCTGAACTAGCTTTTTCGGGCTCGAATAACGCCGGCCCAACAAGACCTCATGCTGAGAAGGCTGCCCCTCGAATACCTCAGGCAAACTCCGCAGCGAGGAGGCTCTAACTCTCGTACGTGTATTTGAAATTGCAGTGGCTGGCGCCCTGCATGATCGTCTGCGTGCGTTCGAGCTTGAGCTTGGGGTCGTAGCCCTCGCAGAACGCGCCGTCGCGGTTGCAAGACAGCAGGCCGCCGATCTCGCCGAGCCCCATCTTCTTGTAGGTTTCGGCATAGCGGCAGCGCACGACATCGAACACGAAGCTCTTGTCGGTCTGCTCGCGCACCTCGATCTCCAGGGAACCGCCCTTGGTCCAGAGATGCTGGATGTCCTGGAACGACTTGAGCGACGTGCCGCCGGGCACCGAGGCGGCGAACTGGCGGGCCTGCTCGATGGCCGACCGGCGCACCGATTCCTCGATCGTCTTCTTCGCGACCTCGTCGCCGTGGCTCACCTTCAGGGTCTCATAGACCTCTTTGAGGATCTCGGCCTCGATGGTGCGCCTCTCCAGCATCGAGAGGCCTTCGGGGTGCGCAGGTTGTGTCACGGCTGATACCTCTCCATTTGCGTGCCCGCAGGCGCTTGCGGAATCTGCAACGTCCGGCATAGGATCGCAACAAGGCTTGGGGGAGATAATGGGTGCATCTGTGCTACGTGCAATTGTAGCGTTGGCCGTGGCATGGCTGGCTGCGGGATGCGCGGTGGTCGAGGACAAGATCCCGATCGACTATGTCTCCCAGGTGAGCGCCCCGGCACCCTTGCCCGGCGCCGAGAATGTCCTCATCACGCTCAGCGCAAGGGACAGGCGAACGCAACTCGCCGACCGCGTGAGCACCAAGAAGAACGGCTACGGCATGGAGATGGCGCGGATCATCTCGACGAATGATGTCGTGGATCTGGTTCGGGCTTCGGTGGAACGCGAGTTCAAGGCACAGGGCTTCAGAATCGGACCCGGTGGTGTCGCCGTCACGATCGAACTTCAGAATTTCTACAATAACTTCCAGCTGGGCATCGTCACGGGCACGGCGTTGGCCGACGTCTCATTCGGTCTCAAGGTGCGCGATGCGACCGGTGCACAACTCTACGCGCACGACTACAGCGGCAGCGCCAAGATCGACAACATCATGATGATGACGGGAGATAATGCCAAGGCTGCGCTTCAGACGGCGCTTGCTGCCGCGGTGAAGCAGGTCGTGGACGATACCGCGCTGCAGCAGGTTCTCCTGTCGACGCGCACCAGAAGCAGCCGCGGGTCGTGACATGAGGAAAATTCGGCTGTCCCGATTCTCCGTCGTCGCATTGACGGTGAGCATCGCCGGCTGCGCATCGGTCACGAGCGGCACCAGCCAGGTCATTGCCGTGAATTCCGATCCGGCCGGTGCGGACTGCACGCTCACGCGCGAGGGTCTGTCTCTCGGCACGGTCAAGGCACCGGGTCCGGTCACCATCAAGCGCGACTCCCGGCCGGTCCACGTCTCGTGCCGTATGCCGGGCTACGAGGACGGCAAGGTGGTCCTGAATTCGCGTTACGAGACGGCGACCATGGGCAACATGATCCTGGGTGGGGCCATCGGAATGATGGTCGACTCCTCCACGGGCGCGAGCAACAGATACGACGCCCAGGTCACGGTGCCACTGACGCCGCTCGTGGGCGGGCAAGCAACGGTGCCCGTGCCCGCGTCCAGCGCCGCGCCGACCTATCCTTCTGCCGTTGCGCCGTCGGCTCCGGCAACAGCCTCCGATGAACCCGCGTATCCTGCGTCCGCCACGCCGGTCAGCGGGCAGAGTCGGTCGCGTCTCTAGGAGGAAGCGTGATGTTCTGGCGGCTTCTCGCGACGGCCTGCTTGCTGCTGTCCTGCGTCGGTGTGGCGAGCGCCCAGGTCCCTGCCGTCGGCACCAAGATTTCCAGCACGGTGACCCTGGGTTCCCGAACCATACCGCTCCCCGAAGGCAGCTGGACCGTGGTGTCGAACGGATCGAGCCAATCCACCAAACAGAATGGATTGCTTGTCGTCTATCTCGCCCAGCTGGAGGGTGGAAAACTGGCGCGCTGGATCCGGCTGCGGACGAACACGGACTACAACAAGGACGGATGGGCGCGAAACAGGGAGATTTGCGATCGCCATAACGCGCACTTCGGCTATTCGGACTCGGCGCACAATCCGAACGATGCCGAATGCTGGATCCTGAACCATTGGGGCCAGACGTTGGGCAGCAAGCCTGCTCAGGCCTCTGTCGATTTCTATCGCTGGAGCGACACGCTGGGGCGGCCGAATACGTCCGTGGGCCTGGCTTACTTTTTTGCCAAGCGGGGCGATTATCTGTCTGTGCAGTACCACTTCAACCCCGTGCTGGCCGGCTTTCCCGATACGCCGAGTGCGGATTGGCGCGGCAACCCCTGGCATGTCGATATCGCCAGCAAGGACCCCAAGAAGCTTGCCTATCTGCGCAGCTTGAAGGCGGCGGGAGAGACGTACTTCGAGCAACTGAAGACCGTCCTCCGATGAGCGCCGCCAGCCTCCGGATGGTGAATTCTAGCGTCGGGTGCCGGTGGAAACCGACGCCGGTCTGATCTCGCCGGGCGCCCTTGACATCCCGGGCACTGGATGAAATATCGGCCCCAGCATGAATTCGCTCGCCCTCCTCCGGTCGCGACGTCGCCGCTCGCAAAAGCGGTAAGAGAACGCGCGCGCGCGCAACAGTAACAAACGCGCCGTATCGTGAAGCCGCTGGAGAGACGAAGCGGCTTCCATCCTTCCTTCTCCAGTCGGCCATTTTCCTCAAGGCCCTGCATCGAGAGAGAAGACAATGACCAGCAACAAGACCAAGATTTTCATCGACGGCCAGCACGGCACCACCGGCCTGCAGATCCTCGACCGGCTCAAGGACCGGGCCGACATCGAGCTGCTCGAACTGCCGCTGGCCGACCGCAAGGACCTGGGCAAGCGCGCCGAGATCGCCAGGGCCTCCGACATCACCGTGCTCTGCCTGCCCGATGCGGCCGCCAAGGAGCTGGTGGCGGCGATCGGCGACAGCGACACGGTGGTGATCGACGCCTCGACCGCGCATCGCGTGGCCGACGGCTGGACCTACGGGTTCCCGGAACTCGCCAAGGATCAGCGCCAGAAGCTGCTCGCCTCGAACCGCATCAGCAATCCGGGCTGCTACCCGACCGGCGCCATCGCGCTGCTGCGGCCGCTGATCGACGCCGGCATCGTCCGCGCCGACTCCACGCCCGCCGTATTCGGCGTGTCGGGCTACACCGGCGGCGGCAAGGAGCTGATCGCGGTCCACGAGCAGCCGGGCGTCGAGCCGTTCGGCCTCTACGGGCTCGAGCTCACGCACAAGCACGTGCCGGAGATGAAGAAGTATTCCGGCCTCACGCACGCGCCGCTGTTCGTGCCGTCGGTCGGCCACTATGCCCAGGGCATGCTGATCACCGTCCCGATCACGCGCGACATCACCACGAAGCAGGTGACGGCCAAGGACGTCCACCAGGTGCTGAGCGACTACTATGCCGGCGAGACCTTCGTGCCGGTGCGGCCGCTCGCCGACCGGGCGTGGCTGGAGCGCGACCGCTTCCTGCGCGCCGACCGGCTGATCGACACCAACACGATGGAGCTGGCGGTCTACGGCAACGATGCCGAGGGCAACGTGCTGGCCGTGGCCTCGCTCGACAATCTCGGCAAGGGCGCGTCGGGCGCGGCGGTGCAGTGCATCAACCTCAAGACCGGCGTCGCCGAGACGACGGGCCTCACCGTCGGCTGAGGCTTTCGTCATGGACGAAACACCGGCGCTGCGGCGCGCGGTGGCGGACGATGCCGCCGCCGTGCGTGTGCTCACGCGCGAAGCCTATGCCAAGTGGGTGCCCGTGATCGGCCGCGAGCCACTGCCGATGCGCGCCGACTATGACGAGGCGGTGCGCCGGCACCGCATCGACCTGGCGTTTCTCGAGGGTGGCCTCGCCGCCCTCATCGAGACGATCGACAAGGGCGATCACCTGGTGATCGAGAACGTCGCCGTTGCGCCGGCCTTCCAGGGGCACGGGCTGGGCCGGTATCTGCTCGTGCACGCCGAGCGCCTGGCGCTCGCGCTCGGCTATGGCGAGGTGCGGCTCTATACGAACAAGATGTTCGAGGCGAACGTGCGGCTCTATCTCGCCTTCGGCTATCGCATCGACCGCGAGGAGACCTCGGCGCTCGGCGTCACGGTCTATATGAGCAAGCCGATCCTGCCGTGCGACGTCGCGGCTTGACCGCGATCCCCTGACTGTGGTCGCGTCCGGCGCGGAGGAACAAGCCATGCCGGACAGCAAGCCGAAGAACAAGACGCCCGATCAGCTGCGCAGCGCGCGCTGGTTCGCGCCCGACGATCTGCGTGCCTTCGGCCATCGTTCGCGCGCGATGCAGATGGGCTACGCACCGGAGGAATGGGCCGGCAAGCCGGTGATTGCCATCCTCAACACCTGGTCGGACGCCCAGCCCTGCCACATGCATTTCAAGACGCGCGTCGACGACGTGAAGCGCGGCGTGCTGCAGGCCGGCGGCTTCCCGATCGAGTTGCCGGCGCTGTCGCTGTCGGAAAGCCTGCTGAAGCCGACGACCATGCTCTACCGCAACCTGCTCGCCATGGACGCCGAGGAGCTTTTACGCGGGCACCCCGTGGATGGCGTCGTGCTGATGGGCGGTTGCGACAAGACCACGCCGGCGCTTTTGCTCGGCGCGATCAGCGTCGGTCTTCCGACGATCTACCTGCCGGCCGGGCCGATGCTGCGCGGCAACTGGAAGGGCAAGGTGCTGGGCTCCGGCTCCGATGCCTGGAAGTACTGGGACGAGCGTCGCGCCGGCAAGATTTCCGATAGCGACTGGGTCGATGTCGAGGCCGGCATCGCGCGCTCCTACGGCACCTGCATGACCATGGGTACGGCCGCCACGATGATGGCGATGGCCGAGACGCTCGGCATGTCGCTGCCCGGCGCCTCGTCGATCCCCGCCGCGGATGCCAACCATATCCGCATGGCCTCGGAATGCGGCCGTCGCATCGTCGGCATGGTCTGGGAAGACCTGACGCCGAACAGGATCCTGACGCACGAGGCGTTCCTCAACGCCATCACCGTCGCGATGGCGATGGGCTGCTCGACCAATGCCATCATCCATCTGATCGCGCTGGCGCGGCGGGCCGGCCAGAAGATCGGCCTCGACGATTTCGAGCGCGCCAGCCGCAAGGTGCCGGTGATCGCCAACATCCGGCCGAGCGGCGACAAATACCTGATGGAGGATTTCTTCTATGCCGGTGGCCTGCCGGGTCTGATCGAGCAGATCCGCGATCATCTGCATCTCGATGCCCTCACCGTGACCGGCAGGACGCTGGGCGAGAACGTGAAGGGCGCGGAGATCTACAACGACGACGTGATCCGCTCCCTCGCCAACCCGATCTACAAGGAAGGCGCGCTGGCGGTGCTCAAGGGCAACCTCGCGCCCGACGGCTGCGTCATCAAGCCGAGCGCCTGTGCGCCGAAGTTCCTGAAGCATACCGGGCCGGCCCTGGTGTTCGACGACTATCCGTCGATGAAGGCGGCGATCGACCGCGAGGATCTCGACGTCACCGAGGACACGGTGTTGATCCTGCGCAACGCGGGGCCGCAGGGCGGGCCGGGCATGCCGGAATGGGGCATGCTGCCAATCCCGACCAAGCTGGTGAAGCAGGGCGTGCGCGACATGGTGCGGCTCAGCGACAGCCGCATGAGCGGCACCAGCTACGGCGCCTGCATCCTGCACGTCTCGCCGGAAGCCTATATCGGCGGACCGCTCGCTCTGGTGAAGACCGGCGACATGATCTCGCTCGACGTCGACAAGCGCACGATCGACATGAACGTCTCCGACGAGGAGCTGGCCAAGCGCCGGGCGGCCTGGAAGCAGCCCAAGCCGCGCTACGAGCGCGGCTATGGCTGGATGTTCACCAGGCACATCAAGCAGGCCAACGAAGGCTGCGACTTCGATTTCCTCGAGACCGGGTTCGGCAAGCCGGTCGCGGAGCCTTCGATCTACTAAAAACCTCATCCTTCGAAACGCGCGCCGCGCTTTCAGAATGAGGGCCTGCGAAGAAAATTCTTCCAAGGCCACGACCCGCCGTGACCACTTCTGATCCATTTGCGCCGAGCCGATTGTTTCGCGCGGACGGATTTTCTATCTCAGTCGCGCTGCACGCACCCGCGTGCCCGGTTTGCAGAGAGTTTTCATGACCTTGTCGTCGTTCCAGCGTCGCGCCTTCCTGGCAGGCGGCGTGTCGCTGCTGGCCTCTCCTGCGCTTGCACAGGGCGCGCGTGTCCCCGTTCGTGTCGGCAATATCCCGGTGATCGGCGCGGCGCCGATCTTCGTGGTCGATCATGAAGGATGGGCCAAGCAGGCCGGTCTCGATCTCAGCCTGACGACCTTCCAGTCGGGCCCGCATGCCATCCAGGCACTGGCCTCCGGCACGCTCGATGTCTACGTCGCGGGCATCGCGCCGCTGGGCGTCGCCCGGTCGCGCGGTGTCGACGTGAAGGTGGTGGCGGCGACGGCCAGCGGCGAGAACGTTTTCGTCGCCGTGCCGCGGCTGGCCACGCATTTCGCCCCCGGCGTCGCGCCGGCGGAGGCCTTCAAGCGCTATCGCGCGGCCTCGGGCAAGCCCGCGCGCCTCGCCACGCAACCTGCCGGCTCGGTGCCCAACACGACGCTGCAATACTGGCTGTGGGAGGTCATCAAGGCCAGTCGCGACGACGTCGAGATCGTGGCCATGGGCATCGACGCCACGCAGCAGGCCGTGCTGGCCGACGCCGTCGAGGGCGCGACCGTACGCGAGCCCGCCCTCTCGATCATCCAGAAGGCCAATCCCGGCATCAGGCTGGTCGAAGTCGGCGACAAATTGTTCCCCGGCCAGCCCGGCACTGTCGTGGGCGTCTCGGGCGCTTTCATCGCCAAGCATCCGGCGGCGGTTCAGTCGCTGGTAGATGCGCTGGTGCGCGCCGGCGATCTGCTGACGCGCGATCCCGACAAGGCCGCTCCGGCCGTGGCCGCGAACCTCGCCAAGGGCATCGTCGATCTCGAGATCATCAGGACGGCGCTGAAGTCGCCGGCCACGAAGTTCGTGATCGATCCGCGCGAGGTCATCGCACCGTCGAAGGCGATGGAGGCCTATCAGGTGAAGCTGGGCTCGCTCAAGGAAGCCGCACCGCTCGACGACCTGTTCGACGTGCGCTTCTACGAGAAAGCGCGGCGGCCTGGCTGACCTCGGGCCAGGATAGGCCGATGGCCATAACCCAAACCGCCGACCTGCCGGCCTCGTCCGCGCCGAGCCGCGCTCGCCTGAGCGCGCTCGGCTCGATCGGGCTGGGCGCCGCGGGCCTGCTCGCCTTCCTGCTGATCTGGCAGGCGGTGCCGACCTTCGGGCTGGTCAACCCGATGATGCTGCCGGGCCCGCTGGCGATTCCCGAGGCTTTCCGCAGCGAGCTCGACTCCGGCATGTGGCTGAAGGCGGTCACGGGGAGTCTCAGCCATTACGGGATCGGGCTGGTGATCGGTGCGGCGCTGGGCGTCGCCGTTGGTGTCCTCACCGGCATGTCGCGCGTCGCCGAGGACCTGACCTCGTGGGTGGTGCGGCTGTTGCGCCCGATCCCCGGCCTCGCCTGGGCGCCCTTCGCCATCATCTGGTTCGGCGTCACGCCCAAGGCCGCGGTCTTCATCATCGCCGTCTCGGTATTCTGGATCGTGTTCTTCGCCGCGCACGGCGCGGTCCGCGGCGTCGATCGCGACCTTCTCGAAGTGGCAGAGGCGTTCGGCTTCCGCAGTCCCCTCGAGAAGCTCTTCAAGATCTACCTGCCGGCCGCGATGCCCGGCATCCTCGTCGGTCTGCGGACGGCGCTGGGCCAGGCCTGGATGGCGGTGGTCGCCGCCGAGATCTTCGGCGTGCCGGGCCTCGGCAACCGCATGATCGAGGCCTCGTCGCTGCTCGCGACCGACATCGTGGTCGTCTACATGCTCACCATGGCCGCGCTCTACGGCATCCTCGATTCGCTGTTCCTCGTCACCCAGAACTGGCTGCTGCGATGGAAAGCGTGATCGACAGCGTCATCGACATTAGGGGCCTCGGACTCACCTTCGAGCGTGACGGTCGTCGCACCGAGGTGCTGCGCGAACTGGATCTGGCGATCCCGCGCGGCGGGTTCGTGGCGATCGTCGGCGCTTCGGGCGTCGGCAAGTCGACCCTGCTGCGCGTCCTCATCGGCTTGGCGAAGGCCAGCGCCGGTCGCGTGTCGCTGGCGACCCGGTCGGCGGCGCGCCAGCCGGTGGCGCTGGTCTTTCAGGATTCGCGTCTGCTGCCGTGGCGGCGGGTGGTCGACAATGTCGCCTTCGGCCTCGAAGGGGCGGGCCTGTCGAAGGCCGAACGCCGCGGCAGGGCGGTCGAGGCGCTGCGCATCGTCGGCCTGGCCGATCTCGCCGGCCGCTGGCCCTACCAGCTCTCGGGCGGCCAGCGCCAGCGCGTGTCGCTGGCCCGCGCGCTCGCCGTCGAACCCGAGGTCCTGCTGATGGACGAGCCGTTCTCGGCCCTCGATGCGATCTCGCGCGAAGGGCTGCAGGACGAGCTGACGCGTATCTGGCAGCAGACCGGCAAGACCATCCTGTTCGTCACCCACGACATCGAGGAAGCGACCTATCTGGCGGACCGCGTCATCGTGCTGGCGGGTTCGCCGGGCCGTGCGGTCATCGATCGCACGATCGACACGCCGAGGCCGCGCCGCCGGGACGATCCGGCCGATGCGAGCCTCATCGCCGACATCCGGCGGCATCTCGGCAAGACCGGCTGAGGCCTGGCCTCGGAGCAGGGCGCGCTCTTTCGTCTCTCGCCTCCTTCACGAAACCGCAACGCCTCCCGGACTAGAGGGAGGCAATGGGCAGGGCGGAGCAGGGACCGGATCGCAGCCTGGCTGCGGCCGGCACGAGTCCGATTGACGATATTCGCGGGCGGGCGTATGGCGCGTCGCGATCAAACGGAACAGGAGCCGATGAACCCTCGACCATGCCTCGCGCCGACCGCGCGCCACGATCGTCTCACGATCGTAGCCGTGTCCGGCGCCGTGCCCCCGGGATCCATCGGCTAGCCTCTCGCCTCCAGGCGACGGTGGTCGCGCTTCCCGGTCGGATGCCGCTCGACGGACCACCAGGAAGCCAACATGCTCACACCTAGAAACGAAGCCGGCCGTCGGCCGACCGCGCCGCTCGGGCTGAGCAGCGGGGCCTTCAAGCCCAATCTCTTCGACGCCGCGATCTTCCTCCTGATCGTCGGGGTCTTCGTGCTCCTTACCCATGGCTTCCGCGAGATGACCGCGCCGGTGGTGCAGCTCGGCACGCCGGTCACGCTCGATCCTGCGAAGCTGCCGGAATATGCGCTGCGCACCACGCTGCGCATGTTCGCCGCGATCCTGGCCTCGCTCGCTTTCACCTTCGTCGTGGCGACGCTCGCCGCGCGCAGCCGCAAGGCCGAGCTGGTGATCGTACCGGCGCTCGACATCCTCCAGTCGGTGCCGGTCCTGGGCTTCCTCACCTTCACCGTCGCCTTCTTCCTGCGCCTCTTCCCCGACAGTGTGCTGGGGGCGGAGTGCGCGGCGATCTTCGCCATCTTCACCAGCCAGGCCTGGAACATGGCCTTCAGCTTCTACCAGTCGCTGCGCACCGTGCCGCGCGACCTCGACGAGGTGGCGCGGCACTACCGCTTCTCGCCGTGGCTGCGCTTCTGGCGGCTCGACGTGCCGTTCGCCGCGCCGGGGCTCATCTGGAACACGATGATGTCGATGTCGGGCGGCTGGTTCTTCGTCGTCGCCTCCGAGGCGATCACGGTCGGCGACACCACGTTGACGCTGCCGGGCATCGGCTCGTGGCTGGCGCTTGCGATCCAGCAACGCGATATCCATGCGGTACTGCTCGCCGTCGCGACCATGGCGGCGGTGATCCTGGCCTACGACCAGCTCATATTCCGGCCCATCGTGGCCTGGGCCGACAAGTTCCGCTTCGAGCAGACCGCCGCCGACTCGAAGCCGCATTCCTGGGTCTACGATGTCTGGCGCCGCGCCCGGGCGCTGCCCCGCATCACCCGCGGCGTGGGGTGGGTGGTGAACCAGATCGCACTGCTGCCGACGCCGCTCACCCGTCCGCCCGCGCCCCCTCGCGCCGGCAGCTCCTCGCGAATCGGCGAGAGGATCTGGATGGCGATCCTCGCCGGGCTGGTGGCCTACGCCCTGTGGCACATCGTGACCTTCACGCGCGCGACGCTGGGAGTCGACGACCTTCGCATCGCCGTGGTCGACGGGCTGCTGACGCTGCTGCGGGTGCTGGTGCTGATCGCGCTGGCGAGCCTCGTCTGGGTGCCGATCGGCGTCTGGATCGGCCTCAGGCCGCGTCTCGCAACGGCCCTGCAGCCGGTCGCGCAGTTCCTCGCGGCCTTCCCGGCGAACGTCGTGTTCCCCGTCGCGGTCGTGGCGATCGTGAGCCTCAGGCTCGATCCCAACATCTGGCTGAGCCCGCTCATGATCCTGGGCACCCAGTGGTACATCCTGTTCAACGTCATTGCCGGCGCGAGCGCGGTACAGACTGATCTGCGCGACGTGGCGGCGCTGTTCCGCCTGGGACTGTGGCAACGGTGGCGTCAGGTCATCGTGCCCGCGATCCTGCCCTATTATGTCACCGGCGCGCTCACGGCGGCGGGCGGCTCGTGGAACGCCAGCATCGTGGCGGAGGTGGCGAGCTGGGGCGATACGCATCTGCGCGCCGAGGGCCTCGGTGCCTATATCGCGGACGCCACGGCGGCCGGCGACTTTCCGCGCGTCGTGCTCGGCATCGCCGTCATGTCGGCGATGGTGATCACCTGCAATCGCCTGCTGTGGCGGCCGCTCTACCGCCTCGCCGAAAACCGCTTCAGGCTCGAGTAGGAGAAGCCTCATGGATGCATTGACCAATCCGGTCGAGGACCGGACGCTCGTCGCCGTCGACCATATCCGCAAGGTCTATCCGAAGGGCAGCGGCGAGGACGTGCTGGTGCTCGACGACGTCACCTTCGCCCTGGGCCGCAACGAGATCGTTTCCTTCCTCGGCCGTTCGGGCTGCGGGAAGACGACGCTGCTGCGCATCCTCGCCGGGCTGATGTCGGCCAGCGGCGGCGAGGTGCGGATCGCCGGCAAGCGCGTCGCCGGCCCGTCGCCCGAGGTGGCGATGGTCTTCCAGTCCTTCGCGCTGTTCCCCTGGCTGACGGTCCTGGAGAATGTCGAGATCGGACTGGAGGCGCAGGGCGTTGCGCCGGCCGAGCGCAGTCGCCGCGCCCTGGCGGCCATCGACCTGATCGGTCTCGACGGCTACGAGAGCGCCTATCCGAAGGAACTGTCGGGCGGCATGCGCCAGCGGGTGGGCATTGCCCGCGCCCTCGTGGTGCAGCCCACCGTGCTGCTGATGGACGAGGCCTTTTCCGCGCTGGACGTGCTGACGGCCGAGACCCTGCGCACCGACCTGCTCGATCTCTGGATGGAAGGACGCCTGCCGATCTCCGCGATTGCGGTCGTCACGCACAATATCGAGGAGGCGGTGCTGATGTCGGACCGCGTGCTCGTCTTCTCCTCGAACCCCGGGCGCGTCGCGGCCGAGATCAAGATCGACCTTCCGCATCCGCGCAACCGTCTCGATCCGGACTTCCGCCAGATCGTCGAGGACCTCTATGCGAGCATGACGGCCCGCCCGCAGGACAAGGCGGGACAGGGCCACTTCTTCGGCACCGGTATCGCGATGCTGCTGCCGAGGGTGTCACCGAACATGATCGCGGGTCTTCTCGAAGCGGTTGCGGCCGAACCTCACAAGGGTCATGCGGACCTTCCCGAGCTGGCCGGCGACCTGCACATGGAAGTCGACGACCTGTTCCCGGTTGCCGAGGTGTTGCAGCTCCTGCGCTTCGCCGAACTGGCGGAAGGCGATATCAAACTCACGGAAGCGGGGCGGCGCTTCGTCGGGCTCGATCCCGACAGCCGCAAGAAGCTGTTTTCGCAGCATTTGCTGAACTACGTGCCGCTGGCGGGTCACATCCGCCGCGTCCTCGACGAGCGCGGCACGCATCGCGCGCCGGGCAACCGCTTCCGCGGCGAACTCGAGGACCACATGTCCGAGTCCTTCGCCGCGCAGACGTTGAGAACCGTCACCTCGTGGGGCCGCTTCGGCGAGATCTTTGCCTACGATGAGGTAAGCGACGTGTTCAGCCTGGACAATCCGGGCTGACGGCGGCGCAGGAGGACGAGCGATGCATTTCGACCTGCTGGAACTGGGCGAGACCGCCCTGCGTCTCGGTGTGGCGCTGCTGCTGGGCTCGGCCATCGGGTTCGAACGGCAATGGAACCAGAAGATGGCGGGCCTGCGCACCAATGCGCTGGTGGCGCTGGGCGCGGCGGGCTTCGTCACCTTCTCGGGGCTGGTCGGCGCCGGCGATCCGACGCGCGTGGCCGCGCAGGTCGTGACCGGCATCGGCTTCCTCGGTGCGGGCGTCATCCTGCGCGAGGGCGTGAACGTGCACGGACTCAACACGGCGGCAACGCTGTGGTGTTCGGCCATGGTCGGCACCATGGCAGGGGCCGGGCATGGCGGCCCGGCACTGCTGGCGGCCGGCATGGTGATTGCCACCAACCTCATCCTGCGGCCTCTCATCCGGCGCGTGAACAGCCGCCTCGTGACCAGCAGCAATGCCGAAACCCACTACACGGTCGAAGTCGTCTGCCGCGGTGCCGAGGAGGCGCAAATGCGATCGCTGCTGCTGAACGCACTGGCGCAGGCGGGGCTCGGCCTGCGCCGCCTCGACAGCGAGGACATTGCCGACACGTCGAAGGTCACCGTGACGGCACAGGCCGTTGCCGCGAAGCGTAACGACGCGGCACTGGAGCAGATCGTCGGTCGCCTCAGCCTCGACCCCACCGTGACCGGCGCCACCTGGCAGATCGACCGGACGATTCCGGAGTCCTGACCTTCGTCGGGGCTTGGACCTTTTGTCCAATTCAGCGGACCTGCACTCCCGACGAGATTGCGCGCCATTCTCGTCGGAGGGATCGTGCGCTTCATTTCTGACTGGCTGACTGCCGCGCCCTATCGCGCGGTCGTCCTCAACATCGCGATGCTGGTGCTGCTGCTGGCACTGGTCGACAGCGCGGCGCTGTTCGCGTTCGTCGGCGCATTGTGCCTCGCGGTGGCCGGCCTCCTCGGCCTGCGCGGCGCCTTGCGCGCGAGCTTTCGCCGTGGTGCCGGCGCGCGAGCCGCCTTCGACCGGGTGCTGGTCTGGCTGCCCGGCGCGGCTGCGCTGACCCTCGGTGTGGTCGGGCTGCATCTCGCCGTGACCGCTCCGGCAGGATCGATCCTGCATCTGGCGGGCATCGCGCTCTTCGCCTTCGAGCTGGTGATGCTCGCGCTGCCGGCCGACGAGAAGCGGGTCCGGGCGAAGGCCGCGTGAGATGGATTTTCCGGTCTTCCACCTCGACATTCTCGGCAATCGCGGGCTGATCGCCGTCATCGCCGTCCTGCACGTGCTGATCAATCACGGGCTGGCGGTCGGCATGATGCCGCTGGTCGCCTGCATGGAATGGTATGGCCATCGCAAGCAGGACCCGCGCTGGGACCGGCTCGCCTACCGCATCCTGTTCGTGAGTTTCCTGGTGACCACCACCGTGGGGGCGCTCACCGGCGTCGGCATCTGGCTGTCCGTCTCGCTGGTCAATCCCTATTCGATCGGCAGCCTGATCCGCGTCTTCTTCTGGGCCTGGTTCGTCGAGTGGCTGGTCTTCATCACCGAGGTCTGCCTGATCCTCGCCTACACGCTGACCTGGAAGTCGTGGCGCGAGGGCGCGGCCAAGCGGCGGCATATCCGGCTCGGCTTCGCGCTGGGCCTGTTCTCGTGGATCACGATGGCGATCATCGTGTCGATCCTCGGCTTCATGATGGATCCGGGCAATTGGCTGTCCGAGAACACCCTGCTCTCGGGCTTCAGCAATCCCGTCTACCTGCCGCAGCTCGCCTTTCGTACGCCGCTGGCGGCGGCCATGGCCGGGATCATCGCGCTCTTCCTCATCCCGTTCTTCGTCAAGCGCGACGATCCGTTCCGCAACGAGGCGACGCGCGCGGTCGGCATCTGGACGCTGCTCTTCGCGCCCTTCGTCGTTGCCGGCGGCTACTGGTACTACAGCGTGGTGCCGGCGGCGATGAAGGACAACCTCGCCGTCTCGACGCTGACGCTGCAGTTCAGCGGCTGGCTCGACGACTTCCTCTGGATCGTGCTGGCCACGGTCGTGGCGATCCTGGTCATCGTGCAGATCGCGATCAAGCGGCCGGGCCTGTTGCCGCGCGTCGCCACCGTGGTGCCCCTGGTCGCGATCCTCTGGCTCACCGGCCACTTCGAGCGGGTGCGCGAGTTCATCCGCAAGCCCTACATCATCGGCCAGTACATGTACGCCAACGGCCTGCGCGTCGAAGACTACGCCCTGCTGCAGCGTGACGGCGTGCTGGCTTACGCGACCTATTCCAATCCGCTGATCGAGGCCGAGAAGAGGTTCGTCCCGGCCAGCCTGCCGGAGGCCGATCGCACGGCGGCGCTCGCGCGGCTGCAGAAGGGCAAGGACGTGTTCATGGACACCTGCTCACGCTGCCATACCACGCACGGCGTCAATGGCGTGGCCGGCCACCTGCAGCGCATGTTCGGCGATGCGCGATGGACGCCCGATCTCACGGCGGACTACGTCGCCAACATGCACAACGCCCAGCCCTACATGCCGCCGTTCCCCGGCAGCAAGGACGAGCTGGGCTTCCTCGCCACCTATCTCGAGCAACTCCAGGGCAACCCGTCGCCGGTGCCGGGCGCGCAGCAGGCGGGTGTCGCCATTCGTCCCGCGGGCGAGGCGAAGCTCGCCGATGGCGCCGCATCCGGCCCGGTGACGCCAACCCAGGGAGCACGCAAGTGAACCAGATCCCCGTCCCCCGCGACATCCCGCTGCCCATGCCGGCGCCCGAGCCGCTGCTGGTCGTGGTGCTCGTGTTCTTCTTCCTGCTGCACATCGCCTTCGTGAACTTCATGGTGGGCGGTGCGCTGATCTCGGTCTGGTACGAGATCAAGGGCCTGAAGGACCGCCGCTACGACCGGCTGGCCTACGAGGTCGCCTCGACGATCACCGCGAACAAGAGCATCGCCATCGTGCTGGGCGTCGGGCCGCTGCTCGCCATCAACACGCTCTATACGGTCTACTTCTATACGGCGAACGCGCTCACCGGCACGTTCTGGATCTCGATCGTCCCGCTGGTGGTCGTGGCCTTCCTGCTCACCTACGCGCACAAGTATCTCTGGCACGCGATGGAGAGCCGCAAGGCACTCCACATCGCGATCGGCGCGGCGTCGTGCCTGATCTTCTTGTTCATTCCGCTGATCTTCCTCACCAACGTGAACCTGATGCTGTTCCCGGAGAAGTGGGGAACGGTGCAGGGCTTCTTCTCGGCGCTCCTGCTGCCCAACGTGCTGCCGCGCTACGCCCACTTCCTGCTGGCCTGCCCGGCGATGACGGGCCTGCTCATGGTCTGGCTGTTCCGCCGCCGCAGCGAGGCCTCCCTGGCCGACACAGGCTGGCGGCGCGACGAGCTGGTGCGCACGGGCTATCGCTGGGCCCTGTGGCCGACGGTCGGCCAGTTCGTCGTCGGGCCGGTCGCGCTGCTGACCCTGCCCACCACCCAGGGCACGCCTGCGACGCTGATGGCGGTCTTCGGCGTGGCCATCCTGGTCTCGATCTGGATGACCCTGCTGATGTTCGTCGAGACGCGGCGTCCGGCGGCACGCATCGGCGCCAGCTTCGTCTCGATCTGCGGCCTGATGATCGTGGTGCTCGGGCTGATGGGCGCCGGACGGCACGTCTATCGCGAGTCGGCCGTGGCGCCTCATCGCGAGCTCGTCCGTGCCAAGACCGAGGACTATATGCGTCGCGTCGACGAGGCCAACCGTGCGGCGGGAGCTGCGCAACGTCCGGTGCGGCCATGAGCGAGACGGTGGCTGTGCCGGCGACGACGCGCCGCAGCCGCTTCGCGATCTGGATTCGTCGCTATTTCTGGCTCTGGATCGCGTACCAGACGGTGAAGGGCCTCGCGACGACCACTTTCGTTTGGCTGCCGCTTCTGTACGTGTTCCTGTCGACGTGACGGGGCCACGAAAGGAGCGCGAGGATTTCCGCGCAGGACACCGCAAACCGCAAGAACCTGCTGCTGCTGATCCAGCTTCGCTGGATCGCGGTGCTGGGTCAGGTCGCGACCATCGCCTTCGTGCAGTTCGTGCTGCAGGTCGCGCTGCCGCTTTCCTCGATGCTGGCGGTGGTGCTGTTCCTGGTCGTCCTGAACGCCATCAGCCTGTTGCGTCATCGCACCGGCGCTGCGACCACGGGCGGCGCATTGCTGCTCGAACTGCTGCTCGACGTCGCCGCCCTCACGACCCAGCTTTATCTGAGCGGCGGCGCCTCCAATCCCTTCGTGTCGCTCTATCTGCTGCAGGTCATCCTCGCGGCCGTTCTGCTGGAGGCGCGGCCGGCCTGGATCCTGGTCGGCGTGACCACGGCCTGCTTCGTCGGGCTCACCCTGTTCAGCCGGCCGCTCGATCTGCCGCACCGGCATGGTGGAGATCCTTTCGGTCTCCACCTGCAGGGCATGTTCATCGCCTATGTGCTGGCGGCGGGCCTGATCGTGTTCTTCGTCACCCGCATCGGCCGCAACCTGCGTGAGCGGGACGCCCATCTCGCCGCGCTGCGCCAGCGCTCGGTCGAGGAGGAGCTGGTCGTGCGCATGGGCCTGCTCGCCTCCGGGGCCGCGCACGAGCTGGGCACCCCGCTCGGCACGCTCTCGGTGATCGTCAACGACTGGCAGAAGATGCCGGCCCTCACCGCCGATCCCGATCTCGCCGAGGACCTCGAGGCGATGGAGGAGCAGCTCCTGCGCTGCAAGGAGATCGTCTCCAAGATCCTGTCGTCGTCGGGTGAGATGCGGGCGGAGGGTGCCGGTCCCACCACCGTCACGCGCTTCTTCGATGCCCTGGTCGAGGATTGGCGGACCAGCCGCTGGCCGTCCGGCCTGCATTACGACAACCGCTTCACGCCCGACCAGGCCATCGCGACCGACGTGGTCCTGGCCCAGGGCATCGCCAACCTGTTCGACAATGCGCTGGAGGCCTCGCCCGACTGGATATCGATCGCGCTCGGCCGCGAGGGGGGCGCGGCGGTGCTGACGGTCGAGGATCGCGGGCCGGGCTTCGCCGACCGGATCCTCGCCCAGTTCGGCAAGCCCTACCAGACGACCAAGACGCGGCCGGGCAGCGGGCTCGGCCTGTTCCTGCTGGTCAACGTGGTGCGCAAGCTGGGCGGCGAGGTCAGGGCGCAGAACCGCGCGGGTGGCGGCGCGCGTGTCGTCTTGCGCCTGCCGCTCGCCCGTCTCGCGCTGGAGTCGCGCCATGGCGGATAGGCCGCGCCTGCTGATCGTCGACGACGACCCGGCCTTCGCGCGCGCGATGCGCCGCTCCTTCGAGCGCCGGGCCTACGAGGTGCGCGCCTGCGCGACCGCGGAGGCGCTCGACGAGGCGTTGCGCGACTTCCTGCCGGACTTTGCCATCGTCGACCTCAAGCTCGGCGGCGATTCCGGCCTGCATTGCGTCCGACGTCTCGCGGCCCTCGACCCGTCCATGCGCATCGTCGTGCTGACGGGGTTCGCCAGCATCTCGACCGCCGTCGAGGCGATCAAGCTCGGCGCCTGCCACTATCTCGCCAAGCCGTCCAATGCCGACGACATCGAGGCGGCCTTCGCGCGCGGCGACGGCAACGCCGCGGTGCCACTCGGCACACGGCCGACCTCGCTCAAGACCCTGGAATGGGAGCGCATCCACGAGATGCTGGCCGACACCGACTTCAACGTCTCAGAGACGGCGCGCCGCCTCGGCCTGCACCACCGCACACTGGCCCGCAAGCTCGCCAAGCGACGGGTCACCTGATCGGGCGGTCCTGTCTCTCGAGATCGGCCTCGCTCTCGCTGACGATGAGCACGAGGATCAGCATGCCGAGCCCGAGGAAGGCGATGGGGCCCGCGAATTCGAGGCCGGCGACGTTGACGGCGATCACGGCCAGCGCTGCCATGTTGGCGAGGCCGAGCGGCGTGGCGACGATGCGGCCGATGGCGGCCAGTACCTGCCCCAGCACGCCCGCGGCGATTTCGAGGGCGAAGCGCACGAGGAGCAGCGGCCCGCGCAGCAGGGCGGCGATGGGCTTCGTGATGCCGCCCAGCATGCGTACCGCGGCGGCGCCGGCTGCCAGGGCGGCGGAGGCGATGGCGCGTCCGACGAGGCGCGGCAGGCCATGGGGATCGGCGAGCAGGCGCCTGGCGATGCGCAGGGCGGCCGGCAGGACTCCGATGCCGATGCCGAGCAGCACGCCGATCTGGGCGCCGCGCAGCCCGCCGACGAGAAAGCCGATCAGGATGCACAAGCCGGTGTTGATGGCGATGGTGATGCCGAAAGCGGCACCGCGATAGCGGTCGAGGGATGACATGGTTTCTCCTTGGGAGATCTTGAAATGAAGGAAGCACTCGGCATCGACGGACCGCCCCTCCGAACGGCTTTCGCCGGGCAGGTCGTGATGATGCCGCAGGCAGCATTGCGGGCACGCGCAGGCGGCCCGCGGTGGCGGACTCAGGCGATGTGGGGAGGGGCTCGGGCCTGGAGGGGGCCGTCGCGGATGCCGACCGTGCCGACCGGGGCGGCGGCCATGACGGATGGCGAGCGGACGACCGGCGGTTCGACTGTGAAGATCGTCGAAGGGCCGACCATCGCCGTCGCGTGCGCGAGGCCGAGGCAGCATTCATGGATCTTCCCGGCGTCCGGGATTGACCCCTTGCCTGCATCGTCCTCGGCGGCCGGCAGGCAGAACACACCCCAGGCGCGGGCCGCTGCCATCGGTCCGCCATCCCGCAGCAGGGCGGCATGAGCGAGCGGCTGGAAGAAATTGAGCGTGATCGCGAACAGGGCCGCGGCGAACGCGACCGCGCGCCTGCCGGTGACGGGGCCCGTGCGATCCATGTCCTTATTCTACCGGCCGCGCGCCCAGCCCCTCAAGCGCAAGCTCCCCGCGCAATGTCGCAGGCGCGCCGCGGTCGACCGCCGCGTGCGGCCGACACTAGGCCCGTCGTTCAGCCCAGCGCGCCGGCGCCGCGAAGCCGGTCGAGACCCTGCTGGTCGTAGCCCAGCTCGCGCAGCACCTCGTCGGTGTGGGCGCCGTGTTCCGGGCCGGCACCGGGTGCGGCCGGTTCGGGGGCAAACGACATCCGGATCGGCGCGGAGATGGCGCGCGGCATGTCGTCCTGACGGGTCGGCACGACCGCGCCGTTGGCGACGGCCTGTTCGTCGTCGGGCACGTCGCGCAGGACGCCCAGCAGGCCGAAGGTGATCTCGTGCCGGCGCAACCGCTCCTTCCATTCGAGCCAGGGACGGCCGGCGAAGACGGGATCGAGGATCGCCGCTAGGTCGGTGGCGTGGGCGCGGCGTTTCTCGGTGGTCTCGAAGCGCGGGTCGTCCATCAGGTCGGTGCGTTCCAGCGCCTGGCAGAGTTCGGGCCAGAGCTTGTCTTCGCGCACGATCGTGAGCTGGATCCAGCGTCCGTCGGCGGTGCGGTACTGGTTGGCCAGCGCGCTGCGCGGCTTGGTGCGCGGCGGGCGCGGCGCGACATAGGCGCCGAGCAGGGCGCCCTGGGCCAGGATCGCGTTCGACCACAGGCCGCTCGCATGCAGCGACGTGCCGACCTCGCTGCCTTCGCCCGTGCGCTCGCGGTGGAGCAGCGCCATCGAAATGGCTGCAAAGAGGTTCATGCCGGCCATCTGGTCGCCCTGCGCGGGCAGAGAGAAAGCCGGCGGCCCACCCTCGTAGGTCAATGCATCCAGCAGGCCGGAGCGGGCGAAAAAGGCGGTCGAGTCGAAACCCGGCTGGTCGGCGTCCGGACCCTGCTCGCCGTAGCCGGTCAGGGAGGCATAGATCAGGCGCGGGTTGGCGGGCTTCACGTCGGCGTAACGCATGCGCAGCCGCTCGCGGACCTTGAGCGGAAAATTCACCACCATCACGTCGGCCGTCGCCACCAGCCGGTCGAACGCCTCGCGTCCCAGCGGGTTCTTGAGGTCGAGCACGACCGAGCGCTTGTTGCGGTTGGTCATGTGCCAGCAGAAATTTACCGGATGCTGTGGAATCGAATGGGCCTGGCCCAGCTTGCGCTGCGGATCGCCCTCGCCGGGCGGTTCGATCTTGATGACCTCGGCGCCGTAATCCCCCATCACCGTCGTGGCGACGGGGGCGGCGATGAAGCTGGCCAGGTCGAGGACCCGCAGGCCCTGCAACGGCAATGGTCCGCTCATTGAGTTTTTCCTTTCGAACGCCTACACCCAGCCTATCCGGGGAGAAAGCTTTCAGGTCAATGGCCGGCAGGTTTCGTAATTTCTGGCTGGTAGGCGCCTTCTTGTTCGTGATCCTCGGGATCGGGCTCGGGCTGCAGTCGGCCCTCTGGGCCTGCGTTGCCGCCGCCCTGCTCGGCATCGTGGGCGTCGTCACCTTGCGCGGCAATCGCTGGCGCAGCGGCGCGCTTCTGGCGACCGCGCTGGCGCTCAGCCTGGTGGCGCTCGACCTGTTCGCCGGCCTGCTCTCGCCGAAGGCCATGAACATGGGGGTCGTGACCCGCACGATTCCCCAATGGTGGCCGCCGCCCGACCCGATCCTGGGCTTCCGTCCGAAACCCGACACCGAAGTGATCGCCACCGCCACCTGGGGCTCCGAGCTCGTCTATCGCCAGACCTATCATTTCGATGCCGCCGCCGCGCGCGTGACGCCGCCTGCGCCGGACGCGACCGACACCTATCTGTTCATCGGCGATTCGTTCATCTTCGGGCAGGGGCTGCGCGACGACGAGACGATGCCGTCGCAATTCACGAAACAGAATGCGCCCGCCGTCCGCAGCGTCAATCTCGGCGTGCCCGGCTACGGACCCAACCATCTCGTCCGCGCCTTCGAGGCGGGCCTCCTCGACCGCTACACCGACCGCAAGGTGAAGGCGGTGGTGACCTGGATCATCCCGGCGCACCTGCAGCGCGTGACGGGCGACGGGTCGTGGCTCGGCTCCTCGCCGCGCTACGTGCTGGAGAACGGCAAGCTGCGCTACACCGGCACCTTCAACGAGCATCGCTGGCGCGATCCCCTCGCCGGCCTGCACTACCTGCTCGGCCAGCACTTCGCCTTCATAGACGCGATCGGCCAGCGCCAGCGCCAGGAAGAGCAGATCGAGCTGTTCCTCGCGATGATGGCGAAGCTGCAGGCCGACGCGCGCGAGAAGTTCGGGGCGCCCCTCGTCATCCTCTATTCCTGGCCCGACGAGCAGACCCGGGAACGCTACGGCGATTCGAAGGTCGCGCAGCCGCAACTGGTCGAAACGCTCGTGCGCCTGCGCAAGCTCGGCGCGCCGATGCTGGGCGAGTCCGCCGCCACCTTCGGTACGGATGTGGGGAAACTGCTGATCCCGCATGACGGCCATCCTTCGGCCGTCACCACGGATTTGATCGCCGCCCGCCTGAAGAAGCTGCTCGACGGACCCTGAACGGCGATCCGCCGAAAGGGGCGATCATGCGTTGCGGTGATCATCCGTTTTAATTGACAGTCCGCCTGCAATCCCGGCAGCTTATCACCAACATGATCGCTCGCATGAACGGGCGACTGAGGAAGCGTCTTTGCGGGAGGATGGACAGGGTGAGCCAAATAGCACCCCTGTGCGCGCTTGATCCGTGCGTGCGGACCAGGCCCTTACAGGATCGGCCCAGACTGGCGGTTTCTGCCGGTTCCTTCGGTATTCCCGACGGGAACCGTTGATGCAGGCCTATATCGTGCGCCGCGTCCTGGCACTCATTCCGACGCTGTTCTTCGCGAGCCTCATCGTCTTCGTGACGGTCCGGATGATCCCCGGCGACGTCATCGACCTCATGCTGAGCCAGAACGATATCGCGGCCTCGAAAATGGGCCGCGAGCAACTCGAGAGGGCGCTCGGCCTCGATCAGCCGATGTGGCTGCAGTACGGCCGCTGGGTCGGCGCCATCCTGTTTCACGGCGATTTCGGCCGCTCGCTCTGGCAGAACACGCCGGTCAGCGAGCAGCTCCTGCAGCGCCTGCCCGTGACCTTCGAACTGGGCCTGATGGCGCTGATCGTGGGCCTTTCGGTGGCGATTCCGATCGGCGTCTATTCGGCGGTCCGCCAGGACACGCCCGGCGACTATGTCGCGCGCTCCTTCTCCATCCTGATGCTGGCGGTGCCCAGCTTCTGGCTGGGCACCATGGTGATGGTCTTCCCGTCGATCTGGTGGGGCTGGTCGCCGCCCATCCAGTTCGTGCCCTTCGCCAAGGATCCGTGGGGCAACCTCAGCCAGATGATCATCCCGTCGATCATCCTGGGCTGCGCCCTGTCGGCGATCACCATGCGGCTCACGCGCACCATGATGCTCGAAGTGCTGCGCCAGGATTTCATCCGCACGGCCTGGGCCAAGGGACTCGGTGAGAAACTGGTGGTGGCGCGCCATGCGCTGCGCAACGCGCTGATTCCCGTGGTGACCCTGATCGGCCTGCAGGCGCCGCTGCTGATCGGCGGGGCCGTCATCATGGAGCAGATCTTCGTCATTCCCGGCATGGGTCTGCTGCTGCTCGATGCCGTCAGCCAGCGCGACTATCCGGTCATCACCGGCGTCTTCCTGATCGTCGGCGTGGCCGTCATGTGCATCAACCTGCTCGTCGACCTGAGCTACGGCCTGCTCGATCCCAAGGTGAGGTACCGCTGATGGCCTCCGTCGCGGAAACCACCGCCGTCGTCCCGCCGCGTCGAAGGCGCGGCCCGGTCTTGCACTTCATCGGCCGCCTCTTCCGGGAAAAGCCGCTGGGCGCCGCCGGTGCGGTCGTGTTCGTGCTGTTCCTGTTCTGCGGGATATTCGCCGACGCGCTGGCGCCCTACGGCATGAACCAGATCGCGCCGCTGAACCGCTTGAAGCCGCCGTCCTGGGCCTTTCCCTTCGGCACCGACAATCTCGGCCGCGACATGCTTTCACGCTGCCTCTACGGCGCCCAGCTCTCGGTCATCATCGGCTTCTGTGCCGCCGGCATCGCGACGGTCATCTCCGTATTTTTGGGCATCGTCTCGGGCTATCTCGGCGGCAAGTTCGATCTCGTGCTGCAGCGCTTCGTCGATGCCTGGATGAGTTTCCCCGACCTCATCATCCTGATCGTGGTCGTTTCCGTCGTCGGCCCCGGCATGCCGCAGATCATCGTGACCCTGGGGCTGCTCCTGGGCATTGCCGGGTCGCGCATCATCCGCGGCGCCGTCGTCTCGGTGCGCGAGAACATGTACGTCCATGCCGCGCAATCGACTGGCGCATCTACCTTTCGCATCCTGTGGCGCCACATCCTGCCCAACGTCATGGCGCCGGTGATCGTGCTCTTCACCACCCGCGTGGGCACGGTGATCCTGGCCGAATCGGGCCTGTCCTTCCTCGGCCTCGGCGTGCCGCCGCCGGCGCCGACCTGGGGCGGCCTGCTGTCGGGCAGCGGGCGCACCTTCATGCTGCAGGGACCGTGGCTCGCGCTCGCGCCGGGCCTCTGCCTGACGGTCGTCGTCTATGCCACCAACATGTTCGGCGATGCCCTGCGCGATCTGCTCGATCCGCGCATGCGGGGCTCGCGCTGAGACGAAGAAAAGAAAACGGGAGGAAGCGATGATCAAGAAACTGGGAAGGGCGCTGCTGGGCGGCGCAACGGCGCTCGCGCTCCTGGCCTCGCCGGTAATGGCGCAGGACAAGCCGAAGTACGGCGGCACCCTGGAGGTCGGCACGGTCTACGTGACGCTGTCGGCGCTGTCCTTCGATCCGGCCGACTGGAACTGGAAGCTGAACCACGACACCGGCCAGTTCTACGAACAGCTCTTCGCCGCCGATCTCTCCCAGAGCAAGCAGAATGGCGGCAAGTATCCCTTCTACGCCGATGCCTGGCTGCCGTCGGACGCGATCCGCGGCGAGCTCGCCGAGAAGTGGGTGTGGAGCGACGATCCGCTCAGGCTCACGATCGACCTGCGCAAGGGCGTGATGTTTCCGGAGAAGCCGGGCGTCATGAAGGAGCGCGAGCTGACGGCCGAGGATGTCGTCTTCGCCTTCAATCGCCTGGCCACCAGCCCCAAGAAGATCGCGGGCTATTTCGACCATGTCGAGAAGGTCGAGGCGACCGGCAAGTACACGGTCGTGTTCACCTTCAAGTACTTCAACGCCGAATGGGACTATCGCTTCGGCTGGGGCTACTACTCGACCATCACGCCCAAGGAAGTGGCCGATGCCGGCGCCACCAACTGGAAGAACGTGAACGGCACCGGCCCGTTCGTGCTGAGCGATTTCGTCCAGGGCAGCTCCAACACCTATACGAAGAACGCCATCTATTGGGACAAGACGAAGATCGGCGGCGAGGAATACAAGCTGCCGTTCCTCGACAAGGTCGTCTTCCGCACGATCAAGGACGAGGCGACCTACCTGACGGCGCTGCGCACGGCCAAGCTCGACCTGCTGGAGAACATCCGCTGGAGCGCCGCCGACGATCTCAAGAAGACGACGCCGCAGCTCAAATGGTCGCGCTGGCTCGGCATGAGCGGGCAGTTCCTGGCGATGAGGGTGGACACCAAGCCGTTCGACGACATCCGCGTGCGCCGCGCGCTGAACATGGCGGTGAACAAGCAGGAGATCGTGAAGGCCTATTACGGCGGCAACGCCGAGCTGTTCGCGTATCCGCAGCACCCCGACTACCTCGGCTACTATGAGCCGCTGGAGGCGATGCCGGAATCGGTGCGCGAGCTGTACGCCTTCAATCCCGACAAGGCCAAGAAGCTGCTGGCCGAGGCGGGCTATCCCAAGGGCTTCAGCTTCAAGGTCCAAGTCTGCTCCTGCAACCCGGACCACATGGATCTGCTGCCGCTGGTCTCCGCCTATCTCGAGGCGGTGGGCGTCAAGCTCGAGATCCAGCCGATGGAATATGCGGCCTTCCTCTCGGCGATGACGACCAAGACCAACGCCGCCGGTTACTTCATGAACAACGGCCACACCAATCCGACGACGACGATCCGCAAGAGCTTCGTCACCAAGGAGGTGTGGAATCCGTCGCAATATTCCGACCCGGCCTTCGACAAGAAGGTGGCCGACATGTACCTCGAAAGGGACGAGGCCAAGCGCCAGGCGATGATCAAGGAGATGACCCGCGAGATCCTCGACAAGGCTCCGTACATCTGGCTGCCGACGCCCTACATCTATACGGCGTGGTGGCCGTGGGTGAAGGGCTATAACGGCGAGCTGCGCGCCGGTGCGGTCCGACCGGGCCCGATCTACGCCCGCATGTGGGTCGACCAGGACCTCAAGAAGTCGATGGGCAAGTGATGCCTTCGCTGGGGGCGCGCCACTCCCGTGGCGCGATCGTTCTCGATCCAACACATGACGCGCCACGGCAGTGGCGCGCCCCCGGCCCATGACCGCTCCACTCCTCAGCGTCCGCAATCTCTCGACGCGGTTCCGCACCGAACGCGGCACGGTGCGGGCGGTCGATGGCGTGTCGTTCGACGTGGCCGCCGGCGAGACGCTGGCGATCGTGGGGGAGTCGGGCTCGGGCAAGAGCGTGACCGCGCTGTCGATCCTGCGCCTGATCCCCGATCCACCCGGCAAGATCGAAGAGGGCGAGATCCTCTTCGAGGGCCGCGACCTGCTGAAGCTCGACGATGCCGGCATCCGCGCCATCCGCGGCGACCGCATCGCTATGATCTTCCAGGAGCCGATGAGTTCGCTCAATCCGGCGCTGACCGTCGGCATGCAGGTCGGCGAGCCGATCAACCTGCACCGCAAGACGGTGTGGGCCAAGGCGCTCGACAAGGCCGCCGAGCTTCTGGGCAAGGTCCGCATTCCCGATGGGCGCAGCCGGCTCTCGTCCTATCCGCACCAGTATTCCGGCGGCATGCGCCAGCGGGTCATGATCGCCATGGCGCTGGCCTGCCAGCCGCAGCTCATCATCGCCGACGAGCCGACGACGGCGCTCGACGTCACGGTGCAGGCGCAGATCCTGGCGCTGCTCAAGGAACTCACGCGCGAGGCCAACTCGGCGATGATCCTGATCACGCACGATCTTGGCGTCGTGGCGCGCTATGCCGATCGGGTCGTGGTGATGTACGGCGGCCGCATCATCGAGAGCGCGCCGGCACGCCAGCTCTACAAGACGCCGCGCCATCCCTATACGCGCGGGCTCATGGCCTCGGTGCCCCGCCTCGACGGCGATACCGACCGACCGCTGGTCCCGATCGACGGCCAGCCGCCCGATCTCGCGACCCTGCCGCCCGGCTGCGCCTTCGCGCCGCGCTGCAAGGAGGCGACCGATCGCTGCCGCGCCGAGCGGCCGCCGCTGGTCGAAAGCGCTCCCAACCATCATTCAGCGTGTTTCTTCCATGACCGCCTCGCCGCCTGACGCCGTTCGCCCGGACACGGTTCTCAAGGTCGAGGGCCTGAAGATCCATTTCCCGATTACGGCGGGCGCCATCCTGCGCAAGCAGGTCGGCACGGTGAAGGCCGTCGACGGCGTGAGCTTCAGCGTGGCGCGCGGCGAGACGCTGGGGCTGGTCGGCGAATCCGGCTGCGGCAAATCCACGACCGGTCTCGCCATCCTGCGTATGCTCGACGTCACGGACGGCAGGATCGAGTTCGAAGGCGAGGACATCACGCGCTATGACCGCAAGCGCATGCGGCCGATCCGGCGGCGCATGCAGATGGTCTACCAGGATCCCTACGGCTCGCTGAATCCGCGCATGAAGGTGGCCGACATCGTGGGCGAACCTCTGGTCGTTCACGGCATGGCGTCCGACCAGGACAAGTACCGCGCCCGCGTTGCCGACCTCCTGCGGATGGTGGGCCTGCTGCCCGACATGGCCGAACGCTATCCGCATGAATTCTCCGGCGGCCAGCGCCAGCGCATCGGCATCGCCCGGGCGCTGGCCCTCGAACCCACGCTGTTGATCTGCGACGAGCCGGTGTCGGCGCTCGACGTGTCGATCCAGGCGCAGGTCGTGAACCTGTTCATGGAGCTGCAGGAGCGGCTCGGCCTCACCTACATCTTCATTGCCCACGATCTCAGCGTCGTGCGCCATATCAGCGACCGTATCGCCGTGATGTATCTCGGCCGCGTCGCCGAGATCGCCACACGCGTCCAGCTCTACAAGGACCCGCTGCATCCTTATACGCAGGCGTTGCTCGCCGCCGTGCCGATAGCCGATCCCGAACTCGAAGCCGCACGCGGCGCCGACATCATCGCCGGCGAAATCCCCAGCGCCATGCGCCCGCCGCCCGGCTGCCGCTTCCACACGCGCTGCCCCCGGGCGATGGATGTCTGCAAGGCGGTCGATCCGCCGCTGAAGGAGATGGACGACGGAAGAGCCGTCGCCTGTCATCTGCACTCGTAGAGGCTCTCCACTTCAAGCCTACCCGCACCACCTCATCCTGAGGAGCGCGCCGGAGGCGTGCGTCTCGAAGGATGGGCAACAGGTCGGGTGTGTGTAGCCCATGCTTCGAGACGGCCCTTCGGGCCTCCTCAGCATGAGGTCGTTATTGTGAATTCTATCTGATGCCTGCTTAAAACCGCTGCAGCGCCGCGCACTGTTCCAGCACCCAGGCTTTTCGTTCCTCGAACACCGCCGGCGGGCGGTTGAGTTCGGGGCGCTGGTGGAACCAGCCGATCGTCGCCATCCAGCGGATCAGCCGGAACTCCGCGATCAGGCTCAAGGCTTCGTCGGGGACGGGGCGGGTGGCGCGATAGCCGGCCAGGAAGGCGCGTTCGATCTCGGCGGCATTCGGCTTGGTCTGCCAGTGCGTGAGCGCGGTGGCGATGTCGTACTGATGCCAGCCATAGCCTGCGTCGTCGAAGTCGATGACGGTGAGCAGGTCGCCGTCGACCACGATATTGCCCGGGTGCATGTCGGCGTGGATCAAGCTGTAAGCAGACGAGTCCTGGCTCAGGCGGCTCAGCAGGTCATGCATATGCTGGCGTACATCGAGGAGAAGGCGCCGCTCGGCGGCCGAGAGCGAGCGATGCTCCCAGAATTCTCCCCAGTGAGGCGCCATCCCCATCAGCCCGTCGCTGTCGAGCGCGTGGCGCTTGAACCCCGAAGGCGGCTGCCAGGCGCTGGCCTGCAGGTGCATCGCTGCCGTGATGGCGCCGAGCTGTCTGAAGGACTCCTCGACACGCTTCTGGTCGGCGGTCTCGGCCAGCACGTCGGAGAGAAGGCGGCCTTCCGTCCAGCTCGCCAGGCCGGCGAAGCGCTGCTCGCCGGTGGCGGGGATCGTCACCGGCACATAGTCCTGGCCGTCGCGCGTCATCACGGCGTCGGGGACGTCGATGCCGGCTTCGGCGAGGGCCCGGATCCAGGCCCGTTCGGAGATCAGCTCCTCGAGCGTGTGATAGCCCGGCCGGTGCAGGCGAAAGACGTAAGCCCTTCCATCGCGGCCGTCGGTCACCCGGAACGTCACGTTCTCGGAGAGCGACACCAGGGTCAGGTCCTGCGCGTCGATCGGAAAGGCCTTCAGGGCGGCGCGGGCAGCCGGCGTGAATGTTCGGTCGACGGTCTCGTTGTCCATCGAGGGCTAGCCGTCGACTTCCGCCATCGTCGCGTCGAAGGCGGTGAGGAATTCTTCCGCATGGCTCTTCTGGAAGACCAGCGGCGGCCGGATCTTCACGACGTTCCGGTAGGCGCCGGCATTGCTGGTCAGGAAGCCGCGATCCTTCAGGCGGTTGATGATGTCGACCGCCTTGTCCATGTCGGGCTCGCGCGCGGTGTCGGTCTTGGCGATCTCGACGCCGATGAACAGCCCATGGCCGCGCACGTCGAGGATCGAGGCGAAGCGGCCCTTGCGCTCGGCCAGCGCCGATTTCAGGAACGCGCCCACAGCGGCGACGTTTTCGGCCAGGCGGTCGCGCTCGATGACGTCGATCACCGCCATGCCGACCGCCGCCTGCAGCGGGCTCGAGGCGAAGGTGTTGAAGTAGCGCGTGGCGGCCCGGAAGGTCTCGATCAGCTTGCGGCTCGCGGCGGTGGCGGCCAGCGGCAGCCCGTTGCCCATCGGCTTGCCGGTGACGACGATGTCGGGCGTGAAGCCCAGAACGTCGTAGCCCCACCAGACGCCGCTGCGGCAGTAGCCGGCCTGGACCTCGTCGGCGATCACCAGGCCGCCGGCCGCGTGCACGATCTCCGTGGCGCGCGCCATGAAGCCCCGCGGCACGTCGGGCAGGCCCTCGTTGGCGAAGATCGAGCAGACGATCAGGCCGGCGAAGCCGGTGCCGTCCTCCTCGAAGCTGCGGATGACCTGCCGCAGCCGGTCGAGATAGGCCTCGCACAGTTCGTCCTCGCCGGCGCCGGGCACCAGCGGGCGCAGCATCTCGGGGAAGGGGATCGCGCGCACGTCGCCGGCGGTGTTCTGGCCGTTGCCGATGCGCGTCATCTTGCCGACCGCCTCGCTGTTGCCGTGATAGGTGGCGTTGGTGCAGACGATGCCCGCCTTGCCGGTGGCCATGCGCGTCATGCGCAGTGCCACCTCGTTGGCCTCGGTGCCGGAGCAGGAGAAGATCACGCTCTCGATCTCGGGCCCGTGCAGCGCCGCGAGCCGCTCGGCGAAGGAAACGATCCCTTCGTGCAGGTAGCGGCTGTGGACGTTGAGCGTCGACTGCTGGCGCGCCATCGCCTCGGCGACGTGGGGATTGGCGTGACCGACGCAGGGCACGTTGTTGTACATGTCGACGTAGCGCCGCCCCTCGGGGTCGAACAGCTCGACCCCCTGGCCCCGCACGATGTGCAGGGGCGTGCTGTAGAAGAGGGGCGAGCCGGCGCCGAAAGCGCGGTCGCGACGTGCTGCGAGTGAGTCAGCCGGTGTCGTCGCGTTCATGGTCTCCGTCCTACATCTTCCCCGAAACGATGCGTGCGCCCAGTGCCCAGCGATGGACCTCGGACGGGCCATCGTAGATGCGGAAGGCACGCGAGTCGCGGAAGAAGCGCTCGACCACCGTGTCGCGGGTGATGCCGAGCCCGCCCAGGATCTGCATGCAGCGGTCGGCGACGCGGAAATAGGCTTCCGAGCAGATCACCTTGGACATCGAGCTTTCGTTCGAGGCGCGCTCGCCCTGGTCGAGCAGCCAGGCGGTGTGCCAGATCGACAGCCGCGCCTGGTTCATGTCCATCAGATTGTCGGCCAGCATGAACGACACGCCCTGGTGCTCGCCCAGCGTCTTGCCGAAGGCGACGCGATGGCGCGCATACTCCGTGGCGATGTCCTGCGCGCGAACCGCCGCGCCCAGCCAGCGCATGCAGTGGCTGAGACGCGCCGGCGCGAGCCGGACCTGGGCGTAGCGGAAGCCCTTGCCGATCTCGCCCAGCACGGCGTCGGCCGGCAGGCGCAGGTTCTTGATCTCGATCACGCCATGGCCGCCGGTGAAGGAGGAATCCATCGTGTCGAGCGTGCGCTCGAGGCGGATGGCGGGATCGGGCAGGTCGGCCAGGAACATGGTGGCGTGGCCGTCCATCGGGCCGCCGTCGTTCCTGGCCATGATGATGGCGCAGCCCGCACCGTCAGCTCCCGTGATCAGCCACTTGCGGCCGTTGATCACCCACTCGTTGCCTTCCAGCCGGGCCGTCGTCGTCATCAGGCTGGGGTCGGAGCCGGCGCCGCCGGGCTCGGTCATGCAGAAGATCGAGCGGATCTGGCCCGTCGCCATGCGCTTCAGGAAGTGCTCGCGCTGGTCGGGCCGGGCCACGACGTCGAGCAGGTGGATGTTGCCCTCGTCGGGCGAGGCGCAATGGATCGCCGTCGGCCCCAGGATCGAATAGCCCGCCGCCTCGAAGACATGGGCGCGCCCGACCTGGCTCAGCGCCTGGCCGCCATATTCCTTGGGCACCTGCGGCGCGAACACGCCGGCGGCCTTCGCCAGCTCGTTCATCTCGATCCGCAGTTCGTCGGTCGGCCCGTGCGCCGTCCAGCGCGGATCGGTCTCGTAGGGGATGATCTTGTCTTTGACGAAGTCCTTCACCCTGGCGGCCAGGTCGGTGATCGCCGCCGGCGGCGTGAAATTGAGGTCGTCGATCTTCTGCTTGGCCGTCACGAAACTCTCCCGCGTTTGCGGGCGGAACCTAGCACGGGTCGCGGCCGGCTGAAGGCCGGGGATGCGCCAGGAGCGCCGCACAGCAATATGCAACCGTTGCGTGCTTTACTAATATGCTGTGCGTTCTTTAATTGTTCCCGGCACAGGACGGGAGCAGGACATGCAGGCGACGGTTCGGACGGTGGCGTTTCAGGGGATCGATGTCCTGCCGGTCGATGTGCAGGTGCTGGTGGCGCCCGGCACCATCGCCTTCGCCGTGGTCGGGCTGGCGGACAAGGCGGTGGGCGAGAGCCGCGAGCGGGTGCGGGCCTGCTTTCGGGCGCTGGGGCTGGCCCTGCCGCCGCAGCGCATCACCGTGAACCTGTCGCCGGCCGACCTCGCCAAGGAGGGCAGCCACTATGACCTGCCGATCGCGCTGGGGCTGCTGGCGGCGCTGGGGGTGCTGCCGCGCGAGAGCGTCGAGGGGTTCGTGGTGCTGGGCGAGCTGGCACTTGACGGCTCGCTCTGCCGGGTGCCCGGCGTGCTGCCGGCGGCGATTGCCGCCCAGGCGGCGGGGCGCGGGGTGATCTGCCCTTCCGTCTGCGGGGGCGAGGCCGCTTGGGGCGGCTTCGATTCCCTCCCGGACACCGAACGGCCGCCGATCATCGCCGCGCCTTCGCTGCTCGCCCTGATCAACCATCTGCGCGGGCAACAGACCCTGCCGGCGCCCGAGGCGCTGATGGCGGACGATCGCGCGGCCTATCCCGACCTCAGCGAGATCAAGGGGCAGGAGAGCGCCAAGCGGGTGCTCGAGATCGCGGCCGCCGGCGGACATAACCTCTTGATGATCGGGCCGCCGGGCTCGGGCAAGTCGATGCTGGCGGCACGCCTGCCCGGCCTGCTGCCGCCGCTCGACGCGGAGGAGGCGCTGGAAGCCTCGATGGTGCGCTCGCTGGCCGGCGACCTGGGCGAGGGACGGTTGAGCCGCCGCCGCACCTTCCGCGACCCGCACCATTCGGCGACGCTACCGGCGCTGATCGGCGGTGGCACGCGGGTCAAGCCCGGCGAGGTCTCGCTGGCCCACCATGGCGTGCTGTTCCTCGACGAGCTGCCGGAGTTCAACCGCGCGACGCTCGAAGCCCTGCGCCAGCCGCTGGAGAGCGGCCGCGTGACGGTGGCGCGGGCCAACGCCCACGTCACCTATCCGGCGCGCTTCCAGCTCGTGGCCGCCATGAATCCCTGCCGCTGCGGCCATCTGATGGATCCGAACCGCGCCTGCGCCCGCGGGCCCCGCTGCGGCGCCGACTATCAGGCCAAGCTCTCGGGCCCGCTGCTCGACCGCATCGACCTCACCATCGAGGTGCCCGCGGTTTCTGCGGCCGATCTCGCGCTGCCGCCGCCGGCCGAAATCTCGGCTGACATCGCCGCCCGCGTCGCCGCGGCCCGCACCGTCCAGCGCGAGCGGCTGGCCCAACTCGACAAGAAGGGAAAGCTGGTCGCCATCGAAGCCGATCCGGGCGCGGGTCTGCTGGCGGACCGGGCCCGCAACTGGTCCAAGCCGCGCTGCAACGCCGACACCGACGGCGCCCTGCTGGCCGCCATCGCCGAACCCGACGCCGAGGGCCGCGCGCTACTGGCCCGCGCCGCCGAACGCCTCGGCCTCTCCGCCCGCGCCTGGCACCGCACGCTCCGGGTCGCGCGCACGCTGGCCGACCTCGACGGTTCCGACGCCGTGCGCCGCCTCCACATCGCCGAAGCCTTGAGCTATCGCCGGCCGCAGACGCGATCGATGCTGGCGGCCTGACGCGAGCCCTTGGATGCTACCGGTCGCGGTTCTCCATCAGGATGATCGCCTGCCGCAGCGGCTGGGCGTCCACCGCGGTCTGGCCCTTGAAGGGCTGGTCCATGATGAATACGAAGCCGATGAAGGCGCCCATCACGGCCATCTGCGCCGAGAGCACATAGGCGCGGAAGGTGCTGCGCTGGAGGGTGCTGGTGATGAACAACAGCATGAGAACGGCGAACAGCACGACCTGCCAGTAAGGTGCGGGCAACGACAGCGAGACGGCGTTGAGCCGGGCGTCGCGCGACTCCGCAATCGAGTCGAAGGATCGCAGGATCTCGGCATAGATCGTCGTTTCGCGGCCGGGCCGGGGCTCGATCTCGAAGATGCCGCGCGACAGCGGCGCAAAGGCCAGGCGAACCTTGTCGCTGCGGGCGCCGCGCAGCATCGCCGGCCATTCGTCGTCGACGATCGCCTTCGCATAGGCCAGCAGGTTGAGCCGGAGTTCCGTAACCGATTCGTCACCATAGCGGTTGAGCAGCCGGTCGAGCCGGTTGATCTGCGACGCCTCGTTCGCCACCAGCGAATCGGCCTTGCGGAAATTGCTCTCCGCCTCGACCAGGGTGAAGGCCAGCACCAGGCTCGTCATGGTGAAGAGCGTGGCCTGCATGCGCAGCACGAAGTCGTTGTTCTCGTTGCTGGTCCGGAGATAGGGCAGCCGATGCACCAGCGACGGCAAACCGAGAATCGCGCCCGCCATCACGAGCGCGCCGGCCACCAGCACGAGGGTCTCGGGAAGTGAGTACAGCCAGTCGATCATGGGTCCGCTATCAGTGAGAATGTGGGTTCAGCGCAAGTGCAGCATCAGTGATTGCTCCCGAACCGGCCGCTCGACTAGGTTGTGCGAACACGGCTGCCACCCGGCTGGCGATATTGCTGCAAAGGCCCCTACCATGTTTCGTCCGCTCATGCTTTTTCTGACGGCGCGATACACGATCGGACTCGTCTCGCTCCTGATCAGTATCCCGATGTTCATCAGTCTGTTCGAGGTCTCCAAGGTACTCTGGGTCAAACCAGACATGAAGGAGGAGATGGATATCGTCACCGGCATCGGCATCATCATGATCGGCTGGGGCGTCGTCCTCGAAGAACGCAAGAGCCTGCGCGATATCTTTGGTCTGGGGGAAGCGCAGAACGAACAGTGGCAGCTGGCGGTCGATCACGTCTGTCACAATTACGGCGTCGGCCAGCTCTGCATCGGCCTGATGGCCGAAATCTGCATCGAACTGATCAAGATTCCTAACACGATCATCTACACCGGCGAGGTCGACGACTATCTCGTCGCCGCCGGCCTGATCTGCGTGGGCGTGGGCGCGCTGCTGCTCGTCCGTCACGTGTTGGTCATGTTCTTCTTCCTGCCGCGGTCGATCGTGGCCGCGCACTGACGCCCTCGCGTCAGGGATCGATCAGCACGCCGGGATTCATCATCCCCTTCGGATCCAGCTCCCGTTTGGCGCCGCGCAGCGCCCGGGCGAACAGCTCGGGGCGCTGCCTGTCGTAGAAGGGCCGGTGGAAGCGGCCCACCGCATGGTGGTGCGTGGTCGTGCCGCCATGCTCCACCGTCGCGGCGGTGCAGGTCGAAAGAATCTCCATGAATTGCGCCAGCGCGTCCTTCTTCGGATCGAAGAGGCCGCCGAAGGTGAAGTAGAGACACGGCCCGTCGGGATAGACATGGGTGAACCGGCAGGTGACCGTGCCCTCGCGGCCCGTCACCGCCTTGATGGTGTCCTTGGTGATCCGAGTGATCTTCGCGTGGAAGTCGCGGGTGCGCTCCCAGGTCATCGAGGTCTCGAAGGTCGAGGACAGGATGCCGCGGGCCACCGCATGCTCGCCATAGTGCGGCGCGCGGATGAACTTGTTGCGCCAGGCGCCGGCCGCGCCGGAGCGGTGCGCATTCTCGTCGTCTTCGCTCTCGTCGGCGACGCCGCCATGGGCGGCACAGATCTCCAGCGCGCGCTTCATCCAGGCGTCGAGCGGATGGTCGGGCGATTCGAAGGCCAGCACCAGCACGGCCTCCTCGTTGCTCCAGGGGATGCCGGGCAGCGCCTCGCGCGCCTCGAGCAGGCGGCAGTTGGCGGGATAGAGGCCGGCCTGCGTGATGTCGCGCACCGCATCGGCGCCGGTATGGAAGTCAGGGAAGCGCACGCTGGCGGAGGCGCGGAAGGCGGGCTTCTTGCGCAGCCGCACCCACGCCTCGGTGATGATGCCTAAAATGCCCTCGGAGCCGATGAACATCCGGTCCGGGCTGGGGCCGGCGCCGGAGCCGGGCAGGCGGCGGGTTTCCAGCGTTCCCTCGGGCGTCACGACGCGCGTGCTTTCCACGAAGTCGTCGATGTGGGTGTAGAGCGTGGCGTAGTGGCCGCCCGAGCGCGTGGCGATCCAGCCGCCCAGGGTCGAGCAGCGATAGGCCTGCATGTAGTGGCGCATGGTGAACGGCGTGTCGCGCAGCGCGTCCTCGATCGCCGGCCCGTAGATGCCGCCCTGGATTCGCGCGGCCTGGCTCACCGCATCGACCTCCAGCACCCTGTCCATGTGGCGGGTCGAGATCGTCACGACCTTGTCGAAGGCGGCCGAAGGCTCGATGCCCTTCACCACCGACGAGCCGCCGCCATAGGGGATGGCCTTGGCGCCGATGCGGTCGCACCAGTCGAGGATCTTCACGATGTCCTCTTCGCCTTCCGGGAAGGCCACCGCGTCGGGCGGGTTGGGCACCGAGCGCATGAACATGCGCAGCGTGTCGAAGCCCGCCTTGCCGTAGCTGTGCTCCAGCCGCGTCAGGTGATCGGTGCGCACCATCGCCTGCAGCGCCGCCGGCACGTCGACCCGGCTCTTGCGCAAGTCGATCTCGTCGGCCCGGGGCGGCGGCTTCACGTCGAAGCCGGAGAGCCCATAGCGCTGGGCGATCTCGGCTTCCCACGGCCGGATCTCGTCCGGGGTCAGGTCCTCGTCGGCGTAACCCCAGGCATAGAACTTCTTCTGCCGCCGCATGTTTCCTCCGGGCGTTTTTTCATTTGTCGTCTTTTTGCTTTTCAGGCGGCGAAGGCGATCGGCTTCGTCGTCCCCTTGATCTGCGTGCGATGCATGATGCGCCGTGCCGATTTGTCGAACGGATCGCGTCGGTGCATGGTCGAGCGGTTGTCCCACATCACGAGGTCGCCCAGCTTCCAGACATGCTGGTAGATGAAGCGCGGCTGGGTGACATGCGCCCACAGCTCCTCCAGCAGCGCGTCGGATTCGGCTCTCGTGTAGCCCTCGACATAGGAATTGCGGCGGCGGCCGAGATAGAGCGTGGCGCGGCCGTTGACCGGGTGGCGCAGGATCGCCGGATGCCAGGCGCCGGGCGCGACCATCGGATCGTCGGTCGGCGTCACGCCCTTGCGCAGGAAGCCGCCGGAATTGTAGGTGCCGTCGTGCTTGACGCGGCGGCCCTCGATCTTGGCGCGCAGACTCGCCGGCAGGGCATCGCAGGCCGCCTGCATGCTGGTGAACCAGGTGTTGCCGCCGGTCGGCGGGATTTCCAGCGAGTAGAGCATCGACGCGTCGGGCGGCACGTCGAGATAGCTCATGTCCGTGTGCCAGACCGCTTCGCCGTCGCCCAGGGCGCCGATCGGGTCGCCCTTGGTGTCGAGCACGTTCGACACGACATAGATGTCGGGATAGCCCGGCGGGCTGATGCGGCCGCGTTCCTGGTTGGGCGGCGGGTCGAGCTCGCCGAAGCGGCGGCTGAAGGCCAGCAGATGGTCGTCGCTGAGCTGCTGGCCGCGCAGCAGGATCATCGAATGCGCGTACCAGGCCCGCTCGATGGCGGCGAACTCCTCTTCGCTGAAGTTGCGCAGATCGACGCCGAGAATCTCCGCCCCGATCGCGTCGGTCACCGGCCGCACTGTAACGCTCATGTCATCGCCTCCGTGTCTCGGCGCGATGATCGGCCGGCCGGCAGGAACGATCAAGCACCCAGCGCCGCGACCAGCCACTTCAGCAAGGCCTCAGCGACCGCTGGCGAGAGCGGCCCGCCGAACCCCGGATCGAGCGGACCGGTCACGGTCTTCAGATTGTGGCTGACCTGCGGGATCACCACGGCTTCGCCCGAGACGTTACGGGTGCGCAGCGCATCGATCAGCGGCTGGACGTCCTCCATCGGCACGACCTGCCGGTCGGCGCCGCCCTGCACGAGGAGGCAGGCCAGTGGGCTCTCGGCCAGCATGGTCGCGGGATCGAAGGACAGCAGGCTCCGCAGGAAAGGCCCGGCATAGATCGGGAACAGCAGCTGCAGTTCGGGTGGCAGGTTGCTGGGGACGCGTCCGGTTTCGAGGATGGTGGCGATCGCGCGGTCGGTCGGCAGCCGCAATGCCGGCGGCGCGCCGCGTGCGATCTGCGCGCGCAGAATGTCTTCGAGCTTGCGGCCCGGCGTGGCGGCCAGCACCAGCGCGTGCAGCTTCTTCGCGGCCAGCGACCGGCTGGCCGCGAGGGCCAGCAAGCCGCCCTCGCTGTGGCCCAGCAGGGCGGTGGCATAGGGCTTGATCTCGTCGTGCCGTAGCAGCTCGGCATGCGCGGCCGCGACGTCGCCCACGAAATTGTCCCAGGCGAAGAAGGCTTCCTGCTCTTCCAGCGACCCGCGCGGCCGCGGCGTCGACTGGCCGATGCCGCGCTTGTCGTAGCGCAGCGAGGCGATGCCGTTGCGCGCCAGCAGCTCGGCAATGTCCTTCAACAGGTCGATGCGCTCCGGCGCCAGCGGGTTGTTGCCGTCGCGATCGGTGGGACCGCTGCCGGCGACCAGCACGATGCCCGGCACGTACTGGATTTCGCTGAACAGCGGCATCAGCAAGGTGCCGGCCAGGCTGACGCCGCCGGTGCCGGCGAACCGCACCGCCCGCTCCTTGGTCTTGCCTCTGGCATACCAGCCGCTTTCGGTCGGCGACCGTTGCGGCGGCTTCTGCGCCCACGCCGCACCGGGCGCGAGCAGTGACGCGGCCAGCAGGGTGCGACGCCGGATCAACCTTCCTTGTCCGGGCTGGGCATGCTGCCCATGGCATGGCTCATGGTGCGGCCCCCGAAGATATGGACGTGGAAATGAAACACGAGCTGCCCGCCATTGGGTCCGTGATTGGCCACGATGCGATAGCCTTCCGAATCGAGACCGAGATCGCGCGCGACCTTCGAGACGGCGCGCCAGAAGCCGACGATCTCCTCGGGCGGCGCCTTGGCGCCGAAATCGGCCTGGCTGACATACTCGCCCTTGGGGATCACCAGCACGTGGATGGGGGCCAGCGGCGCGATGTCGTGAAAGGCCAGTGAGAATTCGTCCTCATGGACCCTCTTGCAGGGCAGCTCGCCGCGCAGGATGCGGGCGAAGACGTTGCTGCGGTCGTAGGCGGGGACCATTGACTCTGACATGACGAAACTCCGGAGGCTTGATGCAATGACGCTACGCGGCGAGCGTGTTAATCGCATGGCGCGCATCGTCCTCTAAACGCGACGGGCCACTATAGGGAGGGTTCGACATATGACGGAATTCGAAAAGCGTCTCGCCTGCGTGATCGCCGCCGACGGCTCCATCGCGCGCGGTTACATGATCGACAAGTGCGAGCTTGTGGGCGCCAACCAGTACGTGATCACCTGGAAGGTGCCTTTGCAGAAGGAAGCGAAGACCAACTTTTCCTGCGTGATCGGAAGCACGGAACAGGAAGCCGTCGAGCCGGGCTTCTGCACGGTCGGGCTGATGGCCGATCCGATGCAGATGAAAGTCCACACCTACGACGTGGCCGGCGAGCCGGCGAAGCGGCCTTTCCACCTGGCCGTTTTCCGCGACTAGGAAGCAGCCCTCAGCCCTTGAGCAGCCGCGGACGCCCGGGAGCTTCGGCGGGTTTGCCCTGGCGACGCAGGAAGCCGACGATGACGTCGCGCGCCTCGTCGATCTTGGCCGCGAGATAGGGTGAGCCGCCGGCATCGGGGTCGGCGCCGCGCATCAGGCGACGATGCGCGGTGTGAACGCTGGCGAGATCGGCGCCTTGGGCGAGGCCCAGCACGTCGAGGGCCTCGCGGATCGTCATGCCTTCGTCATCCTCTGCGCCGGCAGGGGCAGGTATGTGCCGTTGCGCTGAAGCAACTGGCGCCGTGCGATGGAGATAGGCCTCGAGAAGCGCCGCGGCCTGCTGCAGCGCACGCGGATCGGGAGGCGCCGGATCCTGCCAGACCGGCGGCATTTCAAAAGGCTGCGGCTTTCCCCGAAACTGGGCAAACGCCGCCCGCAGCGGAACGAGAATCGCGCGCCACTTCAGGAAGGTCGGTACCAGGATCATCGCCGCACCCAGCAGCATCGCGCCCGCGTACTGCTCGCGCACGATCATCGTCACGAGCAGGGGAATCGCCACGATCACCAGCAGCAGCGCCATCCAGCGCAGCGTGCGGACCATCGTCTTGGGATCGGAATGGAGAAACCAGTCGAGAAACTTCGCCGCCGTGGCGAGCACGGAGAGGCCGAGCACGATGGCGCTGATGATGACCGCGTAGTCCATCGAAGATCTCCTTCGCGAGGAAGCCTACTCGGATTGCTGGATGAAATCAGCGACCTCGACTGCAAATTGCACATGCGTTTTGCGAGCGCTCGTGGTTAGACTTCGTTCATCAAAAAAAGGGGAGACCAGCCGATGACTGAGCCCACCCGAGAAACACCGACGAGCACGGTGCCGCAGGACGCAAGCGTCCCGCCTCTCATCGCCCCACTCGAACAAGGTCCGGAATCGAACCTTCCGACGGCGAAGAGTCCGATCGACGAGTTCCTGAAGCGCAACGAGGAGGTCCTCGCGAAGGACCGCGAAGAATTTCAGGCCTATCTCGTCGCCAAGCACGAGCAGGCGACGCGCAAGGCCCGCGAAGAGGCGGCCAGTCCCAAGGTCAAGACGAAGGTGAGCCGGCGCACGATGTTGAACGTCGCCGTCGGCACCGCAGCCGCCGCCGAAGTGGCCGTGCTGGGCTACAGCGCGATGAACGGTGGCTCCTCTTCGGACAACGGCATCATCCGCGCGGCCGGCACCGGCGCGCAGCAGTCGCCGATCACCCGCGAAGTCGTCGACTCGCGCGCCGACATAAGGGGCCAGAGCCTCGGCAACTGGGTGGCGCTGCTGCCGACCAAGATGGGCGGCGGCACCTATGCGATCGACCTCAACTCCAATCGCGTGCTGGGCTCGATCTGGTACTGGAACTACGGCGACTACAATCCGATCAGCCATCATCTCTGCGCTTTCCCGAGTTCCGATCCCACGCATGGGTTCGAGTTCGTGAATTCGACGCAGGGCGGCCAGAACTCGCTGATCTACGGCATCCCGACCAACGTGACGGCGGAGAATGCACCGGGCGGCACGAACATCTATCGCGTGCGCTACGACGGCACGCAGATGCAGATGGTCGAGAACGTGTCGGAGACGACCGGGCTGGGCCTCGGCGTGCACGTCACCGTCAACCCGAAGGACGCCCAGTCCTATTTCGTGACCGACGGCCAGAAGGATATTGCCGCCTGCTTCGATCGCACCACCTCGAAGGTCAAGGCGGCGCTGCGCTTCGACTGGACGCCGAATGTCCCTGAGTTGCGCGAGGCCTGGATCAAGGGCGGCACGCTCACCATCAAGAAGATCTATCCCGACGAGAAGACCGGCCTCTACAATCTTCGCGGCACCAAGGGCAACAAGATCGACTGGGAAATGGTGCCGATGGGCGAGCTGTTCGTCGAGGAAGGCTCGCTGCCCGGCGAAGCGCCGCTGACGCTGACCGGTGCCGACGGCACGGTCTGGCATCCCGAGGGCCGCTGGGCCGCGACGGTCGTGCGCCTGTGCGGCGGCATCTGCATCCTCGATCCCGAAAAGAACTTCGAGCCGGCTGCCTTCCTGCAGTTCAACAAGGATTCGCAGGACCAGTACAAGGTCGAGCAGATCGACAAGGACACCTGGCAGGTCGTATTCGACAAGATCCATTCGCCGGGCCACGAGATCGGCTTCTCGCCCGACGGCAGGTTCCTCGTGATGATGAACAACCTGCGGGAAAACAACTGCTCGATCTTCTCCTGCAGCGATCCCGACCCGACCAAGTGGCGCAAGATCGCGCATGTCGAGGATCCGTTGTGGCGCGGCAAGTATCCCAACCCGTTCCACATGGTCTTCTCGCTGGACAGTTCGAAGCTCTATCTGTCCATCCTGCATCCGTCGCCGGCCTATAGCGGCATCATGGTGATCGACACCAAGACCTGGACCATCCAGAAGGAGATCCAGGGCATCGGTCCCGACCTCCAGACACCCGCCATCACCTACGACGGCAAATACGTGCTGACGCCGTTCAGCGGCTTCCAGCGTCAGTCGACCGGCATCGCGGTCATCGATACCTCCACCGACACGCTGATCGGCATCCTGCCGAGCAACGGTGGACATCATGACTGCGTGATCATCCCGACCAAGCTGGAGCACATGAAGCACACGCGCTCCTGTACGCTCTGAGTGGGCACGCTTTGAGGTTGCTCGCCAGCCTGGCGCTGCAGAATCTCGGGCGACGCAAGGCGCGCAGCCTCCTGCTGATCATGGCCGTCGCCGTGGCCAGCGGGGTTGTCTTCACCGGCGCCACGCTGATGCGCAGCATCGACAGCAGCATGGCGGTGGGCTTCACCCGGCTGGGCGCCGACATGATGGCGGTGCCCGAGGGTGCGCTCACCAACATCACCGCGGCGCTGCTCACCGTCGAGCCGACCGACCTGGTGCTGGACCAGGACCTGTTCGCCAAGGCCGGCCTCGCCAGCGTGAGCCGCGCCGCGCCGCAGAAGATCGCGCGCGTCGAGCATTCGGGCATCGGCAGCCATCACGATTCGGTCGACCTCATCGGCTTCGATCCCGCCCTGGACTTCACGGTGCGGCCCTGGCTGGTCGAGAAGATCAACCGCGACATGCGGCCGGGCGACGTGATCCTGGGCGCCGCCCGCGACGCGCCCCTCGGCTCCGAGCTGCTGATCTTCGGCAAGCCGCACACCGTCTACGGCCGGCTGGGCAAGACCGGCGTCGGCACGCACGAGCGCGGCGTGTTCATGACCTTCGACACGCTCGAAGCGCTGGCGGGCTCCGTGCACGGCCATGGCGGCGGTCCGCCCGCCGTGCTGCAAAAGGGCAAGGTGAGCGGTTTCCTCGTCGAACTGGCGCCGGGCGCCACGCCCTTGCAGGCGCGCTTCGCCATCCTCTCGACCCTCAAGGGCGTCAAGGTCGTGACCGGCGATTCGACCATGAGCGGCATCCGCCAGGGACTGGCCGCGCTGCTGAACGGCATGCTCGCGCTGATGGTGCTGATGTTCGTCAGCACCGCCCTCATGGTGAGCGTGCTCTTCTCGGCGATCGTCACGGAACGGCGCGGCGAACTCGGTCTCCTCAAGGCGATCGGCGCGCGGCGCGGCCAGATCGTCGGCATGATGGTCATCGAGGCGGTCATCGCCACCGGCGCCGGCGGCCTGCTGGGCGTCGCGCTGGGTGTCCTGGTGATGCGCCTCTACGAGCGATCGCTGGTCTATTATCTGGAAAATATCGGCGTGCCCTTCGTCTGGCTCGACGGGGCGCGCATCGTGATCGTCGCGGTGGCGGCGGTCGTGATGGCCTCGATCATCGGCGCCCTGGGCTCGCTCTATCCCGCCTGGCGCGCCAGCCGGCGCGATCCCTACGATCTCGTGCGCGGGGAGGGCTAGGCGATGCTCACCTGCCGCGGCCTGCGCAAGGACTACGTCACCGAACGCGGCGCGGTGGCGGCGGTCGCGGGCATCGACCTCGAGATCGCGGCCGGCCGCTACGCTGCGATCATCGGTCGGTCCGGGTCGGGCAAGTCGTCCCTGATGGCCATGATCGGGGGTCTCAGCCGCCCCTCGCAGGGGCAGGTGACGGTGGACGGCACCGACATCTGGAGCCTGTCGGAGAACGCGCTGGCGGCCTTCCGAAACAAACGAATCGGCTACGTCTTCCAGTTCGCCAGCCTGCTGCCCACGCTTCGGCTGGTCGACAACGTCGCCCTGCCGGCCATGCTGGGAGGCGGCGGCAAGGCCTCCACCACCTATTCACGGGCGGCGGCGCTGCTCGGCCAGATGGGCCTGGGCGACCATCTCGATGCCTATCCGTCGGAGGTTTCGGCCGGCGAGCAGCGCCGGGCGGTCATCGCCCGCGCGCTGATCAACGAGCCGGCTCTGATCCTGGCCGATGAGCCGACCTCCGATCTCGACGAGCAGACCGAGATCGAGATCATGGACGAGCTGCTGGCGGTCAACCGCGAGCGCGGCACGACCCTGATCCTCGTCACCCACAATCTGTCGCTGGCCGAACAGGCTGAGCAGATCGTGCACATCGCCCACGGCGCGATCGTGACATGAGCGAGGCTCCCACCGATCCCGGGGCGCCCGGGCCGCACAAGGATTCGCTGATCGCCGATCTGCGCCGCCAGCTCGGCGCGGCGCAGTCCGAGATCCGCGTGCTGCGCCGGCGCCTGGGAGCCGCCGCCCCGGCCGAGACTGCGGCGGCGGAGGGCGGCCTGCTCAACGAGCTGCGCGAGGCCGCGCCGCGCAAGGTCGAGGCGCCGGGCACTGTCGCCGTCAAGCTCGGCCGGCGCTTCGATCTCTGGCGCTCGCCGGTACTCGTCGGTCTGGTCATGCTGCTGCTGACGGGGTTCGCGGTCGATGCCGGTGTCGGCCTCTACCAGGCGCGTGCGCTGCGCGAGGCGCGACAGGCCAGGCTGCTGCTCGAGAACACCGCGACGCGCTCGCTCTATGTCGAGCTGAAGGGGATATCCTACGAGCCCGACGGCAAATCGTACCGCATGACGCTGTTCCTCCAGAACGTCAGCCCCAAGGGGCCGCTGTACGTCATGCTGAACGCCGTCGCCGTCTACGTTCAGGCCGGCATGGTCTGGCAGCAGGTGCCGTCACGGCCGGCCGAGGGGGTGAGCTGGGGCGTCGTGAAGGTCGTGGACGGCTACACGTTCGACGTCCTCTTCACGCCCGACGTCCAGAACTGGGCCGAGCTGATCCCGGGCTACATGCATGTCCGCATCCAGTCCGACCTGCTGGTCAGCGAGAAGGCCGAGCCGGGCAACGACGTCGTCGAACGGCGCACGCCCTACTACGTGTATCTGAAGCCGCACGGCGCCAGCGACGAGGACATCAAGGCGCGCAGCAAGTCGACCCGCACACCGCCGATCTTCATCCCGATGCCGCCGCACTGAGCGGGCAAACGAAGACAATTACGCCGTGCTGTCATCGCGAGCGGGGCAACCCCCGCTCTGGAGCGAAGCGAAGGATCCAACGCCCGCTACGGAGTACTTCGGTCGTTCCGTGAGGTCCTTCGCTGCACCCAGGACGACAGTTTGCGACTAAATCAACTTGGCTTTCGGCGGCGTTACCGCTTGCGTGACGCCTTCTCGGCAATGCCTGAGAGGCCTTCGCGGCGGGCGAGTTCGTCCCACACCGACTTCGGCTGCACGCCGACGGCGGCCCACAGAGTCAGCAGGTGATAGAGCATGTCGGCGCTCTCGGCGATCAGCTTGGGCTTGTCGCCCTGGATGCCCTCGATCAGCGCCTCGACGGCTTCCTCGCCGAGCTTCTTGGCAATCTGCTGGCGGCCCCGGCTGAACAGGCGCGCTGTGTAGGACGTCTCGGGATCGGCGCCCTTGCGGCTGTCGATGACGAGATACAGGCGATCGAGCACGTGCTCATCGATCGTCACGATGTTCGGCCGCTGGGCCTTCTTCGGTTTCTTCTTTTTCGCCATCCGGGGAACTCCGTCGCCCAGGGGGATGGGCGATCGAAAAAACTTGAACGCGCCTCTTGTACGGGCGTCCGGAACATTACGCGAAAATTATGCAGCGCGCGAGAATTGTCGTACCGGAACGCCGGCCCGTGCGAGATGTTCCTTCGCCTGCGCGATGGTGAATTCGCCGAAGTGGAAGATCGAAGCCGCGAGCACCGCCGAAGCGCCGCCCTTGATGACTCCGTCGACGAAGTGATCGAGCGTGCCGACGCCGCCCGAGGCCACGACCGGCACAGGGACCGCATCCGAAACCGCGCGCGTCAGCTCGAGATCGAAGCCCGACTTGGTGCCGTCACGATCCATCGAGGTGAGCAGGATCTCGCCCGCGCCCGACTCCGCCATGCGGCGCGCCCACTCGATGGCGTCGAGACCGGTGCCCTTGCGGCCGCCATGGGTGAAGACCTCCCACTTGCCGGGACCGCTGCTGCGCGCGTCGATCGCCACGACGATGCACTGGTCGCCGTATTTTTCGGCCGCTTCGCGCACGAACTCTGGCCGCGCCACCGCCGCCGAATTGATCGAGACCTTGTCGGCGCCGGCCAGCAGCAGTCGGCGGATATCCTCGACTTGGCGCACGCCGCCGCCCACCGTCAGCGGCATGAAGCATTGCTCCGCCGTGCGGCCGACCACGTCCAGGATGGTGTCGCGATTCTCGTGGCTCGCGGTGATGTCGAGAAAGGTGAGCTCGTCGGCGCCGGCGGCATCGTAGATGCGCGCCTGCTCGACCGGATCGCCGGCATCGCGCAGGCCCACGAACTGCACGCCCTTCACGACGCGCCCGTCCTTCACGTCGAGGCAGGGAATGATGCGGACCTTCAGCATGGCCGCTACTCGCCCTTCAGAACCTGGATGGCGTCGGGCACCGTCACGCGACCGTCATAGAGCGCGCGGCCGACGATGGCGCCGATGATGCCGAACTCTTCGGTCGGGCGCAGTTCGCGCAGGTCGTCGAGCGAGCTGACGCCGCCCGAGGCGATGACCGGCGTCGTGAGATGCTGCGCGAGCGTCACCGTGGCGTCGACATTGACGCCGCCCATGGCGCCGTCGCGGTCGATGTCGGTGTAGATGATGGCCGACACGCCGGCATCCTCGAACCGCAGCGCGAGGTCGAGCGCGCGCACCGTGCTCTGCTTGGTCCAGCCGTCGACCGCGACCATGCCCTCGCGGGCGTCGATGCCGACCGCGATGCGGCCCGGCCACTGCTTGCAGGCGGCCTTCACGAGGCCCGGCTCCTTGACCGCGATCGTGCCCAGGATGATCCGCTTCACGCCGGCGTCGAACCACTGCGAGATGCTCTCGATGGTGCGGATGCCGCCGCCCAGCTGGGTCGGGACGTCGACTTCCTTGAGGATGCTCTCGACCGCCGCCCGGTTCACCGGATGGCCCTCGACCGCGCCGTTGAGGTCGACCAGATGCAGCCACTCGCAGCCGGCATTGGCAAAGGCCTTGGCCTGGGCGGCCGGGCTGTCGTTGAACACGGTGGCACGTTGCATGTCGCCGCGGAGAAGGCGCACGCACTTGCCGTCCTTGAGGTCGATCGCGGGGAAAAGGATCATGGCGGCGCGGCTTTAGCGCGTTGCGGGCAGGGACGCCACCCCCGGCCGGCCCCTCGGACGATCCGCCGCCTCAGTTCCTGCCGATGCCCAGAATCCCGCCGATCAGGCGGCCGACATGAAACTTCGTCCAGATGTCGGCAACGGCAAAGCTGGGACGCGCCTGCAGGGCGGCCCAATAGCGCGCAAGTGCAGGCCGCTTCGGGATTTCCGCCCCGAGACCGGCAAATTCCATGCGCCCGAGGAACACGGTCCAGACCACATCGGCGACGCCATAGGCGGGCGGGACCAGCACCGGGCGGCCGTCCCGCAGTGTCTGCTCGAGTCGGTCCATGAAGCCGATGGCCTCGGTGCGCCGCCGCTGCGAAAGCGCCACGACGGCGTCCGGTTCGAACGCCTTGATCCGACCGGCAAACACCGCGGCGCGCGCTTCGTAGACGGAAGCGAGGTCGGGATTCTCGGTGGCGTGAGCCAGGAGCTGGCGGCGGGCCGCTTCCAGTCGCTTCGGGATCAGGATCCGGGCCAGGGGATTGCGGGCGAGGATGCCGCCGAAGGTCAATTCCTCGATCGGATAGCCATAGTGGAGGTCGAGCCAGGCTTGCGTCTCGACGTCGGTCGGGACACCCAGCGCATACTGGGCGATGTCGCGACTCTCGACGAGGACGCGATCGTCCAGCACCAGCGTCGGCACGGTCATGCCCGGGTTGAGCCGCACATAGTCCGGCTGCTGCTGGCTCAACCGGTAGTGAATGTCGACGAAGACGCGCTCATAGGCGATGCCGCCTTCGGCGAGCGCGAGCCGCGCGATCATCGAATAGTAGGACGACGGCGTCTGATAGAGGCGGGGTCTTGCTCCCGAGAGCTTGGCGGACTCTGTCATGGCCGTTCATCCTGGATGAAGGAGCGGCAAACTGTGCAGGATGCCTGCGGCGCACACAACCGGATGGCGATGTTTCGCGGCTCGACGGGCCTCCGCCGCTCAAGCTAATCTTCGGTCATGACCCGTTACACCCCCGATCTTCTCGCCGCGGACCTGGCCGATCTCACCGCCATCCGCCGTGATATCCATCGCCATCCCGAAACCGCCTTCGAGGAGGAGCGGACGGCCCAGATCGTGGCCGACAAGCTCACCTCCTGGGGCCTCAAGGTGCATCGAGGCCTGGCCACGACCGGCGTCGTCGGCACCCTGAAGGGCAACCGGCCGGGCCAGAAGACGATCGGGCTGCGCGCCGACATGGATGCGCTGCACCTGCAGGAGAGGAACGACTTCGAATATGCTTCGTCGATCCCGAACAAGATGCATGCCTGCGGCCACGACGGGCATACGACGATGCTGCTGGGCGCGGCCAAGCAGCTCGCGGCGGCGCCCGACTTCGCGGGCACGGTGCACTTCATCTTCCAGCCCGCTGAAGAAGGTCTCGGCGGCGCGCGCGTGATGATCGAGGAAGGCCTGTTCGAGAAGTTCCCGTGCGACGTGGTCTACGGCATGCACAACATGCCGGGCTTCCCGGTCGGCCACTTCGCCATCCGTACCGGCGCGATGCTGGCTTCGTCCGACAGCTGGGAAGTCGTGTTCAAGGGCACCGGCGGCCATGGCGCAATGCCCGATCGCGGCACCGATCCGACCTTCGCGGCGGCGCAGTTCATCGTCGCGGTGCAGGGCATCGTCGGCCGCAACGTGCCGTCGAGCCAGGCGGCGGTGCTGAGCGTCGGCCATATCGCGGCCGGTACCCCCGGCTCGCCCAACGTCATCCCGTCGGAGGTGCTGATCCGCGGCACCGCCCGCAGCTTCTCGGCCGATGTGCGCAACCTGCTGGAGCGGCGGCTGGCCGAGGTCGCGTCCGGCATCGCCCAGGCCGGGGGCTGCGAGGCCATTTCCAAGTACCATCGTCGCTATCCCGCGCTGGTCAACGCCGCCGAGCAGACGGCAGTCGCCGTCGAGGCCGCGGCGCTGACGGTCGGCCGCGAGCATGTCGAGGCGAACACGTCACCGCTGGCCGGTGCCGAGGATTTCGCCTTCATGCTGGAGAAGAAGCCGGGCGCCTACATCATGATCGGCAACGGCGGCACGGGCGAGGGCGGCTGCCAGAACGTGCATTCGCCGCTCTACGACTTCAACGACCAGATCCTGACGACCGGGGCGGCCTACTGGATGAACCTCGTCCAGCTCGAACTGGGCGACGCCGCGTAGAGGGGCGTTTTCGTGAGCTGGCCTCCCCGTTCAAACGGGGAGGCGGCAGGTCGAGCTTCGCTCGGCCTAGTGGTGGTCGAAAGACCACCCGGCATCGGCCTGATCCCAGTTCGAGCCGTCCTGAACATGCAGGACGACATGGGCATCGGTGGCGAAATCGTAGACGGTGACGCTTTCGTGCATCGCGGCGGTCTGATCGGCCGCAGGAAGCATTACGCCGTCCGACAGGTCGCTCAGCACGACCAGGCTGTCTTCGCCGATCGAAGGCGGCGTGCCCTCGACGGTACCCGGACCGCCGTCCACGAAAACTTCGCCCGGCTCGCCGAACAGCCGATCGAGCGGCGCGCCGTAGGAAACCATCTCCGCACCGGCTTCCGCCCAGCGCGAGGCAGGCGTGGCGTAGATCGGCAGATCGCTGCGGTCGAATTCGACGAGATCGGTGCCGACGACGAAAAGCGCGTCGGCCGAGCTCTCGGAGGGGCCCGAATGGCTCATGAAAAATCTTTCGTTCTTAAGAATTCAAATAATGCTTCAAGTGTAGCAAACAAGATCTTGAGAATGAAGCAAGAACGTTCGAAAAGCGAAATTCTCGGAAATTGCAAAGCCTTGGGTTAACGCCGCGACTGGCCTAGGGTGCCGGCGAATTTGAATCATCCGCGTTTTGGGGAAAGTCGATGAACGGAGCTGAAAGTCTGGTCCGCACCTTGGTCAAGGGCGGCGTCGAAGTCTGTTTCGCCAACCCCGGCACCTCCGAGATGCATTTCGTGGGCGCGCTCGACCGGGTCGAGGGCATGCGCTGCGTGCTCGGCCTGTTCGAAGGCGTCTGTTCGGGTGCGGCCGACGGCTATTACCGCATGACCGACAAGCCGGCCTCGACCCTGCTGCATCTGGGGCCCGGCCTCGCCAACGCGGCGGCCAACCTGCACAACGCCAAGAAGGCGGGCTCGGGCGTGGTCAATATCGTTGGCGAGCACGCGCTCTATCACATCAAGTACGACACGCCGCTCACCGCCGACATCGAAGGCATCGCGCGTCCTTTCTCGCACTGGGTGAAGACCTCGCCGACCTCCAAGACCGTGGCCGGCGACGGCGCGCTGGCGATCCAGGCTGCCAACGTGGCGCCGGGCCAGATCGCGACCCTGATCCTGCCGGCCGACACCGCCTGGGGCGAAGCCGATGGCCCGGCCGAAACGCCGGCCGCTCCGGCGCCGGACAAGCCTTCGAAGGAGACGGTCGTGGCCGCCGCCAAGGCGCTCAAGATGCCGGGCGCCATGCTCTTCATCGGCGGCCGCGCCCTGCGCGCCCGCGGCCTCGAACTGGCCGGCAAGATCGCCGCCAAGACGGGCTGCAAGGTCCAGGGTGCCGGCGGCACGGCCCGCATCGAGCGCGGCGCCGGCCGTATTCCGGTCCTGCGCCTGCACTTCGTGGTCGAGAACGCTCTGGCCCAGCTCAAGGGCACCAAGCAGATGGTGCTGTGCGGCGCCAAGGCGCCGTTCGCCTTCTTCGCCTATCCCGGCAAGCCGTCCGTACTGTCGCCGGACGATTGCGAGATCAGCACGCTGTGCCCGGTCGAGGGCGATCCGATCGGCTCGCTCGAGGCGCTGGCGATGGAACTCGACGCGATGAACGTGAAGCCGGAAGGCATCGCGCAGCCCAGCCGTCCGGACCGTCCGACCGGCAAGTTCACGCTCGATGGCCTCGGCCAGGCGCTGGGCGCCACGATGCCGGAAGGCGCCATCGTGGTCGACGAATCGGTCACGACCGGCCGCGGCTTCTTCCCGTTCAGCGCCGGCGCCCCGCCGCACGACTGGCTGAACAACATGGGCGGCTCGATCGGTTTCGGCGGTCCCGTCGCCGTCGGTGCGGCCGTGGCCTGTCCGGATCGCAAGGTCATCTGCATGATCGGCGACGGCTCGGCGATGTACACGATCCAATCGCTGTGGACGATGGCGCGTGAGAATCTCGATGTCTGCGTGATGATCTTCTCGAACCGGTCCTACAACATCCTCTACAGTCAGCTGGCCGATGTCGGCGCCGCCAACCCCGGCCCGCGTGCCATCGACATGCTGACGCTCGATCGGCCGACCCTGCAGTTCACCGATCTGGCCAAGGGCATGGGCGTGCCGAACGGCAAGGCGACCAACCTGGAGGAGCTGACCAAGCAGCTCACCTACGCCATGTCGCACAAGGGCCCGTACCTCATCGACGTGATCATGTAGGGATCGCCCCGGAAGCATCATGGAAGAAGCCCGCCGACGCACGCTGCATGGTCGTCGACGGGGCAAGAAACTGCGGGCCGGGCAGCAGTCGCTGCTCGACACGCTGCTGCCTCGCCTCGCCGTCGCCCTGCCCGCCGAACCCATCGTCACCCCCGACAACGAGGTCGCCGAGAGCGCCGCGAAAATCGATCTCGCGCAGGCTTTCGGGGGCACGCTGCCGGCCGACGGCGTGTGGCTGGAAGTGGGCTTCGGCGCCGGCGAGCATCTCGTCTGGCAGGCCGAGCACCATCCCTCGGTCGGCCTGATCGGCTGCGAGCCCTATATCAACGGCGTGGCCAAGTGCCTGGCGCATATCGAGCGGACGGGCGTGTCGAACATCCGGCTGTTCACCGACGACGCCCGCTTCGTGATGCAGGCGCTGCCGCCGCAATCGCTGTCGCGCGCCTTCGTGCTGTTCCCCGACCCGTGGCCGAAGACGCGCCACCACAAGCGGCGGTTCGTGCAGCGCTCCAACCTCGACGTGCTGGCCCGGTTGATGAAGCCCGGCGCCGAACTGCGGCTCGCCACCGACGATCCGAGCTACCTGCCCTGGATGGTCGAACATGCCTGCCGCCATGCCGCTTTCGAGTGGCTGGCCGAAAGCCCGGCCGACTGGCGCGGCCGTCCGGCCGACTGGCCGGGCACCCGCTACGAACAGAAAATGCTGGCCGGTCACAAGCCCGTCTTCCTGCGGCTGAGACGGCGCTAGCGACCCCGCTTCGATCCTGCCGGTCCTGCGGGGCACCTCGCCCTTTGAATGGGGGTGACACTATATATAGAGGGTGGATCAGGTCCCCCCATAGAGCATGCTGGAATCCCTTGCCAGTCGGCAGGCAGGAGCCTATATCCGCGCCATCCTCATCGGGTTCACGGGATGAACCAAAGAAAAAGAGTGGGCCGAAAACCCGCTCTTTTCATTTGGCCCCTCCCAACCGCCCAAACATCGAGAAGTGCCGCCCGCGTGACCGATCTGCTGCGTCGAATCGAAGACATCGTTGCCCCGACGATCGTCGGCATGGGCTTCGAGTTGGTTCGCGTCGCCCTGAGCAAGGGCGGGACTCTGCAGATCATGATCGAGCCCGCCGATGGAAGGTCCCTGGACGTCGAGGATTGTGCGACCGTGTCGCGCGCCGTCTCGGCCGTTCTGGACGTCGAGGACCCGATCACCGAAGCCTACACGCTGGAAGTGAGCTCGCCCGGCATCGACCGGCCGCTCACCCGCCCCAAGGATTACGTGCGCTGGGCGGGGCACATCGCCCGGCTCGAGACCGCGCTTCCGGTGGAGGGACGGCGCCGCTTCAAGGGAACGCTGCTCGGGCTGGAGGACAATCTGGTCCGCCTGCGCCTCGACGACGGCAAGGAAGCCGCGGTGCCGCTCGAAGCCGTGACCCGCGCCAAGCTCGAACTGACCGACCGCCTGATCGAAGAACACCGTCTGGCCGCCGAGGGTGCGGCCGGGCAGACCCACTGAACGGACTGGCTAAAGCTTAAGGAAGAGGGAAGAGACATGGCGACGACAGCCGATATCCCGCGCCTCGAAATGCTGCAGGTGGCCGACATGGTCGCCCGTGAAAAGGGCATCGAGCGCGAGGAAGTGCTCGAGGCGATGGAACAGGCCATCCAGAAGTCCGGCCGCGCCAAGTACGGTCTGGAGCACGACATCCGCGCCGAAATCGATCGCAAGACCGGTGAGATCAAGCTGCTGCGCTACATGCAGGTCTCCGACGTGATCGAGAACGAGAACACCCAGGTCTCGGTAGCCGACGCCCAGCGCCGCAATCCCGAGGCCCAGGTCGGCGACTTCCTGACCGACGAGCTGCCCCCGATCGACTTCGGCCGCGTCGCCGCCCAGACCGCCAAGCAGGTCATCACGCAGCGCATGCGTGAGAGCGAGCGCAAGCGCCAGTACGAGGAATTCAAGGACCGCATCGGCGAGATCGTGTCGGGCGTGGTCAAGCGCGTCGACTACGGCAACATCACCGTCGACCTGCAGCGCGCCGAGGGCGTGATCCGCCGCGACGAGACGATCCCGCGCGAGAGCCTGCGCGTGAACGATCGCGTGCGCGCCTATATCTTCGACGTGCGCGAGGAGCCGCGCGGCCCGCAGATCTTCCTGTCGCGCAGCCATCCCCAGTTCATGGCCAAGCTGTTCATGCAGGAAGTGCCCGAGATCTACGACAACATCATCGAGATCAAGGCGGTGGCCCGCGATCCGGGCAGCCGCGCCAAGATCGCGGTGCTGAGCCACGACAGCTCGATCGATCCGATCGGCGCCTGCGTCGGCATGCGCGGCAGCCGCGTGCAGGCAGTCGTGCAGGAACTGCAGGGCGAGAAGGTCGACATCATCCCGTGGTCGAACGACACGGCGAACTTCATCGTCAACGCGCTGGCCCCGGCCGAGGTCAGCAAGGTGCTGATGGACGAGGAGAAGAACAAGACAGAGGTCGTCGTTCCCGACGACCAGCTCAGCCTGGCGATCGGTCGCCGCGGCCAGAACGTGAAGCTCGCGTCACAGCTCACCGGCTGGGAGATCGACATCATGACCGAGACCGAGGAGAGCGAGCGCCGCCAGAAGGATACGCGCGAGCGCACCGAACTCTTCAAGGCCACGCTCGATGTCGATGACGTGATCGCCCATCTGCTGGTCGCCGAAGGCTATGCCTCGGTCGAGGACGTCTCCGACGCCGCAGTCGAGGACCTGGCCACGGTCGAGGGCTTCGACGAGGAAATCGCCACCGAGCTGCAGCGCCGCGGCCGCGAATATCTCGAGAAGCGCGACGCCGAGCTGGCCGAGCGCCTGGCATCGCTGGGCGTCGCCGAGGACGTGGCCAACGCCGAGGGCCTGACCCTGCCGATGGTGGTGGCGCTGGGCGAGGCGGGCGTGAAGACGCTCGACGACCTGGCCGACCTGGCCTCCGACGAGCTGCGCGAGATCGTGGGCGAGAGCACCATGGATAACGATGCCGCCAACGCCATCATCATGAAGGCGCGCGAGCACTGGTTCGCCGACGAGGCCGCACCGGCCGACGAAGCGGCCAAGGCCTGACGGAGAAGACGCCCTTGGCCCTTGCCTTCGCCATGACCGAACCCCATCTCTCGGCACCTCCCGCCAGCCCGATGCGCACCTGCATCGCGACCGGCGTCGAAGGTGCGCCCGAGACGATGATCCGGTTCGTCGTGGGGCCGGAAGGCGAGGTCGTGCCGGATCTGGCGCGGCGGTTGCCGGGGCGTGGCATGTGGGTGCGGGCCGAGCGCGCCGCGTTGGAACGGGCGGTCGAGAAGAAGTTGTTCTCCAGAGCTGCACGTGCGCCGGTGAAGGCATCGGCCGACCTCGTGGACAGGGTCGAGCGGTTGCTGCTCGAACGTGTCCTGGGCGACCTCGGGGGCGCGCGCCGCGCCGGCCGTGCGGTCGCGGGCTTCGTGAAGGTCGAACAGATGATCGGCCGCCACCAGGCAGGACTTCTCGTCGTCGCTGAGGATGCGGACGGGGACGGACTACAGAAGCTGCGGGCGACCGGTCTGCCGCTGGAGCGGCTGGCCGATGCGGCCGCGCTGGGCGGAATCTTCGGCCGCGAACAGGCGGTCTACGTGGCGATCGCCCGCGATGATGCGGGCGGCGCCTTCATTGAACGAATTTCTGTCGGGGCAGCGCGTTGGCGCGGGTTCCGGCTGAACGGCGCCGGTTGACGGGCCGGAGCGGACCAAGGACAACAGCCGACATGACGGATCAGAACGAACAGAGCAAATCGACCAAGCCGCTGACCCTCTCGACGACGCGCACGGGCGCGGCCTCGAAGGCAGACGCGACGCAGGTGCGCCAGAAATTCTCGCACGGGCGTACGCGCGCGGTAACGGTCGAGGTGAAGAAGCCGGTGAAGCGGGCCACGCCCCCGCCCGCCGCAGCGGCTGCGCCCCCTCCTGCGGCGCCCGCTCCGGCGCCCGAAGCGCCCAAGGCGGCTGCGCCGGCACCCGCCGGACGCACGCTGAAACTCGGCAGCGGTGGCGGCCAGGCGCCCGCGCCGTCGGTCAACCGTGCGCCGGGACCGACCCGGCAGCCGGGCGGTCGTGGGATCGTGCTGCGCACGCTCACCGAGGAAGAGAAGGAAGCGCGCGCGCGCGCCCTGGTCGATGCCAACCGCGACGCGGAAATCGCGCGCAAGCGCGCCGCCGAGGAAGCCAGCCGCCGCGCCATCGAGGAAGAGGCTCGCAAGAAGGCCGACGAGGAGCATCGCAAGCGCCTCGCCGAGGAAGAGGCCCGCAAGAAGGCCGAGGAAGAGGTCAAGCGCAAGGCCGACGCGCTCGTCCAGAAGCGCCTCGACCAGTCGCCGCCGACCTCGGCGCCGGCCACGGTTGCCCGTCCCGCACCCGGGACCGATGCGCGTCCTGCGCCGCCGCCGGCGGCCGCGGCACCGGCCGCTCCGGCTGCGCCGATTCGCCGTCCGGTCGGCCCGTCCACCAGCGAGGCGCTCCGCCGTCCGCCCCCGCGTCCGCCGCTGGCCATCAAGCGCCCGGCGCAGCCGACGGGCGCGCGTCGCGAGGCACCCAAGCGCCGCAACGACAAGGTCGATGTCGGTCGCGCGGTCGCGGGCGAGAACGATTTCCGCAGCCGGTCTGTGGCGCAGCAGCGTCGCCGACTGGAGCGCGAGCGTCGCCAGCAGTTCGGCAACGAGCCGCAGCAGAAGGTCTATCGCGAAGTCACGATCCCTGAATCGATCACGGTTCAGGAACTCGCGGCGCGTATGTCGGAGCGCGGTGCCGACGTCATCAAGACGATGATGCGCATGGGCGTGATGGCGACCATCAACCAGGCGATCGACGCCGATACGGCCGAACTGGTCGTGACGGAAATGGGTCACCGCTACAAGCGTGTCACGGAAAGCGACGTCGAGACCGGCCTCGCCGATGTCCCCGATGCCGACGAGCTGATGCAGCCGCGTCCGCCCGTCGTCACGATCATGGGCCATGTCGATCACGGCAAGACGTCGCTGCTCGACGCGCTGCGCGCCACCGACGTGGCGGCACACGAAGCCGGCGGCATCACCCAGCATATCGGCGCCTACCAGGTGACTCTGCCGTCGCAGCAGAAGATCACCTTCCTCGACACGCCAGGCCACGAAGCGTTCACCGCCATGCGCGCCCGTGGCGCCAAGGTGACGGACATCGTCGTGCTGGTCGTGGCCGGGGATGACGGCGTCATGCCGCAGACCAAGGAAGCGATCGCCCATGCCAAGGCGGCGGGCGTGCCGATCATCGTGGCCATCAACAAGATGGACAAGCCGGGCGCGGACGCGAGCCGCGTTCAGAACGAACTGCTGCGCGAGGAGATCCAGGTCGAAGCGCTGGGCGGCGAGGTCCAGTCGATCGAGGTGTCGGCGACCAAGCGGATGAACCTCGACAAGCTCGAGGAAGCCATCCTGCTGCAGGCCGAGGTGCTCGAACTGAAGGCCAATCCCGATCGTGACGCCGACGGTGTCGTGATCGAAGCCAAGCTCGATCCGGGCCGCGGTTCGGTCGCCACGGTGCTGGTCCAGCGCGGTACGCTGATGGTCGGCGACATCCTGGTGGCCGGCTCGGTCTGGGGCCGCGTGCGGCGTCTGGTCGACGACCATGGCAAGCCCGTCGAGGATGCCGGTCCGGCCTTCCCGGTCGAGGTTCTGGGTCTCGCCGGCACGCCGCAGGCGGGTGACGAGTTCCACGTCGTGGAGAGCGAGGCGCGTGCGCGCGAGATCGCCGACTTCCGCGTCCGGCGCGATCGCCAGCTCGAGCTGGCGCGGGCCGCGGGCGGCCGCGGCACCCTCGAGGAGATGATCAAGGGCATCCGCGAGGGTACCGCCAAGGAACTGCCGGTGCTCATCAAGGCGGACGTGCAGGGTTCGGCGGAAGCGCTGGCCGGCGCGCTGTCGCGGCTGGGCACCGAGAAGGTCATCACGCGCGTCGTCTACAGCGGAGTCGGCGGCATCAGCGAAGCCGACATGACGCTGGCCAAGGCGTCGGGCGCGCTGATCATCGGCTTCAACGTGCGTGCGAATCCGCAGGCCCGTGAGATCGCCAAGCGCGACAAGGTCGACATCCGCTACTACTCGATCATCTACAAGGTGACCGAGGACATGCAGGCACTGATGGTCGGCCTCCTCGACCCGACCTACAAGGAGACGCTGGTCGGCAACGCGCAGATCCGCGAAGTCTTCAAGGTCACCAAGTCCGGCAACGTCGCCGGTTGCATGGTCACCGATGGCAAGGTCACGCGCGGCAACAAGGTTCGCCTGTTGCGCGACAACGTCGTGATCCACGAGGGCACGCTGAAGAGCCTGCGTCGCTTCAAGGACGAAGTGAAGGAAGTGCAGCACGGCTTCGAGTGCGGCATGGCCTTCGAGAACTACGAGGACATGAAGGTCGGCGACATCGTCGAATGCTTCGACGTCGAGCAGGTCCAGGCGACGCTGTAGCGATTTCGCCTCCCCCGATCACGGGGGAGGCGAGAACCAAGAGGAAAATCCCATGTCGCGGCGTCGCTCGTCCGACAAAGAAAATCGTGCCCCCGGCCAGCGCCAGCTGCGCGTCGGCGAGGAGATCCGCCATTTGCTGGCCGATCTCCTCGAGCGCGGCAACATGCGCGATCCGGATCTGCGCGACGCCACGATCACCGTGACGTCGGTCGATGTCAGCCCGGACCTGCGCAACGCCACGGCCTATGTCATGCCGCTGGGCGGCGACGATCAGGAACGGCTGCTGGCGGCGCTGCGCCGCGCGGCGCCCTGGTTCCGCGGCCGGGTCAGCGAGAAGGCCGGCCTGCGCACCGCCCCCGAGATTCGTTTTGCCATCGATCGCACCTTCGACGAGGCCGACAAGATCGGAGCGCTCCTGCGCCGGCCTGACGTCGCCCGCGATATCAAGGACGAGGAGTGAGTGCAGCCGGTCTGGTCGACGGCTGGCGCCTAGGGTCCTGACGGCCTAAACGAGCGCGATGGAACTCGAGAGCGGCGCGCTCGCATGAGCCGCAGGAAAAAGGGCGAGAAGGTCGATGGCTGGATCGTGCTCGACAAGCCGGTCGGGCTGGGCTCGACGCCGGCCGTCAGCCGCGTGCGCCGGCTGTTCGGCGCCCAGAAGGCGGGACACGGCGGCACCCTCGATCCGCTGGCCAGCGGGATCCTGCCGATCGCGCTCGGCGAGGCCACCAAGACGGTGCCCTTCATCATGGATGCGCGGAAGGAATACCGGTTCACCCTGCGCTTCGGCGAAGCCCGCGCGACGGAGGACGCCGAAGGCGAGGTCACGGCCACCAGCGAGGTCCGGCCGACCGATGCCGCCCTCTCGGCCGCGCTGCCCGCCTTCCTGGGCGAGATCGAGCAGATGCCGCCGGCCTTCTCGGCCCTGAAAATCGACGGAAAGCGGGCCTACGATCTCGCCCGGGCCGGCGAGACCGTCGAGTTGAAGGCACGTCGGGTCCTGATCGAGCGGCTGGAGTTCATGGGCCGCCCCGACAGCGACCACGCAGATTTCGTGGTCCAGTGTGGCAAGGGCACCTATATCCGGTCCCTCGGGCGCGACCTTGCGTTGGCGCTCGGCACCGTCGGGCACCTGTCGGCACTGCGCCGGACGGTTGTGGGACCCTTTCGGGAAGAAGGGTCCATTTCGCTTTCCAAACTGGAGGCCCTCGGGCATATTCCCGCGCTCTTCGGGGCTCTGGCTCCCGTTGCGACCGCGCTGGACGACATCCCGGCGCTGGCCCTGACGGAAGCCCAAGCGAGCCGGTTGTGCCAAGGCCAGCCGGTGCTCTTGACCCGGGACGCACCTCCGTCCGGCGCACTCGTTCGCGCCGAGGTCGGCAGCAGGCTCGTGGCGCTGGTCCGTTCGGACGGCGTCGCTCTCCAGCCGGTGCGCGTGTTCAACCTTTAGTTTCAGGAGATGACCGATGTCGATTACAGCCGACCGCAAGGCGGAGCTGATCAAGACGTATGCCCAGGCAGAAGGCGACACGGGTTCGCCGGAAGTCCAGGTCGCTATCCTCAGCGAGCGTATTTCCAACCTCACCGAGCATTTCAAGGGCCACGCGAAGGACCACCATTCGCGCCGCGGTCTGCTGAAGATGGTCGGCCAGCGCCGCCGTCTGCTCGACTATCTCAAGTCGCGCGACAACAAGCGCTACGCCACGTTGATCGAGCGTCTGGGTCTGCGTCGCTGATCCTTCGGCCCCATCCTCGGATGGGGCCTTTTCGCGTCGCGTCGCCCGGTCCCCGTGAGTTCGGCCGGCTGACGCGACTTCGCAGTAACCGGGAAGGCAGGGGCGAGAGCAAACGCCTGGCCCGGTCCTGTCGGCGCAAGGGCGCCGATGGGCGGTCGCAGCCAAACGGGGGCAGGCGACCGTGATGGAAAGGATGAATGAGATGTTTGAAGTTTTTCGCAAGGAAGTCGAGTGGGCCGGGCGCAAGCTCGTGCTCGAGACCGGCAAGATCGCGCGCCAGGCCGACGGCGCCGTGATGGCGACCTACGGCGGCACCACCGTGCTGGCCGCCGTCGTGTTCGAGAAGAAGCCGAAGCCCGGCCTCGATTTCTTCCCGCTGACCGTGAACTACCAGGAGAAGGCATTCGCTGCGGGCAAGATCCCCGGTGGCTTCTTCAAGCGTGAGGGCCGTCCCAGCGAGAAGGAAATCCTGACCTCGCGCCTGATCGACCGCCCGATCCGCCCGCTGTTCCACGAGAGCTATCGCAACGAGACGCTGGTCGTCGTCACGACGCTGGCCCACGATCTCGAGAACGATCCCGACATCCTGGCGATGGTCGCGACCTCCGCGGCGCTGACGATCTCGGGCGTGCCCTTCATGGGTCCGATCGGCGCGGCGCGCGTCGGCTACAGCGATGGCAAGTACATCGTGAACCCGACCAAGGCCCAGCTCGAGACGAGCTCGCTCGATCTCGTCGTCGCCGGCACCAAGGAAGGCGTGCTGATGGTCGAATCGGAAGCCAAGGAGCTTTCCGAGGACGTCATGCTGGACGCCGTCATGGAGGCCCATCGCTCGTTCCAGCCGGTGATCGACGCGATCATCCAGCTCGCCGAGCATTGCGCCAAGGATCCGCTGCCGCTCACCGATCCGTCGGAAGCGTCCAAGACGGTGTCCGAGAAGCTCAAGGCCGAGATGCGGGCTAAGCTGGTCGAGGCGTTCGCCGAGACCCAGAAGCAGGCTCGCCAGGCCAAGATCGGCGCGGTGAAGACCGAAGCCAAGAAGCTGTTCGAAGGCGACGAGGCCGCCCTGGCCGCGTTCGGCGAGCAGTTCGGCAACCTCGAGGCCGACGTCGTCCGCAACGCCATCCTCGACACCGGCAAGCGCATCGACGGCCGCGATACCAAGACGGTCCGCCCGATCGTCGCCGAAGTCGGCATCCTGCCGCGCGCCCACGGCTCCTCGCTGTTCACGCGCGGCGAGACGCAGGCGCTGGTCGTGACCACGCTCGGCACCGGACAGGACGAGCAGATCATCGACGCGCTCGAGGGCGAGTACCGCGAGCACTTCATGCTGCACTACAACTTCCCTCCCTACTCGGTGGGTGAAGTGCGTCGCATGGGTTCGCCCGGCCGCCGCGAGATCGGCCACGGCAAGCTCGCCTGGCGTGCGATCCGTCCGATGCTGCCGTCGAAGGACAAGTTCCCGTACACGATCCGCATCGTCTCGGAGATCACCGAGTCGAACGGCTCCTCCTCGATGGCCTCGGTCTGCGGCGGCTCGCTGGCGCTGATGGATGCCGGCGTGCCGATGGAGCGTCCGGTGGCGGGCATCGCCATGGGCCTGATCAAGGAAGGCGACCGCTACGCCGTCCTGTCGGACATCCTGGGCGACGAGGATCACCTGGGCGACATGGACTTCAAGGTCGCCGGCACGGAGCGGGGCATCACCTCGCTGCAGATGGACATCAAGATCACCTCGATCACCGAGGAGATCATGAAGGTCGCGCTGGGCCAGGCCAAGGACGGCCGCATCCACATCCTGGGCGAAATGGCCAAGGGTCTGGGCGGCGCGCGTGAGGGCGTCGCGTCGACCGCGCCGCGCATCACGCAGTTCACGATCCCCAAGGACAAGATCCGCGAAGTGATCGGCACGGGCGGCAAGGTGATCCGCGAGATCACCGAGCAGACCGGCACCAAGATCGACATCGAGGACGACGGCACGATCAAGGTCGCGGCAGTGGACGCCAAGGCCGGCCAGCGCGCCATCGACTGGATCAAGGGCATCGTGGCCGAGCCGGAAGTCGGCGTGATCTACACCGGCAAGGTCGTGAAGACCGTCGAGTTCGGCGCCTTCGTGAACTTCCTCGGGGCGCGCGATGGCCTCGTGCACATCTCGGAACTGGCGCCGCGCCGCGTCGCCAAGGTGACGGACGTCATCAAGGAAGGCGACCAGGTCAAGGTCAAGGTCCTGGGCGTCGACGATCGCGGCAAGGTCCGCCTCTCGATGAAGGTGGTCGACCAGGAGACCGGCGAGGACATCTCGAACAAGCCGGTCGACGAGGCTCCCGCCGGCGAGTAATCGCCCATCGATCGATAAAAGAACGGCGGCCCATGGGCCGCCGTTTTTGTTTGTGCATTCCCCTATCAGGCGGTTGCCGGGGCCCGCATCGCTACGTCCACTCAAGCGCCGTGCCGCAGACGCACCTGACAACTATTCACAGTCTCGATGCGGTTAGATTTCATCCGCGGCCGAAATGTGCGAGAACGCGCCGGTCTTGGGGAGGGGAGTGGACCGATGAAACCGATAAAGCTGGTGTTCGCAGCATGCGCCGCGACCGTCGCGATGGCGTCCGCTGGCGGAAGTATCCTCGCCCAACCCCTGACCGGGACGCCGGCGCCCCCGGCCTACAAGTTCACCACGCCGATGCCGCCCGGCGTCGTCGTGCCCGACAGCGTGGATACACGACTCGGCCCGTTGCGCTTCTTGGGCGGCGTGCCGGACCAGGCGAGTACCGACAGGATCTACGACAATCTCGACTTCCAGCGGGCGGTTCAGGCCTATCTGCTCGCCCTTCCGGTGGTCAACCAGATGGCCAACCGCGCAGCCATCCTCGCGATGGGCCCGGCGAACACCACCGTGCCGATCTGGGAGCAGCTGGTCGATTCGCGCACCGTCGAGCTGACCGCCAACGACAACACGCCCTATACATGGTTCTGGATCGACCTGCGCACGGGCCCGCTGGTGGTCGAGGCGCCGCCCAAGGTTCTCGGCCTGGTCAACGACATCTGGTATCGCTGGGCCGGCGATATCGGCTTCACCGGGCCGGACCGCGGCGAAGGCGGCAAATTTCTCATCCTGCCGCCCGGCTACAAGGGCGAGGTCCCGCCGGGCTACCACGTCATCCGTCCGGGCAGCCTCAGCGTCTGGGTCGCATGGCGCAGCTTCGTCGTCGACGGCAGCCCGGCGCCGGGCGTGGACCTCGTCAAGAAAACGACGAAGGTCTATCCGCTCGGCCAGTCCGCCGCGGCGTCGCCGATGAACTTCCTCGACATGTCGGGCAAGCCCTTCAACATGGTGGGGCCCGGCGACTTCCGCTTCTGGGAACTGCTGAACGAGGCGGTGCAGAACGAGCCGACCGAGGCGGTCGATCCGACGACGCTCGGGTTCTGGGCATCGATCGGCATCCAGAAGGGCAAGCCCTTCGCGCCCGACGAGCGGATGAAGAAGATCCTCACCGAAGCGGCCGTCGTCGGCGACGCCACCGGGCGGACGCTGTTCTACCGGAACCGCGAGAAGGAGGCGTTGTTCTTCGACAATCGGAAATGGAAGCGGCCGTTCATCGGCGGCTACCGGTTCGAATGGCAGCCCGGCGTCGCCAACCTCACCGGCAGCGCCATGTACTTCTTCGCCGCCACCGGCGTCACGCCGGCAATGGACACGCAGATCGTGGGCGAGGGCTCGACCTATCCGTGGACCGCGACGGACGCCGACAACAACCCGCTCGACGGCGGCAAGAGCTACAGGCTGCACCTTCCGCCGCACGTCCCGGTCAAGACCTTCTGGTCGGTGATCGTGTACGACGCCCAGACTCGTTCGATGCTCCAGACCGATGCGCGGTTCCCGAGCGTGAGCAGCCAGAACAGGTCGGTGCAAGCCAACCCCGACGGCTCGGTGGATGTGTTTTTCGGCCCCAAGGCGCCGCCGGGCCGCGAGAGCAACTGGATCCAGACCGTCCCCGGCAAATCGTGGTTCACGATCCTGCGCCTCTACGGCCCGCTCGAACCGTGGTTCAAGCAGGAATGGCGGCCGGACGACATCGTCCTGCTGCCGTGACGAGCTGGCCGGGCTGACGCTGACTCGCTTTTTTGTCTGGACGGGCGAAGCGCGCCCGCCCGGACACTGCCCCGGACACTGCAGCGCGCTTTCATCTTCCGACAGGCGCTCGAAGAACCTGTAGAGACGGAATGCCGGAGTCGACTTCGGTGGGGCGCGTCCTCTAGCGTGCGGCCCGACTATTGCTGTGTGTGGGCCCATGAAAATCTCGCGACGTCTCCTGACAACTCTCCTGGGCACGGCGCCTCTGGCGGCAGCGGTCCAGGCCAACGCCCAATCTCCGAGCGATTGGCCGACGCGGCCGGTGCGGTTCCTCGTGCCATGGCCGGCGGGCGGCCTGAACGACGTGATCGCACGCGCGTTCAACGACAGGGTCTCGAAGGCGCTGGGCCAGACGGTGATCACCGACTTCAAGGCCGGCGCCGCCGGCCGCATCGGCGTGACCGAGATCGCCAAGGCCAAGCCCGACGGCTACACGATCGGCATGGGCAACCTCGGCCCGCTCACCATCTTCCCGTCGCTGTACAAGCAGATGCCCTACAGCGTGAAGGACGACCTGATCCCCATCACCATGTTCGCCGCCTCGCCGCTGGTGCTGGTGGTCGCGGGCAATTCGCCGATCAAGACGGCGCAGGAACTCATCGCCGCCGCCAAGGCCCAACCGGGCGTGATGAACTTCGCCTCGGTCGGGCCGGGCAGCCCCGCGCATCTCACCTTCGAGCTGCTGAAGAAGCGCACCGGCATCGACGTCGTCCACGTCCCCTTCAAGGGCACCAATGAATCGCTGCCGGCGCTGTTCGCGGGCGACATCCAGACGACGTTCGACACGCTTCCCAGCCTGCTGCCGCACATCCAGGCGGGCCGGCTGCGCGCGCTGGCGGTCACGACCTTGCAGCGCGTGCCGCAGCTTCCCGACGTGCCGTCGCTCAAGGAACTGTCGCTCGCCGATTCCGAGGTCGTCTCGTGATACGCGCTGATCGCGCCGGCCGGCACGCCGGCACCGATCGTCGACCGCCTCTACAAGGAATACACCGCCGCCGCGCAGACGCCCGACGTGCAGAAGCTGCTGTCGGACCAGGGGCTCATCTACCTGCCCAACACGACGGCGCAGTTCCAGGCGCGCATCGCCGAAGAAACCGCGCGCTGGGCCCAGCTCATCAAGGAGAACAAGCTCGAGCTCGATCAGTAGCTATCGGAGCCTTCCAATAAGGACCTCACCCTGAGAGGCTGGCCGGAAATGAATTGAATCGATTCAAGCACTTACCTCATCCTGAGGAGCGCCGCGAAGCGGCGCGTCTCGAAGGATGGGCAACAGGCAAGGTGCGCGTTCCCACCCCAGCGCGGAGGTTACTCCGCGCGACGAGACACATCGCTGCGCGATGTTCCTCAGGGTGAGGTTATTGGGGCTGTTCATAGCCCCTTGTTTTAGCTGCATTCATTCCGGCCAGACTCTCAGGATGAGGGGTGTGGTTCGACAGAAGGCACGGCGGGAAGCGAAGGCCGACGGTCGGATACTCACCAGCCAGTTTTCTGTCGCATGCGATTCGCAGCGCGAGCGGATCGAGATGAAGCTGACATCGGGCCTGGAGCCCGGCGCGCTGGCGACCACGATGGATATCGTGATCGCCTGAAGCGACGGCCTACTGTTCGCCGCTGGCGCTCGGCACCGCGCTGCCGTCGTGCGGCAGGCCGATCGCGTGATAGCCGGAATCGACGAAGTGGACCGTGCCCGTGACGCCGGCACTGAGGTCCGACAGGTAGTAGAGCGCGGCGCCGCCGACATCGCTCAATTCGACGTTGCGGCGCAGCGGCGCGGCCTCGCGCGAGACGCGATAGACGTAGCGCGCGCCGCCGATCACCGCGCCGGCCAGGGTGCGCATCGGGCCGGGCGAGATCGCGTTGACGCGCACGCCCTGCGGGCCGAGATCGGCCGCGAGATAGCGCACGCTGGCCTCGAGCGCGGCCTTGGCTACGCCCATCACGTTGTAGGACGGCATCACCCGCGTCGAGCCTTCGTAGGTCAGCGTGATCATGCTGCCGCCCTCGGTCATCAGCGGCAGCGCGCGGCGCGCGATCTCGGTGAACGAGTAGCAGGAGATGGTGAGGCTGCGCTGGAAGTTCGCCTTGGTCGTGTCGACATAGCGGCCCTTCAGCTCCTCCTTGTCGGAGAAGGCGATGGCATGGACCACGAAGTCGAGCCGGCCCCATTCCTTCTTCAGCGTCGCGAACAGGGTGTCGAGGCTCGCTTCGTCCTCGACATCGGCCTCGACGACGAGGGTGGAGCCGAGCTTCTGCACCATCGGCAGCACGCGCTTGCCGAAAGCCGCGCCCTGATAGGTGAAGGCCATCTCGGCGCCTGCGGCATGCAGCGCCTGGGTGATGCCCCAGGCGATCGAGCGGTCGTTGGCGACGCCCATGACGAGGCCGCGCTTACCCGCCATCAGCCCGTCGACTTTGGGAAAGCCGGAGCCGTCAGTCCGATCTGACATCGATGCCTCAGTGATCGTAGCGGGTGAACAGGAGGCAGGCGTTGGTGCCGCCGAAGCCGAAGCTGTTCGACATCACGGTCTGCAGGCCGGCCTTGTCGATGCGCTCGCGGGCGATGGGATAGCCCTCGGCTCCGGGGTCGAGATTCTCGATGTTGGCGGAGGCGGCGATGAAGTCGTCCTTCATCATCAGCAGCGAATAGATTGCCTCGTGGGCGCCGGTCGCGCCCTGGCTGTGCCCGGTCAACGACTTGGTCGAGCTCACCGTGGGCAGCTTGTCGGGTTGCTTGTCGCCGAACACGGCGCGGATGGCGTCGAGCTCGGTGATGTCGCCGACCGGCGTCGCGGTGCCGTGCGTGTTGACGTAGTCGACCGGGGTGTTGCGACGCGGCGAGTCCGGGAAACCCGCGAGCGCGAGCTTCATGCAGCGCAACGCGCCCTCGCCGGAGGGGGCGACCATGTCGGCGCCGTCGGACGTGGCGCCGTAGCCGATCACCTCGGCGTAGATCTTGGCGCCGCGCGCCTTCGCCGTCTCGAGTTCCTCGAGCACCAGGATGCCGCCGCCGCCGGCGATGACGAAGCCGTCGCGATCGCGGTCATAGGCGCGGCTCGCGCGCTGCGGCGTATCGTTGAACTTCGACGACATGGCGCCCATGGCATCGAACAGCACGGAGAGCGTCCACTCCAGCTCTTCGCCGCCGCCCGCGAACATGCGGTCGGCCTTGCCGAGCTGGATGGTCTCGACGGCGTTGCCGATGCAGTGTGCCGAGGTCGAGCAGGCCGAGCTGATCGAATAGCTCGGCCCCTTGATCTTGTAGGCGGTCGCGAGGTTCGCCGAGACGGTGCTCGACATGGCGCGCGGCACCTGGAAGGGACCGACGCGCTTGGGGCCCTTTTCCTTGGCGGTCAGGGCCGCCTGCACGATGGCGCCGGTCGTCGGTCCGCCCGAGCCGGCAATCAGGCCGGTGCGCTCGTTCGAGATCTCGGCCTCGCCGAGGCCGGCATCGGCGATCGCTTCCTTCATGGCGAGCCAGGCATAGGCCGCCCCGTGGCCCATGAAGCGCATGAGGCGCCGGTCGACCAGCTCCTCGACATTGAGCTTCAGGGTGCCGGCGACCTGGCTGCGGAAGCCGAGGTCGCGATATTCCGGCATGAACTCGATGCCCGACTTGCCTTCCTTCAGCGACTGCGTGACTTCGGCGGCGTTGTTGCCGATCGGGGAGACGATCCCGAGACCCGTGACGACGACGCGCTTCATCAGGCTGCCGCTCCGGCCGCCACCGGGCCATCCTTGACCAGGCCCACCTTCATATCGATCGCCTCATAAACCGGGTTTCCGTCGGCCGTCACGAAACCGTCGCCGACGCCCATGACGAGGCGGCGCAGGATCAGACGCTTCGGGTGTACGTGATAGGTCAGCTTCTTGACCGTCGGCACGATCATGCCGGTGAGTTTGACTTCGCCCACGCCGATCGCCCGGCCGCGGCCCGGCGCCTTCATCCAGCCCAGGAAAAAGCCCAGCATCTGCCAGAGTGCATCCAGGCCCAGGCAACCGGGCATCACCGGATCGCCCTTGAAATGGCAGGCGAAGAACCAGAGCTCGGGCTTCACGTCCAGCTCGGCGATGATCTCGCCCTTGCCGTACTTGCCCCCGGTCGAATCGATTTTGACGATGCGGTCGAACATCAGCATGGGCGGCAGCGGCAGCTGTGCATTCCCGGGGCCGAAAAGGTTACCCTTGGCGCATTCGATCAAGTCTTCGAAAGTATAGCTATTCTTCTGCTCGTGCTCGCTCACATTCACCGTCCCAAAGGCCGCCCCGGAGGGCTTCGGAGCCAGAATAGGGATGCCGGACGCCGGGCGCAAACGGACCGCATCGGCGAAACATGCCCTTTCCTTGTCTCTTTCACCTGCGTACATAAGATTGCAATCATGACAGACAATGGCCCCGACTATACCGTCAGCCTGCGTGCTGCAGGCCTGCGACCGACGCGTCAGCGCGTCGCGTTGGCGCGGGTGCTCTTCGAGGGCGGCCATCGCCATGTCACTGCAGAGAGCCTGCACGCCGAGGTCAAGGCGACCCGCATGCCGGTCTCGCTGGCGACCGTGTACAATACGCTGAACCAGTTTCGCGATGCCGGTCTCCTGCGCGAGGTCGTCGTTGCCCCCGGGCGCTCCTATTTCGATACCAATACCGGTCATCACCACCACTTCTTCGTCGAGACCGACGGGGAACTGTGTGATTTTCCGTCCGACGCCGTGACCATCGCCGGCCTGCCGGCGCCGCCCGAGGGCACGACGCTCTCCCGGGTCGACGTCATCGTCCGCGTCCGCCGTTAAGGCGATTGCGAAGCGTTTGCAATAACTTAGAACGGTTCTAAGGTTCTTGACGCCGTCGCGCACCGGCTCCTAAATCCCCTCGTGAGATTGGCCGATGGGCCGATCGCAAAGGGAGAAGAAGCATGGCGACTCTGAAGGGCTCCAAGACCGAAGACAATTTGAAGGCGGCTTTCGCCGGCGAGAGCCAGGCCAATCGCCGTTACCTGTATTTCGCCCAGAAGGCCGACGTCGAGGGCTACAACGACGTCGCCGTCGTCTTCCGTTCGACCGCCGAGGGCGAGACCGGCCACGCGCACGGCCATCTCGAGTTCCTCGAGGTGAGCGGCGATCCGGCCACCGGTCTGCCGATCGGCCCGACCGACAGCAACCTCAAGGCCGCGATCGCCGGCGAGACGCACGAGTACACCGACATGTACCCGGGCATGGCGCGCACCGCGCGCGAGGAAGGGTTCGCCGAGGTCGCCGACTGGTTCGAGACGCTGGCGAAGGCCGAGAAGAGCCACGCCGGCCGCTTCCAGAAGGCTCTCGACACGATGGGCTGAGCCCAACCGGCTCGTTCGAAGGGGACCCCGCGCGGGTCCCCTTTTTCTTCCCGCTCCCCTTCACAAAGCGAATCCCCATGCGCGAAGGCAGCCTCGAAGCACCGATCCGCCACGACCTCGATTGGCAGAACCCCTGGTTCTGGGACGAAAAGGCGCTCGAGAAGGAGATGGAGCGGGTCTTCGACATCTGTCACGGCTGTCGTCGCTGCTTCAACCTGTGCGATTCGTTCCCGCGCCTGTTCGACCTGATCGACAACGGCCCGACCGGCGAACTCGACGGGGTGAAGAAGGAAGACTACGCGCAGGTCGAGGAAGCCTGCACGCTCTGCGACATGTGCTTCATGACCAAGTGCCCCTATGTGCCGCCGCACGAATGGGCGCTGGATTTCCCCCATCTGATGCTGCGCCACCGCGCCGTGCAGGCGCGCAAGAAGGGCGTCGGCTTCGTCGATCGGCAGCTTGCCGACACCGATCGCACCGGCCGGCTGGGCACGTTCTTCGCCTCGGCCGCGAACTGGGCGACCGACGAGCACAATACGACGACGCGCCAGAGCATGGAGCGCCTGGCCGGCATCCATCACGGGGCGCGGCTGCCGCGCTATGCCGGCGAGACTTTCGAGATCCGCGCCCGCCGCGAGGGCGCCGTGCTCAACGAGGCGGCGCCGGCCTTCGGCAAGCGCAAGGCGGTCCTCTATGCGACCTGCTTCGTGAACTTCAACAACACCGACATCGGCGCGGCGGCGCGCGCCGTGCTGGCGAAGAACGGCGTCGAGACCGAGGTCGTGCATCCGGCGTGCTGCGGCATGCCCAAGCTCGAGCTGGGCGACATCGAATCGGTGGCCAACGCGGCCAAGGAGGTCTCGGCGGCCCTGCTGCCGTGGGTCGACAAGGGCTACGACATCATCGCGCTGACGCCTTCCTGCGCCCTGATGCTCAAGTTCGAATGGAAGCTGATCTGCCCCAAGGATCCGGGCCTCGAGCGCCTGTCGAACGCCACCTTCGACCTTTCCGAATACGTCGTCGACATCGCCAAGAAGCACGGTCTGGCGCCGGGCCTGGAGCCGCTCGAAGGCGGTGTCAGCGTCCACCTCGCCTGCCATGCGCGGGCGCAGAACATGGGCGCGAAGGCCGCCGAGATGCTGCGCCTGGTGCCCGGCACGCGCGTGGCGGTGATCGAGCGCTGCAGCGGCCATGGCGGCATCTGGGGCGCGCGGACGGAGAATTTCGAGACCGCCGTGAAGGTCGGCAAGCCCGCCGCGCAGGCCGCGCTCAAGAACGACACCAGCTTCGTCGCGTCCGAATGCCCGCTGGCGGCCGATCACCTGATGCAGGTGATGGAAATGACGGCGGGCGACCAGGTGCCGAAGCCGTCGCGTGCGAGCCATCCGATCGAACTTCTGGCGCAGGCCTACGGGCTTGCAGGGACGGACAAGTGATGACGCGCAAGATCGACGCCTCCGACATCATCCCGATCGCGGAATACGCGAAGCTGCGGGCCGAGCGTCGCAAGCAGATCTCTGAGATCAAGAAGCACCGCCGGCTCGAAGTCGGCCCGTTCGCGACGTTCTATTTCGAATCCTTCGACACGATGCTGCATCAGGTGCTCGAGATGCTGTTCATCGAGAAGGGCGGCGCCGAGCAGCTCCCCGACGAGCTCGCGGCCTACAATCCGCTGATCCCCACGGGCAGCGAGCTTGTCGCCACCGTGATGTTCGAGATCGACGATCCGCTGCGACGCGCGCGCGTGCTCGGCATGCTGGGCGGTGTCGAGCACACGGCCTTCATTCGCGTGAACCGCGAGACGGTCCGCGGCGTGCCGGAAGACGACCAGGAGCGTTCGCGCGAGGACGGCAAGGCCTCGTCCGTCCAGTTCATCCGCTTTCCCTTCACGGCCGCGCAGGTCGCGGCCTTCAGGAGCGGGACCGGCGACGTCGTCGTCGGTTTCGACCACGCCAACTACGGCCACATGGCCGTGATGTCGGCTCCCGTGCGTCAGGCGCTGTCGGCCGACTTCGCCTGAGCCCCCGCCTTTGAGGGCTGGCGCAAGTCCTCAGTAGTTCATCGGCAGGACCAGCACGACCGGATCGCCCCGCATGCCGTCCGGTACCGGCGGCAGGGGCATGGCGCGCCGGATCGCCGCCATTTCGGCATTGTCGATCAGCGGCCAGCCGCTCGACCGGTCGAGCCGGATGTCGAGAAGCTCGCCGGCACGGCTGATCGTGACCCGCGTGACGACGCGGCCATGCTGGCGCGCGGCGCGGGCGGCGGCGGGATAGTCGCGATAGGGATCGACGTGGCGGTAGACGCGCGACAGATAGTCGTTGCGCGCGCCGCCATCGCCCAGCGCCTGGTCGACGGAACTGGTCGAGGGTCCGCCGAGGCTCGAGGTCTGCGGCGGATAGTCCTGTAGCCGCGCACCCGGCGTCTGGGCGGTGCGGGGCGTGCTCGGGGGACGCGTGGCCTGTCGAGCCGGCCGGGGCGGGGGCGGCCTCGGCTGTTCCAGGGTCACCTGTGGTTTCCACGAAGAGGCATCGGTCTGCCAGGCGGTCTCCGCCTCCGCTTCGGTGGGAGGCGTCGGCGTCGGCTCCGCGACCGCCTGCTCGCGGGGAGGGGGCTGCGTGGGCAGGGGCTCGGCATTCTCGGGCGGGGGCGTCGGGACAGCGGTCGTTGCAATGGGGGCCGGCGCCGTCACCTCGCGAGGCGGCGGCTCCGGCGGCCGCTGGACAGGCGCGGGCCGGGCGGGCGCCAGGGCGGCCTCCTGGACCGGTTCAGGCGGCGGCGGGGCGGCGACCGGGGCTGCATCGGCCCGTTTCGCTTCGGACTGAACGGACTCGGCCGGTGTGGTTTCTGTCACGGCAGGGCCGGGGGCGGCCGTGTTGCCGCCCGACAGGGGCTCGGGCTCGACCGAGACCATGATCGGCGTTTCGGCATGGTCGAACGGGCGCAAGGGCGCGGCCCACCACAGCGCCGCGGCGGCGAGCACATGCAGGCCCACCGCCAGGGCAAGCGCGGCCGGCGACATGCGCCCGGATTGCGACCGGATGAGACTGTCGTGTGTCACGGCCGCCAAGTTCTACGTCCGCATGCCATCCTCGGCCAGCCGGATCGTCGGCCGGCCCGAAGCCGCTATCGCTGCTCGGTGTACCTGAAGCTGACCGGCAGCAGGAACGTGTGGCGGTCGCCCTGGATGTCCGCGGGCAGAGGCGGATAGGGGCTGGCGCGCCGGATCGTGTCCATCACACCGGCATCGAGCGAGGGAAGGCCGCTCGATTTCTCCATGACCACGTTCAGCAATTGTCCCTGGCGCGAGATCGTCACTCGCGTCAGCACCGTGCCTTCCTCGCGGATGATGCTGGTGCCCTTTGGAACGTAGGGAAACTGCGCGATCCGCCGCATGACCTGCCAGAGATACTGCTCCTGCGCACGCTTCTCGCCGTAATTGTCGGCAGGGTTGCGAAACGCCGGTGCGGGCTGCGACTCCGATCGCGGCTGGGCGAGGGGTGACGGACGGGGCTGCTGCGGGGCCGCCGGCGCCGTCGGCGGACGAGCAGCCGGGGGCGGCGGCGGTGGAGGCGGCGCCGGACGCGCGGCCTGCTGCGGCTTGGGCGGCGGGGGTGCCGGCAGCGGCTTCGGTATGTCCCGTTCGGTCACGGGAGGCGGTGGCGCGTCGAGCGGCGGCAACATCTGCTCGAGCGAGGGCGGCGGCGGGGCCGGCGGCTCCGGCTTGGCGAGGGTCTGCTGTTGCGGAGGCGGCGGCGGCTGCTGCGGCTGGGCGAGCGCCTGCTGCTGGGGCGGCGGCTCGGCCGGCTGCGGTTTGGGCTCCTCCTTCGCGGCTTCCTGCTTCGGCTCCTCCTGCTTCGACTCCTGTGGCTTCGACTCCTGCGGCTTCTGCTCCTCCTTGGGGCCGGCTTCCTGCACCTTGTCGGGCGTCGGCATGTCGGTGGCGCGCGGCGTCGGCTTCTCGACACCGGCGACGGCGCGGGGATCGGCGCTGCGCTCCGTGGGCGGCGGCGGGAGGCCCAGACGCACAGGGGGCGCCTTGGGCTGGGGGGCCGGTGTGGGCGCGTTGGCGACGGGCGCTGGCGGCGGCGGCGGCGGGGTAGGCGCTGCGGGCTCTGCCACGGGTTCGGGTGGCTTCTCGGCGACCGCCGGCGGTGTCTCAGGTGCCTCCATCGAGACCTCGATGGCGTCTTCGAACGGATCCACGGGACGCAGCGGCGAAACCCAGAACAGCGCCAGTCCCACACCGACGTGCAGAAGCACCGCCAGCGCCACGGCGGTGGGCGGCATGCGCTCGAATCGGGAGTAGGTGAGACTGACGTCGTGGGTCACGGTGACCCCGTTCTACGGGGCGGCTGGACGGGCCGCTAGTTGATGGGCTCGGATTTGTAGACGCCCCACATGTCGCTCCGTTCGATCCAGCCGTTGACTCCGGAAACCTTGACCCGGCACCAGTCCCCGGCGCACGAGCGAATCTCGCCCAGGACTTCCGGTTCGAGCTTGGCCAGGACCTCGGCCGAGGCCGCCGGCGTCTTGTGGAGACTTGCGGTTTTTGCGGCGATGATGAAGCTGCGCTTGCCGGTGAGCAGGCTTTGATGAACCCAGCCGCTGGCGCCCTGCCAATCGCGGATTTTGCGCCAGTTCTCGTATTCCGCGACGATTTCCACGGGCATGGCCTTGCGCTTGAACACCCAGTCCACGGGATAGCGCGCGCCCGGTCCGGTGCGGACGTTCACCTCGTCGGAGCGAAGGGACGCGAAACGAGGGATCGGGAGGCCGGACCCCTTGCGCTGGGTGGAGGTCGGTTTGTCGGGGGCGGCCAGGGCTGCGTTGCCGCCAGCCTGGGGCAGGGAAAATGCCGCCAAAGCCACGAAGAAGCCGCAAAGCAGGACGGACGATCGAATTCCCATCGCCGCCTATATACCCGATTTCTTCAAATCCAGCGACAAGGTCCTGAAATGGCGCGACTTTCTGGTTTATAAATAGGCGGGGGCGTTTGCTGGACAAAACGCGCGCGGACTTGGTAATCCGGCTCAGTCACTGTCTCGAGCCAGCGCCGGTCCCATTTCGCACATGCCGTCCACCCCCAAGATAAAGCCGCTGGTGATCGTCACCCGAAAGCTTCCCGACGCGATCGAGACGCGTCTCATGGAACTGTTCGATACGCGACTGAACGCCGACGACAAGCCGTTGACCGGCCCGCAGCTCGTCGAGGCCGTGAAAGCGGCGGACGTGCTGGTGCCGACCGTCACCGACCGGATCGACGCCCGCGTACTCTCGCAGGCGGGCCCGAAGCTGAAGCTGATCGCCTCGTTCGGCACCGGCGTCGACCACATCGATCTCGACACGGCCCGCCAGCGCGGCATCACCGTCACCAACACGCCCGGCGTGCTGACCGAAGACACCGCCGACATGGCGATGGCGCTGGTCCTGGCCACGGCGCGGCGCGTCGGCGAGGGCGAGCGGCTGGTGCGCAGCGGCAAGTGGTCCGGCTGGAGCCCGACCTCGATGCTGGGCGCCCGCCTGCAGGGCAAGCGCCTGGGCATCGTCGGCATGGGCCGCATCGGCCAGGCGCTGGCGCGTCGCGCGCGCGGCTTCGGCCTTGCCATCCACTATCACAATCGCAAGCGCGTCCATGGCGAGATCGAGCGCGAGCTCGAGGCGACCTATTGGGAGAGCCTCGACCAGATGCTGGCACGCATGGACATCGTGTCCGTGAACTGCCCGCACACGCCCGCGACCTTCCACCTCCTCTCGGCGCGGCGTCTCAAGCTGATGAAGCCGACGTCGATCCTCGTGAACACCGCGCGTGGCGAGGTGATCGACGAGAACGCCATGGTGCGCATGCTGAAGGCGGGCGAGATGGCCAGCGCCGGCCTCGACGTCTACGAGAACGAGCCGCAGGTGAACTCGAAGCTGCTCGAACTCGATCGCGTCGTGCTGCTGCCGCACATGGGCTCGGCCACGCTCGAGGGCCGCATCGAGATGGGCGAGAAGGTCCTGATCAACATCAAGACCTTCGCCGACGGCCACAAGCCGCCGGACCGGGTGCTCGCGACGATGTTCTAGCGCGTTCACACGCGCTGGCGGGCGGCAGGCGCTGCAGCGAAGCGAAGCGCCGAGAGCCCGCACGGCTCCCCTTGCGCACCGTTTCTTAAAGATCCCCCTCGACCATCTCGCGCGACCGATTGTCGATCAGCACGTCGCGCGTGGCGCGGCCGACCTGGGCGCCGATCAGGATGGTGAGCGAGGTCCAGTACATCCAGACCATGATGGCGGCGAAACCCGCCGTGGCGCCGAACGCCGAGGTGAGCTGGGTCACCTCGAAATAGAACACCAGTGCGCGGTTGCCGACCGCGAAGAGCAGCGCGTTCACCAGCCCGCCGATCAGCGCGTAGCGCCAGGGGACGCGGCCCGTCGGCAGCCATTTGTAGATCAGCGTGAAGAAGCCCGAGAGCAGGCCGTAATGCACGGAGGTCGAGATCGCCGGGCCGATCCAGACGCCGAGGATGGGGAAGCGCTCGAGCACGCCGGCATAGGCCGAGATCAGCACGCTCGCCAGGATCACGACGATCAGCACGACACCCAGCACGATCATCAGCAGCACGGCGAGCAGTCGCGACTTCAGGCTGGCCAGGACCGGATGGACCGTCGGGCTCCTGTTGTCCCGCCAGATCGCGTCGATGCCGTCGTCCAGTTCCACGAAGACGCGGGTGCCGGTGTAGAGCAGCACGGCGGCGCCGGCGAGGGCGGCAATGCCGCCGCCGCGGAAAAGGTCCTCGGAGGCGAAGCGGCGGATGGTACGCAACTGGTCCTGCGCCACGACGGTGCCCAGCGCATCGAAGATCGTCTCCTGCGCCATGAACCGGCCGACGAACGGTTCGGCGATGGCGATGGTGAAGATCATGATCGGGCCCAGCGCGAACATCGTGTAGAACGCCATGGCCGCGGCCGAGGTCGAGAGCCGGTTCGCGAAGTAGCCGTAGCCGGCCTCGTAGGCGATCCGCCAGAGCGTGGTGATCATGTTCGGCATGGCTGAGCGAGGGCGATGGGATAGTACGCTCGAAGCGGCCCCGCGGTTGCCGGTCTTTGCATAACGGCCAATGCCCTGCCGATCAGTATTGCTTGAGGCCGAGGCCGGCGATCGCGAGCAGGATCGAGGCGATGCCCAGAACTGCCGTCGACCCGAGGGTTCCCAGCAGCCGGCCCTTGGGGATCAGGCCCAGCATGCCGCCGGCATGCAGCAGGCGGGCCACCAGCAGCACCACCGACAGGGCGGCCACGAGGCCGAAGCCGTAGAAGTCGCTCGCCATGTAGATCATCAGCAGGGTGAGCGGCGCGAACTCCACCAGGTTGCCGTGCGCCCGCACCGCGGCCTGCATCTCGGCATCGCCGCCGTCCCCCAGGTTGATCCGCTTGCGGCCCCGCATCAGGCCGACATTCACGGCCAGCGCGACCGCCAGCAGGCCCAACAGCCCGGCGCAAACGAAGAACACGGGCATGGCAGCCTCCCTCTCTCGATTCTCGGGCAATCGCATATCGCCGCGAACGGCCGGTGTCGTTGGCCCTCCAGGAAGGTAAGAGCCCTTCACTCCGTTCGGGATGACAATTTCGTTGGGATTTGCGCAATGCGCCGATCAACCAAACGGTGTCATCCTGAACGGAGTGAGGGACCTTTACCTCATAGGCGAGAGCCCCGTTCCCGATCCGAGGGGCATTCTATGGCCATCTCGGATCAAGACCAGCGGAAGAGGTGGTTCGATGCCCCCGGGCTAGACCGGCTTGGCGGCGCTTTCGTAGCCGAATTCCTGGTCCAGCGCGGCGATCTGGCGGCGGAAGTCGATCCGCATCCGCGCCTTGTCGCTCTCGTCCAGCCACGAGGCCTCGACCGAGTTCAGGCTGAACAGCCGGGCCTTGTCGGGGCCCCAGCCGATCGTCTCGAACAGGGTGGTGAAGCCATGCCCGAGATTGGTGCCGAACATCGCTGGATCGTCGGTGTTGATGGTGACATTCAAGCCGGCCTCGACCATGCGACGGATGCGCTGCGGCCGGTGCGGTCGATTGTGCAGAAGGCTGGTCCAGGCGCAGGGCGTGAAATAGAGCCCGTCCTTGCGTGCCTCGGCCATCACGAAGTCCGACGCCAGCATGTTGTAGCCGTGATCGATGCGGTCGCAGCGCAGCACGTCGCGGCAGATCAGGTAGTTGGTCGGCGGCGCCTCGAGCGGCGTGAGATAATCCTCGCAGCAATGGGCGGTGCAGCGCAGCCCGCCCTTGCGGGCCAGCGCATAGGCCTCGGCGAAGATGGCGGGCGGACCGACGCTCTCGTTGCCGTCCAGGCCGATCCCGATCACCAGCTCGTGGCGATGGGCGAGCGCCGTCTCCACGATCTCGACGGCCTGGGCGGGCGAATTGATCGAGCGGTCGATGCAGCAGATCAGCCGGGCGGAGATGCCGAAGTCGTGGCCGACGCGCTCGATGCCGTTGGCCATGCCGGCCACCATCGAGGGATAGTCGATGCCGTTGGGATAGAAATAGTCGGGATTGAAGAAGAACTCGACGTGCCGCAGGTTGCCGTCGCGCGCGGCATCCTCGCAATATTCGTAGATCGCGCGGCTGAAATCCTCCGGCGTGCGCAGCACCGAGGCGGTGAGACGCAGGATCTCGAGGAACCCGTCGAAGTTGGGCCATTGGTAGAGCTGCTCGGCCGGCCGCGGCAATGGCAGGCCGTACGTCTTCGCAAGCTCGGCCACGGTCGTGGCGCGCAGCGTGCCGGCGAGATGGCAATGCAGCTCGGCCTTGGGAATGCGCCGCAGGTAGTCGTCGGCAACCGCTTTCGCCATGGGGGCGATCCTCACTTCTTCTCGATGTTGTAGAGCAGCATGACCGGCGACTTCAGCACGCCTTCGAGGTTGTTGCGCCAGGCCGACGGGGTCGTGAACTGGGCCAGCGGCAGATAGAGAACCTGCTCGTAGGCGCGGACCTGGATCTCGGTGGCGATCGTCTTGCGTGCCGCCTCGTCGGGCGCGGTGGCGAACTTCAGCCGCAGCTCCTCGATCTTCTCGTCCTTCGGCCAACCCCAGGCGGAGGCCGGCGGGCCCGACGCGACGAGGAACGGGTTGCTGAGCGGATTGCCCTGGTCGGGCACCGAGTTCGTCGTGTGGGCGAGATTCCAGCCGCCCTTGTCGACCGGGCCCGTATTGAGCCGCCGCGTGGCGAAGGTCTGGAAGTCCATCGACACCATGTCGACCTTGAAGCCGAGATCGACCAGCACCTGGCGCGTGACGTTGCCCAGTGCGGCGATGCCCGGCGCGTTGGCGACATGCAGCATCACCAGCGGCTTCGACATATCGACGTTGGCTTCCTTCAGCATCGCCTTGGCGGCGGCGATGTCGAAGGAGGGAATGCCGGCCTTGCTCTCGTAGGGCATGCCGCAGCCGAAGACCGCGGCACAGTCGGTGGCGAATTTCGGATCGCCCGCCACGACGGCGGCATACATCGACCGGTCGACGGCGCGGGCGATGGCTTGGCGCACCTTCACGTTGTCGAACGGCGGCTGCAGGTGGTTCATGCGCATGATCGCCTGGAAGCCGTACTTGCTCACGACCTCGGCCTTGGCGCCGGACTTCGCGTCGAACAGCGGCAGCAGGTCGGCGGGAACGCGTTCGAGATAGTCGACCTCGCCGCGCGTGAGGGCGCTGACCTGGGTCTGCGCGTCCGGCATGCCCAGCATCTCGACCCGGTCCATCTTCGCGATCTTGGCGCCCGACGCCCAGTTGGGCGGCTCGCTGCGCGGCTTGTAGTCGGCGAACTTGTCGAGGACGATCTTGACCCCGGGCTCATGCAGGTCGGCGCGGAACTTGTAGGGACCGGAGCCGACGATCTCCTTCACCTGCTCGCTGCCGGGGGTCTTGGCGATGCGCTCCGGCATCATGAAGGGCACGGGCGCGCCGATCTTGGCCAGGCTGTCGAGCACCAGCCCGTAGGGCTCCTTCAGCACCAGCTTGATGGTGTTGGCGTCGGAAGCTTCCAGCGAGGCGGTGAACCTGGCCAGCGTCTGGCCCATGCTGTCGCGCGAGGCCCAGCGCTGGATCGAGGCGACGCAGTCCGCCGCGGTGACCGGCTGGCCGTCGTGCCACTTCAGGCCCGGTCGCAGCACGAAGGTGTAGGTGAGCTTGTCGGGGCTGATCGTGTAGCGCTCGACCATCTGCGGCTTGGGCTCGAACGTGTCGTCGACCGCAAACAGCGTGTCGTAGATCAGGTAGCCCAGGTCGCGCGTCGTGAACGACGTGGTGAAATGCGGGTCGAGGACGCGGCTCAGCGTCTCGGGCGCGACCTTGAGGGTCGTGGCGGCCGTCTGCGCCTGTGCGGGCAAGGCGGCCAGAAAGGTGGAAGCGGCCAGTGCGGCCAGCGACCAGGAGCGAAAATGGGTCATGCAGTGGTTCCTCGATTCGGAAGCCGGTGGTGCACGCGTCATGCCACGCACGCCGTCCCGTTCGGCGCTGCAGCATGAAGGCCGCCCCGCGACGCTGAAAAGCGCTAGATTCGGGACGGAGTGTGCGGTTTTTTCGTACGGTCGGCCGGCGATCTCTTAGGACCGGCTGCGTCCCGTCTTTGTGGCGCCGACTTCCCGCAGGCTGCCGGTCCAGGCGCGGCGCGCCGGCAGGCCCTGCAATTCTTCCTTCAGGAATTCCGCCAGCATGGCAGCGACCGGGGAGGGCTTGGCGTGCCGCGGGGTGATCAGCGACAGGTGCGAGCCGCGGACCTGGCGGTCTGCCAGCGGGATGTGCACGAGGTCGCGGTCGGCGAAGTCCGCCCCGATGTCGGGCAGGCTGAGCAGCGCGATCTGGCGATGCTCGCGCACCAGCATCTTCATCACCTCGACGGAGTTGGTCGTGACCACGCCGGCGAAATGCACCTTGGCGCGCTCCAGCGCGGTTTCGAGGATGCGCCGTGAGGTGAGCGAGGCATCGGGAAAGACGAAACTGTAGTTGGCGCACTCGGCCAGCCGGATCGACTTGCGGCCGGCCAGCGGATGATCCCGCGCCACGACGATTCCCGAGCTGGGCTGGATCGAGGCCAGCACGCGGATCTCCGGCATCTTGGGTACGGCGTAACAGATGGCGAGGTCGAGCTTTCCCGCGACCAGCCGGTCGACGATCTCGGCCGTGCCGCCCATCAGCACCTCGAGCGAGACCAGCGACTGGCGTTCGCGCATGTGGCTCATCAATCGCGACACGACGGTGCGCGAGAAGCTCTCCATGAGGCCGAGCGACGCGTGCCCCCGCACCATGCTGCGCAGCTGGCCGATATGCTGCACGAGCTGCGCATGGTCGTGCTGCCAGCGCTGGACTTCCGCCACCACCATCTGGCCGGCGGGCGTGAGCCGCATGCCGCGCGGCAGGCGCTCGAACAGCGCCGCGCCGTACTCGGCCTCGAGGTTCAGGATCTGCCGGTTCACCGCCGACGGCGAAAGGTTGAGCCGCGTCGCCGCGCGCCGGATCGAGCCGGTCTCCGCGACGACCAGCAGCCACGATGCCGACGGCGCGATGATCGGCATGCCGTTGCCTAGCCGGCCGCGAGCGGTCGCAAGGCCGCCACGAAGCGGTCGAGTTCCTCGTCGGTGTTGTAGATGTGCACCGAGGCGCGCATGACGTCCTTGAGGCCGCGTCCCTTGAGATCGAGGCGGGACGAGAACTGCGTCGAGACCGAGACGTTGATCCCCTGGTCACGAAGCTGCTGCTTCAGCGTCCCATGCTCCTTGCCGGCGACGGCGAAGGTGACGATGGCGCCCTTGGTGACGCCGAGATCGGCCAGGGTCACGCCCGGCACCGTCTTCAGCCGCTCGCGCAGGCCATCGGCCAGGTGGCGCAGCCGCGCCCAGATGGCCGGCATGCCGAGCTCGTTCGCCTGGTCGGCGGCGACCTTTAGGCCGATGACGCCCGCGAAGTAGCGCTCCCAGTTCTCGAAGCGCTTGGCGTCGCCCATCACCGTGTAGTCGTTGTCGCCGGTCCAGCGGGCGGCGTGATTGTCGAGGAAGATCGGCTCGATGTGCGAGGTGCTGCGCGTGCGGGCGTAGAGGAAGCCCGTGCCGCGCGGCCCGCGCATGTATTTGCGCCCCGTGGCCGACAGGAAATCGCAGCCGATCTTCTTCACGTCGATCGGCATCATGCCGACCGACTGGCAGGCATCGAGCAGGTAGAGGATGCCGGCATCGTTCACGATCTTGCCGACCGCCTCGGCCGGCTGGACCAGCCCGCCCTGGGTCGGGATGTGCGAGATCGAGACCAGCTTCGTGCGCTTGTCGATGGCGCGTTCGAGGGCCGCGAGATCGATCTGGCCGTGTTTGTCGTCGGGCACGACCACGATCTCGGCGCCGGTCTTCTTCGCCACCTGCAGGTAGGAGATGTAGTTCGACGAATATTCGCTGACGCAGGTCAGGATGCGGTCGCCCGGCTTGAAGTCGAGCGAGTAGAAGGCGAGGTCCCAGGCGCGCGTGGCGTTCTCGACATAGGCGATCTCGCCGGGCTCGGCACCGATCAGCGTGGCGATCGACGGATAGAAGCCGTCGAGCACGGGGCGCGCCCGGTCGGCCGCCTCGTAGCCGCCGATCTCGGCCTCGAGCCGCAGATGGTCGAGGGTCGCGTCCAGCGTGCGGCGGCTGGGCAGCGACGAACCGGCCGCGTTGAGATGCAGGACGTGGGCGCAGCCCGGCGTCTCGGCGCGAATCCGCTCGATGTCGAGACTCATGTCAGAACTTCCCCTGTTCCTTCAGCACTTCCTCGGCGACGCGCAGCGCATCGATGGCGGCCGGGAAGCCGCAATAGGCGATGGCGTGGGTGAAGATCTCGCGTAGCTCGGTCTTGGTGCAGCCGTTGTTCAGCGCGCCCACCAGGTGAATCTTGAGCTCGTGCGGGCGGTTCAGCGCGCAGAGCATGGCGATGGTGATCATGCTGCGCTGCTTGCGGTCGAGCCCGTCGCGCGTCCACAGCGAGGCGTAGGCGAATTCCTCGGAGAAGGCGCGGACCGGACCCCAGAAATCGTTGTTGGTCGCGTCGCGCTTGGCGAGATAGGATTCGCCCAGAACCTCCGAGAGGACCTTTCGTCCTGCATCGCTGAGCGTCTTGTGAGCCTGTTCTTCGGACATGTCGTCTTCCTCCTGGTTCAGCCGTTTCCTGCCTAAAGCGACGCCGGAGCCCGAGCAACTGACCATTGCTCATGCCGGCGACACGCTTTCCGTCACCTTCGTGCGCAACGCCCGCGCCCGTCGCGCCTCGCTGCGCGTCGATCCGGCCAACCGGAGGATCGTGCTGACGGCGCCGCTGCGCATGGCGCGCGGCACGGCTGTGGGCTTCGCCGAAACGCAGGCCGGCTGGATCGCCGCGCGCCTCGAGCGCCTGCCGGCACGAATTCCCTTCGTCGACGGCGCGGAAATCCCGCTGTTCGGCGTGCCGCATCGCCTGCGTCACCGGCCGGACGCCCGCGGCACGGTCTGGCGCGAGGGCAACGAGATCCATGTCGCGGGTCGGCCCGAGCACCTGTCGCGCCGGGTGAAGGACTGGCTGGTCGGCGAGCTGAAGAAGGAGCTGGTGCCGCGGGTCCATGCCAAGGCCGCCCGCGCCGAGCGGCCGGTGAAGCGCATCTCGGTGCGCGACACGCGTTCGCGCTGGGGAAGCTGCGGGCCCGACGCCTCGCTTTCCTTCTCCTGGCGGCTGGTGTTCGCGCCGCCCGAAGTGCTCGACTATCTGGTGGCCCACGAGGCGGCCCATCTGGTCCACCTGAATCACAGTGCGCGCTTCTGGGCGCTGGCGCGCGTCTTGTGCGACGGGCCCATCGAGGGGCCACAGGCCTGGCTCAAGAAGAACGGCGAGACATTGCTGCAATACGGCGGCTAGCGGGACAGGCATGGATTCCCAGTTGCGGCCGCGCGGCCGCGCTGGAAGGTTGCCGGCCGAAACGAGGGCGTTGCGAGGAGAGAGTCATGGAAGAGCAGGGCACGGCGGGCGGAACGGCGCCGGAGGAAAATCGCGCGCTGCCGCTGCAGGGCATTCGCGTGCTCGAGTTCTGCCATGTGGTCATGGGACCGTCCTGCGGCCTCGTGCTGGCCGATCTCGGCGCGGAAGTCATCAAGGTCGAGCCGGTCGAGGGCGACCGCACGCGACGCCTGGCGGGCTTCGCGGCCGGCTTCTTCGGCACCTTCAACCGCAACAAGCGGAGCCTCGCGATCGACATCAAGTCGGAGGAGGGGAAGAAGATCATCCATCGGCTGCTTTCCCAGTCGGATGTCGTGCTCGAGAACTTCGCCTCGGGCACCATGGAACGGCTGGGCCTCGGCTATGCCGATCTCGCGAAGGATTATCCGCGCCTGGTCTATTGCGCGCTCAAGGGCTTCCTGAGCGGCCCGTACGAGAAGCGGCCGGCGCTCGACGAGATCGTGCAGTACATGAGCGGCCTCGCCTACATGACCGGACCGTCCGGCCGCCCGCTGCGCGCCGGCACCTCGATCTGCGACATCATGGGCGGCGTGTTCGGCGTCGTCGGCATCCTGGCGGCGCTGCAGGAGCGCAACCGCACGGGCCGCGGGCAGGAGGTGCGTTCCGCCCTGTTCGAATCGGCGGCCTTCCTGATGGCCCAGCACATGGCGGGCGGGGCGGTAACCGGCCGGACCGTGCCGCCGATGCCCGAGCGCCAGGGCGCCTGGGCGATCTACGAGACCTTCAAGACGTCCGACGACCGCCTGTTCTTCCTCGGCATCACTAGCGACAAGCACTGGGCGCAGTTCTGCCGGCTGTTCGACCGCCCCGATCTGCTGGCCGATGCGACGCTGGCCAGCAACGAGGACCGCATCCTCGGGCGGCCCAAGCTCGTGCCCATCATCTCCGAGATCGTCGCCCGCCACACGCTCGACCAGATGGTCGCCTTCTGCGAGGCAGGCAGCCTGCCCTTCGCACCGCTCGGGCGGCCCGAGGATCTGCAGGACGATCCGCAACTCAATGCCGGTGGGCGCATGCTCGACACCGATCTCGGCAAGGGACGCCACGTCAAGCTGCCGCGCCTGCCGATCGAGCTGGGCGGGCACGATCTCGGCCTGCGCCAGCAGCCGCAGGCCATCGGCGAGAGCACCGAGACGATCCTGCGCGAGCTTGGTTTCGCGGCCGAGGAGGTGCACGATCTCCATCAACGCGGCGTCGTCTCGACGGGACAACGCTAGAGCCAATGGTCTGAATCAGGGGACGGGAGCGGAACATGAGCGATCTGCCGAAGAAGGTGGAGATCCACGAGGAAGGCCCGCGCGAGGGTTTCCAGATCGAGCCGGGACCGATCTCTTCAGATCATAAGATCGAGCTGATCGAGGCTCTGGCCGAAACCGGCCTGCATCACATCCAGATCTGCTCCTTCGTCAGCCAGCGCATCGTGCCCGGCTGGGCCGATGCGGACGAGGTCGTCGAACGGGTGCGCACGAAACCCGGCGTCGACTTCACCGCCCTGTGGTTCAACGACAAGGGTCTGGCCCGCGCGCTGAAGTTCCGCGACAAGCTCAAGCTCTACGGCTCGATCGCGCTCAGCGCCTCGGAGGGGTTCAGCTACAAGAACCTGCATCGCAGCCGCGCCCAGAACATGGAAGCGATGCGCGCCCAGACGGCGCTGCACCTGTCCAACGGGATTCCGGTCACGCGCATCGGCGTGATGGCGGCCTTCGGCTGCAATTTCCAGGGCGAGGTCACGGTCGACGAGGTGCTGCAGGGCCTGGCGGACGGCTTCGCGCTGGCCGAGGAAGCCGGTGCGACGATCACCGATATCGGTCTCGCCGATACGATGGGCTGGGCGGTGCCGCCGCGCATCGAGCGCGTGGTCGGCGCGGTGCGCGAACGCTGGCCGGACCAGAAGATCACGCTGCACCTGCACGACACGCGAGGCATGGGCGTGGCCAACGCGCATGCCGGCCTGCGCATGGGCGTGAGCGCCTTCGATTCGACGGTGGGCGGGTTGGGCGGCTGTCCGTTCGCCGCCCACAAGGGCGCGGCCGGCAACATCGCGACCGAGGAGCTGGTGCTGCTCTGCGAGGAAATGGGCGTCGATACCGGTGTCGATCTCGACAAGCTCATCGAGGTCGGCCGCATGGCCGAACGCATCGTCGGCCATGTCCTGCCCAGCGAACTGCTCCACGCCGGCAGCCTCACGGCGTTCCGGCAGCAGGCTCAGGCGGCGTAATCTCTCATGTGAATCAAAGGTCCCTCGCTACGCTCCAGGGCGGGGGTTACCCCGCCCGCGATGACAGCGTTTTCTGCAGCGGCGCACTGCGCCAACCCAGCAAATTTGTCATCCCGAGCGCAGCGAGGGACCTTTCGCTTCCCCCAAACGCTTAGAGACGTTCCATCTCAATTTGACCATTCACCTCATCCTGAGGAGCCGTGCGAAGCACGGCGTCTCGAAGGATGGGCAACAGACGGGGTGCGCGTGCCCACCCTTCGAGACGCTCACTGCATTCGCTCCTCAGGGTGAGGTCAGCGTTGGGACGTTCGGTTCGATTCAATCTCGCCCGGAAAGACTCTAGCCAAATCGTCCCGGATCGCAGGCCTGCAGCGCGCTCGGCAGTTGCTCGCCTTCCATCAGGCGGGCGATCAGGCGGCCCGTCGCGGTGGCCAGCGTCAGGCCGAGATGCTGGTGGCCGTAGCCGCAATAGACGTTGGCGAGACGCGGCGCGCGGCCGATGGCGGGGCGATAGTCGGGCAGGGTCGGGCGCTCGCCGATCCAGCGGCTCTGCTCGACGCCACCGACGCCGGGGAAGATGTCCTTGAGGTGCTTCTTCAGCAGGTCGGCGCGATGCCAGGACGGCGGCTGGTGCGGCGCCGCCAGCTCGACCGTGCCGGCGATGCGCAGGCCCTCGGTCATCGGCGTGAAGAACAGGCCGCGCTCGGGCGGGCTGACCGGCAGGTCGAAGCGCACATTGTCGGGCGCCACCATCACATGATAGCCGCGCTCGGCGACCAGCGGCGCGTTGAAGCCCAGCAGGCGCGTCAGCTCGCCCGAAGCACGGCCGGCCGAGATCATCACCGCACTGGCGGGCAGCTCCGAGTCGGTGAGCTGCACCGCCGTCACGCGGTTGCCGTCGCGGCGGAAGCCGCGCACGCGGCCGCGCACGACCGTGCCACCCTCGGCGGTGAACCGCTCGACCAGGGTCGCGACCACCTTGTGCGGATCGATCGTGTGCGTGCCGTTCGGATAGTGGATGCCGCGCACGATGGTCGGGCTCAGGCCCGGCGCCAACTCGCGCGCCCGGTTGCCGTCGACGATCTCGAACTCGGTGCCCTTGCCCGACTGCAGGCCGCGCATCTCGTCGGTGCCCTGGAACGACGCCTCGCTTTCGTAGACGTAGAGCGCGCCGCGGGTGCGGAACAGCTCGCCGAGACCCGAGGCCTGGATCTCGGCCTTCCAGGCGATGTCGGCCTCGAGCATCAGCGGCCGGAACATGTCCTTGCCCTTCTGGACCTCGGTCGGGCTCATCGCCGCCAGCGCGAAGCGCGCCATCCAGGGCAGCAGCCATGGCAGGCTGGGCGGATGGACCGTGAGCGGCCCGTTCCGGTCCATCAGCATCTGCGGCACCTTCTTCAGGGTGGCCGGCCGCGCCAGCGGGATCAGGCTGTCGACGGAGAGGAAGCCGGCATTGCCGAAGGACGTCGCGTTGCCGGGCTCGGCGCTGTCGAGCAGCGTCACCTTGTGGCCGTTGCGCTGCAGGGCGCGGGCGGTGGCGGCGCCGACGATACCGGCGCCAATGACGATGACGGGGTCGCTCTGGGCTGATTCACTCATGCGCCGACGTTAGCACGCCGCCTGCGCGGGCCGGAGACCACGATTGATTTGTGGCTGTGAATCCCTATTTAGGGCGCATGTCTTCCGCACAATCAGACAGTTCCTCCGGTCCGGGCTGGCATGCCACGACCATCCTCTCGGTTCGCAAGGACGGCCAGGTCGTCATGGCCGGCGACGGCCAGGTGTCGATGGGCCAGACCATCGTCAAGGGCAACGCCAAGAAGGTCCGGCGAATCGGCAACGGCCAGATCATCGCGGGTTTCGCCGGCGCCACGGCCGACGCCTTCACCCTCTTCGAACGGCTCGAGGCCAAGCTGGAGCGCCATCCCGGCCAGCTCCTGCGCGCGGCGATCGAACTCGCCAAGGACTGGCGCACCGACCGCTACCTGCGCAAGCTCGAGGCGCTGATGGCGGTGGCCGACAAGGACGTCTCGCTGCTGCTGTCCGGCACGGGCGACGTGCTCGAGCCGGAGGGCGGCATCATCGCCATCGGCTCGGGCGGCAACTACGCCCTCTCGGCCGCACGGGCGCTGATCGACGTGGAGGGGCTCGATGCCGAGGCGATCGCGCGCAAGTCGATGAAGATCGCCGCCGACATCTGCGTCTACACCAATCACAACATCGTCCTCGAGAAGCTCTGACAGGCCATGAGTAACGACTTTTCCCCGCGCGAGATCGTCTCCGAGCTCGACAAGCACATCGTCGGCCAGCAGGAGGCCAAGCGCGCCGTGGCCATTGCGCTGCGCAACCGCTGGCGCCGCCTGCAGCTTTCCGATTCGCTGCGCGACGAGGTGCTGCCCAAGAACATCCTGATGATCGGCCCGACCGGCGTCGGCAAGACAGAGATCGCGCGCCGCCTGGCCAAGCTCACGAACGCGCCGTTCCTCAAGGTCGAGGCGACCAAGTTCACCGAGGTCGGCTATGTCGGCCGCGACGTCGAGCAGATCGCGCGCGACCTGATGGAAGCCGCCATCGAGATGGCGCGCGAGAGCCTGCGCAAGGACGTGAAGGCCAAGGCCGAACTGGCGGCCGAGGAACGCGTCATCGACGCGCTGTGCGGCGCCAATGCCAGTGAGGAGACGAAGCTGCGCTTCCGTCACAAGCTGCGGGCCGGCGAGCTGAACGATCGCGAGATCGAGATCGAGGTCGCCGATTCGGGCGGACCGATGCAGTTCGAGGTGCCGGGCCAGCCCGGCGCATCGGTCGGCATGATCAATATCGGCGACATGCTGGGCAAGGCGTTCGGCGGCCGCACCAAGAAGCGCAAGATGACCGTGGCCGACAGCCACCAGACCCTGCTGCGCGAGGAGAGCGACAAGCTTCTCGACCAGGAGCGGGTGGTTCGCGAGGCGCGCGACATGGTCGAGCAGAACGGCATCGTCTTCATCGACGAGATCGACAAGATCACCGCGCGCAGCGAATACCGGGGCGGCGGCGACGTGAGCCGCGAGGGCGTGCAGCGCGACCTGCTGCCGCTGATCGAGGGCACGACGGTGAACACCAAGCACGGGCCGGTGAAGACCGACCATGTCCTGTTCATCTGCTCGGGCGCGTTCCATCTCGCCAAGCCCTCGGACATGCTGCCGGAGCTGCAGGGCCGCCTGCCGATCCGCGTCAGCCTGGCCTCGCTCAGCCAGGAGGATTTCCGCCGCATCCTGACCGAGCCGGAGGCCAGCCTGGTCAAGCAGTACAAGGCACTGCTGGCGACCGAGAAGGTCGAGCTCGACTTCACGTCCGACGCGATCGACGAGCTGGCGCGGCTGTCGGCCGACATCAACGAGACGGTCGAGAATATCGGCGCGCGCCGGCTGCATACGGTGATGGAGAAGCTGCTGGAAGAAATCAGCTTCACCGCCTCCGACAAACCGAACACCAAGATCGAGATCGACGCCGCCTACGTCCGCACGCATGTCAGCGAGCTGGCCAAGAACGCCGACCTCTCGAAGTTCGTGCTGTGACCTCTCGGGCCGGCGTCGTCTCTACGCCGGCTTGAGGGTTGCGGTTATGACCCAGCGAGAAGCCTTGCTGTCGGTCACCGTCTTCTTGAGTTCGGGAATATTGATACTCATGGAGTAGCCGCCGGTCACGCCGTCCAGCGTCGGCGGCGCCAGGCTGCCGTCGTCCGTCATGCCCAGCGATGTAATCGGCTGGTCTCCCCAGCTCCAGAAAGCCAGCTTGGTGCCGTCGTTTCCGACGACAGGCACGATGTGTCGACCGATTTTGTTGAAGCTCGGAATGAAATTGAGGCCATCGACGAAATAGGACATGGGCGCGACGAGCAGGATGTCCTGTTCCGAGGATGGCGCGATCAGCGCCTGTACGGCGGCATCCGTGTCCGAAGGGTTGATCTTGGTCGCCGTCACCGATGCGTAGATGCCGCTGGCCAGCATCAGGTTCTTGGTGGGCGTGAGGTCGTCGATGGGCGGGGAGGCCTTAAAATCGTCTATCGGGCCGTCGAATTCGATGAGGCCGTTCATCTCGCGGCTGCAAAGCCCCGCCATCAGCATGAAGTCGACGGGCTGCGCGTAGTGGGTCTTGCCGTTGGGCGGCTTCTTGCTCAACTCCCGATGCAGATACCGCGCGACATCGAAGTCGCGCAGGTCGGAAGAGACTTCGCCGGTGATCCTGCCGAGACCGATCTTGCCGGTATTGTAGAGCTTGAGCGCGTAGTCGACGACGTTGGACGGGTCGCGTCGCAACAGGCACATCAGTACGGATGCGTAGGTGCACCAGGGGTAGCCGCTCTGGGCCAGCTTGTACGGCGCTTCGACAAGCACTTTGAGGCGTGCGGCGAAGGCGTCGGGTTCCATGTGCCATTCCTTCTTCGCCGACGGCGACTGGAGCCAGGCGTCGATAGTACCGATCGCGCTGGACCTGCTTCCGCTTTCCAGTAAACGCCTCGTCCGTGCCTCCCGCGTTTCTGCCGGCACCTGGCCGGGAAGGTTCAGCAGGGCGATGATCATGTCCATCGTCGTCATGGCGCTACACTCCCGGCTTCGGCGTGACGGGCCGCACGATGGCGGGCGGCCGCTTCAGCTTCACGGCAGGGGGAAGGGCCGCCATCAGTGTGGCCCGTTTCTTCAGGCCGCGGTCGACGATCGCCTTCTTCTGCGCCGCCACCATCTTCAGCCGATCCTTCTTCGGAGGGAGGGCGAACTTGCCGGCGATTTTCTGGGGCGTCAGATCGCGAATGCTGCGCGGGTTCTTCCGCGGCAGGCGGCTTTCCCCCGGTTTCGGCTTGGCCGGTCGCGCGGCTGCGCCTTCGACGAAGAACGCGCAGGATGCTTCGACACGTTGCCCTCCAGCGGGCGTGATCGACACGATCAGCGTGTTGATGCCCTCTTCGAGCCCGGCGCCGGGGACCGTGCAGGACAGAACGATGCCGAGCGGGGAGAGTACTGTGAGCCGGTCGATCTGGGTCACGGTGATTGGCGAGCCGAAGCGCCGTTCACCGCGCCGTGCCGGCGGCATCGGCGGCTCGGCCTGTTTCGGCGCGGCCGACCGTATACGCGCCGCTCCCGGCGCGGCCGCAGCAAGAGCGGCCAGCCGGTTGACGCGAACCGTGGCCAGGGCGTCGGCCCCGGACATGGTGAACGGGAACTTGTCGGTCTTGCGCGACTGGCCCTTCACCAGGCTCGCGTCGAGCGCTCGCAGTCCGCCTCGCGGCGTGCCCTTTGCGCCGGTCCTGTCCAGCTTCGACGCGGCCCAGTGCGGGCACAGTGCCAGGTCTGCGCGCGGATCGAACCGGTTTGCCTTGCGGGCGACGTCGGACGTCGCCTCCGGCGCCGGTCCCAGTTCGGCAACGGAGAAGGACGTCAGCGGCAGCTCCCGGCCATTGAGGAAGACGTGGACCGGATCGGGGCGGTCGTCCTCGTCGAGCACGGCCTCGCGCGACAGGCCCTGGACTTCGATCCGAATGCGCACCTCGCCATTGGCCGCTGCACCGGGCGTCGGCGAGAGGATCCGGACACCGCGCGGCGCTGCCTCGAGAGCCGTCCGTTGTCGCCTGAGACGCTCGCTCTTTGCGCCGACATCCGCGCGCTCGGCTTCCACTTCCTGAAGTCGAACTTCCTTGGTGAAGGCCGAGGACAGTGACTGGGCGGCATCGCGGACGGCATCCTCGAAAGCATCGAGGTCGCGCACCGCTCGTCGCAGACCATCGACGATGGCTTCCACGGGAACGTCGACGCGGCCCAGGGAAATCCGGTAGCGCACGCCCAGGACATCAACGTCGAAGGCCACCCGAATGTGCGGATCCCGGCCGAGATTGTCGTAGATCGCGTCGGTGAGCCGGTTGATCACCAGGTTGCCGATCTGCTGGGCAAGATCGCGATCGGGATCGAGTTCGCGGACGTCGTCCATGATCGAGTCGAGTTCTTCTGCCAGTCCGCCCACGATATCGAGCACGCCGTCGATCACGTCGTTGTCGAGCGCTTGCTCGACGGCATCGCGCGCCATGCCCCGCATGGCGCGCTTCAAGTCGGGTGGTGCGAGCGTGCGATAGACGTGATTGTCGGTCAGCGCCGCCAGTGCCTGGTCGACGATTTCGGCCGCCAGCTTTGACTTGAACTTGCGGCGCCCGGAGCGCGTGGCCAGCGGTGTAAGCGCGCCCAGCAGGCTTTCGGCCGCCTGGTCGAACCGTTCGGCGACCTCCCGGGCGAGCCGCTCGATATCGGCGAGGAGCTGGCCGAGTTGCCTTTGCATGTCTTCGAGCGCCTGCTGGGCATCGTCGATCCATTGCTGCACCTGGCGTTGCGCGGTCTCCAGCACTTCGGCCAGCTCTTCCAGGATCTTGGTGCCGATCAGTTCGATCAGCTTCGCGACGAATTGCAGGAAGCGTTCGCCGCCGACTGCCGCCAGCTCGGCCGCCAACGCCATCATGGCTTCGTTGTTGGGGATGAAGGCGCCGTCGCCGAGTTCCTGCAGGAAGCCGGCGCCGGCCGTGCTCGGCAGAGGATCGATGACCTCGTACATCAGGGACCGGATCTTCGACCTTTGCGCCTCGTCGAGCGGCCCCAGAACTTCGGCGCCGATGCGCAACGCGTCGGCTGTCAGTTCGGCGATCTCGCTCACCGGCACCGGCAGATTGGCGACCTTCGACAGTTGCTTCACGATGCCGTTCGGTGCGTCGACACTATCGGCGAGGCCGTTGAGGATGCCGTGCATCTGCGCCTGCGCCGTGGCCAGCATGATGTCGGTTGTGACGACGAGGCTGCGGCCGACCAGCTTCATCAGCACGCCGGAGAGGGCCTCCTTCAGCGCTTCGCGGTCGGCGCCGCGCCGCGACCAGTCGAGGACGACGCCGAATACCGTTCCCAGCGTAAAGTCGGTCGTCGGCAGGAAGACTTCGTCGAAATAGCTTCTGAGGTCGGGACGCGATGCCAGCCGATTACGCAGGACCGGCGCCAGCTCGTCGTGGATGTGCTCGGACATGAACGTCCGAAGCCCGTCGGCGATTGCCGCGAGGGTCGCCTGCGCATCGGGCTGACCGGAGCCGCTGGCGATGACGCTGCCGATGTTGCGCAGGATCGTGCGTCCGACGTCGTTGGCCGCGGACCCGAGCGGGCCGGTCATGGCCGTCAGGAAGCGATCCACTCCGGGTTCGTGTTGCCGCAGGAAGTCGAGCGCGGCGTCGGCGGCGAGGAATTCGACGATGTGATCGAGCTTGAGCGCGCCGGCGGCGGGCGGCGACGGCAGCGAGCTGCGAATGTGATCGCGGACCAGCGTCGGCGGCTGTGTCGTCAGGTTGCCGGAGAAGGCGGCTTTGGCCTGTCGCGGCGGCTGGCCGATGACGCTCAAGCGGGCATCGGCGCGGACCACCCGGCGATTGGCAACCAGGGCGAGTTGCGCCGCCGACCACAGGACGGAGATCAGGCGCTGCGTCTGGGCGTCGACCGTGCCGCCCAGCGCGGCGGCAGTCAGGTCGATCAGACGGGCGACCAGGGTGTTCCAGTAGATTTCGTTTGCGGGCGTCCCCTCGAACGGTTCTGCGGGAAATGCCTGCAGGTGGCTCGCGAGGGAGCGCCGCGCCGACAGGGTCCGATCCCACTGGGTCTGCGAGAGGGCCGCCACCCAGGTTCGGAGCGTGGCTTCAAGCGCCGAGAAGCCGGCGTCCGTCAGGCCTTTCAGTAGGAAGCGCTGACCTTCCTCCAGGGCGACCTGGGCGCAACGCAGGGCTACATCCTGAGCGCCTGATGCCGTTGCCGCGGGCGCATTCAGGGCAAGGTATTCACCCAGCTCGTAGGAGGTACGGAGCACCGTCTTGAAGACAGGTCGGGCGGCGTCGATCAATATCCGCGGCGCAACGCTGTCGGAGGGCAGGTTGTCCTTGAGTTCGTCGCATGTCTTTTCGACCAGAACGTCGACCGAGCGGGCGACGAACCGGCTGAAATCGTCGATCTCCATTGCGGCGAACACGCGGAAACCTGCGCCGGCCTTCAACCCGACACCTGCCCCGGCCACGATGTTGAAGCCGGGTTTGATGTTCTTCGCGGGCTGGGCGATGGCGGTGCCGGTGACGACCAGCTGCGCGTAGGCCTGCGCGGTCAGGGCGGCCTTGGCGTAGACGCCAGCCTTGATGTTGACTTCCGACAGGAACACCCGCAGCAGCTCTATCGGCAGACCGCGCATCTGCTGGTCCCGTTCGGCCAGCTCCAGGAAGTCGCCGATCTTCAGGCCGAGGCCGACCTGAACCGCGGCTGCCAGCTCGGCGATCGCCTGCAGGCGAACGGCGAAGCCGATCTCCTGAAACAGGTTCATCGGCGCCTGGATCTGCGCCGTCACGGAAGCCGAGGCGCTGGCCTGGCCCGAGACCTCGGCGCTCAGGAACCTGCCGACGCTGGCATCGATGCTGGCCAGAGCCTGGATGCCGAGATCGAGATTGAGGCCGCGCCGGACCTGGGCGCCGGCGGCGATGGTGACCTGGGCGTTGCCGCCGGCCTGCGCCCAGTCGGTGGCGACCGTGCCGCCCGCGGCAAAGACGTCCTGGTCCAGTCGTGCTGTCGGCATTCCTCGCTCCCCCCGGCTCACCGCGGCAGCGTCCGGCGCTGCGCACGGTGTGAGGTTAGCTGCTCCCGATCACAGGCAATAGGCCGCGATGAGGTCCCCGAGATATGCAGGACCGTTCAGCCCCAACAGAACGAAAGACAGGACCGTCGCGGCCGCCTCTCCCTCGATCGCGTGCTCGCTCCGACTCTGCGTTCCGATGACGTCGTCAGGCCACGCAAACGAAACAAACGAAATAAACGAAACAATCGAAGCCAGTGTCGCACCCCTGGGTTCCGGGCCATGACCCCTTGGTATTTGCATGTCGCATGCCGGAGGGCGAGGTTTATAAAGGAATCCCTCCCCAGTCCGATGGGGACGCAAATGCTACAGGCAATAAGCCGCGATCAGGTCCACGAGATAGGCGGGGCCGTTCAGGCCCCACAGGACGAACGACAGGACCGTCGCGGCCGCGACCAGGCTGGCCAGCCCCCACAGCAGCACGGGACGCCAACGGGTGGTCGGGCCGTCCGTCATGCTGGCTGCGGGATCGCCGCCGGACGGATCAGCCGCTCCTCGACGATCGGGTAGTGCAGGGCCGCCGAGACGAGGCCGAGCGCGATCGAGATCCACCACATCATGTCGTAGTTGCCCTGCAGGTCGAACAGCCGCCCGCCGCCCCAGCCGCCGAAGAAGCTGCCGACCTGATGGCCGAAGAAGACGATGCCGTTCAGCATGGTGACGTGGACCGGCCCGAAGATGTAGCCGACCAGCGAGGTGGTGAGCGGCACCGTGCCCAGCCAGAGGAAGCCCAGCGCGCCGGCGAAGATCAGGACCGAGGCGGCCGACAGCGGCGCCAGCACGAAGCCCAGGAAGACCAGCGAGCGCAGCAGGTAGAGCGTCGACAGGAGGTTCTTGCGCTTGAACCGGTTGCCCATCGAGCTCCACAGGATGGCGCCGGCGATGTTGAACAGGCCGACCATGCCGATCGCCCAGCCGCCCAGCTCGGCCGGCGACAGGTTGATGCCGAACAGCGACAGGCCGATCCCCTTGTCGGAGATGTAGGCCGGCAGGTGGCCGCCGACGAAGGCGACGTGGAAGCCGCAGACGAAGTAGCCGACCACCAGCAGCACGTAGCTGCGTTGCGCGAAGGCTTCGGACAGCGCCTCGCCGGTGCTCTGGTTGCCGCCACTGCCGCGCTTGGAGGCCGCGATCTCCTTGCGGTCGTTGAGGCCGAGCGGCAGCACGATCATGATCAGGGCGAGGATGGTGAGCGCCCACATGGTGGGGCGCCAGTCGCCGAAATAGTTCTGCAGGACGGCGGCCAGCGGCACGATGAAGAACTGGCCGAACGAACCGCCGGCCGAACAGATGCCCACCGCCAGCGCCTGCTTGGCGGGCGGGGCGACGCGCAGGATGACGCCGAGGACCGGGCCGAAGGTCGCCGCCGACAGGCCGATGCCGACCAGCACGTTGCCCACGATCAGCATGAAGCCGTCGTGCATCGTGGCGGTGACGATCATGCCCAGAACATAGATCGCACCGCCGCCGGCGATGGTCGGGGCCGAACCGAACCGGTCGGCAAGCCGACCCGAGAAGGGCGCGATGGCGCCCATCAGCAGCATCGAGAGCGCGGTGCCGAAGGAGAAGAGCTCGCGGCCGACATGGAGCTCGGCCGAGATCGGCTTGAGGAAGATGCCGAAGCTCTGGCGGACGCCAAGGCCGATGGTGAGGACGAGGAAGCCGCACCAGACGGCGGTCCAATAGGAGCGTTGGGTCATGGCCGCAACCTGAGGCGGCATGACCCAACTGGCAAGACATCCTGCCTTATGGTTTCCATAGAATTACTTCATGCCGTCACAAGCTTCGATGTGGCAGAACATATCCATGGTGCGACTGCGGTTCCTGTGCGGCTTGGCAGCATTCCTGATGCTTTTGGCAGGAAGCGCCGAGGCGGCGCCGCGACTGGACCGTGAGCGCTGCACCTTCAAGCCGCCGCGCGGCGACAGGGTCGAATGCTTCGTCCTGACGGTGCTGGAGAATCGCGAGCAGCCGCAGGGCCGCGAGATCAAGCTGAAGGTGGCGATCCTCAAGGCCAAGCGCACCGCCGGCGTCGAGCCGATGGTCTACCTGTCCGGCGGCCCCGGCGATTCGCCGCTGGTCGCCTCGACGCCGGGCGCGGATGCGCTGAGCGAAGGCGACTGGTGGAACGAGACGGCCGCCATCCGCCGCCGCCGCGACGTCGTCATCCTGAGCCAGCGCGGCGCCGGCGGGTCGACACCCAATCTCGACTGTTTCGACACGCGCAGCTCCGACCCGGGCCGGGCACGCCGGCGTGCGGTGACCGAGCAGCAGGAGCGGGAGATCCTGTCGCGCTGCCGGGCGGGGTTGGACCGCCGCAAGATCGATCTCGGCATGTACGCGACGCCGGCCCTGGCCGACGACGTGGCCGACCTCGCCGCGGCGCTGGGCCAGACCAAGATCAACATCTATGGCGTGTCCTACGGCACCCGCTGGGCGCTCGAGGTGATGCGCCGGCATCCCGATCTGGTGCGGGCGGCGGTGCTCGACGGCGTCTATCCGCCCCAGGTCAACGGCGAGCAGAACGAGCCGGCGATCGTGCGGCGCGCCTTCGAACAGCTGTATGCCGACTGCGCCGCCGACACCGTCTGCCGCGAACGCCACCCGACCCTGCGCGCCGCCGTCGAGGGTCTGATCGACGCGGCGCAACGCACGCCGATCGAGCTCGCGCTCACGCTCGAGGACGGCCCGCACCCGGTCTCGCTCGACGGCACCCAGGTGCTGATGGTGTTGCTGAACATGATGCGGGAGGGCGAGGTCGCCGCGATTCCCGAAACCGTGGCCGCGGCGCAGCGCGGCGACCTGCGGCTGCTCAAGCTCTACGCCGAAGATCTCGAGGCCGACGATGGCGGCTTGCTGGAGCAGAACGCCCAGCAGTTCGACGGTCTCTACAACAGCGTGGAATGCCGCGAGACCTGGCCGATGGTCGACCGCACCGCCCGGCGCAAGGCGATCGAGAGCAACGGGGTCTACGGACTGAACGCCAAGTCGAGCAAATCGCCGACCTTCTGTCCTGTGTGGCGCGTCACGCCTGCACCGGCCGATGAGCGCCAGCCGGTGAAATCCGACGTGCCGACCCTGCTGCTGAGCGGCGGCTACGACTGGCTGACGCCGCCGCCCTGGGCGCGCGAGGCCGCGAAGACTCTCTCGGCCTCGCGCAATGTCGTGTTCCGGGCGCAGGGCCACGGCGTCGTGGTGCAGGATGCCTGCGCCGCCCGCCTGCGCGACGCCTTCATCGACGACCCCAACCCCAAGCGCGCGCTGCCCTGCCGTCCCGACAAGGCGCCGAACTTCACCGCCGCCTGGGAGCGCGTGCGCAACATGCCGTGAGGCGCACCGGTCGACGATTCTGCAGAAGTCACCGTCGTCTCTCCGCTCCGCGACGGCGCAGGAGACCATGAGGCAGAGTCCGTAAGGCGGCGTCATCCGTCCGACGGACTCGTCAGACGACAACCTCCGCTATTTTCGGGAGGCTGGTCCGGACTTTGCGTCGGGTTGTGCAGGCGAGCGTTATTCGATATCATCATAACACACAAATATCCTGTATAATGTCTCTCGGTCTCCCTTCCCCAGTCCTTCCCCCGAGCTTCAACGGACCCTTCGTGCCGAAGCTCGTGTCGGTGCTGCGCGAAGGCTACGGGCTGGCCTCGTTGCGCGCCGATGCCGTTGCCGGTCTCACCGTGGCGATCGTGGCGCTGCCGCTGTCGATGGCCATTGCCATCGCCTCGGGCACCACGCCGGAGCGCGGACTGTTCACGGCCATCGTCGGCGGCTTCCTGATCTCGGCGCTGGGTGGCAGCCGCTTCCAGGTCGGCGGTCCCGCCGGCGCCTTCATCGTGCTGGTCGCCGCGACGGTCGCGCGCCACGGAATCGAAGGGATGCTGCTCGCCACGATAATGGCCGGCGTCTTCCTGGTGGCCGCCGGTGCCCTGCGGCTCGGCACCTTCGTCAAATTCATCCCCTATCCCGTCACCGTGGGGTTCACGACCGGCATCGCCGTGATCATCTTCGCCAGCCAGATCAAGGACCTGTTCGGCCTCACCCTGGCGGGCAAGGAGCCGGGAGAGTTCGCGGCCAAGCTCGAAGCGCTGGCGGGCGTGGCCGGCACTGTGAATCCGGCCGCCGTCACCTTGGCCGTCCTGACCATCGGCATCATTCTCGGCCTCAAGAAGCTGCGGCCGCACTGGCCGGGCATGCTGGTGGCCGTGGTCGCCACCTCGGTCGCGACCTTTGCGCTGGGCCTGCCGATCGAGACGATCGGCAGCCGTTTTGGCGGTATTCCGTCCATGCTGCCCGCGCCCAGCCTGCCCGACATGTCGCTGGAGAAGGTCCTGGCCGTGCTGCCCGATGCGCTTTCCTTCGCGCTGCTGGGCGCCATCGAATCGCTGCTGTCGGCGGTGGTGGCCGACGGTATGACGGGACGCCGCCACCGCTCGAACTGCGAGCTGGTGGCCCAGGGCGTGGCCAACATCGCCTCGGCGCTGTTCGGCGGCATCTGCGCCACCGGCACCATCGCCCGCACCGCGACCAACGTGCGTGCCGGAGCGCGCGGGCCGGTCGCCGGCATGCTCCACTCGGTTTTCCTGCTGGGCTTCATGCTTCTGGCCGCGCCGCTGGCGGCCTATATCCCGCTGGCGGCGCTGGCCGGCGTGCTGGCGGTGGTTGCCTGGAACATGGCGGAGAAGCATGAGTTTGTGACCCTGCTGCGCTCCTCGCGCGGCGATGCAGTCGTCCTGCTCTCGACCTTCCTGCTCACCGTGTTCCGCGATCTGATGGAAGGCATCGTGGTCGGCACGGCCCTGGGCGTCATCCTGCTCATCCAGCGCCTGACCGCGACGGCGGGCATCGTGGCGCAGCCCGCCCGCGCGCCCTTTGCCGCCGACCTGGTGACCGACCCGCGGGTGATCGTCTATCGCCTGTCCGGCGCCTTCTTCTTCGGCACGGCCTCGACCGTTGGCGCCGTGCTCGACAACATTGCCGACCAGCACAAGGCCTTCATCATCGACTTCAGCGCCGTGCCCTTCGTCGATTCGACGGCGGCCAACGTCATTGCCGGCCTCGGCCGAAAGGCGGCGCGGCAGGGCGTCCGCGTCTACGTCACCGGCGCCACGCCGTCGGTGCGCCACGCGCTGCTGAGGGCGGGGGCCGGTCGACCGCAGGTCCGCTATCTGCCCTCCGTCGACGATGCCGTTCGCGAGGCGCACCTGTTGTAGGATGGCCCATGGCCTCCCCCGTCCCGAATTCCCCCGTCTCGATCTCCACCGCCGCGCTCAGCGCCGAAATCTCCGCCACCGGCGCCGAGCTGGTGCGTCTGCAGGATCGCACCGGCGCCGATCTCCTGTGGGACGGCAATCCCGCCGTCTGGAACGGCCGCTCGCCGCTGCTCTTTCCCATCGTCGGCGAAGTGAAGGGCAATCGGCTCAAGGTGGCCGGCAAGAGCTACGAAATCGGCCGCCATGGCTTTGCCCGCACCTCGACCTTCACTTTGGTCCGGTCCGATGCCGCGTCCTGCACCTGGCGGCTGGAGTCGAGCGAGGCGACGCGTCGCCAGTATCCCTTCGAGTTTCGCCTCGACATCACCTACCGGATCGAAGGTGCCACGTTGCATATGGAAGCCGAGGTCACGAACACCGGGGCTGCCGTCATGCCGGCCTCGTTCGGCTTCCATCCGGCCCTGCGCTGGCCGCTGCCCTATGGCAAACCGCGGGCGGCGCACGAGATCGTCTTCGAACGGGACGAGCCGGCGCCGATCCGCCGCCCGATCGACGGCCTGCTGAGCGCGGCGCAGTTCGCGACGCCGGTGCGCGACCGGCATCTGCTGTTGCGCGATGATCTGTTCGAAGAAGGCGCACTGGTTTGGGACACGCTGGCCAGCCGCAGCGTCCTCTATGGCGAGGCGATCCGCGTCGACTTCCCGCGCATGCCCCATCTCGGCATCTGGACCAAGCCCGGCGCCGGCTATGTCTGCATCGAGCCGTGGCAGGGCCATGCCAGCCCCGAAGGCTTCGACGGCGAACTGGCCGACAAACCCGGCGTGATTGCGATCACGTCGGGCGCCGACGAGAGATTCGCGATGTCGATCGCCATCGAGCGCTGATTGAATATCAGTGCAACGCGGCGGCCAGTGCCGCTGCACTGCGCCACACCTGCTTCTGGCAGATGAACAGCACGCAGCCTTCGATCGTCAGCGTGTCGGCACTCACCCGGCGCAGCGTCGCGCGATAGGTCTGGCCGTCCTCGGGATTGTAGATGCGGCCCTCCCAGCCGCCGTTCGGGGTGCGGGCGAATCCCGACAGGATCGACAGACCGACGAGCGGCCGTGTGCGCAGGGTGGTGTCGACATTCTGGGCGTCGAGGCGCGGCCGGCCCTTGTCGTCGACGCTGTCCCACAGCCAGCGGACGGTGCCGCACAGACCTGGGGCACCGTTGCAGGGCGATATCTCGACGATGGCGGCCGCGCCGGGCGTCATCCATCGCCCGACCGGGCCCTCGTCGGCCCGGACCGGGTCGGCTCCCAGGAGCAGGATGGTCGCCGCCATGAGGCCCATAATCGCGCGCGCGAGCACAGGTGCCGGCTTGGCAGGTGCCGGGCCGGCCGCGGCGGGGGAAACGATCGCCTCGAACTTCCGGCGGTAGTCCGGATGCTCGGTGCCCATCAGCTTGTCCCACCAGCGGAAGTAGAGGCCGTAATTGTAGCGGCCGGCTTCGTGATGCAGGTCGTGATGGGTGGTGGTGTTGTTCCAGCCGAGCCACCGGCCGGGGCCGAAGGCCGCCGGATGAACCTCGGCACCGGCATGCCCCATGACGTTGCGCAGGATCTGCACGATGCCGAAGGCCAGCAGGCCGAGCCCATGCATCGGCACGACGAGGAGGAAGAGCGGGACGAAGGCGCCGTGCACGACGGCCTCGGGTATGGCGAAGGAATAGGCGGCCCACGGCGTCGGCGTACGCGACAGATGATGCGTGCGATGGAACAGCGCGAACAGGCGCCTGTGATGCATGGCACGGTGCGCCCAGTAGAAGTAGGTGTCGTGCGCCACCAGCATCAGGGCCAGGGAGAGGACCAGGTAGAGCGGCCCGGCCTGGCGGAAATCCTTGTAGATCGTGATCCAGCCCTGGTGGTCGCCCACGGCGACGATGGCCCCCAGAACAGAGAAGATGAAGGCCGTGCGCAGCGACGCCAGGACTTCGCGTCGCCGCTGACCGGGGCGGGGATCGCGCGGCTGCAGCTTGCGGCGGGCGAGCCCGGCACGCCAGAATAGGGCGAGGATCGTGGCCATCAACGTGGCGGCCACGAGGTATCGGGCGGTGTCCATGACCCAGACCGTGGGCCAGGCAGACAGGTAGACGTGCCAGAGTTCGTTCATCGAGCGCCCCTCCATCAGGCGTGCCCAATGCCTAGGAGGAGGTGGCGGAAGGATCGCGCCGAAGGCGAAAATCGGCGACTTGCTGTGAAAAACGGCTCGCCGATTCCGGAATCGGCGGGAAATCAGGCGCCGTTGCGGCCTTCGGCGGCCTTTCTGTATTCGGTCGGGGTCATGCCGGTGTCGGCCTTGAAGGCCCGGTTGAAGGGACCGAGCGACTGGAAGCCTGAATCGAGGGCGATGGTCAGGATCGGGACGTCGGCCTGGGCGGGATCGGCCAGCGCCTGCTTGGCGTCGGCCAGACGATGGCGGTTCAGGTACTCGTTGAAGTTCCGGTACCCCAGCCCGCGATTGATGGCGCGCCGCAGCCGGTATTCGGGCAGGCCGAGCCGGCCGGCGAGGACGCCGATGGTCAGCCCCTCCTGCCGGTAAAGCCTGTCGACCGACATCAGTCGTTCGAGGGTGGCGAGCAGCGCCGGGTCGGCGGGCTCGTCTTCCGCCGCCGCCGTTCCCAAGGACGGCGGCGAGGGCGGGCTGGCGGGCGATAGCGAGTCGACGGCCTGCCTCAGCGCCACCGGGCCGAGGACGGGTTCGAGATCGGCCTGCAGCAGGAGCAGGGCGACGATGGCCGCGATTGCGACCAATGACGCCGAGTTGAGCAGGTGCAACTCCATCGGCATTTGGTCGGCGCCGAAGACGAGTTCGACCGTGACGGTGACGGCGATGTGGAGCGCCACGGCGACCAGGATGAAAACGCGCAGCCGCCGCCGGCCTTCCACCAGATCGCTGCCCCAGCCACGCACCGTCTGCGCCAGTGCCAGCAGCGCCAGCAGGATCACCGCGCTGCGCACCAGCACGCCCAGCAGCCAGTGCGAGGTGAACCCGGCGCCCAGCAGATGGGCCAGTGGCCAGACGACCAAGCCCAGCCAGATCAGCGCATGCCAAGGCTTCAGCCGGAAGGAATCGTCGAACATCGCCCGGGCGAACAGCCAGAAGACCGCGGCGTTGCCGGTGCAGAGCATCAGGACGGGCGCGAACCAGACCGGCGGATCGTGAGGCCCCGGCGACGAGCAGACAGTGTAGGCGGCCGCGCCTACTGCCAGAAAGGCGCCCAGCCAGGCGGCCTGCCGGCCCCGGGCCTGCCGTAGGGTGGCGGCCGCGACCAGGAGGAGCAGCGCAACGCCCGCGCCCCGCAGCGCGATGTCGAGCGTGACGAGAATGCCGAGGCTGCCCATGTCGGCGACGTGCTTAGCATTTCGCCGCCGTTACGCCACCCCGTCGCGCTCTCAACGCTGGGCAGCCAGGCTCCTGAACAGCGCGTCGCTGCGGTCGTCGGCGGGGAAGAAGCTCTCAACGCGGACTTCCTGCAGGGTGATATCCTGCGGTGTGCCCAGGGTGGCGATGGTGGTGAACACCGACAGCGCCTTGCCGCCCACCAGATAGTCGACCGTCAGTACCGGCCCTGGCCGCTCCTCGAAGCGCAACTTGCGGAACGAGGCGGGCACGTCGGGATAGGCCATGATCTCCTCGATGAAGGCCAGCGCCCTTGGCTCGCCGCCGGCGGCCAGGATCTCGGCATAGGTCGTCGACACGAGATAGCGCGCGACTTCCTCCCAGTTTGAGATCTTCGAGCGCAACGCCTTCGGATCAAGGATCCAGCGCAGCAGGTTAGGTCCCTTGCCGGGGGGCGGCGCGGGCGGCATGCCTTCGAACAGGAAGACGGTGAAGGCGTTGGCCGCGTCGTTGGCCTGCAGCAGGTTCCACAGCCGGTCGATCACGACGGCCGGGTAGGGCTCCTGCTGCTTCAGCATGAAGTCGATCGCCTGGCGCACGGGCGCGAGTTCGGGCGCGGCGAGGTTGCTCTCGCGATAGGCCGGTGCGAAGCCCGCCGCCAGCAGCATCTCGTTGCGCTGGCGCAGCGGCACGTCGAGCGCGGTCGAGAGCTGGACCACCATCTCGCGGCTGGGGCGCGCACGGCCCGATTCGAGGAAGCTGACATGGCGCTGCGAGACGCCGGACTGCAGCGCCAGCGAGAGCTGGCTGGCGCCGCGACGACGGCGCCAGGCGCGCAGCATGGGACCGAACGTGTCGGCCGGAGGGGCGGTTGCGGGAGCGGGATTTGTGCTCATGGCGGGAACCCTAGCACCGGCCCGCGGCTCCGCCGATTACCTGCTGCGTAATTGAGAGACGGTCGGGCGGATGCGATCTCCGGGTCGTCCGCAACCAAAGGAGGACGACATGACCGCTTCATCCGACCGCCTGCTCCGCCGCACGCTCTGGGCCAACGCCATCCTGTCCGTGGGCTCCGGCGCCCTGCTGGCCGCCCTGGCCAATCCCTTCGCTAAGATGGCCACCCATGCGCCGCTCCAGGTGCTGGGTCTCGACCTCGCCATCGTTCTGGAAGTGCTGGGGCTGGGTTTCGTGGCTTTCGGCGCGGTGTGCGGCTGGGTCGCTTCGCGCTCCGACATGCCCCTGGGCTGGGCACGGGCGATCTTCGTCCTCGACGCGTCCTGGGTCGCGATCAGCGCCGTCATCCTGACGCTGCCGGCGTCGTGGACCCTGACGGGGATCGCGGGCATCGTCGTCATCGCGCTGGTCGTCGCCGATCTCGCGATCCTCGAGTATCTCGGCCTGCGCCGCATCGGCACCGCCCACTAATCGCGACGAGAGGAAACGATCATGGACAGGCTTCAGCTCCTGAACGACATCAAGCTGCCCTTCGCCGAAGTTCTGGGGCTGAAGTTCACCGAAGCGAGCGAGACCGGGGTGAAGGCCGAGATGGTCGTCCGCCCCGAGCTCTGCACGCGGCCCGCGATCCTGCACGGCGGCGCGGTCATGGCCTTCGCCGACACGCTGGGCGCCGCCGCCACCGTGCTCAACCTGCCCGAGGGCAAGGGCACGACGACGATCGAGAGCAAGACCAACTTCGTCGGGCCGGCGCCGGTCGGCACCACGGTGATCGGCGAGACCACGCCGGTCCATCGCGGCCGCCGCACCATGGTGTGGACCACCCGCATCACCACCGCCGAGGGCAAGCTCGTGGCGGTGGTGACGCAGACGCAGATGGTGCTTTAGGTTTTCGCCAGCCGGTGCCGCTCGGTCGCCGGGATCAGGGTCAGGTTGCCAAGAATCCTGTGCTGCGGATCTTCACTCGCGGCCAGCCGGGGCTGAAGGTCGAGCAGCGCCTTGCCGAACAGCGTCTCGTCCCACAGCCACGCCTTGCGCGTCTTCGGCGTGCCGGGATCGGGGAAGGCCGAGGCCGCCTCCAGATAGTAGGCCCGCAGATCGTCGACCGCTTCCTTGAGCGCCTGCGCGGGTGGCAGATCGCCCACGAGGGCGGCGGAGAGAAGCGCGCCGGCCGCCGGCATGTCGAGGCCGGAAACACCCACGGTGGTGCGGCCGGTGCGCGCGACGCTCTGATCGTGCCAGGTCGCCAGACGGTCGATCTCGGCCGCCAGCGTGTCGGTCGCCTGGGGGGCGAGGTTGATCGGGCAGGCCCAGCCGGTGAAGTCGGCCTCTTCGGAGACGTGCTCGGGATAGTCGGCGATCAGCGGCCCGTCGGTGCGCTCCAGCAGCTCGGCCGTCGCGCGCAGCACGCGACGCTGGAAATCGGCATCATCCGGAATGCCGAGCGGCCGGCCGAGTTCGAACGTGACCCAGAGGGCGCGCGGCGGACGGATGGTTTCGGTGTGCTCGCGCACCAGGCTGATGCTGGCGGTCGGAATGCCCTGACGTTCGAGGAAGTGGCCCAGCGCGCCCACGGCGCGCGTGCAGGCGGGTCAAACCGGAACGAGCAGGGCCGCGTCGACGCCATCCTGCTTCAGCAGACCGGCGAGATGCTGGGCATGCGGCTCGGCCGCATCGGGCGGAAAAGCGCCCATGAACGAGTAGTGCATCGAGGCCATCGAGCCGACGACGCCCTCTTCGACCAGCTCGCGCAGCCGGTCGATTGGGAAGGCGACGTTGTGGTCCTGCTGGAAGCCGGTGCGGTCGAAGTTCACCGAGATGTGGCTCATCACCAGGTCGCGCGCCGGGGTCTCGGCCGGAATGACGCGGTAGCTGCCGTCGCCGGGACGGAACGGCCGGTCGCCGCGACGGTGCAGGCCCGCCGTCGAGATCAGCGCGACCCGGCGCTGGGCGAGCGGCTTGCCGGGCAGCGCCGGCGTGTCCTGGAACGTGGGACACTCGATGCGCCGCAGGTGATGGGCCTCGACCTCGGGCATGTCGCTGAGACGTTTCACCATGGCGTCGTGCTCCTCATGTGAACTTCCGATAGGTCTCGCGCGTGGCGACGATCGCGTGGTCCGCGCAGCCGTTCTCGCGCTCGACATTGGCCGCCGCGTATTCCGGCGAGTTCATCATGGCGAGGAACGCGGCACGCGAGGGATAGCGGACCAGTGCCACGTAGTCCCAGCGATGCCGGTCCGGCTCGCCCAGCGCCACCGCCTCGGCTTCGCCGGTCCAGATGATGGTGCCGCCCTGGGCCTTGATCAGTTTTATGGTCAGTGCGCTGTAGCGCAGATAGGCGTCCCAGCCACTGCCCTTGCCGTCGAGGGAGCGCTCGCGGAAGCGCATCAGGTTCAGCATGACGACCGGGACGTCGTCCGGCAGCGCGCTCAGCGCGGCATCGTTCAGATGGTCGATCAATGCGGTCTCCCCAGAAGATCGAGCGCGGGCTGGACCACGGCTTCCAAGGTGCGCCGCCGCGCGCCGGTGCGGGCCAGTACGCGCATGCCCATCAAGACGCCCAGCAGGTGGATCGACAGGCTCTCGGCGTCGGTGCCCCGTGGCGTCTCGCCCAGCTTGTTCGCGGCCTCGACACTGCGCCGGAAGAACGCGCGGATTTCCTCGAGATAGGCCGTGACCGCGCGGCCGAGTTCGGCATCGTGCGGCGCCACGTCGAGCGCGGAGTTCACCAGCAGGCAGCCCTTGCAGTCAGGGTCCTTGATGGAACGGTCGATCACCTCCGCCAGGAAGGCCCGGATCGCCTCGCGCGGCCGATGGGTCGCCTCGAGGCGGGCGATGCGCTCGCGCGTCGAGCGGTTGGCGTAGCGTTCGAGGACGCGCACGAACAGAGTGCGCTTGTCGCCGAAGGCATTGTAGAGGCTGGCGCCGCCGATCCCCATCTCGCGCGCAAGGTCGCGCACCGACGTGGCCTCGTAGCCGCGACTCCAGAAACAGTCGACGGCGGCATCGAGCGCGCGGTCCTCGTCGAATTCCCTGAGGCGAGCCATCGAGGGATAAGAGCGTTATTCTGGAGCGATTGCACTAAAATTCGTGCGCGGCTGGCCCGCTGCGTGCTAGCGAGATGCATGGGCGATTCGACACCGGCACGGATCACACGCGACCAGTGGGGCTTCCTGTGCGGCTCCATCATGGCGCTCGGGGCGTCGCTGTCCTTCGCCTCGGCGCGTGCGGGCATTCTGAGCGGACTGGGCGCCGTCGACATGATCTTCGCCCGCTACGTCGTGGCCGGCGCGATCATGCTGCCGCTGCTCCTGCGCTATGGCGTGAGGGACTTCGCCGGGATCGGCCTCCGTCGCTCGCTGATCCTCGCACTTCTGGGCGGTGCGCCGTTTGCGTTGCTGCAGACCGCCGGGTATGGCTTCGCGCCGCTCGCCCATGGGGCGGTAATCGCGCCCTCGACCGTCACCATCGTCAGCACCATCGGCGCCGCGCTGTTCCTGCGCGAGCGCTTGAGCCGCAACCATCTGATCGGCGCCGCCGTCGTGCTCGCGGGCATCTTTCTAATCGGCTGGGATGGGCTCACGCAGCCGGCGGGTGAACGTGCCTGGCTGGGCGATCTCCTGTTCTTCGCCTCGAGCGTGCTGTGGGCGGGATTCACCCTGCTTCTGCGGCACTGGCGCCTGCCCGCCCTGCAGGCGACGGCGGTGGTCGCGGTGCTGTCCTTCATGATGACCACGCCGATCTACCTGGCAATCATGGGCATCGCCCACCTGCAGGCGCTGCCGCTCGGCATGCTCGTGTTCCAGGGGCTTGTGCAGGGCGGTCTGCAGGGAGCGATCACCATGGTGGCCTACAGCCAGGCGGTGATCTTCCTCGGCGTGAGCCGTGCCGTCCTATTTCCGGCCATCGTGCCGGCTCTGTCGGTACTGGTCGGGATTCCGATTGTCGGTGAAATCCCTGGCGCGCTTCAGATCGGCGGCCTTTGCCTCGTCACGCTGGGTCTGCTGACGACTGTCGGAACGTTCCGGCGGCTCGGCCTGCGCTGACGCAAGGCCCGCGCATGGCGGGGCTCAGCGCATCAGGGCCGGCACGAAGGCCTGCAACGCGGCATCGGCATCGCCGGCGGTCTGCTGGTGCGACTGCGCCCAGTCGATCCGGATCTTGATGAAGTGATCGCGAAAGCCGGTCAGCAGCAGCTTGCTGTAGACCCGTGAATTGGCCTGGGTGAGGCCGCTGTAGGTGAGGCAGCGGAAGGTCACCGCGCCGTAGGTACAGCTCGAGGGCACCGACGGCTTCTGAAAGCTGGTGTACCCGGCGTGCTTGAACTGCTGCTCGGCCGAGCTGACCTCCGCGTTGAACTGGCCGGTCACGACCGGATTGTCGCTGCCAGCCGGCACCCGGCGGCCCAAGTCGAAGACTTGTACGCTGATCGTCAGCCGCTTCGGCGTCGAATAGTAGTAGGCCGTGCCTAGGCCCGGATTGTTGGCCGGGGGCGCGGCATAGCTGACCGAGCGTTCGAAGGTGGCGCCGCCCAGGCTCGACGGAAAGTTGAGCTTGGTTCCGGCATTGGCCGTCGGTGCCGTCGACTGGGTCTGCGCTGCCGCGGGGACGATAGCGGCGGCGGCGAGCACGGCGGCCGTCAGCAGGGCGGATACGGTCCTAAACATCGAGGTTCGCGACCTTCAGCGCATTTTCCTGAATGAAGTCTCGGCGCGGCTCGACCACGTCGCCCATCAGGGTCGAGAAGATCTCGTCGGCCTCGTCGGCGTGGTTGATGCGGACCTGCAGGAGCGTGCGCGCCTCGGGGTCGAGGGTGGTTTCCCAGAGCTGGTCGGGATTCATTTCGCCCAGCCCCTTGTAGCGCTGGATCGTCACGCCCTTGCGGCCGGCCTCGAGGATGGCGGCGAACAGCTCCGTGGGCGAAGAGATCCTCGTCTCCTTGTCCTTTACCGCGAACAGGCCGGGCTTCTCGTAGACGGCCTGCAGTTCATCGGCCAACGCGTCGAGCTTGCGCGCCTCGGCGCTGCGGGTGAGCGGCCCATCGATCACGTGCCGCTCGCTGACGCCGCGCAGGCGGCGCGTGAAGGCGAGACCGCCGTCCGCGATCGGATCGCCGGTCCAGCCCCTCTCGAGCGGCGGACTGACGACATCGAGGCGCCTGGCAATGTAGTCGGCCGTCTCCTTGGCGAGGACGGGATCGGCCAGTACGTCGGGCTTGAGGGCGCCCGCGATCGCCGCCTGCTCGATCACGGCCTGGCTGGTGACGCGGCGCGACAGGGCGAGCGGCTTCACGAGATTGGTCACCGAGCGGGCGATGTCGGCCGTGTGACGCAGATCGTCCTTGGCGAGCACACTGCCATCGCCGAGTTGCAGCGTGGCGCCCTCCAGTCCGGTCTGGATCAGATGGTCGTCGAGCGCGCGTTCATCCTTGAGATAGATGGCCGACTTGCCCTTGGCCGCTTTGAACAGAGGCGGCTGGGCGATGTAGAGGTGGCCGCGCTCGATCAGGTCGCGCATCTGGCGATAGAAGAACGTCATCAGGAGCGTGCGGATATGGGAGCCGTCGACATCGGCGTCCGTCATGATGATAATCTTGTGGTAGCGCAGCTTGTCGAGGTTGAAGTCGTCATGGCCGATGCCGGTGCCGAGCGCCGTGATCAGCGTGCCGATTTCCGCCGAGCCCAGCATCTTGTCGAAGCGCGCCCGCTCGACGTTCAGGATCTTGCCGCGCAACGGCAGGATCGCCTGGTTGGCGCGGTTGCGGCCCTGCTTGGCCGAGCCGCCGGCCGAATCGCCCTCGACGATGAAGAGTTCGGACAGCGCCGGGTCGCGCTCCTGACAGTCCGCGAGCTTGCCGGGCAGCGAGGAGACGTCGAGCGCGCCCTTGCGTCGGGTCAGTTCGCGGGCCTTTTTTGCGGCCTCTCGGGCGGCGGCGGCCTCGACGACCTTGGTCAGGATCTTGCGCGTCTCGGAGGGATGCTCCTCCAGCCACTGGCCGAACTTGTCGCCAACGACGGATTCGACGACCGGACGCACTTCCGAGGAGACCAGCTTGTCCTTGGTCTGCGAGGAGAATTTCGGGTCCGGCACCTTGACCGAGAGCACGCAGGTCAGGCCCTCGCGCATGTCGTCGCCGGTGAGGCCGACCTTCTCCTTCTTCGAGATGCCGCTCTCGTCGGCGTACTTGTTCAGCGTGCGCGTGAGCGCGCCGCGGAAGCCGGCCAGGTGGGTGCCGCCGTCGCGCTGCGGGATGTTGTTGGTGAAGCACAGCATCGTCTCGTGATAGCTGTCGTTCCACTGCATCGCGACTTCGACGGTGATGCCGTCCTTCTCGCCTCGGATCGACACCGGCGGGTCGTGCAGCACCGACTTGTTGCGGTCGAGATACTTGGCGAAGGCCTCGACGCCGCCTTCGTAGAACAATTCGGAGACCTTCTGCTCGGCGCCGCGCTCGTCGGTCAGCACGATGCGGACACCGGAGTTCAGGAACGCGAGTTCGCGCAGCCGGTGCTCAAGCGTGGCGAAGTCGAATTCGGTCTTGGTGAAGGTGCCGGTGGAGGGCAGGAACGTCACTTCCGTCCCATGCTGCCCCTGGTCGGCCTCGCCCACGATCTTCAGGTCGCCTTCCGGCTCGCCGTGCCGGAAGATCATGTGGTGTTCCTTGCCGTTGCGCCAGATACGCAGGTCGAGGCGCTGGGACAGCGCGTTCACAACGGCCGCGCCGACGCCATGCAGGCCGCCCGACACCTTGTAGGAATTCTGGTCGAACTTTCCGCCGGCATGAAGCTGCGTGAAGATCACGTTGGCGGCCGAAATCCCCTCTTCCTTGTGGATGTCGGTCGGCACGCCGCGGCCGTTGTCGCGCACCGTGACCGAGCCGTCGCCGTGCAGCATCACGTCGACCTTGTCGCAGTAGCCGGCCAGCGCCTCGTCGATCGCATTGTCCACGATTTCGTAGACCATGTGATGCAGGCCGGTCCCGTCGTCGGTGTCGCCGATATACATGCCCGGGCGCTTGCGCACGGCTTCGAGCCCGCGCAGCACCTTGATGGAGTCCGCGCCGTAATCCTCGGCGCCCGGCGTGATGTCGTTGTCGCTCATGGTCCTGGCTTTCGGAAAGGTGTTCAGACCGCCGCGATCGAGCCGTCGACGACGCGCAGGATCTGCGCGCGACCGGCAAGCGGCGCAAAGAGTTCGGCATCGGTGCCGGTCATCCAGCTCTGGACGCCGAGCGCCACCACCTCGTCGAACAGCGCCAGACGGCGCTCCGCATCGAGATGGGCCGCGATTTCATCGAGCAGGAGCAGCGGCGGCCGGCTGCGCGCCAGGGCCACCAGCCTTGCATGCGCCAGTGCGATCGAGACGAGGACAGCCTTCTGCTGGCCGGTCGACCCTTCGGCCGCCGGCAGGTCGAGATCGAGATGGCGCACCGCGAGGTCGCTGCGATGGGGGCCGTACGAGGTGGTGCCGGCGTCGGCATCGCGCGACCGGCTCGCGGCCAGTTCGCGGCGCAGCCGGTCTTCGACATCGATCGCCGCCATCGTCGCCACCCAGCCGTCGACCTCGCCGGCCATGGCGAGCGACGCTCTCGGGAAAGGGCCGACGCCCAGCCGCGCGGCGGCGTCGAGACGCTGCACCGTGTCGGCGCGCGCCGCGGCCAGGGCCACACCGTGGCGGGCCATCGTGTCTTCCAGCGCCGTGAACCAGTGCGGATCGCGGTTGCCTTCGCCGAGCAGCCGTGACCGCTGGCGCATCGCATTCTCGTAAGCCGCGACGTCGCCGGCATGTTCGGGATGCAGCGCCGTCACCAGCCGGTCGAGGAAGCGCCGGCGCTCCGACGTGCCGTCGAGGAACAGGCGGTCGAGCTGCGGCGTCAGCCATACCGCTGCGACGTGCTGGCCGAGCGCGGTCTGGCTCTGCATCGGCCGGCCGTCGATCCGCACGACACGGCGGGGCAGGCCGCCGTCGCTGCGGCCGGCTTCGAGACCGGTGCCGATGGCGACCCGACCGTCGGGCGTATCCAGGGTCGCAGCGACCGCCCAGCCGGCAGCCGGAGGGTCCCCGGCGCGGGATCGGCAACACACATCCTCGAGCCGCGCGCGCCGCAGGCCGCGGCCGGGCGCCAGATAGGACAGCGCCTCGAGCAGGTTTGTCTTGCCCGCCCCGTTGGCGCCGACCAGGACGACAGGCTCGAAGCCGCAGTCGAGGCGGAGCTGCCGATAGTTGCGGAAATGGGTAAGGCGAAGCTGGCGCACGGCAAGGAGTGCCGGCGCAGCGCCCGATACGGCGTCGGAAGAATAGGCGAGGGCGCTGATGGCCTGTGCCGTCATACCCGCATCGGCATGAGCACGTAGAGCGCGCTCTCGTCGGCACCGTCGCGCACCAGGGTGGGCGAGCCGGCATCGGCCATCAGGAAGCGCGCTTCGGCGCCCGCGATCTGCTCGGTGATGTCCAGCAGGTAACGCGAATTGAAGCCGATCTCGAGGGCGGTATCCTTGTACTCGACCTCGATCTCCTCGGTGGCGCTGCCGGCATCCGGGCTGGTGGCCGAGAGCGTCACGACGCCCTTGGCGACCGCCAGCTTGATGGCGCGCGACTTTTCCGTGGAGATGGTCGAGACGCGGTCGACGGCATGCGCGAATTCCTTGCACGGCACGTTCAGGATCTTGTCGTTGCCGGTCGGGATGACGCGCTCGTAATCGGGGAAGGTGCCGTCGATCAGCTTGCTGACCAGGGTGACGTTGCCGGTGGAGAAGCGGATGCGGGTGTCGCTGAGCTCGACATCGACCGTACCATCGCTCTCGTCGAGCAGCTTGCGGACCTCGCCCACGGTCTTGCGCGGCACGATCACGCCCGGGATCTCGCCGGCGCCCTTGGGCAGCGGCACCTCGACCCGGGCGAGGCGATGGCCGTCGGTCGCCACGCCGCGCAGGACCTGGGTCCCGCCCGCGGTCGCGGCGTGGAAGTAGATTCCGTTCAGGTAATAGCGGGTTTCCTCGTTGGAGATCGCGAACCGGGTGCGGTCGATGATGCCCTTGAGGTCAGTCGCCGGAAGCTGGAACCGGTGCGGCAGGTCGCCCTCGCTCATCGCCGGGAAGTCGGCTGCCGGCAGGCACTGGAGCGTGAAGCGCGAGCGTCCGGCCCGGATGACCAGGCTGCTGTCGTCGGAGGCCGATTCGAGTTCGACCTGGGAGCCATCGGGCAGCTTGCGGACGATCTCGTAGAGCGTGTGGGCCGGGGCCGTGGTGGATCCGGTCTTGGACGCGTTCGCTTCCACCGACTCGGTGATTGCCAGGTCCATGTCGGTCGCAGCCAGGCTCAGCCGGCCCTTGTGGGCGGTGACCAGCACGTTGGACAGGATGGGAATCGTGTTCCGCCGTTCGACCACACTCTGCACATGGGCGAGCGCCTTCAGAAGGGCTGCCCGTTCGATCGTCAGTTTCATGGGTTGGTCGCTATAACGAGGGCCAAAATACGCGGTTCAGACACCCCGCTTCACCGGTTGCGGAAGTCCCGGCGGAACGGTCGGAGACTATACCACGCGATGTCGCATCGGGAAGCGAATTCGCCCGTATTTTGAGGCCCTTAGGCCTGCCTCCCGACGCAGAACGGGCCCCTTCCGGGGCCCGCCTTCAATTGCGTCCGAAGGGCTCAGCCCTGCAGCTGGCGTTTCAGCAGTTCGACGTCCTCGGCGATCGACAGGTCGGAGACCTTGAGTTCCTCGATCTTGCGCACGGCGTGCATCACCGTGGTGTGGTCGCGGTTGCCGAAGCGCTTGCCGATCTGCGGCAGGCTCAGCGTGGTGAGCTGCTTGGCCAGATACATCGCCACCTGGCGCGGCCGGGCCACGGAGCGGGCTCGCCGGGGCGAGCTCATCTCCGCGAGCTTGATGTTGTAGTGCGAGGCGACCCGCTGCTGGATCTCATCGACCGTGACCTTGCGGTCGGCCTGGCGCAGCAGGTCGTGCAGCACGTCCTGCGCCATCTCGACGGTGATCTCGCGACCGATCAGCTGGCCGTGCGCGACGACGCGGTTGAGTGCGCCCTCGAGCTCGCGGATGTTGGTGCTGATCTTGTGCGCGAGGAACTCGAGCACGTTCGCCGGCACCGGTACGCGGGCATTCTCGGCCTTGGTCTGGAGGATCGAGAGGCGCAGCTCGTAGGTCGAGGAATGGATGTCGGCCACGAGGCCGCTGCCCAGCCGCGAGCGCATACGCTCCTCGATGTCCTGCAGCTCGCTCGGCGGCTTCTCCGAGGACAGGATGATCTGCTTGTTCTGCTCCACCAGCGAATTGAACGTGAAGAAGAATTCGTCCTGGCTCGCTTCCTTGCCGCAGATGAACTGCACATCGTCGACCATCAGCACGTCGACGTTGCGGAACAGCTCCTTGAACTGGCCGGTGTTCTTGGTGCGCAGCGCCTGGATGAAGCGGTTCACGAAGCTCTCGGCCGTCAGATAGAGAACGCGGGTCTTGGGATCGCGCTCGCGGATGACATGCCAGATCGCATGCATCAGGTGGGTCTTGCCGAGACCGACGCCGCCGAAGATGTAGAGCGGGTTGCGCTCGGGCAGCGGCATGTCCTGTTCGGAAATGTTGCGCGCCGCCGCATAGGCGAACTCGTTGGGCTTGCCGACCACGAAGTTGGCGAAGGTGTAGCGACCTTCGGGGGCCTGCGAGAGTTCGTCGGCGCCGCGGCCGATCGACGGGCCCATGCGGGGCATCGGCGGCTGATGGCTGTGCGACGACGGCACCGGCGGCATCGCGATGATCTCGTTCGGACGGCGCGGGGCCGGCGGCGGCACGAGGTTCACCTCGACGTTCTTCACGTCGGGCATTACCGACTGCCAGTAGGCGAGCACGCGGTCGCCATAGTGACGGCCGACCCAGTCGCGCACGAAGCGGGTCGGGGCGTAGAGGCGCAGCTTGCCGTCCTTCAGTTCACCCAGTTCGACTTCCCCGAACCACGTCTTGAAGGCCTTGTCCCCGATTTCCTTGCGAAGCCGATCACAGACGCGCGCCCAGTGCGCTTCGAGCTCCTTTCGGCCCGCCCCATCTTCCATACCTGCCCCCGCCACGATGTTGGTCTCGAATACTGCGTTGTTATTGTTGCCTTGGATCGGCGATTGAATTCGGTTCACGTCTGTCTCCACGGAAGCCCCGCTGCCTTCCATCCCCTCGTTGCGCCGCGCTTGCCGTGCGCATCGAGAGGCCCCTCAAAGCCGTCTGCCACATTGAGACACGTACTGTATCCGGCCGCGGAGATGGCTTTCGCCGCCGCGACCGATCTCACCCCGCTTCGACACAGAAAGAGCAGCGGAACCGTCTTGTCCGCCAGCGCTCCCGAAAGGGCGTCGACGAATTCCGGATTGACCTGCATGCTCGGGAAGATCTGCCATTCGACCAGGGCCGGCTTTTTCTCCAGGCTGGCCAGGTCGGGCACACCCACATAGTTCCACTCGGCGCGGGTGCGTACGTCGATCAGGATCGCGTCCTTGTGTTCGCCGAGGATCTTCCAGGCTACCGCAGGACTCACGTCACCGGCGTAGCCGGCAGCGGGGGACACTTCGAACGTGTCTGCGATCTTGTTGTCTTTCGACATGGCCCCCGCTTTCATTCGTCGAAGCGAGGCGTTGTCTGGCGAGCCACCAAACGAAGGCGACACACAACACAGCAAGAGGGAACGAGGGATTTTCAGCGAGCGTCGCTTATAGGACGCTTCATCTTCTTATCGATCGTCGAACTTGCGAAGCGTTGTGCACCTGTCTCCCACGTTCGTCGTTTCGATGGAGAGGAATCCCCTCTTCTCCATCTGGCTCGCGATCCAAGCGCCCCACGCCCCGTCGCGATGGCCGAGTCTTATCCAGACTCTCCGAAGCGCGCAAACGATTCACTCGCCCAACACCACACGCTATTCAGCCACTTCGCAGGGTGACTCGATTGACAAGTTGTTCGAGTCGATTTTGCGAACCACACGTCGCGTTGCGTCGCTCAACATCTAGCGCTCGTCGTCGCTCATCGTTCGATAAATTCGAATCGTATGTCGGTCGGCCAATCGACCACCAAACGATCATTGGAGAAAAGCGCCGAGAATTTTTTTCGCGAAGGAGTCTTGGCTTCGTCATCGCCCCAAAAGAAAACGCCGCTCGAAGGAGCGGCGTTCACAATCTCTGAAGCGAAGAAGCAGAAAGCGTCAGGCCATCGCCTTGATGCGCGCCGACAGTCGCGACACGCGGCGCGAGGCGGCGTTCTTGGTCACGATGCGCTTGGTGGCGCCACGCTGGATTTCCGGCTGGGCCAGACGGAGAGCCTCCTGGGCAGCCTTCTGGTCACCGGATGCAATCGCCTCCTCGACCTTCTTCACCGATCCGCGGACGCGGCTGCGGCGGGCCGTATTCACGGCGGTGCGGCGCTCGGTCTGGCGGGCGCGCTTCTCGGCCGACTTGTGATTAGCCATAATAGTCCTCGTTGCTCGAAGGGCGCGCTTATACGGGCCGCATGGGGGCCGGTCAAGCGCGCCAAACCCGCCAAATCAGCGGTTTTTCCAGCCCGGCTTGCGCTTCTCGGCGAAGGCCGCCATGCCTTCGGACCGGTCGTCGAAGGCAAAAGTTGCGTGAAAAGTCCGTCGCTCGAAGCGAATGCCTTCCGAAAGGGTCGTTTCGAAGGCGCGATTGACGGCTTCCTTGGCGACCATGGTGGCGGGCAGGGACATGCCCGCGATCTTCTCGGCGGTGGCGATGGCATCGTCCATCAGCTGGGCCAGGGGCACGACCCGGCTGACCAGGCCGCAGCGCTCGGCCTCGGCCGCGTCCATCATGCGGCCGGTCAGGACCATGTCCATCGCCTTCGACTTGCCGACGAAGCGCGGCAGGCGCTGGGTGCCGCCCGCGCCGGGGATGGTGCCGAGCGTGATCTCGGGCTGGCCGAACTTGGCGTTGTCCGCAGCAATGATGAAGTCGCACATCATGGCCATCTCGCAGCCGCCGCCCAGGGCGTAGCCGGCAACGGCGGCGACGATCGGCTTGCGGACCTGGCTCACCCGCTCCCAGCCGACGGTGATGAAGTCCTGCAGGAAGACGTCCTGATAGGTCTTCTCCTTCATCTCCTTGATGTCGGCGCCGGCCGCGAAGGCCTTGTCGCTTCCGGTGAGGACCATGCACCCGATGCCGGGATCGGCTTCGAATCCATCGAGCGCCTGACCGAGCTCGCGCACCAGATCGGCGCAAAGCGCATTCAGCGCCTTAGGGCGGTTCAGCCGGATGATCCCGACGCGGCCCTTGGTTTCGGTCTGGATGTTCTCGTATGCCGTGGTCATTTCGTCATCTCCTCGAGCGTGTCTTAGCGCTGGCAGCGGGCGCAATAGAAGGTGGATCTGCCGGCCTGCACGAGACGGCGAACCGTATGGCCGCAGTCGCGGGTCGGGCAGGCGATGCCGGCCCGGTCGTAGACGTTGAAGCGCGTCTGGAAATAGCCGAGTTCGCCGCCGGGCTGAACATGGTCGCGCAGGGTCGACCCTCCGTCCGCGATCGAACGGTTCAGCACGAGCTTGATCGCCTCGACCAGGCGACCCGCACGCTCCCCCTTGACCGTGTGGGCGGACCGGCGCGGCGAGATGCCGGCCAGGAACAGCGCCTCGCACGCATAGATGTTGCCGACGCCCACCAGAGTCTTCTGGTCGAGCAGTGCCGCCTTGATCGGCGTCCTGCGGCCCGCGAGGCGGGCGGCCAGGACATCGCCGGTGAAGGCGTCGTCGAGCGGCTCGGGGCCGAGGCTCTTGAAATACTTGTGGCCGGCCACCGCCTCGTTCGCCTCGAGAACCATCAGTCCGAAACGACGGGCGTCGTTGAAGCGAACCTGCCAGCCATCGTCCATGTCGAACACGATATGGTCATGCCGGTCGAGCGGATGGCTGGCGGCGCTTTCGGCATCGTGCAGGGTCATGCGGCCCGACATGCCGAGATGGACGATCAGCGTCTGGCCGTCGTCGAGCCGGATCAGCAGGTACTTCGCCCGCCGGTCGATGGCCGTGACCGTGCGGCCCTCGACCCGGGCGGCGAATTTCGCCGGCAGGGGCACCCGCAGGTCTGCCCGACGCTGCTGAAGCCGCACGATCCGCCGGCCGACCAGGCGCGGCATCAACCCGCGCCGGACGGTCTCTACTTCAGGAAGTTCAGGCATGCGCGGCGGCCATGTACAGTGCAGTCAATGAGGGAGCAACAGCGCGCATTAAACGTCCTGCGACCGGCCCTGACCATGCTCGTCGTGGCTCTTTCGCTGGTGGCGGCTCTGTCGTGGCTGGCGCCTTGGCACTGGGCCTTCGAGCTGCTGAGCCATTTCCATGTTTATCTCCTGTTGGGCGGTGCGGCGCTGGCCCTGCTGGCGCTCGGTCTCCGCCAGTGGCCCACCGCCGGGCTGGCGTCTCTGGTCGCCGCGGCGAGCCTTTCGGTCGTGTGGCCGCACATCCACCTGCCGCCGACCGATCTTCAGCCGCAGAGCGGCCCCATGGTGCGCCTCATCTGGGCAAACCTGCATCATCGGAACACCGATCTGGAGGCCCTGCGGCGTCTGATCGAGACGGAAAAGCCCGATATCGTGGTGCTGACGGAGCTCGACCCGGTTCACGATGCCGTCCTGCGTGACATGGCGCCCTTGCTGCCCTTCCAGTCGGCACCGCCCCGCGCCAACGCGTACGGAATCATGCTGCTCGCCAAGAAGCCACCCGAGTCGCTGAAATTCGATCTGGCGATGGGCGACTACGCACCGTTGATGGTGGCGCGGCTGTGCCCGGTGGAATCGGGTTGTCTCACTCTGCTCGGCCTGCATGCCTGGCGGCCGGGGCCGTCCTGGACCGAGGCCCGCGACCGCCAACTCGCCCATGCCGCGGCCGTGGCGCGCCGGCATCTCGAAGAGGGCGAGCGGGTCGCCCTGGTCGGCGACCTCAACCTCACGCCTTTTTCGCCGGCCTTCGACCGGCTGACGACGCAAAGCGGACTGTGGGACACGGCCATCCTGCCGGCCGAGCGTCCACGCACTTCGCCGTCGATCGCGACCTGGTGGCTGGCGAATACCGGGATCGGTTTGCCGATCGACCACGCCCTCGTGAGTTCCGGAATCGGTATCGTCAGTCGTCGTGTGGGACCGGACATCGGCAGCGACCATCTTCCGCTGATCCTGGACCTCAAGATCGCGCTCTGATCGCGGGCTCGATCCGGTCCTACGGCGCGGGTTGCAGCGGCGGGCGTGAGCCGAACAGGGCGCTGCCGACGCGGACATGGGTGGCGCCCATGCGGACCGCGGTCTCGTAATCGGCGCTCATGCCCATGCTGAGCTTAGCCAGGCCGTTGCGGGCCGCCATCTTGGCGAGCAGTGCGAAGTGCAGGGCCGGCTCCTCGTCGACCGGCGGGATGCACATCAGGCCGACGATCGGCAGTCTGTACTGGTCGCGACACTGGGCGACGAAGGCGTCGACATCCTTCGGGAGGATGCCCGCCTTCTGCGGCTCCTCGCCGGTGTTGACCTGGATATAGCAGGCCGGGCGACGGCCGAGCTTGTCCATCTCCTTGACGAGCGCAGCGGCCAGCCGATCGCGGTCCACCGACTGGATGACGTCGAACAGCGCGACGGCGTCGCGCGCCTTGTTGGTCTGCAATGGGCCGATCAGGTGCAATTCGAGGTCGGGCCAGGCCGCCTTGAGCTCCGGGAACTTGCCTTCGGCTTCCTGAACGCGGTTCTCGCCGAACACGCGATGGCCGACGTCCAGAAGTTCGCGAACGCGGTCCGCGCCATGCGTCTTCGAGACCGCGACCAGGGTGACGTCGGAGGGGGAACGACCCGAAGCGAGCGCGGCCTCGGCGATGTGGCCCTTGACCTCGGCCAGACGATCGGCGCCGCTGCTCATGCGTCGAGGCCTGCGCGCGCGAGCAGGGCTTCCTCGTTGTTCGGGTCGGCCGCCAGGGCGGCGTCGAGGGTTTCGCGGGCCCTGTCGAGCTCGCCCAGCGCCGCGAGGCAGATGCCATAGTGCGCCAGCAACCGTGTATCGTCGGGCAGGGCGCGCAACGCCTGCTCATGGTGCGGCCGCGCTTCGGCGGCCCGGCCCAGGCCCATCAAGGCGCGGCCGTAGTTCGTCTGCACGAAGGGCTCGTCGGGTGAAATCTTCGCCGCCTTCTTCAGGATGCGCCGCGCATCGTCGAAGCGCTTGAGCCCGAGCAGCGCCAGGCCCTGATTGTTCATCGCCCGGGCGTCCCCCGACACGGCCCCCAGGTAGGGCCCCAGAATCCGGGTGGCCTCGTCGAAGCGTCCGGCCTGCAGATGCAGGTTGGAGAGCTGGAGGATCGTCTCCTGATCGAGAGGGTTGCGTTCGAGGACCTTCGCGAGAATCTCGGCGGCCTGCTCGGTCTGGCCGGCGGCCGCACGGGCCAGCGCCAGGGTGTTGTAGGCGGCGGCGAACGCCGGATCGAGTTCGAGCGCCTTCTCGATCATCGCAATGGCGTCGCTCGGGCGGCCGCTGAAGTAGAGGACGTAGCCCAGCGTATGATTGAGCGTGGCGCTGGTCGGCGCCAGCTCGAGCGCCCGGCCGGCCTCGGCAATGGCTTCGTCGTAGTGGCCGAGGGCCGCGAGGGAGAGCGAGCGGTCGCCGAGGATCTGGCCACGGCGCTCGGCATTGTCGCCGGCATCCTGCAGGGCCATGTCGAACACCTCGATCGCCGCCGAATGCCGGCCCAGGCGATAGAGGGCATAGCCCAGCATGTTTCGGGCGCGCGCCTGAAGCGGCTTCAGCTCGTCGGTCTGATGTTCATGGATGGCGCGGTCGACATTGGCCACGAACTCCGACAGTTCGCGCTCGGCGGCGGCGAAGCGGCCGGTATCCATATGGACCGAGGCCAGCGCCAGGCGGGCCTCGACATGAGTGGGGGCCTGGCGGATCGTGTCCCGAAACCGGCGCGCTGCCTCGTCGAGATTGCCGAGGCGCCGGGCGGCCAGACCGAGATTGTAGAGCAGCATCGGCTCGTTCGGATCCTTAGCCACGGCCTTGCGCCACAGCGTCTCGGCTTCCTTCACCGCCCCGCGCTGCGACAGGCAGACGGCGAGATAGTGCAGGATGTCGGGCCGGTCGCCGTGCCGGACGCGCGCGCTCTTGAACAGCAGCTCGGCGCGGTCGTACCAGCCGGCGCGCAGATACTGGAGGCCGGTCTGGAGGTCGGGATCGGGTTGGGGCGGGCCGTTGGGCCGAAGGGGGGGCGCGATGGCCATGGCGGGCTGTGTAGACCCGCCTCACGGCCAAGGCTAGACGAAATGGCATGGTGAAGGACGTCGAATTGTTCGCAGCGGCGATGGCCGACGTGAAGCCGCTCAAGCGAAAGCGGGCTGCCGCCGCACGCGTTCCGGCGGTTGAAGCCCGGGCGGGGTCCAGGGCCGCCGGCAAGCCGGTCGCGGGCACGGCTGCGGCGGCTCCCCCCGCGATTCCTGCCCCCAGGCCTCGGCCACGGCCCGCCAGGCCCAGCGTTCCCGACCTGTCGGCCGACGACCGCCAGTTCGACCGCGACGTCTCGCGCGCCCTGTCGCGGCGCAAGCTGGTGCCGGAGGCCACGATCGACCTGCACGGCATGACGCTCGCGGCGGCGGAGCGGGCGGTGACGGCCTTCCTGGCCAGGGTATCGGCGCAGGACATGCGGGTCGTGCTGGTGGTGACTGGCAAGGGCCTGCGCGAAGAGAGCGGGCGCACGATCGACGGCCGCATCCGCGGCGAGTTCGTGGGCTGGCTCAATCGCGGCGACAATCGCGAGCGGGTGAGGGCGGTCCGCGCCGCCCACGCCCATCATGGCGGCACCGGCGCCTTCTACCTGCTGCTGCGCCGGCGCTCCTCGGCCAGCAGCCGTTCCTTGCGCGCGACGCCCCAGCGATAGCCGGTCAGCGCGCCGCTCGATCCCACGGCGCGATGGCAGGGGATGACCAGGGCGGCCTGGTTGGTCGCACAGGCGCGTCCCACCGCGCGCGCCGCCTTGGGCTCGCCGATGCTGCGGGCGATCTCTCCATAGGTGCGGGTCTCGCCGGCCGGGATCTCGGTCAGCGCCTTCCAGACCTTCCACTGGAAGGCTGTGCCCACGATATCGAGCGGCACGTCGGGTGCATCCAGCGCCGTCGGCTTGCGGCCGTAGAGCCGCGACAGCACGGCTTTCACGCGCGGGCCCAGGCCGGCGTCGTTGCGCTGCAGCTCGGCGGCGGGAAAGTCCTGCTTCAGGCTCTTCTCGAGCGATCGGTCGTCGTCGCCCAGGAACACGGCGGCGATTCCCTTCCGGGTCGCGGCCACCAGGACGCGGCCATACTCAGAGTCGGCCATGGTGTAGTCGATCTGGGCGCCGGCGCCGCCCCGCGCATAGGTCGCGGGCGTCATGCCCAGCGCCTTGTCGCTGTTTTCGTAGACGCGACTGGGCGAGCCGTAGCCCGCGCCATAGAGCGCGTCGGCCACGCTGGCGCCCCCCCGCAGGGCGCTGCGGAAGCGCTCGCGCTTGCGCGCTACCAGCCAGTCGCGCGGATTGACGCCCAGTTCGGCCAGGAAGCGTTTGCCCAGCGCGCCGCTCGACAGGCCGACCTTTCGCGCCACCTCGGCCAAAGAAGGCGGGGTGTCGGCATCGGCGGCGTCGAACAGCGCGCAGGCCTGGGCGACCGGCCGGCTGAGGCCGAGATCGGCCCCCTTCCCCAAGATCCAGTCGCGCGGCTTGCATCGCTTGCACGCACGGAAACCCGCCGCCTCCGCCGCCTCGGGCGAGGCGTGGAAGTCGACGTTGCGCCGCAGGGGCGGACGCGCCGCGCACGACGGCAGGCAATAGACCCCGGTCGTCTTGACCGAGAACCAGAACCTGCCGTTGTAGACGCGGTCACGCCGCTGGACGGCGGCCCAGCAGGTTTCCGGATCGGGAAGGAGAGAAGTGGCGAGGGCCACGGCGGGGAAGGCGAGAGGGTGTTGGGTCATGGCGCCATCAAAGCACCACGACCCGAACTTGCTCTATCCGGCGCCCGCCGGCAATTCCGGTCTAGGACCAGAAAGGCTTGGTGGCCTCGAACCGGGCGGTGGCCCGGTCGATGCCGATATCTCGCAGCAGTCGCTCGTCCAGCTGGGCCAGCTGATTTCGCGAGCGGGCGAGTTCGGCTCGGGTCATGATTTTCTCGATCCCGACCACGACCGTGCCCGCCAGCAGCGCGACGGCGCGGCCGAACGAGAAGGAAGGGGCATCCGCGCGGGAGACCCGCACGTTGGATACGATCGACATGACTTAGCTCCGCTTGAGGCGATGAGGCCGGGGATCGGCAGTTGCGCCTCGTTTCTGGGCTGTATTTGCTGTATCCTGTGGATACTTGCAAAGGATGAAAGCTGGGGGGAGGCATAGAATTTCTATGATCGAGTGTCCTAGATGAGCCGTTCGCAACTACCGCTCAATGCCTTGCGCGCCTTCGAGGCTGCCGCCCGTCACGCCAGTTTCACCCACGCCGCCGAGGAGCTTCACGTCACCCAGGCCGCCGTCAGCCACCAGGTGAAGGCGCTCGAGGAGAGGCTCGGCGTCGCGCTGTTCGTGCGCCGTCCGCGCGGCCTCGAGATCACCAGCGAGGGCGAGGCGCTGCTACCGGATCTGCGCGATGCCTTCGACCGCATGACCAATGCGCTGGAGCGGGTGGGTCGCAAGGCCAACTCCGGCACGCTGAACGTGAGCCTCGTCACGACCTTCGCGCTGGGTTGGCTGGTGCCGCGTCTGCATCGCTTCCAGGCCAAGCATCCCGAGATCGAGGTGCGCATGACGACGAGCCAGAAGCGCGTCGACTTCGCGCGCGAGGATGTCGACTGTGCGATCCGATTCACCGTGCAGCCGGAGCCCGAACTGCATGCAACGAGGCTGTTCAGCGACGTGCTGACGCCGCTCTGCGGCAAGCGCTACCATGACAAGCTGAAGACGCTCGACGATCTGAAGCGTGTGCCCTTCATCGACATGACGCACGATCCCGAATGGCCGATCTGGCTGCGCGCCGTGGGCCTCGGCGACTTCAAGCCCAAGCGCGTGCTCACCTTCGACTCGACGATGATCGCGGTGGAAGCCGCGATGGAAGGCGCGGGCGTGGCCGTGGGGCCGCCGCAGCTCTTTCGCGAGGAGTTGTCGGTGGGGCGGCTGTTCCAGCCGTTCGAGCAGATCGTCGACAGCGGCAAGGCGTGGTGGTTCGTCTGTCCGCCCGCGTCGGTCAGCCGTCCCAAGACCAAGGCCTTCGAGGAATGGCTGGTCGAGGAGCTGGCCGCGCCGCAGGCGCGAACGGTACGTCCGGCACTCACCGCGAGCGGCCGTCGCTGAGGCGCTCCCGAAAAATTCTAATGGCTAAGGGATCACCCTGACGGGTAGCGGTGCTGCCCGCCAAAGACGTCCTGGACGATCAGGGCGCCGGGATCCTCGGCGAGATAGGAGGGTCCGACGGGGACCTTTCCGTGACCGCCCGGCACGTCCAGCACGTAGGTCGGCTGGGCGAGCCCGGAGAGCCGGCCGCGCAGCGCCTTCATCAGCGCCTGCCCCTCCGCGATCGACACCCGGAAGTGCCCGGTGCCGCGCACCAGGTCCGGGTGATGCAGGTAGTAGGGCTTCACCCGGGCCGTCACGAGCGCGCGCATGAGCTGCTCCAGGGTCTCGACGGTGTCGTTCACCCCCTTCAGCAGGACGGTCTGGCCCATCAGCGGCAGGCCGGCATCCGCCAGGCGTGCGAGGGCCGCGCGGGTCGAGGGGGCGAGTTCCCGGGCGTGATTGCAGTGAACGGCCAGCCAGACGGCGACCCGGCCGGGCTTGAGAGCCCGCACCAGCTCGTCGGTAACCCGCTCGGGATCGACGATCGGCACGCGGCTGTGCAGGCGCACGATCGCCACGTGCGGGATCGCATCGAGCGCCGCCATCAGTTCGGCCAGACGGCGGGGCGCCAGCATCAGCGGATCGCCGCCGGTCAGGATCACTTCCCAGATTTCCGGCCGGCTGCGGATATAGGCCAGCGCCGCCGCCAGCTCGTCGGCCGACAGGGCCTCGCCGCCCGGGCCCACCTTCTCGCGGCGGAAGCAGAAGCGGCAATAGACCGGGCAGACATGGAGCGGCTTCAGCAGCACGCGGTCGGGATAGCGATGGACGATGCCCTTCACGGGCGAGCGCGCCTCGTCGCCGATCGGATCGGCCAACTCGTCCGGTGCGATCTCGGCCTCGGCGCCGCTCGGCACGAATTGCCGGGCGATCGGATCGTCGGCCAGGCGCGAGCGGTCGATCAGGGCGACCATCTCCGGCGTGACGGCGATCGCCATCGCCTCCGCGGCGTCCTGCAGCCGCGGATCGGGCGACAGGAGGCCCTCGCTCTCGAGAGCTTCCAGGGAACGCAGCGTCGGCATGGCGGCGTGGAGATAGGCGGCAGCGCCGCTTGAGTCCAGCGGCCGCTCAGGTCAGACGGCCCCTCAGGTCCAGCGAGCCGTATCGGCGCGGTCGACGGCGGTCAGCAGCGTCGCGGTGGACACGACGGTCCAGTCGCAGAGGTCGTAGCGGCGGCTGAGCTTGTCGCGTACCGCCGCCTCCGCCTCGCCTTCGGGCAGCTTCGAGCGCTCCCACATCGCGAGGTTGGGCCGGCGGGTCAGCAGCAGGCTGCGCACGCCCCCGTGCAGCCCGGCGCCCGTCACCTCGTCCGGGCGCGTGCCCGTGCGGTCGCCGGTCGCCTGCCAGAGGCCGACTACCTGCGAATCGTAGGCGCCCTCGAAGCCCGGCCACGCCGCGGCGCAGAGATCGAGGAACTCCGGCCAGTTCGGTTCCGGCACGGCGAACCAGCGGAACGCGTAATTGCCCTGACGGATGGGCGGCACCGTGTCGGTGGGGCGAAGGGTCGGCGTCAGGACCTCGCTGGTCACGGCGCGGATGTCGTCGGACGTCGCCAGCAGCGCGCGTTCGGCCGCCACCGCCGTCGTCCCGTGGGGCCAGACGCTGATCGCCTGCACCTCGTCCCGCGGCCGGCCGATCTGGCTGCGCCAGATGCCATAGAGCTGGCCGCCGGCCTCGCCGATGCGTCGGGCGCCGTCGCCAGCCAGCCGGTCGGCAACGGCCTGCCATCGGCGCGGCGCGGCGTCGATGCGGTGGTGGACGAAGGACGCGCTCACACCAAGACTTTGTGGCGGCTGAGCGTGAAGCCTTCGTAGCCGCCGGCGGTGATCTCGTCGCAGCGCTTCTTGTAGCGGTCGAAGCCGCCGACATAGGGCATGAACACGCGCGGCTTGCCCGGAATGTTGGCGCCGACGTACCAGGAGTTGGCCAGCGGATAGAGGGTGCTGTCGGCTACCGCGTTGACGTGCCCGACCCAGTCGGCTTCGGCCTGCGGCGAGGGTTCGATGCGGTCGAGCTGGTGCTTGCCGAGATGGTCGAGCGCATCGGCGATCCAGTCCACGTGCTGCTCGATCGAGGCGATCATCTGTGTCTTCACGCCGGGGCTGCCGGGACCTGTGACGACGAACATGTTGGGGAAGCCCGAGACCATCAGGCCGAGATAGGTGAGCGGGCCACCCTCCCAATGGTCGGCCAGCACCGCGCCCTCGCTCGTCCGAATGTCGATCTCGCGCAGCGCGCCGGTCATGGCGTCGAAGCCGGTGGCGAAGACGATGGCGTCGAGTTCGTACTCTTTCTTGCCCGTCCGCACGCCCTTCTCCGTGATCTCCTGGATCGGATCGGAGCGGACGTCGACCAGCACGACGTTGTCGCGATTGTAGGTCTCGTAATAGTTCGTATCGAGGCAGAGCCGCTTGGTGCCGATCGGATGGTCCTTGGGCGCCAGCAGCTCGGCCGTCGCCTTGTCCTTCACGATGCCGCGGATCTTGTTGCGCGCGAACTCCGAGGCCGTGTCGTTGGCCTCCTTGTTCACCAGCAGGTCGGTGTAGGTATAGAGGTAGCTGATGCTGCCGCCCTCCTGCCACTTGGCCTCGTAGGCGGCGTTGCGCTCTTCCTCGGTGACCTCGAGGGCCGACTTGGTCGGCCGCGGATAGCCGCCGATCGCGAAGGGCGTGTCGTAGGCGGCGCGCCGGCGGGCCGGATACTCGGCCTTGTGGCGGCTCTCGCGCTCTTCCTCCATCGGCGCGTTGCGCGCCGGCAGGCTGAAATTGGCGGTGCGCTGGAAGACATGCAGGTGTTTGGCCTGCTGCGCGATCAGCGGGATCATCTGGACGCCCGAGGAGCCCGTGCCGATGACACCGACCCGCAGCCCGGTGAAGTCGACGCCCTCATGCGGCCATAGGCCCGAATGGTACCACTTGCCTTTGAAGCTTCCGATGCCCTTGAAGTCGGGCACGCGCGGCGTCGAGAGATTGCCCGATGCCATGATGCAATAGCGCGCGCGGATCTCCTCGCCCTTGACGGTGCGCAGCGTCCATTCGTTGGCCTTGCCGTCGAACAGCGCCGACTTGATGCGGGTGTCGAGCTGCACGTCCCGGCGCAGGTCGAAGCGGTCGGCGACATGGTTGATGTACTTCAGGATCTCGGGCTGCGTGCCGTAGCGTTCCGGCCACTTCCACTCCTGCTGCAGCTCGTCTGAAAAGCTGTAGGAGTATTCGAGACTCTCGACGTCGCAGCGCGCGCCTGGATAGCGGTTCCAGAACCAGGTGCCGCCGATGCCGGAGCCGGCTTCATAGGCGCGGACCTTGAGGCCAAGCTTGCGCAGGCGGTGAATGGCATAAAGTCCCGCGAGTCCGCCGCCGACGATCGCGACATCGAGGGGGGCGACATCGGGCGGGCGAGGTGCGGGCGTGTGCGAAGCATCGGGCATGCGACGGCTCCTAGGTTGAATTTTTGCTCTGCGAGCGGTGTCCGACGGGCGTGCAGGACAAGCGTCGACTCGGTCGCCTGTTTTGGCAAGAGCGTCGAGCCCGCGTGCGGAACTGATGGCGGGCCATGCAAGGCACGCGTTGCTGCAAATCCATGTGATCGCGCGAAGATCGTTGGCCCGCCGATTGTTTCGGCACTATTCTTTTTTCATGACAACAGCGCGAAACCCCGGTTGAGAACGGCAGGATAGGTCGTGGATCAGTCGGTGCCGCCGCCCGCTCTCAAGACATCGCCCGTATCGCCGGCAGTCGGCCTGGCGCCTCCAGCGCGGGTGAGCCGGACGTCCGGCATCATGCGTGTCCTGAAGCGGCCGCGCTCCATCGTCATCGGCCTCCTGTTGCTCGCGGCGGTCGCCTATGGCGGCCGCGAGCTCCATCTGCGTCTCACCCATGTCTACGAATACGATGCGCGCGTAACCGCCGACATCGTGACCGTGTCGAGCCGCGCCGAAGGCTGGATCGTCGAACTCCCGGTGCGCGAAGGCCAGCGCGTCGAGGCGGGCCAGACCCTGGTGAAGATCGACGACCGCGCGGCTAAGCTGCGCGTCGACGGCTTGCGGGCGCAGATCGAAGGCGTGCGGGTCGAACGGGCAAGACTGCGGGCGGAGCGCAAGCTCGACCAGAACCAAGCCGATGCCGCGATGCGCACGCGCACCTCGACCATCACGGTCCGCGAGAAGGCACTGGCCGCCTTGAATGCCGACCTCGATTTCGCGAGGCTCGAACTCGATCGCAGCCGGACGCTGTTCGCCAGCAAGGTCATCAACGAGCGGCAGCTCCAGGTGGCGCAGGCGGCGGTGACGAAGCTCGAGATCCAGATCCTGCAGCTCCAGGCCGAGCACGAGCAGGCCGAAGGCAGCCTCGGCGAGGCGAAGGTCGGCCATGATCGTCTGGGCGTGATCGACGCGCAGATCGAGGCGCTGACCCACCAAGTCGCGGTGCTGGCGGCGCAAATGCGCCAGCAGCAGGTCGATGTCGAGGACCGCACGATCAAGAGCCCGATCCCTGCCGTGATCGACCGCACTTTCACCTTGCCGGGCGAATATGTAGCGGCAGGCCAGCGCATCCTGCTGCTGCACAATCCCGACGAGGTCTGGGTCGAGGCCAACATCAAGGAAACCCAGGTCGGCAAGCTCAAGCTCGGCCAGACCGTGCGCGTCTCGGTCGATGCCTATCCCAACGACACGTTCGTCGGCCGGGTGGGGCGCATCGGCAGCGCCACGACCGCGCGCTTCGCGCTGCTGCCGACGCCCAATCCCTCGGGCAACTTCACCAAGATCACGCAGCGCGTGCCGGTGAAGATCGACATCGTCCAGATGCCGAAGCCGCTCACGCCCGGCATGATGGTCGAAGTCGAAATTGACATTCGGTAAGGCGGAGCAGGCGATCATGTCGTTGCCCATCCTTCGAGACGGCCGCGCCGCGGCCTCCTCAGAATTTGTGAATCTTTGTCTTTCGGATGCCCGCCCGTGATGATTCCATCGAAGCGAATTTGGTGGAGGAGTTGATGCCGGAGAAGGGTTTGTTCGGCGATCTTCCGGAGCAGTTGGTGGCGAAGGCCGAGCACGGGTCGGGCAAGCCGCGGATGCGCGAGCCGGAGCGGCGGCAGGTGGAACTTCGGCCGGTAGATCTCGACAGCCTTCTGGCGGCGGATCATCCGGCGCGGGTGATCTGGCGGTATGTCGAGCGATTGGACCTGAAGGTGCTGGAGGACGCGATCGGGGCTCGCGAGCACACGCCGGGCCAGGCTCCGGCGAGCCCTCGTCTTCTGCTGGCGCTGTGGCTCTATGCGACGAGCCAGGGCGTGGGCAGCGCGCGGGCGCTGGAGCGGCTGTGCGCGAGCCACGATGCCTATCGGTGGCTGTGCGGCGGGGTGAGCGTGAACTATCACGGTCTGGCCGACTTCCGCAGCGGTCATGGCGAACTGCTGGATCGGCTTCTGACGCACAACATCGCGGCACTCATGGCGGAGGATGTGATCGAGCTTGCCGAGGTGGTGCAGGACGGGGTTCGGGTGCGGGCGGGCGCGGGAGCCTCTTCGTTCCGGCGCCGGCAGAGCCTGCACAAGCACCTGAAGAAGGCAGGCCGGCTGGTCGAGTATCTGAAGCGGGAACTCGACGAGGACCCCGACGCCAGCAACCGGCGCATCAAGGCGGCCCAGGAGCGGGCCGCGCGCGAGCGCGAGCAGCGCGTGGCGACGGCGCTCGACAAGCTGGCCGAGATCGAGGCCGAGCGGGAGCGACGCGGCAAGACCAACAAGAAGCAGGTGGCCAAGCAGAAGGAGCCTCGCACCTCGACCACCGATCCCCAGGCGCGCGTCATGAAGATGGCGGATGGCGGCTTCCGGCCGGCCTACAACTGCCAGATCGGCACGGTGGCCAAAGGCCAGATCGTGGTCGACGTCGCCATCGACACCACGGGTTCGGACCGCGGCCTGCTGCGGCCCATGCTGGAGCGGCTGAAAGAACGCTATCAACGGCAGCCCCGGCGCCATCTGGTCGATGGGGGTTTCAACAAGAACGAGGATACGGAAGAGGCGTTCAAGCAGGGTGTGCTGATCTACGGACCGACCACCCGGAACAAGCACAAGAGCGATCCCTATGCGCCGCGGCCCCAGGACGGCCCCGGCGTTGCCGCCTGGCGCCGGCGTATGCGAAGCCCGCACGGCAAGGGCGTCTACAAACGACGGGGGACGGGCGAGTGCATCAACGCCCGCTTCCGGCAGTGGGGCCTGCGCCAGTTCACCGTGCGCGGCGTTCACAAGGTCAAAACCGTCCTGCTCTGGTTCGCCCTTGCCAACAACATCATCGCCGGCCACCGCCTCAAGACAACCAATGCATGACCAGGCCATTCCGGGGCCTGCACCGCTACGGCCACCAACGCACCCCAAGACAACAACGGCGCCCGGCGTAGCAGCCCACGCCAATACACCCCCGAGAGCTTGCCCAATACACTCACAAGCTCTCAGGATGAGGTTTGCGATTTTGGAACCAAAACGACCTCATGCTGAGGAGCGAGCAGAGCGAGCGTCTCGAAGCATGGGCAACGCCAATGCTGTAGCCGCATCATGACGGCGGCAGCCGTTCCCCTGCAGACGGCGGCGGCGCTCACGGAGCGCTACGGGCCCTCCTATCGCTGGCTGGTCACCGTCACCGGCATGATGGGCGTCGTGTCGATGGTGCTGGCGATGACCACGGTGAACGTGGCGGTGCCCGACGTGATGGGCGCTTTCGGCATCGGCCAGGACAAGGCGCAGTGGATGTCGTCGGCCTACATGGCGACGATGACGGCGGGCATGCTGATCAACGCCTGGGTGAGCGGCATCCTGGGCGAGCGGCGCACCTTCGTGGGCGCGCTGTTCTTCTTCTCGGTGGGCGCCCTGATGGGCGGCTCGGCGCCGACCGAGGATGCGCTGATCTTCGCCCGCGTCCTGCAGGGGTTCAGCGCCGGCATCGCCCAGCCGCTGGTCATGGCCACGATCTTCACCGTCTTCCCGCCGGAGCGCCGCGGCATGGCGATGGGCGTGTTCGGTCTCGGCGTCGTCTTCGCGCCGGCGATCGGGCCGACCCTGGGCGGGCTGATGATCGAATACTTCTCGTGGCGCTACGTCTTCTTCATCTCGCTGCCGTTCTGCGTCGTCGCGGCCGTCCTCGGCATGGTGTTCATGCCGACCCGGCCGATCCCCAAGGTCATTCCGCCCTTCGACTGGCTGGGCTTCGCGCTTCTCTGCACGGCGCTGCTGGGGCTGATGACCGGCATCGCCGACGGCCAGCGCGAGGGCTGGAGCTCCGACACCATCGTGTTCCGGCTGGTTCTCGGCGCGGTGGCCACGGTCGCCTTCGTCTGCTGGGAGCTCTACACGCCGCGGGCGCTGCTCGACGTGCGCATCTTCGGCAACGTCGAGTTCGCCGCCGCCGCCCTCATCGCCTTCATCTTCGGCGCCGGCATGATGGGCTCTACCTACATCATTCCGGTCTTCGTGCAGACCATCATCGGCTTCACGCCGCTGCTGGCCGGGCTGATGATGATGCCGGCCGGCATCATGCTGGCCTTCATCTTCCCGCTCGCCGGCCGCCTGTCCGACGCCATGCCGGCCTCGACGATGATTATCGGCGGGCTGGTGCTGTTCGCGGCCGGCTTCGCCTGGATGACGACCGCCGACATCGACACGACCTTCTGGACGCTGGTCTGCATGGTCATGGTGTCCCGGCTGGGGCTGGGGTTCATCAATCCCAGCCTCAATGCCTCGTCGCTGAAGGCGCTGCCGGCCGACAAGGTGCGCCAGGGTTCGGGCGTCGCCAACTTCATGCGCCAGCTGGGCGGCGCCTTCGGCATCAACCTGATGGTCGCCTTCTTCGAGATCCGCACCCGCTTCCATGCCGACGCACTGACCGCCACCCAGGACTGGGGCAACCGCACGACCGACCGCATGCTGACCCAGGTCGAGCACCTGATGCAGAAGAGCGGCCTGCCGTTCCAGCAGCAGAAGGCGGGCGCCCTCGAGTATCTGGCCACGATGTTGCAGAGCAACGCGCAGATGATGGCGTTCTCCGATACGTTCATCGTTGTGGGCGTGGTGGCGCTTCTGGCCCTGTTTCCCGCGGCGATGCTGTCGCGTTCGCAGCGCCGGTCGCGCCGATGAGTCACACGATGCGGCTCTTCTTGTCGCCCCAGTAACGGTCGCGCAGCAGGCGCTTGTAGAGTTTGCCGGTCGGCAGGCGCGGCAGCTCGTCCTCGAAATCGACCGAGCGCGGCACCTTCTGCCGGGCGAGATGCTGGCCGCAGAAGGCGATCAGCTCCTCGGCGGTGGCAGCCGTCTTCGGCACGCCCGGCACGAGCTGGACGACCGCCTTCACCTCCTCGCCGAGATCGGCATTGGGCACGCCGAACACCGCCGCGTCTGCCACCTTGGGATGGGTGATCAGCAGGTTCTCGCATTCCTGCGGGTAGATGTTCACGCCGCCGGAAATGATCATGAAGGTCGCGCGGTCGGTCAGGTAGAGGTAGCCGTCGGCATCGACATAGCCGACGTCGCCCACCGTGCTCATCGTGCCGTCCTCGGAACGCGCCTCGCGTGTCTTGGCAGGATCGTTGAAATACTCGAACGGCGTCGCGGTCCTGAACCACAGGGTCCCGGCCGTGCCGGTGGGTAGCGGCTTCATGTCATTGTCGAGCACGTGCAGTTCGCCCAGGAGGACGCGTCCCACCGTGCCCTTGTGCGCCAGCCATTCCTGCGCGTTGCAGGCGGTGAAGCCCAGCCCCTCGGTGGCGCCGTAATATTCGTGGATGATCGGACCCCACCAGGCGATCATCTGTTCCTTCACCTGGACCGGGCAGGGCGCCGCCGCATGGATGGCGATCTCCAGCGAGCCGAGGTCGTACCGCTTCCGCGTCTCCTCCGGCAGCTTCAGCATCCGCGAGAACATCGTCGGCACGAGCTGGCTGTGCGTGACGCGATGCTTTTCGATGAGCTGCAGGTAATGCTCGGGGTCGAAGCGCTCCATGACGATCACGGTGCCGCCCATGCGGATCGTGAGGTTCACCGCCGCCTGCGGCGCCGAATGGTAGAGCGGGGCCGGCGAGAGGTAGATCATGCCTTCGCGGTACTGCCAGAGCTTCAGCAGGAAGGAGAAGATCGGCAGGAGTTGCGACGGCGGCTGTTCGGCCAGCGGCCGCACGATCCCCTTCGGCCGTCCCGTGGTGCCGGACGAGTAGAGCATCGCGGTCCCAAGCGATTCGTCGGCGATCGGCGTCGTGGGCAGGCCGGTCGTCGCCTCCGCGAGATTGACGATCTTTGCTTCGCCGGCCGATCCGCCGCCGGGCCCGTCGACGACGATGCAGAGCGCGATCCCGGGACAGTGGGCCAGGGCCGCCAGGGCCACGTCCCGCTTGGCCTGCGAGGTGATGAGCACTTTCGAGGCGCTGTTGTTCAGGATGTAGGCAAGCTCTTCGGCCGTCAGGAACGAGTTCACGCACGTGTAGTAGGTGCCGGTGCGTTCGCCGGCGGTACAGCACTCCACGTAGCGCGCGTTGTTTTCCATGAAGATCGAATAGTGGTCGAGCCGCTTCACGCCGTGGGCGCGCAGCAGGTGCGCCAGCCGGTTGCTGCGCGCCTCCAGTTCGCCATAGGTCACGGTCTCGCCGCTGCCCGCCATGATCACCGCAGGATGGGACGCCTGCGTCGTCGCGTATTTGCCCGGGTACATTTTGTTTCCTCCGCCGAAACTATAGACGGCGTACCGGAGCTGCGCCAAAGTCCGCGCATGCTCGATTCATCGCTCAAGTCCAAAATCATGGACGAAGTCGATCGCCGCTTCGACGATCAGACGAACGTGCTGGCCGATCTGGTCAGAATCCCCTCCACCCGTTTCCAGGAAGCGCCGGCCCAGGACATGATGGCGCGCCTGTTCAAGGAGGACGGGCTCGGCATCGACCGCTGGCAGGTCAAGATCGACGACCTCAAGCACCTGCCGGGCTACTCGCCGCATTCGCTGGATTACGACGATGCCTGGAACGTGGTCGGCGCCTGGCGGCCGTCCAATCCCAAGGGCCGGTCGCTGATTCTCAACGGCCACATCGACGTGGTGCCCGAGGGACCGCACGAGATGTGGACCCGCAATCCCTACGACGCCTACGTCAAAGACGGCTGGATGTACGGCCGCGGCTCGGGCGACATGAAGGCCGGGCTGATCCTCAACGTCTTCGCGCTGCGCGCGCTCCGCGCTCTGGGCTACATGCCGGCGGCCGACGTCTACCAGCAATCGGTGGTCGAGGAAGAATGCACCGGCAACGGCGCGCTCGCCTGCCTGCAGCGCGGCTATCGCGCCGACGCGGCGCTGATCCCCGAACCGTCGGGCTGCACGCTCACGGTGGCTCAGGTCGGCGTCATGTGGTTCCAGGTCAAGGTCACCGGCCACCCGGTGCATGTCTACAAGGCCGATGCCGGCTCGAACGCGATCGAATCGGCCTACCGCATCATTCAGCAGCTGCGCGAACTCGAGAAGAAGTGGAACGCGCTGAAGGTGCACGACAAGGACTTCTGCGACCATCACCATCCGGTGAACTTCAACGTCGGCAAGATCGCCGGCGGCGACTGGGCGAGTTCGGTCCCGTCCTGGTGCACCTTCGACATGCGCGTGGGCGTGCTGCCGACCCAGACGCTGAAGGAGTGCCGCCAGGAGGTCGAGGACACGATCCACCGCGCCGCCGCCAACGATCCCTTCCTTGGCAACAACCTGCCGACCATCAGCTGGGAAGGCTTCCAGGCCGAGCCCTACGTGCTGAAGAACCACGAGCATGTGCGCGACGTGCTGGCCGAGGCGCACAAGACGGTGTTCGGCGCCGAACTCGACGACCGGCGAACCACCGGCACGACCGACGCCCGTTTCTTCGGCCTCTATGCCGGCCTGCCGGCTCTGGTCTATGGACCGCAGTCCGACGACGTGCACGGCTTCGACGAGCGGGTGAACATCGAATCGATCCGCAAGATCACCCAGTCGACGGCGCTGTTCATCGCCGAATGGTGCGGCCTGGAGAAGGTCTGACCGCTTCTGCCCCTCATATGTCCTCTCCGCCACGAAGTGGGGGAGAGGAAGGGACCCGTTGCGCAAGCAACGGGGAGGTGAGGTGGTGCTGATTGCGAACGAGGTGGCTGACGGCAGGAGGCCTTGACCCACCTCACCTACCCTACGCTTTGCGCAGGCGACGATAGAGAGTCCGCGCCAACCGTCGCTTCGTGAGACTCAGGAGGGCGGCGGCGGGTCGCGGGTAAACATCCTCAACGTGTCGCGAAGGGCCGATTCGTCGAGGTCGCGGGTGATGAACACGATGCGCGTGCGGCGGTCGCGGCCCGGCCATTTCTTCATCTGCAGGGGCGGGTGAAAGACGTGCTGCACCCCGTGGATGACGAGAGGCCCGTCGAAGCCTTCGATGTTCACGATGCCCTTCACGCGCAGTATGTCGGGGCCCTTCATTCCCAGGAGAAGCCCAAGCCAGGTGTCGAAGGCGGAGGCCGGGATGGGCTCTTCCACCGTCAGGCAGACGGCCTTGATGTGCTCGTCGTGCCGGTTGATGTCGTGCCCGTGCCCGTGCCCGTGCCCGTGCCCGTGCCCGTGCCCGTGCCCGTGCCCGTGCTCATGTCCAGACGTGTAGGCTTCGGCCTTCAGCCAGCGCTGCACGTCCAGACTCTTGGTTTCGGGATTGTACAATCCGGCATCGAGAAGGCTCGCAGGGTCGACCTCACCCTGCCGGCTGACGATGATCGGGGCCGCCGGGTTCAGGCGGCGCAGCCGCTGCGACAGGGCCATCGATTGCGCCGGCGTGACCAGGTCGGTCTTGGTCAGCAGCAGGCGATCGGCGACGGCGGCCTGCTTCACGGACTCGATCTGCCGGTCGAGCGTGGGTTCGCCGGTCGCGGCATCCACGGTCGTGATGACGCCATCCAGGCGGTAGGCCGAGGTGAGCGCGAGATCCGACATCAGCGTGTGCAGGATCGGCGCCGGATCGGCGAGTCCCGTCGTCTCGATCAGCACCCGGTCGAACGGCGTGACGGTTCCATTCAACTTGCGGGCGGTCAGGCCGCGCAACGTGTCGACCAGGTCGCCTCGGATCGTGCAGCAAAGGCACCCGCTCTTCAGCAGGACCATGTCCTCGGTCGAGCTTTCGACCAGTTCGTGATCGAGACCGACTTCGCCGAACTCGTTGATGACGACGACGGTGCGCGCGAACGCCGCCCGGGACAGAAGCCTGTTGAGGACCGTCGTCTTGCCGCTGCCGAGAAACCCGGTCAGCAGCGACACGGGCACGAGCGGCCCGCCATCGCGTTGCCGCTGTGGCCGGGTCATTCCTGTCCCGGCATTTTCCAGACGGGGAAGGGGTCGGGGAAGCGTGCCCACATCACGGGTCCCATCGTCATTTCGGCGTCGGTCAGCAGGCAGTCGTCGAGACGGCGCGTGAGTTCCTTGCGGTCCATACCTTTCGTGCCAATGAAGACGATCTCCTGCCGGCGGTCGCCATAGGGACTCTTGAAGGAGTTGCGGATGGTGGCGCGCCAGGTCGAGTCCTGCGGCCAGTCCTCGCGCTTCACCGCCGCCCACCAGGCGCCCGCCGCTTCGTGGCGCAGCATGCCGCCGGCCTGGCTGAGGGAGCCCGCGAAGTTCATGCGGGACGCCAGCCAGAAGAAGCCTTTGGAGCGGATCACGCCGTCCCAGCGGCCGTTGAGCAGGGCATAGAGGCGCATGGGATTGAACGGCCGGCGGGCCTTGTAGACGAAGCTCCAGAAACCGTAGGTCTCGGTCTCCGGCGTATGGAGGCCGCGCATCTCCTGCATCCAGCCGGGAGCTTCGCTCGCCTTCTCGTAGGAGAACAGGCCGGTGTCCATGATCTGGTCGAGCGGCACCCTGCCGAATTCGCCCGTGACGATCCGGGCCTTGGCATTGAGGCGTCGCAGCATGGTCTTCAGGAAGCCGAGTTCATCTGGTGAGACGAGATCGGCCTTGTTCACGACGATGACGTCGGCGAACTCGACCTGCTCGACCAGCAGGTCGACCACCGTCCGCGTATCTTCCGGCTCGGCGGTCTGGCCGCGCTGGTGCAGGAAGTCGGCCGAGCTGTAGTCCTCGATGAAGGCCCGGGCGTCGACCACCGTCACCATCGTGTCGAGGCGCGCGACCTTCGACAGGCTCTTGCCCGCCTCGTCCTCGAATTCGAAGGTGGCGGCGACGGGCATCGGCTCGGAAATGCCGGTCGATTCGATCAGCAGATAGTCGAAGCGTCCCTCGCCCGCCAGCCGCTCGACCTCCTGCAGGAGATCCTCGCGCAGGGTGCAGCAGATGCAGCCGTTCGACATCTCGACCAGCTTTTCTTCGCTGCGGCTCAACTCGGCGCCGCCCTGGCGCACGAGGGCAGCGTCGATGTTGATCTCGCTCATGTCGTTCACGATCACCGCGACCTTGCGGCCCTCGCGGTTGTTCAGGACATGATTGAGCAAGGTCGTCTTGCCGGCGCCGAGATAGCCGGACAGCACGGTGACGGGGAGCCTATTCATCGTCGTGAACCTCGTTGAGGCAGAGAAAGAGTCTCGTCTGGCCGCTACCGGCGACCGGCGGTGAGCGGTGCACGATGGCTTCCGTGCCGGCGCGCACCACGCCCTTGAAGAGACCGGCGGCGAAGCGCGGGAACTCGTTCAAGGGCCCGCGATAGCGGCGCTGCGCCTTCAGCGCCCGGGCGGCATGCCCCAGTGGCGGCCATTGCGTGCCGGGACCGCGATAGGTTGCATTGAGACGGTAGCCGACATGGTCGCGATGGAAGCGCCAGCAGGCATCGTGGGCGATCGCTTCCAAGCGCAGGTCGACGTCTCGGCTGCCGGTGCGCGCGGCGAAGCCGCGTGCGAGGGCTGAGATGTCGTCGATCAGCGCCCGTCGCTCGGAACTGTCGGCCAGCGCCACGAGATCGCAGAGGGCGGCGAGGCGGGCCGGGACGCAGGCGGCCGGTCCGATGAAGTGGCCCTCGGGCAGGCGTTCCGTCGGCAGGGAATCGAGCCAGGCCGCCAGCCCCGCCGTCTGCGGGCGATGCCAGATGGCGAGGGCGACGTCGTTCTCGACAACCCGATCCAGGACGGCGTCGTCGGGGCTCTCGACGACCCGTTTGCTCACGGTACCAGACAAGGGGAGTCCTCTCCGACGTCAGGGACGACTGTGACGACCTCCAATGTTGTTACAGTATAACATTTCTATTGGTCAAGCTGCGGAGAGTGCGAGGCAAATAAAAAGGGCGGGAGTTGCCTCCCGCCCCGTCACCGGTCCGCCGTTACGCGGCTTACTGGACGATCTCGACGGGCCCGTGATTGTCGCAATGGGCGCCGTGCGGGTGATGCAGGTGCCCGTCGACCAGATAGTCTACATGGTCGCCATGCGGCACCGCTTCGTGGCCGCAGCCTGGGCCGTGCTTGTGGTTCTTGTCATGGCCGGCACAGACATGGTCGGGCGTGCAGGCCCCCGGATTGTGGGCGCTCACCTCGATCGTGTGCTCGTCGACGTGATCGCCGTGGGGGTGATGGAGATGGCCATCGTGCAGATAGTCGAGATGCTCGCCGTGCTTGATCGCGGTATGGCCGCAGGCCGGACCGTGCGCGTGCGGATGGTCGGCATGGATCTTGTGGTCGTGGCTGGACATGACATTCATCCTTTCCTGAAGAATCAGTGCCTCTCGCCGGCGTGGGCGACGGCATTGCGGACAAGCGTGAGAACGTGATCGTCGGCGATCCGATAGATGACGCTCTTGCCCTCCCTCTGGCGCTCGATCAGTCGGGCGGCGTGCAACACCTGAAGGCGCGCCGAAACGGTGGTGATCTTCTCCTCCTCGGCGGCGGCGATTTCCGAGACGCTGAGACTGTTGTCGGCGAGCAGCATCAGGGTCCGCAGGCGCGCAACGTCCGACAGGGCGTCGAACATGCGGGCCGCTTCTTCCAGGTGCCGGCCGCCGGCTGTTTTGAGCATGGGTTCCCTTGCCGTCGATCTAACAATCCATAGATCATTGGAATGATGGAATCAAGTCGGCCGTCAGGGGCGGAATCTCCCCGCCCCTGACGGAGGAGGCGGGGAGAACTCGGGTCAGCCGGCGATCGCCTGCTCGGCGGGCGCGTGGGGAAGGCCGAGGCTCTCGGCCGCCGCCTTGTGTGTCAGCTGGCCGCGATGGACGTTGAGGCCGGCGGCGAGATGCGGGTTCGCGGAGATGGCGGCGAGGCCCTTGGCGGCGAGAGCGAGGCCGAAGGGCAGGGTGGCGTTGTTCAGCGCCTCGCTCGACGTCAGCGGGACCGCGCCCGGCATGTTGGCCACGCAATAATGGATGATGCCGTCGACCTCGTAGGTCGGCTCGGCATGCGTGGTGGCGTGCGAGGTCTCGAAGCAGCCGCCCTGGTCGATGGCGACGTCGACGATCACCGAGGCCGGCTTCATCGACTTGAGCATCGCCTTGGTCACCAGCTTGGGTGCAGTGGCGCCGGCCACCAGCACCGCGCCGATCACGGCGTCGGCGGAGAACACTTCCTGCTCGATGGAGTCGATCGTCGAATAGCGCGTGCGGACCCGGCCCTGAAACAGATCGTCGAGCTCCCGCAACCGCGGCAGCGAGCGGTCGAGCACCGTGACTTCGGCGCCGAGGCCTGCCGCCATGCGCGCGGCATGCGTGCCCACGACACCGCCGCCCAGCACCACGACGTGGGCCGGCTTCACGCCCGGCACGCCGCCCAGCAGCAGGCCACGGCCGCCGCGATGGCGCTGCAGGGCGCCGCCCGCCGCCTCGATCGAAAGTCGGCCGGCGACCTCGCTCATCGGCGCCAGCAACGGCAGGCCGCCGCGTGCGTCGGTCACGGTCTCGTAGGCAATGGCGGTGCAGCCGGATTCGATCAGGCCCCTGGCCTGGGCCGGATCGGCGGCGAGATGGAGATAGGTGAACAGGATCTGGCCGGCGCGCAGTTGCGCCCATTCGCCCGGCTGCGGCTCCTTCACCTTCACGATCATCTCGGCGGTCGAGAAGATCTCGGCGGCGGTGCCGGCAATGCGGGCGCCGGCGGTACGGTAGACCTCGTCGCTCGCGCCGATCCCGGCGCCGGCGCCGGTCTCGACCACGACTTCGTGGCCGGCATGGACGTATTCGCGGACCGCGCCGGGCGTCAGCCCGACGCGATATTCATGCATTTTGATCTCTTTCGGCACACCGACGCGCATAGGGAATCTCCAGGCTGTTTCGGGTGTCATCAAACCAAGGAAGGCGGGTTTGTTTCCCGGCATTCTGAAGAGCAATTGTGTCTATCCTGCCGGAATTCTACGCTGGACGGCGAAAGTGCGCAGGATTCCGAACATGCAACTCGACAAGATCGACGCCACCATCCTGTCGGAGCTGACGGAGAATGCCCGCGTCAGCCAGGTCGATCTCGCGGCCCGCGTCGGCCTGTCCAGCACCGCGGTGGCGCGGCGCCAGCGTGCACTGGAGGAGGCGGGCCTGATCCGCGGCTACCAGGCGGTGCTCGATCTCGGCCGCTTCGGCCTCGGCACGACGGTCGTGGTGCGGATCACGCTCGACAGCCAGAGCGACGAGGCGCTGACGGCGTTCGAGGCGGGTGTGCTCGACTGTCCCTCGGTGGTGCGCTGCTTCCTGATGTCGGGCAGCGACGACTATGTCGTGATCGTGCTGGCGCGCGACATCGAGGATTTCGAGCGCATCCATCGCACCGAACTCTCCCGCCTGCCGCGGGTCGCCCGGCTGGAATCGAGCTTCGCCCTGCGCGATGTCGTGACCCGTGCTGTCCCACCGTCGGTGTTCGGCAAGACCGCGCGAGGGTCTCAGCGCAGGCGTCGCCCTGAAGCGTAGACACCGAGCGCCACGCCGCCCAGCACGACCGCCACGGCCACGAGGCGCTCCCCCGACAACGGCTCGCCGGTCAGGTAGGCCGAGATGGCGAGCGCGGCGCAGGGCACGAGCAGGCTGACGGGGCCGACCTTCGCGGCGGGATAGGTGCGCAGCAGCGTGCCCCAGATCAGGTAGCCCAGCCACATCACCGGAACGACCGTGTAGAAGAGCACGAACCAGCCGCGCCAGGTCGGCGCGAGGATCGGCGCGGCCAGCGCCGCCGGCCCGTCGAGCACGAGCGACGCCAGCGCCAGCGGGATCGGCGGCAGGACGCTTGCCCAGATCGTGACCGCGAACATCGAGACGCCGCGGGCCGAGCGGAAGACGAGGTTGCCCAGCGCCCAGGCGAAGGCCGACATCAGCGCGAGGCCGACGGCGAGCAGCGGCGTGTCGTCCGAGATCGAGCGGGCGAGCAGCACGACGCCGGCGACCGCGACGGCGAGGCCGAGCCACTGCCCGCGCGTCGCATGCTCGCGCAGCAGCAGGGCGGCCAGCACGACGGTGAGCGGCCCCTGCAGCTGCACCAGGACCGAGGTGAGGCCGGGCGGCAGACCCGCGCCCATGGCGAAGAACAGGAAGACGAACTGGCCGGCGAACATCAGCCCGCCGATGCCGGCCAACACCGCCCACGATACGTTGGGCTTCGGGATGAACAAAGCCGGCAGGGCGCCCAGCAGGAAGCGCCAGGTCGCGAAGGCGAAGGGCGTGAACTCGTCGAGGCCCAACCGGATGACCGTGAAGTTCAGCCCCCACATCGCCACGATGAGGAGGGCCGCCGCTAAGTGCGTCGGGCTCATGCCCGACGCAGGGGATGCAGCGGGCTCAAGTGCCTACAGCCAGACCCACGGACGCGAGCTCTTGTCCGAGGACTGCCACGCCTCGATTTCGTCGCGCCGCGACATGGTGAGCGCGATGTCGTCGAGTCCGTTCAGCATCGCGTGCTGGCGCCGCGCATCGACCTGGAAGGGAATGGTGCGGCCGGTCGGCGAGATCACCTGGCAGTTCTCGAGGTCGACGGTGATGCGCGCGTTGCCCGGCGAGGCTTTCATCTCGTCGGCGAGCTGCTCGATCTCGTGGATCGGCAGCGCCACCGGCAGGAGCCCGTTCTGGAAGCAGTTGTTGTTGAAGATGTCGCCGAAGTAGGGGGCGATCACCGCCTTGATGCCCATGCCTTTCAGCGCCCACACCGCGCCCTCGCGGCTCGAGCCGCAGCCGAAATTCTCCCGGCTGAGGATGATCGGCGCGTCGCGATAGGGCGTCTGGTTGAAGATGCAGTCCGGATCCTCGCTGCCGTCGGGCTTGAAGCGGATCTGCTCGAAGGCATAGGGGCCCAGCCCTTCGCGGGTCACGTTGTCGACCAGCCGCTCGATGCGGATGATCAGGTCGGTGTCGACGTTCTGGCGCATCAACGGCGTGGCGACGCCCGTCACCTTGGTGAACTTGTCCATCTTGAGTCTCCTCCTCCCACCTCATCCTGAGGAGCGCGCGCAGCGCGCGTCTCGAAGGATGGGCAACAATCGTGGTGCCCGTTCCCACCCTTCGAGACGCGCTACGCGCTCCTCAGGGTGAGGTCGTGCGTTACATCTTTCTCACGTCGGCGATGGCGCCCTTGATGGCGGCGGCGGCGGCCATGGCGGGGCTCGCGAGATGGGTGCGCGCGCCGGGGCCCTGGCGCCCGACGAAGTTGCGGTTGGAGGTCGAGACGCTGCGCTTGCCGGGCGGCACCCGCTCGCCGTTGGAGGCCAGGCACATCGAGCAGCCGGGCTCGCGCCATTCGAAGCCGGCGTCGGTGAACACGCGGTCGAGGCCCTCGGCCTCGGCTTCGGCCTTGATGCGCACCGAGCCCGGCACGACCCAGGCGGTCACGTGGTCGGCCTTGTGGCGGCCCTTCACGATCTCGGCGGCGGCGCGCAGGTCGGAGATTCGGGAGTTGGTGCAGGAGCCGATGAACACCCAGTCGACCGGGGTGCCCTCGATCGGCTTGCCGGGTTCGAGGCCCTGGTACTGGAGCGCCGCTTCCCAGGCGCCGCGTTTCTCCTCGGGACCGGTGCGCGGATCGGGGATGGCGCGATCAACGGCAATGACATGCTCGGGGCTGGTGCCCCAGGTGATCTGCGGCGCGACGTTCTTCATGTCGATCGTATGCTCGCGATCGAACTCGGCATCGGGATCGGTCGGCAGGCTGCGCCAATGCGCGACGGCGCGGTCCCACATCGCGCCCTTCGGCGCATAGTCGCGGCCGTTCAGGTATTCGTAGGTCGTGTCGTCGGGCGCGACCATGCCGGTGCGCGCACCCATCTCGATGGTGAGGTTGCACAGCGTCAGCCGCGCCTCGACCGGCAAGGCGCGTACCGCCGAGCCCGCATACTCGACCGAGTAGCCGGTGCCGGCGGCCGTGCCGAGTTCGCCGATCAGGTGAAGGATCATGTCCTTGGCCGTGACGCCCGGCATCAGCTTGCCCTCGAAGCTGGCGCGCATCCGCTTGGGCTTGCGCTGCACCATGGTCTGCGTGGCGATGACATGAACCAGTTCGGACGAGCCGATTCCGAAGGCCAGCGCGCCCATGCCGCCATGGGTGGAGGTATGGCTGTCGCCGCACACCAGCGTCGTGCCGGGGAGCGTCAGCCCCTGTTCGGGCCCCATCACGTGCACGATGCCCTGGCCGTCCTGGCCGAGGTCGAACAGCTTGATGCCGTAGGCGCTGGTCGTCTCGCGCATCGACTTGATCAGCGGCAGGCCCGGCGGATGGGTATGTTCCGTGCGGCCGGGCTTGGTCGACATGGTGTGATCGGGCGTGCCGTAGATCAGCCGCGGCTGCGATGGCGGATAGCCCTTGTCGATGGCTTCCTTCAGCGCCTTGCCGCCCGACATGTCGTGCAGCAGCAGGCGATCGATGTGCAGCAGCACGAAACCGTTGCCGAGATCGGTGATGACGTGGCTGTCCCAGATCTTGTCGAACAGGGTCTTGCCCATGGGGGTTGGCCTTTGGGTGTTGGGGTTTCCGCCGGAGGCGGATATCAGCACCCGGCGAGCCGCGCCGCCAGCCCTTCGCGATCATCGTCGCGCAGCAGTTCCGCAGACGGATACCACCGCGATATTCCGAGCCTCGGTCCCCAGAGCCAGTCTGCGATAGGAGGCAGCAGGATCACCGTGGAGATACCGAGCGAAGCTGCGGCATGTGCGGGCCACTTGTCGTCGCCCACGACCAGACGACAAGCCGCGATCTCGTCGGGGGTGCGCACGAGATCGATCCCGGCAAGGCCTGCGGGCGGCTCGGTGTCCGTGAACCATCCGATGCGGGACGAAGGTTCGGGCGTGCGTCTCAGCCTGGCGGGCGGGGGCAGCGCGTCGCTCGTCCAATTCAGCAGAAGCGGCAGGCTGCGGAGCGGCGCGGCGGCCGCAAACCCTTCCAGGGACTCGCCCCGGCGGACCGTGGGACCGTCGAGCCAGTCGGCGAGGGTCGCGCTGCACTGCACGGTGGCCTCTACGCACCGTGCCAGCATCAAGGTATCGCGAAGGGCGGCTTCGCTCTCGATGTCGGCCTGCTCGGGATAGAGCAGCAGACGGCCTTCCAGCGGCTCGCCCTGCCAGCGCGGCAGCTCGGGGGTGTAACGCTCGCCCGGGATCTCCAGCCGCGCCTCGTAGTCGCCGAGCCCGCGCCACCAGTCGCCCTGGCGCAGCAGCAGCTCGCCGCGTCGCAGCCGAAGGCGCGGATCGTTGGGCTGGCTCACCAGCGCGGTTTCGAGATCCGCGAGGGCGCCGGCCCATTCGCCGCGCGCGGCCAGCAGGTCCGCCCGGGCGCTGAGCGCCGGCAGCAGCCTGTGGTCGATCGACAGAGCGAGATCGTAGGCGCGCTCGGCTTCCTCGGTGCGGCCCAGGGCTTCGAGCGTGCGGCCGGTATTGTGCGAAATGAAGGCGTCGTCCGGCTTCAGCCGCGCCGCCTTGGCGAGGGCGGCCAGCGCCTGCTCGTGCCGGCCGAGCTGGATCAGGCAGCCCGCGAGGTTAGTCTGGGCCGAGACGTCGCGCGGCAGGAACTGGGCGGCGCGCTCCAGCGGCTCGCGGGCCTCGGCGAAACGACCCAGCTTGAGCCGGACCTGGCCCAGCAGATGGAGTGCCTGGCCCATGTTGGGTCGTGCCTCGACGACGCGGGCGAACATCGCCTCGGCAGAGGCGAAATCGCCCGCTGCCGCGCGCTGCAGGGCGTCGCGGCCGAGAGCCTGGATCTGCTGGTCATTGAGCGCCACGGGGCGGCTCTAGCAGAGCCGCGCCGGCTGGCAAAGGAGAACGGCAAAGAAAAAGCCGGCGGTCGCAAGGGAGGCAAGGGCGACCGCCGGCCAGGTACCGGAGTGGGATGGTCCCGTGCAGGGTATGAAACGGGACCCCTCCGGATTCGGATGTCAGACGCGCCAGAAGGGCTTGTTCGCCTCGAACTGGACGTCGGTCGGGCTGATGCCCAGGTCACGCATCGTGCGGTAGTCGAGATTGGCGAGCTCGCGGCGCTGCCGGGCGCGCTCGCGCCACGTCGCCAGGATCTGACCGAAGGCGGTGAAGCTGCCGGCCATCGGGGCCTGCGAAGAATGATGGATAGATATGTTGGCCATGGGACTGTTCCCGAAAAGGTTGAACTCTGTTGGCGTGGATGTGCGCTCCGGTACCCCCCTTTACAAACGACCCTTTGTCCTGTTTTGATTAAATTAGCTCATGTGAAGGATTCGCGATGAAACGATCCCTGCCGCCACTCAACGGCTTGCGTGCCTTCGAAGCCGCGGCACGCCATATGAGCTTTACCGATGCCGCTGAGGAATTGAGCGTCACGCAGGCCGCGATCAGCCATCAGGTGCGCGGGTTGGAACAGAGGCTCGGATTAAAATTGTTCGTGCGGCGCAATCGCTCGCTGCTGCTGTCCGAGGCCGGTCAGGCCTATCTCCCCTCGGTCCGTGCGGCCTTCGACCAGCTCAACGAGGCGACCGAGAAGCTGCTGCAGAAGGACAAGGGCGGCAACCTCACGGTGACCACGACCTCGTCCTTCGCAGTGAAATGGCTGGTGCCGCGGCTGGGCGGCTTCCAGCGCTCGCATCCGGAGATCGACGTGCGCATCTCGACCGGTACCGGGCTGGTCGATTTCTCGCGCGAGGATGTCGATATCGGCATCCGCTATGGCCGCGGTCAGTGGCCGAACCTGCTGGCCGAGCGGCTGGTCAGCGAGGATGTCATGCCGGTCTGCGCGCCCTCGCTGCTCAAGGGACCGAACGGGCTGAAGAAGCCGGCGGATCTCAGGCGCTTCACCCTGCTCCATATCGGCAGCTTTCCCGACGACTGGCAGGTCTGGCTGACGGCCGCGGGCGTGAAGGGCGTCGATGCCTCGCGCGGCGTTTCGTTCGATTTCGCGCTGGCGGCTTATCAGGCGGCGATGGACGGGCTGGGCGTTGCGTTGGGGCGCAACCCCCTGGTCGAGCCCGACCTCAAGGCCGGCCGGCTGGTTGTCCCTTTCGATTTCAAGCGCTCATCCGATTTCGCCTACTATCTCGTCTATCCGCCGGAGGCGATCCGTCGGCGCAAGATCAAGGCGTTTCGCGACTGGATCGTCTCCCTCTCCGAAGTGGCGCAACAGGCGGCCTGATCATGCAGTTCGGTTACTTCACGCTCTCGGACAATCGCTACCCGAACAACCCGCGCTCGGCCGAATCCTTCATCAAGGACATTTACGCCGAGGCGCTGTGGGCCGAGAAGGTCGGGCTGAACTCGGCCTGGATCGGCGAGCATCACTTCAATCTGCTGGGCGTCAATGCCTCACCGCTGGCGATGCTGGCGCAACTGGCGGGCGCCACGACGAAGCTGCGGCTGGCGCCGGCGGTGACCCTGCTGCCGGTGCACCATCCGCTGCACGTCGCCGAGGAATGGGCGACGCTCGATCTCCTGTCGGGCGGCCGGGTCGATTTCGCTGCCGGCCGCGGCTACGACCGCAAGGAATACGATCCCTTCCAGATGCCTTTCGACGATTCTGCCGAGCTGTTCGCCGAGGGGCTGGAGATCGTCTGGCGCGCCTGGACCGAGCCCGGCAAATGGTCCCACAAGGGCCGGTTCTACGAATTCAACGACGTCGAAGTGCGCCCGAAGCCGGCACAGAGCCCGCTCCGGCCCTACGTGGCCTGCTTTTCGCGGCCGTCGATGGAGCTGGCGGCGAAGAACGACTGGAACGTGATCTATGCGCCCTTCGCGGCCGCCATGGTCTACGGCTCGCTGGCCGACGCGGTGCGGGTCTATCGCGAGACGTGCGAGACGGGCTTCAAGCGGCCGATGCGGCGGGCCATGTGCTCCTACTTCGTGCACATCGCCTCGACGCCGGAGGAGGAACGCTACGGCAAGGAAGCGCTGGTCCGCTACTTCCAGGACGCGCTGATCGCGGCCTTTCCCTCGTCGACCGGCGAGAAGGTGCCGCCGACCTACAGGTACTTCGTCGACATCGTGAACATCCTGCGCGACATGCGGCCGGAGAAGCTGACCGACAAGTCGATCCTGTGCGGCAGCCCGCAGCACATCGTCGACACTCTGAAGCAGGTCGAGGCGGCCGGCGTCGCCGAGGTCATCCTCTACTTCAACTACGGCCAGAAACCGCATGCGATGGTGAAGGAGCAGATGCAGCGCTTCATGCTCGAGGTGGCGCCGCACTTCGCCTGACGCCGCCGCAGAGCCCCCACCGCCGATCAGGTTGCAAGTCGTTCGCAAGTGGCGGATGTTGGCGCATTACGCGTCTCGACGGAGTTAGTCTCATGGCTCGCATCAGTACGAAGGAAGAATTGCGGCGCATCATTGCCGAACCGCGACCGGCCAGCCGCGTCAAGATCCTCGACGCGCTGGACGAGCAGTCGATCGAGTTCCTGAAGCGCTGCCCGTTCGCCCTGCTCGGCACCACGTCGGCGGACGGTACCGTGGAAGTCTCTCCCAAGGGCGACGAGCCGGGCTTCATCAGGGTCGAGGATCCGAAGACGCTGCTGATCCCCGAGCGGGTCGGCAACAACCTGGCCTTCGGCCTGAACAACATCCTCGACACCGGCCAGATCGGCATCATCGCCCTGGTTCCGGCGACCGGCGAGACGCTGCGCATTTCCGGCACTGCGGAGATCCACGACGATCCCGATCTCGTGGCGTCGCTCAGCTCGCTGGGCAAGCCGGCGCTGCTGGCGACCCGCGTCCATATCAAGCATTGCTACTTCCACTGCGCCCGCTCGATCGTGCGCGCCAAGCTGTGGGATCCGAAGGCCTGGCCGGCGCCCGGCCGCATCTCGTTCGGCAAGATCATCGCGCCCCGCATCGGCGAAAGCGAGGCCGTCGCGGCGCAGATCGACGCCAATGTCGAGGGCGCCTATACGACGCGGCTGTGGCAGAATACCTGAGCGCGTAGAGAGGGGCCGAAGGTAGGTCGAGGCGCTGATTGTCGTCCTGAGCACAGCGAAGGCCCTGCGGGACCACCAAATTACTGCGTTTCCGACGTGAGATCCTTCGCTGCGCTTCTGAGCGGGGACTCCCCCGCTCGCGATGACAAGAGTGGGTGAATGGGTCCTCGATGAAACGAAAGGTCGGTCTTTTTCTGCTCACGGTCCTGGTCGCCGTGAGCCTGGGCGCCACGATCGTGGCGTCGCTCGCCATGTACCGGCTGGTGTCGAGGCTGCAGGACGAGGAGTTGCGGCGTATCGAGGCCAGCCTCAGCGAACGCTTCGACGTCTTCGAAACGATGCTGCGCAGCGAGAACGAGCGCAACACCGCACTCATGGCGAAGGTGCTGCCGCAGATCGAGGCCGATATCGAGCGTATGGGCCGTCCTCCGGCCGAGCTGACCGCCGAAGAACTGAACGCGCTCGCGGCCCGGTACGGCGTCGCGCACCTCTACTTCATCAATCGCGACCACAAGATCTTCAACACCAACCTTTCCTATGACATGGGCCTCGTCTTTCCGAAGGGGCCCTTCTCCGACTTCCTCGATTCGGTGTTCGGCAAGGGCAAGGCGATGAGCGACGGCATCGACCTGTCGTCGGTGACCGGCACGCTGCGCACCTACACCTATTACGGCCCGCCAGGTAAGGACTACCTCATCGAGGCCTCCACCGAGGTCCGCGCGACGCTGAAGCAGAGCGACTTCAGCTGGATGAGCCAGTACTTCTTCGAGGACTACTTCTCCGACGCGGTAAAATCGAACTCCTATGTGACTGACGTCGACATCTACCTGATCAATGCGTCGGGAACCTGGTCGCTGATCCGGCCCGGCGAGAAGCTCGATCCCACGCTGGCTCACGAGGTCCTGAAGGAAGGGCGTCTCCAGATACCTGATGCTTCCGGCCACGGCGTCACGACCTACAGCCGCTACAACAGGGCCGACACGATCAAGGACGAGAGGCCGATGATGATCGTGCGCAAGGTCACCTACGACCTGGCGCTCGCGCGACAGGCCGTGGTGCATGTGTTCGTGAGCTCGATGGTCATGCTCGCGCTGATGCTGCCGGTGATCTTCTGGATCGCGTCGCGGCTGTTGCAGCGCCGGATCATCGATCCGCTGCTGAACCTTCGGGGAGAGGCCGGCGCGATCGCCGGGGGCGACCTCGATCATGCGATCGCCAATACCGACCGCGGCGACGAGATCGGACACCTCGCCCGCAGCTTCGCCTCGATGCGGGACTCGGTGCGGTCGAGGATCAACGATCTGCGGGAGACCAATCTGGCGATCGAGCGCTTCGTGCCTCAGGCGTTCCTCGCCAAGATCGGCAAGCCGAACATCGTCTCGGTGGCGCTGGGCGACAACAAGCGCGAGCACATGACCATCATGTTCTCCGACATCCGCAACTTCACGGCGCTGTCGGAAACGATGACGCCGGACGAGAACTTCGCGTTCATCAACGCCTATCTCGAGCATGTGGGGCCGGTGATCCGCGACCATGGCGGGTTCATCGACAAGTATATCGGTGACGCGATCATGGCCCTGTTCGAAACGGCTGACGACGGTGTGCGTGCCGGTCTCGCGATGCTGGACGCGCTGGACTCGTTCAATGCCCCGCGCGTGGCCAGGGGCCTGGCGCCGGTGGCCATCGGGACCGGGCTCAATACTGGCTCGCTGATGATGGGAACGATCGGCGAGCTGCATCGCATGGACGGCACGGTGATCTCCGATGCGGTCAACCTTGCCTCCCGGATCGAGAGCCTCACCAAGGTCTATCGGGTCCGCATGCTGATCTCGCAGTACACCTACGATCATCTGGCGGATCCCGCTGCCTACGCGATCCGTCCCCTCGATGTCGTGGTGGTTCGGGGCAAGACGCGGCCGGTGGTGCTGTTCGAGGTCTTCGACCGCGATCCGCCGCCGGAGCGCGAGGCCAAGCTCAGGACGCGCGCGTCGTTGCTGCGCGGGGTCGAGGCGCTGCTGCACCATGACGTCGCCACGGCGCGAACCCTCTTCGAGGACTGCCTCGCGGCGGCGCCGGGCGATCCGGCCGCAGCAAATCTGCTGAAGAGCTGTCCCTCAGACGCGTGAGGCGCGCGCCTCGCGGAAAGAGACGAGGCGACGCTGCGTCCCGTCCCACAGGACCAGACGGACGCATCGGAAACTCTGGATCAGGGTGAGGCGCCCGACATCCCGAAGCTCGGGATGGTCGCGCAGCACCAGCGGCAGCCGGTAGTAGGGGATGCGGCTGCTGAGATGGTGGACGTGATGGATGCCGATGTTGGCGGTGAACCAGCGCAGGAAGGCCGGCAGATCGTAGTGCGAGCTGCCGTGCAGGGCGGCTTCGTGCAGGTTCCAGTCGGGATCGTTGTCCCACTTCGTATGTTCGAACTGGTGCTGGACGAAGAACAGCCAGACGCCGACCGAGGCGGACAGCAGCAGGACCGGAAGGTGGATCAGCAGGAAGGCCTTGATGCCGACCAGCCAGATCAGCAGACCGGCGACCAGAACGATCGCCAGGTTGTTCGTCATCGTACTGACCCACGGACGCCAGCCATCGCGCATCAGGCCGATCGGAAGGCGATGCTGGACGATGAACAGATAGGCCGGACCGAGGCCGAACATGACCAGAGGATGGCGATACAGCCGATAGCGCAGCCGGCCCCACATCGAGCGCGCGCGATATTCCTCGACCGTCAGCGTGTCGACGTCTCCCAAGCCGCGCTTGTCGAGATTACCCGTGCTGGCATGATGGGTCGCATGCGTGCGACGCCACACATCGTAAGGTGTCAGCGTCAGAACGCTGGCAATGCGCCCGATCCAGTCGTTCGCCGAACGCTGACGGAAGAAGGCGCCATGCCCGCAATCGTGCTGGATCGCGAACAGCCGAACCATGAAGGCACCCGCCGCGAAGGCCAGCGGCAGCGCCAGCCAATAGCCGATGTCGAGCGTCGCCCAGGCCAGCGCCCACAAGGCGACCAGCGGCACCACCGTGACGGCAATCTCGAATATGCTGCGGCTGTTGCTGGGCTGGCGATAGCGCGACAGGACCTGAGCCCAGGCGCGGGCGGCTTTCGCCACCTGCTCGCGCGGGCCGGCAGCTTCCAGAAGGGTGCTCAAACGAGTGGATTTCCTTGAGAAGAGGAGCGGGCGTCGGCAACCGCAAATCGGGCTTAGGGGGCGGCCTGGACAAAAGCAACGAGCGAAGTGGCCCAGCGCTGCGACTCTCTGGCGACTAAGCCGATTGTGACCGCGGCGCGGCGGAAGCGGCTCCTCTGCCTCGTCCCCGGCCACGGCCGCGACCGCGGGCGGGCGCGCTTTCCGCAAGGGGCGGAAGCGGCTTGGCCCGAATGCGCACGGTCCGTCCGTCCGGCTGTTCCATGTCGAATGCGCCGGTCTTGCGGATCAGGTCGCTCAGCTTGCGAAAGCCGTAAGTGCGCGGGTCGAAATCCGAGGCGATGTTGGCGAGGCGTTGGCCGACCGCGCCGAGGCTCACCCAACCGTCTTCCGTCTCCATCTGCGCGATCGCCTTGGTCAGGAAGGGGATGGCGGCGCTGGCAGGCTGCAGGGAATTCGCGGTCGCGCCCTCGCCGGGCGTCGTCACCGCGGCCTCGGGCAGGAGATTTTCGGTGTAGATGAACCGACGGCAGGCCTGCCGGAAGCTTTCGGGCGTCTTCTGCGCGCCGAAGCCGTAGACGTCGGCACCCTCCTCGCGCAGGCGGGATGCAAGTCGTGTGAAGTCGCTGTCGGAGGAGACGAGGCAGAAGCCGTCGAATCGCCGGCTGTGCAGCAGGTCCATGGCATCGATCACGAGCGCGATGTCGGAGGCGTTCTTGCCCGACGTGTAGGCGAACTGCTGATAGGGATCGATCGCGTATTTCTGCAGGATCTCGGCCCACGACTTGAGGCGCGTGCTCGAGAAGTCGCCGTAGATGCGGCGAACGCTGGCCTCGCCGAACTTGGCGATCTCCTCGAAGAGGCCGGCGGCGATGCGCGGGGACGTGTTGTCGGCGTCGATCAGGACGGCGAAACGGCGGGGGCGGGTATCTTCTGCCATGGGAAGCTCCGGGCCGTCAGGCGGCCGATGTGGCGTGGATCGCGTCGACATGGATGTCGGCGCAGTCGATGACGGGGAAGCCGGGATCGTGTCCGGCGAAAGCCAGGAAGAGGTCGGTGCCGCCCAGCATGATCGCCTCGGCGCCCCGCGCGCAAAGCGCGCGACCGGCCTCGAAGAAGACCTGGCGCTGGGCCTCGGTCACGTGTCCGATCGTCGCCATCGCGACGTAGGTGTCATGGACGAGATCGAGCGCGGTGCCCTCCGTCGGCACGACCTCGACCGAAGGGATGCCGCCGTAAAGCTTCGATTCCATCACGGTCCGTGTGCCGAGGATGCCGATCTTCCGGAACGTCCCCTTGGCCAGCGCCGCGTCGACCGCGGGGATGGCGTTGAGCACCGGTAGCGGCGAGATCGCCATGAGTTCGTTTACGCAGAAATGGCCACCCATCGAGGTGATGGCGGCGGCCTGGGCGCCGGCCGCTTTCAGGCGCCCGACCAGCCCGGCGAAGATTTCCGCCTGCCTTTTCGGGTTTTTGCCCACGAGGTTGCGGCTCATCTCGCGCACGTCAGCATGCGCCATGGTGAGGTCGAGCGGAATACCGGCCTCGACATGCCGGTCGATCAGGCCCCGATAGTAGAAGTCGGTGGCGGCCGGCCCGATGCCCGCGATGAGTCCGATATGCATGGGCGACTGTCCCCGATCTGCCGGCGGGCGGCAACAGCGGCGGCGCTGCCGGGGTGTGGCGAAAAGCGTCCCTGCAGAACGCCGGCGGCGGACGCTAGAGTTTGCCCATGCGACGGGTGGCCGTGTTCGGAACGACGGGATCAGGCAAGAGCTGGCTGGCCGAGCGCCTCGCCGAGCGCGCCGGCCTGCGCGTGGTCGAGCTCGATGCGCTCTTCTGGGGGCGCGACTGGCAACCGGCGCCCGTCGACCTCTTCCGTCATCGCGTCGAGCGCGAGACCCGCGACGACGGCTGGATCGTCGTCGGCAATTACGGCCAGGTGCGCGACCTCGTATGGCGTCCGGCCGATACGCTGGTCTGGCTCGACCTGCCGTTGCCCGTCGTGATGTCGCGCCTGCTGCGGCGCACGGTGAAGCGCGCCGTCACGCGCGAGGAGCTGTGGGGCACCGGCAATCGCGAGACCCTGTCCAACGCCTTCCTCAGCCGGAACTCGATCCTGCTCTATGCGCTGAAGACGCATCGCCGAAATCGCGAGCGCTTCGCCCAGGAGTGCGAAGCGCTGGCGGGAGAGAAGCGTGTCGTACGGCTGCGCAGTCGCCGCGACATCGAGCGCTTCGTGCTCAGTCCGCTGCCTTGACCGACGGCACGGGCGCCCGCACGCCGCCGCGCGCCAGTAGCGCATCGATCTCGGCGGCGGCATAGCCCAGTTCGCTCAGGATATCGGGCCCGTCCTCGCCGATATGCGGCGCGTGCTGCTGTGGCGCGTGTTCGGAAGCCGGTGGCAGGCCCGCGATGTTGGCGACCGGCATGCGGCCGAATCCGTCCTGCTCGATCCAGTCGATGGCGCCCGATTCCTTGACGTGCGGATGCTCGAGATAGTCGGAGTAATTGTTCACCCGCTCGCAGAACACGTCCTTGGGCTGCAGGATCGCGATCCACTCCTCGGTCGTCTTGGTCGGCATCGTCTCGTTCAGCGCCTTGATGATCTTGGCTGCGTTCTTGATGCGGTTCTCATGGCTCTGCAGGTCGGGATCGTCGGCGATGTCCTGGCGGCCGATCAGTTCGAACAGCAGCCGGAAGTGGTGCGGCCGCATGGCGCTCACCATGATGTAGCCATTCGACGTCTTGTAGCTTCCGGCCGGCATGTAGAGCACCGGGGGTGCGCCCTTGGAGAACACCCATTCCATCAGCTTGGCGCCCTGGAAGGCGGCGGCGGCGCGCATCAGGCTCGAATCGATGAAACAACCTTCGTTGTAGCGGAACTGGCGCATCAGCGCGGTCGCCAGCGCCTGGAAGGTATAGAGACCGGTGGTCACGTCGACGGCGATCATGCCCTGCCGCCAGGGCGTGCCGTCCGGCATCTTGTTCATCACCATCATGCCGCTGAACGCCTGGATCAGGCCGTCGACCGTCGGGCGCTTGCTGTAGGGGCCGGTCTGGCCGAAGCCCGACACCGAGCAGTAGACGACGCTCGGGTTGATCTTCTTGATGTCCTCGTAGCCGAAGCCCAGGCGCGAGATCACGCCGGGACGAAAGCTCTCCATCACGACATGTGCCTTGGCGGCGATCTTCTTGGCGACGGCGATGCCGTCGGGAGACTTGAGGTCGAGGGCGATCGACCGCTTGCCGCGGTTGAAGGCAACCGAATGGGCGCAATGATCGCCCTTCAGCTCGCCCAGCGCGCGGCCCCAGTCGCCTTCCGGCGGCTCGACCTTGATCACGTCGGCGCCGTGCAGCGCGAGCAGCATGGAGGCGTGCGGCCCCGCGATGCCCTGCGTGAAGTCGAGAACGGTAATGCCGTCGTATGCGCCCTTGATCGTCACTTGTTCCTCCCGAAGGCGCTGAACCTACGTTTACCGGCGCGGTTCACGCAAGGCCCGACCTGCAGCCGAGGCATGCATCTTCGCGAAGCAGACCGCCTTCAGGCGATGATCGGCAGGGTCTCGATGTCGTAGGCGTGGCTGATCGTGCGGCCGAGCACCGGATCCTCGAGTTCCATCTCGAAGCGCGACGAGGCGCGGATGCCGCCGATCGCCGGCATGGTGCCGCAGAACATCAAGGTTCCCATGGGCAGGCGCTTGTTGTCCTTCCACGCGAAGATCAGCTCGCGCGGATCGCGAATCTTGGACAGCGGCCCTTCCTGGTAGAGAACCTTCTTGCCGCCTTCCTGAACGAAGCTGCGCAGGATCAGGCTGTCCCAATGCGCCTCGACTTCCTCGAAGCGCCACGCGGTGCGGCCGATCGGTTTGGCGCACATCTGCTTGGAGACGGCGATGCCGTAGCTTTCGACCTTGCGGTCGGTGTGGTCGGCGCCGACCGTGACCCAGAGCCGGTCGGCGGCGCCGATCAGCACCGGCTCGACCTCGCCCGAACTGTCCTCGCCCAGCACCTGGATGCGATCGGCCTGCGTCAGAATCTGCGCGGCCGCGCGGTAATAGATCGGCACCCGCGACGGCGGCTGCACACCGATCGCCTTCAGCTCCTCGATGTGATGATTGAGCGCGGTGACGTCGCGGCCGGTCCAGCCGGCGATGACGAGATCCTTGATCTCGACGGCGACGTTTTCGACCGCGCCCTTGGCGTGGCCCTCGAATTCCAGGTGCGCCATTACAGAATGGCGAGCTGAGAATTGAGGAGGTCGCTCACCAGCATGTAACCCGGCGCGTGGGTGATGCAGAACTCGGGTTTCACGGTGGCCACGACCGATTGCGGGGTGACGCCGCACGCCCAGAAAACGGGCAGCTCGTCGTCGCGCACCGGCGCGGGGTCGCCGTAATCGGGCTTGTTGATGTCCTTGATGCCGATCAGTTCGGGCTTGCCGATATGGACCGGCGCCCCGTGCACGGTCGGAAAGCGTGTCGTCACCTGGATGGCGCGGATGGCGCCGGCCGGCTTGAAGGGGCGCATCGACACGACCATCGGCCCATGGAAAGGGCCCGACGGCGCGCATTCGATGTTGGTGCGGAACATCGGCACGTTGGTGCCGCAGCTCTGGTGGCGAATCTCGAGGCCGTTCTCGACCAGCGCGTCTTCGAAGGAGAAGGAACAGCCCAGCACGAAGGAGACGAGATCGTCGCGCCACACCGACTTGAGGTCGGTGACTTCCTCGACCATCACGCCGTTCTTCCAGATCCGGTAGTAGGGAATGTCGGTGCGGATATCGAGATCCTCGCCGAGCGTCGGCAGGCGCCAGTCGCCCGGCTCCGAGGACGCGAGCAGGGGGCAGGGCTTGGGATTGAGCTGGCAGAAGCGTGCAAAGTCGGCGGCCAGGGCCTTCGGCAGGATTGCGAGATTGCCCTGCACGTAACCCGGCGCCATGCCGGACGTCGGCAGACGGTGACCGCCGCTGCGGATCCGCCGCCGCGCGTCGCGGCCGGTCTCGCCCTTGAAGCTGGTGATCGTGCTGTCCATCGCGAACTCCTAGACGTGCTGGCCGCCGTTGATCTGGATCTCGGCCCCCGAAACGTAACTCGATCCCTTCTCGCAAAGAAAGTGGATCACGTCCGCCACTTCGTCGGGCGTGCCGAGCCGGCGCATTGGGATCTGCTCCTCGACGATCTTCTCGGTGCCGGGCGACAGGATCGCAGTGTCGATCTCGCCGGGCGCGATCGCGTTCACGCGAATGCCGCGCGGTCCGAAATCGTGACTCATCTCACGGGTCAGCGCGGCGAGTGCCGCCTTCGAGGTGGCGTAGGCGGAGCCCGCGAAGGGGTGGACGCGACTGCCGGCGATCGACGTCACGTTGACCACGCAACCCTGCGCCTTCGAGAGCTCGTCGACCAACCCGCGGGCCAGCGCCACAGGGGCGAAGAAATTGACGTTGAAGACCTGCCGCCAGAGATCGAACGGCGTGTCCATCGCGCCCAGTCTCCCACCGCCCTTGCCCTTGGGCGAGATGGCGGCGTTGTTGACCAGCGCGTCGAGCCGGCCGCCGGCCAAGCGCGAGCGGATCTGTTCGATGCCGCGCCCGATATCGACGGGATCGGCGAGGTCGAGCTGCACGTGATTCTCGCCGCCGCTCGGCCACGGGCAGAGGGCGCTAAAGGGTTGGCGTGAGATCGTGATGACCCGCCAGCCATTGGCGCTGAATTTCTTGACGGTCGCATGGCCGATGCCTCGGCTGGCGCCGGTCAGAACGATGGTCCTGACATTGTCGCGTGGGGCTGTATTCATGGGACGATCCTAACCCGGCCGGGACCGGAGTTCGCGGCCGATCTTGCGCTTCACCTCCACGCAAGACACACGCCAGCAATAGTGGTGTTCGCTTTTGTTCTTCACATCATCTATTAAACCATTGTGATTACACAGCTTTGTTGGCTTTTTAAGGCGATTTGATTTAGCCTCGTCTCAGGCTTGGCCCAATTTTAGGGCCGCTCGGCCGTAGTTATTTTTGACGAAGTTTATATTTTTGGAGTTGTTCGACATGACGGACGAACGACGGGCCTCCATGCCCACCCCCTATCTGCGCACGGGCCCTGCCACGATGCTCACGGCGATCGGTCTCTGCCTGCTGCTTATGATCATGCAGCTCATGCCGGAAATGCGCGACGCCGGCCTGCACCGGTCGTTTACGGCGTCGGACTCCAGCCGCTAATCGCGAACCAGCCGCTTGTGCGGCTGGCCGGGAGCGCGCATTTAGGGGCCGAGGTTGCGCGTGCCCATGACAGCAGAACACGATCAAGCTTTGCCGATCGGCACGCGACTGGGCGATTATCGCCTCGACGCGCTGATCGGCCATGGCGGCTTCGGCATCACCTATCGGGCCTTCGACACCCAGCTCGCCAAGTTCGTCGCCATCAAGGAATACATGCCCGTCGAGTTCGCAACTCGCCGGGCCGATGGCCAGGTGGCGCCGCGCGGCTCGCGCTTCGCCGATGATTTCACCTGGGGGCGAGAGCGCTTCCTCGACGAAGCGCGGGCGCTGGCGCGCTTCCGTCATGTCCATATCGTGCCGGTGCTGCGCTACTTCGAGGCCAACGGCACCGCCTATACGGTCATGGAATTCGAGGACGGCCACAGCGTCGCTCAGCTGCTGCGCCAGCCCGGCCGCCGCCTGCAGCCCGACGAGATCCGCCGCCTGACCGACGGCATGCTGAGCGGCCTCGGCGCCGTTCACGCCCAGGGCTTCCTGCACCGCGACATCAAGCCGTCGAACGTCATCGTCCGCCGCGATGGCGTGCCCATCCTGATCGACTTCGGTGCGGCACGTCAGGCGATGGGCGGCCGCACCCGTACCCTGACCAGCATCCTGACGCCGCAATATGCGCCGATCGAGCAATACGCGATGGACGGCAAGCAGGGGCCGTGGACCGACATCTATGCGACGGCGGCGGTGCTGCATCACACGATCACGGGTTCGCCGCCGCCCGAGGCGGTGAGCCGCGTGGGCACCGACCCCTACCGTCCGCTCGCGGCGAGCCATGCCGATCGTTTCGATCCGGCAATGCTGTCGGCGATCGACCGGGGCCTGGCGTTCGCCCCCGAGCAGCGGCCGCAGTCGATTGCCGAATGGCGCACGCTGTTCGCCGGTTCGCTGCCGCGCGTCGAGGATGCCCCGACGCAACGCATGCAGACCGAGCCCGCGCCGGCACAGGTCGCGTCGGGGCCGCGCCTCGGCGGCGCGAGCCGGTCTCCCGCCGAGGAACCCTCCGTCGAGCCTCCGGCCACGCGTCGAAAAGGGTTCGGCCGCCGGCGTCTGCCGATCGCGCTGCTGGTGCTGGCCGCCATCGCCGGGTGGAAGTACGCGCCGCAAATTCGCGAGCGCCTCCTCGGCCCGCCGACGGTGGAGACACAGGCAACCCTGCCGTCGCCGGTTCCGATCGGCGTTCCGACGGAACCCTCCCAGGCAGCCGCGACACCCACGCCCGTTCCGCCGGCCGCGACGACGCCGGCTCAGGCTCCACCCAAACCGCCCGTCACGGCGCCCGGCACATCGCCTCAGAAGGCGCTGGCCGACCAGGCCGCGCGCGCGGCAACCGAAGCACGGGCGGTGTTCGACCGCGCCGAGGAAGCCGCGCGCGCGGCGCGCGCCATGGCAGGCGAAGCCCGCATCGTGGCGGCCCGCGCCGCACGCCCCGATCTCGAGAACAGCGAACGCCTGACGTACGGCAGCGGCGCCAGCTATGTCGGTCAGGTCGTCGACGGCAAACGGCAGGGGCTGGGCGTCGCCGAACTCGGCAATGGCGAACGCCAGGCCGGGGACTGGAGCGCCGACCTGATGAACGGTCTCGGCACGGTGCGGCTTGCCGACGACACGCGCTATGCCGGGCAGTGGAAGGAAGGCAAGTCGACAGGACTGGGCCTTCGCGAGAAGCCGGGCGCCGAGCGGTCGGAGGGCAACTTCGTGGGCGGCCGGCTCGAGGGCCTCGGCCTTCGCCGCACCCTGGCCGAGCCGAATGTCGTGCAGGCCGGCGAGTTTCACGGCGACCTGCTCGACGGGCCGGGAGTCGAACGCATCGGCGAGCGCGAGCGCTACGAAGGCGGCTTTCGCGGCGGACAGCGCAACGGCTACGGCCAGGTCACCGATGCCGACGGCAAGATGCGGCCGGGACGCTGGGCGGACGGAAAGCTCGTCGAACCGGCGCCGTAACATCGGTGGCACGGAAGTTGCGCCCCGCGGCTTGAAGAGAGTTGCAGCCGCCGCCCGTGTCTAAACCGCTTTCCGTCGTGCTGATCGACGACAATCCCACCCGCGCCGAGATCGTGGAGTCAGGACTGCGCGATGCCGGCTATGTGTTGCTGGCGCGGCTCGACGGCACCTACGATCTCGCGACGCGGGTCAGTGTCCTGCAGCCCGACGTCATCGTGATCAGCATCGACAGTCCCGGCCGCGACGCGATCGAGGATCTGCGGCGCACGACCGAGCAGCAGCCGCGGCCCATCGCGCTGTTCGCCGACCGCTCCGACCCGGCGACGATCGCCGCCGGGATGGAGGCGGGCGTCTCGGCCTATGTCGTGAAAGGTCTGACGCAGGATCGCGTGCAACCGGTCGTCGATGTCGCGGTCGCGCACTTCAATCGCTATCACACGATGCGTGAGGAACTAGAGCGCGCGCGCCTGTCGCTGGTCGAGCGCAAGACGGTCGATCGCGCCAAGGGCCTGCTGATGGAGCAGAAGGGGATTGGCGAGGAAGCGGCCTACAAGCTGCTGCGCAAGCTCGCGATGGACCAGAACAAGCGCATCGGCGAGGTCGCCCAGGATCTCCTGACATACGCCAAGGCGCTCAAGTTCTGACGGGTGCCGGAAATCAAAGGTCCCACACTTCGTTCGGGATGACAGCTTTTTCTGCGGCGACGCACCGCGCCAACCCTCAAGAAATCTGTCATCCCAAACGAAGTGAGGGAACCTTCGCTTCGGGCGAACTGCCTGCCTCTTTGGCGGCACTGGCGCGTAAGCGGGCAGACGTTGTCGCCGCCCTTCCAGTGTGAAGTTTCCGGCGGGGCGAAGCCTTTGCCGAATTTTCTAGTCTGATCAGCCATTTACGGAATTGCGGCCGCGGTCCCGGCGGTTGGCATGTTTTCTGCTGATTCACCGGCGAGGCGCCCAATGACGGGCGGCTCCTGAATTTCGGGCAGGCCAATGGCGGTCTGCCCTCCCGGACAATGACGTCCCACACGGTCGCCAAGCATGCGGCCGTCTGGGGCGTTTTTTTTTGGAGTGAAGCGTCGTGGGACACGTCGAGCGACCGAAGGTGACGGTGGGGTTCATTCCCCTCATCGACTGCGCACCGCTGCTGTTCGCGGAGGTGCTCGGCCTCTACGAGCGCCACGGCCTCGACGTGGAGCTGCGCCGCGAAGTCTCGTGGTCGAACATCCGCGACAAGCTCGCGGTCGGCCTGCTCGACGCGGCGCACATGCTCTCGCCCATGCCGCTCGCCACCACGCTCGGCATCGACAGCGTCAACGTCCCGATGATCGCGGCCATGACGCTGCATCTCAACGGCAACTCGATCACGCTGTCGAACGGGCTGTGGCGGGAGATCGAGGAGGCCGCGCCCGAATTCGTGGGCGACAACCTGCCGGCCGGCGCGCCGCTCGATGTGCGGGCGCTGGCTGCCGTGGTCGCGCGCCGCGCGCGGGAGGGCCGGCCGCCGATCACGCTTGCATCGGTCTTCACCTATTCCTCGCACAACCACCTGCTGCGCCTGTGGCTGGCATCGGGCGGCATCGACCCCGACCGCGACGTGCGGCTCACCGTCGTGCCGCCGCCGCACATGGTGGCGCACCTCTCGGGCGGCACGATCGACGGCTACTGCGTGGGCGAACCGTGGAACCAGCAGTCCGCCTCGCTCGGCATTGGCCGCATCGCGGCGTCGAGCCGGCAGATCTGGGACTCGATGCCGGAGAAGATGCTCGGCACCACGGAAGCCTGGGCACAGCGCAATCCGAAAACCCTGATCGCCCTGGTCAAGGCCATCACCGAGGCCGGCGCCTGGCTCGACGAGCCGGCCAACCGGCCGGAAGCGGCCCGCATCCTGGCGACGCCGCGGTTCCTCAACGTACCCGCCGAGGTCATCGCGCGGTCGCTCAGCCTGCCCGACTTCCACATCTTCCATCGCCAGCTCGCCAACTTCCCGTGGCGCAGCCACGCCGACTGGTACCTGTCGCAGATGGTGCGCTGGGGTCAGGTGGCGCCGCGCGCCGACATGCGCGCCGTCGCCGATCGCGTCTTCCGCAGTGACATCTACCGCGCCGCGGCGAGCGAGCTCGGCCTGCCGTGCCCCCTCATCGACCGCAAGATCGAGGGCGCCCATCCCGATCCCTGGATCCTCCCGACCAACGGCGCGCCGGTGGCGATGGGGCCGGACAGTTTCCTCGACGGGTCGGTGTTCGACCCCAGCAAAGAAACCTCAACGACATTCAGACAGCAGGAGAGCCTTCATGGAAAATAGGAACGGCCGCAAAGGCCTTGGCCGGCGCCAGATCCTCAAGAATGTCGGTGCCGCGACGGCGACGGCCGCCCTGATGAGCGCGGTGCGTGCCTCCTTCCCGGGCGGCGCCTTCGCGCAGGCCGGTGGACCCGAGACCAACAAGGTCACGCTGGGATTCATCGCGCTCACCGACTCCTCGCCGCTGATCGTGGCGAAGGAAAAGAAGCTGTTCGACAAGTACGGCATCACCGATGCCAACATCGCCAAGCAAGCCTCGTGGGGAACGACCCGCGACAACATCGTGCTGGGCTCCGGTTCGGGCGGCATCGACGGCGCCCACATTCTCACGCCCAAGCCCTATCAGATCTCGCTGGGCCTCACGACGCCGGAGAACAAGCCGGTGCCGATGTACATCCTGTCTCGCCTCAACACGAACGGACAGGCGATCTCCGTCGCGAAGGAACTGATGCCGACCGGCGCAACCGTGAATGCGGAGCCGCTCAAGGCCGCCTTCGCCAAGATGAAAGCCGGCGGCAAGGAAGTGAAGTGCGCCATGACCTTCCGCGGCGGCACGCACGATCTGTGGATCCGCTACTGGCTGGCCGCCGGCGGCATCGACCCGGAAAAGGACGTCTCGACCATCGTCGTGCCGCCGCCGCAGATGGTGGCCAACATGAAGGTCGGCAGCATGGAGGCCTTCTGCGTCGGCGAGCCGTGGAACGAGCAGCTGGTCAACCAGGGCATCGGCTATTCCGCCTGCACCACCGGCGATCTCTGGAAGAACCATCCGGAGAAGAGCCTCGGCATGCGTGCCGACTGGGTCGACAAGAATCCCAAGGCGGCACTGGCGGTGTTGCAGGCGGTCCTCGAAGCCGCGCAGTGGTGCGACAAGCTGGAGAACGCCAAGGAACTGTCGGAGATCGTGGGCAAGCGCCAGTGGTTCAACTGCCCGCCGGCCGACATCATCAACCGCATCGAGGGCAAGGTGAATTACGGCGATGGCCGCAAGATCGACAACCGCGACCTGTCGATGAAGTTCTGGCGCGACTACGCCTCGTATCCCTATCAGAGCCATGAGCTGTGGTTCCTCACCGAGAACCAGCGCTGGGGCATGATGGCGCCCGACCTCGACACCAAGGCGATCATCGGCAAGGTCAATCGCGAGGATCTGTGGCGTGAGGCCGCCAAGGCGATCGGTGTCGCGGCGAGCGACATGCCGGCCGGCACGTCGCGCGGCAAGGAGACCTTTTTCGACGGCAAGGTGTTCGATCCGGCCGATCCGAAGGCCTATCTCGCCGCCCTTCAGATCAAGAAGGTGGCGTGATGCAGGCAGCCGCCAAAGCCGCCGTGTCCGTGGCCACCGCCGTTCCCGTGCCGGAATCCTCCGCCGAGATCGTTGCCTTCCGGCCGCCCGTGCGGCCGGTCTTGGAGCGCGCGATGGAGTTCGCGCGACATGTGGTGGCGGTCGTCCTGCCGCCGCTCATCGTGCTCTCGATCACGCTGTTCGTCTGGCAGCTCCTGTGTTCGGAGCCCGGCGCGCGCCTGCCGCCGCCGACCAAGGTGGTGTCGGACGCGTGGGACTTCATCGCCGATCCGTTCTACGACAATGGCGGCATCGACAAGGGTGCCTTCTGGCAGATCTCCAAGAGCCTGGGGCGCGTCGCGATCGGCTTCAGCCTCGCCGCCGTGGTCGGCATCGCGCTCGGCGTTCTGGTGGGACAGAGCACCTGGGCGATGCGCGGCCTCGATCCGATCTTCCAGGTCCTGCGCACCGTCCCGCCGCTCGCCTGGCTGCCGCTGTCGCTGGCGGGCTTCCGCCATGCCGATCCCTCGGCCCTGTTCGTGATCTTCATCACCTCGATCTGGCCGATCATCATCAATACGTCGGTGGGCGTGCGGAACATTCCGCAGGACTATCGCAACGTCGCGGCGGTGATCCGGCTCTCCTGGTGGGAGGTCTTCTACAAGATCACGCTGCCGGCCACCGTGCCCTACATCTTCACCGGCCTGCGAATCGGTGTCGGCCTGAGCTGGCTCGCCATCGTGGCGGCCGAGATGCTGATCGGCGGCGTCGGCATCGGCTTCTTCATCTGGGACGCGTGGAACAGCTCGCGCATCTCCGACATCATCGTGGCCCTGGTCTATATCGGCATCGTCGGCTTCCTGCTCGACAAGCTGATCGCCACGGTCGGTCATTTCGTCTCGCACGGCGTCTCGACGCAGTAGGAGCACAGACCATGCCCACCAGCGCCTACCTCAAGTTCGAACAAATCGGCATGAACTTCCGCCGCGGCCAGATGGCGACGGAAGTGCTGCGCGACGTGAACCTGCGCATCGAGCGGGGCGAATTCGTCTCGATGATCGGCCATTCCGGATGCGGCAAGTCGACCTTGCTCAACATCCTGGGCGGCCTGCTGAAGTCGACCAGCGGCGAGGTCTTCCTCGAAGGCAAGGTGGTCGACGAACCCGGCCCCGACCGCGCCATCGTATTCCAGAACCACTCGCTGCTGCCGTGGCTCACGGTCTACGGCAACATCGCCATCGCCGTCGACAAGGTGTTCGGCGGTTCCCAAGGCAAGGGGAAGACCAAGGCCGAGCGCCACGACTGGGTCATGCACAATCTCGAACTCGTGCAGATGGCCCAGGCCAAGGACAAGCGGCCGCACGAAGTGTCGGGCGGCATGAAGCAGAGGGTGGGCATCGCCCGGGCGCTCGCCATGCAGCCCAAGGTGCTGCTGATGGACGAGCCGTTCGGCGCCCTCGACGCGCTGACCCGCGCCCATCTTCAGGACAGCGTCATGGAGATCCACGCCAAGCTCGGCAACACGGTGCTGATGATCACCCACGACGTCGACGAGGCGGTGCTGTTGTCGGATCGCGTGGTGATGATGACCAACGGCCCTGCCGCCACCATCGGCGAAATCCTGCCGATCAACCTGGCCCGGCCGCGCCGCCGGCTCGAGCTCGCGACCGACGCGGAATATGCGCGCTGCCGTGCCGCTGTGCTCGAGTTCCTCTACGCACGCCACAGGGTTCCGGCACGGGCCGCATGAGCGAAGAATTCGACGACGCTCAGAAGCAGTGGCTGCAGGGCTTCGTCAGCGGCATCGAGGCGCGCAAGGCGGCTGACAAGCTTGCGTCGCGCGCTCCCGGTCCCGGGGCTGCGCCGCCGATCGGTCCCGATGCCCTGCAGCACGCCGCCCAGGATCGTGCCGTGGCTGCGGGCGGCAAGCTGGTCGCCGAGGAAACCGCCAAGCGCGCGCGCCATCCGCTCGACCGCTGGGACGAGGTGGTGGGCCGCGCCGAGGCGGGACAGTTCCCCAAGGGCATGGACGTCTTCCTCACCAAATACCATGGGCTGTTCTACGTCGCGCCGGCCGAGAATTCCTTCATGTGCCGGCTGCGCATTCCCAACGGCATCCTGAACGCCTGGCAGATGCGCGGCCTGGCCGATGCGGCGGAGTCCTTCGGCGGCGGCTATGCCGACGTGACGACGCGGGCCAACCTGCAGATCCGTGAAATTCCGGCGCAGGCCGCGGTCGACCTCCTGCTGGCGGTGCAGGATCTCGGGCTGACGGCGCGCGGCTCGGGCGCCGACAATATCCGCAACATCACCGGCAGCCCGACCGCCGGCATCGACCCGCAGGAGCTCTACGACACGCGGCCGCTGTGCCGCGCGATGCATCACTACATCCTCAATCATCGCGAGATGTACGGCCTGCCACGCAAGTTCAACATCGCCTTCGACGGGGGCGGTCGCGTGCCGGTGCTGGAAGATACCAACGACATCGGCTTCGTTGCGACCGAGGTGACCGGCGGCGAGGGGTTCGATCCCGGCATCTATTTCCGCCTCCAGCTCGGCGGCATCACTGGTCATCTCGATTTCGCCTTCGAGACCGGCATCCTGCTGAAGCCCGAGGAGTGCGTGACTGTGGCGGGGGCCGTCGTGCGGGCGTTCGCGATCCACGGCGACCGCACCAACCGCCAGAAGGCGCGGCTGAAATACGTGATCGACCGCATGGGCCGCGACGCGTTCGTCGCGGAGGTCGAGAAGGAATACGGAGCAAAGCTGCGCCGGGCGGCGGGCGCGCAGGTGACACCACGCGCGCTGGCCGACAAGCACGGGCATATCGGCGTCCATCCCCAGAAGCAGGCAGGCCTCAACTATCTCGGCCTGGTGCTGCCGGTGGGACGCGTGACGGCCGAGCAGATGCGCGGCCTCGCCGAGATCGCGCAACGCTTCGGCAGCGGCACGATCCGCTTCACCGTGTGGCAGAACCTGCTGATCTCCGACGTGGCCGATCGCGATGTCGGCGTCTGCATCGCGGCCATCGCCGCGCTCGGACTCGGAGTCGAGGCGAGCGCCATCCGGCGCGGCCTGGTGGCCTGCACCGGCAATGCCGGCTGCAAGTTCGCGGCCTCGAACACCAAGGGTCATGCGCTGAAGCTCGCCGATTATCTCGAGATGCGGCTGGCGCTCGACACGCCGATCAACATCCATCTGACCGGCTGCCATCATTCCTGCGCCCAGCATTACATCGGCGACATCGGCCTGATCGCGGCCAAGGTCGAGCGCGGCGAGGAAAGTGTCGAGGGCTATCACGTCTTCATCGGCGGCGGCGCGGCCTCGACGGCGGAGCAGGCGATGGCGCGCGAGTACGCGGCCTCGGTCGCCTATGACGAGCTGCCGCCGCTGCTGGAGAGGCTGCTGGCGGCCTATCTCGCGCACCGCGAGTCGCCGGCCGACTCCTTCTTCGAGTTCTGCCGCCGCCACGACATCGCCGCGCTGCGCGATCTGGCCGAGCGTGCCCCGTTGCGGGCGCTCGCGGCATGAACGCGCTCTCGCCGATCCCGCAGATCATTCCGGAGAACGCGCCGTTCTCGACGGAGCAGCGCGCCTGGCTGAACGGCTTCTTCGCGGCCTATCTCGGCGTGAACGGCGGGGCGGCGGACACGGACGCGGCGGAGCCCGCCGAGCCGGAGGATTTCCCCTGGCATGATGCGGCGCTGTCGCTCGCCGAGCGGCTCGAACTCGCGAAGGACACCAAGCCCGAGCGTCAGCTGATGGCTGCGATGGCGCAGCTCGATTGCGGCCAGTGCGGATATCTTTGCCAGACCTATGCCGAGGCGGTGTGGTCTGGCGCGGAAGCCGACATGGGCCGTTGCGTGCCGGGCGGCAAGGAAACGCAGCGCAAGGTGAAGGAACTCGTGGCCGCGCTCGAGCCGATGCGCGACGGCTCGGCCGTGGCCGCGCCTTCGGTGAAGCCCGCCGGTCCGGTCGGCTTCTCGCGCGACCGCCCGGCACTCGCCACCCTGGTCGACGCCCATCCCCTGAACCGCCCCGGTTCGGAGAAGGACGTGCGGCACGTCGTGCTCGACCTCTCGGCCAGCGACGTCACCTACGAGGCAGGCGACAGTCTCGGCGTCTTCGCGCGCAAGAACCCGCAGCTCGTCCAAGCGGTGCTCGATCGCCTGGGCGCCACCGGCGAGGAGATGGTCGGCATCGATCACGAGGCGCTGCCGCTGCGACAGGCCCTGCTCAGCAAGGTCGACATTGCCCGCCCCAGCGACGAGTGCATGCTGTTCCTGGCGACGCGCGCCTTCAACGGCGAGGAGGCGCTCAAGCTCCAGGCGCTCGCGGCGGGCGAGGGACCGCCGGAACTGGCGGAGGCCGATCTCCTCGATCTGCTGCTGGCCTTCCCGTCGGTGTCGCCGTCGCTGCCCGGCCTCCTGAAGTCGCTCGACCGGCTGCAGCCGCGCCTCTACTCGATCGCCTCGTCGCCCAAGGCGCATCCGCGCGAAGTCCACCTCACCGTGTCGGCCGTGCGCTGGGACACCAACGATCGCACGCGCACCGGCATCGGCTCCTGCTACCTCGCCGATTTCGCCAAACCGGGCGATGTCATCCCGGTGTTCGTGCAGAAGAGCCACGGCTTCGCCCCGCCGGTCGACGATGCAGCGCCCGCCATCATGGTGGGGCCGGGTACGGGCATCGCACCGTTCCGCGCCTTTCTCGAAGAACGCGACGCGCGCGGCGCGAAAGGGAGGAACTGGCTCTTCTTCGGCGACCAGAAGCGCTCGACGGATTTTCTCTATGAGGACCAGATCATGGACTGGCAACGCCGGGGCGTCCTGTCCCGTCTGGACCTCGCTTTTTCGCGCGACCAGGCCGAGAAGATTTACGTTCAGACCCGCATGCGCGAGAATGCGGAGGAACTCTGGGCCTGGTTCGAGCAGGGCGCACACTTCTATGTCTGCGGCGACGCCAAGCGCATGGCCAAGGATGTCGAGACGGCTTTGATGGACATTGCCATGGGACCGGGCGGCAAGAGCACCATCGAGGCGAGAGCCTGGCTGGACGGGCTCGCCAAGGCCGGCCGTTATCAGCGCGATGTGTACTGAAGGCCCTCGCTTTGCAATTGAATCCCTCATCCTGAGGAGCCGTGCGCAGCACGGCGTCTCGAAAGATGGGCAACGGACGCGGTGCGTGTACCCACCCTTCGAGACGCACTCCTGCGGAGTGCTCCTTGTATCAAGACACGGCCGCGCCGGCGTAGAGTTGCAGGTGCGGTCTCGGTGGAGAGCCCGCAGGCTCCTGGGGCCTCCAAGCCCGTCCCTGAGCTCGGCGCCTCCACCGTTGATTTTGTGATCCCGAACGGTCGCCTGGGCCGAACCGCGAGCCCGCATGCGCAAGGATGGGAGCCAAGATCCATGTTCGTAGGTATCGATGTGGCGAAAGAGCGCCTGGATGTTCATGTGCGCCCCGCCGGCGAGGCCTTCACCGTTGCCCGCGACGGAGAAGGCATCGAGGACCTGATTGGGCGGCTGAGTAAAATGGCACCTGCTCTGATCGTGCTCGAAGCAACCGGTGGCTTCGAGACGATCGTGGCGGCAGGCCTGGGCGCGGCGGGCCTGCCCGTGGCGGTCGTCAATCCACGGCAGATCCGAGACTTCGCCCGGGCCACCGCACGGCTGGCCAAGACCGATGCGCTGGATGCCGCTGTCATCGCCCACTTCGCCGAGGCGGTGAACCCACCGGCGCGACCGCTCGCTGACGAGCAGTCCAGACTGTTGGGCGAACTGATGGCCCGCCGCCGTCAGCTCGTCGAGATGATCGGGGCCGAGAGCAATCGCCGGCGCATGCTCACAGTTCGACGCACCCTCAAGAGCGTCGATCGCGTGCTTGCCACCTTGAAGGCCCAGCTCGAACAGATCGACGACGACATCGACACCGCCGTCCGGGGAACACCGACCTGGCGGGAAGCGGAGGACCTTCTGATCAGCGTTCCCGGCATCGGGCCCAGGATCGCCCGCACCCTGATCGCCGAACTGCCTGAACTGGGCCGTCTCGGCCGACGCGAGATTGCTTCCCTGACCGGCGTCGCCCCGTTCAATCGCGACAGCGGCACCTTGCGTGGCCGCCGTACCATCGCGGGAGGACGACCCGTCGTACGGGCTGCCCTCTACATGAGCATCCTCGTCTCCATCCGCCGCAAGCTGCCCTTGGCGCTGACCTATCATCGCCTGCGCGCCGCAGGAAAGCCGGCAAAGGTCGCCATCGTCGCTTGCATGCGCAAGCTCGTGACCATCCTCAACGCCATCCTCAGGGACAGAAAACAATGGGCAAACGCTTGACCAACACGACGGTCGCTCAGGGTGAGGATGTGTTTGCCGTCATGACGACCGCCGTCCACACCACTTGCCCCTATTGCGGTGTCGGATGCGGGATCGTCGCGACGCCCGACGGCAACGGGGGCGCGGACATCGCAGCCGACCACGACCATCCCGCCAATCGCGGACGACTGTGCTCCAAGGGCGCGGCGCTGGGCGAGACGCTGTCGCTGGAGGATCGCCTCCTGCATCCCGAGATCGACGGGCGGCGTGTGTCGTGGGAGGTCGCGCTCGACACGGTGGCGACGGGATTGCAACGCACGATCGATCGACAAGGGCCCGATGCCGTCGCCTTCTATGTTTCCGGCCAGCTCCTCACCGAGGATTATTACGCCGCCAACAAGCTGATCAAAGGCTTCCTCGGTACCGCCAACATCGATACCAATTCGCGCCTCTGCATGGCCTCGTCGGTGGCGGGCCACAAGCGTGCCTTCGGCAGCGACACGGTGCCGGGCCTCTACGAGGATTTCGAGCTCGCCGACCTGGTGGTGCTGGTCGGCAGCAACCTCGCCTGGTGCCATCCCGTCCTGTTTCAGAGGCTCGAGGCCGCCAGGCACAAGCGGCCGTCGATGAAGATCGTCGTCGTCGATCCTCGCCGCACCGAGACCTGCGACATCGCCGATCTCCATCTGGCGCTGAAGCCGGGCAGCGACGTGGCGCTGTTCAACGTGCTGCTGGCCGGCCTCGCCGACCGCGGTATCGTCGACCGCGGCTTCGTCGAGCGGCACACATCGGGTCTCGACGCGGCGCTCGCCGCCGCGCGGGCGACGGACGGGGCGGCCTCCGGCCTGTCGCGCGCCGACGTCGAGACCTTCGTCGACTGGTTCGCCCGCACCGAAAAGGTCGTGACGCTCTATTCGCAAGGCGTGAATCAGTCGAGTGCCGGCGTCGACAAGGTGAATGCGCTGATCAACTGCCACCTGCTGACCGGACGCATCGGCCGTCCGGGGATGGGTCCCTTCTCGATCACCGGCCAGCCCAACGCGATGGGCGGCCGCGAGGTCGGCGCGCTCTCCAACACGCTCGCCGCGCACATGGATTTCAGCCCTGCCGCGATCGACCGGGTCGCGCGCTTCTGGCGGGCGCCGCGCATGGCCACCAGGCCCGGTCTCAAGGCGGTGGAGCTGTTCGAGGGCGTCCGCGCCGGCCGTATCAAGGCGGTGTGGATCATGGCGACCAATCCGGTCGCCAGCCTTCCCGACGCCGATGCGGTGCGCGAGGCTTTACGAGGGTGCGAACTCTCCATCGTCTCCGAGGCGATCCGTGCCAGCGACACGGTCGATGCCTGCCGTATCCGGCTGCCGGCCCTCGCCTGGGCGGAGAAGGACGGCACGGTGACCAACTCCGAACGCGGCATCTCGCGGCAACGGCCTTTCCTGCCGCCGCCCGGCGAGGCGAAGCAGGACTGGTGGATCCTCGCCGAAGTCGCGCGCCGTCTGGGTCACGGCGAGGCCTTTGCCTGGCGCGGTATCGCCGACATCTTTCGCGAGCACGCGGCCCTTTCCGGATTCGAGAATGGGGGCAGGCGCGACTTCGACATCGGCGCCTGTGCTTCGATCGACGATGCGGCCTACGAGTCGTTGCAACCGTTCGTCTGGGGCGGTGGGGCCGACAAGCGCTTCTTCGGCGACGGCGGCTTCTTCCATGACGACCGCCGCGCACGTTTCATCGCCACGACGCCGCGTACGCCGGTGAATGCGCCCGATGAAGAGCGTCCGCTGATCCTCAACACCGGCCGCGTGCGTGACCAGTGGCACACGATGACGCGTACCGGGAAATCGGTGCGCCTCGCCGGTCATCGGCCTGAGCCCATGCTCGAGCTGCATCCGCTCGATGCCTCGGTTCGAGGCCTCGTCGACGGCGACATCGCCGAGGTGTCGAGCCGATGGGGCAGGGGCGTGCTGCGTGTCCATGTGACCGACTCGTTACGCATCGGCGAGGCCTTTGCGCCCATGCATTGGACCGTGCAGGTGAGTCGCGCGGGTCGCATCAACGCTGCAGTGAATCCTGCGGTCGATCCCCTTTCCGGTCAGCCGGAACTGAAACACACGCCCGTCGAAATTCGTCGGCTTGATATGCAGTGGCATGGCACGATTCTCGCTCGTCGCCCGATCATGTTGCCGGAGATTTCTTACTGGGCGCGGATCAGGGGCGCCGGCTATCACGCCTACGTCGTTGCCGGCGACCAGCCTTTCGCAGTTGCACAACGAACGCTGTCCGCAGCCGTGCGTACGACCAACCCCGGCCCGTGGCTCGACGGTGAGAACGGAGTCGGCGCGGTCGTGAGCGATGGCCGGGTCGAGGCCGTGCTGACACTCGGGGCGACCTACGATGTCGAGGCACGCGATCGCTTCACGCCGTTCATGGCGCTCGACCGTCTCACGATGAAGCAGCGCGACGAGCTGCTGCATGGTGGGACCGACATGCATCGCGGCGGCGAGATCTGTGCCTGTTTCGGCGTGTCATGCGGCGCTGTCGAAGCCGCGATCAGCGACGGCGCGACCTCGCTGGCGACCGTCGGCGCGATGACGCAAGCCGGCACAAACTGCGGCTCCTGCCGTCCCGAGATCCGCGCTCTGCTGCGGGCGGCGCGTCATATGAAGGTGGCATGATGCAGACCTTCCCGCTGTTCCTGTCGCTGAAGGGCCGGCGTGCGCTGGTCGTCGGTGGCGGCGATGCGGCTGCCCGCAAGGCCGAGCTGCTGCTCAAGGCCGGGGCGCAGGTCTCGCTCATCGCGGAGACGGTTGGCGGTGAGGTCGCGCAGTTCATCGCCGAGGGTCATGTCTCATGGGCCGGCTGCAACTTCGACGAAGGCGACCTCGAGGGCATGTCCCTTGTCATCGTGGCCAGCGAAGACGAATCGATGCAGGCGCGCGTGTCGGCCGCCGCCCAGCGGCGCTGCCTCCCGGTCAACGTCGTCGACCGGCCCGCTTTGTCGAGCTTCATCATGCCGGCGATCATCGATCGTTCGCCGATCACGATCGCGGTCTCGACCGGAGGGACCGCGCCGGTGCTGGCAGCCCGCATCCGCGCCGAAATCGAACGCAGCCTTCCGGCGGCCCTCGGTCGGCTCGCGCGGTTCGCCGACGTCTTCCGTGAACAAGTGCGGCGTACCCTCGTCGTGCCGAGGGCCCGCCGCCGCTTCTGGGATCGCGTCTTCGAAGGCCGGGTCGGCGAGCTCGCCCTGGCCGGCGACGAGATCGGCGCGCGCCGCGAACTGATCCGGCTGCTGGACGGCTTCCGCAGCGAGGCACCGTCGGCCGGCATGGTCCATCTCGTCGGCGCCGGGCCGGGCGATCCCGACCTTCTCACCCTCAAGGCGCACCGCCTGCTGCAGCGTGCCGACGTCCTGGTCTACGACCGGCTGGTTTCGGACGAGATCCTCTCGCTGGCGCGGCGCGATGCCGAACGGGTCTATGTCGGCAAGCGGCGGGCGAACCATTGCGTGCCGCAGGAGGAGATCAACGACCGGCTGGTGGCGCTCGCCCGGGCGGGCAAGAGCGTCGTGCGGCTCAAGGGTGGCGATCCCTTCGTGTTCGGGCGCGGCGGCGAGGAGGTGGAGGCGCTGGTGAAAGCGGGCGTGGCCGTCGAGGTCGTGCCCGGCGTGACGGCCGCCCTGGGATGTGCCTCCAGTGCGGGCATTCCGCTCACCCATCGCGATCATGCCCAGGCCTGCGTGCTGGTCACCGGCCACCTGAAGAACGGCACGGTCGATCTCGACTGGAAGATGCTGTCGCGTCCACGGCAGACCGTCGTGATCTACATGGGGGCGGGCGCGCTGGCCCAGATCGCGTCGCAGCTCATCGCCCACGGCCTGCCAGCCTCGACGCCCGTCGCCCTGATCGAAAATGGTACGACCGATCGGGAGCGTCGCGTCGTTGGCACGCTGGCGACCATCGATCGGCAGGCCCAGCGCGCCTTCCTGACGGGCCCAACTCTTTGCATGGTGGGTGCGGTCGTCGGTCTGGCTCTCGCCCGCGATCAGGAATTTAACTTTGAGTCGAGAATGGGTCTCTGATAAGGGTGTCTGTGACAAAAATGCAACAATACCGGGGCACGGATGCGTAGTTTTGTACTGAGCCTGGCGACCTTGTTGGCATTTGCCGGCACGGGCTTCGCCCAGACCAATACGGGCGCCTCAAGCGCTCCCAAAGTAAAGACCGCCGCGACCGCCGAGACCTCTAGCACGAAGAAAAAGACCGCTGCACCCGCCAAGTCGGCGAGTGTCCAGAAAGCTGCCGCCCAGCAGAAGAAGGCGCCGGCTGCCACCCAGCAGCAGCTGCGCGGGTCCCGCTATGGCGGGTTCGCGCCGGCCGCGATGTCGGCACCGGTTCCGACCCCCGAGCTCGACCAGACCAGCCCCCGCAGCCTCAGCCTGGTGAATTACAACACCAAGGAAGAGCTGACGGTCACCTACTGGTCGAACGGCTCCTATCACCGCAGCGCGCTCGACCAGCTCAACCAGTTCCTGCGCGACAGCCGCGACGCCGGAACGACCGAAATGGACCCGCTGCTGTTCGACGTGCTCTGGCACACCGCCCGCATCTCCGGCTACGCGGGTCAGATCGAGGTCCTGTCGGCCTTCCGCTCGCCCGAGAGCAACGCCTGGCTGGCCAGCGTCAGCCGCGGCGTGGCGCGCGACAGCCAGCACATGAACGGCAATGCCATGGACATCCGCTTCCCGGGCGTTCCTGTGTTCCGCATCCGCCAGGCCGCCCGGTCGCTCAACATGGGCGGCGTCGGCTTCTACCCGCGCTCCGGCTTCGTCCACATCGACACCGGCCCCGTTCGTTACTGGTGACGCCGCTGCTGGAAACAGCATGAGCCGCATCGAGATCGTCGAGGGCGACATCACGCACCTCGACGTCGATGCCATCGTCAACGCCGCCAACGAGAGCCTGCTGGGCGGCGGCGGCGTCGACGGCGCCATCCATCGCGCCGCCGGTCCGGAACTGTTGGCCGAGTGCCGCGGCCTGGGCGGCTGCCCGACCGGCGAAGCCCGGATCACCAGCGGCTATCGCCTCAAGGCACGGCGCATCATTCACACGGTCGGTCCGGTCTGGCGCGGCGGAACGCAGGGCGAGCCCGAACTGCTGGCCCGCTGCTACCGCAACGCGCTGGCGCTGGCCGTGGTCGAGGGCCTGCAAAGCATGGCCTTTCCCGCCATATCGACCGGCATCTACGGCTATCCCAGGGAAGCCGCCGCCGACATCGCCGTCCGCGAGGTCCGCATGATCGGCATGCCCGAGCACGTGATCTTCTGCTGCTTCGACAAGACGACGGCCGACGTCTATCGCGAGATCCTGGGCGGATAAAATCTCCGTCGCCTCGACCGCAGCGCCGAAGGCGCGAAGCGGAGAGGCCTTCGCTCAACCAAAACCCGGCAAATCGAGGAGAGAAGATCTCTCCACTCCGCGCTGCGCGCTCCGGTCGAGATGACGGGATTTCTCTGAGCCTTTATTGCCCGTATCTGTTCGCGTTCTTCAGGTACTCGAGTTCCTCTGCCGTCGTGCTGCGGCCCAGGACCTCGTTGCGGTGGGGGAAGCGGCCGAAGCGGGCGACGACGTCGCGGTGTTCGTGGGCCGACTTGATGTTGTTCTCGCCGCCGATCGTCTCGAACAGGGCGCAGGCGAGCTGCTGGTCGGCAAGCTGCTCGCTGTGGCCGAATGGCATGTAGAAGAACAGCCGCATGTCGACGGGGAACACCGAAGGATAGAACCGTGCCAGCGCGTGGCGCGCGATCTCGATGGCCCGCGCATCGCCCGCGAAGGCGCGCGACGTTCTGCGGAAGCAGTTGCGGGTGAACTGGTCGCAGAGAAGGATCAGCGCCAGCGCGCCCTCGGGCGAATCCTTCCAGCCATCCAGCTCGCCCGCGATGGCCTGCTCGATCGCGGCACCGAACCGTCCGACCGTTTCGGCGTCGAATTCCGGCGTGCTCTTCCACCAGATGTCGCGCGGCTTGCCATGGTCGGGATGGCCGAGCGGCAGGAACCAGAAATCGATGATGTCGCGGATGGACGGCGCCTGTGTCATGCGGCTTAGTTAGACCGGGCACGCAGAACCCGTCGAGAGAGGAAACCGTGGGCAAGGTTAAGAACGTTCTGTTCATCATGTGCGATCAGCTGCGCGCGGACCATCTGTCCTGCGCCGGCCATCCGCACCTCGAGACCCCGGCGATCGATGCGCTGGCGGCGCGGGGCGTGCGCTTCCCGCGTGCCTATGTGCAATCCGGCGTCTGCGGCCCGAGCCGCATGAGCTTCTATACCGGCCGCTACGTGTCGAGCCACGGTGCCACCTGGAACCGCGTGCCGCTCTCCTTGCGCGAGAAGACCCTCGGTGAATTCCTGTCGGCCGCCGGAATCCGCGTGGCGCTGGCCGGCAAGACCCATGTGCTGCCCGACCTCGAGGCGTTGGAACGATTCGGCATCGAGGGCGGCTCGGCCCTGGAAGCGCTGATGCGCGCCGGACGTTTCGAAGAGCTGGACCGTTATGACGGGCATTCGCCGCCCGGCGCGGAGAGCGGCTATGCCGACTATCTGCGGCGCCACGGCTACGTCTCCGACGATCCGTGGAGCGACTTCGTGATCGCCGCCGACGGGCCGGGCGGCGAGAAGGCTTCGGGCTGGCACATGCGCAACGTCCACCTGCCGGCGCGCGTGAAGGAGGAGCATTCCGAGACCGCCTACATGACGCGCCAGGCGATGCGCTTCATCGACGAGATGGGCGACAAGCCGTGGTGCCTGCATCTCAGCTACGTGAAGCCGCACTGGCCCTACATGGCCCCGGCGCCCTATCACAATATGTACGGTGCCGCCGACATGCTGCCGCTGAATCGCGACGAGCAGGAACGGGCGAACGAGCACCCCGTGCTGGCGGCCTATCGCGAGATGGAGGAATCGGTTTCCTTCAGCCGGCCCGAGGCGCCAGGCATCGTGCGGCCGGCCTATATGGGGCTGATCCGCCAGCTCGACGACTGGCTGGGTCGCCTGTTCGCGCACATGGAACGCGCCGGCCGGCTCGACGACACGCTGATCATCTTCACCGCCGACCATGGCGACTTCCTGGGCGACCATTGGCTGGGCGAGAAGGAGATGTTCTACGAGGAGGCGCAGCGCGTGCCCTTCATCGTGGTCGATCCCGATCCCGAGGCCGACCTGACGCGCGGCACGGTCGACGAACGCTTCGTCGAGGCGATCGACGTCGTCCCGACCATCCTCGAGACGCTCGGCCTGCCGCCGCAGGATCATCTGCTCGAAGGCCGTTCGCTGCTGCCGCTGCTGCGCAAGATCCATCTCGACACGTGGCGCGACGCGGTGTTTTCCGAGCTCGACTATTCCTTCCGCGAGGCGCGCACGATCCTGGGCCGCAAACCCGATGAATGCCGCGCCATCATGGTCCGCACCGACCGCTGGAAGTACGTCTGGTGGCAGGGCTACCGGCCGATGCTGTTCGATCTCGTCAACGACCCGAAGGAGCGTCGCGACCTCGGCGACGACCTCACCTATGCGCCGATCTTCCGCGAGATGGAGGACCGGCTGAACGCCTGGGCCAAGGCGCGCAAGACCCGTGTCACCGTCGACGACGCCTATGTCGCGGCGCGCACGGCCAAGCATCGCCAGCACGGCATCTTCTTCGGCCAGTGGTAAGAAATGAACGGTGACATGAGCACGAACCCCTACATCCTCCACGGCTTCGGCCCCTCGCCCTATTCGGTGAAGATGCGCGCGATCCTGCGCTATCGCCGGCTGCCCTTCATCTGGAAGGCCGTGGGCTGGCCGCGCGACGTCGCGGTCGCGGCCGGCCTGCCGCCGGTGATCCCGGCGCTCAGGTTTCCCGACGGCACGGTGATGAACGATTCGACGCCGCTCGCTCAGGCGCTGGAGCGTGCCCATCCCGGCCAGCGCTCGATCGTGCCCGACGATCCGGCGCACGCCTACCTCAGCGACCTGCTGGAGGATTTCGGCGACGAGTGGGTCACCAAGATCATGTTCCACTATCGCTGGTTCTATGCGCCCGACCGCGCGTTCGCGCAGGATTGGGTGATCACCTCGCGCGATCCGCAGATGCCGCAGGCCGAGCGGCGCGAGGCGATGCAGGCCTTCAACGATCGCCAAGTGGGCCGCATGGCGATGGTCGGCTGCACCGACGCCAACCGTCCGATCATCGAGGACAGCTACCGCTTCATCCTCGACACGCTCGATCCCCATGTCCGGAAGATGGAGTATCTGTTCGGCTCGCGCCCGTCGCTGGCCGATTTCGGTCTGTTCGGCCAGCTGCAGATCCTGTCGGTCGATCCGACGCCGATGATGGAGATGCGGGCGCGGGCGCCCGACGTCTATTGCTGGCTGCTGCGTCTCGACGACGCCTCGGGCGTCGAAGGTGAATGGTTGCCAGCGGATGCACCCTTGCCGCACGGCGTGACCGCGTTGCTCAAGCATTGCGGCGAAACCTACCTGCCGTTCCTCGCCGCCAACCGCGCGGCGCTGGAAAGCGGCGCGGCGTCGGTCGATCTCGACATCCTCGGCCGGCCGTGGAGCCAGGCGCCTTTTCGCTACCAGGCCAAATGCTACGACGCCTTGCGCAAGAAGCTCGCCGCGTTGCCGGCCGACGTGCGCCGGCGGCTCGATCCCGCGCTCGAATCGAGCGGCTGTCTGCACTGGCTCGAATAGTGTGGGCTTGCCCGCTGAGTCCGCTCAGAACTCCATCGGGTCGCGGAAGTGGGCCTTGAAGATGCGGTCGCGGTGTTCGACCAGGAGCGGGTCGAGCGCCGCCACGATCTGCAGATCGGTGGCGGTGAAGGCTGGGCGTGACGATTCCCGGATCGGGCACTGCGCGGCGGGCAGCGGCAGGATCATGTTCATGATGGCCGTCCAGTAGATGTCGACGCAGCTCAACCCGTCGCCCACGAAGTAGGACACGCCGCGCGCCTGTTGCGCGCGAAGCTGCGTCGCGCAGTCCGCGCAAGGTGGCGGCGATGCGTGTGCCGGCGGCCGCGGCGTCGTCGGCATCGAAGCCGTACTTGTCGATCAGCGGCGCCATGCGCGCGCCGGCGCCGGCCTTCACGGCCATCGAGAACATCTGCAGGCGGCGATTCCAGGCGATGCCGCCTTCGCCCAGGATCTCGTGGCCAAGGCCGATGGCCAGCGCGCGCTGCAGCGGATCGGCGGGGAGAAGGGCGGGCGTCGGCGCGAGGCGCTCGGCCAGCAGCAGGATGTCGAGCCAGCGGTTGAGCGGCGGGTCGTTGCGCCAGGCGACGACGGGACCGCTGTTCTGGCCCGACCAGGCCACGATCTCCTCGTTGGCGCCGCCGACCTCGAGCGGCGCGGCGACATAGTCGAGCCCCTTGATCTCCAGGATCGTCTTGGCGGCCTGGCTCCACGGGCTCGGGACGCCGCGCACCAGAACGATGCGCAGTCCGTCATGTCCGATGATCTCGGCGGGAGTCCTGTAGGCGAGCATGGCGTCTCCTCTTGTGGGGATCTTTGCGTTCACGCCATGAGGCTGCCAGCGAGCATTTCGACGGCGAGGCACAGGAATTCTCATCTTGCCGACTTCGTCGTGTCGCCATCGCTGAGCGACCTCACGGGCCGCAGCGCGAGCGGTCGCCTCCGGATCGCGTGACGACCCTCGGGTCGGCTGTTAGCGTTCGCGCCACACATAAGAAACGTCGTCTGGAGGAAACATGCAGTTCACGACCAGCCGCCGCGCCCTGTTGGCGGGCGCCGCAGCAACCCTGGCCGCGCCGGGCCTTGCCCGCGCGCAGGACGCCTTTCCCAACAAGCAGATCAAGTTCATCGTGCCCTACACGCCGGCCGGTGCGACCGACAACATCTCACGCATCGTCATGGCCAAGGTGTCGGAGCTGCTGGGCCAGCAGGTGCTGATCGACAACAAGGCCGGTGGCGGCGGCACGATCGGGACCGATGCCATCGCCAAGGCGGCGCCCGATGGCTACACGATCGGCCTGATCACCGTCTCCATGTTCTGCATGGCACCGGCGCTCTACACCAAGCTGCCTTACGATCCGGTGAAGGACTTCTCGCCGATGGCGGGCATGTCGGTGTGGCCGAACATGCTGGTGGTCCATCCCAGCCTGCCGGTGAAGACGGTGCCGGAGCTGATCGCGCTGCTGAAGGCCAATCCCGGCAAGTACAACATGGCCTCGTCCGGCTCCGGGACCACGATCCACCTGGCCGGCGAGATGTTCAAGCAGCTCACCGGCACCGACATGGTGCACGTTCCCTACAAGGGCAGCGCCGGCGCGCTTCAGGATCTGCTCGCAGGCAACACGCACATCATGTTCGACAATATGCCGAGCTGCTGGCCGCACGTGCAGGCGGGCAAGCTGCGGGCGCTGGGCGTGACCAGCCGGGAGCGCAACAAGGCGGCCCCCGACGTGCCGGCGATCATCGAGTTCGTGCCGAACTATGTCGTCGAGGTCTGGATGGGCTTCGGGGGACCGGCCGGCGTGCCGCAGCCGATCGTCGACAGGCTGGCCGCCGTCGGCACCAAGGCGCTCGAGGACCCCGAGGTGAAGGCCAAGTTTGCCGCGCTGGGCAGCGATACCTGGCCGATGGCGCCGAAGGGACTTCAGGATCGCATCGTGAGCGAAATCGCAGTCTGGGCGCCCATCGTGAAGGCCAGCGGGGCCAAGGTCGACGGCTGAGGCCCTCGGAGTGCCGCCTCGCCGACAAGCATCGGACTCCGGCGGCAAAGCTCTGTATAAGGCCGCGATGACAAAAGAAGCAGCCTTCGGCAAGCACATGGTGTGGACGATCGACCCGCGCACCAAATCTGAAATCGGCATCGGCTATTCGAGCCTGGTGGAAGCCCAAGCGGAGGCCGTGAAGCTGGAGCAGGTGGGTTACACCATCCTGCGCATCAGCCCGACCACGCTGCCCAAGCCCAATTCCTGAGGCTCGGCAACGGCAAGCAGAAACGGCCGCCCTTGGGGCGGCCGTCCTGCTGTTTGGCGTAGGGCGTGCGTAAAGAGCTACGCCGGGCGGGGTGAGGTCGGCACCATCGAGTCGACCAGCTTGCCCGCCATGCCCTCGACCTTCTCGCCGAGATGCGCGCCGGCGATCTCGTCGGTCACCGTGTCCTTCGCCGTCTCGAGGACCTCGCGGCCCTTGTCGATCGCCTGGGCGCCGACCTTTCCGAGCACGCTGCGCTCGGCCTGGGAGACCGGCAGCGCCGCGCCGAAGATCGCTCCCAGCGCCGCGCCCATCGCCGCGACCAGGATCGGCTGCTCTTCCAGGAGCTTGGAGACGGCCTGACGCGTGTCGGAGGCGAGCTTGGTGGCATCCTCGCCGAGATGCTCGGCCGTATGCTTGCCGTCTTCCATCAGGTGCTTGGCCTGGTCGAGCTGTTCGTCGGCCTTGCCACGCAACGCGTCGGCGGTGCCCGCGGCCCGGTCCTTCAGCGACGCGGCGGTGTCGCTCACCATGCCGGTGACCTTGTCCGTCACCCCGGCAACCTTGTCGCTCGCCTGACCCGCCATCGAACGCGCGGTGTCGGCGGCGGCTCCGGCCGCATTCTTCACGCTGCCGGCCGCAGCGACGGCGGCATCGGTGCCGACGGCTGTCGCGGCCTTCAGCGCCGAGGTCGCGCTCGACATCACGTCGGCGCCGGTGGTGCGTGTCAGCATCATCGTCAGGCCCGCGCCGATCAGCAGGGCGGCCCCCGGATTGGTCCGGGCCGATTCGGCCAGGCTCTTCACCACCGACAGGCTGCTGTCGCGCAGCACGCCGACCAGCTCGGTCGACAGGGCCGACGTCGTCATGCCTTCGCGCAGCTGGCCGAGGGTGTTGGACAGGCCGGCGCGCTGGGCTTCGGCTTCGCGTTGCAGTTGGGCGCTCTCTCTCATGTCAGGCTCTCCTTCGCCATGCGAGCATCGCTCTGCAGGGACGTGATGGTACGGGTAGGGGTGGGGTCGACGGCGCCGATCGTCTTCTTGCCGGCGAGCAGGACGATGATGCCGCCCACGGCGGAACCGCCGGCGACGATCAGGATCGCCAGTGCAGGCGCCACGCCGCCTTCGATGAGCGCGGCGACGAGAGCCTGCAGGACGAGAATGAGAGCGCCGATGATAAAGACGGTTCCGACGAGCATCATCACGAGGCCGCTGACGACACTGGTGCGAAGAGCATCTGCCTTCTCGCCGATCTCGACGCGGGCCAGACGGATTTCCGTCTGTATCAGGTCGGCGCTGCGGCCGAGGGCGTCCGTCACGAGACCGACGACGCCGGGCCTTTCCTGGGTGTTCATGCAGCCCTCCTAGACGTCGATGCGGCCGACATTGGGCTCATTCGCCCGCGGTCCGGCCGTTTCGGTGGAGGCGCCGATCCCAGCTTTCACGATGCGCGCGAGCGCGAACCCAACGATGGCGGAGCCGGCCAGCAGGGCCAGCGGCTGGCGCTTGCCGAAATCCGTCGCCATCGTCAGCAGCTCGCCCGCAGACTTGTCGCGAAGGTCGTCGGCCAGGCGGTCGATCCGCTGTCCGGTCGAGCGCACATAGTCGGCGACGGCCGGCGATTGCTCCTCGAGCGAGCCCGCGAGCGTCGCGGCGGTCTTGCCGAGCGCCGACACGGCGGCGGCGCCCGTTTCGGTAGAACGCCCGGCCAGCTCCTCGGCTTTGCCGGTCAGAGCCGTCTTTATTTCGGATACAGCCGCGCCGAAATCCGGCTTCGCGTTCCTGTTTTCATGAGCTTGAGAAGTGTCGGACATCGTGTGGTTCTCCCTCGACGATCTCGTCCTCGGCAGAACGCCGTGCATGATTGATCGCGCGGCGGCAACGTGCCGTCGGGGATTCTCGTTCCAGAAATATCGTCACGCCCTGATCATGTACCGTGGCGAACGATCCGGACCGGAATGCTGCGCTCGTCTCGGGAGTGGCAACCGCTCGCGCCCATGTTGCGTTGCGGCAAGTCCTAGACTTGGTCCGTATGAGGGATGCCGTGGTTCGATTGGTCACGCTGCTCGTCGTCTTCATGATCCCCGGTTTTTCGTCGGCTCACGCCCAGGGATTTTTCGACAAGCTGATCGAGCGCGCGCGGCTTTCGGCGGCGCAGGCCTATGCAAAGGAAGCGCCCGTCCCGGACACGGCGAAGCTCGGGTACGACACGTATCGCGGCATTCGCTATCGGCCGGACTCCGTCCTGTGGCGCGAGGGCGGCGGGAAGTTTCGCGTAGAATTCTTTCCGACCGGCTTCCTCTACCAGACGCCCGTGAAGATGTACGTCATCACGCGCAACGGCACGGCGGAATCGGCAGGGGCGGCGACGGCCTTGTCGGCCTCGCCCGAGATGTTCGACTTCGGCACGACGACGCCCCCCGCCCAGGTCGGATTCGCCGGCTTCAAAGTGACCTACCCGTTTAATGGCCAGAAGTTCGACGAGGTCATCGCTTTCCTCGGCGCCAGCTATTTCCGCCCGATCGGCAAGGATCACGCCTATGGCGCCTCGGCGCGCGGGCTGGCGATCGATACCGCCCAGGCCCGTTCGGAGGAGTTTCCCGAATTCCGCGAGTTCTGGCTGGTCGAACCGGCGCCGGGGGACAGGACGCTGACGATCTACGCGCTGCTCGAATCGCCGGGGGCCAGCGGCGCCTATGTCTTCACCGTGACGCCCGGCGCGCGCACCACGGTCGATGTCGATGCGCGTCTCTTCATGCGCCACGGCGTTTCGATGCTGGGCATCGCGCCGCTCACCAGCATGTTTCTGTCCGGCAAATCCGGTCCCTGGCGCGACGACTTCCGACCCGAGGTCCATGATTCCGATGGCCTCGCGTTGCTGACCGGCACGGGCGAACGGATCTGGCGCCCGCTTGGCAATCCCGGTTCGCTGCAGGTCTCCTCGTTCGTCGACAACAATCCGCGCGGGTTCGGGCTGCAGCAGCGTGAGCGCCGCTTCGACCGCTACCAGGACGGCGTCGCCAAGTATCAGACCCGTCCCTCTCTGTGGGTCGAGCCCAAGGGCGACTGGGGCGAAGGCGAGGTGCGCCTCGTGGAGATCCCGACGCCGTCGGAATATCACGACAACATCGTGGCCTTCTGGGTATCGCGCTGGCCTGTCGCGAAGGGCCAGGCACTGGAATACCGCTATCGCCTCTCCGCTCTGGGCGACGAGCCCGCCCTCGCCCGTGACGCCAGGGTGGTGGCGACGCGGCAGGCGCCGATCGAGGGGAACAACAAGGCGCGCCGTCTGGTCGTCGAGTTCGAGGGCGACACTTTGCCCACCCTGAAAGAGGAACGGCTCGTCGCATCGAACGTAGAGGTCAACGGCGGCAAGCTGCTGCGGACCGAGATCGACCAGCCGCCGGGCTCCACCAATCGGCGTCTGTTCATCGATGTCGAGCTGGAGGGCCGCCGGACCGCCGATATCCGCGCCTTCCTGACCGCAGAGGGAGATCGGGTGAGCGAGACTTTCGCCGGGCAGATCCGGCCCTGATTTGAACTTGTCTGCAGAGAGCGCCCCTATGGAACGCACCGGCCCCGAAACGCTTTGGAATCTCGACCGCCATGCCGGGCGAGCCGGCTGGCGGCGATTCTTCCTGGCCATCCTCGTGCTGGTGACGACCGCCGGCGGCGTGCATCTTCTCGCCACCGCCCTGGGACCTCAGGTCCCCTATGGTCTGGCGATCGCCCTACTCGCGGTGTTCGCGCTGAGCTTCGGCTGGATCGCGCTGTCCTTCTGGACGGCGATCGCGGGCTTCCTGCTCAAGAGCTTCGGTCTGCATCCGCTCTCGCTGCGGCGGCGGGGGCCGGGTGACGATGCCGGCGACGGCAGTGTCCCGACCCTGCACGAACGCACCGCGATCCTGGTACCGGTCTACAACGAGTCGCCGGACGAGGTCTTCGCGCGGTTGGCGACGACCTGGCGCTCGCTGGAGGCGACCGGCCAGTCGAATGCGTTCGAACTGTTCGTGCTGAGCGATACGACCAACGACGCGATCGCCGCCGAGGAAGCGGCGGGCATCGAAGTGCTGCGCGAGCGGCTGGGCATCGGCGAGCGGCTCCACTGGCGCCGGCGCAGCCGGAACGTCGGACGCAAGGCCGGCAACATTGCCGACTGGCTCGACACCCATGGCGCGCGGTTCGACCATATGATCGTGTTCGACGCCGACAGCGTGATGTCGGGCGACACGATGGTTCGCCTGGCCGCGCTGATGGAGGCGAGCCCGCGCACCGGCATCATCCAGACCCATGCCGTGGCGATGGGCCAGGAGACCTTGTTCGCGCGTGTCCTGCAATTCTCCTCGCGCGTCTATGGCAGCATGGTCGCGACGGGCCATGCCTTCTGGCAGATGAGCGAGGCCAACTATTACGGCCATAACGCGATCATCCGCGTCGCGGCCTTTTCCGAGCATTGCCGCCTGCCGGTGCTCAAGGGCAGCGCCCCCTTTGGCGGCGAGATCCTGAGTCACGATTTCGTCGAGGCCGCGTTCATGCGTCGTGCCGGCTGGTTCGTCTGGAGCCTGCCGAACCTGGACGGCAGCTTCGAGGAACTGCCCACGAATGTCGTCGATTACGCGGTGCGCGACCGCCGCTGGATGCAGGGCAACCTGCAGCATGCCCGGCTGGTCTTCACGCGCGGCCTGCATTGGATGAGCCGTTTGCATCTCGTGATGGGCATCATGGGTTACCTCGCTTCCCCGCTGTGGCTGGGATCGCTCCTGCTCAGCGCCGCGATCGTGCTGGAGCACGAGATCGTCGGCCCCGTCTATTTCGGCAACGCGCCATCGCTGTTTCCCAACTGGCCGCAATACAATACCGGCCACGTGCATGCGCTGCTGCTCGTGACGACCCTGCTGCTGTTCCTGCCCAAGCTGCTGGCGCTGCTGCTTTCCCTGCGCGCCCCCGCGCCGGCCTATGGCGGACGCCTGGCGCTGATGGGCAGCGTCGTGCTGGAGACCTTGTTCTCTGCGCTGCTGGCGCCGGTGATGATGCTGTTCCACTCGCTTTTCATGCTGGGCATCCTGGCCGGCCGCGCGGTGGGCTGGCCGCCTCAGGCGCGCGGCGAGCGTGGAATGTCCTGGGCGCTTGCGTTGGGACGCCACGGCGGTCAGGTGGCGCTGGGCGCGGCCGCCGTGGTGGTCATGGGCTACTGGGCGCCCTCGTTCCTCACCTGGCTGCTGCCCGTGGTCACGGGCCTGCTGCTGGCGCCTCTGCTCGCCGTTTATTCCAGCCGCCGCAGCCTGGGCGTCGCAGCCCGGCGGTGGCGCATGTTCATGACGCCGGAGGAGAGGCTGGAGGAGCGTGCCGAGGACGCCCCGTCGACTACTTGAACTCGTACTTGTCGATCAGCCAGGGCTCGTGCTCGGCGGCATCCATCCATTCCTTCATGGCCGGCTGCGCCAGCACGGCCGTGCAGTAGGCGTCCGCGTCGCTGTCGAGCGTGACGCTGTAGGTCTTGAAGCGGGTCACCACGGGCGCGAACATCGCGTCGGCAGCGCCGAACGTACCGAACAGGAATCCCTCGTCCTTCTGGAAAGCGCCGGCGAAGCGCTTGCGGCAGTCGCGCCAGAGGAAGGTGACGCGCTCGATGTCCGCCCGCACGCCGGGCGTCATGCCCTTGCCCGGATAGGAAGCGCGGATGTTCATCGGCATGTTGTCGCGCAGATCGGCAAAGCTCGAATGCATTTCGGCGGAAATCGAGCGGGCATGGGCACGCGCGGCGGCTGAGGGTGGCCACAGACCGACCTCGGGCTTGAGGTCGTTCAGGTACTCGGCGATGGCGAGAGAGTCCCACACCGCGAGACCGCGATGCAGCAACACCGGCACGCGCCCTGACGGCGAGTGCTTGCGGATTGCCGCCTGCGTCTCAGGCCTGTCGAGCGGCACCACGATCTCGTCGAACTCGATGCCGGCGATCCTGGCCATCAGCCAGCCGCGCAGCGACCACGACGAATAGTTCTTGTTGCCGATCACGACGGTGAATTCGGCCATGTACGCCCTCCTTGCCAGCCATGGAGTTTGGCCGGCAATGTTAACCATTCTCTATGATGATTGTGAGCATGGCCATGTCGCTGCCGTTCGTCGACCGTTCTTCTTCCTCCTTGCCCCTGCAGTTTGTGGGTCGTTCGAACTGGCGCCCCTGGCTCAAGGAGCAATCGGCAGCCCATCGTGGCTGGATCGAGTCGCTGGGTATCGGCGGATCGGCGGGCGACGTCGTCGTGCTGCCGGGCGACGACGGCAAGGCTTCCGGTGCAGTGCTTGTGATTCCCGATGCACCGACCCTGTGGGATTTCGGCGGCCTCACGTCGAAGCTGCCGGTCGCGACATGGCGCCTGGAGGGGGAGACCGCCCCGGTCTCGATGACCGACGTCGTCGTGGCCATCGGACTGGGCGCCTGGAAGTTCGACCGCTATCGCGCGACCAAGGCCAAGCCCGGCCCGCGCTTCGTGTGGCCCGCCGATGTCGACAGGAAGCGGGCGACGGCGACCGTCGAGGCGATCTCGATGGCGCGGAACCTCATCACCACGCCATCTTCCGACATGGGACCGGCCGAACTGGCCGCGGCGGCGCAGGATCTCGCCAAGGCGCACAAGGCGAAGATCAAGGTCATCGCGGGCGACGAGCTGCTGAAGCAGAACTATCCGACGATCCATGCGGTCGGCCGCGCCTCGACGCGCGCGCCGCGGCTGATCGATCTCACCTGGGGCAAGGCGAGCCATCCGAAGGTGACCTTGGTGGGCAAGGGCGTGTGCTTCGACACCGGCGGCCTCGATCTCAAGCCGGCGGCCGGCATGCTGATGATGAAGAAGGACATGGGCGGCGCCGCGACCGTGCTGGCGGTGGCGTCTATGATCATGGCGACGGGCCTGCCGGTGCGGCTGCGTGTGCTGGTGCCGGCAGTCGAGAATTCGGTGTCGGGCAACGCCTTCCGGCCGATGGACGTGATCACGACGCGCAAGGGCATCACCGTCGAGATCGGCAACACCGATGCCGAAGGCCGGCTGATCCTGTGCGATGCGCTGGCCGAAGGCGCTTCCGAGAAGCCCGCGATGATGATCGATTGCGCGACCCTGACGGGCGCGGCGCGCGTGGCGCTGGGGCCGGACCTGCCGGCGCTGTTCTGCAACGATGACAAGCTCGCCAATTCCCTGATCGCTGCAGGCGAGGCGGTGACCGATCCGATGTGGCGGATGCCGCTCTTCCCGGCCTATCGGCGCATGCTCGACAGCAAGGTGGCCGACATCAACAACGTCTCGGCCGGCGCCTTTGGCGGCGCGATCACCGCCGCGCTCTACCTCAAGGAGTTCGTGCCCGACGACGTGCCGTGGGCGCATTTCGACATGATGGCCTGGAACAACAGCAGCCGGCCGGGCCGGCCCGAGGGCGGCGAAGCGCAGGTCGCCCGCGCGATCTACCGCACCATCGCCGACCGGTTCGGGAAGTAGAAAGCAGAGCCCGTCATCTCGACCGAAGCATCGAAGGTGCGGAGCGGAGAGATCTCCTCTCCGCCAAAAGGCGGCAGATCGTTGAGAGAAGGTCTCTCCACGCCGCCGCGCGATGCGCGGCTCTGGTCGAGACGACGGATTTTGTTACGGTGTCTCAGTACCCTGTGACCGGGTCGACCGTGTTGATCAGCGGTTGGCCGGCCCGCATCCGCTTGATGTTCTCGATCACGCCGGGCGAGGCGGTGCGCGGGTTGGTGGCGCCGGCGATGTGCGGCGTCACCTTGACCTTGGGGTGGGTCCAGTAGGGATGGCTCTCGGGCAGCGGCTCGGTGTTGAACACGTCGAGCGCGGCGCCGGAGAGATGGCCCGAATCGATCGCGGCTAGCAGGTCGTCATCGACCACGTGCCCGCCGCGTCCCATGTTGATCAGGTAGGCACCCTTCGGGAGCGCCGCGAACAGCTTGGCGTCGAGCAGCCCCTTGGTGTCGCGCGTGAGCGGCAGCACGTTCACCAGGATGTCGGTGCGGGCGAGGAAGGCCGCCAGCCCGTCCGGGCCGTGGAACGTCTCGACGCCGGGCAGGCTCTTCTGCGTGCGGCTCCAGCCGGCGGTCGGAAAGCCGAGCGCCGCGAACTTCTCGGCCGTGTCCTGGCCGATGGTGCCGAGGCCGGTGATGCCGATGCGGCGATCGATGGTGTCGATGAAGTCCTCGGGCTTCCACCGCTTGGCCTGCTGGCTCGCCGCGTACTTGTCGATGTCGCGATGATGGCGCAGCGCCCAGTAGATGGCGTACTCGCTCATCTGGCCGACCAGACCGTCGTCCATGATGCGCGTGATCGGCACGCCGGCGGGAAGCTGGTCGTCGGCCAGCAGGTGGTCGACACCCATGCCCAGCGACACGATCAGCTTCACGTTGGGGAAGGAGGCGATCAGGCCGCGATCGGGCTTCCAGGCGAGGACGACGTCGATCTCGTCCTTGTTGCCGAGATTGTCCCGGGTGCGGAAATCGAGGGGACCAAGGCCCGCTTCGAGGACCTTCTTCCAGTGGATGCCGTCGGTATCACGGCTGAGATAGGCAATAGCGGCGGTCATTCGGTCTTTTACTGGCGCGGACTCGCGGGGTCGAGCCCCGTTCGCTTTTTCCGGGCGATCAGGAGGCGACGGTCCGGCCGTCGCCGCCGATCGCTTCGAGATTGAAGGCCGCGGCGATCAGCGCCTGCGTGTAAGGCGTCTGGGGCGCCTCGAAGATCTGCCTCGCCGGTCCGCGCTCGACCACCTTGCCATGACGCAGGACGACGACCTCGTCGGCCAGGGCCCGTACGACCTTGAGGTCGTGGCTGATGAAAAGATAGGCAAGCTTGTGCCGTTGCTGGAGGTCGCGCAGCAGGTCGACGATCTGGGCCTGGACGCTCATGTCGAGCGCCGAGGTCGGCTCGTCGAGCACGATCAGCCGCGGCTTCAGGACGAGGGCGCGGGCGATCGAGATGCGCTGGCGCTGGCCGCCGGAGAATTCGTGCGGGTAGCGTTCGCGGCTCGACGGATCGAGGCCGACTTCGCGCAGCACCTGGTCGATCAGGGTGCTGCGCTCCTGCTTCGTGCCGATACCGTGGACTTCCAGCCCTTCGCCCACGATCTCGCCCACCGACATGCGCGGGCTGAGCGAGCTGAACGGATCCTGGAAGACGATCTGCATCTCGCGGCGGATCGGCCGCAGCTCGCGCTGGCCGAGCCCCTGCAGCTCGCGGCCGTCGAACTGGATGCCGCCTTCGCTGCGTTCGAGGCGCAGCAGGGCGAGGCCAAGCGTCGTCTTGCCCGATCCCGATTCGCCGACCAGGCCGATCGTGTGGCCCTCACGCAGCGCCAGGCTGACGCCGTCGACCGCCTTCACGTGGCCGACCGTGCGGCGCATCACGCCGCGCCGGATCGGGAAATGCACCTTGAGATCGTCGAGCCGCAGGATTTCGGGCGCGGCGGGATCCGCGGCCGCGGGACGGCCCTTGGGCTCGGCGGAGAGCAGATGCTGAGTGTAGCTGTGCTGCGGCCGGTCGAAGACCTCGTCCACCGGGCCCTGCTCGACGATCTGGCCCTTGGTCATCACGCACACGCGGTCGGCCATCTTGCGCACGATGCCGAGGTCGTGGGTGATGAAGAGCAGCGCCATGCCGTAGCGCGCCTGCAGCGATTTCAGCAGCTTCAGGATCTGCGCCTGGATGGTGACGTCGAGCGCCGTGGTGGGCTCGTCGGCGATCAGCAGGTCGGGCTCGTTGGCGAGCGCCATGGCGATCATCACGCGCTGGCGCTGGCCGCCCGAGAGCTGGTGCGGGTAGGCGTCGAGGCGATTGGCGGCGTCGGGAATGCCGACCTGTTCGAGCAGTTCGAGCGTGCGCTTGCGCGCCGCCTCGCGCGACAGGCCCTTGTGCAGGATCAGCACCTCGTTCACCTGCCGCTCGATCGTGTGCAGCGGGTTGAGCGAGGTCATCGGCTCCTGGAAGATCATCGAGATCCGGTTGCCGCGCACCGACAGCAGTTCTCGCGTCGAGGCGCCGACCAGTTCCTTGCCCTGGAAGCGGATGCTCCCCGTGGGATGGCTGGCCGCCGGGTAGGCCAGGAGCTGCAGCACCGACAGCGCCGTGACCGACTTGCCGGAGCCCGATTCGCCCACCAGTGCGACGGTCTCGCCGCGCCGGATGTCGAAGCTGACGCCGCGCACCGCGCGCACCGCCTTGTCGCCGGTGCCGAAGTTGACGGAGAGGTCCTTGACCTCGAGCAGGAGAGGGTCGCTCACGCCAGCACCTTGCGCGGGTTGAAGGCGTCGCGCACCGCCTCGCCGATGAACACCAGCAGCGACAGCATGAGGGCGATCACGAAGAAGCCGGTGAAGGCCAGCCACGGGGCATTCAGGTTGTTCTTGCCCTGCAGCAGCAGCTCGCCGAGCGAGGGCGAGCCCACCGGCAGGCCGAAGCCCAGGAAGTCGAGCGAGGTCAGCGTCGTGACCGAACCCGCCAGGATGAAGGGCAGGAAGGTGAGGCTCGCCGTCATCGCATTGGGGAGGATGTGCCGGAACATGATGCGCGCATCCATCATACCCAGCGCCCGGGCCGCGCGGACATAGTCGAAGTTGCGTCCGCGCAGGAATTCGGCGCGCACCAGCCCGACCAGGGCCATCCAGCTGAACAGCAGCATGATACCCAGCAGGACCCAGAAGCCCGGCTGGATGAAGCTCGCCAGGATGATCAGCAGATACAGGGTCGGCATGCTCGACCAGATCTCGAGGAAGCGCTGCATCAGGAGATCGACCACGCCGCCGAAATAGCCCTGCACCGCGCCGGCGGCGATGCCGATCACCGTGCTGGCCAGGGTGAGGACCAGGCCGAACAGGACGGAGATGCGGAAGCCGTAGATCAGCCGGGCCATCACGTCGCGGCCGCTGTCGTCGGTGCCCAGCCAGTGTTGCCGCGAGGGCGGCTGCAGGGTCGTGCGCCCTTCGCCCTTCAGCACCGTGTCGTAGCTGTAGGGAATTGGCGGCCACAGGATCCAGCCCTTCGCCTCGATCAGCTTCTGCACTTCCGGGTCGGAATAGACGGTGTTGGTCGGGAAATCGCCGCCGAAGGTCGTCTCGGGATAGTCCCTCACCATCGGCGAGTAGAAGGCGCCGTCGTAGCGGATGAGGATCGGCTTGTTGTTGGCCAGGAACTCGGCGAACAGCGAGACGAAGAACAGCAGCCCGAAGACCGCGAGCGAGATCATGCCGCGCTTGCTGGAGCGGAACGCCGCGAGCCGGCGCCGGTTCATCGGGTTCATCAGGAACGTCCCTCGAAATCGATCCGGGGGTCGACCACGGTGTACATGATGTCGCCCAGGATCCCCATGACGAGGCCGATCAGGCCGAAGAAGTAGAGCGTGCCGAACATGATCGGATAGTCGCGGTTGAGCGCCGCCTCGAAGCCCAGCAGGCCGATCCCGTCGAGCGAGAAGATCACCTCGATCAGCAGCGAGCCGGTGAACAGCACGCCCACGAAGGCGGCGGGAAAGCCCGCGATCACGATCAGCATGGCGTTGCGGAAGACGTGACCGTAGAGCACGCGGCGCTCGACCAGGCCCTTGGCGCGGGCGGTCAGCACATATTGCTTGTGGATCTCCTCGAGGAAGGAATTCTTCGTGAGGAAGGTCAGCGTGGCGAAGCCGCCGATCACCATGGCGCCGATCGGCAGCGCCATGTGCCAGAAATAGTCGAGCACCTTGTCGATCGGCCCGAGCGAACTCCAGTCGTCGGAGACGAGACCGCGCAGGGGGAACCACTTGAAATAGCCGCCGCCGGCGAACAGCACGACGAGCAGGAGCGCGAACAGGAACCCCGGGATGGCGTTCAGCACGATAAGGGTGGTCGAGGTCGAGACGTCGAAGCGCGAGCCGTCGCGTACCGCCTTGGCGATTCCGAGCGGGATCGACACCATGTAGATCAGCAGCGTCGTCCAGAGTCCGAGCGAGATCGACACCGGCATCTTCTCGATGATGAGGTCGACGACCCGCTTGTTGCGGAAGAAGCTCTCGCCGAAATCGAAGACGAGGTAGTTCTTCATCATCAGCACGAAGCGCTCGCCCATCGGCTTGTCGAAGCCGTACATCTTCTCGATGCGCTCGATCAGGTCGCGCGGCAGGCCGCGCGCGCCGCGATAGGTGCCGCTGCCCGAGTCCTGGCCGCCTTTGCGCAGCGTCTCGCCGCCGCTCGAGCTGCCGGAGAAGCGTTCCGTGGCGTCGACCGCGGTGCCCTGGATCTGGGACAGCATCTGCTCGACCGGGCCGCCGGGGGCGGCCTGGATGATGAAGAAGTTGACCACCATGATGCCGAACAGGGTCGGCACCACCAGCATGAGACGGCGCAGGATATAGGCGATCATGGAGTGGGCGGACGCCTATTTCCTGTCGCGCTGCAGGGCGCGGTCCTTGGCCTCGTCGATCCACCAGGTATCGAAGGCGACCGGAGCGTATTTGGCGCTCTTGGCCGGCCGGCCGAACCGGTTCCAGTAGGCGACGTAGGCGGTGTTGCTGTGCCAGTTGGGCACGACGAAGCTGCTCCACAGCAGCACGCGGTCGAGCGCGCGCGTGACGTTGATCAGGCTTTCGCGGTCGGGCGCGCCGATCAGCGTCTCGATGAGGGAATCGATCGCGGCATCCTTGATGCCGATCGTGTTGCGGCTGCCCTTGCTGTCGGCAGCGGTCGAGCCCCAGAAGTCGCGTTGCTCGTTGCCCGGGGACAGCGACTGGCCGAAGCCGTCCACCATCATGTCGAAGTCGAACTCGTCCTCGCGGCGCTTGAACTGCGCGGTGTCGACCGTCCGCACGGTCATGTCGATGCCGATGCGCTCGAGGTTCTGCTTGTAGGGCAGGACGACGCGCTCGAAGCTGGCGTCGCCCAGGAGCATCTCGAAGGCGAGCTTCCGGCCCGTCTTCGTCTCCGTCATCTTGCCGTCCTTGATCTCCCAGCCGGCTTCCTTCAGGAGGGCCAGCGCCTTGCGCGCGAGGTCGCGGACATTGCCGGTCCCGTCGGTCTCCGGCAGCACGAACTCCTTGGTGAAGACCTCTTCCGGGATCTTGCCGCGCAGGGGTTCGAGGTACTTCAGTTCGGCGGCCGTCGGCAGCCCCGAAGAGGCGAGCTCCGAGTTCCCGAAGAACGAGATGTTCCTCTTGTACATGCCGTAGAACAGGTTCTTGTTCGCCCAGGCGAAGTCGAACATCGTCGAGATCGCCTCGCGCACACGCCTGTCCTTGAAATAGTCGCGGCGCGTGTTGAAGGCGAAGCACTGCATGCCGGTCGGCAGTTCGTGCGGAATCTCGGCGCGCTGGATGCGGCCGTCGCGCACCGCCGGGATGTCATAGGCCGTCGCCCAGTTCCGCGCGATGTTCTCCTGGCGCATGTCGAGGTCGCCGCCCTTGAAGGCCTCGAACTGGACGGTGACGTCGCGATAATATTCGTAGCGGACGACGTCGAAGTTGTTGCGGCCGCGATTCATCCAGAGATCCTTCGCCCACCAGTCGTCGACGCGGCGATAGGCGATTGAGCGGCCGACATCGAAGGAGTCGACCTTGTAGGGGCCGCTGCCGAGCGCGGGCTCGAGCGAAACCTTCTCGAAGTCGCGGCTGGCCCACCATTTGGAGGGCAGGATCGGGAGCTGGCCGATGATTAGCGGCAGCTCCTTGTTGGTGTTGTCGCGGAAGGTGAACTTCACCTTGCGGTCGCCGACCTTCTCGGCCTTCAGCACGTCGTTGTAGTAGAAGGCATAGTTCGGCAGGCCCTTCGACTTCAGGATGTCGAGCGAGAAGATCACGTCCTGGACCGTGATCGGGCTGCCGTCGTGCCAGCGTGCCTGCGGCCGGAGGGTGAAGGCGGCCCACGACCGGTCCTCGGGCCATTCGATGGTCTCGGCGATCAGGCCGTACTCGGTCGAGGCCTCGTCCCGCGAATTCCAGCACAGCGTGTCCCAGAGCTGGGTGATGCCGGCGGCCGGGACGCTCTTCACGATGAAGGGGTGCAGCGAATCGAAGGTGCCGCGGGCGCCCAACCGGACGCTGCCGCCCTTGGGGGCGCTGGGGTTCACATAATCGGGCGGGCCGGCGTCGGCCTTGTACTTGGGCTCGCCGTGCATGGCGAAACCGTGACTGACATGGATCGCATCCGCCGCAGCCTTAGCGCCCGCAGCGGGAGCTGCCGGGCTCTGGGCCCGCAGAATCGCCGGCGCGCCGACCCAAAGGGCCGCGCCGCCTGCCAATATGCTGCGCCGTTTGATCGCCATGCGGTGCGCTCCCCAGCCTGTCCGGTGTCGTTTCATATATAGCGCGAGGGAGTTGGGCGGCACTATGGCCGGGCGGTTACATCGGGGTCAGGTTTCCCAATGGCTGGAACGCCGGCTTTGTCCTGCCTGCCCGACATATCGTCATGCGAACACCGGCGTCTGCTCGTTTGACTTCGCACGCCCCAACGCTCAGTTTTCGGTCATGGTCGACACGATGAACTTTGCGCCGGAATTCGACACCCCGCTCGAATACATGCGCCGCACCCGCGAGTATTACCTCGCCTTGGGATACGACAATCCCTACCGCTGGGCGCACTACACCGACTCGCCCTTCCAGCCGCTGAAGAAGCCGTTGAAGGACAGCACCCTGGCGCTGATCTCCACGGCGGCGCCGTACCAGCCGGACAAGGGCGATCAGGGCCCCGGTGCGCTCTACAATGCCGCCGCCAAGTTCTATTCGGTCTATTCGGGCGATACGTCCGAGGATCACGACACCCGCATTTCCCACATCGGCTACGACCGCAAGCACACGACGGCGACCGACAGCAACACCTGGTTCCCGCTGCCGCTGATGCGCGAGTTTGCCCGGGAGGGTCGTTTCAAGCTGGCGGCCCGTTTCCACGGCGCGCCGACCAACCGCAGCCAGCGCGTCACTCTCGAAACCGATGCGCCCGAGATCCTGGCGCGCTGCCGGCAGGACCAGGTCGACGCCGCGTTGCTCGTCCCTACATGACCCGTCTGTCACCAGACCGTGAGTCTGGTCGCACGATATCTGGAACGGAACGGCATACCCACCGTGGTGATGGGAGCGGCGAAGGACATCGTCGAATGGGTGGGCGTGCCCCGCTTCCTGTTCAGCGATTTCCCGCTCGGCAATTCCTGCGGCAAGCCGCACGAGCCCGATACCCAGCGCTTCACGCTCGATCTGGCGTTGAAGGTGCTGGAAAGCGCCGTCGGCCCGCGCACGACGGTTCAGTCGCCGCTGCGCTGGACCGAAGACGGGGATTGGAAGAACGACTACAACAACATCGAGCGCATGAGCCCCGAAGAGGTCGCCAAGCGGCGTGCCGAATTCGACAAGGTGAAGCAGGTCGCGCTCAACCAGCGCAAGCAGGCGGGCGTGGCGTAGGAGTGACATGAGCAAGCCGTTTACGGGCGTAAAGGTCGTCGATTTCACGCGCGTACTGGCGGGGCCCTACAGCTCCTACCAGCTCGCCCTGCTCGGCGCCGACGTGGTCAAGATCGAGTCGCGCGAAGGCGACGACATGCGCTTCGGCACCCGGTCCAACGACTGGGAGAAGCGCGGCCTGGCGGCGCCCTGGGTCGCGGTGAACGGCAACAAGCGCTCGATCACGCTCGATCTCAAGCAGCCCAAGGCGATCGAGGTCGTCAAGCGCCTGGTCGAGACCGCGGACGTGGTCGTCGAGAATTTCCGGCCGGGCGTGATGGACAAGCTCGGCATCGGTTACGAGACGCTGAAGAAGATCAATCCGAAGCTGATCTACTGCGCCGTGTCGGGCTTCGGGCAGGTCGGCCCTGAGTCCAAGACCGCAGCCTTCGATGGCATGATCCAGGCCATGTCCGGCCTGATGTCGATCACCGGCTTCGAGAACAATGGCCCCACACGCGTGGGTTTCGCCGGTGCCGACGTGATGTCGGGCGCGACCGCGGCGCTGGGCATCGCGTCGGCGCTGTACCAGCGCACGCATACCGGCAAGGGCCAGCTCGTCGACGTCGCCATGATCGACTCCGTGATGGGCTATCTCGCCCAGCAGTTCACCGAGCATCTGATGACCGGCCGCGTCCACGGTCAGGCCGCCAACCTGTCGGTGACGCGCAAGCCCACGGGCAATCTCTTCAAGACGAAGGACGGCTGGATCGTGCTGGCCGTCATGACCGATCCGCAGTTCAAGCGCCTGATGAAGGTGCTGGGCCACGAAGAGGTGCTGGACGATCCGCGCTTCGTCGACTGGGGCACGCGCATCGCCAACAACACTGCCCTGCACGAAATCGTCGAAGGGGCGATGAAGACCGAGGATTCGGGGGTCTGGATCGAGCGGTTCGCCAAGGCCGACGTGCCGGCCGGCCGCGTGCACAGCATCCCCGAGACCGCGCAGCTCGACCTCTTCAAGCACCGCACGGTGCTGCAGACGGTCGAGACCGAGCATGGACCGATCAAGGTCGTCGGCTCGGGCTTCCGGCTGGAACATGGCGGCGGCTCGATCGACCGCCCGCCGGCGACGCTCGGCCAGCATACCGACGAGGTGCTGAAGGAAGCCGGCTATTCCGACGCCGACATCGCCGAGATGCGCAGCGCGCTGGTCGTCTAGCTTTTGTCATCCTGAGCGAAGCGAAGGATCTCACGCAAGCAAAGTAGCCGTCTGGTCGCTCGGCTAGGTCCTTCGCTGCGCTCAGCACGACGATAACCCAGCAAGAGTGCCGTCACTTTCGCAGGCGCGGACCTTTCCAGGTCAGCTCGTAATTCAGCTGCACGCGGTACTCCGTATAGGAGGTGACCGTATTGTCGAGGTACTGGTCAACGAAGGCGACGCGGTTGCGCAGATTGAACGGTTTCAGCCAATCGGGCGCGTTCGGCATGGCGTCGCCCCTGATGGCCAGTTCGAGATCGTACTCCCAGTTGTTGGACAGCGACGCGTGCGTCTGGGGATTGACCGAGTTGCCGCCGTAGGTCGCCGTCGCGAGGAAGACGAAACCCGGCAGGCCCACGCCCTTGAAGTCGTAGCTGGCGCCCGCCGTCACCGCCATCTCGCCGGCCCGGTTGAAGTCCAGCGACTGCATCTTGTTGTAGCCGATGAAGATGCCGTATGGGTTGCGCCAGGCCGCGGCCGAGCCGATTTGGGTATATGAGACGCGGAAGGCCATCGGGCCCCAGAACGCATCGGCGCGGAAGCCGCCCCAGAAGGTGCTGAAGGGCTGGCCGGTGAGGAGGTTCATGCCGTTGCTGCCCTGCACGGCGAACTGGCCGGCGAGCTGCACGCGCAAATCCCCGTTCACCTTGATCGTGCCGCCGACATCGGCGTAGCTCGACCACAGAATATCCGGGACATAATACGTCGAAGCGCGGACCTGCACCTCGTTCATGTCGCCGTACTTCACGCTGAAGAGGCCCATGCCCTTGTTCACGTGCGACGCGCCGGCTGCTTGGCCCATGTTGATGAAGGCGGAGGCGTCGCGGGGTTTCATGGCGGCCACGTAGCCCGCGAAGTAGTTGACCGGTCCGAGCACGCCGCGCAGCGCATAGGCCTCGAACGTCTGCGGGATCTCGCGATTGTCGCGTGGATTGACCTCGAGTTCGTCGACAATCTGCCGGAAGACCGTGGCCGTCTGCCTATTCCAGCGGGCCGAGGCGTAGGCCTGGCCCAGGGTGAAGAAGCCGTATCCACCGCGCTTGAGAAGCGACGTGCCGTCGGAGGTGGTGATACGGCCCTGCGGTGCCCAGAGGGGTTGGGTCGTGTAACCGACGGCGCCGAGCTGCAGCGTGTCGTAGAACCATCCTGTCTGCAGGCCCACCCAGCCGCCGGTGACGGCGGCGGCCAGGCTGGGAGGCCTCTGGTTCTGTCGGTCGAACAGGTAGCTGCGCAGGTGCAGGACGGCTGTCGCCTCATCGTAGAGAAAGCGCTGCAGTTCCACGCCGAGCCGGGACGTCGGTGCCTCCGCGGGCGGTGCGCTTTCCTGCGCAAAGGCGGATTGCACCGGCGCCATCGCGAGCAGGGCCAATGCCAGCCCGCCCGGCTTGCCAGCTGACGTCACTGTTCGCATCATTGGCTTCCCCTCTCCGGGGGAGTTTCTAAGGGGGTCACGTCAAGTGAGCATATCCTGAGCCTTGACAGGTGCAGCATTACATTCTCGCCCGCTCGGAAATCCCGAAAGATTCACTCGAGGCGTGAACGCTCCAGGGAGCGTCGAGAAGTCTCTTTTGTCGTCCTGCGCGCAGCGAAGGGATCGCACGCCGGGCTCGTCGTCGTCTGGGCATTCCGTTAGGTGCTTCGCGCCGCTCGGGGCGACAGTAGCGCCTTTACAGACGAAGGCGCGGACCCTTCCAGGTCAGCTCGTAGTTCAGCTGCACGCGGTACTCCGTATAGGAGGTGACCGTGTTGTTGAGGTACTGATCCACGAAGGCGACGCGGTTGCGCAGATTGAACGGCTTCAGCCAACCCGGCGCGTTCGGCAGGGCGTCGCCCTTGATGGCCAGTTCGAGGTCGTATTCCCAGTTGTTGGATAGCGACATGTGCGTCTGGGGATTGACCGAGTTGCCGCCGTAGGTCGCCGTCGCGAGGAAGATCACGCCGGGAAGACCAGCGCCCTTGAAATCGTAGCTGGCGCCAGCGGTCACGGCCATTTCGCCGGCCCGGTTGAAGTCCAGCGACTGCATCTTGTTGTAGCCTATGAAGATACCGTAGGGGTTACGCCAGGCCGCGGCCGAGCCGATCTGCGTGTAGGACACGCGGAAGGCCATCGGGCCCCAGAAGGCATCGGCGCGGAAGCCGCCCCAGAAAGTGCTGAAGGGCGTACCGGTGAGAAGGTTGAGGCCGTTGCTGCCCTGCACGGCGAACTGCGCGGCGAGCGCGACGCGGAGCTCTTCGTTCACCCTGATGGTGCCGCCGACATCGGCGTAGCTCGACCACAGGATGTCCGGGACGTAGTAGGTCGAGGCGCGGACCTGCAGGTCGTTCATGCTGCCGTACTTGGCGCTGAAGAGGCCCATGCCCTTGTTCACGTTCGGCGCGCCGGCCGCTTCCCCCATGTTGATGAAGGCTGAGTAGTCGCGCGGCTTCATGGCGGCGACGTAGCCTGCAAAGTAATTGACCGGCCCGAGCGCGCCGCGCAGCGCATAGGCCTCGAAGGTCTGCGGGATCTCGCGGTCGTCGCGCGGATTTACTTCGAGTTCGTCGACATACTGACGGAAGACCGTGACGGTCTGCTTGTTCCAGCGGGCCGAAGCGTAGGCCTGGCCGAGGGTGAAGTAACCGTATCCCCCCGGCTTGAGCAGCGAAGTCCCGTCGGAGGTGGTGTCGCGGCCCTGCGGTGCCCAGACCGGCTGTGTCGTGTAGCCAACCGCGCCGAGCTGCAGCGTGTCGTAGAACCATCCGGTCTGCAGGCCCACCCAACCGCCGGTGACGGCGGCGGCCAGGCTGGGCGGCTTCTGGTTCTGACGGTCGAACAGGTAGCTGCGCAGATGCAGCACGGCCGTCGCGTCGTCGTAGAGAAAGCGCTGCAGTTCGCCCTTGAGACCATCGGCGAGCAGGGCTTCCGGGGAGGGATCGGGCGTCTGGGCAAAAACGGCCGGTGCCGGCAGGGCCAGCGACGCCAGGACCACACCGCCGGCTAGCCGCATTGCGCGCATTGACGTCCCCGATCCTTTCGAACCCGGTCGACGCTAGAAGGCGGCGGTTAAGGAATTGCGCAATTGGCAGGACAATTTGCGAAAGCTTGTGATCGGCTGTCAGGCGACCTAAGCTGTTGACTGTCCAAGGGGGGTCCCGACAAGGGGCTGAGATACCGATGGTCGCCAGTCCAACTGGCGTCGGCGCGGTGACCCTTTGAACCTGATCCGGGTCATGCCGGCGAAGGGAATGGATACATCCTTTGCGCGACAACACCGGATCTCCGTCTGCCAACCAGCCACGGGAGATCCATCATGGACACCATCGTCACCACGACCGCCCCGACCGTCACGACGGGGCCGCTGCCTGCATCCCGCAAGGTCTACGCAACGCCCGAGGCCGCCCCCGACCTGCGCGTTCCCCTGCGCGAGATCGAGCTGTCGTCGCCTGCCGAGCCGCCGGTACGCGTCTACGACACGACCGGCCCCTATACCGACACCGAGGTTGCGATCGACGTGCGCAAGGGCCTCGCCCAGACGCGGCGGGCCTGGGTCCTGGAGCGCGGCGGCGTCGAGGACTATGCCGGTCGTGCGATCCAACCGATCGACAACGGCAACGTGAAGGAATCGGTGCTGCGGCCGTTTCTCCATACGCCGCGGCCGTTGCGCGGCCTCGACGGCAAGCCGATCACGCAGTTCGAATGGGCACGGGCCGGCGTGATCACCAAGGAGATGATCTACGTCGCGGCGCGCGAGAATCTCGGCCGCAAGCAGGTTCTCGATGGCGCCGAGGCGCGGCTGGCGGACGGCGAGAGCTTCGGCGCGGCGCTGCCGGCGTTCATCACGCCGGAGTTCGTGCGCCAGGAAATCGCCTCCGGTCGCGCCATCATCCCGGCCAACATCAACCACACCGAACTCGAGCCGATGATCATCGGCCGGAATTTCCTGGTGAAGATCAACGCCAACATCGGCAACTCGGCCGTTTCCTCGTCGATGGAGGAAGAGGTCGAGAAGATGGTGTGGGCGATCCGCTGGGGCGCCGACACCGTCATGGACCTCTCGACGGGCCGCAACATCCACGACACGCGCGAATGGATCGTGCGCAATGCGCCGGTGCCGATCGGCACCGTGCCGATCTACCAGGCGCTGGAGAAGGTGGGCGGCGACCCGACGAAGCTGTCCTGGGAAGTCTTCCGCGACACGCTGATCGAACAGGCCGAGCAGGGTGTCGACTACTTCACCATCCATGCCGGCGTGCGCCTCGCGCACGTGCCGCTGACGGCCAGCCGGGTCACCGGAATCGTGAGCCGCGGCGGCTCGATGATGGCGCAGTGGTGCCTCACCGAGCATCGCGAGAGCTTCCTCTACGAGCATTTCGGCGACATCTGCGACATCATGCGCAAGTACGATGTCTCCTTCTCGCTGGGCGACGGGCTCCGGCCGGGCTGCAACGCCGACGCCAACGACGCCGCACAGTTCGCCGAGCTGGAGACCCTGGGCGAACTCACCAAGGTCGCCTGGGACAAGGGCTGCCAGGTCATGATCGAGGGGCCTGGCCACGTGCCCATGCACAAGATCAAGGCCAACATGGACAAGCAGCTCCGCGAATGCGGCGAGGCGCCGTTCTACACGCTGGGGCCGCTCGTCACCGACATCGCGCCGGGCTACGACCACATCACCTCGGGCATCGGCGCCGCGATGATCGGCTGGTTCGGTACGGCGATGCTCTGTTACGTGACGCCCAAGGAGCATCTCGGCCTGCCGGATCGAGATGATGTGAAGGTCGGGGTCATCACCTACAAGATAGCGGCTCATGCCGCCGATCTGGCGAAGGGCCATCCGGCGGCCCGCCTGCGCGACGATGCCCTGTCCCGGGCGCGGTTCGACTTCCGCTGGCGCGACCAGTTCAACCTCTCGCTCGATCCCGCCACGGCCGAGAAGTTCCACGACGAGACGATGCCCAAGGAGGCCCACAAGACCGCGCATTTCTGCTCGATGTGCGGTCCGAAGTTCTGCTCCATGCGTATCACCCAGGACATTCGGGACTACGCGAAGAAAGGCATGGACGAGATGAGCGCCAAATTCCGTGCCGGGGGCGGCAGCCTCTACGTCGAGGGCAAGCCCGTCGAATAGGGACGTTTTAGTTCGGGGTCCGAGGGGTCTTTTCGGCCTCTCGGACGTTGCACTCCCCGGTCTGCGCCTGTCGCCTTGCGTCTGCCATTTACGTGGGGGAGACTCCGCGCGCTCAGCTCGTATGTGAAACGGGCTGTATATTCTGGGGTGTGTTGGACAAATGAAGCGGCTGCGAACCCTCCTCGGGATCGGTTTCGGGCTGGCCATCGTGGCTGGCGCGGGCTGGTACATATCGCAGTCCGGCACTGCATCACCGCCTCGTCAGGGGGGCCGTTTTGCCGCCGGCGCGGCGGTGCCCGTGGGCCTGGCGACCGCCAGCAAGGGCGAAATCCCCATCGTGCTGCGCGCGCTGGGCACCGTGACGCCGCTCCAGACCGTCAACGTGAAGACCCAGATCACCGGTCAGCTCACCGAGGTCTACTTCCAGGAAGGCCAGATGGTGAAGAAGGGCGAGCTGCTCGCCCAGGTCGATCCGCGGCCCTACGACGTGGCCCTGCAGCAGGCGATCGGCCAGCAGCAGCGCGACGAGGCGCTGCTCAAGAACGCGCAGATGGACCTCGAACGCTATCGCAAGCTGGTGCAGCAGGACTCGATCGCGCGGCAGCAATACGACACGCAGACGTCGCTGGTCCGCCAGTACGAGGCGGCACTGGTCATCGACCAGGCGCAGGTCGACGCCGCCAAGCTCAACGTCACCTACACGCGGATCGTCGCGCCGCTCACCGGTAAGATCGGCCTGCGCATGGTCGACAAGGGCAACTACGTCACCATGGGCGACGCGAGCAGCATCTGCGTGATCATCCAGGTGCAGCCGATCTCGGTCCTGTTCACGATTCCCGAAGATTCCCTGCCGCTGGTGCGTCAACGGCTGAAGACCGGCGAGAATCTCGAAGTACGCGCCCTCGATCGTTCGCAGAAGAACGAGCTGGCCGTCGGTCGCCTGGACACCACGGACAATGTGATCGACCAGACGACCGGCACCGTGAAGCTGCGCGCGATCTTCGACAATGCCGATGAATCCCTGTTCCCCAACCAGTTCGTGAACATCCGCCTGCTGGCCGACACGGTGAAGGATGCCGTCGTCGTGCCGGTCGCGGCCATCCAGCGCGGCCAGCCCGGCACCTTCGTGTACCTGGCGAAGGCCGACGATTCGGTGGAGATCCGCGTCGTCGAACTCGGGGCGACGGACGGCGAGAAGGTGGCGATCCTCAAGGGCCTCCAGGTCGGCGACCAGGTCGTGATCGACGGTGTCGACCGCCTGCGCGACGGCGCCAAGATCCGCAAGCCGACTCCCACGCCGCGCGCCTCGGCCGGTTCGCCGGTCGCCAACGCGCCGCCCGACGCCCAGGCGCCCAACGCGCCGGCAGAGGGGCAGCGCCGCCGGCAGCAGGCCAATGGCGGCGCCGGAGCGCCTCCCGGCAGCGGCGTCGGCCGGCCGGCTACGCAAACCAACCAGTAGAGCGGCCGCGACATGAATCCGTCGCGGATCTTCATCGAACGGCCCGTCGCAACCTCGCTTTTCATGGTTGCGATCATGCTGGTCGGCATCATCGCGTATCGTTTCCTCCCGCTGTCGGCCTTGCCGCAGGTCGACTACCCCACGATCCGGGTCCTGACGCTCTATCCAGGCGCCAGCCCGGAGGTGATGACCACCTCGGTCACCGCGCCGCTGGAACGCCAGTTCGGGCAGATGCCGGGCCTCAACCAGATGACGTCGACCAGCTCGGCCGGCGCCTCGTCGATCACCCTGCAGTTCGACCTCAAGCTCGGGCTCGACATCGCGGAGCAGCAGGTCCAGGCCGCCATCAATGCCGCCGGCAATCTCCTGCCGGGCGACCTGCCGTCACCGCCGATCTACGCCAAGTTCAATCCGGCCGACGCGCCGGTGTTGACACTCGCGGTCACCTCCAAGAGCGAACCGCTCACCAAGGTGCACGACCTGGTCGACACGCGCCTCGCCCAGAAGATCTCGCAGCTTCCCGGCGTCGGCCTGGTCAATCTCGAGGGCGGACAGAAGCCCGGCGTGCGCATCCGCGCCAACCCCGCGGCGCTCGCCGCCTACGGCCTCAACATCGACGACCTGCGCACCACGATCTCCAACGCCAACGTCAACACGCCCAAGGGCAATTTCGACGGGCCGGCGCGGGCCCTCACCATCAACGCCAACGACCAGATCACCGATCCCGACACGTTCCGCGACATCATCGTGGCCTATCGCAACGGCGCGCCGGTGCGCATCCGCGACGTGGCCACGGTCGAGGAAGGCCAGGAGAACACCCGGATCGCGGCCTGGGCGAACAACACCCAGGCGGTGATCGTGAACGTCCAGCGCCAGCCGGGCGCCAACGTCATCGAGGTCGTGGACCGCATCAAGGCGCTGCTGCCGACCCTGCGGGAGACGCTCCCCAATTCGCTGGACATCACCGTCCTGACCGACCGGACGCTGACCATCCGGGCTTCCGTCCGCGACGTGCAGATCGAACTGTGCTTCGCCGTCATCCTGGTCGTGGCGGTGATCTTTGCCTTCCTGGGCGATGCGCGGGCGACGATCATCCCGAGCCTCTCGGTGCCCTTGTCGCTCGTCGGCACGCTGGCGGTGATGTACCTCGCCGATTTCAGCCTCAACAACCTGTCAATCATGGCGCTCACCATCGCCACGGGCTTCGTGGTCGACGACGCCATCGTGATGATCGAGAACATCGCGCGCTACATCGAGCGCGGCGAGGATCCGAAGGCGGCGGCGCTCAAGGGCTCGAAACAGATCGCCTTCACGGTCGTGTCGCTCACCGTCTCGCTGATCGCGGTGCTGATCCCGCTGCTGTTCATGAGCGACGTGGTCGGCCGCCTGTTCAGCGAGTTCGCCGTCACCCTGTCCGTCACCATCCTGATCTCCGCCGTGGTGTCGCTCACCCTCGTGCCGATGCTGTGCGCCCAGTTCCTGCGCCAGCGGCCGCATGCGCCGGCGGCACCGCAGGACAAGGCGCCGATCGCCACGGCCGAGTCCGAGACGATGGGCACGGGATGGTTTTCCCGCGTCATCCGCTTCTACGATCGCTGCCTGATCGTGGTGTTCCGGCATCAGGCGCTGACGCTGCTGGTCGCGGTCGGCACGGTGGTCCTGACGGTGGTGCTCTATATCGTCATTCCCAAGGGCTTCTTCCCGGTTCAGGACACCGGCCTGATCCAGGCGGTGACGGAAGGACCGCAGAGCGTGTCCTTCGCCTCGATGAGCGAGCGCCAGCGTGCCCTGGCCGAGGCGATCCTCAAGGATTCCGACGTCGAAAGCCTGACGTCCTTCGTGGGCGTCGACGGCACCAATCCGACCCTCAACTCGGGCCGCATGCTGATCAACCTGAAGCCGCGCGGCGAACGCTCGCTGACGGCGACCCAGGTGATCCGCCGGCTGCAGCGCGAGACCTCGGGAGTCCAGGGCATCTCGCTCTACATGCAGCCGGCCCAGGATCTCACGATCGATTCGGCGGTCAGCCGCACGCAGTACCAGTTCGTCCTCGAATCGGCCAACGCGGCCGAGTTCGATACCTGGGTGCCGCGCCTGATGGATCGCCTGGAGAAGCTGCCGGAACTCGTCGACGTGACGAGCGACCTGCAGAACAAGGGCCTGTCGATGTTCATCCGCATCGACCGGGATGCGGCGGCGCGCTTCGGCATCACCGCCGCCACGGTCGACAACGTGCTCTACGACGTGTTCGGCCAGCGCATCGTGTCGACCGTCTACACGCAGTCCAACCAGTATCGGGTCATCTACGAGGTCGAGCCCGAGATGGCCCGCTCGATCGCCTCGCTCAACGATCTCTATCTGCCGAGTTCGACGGGCACCAAGCAGGTGCCGCTGTCGGCGATCGCGACGTTCGAGGAGCGCACCGCGCCGCTGCGTCTCGACCGGTTCGGCCAGTTCCCGGCCACCACCATCTCCTTCAACCTGGCGCAGGGCTTCGCGCTGGGTCAGGCGGTCGACGCCATCGTCGCCGCCCAGCATGAGATCGGCATGCCGCGCTCGATCACGACGCATTTCCAGGGCGCGGCGCTGGCCTTCCAGAAGTCGCTCGACAGCCAGCTCCTCCTGATCCTGGCCGCCATCGTCACCGTCTACATCGTGCTGGGCGTGCTCTACGAGAGCTACATCCATCCGATCACGATCCTCTCGACCCTGCCCTCGGCGGGCATCGGCGCGCTGCTCGCCCTCATGCTGGCCGGCACCGACCTCAGCATCGTGGCCATCATCGGCATCGTGCTGCTGATCGGCATCGTGAAGAAGAACGCGATCATGATGATCGACTTCGCGCTCGACGCCGAACGCAATGAAGGAAAGACCCCGCGCGAGGCGATCCACCAGGCCTGCCTGCTGCGCTTCCGGCCGATCCTGATGACCACGGTGGCGGCCCTCGTCGGCGCGCTGCCGCTGATGCTGGGCAGCGGCACGGGCTCGGAGCTGCGCCAGCCGCTCGGCCTCACCATCGTCGGCGGCCTGATCGTCAGCCAGATGCTGACGCTCTTCACCACGCCGGTGATCTATCTCGCCTTCGACCGGCTGGGACGCCGCCTGCGCGGCATGCCGATCGACACGCCGCTCCATCCCGTGCGCGCCGAGGCGGGAGAGGGCACGCCGTGAACCTGTCGGCGCCCTTCATCGCGCGCCCCGTCGCCACGACCCTGCTGACGATCGGGCTGGCGCTCGCCGGACTGGTGGCGTTCTTCGGCCTGCCGGTCTCGCCGTTGCCCAAGATCGACTTCCCGACCATCCAGGTCACGGCGACCCTGCCGGGCGCGTCGCCGGAGACGGTGGCGACCAGCGTGACGACACCTCTCGAACGGCGGCTCGGAGCGATCGCGGGCGTCAGCGAGATCACCTCGTCCAGCACCGTGGGCAATTCGCGCATCACCCTGCAGTTCGACCTGTCGCGCGACATCGACGGCGCCGCCCGCGACGTCCAGGCAGCCATCAGCGCTGCCCGTGCGGACATGCCGACCGACCTGCGCAGCAATCCGCAGTACCGCAAGATCAATCCCGCGGATGCACCGGTCATGGTGATCGCGCTGACCTCGAACACGCTGGGCCAGGGCCGGCTGTTCGATGCCGGCTCCAACATCCTGCAGCAGAAACTCAGCCAGGTGAGCGGCGTCGGCCAGGTGCAGCTGGGCGGCAGTTCGCTGCCGGCGGTGCGGGTCGAGCTCAACCCGACGGCGCTCAACAAATACGGGATCGGCCTTGAAAGCGTGCGTGCGGCGCTGGCCGCCGCCAATGCCAACTCGCCCAAGGGCGCCATCGAGGTCGGCGACCGGCGCTTCCAGATCTATTCCAACGACCAAGCGACCGTCGCCGCCGAGTACCGCTCGCTCATCATCGCCTGGCGCAACGGGGCGCCGGTCCGGCTCTCGGACGTGGCGGAGGTCATCGATTCGACGGAGAACATCCGCAACGAAGGCCAGGCCAACGGCAAGCGTTCGGTGCTGGTCATCATCTACAAGCAGCCCAACGCGAACATCATCGAGACGGTCGACGAGATAAAGGCGCTGCTGCCCGAGCTGCAGGCCTCGATGCCGAACGACGTCGAGCTTCAGGTGGTGAGCGACCGCACGACCACGATTCGGGCCGCTCTCAAGGAAGTCGAGCAGGCGCTGGTGATCGGCGTCGTCCTGGTCGTGCTGGTAACCTTCGCCTTCCTGCGCTCGGCCCGCGCCGGCTTCATCGCCGCGGTGACCGTTCCGGTATCGCTGGTCGCCACCTTCGGCGGCATGTACCTGCTGGGCTTCAGCCTGAACAACCTGTCGCTGATGGCGCTGACCATCGCGGCGGGTTTCGTGGTCGACGACGCGATCATCGTGCTCGAGAACGTGACCCGCCATCTCGAGGACGGCATGTCGCGGATCGAGGCGGCGCTGAAAGGCGCGCGCGAGGTCGGCTTCACCGTCGTTTCGATGAGCATCTCGCTGATCGCCGTCTTCATCCCGATCCTGCTGATGGGCGGCATCGTCGGCCGGCTGTTCCGCGAGTTCGCCGTGACCCTGTCGGTGGCCATCCTCATCTCCATGGTCGTGTCGCTGACCACCACACCGATGATGTGCGCCCACGTTCTGCGGGCACCGGGCGCGAATCACAAACCCGGCTTCTTCGCCCGCCTGAGCGAGCGCGGCCTGGGCGGGCTGCAGCGCCTCTACGGCCGCAGCCTCGGGCTGGTGCTGCGCCATCCGCTGCTCACCATGTTCGTGTTCCTGGCGACCGTGCTGCTCAACATCCATCTCTACGTGACAATTCCCAAGGGCTTCTTTCCGCAGCAGGACACCGGCCGCATCATGGGCGGCATCCGCGCCGACCAGAGCATTTCCTTCCAGGCGATGCGCCGCAAGTTCCGCCAGTTCGTCGAGATCGTGCGCTCCGATCCGGCAATCGAGAGCGTGGCCGGCTTCACCGGTGGCGGCCAGACGAATTCGGGATTCCTCTTCGCGACCCTCAAGCCGCTCGCCGAACGCGACGCCACGGCCGACCAGGTGATTGCGCGGCTGCGTCCCAAGCTCAACCAGGTCCCCGGCGCCATGCTGTTCCTGCAGGCCGTGCAGGACATCCGTGTGGGCGGGCGCCAGGGCAATGCGCAGTACCAGTTCACCCTGCAGGCCGACTCGCTGCCCGATCTCTATACCTGGGGGCCGCGGCTCACCCAGGCGCTGCAGGCCGACACCTCGGTGATCACCGACGTCGATTCCGACCAGCAGCAGCGCGGGCTGCAGCTCAACCTGACGATCGACCGCGACGCGGCGAGTCGTCTCGGCATATCGACGCGCAGCATTTCGGCGACGCTCTACGATGCCTTCGGCCAGCGTCAGGTCTCGACCATCTACAACGCCCTCAACCAGTATCACGTGGTCATGGAAGTGGCGCCGCAATGGTGGGAGAGCCCCGAGTCGCTCAAGGACATCTATGTCAGCAAGTCCGGCGGGGCCTTGAGCGGCACGCAGTCGACCGGCGGCATCGCCTCCTCGACCACGACTTCCACGTCGAGCGGGGCGGCCGGCACCGGCGCGCAGACCATCGATCCGGCCCAGGCGGCCCGCAATCTGCGCACCAACCAGATCGCCGCCAGCGGCCGCAGTTCGGCGTCCACGGGGGCCGCGGTCAGCACGACGCCGGAGACGCTGGTGCCGCTGTCGGCGGTGACGCGCTGGGATTACGGCACGACGCCGCTCGCCGTGAACCATCAGAGCATGTTCGTGGCCAGCACCGTTTCCTTCAACCTGGCGCCGGGCAAGACGTTGAGCGATGCCGTGCAGTTCGTGAACGATACGATGCGCGACATCGGCGTCCCCACCACCCTGCACGGGGCCTTCCAGGGCACGGCCCGCGCCTTCCAGGATTCGCTCAACAACCAGCTGCTGCTGGTGCTGGCGGCGCTGGCGGCCGTCTACATCGTGCTGGGCATTCTCTACGAGAGCTACATCCATCCCATCACGATCCTCTCGACCCTGCCGTCGGCCGGCATCGGCGCGCTGCTCGCGCTGAAATTCACCGGCGTGGAGTTCAGCATCATCGCCATGATCGGCGTGCTGCTGCTGATCGGCATCGTGAAGAAGAACGCCATCATGATGATCGACGTCGCGCTCGAGCGCGAACGCGGCGAGGGACTCGAGCCTGCGGTGGCGATCCACCAGGCCGCGCTCCTGCGCTTCCGGCCGATCCTCATGACGACCATGGCGGCAATCCTCGGCGCCCTGCCGCTGGCCATCGGCTACGGCGATGGCGCGGAATTGCGTCGCCCCCTCGGCATCTCGATTATCGGCGGCCTCATCGTGAGTCAGATCCTGACCTTGTACACCACACCCGTGATCTATCTTTATCTCGACCGCTTCCGCCGCCGCGACCGCGAACAGCCGAGCCGCGTCGCGCGCGCCATGGGTAGCGGCGGAGTGCCGGCATGAGGCGCAGCGCGGCGCTTCTTCCCCTGCTGCTGGTCTCGGGCTGCCTCGTCGGGCCGGACTACGAGCGCGCGCCGCCGGCCAGTGCGGTGGCGCCGCAGTACAAGGAAGCCGAGCTGCCGCCGGGTACGGCTTCGCTGTTCCGTCCGGCCCAGCCGAGCGACGGCGCGGATCGCGGGCACTGGTGGCGGGTCTACGGCGATCCGACTCTCGACAGGCTGGCCGCCCAGATCGACGTCTCCAACCAGAACCTGAAGGTCTTCGAGGCCAACTATCGCCGGGCGCGGGCGACCATCCGGCAGGATCAGTCGGCGCTCTATCCCAGCATCACCGGGACCGGGTCGGCCCAGCAGACCGGCACCGGCGGCCAGCGCGGCACCAGCACCAGCAGCACCTCGACGGTGACGCGGTACGATTCCACGGTGGGCCAGTTCTCGACCGGCGGCACGCTCACCTGGGAGATCGACCTGTGGGGCACGTTGCGCCGCCAGGTCGAGAGCGATTCGGCGTCAGCGCAGGCCAGCGATGCCGATCTGGCCAATGCGCGGCTCTCGGCGCAGACCGATCTCGTGACGAACTATGCCTCGCTGCGCATCTCCGACGATCGCAAGCGGCTCTACGAGGCGACCGTCGCGGCCTATCTGCGCTCGATGCAGATCGCCCAGAACCAGGTCGACGCCGGCATCGTCTCGCGGGTCGACCTCGTGCAGGCCCAGACGCAGTATGAACAGACGCGCGCGCAGCTCGTGAACGAAGCCATCAACCGGGCGCTGCTCGAACATGCGATCGCGCTCCTGGTCGGCAAGGCGCCGTCGGAGGTGACCATCGAACCGGGCCCGACGCTGCTCACCGTGCCCACGGTCGATTCGGGCGTGCCCTCGACCCTGCTGGAGCGGCGGCCCGACATTGCCGCGGCCGAGCGCCAGATGGCGGCAGCCAATGCGCAGATCGGCGTTGCCAAAGGGGCCTACTATCCGCAGATCTCGCTCGGCGCGACGATCGGCTTCCTGAGCGGCGGGCTGGGGTCGCTGCTGCAGCTCGGCACCGCCGCCTGGTCGGTCGGGCCGCAGGTCGCCGGCACACTGGTCGACGGCGGCGGCATCGCGGCGCAGGTGCAGGGCGCGCGCGCCAGCTACGACGCCGCGGTCGCCACCTATCGCCAGACCATCCTGACGGCGTTCCAGCAGGTCGAGGACGCGCTTGCGCAACAGCGCATCCTGGTCGCGCAGGAGCAGGTGCAGCGTGCCGCCGTTGCGGCGGCCCGTGAGGCCGAGCGGCTCTCCCTCAACCAGTATCGGGTCGGCACCGTGCCCTACACGACCGTGGTGCAGACTCAAACCGCGGCGCTGTCCGCCGAGCAGACCCTGCTCACCATCCGCCTCAACCGGCTCACGGCCAGCGCCAACCTCGTGAAGGCGCTGGGCGGCGGCTGGCGACAGGAAGACTTGCCGCCGCCGGTACCGATCGGTGGCCTGAAGCAGGCCAATCCGGCGCCGCCGGCTTTCCCGCCGCCCGCCGGCCAGACGACAGCCGCCCCGCGGCAGTAGAGAAAATTTTGCTTCTCCGGTCGCGGCCGGCAGGCCCGACCTGTCGTCCGCTTGTCGGACGTCGGCAGCCAATCCCTTTGACTGCGACGCCGCTTGCCGTGAGTTTGGCTGCTCCTCGCAACCCAGCAGGCCGATCATGACCAGTTCCCGCCATCCCGAGACCCTGTCGCTGCATGCCGGCTGGCGCGCCGACGCCACGACCGGCTCGGTCGCCGTGCCGATCCATCAGACGACGTCCTATCAGTTCCGCGATACCGAGCACGCGTCGAACCTGTTTGCGCTGAAGGAGCTCGGCAACATCTACACCCGCATCGGCAATCCGACGCTGGACGTGCTGGAGCAGCGCATCGCGGCCCTGGAAGGCGGCGCCGCGGCGCTGGCCGTGAGCTCGGGGCAGGCGGCCTCGGCCTTCGCGATCCAGAACCTGGCCAAGGCCGGCGACAATATCGTGAGCTCGACCGACCTCTACGGCGGCACGTGGAACCTGTTCGCCCATACGCTGAAGGACCAGGGCATCGAGGTCCGCTTCGTCGATCCGGCCGATCCGCAGGCCTTTGCCCGCGCCACCGACGATCGCACCCGGGCCTACTATGCCGAGACGCTGCCCAACCCGAAGCTTGCGGTCTTCCCGATCAAGGAAGTGGCCGATATCGGCCGGCCGCTCGGTATTCCGCTGATCGTCGACAATACGGCGGCGCCGCTCCTGGCACGGCCGTTCGATCACGGTGCGGCGGTCGTCGTCTATTCCGGCACCAAGTATCTCGGCGGACACGGCACGTCGATCGCCGGCCTGATCGTCGATGGCGGCAATTTCGACTGGGCGGCGCATCCCGCGCGCCAGCCGGCGTTGAACACGCCGGACCCCAGCTATCACGGCGCCGTCTGGGTCGAGGCGGTGAAGGCGATCGGCCCGGTGGCCTACATCATCAAGGCGCGCACGACGCTGCTGCGCGACCTCGGATCGGCGCTGTCGCCGTTCAACGCCTTCCTGATCCTGCAGGGCATCGAGACGGTGACCCTGCGCATGGAACGCCACGTGAAGAATGCCCAGGCGGTCGCCGACTTCCTCGCGAAGCGGCCCGAGGTCGCCAAGGTCATCCACCCGTCGCAGCAGACCGGCGAGAGCCGGCGCCGCGCCGACACCTATCTCAAGGGCGGCTATGGCGGGCTGGTTGGCTTCGAGCTGGCGGCGGGTCGCGAGGCGGGACGGCGCTTCATCGATTCGCTGAAGCTGCTCTATCACGTCGCCAACATCGGCGACGCGCGCAGCCTGGCCATCCATCCGGCCTCGACCACGCACTCCCAGCTCTCGGCGGAAGAGCAGCGCGCGACCGGCGTCTCGGACGGCTATGTGCGGCTGTCGATCGGCCTCGAGCATATCGACGACATCCTCGCCGACCTGTCGCAGGCGCTCGACGCCGCCGGCAAGTAGCGCGCGGTTTGGATTGATCTACCTCCCCCGCCATGCGGGGGAGGTGGAAGAGTCAGGGCGTCCACTCCGCGACGTGCGCGGCCCGCTCGGGCCGTGCCGGAACCGGGGCGGTCGAGGATGCGGGTGTGCCGGCAGTCAGGAAGCCCACCAGGCGCGACGGCGGCTCGAAGCCCAGCAGCGCGTTGACGTTGGGATCGTAGGTGTTCGGGCCGGTCACCCACATGCCGCCATAGCCCAGCATGTGCAGCGCGTTCAGCATGTTCATCGCCGCCGCGCCGGCGGCGAGCAGCTGCTCGATCTCCGGGATGTTGCCCGGCTTCACGACGGCGCCGACGGCGATCAGCATCGGTGTGCGGCGGACCCAGGCACGATAGCGCTCGGCGAGTGCTGCGGCATTCGCCGGATCGCGCACGGCGGCAGCGTCGCCCAGCCGTTCGCCAAAGGCGAGGCGCGCCTCGCCGCGGATGACGACGAAGCGCCAGGGCCGCAGGCGCCCATGGTCGGGCGCGCGCAGGCCGGCGTCGAGGATCAGATCGAGGTCGGCACCCTCGGGCGCCGGCTCCTGCAGGGGACCCACCGAGCGGCGGGACAGCAGTTGGTCGAGGGCGAGCAGGCGAGGCTCGCGCGCATGGATGATGTCAGGCATGACATCACATTTAACCTAAATGCAAACGATTGTCATTTGCAATCAAGAGACGGCTTTCGCGCCCCTCAGGATCGGCGGAGCGAAGCGGAAGGCGGCGCCCAGCCGGTTCCAGGCATTGATCGTGGCGATCGCGACGGAGAGGAAAGTCACTTCCTCCTCGCTGAAGTGCCGGCGGACAGATTCGTAGGCGTCGTTCGAGATGCTGTGACCCACCAGGCGCGTCAGCGTCTCCGCCCAGGCGAGCGCGGCGCATTCCCGCTCGGAGAAGATGCCGGCTTCTTCCCACGTCGCCACCAGGTCGAGCTTCTCCTGCGGCAGGCCGAGCTTGCGCGCGACGTTGAGATGGATCTGCAGGCAGAAGGCGCAGTTGTTGAGCTGCGACACGCGCAGCTTCACCAGTTCGACGATCTGCTTGTCGACGCCGGAGTCGTCGGCCTGCCGGCCCATGGCGATCAGCGACTGCTGGGCGACCGGCGCGATCTTCGCGAAGGCATCGTAGGTGAGGCGGGGTTGGGACATCGAGGGCTCCTAATATCAGAGTGCTGATATTAGGAGCCCCGATCCGCTTGGCAAGACGCCGGTGCTTCCCGCCGCCTCGTGTCGGGCCTCAGCCCATGTCGAGCTTGAGGCCTTCCTTGTCGATGACGCCCTTCCATTGCGCGATCTGCGCGGTGACGAAGGCGTTGAACTGCTCGGGCGTGCCGTAGGCGGGGAAGCCCGCCATGGTCTTGATGCGTTCCAGGGTCTTGGGATCGCTGAGCCAGGCCTTCATCTGGGCGTTGAGCGAATCGACGATGGGCTTGGGGGTACCCGCCGGCAGGAAGACGCCGAACCAGGTCGACACGTCGAAGGGCTTCAGCTCCGGCATGGTCTCGCAGATCGGGACCAGGTCGGGGGTGAGCGGATTGCGCTGCGCCGAGGTGAGGCCGAGCGCGCGCAGCTTGCCGGCCCGAACGAACTCGATGGCGGTCGTCAGATTGTCGAAGAAGAACTGGGTGACGCCTGCGGTCAGGTCGTTGAGCGCGGGCGCGGCGCCGCGATAGGGAATGTGCTCGGCCTTCGTTCCCGTGAGCTGCAGGAACCAGGCGCCGCACAAATGGGGCGACTGGCCGGTTCCGGACGAGGCGTAGGAGGCCTTGCCGTTCTGCGCCTTCAGCCAGGCGACGAATTCCGGGATCGTCTTGGCCGGGACGGACGGGTGGACGACCAGCACGTTGGGGGCGGTAATGGCGTTGGACACCGGGATCAGGTTGGCCGGCGTGTAGGGCATGTTGCGGTAGAGCGAATAGGCGATCGACTGCGGGCCGATATTGCCCATCAGGATCGTGTTGCCGTCGGGAGCCGACTTGACGACCTCGGCCGAGCCGATGACGCCGCCCGCGCCCGACTTGTTGTCGACGACGCAGGACTGGCCCCACGCCTCGGTGAGATAGGACGCCAGCAGGCGGGCGGCGATGTCGGTGGTGCCGCCCGGCGCGGCCGGGCAGACCATGCGCACGTTCTGGGTGGGCTTCCACGCGGCCTGGGCCTGCAGACCCCGCGGCAGCAAGGCGGCGGCGGGCAGGGCGGCGGCCGTTGAGAGAACGGCGCGGCGGGACAGTCTACGGGTCATTCTCAAATTCCTCCCTTGATTCGTGATTGTTACCGACGGCGTACCATGGCCGCGCTGGCAAATCCGCCACAATTCCCGTATCTATTCGACGTGCGGTTGCCCCCAAATCGCCGGGCTTTTCCGGCGGTTTTTCCCCTCGTCTCAACGGGTCCGCGCCAAGGAGGAATATCTTGAAGAGGCGCACTTTCGTCTCCGGCTCGGTCGCGCTCGCCGCCGGTACCCTGGCCGCCCCGGCCATCGCTGCCACGATCAAGCCCTACAGCTGGGATCTCAACCCGCCGATGGACTCGCGCGAGAACTTCATCGCCTGGGGCAAGGCCCGCGGTGAGGACCCCGTGTTCCTCGGCCAGCGCTGGGACCGTTTCCAGGCCCTGATCAAGAACAAGGATATCTGGGGCCAGGCGACCATGCGCGCCTTCCTGCTCACCCCGCGCGAAGAGTTTGCCGCGATCAGCCCGGCGATTGCCAAGCGCGCCTACGAGCATGCCTTCCTCGATATCGGCTACGGCGTGACCATGTCCGGCCCGCACGTGCAGGGCCGCATGACCAACGTCATCGACGTGAAGCGTGGCGAGAAGGTGCTCGAAATCGGCACCGGTTCGGGCGTGCAGTCGGCCTACATCGCCAACCTCACCGAGAACGCCTACACGATCGAGATCATCGCGCCGCTCGCCCAGCGCACGCGCGGCCTGTACGACAAGCTCATCGACAAGGGCTACACCGAGTACAAGCACATCAAGACCAAGAACGCCGACGGCTTCTACGGTTGGGAAGAGGCCGCCCCGTTCGACAAGATCATCGTGACCTGCGGCATCGACCATGTGCCCCCGCCGCTGCTGCAGCAGCTCAAGTCCGGCGGCCTGATGGTCATTCCGGTCGGCCCGCCGGGCGCGCAGCGCGTGCTCAAGGTGACCAAGACGCAGGGCGCCGACGGCTCCATCACCACCAGCCGTGAGGACATCTACGGCGGCAAGATCGTGCCGTTCGTACCCTTCACCAAGCTCGATGGCGACAAGATCGTCGGTACGCACAACCGCTGAGGTCGTGCGGACGGCGCTTGGATGACGCCAGGGGAATGGTGTCATCCCGAGCGTAGCGAGGGATCCTTGATCGGACGCAGTGAAGGATCCCTCACTGCGTTCGGGATGACACGAGCTTTGGGGATCCACTGACGCCTCCCGCTACCCTCTAGAGATCGCATAAAGCGATCCAACAAAAACAACGGAGATCCCCCTTGTCCGTCACGGTCGATCTCGATCACCGCCCGCCACTCGCCTTCTATCTGTCCGTAGGCCTCGTCGCCGGCAGCATCATCGCGCTGCAGATCGGCATCATGCGCGTGTTCTCCGTCGGCAGCTGGGCCCATTTCGGCTCGCTGGTCGTGAGCCTCGCGATGTTCGGCTTCGGCCTCACCAGCGCCGTCATGTGCGTGGGCAAGAGCTGGTTCGAGCGTCACTGGATCGGCTCCGTGAAGGGTGCGCTGCTGGCCTTCGGGCCGTTGATGGTGGTGTGCAACCTCGCCGCCCAGCAAGTGCCGTTCAACGCGATCTTCCTGATCTCCGATCCGATGCAGAAGTGGCGCCTGTTCGCCAACTTCGTGCTCTACTTCCTGCCGTTCCTGGCCGGCGCCCTCTATCTCGGCGTCATCTTCCTGAAGGCGCAGAAGACCTTCAACCGCGTCTACTTCGCCGATCTCGTCGGTTCGGGCCTGTGCGGCCTCACCGTGCTCCTGGCGATGTATGCCTGGCGGCCCGACGACCTCATCATGGCGCCGCTGCTGCTGTGGCTGGCCGGCGGCCTGCTGTGGTTCGTGGCGCTGGGCGATCGCAAGGGCATGGCGGCCATCGTCATCGTCGCCATCCTGTCGGCGGCGGTGCACCATTTTGCGCCGCAGGTGCTGGGCATCCCCAAGCTCGCCGTGTCCGACTACAAGGGCGTCTCCTACGCCCGCAAGTTCCCCGACGCCCAGCGCGTCTACGAGCGTGCCTCGCCGTTCGGCTACCTCGAGGTCTATTCCAGCTCCTACCTGCATTTCGCGCCGGGCCAGTCCGACAATGCGGCCTTCAACCTCGAGAAGATGCCGTCGAACGCCTATCTCGGCCTCTACATCGATTCCGAGGGTCCCGCCGGCATCATCAGGGACCTGCCGGCCGAACAGACGGCCTACTTCAAGTACCTGCCGATGTACTACCCGTACCTGCTGAAGAAGGACCCGAAGACCTTCGTGGTCCAGTTCGGCGGCGGCATCTCGACGGCGGTGGCGCTGAAGTCGGGTTCCAGCCAGGTCACGGTGGCCGAGGGCAATCCGGCGCTGCTGACGGCCTTCCGCGAGGACAAGGGCCTGCGCGACTTCACCGGCGACATCCTGAACAATCCCAAGGTCAACGTCATCGACTATGACGGCCGCCTCTACGTCGCCCATACCAAGAACCGCTACGACGTGATCGACCTGTCGCTGGCCGATTCGGCCGGCCTGTCGAGCCCCGGCGGCTTCTCGATCGTCGAGAAATACTCCTACAGCCGCGAGGCGATGAGCGCCTACATGCGCGCCCTGACGCCGGGCGGTGTCCTGTCGGTGACCTTGTGGAACAAGGAGGAGCCGCCCAAGTCGGTGCTGAAGCTCTATGCCACGATGGTCGCCGCCGCCCGCGACGTCGATGGCGGCAAGGACATCGGCCAGAAGTTCTACGTCGTCTCGTCCTACCTCTCGACCGCCACCGTGCTCTACAAGCGCGACGGCTTCACGCCGGCCGAGATCGAGATGCTCAACGCCCACACCAAGGCGATGTCGTTCGACGAGATCTATTATCCCGGCCTCAAGGTCGACACGGCCGACCTGAAGCAGATCCTGCAGGACTATCGCGACCAGTTCTTCTTCGCCGGCCATGCGGCCGATCCGACCGCGCCTGCGGAGACGGAACCCAACGACAAGCCGCCCCCCGGCGCGACGACAGAGGGTGCTCCCGGCTCGACCGAAGCCAAGGCCGACGGCCCGCCGCCCGCGCCGGTCGTGCCGGCGACCGTGCTCGGCCGCCTCGCCTGGCATTACCTGCTCGAAGGCGGCTGGCAGAAGGTCGCGGACGAGTATGTCTTCGACACCCGCATCCTGACCAACCACCAGCCGTACTTCGCCGCCTACATCAAGGTGGGCGACCTGCTGAAGTTCACCGACCGGCTCGAGCTGGTGCAGGACGAATGGGGCTACCTGCTGCTGTGGGCGACACTGGGAATCGCGACCGTCTTCGCGCTGACGCTGGTGCTGTTCCCGGTGGTCTTCGGCTGGCGCACGATCTTCAGCCGCTATCCCGGCAAGGCCGGCACGATGCTGTACTTCCTCTGCCTCGGGCTGGGCTACATCATCGTCGAGGTGGGCATGATCTCCCACTTCATCCTGGCGCTCTCCAACGCCACGGTGTCGGCCTCGGTCTTGATCACGGGCATGCTGGTCTTCTCCGGCATGGGCAGCTTCTTCTCGGAGCGCTTCCTCGATCGCGCGCGCAGCTTCATGCCCAAGGTCTTCCTGGCGATCTTCGCGATCCTGGCGACCTATGCCTTCACCATCGACTACGCGCTCGACTGGATCGGCACGCTGCCCTACGCCCTGCGCATCGTGCTCTGCCTGCTGATCGTGTTCCCGCCGGCGTTCCTCATGGGCTTCCCCATGCCGACGGCGATGACGATGCTGGGCCGCCTCGGCAAGGACCACATGTTCCTGTGGGCATGGGGCATCAACGGCTGCTTCTCGGTGATCGGCGCGGCGCTGGTGCCGATCGTGGCGACCAGCTTCGGCCTCCCGGCCGTGGTGCTGGTCGGCGCCTTCGCCTATCTGATCGCGCTGCCGGCGTTCTTCTCCGTCATCATGCCGCTCCAGCCCCAGGCGACGGGGGCAGGGCGGCCCGCCGCCGCGTGAAGCGACGGGCGCTGCTGCTGGGGGCTCTCCTGATGCCGACCGCCGTGCACGCCCAGCCCAAGAAACCCAGCAAGCGGCAGGCGCCCAAGCCTGCCGCGAAGCCCGCGGCGGTGCATGCCGCGAAACCTGCACCGCCGGCACCGCCGCCCGGGCTCAAAGAGGCGAAGACGCAGCTGGCGGCGTTCGACGCCTCGCCCTTTCCCTATCGCGGCTTCATCCCCGATACGACCAAGCCCTTTCTCGACGCGCGCGATGGCAAGCGGCGCGGCCATACGACCGGCCGCGGCGACGTCTATTGGGAGGACGCGACCTACAGCGATCGCCGCTCGCTGCTCTATCTGCCGCAAGGGTTCGATCCGTCGCGGCCGGTACTGATCCTGCTCTTCCTCCATGGCCAGGGCGCCACGCTGGAGCGTGACGTCGTGCTGCGCCAGGCGGTGGCGCGGCAGGTGGCCGAGTCGGGCAAGAACATCGCCCTGGTCGCGCCGCAGCTCGCCTACGACGCCCTCGATTCGAGCGCCGGCAATTTCTGGCGCGGCGGACATTTCGCCCGGTATCTCGACGAGGCGGCGGAGCGGTTGATGCGCCTCTATGGCGACCGCAGCGCCGGCCGCGGCTTCAATCTCGCGCCCGTGACGATCGCCGCCTATAGCGGCGGCTATCTGTCGGCCGCCTACGCGCTGGAGCGCGGCGGCGCCAACCATCGCGTGAACGGGTTGATCCTGCTGGACGCGCTCTACGGCGACGAGCCGAAGTTCGCCGCCTGGTTTGCCGCGCGTCGAAGGCAGGCCTTCCTGCTGAGCGCCTTCACCGACTCGACCAAGGACGAGAACGCCACCCTGCAGGGGCTGCTGACCAAACGGCGCATTCAGTTCACACGCACTGTCCCGCAGGCGCTGACACCGGGGACGGCTTGCTTCGTGGGCCCCACCGGCGGGCTCGACATGCATGGCGATTTCGTTACACGCGCGTGGCAGGCCGATCCCCTGAAACAGGCGCTTTCCCTGATTCCCGGATACGTCCCGGTTCATGGTAAAAAGAACGCATGAGCGATCCCCTGCGCCAGGAACTCCTGGAAATCTTCGCCGGCCGCGCCACGCGCCGGTACGGCCTCTCCGACATCAACCAGCTTCAGCATGCGCTGCAGTCAGCGGCGCTGGCCGAGGCCGACGGTGCGCCGCCGGCCACCGTGCTGGCCTCGCTGCTGCACGATGTCGGCCACATGATTCACGGGCTGGGCGAGGATCCGGCCTCCGAAGGAGTCGACGACGTGCATGAGGAGCTGGGCGCGCAATGGCTGGCCGAGCGCTTCGGTCCCGCCGTCAGCGAGCCGGTGCGCCTGCACGTGACGGCCAAGCGTTATCTCTGCACGGTCGAGTCCGACTATTTCGGCAAGCTGGCGGCCGACTCGGTGCGCAGCCTCCAACTCCAGGGCGGACTGATGTCGCCCGACGAGGTCGAAGCCTTCCGCGCCAACCCGTATCACGCCGAGGCGGTGCGGCTGCGCCGCTACGACGAGGAAGCCAAGGACCCGCGCGCCAGCACGCCCGACTTCGACTACTACCTGCGCCACGTCCCGGCCTGCCGGCTCTAATCGCCTCCACCGATGACGTCGCATATGAGGTAAAGGTCCCTCACTGCGTTCGGGATGACAATTTTGTTGGGGTTTGCGCAGTGCGCCGATCCAACAAACGCTGTCATCCCGAACGCAGTGAGGGACCTTTCACTTTCCTCAAAGAGCCAGGAACAGGAAGACGAATACGATGATCTCCCGAACCGAAGTCCAGGCCGCCTGGGGTCTGATTCGTCCGCACGTACGGCGCACGCCGGTCATCGAGCTCGCGGCCGGGTCGCTCGGCGTGACGTCACCGCTCGCGTTGAAGCTCGAATCGCTGCAGGTCAGCGGCTCGTTCAAGGGGCGCGGCGCCTTCCACAAGCTGCTCGCCTCGAAAGTGCCGGCCGCCGGCATCATCGCCGCATCGGGCGGCAACCACGGCGCCGCCGCGGCCTATGCCGCGCGCGCCCTGGGCCACAAGGCCGAGATCTTCGTGCCGACCATCGCCGCCCCCGCCAAGGTGGCCCGGCTGCGCAGCTACGGCGCGGTCGTGAATCAGATTGGCGCCGTCTACGCCGAAGCCCGCGCCGCCTCCGAGGCGCGCGCCGCCGAGACGGGTGCGCTGATCGTGCCGGCCTATGAGGACGAGGTCGTGTTCGCCGGCGCGGGCAGTGTCGCGCTGGAATTCGCCGAGCAGGCGGAGTTCGACACGCTGCTGATCGCCGTCGGCGGCGGCGGCCTGATCGCCGGCTGCGCCGCCGCGATCGGCTCGTCGAAGAAGATCGTCGCCGTCGAGACCGAGGGCACGCCCACGCTGCACGAGGCGCTGAAAGCCGGGAAGCCGGTCGATGTCGCGATCTCCGGCATCGCCGCCGACGCGCTGGGGGCCAGCCGCATCGGGACTCCCAACTTCGAGATCGCGCGGACGTTGGTCCGCTGCTCCGTGCTGGTCACCGACGAGGCCGTGCGCGAAACGCAGCGCGCGCTGTGGGACGAACTGCGCCTCGTCGCCGAACCGGCCGGCGCGACCGGCCTCGCTGCGTTGCGCGCCGGGGCCTATCGTCCCGCACCGGGCGAACGCGTCGCGACGCTGATCTGCGGCGCCAACACCGATCCGGGCTCGGTGGCGTAGCCAAGAGCGTCAGTGGCGTTATCTGGCGGCCGGCTTCAGCGATACGAGATCGAGGGTGATTGTCTTGCCGGGTGTGCGCCAGTCGGCAAAGCTTTCCTTGACCGAGGCCGAAACGGCCGGCGCCCACCAATGAATGGTACGGCCGTTTGAGTTGGCCTTGCTTTCCTCGACCCGGAACGCGTCGAAGCTGCCGGCTGGCACCGTGACCTTCTCGTAGGCAGCGACGGTCATCGTGACGGTGGAGGTGTAGCTCTTGCCGTCGCGGCCGACGACGGTGACGGCGTTCGTGATCTTGTTGCCGACCTTGAGCGGCCACAGTGCCTTGAGGTCGAGGCCCTTGGCGAAGGACTCGCCCTGTGCATCGACCGAGCCGACGAGGCCGTCATGCACGCGCAGCGTCTCGGCCTTGCCGTTCGAGAGGCTGTCGTACAGGCAGACGGTGGCGTCCTGCCCCGCGGCGGTGTTCACTTTCTCCCAGCCGTCGCCCGTGTAGCTGAACCGGGTGCCGTCGGCCGGACACTGGAAGGAGGCGGTCTGCGCGTTGGCACTTCCTGAGACAGCGGTAGCGAGCAGGGCAGCGAGCGCTACCGACTTCATGAGCTTGATCCTCCGGTGTCACGCCACTAAGCGCGCGCCGTAGGCTGCAAGTCAAATCTGGCTAGCGGGTGACCTCGGTCACGACCGCGCGGTTGGCCTTGCCGGCGCCGTCGCTGAAATCGTAGCGGATGGCGAACTTGTCGGCGGGCGAGATCCACCAGCGCGAGATGGTGCGCTGGCCCTTGTCGCCGGTCTCGTTCATTTCGATCAGGAAGGCGTCGATCATCTTGTCGCCGGGCCCGGTGCGCCGCTCATAGCGCGCCACCGCGAGCTTGTAGGTCCAGGTGCCGCCGCCGGCCCTGTAGCTCGCTTCGATCTTCTTGCCGACTTCGAGCGGCCACAGGCGTTCGGGCCGCAGCGCCGCAATATAGGCGGTAAGGTCCGCGCCATCGGCCGACGGATTGTCGAACAGCAGCGCGCGCAGCTTGAAGGGCTTTCCGCCGACGCGGTCCATGAGGCAGTCCATGCCCTCGCGACCGCGGGCCACGACCTTGACGCCGCTGTCGTAGGTGAAAGTCGTGCCCGGGTCGGGGCAGGCGAACTCCATGGTCTGGGCGGACGCGGCGACGGAAAGAGTTCCGGCGGCCAGCAGGGCGGCGAAGAAGGCGGGCAGTCTCATGGCCGCGATCATAGCCCAATCAGACGAAATGGCACGCCGCCTGCACGCCATTGCCCACCGCGCGCAACGCGGGCTTCTCGACCCGGCAGCGATCCTGGGCCATCGGGCAGCGCGAATTGAACGGACAGCCGGGCGGCGGGTTGAGCGGGCTCGGCAACTCGCCCTGCAGCACCGTGCGCTGACGTGCGCGCGCAAGCTTGGGGTTGGCGATCGGCGCCGCCGCCAGCAGGGCCCGCGTGTAGGGGTGCCGCGGCTCGCGCCAGATCTGGTCGCGGCCGCCGACCTCGAACAGCATGCCGAGATACATCACCGCTACCCGGTCGGCGATGTGCTCGACCACGCTGAGGTCGTGGCTGATGAAGAGATACGAGACGCCGAACTGGCTCTTCAGGTCCTCGAGCAGGTTGATCACCTGGGCGCGCACCGAGACGTCGAGCGCCGAGACCGGCTCGTCGCAGATGATCAGCTTGGGGCTGAGCGCCAGGGCGCGGGCGATGCCGATGCGCTGGCGCTGGCCGCCGGAGAATTCATGCGGATAGCGTTGCTTGGCGTCGCTCGGCAGGCCGACCCAGCGCAGCAGCGTCTCGACCCGCTCGGCCGTGGCGTCGGCCTTCCAGCCGGCGAGCACCAGCGGCTGGGCCACCGAACGCCCCACCGTCGAGCGCGGGTTCAGCGAGCCGTACGGGTCCTGGAAGATCATCTGCACCTTGCGGCGCATGTCGGTGAGCTGTTCGCGGTTGAGCGGTGCGATGTCGACACCCTCGATCAGGATCTCGCCGCCGGCGACGGGCACCAGCTTCATGATCGCCTTGCCCAGGGTGGACTTGCCGCAGCCGGATTCGCCCACCAGTCCCAGCGTCTCGCCAACCGCGAGGTCGAGGCTGACGCCGTTGACGGCGCGGACGACGCCGCCCGCGGTGTCGAACTGGACGCGCACGTCGCGCAGGGAAAGCAACGACATGGTCAGCCTCCCTGCGCCGCGAAGCAGGCGACGAGGCGGCCTGGGCCGGGCGCCGTGAGCGCAGGCTTCTCGGTGAGGCAGCGCTCCATCACCCGTGGGCAACGCGGCGCGAAGGCGCAGCCCTGCGGCAGGGCGTTGAGCGGCGGCACCATGCCGGGAATGTCGGCCAGCCGCTCGGCGCGTTCGCCGCCCGGTGTCGGCGTCGCCCCGATCAGGCCTACCGTGTAGGGATGCAGCGGGTTCTCGAACAGGTCGTCGACCGAGGCCTCCTCGACCTTGCGGCCGGCATACATGACCACGACCCGGTCGGCCGTCTCGGCCACCACCCCGAGATCGTGAGTGATGAAGATCATCGCCATGCCGGCATCGGCCTGCAGCTTCTTCAGGAGCGCCAGCACCTGGGCCTGCACCGTCACGTCGAGCGCCGTGGTCGGCTCGTCGGCGATCAGCACCGACGGGCTGCAGGCGATCGCCATGGCGATGATCACCCTCTGGCACATGCCGCCGGAGAGCTGGTGCGGGTAGGCGTCGAGGCGGCGGGCCGCGTCGGGCATGCCGACCAGTTCCAGCAGCTCGTGGGCCCGCACCCTCGCCTGGCCGCGGCCGAGCTCGGTATGGGTCATCAGCACTTCGACGATCTGCTTCTCGACCGTGGCGACCGGGTTCAGCGAACTGAGCGGGTCCTGGAAGATCATGCCGATCTCCTTGCCCCGGATGCCGAGCATGGCCTCCTCGGGCAGGGGCACGATGTCGCGTCCGTTGAGCTTCACCTGGCCGCCGACGATGCGGGCCGGCGGATCGGGCAGCAGCCGCATGATCGAGAGTGCCGACAGCGACTTGCCGCAGCCGGACTCGCCCACCAGGGCCAGGGTTTCGCCGGCGCCGACGCTCAGGCTGAGCCCGTCGACGGCCTTCATCTCGCCGCGGCGGGTGAACAGCGTCGTCTGCAGGCCGGTGATTTCGAGGGGAAGGGCCGAGCCGCTCATCACCGGTCCCTCAGCTTCGGATTGAGCGCGTCGTTCAGCCCGTCGCCCACCAGGTTGAGGCAGAGCACCGTGATCATGATCGCAATGCCCGGGATGGCGCAGATGTACCAGGAGCTGCGGATGAGCTGGCGCCCGTCACCGACCAGCCGGCCCCAGCTCGCGACGTTGGGATCGCCCAGGCCGAGGAAGGAGACGGCGGATTCGAACAGGATGGCGCCGGCCACGACCAGCGACGAGAGCACGATCACGGGCGGCAGGGCGTTGGGCAGGATTTCCGAAACGATGATTCGGAAGTCGCTCATGCCCATCGAGCGGCAGGCCTGCACGAACTCGCGGTCGCGCAGCGACAGGAATTCGGCGCGGGTCATGCGCGCGATCGGCGTCCAGCTCACGATGCCGATGGCGATCACGATGTTGGTCAGGGTCGAACCCAGGATGACCACGATGGTCAGCACGAAGATCAGGTTCGGGATGGTCTGGAACAATTCGGACACCCGCATCGCGACCTCGTCGACCCAGCCGCCGAAATAGCCGGCGATGGCACCGACGCCGACGCCGATGATCGTGGCGACCGCCGAGGCGAACAGGCCGATCAGCAGGGTCGCCCGCGCGCCGTGGACGATCATCGAGAGGATGTCGCGCCCCAGCGAATCGGTGCCCAGCGGAAACTCGGGATCCTCGCCGGGCCACAGTTCGGGCAGGCCGACGATGCGCAGCGGGTCGGTCGGAAAGAAGACCGAGGCGAAGACGGCCATCAGGGCGACGACCAGGATCAGGCAGGCGCCGACCAGGGCGCCGCGGTTGCGCGCGAAACGGCCGAGGAACTCGAAGCGGGGGAACGCGAAGCGCTGCATCAACGGATCTCGATGCGCGGGTCGAGCCACATGTAGATGAGGTCGACCGCGATGTTGGCGGCGATGACGACCAGCGAGCCCAGCACCATGATGCCGAGCACGACCGGATAGTTGCGCGAGCTCACGCTGTCGAACAGCAGCGAGCCGACGCCCGGCCAGCTGAACACGCTTTCGATCACGACGCTGCCGGCCAGCACCGTGCCCATCTGCACGCCCAGGATCGTGACCACCGGGAGCAGCGCGTTACGCAGCACGTGATGGATCGTGACCTTGTTGCGGCTGAGCCCCTTGGCGCGGGCGGTGCGCACGAAGTCGAGCTGCGCGACCTCGAGCATCGAGGAGCGCATGACGCGGGTGTAGATCGCGGCATAGAACAGGCCCAATGCCAGAGTCGGCAGGATCAGGTGATGCAGGATTTCGAGGACGCCCCCGGTACCGCCGATCTTCATCATGCCGCCGACCGGCAGCCAGCCGAGCTTCACCGAGAACAGCACGATCATCATGATGCCGAGCCAGAAACTGGGCGCGGCGTAGAAGAACATGGCGGCGACCGAGACCAGGCTGTCCCAGAAGGTCCGGACCTTCATCGAGGCGACGACGCCCGCCGCCACGCCGATCGAGATCGCGAGCGTGATGCTCGACACCATCAGCAGCACGGTTGCCGGCAGGTGGATCCAGATCGCCTGGATGACCGGCATGTTCTGGCGATAGGAGAAGCCGAAGTCGAAATGCAGCAGCGCCCAGATGTATTTCAGCAACTGCATCCAGACGGGATCTTCGAGCCCGTAGGTCTTGCGCAGCAGCGCGACCGTCGCCGGGTCGCTCACCTGGTTCTCGGCCGTCATCAGTTCGAGGAAACTGCCTGGCGCCATCTGGATCAGGCAGAAATTGATGATCACCACGCCCAGCATCAGCGGGACGGCCTGGATGAGCCGTCGCCGCAGGAGCCGCAGTGCCGCCGCCCGACGGGCCGAACCGCGAAGCGTGGGCGTCGGCGAGACTAGCTCGCCAGCCATAGGTCTCCCCAGCTTGCCGCGAGGAAGTTCGGGTCGTTCGAGTGGTTCTGCACCTTGGTGCTGGCCAGGGTGATCGACTCCAGCTCGACCAGCGGCAGGAGCGGGGCCTCCTGCGTGGTGATCTTCTGGAATTCGACGACCAGCGCCTTGCGCTGCGCCGGGTCGGTCTCGACCTTGATCCGGTCGACAAGCTTGTCGACGTCGGGATTGGAATAGCCCGAGGCGTTGCGGAAGGGCACGCCCTTCAGGATTCCGTCGGTCGTGAAGTACTGCGTGGTCGACGGCACCGGCTCCGACGGATTGGCCTGGTTGGAGATCGCCAGGTCGTAGTCGTAGTCGGTGTAGATGCGCTTCAGCGAGGTCGGGCGATCGGGGACCGTGAGGTTGACGCCGACGCCGACATCCTCGAGCACCTGCTTCACATAGGCGCCGACCTTGCCGTTCTCCGGGAACCAGCCGGCGGCCAGCAGGTTCAGGGTGAAGCGCTTGCCATCGGCCTTCTTCGGGAAGCCGGCCGCATCGAGCAGGGCGGCAGCCTTCTTCGGATCGAAGCCGGTCTTGAAGGTGTCGGCGGTGAAGAACTCCTTGTTGGGGGAGTAGATCGGGCTCGTGCCCGGCCGCGCGTAGCCGTAGTAGACCGTCTTGGCGATGAACTCGCGATTGATCGCATGGAACATCGCCTGCCGGACCTCGCGCTTGGCGAACACCGGATTGCGCATGTTGCATTCGAGCGTCGTCGACCAGACCGCTTCCTCGTAGCCCTTCGGCGTGGCGACGAATTTGCCGGTTGCGGTGAGGCGCTTGATGTCGGGCGGCGCGACGGGATTGAACACGCCGATATGGATGTCGCCGGCCTCCATCGCCGCGGCGCGGCCCGCCGGGTCGCGCACGTAGCGGATGATCAGACGGTCGAGATAGGGCTGGTCCTTCTTCCAGTAGTTCTCGTTCTTCACGTATTCGAAGTGGCTGCCGCGCACCCACTCCTTGAACTTCCACGGACCGGTGGCGATCGGCGCGTTGTTCGCCGGATTGGTGACCGGATCGCTGCCGGCATAGACATGCTTCGGCACGATGTAGGCGACCGGCGAGCACAGGGTCGACGCGAAGAAGAACTCCGGCGTCGGATTGTTGTACTTGAAGACGACCGTGTCGGCGTCGGGCGACTCGATGCCGGCGAAGTCGGTGAGCGCCGAGGCAACGGCGTACTTCTTCCAGATCTCATTGACGGAATAGACGACGTCGTCGACCGTCATGTCCTTGCCGTCGTGGAACTTCACGCCCTTGCGGATCCTCACCGTGTAGGACTTGAAGTCGGCCGCCGGCTTCCACGATTCGGCCAGCACGCCCTCGAACTGGCCGTCCATTCGCCTCAACGCGAGCCGCTCGAACAGCTTGGACGACGAGAAGGTCGGGCTCGAGCCGCCACCGGCCGGCACGTAGCAGGCCTGCGGCTCGCCGCCGCCCCAGGTCGCCACCAGCGTGCCGCCCCGCTTGGGCGTGCCCTGTGCGAAAGATTGTCCCGAGGTGCCGACCAGACCCGCGGCAACGATACCCGCGCCGAACACGCGGCGTGAAACCTTGATCGTCATTAAATCCTCCGTTCCCCAATCCCCAAGGCAGCCCAAGCAAACTTCATACCGTGTGGCCTAGGCAGGCAGGGTCGAGTAGGTCGCGCGACCGATGGCCAGCAGCACCATCTTGTCGTTGAACACGTCGACATCGACGACGCCGACGCTCTTGCCATTGCGACGCACCGTGGCCGTGGTGATGAGCTTGGTCTTGATCGCCGGCCGCAGGTAGTCGACGCGGAAGTTGATGGTCGGCAGGCCCCGCCGCAGCGCCATGATCAGCGCATAGTCGCCGACCGTATCGATGACGGCTGCAAGCGGGCCGCCGTGCCACTGGCCCGTGCCCTTGCCGCGCTCGAATTCCGGGCGCATCTCGCATTCCATCGTGACGCGTTCCTTCACGGGATCCGCCTCGGTGACCTTGAGGCCGAGGAAGGAGATGAACGGCGAATGGTCGAGCATCGCCTGCAGTTCGGCGTCGCTCAGGGGCTGGAGCTTGTCGCTCATGGGGCCACCACGATTTTGCCGAACACTTCGCGATCCTCGATCACGCGCAGCGCCTCGCGCGCTTCGGCGAGCGGGAAGACCTTGTCGACCAGCACCTTGAGCTTGCCGCTCTGCACCAGCTCCAGGAGCTTCTCGATGTCGCTGCGCATCCAGCCGTTGGAACCCAGGATCTTGAGCTCGAAGGTCCAGATGAAGCGGATGTCCTCGGTCGGTGCGTAGCCGGCGGTGGCGCCGCAGGTCAGAAGGCGTCCGCCGACCTTGAGCGTCTTGAGCGAATTCACCCAGGTGTCGCCGCCGGTATAGTTGACGACGACATCGACGCCCTGGTCGGTGCCGTTGCCGCGCCGCGTCGGCTTGCCGTACATCGCGAAGATTTCCTTCATGAAATCCTTCTCGATGTAGTTGATCGTCTTGTCGGCGCCGAGCTCGGCCAGGCGCTGGGCCTTGGCGTCGGTGCCGGCACAGGCGATCACTTCGCAGCCGGCGAGCTTGGCGAGCTGCAGGCAGCACACGCCGACGCCGCCCGAGGCGCCCAGGATCAGGACCTTCTCGCCCTTCGCGACATGGCCGTTGGTGACCATCATGCGCAGCGCGGTGCCATAGGCCACCGGCAGTGCCGCGGCATCGGCATAGCTCACGCCGTCGGGAATCTTGATCAGCTGGTGGGCGCGCGCCTTGCACAGTTCGGCCAGGCCGCCATGCACCGTCTCGCCCATCAGGCCGCCTTCGACCCGGTTGATCGGATCGACCAGGACGCGGTCGCCCTTCTTCCAGCCGGTGACACCGGGGCCGACCTCGGCGATCTCGCCGGCGACGTCGAGGCCCATGATGGCGGGCATCGGCACCTTGATGCCCGGCATGCCGCGGCGGGTGAAGACGTCGTGATAGTTCAGCGAAGACGCCTTCACCGCGACGATCACATCGCCCTCGCCCGGCGTCGGATCGGGGAAGTTGGTCTCGAAGACGAGGCGGTCCGGTCCGCCATGTTCACGGACGACAGCAGCTTTCATTGTTATACTTCTCCAGTTGGGATTTGCTTCGCGAGGACGCGCTTGTCGATCTTGTTGGTGCCGGCGAGCGGCATCTCGTCGATGAACAGTACGCGTCTCGGATGCTGGTAGGCCGGCGCATTGGCCAGCGCATAGGTCTTCACCGCCTGCTCGTCGAGATCGGCGCCGGCGGCCTTGACGACGAAGGCGATCGGCTTGTGGCCCTTGAGTTCGTCGGGCACGGGAATCACGGCGGCCTGGTGGATGCCGGGATGTCGCTCGAGCATCTTCTCGACCTCGCCAGGGTAGATGTTCTCGCCGCCGCACACGAACATGTCGTCGACCCGGCCCACGAAATAGAAGAAGCCGTTCTCGTCGCGCCGGAAGACGTCGCTGGTCCGGTAGTAACCGTCCGCCGTCATCACCTCGGCGGTCTTGGCCGGCAGCTTGTGATAGTGCGTCATCAGCGCGCCGCACTTCATCTGGAGCTCGCCTTGGTCCTGCACTTCCTTTCCGTCGCGCACGAGGCGGAGCTGAACCTCGGGATGCGGATAGCCCGTCGAGAGGACCGGCTGCGGCAGGCCCTGGGGATGGGGGCCGAACACGACGGGGCCGGCCTCGGTGGTGCCGTAGCCGTTGCTGACCAGAGCCTTTGGAAACACCGCGTGCACCTGGTCGATCAGCGATTGGGTAACGGGCGCGGAGCCCATGCGCACGGCCTCGACGGCCGAGAGATCGGCGCGGCTGAGCAGCTCGCGCTCGCGCAGCATCATCGCGATCATGGTCGGCACCGAGGTCAGGAAGGCGACGCGATGCTTTGCGGCGGCCTCGATGTAGCCACGGGTCGTGAACTGCGGCAGCAGTACCACGGTGTCGCCGTGCGAGAAGGTCGTCTGGCACATGGCCAGCCCGTTCATGTGATAGAGCGGCGCGGCCACGAGGGCGCGCTGGCCCTGCGGCGCCGGCCGGCGCACGCGCTGGCTGATCGCCCAGAGATGCGAGTAGTGCGAGAGCACCACGCCCTTGGGCCGACCCGTCGAGCCCGACGTGTAGAGGAACATCGCCGGTTCCTCGGGCTTCATGGCAAGCGGCGTGAACGGCCCCCCTTCAAGCAAGCCCGCGTCGAGCAGTGCCTCGAAGTCCTTGTCGAAGGAGAGTTTCGGCACATCGTCGGGCGCCAGCGGCAGCCGCGCATCGTCGCCGATCACCAGCTTGGCGTCGCAGTCGCCCACGACGTAGGCGACCGTCTCGGCCGGCAGCTTGTAGTTCACCGGAACGGAGACGAGGCCGGCCTGCATGGTGCCGAGGAAGGTCAGCAGGAACTCGGCGCGGTTGGCCGAGAGGATCGCCACGCGATCGCCGCGCTGAAGGCCGCGCTTCAGCAGGCCGCGCGCCACCGCGCCGCTCAGCCGCAGAAGGTCGCCATAGGTGTAGGTTCGTTCGCTGCCGTTGCCGCCCGCGTCGATCAGCGCCACGCTGTCCGCCGGCACGTCGCGCGAAATCGCGTCGCCCTGGTTGTCGTACTTGATCGTCACCATGATGCGAGTCCCGAAAGTGCCTGGTCGGTGAGCTTCAGCCCGTAGTCGAGCGTGTCCTTGCGCCATTGACCGTCGAAGGGACAGAAGGCGTCCATCATGTCGGCCTGCAGGGTGGCGCGCACATCGGAGTCCAGCCCGTGCTGGCGGCGCAGCCACTGATCGAGCCGCAGCACGCGGCGCATGTTGACGCCGCGCGTGCCGAACTCGATCACCGCGCCGCACATGTCGCGATTGCCGAGGAAGCGCTGCACGCCGTGAAAGACCAGGCCGGTATAGTTCGGCCGCTCCATGCCGTGCGGCCGCACGCCGTCGACATTGTCCTTGCCCCACCAGTCGCAGGCGCGTGCGAACAGCGGGCCGGCGGGATCGTTGAAGCAGAGGAAGAACGGCTTGCCGTACTCGCCGATGCCGGTGTGCCAGTCGATGAAGGCCACGCGCTCGGCGTCGGCCAGCGTTTCGTCGACGATCGTCTGCAGCGTCCGGTTCGACCATTCGCGGTCCTTGCCGCCGAACATCAAACCGTCCTGATGCTGGTACTGGCCGCGCGCCAGCGTATCGAACAGCACGTCGCGGCCCTTGCTCTCGGCGAAGCGGTCGAGCACGCCGCCGACCCGTTCATTCTCCGCATCTGTCCATTCGCGGATCAGAAGATCGGCATGAAGCGTCTCGTAGTGCGGATTGGCCGGCGCCGGGCCCGCATCGCGGTCGATGAAGTTGCGGTTGAGATCGACGTTGTTCTCGGTCGTGCGCGTGAAGTGCGCGAAGCCGTAGGGATTGAGCCCATGCACCAGCACCACGCCGACACCGGCGGGCAGTCGTGCCGGGCCGCCCGAGGCCAGCCAGCCGATCTGCACGGCCGAGCCGGAGAAGCCTTCCTGGCCGTGCGTGCCGCTCAGGAACAGCGCCTGCCTTGGGGCCGTGCGGTCGCCGAAGCAGGCGACGTCGATCGCCAGCGGCCCGCCGTCGGGCGCCTTCTTGGCAGGATGCAGGAACGACCGCACCTCGCCCTGCGCGGCCGTCGCCGCCTTCAGGAATTTCGCGCGCGCGTTGGCATAGCTCGCGGCGAAGCAATCGTAGTATTCCATAGTGTCCCTTCTCGGCCGCTCCCCAGCAGCCCTGACGATCGCCCGTCAGCCTATTCGATGAACTCCAGCACCGCGTTCAACGCCTGTTTGGCCGGCACGACGACCCGTCCCGCACTCTGCGTCACGCCGCTGATCTTGCCATCCTGCAAGGCACGTGCCGCCTTCGCCGCCGACAGCGTGCGGAAAGTGAGGCCGGCCATATAGGCCTTGCGGCCCTCGGCGTCCGGCACGGCATCGCCGAACTGCGCCTTGAGCTCGTCCTCGGTCACGATATCGACACGCGAATTGCCGACCACGACGGACTTGCCGCCCTTGATGTCGCGCACGGCTTCCGCTCCGAACATGTCGGCATAGAGCTTCGAGGCCGCGGCGGGATCCGGCTCGACGATCAGGAAGCGCACGATGGCGACCGTGCCGTTGGCATGGTGACGCCACTCGTCGCGCCATACGACGTCGCGCGTGAAGTGATGACAGTAGTAGACGCGCCCGTACGGCACGACGCCAGCCTTCATGCGGACCGTGCGGAAGCGCGCATCGCGCATCTCGTCGCCCACCTTCACGGGGCGCGTGAACTCGACGGGCGGGTCGACAGGGACACCCGCCTTGCTCAGCGCTTCGTAGGTGACGGCGGAATCTTCGGCACCGAAGACGAGGCCGTTGAGGCCGAACGGGAAGGTGAGAAGGTCGAGGCGCCCCGACGAGGCGTCCTTCGGAATGGCGATCAGCTCGAGATAGTCCGTGCCGAACATGGCGAGGTGGTTCATCGACCCCAGCGAATGATAGCCGCGTTCGGTGAGCGAAAAGCCCAGACGCGTATAGACGTCCGCCGCATGGTCCATGTCGTTGCGGGCGTTGATGACCACGTGATCCAGCGTCGCTACGGGCAGCTTCATCTCATTCCCCTCTCGCCATTCACAGCGTCGCCCATCTTGGCACGGCGGGCACGTCACGTTTTCTTATATTAAGGGGCGATGCTTTCGTGTGCGAAATCTATTTCCAAGTTCCGCAGACAATGCAGAAATGAAATCCTATTTCTGCCCCATGACGACCAACACCATTTTGTGGCCTGCGATTTGCTGCGCGCCTACGCCAATGCGTTGCGCGAAATGACTTCGCGATAGAAGGCGGCGCTGAGCTTGGGCGTCCTCTTCTGCGTGGCATAGTCGACATGGACGAGACCGAACCGCGTCGCATAGCCGTCGGCCCATTCGAAATTGTCGAGCAGGCTCCACAGGAAGTAACCGCGGACCGGAACGCCCTCGGCGGTGGCGCGCTGCAGGTGCATCAGGCAGTTCCGCAGGTACATCACGCGATCGACGTCGTAGACCGTGCCGTCCGGCGTCGGCTCGTCGGCCGCCGACGCGCCGTTCTCGGTGATGAAGATGTCCTTCACCTGCCACAGCCGGGCGGCATGGCGCGGCGCCCAGTACAGCGCCTCCGGTCCGAGCAGGAGCCAGGACGAGGCCATGTGGGGATGCGACGACGGGAAGGGCACCGAGGTGAAGCCCGGCGCGGCCTCGCTCGCCAGCACGTACTGGCTGGGCGCATAGACGTTCAGCCCGACGAAATCGACCTTGCTGGAGATGATCTTCAATTCCGCGTCGGTGAATCGCGGCGCGTCGCGGCCCGCCCTGGCGAGCCAGGCGTCGGTGTAGCGGCCCTCCATCATCACCGTGAGGTAGGGCGCGTTGAGCTCGCGCGTCGCCAGCTCCGCGGCCCTGATGTTCTCGACCGTTTCGACGGCGGGCAGCGCCGTGGCGATGTTCTCGGCCGGGCCCACCCGGGTGCCGCGACGTCCGCTGGCGCGCACGGCCTGCACGGCGAGGCCATGGGCCAGTACCGCATGATGACGGACCTGGTTCAAGCGTCCGGGCGGCAGCTTGAGGCCCGGCGCGAAGTTCCCGGTCTCGTGCCCCTGTTCGACGAAGGTCTGCATCTCGTTGATCGTGAAGACCTGGCGCACGCGATCGGTGAGCCGGCGGGCGACGTGGCCTGCGTAGTCGCCGAACGCCTGGGCGGTGTCGCGCGATTCCCAGCCGCCGCGATCCTGCAGCGCCTGCGGCAGGTCCCAGTGATAGAGCGTCGCGAACGGCTCGATGCCGGCGGCGAGCAGTTCGTCGACCAGCCGGTCGTAGAAATCGAGCCCCTTGGGATTGGCGGTTCCCGTGCCGTCGGGAAAGACCCTCGGCCAGGCGATCGAGAAACGATAGGTGCGGGCGCCGATCGACTTCATCAGCGCCACGTCTTCCTTGTAGCGATTGTAGTGGTCGACGCTCGTCTGGCCGGTCGAGCCGTCGCGGATCCGGCCCGGCTCCCCGGTGAAGGTGTCCCAGATCGAGGGACCGCGGCCGTCCTCGCGGGCGGCGCCCTCGACCTGATAGGCCGAGGTCGCGGTGCCCCAGCGGAAGCCGTCGGGAAAGCCCGCCGGGCGGCGCGGGCCCTGCGCGTTCCGGGGGGTGGTGTGGGCCGATCCGTAGGCCGTTGCCGCCAGAGCGGTCGCGCCCGCCGCGGTGAGCAGGGCGCGGCGGCGGTTCAGTTTGAGGGGCATGGGGTCGAGCGGCTCCGGTCTGTCACGGACCGTACGGAAGCATCCGCCATGCCATCCCGCCCTGCGCGGGCGGGTTCGGTTTTTAGGCGCTTTCGTTACTGAGCACGTCGCCGAACAGCTTCCAGGTCTCGCCGTCGAAGGCGGAGAGCCGCACCGACTGGATGGGATAGAAGTCGGTCGGGCTGGTGTTGATCTTGATGCCCGGCAGCAGCATCGGCACCACCAGGTTCTTCATACTGGCAGCCTGCTTCATCAGGTTCTCGCGCGTGAGGTTGTCGCCGCAGGCCTCGAGGCAGTGCCGCATCGTGGCGGAGACGGCATAGGCATAGGTGTTGCCCGAGTCGGCGGGATTGGCGTCGGGCAGGTACTTCTTCATCCACGCGTCCCATTCCTTGTAGTCCGCGTCGTTGACCCACTGCGTGTCGGTCGCGTCCTTGAGATAGGACGCGGTGATGATGCCCTTGCTGTTGTCGAAGCCGGCCGGCTTCAGCACCGCGGCCACGGAGGCCGAGACGTTGGCGAGATAGTGGTCGGGCTTCCAGCCGAGATCGGCCACCTTGCGGATGGCCTGCGCCGCGGCCTTGGGGGCGCAGTCGTTGAAGAACACGTTGGCGCCGGAGCTCTTGATCTGGATGATCTGGCTGTCGACGGTCGGATCGGTGACTTCGTAGCTCACCTTGGCGGTGACGTACTTCTCGTTCTCCTTGCCGAGGCCCGCCAGGAAGCCGCCGCTGTAATCCTTACCCGAATCGTCGTTCTGGTAGATGATGCCGATGCGCAGGTCCTTGAGATTGTCCTTGTGCTTGGCCAGCACGTGCTTGGCGTAGATCGCCGCCTCGGTGTGATAGTCGGGCTGCCAGCCCATGGTCCACGGGAACTCCTTGGGCATGCCCCACTTGGACGCGCCGGTCGCCACGAAGAGCTGCGGCACCTTCTTCTGGTTCAGGTACTTCTGCACGACCGTGTTGGTCGGCGTGCCGAGCAACTGGAAGATCGCGAAGACCTTGTCGTCCTCCACGAGCTTGCGGACCATCTCGACGGTCTTGGGCGGCACGAAGCCGTCGTCGTAGGTGATGAAGTTGATCTTGCGGCCGTTGATGCCGCCCTTGTCGTTGACCATCGTCCAGTAGGCCGCGATCGCCTTGCCGATCGTGCCGTAGGCCGAGAGCGGCCCGCTATAGGGATTGGTGTGGCCGAGCTTGATCTCCTTGTCGGTCACGCCCGGGTCGTACTTCTTCTGGGCACTTGCGATGTAGGGGGAGAACGCGAACGCAGCACTGCCAGCCGCGAAAACGCGGCGACGCATCTTGATCATTGTTTCCTCCGGTCGTCGTTATTAGAGCAGGTGGCCTGCTCGTTCCGCCTTGGTACGCAGGTAATTCTCGTTGTGCCCGTTGGACGGGAAGGAGTGCGGGACGCGCGCCGCGACCTCGATGCCGTAGCGTTCGAGCTGGGCGATCTTCTCCGGATTGTTGGTCATCAGCCGCACGCGCTGGATGCCCATGCGCGAGAGCATGGTGGCGGCCGGCGCATAGATGCGCTCGTCGGCATCGAAGCCGAGCTGCTCGTTGGCGTCGATCGTGTCGAACCCGTCGTCCTGCAGCTCGTAGGCGCGCAGCTTGTTGACGAGGCCGATGCCGCGGCCTTCCTGCGCGAGATAGAGCAGGACGCCCGATCCCTGCCGGGCGATCTCGGCGATGGCGCTGCGCAGCTGGACGCCGCAATCGCAGCGCAGCGAGCCCAGCAGGTCGCCGGTGAAGCACTCGGAATGGAGCCGGATCAGGACCGGCTCGGTGGGATCGATCTCGCCGACGACGATGGCGAGATGCTCCTTGCCGCCGTCGCTGGGACGCCAGGCGAGGATGCGGGCATTCTCGGCGCCTTCGAGCGGCACGTGCGCCTGCGCGACCTGCTGCAGCGTGCGCGACGCGGTTTCCTCGTAGGCCGAGACGTCGGCGGCATCGACATAGACGAGATCCTGCTCGCGGGCCCAGTCGCGCCGCTTGTTGCCCGGATCGCGGGTCAGCGGGCCCAGGACCACCGCCGGCAGGAGGCGCGACAGCTTGGCCAGTTCGATCGCCGCCTGGGCGATGACCGGCGCATGGCTGGCCACCGGCCGGGACAGGTGACGAAGGGCGACGTGGCGGCCGCTCCGGTCGCCCTCGTGCGGCCGCAGGATGACGTCGACGGGAACGCCCTCCGGCAGGTCGATGGTGATCGGCTTGTTGGTTTCGCCCATGCCGCCCGCGATGTGCGGGGGAATGTCCATGCCGATCGCCTCGGCGCGGCGGCGCGTGGTGACCAGCACCGGGGCGTTCTGGGCGAGGCCCTGCAGGCGCTGCAGGGCGCGCGGGCCGCAGGATTCGGCGGCGATCACCAGGCCGCCGGCGCCGTCCTCGTCGCGCAGCACGACGATTCCGCCGCGGCGGAGCTCCGCCATGGCGCGTTCGACGGCGGCGACTGCGGCCGCGCTGCGGGAGTGGGCTGGATTGGAATTCATGACTCTGACGGTATCACGCCACGGGATTTCGCCGAAGTGAACCACTTTTGTGCCCAGATCGTACCGGATAGAGTAAATTTCGAGATGGCTGACAGGTAACAGACGCATGTCCGTGAACAATCGTGGCAAGAAGATCCTGCTGGTCGACGACGACCAGGCGTTGCGCACGGTGCTCGCCGAGCAGCTCGATCTCTATGACGGGTTCACCACCATCCAGGTCAGCACCGCGGCCGAAGGGCTGGAGAAGGCCAAGCTCGCCCACTACGACGCCATCCTGCTGGACATCGGGCTTCCCGACATGGACGGCCGCGAACTCTGCAAGCTGATGCGACGCGAGGGCGTGCGTGCGCCGATCATCATGCTGACCGCGGCCGACAGCGATGCCGACACGATCCTGGGCCTGGAATCCGGCGCCAACGACTATGTAACCAAGCCGTTCCGCATCAACGTCCTGCTGGCGCGCCTGCGGGCGCATCTGCGCCAGCACGAGCGCAGCGAGGATGCCGTCATGTCGATCGGCCCCTACGAATTCCACCCTGCGGGCAAGTTGCTGATGGAGAAGGGCGGGAAGAAGAAGGTCCGCCTGACCGACAAGGAAGCCTCGATCCTGAAATACCTGTTCCGGGCCGGCGACCGGCCGGTGGCCCGCGACATCCTGCTGAACGAGGTCTGGGGCTACAATGCCGGCGTGACGACCCACACGCTGGAAACCCACATCTACCGCCTGCGCCAGAAGATCGAGAAGGACCCGGCGAGCGCTGCGCTCCTGGTCACCGACCGCGGGGGCTACCGACTCCAGCCCTGACCGAGGGCTTGCCAATATGTGAACGAGGCGTCATCGTTTCGGCAAGCAAGAGCCAGAAACACCCTGGGAGGGTGATGCCATGACCACGCAACGGATCTACGCCCTGCCCGTCGAGGTGACGCAGTGGAGGTTCGACGGCGCGACCGACCTCCTGTTCAACTGGGAATACGACGACGGTTCCGCGCCGCTGCTCGAGCTCTACGAGAAGGGCAAGCAGCAGCAGTGGGACGCGAGCACGCGGCTCGACTGGTCGCTCGAGCTCAATCCCGACAACCCGATGGAGCTGAAGGACGAGGCGATCTCGATCTACGGCACCGATCACTGGAACAAGATGACGGAGAAGGAGCGGAGCTGGCTCAGGCTCCATCTCCAGGCCAATTCGATCTCGCAGTTCATGCACGGCGAGCAGGGCGCCCTGATCGCCACCGCCAAGATCGTCGGCACCGTTCCCGACATGAACGCCAAGTTCTACGCCGCCACCCAGGTGATGGACGAAGCGCGCCACGTCGAGGCCTACAAGCGGCTGCTGCACGAGAAGTTCAAGGTCGCCTATCCGATCAACAAGGCGCTGCAGACCCTGCTCGAGCAGACGCTGACCGACCGGCGCTGGGACATGACCTATCTCGGCATGCAGGTGCTGATCGAGGGCCTGGCGCTCGCCGCCTTCCAGTCGATCCGCGACAAGGCCGGCAACACGCTGGCCGGCGCGGTCAACGCCTATGTCATGCAGGACGAGGCGCGCCACGTCTCCTTCGGGCGTCTGGCGCTGCGCGAATACTATCCGCATCTGTCGGATGCCGAGCGCGACGAGCGCGAGGAGTTCCTGGTCGAGGCGCTCTACTTCATGCGCGACCGTTTCAACCAGTCGGAAGTCTGGGAGCGGCTCGGCCTGCCGGCCAAGGTGCTCGACGACATCCACTACAATTCCAAGCAGATGCAGTCGTTCCGCGGCCGCCTGTTCAGCCGCGTCGTGCCGACCGTGAAGGATATCGGCCTGTGGGGTCCGCGGGTCCAGAAGGCCTTCGCCGACATGGGCGTGATGGACTACGCCAAGATCGATGTCGCCGAGGTCCTGGCCAACGACGGCCGGGTGGCCGAGGAGTTCGACCGCAAGATGTTCGTCGAGAAGGCGATCGCGGCGGCGTAAGGGGAGCGTTCGTTCTTCGGCGCTCTCGGACATTGCAAGCAATGTCCTGTCGCTTGACGGGCTGAGCGTCGCTCAGCCCAGAAGAGGCAGCATCAGGATCAGCAGCGCCGCCGGCACGAGCAGCGGCCAGGCCAGGACCGGCAGCAGCAGCCCGCCGATCACCGCGCCCGCCAGGTAGCCCGTCCAGGTCAGCGCCAGCAGCCCGGTGTTGAGCGCCGAGGGCGGGACTATCGCAGCGCCGCGCCACAGCCGGTCGACGGCGGCGTCGGCGGTGCGGGCCAGGGTGCTGGTCACGACGACGGTGCTGACCGAATGGCCGGCGAAACTGGTGATCGTCGAGGCCTGCAGGCCCATCGCGAAGGCCACGATCATCACCGCATTCTCCTCGCCCACGGGGAGGAAGCCGACGCCCGCCAGCAGCGCCGCTTCGAGCAGGATGCCGGCCGCCGGCCCCTTGAACAGGCGCACCATCACGCGGGCGAGCATGGCGCCGGGGAAGAACGCGACCAGCGGCGTCAGATGGTTCCAGGCGCCGAGATGATTGCCCTTGGCGATGTCGATGCCGGCCAGCACCGTGTTTCCGGTCATGTTGGCCGCGAACACGCCGCCCATGGTGACGTAGCCCACGGCGTCGGCGATCCCGGCGACCAGGGTCAGGATGGTCGCCTGGGCGAGGGGACGGGCGTAAATCGCTACACCACGTCGTAGGTGATCTCGACCTCGGCGCCGAAACAGTGGCCCTGGCAGGTCAGGATCCAGTTATTGGCGAGATCCTCGGGCGTGTAGATGTCGTTCTTGGCGAGCATGACCTTGCCTTTGAGGGTCTTGGCCGCGCACGAGGCGCAGAACCCTTCCTCGCAGGACGAGAGCGGGTTGAGCCCGCCGGCGCGCGCGGCCTCGAGGATGGTCTGGCCCTTGGCGTAGGCCACCTTGTGCACCTTGCCCTCGAAATGGATCGTGATCTCGCTCGGGATCACGTCGCCTTGCTCGCTGGGCTGGATCGGGATCGCGTCGTTGCCCGAGGCCTCGAACCGCTCGATGCGCACCTTGTCGTGCGGCATGCCGTGTTCAAACAGCGTCTCCTCGACCAGCTTCATGAACGGGCCGGGGCCGCACAGATAGACGTCGCCCGCCTCGAAGCCCTTCATCGCCGCGACGATCTCCTCGGGCTTGATGATGCCCTGCGTCGCATCGAGGTGATGGACGATTTCCAGCCGGCCGGGATGGGCCGCCAGCAGCGCCTCGAACTCGGCGTCGAAGATCACCGATTGCTTGTCGCGGTTGGCATAGAACAGGCGGATGCGGCGCGGTCCCTTCAGCGCGCTCTTGATCAGCGACATCATGGGCGTGATGCCGCTGCCGCCGCCGAACAGCAGGAGCGGGGCATCGCCCTCGCCCAGCACGAAGCGCCCGGCCGGCGGCAGGACGTCCAGCGTGCCGCCTTCCTTGACCGCGTCGTGGAACCAGTTGGAGCCCCTGCCGCCGGCGACCCGCTTGATCGTGACCTTGGGCAGGCCGTCGGTTTCGGGGGCGCTCGACAGCGAGTAGCAGCGGTTGAAGGCGCCGTCGGCGTGGGGGACGCGGAAGGTCAGGAACTGGCCCGCGCGGTAGCGGTATTTTTCGGCCAGGTCGGGCGGAATCTCGAGCACGAAGGAGCGTGCGTCCGGCGTTTCCTGGATGATCTTGGCGATGCGCAGCTGATTGTAGGACATCAAAAAACTCGTCTTCAGATGCCCGATTTCCGGGCGGACTCTCCTAGCAGACTGTGCTAGCGTCCGCCGAGAAAAATGAGCGGAGCGTCATAGTTCCGACGCTCCATAGGGATGGGACAAGGTTCAGGGCCAGGAGGCAAGAGCCGATGACAACGCAAAAAATTTATCAGCTGCCGGTCGAAGTCACGAACTGGAAGTTCGATGGCGCCACCGAGATCGCCTTCAACTGGGAATACGAGGACGGGTCCGCCGACCTGCTGAACCTTTACGAGAAGGGCAAGCAGCAGCAGTGGGACACCAGCACCCGCATCGACTGGTCCCAGGAACTGTTCGAAGGCAACCCGATGGGCATGGCCGACGAGACGATCCCGATCTACGGCTCGCCCTTCTGGGAGAAGATGACCGACAAGGAGAAGGACTGGCTGCGCTTCAATCTGCAGTGCCATTCCATCTGCCAGTTCATGCATGGCGAGCAGGGCGCCCTCATCGCCACCGCCAAGATCGTAAACACCGTGCCGGACATGAACGCCAAGTTCTATGCCGCGACGCAGGTGATGGACGAGGCGCGTCACGTCGAGAGCTACAAGCGACTGATCCACGAGAAGTTCAAGGCGGCCTATCCGATCACGGAGTCGCTGAAGAACCTGCTCGAGCAGACGCTGACCGACCGGCGCTGGGACATGACCTATCTCGGCATGCAGGTGCTGATCGAGGGCCTGGCGCTCGCCGCCTTCCAGCGCATCCGCGACACCGCCAAGAACAACCTGGCCGGCGCCGTGAACGCCTACGTCATGCAGGACGAGGCGCGGCACGTCACGTTCGGCCGCATGGCGCTGCGCGAATACTATCCGCACATCTCCGATGCCGAGCGCGCCGAGCGCGAGGAGTTCGTGGTCGAGGCGCTCTACTTCATGCGCGACCGCTTCAACCAGGCCGAGGTCTGGATGCGGTCCGGCCTGCCGGTCGATAAGCTCATGGAGTACGCCTACAACTCGGGCTCCATGCAGGCCTTCCGCACGCGGCTCTTCACCCGCATCGTGCCGATCCTCAAGGAGATCGGCCTGTTCGGACCGAAGGTGCAGAAGGCGCTGGGCGACATGGGCGTGATGGAATACGCCAAGATCGACGTCGAGAAGCTGCTCGGCAACGACCTCAAGGTCGCCGAGGACTTCGACGCCAGGAAGTTCGTGAACGACCAGATCGCCGCCGAGTAGCGATCGGTCTCGGGTGAGATCGGAAAGGGGGCCTCAGGGCCCCCTTTTTCATTTCTGTCGTCCTGAGCGCAGCGAAGGACCTCACGCCCGCAAGGGAGTCCGCCGGTCGCTGGGCAAGGTCCTTCGCTATCGCTCAGGACGACAGTTGTTACTTACACGCCTCAATGCGCGGCGGAGCGCCGAGCACCGTAGCGACCTTCGAGATGTCGAGGCAGCGGGTGCCGATCCAGGCCTTGGTCTGCACCAGGATGGCGAAGCGGGCGAAGGTGTCGGCCTGTGCCTCGGGCGTCGGCTTCCTTCGCGCGAGCAGCCAGCTCAGCGCATAGATGTTGCCGGTCGCGAAGTCGGCCGACGGCACGTCGGGATCCTTCTCCCAGAGGGCCACGTTCTTCCTGGCCGCGCCCGAGGGATCGGCGAGACCGGCGAGCCAGGTGTTGGCATTCGCGGCCAGCGCATAGGACCCGCCATTCTGGGCGATCAGCGCCTTCACCTGTTCGGCCACGGATATGTAGCCCTGGCCCTCGATGGTGCTGCCGGCGCAGCCGATGCGGCACAGCGCCACGAACATCAGATACTCGGCGAGGATGATCTCGATGTTGCCGTTGTTGTGCCGCCGCCAGGCCCGCGCGAGGTTCCAGCCCTGGGTCAGCTCCGCGCCGGTCCACGGCTTGGCGGCCTGCGGCGTGTCGCGCTCCAGCTCGCCGATCACGGCCTGGGCGGCGGCCTGCCATTCGGGAGGGATCTGGGCGGCGGCCGGTGTGGCGGTGCCGAGCAGGATCAGCAGCAGGATCGCGCGGAGTCGTTTCATGGCAGGCTCCCTTCAGTATTTGCGGGCCGTCTTGCGATCGCGGCTTTCATATTGAACGATGTCGTCGGCCCGCAGCACGGTGGCGTCGGGCGGCATCAGCCAGCGCCTCTGCGCCGGATTGATCAGCGGGTAGTGGCGGGCATCGTCGAGTGCCGCGCCGACGTCCCAGCAATCCTCTTCGTTGGTGATCCAGGTGTCGGGCGCGAAGCGGCGCAGGTCGACCGAGGTCGAATAGGTCCGCAGCGTCTTGCTGCCCTTGTTGAAATATTCATGGAAGTACGACATCGCGAGCTCGCGCAGGCTGCGATAGACCGGGTCGCGCCAGCGCAGCCAGACATGGTTGCTCTTGGAGATCGCGCCCCAGCAACCATCGCGGCGGAACAGGGTGACGACGTGGTCGAAATCGTCGCGCGTGGCCGTCAGGTCCATGACCAGAGGCGGTTCGCCCTGCAGCCACAGCGCGCAGGCCGCGAGAAAGGCCGCCTCGAGACAGTGGGCCTCGCGATGGCGCAGCACGCCGCGCACCGAGCGCAGGCTGTCGCCATCCCGTTCGAAATTGGCCGGGAGGGCGGAAACATAGTCCTGCACGCGCTGCGGCGTGCGCAGCGAGGTGAGGATGCGTCCTTCGGCGGCGGTGAGGCCGAGTTCTGCCGGGGTCGGGCGTTTGCGTCTGCGCATCGAGTGCAATAGTGCCGTGATGCGCCGCGACAGGCCAGTGATTGAGGCCGTCGTCTTCGGCCGAGGGTCGGGGTGGTTGGTGGAGCTGAGGGGGATCGAACCCCTGACCTCCTCATTGCGAACGAGGCGCTCTCCCAGCTGAGCTACAGCCCCCTCCGACCCTTGGAGAACCGCGCGGATAATGGTTGCCGGGCCCCCTGTCAAGCAAAGCGGGCTGTGATAGCGTCCGGCCCGTGTTTTTGATGGAGAGGTAAGACCATGGCCCACGCCAAGAAAGTCGTTCAGACCGACGCCGCCCCCAAGGCGCTCGGCCCCTATTCGCAGGCGGTCGTGGCCAACGGGCTGGTCTTCTGCGCCGGCCAGATCCCGCTCGATCCCGCGACCGGCGAGATCGTCGCGGGCGGCATCGCCGAGCAGACGCACCAGGTGCTGAAGAACCTGCGGGCGGTGCTGAAGGCGGCCGGCAGCGATCTCGGCCACGCGGTCAAGACGACGGTGTTCCTGAAGAGCATGGACAGCTTCGCCGCCATGAACGAGGTCTACGGCCTGCCCGAATATTTCGGCAGCTCGACGCCGGCCCGTTCGACGGTGGAGGTCGCCCGCCTGCCGCGCGACGTGATGGTCGAGATCGAAGTCGTTGCCCTCGCCTGACGACATGGCCAGTCTGGTGACATGGGTGCTGGCGCTGGGCTCCCTCACGGTGGCGGTCATGCTGATCGGCTACGTGCTGATGTCCCTCGTCCTCATCATCCCGACCTGGCGCATCTGCACCCGCGCCGGCTTCTCCGGTGCGCTGTCGCTCTTCCATCTGGTGCCGTTCATCGGCTCCTTCATCGTCATGGGCATGCTGGCGTTCAGCACCTGGCCCGCTGGCGAAGCCTCGCCGAGGCGCTAGATGATGGGCGTGGAAGTCGCGGCCCTCATGGGCTTCTTCGGCCTGACCGGCGCCTTTGCGCTGGTCGGCACCGTGCTGGCGGCGTGGATGGCCTGGCGCATCGTGGAGAAGGCCGGCCTGCCGGGATGGACGGGGCTGGGCGCCATCCTGCTCACGCTGACCGGCGTGGGCACGATCGTGCCGCTGATCCTTCTGTGGGTCTTCGCCTTCATGCGCTGGCCGCGCGACGAGGCCGAACCGGTCGGCTCGGCCGGGACGTTCGGCTACGCCCGGCCGGGCGGGCCTGCGCCGGCGTCGGGCCCCGCGGTTCTGGCCGGCCCGTCGATGGCGCTGCCCGATACACGCGGCTGGCGGCTCGCCGGCGCACTCGGCAACGGCGGCACGGTCTCGCTCTCGGTCGCCGGCACGTCCGGCACCTATGCACTGACCGGCGCCCCCGGCGGCGCGCCCACCGATCTCTGTGTCCCCGACCCGTCGGTCGGCCAGCCGCATGCGCGGCTGATGCTGTCGGGCCAGCGTCTGGGGCTCGAGGATCTGGGCAGCCCCGGCGGCACCTTCATCGATGGCGCCCGCCTCCTGCCCGAGCATGGGCCGCGCGACATCAGCGCGGTGCGCTCGATCCGTCTCGGCAGCGTGGAACTCAGCCTGACGCGGGCCTGAAGGGGCTTGTGATCGGCAAGGCCCGCCGAGTAGGGTGCCGCGGCCGGCGGTTGGCCGGCCTCAAGGCGCGGGGGCCCGATGCTGTCGTTGGCGGTGCTGATCGACAAGATTATCGACATCTACACCTGGATCGTGATCGCCAGCGCGATCATGAGCTGGCTGGTGGCGTTCGGCGTGGTGAATGTCCGCAACCAGTTCATCCGCGTCGTGGTCGACATGCTGTTCAAGTTGACCGAGCCGGTCCTGCGCCCGATCCGGCGCATGCTGCCCAATCTCGGCGGCGTCGACGTCTCGCCCGTCATCCTGCTGCTCGGCCTGTTCTTCATCCGCAGCCTGCTGTGGGAGTATGTCTGGCCGTCCTTCATCCGCTGACGGACCGCTGAGCCCGCCGCCGGCCGACCCGGTCTTCCTGCGCCGGAATCCGGGCGGCGTGACCATCCAGCTTCGCGTACAGCCGCGGGCGCGCCGCACGGCCCTCGAACCCACGACTGAAGGGGCGCTCAAGGCCGCAGTGACGGCGGCGCCCGAGGATGGCAAAGCCAACGACGCTGTCGTCGCGCTGCTGGCGAAGGCGTGGCGCCTTCCGAAATCGACCTTCGAGATCGTGCGTGGCGGGACGGCGCGAGAGAAGACCCTCATGGTCGCGGGCGATCCTGCTGCGCTCACCGACCGGATTGCCGAATGGATGCGCAAGAATGGCTGATGCGAAACTGATCGATGGAAAAGCCTTCGCGGGCGGTCTGCGCCAGCGCGTGGGCGCGGGTGTTGCCGATCTGGTGTCCAAGGGCGGGCCGAAGCCCGGCCTGGCCACGGTGCTGGTGGGCGCCGATCCCGCCAGCCAGGTCTATGTCCGTAGCAAGGGCAAGCTCGCGGTCGAACTCGGCATGGCGAGCTTCGACCACCAGCTCCCCGAGGATACGACGCAGGCCGAGCTGCTGGAGCTGATCGGGCGCCTCAACGCCGACCCCGCGGTCAACGGCATCCTGGTCCAGCTTCCCCTGCCCAAGCAGCTCGACACGGCCCAGGTCCTGATCGCCATCGATCCGGCCAAGGATGTCGACGGCTTCCATCCGGTGAATGTCGGTCGCCTGGGCTCGATCGCGCCCGGCGCCCCGCTCGACTTCCCGGTGCCGTGCACGCCGCTCGGTGTCTCGATGCTGCTGCAGGACGCGCTGGGCTCGCTGTCGGGCCTCAATGCCGTGATCGTCGGCCGCTCCAATCTCGTCGGCCGTCCGGTGGCGCAGCTGCTGCTGCGCGCCGATTGCACGGTCACGATCACGCACTCGCGCACCCGCGATCTGCCGGCCGTCTGCCGCCAGGCCGATATCCTGGTGGTGGCGATCGGCCGGACCGAATTCGTGAAGGGCGACTGGATCAAGCCGGGCGCCGCGGTGATAGACGTCGGCATCAACCGCATCCCCACGCCGGAGGGCAAGAGCCGGCTGGTCGGCGACGTGGCCTTTGCCGAGGCGCAGAAGGTGGCGGGGCACATCACGCCGGTGCCGGGCGGCGTCGGGCCGATGACGGTGGCCTGCCTGATGTACAATACGCTGCAGGCGGCCCGTCGTGTCGCCGGCCTGCCCTTCGTCGCCGTCTGAACGCCCGCGTCCCGGTCAGTTCTTCAGCATGCCCGCGACGAGGGCCGTCACGTTGTGGCGCATCATCTTCTCGTAGGTCGGGGCCGGCCCGTCCGGGCCTGACAGCGCGTCGGTGTAGAGGCGCGGACCGACCACGGCGCCGGATTCGCGCGCGATCTGGTCGACCAGGCCGGGGTTGGTCATGTTCTCGACGAACAGCGCCTTGATGCGGTACTCGCGCGCCTCGCGGATCAGCGCGGCAACGTCGCGGGCCGACGGCTCGGTGCTGGTATTGTAGCCGCGCGGCGACTGGAACTTCACGCCGTAGGCGCTCGAGAAGTAACGGAAGGAATCGTGGCCGGTGATCGCCCGCCTCTTGTCGGCCGGCACCTTGGCGATCTCTTCCTTCACCCAGGCGTCGAGTTCGACCAGGCGACGATCGAAAGCCTCGGCCCGCTCGCGGTAGGAGGCGGCGTTCGGCGGATCGGCTTCGGCGAGGCCCTTGGCGATGTTGGCGACGTAGGTGCGAACGCGCTGGACGTCCTGCCAGCAATGCGGGTCGGGTCCGTGTTCGTGCGAGTGACCCTGTGAATGGCCGGCGCTCGGCGCGGCCGGAAGGGTCGCGACGCCGGTCGAGGCCACGATCGCTTTGCCCTTGAAGGGCGCGGCCTTGGCCAGCCGGTCGATCCAGCCCTCGAAGCCCAGCCCGTTGCTCACCAGTACCTGCGCATCGGCCAGCGCGCGCGCGTCGCCGGGGCGCGGCTGGTAGGCATGGGCGTCGATGTCGGGACCGACCACGAGCGACACCGCCGCCTTGTCGCCGGCCACCTCGGCCAGCAGGTTGCCCAGGATCGAGAAGGTCGCCACGGCCTTGAGGGGCGTCTCTGCCGAAGCGGGCAGGGCGACGGCGAGGAGAGTCGGTGTCAGGAGGAATGCGCGACGGAGCATTCTGTTATAATATAACGCTACATGACATAACGCTACAGGGGAAAGTCGAGCCACTCCGGCGCGTGGCCGGTCGCCGCGAAGAAGCGCGTCAGGTCGGCCAGGCTCAGCGCCGTGGTCATGGTGTTGACCAGCGGGTGGGCATTGATCGGCCCCTCGCCCTCGGCGAGCCCGCGGTCGAGAACCAGCCGGACCTCGTGCTCCGGGTCGTTGACGACGGCGAGCGGCGTCACCGAGCCCGGCTCGACGCCGAGATGGCGGCGCAGCCGGTCGGGGCTGCCGAACGAGAACTTGCCGGCACCCAGCCGCTCGCCCAGCTTCTTCAGGTCGATGGCGCGATCCTCCAGCGCCACCACCAGCCACATCTCCTCCTTCCGGTTGCGCAGGAAGAGGTTCTTGATGTGATGGCCGGGCAGGTCGCCGCGCAGCGCCTTGGCCTCCTCGACCGTGAACACCGGCGGATGTTCGACGGTGCAATGGGCGATGCCGAGCGCGTCGAGGCGGGCGAGAAGTTGGTGCGGATCGAGCATGGTGCGTATCGGCTCTACCCTATCGAAAGAGCCTTTCACCAGCCCCTTGCCAAGCCATCGGAAAAGCCCTATCAACGCCGCCTTCCGGCCACCTACCCAGCCGGATCGGAGCGCGGGCGTAGCTCAGGGGTAGAGCACGACCTTGCCAAGGTCGGGGTCGAGGGTTCGAATCCCTTCGCCCGCTCCAATTTCCGGATAAGGCTTGAATGCCAGTCCGGATAAAACCGCAAAGACGAAGATTGGCACGATGGGCGGAGTTCTCGCGAGAGAACTCCGGGCCGGACGTCACGTACGTCCGATCATCGGCGGTCAATTTGCGACAGGGCGTCCAGGGCCGCTTCCAAGGGAGCGATGGATACCATGCGCGGCTGGGTGAACGGATCTTCGGTCAGCGCGCCGGCCGCGATGCTCAGGCTCCCGGCAAGGGATATCAACACGAGGTGGACGACCATCCGGCCCGGGTCCGCGCCATGGATCAGCACCACCGCGATGGGCGGCAACGGTGGCGCGGTTGAGGCCGATGAGACGTATATCGGCACGAAGGCGAACCACACGAAGGGCCAGGGCTCGGGCCACAAGATGGCCGTGGTGACGCTGGTCGAGCGCAACGGCCGTGCCCGCCCCTTCAAGGTGGACAAGGCAACGGCGGCCGAGAACGTGCCGATCGTTCGCGCCAACGTGTCCAAGGAAGCCAAGCTGATGACGGACGAAGCCCGCTGGTACTGGGGCGTCGGCAAGGAGTTCGCCAGCCATGGCCGCGTCGCTCACAAGCTGGGCGAATACGGTCGCGGCGAAGTCCACACGAACACTGTCGAGGGCTACTACTCGATCTTCAAGCGCGGCATGAAGGGCGTCTATCAGCACTGCAGCGAGCGTCACCTGCAGCGCTATCTGGCCGAGTTTGATTTCCGCTACAGCAACCGCGCCCAAGCTGGGCTGCAGCGACAAGGAACGCGCCGAGAAGGCCCTAAAGGGCATCGTCGGCAAGCGCCTGACATATCGGCGGATTAACGAGCGGGCCGAAGCCTCTCGGCTGGGGTAACCGCAAGCTCCGCAGGCTGCTTCAATCGCTGTTGGACGAAGTCTAGTGGGCGCGCAGAAGGCGAATGAGGGCAGGCCCGAAATTAATCAGAACAGTTAGAGCGGTGATGAAAGTCGCAAGCCCGATTAGAGCTTTGACGTTCCATTCCTTGCTTGGGAGCCGAGCGATGTCACTCTTGGCCAAAGCAATATCTGTCTTGATTGTCCCAATATCTTCTCTGGATTTGTGAACATCGGTTCGCATCGCCCCGATATCCTCGCGGATGTGCTTTACCTCATTTTCAAGGACGGCGACGCGAGCTTCCATAGTGTCGAATGTGCCCCCTCCGCCTCCGCCTTTCAAGGCATCCTCTTCTGAGGTTCTATTCTCATTGGCTATAAATTGAGTAGCCCTGCCACCTTGGATGATCCGCGCCGACATCACTTTTCTTCCTTTTGGCGCCCCGTTTTTTTGGCGCGCCATGCCATAAACTGATTTATGTGGAAAAAGGTGGCGTTCCCGCAGTTCGCACACGAAATACTCAAGAATGCGTGCGAGCCGGCGAGAGGCGCAGGGGCCACGTCAAGGGAGGCTGGCAACTGGAGCACGGCCGTGTTCTGCTGGATGTCGTTGCCAACAAATTCTTCGCGCCCGCAAAATCCGCACTTGTAAGTGCCATTCTTCATCTCTTCGAAGAACGCCGCCATTTCCGAGCTTGTGACCGCCATAGGACTCTCCCCTGCTGTAAGTTACAGCACGGGAAGGACGCTGGAGTCTCACTACTTTTTTGATTTCCCAATCGGCTTTTTCTTGGTTTTCTTGGGTGCCGGTGGAGTCGCCAGCATGCGCGCAACGGTCTGCTGAAAGGCCGGGTCTAGCTTGGGGGAGGGTTTCGGCATGGCGACGCTCGATTTTTCTGACATTGAGAGACAAGCAGCAGGGCATCCGCTGTGGGCCCAGCGTGGACACGCGATTCAAGCATACGCCACTCTTGAGCAAGCATTGTGCTCGTTAATGGCCCAATTCGGAAATATGGCCCCGCGCACAGCGGGTACAATCTTCTTCCGGATATCCAACACCAGGACGCGCTTACGCATCGTAGAAGAGCTGATGAAAGCCTCAGTTGGAAACCCATATCCCGATTTTTGGAAGCAGGTCCAATCGTTAGTAGGTGGCCTCGATGGACAGAGAAACGAGATAGTTCACTGGCACACAGTCCAAGGCGTGCACGTGACAGAAAAGGGTGGAACCCTAACTGGGCTAACGCTCGCTCCGCCGAATTTCTGGGCGCAGAGCCCGGCGGCTCACACCGTCGAGACGATGAAGGATTTTGTCCAAAAATGTGCCTTCACGTCTTCTCTACTGAATATGTACGGGTCTCTTCTTGCGGGGCATCTCTCAGGCGACGCAGAGAAAACATGGCGCGGTATATTTCTCCAACCAGTAGTTTATCCGCCTCCAAGTAATCATCCGCTATTCCGGAGCTAGAGAGAACGCGGAACCCTGCCTCGATCATCTCAGGGGTTAAATCAATTTTGCACACGACGGGGCCTCAAGCCGGCACCCTCTCAGGGAAATTTCAGCGATTGCATGCGAGGGGGTGCCTCGTTTGACGCCGTCCTGTCGCGGTAATTAGATTCCGTGGTGGCTTACTACGTCAACTATGCAATCGCCGTCCGAACGGTTGCATGAGTGGGGTTGCAAGGCAAACACCGGTCGTAACCGGCGAAAAGCAGGGGCCTTCCGGAGCATTTGCGGTCGCGGGCGATGATTGCCAAGGTCGCCCGGCAATTTCACAGCGGAGAGTATCGCCTGATGATCAAGGACAGCCAGCCCCAGGAACGTGGTCTCGCGGTGGTGCGCACCGTCGCGGAATTGCGCAAGGCGGTCTCTGACTTCAGGGCGGCCGGTCGCACCGTCGGTCTGGTTCCGACCATGGGCGCGCTGCATGAGGGCCATGTCAGCCTGGTGAAGGGCGCGCTCGATCGCGGCGACGTGCCGGTGACCAGCATCTTCGTCAATCCGACGCAGTTCGGGCCCAAGGAGGATTTCTCCGCCTATCCGCGCGACGAGGAGGGCGACTTCGCCAAGCTGCGCGAGGCGGGCTGCCGGATCGCCTTCGCGCCCAGCAAGGACGAGATGTATCCCGGCGAACAGCTCACGACCGTGACGGTCGCCGGCATCACCGACGGCCTGTGCGGGCCGCTACGGCCCGGCCATTTCCAGGGCGTCGCCACGGTGGTGAGCAAACTCCTGCTGATGGCGATGCCCGATCGCGCCTATTTCGGCGAGAAGGATTACCAGCAGCTGCAGGTCATCAAGCGCATGGTGCGCGATCTCTCGATGCCGTTCGAGATCGTGGGCATGCCGACGGTGCGCGAGGCGGACGGGCTCGCGATGTCGTCGCGCAACCGCTACCTCAGCGCCGACGAGCGTACGAAGGCGCTGGGCATGTACAAGCAGCTCGTGAAGGTCGCCGACACGGTGCGCGACGGCAAGACGTCGTGCGCCGAAGCGACCGCGGCAGCATCCCAGGCGCTGCGCGACGGCGGGTTCGACATCGTCGAATACTTCACCGTGGTCGATGCCGAGAGCCTGAAGCCGCTCGAGCGTGTTGCCGGTCCGGCGCGCGTCATCGCCGCCGCCCGCCTCGGCCGCACCCGCCTGATCGACAATCTCGCGGTCTGAAGTAAACAAACCACCTCACCCTGAGGAGACGCGCCCCTCGAGTACCTCGGGGTAAACTCCGCGCGGCGTCTCGAAGGGTGGGCAACAGACATGGGGCTCGTGCCCATGCTTCGAGACGCGCTCCTGCGGAGCGCTCCTCAGCATGAGGTTGGTATTGGTGAACCGATCGTTACTCGGAAAGACCCTAGGCCGCCTGTTCGAGCGTCGAGGCGACGTCGCGTGTCGTCACGCGCCGCAGGTCGCGCACCTTGGTCGTGTCGAACGGCCGGGCGCGATGCATGGTGCAGCGATTGTCCCAGATCACCAGGTCGCCCTTGGCCCAGCGATGGGCATGCACGAAACGCGGCTGGGTCGCGTGCTCGATCAGGTCGAGGATGATCAGGCGCCCGTCGGCCACCGGCAGGCCGATGATGTGCGAGGCGTGCGCGGCGAGATAGAGCGTCTTGCGGTGCGAGCCGGGATGGGTGCGCACGACCCGCTGCGGCACCGGCGGCAAGGAGGCGCGCTCCTCGTCGGTGTACTGCACGACGCCGAGCTGTTCGCGCGACCGCCAGATCGAATGCTCGGCGACCAGCCCTTCCAGCTCCTTCTTCTTCGTCTCGGGCAGCGCATCGTAGGCCGCGCGCATGTCGGCGAATTCGGTGTCGCCGCCTTCGTCGGGAATGACATGCGCGTAGAGCATCGACAGGCCGCCGGGCACGGCGCGGAACGAGGCGTCGGTATGCCAGAGACGATTCGCCAGTCCGTCGAGGCGGCGGCGCGCATCGGGCTTCATCACATTGCCGTCGCCGTCGAGGTTCGAGATGTCGGCGATCTGGCTCGATGCGATCCGGTGCTTGATGTCGCGATGCCGGAGCTTCAGCGCCGAGGATTCGATCGGGCCGAAATTGCCGGCGAAGGCGACCTGCCGCTCGTCGTCGAGTGTCTGCCCGCGGAACACCACGACCGCGTAGCGGTTGATGGCATCCTCGATGGCCTGACGGTCGTCCGGGCTCAACGGCTTTGCCACGTCGACGCCGGAAATCTCGGCGACGAATTCAGGGTGAGTTGGCGTAACGGTGATGCTCACGACCGCCTCCCGCGGCTATAGTGCCTTTGCAAAACATTCTCTCCCAGGAAACGCCATGCCGCAAACCATGAAGCTCGCCCTGCTCGACGATTACCAGAAGGTCGCCCTGCGCATGGCCGACTGGGATCGCCTCCGCAAGCGCGGTATCGAGATCACCGTCTTCCAGGAGCCCTTCACCTCGATCGAGGACGCGGCGCAGAAACTGGCGCCCTTCGACATGCTGGGATTGCTGCGCGAGCGGACCGCCTTTCCGCGCGCGCTGATCGAGAAGCTGCCGAACCTCAAGTTCATGGTGCTGACCGGCGCCCGCGCCGCCAGCCTCGACGACAAGGCCGCGGCCGAGCGCGGCATTCCGGTCTCGACGACGCCGGGCGGCACCTCGAACGCGCCGACCGCGGAACTCGGTTGGGCGCTGCTGATGATGTGCGCGCGCGATCTCGCCAAGGCCGAGCGGCTGGCGCGCCAGGGCAAGTGGCACGACGGCATCGAGCAGATGGTCGTGCTCGAGGGCAAGCGGCTGGGCATTCTCGGCCTCGGCAAGCTGGGCAGCCGTGTGGCCCGTTATGCCAAGGCCTTCGGCATGGAAGTCGTCGCCTGGAGCCAGAACCTCACGCCCGAGAAGGCGGAAGCCGGCGGCGCGACGTACGTCACCAAGGACGAGCTGCTGGCGACCTCGGACTTCGTGTCGATCCATCTCGCCCTTTCGGATCGCACGCGCGGCCTGATCGGCGCCGCCGACCTCGCCAAGATGAAGAAGACCGCGATCCTGGTGAACACCTCGCGCGGCCCGATCGTGGACGAAGCGGCGCTCATCGAGGCGCTGAAGAACCGCACGATCCTGCACGCCGGCCTCGACGTCTACGACAAGGAGCCGCTGTCGGCCGACCATCCCTTCACTAGGCTCGACAACGTCACGCTCATCCCGCACCTGGGCTACGTCGTCGAGGAGAGCTACCGGCACTTCTACGAGGGCACGATCAAGGACATCGAGGCCTGGCTCGACGGCACGCCGATCAACGTCCTCAACCCGGACGCGCTGAAGAAGGCGTAGCGGGCCGCTGGAACCTTCGGCGCCACGGCGGATAAACGAAACAAACGAAATAAACGAAACAAACGAAGCGAATGTCGCACCCCTGGCGGAATGACCGGCGGCGCAACAATGTTGCCCTTCGGTGCTTCTTGGTAGGCTATTTCGTTCGCACCCTGACCACGATCAGCCAGACGGCGCCGGCGAGGATCACGCCGGCGGCCAGCCATTCCTGCGTCGTCAGGGTCGCGGGCGTCAGCCAGCCCAGGCGGGCGAACAGGGCTTCCAGCGCGATGGCGAAGAACGGCATGGCGGTGAGGGCGATCAGGTAGGTCTGCACGCCCGAATGGTTGATGGTCCAGAAGCCGAGCCAGGTGCCCGGCGCACGGAACAGCAGGCCGGCCAGGATGGCGTAGAGCCACAGTTCGATGCGGCCGAAAGCGTCGCCGCCGCCCGCCCAGGGCGAGGCCATGGCGCCGGCGAGACCGGCCAGCGTCCAGACCAGGATCAGCGCCAGCGAGGCGGCGACCAGGATCTCGCCGGTGAAGCGGCTGCGCGCCGCCGGATCGGCCGCGCGATTGCGCGGGTGGTAGGCGATCATCCACGAGGCCGCGACCGCGATGGCCTCCGAGGCGATCAGCCAGGCGACGCCACGCCACGCCGTCTCCGACCCCAGACCGGCGGCGAAAGCCGTTATGCCGACCGCCAGCAGCGCGAGGCCCGGCCAGTCGCGCCGCGACGGCGCCTGGCGCGTCAGCGCCCAGCCGGATGCGGCGCCGATCAGCACGCTCATCGTGGACAGGAGCGTGCTCTGCGTGACCGCCAGCCAGACGATGGCGGCGGCGGTGCAGCCGTTGATGATCACGCGCATGAAGGCGTAGCAGACCGTCCACGGCACCAGCAGGTCGGCCCAGCTTCCCGGCGTGCGCCGGCCGACCCACAACATGGCGAGGCCCGCCGTCAGCAGCTGCACCAGCGTGTAGGCCCAGGCGTCGAGCTGCGCGCCGCTCACGACGTGGCGCGTCAGCAGCAGATAGACCGACCAAAGGAGGGAGTTGCCGAGCGCAATGGTCAGGACGTGGCCGCTCATTGCGGATTCGGCAGGCTTGGTTTCAGGTGCGGAAGCGCAGCAGCAGGTGATTGACGCCGTTCAGCTTGACGTAGAGATCCTCGAACTGGGTGTAGAAATCCTCCCACTGCGGCAGGCCGCCCTGCGTGCCGAGCGAGGTGTAGATCTCCGCGACCGTCCGGCGGCCGTCGATCTGCGAGATGATGCGCGGCGCCAGCGGCGGAAGCTGGGCCCGCCACGGGAAACCGTCGAGGTTGGCGACCAGCGGTGCGCCGGGCTGCAGGCCGGCGGCGAACTTCTGCGCATCCATCTCGCGCAGCACCGGAATGGCCGAGGTGTCCTCGGGGCGCGCGACCGTGTCGAAGCCGGCGCGCGTCGCATAGAAGACATGGGTCCGCACGTTGCCGGCGAGACGTTCGGCAAACGCCGCCCGCTCGATCAGCGGCAGCGAACTGGCCTGACGGGCGATCACCGGATCGCTCATGTAGGTCGCGGGCTCGTAGCGCACCGGCTCGAGGAAGGCCACGACCCTCAGGCCGGAGGCGGCGGCCATCCTGCCGATCTGCGGCACCGTGAAGGCGCGGTCGCAGCTGTGCAGCAGCAGGTCGTAGAGGCCGGCGTCGCCGCCCGTCACATGGTCGTTGAGGTAGGGATTGCGACGGAACAGGTTGGTCGTCGGCAGGAAGCGGATCAGGCGCTTGGCCATCGCCAGCCGGTCCTCGATCGCCATCGACGGCGGTGCAATCGTCTGCAGCAGCTCCTGCAGCGGATAGACGCCGCTGCGGCCATATTCGCCGTAGAGCATGACGCCCATGCCGCCATCGGCATGCAGCACGCTGGCCAGCGCCTGCATCCCGGCGGTCGGGTCGGGCAGGTGGTGCAGCACGCCGGTGCAGTCGATGTAGTCGAAGTGGCCGATGTTCATCGTCGGCAGGTCGAGCAGCGAGCCGGTCAGGAACTGGATGTTGCGCAGGCCGCGCGCCTTGGCCCGGGCCTCGCAGATCTGGCGCGAGGCCGTCGACAGGTCGAGATAGACGACCTCGCCGGGGCAGCGGCGATCGACCAGCTGCTGGGCCAGCATGATGCAGGCATCGCCCGTGCCGCCGCCGGCGACCAGCGCCCGGAACGGCCGGATGAAATTCAGGCGGCCGGAGAAGAGATAGTGATTGATCTCGAGGACATGGCTCGGCGTGCCCGTGATCAGGCGGATCGCCTCGTCTCGCGGGTCTCGGGCAGGATAGGGCAGAGCCTCGTACTGGGCGCGAACGCTGTCCAACGGCGAGGTAAGGGTCATCAGGGCCTTGTTTGACGGCGGGCTGGGCGCTACCGGGAGGGTGGCAACGCCTGCCAATCATTACTGCAACAAATCGAAGGGCCATGAAAGGCTATTTCGGCATCGGTATCGAAGGTCCGAGCAAGTCGATGAATGTCGGCACCTTGTTCCGGACGGCTCACGCGTTCGGCGCCTCGTTCGTCTTCACTCTGCGCGCCCAATACGACGCGCGCGCCGGCGCGCTGGCCGACACGTCGGACACGCCGCTGTCGGTGCCGACCTACCGGTTTGCCGATCTCGAAAGCTTCCGCCTGCCGCTGGGCTGCCGGGTGGTCGGCATCGAGATCACCGACGAGGCGATCGAGCTGCCGAGTTTCCGGCATCCGCGCCAGTGCGCCTATATCCTGGGTTCCGAGCGGGAGGGCCTGTCGGCCGGTGTGCAGTCACTCTGCGACTACGTCGTAAAAATCCCCACGCGCTTCTCGGTCAATCTCGGCACCGCCGGCGCCCTGGTCATGTACGACCGGCTGATCAGCCTCGGCCGGCATGCGCCGCGGCCGGTCGGCGAGGGCGCGCCGACCGAGACGCTCGACGTGCCGGTGTTCGGCGAACCGCTCTACAAGCGCAAGGAGCGGATCAGGCTGCGAAAAAAAGAGCAGGCAAAACAATAGTTTACCCCGGCGCGGTTGCGCCGCGGGGGTGCGGCGACTATCTCGGGCGCTCCATGTCCGTCCTGCCCACCGAACCGCTGCAGATCCTCGAGCCCGGCGCCGCCGCGCACGGGCGCAACGACCTGCGCCGCAATCTGATCGGCCTGTCGCGCGACGGGCTCAAGACGGCGCTGGCCGAGGCCGGGCTGGAGCCGTTCCGCGCCGCCCAGATCTGGCAGTGGATCTACTGGCACGGCGTCACCGACTTCGGGCGGATGACCAACATCGCCAAGAAGGCGCGCGACCGCCTCGCCGACCAGTTCGTGATCGAGCGGCCCTCGATCGTGACCGAACAGCGCTCGGTCGACGGCACGCGCAAATGGCTGCTGCGCTTCGCCGACGGCAACGAGGCCGAGACGGTGAACATCCCCGAGACCGATCGCGGCTCGGTCTGCGTCTCCAGCCAGGTCGGCTGCACGCTCACCTGCACCTTCTGCCACACCGGCACCCAGCCGCTGGTGCGCAACCTCACGCCGGATGAAATCGTCGGCCAGTTCATGGTGGCGCGCGACAGCTATGGCGAATGGCCGACGCCGACCGCCGATGCCCAGCGCATGCTCAGCAACATCGTGATGATGGGCATGGGCGAGCCGCTCTACAATTTCGACAATGTCGTCGCGGCGCTCAAGATCGTCATGGACGACCAGGGCATCGCGCTCAGCCGCCGCCGCATCACCCTCTCGACCTCCGGCGTCGTGCCGATGATCCCGAAGGTGGGTGAGGCGCTCGACGTCAATCTCGCGGTGTCGCTGCACGCCGTCACCGACGAGGTGCGCGACACGCTGGTGCCGATCAACAGGAAGTGGCCGATCGCCGAACTGTTGAAGGCCTGCGCGGACTATCCCGGCGCGCGCAACAGCCGGCGCATCACCTTTGAATACGCGATGCTGAAGGGCGTCAATGACAGCGATGCCGATGCCCGCGAGCTGGTGCGCATCCTGAAGCCGATCCACGCCAAGGTGAACCTGATCCCGTTCAATCCCTGGCCGGGCGCGCCCTACGAGTGCAGCTCCAACAACCGCATCCACCGCTTCGCCGAGATCGTGAACGATGGCGGCCTGAGCGCCCCGGTGCGCACGCCGCGCGGCCGCGACATCTCGGCGGCCTGCGGCCAGCTCAAGAGCGCCAGCCTGCGCCAGCGCGGCGAGAAGGTCGCGCTGTAACAAAGTCTCCGTGGCCCTGAGGGCGCGTGAGTTTATTGGTCGGAACCACTTCGAACCTCCGCGGCCGGCACGCTCTCAAGCAGCGCTCCGGTCAGACCACGAGCTCAAACCGATGGTCCGTCACGTCGATGGTGCCGGTCACCTCGATCACGTCGACGACGGTGCGCGCGGCATTGGCGATCTCGTAGTGGCCGCCACCAAGATCGGTAAAGCTTGCGCCATCCCCGTACCCCCGGAAGACAAGGACGTCGCCATCACCGGCCGGACCGCTGCCACTGAAGTCGGTGACGGAGTCGCCGTTGGCCTCTCCCGCCACGAAGATGAAGCTGTCGGCTCCTGTGCCGCCCGTCATCGTATCGGCGCCTGTTCCGCCGTTCAGGGTATCGTTCCCACCGAAGCCGTAGAGGCTATCACTGCCACCCAGGCCGCTGAGAGTGTCACCATGAACACCGCCCTGGATCGTCTCGGCAGAAGCGGTTCCCGTGATGTCGAAGGCGGCGTTCTCGAGGCCGCTGATCCCGGCCGACGCGATCGCGGTGGAGACATCGGACACGGTTCCCGACAGCGTCGTCACCGACGACGCGTCGATCGCGCCGCTCGTCGCCGCATCGGTGGCGTTCAGGTCGCTGGCCGCCGCCGTGCCGGCAGCGATCGTCACGTGTTCGTTCCCCAGGCCGCTGATCCCGGAGGACGCATACGCCGTCGCAACCGCAGTCGCTGTGCCCGTCAGCGTCGTCACCGACGACGCGTCGATCACGCCGCTCGTCGCCACATGGATGGCGTTGAGGTCGCTGGCCGCCGCCGTGCCGGCAGCGATCGTCACGTGTTCGTTCCCCAGGCCGCTGATTCCCGACGACTCATACGCCGTCGCAACCGCAGTCGCGGTGCCCGTCAGCGTCGTCACCGACGCCGCGTCGATCACGCCGCTCGTCGCCACATGGATGGCGTTGAGGTCGCCGGCCGCCGCCGTGCCGGCAGCGATCGTCACGTGTTCGTTGCCCAGGCCGCTGATCCCGGAGGACGCATACGCCGTCGCAACCGCAGTCGCGGTGCCCGTCAGCACCGTCACCGACGACGCGTCGATCACGCCGGTCGTCTTGCCATCCAGGAAATTGATGGCCGTCGCCGTTGCCGCGGTATCGGACAGGATGACGGCTTCGTCGCCCCTGCCGCTGAAACCGGACGTGGAATAGGTGACGGCAAGGTCCGACAGAGAACCTGTGACCGTCAGGATCGACGCCATGTAGATCGTGCCGATGCTGGTTGCCGCATCGATCGCGTTGAGATCGGCGGCCGCTGCGTCCGTACCCCGCAGGATAACCCACTTGTTGCCGAGGCCGCTGATCCCGGAGGACGCGTAGGCCGTCGCCACGTCCGACGCCGTTCCATCAATCCACTTCACGCTCAGTGCGTCGATGGTCCCCGTGGTATTCGCATCGATTACGTTCAGGGCGCTGGCTGTCATGCTCGTACCCGACAGGGTCACATCGGCGGTGCCCAAGCCGCTGATCCCGGAAGACGCATAGCTGGTTGCCACCGCGGAGGCGGCCCCCGTCAGCGTCGTCACCGACGAGGCATCGATCAAGCCGGTCGTCCGCTTGTCCAGATAGTTGAGTGAAGCGGCCGCGACTGTAGCGTCAGTCAACGTGAGGGCCTCGTTACCAAAGCCGCGGATTCCGGTAGTGGTGTAGGTCGTCGTCAGGTCAGACAGAGAACCCGTCACCGTCAGCACAGACTGCGCGTCGATCACGCCGCTCGTCGCCGCATTGATGGCGTTCAGGTCGCTGGCCGCTGACGTGCCGGCAGACAGCGTCACGGTCTCGTTGCCCAGGCCGCTGATCCCGGAGGATGCGTACGCCATCACAACCGCAGTCGCCGTGCCCGTCACCGCCTTAACCGACGACGCGTCGATCGTCCCGCTCGTCGCCGCATCGATCGCATTCAGGTCGCCGGCCGCCGCCGTGCCGGCCGCGATCGTCACGTGTTCGTTCCCCAGGCCGCTGATTCCCGACGACTCATACGCCGTCGCAACCGCAGTCGCGGTGCCCGTCAGCGTCGTCACCGACGCCGCGTCGATCACGCCGCTCGTCGCCACATGGATGGCGTTGAGGTCGCTGGCCGCCGCCGTGCCGGCAGCGATCATCACGTGTTCGTTGCCCAGGCCGCTGATCCCGGAGGACGCATACGCCGTCGCAACCGCAGTCGCGGTGCCCGTCAGCACCGTCACCGACGACGCGTCGATCACGCCGGTCGTCTTGCCATCCAGGAAATTGATGGCCGTCGCCGTTGCCGCGGTATCGGACAGGATGACGGCTTCGTCGCCCCTGCCGCTGAAACCGGACGTGGAATAGTTGACGGCAAGGTCCGACAGAGAACCTGTGACCGTCAGGATCGACGCCATGTAGATCGTGCCGATGCTGGTTGCCGCATCGATCGCGTTGAGATCGGCGGCCGCTGCGTCCGTACCCCGCAGGATAACCCACTTGTTGCCGAGGCCGCTGATCCCGGAGGACGCGTAGGCCGTCGCCACGTCCGACGCCGTTCCATCAATCCACTTCACGCTCAGTGCGTCGATGGTCCCCGTGGTATTCGCATCGATTACGTTCAGGGCGCTGGCTGTCATGCTCGTACCCGACAGGGTCACATCGGCGGTGCCCAAGCCGCTGATCCCGGAAGACGCATAGCTGGTTGCCACCGCGGAGGCGGCCCCCGTCAGCGTCGTCACCGACGAGGCATCGATCAAGCCGGTCGTCCGCTTGTCCAGATAGTTGAGTGAAGCGGCCGCGACTGTAGCGTCAGTCAACGTGAGGGCCTCGTTACCAAAGCCGCGGATTCCGGTAGTGGTGTAGGTCGTCGTCAGGTCAGACAGAGAACCCGTCACCGTCAGCACAGACTGCGCGTCGATCACGCCGCTCGTCGCCGCATTGATGGCGTTCAGGTCGCTGGCCGCTGACGTGCCGGCAGACAGCGTCACGGTCTCGTTGCCCAGGCCGCTGATCCCGGAGGATGCGTACGCCATCGCAACCGCAGTCGCCGTGCCCGTCACCGCCTTAACCGACGACGCGTCGATCGTCCCGCTCGTCGCCGCATCGATCGCATTCAGGTCGCCGGCCGCCGCCGTGCCGGCCGCGATCGTCACGTGTTCGTTCCCCAGGCCGCTGATGCCCGACGATGCGTAGGCCGTCGCAACCGCAGCCGCGGTGCCCGTCAGCGCCGTCACCGACGACGCGTCGATCGTTCCAATGGTCGCCGCATCGATCGCATTAAGGTCTGCCGCCGCAGCCGTCGTATCAGACAGCGTTGCCGCCGCGTTGCCCAGGCCGCTGATCCCGGAGGACGCGTACGCCGTCGCAACAGCCGACAGGGTGCCCGTCAGCGTCGTCACCGACGACGCGTTGATAATGCCGCTCGTCTTGGCGTCCAGCGCGTTCAGGTCTGCCGCCGCGACAGTACTATCGTTCAGGGTCACGGCCTCGTTGCCCAGGCCGGTGATGCCCGACGACGCGTACGCCGCCGCGACCTTCGACAGCGGGCCCGTCAGCGTCGTCACCGACGACGCGTCGACCGTCCCGCTCGTATAGGCGTCTATAAACGTCAGGGCGACCGCCGCAAGGGTCGTGTCCGACAGCGTCACCGCCTCGTTGCCCAGGCCGCTGATCCCGCCGGACTGATAGGTCGTTCGAACGGCCGAGACCGCGCCCGTCAGCGTCGTCACCGACGACGCGTCGATCACGCCGGTCGTCTTGGCGTCCAGCGCGTTCAGGTCTGCCGCCGCGACCGTGGTATCCGACAGCGTCACTGCCGCGTCGCCCAGGCCGGTGATTCCTGACGACGCATACGCCGCCGCCACATCCGACAGCGAGCCCGTCAGCACCGTCACCGACGACGCGTCGATCGTTCCGCTCGTCGCCGCATCGATGGCGTTCAGGTCACTGGCCGCTGCCGTGCCGGCAGACAGCTCCTCAAGCGTCACCGCCGCGTTGCCGAGGTCGGTGATCCCGGAGGACGCGTACGCCGTCGTAACCGCGGACAGCGTGCCCGTCAGCGTCGTCACCGACGCCGCGTTGATGGTCCCGCTCGTCGCCGTGTCCAGCGCGTTCAGGTCCGCTGCCGCGACAGTGCTATCGTTCAGGGTCACGGCCTCGTTGCCCAGGCCGGTGATCCCCGACGACGCATGCGCCGCCGCCACCGCGGACAGCGAGCCCGTCAGCACCGTCACCGCCGCCGCGTCGATCGTCCCGATCGTCGCCGCATCGATGACGTTCAGGTCACTGGCCGCCGCCGGGCCGGCAGACAGCGTCACCGCCTCGTTGCCGAGGCCGCTGATCCCGGAGGACGCGTACGCCGTCGCAATCGCAGCCGCGGTGCCCGTCAGCACCGTCGCCGCCGCCGCGTCGATCGTCCCGCTCGTCGCCGTATCGATCGCATTCAGGTCGCTCGCCGCCGCCGTGCCGGCAGACAGCGTCACCGTCTCGTTGCCCAGGCCGCTGATCCCGGAGGACGCGTAGGCCGTAGCAACCGCAGCCGCTGTGCCTATCAGCGTCGTCACCGAGGATGCGTTGATCACGCCGGTCGTCGCCGTATCCAGCGCGTTCAGGTCTGCCGCTGCAGCCGACGTATCCGACAGCGTTGCCGCCGCGTTGCCCAGGCCGCTGATCCCGGAGGACGCGTACGCCGTCGCAACAGCCGACAGGGTGCCCGTCAGCGTCGTCACCGACGACGCGTTGATAATGCCGCTCGTCTTGGCGTCCAGCGCGTTCAGGTCCGCTGCCGCGACAGTACTATCGTTCAGCCTCACGGCCTCGTTGCCCAGGCCGGTGATGCCCGACGACGCGTACGCCGCCGCGACCTTCGACAGCGGGCCCGTCAGCGTCGTCACCGACGACGCGTCGACCGTCCCGGTCGTATAGTCGTCTATAAACGTCAGGGCGACCGCCGGAAGGGTCGTGTCCGACAGCGTCACCGCCTCGTTGCCCAGGCCGCTGATCCCGTCGGACTGATAGGTCGTTCGAACGGCCGAGACCGCGCCCGTCAGCGTCGTCACCGACGACGCGTCGATCACGCCGGTCGTCTTGGCGTCCAGCGCGTTCAGGTCTGCCGCCGTGACCGTGGTATCCGACAGCGTCACTGCCGCGTCGCCCAGGCCGGTGATTCCTGACGACGCATACGCCGCCGCCACATCCGACAGCGAGCCCGTCACCGTCGTCACCGACGACGCGTCGATCACGCCGGTCGTCGCCGTGTCCAGCGCGTTCAGGCTGACCGCCGCCACCGTGCTATCCGACAGCGTCACCGCCTCGTCGCCCAGGCCACTGATCCCCGAAAACGCATAGGCCATCGCCACGTCCGACAGCGAACCCGTCACCGTCGACACCGACGACGCGTCGATCGTCCCGGTCGTAAAGGTGGCCAGCGCAAGCACATCCGCCACCGCGACCGTGGCGTCCTCCAACGTAACCGCCGCGTAGATGGGGGCGTTGATCCCGGAGGACCCATAGGCGGTCGCCACGTCCGACAGCGAGCCCGTCACCGTCGTCACGTACGGTTCTGTAACGACCGTCCCGTCCGTAATGGCATCGAGGGCATTCAGGTCAGCCGCACTGACCGTCGCGTCGACCACGATCAGCTCATCGGAGCTACCCAACAATACCAGAGCGTCCGCAAACGACATCGGATCGCTGGAAGAGCTGCCATCCTGGGCGCCTGCGCCGTCGCGGGATACGTAGTTGGACGCGGCGAAAATACTCATCTGATGCCCCTTCAGTACAGCCAGCACCACGCCGCGCCGTGGCCCGAGCGACTGTGCGGGCGGAAATTAGGGCGGCACAAAAGCATAACTCTGGTAACGAAGTCGAACCAAATTGATCGCATTTTCTGGCATATTCGTTACGAAGTGTCTGCCCCTTTGAGTTGTGGGCCTCGGATCGCCACCCGTTTGAGGCAGCGGCGTCGGCGATGGACCGTCGACCGAATTCACCAGGACGTCCGGTCGTGTGACGAGCCCTGGCGTATCTGTGTCCCGGTCGGTACGGCGATGCCGACGAGAGAGTGCGGCCCTGTTGGCGGACGTTTACGCACTTGGCGCCAATCCATGGGCGCGGCCCGTCGCCCTCGATCGGCCCGTGGAGGAAGGCCCGACCCGCTGGTCGATCTTCTTGCACAGCCGTAACGCCCTTCGACGACGGGGCGGAGCCTGCCCAGAGGCTTCCCTGGGGGGCGCGTCGCTCAGGACGACGGAATCTCTTGTTTGGCTATTTCGTGAAGGCCGCGACCTTCGAGAGGAAGGCGAGTTCCGTCGAGACGGGCTGCAGCCCGGCTCCCTCAAACCACTCTTCCAGACGGCCTTCGGTGTACTCGGCGTAATACGGCTCGTGGAAGTAATGCGGGAAGAGGTCGAGCAGGCCGTTCCAGTCGGGGCGGTCGCCCTTCTGCAGGGAGTCGACGATCACGATCAGCCCGCCGGGCTTCACGACGCGCGCCATCTCGGCGATCGCCTTGGCGCGGATTTCCTTCGGCAGTTCATGCAGCAGGAACGAGGAGACGATCAGGTCGAGGCTCGCTTCGGCGAAGGGCAGGGATTCAGCCGCCGCCTCGTCGAGCTTGACCCGCGCCGTGCGGCCGATCAGGCGGCGCGCTTCGTCGAGATAGGGGCGGCTGAGGTCGAGGCCGGTGAGCTTCAGGCCGGGCCAGGCGCCGTGCAGTGTCGCGAGCAGGCGGCCGGTGCCGCAGCCGACGTCGAGGCCTCGGACGTCGCGCTGGTTGCGGTCCGCGAGCCAGGCGGCGATCGGCGCCAGGGCGCGGCGGCGCATGACGTCGGCGGCGCCGGTGAACAGTACCTCGACCTGGGTGTCGTACAGGGCGGCCGAGTGGTCCGACAGCCAGCCGTCGCTCTGGAAATGGAAATTCTGCCGGTAGTAGTCGGGCAGGCCGTCGGCCTGGGTGCCGGGCGGCAGCTCGTCGTCGAGGGCACCGTGCCGCCGTGCATCGACCTGGGGCAGGTCGCGGAAATAGAGCAGGCTGCGGCGCAGGAACTCGGCCGGCTCCGGTCGGAGGGGGCGAGGGGCGGGAAACAGGCCGGCCGCGACATCCCGCCATTCCCGCCCGAACAGTGCACGCATCTCGGCGGTCAGCTCGGCGCGGCCGGGCGTCGGCCCGACGGGAAAATCGGGTTTCGGCATCGGCTTCATCAGGCGGCGGCCGGCGGCGTAGTGCCCGGCGTACCAGGCGACCCGGGCGGTCTGGCGGGCGGCGTAGGAGAGGCGGTCGAGGGGGGAAACCATGGGATGCTATTCTCGCCTCGATTATAGCGTCTTTGCGGCGCCCTTGCCCCGGTGGGGTCGACCGCTATATTCGCGCGCCTTTTACCGAATCGACACGAAAGCGGCCAGCATGAGCGTTTCTTATACCGGGCCCTACAAGAAGGGCGACATCAAGAAGGTCGTGCTCGCCTATTCCGGCGGCCTCGACACCTCGGTCATCCTGAAATGGCTGCAGACGGCCTATGGCTGCGAGGTGGTGACCTTCACTGCCGATCTCGGCCAGGGCGAGGAACTGTCGCCGGCCCGCAAGAAGGCCGAGCTGCTCGGCATCAAGCCCGAGAACATCTATATCGAGGACGTGCGCGAAGAGTTCGTGAAGGACTTCGTCTTCCCGATGTTCCGCGCCAACGCGCTCTATGAGGGCCAGTACCTGCTCGGCACCTCGATCGCGCGGCCCCTGATCTCCAAGCATCAGATCGACCTCGCGCTGAAGACCGGCGCCGACGCCGTCTGCCACGGCGCCACCGGCAAGGGCAACGACCAGGTCCGCTTCGAACTCTCCTATTATGCGCTGAAGCCGGACATCAAGGTGATCGCGCCGTGGCGCGAGTGGGAGCTGACCTCGCGCACCAAGCTGCTCGAGTTCGCCGAGGAGCACCAGATCCCGATCGCCAAAGACAAGCGCGGCGAGGCGCCGTTCTCGGTCGACGCCAACCTGCTGCACTCCTCCAGCGAGGGCAAGATCCTCGAAGATCCGTGGGAAGAGGCCGACGAGATGGTCTATCAGCGCACGATCTCGCCCGAGGCGGCGCCCGACAAGGCGACCTACATCACGATCGACTTCGAGAAGGGCGACGCCGTCGCCATCGACGGTGTCGCGATGTCGCCCGCGACGCTGCTCACCAGGCTCAACGAACTGGGCAAGGCCAACGGCATCGGCCGCCTCGACCTGGTCGAGAACCGCTTCGTCGGCATGAAGAGCCGCGGCATCTACGAGACGCCCGGCGGCACGATCCTCTACGCCGCCCATCGCGGTATCGAATCGATCACGCTCGACCGCGGCGCCGGCCATCTCAAGGACGAGGTGATGCCGAAGTATGCCGAGCTGATCTACTACGGCTTCTGGTACTCGCCGGAGCGCGAGATGCTGCAGGCGCTGATCGACAAGAGCCAGGAGAACGTGACCGGCACGGTGCGGCTCAAGCTCTACAAGGGCAACACGACCGTCGTCGGCCGCAAGTCGCCCGTTTCGCTCTACTCGATGCAGCACGTGACCTTCGAGGAAGACCAGGGCGCCTACAACCAGCGCGACGCCGAGGGCTTCATCAAGCTGAACGCGCTCAGGCTGCGCCTCCGGGCGCTGGGCCAGGGCGGCCCCAAGTCCTGAACGGACACCCGACCTGACCGGAGCGGCGCATGCCTTTTGACAACGACCAGCGCCGCCTCCCCGGCGGGCGCGGAACGGGCGAGCGGGCGATCAACCTGCCGCCCGCCGTGCTCTGGCTGATCGGCATCAATGTCGCCGTTCAATTGCTACGCCAGCTGCTCGGCGAGCAGGCCGACCAGGAGATCATCCTGCAGTTCGGCCTGGTGCCGGCCGCCTACACGACCGACAGCGGCCAGGATCTCTTCTCGCTGCTCGTGGCGCCGATCACCTACCAGTTCCTGCATGGCGGCTGGATGCATCTCGGCATCAACATGCTGACGCTCGCGGCCTTCGGCGCGCCGGTCGAACGGCTGCTGGGCGTGCGCCGCTTCGTGCTCTTCTACCTGGTGTGCGGCGTCTTCGCGGGCCTGGTGCATGTCCTCGTCTATCCCGAGTCGCTCGATCCGGTGGTCGGCGCGTCGGGCGCCATCAGCGGCATCTTCGGCGCCGTGCTGATGCTGATGCGCTACGTCGGCAGCCTGACCTCGCTGCTGCCGGTCGCCGGCATCTGGATCGCGCTCAACGTGTTCTTCGGCCTGTTCGGCGGCATGCCGGGGGCGGGCGGCGAATCGGTCGCCTGGGTGGCGCACATCGCGGGCTTCGTGTTCGGTCTCGCGGCCATACGCTTCTTCGCACCGCGAACCCGTTAACCCGCTATAGTCGGTCGATGGCCGACAACGGGATTCCGCTGCGACGAACGCTGGTTGCCAACGCCGTGGCCCTGGCCCCGTCAGGGGCGGCACTCGCCATCCTCTTTGGCCTCGGCGAGCTGTCGGGCCGGTCCGCGCTGATCGCGATGGCCGGTATTGCCGTGGTGACGATGCTCCTGGTCCAGCGCTATCTCGGCTCGCTGGCGAGCTTCGCGCGGTTCGTGGGGGAACTCTCGGACGAGCGCGAGCCGGTGATGCCCCGTCTTTCCTTCGCCCCGGCCACCGAGGAACTGGCGACCGCGGCCGCCACCCTCTCGACCGGATGGCGTCGCCAGCGCGCCTCGATCGACAATCTGGCGGCCTCCGCCCAGGCGATCGTCGACGGTCTTCCCGATCCCCTGGTGTGCCTCGACCGGCAGCGCCGCATCGTGCGCACCAATCTTGCCGCCGCCCTGCTGCTCGGCAGTCCCGGTGGTTCCGAGCGCGACGTCTCGACGGTGCTGCGCCAGCCGCAGCTCCTGGCCGCCATCGACGCGCTGCTCGAGACCGGCCCCGACGGCAACTTCGCGCGAACCGACCAGAGCGTGGTCGAACTGGTGCTCGCGGGGCCGCCGGAGCTCGACATGGTGGCCCATCTGCGACGCCTGCCGCGGGCCGCCGCCGACGGCTCGCTGGCGCTGATCGTGCTGCACGACACCACGGCCCTGCGCCGCGCCGAGCGCATGCGCGCCGATTTCGTGGCCAATGCCAGCCACGAACTCAAGACGCCGATCGCCGGCCTGGCGGGTTTCATCGAGACCCTGCGCGGCCCGGCCCGCGAGGATTCCGCAGCGCGCGAGCGGTTCCTGGGCATCATGGCCGAGCAGGCCGACCGCATGCGCCGGCTGGTCGACGACCTGCTCATGCTGTCGCGCATCGAGCAGCACGAGCATGCAAGGCCCGCCGCCGCCGTCGATCTCGACCGTGTGCTGCGCTCGGTGCTCGACCTGCTGCAGCTCAAGGCCTCCTCGCGCAAGGTCAGGCTCGAGATCGACCTGGCCGCCGATCTGCCGCGCGCCACAGGCGACCATGACGAGCTCATCATCGTCTTCCAGAACCTGATCGACAACGCGGTCAAGTACGCACGGCCCGAGACCTCCGTCAGGGTCGAGGCGCGGCGGTCGGGCAAGGACCGTGTGGCGGTTGCCGTCAGCGACGAGGGCGACGGGATTCCGGCGGCGCACCTGCCGCGCCTCACCGAACGCTTCTACCGTGTCGACACGGCCCGCTCGCGCCAGCTCGGCGGCACCGGTCTGGGGCTCGCCATCGTCAAGCATGTCGTCAATCGCCATCGCGGCCGGCTCGACATCCAGAGCACGCCGGGCAAGGGCTCGACCTTCACGGTAACCCTGCCGGCCTCGGACGTGGCCTGACGTCTCGGCGGTCGTCGCGAAAGCGCGTTGTAAGGAAACCGCCGCATAGTGCCGGGCATTGGATACGCGAGAGTCCGCCCGATGACTGGCAAAGCAAGCGAACCGAGCGAAATCGTGGTGACCGCCCAAATGATCCGGGCCGGTCTGGAGGTCGTGAAATCGTGGCCTGCACTGACCGATGGGGAGGCACTGGCCATGGCCTATCGCGCCATGGCGGCGGTGGCGCCCCCGGACAGTCTCGCCCTCAGCATGCCGACGCCGACGATGCTGCAGGCCCTGCGGATGCTCGGCCACAAGTAGCGTGTCGTAAGCTCGTCGAAATCGGGCTGCCGCAATCGAGCCTCCGTCCAAGCCTTCAATGGTGTCGCTCTCGGAGAGCGAAGGAGGATCAGATGATCAGGAAGATGGTGCTCAATTCCGCGATCGTGGCGGCGACGCTGATGCCGATCGCCGCGCTCGCCCAGTCGCCGGACGCGGCCTACTGCTCGGCGTTGGCGGCCAAATACGATCAGTATCTCGACATGAGCTCGAAAGGGGGCCGGCAGCCCCAGAGTCTGGAGGCCCGTGTCGCCGTCGAAAAATGCAAGGCGGGCGATACCAGCGGGATCGCGGGGATCGAGAAAGCGCTCAAGGACGCCAAGATCGATCTGCCGTCGAGAGGGTGATCGATCCGGGCGAGGGAGGTTCGATGCGTGTGCTCATCATCGAGGACAGCCGGGATCTGGCCGCATTGATCGCCGTTGCCCTGAAGCGTGCGGGCATGGATGCCGACATCGTGGGACTGGCGGATGAGGCGAGGCTCGCCGTCCGGGCCGTGCAGTATGCGGCCATCGTGCTCGATCTCGGCCTTCCCGACGCCGACGGATTGATGGTGCTCGACCAGCTGCGAAAGCGGCACGAAGCGACGCCCGTCGTCATTCTGTCGTCGCGGAGCGCACTGGGCGACCGGGTGAGCGGCCTCGACAGGGGTGCGAGCGATTACATGATCAAGCCCTTTGCGATGGCCGAACTGGTCGCCCGTCTCCGGGCGGTCATGCAGCGTCCGCCGGACATGGCCGCCCCGGTCCTCGCCATGGGCAACCTGACGTTCGATGCCGAGAGCCGTCTCGCGGTGATCGGCGGCAGGACGGTCACCGTTCCGGCGCGGGAGGCCGAGCTGCTGGAAGTCTTCCTGAAGCGGAGCGGAAGAGTGCTGGTCCATGACGTGCTCGATGCGCTCGTCTTCGGAGGCGCGCACGACAAGGCGTCCAATGCGGTCGAGGTCTATGTCCATCGCCTGCGCCGCCTGCTGGCCGATGCCGGTTGCGATGTCGAGATCCACACGATCCGCGGCGTCGGCTATCTGATGCGGCCGTCGACGCCTGCGCTGACGGCCGCGGTCGCCTGAGTTCGGCGCGGCTGCGGCGTCGGATCACCGGAACGACCGGCGGCGCCCGTGCGTTTCAGGGGTGATGAGCATCATCGACGCCTTGGGTTGGGCGATGGCCACCCAGTTCCAGTCCCACCGCGAGGGGCCTGTCTATCGCCAGGATCGTACGGGCCGGCCGATACTCGTGACGGAAGCCGAGCGCCGCGCTTTCGTCCGGGCTTTCGGCTGGAAGTTCCTGGCGCACGTCGCGGGGTTGATGGCCGCCATCATTGCCGCCGCCGTCGTGACCGCGCAGTTCTATCCCAAGGGGGACGAGCCCGGCGGCTTCGTCCTGATGGGCGGATTGCTGGTCGCGATCGGGCTCGGCCTCTACGCCTCGGTGAAGTGGGCGATGCATGCCCCCAGTCGCGCCTTGTCCGGTCGTCCGACTTTCTCTAGCGGCGCATCATCCTGACCGCGACCATTGCGGTAGGAATGCCAACCGCGAGCCCGGCGACGATGGCATAGAACAGAAAGAACGCCATCGAGAAGATCACCATGCCGACCGTGCCGCGTTCCGGCATGTCGGCCGCCCCGACCAGCGTGACGACGACCGCCAGCCCGAACAGCAGAACGGACAGGAGCGGAACGCAGAGAGCCGCGAGCGTGACCTGCCACCGCTGCGATCTTTCGGGCCAGCGCGAGGTTGCCAGCCAGGAGGCCCCGGCTGTCAGGCCGACGATGGTGAGGATCGATCCTGCGATGTAGATCACGCCGGCTCCCTGCGATGGACCTTTCGTGCAACGCCAACCGGCGCCCCGGGTTCAGCCGTTCCTCCACCGTGTGTCTTTTGTTCGTAACCAAAGCGTAGCGCGGGCGAAGCGTGCTCCCGGTACCGAGCCTTCCGTGTAGGACCCGGAGGCCGGATGCTGCGACTGGAAGGCGTTACCAAGAGCTTCGGCGGCAAGAAGGCCGTGGACAGCGTCTCGCTCGTCGTGCCGACGGGCCAGCTGGTGGGCGTGATCGGTCGCTCCGGCGCCGGCAAGTCGACCCTCCTGCGCATGATCAATCGCCTGGGCGACCCGACCTCGGGCCGGATCCTGTTCGGCGACACCGACGTCACCGCGCTGCGCGGCCGGCCGCTGCGCGCCTGGCGCGCCCGCTGCGCCATGATCTTCCAGCAGTTCAACCTCGCCGGCCGGCTCGACGTGCTGACCAACGTCATGATGGGGCGAGCCTTCCACATGCCGCCCGCCCGTGCGCTCCTCAAGCTGTGGAACGACGAGGAGAAGGCGCAGGCTCTGTCCGCGCTCGAGAGCCTCGACATGGCGCGGATGGCCGGGCAGCGCGCCGAGACCCTGTCCGGCGGCCAGCAGCAGAGGGTGGCGATTGCCCGCGCGCTGGTGCAGGAGCCCGACATCGTGCTGGCCGACGAGCCCATCGCTTCGCTCGATCCGCGCAACACCAAGGTGGTGATGGACGCGCTGCAGCACATCAACCGCCATCTCGGCATCACCGTGGTGTGCAATCTCCACAGTCTCGACCTCGCACGGACCTACTGCGACCGGCTGGTCGGCATGGCCGGCGGGCGTGTCGTGTTCGACGACGTGCCGGCGGCGCTCACCGAGGCGACATCGCGCGAGCTCTACGGGCTCGAGGCCGGCGACGTGATGGGCCACGGGCTGCCATCGCCCGCGACCTTGCCCGCGGGCGCCCAGCCAGGCTTCGCACTCGCCGGCTCCTGATTCCTTTCCCGCCGTTCCGCTTCCTCAAGGAGAACAAGCCATGCTCACCCGTCGTCTCGCGCTGGGCGCCGCCCTCGCTGTCTCGTCGCTCGCTTCCCTCGGTACCGCTCACGCCCAGTCGTGGAAGAGCGCCTACCCCGAGCTCGTCTTCGCCGTCATCCCGGCCGAGAACGCGTCGGGCGTGACCGAGCGCTACGGTCCGTTCATCGAGTATCTGTCGCAGACGCTCGGCACCAAGGTGACGCTGCGGGTGGCCAACGACTATGCCGCCGTCATCGAGGGCCAGCGCAACGGCAGCATCCATATCGCCGGCTACGGTCCGGCCTCCTATGCCCGCGCCATCGTGACCGGCGTCAAGGTCGAGCCCTTCGTCACCACCGTGAACAGCGACGGGACGGTCGGCTACTATTCCGTTTTCTACGTGCGGGCCGACAGCCCCTACAAGTCGATCGACGACCTCAAGGGCAAGAATCTCGGCCTCGTCGATCCCAACTCGACCTCGGGCAACAATGTCCCGCGCTTTGCCCTGAACAAGCTCAAGCTCAATCCCGAGACCTTCTTCGGCCGCGTGACCTACACCGGCAGCCATGAGAATGCGGTGATCGCGCTGCAGCAGAAGACGGTCGACGTCGCCGCCAACTGGTGGAATGCCGAGAGCGACTCGAACCTCACGCGCATGGCGTCCAAGGGCCTGGCCAAGCAGGAAGACTTCCGCATCATCTACAAGTCGGACCTGATCCCCAACTCGCCCTTCGCCTATCTCGACAGCCTGCCGCCCGATCTCAAGGCCGCCATCACCAAGGCCTTCATGGAGTCCCCGACCAAGGCCAAGGCGGCGTTCGACAAGCTGTCCGACGGCAAGGATCGCGGCTTCCAGGCGGTCGACGCGAAGTACTATGAGCCGGTCGTCGAACTCATCAAGTTCATCGACGCGCTGCGCAAGCAGAAGAGCTGATCGGGCCGCGCTTCCTTTCCGCGCTCGCTTTGTCTTGAGTACGCACGTCACACGTCTGCCCGAGGCGCAGTTGAGGCCGCTCATGGCGGCCTACGACGCCTCGGTGCGGTCGCGTCGCTGGCACACGCTGCTGATGGCGGCGTGTATCGCGGCGGCGATGCTTCTCGCATCGATCTCGGCCGAGGTGTCGCCGGTCAGGTTCCTCGAGAATATCCATCGTTTCCCGAGCTACATCATCCGCCTGTTCCATCTCGAGAACGGCCAGCCGGTCTGGACGGATTTCGGGGAGTGGTTCTGGGGCCTCGGCCGCTGGCTGCGGCTGCTCTGGGAAACGCTGCTGATGGCCTATGTCGGCACGCTCCTGGGCGCTGCGGCGGCCGCGTGCCTCGCCTTCCTGGGAGCGGCGAACGTGGCGCCCACCCGCTGGGTGCGCGTGCTCGTGCGCCGCTTCTGCGAGCTCTGCCGCACCGTGCCGGAACTGGTCTTCGCGCTGCTGTTCGTCATCGCCTTCGGGCTCGGTCCCATGGCGGGCGTGCTGGCGGTCGTGATCCATACGCTGGGCGCGCTCGGCAAGCTGTTCGCCGAGGTCGTCGAGAACATCGACATGAAGCCGGTCGAGGGCGTGTCCTCGACGGGCGCGTCCTGGCATGTCGCGATGCGCTTCGGCGCCCTGCCGCAGGTCCTGTCCAATTTCGCGAGCTATGCGCTACTGCGCTTCGAGATCAACGTGCGGGGCGCTGCCGTCATGGGCTTCGTCGGCGCCGGCGGCATCGGCCAGGATCTGATCGAGGCGATCCGCAAGTTCTATTATTCGGATGTCTCGGCGATCCTGGTGATGATCCTGCTCACCGTCGCGGTCATCGACAGCCTGACCTCGCTGCTGCGTCACCGCCTGATCGGTCTCGAAGGGAAGAACTGATGGACGCCGTGCGCGACCGCTATCCCGAACATTTCCAGCGCCTCGGGCCGCAGCGCCTGCCCACGATCGCCGTGGCGACCGCCATGCTCGTCCTCCTCCTGTACGGCATGGAGGTGCTGGGCTTCTTCGACGGCAAGCTTCTGTCGGGGATGGGCCGGCTGGTCGAGATTGCCGGCCTGATGCTGCCGCCCGATCCCGGGTCTTGGGCGCATGCGCGGGCCTATGGCATGGCGCTGATCGAGACGGTGGCGATTGCGCTGCTGGGCACCCTGTCGGCGGCGATCCTCGCCCTGCCGGTCGGTCTGCTCGCCGCACGCAACGTCACGGCCCAGCGTATCGTGCGCTTCCTCGCCCGCCGCTCGCTCGACACGATCCGCAGCGTCGACATCCTCATCTGGGCGCTGATCTGGATCAACGTCGTGGGGCTCGGACCCTTCGCCGGGGCGCTGGCCATCATGACCTCCGACATCGGCAGCTTCGGCAAGCTCTTCTCCGAGGCGATCGAGGCGGCCGACCGCAAGCCGGTCGAAGGGATCGCCTCGACCGGCGGCAGTCACTTCATGGGTATCCGCTTCGGCATCCTGCCCGAGGTCTTTCCCGTGCTGGTGAGCCAGGTCCTCTACTATTTCGAATCCAACACCCGGTCGGCCACCATCATCGGCATCGTCGGCGCGGGGGGCATCGGCCTGCATCTCGCCGAGGCGATCCGGACGCTGGAACTGCAACAGACGTCCTTCATCATCCTGATGATCCTGGTCACCGTGGCGGCCATCGACCTGGTGTCGAGCCAGCTGCGCTTCGCCATGATCGGCCGTCGCGGGGGAGTGAGCGCTTGAGCGAGCCGTCCGGTGAATCGACAGCGGGCCTGCCCCGCTATGCGTTCTACTACGCGCCGCGTGCGGAGGAGGCGTTGGCCGTCGCTGCGAGCCGATGGCTCGGCCGCAACGCCGAGACCGGCGAGGCGCGCGACATCGTTCCCGTGAGCGGCGTTTCGCATGAGCGCCTGTCGGCGATCGTGGCCGATCCCCGGCTCTACGGCTTTCACGGGACGCTGAAGCCGCCGATCGCTTTGGTCGACGGCGCGACCGAGCGCGATTTGGTCGACGCCGTCGGCAGGTTCGCCGCGACCGAGCGCCAGATCGACGTGCCGGCGCTGGCCCTGGCCGAAGTGCAGGATTTCCTCGCGCTCGTGCCGGCGGAGCGTTGCGCCGCGCTCCAGGATTTCTCGGATCGCTGCGTCGTGGAGTTCGACGAATTCCGCCGTCCCGCCGACCAGGCCGAACTGGCGCGCCGGCGCGCCGCGGGCCTGACCCAGCGGCAGGAGAATCTGCTGCTGCGTTGGGGCTATCCCTATGTCCTCGAGCAGGGCCGGTTTCACCTGACGCTCACCGGGCGCGTGAAGGAAGAGCGCGAACGCGCCGTCATCCTCGACGAGCTGCGCCGGCGCTTCATGGCCTTCATCGACCGGCCGCTGGCGGTCCGCGATCTTTGCGTCTTCCGTCAGCCGGCGCCGGGCCGGCCCTTCACCGTGCTGGCGCGGTTCAGGCTCGGCGGAGGGCGGCGTCTGTCCACCCAGGTCTGGCGAGCAGCCTGAGGAAGACCGCCGCCGCGTCGTCGAGGCTGCCGTCGTTGACGATCGTCACCAGGCGCGGGTCGTCGACCTCGTAGGCATCGGCGCGCTGCAGCCGCTCCGCCGCTTCGATCGCCGATTCGCGGCCGCGGCCGGCGAGGCGCTGCCTGAGCCGCTCCGCCGGCGCCGTGATCAGCACCGGACGGGCCTGCGAATCGAGGCCGCCGGTCCTCAGGAAATGGTCGCGCGAACCGCTCACCACGACGGTCAGGCCGGCGGCCCGCCAGTCGTGGATCTCGCGGCCGACGCCGTACTCGTTGCCATGGGCGTTCCAATGATAGGCGAACAGACCATAGGCGCGACGAGTCGCGAACTCCTCGCGCGTCAGCGCGACATGGTTCTCGCCGCCGCTGTCGGCCGGCCGGGTGATGTAGCGGTGCGCGAACACCACCGGCGCTCCCGGCGGCAACAGCGTCCGGGCGTGTCCGAGGACCGAGTCCTTGCCGGCGCCGGACGGACCCATGACATAGACCAGCGAGCCTTCCATGGCGGGGTTCCGGCTCAGACGACGCGTTCGCCTTCGCGCCATACCGCGCGCACGACGGCCGCGCCGTCGACGGTGCGTACGCGCACCAGGTCGGCGCGGCGCTCGGGCGCGATCTCGCCGCGGTCGCCCAGTCCCACCGCGCGCGCCGGATTGAGGGTGGCGAGGCGCACGGCCTGGGGCAGCGACAGGCCGATGCCGGAGGAGGGCAGCTTGAACACGCTCTCCATCAGGCTCGCCGGCACATAGTCCGACGACAGGATGTCGACATGGCCGGCGCGCAGCAGGTCGATGGCGGCGATGTTGCCGGAATGCGAGCCGCCCAGCACGAGGTTGGGCGCGCCCATCAGAATGGCGAGGCCGGCCTCGCGCGAGGCGCTGGCGGCTTCGTGCGTGGTCGGAAATTCGGCGATGGTCATGCCGTTGGCGACGGCTTCCTGGACATGGCCGTGCGTCGCATCGTCGTGGCTGGCGATCGGCAGGGCGCGCGCCTGGGCACGGCTCACGATCTCGCTGCGGTGCCGGGCGGCATTGCGGTGATGAAGCTCGGTGACGCGGATCGAGAATGCCTCGAACTGCGCGTCGGTCATCGCATGCTTGCCCTTGTAGTATTGCTTCAGCTTCTCCGGATCGAGGAACTGGCGCTGGCCGGGCGTATGGTCGTTGATCGACACCAGGCCGACCAGCGGCAGGTCGATCCACTTGTCGACGGCTTCGACGGCATCGTCGGCCGTGATCTCGCAGCGTAGGTGGATACGGTGTTCGGCGCGGGTCATGCGCCGGTCGTTGGCCATGCAGACCGCCTCGATCATGCGCTCGCGGTTCTCGACGCGGTCCGACTTGCCGTGGACGTCGCCCAGGGCCAGCGAATCGAACACCGTCGTGATGCCGGCGGCGCTGATCTGGGTGTCGTGCGCCATCACCGCCGATACGCTTGGCCATTTCACGCCGGGACGCGGGGCGAAATGCTTCTCCATATTGTCGGTGTGCAGCTCGACCAGGCCGGGCACGAGATAGTCGCCCTCGAGATCGACGGCTCCCGCGGCATGGGACCGTTCGGTGTCGATCTCCACGATGCGGCCGTCGCGAACGACGACGGTGCCGTCGAATTCCGCATCGGCGGTGACGACGCGGGCGTTGGTGAAGATGGTCTCGAGGCTCATGCGGAAACTCCGGCCAGAGAGGCTGGGGAAACTGAGGCGGGGGGAAGGACTTCGTGCACACGGGTCGCGACCGCATCGCGCACATCGGCATCGTGGAAGATGCCGACGATCGCGGCGCCGGCGTTGCGGCGTTGGCAGATCAGTTCGACCACGCCGTCGCGGTTGGCGGCGTCGAGCGAGGCCGTCGGTTCGTCGAGCAGCAGGATCGGATAGTCGACGATCAGCGAGCGGGCGATGTTGACCCTCTGCTGTTCGCCGCCGGAGAAGGTGGCGGGCGGCAGCGCCCACAGCCGCGCGGGAATGCCGAGCATGGCCAGCAGGAACTCCGCGCGTTGCCGCGCCTCGCGGGGATCGGTGCCGCGCCGCCGGAGCGGCTCGGCCACGACGTCGACGGCCGAGACCCGCGGGATCACGCGCAGGAACTGGCTGACGAAGCCCATGGTGCGGTGACGCACGTCGAGCACGGTGCGCGGCTCGGCGCCGACCAGCTCGGTCCATTCATCGCCCTGGCGGACGCGGATCGAACCCGCATCCGCGCGATAGTTGCCGTAGAGCGAGCGCAGCAGGGTGCTCTTGCCGGCGCCCGACGGGCCGACCAACGCCAGGCATTCGCCGGGCGAGACGGCCAGCGAGACGCCGCGCAAAACGGGAAGCGTCAGGCCGCCCTGGGCATGGACGGTGAAGGTTTTGCCGAGGCCGGAGACGCGCAGCGCGGGTTGGGAAGAGGTCATGATCGCGTCACGCCGGCAGGATCGAAGCGACGAGCATCTGGGTATAGGGATGCTGCGGATCGTCGAGCACCTGGTCGGTGAGCCCGTGCTCCACGACCGTGCCGCCCTGCATCACCATCAACCGGTGCGTCAGCAGGCGCGCCACGCCGAGATCGTGGGTCACCAGAACGACCGACAGGTGCAGCCCTTCGACCAGGCCGCGCAGTAGGTCGAGGAGGCGGGCCTGCACCGAAACGTCGAGGCCGCCGGTCGGTTCGTCCATGAAGACCAGCCGCGGATTGCTGACGAGGTTGCGCGCGATCTGCAGGCGCTGGCGCATGCCGCCGGAGTAGGTGCCGGGACGGTCGTCGAGGCGGTCGACGTCGATCTCGACCCGCGCCATCCAGTCGGCCGCCTGGCCGCGGATCTCGCCGTAGTGGCGAGCGCCCACGGCCATCAGCCGCTCGCCGATGTTGGCGCCGGCGCTGACGCCCATGCGTAATCCTTCGCGGGCATCCTGGTTCACGAAGCCCCATTCGGTCCGCGCCAGCAGCCGGCGGCGGGCCTCCGAGAGGCAGTGCACGTCGACGGTGCCGGCGGACCTCGTCTCGTAGGCGACGGAGCCGCCGTCGGGCTGGAGGCGGCCGGCCAGGCAATTGAGCAGCGTCGTCTTGCCGGAACCCGATTCGCCCACGATGCCCAGCACTTCGCCGGGCCATAGGTCGAAGCTCACGTCGCGGCAGGCGACGCGACCGCCGAAGCGCTTGCTGACGCCGCGCACGGACAGCAGCGGCGCGCTCATCGCCGGCTCTCGCAATAGTCGGTGTCGGAGCAGACGAACAGGCGCTGGCCGTCATCGTCGACGATCATTTCGTCGAGGAAGCTCTCGGTCGAGCCGCAGAGCGCGCAGCACTCGCTCCAGGTCTCGATCTCGAACGGATGGTCGTCGAAGTCGAGGCTCTTCACCGGCGTGTGCGGCGGCACGGCATAGATGCGCTTTTCGCGGCCCGCGCCGTAGAGCTGCAGCGCCGGGCTGCGATCGAGCTTGGGATTGTCGAATTTCGGAATGGGCGAGGGGCTCATGATGTAGCGCCCGTTCACCATCACCGGATAGTTATAGGTCTTGGCGATGCGACCATGGCGGGCGATGCTTTCGTAGAGGCTCACCTGCATGACGCCGTATTCTGACAGCGCATGCAGCGTCCGCGTCTCGGTCTCGCGCGGCTCGAGCATGCGCAATGGCTCGGGGATCGGCACCTGGAACACCAGGATCTGGCCGTCGGTCAGCGGCGTTTCGGGCACGCGGTGCCGCGTCTGGATGATGGTGGCTTCGCCGGTGTGCGTGGTCGTGGCCACGTCGGCGACCCGGGCGAAGAAGCGACGGATCGAGACGGCGTTGGTCGTGTCGTCGGCGCCCTGGTCGATCACCTTCAGCGTGTCTTCGCGGCCGATGATGGCGGCGGTCACCTGGATGCCGCCGGTGCCCCAGCCATAGGGCAGCGGCATCTCGCGGCCGCCGAACGGCACCTGATAGCCCGGCACCGCCACCGCCTTGAGGATGGCGCGGCGGATCATCCGCTTGGTCTGCTCGTCGAGATAGGCGTAGTTGTAGGCGCCGTCCTGCTGAGGCGTATCCTGGATCGTCGTGTCAGGCATGGTTCACTCCGCCGCCTGGGCGAGGCCGGCCTGCTCGCGGCGCTTCTCGACCTCGGCGCGCAGCATGCGCACCACCACCAGCTCGGACTGGAAATCGACATAGTGCGGAAGCTTCAGGTGCTGCACGAAACCCGAGCCCTCGACATTGTCGCTGTGGGCCAGCACGAATTCCTCGTCCTGGGCGGGCGAAGTCGCGGCCTCGCCGAGCTCCTCGGCGCGGAGCGCGCGGTCGACCAGGGCCATCGCCATCGCCTTGCGCTCGGCATGTCCGAAAGCCAGGCCATAGCCGCGGGTGAACTGCGGCGGCACGTCGTGCGAGCCCGCGAACTGGTTGACCATGTCGCACTCGGTCACTTCGATCTCGCCGATCTCGATGGCAAAGCCCAGCTCCTCCGGCACGAACGACACCGGCACATGGCCGTAGCGGATCTCGCCGACGAAGGGATGGTTGTTGCCGTAGCCGCGCTGCGTCGAATAGCCGAGCGCCAGCAGGAAGCCCTCGTCGCCGCGTGCCAGGTTCTGCAGGCGCAGCGGCCGGCTGGCCGGCAGCACCAGCGGCTCGCGCGTCAGGTCGTGCGCTTCGCGGTCATCGCGGGACGGTGGCGGCTCCAGCAGGCCGTCGCGCTGCAGGATGTCGCCGACGCGGGGCAGGGCGTGGCTGGCATCGGCCGGCGCGGTCGGCGCTTCGGGGCGTTCGCCCGACGCCGCCAGGGAGAAGTCGAGCAGGCGGTGGGTGTAGTCGTACGTCGGGCCCAGCACCTGGCCGCCGGGCACGTCCTTGAAGGTCGAGGAGATGCGGCGCTCCGCGACCATGCGGATGGTATCGAGCGGCTCCGACGCGCCGAAGCGCGGCAGGGTGGTGCGATACGCGCGCAGCAGGAAGATCGCCTCGATCAGGTCGCCGCGCGCCTGCTTGATCGCCAGCGCCGCCAGGCTGCGGTCGTAGCAGGAGCCTTCCGTCATGACGCGATCGACGGCGAGGCCGAGCTGCTGGTCGATCTGTTCGAGCGACAGCTCGGTGACGTCGCGGTCGCCGCGACGCTTGTCGGCCAGGAGATCGAGTGAATGGGCGATGGCGGTCTCGCCGCCCTTGACCGCGACATACATGGTCAGGCCTCCACGGCGACGCTGCGCGGCAGCGCGATGAGTCGGGACCCGCTGGCGAAGACGAGATCGACGCCGCAGGGGAAGAGCGCATGGTTGGCGGTCCAGGCTGGCCAGAAGCCGTCGCCCAGCCCGTCGATCGCGACCTGGATCTCGCCATCGATGCCGGGTCCCCGCCAGGTGGTGGCGCGGCCGCCTTCCAGCGCCGGTGCTTCGATCACCAGCGTGGCGGCGCGATCGGGATATGTGTCGGTGCCGATGGCAAAGCCCGCGAAGGGCTCGCCGCCGCCGGCGATGATCACGCCGAAGGTTGCGGCCTCGCGCGCAGGGACGAGCGGCGCACCGGCATGGAAGCGCAGAAAGTCGCGCACCTCCTGCTTGTCGACTCCGGCCTCGAGCCAGAGCGGCGTCTCGCGATCGGCGAAGGTGAGCAGGAAGGCGGTGGCCGCCGGACTGAGCGTTCCCGGTCCGGCGGGCGCATCGCGCAGTTCGACAATGCGGCCCGGGTGGGAGAAGGCGTCGAGCACGCTGCGGAACAGGCGCTGCGCATCGTGCGACGGATCGGCGAGGCCGGGCGCGAGAAGCGTCGTGCTCATGCGCCGGCCTCGCGTGCGACGGTGAAGAAATCCACCCTTGTGGCGGCGGCGCGCGCGGCGATCAGGCGATGGCGCGCCTCGGCCTCCTGGGCGAGCGGCGCCACGATCCCGGCCTCGAGCTTTTCGGTCCAGTCCGGGCGCTGGCCCAGCGCATCGACGGCGGCGGCGATCTCGGCATGGCGTGCATCGCGACCGCGAACGTAGCCGAATCCCATCTCGCCGCTGTCGAGGCGCACGGCAGCGCGCGTCACCGTCATTTCGCCCGCGCAGAAGGGGGCGCCGGTGCCCGAGATACGGCCCTGCACCATGACCAGCCCGATCTCGGGGCGACGCAGGACGGTGTAGGGAGGAGTAGCCCCCAGGGCCTGCCACAGGGACGCGAGCCGCGCGCCCGGCGCTTTCGCGAGGACGGAAAGCCATCGCTGACGGCGCGCGATCAGGAGGGTGGAAGGCATGGGGTGCTCTCGAAAGAGGCGCACCTTCGTGGGGCTGCGTTACCGTTCCGAGGGCAGGGCGTTAAACTATTGTGACGGTGGGCGGGTCTGGCTCCCGCGTGTCTAAGTCGTTGATTTAGATCAAATATTTACGGACAAACGGCCGGCATCCTGTGCAAGAGGCCGTCGCTGTAACCGGATTGTCATTTATCCGTCATATGAGAGAGACGTACGGCTCCTAGATGACGGGCGCTTCGAAATTCATAGAAGGAGACCCCCGTGAACCTTACCAAGATCGTCCTCGCGACAGCTTTCGCGCTGTCCCCGGCGGCCGCCTACGCCATCGACATTTCCGGCGCCGGCGCCACCTTCCCCTATCCGATCTATGCCAAGTGGGCCGACAGCTACAAGAAGGAGACCGGCAACGGTCTCAACTACCAGTCGATCGGCTCGGGCGGCGGCATCAAGCAGATCAAGGCCAAGACCGTGACCTTCGGCGCGACCGACGCGCCGCTGCCGGGCAAGGAGCTCGACGAGTCCGGCCTCGCGCAGTTCCCGATGGTGATGGGCGCGATCGTTCCGGTCGTGAACCTCGACGGCATCAAGCCGGGCGAGCTGACGCTCGACGGCCCGACGGTCGCGAAGATCTATCTCGGCGAGATCAAGAGCTGGGACGATGCGGCGATCGCCAAGCTGAACCCCAATACCAAGCTGCCGAAGCAGGCGATCGTTCCGGTCCGCCGTTCGGACGGCTCGGGCACCACCTACAACTTCGCCTATTACCTGGCTGACGTGAGCCCGGACTGGAAGGCGAAGGTCGGCGTCAGCACGGCGCTGCAGTGGCCGGTGGGCATCGGCGCCAAGGGCAACGAAGGCGTTGCCGGCAACGTGGCGCAGACCAAGGGCTCGATCGGCTACGTCGAGTACGCCTACGCCAAGCAGAACAAGCTGATCCACACCAAGATGGTCAACAAGGCCGGCAAGACGGTCGAGCCGACCTCGGCCAGCTTCCAGGCCGCCGCCGCCAATGCCGACTGGAAGTCGCAGCCCGGTTACGGCGTGATCCTCGCCAACCAGCCCGGCGACCAGTCCTGGCCGATGACGGCCGCGACCTGGATCCTGCTCTACAAGCAGCCGGCGAAGCCCGCCGAGACCGCCGAGGCCCTGAAGTTCTTCGCCTGGTCCTATGCCAAGGGGGCTAAGTCGGCCGAAGAGCTCGACTATGTCCCGATGCCGGCCAACGTGGTGGGCGACATCCAGAAGATGTGGCAGGCCGAGATCAAGGGTGCGGACGGCAAGCCGCTGTACTCGCCGACCAACTAGGATCGTGATGGGGCGGGTGGCGACACCCGCCCTTCATTCTTGGGGAGTTGAATGGCTTCGGGGGAACGGGACGTGAGTGAAGTTGCACTAAAGGGCGCCAGCGCGCCGGCGGCGGCATCGGCCTCGCGGGCGGCCGTGCTGCGGCGCCTGAGACTGACCGACACGATATTCCACGGGCTGACGCGCGGCGCCTCGCTCGCCGTGCTCGCCCTCCTGAGCGGCGTCATCATCGCGCTCGTCATCGGCGCGGCGCCGGCGCTCGGCACGTTCGGCTTCGGCTTCCTGTTCGACGAATCCTGGAACCCGGTGACCGAGCGGTTCGGCGCCCTGGCGCCGATCTTCGGCACCCTGGTCACCTCCTTCATCGCGATGCTGATCGCGGTGCCGGTCGGCCTGATGGTCGCCTTCTTCCTCACCGAACTCTGCCCGAAGGCGCTGCGCCGCCCCATCGGTATCGCCATCGAGCTGCTCGCCGGCATCCCCAGCATCATCTACGGCATCTGGGGCCTGTTCGTGTTCGCGCCGTTTCTCCAGCAATACGTGCAGCCCTTCTTCATCGGCGCGTTCGAGAACGTGCCGGTGCTGTCGACGCTGTTCGCGGGCCCGCCGTACGGCATCGGCATGTTCACCGCCGGCCTCATCCTGGCGATCATGGTGCTGCCGTTCGTGACCTCGATCTCGCGCGACGTGTTCGATGCGGTGCCGCCGGTTCTCAAGGAAGCCGCCTACGGCGTCGGCTGCACGACCTGGGAAGTGTTCCGCTACGTCGTCCTGCCGTTCACGCGGGTCGGCGTCATCGGCGGCTTCATGCTGGGCCTCGGTCGCGCGCTGGGCGAGACGATGGCCGTCACCTTCGTGATCGGCAACGCCCATCACGTCTCCGCCTCGCTGTTCGCGCCCGGCACGACGATCTCGGCCTCGATCGCCAACGAATTCACCGAGGCGGTCGGCGACCTCTACACCTCGTCGCTGATAGCGCTCGGCCTCATCCTCTTCTTTATCACCTTCATCGTTCTGGCCATCGCCCGCTACATGCTGATGCGCCTGCAGCGGCAGGGGAGGTAACGTCATGGCCATCACGGCATCCAAGACGGCCGCCATGGACAGTCCGCTCTATGCGGGCCGCCGCCGCCGCAACGCCATCGCCAAGAGCCTGGCGCTCGCCGCCACCATCTTCGGCCTGGGCTGGCTGGTCCTCATCCTCGGCGTCCTGCTCTACCAGGGCATCGGCGGGCTCTCGCTCTCGGTGTTCACCGAGAACACGCCGCCGCCGGGCGCCGCGGGCGGTCTGCTCAACGCGATCATGGGCAGCATCGTGATGACCGTGCTGGCGGTGGTGATCGGCACGCCGATCGGCGTCCTGGCCGGCACCTATCTCGCGGAGTACGGCCGTCACGACAAGCTCTCGAGCGTCGTGCGCTTCATCAACGACATCCTGCTCAGCGCGCCGTCGATCGTGATCGGCCTGTTCGTCTACGAGATCCTGGTGGCGCCGATGGGTCACTTCTCGGGATGGGCCGGCGCGGTCGCCCTGGCCGTCATCGTGATCCCCGTCGTCGTGCGCACGACCGAGGACATGCTGACCCTGGTGCCCGACACGCTGCGCGAGGCGGCGGCCTCGATCGGCCTGCCGCGCGCCCACATGATCGTCCGCATCGCCTATCGCGCGGCGCAGGCCGGCATCGTCACCGGCATCCTGCTCGCCATCGCCCGCATCAGCGGCGAGACGGCACCGCTCCTGTTCACGGCCCTGAACAATCAGTTCTTCAGCATGGACATGAGTGCGCCGATGCCCAGCCTGCCGGTTGTCATCTTCCAGTTCGCTTTGTCGCCTTACGCCGAATGGCAGAAGCTCGCCTGGACCGGCGCGCTCCTGATCACCGTCACCGTGCTGGGGCTCAGCATCCTGGCCCGTTCGCTCACCTCCGCGAGGAAATCCTGATGTCCATGCAATCCACGAGCGGCCCCAACGTCGCCGTTCCCGTCGCCAGCCACGCCAAGCTCGACGTCTCGAAGCTCACGCCCAAGATCTCGATCAAGAACCTCGAGTTCTTCTACGGCGACAGCCGGGCGCTCAAGGGCATCACCATGTCGCTCTACGCCAACAAGGCGACGGCGTTCATCGGGCCCTCGGGCTGCGGCAAGTCGACCCTGCTGCGCATCCTGAACCGCATGTACGACCTCTATCCCGGCCAGCGCGCCACCGGCGACGTGATGTTCGACGGCGACAACCTGCTGCGCGAGGATCAGGACATCAACCTGCTGCGCGCGCGCATCGGCATGGTGTTCCAGAAGCCGACGCCGTTCCCGATGTCGATCTACGAGAACATCGCCTTCGGCATCCGGCTCTACGAGAACCTGCCGAAGTCCGAACTCGACGGCCGGGTCGAACAGGCGCTGCGCCGCGGCGCGCTGTGGGACGAGGTCAAGGACAAGCTGAACGCCAGCGGCCTCAGCCTGTCGGGCGGCCAGCAGCAGCGTCTCTGCATCGCCCGCACCGTGGCGGTGAAGCCCGAAGTCATCCTGTTCGACGAACCCTGCTCGGCGCTCGACCCGATCTCGACGGCCAAGATCGAGGAGCTGATCGACGAGCTGAAGCAGGACTACACGATCGTGATCGTGACCCACAACATGCAGCAGGCGGCGCGCGTCTCCGACTTCACCGCCTTCATGTATCTGGGCGAGCTGGTCGAGTTCGGCGCGACCGCCACGCTGTTCACCACCCCGACCGACAAGCGCACCCAGGCCTACATCACCGGCCGGTTCGGCTGAGCGGCCACGAGAACGAGAAGAAGGGACAGACCATGCCCGAACATACACTGAAGCGGTTCGACGAGGAGCTGGAGCGGCTGAGCGCCACGATCAGCGAGATGGGCGGCCTGGCGGAAAGCCAGCTCGCGCAGGCCCTGCGGGCACTGCGCGACCGCGACACCGAGATCGCCGAGAAGGTGATCGTCGACGATCCGCGCGTCGATGCCCTCGACGAGGCGGTGCAGGAGCAGACGGTGCGGCTGCTGGCCCTGCGCCAGCCGATGGCGGTCGACCTGCGCGTCATCCTGTCGTCGATCAAGATCGCGGCGGCGCTCGAGCGCATCGCGGACTACGCGAAGAATACGGCGAAGCGCAGCATCGTGCTGAGCCAGACGACCGCGCCGGCTTCGGGCATCGCGGGGATCGACCGGCTGGGCCGCCTGGTGCGCGCCGCCCTCAAGGACGTGCTCGATGCCTTTGCCCACGGCGACGTCGCCAAGGCCCGCGACGTGTGGGAGCGCGATGAAGAGATCGACCAGGTCTACACCGGCCTGTTCCGCGAGCTGCTCACCTACATGATGGAGGATCCGCGCACGATCACCGGGTGCACGCACCTGATGTTCATGGCCAAGAACATCGAGCGCGCCGGCGACCATGTCACTAACATCGCCGAACTCGTGAGCTTCCGCTCGACCGGTCATGGCTTCGAGGAAGACCGGCCGAAGGGCAGCGCCGCGATGTACGCCACGACCGGCACCGAGACGGGGCCGACGCCGTGACGATGGTCGCCACCAGCCCTGCGCGGCGTGAGGCGCACACCTCCTCGATGAGGCCGCACGTGCTGGTCGTCGAGGACGAGACGGCGCTGGTCGAGTTGCTGCGCTACAATCTCGAACAGTCCGGCTTCAAGGTCGCCGTCGCCTATGACGGCGAGGAGGCGCTGCGCTCGGTCCAGGAGGATGTCCCCGACCTCATCCTGCTCGACTGGATGCTGCCGTTGATGTCCGGCATCGAGGTGTGCCGCCAGCTTCGTCGCCAGACGTCGACCGCCAACGTGCCGATCATCATGCTGACGGCGCGCGGGGAGGAGGGCGACCGCGTGCGCGGCCTCGACGCCGGTGCCGACGATTACGTCCCGAAGCCCTTCTCGCCGACCGAGCTTGTCGCGCGCATCCGCGCCGTGCTGCGGCGCATCCGCCCGGCGCTGGCCGACGAGGCGCTGTCCTATGCCGACATCGTCATGGACCTGGTGGCGCATCGCGTGACGCGCGGCGGCAAGCCGCTGCATCTCGGTCCGACCGAGTTCCGCCTGTTGCGCCACTTCATGGAACATCCCGGCCGCGTCTTCTCGCGCGAGCAGCTCCTCGATTCGGTGTGGGGCAAGGATGTCTATGTCGAGGCCCGCACCGTCGACGTCCATATCCGTCGCCTGCGCATCGCACTGAACGGCGAGAGCCATGCCGACGTGATCCGCACGGTTCGCGCTGCCGGCTACGCCCTCGATTCGACGCCCGGCTGATCGGGCGCGCCGGGGGCACCGGTTGTGCCGCCGGGTTTTCCACACGGCCAGTAACGGTTTTGTAGCGTCGGGCGCCTAGACAGAGCTTGCTCGTTCCTTGCAGGCACCCCACGCCCCGCTCTCTGGAACGGGCCGGTTCCCCGGCTCGGACACGACACCGCAGCCGACCCACTGGCCCCTCCTTCCGTCAGGAAGGAGGGGTTTCTTTTTCGAAGTGACGGCGCACGATAACTGCCAGCACCAGCGCGGGCAGTCCGAGCAGTGCGGTGTAGACGAAGAAGATCGCGTAACCGCCGAACTTGAACGTGGCCGGGAGATCCGCCTGTAGCCAGTCGACGATCAAGCCGGAGAAGCCACCGATCAGTTTGCCGGGCAACAACATGATCGACGTGAACAAGGCGTACTGCGTCGCTGTATACGCGGTGTTGGTGAGACCTGACAGGAAGGCGATGAAGACCGTGCCCGCTATGCCGCTTGATACGTTGTCGACGCTGATTGCCGCCGTGAGCATTAGCACGTCGGCCTTGCCCATATAGGCCATCCCGGCGAAGGTGAGATTCGACACGGCGAGCAGGAGGACCGACAGGGCGAGAAGCCGAGCGGCTCCCCAGCGGAAGACGAGCACGCCACCCAGTAGCGCGCCCGCCATCGACGCCAGCACGCCGTATATCTTGCTGATGTTGGCGACTTGCTCCTTTGTGAAGCCGATGTCGACGTAGAATGGGTTGGCCATCACTCCCATGGCGATGTCGCTGAGGCGAAACAGGCTGATGAAGGCGAGCATCACGACCGCCATCCAGCGATAGCGCACAAAGAAGTCGACGAAAGGACAGACGATCGCGCCGTAAATCCAGACCAGTGCATCGAGAAGCCATGACGGCAAGCCAGCATGGCGCTGTGCAAACGCCGCGATCTTATCCTCGCGTTCGACCGTGCCGGGTGCCACCCGTTTGTCGGGTTCCGAAATCAGCAGCGTGGTGACGATGCCGACGAGCGCCAACGCGGCCATCGCCTGGTAAGCCGCCGTCCAGGAGGCGAAGGCGGCGATATACAAAGTCCCCGCGCCGGCCGCGAGCATGGCGATGCGGTAGCCCAATTGATAGGTGGCCGCCGTCGCACCCTGCAGTGTCTCGTCGGTCGCTTCGATACGGAAGGCATCGAGCGCGATGTCTTGCGTGGCCGAGGAAAAGGCCACGAGGACGGCGAAAGCCACGATCCACCACAGGTCGACGGCGGGGTCGTAACGTGTCATCGCGAACAGGCCGCCCGCTATGCCGACCTGCGCCAGCAGCATCCACGACCGCCGCCGCCCCAGCCAGCGCGTGAGGAACGGCAAGGGCATGCGATCAACAACGGGCGACCAGACGAACTTGGTGGAGTAGGTGACGCCGATCCAGCTCAGAAAGCCAATCGTGGTCAGACTGACGTTCGCCTCGCGCACCCAGTACGACAGAGTTGAGAACACCAGCAGGAGCGGCAGTCCGGCCGAAAAGCCCAGAAACAGCAAGCTGATGACGCGCGGATGCGTATAGATCGCCGCCGTCTCACGCCAGCTCTTGGCGGGTGCGTCAGCGCTCAAATCAGGCCCTTCAGCGCCTGCTCGGGCCGCGCGCCGACATGGGAGATGACCTCGGCCGCGGCGATGCCGCCCAGCCGCGCGCACTCGGCCAGCGGCTTGCCGTGGGTGAAGCCGAACAGGAAGCCCGCGGCGTAGAGATCGCCGGCGCCGGTCGTGTCGACGACCTTGGCCACGGGGGCCGCCGGGACCTCGTAGGTTTCATCGCCCTTGACCACGACCGAGCCCTTCTCGCTGCGCGTGAGGGCGGCGATCTTGGCTTCCTTGCGCACTTCGGCAAGCGCCTGCTCGAAGGTCTCGACCTCGTAGAGCGCTTTGATCTCGGCCTCGTTGCCGAACAGGATGTCGACCTTGTTGCGGATCAGGTCGCGGAACTCGTCGCGATAGCGATGGACGCAGAAGGAATCCGACAGGGTGATCGAGACCTTGCGGCCGGCGGCGCGGGCGGCGTCGAAGGCCTTGAGCACCGCCTGCTTGGCGGCCGGCGCGTCCCAAAGATACCCCTCGACATAGGTGACCTGGGCCGAGGCGACGAGCCTGGTGTCGATGTCGGCCGGGCCAAGGCCTGTGCAGGCGCCGAGATAGGTGTTCATCGTGCGCTGGGCGTCGGGCGTCACCAGGATCAGGCAGCGCGCCGTCGCCGGCCCGTCCGTGGCCGGCGGCGTTTCGAAGGAGACACCCGTCGCCTTGAGATCGTGGCCGAACACGCCGCCGAGCTGGTCGTCGCGCACCTTGCCGATATAGGCGCCCTTGCCGCCGAACGAGGCGATGCCGGCCATCGTGTTGCCGCACGAGCCGCCGGACACTTCGACGCCGGGACCCATGCCGGCATAGAGCTGCTCGGCGCGCTCCTCGTCGATCAGCATCATGCTGCCCTTCACCAGACCGTGCTTGCCGAGGAAGGCCTCGTCGGACCGCGAGATGACGTCGACGATGGCGTTGCCGATTCCCAGCACGTCGAAGGTAGCGGATGTCATGATGTCTCCCACAGAATCACAGTGAAACCAGGTGCATGCCCGGCTTGGTCTCTTCCAGCAAGGTGACGATACCGGCCACCGTGAAGGCGACGTCGGCGCGCAGGCTCGCACGATCGATGTCGAGCGACCGCAGGCCCATTTCGCATACGATCAGGCGCGCGCCAAGCTCGACGCAGGCCTGCAGCAGGGTCTCGAAGTCGCCGACGCCGCGCGCGCGGTTGCCCGCGTCGCGATCCCAGTCGCGGAGCGCGGGGGGCGAGCCCTGCAGGGCGCGGATGCCCCCCATGGTGAAGAACAGGACGGCGGGCTTGTTGACGGCCAGCGCCGCCGCGGCCAGCGCCAATCCGTAGTGGACGCTTTCGTAGTCGTCGGAGCGCAGGATGACGGAGACGCCGCCTGCATTCGGGGCGTCGCTCATGCCTGGGCTCCCGAGGCATCGCCGCAGGTCGGGCAATCGATCCGCTTGGTGACCGCCAGCGTTTCGAAGGAAGCGTTGAGCGCGTCGTAGAGCAGGAGCGACCCGGAGAGCGAGCGGCCGACGCCCAGGATCTCCTTCACCACCTCGGTGGCCTGCAGGGTGCCCAGCGTACCGGCCAGCGCGCCCAGCACGCCGGCCTGCGCGCAACTCGGCACGGCGTCTTCCGAGGGAGGCTCGGGAAAGAGGCAGCGCAGGCAGGGATGTCCTGCACCTTGCCAGGCCTTGTAGGTCGAGATCTGGCCGTCGAAGCGCAGGATCGCCGCCGAGACCAGCGTCTTGCGCAGCCCGTAGCAGACGTCGTTCAGCAGATAGCGCGTGGCGAAGTTGTCGCTGCCGTCGGCCACGATGTCGTAACCGGCGATGATGCGCCGGGCATTGTCCGCCGTGAGGCGCTCGTCGTGGGCCTGCACGCTCACTTCGGGATTGATCTCCGCCAGCGCGCGCCGTGCGCTTTCGACCTTGGAAAGGCCTATGTCGGACGTGCGGTGAATCACCTGGCGCTGCAGGTTGGAGAGATCGACCGTGTCGTGGTCGATCACACCCAGCGTGCCGATACCGGCCGCGGCAAGATACTGCAGGAGCGGTGCGCCGAGACCGCCGGCCCCGACGACCAGCACTTTCGCGGCAATCAGCCGCGACTGGCCGATGCCGCCGATCTCCGCCAGTACGATATGTCGCGCGTAACGGCGGATCTGCGTTTCTGACAGGTCAGGCAGCGATGTCATGGTCCGCTTATAGCATGGCGGGATGCCATGGATGCCTGTAGAGCCACCGCGCAATGACCCCCACCACTCGTCCGACCCTGTCGCCGCTCCTCCTCGCGGTGCTCGCCTTGTTGTCGGCCTTCACCCCGCTTTCGATCGACATGTACCTGCCGGCGCTGCCGGTGATCGCGGTCGACCTCCAATCCTCCGCCGGCGACATCCAGCTCACGCTGTCGGCCTTCATGATCGCCTTCGGCGTGGGGCAGATCTTCTATGGCCCCGCAGGGGACCGGTTTGGCCGTCGCCCGGTCATCCTGATCGGCCTGGTGGTCTACGTGCTGACGAGCATCGGGTGTGCGTTTGCGGCGGCAGCGGGCCATCTCATCGCCCTGCGTTTCCTGCAGGGCCTCGCCGCCTGCGGCGGCGTCGTGCTGGCGCGCACGATGGTCCGCGATCTCGCTGAAAAGGATCACGCCGCGCGCGCCATGTCGCTCATGATGGCCTGCACCTCCATCGCGCCGATGCTGGCGCCCGTGATCGGTGGCCAGGTGATGTGGTTTGCCGGTTGGCGCGCCATCTTCTGGGTGCTGGCCTCCGCCGGTGTGATTGCCTTCGTCGTCGCGTGGTTCCAGCTGCCCGAGACGCTGAAGCCGGAGTATCGCCAGCCGCTGGTCTTCACCCAGATCCTGAAGCGGTTCGGCGAGCTGCTCACCACGCGCACCTTCATCGGCTACGCCCTGACCTCGTCCTTCATGTTCGCCGCCCTGTTCTCGTACATCTCGGGATCGCCGTTCGTGTTCATCGAGCGCTACGGGATTTCGCCCCGCTTCTACGGCGTGGTGTTCGGCGGCATGGTGATCTTCATGACCATCGGCAGCCTGTTCAATGCGCGGTTCGTGCGGCTGCTGGGAGCGGGGCGCATCCTGCGCTTCGCGGTGATCGTTCCGGCCGTGTCCGGCGCGGCGGCGATGGTCATGGGCTGGATCGAAGCACGATACGGCACGATCGGCCTGTGGCCCTTTCTGGTCTGCTTCGTTTTCCAGATCGCGACGCTGAGCCTGATTGCGCCCAATTCGACCGCGATGGCGATGCAGCACTATCCGCACATGGCCGGCACGGCGTCGTCGCTGATGGGCGTCATGACGTTCGGGGCCGGCGCGATCTTCGGCGCCATCGTCGGTCAGACCTTCGATGGCACCATCGCGCCGATGACGACCGCGATGGGCATTGCCGGCATCCTCTGCCTCGTTTCCCACCGCACACTGGTGCGGCGCGGGTAACTCAGCGACGCAAATCGATCGTCAGAAGGTCGCCGCGATCGTTGCCGACGGCGAGCCTGAAACCGTCGGGCGACCAGGCGAGGCAGGTGATGGCGGCGCCATCGGCCATCTTCAGCACGACCGAGCGCTTTGTCCGGATGTCGCCCAGCTGCAGCTCACCCGAATCGTAGCCGCCGGTCACGAACTCGGCCGTCGGGTGCGCCGCGACCACGGTCATGAGGCCGGCGCCCTCGTCGCCGAACTGCAGCGGCGGCTTGCCTTCCGGTCCCTTGCCGGCGAACGGCCAGGCGGTGAAGACCGGTTGCGAGGAGGTGTAGAGGTAGCGCGCGTCGGCGGTCCACGACAGCGACCTCACCTTGGCGGGATAGCCCTGCATGCGCATGTCGGTGGCCTGCGCCACGCGCCAGACATGGATGTCGTTCTCCTGCGTGCCGGTGGCGATGAACTTGCCGTCGGTGCTCCAGCGCAGCGCCACGTGGCTGCCCTGCCAGGCGAAGCGGCGCGGCGGCAGGGTGACGTCCTTGCTCAGGCTCCACACGGTGATGCCGCCGTAGTGCGCGCAGGCGACCCGGCTGCCGTCCTTGCTGAAATCGAGTCCGGCCACCGTGCTGGGATGCGGGCCGAATTCGCGGACCTCGCCGTCGCGGAACAGGAACATGCTCTTGCCCGCCGAGGCGGCGACCGCGCCCGTCTTGTGGGCGACGAGATGCTCGAACCACTTGCCCTTCTGCGCCAGCAGTTCGGCGGCCGTGCCGTCGGCGGCGATGCGCAGCACGCGGCCATCGTCGCCGCCGCTCACGAACCCGTCGCCGGCCGGATCGCCGACCAGCGAGAGCACGACGCCCTTGTGCAGCGGGGCCGCCGCCTCGGGCGCGGCGGCCGTGACGTCGGCGGGCAGGAGCCGGACCTGGCCGTCGCCCAGCGCGAAGGCGACGGTCGTGCCGTCCTTGTTGAACGCGCAGGCGGCGACCGGAGCGTCGGTGGCGAGGGAGCGGGCCGGCGGCAGCGTCTGCTGCCAGGCCGGGTTGGCGAGATCGATCTTCACGGTCCTACTTCAGGCAGTCTTCGAAGCCGCGCTGCAGGTTGTCGCCGTCGAGGTTGCGGCCGATGAAGACCAGCTTGCTCGACCGCTTCTCGCCGTCCTTCCACGCCGTACCCCAGGCGCTGTCCATCATCATGTGGACGCCCTGATAGACGTAACGGCGCGGCGCGCCGTCGATCGCGAGGATGCCCTTGCTGCGGAAGATGTCGGCGCCCTTGATCTGCAGCAGCGCGCCCATCCACTTCTGGAACTTGTCGGGATCGACCGGCCGGTCGGCGGTGATCGACAGGCTGCGGACCTCGTCCTCGTGATGATGGTCGTGGCCGCTGTGCAGGAAGTCGGGCTCGAACTCGAGGATGCGGCCGAGATCGAACGCGCCCTTGTCGAGGATCGCGTCGAGGCCGATCTGGCTCTTCTGCGTGTGGAAGATGCGGGCGTAGCGGTTGATGCCGCGGATCCTGTCCTCGACCTTCTTGAGCTCGTCGGGGCTCACCAGGTCGGTCTTGTTGAGCAGGATGACGTCGGCGAAGGCCACCTGCTGCTCGGCCTCGCTGCCCTGCTCGAGCTGGCCGAAGAAGTGCTTGGCGTCGATCACGGTGACGATGGCATCGAGCCGCGTCCTGGCCTTGACGTCCTCGTCGGTGAAGAAGGTCTGCGCCACCGGACCGGGATCGGCGAGGCCGGTCGTCTCGACCAGGATGCCGTCGAACTTGTCCTTGCGCTTCATCAGCCCTTCGATGATGCGGATCAGGTCGCCGCGCACGGTGCAGCAGATGCAGCCGTTGTTCATCTCGAACACTTCCTCGTCGGCATTCACCACGAGGTCGTTGTCGATACCCAACTCGCCGAATTCGTTCACGATGACGGCGTACTTCTTGCCGTGCTGCTCGCTCAGGATGCGGTTGAGAAGCGTGGTCTTGCCGGCGCCGAGATAGCCGGTCAGCACGGTCACGGGAACTTGCGCCGATGTCTGTGGGGTGGCCATGAAAAGGGTCCTTGAGATTGGCCCCTGAGATAGGGCGCGTGTTCAGCCGAGTCTAGGGCCGCTCGCCCCGGATCAGCTTGGGCAGGTCGCCGACCGTGCCCATGGCATGGCGGACGAAGAACTTGCGCAGGGCTGGCACGCGGTTCACCGCGGCGAGGCCCGCGTCGCGCACCAGCCGGAGCGGCGCGATGTCGTTGGAGAACAGGCGGTTGAGCAGGTCGGTGGCGGCGACCATGGTGAAATTGTCGGCCCGGCGCCATTGCGCGTAGCGCTCGAGCGTGTCGGCGCCGCCGACATCGAGGCCGAGGCGCTTGGCGTCGACCAGCACCTCGACCAGCGCCGCGATGTCCCGTACGCCGAGATTATAGCCCTGGCCGGCGATGGGATGGATGCCGTGCGCGGCATCGCCGACCAGCACCAGGCGCGTGTCGATGTAGCGCTCGGCATGGACGAGGCGGAGCGGATAGGACCAGCGCGGTCCCGCCGCAGCCACCGGCCCGAGATGATCGCCGAACCGCCGCGCGAATTCCGCCTGGAAGCTCGGTTCGTCGAGTTCGAGCAGGCGGCGCGCGAGATCGGAGCGTTCGGTCCACACGATCGACGAGCGATGCTCGCCGGCTGGCCCGTCGGTCATCGGCAGGATGGCGAAGGGACCGCCGGGCAGGAATTTTTCCTGGGCGACGCCGCGATGCGGCTCGGCATGGTGGGCCACCAGAACGATCGCGATCTGGTCGTAAGACCAGTTGCGCGCGCCGATGCCAGCCTCCTCGCGCATCGAGCCGAGGCGGCCCTCGGCCGAGGCGATCAGGCGGCTGGCGATGCGCCGGCCGCTCTTCAGGAGGAGCCCGGCGCGCGCGGCCCCGCGCTCGGTCTCGATCACCTCGTCGGGCGACACGAGCTCGACCTTGGGGCAGGCGGCGAGCCGGCGCAGCAGCGCCGCGCGCAGGAAGCGGTTCTCGACGATCCAGCCCATCGGTGCGGCCGTCTCGGGATCCTCGGCGGCCTCGCGATGATCGAAATGAAGAAAGAGAGGGCTCGCGCGGCCGTCGTGGCCGGCGTCGGAAATGCGGATGTCGCGGATCGGCTCGGCTTCTGCCGCCACCTCGTCCCAGACTCCCAGCGCCTCGAACAGGCGCTGGCTGGTGTAGGCGATGGCGGTGGTGCGGCCGTCGAAGCCCGGCTCGGCCAGGGCGGCCAGTGGCACGCGGTCGATCAGCGCGGTCGACAGGCCCGATTCGCCGGCAGCGAGGGCCAGAAGGCTGCCGTTGAGACCCGCGCCGACGACCGCAAGATCGAACGGGGCAGAGCCGGCGGGGACGGGATCGAAGGGACGGCTATCCATGGACCATAGATGGCAGCCGCCCCGAAGGGCGGCAACCCTCTATGGTCGCGTGGATCGGTCGATCGGGATCAGAACGACTTTGCGATGCCGAGGATGACGCGGCTGGCGCAGTTCTGGGTGCCGAGGCAGTCCTGAACGCTGAGGTTGGTGCCGGTGTAGACGGCGGAGAGGTCGAAGCCGTAGACGGAGAGGACGAGGCCGAGCTGCCAGTCCCAGTAGTTGTCGTTGGGGATGCCGTAGTTGGCGAAGCGCTCGACATACTGGTTGCCGATGGTGCCGAAGGCCTTGAACGCCACGTTGTCGTTGACGTGGAGGAACGGCATGGGGACGGTGAGCGAGGCCCACTTGTACCAGGCGTTGCCGGAGTTGGCGAAGAAGTTGGGGCTGTAACGGACGGCGGCGCTGAGCTGGGCGACGCCGAAGTCGTAGCCGGCGACGAGGCCGAACTCGTTGAAGTCGTAGAACAGGCTCGAGGGGGCGCTGAGGTAGTTGTAGCGGATGTAGCCCAGGTCGAAGGTGAGCTTGTCGTCCATGAGCTTGAGCTTGAGACCGGCGAGCAGATCGATCTCGGCGGTGGTGCCGGTGCCGGGGAAGTTCACGTTGGAGCCCCAGCCGCCGACATAGGCGCTGAGCGGGACCTTTTCGCTGACGGTGGGGGTCTCGTAGCCGAGCGACGCCTGGATGGCGATCTGGCGCTGGGTCTGCGAGATGCCGCGATAGGAGTAGTCGTTGAGGACGGCGAAGCCGGCGGTGAAGTTGCCGCCGAACGGAGCCTTCCAGGTCTCCTTCTCGGGCGCCGCCTCAGTCGCCGCATTCGGCGTGCCCTGAGCCGTCTGCTGATCCTGCGTGACGGCTACGGTCTGCGGATTTGGCGTGCCCTGTGCATGGGCAGCGCTCGTTGCATAGATTGTGACCAGCGCGGTAGCCAGAACAGCGGTTTTTTTAAGCAACACGACCACCCCCAAAGACTTATGACTTGTTTCCGCCTCAATCCCTGCAAGCCGCGTGCCAGACCAGCGAGTGCAATTTGTCGTGAGGGTTTTGGCACGACCCTTGCTCTCGACGAATTGAACTTTGGGGGCGGGTGCCGCCCGTTGGAGGATAGGCGCAAATGAAAATGATCGTGGCAATCTTCAAGCCCTTCAAGCTGGACGAGGTCAGGGATGCCCTGACGGCGCTCGGCATCCAGGGCTTGACCGTAAGCGAAGTGAAGGGGTTTGGCCGTCAGAAGGGCCAGACCGAAATCTATCGCGGCGCAGAGTACGCCGTGAGCTTCCTGCCGAAGGTGAAGATCGAGGTCGTGATCGACGACATCCTGGTCGAGCGCGCCGTCGAGACCATCCGCAAGGCGGCCGGCACCGGCAAGATCGGCGACGGCAAGGTCTTCGTCCTGCCGGTCGAGCAGGCGATCCGCATCCGCACCGGCGAGTCCGGTATCGAAGCGCTGTGATCCGACACCAGAATCAACTCGAGAACCAGGGGACAACGATGAAGTTCAAGACCAATTCGGTGCTGGCGGGCGCGGGGGCGGCCGCGGTGCTGCTTCTGCCGGCGCTTGCGCTGGCCCAGGCCGCCGCGACGCCGGCTCCGGCGGCTGCACCCAAGCTCGATACCGGCGACACGGCGTGGATGCTCACCTCGACGGCGCTCGTTCTGATGATGACCATTCCGGGTCTCGCGCTGTTCTACGGCGGCATGGTCCGCAAGAAGAACGTGCTGGCGACGGTGATGCAGAGCTTCGCCATCACCTGCATGATCTCCGTCCTGTGGCTGATCGTGGGCTACAGCCTGGCCTTCACGCCGGGCAGCTCGATCATCGGCGGGCTCAGCCGCATCTTCATGGCGGGCCTCACGCTCGACGGCGTGCATGACCTCGCCAAGACGATCCCCGAGACCGTCTTCATGACCTTCCAGCTCACCTTCGCGATCATCACGCCGGCGCTGATCGCCGGTGCCTTCGCCGAGCGCATGAAGTTCTCGGCCATGATGTGGTTCATGGCCCTGTGGTCGCTGATCGTCTACGCGCCGATCGCGCACTGGGTGTGGGGCGGTGGCTTCCTCGGCGACTGGGGGGTTCTCGACTATGCCGGCGGCACGGTCGTGCACATCAATGCCGGCGTCGCGGGCCTCGTCTGCGCGCTCGTCATCGGCAAGCGCAAGGGCTTCGGCACCGAGAACATGGCGCCGTTCAACCTGGTCTACTCGGTGATCGGCGCGGCCCTCCTGTGGGTCGGCTGGTTCGGCTTCAACGCCGGCTCCGCCGTCGGCGCCAGCCCCAACGCCGGCATGGCGATGGCGGTCACCCAGTTCGCCGCAGCCGCGGCGGCCATGGCCTGGATGTTCGCGGAGTGGGTGACGCGCGGCAAGCCGTCGGTCCTCGGCATCATCTCGGGTGCGGTTGCCGGCCTCGTCGCCATCACCCCGGCCTCGGGTTTCGTGACCCCGATGGGCGCGCTGGCCATCGGCATCGTCGCCGGCCTGGTCTGCTTCTGGGGCGCCACCGGCCTCAAGAAGGCGATGGGTTACGACGACTCGCTCGACGCGTTCGGCGTGCACGGCATCGGCGGCTTCGTCGGCGCCATCCTGACCGGCGTGTTCGCCGTGGAAGTGATCGGCGGCGAGGGCAAGAAGGGACTGATCGACGGCAACGCCGGCCAGGTCCTGACGCAGCTCTGGGGTTCGCTGGTCTGCATCGCCTGGTGCGCGGTCGCCACCTTCATCATCCTCAAGGTCGTCGATGCCCTGATCGGGCTGCGCGTGACGAACGAGGAAGAGATCGAAGGTCTCGACATCAACCTGCACGGCGAGACGATCCACTAGGGCCGTCTCCTCCTCGAGATCGGGAACCCTTCTCTCCTCCTGGTTCCCTCTCATCCGCCGCGACGTGTCGCGGCGGACCCTCGGGCCCGGCGAGTCTCTCGCCGGGCCCGCTTTCTGTCCGGCGTTTGACGCCGCGAACGCGACGGGCCAGTCTGGGGGCCAATGCCGGAAGGCAGGAGGGGAAAGCAGATGAAGCTCGTGTCCGCCATCATCAAACCGTTCAAGCTCGACGAGGTGCGCGACGCGCTGACCGGCGTCGGCGTGTCGGGTCTGACGGTGAGCGAGGTCAAGGGTTTCGGCCGCCAGAAGGGCCAGACCGAGATCTACCGCGGCGCCGAATATCTCGTGAGCTTCCTGCCCAAGGTGAAGATCGAGATCGTGGTCGATGACGGCCAGGTCGAGCGTGCGGTGGAAGCGATCCAGAAGGCGGCACACACCGGCAAGATCGGTGACGGCAAGATCTTCGTCACGCCGGTCGAGCAGGCCGTGCGGATCCGCACCGGCGAGTCCGGCTCGAACGCGCTCTAGAGGCGGCTGCCCAGAATATAGGCAGATCAGCCGCCCCTGCGACGTCATGGCCGGCTAATGCTTGGCGTTGGCGGCCGACTGGACGCAAGCCCTTCCAGCGTCTCAAGAAACAAGCCTATTCCATTGTTGTGATTGGTTAATTTGTTCCATAGAATATGGCGATAGGCTGGCTACTTTCGGCTGGCACCGTGTTTTTTGTTTGGCCGTTTGGCCATTGGGTACGAGAATGTTCAATCCGCGCCTGACCGAGACGCTGACCGATTTCCCGTTCGCGCGCTTGAACGCCCTGATCGCCCCGATCACGCCGCCGGCGCACCTGTCGATGATCAACATGTCGGTGGGCGAGCCGCAGGGGGCAATGCCCGCTTTCGCGCGGCAGATCGTGATCGACGAGGTCGATGGCTGGAACCGCTATCCGCCCAACCAGGGCCTGCCCGACCTCAACCTCGCGATCTGCGAATGGCTGACGCGCCGCTACAAGCTGCCGGCGGGCCTGCTCGATCCCAACCTGCACGTTCATCCCACGGCCGGCAGCAAGGAAGGCGTGTACATCATCTCGACGGTGGCGACGCCGCAGGAGAAGGGCGGAGGCAAGCCGATCGTCGCGCTGCCCAACCCCTTCTACCAAGCCTATCTCGGCGGCGCGGTGCTGTCGGGCGGCGAGCCGCTGCTGGTCAATGCCGAAGCCTCCAACGGCTTCCTGCCCGACTATGAGAGTCTCGATGAAGCGACCTGGCGGCGCCTCTCGGTCGTCTATCTGTGCTCGCCCGCCAATCCGCAGGGCGCCATCGCCAGCAAGGACTATCTGCAGAAGCTGCTGAGGCTCTGCCGCAAGTACGACACCGTGCTGGCGGTCGACGAGTGCTACGCCGAGATCTACACCGGGGCGCCGCCGCCGGGTGCGCTAGAGGCCGCGCTCGAAATCGACGAGACCGGGGGCAAGGACCCGTTCCACAATCTCGCGGTCTTCCATTCGCTGTCCAAGCGGTCGAACGCGGCGGGCCTGCGCTCGGGCTTCATGGCCGGCGATCCCAAGCTCGTCGCGATGGTGCTGCGCTGGCGCAGTTATGGCGGCCCGCAGATTCCCTTCGCCGTCCAGAAGGCGTCGGCAGCGCTGTGGCGCGAGGAGACGCATCCGGTCCAGACGCGCGAATGGTACGTGAAGAATTTCCGGATCGCCGAGCAGATCTTGCACAATCGCTTCTCATACTACACGCCGGGCGGCGGCTTCTTCCTGTGGCTCGACGTCGGCGACGGCGAGGAAGCCACGCGCAAGCTGTGGGGCGAGGCGCACGTCAAGGTGCTGCCGGGCGCCTATGCCTGCCGCGAGACCAACGGCGTCAACATTTCCCAGCGCTACATCCGCGTGGCGCTGGTGCATGACGAGAAGACCACCCGCGAGGGGCTCCAGCGCCTCGCGTCCGTTCTCTAGGGAGCGCAACCGCGCATGGCCATGCTGAGCGTCTCTTCAGCGTTGCAGCCCAGGACCTCCATCCTGCCGGAGGGCGGGCGCGATTTCCTGCGACGCCGCATGATGGAGATCGTCGGCGTGGCCACCGCAGGCTTCGGCCTGGCGCTGATGATGGCGCTGTTCACCTACAGCCCCGGCGATCCCTCGCTCAATCACGCGACGGCGCGCGCGCCCAACAACCTGCTCGGCCTGCCGGGAGCCTATATCTCGGACCTGCTGCTGCAGACCTTCGGCCTTGCCATCATCCTGGCGCCGGTCGCCTTCATCACCTGGGGCGTGCGCATGGTGCGCACCCACCATCTCGGATTCTTCGGGCTGCGTCTTTCGCTGCTGCTTCTGGCGCTGCTGATGATGAGCGTGGCCTGTGTCGGCCTGGGCGACGTCGGCGGCGCGGCCACCCACGCCGGGCCGGGTGGACTGGTCGGCCTGGCCCTGGTCGGCCGCTTCCGCGAGCTGGTGCTCACCCATTCGAGCGGCGGTGCGCTCACCTTCATCGAGCCTGCCGCGGCGGCTCTCGCCTTCATCGCGATGGCCCCGGCGCTCGGCATGAACCGCACGGATCTGCCGCTGATCTTCCGCATCCTGCGCGCGCCCTTCCTGTGGGTCGTGCTGGGGATGCGCGCGGCCGTGGATCTGTGGCGCGGCAAGCCGCAGGCGCTCGAGGACGAAAACGAGCTGCCGGCGCCTCACATCGGCTACGCCGAGATCCCGGGCGAGATCGACGCCAGCCAGTACGATCCGGCGCATTTCGAGACCCGCTACGAGCAGATCCCGGAGGAAGGCGCGGTGATGCCGGCGCGCGACTCGTTGATGGTCGATGCGCCCTATGCTCCGATCGAGCGGCCGGCCGACGACATTCCCGAGGCGCCCGGTGATCCTCGCTTGCACGCGCCGGTGCTCGACGAGGCGGCACCTTCGCGCGTCCGGGAGCGCACCTTCCTCAGCCGCCTTACCGGAGGCCTGCGGATCGAGCCTTTCATGCGTCGCTCGGCGACGGCCTCCCCGGCTGCGGCCGAACGCATCGAGCCGGGCTTCGGCGGTTACGACGCCGCGCCGCCGCCGTCGGACCACTACCGGCAGCCGGTCGCCGACGAGGAGTTCGAGGCGCCGCCGCCGGTGACGGCAGCGCCGGCCCATCTGCCTGTCGTCGAAGAGACGGTGGACGAAGAGGCCGACGACAATCCGTTCGCGCCCGACAATGCGCTCGACATCGAACCGCCCGTCGCCGCTCCGGCCGCCCCCGCGGCCGTGAAGATCGTGCCGCGCAAGTCGGCCGCCGCGCAGGGAAAGCGCGCCGCCAAGGCCGGTCAGCGCGAACTGGCCCTCGGGGCCGAGTATCAGCTGCCGCCGCTCGACATCCTGTCGCTGCCGTCGAGGGTCAACGCCCAGCCCAAGATCGACGAGGAGGCGCTGGAGCAGAATGCGCGCCTGCTCGAGACGGTGCTCGAGGATTTCGGCGTCAAGGGACAGATCGTGAAGGTGCGGCCCGGTCCGGTCGTGACACTCTACGAACTCGAACCGGCGCCCGGCACCAAGTCGAGCCGCGTCATCGGCCTCGCCGACGACATCGCGCGGTCCATGAGTGCGGTCTCGGCGCGCGTCGCGACCGTGCCCGGCCGCAACGTCATCGGCATCGAGCTGCCCAACGCCAAGCGCGAAACGGTGTTCCTGCGCGAGCTTCTGTCGACCAAGCACTATGAGGACGGCCGCCTCGGCCTCCCGCTGGCACTGGGCAAGGATATCGGCGGCGATCCGGTCATCGCCGATCTCGCCCGCATGCCGCATCTGCTGATCGGCGGCACCACCGGCTCGGGCAAGTCGGTGGCGGTCAACACGATGATCCTGTCGCTGCTCTACCGGCTGACGCCGAATCAGTGCCGTTTCATCATGATTGACCCGAAGATGCTGGAACTCAGCGTCTATCAGGACATCCCCCATCTCCTGACGCCGGTCGTCACGGAGCCGCGCAAGGCCATCGTCGCCCTGAAGTGGGTGGTGCGGGAGATGGAAGACCGCTACCGCGCCATGAGCGCCGTCGCCGTGCGCAACATTGCGGGCTACAACGAGAAGCTGATCGAGACGGCGCGCAAGGGCACCTCGCTCACTCGCAAGGTCCAGACCGGCATCGATCCCGAGACGCGCAAGCCGATCTTCGAAGACGAAGAGATGGATCTGACGCCGCTGCCCTTCATCGTCGTCATCATCGACGAGATGGCCGACCTGATGCTGGTCGCGGGCAAGGAGATCGAAGCGACGGTGCAGCGCCTTGCCCAGATGGCGCGCGCCGCCGGTATCCATGTCGTGATGGCCACCCAGCGGCCGTCCGTCGACGTCATCACCGGCACCATCAAGGCCAACTTCCCGACCCGAATTTCCTTCCAGGTGACGTCGAAGATCGACAGCCGCACCATCCTGGGCGAGCAGGGCGGCGAGCAGCTGCTGGGCCAGGGCGACATGCTGTACATGGCCGGCGGCGGCAAGATCGCCCGTGTCCACGGCCCGTTCGTGAGCGACGGCGAAGTCGAGGACGTGGTCCGCCACCTGCGGGCCCAGGGCGCGCCCGCCTACATCGAATCGGTCACCGACGACCCCGACGGCGAGGGCTCGGGGAGCGGGTTGCCGGGCGATGCCGAGGAGGGCGAGAGCGACCAGCTCTACGACCAGGCGATCGCGCTGGTGGCCCGCGAGCGTAAATGCAGCACGTCTTTCATCCAACGTTATCTCCAGATCGGCTATAACAGGGCCGCCCGAATCGTCGAGCGCATGGAGCGCGAGGGCGTGGTCAGCTCTGCAAACCATGTCGGCAAGCGCGAGGTCCTGGCCCGGGACATCGACGACCGGGAGCGCTGAACGTCCCGTCTGACCGAGGGGCGAACGAGGTACGATGACAGAGCAAGCCCCGCCCGGACCGGTTTCCGGGACCCCGGCCGCAAAGAATCCTGATGCGCAAGGCGCCATCGGGGCGGCTTCGGTTCGCCGCCGCCGCCGTTTCCCGCTGGTCTGGCTAGTGCCGATCGCGACGGCGCTGATTGCCGGCTGGCTGGCGTGGGACACCTTCTCCAAGCGCGGCCCTGTGATCACGGTGTCGTTCGACACGGCTGCAGGCCTTACGGCCGGTCAGTCGCAACTCAAGTACCGCAACGTCGTCATGGGGACGGTAAAGACCATCACCATCCCCCCCGACCTGTCGAAGGTGCTGGTCACGATCGAGACGGTGAAGGAAGCCGAGCCGCTGCTCACCGACAAGACGATCTTCTGGGTGGTGAAGCCGCAGCTCTTCGCCGGCAATGTTTCGGGTCTCGAGACCATTTTGTCCGGCTCCTACATCGGCATGCGGCCGTCGTCGGGTCCGAGCGTCGCGAAGCGCGACTTCGTGGGCCAGGAAGACCCGCCCATCCTCCAGGCCTCGGTCAAGGGGACGACCTTCCGGCTCGACACGAGGCGGCTGGGATCGATCAGCCTCGGCGCGCCGATCTTCTTCCGCGACATCGAGGTCGGCACGGTTCTCGGATGGGACCTGCACGATCTCGCCACCCGGGTCGCCATCCATGCCTTCGTGCGCGCGCCGTACGATCGCTACGTGCGGGACGACACCAACTTCTGGAACGCCTCCGGCCTTTCGGTCTCGCTCGGCGCCAACGGCGTCCACATCGAGATGGAATCGCTGCGCGCCATCCTCCTGGGCGGCATTGCCTTCGATACGGCGCACGATTCGACCGCCCCGATCAGCCAGGCCGATCATCGTTTCAATCTCTACGCCAACCTCGAAGAGGCCAGGTCCGCGGGTTTCGGCCAGCAGATCAAACTGATCTCCTATTTTCCCGGTTCGGTCGCCGGCGTGACCGAGGGGACCGAAGTGAGGTTCCACGGCCTCAAGATCGGCGAAGTGACCCGTGTCGGGCTGGTCTACGATCCCAAGAGCGACCGCATCGTTGCGCCGATCCACTATCGTGTAGAGGGTGCCAGGGTCAGCAACCTCGCAAAGACCCGGGGGATGGAACCCATCAACATTGCCGAGGAAATGATCAAGCGCGGACTGCGCGCGACGCTGCAGGCGCCGAGCCTGATCAGTCCGCAGAAGGTCATATCGCTGGAAGTGGTGGGGGATGCCAAACCGGGCGAACTCACCGAGGAAGACGGCCACTATGTGATCCCGACCGCCGAGATCGGCGGCTTCGACAGCATCACGACCTCGGCCAGCGAGCTGCTGAGCAAGATCAACCGCATCGACTTCGACAAGATCGGCAACAGCCTGGTCAGCGCCGCCGTCGGCATCGACAAGACGGTGAACGGGCCGCAGATCAAGGCGACCCTGGTGGCTCTCGAAAAGGCGATGCTGGACGTGCAGGACATCGCCCGGAAGCTCGACGTCGATGGAACGCCGGCCTTGAAACGCCTGCCCGACATCGCGCAGCAATTGCAGGAGGCCATCACCAAGGCCAATCGCCTGATCGGCTCGGTCGACAAGGGCTACGGCGATTCGTCGAAGTTCAGCCGGGAGCTCGACCGCCTGCTCCCGCAGCTCACCGACGCGGCACGCTCGATCCGCTCCCTGGCCGACCTCCTGTCGCGTCATCCCGAAGCCCTGATCAAGGGCCGAACCAACACAGGCAAGGAATGACCTCAATTCGTTTCGGCCGCCGCCAGTTCGGCCTCCTCGCCCTCCCGGTGCTCGCCGCCCCGGCGCTCCAGGCCTGCAGTACCTCGCCGGAACCCGTCCTCTACACGCTCGCCGTGCGGCCGGGGCCGGTGCTCGCTCGGGGGCCGCGCATCGTGCAGGTGCGCGATATCGGCCTGCCGGGCTATCTCGACCGCAAGGAAATCGTCCGCTCGACGGACGACTCGAAGCTCGATGTCCGCGCGAACGCCTGGTGGGGCGAACCGCTCGGCGGGATGCTGGGGCGGACGATCGTCATCGAGCTGTCGCAGCGCCTGCCCAACAGTCAGGTCTACAGCGAGTCCGGTTCGATCACGGCCGATCCCTACGCCACGGTCGGCATCGACATCCAGCGCTTCGACGCCGACAAGGGCGGCAACGTCATCCTGCTGGCGCAGGTCGGCATCGGGTTCAACCGGCCGACCCGAACCGCCGCGCGCAACTTCTCGATCTCGAAACCCGTGCCGACACCCGACACCGCCGGCCATGTCGCGGCTATGAGCGACGCGCTCGGCGAGCTGTCGGACGGCATCGCCACGCTTCTTCAGTAGCGCCATGCTGCGGGCCTTCGCCGTGCCGCGGGAGGCGGGTCCTCTGGTGACGCAGCCGCAGCTGCGCGAATGTCACGGCTGCGGCCTGTTCCAGATCGTGCCGGCGATGGCGGCCAACATGCGCTCCGACTGCGAGCGCTGCGGCACCCCGCTGCGCGCAACGCGCGCCGACCCGACCGGCCATTGCCTGGCGCTCACCTTCGCCTCGCTGGTGCTTTTCGCCGTCCTGTGGCTCTCGATGCTGATGAAGGTCTCGACCGCGGGGATCGTGCACGAGACCACTATTCTCTCCGGCCCGTCCGAGCTGGTGCGTCACGGCCTGTGGCCCCTGGCACTGGCCGTCTCCTTCACCACGGCATTTGCGCCGCTCATCAAGTTCGCCGGCACGCTCTACGTGCTTGTCGGGCTGCGCATGCGGACCCTGCCGCCCAATCTGCGCGGCATCTTTCTGATCTCCCGGCGCATGGGCACCTGGGCGATGCTCGAGGTGCTGCTGCTGGGCGTGTTCGTGGCCTACACCAAGCTGGGCGACCTCGTGACGATCGAGCTGGGGCCGGCGGTCTACGCGCTGGCCGTGCTCACCGTCGTGATCGTCTGGGCCGAACTGTCGCTCGATCCGCAGGCGGTCTGGGAGGAGATCGAACGTCGCGGCCAGACCCATGCGCCGATGCCGCCTGTCGCGCCGCTCGAATACCGGCCAGGCGCGGCGGGCTGCGAGGATTGCAAGCTCGTCTGCGTGCCGGCCGAACATGACGGGCGTTGTCCGCGCTGCGGTTCGCGCGTTCATGAGCGCAAGCCCGACAGTCTCAACCGCACCCTCTCCCTCGCCCTTGCCGGCGCCGTCCTCTACATCCCGGCCAACGTCTATCCGGTGCTGACGGTGATCCAGCTCGGCTCCGGCGAACCCAGCACCATCATGGGCGGCGTCGAGGAACTGGTCGCGTCCAAGATGTATCCGCTGGCACTGCTGGTGTTCTTCGCCAGCGTGCTGGTGCCGCTGTTCAAGCTCATCGGACTGCTCGGCATGATTTCGGTCACGTCGCTGCCGGCCACGGCGGAAACGGCCGGCGTGTTCCTGCGCCAGCGTACGAAGCTCTACTTCATCGTCGCCTGGATCGGCCGTTGGTCGATGGTCGACATCTTCATGGAATCGTTGCTGGGGGCGCTGGTGCAGTTCGGCCGCGCGGTGACCATCGATCCCGGCATGGGCGCGCTGGCATTCTGTGCCGTGGTGATCGTCACCATCATTGCGGCGGAAGCCTTCGATCCGCGCCTGATGTGGGATGCCGCCGCGCGCAATCCCCACCGGCAGGGCCGACCCTCTGCAGCCCAACACGGCACGGCGGCCGGGGCGCTCCCAGCGGGCTGAACGTCCCGCCAAGTTCGATTGAGGATTTTTCTGCCCAGCGAGTGACGCCGGTCCCGCCGGATTGACTCGCTCCGGCTCGAATGTCCTAATGTCATAACAATAGAAGAGCCGGTGCCATAAGGCATGGGCCACAACATCCCTGGGAGGGAACGATGAGGGCTTTCAAGGCCGCCGTCCGCGCGTTCGCGTCCGCATCTCTCGGTTTGCTGTCCATCGCGACGGCGCGCGCCGAGGATATCGTCGTCACCCATTACGGCTCGCTGCTCTATGGCGTGCCCTATGCCATCGCGATGGAGAAGGGCTACTTCAAGGAAGCGGGCGTCGACGTTTCCGGGATCCTGACCTCGAAGGGCGGCGGCACCAGCGTCCGCAACATGATGGCGGGCGACACGCTGTTCGCCGAAGTGGCGCTGCCGGCGGCGCTCGCGGCCATCAAGGAAGGCTTCAACATCAAGATCATCAGCGGCGGCACCAACGGCCGCAGCTCCTTCTGGGTGACCCGCGTGGGCGAGGCGATCGACAAGCCGGCGGATCTCAAGGGCAAGCGCTTCGTCTATTCGCGGCCGAAGTCGGTGAGCGAGGCGATCACGCTTTCGGCGCTGAAGTCCTGGGACGTGAATGCCGCGGACGTGAAGATGGTCGCCATCGGTGATTTCGGCGCGGGCCTGACGGCGCTCGAGCACAACAAGGTCGACTTCGCCATCATTCCCGAACCGATCTACTCCCAGAAGGAGAAGGCCGGAACGAAGTACAAGACGCTGGGCTGGCTCGACGAGAAGCTGCCGGCCTATGCGCAGACCGTCGGCATTGCGACCGACGAGGCCATCGCCAAGAACGGGCCCAAGCTGAAGGCGGTGATCGAGGCGCGGCGCAAGGGTGTCGAGTTCCTCCATGCCAATCCGAAGGAAGCCGCACAGATCGTCGCCAAGGCCTACAATCTGCCGCTCGACGTCGTGACCAACGCGATTGCCAACGTCACGAAGATGAACCCGACCTGGTGGAGCCAGGGCGAACTCGCGATGCCGCTGATGCAATCGATGGCCGATGCGCTGGGTTCGGTCGGCGCGCTGCAGCTGCCGGTCGACTGGAAGGCCGCCACCGATCCGCAGTTCGCTCCCGCCGCGGCGAAGACCCAATGATTGCGGGGGCACCGCGTCTGGCGGCCGTCGAGACCGAAGCCGCTCACAAGGTCCATGCGCGTCTCGAGGGTGTGACGCGCGTGTACCCGCCGCGGGCGGGTCATGGCGAAGTCCATGCGCTGGGCCCGATCTCCTTCGACCTCCGGGCCGGCGAGTTCTTCAGCGTCGTCGGACCGTCCGGCTGCGGAAAGTCGACGCTGCTCGACGTTCTGTCGGGTCTCGCCGTTCCCTCGGCCGGCACGGTCGAGTTCGAGGGCAAGCCGGTGCGCGGCGAAGTGCCGGACGGCGTCGGCGTCGTGTTCCAGGAGGATGCGAGCTTTCCCTGGCTCACCGTCGAGGACAACGTCGCTTTCGGCCTGCGCCGTGCCGGCGTCGATGCCGCGGAAAGCAAGCGCCGCGTCGATTTTGCGGTGGGCTTCATGGGGCTGCGCGACTTCCGGCGCGCCTATCCCAGCCAGCTCTCCGGCGGCATGCGCCAGCGCGTCTGCATTGCGCGCACCCTGGTGATGCAGCCGCGGCTGATCCTGCTCGACGAGCCGTTCGGCGCGCTCGACCAGCAGACGCGCCTGCTGATGGGCGACGAGTTGCTGCGCCTGTGGCGCGAGACCTCGGCCACGGTGCTGCTGATCACCCACGCGCTCGACGAGGCCAATCTCCTGTCGGACCGTATCGGCGTGATGTCGGCGCGACCGGGCCGTTTTCTCGACATCGTCGAGACCGGCTGGCCGCGCGACCGCGATTCGCGCCTCGCCGAGCGGGCGGATTTCGGCGCGGTGACCTCGCGCCTCTGGTCCTATCTGAGGGCTGAATCGCTGCGTGCCATGGGGCAGGGGACGGCGGCGCGATGAGCAAGGCCGGCTGGATCCGCACCATCCTGCTGGTGGGCGCCGTCGGCGCCCTCGAACTGGCCTGCCGGACCGGCGCGATCCCGCCGACCATGGTGACCGCCCCGTCGAAGATGGTGACGACGCTCATCGAGACCCTTCAGTCTGACGAGATCGGCATGCACCTGCGGCACACGCTGTCGGCCGTGGCGATCGCCATGAGCATCGCCATCGTCGGCGGCTTCGTGATCGGCTTCATCCTCAACTGGGTCCCGTTCCTGCGCCGCGCCTTCAGCCCCTTCCTCGCGGCCTATTACGCCATCCCGCACTTCGCCTTCTACCCGCTGTTGATCGTGATCTTCGGCCTGGGTCCGGTGCCGCTGATCGTGCTGGCGACGCTGTTCGCCATGGTCGCAATGATCCTCGCCACGATGGCGGGCCTCGACCGCGTGCCGCGCGTGCTGCTCAGGACGGCGCGCATCCATCGCCTGTCGCTGATCGAGGAGATCTGGCGGGTGCGCCTGCCAGCGGCGGCGCCGCACATCCTGTCGGGCCTCAAGCTCGCCGTGGCCTATTCCTTCATCGGCGTGATCGCCGGCGAGTTCATCCTGTCGACCAGCGGCATCGGCCACGAGATCGCCTTCGCCTACGACAATTTCGACAATCCGCGCATGTACGCTCTGATCCTGTTCGTGCTGGGGATCGTGACCCTGTTCAACATGGCGGTGTTCGCCTGGGAGCGTCGCATGCTGCGCCGGCGCGGCGCATGAGTCGCGGCCTGCTCTCGCTGCGCGCCTGGCGCGATCCCATCCTGGTCGCGATCTCGCTGGTCGCACTCTGGCAGGTCCTGCACGAGATCGCGGGCGATTCGGCCGTGACCGCCCCGGCGCCGACGCTCGCCCATCTCTGGGAGATGATCGGGCAGGCGCGCTTCCTGCCGCATCTGCGCGAGACCGGCCTCGCCTTCCTGCAGGCGCTGGCCATCGCCTGCGGCGGCGGCGTGCTGATCGGCGTCGTGCTGGGCGGGCACAAGCTCACCGGCGAGGTGGCGGAGCCCATCCTCGTCGCCCTCTATTCGGTGCCGAAGATCACGCTCTATCCCGTGATCCTCCTTCTTTTCGGGCTGGGCATGCCGGCCAAGGTCGCGTTCGGCGCCCTGCACGGCATCATCCCGGTCGTGCTCTTCACCATGAATGCGGTGCGCAACGTCAATCGCACCTATCTGCGGGCGGGCCGCGCCATGCGGCTCACCCCGACGCAAACCGGCTGGTACGTGCTCGTTCCGGCCACGCTGCCGGAGATCTTCTCCGGCCTGCGCATCGGCTTCTCGCTCACCCTGCTGGGCACGATGCTGGGCGAACTCTTCGCTTCGCAGCGCGGGCTGGGCTTCCTGCTGATGACGGCGATCGACCTGCACGATGTGAAGACGATCCTGTCGATTGCGGTGCTGATCTCGGTCTTTGCCATCGGGTCCAACGCAGCCCTTCTGGCGATCGACAAGCACCTGCATCGTGGAGAGGCGTCCGAGAAATCATGAACAGGATCGCCGTTGCCCGCGAAATGGGCTCGCCGCTGCATCACCAGATCTATCTGGTGCTGGCCGACGGCATTTCGACCGGGCGCTACCCCGAGGGCGAGCCGCTGCCGACCGAGGAACAGCTCACCCGCATGTTCAGCGTCTCGCGCATCACCGTGCGGCGCGCGATGGCCAGCCTGCACGATGCCGGCCTGATCGAGCGCGGCGCTGGACGACGCACGATCGTGCGGCCCCAGATCGGCCAGCCGATGCGCATGCCGGTCTCCTCGGTGATCGAGAACATCGTGTCCTATGGCGCCGAGACGGTCGCCGAGGTTCTCGAGTTCGGTTACGTCGAAGCGCGTGGCTTCGCGCGCGACCGGCTGTGGGATGCCGACCAGAACCCGGTCCAGCGCGCGGTGCGTGTGCGCTCGCAGGACGGGACGCCGGTCATGCACCTGACGAGCTACGTTCCCGCGGCGCTTGGCCGGACCTTCACCCGGGCCGACCTCAACAGCATCCCGATGTTCCAGCTTCTGGGGCGGGCGGGCGCCCATATCTGTGGCGCCGAACAGCTCGTCTCGGCGGTGCTGGCTGAGCCGCTGGTGGCGTCGCGCCTCGGCGTCAAGGTGGGCGCGGCTCTCATCGACCTGCGCAGCCTGATGATCGACCAGCAGGGGCGGGCGGTCGAATATGTCGAGATGCTCGCCGTGCCGGAGCACCTGAAGCTGCGCTTCACCGTGCATCCCGAGACTCTCAAGTCGCCTCCGCGCCCCACGCCCATCACGAAACGCAAACGCTAGAGGAACAAGCCATGTCCAACGCTGCCAATCTCCGCAAATTGTTGTCGTCAAGGAAGATGATCGTGGCGCCCGGCGCCATCGACTGCATCACCGGCCGCGCCATCGCGCAGGCGGGCTTCTCGGCGGCCTACATGACCGGCGCCGGCACCTCGGCCACGCTCGGCTATCCCGACTATGGCCTGATCACCATGAGCGAGATGGTCGGCAATGCCAGCCGGATCGCCAATTCGATCGACATCCCGTTGATCAGCGACAGCGACACCGGCTTCGGCAACGAGCTGAACGTGTTCCGCACAGTGCAGGAGTTCGAGCGGGCCGGCGTTGCCGCGATCCATATCGAGGACCAGGTGTTTCCGAAGAAGTGCGGCCATCTCGACAACAAGGAGCTGGTCAGCCGCGAGGACTTCATCGCCAAGATTCGCGCCGCCTCGGCGGCCCGCAAGTCGAAGGACTTCTGCATCATCGCCCGCACCGATTCCCGCGCCGTGGTGAGCCTCGACGAGGCGATCGAACGCGCCAATGCGGCCCTGGCCAACGGCGCCGACGTGGCCTTCGTCGAGGCGCCGCAGACCATGGAGGAGATCGAGTCCGTGCCGAAGCGGGTCAACGGTCCGTGCCTGCTGAACATCGTGCGCGGCGGCAAGACCCCGGAGATCGATCTCGATGTCGCCGAACGCATGGGATACGCCATCGCCATCGTCCCCGGCCTGCTGCTGGGCGGCATCATCTCGACATGTGACCGGCTGCTGGGTGATCTGAAGCAGGGCAAGTTCCCGCCGGTCACCGGCTCGCCCGGCAAGACCTTCGCCCGCTTCGGTGCCGCCGAATGGGACGAGCGCCGCACGGCGTTCCGCGACCCGATCAAGGCCGCCGCCGAGTAACACCAACTCACATCCCTCTCCCCCTAACGGGGAGAGGAGTATGAACTGAATGGAGGAAGTGCATGGCCGCCGCGCGCACGATGTTCGAGAAGATCTGGCAGCGTCATGTCGTCGTCGATCGCGACGACGGCTACACGCTGCTCTATATCGACCGTCACCTGATGCATGACGGTTCGGCCGCGGGCTTCGCCAAGCTGCGCGAGCGCAACATGAAGCTGCGCCGGCCCGATCGCGGCTTCGCGACTCCCGATCATTACGTCCGCAGCGACAGCCGCTCGATCGCCGACATTGCCGATCCGCACCATCGCAAGCTGGTCGAACAAATCCGTACCAACACGGCGGAGAGCGGCGTCACGCTGTTCGACCTCGGCGACGAGCGCCAGGGCATCGCCCATGTCGTCGGCCCCGAACAGGGCGTCACCCAGCCGGGCCTGACGCTGGTCTGCGGCGACTCGCACACGTCGACCCACGGCGCGCTGGGCGCGCTCGCCTTCGGCATCGGCTCGTCCGAAGTGGCGCATGTCATGGCTACGCAGTGCCTGTGGCAGCGCAAGCCGAAGGCGATGCGCATCAGCGTCGACGGCACGCTGGGCGCAGGCGTCACGGCCAAGGACGTGATCCTCGCCATCATCGCCCGGATCGGCACGGCGGGCGCGGTCGGCCATGTCATCGAATATGCCGGCAGCGCGATTCGTGGCCTGTCGATCGAGGGCCGGCTGACGGTCTGCAACATGTCGATCGAGGCCGGTGGCAAGGCCGGCATGGTGGCGCCCGACGACACCACGATTGCCTATCTCAAGGGCCGGCCCTTCGCACCGAAGGAAGCGGAATGGGACAAGGCGGTCGCCTTCTGGCGCACCGTCCCGAGCGACGAGGGCGCCGTCTTCGACCGCGAGGTCAGCCTCGATGCGGCATCGATCGCGCCGATGGTGACCTGGGGCACCAGTCCCGAAGATGCGCTGTCGATCACCGGTCGCATCCCCGAGCCCTCGACGGCACCCGATGCCGCCAAGAAGGACAGCATGAAGCGCGCGCTCGACTACATGGGCCTGGTGCCGGGCACGCCGCTCGAACAGGTGCCGGTCGATCGCGTGTTCATCGGCTCCTGCACCAACAGCCGCATCGAGGATCTGCGTGACGCCGCCAAGGTCGCCAGGGGCCGCAAGGTCGTGATCCCGTCCTGGGTGGTCGCGGGATCGGGCCTGGTGAAGAAGCAGGCCGAGGCCGAAGGGCTGGACAAGATCTTCGTCGAGGCGGGATTCGAATGGCGGGAGCCCGGCTGCTCGATGTGCGTCGGCATGAACGGCGATACCGGCAAGCCGCAGCAGCGCATTGCCTCGACCTCGAACCGCAACTTCATCGGACGGCAGGGGCCGGGGGTTCGGACGCATCTCGTCAGCCCGGCGATGGCGGTGGCTGCCGCCGTCTCGGGCCATTTCGCCGACGTCCGCAAGCTGGCCTGAGGGAGACATCGCCATGGAAGCTTTTACCACGCTCGATGCGGTCGCCCTCCCGATCGACCAGCCGAACCTCGACACCGACCAGATCATTCCGGCGCGCTTCCTGGGGAAGCCACGCGACATGCAGGTCGGCGCGCTGTTCCACGACCTGCGCTATGCGCCGGACAAGACGCCACGACCGGACTTCGTCACCAACATGCCGGCCTTCGCCGGTGCCAGGATCGTCGTGGCGGAGCGCAACTTCGCCTGCGGCTCCTCGCGCGAGAACGCCGTCACCGTGATGGTCGACAACGGACTGCGCGCGTTCATCGCGCCGAGCTTCGGCGACATTTTCTTCAACAACTGCTTCCAGAACGGCGCCCTGCCGATCCGCCTCGATGCGGCACGGGCGGCGGAGCTGCGGGCGCTGCTGCATGCCTCGCCGGGTGCCCGGATCAGGATCGACCTCGCGAGCCAGACCGTAGTCGGTCCCGATGGCAAGTCGGACCGGTTCGAGATCGATTCCTTCCGCAAGGACTGCCTGCTGCAGGGGGCCGACGAAGTCAGCCTGACCCTGAGCTACGACAAGCAGATCTCTGCCTTCGAGGCGAAACAGCGTCAGGAACTGAGCTGGCTGTAGCGCGGAAGCGCTACTTCGCGGGGCCGAAGCCCTGCAGCGTCCAGACGAGCGGGGAGGGGTCCACCCGGACCTCCCCGGTCTGCGGCCGGTCGATGTCGATGATCAGCACGATGGCGAGCGTCCAGACGCCGAGCAGCAGCACGGAGAGCACCGGCTGGCGGCTGCCGACCAGACCGAACCCATAGCCCACCGCGCCCACGGCGAAGATCGACACGGTCATCAGAAGCCGCAGGATGTAGGGCGGCACGTGGGTGTGGAAGTTGCGCCGGTTGGTCAGCGACAGGTCGATCATGTCGTTGAGCGAGGACAGCAGCAGCCCCGAGATCGGCGTGGGTGACCGTTCCGCCACGCTGCGGGCGATGGTCCACATTTCGGACTGAAGCGCGTTCGTCCGTTCCAGCAGGCGCTCTTCGCTCTTTGTCGGATCCGAGCTGCCGACCACCATTGCGATTCGCACGTCGGTGTAGTCGCGCAGAAGCCGCTGCAGCGTCTCGCCCTCGCTGCCCGTCCCGACCGTTGCCCGCAACCAGGCGGTGCCGATCGCATTGGCCTCGGCCAGGACCGAGTCGCGGCGCTGCTGATAGCGGTCCGAGGCCATCGAAAGGGAAACCCCGAGCAGGAAGGCGAGCAGGCCCATCATGCCGGCGGTCGCGAAATTGACCGTCGATTTTTCCCCGTCGGTGGGCGTGTGGTGCCGGGCGACGAACTTGCCGAACTGGATTCCGACTTCGAGGGCCGCCAGCAGAAGCAGCAGGATGAAGAGACCGGCGAGGTGGAGGTTGCCGTTGGCGATCCCCTGAAAGAAGCCGATCAGCGTGTCGAAGGGGCCGAGGGACATGCTTGGAAGATTCCAGCTAAGCGGTCAGGGCTTCCAGCGCAGGAAATTGGCGATCAGCCGCAAGCCGGTCGCCTGGCTCTTCTCCGGGTGGAACTGCGTGCCCGCGAGATTGTCGCGGCCGACGATCGCGGTGACCGGTCCGCCATAGTCGGTCAGCGCCAGCACCGTCTCCGGCTTGCTGGCCGCGAGCTGGTAGGAATGCACGAAGTAGGCGTGGTCGCGCGGGGCGATGCCCTCGAGCAGGGCATGCGGCTTGAGGTCCGTCAGCTCGTTCCAGCCCATGTGCGGGATCTTGAGATGGTCCTTGCCGGGTTCGATGCGCACCACGTCGCCGGCAATCCAGTCGAGGCCGGCATGGATGCCATACTCGACTCCGCGCGTCGCCATGAGCTGCATGCCGACGCAGATGCCGAGGAACGGCTTGCCGCGCTCGATCACCTCGCGCTGCAGCGTGTCGACCATGCCCGGCACGGCGTAGAGGCCGGCGCGGCAGTCGGCGAAGGCGCCGACGCCCGGCAGGACGATGCGGTCGGCGGCGGCGACCTCGGCCGGCGACGAGGTCACCAGCACGCGCTCGTCCGTGCCCGCCTCGCGCGCCGCGCGCTCGAAGGCCTTGGCGGCGGAGCGCAGGTTGCCGGATCCGTAATCGACGATGGCGACAGTCATGGGAGATGATGGAGTCGGTTTGCTGGGGGCGCGCCACTCCAGTGGCGCGTCTTCGCTTCCCCGGACACATGACGCGCCACTGGAGTGGCGCGCCCCCAGCGCTGAATCAGGACGGACAACTACAGCACGCCCTTGGTGCTGGGCACGGCCGTCGTCTGGCGCGGATCGATCTCGACCGCGACCCGGAGCGCCCGGGCAATGCCCTTGAAGCAGGTCTCGACGATGTGGTGGTTGTTCTCGCCGTACTGGTTCCACACATGCAGGGTCAGCCCACCGAGCTGGGCGAAGGCCTGGAACCATTCCTTGAACAGCTCCGTGTCCATGGTGCCGAGCTTGTCCCGGGTGAAATTAACCTTCCAGATCAGGTACGGGCGGTTCGACACGTCGAGCGCCACCTGGGTCAGCGTCTCGTCCATCGGGATCGTGGCGCTGCCGTAGCGGCGGATGCCCTTGCAGTCGCCCAGCGCCTTCGACAGGCACTCGCCCAGCACGATGCCGGTGTCTTCCGTCGTGTGGTGGTAGTCGATGTGCAGATCGCCCTCGGCGCGCAGCGTGATGTCGATCAGGCTGTGGCGCGAGAGCTGCTCGAGCATATGGTCGAGGAAGCCGATGCCGGTCTTGATGTCGTAGACGCCGGTGCCGTCCAGGTTGATGGCGGCGGAGATGCGGGTTTCCTTGGTCGCGCGATCCACGGACGCGCGTCGTCCGCCGGTGCCGGGCGTCGTCAGGGAGGGCTGGGTCGTGGCCATGGGGAGGTTCATACAGGAACGCGGGCGGCCCGGTCGAGCGCCACACGCGTCAGAATGACGCCGGCCATCACGACCAGCCCGCCCAGCAGGCGGGCGGCGGTCAGCGGATCGCCGAAGAAGGCGGCCGACAGGCCCACGCCGGCGACCGGGATCAGGTACATGTAGACCATGACCCGGCTGACCCCGAGCCGGTCGAGCCCCGCCGTCAGGCCGAGGAAGGCGACGCCCACGGGAAAGATGGCGGTGTAGAGCCAGAAGCCCAACAGCCGGTCGTCGAGCCGTGCGAATTCACTCAGCGACTCCAAGGCGACGGCGATCGGCACCAGCACCAGCGAGCCGAACAGGGTCGTCCAGGCCATCACCGGGAGCGCCCCCAGCCGCTGATTGTAGGGCGCACAGCGTTCGACATAGAGCGCCCAGGCGAAGGCCGAGAGCATCCAGAGCAGCGTGCCGTCGAGGCTGCCGAACGACAGGGTGACCGCGCTCAGGCTGTTGTTCACCACCAGCAGGACGCCGGCGAAGGCCAGCACGATGCCCGCCCAGCCCAGCGCCGGCAGCCGCCGCCCGCCGAACCAGGCGAGGATCGCGGAAAAGGCGGTGGTCGTGGTCATCACGATCGAGCCGACGCTCGGCGCCGTGCGCGTCATGGCGAGGCCCCAGCAGGCCTGGAAGAGCGTGACGCCGATCAGCGACAGCAGGAACAGCGGCAGCCAGTCGCGCCGTGCCAGCCCCAGCGGCCGGCCCATCAGCCTCATGGCCGCGAACAGGAAGAGGCTGGCGACCAGATAGCGCGAGCCGCTGTAGAGCAGCGGACTCATGACCTGCAGCACGTCCTTGGCGAAGGGATAGCTCGATCCCATCAGCATGGCCGTGCCGAACATGATGAGGTCGCCGGTGTAGCGGCGAGGAGTTGGCTTTGAATCCACCTCCCGCCTCAAGCGTCCTCTCCGGCCGCGCAGCGGGGGGAGAGGAAGGGGACCCGCGCGAAGCGCGGGGTAGGTGAGGTGGGTCTTCGTCTTCTCAACACGCGCATCTCGTTCGCATTGAACACCACCTCTCCTACCCATTGCTTCGCAATGGGCCCCTTCCTCTCCCCCACTGCGTGGCGGAGAGGACTCATGAAGCGGTGACGCAACTTACGACTTCGCCGCCGTCGACGTCTTCTGCGCCCCCCAGAAGCCGAACAGGGCGCCGGCGACGCGGCGGATCTGGATCTCCTCCGAGCCCTCGGTGATGCGGTAGCGGCGGTGGTGGCGGTAGATGTGTTCGAACGGCGTGTGGCGCGAATAGCCGATGCCGCCATGGACCTGCATGGCGCGGTCGGCGGCGTCGCACACCAGCCGGTTGGCGCGGTAGTTCGACATCGCCACCCACTCGCTGACGTTCATGTGGTGCTCGCGGTCGAGATGCCACGCCGTCTTGCGCACCAGGCCGCGCGTCATCTCGGCCTCGGTGTGCAGCTCGGCCAGCGGGAACTGGATCGCCTGGTTGGTCGCCAGCGCCTTGCCGAACACCTTGCGGTTCTTTGCGTAGGCCACCGACAGGTCGATGCAGTATTGCGCGGCGCCCAGGCTCGAGGCGGCCTGGCGGATGCGGTTCTCGTGAACGAAGGTCTGCGCCACGTCGAGGCCGCGTCCTTCCTCGCCCAGCATGGTCGAGCCCGGCACGGTGACGTTGCTCAGCGACACCTCGGCATGGTCGGACGGCATGTTGAACGTCCACCACATGTATTCGATCTTGAAGCCGGGGCTTTTCACCGGCACCAGGAAGGCCGAGATGCCGCGTGCGTCGCCGGCCTTGCCGGAGGTCCGCGCGAAGACGAGATCGACCGTGGCGGTATGCATGCCGGTGTTGAACCGCTTCATGCCGTTGATCACCCAGTCGGAGCCCTGCTTGACGGCCGTGGTCTCCATGAAGGTGGCGTCGGAGCCGTGCAGCGGCTCGGTGAGGCCGAAGCCGATGCGCTCGGTGCCCTTGAACATGCCCTCGATGTAGCGGTCCTTCTGCTCCTGCGTGCCGAAGCGATGCAGCAGCAGGGCGACCGGGAAGTTGCCGACGATCGAGCTCTCGTTCTGCAGGTCGTTGTGCAGGCCGAGCCCCTTGTGCGCCAGATGCTCGCGGATGATCGCCATGGCGAGGTTGGACCCGTCCTTGCCGCCCAGCGCCTTGGGCAGGCCGAAGCGCAGGTGGCCAGCCTTGTCGGCGCGCCGCTTCATCTCGGCCAGCAGTTCCTCCCATTCGTGCCGCGGCTGGCCGTCATTGTCCCAGTCGGTGCGCGCATGCTCGCGGCGGTGGTCGAAGAAGCGGATATTGTCGTTCTCGCGCTCCAGCGGCCGGATCTCGCGCTCGATGAACTCGTCGAGTTCAGCGATGTAGGCCGCGATGTCCGCGGGAATGTTGAAATCCATGGGGCTGTTTCCTCCGTTTGTCGGAGGAGTTTACGCGGCCGGCAGGTCGACCCGGAAGCGGCTGCCGCCGCCTTCTGCCGCAAGGCAAACCGCGTCACCACCGTGGCGACGCGCGATGTCGAGCACGAGGGCGAGGCCGAGGCCGCTGCCGCGGCCGGTCTCGGCGCCGCCGGCCAGGCGATAGAAGGGCTCGAAGATGCGCTGGCGTTCGGCCTCGGGCACGCCGGGGCCTTGGTCGGTGACCTCGAGAACCGCACAGCCGTCCTCGCGCTTTACGGAAACCTCGATCGGGGTGCCACCGCCATAGCGCTGCGCATTCTCGACGAGGTTGCGCACGAGGCGGCGCAGCAGGGTGCGGTCGCCGTTGACGGTGACCGGCTCGCCGCTCACCTCGACGTCGTAGTGCGAGGCTTCCTCGGCGGCCAGCGCCAGCAGGTCGACTTGTTCACGCTGCTCCAGGGTGGGCACCGCCTCAAGCCGGCTCGCCAGCAGGATCTGCTCGATGAGCTCGTCGAGCTCGGCCACGTCGCGCTTCAACGATTCCCTCGTCTTCGGATCGGCGCCATCGCCCAGCAGGGAGGCCGCCACCGAGATGCGCGTGAGCGGCGTGCGCAGCTCGTGGCTGGCATTGGCCAGCAGCAGCCGATGGGCCGCCACCAGCTCCTCGATGCGCTCGGCCGAGCGGTTGAAGCTCGCGGCAAGGGCTGCCAGCTCGTCGCGCCCCTCGACCTTCACGCGGGCGCCGAGATCGCCGCCGCCCAGCCGATCGACACCGGCCTTGAGCCGCTCCAGCCGGCGGCCAAGGCCCCGCACCACGGGAAACGATCCGACCGCGACGGCGATTGCCACCAGGCCCAGCGCTGCGGCGATCCAGAAGATCGGGTTGGGCCGCTCGCGCACCTGGCGCGCCACCAGCCAGCGGCCGTCCGGCAGCTGCAGCACGAAGTTCGGCCCGCCCGGTCCGCGCCGCCAGCCGGTGCGCGCGCGTTTGGGCTCGAAGCGAGGCGGCGGCTTGCCGGCCATGGCGATCATGTCGCCGTCGGGTTCGTAGAGCGCGATGTCGAAGCGCAGCTTGCGCTGCAGCCCTTCGATGGCGCGTTGCTGGTCGGGCCGCGGCGCCGTCGCATCCGGCAGCAGCGCGCCGGTCAGCTCGGCGGCGACGTCGAGATATTGCGGCGTGCGATTGTCGTCGTCGGCCACCCGCCACACCAGCACCGCCGCGCCGACGAACACCGCCAGCACGATGAGGATGGTGACGTAGAACTGAAGGTAGAGGCGCTGCATGGCTATCGGTCGAGGCTGGGGGCGCGCCACTCCAGTGGCGCGTCATGCTGAATGTCGACAGATGATGATCGCGCCACTGGAGTGGCGCGCCCCCAGCGAAGAACAGGCCTCGATCTCATCGATCCTGGTCCTTGGCGAAAACGTAACCCGTGCCGCGCAGGGTGAGGATGCGGCGCGGCTTCTTGGGGTCGTCCTCGATGGCGGCGCGGATGCGGCTGACATGGACGTCGACCGAGCGGTCGAAGGCTTCGAGCTTCTCGCCCTTCAGCACGTCCATCAGCGCGTCGCGCGAGAGCACCCGGCCGGCCCGCTCGGCCAGCGCCAGCAGCAGCGCGAACTGGTAGGAGGTGATGGTGCGCTCCTCGCCGTCGATCCTGACGACCCGGGCGCCCTTGTCGATTTCGAGGCGGCCGAAGCGCAGCACGTCCGATTTCGGCCCCGCCGTGCCCTTGCGGCGCAGGATGGCGCGCAGGCGGGCCTGCAGCTCGCGCGGTTCGAACGGCTTGGAGAGATAGTCGTCGGCGCCCAGTTCGAGGCCGACGACGCGATCCATCGGTTCGCCGCGCGCCGTCAGCATCAGGATCGGCACGTCGCTGGTCGCGCGCAGCCGCCGGCACAGATCGAGTCCGTCGGCGTCGGGCAGCATCAGGTCGAGAATGACCGCATCGAAGGTCTCGCGCTTGAGCTGGGCCTCGCCGTCGCGGCCGGTGTTGGCCACGGTCACGCGAAAGCCCGCCCCGCCGAGATAGTCGGAAACCATCCCGGCGAGGCGGTCGTCGTCGTCGATCATCAGGATGCGCTCGGCCATCGTCTCAGTATCGGACCGGCGCGGCCCCGATGTCATCTTTCCTCAACCCTTGTCGCTCAGCCCTTCTTGGGGCCGTGCGTGTGGTCGCTCCAGGTCTTGAAGAAGGCCTGGCGCTGGTTGGCGTTCAGCACGTTGCCCGCATCCGTCAGCGCCTTGGTGAAGCGCTTGGAGCTCGCGTCCGCGATCTTCATCTGGTCGACGCGGATCTGCTCGATCTTCGCCGGGTCGATGGTCGGGGCCTCGAGGGCCGCGCGCATCGCGGCACGGTTCTCGGCGCGCTGGGCGTGCAGGGGCTTCATGTCGGCGAAGGCGGCCTGCAGGATGCCGACGATCTGCTTCTTCTGGTCCTGCGTCGCATCGGTGCCGTTCAGCGCCTTGTCGACGCGCTTCTCGATGCCCTGCTGGAACTTGGCCGGATCGACCGACCCGCCGTCCGCCCGGGCAAAAGCCGGCATGCCGGCGGTCGCCGCGAGGCTGCCCGCGAGGAGGGCGGCCATTACCGTCTTGATGCTGAGGTTCGTCATGTCTGTCTCCATCTGGTTCGGGTGCTGTCCCCGTACGCCCAAGATGGTGGGGCCCGGTTTCGCGCCCATCTCGCGCCGGTAAAGTTGTGTAAAGTGCATCGCCATGACGATCGTGACGACCGAGCGCCTCTCGCTCAGGCCCCTGCTGCCGGCCGACGCCGAAGACTACGCGGCCATGCGCTTTCATCCCGAGGTGGCCCGGTGGCTGCCGCCGGCGCCGGGCAAGGCGCAGGAAGGCGATTTCGTGGCGGCGGCCCATGCCGCGATCGAGCGCTTCGCCGCGTCGTGGCAGGACCGCCGGCTTGGCCCCTGGGGCGTGTTCTGCGAGGGCAGGCTGATCGGCCATGCCGGGCTGAATTTCATCGAGCAGTTCGACGGGGTCGAGGTGCTGTGGTCGCTGCATCCGGACGCCCATGGCAAGGGCTATGCAACGGAAGCGGCGCGCGCGGCGCTCGCCTACGGGTTCGACACGCTGGAACTCGAGTCGATCTTCGCGATCACGCTGGAGGCGAACCGTGCGTCGCGCGCGGTGATGGAGCGGATCGGTCTCACCTACCGCAAGACCGTCGAGTACAAGGGCTTCAGCGACATCGTCTGGTACGACGTCGACCGCGCGACCTATGCGGAGAGGATGTCCAGCGCGGCGCGGTGAACCGCGGGGTCGCCGGCCGCGACGACGGCGCCGTCGGAATGCATGTCGAGGGCGTTGCCCTTCCAGTCGGTGATGGTGCCGCCGGCTCCCGTGATGACCGGAATGAGGGCGGCATAGTCGTAGAGCTTGAGGTCGGCTTCGACGACGAGGTCGACATGGCCGGCTGCCAGCAGCCCATACGCGTAGCAGTCGCCGCCCCAGCGAAAGAGCTTCACCTTCTCGGTGAGCGCCTGATGCGGCTGGGCGTAGCCGTCGGCAAACATGCCGGGCGCCGTCGAGTACATGTAGGCGTGGGCAAGGCCCGCGCAGGCCCGCACCGAGATCGGCTGGCCGTTCAGGGTGGAGCGCTGGCCTTCGACGCCCAGCCAGCGTTCCTGCAGGATCGGCTGGTCGATGATGCCGAGCACGGGCTTGCCGCGATGGAAGAGGCCGATCAGCGTGCCGAACAGCGGCAGGCCGGTGATGAAGGCCTTGGTGCCGTCGATCGGATCGAGCACCCAGACATAGTCGGCATCGGTGCGGACCGCGCCATGCTCTTCGCCGAACACGCCATGGTCAGGGACTTCGCGACTGAGCAGGTCGCGCATCGCCGTTTCCGCTTCGCGGTCGGCGATGGTGACGGGGCTCAGGTCGGACTTGTCGTCGACCGTGACGCCGGTGCGGAAGTAGCGGGCCGCGATCGGCCGGGCGGCGTCGGCCAGTCGATGGGCCAACGCGACGAGATTTGACGGAACCACTTAGGGCAGCGGTGCCGGCGTGTCGGCCATCGTACGCAGGTACGCGATGATGTCGGCGCGATCCTGTTCCTTGGGAAGGCCGGCGAAGGCCATCTTCGTGCCGCGCACATAGGCGTTCGGCTTGAAGACCATGTGGTCGATGTCCTCGTAGGTCCAGTCGCCGCCCTTGGCGGTCAGCGGCGCGGAGTAGGAGAAGCCGGCATGGCTCGCCTTGGGACGGTTGACCACGCCCCACAGGTTCGGGCCGACCTTGTTGGCGCCGCCCTTGTCGACCGTATGGCAGGAGAAGCACTGCTTCTGGAACAGGGCCTTGCCGGCATCGACGTTGGCGCTGGCGAGCTTCGGACCGATCGGCGGAATCTCGACGGCGGCCGGTGCGGCGGCTGTCGCCGCCGGCGCCTCGTCGCTGACCGCGAGCGCCGGCTTGTCCAGCTTGTGCGGATGCACGACGGCATTGGAGACCTTGCCGACCACCATCGCGAAGAGGGCGGAAGCCAAAACGCAGCCTGCGATCGTGTTGAAACTGGCCATGTCAAATCCCGAAGCGGCAAATTCTACGGACGCTGCTGTAGCATGCCCGCACCGCCGCCAGTAGTATTCCATCACGTCCGGAGGATCGCGCGGCGGAACGTCGCAAGTGCCGGATATTACGAGGTTTTTCGCCTATCGGTGGGCCTCGGAACGCGGCACGGGAGAGTTCGGCAAATGGCAAAAGGTCGGGGCGAGAAGCGGCAGGGCAAGGCCGCCGCCAGCAACATCATCGCCTTCCAGGGGGAGCCCGGCGCCAATTCCGACATGGCCTGCCGCGCGGCCTTTCCCTACATGACGACCCTGCCGTGCCCGACCTTCGATGCCGCCATGGGCGCGGTCCAGGCCGGCAAGGCCGAACTCGCCATCATCCCGGTCGAGAATTCGATCGCCGGCCGCGTCGCCGACCTGCACAGCCTGCTGCCGCACACGAAGCTCAAGATCGTGGCCGAGCATTTCCAGCGGGTCGAGCATTGCCTGGTCGCCCTGCCGGGGGCGTCGCTGAAGTCCATCCGGACGGTGAAGAGCCACGTCCAGGCGCTGGCCCAGTGCCGCAACTTCCTGAAGAAGAACAAGCTGCAGCCGGTGGTCCATGCCGATACCGCGGGCGCGGCGCGGGAGATCGCCGAGATCGGCGATGCGAGCGTCGGCGCCATCGCCTCGTCGCTGGCCGCCCGGATCTACGATCTCAAGGTGCTGGCCAAGAACATCGAGGATGCCGCCCACAATACGACGCGCATGCTGGTCTTCTCGCGCGAGGAGGCCCATCCCGACTGGCGCACGGTGCAGTGCATGACGGCCTTCCTGTTCCGGGTGAAGAGCCGCCCGGCGGCGCTCTACAAGGCGCTGGGCGGGTTCGCGACCAACGGGGTCAACATGGTGAAGCTGGAGAGCTATCTTTCCGGCGCGCGCTTCGAGCAGGCGCTGTTCTATGCCGAGGTCGAGGGCCATCCCGAGCAGCGCAACGTCCTGCTGGCGCTCGAGGAGCTGGGGTTCTTCTCCGACGAGCTGAAGATGCTGGGCTCCTTCCCGGCCAATCCCTTCCGGCGCAAGGGCTGGGAAGCCCCGACCCGCCCCGGCACCTGAGGATTATCCCATGCCGCAACAACCCGTCCGCATCGCCCCCTCCATCCTGTCGGCGGATTTCGCCGCCCTCGGCCGCGAGATCGAGGCGATCACCGAAGCCGGCGCCGACTGGATCCATGTCGACGTGATGGACGGGCATTTCGTGCCCAACCTCACGATCGGCCCGATGGTGGTGAAGGCGCTGCGCAAGCACAGCAAGCAGCCCTTCGACGTCCACCTCATGATCTCGCCGGTCGATCCGCTGGTGCCGGCCTATGTCGATGCCGGCGCCGACGTGATCTCCTTCCACCCCGAGGCCGGCCCGCACGTCCACCGCACGATTCAGCTCATCAAGAGCCTCGGCCGCAAGGCGGGCGTCGTGCTCAATCCGGCGACGCCGCTCAGCGCCATCGAGCACGTGCTGGGCGATCTCGACCTCGTGCTGGTGATGAGCGTCAATCCGGGCTTCGGCGGCCAGGCCTTCATCGAGAGCCAGCTCGCCAAGATCGCCGCCCTGCGGAAGGCGATCGACGCGCTGGGCAAGCCGATCGATCTCGAGGTCGACGGTGGCGTGAATGTCGAGACCGCGAAGCGTTGCATAAAGGCCGGCGCCGACGTCCTCGTCGCCGGCACCGCCGTATTCACCGGCGGTCCCGACCGCTACGCCGCCAACATCGAGGCATTGCGCTCATGACCGACATGATCCTGCACCACTATCCGAATTCGCCCTTCTCGGAGAAGGTGCGCATCGCCTTCGGCCTCAAGCAGGCGGCGTGGAAGTCGGTCGTGATTCCCAACATGCTGCCCAAGCCCGACCTGATGCCGCTGACCGGCGGCTATCGCAAGACGCCCGTGATGCAGGTCGGCGCCGACATCTATTGCGACACGCAGTTGATCATGCTCGAGATCGAGAAGCGCGCGCCGACGCCGCCGCTCCTGCCCAAGGGCAAGGAGGGCGAGGCGAGGGCGCTCGCCATGTGGATCGATCGCAACATCTTCTGGGCGGCGGTGGGCGTCGTCATGGGCGCGCTCGGCGACAAGTTGCCGGAAGCCTTCCTCAAGGATCGCAGCGCCTTCTCCGGCCGCTCCTTCGATGCGGCCGCGCTCAAGGCCGCCGCACCGATGGCGCTGCAGCAGACCTACGCCCAGCTCGTCATCGCCGAGCAGATGCTGGCCGACGGCCGGCCCTATCTGCTCGGCGATGCGCCCTGCCTGGCCGATTGCGCGCTCTACAATCCCGTGTGGTTCATCAAGGAGCGGATGGGCGGCGGAAAGTCGGTGCCGCCGTTCGACCGGCTGCCGCTCCTCACGGCCTGGTCCGAACGCCTGAAGGCGGCCGGCAGCGGCAGCCCGACGGACATGACGGCCGCCGAGGCGATCGCCGTCGCGAAGGCCGCGACGCCCGAAGCGACCAGCGTCGATGCCGCCGATCCCAGTGGGCTGAAGGCTGGTCAGACGATCAGCGTCACGCCCGACGACACCGGCAAGGTGCCGGTGAGCGGCGTGCTGGTCGGACTGACGAACGACCGCGTCTCGATCAAGCGCCACGACGAGCAGGTCGGCGACGTGGTGGTCCACTTCCCCCGCGCCGGCTTCGTCATCGCACCGGCATAGTTGGATAGCTCATGTCCTGAGCTGTCGTCCTGAGCGAAGCGAAGGACCTGGCGGAGCGACCAAACGACTGCGTAGCTGGTGTGAGTTCCTTCGCTTCGCTCCAGAGCGGGGGGTTACCCCGCTCGCGATGACAAGAATGCCTAAACGACCTCGACGCCGATCTTGGCTGCGATCCGGCGCAGGGCAGTAACGGAGCGCGCCGTGGCGTTGCGGGCGTCCTGCGGGCAGTGCGTCTCGATGCTGGCGAGGATCTCCGTGACGGGCTTGGGAGCCTTGGCCACCTCGGTCAGCAGCCGCGTGAGTTCCTTGGCCCACGGAACGTCGCCGTCGCCCAGGGGCACGGTGCGCTTGGCCGACAGGTCGCGATCCTTGAGATGGATGAGGTCGACCAGAGGCGCCAGGACGGCGATCTCGGCGTCGGTCGGCGGCGCACCCATCGACCAGGCATTGCCGATGTCGACCAGCGGCCGCAACTGGCCCGACAATGGATTGGACTCCAGGGCTTCCTGCAGCGCGGTGAAGAAATCGGCGAGTTCGGCAAGCGAGCCGATGTTGCAGACCGGCTCGTTCTCGATTTCGACGGTCACGGAATAGGTGAGGCTGAGATCGGCCAGGCGCTCGAACCGCCCGATCAGATCGGCCGGCTTGTAGCCGGGATAGCGCAGATGGCTGAACACGCGAATTCGTTCGGCACCCAGCACGGTGGCCATGTCGAAGGCATGCACCAGCGGGTCGTCGGCCGGACAGTCGGCGGGATCGAAGGCGAAGTCGACCTTGCCGTCGGCGGCTTCCTTGCCGGGGGCCGGCCACTTGAGGAGCGGCGAGACGAAGGTCGGCACGCTGAGGCCTGCGGCCTCGATCCGGCGGGCGATGCTGCCGCCTTCCTTGAGCGACATGCCGAGCAGGTTCCTGCCATCGAGCGTGCGCATGTCGAGGCGCCGCACCTGATGCTCGGTGCAGAACGAGATCATTTCGTCGAGGGAGGGGCTGATTTCGTCACCGATGACGGCGAGCGCGAGACGGGGAAGGGACATGGGTCTAACCTACTACGGTCGGACCGCATTGGCTAAAGTCGGGGCGAGCACAGGGGAGACGGCATGAGCGACGACGCGGCGATCTTCGTGGGGGCCAGCACTGCCGACCAGTATCTCCTTCTGAAATACGCCAACCGCCACGGCCTGATCGCCGGCGCGACCGGCACCGGCAAGACCGTCACGCTGCAGACCATTGCCGAAGGCTTCTCGGCCTACGGCGTGCCGGTGTTCATGGCCGACGTGAAGGGCGATCTGTCCGGGGTGAGCCAGGCCGGCGGCACCAGTCCGCGCGCGCTCGAGCGCGTCAAGCAACTCGGCATCGAGGGATATGCCGGACGCGCCTTCCCGACGATCTTCTGGGACCTGTTCGGCGAGAAGGGTCATCCGATCCGTACGACGGTGAGCGAAGTGGGGCCGGTGCTGATGGCCCGCCTGCTGCAGCTCAACGAGACGCAGGAAGGCGTACTCAACATCGTCTTCAGGATCGCCGACCAGCAGGGCCTGCTGCTGCTCGACTTCAAGGACCTGCAGGCACTGCTGCAATGGGTCGCCGAGAATGCCGGCACGCTGACGACGGAGTTCGGCAATGTCAGCAAGGCGTCGGTCGGCACCATACAGCGCCAGCTCCTGACGCTCAGCCAGCAGGGCGGCGAGAAATTCTTTGGCGAACCGGCACTCGATCTCCACGACATGATGCGCTGCGATCCTGCGGGTTACGGCGCCATCAACATCCTGGCGGCCGACCGGCTGATGCAGAGCCCGCGCCTCTACGCGACCTTCCTGCTGTGGTTGCTGTCGGAGCTGTTCGAGTCGTTGCCCGAGGTGGGCGATCTCGACAAGCCGAAGTTCGTCTTCTTCTTCGACGAGGCGCATCTCCTGTTCGACGACGCGCCCAAGGCGCTGCTGTCGCGCATCGAGCAGGTCGTGCGCCTGATCCGCTCCAAGGGCGTCGGCGTCTACTTCATCACCCAGAACCCGCTCGACGTGCCGGAGACCGTGCTGGGCCAGCTCGGCAACCGCGTGCAGCACGCGCTGCGCGCCTTCACGCCGCGCGACCAGCGGGCCGTGAAGGTGGCGGCCGAGACCTTCCGGCCGAACAAGGCGTTCGATGCCGCGGAAGCCATCACCGAGCTTGGCGTCGGCGAGGCGCTGCTGTCGTTCCTCGATGCCAAGGGCGTACCCTTTCCGGTCGAGCGCTGCTTCATCGCGCCGCCGCAGGGCCGCATCGGACCGGCGACGCCGGAAGAGCGCGCGGCCGTCATGGCGGCGAGCCCGCTGGCCGGCAAATACGACAAGGCCGTCGACCGCCAGTCGGCCTATGAAGTTCTCACCGGTCGCGTGGCCGGGACGGCCGTTCCTGAAGCGGCTCCGCCGCGCCGTCGCGGCCAGTATGGATCGGTGCCGCCCACCGTCCCCGCGACGACGGGTCCATGGGGGCCTCGCCCGGCCGAGCCGCCGCCGCCGCAAGTCGAGCAGCCGATTCCGCCCGAGCCCCGTCCTCAACCGCGCCTCAAGACGGCGCAGCCCCAGCCGCAAGCGCCCACGCCCGAGCCGAAGAGGGCGCCCGCCGGCCGTCAGCGCGATTCGGTGGGCATCGCCGTCGCCAAGGCAGCGGGCCGCAGCATGGCGACCGTCGCCGCGCGCGAGGCGGCGAAGGCCGTGTTCGGCAAGGGAAAGGCGGCATCGATCGGCGCCACCGTCGGCGGCGCCGTGTTGCGCGGTGTTCTGGGCTCGATCCTGAGAGGCTGATCCGGCGGTCGCCGATCAGCTCAGGCGGTCGAGTTCCTTGACGATGGCGTCGCCCATTTCCTGGGTGCCGACCTTCTTCACGCCGTCGGTGTTGCCCACCAGAAGATCGCCGGTGCGGTAGCCCGCCTTCAGCACGTTCTCGACGGCCAGCTCGACCATGTCGGCGTCCTTGCCGAGATCGAACGAATAGCGAAGCATCATCGCGTAGCTGAGCGTCTGGGCGATCGGATTGGCCAGGCCCTTGCCCGCGATGTCGGGCGCGCTGCCGTGGATCGGCTCGTACAGCGCCTTGCGGCGGCCGGTCGCGTCGGGGGCGCCGAGCGAGGCCGACGGCAGCAGGCCGAGCGAGCCGGTCAGCATCGAGGCCTCGTCGGACAGGATGTCGCCGAACAGATTGTCGGTGACGATCACGTCGAATTCCTTGGGCGCGCGCAGGAGCTGCATGGCGAGCGCGTCGGCATACATGTGATCGAGCTTCACGTCGGAGTACTTCTCCTTGTGCAGCTTGGTCGCCTCCTCGCGCCACAGCACGCCGGTGTGCATCACGTTGGCCTTCTCCGAGGAGAGGACCTTGTTCTTGCGCTTGCGGGCCAGCTCGAAGGCGACGGCGCAGACCCGGCGGATCTCGGGGGCCGTGTAGCGCTGCGTGTCGAAGGCCTCGACCTCGCCGGCGGCGTTGACGTGGCGGCCGCGCGGCTCGCCGAAATACACGCCGCTGGTCAGCTCGCGGATGATCATGATGTCGAGACCCTTGACGATCTCGGGCTTGAGCGACGAGGCGTCGACCAGCGCATCGAACACCTTCGCCGGGCGCAGGTTGGCGAAGAGGTCCATCTCCTTGCGCAGGCGCAGCAGGCCGCGCTCGGGCTTCTTGCTGAAGTCGGCGGTGTCCCACTTCGGGCCGCCGACCGAGCCGAACAGCACGGCATCGGCTTCCAGCGCGGTCTTCATGGCGTCGTCGCTGAGCGGCACGCCGTGCTTGTCGAGGGCGGCGCCGCCGACGAGGTCTTCCTTGATGTCGAAGCCGATCGCGCGCTTCTTGCCCATCCAGGCAATGATCTTGCGGACTTCGTTCATCACCTCGGGGCCGATGCCGTCGCCGGGCAGCACGAGCAGATTGCGATTGGACGCCATGATGGTCAGGTCTTCCGTTGGGTTTGGAATTCGGATCGGTTTGGACGGTCTTCGGTCCGCTGGAATGACCTCATCCTGAGGAGCGCCGTTCTCGGCGCGTCTCGAAGGATGGGCAGCAGGCGCGGTGTCCGTTGCCGATCCTTCGAGACGCTCGCTGCGCTCGCTCCCCAGGATGAGGTCTGGGTTCGTTCCTCAGGCGGCGCCGTGCAGCCAGGGCTGCGACTCGCTCTGGCGGCGCTCGAAGTCGTCGATCTCCGACTTCTTCTCCATGGTGAGGCCGATATCGTCGAGGCCTTCCATCAGGCACTTCTTGCGGAAGGGATCGAGGTCGAAATGGACGGTGCCGCCGTCCGGACCCTTGATCTCCTGCTTCTCGAGATCGATCTCGATGATGGCGTTGGAGCCGCGGCTCGCATCGTCCATCAGCTTGTCGACGATCTCCTTCGGCACCTTGATCGGCAGAATGCCGTTCTTGAAGCAGTTGTTGTAGAAGATGTCGGCGAAGTCCTCGGAGATGATGCAGCGGATGCCGAAGTCGAGCAGCGCCCAGGGCGCGTGCTCGCGGCTCGAGCCGCAGCCGAAGTTGGGGCCCGCCACGATGATCTTGGCGTTCTGGTAGGCCGGCTGGTCGAGGACGAAGTCCTTCTTCTGGCCGTCCGCCGTCCAGCGCATCTCGTAGAACAGGCCGTCCTTCAGGCCGGTGCGCTTGATGGTCTTGAGGAACTGCTTCGGAATGATCATGTCGGTGTCGACATTGACCATGGGCAGCGGCGCAGCGACGCCGCTCAGCGTCGTGAATTTCTCCATGAGACCTCCCGGAAAGGCCGGAATAAACGGGCTTTCCGGGCCGCGGTCAAGCCACCCGATTCTAGCGGGTCTTGATGACCAGGGTGTTGGCGAGCATGTCGTGCAGGCCGCGCTTGCGCTCGGTGAAGCCGACCATGATGTAGCCGATGCAGAAAATCATCCCGGAGAGGATCTTGGCGAAATACCGCCCTGTGGCATTCATGAAGCTGAGGCGTTTGCCGTCGTTGGTAACGACCCGCAGACCCATTGCCATCTTGCCGACCGTGGCGCCCCGCTCGGAGCTCTCCAGCAGCGCGAAATAGAGCCAGAAGACGAGGACCGAGAGAAGGTTCACCGTCGGGTCATAATTGCTCAGATCGTCCAGGTTCATGTACTTGAGGCCGAAGACCGACATGATGACGCCCAGGACGAGGCTGACCAGGATGGCGTCGATGATGTAGGCCACGACACGGATCCAGAAGCCGCCATAGCCGACCGGCGCGGTGCCCGGCGGCGTCGCATCCCAGACGGGCGGCGGCGGCGGGGCGGCGGGACCTGAGTTCGGAACGCTGGCCATGTGTCTCTCCCACGAGGGTCGGCGAAAACGACGTCCCTACATTGGCCACGCCCGTCTTCCACTGCAAATAGAAACGGGCGGCGCCTCGCGGCACCGCCCGTCATCATCCACCGGAGGCGGGTGTCTACTGGAAGTCGCGAACGTCGGCGAGCGTGCCCCGGATGGCCGCCGCGGCCGCCATGGCCGGGCTCACCAGATGGGTGCGACCGCCGCGGCCCTGGCGGCCCTCGAAGTTGCGGTTCGACGTCGAGGCGCAGCGCTGGCCGGGTTCGATGCGATCGGCGTTCATCGCCAGGCACATCGAGCAGCCCTGCAGGCGCCATTCGAAACCGGCCTCGAGGAAGATCTTGTCGAGACCTTCCTTCTCGGCCTGGGCCTTCACCAGGCCGGAGCCCGGAACGACCATGGCCGACACGGTCGAAGCGACCTTGCGGCCGCGCGCGATCTCGGCGGCGGCGCGCAGGTCTTCGATGCGGCCGTTGGTGCACGAGCCGATGAACACACGGTCGATCGGCACGTCGACGAGGCGCGTGCCCGGCGTCAGGCCCATATAGGCGAGTGACCGGGTCCAGGCCTCGCGGCGGTTCTCGTCCGGCGCATTGGCCGGGTCCGGAACGACGTCGGTGATCGGCAGAGCGTCCTGCGGGCTCGTTCCCCAGGTCACCATCGGCGGAATGTCCGCGGCGTTGAGGTCGAGCTGCACGTCGAAGTGTGCGCCCTTGTCCGACGGCAGGCGGCGCCACTGGCTGAGCGCCAGGTCCCACGCCCCGCCCTTCGGCGCGTACGGACGACCCTGGAGATACTGGAAGGTCGTCTCGTCGGGCGCGATCAGGCCGGCGCGGGCGCCCGCCTCGATCGACATGTTGCAGACCGTCATGCGGCCTTCCATCGTGAGCTCACGGATGGCGCGGCCGGCATACTCGATCACGTAGCCGGTGCCGCCGGCCGTGCCGAGCTTGCCGATGATGGCCAGGATGACGTCCTTGGCGGTCACGCCGAGCGGCAGGCTGCCCTCGACCGAGACGCGCATGTTCTTGGCCGGCTTCTGGATCAGCGTCTGGGTGGCGAGCACGTGCTCGACCTCGGAGGTGCCGATGCCGAAGGCCAGCGCGCCGAACGCGCCGTGCGTCGAGGTGTGGCTGTCGCCGCACACGATCGTCATGCCGGGCAGGGTGAGGCCCTGCTCGGGGCCGATCACGTGCACGATGCCGCGCCGCGGATCGTTCAGGTCGAAGTACGGCACATGGAAGTCGGCGACGTTCTTTTCGAGCGTCTCGACCTGGATGCGCGACTCCTCGTCCTCGATGCCCTGGCTGAAGTCGGTGGTCGGCGTGTTGTGGTCGGCGACCGCGATCGTGGCGTCGGGCCGGCGCACCGGCCGGCCAGCCATCCGCAGGCCCTCGAAGGCCTGCGGGCTGGTCACCTCGTGGACGAGATGACGGTCGATGTAGATGACGCACGTCCCGTCGTCCTGGCGATGGACGACGTGACTGTCCCAGATCTTCTCGAACAGGGTCCGCGGAGGCGGCGGCGGCGCCGGCGGGGTGGCCGACTGTTTGCGGAACGCCATGTGGACCTACTTCTTTCCGCCGCCCTTGGCGTTGCGGACGGACTTCTCTTCCTTGGGCTTTTCCTTCTTGAGCTTCTCGCGGCGCGGACGCTTGAGAGCCTCCTCCGCCTGCACGGCGAGCAGCTCGCGCTGGGCCTCGGTGTCCTCGGCGATACGGCTCGCCTTGCCGCGCAGCTCGCGCAGGTAATACAGCTTGGCGCGCCGCACGATACCCTTACGGACGACCTCGATTTCCCAGATGCTCGGGCTGTAGAGCGGGAACACGCGCTCCACGCCTTCGCCGAAGCTGATCTTACGCACCGTGAACGAGGAGTTCACGCCGGCGTTCTTGCGGGCGATGCAGAGGCCTTCGTAGACCTGAAGGCGCTCGCGGCTGCCTTCCTGCACCTTGACGTGCACCTTGAGCGTGTCGCCCGATTCGAAATACGGCACCGGCCGTTCGGCCTGCACCTTGTCGATCGTCGTCTGGCCGATCGCGTCGAGAATATCCATCGTGTCTATCCTTTCGTCACTTCTTATCGTTTCCCGCCGCGGTCCGGCGAGTGGCCCAAAGATCGGGCCGTCGCCTCCGCGTGATCTCTTCCCGCTGCTGCATCCGCCACTCGGCGACCTTGCCGTGATGGCCCGAGACCAGAACCTCCGGCACGCGCCGTTCGATTCCGTCGGGCCCTGCCCAGGTCGCGGGCCGGGTGTAGTGCGGGTACTCCAACAATCCGTCCTCGAAACTCTCCTCGCTCGCCGAATCGGCCGCGCCCATCACGCCGGGCAGCAGCCGCACGCAACAATCCATCATCGCCATGGCCGCGATCTCGCCGCCCGAAAGCACGAAATCACCGACCGAAATCTCCTCCAGCGCCTGGGCCTCGATGACCCTCTCGTCGACGCCCTCGAACCGCCCGCACACCAGCAACACGCCCGGTCCCGCCGCCAGCTCCCGCCCGCGCGCCTGACTGAACGGCGCGCCGCGCGGCGAAAGCAGGACCTTCGGCACTCCCGGTACGGCAACCGCCTCGATCGCCGCCGACAGCACGTCGGGCTTCAACACCATGCCGGCGCCGCCACCGAAGGGCGCATCGTCCACCGTGCGATGCCGGTCTCCGGCGAACCGCCTGATGTCGACGGCCTCCAGCGACCACACGCCCTCCCTGAGCGCCCGGCCGGCCAGGCTCTCGCCCAGCGGGCCCGGAAACATCTCCGGGAACAGCGTCAGCGCGGTCGCGCGCCACACGTTAGCCCTCCGCCTCCTTCGCCGGCCCACCCGTCAGCAAACCTGCCGGCGGATTGACCGTAACCTTGCCGCCCTCGACGTCGATCTCGGGCACCGCCTCGTCGGTGAAGGGCAGCATCACCGAGTGCCTCGATGCGCTGCCTCCCGACACTTCCATCGTCCGCCCGGCGCCGAAATCGTGGAAGGCCATGACCTTCCCCCAATCCCGGCCGTCCCGGTCGAACGCGGCGAGCCCGATCAGGTCCGCCTCGTACCACTCCCGCTCGCCCGTCTCCGGCAGGCGCTCGCGCTCCACATAGAGCCGCAAACCCCGTACTGCCTCGGCCGCCGTGCGATCGGCTACGCCCTCGATCCGGGCCAGGACCGCTCCCTTTACGGAGCTCAGCGCCTCGACCCGGTACTCTTTCGTTCCCTTCTCGTCCGACAGCGCGCCGTAGGAGGCGATCGCCATCGGATCCTCGGTGTAGCTCCTGATGCGCACCAGGCCGCGGACCCCGTGAGGTGCCGCAACGACGCCCAGCAGGACGCGGCCCTTGCTCATCGGAACACCTTGCCGATCAGGTGGCCGCAGCCTCCGGCGCGGGCGCCGCGGCGGCAGCTGCCGCAGCCTCGGCCTTCATGCGCTCCTGCGCCTTGGCGCGCGGCAGCGGCTTCTTGGTCTGTTCGCGGCGCTCGCGCGGCTTCATCAGCTCGGCCTGCGACAGGAACTTCGCGACGCGATCGGACGGCTGCGCGCCGACCTTCAGCCAGTGCGCGATGCGCTCCTTGTCGAGCATCAGGCGCTGGGCATGATCGCGCGGCAGAAGCGGGTTGTAGGTGCCGAGCTTCTCGATGAAGCGGCCGTCGCGCGGGCTGCGGGAATCGGCCACGACGATGTGGAAGAACGGGCGCTTCTTGGCACCGTGCCGGGTCATGCGGATTGCGATCATTCTCTCTAGTCCTCTCTTCGATATCGATTCGCGTGATTGTCTGACGTCGATCTTGCTGACTTCGTTGAAACTTCAGCGCGGAAAACCCGGCGGGCCACCCATGCCGCCGAGGCTGCGCATGAATCCCTTCTCACCGAGCTTGTTCACCCGCTTCATCATCTTGAGCATGTCGGCATGCTGCTTGAGCAGCTTGTTGACATCCTGCACCTGCACGCCCGAGCCCTTGGCGATGCGCTTCTTGCGCGAGGCGTGGATCAGGTCGGGGTTGCGGCGCTCCTTCGGCGTCATCGACAGGATGACGGCCTCCTGGCGCTTGAGCTGACCCTCGTCGATCTTGGCCTTGGACATGGCGGCCTTGGCCTGCATGGCGCCCGGCAGCATACCCATCAATCCCGACAGGCCGCCCATCTTGCGCAGCTGGCGCAGCTGGTTGAGCAGGTCGTCCATGTCGAACTGGCCCTTGCGGACCTTGGCCGCCAGCTTCTCGGCATCTTCCTTGTCGATCGTCTCGGCGGCGCGCTCGACCAGCGAGACGATGTCGCCCATGCCGAGGATGCGGGACGCAATACGATCGGGATGGAACGGCTCCAGCGCGTCGAATTTTTCGCCGACGCCGATCAGCTTGACCGGCCGGCCGGTGACGGCGCGCATCGACAAGGCCGCGCCGCCGCGCGCGTCGCCGTCGACGCGGGTCAGCACGATGCCGGTGACGGCCAGCCGCTCGTTGAAGGCCTTGGCCACGTTCACGGCGTCCTGGCCGGTCATGGCGTCGGCGACGAGCAGCGTCTCCTTCGGCTTGGCGAGGTCGCTGATGTCGGCGACCTCCTTCATCAGCTCTTCGTCGATCGAGAGCCGGCCCGCCGTGTCGAGGATGAGGACGTCGAAGCCCTCGCGCTTGGCCGTTTCGAGGGCGCGCCGGGTGATGGCGAGCGGCATCTCGAGCGGGACGATCGGCAGCGTCGGAACGCCGGTCTGCTCGCCCAGCACCTTGAGCTGGTGCTGCGCGGCCGGGCGACGCGTGTCGAGCGAGGCCATCATGACCTTGCGCCGGGTCGAGAAGCTGCCGCCGAACATCTCCGCCGCCATGCCCTGCGGGCCCTGGCTCAGGCGATAGGCGATCTTGGCCGAGGAGGTGGTCTTGCCCGAACCCTGCAGGCCGACCATCAGGATGACGACCGGCGGGATGGCGCCCAGGTCGAGGTCGGCGACGGTGCCGCCCAGCATCTCGACCAGGTGGTCGTTGACGATCTTGATGACCATCTGGCCCGGCGTGACCGAGCGGATGACATCGGCGCCGATCGCCTTCGGCCGGACCTCGTCGATGAATTGGCGGACGACGGGCAGGGCCACGTCGGCCTCGAGCAGGGCGGTCCGCACCTCGCGCAGGGCCGCGTCGACATCGGCCTCGGAAAGCGCACCACGCCCCCTCAGCTTGTCGAAAACATCGCCCAGACGCTTGCTAAGACCCTCGAACATCGTGCTCCCGTTCGCTCAAAGACGTATCGCGCCGATGCGCGAACCTTCGCGGATCAGCGGAGCTCCCCGAAGGGGGAACCTAGTAAATCGGCACGACCGATTGAGCCGGCGGGGTATAAGGCTTGCCGCGTCAGGAGTCAAAACGCTTGGACGAGCCGGCTAACCCCTTGAACGACAACAATTCCCAGCGCCTTTCGGGCTGGTCGATGCTGGCCTTCGTGGTCGCGGCGCCGCTGATCGGCCTGCTGGTTTTCTGGCTTTTGCCCGAACGAAGCAACTTGTTGGTGCTCAGCGCCTTCTTCGCAACCTGCCTGCTCGCCCTTGTTATCGCCGTCATGCCGCTCGGCCGAAATGCACCGGCGGCGCTCGGCCTGCGCCCGGTGGGCTGGCGGCCCGTGGTCTTCGCGGTCCTTGGCACGACGGTACTGTCGTTTGCCGTCAGCCAACTCGGTCCGCAGCCCGAGGGGGTGAAGCAGGTGACGGAGGGCATCCAGGGCACGGCGCGGATCCTTCAAACCCTCGCGGTTCTGGGCCTTCTGGCGCCGATCGTCGAGGAACTGGTCTTCCGCGGCCTGTTCTATGGCTGGCTCGCGGGTCGCTGGAGCAACCTGGTGGCCTTCGTGCTCAGTTCGCTGGCCTTCGCCGCCGCCCATACGGAGCCCCTGCACATTCTCCTGGTGCTGCCGCTCGGCTTCTGGTTCGGCTGGCTGCGCTGGCGCACCGGCTCGCTGGTCCCGACGATCGTGGCGCACATCATCAACAACACGATCGCGGTATCGGCGGCGGCGCTCCTGAGCCCGTGAACGGGGGCTGCGTCAGGAGGCGAGCTTGCGTTCGACGAAGTCGAGCCGGTCCTGGCCCCAGAAGATCTCGCCATCGATGACGAAGGAGGGCGCGCCGAACACGCCCTGCGAAATGGCGTGCTTGGTGTAGGCCTCGCGCTTCTCGGCAATGCCCGGCTCTTCGCTGGCCTTCAGGACGGCGGCACCGTCGAGGCCGCATCCGTCGATGATCGCCTTCAGCGTGTCCAGGTCGCCGCTGTTCTTCTCCTCGGCCCACAGGCCGGTCAGCACCGCGTGTGCGACCTTGACGGCGTCTTCCATGCGGCCCGCTTCGCGCAGCGCGATCACGCACTTGGCCGCCGGCACCTCGTTGGCGGGAAAGAACCTGGGCTCGAGCGTGGTCTTCACGCCGAGATGGTCGCGCCAGCGCTTCAGCTCCATCATGCGATAGGCCTGACGCTGCGGCGCGCGCTTGGGCAGGGGCAGGCCGCCCGAGACCGCGAAGACCGAGCCGAAATCGACCGGCCAGATCGTGACCGTCGCGCCGTGCTTCTTCACCATGGCGTCGAAGCGCGCGGACCCGAGATAGGTCCACGGCGAATTCAGCGAAACGTAGTAGTCGACGTGCTTGCCCATGAGTTCCCCCGGAATGGCGTGCGTTGGCGCGGACTGTGGCGCAAAGCCTGTCGATACGCCATCTTCGCGAGGTGAGCAGAAACCCCGATTCTGAACGAGCCATCGCCATCACCGGCGGAGACGCCGCCTATTTCGACCTGATGCGCGACTGCATCGAGTCCTTGCAGGCGACCGAGCCGGGCCGCGGGCTGGCGCTGGGTGTCCTGGATTGCGGGCTGACCGAAGAGCAGCGCGACTGGTGCCGCGAACGAGGCGCTGTCCTCGTGGTCCCGCAATGGGATTTCGACTTTCCCGGCCGCGACTCGTTGAAGGACGGCTACAAGGCGCTGACGGCGCGGCCGTTCCTGCCGCGCTATTTCCCGGGCTTCGATCTCTATCTCTGGATCGACGGCGATTGCTGGGTGCAGCAGGGCGATGCGGTCTCCTTGTTCCTCGCGGCCGCCCGGACGGGCGCGCTGGCCGTGGCGCCCGAGATCCACCGCTCGATGCGTCACTATCGCCATGCCTGGCAGGAATTCTCGTCGATCAACGGCGCGGCGTTCGAGGCCTGTTTCGACAAGGAAACGGCCGAGCGGCTGATCCGCTATCCGCTGATCAACGCCGGCGTCTTCGCGCTCGCCGCCGACGCGCCCCACTGGCAGGGCTGGGCCGGGCTGCTGGGCGAGGCATTGCAGCGCTCGACCAACATGACCGACCAGGTCGCCCTCAACGTGCTGGTCTACGACCGTGGCTATTCCTGTGAGCCGCTGCCCAGCCGCTGCAACTGGCCAGTCCATCACGCCACCCCGGCCTGGGATGCGGCCCGCGGCCTGTTCGTCGAGCCGGCCATGCCCTACGAGGCGCTCGGCATCCTGCATCTCACCATCTACACCAAGCGCCTGCCGACCCTGGACGTGCGCGAAATCGCCGGGGCGCACGCCGGGCAGGTCCGGGCGCGCTCGTTGCGCTGGCCCGGCCGAACCGCCATATAGCGCCGCATGGCCGGAACGCCTTTCCTCAAGATGCACGGGCTGGGCAACGACTTCGTCGTGCTCGACGCGCGCGCGCATGCGCTCGATCTGACGCCGCTGCGTCGTCGCGCCATCGCCGACCGCCGACTGGGCGTGGGCTGCGACCAGCTCATCGTGCTGGAACCGCCGACCGAGGCCGATGCCGACGTCTTCATGCGCATCTACAATCCCGACGGCAGCGAGGCGCAGGCCTGCGGCAACGCCACGCGCTGCGTCGCGTCGGTGGTGATGGACGAGCGCAAGTCGGACGACGTGACGATCCAGACCGTCGCCGGCCTGCTCGAATCGCAGAAGGTCGGCCGTGGGCCCAACGGCCTGCCGGTGATCTCCGTCGACATGGGGCTGGTGCGCATGGACTGGCGCGAGATTCCCGTCGCGAAGGCGTGCGACACCAAGCACATGCCGGTGGGGCTCGGGCCGCTGCAGGACCCGGTCGGCACAAACGTCGGCAATCCGCACGCGACCTTCTTCGTCGACGATCTCGCCGCGATCCCGATCACGGAACTCGGACCGAAGCTGGAGCATGATCCGTTCTTTCCCGAGCGCGTGAATGTCGGCGTGGCGCAGATCATCGGGGAGAACAGGCTGAAGCTCAGCGTCTGGGAACGTGGCGCGGGCCTGACGCTCGCCTGCGGGTCGGGCGCCTGTGCCGCCGGCGTCGCCGCGGCGCGGCGCGGCCTCACGGGGCGCAAGGTCGACGTCGTGGTCGAGCACGGCACGCTCACGATCGAATGGCTGCGTGACGATCACGTTTCGATGACCGGCGGCATTGCGCTCGCCTACAAGGGCGAACTCGACCGTTCGCTGCTGTCCTGAGGTGGCGCGGTGAGCGAGACGGAACCCGAGAAGAAGGGCTGGTTTGCGCGGTTGCGCTCGCGGGTGGCGCCGACCGTCGAGCCGCCGAAGCCGGCCGAACCTGAGATCGCGCAACCCGAACCGCTAGAGCCGGCCGTCCTAGCCGAGCCCGAGACGCAGGTCGTTGCGCCGCCCCTCGAGCCGGTGAGCGAGCCGGTGCCGGTGGCGCCCGAGCCGGAGCCCGCGCCTGTCGCTGTCACCGCCCCCGTCGAAGCGGTGGCCGAGAAGGAACCGGAGGTCGAGAAGTCCGAGCCCGAGAAGCCCGAGCCCGAGAAGAAAGGCTGGCTGTCGCGTCTGCGCGAGGGCCTCTCGAAGTCGACCAAGAAGGTCGCCGAGAGCATTACCGGCCTCTTCACCAAGAAGAAGCTCGACCAGCAGACGCTCGACGATCTCGAGGATGCACTGATCCAGGCCGATCTCGGCGTCGCCGTCGCCGCCCGGCTGGTCGGCAAGCTGAGCAAGGAACGCTTCGGCAAGGAAGTCACCGAAGAGGAAGTTCGCGCGGCCTTCGCCGACGATATCGCCGAGATCCTGCAGCCCGTCGCCGTGCCCTTGACCATCGACGCCGCGCGCAAGCCGCATGTGGTGCTGGTGGTCGGCGTGAACGGCAGCGGCAAGACGACCACCATCGCCAAGCTGGCCGGCCGCTACCGGAGCGAGGGCCGCTCGGTGATGCTGGCCGCCGGCGACACGTTCCGCGCCGCCGCCGTGGAACAGCTCAAGGTCTGGGGCGACCGTGCCGGCGTGCCGGTCGTGTCGAAGCAGACCGGCGCCGACGCCGCGGGCCTCGCCTACGAGGCGCTGGAGCGGGCGCGGGCCGAGAAGACCGACGTGCTGCTGATCGACACCGCCGGTCGCCTGCACAACAAGACCAACCTGATGGAAGAGCTCGCCAAGATCGTGCGCGTCATCCGCAAGCTCGATCCCGAGGCGCCGCATTCTTGTCTGCTGGTGCTCGACGCGACCACCGGCCAGAACGCCCACGCCCAGGTCGAGACCTTCAAGACCATGTCGCCGGTCGATGCTCTGGTTCTCACCAAGCTCGACGGCAGCGCCAAGGGCGGCGTGCTGGTGGCGCTGGCCGAGAAGTTCAAGTTGCCGGTCGTGGCCATCGGTGTCGGAGAAGGCATCGACGACCTGCGGCCGTTCGAGGCTCGCGCCTTCGCGCGCAGTTTGATGGGATTGCCGGCATGAGCAGTGAGCGGGACGCGGGCGGCGACAATGGCATGCGAAAGCTCTATGCCACGGCGCTCGAACTGGGGCCGCTGGTCCTGTTCTTCGCAGCCAACGGGCGCTGGGGCATCTACTGGGGCACCGGTATCTTCATCGTCGCCACCGCGGTCGCGCTGCCCTGCTATCGCTGGCTCGAGAAGCGCTGGCCGATCATGCCGCTGGTCGGCGGCTTCTTCGTGCTGGTGTTCGGCGGCCTCACCATCTGGCTGCAGGACGACACCTTCATCAAGTTGAAGCCCACCATCGTGAACACCCTGTTCGCGGTCATCCTGGGCGGCGGTCTCGTGCTGTTCAAGAAGCCGCTGCTGAAGCCCCTGTTCGGCGCGGCGTTCAAGCTCACGGACGAGGGCTGGTATCAGCTCACGATGCGCTGGACCGTGTTCTTCTTCGTGCTGGCCATCGTCAACGAAGTGATGTGGCGCAACTTCACGACCGATACGTGGATCGCCAGCAAGATGTTCCTGAGCTTCCCGCTGACCCTCATCTTCGCCTTCCTGCAGATCCCGCTGCTCCGGCGCTACTGGGACGGCGACGACAATCCCTTCGCGCGCGGAAGCTGAAGCTCAACTTTGTCATCCTGAGCGCAGCGAAGGATCTCGCGCCCGCCACAGAGTCCTCTGGTCGCTCAGCCAGTTCCTTCGCTGCGCTCAGGACGACAGCTGTCAAACCCCCTCGGGCTTGCGCGGCGGCCACATGCGGGCGAGGTCGCCGGTGGGGTTGGAGTAGGTCGAGAAGTCGACCTTGTCGCGTGACTCGTGGAAGTGGGCGAGCGCCCACACAACCGTCGGGAAGGCCAGCTGGTCCCACGGGATGTCGTCCCAGTCGACCAGCGCCACTTCCTCGCTCTCGATGCCGCAGGCGATGTCCGGCGTGACCAGCTTCGCGCGATACATGATCTGCACCTGGCCGATGCGCGCCACGCTGTACATGGCGAGCAGCCGGTCGATCTCGATGGTGGCGCAGGCCTCTTCCAGCGCTTCGCGCTGGGCGGCCTGCTCGGTCGTCTCGCCCAGTTCCATGTAGCCTGCCGGCAGGGTCCAGAAGCCCTTGCGCGGCTCGATGGCGCGCTTGGCCAGCAGGATCTTTTCGCCCCAGGTGCAGACCGCCCCGGCGACGACCTTGGGGTTCTGGTAGTGGATGAACTCGCAGCGCCCGCAGACCAGCCGCTCGCGATTGTCGCCGTCGGGCACCCGCTTCTCGAAATGCTCGGGCGGATCCCACGGCAGGCGCGGGCGATCGGGTGGCGTGGAGGGGGCGCTCATGCGCCGACGCTACGCCGCCCTAATGAGCGCTGCAACGCCGGGCAGCGTCTTGCCTTCCATCCATTCGAGGAAGGCGCCGCCCGCGGTCGAGACATAGGAGAATTTCTCCTCGACGCCCGCCGCGGCCAGCGCCGCCACCGTGTCGCCGCCGCCGGCCACCGACAGCAGCTTGCCCGTGCCGGTGAGGCGCGCCACTTCCAGCGCCAGCGCCACCGTACCGGTGTCGAACGGCTTGATCTCGAAGGCGCCGAGCGGGCCGTTCCACACCACGGTCGAGCACTCGGCCAGTTCCTTCTGGTACAGCGCGATCGTCTTGGGGCCGACATCGAGGATCATCTTGTCGTCGGGGCAGGCATCCGCATCGACGACGACATGGGCTGCGCCGGCCTTGAACTCGTCCGCTGCCATGACGTCGACCGGCAGCAGCACCTTGCACTTGGCGGCCTTCGCCTTCTCCAGGATCTCGAGCGCCATCGGGGCGAGATCCTTCTCGCACAGCGACTTGCCGACATGGATCCCCTGGGCGTGCATGAACGTATTGGCCATGCCGCCGCCGATGATCAGCTTGTCGACCTTGCCGACCAGATGGCCGAGCAGCTCGAGCTTGGTCGAGACCTTGGCGCCGCCGACGATGGCGCAGACCGGGCGCTTGGGGTTGCCCAGGGCCTTGTCGAGCGCCTCGAGTTCCTCCTGCATCAGGCGGCCCGCGACGGCCGGCAGGCGATTGGCGAGACCCTCGGTCGAGGCATGTGCGCGGTGCGCGGTCGAGAAGGCGTCGTTCACGTAGACGTCGCCCAGCAGCGACAGCTTGTCGATGAAGCCGGCGTCGTTCTTCTCCTCTTCCTTGTGGAACCGGAGGTTCTCGAGGAGCAGCACGTCGCCCGCCTTCATGGTGCGCACGGCATCCTCGGCGAGCGGACCGATGCAGTCCTCGGCGAAGGCGACCGGCTTGCCGAGAACCTTCTCCAGCGGCTCGACCAGCGGGCGCAGCGTCATTTCCGGCACGCGCTTGCCGTCAGGCCGGCCGAAATGGCTGAGCACGATCACCTTGGCGCCCTTGGCGGCCAGTTCCTTGATCGTGGGCGCCGCGCGCTCGATGCGGGTGGCATCGGTGACCACGCCGTTCTTCATCGGCACGTTGAGATCGACGCGCACCAGCACGCGCTTGCCCGACATGTCCATGGAATCGATCGTCTTGAAGGTCGTTTGCGGCATGATCTCTCTCTTATCTGTCGAGCGGGCGTCCGGCGTTTCCGCCGTCTAGCGTTTCCGAATCACGAATACCAGCACCTCGCCCTCGCGCGTGGCGGAGACCAGCTCGTGCCCGGTCTGCCGGCAGAAGGCGGGGAAATCGGCCTCGGCGGCGGGATCGGTGGCGCGCACCGTGAGCAGCCCACCGACCGCCAGTTCGCGCAGCTTGCGATTGGCCCGCAGCACGGGAAGGGGGCAGAGCAGCCCGGTGGCGTCATATTCCAGAGTGTCGGTCATCGAGGCCTGTAATATTGCATGGCTTCCGGCAGCCAGCGTCTGATGTCGGCAATGCGCGTGGTGTCGGCAGGATGCGTGCTGAGCCATTCCGCCTGCCGCTTGCCGGAACTCGCGGCCCGCATGCGCTCCCACAGGCCGATCGCCTCGCGCGGATCGTAACCGGCCAATGCCATCAGCACGAGGCCGATCCGGTCGGCCTCCGATTCCTGGGCACGCGACATCGGCAGGATGTAGCCCACTGTGGCGCCGGCGCCGACCGCGGCCATCATGGCCGGCAGATAGGTGCGGCTGCGGCCGCTCACCGTCGCCGCCAGGGCCACCGATGCGGCGGCGGTGCCGACCGATGCCACCATCTGGTCGCTCATGCGCTCCGCGCCATGGCGCGCCAGCGCATGCGCCACCTCGTGGGCGATCACCACGGCCATGCCGGCTTCGGTCTTGGTGATCGGCAGCAGGCCGGTATAGACCACGACCTTGCCGCCGGGCAGGCAGAAGGCATTGGGCTCGTTCTTGTCGACGGTCTTGAATTCCCAGCGAAAGCGCGGCGCGCGCCACATTTCCTGCGGCGGATGCTCGGCGGCATTGGCGATGCGGCGGCCGACCTTCTCGACCAGCGCGTTGGTCTGCGCGTCGCGCGACAAAGGCTCCTTGTTCAGCACCTCGCGATAGGCCTGCAGGCCCATCTCGCGCTCCTCGTTCTCGCTCACCAGCATCATCTGCGACCGGCCGGACACCGGCGCCGTCTCGCAGGCAGCGAGCAGGGACGCGAGGCCGCACACGATCAGCAGGGAGCGCAGGATGGAGGGCATGGGCCGAACTCTAGGGGCCGGCTCGCACGCGGTCGAGAGTGCGTCAGTCGGCCAGGAAGCCGGGTCCGCCGCGGCGCTTCAGTTCTTCGCCGGCATCGCGGCCGAGAGCGGCTGCGTCAGCGATCGAACCGCGACGCTCCGTTGCGATCACTTCCGATCCGTCAGGGCGCGCGATCAGGCCGCGCAGATGCAGCTCGCCGCCCGTCAGGATCGCGTGGCCCGCGATCGGCGTGCGGCAGGATCCGTCGAGCACGACCAGCATCGCATGCTCGGCGCGCACGCAGACCGCGGTGGGTTCGTGATCGATCGCGGCGAGCCAGCCGCGCGTCTGCGCGTCATTCTCTCGCGCCTCGATGCACACCGCACCCTGGCCGACGGCCGGCAGCATTTCGCTTTCCGGGATGGCGGTGCCGACGCCGGTCTTGCCCAGCCGCTTCAGCCCGGCGAGCGCCAGGATCGTCGCCTGCACGGTGCCGGCGGCGCGCTTGGCGAGGCGGGTATCGACGTTGCCGCGCAAAGTGACGATCTGCAGGTCCGGCCGGCGGTGAAGCAGCAGCGCCTTGCGACGCAGCGCCGACGTGCCGACGATGGCGCCCTGCGGCAAATCGTCGATGCGGGCGAGGTCCGCGATCAGCACATCGCGCGCGTCTTCGCGCGGCAGGAACGCCGCGATCGCCAGCCCGGGCGGCTGTGCGATGGGCATGTCCTTCATGCTGTGGACGGCCGCATCGATGCGACCCTGCAAAAGGGCTTCCTCGATCTCCTTGACGAACAGTCCCTTGCCGCCGGCTTCGGACAACGGCCGGTCCTGGATCACGTCGCCCGTGGTCTTGATGGCCACGATCTCGATGGCGCCGGGCGCCGCGAGTGCCGGGACTGCCTTGGCGAGCGCGTCGCGCACCAGGCCGGTCTGGGTGAGGGCGAGAGGGCTGCCGCGGGTGCCGAGCCGGAGGAGGGGGGCCGTCATGGCCGCTGCTCTAGCGCAGGGCGCCCCGATACGCCAGAAGCCCCCACGCCAGAAGCTGTGGCGCCGACAGGTCGCGGCCGGCGGCAGTTGCGGGACCGGGGGGCCGGAGGCAAGAAGGCGGCGAACAGAGGCCGACCATGAGCCAGGATCTCGAAATCGTACCGTTGTTTGCCACGCCGCTCGTCGTCCACGACGTGCCGGACGCGGCCGCGTTGAACGCCGACCTGCGACGGGTCATCGAGGAACGCGAGAAGTCCCACCCCGGCACACAGGCTTCCAACGAAGGCGGCTGGCAGTCGACCTGGGACATGGAACGCTGGGGCGGCGTGCCGGCGCTGAAGCTGCTGGCCATCGCCCGCAATACCGCCAATCGCGTGACGATCGACCGGTCGGGCAATGCCGGCGGTCCCCATCCCGGCGTTTTCGCCGTGACGTGGCGCGCCAACATGTGGGCCAATATCAACCGCAGCGGCCACGGCAACCTGCCCCACACGCATCCCGGCGCCTTCTGGTCCGGCGTCTACTACGTCGCCGATGGGGGCATCCCGGCCGATCCCTCGCTGGGCGGCGCACTGGAATTCCTCGATCCGCGTGGCGCGGCCCCGGTGATGTACGCGCCGCATCTCGGCTTCGCGATGAAGGGCGGCCTGTCGGGCGGCGCCAACGAGGTGCTGCAGCCCAAGGCCGGCCGGATGGTCCTGTTCCCGTCCTGGCTGCTCCACCAGGTCCGCCACTATCGCGGCACGGCCGAACGCATCTCGATCGCGTTCAATCTGAACCTCTGAGTTTGCTCAACACAACTACCTCACCCTGAAGAGCGCTCTGCGGGAGCGCGTCTCGAAGGATGAGGTAAGTGCTTGAATCGATTCAATTCATTTCCGGCCAGACTCTCAGAATGAGGTGGTGCGTCGGCGAGGTGTCATCTGGCGCCCCGGTGTCCGGGCCGCTAGAAGTCCCGCATGCGCGTCCTGGGCATCGAAACGAGCTGTGACGAGACCGCCGTCGCCGTGGTCGAAGGCCCGGCCGGGACCGGGCCGGTCGGCCGGATCCTGTCGAATACGGTCTACAGCCAGCTCACCGAGCATCGCCGGTTCGGCGGCGTGGTGCCGGAGATCGCCGCGCGAGCGCATCTCGAGCGGATCGACGGGCTGGTCGCACAGGCGCTCGACGAAGCGGGCCTCGGGCTGGCCGATCTCGACGCCATCGCCGCGACCGGCGGGCCGGGGCTGATCGGCGGCGTGATGGTGGGCGTCATGACCGCCAAGGCGCTGGCCTTCGCGCACGACAAGCCCTTCATCGCGGTCAATCATCTCGAAGGCCACGCGCTGTCGGTTCGGCTGACCGAGCCTGTCGAATTTCCCTATCTGCTGCTGCTCGTGTCGGGCGGCCACTGCCAGCTCCTCACGGTGCGCGGTCCCGGCGACTTTACGCGGCTCGGGACCACCATCGACGATGCCGCCGGCGAATGCTTCGACAAGACCGCCAAGCTGCTGGGCCTCGGCTTCCCCGGCGGGCCCGCGGTCGAGCGGGCGGCCGAGGGCGGCGACCCGCGCCGCTTCGCGCTGCCGCGGCCGATGTGGCGCAAGCCCGGCTGCGACTTTTCCTTCTCGGGCCTGAAGACCGCGGTGCGCCAGACGGTCGAGAAGCTGCCGGCCGACGATCCGCGCGCCGTCGCCGATCTCTGTGCTTCCTTCCAGCGCACCGTGGGCGACGTCTTCGCCGACCGCTGCGCCAACGCGCTGGGCCGAGCCCCGTCGTCGACGCTCGTGGTGGCCGGCGGCGTTGCGGCCAACGTCTATCTGCGCGGACGGCTCGAAGAGGTCGCGGCGGCGCATGGCGCGAAGCTGGTCGCGCCGCCGGTCCGGCTCTGCACCGACAATGGCGCGATGATCGCCTGGGCCGGCGTCGAACGGCTGCGTCTCGGCCAAGTCGATGCGCTCGATTTCCGTCCCCGGCCGCGCTGGCCGCTCGATCCCGCCGCCGCCAATCGCGTGTAGACTGAAGCCATGAGCCAGGCCCAGCCCGTCTTCGAAACCGTTGCCGCCTTCGCGACGCCAATCCTCATCGCCGATCTGCCCGACGGTGCGCAGCTCAACGCCGCGCTGATCCCGGTGCTGGCCAAGCGCGAGGCCGAACAAGAGAACGAGCCGCACAGCACGCTGGGCGGCTGGCAATCGACCTGGGACCTCGACAAGTGGGCCGGCGTTCCGGCGATCAAGCTGCTGGCGGTTGCACGCAATATGGCCAACCGCAGCACCAGCGATCGCCAGGGCAATGCGGTCACCATCGCGTGGAAGGCCAACATCTGGGCCAATATCAACCGCGGCGGCCACGGCAACGAATTCCATTCCCATCCCGGCAGCTACTGGTCGGGCGTCTACTATGTCGACGATGGCGGCATCTCGGCCGATCCGTCGCTGGGCGGCGAACTCGAGTTCATGGATCCGCGCGGGCCGGCGCCGGCGATGTACGCGCCCTATCTCGCCTTCAGCCTTCCCGGCGGCCTGTCGGTCGGCACCAACCAGACGATCTCGCCCCGGGCCGGGCGGCTGGTGATGTTTCCGTCCTGGGTGCTGCATCAGGTGCGGCCCTATCGCGGCACCGCGCAGCGCATCTCCATCGCCTTCAATCTCAGCCTGTGACGAGGATCGCGTGAGGGGGATCGCGTGACGGGCATCGCGCATATCGGCGTCGTCGGCGGCGGCGCCTGGGGAACGGCGCTGGCCTGCCTCGCACGCCGGGCCGGTCGCACGGTGACGCTCTGGTCGCGCGATCGCAGTGTATCGGCCGCGATCGCGCACGACCGTCGCAACGAGATCTACCTGCCGGGACAATCGCTCGACGCCGGCATCGACGCGGCCACGGAGCTCGCCCAGCTCGCCGACTGCGATGCGATCCTGCTCGTCTGTCCGGCCCAGGCGTTGCGCACCGTGGCCCACGGCCTGCCCGGCAGCGGCCCCGTCGTGATCTGCGCCAAGGGCATCGAGGCCACCAGCGGCCTGTTGATGCCCGAGGTACTGGCCGAGGTGCTGCCGGGTCGGGCCATCGCCATGCTCTCGGGCCCGAGCTTCGCGGAGGAAGCCGTGCTGGGCCTGCCGACGGCGGTCAGCATCGCCACCGCCGATGCCGCGCTCGGCCGCGACCTCGCGGCCTCGCTCGCCGCCGGCATGTTCCGGCCCTACTGGACCGACGATGTCGTGGGCGTGTCGCTGGGCGGCGCGGTGAAGAACGTGCTGGCGATCGCCGCCGGCATCGTCGAGGGCCGCGGCCTCGGCCACAACGCCGCCGCCGCGCTGATCACCCGCGGCTTCGCCGAGATGGCGCGACTGGGCCTTGCCCTCGGCGCCAATCTCGAGACCCTCACGGGCCTGAGCGGGCTCGGCGACCTCGTGCTCACCTGTCAGGGACCGCTGTCGCGCAATCGCTCGCTGGGCGCTGCGCTCGGCAAGGGCATGTCATACGAAACCTACATGCAGGGCCGGCGGCAGGTGGTCGAAGGCGCGGCGACGGCGCCGGCGGTGCTCGAACGCGCCGCCAAGCTCGGCATCGAGATGCCGATATGCACCGCGGTCGATGCTATCCTGCATCGCGGCGCCGATCTCGACGATTCGATTCGCGCGCTGTTGGCGCGGCCGCTGCGGCGCGAAGGCAAGTAGGAGCAGGGGGAAACGACATGGCGTACTGGCTCATCAAGTCCGAGCCTTCGGTCTATTCCTGGGCGCAGTTCGTGAAGGACGGCGAGACCTCCTGGACGGGCGTGCGCAACGCCCAGGCCGCGATCAACCTCAAGGCGATGAAGCCCGGCGACCGCTGCTTCTTCTACCATTCCAACGAGGGCAAGGAGATCGTGGGCATCGCCGAGGTCGTGAAGCCCGCCTATCCCGATCCCACCGATGCGGCGGGCAAGGCCGTCACCGTTGACGTGAAGCCGGTCGCGCCGGTGAAGAACTCGGTGACGCTGGCCGCGATCAAGGCCGATCCGAAGCTCGCGGATTTCGGCCTGGTGCGCCAGTCGCGCCTGTCGGTGGTGCCGGTCTCCGCCGAGCAGTGGAAGATGATCGAGAAGATGGCGAAGTAGTCGCTTCGTCAGCAGCCTCGTCATGATCGACAATACTCGCGGCATCGTGGCGATGCTGGCGTCGGTCGTCGTCTTCATCTTCAACGATGCGCTGATCAAGCTCGCCGCCGAGACCGTGCCGTCGGTCCAGGCGATCGGCGTGCGCGGCCTCTTTGCCACGCTCTGGTGTGCGCTGGCGCTGCTGGCGACGGGGGCCTGGCGCAAGATGGCCTACGCGGTCCATCCCAAGGTCATGCTGCGCGGCGGGCTGGAGGCGGGCGCGGCCATCATCTACCTGATCGCCCTGTTCCAGATCCCCTTTGCGATCGCCACCGCCGTCAACCTCTCGACACCGCTCATCCTGACGGTGCTCGCCGTGCTTCTCCTGAAGGAGGACGTTCGCTGGCGGCGGTGGACCGCCGTGGGCGTGGGCTTCGCGGGCGTGCTGCTGGTGATCCAGCCGCGACCCAGCGACATCAACGGCTGGACCTGGGTGGCACTTACGGGGACTTTCCTCGGCACCTTTCGCGACGTCATCGCGCGTCACCTGCCGCCGGCCGTGCCGACGCTCGTCGTTTCCTTCACGACGGCGATCACCGTCGCCGTCGTCGGCTGCGCCTGGGCGCTGGTCGAGGGGTGGCAGCCGATCGATGCGCGCGCCCTGGGCTACATCGTGGCGTCGTCGCTGCTGCTCGCGATCGGCTATCAGTTCCTCGTGATCGCGCTGCGCTCGGGCGGCGAGATCTCGGTCATGGGATCGTTCCGCTACTCCTCGATCCTGTGGGCGCTCGCCATCGGCTACGTCGTGTGGGGCGAGGTCCCCAACACCCTGGCGCTCGCCGGCATCGTCGTGATCGTCGGCTCGGGCCTCTACATCCTGCACCGCGAGCGGGTGAAGAGTTAACGGAGAGATCAACGTCATTATGTCCTCTCCGCCACGAAGTGGGGGAGAGGAAGGGGCCCATTGCGAAGCAATGGGTAGGTGAGGTGGTGCGAGATAAGAAAGCGATGCGTCGATAGCGAGAGCGGAGACCCACCTCACCCTCCCCGCTTCGCGGGTCCCCTCCCTCTCCCCCCGCAGGCGGGCGGAGAGGGCGAAGAGGCTGATGTTGTGAACGTTAGGATGTAATCCTACCGCGCCACCCACGCCTCGTAGTCGCGCGCCACGTCCTCGACGGCCTGGTCGTAGAAGCGCTTGCCGTGCTCGGGCGTCGCCTGGCTCGGGTCGGAGCCGATGCGGCCGTCGGGAAAGGCGCGGCGATAGTCCTCGGAATCGGCGAAGGAGCCGTTCGGCGCGATGCGCGGCTCGAGCACACGGCGGTCCATCGTCTCGGGATATTTGTACCAGGTCAGCGCCACTTCCGAGGCCGTGGCGTGACTGCCTTCGCCGGTCGGATAGAGTTCGGAACTGAGCCGCTTGATGCCGGGGCTGTCCCACCAGTTGCGAAGGGCGCACTTGATCGAGGGCTGGTTGCTCATGCGCTCCATCGAGCGCTCGGCATAGATCTCGGAGAAGGCCGCTGTCACCGTGGCGATGTTGCCGCCATGGCCGTTCACGAAGAAGAAGCGCGTGAAGCCGTGCTTGGCCAGCGACAGCACGTTGTCGCGCACGACGGCGATCAGGGTTGTGGGCTTCAGCGTGATCGAGCCCGCGAAGTCGAGATGATGCTGGGCCATGCCGACCGAGATCGTCGGCGCCACCAGCGCGCCCACCTTCTCCCCGACGCCGCGGCCCACCATCTCGGCCGTCAGTGCGTCGGTGCCGATCAGGCCGGTCGGGCCGTGCTGCTCGGTCGAGCCGATCGGGATGATGATGCCGGTCTTGGTCTTGAGATAGTCTTCGACGAACTGCCAGGTCTTGAGCTGAAGCTGCACGAACCGAAACTCCTGTGATGTGGTCGAAGGATGCGTCGCTTCGTGCAGCGAGACAAGAACGTCGGCGAGCTGACGTCAGGCCGGCACCACCTTCGCGGCCAGCCGGCGGCGGTCGAGATCGGCCAGTGCCTTGTCGCGGGCGTCGGCGATCTGCTTGGCCTCGATCGTGCAGAGTTCGCGGTTGGTCGAGCTGCAGCGCGTGTTCACGAGGTCGATTTCGGCCTTGGCGCCGGCTTCGATGCGCTGGCGGATGCCGGCATAGTGGGCATCGCGCGCCTCGTCGCTGGGGAAGCTCGCGGGTGTCAGGATGACCATCACGCGCTCGGGGTACTTGTTGTTGGCGCCGGAGGCCGCATCGATGGCGACGCCGACCAGTCCGCCGAGCAGGATGTTGCCCACCGTGGCACCGGTGAAGCTGGCGACCAGGACCTCGTTCGACTGCTCGTAGCCGTCGAGGGCGCAGCTCAGGATGACGGTTTCCTTGGAACGCGAGAGGGCCACCTTGCCCGGTGTCGGCTTGATGAATCCGACGGTGGCGCCCTGGCGATTGACGGTGCAGGCGGCGCCCTTCGGCTCGCTATCGACGTAGACGTCCTGGGTGGTGCCGCCGACCACCGTCGCGCAAGCCGCAGAAGTCGACACCAGGCCGACAGAAATCATCAGGCGGCCAAGGCCCGCCAGTTTCCCCACGTTCATTGTCTTGTATCTCCCCCTGCCGGATGAGTCGGCGCGATTTGCTACCACAGAGGGCAGGGGGATAGAAAGAACAACTGAGGGTTAGTCGGCTTGCCAGAAGGCCGAGGCGCCGGGCGGCAGGCTTGCCAGGACGCGGTCCAGCTCGACCTGGTCGATGTTCCGGCGCAGCGCGGCGGCAACGTCGCGGATCGAGGAATCGGGTGCGAAATTGTGGTCGGGACGCAGCGCCTGCACTTCGCGCGTCATGGTGTTCCGATCTTCGAAGGGGCGGCGTGGCTCGTCGAGATCCCAGTCGGCAACGAAGAGCGCGCGCAGGACGGGCGGCAGCACGTTGGCGAACCGGATCGCCTCCTTCACGTCGAGCCGTCGGCGGAAGGCCTGAAACACGCCCTGCACCATCGTATAGGTCTGGTGCGTGGTCGCGAGGCCGGAAATATCCCGCGCATCGAGCATGAACTGCTCGAAGGTCATCGACGCGCGCTTGTACTCGACGGGCACCGGCATCGTCGTCACTCCATGACGGGGTCAGGACGGCAAGGGCTCGCCCAGATTGCCCTCGCTGTTGATCAGCAGTACGCGCGAGGTCGGCCCGAGACCCAGCGCCTTGAAGGCGGCCTCGTCGGTGCAGACGCGCATCAGTCCGGCGAGACCGGCGCAGCCCGAGGGGCCGGAGATGATCGCGGGATCGTGGCCCAAGGGGTTGGCGTAGAGGCGGCGGGCCGGCAGGACGCTGTCCTCCCCGATGGTCATGAACCAGTCGGCGGCCTGGCCGATGATCGGCCAGTTCACGGGCGAGATCTCGCGGCAGGCGAGGCCGCCCATCACCGTGTCGGCATCGCCGCTGGCCAGCGTCGGCTGGCCGGCGAGGTTGCTCTGGAACCAGCAGTCCGCACTTTCGGGTTCGACCACGATCGACACCGGCCGCTCGTCGCACACCGCCCAGAGATAGCCGATCACCGCCGCGGCCAATCCGCCGACGCCGGCCTGCACGAAGACATGGGTGGGCGCCGCGCCCCATTGCTGGACGGCGGCTTCGTGGACCAGCACGCAATAGCCGCGCATGACGCTGCGCGGCACCGAATCGTAGCCCTCCCACGACGTGTCGGAGATGATCGTCCAGCCGTTGGTCTCGGCCTGGAGGCGGCACTCGGCGACAGCCGTGTCATAGTCGCCGTCGACCCGGATCACCTCGGCGCCGCGCGCCCGGATGGCGGCTTCCTTCTCGGCACTGGTGAACTTCGGCAGGAAGATCACGCAGCGATTGCCGAACAGTTTGGCGCCCGCGGCGACCGAGCGGCCGTGATTGCCCGAACTGGCGGCGGTGAACACGAAACGGCCGGTGATTTCCTTGTGCTCGCCCTTCATCACGCTCTCGAAGGAGGGCGTGGAATGGTAGGCGTCGCCGACCGCGCCGGTGAGCACGTTGGCGACGGCGATCACGCCGCCCAGCGCCTTGAAGGCGCCGAAGCCGAAGCGCTGGCTCTCGTCCTTGACCCGGATTTCGCCCACGCCCAGCCGTGCGGCCAGGGCCCGCAGCTCGTAGAGCGGCGTCGGCTTGTGCGCCGGGCAGGCCTTCAGCTCCTCGCACAGTTCGGGAATCCCGTTGGGATTGATCACGAACTGCTGTTCGCGACCGAATTCGAGGGGGCGCGTGCTGCGCGGATTTTTGGTCAGCCAAGGGGCCAACCCGGGGGCCAATCGGGGGGTCGTCATGCCGGGGTCATAGCATGCTAAGCTCCGCAAAACGGAGTAGCCCATGAAGGTGAATGTCGAAGTGACCTGTACGCCCGAGGAGGCCCGCGCCTTCATGGGCCTGCCGGACATCAAGCCCATGCAGGATCGCATCATGGGTGAAATCGAGGAGCGCCTGCGCTCCAGCCTCGGCGCCATGAACCCCGAGACGATCTTCAAGACCTGGCTGCCGGCTTCCATGCAGGGCATGGACCAGATGCAGCAGATGCAGCAGGTCTTCTGGTCCCAGCTCGCCAACATCGCCACCGGCGGATCGACGAAGAAGGAATAGGCGGATCATGAGCCAGCGCGAGAAGCCAGCCGATCCCAAGCCCTACTACGAAGCCCACGTCTTCTGCTGCACCAACCGCCGCCCGGCCGGCCATCCGCGCGGCTGCTGTGCCGAACGCGGCGGCGAGGCCCTGCGCGACCACATGAAGAGCCGCGCCAAGGCGCTCGGCCTCAAGAACGTGCGCATCAACAACGCCGGATGCCTCGACCGCTGCGAGCTGGGGCCGACTCTCGTGATCTATCCCGAGGGGATCTGGTACCGGGTGCCGACCAAGGAAGACGTCGACGAGGTGCTGGACACGCACCTGCTGAAGGGCGGCCGGGTCGAGCGGCTGATGCTGAAGCCGGAAGACAAATAGCCGGCGTCAGAGACCGCGTGCGCGGCGCTGTCCGCGCCACTGCGAGCCGGCGAAGATGATCATGACGACGATGGCGCCCAGCATGGCATGACCTCCTGCCCTCCAAACGTAGGAGGCCGGGAGGCGTTCCCTGCGGGCGGCATCGCGGATGCCGCCGATCGCGAAGCCGCTCATCGAACGGAGCTACGACCCGTCCCGACCGGTCGTCCCTTCTGGACGGCCCGACGCGCGGACCGGGGCTTCCCCGGTGACGTCGTTCGCGAGCCCAACCGAAATAAACGAAATAAACGAAATAATCGAAGCCAGAGTCGCACCCCCTTAGGCAGGTATCCTGGTACCGTCGAGGGGGCGATCGTGCCCGGTATCCGCGTGGAATGTGCGGGATGGCCGATCTCGACGTCAGCTCCTCGCGAGCAGCTCCGTCGCCAGGGCCGTCCATTCCTCGCTCAGGGACTGCTGCGACACCGGCCGGCCTGCCCGGCGATACCAGTAGCCGGCATTCGCGAGATCGCCTTCCTGGCGATGTAGATGGGCGTGCACGCTGTCGCAATCCGGCTCGCCCTCGTGCGCCTGGACGCACTCGTGGGCCTGCGCCCAGTCGCCGCGACGGGCCCACCAGAGAGCCTGCACCGCCGGACTGGATCCGGCGGGCGGCGCGTCGGCCGTGACGCTGGCGGCGAAGGCGTCGAGGGCGGTCATGGCGGCTCCTGCTAGCGGCGCTTCAGGCGGAAGCGCAACAGGTGGATACGGTGCGAAAAGAAGCCCCAGGCCGAAAACTTCAGGTAGCGCTCGTAGCGCCGCGTCTGGTCCTTGCCGACCATGGCGATCGCCTCGGCCCGCTTTTCCTTGAGGTTGGCGGCCCAGATCTCGCAGGTCCGGCCATAGTCGACCCGGTCATTGCGGAAGCGTTCGACCTCGAACAGACCGTTGGCGGCCGCCAGGATCTCCGGCAGGCGGGGCAGCTCGGAGTCGGGGAAGATGTCTTCGACCAGGGGACCCATCGGCACTTTGTCGTCGGGATCGCCATAGGCGATGGTCTGCAGGGTCATGCGCGCATCGGGCGCGAGCATGTCGCGGCATCGCGTGAAGAAGTGGCGGTAGATCGCGGTCTTCGTGGCCGCATCGTCCTTGGGCTTGGTGAAGTGCTCGAACGCGCCGACCGAGATGATGGATCCGTAGGGCTCGGCCGGGCGATGGTCGGCCCAGCTCTCGACGCGGATCTCGACCGGCGGCGAGCCGGCGTCGCGGATCGCCGCGCGGGCGAGTTCGGCCTGCGCATCGCTCAAGGTCAGGCCGACGCCGCGCGCCAGCGGCGGGGCGCCCGGTGCGCGCGTGGCGACGGCGGCGCGCAACATGCCGCCCCAGCCGCAGCCGATGTCGAGCAGGCTGGAGGAGCGGTCGGCGCCGGCGTTGCGCAGATGCCAGTCGATCTTGCGGCGCTGCGCATCGGCCAGGGAGGCGTCGTCGTTCTCGTCGCGCCACATCGCCGAGGAATAGGTCATCGTCTCGTCGAGCCACAGCCGATAGAAATCGTTGCCGACGTCGTAGTGGGCGCGAATGGCTTCTGGCGAGGCGCCGGCAGCGTGAGCGATTTCGGTCATTGAGTGGCCCTGATGTTCATCGGCGCACCATAAGCCATTCGCGGACGCAGCGGACCACACGGTTTTTGCGACATTCGGGTTATTGCATTGGAGAAAAGTTTGTCTCAGAAGTACGCGCTGAGCGACGCACGAGGCGCCGGTTACTCGCGCCATCGATGCAAAAAATCGGGCATTGCAACACGCAGGATTGCTCCCGCATGACGACGACGGATCTGCCGCAGGGCGTTGGCCAAAAGGGCCGCTTCTATCTCACCAAGAACATCTGGGTGCCCCAGGAGCCGCTCGAGAACCTGAATCTCAAGCTGTCGGACTGGATCCTGCGGAACATGCCCAAGCTGCCGCTGTCGGGCGAGGACGCGCTGAAGTCCTTTCCCGTTCTGGCCGAGTTGAAGAAGAGCCACGCCCAGATCAAGGCCGACCTGGACTACCTGCTCAGTCACCATGAAGCGATCCCGACTCTTCACGAGGTCCATCCGCGGGATCTCTATGTGCCGGGCCGGGCGTGGCGCACGTTCATCCTCAAGATCTACGGCCACGAGATCACGGAGAACACCGCGGCCGTTCCCGACACCATGGCCGCCATCAACCGGCTGCCGGGCGTGCACACCGCCCTGTTCAGCATCCTGGCCGGCCGGGCCGAGATCGAGCCGCATCGCGGCTCCGCAGCCGGCGTGGTCCGCTTCCACTATCCGCTGATCGTGCCCAGCGAGCCGGAGAAGTGCTGGATCGAGATCGGTGGCCACCATTTCTTCTGGGAAGAGGGTGTGCCGCTGGTGTTCGACGACACGCGCGAGCATTGGGTCAAGAACCAGACCGACGAGACGCGCGTCGTGCTGATCATCGACTTCAATGCCGACATGCCGTTTCCGGTGAACCTCTACACCAGCCTGCGCTACGAACTCGGGCGTCGCAGCGCCGAGGTGAAGGCCGTCTACGAACGCGCCGCAATCGGCGTCCCGCCGCGCAACGCAGGCAACGGCGCGGCGTAGAAGTATGTCCCGTCATCCTTCGACTGCGTTCAGGACGACGGGGTGTTTCTTCAGGTAAACTCTACTCGATCAGCTCTGCCAGCCGCTTGATGATGCGCGTCGGCCTGGCCGTCGCATGCGCCGGCACGCCGGCGTCGAACGGGTCGTACCAGATGCCGCACATGCCCAGCGCCTGCGGCGCTACGACTTCCCATTCGTAGTTGTCGCCGACCATCCAGGCGTCTTCTGCAGCCACACCCAGCCGCTCCAGCGCGTGACGGTAGACCGCGAGCTCGGGCTTGCCCTGGCCGAACTCGCCTTCGATCTGGATGTGGTGGAAGCGGTGGGCGAGTTCGAACCGCTCGATCTTGGCGCGCTGGGTCTCCGCGGCCCCGTTGGTGACGAGGGCCAGCCGGACACCGGCATCGCGCAAGGCGTCGACCGTGGCATGGGCGTCGGGATAGAGCCGGTATTCCTTGCGCCTGAGTTCGGTGAAGGAATCGGCGATGCGGTCGGCCAGCTCGTCGTCCGCGCGGCCAAGCTTCGCGAGGCCGCGACGGACCGACAGCCGGCGGGCGCCCGGGATGTCGAGCCGCCACTTCGCGGCCTCGGCCCGGTCGTTCCAGAAGGCGCGCGCCTCTTCCATGATGGCGGTGCGCACGCGCACGATGGCCGCCTCGTCATGAGCGTCGAGATGGGCGGAAAAGACATGGAGCAGGCGGGTCCACGCCTCCTCCGGCTGCGCGTAGGCACGGATCAGCGTGTCGTCCATGTCGAACAGGATCGCGCGGGGCAGGCCCGCTTTGGAAAGATCGGCCATGTCAGTTCGTCGGCTGGCCCGCAAAGGTCGTGGGGGCGGGGCTGACGACCACGCCGCGGTCGCCCTGGATCTCGATCACGGCGAGCGCCCGCTCGGAGCGGCCGTCGGGCAGGAAGCGGAAGATGCCGTCGACGCCGGACCAGCCGTTGGGGTTGGTGATCGCCTCGGCCGAGAAGTCGCCGCCCGGCTTCATCCGCGCGAGCTGGCCGGCCAGGCCCACGCCGTCATAGGCGAGGGTCGCCAGCCGGTGCGGCGGCCGCCCATAGGTCGACACGAAACGGCGCTCGAAGTCGGCGCGCCGGGCCGGATCGGGCGCGGCATACCAGGCGCCGCGCAGCATGGTTTCCGCGCCGACGCCGGGGAAGTCCCACACGCCCGTGCCGATGAACTGGACCGCGCGCCCGTCGAGGCCGTTGGTCGCCAGCGAGGCCAGCGCGGTCGAGAGCAGGGGCGGCGCCACCGGCACGAGGACGGCAACCTTGCCGCCGTCCCCCTTGGCCGAGGCCGCGAGTTCTCGGGCCTGGGCAGCGATGTTCGATCCGTTGGGGTCGAAGAATTCGCGGCCGACCACGGTGCCGCCGCGTGTCGTCACATAGGTCTCGAGCGTGCGGCTCATCTGCTCGCCATAGGTCGTCTGTGGCGCGAAGGTCGCGAACCGGCGGATTCCCGTCTCCAGCGCATGATCGACCACGCGGCGGACCTGAGGCGGGGCGGCGATACCCATGATCCAGACGCCGCGCTGCGCGACCTGCTCGTCGTTGGAGAAGGCCAGCACGTTCATGCCGCCCTGGTTCACCAGCGGCGCCAGGGCGCTGGCCGAGGTGCCGTAGAGCGGTCCCAGCACGAGGGCTGCACCATCGAGCCGGGCCTTGCGATAGGCCTCGACGGCGGTTTCGGCGCTTTCTCCGCTGTCGTAGGCCGACAAGGCGAGTTCCTTGGAGCTGCTGTCGAACAGCGCCATTTCGGCCGCCTGCTGCATCGCCTGGCCGATCGGGGCGGCGCGGCCGCTGAGCGGCAGGAGCAGGGCGATACGGACCTTGCCGGAGGCAGTCAGCGGGGAACCGGCCTTCGGCGTTACGGTCACCGATTGCGCGGTCCTCGTGCTAGTCTGGGGAGGCTCGCTGCAGGCGCCCAACAAAAGGGCGGCTGTGGCAAGCGCAATGAATGACCTACGCATCGGCGCGAAACTCCGGCGATCGGAAACAGATGGACTTGGACGAACGGCCCCAAGCTACCGACGGGCAGCCCCCGCGTAAACCGCCGCTCTCCCCGGGGCTGCATATTGTTGCCACACCGATCGGCAACATGCGCGACATCACGCTGCGGGCACTGGACGTGCTTCAGGCAGCCGACCTGATCGCCTGCGAGGACACGAGGGTGTTCGCAAAACTCGCGACCCACTACGGCATTTCCGCCCCGACCGTGTCCTACAGCGACGCCACGCAGGACAAGTCCGAGCCGCGCCTCGTGCGGGCGCTCGCCGCCGGCAAGAGCGTCGCCCTGGTGTCGGACGCCGGCATGCCGCTGATCTCCGATCCCGGCTATCGGCTGGTCCGGGCGGCGGTCGAGGCAGGCCATTCCGTCACGTCGGCGCCGGGCGCCTCCGCCGTTCCCATGGCGCTCGCTCTGTCGGGATTGCCGACCGACCGGTTCTTCTTCGCGGGCTTCCTGCCGGCCCGGCAGACCGAGCGTCGCCGCGCGATCGGCGAAGTGGCCACCATCCCGTCGACCCTGGTGTTCTTCGAGGCGCCGCACCGGCTGCCCGAGTCCCTGGCCGATCTGCAGGATCTGCTGGGCGACCGTCCCGCCGCGGTGGCACGCGAGCTCACCAAGCTGTTCGAGGAGGTGCGCCGCGCGCCGCTCGCTCAGCTCGCCGCGCACTACGCCGCCCATCCCGACGTGAAGGGCGAGATCGTCATCGTGGTCGGGGCGCCCTCCGCCGAGGGGGCACGCAGCGCCGACACGGTCGACGAGGCGCTGCGCGAGGCCATGGCGGGCGCATCGGTCAAGGATGCCGCCGCCGAGGTGGCGGCGCGCTACGGGCTGAAGCGGCGCGACGTCTATGCCCGCGCGCTCGAGCTCAAGCGGAGCGCGGCATGACGACGAAGGCCCGCCAGAAAGCCTATCGCATGGGCCATACGGCCGAGTGGCGGGCGGTCTGGCGGTTGCGGCTCGGTGGCTACACGATCCTGATGCGCCGCTACAAGACCCGGCTGGGCGAGATCGACATCGTCGCCCGTCGCGGCAACGTGCTGGCCTTCGTCGAGGTCAAGGCGCGCGGCGATTTCATCAAGGCCGCCGACGCGCTGGGCGATCGCCAGTTCGGCCGGGTGTCGCGCGCCGCCAGCCTGTTCATCGCCCACCATCCGCGTTACGCCGCCTGCTCGGTGCGCTTCGACGCGGTGCTGGTCGGCGGCATGTGGCCGCGCCATCTGCCCGACGTCTGGCAAGCGCCGGAGTGACCCGTGGCTGACGAACGCGCGGCGGACCTGAAGCGACTGAAGGATGCCTGTGCCGGCGACGGCGAACGCATCGACCTGCTGGAGGCGGGATTGCTGCTGAGCGTGCTCGGTCGCGGCGAGGCGACCGACCTCACGCCCTTCCGCCAGCACGTCACGGCAATGACGGACGAGCTTGCCGACCTGGTTCACCGGCGCGGCCCGTCGCCCGCGTCGCTCTCGGAGGTGATCGCGCGGTCCTATGCCTATCGCGGCGACGGCGAGACCTACGACGACCTGCAGAATGCCGACCTCGTGCGCGTGATCGAGCGCCGCAAGGGCCTGCCGGTGGCGCTGTCGATCCTCTACCTGCACGTCGCCCGCGCGCTGGGATGGCAGGCGGAAGGCCTGGCCTTTCCCGGTCATTTCCTGATCCGCGTCGGCATCGACGGCGCGCGTCATGTCGTCGATCCGTTCCACGAGGGCGTCGTGCGCGAGGCCGCCGATCTGCGCAGGTTGCTGCGGCAGGTTCTCGGCCCCGACGCCGAGCTGATGCCGGCGCATTTCGATCCCGTCCCTGATCGCGACGTGCTGTTGCGGCTCGAGAACAACGTGCGGCTGCGCCTGGCCAGGCGCGAGGACTGGCACGGCGTCGCCCGCTCCCTCGACCGCATGCTGGCGATCGCGCCCGACCGGACGGAGCTGCTGTTCGAGGCCGGCCAGCTCAATGCGCGCCTCGACAAGCGCCGGGCAGCGATCGCGGCCTACGAGCGCCTCCTCGAACTCGAGGGCGATACCGATCTCCGGCGAAGCGCCTCGGCGCTGTTGCAGGAACTTCGCCGCGGCCTTAACTGAAACCAGCCGATCCACGTCTCGCGTCGCCAAGTCAGGATACTGTCATGAAGCTCAACGTCGCCATCCAGATGGACCATGTCTCGACGATCGACATCGACGGCGATTCGACCTTCGTGCTCGGGCTGGAAGCCGAGAAGCGCGGTTACACCGTGTGGCACTACACGCCGCCGGATCTGATCTTTCGCGACCGCAAGGTGATGGCCCGTGCGCAGCCGATGAAGCTGCGCCGCGAGAAGGGCAATCACTTCACCCTGGGTGCCGCCGAGATGATCGATCTCTCGACCATCGATGTCGTGCTGCTGCGCCAGGATCCGCCGTTCGACATGTCGTACATCACCACGACGCATTTGCTCGAGCACATCCATCCCAAGACGCTGGTGGTCAACGATCCCGCCAGCGTGCGCAATGCGCCGGAGAAACTGTTCGTCACGCATTTCGACAATGTGATGCCGCCGACGCTGATCACCGCCGATGCGCGCGCGCTGCGCGAGTTCCGCGAGGAACACCAGGACATCATCCTGAAGCCGTTGTTCGGCAACGGCGGCGCCGGCGTCTTCCGCGTGCGCCCCGACGACGAGAATTTCGCTTCGCTGCTGGAGATGTTCTCGCAGCGCAGCCGCGAGCCGGTGATCGCCCAGCGCTATCTTCCGGAGGTGCGCAAGGGCGACAAGCGCATCATCCTGATCGACGGCAAGCCGGTCGGCGCCATCGACCGCGTGCCGGCGGCCGGCGAGGCACGCTCCAACATGCATGTCGGCGGCAAGGCGGTGAAGGCCACGCTGACCAAGCGCGACATCGAGCTGTGCGAGACGATCGGGCCGGAGCTCGCGAGGCTTGGAATGATCTTCGTCGGCATCGACGTGATCGGCGACTATCTCACCGAGATCAACGTCACCTCGCCGACCGGCCTGCAGCAGATCAATCGTTTCGACGGCGTCTCGCTGGAGGCGCAAATCTGGGACCGGATCGAGGTCCGTTATCAGGAGACCCGCGGGAGCAAGACATGATCCGACGAACCTTTCTCTCCCTGTCGATGATCTTTGCGGCAGGCACCGTCCTGGCGCAGACGTCCAACTCGGACCTGTTCGGCCAGAAGCAGATCGTCAAGGCGGTCATGGAGGGCGACGAGGAGAAGGTGCGGCAGGCCCTTCTGAAGCAGGAGAGCCCGAACCAGACCGCCAACAACGGCCAGCCGCTGCTGGTCGTGGCGGTGCGCGCCGGGCACATTCCGGTGGTCGAGACCCTCTTGAAGGGCGGCGCTTTGCCCGACACCGCGGACCCGGAAGGCTATACGGCGCTGATGCGGGCTGCCGAGAAGGGCGATGTCGAGATCGTCGACATCCTGCTGCGGCGCAACGCGAGCCCGCGCGGCCAGAATCGCCAGGGCCAGACGGCGCTGATGATCGCCTCGGGGCGTGGCTATGCGGAGATCGTTCGGCTTCTCCTCGACAAGAAGGCCGACCCCAATTCGCGCGACTTCACCGGGCGCACCGCGGTCACCTATGCCAAGCAGAACAACCGGGGGTCCATCGAGGCGATGCTGCGCAAGGCCGGCGGCAAGGAATGACCGCGACCGGGGCGGCGCCGATCCGGGTGACCGGCTCGCTGTCGATCGACCCGGACGAGATCCAGGAGAGTTTCGTGCGCGCCGCCGGCCCCGGCGGCCAGCACGTCAACACGACCTCGACGGCGGTGCAGCTTCGCTTCGACGTTCGCAATTCGCCCTCGCTGCCGGACGATGTGCGCCAGCGGCTCGAGCGTCTCGCCGGGCGGCGCCTCACGCGCGACGGCGTTCTGGTGCTGGTGGCCCAGGGCCAGCGCAGCCAGTTGCGCAACCGCGAGGAGGCGCTCGCCCGCCTGATCGAACTGATCCGCGAGGCGACCCACAAGCCGGTTCCGCGCGTGAAGACCAAGGTGAGCCGATCCGCCAAGCGCCGGCGCGTCGACGACAAGAAGCGCCATGGCGCGGTCAAATCCCTGCGAAAAGCCCGGACATCGGACGACTGACGGCACGGGGAAGGTTGAGGTACTGTCGGCCGTCAAACCAGATGAGGTGCCGCGTGGCAGACGTTCGCAAGGAAACAGACAGCCTGGGTGAGGTCAGCGTACCGGCCGACAAGCTCTGGGGCGCCCAGACGCAGCGGTCGCTCGAGCATTTCAGTATCGGCAAGGACCTGATGCCGCGCGAGATGATCACCGCCTATGCGACCTTGAAGAAGGCCTGCGCCAACGCCAACCATGACGGCAAGCGACTCGACGACCAGGCGCACAAGCTGATCCTCGAGACCTGCGACGAGATCCTGGCCGGCCAGCATCACGACATGTTCCCGCTGCACGTCTGGATGACCGGCAGCGGCACGCAGTTCAACATGAACGTGAACGAGGTGATCTCGAACCGCTGCTGCCAGCTCGCGGGCACGCCGCTCGGCTCGAAGAAGCCGGTGCATCCCAACGACCACGTCAACATGTCGCAATCGTCGAACGACTCGTTTCCGTCGGTCATGTATATCGCCGCCGCCGTGAACACGAAGGAGCGGCTGCTGCCGTCGCTCAAGGCGCTGCACGACTCGATCGATGCAAAGGCGAAGGAATGGGCCGACATCGTGAAGATCGGCCGCACCCATATGCAGGATGCGACGCCGATCACGCTCGGCCAGGAATGGTCGGGCTATGCCGGCATGCTGGCCGACAATATCGAGAGGATCGAGGATGCGCTGAAGGGCGTCTATCGCCTGGCGCTGGGCGGTACGGCGGTCGGGACCGGCATCAACGCGGCCCCGGGCTTTGCCGAGGCGGCGGCGGCGGAGATCGCCAAGCTGACGGGCCTGCCGTTCGTGACGGCGCCGAACAAGTTCACCGTGCAGGGCGCGCACGATGCGCTGGTCCAGCTCTCGGGTGCGTTCCGTACGCTCGCGGTCTCGCTCTACAAGATCGGCAACGACATCCGCCTGATGTCCTGCGGCCCGCGCGCCGGCTTCGCCGAGCTGCACATTCCCGAGAACGAGCCGGGCTCCTCGATCATGCCGGGCAAGGTCAATCCGACCCAGGCCGAGGCGCTGACCATGATCGCGGTCCAGGTCATGGCCAACGACGTGGCGGTCGGCTTCGGCGGCGCCAGCGGCTATCTCGAGATGAACGTCTACAAGCCGCTGATGATCTACAACATCGCGCATTCGATCACGCTGATGACCGACGGTTGCGCCAACTTCCGCAAGTTCCTGGTCGAGGGCACCCAGCCCAACCTCAAGAAGATCAAGGAATATGTCGACCGTTCGCTGATGCTGGTCACGGCGCTGGCGCCGGTGATCGGCTACGACAAGGCCTCCAAGATCGCCCACTACGCGATCGACCACGACCTCACGCTCAAGGAAGCGGCGCTGAAGCTCGAGTATGTGACCGAGGCCGAATTCGACAAGGTCGTCGACCCGTCGAAGATGGTTCATCCCTACGTCGCGACGGAGTAGGCCTGGCAAGACGAGGGCACTTCCCCTTTGCGGATGCCGCAAAGGGGAAGCGTTTCGAGTCGTCCAGAAGTCAGCGCTCGTAGCGCCACTGGCGCTCGGTGAGAAAGCGGGAGGCGATCAGACCCATCGCCATGCCGCCGACCGCGAAGCCGCAGGTCGCGGCGGCCTCGACCGCCGACAGAGACTTGCCCTGGTTCAGGAACACGATCGTCTGGAAGGCGAACAGTCCGGGCGTCATCATGATGATGCTGGGGACCGTGAGCGCGATGCGCGGCGCGTGCAGGCGGCCGCGCAGCAGCGAAGCGCCCAGTCCGACCGCCAGCGCGCCGAAGAATGTCGCCTGGGGCAGGGCAAGGCCGAGATCGTGCAGGCCGAGCCGCACCTCGTTGCCGACCATGGAGAGCAGCGCGACCGCCAGAACCGTGCGATGCGGATTGTTGAACAGGATGCCGTAGCCATAGCCGCCGGCGAAGCAGGCGAGCGCCCGGCCCAGCACGGTGAGCGGCTCGATCGCGCCGGGCGGCGGCGCGGCCGGCGCCGGCGCAAGACCGGCCAGCATCGCCACCACCGACATGCCGCAGGCGGCGCTCAACGTCAGGAGCACGCCGTAGAACAGACGCGTCATGCCGGCCTTGGTCTGGTGCTGCGTCAGGTCCAGCAGCGCGGCGACCAGCGGGAAGCCCGGCACCAGGAACAGCACCGACGAGATGAAGCCGATCGCGTGGGCGAAGGCGAAGGTACGCACACCGAAGCCGATCACGATCAGACAGTAGAGGCCGGACGCCAGCACGGCGCACAGGGCGGTCATCGCGAACTGGTTGAAGCCCTGGCGCGACAGCAGGGTCCGGGCCGCCTGGCCGATCCCGCCGCTGACCGCCGCCGCACCGGTCGCCAGCAGGTCGCCGCCGTTCAGGTAGGAGAAGGCCGTCGACGCGACCGCCATCGACAGCGCGACCGGCAGCAGCCCGTGCAACGGGGCCGCCTTTTCGATCCGGTCGAGTTCGGCCTCCAGAGTCACGCAATCGAGGCCGGGCGCGGCGCGGAGCGACAGCGATTCCAGTGCGGCGATCTTCGAGGCATCGACGCCAGGCGGACCGATCTCGCGTGCCAGCGTCGTGGCCTCTCCTCCGGTCCACGCCATCGCCGTCAGGCCGACGGTCGACAGCTCGACCTCGAGCCGCTCGATGCCGAGCGCATGGGCCAGGCGACGCATGGCATCGCGCACGCGGAAGGCTGTGTCGCCCGCGCGCAGCATCAGCGCGCCGAAGCGCAGCAGGACTTCCAGGGACTCGGTGAGCGGGGTCCGCGGGGCGGTCATCAGACCGTGTGCAGGCCCAGTACTTCGGCGGTTTCCTTGCGCACGCGCTCGACCAGTGCTGCGTCGGTCTTGAGGTCCTGGCCGTAGGAGGGAATCATCTCCTTCAGCTTGGGCACCCACTGGCCGGCAAGCTCCTCGTGGAAGCAGGTCTCCAGCATGTGGACCATGATCCAGACGGCGGTCGAAGCGCCGGGCGAGGCGCCGAGCAGGGCCACGATCGAGGAGTCTGCCGAGTGCACGATCTCGGTCCCGAACTCCAGCTTGCCCGTCCGCGCCACGTCCTTGCGGATGATCTGGACACGCTGGCCGGCGACGTCGAACTCCCAGTCCTTCTCGTCGACGCTGGGATAGAAGTCGCGCAGCGCATCGAAGCGGTGCGACTTGGTCTGCAGCACCTGACCGATCAGGTATTCCTCGAGCGGAAGATTGTCCCGCGCCACGGCGAGCAGCTGCAGGAGATTGTCCGGCCGCAGCGACAGCGGCAGGTCGAACATCGAGCCGTGCTTCAGGAACTTGGTCGAGAAGCCCGCGAAGGGACCGAACAGCAGCCAGCGCTTGCCGTCGACATAGCGGGTGTCGAGGTGCGGCACCGACATCGGCGGCGATCCGCTGGCCGCCATGCCGTAGACCTTGGCCAGGTGACGCGTGGCGATCTCCTGCTTGCCCGAGCGCAGCCAGATGCCGCTCACCGGGAAGCCGGCGAAGCCGTCGGCCTCGGGAATGCCGGACTTCTGGAGCAGGGTGAGCGCCGCACCGCCCGCGCCCAGGAACACGCGACGGGCGCCGACCGTCTTCTTCTCGCCGGACTTCTCGTCCTTGACGTCGAGCGTCCAGCCGCCGTCCGTCGTGCGATGAAGGTTGGTGACTTCCTGGTTGAACTGGATGGAGAAGCCTTCCTGGCGGCGCAGGTAGGTCAGCAGGTTGGTCGTCAACGTGCCGTAGTTCACGTCGGAGCCCGTGACCATGTGCGTCGCGGCCACCACCTGGCCGGGATCGCGGCCCTCCATGAGCAGCGGCGCCCATTCGGCGATCTGCTTGTGATCCTCGGAATACTCCATGCCACGATAGCAGTGATGGGCGCTCATCGTGGCGTGGCGCTTCTTCAGGAAGGCCGCCCGCTCCGCGCCGATCACGAAGCTCATGTGCGGCACCGGGTGGATGAAGGAATCGGCGCGCTCGATCGCACCCTTCTTCACCAGATACGACCAGAACTGCCGCGACAGGTCGAACTCGACATTGACCTCGAGAGCCTTGGAGATGTCGACGCTGCCGTCGGGCCGCTGCGGCGTGTAGTTCAATTCGCAGTTGGCGGCGTGGCCGGTGCCCGCGTTGTTCCAGGCTGCCGAGCTCTCCTGGGCCTCGCCTTCCAGCCGTTCGAGGATCTGGATCTTGAGATGAGGCTGCAGTTCCTTGAGGAACGTGGCCAGCGTCATGCTCATGATGCCGGCGCCGACCAGGACGACGTCGAAGTCGCCGGAATGAGTGTCTGCCATCGGGCTCTCCTAACGGTGGTCTTGAGGGGCGGCGCGCTTGAACGGCACCGGGGCATCCTTGCCCAGCACGACATAGAGGCGCCGCCACGGTTGATCGTCGACGAGCCGCCAGGTGTGGCCGCCGCCGGTCGTATCCTCGGCCAGCAGGATGTCTCCAGGTGCCAAGGTAAAATGCTGCTCGCCCCGGGTCTTGAAGTCGAGCGTGCCGCTCAGGGTGACGACGAGCTGGCGGACCGGCGCCGTGTGCCAGGCATAGGTGCCGCCGGGCTGGGTCTCTTGCAAGGATGCGCTGGTGACGGCGATCTTGCCGCTGAGCAGGTCGCCGTGCGCACCCGGTTCAAGGTCGATCCAGCCTTCCTCGACGTGTGAATTCTGGTCTTCGCCCGTCCAAATCCGCACACACCGAATCATGCCGTTGCCCTGCAATTGTCGCACACGGCCGGACCGTAATACGGGCTCTTGCCACTGGCAACAAAGCCTCTGCAGCACGCCTGACATCATCCCGCGATGGACGGATCATCCGCCGGTGGGTGCTCCAGCGCACGCTGCAACGTCCTCGGAAAGCTGCCGTTGGGCGGGGACTTGCTCTTCCGACATCCCGATCGAGCACAGCCCGGTCGCCAGCCGGGCATCGGACCGGAGAGCGCCGGCACATCAATTCACATCGAAGCGACTGAAGAAGGAATTCATATGTCCACCAAACAGGATGCCATCGCCCTGCTCAAAGCCGATCACCGCAAGGTCGAGGAGCTGTTCGAGAAATTCGAAAAGACCCGCGACGAGACGAAGAAGGTCGCGCTGGTGCGCGAGATCTGCACCGAGCTCACCGTCCATGCGTCGATCGAAGAGAAGATCTTCTATCCGGCCTGCACCAAGAAGGTCGAGGAGGACATGCTGGACGAGGCCTATGTCGAGCACGATGGCGCCAAGGTGCTGATCGCCGAGCTTTCGCAGGGCTCGCCGAAGGACCCGTTCTACGATGCGAAGGTCAAGGTCCTTTCCGAGCTGATCAAGCATCACGTGAAGGAAGAAGAGCAGCCGAAGGAAGGCATTTTCGCCCAGGCGCGCGAAGCTGACGTCGATCTCGTGGCGCTGGGCGACAAGCTCAAGATGCTGAAGGAAGAACTTCTGGCCGACCTCAAGAACCGCTCCAAGCTGCCGCCGCCGGAGACGCGCTCCTTCGCGGGACACGAGATGGTCCAGGGCAAGCCCGTCGCGGGCGCGAAGGCGGCCTGACGGTGGGGGATCGCAGAACGGCGCTGGTGCTGTCGGGCGGCGTCGCGCTCGGCTCGTACCAGGCGGGCGTCTATGAAGCCCTGGCGAATGCGTCCCAGCTTTCGCCCTCCTGGATCGCCGGCAGTTCCGTCGGCGCTCTCAATGGCGCGCTGATCGTCGGCACGCCGCCGGAAAAACGCTTCGACGTTCTGCGCGGCTATTGGCTCCGGGGACCCGAGAACCTCAACGCGCTGTCCTTCGGGATGACGCGCCATGCCCTGAACTGGGTCAGTGCGGTGCAGTCGAGGCTGTTCGGGGCGCTGGGCCATATCCAGACCCTGGGCCCCCGCCTGAGCTTCGGCAGCTTCTACGACCTCGCCCCCACGGTCGCTTTTCTGAAGAAGACGCTCGACTTCGAGCGTCTCAACGCCGGCGACCTGCGCTTCACCGTGGCGACCACTGACATCGAGAGCGGCGATGCGGTGATCTTCGACACGGGCAAGGGCGACCGGATCGAGATGGACCACATCCTCGCGAGCTGCGGCTTCCTGCCGGAATTCGCTCCCGTCGAGATCGGGGGCCGCCTGCTGGGCGACGGGGGCCTTTCGATGAACGCGCCGGTCGAGCCCGTGCTCGACGAGCTGGCCGGGACCGACGACACGATGATCGTCGCGGATCTCTTCGCCCGCGACGGCGCGCGGCCGGTCGGCTTGCAGCAGGCCCTGGCCCGCAAGAATGCGATCCTGTTCGGAAACCAGACCTGGTATCGGCTCGAAGCCTATCGCCGCCTGTGGCAACGCGATCTCGCGGAAGGCCGCCTGGCTCCCTCCACGCTCTACCTGAGCTACCTTCCCGTCAGCGGTGAGGCGGGACCGGAAGCGCCGTACGATTTCTCCCTCGCCTCGGCGCGCGATCGCTGGGCCGAAGGTTTCCTCGACGGCCGCCACGCCGTGGCGCAGGCCGCAGCGGGACACGCCGCGCCCGGTACGACCCTCGGCATTCGGCGTTCAAAGCCGACGGGCACAGACGCGGCGCGTCTCCCGACGACCCTGGCTGCCTGACCGTCTCCGCAAAGTCCCGGGCCATCGGCGATTGCCGGCGGCCGCTGAACGATTTCCCATTTCCATAGGAGAAGCCCGATGAAGGCGCTGACCTGGCACGGCAAGAGCGACATTCGCTGCGAGAGCGTTCCCGATCCCAAGATCCAGCATCCGCGCGACGCCATCATCAAGGTGACGGCCTGCGCGATCTGCGGCTCCGACCTTCACATCTTCGATGGCGTCATGCCCGGCATGGAGGGCGGCGACATCCTGGGCCACGAGACGATGGGGGAGGTCGTCGAAGTAGGTGCGGAGAACAAAGCCCTCAAGGTGGGCGACCGGGTCGTGGTGCCCTTCACCATCGCCTGCGGCGAGTGCTTCTTCTGCAAGAAGGGCTTCTTCTCGGGCTGCGAGCGCACCAACCCGGACAAGGAGAAGGCCGCGAAGCTGTGGGGTCACTCTCCGGCCGGCCTCTTCGGCTACACGCATCTTCTGGGCGGCTATGCCGGCGGCCAGGCGGAATATCTGCGTGTGCCCTATGCCGATGTCGGGCCCATCAAGGTCCCGAACGGCCTGACCGACGAGCAGGTGCTGTTTTTGTCCGACATCTTCCCGACCGGCTACATGGCGGCAGACTTCTGCAACATCCAGCCGGAGGATACGATCGCGATCTGGGGCTGCGGTCCGGTGGGCCAGTTCGCCATCAAGAGCGCCTTCCTGCTGGGCGCCGCCCGCGTCATCGCCATCGACACGGTGCCGGAACGTCTCGCGATGGCCGCCGCCTCCGGTGCCCTCACCATCGATTTCATGAAGGAGGATGTGTACGACCGCATCCAGGACCTCACACATGGGCGCGGTGCCGATGCCTGCATCGATGCGGTGGGCACCGAGCCGAGGACGGGCGCGAGTTTCGACTCGGTGGTCGATCGCGTGAAGGTCGCGACCTTCATGGGCACCGATCGTCCGCACGTGCTGCGGCAGGCGATCCAGAACTGTCGCAACTTCGGCATCGTCTCGATCGTCGGCGTCTATGGCGGGCTGCTCGACAACATCCCGATGGGCTCGGCGATCAATCGCGGACTCACCTTCCGTATGGCCCAGACGCCGGTGCAGCATTATCTGCCGAAGCTCCTGGACCGGGTCGAACGCGGCGAGATCGATCCGTCCTTCGTGATCACGCACACCGCGAGCCTCGAAGAGGGCCCTGAACTCTACAAGACGTTCCGCGACAAGAAGGACGGCTGCATCAAGGTGGTGCTCAAGCCATGAACACGCCGAACACCACGGATACGACCGTCGCCAAGGACAGGAACCGCGCCGCGCGCCCGCTCGCCATCGTGACCGGCGCGTCGTCCGGCATCGGCTTCGAACTGGCGAAGCGCTGTGCCGCCGAGGGCTTCGATCTGCTGGTCGCGGCGGACGATCCTCGCATCGAAGAGGCTGCGCGTTCGCTGGGGCAGGCGGGCGGCAGTGTGGAAGCGGTGCAGGTCGATCTTTCGACTCCCGAGGGTGTCGACAGGCTCCTCGCTGCGGTGAAAGACCGGCCGATCGATGCCCTGCTCGCCAATGCGGGCCACGGGTTGGGCAGGGCTTTCCTCGACCAGGACTGGGATGAGATCCGGCATGTGATCGACACCAACGTGACCGGGACGGTCTATCTGCTGCACAGGGTCGGCCGCGAGATGGCCGGCCGCGGACACGGTCGTATCCTGATCACCGGCTCGATCGCGGGCTTCATGCCGGGCACCTACCAGGCCGTCTACAACGGCACGAAGGCGTTCATCGACATGTTCGCCTATGCGCTTCGGGCGGAGGTGCAGGGCCGCGGCGTGACCGTGACCTGCCTGATGCCGGGCGCGACGGAGACCGAGTTCTTCGAACGCGCCGACATGATGGACACCAAGGTCGGCCGGGCCGAGAAGGACGATCCCGCGGATGTGGCGGCGAACGGCTTCAAGGCGATGATGGCGGGGGATAGCGGCGTGGTCAGCGGCTGGCAGAACAAGCTGCAGGTCGCGCTGGCGAAGGTCCTGCCGGAAACGATGATGGCGGACCAGCACGCCCGGCAGGCCGCCCCGGGCTCCGCAACGAAAAAATAAGTTTAAGAAAGAGAAGGCCCCGATCGTTTCTGCGATCGGGGCCTTTTGTCTACTTCTTGAGCTCTTCCGCCATCTTCAGATGCATCTGCAGATGCGGCAGGGTCTTGGCGGCGAAGGCCTTCAACTCGGTATTCTCGCCGCTCTTGGCATAGCGCTCGAACAACGAGACGGCTTCCTTATGAGCCGCGACCTGCATGTCGTCGTACTCCTTGGCAAAGCTCGCCCCGGAGAGGCCCTTCAGCTTGTCGATCTTGGATTTGTGAGCGGCGTCCATTTCCGTCGGCAGCGTGGCTTTCACCTTGCCTCCGGTCACAAGACCCTTCAGCTCGGCCGAGGTCTCGGTATGATCCTTGATCATCTTCTCGGCGAAAGCCTTGGTCTTGCCGTCGGTCTTGGTGGCCGCGAGCTTGCTCGACTCGATCTCGGCCATGTCGCTGATCGCCGCCTGGGTCACGAAGTCCTGGGTCGAGGGCGCGACACCCAAGGTGGAGTTCACGCCGGTCCGCTCCGGAACGGAGGGTGTCTGCGCCGCCGTCATCGTCGCCGCGCCCGTCATCAGAAGGGCGGCCGTCAGACTGCCTAGAACGAGTCTCTTCATGTGCATCTCCGTCTGTTGAGGTACGGGGCGAACGAGACGCCGCGATCCCGGTTGCCCTGCGGACTCGTTTCCTCGCCGGCATACGGAGACGAAAGCGGCCGTGGGGATAGCAGTGTGCGGGAGCATCCAAACGCCCAGCCACCCGTTGCCCGGCATGGCCGGACCTCGCGAATATCTCATCCATCTCCTCACCGAAGCGGCGGAGATCGAGCACAATCTGCTCTGTTCCTATCTCTATGCCGCCTTCAGCCTGAAGGCGCGCGACTGCGACAGCCTCACCGTCGACGAAGGTGTCGTGGTGGGTGGCTGGCGCAAGTCGATCGTCGGCGTCGCGATCGAGGAGATGGGGCATCTCGCACAGGTCAACAATCTGCTGGTGGCTGTCGGCGGAGCGCCGCAGTTCGACCGGCCCAACCTGCCGGTGCCTCCCGGCTACCATCCGGCGAGCTTCGTGATCCGCCTCGCTCCCTTCTCCCGGGAGACCCTGAAACACTTCATCTTTCTGGAGCGTCCCGCGCAGGCGAAAGTGCGCGACGCCGATAGGGACTATCGCCACAACGGTCCGGCGCGCCAACCGACGCCCGGCGGGCTGGTCCCCTCCACGCCCGACTACGAAACGATCGGCGAATTCTATGACGAGATCCGCAGCGCATTGGACGCGCTCGGGAAGGCGTCCGGTGAAGATGCCTTCGTCGCCTCTTCGCAGGTACGCCAGCTCTCTCCGGAGGACATTCAGATATCCGGCCTGCGCGTCATCCGGCACATGGATGACGCGCTACAGGCCTTGGAGGCGATCGTCGAGCAAGGCGAAGGGTCGTCATGCGAGAAGGAGGATTGCCATTACAGGCGCTTTCTCGGCATCTCTCGCGAATGGGACGATGCGCTGGAGGCCAATCCCGGCTTCGTGCCGTATCACGCGGCCGCGGTGAATCCGGTAATGCGCCCGCCGGCGAAAGGGCTGGACCGGGTGTGGGTGACTGAACCGGCCGCCGCGGCACTCCTCGATTTCGGCAACGCCCTTTACGGTCTCACGCTGACGCTCCTTGCATACGTATGCGGAAGGTCTGGGCAATCGCCGGCAGCTCATCGATGGGGCGATGCGGCTGATGCATGCGCTTTCGGCGACCGGCTCTGCCTTGGCGTCCATGCCCGCCGCCGCAGGCGCCGACGTCAATGCCGGCCTGACGTTCGCGGTACCGCGCAATCTCCACTCATTGCCGCCCGACCGTGCCGATCGCTTTCTGCTCGAGAGGCTCGAAAGGCTTTGCTTGGCAGCGACCGAACTTGGCGCGCCCGATACTGCCTCGATCGTTCGTGAGGTCGCCGACCTCTTCGGCCCGCAGGAGGTTGTCGGCGGCGGACATCCGTCTTCGACCCGCTAGTGGGCCGCGGCCTTCTCGCGCCGCCGCAGGGACCAGTTGCTCTGGATGCGAATCTCGGGATTTGGAACGGTCCAGCAGGCGCCGCCCTCGTCGAGGAAGACGACCCAAAGAAGATGGGATTCGGGCCCATAGTCGATGAGGAAGTGAGCGAGGCCCGGACCCTTCGGGGTCTCGAGCGGGAGCGGGGGGTCCAATTGGGTGATCATGGTGTCCGAACGGCCTGGAGCATCTTCGGGTTGCCGCAGGAAGGCACTTCTTGCGGCAACACCCGAGTCTGCCCCACTCAGTCGAAGCCGAACTGCACGGCTTTGGTCGACGCCTCGTCCATTGCCTGCACGACCCGCTGGAACGAGCGTTCGGCCGCCGTGCTGCGCTGCGGCGTTCGCGTCGGCTGGAGAACGAACAGGAGCATCGACCTCGCCGTCACGTCGTAGACCTGGCGGAAATCGCGTAGCCCCAGAGGCTCGCCTTCGGGATCGCTGGTATCGATCAACCTCACCCAGCGGCTGCCGCCGACCGCCTCCGGCAGGGTGAACGGCACCGTGTCGGTATGGGAGTTCATCACGATCAACAGCGTGGAGTCCGAACCGACCCGGCGGATGCCGGTTTCCTGAGCGCGGCCGTCGAGCAGCACGCCGAGGCAGCGCGCATTGCCGTCGTTCCAGTTGTCGTCGGTCATCTCCTCTCCCGCCGGCGTGAGCCAGCTCACGTCCTTGACGCCCAGCTCCTCGTCGAAGGCGCCGGTGAGGAAGCGGCCCCGCCGCAGCATCGGCAGGGCGTGACGGATCATGATCAGCTTGCGCACGAACTCGGCGAGGTCGCGTTCGGCCGGGCCGATGCCCTCCCAGTCGACCCACGAGATCTCGTTGTCCTGGCAGTAGCTGTTGTTGTTGCCCTTCTGGCTGCGACCGAACTCGTCGCCGCCCAGGAGCATCGGCGTGCCGCGCGACAGGATGAGGGTCGCCAGCATGTTGCGCATCTGGCGCAGTCGCGTGTCGAGGATCTCGCGGTCGTCGGTCGGCCCCTCGGCGCCGTAATTGTTCGAGAGATTGTGCGAGTGTCCGTCCTTGTTGTCCTCGCCGTTCGCCTCATTGTGCTTGTCGTTGTAGGCGACGAGATCGCCGAGCGTGAACCCGTCATGCGCGGTGATGAAGTTGATCGATGCCCAGGGCTTGCGTCCGCGTTTGGCGAAGAGATCGGCCGAGGCCGTCAGTCTGGCCGCGAGGGAGGGAACCTTGCCTTCGTCTCCGCGCCAGTATCCGCGCACCGTGTCGCGGAAAGCGTCGTTCCATTCCGCCCAGCCCGGCGAGAAACGGCCGACCTGGTAGCCGCCGGGTCCCATGTCCCACGGCTCGGCGATCAGCTTGACCTCCGACAGGACGGGATCCTGGCGGCAGGCGTCGAGGAAGCGTCCTTCTTCCTCGAAGCCGTGCGGCTCGCGGCCGAGGATGGTGGCGAGGTCGAAGCGGAAGCCGTCGATCCTCATGTCGGTCGCCCAGTACCGCAGGCTGTCCATCACGAGCTGCAGCACCCGCGAATTGCTGAGGTTGACCGTGTTCCCGGTGCCGGTGTCGTTGATGTAGTAGCGCCGGTCCGGCGCCAGCCGGTAGTACGAGGCGTTGTCGATGCCCTTGAAGCTGAGCGTCGGTCCAAGCTGGTTGCCTTCGGCGGTGTGGTTGTAGACCACGTCGAGGATGACCTCGAGGCCGGCGGCGTGCAGGTGCGCCACCATCTCCTTGAACTCCGCGAAGGCGAAGTCCGGATTGGAGGCGTAGCGGCGCGCCGGTGCGAAGAAGCCGATCGTGTTGTAGCCCCAGTAATTCTTGAGGCCTTTCTCCAGCAGGTTGCTGTCGTCGACGAAGGTGTGGACCGGCAGCAGCTCGACCGCGCTGACGCCGAGCGAGGAGAGGTAGCCGGTGATCTCCGCCGACGCGAGCCCGGCATAGGTGCCGCGCAGCGTTTCCGGAACGGCCGGATGAAGCTGGGTGAGGCCACGGACATGTGCCTCGTAGACGATCGTATTCTCCCACGAGGTGCGGCGGCGCGGCGCACGGCCCCAGCTGAAGGCCGGGTCGATGACGCAGCTTCGGTAGGTGAAGGGAGCACTGTCGCGATCGTCGAAGGTGAGATCGTCGCCGCTCTCCATCTTGTAGCCGAACAGGGCCGGGTTCCAGGTCAGCTTGCCGATCACCTGCTTGGCGTAAGGATCGAGCAACAGCTTGTTCGGATTGAAGCGATGGCCCGCCGTCGGCTCGTAGGGGCCATGGACGCGATAGCCGTAGACGGTGCCGGGCCGGGCATCGGGAAGATAGCCGTGCCAGACCTCGTCGGTGTATTCGGGCAACACGATTCGATCGATCTCGTGCTCGCCGCTCGCATCGAACAGGCAGAGTTCTACCTTGGTCGCATTGGCCGAGAAGAGCGCGAAATTGACGCCGAGCCCATCCCAGGTTGCGCCCAACGGGTAGGGGAGGCCCTCGCTCAGGCGAACGGGGCTCATGCTTCGGTGTCCACGGTTGCAACGGAAGCGGCACCCGGCACGGTGGCTGAAGGAACTGGAACGGAAATGGTGGTGTCTCCCCTGGTCGACTTTGCTCAACGGCCGCGGGGCACGTTCGTTGCGGCGCGGCAATCGGCGAGTCCGGCCCGGTCTCTGCGGTGCCGGGGGGCCGGCCGGGGAGGGGCGAGACAATGCGCCGGGTTGCGACGGCCGGCGCCGGCCTGTAAGCGCACGCTCACTTTGAGGAGCGGGAACAAAATGGCCGACAGCGACGACGACTATGTCTACGACGAGGCCAGCGGCGAATGGATTCCCGCGGCCGAAGCCGCCGCGAAGAAGGCTGCAGCCGAAGCCGCTGCGGGCACGGTCGAGGTGCGCGATTCCGTCGGCAACCTGCTGGCTGATGGCGACAGCGTCCTGCTGGTCAAGGATCTGAAGGTCAAAGGCTCCAACCAGACCCTGCAGCGCGGCACGGTGATCAAGAGCATCCGCCTGACCGGCGACGCCCAGGAGATCGACTGCCGCCACGACACCATCAAGGGGCTGGTCCTGCGCGCCGAGTTCGTCCGCAAGCGCTGAGCGACCGAAGCGCTCCGGCGCGGGGCGCGTTGCCGCGTGAAGGCGACGCTGCACGTTCAGGGAGCGTGACGCGGAGGGCGAAGGAAAGGCCCGAGCCAGTCGCTGGACCGGCGGCTCGATCGTAAACCGAAATTCGAGAGCGTCGAGCAACGGCGCCGCCCGGACTGCGTATTGTCAACAGTGACACGCGATCCGCGCAGAATGGAGGTACCGATGCTCAGCCGCGTTCTTCTCACGACCCTCGTTGCCGCTGGCACTCTTGCGGCGACAACGATCGTCACCTCGCCGTTCCAGCCTGCAGATGCGCAGGCATGGGGTGACAAGGATCGCGATGGGGTCCCCAACGCCGTCGACCCCTACAACAACAACCGCCCCAACCGCGGCTGGGGGGACAAGGACCATGACGGCGTTCCCAATCGCGCCGACCGTTACGACAACCGCCCGAACCAGGCTTGGGGTGACAGAGATCGAGACGGCGTTCCCAATGCCGTCGACCCTCAGAACAACAACCGCCGTCCCAACCAGGCCTGGGGAGACAAGGATCGCGATGGCGTCCCGAATGCGGTCGATCCGTACAATAACAATCGCCGGTTTCAATAACCTATCCTGAGCCAGAGAACGCGGGGCGCTTCGGCGCCCCGCGGCTGGCACGAGCCTGTGTTCAAGGCCGCGGAATGGCTTGTCGCGTGCTACCATCGCGCGATGCTTCACTACCTGCACATCGGCAAGACCGGCGGCTCGACGATCAAGGCAGCCCTGAAGGACTGCGGCGACCTGGTGGTGCTGCATCGCCACGCGACCAGGTTGCGCGACGTGCCGGTCGGTCAGAAGGTGTTCTTCTGCATTCGTCACCCGGTGCCTCGCTTCGTGAGCGGCTTCAACAGCCGGCTCCGCATGGGGCGCCCGCGGCTGAACAGGAAATGGTCGCCGGACGAGGCTCGAGCCTTCGCGATCTTCAAGACGCCCGACGCGCTGGCCGTCGCCCTGTCGGCTCGCGACGAGGGCACGCGCACCGCGGCCATCGAGGCCATGGCGGCGCTGCGGCATGCCACGCCCCTGACCGAATGGTTCTCGATCGAGGAGTGAAGGATCGTGCGGCCGACATCGCCTGCATCCTGTGGCAGGACAAGCTCACCAAGGATTTCGCACGGGCGAAGAGGCTGCTGGCGCTGCCGGCCGATATCACGTTGCCGACCGACGAAGTCGCGACCCATAAGACCCCGCAGGGCTTCTCCACGACTCTCAGCGAAGAGGGAGAGGCCAACATCCGGCGGTGGTATCGGAACGACCTGCCGCTCTTCCGACACTGCCGGGAAATGCGTCGCGAGATCTTCCAGCGTGCGCGAGCCGCGGTCTGACGCCGTGCGGCTTGGGAATCGAAATCGGGCAGCCGTTGCGATCGGAGGACGGGCGTCGCTAATCGGGTGGAGTGGGGTCGCGAGCCAGCTGCAGAGGGGCCGAGGGCCTGGCAAACGGCCGAATCCCGGCGCCATCGAACCGATATCTGCCCTTGCAGCGCGCGCCGCGGAACGTGCTACAAAGGATCCAGGCAAATAGAGGGGCAACGCAATCCCCCACCGGCAATCCCCCATCGGATCGCCGGCGAGTACTGAAATGGCTTGTCCCCGTAGCTCAGCCGGATAGAGCAGCGGTTTCCTAAACCGGAGGTCGGAGGTTCGAATCCTCTCGGGGACGCCAGCTCGCGTCGGAGAAGCGCGAGTTTCTAGCCGAAGGTGAACGTGACGGGTCGCGAACCGATATTCCCGATTCCGGCGCCCCGTTTACCCGTCGATACGAATTCGAAGATTCCGTTCTGCCCATTGGTGCAATTGATGGCACCTTGGCCGCTGCGAGACGTCATGTAGACGAATGTCCCGGTGCAACTCAGGCCCTTGTTCGTGGTGATCGCGAGGGTACCGCCGCCGTCCATATAGCCTGTGGCCGAGCCCGTGAATGTCTCTGGCCCGTCATCCAGGGAGCCGGTGACGGGTAAGGTCGTGCTACACGCGGAGGCGCTGAGTATCGTCAGGAGCGCGGTTGCGGCGCGCATCGTGCTTCCCCGATAAGTTGCGGAGGCAGGATGGCAACTTAGAGAACGCGGAGCAAGTACTCAGCCCCTCCACGGTACATCATCGTGAGAGACGTTCGGTCGTGCCGATCAACGCCAGAAGAGCGCCAGCAGAATGATGATCGGAATCGGCAAGCCGACCAGCCAGAGAAGAATTGAACGGCCCATTTGTATCTCCTTCGTGTCAAGGTATTTTGAAACGAGCCGATGCCCTTGAAGGTTGCGTGAGGCCATGCAACGTGCACAGTGCCCAAGCGTTTGTGCCGGGTTGACTGGAGTAGCGTTCCTTGGCTCTTCTCGATGGTCGCACGATTCTCATCGTGGAAAACGATCCGGCGATCGGGCTGGATCTAAGGGCAACTCTGTCCGCTGCCGGCGCAACGCCCGTCGGCCCCGCCAATAGCGTCGACGGTGCTTTCGCGCTGATCGCCGATCATGCGCTCGATGCCGCGATCCTCGACATCCGCCTCTACAAGGACGAACTTGTGTTTCCCGTCGCCGACACCCTGCTGGCGTTGCGTGTGCCCTATGTCTTCGCGAGCGGACGGTCGACGGCGCTGATGCCGCTCCGCCATGGCGACAAACCATTCTTCGACAAGCCCTTCCGCCCCGAGGAGATCGTCCAGGCGCTGGCGAAGATCCTGGAGGGCGAGCGCGTGGCCTAGCCGTTCCCGGCGGTGGCCCGACCCGGCATTGCAACGGTCTCCGGGCCCGCGCGTTGGGCAGGCAATCTCAATCGCCTTGCAGGAGCCGACGATGCCCACCCCGAAAGAAATCGAAGAGAAGTTCTGGTCGGCCCTCAAGTCCGACATGACCATGATGCTGGGTCTCGATGGCGTCGAAGACGGTCACGCCCGACCCATGACCGCGCAGCTCGACGGCGAGCGCGGGCCGATCTGGTTCTTCACCAGCCGCGAAAATGGCATCGTCGAGAAGCTCGGCGCCGGCCAGGGCAATCGCGCGATCGCCACCTTCACGTCCAAAGGCCATGACCTGTTCGCGACGGTCCACGGCAGCCTCTCCCTCGACAACAATCCGGCGGTGATCGACCGTCTGTGGAACCGCTACGTGGCGGCCTGGTACGAAGGCGGCAAGACGGATCCCAAGCTGGCGCTGCTGCGTCTCGATGCCGAGCGCGCCGAGATCTGGCTCGATGCGTCGAGCATCGTGGCCGGCATCAAGATGCTGTTCGGCGCCGATCCGAAGCAGGATTACAAGGACAAGGTCGCAACGGTCAGCTTGCGGGGCTGAGGATGGCGAGGATCGGGCGCATTCCGTCCGACACCCTGCGGGATGTCGATCGCCGCATCGAAGAGGCGACCGGCGCGCAACTCCGTCGATGCGCGGGCAGCCGGCGACGCATCGAGCGGCGGTTGCGCGAGCTCGACGAAGAGGTTGAGCTCGAAAGCCTGCTCGACCACAATGCTTCCGTCATCGCCTCCCTTGGTGTGATGGTGGGCGCCTTGGTCAATCGTCGTCTGCCCTCTGTCCCCGTCTCCTGGACGGCATCGCTGGTGCAGCTTGCCGCGAGGGGCTGGTCGCCGCTGGAACCCCTGCTGCGGCGGCTGGGGATTCGGACCGCACGCGAGATCGAGATCGAGCGCGTGGCGCTCGGGATCCTGCGGGACGATCTGGACCGGCTTCCCGCCTCTTTGGGAAGCCGTCGCTTTTCCGACAATGCGATACGGATCGTCCACCACTGAGGATCGGCCGACTCGTTTTCTTCGTCAGTCGCCGGCTGCGGCGACGCCTTCGGCCGGCGGCGGTGTCGTCTTGCTCTTCTTGGCCTTGCCGCGTTCTTCGAAGCGCTGCAGCACGGTGAAGAAGGACGGCACGAACAGCACGGCCAGGCAGGTCGAGGCGATCATGCCGCTGAACACGCAAAGGCCCAGCGAGATGCGCGAGTTGGCGCCCGCGCCCGTCGCCGTTACCAGCGGCACGACGCCCAGGATGAACGCGAACGAGGTCATCAGGATCGGCCGGAAGCGGGTGCGGGCCGCGTCGATCGCCGATTCGACGATATCCTTGCCTTCGGCCCGGCGCTCGCGCGCCACCTCGACGATCAGGATGGCGTTCTTGGCGCCCAGCGCGATCAGCAGCATCAGGCCGATCTGGGTGTAGATGTTGTTGGCCAGCCCGACCGCGTTGAGCGCGATCGCCGGGCCGCTGAGCGCCAGCGGCACGGCCAGGATCACGCCGAGCGGCGCGATCCAGCTCTCGTACTGGCCGGCGAGGCACAGATAGACCAGCAGGATGGCCAGCGCGAACACGTACAGCAGCTGGTTGCCGACGATGTTCTCCTGGTACGCCATGCCGGTCCATTCATAGCCGGTGCCGGGGGGAAGGATCGCCTTGGCGATCTGGTCCATCAGGTCGATGCCTTCGCCCGAGCTGAAACCCGCTGCCGGAGAGCCGACGATCGCGGCCGACGGGTAGAGATTGTAGAGGCTGATCAGCGGCGGGCCGAGCGCGGGCTTCAGCTCGGCGATGGCGCCGATCGGCACCATCTGCCCGTCGAGGTTCTTGACCTGCAGCTTCAGGATGTCCTCGGGCCGCGTGCGGTACTGCGAGTCGGCCTGGATATAGACCTGGAGGCTCAGGCCGAACTTGTTGAAGCGGTTCACGAAGGACGAGCCCATGTAGCTCGACAGGGTCGTGAAGACGTCGCCAACCGGCACGCGGAGAGATTCGGCCTTCACGCGATCGACCTCGATGCGGACGTGCGGCGCGCCGGCGCGGAACGAGGTGACGAGGTTGGTGAGCGCCGACTGGGTGCTGGCGCTCCGGATCACGGTGTCGGTGATGGCCTGCAGCTTGGCATAGTCGAAGCTGCCGTCCTTCTGCTCGATCTGCATCTGGAAGCCGCCGGCATTGCCGATGCCCTGGATGGCGGGCGGCACGATGACGAAGGCGCGACCGTCCTGCAGGACCTTCAGCTTCTCCATCAGGCCGAGCACGATCGAGCGCAGGTCCTGGTCCTTGGCCTTGAGACGCGTGTCCCAGTCCTTGAGGATCACGTACGACACCGCGGCGTTCGCCAGGGAGGAGTTGCTGTCGAGCACCGACATGCCACCCAGGGCGACCACGTTCTCGACGCCCGGCGCCGCCATGGCGATCTCGGCGGCCTGACGCAGCGTGACGCCCGTACGTTCGAGCGAGGCACCGTCCGGCAGCTGCACGCCGATGATGAGATAGCCCTGGTCCTCGTTGGGAATGAAGGCCGTCGGCAGCCGCGCGACGCCCCATCCGCCGATGCCGGCCGCGACCAGCGCCAGCAACACCATGAATCCGGCGCGGTGGACCATGAAGCCGACCAGCCCGGCATAGGCGTCCTCGAGCTTGCCGTAGACCTTGTTGAAGCCGCGGAAGAAGACGTTGCGCTTCTCCGGCGGAGTGGCGGCCCGCAGCCACATGGCGCACTGGGTGGGCTTCAGGGTGGCGGCGTTGACGGCGCTGATCAGGGCGGTGGCGGCGATGACCAGGGCGAACTGGGCGAACATCTGGCCGGTCAGGCCGGGCAGGAAGGCGGCCGGCAGGAACACCGACATCAGCACCAGGGTGATGCCGATCACGGGGCCGAACAGCTCGTCCATCGCCTTGATCGACGCGTCGTGGGGCGTCATGCCCCGTTCGATGTGATGGGCGACGCCCTCGACGATCACGATCGCGTCGTCGACCACGATGCCGATCGCCAGCACGATGCCGAACATGGTCGTGGTGTTGATCGTGAAGCCCAGCGCGGCCATGGCGGCGAAGGCGCCGATGATCGTCACCGGGATCGTGGTCGCCGGCACCAGCATCGCGCGCCAGTCCTGCAGGAAGATCACGATCACGATCAGAACCAGGATGCCGGCCTCGATCAGGGTCATGAAGACTTCGTGGATGGATGCCTTCACGAAGAGCGTCGTGTCGAACGGCACTTCGTAGGCGAGGCCGGGCGGGAACGACTTCGACAGTTCGGCCATCTTGGCCTTCACGCGATTGGCGACATCGAGCGCATTGGCGTCGGGCAGCTGGTAGATCGCGAGGCCTGAATTGGGCTTGCCGTTGATGTGCGAGGTCTGGGAGTAGGTCTGGGCGCCCAGCTCGACCCGGGCGATGTCGCGCACCCGCACGATCCTGCCGCCATTGCCCTGCTCGGCCTTGACGATGATGTTGCCGAATTCCTCCGGCGAGCTGAGGCGGCCGACGACGTCGATCGTGTACTGGAAATCCAGGCCCTTGGGCGCCGGCGGCTGGCCGACCTGACCGGCCGTCACGTCCTGGCTCTGCTGCTGGATGACCTTGCTCACGTCCGACGGGGTGAGGCCGAACGTGTAGAGCTTCTGCGGGTCGAGCCACACGCGCATCGAGTACTGGCCGACGCCCAGCACGTTGACGTTGCCGACACCGGGCAGGCGCGCGAGCTCGTTGACGAGATTGATGGTGGCGTAGTTGCTGAGATAGAGGCTGTCGTAGCGCTCGTCGGGCGAGGTCAGCGACACGATCTGCAGGATCGAGGTCGATTTCTTCTGGACGACGAGGCCCTGCGCCTGCACCGGCATGGGCAGCGAGGCGAGCGCCGCGCTGACCTGATTCTGCACCAGTACCTGCGCGAAATTGAGGTCGGTGCCGATCTCGAACGTCACCGTCAGCGTGTAGGTGCCGGAGTCCGTGCTGTAGGACTGCATGTAGATCATCTTCTCGACGCCGTTGACCTGCAGCTCGACGGGCAGGGCGACATCGTTCACGACCACCGCAGCACTGGCGCCCGGATAGGTCGTGGTGACCTGGATCGTGGGCGGCACGACGTTGGGATATTGCGCGATCGGCAGGGTGGCCAGCGCCACGCCGCCGATCAGCACGATGACGATGGCGAGGACGTTGGCCAGAACCGGCCGGTTGATGAAGAAGGCGGAAATCATGGCTGCGCTCCGCGGCCGGTCACTTGGGGGCGGCGGCGGGCGCGGCGGGTGGCGCGGCGGGTGGCGCGGCAGGGGGCGCGGCGGGAGTGCCGTCGGTCGCGGTCTGGATCGTCGTCACCTTGGGAACGACCTTGGCGCCGGGAATGGCGGCACCGTTGGTGTTGAGCACGACCTGGTCTTCCGGCTTGAGGCCCGTCGAGACCACGCGCAGGCCGCTGGCGAGAAGCTGTCCGGTGGTGACCCTGGTCTGGACCACGACATTGTCCTTGTTGACCGTCAGCACGTACTTGCCGGCCTGGTCCTCGGCGATCACCCGGTTGGGCACCAGCAGCGAGGGCGTCGCCTCCAGCCCCTGAGGCACCTTCACGCGCACGAAGAAACCAGGAATGAGGGCGCGCGTCGGATTGCTGAAGAGTCCGCGGACCAGGATCGTGCCGGTGGTCGCGTCGAGTTCCGGCGACACGTAGTTGAGGAAACCCTTGTGGGGAAATCCCTCCTCGTTCATCAGGCCGATTTCCAGCGGAACCTTGCTCAGTTCCTCGGGGTCGAGCCGGCGATCCTTCAGGTTCTGACGGATCTGCAGCACGTTCTGTTCACTCATGGTGAACGTGACGTAGATCGGGTCCAGTTGCACGATCGTGGCGAGTTTGGTGGCGGTCGAGGCGCCGACCAGCTCGCCGACCGATATCAGATGCTTGCTGACGATGCCGTCGAACGGCGCGAGGACGGTCGTGTAGCCGAGGTTGGTCTGGGCGATCGTGAGGTTGCCCTCGGCATTCTCGACATTGGCCCGCGCATTGTCGCGCTTGGCCTTGGCCTGATCGTAGGTGTTCTGGGCCGAGACGTTCTGGCGAAGCAGGATTTCCTGGCGGGTGAACTCGGCTTCGGCTTGCACGAGCGAGGCCTTGGCGCCGTCGAGCTGGGCCTCTGCCTCCTTGACCTTGGCCTTGTACATCGTCTGCTCGATGCCGAAGAGCTTGTCGCCGTTCTTCTTTACGGAGCCGTCGACATAGTCCTGCGAGACGAGGAAGCCCTCGACGCGGGCGACGAGGTCGACGGTCGCGAAGGCCACCGTGTTGCCGGTGAGTACCTCGAAGGGCGCCACGTCCTGCTTCACGGGAACGCCGACGCTGACCTCGGCCGGGGGCGGGGGCTGGAACTTGTTCTCCTGCTTGCAGCCGGCGACCAGCCCGGTCAGCGCGATCGCCGCCAGGAAGGGCACCAGGCCCCCAATTCGCCTTGTGACTGCAAGAACTACGGCTTCATCGCTACGATTCGACATGTTTCCGACGATGCTCCCCGCGAGGCCGGCGCAAGCGTTAGCGCATCCCCTGCAGGATTGCCACCGCCCAGGGTCATCACAGCCGATTGAACAGGAGCGACAGATTGTTCGCCGGCATCTCGACGATCCCGGGAGGCGCGAATCCCTGCGAACGGGCGAGTTCGGTGACGGCCTCCAGGTCGCGCACGCCCCATGCGGGATTGCGCCGTTTCAGGTCGGCGTCGAAAGCCTCGTTGCTGGGCGCCGTATGCCGGCCGCCGCGCCGATAGGGGCCGTAGAGGAAGAGCAGACCGCCCGGGGGCAGCAGGCGCGCGGCGCCGGCGACCAGCCCGATGGCGGCTTCCCACGGCGCGATGTGAATCATGTTGCAGCAGAGCACGGCATCCGCCCGTTCGACCGGCCATGCCGACCGGGTGACGTCGATCTCGAGCGCGGGGCGCACGTTGTGCAGACCCAGGGTCTGCACCCAGTCGTCGACGCTGGCGCGGGCCCCTTCATCCGGGTCGCTGGGCTGAAACGTGAGTTCGGGCCGGGCGGCGGCATAGTGGACGACATGCTCGCCGGTGCCGCTGGCGATCTCCAGCACGAGACCCTTTTCGGGAAGCCGCGGCTGCAGCACGTCGAGGATGGGTTGCCGGTTGCGGGCCGCCGCCGGTGCTTCGCGCTTCATCGTGCCTCCTGGATCGCTTGCCAGATCCGCGCGGGGGTCGCGGGTCCGTGGAAGCCTTTCACGCCGAGCGGCGCCAGCGCGTCAAGGATGGCGTTGGCGATGGCGGGGAAGGCCGCGATGGCGCCGGCCTCGCCACAACCCTTCACCCCCAGCGGATTGGTCGTGCAGCGCGTGGGATTGAAGCCGAGATCGAACGACGGCAGGTCGTCGGCGCGCGGCAGGGCATAGTCCATGAAGGACGCGGCCACCATCTGGCCGGACGTGGCGTCGTAGGCGGCAAGCTCCAGCAGCGCCTGGCCCGCGCCCTGCGCCATGGCACCGTGCGCCTGGCCGGTTGCGATCATCGGATTGACCAGCACGCCGTAATCGTCGACGGCCGTGTAGCGCGCCAGGTCGACCCTGCCGGTGTCGCGGTCGATCTCGACCTCGACGACGTGTGCGCCATTGGGAAAGGTCATGTGCTCGCGCTTCCAGGCATGGAACGTGTCCAGCGGCGTGCCTCCCTCGCGACCGAGCGCGGCGACCTCGAGCAGGCCGATCGCGCGATCGGTGCCGGAAACGACGAAGCGTCCCTCCTCGAAGCGAATGTCGGCTTCGGACGCTTCCAGGGCATCCGCCGCCAGCACCGTTCCCTTGGCGATGATCTCGTCCGAGGCCCGCCAGATCGCCGTGCCGCCCATATAGGTGGCGCGCGAGCTGCCATGGCCGCCGCCGAACGCGATCGCGTCGGTGTCGCCCTGCACGAGGCGGATGCGGGCGTTGGGAACACCCAGCCGCGTGCTGAGGATCTGCGGGAAGGTCGTTTCGTGGCCCTGGCCGATATGCTGCGTGCCGGTGATCAGCGAGATCGTGCCGTCGGCCTCGAAGCACACGTCGACATTCTCGTCCGGCGGCCCGCCGGTGGCCTTGATGTGATAGGCGAAGCCCAGCCCGCGCAGCCGGCCGCGTCCCGCGCTCTCGCGCCGCCGCGCCTCGAAGCCCGCCCGGTCGGCACGGACCAGCGCGAGGTCGAGCGATTCGGCGAAGTGGCCGCTGTCGACCTCGAAGCCGAAGGCATTGGTCATCGGCATCGCCTCGGGCGCCACCATGTTCCGGCGCCTGAGGTCGGCACGATCGAAGCCGGTCTGAAGGGCTGCCGCGTCGATCAGCCGTTCGACGATGTTGATCGCCTCGGCGAAGCCCGGCCCGCGCGTCACGCCGATCGGCGCGGTGTTGGTGACGACGGCCACGACGTGCAGCGCGATCGAGGGAATGCGGTACACCGACCCCTGCAGATGAATGTACTGATAGGTCTGAACGCCGCCGCCGGCGCCCGCCATGTAGGCGCCGAGATTGGCGAGACTCGCGATCCTGAGGGCGAGGAATTTGCCCTGGGCATCGAGCGCCAGCGAAGCCTTGGCCCGCATGTCGCGCGCGGCATGATCCGACAGGAACACCTCGCTGCGGCTCGCGATCCATTTGACCGGCCGGCCGACCTTGCGCGCGGCCCACAGGATCAGCGCGTGCTCGACATAGGCGAAGTTCTTGGCGCCGAAGCCGCCGCCCACATCATGCGCCACGAACCGCACGTCCTTCGGCTCGGCGCCGAGCGAGCGGGCCACATGGTTGCGGTTGATGTGGATGTTCTGGCTGGAGACGTGGAGCGTGTAGCGGCCGGTCGTGGGATCGAAGGTGCCGACGCCGCCGCGCGGCTCCATCGGGTTCATCACAATGCGATGATTGTCGAGGTCGAGCGACACGACATGCGCTGCCGTGGCGAAGGCTGCTTCGGCGCCCGCCGTGTCGCCGGTGCGCCAGTCGAGACAGGTATTGTCTGGAATCTCGCCGGCAAGCTGCGGCGCGCCTTGGGTGCGGGCGGCCTCTGCCGAGGTCACGGCCGGCAGCGGCTCATAGTCCACGACCACCAGCTCCGCGGCATCGAGCGCCTGCGCGTGCGTCTCCGCCACGATCAATGCCACCGGCTCGCCGGCAAAGCGCACCTTGTCGCTGGCCAACAACGGCTGCGGCGCGAAGGCGAAGAGCTCACCCGTTTGCACGTTGGCTTCTGCATAGGGGCGAAGCGGCTTCAGCCCGTCGGCTGTTGCATCGGTGGCGGTGAAAACGGCGAGCACTCCAGGCGCTGAGCGGGCGGCGGCCGTGTCGATCGACTTGATGAGGGCATGCGCATGCGGCGAACGCAAAACCACGGCCTGCGCCAGCCGCTCGAATGTCAGGTCGTCTAGATAGGCGCCCTGGCCGGTTACGAAGCGCGCATCCTCGCGGCGCCGGGGAGAGTCGCCCATCCGTTGGATCGTCATGTGCGCAACGTCTCCGCGTTCTGGGCCTGGCGCTTCTCGTCCCACCAGTCACGCATCTGCAGGCCCCAGTAGGCAAGCTGCGTCGCTGCCCGGCCGGCGGCTCCTCCGGCCCAGCCGGTGCCGAAGGGCGCAAACAGGCGGCAGCGGGTGGGATCGCCCAGGATGCCGGCGGCGACCGCGTCGGCGCCTGCGGCCGTCTGGGCGACGCCATGGCCGCCGAAGGCCGAGCAGACCCAGAGACCGGGCTCGATCTCGCCCACCTGGGGCATCTTGTGCGGCGCGTAGCCCATGATGCCGGGCCAAGCATAGGCGATGCTGATGTCGCCGAGCAGCGGATAGACCGAGAGAATGTCGTTCCGCATCATGTCGCGCAGCCGCGGCGGCTCCGTCGTGTCGGTGGTGATACGGCCACCCCACAACAGCCGATCGCCGTCGACGATTCGGTAATAGTCGCCGGCGCGGCGCGTGTCGGAGATCGCGCCGCTCCACCGGATCGCCTCGCCGAGTCGCGGCCCGAGCTTGGCGGTGACGGCGACGTAGGTCGCCACCGGCAACACAGCGCGCGCAATGCGCGGCTGCACGGCGCCGAGATCGGCATTGCCGGCCAGCACGACATGCTGTGCCCGGACGCGACCGCGCGCGGTACGAAGTCGCCAGTACCGGCCGTCACGGGTCAACTCCACCGCTTCGGAATTTTCGTAGACCGCGCCACCCTGACGCTCGATGTCGGCGGCCAAAGCGAGCGCGAGGTTCAGCGGATGGATGTGGAACGAGGTCGGGTCGTGGATCGCCTGATGATAGCGTGCGGTCGCGAGCACGGCCCGGACGCGCGCGGTCTCCCACGGCTCGAAGGAGGCGCCGAGCTGCTCCGCGAGCTTGCGCGTGCGGTCGGCGAAACCCGCCCCCTGGTCGGTGCGCGAGACGCTGAGCTTGCCGGTGCCCATCAGGATGTCGGGGCGTGCGAGCTCGGTGATGGCGGTGCGTACGATCGCCACGCCTCGCTGCGACTGGGCATAGAGCCGTCGCGCGTGATCGAGCCCCAGCCGGTCGATCAAGGCGCCCGATCGCTGGGCATAGCCCGGACCGACGAAGCCGCCGTTGCGGCCCGAGGCGCCCCATCCGATCCGCTGCCGCTCCAGCAGGACCACCCGTTGGCCTTTTTGCGCCAGCAGCCGCGCCGTGTGCAGGCCCGCGAAGCCGCCGCCCACGACCGCGACATCGGCCTCTTCCCGCGTGGTGAGCGGCGTGCGCGCCGTGCCCGCGTCTCGCGTGGCGGCATACCAGCTGGCCGGATAGTCGGATTCGCTCATTTCCATTCTTCTCCGCGAGAAGAGGTGCCACGGGAAGGCTTGCGCGGCCACCTGCTCTCCCGCACTAATTTTGCCAGGGAATTTCTACCCATTTCCAAAATTCCGGAGGACGCATGTCGATCGATTTCGATGCGGTGATCATCGGCGCAGGCTTTGGCGGCATGTATATGCTGCACAAGCTTCGCCAGAAGGGTTTCACGGCGCGCGTGTTCGAGGCCGGCAAGGGCGTGGGCGGGACATGGTACTGGAACCGCTATCCCGGGGCGCGCTGCGACGTCGAGAGCGTCCAGTATTCCTACCAGTTCGATCCCGCGCTGGAGCAGGAATGGGAATGGAGCGAGCGCTACGCCACCCAGCCCGAGCTCTTGCGCTACGCCAACCACGTCGCCGACCGCTACGACCTGCGCCGCGACATCCGCTTCGAGACGCGGGTCAGCAAGGCCGTCTTCGACGAGACCGCCAACCTGTGGAGGATCGAGACCGAGAAGGCCGGCGGTGCATCCGACAAGGTCACGGCCCGCTTCGTGATCACCGCGATGGGCTGCCTGTCGTCGCCCAACACACCCAAGATTCCCGGCCTCGAGGATTTCAAGGGGCCGACCTATCACACCGGCAACTGGCCGCATGAAGGTGTCGACTTCACCGGCAAGACGGTGGGCGTGATCGGCACCGGCTCCTCGGCCATTCAGTCGATCCCGGTGATGGCGGAGCAGGCGAAGCATCTCACCGTCTTCCAGCGCACCGCCAACTACACGGTGCCGGCGCACAACAAGCCGCTCGACCCCGACTATGTGCGGCAGGTGAAGGCGAGCTATGCCGAGATGCGCCAGCGGGCCAAGACCAAGCCGGCCGGCATCGACTTCACGATCAATCCCGCATCGGCCGCCGAGACGCCGGAGGAGGAGCGCAATCGCCAGTTCCAGGCGCGCTGGGACTATGGCGGGCTGGGCTTCATGGCTTCCTTCTCCGACCTGCTGCTCAACGACGAGTCCAACAAGGCCGCGGCCGATTTCGTGCGCGCCAAGATCGGCGAAGTCGTGAAGGACCCGAAGACCGCCGCGGCGCTGGTGCCGAAGAACATCATCGGCTGCAAGCGGCTGTGCGTCGACACCGGCTACTGGGCGACCTTCAACCGGCCGAACGTGACGCTGGTCGACATCAGCGACGAGCCGATCGAGCGCATCACGCCGAACGGCCTGCGGGCCAAGGGCGAGGACTACACCTTCGATTGCCTGGTCCTCGCCACCGGCTTCGATGCCATGACCGGTGCGCTTCTCAAGGTCGACATTCGCGGCCGGGATGGCGTGACACTGAAGGAACGCTGGAACGAGGGGCCGAAGACCTATCTCGGCCTGACCGTCGTGGGTTTTCCCAACCTGTTCATGATCACCGGTCCGGGCAGCCCCTCGGTGCTGACCAACATGCTTCCCTCGATCGAGCAGCATGTCGATTTCATCGCCGACTGCCTCGAGGCGCTGCGCACCAAGGGCAAGACCGTGATCGAGCCGGTGCCGGAAGCGCAGGAGGAATGGGTCGGCCATGTCGGCGACGTGTCCAACATCACCCTGCGCTCGACCTGCAGCTCCTGGTATGTCGGCGCCAACATTCCCGGCAAGCCGCGCGTTTTCATGCCCTATATCGGCGGCCTGCCGGCCTACATCCAGGCCTGCGAGAGAGTCGTGGCCAACGGCTACGAGGGCTTCGCGCTGGCCTGACTCAGGGTCAATTTTGCTGCGAGCGACTCCGGTCGCGCGATCTTCTCTTGCTGCCAAGGAAGACGCGCCACAGGAGGGCCGCGCCCCCAGCGCCGGACCATGGCCATAGATCATTGACGAGAGCTATCGTATCGCCCTAAGTGTTAACTTATTGGTTAACTAACGGGACGCGAGGCCCGAATGCGCAAGTTCCTGACGATCGTCGTTGCCGTCGTCCTGGCAAGCATTGCGGCGATTCTGATCTATGCCGCGACGAGGCCGGATTCGTTTCGCGTCGAGCGTTCGGCGAGCCTGAACGCGCCGCCTGAGAAGATCTTTCCCTACATCGACGGGCTGAAGCGCTGGACCGAATGGTCGCCCTACGAGGGCCGCGACCCGGCGATGAAGCGCACCTACAGCGGCGCCGAAAGCGGCAAGGGCGCCGTCTACGAATGGGACGGCAACGACCAAGTCGGCAAGGGCCGCATGGAGATCGTCGATTCGACGCCGCCGCACAGGGTGGTGATCAAGCTCGACTTCCTCAAGCCCTTCGAAGGTCACAACATGGCCGAGCTGACCGTGGAACCGAAGGGCGGCCAGACGATTGTCACCTGGGCGATGTACGGTCCCAGCACCTTCATGACCAAGCTGGTCGGCACCTTCATGGACATGGACGACATGATCGGCCGGGATTTTGCGGCAGGATTGGCAAAGCTGAAGACCGTCGTCGAGAAGTGAACACACACTTGTCGAGGAGGATCCATATGAACCGCATGTTGCGCACGCTTGCCGTCGCTCTCGTGATGGGCTCGACAGCCGCGCTGGCCCAGACGCCGGCACCGGGAACGCTGCCGCCGGGAGTCTTCGCCGGCGAGCGCGACATCGCATTGGCGACGGCCGGCACCTATACGCTCGACGAGCAGCACACCGCGGTGATCGTTCGCGTTTCCCATATCGGCTATTCGCAGAGCGTCTTCCGCTTCGATCGGGCGAAAGGCTCGCTCACCTGGGATCCCGCGGCGATCGAGAAGTCGAAGCTCTCGGCCTCGGTCGAGACCGCTTCCATCGCGACCAACGTGAAAGGTTTCGCCGAGGAACTGGCGGGCGACAATTTCCTGAAGTCCAAGGCCTTTCCCGAAGCCACCTTCGTCTCGACGTCGTTCAAGCCGGTCGACAAGACGCGCGGCAAGGTCGAGGGGCAGTTCACGCTGATGGGCAAGACCCGGCCCGTCACCTTCGACGTCGAGCTGGGCGGCGCGGGCAAGGGCTTCGAAGGCAAGCCGCGCCTCGGCGTCCATGCCGTTGCGACGATCAATCCGCAGGATTACGGGCTGCCGTCGCTCTTCACCGACCCCATCCAGATCCAGATCGATACCGAGTTCGAGCGGAACCCTTAGCCAAGGAGGATGACATGGCGATCCAGCCCTATCTGTTTTTCAATGGCCGCTGCGAGGAGGCGCTGGCCTTCTATCAGGAGAAGCTCGGCGCCAAGGTCGAGATGATGATGCGCTTCAGGGAGAATCCCGATACTGGCGCGGCGGAACACATGAAGGTCGACCCCGAGGCGGTGATGCATGCCAGCCTGCGGATCGGCGAGGCGATGATCATGTGCTCCGACGGCATGTCGAGCGACGGCAAGACGAACTTTCAGGGCTTTTCGCTGGCCCTCGATGTCGCGACCGAAGCGGAGGCCGACAAGGCCTTCGAGGCGCTGGCCAGGGAGGGCCAGATCCAGATGCCGATCGGCAAGACGTTCTTCTCGCCGCGCTTCGGCTGCGTCGCCGACAAGTTCGGCGTCTCGTGGATGGTGATGGTGCCGCAGGAGATGTGAGGCCTAAGCCTCGCAATGGAGCGCGCCACTCCAGTGGCGCTCAAGCTTCGTCGCTGGACAAAGGATGAGCGCAACTGGAGTTGCGCGCTCCATTGATCGTTTCCGATTACGAAGGAAGAGTTACTTCTTCTCGACGTTGGACGAGCGCAGCGGTACGCCGAATTCGCGGCGGCACACCTCGGCCAGGACTTCGACGCCCTTGCGGATCGTCTCGGGCTCGGGATTGGCGAAGCACAGCCGCAGGCGCGAGCGGGCATAGTCCTTGTTGGTCGACCATTCCTGGCCGGGATTGAGCGAGACGCCGGCCGCGAGGGCGGCCTGGGCGAGCTTCGTCGTGTCCACTTGGTCCGGCAGCTTGATCCAGAGATAGATGCCGCCCTCGGGATCGCCGAACTCGGCGGCGGTGCCGAATTGCTCGGCCAGTGCCTCGCGCAGGACCTGCAGCTTGGCTGCCAGGGTCTTGTTGAGCTTCGGCACGTGGTTGGCGAAATGCTGGCTGCAGAACTCCGCCAGCACCATCTGTTCGAGGGCGCCGGATCCCGCGTCCTGCTTGAGTCCGAGGATGCGGCCGAGGATTTCCCACTTGGCCACGATGTAGCCGACGCGCAGCGCCGGTGCGATCGACTTGGAGAAGGAACCGATGAAGATGACGCCTTCGCCCTTGGCCATGGCGTAGAGCGAGCGCGGGCGCTTGCCGCTCCAGATCAGGTCGGAATAGCACTCGTCCTCGAAGATCATCACGCCGTACTCGGCGGCGATCTTCAGCAGCTCGGCGCGGCGCGCCTCGCCCATGATGGCGCCGGTCGGATTCTGCACCGTCGGGATCGTGTAGATGTACTTGGGCTTGATGCCCTTCTGCTTCAGCTCCTCGAGCTTCTGCTTCAGCACGTCGAGCCGCAGCCCCTCGCCGTCGAGCGGGATGCCGACCACATTGGCGCCGAGCTTGTTCAGCTTGGTCAGCGCGCCGCCATAGGTCTCCTGCTCGATGATGACGGTATCGCCCCGCGTCACCAGCAGGCTGTTGATCAAATCGAGGCCCTGCATCGAGCCCGAGGTGATCAGGATCTCGTCCGAGGCGCACTCGATGCCGGCATGGTCCTTGAGCTTGGCCGAGAGAAACTCGCGCAGCGGCTTGTAGCCCAGCGGGCCGCTGTTCAGGCCGTAGGTCGCGAGCGTCGCGCCCTCGCGCGTCAGCACCGCCGTGGCCGCGTCGATCAGCGCCTGCACCGGCACGTTGCCGGCGTCGTTGTGGCCGCCGATGAAGTTGTACTTGGGGAATCCGTTCCACTTCGCGGCGGGTGCGGGTGTGCCGGGCGCCAGCAGGGGCGCGAAGTCGAACGGAGCAGTCATGGTCGTTTCCTCTTTGGTTGGCCAATTGCTGGGCCAACCAAAGAGGATTCGCAACAGATTTGCGCTCGCTCAGGCCGTCGCGCGGAACGAATTGGCATGGGCCATGTCCCAGGCCCGCCGCCAACGCTTGTCGCTGGTCCCCGACACGAGCTCGCCCTCGGCCAGCGCCGGATACAGGTCGGCATAGGTCGCCACGACGCTCGGCGAGACACGTCGGGTGATATGGATGGGCTTGAAGTCGATGGGATGGTCGAGGCCCGCGGCGGCGGTGAGCTCGGCCAGCTCCTGCAGGGTGGCACGGTGGAAGTTCGCCACCCGCTCCATCTTGTCGGGCACCACCAGGGCGCGCTGGCGGGTCGGGTCCTGCGTGGCCACGCCGGTCGGACAGCGGTCGGTGTGGCAGGACTGCGACTGGATGCAGCCGACCGCGAACATGAAGCCGCGCGCCGAATTGCACCAGTCCGCCCCCAGCGCCATCGCGCGGATGATGTCGAAGGCCGTGATGATCTTGCCGGCGGCGCCGATCTTGATCCGGTGGCGCGCGCCGATACCCACCAGGGCGTTGTGCACGAGATGCAGGCCCTGACGCATCGGCTTGCCGACATGATCGAGGAACTCCATCGGCGCGGCGCCGGTGCCACCCTCCTTGCCGTCGACGACGATGAAATCGGGATAGATGCCGGTCTGCAGCATCGCCTTGCAGATCGCCAGGAATTCCCATTCGTGACCGACGCAGAGCTTGAAGCCGGCCGGCTTGCCGCCCGACAGGCGACGCATCTCGGCGATGAACTGCATCATCTCGATCGGCGTCGTGAAGGCGGTGTGGTGCGACGGCGAGATGCAATCCTTGCCGACCGGCACGCCGCGCGTCAGGGCGATCTCCTCGCTGACCTTGGGACCGGGCAGCACGCCGCCATGGCCCGGCTTGGCGCCCTGGCTGAGCTTCAGCTCGACCATCTTGACCTGCGGGTTGGCGGCACCGGCGGCGAATTTCTCCGGCGAGAAGGTGCCGTCGGGATTGCGCGCGCCGAAGTAGCCGGAGCCGATTTCCCAGATGATGTCGCCGCCGCCCTCGCGGTGGTAGGGGCTGTAGCCGCCCTCGCCGGTATCGTGTGCGAAGCCGCCCAGTTTGGCGCCGCCGTTCAGGGCGCGGATGGCGTTGGCGCTGAGCGCGCCGAAGCTCATCGCGGAGATGTTGAAGATCGACGCGGAATAGGGCTGCGTGCAGTCCGGCCCGCCGATGGAGATGCGGAACGGCTCCTTGCTCACGGGCGTGGGCGAGATCGAGTGCGTCATCCACTCGTAGCCCTCGGCATAGACGTCGTAGTTGGTGCCGAAGGGCCGCACGTCGAGCACCAGCTTGGCGCGCTGATAGACGATGGCGCGCCGGTCGCGCGGGAACGGCAGGCCGTCCTTCTCGCCTTCGAAGAAATACTGGCGCATCTCGGGCCGGATCGCCTCGAAGATGAAGCGCATGTGCGCCGCGATGGGGTAGTTGCGCAGCACCGCGTGCTTGGTCTGGAAATAGTCGTAGAGGCCGACGAGGGCCAGGAAGAGGGCAAGGACGAACCCGACGCCGATCCACCACGAGCGCGGATCGACGGCCCAGGCGGCGCCGAGCAGCACGGCGAAGGTCGTCGCCAGCGTCCAGGTGATGAATCGCGGCGTGAGCGGCAGCGGCATCGATTTCATTCGGTTCCCTCAGGCTTCATTGGCGGGCCGGGTGCCCACCGTCAGTCTAGCGCACTTAACTGCGTTCGAATGACACGCTCTTGACGACCGCGTAAACCGGCCGCCCGGGGAAGAGGGCCAGCCGATCGACCGATTTGGCGGTCAGCCGGGCCACCAGGACGGCGCCGTTGCAGTCCAGGCGGACATCGGCCTGCGCACGGGTCGTCGGGGAAATGGAAGCGATGCGCCCGGCCAGCACGTTCAGCGCGCTGATGTCCACGGGCGGCTGCAGGCTCAGCATCACGTCACGGGAGCGGATATAGGCACGGACCGGCGCGCCGACCGGCGCATCGAGGCGCGGCACCTGCAGCTCGCCCGCGGCGCTTTCCAGGACCGAGAGGTGGAACGTCTCGTCGTGGCGGACGATCCGGGCGTCCAGCACCGCGCCGCCGTCGGCAGCATCGGCCATCGGCAGCATGTCCTGCACCGTCCCGACCGCCGTCACCGCGCCTTCGGACATGATCACCACCGTCGTGGCGAGCCGGGCCACCTCGGCGACCGAGTGGCTGACATAGAGGAGGGGGACGCCGGCTTCGTCGCGCAGCCGCTCGATGTAAGGCAGGATCTCGGCGCGCCGCGCTTCGTCGAGCGAGGCCAGCGGCTCGTCCATCAGGAGCAGCCGCGGCCGCGCGAGCAGGGCCCGGCCGATGGCGACACGCTGCTTCTCGCCGCCCGACAGCGACTCAGGCTGACGCTCCAGCAGATGGCCGATGCCCAGCAGTTCGACCACCGAGCCGAGATCGGCCGTCGCGCCGCCGCTGCCGCGCGCGAACCAGCGCCCGTAGAGCAGGTTGCGGCGCACGCTGAGATGCGGGAACAGGCGGCTGTCCTGGAAGACATAGCCGATGCGCCGTTTGTGTGCGGGCACGAAGAGGCCGCGTTCGGTGTCGACGAGGGTCTGACCGTCGATCGTGACGCGGCCCCGGTCGGGGCGGATCAGACCGCCCACGATGCTGACCAGGCTGGTCTTGCCGGAACCCGAGCGGCCGAACAGCGCCGTCAGTCCCGGCGCCGCCGTGAAGCGCGCCTGGAGCCTGAAGGCGCCGCGCCTGTGGTCGATGTCGACCTCGAGGCTCATGCCGTCTGCCGCCGCGCGCCGATCCGCTTGGCCAGGAGCTCGGACCCCAGCAGCGCGAGCATCGAGATGGCGATCGACACCAGGGTGAGGCGCATCGCGGCGGCGTCGCCCCCCGGCACCTGGGTGAGCGTGTAGATCAAGGCCGGCAGCGTCTGCGTCTCGCCCGGTATGTTGGACACGAAGGTGATGGTGGCGCCGAACTCGCCCATCGACTTGGCAAAGGCCAGGATCGCCCCGGCGATGATACCGGGCAGGCAGAGCGGCAGCGTAATGGTCGCGAAGACCCAGAGCGGATGAGCGCCCAGGGTGCCCGCGGCCGCTTCGAGCCGCTGGTCGACGGCCTCGATGGACAGGCGGATGGCACGCACCAGTAGCGGAAAGCCCATGACGGCGCAGGCCAGCGCCGCGCCGGTCCAGCGGAAGGAGAAGACGATGCCGAATTCCTCGGCCAGGAAGCCGCCGATCGGGCCGCGCCGGCCGAAGGACAGGAGCAGCAGGTAGCCGGTCACGACGGGCGGCAGGATCAGCGGCAGGTGGACCAGCGTGTCGAGCAGGCTCTTGCCCCAGAAGCGTCGGCGCGCCAGCAGCCAGGCGATGGCGATGCCGAACGGCAGGCTGCAGAGCGTCGCCGTCGTGGCGATCAGGAGGCTCAGCCGTACGGCCGTCCATTCGTCCGGAGTCATGTCCTCTTCCGATCAGGAAGGCGATATAGTCCTTCGGATATAGCGCTGCGTCCAGAGCCCGGTCGCCGCAGCGAGTCCGCGGCGCAACGCGACCAGCACGATCGCCAGCAGGGAAACCGCCAGCACCTTCTGTGCGGGACGCGGCACCAGTTCGGGATCGAGGTTGGCGGCCAGCACGCGCATCGGATCGATCTTGTTCACCAGCCCGTACCACGATGCCTCGAAGCCGGCCGTGATCAGCGTGGCGGCGGCGGCCAGCAGGAACAGGCCCGCGAAGCTCGTGCGCAGTCGCACGGGCAGCACGCGCCACAGCATCAGCCAGACGAACAGGCCGGCGGCGAAGGCGGCCTCGCCGATCTTGACCTTGGACTGGATGAAGAAGTGCAGAAGCGCCAGCGCGACGGCCGGATAGACCAGCCAGTGCAGGCGCTTCCAGTTGCGCTTCAGCCGCTTCTGCCAGCCATTGGTCGAGGTGATCGCCAACGCCACCAAAGCGAGGAGGGCCACGAAGCCGATGGTGAGGTAGAAGCGCTTCACGATCTCCGTGGCGACGACGATCAGGTTCCATTTCTGATCGAGCACGTAGATCAGCAGGTGGGCTGTGGCATAGAGCGCGGCCGCGACGCCGACCCTGCGCCGGATATGGATCAGCGGCGACCAGTCGAAGACCGCGCGCGCCGGCGTCAGCGCCAGCGAGACCAGCAGGAACGCGACCGCCCAGTCGCCGGTGGCATGCGTGGCGAGCGTCACGGGGCGTGGATCGAGATCGCCGCTGTACCAGCGCCAGGCCAGATCGAGGGCGGGCAGGGAGAGGGCGACCAGCGTCGCGAGCCTCAGCCAGAAGATGATACGCTGATTGGACACGCGGGCGACCCTATTCGATTGCGCGATCAACAGCGGGTCAAAGATACGTCATCGCTGGTTGCCGAACAGGAATCGCCAGGTGGCGATCGCGGGCGCCGCCTCGACCCCGAAGGGCCGCAGTCGCGACGTTGTGAACAGGGCACGTGCGGCGGCGCCGACGGCCGCCGTGTCGGCCCCCTCGATCAGAACGACCCATTCGGACTCGTCGGCCCTGGGATGATCCATGCTCTTGTCCTGCAGGGGGGCATGCATCACCTCCAGGTCGTTTTCGCCGACCGCCGCGCCCAGGACGCCCGGCCGCGCGATCAGCTTCGGCAGGATCTGCGTGGAGAGAAAGTCGACCAGCGCCTTGCGGCGGCGCGGATCGGGCACGAAGCGGACCGTCGCCAGCGCAGCCCCAACGCCATGCGTCTGGTCGACCTGGATGCGCAGCGTCAGCCGCTTGAAATGGGTGAAGCGCGCCATCACCGCCTGGCTCCACGGCGTCTGGTTGTCCAGCGTCTGCAGATAGTTCGGCGTGCCCAGGATGGCGACGGTGTCGCATTCGTAGACGGCGAGATATCTCGGCGTGCCGCGCACCGCGGCGTAGCGTCGGCCACGGTGGAATCCCGGCAGGTTCACGCGATCGTCGATGTGCTCGCGATTGTACCACTCGTTGTAGTCGCGCTCGTCCCGCGCCGACACGTCGGTGAACGTGAGCAGCATTCCCTTGCCGAGGAGAGGCATCATAATTCCTATCGTGGAGGCTCCGGATGCCTGTGAAACCTAGCATTTTGTGGGGGCGAAGTTATCATTTTCATGAGCATCCCGGACCTCAAAGTGGGAAGCAGGAGTGGGACGGCATGAAGTCAGTTGAGATAGATACTCCGGCCAAGCGTACACGTCTTATGGCTCGCAAAAATCCGTATTGGGTAGGAATTTCCGGTGGACGAGGCGGGGTGTCTCTGGGCTACCGCCGCAGCAGGACTGGCGCCGGAGTTTGGATTGCAAAGACAATTGCTTTCGGCGGTCGCGCTGAAGAGCGCATCGGACGTGCAGATGATGCGCCGGCGGCCGCAGATGCGATCGGCTTCAAGGCTGCAGTTGCGCGCGCCCTGGAGTGGAGCAGTCGCCAGCAAGAAGTCTTGGAAACGTCGGCCGATACTGAGCGAGCGGCTGCCGAGCCGACTGTCGGGAGCGCCGTTGAGACCTACATTTTGGTGCGAAAGAAGAGGTCAGAAAATGACGGTGCCAACGCGAGGGCGCGGCTAAAGAGGCACGTCCTGGGTCACGCTGAGTTCTGCCGGACAAAGTTAGCCAAGCTGCGCGCCCCCAATATTGAAGAACTGGTCGCCGGACTTGTTGAGGGCTCGGGTATGGCCCCGTCTTCGATCAATCGGCTCCTGAATGACCTGCGCGCGGCGCTCTACGCTGCCGCGACCAAGCATCGACGACAATTGCCAGCTCACATCTTCCAAGAAATCAAATTTGGCACGAAGGCGCTCGACGCATCTACGCAAGCACGCCGGCAGTTGCTGACAGACACCCAAGTCAGCGCGCTTGTGGAGGCGGCTTTTGAGGTTGATGAGTCGGGCGACTTCGGTCGGCTCGTCTTGACCTTGGCGGCAACAGGTGCGCGTCATTCACAGGCGCGGAAAGCCACAGTGTTGGCTCTGCAAGCACCGCAGTCGAGAATCATGATGCCTGGCTCAGTAAAGGGCCGCACCCAGCGCGTTAAGCCACCTGTGGCAATCCCCCTCACCGAAGACGTGATAGCTCGTCTTGTGCCGGCGACACAGGGGCGTGCAGCAGAGGAGCCTTTGCTCGAACGCTGGTCTTTCCGTCGCACTGGCAAAGGCGCGTGGGGGCGCGATACGCGCCGTGCGTGGGGGTGGGCGCACGAGGCCGACCGGTGGTGGCCGGCAGCAGTCGCGCGCGCTGGCGTCCCTGCTGACACCGTGATGTATGCGCTACGGCACAGTTCCATCGTCCGCGGCCTGAAAGCGATGTTGCCGGTGCGTCTGGTGGCAGCTTTGCACGACACTTCGATCGAAATGATAGAGGCGCACTATGCGGCGTTCATTGTCGATGCAACAGAAGATCTAGCGCGCCGTGCAGCTCTGACGTTCGCCAAGCCCGTGGAATCTCCAAATTTTCCCGCTGTGATCAGATGAAGAAAATTAATGATATACGCTCGACATACAGGCGATATACGTAGCAATTTCAATGACTTAGGGGTTATATTCTGTTATCGTTCCTCTGCCTCACGAAAGTCAGGAGTGAACGATGCAAAGGATCACTGCCGCGAATCGGGCGGCACGTAAGCCAACCGACCGGCCGGCGAAGGTTGCTCAGGCGCTGCCGGCTACGCCTCGAGTCGACGAACAGGACTGGCGCAAGACCGAATACCAGACGCTCCAGTCGGCCAGCCGCATCTCCGGGGTTTCTGTCGCCAGCCTATATCGAGCCCAGTCAGAAGCGCGGCTGGAGTTCCGCCGGCTCGAGGGGCGCACACTCGTCACAACGCTGAGCCTGAATAACTTCGTTGACGGTGCCGAGCCTTGGTCTCCGGCAGCACAAGGTCGGACAGCTCATGCCGCCCAGGCGGCGCGGCGTGTGTGTGCCGCTTGAGCACGCGCGCCGCCCTGCCGGGCGTTTTCCGCAACCCGCCGCAAGGCTCTGCCCTCGTCCGCTGGTGTGACGTCGTTCGTGAAAAGGCAGAGCCGGAAGTGGTGACGATGCAGCGATTGCTCGATGCAGCATCCGCGGACACCGAGAAACGAATCGTCGCGCTGGGGATGCCGTCGGATGGGCCGCGCCCGCCTTGGTTGCTGCATTTGCTCGCGAGCGAGACACACCTCGCTAAGTTCGCCATTCTCGCACTCATGAAGCGGTCTGCCCGGCCGACAGCCCGGAGCTACCCGCTAGGCGCCCACCTTGCCTATGCACACTTCCTCGCGTGCCGGAAATTCGCGAACCGCGCTCAGGACCCGCGCAGCGACGCAAACGTCTGCGCCGAGGCAGCAAAAGCCCTCGGGCCCGGCATTTCCCAGAACGACGTGGAAAAGCTAGTTCGGTGGTCTCAGGCACGCCATGCGAAGGCTGGTCGCGAGGAGCGCGACTTGGTCGAAGTAGCGCTGACGACAGCAGACCATCTATCGATCGAGGTGTATTGGCGGTGGGCAAACCTGCCGGTCTCTCCGAACGATAGCGCCTCCACATGAGCCCTGCCGCAAGCCTATCAGTTCGCATGAGCGGCGACCGGACGGCGCCGACCGACCCGCTCGTCTTGGCGACCCTCCGTTATAGCGCCGGCAGCGGCTGGGATGCGGAGCAGGCCCATGCAATCACTCGGCTCCTAGAGCGCATAGAAGGCGCGGGCGTCGTTCGGACCGCGGGCCACGTCGAGCTATCGCCGACGGCCGCTCTACCCCGACGGGGCGCCGCCTTTGGGCCAGTGCCAAGCTGGACCGAGACCTCTGTATCTCTGCCCGACCGCAACGCAATGCCGGAGCTGCCGTGCGGTGTCTTGGCAGAGATATACGCACCGGAGCCAGGTTTCAACGTCGTCGCCGCGACACTCGCCTTCACGTTCAAAAAGTTGGTGTCGGTTATGCCGGGGCGGGCGATCCTGGATCTCGCCGCCTACAACGGCTTGCGCGAAGTCGGCTTCGCCGACCAGCTGCGGCGGCGGTGCGGGTTTGCGACTGCGGCCGAGCTTCCGGCTGAGCAGCTGCTCGAAATGGCCTCACACGTCACTGTGTTGGAGGGGCGCTATTACGTCCGGGTGCTTCCTGGCCCATACTCGATGCCCGTCCTCCAGAATTTCGACTCGCATCCGATCACGCCGCGAGGCGATCTAGTCGATTTGCGCGCTATGCTGGCCTGCACCGCGGTTGAAGCCATAGGACTGGCCCTGACCGACGCCGTCCCTCTGCCGGCCCGCGACTTCGCCTCCAAGCTGTTGAACTACAACATCAGTCTAGGGTCGTTCGTCGCTCTGTTGGCGCTGAGCGCAGGACCACTGCAGCAAACTTCTTAGCCTGTCCGATCGACTGTCCTTGTCTGTAGGCGACCGTCGCGCGCTCGCCACGCGCAACCATCCGACGCCTACGCGCCGGCCTCATCACAGAGAAACGGCGTCGAGGCCTGCAGCCAGCGACGCCGTAAAGTCTGATTGGATTGAAGATGTCCATCCTAACACAAGCCGCGCCGGCGGTCGACTACGACCGCGCGGCCGACTTCCTGTCCACCCTCGTTGACCGCGGGACCGTTGCTCTCGCTCGGATCGTCCCGGACGGCGGCCTGGTTGGCGCCTTTCCAAGAATGTCGACACAGCGGGACGTGTGCCGAGCGTGGCTCGCAGAAAACAACGCCACCGCTAATCTGCACTTCTCCCTGAACGAGCCGAAGCCGAAGGGTGCCCGTATGGGCAAGGCCGGGAGGCTCAAAAAGGTTGATGTAGCGGTGATTCGTGGCGTCGTGTTGGACCTCGACCCGCGGGAGGAAGAAGAAGCCACAGAGGGCGGCTACGATCGCGAGCGCGCTAGGCTACTGGCTCTCGCGAACGAGTGGGCGGGAAACTTCCTCGCGCCGCCCACCACCATCATCGACAGCGGCAACGGCGTTCAGATGATTTGGCTCCTCAAGGAGCCATTGCCGAACACGCCCGAGACTTGTGCGACGGTAGAGTGCCAATCGAAGGCGCTCGGTCGCCTGGTCGGGTCAGATAAGACCCACTCCATAGACCATCTCTTCAGGATTCCGTTTACGACAAACTGGCCCGACGCCAAGAAGCGAGCAAAGGGCCGCCGGCCGAGCGTCGCAACGCTCCTGAGGCACGACCCTGCCGCCCGCTACAGTCTGGAGACGCTAGCGATGCTGGCGGCGCCGCTGCCAGAGGCGGACCGCCCGGACACTGGAGCGTGCGGGATCGACTACGACGCCGTCATTGGCGTGTGCGGCCGGCCTGAAGAGCTTCCGCCGAACGTTGCCGCCCGTGTGGCGACGTTGCGGGACACTTGGTCTCGGCTTGAGGCATTGCTTGCGCGCGACGTCGACCGCTCTGCACGGGACTACGCCATCGCGGCACGCCTCGCGGAGGATGGGCTGCGGGACCCTACCGAGCTCGCTCAGGCGGTCTTCGCGATCGCCCCCAGTAAGCTCGAGGAAAAGGACGGCCAAGGCTACGGCGCCAGCTACGCCGCAGGAACGGTTGCGCGCGCCCTGGCTAAGACGAAGGCACGGCCGGTCGCCGACGAGTGGTTCGCTTCGGGTGCAGCCCCGGCCCCAGCGCCGGCCTCGCCCGCCGCCGACGTCTTGCCACCCCTGTGCGTCGTCACCGGCCTCGTCGACGCTCAGGCGTTGCCCGTCCGGTGCTGGCTCGTCGCGCCGAGACTTCCTATCGGAGACGTTACGCAGTGCGTGGGCGAGCCAGGCATTTCCAAGTCGACGTTTGCCCTTCGCGACGCTCTGGCTGTAGCGACCGGAGACGAACGCCTGTTGCGCGGCGTCGACGTCGCGGGCGCGCCGATCAGCCCCGAGCGGCTGCACCAGGCGGGCGCCGTGATCGTCTACAACGCCGAAGATCGCGCAGAAGAGATGCGCCGGCGGCTTGCCGCGGCCCAGCGCTATTACGGCGTGACGCCGGAGGCGATGGCGCACCCCATCATCCTGTGGAGCGGCATCGATCACCCTCGGCTAACAATCATGCAGCGACGCACCGATCGCGACGCCCTTCAGCGGGCGCCAGGCGCCGACACCCTGGAGCAGGTCGCCCGCCAATATGGCGCGGTCCTCATCATTCTGGATCCGCAGGTCAGCCTCTGCGCCGGCGCGCGGGAGAACGACAACGACGACCAGGACGACGTCATGCAGACACTCGCCGTCATGGCGACCAAGCTCGGCTGCAATATCCAAGTTGTCCATCACACCGCCAAGGCGACGCGCGACGCGAAGGGTGACATGGGCGCCGGCCGCGGCGGGTTCGCCGCCGTCGGCAAGGTCCGCAGCGCCTTCACCCTGTGCAACGTCACCGGGCAGGGCGATGAGAAGGACTGGGGCGTAAACGCCGGCGACAGGCTGATCCGGCTCGACTATTCGAAGGTCAGCCACGACCGGCGGCCGACCGAGCCCCTGGTCTTCAGGCGGGTAAGCGCGCCGGTGGGCAACGGGGCGGGCGCTGCCGGCTCAGCGGCAGCCGTTTTCGACGGGCCGCCGCGCGAAGCGCTACGCCTGGGCGGCGATCGGGCGCCCGTCCTCGAGTTGATCGACCACAGAGCGCTGGTGGCTGCCGCGGCAGTCGGCGGCGACGCGAAGGACAAGGCGCAGGCCGTCGCGGTCGCAGAGATCGCGGACGATCTTCTCGGCACCGTCGACCGGATCGCACTGGGTGACATGTGGCCCGGCATGGGCGAGCGCATGCGGACCGCCGGATTGTGCAAGGCAAAGGCGCGTAACAGTGTAACCGCCCATATCACGGCCGCTCTCGGCGGCAATGGCGCTAGCTTCGTCCGCCGTGGACAGGTTGTCCGCATCCGCGTCGCTAAGGACGCTGATCTGGAGACATCTCCTTGGTGGGTGGTGAGAACCGCAGAAGCGCCAGTGGCTGGTGCGGCATGAGCCTTATCGGACTTGTCGGGCTTATCGGCAGCTTATCGGCGACAAGCGTAAAACGCAGTGGCTGCAGCATTTCGGGCCCTTTGGCAGGGGGCTTGTCGGGCTTATCGGCAAGAATTTCCGACAAGGGCCGAAAAAACCCAATAAAATCAAGGCTTGGAGCTTATCGAGCTTATCGGTCCTACGGAGGATGGCTTGGCTCGATAAGCCAGCCAACCCTCCCAGGCCGCCCAATACAGCGGCTGGACAGGTTGTCTTCGACAGGAAGAAGCCCTGTGGAATTGAAATACCGGAAGGACACCGCCCAATGAGGGGCCGAAAGAACCGGCCTGTGGGCACGACGCCTGGTCAGCGCGCCTGGAGCCAGTCTCCCCAAGCGGCCGAACAGCGGCGCCTTGCATCGCAGCAGGCCGCCGCTGCGCGCGCCGCTGCGCCGAAATGCGGAGCGACCCGCAAGAGCGATCGCCAGCCTTGTGAGAATCCCGGCCTGGAGAACGGCCGCTGCCGACTACATGGCGGCGTCACGCCGCGCGGGGCGGACTGGCACAAGGTGCAGATGCCAGGGCGCGGCGCGCCGATCGCAAAGCTCGAGCGCAAGCTCCGCAAGATCGCGCTTCGGCGCGCAGAGCAGGCCGCTAGGGTCGCTGAGATGACGCCGGAAGAGCGGGTGCGATACGAGGCGTGGCAGCGCACACACAAGCCCGGCACCCCCGCCGAGCGGGAGCAGCGTCGGCGGGATCGCGCACTTGCCACCGCGTTCAATACGCCACCCGCGGCGCCCGCACCCGACTCGGAGCAGGAGAAGTTGGCGGTCGAGATAGCCGAGCTCAGGAAGTGCAAAGCTGCCCTGGAGGAGCTTCGCCGCGAGCAAGAGATCACAGGAGAGGATTCGATCAATGACCGATGACGACGATGCGATCGAGCAGGCGCTAGACGCCAGCCCCGAGGAGGCCCGCGAGCAGTTTCAGCGGCTGGTGAAAACCGAAGGCTTGGACGTCGCGTACCGGACAGCGATCAGCATCTGCAAGGACGGGAAGGCGCCGGCACCAGCCAAGGCCACGATGGTCGTGGCGCTCATGCGCGCCGCTGGTGCTTTCGCCCGAGCGGAGGAAGATCCGGTTATCGAGCCCCATGCGATGACCCCGGCTCAGCTTGCTCACGAGATCAAGAGCATCCAAGCCCAGGCGAAGCGCCGAGCGCGCGCAAGGGATGGTGGCGATGGTGTCTTTGAGTGACGCAACGTGGTACACTATGGACAACCCCGACAACCGCGGAACTCGGGATCCCGCAACCTGACAGGCGCGAGAGCGCGACTGTTGAAATTCAATCTTCGAAGCACCTACGGGCGCCAGGCCATTATCCCGACGTCGTAGCGCAGTTTCAGATTTACCGGCCCCCTGCTGCCAAGCGCGCACGGAGCTTAAGCGAGCCACAAATGTGCATCTCAATGGGCGGTAGCGGCGACTCCATCGCGGCACGAAATGCGGAACTGACCCGTCAGAACGACACCCAAGACGGCATCCGCAACATCAACAGCATCTTCGACAACCAGTTTACGGACGACTACTTCAAGGGCCGATCCAAGGCATTCCTCGACTACGCCACGCCGCAGCTCGACGACCAGTTCGCCGACGCCCGGAAGAAGCTCACCTTCCATCTCGATCGCAACGGCCTGCTGAACAGCACGTCGCGCACTGGCAAGGAAGCCGAGCTCGCGAAGCTATACGACACCAACAAGCGCGCGGTGGCCGACAAGGGGCTCGACTTCGAGAACTCAGCGCGCAACGCAGTTGCCGATGCGCGCACTGGCCTTGTGAACCAAGTGGTCGCGACAGGCGACGAGAACGCCGCCGCGACGAACGCACAGAGCCGCGCGTCGCTGCTGACGCAGCCCGACACGTACGAGCCGCTGGGGCAGCTGTTCTCGACTTTCACGTCGGCGCTGGGCACGCAGGCTGGGCTAGAGAAGGCGAACGCCTATGCGGGCACAGGCGTAGGGCAGTCGCAAATCGGGAACTACAACACTGGGCTTTTCGGCCCGCGCTACAACGCGGTCCAGGTGACCCCGTAGGAGGCTGCGATGCCTGTCTCAGATTCTGGGGTCAAAGAGGGGTTCGACAGCCTCGCCGAGATGTTCCGCCCGATCGATCCGCGCCAGCTGTACGCCTACTCCAAAGCGAACGAGACGCGGCAGAACGCCAATCGCCTCGATGAACTGTATCGCTACGCGCAGGACCCCAACTTCGACCAGCAGCAATTCGACCGCCTGGGGCAGGCGACGGGCCGCTGGTCGCCGCAGCCGGGCTATGGCGCGCTCGACCAGGCGGACGCCACCCGGCGCCCACAAATCAGCGTCGCAAACGGTAACCGGCGCTTCCGGGGCGGCACGCCATACAGCGGATTCTGAGACGGGATGCGCCTCGCCGAGGCTGGCCGAAGCAGAAACTTGCGAGAGCTCTTCAAGTGGCCTTTGTGGACGGCAAGTCGATCAGGCCGATTGACGAAAATGCTTTAAAAATCTCTAGCACTCAGGGCGGCGGCTGGTTTCAGCACAGTCGCCATGCGAGGCCGTCTTGGATCGTCAGACGCCGCCCAGCTTCTCGCGCCGCCGTGTGCTGCTTCCAAGCGGCGGCGCGCGCCCCAGTGTGCTGACCGATCGGAAGGGCGCGCCGCTAGCGGTCTCTAATGGGCAGCCGGTCGCGTACGGCGCGCGCCGCCGGCGCCACCCGGCTCGGCGGAGTGTCTCCCGCGCGGCTGCCAAGCTTGCGCCGCCCCGTCGGCCCAGCGGTCAAACCAGAGGCGGATGTTGCGAGTCAGCAGGCCGGCCGGCCCTCCCGACGATTTGTAGTGCCAGCCGTTGTGCGCGACGAGGGGCCGGTGCCTACGCAAGCTTGACTTGGTCTCCCTTCGCCGCGATCCGCGATGGGCGCGCCGATCGGCTCTATTTCTGGCAGTTGCGCCCCGCCTGCGCCCGTCGGTGTGCGTCCGGGGCAATAGATCGTGTGTTGCCTACTATCTAGGAGAGATAACCAGTCCCTCCGTGACCTCAAAGAAAGCGCGAAAGCGTGTATGAAAACGAGCCACGCCCCCGCGCAATAGTTGCCGACATGCAGCATACGTCGCCGAACAAACCTTAAATCCTGCTGTTCTGACAACGCGTTGTAGAATCGGATAGTTCGTACACCTACTATCTTGCGCACATACACTGTTTTCAGGACGTTTGGCCTGTCCAATTGGGACTAACAGGAGAACGTTATGGTCGATGAAGCTCGTTATGTAGAGGCGGCTTGCACCGCGCTGCGCCGCGTCGTTAAGGGCGCTGATAACGCCGCTATCCAGGAGGCGGCAGAGGATCTTGCCTTCGCTGCTGCGCACACCGACGATGGCAAACTGAGGGGCGTGGCGTATCGCACGCTGCAGCGCTTTGCCGGCCATGCGGTGGCCGGGCCGGCTGTCCAAGCGCAGGTGCATTGGGTCGAGAGGACGATCGCCGCGAGCGACGCGTAAGATAGTAGCCGGCGCCAGCGTCGCACCCGCGACGCTGGCCGCAGCTACTGGGCCGCGTCAGGCGCTCGAAGGGCTCGAGACTTGGCGCGGCAGTAGGCTTGGCTCGGAGCGGGGCGCGTTGCGGCCGTCATTGTGACCGTAGCCGCCCGACAGGCCGCGCCGCGCGAGCCCGCCACCTGGGTGCCTGCCACCTGCCAAGCACGCCCCCGGTACACTCCAAACGCGGGGCGACCGGGCGCGTAAGACGCCCGAACAAATTTGCGCCGCTCCCGAACTTTTCAACTCGAGGACACGATGCCTACCGAAGATGACCAGTCCCACACGCCGCGCGCGACAAAGGCGGCCGACGTCGCGGATGAGGTTCTGACCGAGGCTGAGGCCGCGGAAAGGATGCGGTGGAGCCGCCGAAAGGTGCAGCGCCTTCGCCTCAGCGGAAAACTTCCCTACTTCAAGGGATACCCGCCTACGATCCTGTTGAGCGACTTAATGGCTCTTCGGATCAGGCGTGTACCTGCCACAGTCGATGCGCCGGCGAGCACGAAGCCCGACACCGCGCCGGATCCTCATGAAGAGGCGCGCAAACGGGCGCGACTGATGTGGCTGAAGAAGAGGTTTCGCGCCTCCGCGAAGAGCCGCGCCCGTGATTGAAGCCCTTCAGCAATACACTGCCGCCATCGGCGCAGGGGACGCGAGGTGTAACTGGCTATGGTGTGGGACTACCCACGTCGCTGGTCGCCTACGACCGCCTGGCTACGGTTCAACATAAGGCCAAACACGACACCGAATTCTGGCAGAAAACCCAGGATCCCAACTTTGACCAGGGTCTGCCAGATCGCCTAAAAAAAATTGCTCCGGGCACCTACGCGCCAAATGTCAGCTGTCCGGGAGCTAGCCTGAAGGATGCCACCATCCGCCGCGGCCAGGACATCCAGAGTAGCGATCGACAATACGCAGCTACAGAATAGCCTTGATGTGATCGCTGCGGCGGACACGCCCAGTGGCGAAAAAGCCACCGCAGGAGCTTCGCAAAATGCAGCTCTCGCACTCGTCGATGTATTCGTTCTTCCAATCGCTGATTGATTGCGCTGCAAGCGAACGCACTCGCGGGTTCACTGCGCAGAGTTGATGATCATAGATTGACGTCCTCAGTCCCAAGTCGTCGACCAGAGATGCGGCTTCGTACAGTTCATGTTGGTAGTCCACAGGGTCGATCCACAGATCAAGTATGTTGGCTTTCGCAAAGCCCGTCATCTCGAGGCCCATGAATATGACATGGTCGACGAATGCCAAATTCCGGCCGATGAACTCTGCGAGTGCTGGAAGCCCAGCGTTCTGTCGATGTACAACAACTCTGATTTCCACCTGCTGACCAACAGCCTTCAATTTGAGGATGCCGCGCACCGTCTCGTCGAAGGCCCCATCGGCCTGCAGGACATAATCGTGGATGTGCGATGCCGCTAAATACAGCGGTATCCCGATCATAGCGGCCGGATGGCGAATTTCATTCATTTTGAAGGCAAACCCGTCTTGCAGCTCCTTACTACGCTATATGAGGCTAGATTCCTTCTCAGCCGCCTCGGGCACGTGAAGGATGCGGAGCTCTCGCCGACGCCGTCTGTGATGATCTTTCGTTCTGACGTGGGCGAGATCGGGCGAGCCTCCTTAGCGGCCATAGGACGTTCGCTTAGCTTCTGCGAAGCTGCGGCCGCGCAGCGGCGATAGCTTGTCAGAGGCCCGCCTCTGACACAGCGGCTCCGATGTCCGCGGGGAAACGCGGATATCCTATCGATCGAGGCGGACGCGAAGGCGGCGGGCTCTCTCGCGGAATGCAGCTTCGCCGCCTTCAAGGATGTCGCAGACCGCTTTCCGGATCTCGGTGTTTTCCAGACCGCCGGCAACGTAGCTGATGGGTGGAAGACCCCCCGATGGGTGCGGGCCGGATTCAGCGACAATAACCTAGTCGGCGTCCGTATTAATGACCAGGTTCGCACTGTGCGTCACCATGATCACCTGGCGCTTTGCCTTCGCTGCGATGAACAGGCCCACGAGCTCGTCGAAGACGGATTTCGGGTCGAGATTTTCCTCAGGCTGATCGATGATCAGTGGTCGGTCGTCTGAATCATCAAGGGCGAGGTAGAGAAGCAGCAGGAAGATGCCGTGCGTACCTGGCGAGAGTTTCCGAATGTCGACCCCATCGTAGGAAATCTCGTACCGGACCGCGATATGCGCTGTGCTGAAAAGCCAGTTTGCGAACCGCTTCGACCAGGCCCGGAATTCAGCCTGTTGCGTTGAGGCGTAGGGTGCATGCGACAGGAGAGCCTTCAGGTATTTCACCATGAAGTTAGTTATGGCGGCCTTCACCTGTGCCGCGGTGCCAGTCTCCCACGCCCCCTTAAGCGCATCGGTAGCGGCCGCGATCAGCGAGCCGCGACCGTAGAATGGACCAGTCTTCCGCCGGTCTAGAAGCTCCTCTTAGGCGAACGCGCCCCATTTCTGGACATCGGCAATCCTGCGCACCGAAAAGCTCAGCTTCTTGAGTGTGCCTGAGGACACAGCTAGTCGCGCCATCAGCGGTGCATAGAGGCCGGCGAGCGCATTTTGCTCGTTGATGATAGCCTCGAAGACCCTGCCGTAGGTGTCGTCGCGCTTTGTCTGGAGATCCTTTCGACGCACCGCTGCGCCCTGCGCGTCGGTGAGTCTGGTGTCCAACGTCTGAAACGCCGAATTCTCCTGCGCAATGCGGGAAGTGAGCGCGGCGTATTGGTCTCGAACAAGCTTGTCCGCGCTGAACAGCGCCTCGAGCCGCGTCATTTCTGCGGCGATCGGCGCAAGGGGAAGGGTGGAAAGATCGGCCGTATCGGCGACCAATGGGGCTCTAGGATCGCCAAGCGGCGGGGGAACACCGTTGAGCTTACTCGCCTCGCCATCCGCCCACGCGACATAGGCAGCAAGGCTCTTGTCGACATCACCCTTGTAGATCAGCAGGAATTCTCCCCACTGTGCGGCGTCGAGCCCGCTACTGGAATGCCGCGCCTGGGCCTGCCGCAGCATTTCCGGCGCGCCGGTGGCGCGCATACTACGAACCTCGTCCTGAAGGGCGACGAAGGTGCGGCGCTGATTGCCGTAAGCCTGGATCTTGTTCCGGAGCGTCTGCGCCACCTGGCTTAGTTGGGCGTGGCGGGCGACCTGTGCCTCTGTCCCTTGACCACCAATTTGGCGCGATCGGCCGTGTAATCGGCGATCAGTTGTTTCTTCTGGGCGACTTGAGTCGTCAGGCTGGCGACCAGATTCTCCTTTTCGAACTCAATGGCGATGCGGTCGGAGATGTCTGCTGCTTCGGCCTCACGCTCGCGCGCCTGCGTGAAACGCGCGGTCTGTTGGTCGCGCAACTCGGCGAAGTCGAGCGCCCACTCCCGGTCATCCGATGAATGAGACTCGAAGATAACGCGCTCGATCTCGTCCACGAGGCCGTCGGACACACCCTTGGCCGAGCACAGCTCGTCAACGAATTGGTGGGAGAGATATCTGGCACGGGGGAACGACATATGGCCGTTGGCGTCTCTTCCATCTAGAGCGCGGGTGATGGTCACGCCGCCGGCCCAGGCGAGCGTCGTCGCCGCGTTACCGATCAGCTTACGAGCCCGTGCCAGGAAGGAAGGGCTGATGTTCTCGTCGGCGTCCCAACTGGCCGGCGTGATCGCGTCGCACCCCGCGGCAATCACATCGGCCAGCGCCGTCTTTCCTGAACCGCGCGCTCCGATGATGGCCACCAGCCCAGGATTGAAAGGGATTGCAGGCGTGGTAGCCCATTCTGCGCCGTCAATTCGGACGTGCGAAACGACCTGCGATGGCATAGCCGAGCGTGGCGGTTGCTCACCGACATAGCGCGGCCTTCGGGGTCGATGCATGCTTGGCGAAGGGCATCGAATTCGATCGCACCTTGACCCAAGAAAAGCGATTGTCGGCGGGCTGCCCGACGGACTCCTGGTCGTGGGAGTCGCTGCCGTGCAGGCAAGGTTTGCAGCCACCATATCGTGCACGCAGCTCCTCGATGGTTACACCGCGCTGGCCAAGCCAGAATTCACGCTGCGCCGGGCTGCTCGAAAAGATGATGTGGGCGAATTTCTCGATTTCCTGACGCACGGTTGCGTCGGCCGCCTGGCGCAGGCCGGACGTTCCATCGCCAGCGCCTCCGGCGACGGCGATCAGGATGTTCTTCTTCGCCCATTCACTCTCGTGGATCACCTTACGCAGTTAGTCGAAGTTGACCTTGAGCTGCGTGGCGCCGTGGCGGAGAGCCGCGCCATCTTCGGTGATCGTGGTATCGGAACGCTTGCCGAGCCTTATCAGCTCTTCGCGCGTGCAGTCGAAGCGATCATTATGCGCCCCGAACTGCAGCCGCTTCAGGATGCGCTTCACCTCTTCTACGTGATTCGGTTCCTCGGGGCTGATTAGCAGATGGATGTTCACGAAGCCCGACTTTGCCGCCACGTCGAGGCGCAACTCGATGTTTGGGAACAGCAGCTTAACGCCGGGCAAGCGGCCCGCCGCCTTATGCTTGCGCAACTTCTCGTAGGTGTCGGTAACGTAATAATCTGTGACCGCGATGGCTTCGACCGCCGGTGTCAGGCTTTCGAGTGTGGTGAGGTAGGAGTTCTAGGGATCGGTGGCACCAAACTGATTGTTGAGAATAGTCCCGGGTGCATGGATATGCGGTTCCCATCGATGCCATTCCGAACCGCGAGTGATCATAGTCCCCATTGGGCATTTTCCTTCTGGCTGTCGTCAAGGTCATGACTGGGCCGGATCGGCATCGTCGCCGACAGACGCGTGTGCAGTGTACTTGCCGTACACGCTAGAATGGCCAGTCACCTCCGCGCCATCGGCACCCACGATGCCTGCACCTCTTTCAGCTGTGACCACCATTCGCTGTGCCGTTGATGAGCTAATGTCTTGCATTCCCAGAGTCCGATTCTTGAAGTTCCGGCCGATCGCCATGCCAACGAAGGCATGCCCACCAGCAGAGGCACACAAAATGGTAGAGTGGGTTGTTACCGCTCGCGGTCTCTATTTCCGCATTCACTGCGCCCCGGAAGCACTGGTGCTGATCCTGATCTTCGCACGCCTTTGGCAGCGATTGTCTTAGGATAACAGCAGCACCGTCACGCAACCCCTAGGGTAGCTAGCACCGCAAGCCGCGGACGAATCGCGCGGGTTACATGACGCCATGCACAGAACGGAATCGTCGCTAGGTCGGCCCCGCGCTAGGACTCGCGCGAGACAGAACCGGGCGGCGGGGCGTGGGGCCGCAGCCAACCGGAGATCGACATGGCCCGACCGAAGCGCGGCTGGAACAGCCACCAGCTAAGACTTAGAGCCCTGCCCCACTTTGCCCGCATGCGGCGCGAGGAGCCCTTCCGGGAGGCGAACAAGGCCGAATGGCACACCGCCGCCGATCACATCGCAGGGCACGTGGGTTGGTACTCCGTCGCCGGCATGCGGGCGGACTGGGATTGCAGGCTGATCCACTTCGCCACAACGGACCAGGCCGAGGCAATGCAGCGCTGGATCGCGGCTTCCGGCATCGAGACCCGGCCGAAACCAGGCGCCTACGATGGCGCGCAGCTCACGTTCGCCGGCGGCAAGACATCGTGATGGTCGGCCCTTGGCCACACCCGCCCGGAACGCTCCGCGCGCTGTGGACCATCCTGGGCCACCACTACGTCATTTGCGATCGCTGCCGGCGCCGTGGCGCGCGGGGGTGCGCTCGCAACTGCGGTGCCAGCAGGCTACCAACGCGAATCGGCCGGCTAGGCCGCTTTCTTCTGCTCAGGCAACAGCACGATCGAATCTTTCGGCGCCGCCTTCTGCAGATGAAGGGCTTCCTCTCGCGGTGCCGGGAAACCCCAGCGCTTTGGCGCGATGTCCCACACAATGCCGCCGGGCGTCGCCAGGGAGCGGATCACCGGCGCCTCGTAGTTCGGATAGACCTTCTGTGGCCCGCTGCGCCCGCGAGACCTGCGCCGCTAGTTCGGCGTCGTGGCGTCGCGAACGTTCGGCCAGGCGATCACGCTGCAGGCCGACGTCGAGGAGGCCGTATCAGCCTTCGCCTCGAGGGCGGCGGCCAAAATGCGCCGGCACGGCCTGGCCACCGCACACCTCTCCGTTTTCCTCGAGACGAACCCGTTCCGAGAGCAGGATTCGCAATACATGGCCACGCGCGGCATCCGCCTGCCCGTAGCGACGGCCGACACTGGGCAACTCATCGCGGCGGCGCACCGCGCCCTGGGCGCCATCTGGCGCGACGGCTACCGCTACGAGAAGGCCTGCGTGATGCTGGTCGACCTGGTGAGAGCGGTGAGCGTCGGCGACGGCCTGTTCAGTCGGCGCGACGATCCGCGATCGCTCGCCCGCATGCGGACGCTGGACACGCTTAACGCCCGCTTTCGCCGCAACACTATCGCGTTCGCGCTAACAGACGCGAATCACCCGTGGCAACTGCGTAGCGGGATTCTGAGCCGGTGCTATACTCCGGAGTGGGACGAGCTGTTTAGGGTCTGACCGATTAAAATGCAGCGTGTCCGAATGGAGCGCTCAAGAATCTCGACGTCTTCCGGTAGTGCCTCCCGCTTTCTCCTTTCCTCGGAAGCCAGCTCGCGACGTCTATCGCATTTTGGCGCGCTCATGATCCCGCGCCTCCATTTCGCTCTGAACTGCGGAAGCTAGCTTGACTACCGTGCGAGCTAACAGACGGGCCTGCGGCGGCTTGGCAACGGGTTCTGTGTCTCGTGAAAACGCTGACGCCCGTGCAATAACGTCCTACAGTTCGGACTGTGATGTGTGCGGACGGTCGTGAGCTGCCCGGCTGTTCGACGAGAATCGCGACTTACAGTACGTGACGACCACGTACGCGCTCAGACGGTCCGATCAACCGCGAGCCGCTCACGGCCTAAGTCGAGAAGTTTCTGCGTCCGGCCCAGGCCTTGGTGCCAATAACGCAGAAAGAGTGTGCAGGTCCTCACCCAGAGCAGCTAACTCCTGAAATGCGCTTTCGTTCCGCGAATCTAGTGCCAGTGCTCTATGATACCAAGTGCGCGCCTCATCGACATGTCCGAGAATCTTCGTCAAGTGACCGAGCTGTAGCGCCAAGTCAGAATCGTCCGCTGCCAGAGCTAGTGCCGCCTCGTATGCAGACCGGCTACCTTCCAAGTCCCCAACTTCCTTTCGCATGTTCCCAAGCTGAATCCACAAATCATGACGATGCGTGAACACTTGAAGACAGTTTTGATAGTGCTCGGCGGCTTCAGCCCAACTGCCAGAGTCTCGCGCTCGATCCGCCTTCGAGAGATGAAAGTTCCCCCAAAAGCGAGCAAAGACTAGTCGTGTGGGATTCGAGGCGTAAAGCGACCCGAGAAAAGCCTGTAGAGCCGCACTGAACGTCACAGCGCCGACCGCGACAAGAACGTCCAGGTCAAATCCGAATAGCGCTTGGGAGCTTCGCGCGCGAGAGGCCGCCGTCTACCGAACATCGGGGGAATAGTTACTAAGTCTTGGATGACAGCAGGACATAACACTTCAATTGCTCAAAAGGCCTAAAGCCTCTTAGACTGTAGCTATTCCGCCAGGCTGCCTGCCCGCCTAGGGCTGCTCGCGGGGTAGCGTCCAGTGCCAGCTGACTCTAAGTAGCGTGCACGCTCTAGTAGAAACGCAGCAGCGTCGCGCCAAGAGGGGAGGGGTGGTCCACTGACTAGTCGATGACGGATCTTGCGCCGCGCGCGCAAAACAGCTGCGCTGTCAGTAACAAACCGGGATATGGCATCGCGCAGATCTGCGACGCTCGCCGATCGCACAAAGGTCGCCAGATCACGGCCCGCCTCACGCAATCCACCCGCCGCAACCGCGATGCACGGCACGCCGTGGCGAATGCTCTCCTGAACCACCAAACCCCACCCTTCGTTGTGGCTTGGCACCACAGAGAATTTTGCGCCGCGGTACAGCGCTCTAAGTTCTGTATCATCGGCGCTTTCGACCCAACGAATGCTGCCACCCTTCTGAGCTAGGGTGCGAAGTCGGACTACTAGAGATTTCGAGCGCCATCCTGGGCGGCCTACTATGACGCACGTCATGCGTCGGGAACTAATCTTGTCACCTAGCTGGACAACTGCATCAATCAAGTTGTCGAAGTTTTTTCGAGGTTCTACGGTTCCAACACACAAGAAATATTGCCCGCCCACGAGTCCGTGTGCCTTGAGATGGGCGATGTTTAAATCGGCTTCTGTGAGATGCGATTCGGGTGCTGGTCCTCCCATCGGCAAGACACTGATACCGGGAGCATCAATGCCGCGCCGCAGCAATTCGGCTGTCAATTGATGGCGCACGTAATGCGAGTTCGTCAGCCAGAAGTCTACAGTGCAGAAGAGACGCTCCAATTGGTCGCAAAAAGCCTTGCCATAGCGGGGGTGCGTCCACTCAGGATTGGTGATGGGGAATAGGTCATGAATCATCAACATCAACCTCGCGCCACTTCTCGACTTAAGTCTAAGAAGTGCTTCGGTCTGATCCCGATAACACCAAAAATCGCCGAGTACGACGATGAGGTCTTCCCCGGTTAGGTCGGGAAGCGCTCGGAGGAGCGATCCTCTTTCAGGCCACCGCCCCAAATTCACTGCCTCCCAATGACGAGCTGCGCCTCCGCGGCCGATCGCCAAGTAAGTAATGTGATCGGATAGCATCTCATTCCAGACCCTTGCCGGAGTCGCAATTCTCATGCTTTCCGCGAACACGCGCCGGAGGCACGCTATCGAGTAACGGCGAAGTCCGGGGTTTATGAGACCCATAATATATGATGGATTGACGATGTAGAATCGGTCGGAGCCGATCGGTCGAAAGGCGAAGATGCAGTCGGCGCGTGCCGCTAGTATTGGCCTGCCTAAGACGTTCTCCATGACTTTTTGTATACCGGATGGGTTCCGCATATAGGCATACCAATGAACAAGACCAGTCACATCAAAGACGATCCTTCGGCTTGTAGAGCACCTCTCGCGGCCCAACGCAGTATTGTGGATCTCCATGTTACGCATTCGATTTGCTCATCCTCCTGGCACTGAATACGTCGGGAGAGCGCACACGTTTTGAAGCAGCCTACGAGAACGGCGCAACCCACACGCCGGTGATCTTACACTCCTCAGATCATCGTCGTGCGAGGGACGACACAAAACACTTTGGCTGTCTCTAGACCTTCTGGGGGTGCGGGGCTTTGTGAAGTCTGGAGTGCTGAGACCGGGTCTATGCCGATCACCTAAGCGTTACGACGCGTCGGGAAATAGTTTCATCCGATAAGACCCAGGAGGCCGGCTCGGGCTCGTGCCTGGTGGAGGCGCGGTTGACGCGCTGCCCTCGGGGTTTACCCGCGAACTCTGTCGCATTTCTCCAAGGGGAAACAACCGCAAACGTATCTGCAATGTTGTGTCAAAAAAGTTCGCGCTGGTGAAGAAGCAAAAGGCGCAAAAGAATTTCGTTGCAGTGGTTGGGCGCGCGCGCTTGTCTGCAACGCGGTTGGATTTGCGATGCGGCGTTCCCTTGGTACGACCGCGTTACAAACTCTATTCAACTACCTGAGCAAGTCTCTTGCATGAAGGGTCGATGATCACGTGCCCGCTGCTAGCGAACAGTTACGTCTGGCTGAGGTCGCAATGGCGGCCATTGCATTCAACCGATGGACAAAGAAAATGTTGCCAGTGTCCAATTCGATTATGGCGGTCGACGTGTTGCTTGGCGTGTATTTTGCCGAACATGCGGCGAAGCAGCCGACGACTTTCAAGGAATTGAGTTGGGATTTGCGATGCAGCGAGCAAGCGATCCGAAGTATTGTAGAGCGGCTCAGGGACAACCGCTGGGTCGTTCTGGAGCAGGATGAACGCTACAGCCGTGCAATATCGCGGCTGCGAATTCAGGCCGACAAGGTTGGACTGCTCGAAGAGGGACTTCGCCTTTTACAAGCAGAAGTAAAGGCGGCCCAAACGTCGCCCATTCGCGATATCTAGTCGCTCGTCCGAAAGGCACCCAAAGAGGCTGTTTGATGCTTAGTAAGACGTTACTGACATGTCTTTGGGCCCGACACCGTGTTGTATCCCCCGCTGCGTTGTGCTTCCTCATGGTTCTATCGAGCTGCTCGGCTATGCCGACGAGCGGTCCATCGGCTTCACAAGTCGCGGAATCGGCCAGGAACGCCGCGCCTTCAAATGGAATTCGCTTTGCACTCGTAGATGTGAACGCTGAACTTGTATCAGTTATGACGCGTTGGCCAATCGCGTCGCTGCGAGGCAGCTTCGGCCTGCGTGTTCCGGCCAAGGCGCCGACAATCGGTGTCGGTGACCAAGTACAGATTACGATTTGGGAAGCGGGCACGGGTGGACTGTTCAATGCGCCGGTCAACGACAGAGTCGCGGCGGGCACGCGTGGCGCTAGCATTCCGGAACAGATCGTAGGGGCGGAGGGTGCAATCACCGTTCCTTTCGCGGGTCGGGTTCTCGTGATGGGTCAGACGCCCTATCAGGTCGAGCAGGCCATCGTTCGGGCGCTGGCCAACAAGGCCCTGGACCCCCAGGTGCTAGTTACGGTTACGCGCAATGTGAGTAATACGGTGACTGTCGTAGGTGAAGTGACGGCGGGCGCACGGGTGCCGCTTACCGCGGGAGGCGATCGGATCCTGGACGTCGTCGCTCAAGCGGGCGGTACGAAAGCCGCGCCTCACGAAACATTTGTAACCCTTTCTCGAGACGGGCTGTCAACGCGGATTCCGTTACAGGCATTACTCACTGATCCGGCCGAAAACGTTCCGGTCCGGCCTGGCGACTTGATCTCGGTCACGCGGGAGCCGCAAACCTTCACAGCCGCCGGCGCGACCGGACAGAATGCCGTCGTGCCGTTCGATGCGATTGGCATTACACTTGACCAAGCAATTGCGCGCGCTGGGGGCCTGAGCGATATGCGTGCGGATCCCGGCGGCGTTTTCGTCATCCGCTTTGAGCGTCCAGAGGACTACGATCAACTCGGACTCGCGAGACCGGTGCCCAACCCGCTGGCCGAGGTCCCGGTCGTTTATCGCGTCAATATGCGCGAGGCCAACAGCTTCTTCCTGGCGCGCCGCTTCCCAATGCACAACAAGGACATCTTGTTCGTGTCCAACGCACCGGCAGCGGAGTTGCAGAAGGTCATGAGCATAATTTGGGGCTTTACCGGCCTCGGTGCCACTGTCGTAGCGGCTTCGACCGTAGCCAAGTAGCAATTCATAACCGGCATGAACATCATTATCGTCGGGGAGGGGGAGCGCGCAGCTTGGGTAGAACGGGTTCTGGCTCGGCTCAGGCCGCTGGCGGGAATAGCGCGCGAGGGGACGACACATAGGCTCGGAGGGCGCGGTAATCGTGAATCCCTGCATGCACTGGTGCAGGCAGGAGTCGACGCAGTGGTGGCCGTCGATGCAGCAAGTCTTGCCCAAGCAAGCACTCGTGACACAACTGCTTGGCACGAGGTAGTGCGGCAGGATGCGGAGCGGGCGATCTACATCCGCGAGCTCGTGGCGCGCGGCGGTTGCAAGGTCCTAACACTCGTCGGTGATGACCAGCTCGCTTGGCTGAGCGAATTGGCGGGTGCGCTGTCGCTCACCGACATCGACTCCGCCGGGGTCGAAGAGCTGCCGCCACCGGAGGCCCACACGACGCTCGATTCGCCCCTCGTCGCGAGTTATCTGGACCCCCTGTGGGCGTCGCTAAGCGGGACGTTGCCTCGCGCCATCGTTTGGCCGCGGGAATGCTTTCTCAACGGCGACCTCATGGGCGACCCGCTGCCGCTGGTGATGGAGCTCGCGGGGCGGGCCCGCATCCTCCTCTACGGCCCCTATCTGCCTTTACCGACCGGCCATTGGCGTGCCACGGGATGTTTCGGTTTCAGTCCCGACATCGAAAAGCTGCCGTTCATCTTCGAGGTCGTCACGCCGAACAGTTTGATGCGCGGCTTCTTCGAGGTCCAGTCAGGCGGCTTCTTCACGGTGGATCTGGAATTTCAAATCACCGATCTCCTCATTCCGATAGAGATACGGCTGGCGAGCCAGGAGTCCGCGTTGGAGGGACAGGCAGCGCTGATCGAAGTTCGTCTCGAGGCAATAGGATAGGCGTGGCAGTCGCCGCCCGCCTGGATGTAAGGCGATTGAGAATGAATAGGGGACCGGATGCCATTGTTCGAGCCGCTTTCGACCCGGTCCGGACTGCTGGAGGAGGGAGTTGTTGATGGTTCACTCCGCGGTAGGAGCGGTCACAACCGTCGAAGGCAAGACATATATAACCACTGCCGGGGATCAGGCGGGGTTCGCTCTATATGGACCCTACGACAGGATGCCGCCGGGGGACTATTCGGTCTCATTCGAAATAGAAATCCCGGAGCGGAATCGGCGAGGCGCACGGCCGAACTCGATCTGCGCCTACATTGACGTGACAGGGGAGGCCGGCACCCGTGTGCTCGCGCGGCGGCCCCTCTTCGCCCGGGCACTGACGGCAAGAGGAGCGCAGCATAAACTCGACTTCTCTCTGAGAGACGCCATGGCTCTTGAGTTTCGGGTATACGCGACGGGTGCTGCGGACCTGCTCATCGCCGCAGATCGCATCATTTCAATCCATAGACAATCCCGCTTCAGTCCGATCCTCACCGATGATGGCCCCCACACGCCATTCTTCGAGAAGCATTTCGATCAGTTCTGTGACCTTTTCAACAAAGGGGCAGAAGTCCGACCGAATGAGAGAGGAACTTTGGTCAGCTTTCTCGGAATAAAGCTAAACGTCACCAACTATGACGATTTCCAGATGATCCAGGAAATTCTCGTGGCAAACGTCTATCGCTTCTCGCCCAGGCGCGATGTCTGTGTGTTGGATGTCGGAATGAATGCCGGGATAGCGGCGCTCCACTTCGCGACGTTTCCAAGAGTGAAGAAAGTCTATGGCTTCGAACCGTTTCGCGCGATCCACGATCGCGCTGTCTCGCATTTCCAGTTGAACCCGACCCTTTCGGACAAGATCCAGGCTATGAACTTTGGCCTTGGTCTGCAAAACGAAAGGCGGGTGGTTCTCCACGATGCCGAGCACTCTATAGATGTCAGCATTAAGGGGACAACGAAAGGTCAGCCAACACAAATCGAAATCAGAGATGCCGCTGAGGTCGTATTGGAGTTGGCGGCCAGGCACAGCGACCTGGACATTGTACTCAAACTCGACTGCGAGGGCTCCGAATTCCCGATCCTGGACGCGCTCGACCGAGCGAACGTCGCCGGTCTCCCGGTCATATACATGATCGAGTGGCACAAGGCCTGGTCTCCAGGCAAGAATCAGGACTATCTCATCGAGAAGCTGAACCGGAACGGCTTCACGGTCTTCGATCAGACGAACCCGTTCGATCCGTATGCCGGTCTTCTGTACGCCGTAAGAGAGAGACGCGCTTACTAAGGTGATTGCAATGACGCAGCTTTCCGTACTCATTGTGGTTGAAGGCCTGTTCGAAAAGAGCGATTCCATTGGGTACGATGCCGTCTATCAGTTTCGACAGCTGCAGGCCAAAGAGCATTTGAATGTTCGGTTATTCGCGGCAAGGTATGATCGCGAGCACTACCCGGATTTGCCGATAGAAGACGCCGCGTTGCTTTCGGTCGTGTTGCCCGAATCCGCCAACGCAGTGTTGATCTATCACTTCTGCGACGGGTGGCCGGCGTTCGAAGATCTCCTCGCGCGGTTCACCGGGCGGTTGGTCGTCAGATGGCACAACAACACACCGCCTTGGTTCTTTGGAAGGATAGCGAGGCATTCGCTGGAACGTACGACGCGCGGATTCAGAGCGATCCTGCGACTTTCTAGGCGGAGCAACGTTGAGTTCTGGTGCAACTCAGCGTTCACCTGCCAGCAGATGAGATGGCTGGGTGCAGGTCGCGTCCCAACTTCAGTTGTGTATCCGGCTTCGAGATATTTGCTTCCGAGAGCGCGTGTCGACGGGCGCTCCGCAATGTGGTCCGGGGAGGACTCGATAAACGTACTCTTCGTCGGGCGAGTGGTTGCTCACAAGGGCTTTGCGCATATGATCGTGGTGGCGGCCCATCTCAAGAGGATTGTCACGCGGCCTATTGAGCTGGTGCTCGTGGGGCGCGCTGAGGCGGGTGCGAATATGCATCTCCGTAGTCTGCAGGCGTTGGCACAGCGCTTGGATGTTCCTGTGCGGTTCGTCGGGGAGGTGTCGGAGAGCGAGCTCGAGGAGCACTATCGGCGTGCATCAGTATTCCTTTGCCTGTCACAGCACGAAGGCTTCGGGATGCCTATCTACGAGGCAATGAGGTTGAACGTTCCGATCGTGGCGTGGAGTGGCACGGCTATCGCGGAGCTTATGCACGGACATCCGACTGTATATGACGATTTCGACATTCGTCGTTTCGCTTCGGGAATAGCAGCGATCACCACGGTCCCGGGGGCAGATCAAGCGCTCGCGAATTGGCAGAATCGACATGTCCTTCCTCGGTATACTGCAGCGGTTGTTGCCTCACAGTTGGAGGCTGCGCTTGCAGGGGCGCTGCTTCCGGCGGAGCAAATCCAATCGCGCCCGTCCATGGACGGGCCATCCTTCGACGAGTGCGATGGGTTGAAGTCGGCTGAGGAAGCCCACTATCGCAGGCTGCTTGCGATGCAACAATTGACCCTCGCAGACTTTGACCTTCCTCTTGAGCCGCAAAACAACTTCGTCACGCTGTATGATATCGAGACGCTGGAATCGCTTCTCAACCCGTTGGTGTCGGCTGCCACCGTTGGGGACCCACCTAATGCATCGGGGGCCGGCCTCCGGTCGTCTACCACCGGAGCGTCCACTGCGTATGTTGGTCATCGGCAGTTTTCGGTCTTAGGAGACACTGTCTACGAAGAACATGCCGTTGTGCCGTTGAGCACACACGTGCCCCATCATATCGTGTTCGGTCCGCATCTTAGAGTACTGCCGGGACGGTATCGTGTGGAGTTTGAGCTTTATCTGTCGCCGGATGCCGCAGACGAAGCGGGGGCGCTCCTTTTCCTTGATGTATACGATGGTAAGGTGCTGGCCCAGTCCACGGTGGAGTGCGGCGAGGCGAATCGGACCAAAAAGACTCTCGAATTCTCCGTGGAGAGCGCAGAGACCTTCGTCGAGTTCAGAGTTTTTGCGAGAGGATTTGTTAGGGGCCATCTCATTTTCCGCGGCGCCGCATTGCGCCGTCTGCCATTGAAAATCGACGAGGGGAGCGCCAGCGGTCGCGAAAGAAAATCTCCAACCATGAGGCTTGTCGAGAGCTTGCGGGCAAAAAGGCGGGCTCTATAGTCGATTATAGATGTTTGCTGCGACGGCGAGGTCGGTGACGAGGCGGCCGCGGCCATGCTTAAGAATCAGGGCACTTTGGCAATACTCTCTGATTACACCGGCGTCGTGAATGGCCATGATCATGCCGCAATGGCCGCGACGGCCGAACAGTTCGTCATGACACTTGATCTGAAAGCGCCGGTCACCGACCAGCAGGACCTCATCGATCAGATAACATTCGAAGTCCATCGCTAACGACAGCGCGAAGGCCAGCCGCATACGCATGCCGTCCGAGTAATAGCGGACAGGGCGGAACATGTGCTGGCCGAGCTCCGAGAAGTCCTCGACGTAGGCAAAGGTTTCCTTGAACGGCAATGCGTAGAGTCGGCATAGGAACCGGACATTGTCATAGCCGGTGAGCTCTCCGTCGAAGCCGCCCCCGAGCGCCAGCGGCCAGGATAGCTTGAGGCCACGCCGCACCTCGCCCGCCGACGGGACAAGTATACCGGAGAGAATCTTGATAAGGGTCGATTTTCCTGAGCCGTTAGCCCCCATGAGACCCATGCGCTCGCCGGCAAAGACCCGGAAAGAAATGTTCTGAAGGGCGGTATGGGCGCCGTGGGCGCCGTGGAAGACTTTTGAGACATTTAAGACTTCGACGCAGCGGCGAGAATCACCAGGCCCATCGCGGCTGTCGCGGTCCGGTTGCCGCCGGAAGGTTCCATCGGGCATGCGGCCCCCTAGGACTCGGTGTGGCGAAGCGCGTCGGCCTTGATCACGCGCCAGATCAGCCAAGCCATGGTGCCACCCACAGCGGCGACCAGGCACCAGAGCAAGCGCCAAGGATAGGCATGATAGTCCGGCTTGCTCGGCGTTGCTACTCGCTCCAGGTAGACCTGCTGGCGGAGCGCTTCCACCCGGGCGCTTTCGAGCATGGTCATCGCCGAGATCAAGGTGCGCTCTGCGAACTCGCGCTCGAGGCTCAATCGCTCATACTCGGCAATTCGCGGCGCCACCGCCAATGCGTCGCCGGCGAGCCGTCGGCGCTCAATGTCTATCTGTTCTTCGAGGGCCGCCCGCCGAAGCCGCAACCCAGAGATCTGGGGCGCATCAGGCGATGCTCGCGTCAATTCGCCCAACTGGACACCGACTTGGGCTGCTTCCTGCGAGAGCTTGGCGATCGTCTCCAGAACGGTGAGCGTAGCGTGAGTGGGATCGATGAGGCGTTCGCGCTCGCGGAAAGCCTTCAGCGCGGCCTGCGCATCTTCAGCACGTCGCTTCTGGCGGTCGACCTCACTTTGGGCAATGCCGATAGCATCGCGTCGAGCGCGCTCGTTCATGCGATTCACCAAGCCCTCGGCTGCGGCCAGCAGTCCGTTGACAAGGCGCTGGGCATCGTCTGGTTCGAAAGCCTGGACGGCGAGCGTCGACACGCCCGTCGTCGTGTCGAAGGTAATAGATACGATCCTTCGGAAATACTTGAACAGGGCCTCCTGGGTGTCGCGCCCCAACACTGCCGGAAAACGCCACAGCGGATCCCAGGGCGCACGCCGCACTGCTGCCTGCAGGTCGGCATGCTCCTCGAGCCAAGCCATCGCGTCGCGCGATTGCAGGAAATCCTGCACGACATATCCATCGTCGCTCGACCGCATCATTCCCTGCCCCTGCACGGCCGTAGGAACCGCGAGAGCGCTCGCAGAGCGTCCAGGCATTCGAAGCACGAAGCGCGCTTCGGATTCGAAGCGATTGGCCGCAAATCCATAGAGGTACGTTGCCGTCAGACACGTCGGCAGCACTATGAGCAGAAAGAGCGAAAGTAGGTAATGCGGCCGCCGCGCGCGCGCCGCTTCGATTGTCTGTTCAGAAGCCGGTGCGACCGAGACTCCGCTGACGGCCTCGGATACCGGCATCAATTGCAGCATGCGGGCGTACGGCGCGAATTGCGAAGCGTCGGGCATTGCTGCAACTTCTGAAATTATCGCGCCAGTCGCAAGCGGGCACGCTACTGGATGTCACGCAATTGTTCACCGTTCCATCCACCCAATATGTTTGGATGCGCTTCGGTGCGGCCTCGGCGACTGGGATCCTCCGCCTTGGTGCGTCAACCAGTCCTAGATGCAAGATCGCACTCACAGAGACGTTCAAAAGCGTTGTCTTGCGCCACTGCCCCGACGCGCGAGGAGTGGCGAAGATGGAGAGATGTCTTTGCTCGCAGATCACCTAGCCGCGACACGTAGACCGTCCGCTAGCGACATTGGTCGTGGCTCGGCTCGATGGTCCTGGGCGCTGGCGTTCCTCCGGCGCTGGCGCTTGTTCCTCCTGATGTTGCCGACTCTGATCTCGGCCTTCTATCTATTCGCACTGGCGGCAGAGCAATACGAGTCGGAGGCCCGCTTTGTGGTGCGCTCAGCATCGCGCCCGAATATGCCAGGAGCGTTGGGATTCCTCGTCCAACTCGGTATAGCCCGCTCTCAGGACGACGCTTTCGTTGTTCAGGAATACATGACGTCTCGCGATGCGATCGCTCGTCTCTCGGGCATGATGAAACTGCGCGACATATACCGAGGCAGCGATCTTGACTTCGTTGCCCACTATCCGTCGATGCTTTTCGGTCCCGAGAGCGAAGAGTTCCACCGGTACTTCCAGCGGATGGTGAGCGTGGTCCATACGGACAAGACCGGTATCTCGACGCTGAAGGTTCGGGCATTCTCAGCCGCGGACGCCCATCGTATCGCCGCGGCATTGCTCGGCTTGGCGGAGGAACTCGTCAACCGCCTCAATGAGCGGAGCCAGCACGATGCCATTCGCAGCGCCCTGACAGAAGTGCAGCTCGCCCAGAGCCGGCTGATCGCGGCTCAAGCGGCGCTGACCGAGTTCCGTAACGTCGAGCAAATCGTCGACCCTACCCAGACCGCCGTGCGTCTTTCCGAGTTGATCGGTCAGCTCGCTGCGGAATTGGGCGGTACACAATCCCGGATCCACGAGATGCACAGCGGAACCAGCGCCAGCCCTCAACTGGGAGCTCTGCAGCGCAAGGCCTCCGCGCTCCAGAAGCAGATCGAGGAGGAACGAGGGCGCATCTCGTCCGATTCCGGCCTGGCGACGCGCATCGCCAAGTACGACCGCCTGAAACTGGAGCGGCAGTTCGCCGAGAAAACCCTCAGCGACGCCGAGACTGAACTCGTCCTGGCACGGGCTGAAGCCGCAAAGCAGCTGTTGTACCTCGCACGGGTGGTGGAGCCGAGCGAGCCGGACTACCCGGCGTTTCCAAAGCGCGTGCGGACGCTGCTGACCATCCTGTGCGGGAACATCCTCCTCGTGATGATTGGTTGGTTGGTTCTTACCGGAGTCTCAGAGCATGGCACGAAGCGCTGAGTCCGTCTGGGCGGGCTGGGCGATCCAGGGCCGAAGCATCTCGGCGCTTATGAAGCGCGATCTCATGATGCGCTACGGCCGCGACAATATCGGCTTCGCTTGGGCCATTCTCGAGCCGATGATTCTGACGTGCGGCGTGATGATCATCTGGTCTGTTTCCGGACCGTCGCGCAACGGCATCAAGGTCGTCGAGATTGTGCTCACCGGCTACATGCCGTTGACTTTGTGGCGCCATCTTACAGGGCCAGTCGTGAACATGTTCAGGAGTAGCTCGGCGCTGCTCTACCACCGGCGAGTGACGCTTTTCGATTTGGTCACCGCTCGCCAAGCTCTGGAGTTCATCGCGACCACCACGGCCCTTTTCGTAGTTTGGAGCGTTCTGAACATTGCTGGCTTGGTCGGCGACATCGCACGCTGGGATCTTTTTCTGCTCGGATGGTTCATGATGGCAGCGATAGGTGCGGCCTTCGGTGCAATGCTAGCGGCAGTTACCGAGCTAACGGAGACTATCGAGCGTTTCGTGCAGCCGTTCCAGTACTTGAACATCCCGATTTCTGGCGCCTTCTTCATGGTCGACTGGCTGCCGAGCTGGGGCCAGCAGGTGGCTCTCTATCACCCTCTTGTGCACTGCTACGAGGTCTTCCGTGCGGGATTCTTTGGAGACGCGCTTGTCACGCATTACGATCTCGCCTATTTCGCGCAATGCGCTTTCGTCGTCGCATTCGTCGGTATTCTTTCCGTCGCCGGAGTGAGGAAGAGAGTACGGTTGAATTGAGCCCTTAGGCTCTCAGGAGTTCCCATCCCGCGATGTGGACTGACTGCGGACGCCGGTCGTCGTTGCCTAGTTCCAGAGCCGGCGCCCATGTTTCGGCTTGGTGCGAGAAAGCGTTTAAGCGCCCGGCCGAAGCTTCCGGCGAAATACATAAGGCCCGGGAGAGATCGTATGCGTCTGGCTTTCGGAGGTACTGAACCGCCCCATGTTTGTCGGAGGCTCCAACTCTTGAGAAAGTGGAGTCATGGCAGGCAAGACAGCAAACAAGTTTTCGATCGAGGTGCGCGATCGTGCGATCCGGCTGGTGCTGGATCTCAAGGCTGATCTTGGATCGCAATGGGCGACAGAGTGTCTGATTGCTTCCAAGATCGGGTGCAAGGCGCATACCCCGAAGAGCGGGTGAAGGCGGCGGAACGCGAGGTCGGGAAGCCTAGCCGGACCAGCCCGATTTTTAGCCCAGCGCGCAGACCCAACCAGGTTGTCAGCACGTGCGAAGCGGAAAGAATCTGAAGCCAGAGATTCAGCACCGGTTCAAGGAGAACTTCGGTGTCTATTGCGTGTGCAAGGTCGCGCAGCAGCTCAATCGTGAGGGCCAAGATGTGGCACGTTGCACGGTAGCACGACTGATGCAAACGCTGGCTTGCAGGGCGTGATCCGCGGCAAGCAGGTGTGCGAACCATGATCAGCGACAAGGCCGCGCTATGCCCGCTGGACCGCGTCAATCGGCGAGTCATTGCAACGAAAGTCTTTTGCGCCTTCTGCCACTTCTCCCGAGAAGCCAAAATGAGTAACAGTCCTCCCGAATTTGTTTGTGCCGACCATTCGACCTCTGGCTCACCCTCCGGCTTGAGCGGCGCGCCGTCGGGCATTGTCCTGCTCCGATAGGGCTCGATGTCTCCAGGAAAGAGCCGGCAACCTCAAATACCCAAGCGATCAAGCAAGGCCAGATAATGACGAACAGACCGAAGAGAGAAAATTCCTTCGAGCGCGACTTGGTCGTCGCTGCCTATCAGGTCATACTTGGACGAGATCCCGAGAGCGAGGCAGTAATAAACGAGAAGATCGATCATTTCAGAACGCCGTCGGAATTATTGAGCGATTTTGTCAATGCACCCGAATCCCGCTTTAAGAAGGCCGACTTTGCCGACGAGGTCAACAAAGGCTACGGGCGCCCTTTGAACGGGATCGAGGTTGACGTTTCCAAGGAAGTCTTCGATGCGATGTTTGATCGCGTGCGGGAACAATGGTCGGCTCTCGGGGAGATCGATCCCTACTGGTCGGTTCTTTCCCACGACCGTTTCCGTATGAAGTCGATCGAGGGTTCGAAGGAAGAGTTCTATGCTAGTGGAGCTTCGTCGGATCGAATTATCGACATCTTCGCGCAGCGCTGCGAGATAGTTGTGCCTCAGGGCACCTGCCTCGAGCTCGGGTGCGGCGTTGGACGGATCACACGCTATCTCGCGAACCGCTTCCAAAAAGTTATCGGTGTCGACATATCGGAAGGAAATCTTAATCTCGCTCGAGACTACTTGAACGCGGAGATGCTCTCCGGCCATGTCGATTTAATGCTGCTGCGAGATCTCAGGCAGATTGAAGATCTGAGCGGTATAGACTTCTTCTATTCCGTCATCGTACTCCAGCATAATCCACCACCACTCATGGCAGAAATTCTGCGCGTTGTCTTCGGCAAGCTGCGTCCCGGTGGAGCTTTTCTGTTTCAGGTGCCGACGCATACGCCTGGTTACAAATTCTCCTCAAAGGACTATCTCGCATCACGCGATCCGGTTGGCGAAGATTTCGAAATGCACGCACTGCCAATGCATAAAATCTTAGACATAATTGCCAATGCCGGGGCGCAGCCCAAGGAGGTCCTTCTCGACATGGCGACTGGGGGGTACGGCTCGCATACATTCTTCGGCGTAAAGAACTAGCGCACTAACAACAGACCGGCGGCCCAACTTATCACCGTCCTTTGTGATCGTGGCACACTTCGGAGTGTTCCCCTCTCCGAAGGTTCACCTTCTTAAAGCGGCGCAGAGTGGCAAACGCCTCGAGCGGTCCAAGCCGACCAACGGCGGCGCCTGATCGAGCGTCACGCATTACGATTTGGTCTATTTCGCGAAATGTGCTTCCGTCGTCGCGTTCGCCAGTATTCTTTCCGTCGCCGGAGTGAGGAAGAGATTGCGGTTGAATTAAGCCCTTAGGCTCTCAGGAGTTCCCATCCCGCGATGTGGACTGACTGCGGACGCCGGTCGTCGTTGCCTAGTTCCAGAGCCGGCACCCATGTTTCGGCCTGGTACGAGAAGGCGTTTAAGCCCGGCCGAAGCTTCAGGCGAAATTCATAAGGCCCGGGAGAGATCGTATGCGTCCGGCTTTCGGAGGTAGCGGATATTGACACCACGACGTCCTTCGGTCTGTGGTTCCTGACGTGCATGGAAAGAACTTGTGGCGCTTCGCCGTTCTCCACCGCGATCTCGTGGGAGCCGGCGAGCGTGAGAAAATCGCCGCTCGTCATCGAATCGGTGATCGCGATATCAACTGGGCAGGCCTTGGCGGGGTGGAGGGCGTTGCCCGCGATCTTAGTGGCGATGAGGGCTATGCCGGCTCCTTCGATCGGAATATCAACCGTCTCCACCGAGAAGCCACTGCGATTCAGGCAAGCCGTCAGGAAGGGTAGCGACCAGCCGCTTTCATACCAGCCGAATTTGCGGATGCAGTAGACCGACAAGGGATCAAGCCGGAGGCCCCAGTTCTTCCAGTACAGATCGTTAAAGGGCTCACCGGCGAGGAGCAGTTTCCCCCCCTCCCGTAACCAGCTTCGTACCCGTTCGATCAATCGCCACGGCCGGACCGCGTGATGTAGGCATTCGTAAAAGCAGACTGCGTCGAAACTGCTACTTGGCTCGAAGTCGTCGAAGGATCCCTGGAGCGCCTCAATTGCGAGGTTACTCCTTTGCTGCCGGCGCCTGATCAGCTCCACGAAGGACGGGTTGATGTCGACCGCCGTGGTGCGGCAACCCATGCCGGCAAAGAACTCGGTGGACAGGCCCCACCCCGCGCCCATATCGAGGAGACGAGGTGATCGTCCCAGCCGGGCTAGGTGTAGCGCCGTTGCCAATCGCAAGTGGTGCAGCGCGAGGCCGGAGGGATAGGGCGAGGCATAGGGGTTGGCAGCCGCCACGTGCGCCTCGAGATCGAACTGGGTCAGCTCGTGATCGGCCTGATTGAGATCGCGGCCGGAGATTTCTCTGTAAAGGCGGACTTGCTGCTCCACATAGTCCTCGGACAACGGATCGATAAGCTGATCGACTTCAATCCCAGGTCGGTATGAGAAAGTAGCAAAGGCTTCCCTAAACAGGGGGGACTCGACACCGCCCAGCCGATCGACCTCCGCGACGAATGTGTCCAGCGACGCTGCGTCGTAGGCTTTCATCAAGTTGTTCCGGTGGACGACGGGTCGAGGTTGTATCCCCATGCTCCGGCCTTTGGCGTTGTGACCGTAGGGGCAAGGTCAATTAGGTGATCCATGATCCGCAGCCGCGTTTCGATGTCGCCGTCTGGTACGACGATGAGGCTTTTAATGCCGATGCCGAGATCGCGCATTTCCTGACCTGATTCCTCGCGCACTTCCCGCTCGATCTGACTAGTGAAGGTAAGCTTAACGACTGTCTCTTCAGGGGCGCCGGCATCGCTGGGTTGGACAAGGCGGATTGGCACCTTCCAAGCGACCACTTTATGGTTCGTCTCGATCTTGCGTGTTTCCATAAAGCCGTCGCCTATCAGCAGACCTACTCGTGCCGGAAGCCGCGCGTATCCAGGCAACTGGATTGATGCGTAGATGAGGAGGTGTTCCGATTCATCGAGTCGCATTCGTGGCAGGCCGATCGTCAAGGCGCCACCACCATTCCTGGTCCAGCACCCCCAGCTCTCCGGCGTAAACCATCCGTCGTCTCGTGCGTCGAGCGCCGCGTACTGCGTGTCTCGCTTGGCGTAACCGCTGGTCAGCGAATGTGCCCGCGACGCGAGGATGTGGTCCATCATGGCTTGTCCCATAACTCCTTCGGGCGGGTCCTCCAGCGCCCTAAAGATGTATTCTGTTCCGAACTGCCACAAAGGAACGACGCGCTTCGACGATACTCGGGCCGCTTTGTGACACGCGTCGATCACCGCTTCGCCGACTCCCTGCCACGTCACCGGGCGATACTCTCTAGCGATCTTCAATTCGAGTTCTTGCCGTCGGCCAGGGTCTCCAATGAGATCGCTAACCGTGTTAACAGAAGCTTCGAGGTCGTCGATGTTCAGGTACACCCCGAGCGATCCGGCCACCTCGGGGAGCGAAGAGCGGTCCGACAGGACGCAAATCCTGCCACTCGACAGGCTTTCCCCAACGGGCAGTCCCCAGCCTTCGTAGAGGCTCGGGTAGAGCGTGAATAGGCATTCCCTGTAAAGAGTGACCAACTCAACGTCGCTGACGTCTTGGACAAGCAAGATGCGCCCGCCGAGGAAATCGCTGTCGACGCAGAACTGTAGGAACTCTTCAGCCCGCCAGCCCAGACGACCAACGCAAAGAAGGGCCGGGACGTCCAGGCCACTTCGCAACATGCGCTCCCAAAGGCGAAAGGCGAAGAGATGGTTTTTTCGGCCTTCGATGGTCGACACGAAAAGCACGAAGGGGCGCTGCAGGAGAAGGTCCATCCGCGCTGTTCTGAGCTGCTCCGTTTGCCCCGTCATCATCGGCAGGAGTGTACCGTTGCGTGTCACGACGGTGGGCGGGGGGGCGCGGCCGGTCTGGTCGCAATAGCGTCGTAGGTCCTTCGCGGTGTTATCTGAGACACACAGAGCGACGTCGACGTGCGGGATGATGCTGTCGAGAAAGAGCTTGAAGACGTTCGCTGTGCCCTGGTCGCACGTTTCTCTAGCATAAATCGGGATCAGATCGTGAAATAGCATCAGGAAGCGCAGGCCGTGCTCGCGCTTCAGGTTTACCACCATGCTTGGATAGTCCGGCAGCACCCATGCAGCCCCAAGAAGGACCAAGCTGGCGCTCGGCCGGCCGGACAGTGCTCGATGGAGCAGGCCTTCTGAGAACAGACGGCCGCGTTGGGCCGCTTCTCGGTCAAACATAATTGTCCGGCGTTCCGCGGGGTGCGGCAACTGCTCCAGCAGGGCTAGGAAGCGCCGCTTGTCGAGGCACCTGAAGCCCTTCACGGTGCGGTCGAAAGCGACGAACTCTACCTTCCGCAAGTCGACCAAGGTTGGCAGACTTAGCAGAATGCTTGCCTGGACCCGCTGTATGCCGGTCAGGTTATCGTGGTGGCCGAGGTAGAACACCAGATCAGAGACATCGAACAACATTGCTCCGTCTTCGATGACCGTCTCTGTCTGCGAGGCTATGATAGTTTCAGCGCGACGTGACTCGCCCAGCGCGTGGAGTTCGTTAGCCGCGTGCTTATTGCCGGCATCCAGGTTGAGCGCCATTTCGTAGGCGGCGATCGCCGCTGCTCTCTGGCCACAAATCTTTAGCAAGTGGCCGAGTTGCAGATGAGTATCGGATTGCCGTGGCGCGAGAGCGATCGCTTTTCGGTATGCAAGCTCTGCCTCGGCGTGCGAGCCGCTCTCCTTTAGCGCATGACCGTACTGGACCCAGATGTCTGGTTGCGCGTCGTCGCTCTCCAGAGCACGCCTGTACAACTCGGTCGCCATACCCCAGTCCCGTCGATCACGTGCGGCGTCTGCCGACCCAATCAAGGCACCGCTTGCTCGTGTCGACACGCCGCGTAGTAGCGTCCGCATGAAGTTCTGCTTCTCCACGATCAGGCTTTTGGCGGCGGAGTCATTGCCGCGATGGTGTGAAACGCCCGATCATAAATGTCCTCGTAACGGACAATGTCGTCCTCTTCCAAGTAGTGTCCTATTTGAACCTCAAGGACTTCCAAGGAGTTGGAGCCTGGATTGCTCAAGCGATGTATTGCGCCCTTGGGTATGTAGATGTGTCCGCCTTCGTCGAGTGTCAGAGTCTCGTCGCCCCTCACCACCTCGGCGACGCCTCTAATGACGACCCAGTGCTCCGCGCGATGCTTGTGGCTTTGAAGACTGAGTTGAGCGCCGGGACTGACCCGGATGATCTTCGCGCGATGTAGGGCGCCTCTGTCCAGATCGTGAAACGTGCCCCAGGGCCGATGTACCATTGCGTGATTGGTGGCAGCGGCGTGATTGCGGTCGGCCATGCGCGTGACGAGGGACTTGAGGCGCGGGAGGCTTCCGCGTTGCCCGACAAGGACGGCATCGTGCATGGCCACCACGACGACGTCCTCAAGACCGACCACGGCGGTCAGCGGCCCGTCCGAGCGGACGTAGGACGTGCGTACGTCATCGAGTTCGACCGGACCCTTCGTCGCGTTTCCGAAGTCGTCGATCACACCGACTTCACGCAAGGTATCCCAGGTGCCAAGGTCGGACCAGCCGAAGCGCGCAGGGACGACCCAGCTCTTCGCCGTTCTCTCCATTACCGCATAGTCTATGGACTTGGCGGGTGCCGCGGCGAACGCGGCAGGGTCTAGGAAGATCGTGGAGCCTTGTTGGCGGGCTGAGCGCACGGCTGCGTGCGCAGCCGCCGCCATCGCCGGTTCGTAGTGCTCCAGCTCAGAGAGCAGTACGTCGGGATCGAACAGGAAGTTGCCGCTGTTCCACAACAGGCCTTCCGCCAGATAGCGGAGTGCGGCCTCCGAGTCTGGCTTCTCGATGAACGCCACGACCTTGCGTGCGCTGCCGATGCGGTCGGATCCGGATTGAATGTAGCCGTAGTCGGTCTTGGGCTCGGTCGGCTTTATACCAAATGTCACGATGCCGCCGGCGTCCAGAGCCGCAAGCCCGTCGTGACAGGTTTGGACAAACTCATCCGTTCCAACGACCAGGTGGTCCGAGGCGAGCATCAGGACAGCGGTGGCTCTCTGTTCGCGACACCAGACCGCCGCGGCAGCGATTGCTGGCCCCGAATCACGTCGCTCCGGCTCCACCAGAACGTCGATTTCCTGGCCAATATCACGAGCCTGACTTTCCACGAGGAAACGGTACGCTTCGTTGGTCGCAATCAAGGGGCGGTTGAAGACTTCGCGATTCTCCACCCGTTGCAGTGTCTGCTGGAAGGTGGAGCGGTCTCCCACCAGCGGCACGAACTGTTTGGGCATATTCTCGCGAGACACTGGCCAGAGCCGCTTGCCGGAGCCGCCGACGAGGATGACGGGTGTGATCTTGGCCAAAGCAATCCCCCAACTTCAGAATTGTTGGTAGAGTGTTCTTAGACGATCGTCATACGCTGTTGCCGAAAACTTTTTTGCCTGCTGCGGCCCCCGAGCGGCGAGCTCGCGGCGCAGGTCGGCGTCCGCGTCGATTGACATGAGAGCGTGGCGGATGCTCGCGGATGAATAGGGATCCACTATGAGCGCAGCATCGCCGGCAATTTCGGGCAGCGATGCGGCGCTCGAGGTGATGACAGGGGTCCCTAGGACCATGGCCTCCAGTACAGGTAAACCGAAGCCCTCATACAACGACGGGAACAACAGAGCGCGGGCTGCCTTGATCAACGCCACGAGATGGTGACGCGGTACGTAGCGCACGCGCCGTGGGGCGCGGCGCATATGGTGGGCTGGGGAGCCTTTCTTATCGAGTAAAAACAAAAATCTAGATGGCGGACCCGGCGAGATTCGAACTCACGACCTCTGCCTTCGGAGGGCACCGACCTGATCACCGCGAGACAAGCCTTCGACTCAATTCCAATCGACAACGAGTTTTCGACAGACGTCGGTGGCTACCCGGTGTCTTCGGGCGCGCGGAGCACACGCCGCCCGTCAGGCGCTCGGGGCAGAAAAGGCTGCATTTACTAGGGAGAAATGGCGCGCCCGGAAGGAGCCTTCTGATGCGTGGTCCGATGGCCCGCCTGCGACAAAAGGCTTTCTGTGGGATTTTTCTGTGGGAGCTCGAAACGGGAGCGTGAACGGACTCTGTTAAGTTCGGGCATTTCAAAGGCTTACGGTAAAACTGGTTCCGGCCCTTGGTGTCTCACCCTTGCCGAGGAGAGGCATCATAACTCCTGTGGTGGAGGCTCCGGACGCCCGCGAAATGTAGCACTTTGCCGGGACCCCGTTATCTCTTTCGTCGGTATTCACACCGCCCGTCGGTGAGGGAAGGCGGCTACAAACGCTTTCTCGACACTGTTCGGTGCGGCGTGTAAGCAGGGGCACCATCGCCCACTTATGCTTTGGCTTGCGATGGCTGAGAGAGGCATGTGCTCCCGCCCTCACCGGAGGAGCGCACTCATGAATCACTGGTACGATCCGCCTTTTCTGCTTCCGGTCATGCTTGCGGTGCTGATCGTCTCCTACGCTCTGCTGCGGACACCGGCCGGCGTTTCCTGACGACCAGCCGACCAGGGCAGATTGCGGCGGAACCAGGCGGCGCTTTTCTGTCCGCCGCCGCAGCCTATGCGAGCGGATCCCGTTGAGAGTCTTGAATAGTTCTTGGCGTGATCGCGTTGCGCACTACCCCGCCAGCTGAACCAATCGAGAGGTTCGCCATGATGATCTCCGGAACACAAACCCCTTCAGTGCCGACGCCCGGACCCGAAGCCCTGCCGGCTCAGGTGCGCGAGATCGTCGGGAGCATCCTCGGCATTTCGCCCGACAAGGCGCGCGGCGATGTAGCCCTCGTGGCCGATCTCGGCGCCACCAGCCTCGACTTCGTCGAACTGGTGATGGCGGTCGAGGATCGGTTCGGTGTCGAAATCTCCGACACCGAGGCCGACAGGCTGGTCACCGTCGACGACGTCGTCGCTCTCGTCGACCGGTCTCGCACGAAGTAGGCGCTTATGCCGGGCGCCCGCCAGGCGCGCGTCAGGCTCGATTCACCATGTAGTTGAGCGCGACCAGCGCGAGCACTCCGGCTGCTGCCCAGAACCGCCAGGTCAGGAAGAGTCCTGACCCAAGAGGCGGCGGTGGGCGATGGCTGAGAGGCGGCAGTGTGTCGACGATGCGCCGGGCCGCGCCCGTGGCGTCGCCCTGGGCCCAGCGCGTGTCGGGCAGGTTGATGAAGGTCGCGGCCAGGGATTGTGCCGCCTCGAGCCGCGGCAACACCGCCAGACGCGCCGCCTCTTCCCACGGATCGATTCCGAGACGGGCCAAGGCCGTCAGGACGATGATGTCCTCCCCACTGTTCTCGGCGTCGCTCCTTTCGGAGCCGACGACGGTGAAGAGAAAGGGCGTGTAGCGAGCCCGGCTCAGCGCATAGTCGGGGCGAACGGTCATGGGCTCCTGGGGCGGTAGGGAGCGCAAGGGCAGCGTGCGCTCGCCCTACATGGGGATGGGCGGCCCGTCGGGCTACGTCTTTATGGGGCTTGTAACGCCCGGATATGCCATCCATATACCATCCACCTGGATGGCACACGGATGTTTGAATGAGCACTGTTGGAAGCAGGCCCCCCGAAAGCGAGAAAATCACGACGAACCTCGGGTTGGTCGATCTGGGCCAGATCGACCTTCTGGTGCGCGAAGGCTTCTACTCGAACCGGACCGATTTCATCCGAACCGCCATTCGCGGCCAACTCGACCGTCACGGCGATGCGGTAAAGCAGCTCGTCAGCCGGCGGAAGCTCGAACTGGGCTTGCGCACCTACAGCCGACAGGAACTGGAAGCGGTCCGCGCGGCCGGCGAACGACTGGATATCCAGGTGCTGGGCCTGGCGGTCATCGCCCCCGACGTATCGGGTGAACTGGCGAGGGCCACCATCGGCTCGCTCCAGATCCTCGGAGCGCTTCACGCGAGCGACGAGGTGAAGAAAGCCCTCGAAGACCGCATGCGCTAGCCGCACGACGATCCCAAAGAGTCCTTTTGCTCAAAGCGTAAGAGAGTACCCCCAATGACCTCACATCGTGCCGACATGTTCGAGGCCCTGCGCCTCACCCGCGAAGGCAAGCTCGTCGAAGCGATGACCGTCCTGAGGGGAGGTTCTTCCGAGGCCAGCCCCCGAGACATCCAGAAGGGGCAAGAAAGCCGGGCCGGGACGCCTCGCGCTCCGTTTGTCGATCTCGTCCCGCCTTCCGATTCCACGGGGGCATGGAGCGACGCTGCCGCCCCCGAAGGCGACCTCCGCACGGCAAAGCCCGGCGGGACGTCGTCCTTCCGCTATCACACCGTTCGGGACGCAGCCGGCAGCCGTCGCTTCAAGCTCTACAGTCCGGCGGGCCATGACGGGCAACCCCTGCCCCTGATCGTGATGCTTCACGGCTGCACGCAGTCGCCGGATGACTTCGCCGCGGGCACGCGCATGAATGAACTGGCCGACCAACAGAAGTTCTTCGTGGCCTATCCCGAGCAGCCCAGCTCGGCGAACCCGAACAAGTGCTGGAACTGGTTCAAGGAAGGCGACCAGCGTCGTGACGCGGGAGAGCCTCTCCTGATCGCGGCGCTCACGCGGCAGATCCTGCGCGACCACGCCGTCGACGAAGAGCGGGTTTACGTGGCGGGCCTGTCCGCCGGCGGCGCGGCCGCGGCGATCATGGGCGCCACCTATCCCGACCTCTATGCCGCCGTCGGCATCCATTCGGGACTGGCCTGCGGGGCGGCACGCGACATGCCCGGCGCCTTCTCTGCCATGCGGCAAGGAGCGCCCGCAGCCCAGCGCCTCGCCCGCAACGAACGGGTGGTTCCCACGATCGTCTTTCACGGCGATCGCGACACCACCGTCAGTCCCGTCAACGGCGATCAGGCCATCGAACAGGCCTCGGGCGGGTCCGGCGTCCGGACGCGCGTGTCACGCGGAGAGACCCCGACCGGCATCGCCTTCACGCGCACGACAAGATACGATCGCCAGGATCGCTGCATCGGCGAGCAATGGGTCCTGCAGGGGATCGGTCATGCCTGGTCGGGCGGAAGCGGAGACGGTTCCTTCACCGACCCGAGAGGCCCCGACGCCAGCGCCGAGTTCGTGCGGTTCTTCCTGCAGCATCGGCTGGCGGCGTGAGACGCCGCGAACCTTCAGGCGGTCAGGACCCCTGCTGGGTCTCGCGTCCCTCGGATTCGAGATTCAGGGTGGGCGTGAGCTGCACGATCAGGAGATAGAACGCGAGGGCGAGTGCGCCCCATATCAGCCAGGTCCAGGGACTGGCCTTGGCTTTCGGGAGGGCGGCCCGTGCTGCTTTCGCGGCGGCGCGTTTCTCGGGCGTCTCCGCTTTGCGGTTCGCCTTCGTCACGGCGAGGGAGGCGATGCGGGCCTCTGCGGTCTGCGGGATGTCGGCAACGCTGCCTTCCGGCAACAAGGCCACCAGGCGGGCCGCGATCTTCTCGGCCTCGCTTGCCGGTGTCGTCCCGTCAGGCAATCGCAGGAGGGTCGCTGCCAGCGCCTCGACCGCCCCGTCGCGCGGCAGCGCAGCCAGACGTGCCGCTTCCTGCCACGGATCGATGCCGAGTCGCGACAGGGCCGAGAGCATGGTGACCTCCGTTCCCGACGCATCCTGACCCAGCGAGCCGAACAGGAACTCGTTATAGGCCGAGTGGCCGAGTGAATATTCCGGACGCAGGGTCATCGGGCCTCCGGCGTAAGGTTTGCCTGTTCGCGACCGCGAGGACACGGGCTAGAAGCCCATGCCCCCCATGCCGCCACCGCCCATTCCACCCATGCCGCCGCCACCCATGCCACCGGCGCCGCCGCCGGCATCGGGCAGTTCGGCGATCATGGCCTCGGTAGTGACGAGCAGGCCGGCCACGGAGGCGGCGCCCTGCAGCGCGGTGCGGACGATCTTCACCGGATCGATGATCCCGGCCTTGATCATGTCGCCATACTCGCCCTTCTGGGCGTCGAAGCCGAAGTTGGCGTCCTTCTGCTCGAGCATGTGGCCGGCGATCACCGCGCCGTCATGCCCGGCATTCTGGGCGATCTGGCGCACCGGCGCCTGCAGCGCGCGGCGCACGATGTCGATGCCGGCCTGCTGGTCGGGATTGGCGCCGCGGCAGTCCTTGAGCGTGCGGGTGGCGTAGAGCAGCGCGGCGCCGCCGCCGGCGACCACGCCTTCCTCGACCGCCGCCTTGGTCGCGTGCATGGCGTCGTCGACGCGATCCTTCTTCTCCTTGACCGCGAACTCCGAGCCGCCACCCACCTTGATGATGGCGACGCCGCCCGCGAGCTTGGCCAGCCGCTCCTGCAGCTTCTCGCGATCGTAGTCGGACTCGACCTTGTCGACCTGGGCACGGATCTGCGCCACGCGGGACTCGATGTCCTTCTTCTTGCCGGCGCCGTCGATGATGGTCGTGTTGTCCTTGTCGATGTGGACGCGCTTGGCGGTCCCCAGCATCTCGAGCGTCACGCCCTCGAGCTTGGTGCCGAGATCCTCGGAGATCTCCTGCGCCGCCGTGAGGATGGCGATGTCGCCCAGCATGTCCTTGCGTCGGTCGCCGAAGCCCGGTGCCTTGACGGCCGCGACCTTGAGGCCGCCGCGCAGCTTGTTGACCACCAGGGTGGCGAGCACCTCGGCGTCGATGTCTTCGGCAATGATGAGCAGCGGCCTGCCCGACTGGGCCACCAGCTCGAGCAGGGGCAGCACGGTCGAGAGGCCCGAAAGCTTCTTGTCGTGGATCAGGATGTAGGGGTTCTCGAGCTCGCAGCTCATCTTGGCGGCGTTGGTCACGAAGTAGGGCGAGAGGTAGCCGCGGTCGAACTGCATGCCCTCGACGATCTCGAGCTCGGAATGGAGCGTCGTGGCCTCCTCGATGGTGATGACACCCTCGTTGCCCACCTTCTTCATGGCCTCGGCGATCATCTTGCCGATGGTCTTGTCGCCGTTCGCCGACACGGTACCGACCTGGGCGATCTCCTCGCTGGTCGAGACCTTGCGGGCGCGACGCTTCAGCTCCTCGATCACCCAGTCGGCGGCAAGGTCGATGCCGCGCTTGAGGTCCATCGGGCTCATGCCGGCGGCGACCGATCTCAGGCCTTCGCGTGCGATCGCCTGCGCGAGCACGGTGGCGGTCGTGGTGCCGTCGCCCGCCGAATCCGAGGTGCGGGTGGCGACCTCGCGGACGAGTTGTGCGCCCATGTTCTCGAAGCGGTCGGTGAGTTCGATCTCCTTGGCGACGGTGACGCCGTCCTTGGTGATGCGCGGCGCGCCGTAGGACTTGGCCAGCACGACGTTGCGGCCCTTGGGACCGAGCGTCACCTTCACGGAATCGGCCAGCATGTCGACTCCGCGCATCATGCGCGTGCGCGCGTCGCCGCCGAAGCGGACTTCCTTAGCGGACATGGCGTTTCGCCCCCGAGAGGTGTTCTGAAATGGTCGGTCTGACGGCAGACCTGAGGGCCGCGGTGCGGCGCTCCCTCCTAGATGGGGGCGTTGGGCTGCAATAGCCAGCGATTAATCGGACAGGCTATGTCTGAAAGCCTACATATGACGGCCGGGGGTCCACGAAACAGGAGGCTCCATGGCCCGCAAAGCCGCAGACCGATTCGATCCGAAGGCCTTCCTGGCGACCGTGAGCCGCGGCCGGACGGTGAACGAGCATCGCAAGAATGGCGTGATCTTCCGGCAGGCCATGCCGTCCGATGCGGTGTTCTATGTGCTGCGCGGCCGGGTGAAGCTGGTCGTCACCTCCAAGCAGGGCAAGGAGGCGGTGGTCGGGATCATGGGGCCCGGCGAGTTCTTCGGTGAAGGCTGCCTGATCGGCCAGCCGCTCAGGCTCGCGACGGCCAAGGCGCTGGTCGACTGCGAGGTCACGCGGGTCGACAAGAACGAGATGCTGCGCGTGCTGCGCGACGAGCCGGCCTTCGGCGAACTTTTCATGAAGCATCTGCTGACGCGCAACAGCCGGGTCGAGGAAGACCTGGTCGATCAGCTCTTCAACTCCAGCGAGAAGCGGCTGGCCCGGACGCTGTTGCTGCTGGCGAATTTCGGCAAGGACGGCGGGCCACAGCCGATCATCACCAGGATCAGCCAGGAGACGCTGGCCGAGATCATCGGCACGACCCGTCCGCGGGTCAGCCATTTCATGAACAAGTTCAGGAAGCTTGGCTTCATCTCCTATAACGGCCATCTGCATATCCACAGCTCGCTGCTCAGCGTGCTGCTGCAGGAGTAGGCAGCGGGGGCGGGCCATCGCCGACTGGTCACTATTGGACAGACTCCCGCCGCAGCGCAGCATACCGTGCGAAGGTATCGCGGCAGGGGACTTTTCCCGCGATGCTCGCCGGGGGGCGCATTTCATGCTGCATCTCGTCCCGCCCACAGAGGGCCCAACATCGCACGACCTGTCTCCTGTTCCGGCGCGCCGTCCGGAGATCGAGGCTGCGCGGCTCGCCGCGCTGGAGGCCTACGGTATCCTCGACACCGTGGCGGAGCCCGCCTTCGACCGGATCACGGAGATGGCCGCTGACCTCTTCAACGCGCCGATCGCGCTGCTGGGCTTCACCGGCCATTCCAACGTCTTCTTCAAGTCGCATCACGGGCTGACGGCAAGCCATGCGCCGCGCGGGGCGGACCCGTCCCAGCCGGCGCTGGCGCCGTGGATTCGCAGCGAATTCAGGCAGGGCTTCCATGTCGAGGTGCCGCTGTACAGTTCCGACGGCTACGAAATCGGAATGCTGTGCGTGATCGATCGCCGGCCGCGTCGGATCGAGGAGCCGCAGATCCGCCGGCTGCGCGCGCTGGGCGGCATCGCGACCGACCTCCTGGGGATGCGGCTCACGGCGCGGCGCGTGCTGGCCCAGGCCGAGCTCACCACCAGCGAGGTCGATCATCGCGCGATGAACAGCCTGCAGTTCGTGGCGAGCCTGCTGCAGCTGCAGAGCCGTGCGTCGAACTCGCCCGAGGTGACGCAGCAACTGCGCGCGGCGGCCAACCGCGTGCTGTCGGTGGCGCGCGTGCACCGGACCTTCTCGACCCCGGAAACCGCTGGACGCGTGCCGATCGTGGCCCATCTCCGCCGGCTCTGCGAGGAGCTGTCGACCAGCGTCGGCAGCGAGATCAGGCTCGAGGGCGCCGACGAGGTCGACGTGCCGAAGGAGCAGGTGCTGCCGATCGGCCTGATCGTCAACGAGCTGGCCACCAATGCGCGCAAGCATGCCGGCGATCCGATCACGATCACGTTTCACCGGCTGGCAGAAGGTGCCTACGAACTCTGCGTGCTCGACGAGGGGCCAGGCCTGCCCGAGGGCTTCGATGTCGCGGCGCCGTCGGGTCTCGGCCTCGGTATGAAGGTCGTGAACGCGCTGGTGGGGCAGTTGCAGGGCAGGCTCACGGCGCATTCCAATCCGGTGGGCCGTGGCTCATGCTTCAAGGTCATCTTCCCCGTCGGCTGACGAAGGTCCATTTGCTAACTCTCAGGATTCGCCACCGCACCACCTATCTCTATTACGCGCCCGTTCGGCTGGGGCCGCACCGGCTGATGCTGCGGCCGCGCGAGAGCCGTGAGCTGCGGCTGGTGTCGCACGAGGTCACGGTGACCCCGGCGGCCAGCGTCACCTGGGCGCACGACGTGTTCGGCAATGCCGTGGCGACGGCGGGCTTCGAGGGGCTCACCGACCGGCTGGTGGTCGACAGCGAGGCGGTGCTCACGCTGGGCGTCGATCCGTGGCCGATGTTCGACATCGCCGCCGTCGCGGTCAGATACCCCTTCGCCTACACCAGCGCCGACTGGACGGACCTCGGCGCGCTGGTGGTGCCGCAATATGCCGATCCGGATCGAAAACTTCTGGCCTGGGCGAAGGGGTTCGTGCGCAGCGATCCGACCGACACGCTGTCGCTCCTGACGGATCTGAGTTCAGGTGTCGCCGAGCAGATCCGCTACCAGAGCCGCGAGAGCGAGGGCACGCAATCGCCGCTCGAGACCCTGGCGCGCGGCCTGGGCTCCTGCCGCGACCTCGCCGTGCTGTTCGTCGAGGCGGCCCGCTGCCTGCGCTTCGGCGCGCGGCTCTGCTCGGGCTATCTCTTCAGGCCGGATCGCGCGACGGGAAACTACGAAGCCGATTCCACCCATGCCTGGGCGGAAGTCTACGTGCCGGGCGCCGGCTGGATCACCTTCGATCCGACCAATCGCAGCGTCGGCGGCTCCAACCTGATCCCGGTCGCGGTGGCGCGCGAGATCTGGCAGGTGACGCCGGTGTCGGGCGACTTCACCGGCGCCAGCGATTCCTATCGCGGTCTCTGGGTCGACCTCAGCGTGACGCCCGTCTGAAAGCGACGTCGGGCGCGGACGGGCTCACGACGCCTTCCGGGCCTTCTCGCCGACGACGATGCGGATGGCGGCATCGGTCGGGCTGGGTGTCTGCGGCCCGTTGAGCGTGCCGCGGAACCGGCCCCAGTTCGCCGGCCACTCTCCCTTGCTCGCGCTGAAGCCGGCGGCCCCCAGGGCGTCCACCAGGGCCGCGGCGGCTTCGTGCGTGGCCGGGTCGCTGCCATCCCGGACCAGCACGACGACGCCGAAAATCCCGGCCACGCCGCCCCACGTCCAGGTTTCCGGCAACCAGCCGGCCTGGCCGAGATCGGCGGAAATCGTCGCGCCGATGGCAGGTGCGTCGGATATCTGGCCCAGCAGGAACAGCGCCGCCTTGGTCCCGGCGTAGCGTTGCAGGCTCGCGACGAACGGTGACGGCGGTGGCGGCGGCGGAGCCATCGACGGCGGCGATGCCGATGCCGATTCCGTTGCCGGGCTCCGCCCGGGGACCGCCTCCGGTGCGCGCGTCGTCGCATCCCTGACGAGCTTACCCAGGTCGGCGAGGCGACGGCGGATCTCGGCGGCATCGAACAGAGGAGCCCGTGCGGTCTCAGGGGCGGCCGCGCTCTCGCGTGGCGCCCGGGCGGCCCGTTCGGTCGCCTCACGCGCGGCCTGCTCGAACGCCGCGGCCCGCTCGCGGGCCCTGTCCGCCTGTTGCGCGAGCGTCGCGGCCTGCTCGCGCGCCGCGGCTACCTCCTGCTCGAGCATCGCCGTCCGACCCTGCGCCGAAGCGATTTCACGTTCGAGGGTGGCCAGTTTTTCGCGCGCCGCCGATGCTTCGCGTTCCTGCTGCGCGGCCTGGCTCTCCAGGCCCTGGTACCGCTCGAGGGCGGCCTGCTCGTGAGCGCGCACGGCGCCGCTGTAGCGGAACGACAGGAAGGTCGTGATGCCCAGCGCCGAAACGGCGAGGACGGTGGCGACGAGGCTCCCGATCATGGCCTTGTCCATGATCGAGGCCCATCCCCGAAGCTGATCGATGTCCATGTTCACCGGCTTGTTGGAGCGCATGCCAAGCCCGTGCCCTTCTCGCCCTCGATTAACAATCGGCGAATCGCCGCCCGGCGGTGAATTGCCGTGACAAATCGGAGGCGTGGCCCGCGCCTGCCTGGCCCATGCTCCGGGCTCTTCGGGCGGACGCAGGCGGCGTAGGACGTTGCCCTACGGACGGCAGAGCCGCCTGTCTAGCCGCGCCGGTCCTGGAGGACGGCAGCCCGGCCTTCTTCCTTGAGCCGAACCGTATCGGCGGCGAGCTGGGTCCATCCACGTCGCACGCAATCCTTCGCAATCGCCTCCACTTCGAAGAAGCCGAGACGCATACGTGACGCGACGGTATCGAGCATCCGCCAGGCGCCGGGCACCATGCCGGACGTTTCTTCCGCAAGAGCGGCGCAGAAGTCCCGCGCACGGTTGTCCGGAACGGAAGACGTAGACATGGACCACTCCTGGGCTACTCACGATTGCTGCGATTTGCGGCGCCCGGATGCATTCGGCTTCATGGGGCGCTGCGTCACCCTATGTCAGATCGGAGAGACTGCCGTCGACACTGTTCGTCGCGATATCCACATCACTTGTCGCCGGCGATGTCGCGGCCTGCCTGCGGGAGCGGGACAGGTGGAATTCGCGAAGATCGGGATCCTCCGAAGACGTAACGGCCTGGTCTATGCTCGGGACTCTTCGGGAGGAAAAAATCATGAAAATAGCCAGGATCGAGGATCTTCATTGCGACGCTGGATGGCGCGACTTCTCCTTTCTCAAGGTCACGACCGACGACGGGCTGGTCGGCTGGTCCGAATACAATGAAGGCTATGGCAGCGCCGGCCTCACCGCCGTCATCCGTCGCATGGCGCAGGGGCTGATCGGCCAGGATCCGCGTCCCGTCGAGCGCATCATGTCGACGCTCTATGCCGTCACCCGCCAAGCGCCGGGCGGCATCAACCAGCAGGCGATGGCCGCCATCGAGAACGCGCTGATCGACGTCAAGGCCAAGGCGCTGGGCATCCCGGTCTGCGAGCTGTTCGGTGGGCCGGTGCGCGACAGGCTGCCGCTCTACTGGTCGCATTGCGGCAGCTATCGGTTCCGCAATGCCGAGGTCATGGGTGTCGAGCCGGTGCGCTCGCTCGACGATCTGGTGAAGCTCGGCCGGCATGTGAAGGAGCGCGGCTTCAAGGCGCTGAAGACCAACATCTTCCGCTTCGATCTCGATCCGCCGAACATGTACCAGCCGGGATTTGGCAGGAGCCCCGGCGGGCCCGAGCTGAACGCCGACGGCGCCGTGCTGGGCGCGATCTCCGACGGGCTGGCGGCCTTCCGCCAGGGCGCCGGTCACGATATGGGCATCCTTCTCGACACCAACTTCAACTTCAAGACCGAGGGCTACATCAAGGTCGCGCGGGCCTGCGAGCCCTACAATCTCTTCTGGATGGAGATCGATTCCTACGATCCCGAGGGGCTGCGCCTGATCCGCGACCGCGCGTCGATGCCCATCGCCTCGTGCGAATCGCTGTTCGGCCGCCGCCAGTTCCGGCCCTACTTCGAGAACCGCTCGATCGACGTGTCGATCATCGACGTGCCGTGGAACGGGCTCGCGGAGTCGCTGAAGATCGCGTCGATGGCCGAGGCCTACGAGATCAACTGCGCACCGCATAATTTCTACGGCCACATGTCGACCCTGTTGAGCGCGCATCTCTGCGCTGCCATGCCCAACTTCCGCATCATGGAAATCGATATCGATGACGTGCCATGGAAGGACGATCTGGTGACTCACCCGCCGGTGATCCAGAATGGCGAACTGATCGTGCCCACCCGGCCCGGCTGGGGTGCCGACATCAACGAGGAAGCGGTCAAGGCGCATCCGCCGAAGAACCCGCATCCCTGAGAGGACTGAAGACATGGTCTACGAGTTTCGCACCTACACGCTGGCGCCCGGCAAGATGCCGGAATATCTCAAGGCCGCCGAGACGATCGGCCGCCCGGCGCGCGGCAACAATTACGGCGTCAACCACGGCTACTGGACGTCGGAGTTCGGCGCGCTGAACCAGATCTGGCATCTGTGGAAGTACGACAGCTTCGAGGAGCGCACGCGGCTCCGCACCGAGCTGCAGAAGAACAAGGACTGGACGGAGAAGTATCTGCCGATCGTGCGGACCTGCGTGGTCCGCCAGGACCTGCGCCTGATGAACCCCGTGGTCGACATCAGGCCGGACGACGGCACCACCGGCAACATCTACGAGCTGCGCATCTACCGCTGCGGCCTGGGCGGCGCGGTGCAGTACGGCAAGGACTTCAAGGAAGTCCAGGCGGCGCGCGAGAAGTATTCGCCGATCTGGGGCGCCTGGACCGGCGAGTTCCCGCAGCCCAACGAGTGGATCCATCTCTGGCGCTACAAGAACCTGCAGGAGCGCTTCGAGGCCCGCGCCGCGGCGATGAAGGATCCGGCGTGGCAGGCCTATCTCGCCAAGGGGCCGGCCAAGCTGCAGGAGATGCACTCCACGCTGCTGCTGCCGACCAACTACTCGCCGCTGAAGTAGAACAAACGAAACAAACAAGACGACCTCAGCCCGGGGAGCGATCCTCGGGCCGAGGTGGCTTGGAAATTGCGAGGATCGGCGCATGGACACGTTCGACGACAGTCTTGCCTTCGTGAAGTTCGGTGTCGGCCAGCCGGTGACGCGCAAGGAGGATCCGACCCTCCTGCGGGGCCAGGGACGCTACACCGACGACATCAATCTTCCGGGCCAGGCCCATGCGGTGATGGTGCGCAGCCGCAACGCGCACGGCTTGTTGAAGGGCATCGACACGTCCGAGGCCAGGGCCCTGCCGGGCGTGCTGATGATCCTGACGGCCGCCGATCTCGACGAGGCGGGCTTCGGGCCGCTGATGTGCCCGCTGAACATCCCGCAAAGGGACGGCACGCCGATGAAGACGCCGCCGCGCTGGTCGCTCGCCAAGGACAAGGTGCGCTTCGTGGGCGAGGTGGTGGCCGTCGTGGTCGCGGAGACGGCGGTCCAGGCCAAGGATGCCGCGGAGGCCGTGATGCTCGACATCGAGGAACTGCCGGCCGTGACCAGCCCCGAGGCGGCGCTGGCCGAGGGCGCGCCGCAGATCCATGACGACGCGCCGGGCAACCTCGTGCTCGATTTCCATTTCGGCAATGCCGACGCGGTCGCCAAGGGCTTCGCCGAGGCGGCCCACGTGACGCGGCTCGAGATCGATTCCCAGCGCATCGTGGTCAACGCCATGGAGCCGCGCTCGGCGATCGGCTCCTACGATACCGAGAAGGACCGCTGGGTGCTGAACGTCGGCTGCCAGGGCGTGTTCGGCCTGCGTGGCGGCCTCGCCAAGGATGTGCTGAAGGTCACGCCGGACAAGCTGCATGTGCTGACCGGCAATGTCGGCGGGTCGTTCGGCATGAAGGCGCCGCCCTATCCGGAATATGCGCCGCTGCTGCTGGCAGCCAAGAAGCTCGGCCGTCCGGTGAAGTGGACCGACGAGCGGTCCGAGAGCTTCCTGTCGGATCATCATGGCCGCGATCACGAGAGGATCGCCGAGCTGGCGCTCGACAAGGACGGCAAGTTCCTCGCGGTGCGGCTCACCGGTTACGGCAATGCCGGCGCCTACATCTATCCGCCGATGCCGGCCACGACGAACGCGGTGAAGAACCTGATCGACGTCTATAGGACGCCGGCCATGGAGGTGAATTCCAAGATCGTCTTCACCAACTGCACGCCGATCGCGGCCTATCGCGGCGCCGGCCGTCCCGAGGGCAACTATTTCATGGAGCGCCTGATCGACACGGCCGCGCGTGAAATGGGCATCGACGGCATCGAGCTGCGGCGGCGCAATCACATCGCGCCGGAGCAGATGCCGTACAAGTCGCCGGCCAACAATCTCTACGATTCGGGCGAGTTCCGCGCCATCCTCGACGAGACGCTGCAGATCTCCGACTGGGACGGCTTCGCGGCCCGCAAGGAAGAGAGTGCCAGGCGCGGCAAGCTGCGCGGCCGTGGTGTCGGCAGCTATCTCGAAGTGACGGCGCCGGCCGGCAAGGAGCATGGTGGCATCCGCTTCGAGTCCGATGGCAGCGTCACGATGCTGAGCGGCACGCTCGACTACGGCCAGGGCCATGCCTCGGCCTTTGCCCAGGTGCTGACCGGCCTGCTGGGCATTCCCTTCGAACGCTTCAAGCTGCTGCAGGGCGACAGCGACCAGCTCAAGGCCGGCGGCGGCACCGGCGGTTCGCGCTCGGCGCTAGTGGGCGCCGAGGCGTTCCTCGAAGCCAGCAAGAAGGTCATCGACCAAGGGAAACAGATCGCGGCGCACGTGCTCGAAGCGTCGGTGGCCGACATGGAATTCGAGAAGGGGCGCTTCAAGATCGCCGGCACCGATCGCAGCATCGGCCTCCTCGAGCTGGCGCAGAAGCTGCGCGACGGTCTCGCGCTGCCGGACGACGTGCCGCAGACCCTCGACGTCGCGCATGTCTCCGACACGCCGCCCTCGTCGTTCCCCAACGGCTGTCATGTCTGCGAGGTCGAGATCGATCCCGAGACCGGCACGATCGAGCTGGTGCGCTACTTCATGGTCAACGACTTCGGCACGGTCATCAATCCGCTGCTGGTCGAGGGCCAGGCGCATGGCGGTGTCGTGCAGGGGCTCGGCCAGGCGATCATGGAGCGCACGGTCTATGACGAGCAGGGCCAGCTCCTGACCGGCTCCTTCACCGACTACGCCCTGCCGCGGGCGCAGGATGCGCCGAGCTTCACGATCCAGAGCCATCCCGTTCCGGCGAAGACCAACACGCTCGGCGTCAAGGGCTGCGGCGAAGCGGGCTGTGCGGGCGCCCTGCCGTCGATCATGAACGCGATCGTCGATGCGCTGGGAGGAAAGCACATCGACATGCCGGCCACGCCGGAGAAGGTGTGGCGGGCGCTGAACGGCGGTTAGATTTAATCAGCCTCTTCCCCTTTGCGGAGTCCGCAAAGGGGAAGTGCCCTCGTCTTCGAGGGCGATGGGGTCAGGACCCCTCCGTCGAATAAGATGCGACACCTCCCCATCTGAATGGGGCGTTACACTTCCCATACCCATGGGCAAGGGGTAGCGTATGAGCCCCGGCGGCGCCCACACTGTTGCGCGCATTGTTCGTCCGCTGCGGGGGAGGGATGACCCCAGAGGGCGAGTCGTTTGTCGTGCTGATTTGCTACCTCGATGACAGTGGCGGAGACGGCGAAGTCCCGGCGATCACCATAGGCGGATACATCGCTGGCCTGCGGGCATGGGAGGAGTTCGAGGGGCCGGCTCGCGCGCTCTTTGATCGAGAAGGCATTGACTACCTACACGGCAAGCGGTTCCACCACGGCAAGCGCCCCTTTGAAGGATGGACCGCCGCCCGCAAGGTCGCCTTCACGGCCGAATTGTACAAACTCCTAAGACCGCTTGTTGTCGCTGGCGTGGCCTTCTCTGCCATCAAAGACGAACTCAAGCGGCGCAATGCGAAAACGGGCCTCAACAAACACACTTCTGCGTATGGGTTCACTTTCCTAGCGCTTGCGAACCTAATCCTCCAAGATCCGGGGCTTCGCTCATGGCTGAGCACCGATGGCGTGGATATCTCGTTTCTTGTGGAGGCTGGGCACAAGAACGATGGGGACTTGGTTCGTGTATTCAACGAGGTGAAAACTTCGATAGACCGAATCGACGGTCTCGGTGCCAGTTGCAAGTTCAAGTCCATCAGCTTCGTTGACAAGAAGAGCTGTGCCGCCGTTCAGATGGCTGACTTTTTCGTCTACCACATCACACGCCAAGTGAGCGCGATTGAGAAGAACGGTCGTCAGCCGACGCCCCGTACTCCGGTGATGGCCGAAATCTTCAACAGCGAAATTCGGCACATCACCGCGACCGCGACCCACTTTTGGGAGGACTAGGCCTCTTTACCACTCTCGCGAAGGCCGCGCCTTCGTCTTGGAGGTGGGCGGCGGAGAGCACGGAATTAGCCGTGCCCCAAACGTACCCGTCGAGGTTGGGTATGTCAGGTGTAACGTCCCCATTGGAATGAGGAGGGATCTCCCTAACCCTTCGTCTCGATCTCGATCGTCTTCTTGACCGCCGGCCGCTCCAGCATGCGGGCGTGGTGGGCTTCGAGTGACGCGAACTCGCCCGGCTTGCGCTCGAGCTGGTCGCGGAAGCGCCAGTAGACCCGGAACAGATGGATGTCGGCGATCGAATAGCGATCGCCCAGGATCCACGTCCGGCCGCCCAGGCGCTTGTCGGCCACGGCGTAGAGGTCGCGCGCCTCGGCGACGCCCTGACGGATCGCCGGATGGATGGTCGAGGCGACATAGGACATCCAGGAGACGACCTGGGCTTCCGCCTCGATGTCGCCCGCCGGCAGCAGGCCGGCCGCGGGATAGGTGCGCGCGAGATAGTAAAGGATGCCGGCCACCTCGGTGAGCGGACGGCCGTCGATCATCAGCACCGGAACCTTGCCGATCGGATTCACGGACAGGAAGTCGGCCTCGCGCGTTTCCTTGCGCGCCACCGACACCGCATGCTTGTCGAACGAGGCGCCCACTTCGTGGAGGGCGATATGGGCCGCCATGGAGCTGGAGCCGGGCGAGTAATACAGGGTGAGCATGGCCAACCGTAGCACGCCTGTCCCAACGGTCGAAGGTTGGTTATCCTGCCGTCATGATCACTCTTCTGCTGTCGTCCCACGCGCAGCGTATCTGGGGCGAGCGCATCGCTGCTTCCGTGCCGCCGGGCACGCTCTCCTTCCTCACCGCCGAGGAGGCGCTGGCCGCCGAGGGCCCCAGCGCCGCCGACATCGCCTTCATGACCCGCGAGGTCACGGGAAAATCCAGCCCGACCAATCTGACGCCGGAGCTGCAGGGCTTTGACGCGGTGGTGCGGAAGTCGCCGAACCTCAAGTGGCTCCAGATCCATCCGGCCGGCGCCGACCGCCCGATCTATCGCGAGCTGCGGGCGCGGGGCGTGAAGGTGACGACCGCGTCGGGCGCCACGGCGGTCACCGTCGCGCACAGCACGCTCGGCGCCGTGATCGCCATCAACCGGCGCTTCCCGCTGCTCGCGGATGCGCAGCGCCGCCATGCCTGGGAACCGCGCCTGGCCGAGCGCTCGCCGCGCGACCTCGCGGGTCAGTGTGCCGTCATCGTCGGCATGGGCCCGATCGGCCGCAACATCGCCTCGCTGCTCACGATGCTGGGGATGCGCACGATCGGCGTGCGCCGCACCGCCGAGCCTGTGGAGCCGTGCGAGAAGGTCGTGGCCTACGAGCAATTGCACGAGGTGCTGCCGCAGGCCGACTGGCTGATCCTGTGCTGCCCGGTCTCGCCGGTGACGCGTGGCATCGCCAACGCGGCGGCCTTCGCCGCGATGCCCGAGGGCGCGCATCTGATCAACGTGGCGCGCGGCGAGATCGCGGTGGAGACCGACGTCATCGCGGCGCTGCAGAGCGGCCGGCTCGCCGGCGCCTATCTCGACGTGTTCGAGCGTGAGCCCCTCGATCCGGCGTCGCCGCTGTGGGATCTCCCCAACGTGCTGGTATCGCCGCACACCGCCAGCCATTCGCTGGGCCAGAACGAGGCGATCTTTGGCATCTTCCTCGACAACCTGGCGCGCTTCCGCGCCGGTCAGGCGCTGCGCAACGACGTCGACAATCTCGGCTGAAGCGCCTCCGTCACGGCGCGGCGGTCGAGGCGCGCCCGCAGGCCGATCACGACCAGCCTGCCCGGTCTCGCGCCGGCAGGGGCCTCATCGATCTCGAAGCGCTGGCCGACGACATGCAGCGCCACGCGACGGCCGTCCGCCTGAAGCACGATGCCCTTGGCGCGCAACACGCCGGTCGTGGACGCCGTGAGCCGCTGGCCTAGCTCCATGACGTCGATGTCGGCGGGCAGATCGAGTTCCAGCGAGTCGTAGAGCGATGCCGCGTCCGGCGCGCCGGGTGTCGCGAGCGTTGCCGACAGGCGAGGCGGGGCGGCATCTCGCAGACCCAGCAGCAGGTCGGGCGCGATCTCGGCCCGTGTCGCGGGCACCATGCGGGCGGAGGGACTTTCCGCCCCTAGCCAGGCGAGCGTCACCTCCCGCGAAGCCTCGTCTACAAGGTCGCAGCGATTGGCGACTAAAAGGTCGGCGGCGGCGAGCTGGCGCGTGATCGTGTCGCCGAGATAGGCGTCGTCGGCCATCGTCCGCACCGTCTCGACATCGGCCATCACCACGATGCCGTCGATGCGATAGGGCAAGAGAAGGGAGACGGCGCTGGCCACCATGCCGGGCAGGGCGACGCCGCTGGTCTCGATGACGACGCGCTCGACGTCCGGCTGCCGTTCGGGCAGCGCCATCAGCACATCCATCAGGTCCGAGCCGTAGCTGCAGCAGATGCAGCCGCCGGAGATTTCCAGCGTGTCGCCGTCCGACGACACGATCAGGTCGCGGTCGATCGGCGTCGCGCCGAAATCGTTCACCAGCACCGCGAGCCGCTGGCCGTCGGCGGCGCGCAGGAGACGATTGACCAGCGTCGTCTTGCCGGTGCCGAGATAGCCGCCGATCACAGTGACCGGCAGCCGCCCGCCTGGCCGGGTCTCGCTCACGCCCCGTTGGCGGGGAAGAGGCGACCGCCCTGCACGGTGCCCCAGATGCGCACGTCCTTCAGGTTCTCCGGCGCGATCTCCAGCGGATCGTCTTCCAGCACCGCGAAGTCGGCGCGCTTGCCGCATTCGATCGAGCCGACCTCGCCGTCGAGCTTCAGCGTCCAGGCCGCGCCCAGCGTAATGGTGCGCAGCGCATCGGCCACCGAGATGCACTCCGTGGTGCCCAGCACGCGGCCGCTGGCGGTGCGGCGGTTGACGGCGCCCCACGCAGTGAAGAGCGGGCCGAGCGGCGTCACCGGCGCGTCGGAATGGATGGCGAGCGGCACGCCGCTGGCCAGCGCCGTCGCGCAGGCGTTCATGCGCATCGCCCGCTCCGGTCCCACCGTGGTCTCGTAATGCTGGTCGCCCCAGTAGAAATGATGGTTGGGAAAGAGGTTGGCGCACATGCCGAGCCGGGCCATGCGCCGGAACTGGGCGGCATCGGCCAGCTGGCAGTGCTGCAGGGTGAAGCGATGGTCGCGGGCCGGCTGGTCGAGCAGCGCGCCCTCGAGGCAATCGAGCGCCATCTCGGTCGCCTGGTCGCCGTTGGTGTGGCTGTGCACCAGCACACCCTTCTGAAGGGCGAGCTTGTAGAGACCGCTGATCGCCTCGGGCGGCGTGTACCACAGGCCGTTGGGCGCGCCGTTATAGTAGCCGGGCCAGCGCAGCCGGGCGGAGAAGCCCTGGATCGAGCCGTCGACGAACAGCTTGATGGCGCCCAGCCGCAACCGGTCCGTCGACTTGGCCTTGAGCTTCACGGCGATCTCGACCACCTGCTCGGGCGTCAGCGCCTGGAAGCGGCGGAACGACACGATGCGCACCGGGAAGCCGGCTTCGCCCGTGACCCGCGCCATCATCGACACCGCATCGTCCGGCAGCAGGTTCGCGAGATCGGTCGCGGTGGTGACGCCCTGGCGAACGCAGAGCCTGGCGAAGCGGCGAAGCCCGTTCTCGTCGTTGGCCAGCGCTTCGCGGTCGAAACCGATATGGGCACCGACGAGCGTCATCGCCTCGGGGCCCTTCAGCTCGCCGGTCGGCAGCCCGTCGTCGCCGAGGGGAATGCCGGGATGGTTGACGCCCGGCCGCAGCAGGCCGGCCAGCTCCAGCGCGCGGGTGTTCACGTTGAAGATGTGGCCGCTCGCATGCATCACGCCGACGGCACGTGTCGTCGACACGCGGTCGAAGTCGGCGCGCACGACGCGGCGGTCGCCGTAATAGATCGGATCGAGACCCCAGCCGGCGAGCGATTCGGTGGGCGAACCCAGCTTGCGTTCGGCCTCCTGCAGGCGCGCCACCACGTCCTCGATGGATTCGGCGCCGGGCCAGACCTTGCCTTCGGGATCCATGCGGTCGAAGCGGCCGAGATAGGTGTAGCGCCAGAAGGTACCTTCGGCGGCGTGGCTGTGGCCCTCGACGAAGCCCGGCATCAGCACCTTGTCGGCGAATGTGTCGTCGAGCGTGTAGGTGCCCCAGCCGGCCAGCTCCTCCAGCGGGCCTGCGCCCAGGATGCGGCCCTCACGGACCGCCACATGCGTGGCCTCCGGACGGGCGGGGTTCATGGTGAGGATGCGGCGGGCGCGGAAGATCGTGATCGGGCTCGGTGTCATGAACCCGACAGTATCGGTGGCGAGGCCGTGAAGCCAACCGGCTTCGCAAAGAAAGATGGCGGTGTCGGAGACACCGCCATCGGTCTATCAGCGCACCGTGTTCCGCGGCACGTCGCGGAACGGCTTCGTCGTGTCGATGCTCGGCTCCTTGGGCATCTTGAGGACGCGCTCGGAGATGATGTTGCGCTGGATCTCGTCGGTGCCGCCGGCGATCGACGTGGCCGGAACGGAGACGAGAATCTCGGCGATCACGCCGTTCATCGGACTGTCGGAGCCGGACAACAAGGCATCGGCACCGGAGAGCTGGGTGTGCACGCGCGCGGCGGCGCGGGCGACATGGCTGGAGACCAGCTTGCCGAGCGAGCCTTCCGGACCCTGCGGCTTGCCCTGCTGGGCGGCGGCACGGGCACGACGGGCGGTCCATTCCGCCGCCTTGGACATGACCAGCACCCGGGCGATTTCCTGGCGCACCACCGGATCGTCGATGAGGCCGGTCTCCTGGGCGCGCTGCAGGATCAGATCGACCCGGCCCGCGCGCTGCGGATACCACTTGTAGGGCTCCATCGTGGTCGCGATCTCGGCGCGTTCCTCGTCATAGGCGCGGCCCTTGCGGTCCGAACCCATGGCCCAGCTGCGCAAGCCATCGGCGCCGCGACGCTCGTGCATCAGGGTCGTCGTCGTCACCGCCCAGCCGTCGCCCACGTTGGCGACCAGGAATTCCGGCTCGACCACGGCGTCGGTGAGGAACACCTGGTTGAACGAGGCATGGCCGTTCATCTGCTTGAGCGGCTGCACGTTCACGCCGGGCTGGTGCATGTCGATGATGAAGTAGGAGAGGCCCTTGTGCTTGGTCTGGTCCCAGTCGGTGCGGGCCAGCAGCAGGCCCCAGTGCGCGTGATGGGCCGAGGTCGTCCAGACCTTCTGGCCGTTCACGATCCACTTGTTGCCCTGCATCTCGGCACGCGTGACGGCACCCGCCACGTCGGAGCCGGAGCCGGGTTCGCTGAACAGCTGGCACCACGTATCCTCGCCGGTGAGGATGCGGCGCAGGAACTTCTCCTTATGGAGATCCGTGCCGTGCGCGAGAATGGTCGCGGCGGCCAGGGTGCGGATGCCGGCCTTGGCGACGCCGATCGCGCCGATCTTCTGGAATTCCTCGTCGACCACCGCCTGGAAGGCCTGCGGCAGGTCGCGGCCGTACCATTGCTTCGGCCAGGTGGGTACGCCCCAGCCGGAGTCGGCCAGCTTGTTGCGCCATTCGACGAGGCCCAGTTCGGGAGACCAGTTGGCTTCCAGCCAGGCGCGGACGTCGGCGCGGACGGAGTCTTCGGTGAGTTCGCTCATCTTCCTGCTCCTCAGGCGGCCCAGTGCTGCATCATCTGCTCGCGGTGGTGATGGGCATCGCCCAGCAGCACCTCCGAACTCTTGGCGCGCTTGAACCAGAGATGGGTGTCGTTGTCCCACGTGAAGCCGATGCCGCCATGGATCTGGATCGCATGGACGGCGGTCTGAAGGGCTGCCTCGCTGGCAGCTGCCTTGGCCAGCGACGCGACCGCGACGATGTCCTCGTCTCCCTCGTCGAGGGCCGCGGCCGCGTAATAGGCGGCCGACTTCGCGAGTTCCACATCGACCAGCATGTCGGCATGCTTGTGCTTCATCGACTGGAAGGAAGCGATGGGGCGGCCGAACTGCATGCGCATCTGCGCATAGGCCAGCGCATCTTCGCGCAGCCGATCCGAGACGCCGGCCATCTCGTTGGACAGGCAGACCGCCGCCTCGACGAGGGTGCGGGCAAACGGCGCCGCCGCGGCGCCGGCCTCACCCAGCAGCGTCGCCTCGACGCCCTTGAAGTCGAGGCGTGCCAGCTTGCGCGTCGGATCCATCACCTTGAGGTTCCGGCGCTCCAGTCCCTTGGCGTCACCCTTGACGGTGAACAGCGAGAGGCCCGCCTCGCCCGAGGTTCCGGCGGTGCGCGCCAGCACGACGATGAGATCGGCGGTATGGCCATCCAGCACGTAGCTCTTGTGGCCGTCGAGCTTCCAGGTGCCGCCCGTTTGGCTGGCCGTCATCTTCGTGGCGGCCGCATCCCAATGGTTGGGGGCCTCGACCCAGGCCAGCGTGGCGATCGTGTCGCCGGCGGCGATGCCGGGCAGCAGGGCCTGCTTCTCGGCCTCGCTGCCGGCATTCAGGATCGCGCCGGTCGCAAGAACGGCCGTCGAGAAGAAGGGCGCGCACAGCAGCGCACGGCCCATCTCCTCCAGCACGATGCCGAGTTCGCCGAAGCCGAAACCCTGTCCGCCATATTCCTCCGGAATGCGCACCGCGGTCAGGCCGAGCTCGGTGTTGAGCTTGCGCCAGGCGGCGGGCTCGAATCCGGCATCGGTTTCCATCAGGCGCCGCACCTCCTTGGTCGGCGAGCGCTCGCCGAGGAACCGGCGCAGGCTGGTCCTGAATTCTTCCTGCTCGCTGGAGAAGCTGAACTTCATCGAAAATCCTCCCGGCGCCGATTTTAGGCACTGGGAGGGATGATCGGAAGCTCCCGGAGAGTGCGGGGAACTGCAGGGCGAGACGCCGCCGAAGCAGCGTCCTTCGTCAGACGTGGAGCAGATCTATGTGAACCGTCGATGGATCCTGTGCGCCCGCGGCCACGAAACCAAAGCTGGTCTCGCCATCATGGGCGATCGTTCCGTTGTAGGAGGTGTTGCCGATGACGTATCCGCTCGCGTCATGCGACACGATGACGGCATTCCAGATGTCCGTGATCTGGTTGCTGGTCTCGATCTTGATCTGCCAGCCCGTCACGTCGCTCGCACCGCCGTTCTCGAGGGTCACGTTGCCGTTGAAGCCGCCGGACCAGGAGTTCGCGATCGCGAACACGGCATCGACATCTCCGGCGCTGGCCGGCGGCGTCGGGGTGGGCGTTGGGGTTGGGGTCGCCGCCGCATCGTCGTCGACGATGGTGGCGGTGCCGGTGGCGCGCGAGATGGTGGCGCCCGCCGCATTGGTCAGCACGACACCGAAATGTTCGTTGCCTTCGACCAGCTTGTCGGGGGTGATCTCGATCGTGATCGTCTTGCTCTGCTCGCCGACCGCGAAGGTGACGTGGCCGTTGCTGGCGACGAAGTCGGCCGCGCCGGCCTCGCCGTAGACGGTCTGGTAGTCCACCGTGACCTCGTGCGTCGCGGCCTCGGAGAGGGTGAGCACGAATGTTGCCGTCGGACCGGCAGGCGCACTGCCGTCGCCCGGCGCATCCTCGTGGAACTGGTATTCGATGGGCGTCAGGTAGCCCATCTTCGTCTGGTTCACGCCCGTCCAGTTGTCGGTCAGGATGCCGCCGGTATCGCCGGAGTTGGGGTTCCACGACCAGAAGGTCCAGCTCGGCCCCTTCTGCCCGGCCGCCAGGTCGGACGTGCCGTCATTGTTGAAGTCGCCGCTGAGATACGAGGTGATCGCCTCCAGCCACGGCGCGTCCTTCGGGTCGACCAGCTTGGTGCCGAACTCGCCGATCCACACCGGCGCGATACCCTCCTTGTAGATATAGCCCCACATCTGGTCGAACTTGGCGGGCAGGTTGGCCGGAAAGTCGGAACCCTGGAACCACGGCTGCTTGTAGACCGAGTTGGGATAGTCGTGCGCCGAATAGACCAGCTTGTCGTCGAGCGCGAGGTCGATCGGCCGGTCGCGCACGCCCATCAGATTGCCGCCCCACCAGTAGCTCTCGCCTTTGTAGGTGCCGACGCCCTCGACGAAGATCAGCCAGTTGGCGTTGACGGTGCCGATGGCGTTGCCGGCGGTCTCGGCCGCCAGCGCCCAGTCGTTGGCGCCGCCGCCGCCCCAGGTGCCGTTGTAGGGCTCGTTGTGCAGGTCCGCGCCGATGACCGCCGGGTCGTCGGCATAGCGCGCCGCCAGCATCTTCCAGTCGTTGATCCAGGCGGCCTGCGTGTACTGGCTGTCGTACCACAGGCCATTATCGGACGTTCCGGCGCCGGCGTTGCTGCGATGATGGTCGAGGATGATCTTGAGGCCGAGCTGGCCGGCATAGTCGACGATCTTGTCCATGATCTGCAGCGCCGACAGGCCCTGCAGGTCGGGATTCTTGTTGAAGTCGATGCCGTTGGGCGCCGCACTGGTGTGCAGCATCTCGCTCGAGAAGGGCAGGCGGATGGTGTTGAAGCCGAGATCCACCATCTGGTCCATCATGTCCTTGTAGCCGCGCGTCCACAGGCCATGCGGCGCGAAGGTCGAGGACTCGAAGCCGAACCAGTTCACGCCGGCGATCTGCACCGTGTGGCCGGCCGAATCGACGATCTGGTTGCCCGAGGTGCTGAGCCAGCCCGGCGCCGCGCCGCTGCCGGGATTGCCCTCGATCACCGAGGCATCGGAGATGCTGAGCGTCGGCAGGCTCGGCGTCGTGCTGTCGTCGTTGACGATCGTGCCGATGGCGCCGCCATCCCTGATCGTGGCGCCCGTCGGCGCCGACAAAGTGAGCTTGAGCGTCTCGTTGGCCTCGATCGCCGTGTCGCCGGTCACCTGGACGTTGATGACCTTCGATGTCTCGCCCGCGGCGAAGGTCAGCGTTCCGGTCTGGGCGGTGTAATCCAGACCGGCCTTGGCCGACCCGTTGCTCGTGGCATAGTCGACCGTGACCGGCCCGGACGCCGCGGCCGACAGGGTGACGGTGAAGGCGAGGCTGCTGGTGCCGTTGTTTCCTTCCGTGACGGTGGCATCGGCGACGGAAATCCTCGCATCGTCGTTCACGATCGTGCCGATGGCGCCGCCATCGGCGATCTTGCCGCCTGTGGGGGCCGTCAGGTTGATCTTCAGCGTCTCGTTGCCTTCGATCGCCGTGTCGCCGGTGACCTTGACGTTGACGACCTTGGAGGTTTCGCCGGCCGCAAAGGTGAGAATGCCTGTCTGGGCGATATAATCCTCGCCGGCCTTGGCGCTCCCGTTCGCGGTGGCATAGGTCACCGTGACCGGGCCGCTGGTGGCTTCCGAGAGGCTGACGGTAAAGGCGAGGTTGCGCGTGCCGCCGTCGCCTTCCTTCACCGTGGCGTCGGCGATGGTGATGCGCGGCACGATCACGTCGTCGGTGAGGATGGTGCCAATGGCCGCGCCGTCGGCGAGGGTCGCGCCGCTCGGTGAAGAGAGGTTCAGCGCGAAGGCTTCATTGAGCTCGGCCACCTTGTCGCCGTTGATCGTGACGCTGACGGTCTTCTGCGTCTCGCCGGCGGCGAAGGTGATCGTGCCGGACTTGGCCACGTAATCCTGGCCGGCCGTCGCGGTGCCGTTGGCGGTTGCGTAGTTGACCGTCACCGGGCCGGTCGCCGCCTGGGAGAGGCTGACCGTGAAGACCATCTGCTTGGTTCCGCTGTTGCCCTCGACGAGCGACGCGTCGCCGACCGAGAGGGTCGGCAGGACCGGCGGCACGCTGCCGTCTCCGTTCAGCGACAGGCCGGTCGCCGCCGTACCGCCGGTGGCGCCCGGGGTCGCCTGGAAACCGAGGGTGACGCTGCCGCCGGACGGGACGTCGCCGTTGTAGGAAGCGTTGCGCAGGACGTAATGGGTGCCGGCATGGCTGACGATCTCGGCGCCCCAGATGTTCGTGATGGCGAAGCCGGCGTCGAACTCGATCGTCCAGCCATGGGCACCCGAGGCGCCGCCGTCGACCGTCATGTTGCCGATGAAGCCCGAGCCCCAATTGTCCTTGATCGTGTACTTCACGGTCGCCATTGCCTGCCTCCACTCGGTTGCGCGGCTGCAAGGTTGCCATCGACTCTCTGACAGTAAATCGGCGGCCGCGGCCCTAGTCGGTGAACGCGGCAGGAAACTCGGCGAACGGCGCGGCCGGCGGCGGGAAGGGGGACGCTTGCCTCGCCTCGCCAAATGCCCAATCTTCCGCCGGACGTCTGCTGCGTCCTCCGGAGTTCACGATCTTGTCCGCTTTCCTGCTTGCCCGGTGGAACGGTCTGCCCCTGTTCTGGCGGGCCCAGCTTGCGGGATGGGGCCTCTTCGCCCTCGTCAATGTCATGGCGCAGCGGGTGGCTTTCCACAGCTACGGCGTTGCCTTCGCCCGCACGGCGCTCATCCTTTTTTGCCTGATCGCGATCTCGACGGCGATGCACACCGTTTACGTCTCGCGACCTTTCAGGGCCCGTGTGTCGCTGGGCGCCATCGCGCTGATCGGCCTGCTGTCGCTGCTCGGCGCGCTGGCGACGGCCACCGCGATCGTGGTCGCCCACGAGGCCCTTCCCTGGCTCGTGACGCCCGACCGGCGCGGGGCCGAGGAGTTCCTCGTCCCGCTCGTGCATTATTTCTTCGTCCTGGCGGGATGGAGCCTGGCCTATTTCTGGCTGCGCGCCGAGCTGGCGGAGCAGGCCGAGCACCGCAAGGCGATGCGCGCGCAGGCCGAGGCGCTGCGCGCCGAGCTCGAGCAACTGCGACTGCAGCTCGATCCGCACTTTCTCTTCAATGCCCTGAACGGGGTGGCCGAGGAGATCCCCGAGCATCCGGCCGCGGCGCTGGAGATGCTGCGCAATCTGACCGCCTATCTGCGGCATTCGCTCGACGGCATCGATCACACGGTCGTAACCGTTTCGAACGAGGTTGCCGGCCTGATGGCCTATCTCGGCGTCCAGAGGGCGCGCTTCGGCAGCCGCTTGCACACGCGTCTCGACGTGATGCCGCAGGCCGCGTCGTGGCGCATCGCGAGCTTCCTGCTGCAGCCGCTCGTGGAGAATGCCGTGAAGCACGGCCGGCGCGACGGCGGCCTCGACCTCCGCGTCGACATCCGCCTCGCGGGCGATACGCTTCATGTCGAGATCGAGAATAGCGGCATCCTCGACACGACGCGGCGCTCGGCACGCCACCGGCGCCCCGGCATCGGGGTGGAGAATGTGCGCCGTCGTCTCGCGCTGCACTATCCGGACCGGCATGCCTTCAGCCTAACCGAGATCGGCGAGCATGCCGGGGACAAGAAAGTGATCGCGAAGCTCGAACTCAGGGGCGAGCCGTGCGGGTCCTGATCGTCGACGACGAGCCGCTGGCGCGCAGCGCCCTGCGGCGGCTGCTGGCGGCCCATCCCGAGGTGGAGATCGTCGGCGAGGCCGACAGTACCGAGGTCGCGCGTGCGCTGGTCGCGAGCGCACAGCCCGACCTCGTCCTCCTCGACATCGAACTGGGCGGGGGCCGCGACGGCTTCGATCTTCTGGATTCGCTGGAACGGCCGCCCATCGTGGTCTTCGTGACGGCCTATCCCGAACACGCGGTCGATGCCTTTGCGGTCGAAGCCGTCGATTTCCTGCTCAAGCCGGTGGAGCCGGCCCGCCTCGAGCGGGCGCTGGCGCGCGCGGCGCGGCAGATCGCCCTGCAGGCGCTGCCGCCCGGCCCCGGGACGATCGAGCTCAGGACGCCGCGCCGGACCCTGCTCGTCGCGCCGGCCGAGATCGTGGCGCTCTGCGCCGACGGCGACTTCGTGCGCGTGTTCGTGGCCGGGCAGCCGCCGCTGATGATCCTGCGCACGCTGGCGCATTTCGAAGAGGTGCTGCCGGCCGGCTCGTTCGTGCGACTGGGCCGTTCGGTGATGATCAATCGCGACCGGTTGCGCCGCGTCGACGCGCCGACGCGATCGACCAGCCGCCTCGTCCTCGAAGGCATGACCGACCCGCTCGTCATCGGCCGCGCCGCGACTGCCCGCCTGCGCGAGCTGCTGGCGGAGAAGGGCTGACCGCCCGGAACGGACGGTCTGGCACCGAAGCTGCAAGGCTCTCGCCGCAACGTCGCGGGAGGACCTCATGAAGGCCGTCGTCATCCATGCCACCGGAGGCCCCGAGCAGCTCGTGCTGGCCGACCTTCCCGATCCGGTGCCCGGCGCCGGCGAGGTTCTGATCGACGTCGCCTATGCCGGCTGCAACTGGGCCGACACGCAGGTCCGCATGGGCATCTATCCGCATCCCATGACCTATCCGATGGTCCTGGGCTTCGAAGTCTCGGGGACGGTGGTCGCGCTGGGACCCGGCGTGACGGGCGTCGAGTTGGGTGACCGCGTCGCGACCTTTCCGGAGAAGGGCGGCGCCTATGCCGAGAAGTGCGTCGCGTCGGCCAAGGGGCTGATCAAGCTGCCCGATGCGGTCGGGCTCGACGTCGGGGCGGCCTTTCCCATCCAGGCGCTGACCGCCTGGCACATGATGTGGACGATCTATGGCGGCATCGGGCCGGGCGAGACGGTGCTGGTGAACGCGATCGGCGGCGGCGTCGGGCTGATGTGCACCCAGCTTGCCGTCCATGCCGGGGCGCGCGTTATCGGCACCACCGGCACGCCGAGCAAGGAGGCAAGGGCGCTGGCCTACGGCGCCTCGCGGGTGGTGGTGACGTCGCAGGAGGATTTCGAGCGCGCTGTGCTCGACTTCACCGGGGGCAAGGGCGTCGACCTCGCCATCGATTCCTACGGCGCCACGATGCTCGACCGCACCTTCGGGGTCGTGAAGATGCTGGGCCATATCATCAGCATCGGCGAAGCCGAGGGGCAGCCGTTCAAGAACATCCGCGAGCGTATCCTGCCGCGCTCCCAGACCTTCACCCGCCTGCATCTCGGCCATATCGACCAGACATCGGCCGAATGGCGGCAGGGTGTCGACCAGGTGATGGCCGGTCTCGTCGAGGGTTGGCTGAAAGTGCCCATCGAGGGTGTGTTTCCGCTCAGCCAGGCGGCGCAGATGCACCGCCGTCTCGAAGGTCGGGGCGTGGCCGGCAAGCTGCTGCTGAAGGCGGGCGGCTGAAATTCTTCTCTTCCCCGTCGAACCAGAGCACTCGCATGTGAGACAAAGGTCCCTCACTCCGTTCGCGATGACATCGTTCGTTTGATCGGCGCACTGCGCCAATCCCAGCAGAAGTGTCATCCTGAGCGGAGCGAAGGACCTTTCTCTTTCTCAAAACACGAGCTCCCGCCGCCATCGGCACCGCATGCGATTGCCCTGCCCGGCTGACGGGGGATTATATTCAGCGATCCAGCCAGACGTCCTCGAATCGCCAGTTGTTGTAGATGCTGTTGATGTGCAGCGTCACGTTCTTGACCTGCGGGTGCCAGCAGCCGGCGATGCGGCCGTGACCGATGATCGGCCGCGCCACGTCCTCCTGCAGCTTTCGGTCGATCGCCCAGACCAGTTCCTGTCGCTTGCGGCGGTCGGTTTCGCGCGACTGTTCCTCGAAGAGTTTTGTCATCTCCGGGTCGCAGTAGTTGTTGTAGTTGCGCAGCGAGCCGCAGGCATAGCCCTCGAACAGGGTCACGTCCGGATCGTCGACCGCGCTGCCGGTGAGGTTGAGCGCGACCACATAGTCCTTCTTGAAGACGCGGTTGTAGTAGATCGTCGTATCGATGATCTCGAGCTCGCCATCGATCCAGATCTGCTTGAGCTGGTCGATGAGGATCACCGCCGGGTCCTTGTAGGTGGCGATGTTGCGCGTGCTGACCTTGAGCTTCAGCCGCTTGTCGGGCCCGTAGCCGGCTTGCTTCATCAGCGCCCGGGCTTCCTCGCGGGCCTTCTCCACGTCGCCATAGCCGATCAGGCCCTCGAGCTTCTCCGGAGGCAGGCCCCAGACGCCGTCCGGCGGCGGCAGCAGGGCGCCGGCCATCTTGCCTTCGCCCTCGCTCAGGATCCGGATGAAGGCCTCGCGGTCGAGCGTCAGCGCCATGGCGCGGCGGATCTTCGGATCGTCGAAGGGCGCGACCTCGCGATTGACGATCAGGTTGGTGCTGACGCCGCTCTCGCGCATCGTGCACTGCGCCTGGGGGGCGTCGCGCTTGATGTTCTTGAACAGGGGCACGGTGACGTCGGCGGGAAAGGTCATGTCGAACTTGCCCGCGACGAAGGACAGCATCCGGGTCGAGCGATCCGGGATGATCGAGAACTCGATGGCATCGAGATAGGGGCGGCCCGGCTTCCAGTAGTCGGGGTTCTTCACCAGCTTGATGCCTTCGTTCATCCGGAAGTCGGCCAGCTTGAACGGGCCGGTACCGACCGGCTTGCGCCGCATGTCGGCGGCCGGCACGTGGCAGGGATAGATCGGCGTGTAGCCCGAGGCGAGCAGCGCCAGCAGCGACGGCTGTGGCTGCTTGAGGTGGAAGGTCACTTCCGACGGGCCGTCGGCGGTCACCTTCTCGACGTTGCCGTACCAGGTGCTGCGCGGATTGCGGCGCAGCTTCTCGGGCGTGAGGATGAGATCGAAGGTGCAGGCGACGTCGGCCGCCGAGAACGGCTTGCCGTCGTGCCATTTCACGCCGTCACGCGTCTTGAAGACCAGCTTGCGGCCCTCGTCCTTCGTCTCCCAACTCGTCGCGAGGTCGGGAACGATGGTGTCGAGGCTGTTCTTCGGGGCGTTCTGGTCGAAGACGACCAGGTTGTTGTAGATCGCCATGAAGGGGACGGCGACCGAGACGGTCGACTCTTCATGGATGGAGGCGCTGGGCGGCGTGTCCATATGCTGTATGCGCAGCGTGCCGCCGCTTTTCTGCGCCCAGCCGGCGCCGGCCCACCCGATGACTCCCGCGGCCATGAGGATCGAAGCGAAACGCGTCTTGTCGACTTTCATTTTGTTTCCTCCCGACAGTGTCCGTGTTGTTGGTGCTCTTGGGTCTCCGTTCGATTGCAGTGCGGCTGAAAGCCTAGACCGCGTGCACGCGATGTGTCGACCGGCAGCTTGGGTCTGCTATCGTCCGCCGCCTTTCAGTGAATCCGAGGAGATCGTCTTGACCACTGCCCCCCAGCGTCTGCGCGCCCTGCTGGCCGAACCCGGCCTCGTCGTCATGCCGGCCGTGTGGGACGGGCTCACCGCCAAGCTGACTTATGGCGAGGGCTTCAAGACCGCCTTCCTCTCGGGCTCCTGCGTGGCCGCCAGCCGCCTGGGCGGTCCCGACCTCGACCTCGTCTCGTTCGGCGAGATGTTCGATTCCTTCAACATGGTGCACAGCGCGGCCCCCGACCTGCTGGTGCTGGCCGACGGCGATCACGGCTACGGCAATGCGATGAACGTGCAGCGCACGGTCAGTGCCTATGGCCGTGCCGGCGCCGCCGCCGTGCTCATCGAGGACAAGATCACGCCGCGCGCGCTCACGGCCGCCGGCAAGCCCTGCCTGCCGCGCGAGGAAGCGCGCATGAAGATCCGCGCCGCCGTCCAGGCCGCGAAGGAATCGGGCATCCTGGTGCTGGCGCGCACCGACTGCCGGCCGACCCAGGGCATCGACGAGGCGGTGGCGCGCATCGAGATGTATGTCGAGGAGGGCGCCGACATCCTGTTCCTCGATTCGCCGGCCGATGACGAGGAGATCAAGCGCGGGATCGCCGCCGCCAAGGGCCGTCCGTCCTTTGCCGTGCTGTCGCCCGGCGCGCCGCGCGCCACGCCGTCGCAGACGGAGGCCGCCAAGCTCGGCTTCAAGATCGGCACCTATCCGACCGGCATGCTGTCGCCGGCCGCCGCCGGCATGAAGGCCGGGCTGGCCGCGCTCAAGGCCGGCGAGGCGGAGAGCAAGAGCGCCTTGTCGCCGGCCGATCTGCGCACGACCCTGGGCTATGCCGATTACGATGTCGCGGCGAAGCCGTTCATCGTGAAGAGCTGACGTCAGCTCATGAAGCGCAAGACCAGCAAGGCGTTCGTCTATCTCGGTGCGTCCTCGATCCACGGTCTCGGCTGCTTTGCCGACATCGACATCAAGAAGGGCGAACTGGTCCGCGTGTGGGACGGCAAGGACAGCCGCTTCATTCCGCTCGCCCGGGCACATGCCTCGCCCCAGGTGCACCTCATCAAGCGCTTCGGCATCCGGACGCGCCGCGGTTACTGGACGCCGCTCGATTTCCTGCGCATTTCGACCGGCTGGTACATGAACCACGATGCCGATCCCAACATCGGCTCCGACGATGGGGACGTGACCTACTACGCGTTGCGCGACATCAAGGCGGGCGAAGAACTCACCATGGACTACCGGCTCATGGACGAGGACCACGACAATCTCGACCGGGACGAGGTCGTGCCGGCGTCTTCGCGGGCAAAGTCGCGCCGCCGTTGAGAGGGTGGGGTTCGGCAACCCGCCGGGCGCCCCGTCGTTCGTCCTTCGAAGGAGGAACGACATGACCCAGGATCCGGACCCCAAGCCCCGCGACCGTCATAATGTCGATGTCGAGCGTGGCCCCGACGTCGAGGAGCGCGTGCCTCGGCGCGACGGCGACACGTCCCGTACCGTCGGCCCCGAGGACGAGGATCGGCGCGTGAGGCCGGGCGAGAAGCGGCCTCACGGGACGATGCCGTGAGGTAGACGTTCGTTCGTCCTTCGGCGCTCTCGGACCTTGCTCGCTTAGCGGCTTGTAACCAAGCCGCAGCCTGTCGCTTAACGGGCTGAGCTTCGGTCAGCCCTAAAGGTGGTCCTTCTCGAAATCCTCGCAGGACAGGCCGAACGCGGAGAGCCCGTCGGCCAGGTGATCGGCGAGCAGCGGCTGACCGAGGAGATAGGCCGAGGTCCGCTCGTTGCGGGAATCCCGTGCCTGAGCCTTCAGGTCGTCCCAATCTTCGATGTCGCCATCGCCGCGGCCGAGCCATAGCAGGGCGACCAGATCCACCTGCTCGTCTTCGTCGAGCGCTTCGATGAAGGCGATGAGTTCGTCCTGGGTCGGATCGTCGTCATGATCCTCCAGGACCGAGATTCCGCCATCGTCGGCGGCGTTCGAGCCCGAATCGGGATCCGTCTCGACGTCCTGACCGTCGAATTCGCGGGCCTTCACGATGATGTGGCAGACCATGTCGGTCGCGATCGCGAGGGCCGGCGGGTCAACGGTGGCGTCGGACATGGTGTTTCTCCTGAAGGTCGGCGGGTCAGGCCGTCCAACGACCGGGGGCCGTCACCGTTCCGTCCGCACGTCGTGGGGGCCGGACCTCAAGGCGCGAGCGCCGCCAGATAGGCTTCGGCGCGGGCGGCATCCCTCGGCCCTCCGGCGAAACCGACATAGCCGTCGGGCCGGATGAGCCGCAGCGAGTCTCCCTCCGGTACGGCCATCACCAGGCCGGGAAATTTCTGCGCGAGCGTCTTCACGATCTCAGCCGGACCCAGCGCGGTGAACTTTCGGCCGCCTGTTCTCTCGGGCAGCCGGTGCGGCCAGCGTTCGCCCGCCTTCGGACCCTGGGCGACGTCGCCATTCCGGGCCGTCAGCGGACTGTCCGGATAGCCGATATCCATCTCGGCAAGCTGGTCGGCAACCTTGTGCCGGACCTGCGGAAAGCCCGCGGCGAACCGCAGGATCGCGTTGCGCACGTCCTGCAGCAGCGGATTCCGCAGTGTCGCCGCCTCCGTCATGAGGCCTGCATTCCTCAGCACGCGATCGCCGACGGCACTGCGTTCACGCGAATAACTGTCGAGCAGCGACGGCCTGGCGGCGCCCCCGATGACCAGCGCCAGCTTCCACGCGAGATTGAACGCGTCCTGCATGCCGGTGTTCATGCCTTGCCCGCCGGCAGGGCTGTGGATGTGCGCCGCGTCACCGGCCAGGAACACGCGGCCTTTGGCGTAGTCCTTCACCTTGCGCTCGTTAATGCGGAAGGCGGCCAGCCAGACTGGATCCGACATGACGATGCCGGGCGAGCCGCGGCGCGCCATCAACCCGTTGATCTGTTCGAGCGTCGGATCGGGATGCGTCTCGCCGTCCTTCGCCGGTCCCAGATCGGCGATCACCCGCCAGCGGTCGCCGGCGATGGGAAAGAAGGCCAGGATGCCGTCACGATGCCAGAAGATGTGGAGATGGTCGGCGGGAGCGATTCCGGCGATATGCCCGTCGGCCAGGGCCCAGTGGGACTGCAGGGTCGAGCCCTCGAAGGCGAAGCCCAGCCCGTGCCGCACCGCCGAATGGGCGCCATCGCAGCCGACCAGCCAACCGACATCGAGCGTTTCGCTTTCCCCGCCGGCCTTCGTGAGGGTGGCCTCGACCGACGCACCCTTGTCGCTGAAGCGGGTCAGGTCGACCGTCCGCTCGACGGTCACGCCGGAAGCGGCCAGCCGCTCTTCCAGTACGCGCTCGGTCTCGCTTTGCGCGATCATCAGCGCGTAGGCGAAGCGACTGTCGATCAGGTCGAACGAGACTTCGGCCACGATCTCCCTGCCGGTCGAGATCCGGGCGCCGCGTGCCGGCATTCCCGCCGACAGGAAGGCGTCGGCGTAGCCCGCATCGTCGAACAGTTCGAGCGTGCGGCTCCACAGGACGAGCGCCTTGGACTTGTCGGTGCGCTGCGCCGCCTTGTCGACGATGCGAACCGAAATCCCGAGGCGGACCAGTTCGTTGGCGAGCGTGAGACCGACGGGGCCTGCGCCCGCGATGAGCACCTGCGGTTCGTTCGCCATCCAACGCTCCCTTGCGCTATGCTGCGCAAGCTTAGCGCCCCCTCCGGACCGCGGCCAATCGGGCCTTGCAAAAGCCCCGCTAAAAGGCCATATGCAGCCAGTCGATAGACGGACAGACGATTTGGTCCGCGCTTCTGGCCTCGCCGGCAGCCCGCTCCACGAACTTTGATCCCGAAAACCAGTGCGAATTCGACGGCCGGCTGCGCGTTCCCTTTGTTTCAATGTGGGACGCCGCGCGGGTCAGCATATCTAAAGTAGTGAAAGGGTTACCCATGGCGACGGGAACCGTGAAGTGGTTCAATATTCAGAAGGGCTTCGGCTTCATCCAGCCGGACAACGGCGGTGCCGATGCCTTCGTGCATATCAGCGCCGTCGAGCGCGCTGGCATGAGCACGCTCAACGAAGGTCAGAAGGTCGAGTACGAACTCGTCTCCGATCGTCGCAGCGGCAAGATGTCGGCCGACAATCTGAAGGCTGCCGGCTGATCACGCGGCTGCCGGTGACGGCGGCCACGTAACAGCGACACGAGATAGCCCCGCACCCTCTGGGTGCGGGGTTTTTCGTTGGCTGGCGGCAAGTCTGCCTGCAGGTCGACGTGCTTCCTCTACGCGTTCCCGACGGGGAAGGCGCATCTGCCCCCTCATAGTCGACGGACCGGAACCGATTTGGAGGCCCCCATGGGCAAGAAATCCAGCAAGCGTACCGAGTACGTGCTGTTCAACGTCACCTACGAAGACGGCAGCCAGCGCTCCAACCGCCGTGTCCCGCTCGAAGCCCTCGAAGGTCTCGAGAAGGATCTGCCCGCCCGTGAGATCATCGCGGAGCAGGATCGTGAAGTCGCCGAAAAGTCCGGCAAGCCCGCGCTCGTCATCAAGACGCTCGTGCGCGCCTGAGCGTCAGCCGAGAAAGCGCCTTCACCGAAGGATGGACACGGCCGCCTCCGCCACGTCCTTCACCTCGGTGAAGGGCAGCCATTGCGGATCCACCGTCTCGGCCCGCCGATTGACCCAATAGCCGCGCAACCCGAGCGCCTTGCAGACGGCCATGTCGAGGGGTTGGCTCGCCGCCACATGCACGGTTTGCTGCGGCGCCACGCCCAGCACTTCGTGAGCATGACGAAACAGGCGGAGGTCGGGCTTGTAGGCGCGCGCCTGCTGGGCGGTGATCACCGCGTCCAGCTCGAGACCCAGACCGGGCAGGCTGCCGGCGATCAGGTCATCGTCGGTGTTGGAGATCGCCGCGAGACGCCAGCCGCCGGCCCGCAAGGCGGCGAGGGCGGCCGGCACATCGGGGTGCGCCGGCAGTCGTGACAGTCCGGTGATCATGACGTCGACGTCGGCTTCCGACATCGGCAACCCGCTGCGATCGAGCGCGAACCGCAGGCTTTCGCGCAGCACGTCGCGATAGGGCCGCCAGGGCGGCGTATCGCGCAGCCTGCGTCCCTCGCCATGGAAGGCGTGGATGAGCGGCGCGAGTTCCATCGCGGGCTGGCCGTGGCGCCTGACGATGGCGCGGAAGCACGCGTCGACACCCTCATGCCACTGAACGAGCGTGCCGTAGAAGTCGAAGGTGACGGTGCGCGGATCCATCCGATGCTCTCTGAGTGCGTGCCCGATCCGCGACAATGTCCTCAAACGGGCGCCGGTTCCGCTTCCTAGGGAGGTCCCGGCGGCAGCAGCTGATCGAGCGCCATCATCCAGACATCGCGCGCCTCTTCGACCGACAGGCCGTGGCGTTCACGCATGCGGGCCCAGCTTTCGAAGTCGGTGAGCTGCTCCAGGGCAATCTGCAGCCTCCTGCTTTCGAACTCCGGCACGGAAGCCAGTTCGACACGGTAGATCAGCGCCAGGCGCGTCCACATGGTATCGCGAACCCGGCCGATCCGCGCCCTCACCAGTTCCGATTCGCGCTGGTGGCTCTGCAACACCCGCCAGAGCGGGAGGAAGCGCTCGATCAGTTCGGAGCGCCTCTCGATCAGGCCCCGCAGGCGTTTGGCGCGAGTCTCGCCCAAGTGGCGATGGACGTCTCGGGAAAGCCCTTCGGCGAAGGCGTAGTCGGCGGCCGCGACGGTGAGCGCCAGCATGTCGTCGAACCGCTCGAAGACCGATCGCACGGAATATCCGGCGCGCTTGGCGATCTGTGCCGCCGTCGGCGTTTCCGGACTCTCGTCCAGCAGGGCCAGATACGCTTCGATGATGAGCTGCTTGGTCCGTTCGCTGCGGAGCGCCCGGCCGTCCATGCGACGGGGCTTTGGGGGGCTCACGGCACCCTGAATTGAAGGGGTCTCTTGCTCGCTGTTGGGCACCGTATCCATCGCTTCTCGGCCGCGGCCACTCGCCGAGGGTGGGGCAATTGTGCGCCCCTCGACGCCCCTTCGCCAGTGCGGGTGTCACGCAACTTCGCCGCGGTTCGGGCGTTGGACCGTCATGAGCAAGACCGTCCAGCGCACCCCCAACGACCGCCAGCACCAGGCGGCCCTCCGTGTGTCGACCAAGCAGATCGCCAAGGACGCGGTGCGCGGCGGCCCGAAGTCGGTGAAGAAGGACAAGCGCCCGACCGGCCAGGGCCAGAAGGGTTAGAGGAGCGCGGCCGGCCCGCCCGAGCCGTGCCGTGCGCGTCGCGGTCTTCAGCACCAAGCCCTACGACCGGCACTTCCTGGAGGCCGCCAACGCGTCCGCCCGCCATCAGCTGGTCTATCTCGAACCTCGCCTGACGGTCGAAACCGCTGCGCTGGCGCGGGACGTCTCGGCCGTGTGCGCTTTCGTGAACGATTCGCTTTCGGTGGAGGTGCTCGAGCCGCTCGCCCGACAGGGCGTCCGTCTCGTCGCGCTACGCTGCACCGGTTTCAACAATGTCGACCTCGTCGCCGCGCGGAAGCTCGGCATCACCGTGGCGCGCGTTCCTGAATATTCCCCGCATGCGGTCGCAGAGCATGCCGTCACGCTCGTCCTGGCGTTGAACCGCCGCATCCACCGCGCCTATGCCCGTGTCCGTGAGGGAAACTTCGCGCTGGAGGGGCTGCTGGGGTTCGACATGCAGGGCCGGACGGTGGGAGTCGTCGGCACCGGACGGATCGGCGCCACCTTCGCGCGCATCCTGGCGGGCTTCGGCTGCACGATCCTTGCCGTCGATCCGGCGCCCGACCCGGCCTGCCTCGCGGCGGGCGTGCGCTATGTCGACCTGCCCGAACTGCTGGCGGGCTCCGACATCGTCTCGCTCCATTGCCCGCTGACGCCCGCAACCCGTCACCTGATCGACGCGGCCGCGCTGGCGCGCATGCGCCCGGGTGCGATGCTGATCAACACCAGCCGGGGCGCGGTGATCGATACGCCGGCGGTGATTGCGGCCCTGAAGGACGGCCGCCTCGGGCATCTCGGGCTCGACGTCTACGAGGAGGAGGCCGACCTCTTCTTCGAGGATCTGTCCGACAAGGTGATCCAGGACGACGTCTTCGTCCGCCTCCTGTCCTTTCCGAACGTGCTGATCACCGGACATCAGGCGTTCTTCACCGCCGACGCCCTGCAGGGCATCGCCGGCACCACGATTGCCAACATCACGGGTTTCGAGCGCGCCGGCCGCGCCGTCCACGAGATTTCGGTCGAGAAGCTCGCCTGACGCCCCCTGACGCCCCGAAGGGCGCAGGGAAGCAGCGGGAGGCTAGGCCCGCCGACCGCGCACCAGTCCGACGATCAGCAGCAGGATGATCGCACCCAGCGCCGCGAACAGGATTTCGCTGAGGAGTCCGCCACCCAGGTTGAGTCCCAGGCGGGGAAACAGCAGGCCGGCGAACAGGGCGCCGGCGATGCCGACCAGAAGGTCGCCCACCAGTCCGAAGCCGGTCCCGCGAACGACCTTGCCGGCCAGCCAGCCGGCCACGATGCCGACGACGAGAATGACGAGAATGCTTTCGGCCGACATATTCATGGTGAGATCCCCTGGCCGTCCCGCGGACGTGCAGCACATCGGCGTGCGGTCAACGCGTCGCACCTCGCCACGTTGCGCGCGTGCATTGCCGCAATTGCGCCGCTGCAGGCGGCTATGGCACAGGCTGCCGGGGCCGCTATGTTCCGGCCCGCAACCATCTATCGAGGAAGACCATTCATGCGCCGCATCCTTCTCCCCCTGCTCGGCCTGTCCCTTCTGCCGGCCGTCGCCCAGGCCGCCGACCAGGCCGCCGCCACGGCGTGTTCCGCGCAGCTCTCCAAGGACGGCCAGCTTCTCTACAGCAAGGTGGCGCCCACGATGACGCCCCAGACCGACATCAAGGACGCCCTCACCAGCGTCGCGCGCCCGATGGTGATGGGCGGCTCGATGTCGCGCGACACCGCCCGCGCCGCCGCCGAAGCGGCCGGTGAGTGCCTGAAGTTCCTGAAGTGATGCCCCGGCCCTAGGGCCGCAATCACAACGCTGGCGGTACTGGCTTTCTGCGTAAAGCCAGTACCATCGCACCGGTCAGCACCAGCCCGACCGCCGCCATGGCGATGACCGCCCCCCGCGGGCCGAGGGGGCCCGAGAGCGCACCGGCCGCGAGCTGGCCGAGCGGGCCGGTGCCGATGCACACGGTGACGACGCCCATCAGCCTTGACCGCATCTCGGGCGGCGCTTCGGTCAGCATCAGGGTCGATTGCATGTTGCTGAAGCCCGCCGTGCCGAAGCCGCCCATGATCAGCAGGGCCAGCGCCAGCCAGTAGGATGGCGACAGGGCCATGAAGATGAGCGCCACCATGAACAGCGCCGCGCCGCCGGCGAAGGCGAGGCGCCGGTCCAGGCGCAGGAGACCCGCCGCGATCAGCGCGCCGCCCATCAGGGCACCCAGCGGCTCGCCGGCCGCCAGCAGGCCGACCAGCGCCGGCGAGACGTGGAATTCGCCCTGGCCGAGGGGCGCCACCAGGCCCGAATAGGCAAACGCAAAAGCATTGGTCACGATGGTGACGCCGAACACCAGCAGGATGGTGGGCCGCGTCCAGGCGAAGCGCAGCCCTTCGGCGATGTCGTGGGGAATGCGCACGAGATCGAGCCGTCGCGTCAGCTGGGCATGGGCGAGGCCCGCGATGGCGAAGGCGCCGGCGAATTGCACGAGGGCGGTGACGGTATAGGCGCCCTTCATGCCCAGCCATTCGAAGGCGATGCCGCCCAGCAGCGGGCCGACCGCGCGGGTCGCCGCCGAGGTGACGCTGTCGAGGGCGATGGCGTTGACGATGCGGTGCGGCCCCGCGACCTCGCCGACCATGCGCCGGCGGGTCGACATCTCGGTGGACCACATGATGCCCGAGACCAGATTGCCGAGCGCCACGTGCCAGACCTCGAGATGGCCGGTCACCGCGAGCGTCGCCAGCAGGGTCGAGATCAGCGCCGGCACGACCAGCGCCAGCATGAAGATCAGCTTGCGGTTCAGCGCCTCGGAGATGGCGCCCGCGAAAGCGCCGAACAGGAGCTGCGGGATCTGTCGCAGGGCGACGACGACCGTGACGGCGAAGGCGGAGTGCGTGACTTCCCAGGCGAACAGGCCCGACGCCAGCAGCTCCAGCCAGCGCATCGCGTTGGCGAAGGCGCCGACCAGCCACAGTCTCAGGAAGTCGGGCGAGCGCAGCAGTTCGCGGATCGGCGAGTCCATTGCGCCGAAGGTACCCGCCGGGCCGCGTCCTGCGAAGCGCGGCCTGCGGGTTTCAGCGCCCGATCTCCTCCAAATTGACGCCTGCCGTCTCGATGCGGAACCACCAGGTGATCAGCGCGCCGAGGAGGGAGGTGAAGACGAGGGCGGTCAGCAGGAGGTCGGTGCCGGCGTCGGCCAGGACCACCGGGAAGACGAAGGCCGTCAGCACGGCGCCCATCTTGGCAAAGGCGGCGGCGAAGCCCGCGCCCTTGGCGCGGATATGGGTCGGGAAGACCTCGCCGGCCAGTAGGTAGGTCTGCGCGTTGGGGCCGAGGTTGGTCATGAAATTGAACAGCATGAAGCCGCCGAACAGCAGCATCGTGCGCGCCGGCTCCTCGACGTGCGACTGCAGCACCGCCATCGCCAGCCCGGCGGCGCACCCGAGGAACCCCAACACCTGCAGGCGGATGCGGCCGACCCTGTCGGACATCAGCACGGCGGCGAGGATGCCCACGATCAGCAGCGTGTCCACCAGCGCCGCCCCCTTCGCGCCCTGGAGGTCGCGGGCGATCAGCGCCGACACGTTGTGGGCGTTGGTAATCTCGTGACCGATCGTGTGCGCGAGGATGGTCGGCGTGAAGATGCCGATGCCATAGGTCCCGAGATCCTGCAGGAACCACGGCACGGAGGCGAGAATGGTGGCCCGCCGGTTCTTGCCGTCGAAGAGATCGCTCCAGCGGCCGCGCCGGTGATGGCTGGGACGGGGGGGCTCCGCCAACTCGGCCAGCCGCACCTGCTTAGGATATTGCGGCTCGCGCTTCAGCAGCCGCCGCAGCTCGTGCTCGGCCTCGGCGCGGCGGCCGCGGCTCATCAGCCACTGGCCGCTGTCGCTCACGAACAGGCGGGCGCCCACCACGAACGCCGCCGGCACGATCACGATGCCATACATCCAGCGCCAGGCGTCCAGCGACGGATCCAGGGTCAGGATCACGAAGCCCAGCGCCGTGCCGACCAGCGCGCCGATCGCCTGGAAGGCGAAGGCGGCCAGCACCAGCTTGCCGCGGTCGCGGCTGGGAATGCTCTCTGAGATCACGAGATGCGCGGTGGGATAGTCGCAGCCCAGGGCCACGCCGACGCCGAACAGGAAGAAGACCAGCCAGCCGAAGCTCGGCGCCATGGTCAGGCCGGCCAGGAAGATGACGAAGACCAGCATCTCGATCACGAACATGCGCCGCCGTCCGTAGCTGTCGGCCAGCCCGCCCAGCGCCACGGCGCCGATCATGATGCCCGCCAGGGTGGCGGCGCCGACGAGGCCCTTGCCGACGGCCGAGAGAGCGAACTCCTCGACGATCAGGGGCAGGGCGACGCCGGTCATGAACACGACCTTGCCTTCGAAGAACTTGCCGGCGGTGGCGAGTGTCCAGATTCGCCACTGCATCCGGGTCATCGGTACGCTGGGGGTGGGCGTGCCGTCGGGCCAGGACGGGGTCTGGTCGATATACGCCTGTACGCTTTTCGGCTCTCTCATCTGGACAGAGTAGCGGATGCCGCTACGCTCCGTGCTCATAAAACAAGAAATGAACGAGGAAGCACCATGAAGAGACGGTTACTGCTGGCCGCTGCGCTGGCCGTTCCATCGGTTGCGGCACCGTCGATCGTGCGGGCGCAGGGAACGTGGCCGGCCAAGACCGTGAAGTTCATCTGCCCCTTCGCGCCGGGCGGCGGCACCGACACGGTGAGCCGGCTGATGTGCGATCAGCTTTCGAAGGCCTTCGGACAAACCTTCGTCGTCGACAACAAGGGCGGCGCCGGCGGCAACATCGGCACGGTCGAACTCGCGCGTGCGGCACCCGACGGCTACACGCTGGGCCTCATCTCGGTGGCCAGCCACACGCTGAACCCGATGCTCTATTCCCGGCTGCCCTACAATCCGGACCAGGACATCGTGGCGATCTCGCGCGTCGCGATCCTCGCCAACCTGCTGGGCGTCACGCCGTCGCTGCCGGCCAACAACGTCGCGGAGCTGATCGCGCTCTGCAAGAAGGAGCCGGGCAAGTACTCCTTCGCGTCGTCGGGCCCCGGCACGTCGCTGCACCTGAGCGGCGAGCTGTTCAAGAAGATGGCCGGCGTCGACATCATCCATGTTCCCTACAAGGGCGCCGGTCCGGTCTATTCCGATCTCATGGCGGGCGTGGTGAACATGATGTTCGCCAACATGCCCTCGATGCTGCCGCAGGTCCGCGGCGGCAAGCTGAAGGGCCTTGGTGTCACCTCGGCCCTGCGCTCGAAGGCGGCCCCCGACATTCCGGCGATCGCCGAGACCGTGCCGGGCTACGTCGCCACCTCGTGGTACGGAATCGGCGCGCCGGCCGGCACGCCCGAGCCGATCCTCGCCAAACTCGAGACCGCGATTGCCGAGGCGCTGAAGTCGCCCGAGATCCAGAAGCGCTGGAACGACGATCTCGGCCTCGACATGCCACCACCCGGCCGTGCCGGCTTCGACCGCTTCCTGGCCGAGGACCGCAAGCTCTGGGAGCCCGCGGTCAAGGCCTCGGGCGTGAAGCTCGACTGATCCTCATTCGGAGTGGTTTTGATGTCCGTTCAATTTGCCGAGGTTCCGGACGAAGCCGGAGAGATCACCGCGCGCTGGCTCGATTCGTTCGGCGCCGCGCTCCAGGCGCAGGATGCGGCGGCGGTGGCGGCGACGTTCCTGCCCGACGGGCATTGGCGCGACGTGCTGGCCTTCACCTGGGACGTCGTCACCCATTCCGGGCGGGCGGCGATCGAGGCGGCGCTGGCGCCGGTGCTGGCGCGCACCGCCGCGAAGCATGTGGGTATTCCCGACAGGCGCACGCCGCCGCGCCGCGTGAAGCGCGCCGGCACCGAGTGTATCGAGGCGATCTTCGAGTTCGAGACCGCCTTCGGCCATGCCAACGCGGTCGTGCGCCTCGTCGACGAGGGCGGGACGTGGCGGGCCTGGTCGCTGCTCACCACCCTCGAGGAACTGCACGGCTGGCCGGACGGCAAGCCGCGCGAATTGAGCGATGCCGAACGCTACAGCCGCGACTTCGGCGGCGACAACTGGCTCGACCAGCGGCAGAAGGCGCAGGCCTACGAGGATCGCGACCCGGCGGTGCTGGTCGTCGGCGGCGGCCAGGCGGGTCTCGCCACCGCGGCCCGCCTGCGGGCGCTGGGGGTCGATACGCTGATCGTCGATCGCCATCCGCGCATCGGCGACAACTGGCGGCGGCGCTATCACTCGCTCACCCTGCACAACGAGGTGCACGTCAATCACCTGCCGCTGATGCCCTTCCCCTCGACCTTTCCGGTGTTCATTCCCAAGGACAAGCTGGCGAACTGGTTCGAGTCGTATGTCGAAAACCTCGACCTCAACTACTGGACCGACACACAGCTCACATCGGGCCGCTACGACGAGGCGGCGCAACGCTGGACCGTGACCTTACTGAGGGGCGACGGGACGGAGAGGACGCTGCATCCGCGCCACGTCGTCTTCGCCACCGGCGTCAGCGCCATTCCGATCAAGCCGTCGCTGCCGGGTCTCGATGCCTTCGCCGGCACGGTGATGCATTCCGGCGCCTACACCAGCGGCGCGGTGTGGAAGGGGCGCAAGGCGATCGTGGTCGGCACCGGCAACAGCGGTCACGACGTGGCGCAGGATCTCTGCGCCAGCGGCGCCGAGGTGACGATGGTGCAGCGCAGCCCGACCTATGTCGTGTCGATCCGCGAAGCGCAGAAGGTCTATGCGATCTATACCGAGGGCCTGCCGTTCGAGGATTGCGACCTGCTGGCCGCCGCCTCGCCCTATCCGGTGCTGCAGCGCGCTTACCAGCTCTCGACCGCCGAGATGCGCCGGGTCGACCGCGATCTCCTGTCGGGGCTGGAGAAGCGCGGCTTCCGCCTCACCTATGGCGAGGACGATACCGGCTTCCAGATGATGTATCTGCGCCGCGGCGGCGGTTACTACTTCAACGTCGGCTGCTCCGACATGATCGTCGACGGCCGCATCGAGCTGCTGCAGTACGACGATATCGACCGGTTCGAGGCCGGCGGCGTGCGCCTGAAGGACGGTACCTTGCGCGAGGCCGAACTGGTGGTCGTCGCCACCGGCTACGAGAACCAGCAGGAGACGGTGCGGGCCTTCCTGGGCGACGCGGTGGCCGACCGCATCGGCCCGGTCTGGGGCTTCGATGCCGGCGGCGAACTCGCCAACATGTTCAAGCCGACGCCGCAGCCCGGCCTGTGGTTCATCGCCGGCAGCCTGGCCCAGTGCCGCATCTACTCCCGCTACCTCGCCCTGCAGATCAAGGCGCGCGAGGAGGGGTTGGTCGCTTAGGATACTCGATCTTGAGTTGCCCTACTTGACCTCATTCTGAGGAGGCCCGAAGGGCCGTCTCGAAGGATGGGCAACAGACGCGGTGCTCGTGCCCACCCTTCGAGACGCGCTCCTGCGGAGCGCTCCTCTGGGTGAGGTCGTTGTTGGAAGGGTGAGGTCCAAGACCCTCTAGATGAACTGCCGGATCGTCGCGATGACGACCAGAGCGCCGATCGCCATGACGGCGCTGCCCAGCGAGATCACATAGAGCGCACGGCCGGGCGACAGTCGGCCCATATGGGCGGCGATCCAGAAGAACGGGTCGTTGACGTGGCAGATCGCCATCGAGCCTGCGCCGACGGCGGCGGATGCGATGGCGCGGCCTGAGGCGCTGTCGAGGCCGAGTGCCGGCAGCATCGGCTCGACCATGCCCGAGGCGGTGAGCACGGCGGTGAGCGAGTTGCCCTGCATCGTCTTCACGATGGCGGCCACCAGGAACGGCGTCAGCACGCCGTAGCGCGGCTGCAGGGCGTATTCGGCCAGCAGCTCCGACATGCCGGTCTCGTCGAACACCCGGGCCAGTCCGCCCGCGGCGCCGACCGCGAGCAGCAGCGGCGCCCACGACCGGCCGGCCAGGACCGACGGCTCCCAGCGGCGGGCGAACACGATCGCCAAAGTGACGGCGATCGCGGTCAGCATCAGCGGCTTGGAGATGCCGACATAGAATTCGCGCGCTCCGCCCTTGCCCAGAGGCTCGCTGGGCATCTGCGCCACCGACTGCAGGACCAGCAGCACCAGCGGGATGCCCACGCACAGCCACGCCCAGGACAGCTCTCCCTCGGTCGGCTGCGACGGCACCTGTCGCGCCACGTGCCACCAGCCCAGCGCCACGGCGATGGCCGTGACCGGCAGGGCGATCATGAATTCGGTGGGGATGTCGGCCTTCATGACCGAGGCTGCCGCGACCGCGAGCGGCGAGGGCGCCATGAGGGCCGCGACTGCGAGCAGGGTGAGGGCGAGGCCCAGCGCGCGCCGCGGCGCGTCCTGCCCGGCCGGCTGCAGCAGCGCCAGCCCGCCTGCGGCGGAGGCTCCCAGTCCCGCCACCAGACCCGCTGCGGCGGACGTGCCGGTGCCGAGCGGCGCACGCAGCACGAGCCCGCTGACCAGGGCGCCCGCGACGACCAGCAGCCCGGTCTGCTCCAGTGCCGTCGAGAAGCCCAGCCCGAACGCCTTGCCGACCGACTGGAAGGTCATGTCGGCGGCGATGCCATAGACCACGACCGTGGCCATGATCGCGAGAAAGACGGGCAGGCGGACGCGCTGGACCAGGAACACGATGGCGGCGACGGCCATCGGCAGCAGGAGCGAGGCAAGAATCATGACGGGACGAACATTAGTGTCCTGCTACAGTCCCGTCATGCGCCTCCTCGTCGCTCTCCTGATGCTGCTCGGTCTCGCCGCCCCCGCCCACGCCGAGGCGCTGGTCCGCATCGAGGGCAGGAACTTCGTCGAGCCCGACGGCCGCATCCTGCGCCTCAAGGGAATCAGCCTGGGCAACTGGCTGATGCCCGAAGGCTACATGTTCAAGTTCGAGGTCGCGAAATCGCCGCGGCAGATCTACGGCGCCTTCGACCGGCTGCTGGGACCGGAACGTGCCGCGGATTTCTGGCGCCGCTATCGTGACGCTTACGTGACCGAGGACGATATCCGCTTCATCAAGTCGGTCGGCTTCAACATGGTGCGGGTGCCGCTGCACTGGCGGCTGTTCATGAGCGCCGAGGGCGAGATCGGCGGCGAGGGCTGGTCGCTGCTCGACCGGGTCGTCGCCTGGGCCGCCGCCGCGGGGCTCTACGTGATTCCCGACCTGCATGCCGCGCCCGGCGGGCAGACGGGCATCAACCACGATGACGGGCCGGGCTACCCGCTGATGTTCTACGTGGCGCGTGATCGCGAGCTCACGGTCAAGCTGTGGCGCGCCGTGGCGCAACGCTATCGCGGCAACCCCGCGATCCTGGGCTACGACATCCTGAACGAGCCGATCGCGCCCTATCATGACGTGGCGACGCTGAACGCGCGGCTGGAGCCGTTCTACAAGCGCGCGACGGCGGCAATCCGCGACGTCGATCCCGAGCGCATCGTGTTTCTGGCCGGCGGCCAGTGGAGCTCGAGCTTCGCGATGTTCGGCCCGCCCTTCGCGAAGAACCTCGCCTACACCTATCACTCGTTCTGGGCCTCGACGAAGCGCGACTCGATCCAGCGGCACCTGAACTTCGCCAACCTCTACGACGTGCCGCTGTTCCTCGGCGAGACCGGCGAACTCACCGACGAATGGAACGCGGAGTTCCGCCGCCTGCACGAATCGCACGGCATCGGCTGGTCGTTCTGGACCTACAAGAATCTCGACACGCCATCGACCATCGTGTCGATCCCGCGGCCCGAGGGATGGAACGAGATCGTGGCCTACGCCGACGGCTTCCGAAAGGAAAAGCCGTCGCCGCAGCTGGTGGACCGCGCCATCGGGCAATATCTCGAGGGGATCCGGTTCGCCAAGGGCACGGTGCGGTGGTCCTACCTGGCGTCGCTCGGCCTGAAAGGCGAACCCTAGCAGACAGCGCTGTCAGGGTTCCGTGCCCCGCCGGTCAAAGCCTGGGGTCTTACCGTCGTTCGCTCAGCACCGAGCGGCCGCGCTTGAGCACACTCTGCGTCTTGGCCGACAGCGAATCGACGAATCGGATCCAGGCGCCCCTGTTGCCGGGGGCGCGGGCATCGAGGGCGCGCTTCACCAGCGCCTTCGAGTTCGCGTGACGCCAGTCTCCGAAGGCGGCCCGGATGGCGGGGGCTTCCTCGTCGAGGATGCGCTGCACCAGCTGGAGGATGTGATTGCTGATCGGCCCCCAGTCCTTGGTCGAGGAATTGTAGGTGCCGCCCATGACCGTGGCGTTCGAATGCTTGTTGGCGCCATGCATCCGGTACCCATAGAGCGCATCGTGAATGGCGATGGATCCCGTCAGCAGACCGGCGAAGGTCGACAGGTAATAGTCGAGATAGAGTCTGAGGTCGCTGTCGGGGACGACGAGCACGAGATCCACGAAGCTGCGACGGAACATCATGCTCGCCATGCTGTTCGTGGCGCTCAGCGCCGTCCAGTGAGGGTGGAAGGTCAGCCGGCCGTTCGCGGGAAAGCGGAAATTCCCGGTTGCCGAATCGATCGTCGGCACGCCCGGCGCCTCGAAGGTGGCGGCCGTCGAGACGCTGTGCTCGAACCACCAGGCCGTACCGGCCAGCAGATGGTCGTCGGCATCGATGATGTGCGAATCGCAGTAGGTGAGGGCGACGGGGAAATCGGCGTTCATGTGAACGCACAGATGCCGCTCTATGAAATTCTCGTACCAAATATCGTCGGAATCGAGGAAGCCGACGAACGGCGTGTCCAATTGCGCGAGGCCCCGCTTGATCGCACCAGTCTGGCCGACGTTGGTGTCGAGGCGAATGTAGTCGAACCTCGAATCGCCGAGGCGCGACAGGCAATTGCGAATTTCTTCGTCGGAATTGTCGGTCGAGGCGTCGTCCACGATGATGGTGCGGAGATTGCGGCAGGACTGGCGGGCGACCGATTCGATCGCGCGTCCCACGAAGGCGCCATTGTTGTAGTTGGCAATGACCACTCCGACCGGAGGCGCTGAAGGCATACTGACCGTTCCGTCTGACTAGTTTGAACTCTTGGGGGCGATCGCATCGGGTATGCGGCAGCCTGAAGATGGTCGACGATTGCGGGCACTGCAACCTGAAGCCGCCGACCGGCGGCTAAAGTCAGCCATTCCTTTCATGTTGCAAGGGCAAATGTCGGTGATCGGCTGGTCCGGCGGGTAAAAGGAGAGAGACAGCCGTGCAGGCTGAATGCTAGGGACTAGCTTGGCCCGCCGTCTGGGGACGGTAGGGTGCGATCAGGGACGTGACGAGCAATATGACGCGGGCCCCTTCCCCTGCAGCAGGATCGCCACGGACGGAACTGGCGGAAGCGCTAAGGTCGTGCCGGACGTCCTATCTGGGCGTGGCGCTGTTCACCGCCGTCCTGAACGTTCTGTATCTCACCGGCTCGTTCTTCATGCTCCAGGTCTACGATCGGGTGCTGCCGAGCCGCAGCGTTCCCACCCTGGTGGCGCTGTGCATCCTGGCCCTGGGCCTCTACGGCTTCCAGGCGATCCTCGACATCGTCCGCAACCGGGTCCTCATCCGCATCGCCGGCGGGTTCGCCGAGACGATGGACCGGCGAATATACCACCTGCTGGTCAAGCTGCCGCTGCGGGCGCCCCAGATGAACGGCTTCGAGCCGGTCCGCGACCTCGACCAGATTCGCGGCTTCATGTCGGGTCCCGGTCCCGCGGCGTTGTTCGACCTGCCCTGGATGCCGCTCTATCTCGGCATCTGCTACCTGTTCCATCCCCTGATCGGGGTTACGGCAACGGTCGGCGCCCTGATTCTCGTCGTCATCACCTTCCTGACCGAGATCAAGGTCCGCCAGCCGTCGATCGAGGTTTCGTCCCTCTCCAGCCGGCGCACCAGCCTCGCCGAAGCCAGCCGCCGCAATTCGGAGGTGCTGCACGCCATGGGCATGGTGGGGCGGTTCGCCCACCAGTGGGCGGACTACGGACGTCGTTACGTCAGCGCCCATCAGCGGGCGGGCGACATCACCGGCGGCATGGGTAGCTTCTCGCGCGCGCTGCGCATGGCGCTGCAGTCGGCTGTGCTGGCGGTCGGCGCCTATCTCGTGATCAAGCAGCAGGCGACCGCCGGCATCATCATCGCCGGCTCCATCCTGTCGGCCCGCGCGCTCGCGCCGGTCGAGCAGGTGATCGCCCAGTGGCGTGTCTTCGTCTCGGCCCGCCAGAGCTGGCATCGACTGAACAACCTGCTCGCCCGCATCCCCGAGGATCGGGATGTCATGCAGCTGCCCAGGCCCAAGGCCACCTTGTCGGTCGAATCGGTCAGCGTGGCTCCGCCGGGCGCGAACACGGTGGTCGCCCGCGACATCGCCTTCGGCCTGAAGGCCGGCCAGGGGCTCGGGATCATCGGCCCCAGCGCGTCGGGCAAGTCGTCGCTCGTCCGTGCGCTCGTGGGTGTGTGGCGGCCCGTCAACGGCAAGGTCCGGATCGACGGCGCCACGCTGGACCAGTGGTCGTCCGAGGCGCTGGGCGAGCATATCGGCTACCTGCCGCAGGACATGGAGCTGTTTGCCGGCACGGTCGCCCAGAACATCGCGCGGCTGGAGCCCGAGCCCGACGCCGCGAAGGTGATCGCGGCAGCGCAGGCCGCCGGCGTGCATGAGCTGATCCTCGGCCTGCCCAACGGTTACGAGACCGAGATGGGCGAGGGCGGCACCGCTTTGTCGGCCGGACAGCGCCAGCGCGTCGGCCTGGCGCGCGCGCTCTATGGCGATCCCTTCCTCGTGGTGCTGGACGAGCCCAATTCGAGCCTCGATCACGAGGGCGAGGAGGCGCTAACCCGGGCCATCATGTCGGTGCGGACGCGCGGCGGCATCGCCATCGTGGTTGCCCACCGGCCGAGCGCCCTCGCGGCCCTCGATCAGCTTCTGGTGATGCGCGGCGGCCGGCAGCAGGCGTTCGGTCCCAAGGACGCCGTCCTGCGCGAGACGCTGAAGGCCGCGGCGCCGCCCCCGCCGGCAGCCCCGCAGCCCACGCCCCTTCGGGCGCCGGTGGTGCGTGCGCGGGAGCCGTCATGAAGCCGGACCGGCCCGTGTCCATTCCGGCCGCCACCCGCAAACCCCTCCTGATCGGCGTGGGGGCCTGCCTCCTCCTCGTCTTCGGGATCGGGGGATGGGCCGCCACGACCCAACTGTCCGGCGCGGTGATTGCGTCCGGCAAGCTGGTGGTCGACACCAACGTCAAGAAGATCCAGCACCCGACCGGCGGCGTCATCGGCGAGCTCCTCGTCAAGGAAGGCGACCGGGTGAAGCAGGGTGACGTGGTCGTCCGGCTCGACGGCACGCAGGCCAAGGCGAACCTCGGCATCGTGACCAAGGCGCTCGAGGAGATGGCCGCCCGCCAGGCCCGCTTCGAGGCGGAGCGCGACAATGCCAAGACTGTCGATTTTCCGCCCGACCTGACGTCGCGGGCAGGCGACCCCGAGATCGCCCGCCTGATGACCGGCGAGCAGAGGCTGTTCGAGATGCGCCGCACCGCGCGCGACGGCCAGAAGGCGCAGCTGCGCGAACAGATCAAGCAGCTCAATCTCCAGATCGAAGGCACGGAGGCGCAGGAAGCCGCCAAGGGCAAGGAACTGAAGCTGCTCGCGCAGGAACTGGAAGGCGTTCGCGTGCTCTGGAAGCAGAATCTCGTGCCGATCAGCCGCGTCACCACGCTCGAGCGCGATGCCGCCCGCATGGAAGGCGAGCGATCCGCCCTGGTCGCCACCCTGGCGCAAAGCCGTGGCCGCATCGCCGAGCTGGAACTCAAGATCCACCAGATCGACCAGGATCTCGCCACCGAGGTCGGCAAGGAACTGGCCGAAATCCGCGCCAAGAAATCGGAGATGACCGAGCGCCGCGTCTCGGCCGACGATCAGCTGAAGCGTATCGATCTCGTCTCGCCGCAGAACGGCAAGGTGTTCCAGAGGAACGTCCATACGGTGGGCGGCGTCGTCCAGGCGGGCGAGCCGCTGATGCTGATCGTGCCCGACTCGGACTCGCTGATCGTGGATGCCAAGGTGCCGCCCCAGGATATCGACCAGATCCATATCGGCCAGCACGCCGTCCTGCGGTTCGCCGCGTTCAACCAGCGCACGACCCCCGAGGTCGACGGCGAGGTGATCCATATCGGCGCCGATGTCACGCAGGAGGACAAGGCGACCGAGCCCTACTACTCCGTGCGCATCCGTGTTGCCGACGGCGAACTGTCCCGTCTCGAGGGATTGCAACTGCTCGCCGGCATGCCGGTCGAGGCCTTCATCGAGACCACGCCGCGCACCGTGGCGTCGTTCCTGGTAAAGCCGCTCAGCGACCAGCTGGCGCGCGCGTTCCGGGGGCGGTGAAGTCTTTCCGGGCCTGACAGATGCCCGACACTAACCTCATGCTGAGGAGGCTGCGCAGCAGCCGTCTCGAAGCATGGGCACGGGCACCGCGTTTGTTGCCCATCCTTCGAGACGCCGCGCAAGGCGCGGCGCCTCAGGATGAGGTAAGTGCTTGAATCGATTCATTTCCGGCCAGACTCTCAGGATGAGGTCGTGAGGATACTTGAATCGGATGGGCCTCAAGCCGCGTCCCCCAACACCATGTCGGCCGCCTTCTCGCCGATCATGATCGAGGGGGCGTTGGTATTGCCGGAGGTGAGCGTCGGCATGATCGAGGCGTCGGCGATCCTCAGCCCTTCGATCCCGTGTACGCGCAGCCGCGCATCGACAACGGCCATCGCATCCGAGCCCATCTTGCACGTGCCCACCGGGTGATAGGTCGTCTCGGCGGCGCGGCGCACCCAGTCGAGAATCTCGTCGTCGCCGTTGGCCGCCGGTCCCGGCGCGATCTCGGCCACCTGCAGCGACGCCATGGCGGGCGCGGTCATGATGGCGCGGGCGATGCGCACGGCACGCACGGTCAGCTCGCCGTCGACCGGCGCCGACAGGAAATTGTAGCGGATCTCCGGCGGCCTCTTCGGATCGGCGGAGACGATGTGGATGGTGCCCTTGCTCTCGGGCCGCATCGGATGGGCGTAGCAGGACATGCCGGACTGCCGCGCGATGCGAGGCCCGCGCGGTCCCGCCTCGGTGAACATCGGCACCCAGCCCAGCAGCAGGTCGGGCGCCTCGAGCCCGTCGCGCGAGCGCACGAAGGCGCGCAGCGGCGCGCCGACCATCGACAGGAGACTGTCGCGGTTCAGCGCCCAGCGCAGCGCCTGGTGCACCAGGCCGAGGCCGCGGCCGCGATCGTTGAAGGTCATGCCGCGCATGCCGATGGTCCATCGCGTGCGCGGCGCATAGTGCTCGCGCAGGTTCTCGCCGACGCCCGGCAGGGCCTGCCGCACCTCGATGCCCAGCGCGCGCAGCCGGTCCGGCTGGCCGATGCCCGACAGTTCGAGGAGCTGCGGCGAGTTGATCGAGCCGCCGCTCACCACGACGGCGCGGGCCGCCCGGGCCTCGCGCGACTGGCCGCCCACCGAGTAGCGCACGCCGGTGCAGCGCTTGCCGTCGAGCAAGAGCCGCTCGGCCAGCGCCCCGGTCTCGATGCGCAGGTTGGGGCGCCGCTTCGCCGGATCGAGGTAGCAGCGGGCCGTGCTCATGCGCCAGCCCGAGGCGATCGTGGCCTGGCTCATGGCGATGCCGTCCTGCTTCGCGCCGTTGTAGTCGGGGTTGTGCGGGATGCCGACTTCGCCGGCCGCCTTGATCACCGTGGCATAGAGCGGATGGGCCGGGGCGGGATTGGTGACCTTCAGCGGGCCGGAGCGGCCGCGAAAGCGCTCGTCGCCTTCGTCGTAGCTTTCCATGCGCTTGAAGAAGGGGAGAACGTCCTCGTAGGCCCAGCCCTGGTTGCCCATCTGGGCCCAGGTGTCGAAGTCCTGCGCCTGGCCGCGCACGAAGGCGAGGCCGTTGATGGCGCTGGAGCCGCCGAGCAGTTTTCCGCGCGGTACCGGGATGCGGCGGCCGTTGGTGCTGGGCTCGGGCTCGGAACTGTAGAGCCAGTTGACCGCCGGATTGGTGATCAACCGCGAATAGCCGACGGGAATGCGGGTCCAGGGATGGCCGGCGGGTCCGGCTTCCAGCAGCAGCACCTTGTGGCGCGGGTCGGCCGACAGCCGGTTGGCGACGGCGGCGCCCGCCGAACCGGCGCCGACGACGATGAAGTCGTATTCCATTGCCGCCAGTATCCCGCGGCGTGCCCCGCCTGTCGATTGCCGCGACGATGGCCCGGCTTTACGCGGGCCGATGTTTGGGCATGATGCGGCCCCCGACAACCTCGAAGGAAAAAGCCATGCGTGGTGTCTCCCTCCTGCTTCCCCTCGGCCTTTCCCTCGCCTGTGCCGCCGGCATCGCGGTCGCCCAGCCGGCCGGGCCGGACATGACGGGCACGTGGACGGGAACCAACAAGAGCATCGTGAGCGGCCTGCCGGCTCACTTTCCGGTGACCGCGCCGTCGGTGATCGTCGACGGCAACCGCCTGGTCGACCTGAAGATCACGGTGCGGATCGACGGCCAGGACGAAGGCCGCTTCTGGGGCACGCTGTCGTCCGAATCGAAGGCCGAGCCGATCATCGGCGTCATCGGGGCCGACGGCAAGCGCGTGCGCATGATCGGGCAGGGCGGTTCGGCCATCGAAGGCACCTTGCTGGACGACGGCACGCTCGAACTCTTCTATACCGAGAACCGTGCCGGCGTTTCGGTCGCCGCCACCAACGTGCTGAAGAAAGCGAAATAGGACTCCCCTCGATGATCTCACGGAGAAGCATGCTGGCGGGCGGTCTGGCCCTGCCGGCGCTGGCCGGCTGCGGTGGCCAGCCGACGTCCCAGCCTGCGGCCTATGCCCCGGGCCAGACGCGGCCCGGCCTCGATGCGGTGATCGACATCAGCCACAACGTCACGGTCACCAGCTTCGCCGCGGTCCGCCGCAGCAACATCCTGGCCGTCATCCACAAGGTGACCGAGGGCGGCGACTGGTTCGACCCGTCCTATTCCTCGCGGCGGCGCCAGGCCGAGGCGGCGGGGCTCCTGTGGGGCGGCTACCATTTCGGCACGCGCCAGTATTCCGGCGAGCAGCAGGCGGCCTCCTTCCTGTCGGCCTGCCAGCCCGGCCCGCAGACCGTGATGGCGCTCGACCTCGAACCCAACGACGCCAACCCGCGCAACACGATGCGGCTCGACCAGGCCGAGGCCTTCGTGCTGGCGGTGCAGAAGGCCACCGGCCGGCTGCCGATGCTCTACAGCCATCCCGCCTGGGCCGATGGCGAGATCTACGGCCGTCGCCGCATCAGCCTCGGCGCCAGCGTGCGGCCGGGCTCGATCCTGGCGCGCTGCGACCTGTGGCTGGCCGACTATCGCGAGGAGCCGCGCCTTCCCGTGGCGTGGGCGAGCCGCGGCTGGAAGCTCTGGCAGTATGTCGCCGACGAGACCTCGCAGAACTTCGCCTATGGCAGCGAACCGCGCCACGTCGAGGGCGTCGGCCACTGCGACCGCAACATGTACAACGGCGACGCCGCGAGCCTGAACCGCTGGTGGAAGAACGGCGGGCGGTAGGCCGAGCCTCGCTCGGCCTCCTGAGCGTCAGGACATCGCGGAGCGATGTCCGGGAGCGCCGAAGGAAGAGCGATCACACGAAGCTCATGACCCCTCCGTCGGCTAAGCGGCTTGGCTACAAGCCGCGAGACGCCGCCACCGCCCCCTTTGAATGGGGAGGAAGCTGGTTCTAACGCGCCGCCAGCCTGAACCGCTCCGAATGGAAAGAACCACTGCGAGCTTCCAACAAAGACCTCACCCTGAGGAGCGCTCCGTAGGAGCGCGTCTCGAAGGGTGGGCCCGAGCACCCCGCCTGTTACCCATCCTTCGAGACGGCCCTTCGGGCCTCCTCAGGATGAGGGTGTGCGGGGTCGTGCAGTTTACCGCGCCGCCAGCGCTTCGAACGCCTTGCGGGTCGCTTCCAGGGCGAAGTCGATGTCGGCTTCGGTGTGGGCGGTCGAGAGGAACATGTTGTGGCGCGGGTGCAGGTGGGCGCCGTGCTTCAGCATGACTAAAGAATGCAATTCAATTCGCGAGGAAGTAGTGTCCCTGTCTCGCAGGGAACAGAGGACCGGACGTGAACGTACGGATGCGTCGATGGGGGACGTGGATCTTTTCGACGATCTTCTTCGCTTGGGTTGTCCTAGCCTGCGTCACGTCCACCCCGGTGCTTGCGTTCGTACTGCTCGGTAGCACGGCTTCACCGTCATGAACGCCAGGGTGCAGAGCGTTGGGACGACAATCCTCTCGATCGTCTTCATGATCGCCGTCATCGTGAGTTGGGTGGCGTCCCCCCTGGTGATGCTGATCGGCGCGTACTCAGTCGCCGGATCTCCGAATGGATCGTGGTGGCTCTTGGCCCTCGTCATGGCGGTGTGGCTCTTGCCCATATTCATGGCCGTCGCCGGCCTCTATTTGTGGCAGACGCGATTTCCGTGGCTCGCTGTCGTCCCTGTACTCATCGTCGGGGCGCCGATGTGGGTGGCCGGATCACTGGTCTTCGGATGGAGGTGGTGAGAGCGACATGAACGCAAGGGTACAGACGTGGGGGACGTGGATTCTCCCGATCGCCTTTGTGATCACCGATGTCGTGAGTTGGGTAGCGTCCCCCATGGCAAGCGCCACATCGCCATGAGGATGGCCAAGAGCCACCACGATCCATTCGGAGATCCGGCGACGGAGAACGCGCCGATCAGCATCGCGTCCCTGTGCTCATCGCCGGAGCGGCGATGTGGGGAGCCGGATCACTGGCCTTCGGATGGAAGTGGTGATCGCGCCGCCACTGTTTCCCGCCCCATTGGGGCGGGGAATTCCCGTGCTTCTGAGGAAAAGGTGATGCGGTCGGCTTGAGGCTCGAGCCTTAGCCCTTCACCGCGCCGCCAGCGCCTTGAACGCTTCGCGGGTCGCTTCCAGCGCGAAGTCGATGTCGGCCTCGGTGTGGGCGGTCGAGAAAGACCCAACTCCACTCCAGTGAGATCTTGCCTGTCCAGGCGATGACCACGAAGAAGATGATGGGTACCAGTACGCACGCGATGATGAACGGGTGCATGGGCATTGATAATTGCTCGGAAGGAGGCGGAATAAATCAGCAACCGCGTGATGATGGCGGGTTGCGCCGATCCCATCGAGCTTGGTCAGCGAATTCCACGAGTAATCCCAAGCCGAACAATATGCCAGCGTTGGTGGTCGCCGAAACAAGGAGGGCAATCCAGTTGAGGGGACTAACGTTGCTCACGAAGATGTAAGGAGCGGGAACAAGAAAGCACAGCGCAGACAGGCACCAAAGCAATACCGTCCCTCGATGCAAAGACTTTTTCATCTGCGTGGTTTCCCGGTTTGCTGGCCGCGTTCGTCGCTCCCCGCCCGCTGACTGGCGGTTTTCATTTTAGGGGAAATGTGACCAACTTATGCAAGGGAGAAATTGAATCCGCGCTCGGGCGAGGAAGTCGGGGGGGTAGGTGATGGGTCCGCTGGTCCGCAGTATATCTGCGGCAATCGTTGCAACTCTGTTATTGGTATTGTTGGCTCCGCTAAGCCAAGTCATCGCAAAGGAGGCCATTCCCAACGTAGATATGTTGGCTCTCTTTTACGCCTATATATTTGGTTTCTGCTTACTCGCTTGGTTTGGCCTTCTTGCATTTGCATCGATTCAGTTCGCTCTGGCATTTTTCCAAATACGGCCAGAGTTCCAAAACCAGGGTTGGATCCATTTCTCAAGCGCGGCATATACTCCTTATGGTCAACATCTAAGGCGATCAGCGGCGCGAAAGTTCTGGTGGAGCTTCGTGCCGATTACAATCTACATAGCGGCAATATTCATCATCGGCAGGTACTTTCCTCTCTCCTGAATCGCGTCCGCGTCCCGGATGATCAGCCGCTCTCAGCCCCATCGTCTCCCGCTGCCGCAACACCGTCCGCCGGCAGCACCCGAGCTTCCAAGCGATCCTCCCGTCGGTGTACCCGAGGGCGTGCCAGTACCGGAGGTCCCCATCGTCCTCAGCCGTCCACACCTTCCGCTTCACCCTCGCCTCCTTTCGGCAATGCTTGTTTGAGAGTCCGGCGCGAAGACGCACTTCCGAAGACGCACTTCGCCCTTGCAGGGAAAAGTGCTTCTTCACGCGGTATGCTCGCCCGAGCCGCCCGTCCCTTCTGACGCATCGCTATAGAGATTGCCGGTTGATTCCGGCGCGCGGGTGGGTTGTCCGATCCCCGCTTACTCAGTCTTCGAATCCAACGGCGGGAGCGCACGAGGGTAGCGATCCCCTCGACGCGCCGTGACGGGAAGTGCCCCGTCGTCCTGTGCGTAGCTTCTTTTCCCCGGTGGCGCTCACGGTCATGGTCCCATGGTGACGCCGATACAGAGGGGCTATGTGCGACGCCGAAGCCCACCGTCATTGAACTCAGGCGGCGCATGACCTCCTCTGGATCAGGTCGAGGAGAAGCGTCTGCAGGGCCGGCAAACCGGCGCTGAGGTGAAGGTCGTCGGCGTCCTTGCCGAGCGCCAGCGGCATCGCCCAGGGAAGGCCCGTGCGGCGCGCGAAGTATTCGCCGGTGCCCAGCCCGCCGAGCTGCGCGATCGGCTTGTCGTTGTCCGTCACGATCAGAGCCCGCCGACGCCTTGTGGCGACCTCGGCCACGTTCGCCGCGGCGAAGCAGCATGTCACCCTCGCCCGCACGCCCATGCCCGACTGGGCGGCCTTGATCGACAGGCCGATCGCCGATCTAGAGGGACGCGCCGCTCGCGTCGCGAAGGGGCACCGCGTACCGTGCGTCTGTCGCCCATCCTTCGAGACGGCCCTTCGGGCCTCCTCAGGATGAGGGTGTGCGGGGTCGTGCAGTTCACCGCGCCGCCAGCGCCGCGAAGGCCTTGCGGGTCGCTTCCAGCGCGAAGTCGATGTCGGCTTCGGTGTGGGCGGTCGACAGGAACATGTTGTGGCGCGGGTGCAGGTAGGCGCCGTGCTTCAGCGCCTCCAGGGTGAAGAAGTTGCCCTTCTCGGTGTCGGGATCGTTGTCGAACAGCAGGGTCGGCATCTGCGGCGGGCCGCTCTGGCGCACGCCGATGCCGAACTCGGCCGACTGCGCCGCGATGCCGTCGCGCAGCCGCTGGCCCATCTCGCGCATCCGCGTCGGCCCGTCGACGCTCTCCAGCACGTCGAGCGTCGCCAGCGCGGCCGCCATCGACACGGCGCTGCACCAGAACGAGCCGGTGACGTAGAGCTTGGACGCGGCCTCGCGGTAGCGGTCGTTGCCGGTGACGGCGGCCAGCGCGTAGCCGTTGGCGATCGCCTTGCTCCAGGCGCTGAGGTCGGGCTGCACGCCCACCAGGTCCCAGCTGCCGCGCATCGTGAGGCGGAAGCCGGCACGCACGTCGTCGACGATCAGCGCCGCGTCGTTGGCGTCGCACAGCTCGCGCGCGCGACGGGCGAAGGCCGCGTCCGGCATCTCCTGGTCCTTGCCGAAATCGTGCTTGAAGGCCGAGACGATGATGCCCGCCAGGTCGTCGCCGGCGCGCTGCACGGCGCTCTCGAGGCTGCCGGTGTCGTTGTACGTGTAGGTCAGCATGTGGGCGCGATCCTCCGGCGTCACGCCGTACGGGTTCGGCGAGCACCACGGGATGGCGCCGTGATAGGCGCCCTCGGCCACCAGGATCTTGCGCTTGCCCGAGGCGGCGCGCGCCAGGGTCACGCAGGTCGTGGTCGCATCGGTGCCGTTCTTGCCGAACAGCGCCCAGTCGGCATGCGGGATCAGCCCGACCAGCCGCTCGGCCAGCTCGACCAGCCGCTCCGACGGGCCGTTCAGGCAATCGCCGGCGGCCGTCTGGCGCGCGACCGCTTCGGCGACCACCGGATTGCCGTGGCCGACCACGATCGGGCCCCAGCTGCACATGAAGTCGACATAGCGCTTACCGTTCACGTCCCACAGGTGACAGCCCTCGCCGCGTTCGAAGAACTGCGGATAGCCCTCGGGCAGCCGGTCGCTGCGCAGGTGCCCGTACATGCCGCCGGGAATGACCTGCTGGGCGCGCTGCCTGAGTTTCTGGTCGGCCGTGAGAGACATTGAAGAGGCTCCGCTACGCTGTGAACTGGCCTATATATACCGCACCAAAATGAGCCTGTACCCGGCACGGGTCGCAAGGCAGCCACGGGGGAAACGGATGGATCTCAAGGGGAAGGTGGCCGTCGTCACCGGCGGCAATGGCGGGCTGGGCCAGCGCATCTGTCACGCGCTGGCGGCCGAAGGCTGCCACATCGCCGTCGTCTATGCGCAAAGCCGGGACCAGGCCGAGGGCGTGGCGCGCGATCTCGAACGCCACCAGGTCAGCGCCGCCGCCTTCGCCTGCGACGTGACGCAGCGCGACCAGGTCGACCGGCTGGTCGACCACGTGCTCAAGCGCTTCGGCCGGCTCGACATCCTCGTGAACGACGCGGCTTACAACAAGTCGATCCCCTTCACCGATCTCGACGGCCTCACCTACGAGGAATGGACCAAGATCCTCGACATCAACCTGACCGGCCCGATGCTGCTCACCAAGGCCGTCGGCCCGGTCATGAAGCGCCAGGGCGAAGGCCGCATCGTCAACATCGCCTCGGTCGCGGGCTTGGGCCCCACCGGCTCCTCGATCGCCTACGCCGTCTCGAAGGCGGGCCTCATCCATCTCACCAAGTGCATGGCGGTCGCGCTCGCGCCCGAGGTGCTGGTGAACTGCGTCGCCCCCGGCCTGCTCGAAGGCACCCGCGCGACGGCAAACCTGCGGCCCGAGGTGGTGGCCAAGAACGCCAGCGCCTCGCTGCTGGGCAAACCCGCCGACAAGGACGACTGCGCCGACCAGGTCGTCACGATGTGCCGGACGAACAGCACGACCGGGCAGACGCTGGTGATTGATTCGGGGCGGGTGTTTCACTGAGGCGTGGTCGATATGGAAAAGTCACGCGATGCTGTTTACGCGCACCCGTACTTCAGAAATCAGGGCTGATCACAGCGCGCCATTTGAGTTGGTCGAGCGATCAGCTTTGTGCCGGTTCCGAATCTGGCTCGTTGGGGGGTGCGCTGCCTGCAGATTGACGAACGCCTGAGGGACTTGGCTCTGGGGCCTTGGCGTTAGGTTTGCCGCTGAGAATTCTGGCGTAACTTTCCTGGAGGAAAGCTTGCGACGATTCTCTATCGGCGTTGTAGTTCAACTCTTTCTGGAAGACCTTTAGTCGAGCTTTTGCGTCATTCAAGATCTGAGACCAAGTTCTGACCCATATGGTTGAGCGACTATCGGCCGACTGCCAGATCATTCCCTCTGGTCTATTCGCAGCTCTGCCGAGGCTTCTGGCAAAGTCATCCATGTCGTTGGATACGACCCAGAAAGTCCACCGGGTCTTGAGGTCGCGGAATCGCTCGTCGGTACTAACGGCGAAGGCATACTCTTGTATCTGTGTGGTCTCAGAGGCGCCAACTTTGACCTTGGGTGCTTTCAATTCGACGACAAGGTGATCAAGCTCTTCCGGACGAGCGCTGGGAAGCGAACGCGAGAGCATGAGATCCACAATGCCCGTCTTTCCATTCGCTCTCTTGACGGGCTCATCGATAGTTACCTTAAGCTTTCTGAGTAAAGCGTGCTTTCTCAAGACTTCGGTAGTCGATGAGGGAACTTGGGCGCTACCGCTCAGCTCGGCAACACGAACCTCACCCCAGCCCTTGCCAACCCACCCCCCAGCGCGGCCGCCGTGCCATCGGCGCGCCAGCAGGCGGCGCCGGTCATCGTGCCGTCGTCGTGGAACTGGATGGCGTTCATGCCGCCGGCCACGGTCGGCATGATCTTGAGCGTGTGGCCGCGGGCTTCGAGGCCCTGGCGGACCGGGGCGGGGATGCCGTGCTCGACTTCGAGGACGGGGCCCTCGGTCCAGATGCGCGGTGCTTCGACGGCTTCCTGCAGTTCCATGCCGTGGTCGATCAGGTTGAGCAGGGCCTGCATCGCCGAGGGGAAGATCTTGCGGCCGCCGGGCAGGCCCAGCGCATAGCGCACCTTGCCGTCCCGCAGCGCCATCATCGGCGACATCGAGGTGGTGACCCGCTTGCCCGGCGCGATCGACAGCGCGTTGCCGCGGCGCGGGTCGTAGTTGTTCATGTAGTTGTTGGGAATCATGCCGGTGCCGGGCACGATGAAGCGCGCGCCGAACAGGCTGTTGATGGTCTGCGTCGTGCTGACGACGTTGCCCTTGCCGTCGGCCACGGTGAGATGGGTCGTGTCCTGGCCTTCCGCCGCCTGCAGCCCGCCCGTCCACTGCGTCGCGCGGGCGATGTCCAGAAGCTTGCGGCGCTGGTCGGCATAGTCGCGGCTCACGATGCGCTCGACCGGCACCTTCACGAAGTCCGGATCGCCGCTCGCCTCGGCGCGGTCGGCGAAGGCGATCTTCAGCACTTCGGCCAGCAGGTGCAGCGTGTCGACGGTGCCGAAGCCCATCTTGGCGATGTCGTAGGCTTCGAGGATGTTCAGCATCTGGGCGATGTGGACGCCCGAGGCGGCGGGCGGCGGCGGGCCCAGGATCTCCCAGCCGCGATAGTGGCCGCGGATCGGCGCGCGCTCCTCGACCTTGTAGCCGGTGAGGTCGTCGCGGCGCACGAAGCCGCCGGTCTTCTCCATGCAGTCGACGAGCAGGTCGCCCAGCGGCCCGCCATGCAGCGCCTTCTCGCCCTGCTGCGAGACCAGGGTCAGCGCCTCGGCGTATTGCGCCTGCACGAGTCTCTCTCCGGCCTTCAGCGGCGTGCCGTTGGGCAGGAGGAGCGCGGCTGCGAGCTTGTCCTTCGACAGGTCGGCGCCGGCATCCTTGATGCAGTCCGAGAGATAGGGCGTCACCGCGAAGCCGCGCGCGGCGTGGCGGATCGCGGGGGCCATCACGTCGGCCAGGCTCATGGTGCCGAAGCGCTCCAGCGCCAGGCACCAGGCGCGCAGCGAGCCCGGCGTCGCGACCGACTTCGGCCCGACCAGGTTCTCCTGGCCCTCGACGTCGTAGACCTCGGGCGCGGCGCCGGGGACCGGCCTGTACATGTCGGGATGCCCCATCTGCGGCACGGCGCTCATGCCGTCGAGGATGCGATGGCTGCCGTCGGCCAGGCGGATGTGGCAGGTCGTGCCGCCGATCAGCCCGACCATCATCGGCTCGACCACGGTCAGCGCGAACTGCATGGCCACGGCCGCATCGACCGCATTGCTGCCGGCCGCGAGCATTTCGAGGCCGGCGGCGGAGGCCAGCGGATGGTTGGAGACCGCCATGCCCGCGGGCCCATGCGCCGGCTGCTTCTCGCAGGTGAATTGCGTGCCCGCGCGCTCGCGCCATGTCGACTGGGTCATCCGTGTCCTCGTTGAATAGGGGTGAAATCTCGCACGCGGTTCGGGCGGCGGCTACCCGCACACCTCACCCTGAGGAGCGTTCCGCAGGAACGCGTCTCGAAGGGTCGGCAACAAGCGAGGTGGGCGTGCCCACCCTTCGAGACGCGCCCCTGCGGAGCGCTCCTTGTATCAAGACACGGCCGCGCCGGCGTAGAGTTGCAGGTGCGGTCTCGGTGGAGAGCCCGCAGGCTCCTGGGGCCTCCAAGCCCGTCCCTGAGCTCGGCGCCTCCACCGTTGATTTTGTGATCCCGAACGGTCGCCTGGGCCGAACCGCGAGCCCGCATGCGCAAGGATGGGAGCCAAGATCCATGTTCGTAGGTATCGATGTGGCGAAAGAGCGCCTGGATGTTCATGTGCGCCCCGCCGGCGAGGCCTTCACCGTTGCCCGCGACGGAGAAGGCATCGAGGACCTGATTGGGCGGCTGAGTAAAATGGCACCTGCTCTGATCGTGCTCGAAGCAACCGGTGGCTTCGAGACGATCGTGGCGGCAGGCCTGGGCGCGGCGGGCCTGCCCGTGGCGGTCGTCAATCCACGGCAGATCCGAGACTTCGCCCGGGCCACCGCACGGCTGGCCAAGACCGATGCGCTGGATGCCGCTGTCATCGCCCACTTCGCCGAGGCGGTGAACCCACCGGCGCGACCGCTCGCTGACGAGCAGTCCAGACTGTTGGGCGAACTGATGGCCCGCCGCCGTCAGCTCGTCGAGATGATCGGGGCCGAGAGCAATCGCCGGCGCATGCTCACAGTTCGACGCACCCTCAAGAGCGTCGATCGCGTGCTTGCCACCTTGAAGGCCCAGCTCGAACAGATCGACGACGACATCGACACCGCCGTCCGGGGAACACCGACCTGGCGGGAAGCGGAGGACCTTCTGATCAGCGTTCCCGGCATCGGGCCCAGGATCGCCCGCACCCTGATCGCCGAACTGCCTGAACTGGGCCGTCTCGGCCGACGCGAGATTGCTTCCCTGACCGGCGTCGCCCCGTTCAATCGCGACAGCGGCACCTTGCGTGGCCGCCGTACCATCGCGGGAGGACGACCCGTCGTACGGGCTGCCCTCTACATGAGCATCCTCGTCTCCATCCGCCGCAAGCTGCCCTTGGCGCTGACCTATCATCGCCTGCGCGCCGCAGGAAAGCCGGCAAAGGTCGCCATCGTCGCTTGCATGCGCAAGCTCGTGACCATCCTCAACGCCATCCTCAGGGACAGAAAACAATGGGCAAACGCTTGACCAACACGACGGTCGCTCAGGGTGAGGTTGGGGTTGGGGCCTGGGGGCGGGGTTGGGAGCTGGGATGGCGCTCAAACTCTACTGCCCCACGCGCTGCTCGGCTTCCTCGCAGCGCTGCAGCCGCTCGCAGGCGGCTTCGTTGCGCTCGCCCTTGGGGTTGAAGCAGGCGCGGGCATCGGCCGAGCCGTCGGAGACGATGCGGGTGAGGCGGGCGCGCGATTCGGGCGGGCGCTCGACGTCGAGCAGCCCCTTTTGCGTGAGTATGTTGGCGAAGCGGATGACCAGCCGCTCGCGGGCCCGCATCGCCTCGGGCGCGGCGGCCTTGGCGTCGCGGCACCATTGCATCGCCGCCGCCCTGCCGCAGCCCCAGAGCTGCATCTGGCGGAAGCGCTCGGCGAGCTGGCCGTTCACGCCCAGGCAATAGGCCGCCATGTCGTCGTCGTTCTGAAGCGGTTCAGGGTCTTGTGCCTGCGCCTGCGCGAATGCCGGCGAAGCGGCGAGCAGGAGCAGCAGGCAGAGTCCGAACCGCATCCCGTCAGATGAACATGTCGAGCTGGTTATAGTTCTTCAGCACGGTGTCGCGCATCGCCTCGCTCCAGCGGTTCTCCGCCTGCCGGTCGGCCAGCGGGCGATAGACATGGCTCTTCTCCTGCGGGAAGCGCTGGCGGCGCGCGTCGATCGCCAGCAGCAGGATGCGCAGCCGCTGGTCGATGCGCTCGGCGTCATAGGTCACGACTTCGCCGTTCAGCCGTTTGGTCGTGACGCCCAGCACGCGCTTGCGCGGGAAGAAGCCGGCGTTGAGCGTCACCCTGCGGTCGGGCGAGGAGTTGGCGAAGGAGCCGTGCAGCAGCTGGCGGTTGGTGACGATCGTGTCGCCGGCGCCGGCCAGCATCGGCACCGCGCCCGCGATCCGGTCGGAGCCGCTTTCGGCGACCAGTTTGCGGATGTCGGCCTTGCCGTGGCGATGGCTGCCCGGCAGCACCCAGACGCAGTTGCCCGCGGTGCTGGGATAGAGCTGGGTCATGAAGTTGAAGCCGTGGGCGCCCATGTCCCAGTCGGCGGCGTCCCAATGGGTCGTGCCGTCCTGGTGCCAGGCGACCGAGGGGCCGAGGCCCGCTTCCTTGATGAAGGTCACCTCGTTGTAGGGCACGAAGTCGTCCCCGAGGATCGACGCGGCCGCCGCCAGCAGGCCGGGATGGCCGTAGAGCCGGAACGCGGCGTTCATCAGGTAGAGGTTGCCGTCGAGCAGTTCGACGGTCCAGGCCGGCGCGTCCTCGCTGAGGGTCGGCTGGCTCATCGCCACCGGATGGCGGCCGTTGTTCTTCGTGGTGCCGCCGAGCGGATCGCTCAACGGCTTGGCCCAGCGATAGGGCGGCTTCAGCACGCCCTCGCCGAAGGCCGGGCGGCCGTTGCGGTCGACCGCGGCGCCGGGCTCGACCGGCGCGCGCTCGAGGATGGCATCGACGTCGGCCCGCAGCTCGGCCAGTTCCTCCGGCCCCGCCACGCCCTCGAAGACGTAGAAGCCGTGCGTCCAGTAGGCGTCGAGAATGTCCTGCGCGAGCCGGCCGTCGGCATCGAGCCGGATCGGCCCGCGATTGCCCAGCGCCCGCGCGCGGGCTTCGCCGGCGCGGCTGTACTCGGCCATCACCTGGGCATGGTCCTGAGCGGAAAGGGGGGCAGCGGCTTCGGCCATCGCCATCGGGACGTCTCCGTTATTTTCTTAGGCGACGACGATAGCGCGGCCGTTCACTTGCAGCCAAATCCCGCCGCGCAACCGGCCCGCTGTGCGGATGCGGCGCACTAAACTCCGTCGTCTCGACCGGAGCGCGCAGCGCGGAGCGGAGAGACCTTCTCTCCGCCAAAAGCCGGCAAATCGTGGAGAGAAGGTCTCTCCGCTCCGCACCTTCGGTGCTCCGGTTCGGGCGGGGTAACCCCCGCCCTGAGACGACGGAATCTTGACTAGCCCTTCGACGCCAGCGCCGCCTCGATGGCGCGTTCGAGTTTCGAGCCGGTGCCGCTCACCGCGCTGAACCAGTCGATGACCCTTCCGTCGCGGCCGATCAGGATCTTGTGGAAGTTCCAGCTCGGCGTGCCGATGGTGCCGGTCTGCGCCGCGGCCCAGCGGTAGAGCGGATGGGCGTTGGCGCCGGTCACGATCTGCTTGTCGGCGAGCGGAAAGGTGACGTCGAAGCTCGCTTCGCAGAAGCGCTTGATCTCCTCGTTGCTGCCGGGCTCCTGGCCGCCGAAATCGTTCGACGGCACGCCCAGCACCACGAGGCCCTTGTCCTTGTAGCGCCGCCACAGCTCCTCCAGCCCCTTGTACTGGCCGGTGAAGCCGCACAGGGAGGCCGTGTTGACCAGCAGCACGACCTTGCCCGCATAGTCCGCGGTCGGCAGCGGGCCGCCGCCGATCGATTCCAGTGATACGGCGGGCCAGTCGACCGGCTGGCGCCCGGCCTGCGACCAGGCCGCGGCCGACAACAGCGCGCCGGCGACGGCGAAGGCCAGCATGCGCAACACCTTCATGGGACGCCGCCTGCCGCGGTGGTCTTCGCGCGATCCCGCCAATATGTCATCGACCCTCTCCTTGCAGGCGAGGATATCGCACAGGACGCCTTCCGTCGTCCCCGCGGCCCTGTACCGGCCGCGCATCGCCCGCCATGCTGCCGCCCGGTGGCGTTCGCGAGAAGGGGGCGTGATGGTGTCTTCCGGTCCAGCCGAAATCTTTCGCAGCCTGTGGTTTCGGGGCGCGGAGGAACGGCTTGCGTCGCCCGAGAATCCCTTCCTGCTCGAGGCGCTGCGCAAGGAGAAGCTCGAAGGGCAGCGGATCGCCGCCTGGGCGCGCACCGTCGCCCTCGCGGCGAGCGGCGTGCTGATCGCGTTCCAGAACGCGAGTTGGAGCATGCTCTATTTCCACGGGCTGCTGCTGGTCTTCATCGCCCTGGGCTGGGCGCAGCTCCGCTTCGCCACGGTGGGCCGTTCCCGCATCGAGCTGCTGCTGATCCTGGCCGACCTCGTCCTGCTGGCGGTGACGCTCACGGTGCCAAATCCCTTCGCGTCCGAACGGTTCCCGACGGCGATGATCTTCCGCTTCGAGACCTTTCCCTATTTCTTCATCATCCTGGCCCTCGCGACGCTCGCCTATTCCTGGCGGACCATCCTCACCATGGGCAGCGCCGTCGTCGTGATCTGGCTCGCGGCGGTCCTGGGCATTGCCCTGTTCGGCAGCACCGACCCGAACCTCGGCGCCCGGGTCGCCGCCGCCTTTGCCGGCATGCCGGGCCTGCACGGAATCGTCGATCCGAACTCGGTGGTCTGGTCGATCCGCGCGCAGGAAATGCTCATCTTCTTCCTGGTGGCCGCGATCCTCGCGTTGCGCGGGCAGCGGTCGAACGCGCTGCTGATCCGCCAGGCCAATGTGGCCGCCGAACGCGCCAACCTCTCGCGCTACTTCCCGCCCTCGATGGTGGATGAGCTCGCCGCCGCCAGCAGCGACGTGGGGGCGGTGCGATCCCAGGACGTGGCGGTGTTGTTCGCCGATATCGTGGGCTTCACCCATCTCGCCGAGCGCGAGACGCCGGAGACGGTGATCGAGCTTCTCCGGCGATGCCACGGCGTCGTCGAGCAGGCGATCTTCGCCAACGGCGGCACGCTGGACAAATACCTGGGCGACGGGGTGATGGCGACCTTCGGAACGCCGCGCATCTCGCCGGCGGACTGCGCCAACGCGCTCGCCGCCGCCCGCGACATCGTCCAGGGCATCGCCTCCGCCAACGCCGAGCTGGCGGCCGCCGGCCTGCCGACGCTCGCCATATCGGTGGGTGTCCATTTCGGGCCGGCGATCCTCGGCAACATCGGCTCGGAGCGGCGGCTGGAATTCGCGACCTTGGGCGACACGGTGAACGTCGCGAGCCGGCTGGAGGCCGCGACGCGCACGCTCGGTTGCCGCATCGTCGCCAGCGACGCGGTGGTGTCGCGGGTCGGCGAAGCCACCGGCAGCGGCGTCACCGGTGGCTTCCGTCGCATCCCGGCCCTCAGCCTGCGCGGGCGGGAGGCGCCGATCGACGTCTGGGTGGCCTAGCGCCGAGGCGGCGCCGGCCTACTTCTTGGTCGCGGCGTAGCGCGCCTTGGCTTCGTCGTTGGGCGGATAGAGGCCGGGCAGGGCCACGCCGCGCTCGACCTCGGACATGATCCAGCCTTCGAGCCGCTCCTGCTCGGTGCCTTCCTGGGCGACCGCCTCGACCAGCGCCTGGGGGATCAGCACCGCGCCGTCATCGTCGACCACGACCACGTCGTCGGGGAACACCGCCACGCCGCCGCAGCCGATCGGCTCCTGCCAGCTCACGAAGGTGAGGCCGGCGACCGACGGCGGGGCCGCGGCGCCCTGGCACCACACCGGCAGGCCGGTGCCCAGCACGCCCGCAATGTCGCGCACCACGCCATCGGTGATCAGGCCGGCCACGTTCTTCTTGACCATGCGCGCGCACAGGATGTCGCCGAAGATGCCGGCGTCGGTGACGCCCATCGCGTCGGCCACGACGATCGCGCCCTCGGGCATCGCCTCGATGGCGGCGCGGGTCGAGATCGGCGACGACCAGCTCGCCGGCGTGGCCAGATCCTCGCGGGCCGGCACGAAGCGCAGGGTGAAGACGCGGCCCACCAGACGGCCCTGGCCCGGCTTGATCGGCCGCGTGCCGCGCATCCAGACGTTGCGCAGCCCCTTCTTCAGCAGGATCGTGGTGATACTGGCGGTGGTGATCTTCGACAGGGTGTCGTGGAGCTCTTTCGAAAGCGGCGTCGTCTGCACGGTGTCTCCGTTTCTCTGGGATTCTGAAATCCGGCGGAGAATAGGCGACGCGCCGCGGCACGGCCACGACCGATTGAGAGCGTCAGGTGTCCAGCGGATCGGGGCCGTACCGGTTCGGTCCTGTGGTGCCGCGCAGGAAGCCGAGCTCGATCAGGAGCCAGATCGGGCCGATCAGCGGCACCAGCATGATGAAGATGAACCAGCCCGTTTTGTCGCGGTCGTGGCAGCGCTTCACCATGACGGCAAGGCTGATCCAGATGAAGGGCGCGCACAGGATATAGAGCAGGTACATCGTCCTGGCGGCGTCCTGGATCGTGTCCATGTCCCGTGTCTCCATCGCCGGGTAGACGATGATGGCGAACCAGGCGCCAAAGATCGGAAACTGAATGACCGCCAGGGCAAGGTGCACGTACCAGTAGGGCGCGCGATTGAGGCGGCCCTGAAAGCTGAACAAAAGTCTCTTCACTCGATCTCCCCCGATGCTCGCATGCCGAGCATTAGAAGTGTGCCATCACATCGACCCGTGTGCCTAGACTCCTTCCGCTTCAAGACGACCCGCACCACCTCAGCCTGAGAGTCTGGCCGGAAATGAATGCAGCTAAAACAAGGGGCTATGAACAGCCCCAATAACCTCACCCTGAGGAACATCGCGCAGCGATGTGTCTCGAAGGGTGGGAACGCGCACCTTGCCTGTTGTCCATCCTTCGAGACGCCGCGCAAGGCGCGGCTCCTCAGGATGAGGTAAGTGCTTGAATCGATTCAATTCGTTTCCGGCCAGCCTCTGAGGAGGCCGCCCCTCGAGTACCTCGGGGTAAACTCCACGGCCGTCTCGAAGGATGGGTAACAGGCATGATGCTCGCGCCCATGCTTCGAGACGCGCGCCATCGGAGCGCCCCTCGGCATGAGGTTGGTGTTGGTGATTCGATCGTAATCGGAAAGACTCCAGGCTGCCTGCGATCGGTCCGCTGTCCTCTCAGCTAATTTCACACGCTGCGAAGAGACGGCACCATGCCGCGCCGGTGACGGCTTCCCCTGGCCGCCGGGCTGGGGCAGAAGGGCCCCGTCGGCGCCCCGCGCCGTCCCGGTCGCAGACCCACCCGGTCAAAACAGGAGTTTTAGATGATCGTCCCAGTGCCGGGCGCACGCGGCTGATGTTCAGCCTCGTCTTCACCCGGCGATACAGCATGGCGCATCGGCTGATCGCCGATCCCGCCGGCAAATGCGCCATTCCCCACGGTCACAACGAGCAGGTGATCGCCCGTCTCCAACCGGCCGTGCCGCAGCGCCTCGACGGCGGCGCCAACATGGTCGTGCCCTTCGACCGCGCCAAGGCGCGCTGGCACCGCTTCGTCGACGACCAGGTCGACCACGCCTTCCAGCTCGGCGCGGGCGACCCGATGATCGACTGGTTCCGCACGCACGAGCCCCAGCGGCTCGGCCGCCTGCTGGTGACGCCGGGCGATCCCACGACCGAGATGCTGGCCGCCTGCCTGATGGCCAAGCTCAACGCCTTCCTCGCCGCCGACGGCAACGGGCTGCGCTGCATCGAACTCACGGTCGAGGAGACGCCGACCAACGCGGTGACGCTCACCGGCGATCCGGCCGACGTGCTGCCCGCGCGCGAGGGTGCTGGCTGGTGGAGCCGTGCCGACGACAGCATCAACGATCTCGCCGCATGAGCACGATCCGCATCTCGGAGATCTTCGGGCCCACGGTGCAGGGCGAGGGCGCGCTGATCGGCAGGCCCACCGTCTTCGTGCGCACCGGCGGCTGCGACTATCGCTGCTCCTGGTGCGACACGCTCTATGCCGTGCTGCCAGCGTATCGCCATGACTGGCGGCCGATGGCGCCGGAGGCGATCCTCGCGCAGGTCGACGCGCTGACCGGCGGCGTGCCGGTGCTGGTGACGATCTCCGGCGGCAATCCCGCGATCCAGCCGCTGGCGTCGCTGATCGAGCGGGGCCACGCGCGCGGCCATCGCTTCGCGATGGAGACCCAGGGCAGCGTCGCCGCCGCCTGGTTCGCCACGCTCGACCATCTCGTGCTCTCGCCCAAGCCGCCTTCGTCCGGCATGGACACCGACTGGAGCGCCTTCGACGCCTGCCTCGCCGCTGCCAATGGCGGGCCTCAAACGGTGCTCAAGGTCGCGGTGTTCGACGAGGCCGACTACGCCTTTGCCCGCACCGCCGCCGCGCGTCATCCCTCGCTGCCGGTCTATCTCTCCGTCGGCAACCACACGCCGGGCGAGCCCAACGCGGCCGGCCGCGACGGCGTCGACCAGAAGGGACTCATGGCCCGCTTCCGTTGGCTGGTCGATCGCGTGGGACAGGACCGCTGGTTCGAGGCGACGGTCTTGCCGCAGCTGCACGTGCTGGCCTGGGGCAACGAGCGCGGGGTGTAGCGCAAAGCCTCTCGAGTCTCATGTTCCTCGCCCCCGCTAGGGGGAGAGGCTAGGTGAGGGGGCGGGTCGAAGCGTCGGTGCGCAACCCCCTCACCCAACCTCTCCCCCGATCGGGGGAGAGGAGTCCGAAGGGAGGCTCACCCCGGAATCTCCGGCTGCACCAGCTGCGCCAGCAGGGTCAGCGATTCCTGCCAGCCGAGGTAACAGGCCTCGGTCGGAATGACCGCGGGGATGCCCTCCTGCACGATCTCGATCTCGGTGCCGACCATCACCTTGCGCAGGACGATCGTGGTCTGCATCTCGCCGGGCAGGTTGGGATCGTCGAATTTGTCGGTGTGGCGGATGCGCTCGTTGGGCACCAGCTCGACGAAGGTGCCGCCGAAGGAATGGCTGTTGCCCGACGAGAAGTTGGTGAAGGTCATGCGGTAGCCGCCGCCCTCGCGCGCATCCATCGAGTGCACCTTGCCGGTGAAGCCGTGCGGCGGCAGCCACTTGGCCATCGCGTCGGCGTCGAGGAAGGCGCGGTAGATGCGCTCGGGCGGGGCGGTCAGCACGCGGTGCAGGCGGACGGTTCCGGTCTCGGTCGTGGACTCGGTCGACATGGGGGCTGCTCCTCCTTGGGCGCGCAGTCTCCCCCGGTTGGCGGCGGCCTTCAAAATAGGTTCACTATTGGCTGGCATTAGTTCCGTCGTGCCGACCAAGCAAATCGACGTCTTCCTGCGCGACGAATATCTCCGCTCCTATTCGATCGTGCTCGGTTTCGTGAACGCCCCGATCTTCGACCAGGATTACGTCGATCGCGCCCGCAGCCAGATGCAGGCCGACGGCTGGTCGGCGGAGGAAGTCCGGCAGGCCCGCTTCGTCATTCGCGACGAGGGCTGAGGAACTTCGCGGCCGATGGGCCTTTGAAGGAGCTCCCCTGACCGGAGGAGTCCATGCCCGGCCCCCTACGTGGCCCCATACGCGGCATCGTGCACCACATCGACCTCACCGTGCGCGACCTCGCGGTGTCGGCGCCCTTCTACGACGCGCTGCTCTCCTTCCTGGGCTACCGCCGCGTGAAGCAGGAGCCCGCGCTGCATGTCTGGGACCTGGCGCCCGACGGAAGGCTGCTGGCCGGCGTCGCCCTGCGCGCCGCCCGCACGGACCGCCCGCACGACCGCACCACCGCCGGCCTGCATCACTTGGCCTTCCGCGCCGCCGACCGCGCCGATGTCGCCGCCGCGCACGCGCTGATGAAGCAGCAGGGCGCCCGCATCCTCGATCCGCCGGCCGACTATCCGCAATACGGCGCCGGCTATCACGCCGTCTTCCTGGCCGATCCCGACGGACTGAAGCTCGAGGTCGTGTACTTTCCGGGGTGAGGGGTGCGCCTGCGCAATCCCTTGCGCATCCACACCCCCACCTCATCCTGAGGAGCCCGCCGCCGGCGGGCGTCTCGAAGGATGGGCAACAGGCGCGGTGCGCGTGCCGACCCTTCGAGACGCGGTCCGTTGGACCGCTCCTCAGGGTGAGGTCAGTGTTGGAGCGTCCGCCTCAGGCCTTCACCGGCCCCGGCAGATCCAGCCCCACCCCGCTCAGATGCCCGAAGGTCCGGTGCAGCCGCTCGATCACCGGAGCGGGCAGAGGCGGCCGCAGGATCGACTCGATATTGGCCTTCACATGCGCCTGGTTGCCGGTGCCGAACAGGATGACGTCCGCGCCCTTCTCGTGGCGCGCATAGCGATAGGCCGCATCGGTGATGCTCGCCGCGCCGCCCTCGGAGACGAGGAAGGCGAGCGGGTCGCCGTCCGCGCTCCCCTGGGACAGCACCGACGCCTCGAGCCGCCCGTCCTCGACCAGCTTCGCGAACACGGCGCGGCGGTAGGCGTCGTTGCTGAAGATGTTGCGCACGACGAACATCAGCAAGGTGCCGATGCCGCGCCGCACGGTCACCGGGAACACCTTGGTGCGCGCGCCCTGGTTCACCAGGCTGTAGGCCAGCATGATGACCTCCCATGGCGCCTCCTCGACGGCGCGCGCGAGCATCGCCTGCTCAGGATCGCGCGGCCCCGTCTCGGTGAGGCCGACATGGCGCACCTTGCCCTGCTCCTTGAGCCGCAGCAGCGCCGGCGCCAGCACGTCGCGATGATGCTCGTAGGCCGCCGGACCGACCGCGTGGAAATGGAAGATGTCGACATGGTCGAGCCCGAGCCGCTTCAGCGACGCCTCGAGCTTCTCAGTCACCGCCTCCGCCGTGTCCTCGGTCTTGAACAGCGCCTTGGTCGAGATCACCAGACTGTCGCGGTCATAGGCTTTCACCGCCGCGCCCACGATCTCCTCGGTCCCGTAGACCTCGGCCGTGTCGAGGAAGTTGACCCCCAGATCGATCGCCGCCCGCGCAACGCCCACGCACTCGTCGAAACTCGCCCCGCGCCCCAGCCCGAGCCGGCTGTTGCCGCCGCAGCCGAGGCCCGCGACGGAGACGGTGAGGCCGGTGGTTCCGAGGGGGTGGTAGTGCATTACGAGGCAAACCTAACGACAGAAAGATGTGCGGCGAAGGGTGCTTTCGTTGAGAGCGTCGTGTCTCCGGCGCTCGGCATTTTGCTTGAGGGAAGTGGCAGAGATTCTCTATATGGTTGCATTGAGGTGACCTATGGATATCGAAGAAGAATTTGTTCTGTATGTAGAACGCAAGGTGCCGCCGGGAAATACTAAGGCTCGCGACGTTAATCTCATTTGCTATTACTTTGGCTTTGGCGACAGTGCGTGGCCTACGTTGGAGCTAACCGCATCAAAGTTTAGCGTCGGTACGCGCGAGAGGGTCAGGCAAATCCTCAACAGTAAGTTTCGAAATCAAGCATCCATTGATGAGATGCCGATATTGAGGAGATGCAGAGATCTATTAGCATCTCGAGCAATTTGGTCGACGGTTGAATATGTAGAGGTTATGGCCGCGAAAAACTTTGTCACCGGGTCGGTCAACGTTAAGGGCCTCTTGAGGTTGATGCAAGAGCTGGGCTCATGCGGTGAGTATGATCTATATAATGAGCGCTTTTATAAGCCGACGCGCGAAGAAATCGAAGATACGACTTTTAGTTTTATTGCTGCACCCGCTGAAGCTGAGCTGATGCGAAAAGCCTTGCAAGCGGCTCGCTCCAGGCCAGGACTTCTGGGATTGGCGAACTCCAAGGATCTCGCAGATCTTGTGAGTGCCACCGATCTACCAATACTTAAATCGGCTTTACAATTAGATGCCAATCTTTGGAAAGAGGCGGACGGGAGAGAGTTTTGGTATTGTCTAGAGGATCGGGAAAATACACTTTTTGGCTATGCTGAAAAAGCATTCGCACTGTCTAGTGAAATCGAGATTTCACGACTAGCGGAATGTCTCGCAAATGCTCTGAAGTCACGAGCATCGAAGTATGTTTATCCTGACGTCGCGCTTGTGCGTCGTTATCTATGTTCATCGAAATATTTCGAATGCAACGAACAGAAGGCGCGATTTCTGGAGTCTCCTGGTGAGCTTACTGGCATACAAACTGCGGTTGTTGATTACTTTAAGAAGCGAGCAAGCAGTTCGTTTGCCGAGTTGCGTGACTATTTGGTTGCTGAGGGGTTTGGGTTGCCAATAGTGACAAAAGCTATAAGTAATTCGCCGATTGTCTTCAAGAATGCGTCTGCTGGCCGAGGGAATTTTAAATATAGCTTAATAACCAGCCCTCAGGAGAGACGACGAACAACAATTGATGAAAGAAATAGATACGAAATCTACCGCGCGCGACTGAGAAAGCTGGATGAAGTCGGTACTGACGCGCCTGTGCAAGCGAAACGTCGTCGCGAGCAGTACATCCTTCAAGAATGGCTCTTTGGCAATAAGAGTGCCGAGAAATGTGCGATATGTGGAGAGCAATTTAGTGTAAGCGCTTTGGTTGTCGCCCATAAAAAGAAGCGCTCGGAGTGTAATCCGACCGAACGTCTTGATCCGCATGTTGTGATGCCTTTGTGCTTGTTTGGTTGTGACTACCTCTATGAGCGGCGTTTACTTTGCGTGATGGCTGGCAAGGTGCGTCTAGGTACAAAAGGCACTGCGACGGGTGGAGAAATGATAACTGCGCGTCGACTCGATGGTCGGCCTCTAGAGTCACGGTGGCTCCAAGGTGCTTCAAATTATTTCGACTGAGTGGTGTGCTTATTGCCAACGCCGCCGCCCCGCGCCCTTGAACGTTGGCCCGTGCATCAGCGCGATCGTCGTCGGCTTCAGCGCGGCCAGGCGGCGTAGCGTCGGTTCGGCCATCGGGGTCGGCGGCATGAAGGGCAGGCGCTCGGCGACCGCGATGGCGGGGGCGGCGATGTCGCTTTCGGTGGTGGGGTCGGCGGGGCCGGTCTGGGTGAAGAGGTCGCTGCTGAACAGCGTGCCGGTCGTCTTCTCGTAGATCAGGCCGGCGTCCCAGTTGTGCGGCACGTGCGGCGTGTCGAGCCAGCGCACTTTCTTGCCGCCGAGGTCGAGCACCTCGTCGTCCTGGAGCGCGCGCGGCGGGCGGTCGGTCCTGTCGGCGAGCCAGATGTTGCAGCCGGTCAGGCCGTGCGCCGGCTGGGCGTTGGGCGCGGCGGCGAGCCACTGGTTGAACGCGCCGCTTTCGTCGCCCTCGACAGGGGAGCAGGTAGTCCACCTGAGTTTGTCGAGCGGGATCACCGTCTTCACCGCCGCGACGATCAGCGGGAAGAGGCTGCGCTGGCCGTAGGGGAAGAGCAGCGGCTCGTCGGCATCGATCAGGAACGGGTTGAAGGTGAAGCCGGTCGGGCCGACGGCGTTCACGAAGGGCGAGAGCCGTTAGATGCTCGGGGCGATCTCGGCGACGGTGGTTTTCATCGCGGGCTCCTTTGGCAGGCCGTTGGAAACGTCGACGTTCTGGCCAATAAACGAAATAACCGAAATAAACGAAACAGTCGAAATGAGAGTCGCACCCCCCTAGTTGATAACCGTTCGCGCAATAATGTTGCGCGCGATGCTTCTGGAATCGCCTCTCCCTGAGGAGCGAACGAGTGAGCGTCTCAAAGGGTGGGAACGAGCACTGCGTTTGTTTCCCATCCTTCGAGACGGCCGCTGCGCGGCCTCCTCAGGATGAGGTTGTGAGGGTGCGGGCTCGGGCGTGGGTGCGGGCGTGGGTGCGGGTGTGGGTGCGGGTGTGCGTCGGGGTGCTCAAGGAAGCGGCTGCCAGATCGTGCTGCGGACCTCGCCGAATTCGCGCGGGAGCTTGGTCCAGGTCTCGCCGCCGTCGGTCGAGCGGAAGAGCTGGCCGAGGTTGGAGCAGACGAAGATCAGCTTCGGGTTCGAGGGATGCGTCGCTACCGTCCACGGCGTCGAGTTGAGTTCGCCCGGCAGCCTCGCGTCCTGCCAGTTTGCGCCATGGTCTGTGCTGCGCAGCAGCCGGCCGGTCGAGCCCGGCGGGCCGTTGCCGTTGGTCAGGAACACCGTCGCGTCGCCGTCGGCGCGGGGCACGATGGTGCGGGTGTACTGCCAGGGCGAGTCGAGTTCCTGGAAGGCGAAGGTCTCGCCATTGTCGCGGCTCAGGTTCAGGCCGCGGTTGGTCGTGGCATAGACCAGCTTCGATCCGTTGCGGATCACGGCCAGGCCATGGATGTCCTCGGAGTTGATGCCCTGGCCCACCTTCTTCCAGCTGCGGCCGCGATCGGTCGAGCGGTGCACGCCGTCGATCTCGACGCCGGCCCACAGCGTGTCCTTGTCGACCGGATCGAAGAGGATCTGCGTCACGCGCGGCTTGCCCACGAAGATGCAGGCTTCGGCGAACGAGCCCTGCGCTTGCGTGAAGCTCCTGCCGCCGTCGGTCGAGACGAAGATGGCCGCGGGCTGGGTGCCGACCACGATCGTGTCGGGATCGTCCGGCGCCTGCGCCATCGCCCAGATGTCGTAACCGTCGAGCAGCGACGGCAGATGCGTCCATTTCTGGTCGCCCTCGTTCCAGCGGTAGAGGCCGGAATCGGTGCCGGCCAGCACTTCGCCCGGCCGCTGCGGATGCGCCGACAGTGCCCAGACACGCGCCTCGAGATAGAGGCCGGATTCGATATAGGGCCGGATCCAGGTCTCGCCGTCGTCGCGGCTGAACCATACGGACATGCCGGCGGTGCCGACGCAGAGCAGGTTGGGCATCGTTTCCTCCGTTCGGGCGCCCTCTTTTGTGGGGCTGCCGCGTTTGATCAAGGGTCCCTCGCTGCGCTCGGGATGACAACGGGTGTCGGGATCGGCGCACTGCGTCAATCAGAACAAAATTGTCATCCCGAGCGCAGCGAGGGACCTTTCCCGATCATTGAAAGCCGATGCGCGCGCGAGGGCAACTCGTTACGCGGCCGGCACCCCCGATCAGGGGCTGCGGCCCGGCGGGAACTGGATGTTGAAGCCGGCGAAGATCTGGAAGCTGGGCTGCCCGGGGCCGCTCTGCACTACCGAGTATTGCGGCTCGAGATACATGTTGAGCACGTTGCCGTCGGCCAGGCGGCGGACCCGGCCGAGGCCCAGCCCGACCGGCACGACCGCGCGCTGGCGGCCGAAATCGATCGCCGTGATGCCGCTCGAGCGCAGGTAGAAGCCGTCGGTGAGATTGTAGAAGAGGAAGGGCTGGATGGTGAGCGAGCGCGCGCTGCCGTCGAAGGCCTGCTGGTAGGCGACCAGCGCCGCAAGGAGCCCCCAGTCGTAGGGCGCGCTCACGACGGCCTGCGCGCCGGCCTGCCACTTGCGTTCGCCCAGCGCCGGGCTGGTGGCGGTGGGCAGGATCAGCAGCGGCCCGATTCCCAGCTTGGCATTGTCGAGCTGGAAGAGCGGCACGTCGAACAGCGTGAGGTCGCCAAGGCCGCTCTCGGTGCCGGCCGGTCCCCAGACCGTCGTGCCGGTGGCCAGCGACGCGCGCAGGAGCTGCGGCCAGCCGAACGTGTCGTGCGGCAGGATCCCGCGCAGGAAGGGCTGGTCGGCGCCGCTGATGGGCTGGCCGCTCATCACCGGCTGCAGGTAGTTCTGCACCTGGATCGCCGGGATGTCGGTCAGCGGATTGTTGGCGACGTTCTGCTGCGCTTCGGCCGGCGCCAGGGCCATGCCGAGCAGGAGCGCGGCGGCCCCTGTGCCGGGCACCGCACGCGCCCGGCGGCTCATCGCGCGGTCGTCACTTGGCGAGCACGCGGAGCAGGACCTGGTTGAAGGCGTCGGCGGCTTCATAGGCCACCCAGTGGCCGGCGCCGGGAATGACGTTCATCTCGAAGTCGGGCTGCAGGGCGCGGAAGAGATCGATGCGTTCCTGGATGTGCGGATAGGTCGTCGAATCGAACTCGCCCCAGAGGCCGGTGAGCGGCGTCTTCACGCGCGGCAGCACTTCGCTGAGCTTGAAGGCCTGGCCCATGATGCGGCTGCGGGTCTTGGCGCGCGTGGTGTTGAGGATCTGCATGTGGATCGCGATGCCGTCGACGTTCTTCGGATCGTGCAGCATCAGGATCTCGAGATTGCGCCGCGCCTCGGCCGCCAAGGTCTCGGGCGGCATCTCGGGCAGCAGCTTGTGCAGCTTCGGGCCGGGCTTGCGCGTGGCCTTCAGGCCGCCGGCGCCGACCAGCGCAATGCGCTCGATGCGGTCCTCGAACAGCGTCGCGATATGGCCCGAGACCATGCCGCCGAACGAGAAGCCGGCCATCGAGAAGGGTTTGTCCTTCGGCAGCAGTTCCTTCATCGCGGCCTCGACGCAGTGCGTCACCGACCAGATGTCGTTCACGTCGTCGGGCGGGTCGCTGTCGCCCAGGCCCGGCAGGTCGGCGGCATAGACGCTGAAATGCTCGCTGAGCGGCAGGACGTTGCGGATCCAGTGGATCCACGAGCCCGAGCCGCCATGGAACAGCAGCAGGATCGGCTTCTCGGGCGCGGCGCCGAACACGTGCCACATCATCGTGCCGCTGCCGCCGGCGCTGCGCGGGCCCATCGGCACGCGCACGATCTGCGACTTGGCGGCGACGTCTTCGATATGTTCGGCGGCGGTGCGGCCGTCCGACATACGCGGGACGGCGGAGAAATCGAGACTCATTTCCTGATCGCACCCAGCAGACGTTCGACGAATTCCGGCGCCTTCTTGCGGTCGATCCAGCGCAGCACGGTGACGAGGTCGTTCTCGGGATCGATCCAGACGATGTGGCTGCCCCAGCCCAGCGCGAAGTAGCTGCTCTCCGAGGCGGCGGCGAACTGCTTGCGGCCGGTGTTGAGCCACCACATCAGCCCGTAGAAGGGCGCGACCGGGCAGGGCTTCACCAGCTCATTTGTCCAGCCCTTCGGCAGGATCTGCTGCCCGTCCCACACGCCGCCCTGCGCCACCAGCCGTCCCATCAGCGAGAGGTCGCGCGCCGAGATGACGATGCCGCCGCCCCAGTGGCCGCCGCCCGGCACCGACAGCATCTGCTTGCCGTCGATCGTGTCGTAGGAATTGCGGTAGCCGTCCCACTTCCAGCCCTGCGAGCCGCCGATCGGATCCATGATGCGCCGCTTCAGCACCTGCGGCAGCGGCTCGCGGAAGACCTGCAGCAGCGAGCGCGACAGCCGGTTCACGCGCACGTCGTTGTATTCGTAGAAGGTGCCGGGCTTCTTCATCGCGCGGCGCGTGCCCTTGGGCGCATCGGCGACCGCGACGCCGACCACGCGATTGTGGTCGATCCGGTCCTCCTTGCCGAACACGGTGCCCGACCATTCGCTGGTCTGGGTCAGCAGGTGGCGCCAGGTGATGTCGCGGTTCTGCTCGCTGGTGAATCCGTCATCGAGCGCAGTGTCCGCGACCGTGTCGTCGAGGCTCCCGATCAGCCCGTCGCCCAGCGCCAGGCCCGCGAGCAGGGCCAGGTAGCTCTTGGCGACGCTGAAGGTCATGTCGGCGCGGTCGACGTCGCCCCATTCGGCGATCTTCTCAGCCCCGCGATAGATCAGGCCCGACGGCCCGCCGCGCGGCGTGACCGGCCCCAGCACCTCGTTGTCGGGTTCCTTCTCGCCCGAATCGTAGGTCATCACGAACTGCCCGTCGGGCATGTACATGCTGGCGGGCCAGTTGGACTGGGCGGCCAGGGCGAAGGCGACGGCGTCATTCAGGTCGTTCATGCCTGCAATCAACATTGGAGCCCGTCCGGGAGCAAGCGTAGAAAGCGGGTCATGGCTTCTGCACATCCGACCCCCACGTCTGCGAACCCCGCTTCCATCACCATCCGCCGTCCCGACGACTGGCACGTCCATCTGCGCGACGGCGCGATGCTGGCGGCCTGCGCCGTGCACACCGCCCGCCAGTTCGGCCGCGCCATCATCATGCCGAACCTGGTGCCGCCGGTGACCCGGGTCGCCGAGGCCAGCGCCTATCGCGAGCGCATCCGCGCCGCGGTGCCGAAGGAACTGAACTTCGAGCCGCTGATGACCTGCTACCTGACCGACGGCGCCGATCCGGCCGAGCTGGCGCGCGGCAAGGCGGAGGGCGTCTGGGTCGCGGCCAAGCTCTATCCGGCACATGCCACGACCAACTCGGCGCACGGCGTGACCTCGATGGACCAGGTCGCGAAAGGGCTGGAGGCGATGGAGAAGGCCGGCATGCCGCTGCTGGTCCATGGCGAGGTGACCGATCCCGAGGTCGACATCTTCGACCGCGAGGCGGTGTTTCTCGACAAGGTGCTGGCGCCGCTGCTGAAGCGCCACGAGGGGCTGAAGATCGTGCTGGAGCACATCACGACGCGCGAGGGCGTGGCCTTCGTCGAGGCCAACCCGGGCCGGATGGGCGGCACGATCACGCCGCATCATCTCAGCTACAACCGCAATGCGATCTTCAAGGGCGGCATCCGCCCGCACTTCTATTGCCTGCCGATCGCCAAGCGCGAGGAGCATCGTCTCGCCCTGCGACGCGCGGCGACATCGGGCGGCACGCAGTTCTTCCTCGGCACCGATACCGCGCCGCACACGACCGACACCAAGGAATGCGCCTGCGGCTGCGCCGGCGTGTTCAACGCGCCGGTGGCCATGCAGGTCTACACGCAGGTCTTCGCGGAAGAGGGCGCGCTCGCCCATCTCGAAGCCTTCGCCTCCCTGAACGGCCCGCGCTTCTACGGCCTGGCGGCAAACGAGGAGAAGGTGACCCTGCACGCCCAGCCCCTCGACATCCCGGATCGCGTGGCGGTCCCGGGCGGCGGCAAAGACATCACCGTCTTCCGCCCCGACACGCCGGTGGAGTGGAGTTTCTGATCATTGGAGCGCGCCACTCCAGTGGCGCAATCATGATCATGAGCGCAACTGGAGTTGCGCGCTCCAATGAGAAATGCCGCTCGCGTTGGGCTGAATGACCCTTTAACTTTGCGGGCATGAGCAAAAGAGGCATTCCCGAAGGCGCCGTGGTCCGCGGCACCGACAAAGGCTACGACGAAGCCCCCAAGGTCCCCCTGAAGCCCGGCAGCGAACGGCCGGTCGAGCAGATCGACAAGGTCTATCCCTACATGCGGCCGCGCGATGCCGCGACGCTGATCCTGGTGCGCATGAAGGGCGATACGCCGGAGGTGCTGATGGGCTGCCGCGCCGCTGCCCATGCCTTCATGCCCAACCGCTATGTGTTCCCCGGCGGCAAGGTCGACCCCGACGATGCGCGCGTGCCCGTCGCGACCTCGCTCGATCCCTTCGTCAACGAGCGCCTGATGCGCGCGGCCTCGGCGCAGCGGGCGCGGGCGCTGGCCGTCGCCGCGGTGCGCGAGACCTTCGAGGAGAGCGGCCTGATGCTGGGCAAGCCGCTCGAGGGCGGCGCGCCGAAGAAGGACTATGGCGAGCACTGGAAGGGCTTCCTCGACCAGGGCATGGCGCCGGCGCTCGACTGTCTCGACCTGATCGCGCGCGCGGTGACGCCGCCCGGCCGGCCGCGCCGCTTCAATGCGCGCTTCTTCATGGCGCGGGCCGAGGATGCGTCGGGCGAGATCCGTCATTCGAGCGAGATGGGCGACATCCGCTGGGTGCGCCTCGACGAGGCGCGCGAGCTGCCGCTGCCGACCATCACCGGGCTGATCCTGGGCGAGATCGGCCGGCTGGTGAAGGAGCCGCCGGACCGCACGGTCCAGCGCAAGATCCCGCTGTTCACGACGGTGCATCGCAAGCACCTGATGATCGAGGAATAGGCTCGTGGCGGTGCGTGACGACGACGCGCCCCCGTCCCGAGAGACTCCGCTGGCCGCTCCCCGCCGTTCCGGCGCCGTGCCGGTGCTGCGCGGCGGCGTGCGCCTGCGCACCCTGGTCTTCATCCGCTGGGGCGCCGTCGCGGGCCAGGCCTTCACCGCCGCCGTCGTGCACTGGGGGCTGGGCTTCGGCATGCCGGTCCTGGCGGTCGGCGGCACGATCGCGCTTTCGGCGCTGCTCAACCTCACCGTCAGCATCGGCCGGCCGGGCTCGGCGCGCATCGACGACCGCGAGGCGGCGATCTTCCTCGCCTTCGACATCCTGCAGCTCGCGGTGCTGCTCTATCTCACCGGCGGTCTCGGCAATCCGTTCTCGCTGCTGCTCTTGGCGCCGGTCGCCATCGGCGCCACCATCCTGTCGCTGGCGAGCAACGTGGCGCTCACCCTGCTCACGATCGCGAGCATCGCGGTGCTGGGCCTGTTCTATCAGCCGCTGCCCTGGCGGGGGCCGCCGCCCGACCTGCCCGACATCTACCAGGTCGGTGTCTGGGCGGGCCTTTCGCTCACCACCCTGCTGATCACGCTCTACGGCTGGCGGACCGCCGAGGAGGCCCGCCAGATGGCCGATGCGCTGGCCGCCGCACAGGCCGCGCTCGCGCGCGAGCAGCAGCTCTCGGCCCTGGGTGCGCTGGCGGCCGCCGCGGCCCACGAGCTGGGCTCGCCGCTCTCGACCATCGCCGTGATCACCAAGGAGATGCAGCGCGAGATCGAGTACGACGATCCCCTGCGCGAGGATGTCGAGCTGCTGGCCGCCGAATCGGAGCGCTGCCGGGCCATCCTGGCGCGGCTCTCGACCGATCCCGCGGGCGACGTCTCGGATTCCTATACGCTGGTGCCGCTGCCGGCCCTGATCGAGGCGGCGGCGCAGAATTACGCGCGCGAGGAGATCGCCATCGCCTTCGAGGCCGGTCCGGTCGGCGAGGGCGTGCCGAAGACGGCGCCGATCCAGTTGCGCAGCCCGGAGATCATGCAGGGTATCGGAAACATCGTGCAGAACGCCGTCTCCTTCGCCCGCCGCGAGGTTCGCGTGACCACCCGGTGGACCCGGGAATGGTCGGAGGTCGAGGTCGTCGACGACGGGCCGGGCTTCTCCGAGGCCCTGCTCGACGAGCTCGGCACGCCGTTCATTTCGACCCGGCAGGGCCAGGAGGGGCACATGGGTCTGGGCGTCTTCATCGCCAAGACGCTGCTGGAACGCACGGGCGCCAATGTGACCTTCGGCAACCGCAGCGACACGGGCGGCGGGGCCGCCGTTTCGGTACGCTGGCCAAATCCCGTCTTCAAGGCTACATAGCGGCCGATGTCGAAGGAGTCGCCATGACCCAGGACAGCGGCGCCCCGCGCCCCTTGTCGCCTGTGATCGCCGGCACGACGAACAACAAGGACCGTACCTTGCTGATCGCCGACGATGATGCAGCTTTCCGCAACCGTATTGCGCGTGCGCTCGAGCAACGCGGTTTCATCGTCACCGCCGTGGGCTCCGTGGCCGAAGCGCTGGCCCAGACCGCCCGGCCGCCGGCCTTTGCCGTGCTCGACCTGCGACTGGCCGACGGCAACGGGCTGGAGCTCGTCGGGCCGCTGCGCCAGGCGCGTCCCGACATCCGGATCGTGGTCCTGACCGGCTACGGCAACATCGCGACCGCGGTGGCCGCCGTGAAGGAAGGCGCCGTCGACTATCTCGCCAAGCCGGCCGATGCCGATGCGATCGAACAGGCGCTGACCGCGCACGGCCGCAAGCTGCCGCCGCCGCCCAGCAATCCGATGTCGGCCGACCGCGTGCGCTGGGAGCATATCCAGCGCGTGTTCGAGCAATGCGACCGCAACGTCTCGGAGACGGCGCGGCGTCTCAACATGCATCGCCGCACCCTGCAGCGCATCCTGGGCAAGCACGCCCCGCGCGAGCACTGAGGCTTCTGTCGTTCGTTAACTCCTGACCTCATCCTGAGGAGGCCCGAAGGGCCGTCTCGAAAGATGGGCTACAGGCTTGGTGCGCGTGCCCACCCTTCGAGACGCGGTCCTGCGGACCGCTCCTCAGGATGAGGTTATTCGTGGAATGACCACTAGGCCCGCCGGCTGGCGGCGTTCCAGTACTGTTCGAGATTCGAGATCAACGCCGGGCTGAAATGGCAGTACGCCTGCTCGCGCGCGTAGAGCGCGGCGTAGCGGCGGAACGTGTCGAGCGGCTCGACGCCCAGCCGCAGCGCGCGGCGGTTGCCGATGGCGCCGACCGCGCCCGAGCCGGTCAGCCGGTCGATGACGCGCCCGATGGTGGCGTCGATCTCGTCGGGCGCCACGACCTCGTCGCAGATCATGCGGCCGACCTCGGAATCGCACTCGATGCGGCGCTCGTACATGATCGCCTGGCGCGCCAGCCGGTCGCCCACGAAGCGTGACAGGCGCAGGTTCGCCATCGCCGGGATGATGCCTTCCTTGCGTGCCGGCAGGGTCATGTAGGCGTCGCGGCCGGCGATGTTGAAGTCGGAGGCCAGCAGGATCTGGCAGCCGCCGCCGATGGCGAAGGTCTCGACGGCCGAGATCCAGAGCTTCTCGATCGAATCGCCTGAGACTTCATCGGGTGGCACGTCCGGCCGGGCGAGGCCGCGGAACATCTTGTTCACGAACCCCATGTCGCGGATCAGGAACCACAGGAACGGGATCTTGCCGTAGTAGAGGTGCGTGAGGTTGATGCCGGCATTGTAGACCCTGCGGCCGGCATACTTGCCCTCGGGCACCACGTCGCCGCGCAGCACCGCGACTTCGCTCTGGCGGTCGAGGATGCAGACGTCGGCGCCGATCTCGGTCGCGGCCTGGGTCGCGTTGTCCTCGGAGTTGAGGAAGCGGCGGTTGGACAGCAGCAGCACCGCCGCCTTGCCCTGCCGCTCGACCTTGGCGAAGCCGAGATCGAGGCGGCCGTCGCGCTGGAACTTCGCGAGCGCGTCCGCCGATTCCTCACGCGGCAGCAGCATGGCGTGGCAGAGATGCAGGCCGCAGTCGGGATCGGCGAGGAACTGGTTGCAGAGGATGCCCTGGTCGATCTCCACGCCGTCCTTCTCGGACTGGCGCAGCTCGGCTTCGGCCGCGACCTGGGCTTGCGTCGGCGCGAGGCCGGGCACGAGGGCGGCGGCGTCGTAGACCAGCCGCTCGATGCGCACGAACCTGGCGCGGTTGTCGGTCAGCCTGTCGTAGAGCGTGCGGGCATGGCGGCGCAGGAAGGCGAAGCGGGCTTCGCGCGCGGCCTGTTTGAGAGACTCGGCAGCATCATAGGCGGCAGCATCGCGGTTCGGCTTGGCGGGCAGGCGGGAGAGACGGTCCGCGCTGTCGCGCCAATAAGTGGAGAAGGCAGCCGTGTCGGCGGCGAAGTCGCCGCTGGCCGAGACCGGCGCCGGTGCCTCACCACCCATCACGACGTTCCTGCCCGAAAAATTATGGAGCGGGCGACGGGATTCGAACCCGCGACCTACGGCTTGGGAAGCCGACGCTCTACCCCTGAGCTACACCCGCATTGGCACCATTCTAGCCCGCCGTTGCGCCCGAGGTCCAATCGTGTATCTCAGGAACATGCTCGATGAAGTCCTCACCCCCGAAGAGCGCGCCGTCGTGGCGCGCGCCAAGACGTTCGCCGAAGAACAGGTCGCGCCCAATGCCGCCCGCTGGGAATGGGAGCGCCGCTATCCGCTCGAGACCATCAAGGCGGCCTGCGCCCTCGGCCTCAACACGATCGAGCTGGCGAAGAAGCATGGCGGGCAGGGGCTGTCCTTCTCCTGCAAGCTGCGCGCCTTCGAGGAGATCGCGCGGCACGACTTCGCCTTCGCCTTCGCGCTGATCAACCATCACAATGCCTGCGCGCGCTTTGCGCGCGACGGCCAGCCGGCCCAGGTCGCGCGCCTGCTGCCGCGCATGCTGACCGGCGAGCTGATCGGCTGCGCGGGTCTCAGCGAGCCCGGCGTGGGCAGCGACTTCGGCGGCCTCGAGATGGAAGCCGTGCGTGTCGAGGGCGGCTGGAAGGTGAACGGCGCCAAGGCCTGGATCACCAATGCCGCGGTCGCGGGTCTTTCCGTGGCCTATGCGCAGACCGATAAGGCGCAGGGCTATCGCGGCATCATCTGCCTCGCGATCGAGGCGGAACGGCCGGGTTTCCATCGCGAGAAGCCGTTCGAGCTGCATGGCGGCCACGCGATCGGCGTCGGCGGCTTCCGGCTGGTCGACTATTTCGCGCCGGACGAGGCGGTGCTGCATCCGCCGGGCAAGGCTTTCAAGGCCGCGCTCGCCGGCATCAACGGCGCCCGCGCCTATGTCGCGGCCATGTGCTGCGGCATGCTGCAGGCGTCGCTGGAAACGGCCGTGCGCTACACGCAGCAGCGCCAGACCTTCGGCCAGCCGGTGATCGAGCATCAGGGCGTGCGCTGGAAGCTGGTCGATGCCGCGACCGATCTCGAAGCCGCCCGCCTGCTCTGCTATCGCGCCGCGCGCCTGATCGACGAGGGCGCCGACGCCGTGCTGCCGGCCGCTTACGCCAAGAAGTTCGCGACCGACATGGCCGTGCAGCGCATCGCCGACTGCATCCAGGCGATGGGCGCCAACGGCCTGCGCGCCGACTATCCGCTCGCCCGCCATCTCGCGGGCGCCAAGATCGCCGCCTATACCGACGGCTCGATCGAGATGATGAACGAGCGCATCGGCGCGGGGCTGGCTTCGGTGTTCGGCACGACGGCTCAATAAAAATTCCGTCGTCTCGACCGGAGCACCGAAGGTGCGGAGCGGAGAGACCTTCTCTCTACGAATAGACGGCTTTTAGTGGAGAGAAGGTCTCTCCGCTCCGCACCTTCGGTGCTCCGGTCGAGACGACGGGTTAAGCATTGTGCGCTCGCTTCAGCGCCTGGTCGAGATCGTCGAACAGGTCGCTGCTCTCCTCGACGCCGACCGACAGCCGAAGCAGGTCGGGCGGGCAGGGCGTGCCCGGTCCCTCGATGCTGGCGCGATGCTCGATCAGGCTTTCGACGCCGCCCAGCGACGTGGCGCGCTTCCAGAGATCGACGCGCGCCGCCGTGGCGATGGCCGCGCGCTCGCCGCCCTTGACGCGCACCGACAGCATGCCGCCGAAGCCGCCCGTCATCTGCTTTGCCGCCGCCGCGTGCCCGGCGAAGGAGGGCAGGCCGGGATAGAGCACCTGCTCGACCATCGGATGCTCGGCGAACTTTTCGGCGAGGCTCTGGGCCGACTTGCAGGCCCAGGCGACGCGCGGGAACAGCGTGCGCATGCCGCGCATCAGCAGCCACGCCTCGGTCTGGCCGAGAATGGTGCCGAGCTGCGCGCGGATGGTCCGAAGCTTCGCCCAATAGGCATCGTCGCGCGCGCCCGTGAGCGCGCCGGCGATGATGTCGGAATGTCCGTTGAGATACTTGGTCGCCGAATGCATCACGATGTCGGCGCCATGCTCGATCGGTCGTGTCAGCACCGGCGTCGCGACCGTCGAATCGACGCCCAGCAGCGCGCCGGCCTTGTGGGCGATCTCGGCGATCGCTGCGATGTCGGACACGCTCCAGGTCGGATTGGCCGGAGTCTCGATCCAGACGAGCTTGGTGACGCCGGGCTTCACCGCCGCGGCGACCTCGTCGGTCTTGTCGGTGTCGACGAACTCGACCTTGAGGCCCCACTGCGTGGCGAAGGTCATCAGCCAGTTGCGCAGCGCCCAGTACATGACCTTCGAAGTCACGACATGATCACCGGGCGAGAGAGCGAGGAAGCAGGCGGTGGCGGCGCTCATGCCCGACGAGAAGATCAGCGACTTCGCGCCACCTTCGAGCGCGGTGAGCGTTGCTTCTGCCTGGTCGAACGTGGGATTGTCGGCGCGCGCGTAGATGCGCCCCGAGCGATAGCCATTGTCCTCGTCGCGAAGATACGTGCTCGCCATATGGATCGGGGGCACGACGGCCTTGGTGACCGGGTCGATCCAGCCCATCGCCTGGGCGGCGAGGGAAGCGGCAGCAAAGACTTTCTCGGACATCGGGGCCCCGTCGGCTTACATATATCTTACGTCGATCGCGCCCTTATAGCGCATCGAAGTACTTGAAATGACGATGCAGTAGTAGCTTCATATACAGTGATTTGCTTGCGTCATCTTCAGGATCGGCAAGGTTGCCGACAAGACGGCAAACACTCGCTCGGGAGTCAGGAATGGACGGTCAGACCCTGTACACGAAGCAGCTTCCCACAGCCGGTCGTGGCGACCGCGTCGCCCGCACGCGGGAATCGATCGTCGCCTCGGCCTTGGCCCTCGCCGCCGCGGGGCAGGTCGCGCCGATCGTGCGCGACATCGCCCAGATGGCGGGCGTCTCGGCCCGTACCGTCTTCCAGCACTTTGCCGACACTGCCGAACTCTACGTCGCCGTCCTCGGCCGCGTCCTGGCCGCCCTGGTCGGGGAAGCGCCGGAGCTTGCGGCCGCCGGCCCCGTCGAGCAGCGCGTGACCAGCCTGATCAATCAGTGCGCCGACCGCTACGAGCAGCTCCGCCCGATGTGGACCTTCGTCGAGACGCTGCAGCGCCGCTCGCCGGAAGCCGCCGACATGATCTCGCAGATCTACAGCGCCAACACCGCGCACCTCTCGCAGGCCTTCGGTCCCGAGCTGGCCGCTCTGCCGGTGGAGTCGCGTCAGCGGACCCTGACCGCCCTGGCCCTGGCCATCGCGCCGGAAAGCTGGGTCGTGCTTCGCCAGCGTCTCGGCCTGTCGGTCGAGCAGGCGCGCGAAGAACTCGGCTTCGTTGTGCAGTCGGTGTTCGCGACCGAGGCCGCGCGCCGCTAGCGGCTCGCAGGTCCTGCGTCGCCAGCGGCGGCGCGGGCCAGCCTCTCGAGCGAGCGGTCGCTGAGGCCGAGTTCGCCGAGATGGGTGACCGTGTTCAGCACATAGTCGAGGCTGCTTCCGGTGGCGCCATGGCCCTGACGGATCAGCCTGAGCGCTTCGTTCTCCGGCAGCTTGCCGGCGAACTGCCGGTGCGAGCGGTCGGCAAGATACACGAGGGACGGCACGATCCGCCCGTCATCGAGACGGATCGGGCGAACCGTCTCGACGTAGACGCCGTCATTGTCGATCTCGCGATGGATCAGGTAGCGCCGCACCTCGTCGTAGGTGGCGGCGGGCAGCCGGTGCGCCAGGCCGCGGCAGGAGCCGCCCGGCAGCAGGCCGAGCATGAGGCCCGGTTTCTCCGGTGTGCCGCGATAGTGTTCCGAATAGATGCAGAAGGCGCGATGCCAGCCCTGCAGCCTCGCCGCCTGCGTCTCCGGCGTCGCGAAGCCCGGGTTCCACATCAGCGAGCCGTAGCCGAAGACCCAGCCTGGTCTGGCTGAAGACTCTGCTGCCGACGCGCCCAACCCTAGGCCTGGTTGAGGTGGATCAGGGCGCGGCGGATTTCGCGCGTGCGCGTGAACAGGTCGAACAGCTTGTCGCCCTCGCCCCAGCGGATGGCGCGCTGCAGGTAGAACAGATCCTCCTGGAAGCGCTGCAGCACTTCGAGAACCGCCTCGCGGTTGTTCATGAACACGTCGCGCCACATGGTGGGATCGGAGGCGGCGATGCGCGTGAAGTCGCGGAAGCCGCCGGCGGCGAACTTCAGGACCTCGCTGTTGAGATGACCGCCGAGATCGTCGGCCGTGCCGACGATCGTATAGGCGATCAGGTGCGGCAGATGCGAGGTGATGGCCAGGATGCGGTCATGGTCCTTGGGATCGATGCACTCGACCTGGCTGCCGAGACCCTTCCAGAAGGCTTCGAGCTTGGCGACGGCGGCTTTGTCGCTGTCGGGCAGCGGCGTCAGGATGCACCAGCGGCCCTGGAACAGATCGAGCAGCGCGGCTTCGGGGCCGGAATTCTCTGTGCCGGCGACCGGATGGGCCGGCACGAAATGCACGCCCTTGGGAATGTGCGGCGCCATGTCGGCGATCACGGTCTGCTTCACCGAGCCCACGTCCGACACGATGCAGCCCGGCTTCAGGCTCGACGCGATGGCCTGGGCGGCCGGTCCGCAGGCGCCGACCGGCGTGCAGACGATCACCAGGTCGGCATCCTTGCAGGCTTCCGCGAGATCGGTGCCGCAATGGTCGGCGAGCTTCAGCCTGTTGGCGAGGGCCGCCGTCTCGGGGCTGCGCGTGGCGGCCACGATCGTCCGGGCCAGGCCGCGCTTGCGGGCCTCCAGCGCGATCGAGCCGCCGATCAGGCCGATGCCGATCAGCGCGATCTTGTCGAACAGGGGTTCGCTCATTTGGCGGCCACGAAGCGGGCCAGCGAGGCCTGGACGGCCTTCACCTCGGCCTCGGTCCCGACCGTGATGCGCAGATGCGCGGGCAGGCCGTAGCCCGCGACCAGGCGCGGGATCAGGCCGTCGTTCATCAGCCAGTCGTTGGCCGCGACGGCGCGCTCCTTCGAGCCGAAGCCGACCAGCAGGAAGTTGCCGACGCTCGGCACCGGCTCGAGGCCGAGCTTGGTGAGCTCGGTGCTGAGCCACGGCAGCCAGATGTCGTTGTTGGTGCGGCTGGCGTCGGTGTGGGCGATGTCGTCGAGCGCCGCGATGCCCGCGATCTGCGCCGCCGCGTTGACGTTGAACGGCTGGCGCAGCCGGCTCATCACGTCGACGATCCCGGCCGGCCCGTACATCCAGCCGAGACGCAATCCGCCCAGGCCGTAGATCTTCGAGAAGGTGCGGGTCATCACCACGTTCTCGGCCTGGTCGACCAGCTCGAGGCCCGAATCGTAGTCGTTCTTGCTGACATATTCGGCATAGGCCGCGTCGATGATCAGCAGCACGTTCTTCGGCAGGCCGGCATGCAGGCGGCGCACATCGTCCTTGGTGACGTAGGTGCCGGTCGGATTGTTCGGGTTGGCCAGGCAGACGATGCGCGTCTTGGGCGTCACCGCCGCCAGCAGGGCATCGATGTCGCTGCCATAGTCCCGGGCCGGCGCCGCGACCGGGGTCGCGCCGACGCCCAGTGCGTTGATCGCGTACATCAGGAAGCCGTACTGGCTGTAGAGCAGCTCGTCGCCGGGACCGCAGTAGGCCCGGACCAGCAGGTTCAGGATCTCGTCGGAGCCCGCGCCGCAGACGATGCGCGCCGGATCGAGACCGTAGTGCCGGCCCAGCGCCTTGCGCAGGTTCGCGGTGTCGCCGTCGGGATAGCGATGCAGGTCGGCCGCCGCCTTGGCATAGGCCGCCATCGCCTTGGGCGAGGGGCCGAGCGCGCCCTCGTTGGACGACAGCTTGGCGATCGTCTCCTTGCCGTCGATCGAATCCTTGCCCGGCACATAGGGCGCGATCTTCATGATGCCCGGACGCGGGGTGAGCGCGCTCATGCCAGTCTCCTGTGAAAGTTCAGTTCACGGTTTGGCGTCGATCGGCACGGCATAGGCGCCGATGGCCGCCGCGCAGCCTTTTTCCAGGCCCAGGGCCGTTTCGAGATCGCGCAGGCGCGGATCGTCGTCGGCGATCATGCCCGGTACCTCGACGAGATAGTGATGCACCCCGGCCATGACCTGGTCCAGCGCCGAGGTGAAGGCCGGCAGGCCGGCCTTGGCCAGCGCCGCGGCGATGCGGTCGCGGCTCAGGCCGTTCTTCGCCTCGATCGCCACCAGGCCGCGATCCGCGCCGCTCGGCTCGGCATCGATGCGCGCCAGCACGAAGGCCGAGATGCCGCGCGCGCGCGCGTTCGGCATGGCGAGGAAGGGCAGGCGCGCGATCACGGTCGGAAGGGTCGTGTCCTTGCCGGCAAGCAGGGGCCACCACGGCGTCGAGTCGGCCTCGAGCGGGGCGGGCACGACGCCAATGGTCGTCGTGCTGGCGCGCACCGCCGACAGCACGCCGGCCGGCGTGTCGTGGGCGACGAACGGGATCTGGCAGCCGAAATGATCGCGGGCGAGGTCCCAGTAGCCGGGCTGGTCGTCGGGACGGCAGATCGCGATCTTGAGGCCGGGCGTCTGGATCAGCGTGAAAGCGCTCATCATCTCGCGCCACATGCGATAGACGGCGCCCGACGGAAACCGGCCGTCGTGCGACGCCAACCGCTTGCGCAGAACCTGCGCCTCACGGCCCGGACGCAAGGCGAGGCCACCCGCCGGCTTGGTTGCGGAGATAAGCCCGACGACCTCCGCGCGACGGCGGATCAGGCCGTGCAAGTCGGTATCGATGGCGTCGATTTCCTGCCGCAAGCTGTCGAGACTGGGAGCGTCCATTTGGCCGTTTTTTCCTGTGCGCAGCGGCGATACTACGTCCGCACTGCCCGCGTAAAGGCAAACAAGTCGCAAGGGGCTTGCCTCCCGCCACACGCGACCGTATAGAGCCTCTCCGTGGAATTTGAGCCGACCGGCTTGCGGCCACGTTAAACACCGCTAAAAGGTCGGAGTGCTCGAAAAAGCCCCCGTCCTTCCGGTCGGGGGCTTTTTCGTTGGAGTGGGTTAGTGCTCGACGACCTCACCGATGCCGAACGCAAGGCGCTCGCCCAGTGCCGCCACGCGATCCTGGGCGTGGACCGGCCATTGCGCCTCGACTGCGGCGTCGATCTCGGCCCCTACCGGGTGGCCTATCAGACCTACGGTACGCTGAACGACGCGAAGTCGAACGCCGTCCTGGTCTGCCATCCTTTGACCTGCGATCAGTTCGTCGCCGATCGTCATCCCGTCACCGGCAAGGAGGGATGGTGGGAGAGCCTGATCGGGGCGGGCAAGATCCTCGATCCCGAACGCTATTTCATCATCTGCATCAACGTGCTCGGCCATTGCATGGGCACCACCGGCCCGCAGGCTCGGGATCCCGCGACCGGCCAGCCGTGGAACCTGCGGTTCCCGGTCGTGACCATCGGCGACATGGTGCGGGCGCAGGCGGCACTGCTCGACCATCTCGGCATTCCCGATCTCTTCTGCGTGATCGGCGGCTCGATGGGCGGCATGCAGGTGCTCGAATGGGCGGCCAGCTATCCCAAGCGTGTCTTCTCGGCCGTGCCGATCGCCTGCGCCGCGCACCATTCGGCGCAGAACATCGCGTTCCACGAGGTCGGCCGCCAGGCGATCATGGCCGATCCGGAGTGGAAGGGCGGCGACTATCGGCTGCACCAGACCAATCCGGCGCGCGGCCTCGCGGTTGCCCGCATGACGGCGCACATCACCTACCTCTCGGAGCAGGCGCTGCAGCGCAAGTTCGGCCGCTCCCTGCAGAACCGCAATGCGCTGGGCTTCGGCTTCGATGCGGATTTCCAGGTCGAGAGCTACTTGCGCCACCAGGGCTCGACCTTCGTCGACCGCTTCGATGCCAACAGCTACCTCTACATCACGCGCGCGATGGACTATTTCGACCTTGCCGGCGCGCATGGCGGCGTGCTGGCCAATGCCTTCAAGGGCACCGCCACGCGCTTCTGCCTGATGTCCTTCACCAGCGACTGGCTGTTCCCGACGCGCGAGAGCCGCGCGGTCGTGCATGCGCTCAACGCTGCCGCCGCCAACGTGTCGTTCGTCGAGGTCGACAGCGACAAGGGCCATGACGCCTTCCTGCTCGACGAGCCTGAAATGTTCCGCACCCTCTCGGGCTTCCTGAAGGGCGCCGCCACGGCGCGCGGCCTCCGGAGTGCCCACTGATGAACGCCCCGATTCGCGTCGACCTTCAGCTCATCGCCGACATGGTCGAGCCCGGCACCCGTGCGCTCGACGTGGGCTGCGGAGACGGCGCGCTGCTGGCCCATCTCATGAACGACAAGCGGGTCGATGCGCGCGGCATGGAGCTCAGCCAGGCCGGCGTGAACGCCTGCGTGGCCAACGGCCTGTCGGTCATTCAGGGCGACGCCGATACCGACCTGCGCGACTATCCCGACGCCGCCTTCGACTATGTGATCCTGAGCCAGACGCTGCAGGCCACGCGCGAGCCGCGGCGGGTGCTGGAGCAGATGCTGCGCGTCGGCAAGCGCGCCATCGTGTCCTTTCCCAACTTCGCGCACTGGCAGGTGCGGCTGCGGCTGGTGTTCGGCGGCCGCATGCCCGAAACCGCGTCGCTGCCCCACAAGTGGTACGACACGCCCAACATCCATCTCTGCAGCATCGACGATTTCCGCGCGCTCTGCCGCACCATGGGCGTCCGCATCGAGCGCGGCATCGTGCTCAACAGCAAGAGCCGCCGCATCAGCCTGCCGCCGCTGCTCGCCAACCTGATCGGCGAGCAGGCGGTGTTCATGCTGAGACGGGACTAGAATCCTCGACGATCGTTGCCGAGGTCGCGAGATCGCGGCCGAGAAAGGCACGGTCGTGCGGTCCCTCCGGACCATGAGCGACGCTGAAGCGATCCGGCCAGTCGAGGCGCTCGGCACCCCAGGCCGAGGCGCTCGACAAGGATGACCAGGGGGCATCGGCCGCGAGGCGATAGAGCAGGCCGCCGGGGCCCATGCCCGGATGGACGAGCAGCCGGATGTCGAACGGCGCATCGGCCGTGACCGCAGGCCCCAGCCAATAGTGCGGGCTGCGGCCAGGCTCCGGTTCCAGGATCACCGTCAGTCGCTGCTCATGTCCCCTCAGGCCGATCCAGAGCGGCGCGCGGACGCCGGGGCGGGAGGCCGAGAGCAACGTCTGGGCGGTGCTCGTTCCCGTGGGAGCGGCGTGGCCGGTGAAGCGGAAGGCGGCGATCCGGCCCTTGGAGATGCCGGCCTCGTCCAAGGCCCGCCACTGGCCGACCGGCGGCACCTCAAGTGGCCAAGACAGGCTCTCGCGGACCACGCCGTCGGCATCGAGTACCTGATAGCGCAGGCCACCGTCATCCAACGCAGCCTGAACGGCATGGAGATATTCGATGCCCTCGGGCATGCGGTGTGCAGTGCCGGCGCCCGCCGTGCAGACCTGCAGCACGCCGCGATGGACCTGCACGTCGAACGCCAGGATATGGCCGCACAGGTAGGCCAGCACGCCGCCCTCGACCAAGACGTCCCAGAATGCCGTGGCGTGCTCGGGGCCGACGTCGCGTTGATAGGCGCCGGCGAAGCCGTTGACCGGATGGACGGGATGGTGGCCGGCAACGATCTTGTGACGGGCATCGGCGTGCTGTTGCAACACGTCGCGCAGCCAATCCGTCTCGACGTGACCTTCGCCGCCCAGGCCGGTCCACAGCGTATGGACGAAGACCATCAGCAGGTCGCCGCGCCGCACCCAGTACGACAGGCCTTCCTGCCCGGGAGGACCATTGCGCGGCAGGTGGTGGTGCACCTCGCGGAACACGTCCTCACTCATCGTGTCGTAGGTCGCGTGGTTGCTGGTCGTATGCCACATCGGAATCGCGCGCCGATCGAGCCAGGCCATCTCCGCGTCGAGCCAGTGCCGCCATTGTCGGCGGAGCGTCTCGGCATCGGCGGTGTAGCCCGCGATCTCGTCGCCCAGGAACAGGATGAATTCGGGCGAGGGCACAAGGCGCCGCACCGCCGCGTTGACGCCGGCGAAGGTGCGTTCGTGCGGGGCGCCGGCGACGCCGGAGCAGGCGTCGCCGTAGAAGACGAACTGATGGCCCGGGCCGCGTGGCATCAGCGCGGCAATGGCGCGGCCGGCGGCAGGTCGCTCGTAGAAGCCCTCGATCTCGTCTTCCCTCAACTTCGCGAAGCCGTGGCGCAGGTAGAGCCGGTCGGCCTGGCTGCCCTTCAGGACTTCGAGCCGCACGGGCAGGCCGGTGGCGTCGGCCTCGGCCAGCAGCGCTTTCAGGATTGTCGTGCCCAGGCCCGAACCGTGCAGGCGGCGGTCGAGATAGAAAGAGTCGATGCGGATTTCCTGGTCGCTTCGGCGAAAGCCGACGCAGCCGACGCGGATACCTTTCTGAAGGATCAGTCGTGTGCCGGGCTCGTCGAAATGCGTGCGGAACGTGCGGCGCGATCGCTCGGGCGTGTAGCGTCCGACCCGTTCGAGATGTTCGCGCATAACGTCGGTGCGCAGGGCCAGAAGCGGTTCGAAATCGGCTTCGGTTGCGGGACCGAAGCTCCAGGTCTCAGTCACGAACGGCGATCCGCGCGAGGCGCGGCCTGGCGATCGCCAGCCAGTCCTTCGTGTCGAGCTCCATCGACCGGTCGAGCCGGCCGGCATTGAAGAACAGCGTCTCGTTGGCCAGCAGGTCTTCCTCGACCACGATCGAGAGCGCGGGATTGAGCGCGAAGGGCGGGACCGCGCCCATGACGCAGCCGGTCAGTTCCTGCGCCGTGTCCGGCGAAGCGAAGCCGCACTTGCGCGCCTCGAACAGCGCGGCAACCGCAGCGAAGTCGAGCTTGCGGCTGCCCGGCAGGATGGCGAGCACATGACGCTTGCCGCCGCCACCGCCGCGCACGTCGAGCACCATGGCCTTGGCGGCCTGGTCGGGACGGTTGCCGCGAATGGCGCTGATGGCTTCCGACTTGCCTTCGTGGGCGTGCTCGATGACGCGGAACTTCGCCTTCGCCTCGGTGAGCATCGTCACCAGCCGATCGAAGACTTCGCCGGTCCAGATCTCAGCGTCCACGGATCACCTTCTCCGACAGGATCTTCAGCGCCTCTTCGAGGCTCGGCACCTGGCCGTCGGCCGGCGCGATCTGGGCGTCGACCGTGCGGCGATGGCTCTTCTCGATCACTTCCGTCATCAGCGGATCGACGCCGGTCTCGCGCAGCGTCTGCGCGACCAGTCCCATCTCCTCCCAGCGGCGATGGGCATGAACGACATGCGTCTGCACCAGCATGGTGATGAAGCCGGCCAGCCCCATCGAATCGGCGTCGCCGAGGCAGCCCAGCACCTCGTCGAGGATGCCCTGGCGTTGCGCCGCGACCAGTGCCTCGACGCCCAGCGCTTCGATGCCCTTCACCAGCGTGCTGCGCAGCATCTTCACCGACGAGGCGCTGCCCGGCTTCGGTCCGAGAAGGGTGGCGACGAAGCCGTTGGCATTCATCCAGGCCACGGCGTCGGCGGCATCCTCGCCCGCCACCAGCATCGGCGCCTTGATGCCCTGCTTGAAGAAGCCGCCCATGACGGCAACGTCGACGTAACGTCCCGCGCCCTTCTCGATCTCGGCGCGATCCTCGTCGGACATCCTGCCGGTGACGGTGCAGAGGTCGAGATAGTGCGCGCCCTTCTTCAGGAGCGGCGCGGCCGATCGGGCGGCCGAGAGCGCATGCTCGCCCTGCACGGCGCAGATCACGAGATCGGCTTCGCTCAGCGCCTCGGTGTAGCCGTCGGCGATCGCGACATCGAGGGAGCGCGCGGTCTTGCCCAGGGCCGTGCCACGCGGATCCTTGTCGAGCGCGGTGTCGATCGCGATGACGCGGCGCGGGGCATTGTCGCCGGGTTTCGACGGGCCGCGCCAGCCGCCTTCCGCTGCAAGACCGCGGGCGATGGCCGATCCCGCCTCGCCAAAACCCAGCAGCGCGATGACGCGCGGAGAAAAAGCCATGTCGTTCTTTCTTGGTTGATTCAGGAGGCGGGCTTGTCGCCGTCCTCGGTCGTGCGCGCGGCGCCGGCGACCTGCGGCGTGTCACGCGAGCTGGCGATACGCAGCTTGGGGCGCACGGCGACGGCTTGCGGCTGGCTGCGCTCGGCGATACCGGCAAAGAGCTGCTTGCCGGATTCGATGACGTTGACGCCGCCGAAGCGACCGAGCCAGCGCTGGCCGAACCGCTCGAGGGTCGGGGCCATGCGCATCATGAGCCGCGACCGGGTCGGCGGCATGTAGAGCGCGCGCGTCTGGCGCAGCGGCGCGAACATGTTGGCGCGCAACAGCGCGTTGAGCTGTCCCGCCGAATAGGGATGGCCCTGGTAGAAGGGCGAGCGGTCGACCTGCGACCAGAAGCCGGTGCGCGTCGGCGCCACGACGACCATGCGGCCGCCATCGGCCATCACCCGCCAGATCTCGCGCAGCATCGGCCGAAGCTGTTCGGTGCATTCGACGGCGTGGACCAGCACCACGCGGTCGACCGAGCGGTCGGGCAGCGGCAGGTCGAGCTCGTCGACCAAGGTGGCGAGGTTGCGGCCTTCGCGCGGCCAGCGCGTGACGCCCTGCTGGGCCGGCATGAAGGCCAGCGTGCGGCCGGCTTCCTCCATGAAGGGACGCAGCAAAGGTTGTGCGAAGCCGAGCCCCAGCACCGTCTCGCCGCGCACGTTCGGCCAGACTTCGCGCAGGCGGGCGCGCAGCAGCCGCTGGGTCATCTGACCGAGCGTGCTGCCATAGAATTCCTCAAGGTCGAGGACGTTGCTCCACATGGCTGCAAGTGTAGCAGAAAGCGCCGCCCGCGGACCATGGCCGGCGCAAGCCAGCTCTGCTAGCCTTGCATCATGAGCACAACGCTAGACATTGTCCGTATCCCGGTCCTGAACGACAATTACGTGTGGTTGATGCGGGAGCCGCAGAGCGGCGCCGTCGCCGTCGTCGATCCGGCCGTGGCCGGCCCCGTGCTTGCAGAGGCCGAGAAGCGCCGCTGGAAGATCACCCATATCCTCAACACCCACCACCACGGCGACCATGTGGGCGGCAACCTCGAGATCAAGCAGGCGACCGGCTGCACGATCGTCGGACTGCGCCAGGACCGCGCGCGCATCCCCGGCATCGACGTCGAGGTCGACGACGGCGACCGCTACCGGGTCGGCGAGGCCGAGGCCGAGATCTTCTTCGTGCCGGGCCATACCAGCGGCCACATCGCCTATGCCTTCCGCGACCAGAAGGCGCTGTTCTGCGGCGACACGCTGTTCGCCCTGGGCTGCGGCCGCATGTTCGAGGGCACGCCGCAGCAGTTCTGGACCTCGCTCAGCCGGCTGCGCGCGCTGCCCGACGACATGCGGGTCTATTGCGCCCACGAATACACCCAGTCGAACGCCCGCTTCGCCGTGACGATCGAGCAGTCGAACAAGAGTCTGCTCGAGCGGTCGGCGGCCATCGATGCGGCGCGCGCCAGGGGAGAGGCGACGGTCCCTTCGCTGCTCGGCGAGGAGAAGAAGACCAACCCGTTCCTGCGCGCCGACGTGCCGGCCGTCCAGGCGGCGGTGGGCATGGCAGGCGCCGACCCGGTCGCGGTGTTCGCCGAGGTGCGCCACCGCAAGGACGTCTTCCGCTGAGGGATATGGTTGGAGCGCCGACCAAGGCGGCTCGTCCAGCATTCACGGGGTGATCATTCCGTGATCGGATGCGATGCGGCGCCGGGGCCCATCGCACATCGACATTCGACCTTATTTTCGAACGAGTGCGCCCCTACATGCCCCCTCCAAACAACGGAGGAGGATTGCTTGTTGAGGATCGCCGCCCTTGTGGTTGCCTTTGCCGTTCCCGCGACGGCTCTGGCGGAGACACGCACCTACGAGACGTCCGGTGCGCAGGTCAGCGCCCCCGTCGGGCTCACCGTGAAGGTGAAGTCGATCACGGTCGGCGACGATGCGGTGAAGGTCCGGCTCCAGGCGAGTTTCGACAGCAACCGGACGAACTCGATAGCGATGAACGGTGCCGACAACGCCTATCTCGCCTGGGGCGAAGGCGATCAGGAGCGGCTTCACCTGCGTCAGGTCGCGGATAACAAGTGGATGCGCATCCTGAACGGCAAGACCATGGAAGGTGACCTCGTGTTCCCCGGCACCCTGCCGGCCACGGCGAGCAAGGTGACCCTGGTCTTCAATCCCGGAAACGAGATCGGCGACGTGAGTGGGCCGGGCCTCGCGATTCCCCTGGAGCTGAAGAGGTGAGGCGGCTGGCGCTTGTCGCCGGCCTTCTCCTTCCCGCCGCGACCGCTTCGGCACAGACGACGATCCCGGGAGCTGGGATCCCGGGGGCTGGGATCCTGGGCGCTGGCGCAATCGGCGATCAGCCCTCGACCTTCCGCGAGATCGCCTCGCCGCGATCTTCCTTCGCCGAGAAACGGCAGGAGAGTGAAGTCGCGGCCCCGTCGCAGGCTTCGACCTTTGGCCTCGCCGACATGGACGACAAGACGCGGCTGAAGACCGAAGGGATGCTCTCCGATCTCGGCGCGCGTAAGCGCGGCGCTGCGATCCTGATCGATCTTCCGAGCGACGTGCTGTTCGACTTCGACCGGGCCGAGATCCGGGGCGATGCGCGGCCCGTGCTGCTCAAGATGTCGGAGATCCTCAAGGCCCTGCAGGCGGCCTCGGTCGAGATCATCGGGCACACCGATTCGATGGGAACCGACGACTACAACCAGCGTCTCTCCGAACGGCGTGCCGCATCGGTGATGCGCTGGCTGGCGGCGAGCGGAGTGACGTCGTCGATGACGACGCAGGGCAAGGGCGAGACAGCGCCCGTCGCCGCCAACCTGAAGCCGGACGGTACGGACGATCCCGCAGGGCGGCAGAAGAACCGGCGGGTCGAGTTCATAGTGGGAGGGAAGTGACGATGGCGCTCATTGCGTGTCCCGAGTGTGGAGGAAAGCTCTCCGACAAGGCCTTCGCCTGCCCATCCTGCGGCTATCCTCAAGGCGCGTCTCACGGTGGGTCGTCGTCGCGCAGCGCCTGGCCGTCCGTCCTGGGCGGTGTGGCGGGTACCTACATCTCAGCGCAGGCGCTGGTGGCCATCGTCGTCGGCAGCGTGATGTTCCTGGGCTTTGCCGCAATCATGGTCGCCGCCGTTCTGCGATAGCGCCGAACGGCGCCGGGGAACGATCGGCACAGGTCGCCCGGCTGGCCGGCGGTGAGGCGCCCGGACGTGTTCCGCTAGGCTGCGATCCGGACGCCGTCGAGGGCCGACATTTCTTCCGCTGTCGGCGACTGCCAGATCGTTTCGATGAAATCGAACATCGGTCGCGTCACCTTCAGCCGGAAGGTCTCGCCCTGCTGCTCGTTGCGCGCCTCGACGCGGCGCCAGCGTTCGCCGGCGTCGACGTCGAGGAAGTGCAGCCGCACGCGGATGCCGGCCGACACCACCTGCTCGGCGACGCGCCGGCGTTGATCGGCACGCTGGAGCCCGAGATCGAGGATCGACGGCAGGCCGGCGCGGCCAAGCTGCAACGCCGTCGCCAGCATCTGCCGCTCGCAGCGCAGCGCCCGTTCCTCGATCCACGACCAGCTGCCCTGCGAAGGCCTGTCGGCTGCAAACAGGGTCACCATCCAGTCGTCGATCGACAGATGCAGGGCGCCGAGCTGCTGGCGCAGTCTGTTCGCGTAGCTCGTCTTGCCGGCACCGGTGGAGCCGCAGATCAGGTGGATCATGCGAGGTCTCCCGGCTGGCCGGCGGTGAGCCGGCCCAGCAGGTCGGCAAGGGTGGCGATCTCCGCCTTGGCCCAGCGGTCGCGGAACAGGTCGGCGGCCATGCGCTCCAGCGTGGCCCGCGCCTCGCCGACCAGACGCTGGCCGGCTTCGGTGAGGACGACATAGGAGAGGCGGGCGTCGCGCGGATCGGCTTCGCGGCCGACGCAGCCCAGCTTCTCCAGCGGGCTGGTCATGCGGGTCACGGTCGAGGGGCTGACATGCAGCCGCTTGGCGAGGTCGATGCGGCTCAGCCGTTTCAGGGGCGCCCGCTCGAGGTGCATCAGCAGCAGCACCTCCTTGAGGGCGAGCCCGTGCACGGAGCCGAGCTCGCCGGCAAAGCGCTCTTCGAGGCGCGCGGTGGCGCGAAGCAGGTTCAGGGTGGCGGAGAAGGGGGGGCTGGTCATCGGCGCGATATAGGCCGATATGTTTCCATATGCAAGCATATGGGAATCAATTGGAGCGCTTCAGCGCCTCACCAGGCAGAAATAGCCGCTGAGGCCGAGCGCCAGGGCGAGGGCCGCATAAAGCGGCACCTGCGGGACGTTGAGGAAGAGCCAGGGGGCGGTCAGCGGCCCGACGGCGGCGCCGAAGTCCCGCCAGGTCGAATAGCTCGCCTGGCTGGACAGCACCGTGCCGTGGCCACGCTCGATCACCAGCACCGGGATCAGCGTGTTGAACATGCCGCGCGTCATGACGATCATCAGCGCGCCCAGCAGCTCGTGGTCTGCCGCGATCAGCACGAAGCCGCCGACCAGAAGGGCGGCATTCGCGATCGCGATGCGCCGCGCCCCGAACCGGTCGCCGATCCAGCCGCCGATCGGCCCGGTCGTGACCTCGACCAGCCAGCGCAGCGCCAGCAGCATCGCCGTCGCCATCACGGCGGCCACCGAGGTGATGGAGTCCTTCATCAGGAAGGCCAGCGTCAGCAGGAAGACGCCGTCGCCCGCGAAGCCCATGACGAAGCCCCAGACTTCCAGCCGATGGGGAATCGGCAGCTTGAAGCCCTTCTTCGAGACCGGCTCGGGCGGCAGGCGCGGCAGCATGATCGCCGCGCCGAGCGCGATCAGCGTGAGCGCCCCGTAGATCAGGAACACCGATCGGGCGCCGAGTTCGAGCACGATCCAGGCGCCGCCGACCAGCGACATCGCCTGGACGAGACCGATGGCGGCGCGGCTGGTGCCAACCCGCTTGCCGGCATTGGTCCGGTCGCTGACGGCATAGGCCAGCGTCGAGAGATTGAGCGAGGCGTAGGAGATGCCCCAGAGAATGCGCGCCAGGACCTGCGCCGTCGGATTGTCGACCAGCCCGTAGATGGTCGTCGACACGGCCGAGCCCAGCGCCGCGGCGATCATCAGCGCGTGCGGGCCGAGGCGCTCGCCGAGATGGGCGACGCCGGAATTGGCGAGGAGCCGGATCCAGCGGTTCAGCGACAAGAGCACGCCGACCATCGCCAGCGAGAGGCCGAACTGCTCGTGATAGAGCGGCAGCACGGCATAGAGCAGCGTGTCGCCGATCATGCAGACGGCGATCACCAGCCCCGGCAGCGCCATGCTGACCGGTGCGGTGGCACGAGAGGTGGCGGTCGTCACTGGGCGCGCAGCACCAGCGCCTCACGCAGGGCCGCGGCGCAGAGCGTGGTGCCGCGCCGGGCGCCGTGCAGCAGCATCGGCGAGCTCAGGAACCCGTGCAGCATGCCGCCGAACTCGACCAGGTCGGCCTGCGTGCCTTCCTGCTGGAGACGCCAGGCATAGGCCCGGCCTTCGTCGCGCAGCGGATCGTAGCCGGCGGTGACGACCAGCGCCGGGGGCAGGCCGGCCAGCGAGGCGGCGCGCAGCGGCGAGACGCGCCAGTCGCCGCGGCTGGCTTTGTCGGGCGTGTAGTGGTCGAAGAACCACTCCATCGTCACCGCGTTCAGCCCGTAGCCGTCCTCGAAATGCCGGTAGGATTCGGTGCGGGCCACGGCGTCGGTCACCGGATAGGCCAGAAGCTGCATCAGGAGCTTCGGTCCGCCGTTGTCGCGCGCCCAGATCGACGCTGCGGCGGCGAGATTGCCGCCGGCGCTGTCGCCGCCGATGGCGAGCCGCGTCGGGTCGATGCCGACCGAGGGGCCGTTGGCAGCCACCCATTGCAGCGCCGCCACGACATCGTCGAAGGCGCCGGGAAAGCGGGCCTCGGGCGCCAGCCGATAATCGACATGGAACACCGCGATGCCGGCTTCGAGCGCAAGCTGGGCGCAGAGCACGTCATGGCTGTCGAGATTGCCGAACACCCAGCCGCCGCCATGCGCATAGACCAGCGCCGGCAGCGGGGCGTCGGCGGCCGCCGATGCCGGGCGATAGAGGCGGACGGACAGTTCGCCCGCCGGGCCGGGGATGGTGCGATCCATGACCTTCACGTCGGCGGGACGCGGGCCCTGCGCGCCGGGGCGCAGCGAGAGATAGAGATCGCGGGCGGCTTGCGGGCTCAGCGTGTTCCAGGCCGGGCGATTGGCGGCCGCCATCAGGTCGATCAGCCGCTGGGATTCCGGATCGAGAGCCATTCCACCCACTCCATTGAAAACATTCCGCACACTCTAGCAGGCTGCGCCCCTGTTTCGTCACGAGGCGAATGGTAAGGTGTGCCATGACATTCGAACCGGACTACAGCGCACCTTCGTCGGCCAAGCCTGCCTGGTGGCGGCGAAGCTGGGATCGCATGCGGGGATGGCGCCCGGGTCGCTCGACTTCGGTCCCATCGTCAGGCGGTCGCACTGCCTGGAAGTGGACGTGGCGCATCGTCCTTGCTCTGCTCATTCTCTACTACCCGGTCGGCGCGCTGGTGACCGAGGATATCGACGACGATCCGCAGTTCGCGGCGCGCAGCGTCGCACCCGGCGAAAGCAAGGCGGTCGCCACCGCGGCCGATCTGGTCACGCGCGAGGTCGATGTCCACACCTGGACGCCGATGATGCCGTTCTTCACGCCGGCCGGGCTGCTCGACAACATGCCGAATTTCCAGCGTGGCATCATGTCGGCGCTGGGCCGGTTCAGCACCGAGCTGATGGACCAGCTCGGCCGCACGCGCGGTTCGAGCCAGACCGACCGCGACCTCGAGCAGGCGCGCGGCTTCCTGAACGAACAGCCCAATATCTGGCTCTGGCAGCCCAGCGTCTCGCTGTTGCCGTCCACGACCTCGGCCCAGAAATATCGCGCCGGCCGCGACAAGCTCATGGCCTACAACAAGCGGCTGGGTGCCGGTCAGGCCGTGTTCGAGCGGCGCGCCGACAATCTGCAGGCGCTGCTCGACCGCATCGCCAGCGATCTGGGCTCGGACTCGGCGGCGATCGACCAGCACGTCATCGAAAAGGCCGGCGACCTGTTCGATGCCCGGTGCGACGACATCTTCTATTTCAACAAGGGCCGCCTCTACGTCTACTACCTGCTGCTGCGGGATCTGGGCGTGGACTTCCAGAACGTGATCCGCGACCGCGAGCTCACCAGCGCCTGGAACGGCACGGTCGACACCTTCCGAATCGCGGCCCAGCTCGACCCGTGGATCGTCTGGAACGGCTATCCCGATGCGCTGCTCATTCCCAATCACCTGCTCGCGCAGGGCTTCTACCTGCTGCGCGCCCGCACGCAGCTGCGCGAAATCACCAACATCCTGCTGAAGTAGGCGGCGGCATGGAGATCTATCTCCCCATCGCCGAGCAATCGATGAACGTGTTCATCCTGCTCGGCCTGGGCGCCGCCGCGGGATTGCTGTCGGGCATGTTCGGCGTCGGCGGCGGCTTCCTGGCCACGCCGCTCCTGATCTTCGTCGGCATTCCGCCGGCGGTGGCGGTGGCCAGCCAGGCCAACCAGGTCGTCGCCAACTCGATCTCCTCGCTGCAGGTCCAGTGGCGGCGCGGCAACGTCGATCTGCGTATGGGTCTGGTCCTGCTGGCGGGCGGCATGCTGGGCTCGTCGGCCGGCGTCTGGCTGTTCACCTACCTGAAGCGGATCGGGCAGATCGATTTCGTCATCGCGGTGCTCTACGTCGTGATGCTGTCGACCATCGGCCTGCTGATGCTGGCCGAAAGCCTGCGCACCTATTTCAAGCGCAAGCGCAATCCCGACGGGCCGCGCGGCAAGCTCCACAGCCACTACATGGTGCACCGGCTGCCGCTGAAGCTGCGCTTCTACAAGTCCAAGCTCTATATCAGTGCCCTGCTGCCGCTCGGACTGGGCGTCCTCATCGGGGTGCTGTCGGCAATCCTCGGTGTCGGCGGCGGCTTCGTGCTGGTGCCGGCGATGATCTACCTGCTCGGCATGCCGACGGCGGTGGTGATCGGCACGTCGAACTTCCAGATCCTGTTCGTCGCGGCCAACGTCACCTTCCTGCAGGCCGCGACCAACGGGACCGTCGACGTCGTGCTGGCGCTGCTGCTGATCCTGGGTGGCGTCGTCGGGGCGCCGATCGGCGCGCGGCTCGCGGCCAAGCTGCCCGGCGTGGCGCTGCGCGCCCTGATGTCGCTGCTGATCCTGGCGGTGGCCGCCGAACTGCTGACGGAGCTTTTGCGCACCCCGAGCTCCCTCTATTCGCTGGGCACCCGCGAGGTATTGCCGTGAGATCGCTTGGTCTCCTTGCCTGCCTTGCGATTCTCCTCGGCGCGACCGGTGCCCTGGCCCAGGGTCCGCGCCTGGACCCGGCACCGGGAGCTCTGCCCGCGCCGACTATCGGCGGGCCGCCCGACGCCATCGCGCCGCCTTCGGTGCCGAACGAGCCCACGACGCCCGACCTGATCATGGATCTATCGCTCGCCCGCGTGTCGATCACCTCGGCCTTCCAGGGCGAGAGCATCCTGCTGTTCGGCATGTTCGATCCGCCCGGCGAGATCGTCGTCGTCGTGGCCGGCCCGCCCGCCCGCGAGACCGTGATGCGCAAGCAGCGGTTCCTGGGAATCTGGCTCAATACCGGACGGCAGGGCTTCGACGACGTGCCGGCCTATTACGCCATCGCCGCCAGCCAGCCGCTGCAGCGCCTGCTGGCGCGGGGCGCCGGCGGCGAGATCCTGTCGCTCGAGGACCGGCTGTCCACCCTGAAGCCGGCCACGCCCCGCGACGCCGCCGAACTGGCGCGCTTTCGCGCCGGCCTCGTCGAGGTGAAGCGGCGGGAGGGGCTCTACCCCGCGGCCATCGGCCAGGTGACGGTCCAGGCTGGCCGGCTTTTCCGCGTGGACCTGCCCTTTCCGTCGCGGCTGCCGGAAGGCGTCTACGACATCCGCGTCTATCTGCTGCGCGAGGGCAAGATCGTCGCGGCGATCTCGCGCCCGTTGCCGGTCGGCAAGGTCGGCTTCAGCGCCCAGCTCGCGGGCTGGTCGGCGCATGAGGGAGCTTTATACGGGGTGGGAGCCATCCTGATGGCGCTGCTGGTCGGCTGGCTGGGCGGCGCGGTCATGCGGCGTCTCTAGGAGTTGAGGGGAAGAGGTCATGAGCGAGCAGCCCAAGTCCGGCGAGCGCGTCTTTCTCGTCGTGGTCGACGAAAGCCCGGAAATGCGCAATGCGCTGCGCTATGCCTGCCGCCGTGCCAAGCGCACCGGCGGCCGGGTTGCCATGCTCTACGTCATGGATCCGCCGGAAGGACAGCAATGGGGCTCGGTGGTCGAGCTGATGCGTGAGGAAGCGCGCCAGCAGGCCGAGATCGTCGTGGCCCGGTACGCCGATGATGCGGTCTCCATGACCGGCCAGCCGCCCTCGATCTACATCCGCGAAGGCAAGAGCCGCGATGAACTCGCGAAGCTCCTCGTCGAGGACCGCTCGATCTCGGTCCTGGTGCTGGGCAGCGCCTCCGGCAGCGACGGGCCGGGTCCGCTGGTGACGGCCTTTACCGGCAAGGCGGGAGGTCAGCTCCGCATCCCGCTGACCATCGTGCCGGGCGCGCTCTCCGAGGCTGAGATCGACGCGATCTCATGATGCATGCGAGAAGCGGGCGTTCTTTCTGCGGCGATATGCTTGGAAAATTTCTTTGCGTACAATTGAAACACTGGCGCGAAATTCGGAATTTCGTCATTAGTGGACTGATATAATACGATAATCGGTATATTTTCCATAATAGTTATACAGAGGCTCTCAAGAATCATCTTGATCGCCTTGCAACCGGTTCCTACGTCCGTAGCCATCGAGTGGGGATGGAGACGTCCTGATCCCCAGCCTGAGCGATGCCGAAGGGGTCCGCCCCAAAGCATTCGAACCGGAGGTAGGTTTGTTTATCCAGACCGAGCAGACGCCCAATCCGTCGACTCTCAAGTTTCTTCCTGGCCGGGTGGTCATGGAGAAGGGGACGGCGGATTTCGCCAACGTCGAGGCCGCCACGCCCTCACCGCTTGCCAAGAGGCTGTTCGCGGTGGAAGGGGTCGAGCGCGTGTTCTTCGGCTCCGACTTCGTGACCGTCACCAAGACGGCCGACCGGGATTGGCAGATCATGAAGCCGTCGATCCTCGGTGGCATCATGGAGCACTACACGTCGGGCGAGCCCGTGATCGCCGACAGCGACGCCGCAGCGTCGGTCGCCGCGGACGATGACGAAGTCGTCGCCCAGATCAAGGAATTGCTCGACACCCGCGTCCGGCCCGCCGTGGCCCAGGATGGCGGCGATATCGTGTTTCACGATTTTCGCGATGGCATCGTCTACCTGCACATGCAGGGCTCCTGCTCGGGTTGCCCGAGCTCGACGGCCACGCTGAAAATGGGAATCGAGAACCTTCTGAAGCACTACGTGCCGGAAGTCGTGGAAGTCCAAGCGGCCCAGTAAGGGCTGCTTTTCGCTCAAGCGTACGCGTTGGGATGGCGCTCGCGGCCCTATGGGCCGCGTGGACGGTCGTCTGCGCGACAAACGACAATGAAGAGTGTGGTATGCGATTGACGTTACGGCCCGCGATTGAGCGTGGGCGCAACTATGCTTTTCCCGCCGCCTGGGCGGCGGTCCTCGCGACCGGGGTGGGCTTGTACGAGCCGCGGCCTTCGGGCGATGCGATGCCCTATCTCTCGCTGGTCGGCGTGGGCAGTGCCTACGCCCAGGAGGCGGAGCCGGTGGCGATGCAGATGATGGACGTCGAACCTGCGGCCATCCTGTTCGTGCGGCACGAGGTGAGCGAGCCCGACGACGTCGCTCATCGTTCGACCCGCGACAGCGGAGCGGCTCACGGACGCTTCGCGGCGCCGGGCAACGCCGTACGGCGTCAGGTCCAGGTGCGTGCCATCAGCCCGCGCACGGCCGACGAACTCGCCGGCTTCTTCCGCGACGTTTCCTATACCCTGACCGACATACGCCAGGGCGAGGCTGTGCCGCCGGTCAAGCTCGACCGCGTCCCCTCCGATCTCGGAACCAAGGATGGACCCGAGCGCAAGATGCTGTTCATCACGGCGCTGCTGCCGGTGATCCTTGAGGTCAACCAGCGGGTCCTCGCCGATCGCGAACAACTGCTCTATCTGCGCGACAAGCTCGGCTCGAGTCCGCAGATGCTGACGGCCATCGAACGCATCTGGCTCGAGGATCTCGCCGAGCGTTACGACACGCCGGTCGAGAAGATCGACGAACTGGTGCGTCGCGTCGATATCGTTCCGCCCTCCATGGCGATCGCCCAGGGCGGCGTGGAATCGGGCTGGGGCACATCGTTCGCCGCGCGCAACGGCAATGCCCTGTATGGCCAGATCCAGGCGGTCGGCCGCCACAGCGTCTCGGCGCCGTGGAAGCCCGGCGCCGGCATGCCGCAGCCCTTCACGGACGTGGGCGAGGCGACCGAAGCTTACATCACCAACCTCAATACCCATCCGGCCTATGCCGGCTTCCGCAGCCAGCGGGCGGCGATGCGCGAGCGCGGCGAGGATCCGGATGGCTTCCGCCTGATCGGTGCGCTCCTGCGGTATTCGGAGCGCGGCCAGGAGTATGTCCAGTTCGTGCGGCAGATCATGCGCGAGAACGATCTGCGCGATTTCGACAAGGCGAAGTTGTCGGGCTTCTAGGAAGCCCGGCGCCTACATCATGGGCCGCGGCAGATCGGCATCCGCGACCAGCGGAAAGCGCCGCGCGTCGAACAGCTGATAGTGCCACCATTCGTTGCGGTAGAAATCCCAGCCGGCGGCCGTCATCAGCCCCATCAGCAGATGCCGGTTGCGCTGGGCCTCGACCGAGATGTCGGTGCGACCGTGATGCGACAGCGGCGTGAAGGCATCGAACGCCGTCCCCATGTCGAGTTCGTTGCCCTGCGCGTCGAGCAGGTTGAGATCGACCGCCACGCCGCGCGAGTGCGGCGACCCGCGACGGGGATCGGCGATGAACTCCGGGTCGGGATTGACGTTCCAGAGCGCCCACTGTGCTTCCACCGGCCGCAGGGCGTCGAAGATGCGCAATCGCAGGCCAAGCGGCCGGGCCAGCGCGATGGCGGCGGCGAGCTTGTCGGCCGCTTCGCGATGCAGCCAGCATTCGGCATTTCGGTAGACCGGCCGTCCCGTTAGATTTGCCGTCGTCGCATAAGCCAGCGTGACGTCGACGTCGAAATCGGGCGGCGCGATCGCTACAAGGTCGAGCTTCATGACTCCACAATGCCCAGCCGCTCTTCTTAATGCCAGTGCCCGCCGCGCGGGTCGGGCGTGACCACCGTCCTGGCCTTCGACTGCGCCGTGAGCGGGCAGGGCGTCGCGATCGTGCGGGACGGCGAAACCCTGGCCTGTCTCTTCGAAGAAGGGCGCGACCAGGCGGCGCGTCTGCTGCCGGCCATCGTGGCGGCACTGGAGGCAGCCCGTGTGGCGAAGGCGGAACTCGACCTGATCGCCGTCACGACCGGTCCCGGCAGTTTCACCGGCGTGCGGGTCGGGCTGTCGGCGGCGCGTGGGCTGGCGGTCGGGTTGGGCCTTCCCCTCTCCGGGATCGCCACGACCGCGGTGCTGCGCGCGCAGGCGCCGGAGACGGACCGGCTGGTGATCGCCGCCGTCGACACCAAGCTCGGCGACTGGTTCTGCGCGATCGGCGACGATCCCACGCCCTTCGCGTCGACCGCCGAAGATCTCGCGGCGCGTCTTGCCGGTCAGCGGTGCCTGGTCGTCGGCAAGGACGTGGCGCCGCTCCTGCAGTCGCTGCAGGCTGCGGGGATCGATGCGAGCGCCCTTGAGGGCCCGCCGGATCCGGTCGTGCTTGGCCGGCTGGCGTTGGAGTTCGGCGTCGAGGCGTGGGCCGCGCGAAATCGTGCCGAAGGCCTGCCGCGGCCGCTTTATCTGCGCGGCGTGAACATCACCCTGCCGGACGGCGCCCGCCGCACGGTGGAGTGAATGAGCGGGGGATTCCGGCTCGATCCGATCCGGGCCATCGACCTCGACAGGGCGGCGCGTCTCCATGGCGAGGCCTTCGAGCCGATGGGCGAGCGCGGTTGGACCCGGGCCGACATAGCGGGCCTGCTGGCATCGCCCGGCACTGCCGGTTTTCTGCTGACGGGGGCCGGTTCTGACATCGGCATGGCGATCTGCCGCATCGTTGGCGAAGAGGCTGAACTCCTCGCCATCGCCGTGGACCGCGGCCATCGCCGCCGCGGCGCCGCGCGAAGGTTGCTCGATGCGGTGGTCGAGAAGGCGCGCGCCGATGGCGCAGGAACGCTCTTCCTTGAAGTCGGCGCGGACAATCCCGGCGCCCTCGCGCTCTACGGCTCGTTCGGCTTCGAGACCGTGGGGCGTCGCGCCGGCTACTATCCGCGTCCCGGCCGGCCGGCTGCCGATGCCCTCGTCATGCGTCTCACTCTCAGCTGATCAAAGGCGGCGGATGGTGACGATGTGGATATCCCCGTCCGTTTCGATCCCCAGGATGGTGTGGCCCTCGTCCCTTGCGGCGCGCGGGACATTGCGCAACGGCTCCTCGCCGCGCAGGCGGACCGCGAGGGTTTCCCCCGGATTCAGGCGCTCCAGCCTGAGCTTGGTCCGAACGAAGGTCATGGGGCAGACCTCGCCGGTAATGTCGATGTCATGGTCAGCGCGTAGGGACATGTCCAACTATACCGAGAACGCTGGCCGGTGTAGGGTATGACGGCATGCCAGACAGGAAATCAAAGCTCGAACTCCTATGCGCAGAGCGCGGCCTCAAAATGACCGACCAGCGACGCGTGATCGCGCGCGTCCTGTCGGATGCGTCGGATCATCCCGACGTGGAGGCCGTGCATCGTCGCGCGACGGCGATCGATCCCAATATCTCGATTGCAACGGTGTACCGGACGGTGCGGCTGTTCGAAGAGGCCGGCATTCTCGCCAAGCACGACTTCGGCGATGGCCGGGCGCGCTACGAGGAGACGCCGGACGAGCACCACGATCACCTGATCGATATCCAGAGCGGCAAGGTCGTGGAATTCCACAACGACGAGATCGAGGAGCTGCAGCGCAAGATCGCCGAGAAGGCCGGTTATCGCCTCGTCGGCCATCGTCTCGAGCTCTATGGCGTTCCCCTGGATGGAAAATCCGACCGCCAAAAATAAGTGGACGAGCCCCTCGGCAGCCCGATAATGGGCCCATGATCGGGGCGGCCCCCTTGCGGATGACACATGCGCATTGACCGCGTTGACAGTGAAGCTGAGCTTCTGGGACCGCCCGTCTCCAATCGGGAGATCGTGCAGGTCGTCGCCGGCGACTTCGAGGTTCGCCTGGCGCAGACGGCCGCCGAGGTCGAGGCGGCACAGATTCTCCGTTACCGCGTTTTCTACGAAGAAATGTCGGCGCAGCCATCGCCGCAGATGAAGGCGCTCGGTCGCGATTTCGACCCGTTCGACGAGGTCTGCGATCACCTGCTTGTGCTCGACCGCCGGCGCGGCGAGGGGCCTGAGGGCATCGTCGGGACCTATCGCCTGATCCGCCGGTCTGCGGCGGCGAAGATGGGCCGGTTCTATTCGTCGGCCGAGTACGACATCCAGAAGATGATCGACTATCCGGGCGAGGTCCTGGAACTCGGCCGCTCCTGCATTGCGCGCGACGCGCGCAACACCGCGACCATGCAGATGCTGTGGCGTGGCATCGCGCTCTATGCCTATCACTACAATATCCAGGTGATGTTCGGCTGCGCGAGCATTCCGGGCATCGATCCGACCCAGCACGCGCAGGCGCTGTCCTACCTATACCACCACCACCTGGCGCCGCCGGAGATCCGCGTCCGGGCCCTGCCGCACCGCTACGTGAAGATGGATATGCTCGAGGCCGGCAGCTACGACACGCGCAAGGCGATGGCCCGCGTTCCGCCGCTTATCAAGGGCTACCTGCGGCTGGGCGGCTTCGTCGGCGACGGCGCGGTGATCGACCACGAGTTCAACAGCACCGACGTCTTCATCACCGTGAAGACAGAGCTGGTGACGGAGAAGTACATCCGTCACTACGAACGCGGAATGCGTGAGTAGCCAGGCCGGGGTTCCTCTGGCCGCGACGTGGATCGGCTCTCCCCTGCGCGGCGCATTTCGGCTCCTGAGCTATCTGCTGCTCACGCTGGTGATGCTGCCTTTCCATCTGCTGGCGCTTGCGTTTCGCGTCACGCCGGTCATTCGCTGGTTGCCGGTCCTGTATCACCGGACGGTGTGCCTGATCCTCGGCATCAAGGTGAAGGTCAACGGTGAGCGCTCGACGGTCACGCCGACCCTCTTCGTCTGCAATCACGTCTCCTATCTCGACATCGAGGTGCTGGGCGGCCTGATTCCCGGCTGCTTCGTGGCCAAGGCCGAAGTGGCGACCTGGCCGTTCTTCAGCACGCTGGCCAAGGCACAGCGCACGATCTTCGTCGAACGGCGCTCGAACAAGACCAGCGACAGCCGCGACGAAATGATGAAGCGGCTGAACACCGGCGACAATCTGATGTTGTTCCCCGAGGGCACCAGCAGCGACGGCACGCGCGTGCTGCCGTTTCGCAGCGCCCTGTTCGGCGTGGCGCAGCTGCGGCGCGACGACCGGCCGATCGTCGTGCAGCCGGTGGCGATCTCCTACACCCGCCTCGACGGCATTCCGCTCGGCCGCTACTGGCGGCCCCTGTTCGCCTGGTTCGGCGATCTCGATCTGGTGCCGCATCTCTGGCAGATGGTCTGCCTCGGCGAGACCGAAGCGGTGGTCACCTTCTTCCCGCCGATCGACATCGAGCGTCTCGGCGATCGCAAGAAGCTCGCGGAATACTGCTTCCGCCAGGTCTCCGCCGGCGTCCAGGCGGCGAATTCCGGCCGGCCCGAGCTGATGCCGTCCCTGGTCGAACCGGCATCGACCGGCGGCCACCCCTGAGGCCCCCTCGACCCTGCGGGGCGCCGGTGATAGAAACCGGCCGTTCCAGCACCGGAGACCGATGAAGGACGTCCGCACCGACGGGCAGCCAAAGCGCGTGTTCATCCGCACCTATGGCTGCCAGATGAATGTCTATGATTCCGACCGCATGGCCGACGTCCTGCGGCCGCTGGGCTATGCCTTGGCCGAAGCGCCCGAGCAGGCCGATCTGGTCGTGCTGAACACCTGCCACATCCGCGAGCATGCTTCGGAGAAGGTCTATTCCGAGCTGGGCCGCCTGCGCGACGTCAAGACCGAGCGCCGGGCCGAGGGCCGCGACCTCACCATCGCCGTCGCCGGCTGCGTCGCCCAGGCCGAGGGCGAGGAGATCATCCGCCGCCAGCCGGCGGTCGACATCGTCGTGGGCTCGCAGGCCTATCACCGGTTTCCCGAATTGCTGGCGCAGGTCGCGCGCAAGGCCGCCGGCGCCGATCCCGGGAAGCGTCAGCCGGGTGCCGGCGTTCTCGACACGGAATTCCCGGCCGAGAGCAAGTTCGACCACCTGCCGTCGCCCCAGGGGATTCGCGCGGGTTCGGCGTTCCTCTCCATCCAGGAGGGCTGCGACAAGTTCTGCACCTTCTGCGTGGTGCCCTACACGCGCGGTATGGAGTATTCGCGGCCGGTTGCCGCCGTGCTCGCCGAAGCCCGCATGCTCATCGAAGCGGGCGCGCTCGAACTCACGCTGCTCGGCCAGAACGTCAACGCCTATCACGGCGAAGGTCCCGACGGCTCGACCTGGTCGCTCGCGCGCCTGGTGCGGGCGATCGGCGAGACCCCGGGCCTGGCGCGCCTGCGCTACATGACCTCCCATCCGCGCGACATGGACGACGACCTGATCGCCGCGCATGGCGACGTGCCGCAGCTCATGCCGTACCTGCACCTGCCGGTACAGTCGGGATCGAACCGCATCCTCGAAGCGATGAATCGCCGCCACGACCGCGATCTCTACCTGCGCATCGTCGAGCGCCTGCGCAACGCCCGCTCCGACCTCGCGTTGTCCTCCGACTTCATCGTTGGCTTTCCAGGGGAAAGCGATGCCGATTTCGACGATACGATGCGGCTGATCGAGCAGGTGGGCTTCGCCTCGGCCTATGCCTTCCGCTACAGCCGCCGGCCGGGCACGCCCGGGGCGGCGCTGACCGATCAGGTGCCCGAGAACGTCAAGGTGGCGCGGCTTGCGGCGCTCCAGGCCCTCGTCGGGAAACAGGCGCGGGACTTCAACGAATCGAAGGCCGGGACGATCGTGCCGGTCCTGTTCGCCGAGGCAGGACGCAAGCCCGGCCAGATCATCGGCAAGACGCCGTGGCTGCAGTCCGTCTACGCCCAGGGAAATCCGCGGCTGTTCGGCCACATCGTCGATGTCCGCCTGATCGAGGGTTACGCCAACAGTCTTTCCGGCGAGATCGTCGTCGGTCCCTATGAGGCCGCCGCGTGAGCGACCCGGTCGCCGGTACGCGCGCCGCCGACGTTCGGCGCATGACTTTCGACAACAATGCGCTGCTGGCCGTGCTGTATGGAAACCACGACCGCAATCTGGTGCGGATCGAGCAACTCGCCAACGTGCAGCTGAGCGCCCGCGGCAACCAGCTCGCCATCTCCGGCACACCCGACGATGCGGCCACCGCGCAGAAGGCGATTTCCGGTCTCTACGAACGCTTGAAGCGCGGCCTCACGATCGAGGGCGCCGACATCGATGCGGCCGTGCGCTTCGCGCGCAGCGGCGCCGAGGGCGGCGACACCGAGAGCATCCGCACGCGCAAGCGCACCATCCAGGCACGCACGCCGGGCCAGCGCGGCTACCTCGCCGCCCTGCGCGAGCGCGACATGGTATTCGCGCTGGGGCCCGCCGGCAGCGGCAAGACCTATCTCGCGGTCGCCATGGGCGTCATGCTGCTGCTGGCCGGAAAGGTCGAGCGTATCGTGCTGTCGCGTCCCGCCGTCGAAGCTGGCGAGCGGCTGGGCTTCCTGCCCGGCGACATGAAGGAAAAGATCGATCCCTACCTGCGGCCGCTCTACGACGCGCTCCACGACATGATCCCGCCCGAGCAGATCGCCCATCGCATGGAGTCGGGCGAGATCGAGATCGCCCCGCTCGCTTTCATGCGCGGCCGCACGCTGGCGCACTGCTACGTCATCCTCGACGAGGCGCAGAACACGACGCCCATGCAGATGCGCATGTTCCTGACGCGTCTCGGTGAAGGCTCGCGCATGGTCATCACCGGCGATCCCAGCCAGACCGACCTGCCGAACAACCAGAAGTCGGGCCTGAACGACGCCGTCGAGACTCTGGCGGACGTCGAAGGCGTGCGCTTCGTGCGGCTGACCTCCCAGGACGTCGTGCGGCACGACCTCGTGACCCGCATCGTCAACGCCTACGATGTCCGCGACAAGAAAGCCAAATCCTAAGCCGGCGCTCCGTTGCACGGTCGTCGTGCTGGATGAGGGCTGGACCGAGGCAATGCCCGATGCCCAGCGGCTGGCCAGGCGCGCGGCCCGGGCCGCCTTCGCCGGCGCGCGCCGCAGCGGCCGCCGCTCGCTCAACGTGGCGCTGGACGACGACAAGGGGGTGCGTGCCCTCAATGCGCGCGACCGCAAGAAGGACAAGCCGACCAACGTCCTCTCCTATCCGTCCGGCGAGCGCGACTTCCTGGGCGACATGGTGCTGGCGCGTCAGACCGTGTGGCGGGAGGCGCGCGAGCAGCGCAAGTCGGCGGCCGACCATTTCACCCATCTGGTCGTGCACGGCACGCTGCATCTGCTGGGCTACGACCACGAGACGGGCGAGGCCGACGCCGAGCGGATGGAAGCCCTGGAGCGTCGCATCCTGGCGAAGCTGGGGATCGCCGATCCCTATGCTCTGGACGAGCCGGCCGTCGAAAAAAGCCGGCGTCCGGTCCAGTAAACGAAATAACCGAAATAAACGAAACAAACGAAGCCGGAGTCGCACCCCCCTGATTCGCCGGTCGTGATGACCTGACGGATCAAAGTCGCCCGTCGGTCTTTCTGAAAAACTCGCATCGCGAGCCTGTCAGAGCATCTCGAGCGGCTGCTTCGTCCGGGGCGGCGGGAAGGCGCGATCGAGTTCGGCCAGGATCTTCGGGGTGAGTTTCACCTGGAGCGCCGCGAAGTTCTCCTTCACGCGCTCGCGGGTCGACGACTTCGGAATCGTGACGACACCGGGCTGCGCGAACAGCCAGGCGAGCGCCAGCTGGGCCGGCGTGCAGCCGACCTCGTCGGCAAGCTTCCTGAGCGGCGCCTTGCGCAGCAGCGCTCCTTGGTCGAGCGGGGAATAGGCCATCAGCGGGATCGAGCGCTCGCGCATCCAGGGCAGCAGGTCGAACTCCGGCCCGCGACGCGACAGGCAGTAGAGAACCTGGTTGGTGCCGGTCAGTCCTTTGTCGAGACCGGCGGCCTCTTCCATGTCGTCCCGGTCGAAGTTGCTGACGCCGAAATCGCCGATCTTTCCGGCGTCCCTCAGCTTGTGAAACGCCTCGAACGTCTCCTCGATCGGCGCGCCGCCGCGCCAGTGCAGCAGATAGAGATCGATGCGCTCGAGCCGCATACGCTTGAGGCTGCGCTCGCAGGCGGCGATCACGCCGGCGCGCGAGGCGTTGTGGGGGTAGACCTTGCTTACGATGTAGGGTCGGGTGCTGCGACCCGCGAGCGCATCGCCCACGATCTCCTCGGCGCCGCCTTCGCCGTACATTTCGGCGGTGTCGATCATCGGGTAGCCGAGATCGAGCCCGTATTTCAGGGCGTCGAGCTCATCGTTTCGCCGCCGCGCGTTCTCGCCCATGCGCCAGGTCCCGAGGCCCAGCACAGGCATTTTCGCTCCGGACGGCAGTTTGCAGGAACGCATCGGGAACTTCCATGGATTGCAACACGGGGCCGATAGCCTATCTTACGACACATGCCTGACTCCACAGCGCACAGTACCAGGCCGGGCTTCAGCCCGGCTTCGTCGACTGAGCTTCTTGCCACCCCGGTGACATCGCCGGTTCCCGATGTCCCCTCGAGCGGCGGGCTGCTGCGTGCCATCCTGCGGCGGCTGCGCCGCAAGGAGAAGAACGAAGCGGTTCGTGAAGCCATCGAGGAGTTGATCGAGGAGACTCCCGAGAGCGACACGCCGATCAGCGAGGACCAGCGGGTCCTGCTCGCCAACATCCTGAAGCTGCGCGACAAGACGGTGGCCGACGTCATGGTGCCGCGGGTCGACATCGTGGGCATCGCCGCCGACACACCGCTCGACGAGGTCGTGCGGTTGATCCAGGCCGAGGCCCATTCGCGCTATCCGATCTACCGCGAGTCGCTCGACGACGTGATCGGCATGATTCACATCAAGGACGTGCTGGCCTATTGGGGCACCTCCAAGAAGTTCAATCTTCGCGACATCCTGCGGCGCGTGGTGTTCGTGGCGCCGACCCTTCCGGTCCTCGACATGCTGCTCGACATGCGCCGCTCACGGACGCACATGGCGCTGGTGGTCGACGAATTCGGCGGCACCGACGGGCTCCTCACCATCGAGGATCTGGTCGAGGAGATCGTGGGCGAGATCGAGGACGAGCACGACGTCGCGCAGACCCCGACCGTCGCCCGTCGCGTCGACGGTACGATCGACGTCAATGGCCGCACGCCGATCGAGCTCCTCGAGGAGGAGATCGGCAAGGTCCTGTCGGAGGACGAGCGGCGCGAGATCGACACGGTGGGCGGCTTGATCTTCTCGCTGCTCGGCCGCATTCCCGAACGCGGCGAGGTGGTCCGCCATCCGTCCGGCATCGAGTTCGAGATCCTCGACGTCGACCCGCGGCGGATCCGCCGGCTGCGGGTGCGGGCGCCGACGACGGCTCCCGCCGCCAAATAACCGATCGGATGCGATGACCCTCACGAGCTGGCGCGCCGCGGGCGTCGCCTTTCTGGCCGGCGCGCTCGCCGCACTTGCCATGCCGCCGCTGTACTGGCTGCCGCTTGCCGTGTTGGGCATCGTGGCCTTCGTCTGGCTGTGGGACACCGCACCGGGCCCGAAGAGTGCCCTGCTGCGCGGCTGGGCGTGGGGAACGGGCCATTTCGCCGTCGGCTCCTACTGGATCGTCGAAGCCTTCTTCGTGCCGCCGGCCGACTATGCGCTGCTCGGCCCGCCGATCGTCGTCGGTCTGGCGGCACTGCTCGGCTTCTTCCCGGCAATGGCTGCCGGCGCCGCGAAATGGGTCGCCCTGCGCTGGCCCTCGCTGGGCGGCCGCTATTGCCGTCTGCTGCTGCTGGCCATTGCGTGGACGATCGCGGAGTGGCTGCGCGGCCATGTCTTCACCGGCTATTCGTGGAATCCGCTCGGCCACGTCTGGGCCTTCGCCACGCCGCTGCTGCAGGGCGCGGCGCTGTTCGGGGTCTATGGTCTCGGGCTGCTGACGTTCCTGATCCTGGCCGCTCCGACCGCCGGCTGGCGGGCGTCGGTGCTGGCACTCGTGGTCGCCGGCGCCGCGGGCTTTGCCGGCCAGTCGGCCATGGTGCCGATCGAGGCGCCGGACGGGCCGCTGGTGCGCCTCGTCCAACCCAATACGCTGCAGGCGGAAAAGTGGCGGCCGGAACTGCGCGTGCAGCACATGGCCAAGCTCGTGGAGATGAGCCGCCGCCCGGGCTTCGACGGGCTGGCGGCGGTGATCTGGCCCGAGACGGCGCCGCCCTTCATCGTCGAACCGGGATCGTCGGCGCTCGACTATATGGCGCAGGCCGTACCGCCGGGCGGCTATCTGCTCACCGGGGCGGCGCGCGGCACCCGCAATCGCGAGGACGGCGTCTGGAATTCGCTGCTGGTCATCGACGGCGCCGGCGCGATCGTCGCGACCTACGACAAGGTCCATCTCGTCCCCCTGGGCGAGTACATCCCGTTCCACAAGCAGCTCGCTCCGGTTTCCGGGTTCATCGGCCGCGGCTCGTTCGAAGTCGGTGAATCGCGCGTCACGCTCGACCTGCCACGCCTGCCGTCCTTCTCGCCCATCATCTGCTACGAGGTGATTTTTCCGGCCGCCGTCACCGGGCCGGGCGCCCGGCCGCGCTGGCTCCTGAACGTGACCAACGACGCCTGGTTCGGCCTTTCGAGCGGGCCCTACCAGCATCTCGCCAGCGCCCGGCTGCGCGCCATCGAGGAAGGTCTGCCGATGCTCCGCGCCGCCAACACCGGAGTCTCGGCGGTGATCGATGCCTATGGACGGGTCCTCGCGGCGCTCGACATGCAGCAGGAGGGCCTTATCGACCATCGGATTCCGCCGGCTCGCGAACCCACGCCCTACGGGCGCTGGGGCGACTCCACCCTGATTTTGCTCCTGCTCTTCGCAGTGGCGGCACTGGCTACATTATCTCGCTTCACATCCGGTGAAAAAACAACGAATTCAAAGCGTTAACCCCGGCGTCTAGGCTTGCATTCGCTTCGGGAGGGCGCTAGGTAATATGCAGCCTGCGCGTGTAGATATGCATTTTTGCACATGTGGCCTGGCAGCAATCGCTGCACGCCTTTCGGCCATTATTTGGCCCTATCGGCGTTGATCGGAGTTTGAGTTTCGAAGGAGAAGGGCGACCCATGGCGAGATCGCATCCCGTTGATGTCCATGTCGGAGCGCGCATGCGCCAGCGGCGTACCCTCCTCGGCATGAGCCAGGAGAAGCTTGGGACGGCGGTCGGCCTCACCTTCCAGCAGATCCAGAAGTACGAGCGCGGGTCCAACCGGATCGGGTCGAGCCGCCTGTTCGAGTTCGCCAAGGTGCTGGACGTTCCCGTGTCCTACTTCTTCGACGAGATGCCCTCGAACGCGCTGGCGGGTCGGCCGATGTCCGGTCGCGGCCGCAAGGGCTTCGGAGAAGCCGGCACGCCGTTCGAGCAGGAGAAGGACCCGCTGATCAAGCGCGAGACCCTTGAGCTCGTGCGGGCTTACTACAAGATTCGCGAGAGCAAGGTGCGCAAGCGGATTTTCGAGATGGTGAAGGCCGTAGGTGTGGCCAGCCACGCCGAAACGGTCGGTGCGCGCAAGGGTCGCTAGCGCGCGGCCGGGAGGTGCGGGAGTTCGCCCTGCGATCCTCTTGCATTCCAGCGGGTTTTGAGGTTTTAACGGAGCGCGGTCCCGATGGTCGGGATCGCCGCGGACGGATTTGGACGACTTGCCACCGCGCAAACAAAGGCTAAGCCGGACGTTGGCGGCACACCCGCCCTGCCCGGAGTCCAGTGCACTTTGGGAGGGATCGTTGGCGCTCAAGGACTATATCTTCACCAGTGAGTCGGTTTCGGAAGGCCATCCGGACAAGGTCGCGGACCAGATTTCGGACGCCATCCTGGACGCGTTCATCGCCAATGACGTGAAGCTCGGCCATGCCGACGACAGCCACGCCAACACGCGTCTCGGCTGCGAAACGCTGGTCACCACCAACAAGATCGTGATTGCCGGCGAAGGCCGCGCCTCCGAGCCGTACATGAAGAAGTACGGCAAGAACACGATCGTCAATCGCGAGGCGATCACCGAGATCGCGCGCGATGTCGTGCGCGACATCGGCTACGATCAGGACGGCTTCTCCTTCCACGGCGCCGACGTCGAGGTGCTGCTGCACGGCCAGTCGCCCGACATCGCCATGGGCGTCGATGCCAAGAAGAAGGGCGGCAATCTCGGCGAGCAGGAAGGCGCGGGCGACCAGGGCCTGATGTTCGGCTTCGCCTGCCGCGACAGCGAGGAATACGAGAAGGGTTCGTTCATGCCCGCTCCGATCTTCTTCTCGCACAAGATTCTCGAAGTCCTGAGCAAGGCCCGCCGCTCGGGTGAACTCGGCGACCTGCAGCCCGACGCCAAGAGCCAGGTGACGGTGCGTTACGTCGACGGCAAGGCCGTCGGCGCCACCAAGGTGGTGGTCTCCACGCAGCATCGCGAGGCGACCGCCAAGGGCAAGAAGTACAACTCCGCCATGATCCGCGAGATGATCGCGGGCCATGTCGAGAAGTCGCTGCCCAAGGGCTGGATGCCCAAGAAGGCCTCGGACTTCTTCGTCAACCCGACCGGCAACTTCGTCGTCGGCGGTCCCGATGGCGATTGCGGTCTGACCGGCCGCAAGATCATCGTCGACACCTACGGCGGCTACGCCCCGCACGGCGGCGGCGCCTTCTCCGGCAAGGACCCGACGAAGGTCGATCGTTCGGCCGCCTATGCCGCGCGCTACCTCGCCAAGAACGTCGTGGCCGCCGGTCTCGCCGACCGCTGCCTGATCCAGGTCGCCTACGCGATCGGCGTTGCCGATCCGATGTCGCTCTATGTGAACACCGAAGGCACTGGCAAGGTCGACGAGCGCAAGCTCGAGAAGGTCCTGTCGGAACTCTTCCCGCTGCGCCCGACCAACATTCGCCGGTCGCTGCAGCTCAACAAGCCGATCTACCAGCGCACGGCCGCCTACGGTCATTTCGGCCGCAAGCCGGAGAAGGACGGTGGCTTCTCCTGGGAACGCACCGACCTCGTGGCCGAGCTGAAGCGCGCTTTCAGCGCCCGCTAGACCTTTCGAATGTCACGAACGAGGGGCGCGCAACGCGAGTTGCGCGCCCTTTGCTTTAGGAGACGACCCTAAATAATTGAATTCAAGGGTGTTTCTGGTACCCTTGGCTATGGCTCCCCTCGAGAACGGAGGCTTCCCGCAGCAGTCCGCATGGGACGAGGCCGGCCGCCACCGCGTCGATTCCCTGATGAGGGCCCTGCTCTACATCGCCCAGCAGGTGGGACGGCCCGTCAGCGAGGCCGATATCCGACGGCTGACGGCGGTGCCTGCGACAGGCCTCGACGAGGCGGCCTTTCTCGCGGCGGGACGGCGGCTCGGTCTCGAGAGCGAGGCGATCGACCTCGCATCGCGTTCGCTCGACGAACTCCCTCTTCCTTTTGCGCTCCTCGCGGCCGACGGGCGCGTCCATGTCGTGGTCTCGGGCCGCGCGGACACCTGGACCATTCTCGATGTCGGCGTGGGCCGCGTCTGGCAGGTGTCGGCCAAGGACGTCGGCACGCTCGGTTCGCGCGCTTTGTTGCTCCGCCAGCCATTGGGGCCGCTTCCGTCCGGGCAATGGTATGCGCCGCTGTGGGCGCGCGTGCGGCCGGTCGTCTTCAAGCTCGCCGCGGCGTCGTTCGCCATCAACCTGCTCGGACTCCTCACGCCGCTCTTCATGATGCTGGTCGTGAACCTGGTGATCGGGCGGGAGCCGCCGGATCGTCTGTCGTCGGTGATGTTGACCCTCTGCGCGGGTATGCTTCTCGCATATGCGGCCGATTTCGGCCTGCGCGTCGCGCGCGGCTGGCTGTCGGCCAGGACCGGCGCGCGGCTCGACGCGCTGATGAGCGCCGAGGTGCTCCATCACCTGATGGCTTTGCCGTACAGGCATTTCGAGCGCACGCCGTCCGGTGTCATCGCCGAGCGGCTGCGCCAGCTCGACGTGCTGCGCGGCTTCTTCACGGGACAGATGCCGGTGCTGGCGATCGATCTGCTGTTCGTCGTGCTCTTCCTGATCGCCACCCTTGCGATCAGCACGACGCTGGGCTTGATCACCGCGCTCGCGATTCCGGTGCTGGTCGTCGTGTCGCTCGCCAGCCACCGCGCGCAGCGGCGCCTGGCCGACGAGACCTTTCAGGCACTGGCCGCCAAGAGTTCGACTCTCACGGAGACGGTGGCCAATGCCGCCACCATCAAGGCCCTGGGGCTGGAGGCCGAGGTCGAAAAGCGCTGGCAGGTGCGGGTCGAACAGGCGGCCCGGAGCAGCCTGCGCGCCAGCAACCTCGCCAGCGTTGCTGCGAGCGCGTCGGGCACGCTCCAGCTCGTCGCGTCGCTGGTCATCGTGATGGTCGGCGTCGCCGAGATCGCGGATCATCGCCTTACGATCGGCGCGCTCATTGCCGCCAACATGCTGGCGGCGCGGGCGCTCCAGCCGATGCGCCAGTTGGCGAGTGCCTGGCATCAGCTGCAGGCCGTGAGCGCCGCCTTCAAGCGCGTCGACGAGCTGATGCGCGAGACGCCCGAAGCGGCGCCAGGTGAGTTCGCGCCGATCCCGGCACTGTCCGGGGAAGTCACGCTCGAACGTGTGACCTATCGCGCCCATGACCGCGGCCCACCGACCCTGCGCGAAGCCGATCTGACGGTCGCGGCGGGAGAGATCGTCGGCATCGTGGGACCGTCGGGTTCGGGCAAAACGACCATCGCCAACCTGATGCAGGGGCTGGTCAGCCCCGCCGATGGTCGTGTCCTGGTCGACGGGACCGACATCGCCCATATCTCGCCGGCCCAACTTCGCGCCCAGATCGGCGCCGTGCCCCAGGATGTTCAGCTCTTCACCGGGACCGTGCGCGAGAACATCGCGATGGGCGTCGTGGACAAGGATCCCGGTCGCGTCGTTGCCGTCGCGAAGTTCGTCGGCGCGCATGATTTCATCCAGCGCCTGCCGCAGGGCTACAATACGGTGCTCGGTGAGCGCGGGCAGGGCCTGTCGACGGGCCAGCGCCAGCTGCTCTGTATCGCCCGTGCCCTGATCCGCAATCCGCGCATCCTGATCCTCGACGAGGCGACCAGCGCGCTCGACCCTGCCACCGAGGAGCAGCTCCTGCGCCAGCTCAAGGCCAACACGCGCGGGCGAACCGTCATCATGATCACCCATCGGCTGGCGCCGCTTGCCATCGCCGATCGCGTGGCGCTGGTGATGGAGGGCCGGGTCGAGCGCATCGGACCGCCGACCGAGGTGATGGCCTATGCCCGCATTCGCATGGCAGAGGCCAGTCGCGGCCAGACCTTGGCAGGTGCGGCGAACACCGGCCGCTCGACCCCAGGCTGAGGCTCAGACGAAGTCGACGAACTCGGGGTCTTCCAGGCGCGCCAGGCGCTCGGAGGCGAGGCGGGCGCAGTCGATGAGGAGCGACTTGCGCCGCGCAGCGGCGACCGGGCGGCGCTGCGGATGGCGCAGAATGTCGCCGCCATAGGCGTCGGCGACGATGAGGCCGACTTCCTCGGCGATCAACACCTGCGGGAAATCGACCGGCACGGCGAAGTACAGCAGGTCGCACCAGTCGAGATAGTCGGGCCATTTCTGGTCGACACGCCAATCCTCGATCGACGATTTCACCTCGACGATGGTGAGCTCGCCATTGCCCGCAATCGCCATGATGTCGGCGCGTCGCCCGTCCGGCAGCGGCAGCTCGCGCAGGACGGATCGACCCGACTGACGCATGAGCCGGCAGGCGCCGCGGCAAACCGCGAGGGTGATATCAGGGCGCGTCTGGCGCGCGGCGTCCGACGACTGCATCGCCGCCGGCGCTCAGCGGCGGACCGGTACGAGGCGCGGCAAGGTCTCGTCGCGTGGCAGCTCCGACGTCGGCTTGAAGGCCTGGGCCAGCGCCTCGCCGCGCTTGCGGTCGCGATCCGGCACCTTGTCGCCCACCTTCTCGCGCACGGCCTTGGCCTCCGGGTGGCCGCCGCGCTCGGCGAGGTACAGCCATTTGAATGCCTCGACGGGGTCTACCGTGCCGGCAGTGCCCGTCAGCAGCATGACGCCCAGCGCCTGTTGCGCCTCCGCCAATCCCTGCTGGGCGGCGCGTGAATACCAAAGCTGGGCCTGCACGGTATCGCGCGCCACGCCGGAACCGGCGAGGTAGGCATTGGCGAGCTTGAACTGGCCTGAGGCAACGCCGGCACCCGCCGCCGCCTCGTACCAGCTGATCGCCGATTTCAGGATCTTTTCGTTGGCCGCCTTGTCGCGCGTCGCCGGCGTGCGGACCGCCATGTCGCCCAAGGCGAGCGCGGCCTCGGGCACACCGCTCTGCTGCGCCTGCATTAGCCAACGCTGCGCGGCCGGCAAGTCCTGCTTGACCCCCGACCCTTCGGCGAGCGCCAATCCATATCGTAGGGCTGCCAGCGTGTGGCCCTTCTCGGCAGCCCGACGAAAGAGGTCCGCGGCCCGGGTCGAATCGGCCGCTGCCGGTCCCGCGCTTTCGGACAGGGCGCGTCCCAGTGCGTAGGTGGCGTACACGTCGCCGTCGAGGGCTGCCTGCTCCAGCCAGGCTCGAGCCTGAATGAGGTCGCGCGGCACCCCTTGGCCGCGGAAATAGAGCGTGCCGAGGTTGAGCTGTGCGCGGCGGTGGCCCTGGGCCGCGGCCTTCTCGAAGAGCTGGATCGCCTGCGCCGGATTACGGGCGACGCCGGCGTCACCATTAATGAAGACCAGCGCCAGCCGGTGCTGGCCTTCGGCGGAACCTGCATCCGCGGCCCGCTGGATGAGCCTCAGACCCTCGGCCTTGTTGCCGCGGTCGAGCAGAACGGCGCCAAGCCAGGCCTCGGAATCGGCGGTGAGAGCGCCAAGGGAGCGCAGTGTCCGCTCGGCCGTGGCGGTATCGCCCTGTCGATAGGCCTGGACTGCGGGACGGAGCGAGGGGGCGACGTCCGAGGCGTCGGACGGCTGCTGGGCCTGCGCGACGGCGCTTGCGGCCAGCAAGGCCGCGACGAGCGCCGTCCGCGCCGCGATCATTTCGTCTTGAAAGTGTATGCGGCCGCGGCCGCTTTGGCCTTCTCGACCTCATCGGCCGGCAGTTCGCGGCTGGCCTGCTCGAGCGCCAGGTTGGCGTTCGGGACATTCCAGCGCTCGGCGATCGCGCACCACTTGTAGGCTTCGAAGAGGCTCTTCGGCACGCCCTTGCCTTCGGCATAGGCGCCCGCCAGCGGGATCATTGCGGGCAGGTAGCCGCGCTCCGATGCATCGAGCAGGAGGGGGATCGCCTTGTTGACGTCGAACAACTTGGATTCGGCGTTGCCGTAGACATAGAGCCCGAGCACGAACTGGGCGCGCGGATCGCGCTCCTTGGCGAGAAGCTGCAGCTCCTTTTCCGCCGTAACGGTGTCGCCTGCCTGGATGGCCTTGACCGCTTCCTCCATGCCGGCAGCGGCCGGCTGGACGGCAGCGGTGAGCAACAGGGCAGCCCCGGCGAGGGGGAGGAGGGCGCGAACGGAACGAACGAAGTGCACGGAAAAGCTCCCGGAAGGCACGGCCGATACTGGCGGAATGACAAATCGTCTACCATGGAATTGAGGCCGAAACACGAAACCAGGCCTGGAAGAAGGGCGGGGAGCATGATCGAACAACTTGCCGATCTCGTGAACGGAGACGCGGCGCTCGTGCGGCGAGGCCGGCACTTCACGGGTGTCTTCCTCGTGGAGGCCCGTCCGCGGGTCTGGCTGATCCACGTCCTGCGAGGCCGCATCGACAGGGTCGAAACGGGCCCCTTTGTCATGCCGTCCTGGCGCTTCGCGCTCAGAGCCGATGAGGCGAGCTGGCAGCGCTTCTGGCGGCCGCGGCCGGCACCGGGCGATCACGATCTGCTCGCCCTGGTCCGCCGGGGTCTCATGAGATTCGAAGGCGACCTGCAGCCGCTGATGGCCAACCTGCTCTACATCAAGGGGGTGCTCGAGGCGCCGCGGGCCGCGCATCGGGCGAACGGAGCGACGCCGTGACCGCCGCGCGTCTCGAGCCGATCGTCGGCCGCTACCTGTCCCTCGAATTCGAAGGCCAAGGCTATCGCGTCTACTTCGAGGAGGCGGGTGAAGGCATTCCGTTGATCTGCCTACACACGGCAGGCGCCGATGGAAGGCAGTATCGCGGCGTGATGAACGATGCCGAGATCCTCAAGCGGTTTCGCGTCATTGCCTTCGACATGCCCTGGCACGGCAAGTCCTCGCCTCCTGCCGGTTTCCAACGCGACGAATACCGGCTGACGCGGGATTTCTACACGGCCTTCGTCGTGGCGTTTGTCGAGGCCCTGGCGTTGCCACGGCCGGTGGTGATGGGCTGTTCGATCGGCGGCCGCGTGGTGCTCAATCTCGCGGCGACCCATGCGGATCGCTTTCGGGCCCTGATCGGCCTGCAGGCCTCCGCCCATGTCGCGCCCTACTACGACACCGACTGGTTGCATCATGCGGATGTCCATGGGGGCGAGGTCTGTGCGGGCATCGTATCCGGGCTGGTCGGTCCTGAGGCGCCGAGCGAGCATCGCTGGGAGACGCTGTGGCACTACATGCAGGGCGGCCCCGGAGTCTTCAAAGGCGACCTTCATTTCTACAAGGTCGACGGCGACCTGCGCGACCGCATCGCAGCGATCGATACCCGCCGCTGTCCGCTTTATCTGATGACGGGAGAGTATGATTATTCATGCTCGCCGGCGGAGACGGAGGAAGTCGCCGCAATGGTGCCGGGCGCAACCTGCACCATCATGCCGGGCCTTGGTCATTTTCCGATGAGCGAGGATCCCGATCGCTTCCTCGAGCATCTGCGGCCGGCGCTCGCCGCAATCGCGGAAAGTCCGTCGGAGTAGCCGTCCAGGTGGCCGGGGTAAATTACATGCATGCCCCATGATTTACCTTTTCTGACTAACTGCCACAAAGGATATGCTGAATTTGTTGAACATTCGGTGGGCGGTTCAGTGGCAGATATGCATTAATGCAACTACCGCCGCTGCCCGTCTGCGGTAGAGTAATTGCAGACCCAAAGCCCGCCGGCGGCCCCCCAAGCCGCTTTATCGAAGCCGTTCCCACACACCCAAGGCTTCGATTAACCCACACCCAGGCGGGCTCATAGGAAGGCCGATCGTTCCCCAAGCGATCGGCCTTTCGTATTTCTGGACACTGTCGACTTGGTGGTTGGACGCTCTGTGCTCGCTCTGCGAGGGGCGGGATGTTGCCTTGTGGCTGCAGGTACAGGTTACCCAAAAACGCTTATCACGAAACGGGATAATGCAGCAAACATTGGATATCATGTCTTTGAGATATGCATTTTTGCAAGTTACCCTGGAAATGCCGACTGTTAGACTCAGGGACCCGGGCAAAAAAACCTCGATCGGTTCCAATGAAAATTGTCGGTTTCGTCATTGATGTGTCGAGCGTGCAGGACCAACGCATCATCCGGGGGCAGCGCATTCGACGATCTCTCATCCAGGCGACCCTTGATCTCTTCCATGCGGGCGATGCCGAGCCGACAGCCGGGGCGATCGCGACCATCGCCGGCCTTTCTAGCCGCACGCTCTTCCAGCACTTCCCCGACCTGAGCGACCTCTATGCGGCAGCCTTCGATCTCGCCGTCGGCCGGGCGTTCAGTGCCGATCGGCCGGTAGATCCTGCGGCACCGCTGACAAGCCGCATCACGCTGCTGGTCGCCGACCGGGCGCAACTCTTCGAGGAATGGCTTCCGTTGTGGAGCTTCGCCGAGCGCGTCCGCCGCGTGTCACCGGCCGTCGGGGCTGCCATGGCGCGTCTGCGCCAGGTCCTTCGCCAGCGGATCGCCGTTTGGTTTGCCGCCGAGCTTGAAACGCTCGATCCAGAGGCGCGGCTTGCCGGATTGGACTCGCTCGACCGGGCCTTTGGCTTCGAGAACTGGATGAACATGCGCGAGCGCCAGCGCCTGTCGCCCATGCGTGCATCGAGGACGTGGCGTTTCGCGGCCGAGGCGATCGTGCAGCAGGCCCTTGGCGGTCCGGTTCGAGCCTCTGCAGCGGCGGCCTGAGCCCAAACGAAAGGGCGACGGAAAGACCGTCGCCCTCATGTCTCTTGGATATATTTAGTTGGCCTTCGCCTGGAACTTCTGGTGGCAGGCACCGCAGGTCTTGCCGGTGTCGGCGAAAGCCGTTGCCAGCGCCTCGGCATTGCCCGAGCCGGCCGCCGTCGCAAGCTTGTCGTAGGCGGCGTCTGCCGCCTTGCTCGCCGCTTCGAAACCGGCCCAGTCGGTCCAGATCGCCGGCAGGGCGCGGGTTTCGCCCTTGTCGGATCCGGCCGGGAACATCTTCACGAAAGACGCCTCGAGGGTCTTCAGCTTAGCGGCCTGCTCGACGGCGCCGGCCGTCGGTCCCTTGGCATCGACGATCGCCTTGATGGCGCGCATCGCCGCCGCCGTCTGCTTGCGATTGTCCTTGCGCTGGGCGATCACGTCGCCTTGGGCCATCGTGATCGTCGCGCCACCCACCATTGCGCCGGCGGCGAGCGCGCCGACCACCGCAAGAACCAAACTCTTCCTCATCGACCCATCCCCTTTGGCTGATTCAGCTGGCTGTTTATACCTCGCCGAGGAAGCATTTGTTGCAGAGCCCGGCGCGGAAGCGAACGGTCCGCTGAAACAAGCCCCATCACGACTGCGTGTAGTGGTCGCGGACTGCCTCTTGCCTACAGACCCGATGACTCGCCTATTCTGGGTCCTCGCAAGGAGATGACGACCGATGGCCGGCAAGAACGACAAGATCCTCGTCTGGGACGTGCCCGTCCGGCTGTTCCACTGGTTGCTGGTCGCCCTGATGGCGACCTCGTATTTCAGCGGGCGGGCCGGCGGGGACTGGATGCAGCTGCATTTCTGGTCGGGCTACGCGATCCTGACCCTGCTGCTCTTCCGCCTGGTCTGGGGCTTCGTCGGCAGCACCACCGCGCGCTTCTCCAGTTTCCTCAAGGGACCCCGGGCCGCGTTCGCGCATGTCGCGCACCTGTTCCGCAAGGAGGGCCCGTGCGATGCCGGGCACAATCCGGTGGGCGGCGCCATGGTGCTCGTGTTGATTTTCGCCGTAATGGCCCAGGTCGTGACCGGTCTGTTCAGCGCCGACACCGATACCGGCATGGTGAATGGACCTCTCGCGCTCAAGGTCGCCGATAAGTGGGTCGAGCGGGCGACCGATTTCCATGCCTGGTGGATCAACGCACTGCTCGTTCTGGTGGCGATCCATGTCTTCGCCGTCCTGCTCTACCTCGTCTGGAAGCGGCACAATCTGGTGGGCCCCATGATCACCGGCCGCAAGCGGATCGACCAGGCGGTCGAACCGGGCGCACCCGCACCGCGGCTCGCCTTCGCATCGAGCCGCCTTGCGATCTCTGTCCTGCTCGCCTGTGCCGCTTTGGTCTATTTCATCGTCCGCGTGGGCGGCTGACCTGTTCGCGCGGCCTTGCTGGCCTGAAACCGCCCCTCTAGGGTGGCTTTAACCACAGTGAAATTTGGATTTTGCACCATGAAATTTACCGGTACCGACTCCTACGTTGCCAGCGACGACCTGCGCGTGGCGGTGAACGCGGCGATCGCGCTGCAGCGTCCGCTGCTCATCAAGGGCGAGCCCGGCACCGGCAAGACCGTCTTGGCGCATGAAGTGGCCAAGGCGCTCAACGCCCCGATCATCGAGTGGCATATCAAGTCGACGACCAAGGCCCAGCAGGGCCTCTACGAGTATGACGCCGTCTCGCGCCTGCGCGACAGCCAGCTCGGCGACGAGCGCGTGAAGGACATCGGCAACTACATCAAGAAGGGCAAGCTGTGGGAGGGCTTTACCGCCCCGGTGCGTCCGATCCTGCTGATCGACGAAATCGACAAGGCCGACATCGAGTTCCCCAACGATCTGCTGCAGGAACTCGATCGCATGGAATTCTACGTCTACGAGACGCAGCAGACCATCAAGGCGACCGAGCGCCCGATCGTGATGATCACCTCCAACAACGAGAAGGAACTGCCGGACGCCTTCCTGCGCCGCTGCTTCTTCCACTACATCCGCTTCCCCGATCGCGAGACGATGACGCAGATCGTCGACGTCCACTTCCCCGACCTGCAGCGCAACCTGCTGCGCGAGGCGCTGAACGTATTCTACGACATCCGCGAAGTGCCGGGCCTCAAGAAGAAGCCGTCGACCTCCGAACTGCTCGACTGGCTGAAGCTGCTCATGGTCGAGGACATGTCGCCTGAATCGCTGCGCTCCAAGGACTCCAAGCAGCTCATTCCGCCGCTGCACGGGGCGCTGCTCAAGAACGAGCAGGACGTGCACCTGTTCGAGCGTCTGGCCTTCATGGCGCGGCGGGAGCAGCGCCAGTAATCACCGCTGAGAGGAGGACGCGATGTTCATCAACTTCTTCCTCGAGCTGCGCAACGCCAAGCTGCCGGTCTCCATCAAGGAATACCTTTCCCTGATGGACGCGATGGACAAGGGGGTCGCCGACTACAGCGTCGACGACTTCTACTATCTGTCGCGCGCCGCGCTGGTGAAGGACGAGCGCAACCTCGATAAATTCGACCGCGTGTTCGGCACCGTCTTCAAGGGGCTCGAGGCGCTGCCTCCGGAGGGCGTCGCCGCCGAGATCCCCGAGGAATGGCTGCGCAAGCTGGCCGAGAAGCTTCTCACCGAAGAGGAGAAGAAGCAGATCGAGTCGATGGGCGGCTGGGAGAAGCTCATGGAGACGCTGAAGAAGCGTCTCGAGGAGCAGCAGAAGCGGCATCAGGGCGGCAACAAGTGGATCGGCACGGCCGGCACCTCGCCGTTCGGCGCCTACGGCTTCAATCCCGAGGGCGTGCGCATCGGCCAGGACAAGGGCCGCGAGGGCCGCGCCGTCAAGGTGTGGGACAAGCGCGAGTACAAGAACCTCGACGACACGGTCGAGATCGGCACGCGCAACATCAAGATCGCGTTGCGCCGCCTGCGCAAGTTCGCGCGCGAGGGTGCCGAGGTCGAGCTCGACATGCCCGACACGATCCGCTCGACGGCGCGCAATGCGGGCTATCTCGACATCAAGATGGTGCCGGAGCGGCGCAACAAGGTGAAGCTCCTGATCCTGTTCGACATCGGCGGTTCGATGGACGCGCATATCCGCGTCTGCGAGGAGCTGTTCTCGGCGGCGCGTTCGGAGTTCAAGCACCTCGAATTCTTCTACTTCCACAACTGCCTCTACGAGAAGCTGTGGAAGGACAACCGCCGCCGCCACGTCGACACCTTCTCGACGGCACAGATGCTCCACACCTATCCGCCGGACTACAAGGTGCTGTTCGTCGGCGACGCCTCGATGAGCCCCTACGAGATCGCCTATCCCGGCGGCTCGGTGGAGCACTGGAACGAGGAAGCGGGCCAGGTCTGGATCCAGCGCGTGGCCGACACCTATCGCAGCATGGCGTGGCTCAATCCCGTGCCCGAGCGGCACTGGAGCTACACGCCGTCGATCCAGCTGCTGCAGCAGCTGACGAGCAATCGCATGTTCCCGCTCACCCTGGGCGGCCTCGACAGCGCGATGAAGGAATTGAACAAGTAGGACCTCGTCCGAGGCCCACCCCCTCCCTGCCTCCCCCGTCTGACGGGGGAGGTGCCCGAAGGGCGGAGGGGGAGAGCCACCGTAAGGCTCCACCAAAGGGAGAAACGAAGATGAAGACCGGCCCGGCAGTCGCGGAAATCCTGAAGCGCGAAGGGGTCGAGTATCTCTTCGCCTATCCCGTCAACCATCTGATCGAGCACTGCGCCGCGATCGACATCCGCCCGATCATCGTGCGCCAGGAGCGTATCGGCCTGCACATGGCCGACGCCATGTCGCGCATGACCAAGGGCCGCAAGATGGGCGTGTTCTGCATGCAGAGCGGCCCGGGTTCGGAGAACGCCTATGGCGGCGTGGCCCAGGCCTACGGCGAATCGGTGCCGCTGCTGGTCATCCCGGCAGGCTATCCGCGCCGCATCGCCCATGTGCCGCCGAACTTCAATTCGACCATCACCATGGCGCATGTCGCCAAGCATGCCGAGCCGATCACCTCGGGCGCCGACATCGAGAACGTCATGCGCCGAGCCTTCAGCCTGTTGCGCAACGGCCGCGGCTCGCCGGTCATCATCGAGTTCCCGGCGGAGGCCAACGGCGAGGACGCGCCCGATCCGCTGGCCTACGAGCCGATCAAGCCGACGCGCTACGGTCCCGATCCGGCGGCGGTGAAGGAAGCCGCCAAGGTGCTGGTCGAGGCCAAGCGCCCCGTCATCTATGCCGGACACGGCGTGCACTGGGCCGAGGCCTATGACGAGCTGAAGGAACTGGCCGAGCTGCTGGCAATTCCCGTGTGCACGTCGCTCCAGGGCAAGAGCAGCTTCGACGAAACCCATCCGCTGTCGCTGGGCTCGGGCGGTCGTGCCTATCCGAGGCAGGTGCGCCACTTTCTCGACAAGTGCGACGTGCTGTTCGGCATCGGCTGTTCCTTCACCGAGACTAACTTCGGCATCTCGATGCCCAAGGGCAAGACGGTGATCCACACCACGCTCGACCCCAACCATCTCAACAAGGACGTGCGCTGCCGGTACGGCCTGATCGGCGACGCCAAGCTCGCGCTCCGCGCCATGATCGACGAGTGCAGCAAGCTGGTCGGGGGCAGGAAGCGCGACGCCGCCCCGGTCGTGGCCGAGATCAAGCCGATCGCCGACGCGTGGCTCGACGAGTGGATGCCCAAGCTCACCAACAACGAGGCGCCGCTCAATCCCTACCGCGTGCTCTGGGATCTCCAGCACACGGTCGACAAGGCCAACACGATCATCACCCACGACGCCGGCAGCCCGCGTGACCAGCTTTCGCCGTTCTGGAAGACGACCGCGCCGCACACCTATATCGGCTGGGGCAAGACCACGCAGCTGGGCTACGGGCTCGGCCTCGCCATGGGCGCCAAGCTCGCCTGCCCCGACAAGCTCTGCATCAACGTATGGGGCGATGCGGCCATCGGCTTCACCGGCATGGACTTCGAGACGGCGGTGCGCGAGCGCATTCCGATCATGTCGATCCTGCTCAACAACTTCTCGATGGCGATCGAGCTGCACATCATGAAGGTGTCGACCGAGAAGTACCGCTCGACCGACATCTCGGGCGACTATGCTGCGATGGCGCGGGCCTTCGGCGGCTATGGCGAGCGCATCACCAGGCCCGAGGACATCATCCCGGCGATCAAGCGCGGCATCGAGCAGACCCAGAAGGGCGTGCCCGTGCTGCTTGAGTTCATCACCTCGAAGGAAGTGACGATCTCGACGCCGAAATGACACTCGCACTGTCGTGATGCAGGCGGCGGGGACCTTTCCCGCCGTCCGGAAAGATGCTTCGCTGCCGGCATGACAAGAATTCTCATGCCGACGGCCGAGCACGACGTCGCCACGCACGATGGTCTCTGGGTGAGTCCCGTCGACGCCGAGCGCGTCACAGGATGGACCCTGAAGCCGGAAGGAATGTGCCGCGCCGATCTGTGCGTGCCGTTGCCGGCGTCCGCGCTCGCGCCCAACGAAGTCGACCTCGAAGCCTTCTGGAGGAAGCTCGGCGGCCCGGTGGTCGCCAGCGAGATGCGCGACATCTGGGCGTTGGGCGCGCCGCCCGAGGAGCGCAATGTGGCGCTCGAGGGACTTGAGGCGCCGGACTTCACCCTGCCGGATCTCGACGGCGTGCCACGCTCGCTGTCGCAGCTTCGCGGCCGCAAGGTTTTCCTCGCCACCTGGGCCAGTTGGTGAGGCTGCCGTTTTGACTTGCCCGTGTGGCAGACCCTCTACGAAGAACTGAAGGACAAGGGGTTCATGGTCGTGGCCGTGGCGCAGGAGAGCCGCGGCGCCGAGCATGCCCGTCCGTGGATCGAACAGGCGAAGTCGTCCTACTGGCAGTTGATCGACGCCGAGCATCGCCTCGAAGACCTCTACAATCTCGTGAACGTGCCGCAGGCGATCTGGATCGACGAGCAGGGCCGCATCGCACGGCCGCCCGAAACCGCAGGCTCGACCGACCACTTCCGGCGCATGGATCTCTCGACGCGCACGATGACTCCCGAGGACCAGGCCGAGCGCCTAGCGGCCCGGCAGGCCTATCTCGACGCCGTGCGGGCCTGGGTCACGACCGGCGCGCATGCGCTGCCGGCCGACGAGGCGCGCGCAGGCCTGCCGAAGGTCACGCCCGAAATCGCCGAAGCCCGGGCGCGTTTCCGGCTCGGGGTCTGGCTGCGCGCCAATGGCCGCGCTGCCGAAGGTGACCGACAGATGGCTGAAGCGAGCCGCCTGCATCCTGAATCGTGGAGTCTATGGCGCCAGGCAGCCGACCTCGACGAGGTCGGCAAGGCATCGGGACCGGAGTTCTGGAAGCGCGTGCAGGCGCTCGGCGATCGTCCGTATTATCCGCCGGCGAAACTGTAGAGGAGCCGATGCGTCTCTCGTGGCGCGACCTCGGGACCCCGCGGGCCGACAAGGCCGATGGCAAGCGCGTCGAGGTCGTGGGCTTCGCGCTCACGTCGGAACCGATGGGCGGCGCCGAGGCGTTCCTGCTCATGGCCGAGCCCGGTTGCTGTCCGGGCTGCGCGCCTAATAATCCGTCGGCGGTTGTTGAGGTCCTTGCCGAGCGGCCGCTGACGACCGGCGCCGGCGCGCTGCGTGTCAGTGGGGTCTTGCGCGTGTCGGCCGATGCGGATGGCTGGCGCTACCAGGTTCGAGATGCCGAAATCGCGCGCGTGGTCAGGCGTCGGACGTTGATGGCTGTGAGCCCGCTCTTCTGTCTTCCGGTCCCTGCGGTGGCGCAGGCAGCTGACGGTCTGGCGGTCGATATTCACAGTCATGCCGGCAACCTGACGCGCATGAGCTACGGCCGCGGTGGCTTCTCTGCCGTCGCCGATCCGATGCGCCAAGGGGGCCTGTCAGCGATCTCGCTGGCGGTCGTTTCCGATTCGCCGATCATCCAGCTCACCAACGGGCGTCTGCGGCCGGGCCGCGATCCCAGGCCCGGCGAACTCTATGCGTTCAGCCAACACTCTTTTCCGGCTCTGCATGCGTTGGCGCGCGAGCAGGGGATGCCGATCGTCAGGACCGCGGCAGACTTGCGGACCGCCCGCTCCGCCAGGCCTTCCGTCATCGTGGCGTCGGAAGGTGCCGACTTCCTCGAAGGCAAGATCGAGCGTCTCGACGAAGCGTACCAGCGCTGGGCGTTGCGCCATCTTCAGCTCACGCACTACCGGCCCAACGAGCTGGGCGACATCCAGACCGAGCCCAGCGTCCAGGGCGGGCTGACGGCGTTCGGCGCCGAGGTGATTCGTCGCTGCAACGCGCTGGGCATCGTCGTCGACGTGGCGCACGCCACTTTCGAGGGCGTGAAAAAGGCCGCGGCCGCCACGACGAAACCGCTCGTCCTCTCGCACACGTCGCTCATCACCCGGCCCGCCGCCTGGACGCGCCGCATCCTGCCGGATCATGCGAAGGCGGTGGCCGCGACGGGCGGCATCATCGGCATCTGGCCGGTCGCCGACTACTTTCCCAATATCGTTTCCTATGCGACCGACGGCTTCGCGCGGATGGTCGATGTCGTCGGCATCGATCATGTCGGCCTCGGCACGGACCAGCTGGGACTCGTCGGGGCGAGCGCGATGTCCAGCTACGCCGATTTGCCCCAATTGGCAGCCGCCCTGCGCATGAAATTCAACGCAGAAGAAACGGCAAAACTCTTGGGCGGCAATTACCGGCGTGTATTCGAGGTCTGCGTCGGCTGACGGCATCACACCTCCGTGAATGCAGCACGTCTGCCAAGCGGCCGTACCCTCGCTGGGCTACCCTATTCCAATAGTTCCTGAACAACGGGAGACTGGGATGGCTGTTCTCAACGTCAACGGCAAGGCGGTCGACTACACTGCCGACCCGGATACGCCGCTCCTCTGGGTGCTGCGCGAACAACTGGGCCTCACCGGCACCAAGTATGGCTGCGGCATCGCTCAGTGCGGCTCCTGCACGGTCCATATCGACGGTGCACCGGTGCGTTCATGCAGCATCCCCGTGAATGCCGTGGGAACGCAGAAGGTCGTCACCATCGAAGCGGTCGCCCAGAACGGCGTGCTGAACAAGATCCAGAAGGCCTGGGTCGAGCTCGACGTGCCCCAGTGTGGCTACTGCCAGAGCGGCATGGTGATGGCGGCGACGGCGCTGCTGGCCGCCAAGCCCAATCCGACCGATGCCGATATCGACGAGGCGATGACCAACATCTGCCGCTGCGGCACCTACCAGCAGGTTCGTGCGGCCATCCACGCCGCGGCGAAGGCCTAGGGGGACGCATCATGACGATCCAGACATCTCTCGGCCGTCGCGGCTTCATGGTCAGCGGCGCCGCCGTTGCCGGTGGCTTCTCGCTCGGCTTCCATCTGCCCTTCGACGAAAACGTGGCGCACGCCCAGACCGTCAAGGAGTTGAACGCCTGGGTGGTCATCCATCCCGACGACAAGGTCGTGATCCGCATTGCCCGTTCCGAGATGGGGCAGGGCACGCTCACCGGCCTCTGCCAGCTCGTGGCCGAGGAACTGGACTGCGACTGGAACAAGGTCACCTGGGAGTATCCGACGCCCGGCGAGAACCTCAAGCGCAACCGCGTCTGGAAGAACTTCTCGACCGGCGGCAGCCGCGGCATCCGCGAGAGCCAGCAATATGTCCGCGAGGGCGGCGCGATTGCGCGCGAGATGCTGATCGCGGCCGCGGCCAAGCAGTGGAACGTACCGGCCGCGGACTGCAGCGCGACCAACAGCACGATCACGCACAAGGCGTCGGGGAAGACGCTGACCTACGGCGCGGTTGCCGCCGCGGCGGCCGAACTCGAGCCGCCCAAGGACGTCAAGCTCAAGGACCCGAAGGACTGGAAGATCGCGGGCAAGCCGCTGAAGCGGCTCGACACGGTCGACAAGGTCACGGGCAAGCAGATCTACGGCATGGATTACGCGATGCCGGGGATGCTCAACGCGACCGTGCGCGCCTGCCCGGTGATCGGCGGCAAGCTCAAGGACTTCGACGCCGGCAAGGCCGAGAAGATGCCGGGCGTGAAGAAGGTCTTCGCCATCGACGGCAATGCCGTGGTGGTGGTGGCCGACAGCTACTGGCAGGCCAAGACCGCGCTCGACGCCGTCACGACGAACTGGGACGTCGGTGATCTGGGCAAGGTCTCGACCGAGACGATCAATGCCACGCTTAAGGAGGGCCTCGACGCCAAGGAAGCTTTCGTCGGCAACAAGGCGGGCGACGCGCAGAAGGCGATCGACGGGGCCGCCAAGAAGGTCGAGGCCGTCTACAGCTTCCCCTACCAGCACCATGTCACCATGGAGCCGATGAACGCCACGGCGCGCTTCACGCCGGAGAAGTGCGAGGTCTGGTGCGGTACGCAGAACGGCGAGGCGGCCCTGGCCGCGGCGTCGGAAGCGGCCGGCCTGCCGATCGCCCAGTGCGAGGTCTACAAGCTCATGCTGGGTGGCGGCTTCGGCCGGCGCGGTCGCTCCGACTATGTGCGGCAGGCCGTGCTCGCGGCCAAGGAGATGCCCGGTACGCCGATCAAGCTCATCTGGTCGCGCGAAGAGGACATGACGCACTGCCAGTACCATCCCACGACGATGGCGAAGATGACGGCCGGTCTCGACGCTCAGGGCAACCTGGTCGGACTGCACGTGCGCATCTCGGGTCAGTCGATCCTGGCTTCGCTACTGCCGCAGAACCTGGTCAACGGCATGGATCCGGCCACCTTCCAGGGCCTGATGCAGTCCGGTGTCGAGGCGGCCTATGGCTACGACATCCCCAACCTCATGATCGACCACGCCATGCGCAACCCGCACATCCCGGCGGGCTTCTGGCGCGGCGTGAACGTGAACCAGAACGCCGTCTACATGGAATGCTTCATGGACGAGCTGGCGGCGACGGCGGGTCAGGATCCGCTCGCCTACCGCCTGAAGTACCTGAAGCCCAAGTGGGCGGCGGTGCTAAAGGCCGCCTGCGACAAGGCAGGGTACGGGAAGCCGCTGCCCGAGGGCCGCTTCCATGGCATCTCTCAGGTCATGGGCTATGGCAGCTACGTCGCCGGTGTCGCCGAGGTCTCGGTGAGCCCCGACGGCCAACTCAAGATCCACAAGATCACGGCCGCCACCAACCCGGGCCACGTGGTCAATCCGGCGCAGATCGACCGCCAGGTCGCGGGCTCGTTCGTCTACGGCCTGTCCGCCGCGCTGTATGGGGAGATCACCGTCAAGGACGGCGCGGTCGAGCAGACCAACTTCGACAGCTACAACGTGATGCGCATCGACGAGATGCCCGACGTCGAGACGGTTCTGGTGCCGACCCACGATTTCTGGGGCGGCGTCGGCGAGCCGACCATCGCGGTCGCGGCGCCGGCCGTGCTGAACGCGATCGCCAAGGCGACGGGCAAGCGGGTTCGAAACCTGCCGCTGGCGAACAACGATCTGAAGAAGGGCGCCTGATGCATCGAACGCTGCTGCCGGGCCTGGTCAGCATGATCCTGCTGGCGGGTCCGGCAACGGCGGCCGACGCGCCGCCGGGCGCCAGCTCCTGCACCGGCTGTCACGCGCCCATGAAGGTGGCGGATTCGGTGATGCCGCGCATCGCCGGCCGAAAGGCGCAGGACATCGTCACCTTCATGCGCGAGTATCGCAGCGGCGCCTGGCCCTCGAGCGTGATGGGCCGCATCGCCAAGGGGTTCGACGATCAGCAGACCGAGGCCATTGCGGCCTGGTTCGCGGCGCAACCGGAGTAGAAGAAGTGGGCTCCGCTCTACAGGCAGATCGTCGGCGGACAGGACGATGGCCGCACGACCTTGACGTCGGCCGCAACCTTCATGGTGTCGACGTTGATCACGCCACCTTCCATGGCGAATCCCTTCGTGATGTTGTTGCTGAGAAACAGAACGGTCCCGCCCTGGACGTTCAGTTGCAGGGGCGTGATGGTCCCGAGTGGGCTCGGCTTGCGGTCGAACTCCTGCCATTTGAAGACGTGATTGCCGGGAAGGATGTCCATCACCATCACCTCGCCTGGATTGATGCTGCCAATCTTCACGTCATCGATGAAGATGTCGGCGGAGATATAGTGGGGGCGAAAGTGGTAGATGGGGTAGCCGCCCCATTCGTTGCCGCTGAAGATGTAGAGGCGAGCGCGATCCGCCGGCGGCTTCGCGAGGGCTCTCACCGTCTGCGCATATTCGGGCGTCGCGAGTACGGGCGCCGCCCGGGGAAGGCAGCCGGTCAACCCCAGGCACAGCAAGGCTGCCATTGCGGCAAGCGCCCTAGAACACCCCATGTTCCCAGTCCTCGTTTGTCGTGTTGGAATTCATCATCTCGGGACGATAGGGGGCGTAGAGCCTGCTCGCAATGCGGGCAGGCCCATGTGATTTCTAGCCGGCGAGGAGATGCAGCGTGAGGAGCGGTCGGCGAATGCTCCTGAAAGGCGTGCTGGCGGCGGGGCTGGCACCTGCCGTTGTCGCGGCGCAGGGCAAGGCCAGGGTCGTCGTGATCGGCGGCGGCTTCGGCGGGGCCACGGCGGCGCGCACCTTGAAGGTGCTGCAGCCGGCGCTCGACGTCACCCTGGTCGAGCCCAATCCCGTCTACACGTCGTGCCCGTTCAGCAATTCGGTGCTCGCCAATCTGCGGGAGATGGATCAGCAGCAGTTCCGCTACGACGGCATCAAGGCCGTCGGCGTCACCGTCGCCGAGACCAGTGCGACTTCGGTCGATGCCGAGGCGAGGACCGTCACGCTGGCCGACGGCAACAAGCTTACCTACGACCGGCTGGTCATGTGCCCCGGCATCGATTTCAACTGGGGCGCCATCCCCGGCTACGACGAGGCCGCGGCCGAGAAGATGCCGCATGCGTGGAAGGCGGGGGCACAGACCGTGCTGCTGCGCCGGCAATTGCAGGCGATGGACGATGGCGGGCTGGTCGTCCTGTCGGCTCCGGCCAATCCCTTCCGTTGCCCGCCCGGCCCCTATGAACGCGCCAGCCTGATCGCCTACTGGCTCAAGATCTGGAAGCCGAAGTCGAAGCTGTTGCTGCTGGACTCGAAGGATGCCTTTTCCAAGCAGCGCCTGTTCCAGAACGGCTGGGCCGAACTCTATCAGGGCATGATCGAATGGGTGCCGCTCAGCCAGGGCGGCAAGGTGACCTCGGTCGATCCCGCGACGCTCACCCTCACGACCGAGTTCGGCGCCCACAAGGCGTCGGTCGCCAACGTCATCCCGCCGCAGAAGGCCGGCGCCATCGCGGCCCAAGCCGGCGTCGCCGATCGCACCGGCTGGTGTCCGGTCGAGCCTGTCGCCTTCGAATCGACCCTGCGGCCCAACATCCACGTGCTGGGCGATGCGGCGATCATGGGCGGCATGCCCAAGTCGGCCTTCGCGGCCAATGCCCAGGCCAAGGTCTGTGCCGCCGCCCTCGTGAAGCTGCTGGCCGGCGAAAAGCCGCAGGATCCGATCGTGATCAACACCTGCTACAGCCTGGTCGCGGCCGACTACGGCATCTCGATCGCCGGCGTCTATCGTCCCGACAAGGGCCAGCTCACCGACATTCCCGGCGCCGGCGGCACCAGCCCGCTGGTGGCCGTGGGCGGCCTGCGCGGGCAGGAAGCGCTCTACGCGTCGAGTTGGTTCCGCACCATTACCGCCGAGACGTTCGGGTGATGCCATGCGGGCCTTGCTCTTCCTCATACTCGCGCTCGTTGCCGGTCCCGTGTCGGCCCAGCAGGGCACGCCCCAGATCGTCGACGATTCTATTCCCCGCTCGCTCACCGGCCAGCCGGGCGATGCCGCGCGGGGGCGCGCGATCGTCGCCAACCGCAGCGTCGGCCTCTGCCTGCTCTGCCATTCCAGCCCGATCGCCGAGGAGCGCTTTCAGGGCGACCTGGCGCCGAGCCTCGCCGGCGCCGGCTCGCGCTGGTCTGAGGGGCAATTGCGCCTGCGCATCGTCGACGGGTCGCGTCTCAATGCCGACACGATCATGCCGGCCTACTATCGCACCGAGGGCCTGCACCGGGTCGCTCGCGGTTTCGAAGGCAAGACGATCCTCACGCCCGCGCAGGTCGAGGACGTCGTGGCCTATCTTCTTACGTTGAGGGATTGAATGGATCGCCGTCACTTCCTCGCCGGTACTGCCGCTGTCGTCGTCCTGCCGCTCGTCCCCGCGGCCGCGACGCCCGATTCGATGGCCGAAGCGATCCGCAAGGTCGTCGGCCCGGCCACGCCGACGGAAGGTCGCGTGAAGCTCGACGTGCCGCCGCTGGTCGAGAACGGCAGCACCGTGCCGCTCACCGTGTCGGTCGATAGTCCCATGACCGCCGCCGACCACGTGAAGGCGATCCATGTCTTCAACGAGAAGAACCCGCAGCCCAACGTCTTTTCGGCGGAACTCGGCCCGCGCAACGGCAAAGCCGTCGTCGGTACCCGAATCAAACTCGGCGACAGCCAGCGGATCATTGCCATCGCCGAGACCAGCGACGGCAAATTCTGGAGTGCCGGCGCCGAGGTGATCGTGACCTTGGCCGCCTGCCTCGAGGAGGCGACCTGATGTCGAACATCCTGGTGAACGCCCCGAAGACCGCCAAACGCGGCGACGTCGTCGAGATCAAGGCCCTGATCATGCATCCGATGGAGACCGGGTTCCGGCCTGGGCCGAACGGCCGCATTCTCCCGCGCAACATCATCGAACGCTTCACCGCGACCTGGAACGGGGCCGAGATCTTTGCGATGGACATGTCGCCCGCGATCGCCGCCAATCCCTTCGTCTCCTTCTTCGCCAAGGCGAACGACAGCGGCACGGTTGTCCTGCGCTGGACCGGCGACGAGGGCTTCGCAGCCGAGCATCGGGTCGATATCGCCGTCGAATGACCAGGCGACTGTTCGTCATCGGCCTCGGACTGGTGTTTGCCGCGTCCTATGCGGCGGCCCAGGCGGGGGGCGACAAGCGGCGTTCCGGCTACCAGGACATGGGTGAGGCCCTGCAGAAGATGCAGGACGACGACACCGCCAATCCCGGCATGCTGTTCGTCCAGCTCGGCGGACAGCTCTGGGCGAAGACCGCAGGCGCCGCGGATAGATCATGTGCTGATTGTCACGGTGCTGCTGCGGCCAGCATGAAGGGCGTCGCGGCACGCTACCCAGCGATGTCGCCCACCGGCGACCGTCCGATCGACCTCGAAGGCCGCATCAATCTCTGCCGCACCGAGCACCAGAAGGCCGAGCCTCTGCCGCCGGAGAACCGCGACCTGCTGGCGCTCGCCGCCTATGTCGCGCGCCAGTCGCGCGGCCTGGCCATCGCACCGCCCGACGACCCACGCCTCGAAGCCTTTCGCGCACAAGGAGCGGAGATCTATCGCCGCCGCCAGGGCCAGCTCAATCTGTCCTGCGCGATCTGCCACGACGACAATGCCGGCAAGAAACTGGCGGGAGTGACGATTCCCGAGGCGCATCCCACGGGCTATCCGATCTATCGGCTTGAGTGGCAGGCGCTGGGGTCCCTCAAGCGGCGGCTGCGCAACTGCCTCGTTGGCATCCGCGCGGAGGCGTGGCCGCTCGACGCTCCGGAGTATACAGCCCTGGAGCTCTACCTGATGGAGCGGGCGAAGGGACTGAAGCTGGAGACGCCGGCCGTGCGGCCCTGAGCGAGATCATAGCGGGAGAAAATTCTCCCACGAGCGGGTGCCGGAGTTATTCCTGCCGTCATGGCGGCACGATTCGACCGATCGTTTCATTGCTGCAGTAGCGAACACGCCCTTACAGTTCCGGCATGCGCAGTCTTGCAAGCACCCTCGTCGCTCGGGCGGCGCGCCTGTTCCAGGGCGCGTATGAAGAGCCCGCTCTCTGGACGATCGCCGCGCAGGGAAAGGTCGTGGGTACGCTGATGTGCGAGGCCGGCACGTGGCGCCTGTCCTGGTTTGGCGACGCACCGCCCCGGCTCGCGAACTATGGCGGGCGGGTGGATGGCGACGTCGAGGCGCTCGCCATCGTCCTTTCCGAGCGACTGGGGGCGCCGGTGCGCCTCGAGTCGCTTCCGGTCTAGACTGCCAAATCAGGGTGGGCGGACCGCCGCATATGGATATTCGAATCATGGATGCCATCGACAAGAAGATCGTGGCGCTCCTCCAGGAGGATGCGAGCCTTTCCCTGGCGCAGATCGCGCATCGTGTGGGGCTCTCGCAAAGCCCGTGCTGGAAGCGAATCCAGCGGCTGGAGAAGTCCGGCGTCATCCTCAAGCGGGTGGCGCTGATCTCGCCCGAGTCGATCGGTGTGGGGTTGACCGTCTTCGTGTCGATCGAGACCGGCGACCATTCCTCGGCCTGGCTCTCCAAGTTCGCGAGCACCGTCACCGCCATGCCCGAGGTGATGGAGTTCCATCGCATGGCCGGCGACATCGATTACATGCTGCGGGTCGCGGTACCCGACATGCAGGCCTATGATCTGTTCTACAAGAAGCTGATCGACACGATGCCGCTCAAGAACGTGACGTCGCGCTTCTCGATGGAGCGTGTGAAGTCGACGACGGCCTATCCGATCGTTTCCGATCTCAAGCCCGTTCGTAAGCGCTAGGCACTTCCGACGCGAAGAGGAGGCGGTCGAGCGCAAGACGGCCCGGCCCGAACTTGGCGAGGTAGAGCAGCGCCACCGCCCAGACACCATGCGTGTCGAAGGCGTTGGGATAGACGAAGATCTCGATCACCAGGGTCATACCCAGCAGGGCCAGCGCAGCCGGCCGCGTGAACAGGCCGAGGAACAGCAGGATCGGCAGGCTGAGCTCTGCTGCCGTTGCCAGGTAGGATGCCAGTTCGGGCGACAGGAGCGGCAACCTGTATTCCTCGCGAAACAGCGCGAGGGTCGTGCCGCCGGCCCACCCGTCGAGCTTCAGCAGCCCCGAGCGCAGGAAGATGGTGCCGATCGACAGGCGCGCGAGGAGGGCCAGCAACTCGTGGGGGATACGAGCGAGCAGCGCGTCCAGCCGCGAGAGGAGAGCGATCATCGAGACGGTCCTTGGGACAGGGTTGTGAGGGCGCCGGCACCAAACAGCGTCGACAGGATGGTTGCGAAGTCGAACTGCGCATGGCCGCGCGATGCGAGTTCGGCGGCGGCGCCCAGCGCGGCTCCGCCGGCCAGCTCGGCCACGAGGCGGTCCGCGCCGGGCGGCAGCCGTTGGACGAGAACTTCCAGATACGGCCGCGTCACCAGTGCCGTCTCACCCGTCCAGTCGGCCGGTGGTGCCTGAGGCGTCTCGTCAAGGGTGTTGGTGGTCCAGAGAGAAACGATGGGCCAGGGAGAGGCGATGACAGTGGCGGCCGGATGAAGGCCGAGGACAGCGGCGCCGAGCTGCTCCGGCGGCAGCCCGGCGAGGTAGCCGATGTCGGCCGGCCGGGCGTCGGCGGCATGAAATGCGACGTGGCGCGCCCATTCCAGCCGCGCGATGTCGGCCAGATAGGGCAGCTCGCGTGCTGGATCGAACGCCTCCAGGAAATCCCCGAAGATGACGCCATACTCGGCGAGGATTGGCGATTGCGGCGGATATCGCTCGATGAAGACCAGCGCCATGGCGGTGAAGAATTCCTCCCCGACCAGGCGCTCGACCACCGGAAACCGCGCCGCCAGGGCGGCCGCCAGGCTGGCCTTCACGTTGTTGCGATAGATGCCGAAACGCCGTTCTCTCGGAGGGCCTGCGTCCCGCCGGATGCCGTCGGGCACCGACAGAGAAGCCTGCAGCAGGGCGAGACCAAAGCGCTGCTGCAGGTCGGCTAGTCCGTCGCCGTCAGGCCGCGCGGACATCGAAGCCTCCCTTCGTCGACAGTATCGACTGGGCCTGTTGAACCTCGGTCTCAAGGTCGGGCCAGGCCGGAACAGCGGCGTCCCACTCGATGAGGGCGGGGCGAGCGCCGTGGCGCGCAATGACGTCCCCAAAGAGACGCCATACTTCCGAAGAGACGGTGCGATCGTGGGTATCGACCAGCAGTGTTTCGCCGTCGCGCTCCAGCACGGCGTGACCGGCGAGATGGATTTCGTCGACATGCTCGTGCGGGAATCCCGCGAGATAGGCGCGGGGATCGAAGCCATGATTGGCGGCTGAGACGACGACATTGTTGATATCGAGCAGAAGGCCGCAGCCGCTGCGACGGGCCAGCGCCCGCAGGAACTCCGTCTCCGGCATCTCATCCCCGTCGAAGCGGAGATAGGTCGAGGGATTCTCGATGAGGATGCGTCGCCCGAGCACTGTCTGGGCCTCGTCAACATGCCGCGCCACCAGCGACAGCGTGGCCTCGGTGTAGGGCAGGGGCAGCAGATCGTTCAGGAAGATCCCGTCATGCGTCGACCAGGCGAGATGTTCCGACACGATGAAGGGCTGATAGCGCTCGACCACGGACTTGAGGCGGCTGAGATGGCCGGGAACCATGCCGCCGGCCGATCCGATCGACAGGCCCACGCCATGCACCGACACGGGATAGAGCGCACGGACGCGCTCCAGGAAGTGATGCGGCGGACCGCCGGCCCCCATGTAGTTCTCGGCATGCACCTCGAACCAGCCGACATCCGGCCGGGATTCGAGGATGTGCCGCTGATGCCCGGGCTTGAGCCCGGCACCGGCACGAAGCAGGCGGTCCACCGTCACGACGCGGCTTCCTTACATCGGGGCGAGTGTGCCCTTGCGCTTCATGCCGTCCTTCAGGGTCACTTCCATGGCCGCGCAGGACCCCTTGGCGACGTATTTCCAGGCCTTGGCGTCGTAGTCGGCCTTGGCCTGGCCGGCGCAGGAATTGTTGCCGGTCGCGGCGCAGTCGTTCTTGCCCGCCATCGAGATGCCGTAGCACTTCTCCTTGTCGGTGTTGGCGGTCTGGGCGTTGGCGCCCGACGACATCAAGGCTGCGGCAGCAACGGCGGCCGCAAGGGCGGCAGTAGTGGTACGATTGATCATGGATAAATCCTCCAGGGCTCTCGAGCCAATCTCGGCTCGCAAGAGATCATTCGGGCGCAGCCACGTCGGCGTTACAGGCATGCGCCATTCTTTTTTGTCCGAAGCGCCTGTAATGTTTCGGCCATCCAACACGAATGCGTGAAGAGTGGGCTCGTTGTCCGATCCGGAAGATCTCTCCGCACTCATGCGGGCGGCCCGGAAAGGGGATGACGAGGCCTATCGGCGGCTGCTGCTCCGCGTCGCGTCCTGGTTGCGTACGGTCGCGGCTCGTGGCCTCGCGGCGGCCGGCCGACCGAATGCCGATTGCGAGGACATCGTCCAGGAGACATTGCTGGCCATGCATCTGAAGCGCGACACGTGGGACGAAAGCCAGCCGCTGCAGCCTTGGCTGCGGGCGATCGCGCGCCACAAGCTGGTCGACCATCTGCGCCGCCGCGGCTTCACCGATCATGTCGATATCGACGACCATGCCGACACGCTCGCCGCGCCTGCGTCTGCAGAAGAGGGAAGCGCCCTCGACACGCGGCAGATGCTGGCCCGTCTGCCCGAGCGCCAGAGGCGGATCGTGGAAGGTATTTCCATCGAAGGGCAGAGCGCGCGGGACGTGGGCGTACGGATGGGCATGAGCGAGGGCGCCGTCCGGGTGACGCTGCATCGTGCCCTGCGCGCCCTGGCCGACGCCTATCGCAAGGACAGGACATGAAGACCGAGCAGCTCGTTTCATCCCTGGTCGCCGACCGCGCCGGGTCGACGAGGCCGCTTGGGCCTGCCGTCGGTCGGGCCGTCGTGGCGGGCGCGCTGGTGTCGCTCGTGATCTTCGCGATCGAGTTCGGGCCGCGCGTCGATCTGGCGGCGGCCTTCGCGACCTGGCGCTTCGATGCCAAGCTCGTGCTGGTGCTGGCGGCCCTGATGGCGGCCGCCGGCACCTGCCTTGCGATGGCGCGGCCTGTGGTGACCGCGCGATGGTGGTGGGGCGTGTTTCCCGTGCTTGCCATTGCAGCGATGGCGCTCGGGACCGAACTCACCGTGCTTCCCGCGAATGCCTGGAAGGCGCGCCTTGTCGGCAGCAACGCACTCGTGTGCCTGACGGCCATCCCGCTGTTTGCGCTCGCGCCCCTGGCGGCCCTGCTGCTGGCGCTGCGGCGGGCTGCACCTGCCTCTCCCGCTCTTGCCGGCGCGGCGGCAGGCGCGCTCGCGGCCGCCACCGCGGCGGTCCTCTATGCCTTCCACTGCTTCGACGATTCGCCCCTGTTCGTGCTCACCTGGTATTCGCTGGCGGCGATCCCGGTGGTTTTCCTCGGGGCAGTCGTAGGGCACCGCCTGCTGCGCTGGTAGCAGGCCTCTCACCTGGACTTGCGCAGCGACTCGAAGAGTCGTCGCGCCGGCTTCGGCAGGTGCCGTGCGTCGCGCACATACAAAGCGAGTTCGCGCAGCGACCAGGCCTCCGCAAGGCGTAGCGTGGCGAGCGGCTGGGCGCGACGGTGCCGCAAGGCGGTCGCCTCCGGCACGATTCCAATACCGACGCCTGCCGCCACCATGGCGCAGACCGTATCGAGATTGTTGACCCTGACGCGCAGCCGCAAAGCGCGGCCGAGGCGGGCGGCCTGCATGGCGAGATGCTCGTCGAGCGCGGTGCCGCGCGGCAGGCCCACGAAGTCGAGGTCGAGCAGATCGGCAAAACCGGTCTGTCGCTCGCCTGAAAGGCGATGACCGGCCGGTACGACCAGCACCAGCCGGTCGGTCCGGAAAGGGTGGCTCTCCAGTCCCGGAACCGAAGCCGCCTGCGAGCCGATGCCGATATCGGCGTCGCCCGCGGCGATGGCGGCGCCGATCGCCGGGCTCTCGCGATCCTCGAGGTCGATGTCGATCGTCGGATTGGCGGCGAGGAAGGTCGCCAGCAGCGCCGGCAGATGCTCGGAGAGGGCAGAGGTATTGGCGAGGATGCGGATGCTGCCCTTCAGGCCCCGCGAATAGGCGCCGAGGTCGCCGCGCATCGTCTCGATCTGCTGCAGCACGATGCGGGCATGGTCGAGCAGGCTGCGGCCCGCCTCGGTCGGTTCGACGCCACGCCGTCCGCGCTTCAGCAGGGGGACGCCGAGCATATCCTCCATGCCGCGGATGCGCGCACTGGCCGAGGCGAGCGCCAGATGGGTGCGCTCGGCACCGCGCGTGATGCTGCCGGTCTGGGTCACCTGCACGAACAGCCGCAGGTCGGTGAAATCGAAGCGCAAGGAGTGCTCCTTCTGCCTTCGCCAAGGACGAAGGCATACCCCGTATCCTCCGCATTGCGAAGGCCGGGACCGGAGGCCAAGGCTTGCGTCATGGAGCTTTCGATCTTCGCCTACGTCCTCGCGGTCTTTGCCGTGTCCGGTTTCACCAAGGGGATCATCGGACTGGGGCTGCCCACCATTTCGATGGGCTTGCTGGCGGTTGTCCTGTCGCCCGTCGAGGCGGCTGCCCTGCTGATCCTGCCGTCGCTCGTCACCAATGTCTGGCAGATGCTGGATGGACCGCATCTCAAGTCTCTCGTGCGACGGCTCTGGCCGCTGAACCTCGGGGTCTGCTTCGGCACGTGGGCGGGAGCGGCCTTCCTGGCGGGGCTTGGCGGGCCGTACGGGGCGGCGGCGCTCGGCATCGCGCTGATCGCCTACGCGTTGTCAGGTCTGGCGGCGCTGCGGCTCGCCGTGCCGGCCGGCGCGGAAAGGTGGCTGGGGCCGGTCGCCGGGGCCAGCACGGGCGCGATCACGGCGGCTACCGGTGTCTTCGTCGTTCCGGCCGTGCCCTACCTTCAGGCCATCGGTCTCACAAAGGATGAACTGGTGCAGGCGCTGGGCCTGTCCTTCACCGTCTCGACCGTGGCCCTTGCGGTGACCCTGGCGGGTAGCACCGGCACAAGTCTGGGACTGGTCTGGCCGTCGGTCGGGGGTGTTGCGGTGGCACTTGTGGGCATGCGACTGGGACAGGCGGTGCGCGCCCGTCTGTCACCCCAGAGCTTCCGCTTTTGCTTCTTCGCGGGTCTTCTGGCGCTCGGCGCCTATCTCGCAGCGCGCGGGCTGCTCTGAGCCGCGGATGGACGATTGCGAAGACCGGGTCTAGCTTCCGGAACCGTTTAATTCCTGGAGCGTTTCCATGGCCGTGCACGCCCTCAAAACTTCAAAGGTTGCCAACCTTCGGTCCAACGTCTCGCCCGAGGAGTGGCAGGCGCGCGTCGACTTGGCGGCCTGCTACCGGTTGATCGACCTGTACGGCATGTCCGACCTGATCGCGAACCACATCTCGGTGCGGGTGCCGGGGGAGCATGACGCGTTCCTCATCAACGCCTACGGGCTTCTGTACGAAGAGATCACGGCGTCGAGCCTCCTGAAGATCGACCACGAGGGCAACATCCTGGCGAAGCCCGAGTTCGACGGCGGCCTGGAATATGGCGTCAACCGCGCCGGCTTCGTGATCCACAGCGCGATCCACATGGCCAAGCCGGATGTCGGCTGCGTCATCCACACTCACACCTGGCCGGGTATGGCGGTCTCGACGATGGAGTGCGGCCTGCTGCCCAACACGCAGACTTCGATGCGCTTTGCCAAGATCAGCTATCACGATTTCGACGGCGTGGTCCTCGACCTCGCGGCGCGCGAGGCGCTGGTGAAGAGCCTGGGCGACAACAACGCGATGATCCTGCGCAACCACGGCCTGCTGACGACCGGCGCCACGATTCCCGAGGCGTTCAACGCCATGCACCGGCTGGAGCTGAGCTGCAAGACGCAGCTCGCGGCCATGTCGTGCAACACCAAGCTCATCGACGTCCCGGCCGAGGTTGTCGAGGCGACTTACGTGAATTACCAGCCGAAGACCCGGCGGCCGTTCGGCCTGCTGGATTGGCCGGCACTCCTGCGGAAGCTCGACCGGATCGATCCGGGCTTCCGCGACTGATTGGATACGCCGCACAGCTCGGTACGCGCCTTCGCCGCCGTTGCCAGTGGATACTGGACGGCGCCGGGTTATCGCGCCGTCGCCTGGATGCTGACCGGTGGCCTGCTGCTCCTGGGCGTTGCCAATGTCGGCATCGCCTTGTGGCTGAACATCTGGAACCGTGATTTCTTCAACGCGCTCGACAAGCGCGACGTCACGGAGCTCATGCGGCTGCTGTGGGTACTGGCCGCCATCGTCGTTTCGGCGGGCGTGGCGGTGGCGATCCAGCTCCACGTCAAGCGGCGCCTGCAGATCAACTGGCGCTCCTGGCTGTCGCACGTCACGGTGCTGCGCTGGCTGAACGCCGGTCGGCAGTATCAGCTCGGCATGCTGGCCGACGAAGTCGACAATCCCGATGGCCGCATCGCCGAGGATATCCGCGTCTCGACCGAACTCGCCGTCGAGTTCGCGCAGAGCATCCTTCAGTGCGTGCTGCAGCTGGTCACCTTTCTCAGCGTGCTGTGGGTTCTTTCGGGCACGATGCCGATCAGGTTGTTCGGCCTGGAGTTCAACCTGCCGGGCTACATGGTATGTGCCGCCGTGGCCTATGCGCTCGTCGGTTCGCTGCTCACCTATTTCCTGGGGCGTGGGCTGATCCATGCCGGCAACATCCGCCAGAGTCGCGAGGCCGATTTCCGGTCCGGGCTGACGCGGGCTCGCGAGCATGCCGAAGGCATTGCCCTGATGCGCGGCGAGAACGACGAGCGCGAGCGGTTGCGCAGCTCGCTCTTCGACCTGCGGTCGGCCTGGAACGTCCAGACGCGCGGCCAGGGCAATCTCTCGCTGCTTACCAGCTCGCTCGCCTATCTCGCCCCGATCGTGCCGTTGATCGTTGCGCTGCCACGGTACCTTGGGGGCGAGATCGCGCTGGGCGGCCTGATGCAGACGGCGCAGGCCTTCTCCAGCGTGCAGTGGGCGCTGTCTTGGCTGATCGACAATTTCCCGAAGTTCGCCGAATGGCGCGCCTCGACCGATCGCGTTGTGCATCTCCATGTGGCGCTGACCGATCTCGAGGAAAGCAGCGAGGCGCCCGACGATGCGCGGATCGTCGTCCACCCTGCAGGAGAGTCGGACCGCCTGGTCATGCGCGAGCTGGGCGTGGCCCGCCCCAACGGCCAGATGCTGGTCGCCGAGGCTGAGGTCGAGATCCACAGGGCCGAACGGGTCCTGATCCGCGGCAAGTCGGGCAGCGGCAAGAGCACGATCATGCGGGCGGTCGCCGGCGTGTGGCCGTGGGGCCGGGGCGCCATCCACCTGCCCACGGGCGCGATCACGTTCATGCCGCAGAAGCCCTATTTCCCGCTGGGCACCCTGCGCGACGCAATGCTCTATCCCGCCGAGCCCGACGGAGGAATCAGCGACGACGTGCTGAAGGACATGCTGCACGAGGTGGGGCTCGATCATCTCCGCGACCGCCTCGACGAGACCGAGCGCTGGGACCACATCCTGTCCGGCGGCGAGCAGCAGCGCGTGGCCTTCGCCCGCGTGCTGGTCCACAAGCCCGACTGGATCTTCATGGACGAAGCCACCTCGGCGCTCGACGAGGCCGGGCAGGAAAACGTCATGAAGCTCCTGATCGAGAAGCTGCCGGAAACGTCGGTCGTCAGCATCGGCCATCGACCCGGGCTTGAGGTCTTCCATACCCGGGAGCTGACGCTGGAGGCCGGCGCCGACGGTACCACCCTCCGCGCCGATGCCAGCAAGCGGTCGCTGGGCGACCTCTACCGCAAGATGGCGGCCGTCAGCCGCACCGTGCCGCGCGACCCGGGATTCTGGGCCAACGTGCGATCCAATCTGCTGGGGCGCTAGGCTGAGCAAAGCTCAGCCATCAAGCGTCAGGACATTGCGCAGCAATGTCCGGGAGCGTCGAAGGACGAGCGAGCACAGGAAACTCATGACCCCTCCGTCGGCGTAAGACGTCGCCACCTCTGCATTTGAATGGGGATGAAAGCAGACTCTATAAAACCTCGTGGAAGCCGATCGCGATCCGCTCGGGCGCGCGTGTGGCGACACCGACGAAGGTCGACCGCTCCAGCCATTTGAGCGACGGCTCCGCTGTCTCGAAGCGTGGCGCCGTCCGGAAGTGATAGCTGCCGGGAGGCGGCAACTCTCCTTGGGCCAGGCGCGCGAGGATCTCCGGGCTTGCGACGCGGAGTCCTTCGTTTTGTACGTAGACCAGGGCGCCCGAGGTGCTGCGGATCGTGTAGCGTGCCACGACTTCGATCGTGCCGTCGGGCCGAACGATCTGCCAGTCGGCGCCGCCCGGCAGGATCTCGCCCGCGAGCCGCGGGCCGTGCACTTCACCGCCCAGGATGTCGATGATGCGCCGATGGCCGCGTGCCGTCAGGCCGAGATCCTGTACCGGACCAACCTTCGCCTTGATGGCAAAGGCGAAGCGGAGCGCCGGCGGCGTTGCAATAAAGCTGTCGACGTCCACCATCATCCTCACCTGACCGAATAGACGAATGAGCCGCCGGTCGATCGCCCGCTTCCCGTGGCTGAGGGGATGCTCATGGCTTCATAGACGAACAGGATGAAATCGCTGAAGGCCTTGCGCCCATCGAAGGGGGCCTGCCCCGGAACGGCAGGGCATCTGCCTCCGGCGACGCCGCACACGTAGAAGGTCGTTGTCTCATACGAGCCGACCTTGACCAGGTCGCCGGTCTTTTCGTCCGCCGTTCGGATGAAATGGTACTTCAGGTTCGGATTGACGTAGGGGCGAAGGTTGGACGCATTGAGATCGTCGATGCACACGATGCAGTTGGGACCCTGGGTGAACGTCGGGTCGGCGTGAATCACACGCGGGCGCAAGGGGCCGGCATGATTGTCCCGGCAGCCATACAGCTTGAAGATCACGTTTCCCGACTGCGGCGAGACCGCCTGCGCCTGGAGCGGATACTCGCAGAGGAATTGTTTCTCCGCCTCTTCCTGGCTGAGCGCGGTGTTCGCGTCACTGTGCGGCAGGGTGCCCGTGGCATACTGGTAAAGAGTCCGCAGGCGGCCCAGCTGGTTCGACGAATTGGCAGGGACCATCGTCCAGCTCTGGTTCCAGGCATCGGTCACCTGGAGACCCAGCGAGGGACTGGCGGCACCCACCGTGCTCGTGGACTGGACGTTCGGGCGGGCTCCGTTCGTGAACCTCGTGGCGGAGGCCAGGGACGGGCCCAGAGGCACGCTGATGGTGGGCGATACCGAATTGGCCGTTTGCGCGACGCCGATCGAAATCGTCACCTGCGAGGGAACGAACTCCGGATCGGCGATCGCCTGCGAGAGATTGAAGAAGATCTGTCTCTTCTGAAGGGAGTTCAGCGAGGAGGCGAGATCCGCCGTATTGTAGTTCAGCTGGGTGCTGGCGCAGGCGGAAGCCAGCAGGCAAATCCCGACGCAAACGATGTGTCGAATCGACACGATGCCCCCAAACATGCACGGCCCCGCGGCAAACGATCTTGAAAGTCATTCAAGTCTAAAGGGTCAGGCGCGTGCCATCCAGTTGAATGGCGCGCGTCGCCGCAATCTATTGGCGTCGATTCACCCCGCGTTGGGCTTGCCCAGCAGGTGATCGGAGATGATGCGCTGTTGGATTTCCGACGTGCCCTCGAAGATCTTGGTGAGGCGGGCGTCGCGCCAGTAGCGTTCGACCGCATGCAGCGTCGTGTAACCCGCGCCTCCGAACACCTGCAGCGCCTCTGAGGTCACGCGCTCGGCCATCTCGGACGCGAAGAATTTCACCATCGCCGCCTCTTTGTCGCAGCGGCGCTTCTGGTCGATCTCGTCGCAGACGAAATACATGAGCTGGCGCGCCGCCTCGATCTCGGTCGCCATGCGGGCGAGACGAAAGCGCGTGTTCTGGAAATCGCCGATCGCCTGGCCGAACTGGCGCCGTTCCTGGGCGTAGGCGGTGGCGTCCTCGAGCGCGCCACGCGCGAGGCCGATGGCTCGGGCGGCCGTATGGGCGCGGGCGCGTTCGAGCCCGGCCGAGATGTAGTAGAAGGCACGGCCTTCCTCGCCGATCAGCGCCGAGCCGGGCAGCCGGCACTCGTCGAAGGCCAGCTCCCAGGTCTTCCAGCCGAAATAGCCGATCTTGGGAATCGGCGCGCCCTTCACGCCCGGCGGCAGCGTGCCCCTCGGCTTCTCAATCAGGAAGGAGGAGAGACCGACATGCTTGCGCTTGGGATCGGGCGCATCGGAGGTGCGGGCGACCAGCATGATGTAGTCGGCGCCGTCGGCAAAGGTGCACCAGTATTTGTTGCCGGTGATCACCCAGTCGTCGCCGTCCCTGCGGGCGCGACAGGCGATGCTGCCCAGATCCGAGCCGACATTGGGTTCCGACATGGCCGCGGCGCCCAGAAATTCGCCGCGGGCGGCGCGGGGCAGGAAGACGGCCCGCTGGGCGTCTGTCATGCCGCGGCCGGCGCTGAGCCCGTTGCCGCGGGCGATGATGGAGGCGACACTCATCCAGCCACGCGCCAGCTCCTCGGTGATCAGGCAATATTCGAAGACGCCGAGGCCCAGCCCGCCATACTGTTCGGGGATGACGATGCCGAAATATCCCATGTCGGCCAGCTTCTGGATCAGCTCCGGCGGGATGTCGCCCTTTTCCGGGTCGAGCCTGTTGGCCACCGGCAGCACTTCCTTCATGACGAAGGCGCGCGCCGTCTCCTGGATCATGCGGCGCTCGTCGGTCATGTAACCCATGTCATTTCCCCGTTTCTTGCATCGGCATCGTAGCGAACTTCGAGGAGATCACAGTGCGCAGAATCATGCTCGGCGCTACGGCGCTTTTTCTCTATGCGGCATCGGCCGTTTTCCCGGCGGCGGCACAGGATTGGCCGACCCGGCCCATCACCATCGTCATGGGTTTCCCGCCGGGTTCCGGCACCGACGTGGTCGCGCGCATCCTGCAGCCTCTGCTCGACAAGGCGCTCGGCCAGCGCATCGTGATCGATTACAAGGCAGGGGCCGGCGGCAACGTGGCGTCCGACTTCGTCGCGAAGGCCAAGCCTGACGGCTACACCTTCCTGCTGGGGACGGCCGGTACGCACGGCATCAATGCCGCCCTCTACAGCAAGCTTCCGTTCGAGGTCGAAAAGGACTTCACGCCGATTTCGACCCTGGTCGACGTGTCGAACGTGCTGGCGATCAATCCCACGGCGATCGACGCCAAGGACGTGAAGGATTTCATTGCCAAGGTGAAAGCCGCGCCCGGCAAGTACAACTATGCCTCGACCGGCAACGGCGCCGGCACGCACCTCGCCTTTGCCGAATTCGTTGCAAAGGCCGGGCTCGACATGGTGCATGTGCCGTACAAGGGCTCGCCCGACGCCATCCAGTCGGTGCTGAACGGCGACACCTGCTGCATCTTCGCCCAGGTGCAGATCGCGATGCCTCAGGCGGCGGCAGGCAAGATGAAGCTGCTGGGCGTCTCGACCAAGCAGCGCGTGCCGGCCATTCCCGACGTGCCGACGATCGACGAGGCGGGACTGCCGGGCTTCGACAGCTACACCTGGTTCGGCGTCTTCGGACCGAAGGGCCTCGATCCGGCAATCGCGCAGAAAATGAACCTCGCGATCAAGGCGGCGCTGGCCGATCCCGATGCCCAGAAGAAGCTGATCGAGCTCGGCAACACGCCGCGCTATGAAACGATCGAGCAGTTCCAGGCGACGGTGGCGCGCGACCGCGCCAAGTGGGCCGATGTCGTGAAGACGGTGGGCGCCAAGGTCGAGTGATCCAGGGACGAGGAGACGATCGATGCGAAGGACGATTCTTTCAATGGCGCTTGGTGCAGCCATGGCGCTCCAGTCGGGCCATGCCATGGCCGGCAAGGACCTCGATGCCGTCCGGGCGCGCGGCCAGCTCGTCTGCGGCGTGGCCGTGGGCGGCATTGCCGGCTTCATGACGGTCGACAACCAGGGCAAGTGGACGGGCATGAACGTCGACATCTGCCGCGCCGTCTCCGCCGCGCTCTTCGGGGACTCGGAGAAGGTGAAGTACGTGCCGCTGTCGGGTCAGCAGCGCTTCACGGCCTTGCAGGCGGGCGAAGTCGACCTGCTGTCGAACAACTCGACCTGGACCCTGACGCGCGATACCGCGCTCGGCCTCGATTTCGTGGGCGTCACCTACTATGACGGTCAGGGCTTCATGGTGCCGAAAAAGCTCGGCGTGAAGAGCGCCAAGGAACTGAACGGCGCCTCGATCTGCGTCCTGACCGGCAGCACGTCCGAGCTCAACATCGCCGACTACTTCCGCACCAACAAGATGAGCTTCAAGCCAGTCCTCTTCGAGGATCCCGACCAGAGCCGCAGCGCCTTCTTCAGCGGCCGATGCGATGCCTATTCGGGCGACCAGGCCCGCCTCTACGCGACGCGCGTCGCCAATGCGCCGAATCCCGATGATTACATCGTGCTGCCGGAAGTGATCTCGAAGGAGCCGCTGGGACCGGTCGTGCGCCACGGTGACAACCAGTTCGAGGATATCGTCCGTTGGACCCAGTTTGCGATGGTCGAGGCCGAGGAAGCCGGCATCACCTCGAAGAACGTCGACGAGATGCTGAAGAGCGACAATCCCTCGATCAAGCGCATCCTCGGCGTCACGCCCGGCATGGGCAAGGCCCTCGGGGTCGACGAGAAGTGGGTCTACAACATCGTCAAGCAGGTCGGTAATTACGGCGAGAGCTTCGACCGCAACGTGGGCTCGGGCTCCCTTCTCAAGATCCCGCGCGGCCAGAACGCGCTGTGGACCCAGGGCGGCCTGCAATACGCGCCGCCGATCCGCTGACCTCATAGGAGCGCGCCACTCCAGTGGCGCTCATGTCTTCCTTATCCACGAAGCTTGAGCGCCACTGGAGTGGCGCGCTCCCTTGCGATCACCCCGCCTAAAATCTCAGCGGGCGTCCTCGCGGATCATCGCAGCGCCCTTTTCGCCGATCATGATCGTAGGCGCGTTGGTGTTGCCGGTCGTAAGCGTCGGCATCACCGAGGCGTCGATGACCCGCAGCCCCTGGATGCCGTTCACGCGCAGGCGTGAATCGACGACAGCGCGCGGGTCTTCGCCCATCTTGCAGGTGCCGACCGGGTGATAGAGTGTGTTGCCGGCGCGCCGGGCATAGGCCAGCAGGTCGGCATCGGTCTTCACATCGGGACCGGGCTGGATCTCGCCGCTGCTGTGCTGGGTCAGAGCAGGCGCGGCGAAGATGCTGCGCACATGACGGAAGCCGCCCAACAGCGCCAGCTCGTCGGTATGCGTGGTGAGATAGTTCGGCTTGATGTGCGGGCGAGCGAAGGGATCGGACGAGGCGGCCATGATGGTGCCGCGACTGTCGGGCTTCACGACGCAGACGACGCAGCTCATGCCGGGCTGCTCGTCGAGCTGGCCGAACTTGAGGGGATGCGTGCTGCCCGGCGTGAACAGGAGCTGCAGGTCGGGCGAGGCGAGGCCCTCGCGGCTGTCGCAGAAGACCTGCGCCGTCGTCACGCCGAAAGTCAGCGCGCCGCGGCCGGTGAAGGCAAAGCGCAGGATCTCCGGCAGCACGCGCGGGAAGCGCGAGACCTCGTTGACCGTTTCGGCGCCCTTAACGCGATGCACGACACGCACGACATAGTGGTCGATCAGGTTCGCGCCGACTCCGGGCAGGTCGTGCACGACCGGGATGCCGAGCGACTGCAGGTGCGTCGCCGGTCCGATGCCGGAGATCTGCAGGATGTGCGGTGAATTGACCGCGCCGCCGGAGACGATGACCTCGCGATTGGCCCGCACTTCGGTGAGCTTGCCGCCGCGCTGGAAGGTGACGCCGACGCAGCGCTTGCCCTCGAACATGAGCTTGCCGCCCTGGGCGTTCGTCTCGATCCGAAGGTTGGGGCGGCCGCGTGCCTCGCGGAGATAGGTCTGGGCCGTTGAGCCACGCCAGCGACCACGCCGGGTCATCTGCGAGTAGCCCACACCCTGGCGGGTCTTGCCGTTGAGATCGGGATTGAACGGAAAGCCGGCCTGCTGGGCGCCTTCGACGAAGCGATGGGTGAGGGGCAGGATGGTGCGGTAGTCCTCGACCTTGAGCGGACCGTCCTGGCCACGTACCTCCTTGTCGCCGCCCTGCACGTACTGTTCGGACTTCATGAAGTAGGGCAGCACGTCGTCGTAACTCCAGCCGCGGCAACCCATCTGCGCCCAGTTATCGAAGTCGGCCGGCGCGCCGCGTACATAGAGCATGCCATTGATCGAGCTCGAGCCGCCCAGCGTTCGTCCGCGCGGCCACTCGATGCGGCGATCGCCCGAACCCTTCTCCGGTTCGGTCGTGTAGTTCCAGTTGACCAGCGGATTGCGAATCAGCGAGCGGATCCCGGCCGGGATGTGGATCATGGGATGCCAGTCGCTGGGGCCGGCCTCCAGCAGGATCACCGTCGCGCCGGTCTCGCTGAGGCGCGCCGCGACCGTGCAGCCGGCCGATCCCGCGCCGACGACGACATAGTCCGCCTGCATGTTTCGTTCCCCCCCCCCCCCCCTCAGAGCGTGCCGGATCTTCTGTCGCGCGGCACGAAATAGTCGGTCGGCGCGAGTTCCGGATCCTCCTGAGCGTACATGTTCTGGACGTGCGTCTCGACATCTTCGCGGAACAGCGCGTGCGAAATCGACTGCACGAGGCGCGTCGCGCCGACGAACAGGCCGGGAATATCGCCGGCGAGCGCGCCGTGGCTCAGGATGCTGCCCCAGTTGAAGAGGTGGATGTCGCTCATGTGGGGCGTGCGGCCCGGCATCTTCTCGATCAGCTCGAAGCCCGGACCGAGATAGGGATAGCGCGCGGCCTCGGCGTTGGCCTGTGCCTCGTCGGGCGCACGTCGGTCGGCCCACAGGGTGATGTTGGCGGCAAACGAGGCGAGTTCAGGCCGGCGTGAAAGATCGATGTCGAAGCCGGTGCCGATCAGCACCGCGTCGAAGCATTCCGTGGTTTTCGCGGTCTTGACCGTGACGCCGTCGGCGTCGATGACGATGTCCAGCCAGGGTTCGGCGAAGCGGAAGGCGAAGCCCGGCAGCCTCTGCGCCCGCAGCACCGATTCATGCGGTGGCGGCGAGCCGGCCGCCAGCATGTAAGTATAAATCTTCCAGCGCCAGTCGTCGTCCAGCATGCCTTGGCCGCGCTGGAAGCCGGGAAACGACACGCCCTTCGACTTGTTGACCTGTGGCAGGTGCGGCCGCCGCGCGTAGCAGATCGCCTCGCGCGCGCCGGCTTCCAGAGCCGTGCAGGCATTGTCGATCGCCGTCGCAAGCACGCCCAGAATGCCGAGGCGCTTGCCCTTGAACGCGGTGAAGTCGATCTCTTCGAGAGTGTGATAGACGCGGGCGGTTCGGGCGGGATCCTCGGAGGCGAACGATGGGAAGGACGGCCAGCGGAAGCCGCCCGATCCGTCACGGCCGTTGGCCAGCACGATCTTGCGCACGAGAATCGTCTCGCCGGTCGACAGGCTCGCCCGCAGGAAGTCGCCGGCGGCTTCCACCTTGAGCAGCGACACACCGTTCTCGACCTTCAGGTCGACGACCTTTCGGACCCACAGGAGATAGGCGAGCCAGTCGAGGCGCGGGATCTTGTAGAGCTTCTCCCAGCCCTCGGCACCGTGCTGGGCTTCGTACCAGGCGCGGAACGTGAGCGCCGGCACGCCGAGATCGGGGCCGGTGAGATGCTTGGGCGAGCGCAGGGTCGGCATGCGCGCCGTGGTGTTCCACGGCCCTTCCTGGCCGTGGCGGTTGCGCTCGATCACGCGGATGTTGCGGATGCCCTCGCGCATCAGGCCCCAGCCTGCGGTCTGACCGCACATGCCGGCGCCGACGATCAGAACGTCGAGCACGGGGCGACCGTCGGGGCCGGTCTTTTCCGGCACCCAGTTGGCCGGCGGATAGTTCAACCGCGCCAGGTCATGACGCGCGACCTTCTCGAGTTCGTCCAGGCCCGCCGACTGCCGCTCGACAACGCTGTCCATGCCGTGCTTCCGACCCTCCACACATTTCATTAGCAGGGCCGCCCCGACGATTGAACTGCCGTACCTCTGCGGCCTGTCGTATCACGGGGAGGAATTGGACCTCCGACGGTGCCAACTCCGGATGCCACTCGCGCCTCAGCCCCGGTACTATTCTGGCTGATAGGCGATCCGGACCGAGACGAAACGCCGGCCGGAGCAGGAAAAGTCACAGGGAGAGTATGGGATGCGCGGACGTCAGGTTCTGTTGGAGACGCTGATCAATCACGGGGTCGATCGGATATTCGGCAACCCCGGCACGACCGAGAGTCCGCTGCTCGATTCGCTGCCCGACTATCCGCAGCTCGGCTACATCGTCCATCTCCACGAGGGCGTCGCCACCGGGGCCGCCAATTTTTACGCGCAAGCCAGCGGCAAGACCGCCTTCGTGAACCTTCACGTGGCGCCGGGCCTCGGCAATGCGATCGGCGCGATCTACAGCGCGCTGAAGAACAATTCGCCGATGGTCGTGACGGCCGGCCAGCAGGATACGCGCATGCGCCTGCGCGATCCCGTGCTCGGCCACGATCTCGCGGCCATCGCCGCGCCCGTGACGAAGTGGAGCGTTCAGGTCGAGCGCGCCGATGAGTTGGGCCCGATCCTCCAGCGCGCCTTCAAGATCGCCAACGAGGCCCCGGCCGGTCCTGTCTTCGTGGCGCTGCCGATCGACGTGATGGAACAGGAGACCTCCATCCCGCCCGGCAAACCCGGCCATTCCTACACGGCCACCCGTCCCGATCCGGCGGGCATCGCCGCCATGGCGAAGCTTCTGGCGGCCGCGAAGAACCCGGCCATCGTCGCGGGTGACGACGTTGCCCGCGCCGGTGCGGACAAGAAGCTCGTCAAGCTGGTCGAGAAGATCGGTGCCTCGGTGTGGTTCGAAGGTCTGCGCGGCCAGAACTCGTTCCCGACCGATCATCCGGCCTATCGCGGCACGCTGGCCTTCGATGCGCCGGGCGTGGCCACGCAGTTGGCCGACAACGATGTCGTGCTGATGGTCGGCGGGCCGTTCTTCGAGGAAGTCTGGTACGCACCGGGCTCGCCATTCGCAGTCGGTACTAGGCTGCTGCAGATCGAGGCGGGCGCCTCGCGGCTTGCCTACAATTTTGCGCTCGATGCCGGCGTGGTGGCGGATGCCGGTGCGGCACTCGAGGCGCTGGATGCGGCACTGACGGGCGTCGATGCCGCGGCCGCCTCGAAGCGCAACGAGGCGATGAAGGCGCGCAAGATGGACGATGATGCCGCGCAGAAGGCGCGCGTCGAAAAGGCCTGGGCGCGCACGCCGACCTCGATGGCGCGTGCGATGGCCGAGATCCGCGCAGGCTCGCCGAAGGATGTCGTCGTGGTGGACGAGACCATCACGGCCAATCTCGATCTCTTCAAGACCTTCACTTTCAAGGGACCGGACGACTATTACAGCGGTCGCGGCGGCGGTATCGGTCAGGGCCTGGCGGGCGCCATCGGCGTGGCGGTCGCGCAGACCCAGCGGCCGATCCTCTGCGTGTCGGGCGACGGCTCGTCGATGTACTCGATCCAGGCGCTGTGGACGGCGGCGCACCACGAGCTTCCGATCGTGTTCGTCATCCTGGCGAACCGCGAGTATCGCGTGCTCAAGCACAATATCGATGCGTATCGCGCCCGCTTCGACGTGAAGTCGAACAAGCCCTACATGCACATGGACCTGACCGGTCCGACCATGGGCTTCGTCGACCTGGCCAAGGGCATGGGCGTGGCCGGCACCTACGTCGCCAAGGCCGACGACATCAAGGCCGCCGTCGAAGCTGCCTTTAAGTCCGGCAAGCCCCACCTCGTCGAGATCGAGATCGAGGGCAAGCGCTGAGAAGCTGGGGGCGCGCCACTCCAGTGGCGCGATCATAAGAAAGAGTGAAGACGCGCCACTGGAGTGGCGCGCCCCCAGCTATTCATTTCTGAAACGCCCTGACCTTTGCCTGGTGCGCCCGCGCCGCGCCGGTCAGCATCGGCAGGTCGTTGCCTGAAAGCAGGAACTTCATGCCCTTGTCGGTGTAGAGCTTGAGCAGCTCCTCGGTATAGGCGCCGCCCATGCCGGGCCACTTGCCGTGCTTCGTGCAGGCGGCGACGACCTTGTCGACGGCGGCCTGGACCTTCGGATTGCCGGTGTCGCCGGGGATGCCCATCTCCATCGACAGATCGCTCGAGCCCACGAGCAGGCAATCGATGCCAGGCACCGCCGCGATCGCCTCCGCATTCTCCACCGCCTTGGGCGTCTCGATCATCACCACGATCAGCGTGTTCTCGTCCGACTTCGTCGTCATCTCGCCCAGCGGCATCGGCTCGTAGTCGAACTGCGCCTGGCCGCCGCCCACCGAACGATGGCCGCGCGGCGGATAGCGCAGCTTGTCGGCGATCTCCTTCGCTTCCTCCGCCGTATCGACATGTGGGACGACGATGCCCAGCGCGCCGCCATCGAGCACGCGGGTCGCCATCGTGAGTTCGCCATACGGTACGCGCACGATCGGCGCGATACCCGAATCCTGCGCAGCGATCGCGATCTCGCACGCCGTCTCGATCGACATCGATCCGTGTTCGAGGTCGATGAAAAGCCAGTCGAAGCCGGCCGCCTTCATCACCTTCACGATGTCGACGTTGCGGACCAGCCGGATGCCGATGCCGATCGACAGCTCGTTCTTCTTCAGGCGCGCCTTGGCGGCATTGACTGCGAACGCCATTGTCTTCTCCATAGAGTTCGTTTTTCCGAAAGCAGGCTATTCGCCATGACCTTCAAAGTCGAACGGATCGACCATGTCGTGCTGCGCGTGCGCGATCTGGCCGGCATGGTGCGTTTCTACGAACAGGCGCTGGGGTTCCGCGAGGAGCGGCGTATCGACACGCTGAGTCTTGTGCAAATGCGAGCAGGCGCTTCCCTGCTCGACCTCGTCGCCAACGACGCTCACGTGACATCGCGCAACATGGACCACTTGTGCTTCCGCATTGAGCCTTTCGATCGTGACGCCATCGTCATGCAGCTCGCGCCGTTCGGTATATCGGTCGGCGAAACCGTGGAGCGTTACGGTGCGGAAGGCAACGGACCGTCTGTCTATTTCCATGATCCGGAAGGCAATCAGATAGAACTCAAGGGAGCGGCACTTTAAGGCTTGGCCATCTCACATGGTGTGATAGCCTGCCGGGCAACGGGGAAGAAAGAACACGCCAACGAGCGTGCCTCTGGGAGGATAACAATGCGTAATCGCCTGGCAGTCATTGCCGGTAGCCTCGCCGCTGCCGTCATCATATCCGCTCCTGCCTTCGCACAGAAGCAGGGCGGGACCCTTCGTGTGTCCCATCGTGACAATCCGCCGAGCGCGTCGATTCACGAGGAAGCGACCATCTCGACGAACATGCCGTTCATGGCCGTCTTCAATAACCTCGTGATGTTCGACCCCAAGGAGAAGATCAACAGCCCGGACAAGATCGTGCCTGAGCTGGCCGAAAGCTGGGCGTGGAACGACGACAAGACGAAGCTCACCTTCAAGCTGCGCAGTGGCGTGAAGTGGCACGACGGCAAGCCCTTCTCGTCCAAGGATGTGAAGTGCACATGGGATGCCCTGCGCGGTGAGGAGAATCAGGAGATCATCCGCAAGAACCCGCGCAAGGTCTGGTACAAGAACCTGAAGGACGTCACCACCAACGGCGACAACGAGGTGACATTCACGCTGGAGCGCCAGCAGCCGTCGTTCCTGTCGATGCTGGCGGCCGGCTATTCGCCGGTCTATCCGTGCCACGTCGAGGCCCGGGTGATGCGGTCCAAGCCGATCGGCACCGGCCCGTTCAAGGTCGCGGACTTCAAGCGCAACGAGGCCATCAAGCTGGTGCGCAATCCCGACTACTGGAAGAAGGGACGGCCTTATCTCGACGCCATCGAGTTCAAGATCGTGCCGAACCGCAGCACCCGCGTGCTGGGTTTCGTCGCCGGCGAATACGATCTCACCTTCGACTCCGACATCACCTTCCCGCTGCTGAAGGACGTGAAGGACCAGAAGAAGGATGCGATCTGCGAGGCGCGGCCGACCAACGTCCATACCAACCTGCTGGTCAACCGCGACGCCCCGCCGTTCGACAATCCGAAGCTGCGCGAGGCGCTCGTCTATTCGCTCGACCGCAAGCCGTTCAGCGACATCCTCACCCAGGGCAACGACCTGCAGGGCGCGACCATGCTGCCGCCGCCGGCCGGCGTCTGGGGCATGACGGAACAGGAGCTGCAGAAGCTTCCTGGCTTCGGGCCCGACGCCGACAAGAACCGCGAAGTCGCGCGCGGGATCATGAAGGAGCTGGGCTACGGTCCGGACAAGCCGCTCAAGATCAAGGTGGCGACCCGCAACATCGCGATCTATCGCGATCCGGCCGTCATCCTCATCGACCAGCTCAAGCAGATCTACATCGACGCCGAGCTCGAGCCGATCGACACGACGATCTGGTACAACAAGATCCAGCAGAAGAACTATCAGGTCGGCCTGAACCTGACCGGCGCCGGCCTCGACGATCCGGACGGCGTGTTCTACGAGAATTTCTACAGCACCTCGGATCGCAACTACACGGCGTACAAGAATCCCGAGATCGACAAGATGATCGACGAGCAGTCCGCCGAGACCGACCTGAACAAGCGCAAGGCCATGGTAACGAAGATCGAGCAGGCCCTGCTCAAGGACGCGGCCCGCCCGCCGATCGCGCATGGCGTCGCGAACACCTGCTGGGCGCCGGCCGTCAAGAATCTCGTCCTGCAGCACAACAGCATCTACAACGGCTGGCGTCTCGAAGACGTCTGGCTCGACAAGTAACGCTTTAAGCGTACGGAGGCACGACGAAGGATGGGAGCGTATCTTACCCGCCGCGTACTGTTGATGGTTCTGACTCTCTTCGGGATGTCGGTGCTCATCTTCGTCATGCTGCGCCTGGTGCCGGGCAACATTGCCGACATCCTGGTGGATTCGGCGGGCATCGCCGATCCCAAGGAGAAGGCCAAGATCGCAGCCGAGCTTGGCCTCGACCGGCCGATCTTCGATCAATACCTGCAGTGGATCGGCGGTTTGGCGCGCGGTGACCTGGGCTTTGCCTATGTTTCCGAGCGCCCGGCCCTCGAGGAGATCGCGCCGCGTATCCCCATCAGCGCCAAGCTGGCGGGATTGGCGCTCTTCTTCTCGATCATCCTCGGCGTGCCTCTCGGCGTCGTCAGCGCCGTCCGGCAAAATTCCGCGATCGACTATCTACTTCGGATCATCAGCCTGAGCGGCCTCTCGCTGCCCTCCTTCTGGCTCGGCCTGCTGATCCTCATGGCATCGGTCCAGTGGTTCGGCATGATCCCGATCTATACCAACGAACCCCGAAGTTTCATCGACGAGATGCTGTTGCTCAGCATTCCGGCCGCGGCCGTCGGGTTCCGAAGCTCGGCTCTGATCATGCGCTTGACGAGATCGTCCATGCTCGAAGTGCTGCGGCAGGACTATATCCGCACGGCGCGCTCGAAGGGCGCGTCCCAGACCACGGTCAACTACGTGCACGCGCTTCGCAACGCCCTGCTGCCGGTCGTCACCATCATCGGCATCGAGGCGGCATTCCTCGTCGGCGGCCTGATCGTGACGGAAACGGTGTTCAATATCCCGGGCGTGGCCCGCTTCCTCGTCGAAGCCATCCTGTGGCGCGACTACCCGATCGTGCAGAACCTGGTGATGCTGATTGCCTTCTGCGTGGTCGTCGTCAATTTCCTGGTCGACATGGCCTATATGGCGCTCGACCCTCGCATCAAGTACGCGGACTGAGGGCACCCATGGCTGTCATCGACCATGATGCCGCGCTGGCCAAGGCCGGCGCCAACGTCTCGGGCTTCTGGGGCCAGGCCGGCTTCCTGGCCCGGCGCTACCCGCTCGGCGCGGTGGGCGCGATCCTCGTGCTGCTGTTCGTGCTGACAGCGCTGTTCGCCGGTGTCATCGCACCGCACGACCCGCTGTCGACGAATTCCCGCGCCTCCCTGGCCAAGCCGGACGGCATCTACTGGCTGGGCGCGGACTTCATGGGCCGCGACATGTTCAGCCGCATCGTCTACGGCGCGCGCATCTCGCTCGCCGTCGCCGTGGGTGCCACCCTGCTGGGCGGAATCCTGGGCGTGCTGATCGGCCTGCTGTCCGGCTTCATCGGCGGCTGGATCGATCTCGCGACCCAGCGCCTGATGGACATCATGCAGTCGCTGCCGCTGCTGGTGATGGCGCTGGTCATGGCCGCGTCGCTGGGACCGTCGCTCCAGAACACGATCATCGCGATCGCGATCCCTCTCGTGCCGAGCGTGGCGCGCGTCGTGCGGTCGAGTACCCTGTCGCTGCGCGAGCAACCGTTCGTCGAGGCCGCCCGGGCGATCGGCATGGGCGAGATGCGCATCGCCATCCGGCACGTCCTGCCCAACACGCTGGCGCCGCTGATCGTGCTCGGCACCGCCCAGCTCGGCTCGGCCATTCTCACCGAGGCGTCGCTTTCGTTCCTGGGCCTCGGCATTCCGGAGCCCTATCCGTCATGGGGTCGCATGCTCTCGGAGTCGGCCGCGGAGTATGTCCGCACGGCGCCGTGGCTCGTGATCTTCCCCGGTGTCGCCATCAGCCTCACGGTGTTCGGCACCAACCTGCTGGGCGATGCCCTGCGTGACATCCTCGATCCGAGACAGCGTACATGAGTTCTCTTCTGGAAGTGTCCGATCTCGGCACGTGGTTCTATACGCGCCAGGGAATCGTCAAGGCGGTCGACGGCGTCGACTTCGAGGTCGCCGCCGGCGAGACGCTGGCCATCGTCGGTGAATCCGGCTGCGGCAAGAGCATGACCGCGCTTTCGCTGATGCGGCTGATCCCGGAACCCCCGGGGCGCATCGTGTCGGGCTCGATCAAGTTGGCCGGCCGCGACCTGCTCAAGATCTCCGAAGAGGAGATGCGCGACGTGCGCGGCAACGAGATCTCGATGATCTTCCAGGAGCCGATGACGTCGCTCAATCCGGTGATGACGATCGGCAAGCAGATCTCCGAGGCGCTCATCCTGCACCGCGACATGGACCGCAAGCAGGCGATGAAGCGGGCGATCGAGATGCTGGAGCTGGTCCGCATTCCCGAGCCGACGCAACGCGCAAAGGAGTATCCGCACCAGCTCTCGGGTGGCATGCGCCAGCGCGCGATGATCGCCATGGCGCTGGCCTGCAATCCCAAGGTGCTGATCGCCGACGAGCCGACTACGGCGCTCGACGTCACCATCCAGGCACAGATCCTCGAGCTGATCGTCGAGCTGCAGCGCGAGTTCAGCGCGGCGGTCCTCCTGATCACGCACGATCTCGGCGTCGTGGCCGAAACCGCGCACCGCGTCATCGTCATGTATGCCGGCCGCAAGGTCGAGGAAGCGACCGTGGGTGAGCTGTTCGCCCGGCCGCTTCACCCGTACACGGTGGGCCTGATGAACTCGATCCCGCGCCTCGACCTGATGCGCGGGCAGACCGATCGCTCGAATGAGCGTCTGCAGGAAATTCCCGGCATCGTTCCGCCGCTGTTCGACCTGCCGCCCGGCTGCGCCTTCGCGCCCCGGTGCAGCAGGGCGGACCAGAAGTGTCGCAGCGAACGTCCGGCTTACGAGGAGAAGCAGCCTGGTCACTGGGCCGCCTGCTGGCACACACATGGTTAGCGCAAATCCCCCCGTCATCGAGGTCAAGGACCTCAAGAAGCACTTCCCGGTGAAGAAGGGCCTGCTGCGCCGCACGGTCGGCCAGGTCTATGCCGTGGATGGCGTCACCTTCACCGTACGCGCCGGCGAGACGCTTGGTCTCGTGGGCGAGTCGGGCTGCGGCAAGACCACGGCCGGTCGCGCCGCCATGCGTCTGGTCGAGCCGACCTCCGGCTCGATCAAGGTCGAGGGCAAGGAGATCATGGGCCTGTCCAAGGCCGAGCTGCGCCCCTACCGGCGCGAGATGCAGATCATCTTCCAGGATCCTTTCTCGTCCCTCAACCCGCGCATGACGGCGGGCGACATCGTGGGCGAGCCGCTGCTGGTCCATGGCGTCGCCAATGCCAAGCAGCGCCAGGAGCAGGTGTCCGCGCTGTTCGCGCGGGTCGGCCTTCGCCCGGCCCAGATGAAGAATTACCCGCACCAGTTCTCGGGCGGGCAGCGGCAGCGCATCGGCATCGCCCGCGCGCTGGCGCTGGGGCCGAAGCTGATCGTGGGCGACGAGCCGGTCTCGGCGCTCGACGTGTCGATCCAGGCGCAGGTCATCAACCTGCTGATGGAACTGCAGGCGGAGCGCCGGCTCTCCTACCTGTTCATCTCGCACAACCTCGCGGTGGTGGAGCATATCAGCCACCAGATCGCGGTCATGTATCTCGGCCGCATCGTCGAATATGCCGACACGCGGTCGATCTTCACCAACGCCCAGCACCCCTATACGGAAGCCCTGCTGGCCGCCGTCCCCGTGCCGGATCCGGCCATCAAGCGGAAGAAGATCGTGCTCCAGGGCGACGTGCCCAGCCCCGTAAAGCCCCCGTCGGGCTGCCATTTCCACACGCGCTGCCCCTATGCCGTGGAGCGCTGCAAGGTCGACGTTCCTTCGCTGCGCGAAATCGCCCCGGGGCATCAGGTTTCCTGCCACCTGCGCTAGAGGAAACCCTCTCTGCCGCGAAGCGGGGGGAGAGGCGCATGAACTGGGGTCGCGCCGGGTTACAGACGCGCTACACTGTCTCCAAAGGGAGAGAGGAAGCGTCATGGCCAATTGGGATTACATCATCGTGGGCGCCGGCTCGGCCGGCTGCGTGCTGGCCAACCGGCTGACCGAAGATGCCAACGTCAAGGTGCTGCTGCTGGAAGCCGGCCCGCGCGACAAGTCGATGTGGATCGACATCCCGGCGGGCTTCACCAAGCTGCTGAACCACGAGAAGTTCAACTGGAACTTCCAGATGGAGGCGGAGGAGGGCATGGCCAATCGCCGCATTCCCTGCCCGCGCGGTCGCGCGCTCGGCGGTTCGAGTTCGATCAACGGCATGCTCTACGTGCGTGGCCAACCGCTCGACTACGACACGTGGGGGCAGCTCGGCAATCGCGGCTGGTCCTACGAGCGTATCCTGCCGTACTTCAAGAAATCCGAAAACTACGAGCCCGGCGGCGACGACAGCCGCGGCAAGGGCGGCCCGCTGAACGTCGCGGAGATGCGCGAGACGAACGAGCTCTGCGATGCCTTCATCGATGCGGCCGAAGCCAGCGGTTACCCGAAGAACAAGGACTACAACAACGGCAACCAGGAAGGCTTCGGCTACTTCCAGGTGACGATGAAGAACGGCAAGCGCTGGTCGACGGCACGCGCCTTCCTCGACCCGATCCGCAATCGCCCGAACCTGCAGATCGTGACCGACGCGCTGGTCGATCACGTCATCCTCGAAGGCAAGCGCTGCGTCGGCGTCGCCTACTCGGTGCACGGTCAGAAGCAGGAAGCGCGCTGCGGCCGCGAGGTGATCGTCTCGGCCGGCGCCGTGCAGTCGCCGGGCGTGCTCGAACATTCCGGCATCGGCCAGCCCGAGTTGCTGCGCCGCTACGGCATCGAGGTGAAGCACGAGCTGAAGGGCGTCGGCGAGAATTACGGCGACCACTTCGCGCCGCGCATGAACTGGCGGGTCAAGCTGCCGATCACGCTGAACGAGCGGACGCGTGGCGTGAACCTCGTGAAGGAAGTGCTCAAGTACTATGCGACGGGTCGCGGCGCGCTCAGCCTGACGGCCGGCGTCGTCTACGGCTTCGTGCGTACGCGGCCGGGCCTCGAATCGCCCGACATGCAGTTCCACATGGCGCACGCCAGCTACGACACGGCGCAGAAGCGCGACCTCGAGCGCGAGCCCGGCATGACCGTGGTGATCGGCCAGTGCCGCCCCGACTCGCGCGGCTCGATCCACATCAAGTCGGCGACGCCGGGTGCCGAGCCCGCGATCCGGCCGAACTTCCTGTCGGCCCAGACCGACCGCGACGCCACCGTGGCGGGCATGCAGATCGCCCGCAAGATCGTCTCCCATCCGTCGCTCTCGAAGTATATCGCCTTCGAGAACACGCCCGGCGACAAGGTGCAGAGCTACGACGAGTGGCTGAGCTTCGCCCGCGGCAACGGCCAGACGACCTATCACGTCATCGGCACCTGCAAGATGGGCTCGGATCCGATGGCCGTGGTCGACGATCGGCTGCGGGTCCACGGGATCGCCGGATTGCGGGTGATCGACGCCTCGATCATGCCGACCGTGCCCTCGGGCAACACCAACGCCCCAACGATCATGGTTGCCGAGAAGGGCGCGGACATGATCAAAGAGGATGCAAAGGCGGGCCTTCGGGCCGCCGCCTGAGGGAAACAGTGGGGGACGTGATGAAGCCTGTGAGGTCCATTCTCGCCATCCTGGCGATCGGAGGGCTGTTGGCGGCCTGTCACGGTTACGATCCGAAGACCGAATCGAAGCGCGACATGCTGGCCGATTCCGGCTTCAAGGTCGTGTCGCTGAAGACGCCGGGTCAGGCTGCCTCGTTCAAGAAGCTGCCGCCGCACAAGCTCGTCCGCAAGACCTACAATGGCAAGCCGATCTGGGTGTACGCCGACCCGACCATGTGCGGCTGCCTCTATATGGGCAACCAGGACAACTACAACGCCTACATCAAGGAGGCGTCGAAGCAGATGATGACGACGGCGATGCGCGCCAACTTCGCCGACGATCCTTACAGCCCGACCGGCATGGACAACGCCGTCGACAACGACTGGGACTGGGGCGAGTGGGGCAATCCCGGCTACTACGGCCTGAATTACTGAGGCCAGACCGACATCGAAACGCCCGGCGGAGCGATCCGCCGGGCGTTTTTCTTTGTTCTGAAGCGAATCCGTCGTCTCGACCGTAGCCTCGCGAAGCGAAGCGAGGCGAAGTGAAGAGACCTTTTCTCGACGATTGGCTGGCTCTTGGCGGAGAGTAGGTCTCACCGCTCCGCGCTTCGGTCGAGACGACGGAGTTTCTCGCTTTACTTCGGCTGCGTGGCCGGCACGCCGAGGGAAAGCATCAGGCGGTTGGCCCAGTTGAAGAACGACGCGGCGCCGATCAGGTCGGCGATGGCGGCATCGTCGAGGCCGACCTTACGCAGTCGCTCGACATGCTCCTTGCCGAAGGTCAGCGGCAGGGCGGTCAGCGCCACCGAGGCGGCGACGATTGCCTCCCAACGCTCGTCCAGCTTGGCCTCGACCCCTTCGTCGAGCAGGCGCTGCACGTCGTCCACGCGCTTGGAATAGGTCGCGGCGAAGCGGGAATGGACCGAAGCGCAATAGATGCAGCCGTTCAACCGCGACGTCGCCGCCGCCGCCAGCTCGCGCTCGGCGCGCGGCAGCCCGGCTTCGGGATTGTAGAAGATGTCCTTGTCGGTGCGCGTGCGGGCCTCCAGCACGTCGGGATCGCGCGCCAGCAGCCGGAAGTACGGCGACTTCACGCGCGCCGCGTCGACCAGGCTCTTGAGGTGGTGCTCGGTCATGTCGGCTTCCGCCATCGGCTCGAGCCAGGGCAGCCAGTCGAGCATGTCGCGGGTGAAGACCACCGGCTCGGTGTGCGGCGGCGGCGTGAGGGTCTTGTCGGTGCTCATAGGGTGCTCGCGAGGACGCCCAGGCCGGACACGACCCGGATCTGGTAGGACAGGAAGGAGACCAGCTGGGAGACGGTCACGATGTCGTTGGTCGACCAGCCGGCGTCGAGCAGGGACTGCAGCGACGCCGCCGAGGCGTCGCGCGGATGGAACACCAGCATGTGGGTGTGCTCGAAGGCGGCGGCGAGGCGCGCTCCCAGAGCGGCACGTCCGGCATCGCTCACTTTCCAGGTCGGGCCTGGCGCATCCTCGACCGAAAGCGGTCCTTTTGGAAAATGGCCGTAAGGTCCCTCGGTCTTCGCGGCCGCTGCTTCAGCGGCGACGGCGCTGCGTAAGGCAGCCGGCAGCTTGGCGGCGTAGAAGGCATCCGTCTTGGGCTCGCCGTGCAGGCCCGCGACGAACGACGCGATGGCGTGGCGTTCGTCGGCGCTGACGCCGCCCAGGTCCCTCGGCTCGAACAGCGAAGTGTAACTCGCCTGCGCGTGCTTGCGCGCCTCGGAGCGCTGGGCGCGGATGGCGTCCAGCCTGGAGCCCGGGGCGATTCCCACCAGGCTGTCGATCACGTCTGTCATGCGACTTGTCTCGTCCCCGCTTTGACTTCCGGCGCCCAGCCCAATGCGGGGGCCACCTTTCCGGCGAACAGCTCGATCGATCGCAGGATATACGGGTGCGGCGGATCGATCGAGTGAACCTGCATCGTGAGATCGGTCGAACGCTGAAGGGTCGAGTCGGCCTGCAACGAGGCGATCACCTCGTCGGGCGTGCCGATATGCACGTCCATGGCCCTGATCAGGTCGCCGACCAGGCTGCCAGAGGTGAAGTTGCCGGTGGCCGCCAGCCGGTGCCGCATGCGCGACAGGCCAGCCTCAGCGAGCCGCATCGCCTCGTTGCGGTCGTCGGCCACGAAGATGGTGCGCGAGGCGAGGATGCGCGGTTCGACGCCCTTGGGCAGCGCCTCCAGATAGGCATCGAGCATCGGGTTCTGGATGTCGGCCAGCGAGGCCTGCGGTGCCTCGGGAGAGCGCGGCTGGGTGCGCGACAGCATCAGCCCGTCGCCCGCCAGACCCGCGCGCCGGGCGCCCGACACGGTGAAAGTCGCCTGCCAGATGCGGTCGACCAGGGTCGGGTTCGACGGATAGAGCTTGTCGCCGCCGGGCAGCGGGCCCCCTGACCAGGCGATCCTCAGCATGGCGAGGTTGTGATCGAACAGCGCATGCCGCTGGTCGCTTTCGAGGCCGAAGGCGGCGAAAGCCGTCATGTTGCCGCCCGGTCCGACGCCGACTTCGAGGCGGCCGCCGCTCATCAGGTCTGTGACGACGGCATCTTCGGCCACGCGAATCGGCAGTTCCAGCGGCAGGGTGACGATGCCGGTGCCCAGCCGGATTCGCGAGGTGTGGGCGGCGACATGGGACAGGAAGACGAAGGGGGCGGGGAGGCCACCTTCGCCCTCGTGGAAATGGTGCTGGGCAATCCAGGCCGACTCGAAACCGCATTTCTCGGCATGCCGGATCTGCTCGGTGGCGAGGCGGTAGCGTTCGGCTGCGTCGACCTGGTCGAGCAGGCGGGTGAAGAAGCCGAGGCGCTTGATCGGGAACGTGGTCATGGGCTCAACCTTGATGGAAGTTCGGGCGGCCCGGCAAGTACAGGCGCACCAAGGGCCGGCAGGCCGCGGCCCGGGATGGCATCGATCAGCTCGCGCGTATAGGCGCTGTCGGGCTGACCGAAGACGGTCTCGATCGGACCGCCGTCGACCTGCCGGCCTTTGTGCATCACCGACACGGTGTCCGAGATCTGCCGGACAACGGCGAGGTCATGCGAGACGAACAGGTAGGTGAGGCCCAGCGTCTTCTGCAGTTCGTCGAGCAGGGCGAGGATCTGCGCCTGCACCGTGACGTCGAGGGCGGACACCGCCTCGTCCAGAACCAGCACGCGCGGGTCGAGGACGAGGGCACGGGCGATGGCAACCCTCTGCCGCTGGCCGCCCGACAGAGCGCGCGGATGGCGTTCGAGAAAGCTGTCGGAGAGCCCGACCCTGGCCAGCATGTCGCGCACCTTGCGGGCACGATCGGCTGCTGGAATCGGCTCGAAGTTCAGCAGGGGCTCCTCGACGATGCGGGCGATGGTCTGGCGCGGGTCGAGCGAGCCGAAGGGGTTCTGGTAGACGAGCTGAATGTGCTTGCGGAACAGCCGCAGCTTCTCGCCCTTGAGCGTGGTGAGGTCGACACCGTCGACCAGGATGCGACCAGCGGTCGGCTTGATGAAGCCGACGACGCTGCGGATGGCCGTCGTCTTGCCCGAACCGGATTCGCCTACGATCGCGTGGGTGGTGCCGCGGCGAACCTTGAAGGAGAGATTGTCGATCGCGCGGAACGACTTGGCCTCGCCGCCGGTCACCGGGAAATCGTGCGTGAGGCCCGTGACCTCGATGGCGAAGTCCTGGCTCTCGATCCCCGGCCGCGCCGGCCGCGGTTTGCCGAGCGACGGCGCATCGGCCAGCAGACGGCGCGTATAGGCGCTGCGTGGGGCCGCGAGCATGTCCTTCACGGGCCCCTGTTCCTGGATGCGGCCGTTCTGCAGCACCACCAGACGGTCGGCCCGATCGGCAGCGACGCCGAGATCGTGCGTCACCAGCAGCACCGCCGTGCCGCTCTCGCGGCGCAATTCGTCGATCAGGTCGAGGATGCGCCGTTGCACTGTGACATCGAGCGCGCTGGTCGGCTCGTCGGCCACGATCAGCGCCGGCTTGAGGGCGACGGCAATGGCGATCAGCACGCGCTGCTTCATGCCGCCGGAGAGTTCGTGCGGGTACTGACGTGCACGCATCTCGGCCGGGGTCAGGCCGACACGCTCCAGGAGCTCGATCACTCGCGCATGGATCGCCTTGCGGTCGCCGCGCTTGTGGATCTGCAAGACCTCGGCGAGCTGCGAGCCGATGGTGCGCACGGGATTGAGCGAGCTGCCGGGATCCTGCGGGATCAGGCTGACGACGGCACCGCGGATGGAATCCAGCCGCTTCTGGGACCAGTTCGTGATGTCCGTACCATTCAGACGGATGGTGCCGCTCTCGACCCGGCCGTTGCCGGCCAGCAGGCCGAGCGTCGCCTGGGCCGTCGTGGTCTTGCCGGAGCCGGATTCACCCACCAGCGCGACCACTTCGCCTGGGGCGACGGTGAAGGAGACGCCGTGCACGACGCGCTGTTCGCGGTCGCCCGTCTTGTAGGCAATCGCCAGGTCCTCGACCTGGAGGAGGGGCGTGACGGTCATGGTGCGGTCCTGCCCAGCGCCTTGCTGATGCGATCTGCGGAGAGCACGACCAGCACGACCACGAGTCCGGGCGCGGCGGTAAGCCACCAGGCGCGCGAGAGGTAGTTGCGGCCTTCGGCGATCAGCAGGCCCCATTCGGGGGTCGGCGGTGGCGCGCCGTAGCCCAGGAAGCCCAGCGTCGAGATAGCGAGGATCGCCGAGCCGAACTGCAGCGCGGCCAAAGCGATGACCGAGGTCAGCGAATTGGGCAGGACATGGCGGTAGAGCACGGCCCAGAAGGTGCCGCCGCTGCCGTACGCCGCCTCGACATATTCGCTGCGCCGGACCCGCACGACTTCCGAGCGCGCAAGGCGGGCGAAGCGGGCGACGGAGACGGCGCCGACCGCGATCGCGACATTGATGGTGCCGAAGCCCAGGAGGACGATGATGCTGAGGGAAAGCAGCAGCGAAGGCACGGCGAGCATCGAATCGACCAGCCGCATGATCACCGCATCGATCCAGCCGCCGCGCGCGCCGGCAATCAGGCCGAGCAGGGTGCCCAGGATCAATCCCACGGTGACGGCGACGAAGGCACCCGACAGCGAGTGGCGCGCGCCATAGACGATGCGGGCGTAGACGTCGCGGCCCAGCCCGTCGGTCCCCAGCACATGCTCGGCGCTGGGCGGGCGAAGCTGCTCGCCCGGCACGCCCTCGGTGCCGCTGTAGCCGGTGAAGAGCGACGGCAGCGCGGCCCATGCAAGCACGATGAACACGATGGCCCAGGCGAGCGCCAACGTCACCGGCACGCGCTTGAACCGTGTGGTCCAGCGGGCGGGCGCGTCGGCTATCGAGCCGCTTGCGGTTTCTGCGGTCATGTCGCGGCTCCCACCTTGGTACCAAGCCGGGGGTCGAGCACCGGATAGAGCAGGTCGACGATCAGATTGATCGTGACGAAGGCAAGGGCGGAGATCACGACGATGGCCTGCAGCACTGCCGTGTCGTGGTTGCCGACGGCCTGGTAGGTGAGCCCGCCCAGGCCGCTCAGGCCAAACACGGCCTCGGTGACGACGGCACCGGCCAGCAGCTCGCCGAACAGCACGCCCGCGATGGTGAGCGTCGGCATGATGGCGTTGCGCGCCACGTGCCGCCACAGGACCCAGTTGCGCGAGGCGCCCTTGGCGCGGGCGACGGCGACGAAGGGCTGCGCCAGCACCTGGTCGATGTTGCGCATCAGGATCTGCGCCAGCGGCGCGGAGATCGGGATGGCGAGCGTCAGGACGGGCAGGACCAGCCGCTCGACCGGACCGGGGCTGATGACCGAGACCAGCCCGAGCTGAAACGAGAAAATCTGGATCAGCATGATGCCGAGCCAGAAGACCGGCACGGAGATGAACAGCGAGGGCAGGGCCTGCAGCCCGGCGCGCAGCCACTCCATGCCCACCATGTTCGAGACGGTGGCGAGGATGATCGTCAGGATCAGGGCCGCGGCGAAGGCGAGCGACGCGAGCAGCAGGGTCGGCGGCAGGTTGGTCGCGAGCTGCTGGCTCACCGGCACGCCGGCCTGGATCGAGATGCCGAAATTGCCGGTGAGGAAGTTGCCGACCGTTGCGAAATAGCGCTCCCACAGCGGGCGGTCCGCGCCGTAGGAGGCGCGGATCTCGGCGATCTGGTCGGCCGTGAGGCCCATGTCGGGGCTCATGAACTTGATCATGATCGCGTCGCCCGGCAGCACCTGCAGCAGCAGGAAGGCGGCCGTGAAGGTGAGCGCCAGCACGGCCAGCGCCTGACCGACCCGCCCCAGGAGATAGCGCGCCATGACCTGCCCTGCGCCTACTTGGCGATCCAGGTGGCGTAGAAGCTCGGACGACCGACCGCCTCGAAGGTGAAGTCCTTGACCTTCGGCGACGCGGCGAACGCCTGCGGCTCCTCGAAGATCGGGATCGTGTAGCCCTGGTCGATCACGTAGGCCTGCACTTCGCCCACCAGCGCCAGGCGCTTCACGGGATCGGTGGCCGCGGCGATCTCCTCCAGCAGGGTGTTGAGCTTCTCGTCGACGAAGGTCTGTACCTTGTTGCTGACGCCGCCCTTCTGCAGCAGCACGTTGCGTGTCGTCGGATAGTACTGGCTGCGGATCACGTCGGGATCGGCGCGGCCCACCATCGCCGGCGCGACGGGCGTCTTCGCCGGGTCGAGACTGTCGGCGACACGGCTGCCGGCATCGCCCGCGAGGACGTTCAGCTTCACGCCGACCTTGGCCCATTGCTGGGCAACGAGCTGCAGCGTCTCCTTGTTCTGCGGCTGCGGCGGCGATTCGTAGGCCTGGAGCACCAGCTCCTTGCCGTCCTTCTGGCGCAGGCCCTTCGGACCGATCGTCCAGCCGGCTTCGTCCAGCAGCTTGGCCGCGAGTGCCGGATCGTAGGCAAGCTTGGCCGACTGGTCGACATAGCCCTGGGCGGTCGAGGCGATGATCGACTTGGCCTGCGGATAGTTGGCCGAGAACAGCGTCGCCACGATCTCCTTGGCGTTGGTCGCGTGCAGCAGCGCCTTGCGCACACGGATGTCGGAGACCAGGGGATTGTCGGGCCGGAACACGACCGTGTTGTTCACGCCGCGCGTGGACGCCGCGTAGACGATGAAGCCCTTGGACTGGACCTGCTTCTCGTCATACGCTTGCACCTGACGGATCACGTTGGCCTGGCCGGCCAGCAGCGCGCCGATGCGCACGCTGTCTTCGGGCGTCACGACGTACTTGATGCCGTCGAGGTTGGCGCGGCCCTGATGGGCGAGCTTGGCCGGACCCCACTTATAGTCCTTGCGCGCCTCCATCACGAGCTCGCGGCCGAGCACCTCGCTCTTCACCACGAACGGGCCGGAGCCGATGATCTTGGTAGCATCGCCCAGCGCGTCGAACGGCAGGGCCAGCGTCTTCAGCGACACCAGGCCCGAGCCAATCACCGAAGTGCCCTGCAGGAAGCCGACCGACGGCTTGCTGAAGAAGAACTTCACGGTCAGCGGATCGACGACCTCGCTGCCCTTGTAGTTGGTGATGACCTCGGAGACGGGCTGCTTCAGCTCCTTGTTGCCGAGCCCATAGGTATCGAAGTTCTTGGCGACGGCAGCGGCGTCGAGCGGCGTGCCGTCGGAGAAGGTGACGCCGGGGCGTATCTTGAACGTGTACTCCGTGGCATCGGCATTGACCGTCCAGCTCTCGGCGATCCACGGCTCGATCTCGAGCGTCTTCGGATTCTGGTAGGTGAGCTTGTCGGTGATCTGGTTGAGGACGCCGCCATTGGGATAGAAGCCCCCGGCCGGCGGATAGAGATTCGTATGGGGTTGCTGCTCCAGATAGATCAGCGTCCCGCCCTTGGTGACCGCCGTCTGCGATGCGGCGCCTCCCGCGAGGACGGCGATGGACGCCAGCGACGCGAACGCGCCGGCCAGGAACCGCTGGTACTTCACCTGAATCACGACAACCCCCTCGAGCCTTTAGGGCACGGGAATCGCCATGCAGAATTTAGGCCGAATCTCGCCGTGCGAGCAGGATATATGGCCGCGAGGTTCCGGCAATTACACAGAGCAGATTGTCAAAATAGAGCGCCCGGCGAAGCAGGTCTTGCTTCCTGCTGCGCCGGAAAAAGGAAAAATTATCCTCCGAGCAGGGCGGCGGAGGGCGTCAGCTCCTTACGCTCCACCTTCTTCACGATCTCGGTGAGTTTGGCGTGGGTCGGTGCCTTCACGCCGATGAAGTTTCCGCGCTCGGCGATGTAGCCGTTCATGAACTCGATCTCGGTGCGGCGGCCCTTGATGATGTCCTGCGCCATCGAGGGGCGCTGGATGTCGGCGCGCGGGTTGGGATTGGTGTTCGAACCCGGTCGCAGGATCGCCTCGACTTCGTCCAGTGCGGCCTTGTCGTCCTCCGCGGCCCGCGCCAGCAGTTCGGGCTCGAACTTGCCGATCTTCTCGATGTGATAGCCCAGCGCCTGACCGACGCGCACCGCCTCGCCGCCCAGCTTGATGGACAAACGGCGCACCGCGTCGTTGCGGTCGCAGTCGGTGCCGGTCATGCCGGTGGCGGCCGAGACGCCGTTCTTCATGCCGTTCTGGCAGAGCTTGGACCAGCGCTCGCCCCACAGGTTGGTCGTGGTCTTGGCACTGTCGATCATGCCGACCATTTCGCGCAGTTCCTCGACCCGCTTGGTGATGCGGCCATGGACCTCGCCGACACGGAAGACGGTGTGCTTGTCGCCGCCCTTGGAGACGGTGCGGCGGATCTTGCCGGCTTCGTACATGTCGACCGAAATCAGCGACGCGACCATGCCCACGGTCTTGCCCCAGCCGACGACGCCTGCGATGCGCTCCTCGTTCAGGCAGTTCTGCAGCGACACCACATATCCATCCGGCGCGAGGTACTGCTTGATCAGCGCCGTCGCCCATTCGGTGTCGTAGGACTTCATCGACACGAAGGCGATGTCGATCGGCTTCTGGCGCGACAGGTCCTGCATCTCCGTGAGGTGCATGGTCTTGGCCTTGGTGACCGTGAACTTCTCTTCCGGCGTCACGCCGTCGAGTTCGAGCCCGCGTTTGCGGATGATCTCGATGTTCTCCGGCCAGAAATCGATGAGGGTAACGTCGAGGCCCGCTTGCGCGAGATAGCCGCCGACATACCCGCCCAATGCTCCGGTGCCGACGACCGCAATTCGCTTACCCATCCTGATCTCCCTTTGGACTGATTGTTACGGTGCGACGCGCGGCTCTTTGCGCGCGCGGTCGAGATAGCGTTCGGCGTCCTCGGCCAGCAACAGCCGTTCGGCCATCAGTTGCGCGACGACCGCCTGGACCTTGGCCACGTAGTCGGTGCCGTTCCTGTAGCGTTCGGCAATCGAAGGCCGTGGATCGCTCGCGGCTTCGCGAGCGGTCTTGTCGAGCGGCAGCGGCAGGCAGCTGCCGTCCCGGTCGGCGATCTCACCCGCGGGGTAGGGCGGCTTGTACTCGTTCCAGCCGGTGTAGGTGGCGAGCGGCACGGCGATGTCGGGCAGGCGGACGCCCGCGACCTCGTTGCCGTCGGCGTCGACCTTGCTGACCAGGGTTCGATAGGTCTTGTCGGAAGCGACGGGCTTCACCCAGTCGCCGGCAGGCGCCACGATGTTGGTGGCACGGACGATCGCGGCGCCCGGCACGGCAGGAAAGCCGGTCTTGTCGGGCTCGACCAGTGTGCCAGCAGCCAGCGTCGGAACGCGGCTGGGCGGCGGTTCCTTGCCCGAAACGACCCATTCGTCGAGCGCGACCAGCAGGGCGCGGACCGCCGGCATCGGATTGTGCGGGTTGCGCGGATTGAGGTTCGGACCGGGATCGGTCGTGGCGCCGGCACGGCCGCCATGCTGTGTCCCTGCGATCATGTAGACGCGGGCGTTCTGCGGCAGAGTCACGTCTTTCGTGCCCAGCGGATCGGTGTGCAGCAGGGACGCGCCCTTCTGCCAGTATTCGGTCGAGGTGTTGGTCTCGATCAACAGTGGGTCGCTGCCGTCCTCCCGGAACAGCGAGCCGCTCCGGCCGGTCAGCGGATCGCTCAGCATCGCCGTCGCGAACGGAAACTCGTTCTCGGGGAAACCGTGATCCTCGTGCTGGGTGTTGGTGCGCGCCGGCTGGGCGAAGGGCGTGTTGAAGAACACACGGCCGACGCCCGCGATATGGCTATGGATTCCGTCGAACACGCGGCGTCCCTGTTCGTCGCGGTTGAAGCCTTCGGAGATGTGATTGCGCAGGTAGCGGCCGGCCTGGGAGAAGCCGATGGCCAGCGCATGCGTGATCGGACCTCCCGTCGCCTTTACCGCGTCGGGCGAATAGCGCAGCCAGCTCACCACGTCGCGCGTGGCCGCGAAGCCCAGGCCCTGGACCTTGGGATTCTTCGCTTCGTAGTGGAATTCGTAGAGGAAGCCGGGCTTCGCCTGCGTGCCCTCGCGCAGCCGGATCGAGCGGGCGTCGACGAAGGACCACTGGTTCAGCGGCAGTTCGCGCGGCTCGTCGTCGGCGCGTTCGCGCACGGTGAGGCGCGCCCGCGGCTGTTCGAGCGTCGCGGCCTCGTGGGACAGCTTGAACGTTTCCAGCAGACCGACCCGCGTGCCCGAGACCCACTCCTCGCGGACCGTTTGCACGATCGGCTGGCCGTTGTTCGTTGCCACTGGTGCCGTCAACGCGAGGCCCATGTTGGCGCGCGGTGCGTCGGGGTCCCAGCCCGACCAGACGAGCGTATAGCCCAGCCGCAACGGGAAGGCGTTGCCGAGATCGGCCAGGGTCTTCGGATCGTTTACGCCCTGCGGCCCGTCGGCGATGTTGCCGAACAGCATCTTGCGGCCGCGATTGTTCACCTCGTAGAGGATGCGTCCATTGCCGCGTGCCGGGTCCTTGGGACGCAGGATGAAGACGCTGGTCGCGTACTCGACCTGGCCGGCGGCATTGCGCGGCGCCTTGTCGATCAGGGCTATGGCGCTGTTCGCAGGCGCCGTCGAATCGACCTCGCCCCTGGCGACAGCGATGACGCGCTCATAGGCGCCCACCGCGCCAAAAGCGGCGCCGTCTGCGAGGGGCTCGACCTTCTCGATTTCCAGGGAGAGGAGCACTAGGCCCTGGCTTCCGCCTGGACCTCTTCGGCCGGGAAGTTCAGTTCCACGCCGACGCCGTCGGGATCGTAGAGGAAGATCTGCGCGGCACCGGTGCGCGGCACGATCTGCTCGCGGAACTTCACGTTCTTCGACTGCAGGCGCTTGCGCACGCCGGGCAGGTCGCTGGCGGCGAAGGCGATGTGATCGAAGCGGCCGGTGTCCTCGAACTTCTTCTCGGTGCCGCGCACGACGATGCCCTCGCGCGGCTTGCGCTCGCCCAGCAGGTGCACGGTGGCCACGCCGCCGGAATAGAGCCAGTAGCCGGGAAAGCCGAGCGGCGGGCGGTCGCCGTTCTCGAGGCCCAGGACATCGCAGTAGAAATCCTTGGTGGCTTCGAGGTTGGACGGCTCGATCGTGTAGTGCTGAAGGGGGCCAAGCGGCATGGTCGGTCTCCGGGGATCAGGTCAGACGAACGTGAGATCGGCATCGGCGCCCATCATCCAGGCGCCCACGGTCTCGAAATGGGAAAGCCGGCCCTGCAGTTGCTGGGTCACGGTATGGATGTCACGGAACCGGCGCTGCAGCGGGTGGTTCTCGAAGATCGCCGTGGCGCCGGCTGCGTTGTAGGCGAAGTCGACGGCGTCCTTGGCCTTGTGAATGGCGTTGGTTGCGGCCATGCGGACGGTGATGCGCTGCTCGACGGTGATCTTGTTCCCCGCCGAGAGGTCCTTCCAGATGCCGGCCATCGACTGCAGCACGAAGGCGCGTGCGGCGCGGAGATTGACCTCGGCCTGCGCAAGGTTGGACTGCACCACGGCATTGTCGCGCAGCGGGCTCTTGAGGCCGCGCGGGACCTTGTTGCGGGCGACGTCGAGGAAGCAGTCGAGTGCGCCGCGGGCGATGCCGCAGGCCACGCCCGCGAAGCCGACCTGATAGCAGGTGCCGGCACCCATCCTGTAGAGCGGGCCGGCCTCGCGGCATTCGAGCTCGAAGTCGCGGGTGATCGAATGGTCGGCACGCACGAAGAAATCGTCGAGCGCGAACTGGTCGCTCGCCGTACCGCGCAGGCCCACCGTGTTCCAGATATCCGTCCAGACCACGTCGCCGGTGCGCACCAGCATGGTGCGTTCCTGCTGCCGGCCCGTCTCGTCGAGCCGCGGCGAGCCGTCGGCCTTGAAGATCGGGCAGTGGGCGCCCAGCCAGGTGGCGTGACGGCCACCGGATGCGAAGGCCCAGACACCGGTTACGCGGTAGCCGCCTTCGCATTCGACGGCCCTGACCTTGGGACCCGGGCCCCAGGCCAGCACGGCACGGGGATCATCGCCGAAGATCGCACGGGCGACAGGCAGGTCGAGATAGGCTGCCGACATGGCGCACCCGCCGGCCTGGCTCAGGCACCAGGCCGCGGACGCGTCACCGCGGGCGATCGTCTCGATGATATGGAAGAAGGTCACGGGATCGGTTTCGATCCCGTTCGACGATCTCGGCAACAGCAGCCGGAACAGCTGTGCCTCGTGAAGCTTGTCGAGCAGCGCGGGCGGCAGCCGGCGCGTCTCCTCGATCTCGTTGGAAGCGGCCTCGACGGCCGGCCGCACGGCTTCGGCGCGGGAGATTAGGTCAGGGTCGCCGGCGAGGTCGGCGGCGGACGGGATCAGCGTATCCACGATCATCCTCTTCGAAAATGCGTGTGCATCAGGCGGGCGCCAGTTCCCTGTCGATCTGCGCGATCGACTTGCCCTTGGTTTCCATCCCGAAGAAATAATAGACCACGCCGGCCATCAGGAACCAGCAGCCCAGATAGAGAAAGGCCGTGGGAATTTGCGGCAGCGGCACGTCCGGCTTCAGGTAGTTGTTCGACCCGACGATCAACGCCAGGCCGAGCGGCCCGATGATCTTGCCGATGCCGCCGAAGCCGTAGGCCGAGCCCATGCCGGTGGTGCGCAGATGCGAGGGCCAGACCTCGGCAGCGTACGGACCGACGATCGCGAAGCCGCCATCGGCGAAGAAGAAGGCCAGCGCCAGCAGCAGCCACAGGGCCGAAAGCCCCATGATCGTCGCATTGTAGTTGTAGCCCGCCACGATGATCAGCACGCCGGCGCCCAGCCCGATCAGGCCGCCGCCGGCCCGCCGTCCGATCTTGTCCGACAGGTAGGAAAAAGACAGGCGGCCGAGGAACCCCATGACGGTGAGCAGGATCATCATCTTGGCGGCTTCCTGCGGCGTCACCTTCAGAAGCAGCACGAACAGCGAGGGCGCCCACAGGGTGACGCCGTACACGCCCGTCTGCGCGCCGGCATTGCCGAGCCAGGAGACCAGCAGGCTACGCGGATACTTGAAGAGGTCGAACCAGCTCACCTTGGGCGGCTCGACCACCGGCGCTCGCGGCAGCGGCAGCTCCTCGGGCTTCATCTGCAGTGCCCAGGCCAGCGACTTGCGGGCTTCTTCGTAGCGGCCTTGGCGCACGAGCCAGACTGGCGATTCCGGCACCCACAGGCGAACCACCAGGACCATGAGCGACGGCAGCACGCCGATGGCGAACAGCAGGCGCCATTGGTCTGCGCCCATGAAGGCGCCCAGCACCGCACCGAGTCCGACGCCGAGCGGGATGACGCAGGTCACGAGGCCGCCGACCCAGCCACGCTTGCGTGCCGGCACGAATTCCTGGACCAGCGGAAGATCGACGCAGTAGAGGCCGCCGACGCCGAAGCCCACGAAGAAGCGCATGATGGTGATGTAGATCCAGCCGTTCTCCGGCGTGAAGTAGAGCAGGCCGGTGGCGATCGAGAAGTTCAGCACGGTGCCGATGAACACCTTGCGACGGCCGATGCGGTCGGCGAGCCAACCCCAGATGTAGGCGCCGAGGATGGCGCCCACGCCGGACGACAGCAGTACGATGGCCGACTGTCCGAAGGTGAGTTTCCACGGCCCGATCAGGAACGCGAGAACGAAGCCGATGAGAAAGTAATCGAAGAATTCGAGTGCGTCGCCGATCACCGCCGCGGCGATGATCTTCTTCTGGTTGCCGGTCAACTTGGTCTGCCGGTCGAGAACATCGAACATGGCATTTCCCCCGTGCGCTTTGTTTTGGACGGATGCCGCGCACTTCATCGCGTCCTGGCCGTCACGCTACGCCTCGGGGCGAACGACCGGCAAGACGCAGCCGGTGCCCTGTTTGCCCGTCGAAATGCATCGCTGCATGGCAGCCCCCTCCTTTGCTAAAGAGAAGGCGCATTGGGGGGGATGATCATCATGCATTGGACCGACCGTCGGACGCGTTTCCGGGCACTGCTCGCGGGCGACCGCTGTATCCATCCGGGCTCGGTGTTCGATCCGATCTCCGCCCGAATCGCAGAGGATCTGGGCTTCGAGATCGGCATGTTCGCCGGCTCGGTCGCCTCCATGACCGTGCTGGGCGCGCCGGACCTGATCGTCCTGACCTTGAGCGAGTTTGCCGGCCAAGCGTACCGGATCAATCGGGCCGGCAACCTGCCGCTCATGGTCGATGCCGATCATGGCTACGGCAACGCGCTGAACGCCCGCCGCACCGTCGAGGAACTCGAAACGGCCGGCGTCTGCGGCCTCAGCCTCGAGGATACCGATCTGCCGACGCCGTACGGCACCACCACGCCGCGGCTGATCTCGATCGACGAGGGCGTGGCCAAGATGAAGGCCGCGCTCGGCGGCCGGCAGGACCCGGCGCTGTGCATCGCCGGCCGCACCAGCGCGATCACCATCACGGGGCTGGACGACGCGATCGCCCGCGGCAAGGCCTACGAGGCGGCGGGTGTCGACGCGCTGTTCTTCGTGGGCGTCCGCACGCGCGCCGAGCTCGACGCCATTTCCGCTGCGACGACGCTGCCAATCATCCTGGGCGGCGTGTCGGGCGACCTCACCGACCTGGCCTATCTTGGTGCGCGCCGGGTTCGCATTGCCCTGCAGGGCCACCAGCCTTTCGCCGCAGCCGTGAAGGCCGTGTACGACACGCTGAAGGCGCTGCGCGACGGCACGCAGCCGTCGAAGCTGCAGGGCGTGGCCAGCCCCGAGCTGATGAAGAAGGTGACGCGCGACGCCGACTATGCGCGCTGGACGAAGGACTTTCTGGGCGGCTGATCTTCAGTCCGTCAAACGCGTCGGTATCAACGAGACGGCGACTCCGTATGAGTGGGAGTCGCCGCCCAGGATGACGCCACGCAACGGGCTCACGTCGGAGAAGTCGCGGCCCCAGGCCACGACGACATGGTCCTCGTGTGCGACCAGATCGTTGGTCGGGTCCAGATGGATCCAGCCGGCAGCCTCGCCGCACCACACGGCCACCCAGGCGTGGCTGGCGTCGGCACCGCGTAGCGCGATGTCGTCCTTGGAATTGATCGTGCGGATGTATCCCGAGACGTAGCCCGCCGCGAGGCCGTGGGCGCGCAGCGCCGCGATCTCTACATGGGCGAAGTCCTGGCAGACGCCGGCCTTGCCGGCAAAGACGTCGGCGAGCGGCGTCGAGATATCGGTCGCGCCGGGGTGATATTCGAAGTCCTTCCTGATGCGCGAGGTCAGCTCGCGCGCCGCTTCGAGGATGGGGCGTCCGGCGGTAAAGGATTGGGCGCCGTAGACCCGCAGCGCTTCGACGCTCGGCACCAGCGGTGAATCGTAGATGAATTCGCTCGCTTCGACCGGATGCGGAAATCCGTCGCCCAGAAGAGATGCCCTGATGTCCTCCCAGGGCGGTGTCGAGGTGGCGGCGGGCGGTTCGGGAAAGCGAACGTCGATTTCGGCCCGCACTTCGATATCGAAGCGCGTGTGCGGCTTGTCGATCCTGTAGATGTCGATGTGGTTGCCGAAATGATCGAGATGCTGGACGGCCAGGGCCGGCACCGGGCTCGTCTTGACGCTGATCGAGCTGACCTTCTGGCCCGGAAAATTGCGCGCCCGCAGGTGGGCGATATGGTGCGCCGAGTCCACCGTGCTGGCGTAGGTGTAGGTCGTGCGGTGAGAGAGCAGGTAATGCACGGTCAGCCTCTGCCGATCAGTCGCCGGAGGAGCCGACGGCCTGCGCCGCAGGCACGTGGGAGAAGTAGGCGCGCGTGATCGCCTCCGACAGCCTGTCGAGCTGCTGCTCGGTGTCGGAGGTGACATCGCGCAGCATGGCCAGCGCCAGTCCTTCGTGGCGCCATGCCTGTTCATCGCCGCCGAACTGGCGGACCACCGCTTCGAGATCCTTCTCCAGCGAGTCCGGCAGCGCGGGAACCCTGAAGCCCGATGCACGCGCCAGATAGTCGAGATGGCCCTTGATGGTGCGAAGCTGGAACACCAGCCCGCGCGGATTGGCATCATCGAGGATCACGAGGTCGAGGACCGGCGCGGGCTGGAGCTGCCCGAGATAGCGCGTGCGGTAGGTGATGGTGCTGTCGCAAAGTTCGAGCGCCAGGCGCATCGCGGCGTCCCAGTCGATCGGCGAAAGGGTGAAGGGGCCCAGTGCGGCATTGATGACGTGCAACCCGCGTTCGATGCGGCGGCCGAGATCGAGGAAGCGCCAGCCGGTGCCGCGCGTCATGTTCTCCTGCGCCAGACCCGAGAGCGTGGCGACGAAGCGCACGATCTCGTCGAGCGCGGCCAGCAGGGGGTCGAGGTTGCCGCGCGCCGCCAGCAGGCGCTTGCGGACCTCGACCATCTCGGGGCCGGCGGCGGTCGTCATGTCGACCGAGAAGCGGTCGCGCATGGTGGCGGTGAGGCGCTGGATGCCGTCGAGCACGATGGCGAGGCCGCGATCGTCGGCCGCGACGGCGGCCAGGCCCTGTTGGAACAGCGCGCTTTCGGGGGGAGCCAGCGCCGAGGTGTGGTCCATCAGGTTGGCCCGGTCGAGCAGCCGGCCGAGCAGCCTGAGCTCGACGGCGTCGCGCGGCCCGACGGCGCCTTGTGCCACCCGCGACGCCGTCGTGCGCAACAGACGCGCATCGTTGTCGAGGCGCTCGATGTAGCGGCCGAGCCAGAAGAGATTGTCGGCGACGCGGCTCTGGAGGTCGGCGGTGCCGCGTTCGACGGCGAGCTGGTGGAAGCGCCGGGTCGTCGGCAGCTGGACGTCGGCCGCATCCTCGGCCAGCACCCATACGTCCTTCAGGGTGCCGTGCAGGCGACCCAACGCGCGTAACGCGGTGTCGCCATCGGGCTCGCGGGCAAGGCCGCCCGGCAGCACATGATAGGTATCGTGGTCGGCCACCACGAAGGCGCGCAACACGACGGCTGAAGGCACCAGCGCCTGCCCGTCCCATTTGGGCGTGAGCGACGGCGTCATGGGATACTGCGCCACATACTGGCCGGGCTGGGCGCGGATGCGCTCGACCAGCGCCTTGCGGTCGGCCGGCTCCAGCATGCCGACGACGATGGGCTCGCGGTCCTGGCCGAGGCAGGGACGCACGATCATGAGGTCGAGATTGGCCAGGGCGAAGCTGAGCGCGGCCGGCTCGCCCAGCCACCACACGTCGAGCGACGGGAGCCGGAGCTTCTCGCCCAGCAGGTGTTCGCTCAGCCCCTCGAGAAACGGCATGATCGCCGGGGTTTCGACGACACCCGATCCCAGCGCGTTGGCGAGCGAGATGTTGCCGCTGCGTGTGGCCTCCACCAGTCCGGTGACGCCGAGAGCGGAATCGGCGCGCATTTCCAAGGGATCGGCGAAGGCGCTGTCGAGTCGCCGCAGCAACACGTGCACGGGCCGCAGCCCGGCCAGCGTCTTGATCGAGACCTGGCCATCGCGCGCCACCATATCGCCGCCCTCGACCAGCGGCACCCCCAGCGCACGCGAAAGATAGACGTGCTCGAAATAGGTGGCTGACAGCGAACCCGGCGTCAGCACCGCCATGTTCGGTTGGTCCACGGAGGGAGGCGCCATCGAGCGCAGTGATTCGTGCCAGCGGTCGACGAAGGGCCGGAGATGACGGACTGGAATGGAGCGAAACGCTTCGGGAAGGCTGCGCGCCAGCACGCGGCGCATCTCGAGGGCATAGCCGACGCCGGCGGGAAGCTCGGTATGGTCGGCCAGGACATGCCAGCGCCCGTTGCTCAGCCGGACCAGGTCGACGGCGTAGTTGCCGAGATAGGCCTGCGGCGCGGCGCCATCGGTGACCTGGGCGGGGCGCTGGAATTGCCGGTTGGCGTGGACCAGCATCGGCGGCAGCAACTGCTTCTTCAGCAGCGTCTGCGGCCCGTAGATATCGGCCAGAACCCTGTCGAGCAGGCGCGCACGCTGGATCAGGCCGGCCTCGAGACTGGCCCATTCGTCGGGCGCGATGACCACCGGCAGCGGGTCGAAGCTCCAGCGTGCCGAGCCGCGATCGTCCAGCAGGTTGACGGTCGCGCCCGATTCCGCGAGTTGCCGGCGAGCACTCTCCACGCGTTCGCCTAGCCCGCCCGGAAGCGAGCGGATGACGCTCAGGATACCTTGCCAGTGATAGCGGATCGACTTCTGGCCGGTGACCAGTTCGTCGTACGCGCTTGCCGGCGAGGATGAGAGGCCGCGCAACGACTCCATGGGCCCGCAACAGATTGGTAACGAATGAAGTTTCGAGACGGCGGAATATAGGCCCTAGGCCCTGCGCAGGTCGAGCGTAAGCGGATGTTCGGGATTGTCCAGGGGACGGGGTTCCGGCGACAGTCCGCCGGTGTGGCCGATGGCGAAGAAACGGGCACGCCGCCGCGCCTCGGCCTCGTTGGCATTGACCGGCACGCGGTCGTAGTTTCGGCCGCCCGGGTGAGCCACGTGATAGGTGCAGCCGCCGATCGAACGGCCGCTCCACGAATCGTGGATGTCGAAGGTGAGCGGCGCGTGCACACCGATGGTCGGGTGCAGCGAGTTGGCGGCCTGCCAGGCCCGATAGCGCACGCCCGCCACGTATTCTCCGGCCGTGCCGGTGGCGCGCAGCGGCAGCTTCCAGCCGTTGCAGGCAATGACATGGCGCTGTTCGTTGAGCCCGGCGACCTTGACCTGCAGGCGCTCGACCGTGGAATCGACGTAGCGCACCGTGCCGCCGCCGCCCGGCTCTTCGCCGAGCACGTGCCACGGCTCCAGCGCGTGCCGCAGTTCGAGCTCGAGGCCGCGCTGCGCGACTTCACCCAGCCGCGGGAAGCGGAACTCGAAATGCGGTGCGAACCAGTCGGGCGAGAACGCGTAACCGGCCTCGCCGAGGTCGGAGAGCACGTCGTTGAAGTCCTGCCACACGAAATGCGGCAGCATGAAATCGTCGTGCAGGCGCGTGCCCCAGCGGCTGAGCGGCCGTTCGTACGGGCGGTCCCAGAATTTGGCCACGAGGCCGCGCAGCAGTGCCTGCTGCGCCACGCTCATGCGCCAGTGCGGCGGCATCTCGAAGGCGCGCAGCTCGAGCAGGCCGCGACGGCCGGCTGCGGCGTCGGGCGTGAAGAGCTTGTCGATGCAGAACTCGGTGCGATGGGCATTGCCGGTCGCGTCGACCAGCAGATTGCGGAACACACGATCGACCAGCCACGGCGGGGTCTGTCGTCCCGGCGCGATCTGCTTGAACGCGATCTCCAGCTCGTGCAGCGCATCGTTGCGCGCTTCGTCCACACGCGGGTGCTGGCTGGTCGGGCCGATGAACAGGCCCGAGAAGAGATAGGAGAGCGACGGATGGTTCAGCCAGTATCCCAGCAGGCTCTTCAGCAGATCGGGCCGTCGCAGCATCGGCGAGTCGGCGGCCGACGGTCCGCCCAGCACGAAATGGTTGCCGCCGCCGGTGCCGGTGTGGCGCCCGTCGATCATGAATTTCTGCGCCCCGAGCCGGGTCGTGCGCGCTTCCTCGTAGACGATCTCGGTGCGCTCGACGAGGTCGGTCCAGGTCGCCGAGGGATGGATGTTGACCTCGATCACGCCGGGATCGGGCGTGACACTGAAGTTCAGGACGCGCGGATCGTTGGGCGGTGTGTAGCCTTCGAGGAAGATCGGCTGGCCCAGCTCCTCGGCCGTATCCTCGAGCGCCGTCACAAGGTCGAGATAATCCTCCATGCGCTCGGTCGGCGGCATGAAGACGTGGAGATGTCCTTCGCGCGGCTCGAAGGCCATCGCGGTGCGCACGATACCGGCGGCCGAAGCGCCGACCGCGGGCCCGAGGCCCGTGTTGGGCGCCAGCGCGCGCCGCCACGCCTCGCGGCGCGCTTCGGCATCGCCGGCCGTATCGGCTGCGAGGCCGGGCTCCTGGCGGCGCAGCACCGGCGCGCGCCGGAACGCATCGAGCGGCGGCAAGTCGGGGTGCGGCGCCATGGGGTCGGGCTGGACGATGACGTCGGTGTCGCCGGGCGCCGCCCAGGGCAACGAATCGAGCGGCAGGCGGTAGCCGATCGGCGAATCACCGGGAATCAGGTAGCACTTCTCCGAGCGCAGGAACCACGGACCGCTCTTCCAGCGAGGTGCATGCCCGTTGCCGCTCCCGTTATGGCCGCGCCCATTGTGATCCCGAATGACTGGCAGCACGTAGCCGACCGAGCTTTCGAGCCCCTTCTCGAAGACGCGCGCCAGACGCTCGCGCTCCAGCGGATCCTTCACCTTGGCTTCGTCGACGAGAACGTTGCTGGGCAGGCGCCGTTCGCGCCACAGATAGTACCAGGTGTCCTCGTAGGCCGGGAAAAGATAGTCGGGGTCGAGCTGGAGACGGTGCGCGAAGGCGAGCGCAAAGCGGTGCGCGGCCTCGACGGTGGCGCCGACCGGCTTGGACTCCAGGGCATAGAGCTGCGGATTGCGCCAGATCGGCTCGCCGTCCTTGCGCCAGTAGCAGCCGAGCGCCCAGCGCGGCAGCTGCTCGCCGGGATACCATTTGCCCTGGCCGAAATGCAGCAGCGGCCCCGTGGCGAAACGATGCGCGAGCTTGCGGAACAGCACGCCGGCCAGCCGCCGCTTTTCGGGGCCGAGCGCCAGCGTATTCCATTCCGGCCCGTCCATGTCGTCGACCGACACGAAGGTCGGCTCGCCGCCCATCGTGAGGCGCACGTCGTGTTTGCCGATGTCGCGCTCGATCGCTTCGCCCACTTTGAGCAGCGTGGCCCACTGCTCCTCGGTGTAGGGCTTGGTCGTGCGCGGCGTCTCGCGCACGCGCGACACGGTCATTTCGTGATCGAACTCGACCTCGGCCTTCTCGATGGCCCCCTCTACCGGGGCCGCGCTCGACGGCTCGGGGGTGCAGGCGAGCGGGATGTGGCCCTCGCCGGTCAGCAGGCCCGAGGTCGGGTCGAGTCCGATCCAGCCGGCGCCCGGCAGGTAGACCTCGCACCAGGCATGGAGATCGGTGAAATCGTGCGTCGGCCCGTCGGGACCCTCCAGCGGCTTTTCGTCGGCCACGAGCTGGATCAGGTAGCCCGACGCGAATCGCGCGGCGAAGCCCAGGTGGCGCATGATCATGACCAGCAGCCAGCCGGTATCACGGCAGGATCCCTTGGCGCTGGTGAGGGTCTCCTCGCAGCTCTGCACGCCCGGTTCCATGCGGACGATGTAGCCGATCTCGCTTTGCAGACGGGCGTTCAGGCCGACGATGAAATCGATGGTGCGCTGCTTCTTGCGGTCGACCGTGGCGAGCCAGGCCGACAGTTTCGGCCCCAGCGGTTCCAGCTTGCGAAACGGCGCGATCTCCTCGGCCAGCGAGGCATCGTAGGCGAAGGGCCATGTCTCGGCCGAGGGTTCGAGGAAGAAGTCGAAAGGGTTGATGACCGACATGTCGGCCACCAGGTCGACCGTGACCTCGAACAGGTCGGTCTTCTCCGGAAACACCAGCCGGGCGAGGTGATTTCCCTGCGGATCCTGTTGCCAGTTGATGAAATGCTGGGCCGGGGTGACCTTCAGCGAATAGGAAAGGACGGGGGTCCGGCTGTGGGGGGCCGGACGCAGACGCACGATCTGCGGTCCCAGTTCGATGGGTCGGTCGTACCGATAGGTCGTCCGATGATGCAGCGCGACGTGGATGCTCATGACGGCCTGCTGTTTCGCTCCGAAGACAGACTAAGCAAGTGACATGCCACTAAGCAAGGAACTGACGCTATGCTTCTGTCATGATCCTTTTTTGACCGGGCCTCTCATCATGACCAACCACTTCGATCTCACGGGCAAAGTTGCCCTCGTTACCGGCGGTAGTCGCGGGCTGGGCTACCAGATGGTGAAGGCTTTCGCCGAGCACGGTGCCGACGTCTTCATCACCAGCCGCAAGCTGGAAACCTGCGACAAGGTCGCCGCCGAGGTGCGGGGGATGGGCCGCAAGGCGGCAACCTATGCCTGCAACGTTGCCAACTGGCCCGAACTAGACGGTATGGTGGAGGCCGCCTACGCCACCTTCGGCAAGATCGACATCCTGGTCAACAATGCCGGCTCCTCGCCGCTCGCCCCGTCGTCGCTGGAAACCTCGGAGCAGCTGTTCGACCGTATCGTGTCGCTGAACTTCAAGGCGCCGTTCCGCCTGATGTCGCTGGTCGGCAGCCGGATGGCGGCGGGCGAGGGCGGCTCTATCATCAACGTGTCGAGCGCCGGGGCGCTGCGCCCGCGACCGCAGATCGCGCCCTATGCCGGCGCCAAAGCGGCGCTCAACGCGCTCACCGAGGCCTTCGCCTTCGAATACGGGCCGAAGGTGAGGGTGAACACCATCTCGCCCGGCCGTTTCCTGACCGACGTGTCCAAGGCGTGGCCCGAGGAGCACAAGGCCAACCCGACGGCGGCGCTGAAGCGCAGCGGCCAGCCGGAGGAAATCGTGACGGCTGCGCTCTATCTCGCGTCGAGCAAGTCGAGTTTCACTACCGGATCGCTGGTCCGGGTCGATGGAGGAATCGCATGAAAATGAAAGCCGGCGTTCTCACGGTCTGCGGTGCGCCCCGCCCATTCGCGAAGTCGAAGCCCATCCAGGTCGTCGAAGTCGACCTCGATCCGCCGGGCGAGGGCGAAGTCCTGGTCAAGGTGGGCGGCGGCGGCCTCTGCCATTCCGACCTGTCGCTGATCAACGGCGACCGGCCGCGGCCCGTGCCGATCGTGCTGGGCCATGAGGGCTCGGGCGAGATCGTCGAGGTGGGCGCGGGCGTGCACGACGTGAAGGTGGGCGACCATGTCTGCTTCACCTTCAACGTGAGCTGCGGCCGCTGCCGGCGCTGCCTCGAAGGCCGTCCTTATATCTGCGAGCGGTCGATCAGTCCGCGCGCGGCGGGCCAGCTGCTCTCGGGACATCACCGTCTGCACATGGACGGCAAGCCGGTGAACCATCACTCGGGTGTCTCCTGTTACGCCGAATATGCCGTGGTCGACCGCGGCTCGATCGTGGTGATCGACCGCAGCCTGCCGCTCGACGTGGCGGCTTTGTTCGGCTGCGCCGTCGTCACGGGCGTGGGCGCCGTCGTGAACACCGGTAAGATCGAGCCCGGCAGCTCAGTGGCCATCGTCGGCCTCGGTGGTGTGGGCTTGAGCGGCCTGATGGGCGCGGTGCTCGCGGGCGCCGGCCGCATCGTGGCGATCGATCTGTCGAACGAGAAGCTCGGGCTCGCCCGCCAGCTCGGCGCAACGGACACCGTCAATGCCAAGGACGTCGACCATGTCACGCAGGTGCGCGATCTCACAAATGGCGGCGTCGACTATGCCTTCGATCTCGCCGGCACCATCAAGGCGATGGAGACGGCCTATCTGGTAACGCGCTGGGGCGGCACGACCGTGACGGCCGGCCTCTCGCCGATCGCCGCCGACTTCTCGTTCAAGCAGAGCGGCCTTGTCAGCGAGGAGAAGACGATCAAGGGCTCCTACATGGGAAGCTGCGTGCCGGTGCGGGACATCCCGCGCTTCATCGCGCTCTACCAGCAGGGCAAGCTGCCGGTCGACCGCATGGTCAGCCAGCGAATCGGCTTCGACCAGCTCAACGAAGGCTTCGACCGCCTGCAGGATGTCGCCACGGTCCGGCAGGTGCTGATGCCGAACGGCTGATTGTCGTCAGAAGAAAGGGCGCCGAGCTTCCATGTCCTTCACGATCGCCGTCGAAACGCCTCTTCAGGACGAAGTCCGAACGCTCGTTGCCGAGCTGAACGCCGTCCTGCTGGAGCTGACGCCGCCCGAGCACTGCCATCATCTGACCGTCGAGCAGATGGCCGATGAAGACACCACCGTCTTCATCGCACGCGAGGGCGGCGTGGCGGTGGCCTGTGGGGCGCTGAAGCGGCACGGCAACGGCATCGGCGAGGTCAAGCGCATGTACACGCGGCCGAGCCATCGCGGCCGCAGGATCGGCGAGCAGATCGTGGCGCGCATCGAGGCGATGGCGCGGGCCGAGGGGCTGAAGCGCCTCGTGCTGGAGACCGGCGACCGTCACTACGCGGCGTGGAAAGTTTATGAGCGTTCCGGCTTCACACGCTGCGGTCCGGTTCTCGATTACGCCGACGTCAAATGGTCGGTGTTCTACGACAAGCCGCTCTTCGACGGATCTGGCTCCTCGGCGGCCGGCGCGTAAACGCGGTCGAGATCGCTGTCGTCGTAGGTGTACTCGGTCGAGCAGAACTCGCATTTCACCGAAACGCGGCCGGTCTTGTCGCGCAGATCGCCCAGTTCCTCGCGCCGGATCGAGCGCAGCACGTTGTCGATGCGCTCGTGGCTGCAGCGGCAGCGAGCCGCGAAGGGGCGGCGCTCGAAGACGCGGGGCTGTTCCTGATGGAACAGGCGATGCAGCAGGGTGGTACCGGGCAGCGCCGGATCCAGCATTTCCTTTTCGGTGGCCGAGGCCATCAGGATCACGGCCTTGCGCCAGTCGTCCTCGCGCTGCTCGGCATCGACGTCCATCCGGCCGGCGTCGAACTCGGGCATCTGCTGTACCATGAGGGATGCCGCATGCCAGCGATGCCCGCCGTCGGTGTCGTCGCGGCGTGCCGTGATCTTGATGCCGGTCGGCAGCTGTTCGGATTGGCGGAAATAGGTGTGGGCGCAGTCCGCGAGCGTCGCACCCTCGAGCGGTACGACGCCCTGGTAGCGCTCCGTATACTGGCCCTGGTCGACGGTGAAGGTGAGTCGGCCCTGGCCGAACAGTTTGGGGATGTAGCCGTCGGGAACGTCCTCGTTGCCGGTGCCCAGCGCGATCGCGAGCTTCCACGAATCGAACTGCGCGTAGCCGCGCAGCGCCCCGTCGCTGGTCAGGTCGGTGACGAGCAGCCGGATCGGTCCATCGCCGCTGATCTGCAGGGTGAAGATGCCGTCGTATTTCAGCGAGGTGGCGAGCGTGGCGCACAGCACCATCGACTCGGCGAGCGGCCGGGCCACGGCCAACGGATAGCCGTGGCGTTCGATCACTTCGTCGAGGACGGAGCCCAGCCGGACCAGCCGGCCGCGCACGCCGAGCGCGTCCAGCTGAAAAGGAAGGACGCGGTCCCAGTCATCGGAAGTCACGTTCGCCGCCCCCACCCTACCCCTCCCCCATCCGCCGGGGGGAGGGAATTTGTCGTCAAGACAGGCACCAGGCCAGGATGCTCTTCTGGGCGTGCAGGCGGTTCTCGGCTTCGTCGAACACGACCGACTGCGGACCGTCGATCACCTCGGCGGTCACTTCCTCGCCGCGATGCGCGGGCAGGCAGTGCATGAAGATAGCGTCCTTCTTGGCCTGCTTCATCAGGTGCTTGTCGACCTGATACGAGCGCAGCAGGTTGTGGCGTCGCGCGGCGCTCGGGCTGTCGGGATCCTCGTCGCCCATCGACACCCAGGTGTCGGTGACGACGCAATCGGCGTCCTTCACCAGCTTCTCGGGATCGTGGCCGATCGAGATGCGGCCTTTCGACTTCTCCGCCCACTGGACCACGTCGGCCGGCGGCGTCAGCTCGGCCGGGCAGGCGATGCGCAGCTCGAAGTCGAACTGCACGGCCGCATGGATCCACGAGGTCGCCATGTTGTTGCCGTCGCCCGACCAGACCACCGACTTGCCCTGGATCGGGCCGCGATGCTCCTCGAAGGTCATGACGTCGGCCATGAGCTGACAGGGATGCGTCTTGTCGGTGAGGCCGTTGATCACCGGCACGGTCGCGTACTTCGCCATCTCGAGGAGTTTGTCCTCGACGGTGGTGCGCATCATGATGATGTCGACGTAGCGGCTGAGCACGCGCGCGGTGTCGGCGATCGTCTCGCCGCGGCCGAGCTGGGTGTCGGTACGGCCCAGCATTATGGTCTGGCCGCCAAGTTCGCGCATGCCGACCTCGAACGACACGCGGGTGCGCGTCGACGGCTTCTCGAAGATCATGGCGAGCGTCTTGCCGGCCAGCGGCTGGTCGTGCCCGCCGTTGGACCGTGCCTTTTTCATCGCCTTGCCGTGATCGAGGATCTGGCGAAGCGTCTTGGGATCGACCTGGTCGAGGTCGAGGAAATGCTTGGGAGTCGACATGGCTACTCGGCGGCCTTCGCCGCCGCCTCGAACGACTCCGCCGCCTGTTCGAGAATCGCGATGCCCTCGTCGAGTGCGGCCTTGTCGGCGATCAGCGCCGGGAAGATGCGCACCACGTTCTCGCCGGCCGGCGGGACCAGGAGACCCAGCGACTGCAGCTTGTTCACCATGTCGCCCACGGGGACCGACGGGGCGCACTGCAGGCCCTGGAGGAAGCCCATGCCGCGCTGCTCGACGAACACCTTGGGGTGCTTCTTGCAGAGGTCCTCGAGCTTGCCCTTCAGGTACTCGCCCTTCTCGCGCACGTCCTCGATGAAGCCGGGCGCCAGCAGGATATCGAGCACCGCATTGGCGACGCCCGTGGCCAGCGGGTTGCCGCCATAGGTCGAGCCGTGCGTGCCGGGGACCATGCCGACGGCCGCCTTCTCGGTCGCCATGAAGGCGCCGATCGGAAAGCCACCGCCCATGCCCTTGGCGATCGCCGCGACATCGGGCTTCACGCCTGACCAGTCGTAGCCCCACAATTTGCCGGTCCGGCCGAAACCCGTGTGGATTTCGTCGTAGAACAGCAGCAGGCCGAATTCGTCGCAGATGGCGCGCAGATCCTTCAGGAACTGCGGGGTGGTGGCGCGGATGCCGCCTTCGCCCTGGATCGGTTCGACCAGAATGCCGGCGGTCTCGTCGTCGACCATGTCGCGGACGACGTTGGTGTTGTTCAGCGGCGCGTGGCGATAGCCGGGCGCCGGCGGGCCGAAGCCTTCGAGGTACTTCTCGTTGCCGGTGGCGGCGAGCGCGTTCAGCAGGCGGCCGTGGAATGCCGCCTGGAAGGCGATGATCTTGTACCGCTGCGGTTGGCCGTTCATGTACTGATACTTGCGGATCAGCTTGATGCCGCCCTCGATGGCTTCCGCGCCGGAATTGCAGAAGAACATCGTGTCGGCGAACGAGTTCTCGACCAGCCGCTTGGCCAGCTTCTCGCCGTTGCCGACCCGGAACAGGTTCGAGGTGTGCCAGAGCTTGGAGCCCTGCTCGGTCAGCGCCTTGACCAGATAGGGGTGACAGTGACCCAGTGCGTTCACGGCGATGCCGGACGTAAAGTCCAGGTAACGTCGGCCGTCCGCCGCGTAGAGATAGTTGCCCTCTCCGCGTTCGAACACGACGTCCTTGCGACCGTACGTCGGCATAACAGCCGTAATCACAGCGAGCCTCCCTCAAAAATCAAAAACCCCCGCCGATCCGACGATTCCGGGATGGAAACTCCGGGTTTTGGCGAGGGGCGGGCACTATCTTACCGGGGTCCGGGTGTGTCAACTTGGGCCGGCCGGCCGGCAGCGCCCGTCTTGAGGGGCTTCGACCCCTCTGCTAGGAGACCCGCCTTCCGATGAAACTGCTGCCCACTCGCAATTCCAAGCTGCCCCTGCGTCGCGCGGGTTTCGCCTCCGTGCCCGAGATGCTCGACTATGCGGCACAGGGCGAGACGGGGGTGACCTTTTATAATGCCAAGGGCGAACAGCTCTCGGCTATGCCTTGGCGCGAGATCCGCGACCGGGCACAGGTCGTTGCCCGAAAGCTGATCGGCGCGGGTTTCGCACGCGGCGAGCGCATCCTGATCACAGCCGATACCTGGCCGGGCTTCTTCGACTCCTTCTTCGGCGCCCAGTATGCGGGCCTGCTGCCCGTTCCGGTATCCATTCCTGTCGGGATCGGCGGCAAGGACGCTTATCTCGACCAGCTGCGCCGCCAGTTCGCGGCGTCAGGTGCCGTCGCCGCGGTGGGGCTCGACGATCTCGCGGGCTATCTGGCCGATGCCGCGCGGGAATTCCCCGCCATCCGCCTCCACGGCGGCATGGACGTGCTCCATTCGCTGCCTGAGAAGCCGGTCGACCTGCGGCCGCTCGAGGCCGGCGATCTCTGCTACATCCAGTTTTCATCGGGCAGCACGCGTCATCCGCACGGTGTGCAGATCACACAGCGCGCCCTGATGGCCAATCTTGCCGGCATGGTGGGCCCGGCCGGGCTCGACGTCGTCGAAGGCGACCGCGCCATAAGCTGGCTGCCGCTCTATCACGATATGGGGCTGATCGGCTTCCTGATGGGACCGTTGGCCAGCCAGCTCTCGATCGACTACCTGACGCCGCGGGACTTCGCGCGCCGGCCGATGCAGTGGTTGAATCTGATTTCCCGTAACCGCAGCACCATCTCCTATAGTCCGAGCTTCGGCTACGACCTCGCCGTGCGTCGTGGTGCGGCCCAGGTGCCGCCCGATCTCGACCTGCGCAGCTGGCGGCATGCCGGCATCGGCGGCGACATGGTGCGGGCCGACGTGCTGGAGCGCTTCGCCACGACTTTTCGGCCGTTCGGCTTCGACGCGACAGCCTTCATCCCGAGCTACGGCATGGCCGAGGTCTGTCTCGCCATCACCTTCTGCCCGCACGACACGGGCGTGCGTACCGATGCGGTCGACCGCACCGCGCTGGCCGAAATCCAGCGTGCGGTGCCGGCGGCGGACCCCGCCGACCATCACCGGGCGCGCCGCTTCGTGATCTGCGGCCGCGTGCTGCCGGGGCACCGCCTCGAAGTGCGCGGGCCCGACGGTGCGGTGCTGGCCGATCGCGAGGTCGGTCGTATCTTCGTGTCCGGTCCCAGCATCATGCCCGGCTATTTCGGCGAGCCCGAGGCCAGCCGTGAGGTGCTGGTGAACGGCTGGCTCGACACCGGCGACCTCGGTTACATGCTGGACGGCGAGATCGTCGTCACCGGCCGCGCCAAGGACCTGATCATCGTCAACGGCCGTAACGTCTGGCCGCAGGACATCGAGTGGGCGATCGAGGCCAAGCGCGTCGTCAAGAATGGCGACGCGGCGGCTTTCTCGATCGATACCGGCGAGGGCGAACGGGTGGTCGTGGCTGTGTTGGCCCGTGTCACGGGCGAGCAGGGGCGGAGCGATCTGGCCCGCGACGTCGCCGGCGCCGTGCGCGAGGCGATCGCAGTGGATTGCGACGTGGCCCTGGTGCCGCCGACCATGGGGCTGCCGACCACCTCGTCCGGCAAGCTGTCGCGCGCCCGGACCAAGGCCAACTACCTCGCCGGCCTCTACGCGCCGAAACCCGAGGCGGCCTGACCGCTCGCCATGGGCAGGTTGGTCGCCGTCACCGGGGCCACCGGCTTTGTCGGCCCCCATCTCGTCACTGCCCTGGCGCGCCGCGGCTGGCGCTTGCGCCTGCTGGTCCGCCGCTGGTCGCCGCTGCCGTCGCTGGCCGGCGTCGATGCGGACCTCATTTTGGGCGATCTTTCCTCCGAGTCCGCGCTGCGCCAGCTCGTCGACGGGGCAGATGCAGTGGTCCATGCCGCCGGACTGATCAAGGCGAAGGCGGACCGGGAGTTCCAGCCGGTCAACCGGGACAGTGCGGCCCTCCTGTCGGCGCTGGCGCCTGATGCTCACCTGGTCCTCCTATCCTCTCTGGCCGCCCGCGAGCCGCGGCTTTCTGCCTACGGCGCGAGCAAGCGCGCGGGAGAGGCAGTGGTCGCGACCCGCAGCGGACCGTGGACGATCGTGCGGGCGCCGGCGGTCTATGGGCCCGGAGACCGGGAGACCTTGGCCTATTTCCGAGCGATCAAGTCGGGTATTGCGCCGCAACCGCGGGTCCCGGCGGCCCGCCTGTCGCTCATCCACGTCGCGGACCTCGCCGAGGCGCTGGCACTGACCGTCGAGCGCCCGCCCGCGAGTTCGGCCTACGAGATCGATGATGGCCGGACCTACACATATGCCGACATGGCCGCGGCGGCGGGCGCGGCGCTGGGCCGGCGCCCATGGCGCCTCTCCGTTCCCCGGGGCGTCATGTCCGTCATTGCCCGCTGGAACGAGCTGCGGCAGGTGATGGGCGCGGACGCCCAGATCCTGACCCGGGGAAAGGTGAACGAGATCTTCCATTCGGACTGGTCGGTCGCTGACCGGCGGCTGGCCGCAGCGATCGGCTTCCGGCCACGTTACGACCTCATGTCCGGCTTCCGGGACACGATCTTGTGGTATCGCGCGAAGCACTGGCTATAGGACGTGTGAAACACGGCGTAACAATTTGTCATTTCACTAGGAATCGCTGTTTCTGGCACAAGGTGACCGCCCACCCCCGGGCGCTGGAGAGCGTTTTGCGCACTGCCCATCAAATGATCGTCGAAACCGACGGCATGACCGACACCCTCGAACGCGCCCGCGTCAGCGGCCAGTCGCGCGGGGAGGTCATTCGCGAAATCTGTCGTCACCTCGTGCCCTTCCAGACCGGCGAGCGGCCGATCACGGGCGACACGGTGATCGCCAAGGACCTGACCATCGATTCGCTCGCCATCATGGACATGGTGATGGAGCTCGAGGATCATTTCGACATCTCGATTCCCATGAACGTGGTGGCCGAGATCCATACCGTGGACCAGCTCGCGGATACCATCCAGAAGCTCTGCGCCCGGCGTTAGCCATGGGCCTGTTCGATCGCTTTGAAGGCCTGCTCGAGGCCTATCGCGACGTTCGGACCACGGGATACGACCCCTTCCAGATCCGGATGGAACGCGTCCTGTCGCCGACCGAGGCGATCATCAACGGTCGCAAGACGCTGCTCGTTGGCACCAACAATTATTTCGGGCTGACCTTCGACCCGAGTTGTATGGAAGCCGCGATCGAGGCGATCCGCGCCGAGGGCACCGGCACGACCGGTTCGCGCATCGCCAACGGCAGCTACACAGAGCACGTGGCGCTCGAGCAGGAAATCGCCGAGTTCTACGGCAAGAAGCACTGCATGGTCTTCACGACCGGCTATCAGGCCAATCTCGGCCTGATCTCGACCCTGGCGGGCGAGGGCGACCAGCTTCTGATCGACGCCGACAGCCATGCCTCGATCTACGACGCCTGCAAGATGACGCAGGCCGAGGTCGTGCGCTTCAAGCACAACGACCCATCCAGCCTCGAAGCGCGCCTGCGCCGGCTGGGCGATCGTCCGGGCAATCGCGTGGTCGTGCTGGAAGGCATCTATTCGATGCTGGGGGACAGCGCGCCGCTGCGCGAGTTCATCGACGTCTGCAAGAAGTACAAGGCGTATGTGATCGTCGACGAGGCGCATTCGCTGGGTGCGCTGGGCGACAACGGCCGCGGGCTCTGCGAGTCGACGGGTGTGATCGACGACTGCCACTTCATCGTCGGCACCTTCTCCAAGACGCTGGGCGCCATTGGCGGCTACTGCGTGTCGGACGATCCGGACTTCGACATCCTGCGCGTCACCGTGCGCTCCTACATGTTCACGGCGTCGCTGCCGCCGTCGATCGTGGCCTCGGTACGCCAGGCGCTGAAGGTGGTGAAGGCCAAGCCCGAGTTGCGCACGCAGCTCTGGTCCAACGTCGCCACGCTCTACGAAGGTCTGGCGGCAAGAGGATTCAAGCTCGGTCCCGAGCACGGGCCGGTGGTCGGCGTGCATCTGCCCGACCGCATGACCGCCATCGGCTTCTGGCGCGCGATGCTCGATGCCGGCATCTACGTCAACGTCGCCGTGCCGCCCGCGACGCCCAACGGCGTCTCGCTGCTGCGGTGCTCCGTCTGCGCCGTGCACACGCAGGAACAGCTCCAGCACATGATCGAGGTCATGACGGGCATCGGCCGCCAGCTCGGCGTCCTCGACGACCGAACGCTGCGCGTGGTGGGCGGCGCCCGCTAGGGGCGCATCCGCCATGTTCACCCTCGCGCATCTGTCCGACCCGCATCTGCCGATGCCGCAGGCGCGCGTCGTCGATCTTCTGGGAAAGCGCGCCACCGGCTACTTCAACTGGTGGCGCAATCGCGTGCAGCTCCATCGCCCCGAGGCGCTGGCCGGCCTCGTGGCCGACATCAGGAAACAGGCGCCCGATCACATCGTGCTGACCGGCGACCTGGTGAACGTTTCCCTGCCCGATGAATTTGCCCGCGCCTCGAAATGGCTGGAGGGCCTGGGGACGCCCGACCGGGTCACGATTGTTCCGGGCAACCATGACGTCTACGTCGCCACGCAGTGGCGCGAGAGCCTGGGCCGGTGGGGTGTCTACATCGCAGGCGACGGCCAACCGCCCGCTGCCGACTTCAAGGTGTTTCCGACTCTGCGCCGGCGTGGGCCGGTGGCGCTGGTCGGGCTGAACAGCGGCCTGCCGAAGCCGCCGTTTTTCGCAACCGGCACCCTGGGCGAAGCGCAGATCGCCAGTGCCGAGAAGCTGCTGGCGGAGCTCGGCCGCGAAGGCCTGTGCCGCGTCGTGATGATCCATCATCCGCCGCTTACGACCGAATCACGCTTCAAGCGGCTGACCGATGCCGCCGCCTTCCAGGCGATGATCCGCAGGGTCGGCTGCGAGATCGTGCTGCACGGCCATAACCATCGCAGCGAAGTGGCGCGCATCATGGGCCCGCAGGGGGCCGTCCCGGTGGTCGGCGTCACCTCGGCATCGGCGGCGCCGGGAAGCAAGTATGGCCGCGCGCGCTATCATCTCATCGGCATCGAGCGCGGGACGTCGGGTTGGCGGATCGCCGTCGACATCCGGGCACTCGCCGCCGATGGTACGGGATGCGAGCCCGACGGTCGCATCGTCTTCAACAGCGGCGCGCCGGCCGCGCTGGCAGCCTGAGGCGGCAATGGCTTCGTCCGACATCATCGTCACCCCGGTCGAGTCCAAGGCCGACCTGAACGCCTTCATCGCACTGCCGAGGCGCCTCTATGCCGGCCACAAGGGCTATATCGCGCCGCTCGACCTCGAGCGCCGGGAAGCCTTTACGCCGGGCAAGAACCCGCTGTTCGAGCATGTCGAGGTGCGCTTTTTCCTGGCGCGACGCGGCTGCAAGGTGGTCGGCCGCATTTCGGCACAGATCGACCGCGCGCATCTCGAGCGCTACGCCGACAGCACCGGGAACTTCGGCTGCCTGGTGGCGGAGGACGATCCGGCGATCTTTGCCGCCCTCTTCGTCGCGGCTGAGGGATGGCTGTTGGGTAAGGGCATGAAGCGGGCGACCGGCCCGTTCAGCCTCTCGGTCAACGAGGAGGTGGGCCTGCTGGTCCACGGCTTCGACAGCCGGCCCGTGTTGATGGTGCCCTACGACCCGCCCTATGCCGGGCCGAGGGTCGAGGCCTGCGGCTACGTCAAGGCCAAGGACGTCTTCTCTTACGACTACGACGTCCAGAACGCGCCCGAGACGATCGGCGCCAAGCTGCTGGCGCGCGGCGGGCTGGAAGGCCGGGTCAAGGTGCGCACGGCCAACATGAAGATGTTCGACGCCGAGGTGCGCACCCTGGTGAGCATCTTCAACGACGCCTGGAGCGACAACTGGGGCTTCGTGCCCTTCACCCAGGCCGAGATCGACCATGCCTCCAAGGCATTCGGTCCGGTGATCGTGCCCGAGCTCGCCGTGTTCGTGGATGTCGATGACGAGACCGTCGCCTTCATCGTGGCGCTCACCAACCTGTACGAGGCGATCGAGGAATTCGACGGCAAGCTCGGGCCCCTGAAGCTCGCCAAGCTGCTGTGGCGCCTCAAGATCGCCGGCGTCGGCAGCACCCGGGTGCCGCTGATGGGCGTGAAGAAGAAGTTCCGGAACCATCCGCTGCTGGGCGCCGGCCTCGCCATGATCGCCATCGATACCCTGCGGGCGAACGGCAAGCGGCTGGGCAAGACTTCGGCCGAGCTGGGCTGGATCCTCGAGGACAACAAGGCGACCAACAATATCATCCGCTCCGTCGGCGGGGTTCACTACAAGACCCATCGCATCTACGAGAAGGTGCTGGCCGGGTGAAGCCGACGATCCCTGGGCCGGCGCCCTCGCGGCCGCCCTCGGCTTTCGCGCCCCTCGCCAACCGGTCGTTCCTGGCGATGTGGATCGCCAACCTGATGTCGAATGTCGGCGGCTGGATGCAGACGACGGGTGCGGCGTGGGAAATGACCAGCCTGACACAGGAACCGATCTTCGTGGCCCTGCTGGCCGCCGCCGGCACCCTGCCGATGTTCCTGTTCTGCTTCTTCGCCGGCATCCTGGCCGACCGCTTCGATCGCCGCCGCTACATCATGTGCTGCCAGGTCTGGATGATGGGCGTGGCCGCGACCCTGGCCGTGCTGGCCTTCTTCGGCAAACTCGACCACTGGAACCTGCTGGCGCTGTCCTTCTGCATGGGACTGGGCAACGCCATGAACGCGCCGGCCTGGCACGCCGTGGTGCCCGAGATCGTGACCGGCCCGCAGCTCCGCCCGGCGATCGCCCTGAACAGCGCCGGCTTCAATCTCGCCCGCACCATCGGCCCCGTCATCGGCCAGCTCCTGCTGGGCCTGGTCGGCGTGTTCCTGCTCTTCGCCATCAACGCCTTCACCTATGTCGGCGTCATCCTGGCGATGCGGGCCTGGAAGCGGCCGGCCGAGGCCCGCGCCGCCCAGCGCCGCGAGACCCTGGGCGAGGCCGCGCGCGCCGGCATCGCCTTCGTCCGCGGCTCGGCCGAACTCCGGGCGATCTTCGCCCGCGGCCTCTGTTTCTTCGTGCCGGGCATCGCCATGGGCACTCTGCTGCCGGTGATCGGTCGCTTCGAGCTGGGCCTCGACGAGTTCACCTTCGGCATCCTCTACGGCGTGTTCGGCATCGGCGCCGTCGCCGCGGCCTTTTCGCTGCCGATGGTGAACCGCCTGCTCGGGGCCGATCGCGCCAACATCTGGGCGATGGGCGTCTCGGCCGCCGCCACCCTGGTGGCGGCGCTGGCCATGACGCCGATCGTCGTCGGCGCCGTCGTTGCCATCAATGGCGCCTGCTGGATCACCGTCATCGCCAACAACGGCGCTTCGGTGCAGATGATCCTGCCCAACTACATGCGCGCGCGCGGCATGGCGGTCCATCAGATGGTGTTCTTCGGCGCCATGGTGCTGGGCGCGCTGCTGTGGGGGAAGATCGCCAACTTCTTTGACGTCCGCACCGCGCTGATCTGCTCGGTGGTGATGCTGGTGCCGCTTACCGTGCTGGCCGCGTCGATCAAGCTCCCGGGTTCGTCGGTGCCGCGCGTCTGACGCGGTCCCGTCGTGCCAGCGTAACGAGCGCCCCGAAAATTTCGGGACGGGACAGATTCCACTTGTAACCATGTCGATTAGTTGTAGATAGCACCCATACAAGACGCCCAACGCACGTGCCGCTGGCCCTCTGTGGTTACGCAACGACGGAAAGTGTTCTTTTTGGCAGTGCCGGTTTCGAGCCGGGTCCGGGAAGGAGCTTCTGAGATGGTTGCATACCGCGCGGGGCGCGTTCCCCGCTATTATGTCATTTGCCCGACCCTCGCTCGGGCCTCCTTCCTCGCTCAGCCGCATAAACGGATCTTAGCTCAGTCGAGTATCGGCTGACGTATCGCGCCGCGCCCGGCGCCGTACGTCGTCGTTCGATCTCTTCCGACAAGCTGACTATCCAGACGGGGAACCCCCCAGCGATGACCGAGCGTATTTTCCGTTATCTCCGCGAGCAGCAGCCCGAGACCCCCTGCCTCGTGATCGACCTCGACGTGGTCGAGAACAATTTTCGCCGCATGCGCGAGCTGCTGCCGACGGCGCACATCTTCTACGCCGTGAAGGCCAATCCGGCCGCACAGGTGTTGGCTCGTCTGGCCACGGCGGGGTCGAAGTTCGACACCGCGAGCCGTGGCGAGATCGAGATGATCCAGGCGACCGGCGTCGCCATGGACCGCGTCTCCTTCGGCAACACGATCAAGAAGGAAAAGGACATCGCCTGGGCCTACCAGCAGGGCGTGCGCCTGTTCGCCTTCGACAGCGAGGCGGAGCTGCAGAAGCTTGCCCGCGTGGCGCCGGGCGCCCGCGTGTTCTGCCGTGTGCTGGTCGATTGCGGCGGTGCCGAGTGGCCGCTCAGCAAGAAGTTCGGCTGTGCGCCCGAGATGGCCAAGGACCTGCTGCGCAAGGCCAAGGACTGGGGCCTCGACGCCTACGGCATCTCCTTCCATGTCGGCAGCCAGCAGACCGACCTCGATCAGTGGGACAAGGCGCTGGGCCAGGTCTCGCAGATGTTCTTCGCCCTGGCCGAAGCGGGCGTGGACCTGCGCATGGTCAATCTGGGTGGCGGCTTCCCGGCGCGCTATCGCTCCGAAGTGAGCGGCATCGAGGCCTATTGCGATGCGGTCACCCGCGCGCTGGTGCGCCACTTCGGCAACCGCATGCCCGAGGTCATCATCGAGCCGGGCCGGTCCATGGTGGGCGATGCCGGCGTGATCCAGAGCGAGGTCGTGCTGGTCTCGCGCAAGGCCGCCGGTGACCGCAAGCGCTGGGTCTACCTCGACATCGGCAAGTTCTCGGGCCTCGCAGAGACGATGGACGAGAGCATCAAGTACCGGCTGCGCACGCCCGGCGAGGGCACGCGCATGGGCCCCGTGGTGCTCGCCGGCCCGACCTGCGACTCGGCCGATATCCTCTATGAAAAGACGGAGTACAAAATGCCTCTGTCCCTGAAGCCGGGCGACAAGGTCGAGATTCTCTCGACCGGCGCCTACACGACGACCTACTCCTCGGTCGCGTTCAACGGCTTCTCGCCGCTCAAGGCGGTTTGCATCTGAACTGACACAATTCGGGCGTACGGAACGACGGGGCCTTGAGAAAGGCCCCGTTGCTGTTTTTACTGACTGCTCAACAAAGGAACGGGGACGCTGAAATGGCGAAGAAGACTGCGCGCAAGCCCTCGACGAAGAAGTACCTCGATTTCCATGGCCGCCTGGTCATGGTGGGCTTCGGCTCGATCGGCCAGGGCGTGCTGCCTCTGATCCTCCGTCATATCGGCATCAAGCCCGAGCAGATCACCATCATCACCGACGACATGCGCGGCGGCGAGGACGAGGCCGAGCGCTTCGGCGTCGAGTTCGTCGAAAAGCGCCTGACCGAGTCCAACGTCCGTTCGACCCTCGACAACCGGCTGGGCCAGGGCGACTTCCTGCTCAATCTCTCGGTCGAGGTCGCCTCGACGGCGCTGATCGAGCTTTGCCAGAAGAAGGGCGTGCTCTACCTCGACACCTGCATCGAGCCCTGGCCGGGCGGCTATTCCGATCCCAACCTGTCGGTCTCGCGCCGCTCGAACTACGCGTTGCGCGACACGATGATGAAGCTCAAGGCCCGTCACAAGGGCGGCACGACGGCCGTGGTCGCCCATGGCGCCAATCCGGGCCTGGTCTCGCACTTCACCAAGCAGGCGCTGATGAACGTGGCACGCGATACCGGCGTGAAGGCGGCGGTGCCGACCACGCGCGAGGGCTGGGGCAAGCTCGCCCAGCGCTTGGGTGTGAAGGTGATCCACATCGCCGAGCGCGACACGCAGGTTTCGCCCAAGCCGAAGGAAGTGGGCGAGTTCGTCAACACCTGGTCGATCGACGGCTTCGTCTCCGAGGGCGGCCAGCCCGCCGAGATGGGTTGGGGCACGCACGAGAAGACGATGCCGCCCGACGGCAAGCGCCATACGTTCGGCTGCGACGCCGCGATCTATCTCAATCGTCCAGGCCTGCTCACCCAGGTGCGCACCTGGACGCCGATCGAGGGGCCGTTCCACGGCTACATCATCACGCACAACGAATCGATTTCGATCGCCGACTACCTGACGGTGCATGACGGCAAGAAGGCCGTCTATCGCCCGACGGTGCACTATGCCTATCACCCGTGCGACCAGGCGATCATGTCGATGCACGAGCTGGCCGGTAAGAACCTGAAGCAGCAGAAGCGCCAGCGCCTGATCGTCGACGAGGTGACCTCGGGCCGCGACGAGCTCGGCGTGCTGCTGATGGGCCACAAGAAGGGTGCCTACTGGTACGGCTCGCAGATCGACATCAACGAGGCGCGCAAGCTCGCGCCCTACAACAACGCGACCTCGATCCAGGTCGTGGCGCCGGTGCTCTCGGGCATCATCTGGGCGCTCGAGAACCCGAACGAGGGCATCGTCGAAGCCGACGAGATGGACTTCCAGCGCAACCTCGAGATCTGCATGCCCTATCTCGGCCCGGTCGTCGGCAAGTACAGCGACTGGACCCCGCTGCAGGGCCGCGGCGACCTCTTCCCCGAGGACCTCGACAAGTCCGACCCCTGGCAGTTCAAGAACTTCCGAGTGGTTTGACCGAGCGTTTCATCGGCGCTCGACTCTGGGTGACGAGGTGGCTCGCCAACTCGCCTGCCAGGACGAACTTTCAGGTCGCGTCGTTACGTAGGGCACATATCTTGCTCGATGGTTCCGACAGGACCTGCGGACCGAGAGGCGAGGGCGGGAGACAATGAGCGACGCACAAAAAGTCGACTACGAATTCCTGCTGCGTTCCAATCTTGAGCGCGTTTCAGCGAGCGTGACGCTTCGAAGCGCGCGGCGGCCGTCGCCGAGCTCTTCGTCGCGGAGCCGGTGATGTATGAGCCCGATAACGTCGTGACGGGTCGCGCGGCAATCTCAGATGTGGCGGGCAAGCTGCTGGAGCAATTCGGGCCCACGTTCAGCTTCGCGGCTTCTGCGCCGGCCGTTGGACATCACGGAATGGGAAGCCTGCGTTGGCAGGCCGGGCCCAAGGACGGTCCTGTTACCGTGACAGGAACGGACGTTGCAGAAGTCGAGAACGGCAAGATCTCTCGACTTTGGGTCTTGCTCGATCCGCCGACGACATGACTGCCCAGAGACGTTCCATCTTGACTTCGACCATCCCATCTCATTCCTGAGCAGGGCGCGCACAAGCTCGCACCCTACAACAACGCGACCGCGATCCAGGTCGTGGCACCGGTGCTCCTGCTGCGGGGCCTCGGCGACCTCTTCCCCGAGGATCTCGACACGTCCTACCCTTGGCAGTTCAAGAACTTCCGGGTGGTGTGACGCCTCGTTCGTCCTGTCAGCGAAGGCTGACGGGAAGTTGGAAGACGACGCCGGCGAAGACCTGGAATGATGGCACGCCGGGGCCGTTCTGGATCACCGAGTACTGGGGCTCGACGAAAGTGTTGAGGCTGGCGCCGCCAGGCAGTTCGAAGACACGGCCCAGCCCCAGCCCGACCGGGACCACCGCATTCCTGCCGAGAGCGAACGACGCGATGCCGCTGGATCGCAGATAGTATCCGCTCCCGAGATTGTAGAAGAGCAGCGGCTGGGCGGTGATGGTCTGGAGCGTTCCGTCGAAGGTCTGCTGCCAGGAGGCGAGCAGGGTCGTCAGGCCCCAGGAATGGGGGGCGCTCACGACCCCCTCTACTCCCACCTGCCACTTCGACGTGCCGAGGGCGGGCGCGCTGGCGGTCGGCACGACCAGCAGGGGCCCGAGGCCTGTCTTCACCGAGCCGAAGTACAGGACGGCGAGGTCGAAGATCGTGAAGTCGCCCACGCCGTTGACCGCCTTCTCGGGATCCCAGGCGCTGGCCGCCACCGGCATGGATGCGCGCATCATCTGGTCGACACCGAAAAGGGCATGGGGCAGCACGAAGCGGAAGTATCCCTGGTCGGCGCCGCTGGATGGCCGCTCCGCGAGCACGGGCTGAGCATAGTTGTGAAACTCGAACGCCATCCGGGGCGTCAGCGGGTCGTTCGCCCTGTTCTGGAGATTGTCCGCGCTCCCCTGCGCCATCGCTTGCGCCTGCCCGAGGAAAAAGGTGAGCTTCGCGAGCAGGAAGGCCAAGGTCCGGATTCTCCCGGGCCTCGCGCGGCAGGAAGATCCGCCCCGGGCGCGGGTGGCAGACGAGCAGAGAGGCATGCCAGGCATGATCGCATCATTCGAACACGGCTTCATCTTCATCAAGACCCGCAAGACGGCCGGCACCGCGATCGAGCTGGTGCTCGGCAGCCTGTGTGGCGAGGCCGACATCATCACGCCGGTCCATCCGGACGACGAGAAGATCCGGCAGGCGAATGGCTGGCGCGGACCGCAGAATTTCCGCGTCGGACCGGCATCGGCGAGCGACCATGAGGGCGTCCTCGAGAGAGGCGACGAAGCCGACTACCAGGAGATGATGAAGGGGCATCCCACCGGCAACGAGTACTACAACCACATGCCGGCAAGCTTGGCGCGCCAGATGCTCGGCGAGGCGTTCTGGCAGAAGGCCCACAAGTGGACCATCGAACGGCATCCGTACGAGAAGGCGGTCTCGCAGGCCTATTGGAAGATGTGGTTCATGGGGAGGCCCGCCGCCGACTTCCAGCCCGTGCTCGACGAGCTGATCGCCCAGGAGGAGATCGACAACCGGGATCTCTATACGATCGACGGCAGGGTCGCCCTCGACGAGATCGTCCGGCAGGAGGACCTGCCCGCATCGTTCAATGCGGTTCTGGCGAAGTCCGGACTCCGGTTCGACGGCCCGCTGCCGCGCGCCAAAACGGTGCAGCGCGCCGACCGCCGGCCCGCTGCGGAAATTCTGACGGACCGTCAGAAGAAGGCGATCTACGAATCGTGCCGCGAGACGTTCGAGCTGATGGGCTACGAGCGCTGAGTCTGCCGGTGGCGGGACCCTCGCGATCGCCACCACTCTTGGGCAGGATGTCGTGCGTCTATTTGCGAATAGTTCGCAATTGCGATACATATGGGCGCTGGTCGGTCCTTCGAGTGCGCTCGTGTCTTCTGAAACGACGAATCTCTACATCGAACATCGCGGTGCGCTGATCGAATATGCGGCGGCGATCGTTGGTTCGAAGGCGCTCGCGGAGGATGTCGTCCAAGAGGCGTGGCTGCGCTTCAACAGCGCCTGGAGTGGGCGTTTCCTGCACGATCCGGTGAGCTACCTCTACCGGATCGTGCGAAATCTCGCGCTCGACGGGCGTCGGAAGGCAGCCCGCGAAAGCCATGTCTTCGCCCCGCAGGCCGATCGTGCGACGGTCGAGGAGCGTCCGTCCACCAGCCCGTCGCCGGAGGCGCACTCCCTGCACCGCGAACAACTCGCGATCCTCAACGAAGCGCTGTCGGAACTACCGGACCGCACGCGGATCGCCCTCCGGATGTACCGGCTCGAGGACGCTAAACTGAAGGACATCGCTGCCCATCTCGGCATTTCGATCGGTCTCGCCCACAAGTTGGTCGTGCAGGGCGTACGGCATTGCCAGAAGCGTCTCGACCGCAGAAATTGACGCGCTACCGAGTAATCCTTGAAAAGTTGGGACGCCGGGCGTTTAGAAGTACATGGCGGTGACAACCGAGGCTGACCGCGAACGCGCGTCCGACGAAGCGGCCGAGTGGCTGGTTCGCCTGCGCGAGGCGCCCGACGACCAGGCGAACCAGGCTCGGTTTGCGGCCTGGCGGGCCGCCGCGCCGGTCCACGAAGCCGCGTGGACCGAGATCTCGCAAGCCTTCGAACTGATCGGCGAACCGCTCGCGCGACGCCCACAGACGTCCTCCGAGTCGGTGCCTCGGTTGCGGCGCAAGCATGTGCCCGGTTTGCTCGCCGCCGGCATCGGGATTGCGCTGGCCGCATCTGCTGCGATGCTCTTCCTGCCGGGATGGATGCTCCGGCTGGAGGCGGACTTCGCGACGGCGGCCGGCGAGTGGCGCGAGGTGACACTCGCGGACGGAAGCTCCGTCGAACTCGCTCCCCTGAGCGGTATCGATGTATCTCTGAAGGATGGGCGACGGGAAGTGCGCCTGCTGGCGGGCAAGGCCTTCTTTCGGGTGACCCCCGACCCCGAGCGCCCGTTCCAGGTTGAAGCGCGAAACGTCCGCGCCACCGTGCTGGGCACGGAGTTCGAGGTTTCCCTGGACAGGACGGGGACCGGGGTTGCAGTCGCGGAAGGCCGCGTCCGTGTGGATGGTGGCGCTCTCTCGCGTGTCCTGGCCGCTGGACGCTGGCTCCAGTTCGATGCTGCGGGCGGCCTGCGCGACGGCATTCGATCCGAAAGCGAGATCGGCCTGTGGCGACACGGCGAGATCGTTGCCCACGATCAACTCATTGCCGCTGTGGTGAATGAGCTTCGTCCCTACTTCAACGGCGTCATCGTCATCGCGAGCGATGCAATCGCCAGGCGGCGCGTGACGGGTGTTTATCGATTGCGGGAACCCGTCGAGGCCCTGCGTGCCCTGGCTCGGGCGCATGGCGACATCAGCGTGACGCAGGTATCGCCTTGGCTCGTGATCGTGTCGGCGGACTGAGAGATTTCGTCGGGCTTTCCTTTTCCGTGAAAAGCTCGGCGCCGCCGACGTTCTCCTCACACGGGGTCGCATTGCAGGCCGCTTGCGCGAGCGATCCCGAAGTGGGGGATCATCATGGTGTCGAGACTGGCGTTGCTCTTGGGGATTGCGGCTCTGCCCTCCGTCATTCTGTCGTCCAAGGATGTCCGGGCGCAGGGCACGCCATCGATCGACGCCGCTCAGGCGAGAGAGCAGCGAACCTTCTCCGTTCCCGCAGGTCCTCTCGGCAACGCGCTCACGCTGTTCGGCAGGCAGGCGGGATTACAGGTCTCTGTCGATCCGGCGGTCATGCAGGGCATCACGACGGCCGGAGTCACAGGGACCTTCGCCGTGGACGTTGCACTGGAGCGGCTGTTGAACGGCACCGGGCTGATCCCGCGCATCATGGGCAACACGTTGACGCTGCAGAAGCCGAATGTGTCTTCGGGCGCGCTTCAGCTCGATCCCGTGCAGGTGCAGGGCTACTCCGTTCCACCGCAGCCGACGATCGACAATCTGCCGCCTCCCTATGCCGGCGGCCAGGTCGGCAAGGGATCGCAGGTCGGCCTGCTCGGCGAGCGCGACGTGATGGACACGCCGTTCAACCAGACCAGCTATACCGCGCAGCTGATCCGCGACCAGCAGGCGCGCAGCATCGCCGACGTCGTCGCCAACGATCCGTCCGTGCGTATTTCCTGGCCGGCGGTGAGTTACACCACGCCGCTCGTCGTCCGCGGCTTTCCGCTGAGCAGTCAGGACTTCGCGTTCAACGGCATGTTCGGGACAGCGCCGGCGCTGACCGTGACGCCCGAGTATCTGGAACGCGTCGAAGTGCTGAAGGGCACCAGTGCGATGCTGAACGGCATGTCGCCGTTCGGTAGCGTCGGCGGTGTGGTCAATCTCGTGCCGAAGCGCGCGGCGAACGAGGACCTCACGCGGCTCACGGCCGGCTACGGTTCCAGCGGGCAGTTCGGCGGCAATTTCGACTTCGGCCGGCGCTACGGCGCCGACAAGGTGTTCGGATTGCGTTACAATGGCGTGTTCCGCGCGGGCAACACGCCCGTCGATCGCCAGACCCAGGAGGTCATCGCCTCGGTGTTCGGCGCCGACTTCCGCGGCGAACGCTTCCGCGCCTCGCTCGATTTCGGTTACCAGAAGCAGAACGTCAACGCACCGCAACGCCCGACCTATGTCGCGGCGGGGCTCGCCGTGCCGCTGGCGCCTGGCGGGCGCGCCAACTGGTTCCAGCCCTGGACCTTCGTCAATACGGAGGACATCTTCGGCGTGGCGCGTGCCGAGTTCGATATCTCGTCGGGCTGGACGATGTTCGGCGGCGCGGGGGCGAGGACCAACCGGTTCGAGGGCCTGACAGGCTTCGCGAACGTCAACAACGCGAACGGAAACCTGGTCGACACCGTGGCGATGTTCCCGTCTCGAACAGACCTGAACACGCAGGAAGTCGGCATCCGTGGACGACTGCGCACGGGGTTGCTCGATCACTCCGTGTCGCTGGCCGGCACCCGGCTGGCGGGGACGGGCTACTCGCTCTACTCGCCGATCCTCAACACGGCGTCCAATCTCTATCTCCCGACCTTCGTCAACAATCCGAACATCACCCTGCCGTCGCCACCGAAGGTCAATGACCGCGATCTCACGAGCGTGGCTTTCGCCGATGTCATCTCGGCCGCCGACGAACGGATCCAGCTCATCCTCGGCGGCCGCTACCAGCGCATCCGGATCGACAACTTCAATGCTGCCGGCACCGTCACGTCGAGCTACGACCAGAGCGCAGTGACGCCGGGTGTCGGCTTCATCGCGAAGCCCTGGCAGAACGTCTCCGTATACGGCAACTACATGCAGGGCTTGCAGCAGGGACCCACCGCGCCCGCCGGTACCGCCAATGCCGGCCAGGTCTTCGCGCCCATCAAGTCGACGCAGTTCGAGCTGGGCGTCAAAGTCGACTTCGGTCGCCTGACCACGACGCTGGCCTTGTTTCAGATCGAGCAACCCGCCGGCATCACCAATCCGACGACGGCCGCGTTCAGCGTCGATGGCATGCAGCGCAATCAGGGCCTCGAAATCAACGTGTTCGGCGAGCCCATGCCCGGTCTTCGCGCGCTTGGCGGCATCGCGCTCACCAACGGCGTGCTGGTGAATACCGGATCGGCACTGACCAGCGGCAAGAAGGCGACGGGCGTTCCCGACGTCCAGCTCAATCTCGGAGCCGAATGGGACGCCCCGTTCCTGAGCGGGCTCACCTTCTCGGGCCGAGCGATCTACACGAGCGCACAGTATCTCGATCCGGCCAACACGCAGAGCATTCCGGCGTGGACCCGCTTCGATGCCGGTGTGCGCTACACGTTCGACCGTGCAGACGGCAAGCCGCTGTCGCTGCGCTTCAACGTCGAGAACCTGTTCGACCTGAACTACTGGGCGTCGGCCAATTCGACCTACGGCCTGTCGATGGGGGCGCCCCGCACGTTCCTACTGTCGCTCAGCGCGGACTTCTAGCGCTCATCAAATCGATCGTTACCTCGGCTGGAGAGCGATTGCCGCAAGGATGCAGCGGCGGCGGCACTTGAGAGCAGCCCGGTGCGCGGCATGGGCATTGCATCGCCTTTTCGCGGGAACGGAAGCCTGCGGGCCAGTCGGTGACTGGCAAAGGGGACGTTTGATGGCGCATTTGCACAGGTTTGCGGCAGTCGCGGCGATCGCCTGGGGAGTGACTACGGGGCTGGCGGGTCCGGTGGCCGCCCAGACGACGCTCAGGATGGTCTCTCACGCCGACATCAAGATCCTCGACCCGATCTGGACGACGGCGAACATCAGCCGCAACCACGGTTACATGATCTACGACGTCCTGTTCGCCACGGACGCCGATTTCAAGATCCAGCCGCAGATGGCGGAGAAGTACACCGTCTCCGACGACAAGCTCACCTACACGATCACCCTGCGTGATGGCCTTGAATGGCACGACGGCAAGCCCGTCACCTCCGAGGACTGCATCGCCTCGATCAAGCGCTGGGGCGCTCGTGACGGATACGGGCAGGTATTGATGAAGGCGATGGCCGACATGAAGGCCATCGACGACAAGACCTTCGTCCTCACCTTGAAGGAGCCGTTCGGCCTCGTCCTCGAAGCGCTGGGCAAGGTGGGGTCGAGCGTACCCTTCATGATGCCGAAGCGCGTCGCCGACACCGATCCCAACAAGCAGATCGAGGATTATACCGGCTCGGGCCCCTTCATCTTCAAGAAGGACGAATGGAAGGCGGGCGAGAGGGTCGTCTACGTCAAGAACACCAGATACAAGCCGCGCGCCGAGCCGCCGTCGATGATGGCGGGCGGCAAGGTGGTGAAGGTCGACAGGGTCGAATGGCTCGCCATCCCAGATCCGAGTACGGCCGCCAATGCTCTGATCGCGGGCGAGATCGACCTCATCGAGACTCCGCCGCCCGATCTCTTTCCGCTGCTCCGGGCCAACAAGAACGTCGCCCTGTACGGCTGGAACGCGACCGGCTCGCAAGCCCTGATGCGCTTCAACCACCTGCAACCGCCGTTCAACAATCCAAAGGCGCGTCAGGCCGCGATCTATGCCCTGGCGCAGGAGGACCTGCTGCGGGCGCAGTATGGCGAGCCCGAGATCTACAAGGTGTGCAACGCGCCGTTCATCTGCGGCACCGTGTACGGCAAGGAGTACGGCGACCTCACGATCAAGCCCAACCTGGAGAAGGCGCGGGCGCTGCTGAAGGAGTCGGGTTACGACGGCACGCCGATCACGATGCTCCATCAAACCGATCTCGCCTCGTCCAACCAGTTCCCGCCGGTCGCCAAGCAACAGCTCGAGCGCGCCGGCTTCAAGGTCGACGTCCTGGCGATGGACTGGCAGAGCGTGATCTCGCGCCGCGCCCGCAAGGAGCCGCCGGCCCAGGGCGGCTGGAACATCTTCTTCACCACCAACATCACGATCGACGTCGACAATCCCGGCACCAGCAACTTCGCCGCCGCGACCTGCGAGAAGGCATGGTTCGGCTGGCCGTGCGATCCCGAGATCGAGACGCTGCGCACCGCCTTCCTCAAGGAGGGCGACCCGGCCAGGCGCAAGGAGATCGGCTTCGCCATCTCCGATCGCGTGATGGAGCAGGGCGTCTACGTCCCGATCGGCCAGTACAAGGCTTTCGGGGCCTATCGCAAGGACCGGCTGGAAGGATGGCTGCCCGGGCCGGTGGCCATGACCTGGAACATCAGCAAGAAGAACTGAGAGGCGGCTCCCCCGGCGCTCTTCGGCGTAATCTCCCTCAGCGTCTGACCGACACCAGCGGCAGATCGAAGGGGGCGCTGGCGCCCTTGATGTTGTCGGGCAGCGGTGAGTAGGGCGCGCCGGCACGGACGCCGGCCAGTACGCCCTCGTCGAACTCAGGCTCACCGCTCGAACTGATGACGGTGGCACCGAGGAGTCTGCCATCGCGGGCAATGACGATCCGCACGACCGTCACACCCTGCCGCTTCTGGGTGCTCGACGTGTAGCGGTACCCCACGATCTTGCGCAGGACTTCGGAGAGATAGTTGTCGGCAACCTTGGCGCGCGCATAGGTGTCCGCCGGATTGACGAATCGGTGGTCCGACGGCCGCTCCGCGGAGGAGGCGGAGGGTGCCCGCTGTGACGGCGCCGTCGAGAGCGGCGATGGCTTCAACTCGGGCTTCGGTGCGGGCGGCGGCGGCCGGGGGGGGGCCGCGAGCGCTTGCTGCTGCGGCATGGGCTTCGGCGTCGGGACGGGCTCGGCCGGTTTCACCGGCGGGTCGGGTGAGCGGGCGGCCTGCTGCGTCGGCGGAGGCGTCGGCGCCTTCTTCAGCCCCTGCGCTGTCGGGGGCTCCGGCGTGGGCCTGTCGGCCAATGTCGGCGTGGGGGCCGCAGTAGGGGCTGGGGCCGGCGTTGGCGCGGCGCGCGCCTCGGCCGGGGGTGCGGGCGTGGGCGGCGCGACTTCCGGCTGAGGCAGCAGATCCGGCGGCTCTTTGCTTTCGGGCGGCGGCGGCGGCGCCGGCGGCTGCTTCGACACCTGGTCGGTCGGGGGTGCCTGGGTCGGACGGTCCCCCGTGACGGGTGCAGGCGGGCGCACGCCGAGGTCGATCGGCGGCAACGCCTGGGGGGGCGGAATCTGCTTGGGCTGGGCCGCAGGCGGTTTCGGAGCCGGCTCGGGCGGGGGCGGTTCCGGCGGCTTGGGCTGCTCGAAGGAGACGGTGATCGCTTCCTCGACCGGCGGCACCGGCGGCTTCTGCTGCGCCATCCACCACAGTGCCGCCGCCACGAGGGCATGCATCAGGATCGCCAGCGCGAGCGCGACGGGCGACATGCGGTCGGATCTGTAGGAGAAGGCGCTTACGGCGTGGGCCACGAGGCGGTTCTAGAGCTTGTCGCCCCGATGCTTGGCGTCCTCGGAGCGGGAGGGCGAGCCTTGGGGTTTACCTGAGGCCAGAGAAAACGTGAACCTGCAGCAAAGGCGCCAAGCCGATCCTGCGATGTCTTGTCCGTTCTATCCTTGCCAATACGGGCGATTTTGCGGGGGCTCTCGCTTCAGCGGAAGAAAATGAGGGTCAGCAGCACGAACAGCGGCAGCAGAATGCCGCACGACCAGGCCATGTAGCCGAAGAAGCTCGGCATGCGGATTCCGCTCTCCTCGACCACCGCCTTGACCATGAAGTTGGGCGCGTTGCCGATATAGGAGTTGGCGCCCATGAACACCGCGCCGCAGGAAATAGCCGCCAGCGTGCTGGCAAGGGGACCCATCAGCAGATTCGCATCGCCACCGGCCAGGTTGAAGAAGACGAGATAGGTCGGCGCATTGTCGAGGAAGCTCGACAGGATGCCTGACAGCCAGAAGTACCAGATATCGTTGGGCTGGCCGTCGGGGCCGGTTACCAGGGCGACCAGGGGCGCCAGCACGCCATCCTTGCCGGCCCGCAGGATGGCCAGCGCTGGCGCGATGGTGATGAAGATGCCGGCGAACAGCTTGGCCACTTCCAGCATCGGCCCCCAGCTGAAGCCGTTTGCGACGCGAGACGCGCGCGAGGTCAGGCGCAGCGAGAGGAAACAGATCGCCACCAGCGCCAGGTCGCGCAGGACGTTCTGCAGTTCGAGCGTCACGTGGAAGACGGTGAAGTGGATGCCGGGAGTCCAGGTGCCGCTGGCCAGCACCGCCCCCACGATGGCTGCGAGCAGGATGACGTTCACGCCGCCTTCGATCCGCACCGGCGTCTCGGGAGTCGGGTCGGGTTTCTTGCGGCCTTCCTTGCGGTACCAGTAGCTGTCGATGGCGTAGAACAGCGCCAGCAGGACGATGGCGCAGACCAGCATCTCGGCGAACAGGTGCTCCGTCGTCCAGAAGAAGCCGACGCCCTTGAGGAAACCCAGGAACAGCGGCGGATCGCCGAGAGGCGTCAGCGCGCCGCCGATGTTCGATACCAGGAAGATGAAGAACACGAAGACGTGGATCTTGTGCCCGCGATCGTCGTTGGCGCGGATCATGGGGCGGATCAGCAGCATCGACGCGCCGGTCGTGCCCATCCAGCCCGCGAGCACCGTGCCGATCGCCAGCAGGGCCGTGTTCATCGACGGCGAGCCGTGGATGTTGCCCTTGATGTGGATGCCGCCGGTCACGGTGAACAGCGCCGCCAGCAGGACGATGAACGGGATGTAGTCGAGCAGCAGCAGGTGGATGATTTCGTAGACGGCGGAGGGCACACCGTGAATCACGGCGAAAGGCACGATGATCATCGTGGCCCAGGCGGCGGAAACCTTGCCGAAATGGTGGTGCCAGAAGCTCGGCGTAACCAGGGGCAGGATCGCGATCGACAGGAGGATGCCGACGAACGGGACCATCCAGGCGAGGCCGAGATGGCGCCCGTCGATCGCCGGTGCGTCGGCTCCGGCCGCCAGCGCCGGCAGTGCCAGAAAGATGATGAGCAGAGCGGGGAAGACGTGCCGGAGTTTCATCATCCGACGTAGGTTGCGGTGACGCCGCCGTCGACGGTGAGTGTGTGGCCGTTGACGTAGCTCGCGGCGGGAGAGGCCAGGAAGATCGCGGCGCCGGCGATTTCCGACGGATCGGCCCAGCGCTTGGCCGGGCAGCGCAGCCGCATCCGTTCTCCGGCCGGGGAGTCGATCAGCGCCTCGTTGGTCTCGGTCGCGAAGAAGCCCGGCGAGAGGGCGTTGGAGGTGACCCCGGTGGCGCCGAGCTCCGAGGCGAGCGCCCGGGCGAGCGCTTCAAGCCCCGCTTTGGCGGCGATGTAGGAAGACGCGCCGGGCGCGGCGAGGGTGGCAGCGATCGAGGTGACCAGGATGAGCCGTCCCCAGCCGCGTTCGACCATGCCGGGGACGACCAGCCGGATCAGTGCCTGACCCGCCGAAAGATCGGTATCGACCAGCTGGGCGAAATCGTCGGATTCGATCTCTGTGAAGGGGCGGCGGTCGCGCTCGCCGACATTGTGGATCAGGATGTCGATCGGCCCGGCATCGGCCAGGGCCAGCTTCATGGCCGTGCGGTCGGCCATCCCGAACACCACCCCATCGGTCGCCCGGCCGGCGGCCCGCAACTCCGCCAGACGCGGTGCCAGCCTCTCATGCGAGCGGCCATGCAGCAGCACCCGGGCGCCGGCCTCGGCCAGGCCCTTGGCCATCTCCCAGCCCAGCCCACGGGCCGATCCGGTGATCAGCGCGGTGCGCCCGTCGAGGCGGAATTTCTCGGGGAAGGTCGACATGTATCGGGACATTCGGCTATTGCGACAGCCGACTTAGCTTTGGATTCGCATATGCTGCAACTGCCTAAAGTGATCGGACATCGCGGCGCCATGGCCTATGCGCCCGAAAACACGCTGGAGTCGTTCCGCGAAGCCCATCGGCGCGGCGCGACCTGGGTCGAGATCGACGTCAAGCTGACGGCCGACGGCGTGCCCATCGTGATGCACGATTCGTCGCTGAAGCGGACGACCGGGGTCGACCGGCTGGCGTCCGAGATGCGCGCGTCCGAGCTGCCACCGTTGGTGCCGACCTTCGAGCAGGCGGTCGCCTGCTTCGGCGAGCTGGGCCTGGGCTGCAATGTCGAGATCAAGCCGTGCGAGGGCCGCGAGGCCGAGACCGCACGGGTCACGGTCGCCACCCTGCGCCGCCTATGGCCGGCCAAGCTCCCGGCGCCGCTGCTGTCGAGCTTCAGGGACCAGTCCCTCGCCGCCGCCCGCGAAGCTGCGCCGGAATTTGCGCGGGCGCTGCTGATCGACGAACTGAAGGACGACTGGCAGGGGCGTGCCGAGGCGGTGTCGGCCGCCGGCATCAACACCAACGGCAAGCGCCTGACGGCGGTCCGCGCGGTCGAGATCCGCAAGGCGGGCTATGTGCTCAGCGTCTACACGATCAACGACGGCGACGTCGCCCGGGCGCTGGTCGGCATGGGCGTGCAGTGCGTCATCAGCGATGCGCCGGACGTGATCCTGGCCGCTCTCCCGTAGGTTCGACCATTTGGGGGTTGCGCTCGCAGCGCAGTCTTGGTGTTCTGTCATCAGACCGCAATAAAACCGACACATCACAGTCGTGCGGCCCGTCGATACATCGCCGGGGATTTTTCTGGGAGGTTTGTTCGATATGACACGGATTCTGCTGACTTCCGTCGCAGCCGCGGCGGTTCTCGCGAGCGCGTCGACAGCGTTTGCGCAGACCGAGATCCAGTTCTGGCACGCCATGGGCGGCAATCTGGGCGACACGGTCAATGCCCTGGCCGACGGGTTCAACAAGTCGCAAAGCGAATACAAGGTGAACCCGGTCTACAAGGGCTCTTACACCGAGACCCTGACGGCCGCGATTGCCGCCTTCCGCGCCAAGCAGGCGCCGCACATCGTGCAGGTCTTCGAAGTCGGCACCGCCAACATGATGGCCGCCAAGGGCGCCGTCTATCCGGTCTATCAGCTGATGGCCGACGCCAAGGAGCCGTTCGACCCGAAGGCCTATATCGGCCCCGTGTATGGTTACTACTCGACGCCCGACGGCAAGCTGCTGTCGATGCCGTTCAACTCCTCGACGCCGGTTCTCTACTGGAACAAGGAGCTGATGCAGAAGGCAGGCCTCGACCCCGAGAAGCCGCCGAAGACCTGGCCTGAATTGGGCGAAATGGCCAAGAAGGCCGTCGCCGCCGGCGCCAAGTGCGGGTTCACGCCGCAGTGGCAGACCTGGACGATGATCGAGAACTACGGTGCCTGGCACAATCTGCCGTATGCGACGAAGGACAACGGCTTCGGCGGCATCGACATCGAGCTGAAGTTCAACGACCCGGCCCGCATCAAGTTCATCCAGATGCTGGCCGACTGGACCAAGGACAAGACGTTCGTCTATGGCGGCCGCGAGGGCAAGTCGACGGCGCTGTTCACCGCCGGTGACTGCGTATTCCATATCGCCTCGTCCGGCTCGGCGGCGGCGATCGACAAAGGCCTTGGCGGCCCGACCAAGTACGGCATCGGCATGATGCCCTACTCGCCCGACGTGGCGCCCAAGCCGCAGAACTCGATCATCGGCGGCGCTACCCTGTGGGTGCTGCAGGGTCGGCCGGCCGCCGAATACAAGGGCGTCGCCAAGTTCATGAGCTACCTCGCCAGCACGCCGGTGCAGACCAAGTGGCATCAGGAGACGGGCTACGTGCCGATCACGCTGGCCGCCGCCGAGGCGACCGAGAAGGAAGGGTTCTACAAGAAGTTCCCGGGCCGCGAAGTGGCCGTCCAGGAGCTGACCCTCAATCCCCCGACGCCGAACTCGAAGGGCCTGCGCATCGGCAACTTCGTGCAGATCCGCGACATCGTCGACGGCGAGCTCGAGAACGTATGGTCGGGCAAGAAGGACGCGAAGACTGCGCTCGACGATGCCGTCAAGGCGGGCAACGATCAGCTCAAGCGCTTCGAAGCGGCCAATAAGTAAAGCCTTGCTGTTGCTTTTCCCCTCCGGTCCTTCGGACCACCTCCCCCGCACCGCGGGGGAGGCTGGGAGGGGCAGGGCCACGGACTAGCTCGATGGAAAAACGCGTCACCTTCAACGAACGCTGGCTGCCCTACCTTCTGCTGGGGCCGCAGATGATCATCACGCTGGTCTTCTTCTTCTGGCCGTCGGGCCAGGCGATCTACCAGTCGGTGCTGATCGAGGATGTCTTCGGCGGCAATTCCAAGTTCGTCTGGTTCGAGAACTTCGCCCAGCTCTTCAGGGACAACAGCTACGCCCACTCGGCACAGATCACCGTGGTGTTCAGCTTTCTGGTGGCGGCCATCGGGCTCGGCGTCTCGCTGCTGCTGGCCGTGATGGCCGATCGCGTGATCCGCGGGGCCACCGCCTACAAGACCTTTCTCGTCTGGCCCTACGCAGTCGCGCCGGCCGTCGCCGGCGTCCTCTGGGGGTTCCTGTTCAACCCCTCGGTCGGCATCATCGCCTGGATGCTCCAGGGCATCGGCATCGAATTCAACTATGTGGTCAACGGCAACCAGGCCCTGTTGCTGGTGGTCATCGCCGCGGTGTGGAACCAGATCAGCTACAATTTCCTGTTCTTCCTGGCCGGCCTGCAGTCGATCCCGAAATCGCTGATCGAGGCGGCGGCGATCGACGGCGCGGGCCCCGGCCGGCGGTTCTGGGACATCATCTTCCCGCTGCTCTCGCCCGTCGGCTTCTTCCTGCTCGTCGTCAACATCATCTATGCCTTTTTTGGCACCTTCGGCGTGGTCGATTCGCTGACCAAGGGCGGACCGGGCAAGTCCACGGAAATCCTGGTGTTCAAGGTCTTCAACGACGGCTTCCGCGGCCAGGATCTCGGCGGCTCCTCGGCGCAGTCGGTGATCCTGATGGTCGTGGTCATCGCGCTCACCTTCGTGCAGTTCCGCTTCATCGAGCGCCGGGTGCACTACTGATGGTCGAGAACAGGCCCTGGCTCACGGTCCTCAGCCACTTCGTGGTATTGCTCGGCGTGGTCATCATCGCCTTTCCGGTGTGGATGACGTTCGTCGCTTCGACGCACAGTCAGCAGACGATGCTGCAGTCGCCGATCCCGGTGCTGCCGGGGCCGCATCTGATCGAGAACTACACGAAGGTGCTGACCGAGGGGTATGGCAAGGTCGGCAGCACGCCGGTCATGATGACGCTCACCAACAGCATGATCATGGCGTTGGGCGTCGCCATCGGGAAGATCGCCATCTCGATCATCTCCGCCTTCGCCATTGTCTACTTCCGCTTTCCGGGCCGGATGTATTTCTTCTGGGCGATCTTCGTGACGCTCATGCTGCCGGTCGAGGTGCGCATCGTGCCGACCTACGGGGTTGTCGCCTCGCTCGGCATGCTCGATTCCTATCCGGGCCTGATTATTCCGCTGATCGCCTCGGCAACGGCGACGTTCCTGTTCCGCCAGTTCTTCCTGAGCGTGCCCGACGAACTCACCGAGGCGGCGCGCGTCGACGGCGCTTCGCCGATGCGCTTCTTCTGGGACATTCTGCTGCCGATGAGCCGGACCTCGATCGCGGCGCTGTTCGTGATCCAGTTCATCTATGGCTGGAACCAGTATCTCTGGCCGCTGCTGATCACGACCAAGGAAAGCTATTACACCGTCGTCATGACCGTCTCGCGCCAGGCCAACGTGGTCGACGGGGTGCCGAGCTGGAACCTGCTGATGGCGATGGCGATGCTCGCCATGCTGCCGCCGGTCCTGGTCGTCGTATTCATGCAGCGCCAATTCGTGCGCGGCCTCGTCGAGACGGAGAAGTAGGCCATGGCGCAAGTCCATCTGCGCGGCGTGAGGAAGAGCTACGACAAGCTTGAGGTCATTCACGGCGTCGACATCGAGATAGCCGACGGCGAATTCGTCGTCATCGTCGGCCCCTCGGGTTGCGGCAAGTCCACGCTGCTGCGCATGGTGGCCGGCCTGGAGCGCATCACCGGCGGCACGATCGCGATCGGCGACCGTGTGGTCAACGAGCTGGAGCCCAAGGATCGCGACATCGCGATGGTGTTCCAGAACTACGCGCTCTATCCGCATTTCAGCGTCTACGAGAACATGGCCTATGGCCTCAAGATCCGCGGCCTCTCCAAGGCCGAGATCGACGTTCGTGTCCAGAAGGCCGCCAAGATCCTCGAACTGGGGACCTTCCTCCAGCGCAAGCCGCGCCAGCTTTCGGGCGGCCAGCGCCAGCGGGTCGCCATGGGACGCGCCATCGTGCGCGAGCCGGCCGTGTTCCTGTTCGACGAGCCGCTGTCCAACCTCGATGCCAAGCTGCGTGTGCAGATGCGGCTCGAGATCAAGCGCCTGCAGCGCGAGCTCGACGTCACCTCGATCTACGTCACGCACGACCAGGTCGAGGCGATGACGCTCGCCGACCGTCTGATCGTCATGAATGCCGGCGTCGCCGACCAGATCGGCACGCCGATGGACGTCTACGAGCGACCGGCTTCCGTCTTCGTCGCGGGCTTTATCGGCTCGCCGGCCATGAACTTCCTGGCAGGCAAGGTGGTCGACGGCGGCCGCGCGATCGAGCTGGCCGGCACGGGGTCTGTGCGCATCACCTTGCCGATCGGCCTTGCCACCACGGCCGCGGCGGGAACGCCGGTCGCGGTCGGCATCCGCCCCGAGCATCTGCATCCGGCGGCCGACGGTCCGCTGGAGTTCGAGATCGAGCTGGCCGAGCCGCTGGGCGCCGACACCCTGCTGCACGGCCGCTTCGGCGAGGCGCGCGAGCTGGTCACGGTGCGGCAGGGCGGCCATGTGCTGGCCAAGCCGGGCGAGAAGCGGCGCTTCAAGGCCGATCCCGGACATCTCCATCTGTTCGATTCGCAGACCGGCAAGCGTATCCCCGACGCAGTATGACAAGCGGCATGACACTCTGGACCCGCATCGAGCACGAGGGACGCGCGCGCATCGGTACCGTCGACGGTGACTTGGTTCGCCTGCACGAAGGCACGATCTTCGACCCCGGCCCGGCGACGGGTGAGGTGGTGGCCGCCGCCGACGCGCGCTGGCTGACGCCGACCGAGCCCACCAAGATGGTGGCGCTGTGGAACAACTTCCGCGCCGCCGCCGAGAAGAACGGCTGGGCAATCCCGGCCGAGCCGCTCACCTTCCTGAAGGCGCCCAACAGCTTCGCGGCCCACGGCCAGGCGATCCCCGTGCCGAAATCCTACGACGGCCGTGTCGCCTACGAGGGCGAACTGGGCATCGTGATCGGCAGGACCTGCTCCGCGGTGTCGGTCGAAGAGGCCGCGAACTATATCCTCGGCTACACCTGCGTGAACGACGTCACGGCGATCGAGCTGTTGCAGCGCGACCCGTCCTTCCCGCAATGGACGCGCGCGAAGAACTTCGACGGCTTCGGCGTGTTCGGACCCGTCGTCGCGACCGGCCTCGATCCGGCGTCGCTCACGGTCCGCACCCTGGTCAACGGCCGGGAGCGCCAGAACTATCGGGTCGACGACATGATCTTCCCGCCCGCCGAACTGGTCAGCCGCCTCTCGCACGACATGACCCTCGTGCCGGGCGACATCATCGCCTGCGGCACGTCGCTGGGCGTGCTGCCGATGAAGGCCGGCACCGAGGTCGAAATCGTGATCGACGGCATCGGCACCCTGCGCAACCGGTACGGCTGAAAGGCTCGGCGGTCGGGTATTCAGGCTTTCGAGAGGCGGCGGCCGGCGTTGGTCAGGCAGGCGCCCCGAAGCTCCTTGAGTTCCAGCCAGCCGTTCGACGTCGCATGGCTGAACGCGGCCTCGGTTGTCGCATCTTCCTTCAGCTCCAGGCGACGCATGACCGTGTCCATGGGCACCCAGTGCATGGGGCGGCCACGGGTATAGATATGCATGTCCTGGACGATCTTGCGGGCGAGTGACGCGGCGGAGTTGAGCATCTGCTTACTGTGACAGGTCGCTCCGCCTGCCGCATCCGCGAACTGGCAGGCTGAAGGCCCTCGGAGGCCCCCTGCAGGATCGGGGATTGCCTCCTCCCTACCAGATCATACGGAAACCGGCCGTGAGAGCGTGATTCGAGTCCTGGCTTGAGATGTCGCCTTCGTACCGGAAGTAGAGGGAGGTGGCGTCCGCGAGGGCCGTGGTGGCGGAGAGACCCAGCACCACGCTGTCACGCTGCGGTGCGGCGCCGTAGGTGGTGAAAGACAGGGCCGGCGCACCGACGAACGAGGCGGTGACGGGGCGGGCGGTGTCTGCATATTCATGGCCCCAGCCGAGCTTGAACATCATCGCGAGCTTGTCGCGCCAGCCCAGGTCCATCGCGCCGCCGAGCTGGGCGCCGAGCACGCTGCGCAGCGAGTTGGTGGTCTGCGACGCGACGGAAAGGTTGAGCGCGCCGGCTCCCGATTCGGTGAAGGCGTCCTGTGTCGCCGTCGCGCCCTGCAGTCGCGCGAAGGGTGTGAGGTAGGCCGCCGCGAGGCCGCCGATCTCGAAACGGTATCCTGCCTCGACCTGGCCGAAGAAGAGATTGGCACCGGTGCGACCGTTGGCGAGGCGTGACAGGCCGGGGATGGTGATCTGGCGCTGCATGCGGTTGTCGGAATAGGCATAGGCCACCAGCCCGTCGACATAGACCGCGTCCTTCGCATAGCTGGCGTACACGCCGGCCTGGAACGTGTCCGATGTGCCGCGTCCGGAGAAACCGTCGACCCACTGGCTGCCGCTGGTGAATCCCGCGGTGACGCCGATCAGAAGCTCGTCCGACACCCGGCGATCAATGCCGGCCGCGAAGCCGCCGAGATTGTAGGTGAGGGTGCCGGCATTGGCCGTGCCGCCGACGACACCGAACCCGCCAAGCGCGCCGCCCCAGGCGCCCCACCGGCCTGGAGCGGTCGTGTCGCAGGCGACATCGCAGGACTCGGCCAGCGCCACGCGGTTGCTGCCGCCTGACGTGCCGCCCACCGTGTTGGCGAAGTTGGCCATGAAGACCTGAGTCGTGGCGATGCCCGCCGAGGAGAAGCCCGAATAGTTCTGTCCGCTGATCGAGTTCATGGCAGCGACGCCCTGCTGGGCATTCATCGTGGAGAAGGCGCCCAGGACCGTCGCGAAGTCGCCCGTCGCATTGAGAGCGGCGGCGTCGAGCGTGGAGCCGACGGCAGCCTGGTTCGGCGTCTGGGCCTGGGCTGCGAACCCGCCAATCTGCAGGTTCAGATAGACGTTGTTGGCGTCGTAGCTGAGGCTCGGCAGCAGGAACGGCAGGTAGCCGGCGATCGACGTGACCGACGAGTAGGTCCCCGTGACTCCCCCCGTGGTGCTGAGGATCGTGTAGGTGGTGCGGGGGGTATAGGGGCCGCTGCCCGCTGGCGCCACGAACACACTGGTCCCAGCGGCGATGGTGGCGGTGCCGGGGGCGCCACTCACGGCAATGAGGTCCGACTGCCCACGGGCGTTGGTCTCGACCATATAGGAACTGCTGGCAGTCTGGGCGTAGCTGCCGACCACGCTCATCGTGCCGATCGAGTTGCCGGGAGCGACCATGCCGGCGTTGCTGAAGGCACCGTTGATCGTGCCGGTGCCGGACAAGATCCCGGTGTTGGTGAGGCCACCCGACAGTATCCCATTGTTGACGAAAGTGCCGCCGTTGGTGAGGCCACCGGTAATCGTGCCGGTGTTCACGACGAGCCCCTCATTGAGGAGCGGGCCGGCCGTCGAAGCGAAGGTGCCGCCATTGCTCAGAAACGCAGTGCGGGCGACCGAGTAGCTGCCCGACAGATTGAACGTCGCGCCGGACTGGATCGTGAGGCTGCCGATCATCGAGCCGGCGAGATCGAGCGTGCCGCCGCTGACCAGGGTACCGCCGGTGTAGGTGTTGGTCCCGGCGAGCGTCTGCGTGCCGCCTGCAATGGTCAGGCTGCCACCAGTGGCGGGATAGGAGCCTCCGTCGAGCAGATCGCCGGAGAAACTTCCGCTGGCGTTGGTGATTATCAGGTTGTTGCCGCCGAGCTTCACTGTGCCCGTGCCGCCGGCGAGAGAGGCGATACTGATCGCCTGCCAGGCACGGGAGATGTCGAAGACGCCGTCGTTGGTCACGCCGCTCGACGTCTGGATGCTGCCGGGGCCCGAGACGAGCAGCGATCCGCCGGCGCTGATCGTCGTCGCGCCGGTGTAAGTGTTCGTGGCGCTTGTCTGGACTTGTCCCCCGCTCTGGATGACCAGACCGCCGGGACCTGAAATGACGCCGGCCAGGCCCAGCGGCACGTTTGCGCCGGAGACGATCAGAGGACCGTTGGCCGTTGTTACCAGTGGGGCATCTGTGACGAAGTACGGCGTGTAACCAATAGCCTTGCCCGAGAAATCCATCAGCACCGAGTTCTGCATGAAGAACGGCAGGCCGATCGTGTTGTGGTTGGTCTCGATATAATGGCCAGAGTAGGAGCCGTTCGTGGCCGACAAGTCGGCCGACATCGTCGGCAGTCCGGGAATGGCATCGCCGCTCTGCGTCGTGCCCGCAATCGAGATGGCGGTCGGCGTCCCGGCGGAACTCAGGCTCGTGTTCAACGAGATGCCGGGCGTGCCGGTGTCCAGAACGCCGGGTGCCACCTGCGACTGCGTCCCGCCCGTGCCGGTCACTGAAACCGCAAAGTTCGCCCCGGTCTCCGTGGAAGAATTGTTTCCCGGCGCCGTGCCATAGGGATTGGGAAACGGATGCGCGCCCGTCTCCGTCCAGGGGACCAGGGCCGCATGGGCACGATCGCTCGCCAGGCCAACGGCCGCGAACTGGCCGATCAACTGCGGAGTGAGGCCTACCGTCACGCACGGATTGCAGTTCGTGACCTGAATGTTCGAGACGCCCCCGATCGTCACCGCGGCGTTGCCGGTGGGAGGGTTCGAGACCCCACCGCCAACGGCGACGTTGGGTTGGCCATTTGCGGCCACGACAAAACCTTGCGCGACCACGTTCGGGTTCTGGACCGTGATCTGCCCGAGCACGCTGCCGATCACGGTCCCCGGCCCGGTGGGTGAGGAGCATTGGGTTGGAAGCGTTACGGAGCAGCCGTAGACCATATCGGTGAAGTTGCCGGCACCGAAAATTCCGTAGAACAGGCTCGAGTCCGGCGGCGTCGGATTCGGGTTGGCGCAGCTGTACGGCGAGTCGCAGAAGTAGCCCGGGAAGACCAGCGGAGTGTTCTGACCGGTGCTATTGTCGCCTGACACCGCAGTCATCACGAAGCCCCCGCCCGGCGGGGTCGTGAGAGTCGTCAGCCCGCCAGTAGGGGTCTGGAAGCTGAGCGACGGGACCTGGACGATGTTTCCCATGTAGCCCCGACAGGTGCCGGGAGCGCTGGTGGAGCCATAACAGAACTGGACGTTTGTTCCGTTCGGGACCGTGGAGGCGGGCACGCTGGTCGTGCTGCCGCCGCCGAAGCCGTTCCAGGCGATCGGGTTGTAGGCGGCATTGAATCCGGGTGATCCGGTGTCGAAAAGGTAAGGCTGTAGCGGGCCGCCATTGATGCCAACCTGTATGGCAAGCCGGTACGCATCGCCGCCCAGGGACGCATACGAAAGGGGGATGTTCAGCGATTGGGTCGGCATGTACTGGCCGAAGGCGGCGGCATTCGCGCACATCGCCAGAAAGAGGCCGATCAGGCCACGATAGATTGTCTTTGGAATCATGCTTCTGCAACCGCCCCCAACGCAGGGAAGCTACGGGCAGAACGTCAGTCGCGACAAGACGGCTCCTCACCAAAATGGGTCACTGCGTGACTTCGCGGGCCTTGCCGGCTTCGGCTTGTTGTCGGGCGAGGCGCCTCCGAATAGATTGTCGTTTGGCGGGTTGAGTGTCGGGCGTGAGAGCACGCGGGAGTTCGGAATGGTTCGGTTTCATGGCGCGAGCGAGCCGGCGCTACATCCCGACGCCCATCCAATCGGACGCGTGTCGGCTGAGTTTTTCCTGCGTGGCTTCGAAGTGGTGGGTCGGGCGAGTGATGACATCCTGGGCGGGATGATCGTCATGACAATGTTGGGCGATGCGCTCGTCGATGAGCGGGCCGATGGACCGATCAGTATCCGCGAACTGGCACGCCGGCTGGATTTTCCTTTTGAGACCGTGAGAAGACATGTTCGCAAGCTCGTTCGGCAAGGGGTCTGCCACGCGAAGGATGGTGGAGTGTGCCTTGCCCCGTCGATGCGACGAGGCGCACGCACGAACGCAATCCTGCGAAAGATCTATCTGGAATCCGTACGCATGCTCGATGGATTGAGACGCATAAAGGTGGGGAACTACAAGCCACCCAGGTCGTCATCCCACACCTCGCGTCACCCTCACAAGGAGCAGGCTATCGTCGTCGTGGCTGCAATCCGGGTGCTGCTCGTCGCCATCAGAGCCCTGCGGGTGGCTTTCGATGGCGACCTCATGAGCGGGTTGGTCTTCACGGCGATCCGGACGGCAAACGTCAAGCACGTCACGAACAAGGCGCCGGCCGCCAGTCGCGATATCCTGCCCGATTCGGTTCGTCGGCCGGTCAGCATAATGGCGATCTCAAACTCGATGGCGCTCCCATATGAGTCGATCCGACGACACACCAGAAAGCTGATCGAGCAGGGCAAATGCGTCCGCGTCGGCCGAAGCGGTGTAATCGTCCCGGCACGCGTTTTTCACAAAATGACAGCGGAATCCCGTATGGTGGTTGAGCTCGTGTTTGCCTTCATGGGGGAGTTGCGGGCTTCCGGTGTGAGGGTCTGAAGTGCTGGGCCGGGATGACGTGCGCCGCCGGAACGGGGGACGCGCGCAGCTCGCGCCAAAGGTCTGGCCATCCCGCTATCATCCCGGTACATCCGCATCCTCTCGGATTGCCGGTAGATTGTTTTGCAGAGGAGGAAGAGTTCAATCCCTTGGGGTGGTCTTGAATTCAAGGTAGCATCGGAGAGTTAGTGCGTTTGATGCTGTTCTGCACCTACAACATCCATTACGGCGTCGGCGCCGACGGCAAGTACGACGTGGCCCGCATTGCCGACACGGTGGCCGAGGCCGACATCGTCTGTATCCAGGAAGCCGTATCCGGCTGGCCGCAGAATGCCTTCGCCGACCAGACCGCCGAGATCGCCTCGAGGCTCAACCGCTATCACTGGTACCACGGCGCCATGGAGTCCGACGCCAGCGAGGTCGGCGCCGACGGGCGGATCACCAACCGCCGCCGCAGCTTCGGCAATGCCGTGATCTCGCGCTGGCCGATCTCCTGGGCGCGGGGCCATCTCCTGCCCAAGACTCAGCTCGTCGACCGCTTCGACCTGCAACGCGGCTTCGTCGAGGCCTCGATCAAGACGCCCGCGGGACCGTTGCGCGTCTACAGCGTCCATCTCAGCCATGTCGGCCCGCAGCAGCGCCTGCCGCAGGTCCGCGCCCTGATGGAGACGGTCCTCAACGCCGAGCGCATCGGTGCAACCTGGGACGGTGCTGCCGGCTCCACCTTCATGTTCCAGGAGCGCCGGCCCGACGTGGCGCGCTCCGCCATCCTCGCGGGCGATTTCAACTTCACGCCGGCGCATCCGGAATATCCGCTGGTCTGCGGCGACACGAGCTACTACGGGCGGCTGGGCACCACCATGCATCTCGCCGATGCCTGGGCCGCCGCCGGCAACAGCGAGGACGAGGTCGATTCGTTCCCGCGCGAGGGACGCATCGATCATGTCTTCGTAACGCACGACCTGTCGCCCAAGGTCAAACGGGCCTGGATCGGCTACGGCATCGTGGCCTCCGACCACTGGCCGGTCTTCGTCGAGTTCGACCTCTAGCCCCGCGGCGACCGTCAGCGCAGCTCGAACGGGTAGATCACCTTCCAGTCGTTCTTCATGTCGACGATGGTCCAGTGGCGGCGCAGGGCTTCGTCCCACGCCTTGTCGAGCTGGCCGATCGAAGAGGGGCGATCGTAGGCGTATTCGCGGACGGCATCGGTATGATGCACGAGGCCCATGAAACGGGCACCGCTGCCCGCCGCCGTCCATTCGAGCATCTGCTGGTCGCCATCGGAATTGCCGAAGGCGAAGACGGGGCGCCGGCCGATGAACTGATTGATGCCCTCCGGCTTGCCCGGTCCATCGTCGATGAACTGGATCTTGGGCTCCTTCAGCAGGACCGGCGTGCCGTCCGGCCGCAGTTCGTACCGGGTCACGCCCGACGAGCCCACGACCTGCTCCGGCGGAATGCCGTAGATGCGCTCCGTCCACGGTCGCATGAACTCGATGCCGCCTCCGGAGACGATGAAGGTCTTGAACTGATGGGCGCGCAGAAGCGCCAGCAACTCGAGCATCGGCTGGTAGACGAGGTCGGTGTAGGGGCGCTTGAAGCGCGGATGGCGGGCGGTCGCCATCCAGTCGGTCACGGCCTTCGCGAAGGCCTCGGTCGTCTGGCCGGTATGCGTCGCCGCGATGATCTCGAGGAAGCCCTTTTCACCCAGCGTCGCCAGCGTGGCCTGATCGTCGGCCAGCACCGACCGGAACGGCTCCTGGGTGCGCCATTCGGGATGCTGCGGCGCCATCGCCTTAACGCGATCGACGGCGAAGGCGATCTGGACGTAGATCGGCTGCTCCGTCCAGAGCGTGCCGTCATTGTCGAAGCAGGCAATGCGCTCCGGCACCGGCACCCAGTCCGGTCCGCCCAGGGTCGTCGTGCGTGCAATGAAATCGAGGATCGACCGCTTCACCGGGCCGTCGTTCCAAGAGGGCAGGGAGTCGGCCTGGGCGCGGCCCGGTCCGGCCGTTGCCAGAAGCGCCACGGCGCCCATGCCCGTCAATAAAGTCCGGCGTCTCATCGCTTGTTCTCCCCCGAATCCGCGTCATCCTACTCCGGTTTCGCGTTGCCGCTGAACCGGCGTAGAATTCGCTTTCACGCACAGGGAGATGAAGATGGGCACCAAGATCCGGACCACTGCGGGACGCGGTCGGCTTTACGACAACGTGCTCGACACGATCGGCGACACGCCCTGCATCCGGATCAACGCCCTGGCGCCCAAGGGCGTCACGATCTACGTCAAGGTCGAGGCCTTCAATCCCGGCGGCTCGGTGAAGGATCGCCTGGCCGTCAACATCATCGAGGCGGCCGAGCGCAAGGGCACGCTCAAGCCCGGCCAGACCGTGGTCGAGGCGACCAGCGGCAACACCGGTATCGGGCTGGCCATGGTCTGCGCCCAGAAGGGCTATCCACTGGTGGTCACCATGGCCGACAGCTTCTCGATCGAGCGGCGCAAGCTGATGCGCATGCTGGGCGCCAAGGTCGTGCTGACGCCGCGCGCGCAGAAGGGCTTCGGCATGTATCAAAAGGCGGTCGAGCTCGCGAAGGCCAATGGCTGGTTCCTGGCCCACCAGTTCGAGACCGACGCCAACGCCGAGATCCACGAAGCCACCACGGCGCGCGAGATCCTGGCCGACTTCGCCGGCGGTCGGCTCGACTATTTCGTCAGCGGTTATGGCACGGGTGGCACGGTGACCGGCGTGGCGCGCGTGCTGCGCAAGGAGCGGCCGGAGACGAAGATCGTTCTCACGGAACCGGCCAATGCCCAGCTCCTCGGCAGCGGCAAGCCCCAGGAGCGGGCGGCGGACGGCTCACCCGCGGTCAGCCACCCCGCCTTCGAGCCGCATCCGATCCAGGGCTGGACGCCGGATTTCATCCCGCTCGTGCTTCAGGAGTCGATCGACAGGAAGTATTACGACGAGCTGCTTCCAGTGGTCGGGGCGGATGGCATCAAATGCGCCAAGGCGCTGGCGCAGAAGGAAGGCATCTTCACCGGCATTTCAGGCGGTTCGACCTTCGCCATCGCGCTTCAGGTGGCGGCGAAGGCTCCCGCCGGCTCGGTCATCCTCTGCATGCTGCCCGATACCGGCGAACGCTATCTCACCACGCCGTTGTTCGAGGGCATCATCGACGACATGGACGCAGAGGAGATCGCCATCTCCAAGTCGACGCCCGGCTATCAGATGGGGTAGGGCCAAGGACAAAGGTCCCTCGCTTACGCTCGGGATGACAACACGGCCTGTATCGGCGCACTGCCTCGACGCCGGCACCCTTTGTCATCCTGAGCGAAGCGAAGGACCTTTAGGCTTTTTCGGTCGGCCCGCAGTCACTCCCGATTTGTGAACCGGGCGTTGCCGAGCCCGGTACCGATCGTCATGACGCCCCAGTGCTCGATGTCCTTCATATGCGGGACCTCGCTCAGTCCCTGAACCACCGCGTCGTTGTGGATCTGGATGAAGATGTCGTGTCCGTCGATCTTGGGAAGATGGGCGGAGAGGGCGGCGGCCAGGTTGAACGACTTACCCTCCCAGTTGCCCGGCAGGTTCTGGCCGCCCTTCAGGATGGAGCCCTGCTCGTCGATCAGGCCGGGACAGCCGATGCCCATGAACGGCGCGAGCTTGATCTTTTCGTGCGTGGCGCGGTCGATCAACTTGTTCAGCATCGCGGCGATCTTCTCGATGGCTTCGTCGCGATCGGGTTCGTCGTCGGCATGGCGCCAGACCTGGCGCTTCCAGACATCCGCTTCCTCGACGTCCCCGCGCTTGCCTGAATTGAGCTCGACCACGCCCACGCGCACATTGGTGCCGCCGATATCGACGGCGAGGATGGCGTCATGTCCGGCCATGACCCAGCTGGGGGCCAGATGCACCGCGCCGATCAGCCCCGCCTCGTCCGGATCGTTCTGGATCGCCGCGAGTTCGATCTTGATGCCGTCGGCTGCCAGCATGATGCTGGTCCGGCCCATTGCCAGTTCGCCGATCCGGCTGCCGATCATGCCGCCGCCGATCACGATACGCTGCGTGTCCTTCCATGTTTCGAGCCGCAAGAAGCGGCGGATCACGGTCGCCAGTTCGCCGGCGAACTCCTCGACGACCGTGTGGACCAGACCGGCGGACACCGGGTCGCCGGCGTTCAGCATCTTGTCGAGCTTCGACTTCGAGATTTCTTCCATCGGGATGTCGCCGAACGGGTCCTCTCCGCGCTCCTTCAGGCGATCCCGCCAGTCGGCCAGGATGGCGTGGAAAGCCCGACGGCTGGCGCGGTCGCCGACGAAGCCTTCCTCGTCGCGCAATTCCTCGTTGTAAGTGTCGACCGTCACGGAAGGGAGTACTCGACCCCCATGGACGAATACGGAAGGAGCTTCGACGGGCTCCCTGGTCGATGTCGCATTGTCGGTTCCGGTCCGGGCGCTCATGCGCATCTCCCCTGTAAGGCCTGATGAACGGCGGCCACCGGGGAAAAGTTCCTCAACCGTCCATCCAAGGCTGCGGCAGGACGACATGGCAACATCAGGGCGAGTTATGCGTTAGGGGCGCGATGAAACTCTTCAAATGCCAGAGCTGCCAGCAGATCCTGTATTTCGAGAACGATGTCTGTGTGAAATGCGGACATAAGCTCGGATACGTGCCCGAAGTCGCGACCCTGTCGGCTCTGGAGCCGGAGGGGGAGTTGTGGCGCGCCCTTGCCTCGAAGGACGTGCTTTATCGCTTCTGTGCTAACGCCCAGCACGCCGGTTGCAACTGGCTTGTAGACGCCGGCTCACCGGATGCCTTCTGCGTGTCCTGCCGTCACAACAGAACGATTCCCGACCTCACGATCGTCGACAACCTGATCAACTGGCAGAAAATGGAAATTGCCAAGCACCGGATGTTCTATTCGTTGCTTCGCCTCAAGCTCAGGATGCCGACACAGATCGAATCGCCGACCGAGGGGCTGGCCTTCGACTTTCTGGCCGAGCTGCCGCACCCGAATGCGCCCCGGGTCATGACAGGGCACGAGAACGGATTGATCACCATTGCACTGGCCGAGGCCGATGATGCCTACCGGGAGAAAAATCGGGTGGCGATGCATGAGCCCTATCGCACACTGCTCGGCCACTTCCGTCACGAGATCGGGCATTATTTCTGGGATCGGCTGGTGCGCGACGGCGGCCAGCTCGACGCGTGCCGACAGCTCTTCGGCGACGACAGCCAGGATTACGGACAGGCGCTGCAGGCCTATTACGCCAATGGCGCGCCGCCCGACTGGCAGTCGAACTTCGTCAGCCAGTACGCGACATCGCATCCCTGGGAGGATTTCGCCGAGACCTGGGCGCACTATCTGCACATCGTCGACACGCTCGAAATCGCGCGGGCGTTCGGCCTGTCGACACAGCCGCGTCTTGCCAAGGGCGAGGAGCTGGATGCGAGCGTCGATTTCGATCCGTATCGCGCGGTCGAGATAGCTCAGCTGATCGACAGCTGGCTGCCTCTGTCGCTGGCGCTGAACAGCCTCAACCGCGCCATGGGCCAGCCCGACCTCTATCCCTTCGTGCTGTCACCGCCCGCGATCGAGAAACTGGGCTTCATCCATCGGCTCGTGCATCCCACCTGAACGGCTTCCTGCTCAGCGGTGCTTCTGCTGGCGGTAGTGGTCGGCCAGCGCGTCGCCGCCGAAATCCGCGGCGAGGTCGCGCCACACCGCATGGATATGATTCGCGCCGTTCTGGGTATTGTCATGCTCGACCAGGGTGGCCGGCCCATGCACGCGGAAATAATGCGCCTCGCCGGGCGTCAGTGATCCCGCCCAGGCAAAGCGGAACGTCGCAACGCCCTGTTCCAGAACCCGCTGCTTTTGCTGGGCCATCAGGTCGGCCGCAAGGGTGCCAAGGAAGCGGTCCATCAGCGCCTCGACCAACGTGCGCTGCGCACCGGTCATGTCGCCCAGCAGCAGCCCTTTGGGATTGCCGAGATCCTGCTCTCGCTGCGGACTCGCCACGATCTCTCCGAACGAGCGGTCGGCGATGGTCGCGGCCCGGCGCTGCCGGTCGTTGAGGCTCGCCATGATCTGGCGGGCAAGGTCTTCTGAGGGGCCGAGCAGGCGAAAGCCGCGATCGGGTCCGTCGCGCACCGTGGCGGGATGGGCACCGGCGAAGAATGGCGTCACGGCAATGTGCCCGGCGGCCGGCAGGGCCACGTTCAACGAGAGGTGATGACCCTCGAAGCGCCATCCCCAGGGAAAGCGGCCGGGCGTGCCGAACACCGAGACGTAATAGCGGCCCGGATCGCGGAAGCTGCCCTGCTGCTCGCGCAGCACGCTTTCGAGCAGGCGCACGCCATCGAGCAGTTCGAGGCCGCGCTGGTTCAGCACAGAGGCGAACAGCGCACGGGCCGCGTCGGCCTGATTGGGCCGCATCTCGCCCAAGGTCAGGCCCGAGCGGCTGCGCGGGAAGTAGTGCCAGTCGAGGCGATTGGCAGAGTCGAACCCAATCATCGCCTTCCGGCGCTGGCCGTCATCGAGCGAAAGAAGGAAGCGGTTTGCGGCATCGGCGATGCGCTGCGCTGCATCGACCGTCTGGGCACTCGCCGCACCGAACGGCAATAGAGCTGCCGCCGCCAGAACGGTCCGCCGGGTCGGCGGGCCGTGATGATGGTGGTCGTGAGAGTTGTCGTGAGGATGCCAGCCGTCGTGCGGCATGGCCGGCTCGTCAGGTCGAGGTCTTGGGATATTTCAGCGTGCAGCCATAGGCGCGGGTCGAGGAATCGGCCACCGGCTTGCCGGACAGAACCTGATCCAGACCCACCCGGACATACTGCGTCGCCTTCGGAATGTCGGCGACACTCGACGAGGGAATGGAGTCGATGCCGCCCTTGTACACCAGGATGCCGTTGGCATCGATGATGTACATGTGCGGCGTCACGGTGGCGCCATAGGCGCGCGCGACCTTGCTCTGCGGGTCGAGCAGCACGGCTGCAGGTGCTGCGTTGCGGCTCTTGGTGAGATCGTTCGCCTGCTGCGCCGTCACATGACCCTGCTCGCCGGTGGCGGAGGAGGCGACCGTCAGCCAGACGACGCCCTTGGTGGCGGCCTCGCGCTGCTGGTCCTGCATGTTGTTGGACGTGTAGTGCTTGCGCACGTAGGGGCAATCGTGATTCGTGGTCTCGAGCACGACGACCTTGCCCTTGAGGTCGGCCAGCGACCAGCTCTTGCCGTTGCTGTCGACCGCGGTGAATTGCGGTGCGGGCTTGCCGATGTCGGGGCTTGAGGAGGCGAAGGCTGCGGCGGGGGAGAGGGCCAGCGCGGCGCCACCGATGATCACGGAACGACGGGGAACATTCAGCTTGGACATGAGTGCCTCCTAACGTTTGGCTTGCTGGATTGACGACAACTCCGACAGGATCAGCGTTTCGGTGAGGACCTGCGGCAGGATCTTCGGCCGATCCGCCCCCGGCGCCCAGAAGAGGTAGAGGGGAACGCCCGCGCGGCCGAGTTCCTTCAGGACGCCGGTGATCTCGGTATCGCGGTTGGTCCAGTCGCCCTTGAGCTTGACGACGCCCGCCTGCTCGAACGCCTTCCGGGTCGCGGGCGTTTCCAGCGCGACCCTCTCGTTCACCAGGCATGTGATGCACCAGGCGGCCGTGAAGTCGACGAACACCGGCTTGCCGGCGGCGACGGCCTCGGCCATGCGGGCGCGCGAGAAGCGTTCCCAGCCTTCGAAGCTGACGCCGGCATTCGGACCACCCGACGCCGAGGCGGCAGTCGCGGGACTGTCGTCGAGCTTGAGCGTGGCGGCGAAGGCCAGCAGCACCGCGGCCGCGGCGAGGCCGCGGCGCACCCAGGTACCGACCGAGGCTGCACTGCCGATCCGCAGCAGCCAGATGGCGAAGGCGATCAGGATCATGCCGCCCAGCGCATAGAGCACGCCATCGGCGCCGGTCTGCTGGGTGAGCACCCAGATCATCCAGACGGCGGAGGCGTACATCGGAAAGGCGAGGAACTGGCGCAGCCGGTCCATCCACGGGCCGGGCCGCGGCATCAGCTTCTGCAGGGCCGGCGTCATCGATAGCGCGAGATAGGGCAGGGCCAGGCCGAGGCCCATGGCCAGCAGCACCGCGATCGTCGCGGGGGCCGGCTGGCTGAGCGCAAAGCCCAGGGCCGCCGCCATGAACGGCGCGGTGCAGGGCGTGGCCACGATTACCGCCAGCACGCCCGTGAAGAAGGCGCCCGTGGTGCCGCCGCGGGCCACGAGGCCCTGGCCAACGCCGGCCAGCCGGCCGCCGACTTCGAACACGCCGGAGAGGTTGAGGCCGACCACGAAGAACAGATAGGCGATCAGCAGCGAGAAGACCGGCGACTGGAACTGGAAGCCCCAGCTCACCTCGCCCGCGGTTGAGCGGATCGCGATCACGATGCCCGCCATGGCGGCGAAGGAGGCAAGGACGCCCGCCGTGTAGGCGAGCCCGTCGCGGCGCATCTCGCTGCGCTCATGGCCGGCAAGGCGCGCGAAGGCCGCGGCCTTCATGGCGAGGACCGGAAAGACGCAGGGCATCAGGTTCAGGATCAGCCCGCCCAGCAGCGCGAACAGCAGCGCCTGGACCAGCGAAAGATCCTCGGCGCCGACTGCATTCGCCAGCGATGCGGTGGCGGTCGGCACGAAGGCCGGGTCGAGTTTGGCCGAAAGGTCGAAGGCCTGCTTCACGTTGCCGTCGGCCGTTTTCTCGGTGAGCACCAGCGTGCCGGCCAGCTCGGCGGGCATTGCGCTCTTGGCGTCGCCCTTCTTCAGGGGAATGCGGATGCCCTCAGGCGTCACCGTGGCGATCTGCTTGGCCATGGTGGCGACGGGGCCCCATTCGGCCGGGAAGAAATAGACGTCGCCCACGGCGTCGGCCTTGAGGCCCTTGGCCTCGACCAGCAGGGTGGGGTCACCGGTCTTGGACAGGCCATAGCGGGCCGGCCACGGGCTGGCCGTCGGGATCGCCCGACGCGCCTGTTCGAACAGGGTGCGCGCGGCAGGCGGCGCCGGCGTCGCGGCCGCTCCCGTGGGCAGTACCAGCTCGAACTTGCCCTCTTCGGGAATGCAGACATCCTCGCAGACCAGCCAGTTGGCTTCGGCGGCGAGCGTGAGAGGTCCCGCGAGGTTGGCTGGCGGCGTGATGCGCACCAGCAGCATGGACTCGTCCTTGAAGCCGTAATTAATGACGCCGCCGATATCGAACAGGATCGGCGCCGGCCACACGATGGGATCGGCCTTGGCGCCCTCGGGCAGCTTCCAGGTAATCTCGGTCGGCAGGCCCGATTCGCCCGGATTCTTCCAGTAGGTATGCCACTTCGGCCGCAGGGTCTGGCGCAGGCCGACCCAGAACGGTTCGCCGGGCTTGACCGTCGCCACCTCGGACACGAGTTCGGACCGCACATTGTCGGTCGTCACGACCGCCGTGGGTGCGGCCGAAGCCTGCGCAAACGCCGAGGGTGCGAGGGCCGGACCGGCCAGAAGCACGAGCAGAAGGGCCAGAAAGCGGGTCATCGCCTCCCTAAGTGACCTCCGGCCGTGGCGCTTGCAAGGCAATCCGGATCAAGCCGGCGTGATATTTTGCCCGGCCTCCCGGGAACGACTAAGGTCTTGGTCCCACTGGAGAATTCATGTTGCGACTGGATGACCGGCGCCTGCTGGGCGCGCTCGACGAGCTGGCTTCCCTCGGCGCCATCGAGGGCGGCGGCTGCGCGCGACTGGCGCTCACCGACGAGGACAAGTCTGGCCGCGACCTGGTGGTGGGCTGGATGAAGGCCCTGGGCCTCGCCGTGACGGTCGATGCGATCGGCAACGTGATCGGCGTGCGCGCCGGCAGCGAGGACCTCGCGCCGATCATGACCGGCAGCCATATCGACACGGTGCGCACCGGCGGGCGCTACGACGGCAATTACGGCGTGCTCGCCGGATTGGAGGTCGTGCGGGCGCTGAACGAGGCCGGCGTGACGACGCGCCGCCCGATCGCGGTCGCCGTCTTCACCAACGAGGAGGGCGCGCGCTTCCAGCCCGACATGATGGGCAGTCTGGTCTATGTCGGCGGCCTTGGGCTCAACGAAGCCTATGCCGCTTCCGACAAGGACGGTGTGTCGGTCGGCGACGAGCTCCGCCGCATCGGCTATCTCGGGCCCGCAAAGCCCGGCGCCGTTAAGCCGCACGCCTTCGTCGAGCTGCATATCGAGCAGGGGCCGATCCTCGACGAGGAGAAGATCCAGATCGGTGTCGTCGAGAGTGTGCAGGGCATCTCGTGGACGGAGTACACCGTGACCGGCGTCTCCAACCATGCTGGCACGACCCCGATGCGCCTGCGCCGCGACGCGGGTTACCTCGCGGCCTCGGTGAACCTGTTCGCCCGAAAGCTCGCCTGGGAGATGGGCGGCGATCAGGTGGCCACGGTGGGCTCGCTGGCGCTGCGGCCCAACCTGATCAACGTCGTGCCCAACCGCGCCGTGTTCTCGGTCGACCTGCGCAACACCGACGAGGCCAAGCTCAAGGAAGCCGAGGCGCGGGTCGCCGCGCATATCGCGGAGGTCGCGGCAGCCGAGCGGGTCGAGGTCGAGGCGAAGGTGCTGGCGCGCTTCGAGCCGGTGATCTTCGATGCGGGCCTGGTCGGCCGTGTGGAGCATCATGCCCGGGCGCTGTCGCTCAGCACGCGGCGCATGCCGTCCGGGGCCGGCCACGATGCCCAGATGATGCAGCGCCTCTGCCCGACGGCCATGATCTTCGTGCCGTCCGTGGCGGGCCTCAGCCACAATGTGAAGGAACACACCGAGGCCGCCGATCTCGCGGCCGGTGCGCAGGTGCTGCTGAACTTGATGCTGGAGCTGGCCGATGAAGGGGCCGCCTGAGCCCGGTGCGCGCCGTTCTCCAGTTGTCTGACAACTTGGCCGCCGCTAGCATCGCCCCGATGGCCGACAAGCAGACCACCAACAATCTCGCCGAGCAGGTGATGGCGCGGCTGAGCGCCGACATTCGCGGCGGCCGCTTGGCGCCCGGTGCGCGGCTGCCGACCGAGCAGGCGTTGACGACGGCGTTCGGCGTCAGCCGCACCGTGGTGCGCGAAGCCGTGGCGGCCTTGCGCGCCGACGGGCTGGTCGTGACCCGCCGCGGGTCGGGCGCCTATGTCGCCGACCCTGCGGCGGGACCGTTCCGCATCGTGCCGCCGCGCGACACGTCGTTGGCCGACATCTTGAACGTCATGGAACTGCGTCTGGCGGTCGAGGTCCAGGCGGCGGGTCTCGCCGCCGAGCGCGCCGGCCGTCGCCAGCTTGCGCCCATCCGCAGCGCGTGCCGCGCCATCGACGCTGCCCTCCAGCGCGGCGAGGGTGCCGTCGCCGAGGATTTCGCCTTTCACCGCGCCATCGCCGAAGCGACCGGCAACGACCAGTTCCCGCGCTTCCTGGCCTATCTCGGCAGTCACGTGATCCCGCGCCAGAGCGTGCGGCTCAAGGTCGACACGCCGGCCGAACGCCGCCTCTATCTCGAACGCATCCAGGTCGAACACACGCGCATCGTGACGGCGATTTCGGACAAGGACGTCGCCGAGGCCCGGCGCGCCATGCGCGATCACCTCACGCGCTCGCTCGAGCGCTATCGAACACTGGCAGGAGGAAACAGGAATGGCCGACGCTAAGAGTACGCGCCGTATCGTCTTCACGGGCGCCGCCGGCGGAATCGGCACCATGACGCGACCGCTGCTGGCCAAGCTCTATCCCGGGCTGGCGCTGAGCGATCGCGTGGAGCCAAAGGACCTGCAGCCGGGCGAGACCTTCGTCGCGGCCGATCTCACCAGGCCGGAGGAGGTCGCAGCGGTGGTCAAAGGCGCCGACAGCGTCATCCATCTCGGCGGTCATTCCGTCGAAGGCACCTGGGATCAGATCCTGCAGGCCAATATCATCGGGTGCTACAATGTCTTCGAAGCGGCGCGCGAAGCCGGCGTGAAGCGCGTGATCTTCGCCTCCTCCAACCATGCGATCGGCTTCTATCCTCGCAAGAAGCGCATCGGCACCAATCTCACCGTTCGCCCCGACAGCCGCTATGGGGTCAGCAAGGTGTTCGGCGAAGCGCTGGGCGCGCTCTATTCCGACAAGCACGGGATCGCTGTGACCTGCCTGCGGATCGGCAATGTCGGGCCGCTGCCGCTCGACGTGCGGCGTCTGTCCATCTGGATCTCGCCGCGCGATCTCGTTCAGCTCTTCCAGATCGGTCTCGATCATCCCGATCTCCGTTACGAGATCTTCTACGGCGCCTCGGACAATGCGGCGGGCTGGTGGGACAATTCGCGGGCGCAGCAGCTCGGCTATCGTCCGCAGGACAAGTCCGAAGATCACCGCGCCCACGCCGAGGCCGAGCAGGCAAAGATCGGACCAGATCCGGTCGGCGATCTCTTCCAGGGCGGCGGTTTTTGCTCGGCAGAGTTCACCAACGACGTGAAGCGCGCGGGCCCCTAGGCGCTATACTCGTCGCCGAGAGGTGACGATGACACGTTTTCTGACTGTCGGTGCGGCGCAGATGGGTCCCATCCAGCGCAGCCATACCCGCCGCGACGTGGTGGAGCGGCTGATCGCCCATCTGCGCGAGGCGAAGCGCATGGGATGCGAACTCGTGGTGTTCCCCGAGCTCACGCTCACCACGTTCTTTCCGCGCTGGTGGATGCAGGACCAGGCCGAGGTCGATTCCTTCTTCGAGCAGGAGATGCCGTCCAACGAGACGGCGGCGCTGTTCACGGAGGCCAAGCGCCTCTCGATGGGCTTCTGCCTCGGCTATGCGGAGCTGGCCAACGAAGACGGCCGCACCCGGCGTTTCAATACGTCGATCCTGGTCGAGCGCGACGGCAGCATCGTGTCCAAGTATCGCAAGGTCCATCTGCCCGGCCATGCCGAGCACGAGCCCGAGCGGCCGTTCCAGCATCTCGAGAAGCGCTACTTCGAGGTCGGCAATCTCGGCTTCCCGGTGGTGAAGGCGTTCGGCGGCAACATGGGCATGTGCATCTGCAACGATCGCCGCTGGCCGGAGACCTATCGCGTGATGGGCCTGCAGAATGTCGAGATGGTGCTTCTGGGTTACAACACGCCGCTGCACAACGCGCCGTCGCCCGACCATGACGAGCACTCATGGTTCCACAACCAGCTCTCCATGCAGGCCGGTGCCTACCAGAATGGCACCTGGGTGGTCGGCGTCGCCAAGGGCGGCACCGAGGAGGGCGTGCCGTCACTCGCCGACAGCATGATCGTGGCCCCCTCGGGCAAGGTCCTCGCGCGGGCGGGCGGCGACGGCGACGAGCTGATCGTCCATCGCTGCGATCTCGATGCCGGCCGGAGCTACAAGACGACGACCTTCAACTTCGCCGTCCACCGCCAGCCCGACCGGTACCGCATGATCGTCGAGCGCAAGGGCGCGATCGATCCGGCCTGAAGCTCAGACGACTTCGCTTTTGGCGAAGTTGCCGTAAGAGCGCTCCGGCGTGCCGCGGAACAACGACATGTGCGTGTGGGTGGCCACGAACGAGTCGCCCACCGCCTTGCGTCCCAGGACGACCGTCGTGCGGCCCGGCCGGTCGAAGCGGTCCCCGTTGGGATGGAAGCCGTAGGACTGCCACACGCCCATGCCGACGGCGGTCAGCCGGTCGGCCGAGACGATGGCCTCGATCTTGTCGAGGTCGTAGCGGAACTCGCGGATCGTGCCCCAGACGTTGCGCCACTGCTTCTGCTCGGCCAGGTCGCGGCCGATCATGAAGTCGGTGAAGGTGCCGAAGGCGATCATGTCGTCGGCGAAGATCGGCCGCGCGCCTTCGTAATCGACGGCGCGGCAATGCTTCGACAGCGTGTCGAACCACTGGCGCACGGCGGCGAGGTCGTCGGCGGTGACGGGATTCCGAAGGTTCATCGCAAGTCTCTCCTAGAGGCCGAAACGCTGCCAGAGCGCGCGCTCCTCGAGCGCGGCCAGGGTGGCCGGTCCGATATTGTCGATCCCGCCGCCGGTCCCGGTCTGCAGACCGAATCTCGACAGCAGACGGCGACGCGGGCCGATGACGGGCAGGCGCACCTTGTCGCCATAGCGGGCCTGCAGGGTGGCGCGCAATTCGCCGAACCCGTCGATCAGGCCGAACTCGATGCCGCGCCGCGCCGTCCAGAACTCGCCGGTGAACAGCGTGTTCTCGTCGCCCTTCAGAAGTTTGCCGCGCCGCTGGCGGATCCAGTCCTTGAAGCCGTCATGGATCTCCGCCTGCAGCCGCTTCAGCCGCTCGACATCTTCGGCTTGTTCGGGCCGAAAGGGATCGAGCATCGACTTGTTCTCGCCCGAGGTATGGACGCGGCGCTCCACGCCGATGCGCGCGATCAGGTCCTGGAAACCGAAGCCCGAGCTGATGACGCCGATCGAGCCCACGATCGAGCTGGGGTCGGCGATGATCTCGTCGGCCGCGCAGGCCAGCCAGTAGCCGCCCGAGGCGGCGACATCCTCGACAAAGGCGATGACGGGCAGGCCCTTCTCGGCGGCATGCAGGCGGATGCGCTGGGCGATCAGCGCGGATTGCACGGGAGAGCCGCCGGGCGAGTTGAGCGACAGCGCGACGGCCTTGGCGCCGCGGGTCTCGAACGCCCGCTTCAGCAAGGGCGCGACGGACTCCATCGACAGGCTGCGGCCGCCCAGCAGGCCGCCGGAGGCGATGACGCCGGAGAGACGAACGACGGGCACGACCGGCCCGCGGTGAAAGCGATCCCTGAACCAATTCAACATGCCGGGCACTGTCGCGGGCGTGCCCCTAGAAGGCAAGCGGCTGGCCATGGCGCAGGATGGCTTCGGCTTCGTCGGTGTAGCCGCCGCCGGGCCGATGCAGCACCAGCGGCGCCGCGTCCCGGCGCCGCAGTTCGCTTGCAGGGCGCGCGCGAACGAGCACACGGGCGGCAGGCGGCAGGCGCTTGACCGTGATGTCGCCCCAGCCGAGGGGCGCCAGCGTGCCCACGATCTCTTCGAGACGATCGCTGCGATGGATCAGGAGCAGAGTCCCTGCAGGTTTCAACGCGCCCGTGGCCACGGTCAGCCATCGCGCGAGATTTGCACTCGATTCGACGGTGGCCAGCGCCTTGCTGCGGTCGGGCGAGGGATCGGCCACGGCCGCCGCAAGGTAAGGCGGGTTGGTCACGACATGGTCGAAAGGGCTGAGTTCGGGGGGGAGAGAGTCGGCCAAATCGTGAACCAGCGTGCGGACTCGATCTGCCGCGTCGTTCAGCACGGCATTGCGTTCGGCCAGCGCCGCCAGCGCCGGTTGCAGCTCGATCCCGGTGATGCCGCAGCCGGGCACGCGCGCGCCGATGCAAAGGCCGACGGCGCCGACACCCGCGCCGAGATCGAGCACGCTCTCGCCGGGCCTTGCGTCGACCGCAGCGGCCAGCAGCACCGCATCCACCGCGATTCGATATCCGCGTCGGGGCTGCAAGAGCTTCACCCGGCCGCCCATCAGGGTGTTTTCGGTCGGCGCGGATTCCATGCTAGTCATCTCATACGACATCACGTCGAAGTAACACGCTCCACCGGAGAGTTGGCCTCCCGTCATGGCAACCGTCGTCTCTCTCGAGGGCAAGCGCAAGTCGCCCAGCCTCGAACCCCTTCTGGCCCTGTGCAGCGACGACATGGGGCGCGTCGATCGCGAGATCGTGGTCCGCATGCGTTCGCCGGTCGCGCTGATCCCTGAACTGGCCAATCACCTCGTCGGCGCCGGGGGCAAGCGCATGCGTCCGTTGCTCACGGTCGCGGCGGCCCGCCTTTGCGGCTACAGCGAGAGCAGCGATCGCCACATCAAGCTCGCGACCTGCGTCGAGTTCATCCATTCCGCCACCTTGCTGCATGACGACGTGGTCGACGTGAGCGCCCTGCGCCGCGGAAAGCCGACCGCCAACACCGTGTATGGCGACAAGGCCTCGGTACTGGTCGGCGACTTCCTCTTCACGCGAGCGTTCGAGCTGATGGTCGAGGTCGGTTCGCTCGACATCCTGGGCGTGCTGTCGAACGCCTCCTCCACGATTGCGGAGGGCGAGGTGCTGCAGCTGGTCAGCCAGCGCGACATCAGCACGCCCGAGGCGACCTATCTCGAGATCATCAAGGCCAAGACCGCCAAGCTGTTTGCCGCAGCCGCCGAGGTCGGTGCGATGGTGGCCGGCCGCAATGGCCCGGAGCGCGTGGCGCTGCAGAGCTTCGGCATGAACCTGGGCATCGCCTTCCAGCTGGTCGACGACGCCCTCGATTATTCCGGCCGCGAAGCCAAGCTCGGCAAGTCGGTCGGCGACGACTTCCGCGAGGGCAAGATTACCCTGCCGGTGATCCTGGCCTTCCTGCGCGGCGGCGCCGTCGATCGCGAGTTCTGGAAGCGCACCATCGAGAAGCTCGACCAGCGTCCCGAGGATCTCGAACAGGCTCACGGCCTGATCGAACGGCATGGCGCCTTGTCCGACACGCTGGAGCGGGCGCGCCACTACGGCGCCATGGCGCGCGACGCGCTCGGCCTGTTTCCCAGCACGCCGCTCAAGTCGGCGCTGCTCGAGGCCGTCGACTTCGCCATCGATCGCGCCCACTAGGCTTTCGCCCCACGATGGCTGCCCAGCATGTTCTCGCCATAGACCAGGGCACGACCAGTACCCGCGCCATCGTCTTCGACGCGGGCGGGCGGCCGGTCGCGTCGGCCCAAAAGGAACTGCCGCAGATCTTTCCCAAGCCCGGCTGGGTCGAGCACGATCCGGAAGAGATCTGGTCGGCGACGGTCGAGGTCTGCCGCGGCGCGCTCACCAGCGCGAAACTCGATGCCAAGGATCTCGCCGGCATCGGCATCACCAACCAGCGCGAGACCACGGTCGTGTGGGATCGTGCCACCGGCAAGCCGATCCACAATGCCATCGTCTGGCAGGACCGGCGCACCGCCGACCGCTGCGCCGAACTGAAAAAGGAAGGGCACGAGAAGCTCTTCACCGATCGCACCGGCCTGCTGCTCGATCCCTATTTCTCCGGCACCAAGATCGCGTGGATCCTCGATCATGTCGCCGGCGCCCGCGCCGCCGCGGACAAGGGCGCGCTCGCAGCCGGCACCATCGAATGTTTTCTGCTGTGGCGCCTGACCGGCGGCGCCGTGCATGCCAGCGATGCCACCAATGCGAGCCGTTCGCTGCTGCTCGACATCCGTACGGGCCGCTGGGATCCCGAGCTGATGAAAATGCTGGGGGTACCGGCCTCGATGCTGCCCGAGGTCGTCGACTGTTCCGGCGAACTGGGCGTCGCTACCAAGGACATACTGGGCGTCCCCGTTCCCATCCTCGGCATGGCCGGGGATCAGCAGGCGGCCACCGTGGGCCAGGCCTGCATCAAGCCCGGCATGGTGAAGGCGACCTACGGCACAGGGTGCTTCGCGCTCCTCAATACCGGCAGCATGGCGGTGCATTCCCGCCACCGCCTGCTGACGACGATCGCCTATCAGCTCGACGGCCGGCGTACCTATGCGCTCGAAGGCAGCATCTTCATCGCCGGGGCCGCCGTGCAATGGCTGCGCGACGGGCTGAAGCTGATCGAGAAATCCTCGGATGTCGAAAAGGTCGCCGCGGGCGCCAGGGAAGGCCACGGCGTGTACATGGTGCCGGCCTTCGTGGGGCTGGGCGCGCCGCATTGGGACCCCGAGGCCCGTGCGGCCATTCTTGGCCTGACGCGCGATTCGGGCCCCGGCGAGATTGCCGCCGCGACCCTCGATTCGGTCTGCTACCAGACCCGCGACCTGCTCGAGGCGATGCGCGGTGACGGTGCCCAGATCGACGAGGTCCGCGTCGACGGCGGCATGGTGGTGAACGACTCGTTGATGCAGCGGCTGGCCGACACGACGGGCACACCGGTCGAGCGGCCGGAAGTGACGGAGACGACCGCGCTGGGCGCTGCCTTCCTGGCCGGCCTGAAGGCGGGTCTCTGGCCGTCGCTGGAAGCCCTCTCGAAGACATGGGTGCTCGACCGGGCTTTCCGGCCCGCCGAGGACAGCGCCTCGCGCGAACGCCGCTATGCCGGCTGGCAGGACGCGGTCCGCCGGGTGCGCAGTTCCTGATTGCTGGTGAGGGGCGCGGCCATTAGGTTGCGCCCGCCATGAAAGCCCGCGCCAATCCCGTCTATTCGAGCATCGACACCATCGATCTCGCCCTCGCCACGAAGCTCATCCAGAGCGTTGCCGGGGGGCCGAAGCCGGCGGTCGGCGGCATCAAGCTCGGGCTGGAGTTCTTCCTCGCCCATGGTGCGCCAGGCGTGCGCTATGCCTTCCCGACCCCGGTGCGGGCGACCGGCGTGGGATTCTTCCTCGATCTCAAGCTGCACGACATTCCCAACACGGTGGCAGGTGGCATCCGCGCGGTGGTCGACCTCGCGCCCACCTTCATCACGATCCATGCGAGCGGTGGCCGCGAAATGATGAAGGCGGCGGTCGAAGAGGCCGCTTCGCAGGCCGCGAAGCTGAATGTCGCGCGACCCAAACTGCTCGGCGTCACCGTGCTCACCTCGCTCGACCGGTCCGATCTCGAATCGACCGGCATCAATGCCGATCCGTCGGAGCAGGTGCTGCGGCTCGCGGCGCTGGCGCATGAGAGCGGCCTCGACGGCGTGATCTGCTCGCCTCACGAGATCGCGGCCCTGCGGAAGCAATGCGGTCCTGACTTCGTGCTGATGGTGCCGGGCATCCGTCCGGTCGGCAGTGCCGCCAACGACCAGAAGCGGGCGATGACGCCGCGCCAGGCGGTCGATCTCGGCGCCAGCAATCTCGTCGTCGGGCGGCCGATCTACCAGGCGGCCGATCCCCGCGCGGCCGCCGAGGCGATCGCGCGCGAGGCCGGGGTCAACGACCTATGACCGTCGAAGCCAAGATCTGCGGGCTGTCGACGCCGGAGACGGTCGATGCTGCGGTGGAGGCCGGCGCGGGCTTCGTGGGCTTCGTCACCTTTCCGCGCTCGCCGCGTCATATCGAGTCGCTCGATCTGCTGAAGGCGTTGGGCGCGCGTGTCCCGTCGAGGGTGATCCGGGTCGGCCTGTTCGTCGATGCCGATGATGCGCTGATCGACGAGCGCCTGGCGACCGGCGCGATCGACATGCTGCAGCTTCACGGTGCCGAGACGCCGGAGCGACTGGCCGCGCTCAAGGCAAGGACCGGCAAGCCGGTGATGAAGGCGATCAAGGTCGCGGTGCCCGCCGATGTCGAGCACGGCATTGCGACCTATGCCGGCGTCGCCGATCGGCTGATGTTCGATGCCGCCGACGGCACGCTGCCGGGTGGCAACGCCAAGGCCTTCGACTGGACCTTTCTGTCGGGCCGGACCGTGCCGCTGCCATGGTTCCTCGCCGGTGGACTCAATCCCGGAAATGTCGCCGAGGCGGTCCGCGTCACCGGCGCGCGCGCCGTCGACGTTTCTTCTGGTGTAGAAGCGACGCGCGGGGTGAAATCCGCTGAATTGATCCGCGCCTTTCTGGGCGCCGTACGAGTGCTTTGAGGAGCTGAGGGCATGAAAGTCGAAGAGCGGCTGAAGGAGCTCGGCATCGAGCTTCCCGAGGCGACCACGCCGATGGGGAGCTACGTCAATGCCGTGCGTACCGGCAACCTGCTCTATATGGCGGGCAAGGGCCCGGGCCTGCCCGGCAAGCCGCTGCCGGTGGGCAAGGTGGGACGTGATTTCTCCCTCGAGCAGGCCAATCGCCTCGCACGCGACACCGGTCTCAGCATTCTCGGCGCCCTCAAGGCCGAACTGGGCGACCTCGATCGCGTGAAGCGCATCGTCAAGGTGCTGGGGATGGTGAATGCCACGTCGGAATACGGCAGCCATCCGGAAGTGATCAACGGCTGCTCGGATCTCTTCGTCGAGGTGTTCGGCGAGAAGGGCCGCCATGCCCGGTCCGCGGTCGGCATGGGTTCGCTGCCGCGCGGCATTCCGGTCGAGATCGAGGTGATCATCGAACTCGAGGACGACGCGCCGCCTCCGGCGCCCGCCGTTGCGGCCAAGCCGGCTGCTGCCCGGCGCAAGGCTGCGCCCGCCCCGAAGGCCAAGGCCGCCCCCAAGGCGAAAGCGGCCAAGAAGAAGAAAAACTAGGGCTTTTGACCGACCCCCGCCGGGACTGCTAATCCGGCCCGTCCCGACAGGAAGAACAATGCCCAGCGCACCCAACAGTTTCCGCACCGGCCCTGACGAGCGTGGGCACTTCGGCATTTTCGGCGGCCGCTACGTCGCCGAGACGCTGATGCCGCTGATCCTCGACCTGGAGAAGGCCTACAACGAGGCCAAGGCCGATCCGTCGTTCCAGAACGAGCTCGACTATCTGCTGGAGCACTATGCCGGTCGCCCCAGCCCGCTCTATTTCGCCAAGCGCCTGACCGAGAAGCTGGGCGGCGCAAAAATCTACTTCAAGCGCGACGAGCTGAACCATACGGGCAGCCACAAGATCAATAACGTGCTGGGCCAGGTCCTGATGGCCAAGCGCATGGGCAAGACGCGGGTCATCGCCGAGACCGGCGCCGGCCAGCATGGCGTCGCCACCGCCACCGCCTGTGCGCTGTTCGACATTCCCTGTGTGGTCTTCATGGGCGCCGTCGACGTTGAACGTCAGGCGCCCAACGTCGTGCGCATGAACATGCTGGGCGCCGAGGTGCGCGCCGTGACGGCGGGGTCGGCCACGCTCAAGGACGCCATGAACGAGGCGCTGCGCGACTGGGTCGCGACCTGCGAGAACACGTTCTACTGCATCGGCACCGTGGCGGGCCCGCATCCCTATCCGGCGATGGTGCGTGATTTCCAGTGCGTCATCGGCAACGAGACGCGCGTGCAGATGATGAAGGCCGAGGGCCGTCTGCCCGACACGCTGGTGGCTTGCATCGGCGGCGGCTCGAATGCGATGGGCCTGTTCCATCCGTTCCTCGACGACAAGGGCGTGCGCCTCGTCGGCGTCGAGGCGGGCGGCAAGGGTGTGGAAACCGGCGAGCATGCCGCGTCGCTCACGGGCGGGCGCCCGGGTGTTCTGCACGGCAACCGGACCTATCTCCTGCAGGACAAGGAAGGCCAGATCACCGAGGCGCATTCGATCTCCGCCGGCCTCGATTATCCGGGCATCGGGCCCGAGCATTCCTGGCTGAAGGAGATGGGTCGCATCGAATACGTATCGGCCACCGACGCCGAGGCGCTCGCGGCCTTCCAGATGCTGTGCAAGCTCGAGGGCATCATTCCGGCGCTCGAGCCGGCCCACGCTCTGGGGCATGTGATCAAGCTCGCGCCCACCTTGCCGAAGGACAATCTGCTGGTGATGAATCTCTGCGGACGCGGCGACAAGGATGTCTTTGCCGTAGCCGAACGCCTCGGAATGAAGATCTGACCATGAGCCGCATCGCCAAGCGCTTCGCCCGTCTCAAGGCCGACAAACGGGCCGGTCTCGTCACCTACGTCACGGCCGGCGATCCCAACCTCGACATCAGCTACCAGATCCTGAAGGGCCTGCCGGCCGCCGGCGCCGATCTCATCGAACTCGGCATGCCCTTCACCGATCCGATGGCCGACGGCCCGTCGATCCAGCTCGCCGGTCAACGCGCGCTGAAGGCCGGCATCACCGTCGATGCGACCTTCGACATGGTGCGTCGCTTTCGCAAGGAAACCGGCGACAACGACACGCCGATCCTGCTGATGGGCTACTACAATCTCGTCTACCAGCGCGGCCCCGAGCGCTTCTGCAAGGACGCAGCCGCCGCCGGTGTCGACGGTTTCATCCTGGTCGACCTGCCGCCGGAAGAGGCCGATGAACTAAAGCCCTATGCGGTTACGGCCGGCATCGACACCGTGCTGTTGACGGCCCCCACCACCGACGACGAGCGCCTGCCGGCGGTGCTGAAGTATTCTTCCGGTTTCGTCTATTTCGTCTCGGTGCTCGGCATCACCGGCACCAGTTCGGCGACCGAGGAAGCCGTGCGCACCCATGTCGAGCGCATCAAGCGTCACACCGAATTGCCGATCGGCGTGGGCTTCGGTATCCGCACGCCCGATCAGGCGGCGGCCATCGCGCGTCACGCCGATGCCGCGGTCGTGGGCTCGGCGATCGTCGAGCGCGTGAAGGCGGGCCTCGATGACCACGGCAAGGCCAAGCCCGACCTCGTGCCGGGCGTCTTCGCCTACATCAAGGCTCTCGCCGACGGTGTCAGGGGCGTGCGCAAGGCTTAGTTCTTGTCATCCAGAGCGAAGCGAAGGATCTCACGTCAGCGCCGGAGTCCTCAGTCGTTTCCTAAGGTCCTTCGCTGTGCTCAGGACGCCAGCCAAGTGCCAACCCGTCCTAATCTTCGAAGTTGAGATCGGCGACGTAGGGGTTGGTCTTGCGTTCCCAGCCGAAGGTCGAGGTCTGGCCGTGGCCGGGGACGAAGGTGATGTCGTCGCCGAACGGCCACAGGCGGTGGCGGATCGACTCGAGGAGCTGATCGTGATTGCCGCGCGGAAAATCCGTGCGGCCGATCGAGCCGCGGAATAGTACGTCGCCGACGAAGGCGACCTTTGCGGGCTTGTTCACGAACACGACATGGCCCGGCGTATGGCCGGGGCAGTGGACCACGTCGAAGGTCGCGTTGCCGAGGCTCACCGTCTCGCCATGGGTCAGCCAGCGGTCGGGAACGAACGGTTTGTAGACCGGGAAATTGTACTTCCTGCCCGAGTCCGGCAACCCCTCGATCAGGAACAGGTCGTCCTCGTGCGGTCCTTCGATCTTCACGCCGTAATGCTCGGCCATGGTGCCGGCGGCCGAGGCATGGTCGACATGGCCGTGGGTCAGCAGGACCTTGGTGACCTTGATGCCCTGCTGGTCGATCGCCTGCTTGAGCATGTCGAAGTCGCCGCCCGGATCGACGGCGGTGCCCTCCATTGTCTCGTCGCACCAGACGATGGAGCAGTTCTGCTGAAACGGGGTGACGGGAGCGATCATAACCTTGAGCATCCCTTCGATCTAATGCCTCCCGCGGGCCGTTGGAAGGGCGTATGCTGCCGACCCCTCCGGCATCGATGGCCATGAACGTGCGTCTTCTGCTGTGCATTTTGGGCTTGTTCGCCCTGTCGTTGGCTCCGGCGCGGGCCCAGATCGCCCCCGTGGCCTCCCCCTCAGGTCCCGTCCCCGCCGGCCCCTATGTCGTCGTCGATGTGGCCACGGGCGAGGCCCTGCTGGACCGGAGTGCCGGGACGCTGTGGTATCCTGCGTCGCTCACCAAGATGATGACGCTCTATATCGTCTTCGAGGAGCTCAAGGCCGGACGCCTGCAACTCAACGCCACGCTTTCGTTCACGGAGAATGCCCGCACCAAGCCGTCTTCCCACCTGGGTCTGGCGCAGGGCCGGACCATCACGGTCGAGCAGGGGATACAGGCGCTGGTCGCCCGGTCGGCAAACGACGTGGCGACGGCTTTCGGCGAGCGCCTCTCGGGCTCGGAGCCGACCTTCGGCCAGCGCATGACCGAGACTGCGCAGCGGCTGGGCATGACGGCCACGACCTTCCGCAACGCCAACGGCCTGCCGGATCCGGCACAGACCACGACCGCGCGCGACATGGCCATCCTCGCCCTCGCGATCATCAAGGACTTCCCACAGTACTACGGCTACTTCCGCACCAAGGAGTTCATGCTGGGCAACCAGCTGATCGGGCCGGGCATCAAGTTCCTCGATCTCTATTCGCCCTATGCCGACGGCTTCAAGACGGGTTTCATCTGCGCCTCGGGTTTCAACATCGTGGGTAGCGCGGTGCGCGACGGCCGGCGGCTGGTGGCCGTTGCCTTCGGGTTCCGCCGCGCCGACCTGCGCGACGAATTCCTTGTCCGCCTGTTCGACGAGGCCTATGCGCTCAAGACCGGCGGCAACCGCCAGAAGGTGTGGCAGTTGCGCAACGGCGAGGGCGGCCCGGTGACGGTCCTGCCCTACGGCGAATGCGGCGGCATCCGCTACGACATGCCGGGCGATGCGGTCTGGCTCGGCACCTTCGGCGACTGGCGAACGGCAAAGAATGCGTTCGATGCCGGACAGGCCAAGCTGATGGCGATGGGCGTCGCGCACCCGGGCAAGGAGTACATCCTGCCGGTCACCTCCAACAAGGTCACGAAACAGGCCGCCATCATCGCCGACCTCGAGCCGGCGACGGCGCAGAGACTGTGCGCCGAGTACCAGGCCCGGAAATCCTTCTGCGTCGTGAAGAAACCTTCGGACTTCTCGGCGCCCTATAGCGGGTTCTGGCGCTGACCTTGGCCCATCCCCTCATTCGTGCGATACCGCGCCCATGAACTGGCTGACCAATTTCGTCCGCCCCAAGTTGCGCGCGCTGGTCGCCCGCAAGGAAGTGCCGGACAATCTCTGGGTGAAGTGCCCCAAGTGCGAACAGATGCTGTTCACGCGCGACTGGGAGGCCAACCAGGAGGTCTGCAGTCATTGCGGCCATCACATGCGGCTGCGTCCGATGAAGCGGCTGCCGTTCCTCTTCGACGAGGGCAAGTACGAGCTTCATCCGCTGCCGCGGGTGAATGCCGATCCGCTCAAGTTTCGCGACACCAAGCGCTATGACGCGCGCCTGAAGGAGGCCCAGGCCAAGGCCGAGGGCACGACCGACGCGCTGGTCGTGGCGAGCGGCCTGATGGGCAGCCGTCTCTCCGTGGTGGCGCTGCTCGACTTCGGCTTCATGGGCGGCTCGATGGGCACCGCGGTGGGCGAGGGGCTGGTCATGGCCGCCGATCTCGCCGTCGCACGCGGAGCGCCGCTGATCGTCTTCTCGGCCTCGGGCGGCGCGCGCATGCAGGAGGGCATCCTCTCGCTGATGCAGCTCACCCGCACGACGATCGCAGTGCGCAAGGTCAAGCAGGCGGGGCTGCCCTATATCGTGGTATTGACCGATCCGACGACCGGCGGCGTCTCGGCCTCGTTCGCCATGCTGGGCGACGTCCACATCGCCGAGCCCGACGCCATCATCGGCTTCGCCGGCCCGCGCGTGATCCAGGACACGATCCGCCAGGAGCTGCCCGAAGGGTTCCAGCGCTCGGAGTATCTGCTGGAGCACGGCATGGTCGATGCCGTCGTGCATCGCCACAAGCTGCGCGAGACCCTGATCCGCATGGTCTCGCTGTTCATGGATCCGCTGATCGTCGAGAGCCGCGCCCTCGCGGAGCCCGGTCGCTGACGTGACCGCGAACGACCCGATCGTTCAACGCCTGATGAGCCATCATCCGAGGGTCATCACCCTCGGGCTCGAGCGCATCGAGCGTCTGCTCGTGCGGCTGGGATCGCCGGAAAAGAAGCTGCCGCCGCTGATCCATGTCGCCGGCACCAACGGCAAGGGCTCGCTGGTAGCCTATCTGCGTGCCATCGCCGAAGCTGCCGGCTATCGCGTCCATGTCTATACTTCGCCGCATCTCGTGCACTTCAACGAGCGCATCCGCATTGCCGGCCGGCTGATCGACGATCACGAACTCGACGAGATGCTGACCGAATGCGAGGAGGCCAACGGCGACACACCGATCTCCTTCTTCGACATCACCACCGCTCTCGCCTTCCTGGCCTTCTCGCGTGTCCCGGCGGACCTCGGCATCATCGAGGTTGGAATGGGCGGACGATACGACAGCACCAATGTGATCGAGCCGATTCTGTCGGCAATCACGCCGGTCGGCTATGACCATACCGGCTTCATGGGCGACAAGCTCGAAGGTATCGCCTGGGAGAAGGCGGGCATCCTCAAACGCGCGACCCCGGGCGTGATCGGTCGTCAGCGCGATGTCAGCGCTCAGGTGATCGAGACCGAGGCGGCCAAGCTCGCGGCGCCGTTGTTCCGGATGGGCCGCGAATGGCAGGTGATGCCGAAGGACTCGGGCTTTCGCTACGAAAGCGATCTTCTGACGCTCGATCTGCCCAATCCGGCGCTGGCGGGCTCCCACCAGATCGACAACGCCGCGACCGCCGTCGCCTGCATCGAGCGCCTGCGGGCGGCGCGCTTCGACTTCGACGATACCGCGATCCGCAAAGGTCTGGGCTCCGTCGAGTGGCCGGCACGGCTGCAGCGTCTCACGAAGGGGCCCCTGCCGAACTCGCTGCCGCCCGGATGCGAGCTCTGGCTCGATGGCGGACACAACGAGGATTGCGGCATCGTGCTCGGCCGCATGGCGGCGGAGTGGGCCAAGGAGCCCGCGCCGCTGCCGCTCTATCTCGTCTTCGCCATGCAGACGACCAAGGACGCGTCGGGCTTCCTGCGGCCGCTGGCGCGCCACGCGAGCGCGGCCCGCGCAGTACCGTTCCCCGAAGGCCATGCCGCCTATACGCCGCAGGAAGCCTGCGCGCGGGCGGCCGATGTCGGTCTCGAGTGTGCGCCCGCAAACGACATCGGCGCGGCACTGGAAGACCTGTTGGCCACCCAGCCCGCGCCGATGCGCATTCTCATCTGCGGCTCGCTCTACCTTGCGGGCGAGGTCCTCGTCCGCAACGGCTGAGCCCGCATCGAATCAAACGACGGTGTTGATCCAGCTCACCAGCTTCTGCTTCGGCTCGGCGCCGATCTTGGTGGCGGCGACCTGACCGTTCTTGAACAGCAGCAGGGTCGGGATCGACCGCACACCATAGCGCGTCGGCGCCATCGGGTTCTCGTCGATGTTGATCTTCACGACCTTGAGCTTGCCGTCCATCTCCTTGGAGATGTCTTCGAGCGACGGGCCGATCATGCGGCAGGGGCCGCACCACTCGGCCCAGAAGTCGACGAGGACGGGCGTGTCGGACTTCAGCACTTCCTCTTCGAAGGAAGCATCGGTTGCTTTAACGGTCATCGCGGGTTCTCCCAAAAACACAACAGGCCGGTCGATGGGACCGGCGCCGCCCTTGGTCTAGAAGCTAGGAACGCACGCCCCCCGAGTCAAGATGCGGTGGCATAAGGCATTGATTTATCTAGGGTTTCTTCGGCGATCTCCATGAGCCGGGGGGCCGCCGTCCAGAGCAGGAAGGCTCGCACCCTCCGGCCGGGATAGATGCGCTGAAGCAGGGCGCGATACAGCGCGAGCTGGCGGCGATAGACCAGCGCCACGCCCTCTGCCGAGTCCGGCGGCGGGCGGTTGGTCTTGTAGTCGACGATCAGGACTTCCGCTTCCGATACCGCCAGCCGGTCGACCTGGCCGCTGACCGTGAAGGTGCCGCGCGGCGTCTGCAGGGTGCCGATCAACGGTACCTCGGCCCGCGATCCCGGAGCGAACAGGGCGGCGTGCGCTGGGGCTTCGGTGACGGCGAGCGCTTCGCCGGCCCACTGCTCGATGTCCTCGGATGAAAGCCCGTGCGCCGGCTGCGCGAGGAACCGGCGGGCGGCGTCGGCGCGATCCGCCGGCGGCAGGCCGGGCAGGTGCCGCAGAAGGTCATGCAGCAGCAGACCGCGCTGCCAACGCCTGGGATCGTCGGCGATCAGCGGGCTGTAGGCGCGCGGTCCACTGGTGGCCTCGTCGGGAAGGGGCTGCGACGGGGCGAGCGGCGTCGGCGGATCGGGCTCGCCGGGCGCGGGCGCCGTCCACCAGTCGGGCAGCGGCGCCTCGTCGGCAATCGGCAGCTCGGGTTGCTCGGCCTCGACGATATGGCCTTCGTTCACGAGCTCGTAGCCATCGCCCGACCAGCCATCGGGTCCGAGCGCGGCGGTGAAATCGAACGGCCGTGCGACGGCGCGGGTACGCGTTTGCAACGCGTCGCCGGGCCCACCGGCTTCGCTGCTGGCCCGCAGGCCCGTCTCGATGCGTTCGTACCAGCAGCCGCGATCGGGCTTCTTCGAGCCGACCCAGCCGCCGACATAGAGCCGGTCTTCGGCCCGCGTCATGGCGACGTAGAGGAGGCGGTTCTGCTCTTCCAGGGCGCGCTCGCGGGCCTCGCTCCGCCAGGTTCGGGCGGCCTCGTTGGCATCGTCGGTCCGTGGCAGCCAGAGGCGCGCCTCGCCTTCGGCACCGGCCAGCAACCGGTCCGAATCGCGCGGTACGCGCGTCGTGTCGGGCAGGTAGACGATCGGTGCCTGCAGACCCTTCGAGGCATGCACGGTCAGGATGCGCAGCTCGCGCCGCCGGTTCTGGTCGAGGTCGCGCTTGATCTCGCCGCCGCCGGTCTCGAACCAGCGCAGGAAGCCCTGCAGCGAGCCGCCCTCTATCCCCTGGTATTGGAGGGCGCGCGCCAGCAGCTCGTCGATCGGATCGGAGGCCTCGCGGCCCAGCCGTTCCAGCAGCCGCCGACGGCCGCCCTGCGGGCCAAGTGCGCGGGCGAAGAAGTCGAACGGCGTGTCGTAGTCGGCGCGCTTCAGCCAGTCGGCCAGGGTCGCGTAAGCCGCGGCAAACGGCGTCTCGGCCGCGCGCTCGCGCAACGCGCGCCACAGATGGCCGGGGCGCTTCCAGGCCAGGCTGAACAGCTGGTCCTCGTCGAGCCCGACCAGCGGCGACTTCAGCAGCGCCGCGAGATTGAGATCGTCCTGCGGCAACAGGACGAAGCGCGCCATCGCCAGCAGGTCCTGGATCGCGAGTTCCTGGCCGAGGTTCAGCCGGTCGACGCCCGCGACCTCGACGCCCTCGCGCTTCAGCGCCCGCACGAGTGCATTCACGAACTCGTTGCGACGCCGCACCAGCACCATGAAGTGGCCGGCATGCAGCTTCTCGCCGTCGCGTGCGCGGCGCTCCCTGCCGATCAGCTCCTTGGCGTGCACGGCGATCAACTGGGCCAGTCGCTGGTGCGGCAGTGCCAGTCCGCCGCTGCTTCCGGCGCCATCGATATCGCTTGTATCGACCTTGTCGTCGCTGCCGACGACCAGCGGCCACAGCTCGACACGGCCCGGCTCGTTCTTGCGGCTCGGCAGATGGATCACGTCACCCGGCTCGGCGACGCCCTTCGCGGCCTCGATCTCGCCGAACACCCAGTCGACGGCGTCGAGTACGGCCGGCGTCGATCGAAAGGAGACGTTGAGTTCGACCGGCACGAAGATCCGGTCGGCGACGCGGCTGCGCTCGTCGAACCACTCACGCATTTCCTTGAGCTTGCGCGGATCGGCGCGCTGGAAACCGAAGATCGACTGCTTGGTGTCGCCCACGGCGAAGATCGTTCGGCTGCGCCCGACCGCACCTTCGCCGACGAAGAATTCCTCGGTGAGCCGGCGGATCACTTCCCACTGGTCGGGATTGGTGTCCTGGGCCTCGTCGACCAGCACATGGTCGATGCCGCCATCGAGCTTGAAGAGCACCCAGGCGGCGCTTTCGGCGGTCTCCAGCAGGCGGCGCGTCGCCACGATCAGGTCATCGTAGTCGAGCACCGCGCGGCGGCGCTTGGCGCGCGTGTAGCGGTCGGCGATGTCGAGGCCCAGCCGCAGCAGCGCGAGGGTGCGCTCGACCAGGGCGGCGCCGTTGATGCGGTCGAGGATTTCCGCGAGCCGCCTGGCTTCGCGCAGAAGCACGTCCTCGATGGTGGGCATCTCCGCGATCGCGGCCTTGGTCGCGAGCCGTGCCAGGATCTCGCCTTTGGCCGTGAAGAAGGCTCCGGCATAGCCGGTCAGCAGGGAGGGCCGGTCCGTCGAAGCCAGCCACTCCGCAATCGTGGCGGCGCGTGCCTTGTCCTGCTTGCCGCCCTTGGCGAGCGCGCGGGCGGCCTCGCGAAGCGCTGCCGAGTCGAACGCGGCTTCGAGGCAGGCATCGGCTGTCAGGCTGTCGGCCGTATCGTCGACACCGCAGCCCATCTCCCTGGCCAGGCGCGCGCGAACCCGTTGCAGGCCGGCCTCGTCGCCGATGCGGGCCAGCAGCCACGCCCGTTCGCTCAGCAGCCGAGTCATCAGTTCGGCGTATTCGGCGATCGATACCTTGCCGGCGACCGACGCCAGGGCGGCCGCGAGCGCGGGCGGCGCATCGCTGCGGGCCAGCGCCTCCAACTGCTCGTCCTGCACGCGGCGCAGGATGGTCTGCGCCTCGGCCTCGTCGAGAATCTCGAAGCCCGGCGCGACGCCGGCTTCGAGCGGAAAGCGCTTCAGCAACGCCTGGCAGAAAGCGTGGATGGTGAGGATGTTGATGCCGCCCGGCGCATCGAGGACGCGGGCGAACAGGCGACGCGCCACGACCCGCTGCGCCGGGGTCGGCGCCGTGTCGATGAGCTTGGCGATGCCGCTATCGAGTGCCGCTTCGTCGGTCAGGGCCCAGCGGCCGAGCTGGTGGGCCAGGCGATTGCGCATCTCGGCGGCCGCCGCCTTGGTGAAGGTGAGGCAGAGGATGCGCTCGGGCTTCACCTCGTTCAGCAGCAACCGTGTCACGCGATCCGTGAGGACCTTCGTCTTGCCGGTGCCGGCATTGGCCTCGACCCAGGCCGAATGATCGGGGGTCGTGGCGCGCCGCTGCGCATCGGTCGCGAGGGCAAGAGCGTCGAGAATGTCGCTCATTCGTCACCGCCGCCCGCGGTCGACCATTCGGCGACGCGCTCGAGATGGGCGTAGTCGTTGAAGTGCGGCCCGTAGGCCGGCCAGGGGAGCGCGCGATAGGGCGTGTTCGGGTTCGAGAAGTGGTCGGCCATCTTCTCGACCAGCGCCATCATCTCGGCCACCAGCTCGTCGCTGCCCTTGATCTCGCTCACCTTGCCGCCGTCGCCCAGACCGTTGGCCTGCCAGTAGGAGAGGCGAACCGTCCTGGCCTTGCCGTCGATCTTCTCGAAGCCGCCGCGCTCGGCCATCGCCGCCTCGAGCAGCAGCTGCGGCGCGAACAGCGCTTCGAGCTCGTCCTTGGTCGGCACCCGGCCGGTCTTGTAGTCGATGATCTCCCAGGCGCCGCGTTCCAGCTCGTCGACCCGGTCGGCGCGCGCTTCGATGCGCAGCGGATGCGCGGCCGGCCCGACGGTCATCGCGGCTTTGCTCTCGCTGGCCAGAAGCTTCGTGCCGCTGGCGCGCCGCGCATTCTCCTGGGCGACGAACCAGCGGGCGAGGCGCTGGAAGCGCGGCCACCAGAAGGCACGCTCGGCGGGGGCGGTCAGAAGATCGGCGAGATGCTTTTCGCCCAGCCGTTCGAACTCGTGCACGGCATCGGGCGGCAGCACGCCCGAGGGATGCGCCCGCAGAAATTCATCGAGTGCATTGTGCAGGGCATTGCCGCGATCGGCGGCGCCCAGCTCGGCTTCCAGCGGATCGAGGGCCTCCAGTCCCAGGATGCGGCGGGCATAAAGACCATAGGGATCGCGCCGCCACTGCTCGACGCTGGAGACGGACAATCGTGTGGGCCGCGCTTCGAGCGGCGGCCGCGGCTCGGGCCGCAGCCACGGCGCGTAGGTGTCGGGCCGGTCGATCGCCTCGGCCCAGGCGACGAAACTGTAGCGGCCGCGCTGGATGTATTCCGGCACCGGTGCGTTGCCTCCGGGCTCGTAGCCGAACAGCGCATCGAGACGTGCCAGCCAGCGCGACGGCACGGTGGGCGCGCCGCCCTCGCGTTCCGCGCGCGTCAGCAGCACCCGCTCGGCACCGAGCGCCGCCACGAAATCGTGCGCCGACAGGCCGATCCGGCGCTCGGGCTGTTGCAGCCCCAACGTCTCGCGCATCGGGCGATTGATCCACGGGCCGGTCTCGACCGAGGGCGGCCATGTGCCTTCGTTGAGGCCGCCCAGCACCAGAAGGTCGGCGCGCTGCAGGCGGGCCTCGAGCGGTCCCCAGATCGACAGGCGCGGGTGGCGTCCGAAGGCCGGGCGGATCGTTTCCGGCTCCAGCATCGCCGCGAACAGACCGGGCCACTCGCCCGGCGCGATCGCCGGCCGGTTCGCCCAGGCGGTGCGCAGCCGGCCCAGCAGGTCGGCCAGCGCGCTGCCGGCTTCACCCGACCACAGCGTTTCGGCCGACGCGATCTCCTCTGCGGCAGCGATCGTGGCGGCAAGCAGGGCATCGGGTTCGGCGTTGCCGTGCAGCAACTCGACGAGTGGCCCGGCCGCCTGGTCGAGCCGGTCGAGCAGCGTCCTCACGGCCGCGCGGTCCGAGGGATCGCCGAATTTCGCTTCGTCGACGCGAGCATGGATCGCCGCCAGTCCCGGCGTCGGCTTCAGGCCGCGCAGGCACTTGCGGTCGAGCCGCCGGGTCGCATCGAGCACCGCGGCGCGATCGAGACCCAGGGTGCAGAGTGGGTGCTTGAGCAGCGCCAGCAGCTCCACCGGCGCAAAGCCTGCATCGACCGCCGCGATCAGCGCATGCAGGAGACCGGCCGGCGGCGTGTCGGCGAGCGGCGTTCCGGCGGAATCGTCGATGTCGATCTGCCAGCGCTTCAACTCGGCCGTGACCCTCCGCGCCAGTTCGCGATCGGGCGTCACCAGCGCGGCGGTGCGGGTCGGGATTTCGAGGACGCTGCGCAGGGCCAGCGCGACGACCAGCGCCTCCTGGTGCGGCGTCGCGCAATCGGCGCGGGTCACATGCTCCAGCGAGGCGGCCTCCGGTTTCACCCAGGATTCGCTGGTCTCCGCCGGCCGCATCAGTTCGGTGAGCAGAAGGTGACGTGCCGAGCCGCCAGCGGCGCCGGGCCACTCCTGCACCTCGGCGCGCGTATGTCCGAGTGCCGCCAGCAGTTCGCGCAGCCCGTATTGCGGATGCGACGGATCGAGGGCGTTCCAGCTGGCCTCGTCCATGTCGCGGTCGAGGCCCGGCAGGACCAGCGCGCCGAGGGGCAGGTCGGCGATGGCGGCGAGCAGGTCGCGCGTCGCGGGTTGCGAGCCGGTCGATCCTGCCGCGATCACCGGCGTCGCCGGAGGGTTGGCGCGCCAGCGGGCGGCCTGGTTGCGGATCGCCCGCGTGCGCCGCTCGATGGTGTCGATCTGTCCACGCTCGGCGAGGAGCTGTGGCCAGGCTTCTCCGACGATGGCGAGGAACCTCAGCGTGCGCTGCCAATGGGTGGCGAAGTTGCCCTCGACCAGGCCTTCGAGCTGCCCGAACGAGACGCCTTCGATGGCGAGTTCGTCGAGCAGGCGGCCGAGTTCGCGCGCGAGCTTCAGCGCCTGTGCGGCGGACTGCGCAATGGGATGGCCCTGGTCGTCGGTGAACGCGGCCACGAGCTGCGCCAGAAGCGCCTCGCGCTCGACCGAGTCGATGGCGGGCGGCAGGGTGAGCGCATCGCCATCGCCCGAGGCGATCTCCCATTCGCCGTCGTCGACATCGCCGAGCGGCGCCATACGCGGCAGGATCGTCGGCGTGCCGTCGGCGGCGCGCAGGAAGGCTTCTCGCAACGCGCGCACGGAGCGTCGCGTCGGAACGAGGATCAGCACGTCGGCCAGGGCCAGCGGATCGCCGCCATGCTCGGCCAGCACCACCCGCGCCAGCTCGTCGGCGAATCGGCGTTCCGTGCCGATGGTGAAGAGGCCCTTCACCCCAGCACGCGTTCCGCCTCGGCAAGCGCCGAGGGCGTGCCGATGTGGAACCAGTCGCCGTCGTGCACGAGGCCATGCAGCCGACCGGACTGCTCGGCACGGTTCCACAACTTCAGGAGCGAGAAGGGGCCTTCGGGCGAGCCGTTGAACAGACGCGAATCGCAGACGGATACGCTGGCGAACATGTAGGGCGCCGTCTCGGCCGTGCCGCGATGGCGGACGCGGCCATCGGGCTCGAGATAGTAGTCGCCGCGATCCTTCTCCTCGCAGCCGAAGGCGGTGGCGCGCGGATGCAGCAGCAGCAGCGCGTCCATGCGGTCGGGATTCCAGGCGGCGGCGAGACGTCCCATCATCGATTCCGGTCCTTCGCGCCACAGCCCGTCGCCGTTCAACACGAAGAAGGGCGCGTTGCCCAGCAGGGGGAGTGCGTTGCGGACGCTGCCGCCGGTTTCCAGAAGATGATCCTCGCGGATGATGCGCACGCGGCTGCCCAGCCGGTCGGCGATCTGGCTGCCCAGGTGATGAACGTTCACGACGATGTTCTGGACGCCGGTGCGTTGCAGGCGATCCAGGGATCGTTCGAGCATCGAACGACCGGCGACGGGGATCAGCGGCTTGGGTGTCGAATCGGTGAGGGGCCGCATGCGCTCGCCGCGGCCCGCCGCCAGGATCATCGCGCTGCGGATCATGCGGCGGCTCCGATGCGGCGCAGGTCCGCCGGCAGGGTGCGATCGACCCAGTCGCGCAGCGGCGACAGCGCCTCATGCTCCAGGGCGCGCTCGAACATCCGCCAGACGCGCGGCAGGTGGCGCAGATAGTCGGGCTTGCCGTCACGCCGCAGCAGGCGAACGAACAGCCCGATGATGCGGGCGTGGCGTTGCGCGGCCATCAGCGCGAAGCCGGTGCGGAACCCCGCGGCGTCGGCGATTCCCGCCTCGGCGACATAGCGGTCGAGGCAGGCGGCATGAACGGCGGGCGCCACGTCGCGGCGCGCATCCTCGATCAGCGACACGAGGTCGTAGGAAGGATGGCCGCGCTGGGCATCCTGGAAGTCGAGCAGGCCGCAGGCCTTCACGCCCGCACGCGCCGGCAGCCACAGGAGATTGTCCTTGTGGTAGTCGCGCAGCAGAAGCGTCTCAGCCGTTGCCGGCAGGGCCGCGAGGCATTCGCGCCAGGCCGCGACGTAGCGCGCGGTCTCCTCGGACGGCGTCGGCTTGCCGGTCGCTTCCGGCAGATACCATTCCGGCAGCAGCATCGCGGCCTCGATCAGCGCGTCGCCGGCATAGGCGCCGAGGCCGGGCAGCAGGCTGCGCTCGCCGGCGCGATAGATTTCGACCAGCACGTCGGTCGCCCGGGTGTAGAGCTCGCCCTCGTCGCCACCCGCCGCCAGTACGCGCGCGTAAGTGTCGTCGCCGAAATCCTCGAGCAGCAGGAAGCCGTGCCCGGCATCCTCGGCGAGGATCTCCGGTGCGCTGAGGCCGAGTGCGATCAGGTGTTTGCCGATCTGCACGAACGGCCGCACATCCTCCTGCGGGGGCGGGGCATCCATGACGACCGCCGAACCGCGCGGGCGGCTCAGCCGGAAATACTTGCGGAACGAGGCATCGCCAGCCAGCAGCCGTTCGCCGGCATCGCCCCAGCCGGCACGGTTCACGAACTCGGCGCGCAGCCGGTCGCGTTCAGATTTCGCCAAAGCGGGAGTCTCCTTCCAGAATTGCGCGGCGGCCGTCACCCTCGACCGACAGGCTGACGGTGAGTCGCTCGCGCGGCAGCAGCGGACCCAGCCGCTCGGCCCATTCGACCAGGACCACGCCGTCGATGCGCGCTTCTTCCCAGCCCAGTTCGAAGACCTGTTCGGGCTCCTCCAGGCGATAGAGGTCGAAATGCCAGAAACTGCCGCGGGCGGTTTCGTAGACTTCGACGAGCGTGAAGGTGGGGCTGGGGACGATCAGCGCCGGATCGCCGGCAGCGGCGCGCAGGAGGGCGCGCGCCAGCGTCGTCTTGCCGGCGCCGAGGCTGCCCTCCAGCGCCACGACGTCGCGCGGCCTCAGGCGGGCGGCCAGAGCTGCGCCCAGCCGCTGGGTCGCGGCCTCATCGGGAAGGGGCAAAGAAAAAGTCGGCATCTTTCGATGCCGACTTTTAGCATGCGCTAGCCCTTGCTCGCCCTGTGGGCGATTAAGGGGCGATTAGTACCGGTAGAGGTCGCCCTTGAACGGGCCGGCCTCGGGCACGCCGATGTACTTGGCCTGGTCGGGGCGGAGCTTGGTCAGCTTGGCGCCGACCTTTTCGAGATGCAGCGCCGCGACCTTCTCGTCGAGGAACTTCGGCAGCGTGTAGACCTGCTTCTCGTACTTGCCAGGATTGGTCCACAGCTCGATCTGGGCCAGCGTCTGGTTCGAGAAGGACGCCGACATCACGAAGCTCGGATGGCCGGTCGCGTTGCCCAGGTTCACCAGGCGGCCTTCCGACAGAACGATGATGCGCTTGCCGTCGGCGAACTCGACCTCGTCGACCTGCGGCTTCACGTTGTGCCACTTGAAGTTACGCAGGGACGCGATCTGGATCTCGCTGTCGAAGTGCCCGATGTTGCAGATGATGGCGCGATGCTTCATCGCCTTCATGTGCTCGAGCGTCAGCACGTCGACGTTGCCGGTGGCGGTCACGAAGATGTCGGCCTTGGGAGCCGCTTCTTCCATGGTGACGACCTCGTAGCCTTCCATCGCCGCCTGCAGGGCGCAGATCGGATCGACTTCGGACACCATCACGCGGCAGCCGGCCTGGCGCAGCGAGGCGGCCGAGCCCTTGCCGACGTCGCCGAAGCCCGCGACCATCGCGACCTTGCCCGACATCATGACGTCGGTGCCGCGACGGATGCCGTCGACCAGCGATTCACGGCAACCGTAGAGATTGTCGAACTTCGACTTGGTCACCGAGTCGTTGACGTTGATGGCCGGCCACAGGAGCTTGCCTTCCTTCGCCATGTTGTAGAGGCGATGGACGCCCGTGGTCGTCTCTTCGGTGACGCCGCGGATCGACGCGCCGAGCTTGGCGTACCAGCCGGGCTTTTCCTTGTTGGTCTTGAGGATCGCCTTGTAGAGGACTTCCTCTTCCTCGTTGGTCGGGTTGGCGACCAGCGACGGATCCTTCTCCGCGCGGGCGCCGAGATGGACCAGCAGGGTGGCGTCGCCGCCGTCGTCGAGGATCATGTTAGGCTCGCCGCCGTCATGCCACTCGAAGATCTTGTGGGTGTAATCCCAGTATTCCTCGAGGCTCTCGCCCTTGATGGCGAAGACCGGCGTGCCGGCCTTGGCGATCGCCGCGGCGGCATGGTCCTGCGTCGAGTAGATGTTGCACGAGGCCCAGCGCACGTCGGCGCCCAGCGCCTTCAGCGTCTCGATCAGCACGCCCGTCTGGATGGTCATGTGCAGCGAGCCGGCGATGCGCGCGCCCTTCAGCGGCTTCTTCGGGCCGTATTCCTTGCGGATCGACATCAGGCCCGGCATCTCGGTCTCGGCCATGTCGAGTTCCTTGCGACCCCAGTCGGCGAGCCCGATATCCTTGACGATGTAGTCGGCCATGTGGCGCTCCTTGGTGTGCCGGCGTCGGCAGGCGGAAAATTGTTGAAAGCGGGCGTGTCATAACAGCGGTCCGGGACCGCCTCAACGCGCCGGATCAACATATAAGCAAGAATTTATGTCGGTATGCGCGCGCCTTTATGCGCGGCCACAAATCGATCAATCTTCGCCGAATTTGCCTTCGACCAGCGCGGAGATCGCCGTCATCGCGTCCTTGGCCTGCTTGCCCGAACAGGCAACATCGATCGAGCTGCCGATGCCGGCGGCCAGCATCATGAGGCCCATGATCGACAGGCCCGAGACTTCCTGACCCTTGTAGGAAACGCGGACGATCGCGTCGAACTGGCCGGCCGTACGCACGAACTTGGCGGCGGCGCGGGCATGCAGACCACGCTTGTTGGCGATGGCCAGGCTGCGCTTGAGGGTGCCGATGCCGGCCTCCGCGCTCGAATTCGCGGCGGTGTCGCTCACGAGGCTTCCTTGGCCAGGATGCGCGAGGCGACGGTGATGTACTTGCGGCCGGCTTCCTGCGCCATGCGCACGGCCTCGGCGATGGGCCGCGTGCGGACGCTGGCGAGCTTCACCAGCATCGGCAGATTGACGCCGGCCAGCACCTCGACCCGGGCCTGCTCCATGATGGAGATCGCCAGATTGGAGGGCGTGCCCCCGAACATGTCGGTCAGGACGATGACGCCCTCGCCCGTTTCACAGGCCCGGACCCTCTCCAGAATTTCGCCGCGGCGCTTTTCCATGTCGTCGTCGGCGCCTATGCAAACGGTCGACATGCATTGCTGCGGTCCGACCACATGCTCCAGCGCGGCTTTGAATTCCTGCGCCAGATTGCCGTGAGTCACGAGTACGATACCAATCATGCGTTCGCTCTACCCTGCGCCATCGGCCTCCCCGGCCGCCGCGACGTCCCGGTGGGAGAGAGTGACGGAGCGGCCGGCGCTTCGCAACCAGTCTGCAAGCTCCTCGGCGAGGGCGACCGACCGGTGCTTGCCGCCGGTGCAGCCGACGGCGATGGTCAGATAGCTCTTGCCCTCCGCATCGAACCGGGGCAGCAGCGGCCCGATCAGGGCCTGCAACCTGTCCACGAACGGGCGGTAGTCGGGATCGGTTGCGATGAAGGCCGCGACGGCTGGGTCGCGGCCCGTGAGCGGCCTCAGTGCAGGATCGTAGTGCGGGTTCTTGAGGAACCGGACGTCGAACACCAGGTCGGCCTCGCGCGGAAGGCCGCGGCGGAACGAAAACGACATCACGGAAATGCGCGTGCCGGCCGTGCGGCCGAGCCCGAAGTGGCCGGTCAGGATCTGCTTCAGGCGGTGCGGCGACAGCGATGTGGTGTCGATGGTGAGGTCGGCCACGTCGCCCATCCAGCCGATCTGCCGGCGCTCCTCGCTGATGCCGTCGACCACGGGACGGTCGGGCGCGAGCGGATGGGGCCGGCGCGTTTCGGTGTAGCGCCGCTGCAGCGTCTCGGTGTCGGCCGTGAGAAAGAGCAGCCGTGCGGCGAGGTCGGGACGGTTCCGCAGCTCGTGGATGCGGGCGGCCAGCGCCCGTGCGTCGAAGCCGAAGGTGCGGGTGTCGATGCCGAGGGCAAGGGGCTGGGCTTGTGCACCCGCCTCGCCGCCGGTCGAGCGCATGAGATCGTCGAGCAGGGGCAGCGGCACGTTGTCGACGGCGACATAGCCCAGGTCGTCGAGGACGTTCAGGGCGGTTCCCCGGCCGGCACCGGACAGGCCGGTGACCACGACGAACGGCCGGCGCGTGTCGTCGGTGGTGGCGGCAACGGAAGGGGAGGGGCTGTCTGGCATGAGCGGCGCGGGCCGGATCATGCCGCCGTGGTTCGCGCGAGGGCAAGGCGCAACTTCGTCGGGGCGGAGGCCTCGAAGGGTGTGAGCGCCAGGACCGGCAGATCGACATCGAACAGCGTCTCGCGCGCCGGATCGGGCAGACGTTCGATGCGCTCCGGCGGCACGAGATCCACCAGCAGGGCAATCGTCGCCCGCGCGAGAAGTTGGGCGCGGCCGAGCTTGGCGATGCCGACGCCGCGCACTTCCAGCAGGCCCGCAAGCGTAGCAGGCGGCGTGGCAACGAGGCTGCGGCCCTGTCGGACCAGTGCGGTTTGATCGTCGGCCACCAGCCGCCCGCCTGCCTCGACGAGACGAAGCGCCAGGTCGGATTTGCCGGCGCCCGACGGCCCGCGCAGCAGGATGCCGCGCCAGCTCCTGCCGGCCCGCAAGGCGACGCAGGTCGCATGGACGAAAGTCGTGACCCGGATCGCCACTCAGGTCGTCACTTGCGGCCGCTGGCCGCGGGCAGCCGCACCGTGAAGCGGGCGCCCAGCAGCTTGCCGTCGGGGCCGCGCCGGTTGGTAGCCGCGATCGTGCCGCCATAGGTTTCGACGATCTGACGGCAGATCGACAGGCCGAGGCCGGAATGCTGGCCGAAATGCTCGGTCGGACGCTCCGAATAGAAGCGCTGGAAGATCGATTCGAGATTGTCCTCGGGAATGCCCTTTCCCTCGTCGTCGATGGTGACGACGAACGGGCCGTTCCGCGATTCGCGGCCCAGCTCGACCAGGATGCGCGAGCCCGACGGCGCGAACGACAGCGCATTGTCGATGACGTTGCGGAATACCTGGCCGTAGCGGCCGTCGTGGCCGTGCGCCATGAACGGCGGATTGGTGGCCACCCGGAACTCGACCTCCACGCCGGACTTCTGGCTGGCGGTCACGGCGTAGTGGTGGACCATGTCGCGCAGCAGCTTGTCGAGGTCGACCTGCTTCACCTCGCCGCGCATCAGCTCGGCGTCGAGCCGCGACGCATCGGAGATGTCGGAGATCAGCCGGTTGAGCCGGTTGATGTCGTCCATCACGATCGCCATCAGCTTGGCGCGGCGTTCGGCATCCAGGTTGGGATGTCCGGCCATCTCGATGGCCGAGCGCAGCGACGTCAGCGGGTTCTTGAGTTCGTGGGAGACGTCGGCCGCGAAACTCTCGATCGTGTTGATGCGCAGCCACAGCGCCTCGGTCATCGAGCGCAGCGCATCGTTGAGGTCGCCGATCTCGTCGCCCCGCTTGCCGAGGTCGGGAATCTCCGGCCGGCTCTCGCGGGCCAGCCGGACCTCGTCGGCGGCGCGCGCCAGGCGCACGATCGGCTGGGTGATGGTGCCGGCCAAGTAGAGCGACAGCAGCACGGTGATGCCGAGCGCCGCTGCGGCGATGGTCAGCATGTCGTAGCGGACTTCGCGCAGCGAGGCGGCGATGGCGCGATTGTCGCGCGTCAGGAGGAGGGCCCCCAGCACCTGCTTGTAGCGCTGGACCGGCACGGCGGCGCTGAGCAGCAGCCGCCCCTGACCGGCGCTGCGCACGGCCGATGCGTTGAAGCCGCGCAGCGCGCTGGCCGCCTCGGGAAAATCGCGCAGGGTCGGGACCGGCTTCTCGACATATTCGGGATAGTGGTCGACGCGGGACATCTGGCGCGCGATCCAGTCGCTGACGCGCTCGCCGATGCTGTATTCGGGTTCGGCTTCGACGGGCACTTCGGGGGGCGGTAGCGGCACGACGTGGATGCGTCCCAGATCGTTGAGCATCGCCGAATCGGCCAGGAGCTCGCCGGTCTCGCTGAACAGGCGCGCGCGTACGCCAGTCGGCCGCACCAGCCGGGTGAGGAGCTGGCGCGCGGCGTCGGCGTCCATGCGGTTGACCGTGGACTCGCCGCCGACCACTGCCACCTCGCCGATACCGGCGGCCACCATCTCTCCCTGTACCAGCAACGAGGCGAGCTCGCTGTCGATCAGCTCCTCCTCGTAGTCGCTGAGATAGACGGCGCCCAGGGTCAGCAGCGCCACCGGGATGAGATTGAGCAGCAGGATACGCCGCGTGAGCGGCGAGTAGCCGCGGCTCACGCTGCGGCGGCGCCGCAGGAGCGAAGGCGAGTCGGTAGCACCGGACGCGCCTGCCGCCTTGCGCACCGAGCGCGGGAACAGGCGGCCGAGGGCCGCGGCAATCCGGGCGCTTAGCGTCTGATGCCCGGGCGGATGCGCGCCGGGCTCAGGAGTCGCGGTATCGATATCCGATGCCATACAGCGTTTCGATCTGCTCGAACTCGCCATCGACCTCGCGGAACTTGCGGCGGACGCGCTTGATATGGCTGTCGATGGTGCGGTCGTCGACGTAGATCGTCTCGCCGTAGGCCGCGTCCATCAGCTGGTCGCGGTTCTTCACGTGGCCGGGCCGCTCGGCGAGCGACTTCAGGAGCAGGAACTCGGTGACCGTGAGGTGCACTTCCTTGCCCTTCCAGGTGCACTGATGGCGGCTCGGGTCGAGGACCAGTTCGCCGCGCACGATGCGCTCGGCGGCGGATTCTCCCTTGGCGCCGCCGACATCGGCGCGTCGCAGCACGGCGCGGATGCGCTCCAGCAGCAGGCGCTGAGAGAACGGCTTGCGGATGAAATCGTCGGCGCCCATGCGCAGACCCAGCACTTCGTCGATCTCCTCGTCCTTGGAGGTGAGGAATATGACGGGGAATTGCTGCGTCTTGCGGATGCGGTTCAGGAGTTCCATGCCGTCCATGCGCGGCATCTTGATGTCGAAGATGCCGAGATCGGGCGGCGACTGGTTGAGGCCTTCCAGCGCCGATGCACCGTCATTGTAGGTCTTGATCTGAAACCCTTCGGCTTCGAGCAGCATCGACACCGACGTGAGGATGTTGCGGTCGTCGTCGACGAGGGCGATGTTCTTGCGCACGGCTTGGCTTCTCCTGCAGCGGACAACGGCTTCTGTAGCATGCTATCATAGTCTGGACCGTCGCCGCCGCCTTCCGGTCCACGATATTCAACGAACAATTGCGGCTTTTTTGATCCGAAAAATGACACAGGACGACATGCCCCGCACCGTGCGCACCCTGCTGCGTGCCCTCGACCGCGCTTCCCTGGCCACAAACCTGCCGGGCGAACCGGCCGGCTGGCCCTATGCCTCCCTGGTGCTGGTGGCGGTCGATCACGACCTGTCGCCAATCCTTCTGCTCAGCGATATGGCCGAACACACCAGGGCAATCAAGGCGGACGGTCGCGTCTCTCTTCTGTTCGACGGGACGGTCGGGCTCGACCAGCCGCTCACGGGCCCGCGGGCGACGGTGCTCGGCCGGGCCGTGCGGACCGCAGATCAACGGCTGAAGACGCGCTTCCTGACGCGCCATCCGGATGCCGCGCTCTATTCGGGCTTCAAGGACTTCGCCTTCTATCGCGTCGCGGTGGAACGGGCCCATCTGGTGGGTGGCTTCGGCAAGATCCGCTGGATCGATGCAGCGGAACTGGCTCCGCCGTCCGCTCCGGGCCTCGCCGAGGCCGAGGCGAGCATCGTCGACCATATGAATGCCGACCACGCGGATGCCCTTCAGCTTTATGCCGCAAAGTTGATCGGCCGGGCCGGCGAGGGCTGGAAGATGACGGGGATCGATCCCGAGGGACTCGATCTGCGCCGCGGCGGGGAAGTCGCCCGCCTCGCATTCGATGTGCCGCTGCAAGCCGTTGGCGAGGCGCGAAAAGTCCTGGTGGACCTGGTCGGCAAGGCCCGCGCAAGACCCTGATCGAGTGCTATCTGTTTCGCGTCGCAGCATTCTTCTCGCGAGTGCGAAGGCCGATCCACACGTGTGGCGACACTAACTTGTCGCAAGGGACTTGCCTCATCGCGGCCCTGCCAGTAGCGCAATAGTGTCGAAACACCTTCGCCATTCGGATCGGCCGGAAAGCAGGAGAAACGCTGTGCATCAGGCGGGCTTCATCGTACCCAAAGTTGGACTGGAAGTGCTCGGTCTCAAGAACCTGAGCAATGTCTACTGGAACCTCCAGGTTCCGGCGCTCTACCAGGAAGCGATTCGCCGGCATGAAGGTGTGGTGGCCGATGGCGGCGCGCTGGTGGTTCGCACCGGCATCCATACCGGTCGCTCGCCCAACGACAAGTTCATCGTCGAGGATTCCGAGAGCAAGGGCCGCATCGACTGGGGCAAGACCAACAAGCCCATCACGCCCGACCGCTATCGCGCCCTCTACAACCGCATGATCGCCTATGCGCAGCGCCGCGACCTGTTCGTGCGCGACTGCTGGGCCGGCGCCGATCCCGCCCATCGCATCGGCGTGCGCGTCGTCAACGAGACCGCGTGGCACAATCTCTTCGCCCGCAACATGTTCCTGCGTCCCAAAGCGGAGGAACTCGAGGGCTTCAAGCCGGAATTCACCATCCTGAACCTGCCGGGCTTCCAGGCCGATCCGAAGCTCGACGGCACGGCTTCTGATTGCGCCATCCTGGTGAACTTCACCGAGCGCGTCGTGGCGATCTGCGGCACCTGGTACGCCGGCGAGATCAAGAAGTCGGTGTTCACGATCCTGAACTACCTCCTGCCGGACAAGAACGTCCTGCCGATGCATGCTTCCGCCAACATCGGTCCGAAGGGCGACGTCGCGGTCTTCTTCGGCCTCTCGGGCACCGGAAAGACCACGCTCTCGGCCGATCCGACGCGCACCTTGATCGGCGACGACGAGCATGGCTGGGCCGAGGACAGCCTCTTCAACTTCGAAGGCGGCTGCTACGCCAAGGTGATCAAGCTCAGCCGCGAGGCCGAGCCCGAGATCTATGCCACCACCGGCCGCTTCGGCACGGTGCTGGAGAACGTCGTGATCGATCCGGCGACCGGCCGTCTCGACCTCGATGATGGCGCCCATACCGAGAACACCCGCGCCTGCTATCCGCTCGACTTCATCCCGAACGCATCGACTTCCGGCATCGCCGGCACGCCCGAGAACATCGTGATGCTGACCGCCGACGCGTTCGGCGTGCTGCCGCCGATCTCGCGCCTGTCGCCGGAGCAGGCGATGTACCACTTCCTCTCGGGCTACACGGCGCGCGTCGCCGGCACCGAGAAGGGGGTGACCGAACCGCAGGCGACCTTCTCGACCTGCTTCGGCGCGCCGTTCATGCCGCGTCATCCGACCGTCTACGCCAAGATGCTGGGCGAGAAGATGGCTCGCCAGAACGTGAAGTGCTGGCTGGTCAACACCGGCTGGTCGGGCGGCGGGTTCGGCGTCGGCGAGCGCATGTCGATCCGCCACACCCGCGCGATGGTGCGCGCCGCGCTCGACGGCACGCTGGCCTCGGTCTCCTCCTCGACCGATCCGCACTTCGGCATGCAGGTGCCGAGCGCCTGCCCCGACGTGCCGGGGGAAGTGCTGAACCCGAAGAACACCTGGAAGGACAAGAAGGCCTATGACAGCGCCGCGCGCGACGTCGCCCAGCGCTTCGAGAAGAACTTCCAGCAGTTCGAGAGCCACGTCGACGACAAGGTCAACAAGTCGGCCATCCGCGCCGCCGCGTAACCTAACGCGACATCGCTTCCGCGCGGCGGACATCCTATGATGCCCGCCGCGTGAGCCAGATTACCGAAACGTCCCCCGCGAAAGCCGCCGTGCGCCGCCCCTGGCGGTTGCCGATGGTCGCCGCGCTGGCGCTTGCCTTCGTTTCGCTCTCGCTGATTTCCGGCGTTGCCTACATCGTCGTGCTGGCCGGTGCGACCGGTACCGCAGATCGGCTGCTGGTCGACCGTGCGGCGCGCGTGGTCGATGCCCAGGTGGCGCTGGTCCGCAGCCGACTCGATCCGGTGAGCGAGCAACTCGAGCTGATCGCAGCCCTCGCAGCCGGCGGCCGCATCGACATCGAATCGCCGGTGGCCGTGCGCGAGCTTCTGGCGGTCATGATGCAGCAGGTGCCCGCCGTCTCGGCGGTCGGCTTCGCCACGCTCGATCTCAAGCTTCATCGTGCCGTGCGCGAGCCCGACGGCACGATCGAGCGCGAAACGCTCTCGCTGGTCGACCAGCCGCAGGGCATGGAGCGCTTCCGTCAGCTCCAGACCGCGCAACACACCTTCTGGGGCGCCCTGTTCTGGAGCGAGACCATCAAGCAGCCGGTGGTCAACGTGCGCACGCCGGTGAGGCGCATCGACAATGCCTTCATCGGCGGCCTGATCGCCACGGTGGCCGTTGGCGATCTCTCCTATCTGATCGGCGATCCGGTGCGCGGCGGCGACGGGCGCTATTTCATCCTGGTGGGCCGGGACCATGTGCTGGCGGCGCGCCGGCTGATCGATCCCCGCGGGCTCGGCCTTTCCGAGGCGCGGCCCTTGCCCACCATCAAGGAGGTGGACGACCCCGTCCTCGCCAAGATCTGGGACCCGCCCGTGCGGTCGCCGCAGATCGACCGCGCCCTGGGCTCGCTGGGGCACGTCGTCGAGCAGGGCGGTCGGCGCTGGGTGTTCGTCTATCGTGAACTCAAGCGGTTCGGCCCCGAGCCCTGGCTGGTCGGGCAGTATTTCCCGATCGAGGACGCGACCGGCGATCTCGACCGGCTGACCAACGGCGCGATCGTGGGCGGCATCACGCTGGCCGTCGCCGCGCTGCTGGCGCTGGTGATGGGGCTCAGCATGGCGCGCTCCATCCGCACCCTGACCTCGGCCGCGGAGCTGATCGAGCAGCTCAAGTTCGACGAGCCGTTCCACCGCAAGTCGCGTCTGCGCGAGATCGACGATGCCGGGCACAGCCTCGACAAGGCGCGCGGGGCGCTGAAATGGTTCGGCGCCTATGTGCCGCGCCGCCTCGTCTTCGGATTGATGGAGCTGGGCGAGGATGCGGTGGCGTCGCGCCGGCGGGTCGTCACCGTGATGTTCACCGACATCGTGGGCTTCACGCCGCAGGCCGAGGAGCTGCCGGAACAGGAAACCGCCGACATGCTCAACCATCACTTTGCCCTGCTCGGCAGCTGCATCGAGAACGACCTGGGCGTGATCGACAAGTATATCGGCGACTGCGTGATGGCGGTGTGGGGCGGTCTCTCGACCATGGAGGACCATGCCGACCATGCCGTGCATGCGGCGCTGGAGATGGGGCGCGTCGTGCACGAGGACAATCTGCAGCGCGTCGCCGCCGGTCACAAGGCCGTCCGCCTGCGCGTCGGCATCCATTCGGGGCCGGTGATCGTGGGCAATATCGGCGCGCCGGGCCGGGTCAATTACACCGTCGTCGGCGACACGGTGAACGTGGCGCAGCGCTTCGAGCAGATGGGCAAGGAATTCATGGCCCCCGAAGACGACGTGATCGTCCTGGTGAGCGGCGACACGATCGCGGCGATGAAGCACCCCGAAGTGCTGGGCGAACTGCCCAAACCGGAACTGCGTCACGTGAAGGGCCGAGACGAGCCCGAGCAGGTCTATCGACTCATGTAAGGGCGTCTCCTGTAGGGCGCGCCTGATGTGACGGGCGGTCCGCTGGACGGGATATGGTCTTCGCCGGTAATGTGCCGCCGTCCTCTTGGTTGGCAATTTTCAAGGAACGAGCCGCACATGGAACGACGCAAACTTCTTGCATTGTCGACGGCCGCGCTCGCCCTTGCTCCCTTCCACGGACTGCGGGCACAGGACTCCAACAAGCCGTTCACGACCGAGCAGCTCGACCAGATGCTGGCCCCGATCGCCCTCTATCCCGACGCGCTGCTGTCGCAGGTCCTGATGGCCGCCACCTATCCGCTCGAGGTCGTCGAGGCGGCGCGCTGGTCGCAGGCCAACCCCAACCTCAAGGGCGATGCTGCCGTCGCGGCCGTGAAGGACAAGAGCTGGGACGTCAGCGTGAAGTCGCTGGTCGCGTTCCCGCAGACGCTGCAGATGATGAGCAACCAGCTCGATTGGACCCAGAAGCTGGGCGACGCGATGATCGGCCAGCAGAAGGACGTCGCTACGGCGGTCCAGCGCCTGCGCGCCAAGGCGGAGGCCGCCGGCAATCTGAAGTCGACCTCGCAGCAGAAGGTGACGACGCAGTCGAGTGGCGGTGCCAATGCGATCGTCATCGAGCCGGCCAATCCCGAAGTGCTCTACGTTCCCTACTACAACCCGGCCTGGGCTTACGGCGCCTGGCCCTATCCGGCCTATCCGCCGCCCTATTATCCGCCCCCGCCCAACTATGGTGCGGCCTTGATGAGCGGCATGATGTTCGGCCTGGGCGTTGCCGCGGGTGCGGCGATGTTCGGCGGCTGGCACTGGGGCTATGGCGGCGGCGGCTGGGGCAACAGCTACACCACCGTGAACGTCAACCGGGCGACCAGCATCACCAATAACTTCAACGCCGACCGCTACCGCAACGGCCAGTGGAGCCACGATCCGGCGCATCGCGACGGCGTGCCGTACCGCACGCCCGCCGAGCGGCAGGAGTTCGGCCAGCATCGCCCCGATTCGGCGGCACAGCGCGAACAGTTCCGCGGTCAGCTCGACGGGCGCGGCGCGGCGGGCGTACAGAATCGCGGAGCCGAGGCCCGTCCTGCCGAGAATAGGCCGGCGGAGAATCGCAGCTTCGAGAACCGGACTGCGGGCGACCGCGGCGCCTTCGGCGACATCAACCGCGGCGGCAGCGGCGCCACCCGCGACTTCGACCGAGGCAGCCAGTCCTGGGGTAACCGCAGCTGGGGGGGCGGCGGCGGCGGCGGCGAGCGCTTTGGCGGCGGGGGCGAAAGGTTCGGGGGAGGAGGACGGCGATGAGCGGCTCGATGTTCAGGCGCGGTCTCCTCGCACTGGCCGTGTTCGTCGGCCTTGCTGGCGGCCTGGCCGGCGGCGCGGTCGCCCAGCAGGCGGCCAAGCTTCAGGGGTTCCCGACGGCCGATGCGGCCGCGAGTGCCTTCACCGACGCGGTCCGCAAGGGCGACCAGAAGGCTCTGGGGGCTCTGCTGGGGCCCCAATGGAACGAGTTCGTGCCGACGACGTCCGAGCAGCGTGAGGAGCGCCGGAAGGCCTTTCTCGCCGCCTGGGACGAAAGCCACGAGGTCAAGGTCTCGGGCGACAAGGCGACCATCATGGCCGGCAAGGCCGGCTGGACCCTGCCGATCCCGATCGTGAAGGACGGCGCGGACTGGCGCTTCGATCCGGTCGCGGGCTGGCGCGAGATGCGCCTGCGCCAGATCGGCCATGACGAGTCGGCTGTGGTGCAGACGATGCTGGCCATCGTCGATGCCCAGCGCGACTACGCGGCGATGGATCCGATGAAGACCGGTTCGCCGGTCTATGCGCGGCGTCTGCTCAGCAGCCCCGGCCGCAAGGACGGTCTCTATTGGGAGACCAAGCCGGGCGAGCCGCAGAGCCCGCTCGGGCCGGCGGTCGCCCGTGCCCAGGCCGACGGCAATTCTCCGGACGGCCATTACGGCTACTATTTCCGCCTGCTCTATGGCCAGGGAGCGGCGGCCCCGGGCGGCACGCGCGACTACATCGTCAACGGCCGCATGATGGGCGGCTTCGGCGCCATCGCCTGGCCGGTGCGCTATGGCGTGACCGGGGTGATGACCTTCATCGTCGACTACAAGGGCGAGGTCTATCAGCAGGACCTCGGACCCGAGACGGCTCAGCGGGCCGGCATGATTACCACCTTCAATCCTGATAAGGGTTGGGTGAAGGCGGACATGACGCCTCCGTAACGGAAGCGTCGTCGTGAAGGGGAGAGGTATGATGAAGACGAAGATCCTGACGCTGATGGTGGCCGCAGGCTTCCTCGGTGGCTGCAACACCAGCAACCTGTCGGACGGCCAGACCGGCGCGCTCGTCGGCGCCGCGGCCGGTACCGGCATCGGCCTGGCGACCGGCGGCAGCTTCGGTGCGGTGGTCGGCGCCGGCCTGATCGGCGGCGCGGTCGGCTATATCGGCGGCACCGCCATCGGCAACAGCAAGTAAGGGGAGATCCACATGACCTCCAGGCTTCTCCTCGCGCTGGGCGCCCTCTCGGTCGGCAGCGTCGTCGCCGCCTCGGCATCCGCCCAGCAGGCCGCCCTTCCGCCGCTCAATTTCGACCAGGCGGCCTACATCACCTGCCGCGAAGCGCATGCCATGAATCCTGACGCCCGCAAGGCGCTGGCCGTGTTCCTCGCGGAGCATTCGGCGCGGGTGCGCGGCGTCATGATCCCCGACGGCGAGCAGGGCGCCCAGCTCGCTCATCTGGTGCGCGGCGGCTGCACGCTCTCGCCGGACGCATACCTGTTCACGGTGGTCGATCGCGCCATCGTGGCCGAGAGCTCGAAGCTCCCGAAGCGCCGCTAGTTATTTCCAGCTACGACTTCCAGCGGGTCACGCCGAGAGCTGCCAAGACCAAACGGGCGGCGTGACGTAGGCGGCAGAGGCGAAGCCCTGCGCGTCGGAAGTCTTTCATCTGCAGCGCCGTCGGATATCCCAGATACTGGCCCTCCGAGAGTCGCTGCGATTGTCCGGCTGTCCTGTCGGCCGCAAGACGCGCCAGTGCCGTCGGCAGGGCGCGCGCACCGGCCACGAAGAATTGCGTCGTCAGTTCGCCCACCGAGGTTGCGCCGGCGATCGGCACTTCGATCTGGGCAATGACGCGGCCGGCGTCGATTGTGCGATCCTCGATCACGTGAACCGTCGCACCTGAAATGCGCTCCTGCCTTGCTTGTGCCCACAGCACGGGGCAGGGACCGCGCAGTTTGGGAAGCAGGGACGGATGAACATTCAACGTAGCCACCTTCGGCAGGCCGATCAGAGGGGGCTGTAGGATCTGGTCGAAATTCATGACGACGATGAAGTCGGGAGCGCAAGCCTTTACGGCGGCAAGCGTCTCGGCCGAATTGACGTCCGGTGTCTCGACGAACCGCGCATCATGCCGCCGCGCGAGCTCGGGCAATGTCGCAAGCGACGGCGTTCGGCGCGTGACCAGCGAAAGCAAGCGCGCGAACTTGGCGACGATCGGCACGGATATCAGGTCGAAACCCAACCAGAGGTTGAGCGGGAGGCCGAAGCGCCGGAAGCCTGCGGTCGTCTGCTCCCAGAAGGTGCCGTGACTGGAGCCGAACCGCCGCGAGGACAGGACGAGGCTTATGTCGTTCCCGAGTTCCGCAAACACCGCGTTCAATGCCGGAAGGCAACACAGGCTATCGATATGGCAAATTACGATCTTGCGCGTCTTTGGTCCGTTCTCCGCAGCGGACGGCATGCGGCCCTACTCCTTCAACATCCGCGCACTCAGCCAGGCGGGAAGCAGCGCCGTAAACCAGACACCGATGGCGAGGCCAAAGGGGAACGCGATACGCGGTCTGTTGCGGGCGAGGCCGTGCCGGATGATCTGCGAGGCTCGTCCGGTACTCATCGATTTCGGTCTGGGATCGGCAATCGCATCGGTCATGCGGCTCGCCACATAGCCCGGGCAGACGACGCTCAACCCGACATTGGCTTTTGCGAGCGGGAAACGAAGGCTCTCGCCCCAGACGCGAATAGCTGCCTTGCTTGCGTTATACGAAGCCGAGCGCGGGCGGCCAAAGAAAGCCGCAAGGGACGAAATCACGCCGACTTGGCCTTCGCGCCGCGCCATGAGGCGATCGATCAGCGGCTCGACGGTGTTCAGTACACCCGTGATATTGACCGCGATGGTCCTGTGAGCCGAATCGAAGGGTTCGATCCCCAGGTTGTTCTGGTCGAGCGATATGCCGGCATTGGCAATCAGCAGGTCGACGGGATGGGCGTCGTCGAACGCCTTCAACCAGCGCGCCATGGCGGATCGATCGGTGGTGTCGACGGTATCGGCGAGCACTGTCGCTCCCTTGATCCGGCAGGCATCCGCAACCGCATGCAGGCGCCCGGCGTCACGACCGGTCAGGCCAAGAACGACGCCGGGAGCGGCATAGTCGATGGCCAGGGCCTCCCCGATGCCACTCGAAGCGCCAGTGATAATGATGTGGCGGAATGTCTTCATGTTCGGGCAAATGCCTTGAAATGATAGTGACCTTGCGAGTGCCGGACCACGCTTTTATGTTGAGCGATGGTCGGAAGTCCGGACGTGACCGGTAGGTTGTTGTTCGACGTCACGGGGCTGCTTCACTGGTACGCCTTCTTCTCGAATCCCTCTGGCACCCAAAGGGTGATTGAAAAGCTGTGTTCCTCGACGGCTGTTCAGCAGAACAAGCAGGTGGAGTTCGTGGCGCGGGCCTTTGGTGGCGACAATCTATACAGGGTCGATGGTGTCACATTGCGTGATCTCCAGGATCCGCTGCAGCGCCGGGCGGCGATCGCCCGCCTGCGGGCCCTCTTCACGATGACCATGCGACAGGCGCGGCCGGGGGGGGCGCTGTCGGATATGACGATCATCCATGTTCCCTATTTCCTGCTCGGCCTGGCCCGTCTGGCGCCGTTGGTCGAGGCCTGGTTCAGCCGGCGATTGCCGACCGCCTTGCCGTCGCTGGAAGTCGTGCGGGAGCCCGGGCCGCAGGACATGTTTTTCAACCCGGGGGATTTGTGGTGGCAGAAGCAGTACGCCCCGTTCGTGCTTCGGCTGAAGGCCCGCACGGGGGTGAAGCTCGTGCAGATGATCCACGATCTTTTCTTCATTGAGCGGCCCGACTGGTTCTCGCCAACCTTCGCGCGCATCTTTCCGTCCAGCTTTCGCAAGCTCGCACCCGGCGTCGATCGCTGGCTGACCAATTCGGCCTTCGTGACGGGCCAACTCAGGACCTATCTGGAGAGCCACTCCCTGCCTCCGCGACCTGTCGAGGTCCTGCCCTTGGGCTGGGATAGTTTCGCGGCTTCGAGGGCGGAGGATGGGCCCGGTGCTGCGGCGGCGCTCCGGCGCTACGGCATCGTTGGCGAGCCATTTATCCTGTTCGTCGGAACCGTCGAGCCGCGCAAGAACCTGGCAACGCTGCTCGATGTCATGGAGGACTTGCGCCGCGACCTCGGTGCGCGTGTTCCAAAGTTGGTCGTCGTCGGCGGGTACGGGTGGAGTGCGAAGGATATTGCGGCGCGCCTGAGGCGCACCCCGCACACCAGCTGGCTGACCAGGGTTCGCGACGTCGATCTGTCTGCCATCTATCGCGCCGCGCTCTTCACCGTATCGCCCAGTTTTTCCGAGGGATGGGGATTGCCGGTGCAGGAGAGCATCGCCCACGGCGTGCCCTGTATCGCCTCGACCGGCGGAGCGCTGCGTGAGTCCGGTCGCGGCCTCGCCGTGCATTTCGATCCGTTGGACCCGGCGAGTTTGAAGTCTGCGATCGCCCATTGGATCACCGATGGCGCCGCCCTTCAGCGAGAGCGGGCGCGAATTGCCGAGGCCCTGGGATCCGAGCATTTCCCGACCTGGAACGATGCGGGACAGGTGTTGCTGAAGCAGGCGAGCCTCGACGGGAACGGAAGCCACCCGTGAGTGCGCGGTTGCTCTACGACCTGACGGGGCTGATCCACTGGTATGCCTACTTCCGGCATCCCGGCGGCGTGCAGAGGGTCGTCGAAAAGGTGGCGTCCTCGGATGTCGTCCGTCAGTCGTCCGCGGTCGAGTTCGTGGTGCGCATACTCGGCAGTGATCGATTCTACAGGATCGATCCCGACCTGATTGCCCAGCTCGGCAGCGGGCGCGCCTCGGCCATATCGCGCCTGCGCCGCATCCTGGCGCAGGGATTGAGACTGGCGACGCTCCCGGAAATGATGGCCGAAGGACGCCATTTCCATCTGCCGTATCTGGCGGTCGGGCTGACCCGGACGGAGGGTCTCATCGAGGCCTGGACGGAAGGGGCGACGGTGCGGTCTTTGCCCGCGCTCGACATCGTCGCGCCGCCGGGCGCGCACGATACGCTGTTCAATCCCGGCGATCTCTGGTGGCAGAAGAAATACGCCGCGACGGTCGCGGGCTTGAAGGCGCGAACGGGCGTGCGGATCGTCCAGATGATCCACGATCTTTATCTCATCGAGCGGCCGGAATGGACCCCCGCCGCCGCCGTACGGATTTTTGCCGGCCAGCTTCACGGGATCGCGGCGAGCGTGGATTGCTGGCTGACCAGCTCGCAGTTCGTCAGGCAACAGGTGCAACGCTATCTTGCCGATCGGTCAGTTTCGGAGAAGCCGATCACTGTCTTGCCCATGGGCTGGGACAGCTTCGAGGCGCTCCACGATGCCGGCCATGATCGCCTCTCCGACCGCCTCGTCCTCGAGCGTCATGGGTTGATCGACAAGCCGTTCATGCTGTCGGTCGGCACGATCGAGCCGCGCAAGAATGTCCCGGCACTGCTCGATGCAGCCGATGGGCTTCGCGCACGATTTGGCGACGCCATGCCGCGTCTGGTGATCGTGGGTGGCTACGGCTGGAAAGCGGCCGAGGTGCGGGCCCGGCTGGAATCGGCATCCCGCAACGGCACCCTGGTCTGGCTCGAAAATCTCTCCGACGGCGATCTTGGGACCCTTTACAGGAACGCACTCTTCACGGTCGCTCCGAGTCACGGTGAAGGCTGGGGGCTGGCGGTGCAGGAGAGCCTTGCCCTCGGGGTACCCTGCATTGCCTCGGATGCCGGCGCGACGCGCGAGGCCGGCCTCGATCTCGCAACCTATTTCGATCCCTCGAGTCGCGAAGGGTTGACGCGGGCGATGGCCACCTGGATCTCTGACGGCGCGGCGCTGGCAGCCGCGCGGGACAGGATCGCGCAGGCGCTGGCGACGCGGAAGTTTCCGAGCTGGAACGACGCGGGAAGCGTGCTGCTCAGGTCAGCTTCACCATGACGTGCCTGGCATAGGCCGGGCGTGTCGTGAGTCGCTCGTACCATGCCCGGACGTTCTTCAGGTCTGGACGCTCGATGTCGAGTGCATACCAGCGATAAACGAAACAGCCGACCGGGATGTCGCCCATCGTGAACTGGTCGCCCGCGACGTAGCGCTTGCCCTCGAGCCAGCCGTCGAGCCGGCCGAACAGTCTGCCGGCCTCCGCGGCGGCCTTGCCGATCGCCGCCATGTCACGCTTCTCCGGCGGCGTGCGGATCAGGCCCCAGAAGGCGAGGCGCATCGGCTCGCCGATGGTGCTGAGCTGCCAGTCCATCCAGCGGTCGGCCTCGCTGCGCAGGCCGGGATCGGTGGGCCACAGCGTGCCCGCGGCATGCCTGGCGGCGAGATAGCGCACTGCCGAATTGCTTTCCCAGATGATCCGCCCGCCCACGTCGATGGTCGGCACGACGCCGTTCGGGTTCATGTCGAGGTACCATTTCTGGTCGTTGCCGCCGAACGCCCCGCCGACATCCTCGCGCTCGTAGCTCAGCCCGCACTCGTCGGCGCACCACAGCACCTTCATCACGTTGATCGAATTGGCGCGGCCCCAGATTTTCATCGAATCACTCTCCTTGAATTCAGCATTCCCATTCCGGCTTCCCGTCGACGATGCGCAGGATGTGTTTGATGTCAGGGTCGAACTGGACCGGATCGAGGGACCCCTCGAAAATGATGCGTGTATCATCGAGCCAACGTGGATCCGGTCGTAACCATAATTGCGGCTTGACCCCGGGACACGCAGGCTTCGATTCTACGGCAACGACGGTTGGAGGATTTGTGTCCATGTCGATGATCTGCAAGCCATTGCCGTGGCCTATCGACAGGTCGGCCGCGACGGCGTAGCGACCGGAGGGCGATAGAATAGGTGGTGCGAACACCGACGTCCGGCGACCGTCTCGCTGTGAGATGAGAAAAGCTTGTCGTCCTTCGTAGAGTCCAACATCGATCACGTATTGGCGGTGCTTCGGCCACCATGCCACCAGCTCGTGCCGGCGCGAATTATCAACATAACAGTAATAGCCAACGCAATCGATGATCCGCACCGATCGATTGCCTTCGAGTTTCAGCCACAGGACGCTGCCTGAGCGAAAAGCTTGCTCCGGTATCGAGGCGATTACTTTTGCCTCAGGCGAACGAGACGCTATCTCGCGTTGCTCTTCGCAACAGTGCCTGTCCTCGATCACAATGTCAGACTCTGCGTGGACTGGCATCGCAAGAAGACAAGCCAAGACCGTCAACGTCGCACGCATCGCTCGCTCCTAATGCGCCGCCGCCCAGTTGTCGCCGACGCCGGTGTCGACGACCAGTGGCACGGTGAGCGAGGCGGCGCTTTCCATGACCTTGCGGGTCACGTCCTTGGTTTTGTCGAGTTCCTTCTCGGGCACCTCGAACAGCAGTTCGTCGTGGACCTGCAGGAGCATCCTGGCGTTGAGCTTCGCGGCCGTGAGGGCGCCGGGCAGGCGGATCATGGCACGCTTGATGATGTCGGCGCCGCCGCCCTGCAGCGGGGCGTTGATCGCGGCGCGTTCGGCGAAGGCGCGCATGCCCTGGCTCTTGTCGTGGATGAACCGGAGGTGGATCTTGCGGCCGAACGGCGTCAGCACATAGCCGTGCTTGCGCGCGAAGTCCTTGGTCCGCTCCATGTAGTCGCGGATGCCGGGATAGCGCTGGAAGTACTTGGCGATGTACTCCTTGGCCTCCTGCTGGCCGATGCCCAGCTGGTTGGCGAGGCCGAAGGCCGAGATGCCGTAGATGATACCGAAGTTGATCGCCTTGGCGCGCCGCCGCACCAGCGGATCCATGCCTTTCACCGGTACGCCGAACATGTCGGAGGCGGTGATGGCGTGGATGTCGTCGCCGCGTGCGAAGGCCTCCTTGAGGGACGGAATGTCGGCGACATGCGCCAGCAGGCGCAGCTCGATCTGCGAATAGTCGGCACTCAGGAGCTTGTAGCCCGTCTCTGCGATAAAAGCCTGGCGGATCTTGCGGCCTTCCTCGCTGCGCACCGGAATGTTCTGCAGGTTGGGATCGGTCGAGGCGAGCCGCCCCGTAGCCGCGCCGGTCATGTGATAAGAGGTATGGACGCGGCCGGTCTTGGCATCGACCTGACGCACCAGCGCGTCGGTGTAGGTGCCCTTGAGCTTGGCGAGCTGGCGGTGCTCCAGGATCTTCACCGGCAGCGGATGACCCTGCGCCGCGAGGTCTTCCAGCACTGAGGCGTCGGTGGCCCACGAGCCGTTCTTGTTGCGCTTGCCACCGGGCAGCTTCTGTTCGTCGAACAGGATTTCGCCCAGCTGCTTGGGCGAGCCGACGTTGAACTCGCGGCCGGCGATCTTGTGGATCTCGCCCTCGAGTTCGGCCAGCCGCTTCTCGAAGTCGGCGCTCAGCCCCTTGAGCTTCAGCGCATCGACCTTGATGCCCGCGCTCTCCATCGACAGCAGGACCGGGATCAGCGGCCGCTCGATCGTCTCGTACATCGAGGTGACGCGCTCAGGCACGAGGCGCGGCTTGAGGCGCGCCCAGAGCTGCATGGTGACGTCGGCGTCCTCGGCGGCATAGTCGCGCGCCTTGTCGAGCGGCACCTTGTCGAAGGTCACCTGCTTGGAACCGCTGCCGGCCACGTCGGAGAATTTTATCGTCTTCTGGCCGAGATGCAGTTCGGCCAGCTCGTCCATGCCGTGGTTGTTCCTGCCGGCGTCGAGGACGAACGAGATCAGCATCGTGTCGTCGACCGGGCCGATCTCGACGCCATGCCGGCGGAACACCGCCATGTCGTACTTAATGTTCTGGCCGACCTTCAACACCGCCGGATCTTCCAGGAGCGGCTTCAGTTTTTCGATCGCGGTGCTGAAGGGGATCTGCCCCTCGAGGAGCTTGCCGGCATCCTTGTCGCCGCCGTCGCCCAGCAGATCGAGCGCGCCCTGGACGGCACCGCCGGGGGTGCGATGCATCAGCGGCAGGTAGGCGGCGCGCCGCCGCGTCGAGTTGACGTCGCCCCACGGGCCTTCGAGCAGCGCCAGCGAAACCCCGACCAGGCCGGCATTGTTGGAATCGAGTCCGTCGGTCTCGCAGTCGAAAGCCACCGTGCCGGCCCGTGTCGCCTCGGCGATCCATTCGTCGAGCAGCTTCTCGTCTTGGATCATCTCATAGTCGGCCGCCGTGAAGTCGCGGTTGGGCTTCTTCGAGGAAGAGGCGGCGGGGGCGGGCGTGGGGTCGGCTTTCTTCACCGGCGCGGACGCGGAGGCGGGCGCAACCGGCGCACTCGCCTCGCCCAGTTCGCTGGTGAAGCGCTGCAGCAGGGTCCTGAACCCCTGCTGTTCCAGCCACGGCAGCAGCACGTTGGGATCGGGCTTGCGCTTGTCGAAGGCCTCGGGCTCGGCGGGTGTCGGCACGTCGTCGCGCAGGGTCACGAGCTGCTTGGAGATGCGGATCAGCTCGGCATTGTTCTCCAGCGATTCGCGCCGCTTGGGCTGCTTGATCTCCTTGGTGCGCTCGAGCAGCGCTTCGAGGGTGCCGTACTCGTTGATCAGCTGGGCGGCGGTCTTGATGCCGATGCCCGGCGCGCCCGGCACATTGTCGGTCGAATCGCCCGCCAGCGCCTGCACGTCGACGACCTTGTCGGGTGTCACGCCGAACTTCTCGAACACCGCCTCGGGCCCGAGCTTGATCTTCTTGATCGGGTCCATCAGCTCGACGCCCGGCCGCACCAGCTGCATCAGGTCCTTGTCGGACGAGACGATGGTGCAGGTGCCGCCGGCCTCGACGGCCATGCGGGCGTAGGTCGCGATCAGGTCGTCGGCCTCGTAGCCCTCGAGTTCGCACACCGTGACGTTGAACGCGCGCGCGGCCTCGCGGATCAGCGGGAATTGCGGGATCAGGTCTTCCGGCGGATCGGGCCGGTTGGCCTTGTACTTGTCGTAGATCTGGTTGCGGAAGGTGACGCTGCCGGCGTCGAGGATCATGGCGATATGGTCGATCTCGGGATTGTCCAGCAGGTCGGCCACCAGCATGCGGCAGAAGCCGAACACGGCATTGATCGGCGTCCCGTCGGGCCGGTTCATCGGCGGCAGGGCGTGATAGGCGCGGAACAGATAGCCCGAGCCGTCGATCAGGTAGAGGTGGCGGAGCGGCTTGTCGCCGTCCGCCGGGGTCGTCGCGGGAGCCTTGGATTTCGCCATGTCCAAGGCCTAGCACGCTGGACCGTGCGGCGGGAGATGGCTGTGTTACGATCGGTGCATGACCATCATCCTGTCCGAGAATTTCCGCGCGCTGTTCTACGCCCCCTTCTATGCCGCCCATGCCAGCGGTGCTTTCAAGCGGGCCGGTGTCGAGGTCGAGTTGCGGCCCTCGTCCGACCCGCTGGAGGCCGCGCGGGCGCTGCGCGCCGGGGAGGTCGACGTGATGTGGGGCGGGCCGCTGCGTGTCCTGATCGCGCGCGACAAGGACCCCGACTCGGATCTGGTCTGCTTCTGTGACGTGGTGGCGCGCGATCCGTTCTTCGTGGTGGGCGCGAGGCCGCGCCCGGATTTCAAGTTTGCCGATCTCCTGTCGGTGAAGCTGGCGACGGTCTCGGAAGTGCCGACGCCGTGGGTCTGCCTGCAGGACGATCTGCGCCGCGCCGGCGTCGACCCCGCGAAGGTCGACCGGATCGACGACAAGGACATGGCCGAGAACGAGGCCGCCCTGCGCGAAGGCAGGGTCGATGCCGTGCAGGTGTTCCAGCCCTATGCCGAGAATCTCGTTTCCACCGGTGCCGGTCATATCTGGAACGCCGCCGCCAACCGCGGCCTCACCGCCTATACGACCCTGGTGACGCGGCGCGGCATCCTCGCTGATCGCGCCGACGAACTCGCGCGCATGATCCGCGGCATGGAGGCGACGCTGAAATGGTTCGCCGTCACGCCGTCCCTCGAGATAGTCGACGTCGTGCAGTCGTTCTTCCCCGACGTTCCGCGCGACCTGTTCGCTGCCTGCATCGACCGCTATCGCGCACTCGAACTGTGGGGCCGCGATCCGGTTATCCGGCGCGAAGGCTACGACCGCCTGCATGCCGCCATGCGGTCGTCGGGAATCCTGTCGCGCGACATCGCCTTCGAGGACGTGATCGACACGAAGCTGGCCCGTCACGCGATCGGCGCGTGAAGGACTCGCTTCAACCGAGTTTCTTCAGGTAGCGCTCGACGGGGGCCAGCGCCTCGAGACGTGGCATGCCGTGCACGACCTCGTCGGGCCGGCACCAGGGATAGGGCAGGTCGGTGATCCAGCCCATGACGCTGCCGAGGTCGGTGGCCGGAAGGACTTCCATCACATCTATGGTGATGACCAGCTTCTCGACCAGGCATCTGGCGTCTGACGAGAACCGCCAGTCGTAGCGCCCGCTGCCGACCCGCACTGCGCCATCCGTTCTGGCCGACATGGCGACGAGCCAGGGGCAGGTGAAATCGCGCCGGTCGGCCTCTCCCGGCCGCCTGAGGCCGAAGGAATGGACGTTCTCGAAATCGGTCGCGATACGTCGAACTAGGACTTCCTCCAGTTCGGCCAATCCGCTCGCCGTGCCCGGGAATGAAATGGCATCGGTCTTGACCACCATTTCCAGTCGGGCGTCCTCGGCGAAGGCGCGGCGCATCAGGAACGGGCGGTTGCCGTCCTTGGCATGGAAATACGTGGTGACGGCTTCGAGAGGACCGGGCATGGGCCGAGCAGCCTAGATCGCGATGCCCGGTCTTGTCATGCTGACGGCCCACGACAATCAGCGGAGATCGAAATGGCGCTGTACGAACTCAGGACCTACACGCTCTATGTCGGCAAGATGGGCGAAGCCGTGAAACTCTATCAGGCGTTCGGCTTCCCGGCGCTCGACAAAGGCGGCCATGCGAAGAACCTCGTTGGCTATTTCCAGGGCGACACCGGCACCATCAACCAGATCGTCCATCTCTGGAAATTCGACGACGACGCCCATCGGCGCAGCCACTGGGCCGCCGTCTTCGCCGACCCCGCCTTCATGGACGGCTTCGCGGTCAAGTTCCGCCCCCTGGTGATGAGCCAGGAAGTGAAGCTGCTGAATGCGGCGCCGTGGGGCCCGCACCCCTGAGCGATCCCCCGCGAGGCGTTCACGACATCCGCGACGTTCCGGGCCTTGCGGTGGACGGGGCGGGGGACTATCAGCGTCGCGTCATCGGGGAGTAGCCGGCCTCACCCCAGAGGCGGATGTGTCAACAGACTTGGGTCCTTCGGGATCCATGGCCCATCCGGCGACCGACGGTCCAACGGACCGCGCTTGGCGAGACCTTTGGCTTTCCAGTGCCTTTACCCGCGGGATCGGGCGGCACCGGGAGCCATAGGTTCGTGCTCGGTCCCGCTGTGTGATTCGCCGTGGAAGCCTTTCTCGTCTCTACAGGAATCGTTGCCGTCGCCGAGATCGGAGACAAGACGCAACTCCTGGCCATGATCCTCGCCACCCGCTACCGCCGCCCGGTCCCCATCATCCTGGGCATCCTGGTCGCGACCCTTGCCAACCACGCGCTGGCCGCCTGGGCCGGCGCCGCCGTCGCCGCCTGGCTGGGACCCGACGCGATGCGCTGGATCCTGGGGATCCTGTTTCTGGCGATGGCCGTGTGGTGCCTGATCCCCGACAAGGCCGACGAAGGTCCGAAGGTCGCGGGCGCGGCCGGTGCGTTCGTCGCGACCGCGATCGCCTTCTTCCTGGTCGAGATCGGCGACAAGACCCAGATCGCCACCGTGGCGCTCTCGGCGCGCTTCAACGACCTGTTCGCGGTAACCGCCGGCACGACGTGCGGCATGATGATCGCCAACGTGCCCGCAGTCCTGTTCGGCGACGTGCTGTCGCGCAAGGTATCCCTCACGCTCGTGCGCTCGCTGGCGGCGGCCGCTTTCGTGGTGCTGGGCCTGCTTGCGCTGTTCAAGCTGGACATGGGGCTGATGGGCGGCTGACCGCCGGTCGAGGTCGGACTTCACCTCGCATGAACGTGATGACGCCCGTCCAGGGCGTCGTCCTTGTAATGCCATACTCCTGACCAAACTTCACACCCTGCGAATCGACCGAACGGCAGCCCGAGAGACTGAAGAAACAGCGCCGAAGTCGCGCAGGGATCCGAAACGCTCGAGAAAGCATCTGCGCCGGAAACACGCGGCGTGGAGGTGAAATTCTGCGCCCTGGGCGCACAGACTTATGGAGAGATTGTCGATGCCTGCTGCCAACCCTTGGAAACTGGCCCTCTTCCTGGTGCTGCTGGCACCGGTTCTCGCGGCCTGCAAGGAATCCTCGGCATCGGCAGAGCCGGAGGCGCCGCCTCCGGAAGTGGGCGTCGTGACGGTAACGCCGCAGCCGCGCACGATCATGCGTGAGCTGCCGGGGCGCATTGCGCCGACCCGGGTCGCCGACGTCCGACCGCGCGTCTCCGGGATCGTGACCGCCCGCACCTTCAATCAGGGCAGCGACGTCAAGGCCGGCGACGCGCTCTATCAGATCGATCCCAAGCCGTTCGAAGTCGAGCTGCAGGCGGCCGAGGCGGCGCTCGACAAGGCGAAGGCCGCGCTCGATCTCGCCGTCCCGCAGGCCACCCGCTCGGCCGCGCTCGCCAAGACACAGGCCATCTCGACCGCCCAGCACGAGATCGCCGTGGCAACGGTCGAACAGGCCCGGGCCGAGGTCGCCGCCCGTGCGGCCGACGTGGCGCGGGCGCGCCTCAACCTCGACTATGCGACGGTCCGCGCGCCCATCAGCGGGCGCATCGGCGCGGCGCGGGTCAGCGAAGGCGCGCTGGTCGTGCAGAACGACCTGACCAATCTCGCCACCATCCAGCAGCTCGATCCGATCTATGCCGACTTCACGCAGTCGGTCGGGGAGCTCAACAAGCTGCGTCGCGCCCTCGCATCCGGCGAACTGGAGCGCATCGCGCCCGACGCGATCAAGGTGAAGCTCCTGATGGATGACGGTTCGGTCTATCCGCTCACCGGCAAGCTGCTGTTTTCCGAAGCCCAGGTCGATGCCTCGACCGGACAGGTGACCTTGCGCGGCGAGTTCCTCAACCCCAATCGCGACCTGCTCTCGGGCATGTATGTGCGTGTCCTGATCGAGCAGGGCGTCGACAGCGACGCAATCAGCCTTCCCGAGCAAGCGATCCAGCGCAACGGCGGTGGCGGAGCTGAGGTGTTCGTGGTCAAGGATGACAACCGCGTCGCCGTGCAGCCGGTGCGGCTCGGCCCGGTGCAGGGCGGGCAGTGGCTGGTGCTCGATGGCCTGAAGGCGGGCGATCGGGTCGTGGTCGACGGCTTCCAGAAGTTCGCCGCCGGCGACAGCGTCAATCCGCGCGTCGTCAGCGCGGAGGCGCCACCCGAAGGCCCGGCCGCGACCGCCAGCGCGACGCGGTGAGCCCCGACCCATGCCGAGTTTCTTCATCGATCGCCCGATCTTTGCCTGGGTCGTCTCGCTCTTCATCTGCCTGATCGGCGTCATCTCCATCCCGCTGCTGGCGATCGCGCAGTATCCGATCATCGCGCCGCCTTCGATCTCGATCAGCACGAGCTATCCCGGCGCGTCGCCCGAAAATCTCTACAACAGCGTCACGCGCCTGATCGAAGAGGAGCTGAACGGCGCCTCGGGCATCCTGAATTTCGAATCGGCCAGCGATTCGCTGGGCCAGGTCGAGATCATCGCGAACTTCCAGCCCGGCACCGATCCCAGTCTGGCTTCGGTCGAGGTGCAGAACCGCATCAAGCGGGTCGAGGCCCGCCTGCCGCGGGCGGTGATCCAGCAGGGCATCCTGATCGAGGAAGCCTCGAGCGCGGTGCTGCAGATCATCACGCTGAACTCGACCGACGGCAGCCTCGACGAAGTCGGCCTCGGCGATTTCATGGTGCGCAACGTGCTGGGCGAGATCCGCCGCATTCCCGGCGTCGGCCGCGCGACCCTCTACTCGACCGAGCGGTCGCTGCGCATCTGGATCGATCCGGCAAAGCTGGTCGGCTACAACCTGACTTCGGACGACGTCACGCGGGCCATCAATGCCCAGAACGCGCAGGTCGCCTCCGGCAGCCTCGGCGCCGAGCCGAGCCCGGCCCATCAGAAGATTTCGGCCCTCGTGCTGGTGAAGGGCCAGCTCAGCTCGCCCGAGGAATTCGGCGCCATCGTTCTGCGCGCCAATCCCGATGGCTCGACCGTGCGGCTGCGCGACGTGGCCCGCATCGAGGTCGGCGGCATGGGCTACCAGTTCAACACCCGCCTGAACGGCAAGCCGACCGCCGGCCTGTCGGTGCTGCTGGCGCCGACCGGCAACGCGCTGGCGACCGCCAGCGCCGTCGAGGCGAAGATGAAGGAGCTGTCGCGCTTCTTCCCGGCCAACATCACCTATTCGATTCCCTACAACATCACCCCGGTCGTCGAGGCCTCGATCCAGAAGGTCCTGATGACCCTGGCCGAGGCCGTCGTGCTGGTCTTCGTCGTGATGTTCCTGTTCCTGCAGAACATCCGCTACACGATCATCCCGACCATCGTGGTGCCGGTGGCGCTGCTCGGCACCTGCGCGACGCTGCTGGCCGTCGGCTACTCCATCAACATGCTCACTTTGTTCAGTATGGTGCTGGCGATCGGCATCCTGGTCGACGATGCGATCGTCGTCGTCGAGAATGTCGAGCGCATCATGGCGGAGGAGGGGCTTTCGCCCCGGGACGCCACGCGCAAGGCGATGAAGCAGATCACCAGCGCCATCATCGGCATCACGCTGGTGCTGGTCGCGGTGTTCCTGCCGATGGCGTTCTTCCCCGGCTCGGTCGGCATCATCTATCGCCAGTTCTCGGTGACCATGGTGGCGGCGATCGGCTTCTCGGCGCTGCTCGCCCTCTCGCTGACTCCGGCCCTCTGCGCCACCCTGCTCAAGCCGATCCCGGCCGGCCACGCGCACGAGAAGCGCGGTTTCTTCGGCTGGTTCAACCGCAAGCTCGACGGTATCCGCGATCGCTATGTCGGCACGGTGGGATGGTCGCTGAAGCGGACGGGACGGATGATGGCGATCTACGCCGCGCTCCTCATCTGCCTGTCCTGGGCCTTCGTGCGGCTTCCCGGCGGCTTCCTGCCGATCGACGACCAGGGCTTCATCACCACCGACGTGCAGGCGCCGTCCGACGCCTCCTACAATCGCACCAAGGCGGCGGTGGAAGCGGTCGAACGCTACCTGGCCGGCCGCGAAGGCATCGACAACGTGACCTTCCTGACCGGCTATAGCTTCCTCGGCCAGGGCGTGAACACGGCGCAGGCCTTCATCACCCTGAAGGACTGGTCCGAGCGCGGCCCCAACGAGTCCGCCGCGGCGATCGTCGACGACATCAACCGCAACATGGCGTCGATCCGCGACGCCGAGATTTCGGCGCTGCAGCCGCCGCCGATCGACAATCTCGGCAACTCCGCGGGCTTCAGCTTCCGCCTGCAGGATCGTGGGCAGAAGGGCTATCCCGCGCTGATGGCCGCCACCCAGCAGCTCATCGCCGCGGCCAATGCGAGCCCGGTGCTGCGCAACGTCTTCGTCGAGGGACTGCCGGAAGCGCCGCTGGTCAACCTGGTCATCGACCGCGAGAAGGCGAGCGCCTTCGGCGTCACCTTCGAGGACATCAACAACACCATCTCGACCAACCTGGGTTCGGCCTACGTCAACGACTTCCCCAATCGCGGCCGCATGCAGCGCGTGATCGTGCAGAGCGATGCGGCGGGCCGCATGACCGCCGACGATATCCTCGCCTACAACGTCAAGAACGCGCAGGGACAGCTGGTGCCTTTCTCGGCCTTCGCCAAGGTCGAATGGTCGAAGGGCCCGACGCAGATCGTGGGCTTCAACTACTATCCCTCGGTTCGCATCAGCGGCGAGGCCAAGCCCGGCTATACCAGCGGCGACGCCATCGCCGAGATGGAGAAGCTGGCCGGCCGCCTGCCGCGCGGCTTCGGCTACGAATGGACGGGACAGTCGCTGCAGGAGAAGCTCGCCGGCTCGCTGGCGCCGCTGCTGCTCGGGCTGTCGGCGCTGCTGGTCTTCCTTTGCCTGGCGGCGCTCTACGAGAGCTGGACGATCCCGCTCGCCGTGCTGCTCACGGTGCCGCTCGGCATCACCGGCGCGGTCATCGCCGCCACCCTGCGCGGGCTGCCCAACGACGTGTACTTCACCGTGGGCCTGGTCACGATCATCGGTCTCGCCGCCAAGGACGCGATCTTGATCATCGAGTTCGCGAAGGAGCTGCGGTCGCAGGGCAAGCCGCTGGTCGAGGCGACGCTGGAGGCCTGCAAGCTGCGCTTCCGGCCGATCCTGATGACCGGCTTCGCCTTCGTCTGCGGCGTGCTGCCGATGGCGATCGCCGTCGGCGCGGGCGCCAAGAGCCAGCAGGCGCTGGGCACCGGCGTCATGGGCGGCATGATCGCCGTCGTCATCCTCGCCCTGCTGATGGTGCCGGTCTTCTTCGTCGTGGTGCAGCGCGTGCTGGCGCGTGATCGCGAGAAGGTCGTGGAGGCGCCCCAAGCACCGGCTCACGCGTCGGCCCGGTCGACATAGGGGCTGAATGGAGCGCGCCACTCCAGTGGCGCTCATGCCTGTCCATCGACCGAGCTTGAGCACCACTGGAGTGGCGCGCTCCCTTGAGTCTTACGCGACCGTGTTCGAAAGCCGGCCGAGTCCGTCGATCTCGATCGTGACGCGGTCGCCGCGCTTCAGGAACTTCGGCGGCGTGAAGCCGATGCCGACGCCGACCGGTGTGCCGGTGGCGATGACGTCGCCCGGCCGAAGCGTGATGCCGGCGGAGATCGTCGCGATCAGGGTCGGGATGTCGAAGATGAGGTCGCGCGTGTTGGCGTCCTGGCGCAACTCGTCGTTCACCCAGCACTTCACGCCGAGATTCTCCGGATCGACCTCGTCGGCGGTCACCAGCCACGGGCCCATCGGGCAGAAAGTGTCGAGCGATTTGCCGAGGAACCACTGCTTGTGCTTGCCCTGAAGGTCGCGCGCCGTCACGTCGTTGATGATCGTGTAGCCGCAGATGTGACTGTAGGCGTCGGCCTTGGAGATGCCGCGCCCGCCACGTCCGATGACCACGCCCAGCTCCGCCTCGTAGTCGACCGAGTCGCTGACGCCCTCGGGATAGCGGATGTCGGCGCCGTCGGCGATCACGCACTCCGGCGCCTTGGTGAAGATGATCGGCGCGGTCGGGATGGCGTCAGCGGCGGAGCTGGCGCTGCTGTCGAAGCCGCTGCGCGTGAACTCCTTCGCATGCTCGTGATAGTTCTTGCCGACGCACATGACGTTGCGCGCCGGCCGCGGAATCGGTGCTTCGATCGTCACGGACGCCAGCGGCAGGCCCGGGCCGTTCGGCTTGATCTTCGCCTTGAGCGCGTCGAGTTCGCCCACGATGGCGCCGAGATCGGGAACGGCGCGGCCCAGCATCTCCTCCAGCGGCCAGAAGGTCTTGCCGTCCGGGCTGACGAGCGCGCCCTTGGGGACGCCGCCGTGTGTGATCGTGGCGAGCTTCATTGCGCTTTGCCCTGGTCGCCGGCGTTGCCCCAGCCTTTCTTCTCGGCATCGAAAAAAGAGGCGAAGACCTTGCGGATCGTGCTCTCGCCGATGTCGCGCGTGATGAACACGACGCGGCTCTTGCGGTCGTCGCCTTCCGGCCAGGCGTCGAGCGTGGCGGGCGGGTGGAAGACGTGCTGCACGCCGTGGATCACGACGGGCTTGTCGGTGTCCTTGACGTTCAGGATGCCCTTCATGCGCAAGAGGTCGGGGCCGCGATAGGTCACCAGCGCGTCGAAGGCGGCGGCCACGGTCGACCAGCTCATCGGCTCGTCGAAGGTCATGCAGAAGGAGCGGATGCGGTCGTCGTGACGGTTCACGTCGTGCGGATCCTGCTCGCCGTGGCCATGGTCGTGGGAATGGCCGTGATCGTGACCATGGTCATGTCCATGGTGATGGTGTCCGTGCCCATGGTCGTGGCTGCCGTCATAGGCCTCGGCCTGCAGCCACTTCTTCACGTCGGCGCTCTTGGTCTCGGGATTGTAGAGGCCGGCATTGAGGATCTGGTTGGGATCGATCTCGCCCGTGGCGACGGTGTGGAACGGCGCGCCCGGATTGAGGTGGTGCAGCCGGTGCTTCAGCTCGGCGAGCTTGGGCGCATCGGCGATGTCGACCTTGGTGAGCAGGAGGCGGTCGGCGACGGCGGCCTGCTTCACGGCCTCCTCGTGATTGTCGAGCGTGCTGGCGCCGTTGACGCCGTCGACCGTCGTCACCACGCCGTCGAGGCGGTAGCGCGAGGCCAGCAGCGGGTCGGTCATCAGCGTGTGCAGGATGGGGGCGGGGTCGGCGAGGCCCGTGGTCTCGACGACCATGCGCTTGAACGGCGAGACCTCGCCGCGCGAGCGCTTGAGGAACAGCTCGCTCATGGTGCGCACCAGGTCGCCGCGCACCGTGCAGCACAGGCAGCCCGAGTTCAGCGTTACCATGCCCTCGTCGTCGGATTTCTCGACCAGCAGATGGTCGAGGCCGATCTCGCCGAACTCGTTGATGATGACGGCCGTGTCCGCCAGCTCGGGCCGGCGCAGCAGCTTGTTGAGCAGGGTCGTCTTGCCGCTGCCGAGGAAGCCCGTCAGCACGGTGACGGGAATGCGCTGCTCGGCAGCGTTCTGCGTGTCGCTCATCGAATCATCCTTGTTCGGGGATCACGCCCGCCAGAAGCGCTCGACCTTCCTGAACTCCTTCCAGGCCCGCTCCAGCTTGCGGCGTCGGCGCTTCTCGCCGCTTGCCGCCTGCCTGGCGAGGACCTTGAGGGCCGAGGCCGTGTCCTCGGTGGGACGGGAGGCCGTCGCGATGTCGGCCAGCATGCGAGCCGCCGTCGCGCGATCGTTCAAGGCGCCGAGCGCGCCCTGCAGGCGCACCGTTGCCTCGATATAGGGCTTGGCTGCCGGCGAGGCAAAGGCGGGGCTGAGGTAGGTCGCGGCATAGCGCAGCTTCTTGATGCCGATGCGCAGCTCATGGAGCTGCTCCTCGCTCAGCCGGGCGAACAGGCGGCCCCGGCGGATCACCTTGGCGTGGCGGGAATCGAGGATGTGACGGCCGAATTCGTCGAGGCGCAGCTCACCCCGGACCTCTTCGGAGGCCGGATGCGCGGCAAAGGCGGCGAGCCGCTCGTCGAAAGCGTCGTAGCGGGCGCTGCCGAGGGCGGCGCGGGCGCGCTCCAAATGGCTGGCGGCCAGCCGCGCGCCGACGCGTTTCACGACCGAGGGAACGTCGGTCACGCTTTCGGTCAGGAATACATGCAGGTCGCGTGCGGGTCCGCACTCGCCCGCCAGCCACTTGGCTTCGGCCGAAAGGGCGCGCACCTCGGGACTGTCTACCGCAGGACGAAATACGCTGAACGCCGCGCGCAGCCGGCGCAGTGCCACCCGGGCCTGATGGATGCCGATGGGCCGACGGCTCTGCAGCACGATGTCCCGATACTTCGAAAGATCGGCCCGGCAGGAGCCGGCGATGATTCTGAGTGCCGTTTCGGCAGGGGTTGCAGGGGTAAGCTTTGGCCCGGAAGCTGACATTGCCTACGACCGTAGCGGCACCCGGCGAGGGGGCAACCGTAAAGAGCGACAGTCCGATGAAGCTTTTATGTCATCCGGGAGACGGCTCCGGCCTCCGGCTTCGCCGATTTCGCTGGCCAGCCCCGCGCTCACAGTCGCTTTTTACCCCGTCTTTGCAGTGGCGGCGGCAGGCCGGCGTGGCCTAGAGTCCCTCCATGAGTATCGATGCGGCGGCCTTCAAGAAGGGCATGCGCCACCTGGCGGCGAGCGTAACCCTGATCACCACCCGGGTCGGAGACCAGCGGGGCGGACTCACCGCCACGGCGGTCTGTTCGGTTTCGGCCCAACCGCCGCAGATCCTGGTCTGCGTCAACAAGACCGCAAGCGCCCACGACCCGATCGGCGAGGCGGGATTCTTCTGCGTCAACATCCTGTGCCCGGAGCATCGCAAGATTGCGGAGCGCTTCGCCGGCATGGACGGCACCGAGGGCGACGATCGGTTCCGGGACATGGGCGATTGGACCACGCTCACCACCGGCGCACCGGTGCTGAAAGGCTGTCCCGTGTCGTTCGACTGCAAACTGGTCACCGAACTCTCGGCCGGTACCCACACGATCTACATCGGCGAGATCGTCGACGTGGCCCTGCACGACAGCGCCTTGCCGCTGCTCTACGCCGACGGCACCTTCGTGCACGGCGATGCCCTGAAGAAGGCTGCCCAGGCAGCCTGAACGAGCGGGGTTGCGCCCCGGCGCCAACCCACTATGTTCCCGCCCGCCCGAACGGGCGCCTGCTGGGGCGTCGCCAAGCGGTAAGGCAGAGGATTTTGATTCCTCCATTCCCAGGTTCGAATCCTGGCGCCCCAGCCAACGCGCCTTCTTCGAGGGCTTCGAGGCCCGTCTGCTGTCCCGCCGTCTGCTGTCCTGGATGAACCGCTCGAGCGACAAGGTCTATGAACTTTCTAAAGAATACGCTTCTCGTCGTCGTTCTCACCGCTGTCTGCGCGCTTTGTCTGGAGGGCATGACCCGGCTCTTCCTCGACACCGGCATGCTCTACGAACTCGAAATGTGGCGCTACGCACGCGACGTGAAGGTGCGCGACATGCGGCCCGACCTCGGACATCGGCACCGCCCCAATGCCGAGGCGCAGCTGATGGGCGTCAAGGTCACGACCGACAGCCACGGTTTCCGGTCCTCTGAGATTCCCGAGAAGGCGCCGCCGGGCGTGGCGCGCATCGCCTTCGTCGGCGATTCGACGACGCTGGGATGGGGCGTCGCGCAGAACGAGACCGCTGCCGCCCGGGTGACGGCCGCGCTGCTCGCCGAGGGCCGCAAGGTCGACAGCTACAATCTCGGCGTCGGCAATCACAACACGCTGCAGGAACTCACGCTGTTTCGCGACACGGCAGCGAAACTGAAGCCCGACATCATCGTGCTGAGCTACTTCATCAACGACGCCGAGCCGATGCCGACCTACGGGCAGACCTCGTGGCTCGACGAGCATTCGGCCGCCTGGGTCGTCTTCAAGTATCGCCTCGACTCGCTGATGCGCCAGTTCGGCGAGGCGCCCGACTGGAAGCGCTACTACCGCGAACTCTACAAGGATGACGCCGCCGGCTGGCAGCAGACCCGCAAGGCCCTGCAGGGATTCGCGACGACGGCGCGCGAGATGGGCGCCAAGCTGGTCGTGTTCAACATTCCCGAGCTGCGCGAGCTGAAGCCCTATCCGTTCACCGACGTCACCGCCAAGGTGAAGGCGGACGTCGAGGGGCTGGGCGTACCGTTCTTCGACATGCTGCCGACCGTCCAGGATCTGGATCCGCCGGGACTTTGGGTGACGGTCCCCGATCCGCATCCCAATGGCGCTGCGATGGCGGCCTTCACGAAAATGATGGTGCCCGAACTCAACACGCTGCTGGACGGCCTGTGCCGCGACCAGGACAAGGGCTGCAAGTAATGCGGTTCCTCAAGGACACCCTGCTGGTCGTGGTTTCGCTCGCGCTGAGCGTCGTCGTGGCCGAAGGCGTCGTCCGGTACATTGACGGCTATCCGATCCTGATCACGCCGCTCGGCGAGCCGACGGGCCTCGCCAGCGTGAAACAGGACTCGGTCGACAAGGTCTCGAGAGCCGCCGGCGTGGACCGCGACTGGTTCTTCGTCGACCCGCCGCCGCTGCCCAACAAGCGTGCCATTCCCGACGACTGGGAACGCCTCTATCGCTTCGTCGAGGCCAATCCCGTCGGCGGCATGTCGTTTCGTCCCTCCGATGCCTTCAAGGTCTGGAACACCAGTTTCTCGGGCGATCCCTGCAGGCACTGGTTCCTGCGTCATGCGCCCGGTCAGCTCTTTCTCTACGATGCGCCCGATGGCCAGCCGCGTCCGCCCTACCGGTTCCTGCCGGACGTCACGATCCCGAGCGGATTGACCACCAACCAGATCGGCTGGCGTGGTCCTCCGATCGAGAATCCGAGGCCCGAAAAGACGGTCCGCATCGTCTTCGTCGGTTCCTCGACCGTCGTCGAGGCGCATCATCTGCCCTATTCCTGGCCGGAATATGTGAACCACTGGCTGAACGTCTGGTCCCGGGCCAAGGGGCTCGGCATCCGCTTCGAGGTCCTGAATGCGGGCCGCGAAAGCATCAGTTCCACCGACATCGCCGCCGTCGTGCGGACGGAAGTGATTCCCCTCAGGCCCGACCTCGTCGTCTATCACGAGGGTGGCAACCAGTTCCGGCCGGCCTCGATCGTCGAGAAGGTGCCGGACGTTCCGGTCACCCGGCCCGTGAGCGCACGGGAGCCGGCCGCCGTGAAGTTCCTGAAGGAGGCCGCGCGCTACTCCGCCCTGATCGGCCGCATCCAGGCGGCGTTCGCCATGGCCGGTTCGGCCGCAGGCGACAATAGCGGCGCGGAGTGGCCCAAGCCCGACTACAAGGTCGTCTGGCCGGAGGGGCTCGACGAGATGAACCCCAATCTCGACTTCGCCAACCTGCCGGTGAACCTCAACCTCATCCAGAAGGACCTCGACCAGATTCGCGCCGACCTCGCGACGGTCGACGCCGACATGGCGCTCACGTCGTTCTTCTGGATGGTGAAGGACGGGCTGGTCGTCGATCCGGTGCGGCACAAGTTCATCATCGAGCAGCTCAATGCCGCCAACTGGCCGTACCGCTATCGCGACCTCGAACGGCTGGCGAAGTTCCAGAACCGGCTGTTCGCCAAGTATGCCGCGGTCCACGGGCTCGCTTTCCTCGATCTCGTCGGCAACACGCCGTTCGACCCGGACCTGTTCGTCGATGCCGTGCACACGTCCTATGCCGGGACGCGGATCCGCGGCTGGGCGGCCTTCAATCTGCTGGTGCCGCTGGTCGAGAAGAAGCTGGCCGACAAGGCCTGGCCGCGCCCCTGGCCGGCCGGCGCCTCGACGGCGCTGCCCACCTTCTCGCCGCGGCTCACCAAGCTCGAGTGCAAACCCTGAGGATCACGCCGCGTAGCGGCGCAGATGCTCGAGCAACAGTTCGTTCACCCGCTCCGGCATCTGGTCGGCGGCATAGTGGCCGACGCCGGGCAGCACCTCGAAACGGTACGGCGCGGCGATGAACTCGCCGGTGCCTTCGGCGGCGGCGCGGCCCACCGTGTCGTCGGCATCTCCCCAGACATAGAGCGTCGGGACCTTGATGGGGCCGAGCGGCATCCGCTCGCCGCGGGCGCGATACCAGGCGAGCGCGGCTTCCATGGCCAGTGCCGATCCCAGCACGGACAGATGGAGGTCGATCGCGTCCTTCGGCACGCCTTCCTTGGTGTGCCGCGTACGCAGCCAGGCGCAATCGTTCGCCAGCACCTTCGGCACCGCATCGGGTTCGAGGAATGCCTGGTGATGGCCGGAGCGGCGCTTCTGCTCACCGTCCGGCATCGCCAATGCCCGCGCGAACGACATCGGATGCGGACGAGACAGGATGGTGAGGGAGTGCAGACGCTCGGGATGCTGGAAGGCGATGGCCCAGGCGAGACTGGCGCCCCAATCGTGGCCGACGAGATGGAAGCGCCTGTCGCCATGGCCGACCGCCGAGACGAGGTCGAGCGCGTCGCCCGTCAGTTTGTCGAACCGGTAGGAGTCCAGGTTGGCGGGATCGGGCCGGGCGCCCGCCGAATAGCCGCGCTGGTTGGGCGCCACCGCGAAGTAACCGGCCTCGCCCAGCACCGGCACCTGCGCCTTCCAGAAATGCCGCGACACGCCGAACCCATGCAGCATCAGCACCAGCGGCGCGGAGTCGTCGCCGGCCACGGAGGCGTCGAACACCAGGCCGGGCGCGGTTTCTATGTTGCGGACTTCCATCTCGATCATTCTCCCTCGCCGGTCCCGGCGCGGCCCCACTTCGCTTCGAGACGGTGCCAGGCGCGGGCCAGCCGCGCGGCGCGATCCTCGAACAGGTCGGGGGCGACGTCCTTGCCCAGCACTGTTTCCTCGACCTCATGATGGGGCCGCGTGCCGCCATCGGCCAACAGGTGCTCGACCGAGACGCCGCGCTCTGCGAGACGGCGTGACACCAGGACCGTGCGATGGCAGTCGAGCGGTTCCTTCTCGGCGCACATCAGGCAAAGCACTGTCTCCTGCGCTTGGTCGATCACGCGATCCAGCGCCGCCCTGAATTCCGGACGCGCGGCGAGCTGGTCATAGCTGCCACCCGCTTGCGGCTTGCCGCCGAGGGCGGCGCCTTCATGCGCGTAGGCGATGCCGGCCTCAGTCAGCGACCGTACGAGGTTCTTCTGGCCGAACTGCGGATGGCGTCGCGACCAGGGCGTGGAGCGTACGTCGACCAGCCGTTCGACGCCGCCCGCCTTCAGCAGCGCCACGAAGCGTTCGATCGGATGGTTGGAATGGCCGATGGTCTTGATCGGTTTCATGCGAGGCGGCGCACCTGGTCGATGAAGGCCTGCGTCGCGGCCGAGGGATCGTCGCGCCGGCAGGCGAGGTTGAGCGGCACCTTGATCGCGGGCCGCCCGGTGAGGGGACGGTAGGTTACACCTTCGAGCGGCAGTCTGCTGAGCGATGCCGGAACGATGGTGATGCCGAGACCGGCGGCCACGAGGTTGAGGGTCGAGACGATGCGCGGCGCTTCCTGGCTGACATGGGGACTGAAGCCCGCGGCGCTGCAGGCCGCGATGATGACGTCGTAGAGGCCGCGCCCGTCGGCCCGGCGGTAGAGGATGAAATCCTCGGTCGCGAGATCCTTCAGCGCGAGCTTCGGCCGGCGGGCGAGCCGGTGCCGCGCCGGCAGGGCGGCCGACATCTCCTCGTGCAGCAGCTCGTACAGTTGAAGTCCCTGCGGCTCGACGAGGCCGGAACGGATGAAGGCGATGTCGAGCCGCTCGTCGCGCAGCGCGGCCAGCAGGTCGCCGGAACTGTTCTCCTCCAGCACGAAGGAAATGTCGGGCCGCTCGCGGCGGAACTCGCGGATGGCGCGGGCCACCAGCGGGTGGAACGGTGCCGACGTGGTGAAGCCCACGGCGATGCGGCCGGTCTCGCCGCGCGCCGTGCGCCGCGCCTTCACCGTCGCGCGATCGACGGCGGTCAGGATCGCCTCGGCGTCGGCCAGGAACGAGCGGCCGGCATCGGTCAGGCTGACGCCGCGCGGATGGCGCAGCAGCAGCGGCGCGCCGATCTCCTGCTCGAGCGCACGGATCTGCTGGCTGAGGGGTGGCTGCTGCATGTGCAGCTTCTCGGCCGCGCGCGTGACATGGCCTTCGTGCGCCACGGCGACGAAATAGCGGAGGTGTCGCAGTTCCATGTCATATCCAGAAAGTATGGAAAGAGAAGTTATCATATATTTGAACACTGCATAGGCCGGCCCTAGACAAGCCCTCGTCCTCACCCCGAGGGGCGCGCAAGGCGCACGTCTCGAAGGGTGGGCAACGGACCGGGCGGGGTGCCCATGCTTCGAGATGCCGCTGCGCGGCTCCACAGCATGAGGACGTCGCCTGATCGGCGAGGGCAGCATGACGATAACGATGGCTCTGGGGCTCGGCCTCCTGATGGTGTTCACCGCCTTCCTGTCCGGCATCTTCGGCATGGCGGGCGGAATGGTGCTGATCGGCGTGCTGCTGTTCGTGCTGCCGCTGCCCGTGGCCATGGTGCTGCATGCGGTGACGCAGATGGCGTCGAACGGCTGGCGCGCGCTGCTGTGGCGGCGCCACATCCAGTGGCGCATCACCGTTTTTTACGTGGTGGGCTGCTTCATCGCCGTGGGGATCTGGTCGCTGACCCTCTACGTGCCGGAGAAGGCCGTCGCCCTGCTGATGCTGGGCCTCTCGCCTTTCGTGCTGCGGGTCGTGCCGACACGGTGGATGCCGGCCACGCTGGGACCCCTGCAGGCGCTGGGCGGCGGCATCGCCTGCATGGCGCTGATGCTGCTGACCGGCGTGACCGGTCCGCTCGTCGACCAGCTCTTCCTGCGCTCGCCGATGAACCGCCAGCAGATCGTTGCCACCAAGGCCTCGTGCCAGGTGTTCGGCCACGGCTCGAAGCTGCTCTACTTCGGCGCGCTGATCGAGGGCGCGGGCTCGGTCGAGCCCTGGGTGCTGGTGATGGCGGTGGGCGCCTCGATGCTCGGCACGTCGCTCGGCAAGCAGATCCTCGAACGCCTGTCGGATGCCCAGTTTCGCACCTGGGCGGGACGCCTCATCACCGCGCTGGGTCTTTACTATGTCGGCTATGGCTTGGTGCTGTTGACCGGGATTGCGTAAGATGGCGCGTGGACATTCCAGCAGGCTTTCGAGAACTCACTGAGGCGACCGGATTCACCGCGGCCAACGGGCCGTGGTTCGAGAAGGTCGAAGGGCACAAGGTCTGGCGCGGCTTCATGCCCGGCCCGCAACATGCCAATGCGCTCGGCATCGTGCATGGCGGCATGCTCGCGGCCTTCATCGACGCGGCCCTTGGCTCCGTGGTCTACCACGCCATCGACCGGCGCTGCGTCACCCTGAAGCTCACGCTCGACTATCTGACGCCGGCGCGGGTCGGCGACTGGATCGAGGCCACGGGCGAACTGCTGGGCCATGACGAGCATGTGGCGCAGGTGAGGGGCCGTCTCTATGGTCCGCGCCACGATGTGCTGGCCGGGTTGGGCGACTTCGCGCTGCTGCGGCCGGGACGCCCCCTGAAAGTCCGGAGCTAGAGTGTCTTCATACGAAATACCCGACGATCCGCCCGAAGGTTTCAAGCTCGTCGATTTCGCCCGCGGCCGGCCCGAGCCGAATTTCAACACCCATGTCGGCAACATGTACGTGAAGCGCGGCGAGAAGGGCACGCGCGACGAGTTCGTGCTGGCGATCCGCGTGCAACAGAACATGTGCAACCCGGCGGGCGGCCTGCATGGCGGCATGATGATGATGGTTGCCGACCTCGTGGGCACGATGGGCGGCGGTTACCTCGCGGGTCTGCGCAAGTTCCTGCCGACCGTCAGCATGACCTTCGACTTCGTGGCGCCGGCGCGGGTCGGCGACTGGGTCGAGGGCCGCGGTGAACTGATCCGCCAGACGCGCACGCTGCTGTTCACCAACATCTACCTCACGGTGGGCGAGCAGAAGATCCTGCGCGCCTCCTCGATCGCCAAAATCTCGTCCGGCGACGGGCTGGGTTACACGAAGAGCGACACTGGCGTTCCTCCGTCTCCAGCCAACCAACCACGCTCACCCTGAGCGACCGTCGTGTTGGTCAAGCGTTTGCCCATTGTTTTCTGTCCCTGAGGATGGCGTTGAGGATGGTCACGAGCTTGCGCATGCAAGCGACGATGGCGACCTTTGCCGGCTTTCCTGCGGCGCGCAGGCGATGATAGGTCAGCGCCAAGGGCAGCTTGCGGCGGATGGAGACGAGGATGCTCATGTAGAGGGCAGCCCGTACGACGGGTCGTCCTCCCGCGATGGTACGGCGGCCACGCAAGGTGCCGCTGTCGCGATTGAACGGGGCGACGCCGGTCAGGGAAGCAATCTCGCGTCGGCCGAGACGGCCCAGTTCAGGCAGTTCGGCGATCAGGGTGCGGGCGATCCTGGGCCCGATGCCGGGAACGCTGATCAGAAGGTCCTCCGCTTCCCGCCAGGTCGGTGTTCCCCGGACGGCGGTGTCGATGTCGTCGTCGATCTGTTCGAGCTGGGCCTTCAAGGTGGCAAGCACGCGATCGACGCTCTTGAGGGTGCGTCGAACTGTGAGCATGCGCCGGCGATTGCTCTCGGCCCCGATCATCTCGACGAGCTGACGGCGGCGGGCCATCAGTTCGCCCAACAGTCTGGACTGCTCGTCAGCGAGCGGTCGCGCCGGTGGGTTCACCGCCTCGGCGAAGTGGGCGATGACAGCGGCATCCAGCGCATCGGTCTTGGCCAGCCGTGCGGTGGCCCGGGCGAAGTCTCGGATCTGCCGTGGATTGACGACCGCCACGGGCAGGCCCGCCGCGCCCAGGCCTGCCGCCACGATCGTCTCGAAGCCACCGGTTGCTTCGAGCACGATCAGAGCAGGTGCCATTTTACTCAGCCGCCCAATCAGGTCCTCGATGCCTTCTCCGTCGCGGGCAACGGTGAAGGCCTCGCCGGCGGGGCGCACATGAACATCCAGGCGCTCTTTCGCCACATCGATACCTACGAACATGGATCTTGGCTCCCATCCTTGCGCATGCGGGCTCGCGGTTCGGCCCAGGCGACCGTTCGGGATCACAAAATCAACGGTGGAGGCGCCGAGCTCAGGGACGGGCTTGGAGGCCCCAGGAGCCTGCGGGCTCTCCACCGAGACCGCACCTGCAACTCTACGCCGGCGCGGCCGTGTCTTGATACAAGGAGCCGCGCACGGCGCGGCGTCTCGAAGGGTGAGCTGCAAACGTGGTGCTCGTGCCCATGCTTCGAGACGCGCTCCTGCGGAGCGCTCCTCAGCATGAGGATGGGTGTGTGATCCATCCCGCTCGGATAGAGGCTAACGCCCCGGCGGGCGAGATCTGAGGGACGATTTCAGGAAGTCGACGAAGGAGGTGACGCGGGCCGAGATGCCGCGTCGCGCCGGCACCAGGGCGAGAATGTCGGCGCCCTCGAACGACCACGGCGCCAGCACGCGCTTGAGCTCGCCGCGCTTCACGAAGGGCCCGGCGTCCCACTGCGAGCGCAGCACCAGGCCGAGCCCGGCGAGCGCCCAGTTGCGCACCACCTCGCCGTCGTTGCTGGTCAAGGTCGGCGTCACGCGCACGGCGCCTGCGCGACCGCCGCGCCGGTGGCGCCACAGCGTCACGTCCTCGTTGTTCTCGCGCACGCAGAGGCAATCGTGCGCCAGCAGATCGCGTGGATCGGCCGGCGTGCCGCGGCGATCGAGATAGGCGGGCGCGGCGCACACCCAGCGGTCGTTGCGCGCCAGCACGTGCGCGACCCAGGTCGAATCCCGGACCGCGCCGATATGGACCACGACATCGGCGTCCTCGCTGTCGGTCCAGGGGCGTTCGGAGAGATCGAGCGTCACGCGGATCGCCTCGTGCCGCTGGGCGAAGCGGGCGACGAGCGGCGCCACGTGCAGCCGGCCGAAGCCGAACGGTGCGACCACCCTCAACGGTCCCGCGAGCGCGCCACCCTCCTTGCCCAGCAGGTCGGTGAGCGCGCCCATCCGCGCCAGCATCGCCTGCGCTTCGCTCACCAGGTGCTCGCCCTCGCCGGTGAAGCGCAGGCGCCGCGAGCTGCGTACGACAAGGCTGACGCCGAGTGTCCGTTCGAGCTTCTTGAGCCGCAGCGAGAGCGCGGGCGGGGTGACGTTGAGCAACCGGGCGGCGCCGCTCAACGAGCCGGTGCGCGCCAGCGCTTCCATGAATTGCAGGTCGGCCAGGGTGATCATTCAGTTTTCCTTAACTGAACTGTTCGTTCGATTTAAGCACCAACGGCCTGCGGCTTGCTACGTTGGGGGCATGACGACGACCTTTCCCAAAGCCGTCCTGTTCGATCTGCTGACGGCGCTCCTCGACTCCTGGACCCTGTGGAACGACGTGGCGGGCTCGGCCGAGCGCGGCCGCGCCTGGCGGGCCGAGTATCTGCGGCTCACCTATGGCTGCGGCGCCTACGTCCCCTACGAGCAGCTCGTGCGCGAGGCAGCGGTGTCGACCGGCCTGGCCGGCGGCGCGGCGGACGCGCTGGAAGCGCGCTGGCTGGAACTGCCGCCCTGGAGCGGCGCGCAGGCCGCTCTCGACGCCTTGGCCGGCCGCACGAAGCTCGGCGTGGTGACCAACTGCTCGATCCGGCTCGGCCGGCAGGCGGCGGGGCGGCTGCAGACGAACTGGGACTGCGTCATCACCGCCGAGGAGGCCGGCTCCTACAAGCCCGACCCACGGCCCTATCGCCGGGCGCTGGACGTGCTGGGCGTCGCGCCGCAGGAAGCGGCCTTCGTCGCGGGATCCGGCTACGACCTGTTCGGCACCTCCGCCGTCGGGCTCAAGACGTACTGGCACAACCGCGTCGGCCTCGCGCGCCCAGAAGGTGCGCCGCCCGCCGCGCTCGAGCGGCCGACGCTCGACGATCTTCTCCCCTGGCTGGAAGGACGTTTGTCATGATCTTGCGCCGACTTCTGCTCACCCTCGCGCCGCTCCTGCTGACGGCCGGCACGGCTGCCGCCCAGGGCTTTCCCACCAAGCCGCTCACCCTGATCGTGCCGTTCCCGGCGGGCGGTCCCAGCGACGCGCTGGCCCGCGCGATCGCGCAGGGCATGGCGGCGGATCTGAAGCAGACCGTGGTGGTCGAGAACATCGGCGGCGCCAGCGGCACGATCGGATTGGCGAAGCTCGCGAACGCCGCGCCCGACGGCTACACGATCGGCTTCGGCACGATCGGCACGCACGTGGCCAATGCGGCCCTGTTCAAGAAGCTGCCCTACGATCCGCTGACGGGCTTCGAGCCGATCGGCCTTGCCGGCACGGCGCCGCTGCTGCTGGTCGCCAAGGCCGGGCTGCCGGTGTCGAACCTCAAGGAGTTCATCGCCTATGCCGAGCAGCACAAGGCGGACATGACCTATGGCAGCGCCGGCGTGGGCTCGATCTCCCACTATGCCTGCGTCGTGCTGCTGTCGGCGCTCAAGCTCAACATCACGCATGTGCCCTATCGCGGTGTGGCGCCGGCGATGAACGACCTGATGGGCGGGCACATCGATTTCATGTGCGACCAGACGACCACGGCGCTGCCGCAGATCGCCGGCGGCAAGATCAAGCCGCTTGCCGTGCTGAGCGACCAGTCGTTGCCGCAGCTGCCGGGCGTGGCCACGGCGGCCAGCCAGGGTTACGACGTGAACCTGCGCTCGTGGAACGCGCTGTTCGCGCCCAAGGGCACGCCGCAACCGGTCATGACGCGGCTGAACCAGGCGCTGCGGGCGGCCGTGGCCGACCCGGCGCTGGTCAAGCAGATGAATGCGGTCGGTGTCGATCTGCCGTCGCCGGAGGCATTGCAGCCTGCGACCGTGACGGCACTGATCGCGCGGGGGCTGGAGAAGGACGTGCCGGCGCTGAAGGCGCGCGGCGAGTATCTCGACTGAAGGGTGAACACGTGAAGCTTATGGACATCGAGACCCCGGCGGCGCTGATCGACGAGCGCCGCATGGCAGGCAACATCGCGCGCATGCAGGACCATCTCTCTTCGCTGGGCGTGCGCCTGCGACCGCACGTGAAGACCTCGAAGTGCATCGAGGTCGCGCGTGCCCAGCAGGACGCGGGCGCCGTGGGCATCACGGTCTCGACCCTGAAGGAGGCCGAACAGTTCTTCGCCGCGGGCTTCACCGACGTGCTCTATGCGGTCTGCATCGTGCCGGACAAGCTCGACCGCGCACTGGCCCTCATCCGTAAGGGCTGCGCGTTGACCCTGCTGGTCGATTCGGTGGCGGCGGCCGAGGCCGTCGTGGCGAAGGGCCGGGACGCGAACCAGCGCTTCGAGGTCATGATCGAGATCGATTCCGACGGCCATCGCTCGGGCGTGCAGCCCGAAGCGCCGGAGCTGATTGCGATCGGCCAGGTGCTGCAGGCGGGCGGCGCGACGGTAAAGGGTGTGTTGACCCATGCCGGCAGTTCCTACGATCTCGACACGCTGGAAGCGCTGCAGGCGCTGGCCGAGCAGGAGCGGGCGCTGTGCGTACGCGCCGCCGAGCGCCTGCGCGCCGCTTGCATCGCCTGCCCGGAAGTCAGCATCGGCTCGACGCCGACCGCGATTGCCGCGCAGCATCTCGAAGGCGTCACCGAGGTGCGGGCCGGCGTCTACGTCTTCTTCGACCTCGTGATGTCGAATGTCGGCGTCTGCAAACCCGAGAACGTCGCGCTCTCCGTGCTGACCACGGTGATCGGCCACCAGCCCGAGAAGGGCTGGGTGATCGTCGATGCCGGCTGGATGGCGATGAGCCGCGACCGCGGCACGCAGCGCCAGAAGATCGATTATGGTTACGGCGCCGTATGCGACGTCGAGGGCAACGTGATCGACGGGCTGATCGTGTCGGGCGCCAACCAGGAGCATGGCATCGTCGCGCGCCGCGACGGCACGGCCGATGCGGGCCTCGTCGATCGCTTCCCGATCGGCGCGCGGCTGCGCATCCTGCCCAACCACGCCTGCGCGACCGGCGCGCAGTACCCGGCCTACCTGGCCGTGACGCCGGCCGGTGACGCCACGAGCTGGCCGCGCTTCCAGGGGTGGTAGGCTAGACCGTCGCGCCGAAATGGCTGCCCAGCGCGCGGCGGCCGGAGTCGGTGAGGCGCACGGTGCGGCTGCGGCGCAGGCGCTCGGCCCAGCCGCGCCTGAAGAAGGTGTCGGCGATGGCGGCGCCCAGCGCGCCCGAGATGTGCGGCCGGCGCTCGCTCCAGTCGAGGCACTGGCGCGCGAAGTGACGCGTGCTCGCCTGGCGCGCCGTGCCGAGATCGACGCCCAGCCGGTCGCAGAACAATTCGCCGGACGCCGTGAGCTGCCAGTCGCGCGGGCCCCTGGGTTCGAGATGGCCCTGCCGGGTGAGCGAGTCGGTGACGGCGATGCCGACCTGGCCGGCGAGATGATCGTAGCAGGTGCGGCAGAAGCGAAGATCGGGGTCGCGCCGCCACGCCGCGCTCTTCGAGGCGGGCGTCGCCCGCGTACCGGCCAGCGCCATCAGCGATTCGATGGCGTGCGCCACCTCGGGCGAGGCGAGCCGATAGAAGCGGTTGCGGCCCTGAGCGCGGGCCGCCAGCAGGTCCGCCTCGACCATGCGTGCGAGATGACCGCTCGCGGTCTGGGCGGTGATGCCTGCATTGTGCGCGAGGTCCGACGCGGTGTGGGCGCGGCCGTCCATCAGCAGCGACAGCATCGAGGCGCGCGCCGGATCGCCCATCAGGGCGGCGATTTCGGAGAGGGCGTTCACGGTGGTCATGCCCAAACTCTAGGCCCGGCCGTCCGCGCTCGCCACGGTCAATGGTTCGGTGAGCGCCGAAGTATAGTTGTCATCCTGAGCGCAGCGAAGGATCCTTCGCTGCGCTCAGGATGACAAGATTTGTGAAGGGCTCGGAACGTCAACGCCACTTCGGATTGGCGATGGCGATCTTGTCGGCGATGGTCGCTTCGAGATGGGCCATCAGGGCGGCATCTCTCTCGTCGCGCTCGCCGGTGCGCAGCTGGCGCGCCAGTTCGCGGTTCAATTCTTCAAGCGGGGCGTCGCGGCCGAGCAGTGCGATGAGACGCTCGTGCTCGCGCGCATCGGCGGCCGGTCCGAGGCGCACCTCGCGTTCGAGGATGGCGAGCGAGTTCACGGCGACCCGCATCTGGAAGCCGAGCCGCGGCTCGGCACGGTCGAGCGCCGGCGTCGCCTCCTCGCGCAGGAAGTCGGCGATGGCGGCCAAGAGTTCGGCGGCGGTGGGACGGTCCTGGGCCACGGTCAGGCTCCCTGCTTCAAGAGTTGCAACAGGTCGACTTCGGTCTCGACGGCGCGCCGGCCGATCGAGGCGTGCTCCATCGACTTGATCGAACCCGAGAGATGCTTCCAAGCCTGGTTGAGGCAGATGATGCCCCAGTGCGCGGTGCCGAAGACTTCCCACCAGTGGGCGCGAACCGGATCGACCTTGCCCCCGCCGGCGCGCTCGTAGGCCGCCCACAATTCCTCGCGGCTGCCGAAGCCGCCGGCCGGTCTGTCGATCGCGCCGAAGCGCCAGCTCTTCACGCACAGCCAGCCGAGATCCTCCACCGGGTCGCCGAGATGGGCGAGTTCCCAGTCGAGGATCGTCGTCACGCCCGTCTCGTCGACCAGATAGTTGCCGGTGCGGTAGTCGCCATGCACCAGCACCGGCCGCTCGAGCGACGCGGGCTTGCGGCGGTCGAGCCAGGTGAGGGCCAGTTCGAAGACCGGCTGGGGCTGGCCCAGCGCATCGAGCGAGCGGCGCAGCTCGGCGATATGGTCGGCGGCCTCGCGGCGCGGCAGCGGCGGCAGGGTGGCTGGATCGGTCGCATGAATGCGGGCCAGGATTTCGCCGAGCTGGCCCGCGATCTTTCCGCGCGCGGCCTCGTAGGGCGGATCGCGCAGCAGCTTGCGGGCGATCGCGATGCCGCCGACCCGGCGCATGACATAGGCGTCGCCCAGCCCGTCCTCGGGCGTGAGCTCGAACAACGGCTCGGGCGAGCGGACACCGGCCTCATGGGCGGCGCGCAGCACGCGGAACTCGGTGGCGCGATCGATCGCGACCGCGCGTTCGCGCGCGGTCTTGCCTTGGGCCGGCGGATCGCGGCGCAGGATCAGCGCGTGGCGCTCGTCCTTCACCACGGCGTCGAAGCTCCAGGTCTGGCGCGATGCGCCGCCGGACTGTCTGGACAGGTCTTCGATGGCGGCGGGCGCGCCGAAATGGCGATGGGTCGCCTCGGCGAGGATGCGGGCGACGGTTTCTGTTTCGGTCGACGTGTGAACGTTCATTTACCGGGACTGTGGCACAGGCTTCGCCGCATGGTAAGAGGACCGCGCCAACTGGGGAGATCAGCAAAGTGTCGAGTGCCTTCGCCGCGATGAACGGCCTGTTCCTGGAAGACCTCAAGCCCGGCATGTCGGCGATGTTCGGCAAGACCGTGACCGACGCCGACATCGTGGCCTTCGCCGGGGTTTCGGGGGACACCAACCCGATCCACCTGCACGACGGCTTCGCCCGCACCACCCGCTTCGGCCAGCGCATCGCGCACGGCATGCTGAGCGGCAGCTTCATCTCGACGGTGATCGGCACCAAGCTGCCGGGACCGGGCGCGGTTTATATTTCCCAGACCATGAACTTCATGGCGCCGGTCCTGGTCGGTGAGACCATCACGGCCGTCGCGACCATCACCGCGATCGACGAGAAGCGCCGCCGCGTCACGCTGAAGACCCAGTGCCTGAACGGTGACAAGGTGGTGATCGACGGCGAAGCGGTCGTGCTGGTGCCGCGGCGCGACGCGGCCTGAGCGGATCGCATGGTTCCGGTGTTCGACGACTGGCATTCGGTGCCGCCCGAGTGGACGGGCGGCGTGGTGGCGCTCGGCAACTTCGACGGCGTGCATCACGGCCACCAGGCGCTTCTCGCGCACGCGCGCGCGAAGGCCTCTGAACTCGGCGCGCCGCTTCTCGCCTTCACCTTCGAGCCGCACCCGCGCGGCTTCTTCGTGCCCGACACGGGACCGTTCCGGCTGACGCTCGCGCCGGCCAAGACGCGGCTGCTCGCCGAACACGGCGTCAAGGCGGTGCTGGCCCAGCACTTCGATGCGGCGTTCGCGGCTCTTGCGGCGTCGTCGTTCATCGAAGACGTGCTGGTGAAGGGACTGCGAGCCCGCCATGTCGTCTGCGGCTACGATTTCACCTTCGGCGCCCGGCGCAGCGGCAACGTCGAGATGCTGCGGGCCGAAGGCAAGGCGCGCGGCTTCGACGTCTCGGTACTCGATCCGGTGACGCACGAGGGCGAGATCTATTCCTCGACCCGCATTCGCGAGGCGCTGCGGCACGGCTGGGCGCGCGAGGCCGCTGGGCTGCTGGGACATCAGTGGGAGATCGAGGGCCAGGTCGAGCTGGGCGACCAGCGCGGCCGGACCATCGGGTTTCCGACGGCGAATGTGGCGCTGGGCGAGCATCTGCGCCCCCGCTTCGGCGTCTATGCCGTCCGCGCCCTGGTCGACGGCCAGTGGCGCAACGGCGTCGCCAACCTCGGCAAGCGCCCGACCTTCGGCAAGCTGCAGGAGAATTTCGAGGTCCACCTGTTCGACTTCGCGGGGGACCTCTACGGCAAGGTGCTGCGCGTCGCGCTGATCGACTTCATTCGTGCAGAGATGAAGTTCTCCGGCCTCGACCAGCTGAAGGCGCAGATCGCGGCCGACGGCGAGCGCGCCCGCGCTATCCTCGCGGCCTGAGCAGACCTTCGAGAAAGAGATCGAGCGCGGCGTCCATCGCCGCGAGGGCTTCCTGCGAAGACGCGACGCCCCATTGCGGCAGGTGGCCGTCGATGCGCATGCGCGCCAGTCCGTAGACGAGGGCGCGCGCGGCGAGCTTTGCGCCGGCGGGTGCGCCGGCCGCATCGAGCAGGCGGCCCATCAGCGCCTGGATGTCCTCGTTCTCGCGCTGCATCGACGGCGAGCTCTCATAGTCGATCAGCCCGCGGTTGGAGACGACGGCGAAGTGGGTCGGATTTTCAGACGCCCACTGGAGATAGGCGCGGCCGATCGCCCTGAGCTGGACGAGCGGCGGCTCGGCGGTAACCGGCTCGACCGCCGCCATGACCGCGGCATGCAGCCGGTGCGTCGCCTCCTCGGCCACGGCCGTCATGAGCACGGTCCGGTTGGGGAAGTGGCGGAACGGCGCGCCCGATGAAACGCCGGCGCGTCGTGCCGCTTCGCGCACCGTAACCGCCTCCGCCCCGCCTTCCTCGACCAGCCGCAGCGTCGCGTCGATCAACGCCGCGCGCAGCGTGCCGTGGTGATAGGTGCGGCTGGGCTTCTTCTTCGCTTTGGCAACGGGGCGTTTGGCCATCACGGCCAAGGCTAGCATCACGGGCATGTGAATGTAAGCAGTGCATACACTGCGTTGACCGCCTCCCGAGCCGTAAAGTAAGCATCGCTTACATTGTGGAGGGCGCTATGACGAAAACCCGATTGCTCGAAGGCTGGTCGCTGCTGGGCCTTGTGTCCCTGTTGCTGTTGGCGATTTCCGGTCTCTGCCTCGCAAGCTTCGCATACGAGGTCGCGGGCGTGAGGATGGTGATCCGGATCACCGCGCGCACCTCGCTGCTCCTGTTCGCCGTGGCCTTCGGCGCGCAGGCGATGCTGACGCTGTGGCCCTCTGCCCTGACGCGCTGGCAACGCCGCAACCGTCGTCAACTCGGCCTCGCCTTCGCCGTCTCGCACATGATCCACGCCGCGGCCATCCTGGCCTTCGCCCGCATGGACCCGCAGGGATTCCACGAACATGCAATGCCGGGGACGCTGGTGAGCGGCGGAATCGCCTATGCCTTCATCGTCGCGATGGCGGCGACCTCTTTCGACCGAACGGCCGCCTGGGTGGGGCCGGCAGCGTGGCGGATGCTGCATTGGCTGGGGGGATATTATCTCTGGATGTCGTTCATCGTGACCAACGGCAAGCGGATCGGTCAGAGCCCGCTCTATGCCCTGCCGGTCGTCCTGATGCTGGTCCTCCTGGGCCTGAGGATTGCCGCGCGGCGACGGACGAGGTTGCGATCGACACCGGCCTGACGGTGCGGGGACGGCAGACTGGCGGGCGCTCGTGAGGTATTGAAGCCCGTCACCTGACGGGAGAAGGCGGATGAAGGCGTCCGAAGCGGGAGCGTTCTGGGAACGCAACGCCGAGACATGGACGCGCCACGTGCGCGCCGGCTACGACATCTACCGCGACGCGCTCAACTCTCCGACCTTCCTCGACGCGCTGCCGCCCGTCGAAGGCCGGCGCGGCCTCGACATGGGATGCGGCGAAGGTACCAATACGCGACACCTCGCCCGGCGCGGCGCCCGCATGGACGGCATCGACATCGCGCCGACCTTCATCCGCCATGCGCGCGCCGCCGAATCCGCCGAGCCGCTCGGCATCTCCTATGCCGTGGCCGACGGCACATCGTTGCCCTTTGCCGCTTCGAGCTTCGATTTCGTCACCGCCTTCATGTCGCTGATGGACATGCCCGACATCGACGGCGTGCTGGCGGAGGCGTGGCGCGTCGTCCGGCCGGGCGGCTTCCTGCAATTCTCCATCCTGCATCCCTGCTTTTCGCCGCCGCACCGCAAGGTGCTGCGCGATCCCAGCGGCGAGACGAGGGCGGTCGAGGTCGCGGACTATTTCAACGGCCGGCACGGCGACGTCGAGCGATGGGGCTTCGGAAGTGTACCGGCGGCGGAGAAGGCGGCCAGCCCGCTCTTCGAGGTGCCGCGCTTCCACCGCACCCTGTCGCAGTGGGTCGATGCGCTCGTCGGCGCCGGTTTCGTCGTGGAACGCATGGTCGAACCGCGTGCCACCGCGGAACTGGCAGCCGCCCAGCCGGTGGTTGCCGACACGCGCGTCGTGCCGCAGGCGCTGATCGTGCGGGTCAGGCGCCCGCCGGGGCCGGCTTGCGCTCCTTGACCCCCCGGACCCCCATCCCTAGATTGCGCGCCCTATGTTCACCAGGGCTTTCCAGGAGCGAATTACCCGCCCGGTCCGCTGACCGCGGCCGGGTCGTCTTGCCTGCCAATGGCCGCCTGACGGGTGGTTGGAATTTGCTCCCTCCTGAGATGAGTTTCTTGTGACAACTGACTATAAATCCAGCGTTTTCCTCCCCAAGACCGACTTCCCCATGCGGGGCGGCCTGCCCAAGAAGGAGCCTGAGCTCCTGAAGCGTTGGGCCGAGATGAATCTCTGGGAACGGATCCGCAGCGAGAGCCGGGGCCGTCCGAAGTTCGTGCTGCACGACGGACCTCCCTACGCCAACGGTCACCTCCATATCGGCCATGCGCTCAACAAGATCTTGAAGGATCTCGTCAGCCGCACCCAGCAGATGATGGGCAAGGACAGCCACTACGTGCCGGGCTGGGACTGCCACGGTCTGCCGATCGAATGGAAGATCGAGGAGCAGTATCGCGCCAAGAAGCAGGACAAGGACCAGGTGCCGATCGTCGAGTTCCGGCGCGAATGCCGGGCCTTCGCCGATCACTGGATCACCGTGCAGCGCGACGAGTTCAAGCGCCTCGGCATCGACGGCGACTGGGACAACTACTACTCGACGATGAAGTACGAGTCCGAGGCGGTCATCGTCCAGGAGCTCGGCAAGTTCCTGCTGAACGGCGGCCTCTACAAGGGTTCGAAGGCGGTGCTCTGGTCGGTGGTCGAGAAGACCGCGCTGGCCGAGGCCGAGATCGAGTATCACGACCATACGTCGGACACGATCCATGTGCGCTTCCCGGTCGTGCAGTCGAAAGGCGGCAAGCTCGACGGCGCCTCGATCGTGATCTGGACGACCACGCCCTGGACCATGCCGGGCAACCGGGCGCTGGCCTACGGCGAGGACATCGCCTACGCGCTGGTCGAGGTGGCTGCCGTCGCCGAGGGCAGCAAGGCCCGCGTCGGCGAGCGGCTGGTGCTGGCGCGTGATCTGGTCGATGCGGTCGCCGCGGAAGCGAAGTTCACGCCGACGGTCGTGGCCGAGGTTTCGGCCGAGGATTTGGAAGGATTGCTCGCCGCCCATCCGTTCCGCGGCCAGGGCTACGAGTTCGACGTGCGCCTGCTGCCGGGCGGGTTCGTGACCGCCGATGCCGGTACCGGCTTCGTGCATATCGCGCCGGGTCATGGTGCCGACGACTACGAGCTGGGCGTCGCCAACGGCGTCGAGGTGCCGGACACGGTCGCCGAGGACGGCACCTACTATCCGCATGTCCCGCTGTTCGCCGGCAAGCGCGTCTACACGCAGGACGGCAAGAAGGGCGATGCCAACCGCACCGCCATCGCGCTGCTCGACGAGGCGGGCAAGCTGCTGGCCTCGGGGCGCATCACGCATTCCTATCCGCATTCCTGGCGCTCCAAGGCGCCGGTCATCTTCCGCAACGCGCCGCAATGGTTCATCGCCATGGACAGGCCGATCCCCGAGATCGGCGGCACCCTGCGCGAGAAGGCGCTGGCGGCGATCGACGTGACGCGATTCGTCCCGCGCGCCGGCTACAACCGCCTGCGCTCGATGATCGAGACCCGTCCCGACTGGAACGTCTCGCGCCAGCGCGCCTGGGGCGTGCCGATCGCGGTGTTCGTGGACAAGAAGACCGGCGAGCCGTTGCGCGACGCGCAGGTGATGGCCCGCATCGTCGAGGCCTTCCGCGCCGAGGGCGCGGATGCCTGGTTCGAGAGTCCGCCCGAGCGCTTCCTCGGCGACAAGTACGACGCCGCCGAGTTCGAGCAGGTGACCGACATTCTCGACGTCTGGTTCGACTCCGGCTGCACGCACGCCTTCACGCTCGAAGGCAACGACCGGCTGAAATGGCCGGCCGATCTCTATCTCGAAGGCTCCGACCAGCATCGCGGCTGGTTCCATTCCTCGCTGCTGGAGAGCTGCGGCACGCGCGGTCGCGCGCCCTATGACGGCGTGCTGACGCACGGCTTCACGCTCGACGAGCAGGGCCGCAAGATGTCGAAGTCGCTGGGCAACATCACGGCGCCCCAGACGGTCTGCGACCAGTACGGCGCCGACATCCTGCGTCTGTGGGTGGTCGGCACCGACTATACCGAGGACCAGCGCATCGGGCCGGAGATCCTGAAGCACCAGGCCGAAGCCTATCGCCGCCTGCGCAACACGCTGCGCTATCTGCTGGGCAGTCTCGAAGGCTACTCGTCCGACGAGACGATGGCGTTCTCCGAGATGCCCGAGCTGGAGCGCTGGGTGCTGCATCGCCTGGCCGAGCTGGACGGGGTGATGCGCCGCGCGGTCGACGATTACGACTTCCATACGATCGCGACGGAGCTGCACAATTTCTGCGCCGTCGATCTGTCGGCCTTCTACTTCGACATCCGCAAGGATTCGATCTACTGCGATGCCGCCGACACGCCGCGCCGCCGCGCGGCGCGCACCGTGATGGCCGAGCTCTTCTCGTTCCTGACGGCCTGGCTGGCGCCCATCACCTGCTTCACGGCCGAGGAGGCCTGGCTCGCGCGGCCGGGCGACATGCCGGACGGCAAGGCCGAGAGCGTTCACCTGCGTCTCTATCCCATCATCCCTTCGGCCTGGCTCGATGCCGCGCTGGGCGAGAAGTGGAAGACCGTGCGGGCGTTGCGCCGCGTCGTGACCGGCGCCCTCGAACTCGAGCGCGCCGAGAAGCGCATCGGGTCGAGCCTCCAGGCCGCACCGGTCGTCTATGCCACCCCGGAATACCTGAAGGCGTTCGAGGGGCTCGATCTGCGCGATTACTGCATCACCTCGGGCGGCAGTCTGGTTTCGGGCGAAGCGCCGGTCGGTGCCTTCACGCTGCCCGACGTTCCCGGTGTCGCGGTGGTGCCGACGCTTGCCGAAGGCACCAAGTGCGCGCGCTGCTGGCAGGTGCTGGAGGAGGTCGGCAAGTCGCCGGCCCATCCGCTGCTTTGCCTGCGCTGCGAGGAGGCGGTGTCTGCATGAGACCGATCGACCGCCAGGCGATGGCCCTGCTCGTCGTCACCCTGGTGGCCGATCAGGTTTCCAAGCAACTCCTGCTGTCCTTCCTGGTCAAGGCCGGCGCCATCGTGACGGTGATCGACGGATTCTTCCGCTTGGTCATCGTCTGGAACCGCGGCGTCAGCTTCGGCCTCCTGGGCGGCGATCAGGCTCTGCCGCCCTGGGTGCTCTCGGGCGTGGCGATCGCCGTCTGCGTCGGACTGTTCCTGTGGCTGCGACGAACCGACCGCCCCCTCACCGGATGGGGCATCGGCCTTGTCATGGGGGGAGCCATCGGCAATGTTATCGACCGTGCGCGCTGGGGCGCAGTGTTCGATTTCGCCGATTTCCACATTGGACACTGGCACTGGCCGGCATTCAATGTCGCTGATGCGGCGATCGTCGTCGGTGTGGGGCTCATGCTCATCGACTCGCTGCTGGGCGAAAAGAAACCGTCGCCCTGAAGCGGCCATGATCGGCGGACAAAAGCCTACTACCAAGGACGGACGATGAAACCGACTCTTCTCCCGATTCCATTGGCCCTTCTGGCCTGCGGCACCCTCGCGTTGGGCGGCTGCAGCGCCTTCGAGAATTTCGGCGGCAGCAAGAAAGTGTCGCCTGACGAGTTCAAGATCGTCTCGCATTCGCCGCTGACGATGCCCCCCAATGCCGAGCTGCGGCCGCCGCGGCCGGGCGAGCCCCGTCCGCAGGAAGTCACGCCAGCCGACCAGGCCAAGGAAGCGCTGTCGCCGGCGCTCGCCGGTCGCACGCAGGCCCGCGTCAATGCCGGACCGGATGCGCCGCGCTCGGGCAGCAGCGCCGAGCAATCCCTCGTCGCCCGCGCCGGCAAGGGCGGCATCGATCCCAACATCAGGGGCCAGGTCAACACCGACACCAAGACCCTGGCCGAGAGCGACAAGTCGTTCATCGATGGCCTGATCTTCTGGCAGAGCTCGCCGCCGCCGGGCGTGCTGGTCGATCCGGCCAAGGAGCAGCAGCGCATCCAGGATGCCCAGGCTGCCGGCCAGCCGGCCGCCGGCCCGACGCCTACGATCACCCGTCGCAAGCGCGGCCTGCTCGAAGGCATCTTCTGAGTTCCGTTCCGCTCCCCGGCCGCCGCGCTCTGCTCGGCGGCCTCTTGGCGGGCGCGGCCGTCGCGCCGTCCGGTCCGGCGCTCGCGAAGCTGTTTGCCGTCGAAAAGCGCAACGCCGAGACCTTCACCCTGGCCAACGGCCTCGAGGTCATCGTGCTGCCGTCGCGGCGCGCGCCGATCGTGACCCAGGTCGTCGTCTACAAGGTCGGCAGCGCCGACGAAACGTTCGGTCGTACCGGCGCCGCGCATTTCCTCGAACACATGATGTTCAAGGGCACCGACCAGGTGCCGGGCGGCGAATTCTCGCGCATCGTCTCGCGCAACGGCGGGCGCGACAACGCCTACACGACCTTCGACTCCACGGGCTACCACCAGACCATCGCGGCCGAGCAGCTCGAGCTGGTGATGCGCATGGAAGCCGACCGCATGACCAACGTGCATCTCACCGAGCGCGAGATCGTGCCCGAGCGGCAGGTCATCCTCGAGGAACGCCGCATGCGCACCGACAACGTGCCGGCATCGCTGCTCGACGAGGCGGTGCGCGAGCAGCTCTTCGGCCTTCACAAGCCCTATGCCATGCCGGTGATCGGCTATCCCGACGACATCCGGAACCTCAGCGTCGACGATCTCGCGAGCTTCTATCGCCGCCACTATGCGCCCAACAACGCGATCCTGATCGTGGCCGGCGACATCACGACCGAACGGGTGCGTGAACTCGCCGAGAGATATTACGGGCCGATCGCCCGCCGCGAGATCGGACCGCGTCTGCGGCCCTCGCAGGGCGGCACCGACCTGCCGCAGAAGGTGGTCCGCGCCGATGCGCGCGTCGCCGAGCCGCGCTGGTCGCGCCTGTGGCTGGCGCCGTCCTACCGCGTCGGCGAGACGAAATTCGCCTATGCGCTCCAGGTGCTGGCCCGCCTGTTCGGCGGCAGCGAGACCAGCCGCCTGTCGCGCGTCCTGGTTGAGGAACGCAGGATCGGCCTGTCGGCCTGGGCATCCTACGGCCCCTCGAGCCTCGGCCTCACCTCGTTCGACATCGGTGTGCATCCCGCGAAGTCGCGCAGCATGGAAGACGTCGAGCAGGCGGTGACCGCCGAGATGAAGAAGCTGCTCGACGGCGGCGTCACCCCCGAGGAAGTCGTGCGCGCGCAGAACCAGCTGCTGGCCGCCGCGATCTATTCGCAGGACTCGCTGGCGAGCGGTCCGCGCATCTACGCTTCGGCGCTCAGCACAGGCGGCACGGTCGCCGACGTCGATGCCTGGCCGCAACATATATCGGCCGTCACGCCGGACGAGGTGGTGGCGGCTGCCCGGCATGTCTGGCGTGACGACGGCGCCGTCACGGCGCTGCTCACGCCGGCTGCCCGGAGCGGCGGATGAAGCGATTGCGCGTCCTTGCGGCCGCGGTCTCCGGCCTGTTGATCCTCCTGCCTGCCGTAGCGGGCGCGATCGAGATTCGGGAAATCACGACACCGCTGGGCATCAAGGCCTGGCTGGTCGAGGACAAGAGCACGCCCGTCGTGGCGCTCTCCTTTTCGTTCTCGGGCGGCACCGCCACCGATCCGGCCGGGCAGGCCGGCATCACCGATCTCATGGCGGGCCTGCTGACCGACGGCGCCGGTTCGATGGAGGCGCAGGCCTTCCGCCAGCGCCAGGAGGATGCCGCCGCATCGCTCGGGTTCAGCGCCTCGCTCGACCGCTTGACCGGCTCGCTGCGTGTCCTGTCGGCCAATCGCGACGAGGGCTTCGAACTGTTGCGGCTGGCGCTCACCCAGCCGCGCTTCGACCTCGACATGCTGGCCCAGCGCCGCGCCCAGACCATCGCGAGCATCAACCAGGCCGCCCAGCGACCGGGCTCGGTGGCGGGGCGGACGCTGATGGAGACGCTGTTCGCCGGCCATGCCTACGCCGCCGATCCCGACGGCACGCCGGAGGGACTGGCGGCCGCCACGCCGGAACTCCTGAAGAAGCGGGCAGCGGAACTGCTGTTGCGCAACGGCCTGATCGTCTCGGCGGTCGGCGACATCGGCGAGGCCGAACTGGCGCGCCAGCTCGACCGGTCGTTCGGCCTGCTGCCCACGGGCACGCCGCCGGCGTTGCCGCCGCAATGGGTGCCGCCGACCAACCCGCGTGTCGTCGTCGTCGAACGGCCTGTGCCGCAGAGCTCGGCGCTTCTGGCGCTGCCCGGCATCGCGCGCGACGATCCCGACTGGTACGCCGCGCTGGTGATGAACCACGTGCTGGGGGGCGGCGGCCAACAGTCGCGACTGTTCAACGAGGTGCGCGAGAAGCGCGGCCTGGCCTACAGCGTGTCGAGCGGACTGCGCACCTACAAGCGCGCCTCGCTCCTGGTGATGTCGACGGGCAGCGCCAACGAGCGTGTCGCCGAGGCGCTCGCGGTGATCCGCGCCGAGATGGCACGGATGCGCAACGACGGCGTCACCGAGGCCGAGATGACCGATGCCAAGACCTATCTGACGGGCGCGCTCGCCCTGTCGCTCGATTCGTCGGCCGCGATCGCGGGGCTGCTGCATTCCATGCAGATCGACGGCCTGTCGCCCGATCATCTGACGCGGCGCGCGGCGCTGATCGCCGCGGTCACGCGCGACGACGTTCGCAAGGTCGCGCGGCACCTCCTGCGCGATGAGGCGTTGACCACCGTGGTGGTCGGCAAGCCGGTCGGCGTCACGCCCGAACCCTGAGGAGATCCGCTTCCCCATGTTCTACAGCCACGTGATCGACGACGCGCTCGAAAACAAGGTCGGCAAGCAGGGATTGCATCGCGCCGCGCTCGACCGCGAACTCGCGAATGCCACCAAGGCGCTGGACAAGTTCCGGCAGTGGAAGGCCGACGGCACGCTGCCGCTGCTCAGCCTGCCCGGCACGCGCGACGATCTGGCCTTGCTGAAGCCGCATGCCGAGCGCTTCGCGAAGTTCGAGCATGTGATCGTGCTGGGCACCGGCGGGTCGAGCCTTGGCGGCCAGACCTTGGTGGCCCTCAAGGACCAGGGATTCGGGCCCCAGAACGGGCGGCCGAAACTGTGGTTCATGGACAATGTCGATCCCTCGACCTTCACCGAACTCGCGGCCCGGCTGCCGCTCGCCCGTACCGGGCTCATCGTGATTTCCAAGTCCGGCACCACGGCCGAGACGCTGACCCAGTTCCTGACCCTGCTGCCCGAGTTCGAGGCCAAGGTGGGCAAGAACAGGCTCGCCGAGCATGTCATCGCCATCACCGAGCCAAGCGACAATGCACTCAGCCGCCTGGCCGGCCGCATCGGCTGCCCGATCCTCGATCATGATCCCAAGGTCGGCGGCCGCTTCTCCGTCCTGTCGCTGGTCGGCCTGTTGCCGGCGATGATTGCCGGTCTCGATGTCGGCGCGGTGCGCGAGGGGGCGGCCAGCGTGCTCGATCCGGTGCTCGAGGCCAGCGACGCCGGCGATCTGCCGCCGGCCGTCGGTGCGGCGCTTTCGGTCGGGCTCGCCCGGGAACGCGGCATCGGCACCACGGTGCTGATGCCCTATTGCGACCGGCTCGGATACTTCGGCTTCTGGTATCGCCAGCTCTGGGCCGAGAGCCTGGGCAAGGGCGGCCATGGCACGACGCCGGTCCGTGCCATGGGCACCGTCGACCAGCACAGCCAGCTGCAGCTCTATCTCGGCGGCCCGGCGGACAAGATGTTCACCGTGCTGATCCTCGACACCGCTGGCAAGGGCAAGCCGATCTCGTCGTCGGCGCTGGGCGGCGACAAGTCGCTGGCCTATCTCGAGAACCGGTCGCTGGGCGACCTGCTGCTGGCCGAGGCCGATGCCACGGCGGCGACGCTGGCGAAGAATGGCCGGCCGACGCGCATCATGCGCATCACCACACTCGACGAAAGGGTGATGGGCGCGCTGATGATGCACTACATGCTGGAGACGATGTTCGCCGCGCAGCTTCTGGGGGTCGACGCTTTCGACCAGCCGGCGGTCGAGGAGGGCAAGATCCTGACCCGCCAGTATCTCGCCGCCCGCGTATCTTCCACAGGCCATCGGCCCTAAAATGACGGCGCCATGAGCGCCATCCGTACCCTGCGTCGCCTGCCCTCGACGCTCGTCAACCGCATCGCCGCCGGCGAGGTCGTCGAGCGTCCGGCCAGCGCCGTGAAGGAGCTGGTCGAGAACGCGCTCGATGCCGGCGCGCGGCGCATCGCGGTCACCCTGAAGGAGGGCGGCCGCACCTTTCTCTCGGTGGTCGACGACGGCGTCGGCATGTCGGCCGACGAGTTGCGGCTCGCGGTCGAGCGCCACTGCACCTCGAAGTTGCCGGACGACGACCTGACCGACATCCGTACGCTCGGCTTCCGCGGCGAGGCGCTGCCCTCGATCGCCTCGGTCAGCCGCTTCACCATCACCTCGCGCCCGGCCGGCGCCGACACCGCCTGGAGCCTGGAGATCGACGGCGGCGCCAAGGGTGAGCCGCGGCCCGCCGCGCATCCGCAGGGCACACGCGTGGAAGTCCGCGAGCTGTTCTTCGCGACGCCGGCGCGGCTCAAGTTCCTGAAGGAGCCGCGCACCGAGTCGAGCCACGTCGCCGATGCGATGCGCCGGCTCGCCATGGCCCATCCCGAGGTCGCCTTCCGGCTGGAGAGCGAGGAGCGGGCGCTGATCGACCTCGCCGCCGCCAACGGTTCTCTGCTGTCGGGCGATGCCGCGCGGCTGGAGCGGCTGGCCGCCATCATGGGCCGCGAGTTCGCGGAAAATGCCGTGGCGATCGACGCCAATCGCGAGGGCTTCCGGCTCACCGGATTCGCGGGCCTGCCGACGCTGAACCGGCCGACCAGCCAGCACCAGTATCTCTTCGTCAACGGCCGCCCGGTGCGCGACAAGCTCCTGGCCGGCGCGGTGCGCGGCGCCTACCAGGATTTCCTGGCGCGCGACCGCCATCCCATGGTGGCGCTGTTCCTCGAAGCGCCGACCGAGATGGTCGACGTCAACGTGCACCCGGCCAAGACCGAGGTCCGCTTCCGCGACGCCGGCATCGTGCGCGGCATGATCGTCGGCGCGCTGCGCACCGCGCTCTCGGCGGCCGGCCATCGCGCCAGTACGACCGTGTCCGACGCCGCACTCGGCGCCTTCCGCCCGCACACCGGCTTCTCGACGCCGCTGCCGATGGGCGGAGGAAGCGGTGGGGGCTACGGATATGGCAATGGCGGCGGCTATTCGTCGGTGCCGCGCGGCCTCGCGGAAGCCGCGATGCAGTTCATGGCACCGCTCGATGGATTGTCGGCGCGGGTCGAGGAGCAGCCGGCAAACATCGCGCCCGGCAACTATCCGCTGGGCGTGGCGCGGGCCCAGCTGCACGAGACCTACATCGTGGCCCAGACTGACCAGGGCGTGGTGATCGTCGATCAGCATGCCGCGCATGAGCGGCTGGTCCACGAGCGGCTGAAGACCCAGCTCGAGGCCGAGGGCGTGAAGCGACAGGCGCTGCTGCTGCCGGAGGTGGTGGAGATCGGCGAGGATGGTGCACGGCGCCTCACGCAGCGCGCCGCCGAGCTGGCCGACATGGGCCTGGTGCTGGAGCCGTTTGGTCTCGGCGCCGTGGTGGTGCGCGAGACGCCCGCCGTGCTGGGCGAACTAGACATCCAGGGACTGGTGCGCGACCTGGCCGACGAGCTGTCCGAGATGGGCGATCATCTGTCGCTCAAGGAGAAGGTCGAGGAAGTCTGCGGCACGCTGGCCTGCCATACCTCGGTGCGGGCCGGCCGGCGGCTGACCGTCGAGGAAATGAACGCGCTGCTGCGCCAGATGGAGGCGACACCGCACTCCGGCCAGTGCAATCATGGCCGCCCGACCTATGTCGAACTCAAACTGGCCGACATCGAGCGGCTGTTCGGAAGACGATGAAGAAGTTTCTCGCGTTGCTCCTGATCGCCTGTGCCGCCGCTTCGGGCGCCTCGGCCCAGACCCGCGCGCCGGCGCCGCCCAGCGCGCCGCCGCCCGGCACGGTGCCCACTCCCGCGCCGGCTTCGCCGCTCGACGGCACGTGGCGCGGCACCAGCGATGGCGGCTCCTGCAATGCGCCGCTCGATTACCTGCTCACCATCGAATCGGGCTTCGTCGACGGCTCGGCCTACGACACCACGGCGCGTGGGCCGGTGCCCAATCCCAACAAGTCGGCACCGCCGCCGCCGGGCCCTGGCCTGTGGCAGATCCACGGCGTCGCCAAGGTGGGCGCGCCGTTCAATCTCCTGAGTCTCGCCTCGGTGAAGGGCCCCGAACACCGCCGCATCCAGCTCACCGCCCGGGGCGACGCCTCCGGCCTGATCGTGACCGAGAACGGCGGCTGCCGCCGCACCGCCCGCCTCTCGCGCTAGAGGCTGAGCAGGATTGAATCACCCCAACCTCATGCTGAGGAGCGCTCCGCAGGAGCGCGTCTCGAAGCATGGGCTACAGGCACCGAGCCTGCTGCCCACCCTTCGAGACGGCCGCGATGCGGCCCCTCAGGGTGAGGTAGTCTTGGTGAATCTGAGGCGACAAGACGCAGTCTTGTTCAGCCCAGCAGCATACGCGCGTCGACGATGGTGTAGCCGTCGGCGTTCACGATCACGGGGTTGAGGTCGATTTCGCTGATCTCCGGATGCGCCAGTGCGAGGCGCGACACATCGAGGAGCAGGGAGACGAGCTTCTCGCGATCGACGGGGGCGCTGCCGCGGACGCCGTCGAGCAGGGCCTTGCCGCGGATCTCGTCCAGCATCAGGCCGGCCTCGCGCCGATCGATCGGCAGGGTGCGGAAGACCACGTCCTTCAGCACCTCGACGAACACGCCGCCCAAGCCGAACATCAACACCCGTCCGAATTGCGGGTCGCTGGTCACGCCGATGATCACTTCGACGCCCTTGGCGGCCATCGGCGCGACCAGCACGCCGGCAATGTCGGCGGACGGCACGGTCTTGCCGATATGGGCGCGGAGCGCCGCGCTCTGGGCCTCGATCTCCGCCGTGCCCGCGATGCCGAGCTTCACGCCGCCGACGTCGGATTTGTGCAGGATGTCCTTCGAGACGATCTTCAGCGCCACCGGCGCCGCGGCGAGCGCGGCCGGCAAGGTCTTCACGTCGTCAGGTGTGCGCAGCAGGGCGAAGGGCGGCACTGCGATTCCCTCGGATGCCAGCAGTTCGAGGGCTTCCGGTTCGAGCAGGCTCTGGCGGCCCTCGGCGCGGGCGGCGGCGACCAGCCGGGCCGACGCTTGGCTGGGGTGCGGCGCGGCCGTGTTCGGCTTGGTCTCGCGCGCGGCGGTGGCGATGCGATGGAATTCCTCGGCGCCGGCCAGGCACGCTGCGGCGATCTCGATCGAGCGCACGACCGTGATGTCGGCAGCGCGCAGGATGTCGATCGCCTCGGTCGGGAACTCGGCATAGTGGCACTGCACGATCACCGGCTTGCCGGCCTGCTTGGCGAAGGCCGCGAGCTTTAGGGCAGCCTCGTTCTCGGCCTCGGCAAGCGGTGTGCCGTAGCGCACCTGATAGCCGCCGAAATAGCCCACGATCAGCAGCGCATCGACGGCGGGGTCGGCCAGAATCGCCTCGCCGCAAGCCGGCATGTAGCGCGGATGCGGATCGGTGCCGCCGCCGGCATCGACCGGGTTGTTCAACTGCGTGGCGTTGGGCGTGATCTTCTTGAGGCGCGCCTCGGTCTCGCCGGACAGGACCGGCAGGTCGAGGCCGCGCTCGGCCAGCGCATCGACCGCCTGCGAGATCGGGCCGCCGCCTTCCGACAGGATGGCCACACGGCGGGTCGGACGGCCGGCGGTGCGCGAGACCATGTCGGCGACCGCGAACATCTCGTCGGAGCGCTCGACCAGGATGGCGCCGGCCTGGCGCAGCGCGGCGCGCGCGACGGCATAGTTGCCGGCCAGCGACCCGGAATGCGAGCGGGCCGCGCCCTCGCCCTTGTCGGTGCGGCCGGCCTTGTAGAGGACGACCGGCTTGCGCGCGGAGACGTCGCGCAGCGCCTCGAGGAAGGCCGGGCCGTCCTTGAAGCCCTCGACATAGACGATGACCGCGCCGGTGTTGGGATCGTCGCCATAGAAGCGGAGATATTCGTGGAAGCGGATGTCGCCTTCGTTACCGACGCCCACGAAGGTGGTGAAGCCGGCATGACCGTTCTTGTGGCTCTGCGCCAGCAAGGCGATGGCGACATTGCCCGACTGGCAGAGCGCGCCCAGCTTGCCGGCATAGACGCCGGGCCAGCCGACCAGGTTGCAGCCGGTATAGGCGTCGAAGATGCCGGCGGTGTTCGGACCGATCACGCGCACCGAACCTTCGCGGGCGGCTTCCATGCTGCGGGCTTCGAGTGCCGCACCGTCCGGCCCGGCTTCGCTAAAGCCACCGGCCAGCACGAGGGCCGCGCGCACGCCGCGCTGGCCGCACAGGCGGATCACGTCGGGCAGGGCGGCGGCTGGCGTGCAGACCAGCGCGAGGTCGATCTCACCCGGCGCCGAGGCGAGGTCGGGATAGCAGGCGAGGCCCAGGATTTCGCTTTCCTTGGGATTGATCGGCAGGATGCGGCCCTTGTAGCCGTCGCCCAGCAGGGTCTTGATCGCGCGGTGTCCGCGCTTCACGGGATCGCGCGAGGCGCCGATGACCGCGACCGAGCGCGGCTTGAGGAAGTCCATCGAGGAGGTCATGGTCTCTGGCTCAGGTCATGGTCTTGGTGAAGCGCACGGTCTGCGCCTGGGCATCGGCATCGGTGCGCACGTTGACGAGCGCCGTCCGTCCGGCCTTGACCGCGGCCGCCGCCCGCTCGAGAGCGGGGCGGATATCCTCGGGCCTTTCGACATATTCGGCGACGCAGCCCAGCGATTCCGCCAGCTCGTGGAAGCGCGTGTAGCCGAGGTCGCGGCCGGGTTTCATGCGCTTGGGATCGGCCGTCCAGCCGCCATTGAGGCTGATGACGACCAGCACCGGCAGCTTGTGGCGGACAGCGGTGTCGAGTTCCATGCCGTTCAGCCCGAACGATCCGTCGCCATGCAGCACCATTACGAAGGCGTCGGGTTTGGCGGCCTTGGCGCCGAGGCCGAACGGCAGGCCCACGCCCATCGTGCCGAAGGTGCCGGAGTTCAGGCGATGCCCGAAGACGTGGGTGGGAATCGTCTGGCGTCCGAAGTTCAGGATCTCCTGACCGTCGACGGACAGGATCGCGTCGCGCGGCAGGAAATCGCGGATCTCCTTGCACAGGCGCAACGGATGGATTGGCGTCTGGTCGGTCGAGATCTGCGCCTCGAACTTGGCCGCCTTGTCAGTCTCGATGCCTGCGAGCCGCTCCCGCCAGGCACCGTAGCGCTCAGGCGTCACGCGCCCGCCGGCCGCCGCGGTCATCTGCTCCAGAACGGTGCGCGCGTCGCCCACGATCCCGATCTCGACCTGCGGCGTCGAGGCGATTTCGCCCGCATCGATGTCGATGCGGATCAGACGGGCATCTTTCGCGAAGCGCGGGGCCTGGCCGTGACCGAACACGTAGTTCAGCCGCGTGCCGACCACGAGCACCACGTCGGCCTCGCGCAGGGCGGTCGAGCGCGCGTTGGGGAAGGTATGCGGTCCGTCCTCCGGCACCACGCCGCGACCCTGCGGCGTGGTGTAGAGCGGCATGCCGGCCTGTTCGACCCAGCGCGCCAGGGCCGCGGCCGCGTCCGACCACAGCACGCCACTGCCCGAGATGACGACGGGCCGTTCGGCCTTGGAGAGAAGATCGAGCGCCTTCTCGATCGCGGCCGGGTCGCCGGCCGGACGGGCGCGCGCCGCCGCCGCCGGCTCGGTCGGCCACACCACCGTGGCCTCGTCGATCTCGGCATAGAGCACGTCGCTGGGGCAATCGAGATAGACCGGGCCCGGCTTGCCCGCGAGGGCCTGGCGGAAGGCGAGGTTGACCATCTCGGGGATGCGTCGCGCCTCGAGGATGCGGTCGGCCCACTTGGTCAGCGGCTTCATCGCGGCGAGCTGGTCGAATTCCTGGAAGGCGCCGCGGCCGAATTCGCCGATCGGGCTCGCGCCGCCCAGCGCCACCACCGGCACGCAATCCATCAGCGCGTTGGCGAGGCCGGTGCCGAAGTTCAGCGTGCCGGGGCCGGAGCAGGCCATGCAGACGCCGGGGCGGTTGCGCAGGCGGGCATAGGCATGGGCCATCATGGCCGCCGCCTGCTCGTGGCGCACGTCGATCCCGCGGATGCCGAGATCGATCGCGGCCTTTTCGGCCGACGACATGGGCGCGCCCATGATGAAGAAGAACGTATCGACACCTTGCTGCTGAAGCGCGCGCGCCAGCAGTTCATAGCCCATCACAGTCACAGCGTTACCTCTGCTTTTCTTGCTGTCTATTGCGGATGCAAACGTCCGGCGCGTCCTATTCCACGGGAATCTTCGCGTCGCTGATCAGCGTGTGAAAGTCCTTCACCTCGCTGGCGATGAAGCTCGAGAACTGCGCAGGCGTGGAAACCTTCACCTGGAGCCCGAGGTCGGTCAGCCGCTTCGTCACGTCCGGAAGGGCGATCACCTTGTGGACCGCGCCATTCAGCCGGTCGACGATCGGCTGCGGCGTGCCGGCGGGGGCGGCGACACCCAGCCAGCCTCGCGAGACGACGCCCGTCACGGTTTCCTGCACGGTCGGCACGTCGGGCAATTGCGAGGAGCGCTCCTCGGTCGTCACCGCAATGGCGCGAAGCTGGCCGGACCGGACATAGGACATCGAGCTCGGGATGGTCTCGAACATCAGCTGGATGCGGCCGCCGACCAGATCGGCCATGGCCGGTCCGCCGCCCTTGTAGGGAACATGGACCATGTCGACGCCGGTTCGGCTCTTGAACAACTCACCGGCCAGATGCTGGGAGGCGCCGATGCCGGAGGAGCCGAAGTTCAGCTTGCCGGGATTGGCCTTGGCATAGGCGATCAGTTCGGGAACCGTCTTCACCGGCAGGGAGGGATGGACCATCAGGACGTTGGGCTGGATCGCGACCAGCGAGACCGGCGCGAAGTCCTTCAGCGGGTCGTAGCCGATGGTGCGGTACAGGCTGACATTCACCGCCAGGTTGGAACTGGCCATCAGCAGCGTGTAGCCGTCGGGCTTGGCGTGGGCGACGGCCTCGAAGCCGATGTTGCCGCCAGCCCCGGCGCGATTCTCGACGACGATCGACTGTTTCAGCTCCTCGCCCAGCGCCTGGGCCAGAATGCGGCCGACGATGTCGACGCTGCCGCCGGGCGCGAACGGGATCACGAGCTTGATCGGTTTGTCGGGATAGGGCTGCGCCCCGGCGCCGAGTCCCGTCAGGAGCACCATGAGAAAGGTGCCGATGGCGCCGAGTACCTTGCCCATTCGCCGTGCCTCCGAACCGTCCCGAATTCGAAAGCAACGCTAGGAGTGGGCCTTTCTCATATCAATAAGGTTCTGATAAGAGCAATTGATGCGAGTTTCGCATATATATTTTACAAGTTCGTGAAGCATATGAAGCGCCCGCCTTCCCAGATTCCCAATCTCTCGGTTCGGCAGCTCAGGGCCGTGGCGGCGGTCGCGCGCTATTCGAGCTTCATCGCCGCCGCCGCCGAGCTGGAGCTGTCGCAGCCCGGCCTCTCGCGCATGATCCGGTCGGCGGAGGAGGAATTGGGAACCTCGCTGTTCGAGCGCACGACCCGGCACGTCACCCTGACGAGTGCGGGCGTGGAGTTCGTGCCGCTGGCGGAACGCATCCTCCACGACCTCGAACTCAGTTCGGGCGTGCTGCGCGAGCTCAAGCAGCAGGCGCGCGGCCATCTCGCCATCTCCTGTCCGATGGCCTTCGCGACCAACATGCTCGCGGAGCTGATCATCAAGTACAAGCGTTCGCGGCCCAACGTCGTCGTGAACGTCCACGAGGGCATCCAGAACAGTTCCATCGGTCTGGTCCGCTCGGGGCATGTCGATTTCGGCATCGGCGCGCCCACCGAGCCGCACGACGACCTTGTAATCGAGGAGCTGTGCAAGACCACCTATCACGCGGTCTTCCACAAGGATCATCGCTTCGCTGCGCGCGACCGCTTGCACCTTTCCGATCTTCGCGGCGAAGCGCTGGTCTCGATGCCGCCCGCTTCGAACATGCGGCGGATCATGGACGGCGCGGCGGCGAAGGCGGGCTTCCGCCTCGACTATACGATCACCCTCAATACCTACAGCGCGCTCGCCCAGTTCGTCCGCCGCAAGATGGGCGTGACCATCCTCGTGAACACGTCGCTGCCGAACGATCCCTTGCTGCGCTCGCTGCCCATCGACCCGCGGGAATTTCATGGCACGCTGGCGCTGATGCGCCTGAAGGGGCGGCCCATGTCGGAAGCGGCGCTGGGTTTCCAGGAGGTCATCCGGGCGCACTTCTCCAGGTTCGCCGCCGCGGAGAAGGCGCGGACGCGCGCCCGCAGAGGTTAGCGGCCCGGCGCCATCAGCCCCAGCCGTTCGCGCCTCAGCCAGCGGACGAGCAGCAGGATCGCCACGACGGTGAGGCCGGTGGCCAGGCCGATCCACAGGCCGAAGCCGGCCAGCCCGCCCTGGAAGGCGAGCGCCACGCCCAGCAGCAGGCCGATGCCCCAGTAGCCGATGCCGGCATAGACCATGGGCACGCGCGTATCGTGCAGGCCACGCAGCATCCCGGCCGCCACCGCCTGGCCGCCATCCGCCACCTGGAACAGGGCAGCGACCATCAGGAAGCTCACCGCCAGGTCGATCACGGGAAGATTGGCCGGCGTGTCGAGATCGAGGAAGAGGCCGACCAGGGTGCGCGGGACGAGGACCATTGCCAGCGCCGTCAGCGCCATGAAGCCCACGCCCATCGCGTAGGCCGTCCAGCCGGCGCGTCGGATGCCCTCCTTGTCGTGCGCGCCGAAGGCGCGGCCGACCCGCACGGTCGCGGCCTGGGCCAGCCCGAGCGGCACCATGAAGGAGAGCGAGGCGAGCTGCATGGCGATCGAGTGGGCTGCCAGTGCGGCGGCGCCGATCAGCCCCATCAGGAAGGTGGCGCCGTTGAAGACGGCGACCTCGAACACCAGGGTCGCGCCGATCGGCAGGCCGAGATGCCACAGCTCGCGGAAGCGCGGTCCGTCGGCACGCCAGAAGCGGCCGAACAGGCGATAGCGGCGGAACTTGCGATCGGTGAGAACGACGGCCGCGAGCAGCGCGAACATCAGCGTGTCGGCGAAGGTGGTGGCGTAGCCGGCGCCGACCAGCCCGAGCCTGGGAAAGCCGAGATGGCCGAAGATCAGGATCCACGCCGCCGCGGCATTGACGACCACGCCGGCCACGCCGGCGGCGAGCGCCCAGAGAGGGCGCTCCAGCGCCGAGACGAACGAGCGCAGCACCAGGAAGAAGAAGAACGGCAGCAGCGACCATTGCAGGGCGCGCACATACTGGGCCGCGGCCTTGGCGAGCGCCGGCTCCTGTCCCATCGCCAGCAGGATCGCCTCGCTCTGCCACAGCACGATCCAGATCGGCACCGTCGCGCCGGCCGCCATCCATAGGCCCTGGCGCACCGTGCGACGCACGTCGCGCACCGAATGGCGCTTGCGCCCGAGCTCGCGCGCGATCATCGGCGCGGTCGCCGTGGTGAGTCCGAGGCCGAAGATCATGGTGGCGAAATAGAGGTTGGAGCCCAGCGCACCGGCGGCCAGCGCATCGGCGCCGAGCCAGCCCATCATCACCACGTCGGTCGCGGTCATCAGGGTCTGTGCGAGATTGGTCAGGATGAGCGGCCAGGCGAGCCCGAGCGTCGCGCGCGCTTCCCCCGCCCAACTCATTCGGCCCGCCGCCGCGATCTGCGCTTCCTCTTTCATGCCGGCGCTTATAGCCGGCACCCCGTTACGATCACAGGTCGCAGGCGATCCGGTGCTCGATGCCGTCGACCAGACGGAAGAACGCGTCCTGCGGCTTCTCCAGCACGAACATGGCCCGGGCATCGAGTCCGAGATGGAGGCCGCGCATCACCGCGCCGCTGACGCCGTGGCTCACCACGACGGTGCGCGTGTTGGCGGCGGCAATCTCCGACAGCATGGTCTCGCAACGCCGCCGCAGGTCGGCATGGGTTTCGCCGCCCGGCGGGCAGTAGCCGTGCGGATCGGCACGCCAGTCGGCAAGAGCCGTCGGGTGATCGATCTCGATCTCGGCCCACGAGAAGCCCTCCCACGTGCCGTAGGAGAGTTCCGCCAGCCTGATGTCCTCGCGCCATTCCGAGGAGGACAGCCCCAGCTCCTGGCCGATGATCTCCGAAGTCTCGCGCGTGCGCCCCAAGGGGCTGCGCAGGAAGATCGTCGGTCCAGGCGCGCGCTCGAGTTCGCGCCGGAGCGTGCGGCCCATCGCCAGCGCCTGGACCCGGCCGCGCGCGGTCAGGTCGGAGTTCTTGCTGCCCTGCATGCGCCGTTCGGTGTTCCAGGCGGTCTCGCCATGACGCAGCATGTAGAGCGGTGCGGTGAGCCTCATGCCGTCCGTTTGAGGATCACGATCTTCGCCGCGCCGTAACGGCGTTCGTCGATCGCCTCGAAGCCGTGAGGCGGTGCGATATCCTCGTTGTACGCCAGTTCGACGGTGACGACCGCGCCCGGTGCCATCCAGCCGGCGTTGGCCAGCGCCGTGATCGCCGCCGCCGCCTCGCCCGAACGATAGGGCGGATCGAGGAACACGAGGTCGCACGGCTCGCGCGCGGGCGGCGGCCGCGTCGCATCGGCGCGCACGACCTTGGCCGCGCCGGTCTCGCCCAGCTTGCGCAGGTTGTCGCCGATCGACTTGATCGCGGCGGCATCCTTGTCGAGGAAGGTGACATGGGCCGCGCCGCGCGACAGGGCCTCGAGGCCCAGCGCGCCGGAACCGGCATAGGCATCGAGCACGCGCGCCTCGATCAGCGGCGAGGTGCCGCCGTCCTCGTCCTCGCGCCAGTTCGCATGCATCAGGATGTTGAACAGCGCCTCGCGCGCGCGGTTGGAGGTGGGGCGCGTGGCCTCGCCAACCGGCGTTTCGAGCATGCGGCCGCGATGCTTGCCGCCGATGATGCGGATCATCAGTGCCTCCGGCGCTTGGCGTGGGGCGGCGCGGGCTTCGGTTTGGGCTTGGCCCAGCCTTCCTTGCGCGGCGGACGCTTGACGCCCAGCAGGTTTTCGAGCGCCTGCGGCGGGATCTCGTCGACATGGCCGCGTTCGACTTCGCCGAGATGGAACGGCCCGAAGGCCACGCGGATCAGGCGCACCACCGGCAGGTCCAGGTGGGCCAGAACGCGGCGCACCTCTCGGTTCTTGCCCTCGGTCAGCGCGATGTCGATCCACGCGTTGGAACGCTGCTGGCGGTCGAGGCTGGCCTGGATCGAGCCGTAGCGCACGCCCTCGATGGTGATGCCGTTGGCCAGTTCCGCGAGCTTCGCCTCGTCGACGGCGCCGTGCACGCGGGCGCGATAGCGACGCGTCCAGCCGTTGGCCGGCAGTTCGAGCTGGCGCGCCAGCCCGCCATCGTTGGTCAGCAGCAGCAGCCCTTCCGAGAAGTAATCGAGGCGGCCGATCGTGACGACCCTCGGCATGCCCTTGGGCAGCGAGTCGAAGATGGTGCGGCGTCCCTCGGGGTCGCGGGCCGTCACCATCTCGCCCGGCGGCTTGTGATAGCGCCACATGCGCGCCCGGTCGGCCGCAGGCAACGGCTTGCCGTCGACCTCGATCACGCTCTTGTCGGTGACGACGCAGGCCGGGGTCTCCAGCACCTTGCCGTCGACCTTGACCCGGCCTTCCTCGATCCAGCGTTCGGCATCGCGGCGCGAGCACAGGCCGGCGCGCGCGAGGCGCTTGGCGATGCGCTCGCCTTCCTTGACAGGTTGTTCGTTCACTTTGTGCCCGCCGCGCCCAGGAAGGCGCGGAACAATTTCGCGTCGCCTTCGGAGATATGAAACTCAGGATGCCACTGCACGCCGATGCAGAAGCGGTAGGCGGGGGCTTCGATGCCCTCGATCACGCCGTCCGGCGCGGTCGCGTTGACGACGATGCCTTCCGGCTGATCGGCGGCGGCCTGATGATGGGCGCTGTTCACCTGCAGCTCCTCGGCGCCGACGATGCCGTGGAGTTGCGTGCCCCGGGCCACCTTCACGACGTGGCCGGGCTCGTTGCGCGGGTTGGGCTGCTCGTGCGCCAGCGCATCCTCGATGGCGTCGGGAATGTGCTGGATCAGCTTGCCGCCCAGCACGACATGCAGCAGCTGCTGGCCGCCGCAGATGCCCAGCACCGGCTTGTTCTGGGCGAGCGCGCCCTTGGTCACGCCGAACTCGAAAGCGGTGCGGCGGTCCTTGGTGACCACCGTCGAATGCTTCGCGCCGCCGCCATAGTAGGACGGGTCGACGTCGAAGGCGCCGCCGGTCACCACCAGCGCGTCGATGCGCTCCAGATAGTCGGCGACCCGGTCGGGCTCGTGCGGCAGCGCAACGGCCAGACCACCCGCCGCGTCGATCGCGTCGAGGTAGTTCTGGCGCAGCGCATACCAGGGAAACTTGGAGTATCCGCCTGGCTTTTCAGCATCCAGGGTGACTCCGATGAGGGGACGGGGCATGTGCGCCAAGATACGCGCGCGGGCCGCCGCGCGCTATAGTGCGGCCGCGATGCCGGATTCATACAAGTCGACGCCCATGGACAGAGCCCTCGCCGCCGCCCGCGCGGCCGGCGCGCGGGGCGAGGTGCCGATCGGCTGCGTGATCGTGGGTCCCGACGGCGCCGTGCTGGCCGAGGCCGGCAACCGCACCGAGGAGCTGAAGGACCCGACCGCCCATGCCGAGCTGCTGGCGATTCGTGCCGCCGCTGCCGCGCTGGGCTCGCCGCGCCTGGTCGGCTGCGACTTCTACGTCACGCTGGAACCGTGCCCCATGTGCGCCCAGGCGATCTCCTTCGCGCGCCTGCGCCGGCTCTACTGGGGCGCCGCCGATCCCAAAGGGGGCGGCATCGAGCAGGGCCCGCGCATCTTCGACCAGCCGACCTGCCACCACCGCCCCGAACTCTATCCCGGGGTCGGCGAACGCGAGGCGGGCGAGCTGCTGCGCCGCTTCTTCAGGGAGCGGCGTTGAAGAATCGCACTCCTCGCTCGTCAAACGGGGAGGTGGCCCGAAGGGCCGGAGGGGGAAGGCCATGAGTCTGAACTCTTCCCAACGAACGATCTTAGCGTTGCTTTGCCCCTCCCAGCCTCCCCCGTAAGACGGGGAGGCGAAGAGTTGAACGCTTAAGGCTTCACGAACTTCAGGACGAACTCGTCCTTGGGCTGCGGCGGGTCGGGTGTGTTCTTGTCACGCGGGTCGTTGGGGTTGCGCAGGAAGTTGCCCTCGGCGACGAGCTTGAAGCCCGCGGCCTCGACTTCCTTGCGCAGGAAGGCTTCCTCGATGCGATGCAGGGTGCCGGACTCCGAGATGCCGGTGCCCGGGCGGCCTGCATGGTCGGCGATGACGTAGAAGCCGCCGGGCTTCAGCGCCTTGAAGGCCGCCGCGTTCATCTTGGCGCGGTCGACGCCCAGGAAGCCGAGGTCGTGATAGTTGAACATCAGGGTGACGAGGTCGAAGCGGCCGTCGGCCAGTTCGGCGGGCAGCGGATCCTCGAAGGGGCGGGACAGCGCCGTGATCGGCGCGGCGGCGACGCCGGCCGCCTTCATCTTCTCGCTGCGATCGGCCAGCGCGACGGGTGAGGGACGCGGCGGGGCGGGTGGTGTGGCCGGTGCGGCCACCGGTGCGGCGGTCGGATTGGCATTGCCTTCGGGTGCGGCCGGACGCGGCGCCGGCTGGCTGGGGTCGCGCGGCGGCCGGCTCTGGCCATAGACCGCGCCGGTCGGGCCGATCGAGCGGGCGAGCAGTTCCGTCGTGTAACCACCGCCGGCGCTGAGATCGAGCGCGGTCATGCCCGGCACGATGGCGATGAAGGCCAGCATCTCCGCGGGTTTGCGGCGCTGGTCGTTGGTGCGGTCGGCGGCGCTGCGGTCGGGGCTCGCCAGGATTTCGGCGATGCGGGCCGGCGAGTTGGGCTGCTGCGCCGCGGCCGGCCCGGCGGCGAGAAGCAGGGCCGCGCCCGCGATCATCGCCCGTCTCTTGAAGCTCATTGTTGCACTCCCTGCCGGAGCGCCTCCGCCCATTCGGCGCGGACACCGGCATCGCAGTCATCGGTCGTTTGACCGCGCCGCGCAACCTCGGCCGGCGCGAGTTGCGACAGGGCCCAGACCGCGGCGCCGCGCACGAGGGGCGAGGCATCCGCCAGCAGCCGCTCGACCGCCGGCAGCGCGGTGGCGGGCGCCTCGCTGTTGCCCAGCGCGTAGGCGACGTTGCGCAGGAAGCGGTCGCGGCCGATGCGCTTCACGGCGGTGCCCGAGAAGCGCGTGCGGAAGGTCGCGTCGTCGAGTTCGGCAAGCTCGGCCAGCAGCGGCGCCTGCAACTCGGCGCGCGGCGTGAAGGCGGCTTCGCGCGACTCTCGGGCAAACTTGTTCCATGGGCAGGCGGCGAGACAGTCGTCGCAGCCATAGATGCGGTTGCCCAGCGCCGTCCGGAATTCGCGATCGATCGGGCCGGCATGTTCGATGGTGAGATAGGAGATGCAGCGCCGCGCATCGAGCTGATAGGGCGCGGGGAAAGCATTGGTCGGGCAGGAATCGAGGCAGGCGCGGCACTGGCCGCAATGATCGGTCTCGGGCGCGTCGGGCGGCAGTTCGATCGACAGCAGCAGTTCGCCCAGGAACAGCCAGGAGCCGAAGCGGCGCGACACCAGGTTGGTGTGCTTGCCCTGCCAGCCATGGCCGGCCTGCTGCGCGGCGAGTTTTTCCATCAGCGGCGCGGTGTCGACGAAGACCTTCAGACTCTCGTGATAGGTGTCCCAGATGAAGCGGCCGAGCTGCTTCAGGCGGCTCTTCATCACGTCGTGATAGTCGCGGCCCTGCGCATAGACCGAGACCGCGCCGCGCTCGCGCTCCGAGAGCGTGAAGCGCGGATCGCCGGCCGGCCCGTAGTTGAGCGCGACAGACACGACGGTGCGCGCCTCGGGCCAGAGGCCTGCCGGATCGATGCGCTGCTCGGCGCGGTCGACCAGCCATCCCATGTCGCCCTGGAAGCCGCGCGCCAGGAACGCTTCCATGCGGTCCCGCCGCAACTGCCGCGCCTCGGGCGAGAGCTGCGCCGGTGCGAAGGCCACGGCGTCGAAGCCCAGCTCCAGCGCCTTCGCGGCAATCGCATCGCGCAGCTCGCGCGGCGTTGCGGGCTTCGGGGGCCGCTTCGGACGGGGCGGCAGCTTGGCCATCAACCCCGGCCGCGATAGGGCGCCACGCCAGTGTCGGGAAGCCACAGGCCCTTGGGCGGTGCGGCGGTCTGCCAGAACACGTCGATCGGCATGCCGCCGCGCGGATACCAGTAACCCGCGATGCGCAGCCAGCGCGGCGCCAGCGCCTTCACCAGGCGCTTGCCGATGCCCACGGTGCAGTCCTCGTGGAAGGCGGCCTCGTTGCGGAAGCTGTTGAGATAGAGCTTCAGCGACTTGCTCTCGACCAGCCTGGTGCGCGGGACATAGTCGATCACCAGATGCGCAAAATCGGGCTGGCCGGTCACCGGGCAGAGCGAGGTGAATTCCGGCTGCGTGAAGCGGGCGAGATAGAGCGTGCCCGGATGCGGGTTGGGCACCGTCTCGAGTACGGCTTCCGCGGGGGAGGCGGGCAGGGCGGTCGCCTGTCCGAGCTGACGGAGTTTTGCATATTTAGCCATCCGCCCATCATATGCTAAGCGGGCCGCCATGACTCACAGGGTTGCAATCGTCGGCGCCGGCCCGTCCGGCTTCTATGCCGCGGACGGGCTGCTGCGCGGCCGTCCCGACCTTCGCATCGACATCATCGACCGCCTGCCGACGCCGTTCGGCCTGGTGCGGGCGGGTGTCGCGCCCGACCATCAGGGCACCAAGGCCGTGGTCCGCCAGTTCGACCGGCTGCTCGCCCAGCCCGACCTGCGTTTCGCCGGAAACATCGAGATCGGCCGCGACCTGACCTGGGACGAGGTCATCCAGTCCTACGACGCGGTGATCGTCGCCACCGGCATGGTGGTCGACCGCAAGCTGGGCATTCCCGGCGAGGATCTGCCGCATGTCTGGGGCTCGTGGCGCTTCGTCGCCTGGCTGAACGGCCATCCCGATTTCCGCGGCGGTCCCGACCTCTCGGGCGTGAAATCCGTGGCGGTGATCGGCAACGGCAACGTGGCGCTCGACGTCGCGCGGCTGCTGGCCAAGAGCCCGGACGAGATGACCAAGTCCGACATCGTGCCGGAGGCGGGGGCGGCGATCGCGGCGGCGCCGATCGCCGACATCCATGTGATCGGACGGCGCGGCGCCGGGGAAGCCTCCTTCACCACCAACGAACTGGCCGAGATGGGCCGGCTGGCGCGCGCCGTTTCCGTCGCCGATGCCAGCGTGCTGACCGCCGAGGCGCCGGCCGCCGATCCGACGCCGGAGCGGCTGCGCAAGACCAAGAACATCGAGACCCTGAAGCGCTTCGCCGCGCAGACGCCGGGCGAAAAGCCGGTGACGGTGCACTTCCGGTTCCACGAGACGCCCAAGGCGATCCGCCCGGGCGAGATCGAACTCTCGACGGGCACACTCGCCGCCGACCTGGTCGTCACCTGCATCGGCTATACCGGCGAGCCCTTCCCGCAGGCCGAGAACGTGTTCCCGGTCGGCTGGGCGCGCCGCGGCCCGAGCGGCACCATCCCGACCAATCGCGCCGACAGTCATGCCGTGGCCAAGGAAGTGATCGACTTCCTCGAGGACCGCGACCTCAAGAGCGGCCCCGACATCCTGCCGCTCTGCGTCGATGCCGAGGGTTGGCGCCGCATCGACAAGGCGGAAATCGCCGCCGGCGCCGCGCAGGGACGGCCGCGGGTCAAGTTCGTCGACTGGCAGGCGTTGCTCGACGTCGCGCAGGGCGATTGACCGTTCGTCGCGGGGCGCGGGCATTTCGCCTGTCGCGCGCGGGCTTCTGCGGCTCTATACCTTGCGCCCTACGGGGAAGGCCAAGAGTACAGGAGTTTCCATGCTGAAGTTACGTCGTCGTTTCATGGGCGCGCTCGCCGCCGCCGCCGCGGTGATGCCGCTGGCCGCGTCCGCGCCCGCCTCGGCGCAGTCCACGCCCTCCACCCTCAAGGTCGCGCTGCATTCGGACCTCAAGATCATCGATCCGATCTGGACCTCGGCGCTGATCACCACCAACCACGGCTACATGATCTACGACACGCTGTTCGCGGTCGACGACAAGCTCGAGGTCAAGCCGCAGATGGTCGACAAGTGGGAGGTCTCGCCCGACAAGCTGACCTACACGCTGACCCTGCGCGACGGGCTGGAATGGCATGACGGCAAGCCGGTCACGGCGGAGGATTGCGTCGCCTCGATCAAGCGCTGGGGCGCGCGCGACGCGATGGGCCAGAAGCTGATGGCGGTGACGTCGGACCTTTCGGCGCCGGACGACAAGACCATCAAGTTCGTGCTGAAGCAGCCCTATGGCCTGCTGCTCTATTCGCTGGGCAAGCCGGGCTCGAACGTGCCGTTCATGATGCCCAAGTCGGTCGCCTCGACCGATCCCAACAGCCAGATCACCGACGCCACCGGCTCCGGCCCGTTCATCTTCAAGAAGGACGAGTGGAAGCCCGGCGAGAAGGCGGTCTACGTCAAGAACCCGAAGTACAAGCCGCGCGCTGAGCCGGCGTCGGGCTTCGCCGGCGGCAAGGTCGCCAAGGCCGACCGCATCGAGTGGGTGTGGATCCCCGACACGCAGACCCAGGTCAACGCGCTGCTGAGCGGCGAGATCGATCTGGTGGAAATGGTGCCGGCCGACCTGCTGCCGCTCCTCAAGAAGGAAAAGAGCGTCAAGGTGTTCGTCGGCAACAAGGCCGGCCGCCAGTACACGATGCGCTTCAACGTGCTGCACAAGCCGTTCGACAACGCCAAGATCCGCCTCGCCGCGCTCTACGCGCTCGACCAGAAGGAATTCCTCGACGCCAATGTCGGTGACCCGGAATACTACAAGGTCTGCAACTCGCTGTTTCCGTGCGGTTCGCCGCTCGAATCGACCAAGGGCTGGGAGGACAAGCTCTCGGGCAATGCCGCGAAGGCGAAGCAGCTCCTGACCGAGGCGGGCTATGACGGCACGCCGGTGGTGATGCTCCACCAGACCGACGTGGCCGGCCACAACAACCTGGCGACCGTGGCCAAGCCGCAGCTCGAGAAGGCCGGCTTCAAGGTCGACCTGCAGCCCATGGACTGGCAGACGCTGGTCGCGCGCCGCGCCAAGAAGGACGCGCCCAGCGCCGGCGGCTGGAACGTCTTCTTCACCTCGTGGGGTGCGGTCGACGTGATCAACCCGGCCGCGGCCGCCTTCCTCAACGCGTCCTGCGACAAGGCGACCTTCGGCTGGCCGTGCGATGCCGAGCTCGAGAAGCTGCGCGATGCCTATGCCGCCGAATCCGATCCGGCGAAGCAGAAGGCCATCGCCGAGCAGGTCCAGCTGCGCGTGCTCGAGTACCCGACGCATGTGCCGCTCGGCCAGTTCACCTCGCCGACCGCCGTGCGCGCGAACGTGAGCGGAATGGTCTTCGCCCCGACGCTCGCCATGTGGGGCCTCGAGAAGAAGTGACCGCTTAGCGGTCACCCTGACCGAAGCGCGCGGCGCGTAGCCGAAGGGTCTCGCCTCGATCGGGCAAGGCCTCTCTGCTAGGCCTCGCTCCAATCGTTGCAAGCTCCCGACCCTGCCCTTATGGTTTCTGCGTTCTCAGGGCAGGGTGAAACTCCCTACCGGCGGTATGCGGCGCGAGCCGCGAGCCCGCGAGCGCCTTCCGCAAGGAAGGGTCAGCAGATCAGGTGCGAGGCCTGAGCCGACGGTCATAGTCCGGATGAAAGAGAACGTGTGTCCTGCTGCTCATGCGGAGCAGCAGGCCCGCGCGTGATCGCCTTGGGTGATGTGTCTGTTCGCCAAAGGAGATTGCCATGACACAAGCCCGCTACGCCTTCGTCAAAGCCAGGTGGCACGCCGACATCGTCGACCGTGCGCTCGACGGTTTCCTCGAACTGATTCCTGCCGAACAGGTCGACGTGTTCGACGTGCCGGGCGCCTTCGAGCTGCCGCTGTTCTCGCGCGACCTCGCGGCGACCGGCAAATATGCCGCCGTCGCCGCTGCCGCCTTCGTGGTCGATGGCGGCATCTATCGCCACGACTTCGTGGCCCAGGCGGTCGTCGACGGGCTGATGCGCGCCGGCCTGGACACCGGCGTGCCGGTCCTCTCGGTGTCGCTGACGCCGCATCACTACCAGGAGACCGAGCACCACAACGGGATCTTCCGTGCGCACTTCGTCGAGAAGGGCCGCGAAGCCGCCCGCGCCGCGCTGATGATCGGCAAGTCCCGCGCCGCCCTCGCGACGTAAGCCTCGCAGGATGCCGTGCGCCGCCAAGAAGAAATGACGCGTAGCAGTCGTTGAGCCATCGCTGTCGTCCCGAGCGTGAGCGAGGGACCTTTGCGGACATCGCGAAAGGTCCCTCCCTTCGTTCGGGATAGCAAAGTGCGCGTCAGCGGTCGCTACGATAGACCGCGAACTCGGCGCGGGTGTCGGCGATCGAGAACCAGCGGTGCTGGTTGGCGCGGAACGCGCGCCAGTTGGCCAGGATCTTCTTGAACTGCTCGTTCTGGGCGGCTTCCTCGTCGAGTACCGATTCCAGCGCGACGCGCAGCGCCTTGATCACCTCGTCGGGCAGCACCGAGAGCTGGGTGCCGGCGGCGACCAGGCGGGCGATGGCCACGGCGTTCTTGGCGTCGTAGGAGGCCAGCATCTCGGTCATCGAGTAGTCGCAGGCATATTTCAGGATCGCCTGGTAGCGCGGCGGCAGGGACGCCCAGGCCGCCTTGCCGATCATCAGCTGGTTGACCGCCTCGAGCTCCATGACGCCCGGCGTGTAGTAGTACTTGGCGACCTTGTTGAAGCCGAGCTTCTCGTCGTCGTAGGGGCCGACCCATTCGCAGGCGTCGAGCGTACCGCGTTCCATCGCCGGATAGATGTCGCCGCCGGCGATCTGCTGCGGCACCGCGCCCAGCTTGGCGAAGACCTTGCCGCCGAAGCCGGCGGTGCGGATCTTGAGGCCGGCGAAATCGGCCGGCGTCTTCAGCTCCTTGCGGAACCAGCCGAACATCTGGCCGCCGGTCTGCCCGGCCGGCAGGGCCACGACGTTGAAGCCGTCATAGACCTCGTCCATCAATTGCCGACCGCCGCCGAACATCATCCAGGCATTGTGCATGCGCGGCGTCAGGCCGAACGGCACCGAGCCGTCGAACACGAAGCTCGGATTCTTGCCGATGTAGTAGCCGGTATAGGTGTGGCCGCATTCGACCGTGCCGTTCGACACCGCGTCCAGCACCTGCAGGCCGGGCACGATCTCGCCGGCGGAGAACGGCGTCAGTGTGAACTTGCCGTCGGTCATCTCGCCCACGACCCGCGCGATCGTGACCGACGCCCCGTAGAGCGTGTCGAGGCTCTTGGGGAAGCTGGAGGTGAGACGCCATTTCACCACCTCGCTGGTCTGCTGGCCGAAGGCCGGTGAAGCCGCCGCGACCGCAGCCAGGGAGGCTGCGACGGGGCCGAACTGTCGACGCGTGACGCTCATGGGTTTCCTCCTGTTTTTGCCTTGTTGTGCAAAATTCTAGGAGGGAGTCTCTGGTACCGCTACCATAAAAAAGCCGAGAGACGATCAGCTCGCGCTCCAGCCGCCGTCGACCGGCAGGGCCGCGCCGGTGATGTCGGCGGCGCCGGGGCCGCACAGGAAGGCGGCCAGGGCGGCCACGCTCGCCATCGCCACGAAGCGGCCCGAGGGCTGGCGCCCGGCCATGAACTTCTCCATCGCCGCGTCGCGCGCCAGGCCTTCGGCCGCCATGAACGCCTGCAGCCGCTGCTCGATCGCCGGGCTGGGCGAGGAGCCGGGGCAGATCGCGTTGCAGGTGATGTTGTCGCGCGCTGTCTCCAGCGCCACGGCGCGGGTGAGGCCGATCAGCGCCGTCTTGGTCGTAATGTAGTCGACCCGGTTCACGCCGCCGAACAGGCCGTAGACCGAGGAGATGTTGAGGATGCGGCCGAAGCCGCGTTCGCGCATGCCCGCGAGCACCAGACGCGTCGTGTGGAAGGCGGCCGACAGGTTCACTGCCAGCGCCCGGTCCCAGTCCTCCGGCCGGAACGCCTCGACCGGCGCGAAGTGACGGACGACGGCGTTGTTGATCAGGATGTCGACGCCGTGGAACTCACGCACGGCCGTCTCGATCAGGTCGTCGATCTGGCGCGGCTCGGCGAGGTCGGCGCCATGATGCAGCGCGCGGACGCCATGCTCCTCCTCGAGCGCGCGGCGTCCCGCCTCGATCTCGGCCGCCTCGCCGAACCCGTTCAACACGATGTTGCAGCCCTCGGCGGCGAGCCGCCGCGCCATCGCCTGGCCCAGCCCCTGCGTCGATCCGGTGATGAGCGCGCATCTGCCTTTCAGCATCCCGTTCCTCAACTGCTCTCGCGTTGCACGATTTCGAATCCGAGATCGACCTTCAGTCGTTCGGCCGGCGCACCCTGGAGGCGGCCGACCAGCAGCTCGGCGCTGCGCCGGCCGATCTCCTGTCGCGGAATCCGCAGCGTCGTCACGCTCGGAACCGCGTGGCGCAACAGATCGACATCGTCGAAGCTCGCGATGGCGATGCGTCCCGGCACCGCCCAGCCGCGGCGCTGGCATTCGAACAGCGCGCCCACTGCCAGCACCTCGCCCGCGAAGAAACCGGCATCGAGATCGGGATGGGCCTTCACCAACCGCACCAGCGCATCGGCGCCCTCGCTGAAGCCGCCGGCCGCTTCGAGCACCAGGCTCTCGTCGGCCGGCCGGCCGAGCTCGGCCAGCGCCGCGAAGTAGCCGCGGCGGCGCTCCTCGGAACGGTCGTTGTCGCGCACCGGCAGGGTGACGAAGCCGATCTTGCGGTAGCCGAGGCGTGCGAGGTGGAGCGTCATGGCGCGGGCCGCGTCGAAGTTCGAGTAGCTGACGGCCATGTCGAGCGGATCGTCGGGCAGGTTGCCGGTTTCGATCACCGGCACGCCACTCGCCTCGACGAGCTTGCGCACCCGCTTGCTGTGGATCGTGTTGTGCAGGATCAGGCCGCAGACGCGTTGTGCCAGGAAGGCCGAGACCAGCGCCTCCTCGTCCTCGAGGCGATGGCCGCTGTCGGCGATCATAAGGTGCAGCCCGTTGGCGCGCAGCACGTCGGAGGCCGCCTGGATCATGCTGGCATAGAGCGAGTTGCGGATGCTGGGCACGACCAGCCCGACCACGTTGGTGCGGCTCGACGACAGGCTGCCGGCGATGCGGTTGGGCACGTAGGCGAACTCGCGCACCGCCGCCTCGACCTTGCGCCGCATCTCCTCCGACACCGCCGACGGTTCGCGCAGCGCCCGCGACACCGTCATCGGCGACACGCCGGCATGGCGGGCGATGTCGCGCATCTTCAGGGTTCCGCCCTCGCCCTGCCGCGCCTTGCCGCTCATCCCAGCCTGCCCGTTGATGCTCTCACGTCGCGATCATATGCTGGTAGCGCTACCAGAAAAACGAAAGAGTGGCGCCAAGCCGGAGGAAACGATCATGACGGGTCAAATGCTGGGCTTCGTGGGCGTGGGCCGCATGGGCGGGCCGATGGCGCACCGCCTGCTCGATGCGGGCTACCGGCTCTGCGTCTACGACGTGTCGGAGGAGGCGACCAAGCCACTGGTGGCGCGCGGCGCGCTGCTCGCCCAGTCGCCGGCCGACGTGGCCTCGACCGCCGAGACCGTGCTGATCAGCCTGCCGACGCCCGCCATCGTGCGCGAGGTGGTGCTGGGCGGGAACGCCGGCATCGTCAACGGCTCGTCGATCCGCACGCTGATCGACCTGTCGACCACCGGCCCCGGTGTCGCCAGCGAAGTCGCGGCCAGACTGGCCGAGCGCGACATCGGCTGGGTCGATGCGCCGGTGAGCGGCGGCGTGACCGGCGCGAAGGCGGGAACGCTCGCGGTGATGGTGTCGTGCCCGATGCCGGCCTACGAGGCGCTGCAGCCGGTGCTGAAGACCTTCGGCAAGCTCTTCCATACCGGCGAGAAGCCCGGGCTCGCCCAGACCGCCAAGCTCGCCAACAACATGCTGGCGGCGACGGCGCTGGTCGCCACGTCCGAGGCGATGGCGATGGGCGTGAAGGCGGGCCTCGACGCGAAGGTGCTGATCGACATCATCAACGTGTCGAGCGGCCGCAACAGTGCCAGCCAGGACAAGTTCCCGCGCGCCGTGCTGCCGCGCACCTTCGACTTCGGCTTCGCTACCGCGCTGTCGCACAAGGATGTGCGTCTCTGCCTCGACGAGGCGCAGAACATGGGTGTGCCCATGCTTGTGGGCGCGGCGGTGCTCGAAATGCTCGCCGTCACCAAGGCGCGGTTCGGCGCCGACTCCGACTTCACCATGGTGGCGAAGGTGCTGGAGGAGTGGGCCGGCGTCGAGATCAAGGGCTGACGGGCGGCGGCGTTTTCAGGATCGGGCGGGGACGTAGCTCAAACGGATCACGTCCTCGCCGATCCGGTCATGGCTCACGAGACGGAGCGGCGGGCGCGCGCCGGCGAAGTAGGGCGTGCCGTGGCCCAGCACGACGGGGTGCAGGTAGATCCGGTACTCGTCGATCAGGCCCAGTTCGGTGAGGCTTTTGGCCAGGGTCGGACCGGCGACTTCGATCTCGCCGTCGCGTTCGGCCTTGAGCCTGCGGATCGCGCCCTCGACATCGTCCTTGATGAGCGTGGCGTTGGGGCCCACGGAGTCCAGCGAGCGCGAGACGACCCACTTCGGCTGCTTTCGCCAGGCCGCCGCGAAGGCATGGCGGTCCGCGTCCCAGTCGGGCTGATCCTCGTCCCAGTAGCGCATCAGCTCGTACATGTGGCGGCCGTACACACTGCCGGCCTGCTCCTGCGCCTCCTTGATGAAGTGGCGGAAGAGCGCGAGGCTCGGCCCGAACGACAGGTGATCGACGTAGCCGTCGAGCGACTGGTTCATGCCGAAGACGAGGCGGGCCACGCGGTTTCCTTTCCTGGCGCGCGAGGCGATCAGTCGAGCCGGACGCTGATGCCTTCCAGTCCCTTGCCCGACGCCGGATAGCGCACCATCACCTCGGCATCGTGGCCGGGGATCACCATCTCGACGCGGCCCTCGGCCAGCTTCTTGAGCTTGTCGTAGCCCGCCAGCATGTCGGCGACCGAGTAGACGATCGAGAACAGCTTGTCGTTGTTCACGCCCCAGAAATAGTGGCTGGCGTCGGAGGCCAGCACGAGCCAGCCGTTGCGGGTCATGATGCGCACCGACTGGATGCCGGCGGTGTGGCCGCCGATCAGGTGCAGCGAGATGCCGGGCTGCAGCTCCTCGTCGCCGTCGTGGAACACCAGCCGGCCGCCGTAGAGCGCGCGCACCATGCCCACGATGTCCTCGCACTCGTAGGCGTGGCGGAACGGTCCCTTGCACATGTGCCGCCCGGTCGCGAAGTTCATCTCCTTGTCCTGGAGATGGAAGCGCGCCTTGGGGAAGCGGTCCCAGTTGCCGATATGATCGTAGTGGAGATGGGTGACGATGACGTCCTCGACCTCCTTCGCGTCGATGCCGATCTCGCTCAGCAGGTCCGCCGGATTCTTCTTCACCTCGCGGCCGCGCTGCTTGCCCACGGTCGCATTGAAGCCGGTGTCGATGACGATCGGCTTGCCGCCGATGGTGCGGTGGCCGCTCTCGTCGAGCGGGATGGCGACCCAGACGAAATAGTCCATCGGGAAGTCGGCATCGTGCGGGTCGGGGTTGATCTGCACTTCCCATGCCTTGCGCGGCAGGTGGGCATACTTGACCGCATGCACCTCGTAGATGGGTGTCGAACGCATCTTTGTTTCCTTCCCGGCGGGTTCGTTGCCGGGACCCTAGCGCGGCGGCCCGCTCCCGCGCTACACTGACCGCATGGCCCGCACGGACCTCCTTGGAAAGCGAATTAGCACCACGGTTTGCACTGCAAACCGTTGCGTTGCCGCGTTCGCCTGTCTTTCGTCCAAGGAATCGTCCGATGTCTGCCGTTCTCTCCCTCAAGCGTAGCAATTCCGCCGTCCGTTACTGTTTCGAGGCCGACGCCGAGCCCGGCGTGCTGCCGCGCGCGCTCGAACTGATCGCCAAGCGCGGCCTCGTCCCGGCCCGCGTCTTCGCCCAGGCCGACGGCGACGGTCTCAACGTCGAGATCGAAGTGGAAGGGCTGGAGCCCGCGACCGCCGAACATGTCGGCCGCTCGCTCGGCCAGATCGTCGGCGTGCGGCACGTGTTCTGATCAGTAACGACCTCATCCTGAGGAGGCCCGAAGGGCCGTCTCGAAGGATGGGCTACAGGCATGGTGCTTGTGCCCATCCTTCGAGACGCGCCGCGAAGCGGCGCTCCTCAGGATGAGGGGGCGGAACGGCTTAAGCCGCCAACCGCTCGACGATCGCGTCGATGTGAAGCCGGGCGACGTCGATCGCGGGGAAGCCTGCCGTCGTCTCGTCGAACATGAGGGCGAGGTCGGTGCCGGCCAGCAGGATCGCCTCGACGCCGTCGCGGCGCTGCAGCTCGGCAGCGAGGCGGCGATAGCCCTCCGCATCGGCGGGATCGGCGCGCTGGGTGTCGAGGATGCGCTGATAGGCAGCGCCCGCGAAGGCGATCTCGTCGGGCCGCGGCTTCACGATCTCGACGTCGGGCGCGTGGCGTTCGAGCTGGCCCCACAGGCTGCCGTTCATGGTGAAGACGGTGCCCAGCAGCGCCACGCGCCGGAGCTTGCGGGCGCGCAGCTCGGTGCCCAGCGTCTCGACGATGTCGATCAGCGGCCGCGGGCTCAGCGGCTTCAGCCGGTCGATGGCGATGTGCGGCGTGACCGCGGGCAGCACCATGAAGTCGGCGCCGGCCCGCGCCATGCGGTCGAGGAAGCCGCAGAGATAGGCCGCCAGCTCGTCGAGCTTGCCGGCACGAACGAGGCCCTGCCCGTGGTCGACATCGGCATGGGTGATGACCAGGTCGGGCGTCACGCCGCGCGCTTTGCATGCCGCGGCGATGCGCTCGTAATAGTGGACGGTCGCGCCGACGCCCAGCCCACCCACGATGCCGACGCAGGCCACGAGGGACCTACTCGGTGAAGGTGATGTTGTTGTCGCGGATCACCTTGCCCCAGGTCTCGACCTCGCCCTTGGCGAAGCTGTCCATCTGGGCGGCCGGCCAGTCCTTCAGCACGGTGCCGAGCTGGTTGGCGCGGGCGACGACGGCTTCCATCTTGCCGACCATGCGCATCGCGGCGTTGAGCTTGTCGACGATCGGCTGCGGCGTGCCGGCCGGCGCGAAGAGCGCGAACCAACCGTCGAGGATGAAGCCGGGCAGGCCCGCTTCCGCCGCCGTCGGAATGTCGGGGAAGGAGGGCAGGCGGTTCTCGCTGGCCAGCGCCAGCGCCTTCACGTTGCCGCTGCGGATGTGGCCGGAGACGGCGGGCGGCGTCACGATCAGCATCTCGACCTGGCCCGCCACGATGTCGGCGGTCGCCGGCCCCGACCCCTTGTAGGGCACGTGGACGAGATCGAGCCCGGCCGCCTTGTTCAGCAGCACACCGCCGAGATGCGGCACCGAGCCCGCGCCCACCGAGGCATAGTTCAGCTTGCCCGGATTGGCCTTGGCGTAGGCGATGAAGCTCTTGAGATCGTCGGCCGGCACCTTCTTGGCGATCACGATGACATGCGGCGCCACCGCGCCCATGGCGACGCCCACGAAATCGTCGGGCTTCCAGTTGAGGTCCTTGATCAGCGCCGGATTGGCCGAATGGTAGGCCGAATACTGCATCAGCAGCGTGTAGCCGTCGGGCTTGGCGCGGGCGACGATGGCGGTGCCGATATTGCCGTTGCCGCCGCCCTTGTTGTCGATGATGACCTGCACACCCAGCTCCTGGCTCAGCAGGTCGGAATAGAGCCGCGCCACCAGATCGGTGCCGCCGCCCGGCGGCGCCGGCACCACCATGGTGATCGGCTTGTCGGGGTAGTTGGCCTGCGCGAAGGCGGGCGCGCTGGCGGTGCCGGCAAGGGCGGCGGTCGCGGTCGTGGCGGTGGCGAGTGCCACGAAGCTCCGGCGTTTCAGGGGGCTTTTCATGGGAAGTTCTTCCTCCAGGTTTCTTTCAGTTCCGGCCGTGCATCGACCTTGCGCGCGATGGCGAAGAGTTTGGGCGTCTCGGCCTCGAACCAGCCGCGCCGCGGCCGCCAGCGGGTCATGACGCCGATATAGATGTCGAGGGCGGAGAAGCGCTCGCCCAGGAACCAGGGCGCGCCGGCCGCGCTCTCGACCTGGCGCCACAGGCGCTGGGCATAGGCGTCGGCGGCGGCGCGGAACGGGTCGCGGGCATTGTTGACCGAGACGAAGCGCGCCGGATCGTCGGCATAGGTGAAGGTGGGATAGATGTTGGCCACCAGGAACACCAGCCAGCGCAGGAACTTCGCGCGCTCCGGCGCGCCCGGTCCGGGCACGAGCGAGTCGCTGCCGGTCGCGTCGGCCAGCAGCAGCGTGATGGCGGCACTCTCGCTCATGACGCTGCCGTCGGGCATCACCAGCGTCGGCACCTGGGCCAGCGGGTTGACCTTCTCGAGCTTGGCCCTTGCGTCGGGCTCCTTGAACAGGTCCCCGACCGTCTCGTAGGTGAAGGGCAGCCCGTACCAGTCGAGCTGCGCCTCGACCAGGGCCGAGCCCCAGCCCGGCCGGCCCCACAGCGTGTAGGTCATGATGTCATCCTGAGCGTAGCGAAGGATCTCACATTTCCTCCAGACTCGCAGGTTGCTCTGTCAGGTCCTTCGCTTAAGCGCGGGGGTTACCCCGCGCGACTCAGGACGACACAAGCGCCTTACGGCTTCTGCAGCGGCTGGATCAGGCTCGACGTGTCCCAGCGGCCGCCGCCGCGCGCCTGCACCCGCTCGTAGAACTGGTCGACAAGTGCCACCAGCGGCATGCCGGCCTTCTGGCGCTTGCCCTCGGCCAGCGCGATGCCGAGGTCCTTGCGCATCCAGTCGACGGCGAAGCCGTAGTCGAACTTGCCGGCGATCATGTTCTGCCAGCGATTCTCCATCTGCCAGCTCTGCGCCGCACCCTTGGAAATGGCGCCCAGCGCCTTCTCCATGTCGAGGCCGGCGCGCTGACCGAGGTTCAGCGCTTCGGCCAGGCCCTGCACGATGCCGGCGATGCACATCTGGTTCATCATCTTGGTGATCTGGCCCGAGCCCGACGGGCCGATCAGCGTGACCGCCTTGGAGAAGGCGTCGGCCACCGGCTTGGCCTTGTCGAACGGCCCCTGATCGCCGCCGCACATCACGGTGAGCTGGCCGTTCTCGGCGCCCGCCTGGCCGCCCGAGACCGGCGCGTCGATGAAGTCGATGCCGAGCTTCTGGCCCGCCGCGTGGAGCTCGCGCGCGATGTCGGCCGAGGCGGTGGTGTTGTCGAAGAAGATGGTGCCCTTGCCCATACCGGCGAACGCGCCGTCCGGGCCCAGCACGACCGAGCGCAGATCGTCGTCGTTGCCGACGCAGCAGAACACGATCTCCTGGCCGGCCGCGGCCTCGCGCGGCGTCTTCGCGGCCTTGCCCTTGTGCTTCTGCGTCCAGGCCTCGGCCTTGGCGAAGGTGCGATTGTAGACCGTGACCTCGTGGCCCTTGGCGGCGAGGTGCCCCGCCATCGGAAAGCCCATCACGCCCAGTCCCAGAAATGCCACCTTGGCCATCGTTCCCTCCCGCGAAATCCGCCCCATCCGCGGGGCGGCGCGATCATAGAGGCAAAATGGGGCAGTGCCAGAGGGGGTGAAGTGGGGGCGGCGGTGCCTCAGCGAGGGAGAGTTTCCGCAGCGAGCGGCAGCTTGGCCGCAATAGTCCAGCTTCTGAGCTGGCCAGGAGGATCGGCAGCGAGAACCCATATCGAGTCGCCGACGCCCATGCTGAGCCTCTGCTCGCTGCGTTCGACAAGCCAAGCCTTCTGTGCCGGCTGATCGGCTGCGTCACCCACGGCAATCCTGAAGAACTTCGCGACAGGAGGCAGTTGACCGGGGAAGCGCACAGTCTCGCCCACTACGAGATCAACACAATCGGCATTGAAGTCGCGGCGCTCGATCTCGGACAGGCCACCGGGCACCAAGTCGAACCGCTCCTCGCCGGCCTCACCGATCGGTATGCCAGCAGCCGGCTCGAAGACGTGGTCTCCAGGTTGCTTTCTGCACTGGACGGTTCGGCCTGTCGCGTGGTGGTGCACAACGATGCCCGCGCCACAGATCGGGCATGCCAGTAGTGGCATGGCGTGATCTAGGCGGTGTCGGAAAGCCTCGGCCTTGCTCATTTTCGCGATCAGCATGGCCCGGATGGCCGCGATGTGATCGGCCGACGGCGACCGGCGGCCGCGCATCCAGAGGCGGACGGTGTCACTGTTGATGCCGAGGTCGGAGCCCATCAGCTCGCGGGCATCCTTTGCATCGCCATAGAGGATCTCTATGGCGTCGAGGACGAATTGACGGAGGTCGGGCAAAACGAGAGATGTCATGGGAATCCCCTTGAGTTGGGCGGAATGTCCGCTCAGCTCAAGTATACGCTCCAAGGTGTCATTCGGCAACCGACGGCGGGTGATGGAGTAGCGCCTACTGCCTCGGCAGATCCGCCCAAAGCTCTGCAAAGAAGGTGGTGCGGACAAAATCGACGGCCGCTGCGTCGCTCTCCAATAGCTTCCGGACCGCCGCTTCATACTGCGATCTGCCTTTGAAGCCGAGCGCGTCAGCAATCGCGTGAAGCGCCGGCGTGCTGCGCACGTCGTAAGCGCTGATGATGCTGTCCAGTTGGTCACCGGCAAGCAGGTCAGCCAGTTTTTTCTCCTCTGCTGCCGCGATGTTTCCTACGTCGACGGAGATAGCAATATTCGAGCGCTGCTTGATGGCATTCATGTCGGGCAACGACGCGAAGATTTCGACTCGAGCGACATTCATAACCGCAAGATTGCAAAGCCGATCCCTATGAGGACGGATCGCTGCCAGGGCTTTCGCCTTCGCTGAAGCAAGCCGAGCTGTCGGGTCTCCGCCATCCACTTCAGCTTGCCGTGCGGTAGCACGTCTCTGAATTTCGGAGTGATAGTAGATCGATTCGACGTTGAGCAGAGGCAGGGCGTAAACGCCCTTGGCTTTGAGGGCAACTACATCTGCCGTTGCCCGGCGGTCATTGTCGACGATGCCGAAAGCATGCACCCAGTGAAGCTCTTTGGCGCCGCGAACACCTTCCACTGCGTGTTCGACTTCCTTGCAGGTGCGCTTCGCTATGACGGAAACTTCGGGAAAGAGCAGGGAGTAGAACGGCCTGTCCAAGCTGCGATTGTCTCCCTCGACAAAGATGACCGAGCGCCGCGCACCGAGAATATCGATCTTCAGAACTTCGTCGATGTCCGCATTTGGTTCCAGTTCATCGACGTCCCAACTCTGCGGGATATTGGCTGACAGTCGGCAATCCCGAACGAGGATGGTTCGCGCGCCAGGCAAGTCACTTGGAAGCTGCACTTCATGCGTTGAGATGACAAACGCACAATCGGGCCGCATTTCAACAAGCAGTTTCAATAACGGCGCACTAATCGAACGGTGGAGATGACGTTCCGGTTCATCGATCAAGATTAGTGTTTCCGGAGGAACTGTCAGCACCGTAGAGGCCGTGAACAAAGCGCTTCGCTCACCGTCCGAGAGCATGGAGATAGAGTAGGCCTCACCGCCCTGTCGGCGGGCCATAAGCACGCCGGAGTCCGCTATCTCAATGGAGACCGACATGCCGCAAAGCCGGAACAGCATGTTCACCACTTCGACGGCAGAAGGCTCTGAGATCCGCTTACTCAACTCCTCTTGGTTCTGGGCCCGCGCCAGCTTTGCAACTTCACGCTCTTGACGATTGTGAGCCTCGACAAGGTCAAATAGTGCAGCAGTGGGACGGGTGTGCGCGCCGTGTTCAACATGCCGGGCAGTTGGGCTGTTGTCCCAGCTACGAATGTTTTGAGCGAACTGGGTGCGAGCCAAGGGGGTCATTCCGCCATCGTCCGGTTGTAGCCAGTTTTGACGGTGTGCGGAGATTCGGAACGCATAAGCATTGTGCAACATGAACATTGCCTGGACGAGGCCGGATTTGCCGCTGCCATTGGCGCCTACGAGGATCAATACGCCGCCGACTTTTATCGACGACGTGAAAGCCGGTCTGCCGATCCGAGGAATCGTAAACGGAAATTCCACCAACTTTCTCCCCCTTCAGTGTCCTCACCGCTGGTATTCAGCATCGCCTAGATAAAAATGGCAGGCGAGCCACTTGTCGGCGAGACCCTCGATTTTATGCGGGGATGGTTGGGTCAATAGCACTAAGCCTGCGAGGCCCCATCCCCAAAACTCGTCGTCTGGCCGTCGAAGCTCAGCTTCGGGGTGCCGGCAGGGCTGCGGTGGTTCTTGGCGATGTCGGCCTCGGCCTGGCGCGACCTTGCGAGCTTGGCCTCTTCGGCTCCCTGGGCGAGGTAGTACTCCTCGCGGAAAGCGAACATCACCACGTCGGCGTCCTGCTCGATCGAGCCCGGATCGCGCGGGTCGAAGAGGTGGGGGCGCGTGTCGTCACGCTTCTCGGCCTCGCGGCTGAGCCGGCTGAGCGCTAGCGCCACCGCTCACCCCCCGAACCGCAACCCCGGCACGTGGGAGGTGAGCCAGGGGCGCAGGCCCGACACCCGCGCAAAGTACGAGGAGTCGCCGTAGCGGTCGCCGCCATTGGCGTTCACGCCGACGATTGCCCAGCCGGCTGGCGTCTGCATCCACAGCGAGCCGCCGCTGTCGCCCGAGCCCAGCAGCCCGTCGAGCCGGCCGGCGCCTTCGGTCTCGCGGCGCAGGGTGACGGAGAGCCAATTGCCGCGGTCGCCGGTGCGCGGCGGCGGCTGTACCAGGTCCATCGTCTCGTGGACGACGTTGGTGGCGGCGGCCTTGGCTCCCGAGGGGCCGTCATAGGCCTCGTTCTCGCCGATCGACCCGATGCCGCGCGCGCCGTAGCCCACCATCACGACCGGGGCGCCCTGCTCGCGCGTGCCGCCATAGAGCAGCGGCGCCGGGCCGCCGCCGTTCATCGGCCCCTTGATGCGCAGCAGGACGACGTCGTAGCCGGTGGTCTCGTCGTTGTCGCCGTTGAACAGCGGATGGCGGATCTGGCGGTCGCCCTTGCACAGCGTGCCGTCGGGCGCGCGGAAGGTGAAGTCGAAGACCGAATTGTCGCGCGTGAACAGGTGCGAGGCGCTGAGCACCCAGGCGTTGCCGCCGTAATTGCCGAGCCAGGTCGCCGAGCCGATGCCCCAGTCCTCGCCGCCGTCGGTCGAGAGCGGGATGACGGGGGCGAACTGGCTCTGATTGGCGAGCGCCTCGTGGGCGCGGAAGCCCTCGCTCTCATGGCCGGGCCTCCCGCCCTCGGCGCGCCAGGTGCGGTCCAGCACGATGACGGCGCCGGCGGGGCGCGCGACGGGCAGGGCGGGGAGTCCGGCGAGGCCGGCGGCGAGCAGATGGCGGCGGGTGACGGTCATGGATCGAACGCAGGATGGCCGGCGGCGGCGAGGCCGGCAAGGGCGTCATCGGCCGCTTAATCGAAATAAACGAAATAAACGAAACAACTGAAACGGATGTCGCACCCCCCGGGTCTTGGCCCGGATTCGGTCAATTCCCGAGGGCCAGCAGTGCCAGCACCGCCGCGACGCCGGTCAGCAGCGGCGGCAGGGCCAGCGGCCAGGCGCGGCGGTAGAGGGCGGCGTCGGAGGTCGAGAGCGCCAGGATGGCGGCGCCCATCGAGACGCGGATCGGCGACAGCATGGTGAGGTTGGCGGTGACGCTGTTCTGGACCGCGGCGATCCAGGCCGGATCGAGGGCGAGGGCGCGGGCCAGCGCGGTCTCCATGGGCATCAGCATGGCGTTGGCCGCAGCACCGCTGCCGGTCAGGAAGCCGCCGACCGCGGCGAACAGCGGCACGCCCAGCGCCGCGCCGCGTCCCGCCACCGCCCGCAGCGCCTCGGCGATCGAGGTCGCCATGCCGGAGCCGACATAGAATTCCGCCATGATCACGAAGGCCAAGGTCACGGCGCAGGCGCGCCAGGCACCGCGTGCCGCTTCGGCCGCGACCCTGGCCAGCGGCGCGCGCGCCAAGAGCACCACGGCGAGGCCGATCGCCAGCAGCCAGAAGCCCGGCGCGTAGAAGGGCGCGAAGGCCGGCTGGTTGTCGAACGGGCGCACCGCCCACAGGGGCTTCAGCAGGTCGCGCAGCGGCGTCACGAGGCGGGTGGCGCAGAGGGCGAGCGTCAGCGCGACATAGGGCGCGGCGGTGCGCAGGGTCGAGCGCAGGCGGGCGCCGTCCGGTCGCTCGTCGCGCCAGAAGCGCACGGCCAACAGCAGGGCGGTGGGCGCCGCGGCGGCGATCTCGACGTCGCTGAACCGGTTGGCCAGCCACACCAGCGCCAGCAGCGCCGCCGTCCACAGCGCATCGTCGAGCTTCTGCAGCGCCGGCACCGCGACGCCGGCCTCGCGGGCGAAGCGCCAGTAGAGCAGGAGGTACATCGCGTGGATCGGCACCTGCAGCACCGCCGAGCTGAGGCCGAGCTGGGCGGGCGTCAGGCCGGCCAGGGTGGCGCCCACAGTGGTGCCGATGGCGAGCGCGCCCCACGGCACCAGCGACTGGCTGTAGAGGCCGAGCAGCAGGGCCGGCATCCCGCCGATCCCCAGCCGCCGCAGCGCTGCCAGGGCGATGATGTAGCCCACGCCGAAGCCGGTGACCGATTCGGCGAAGGGCGCCAGCAGGAAGCAGACCGAGAACAGGCGGCGCGGCGAGGCCTCGAGCGTGCCGGCGCCGGGCCCGCCGCCGCGCGCCAGGGTGGCGCGGTGGAAGAAGACGCCGGTGACGATGATGGCGATGACGTGCCAGGACAGCCACAGGCCCGCCGGCACCTCGCGGCGGAACAGCAGGGCCACGGCGGCCGGGCCATCTGCCTGGAGAACAAGCGTCGCCGAGGCGGCGAGGGTGGCCGCGAGCCCGGTCAGGCCCGCGACCAGCGCGCTGGCGCGGCCCGAGGCCAGCAGGCCCAGCACCAGGAGGAGGGGCAGGAGCGAGAGCAGGGCGGTCATGGCGGGGGTTCTATAGCCTTCCCGCGCGCCGCATGCTTCGGTTTCGGCCGAAGCGGGGCCCGGTTGGGGAGGGCCGGGGGCGAAACAGCGCCTTGCGCCCGCGCTCCCTTTCCCTTAAACCCGCCGCCGATGCCCCGATAGCTCAGCTGGTAGAGCACGTCATTCGTAATGATGGGGTCGGCGGTTCGATTCCGTCTCGGGGCACCATTTTTCATCCAGCCTAGTTCTTTGTCGTCCGCGCTCGTTCGCCGACCACTCAGAACGCTCGTAAAATCAGGCTTTGAGCGTATATTGGCGCTCGGCGCCGTTCGCGGCCGTCCGAAAGAATCCGGCTTCTCTGGGTACACTGTAGGTACGCTGGAAGGACTGGGTACACTGGCGACTCGCAGTTTACGAGGGACCTTTCCCATGGATGAACTGAGCGACACCAAAATCCGCAATGCCAAGCCGGCCGACAAGGAGTACACGCTCGCTGACGGCCAGGGCCTAAGCGTTGTGGTGCGACCCAATGGGACTAGGCTGTGGCTCTACCGCTACCGTTTCGGCGGCAAACGCAAGAACCTGTCCTTTGGCACCTTTCCCGGCGTCGGACTGAAGTCCGCCCGCGAGAAGCGGCACGACGCAGAGAAATTGCTAGACCAGGGGCAGGATCCGGCCGCAGTGCGCGAGGCGCAGCGAAAGGACGACGAGAAGCACAAGCACACCTTTCGCACGGTCGGCGAGGAATGGGTGAGCAAGAAGCTCGAGAAGGAAAACAAGGCCAAAGCGACGATCAAGCGAGAGCGTTGGAATCTCGGCCAGCTCAATCGCGAGATCGGCGATCGACCGTTGTGTGAGATCGAGCCTCCCGATTTGCTGACGGCGATGCGGCGCGTCGAAGCCCGCGGCCGCTACTATACCGTCGGCCGGCTGCGCTCGACGGCCTCGCGGGTCTTCCAATTTGGTATTGGCGCGTCGTATTGCAGCAGCGATCCCACCCGCGATTTGAAGCACGCGCTTACCAAGGCACCCAAGGCAAACCCGCGCCCGGCTCTGACCGACCCGGACGAGGTTGGCGACCTGATGCGGCGCATTGAAGTCTACGACGCCAAAAACGGCGGATTAGTGCGCTACGCGCTCAAGCTGATCGCCTTGACCATGGTGCGGCCGGGCGAGCTTCGGCTAGCGGAGTGGACCGAATTCGACGAGGCGAACCGGGTATGGTTGATCCCCGCCGAGAAGATGAAGATGCGCGATGATCACGAAGTGCCTCTTTCCCGCCAGGCGCTTGCTATCCTTTCTAAGCTGCACCCGTTGAGCAGCCGAGGCCGCTACTTGTTCTCGTACGACGATGATGTGCCTATGTCCGACAACACGCTCAACAAGGCTCTACGAATCATGGGCTACGATACTGGTCCCGGGGGCGACCACTGCGCGCACGGCTTCCGCTCGACCGCGTCGACCTTGCTCAACGAGGAGGGCGCGTTCGACGGTGATGTCGTTGAATCCCAACTTGCCCATTCGACGGAGGAAAAGAAGCGGCGGCGACGCGACGAGGTGGTGCGGCGCCAACTTGGCAAGGGCGACAAGAACAAGATTCGCGGCATCTATAACCGTGCCGCTTATTGGGCCGAGCGCGTGCGTCTAATGCAGCATTGGGCTGATCGGCTTGACAGCCTTCGCGATGAACGGCGCACCGTCTTGCTTAACAGATCCGCGGCCTAGCTTGCTCTTGATTCAACCCTGGGCAGCGAGGCGTGAAATTCGTCCACGCTGTCGAGGTCGATCATGGTCTTTCCTCCCATTTTATAGGCCCTGATACGCTGCTGGGCGATCAATTCGTAAGCCTTGGTCTTTCCGAATTGCCCATAGCGGCACCCATGCTTGAATTCTACGAGTCGACGCTGCTTTGCGTCGCCATTGTTGAGCATTGTTCGTGAAAGTGCGCTGAAACATTCTGTCCTGATCGGATGATCAGGCCGTGCTGCATACGCAAGCTGTTCAATCTTTACGCTTGGTGTCAACGCGCTCTCGCTGGGGAGACCCCCACCGTTGGGATGCTTGCTGCGCTCACTTTCATCCTGTTTCGACGCCATCGACACTCTCCCATTGCCTTGCTGCGTCGATCTAGGCGCTCAACGGTAACTGAACCAAAGGGCTTTGACGTCGTCGCGAGCTCTAGGGTGCTGTGGAGTGCGATTCGGATGGTTGGCCTCTTGAAGCAGATTTGAAATTCGTAGGTCACATCACCCGCCGCAGGGTGCTACGATGGCATCGCGAAGAGTGGTTTAGGTCCTGTGTCTCAGGCTGAGATAATGATTTCGCGCCGCATGGCTTGGTGAATAGCTCGTGCGGTCTTCTCGGCTACGCCGGCCTGTTCTGCAAACGCTGCCAATTTTCGACCTGCGTATGCATCTCCCCCGAATTGAATAAGGTCGGACAGCTCGAAATGATCGCGCTTGCCGTTCAGGCTCATCTGGTGCTGCTGCGTCCAGCTTCCATCCGGATTGTAAGCATACCCACCATGCCCTGCAGGCCCCGCGACTTCGCTGCCACCTCGTCAACCTCGCAGAGGGCCTGATCGACCAGAAACCAGACTACACCTTGAGCATGCAGGAAAATTACGATAATATAATGTAATTTGACCTGTCTAAAAATATTCGACGTGACGGTTTCCGGTTTGCCTATTCGGCTCCGATTACCCTGTAGGGGTGGCTGAGACGGTTGCCCGCCAGTTGAACGACGCCTGTCGCCTTCGCGCACGGGCGACGGCGAGAATCAGTAAAGGGCGGAGGGTGGATTTGGTCACAGCGCTGAGGAAGCAGAAGCCGGACAAGTCGCAATACCGCCGGCCCGCGAAGATCGAGGCATTACTGCAGACACTGGAGGGCCTCTCGCGCGCCGAGTTTCTCGCTCGCGCCCAAATCCGTGCGCGCGACGACGCGAAGTTTATCCCAAGCGAGTGCTTGATCTATTTCGTGCGAGTGAGCCGGGCCGATAACTCGGATGCGTGGTTCGAGCGGCTCTACAAGATCCTATCCGCCCGGGTGCTTCGCGCTCTGCCGACTGCGGACGCTGCCGACGGCGCGTCGCGCTCGCTGACGAGGGAGCGCATCCGCGAGAAGGTTTATGGCCGTTTCGTCGAAATGCTGGCGGGCGACCGCCAAGTTTATGACGAGCGGCTCGATTTCTTCGAAATCCGGTTCGACATGGCGCTCAAGCGCCTACGTCAGGACGCTCAAAGGCAAGCTTGGCGCGACGAAAACCGCTCTCAGCCGCTCACCTATGAAGGTGACAGCGGCGAGCTCAGTCCTGAGATCGAACGGGCGTCGGGGAGCACCAATCCGTTCGAAGCGATGGAAATCGACGACGAGGCTTTCCGATTGCGATTGGATGCGGCGATTGAGGCCCTGCCATCAGAACAAAGCAGGACCATCCAGATGCTTATGCTAGAATATCAAATCCATTCCGAGGACCCGAACGTCATCACGATCTGCACGGTGCTGAAAAAGACGCCCAAAACGATCTGGAACTACCGCGATCGGGCGATGAAGACATTGCGTAGCGTGCTGATCGAAGGGGACGACCAATGACCGATCCAAACGCTAGCCGGCTTGAAGACGTCCTCGACGCTTTCGCGATGGAAGAAACCCACGCGAAGGCGACGCTCGATAGCTATTTGACCGCGTATCCGCAGTACGCTGGCGAGCTGATCGATCTGTCGCGCGAGCTCATGCACGCGCTCCCGGCGAAGGACGAGCTCTCGGGCGCAGACTTGGCCATGATCGACGCCGGCTGGCTGAAGCACGCCGCCGCCCAACCGAAATCAGTGGCCGACCCGTTCGCGACGCTCTCGCCCACCCGTAGTCGCGAAATCGCGGTCGAGATGGGCATTCCACGCCAGGTCGTGACCTCTTTCCGCGAACGTCGCATTCAGCCGGCATCAGTACCGAGAGGCTTCTTGCGGCGGTTCGCCGGAGCGCTCTCGATCTCGGCCGACGATCTTTCCGCCTGGCTATCGCCGGCGCCCGCGGCCGCGTTCGCCCGCAGCTACCGGTCCGACGCCCAGCCGGGCGCGGCCGCGCAGCTGTCGTTCGAGCACGTATTGATCGATGCGGGTGTTTCGGACGACGACCGGGCTCGGCTTTTAGCGGACGTCGACTAGGATGGACGCCGCCGAACTTGGCCGACGCCGGGCAGCCGATCTGCACGAGCAAGCGGCTGCAACTGGCAAAGACCCGCGGCAGCCGTATGCGTTTGCGCTCGCTGAAGCCACGCGTCGCGGGCTCGACATTGAAAAGGCGAATCCCGGGGCCGGAATACTCGACGGCGGGCGGGCAACCTACGTTCCCGCCGATGGCCTGATCATCCACGAGAACATCGGCTCGGACTTTGAGCAGGCGTTCCTCGTCGCCCATGAGCTGGGCCACGTTGAACTCGGTGACGAAACCGGACCGGTGACCGTCAACGAGATCGACCCGCTCCGTCCATCCGAACCGTCTCCTGTCGGCTTCGATCGGGTGGTCGACTATGGTCGCCGCCAGCGCCGCGAGGTCCAGATGGACCTCTTTGCGCGCGAGTTCCTGTTACCCCGTGCCCTCGTGCGGCGACTTCACGTCGAGGAGGGGCTGACCGCGGCGCAGATCGCGGCACAGATGGGGGCACCCATCGATGTCGTCTCACAGCAGCTGCTCGACGCTTTGCTGCTGCCAATCGAACCCCTGATCGCTGAAAAGGCGCACATCGAGCGGCCTCTCAACGACCTGCAAGGCGCTGCGGCCAGGCACCGGGGCGGCGCATTTCTGCTTGAAGCCGGTCCGGGCACCGGCAAGACCCAAACGCTGACGGGCCGCATCGAAGGGCTTCTCGCGGACGGGGTCGATCCCCGACGCATCCTCGTCTTGACCTTCTCCAACAAGGCCGCCGGCGAGATGACCGAGCGGATCGCGCGCAAGAACCCCGAAGCGGCCGCCGCAATGTGGATGGGCACGTTCCACGCCTTTGGCCTGGACATTGTGCGGCGCTTTGCCCCCAAGCTCGGCCTACCAAACGACCCGCGGATGATGGACCGCACCGAGGCTGTCGAGCTGCTCGAGCAAGAGTTTCCGCGGCTTCATCTGAAGCACTACCAGGACCTCTACGACCCGACCCGCAACATCGCCGATATTCTCTCGGCGATCTCGCGCGCTAAGGACGAGGTGGTCGATGCCGACGAGTACGCGGCCCTAGCAGCCGCGATGCGGGCGAAGTCGACGACGAGCGATCAGATTGACCAGGCCGAGAAGGCGGCAGAAGTCGCCGTGGTTTATGAGGCCTACGAACGCCTCAAGCGCCAAACCCACTGCATTGACTTCGGTGATCTCGTGTCGATGCCCGTGCGGCTCCTCGAAAGTGACGCGCGCGTCCGTGCAAGCATCCAAGGCGCCTATGACCATGTGCTGGTCGACGAGTACCAAGACGTCAATCGAAGCAGCGTTCGCCTTCTAGAGGCGATCTGCCCGACGGGCGAGAACCTCTGGGTGGTGGGCGACGCCAAGCAGTCAATCTATCGGTTCCGGGGTGCTTCATCGTTCAACACGGCTCGGTTCGGCAAAAAGGACTTCCCCGGCGGCGCACGCGGCCGGTTGAAGCGTAACTACCGTTCATCCAAGGAGGTGGTCGACGCCTTTTCGGCCTTCGCCACCCAGATGAAAGTGTCGAACGGCGATACTGGTCTCGACGCTGATCGCGGCGCGGTCGGCGCACCCGTCGAGCTCCACGCGGTCCGACAGGGTGACGAACAGGTCGTCGTCATTGCTGAAGCGATCGAGGCGATGCGCGCCGGCGGCTACAAGTATCGCGACCAAGCCGTGCTCTGCACTGGCAACGAACGCCTGTCGTCGATCGGGCGAGACCTCGAACGCTTCGGGATTCCGGTGCTCTTCTTGGGCAGCCTGTTCGAACGCCCCGAGGTCAAGGATCTGTTGGCGATCCTGTCGCTCCTCGTCGATGCGCGCGCGATGGGCGTCGTCCGGGTTGGGGCCCTACCGCAGTTTGCGTTGTCGCTCGCCGACGTCGCTATGGTGCTCGGCGCGCTGCGTGACGCGGAAGAGGACGATGTTCCTGGGGGCTGGTCGAAGATAGATCCAGCGATCTTGAGCGAACCGGGCCGCGAGGCCTGGGCGAGACTCCAGGCCACGCTCGCGGGGTTTTCCGAAACCTCCTCACCATGGGATGTCCTAGCCGCGGTCCTGCTCGAACGGACGCGGATCGCCGCAGACATCGCAACTGCGACGTTGGTGTCTGATCGGTCGCGCGGCATCGCGATCTGGCAGTTCATGAACTTCTTGCGCGTCCAGCCGCGCGGGCGCGGGCGCGGGCGCGGGTGGCCGGTGCGGCGCCTGCTCGACCGCGTCCGACGCCTGGTCCGGATCGGCGATGATCGCGACCTACGCCAGCTGCCGGCCGCGGCGCAAAGCCTCGACGCGGTACGGCTCATGACCGTGCATGGCGCCAAGGGATTGGAGTTCCCGGTCGTCCATTTGCCCGGGCTGAACCAGGACACCCTGCCGGGCAATGCCAAGTCCCCGACGTGTCTGCCGCCAGACGGCATGATCGCCGGCGGCGAGGGCGACGCCTTGACGGTATTCCGCGCGGGCGATGCGGAGGAGCGGGAATGCTTGTTCTACGTCGCTGCGTCGCGGGCGCGCGACCGTCTCTTCCTCTACGCGGTCACCCACAAGTCCAACGACGCGGCGCGGCCTCTGTCGCCGTTCCTCGACAGGCTTGGGGGTAACTTGGCGCGTCGATCGATAACGCCAACGCGGACATTGCCGTCCAAGCCCGAAGACGCGCCGATCAACCTCGTGGTTAGCGGCAAGCTCCAGTTCACCGGTTCGCAGCTGTCCTTGTATGAGCCATGTCCGCGGCGCTTCTTCTACACCCATGTCCTTCAGATAGGCGGCCGTCGTTCCGAGACCATCTACATGCTCATGCACGAGGCCGTGCGAGTGGTCACCCAAGCCGTCGTGGCGGGCAAGATCGACATAACGGCCGATGCGGACCTTGTTCAGTATGTCGCGCGCGCGTGCATCGACCACGGCCTCGAGGAATGCGGTGTGCTCGCCGAGCTGCAAGCCGCCGCAGTCGATATGGTCCGCTACTTCCGGTCCACGCGCGCCGGCGCCACCGCCGTCACGCCCACGGGGCTTCGCCTCAACTTGGGTGGTGATGAGCTCATGTTCCGCGCCGAGGATGTGGTGACAGCGCCCGACGGGACGCTGGTCTTCCGGCGGGTGCGTACGGGCCGGATCCGCTCCAAGGAAGATTCCGATGTCGCAGCGGCCTCTTTGCTCTTGGCGGCTCAGCAGCATGGATCCGGCGCCCGCGTCGAGCTGGTCCACCTGACGGACAAGGCGGTCACGCCCTTGAGTTTGACCGCCACGGTGCTGCGCAACCGCCAGCAGACCCTCTCGTCCTATCTCGCCAAGATCAGAGCCGGAGCCTTCAGCGCCATCCCGTCGGAACGCACGTGCCCCGGTTGTCCGGCATTTTTTATTTGCGGCCCAGTCTCGCCCGGCAGCCTGAAGATTTAGGTCTCGAGACCTTACCGGTTCGCCGCCTTCGCATCGATTGACCCTTTGAAGCCCACGAGGCTGGTCACGAAACGAAGGAAAACTGAACTATGACGACTCCCGACAACGGCGGTGAACCGCCCGAAATCCAGCACGCGCTCGGCCACCTGAAGGCGGCGGAACACGACCTGGCACTGGCCCACGAGGCCGAACACCGCGCTGAAGACGAAGTCCGCAAAGCGGCGCACGAGATCGAGGACGCCCTTGCGCACCGCGGGACTGAGATCATCGTGAATTCGCGCCCCCGCGAGATCCCCGGCAAGATCGCCGGGTTCGAACAGGTCGTGCAGCTCGCCTTCCCGGGCGGCGCTGCGGACCAAAACACGGTCTATTCCATGACCTACCGCCACGCGGCGGCACACCCCCACGCGGGCGAACTCGGCCCGGGCGGCAAGGTCGAAGTGAAGAACGGGACGGTCTTCAATGTCACCCGCACCGTTCGCTCGTAGCGCCGACCTGAAGCAGCTCCGCGAGGACGGCTACCTCGTGCAGATCATGGGCAATCTCTTGGTCTTGCGCGAGGTGCCGTACCTCAACGCCAAGCAGGAGCTGAAGCGCGGGACCTTGGTCTCCACCCTCAACCTGGCCGGGGACCAGACCCAACCGCCTGAAACGCACGTGATCCACTGGATCGGCGAATACCCGTGCGGCGTGGATGGCCGCCCGATCGAAGCGCTGCGCCACCAGGACAACGCGACGAACCTCGGTCACGGCCTGATAGCCCGCCACGGTTTCTCGAACAAACCGGAAGGCGGCTATCGCGACTACCACCACAAGATGACGACCTATATCGCGGTGATCTCGGGCCCGGCGACGACCGTGTCGCCGGGCGTGACTGCCCGCGGTAACGCCGTACCCGAGGAAGAAGAGGCGTCGGTGTTCAACTACGTCGACACCGCCACGGGGCGAGCGGGGCTGGGTGCCTTGGCAGAGAAGCTGGTGCAGGACACGGTCGCGATCATCGGACTTGGCGGAACCGGCGGGTATGTCTTCGACCTCGTCGCCAAGACACCGGTGCCGGAGATCCGGTTGTTCGACGCGGACGAGTTTATGTCGCACAACGCCTTCCGGGCGCCGGGCGCGGCCTCCTTGGAAGAGCTGCGCGAGCTGCCGTTCAAGGTGGGCTACTGGACGAAGATTTACTCACGCATGCGCAAGGGGATCGTGCCCCATCCGGTCGCGATAGACGCCACGAACGCACACCTACTCGACGGGGTGACGTTCGCCTTCATCTGTATCGACGACGGGCCTTCGAAGAAGGCGGTGATCGATAAGCTCGAGGCGATCGGCGCCTCGTTCATCGACGTCGGCATGGGCCTGCAGCTCGACGACGGGTCGCTCGGCGGTATCCTACGCATCACAGCCAGCACGCCCGCCAAGCGCGACCACATCCACGCCGGCCGCATCGACTTTAGCGACGACAAGGGTGAAGACCTGTACGCCACCAACATCCAGGTTGCCGACCTCAACGCCCTGAACGCCGTCATGGCGGTGATCAAGTGGAAGAAGATGCGCGGTTTCTACCGGGACCTAGAGGGCGAGCACCACAGCACGTACACGACCGACGGCAACCTGCTGCTGAACGGGGATCAATGATGCTGAAGTACAAGCACCTCGATCATCAGTTCGTCCGGCACATGCCGGACAAACCGAGCCCAGGCATCCTCTACATCTCGATGGAGTACGCCACGGCCTCACACCTGTGCTGCTGCGGCTGCGGGGAGGAGGTGGTGACTCCTTTCGCGCCGGCGCAGTGGAAGATGACCTTCGACGGCAACGCGGTTTCGCTCCACCCGTCGGTCGGCAACTGGCTCCTGAAGTGCCGGTCACACTACGTCCTACGCGAAGGGCGAGTTGTGGGTGCCGGATTGTGGTCAGACGCGGAGATCGCGGCCGGGATTCTTCGCGATGGGCGGGCTCGGGCTGCAATGTTTGATCCACCGAGGCAAGTGATTGCCGACACACCTGTACCTGCTAACGCTTCGACCGCTAAGAAGCGCGGGTGGGCCCGCATCACGGCCTGGTTCACTGGAAGGTAGATCAAAGTGCACGGAAGCATCGCAGTTGGCCTGCGGAGCGGCGCTTGGGGCGGCTGAGCACCACCCTGGGCGCCCAGGCTGCGCCGAGAGATGTCCTCTAAGTATGCGCGGAACAGCCGGGGACGATCAGAACTTGGCAGGGATTATCGGTTCAGGAGTGTCGTCGTCCTTGAGTAACGCGAAGGTCCGAAATGGCGCAAATTCGGCTGCCGGTTACTTCTGACTGCCTGACGACATTTCGGATTGCCGGTACCGTATTGAGAGTGAGAGGGCTGCGCCTGTTTCCGTGACGGATTGGAGGTCGAGAGGAAGTCTCTCGGCCGTCCGTCGCGGAGCATTTCTCATGGCCAAGGTCGTTCAGAAGATCACCCTCAGCGCTTCACGCGACATCCCTTTCAATAAGCTAGCGCTCAGCCAGTCCAACATACGCCGACTGAAGGCGGGCGTCTCGATCGAGGACTTGGCCGAGGACATCGCCCAGCGCGGGCTCCTGCAGAGCCTCAATGTTCGACCGCTCCTCAATACCGAGGGCGTCGAGACCGACACCTTCGAGATCCCGGCCGGCGGCCGACGCTACCGCGCCCTCGAGCGGCTCGTGAAGCAGAAGCGCCTTGCGAAGACAGCACCAATCCCGTGCATCGTACGGAGTCCGATAGCCGACATCTCAGCCGAAGAAGATTCGCTGGCCGAGAACCTCCAGCGTGTCGCCCTGCATCCGCTGGACCAGTTCCGGGCCTTCAAGATCCTGCGCGACCAAGGAGCGGGCGAGGAGGAGATCGCCGCCCGCTTCTTCGTCGCGACTGCCGTGGTGAAGCAGCGGCTGCGTTTGGCCTCTGTCTCCGAGAAGCTGCTCGGGATCTATGCCGAGGACGGCATGACGTTGGAGCAGCTCATGGCGTTCACCGTTACCAGCGACCATGCCCGGCAGGAGCAGGTCTGGGAGGCGTTGCAGCAGTCCTATAACAAGGAGCCTTACCTGATCCGCCGCCAGCTCACCGAGAGCGCCGTGCGCGCGTCAGACCGCCGTGCGCAGTTTGTCGGTCTCGATGCTTACGAGGCAACGGGCGGCGTGGTCCTGCGCGACCTGTTCGAGGAGGACGGAGGCGGCTGGCTGCAGGACGTAGCCCTGCTCGATCGCCTGGCCACCGAGAAGCTGGCGGCCGAAGCCGAGAAGATCGGTGCCGAAGGCTGGAAATGGATCGAGGTGGCCGTCGATTTCCAGTATGGCCATGCCCGGCATCTTCGGCGGCTCGACGGGGTGGAGGTCGAGCTCACGCCCGACGAACAGGCGACGTTCGACGCTCTGACCGCCGAGCAGGCCAAACTCGAAAGCGAGTACGAAGGTGCCGACGAGCTGCCGGACGAGGTCGACGCGCGGCTGGGCGAGATCGAGGAAGCGCTTGCCGCCTTCGACAGCCGTCCGGTTCGCTACGAGCCGGCCGCGATCGCGCGTGCCGGTGTGTTTGTCAGCATCGCAGCAGACGGACACCTCGCTGCCGATCGCGGCTATGTCCGGCCGGAGGACGAGCCGATGCAGGTCGGCAGCGAAGACCTGCAGGAAGGCGAGACCGGCGGGGCGGCTGAGACAGCGTTTGCCACTCCCGCCCAACGTACCGTCATCACCATCGGAGGCGACCAGCCGGAGGACGACGGTGACGACGACACGATCAAGCCGCTCCCGGAACGGCTCGTGAGCGAGCTGACGGCTCATCGCACCCTCGCGCTGCGGGACGCGGTGGCGAACAACCCGCAGGTCGCCTTCACGGCGCTGCTGCACAAGCTTTGGCTCGACACCTTCCAGCACAGCGCTCCCGGCGCCTCCCTGGAAGCCTCGGTGCGGCATGTGTTCTTCCCTGCCCAGTCGACCGATTTGAAGGACAGCCCCTCGGCCAAGGCAGTCGCCGATCGGCACGAAGCCTGGAAGGCCGAGCTGTCCAAGGAAGACGACGCGCTGTGGGACTGGCTCGCCTCGCTCGACGATGCACGTCGTGCTGCGCTGCTCGCGCATTGCGTCTCGTTCGGCGTTAACGCCCTCTATGAGAAGGGTGACCGCTACGGTGGGCCGGGCGTCTCGGCGCACGGTGTGCAGCAGCGCATCGCCCAGGCCGACCGGCTGGCCCGTGCCGTCGGTCTCGACATGGTCGAGGCCGGCTGGCGGCCCACGGTCGACAACTATCTCGGCCGTGTCACCAAGCCCCGCATCCTGGAAGCGGTGCGGGAGGCCAAGGGCGATCAGGCAGCACAGCTCATCGACCATCTGAAGAAGGCGGAGATGGCGAAGGAGGCCGAGCGGCTGCTTGAGGGTACGGGCTGGTTGCCTGCCCCACTGCGAATCGCCGACAGCGGGGACGTGTCGGACACACCTGCCGAGTCGGCCGAGGAGCTTCCCGCTTTCCTCGCCGCCGGCGAAGGGGATGCCGCGACTGACGAGTCCGAGCCTCATCCCATCGCTGCGGAATAGCGTGAACGCCGCGGCCGGGCGAGGCCGCCCGCGGTGTCTTCGCCAATCGTTGGAAAAGCCCGGCCGCCGTGCCGGGCTTTTCCTTTGAGAGATTCCTCGCATTCGTCGCGCAAGGCGAGAGGGAGAGGACGGCCGGAACGGATTTGAGCCGGCGGGGTCCAGAGAGAGCGCCTCCCGGTTCGGACCGTTCCCGCTCTCCCGAGGTCTCCTCCATGTCGAATGTCTCCCTCCCGGCGGCCGCACCCGCGCCGCTGCGCTCGCTCGCTGGCGTTCCTGCGGATCCGTCCGCCGGCATTGCCGCGGCCGCACACCTTCTTCTCCCTTATCTTGAGCGTGGCAGCCGCATCGATGCGGTTACGCTGCGCGCCGCCATGGAGCACGCCTACGGCGGTTCCGACTCAGCCGGCGCCTGGGACTGGAAGACCGCCTACGATGCCTGCGAGGCGGCGACCGTGCTGTTCATGCGTAAGTTCGGCCCGGCCATTCGGGCACGGGCGGGGTCACCAGCTTCCGAACTGTCCATGCTCGGCAGGATCGCGGCACTTCTCCCCATCCACACGCGGCGCTCCGAGGAGAGCCGGGCGCTGCAGCAATTCTCGACGCCGCTGGCGCTCGGGTTTGTCGCCGCGACCGCTGCTTCGATAGGCCTGGCCGATCTCGTGCTCGAGCCTTCAGCTGGCACGGGCCTGCTCGCCATATTCGCCGAGCTCGCGGGGAGCAGACTTGTCCCGAACGAGCTTGCAGAGACCCGTGCGGCCTTGCTCCGGCGGCTGTTTCCGAATGTGGCGACCACACGCTACGACGCGGCACACATCCACGACCATCTCGACGATGCTGTGCGGCCGAGTGTCGTGCTGATGAATCCGCCGTTCTCGGTCGCGGTGAATGTCGACGGTGCCGTTCCAGACGCTGCTCTGCGCCATGTCTCGTCGGCGCTTACGCGACTCGCCCACGGCGGACGCCTGGTCGCGATCACCGGCGCCAGCTTCTCGCCGGACCATCCATTGTGGCGCGAGGCCTTCGTCCGCCTTCAGGAACGCGGCCGTGTCGTGTTTAGCGCTGCCGTCGATGGTCGCGTTTATGCTCGCCACGGTACCGCGGTCCAGACTCGGCTGACGGTCATCGACCGCATACCGGCGGATGATCCGAGGTCGTTTCCGGCATCACCGGGCATGGCACCTGATGTCGCGACGCTGCTTCAGTGGGTGACGTCCCATGTTCCGGGACGCTTGCCTCTTAATGGCACCGTGCTTCCTGCATCCGTCCCTTCCGTCACGGTCGTGTCGCATCGCAAGCCCGCCCGGCAGCCGCGCGCCGTTGCCGGCGATTCGCTTGAACGAGTGGGTACGGAGCTCGCCTACGAGACCGTGGACTGGAAGCCGGCCGAGGGCGGCAGCCTTACCGAGACGCTGTACGAAGAATATGAGCTGCAGTCGATCCGGATTGCCGGTGCGCGGTCCCATCCGACACGGCTGGTGCAGTCGGCGGCGATGGCGTCCGTCGCGCCGCCTAAGCCGAGCTATCGGCCAAGCCTGCCGGCCAATGTCATCGGCGACGGTCTGTTGTCGGACGCGCAGCTCGAGAGCGTCATCTATGCCGGCGAAGCACACCTCGGGCATCTCGCCGGATCGTGGGTGGTCGACGAGACCTTCGACCTCGTCTCGGCCGCACCCGATGGGGCCGAGGGCGCCGTTCGCTTCCGGCGGGGCTGGATGCTGGGCGACGGCACCGGTGCCGGCAAGGGTCGCCAGGTCGCCGGCATCCTGCTCGACAACTGGCTGCAGGGTCGCAAACGCGCGGTGTGGGTGTCGAAGTCCGACAAGCTGATCGAGGACGCCCAGCGCGACTGGTCGGCCCTGGGCATGGAACGCCTGCTGGTGACGCCACTGTCCCGCTTTCGCCAGGGCACGCCGATCCGCTTGGAGCAGGGCGTCCTTTTCTCCACCTACGCCACGCTACGGACCGACGCACGCGAGGAAAGAGTTTCGCGGGTCCAGCAGATCGTCGATTGGCTGGGGTCGGAGTTCGACGGAGTGATCGTGTTCGACGAGAGCCACGCCATGGCCAATGCTGCCGGAGGCAAGGGTGAGCGCGGCGACCAGGCGCCGTCGCAGCAAGGCCGTGCCGGCCTACGTTTGCAGCATGCGCTGCCCAATGCCCGGGTCGTGTATGTGTCGGCCACCGGGGCCACCACTGTGCACAATCTCGCCTACGCGCAGCGGCTCGGACTGTGGGGCGGCGAGGACTTTCCGTTCGCCACGCGCGCCGAGTTCGTGCAGGCGATTGAGGCCGGTGGCGTAGCGGCAATGGAGGTTCTTGCTCGGGACCTCAAGGCGCTTGGCCTCTACGCGTCACGATCACTGTCCTACGAGGGATTACAGTACGAGTTGGTCGAGCATGCGCTGTCGCGCGAGCAGATCCGCATCTACGACGCCTATGCCGGCGCCTTCCAGGTCATCCACAACAACCTCGACGCCGCCATGCAGGCCGCCAACGTCACCGGCGAGCGCGGCACGCTCAATGCCCAGGCTAAGTCCGCGGCACGCTCGGCTTTCGAATCCGCCAAGCAGCGCTTCTTCTCGCACCTGATCACCTCGATGAAGACGCCGACACTGATCAGCGCGATCGAGCGTGATCTCGAGGCCGGACATGCCGCCGTCATTCAGATCGTCTCCACTGGCGAAGCGCTCATGGAGCGCCGGCTTTCCGACATTCCGACCGAGGAGTGGGGCGACGTGCAAGTCGACATCACGCCGCGCGAGTACGTGCTCGACTATCTAGCGCACAGCTTCCCGACCCAACTGTTCGAGCCCTTCACGGACGGCGACGGAAATCTCTCTTCACGGCCGGTCTATCGTGACGGCCAGCCCGTGCAGTGCCGCGACGCCGTCGACCGGCGTAACCGCCTGGTCGAGCGGCTGGCCTCGCTCGCCCCCGTACAGGGTGCGCTCGACCAGATCGTGCAGCGCTTCGGTACCGAGCTGGTCGCCGAAGTAACCGGCCGATCGCGGCGGATCGTTCGGAAGGGCGACCGGCTCTGCGTCGAGAACCGGGCGGGTTCCGCCAATCTCGCTGAGGCGCAGGCCTTCATGGACGACGCGAAGCGCATCCTGGTGTTCAGCGATGCCGGTGGTACCGGCCGTTCCTACCATGCCGACCTTTCAGCCCGGAACCAGCGGCTGCGGGTCCACTACCTGCTGGAGTCAGGCTGGAAGGCGGACACAGCCATCCAGGGGCTGGGGCGCAGCAACCGCACCAACCAGGCACAGCCGCCCCTGTTCCGGCCGATCGCCACCAACGTGAAGGCCGAGAAGCGCTTCCTGTCGACCATCGCCCGGCGTCTCGACACGCTGGGTGCCATCACCAAGGGCCAGCGCCAGACGGGTGGTCAGGGTCTGTTCCGGGCCGACGACAATCTCGAATCGCCCTACGGTCGGGCGGCGCTGCGCCAACTCTACCTGTTGCTGTTCTCCGGCAAGGTCGAGGGCTGCTCGCTGGAGGCCTTCCAGGCAGCCACCGGACTGCATCTCACGGACCAGGACGGCAGTCTGCGCGAGGAGCTGCCGCCGATCACGACCTTCCTCAATCGCCTGCTGGCCCTCACCATCGACCTGCAAGACACGCTGTTCGGCGTGTTCGAGGATCTGCTGCGGGCGAAGATCGAGGGAGCGCAGGCATCCGGGACCTACGATGTCGGCGTCGAGACGCTGACTGCTGAGAGCCTGACGGTGACGAAGCGCGAAGTGGTCCATGTCCATCCGACGAGCGGCGCCGAGACGCAGGTATTCACTGTCCGCCGTCGGGAGCGCAATCAGCCGCTTGCCTTGGTCGAGGCACTGGACAGAACCAGCGATCCGCGTGCGGTCCTGCTCGTGAATGCGCAGTCCGGCCGGGCGGCCGTACAGGTCCCGACGCCCAGCGTCATGCTGGACGATGGCGAGGTCGAACGCCGCGTCCGCCTGCTGCGGCCGATGGAGCGGACCGCCCTTTCGGTAGCGGCGCTCGAACAGTCGCACTGGCAACGGTCGGATCGAGCGGCGTTTGCTCAAGCCTGGACACGGGAACTCGCCGAGATACCGCCTTTCACGGAGAGCGAGCTCCATATCGTCACGGGGCTACTGCTGCCGATCTGGAAGCGCCTGCCGGACGAGTCCACGCGGGTCTACCGCCTGCAGACCGATGCCGGCGAGCGTGTCATCGGCCGGCTGGTCTCGCCGGCCTGGGTGGCGCAAGCCGTCTGCGCCGATGGCGTGAGCCTCGCGCCGGCGGATGCCTGGACCGCCGTGCTTGATGGTCGGACCATCCTCGAACTCCAGAACGGGCTGTCACTTCGCCGCGCCAAGGTCATGGGCCTGTTCCGGGTGGAACTCTTCGGCTTCACGGACGGCATGGTCGATCGCCTGAAAGCGATGGGGCTGATGTCCGAGATCATCGCCTGGAAGCTGCGGCTATTCGTGCCGACCGGCGCCAATGGTCCGGAGATCTTGGCGGCGCTGATGGAACGCTACCCGATCGTGCGCATCGCCGATCGGGCAGCGGCATGAGGAGGCAGTCGTGCCATCGCCCGCCGCGGAGCTCGCCCGGCGCCTCGCGCGCAATGCCAAGGCAGTCTGCCATCACTATCTCTCCAATGGCCGTCGCGAGGGCCGTTACTGGCTGGTCGGCGATGTCGCCAACAGCCGGGGCCGCAGCCTGTTCGTGCGCCTGAGCGGCCCGGACCATGGCAAGGGTGCGGCCGGGCATTGGACCGACTCCGCCACGGGACAGCATGGCGATCTTCTGGACCTGATCGCCCTCAATCGCGGGTTTGACCGCCTGCGCGATACCCTGGACGAGGCACGGACTTTCCTGGCCTTGCCACCGGACCAGATCGCTCCTCAGCTTCAGCGCCTTCCTGCGCCACGCGGTTCGCCTGAGTCTGCTCGGCGTCTCTATGCCATGTCCCGGCCGATCACGGGCACCTTGGCTCAAGCCTACCTGCACAGTCGCGGAATCACGACCGTGGCTCACGATGACCCACTGCGCTTCCATCCACGCTGCTACTACCGGCCCGACGAGGACAGCCCGACCGAGACCTGGCCGGCACTGATCGCCGCTGTCACCGATCTGGGCGGCACGGTCACCGGCGCACACCGTACCTGGCTCGATCCCTCCGGACGCGACAAGGCGCCGATCGCTTCACCGCGACGGGCCATGGGGCACCTTCTAGGGCACGGAGTTCGCTTCGGCATGGCCGCCGACGTCATGGCCGCCGGGGAGGGGATCGAGACCATGCTGTCCCTGCGCATGATCCTGCCGACTCTGCCGATGGTCGCCGCCCTCTCGGCCAACCATCTCGCAGCACTGCTGGTTCCAACGACACTGCGCCGTCTCTATGTCGCTCACGATTCCGACCCGGCCGGTAATGCTGCGATGGCCACGCTGTGCAATCGCGCCGACGCCGCCGGGATCGAGTCGTTGGCCCTGTCGCCGTACTCCGACGACTTCAATGACGATCTCCGCCGCCTGGGAATCGAAGGGCTCCGGGCATCGGTGCACCGGCAGCTCGTCCCGAAGGACGTGGTTCGCTTCCTGGACTCGGCCGTAACGGGATGAGCACTGGCAAGTGAATCGATTCGTGCTCGGTCGCTCTTCTGCCCTTCGGACCGGACGGGAGCGCGCCCCGGCCTTCTAGAGGGGCGATCGGACGGCAGGCAGCCCGGTCCCGCAACGGCGGTCCTGTGGCTTTCTTCCCCTGCCGGCTGCGCCGGCATTCCTCGCGAGGCAAGAAAGCCTCGGCCCGCCGCCCTCCGCTGCGCTCCGGCCGCAAGCGCGGTGCGGGACCGGGCTGCCCGCCGTCTGTCGACGCCCACGAAGGCCGCGATGGGCGCGGCCGATCCGACAAAGGACAGCATCATGGCGACCCACAACGATCCTGACTTCGAGCCCGTGCACGGCTCATCCCCGACCGACAACGTCCTCACCGAGCTGCAGCTCTTTGGCCACCGTCCCTTCCAGGACGAGCCCGATCCCCGCCCGCTGCCGGAAGCCAACGCCATCACCGGCGCCGCCGTCGACATCTTCGATGCGCTGGTCTCAACCCTCACCGACACCCGTCTCGAACCCGATCTCGAGGACCTGCTTTGGTCGGCCGTCAACCTGTTCCATCGCGCCGTCGACCGGATCGAGCGCGAGCTCGACGGCAACGAGCAGGCGCAGCGGCGCAGCCAGAAGGCGCAGAACGGCTCGGAGGTCCGCTCGGTCGAGCTGGAGCGTCTCGTCGCCGAGGGCCTGACCCTGATCGAGCGTCGCAATGCCATGGAAATCTTCCGGGACCAAGCCGCCGAGCGCTTCGAGGTCCACACCGGCTCGACCTGGCGGCCACGCACCGGCTCGATGGTCAATCACCGGGCTCTCACTGCCGCGATGATTGACAGTCGCGAGTTTCTGAATGCGCGGCGCCGCGCCGAGACGGAACTTCTCGTTCCGGTCGGTCCCAAGATCGCTTTCACCGGCGGTGCCGACTTCAACGACCACCAGCTCATCTGGGCGACGCTCGACAAGGTTCGCGCCAAGCATCCCGACATGGTGCTGCTGCACGGCGGCTCACCGACCGGCGCCGAGCGCATCGCCGCTCGCTGGGCCGACAGCCGCAAGGTCACCCACGTTCCGTTCAAGCCCGACTGGACCCGTCACGCCAAGGCCGCACCCTTCAAGCGCAACGACCAGATCCTGGAAGTCCTGCCGATCGGCGTCATCGTGTTCCCAGGTTCTGGCATCCAGGAAAACCTCGCCGACAAGGCACGCAAGCTGGGCATCCCGGTCTGGCGCTTTGGTTCGGGTGGCGCGTGAGCGCCACCTCTTTCCTGCGCCCACGGGGACGGCCGACCCGTAAGAGCAAGAGGAAGGCCGGGAGCGGGTGAGCCGCCAGGCCTCAAGAGAGAGCGGGCAGCGGCTCGCCCTTTACGGCTCTCCGGGACATTATCCATGCCTATATCAACTGTGACCTCTGCATCTGCGTCGCTGCGCCAAGGCCCCATCAGGAATGGCAATCTTGCCGTTCTGCCGTCGACAGAGACCACGGAGCAGGATCTGCTCGCCGGCTTGCTGGCTTCCTCGCAAGGTAGCGAGCGAGCTTCTGCCCTCCTGCAGCACTTTCCGAGCATTGGCCATGTCATCACCGCCGAAGCGGCACAGCTTCGCGCCTTCGGATTGACGGGCCGCAACATCGCGGCGTTTCGGCTTGTTCGCGACATCGCATGCCGCATGGCCGAAGCCGGAGTGCGCAGGCGTCCCGTGCTCAGCAACTGGCAGGCGCTGATAGCCTACCTGCAGACGGCAATGGCTTACGAGCAGGTTGAGCAGTTCCGAATCCTGTTTCTCGATACCAAGAACAATCTGATCGCTGACGAGGTGCAGCAGCGGGGAACCGTCAATCACACGCCCGTCTACCCACGGGAGGTCATCAAACGAGCGTTGATTCTAAACGCCTCCGCTTTGATCGTTGTTCACAATCATCCGTCCGGCGATTCAAAGCCGTCGCGGGATGACATTGGGATGACGCGGGAATTGAAAGCGGCCGCCCAGGCTCTCGGTATCGAGCTGCATGACCATGTCGTGATCGGGCACGGCAATCATGCTTCCTTCCGCTCGCTCGGGCTTCTGTAGGTCGCAGGCTTTTACAGCATTCCCGGTCTGAATTGCGATCGCCGGCTGATGACCTTGCCGGCGATCACCAACACGCCGTCACCGGTGTAATGAAGCGTCTCGGGATGCTTCGGCGATGCCGCGACATGCGCCTTTACCACCTCGAAGATGAAGAAGTTGTACTTCGAGATCAGGCGGCCGTCCGCCAGCCGGCATTCGAAGCTGGCGTGGCATTCGGCGATCAGCGGCGCATTGACCTCCTGTGCCTTTTGAGGCGTCAGCTTGAACTTCTCGAACTTGTCGATCTGCGCCCCTGACGTGTTGCCGATACCGACGACCTCATCGATGAGCGCCGTGGTGGGAAGGTTGATGACGCATTCCCTGCTGCGCCGGATCAGGCCGAAGCTGTGATTGCCGCCGGCGATCACGCAGCCGATGAGGGACGGCGTGAATTCCATCACTGTGTGCCACCCCATCGTCATGATGTTGCGCTCGTCGCCATGCGCCGATGTGACCAGCACGATTGGGCCTGGCTCCAGATAGCGGCGGATCTTCGAGACCGGCAGGTCGTTCTTGCGGCGGACCCTCGCCATCTTTCCCCCTTGGCTGGAATGCGGTTCCTCGAAGTCAGGGCATTAAGCGTCGCTCATTTGCAACCAAAAGTCTCTCTTCTGCCACTTTCAGTCCTGATAAGATCCGGCGGCGCCATGGTGGTGGTGGAAGGCGCGACCGTTCGACCCTGGTCACGGAGATCCACCATGCTTGCTCTCGGCATCGTACTCAGCATCGTTGGGCTTGGCTTCTTCTGCCGGCTACTGTTTACGCTGGCTATCTATGCGCTTCCCACCTTCGCCGGACCCACCGCAGGATTGGCAGCGTTTCACAGCGGGGCTGGTGTCACCGGTGCGATCACTGTCGGATTGCTGGTGGGCAGCGCGACCTTGGCGTTTGGACAATTCGCCTTTGCGGGCACGCGCACGCCGCTTATTCGCGCCATCTTCGGCGTGCTCTATGGCGTTCCCGCTGCAATCGCCGGCTATCAAGTGTCATTTGCCTTGGCGGACATCGGCATGGTCGGCAGTGTTTGGCAGACGGCATTCGCCGCGGTCGGCGCGGTTGTCTCCGGCTGTACGGCTTTCTCGCGATTGGCGTTGTTGGCCCCGTCGCCGGACGCGCGGGGCGCGGGGAGTGCTTCCTCGCCTGCTGACGGCCGACTGCACGACCAGGGGCGCTGACGCTACTGGACCTCTTCATCGAACAGGTTGACGAAGATCGGCGTGGTGAACGCTTGTCCCGACGCGACTGTCGAACGCACGCCCTCTATGACCACTCCGAGGCGCCGTTTCTCTGGCAAGCCGACAGGATGAAGGCGAGGTGCGTCTGCGATCCGTTGAGCTGGGACGATGCCGTCCTGTTTCTACGCTATGGCCGCCGTCTCTTCGCCCGGTGTGCCGGTCCTCTTCCGCAGGGACCGTCAAGTTGGTCATGACTTCTCCCGAGGAGCTGTTCGGCGCGCGACCCTCGGCCTCTCGTTGGCTGATCTGGCCAGAGGACGGCTGCGCCTCGATCGCCTGAGCCGCAACGGCGGCGGTTCGACTTTCTTCCCCTGGGCTTCGCCCATTCCTCGCGAGGCAAGAAAGTCGCCCCGCCGCCATCCTCCGCTCTGCTCCGGCCCGTGAACGGGTGCGGCGTCGATCGCCTCGGGCCTGCAGATCGCCATCGAGGCCGCGATGGTCGCGGGGCTCGAAACAGCACAGGAGAAGTCACATGGCCAACATCGGTACCTTCAAGAAGTCCGGCAACGAGTACCAGGGCGAGATCGTCACGCTCAGTGTCCAGGCGAGGGGCGTGCGCATCGTCCCCGAGGCTAACCGCAGCAACGGCAACGCCCCCAGCCACCGGGTGTTCGTCGGTCGCGCCGAGATCGGGGCTGCCTGGTCGAAGCGCTCCAACGAGGGCCGCGACTACCTCTCGCTCAAGCTCGACGATCCGAGCTTCAACGCGCCGATCTTCGCCAATCTGTTCGACGACGAGGATGGCGAGGGCTTCAGCCTGATCTGGTCGCGCAGCCGCAAGAAGAACGGCGAATAATCCCGCATCCTGAAGCCCCGCCCGGTTCGCCGGGCGGGGTTTTTCTTTTCTTAAGGCAGTCAGCTTCGGGACAGACGCGCCACCCAGCGCAATGACCGTGGATATGGATTGCGGCACGCTGACAGCCCTTGCCGACTGCGCGGCACGTAATCGGTTGAGGGGAGTTGGCGCATCCGGCTACGCCGGACCGGGCTCTATGCGGCCGATTGGAAGGTTGGCAGCCGCACAAAGCCGCCCTTCGGATGAAGCAGGGGAATGGCGTCTTCACCTGACGGTGACGATCCCTTACGGAACTTCGATTTCTTTGCAAACTCAACGATCAAGCCAGCAGGACGCACGCTGAGGGCCTACGCAATCTCCCCCACCGTTAAAAGCGTGACGTCCTAGAGCCTACGCTCATTAGTACTGATTGAGAGCGCGGTTCGCACTGAGGAATATGCCGCAATACCCTCACCGACGAGATGACGAGAAAATAGTGACCGCATCAGGTATCTTCGCGGGATGCTTGTCGCGCTTTCTCTTCTTGCTGTTTCGGCGGTTTATGCCAGCGTCGGCCAGGCGGGCGGGACGGGGTTTCTCGCCGTCATGGCGGTCGCGGGTGTTCCGATCGTCGAGCTCCGACCAACGGCGTTGGCTATGAACATCGTCGCGGCGTCCTACACGACTTGGCGCCTGCATGCGCTCGGCCTGATCGATTGGCGCAGGCTCACCGCTCTCGCGGCCCCGGCGCTGCCGGCGGCGTTCGTCGGCGGACTTGTGGCGCTCCCCGCCGGCCTCTACGCGTTTGTAACCGGCGCGTTGCTGCTGGCGACAGCGCTGCTGATGGTGATGCGTCCGCAGGCGGCTCGCTGGGCTGTTTCGCCATCGACGGCCGGTCTGTCGGCATTGGGTGGAGCGGCCGGCCTACTCTCGGGCCTGTCGGGAATCGGCGGCGGCGTGTTCGTGGCGCCGGCGCTGATCGTGCTGGGCTGGGCACGGCCCAAGGAAGCCGCGGGCCTGTCTGCGCCCTTCATCCTGGGCAACTCGATTACCGGCTTGATCGGCACTCATTGCGCCGGGCAATCGGTCGCTGCGGAGTTTCCGCTTTACGCCGCCGTTGCCCTGCTGGGCGCGGTCGTGGGCGCTGCATTCACCCAACGCATCTCCGAGCAGGCAGTCCGATTCATTCTGGCGGGCATGGTGTCGATCGCCGGGTTTCGCCTCATGTCGAAGTGACGAGGCGTGAGCCGACGTCGGTAACACGCAAGCCCTGCTCGCCGTCGCAATCGATCCAGCCCATTATCTCGGCAAACTGGATGGCCTTCTCTACACATGCAGCATCCGACAACCGCAACCGCTGAGTAATCGGCGCCGCCCCACATCTGCTCGCCGCTCGTTTAGTCGTGGATTTCCCGCGCGATGCTGCGGGCCAGGAGGTCGACGGTGACAGTCATCCGCCGGCTACCCTCTCAGGCCCAGGTCAGATACAGGATGCGGCCGGCGGCCCCGAGCAAGAGAGCTGCGGCGGCAAGCGACGGAATGAAGAAGCCTGGAAACCGGCGGCGTGCCTCGGCAACATAGCCGACGAAATAGGCAATCCGTCCGATCACCCAAGCAAAACCCAGCGAGGCAGCGGCCGTGGCGTTCCAATAGATCGCGAACAGCCACATGACTGGCAGAAAGATCGGGACCACTCCAGCAGTTGAGGTGTGCACGGATGGTGCGTCAAGAAGCGGGTCCCCGCTCATCACGGGCGCGAGGATGCCTACTTTCGTGTGGGTACGCGCCACGCGGATTGCCATCCAGAAGTAACGCAGATTGCCGAGAGCGTCACCAACGAGACGTCGGCTTACGATTGCACTTGAGCCTCCCTGTGTCCTTGAAATTTGGACTGTATCCCGCCGGAGGATGCGGCTTAACTCCAGAAGCTGCCGGCGCGTGTCGCTGGATGAAGGGAGCACCGATGAGCGGCACGCGCAGCCATTGGGAAGAAGTCTACACGACGAAGGCTGAAACGGCGGTGAGCTGGTTTCAGCCGCACTCGGTGCAGTCGCTTGAACTGATCGCGTCGGCCGCGCCAAATCCGGCGTCGGCGATTGTCGACATCGGCGGCGGGGCGTCGAGGCTGGTCGATGATCTGATTGCCCAGAGCTACACGGACCTGACGGTTCTCGACGTCGCTGAAGCGGCATTGGTGAAATCCAGAAGTCGCCTGAGAGGAGATGACAGCAAGGTCGCCTGGATCGTCGCCGACATCACCGATTGGCGCCCAGCTCGCGCCTATGATGTCTGGCATGATCGCGCGGTCTTCCACTTCCTGACCGAACCCGCCCAGCAGGAGGCTTACCTCTCTGCGCTACGGACAGGCACCTCCCCCGGCTCCACCGTCGTCATGGCGACGTTCGCCCTGGACGGCCCCGAGAAATGCAGCGGCCTTCCGGTACAACGCTACAGTCCGGAGACATTGGCGACGCGCCTCGGGCCGACGTTTAGCCTGACAGGCGAGGCCAACGAAACGCACGAGACGCCGTGGGGAGCGGAGCAACGGTTCAGCTACGCGACGTTCCGACGGCTCAGCTCATAAGGCGTGCCGTCGCTGGCACTTTCCCGCAGTTCCGACAAAGCGTGCCGGCAAATTTGCCACGCACCCGAGAGGGAAAGCAGCGCCATGATCGAACCGACCGCGAGATCGGGCCAGCTGGTGCCGCTGCCGAACACGCCGAGCGCCGCGAGCATGACGGCCATGTTGCCGATGGCGTCGTTGCGGCTGCAGATCCACACGGACCGCATGTTGCTGTCGCCTTCGCGGAACCGGTAAAGCATCACCGCCACGAACAGATTGGCCAGCAGCGCGAAGAAGCCGATGATGCCCATCGTATGCGCATCGGGCACGCGACCGGCGAAGACGTTGTAGAACGTGGCGCCCAGAATCCACACGCCGAACACGCCAAGCGTCGCGCCCTTCAGCAGCGAGGCGCGCGCCCGCCAGGTCAGCGCCATACTGGCCACGCCAAGGCTGACGGCATAGTTGGCGGCGTCGCCCAGGAAATCGAGAGCATCGGCTTGCAGCGAAACAGAGCCGGCAGCCGCACCGGCCACGATCTCGATCAGGAAGAAACCGGCGTTGATCGCGAGCGCGATCCACAGCGCGCGCCGCCACCTCGGGCTGTTGAGGCTTTGCGAACTCGGGCATTCCGGCGACTGACAGCAGGCCATGACGCACCTTGACGACGTTTGCGACAAGCCCAACGTAGGGGTTGTAGTTACTAGAGGGTCAAGCCGGGATGGACAGTTTCACGATCGGCAAGCTCGCGGCCGCCACGCAGACCAAGGCCGAGACGATCCGCTACTACGAGCGCATCGGGCTTCTGTCGCCGCCGGAGCGGACCGAGGGCAACTACCGCGCCTACCGCCCCTCGCATCTGGCGCGGCTGCGCTTCATCCGCCGCTCGCGCGCGCTGGGCTTCTCGCTCGACCAGGTGCGCGCACTGCTGCGCCTCTCCGACGATCGCGCCTGCTCGTGCGGCGAGGTCGACCGGATCGCCAACGCGCACCTGAAGGAGGTCGAGGACAAGATTGCCGACCTAAAGAGGCTGCAGTCGGAGTTGCAGGACATGATCGGCCAGTGCCGCCGCGGCACCATCGCCGACTGCCGCATCATCGAGACGCTGGGCACGGCGAGGTAACGACACTGCCAGCCTGACGGCGCCTATTTGTGCCGCCAACCTTGACCGACGAGATGACGAGGATCGCGGCCAGCAGCGGCAACACATAGGTCGAGCCGATGACGCCCAACAGCATTGCGCCGATGAAGCTGCCGGCGATCGAGCCTAGCGCCATAACCAGAACGAAGCGGCCGTTTCGCGACAGCACAGCGAAGGTGCTGTCGCGGCTGTAGCGTGCGAAGTCGATCAGCATCGTGGGCAGGCTGACGACCAGCGACAGGCTTCCGGCCAGCTTCACGTCGGCACCGAACAGCAGGATCAGCGTTGGGATCAGCAGTTCGCCGCCGGCAACGCCCATCAGTGAGGCGACGACGCCGATGGCGAAGCCCGCAACGACGCCCGCGACGACCTGCAACGGCCCTGAAAAAACAGCGGTGCACCACCGCCCTCCGAGCCATGGCCGAGCAGCAGTACGGCGGCCATCGCGACCAGCAGCAGCGCCAGCACGCGAAACAGCGTCTCGGATTCCAGCCGCGTCGCCCAAGAGGCGCCGATCCACGCGCCGAGCAGACTGCCGGCCAACAGGTTGGCGACGATCATCCAGTGACTGCCGATGGTGGCGAATGAGACGGTACTGGTACGGAACGGCAGGGCCGAGGCGACCACGATCAGGCTCATCGCCTTGTTGACGATGACGGCTTCCAGCGCGCCGAAGCGGAAGGCGCCGATCAGCAGCGGTAGGCGGAACTCCGCGCCGCCCAGTCCGATCAACCCACCCAGCGCACGGACCCCGACGCCGCCGGCGAAGGCACCAACCGATTCCCGCTTTTCCGTTCCCTGAGCCGCCGCGTCCGCCATGCCCATCCTCGCTATACTCGATTGAATAATACTACGGATAGACAGTGGTGCAGCGAACTCGAAGCGCACAGGCTGCCTGCTGTGGCTTCATTTCGCCAACTCCCTCGTCGCCCTGTTCGCGGCAAGAGGTGTAGGCTTGGCCCTCGCTGGGCTACTTGGTTTCGCCCTTGTTCCTGGCAGCGGCGGTCGGCAACATCTGGCTTTGGCGGCGACGCGCCAAAGCCCTACGGTCTCTTGCGCCTGCGGTCTCTCAGCCGCTCTTACGCCGCCACGGCATCATGTACATGTTCGCGCGGAGGGCGGCAGTCTGAAGATGGCCGCCGGAAGCAGACTGATAAACAATTGGCAGGCGTTCGGCGAGCTTCATATCAAGAGCGGGATCAGGTGGCGCATCCGGCTGCGCCGCACCGTGCTCTAAGAGGCCGCTTAGGAAGGTTGGCGGCCGCACCAAACCACCCTTCGGCTGAAGCGAGGGAAGGGTGTCTTTGCCTGACGGTAACGATCCCTCGTGTTCACGACCGTGATTTCTGAAGCGATTCCACAAGCAGGTCAGCCGGACGGACGTCCAGGGACTCTGCCACTTGCAAGATCGTCAGGAGAGTGACGTTCTGCAGCCCTCGCTCGATCGCACTGACGTAGGCCCGGTCCACACCCATGCGAGCGGCGACCGCCTCCTGGCTGAGGCCCGCTGCCAGTCGATAGACACGGACGTTGGCGCCGAACACCTTGCGAATGTCCATCCGCAGGATAGGAGGCAATCGCGTATTCTGGCGCCACGTACTATAATACGCGGCCAAATTTGCTGGCGCGGCGACGTCTCTATGCTTTTATGCAGATCAGGCTGCAATAGTCTCTACGATGCGCTTCGTGAGCATAGAAGTTGATGGAGGTGATGCTTGGCTTGCATCGCCAATGGGCATTGGGCTGTGACTATGCGGTGGTTGGAGTTCGGACGAGTGTTCTTCCCTCGCTGCGATTCCTGAGATGACGACGCCTCCTTTTGACGACTGCCCTCCTGAAAGCGACGTGGTCACGCCGTACGACGAGCGGCACTTCGCGACGTATCTACGTTTGCTGGACGCTGCGGCCGAGGCCGCAGACTGGCGAGAAGTCGTGCGTATTGTCTTCCAGCTAGATCCGGAGCTGGAACCCGATCGCGCACGCTTGGTCTACGACACTCATTTGTCCCGGGCTCATTGGATGACCGAGAAGGGCTTCCGTGATCTCTTGCGCGCATCGCGCAATTGACGGGCTAGCGACCAAGAAAGGACCTTTAGATACCCGCTTGGGGGCGTCTTCGCACGACATCGCGCGTTCGGCGTTCGGGCTCTTCAACAACCCTTGGTCGCATGAAAGGCTCGGGCCCGTTAGCCCTGAGTTCGCGTAACGGAGTCTTTGATGTCCAAGAGACCCGATTGGAGGTCGCCCGACTATGTCGAAGCGTTGAAGGACCTCGATCGTGCCGGGTTCGCGTGGGAATTCCTGCGACGCAATCCGGCCTACCAGGAAGATTACGACCGGATCGACGAAGATCCGGAGGAGTCAGAGTTGAGCCCGGAGACGGTAGGAGGCAATTGGGGGCTATCCTTTCGCCTGCGCCCCCTCACTCGATGCGACTGCCGCGGGAGTTCTATGGCGGCCTGAGCTGCTTCCCCATGCCGTGCTGCTCGTTCCCGCACCTGAGGGTTTCGATGACGCCTACCGCTTCGAAGCACTTGACCGCTTGCCGGCATCGATAGATCTACAGCACGGTGGAGAGCGGCGCTGCATCGTGAATGATGCCGATGGCCCACATTCCTTGTGGCTCAAGGGTGAGCGCCGAGCGGTGCCAATGGCGGCGCTCGTCCCCATGGATGAGACCGTTCTCCTTCGCCTCGCCGGTCTGCTCCGCCTAAAGCGCCGCCTCGATCGCCACTCCGCAGGCCCGCTTCCGTCCGCCTGGCAGATCACAGCGCGTCTCCGCAGACGGCTTCTAACCATGATCCGTGCACTAGACGGTCACCTGGAGGGCGCAAGTTATCGCGAGGTGGCAAGGGCGCTCTATGGCCCAGAAGCGGTAGAGCGATTCCCCTGGAAGACCTCATCAGTAAGGGGCCAGACGATCCGATTGGTCGCCGATGCAGTGGCCATGATGGACGGCGGCTATCGAAAGCTGCTGCGCGCCAGCCGCTAGCCACTCCCGATATCAAGGCGGGGGTATCGCCAACCTCAGGCGCCAGTTCGTCATCCTCCCGGCCCGCGAATCTCCGCCACCGTGACCGTCGTTACGCCGTCGCCTCTCGACGGCTCTCGTCACAACCACGGAGCCATCCGTATGCCCGATCCTGCCGCCGGCCTGCCGCCGCGCTTTTTGCGTACGCCGGAAGCCGCACGCTTTCTCAGCCTCTCCGGACGGACCCTCGAGAAACACCGAACCTACGGTACAGGTCCCACCTATCGGAAGATCGGAGGTCGAGTCGTGTACGCGGTCGACGATCTCAAGGCCTGGGCCGACCGCGGGGCCAAGACGTCGACCTCCGATCCCGGGACGGGGACTGTGCTGCCTGCAAAGTCGCACATGAACCCGCTCGCCAACACTCCTCGTACTCGGCGTTGAGCGGAGGCCAAACGTGACCTTCAAGCACAAGCGCATCAGCGAGCGAGACCAACTCGACCTATTCAGGGCGTTGCCCGGCGATCTCGCACCGCGTGACGCCCAGGATCTCATGGCCTACCCGTTCTTCTCACTCGCCAAGTCGAAGCGTGTCCGGCCCATCGACTATCGCACACGCACGGTCGCAATACGGGTCGAGGCCGTACCGGATCACGGCATGGCGACCATCTGGGACGCCGATGTGCTGATCTGGGCTGCTTCGCAAATCGTCGAGGCGAGGGATGCCGGCTTGAAGACATCGCGACTGATGGCTGCCACGCCTTATGAGATCTTGACGTTCGTTGGACGCGGCACCGGCGCGCGAGACTATGATCGCCTAAAGGCGGCCTTCGACCGTCTCCAGTCCACCACCGTGCTGACTTCCATCCGTCAACCTGCAGAGCGGCGGCGCCATCGCTTCTCCTGGATCAACGAATGGAAGGAGACTGCGGACGTCCACGGTCGTCCGCTCGGTCTCGAGCTCATCCTCCCGGACTGGTTCTATGCCGGCGTTCTGGACGACGCGCTCGTGCTCACGATCGACCGTGCGTACTTCGATCTGACGGGCGGCCTGGAGCGCTGGCTTTATCGCATCGTCCGCAAGCACGGCGGCCGTCAGGCTGACGGGTGGAGCTTCGATTTTTCGCATCTCCACGCCAAGTCCGGCAGCCTCTCGTCGCTGAAGCACTTCGCCTACGATGTGCGTGAGATCGTCCGCCGACAGGCACTGCCCGGCTATCGGCTTTGCATCGAGCGCGGCTTCCGCGGCGCTGAGCGGCTTGAGTTCGTGGCCATCCCGCGCGACCCGTTCATCCAGCGCCCGGTAGGTCCTTCTGGGGACAAGCTGTGACCGGGCTCGTGCTTTCGGGGACGTGGGCCCTCGTGCCATCGGGGACCGGAACCTCGTGCTATCGGGGACCAGAATCGCCGGATTCCCTTTGGCCCACAACGGCTTGGCGCCTCCTTAACTTTCCTAACCCAGATTCCTTCGGAATCTGTCTAACGCTCCATACTTGTCCACTGCCGGGGATCGCAGCCTCGCCGGGAAGGGACAGACCAAAGCACGCGGGTCCGATCCGGCCACGAGGTCGCGCATGACCGATCTCACGCAAGTCGAATTGTTGTGGCTCGAGAAGCAGATCGAACGATGGATCCGCTTCGGCCGGCCCGCAGATGAACAGATCCTGGATCGACGAAGGCGGGTCCTCTCCTTTACTCCAGGCAGCGTATTTGGCTTCGTGCGATGGGGCGCCAACGACTACGGCACGATCGCCTCGCGTATCGATATCCTGCGCGCCGTACGCTTAAGCGAAGCCTGCGCAACCATCCCCTACGTCCGGCCGGGTGCGGACATCCTGCTGCGCGCTTCCGGCTGGGCGAAGGTCAAGCATGTGTTGCAGATGATCGACATCGTCGAAGCGCTGGGCGTCGATCCCGCCGACGCGGCACCGGATTACTGGCGCCATGTCCACGGTCGTCTGGCGGTCGGGGAAGCGTTGAGGCCCTACACGATGGCACGTCATAAGGCCTGGCTGCTGCGGCAGAGGCTCGAGCCGTGATGCGCCACGTGTGCGTTTTGCTGATTGCGTTGAGCGTCGTCAGCCTGGTGGCGCCGGCCTTCTTGCAGCCGCATCGCATGCTTCTGTGGAACGCGTCGGCCAGCGTGCCCGTCGGCCTATACTTACTGGAGACCACCGAAACGCGGCATGTTTCTGAACTGGTTGCTGTATTGCCGCCGGAGCCGCTCACCACCTTCCTTGCGGTCGGCAACTACCTGCCGCGCGGCGTTCCCATGCTGAAACATGTGCTGGCGCTTCCCGGCCAGACCGTTTGTCGAGAGGGTCTCGTCGTCACCGTCGATATGGTTGCTGTCGGAATGGCGCGCGAGCGTGATCGCAGAGGGCGACCTTTGCCGGTCTGGCAGGGCTGCCGCGTCGTCGCTGACGACGCACTCTTCCTGATGAATTCGCGATCGGCGGACTCGCTGGACGGGCGGTATTTCGGGCCACTGCCGCGATCCGCTGTCACCGGCCGCGCTCATCCAGTTTGGACAAAGGAGGAATGATCATGAAGTTGCGCCGAGATGAAGTGCCCGCCCGATCGTACGTGAGACGTCGTGACCCTTCGTCCGTCCCGGCCAAGACCTTTCACAAGACCATCCGGTTGATCGTATCGATGGCCGCAATTCCCATTGTCGCAATCGTCGTATCATCCGGGGACACGGCGCTAGCTCAATCAGCTACCACGGGGTTGCGAAAGACTTCTCCGGACACGGGACCCTATGCAAGCTTCGTACGCGAAGCGGCCCAGCGATTTGGCGTACCGGCATTCTGGATCGAAGCGGTGATGGCGATCGAAAGCGGTGGTGACGTGCTCGCTCTCTCGCCCCAAGGCGCAATGGGATTGATGCAGGTCATGCCCGAAACCTGGGCTGGTTTGCGTATCCGATATGATCTCGGTGACAATCCCTATGATCCGCGGGACAACATCCTTGCTGGCGCGGCATACTTGCAGGAGCTTCATGAGCGCTACGGCTCACCGGGTTTTCTGGCGGCTTACAATGCAGGTCCTGGTCGTTACGACGACCACTTGGCCACAGGCCGGCCATTGCCGCACGAGACGCAACTCTACGTGGCAACTCTTGCGCCGCTGATTGGAGAGCGGCAGGCCGATGACATCGTCGCCGCCAGCCGTCGCTTCGTTACCTGGCAGGAAGCGCCGCTGTTCGTAACGCGTACTCGCGACGATTCCGCAGGCACGCCGGCAGCGTCCAAGACGACAACTGAGCGGCCATCGCATGACCGGCCTGCCGAGAACTCAGCTCGATTGAAGGCACGAACCGACAGCTTGTTCGTTCGCAATGGAAACGCAGTGCGTCTGCCGTGATGCGGAGAGCAGACGGTTGGATCCTTCAGCTGTGCTCGTGATTTCCTCATGAGGTCATCGGCTCAGGAACCCCAGATGTATGCGTCCGGTTTTCGCACGTCGCTCAGGTCTTGACGTGATTCGCGGCCTTCCAAGCCCACGGTAGCAGCTCGTCGATTCGGTTGATTGGGTGCCCGCCGACCATCCGCGTCAGAACATCGTGCAGATAGGCGTATGGTTCGACGCCATTCAACTTGCAGGTTTCGATGAGCGTGCACACCGTCGCCCAACGGGCTCCGCCGCCATCGCTGCCGGCGAAGAGATGATTCTTGCGCCCAAGCGCCACCGGCCTGATGGCCCGCTCGACCGGGTTCGTGTCGAGCTCGATGCGGCCGTCGTACAGGAATCGGGTCAACCCATTCCAGCGCGCGAGTGCGTACCGCATCGCCTCGGCGAGTTTTCCGCGGCCAGGCAGATGCGGGAGGTGTGTTTCCAGCCAGATCTGCAGCCCGTCGATGATCGGCTTGGCGAGCGTCCGTCGCGCGGCCAGCCGGTGCGCCGACGACTGACCGCGCACCTGCGCTTCGACAGCATAGAGGCCGGCGATCCGGCGCAGAGCCTCGTGTGCCAACGGCGTATCTTCGGCTTGCGCGACCTCATAGAACTTGCGCCTCGTATGGGCCCAGCAGGCGGCGAGCACGACGTCGCCCCGTATCGTCAGCCGCTCGAAGCCGGCATAGCCATCGACGTGCAGCACTCCCTTGAAGTGTTCCAGATGCGCCGCTGGCCGCTCCGCCCTCCGGTCCGGCGCGAAGATGTAGACCGCCGCGGGCGGCGCCGGTCCGCCCCATGGTCGCTGATCACGCGCATAGACCCAAAGCCGCCCAGTCTTCGTTCGTCCACGGCCCGGATCGAGAACCGGGATTGGCGTGTCGTCGGCGAACAGATGATCGGAGGCGAACACGTCCTTGCGCAGGCGATCGTCCAGCGCCTCGAGCCACCAGCACGCGCCGCCGACCCAGCCGGCGAGAGTCGAGCGCTCCAGCTCGACGCCGTGGCGGGCGAAGATCTGCGCTTGCCGATAGAGTGGAGTGTGGTCGCAGTACTTGCTGACCAGCACCTGGGCGAGCAACGCCGGTGTCGCCAGCCCACCGGCGATCGGCCGTTCCGGCGCGGGCGCCTGGGCCACGGTCTTGCACGTGCGACAGGCGTATTTCGGGCGCGTGATGCGCAGTACACGGAGCTGGGCGGGAACCCAGTCCAGCATCTCGCTGACGCTCTCGCCAATGCTGTGCAGGACACCTCCACAACACGGACAAGCGCCGTTCGCCACGTCGATCACGACCTCTTCGCGAGGCAGATGATCGGCCAGCGGCTTGCGCCGTGGCCGCTTGTCGGCGATCTCGACGGCTTCCTTCGGATCGCTCGCTTCGGCGCGCCCGATGTCGCTATCGAGATCTTCCAGACCGAGGGCGAGCTGATCGGGATCGAGGCGCTCGGAACGGCGGCCGAACTGCGTCCGCTGAAGCTGTTTGATGATCGTCTGAAGTCGCTCGATCTCGCCGTCACGATGCTCGACGACGGCCGCCATGTCGCGCAGAAGACCGTGCAGCAGGGCCATGTCGGACGGCAGATTGTCGAGATCGAGCCGCATGCCCGATTCTACTTTTGTTCGAGTCGGCGACCAAGAACTTTTCCTTCCTGGTGCTTCAGTTGCATCGCTTTAGCCGACTCTCGCAGGCCTCCAGACGCGTTCGGGCGAGCGCCAGTCTATGCCTTCGATCAACATGGCCAGCTGCGCCGGCGAGAGCGTCACCGCGCCGCCGGGTTCATACATGCGTGGCCATACGAAGCCGCCCCGATCGATGCGCTTGGTGAACAGGCACAGCCCGTTCCCATCCCAGAACAACACCTTCAGGATCGACGCCCGTTTACCGCGGAAGGCGAACAGATGGCCCGAGAAGGGGTCTCGCTTCAGCTGCTCCTGGACCAACGCGGCAAGCCCGTCCATTCCCTTCCTCATGTCGGTGTAACCAAGCGCCAGGTGCACCTTCACGCCCGCCGGAACGATCATCATCGCTTGTTCTCCTGCTCGGCGACGTGCACCCGGACCGCCTCTGGGTCGGTGCCCTCGGGTGCGAACACACGGCGCCCGTCAGACAGGTCGACCGCGGTCATGCCGTCGGGAACCGGGAGAAGATCCGGCAGCACGAGCGCACCTCCGTTGACACCCGCGCCGCTCGTCTTCTCTGTCCCGGCCACGGCGACCGACACCAGCCTGGCCGGTTGCTCCGCACCAAAGCCGAACTGGATGCGCCAACGGAACACCATGCTGGTGGAGATGTCATGGCGCCGGCACACCGCCGCCACGCTCACTCCAGGCGCCTCCGACTCCATGACGATCGCCAGCTTCTGTTCATCGCTGAAGCTGCGTCTGTTCGACCGCCGATCGTACTGCGGCCCGGCCGTCGGCGGTTCTGTCAACGCCGTTTCGACGGAGAGATCCTTAGCAGCGCTGCTAACACCGCTGCTTATTTTCGGGCGAGCACTGGGATGAAGCCGGGCGCGCCAGTCGATCGCAACCTCGCCGCTGTCGATCAGATCTCGCCAGCGGCGCAGGCTGTGCTGCGAGAGCTTCGTCGCCGCGGCATACTGCCTGACGGTCATGCCGCTCCAGTTCAGCGTCTCGACATGCATCGCCCAGTACGCCTGGACCGCCTGGTTGCGCTTGTCTTCGGACAGCTTGAACCGGCGCCCCTTGCGACGTCTGCGATGCTCGTCGTGCTCGGTTTCGGCAAGGATTCGGGCGTTTTGCACACGGATCTTGGCCACTTCAACATCGGCGATCGCACGCAGCCAACGTGTAAACGTCGTGTCCGTGAGATGGTGCGTCCGACAGTAGCGGCGCTGCGACAGGCCGCTGCGCTGCCAGGCCTCGATGTGCACAGCCCACCACTCTCGGCGCGCCGCATTCTCAAAATGTTTCGTTGCCACCGGAGAACCTCCCATGAACGAAGGAACCCGATTTGGACCGACGGTGCACTTGCTGAAGGTCGTGCAAGACTCGGACGCTTACCCCCAGATCATGGACGGCAAGATAAAGCGGGTGGCCCCGCTGCCGTCGCTGCGCTCCTAAGAGCCTGTCTGCACGTTGTTTTTCAAGGCCGCTGCGCCGGCTCATCGCGACAGAGAAGCGTCCCTTCAAGCAGTTTTCTCTTTGTATTCAATGCTCCAAGCGCCGTCGCTTCGGGGACAAACCCTTCCATTGCTACGCCGGAGATATCTTTTCTACGCCACGGAGCGATCCCTGCGTTCTGACGCTTGCGGCGCTTCGTTTCGCTGCCAATCGTTATGCCATGTCGCGTGATGACGACAATTTCCGTCTCCGGCCCGGAAGGATCCAGGATCGCGGCGACGCGCGGATCGGGAGACGCCGCGCCGGGAGCCCGGGTAGCCGTGCGTCTACTTTCAACGGGCAAATTCAGCAGGCTATTCGACGGGCTGGCGGCAATCCCTCTCGATTGGGCGAGGCCGGGAAGAGCGGCGGCCGTTTCAACGAACGGGGGCGGGGTGCCTCGGTAGCGGCGGCGTTGAAAAGCCGGAATGCCTGGAGCCGCCTCGATGGCATCCACACCCGCTCACGTCGGGTCGCGGTCAAGGCTCGCATCGCGAAGCTCAATCCGCAGCGAGGCGCGGCCAAAGGACGGCAGTTCGTCAGCGCCAGAGCCGTAGACGCCCATCTGCGCTATCTGCAGCGCGATGGTGTAACCAAGGACGGAGAAAGGGGCCAAGTTTACTCCGCCAGTCAAGATGTCGAGGATGGTCGTGCATTCGTGGATCGGGGCCGGGAAGACCGCCACCAGTTCCGCTTCATCGTGTCGTCCGAGGAGGGTGTCGAGCTCTCTGATCATCGCGCGACCACTCGCGAACTCATGAAGCAGATGGAGGCCGACCTGGGTACCCGCCTCGACTGGATCGCGGTCGATCACCACAACACCGGTCACCCTCACACTCACATCATCGTTCGGGGCGTGACCGACGATGGCAAGACTCTCAACATCGCTGGCGATTACATCGCTTATGGCATCCGGGAGCGGGCTAGCGAAATCGTAACCCGGGAGCTCGGCCGCCAGACCGAGCATGAAGTGTCCCGCGGCTTGGAGAGCGAAGTCGATGGTGACCGCTTAACGCGCCTCGACCGCATGCTGCTCGCCGAGCAGCGGAGCCGAAATGAGTTTACCCACCTGAGGCCGGACCGGGACATGCTCGAAAGCCTGCGACAGAATCGGGGGCTGCTGATTCAGCGGGCGCGCAAGCTGGAGCGCATGGGCTTGGCCGCCGAGGTGGAGCCAGGCCGATGGACAGTATCGTCCAGCGCCGAACCCGTCTTGCGGGAGCTGGGAGAGCGTGGCGACATCATCAAGACCATGCATCTGGCACTGGACCGCGAAGGGTTGGCCCATGCCCGCTCAATCGCAGGCTATGTCCTCCATCGCGAGGAGATGACCGCGCCGGTTGTAGGTCGAGTTCTCGACAAGGGGCTGGCGGGCGACGAGATGGGCGAGCGCGTGAGGCTGGTCGTCGACGGCGTGGACGGGCATGTCCATCATCTCGAGATGGATACTGCCGGAGTAGAGAATATTCAGCGCGGCATGATCGTGACTGCTGGTGCCGCCGAGACGCGACCGCGCGCATCGGACCGCAATATCGTGGCAATTGCCGGAGAAGAGGGGATCTATCGGCCAGCCGCGCATCTGGAGCAAGCTGTCGGCACCGTCGAGCGTCTCGGCGGCGATCCTGCGGCTTACGTCCGATCCCATGTGCGGCGCCTGGAGGCGCTGCGACGGGCCGGCCATGTCGAGCGGATCGACGCCGACCACTGGCGTATTCCTGCCGACTTGGCCGAGCGCGGGCAGGCATACGACCTTACGCGGGACCGCGCGGCCGGTCGGGTGACCGTCCTCTCGACATTTGGTCTCGACCAGCAAGTCGGCCATGAGGGCGCGACGTGGCTCGACCGAGAGTTGGCCTCTCGTCAGCGCACCATTCTGGCAGACGACGGATTCGGCCGGGACGTGACCGCCGCGCTGGCCAAGCGTCGGCGATGGCTGGCGGACAAGGGGTACGCCACGGAAGTCGGCGACGGGCGGATCCGGATTTCTCGCGACGTGGTGCAGCGGCTTGAGGCTCGTGACATCGAGCGCGTCGGCCGCGCGCTCGCTGCCGAACGGGTACGGGAATGGCAGCCCGCAATTCCGGGGAATCGCGTTGCCGGGACGCTGGTCGGCTCCACGCAGCTTTCGAGTGGACGGTTCGCCATGATCGACGACGGGCTCGGTTTCAGCCTGGTTCCGTGGCGGCCCGCGCTCGAACAGCATGTCGGCCGCCTGGTGTCAGGGGTGGCCTTGCCCGGCGGCGATGTCAGCTGGTCGCTTGGACGACGTCGCGGACTGGGGCTGTAACTCGACGAGGAAGAGAGTGGCAGACCGGTTTACGGCACTCCACCAAAATGCACGCCAGGGCCGCCGCATGAGCGCTCTGCGCGTTGTTGGCATTGAATGGATGGCAAGCGACCGCTTGATCTCCTCGTCATGTCTGCGACGAAGATCCTGTGGGGGCAGATCACCCTCGTTTTCGCGATCGTGCTCGTAGCCGTATGGGCATCCACGCAATGGACGGCCTGGCGGCTCGGTTATCAACCCCAGCTCGGGCCACCGTGGTTCGAAGTCGCCCGGGTGCCGATCTATTTTCCCCCGACTTTCTTCTGGTGGTGGTACGCCTTCGACGCCTATGCCCCTGCGATCTTCGTGGAGGGCGCCTGTATCGCGGCCTCGGGTGGCTTTATTTCGATCGGGGTCGCGATCGGCATGTCGGTCTGGCGCGCGCGAGAGGCGAAGAACGTGGCGACTTACGGTTCAGCTCGTTGGGCGACTGCAGTCGAGGCTCGCCATGCAGGCTTGATTGGTCCGGACGGCGTGGTGCTTGGTAAGCTCGGCGCCGACTACCTGCGGCATGAAGGACCGGAACACGTTCTCTGCTTTGCGCCGACGCGAAGCGGCAAGGGAGTCGGTTTGGTCGTGCCGACCTTGCTTACCTGGCCGGGCAGCTCGATCGTTCACGACATCAAGGGAGAGAACTGGGAGCTGACGTCGGGCTTCCGGTCTCGGCACGGCCGCGTGCTCCTGTTCGATCCCACCAATTCGGCGTCGGCCGCCTACAATCCGTTGCTCGAGGTGCGTCGCGGCGAATGGGAAGTCCGCGATGTCCAGAACATTGCCGATGTTCTGGTCGATCCCGAAGGCGCGCTGGAGCGGCGCAATCATTGGGAGAAGACCAGTCACGCTCTTCTGGTCGGTGCGATCCTGCATGTCCTGTATGCCAGTGAAGACAAGACGTTGGCAGGAGTTGCCGCATTTCTGTCAGACCCAAAACAGCCGATCGAGACGACGCTCCGGGCAATGATGACCACGGCGCACCTCGGCGAGGCGGGTGTCCATCCGGTCATCGCGTCGGCCGCCCGGGAGCTGCTGAACAAGAGCGAGAACGAGCGCTCGGGCGTGCTCTCGACCGCCATGTCCTTCCTCGGCTTGTACCGCGACCCCGTGGTCGCCCAGGTGACGCGTCGTTGTGATTGGCGCATCCGCGATCTCGTCGAGAACGAGCGACCGACGACCCTCTACCTGGTCGTACCGCCGTCCGACATCAGCCGGACCAAACCGCTGGTGCGCCTCGTGCTCAACCAGATCGGCCGCCGACTTACCGAAGAGCTCCACGCCAAGGGGCGGCGGCACAGGTTGCTGCTCATGCTCGACGAGTTTCCTGCGCTGGGTCGCCTCGACTTCTTCGAGTCGGCACTGGCTTTCATGGCCGGTTATGGATTGAAGAGCTTTCTCATCGCCCAGTCCCTCAATCAGATCGAGAAGGCCTACGGTCCCAACAACGCCATCTTGGACAACTGCCATGTCCGTGTGTGCTTCGCCACCAACGACGAGCGCACCGCGAAGCGCGTCTCAGACGCGCTCGGCACGGCGACCGAAATTCGCGATGCCAGAAACTATGCCGGGCACCGGCTGAGCCCGTGGCTAGGCCATCTCATGGTTTCTCGCCAGGAGACGGCACGGCCGTTGTTGACGCCCGGTGAGGTCATGCAGCTGCCGGCGAGCGATGAGTTGGTCTTGGTTTCCGGATGCCCGCCGATCCGGGCCAGGAAGGCGCGGTACTACGAGGACTGGCAGCTCACGGAACGTCTGCTGCCACAGCCAGAGCCAGAACGGCTGGTACATTCCGGCGTCACGCTGGATGATTGGAGTGCCAAAGCTGTTCCCGCGGTTCAGGCGGCACGCGGAGAGGGGACCGAAGCTCTTCAGGACGGGCAGCCCGTCGACGATCCCGCCAATGGCGGCATTCGTCGAGAGCCGGAGCTTGCCGAGCATGAAGACATCGCGGCCGAGCCCGTCACGCCTTCGCCCGAGTTCGAGTTTGCCGAGGATGAAGCCGACGAAGATGCGGTGCGAGCTCGCCGTTTGCGCGCGACGGCTCGGGGGCTCGCCCGCCAGGCCACGATGGATCCTGGCGATGGCATCGACCTGTGAGTGGATAGATGCGCACCAAGCATACGTTTCGCCTGCCACCCGATTTGGGGCTGAAGCTTGCCGACTATGCGTCGCGCAAACGTGTGCCGCAGGCCCATATCGTGGAGACCGCACTCGCCTCGTTCCTCTCGCCGGATGCCTCCGAAAGACTGGAGGGAGCGCTCGGCCGTCGCTTGGATCGGCTCGTTCGACAAGTCGAGCGTCTGGAACGCAATGTCACCATCTCGAATGAGGCGCTGGCGCTCTTCGTACGCTTTTGGCTGACCACCACGCCGTCTTTACCTGACGGCGCACAACAGGCCGCGCACGCCAAAGGCCGCGAACGCTACGAAGGCTTCGTCGATGCTCTAGGCCGGCGCCTGGCGAAGGGACGGACGCTCTCGGAAGAGATCTCGCGGGACATCGGGCCAGAAGAGGACGCGGAGCGCGATTCGCCCAAGGAGCCTGTTTAGCGGTCCCGCTCATTCGCACGCCTTTTTACGCCAGAGCACTACGATCCATCGGTTGTTGTTGCGCCGAGCGTGTTGGTGCTTCTTCTAATCGACCCCGCTCGATGGCCGCTGCTTGCGGCCCTGCATCCCGGGGTGACGATGACGATAGATTCCTTTCAGGCAGAGGTCATTTCTCGGGGCGCGCGCATGCTCCGCACCGCGCTCGGACCCGCAATCGCGGCATGGCTCGAAGATCCGTCCGTCGTCGAGGTGATGCTCAACCCCGATGGTCGGCTCTGGATCGACCGGCTGTCGACCGGCCTGGCCGAGACGCAGGAGCGACTGGCAGCCGCCGAAGGAGAGCGCATCGTGCGGCTGGTCGCCCACCATGTCGGCGCCGAGGTCCATCCTGCCCGTCCGCGCGTATCGGCCGAGTTGCCCGAGACGGGTGAGCGGTTCGAGGGACTGCTGCCGCCCGTTGTCGCGGCGCCCACCTTCGCGATCCGCAAGCCTGCGGTCGCCGTCTTCACCCTCAACGATTACGCCGAGGCAGGCACCATGACGTTGGGCGAGGCCGAGGCACTCCGACGGGCGGTTGCCGACCGCCGCAACATTCTCGTGGCCGGTGGCACTTCGACCGGCAAGACGACGCTCGCCAACGCGCTCCTCGCCGAGGTGGCAAAGACGACCGATCGGGTGGTGCTGATAGAGGATACTCGCGAACTGCAATGCCGCGCCGCCAACCTCGTCGCCTTGCGCACGAAGGACGGTGTGGCGTCGTTGTCCGAGCTGGTGCGTTCGTCCCTGCGGCTGCGGCCCGACCGCATCCCGATCGGCGAGGTCCGGGGCGCCGAGGCGCTCGACCTTCTGAAGGCCTGGGGCACCGGCCATCCCGGCGGCATCGGCACCATCCACGCCGGATCGGCTATCGGGGCGTTGCGACGTCTCGAGCAGCTTATCCAGGAAGCCGTCGTCACGGTGCCCCGCGCCCTGATTGCAGAGACGATCGACATCATCGCCGTGCTGTCCGGGCGGGGGGGTGCCCGACGGCTGACGGAACTCGCCCGCGTCGAGGGCCTCGGCGCCAGCTCGGACTACGCCCTCTCACCTGCAGGAGAACGTCAATGAATCGCCCAATCCTCCGTCGTTCCGTAGGAACAGCCGCGATCTCGTCATTGAGCATGGCGATCCACTCGTCGGCAGCATATGCGGCGGGCTCCAGCATGCCCTGGGAGCAGCCATTGCAGCAGGTCCTGCAATCGGTGGAAGGACCGGTCGCCAAGATCGTCGCGGTGATCATCATCATCGTCACCGGTCTCACCCTGGCGTTCGGCGACAGCTCCGGTGGATTTCGGCGCCTGATCCAGATCGTGTTCGGTATTTCGATCGCCTTTGCCGCCTCGAGTTTCTTCCTCTCCTTTTTCTCGTTCGGCGGGGGGGTCCTGGTCTGATGACCGAGCCCGTTCCCGGCTTCGTGGTGCCGCTCCACCGCGCCCTCACCGAGCCGATCCTGCTGGGCGGCGCGCCGCGCTCGATCGCGATCCTCAACGGCACTCTGGCGGCGGCCATCAGCCTGGGACTGCGCCTCTGGGTCGCCGGCCTGCTGATCTGGCTTGTCGGTCACGGTTTGGCCGTCTGGGCGGCCAAGCGCGACCCGCTCTTCGTCGAGGTGGTGCGTCGCCACCTGCGCATCCCGGGCCGGCTCGGCATCTGAGGGGACTGTCATGATGAATCTCGCCGAATACCGGAACTCGGCCACGCGCCTAGCCGATTTCTTGCCGTGGGCAGCGCTCGTCGCTCCCGGCATCGTCCTGAACAAGGACGGCTCTTTCCAGCGGACCGCGCGGTTCCGCGGCCCCGACCTCGATTCGGCGGTGCCGGCAGAGCTGGTGGGCGTCGCGGGACGGTTGAACAATGTCCTGCGTCGGCTTGGATCGGGCTGGGCGCTGTTCGTCGAAGCGCAGCGGCAGCCTGCCAGTATCTACCCGGAGGGAAGGTTTCCGGACGCGGCATCGGCGCTGGTCGACGCCGAGCGAAAGGCGGCCTTCGAGGAAGAGGGGACGCATTACGAATCGGCCTACTACCTGACGTTTCTGTATCTCCCACCGGCCTGGGAATCTGCTGGTGCCGAGCGCTTCTTCTATGAAGGCCGCCACCGCGTTGCAGGAGCGGATGCTCGTGAGATTCTGGCAGGCTTCATCGACCGGACGGACCGTGTGCTGCATCTTCTCGACGGTTTCATGCCCGAGTGCCGCTGGCTCGACGACGCAGAGACGCTGACTTACCTGCATTCTTGCATCTCCACCCGGTGCCAGCGTGTGCGCGTGCCGGAAGTGCCCATGTATTTGGACGGGCTGCTGGCCGATCAGCCCCTAACCGGCGGGCTTGAGCCGAAGCTTGGCAACTGCCATCTGCGGGTGCTCACGATCGTCGGTTTCCCCGGAACAACCACGCCGGGACTGCTCGAAGATCTCAATCGTCTGGCCTTCGCCTATCGCTGGTCGACGCGTGCGATCCTGCTCGACAAGACCGACGCCACGCGGCTTCTGACGCGAATCCGCCGTCAGTGGTTCGCCAAGAGGAAGTCCATCGCGGCCATCCTCAAGGAGGTGATGACCAACGAGGCGACGACGCTCGTCGACACCGATGCGCACAACAAGGCGATCGACGCCGATGCTGCCCTGCAGGAGCTCGGCTCGGACGCCGTCGGGGCGGCCTACTGTACGGTGACCGTCACGGTATGGGACGAGGATCCGCGCGTCGCAGACGAGCGGTTGCGTCTCGTCGAAAAGGTGATCCAGGGCCGCGACTTCACTTGCATGGTGGAGAGGGTCAATGCCGTCGATGCGTGGCTGGGCTCACTTCCAGGGCATGCCTACGCCAATGTGCGCCAGCCGCCCGTCTCGACGCTGAACCTGGCGCACATGCTCCCGCTGTCGGCGGTCTGGGCGGGACCCGCGACCGACGAGCACTTCGGTGCGCCGCCGCTGTTCTTCGGCAGGACCGAGGGGGCGACGCCGTTCCGCTTCTCGCTTCATGTCGGCGATGTCGGCCATACGCTCGTGGTCGGCCCGACGGGCTCCGGCAAGTCCGTGCTGCTGGCCCTTATGGCGTTGCAGTTCCGGCGCTACGACAAGGCGCAGGTCTTCGCCTTCGACTTCGGCGGTTCCATCCGTGCCGCTGCGCTCGCGATGGGCGGAGATTGGCACGACCTCGGCAGCGCGCTGGGCGAGGAGGAAAGGGATCCCGTTGCCCTCCAGCCGCTGGCGGGCATCGACGATGTCGCGGAGCGAGGCTGGGCGACCGACTGGATAGCAGCACTCCTGGCCCGCGAGAAGATCGACCTCACGCCCGAAGTGAAGGACCATCTGTGGTCGGCCCTCGGGTCGCTGGCATCGGCGCCCGCCGAAGAGCGCACCCTGACGGGGCTGTCGGTGCTGTTGCAGGCGGCCGCTCTCAAGCGGGCCCTCCAGCCCTACTGCCTGGGAGGTGCCTATGGCCGTTTGCTGGATGCAGAGGCCGAACGGCTTGGCAGCACGTCGGTACAGGTCTTCGAGACCGAGGGGCTCATCGGAACAGATGCCGCGGCTGCCGTGCTCGCCTATCTCTTCCATCGAATTGAGGCACGTCTCGACGGCAACCCGACCCTTCTGATCGTCGACGAGGGCTGGCTCGCCCTGGATGACGAGGATTTCTCGGACCAGCTGCGCGAATGGTTGAAGACCTTGCGTAAGAAGAACGCCTCCGTTGTGTTCGCGACGCAATCGCTTTCAGACATCGATGGCTGCGCCATCGCGCCGGCCATCATCGAGAGCTGCCCGACCCGGCTCTTCTTGCCGAACGAGCGGGCGATCGAGCCGCAGATCTCAGAGATCTATCGCCGCTTCGGTCTCAACGATCGTCAGATCGAGATCCTTTCCCGCGCGACTCCGAAGCGCGACTACTACTGCCAGTCCCGCCGCGGCAATCGCCTGTTCGAGCTAGGCCTTGGCGCGGTGACGCTCGCCCTCACGGCGGCCTCGTCGAAGGCCGACCAGGCCCTCCTCGAACGCGTACTGGTCGAGCACGGCCGAGAGGCTTTCCTTGCCGGCTGGCTTCAGGCGCGGGCCGTGCCCTGGGCTGCCGATCTCATCCCCGACCTCAGCACAGGAGAATCGTCATGACTTCCATTCGCCGTTGCAGTGTTGCGCTTGCGGCCATCCTCGCCCTCTCCGGCAGTGCGTTGCCAGCCTCGGCGCAGATGACAGTGTTCGATCCAAGCAATTACTTGCAGAATCTCCTGACCGCGGCGCGCACGCTCGAGCAGGTCAACAACCAGATCCTGTCGCTGCAGAACGAAGCGCAGATGCTGATCAATCAGGCCCGCAATCTTACGAGCCTTCCGTACTCCTCCTTACAGCAGCTGCAGCAGTCGATCGGGCGGACCCAGCAACTCCTGGGTCAGGCGCAGAACATTGCCTACGACGTCCAGCAGATCGATCGGGCGTTCTCGACGACCTATGCGCCTGCATCGGCCAACCAGTCGGACCAATCGCTGATCGCCAGTGCCCGGACGCGTTGGGAAAACTCCGTCGCGGGCCTGCAGGATGCCCTGCGCATCCAGGCGACGGTCGTCGGTAACCTCGAAACCAACCGCTCAGAAATGTCCGCCTTGATTGATGCCAGCCAGGGCGCGGCCGGGGCACTGGAGGCGGCGCAAGCCGGCAACCAGCTCATCGCGCTTCAGGCGCAGCAGCTCGCCGATCTCACGGCGGCGGTCGCTGCGCAGGGCCGGGCACAGAGCCTCGAGGCGGCGGCGCGCGTGGCGGCCCAGGACCAGGCGAGGGAGCAGCTTCGCCGCTTCCTTGCGCCTAACACCGGCTACCAGCCGTCGACCATTCGCATGTTTCATGAATGATCCCCGTCGCGTGTGGGAAAACGGGACGGAGTGAAAGCCGATGGGCGGCACTGGCGTTATCGACCGGTTCCTCGCAGTCTTTACCAGCTACATCGACAGCGGCTTCGGGTTGCTGGGCAGCGAAGTGGGTTTCCTCGCGGCCACCCTGGCCGCGATCGACCTGACGCTGGCCGCGCTGTTCTGGGCCTGGGGCCGGGACGAAGATGTCATCGCCAGGCTCGTTAAGAAGACCCTGTTCATCGGGGTCTTCGCCTACCTCATCGGCAACTGGAACAGCCTCGCCCGCATCATATTTGAGAGCTTCGCTGGCCTTGGCCTGAAGGCCGCCGGCACCGGTCTATCGGCGGCGGATTTCCTCCGACCGGGGCGGGTCGCCCAAGTCGGTCTTGATGCCGGACGCCCCCTCCTGGAGTCGATTTCGGGACTGATGGGCTACATCAGCTTCTTTGAAAACTTCATCCAGATCGTGGTGCTGCTGTTCGCCTGGGTCGTGGTGCTGCTGGCCTTCTTCATTCTCGCCGTTCAGCTCTTCATCACCCTTATCGAGTTCAAGCTGACGACTCTCGCCGGCTTTGTGCTCATTCCCTTCGGACTCTTCAGCAAGACGGCCTTTCTGGCCGAGCGCGTGCTGGGCAACGTCGTGTCCTCCGGCGTGAAGGTGCTGGTGCTGGCAGTCATCGTCGGGATCGGCTCGACGCTCTTTTCTCAGTTCACTTCAGGCGCCGGCGCCCAGCCATCAATCGAAGACGCCATGGCGCTCGTGCTTGCCTCCCTGGCCCTGCTGGGTCTCGGTATCTTCGGGCCGGGCATCGCCAACGGCATCATCTCGGGCGGCCCCCAACTGGGTGCCGGTGCGGCGGTGGGAACCGGGCTGGCGGCCGGCGGGCTTGCCGCCGCAGGTGGCGCCCTTGCGACGGGCGGCGCGAGTGCGCTGGCCGGTGCCGCGGGCGCGGCCGCCCGAGGCTCTGCGGCTCTGGCAGGTGGTGCCGCGACTGCCTATCGCGCTGGTGGTCTGTCCGGCGTGACCATGGCTGGCGCATCCGCCGCGTCGAGCCCGCTTCGCCGGGCGTCAGAAAGCGTTTCGAGCAACTTTGAGGCAGGCGGGCGCGCCGCTGCCGGCGGTGCCGATGCCGGCACTGCGGCGGCTTCGCCGGACGCGCCGCCCGCATGGGCGCGGCGCATGAGGCGGAGTCAGGCCGCAAGCCACGGCGCTTCCGCCGCCACGCATGCCATCCGGTCCGGCGATCATGGTGGTGGCGGCTCCTCCATCGACCTTTCTGAAGGGAACCATTGATGTTCAAGCGTTCGTCCGTCCGTTACGGCCACACACCCGTGCCGGAGACGCCCTACCAGAAGGCTGCGCAAGTCTGGGACGATCGAATCGGGTCGGCGCGTGTGCAGGCCAGGAACTGGCGCCTGATGGCGTTTGGCTGCCTGGGGCTGGCCGCCGGTCTTGCCGGTGGGCTTGTCTGGCAAGCGACGAGGGGCACGATCACGCCCTGGGTCGTCCAAATCGACAGGCTTGGCCAGGCACAGGCGATCGCTCCGGCCGATCCCTCCTATCAACCCACCGATCCGCAGATCGCCTTTCATCTTGCGCGGTTCATCGAGGACGTGCGCGGGCTGCCATCTGACGCGGTCGTGCTCCGTCAGGGCTGGCTACGGGCATACGACTTCACGACGGACCGCGGCGCCACGGCCCTAAACGACTATGCGCGCCGCGCCGACCCTTTCGCCAAGCTCGGCAAGATGCAGATTTCCGTCGAGGTCTCGAGCGTCATCAGGGCATCGCCCGAGAGTTTCCGGGTGGCTTGGACCGAGCGTCGCTACGAAAGCGGCCAGCTCGCGGCCACCGAGCGGTGGACCGCCATCCTCACCATCGTGATCGAAACGCCGCGAGACGCCGATCGTCTGCGCAAGAATCCGCTCGGGGTATTCGTCAACGCCATAAGCTGGTCGAAGGAGCTCGCACAATGAGGGACCGCATCATACGGCCAGCCATCTTCGTCTCCCTCCTGGTGGTCACTGGATGCGCGTCGACCAAACCGCCGCAGATCAATTACGACGAGAGCGTACCGCCGCTACCGGCCTCCTCGGCGCCCGCCGAGGATCCACCGCCGCGGCCTCTGCACATCCCACCGGCCTGGACGCCTGCGCGCGGAGGACCCGGCGATGCAAGGGATCCGGTGGCGCGCGTCGAGGCCGCCAATGGCGCTGCGCGGGTGGAGCCACGCCGTGAGGGCTATTTCAACGCCGTGCAGGTGTTTCCGTATAGCCCGGGAGCCCTCTATCAGGTCTACGTAGCCCCAGGACAGGTCACCGACATTGCCCTGGAGCCCGGCGAGCAACTCACCGGCTCAGGCCCAGTGGCCGCCGGCGACACGGTACGATGGATTATTGGCGATACGGAAAGCGGTAACGGCGATACGCGTCGCGTGCATATCCTGGTCAAGCCAACCCGGCCTGCCATCGAGACCAACCTCGTGGTCAACACCGACCGACGTACCTATCTCATCGAGCTGCGGGCCCATGAGCGACCCTATATGCCCTCGGTCGCCTGGTTTTACCCGGAGAGCCGAGGCAAGAGCCTGCGCGCTCTGCCGCCAGTGCCGGTTCTCCCTGAGATCGCCCAGCGCCGGTATCGATACTCGATCGAGGGTGACAAGCCGCCCTGGCGTCCGGTCAACGCCTACGACGATGGGCGCAAGGTCTATGTCGAGTTCTCGCCCGGCATCGTTCAAGGGGAGATGCCACCTCTCTTCGTCGTCGGCGCGGATGGCAAGCCGGAGCTCGTCAACTCCCGTGCATACGGCAACGTCCTGATCGTTGACCGCCTGTTTGCCGCGGCCGAATTGCGGCTGGGCGGCGAGAGCCAGCAGATCGTCCGGATTGTCCGCACGGACGGAAGGCAGCAACGATGACCGATCAAACCCAGTCGGATTCGACAATCTCGACAACTGCTCAGTCTTTCAGGCTGCGATCGGAGGGGCCTCGCGTCACCCGTCTATCGCGCACTGTGCTGATTGGCGGAACGGCACTGGGCCTGATCTTGGTCTGCGGCGCCGTGCTGTGGGCTTTGCAGGGAGACCGGCTGCGTGGCGTCACGCCGCAAGAACTCTACACCACCGACCGGCCTCGCGTGGCCGATGGTCTTGCGGCGCTGCCGCGGGATTACACCGCGGTTCCCCGGAATGTCCCGCCGCTCGGGCCGCCGCTGCCGGGCGATCTCGGCCGGCCGATCGTGGCAGCTCAGGGCCAGCCTGTCCCGTCATCGCCCGACGCCGAGCAGCAGCGTCGGGCTCAGGAGACGGAAGCGGCCCGCGTCAGTCGCCTGTTCGCGCCTGGCAATCGCCAGACACAGCCTGGTGCCGGAAACATTCCTTCATCCCAGCCATCAACATCGGCAATGCCGTCATCCGCCGATGAGGCTTCGATCCAAAACGGACAAGACCGCAAGCTCGCTTTCATGAATGCGCCCGTTGATCGGAAAACGACCGGTCCCGATCGTCTGGCGCGGCCCGCTTCACCGTTTGTGCTGCAAGCTGGGGCCGTCATTCCTGCGGCTCTCGTCACCGGCCTACGGTCCGACCTTCCGGGGCAGATCACCGCGCAGGTGACGGAGAACGTCTATGACACGCCGACCGGCGGCGCGTTGCTGATTCCTCAGGGAGCACGGCTGATCGGCGTCTACGACAGCCAGGTTAGTTTTGGACAGTCACGTCTTCTTCTTGTCTGGACGCGGCTGCTTTTGCCGAACGGCTATTCGATCGTGCTCGAACGGCAACCCGGGGCGGACGCCAGCGGTCAGGCCGGGCTGGAAGACGATGTCGACCACCACTGGGGACCCCTGTTCAAGGCCGCGCTTCTTTCCACCATTTTGGCGGTCGGCACCGAGCTGGGCTCGGATCAGAACGATAATGATATCGTCCGCGCCCTGCGCCGGGGTGCGGGCGACACGCTGAATCAGGCTGGGCAGCAAGTGGTCCGGCGGAACCTCAACATCCAGCCAACCCTCACGATCCGCCCTGGTTATCCAGTACGGGTCATCGTGACCCGCGATCTCGTGCTTCAGCCTTACCCGGGATAGGAGAAACGTCATGTCCAAGCTAAAGCTCGGTGCCATTCTGGACGAGAAGCCTGTGAAGCTGACAGTGGATCTGCCGGCAGCAATTCACCGGGATCTCATTGTCTATGCGGAGGCGCTTGGCCGTGAAACGGAGCAGACGATCGATCCAGCGAAACTCGTGGCTCCTATGCTGGCTCGGTTCATGTCTGCGGATCGAGCCTTTGCGAGAGCGCGCCGAAAGGTCTCGTCTTTGAGGTCGTTCCAATCGATGACCTCATTGTTCGAAAGAGGGTGCCGCGAAGATAGCGCCGCAACAATGCGCTCCGACCATAGGGACATTGAAGGTCCGCTATGTTGTCGCGCCTGTCCGGCGACGATGGCTACATCTATGTCTCCCGCTCCGAGTGCGGCGGCCAATTGAGCCGGAGAGCGTTCGGTGACTTGTATGCCAATGCCTGGAAATGACTTGATATGCTCCGCCAGCACCGTACGTACCTTGTTTGTGGACACGGCTGTTCCAAAGCCTGCCTTGAGCACGCCTGCTTCTCCACAGTCGGCCAACCGCGACGCTGTCACCATGTGGTCGATTTCGTCAAACAGGCGGCGAGCCGCGTGAGTCATGCTCGCACCAGCCGGCGTGAGGCGTACTCCACCACTCGAGCGCTCGAACAAAGGGAAACCGACTTGCTCTTCAAGGTGCCGAATCCGCCGGCTGAGTGCCGATTGTTTAAGGTTAAGGGCTGTCGCAGCTTGCCGAAAGCTTCCGTGCTCGGCAGCAGCAATTACACTGCGCAACGAACTTAGATCGAGGTTCATGTTCCGACCACGTACCTGTTGCAGAATTTGAGCAGGAAAGTGCCGGGCGTCCTGCGAGGTTCTCGCCCTACGCGGCAACAATTCCATCTCCGAAGGGTTGCACCCTGTTTGTAATTTTAGAACCACAAGACTGGAAAAGTAAGCAGTATGCCTCTCAGCAAGGTCTAACGGCGGGGAGATACCCGTTGCCGGTATTCCGACAGAAGCTCGGCAATCGCCTCAGGCTTGGCCGTTTCGCTAAGCCGGGTGAAGGAGCGAAGATCGACGAACATTATCACTGCGCGTCGCCGGGCGAGAGCAAGGCCGGTGGCATTGTTCTGGAGTTCCGCGACTACGCTGGGGGAAAAAAACCGAGCCAGCATTTGGCGCCGTCTTTCACTTGCCACAGCCTCGGCAAGAATCGCGCTATGCTCCTTTGTCAGCAGGTAACAGACGAAGGCGGCGAATGCGAAAGCCGCCGCGAGCGCGCCCTCGGCACCAAACAAGGACCATTCGCTGGCCGCCATCGGATGCAGGTGAGCGTGCACAAAGAGGGTGATGGCGAGTAGCGATAGCCAGCCCGTCAGCACGACGGTGGAGAACAGGAGAACAAGATCTGGTCGCAATCGCAAGGCTGTGTGCGTCAGCAACAGAAAGCCGATCGCAAGGGAAGGGGCAGTTAAGCTGTGATCGAACGTTTGGCCGGGTGCAAACAGATGTTCGTGAAAGAGGGCCACTACCAACAGCGCATCAATGACAACGAAGACTGCCGTCGACCAGCCCGGCCCCCGTCGTTTCCAAGCCAACACCAACGCAACAGCGGTCGCAATTACGTACCAGCCGATAACTTGAATATGGACGAGTACGCTTTCGCCGTGCCTATTGGCCATAAGGTTAAGCACGAGGACGACGAAAACCAGCAGCCGCAACCACGCGGACCGCATCTCGCGGCGCCACCTGCGTTCCTCCCACGAGACGCCGGTTTCATTGGTAGCTTGCGCGAACAAAGGCGTTAAAGCCGAAAGGCTCTCAACCGCAAGGCGTTTGCGATGACGCTGAAGGAGGACAGCGCCATGGCAGCCGCTGCGATGATCGGCGACAGGAGGATGCCGAAAGAGGGGTAGAGTACGCCTGCGGCGATCGGGATGCCGGCTGCATTGTAGACGAAGGCAAAGAAGAGATTCTGGCGGATGTTGCGCATCGTTGCTTCGGACAAGCGTCTGGCCCGCACGATGCCCATCAGGTCGCCCTTGAGCAGCGTCACGCCAGCACTCTCGATTGCAACGTCCGTGCCGGTTCCCATCGCGATTCCGACATCTGCCGCAGCCAGGGCAGGCGCGTCATTGACGCCGTCGCCAGCCATGGCGACGACGCGGCCTTCGGCCCGCAACTTCTCGATGATCGCGCTCTTCTGTTCGGGAAGCACGTCCGCTTCGACCTCGGCAATGCCGAGCCGGCGCGCGACGGCTTCCGCCGTGGTGCGGTTGTCTCCGGTTAGCATGACGACCCGGATGTTCTCGGCGGTAAGGGCGCGGATCGCCTCGGGCGTTGTCGGCTTCACTGGATCGGCAATGGCAAAGACAGCCGCCGGGGCTCCATCCACTGCAAGGAAGATCGCGGTTGCGCCCTCGAGCCGGAGACGCTCCGCTTCTTCCTGCAGACTGTCCGGACTGACGCCGAACTCCGCTAGGAACTTTGCGTTGCCAAGCACTAGTTTGCGACCGTCAACCGTGCCGGTCACGCCCTTGCCGGTCGGCGAGTCGAACTCGCTCACCTCAGACAACGCAATCTTTCGGTCGGCAGCTTCCTTGACGATCGCTAGGGCAAGCGGATGCTCGCTGGCCCTCTCGGCACTTGCTGCCAGCGTCAGGACCGCGACCTCCGTGAACTCCTTGGCAGGGACGATGGCCACCACCTTCGGCTTGCCCTCCGTTAAAGTTCCGGTCTTGTCGACCACCAGCGTATCCACGCGCTCCATGCGCTCCAATGCTTCCGCGTTTTTGATCAAGACGCCTGCCTGCGCACCGCGCCCGACGCCGACCATGATCGACATGGGGGTTGCAAGGCCGAGCGCGCAGGGACATGCGATGATCAGTACGGCGACTGCGGCGACGAGCCCGAAGGCAAGTCGCGGTTCTGGTCCGAACAGGGACCAGGCGATGAAGGCTGTAATCGAGATGGCGATCACGACGGGCACGAAGTATCCAGAGACCTGGTCGGCTAGCCTCTGGATCGGCGCGCGACTGCGTTGAGCTTCGGCCACCATCTGGACGATGCGGGCGAGCATCGTGTCGCGGCCCACCTTGTCCGCGCGCATGACCAAGGCGCCCGTCGAATTGAGAGTGCCGGCGATCAGGCTTGCACCCGTCTCCTTGGTGACGGGCATGGATTCGCCGGTGACCATCGACTCGTCGATCGCCGACCGGCCGCTCAGCACCTCGCCGTCCACGGGCACCTTCTCGCCCGGCCTGACGCGCAGGCGATCACCGACCGAGATGACGTCTAGCGGCACAGTCTCGTCGCTACCGTCCTCCTTGAGCCGTTGCGCGGTCTTGGGAGCGAGATCAAGCAGGGCCTTGATGGCGCCGGAGGTCTGCGCGCGCGCGCGGAGCTCGAGCACTTGGCCCAGCAGGACGAGGACCGTGATGACGGCCGCGGCCTCGAAATACACCGCCACCCAACCATCGCTGCCCCGAAAGGCCGCCGGGAACAGACCAGGCGCGAGGACGGCCACGACGCTGTAGATCCAGGCCACACCAGTGCCGACGGCAATCAGCGTGAACATGTTGAGGTTGCGTGTGACCAGGGACTGCCAGCCACGCACGAAGAAGGGCCAGCCGGCCCACAACACGACCGGCGTGGCGAGCACCAGCTGAATCCAGTTGGAAGTCTTCTGATCGAGCAACATGTGAAGCGACGTAAGGTGTCCGCCCATTTCGAGAGCCACGATGGGCAGGCTGAAAGCCAGGCCAATCCACATGCGCCGCGACATGTCGATGAGCTCATGGTTCGGGCCATCGTCGAGCGAGACCTCTGCGGGTTCCAGCGCCATGCCGCAGATCGGGCAGCTCCCCGGCCCGACCTGACGGATTTCTGGATGCATGGGGCAGGTGAAAATCGTGCCGGGCGCTACGGGGGTGGCGGGCGTCTCGTCTCCTGGCTTGAGATAGCGGGCCGGCTCCGCCTCGAACTTCTGCAGGCACTTCGGGTTGCAGAAGTAATAGGTCTGGCCTTCATGCACGGTGGTGTGCTTGGCCGTCGCGACGTTCACCGTCATGCCGCACACGGGGTCCGTCGCGGTGGGCCGGGAATGGGCGTGGCCCTGATGGTCGGCGTGTCCGCCGCTGCAGCAATCGTGTTTCATGGCTTGCCATTTATACCCTACAGGGGTACGGTTCAAGCCATGGACGCCAAATTAAAGAAATCTCAGCTCGCCCGGCTCAGCCGCATAGAGGGGCAGGTGCGCGGGATCGCCCGAATGATTGAGGAGGAGCGGTACTGCATCGACGTGCTGACGCAGGTCCGCGCCGTGCGCGCCGCGCTGAACAAGGTCGAGCAGGAGACGCTTGCTGACCATCTGCAACATTGTGTGGCCCACGCCTTCCATGCAGGCTCGGAGAAGGACAGGATGAATAAGATCGAAGAGATCCTTGAAGTCCTCGACAGTAGGCGCCGCTGACCGCTCGCCATTCTGCCAATTGACAACTCATCGGTCCCTGCTCATTTATATCCCCATGATCGCCGCTCTTTCTCTAAGAAAGCTTGCACAGGCAGTTTTGCTTGCGCTGGCGGCATGGGTGCTCACTGCGGGTGTTGCATCTGCTCACGGCGGTCATGCGGGCGTGGATACGCGATCTTCATCAGAATCGGTCTCATCGCTGCCAGCGGCTTCCCAGCATAAAGATATCGCAGCGGGTCGTGCCGAACTAGCGGAAGGGAATCATGCGTTCGTCGAGCGCAGCGAAGATCCATGCCCGGCCGGCAACCCCGCGAAACACACCGGAAGTTGCTGCACTGTTGCATGCCATGCTGCCATGGCTGCTCCTGCGATCGACCCGTGGATTGGCCCCAGAGTGGTGTCGCCCCTTTTCGCCGCGCTGAGCGATATGCTTGAAGGCCGTTGCGGCGATCGTTCCGAACGCCCACCCAGACTCGTCTGACCGCGTTCGCGCCATAGGCGCGTGTCCGGTCGAGAGCCTGTGAGAGGCTCAACACCTCACGACACCTGACTTGCGTGAACGCAAAGAGGTCGCCGCGGCCCGTGGCGATGCTCCGTCCGTCGCGTTCACGTCAATTCCGTCTGGGTCGTCATCATGAAATCCTTGGTTCTAGCCGTGCTCGCGCTGGGAGTGGCTTCCTGCGCCGCGCCGCCATTGCCCGAGTTGTCGCCTACCGATGCGTCCAGCTCGGATGCTCCGACCGTCGCCACGCCCTACCAGCCGGTGTTGTCCGGCACTGCTTCCCACATGCCTGTCGGGCTGAAGCCCTGGCGGGAGCTCAATGATCGCGTCGCTCCCGGCGGGGGTCGGTCACAATGAAGATCATCACAAGAACTGCCGCCATTGCATGCGTAAGCTTGCTGGCCGCGGGCTGCGCAAAGTTCACGGACGATGGCGGCATGGCGCCAGTCACCGACAGCATTCGGAAGGAAATTGGCCGTGATGCGGTCAAGCTTTCGTCACCCGAAGATATGCGTCGCGCACGCGAGCGCGTACAGGCCTTGCTGTCGGAGCCCCTGACCGAAGATACGGCCGTACAGATTGCGCTGCTCAATAATCGCGGGCTACAGGCGGCCTACAACGATCTTGGAGTGTCGGAGGCTGAGTATGTCCAGACCAGCCTGCCCCCAAATCCGGCCATCACCGTGGGCCGTTCCTTCGGTACAGGCAACTTCGTTGAATTCGGCTTTCAGCTCGTCGGGAACTTGCTCGCGTTCGCAACGCTGCCGAGAAAGACTGAGATTGCGAAGCGCGAATTCGAAGAAGCGCGCTACCGCGCGGTCGCGACGACACTCAGCCTGACGATTGACGTACGTCGGACTTACATCAAGGCGATTGCTGCCCAGCAGCGCCTCGCCCTGCTGGAGCAGGCCCGGCAGACCGCCGATGCTTCTGCCCAGATGATGAAGCAGCTTGGCGAAACAGGTGCCGCCAACAAGCTCGACCAAGCGCGCGTCACCGCCTTTTATGCCGACCTGAGCGCCCAGGTGGCCCAAGCGCGACTGAGCGTCAGTACCACACGTGAAGCTTTAAATCGGATGTTGGGCATTTGGGGAAGTGATCTCAGCTATAAGTTGCCGGCTCGTCTTCCGGCCTTGCCCGCCGCCGCTGATGCTTTGGCGGACGTTGAAGTCGAGGCGATGAAGCGGCGCGTCGACCTCATCATTCTTCGCTACGAGATCGTGACGCTTGCGAAATCGTCAAAATTCGTCAACGCCACCCGCTACATGTCGTTTCTGGAACTTGGTCTCGGCTTCAGAAACGAAGTGGAAACCAATGATGCGGGCGAACAGACGTCAAAGAACAGGTATGGTCTCGAGCTAGGCCTCGTGATCCCTATCTTTGACACGGGTGAAGCCCGTGTGGTCACGGCGCGCGAAATCTATATGCGCGCCGTCAACAGACTTATTGAGCGTTCCGTTAACGCCCGCTCGGAAGCGCGAGTTGCTTACACGACCTATCGCGCGACCTACGATATCGCGCGATTCTACCAGTCGCGCATCGTACCGCTTCGACGCCAAATTTCGTCTGAGATTCTCCTCCGTTACAACGGCATGCTCATCGACGTTTTCGAGCTGCTGATCGAGGAGCGCGAGCGAATCACGACCAACATCGCCTCGCTCGATGCGTTACGCGACTACCACCTCGCCGTCGCCGACATGCAGGCTGCTTTGATTGTTGGCGGCACCGTTCCGCCGTCCGGCGTCATCAACACGACTCCACCTCCCGAAACCGTTCCTCTGGGACTTTAGAAAAGGAGAATCACATGAGCATCTCCAGACGCGATCTCGTCGGAGCATCGGGCCTTGCCCTCCTCGGCGCTGCCGCCGTTAGCGGTCGCGTCCAGGCCCAGTCAATTCCGGAAGCGCCGACAACCACGACTAACACGATGCAGCCGCCACTATATCCGACAAGTGGACCGGACTATCAGCCTGTCGTGACGCTGAACGGTTGGACGCTACCCTGGCGGCAGAACGGGGACTGGAAAGAGTTCCATCTGGTTGCCGAGCCGGTTGAGCGCGAAATGGCGCCCGGCATGATCGCCCGGCTGTGGGGCTACAATGGACAGAGCCCTGGCCCCACGATCGAGGCGGTTGAAGGCGACAAAGTCCGTATCTTTGTCACCAATCGCCTACCCGAGCACACGACCATTCACTGGCATGGCCAGCTCCTGCCTTCCGGCATGGACGGTGTTGGTGGCCTCAATCAACCGCACATCAAGCCAGGCCAAACCTTCGTTTATGAGTATCAGCTCATGAAAAGTGGGACCTTCATGTACCACCCGCACGCCGACGAGATGGTCCAGATGGCCATGGGCATGATGGGCTTCTTCGTCGTCCATCCACGCGATCCCAAGCTGCATCGAGTCGATCGCGACTTCGTCTTCCTCCTCTCGTCCTACGATATCGACCCCGGCAACTACGTGCCCAAGGTCGCGGAGATGACCGCCTTCAACATGTGGACCTGGAACAGCCGCGTCTTCCCCGGCATCGATCCCTTGGTGATCGCGAAGGGCAACCGCGTACGAGTGCGTGTCGGAAACCTCACAATGACCAACCATCCGATCCATATGCACGGTTACGACTTCGAGGTGACCTGTACCGACGGCGGATGGGTGCGGCCCGAAGCACGCTGGCCCGAGGTCACGATCGATATTCCGGTAGGGGCCATGCGTGCTTACGAGTTCGATGCGATCTATCCCGGTGACTGGGCGATCCACTGCCACAAGTCCCATCACACGATGAACGCGATGGGGCACGATATCCGGACCTTCATTGGCGTCGACAAGAAACAGTTCGCCAGACAGATGAAGCGCATGGTGCCGGACTACATGCCGATGGGCAGTGCGGGCATGGCCGACATGGGTGAAATGGAGATGCCGCTGCCCGACAACACCTTGCCGATGATGACCGGCTTCGGCCAGTTCGGCGCCATCGAGATGGGCGGCATGCTTTCAGTCGTAAAGGTGCGCGAGGGGTTGGCAGCGGGGGACTACAAGGATCCCGGCTGGTATCAAAATCCGCCCGGAACCGTGGCCTGGGAATGGAAGGGACCAAAGCCCACCACCACTCGTGCCCCTACACCCACGCCTGCGGCAAAGCCCGGCGGCGCACCTGTGCGCGTGGTCAAACCGTCTTCTCACGGCTCGCATAAGTAGTTCAATCATGGAGGTAATCTTGAAAGCTCGAACTCTCCTCACTGCATCAATCGCTGCCGCGCTGCTGACCGGTACGGCCATGGCTAGCCCCGGACACAAGCCAGGCGAAGGCCATTCGCACGCCGACGACACGTTATACGGCAAGCCGGGTGATCCCAAGAAGCCCGCGCGCGTCGTTCAGATCGTCTTCCGCGAGGATGATGGGAAGATGCTGTTCCTGCCCGACAAGCTCAAGTTCAAGAAGGGCGAACAGGTCCGCTTCCAGCTTCGCAACAATGGCGCCGTCGACCATGAGTTCGTCGTCGGCACGGTCGAGGAAAACCTGAAGCACATGAAGGACATGGAGAAGAATCCGGACATGGAACACGACGACCCCAATGCGAAGCGTCTGAAGCCCAAGGCAACCGGGGAGATCCTCTGGCAGTTTACCAAGGCGGGCACCTTCGACTTCTCTTGCCTCATTCCCGGACACCGCCAGGCCGGCATGTTCGGCACCATCGTCGTCGAGTGAGCGAACGCAACCAAAGGAGTATCAGATGTTCAAGAATATCATTACCATCGTGCTGACTGCGATCCTGTTCTCGGTTCCGGCATGGGCCGACGGCAACATGGTGAAGGCTGAGGTCGTCAAGGTGGACAAGTCTGCGGGAAAGATCACGCTGAAGCATGGCCCCATAAAGAATCTCGATATGGACGCCATGACCATGGTGTTCCGCGTCGCTGATCCCGCCATGCTCGAAAAGGTGAACGCCGGGGACAAGATCGAATTCGAGGCCGATCGCGTCAATGGTGCCATCACCGTCACCAAGATAGGCAAAGGGCACTGACGGCGCGCCGATGAAACAAGAGATGGTAGGCTCCGTCGTCTGCCTAGCCGCCTTGATAGGCATTGGAGGGTCGTCGGCAGTCGCCGACGATCGCGAGTTGCAGGCGATACTGGTCAAGCAGGCTTGCGTACCCGGCACAATCAAGCAGACGGCGCTGTCACCGTTGGTCACCGCCTACGAGGTGATTTGCCGAGGGTCGGGCCGGGTCCTTACCATCGTGTGCGTGGACGCGGACTGCCGCCTGCAGCCGAAGCCACGGCAGGAGGACGAAGGCACGACAGCCAGGGAATCGATCGATGGGTAGACGATTGTTTGCCACGCCGCGCCGCGACTGGCGGAGGATCGGGTTTGGAAGCGCGATGCTCGTGATCGTTCTCACGGCGAGTGGTTTCGTGCTCTTTCGGGAGGGACCGGTCCGTATCGATCCCAGCGACAACAACCAGGTTGCTCTCGGCAAGCGGCTCTACGCGACGGCTTGCGCGAGTTGCCACGGAACCGCTCTCGAGGGACAGCCGGACTGGCAGCGACGCCTTCCCAATGGCCGGCTCCCTGCACCGCCGCATGACGCAAGCGGACATACGTGGCATCATTCGGATGCCTTCCTGATGGGCGTCACGCAGCGTGGTCCCGCAGCCTATCCGGAGGGTTACCTGACCGATATGCCAGCCTTTCGAGATACCCTCTCGGATCGAGAGATCGCGGCAATCCTGGCTTATATCAAGAGCCAGTGGCCGGCGGACATCAGGGTTCGGCAGAACCGCCTCAATGGCGCACGATGAGGGGCTGGCCACCCGCTGCACGCGAACTGCATGAGATTGCGCGAGTTTGGCGACTTTCTGCCATCGCTGCCGTGTTGGAGTAGGCACGTTGTTTGGTTCTTCGAAGCGCTCTCTTCTTTGCGACCGCAGGCCTGTGCGTTGTATTGCGGCGCCTTTCTCCCGCAACTTCGCTGCATCGCTGAGACGATCGGATACAAGATTCGGTTTATGGTCGACCGCGACAATAAAAAGCGTCGGGATAGAAAATTCAATTTCATGAGATAGCTTGTTTCGCGAGAGTTTTCGCTCCATCGGAGAGGGGACCCGGCGCACCGTGGCATCTCCTGCGGCGCCATGATGTAGGGCGGGTGGTTGATTGGACTACGGGCCTTCGTCGTTCTTGTGTTGGGCGCTGCGGCTCTCGTAAATACCTCCGAGCGACGTAACAAGTCGCGTTGTTGGAGCGGTGTCCCAGTGTTTTTGGCCAGCCGTTACACCTAAAATCAGCGTCTCTGCATAACGCTACCGTGACAACTGCGCTGTTGGCACGTCCGGTCGATTAGCACACTATGTCAATCATGCGTCGTCTGCGCCTCCTCGCTAGACTATTGGGCTGTCTTGCCGTTCTCGCGGCTAGTTTGCCGGTGGTGGTGCTGGCGTGGGCACCTTCTAGCAATAGTGTACCGGTTCAGACGGCCGCGCCCGAGCCGTGCGACCATTGCCCTGATTGCCAGGAGGGGCCCTGCCAGCCGGCGATGGCAGGTTGCGTGCAGACCTGCGTATCCCCTGCGCCGTCCCTCGGCGTGGCCAGTTTTTCCCTGCCGGCGCTTACAACCACAGAGATTACTAGTCTCCGTCCTCCGGTCGCCCTGCACGGCCGGTCACCGCCGCCCGATCCCTTCCCACCGCGGATCTGACTTCCCGATCATTGCAGGAGCGTAGCGCACGCCCGGCGGCGTAGCGCGGCGTGACAAGCGCCATCGTGCGCGTGGTTTTCGAAGGGAAGTCGTATGTCGAACAGATCGAGTTCGAAGCGGAGTGGCGCTCTGTCGCTGGCATTGCTCGTCCTCGTCCTCGTCCTGGGCCTTGGTGCGGGCGCTGTGCTGTGGCTGTGGAAGGGGATCACACTGGGCACCCCGATGGAGGCCGTCCAGGCTGCCGCAGCGGCCGGTGGGCCTTGCGATGGCAAACCGGCGAAGCTCTATCGCAATCCGATGGGGGCGCCCGATACCTCTCCCGTGCCGAAAAAGGACTCGATGGGCATGGACTACATCCCCGTGTGCGAGGACGAGAGTGCGCCGGAGAACGGTAATGTCGTCAAGGTGAGCCTCGACCGCGTGCAGAGGCTCGGCGTGCGCAGCGAAGTCGTTGAAGAGCGGGCGCTGGCACGCGCCGTACTCACCTTCGCCTCGGTGCAGTACGACGAGCGCCGCCAGGCGGTGGTCGCTCCCAAGTTCGGCGGCTGGATCGAGAAGCTTTATGTCAATGCGACCGGCGACGTCGTGATGGCGGGTCAGAAGCTGTTTGAAGTCTACAGCCCCGAACTCAACGTTCTTCAGCAGGAATTCATGCTGTCCCGCGGTACGCCACAAAGCGGTGCCGAAGGCCGCCTCCGCAACCTCGACTATCCCGAGGCCGATCTTGAGAAGTTGCGCCGGGGAGATCGCGCACCACGCACCATCGGCGTGCCTGCCCCGGAGGCCGGCACGGTCGTGGAGAAGATGGCGGTTAAGGGAATGCGCTACCAGCCGGGCGAGGTGCTGTTTCGCATCGTCGACATGTCGGTCATGTGGGTGCTGGCCGAGGTCTACGAGCAGGATCTTGCCTTCGTAAAGGTGGGCGACACGGCCAAGGTCACCATCAATTCCTGGCCCGACCGGCCGTTTTCCGGTCGCGTGACCTTCATCTATCCCAGCCTCGGCAAGGAAAGCCGTACGGCACGACTCAGAATAGAGGTGGCCAATTCTGAGGGGCTGCTGCGAGCTGACATGGCGGCCACTGTCGAGATCGAGGCGCCTATCCCGGGCCGATGGGTGGCAGTGCCCGACTCTGCAGTCATCGACAGCGGCAAGCGCCAAGTCGTGCTGGTCGAGCGCGGCGAGGGCCGCTACGAGCCACGGCCGGTCAAGCTCGGCGCGCGGGTGGCTGGATATGTCCAGGTGCTCGACGGACTGAAGCCGGGCGAGCGAGTGGTGACGGCGGCCACCTTCTTGATCGACGCTGAGAGCAATCTCCGGGCAGCACTCGCGGCGTTTACCGCGGGAGAGACCAAATGATCGCCGGCCTCATCCGCTGGTCGGCGCGCAACCTCCTGCTGGTATTCATCGCAACCCTCGGCCTGACCGGCGGAGGTCTCTATGCGATCGGCCATGTCTCGCTCGACGCCATCCCCGACCTCTCCGACATCCAGGTGATCGTCTATACCGAGATGCCAGGTCAGGCGCCGCAGGTGGTTGAGGACCAAGTTACCTATCCGTTGACCACGGCCATGCTGGCGGTGCCGCGCAGCCGCGCCGTGCGTGGCTTTTCGTTCTTCGGCGTGTCCTTCGTCTACATCATCTTCGAAGACGGCACCGACATCTATTGGGCGCGCAGCCGCGTGCTGGAGTACCTCAACTCGGGTGCCCAGAAGCTGCCGGCCGATGTCAAGCCAACCTTGGGGCCGGACGCAACTGGCGTCGGCTGGGTCTATCAATATGTCGTGCTGGGCGCCAACCGCTCGCTGGCCGAGCTGCGTTCGCTGCAAGATTGGTACATCCGCTTCGCGCTGGCCAAGGCCGAGGGCGTGGCCGAGGTGGCAAGCGTCGGCGGCTTCGTGCGGCAATATAACGTCGTGGTCGACCCGGCCAAACTGCGCAGCTTCAGCGTGCCCCTGGCGAGCGTGATCGCGGCGATCCGCGCCTCCAACCGCGAGGTCGGCGGCCGGGTCGTCGAGATGGCCGAGACTGAGTTCATGGTGCGCGGCCGCGGCTACATCAAGAACACAGAGGACCTCGAGCATATCGTGCTGCGCGCCGAAGGGTCTGTTCCGGTCCTGCTGCGCGACGTGGCGCGCGTCGAATTCGGGCCCGACGAGCGACGCGGCGTCGCCGAGCTCGACGGCGAGGGCGAGGTGGTGAGTGGCATCGTCTTGCAGCGTTTCGGCCAGAACGCGCTCGACGTCATCGCCAAGGTGAAGGCCAAGATCAAGGAGATCGCCGGCGGCCTGCCGGAGGGCGTACGCATCGAGGCGGTATACGACCGCTCCGACCTGATCCACCGCGCCATCGACACGCTAATCCGCACACTGATCGAGGAGAGCGTAGTTGTGGCGGTCGTGTGTTTCGTGTTCCTGCTGCATGTTCGCTCCGCGCTGGTCGCGATCGTGACCTTGCCAGTCGGCGTGCTGATGGCGTTCCTTGCCATGCACATCATGGGTATTGGCTCTAATATTATGAGCCTCGGCGGTATCGCCATCGCCATCGGCGCCATGATCGACGCTGCCATCGTCATGATCGAGAACGCCCACAAGCATCTGGAACGGCTCAAACCAGGCCAGTCGCGCCGTGAGGCGATCATCGAGGCGGCGGTCGAGGTCGGTCCGGCTCTGTTCTTCAGCCTGCTGGTCATCACCGTGTCGTTCCTGCCGATCTTCACTTTGGAAGCGCAGGAGGGCCGGATGTTCAAACCGCTGGCCTGGACGAAGAGTCTGTCGATGGCCGCGGCAGCGCTGCTATCGGTCACCTTGGTGCCGGCGTTGATGCTTCTGTTCGTTCGCGGACATATCCTGCCGGAGCGCCGCAACCCGGTGAACCGGCTTCTGATCTGGCTTTATCGACCGGCCATAAGGCTCGTGCTGTGGGCGCGTGTGCCGACGATCGTGCTAGCGCTTGCCATATTAGGCGCCACGGCATGGCCGGCGATGCGAATCGGCACTGAATTCATGCCCACCCTCGACGAGGGCACGCTGCTCTACATGCCGACGACTCTACCTGGCCTCTCCGTCACCAAGTCGGCGGAACTGCTGCAGACCCAGGACAAGATCATAAAGTCGTTCCCCGAGGTTGCTTCGGTGTACGGCAAAGCCGGCCGTGCCCTATCCGCGACCGATCCAGCGCCTCTCGAAATGTTCGAGACGGTGATCAACCTCAAACCCAAGGACCATTGGCGGCCGGGCATGAACGTCGACCTTCTGATCACCGAGATGGACCGTGCCTTGCAATTCCCGGGCGTCAGCAACGCTTGGACCATGCCCATCAAAGCCCGTACCGATATGCTGGCTACCGGCATCCGCACTCCCGTGGGCGTCAAGCTGCTGGGCCGAGACCTCGGCGAACTCGAGAATCTCGCCCGCCAGGTTGAAGCGGCGGTGCGCAGCGTGCCCGGCACCACAAGTGCCTTTGCCGAGAGGGTCACCGGCGGTTCGTTCCTCGACATCGTGCCCGACCGCATGCGGCTCGCTCAGTACGGCCTCACGATCGAAGACTTGCAGTTGGCGGTGTCGAGCGCCTTGGGTGGCGAGGCGGTCAGCACGACGGTCGAGGGTCGCGAGCGCTACTCGATCAACGTGCGCTATCCGCGAGATTACCGCTCCGATCCGCAGGCGATCGCCTCAGATGTGCTGATTTCGACCATGCGCGGCGGGATGATCCCGCTGGGTCAAGTTGCCCAGGTGAAGCCAAACCAGGGCCCGACCACCATTCGCACCGAGAACGCCCAACTCGCGGTCTACGTCTTCGTCGATTTCCGCGACCGCGACCTCGGCGGCTACGTCGCCGACGCGCGCCGCGCCGTGCAGGAGAAGGTCAAGTTCCCGCCCGGCTCTTACGCGATTTGGAGTGGCCAGTTTGAATTCCTCGAGCGGGCCGAGGCCCGATTGCAGATTGTCGTGCCGGGGACCTTGCTGCTGATCTTCGTCCTGCTCTTTCTCAACTTCCGGCGCATGACGGAGACGTTGATCGTGATGCTATCGCTGCCGTTCTCGCTGGTCGGCGGCTTTTGGTTCGTGTGGTGGCTGGGCTTCAACATGAGCGTGGCCGTGGCTGTCGGCTTCATCGCCCTGGCGGGCGTCGCCGCCGAGACCGGCGTGGTCATGCTGATCTATCTCGACCATGCACTGAAGGAGCGGCGCCGCCAGTGCGCGGTCGAAGGCCGGCCGCTCGACCGAACCGACCTGCGGTCCGCCATTGTCGAGGGCGCGGTCGAGCGCGTGCGGCCCAAGATGATGACGGTGACGGCCATCATGGCTGGCCTGCTGCCGATCCTGTGGAGCACCGGGACAGGCTCCGAAGTGATGCAGCGCATTGCCGTGCCGATGATCGGCGGTATGGTGAGCTCGACCCTACTCACCTTGTTGGTCATTCCCGCGCTCTACGCCTTGGTAAAGGGCTGGAATCTGCAGCCGGCATCATCTCGCTTGGCGGAGGCCGACACATGAGAAAGATGGCCCTTGTCGCGTTCCTGGCGCTTGCAGCCTGCGCAACGCCGCCGCCGCCGACGTTGACGCCATTGCCCGGACCCGACGATTCGACTGCACCGGCCTCCGACGCACCCTATCGGCCAGTGATGACGGGAACTGTTTATCACGGCTTGGGAAGTGCGCCATGACCCGGTTTTTCACCATCGTATTGATACTCGCCGGCTTGCTCGCCGGCTGCGCCTCATTCTCGCCCGACGGCGGCATGACCGAGGTAGCGGAAAGCGTTAACCGCGAGATCGGTCCCGGCATCGGCAAAAAGGTCGTCAAAATTGCCAGCGTCGAGCAGGCGCAGCAGGCCAAACAGCAGATCGCTGTTCTACTGGCCGCGCCGCTCTCGGCCGATGCGGCGGTGCAGGTGGCGCTGCTCAACAACCGCGACTTACAGGCCGCCTACAACGACCTGGGAATCTCCGAAGCGGCCTATGTCCAGGCGAGCCTGCCGCCCAATCCCGGGATCTCCTTGATGAATATTGGGGGCACGGGCGTGGCAAATTTCGAGCTGAGGCTGATCGGAGACATTCTCAGCCTGATCACTCTACCTCGGCGCACAGCGATCGCTGCCGACCAGTTTGCCCGTGCTCGACAGCAGGCGGTGGCAACCACTCTGACCCTCGCGACTGACACGCGCCGGGCCTATGTCCGCGCCGTTGCAGCGCACCAGCAGGTCGGCTTATTGGATCAGGCGCGCGGCACGGTCGATACGGCGGTAAGGCTGAACATGCAACTAGGTCAAGCCGGTGGCGGCGATCAGCTCGATCAGGCCGAGCTCGCGGCCTTCTATGCCGAACTGAGCGCACGCATGGGCCAAGCCCGACTCACGGCGCGCCGCGAGCGCGAGACGCTGATCCGCCTGATGGGCCTGTGGGGAGGCGACATCGCCTTCAACCTGCCAGCCGAGTTGCCGCCGCTGCCGGGTGAACCAGAATCGATGGCGGCGGTGGAAATCGAAGCCATCAACCGCAGGGTCGACTTGATCATGGCGCGCTACGACGTCGCCGCGCTGGCCAAATCCCTGTCGCTCACCGAGGCCACTCGCTACGTCTCAATGCTGCAGCTGGCCGGTATCTTCAACAGCGAGTCGGCTAACCCGCTGACTAACACCAACACCCAAATCAACCGCGGCGGCGCTCAGCTCGACTTCCAACTTCCCATCTTCGACACTGGCGAAGCGCGCACGCGGACGGCGCAAGAGACCTACATGCGGGCGCTGAACCGGCTTGCTGCGAAGGCTGTCAATGCCCGCTCCGAGGCGCGCATCGCCTACGACACCTATCGCGGCACCTACGACATCGCTCGATTCTGGCGTGATCGCGTCTTGCCGTTGCGGCACACGGTCTCCCGCGAAGTGGCATTGCGCTACAACAACGGCGTGCTGGCCGGCGAGGGGATGCGCGTCGATCTGTTCAGATTCTTCGTCGACGCCCGCGTGCGCATCGGCGCCACCGCCTCAGCGCTGGACGCCCGCCGCGATTTCTATCTCGCCGCCGCCGACTTGCAGGCCGCGCTCTCCATAGGCAGCGGTGGATCCGTGAGTAACGAGCCCGTGGCATCAACATCGACGCCGATGCAATGAGACAGGAGAACCCGTATTCTTGCGTCAAGAAATTGCTCTCGCTGACAGCAGGTTTTACTGCTGCGAAAGTGTTCCTAGGTGGCAACCCTAGGCTCAAGGTCGTGCCAAACGCCCAGGTAGCTCCAGGTTGCGCGGGGCATGCCTCAATTTAGGTTTGCTCACAGAGCTTCCTCAATGGCGGACCTGGCGAGATTCGAACTCACTACTTCTGCTTTCGGAGGGCAACGCTCCTACGCCTGAGGATTCTTAAGTAATCAGAGTCGTCAGTCCGATCAGCACCGCCACTCATCTCATGGCTGAGATGCGCTGGGTACATTGGTGGGTACACTCAAAAATGCTCGTCCAAAAAAAGATCACTATTTCAGCTAGATAGACGAAATTTCGATTCCGTCTCGGGGCACCATTTTCCATCCGGCCTAGTTCTTAGTTGTCCGCGCTCGTTCGCCGATTGCTCAGAACCCTCGTAAGATCAAGCTTTGAACGTTTATTGGCGTTCGGCACTGTTCGCGACCGTCCGCGAGAATCCGGCTCCTTCGGGTACACTGCGGGGACACGCGGAAGGCCGGGTACAATGACGGCACGATTACCGACGACCATGGCCTGAGCCTCGTTGTGCGGCCCAACGCGACCTCAGGGGGCATGGCTGATCGACGTCTTCGACAGCAAAGTCAGCTTCGGGCAGTCACGTATTCTTCTGGCCTGGACGCGGCTGCTTCTGCCGCAACGGCTATTCGATCATGCTCGAACGACAACCCGGAGCGGATGCCAGCGGGCAGGCTGGTCTGGAAGACGGCGTCGATCATCATTGGGCTCGCTGTTCAACGCGGTACTTCTCTCGACCGTCCTCGCGGTCGGCGCCGAGCTCGGGTCGGACCAGAACGATGGCGATATCGTCCGTGCCTGCGCAGTGGTGCGGGCGACACGCTGAAACAGGCCGGACAGCAAGTGGTGCGGCGCAACCTCAACATGCAGTCCACTGACCATCCGGCCGGTCAATCGGTGCGGGCAATCGCGACGCGTGACCCCGTGCTTTCGCCGGCCCGCGAATAGGAGAAGCGTAATGTCCGCGGCAGGCGGGCTGGCAGGTCAACAACGAGCGGGTCGAGCGGATCTGACGGCGCGAGGGGCTCAAGTTCCCCACAAGTAGCCCAAACGGGACCGCCTGCGGCTCAACGATAGTTCCTGCACCCGTCTGCGGGCGAAGCGGCCCACCCATGCCTGATCCTACGACTTCGTCGAGGCCCGAAGCCAGATCGTCGTGACGCGACAGCGAGGACCAAGAGGTGGGCTCCCATGGCCACCGTCATTTCGCCAGTCGCGGAATGAGATTTGATCTGATTTGGGGGGCGCGTGGAAGCCAGAAAATGGGGAAGTAGAGCACGGCAAAGCCGAGGAAGGCGGCCGCCCAGGCCATCGCCGCAACAGCGAGAAGCAGGCTGATATGGTTAGGTGCCATGATCGAGCCGAGGCGCGCGAGCGCGGCTATGAATGCGAAGGCGTAGACTGCCTGCAGGGCGGATGAGGCAACAAGCGGCCTTCCGGTGTGGCCTAGGCTCGCGCGACTCATGACAGCAAGTGTCATGATGCCGAAGGCGCCGGCCGTCCAGGCGTGGATGCCCGCACTTGGCGCCGTGATGCCGAAGGCGGAGAGGCCTGCAAGCAGGAAACCCAGTGGAACGAATGCGTAGCCAACATGCAGTACCAGGACAAGCCTGTCCGAGAAGCTGCGGTCACCGGCCCAGCGGCAGAGTCGGACGACATTGAGAGCGGCAGCGGAGACTAGGGTGACGCCGGTTGGTGCTTCTTCGGGCATGACGACCCATAGTGCGAGCGCCGCGCTGCTCAGGGTGATGCAGGCGATATCGAAACGTCCGAAGGGGACCGGGAGCCGGCCGGGTTCACGCCTGATCAGCCAGTTGCGCGTGAAGCTTGGAATGATGCGGCCGCCGATCACCATGATCAGAATGAGCACCGTCGCGATGCCGAGGCGGGATGAATAGAGCGCGATGCCCCCGAAATGCGCCTCTAGATGAAAGCCCAAATTCCCGGCTGCGAGCAGGGATAGAAGGGCGACTATCTTGAGATTTTTCCAGTTCTTGCCAGCCAAGATCTCGCGTGCCACCGCGGCCGCCATGAGGACCAGGAAAGCGCAGTCCACGACCGTCGCACCGAGCCAACCTATACTGGCGGACATGGTGATGGCGCCGCGGCCTGCAAGCCAGACCAGCACCAACCCTGCCAGCGGCAACCCCTGCAGCGGCAGCCGCCCGGTCCAATTGGGGATGGCCGTCAGCAGGAAGCCTGCGACGATGGCTGATACAGAGCCGAACAGCAATTCGTGGACATGCCAGTCACGCGGCGAGAGGGCCGTCGCGAACGACAATTCGCCGTAGAACATCGGCAGCCACGCCAGCACTTCGAAGCCTGCCCAGATCGACCCCAGGAGGAAGAAGGGGCGGAAGCCGTAGGAAAGTAGAGCGGGTCCAGCATAGGGCTTCAGTCGAGGGATCGCAGCCATGGTTGGTCCTTCTCAAGCGCATCCAATATCAGGCCCCTCCATCCGGGCCCTTCAAGGCGCGGGCGCCGGCGAATTCGCGCAGGCGTCCGGGATCGACGATCGTCACCTGGCGGCCTCCACCGCTGATGCCGAGAGGACGTAACGCGGCGAAGGCGCGCGATAGGCTCTGCGGTGTGATGCCTAGCCGGCCGGCAACGAGGCGCCGGCCTCCCGGCAGCGTTACCGTGACGGGGCCGGTCTCGCGTGGCGCCAAAGCGAGAAGGAAAGCCGAAAGCCGCTCTATTGCGGAAAGTAGCTTCAGATCCTTGATCTGCCCTATGAGTGTACGCCAGTAACCTGACAGTAGCAGCACCGCTCCGAAGGCTAAGCTGCCCGTGGCCCGCAACTGGGCACGGAACGCTGCAGCAGGCCACATCAGGATGCGCCCCTCTTCTAGAATTCGCGCGGTCAACAGGTAAGGCGCGTCGAGCACTACCGCCGGCACGATGAAGGCGTCGCCCGGCCCGAAGAATTCCACCAACGCCTCGTCGTGGCCAGCCGAGCCAAACAAGCCGACACGACCAGACAGAACTATATGGAGAAACTCCGCCTTCTCGCCCTGGTGACAGAGGGCCGCGCCGGCGGGAAGTGTCTGGACGAAGCAGGTAGTCAACATCGCCGCGAGATCGATCTCTCCTACCTGGGCGAACAATCTGGAGCGACGAATCAGCGGCAAATCGGTTGTACGCATGATGTGGTTGTGCCTCCTGCGCGCGACATCGTTGCGCTGCCAGATGGCAAGCGTCGTTGATCTGGCTCAATCCAGCGCAGGCTCAAGTGTTACCAAATGTTATCTATGTCTATTCGCAAAAGATAAAAAACAGCCCAAAAGAATCGATGCCGGCCTCCGGCTTGATTCAAATCAAGCAGTCTGTTGCTCCCCGCTCCGACCCTCGATCTGCGCTGTCGATGTGCGACGCGCAGGGGAGCATCAATGCAACGATCGGCGAGTGTTCAACAGGCCCCTCTAGAAGGGCGGGGCATGGCCCTCGGCATGAGCACCATCGCCTTCACGGTGTGCTTTGCCGTCTGGACGATCTTCTCGATCATCGGCGTACAGATAAAGAAGGATCTGGGCCTCAACGACACCCAGTTCGGCCTGTTGGTCGGCACTCCGATCCTGACGGGCGCGCTGATCCGGCTGCTCCTCGGGGTGTGGACGGACCAGTATGGCGGCCGCGTCGTCTTTACCGTCGTCATGCTGGCCGCGGCCGTCGCCACCTGGCTTCTCTCCTTTGCCTACGACTTTCAGACCTTTCTTCTGGCGGCGCTGGGCGTCGGCATCGCCGGCGGCTCTTTCGCGGTCGGCGTCGCCTACGTCTCGCGCTGGTACGAAAAGGAGCGGCAGGGGACCGCCCTCGGCATCTTCGGCGCGGGCAATGTCGGCGCCTCGGTAACCAAGTTCGTTGCGCCGTTCATAATGGTGGCCTACGGCTGGAAGACGGTCGCCGACATCTGGGCGGCCGCCTTGGTCGTCATGGCGATCCTGTTCTGGTTCACCACGAAGGACGATCCTCAACTCAAGGCGCGGCGCAGGAGCGGTGTCAAGCCCGAGTCGATGGCGGCGATGCTTGCACCCCTCAAGAACCTCCAGGTGTGGCGCTTCTCGCTCTACTACTTCTTTGTCTTCGGCGGATACGTTGCTCTGGCGCTGTGGCTGCCGCGCTACCTGATCGGTGTCTATGGTCTCACCATCACCACCGCCGGCATGATCGCCGCGGCCTACTCGGTGCCGGCGAGTCTGTTCCGGATCTACGGTGGCGTGCTGAGCGACAAGCATGGCGCGCGGCGCGTCATGTACTGGACCTTCGGCGTGTCAGTCGTGGCCTGCTTCGTTCTCGCCTATCCCCCGACCGAATATATCGTCAAGGGCATCCAGGGTCCGATCTCCTTCACCATGGAGATGGGGCTGCTGCCATTCACTGTTGCGATATTCGTGCTCGGCTTCTTCATGAGCCTGGGCAAGGCTGCCGTCTACAAGCACATCCCCGTCTATTATCCCAGCCATGTCGGTGCGGTCGGTGGTGTGGTCGGCCTGGTCGGCGGCCTCGGCGGTTTCATCCTGCCGATCCTCTTCGGTGTGATGAACGACCTGACCGGCGTGTGGACCAGCTGCTTCATGTTGCTGTTCCTGGTCGCTGCCGGCTCCCTTGCCTGGATGCATTTCGCGATCCGCGCCATGGAGCGGCAGGCGGTCGGTGAGGCACTCGACAGGCTGCCTCAGCTGCCCGAGATGCAGGAAATCCACCGTCCCGAGCATGTCGGCAAGCTGTCGGGCAAGACGCTTGAGGACTGGCGGCCGGAAGACAAGACCTTCTGGGAGCAGACCGGCCGGCGGATCGCGCGCCGCAATCTCGCGATTTCGATCCCAGCCCTGCTGTTGTCGTTCGCGGTCTGGATGGTGTGGTCGGTGGTCGTCGCCAAGCTGCCGGCGATCGGCTTCCAATACACGACCGACCAGCTGTTCTGGCTGGCGGCGCTGCCCGGCGTCTCCGGAGCGACGCTGCGAATCTTCTACTCCTTCACCGTGCCGATCTTCGGTGGGCGGCTGTGGACGACACTCGCGACCTGGTCGCTGATGATCCCGGCGATCGGCGTTGGCTATGCCGTGCAGAATCCGGCGACGCCCTACTGGATCTTCCTGGTCCTGGCGCTGCTCTGCGGGTTCGGCGGCGGCAACTTCGCCTCGTCGATGTCCAACATCTCGTTCTTCTTCCCCAAGGCGGAGAAGGGCAACGCCCTTGCCCTCAATGCCGGTCTCGGCAACCTGGGCGTCAGCGTCGTGCAGTTCATCGTTCCGGTCGTCATCACGACCGGCGTGTTCGGCTGGCTCGGGGGCGATGCCCAGGTCGCCCGGGAGGCGAGCGGCACGACCAGGCTCTGGCTGCAGAATGCCGGATTCATCTGGGCCCCGTTCATCGCCGCCTCGGCGTTCGCTGCTTGGTTCGGCATGAACGACATCGCGTCGGCCAGGGCCTCGTTCGCCGAGCAGTCGGTGATCTTCCAGCGCCGGCACAACTGGATCATGTGCTGGCTCTATACCGGCACCTTCGGTTCATTCATCGGTTACTCGGCGGGATTTCCGCTGCTCGCCAAGACGCAGTTCCCCGAGATCAACGCCCTTCAGTACGCCTTCCTCGGGCCACTGGTCGGCGCGCTGTCGCGCTCGCTGACCGGCTGGGTCGCCGATCGCTGGGGAGGTGGCCGCGTCACCTTCTGGGTGTTCGTCGTCATGGCGCTGGGAGCACTGGGGGTCGTGCACTTCCTCGGCGAGAAGAACTTCGCCGGGTTCTTCGCGATGTTCCTGCTGCTCTTCTTCGCGAGCGGCGTCGGCAATGCGTCGACCTTCCAGATGATCCCGGCGATCATGCGCAAGGACATGGAACGGCTGATGCCAAATGCATCCGCCGACACCCGGCGCATGCAGTCCGACAAGGAGTCGGCCGCCATCATCGGCTTCACGTCGGCGATCGCAGCCTATGGCGCCTTCTTCATTCCCAAGAGCTTCGGATCGTCGATCGCGATGACCGGCAGTGCGTCGGGTGCGCTCTACGGCTTCCTGGCCTTTTACCTCACTTGCATCTTCGCCACCTGGTTCTTCTACACCCGCCGGGGCGGCCTGCTGTTCGACGTCGAGCGCAAGGGCGCATCGATGTCCGCTCCCACTCCGAAACCCGCCCGCTGAAGGATACGGATAATGTCGCACTTCCTCGATCGCCTGACGTTCTTCAAGAAGGTCAGGGAGCCGTTCGCCGACGGTCACGGTATCACCACCGAAGAGAGCCGCAGTTGGGAGGATGCCTACAGAAAGCGCTGGCAGCACGACAAGATCGTGCGCTCGACGCACGGCGCCAACTGCACGGGCTCGTGCTCGTGGAAGATCTACGTCAAGGGCGGAATCGTCACCTGGGAGACGCAGCAGACCGATTATCCGCGCACCCGCCCCGAACTGCCTAACCATGAACCGCGCGGCTGCTCTCGCGGCGCCAGCTACAGCTGGTACCTCTATTCCGGCAACCGCGTGAAGTATCCACTGGCCCGCTCACGCCTGCTGCGGCTGTGGCGCGAGGCGCGCGCCACCCTGTCACCGGTCGCGGCCTGGGCGTCGATCGTCGAGAATCCCGAGAAACGCAAGGCCTACACCAGCAAGCGTGGACATGGTGGATTCGTGCGCGTCGGCTGGGACGAAGCGACCGAGATCGTCGCCGCGGCCAATGCCTATACAGCGAAGGCCCATGGGCCCGACCGGATCTTCGGCTTCTCGCCGATCCCGGCCATGTCGATGGTCTCCTACGCCGCGGGCTCGCGCTACCTGTCGCTGATCGGAGGCGTCTGCATGTCCTTCTACGACTGGTATTGCGACCTGCCGCCGGCCTCGCCGCAGACCTGGGGCGAGCAGACCGACGTGCCCGAGTCGGCCGACTGGTACAATGCGGGCTTCGTTATCCTCTGGGGCTCGAACGTACCGCAGACGCGCACGCCCGACGCCCACTTCTACACCGAGGCCCGCTACCGCGGCCTGAAGAGCGCCGTGATCTGTCCCGATTACTCGGAGGCGTCGAAGTTCGGCGACATCTGGCTGTCGGTTAAGCAGGGCACCGACTCGGCGCTGGCCATGGCGATGGGGCACGTGATCCTGAAGGAGTATCACGTCGACAGGCAGGCCAAGTACTTCCGCGACTATGTCCGGCAGTACACCGACATGCCGATGCTGGTGAAGCTCGCCAAGCGCGACGGAATGTACGTTCCCGATCGCTTCGTGCGCGCGTCCGACTTCGACACGTCGCTGGGCGAGTCCAACAATCCCGAATGGAAGACGGTCGCCTTCGATGAAGCGACAGGCGATGTCGTGGCGCCGCGCGGATCGATCGGCTTCCGCTGGGGCGAGAGCGGCAAGTGGAACCTGGAGAACAAGGAATCCACGGGCAGGGACGTGACCCCTCGGCTGTCGCTGGCCGACGTGCGGGATGAGGCGGTGGAGGTGGGATTTCCCTACTTCGGCAACATCAAGCATGAGCATTTCGCCTCGACGGATCATGCCGGCGTGCTCAAGCGGCGCGTTCCCGTGAAGTCGTTGAAGCTGGTCGAAGGCGACACGCTCGTTGCCTCGGTCCACGACCTGTTCGTCGCCAACTACGGCGTCGACGCGGGGCTGGGCGGGCCCAACGTCGCTCGTTCGCTCGACGACGACGTGCCCTACACGCCGGCCTGGGCGGAGAAGATCACCGGCGTCTCGCGCGACAAGATCATCCAGGTGGCGCGCGAGTTCGCGTCCAATGCCGAGAAGACCAATGGCCGGTCGATGATCATCATCGGCGCCGCGATGAACCACTGGTACCACGCCGACATGAACTATCGCGGCGTGATCAACATGCTGGCGATGTGCGGCTGCGTCGGGCAGTCCGGCGGCGGTTGGGCGCACTATGTCGGTCAGGAGAAGCTCCGGCCGCAGTCCGGCTGGTTGCCGCTCGCCTTCGCCCTCGACTGGGGGCGTCCGCCAAGACAGCAGAATTCGACGTCGGCGTTCTACGCGCACAGCGACCAATGGCGCTACGAGACGATCAACGTCGGCGACATCGTCTCGCCGACCGCGCCTCCGGGCCAATGGGACGGCGCGATCATCGATTACAACATCCGTGCGGAGCGCATGGGCTGGCTGCCGTCCGCGCCCCAGCTTGAGACCAACCCGCTGCAGGTGTCGCGCGATGCGGCAGCCGCCGGCATGGAGCCCAGGGATTACGTCGTGCAGAAGCTCAAGAGCGGCGAGCTGAAGCTCTCCTGCGAGGATCCCGACGATCCGAAGAACTGGCCTCGGAACATGTTCGTGTGGCGATCCAACCTGCTCGGATCCTCGGGCAAGGGACACGAATACTTCCTGAAGCACCTGCTGGGCACGACCCATGGCGTGATGGGCAAGGATCTGGGGCAGGAAGGCAAGGCCAGGCCGGCGGAGGCGGTGTGGCACGAGGAGGCCCCGCAAGGAAAGCTCGACCTGCTGGTCACGCTCGACTTCCGTATGTCTACGACCTGCGTCTACTCCGACATCGTCCTTCCCACGGCCACCTGGTACGAGAAGAACGATCTCAACACCTCGGACATGCACCCGTTCATCCACCCGCTGACCGCGGCGGTGGATCCAGTCTGGGAGGCACGCAGCGACTGGGAGATCTACAAGTCGATCGCCAAGGCGTTCTCGCGCGTGGCGCCCGAGGTTCTGGGCGTGGAGAAGGATGTCGTGCTGACGCCGATCATGCACGACAGTCCCGGGGAGATGGCGCAGCCGTTCGACGTCAAGGACTGGAAGCGCGGCGAGGTCGAGCCGATCCCCGGCAAGACCATGCCAGCCATCACCGTCGTCGAACGCGACTATCCCAACGTCTACAAGCGCTTCACTTCGCTCGGCCCGCTGATGGACAAGGTCGGCAACGGCGTGAAAGGCATCGCCTGGCCGACCGGTCACGAGGTCGAACTCCTGAAGCAGCTCAACGGTGTCGTCACGTCCGAGGGGCCGACCAAGGGCCTGGCGCGCATCGAGAGCGACATCGACGCCGCGGAGACGCTGCTCATGCTGGCGCCCGAAACCAACGGCGAGGTTGCGGTCCGCTCGTGGGCGGCGCTCTCGCGGACAACCGGCCGCGACCATACCCATCTGGCGCATCCCAAGGAGGACGAGAAGATCCGCTTCCGGGATGTCGTGGCTCAGCCGCGCAAGATCATCTCGGCGCCGACCTGGTCGGGGCTGGAGAGCGAGAAGGTCTGCTACAATGCGGGCTATACCAACGTCCACGAATTGATCCCGTGGCGCACGCTCACCGGGCGCCAGCAGCTCTACCAGGATCATCTCTGGATGCTGGCCTTCGGCGAAGGTCTGTGCGTCTACCGGCCGCCGCTCGATCTTCGCGCTGTCAAACCTGTGATCGATAGCCAGCCAAATGGCGAGAAGCAGATCGTGCTGAACTTCATCACGCCGCACCAGAAGTGGGGCATCCACTCCACGTACACCGACAACCTCATGATGCTCACCTTGTCGCGCGGCGGACCCATCGTCTGGCTCAGTGAGGTCGATGCTGCCAGGGCGGGCATCGTCGATAACGACTGGATCGAGGCCTACAATGTGAACGGGGCGCTGGTCGCGCGCGCCGTCGTCTCCCAGCGCATGAAGGAAGGCACGCTCTTCATGTATCACGCGCAGGAGAAGATCGTGAACGTGCCGGGCTCGGAAATGACCGGCAATCGCGGCGGCATTCACAACTCGGTCACGCGCGTGGTGATGAAGCCCACGCACATGATCGGCGGCTATGCCCAGCAGGCCTATGGCTTCAACTACTACGGCACCATCGGAACCAACCGTGACGAGTTCGTCGTGGTGCGCAAGCTCGGCAAGGTCGACTGGCTCGAACGCCCGCACAAGGACGCCGTTCCCGTCCTCAGTGCCGCCGAGTGAAGGGGAGAAGTATCATGAAGATCCGCGCTCAAATCGGGATGGTGCTGAACCTCGACAAATGCATCGGGTGTCACACCTGTTCGGTCACCTGCAAGAATGTATGGACTAATCGCGAAGGCATGGAATACGCGTGGTTCAACAATGTCGAGACCAAGCCCGGCATCGGCTACCCGAAGGACTGGGAGAACCAGACGCGCTGGAAGGGCGGCTGGACGCGCAAGCGCAACGGCAGGATCCAGCCCAGAATCGGCTCCAAGTGGCGCATCCTCGCCAACATCTTCGCGAACCCCGACCTGCCGGAGATCGACGACTATTACGAGCCGTTCACCTTCGATTACGAGCACCTGCAGAAGGCGCCCGAGCTGGAAGCCTTCCCGACGGCGCGGCCACGCTCGCTGATCAGCGGCAAGCGCCTGGAGAAGATCGAGTGGGGCCCCAACTGGGAGGAGATCCTGGGTGGCGAATTCGCCAAGCGCTCCGTCGACGCCAATTTCGAGGGCGTGCAGAAGGAGATGTACGGGCAGTTCGAGAACACCTTCATGATGTACCTGCCGCGACTGTGCGAGCATTGTCTCAACCCGGCCTGTGTTGCGGCTTGCCCGTCGGGCGCCATCTACAAGCGGGAAGAGGACGGCATCGTCCTGATCGACCAGGACAAGTGCCGCGGCTGGCGCATGTGCGTGTCCGGCTGCCCCTACAAGAAGATCTACTTCAACTGGTCGTCGGGCAAGTCGGAGAAGTGCACCTTCTGTTATCCCCGCATCGAAGCGGGACAGCCGACTGTGTGCTCCGAGACTTGCGTCGGTCGCATCCGCTACCTCGGCGTCATGCTCTACGATGCCGACCGCATCGAGCAGGCCGCCAGCGTTGCCGACGACAAGAATCTCTACGACGCCCAGATGGGCATCTTCCTGGATCCCAACGACGAGACGGTGATCGCCCAGGCGCGCCGTGACGGCGTGCCCGATGCCTGGCTGGAGGCCGCGCGCCGCTCGCCGGTGTGGAAGATGGCCATGGAATGGAAGGTCGCCTTCCCGCTGCATCCCGAATACCGCACGCTGCCGATGGTCTGGTACGTGCCGCCGCTGTCGCCGATCCAGGCGGCGGCCGAGGCCGGCAAGATGGGCATCGACGGCGGCATGCCTGACGTCCGCTCGCTTCGCATCCCCCTGCGCTATCTCGCCAATCTGCTGACGGCAGGCGACGAGGGGCCGGTGGCACACGGCCTGGAGCGCATGCTCGCCATGCGCGCCTACATGCGCGCCAAGACCGTCGAGGGCGTCATCGACGGCGCCGTCGCCGCGCGTGTCGGGCTGAGCCCGGAGCAGATCGAGGAGATGTATCACATCATGGCGATCGCCAACTACGAGGACCGCTTCGTGATCCCGACAGCCCACCGCGAGACAGCCGAGGACGCCTATCAGCTACGCGGTGCCTGCGGCTTCAGCTTCGGCAACGGCTGCTCGTCCGGCGACGATGGCGGCAATCTGTTCTCCGGCGGCAAGCTGCGCGCCAAGAATCCGATGGAGGTCGTGTGATGAAGACGCTCAGGGCCCTCGCCGCACTGCTTTCCTACCCGAGCACCGACCTCATCGAGGCGGCCGACGAAATCCGTCAGGCGATCGACGGCGATGCCATCCTGCCATCAGCAGTGCGGGTGGAGCTTCATCGATTGATCGACGACCTCGCCGGCGGCGATCTCTACGACCTGCAGGAGCGTTACGGACTGCTGTTCGACCGTACGCGATCGCTGTCGCTGCATCTCTTCGAGCATGTTCACGGCGAGAGCCGCGACCGCGGCCAGGCCATGGTCGACCTGCTCAAGCTCTACGAAGAGAGCGGTTACACGCCGACAGCCATCGAGCTGCCCGACTTCCTGCCGCTGTTTCTCGAGTATGCGTCGACGCGCCCGCCGCAGGCGGCCATCGAGCTGATCGGCCAGCCGGCCAACGTGATTGCGGCGCTCCGGGAACGTCTGGCAAAGCGGAGTTCGCCGTATGTCGCCGTAATGTCTGCGCTTCTGGCGATTTCGAAGGCCCGGCTCGATGAGCGGGCGCTGGCGACGCTACGTGCAGAGCCCGATCCCGAACCGGACGATCTCGAGGCATTGGACGCGGCCTGGGAAGAGGAGGAAGTGACTTTCGGTCCGGGGGCCGCCGACGCGACCGGCGCGTGCAGTGTCGAGGGGCTTTCGACCCGGCTGCGCGCAGCCATGCGGCCGGCCGAAGGCGTCGCGCCGCCCCTCACTCACGGAAGATCGACCGGGCGTCACGCCACGGCGCCCTCCAACCCGGGAGTCCGGTCATGAAGGACTATGTCTACCATCTCCTGTTCGTCTGGTATCCCTACATCTGCCTGACGGTCTTTCTCCTCGGCAGCCTGATCCGCTTCGACCGCGAGCAATACACCTGGCGCGCCAGCTCCAGCCAGATCCTGCGAAAGCGTCAGCTCACCTGGGGCTCCAACCTGTTCCATGCCGGCATCCTGTTCCTGCTGCTGGGTCACACGGTAGGTCTGCTGACGCCGACCTGGCTCTACACGCTCTTCATCACCGTCGAGCAGAAGCAGGTGGTCGCCGTCGCCGCCGGTGGCATTGCGGGAGTGGTCTGCTTCGTCGGCCTCACCATGCTGCTGCACCGACGCCTGTTCGATGACCGCATCCGCGCCAACAGCTCGGTGATGGACATCGCCATCCTGGCGATCCTGTGGATCCAGCTCTCCCTCGGCCTCGCCACGCTGCCATTCTCCTTCGCGCATTCGGACGGGTCGGTGATGTTGATCCTGTCGCACTGGGCGCAGGGCATCGTGATCCTGCATCCGGTCGATGCCAGGACCCTGCAGGGTCTCGACTGGCCCTACCTCACGCATCTCGTGCTGGGCATGACGCTGTTCCTGCTCTTCCCGTTCAGTCGTCTGGTTCACGTCTGGTCGGCACCGGTCTGGTACCTTGGCCGTCGCGGCTACCAGGTCGTGCGCCGGAGGCGGCCGCTGTCCGCTTCCGGTCGACCGACCTCTCGTCAGCCGGCGGAGTGAGGGCCATGAGCACGTCTCAGTCCACCACGGCCACGCCCCCGGTCCGCAGACGCTTCACCCGCCCCGTGCCGGTCAGTGTCAACGGCGTGGTCATCCCCAGCGCGGCCATCGCCCGCGAAGCCCAGCACCATCAGGCCGCCGATCCCGACCAGGCCTGGATGCTGGCGGCCCAGGCACTGGCAGTCCGTGAACTGCTGTCGCAGGAGGCCGAGAGGCTCTCCATCGTGGCCGAGCCGGTCGAGGATGGCGAAGGCCGTCGAGAGACATTGCAGGAGGCGCGCCTGCGTGAGCTGGTGGAGCGCGAAGTGAAGGTACCGAGCGCCGACGATGCAGCCTGTCGGCGCTACTACCAGGCCAATCTCGGCCGCTTCCGCTCCGCCGACCTTTGCGAGGTCGCGCACATCCTGATTGCGAACGGGCCGCAAGCGCAGGAGCTAGCGGGGCGCCTCATTGCCGAGTTGCGGCGGCAGCCGGAGCGCCTCGCCGAGATTGCAGCCGCTCACTCGGTATGTCCTTCGCGCAATCAGGGCGGCAACCTCGGCCAGATCGGCCCCGGCCAGACCGTGCCCGAGTTCGAGGCTGCGCTGAGCGGACTGGAGGTCGGTAAGATCCACCCCGAGCCGATCGAGACTCGCTACGGGCTCCACATCGTGCGCCTCGACCGCCGCATCGAGGGCCGCCAGATGCCCTTCGAAGTCGTGCGCGACCGCATCGCCGACTATCTGGAGGACACGGTCCACCGCCGCGCCCTGCGACAGTACGTAACCATCCTGGCGGGCCGCGCGCAGCTCACCGGCGTCGATTTCGGCGCCGCCGCCGGCCCTCTCGTCCAATAGGCCGCGCCATGATGCTTCTGGGACAGGTCCTCGACCGGCTGGGCGACGAGAGCGTCGCCGCCGAGACCCTGCTGGGCCTCGACGACCTTCCGCTGATGGTCGATGTCGAGGCCACCGGTGCCAGGTTCGGCGAGAGCCCGCCGCTCTACGCCAGCAATGCGGTCGGCCGCTTCACCGCTTTCGCGTCAGACGAGGACTGGCTGGCGCTGATGACGGCGCTGGAACGCACGTCCGATCCAGCCGCGGCCTGCCTGCGCCAGATGCTGCTCTGGTCGCTGCGCCAGGACAGCCATGCGGACTGCGATGCCGATCACGAATGCTGCAATCACAGGAGCTGATCATGTCATCCCCTCTCATCGGTGCATTGATCTATGCCGACGGCGTCTATCCCGAGCGCGTGATCGCCAGTACCGTCGAAGGCCTGCGAGATCGCGGCATCGCGCTCGCGGGCGCCCTGCAGCGGACGCCCGAAGACATGGCCGATCGCCACGCCTGCGATCTGCTGATCGAGGACCTTGCCACGGGCGAGGTAACGGCGATCGCCGAACATCGGGGCAAGGAAGCGCGTGGCTGCCGTCTCGATGTCGGTCTGCTGACCGAACTCGCCGAGGCTGTCCTTTCGAGCCTGCGCAGCGAGGAGCCGCGCCTGTTGATCATCAACAAGTTCGGCAAGATCGAGGCCGACGGCGGTGGCTTGCGTCAGGCCGTGGCCGAGGCGGTCGAACTCGGTATCCCCGTCCTGGTAGGCGTGCCGGCGCGCAATCTGGATCGCTGGCGCGCGTTTGCCGGGGCTCTCGCCGTCGAGTTGCCGGTGGACGATGTCGCGGTCGCGCGCTGGCTGGCGGGCCACGGGCTCGATGCCGGGGCAGGCGAACGATCGGGTGAGCTGGCCAAATCATGGACGACGTGACCCTCGCGCGAGCATTCCACGTGCTCGCCATCATCCATTGGATTGGCGGTATGGCCGTCGTGACGCTGGTCGTACTACCGCTGGCATGTCGCTTCGCCGATCCGCACGAGGGCCTTGCCCTTTTCGAGTCGGTCGAGCGACGCTTCTCTGCGCAGGTCCGTCTGTCGGTGCCGGTGGCGGGACTGAGCGGCTTCTACATGGCCGAGCGCCTGGATGCCTGGGCACGCTTCCTCGATTCGGCACAGTGGTGGCTCGGCGGGATGCTGCTGCTCTGGCTGTTGTTCATGACGATCCTGTTTGTCGTCGAGCCCGCCATCGGAGTTCGCCTGTTCGAGGCGGGACGCTCCGACCCTGCAGGCCTTCTGAGCCGCGTCGCGCGGGTGCATTGGCTCCTGCTTGGAGCTAGCGCTGGCGTTGCAGGGACCGCCGTCCTGGGGGCGCATGGACTGTTGGGATGAATTGAGATGTGGCGCGCTCTGCTTCTGGCGACGGTACTCCCGATCACAGCCTGCACGGCTGCGCCGCCCGCGTCGCCGGAACGGCTCGCCGAATGCAACAGGCTGTTCGTCCTATGGGCACGCTATGAGCAACACTGGACGTTCCACCATACCGGTCAGCGGGCGCGCGCCGAATTGGCGCTCGATGACTGTCAGCGCGGGCGCTACGACAAGGGCATTGCCGAGTTGAAGCGTCTCTTGCGACGCGGCGGCTTTGCCTTCGCGGACTAGCGAAACGATCTGGCCTGCATCGAGCGGCTTTTCCAGGAAGGCAATAGCACCGGCAGCCAGTGCCTGCTGTCGCACGAAAGCGCTGGGCTTCCCCATCATGACTATGGCCGGCACACTCAGCTCTTGCATGCGCAGACACTGCAGACGCGCCACCCCGTCCATTCCCGGCAGTTCGCCGCTGGTCGCGCGCTTTTCCACGAGCCGCTTCAGCTTCTCAGCCGCGTAAAGGCCGCCTGTGTGTCGTCAGTCGGCTCCGCAGCGCCCCAGCCGCATGGCTATTAACCCTGGGTACATTGATGGGTACACTGAAAAGTCATCTTTCAAAAAAGTACGTTGTTTCAAATAGATGGAGGAAATTTCGATTCCGTCTCGGGGCACCACTCTCTTTCCGCCGTCGTTGTTCATCAGGCACTTGGACACCCGTTTCCGTCTCACCAACGAGACAGCGGGATGAGGAGCGACAATCGACGCCTGTGTTGTTCGCAGCGGTCATTGGCCGGGACAGGCCTGGACTGTCTCTTCGGCACCGGCACCAACGCCTCAATCCGCGTCGCTTTTCTCCAGCCAGTCATGCTCCAGCAATCTCAGCCGGCTGGTGACCGAAAGCAGGAAGGCCGTGGACCAGCCGAACAGGATCAGCCCGTTGCCTGCCTCGATCGCGCCAAACAGCCGCCAGTTGCCCTCGAGCACGACGTCCCCGTAGCCCAGGGTCGTGAAGGTCACGGTCGAAAAATAGAGGGCCGTTTCGAAATCTCCCACGGCACCGATCGCCCAGAAAGCGGCCCCATACAGCCAGATCTCGACCGAATGGATGGCCACCAGCCCCAGGACCACGAACAGGATGACGCCGAGCGGGACGAGGCGGTTTTCGTGGGCCCGGATGCGATGCGCCCTGTCGCGCAGCACCCACAAGAGGCCGAGCAGGCCGCCGAGATGGATGGCGACGGTGAGGCTGACCATGAAGGTCGCGAGCGCGAGGTTGGCAAACATGCGTTGTCGACAGTTCCCCGATGAACCCCTGGAAGAGCCAGGGTCAAAAGAGGGTGACGGTAACGCCTCCGGACTGGTTCAGCCATGCGCCTGCAGCGCTCAACCCACCGAAGTCTCGCACCGTCCATCTCGCGCGCGCCGTCCCCCGCCGCCCCGACACGGGTCAACGAACCGACGCGGATCCTTCATGGGCCGGCAACACGCCCGGCATATGGGTTTTCGCGTGGTGTCCCGGATTCGTAGCATCCTCGACCGGCGCGGCGCGTCTCTCGCGTGCTGGACGATCGTCGCCGCCGTGCTGGCCGGGGCCGCGATCGGCCGTGAGCCGGTCGTCGCGATCTACCTCGTCAGCTTCGTCTATTACGGCCTCTACTGGTATGGCTTCGCCTGGGGCGTCGACTCGTTCGCGGTCTTCAAGCGCGACGCGATGCTGCTCAAGGCCGTGTCGGTCGCGGCGCTCGCCTTCGTCTACCTGCAGGCGCCACCGGACATTCTCTCGCTCGGCACGATCGCGCTCGGCATTCTGCTGACCGCCCGCGCCGCCGCGGTGCTGGGGATCGACCGGACCTACTATGGCCACGAGCTCGCCGGGCTGACCGAGCGGCGGATCACCGCCTTTCCCTATTCCCTGATGTCCCATCCGATGATCGTCGGAAACGTGATGGCCTTCGGCGGGACGCTGCTCAATCCGGCCTTCCGCGCCGCCTGGTGGCCGCTTGCCACCCTTCATGTCGTGTTGAACCTCGGCCTGCTCGCGATGGAACGGGCCGGGACGCGCCGCCGGCCGGCCATCAGGCTGGCGGGGCTCCTCATCCTTGCGGTCACGGCGGCGACCTCAACGGTTGCCGCCGGCAACGACCCCGATTCGAGCCGCCTCAGCCAGGGAACCTCGTGACCGACATTCTCGACTCCACCGCCGCCGGCTCAACGCGGGGCGCGGTCTCGTCCTTGTTTCCCGCCACGCTCGGCCGTTTCGAGCCAGCCGAAGACCGCGCCCTGATCGACGGCCTGTCCCGATGGGTCGAGGCGCATTTCCGCGAGCAGCTCGCCCAGCGGCCCTCCTGCCACGTCTATGTCGAGACGCTTCCCGCCGAGATCGTCGCCCTGATCGATCGGCTGCGCGACAGCCCGGTCATCCGCGACCCGATCCTGCGGCAGGTTCCGGCCGGGAGCCGCTTCGAGCCGATGAAGCACACCGACGAGCTTTACATCTCGCACTACAACAAGGATCGCGGTGGCGACCAGGGCCTGTTCGACAGGCACTACGACGGCAACCTGCGCTTCCTGTCGTCGAGCATGGTCGTGCGGGCGCTGATCTATCTCCAGTCCGACGCGAGCTACAAGGTGGTGTTCGGCGACAGCCGGGTCGAGAAGGCCTTCACCAGCTACGAGTTCGGCCTGCTCGACTTCCATCGCGAACTGCACTGGGTCGAGGGCAGCTACACGCAAGGCGCGCCCCAGCGCATCCTGCTCAAGTGCAACTACCTCGTGACCGCCCCGGGCGCCGGTGTCCGGGGCCGGTTCGCGTTGGCGGCCAACACGGCCGTCTTCTACGTGGTCAAGGCGGCCATGGAATACTCGAAGAGCCCGCGCACGCCCGCACAGAAGGCCGTGGGCTATCTCTGCAACCTGTTCCGCCGCCTCAACATCGTTCACCCGCTGGTGCCGCTCGCGGCGATGGCCGCGACCGCGATCGGCGTGGCCGCCCTCGGATATTTCGTCGTCAACCTGTAGCGCCCCCCACACCCCGCCGAGCAGAGGAAAACGCCATGACCCGACTGTTGCACGAGTTGAAGGTCCAGCGATGGGACGACCATCGCTACTACCATCACAGCAAGGTCAACCAGTCGCTGCACCTGCTCAGCGCGACCAGCTTCCTGTTCGCCTATGTCGTGGCCTTCACCGATCCCGCGATGGCGGCCCTGATCGGCTGGCTGGTCGCGATGACGACGCGCCAGATCGGCCATCTGTTCTTCGAGCCGCGCGGTTACGACGCCGTCAACCAGGCGACGGACGAATACAAGGAGGAGATCAAGGTCGGCTACAACATCAAGCGCAAGCTCGTCCTGCTCGCGGTCTGGGCGGCGTCGCCGCTCCTGCTGGTGGTCGACCCGACCCTGTTGGGCGTCTTCACGCCGCACGCCGACTGGACCGGCTTCGTGACGCATGTCGGCGAGCTCTGGCTGGTCGTCGGCCTGGCCGGCATCGCCTTCCGCGCCCTTCAGCTGTTCGTGACCAAGGACCTGACCACCGGCCTGGTCTGGGTGACGAAGATCGCCACCGATCCGTTCCACGACATCAAGCTGTATCACCGCGCGCCGTGGGAACTCTTGAGCGGCCGGCACAGCCGCCACACGCCTGAGGCCGTGGCCGCTCCGATCCTGCCTGACGAGATCCTGCCCGAGGTCATGCCCGACCTGGCTCTCACCGTTGCCGAGGACGCCGTTGCCCCGGCCTCAAAGGGCGGCGTCTAGGGGACGCGGCCCGGCCAGACGGGCCTTGCGTCCCCGTCGCGGGAAGCCAAACAGGTGCGATGCCATCTCGCGCAGGATGCGCCGCTTGATCGCCCGGTCGGTGGCCAGCGCCCCCGGCTCCCACCAGCCGTCGCGTTGCATCGCCTCGGCCGCCGCAACGAAGCGGTCGGCCACCGCCTGGAACTGCTCCTCGGTGAAGTTCAGGCTGAAGATCAGGCGCCCCGTGCCCACCCAGCTCAGCGCAAGGCCATGGGCCTTGAGGTAGTACTGGAACATCCAGTGATAGCGCGAGGCCGTCGGGTAGCAGACCGTCCAGATCGACGAGAGATGCCCGATGCGCACCGGCAGCCGCCGCTCGGCCAGCCGGCGGTTGAGATCGGCGGCCCGCCGGTCCCAGGTCTCGTCGAGCTCGCGATAGACCTGCTTCATTTCGGGCGAGTCGAGATGGAGCAGGAACTCGTTCATCGCCCCCATCACGTAGGGATGCGCATTGAAGGTGCCGCGCGCGAAGCAGATGTCGGCCGGCCGGTCGTCCCGGAACCGCTTCATCAGCCGGTGGTCGCCGCAGACGACGCCGATGGGAAACCCGCCGCCCACCGTCTTGCCGTAGGTCACGAGGTCGGCCTCGATGCCGAAATATTCCTGGGCGCCGCCGGCGGCGAGCCGGAAGCCGACGAACACCTCGTCGAGGATGAGAACGATGCCGCGCTCGGTGCAGACCTGGCGCAGGGCCTTCAGCCAGGCGGCGTAGGTTTCGCGGCTGACGCCGCGGTCGGGCCGGCTGGCGATCAAGGTGGAATCCGCCGGCGCGCCCTGGTTGGGATGCATGGCCTGGATCGGGTTGACCAGCACGCAGGCAATGTCGGTGCGGCGGCGCAGGACGGCGAGGGTCTTCTCCGAGAGATCGGCCAGCGTGTAGGTGTCGTGCGCCGCCACCGGATTGCCGACGCCGGGCTGCACGTCGCCCCACCAGCCATTGTAGGCGCCGCAGAAGCGCACGAGGTGGGAGCGGCCGGTGTGGTAGCGCGCCAGCCGCACGGCCTGCATCACCGCTTCCGTGCCGGACATGTGGAACGACACTTCCGGCTTGCCGGAGATGCGGGCGAGCCGCCGGGCATTGTCGGCCACGAGATCGGGATAGGCGCCGAGAACGGGGCCCAGTCCGGCGACGCGCCGGGCGCCGCGCTCCATGCAGCCCTTGTAGAAGTCATAGCCCAGCAGGTTGACGCCGTAGGAGCCGCTGAGGTCGTAGCGCGCCGTGCCGTCGAGGTCGGTGACCTGTACGCCCTCGGAGGAGGCCACGAAGGCGCCGGCGGGCAGCGTCGTCCGGACACGCGGACTGAACTGGAACGGCACCCGGTAGCTTTCGGTGAACTGCAGGTCGGAGATGTGGCGCGTCGCCTCCGAGGTCAGCCGCAGCGTGCGCCCGTCTCCCGCGCGCAAGGTCTCGGCCAGCGCGTCGAAGCCGGTCCTGCGGCGGGCCGCGACGGCCTCGCCGGCATCGTCGGCGCGAAAGAACAGGTCGCCTTCATAGACGTAGCGCGGGATCAGCCCGGCAATCCGCCGCGACATCCGCGCGTGGCCGGCCAGCGACCGGTGCTTGGCCCGCGAGAGCATCAGGCGGTTGCGCACCCTGGGGGCCAGCAGGAACAGCGCCAGCCCCCCGGCCACCAGCGCCGCGACAGTCTCGCCATCCATCAGGTTCATCATCCAGCTTCCCCGGAGTTTTCGACGTGGCCAAAAGCGTTCATTCGCAACTGCTGAAGGTCCTCCAGCAGGAGGACATCAATTTCCTGCTGACCAACCGCATCCCGCGAAGGCTCGTGACGCGTTGGATGGGCTGGTTCAGCCGCATCGAGAGTCCGGCGCTCGCCCGCGCCGCGATCGCGGTCTGGCGCCTGTTCACCGATCTCGATCTGTCTGACTCGAAGAAGACGTCGTTCGGAAGCCTGCGCGACTGCTTCACGCGCGAGCTGCGCGCCGGAGCGCGGCCGATCGACAGCGATCCCGCGATGCTGGTCAGTCCCAGCGACGGGATCGTCGGAGCGTGCGGCACCGTGCGCGGCACCGAGCTGTTCCAAGCCAAGGGCTTCCCCTACCGGCTCGAGGATCTGCTGATCGATCCGGCGCTGGTCGAGACCTATCGTGACGGCACCTATGTCACGCTGCGCCTGACCTCGAGCATGTACCATCGCTTCCATGCGCCGCACGACGCGACGGTCGAGCGTGTGACCTACGTGTCGGGCGACACCTGGAACGTGAACCCGATCGCGCTCCGGCGGGTCGAGCGCCTGTTCTGCCGCAACGAGCGCGCCGTGCTGCGGCTTCGCCTCGCCGCGGGCGCTCACCCGGTGGCGCTGGTGCCGGTCGCGGCGATCCTGGTCGCTGGCATCCGGCTGCACTTCCTCGATGTCGTGATGAACATGAACTATCGCGGGGCGGCCGACATTGCCTGTTCGACACGCGTTCGACGCGGCGACGAGCTGGGCTGGTTCGAGCATGGGTCGACGATCATCGTGTTCGCGCCGCGCGGCTTTCGTCTGTGCGAGGGTATCGCCGACGGCACGAAGATCCGGATGGGCCAGCGCCTGATGGTTCTGCCCTGACGCGGCCGGGGAGCGGGAGGCGGACACTCCCTTTCCAGTGCAACAGTCTCGTTGCCGTCTCGTGAGGGCGGCGTGTCAGTTCGGTGACCGAGGACTCCGGTCGTTGTCCATCAGGACCAGCCCAGCAGATCCGGGCTCATGACGAGGGTCGAGAAGGGCTCGACCGTGTAGGCGCTGTCGTCGTTGCGGATGGTGCCGACGGCCGACGCGGTGTCGATGACGACTCCCTCGCTGGCATTGGACAAGGTGACCCGGAAACTCTCGTCCCGTTCCACCAGGATCTCGCCGAGGACCCAGACCGTGACGGTCTTGCAGGCCTCCCCGGCCGCGAAGCTCACGCTGCCGGACGGCATCACGCCGTCGAAGAGAGAGAAGGCCGGCAAGCCGGTTTCGGTGTCGGAGGGTATCTGGGGAAAGAAGGAACCGATGTAGGAGGCATCCACGGAAATCTGGTCGGCGGAGGCCAGAAGTTCATCGAACGGGATGAAATCGGAGTCGTTGACTTCACTTCCGGCCACGGCCCAGCTGACGCTGGCGGTGCCGCTCAGGTCGCCGGCGCGGGTCACGGTGAAGGTGAAGGGCGTGACGCCCAGATCGTCTTCGGCCTTGTCGGCGCTGGTGGCGGCGATCGACAGGGAGACATCGTCGTTGCGGATGATGCCGTTCGCCGAGGCGGTGCCGAGGCTGCTTCCGATGCTGGGATCGGACAGCATCACCGAGAAGGTTTCGTTCGACTCGACCGCGCTGTCGCCCGCGACATCGATGCTGATGACCTTCGTGCTCTCTCCGGCGGCGAAGCTCACCGTGCCGGTCGGCAGCACGCCGCCCGCGAAGTCGGCGCCGTCGACCGCCGGGCCGCCGACGGACCAGTGGGCGCTGTCGGCGCCGCTCAGATCGCCGGTGCGGGTCACGGTGAAGGTAAAAGCCGTTGCGCCGCCATCGCCTTCGAGCTTGTCGGCGCTGGTGACGGCGATCGACAGCGACGAATCGTCGTTGCGGATGAGGCCGTTCGCCGAGGCGGTGCCGAGGATGGCGCCGGCGCTGGGGTGGGAGAGCATCACCGAGAAGGCTTCGTTCGCCTCGATGGCGGTGTCGCCCGCGACGCCGATGCTGACGACCTTCGAACTCTCGCCGGCGGCGAAGCTCACCGTGCCGGCCGGCAGCGTGCCGCCCGTGAAGTCGGCGCCGTTTACTGCGGGACCGCTGACGGCCCAGTGGGCGCTGTCGGCGCCGCTCAGATCGCCGGTACGAGTGACCGTGAAGGTGAAGGCCGTTGCGCCGCCGTCGCCCTCGAGCTTGTTGGCGCTGGTGGCGGCGATTGACAGCGCCGCGTCGTCGTTGCGGATGGTGCCGTTCGCCGAGGCGGTGCCGAGGCCGGTGCCGGCGCTGGGATCGGACAGCTGCACCGTGAAGGCCTCGTTCGCCTCGACGGCGGTGTCGCCGGCGACGCCGATGCTGATGAGCTTCGAACTCTCTCCGGCGGCGAAGCTCACCGTGCCGGTCGGCAGCGTGCCGCCCGTGAAGTCGGCGCCGTTTACTGCGGGACCGGTGACGGCCCACTGGGCGCTGGCGGCGCCGCTCAGATCGCCGGTGCGGCTCACGGTGAAGGTGAACGCCGTGCTGCCCGCTTGGCCTTCCCGCTTGTTGGCGCTGGTGGCGGCGATCGATAGCGACGCATCGTCGTTGACGATCGTGCCGCTCGCCGAGGCGGTGCCGAGGATGGCGCCGGCGCTGGGGTGGGAGAGCATCACCGAGAAGGTTTCGTTCGCCTCGACGGCGGTGTCGCCCGCGACGCCGATGCTGATGACCTTCGAGCTCTCGCCCGCGGCGAAGCGCACCGTGCCGGTCGGCAACACGCCGCCCGTGAAGTCGGCGCCGTTTACTGCGGGACCGGTGACGGCCCACTGGGCGCTGGCCGCGCCGCTCAGATCGCCGGTGCGACTCACGGTGAAGGTGAAGGCCGCGCTGCCCGACTGTCCTTCCGGCCCGTCGGCGCTGGTGGCGGCGATCGACAGCGACGAATCGTCGTTGCGGATGATGCCCTTTGCCGAGGCGGTGCCGAGGATGGTGCCCGCGGCGGGATGGGACAGCGTCACCCAGAAGGTCTCGTTCGCCTCGACCAGAGTGTCGCCGGCGACCCCGATGCTGACGACCTTCGAACTCTCGCCGGCGGCGAAGCTCACCGTGCCGGTCGGCAGCGTGCCGCCCGTGAAGTCGGCGCCGTTTACTGCGGGACCGCTGACGGCCCACTGGGCGCTGGCCGCGCCGCTCAGATCGCCGGTGCGGGTCACGGTGAAGGTGAACGCCGTGCTGCCCGACTGTCCTTCCCGCTTGCTGGCGCTGGTGGCGGCGATCGACAGCGACGCATCGTCGTCGACGATCGTCCCCGTCGCGCTGCCGTCGAGGATCGACGCGCCGTCCGATGGATCGGACAGGGTGACGGTGAAGGTCTCGTTGCCCTCGACGATCGCATCGCCGGCGACGGCAACCAGGATGTTCTGCTGCGTCACCCCGGGCGCGAAGGTGAGGGTGCCGCTTTGGGCGACATAGTCCTGCCCGGCAAGAGCGGTAGCGTCCGCGGTGGTGTAGTGCACCGTGACGGTCGAGGTCGAAGCCTCGGTCAGGAAGACCGGAATGCTGACATAGTGGGGGGTGCCGCCGTTACCTTCGGCGATCGACGCGTCGCCGGCGGTGATGCCCACCGTCGGCGCGCCGTTGCGCACCGAGAAGACGAAAGTGCCCGTCGCGCCGACGTTGCTGGCGTTCTCCAGCGCGAGCAGATCGGCCTCGCTGCCGGATTGCGGAAGCTCGTAGTAGTCGACGCCGTCGCCCGCGCTGTAGCCGGCCCTGGCGGGGGTGCCGCCCAGACCGTTGCTGCCACCGGACGCACCGCCGGTCGTCCAGTCGATGTTCTCGTACCGGAAGGTGATGTCGAAATCGCCCTGGGCGTTGAGCTGATGGATGCTGAGCTGGAAGGCGTTCAGTTTGTTGGTCTGGCCGCTGTAGTAGCCGACATCGTCCCAGGTGGCGGTGAAGGTGTGGGTGACAGGATCGAGATCGTACCAGAGCAGGTTCGAGCCGGTCGACGTGCCGCCGGGCGTCGGCGCGACCGCGCCGCCGCGCGTGTCGATGTCGGCCCAGTAGGCGGCGATGATGGGATTGCTGGTCGAGCCCGTGATCGCGCTCGGCGTGAAGCTGCTGGAGGCGGCGTTGAAGGTCACGCTGCCATTGTTGTTGAGATAGAAGCCCGTGTGGTAGCGGCCGAAGAAGTTGATGCCTTGCGTGCCGAAGATCGGGGTGAGGTCGATGAATGCGGTCGAGCCGTCGTCATTGGCGGCCAGCGAGAACTCGCCGAACCCGGCGGCACCGCCGAGATTGTTGACCAGCGACGTCATGGCGGCCTCCTCCCCCCCAAACGGTCGGCCGTAACCCTTCTCAGGGGTCGGAAGGCGTTGCCGCCGGGAGACTTTTTACAGCGATGGTGCAGCCTAATGCGATGGACCCCTGATGGCAACGAACCAATCGCAATCGGGCTTCAGGACGTTCCTGAAGCGCGGCCGTGAGCAGGAGAGGACAGGCCGCTGCTCGCCGTCTCGACATCGCTCGGGTCGTGCTTGAGCTCGGCCTGCGACTGCCTTGCGCAAGGGCCGCAATGCCGGAACAATTGCGGCTCGTTCAGGGGGCACTCGGCGGAGTTCCAGGCAAATGCAGTTCGATGACGTCATCCTCGGTCGCCGGAGCATCCGCGGCTACAAGCCCGAACCGGTTCCCAGGGCGCTGATCGAGGAGATCATCGCGCTGGCGATGCGCGCCCCCTCGTCGATGAACACGCAGCCTTGGAATTTCTATGTCATCACTGGCGAACCGCTGAACCGGATCCGCGCCGGCAACACGGAGCGGATGCTGGCGGGCGTCCCGCAGTCGCGGGAGTTCCGGACGGGACAGCCCTTCGCGGGGCCGCATCGTGACCGGCAGGTTGGTGTCGCCAAGCAGTTGTTCTCCGCCATGGGGATCGCGCGCGACGACAAGGAGATGCGCCAGGACTGGGTGCTGCGCGGTTTTCGCCAGTTCGATGCGCCGGTCTGCATCATCGTGACTTACGATCGTGTCCTGGACGGGAGCGACGACACGCCGTTCGATTGCGGCGCGGTGACGACGGCGCTGGTCAACGCCGCCTGGTCGCGCGGGCTCGGCGCCGTGATCAACAGCCAGGGCATCATGCAGTCGCCCGTGGTGCGCGAGCATGCCGGCATCGCCGACGACCAGGTCATCATGAAGAGCATCGCGCTCGGCTGGCCGGACGAGACCTTCCCGGCCAATGCCGTCGTCTCCGAGCGGAAGTCGGTCGGGGAAGCCACGGTGTTCGTCGGCTTCGACGGCTAGGCGCGCCGCCGGCGCTGGCGGGCGGTCGTGGTTCCAATCGGCCTCTGGCCCGCCGGCGCGACTTGCCGGTCCTCGGGCCAGCGTCCCGACGAGGCGGGCCCGTCCGCAATGGATGCAGGTCAATGTTGGCTGGACGCATTTGAAGGATAGCGGCACCATCGCAGGCCGGCCCGCCCTGCCGCCCCGCATGGCAGGTCCTCATCAGCCTTCCAGTCGTTCGACCTTGGACGCGCCATGAAAGCTCGGGCTGCCGTTGAGCCTCCGTCGGCGGAACACTCGTTCTCGTTCGACGGATTCTGCCTCGTTCCGCACCGCCAGCTGCTGCTGCGCGACGGCGAACGCGTGAGGGTCGGCGGCCGGGCGCTCGACATCCTCACCGCGCTGGTCGAGCGCGCCGGCGAGCTCGTATCCCATGCCGACCTCGAGGCACATGCCTGGCCCGACACGTTCGTGCATGCGAGCAACCTCAAGGTTCATATCGTCGCCCTGCGGCGGATCCTGCGCCAAGCTTCCGGCGATCCGCGGGCGATCCTGAACGTGCCTGGGCGGGGCTATCGTTTCACGCGCCCGGTCGCGTGCCGCGGGCGGGCTCCCCCTGTTGCGACGCGAGCACGCAAATCGATTGGCCGGGCGCTCGCTGCACTTCCGCGTCTCTTCGGCCGGGAGGAGGAGATCGCACGTCTGCTCGACGCGCTTTCGGCGCACCCTCTGGTCACCGTCGTCGGACCGGGTGGCATCGGCAAGACGACGCTTGCGCTGGCGGCGGCCGCGAGACTCGGGCGAAGGTTCACTGTTCCATCGTGCTTCGTCGATTTCGCCTCGCTCGACGATGGGCAACACGTGGTCCAGTCGATCGCCGTCGAACTGGGCCTGCGTGGCGATCGGCACGATCCTCTATCAGCCATCGCCGACCATCTGCGGACCACGCCGCGGCTGCTGATCCTCGACAATTGCGAGCACCTCGCCGCGGCCGTCGCGGCGGTGGCCGAGCGCCTGGCCGCCGGCCTGCCGGAATCCACGATCCTCGCCACCAGCCGCGAGCCGTTGCGGACCCGCTCGGAGCATGTGCTTCGCCTCGCGCCGCTTGCCTGTCCTGCGGACATGTCGCGGATTCCCGTGGCCGAAGCCTTGCGTCATCCTGCCGTTGCCCTGTTCGTGGCCCGCGCCGGCGACCGCGACACCTTCTCGCTGCGCGACGACGAGGAGGCGGCATCGGTGTCGCGAATCTGCCGGCAACTCGACGGCCTGCCCCTCGCGATCGAGCTTGCCGCGAAACGACTGGGACCGAGGCGGCCGGCCGAATTGCTGCAGCTGCTGCAGCACGGACTCGGTCCGCTCGACCCGCATGATGCGGCCGTGCCGGCCCGACAGCGCAGTCTGAGCGCGACGCTTGACTGGAGCTACCGGCTACTCTCGGCTCAGGAGAGCCTGGTCCTGAGGTTCGTCGCGGTGTTCGCAGGCGAATTCGCAACGGCCGACGCGGTCGCGCTGCTCGCGCCACTCGGTCTGTCCGGAGCCGACATCCTCGCAGGTCTCGAAAGCATCGCCGCAAAGTCTTTCGCGACCGTCGAACTGCGACAAGGTCGGACCTGCTATCGCCTGTTCGAGAGCGTGCGCCGCTACGGCACTGTGCAGCTCGATGCCGGCGGCGAGCGCGAGCGGGCGCGTCTGCTGCACGCACGTCATCTCCTGGAAGTCGTCGAGCGTGCCGAGGAAGAATGGCAGTGGCAGGTGGCGGACGAATGGGTGGGACGCCATGGGGCGCGACTCGATGATCTGCGCCACGCCCTCGCCTGGGCGTTCGGCGGGACAGGAGACCCGTCCATGGGGGTCCGGCTCACCGCGGCAGCGATTCCCCTGTGGGAAGAGCTGTGCTCGGTCGACGAAGCCCGGCTCCGCGTCGCCCACGCCCTCGACACCGCTCGCACTCTCCCGGCCTGCGACATCCGCCTCAAGATCAAGCTCGCGTTGCGCCATGCCTGGACGTTGACCTGGTCGCAGGTTCGGCTTCCCGAAACGGCGGCGCCATGGACCGAGTGCCTCGATCTCGCTCGGGCGGCGGGTGACGGCGAATATGAGCTTCGCGCGCTGTGGGGGCTAGCCACCTACGAGACCTTCACCGGGCGGACGGTTGCGGCGATCGATCATCTGCGGGCGTTCGACGCGCTGGCCGAGCGCACCGGCGATCCTTCCGTACGGCCCGACGGGCAGCGGCTGCTGGCGCTGGCGCGGGCCTATGTCGGCGAGGTGAGGGAGGCCGACGAAGCGCTCGAGCGGCTGGCGCAACAGGTCAACCGTTTCGAGAAGCAGACTCGCGTCACGCGCTTCTCGATCGACCGCTACTGCATCGTCCGCAGCTCGCTCGCCTTCACGCAATGGCTGCGCGGCTGCACCTGCTCTTCGCTCGCGACAACGACGCAGGCGGTCGAGGCGGCGGTTGCGCTCGATCACCCCGTATCGCTCGCCAACAGTCTGGTGTTTGCCGGCGTGCCGCTGGCGCTCTGGACGGGACACCTCGACCGCGCGGAGGCGGGCCTCGCCCTCCTGCGCACCAACCGCGCCATCCGCAATACGCAGGTGTGGCCGCGGCTCGCGCGCTTCTTCGAGGCGTCGCTCCGTCAGGCACGGGGCGAGCGGGCGGCGGCGGCCATGTGCACCGCACTCGACGAGCTGCTTGAGACTGGCTTCGTGACGCGGGCGCCGATGTACATTGCCATGCTGGCCGAGGCGCTCTTGGAACAGGGGCTGATCGACGAGGCCGGGGAGAGGCTGGACGATGCGGATGGGCGGCTCGCCCTCTATGGTGAGCGCTGGTGCGGCCCCGAACTCCTGCGCCTGCGCGGACGGGTCGAGGGCGCGAAAGGCGATGGGCCGGCATCGGAGCGCCTGTTCGAAGCCGCGATCGAGCAGGCGTCCGCGCTCGGCACCCTGAGCTTCGAACTCCGCGCCGCCTGCGACCTGGCGCGTGCCGTGGCCGCGCGCGGTTGCCGCGACGCTGCCCTCGCGATCCTCGGCAAGACCTCTGCTCGCTTTGCCGAGGCCGGTCCGGGCACCGAAGTGGGTTCGGCGCGCCGGCTGATGGAGACTCTTCGCTGATCGAAAGCGCGCGACCGCCCATCCTTCTTCTTAACCACAATTAACTCGTCAGGCCGGCGAGCGGCGACGCACTGTTGCGCGTGCCCATTCGCAGGTGGTCGATACGATGAGAGGCTCAGTTGTCCGCAAGGCGGCCGGGATTGCGTTGGTCCTGTTGGCCGGCGTGGTGGGCTACCTCTGCCTCTGGCCGGTGTCGGCGGATCCCGTGGCGTGGTCGGCTGCGGCCCCGCCCGGCTATGTCGGCGCCCATGCCCCCAACACCCGGCTCGCCGGCCTGCGGACGATCCCCATCGGAGAGGAATTCGGGCCGGAGCATCTCGCGATCGGGCCCGACGGGAGACTGTACGCCGCGATGACCAGCGGCAACCTCGTGCGGATGCAGCCGGACGGCACGCAGCAGGAGGTGTTCGCGCGGACCGGCGGCCGGGTGCTGGGCTTCGATTTCGATGCGGGCGGACGCATGATCGCCGCCGATGCGATGAAGGGGCTGCTGGCGATCGATCCCGAGGGCCGCGTCGAGCTGCTGGCCGATCGCGTGCGGCCGGATGATCCGATCGGCTATGCCAATTCGGTCGTCGTGGCGCCGTACGGTACCGTCTACTTCACCGATGCCTCCCCCCGCTTTGCACCCGCGACGTGGGGCGGCACCTACGAAGCCAGCGTCCTCGACATCCTCGAGCAATCCGCCACCGGGCGCGTGCTGGCCTACGATCCGGTGCGGCGGACCGTGCGGATCGTGGCGCACGGCCTCTCCTTCGCCAACGGAATCGCGCTCTCCGCCGATGGCCGGTCGCTGTTCGTCGGCGAGACCGGCCGCTACCGCGTCTGGAAGATCGACGCGGATGCGCAGGACATCGACGTGAGGCGGGGAGGTGCGGGGGCCACCGTGCTGCTCGACAATCTGCCGGGCTATCCCGACAACCTGATGCGTGGCCGCGACGGGCGGATCTGGGTCGGCCTGTTCAAGCCGCGCAATCCCGCGGCCGACAGCCTCGCCGGCTGGCCCTTCCTGCGGAAGGTCCTGCTGAGATTGCCCCGCTCGCTGCTGCCGCTCGGCCGATCCTACGGCCATGTCTTCGCCATCGACGAAAGCGGCAAGATCCTGGAAGACCTGCAGGATCCGGACGGCGCCTATCCCGAGACGACGGGGGCGACTGAGACCGCCGACCGGCTCTACATCCAGAGCCTGCATGCCCGTACGATCGGCTGGCTGCCGCGATGATCGCGCGATCGTTCCTCGTCTTGCTCCTCGCGATGGCAGGGGGACCCGCATTCGCACAGAACGGAGTCCCGCAAGGGGTGAAGGAGGACATCTATCTTCTGCGCAGCATCCGTGAGCCGCAGGACGCCGGTGCGGCCTGGTGCAGTTCCGACAGGACCGGCTTCGATGCCTTCCTGACCGACGCGGAGCGCTTCTTCTCCTTCTGGAGCGTGCAGTCGCGCGCCGAGGACGGCAGGGTCACCGATGCGCAGGCGGGGCGGGTCGCCGAGCTGCGCGGCTGCTTCGGTCCGACTCCCGAGCGTGCCCGCCAGAACTTCTACGCGGAGATCCGGCTTGGCCCGCTGCTGGTGGAGGGACACGGCGAGTGTCTCGCCCTCGCGCTCGACTTTCCCGAACAGGGTCTGTTCCCGGTCCGCTGCCAGCTCGTGCTCGGCAAGGCCGGACCTTATGTCGGGGGCCTGCTGACGACGAACACGCTGACCAGCAAGGCGCCCTTCGGCGGCGTCACGGAGCCGCCCGGCTACACGCAGGCGTCGATCGCCACGATCCGCCTCTGGAGGACGCAGCCCTAGCCCGTTCAACGACCCCAGGTGAAAGCGAGGTTGCCGTATCATGACCGACCGTCCCGAAGCGACCGAACCGCAGCGGCGCACCATTCTCGAGGTTGCGGGAGCGGCGATGCTCGGCGGGTTCATCGCCGCCGGCGCCTCGCCGGCCGTAGGCCAGGCCGCCCGTCAGCCGGGCGCCAGACCGCGAGACGGCGCGCCGCTCGGGGCGCGCCTCCGGGGCGTGCAGCATTTCGGCCTGACGGTCCAGAACATGGAGCGCGCCTTCGCCTTCTACACCGAGGTGCTGGGCGGGACGGAGATCATGCGCGATGGCGATTTCCAGGGTGAGCGCATCCACAACACGCTGCTGACCTCCGAGGAGATCGAGGCGCGCGAGCGGCATGTCAACCCGCGCGGCCGGGGCGTGCCGGATCTGCGCGGCGGCGCGCAGCGGCTGGACGTCCGCTTCATCCAGTTCGACAACGTCGTGCTCGAACTGCTGCAGTATCGCGACGCCGGTCAGCCGATGGGCGGCCCGAACGCCTTCGCCGAACCGCTCGACCCTATGAGTCCGGCCTTCCCGCGCATGATGCACATCTGTTTCCACATCGACGACGATGTCGACTTCAACCTCTTCATCCGCGACCTCGAAGCCGAGAGCGCCCAGCGCGGCATGAGTCAGGTGCGCGCCAACCGCGTGGTGACGGTCACCTCGGAAGCCGAACGCAAGGCGGCGCCACTCGACGCGAACTCCAATCCGATCACCGAAGGCAAGTCGAACGGCTGGCGACTGATCTACTGCCGCGGGCCGGAGGGCGAGCAGCTCGAGTTCGTGCAGGCGCTCGGGCCGGTGAAGCAGGTGTTCGACGGCGCGCTGGAGGCACGCCGACAGCTCGTCGCGGCGCGCGCCCCATAATCACCGACGTCAGGAGTGGTCATGCCGCCTGTCGTGCCTCGTGCCATCATTGCCGTGCCGAGCGCGCCGCTGCCCCGTGACGCAGGGATGGGCAGGGGAAAGGCGTGCCCTCGGCTATGCCGCTATTCGCCCGGCGACGGCGGTTGGCGTCCGGTCCGCCTGAGGATCGCAGTTGCGCGGCGCGCCTTTCCTCGGCACCGTTGTCATATGCTTCGTATCGCCAGCTTTCTCCTGCCTCTCGCTCTTCTCACCGCCTGTGACGGTTTCCGGCTCGGTCGCGACAATCCGCAGCCCTCGCCCGGCTGGGTCGGACACACCGTGGCCGACTTCGCGGCGCGCAATCCTGCGGCCCGGCAGCTCCAGGGGCAGGATGCGGTGTACGTGTTCGAGAACAGTCCCGGCTATGGCAAGTGCGAGGTCATCCTCAAGACCGACGGCGAAGTCATCACCGACGTCGTGAACCTTTGCGCGCCGGGCACGCTCTGGCTGACGCCGCCGCGCCGGGCGGCTGCGTCCGCCGTTACGGAACCTCGGTGATCTAGTCGCCGCTCCGGATGCAGAAACAAAAAGCGGCTCCCGCAGGAGCCGCTTTGTCGCAATGAGGGCGCAGTCCTTACTGCGTGCAGGGCAGGACCTGGCGCTGATCGGCGATCGAGTAGGAAGCCGGGCCGCAGGGCGCCTTGCCCGAGGCTTGGTCGGCCTTCGGCGTCGGCGGCGTGCAGGGCAGCATGGTCTGGCGCTGATCGGCGATCGAGTAGGTCGACACGCCGCAGGCCGGCTGGCCGGAGTCGGTCGTGGTCGTCGGCGGGGCGCAGGGAACGACCTGGCGCTGATCGGCGGTCGAGTAGGAGGCCGGGCCACAGGGCGTCTGAGCCATCTGCTGGGCGGTCGCCGAGGTCATCCACAGGGCGGAAGCCGAAAGCACGGCCAAGGCCGCGAGACTTCCCATCGCAAGGATACGCATCATCCAGTCTCCCATTATTGTTCAGCCGAATTGATCGAACGGCTTCACGCTATCGGGGAGTGGGCGAGCGCTCTGTGAAGCAGGTTACACAGGGCGCGAAGAATTTCGTGTGCGTGTGCGACGATGAAGCGGAGCGCGCTACGGCGCGTTGGCCGTCGACGTCGAGCGGTCCATCAGCACGTCGAACTCGCCGCGGCTCGTGTTCACCGAGAACTGGAGCGTCCGGCCGGCGGCATGGCCCGAAATGGTGAACGGACCGACCACGTTACCGGTGCCGCGGATCGGCACCGGACAGTTCAGGTCGCCCGAGCCGCGAACGTCGCCGGTGAGCGAGACGGTCATCGAGAAGGGACTGGAGTTGCAGCCCGGCACGTCGATCGTGCCGGAACCGCTGCCGCCGGAAATCCGGACGCGGGCGGTGACCATTTGCTGCGGGGCCCGCCGCGCCCCCGAATAGCTGCCGTCGAAAGCGTTGGTCGGCGCGGGCGGTGACGGAGGGGGAGCAGGCGCGACGTTCGGCGCTTCCTCCGATCGGCGATGCTCGGCCTCCCAGCGCGCGATGGCGGCGGAAGCGCCGGCAAGCAGTTGCGTGCGCTGCGCGGCGTTCAGGAAGCCGGTCGCCGGGAGGCCCGTCTTCTTCTGCCAGCCGGCGATCATGTCGCGCGTGCGCGGGCCGAACATGCCGTCGGTGCCCCGCGTATCGAAGCCCAGCGAGGTCAGTGCGACCTGCAGGTGCTGGCGATCGGTGACGCCGAGATGGAGACCGTTCTCCGCGGCTTCGGCCTCGACCTTTGCCCGGTGCGCGGCGACGATCGCGGCCTCCGCATCGGCCTTCTGTCGGGTGGTGGCTTCGAGGTTTTCCTCGGCGCGTCGGCGAAGGGCGACTTCCTCGTCGGCCTTCTGTCGCGCCGCCTGTGCCTGGGACAGCGCCTCGTCGGCCCGCCGCTTGTTCTCCGCTTCGAGCGCGGCCTTCTCCTGCGCTTCCCGTTCGGCCTGGCGCAGCGCGGCCATCTCGATTTCGGCGAGGCGATGGGCCTCGTCTTCCGCCGCGCGCGAGGCCGCGGTGTCGGCGAGCTGCTGCTGGCTGGCCGTCGCCGCTTCGCGCCGGCTGGTCTCGATCTTCAGCCGCAGCTCGGCGAGGTCGGCTTCGGCCTTCTGCCGGTCGAGCCGCGCCTTGTCGAGATCGGCTACGGCCTGCCGCAGCGCCTCGGCATCGGCCTCGGCCCTGCGTTGCGCTTCTTCTTCGAGCCGCTTCTTCTCGGCGGCCGCCGCATCGGCCGCCCGCCGTTCGACCAGCAGTCGCTCCAGATCCTCGGCCTTCAGCGTCTGCAGGTCGGCGAGCGTCGGCGGCGGACGAGGGCCAAAGGCAACATAGGCGACGCCGGCGAGACCAATGCAGCCCAGCGCCGCGGCCGACCACAGGGCCAGTCGCACGCGTCTCGCGGCCTGGGGCGACGGCACCATCGACGGCCACACATGGGCTGCGGGCGAGAGGTCGGGCACCGTCGGCCAGTCGGCGGCATCCCAGTGCACGACAAAGGCGCTGATCGGCCGGTCGATGTTCTTCAGCTCGAGCTCGTCCAGCTGCTCGAAGCGGGCCTTGTGCCGACCGGCCACGGCCTCCCAGACGGTGCGCGACACGACGATGCCGCCCGGCTTCGCCTGCTCCTGCAGGCGCGCGGCGACGTTGACGTCGTCGCCGTAGAGGTCGTCGTGCTCGACGATGACGTCGCCGATATGGAGGCCTATCCGGAAGGCGATGGCATCGTCGGCCGCAAGGTCGCGATTGGCGGCGGCCATTGCCTGCTGGAATTCGATGGCGGCGGCCAGCGCATCGACTGCGCTCGCGAACTCGACCAGGCCGCCATCGCCCGTCAACCGCACCGTGCGCCCGTCATGGCGCCGCACGATGGGCGCCAGCCGGCGCGTGAGATGCTCCAGCAGCCGGGCCACGGTGCCGCTCTCGTCGCGGCCGATAAGCCGCGACGATCCCACCACGTCTGCAAAGAGGATTGCCGCCAGCCGGCGACGTTGTCGATTCACGGGACCATCCGCCCCTTGCTGTCCAGCGACTCTAGGAGGCACCGCACGCCCTGGCTACCCGCCGTCGATGATCCCGTGCAGCGACTCGGGAGCGAGGACGGTCAGGCGACTGCGCCCCAGTTCGACGATCCCGGCTTCGCGCCAGATGGCGAGCTGCCGGCTCACGATCTCGCGCGAGACACCCAGCGTGCGCGCCAGCTCCTCCTGGGAGATGTGGACGGTCGCGGCGGACGTGTCGGTTCTCTCCGGGCGGCCGTAGCGATCCATCAGGACAAGGAGCTGCTTGGCGAGGCGCGTGGCGACCCCGAGGAAGGCCGAATCCTCGACGAGGTCCGTGGTGCGCCGAAGGCGGCTGCACAGCAGGGCGATGATGCGCATCGTGGCGTCCGGCCGCTGGGCCAGGAACGGCTGGAACACCACGCGGTTGAGGAAGAGCAGCTCCGAGGGCTCGCGGGCGATCGCCGTCGCCGTGCGCCCCTTGCCATCGAGCAGGGCGATCTCGCCGAAGAACTCGCCGGGCCCGAACATGTTGAGGATCAGCTCCTTGCCCGCCGCCGATTCGACGGTGACCACGACCCGGCCGGCCAGCACGCCGTAGAGCCCGTCGCCGGGATCGTCCTTGCGGAACACGACATGCCCGGCGGGAACGCGCCGGCGCAGCGCATGCGCCAGCAGCTCGCGGCTTTCACTCTCCGTGAGGGCGCCCAGGAACGGATGCAGGCGGAAAAGGTCGTGCGGCGTCATGAGGGGAGCGGTGTCGTGGATGCGCGCCACGCGGCGCGGCGCGCCCTGGTTCCGATGTCCGCATGAATGGGCCGCTTCGTCCAGTGGCGGGCTTTCGCCGCCGGGACGATGCTGCAGATCGTCTGTCATGGTGACCCCGCACCCGGAGGCCTCTCCGGCGATCGAGTTCCCATGCGACGGCAGGCGACGACTGTCTGTGACCTACTGCACAGAGAAGCGACCGTTGTGCGATTCTCTTCTCAGAGATTCTGGAGCTTGTTCTCGACGCCCAGGATATGGCGGCCGACCATCTCGACATGGCCCATCATCGCCTGCAGATGCTGGCTGGCGCTCATGGCGTCGCGGAAGCGGCGCTCGAACGGGGCCGAGTCCAGGATCGCGGTCGTCCCGGCGGCGCGATAGGCGGCGATCGAGACGTCGGTCGCCTGGTTCATGCCGTGTGTGGTCGCAAGGCGCAGCCGCATGCGGCGGTCGACGTCGAGCGTGCCGTTGGCCGCCGCGTCGTAGACCTGGGCCACTTCGGCATGCAGGTAGGCGCGGGCGGCCGACAGGCGCGCCTCGAGCAGGGCGATCTCGCGCTGGACCGCGTTGTTGGCCGACATGGCGTTGATCGACGCGCGGCTGTGCTTGCCGCGCGCCAGATCGACATAGGCTTCGAGCATTCGTCGCGCGACGCCCAGCGTCACGCTGCAGAAGCCGCTGGCATAGAGCAGCGTCGACATGATCGTGTAGAGCGGCCCGCTCTCGCGCCGCTCCTCCAGCGCATCGCGCGCCGGCGCCTGGGCCTCCGGGATGAACAAGTCCTCGACCGTGTAGGTGTCGCTGCCGGTGCCGCGCAGGCCCAGCACGAACCAGTCGTCGACGATCTTCGCCTCGCTGCGCTTGAAGACGAAGCTGCGGTCGTCGGGCTTGCCGTACCGATGATGCGGCGTGCCGTCGGGATTCTGCACGGCGCTGTGCGCGCCCATCCAGGTCGTGTGCCGCCCGCCGCTGGCGAAGCTCCAGGTGCCGCTCAATCTGTAACCGCCGTCGACCCGGATCGCCCGGCTGGTGCCGTTGCGCGCGCCCCAGGCGAGGCCCACGCCGGGACTGCCGAACAGGGCCGCCGCCGTCTCCGGCGGCATGGCCGCGGCGGAAGTCGCCGAGGAGACGTTCGACTGGTTCACGAACCAGGCGGTGCTGGCATCGGCCCAGGCGATCGCCTCGACGGTCTTGCAGAAATCGAGCAGGGGCAATTCCTGCCCGCCCAGGCTCCGGGGCAGCAGCAGGCGCAGCATGTCCTGGCCGATCAGGGCGTCCACCACTTCCGGAACGAGATCGCGGCGGCGGTCCATCTCCGCGCCGTGCCGGTCGATCAGCGGCTGCAGGGCGCGCGCCCTCTCCGGGGCGCTCAGGGTCGGGGCCGGCTGAACGAGCGTGTCCATGGAATCCTCGGGGGCTGCGTCGTCTGCTCTCGCATCCATACTGGACCGCCCGGGCAGCCGGTCAATCGATCGGCCACGAATGCCACTACCCAGCGAAAGGGGCGCCTATCCCGCGATGTCGGCGGCGACGCGGCGGTCGCGCGCGACCGCCGCCGCGATGGCGGACGGTCCGTCGAACTCCAGAGGGATCTGGGCGAGGCGGGCCTGGGTCTGCACCGATCTGTCGCTGCGCAATCCCACCAGCGCGGACGTCAGCCGCTTTGCCACGGCCGCCGGAGTGGCGACCGGTGCGAAGATGCCGAAGCTGATCGTGTAGGCGAGCTTCTTGTCCCCTACCAGTTCGGCCAGGGTCGGCACGTCCGGCCGTTGCGGCGAGCGGGCGGCGCCCGAGGTCGCGAGCACGCGCAGCTTGGCGCGATTGCGCGCATTGTGGAGCAGCGCGGTCCGCGTATCGACGACCGCGATGTCGGCGCGACGCGTCAGCAGCAGGTCAACGGCGGCATTGCTGCCCGACACCTCGATCGGCTCGAAGGAGAGCTTCAAGCGGCGTTCGACCAGCGCCAGCAGGAGGCCGATGGTCGAGTCGGCGCCCATTGTCGCTGCCCTCAGGCGGGTCGCGCGAGCGGCGGCGAGCAGCCCCGGCCAGTCCCTTACGTCCGACAGCTCGTTCACCACCAAGGCGGTCGAGAAGCCGCGCGTCACCTTGGCGATCGGCTGCAGGCGCGACAGCAGCGGCCTGGCCGGCGTTTCCTGCAACACGAGATTCAGGATTTCGGCGATCAGCAGCATCCGCCCGTCGGGCTCGGCATCGATCACCTGCAGGGCGGCCCGGCGCCCGGCCTGGCCCAGCGTATAGTCGAACTCCACCGGCTCCTTGAGCGCAGCCGAAAACCCGTCCTGGATCAGCTGGGCGCAGAGGTCGGTGGGGTTGCCGACGCCGAAGCCGCAGATCAGGCGAACGGCGTCCGTTGCGGCATCGGCGCGGCCGCCGATCGACGCCGCGGCGGCCATCGCCGCCGTTCCTCGCAGCGCATCGCGTCGGGCCAGCTTCATGCGCCGATGATACGTCAACCCGCCAGCGCGGTCTCGCTGGCCGGGTCACCGGCGATGCGGCTGTGCCACATGATGCGCTTCTGGGTCATGTCCCACGGCGTCGCCTGGTGCAGCAGGCAGCGATTGTCCCACAGCACCGCGTCGCCCGGCGCCCAGTCGTGATGGTAGAGGCGCGGCGGCTGGCAGGCGAAGTCGATCAGCTCCTGCAGGAAGCGTTCGGACTCGGCCGGCTCCATGCCGGGAATGGCGTGGGCGTGGCGGCCGATCAGCAGCGACTTGCGGCCGGTCTCGGGATGGATCTTCACCAGCGGCCGCAGCGGTACCGGCCCGTCGTGCAGCCCGTAACCGCTATACTCGCCGTCGGCCTTCTTCGTCTGATGGCCGAGCTTCGACTGGCTGTAGTGCAGCGAGTGATGGGCCTGCAGTGTCTCGACGCGCGCCTTGCGCGTCTCGTCGAGCGCGTCGTAGGCCGCACGCATGTCCGCGAAGCCGGTGTGGCCGCCGACGGTAGGAACGACTTCGGCGCTAAACACCGCGCCCTTGGCCTGGACTGGCATGTAGGTGCTGTCGGCATGCCAGCCCATGTTGCCCTTCAGGATCTTCATCATGTCGTCGTTGTCGCTCTCGATCCGCAGGCTGCCGTCGGGGCGCACGTTGCTGATCGCGGCCATCTCGAATTCGAGCGGGCCGAAGCGGCGCGCGAACGCGATCTGCTGCTCGCGCGTGAGGTGCTGATCGGGGAAGACGAGGAGAGCGTAGTCGAGCCACGCCGCATGAAGGTCGCGCCACCCGGCCTCGTCGAGTTCGGCGAGCTTCACGCCGGTTATGACGGCACCGAAGGTGGCGTCGAGCGGAGCGATGTGGAAGGCGCGTGCCATGCGAATCCTCCTGGTCGTTTTCGCCAGTCTAGGGTCTTTTCGGGCCAGGTAGAATGACCTTCCGCCCCTTCAAATGCAGAGGTCGTCGCGGCGCCTTGCGCTGACGGCGGGAGGTTGAGTGGACCGCTCTTTCTTCCGCGCGCCCGGACATCGCGAAGCGATGTCCTGACGCTCCTCCGGCCAAGCTTCGCTCGGCCTGTCCCCAAAAGAGAACGGCCGGGCGATTGCCCGGCCGTTCGTGCCTTCCGATAGGGGATCCGGTTACTGGATCACGATCTCGACGCGGCGGTTCTGCGGCTCGCGGACGTTCGGGCCGGTCTGCACCAGCAGACCCTGCTCGCCGCGGCCGAGGACGGAGATGTTGGTCGCCGGCACGCCTTCGCGGACCAGCGCGTCCTTGACGGCGTTCGCACGACGCAGCGACAGCGCCATGTTGTAGGCCTCGGTGCCGGACGTATCGGTGTGACCCGTCGCGGTGATGCGGGCGTTGCCCTTCTGCTTGTAGGCCGACGCGGCCTGGCGGATGGTGGTCAGCGCCTGGTCGCTCAGGTTCGCGCGATCCCAGTCGAAGAACACCATGAAGGACGGCGGCGCCACGGCCGGCGCGGTCGGGGCCGGCATCGGCGCCGCGGCCGGCTGGCCGAACTTGTAGGCGACGCTCAACATCGTCGTGATGTTGTTGTTCTGGTACGCACCCGGGTTCGTCGTGCCGTAGTAACGGCCGTCGAGGTTCACGCGGAAGTTCTGATCGACGTTCCAGCCCAGGCCGATGATGCCCTGGTAGGCGAACTGGGTGCTGCAGAGCGAGCAGCCGTTGATCGACGAGTCGGCGAAAGCGATACCGGCGCCGGCGCCGATATACGGGGTGACCGTCGCGCCCGGGATGAAGTCGTAGAGCAGGTTCGCCATGACGGAGAGCTGCTCGATCCGGCCGCTGGTGTTGCTGAAGATATTGCCGAAGTTGGCCGTGCCCGTGCCGTTGTTGGAGCGGAACACGCCTTCCAACTCGATCCTGGGACCCACGAAGTCGTAGCCGACGAAGCCGCCGACCGCGTAGCCGAGGTCCATATTGTAGTTGTTGTTGTTCAGCAGCCAGTTCAGGCCGCCTTCACCACCGATGTAGATACCGGGGTTGGACGGGCCGGGGCTCCACATCGACTGCGCGTTGGCGGCCATGGGTACAGCCATCAGTGCTGCAGCAGCGAGAAGTGCCTTTTTCATTTTCAAACAATCCCTCGTTGGGTGACGCGTCCGGGCTGACGGACGCACGCCCCACCAACGAGGGTTGCGTGGATTAAGTTGCCCTTTCTTGGGAACCTGGGGCACTCGCCCTGCCACCGTGGCCGTAGGGCAACAGTGTGGCAGGACTAATGCATAAACAGGCTTACTGCATGAACCAGCCGTGACTGACCACGGCGGACTGCCCGCTGTGCACCGTGCTCTTGGCGGCGGCATAGAAGAGGACCGCGTCGGCCACGTCGTCGGTGGTGGTGAACTGACCGTCGATCGTGTCCTTGAGCATCACGTTCTTGATCACCTCTTCCTCGGTGATCTTCAGTTCCGCGGCCTGCTCGGGAATCTGCTTCTCGACCAGCGGTGTGCGCACGAAGCCCGGGCACACGACGTTGGACGCCACGTTGTATTCCGCGCCTTCCTTGGCCAGTACCTTGCTGAGGCCGATCAGGCCGTGCTTGGCGGTGACGTAGGGTGCCTTGAGCTTGGAGGCTTCCTTCGAATGCACGGAGCCCATGTAGACGACGCGGCCATATTTGGCCTTGTACATGTACTTCAGGCAGGCCTTGGTGGTCAGGAAGGCGCCGTCGAGATGGATCGACAGCAGCTTCTTCCAGTCGGCGAAGGGGAAGTCGACCAGCGGCTTCACGATCTGGATGCCGGCATTGCTGACCAGGATGTCGATCTTGCCGTATTTGGCGATGGTGTCGGCGACGCCCTTCTCGACCTGCGCCTCGTCGGTGACGTTCATGGCGACGGCGAAGGCATCGCCGCCCTTGGCCTTGATCTCGTTGGCCGTGGCGGTCGCGGCGTCGAGATTGAGGTCGGCAATCACCGGCGTGCCGCCCTCGGCGGCGAGGCGCAGGGCGATTTCCTTGCCGATGCCCGAAGCGGCGCCGGTGACGATGGCAATTCTTCCCGTGAAACGCGACATTGGCTGATCCTTCTCTCTGTGCCGGTTACTTTGCGAGATAGTCGAAGACCACTTCACCGAGGCCCAGCGTCAGGTCGGTGACATAGTGGCTGGCCGAGACGACCTCCCGCACCGGCAGGCGCGAGACGTCGCACATGGCATGATCGAAGAGCTGAAGGGCGGCGGGGCCGGTCCAGGCGCCCTTCACGGTCACGTCCTCGCAGTAGTAGCGCACGAGTTCGCAGATACGGGGCGTGCAGTCGACGTGCGGCACGATCTTGATCATGAAGGCCGGCTTGGCCAGCGCCTTGATCAGCGGCGCATGATCGAGCTCACGGTGCTTGTAGCCCATGGTCCCGCTGACGCAGAGCACAGAGCCGTAGTGCAGGGTGCAGACCAGCGTCTCGTTCTCGTGGCTGATCTTCGGCGTGGCGAGTTTCTTGGGGAATCCCCAGATCTCCCGACCGCCGGCGATCGGCGAATTGTCGTCGAGGTACATGGCGTGCACATAGCCGCCTTCCTGCACCTGGCCGTCCTTGTCCTTGAAGCGCACCGGGATGACCTGTCCGGTCTCGGTGTAATCGCCGAAGCCCGTCGAATCGGGCATGCGGATGAACTCGTAGTTCACGGTATCGCCCACGACCTCGAGCGGCTCCGGCACCAGCGCGCGCAGCACCTCGGGATCGGTTCGGTAGGTGATGACGACGAATTCGCGGTTGTAGAATTTGTACGGCGGCTTCGGATAGCTCGGATTGTTGAGCGGCATCGCGAAGGCGTTCTTGCGGACGTCGTCGATTTTCATTTCTGCGGCTCCTTGCGGCCCTGCAGGGCCAGATCGAACGTGAATACGCCGTCCGGACTCTCCGGACGCTGCAAGACCTCGGGATGCTCGAGCGAGCGCGTCATGTCGGAGTAACCCGACTCCCAATGCTCCTCCATCGTACGGCGGGAGAATTCGTAGTCCTTCGACGAGCCCTCGTACTTCCGCGCGTGATAGATCGTGTGGATGATGTTGTAGACCTTGCTGTCGGCTTCCTGCGCCACGAGTTCGGCCTCGGGCGTCTGCCGCAGTTCCGGTGGCATGTCGGCCAGGATCTTCGCCATGGCACGGCGCAACGACTGTATCTGCCGGAACTGATCGGTGCCGGCGCGCGTGCGGCTGGAGTAGCGGATTTCCTTCACGCGCGTGTCGACCTCGACCATGTCGCGCGGCAGGTCTCCGCGCGCGCTCCACAGGTCGATCTGGAAGGCGAGCGTGTCGGCGCGCGGACGGGCGTCGAGCACCCATTGCAGCGGCGTGTTCGAGACGACGCCGCCGTCCCAATAGAACTCGCCATCCACCTCGGTTGCGGGAAAGCCCGGCGGCAGCGAGCCGCTGGCCATGACGTGCTGCGGCCCGATCGTGTGGGTGTCGTTGTCGAAGTAGATGAAGTTGCCGGTCTTGACGTTGGTGGCACCGACGCTGAAGCGCATTTCCTTGGCATTGATGCGGTCGAAATCGACCAGCCCTTCGAGCAAGGTCTTGAGCGGCGAGACGTCGTAGTAGGCGAGGTTGCCCGGATTGCCGGCGGGCGTGAAGATCGGCGGCGGGAACCGTGGCTTGAAGAAATCCGGCGCGCCGAACAGCAACGTTCCGAACGAGCGCACCTGGTTCACGAACTGATGGTGCATATCGCTGCTGAACTCGAAGCCCTTGATCGTCGGCACCCCCAGGGGCGAGCGCGTGATGGTCTCCCAGAAGGTACGCAGCTTCTCCACCCGGGTCTCCGGCGGATTGCCGGCAATCAGCGCGGAGTTGATGGCGCCGATCGAGATTCCGGCGACCCAGTCGGGATGCAGGTTGGCTTCGGCCAGCGCCTGGTAGACGCCGGCCTGGTAGGCGCCCAGCGCTCCACCGCCCTGCAGCAACAGGGCAATCCGTTCGAAGGGCGGGCGGGGGCGGGGGGCTGACTGGGTACTGATCACGCGTTCTCCCTCGTGGTGCGGCACCGCAGCTTGGCTTCTGAAGCACCGGCCGGATGGCGGCACCGGCTATTCCGCAAATTGCAGGCCGAAACTAGGCGGCCGTCATGATGTGTACATTACAAAGGGGAAGCTGGACCAGCGGGCAGGCCGGAATAGCGGGCGCGGTCCGCTCGGCCTTTACGCTGCTGCGGCGGAAAACCGAAGGTCGGGCAGGGGCCCGGCGCGGTCCACCGCCGCCCCTGCATCGAATTTCCGCAGCTCCGGCAGCACGGTTCGGGCGAACAGGTTCATGTTCCGCGCCGCTTCCTCGTGCGGCATGCCGGCATAGGAGAAGACGCCGACATAGGCGCTGTTCTTCGTCTGTTCGTGGATCGCCATGACCTTCCCGTAGACCTGCTCGGGTGTGCCGTAGACCTGGAGGTCGGCAAAGAACTCGATGGCCTTCTGGTCGCCGTAGACCGCGAGCTTCTCGTTCATCTTGGCATAGTACTCGTAGCCGCGCTGGTTCTTCATGTGGGCGCCGGCGAACTGGTAGTGGTCGAGTACCGTGCGGTAGTAGCCGCCGATGTATTTCACGGCCATCTCGCGCGCCCGCTCGGCGCTCTCGTCGACGAAGGTCCAGCCGGCCGAAATCGGCTGCGGCGCGTCCGTGCCGTTGACCTCGCGATAGAGCGCATTGTACTCGGTGAGTTCCTTCTCGACCTCGCGCCACGGCTTCTGCGGGATGATCAGCAGGCCGACGCCCAGCCGCGCCATGATGCGCGCGCTCTCCGGCGACACGGCGGCGGCATAGGTGCGGCCCCGGAAGCTCTTGAACGGGGCGGGGCGGATCTCGACCGGCGGCTGCTTGTAGTGCTTGCCCTGGTAATCCATCACGCCGGTTTCGAGGCCCTTCAGCAGCGCTTCGCCGTACTCGACGAACAGCTCGCGGCTGTCGCCCATGTCGAGGCGGAAGCCGTCGAACTCGACCTTCCCGGCACCGCGCCCCAGGCCCAGGATCATGCGGCCGCCCGACAGATGATCGAGCATGCAGATCTGCTCGGCGACCCGCATCGGATCGTGCCAGGGCAGCACGACGACCATCGATCCCAGCCGCACATGCTTCGTGCGGCCCGCCATGTAGGACAGGAACTGCACGACGTCGGGGCACATCGTGTAGTCGGTGAAATGATGCTCGACCGACCAGATCGATTCGAAGCCCAGCGGCTCGGCCATGTCGGCCAGGGCCAACTCGTTCAGGTAGATCTGGCGGTCGCTCAGCGCCCGGCCCGTATTCTGGAAGACTGCAGCCATTCCGACATGCATGGCGTTACCTCCGGCTGATTTGCCGTATGGTAAACGGCCGTTCACGTGATTGGGAAGTCCCCGCCGATGCTTGATTCCGCCGTATTCGACCGTCATATCCGCCGCATGCGAACCCTGCTCACTGCCCTTTCTTCCGTTGCTCTCCTGTCCTTTGGAACGGTCCACGCCCAGGCGCAGAGCCCGGTGCAGCAGGCACAGGCCGCGGCGCCGGCGTCCAATCCGCAGGTTGCGGAGGTCGAGCGCTATTTCAACGGCATCCGCACCATGCAGGCCCGCTTCGTGCAGTCGAACCCGGGCGGCACGGTGGTGCAGGGCACGCTCTCGGTGAGCCGGCCCGGCCGCATGCGTTTCGAATACGATCCGCCGTCGCAACTGAAGATCGTGGCCGACGGCAGCCAGGTGACGATGTGGGACATCGCCAACCGCGACTTCGGCCAGTGGCCGATCGGATGGACCGCCGCCTCCTTCCTGGTGCGCGAGCCGATGGTGCTGCAGGGCGGCGATCTCACGGTCGAGAAGGTCGAGCGCGCCGACGGCATGCTCCAGCTCACCATGAGCCAGACCCGCAAGCCCAACGAGGGCAAGGTCATCGTGCGGTTGGGCGAGAACCCGATGGTGCTGCGCGGCTGGTCGATCATCGACAATCGCGGCCAGCGGGTCGACGTTTCCCTGAACGGCCTTCAGACCGGCCTGCCGCTGGCGGCAAGTCTCTTCAAATTCGACGGTCCCGATGCCGGCGCCATTCGACGCGGCGTCGATCGCAACTAGGTTTATACTCCCCGCCGGAACCGACGTGGGGATCTGAAGACGTGAGCGGATTGACAGTGAGGGCCTCGACCGAGGCCGACGTGGCGCGTTGCGCCGAAATCTACGGACATCATGTGCTGCACGGCACGGCCTCCTTCGAGGTCGACCCGCCGGACGTCGCAGAGATGGCCAGGCGCCGCGCGGCGGTGCTCGATCTCGGCCTGCCCTATCTGGTGGCCGAGACGGAAGGACGCCTGCTGGGCTATGCCTATGCCGGCCTCTACCGCACCCGTCCGGCCTACCGCTTCACCGTCGAGAACTCGATCTACATCGACAAGGATGCGGTAGGCCAGGGCGTCGGCAAGGCGCTGCTCCTGCCGCTGATCGACTTGTGCGCCCGCGACGGCCGCCGCCAGATGATCGCGGTGATCGGCGATTCCAGGCATGTCGCCTCGATCAACCTCCACGCCTCCTGCGGCTTCGCGATGGTCGGCACGCTGAAGAGCGTCGGCTTCAAGTTCGGCCGCTGGCTCGACAGCGTCCTCATGGAGCGGCCGCTCGGACCGGGCGACACGACGCTGCCAGAAACGCAAGAATGAACGGGAGAGAGACGCCATGCGACTGATCGATTATTTCGACCGCGGCGCCGATCTCTATCCGGAGCGGCATTGCCTGCATGACGGCACGCGGGGCTGGACCTATCGCGAGGTGCGCGGCCAGACGCATCGCGTCGCCAACGGGCTGCTGGCCATGGGCCTCGGGCGTGGCTCGAAGGCGGCCGTCTACAGTCCCAACCATGCGGCGGCCTATGCCTGCCTGCTGGGCATCGTGCGCGCGGGCGTCACCTGGGCGCCGGTCAATGCGCGCAACGCGCTGGAGGAGAATCTCTACATCCTGAACAACACCGACGTGGAGGTGCTGTTCTACCATTCGAGCTTCGAGGGCTACCTGGCGCGCATCCGCGAAGCCTGCCCGCGCATCACCGGCTTCGTTTGCATCGACACGCCATCCTTCGAGACATGGCTGGCGGCGCAGAAGGAAGAGGCGCCCGACCTGCCCGACGCGCCCGACGACGTGGCGTTCCTCGCCAGTTCGGGCGGCACCACCGGCCGGCCCAAGGGCGTACAGATCACCAACGGCAACATCGAGACGATGAACTCGATCTTCTGGGCCTGCATGCCGGTGACGTCGCCGCCGGTCCACCTGATGGTGGCGCCGATGACGCATGCGGCGGGCGTCTGCTCGTTTCCGCTGCTGGCGTTCGGCGGCACCAACATCTTCATGGGCACGGCCGATCCCGGCGGCATTCTGGCCGCAATCGAGAAGCACAAGGTCACGCATGTTTACATGCCGCCGACCCTGATCTACATGCTCCTCGCGCATCCCGACGTGGGCAAGTACGACTACAGTTCGCTGCAGCATCTCGTCTACGCATCGGCGCCGATGTCGGTCGACAAGCTGGTCGAGGCGGTGAAGGTGTTCGGCCCCGTGCTGACGCAGACCTACGGCCAGGCCGAGGCCTGCATGATCTGCACCTTCTTTTCACCGCAAGATCACGTGGCCGCGCTTGAGACCAACAAGCGACACCGGCTCGCGAGCTGCGGCAAGGTCTCGCCGCTGGTGCGGCTCGAGGTGATGGACGATCACGGAAAGCTGCTGCCGCGTGGCCAGCGCGGCGAGATCGTCGTGCGCGGCAACCTCGTCATGAAGGGCTACTACAACAACGTCGAGGCGACGGCCGAGGCGTCGGCCTTCGGCTGGCACCATACCGGCGACATCGGCGTCATCGACGAGGATGGCTTCGTCTACATCGTCGATCGCAAGAAGGACATGATCATCTCCGGCGGCTTCAACGTCTTCCCCGGCGAGGTCGAGCAGGTCCTGTGGAGCCATCCGGCGGTTCAGGATTGCGCGGTGATCGGCATACCCGACGAGAAGTGGGGCGAGGCGGTGAAGGCCGTGGTCGAGCTGAAGCCGGGCATGACCGTGAAGGCCGACGAGCTGATCCAGCTCGCCAAGGAGAAACTCGGTGGCGTCAAGGCGCCGAAGACGGTCGACTTCGTCGACACGCTGCCGCGCAGCCCGGTCGGGAAGGTGCTGAAGAAGACGCTGCGCGAGCCCTACTGGGTCGGTCACGAGCGGAAGATCTGATGCGCGATTGGCTGCGGCGCCTGCCGCCCAACGTGCAAGGCGCGCTGTGGCTGGTGAGCGGCGGGTTCATCTTCACCTCGACCGGCGTGATGATCCGCCTGCTCTCCGAGCAGATCGAGAGCGTTCAGACGGCGTTCTTCCGTGCGATCCTCTCGGTTATCATGCTGCTGCCGCTGATGATGACCGGCAAGGTGAAGCCCTGGCTCAGCCAGCGCATCAAGGGTCACTTCTGGCGCACCTTCATGGGCACCACCTCCATGGTGCTGGGCTTCTACGCCATCTCGATGCTGCCGCTGGCCGACGCGACCGCCATCGCCTTCTCGCAGCCGCTCTTCTCCGTCGTCGTGGCGGCGGTGATTGCCAAGGAGAAGGTCCGCTGGCGGCGCTGGACCGCCACGGTCGTGGGCTTCATCGGCGTGCTGGTCATGGTGCGGCCAGGCGAGGGCAGCCTGCAGCTCGGCGCGCTGGTGGCGCTGGCCAACGCCGCGTGCGTGGCCATCTCGATCCTGCTGGTGAAGCGCCTCTCCGATTCCGAATCGCCGCTGATGATCCTGACGCAGTTCGCGATCTTCTCGACCCTGTTCCTGGCGGGGCCGGCGATCTGGGTGTGGCGCTGGCCCGACCTGTTCGGCTGGGTGCTGGCGATCGGCATCGCCTCTTCCGCCACGGTCGGCCAGTATTTCTGGGTGCAGGCCTTCAAGTCCGGCGAGATGTCGGCCATCGCGCCGTTCGAATACATGCGCCTGCCCTTCGCGGTATTCATGGGCTGGCTGATGTGGAACGAGATGCCGGTCGTCTGGACCTATGTCGGCGCCGCGATCGTCATCGCCTCGGCGCTCTACATCGCCCATCGCGAGCATGTGGTGGCGCGCGAGCGGCGGCGTGCCGCGGCGGTCAGCCCGCCGGAGAAGCCTCCGGCCCCGCCTGGGTCCGGCCCTGCTCCTTGAGCAGCCAGGCGCGCGCCCGCGCGCGATGATCTTCCGTGATGTGCATGCGGGCGGCGGTGAAGGCCGCGACCAGGATCGCGGCGTCGTCGGTGAAACCGAGGCCAAGCAGGAAGTCCGGTATGGCGTCGAACGGCAACACGAAATAGGCCAGCGCCCCGAACAGGGTCGCGCGGATCGGCAGCGGCGTGGCGCTGTCGCTGGCGCAATAAAAAGCAGCGACCGCGTCCTCGGTGAAGGGCACGCGACCCAGCGTGCGGCGGGCCTTTTGCCAGAAATTCCGGCGGACGGTCGTCTCGTTCCGGAGCAGGTCGGATGCATCGCTCATGCGGGGAAAGGTTGGGTTGGCGGGCCCGCTTGGCAAGGGGGATGGAAATGCTAAAAGCCCCCCAACCACGGAGGACACGGATGAACGTCAAGGGTCAGGCCGCCATCGTTACGGGCGGCGCTTCGGGATTGGGCGGCGCCACGGCGTCGGCACTGGCGGCCGCGGGCGCCAAGGTCGCGATCTTCGACCTGCAGGACGAACTGGGCGAGCAGAAGGCCAAGGAAATCGGCGGCCTCTTCGTGAAAACCAACGTCGCCGATGCCGCCAGCGTCGAGGCCTCCGTGAAGACCGTCGTCGAGAAGCTGGGCACGCCGCGCGTGGTCGTGAACTGCGCCGGCATCGGGCGGTCCGGTCGCACCATCTCCAAGTCCGGCCCGCACGACCTCGCGATGTTCAGTCAGGTGATCCAGGTCAATCTGATCGGCACCTTCAACGTGATCCGCATCGCCGCCTACGCGATGAGCCAGGCCGAGCCGCTGGATGGCGGCGAGCGCGGTGTCATCGTCAACACCGCGTCGGTCGCGGCGTTCGACGGCCAGATCGGCCAGGCGGCCTACTCGGCCTCGAAGGGCGGCGTCGTCGGCATGACCCTGCCGATCGCGCGCGATCTCGCGAGCCTCGGCGTGCGCGTCTGCACGATCGCGCCGGGCCTGTTCCTCACGCCGATGATGATGAGCCTGCCGGCGGAAGCGCAGAAGAGCCTGGGCGCCCAGGTGCCGTTCCCCTCGCGCCTCGGCGACCCGAAGGAATATGCCCAGCTCGCCATGAGCATCGTGGAGAATTCCATGCTGAACGGCGAGACGATCCGCCTCGACGGCGCGATCCGCATGGCGCCCAAGTAACCGGCCCGGAGGGCGTCCCGATGCGGCTTGCGATCCTGTTGATGACGGCCGTCATGGCGGTGGCCGTGGCCCGGCCGGCCAGCGCCGAGCCGCGCTGGCTCGCCTGCAAGGTGACCGACCAGGGCGGCCAGGTGCGCAATTTCAGCGTCGTGTTCGACGACCGGCGCAACACCGTCGGCGTCTGGGATGGCAACTCGATGGCCGAGGGCACCAGCGTGGTCATCACGTTCCAGGCGCTGCGCGCGACCTTTCCCAGATTCTCGATGACCTACAACCGCAACGACGGCGCCTTCTCGATGACGCCGCTCGGCGCCAACTACGGTGGCCTGCTCCACGGCGAATGTCGTCGCAGTCTGCCGCCCCCCGGGGTTCCCGAAGAGCGGCGCTGACGGCGTCAGTTGAGGTCGGCGGCCTGCTCGCAGCGCAGGTCGGCAATACTGTTCTCCGTCGCCTGTCGCGCCGGCGTGGTCTGGCCATTGCAGGTGTAACGGATGCGCAGTGTCTTCGTGAGCCGATCGGGCATGCCGAAGATGTAGGCCATCGCCGGCACCTGGCAGCGGGTCGGACCCTGGCCGCAGATGTCGCGGACCTGCTGGGTCACGTCGATCGTGGAGGTCGGACCGCCCCATGAGGCTTCGACGATGTCGATGCGCCGCGGCACGATCGGCGCGCCGCCGACGCACGCCATCCGGACCTTGAAGCTCGGCGTCGCCACTTCCGACAGAACGAAGTTCTGCGGCTGGCAGGTCCAGATCACCGTCAGCCGCTTGGCGAGGTCGAAGCGGTTGTCGTTGTAGGCCGGGCCGTTGGCGAACACGTCGCAGGGATAGCCGCCCGGGCAGGTCACCAGGCTGGTGACGTCGGCCCCGGGTCCGTCCTGCGGCAGGCCCCAGTAGGCGCGCTTGATCTGCGCCGTCGAGGTAACGACCTGAGCAGACTGGCTGCACGCCACCACCGTGCCCACGACGGCGAGTGCCAATAGAACGAGACGACCCCAAGTCATGAAACCCCCGGAAGTTTCTGCACTGACATTCCCAATATTCCCACGGGCAAACTAGCCGCGGCCCGCGACCCGGGCAATCGGCCAAGCTTGACACTATTTGCACCGTCTTTCAGAAAGTGGTGATGGGGATCGCGATCTCCCCACGAGGCGACAGCCGAAGCATCGCGTCCTGCTCCGCTCATAAAGGACGCCGCATATGACTTCGCCCAACGCAATTTCTCCCGACAAGCTCGCTCGCCTCATCGGCCGCCCCGATTCACCCGTACTAATAGACGTCTGCACCGACGAGGACTTCGCCGCCAACCCGCACCTCGTGCCGGGGGCGGTTCGTCGTCCGTGGGCCGAGGTACCGGTGTGGGGACCGGCCTTCGTCGCCGCTCGGCGGCCCGCCGTCGTGGTCTGCAGGAAGGGCCTGAAACTCAGCCAGGGCGTCGCCGCGTGGTTGCGCCACGAGGGGGTATCGGCTGACGTGCTCGAGGGCGGGATCCTGGCCTGGCAGGCGGCGCGGCTGCCGACCGTGCCGGCCGAACGCCTGCCGCGGCGCGACGCCGGCGGCCGTACCGTCTGGGTGACCCGCAGCCGGCCCAAGGTCGACCGGATCGCCTGCCCGTGGCTGATCCGGCGCTTCGTCGATCCGCAGGCGGTCTTCCTGTTCGTCGCTCCCTCCGAGGTGCTCGACGTCGCCGACCGGTTCGGTGCCACGCCGTTCGATCTCGATCACAAGGACGTGCACTGGAGCCATCGCGGCGACCGCTGCACGTTCGACCTGATGATCGAGGAATTCGGCCTCGAGACCGAGCCGCTGAAGCGGCTGGCCACGATCGTGCGGGGGGCCGACACCGGACGACCCGAACTCGCCCCCGAATCCGCGGGCCTGCTGGCGGCCTCCCTCGGCCTGTCCCGCATGTACGCCGACGACCTCGCTCAGCTCGAGGCGGGGCTTGCCCTCTACGACGCCTTCTATCGCTGGTGCCGCGACGCCGTCGACGAGGGCCATGACTGGCCGCCGGCCGCGAGGAAATCATGAAGCCCACGGCCGCGCATGGCGTCCCCCTCTCCGAGGCCGTGAAGGTCTGGCTGCGGGTCGCCGCCCTGTCGTTCGGCGGCCCCGCCGGCCAGATCGCGGTGATGCATCGCATCATCGTCGAAGAGAAGAAGTGGATCGGCGAGCAGCGCTTCCTGCAGGCGCTGAACTACTGCACCCTGCTGCCCGGTCCCGAGGCGCAGCAGCTGGCGACCTATATCGGCTGGCTGATGCACCGCACCGCGGGCGGGCTGATCGCCGGCACGCTGTTCGTGCTCCCGGGCCTGCTCGCCATCATGGCGCTGTCCTGGGTCTATGTGCTGCTGGGCAAGGTCACCCTGGTCCAGGGCCTGTTCTTCGGTCTGAAGGCCGCCGTGCTGGTGATCGTGGTCGAGGCGGTGCTTAGGGTCGGCGGGCGCGCCCTGCGCAACAACGCGATGCGCCTGCTGGCGGTCGCGTCCTTCGTCGCCATCTTCTTCTACGGCGTGCCGTTTCCGCTGATCGTCGTCGCGGCGGGGCTGATCGGCTTCACGGCCACCAAGCTTGGCCGAACGGAATTCCAGGCCGGTGGCCACGGCGCCGGTGGCCGCCCCGGCCTGAGCGATGCGGAGTCGCTCCTGGGCGAGGACACGCCCGCGCATGCCAGGCCCAACCTGGTCTGGTCGCTGTCGATCGGCGCGCTGTTTCTCGCGCTCTGGCTGGTGCCCGTGGGGCTGCTGTGGCTCGTGCGCGGGCCCGACGATGTGTTCACCCAGATCTCGGTCTTCTTCAGCAAGATGGCCGTGGTGACGTTCGGCGGCGCCTATGCCGTGCTCGCCTATGTCGCGCAGCAGGCGGTCGACAAATACGGCTGGGTGACGGCCGGCGAGATGCTGGACGGGCTCGGTCTCGCGGAATCGACGCCGGGCCCGCTGATCATGGTGACGCAGTTCGTGGGCTTCCTCGGGGCGTGGCGCGACCACGGAGGCCTCAATCCGCTCCTCGCGGCGACCCTGGGCGGTCTGCTCACCACTTGGGTGACCTTCACGCCCTGCTTCCTGTGGATCTTCGTCGGCGCGCCCTATGTCGAGGCGCTGCGCTCGAACAAGGCTTTGTCGGGCGCGCTGGCGGCCATCACCGCGGCGGTCGTGGGCGTCATCCTCAATCTGGCGGTCTGGTTCGGGCTGCAGGTCCTGTTCGGCGAGCTGCGGCCGGTCCAACTGCTCGGCGCCACCGTCGACGTGCCGGTGCTGGCCTCGGCCAACATCGCGGCCGTGGCGCTGGCGGTCGCCTGTGCGGTTGCTGTATTCCGCTTCCGCTTCGGGATGATCCCGGTCCTGCTGGCCAGTTCGATGGCCGGCATCGTCTACGCATTGATGTTATAGGAAATCCATGACCGACACGCTCCCCGACCGACTGTCCACCAACCCGAAGAGCCCCCACTATGACGAGGCGCTGCTCCAGCGCGGCATCGGCATCCGGTTCGATGGCCAGGAGAAGACCAACGTCGAGGAGTATTGCGTGAGCGAGGGCTGGATCCGCGTCGCCGTCGGCAAGACGGTGGACCGCAAGGGCAATCCGCTGACCATCAAGCTCAAGGGCACGGTCGAGCCGTTCTTCGAGACGAAGAAGTCCTAGGAGACCGAATGGGACAGCCGCCCGCGCATGCAGACGCACCGAAATCGCGCCCGCGCCGGCGTGACGTTCTGGGAGCGGCGGCCGCCGTCGGCAGTCTGCTGCTCGCGCCCGGACCGGCAGGAGCCCAGCCCGTGAAGGTCCGTCTCGGTACGGCGACGCCGGGCGGCGGCTTCCCGGTCTATGGCGCAGCCTTCGTCGCGGGCGTGCGCCGCTTCGATCCGACGCTCGAGATCGAGGCGATCAATACCAAGGGCAGCACCGAGAACGTGCCGATGCTCGAGGCCGGCACGCTCGACATCGCGCTGGTCCAGGGCGAGGTCGTGCATGAGGTGCTGCAGGGCGTCGGCCGCCCGCCGGCCGATCTCTGCGTGCTGACGGCCATGTATGCCACTGCCGGCATGTTCGTCGTGCGGGCCGACGCGCCCTATCGCACCATCGCCGATCTGAAGGGCAAGCCGATCGCCTGGGGTGCCGCCGGCTCGGGCCTGGTGATTCTCGGCCGCTACGCCATGGACGGGCTGGGCCTCGATGCCGCGAAGGATTTCCAGCCGATCTACCTGGAGCGCGCCGGCGACGGCCCGGCGATGGTGCTCGATGGCCGAGCTGCCGCGCTGTGGGGCGGCGGCAACGGCTGGCCGGGCTTCGTCACCATGGCCAACAGCAAGGACGGCGCGCGCTTCATCGCGCCCGATGCCGGCGAGATCGAGCGCATCCTCGCAAAACACCCTTTTCTGAAGCCGGTCACACAGCCGGCCGGCAGCTTTGCCGGCCAGACCGCGGCGATCCCGTCGGTCGGCTCCTGGAGCTTCGTGCTGGCCCGTCCCGGTCTCGACGAGACGGTCGCCTACCGCATGGTCAAGGCGCTGCATGCCGTGCAGCAGGCCGGCTCTCCGCCGCCGCAGCTCGCCGAAACGACGGCGGCCAATACGGTCGCGGTCGTGCCCGGGCGCGAAAGATTGCATCCCGGCGTCGTGCGCTTCTACCGGGAGATCGGGCTTCTCACGTAACCAACGCCGTGTTGCCGCGTTTCACCCTCTGGAAACGGAGGAGCACGCGATGGACAAGGCCAAGGACAAGATCGAGGGCGAAGGCAGCTACACCGCCACCGCCGACTACAACAAGCGCACCGCCGAATTCCTGAAGAAGGACAAGGTGGACGGCGCGGCGCGCGACGCGGCGAAGGCACTCGATTCCGACGAAGCCGCCTCTCTCAAGGCTGCCGAGGCCAAGGGAAAGGCGGGCGATCCCAAGGGCCAGGGCGCGGCCAAGACCAAGTAGCCGGCTACTCCGGCTTCAGGAGGCCCTTTTTGGCCAGTTCGCCGATGCCGGCGTCTTCGGTCCTGAGGAAGGCTGCGAAGGCTTCAGGCGTCGACGGACGCGCCGTCGCGCCGAGTTCGACGAACTTCTGCTTGATGGCCGGATCGTCGAGCGCGGCGACGGCTGCGGCATTGAGCGTCGAGATGATCGCGGGCGGCGTGTCCTGCCTGACGAAGAGCCCGAGCGTCGTGCCACCGTCGAACGGCGTGCAGCCGGTTTCCGCCAGCGTCGGCACGTCGGGCAGTTCGGGCGCGCGCTTCTCGCCGACGACGACGAGTGCCCGCAACTTGCCGGACTTGATGTGGGGCAGGGAGCTGCTGAGCTGATCGCAGTAACTATCGATCTGACCGGCCAGCGCATCGTTCAGACCCACGCCCGATCCGCGATAGGGCACGATCGCGAAGCTCACCTTTTCGTTCTCCTGGATGCGCAGGATGTCGGTGTGGTTCGGCGTGCCGTTACCGGCGTGGCCCATGCTGATCGTGCCCGGTTTGGCCTTCGCGGCGGCCAGCAGCGACTGCCAGTCCGTGAAGCGGCTGTTGGCCGGCACCACGACGATCATGGGGACCGTGCTCAGCATGCTGACCGGCGCGAAGGACGGAACCATCGAAGGCTTGCCCGCCATCAGCGGTGACACATAGAGCGTCCCGAAGGCGGCGATCACCATCGTGTACCCATCCGCCGGCGCCTGCAGCACCAGCTCCTGACCGACGACCCCGCCGGCGCCAGGCCGGTTGTCGATCAGCACCGGCTGTCCCAGTTTTCGCGACATGCCTTCGCCGGCCAACCGCGCCGTGACGTCGGCATTACCGCCTGCCGCGAAGGGCACGATGAAGCGAAGGGGCTTGGTCGGAAAGGACTGGCCCCGCGCGCCGAAGCCGGTCGCCAGGGCCGTTGTCGCCGCCAATCCGCCGAGCAGGAATTTCCGTCTCTGAGCCACGATGCATTTCCCCCTTATCGATTGGGGGAAGCATCCGCCCGGGCTGCGCGTCGGGCCACTGAATTCGCCGAGACCTTCCGCGTCCCGAAAGTCAGACAGTGCCGGCGGCCATGCCAACCAGCCTGCAGGCAAGCTGGGCGACGTCGACGCGATCGACAAACCGGGCATGGCGAACGGCCTCGCCATGCTCGAGCGGCTGGTGTCCTAGTTGCTGTTCTCGAGGTGCGTCACGACATATCGACGGCCATCGCGTTCGACCTCGAAGCGGACGCGGTCGCCTGCGCTCAATCCCTTGAGCGCCGTGGGGTCCTCGACGCTGAACACCCTCACGCCGCCTTCGGGCAGGAGGGGAAGCGGGCGATAATCGAGGGTGATCTTGCCGGCTGCGGGGTCGATCGCGACGATGCGGCCACTCGCCCGCTGGCCATCGTTCGTCGGCGCTTCGACCGTGCAGTCCTCGAGAGCATGATCGTGCTCGCTGTAGGAATCGTAGATGCTTGGGAGGCCCGCAGCGCAAGCGGACTGTGCGCCGATCGGGGCAAACGCAACTGCGGCCACGGCCGCAGCAAGCGTGAACATACTCTTGGACATTTTGGGCTGACTTCCGATGGTGAACCTTATTCAGGTCCCTCCATCTGGGACGGCGCCGTCCAAATTCCAGTGGTTACAGGACAGTGACGGTCGATTGTCACGTCCCCTCACTCAGGTTTGATGTTGCCCTCGCGAATCACCTTGCCCCAGCGGTCGCGGTCGTTGCTCACAAGGGTGACGACGTCCTGGGGCGGGCCGGCGAGAGGCTCGGCGCCCAGCGTCGCCAGGCGCTCCGCGGTGGCGGGCGCCGCGAGCACCTTGTTCACCGCCTCGTTGAGACGCTTCACGACGGTCTCCGGAATGCCCGCGGGTCCGAGAACGATGAACCAACCCTCGATCTCGGCGGCAGCGAGATTCAATTCGCGCAGCGTCGGCAGATCGGGCGCCAGCGCGCTGCGCTTGGGTCCCGTCACGGCCAGTGCGCGCATCTCGCCCCGCTGCACGTAGGGCAGCATCACCGCGACATTGTCGAACATGGTCTGGATGCGACCGGCCAGGATGTCGGCACGCACTGCACCGCTGCCGCGATAGGGCACATGCAAGATCTCGACGCCGGCGGTGCGCTGCAGGATCTCGCCGGCGAGATGCTGCGCCGTGCCCATGCCCGTGGACGCATAGGCCACTCCGTTCGGCTTGGCCTTTGCCAGCGCGATCAGCTCCGCCACGGTCTTCACGCCCAGATCCGGATGCACGACGAGGAGGTAGGGGGTGCGCGCCACCGTGGCGACCGGCGTGAAGTCCTTGATCGGATCGAAGGACAGGTTCGGATAGAGCGCGCCCAGCGTTGCATGCGAGCTGGGGGCGAACAGCAGCGTGTAGCCGTCGGGTGGCGACTTCACGACCATCTCCGACGCAATGATGCCGCTCGCGCCGCCCTTGTTCTCGACCAGGACGTTCTGGCCGAGTTCGCTCGTCAGTCCCTGCGCCAGAAGGCGTGCGATGACGTCCGTCGCGCCGCCCGGCGGGAAGCCCACGACCAGGCGGATCGACTTGTCGGGAAAGGCCGGCGTCTGCGCGGCGGCGGGCACGGCAAGGCCTAGGAGGCTGCCGGCAAGCAGCCCCATGAACGTCGAGCGCAACATTTTCAATCCTCCCGAAACGTCTTCTTGTCTTGTGGCGAGCCTTTGCGGCTCGCTTCAGGAAACAGCGGCGACCGCCTGCAACATCGATTCGCGATCGGCGCCTGCAGCGTTGTCGGCGAAGCGTCCCGTCTCGATCTCGCCTTCGAGCGAGCAGCGGAACATCACGCGCGGCTTGGTCTGGTCGAAGTCGCCCAGCGCCACGTGGCAGCTGCAGCGATTGTCCCACATCACCACGTCGCCCAGGCTCCAGCGGTGGCGGTAGACGAATTCCGGCGAGGTCGCGTGCGCGTTCAGCATCGCCAGCAGGCTCTGGCTCTCCTCGTCGGACATGCCGAGGAAGCGGCGGATGCGCTGGTTGACCAGCAGAGACTTGCGGCCGGTCTCGGGATGCGTGCGCACCACCGGATGGATGACCGGCGGATTGCGCCGCTTCATCTCGGCAACGTCGGCGGGATCGCGCTGCTCGATGCCGCGGATCATCGACACGTCGTGCAGCGCCTCGAGATTTTCGATCAGGCCACGGATCGGCGGCGTCAGCGTCTCGAGCGCGAGATAGAGGTTGGACCACATCGTGTCGCCGCCGACCGGCGGCTTCTCCTTGCAATGCAGGACCGCGCCCTTGGCGGGACGGGACGTGTAGCTGAGGTCGGTGTGCCAGTTGCGGCCGGAATTGTAGGTCCCCGACTTCTTGCCCCCGACCATCTTGTTGGTCAGCACAAGGATCTCGCGATGATCCGGGTGCAGCGTCGACGGCGCCTGCGACTCGTGAGCGTCGAGCACGCCGAACCGGCGCGAGAATTCGATCTGCTGCTCCGGCGTCAGATCCTGTTCCGGGAAGACGAGCACGATGTGCTCAAGCCAGGCCTCGTGGATCCGGCTGTGGTCTTCGTTGCTGAGGGGCTTGCGAAGATCGACGCCGGTGACCTGGGCGCCGGCCGCAAAGCCCAGCGGCGTGATGTTGATTGCACTCATTTTGTTTTCTCCCGAGGCCCAACTCTATCCAGCAGAGTGATTATCGGTCAATATACTGTTTATTGTCAGACAAGATTAGGGATCGTCGATCATGGACGCCAGCCCCGCCGCAATGCCTCCGCTGGTGGAAACGCCGCTGGGACGGCTCGTGAAGTCGCTGCCGGAACGACTTGCCGAGCGCATCCTCGAGGACGTGATGACGGGGCGGCTGCGGCCGGGCGAGCGGTTGAAGGAGGAACTGCTCGCCGAGACCCATGCGGTGAGCCGCGCCACCGTGCGCGAGGCGCTGATCGCCCTGGCGCGGCAAGGCTATGTCGTGCGGATCCCGCGCTCCGGCGCCCGGATCGCCGAATTCTCGCGCAACGACCTGGACGACCTGTTCGAGCTTCGCGCGGCCCTGCTGGCGATGGCGGCCGGTCGCTACACGCGGCAGGCCGGCCCGGCCGAACGGGCGGCGATCGAGGCCGACGTCGCCAGGCTCGAGGCCATGGCCGCAAGCCCCGACATGTCACCGCAGGACTTCGCGACCCAGTCCATCCGCATCCAGACCCTGCTGATCGAGCGATGCGGCAACAATCACCTGCCCGACATGTACAAGCGGCTGGCGGGCATGGGCATGTGGCAGCTGATCCGCGGCCAGGCGAGCAGCTTCCTCACCCTGGCGGGGCGCCAGGAGTCGGCGGCGGACTGGCGCCGCCTCGCCGACTGCGTCGCGGGAAAAGACGATGCGGGCGCCGAGCGTGCGGCCAGACTTCTGCTGGAGCATTCCGCCGTTCGCGTCCGGATGCACTTCGACGAGATCGTCCGGGGCGGCGCCTGACGCGAGAGGCGCCGATCGACGACCCTAGCCGTGCGGCACGTTGAAGAGCTGGCGGATGCGGCCGACGAGGCGCGAAATGGAGGTTTCTCGCGTCTCCGCGCCGGGCTCGCCGGCCCGCATCGCGGCGCTCGCCCGTCGAGAAAGCGTCACACTGATCTCGTCGGCGATGCCCGGCCGTTCTTTCATGAGCTTCGAAAGAGGTGCTTGCCCGACCTCGTAGATCACGGTGAAGGTCAGCGCCCGCGCGGTCGCCGTCTCGCCGGATCCGGTGAACAGCCCGGCCTCACCGAAATAGTCGCCCGGTGCCAGCCGGCTCTGCTCGATCTCGCGGCCGTCTTCTTCGCGTGAGAGCGCGACCACGCCCGTCCCGATGATCATCAGCACGTCCAGCCTGGTGCCTTGTGCGACCAGGACCTCGCCTCTTTGATAGGTCTTGCGTGTCAGGGTCTCCGCAAGCGCGGTCCTTTCCGCCGGGGTGAGCGTGACGAACAGCGGCACGGCATCGACCAGCCGCTGCGATGTGGTCTGCTGAGCCGTGGTCTGCACGTCGAGAGGAGCCGGTGCGACCTGGTTCGTGAACACCGTGACGGCCTCGGCCGGCTCTGCAAGCGACAGCCCCGCCGCCTTGGCATGGCGGTAGATCAGATCGTAGACCTCGTGGCGGGCGGCGGAAGACGCGGCATAGTCGGTGACGCGGAAGGAAAGTTCCAGCTCGATCGCGCGGGCGTCGAGCGACTTGATTTCGACCGAGGGCGAAGGCGGATTCAGGATGGAATTGCTGCTGAGAAGGACCGTGCGCATCACCTCCGAAATGACAGAGGGCGCCATGGTGGGCGTGAAGCGCACGCGCAGCTTCACGCCGTGATTGCGGTTCGGACTGCTGAGATTGGTGAGTTGCGCCTTGGCGAGGACGCTGTTGGGTAGGACGACGAGGTCGTTCGACCCGTTGAGAAGATGGGTGGCGCGCCAGTTCGTCTCCACGACGCGGCCTTCGATGTCGCCGCCCAGGACGATCCAGTCGCCGACTTCGTAGACCCGGCTGAAGTTCAGGGCGATTCCCGAGAAGACGTCGGCCAGCGTGCTCTGCAGGGCGAGGCCCAGGATGATGGCGAAGACGCCGGACGTCGCGATCAGCGTACCGACGGGCGCCTTGAAGACATAGGCCCCGATCGACAGGGCAGCGCCGAGATAGATCAGGCCGGCCACGAGGTCCTGCAGCAGACGCCCCTCATGCGGCAGCCGCTCGAAGACGAGGAAGACCCGGGCGCAGCCGATCAGGACCCAGGCGCCGTTGATCCACCAGATGATCTTGGCCAGCGCGGCGAAGGTCCGTTCGTAGATCGGCGTCGTGTCGGGCGAGACTTCGTAGGGGACCACCTGATGCTTGTAGAGCAGGGCCGTCAGCGCCACGAAGAAGACGAGCTGAAAGGCGAGGCGACGCGCCGGATAGCGGCGGAGCAAAAGGTGGGTGATCGCGGCGCCCGCCAACGCCAGAAGTCCGGTCTGGACGAACGGATTGGCCGCGATCTCGGACAGGCTGAATTCTTCCATCAGCGGAGCCACACTTCGTCGGAGCTCATGTGTCTCGGATCGTCCGTCATCCGTCGGACGATAGCGCGCCGATGCCGGTCGACGGTATTAGACTTTTGCCGAAAAGCGGCGGCCACGCCCTTCATTCGACATGCAAGCGCCGGCCCTCGGCGGTCGCGTCAGGCGATCGAGTCGATGACCTTGGCGAGCGCCACGTCCTTTTCAGAGAGGCCGCCGGCGTCGTGCGTGCTGAGAACGATTTCGACCTTGTTGTAGACGTTGGACCATTCCGGATGATGGTCGGCCTTCTCCGCGGCCATCGCGACGCGCGTCATGAAGCCCCAGGCTTCGTTGAAGTCGGCGAACTTGAAGCTCTTCTGGAGCGCGTCGCGTCCGCGCACCTTCTTCCAGCCCTTGATCGAAGCGAGGGCCTGGGTGCGGGATTTTCCGGCGAGTTTGGCGATCATCTGTCTCTCCTCATTTGGCGTGAAGCTTGCCTCATCGCGGGGCAGCAGCCTAGGCTCCCCCCCAACAAACCGGAGGCTTTCTTGAAAATCACTCGTCGTACTGCCCTGCTTTCCAGCACCGCCGCCATGCTCGGCGCGGTCGTTGCCGCGCCCGCCTCGGCGCAGAAGGCTGCCGACACGCTGCGCATCCTGTTCAACGACGCGGTGCCCAACGTCGACATGTATTTCAACAGCCAGCGCACCGGATTGATCCTGGCGCACCAGGCCTGGGACATGCTGGTCCATCGCGATCCCGCGACCTTCGAGATCAAGCCGTCGCTCGCCACGGACTGGAAGTTCACCGACGACAATACGCTCGATCTCACGATCCGCCAGGGCGTGAAGTTCCACGATGGCAGCACGCTCTCCCCCGACGACGTCGTCTACACCATCAACATGGCGGCCGATCCGGCCTCCAAGGTCGCGACGCCCTCGAACTATGCGTGGATCGACAAGGCCGAGAAGACCGGCGACTGGACCGTGCGCATCAAGATGAAGCGGCCGACGCCGGCGGCACTCGAATACCTCGCCATGGTGACGCCGATCCATCCCAAGGCCTATCGCGAGAAGGTCGGCCCCGAGGGCTTCTCGGCCAAGCCGATCGGCGCCGGCCCCTACAAGATCGTCAAGAACGACCAGGGCAAGGAGATATTCTTCGAGCGCTTCGACGATTACTGGAAGGGCTCGCCCAAGGGCGTGCCCGCGATCAAGAAGCTGCATGTCCGCTTCGTGCCCGATCTCGCCACGGCCGTGACCGAGGTGCTGGCGCAGAAGGCCGACTGGATCTGGAACATCAATCCCGACCAGGCCGACAGCATCAACAAGATGCCGTTCCTGCAGGCGGTTCGCCAGGAATCGATGCGCGTCGGCTACCTCTCGATCGACGCCGCCGGCCGTACCGGCGCGGACAATCCGCTGACCAAGCTCAAGGTGCGCCAGGCGATCTGGCATGCCGTCGACCGCAAGCAGTTCGCCGAGAAGCTGGTCGGCGGCGGCAGCCGCGTGCCGCCGGCGCCATGCTTCCCCAGCCAGTTCGGCTGCGATGCCGACGCCGCGGTGAAGTACGACTACGATCCGGCCAAGGCCAAGGCGCTGATGGCGGAGGCGGGCTTTCCCAACGGCTTCGACGTCGAGATGGTGAGCTACGTGCAGCCGACCTCGTGGGGCGCGGCCATCCAGAACTATCTCACCGCCGTCGGCATCCGCGTGAAGATCACCCAGCTCCAGGTCGCGCCGGCCATCCAGAAGGCCCAGAAGGGCGAGGCGCCGCTCTACATGGGAAGCTGGGGCAGCTACTCGATCAACGACGTCTCGGCGATCCTGCCGGTGATGTTCGGCGCCGGCGCGCTCGACAATTATTCGAAGGACCCCGAGCTCGAGAAGCTGGTGGCCGAGGGCGGCGCCACTTCCAATACCGAGGCGCGCAAGAAGGCCTACTCGGCCGCGATCAAGATTGCGACCGAGAAGGCCTACTGGCTGCCGATCAACACCTACGTGAACACCTACGCGTTCTCGAAGACGCTCGATTTCAAGACCTTCCCGGACGAGCTGCCGCGCTTCTATCTGGCGAAGTGGAAGTGACGATCTAGAGCTTTCCTCCCCCGTCACACGGGGGAGGTGGCCGAAGGCCGGAGAGGGAAGGCCATGAGTCTGAACTCTCCCGGTCGGGATTCATGGCGTTGCTTTCCCCCTCCCGGCCTCCCCCGTTTGACGGGAGGAGGAGAGTCGGGGCGCTTAAGGGACCAGCAGACACTCCACGCCGCCGCCGGGCCGAGGCCTGAGCGGCGGCGCTTGCGTGGCGCAGCGCGGTTCGGCGATCGGGCAGCGCGGATGGAAGCGGCAGCCCGGCGGGATGTTGGCCGGGTCGGGCATGACGTCGCCCAGGCCCACGTCGGGCACGCCGAGACCGGGCTCGGGTGTCAGCACCGAGGCCAGCAGCGCCTGGGTGTAGGGATGCTCGGGCGTGTGAAACAGTGCCTCGGTCGGCTTCTTCTCGACGATGCGGCCGAGATACATGACCGCCACTTCGCTCGCGACATGCTCCACCACCGCGAGATTGTGGCTGATGAACAGGTAGGTGAGGCCAAGGTCGCGGCGCAGTTCGGCCAGCAGGTTCAGGATCTGCGCCTGCACCGAGACGTCGAGCGCGGAGGTCGGCTCATCGCACACCACGATGCGCGGCCGCAGCACCAGGGCGCGCGCGATGGCGACCCGCTGGCGCTGGCCGCCGGACAGTTCGGACGGCAGGCGGTTGCCCATTTCGCCGGGCAGGCCGACGCGCTCCAGCATCTCGTCGACGCGCTTGGCGATCTCGGCACGCGAGAAGTTGCCCTGGGCCTGCAGTGGCATCGCCACGATGTCGCGAATGCGGGTCAGCGGATTGAGCGACGAGAACGGGTCCTGAAACACCGGCTGGATCAGGCGGGCGCGCGCCTTGCGGTCCATGTCGACGACGCGCTGGCCTTCGACGGCGATGTCGCCGGAATCGGGCGTGAGCAGGCCGAGGATCAGGCGGGCGAGGGTGGACTTGCCGCAGCCCGACTCGCCCACCACGCCCAGCACGCCGCCCGGCGGCACGGCGAAGGAAACGCTGTCGACGGCCACGACTTTGCGGTCCTTGCCCAGGAGGCCGCCGGAGACACGGAAGGTCTTGCCGACCGACTTGAGTTCGATCGCAGCTTGGGTCGTCGCGTTCATGGGGCCAGCCGGCAGAGATAATCGTGTCCCGGCGCCGCGGTCTGGTGCGGGACGGTATGGGCGCAACTCGCGTCGGCGAAGCTGCAGCGATCGCGGAAGCCGCAGCCTTGGAAGCCCGGGCCGATGCGCGGCACCGTGCCAGGAATCGAGCCCAGCGGCTCGTCCTGGCGCTGCTTGCCCGGTACCGGCACGCAGCGCAGCAGGCCCTGCGTATAGGGATGCTTGGGATCGGCGAAGAGTTGCGCGGTCGCCGCGCTCTCGACCACTTCGCCCGCGTACATGACGGAAACCCGATGGGCGACACGCGCGACGATGCCGAGATCGTGCGTGATCAGCAGCATGCCGAGACCGAGATCGCGCTGGAGCTGCGCCAGCAGGCGCAGGATCTGCGCCTGCACCGTGACGTCGAGCGCGGTCGTCGGCTCGTCGGCGATCAGGAGCTGCGGCTCGCACATCAGCGCCATGGCGATCATCACCCTCTGGCGCAGGCCGCCCGAGAGCTGGTGCGGGAACTGGCCGAGGCGCAGGCCCGGCGCGGTGATGCCGACCCGGCCCAAGAGGTCGGCGGCGCGATCGGTGGCGACCCGCTGGCTCACCTTCTTGTGGCGGCGCATCACCTCGGTCATCTGCGAGCCGATCGTGTAGGCCGGGTTGAGGCTGGTCATGGGCTCCTGGAAGATCATCGCCATGGCATTGCCGCGCAGCCGCGCCATGCCCCGGTCGTCGAGCTTCAGCAGATCGTCGCCCTGGAAGGTGAGGCGCTGCGCCGTGCGGTGCCCGCCGCGCGCCAGCAGGTTCATGATCGCGAGCGAGGTCACCGACTTGCCGCAGCCCGATTCGCCCACCAGACAGTGGGTCTCGCCGCGCTCGACCGTGAGCGAGGCGCCGCGCACCGCGGCGGTGCCGCCGAAGCCCACTTCGAGCTTTTCGACTTCGAGAAGCGCGCTCACGTGCGGGACCTCGTCGCAAAGGCGTCGCGCAGCCCGTCGCCGAGCAGGTTGATGCCGAGCACAAGAACGAACAGCGCCACGCCGGGGATCACGATCACCCAGGGGCTGAAGAACATGTAGTCCTTGGCCTCGGCGATCATCAGTCCCCAAGAGGGCAGCGGGGGCGGCACGCCGAGCCCGAGGAACGACAGCGTCGCTTCGAGCAGGATGGCGAGTGCGATCTCGAGCGTCGCCACCACGACGAGGTGGCTCGCGATGTTGGGCAGCACCTCGCGCGACAGGACGCGGAAGCGCGAGCAGCCGGCGCACCAGGCGGCGGCGACGAAGTCGAGGTTGCGCACCTGCATGGAGGTCGAGCGCGCCACCACGGCGAAGCGGTCCCACAGCAGCAGGCCGAGCGTGAGCACCAGCAGGGTCATCGAGGTGCCGAGCAGGCCGACGACCGCGAGCGCCACCAGGACGACGGGGATCGAGAGGCGTGTCGTGATGGCGAACAGCACGGCGTCGTCGATACGGCCGCCGAAGAAGCCGCCCAGCACACCGATGGTGATGCCGATCAGGCCCGACACGATCGTGACGGTGACGCCGATCAGCATCGAGATGCGGCAGCCCCAGATCAGGCGGGAGAGATAGTCGCGGCCGAGCTGGTCGGTGCCGAGGATGAAGTCGGGATTGTGCCCCTCCATCCAGAAGGGCACCAGGAGACGACGGTCGAGGTCCTGCGCGAACGGATCGTGCGGCACGATCAGCGGTGCGAAGATCGCGCAGAACAGGGCAAGGCCCACGATGACCGCGCCGATCCACGTGCCGGCGCTCTTCCAGCCCCGACGCGGGCCGGCATTGATCGAAACGGCGGTGCTCATGCGCGCAGCCGCGGATCGAGGACGGCGTTCATCAGGTCGGAAACCATCGTCAGGGCCACGTAGATGACGGCGAGCACCAGCACGACGGCCTGCACGACCGGGAAGTCGTTCTTGGCGATGCTCTCCCAGGCGAGGAAGCCGACGCCGTGCAGGGCGAAGACCTGCTCGATGACGATCGAGCCGCCCAGCATGAAGCCGAGCTGCACGGCGGCGATCGCGACGACCGGAATGGCGGCGTTGCGCAGCGCGTGCTTCAGCAGGATGGAGGCGCGCGACAGGCCCTTGGCGCGGGCGGTGCGAATGTAATCGCTGCCCATCGCCTGGATCATGCCGGCGCGGGTGAGGCGCGTGAGCGCGGGAATGGCCGAGAAGGCGAGCACGATGCCCGGCATGACGAAATTTTCCCACGAACCGGTGCCCGAGATCGGCAGCCAGCCCAGCGTGAGGCCGAAGAGGATCATCAGCAGCAGGCCGAGCCAGAAGGAGGGCATCGCCTGACCGATCAAGGCGACCATCTGCACGGCGCGATCGAAGCCGGTGTTCTCGCGCACCGCGGCCAGGATGCCCATCGGCAGCGACACCAGCAGCGCGATGGAGAGGCCGGTCAGGCCGAGGGTCAACGTCACCGGCATGCGCTCGGCGATCAGCGTCGAAACGCGCGTCTGGAAGAAGTAGCTGTTGCCCAGGTCGCCGGTGGCGGCGCGGCCCACCCAGTCGAAGAACTGGCTGAGGACCGGCCGGTCGAGCCCATAGGCCTTGCGCACGGCCTCGATGTCGGCGGCGGTGGCGTTGGGGCCGGCGATCGAGATGGCGAGATCGCCCGATAGCCGCGTGAGGATGAAGGCGAGGGTCATGACCGTCGCCGCCACGAGGAGTGCCACGATGAGGCGGCGTAAGAGGAACTGAAGCATGTGCGGGCGAGTTTAATGCGGATCGATGGGGAAGGCGATCATGCGAATACCGCGCCAAACCTCGGGGAGGTGCCCGAACGGTCACGACGCGGCGCTTGGCGAAGGCGCACGGGTCCTATAAGGGGGAGTCATGCCGGTCTTCAACAATCCACGGCGTACGCCCGGTTTCGGCATTGCGCCCACTCTCGAGGACTTCGAAGCGATCTCAGCCGAGGCGCTGGCGACGATTCCCGAGGAGTTCCGTCGGCACGTCGGGAACGTGCGCATCCAGATCGACGACTTCCCGTCCGACGAGGTCGAGAAGCAGATGGATCTCGAAACGCCGTTCGACCTGCTCGGTCTCTATCAGGGCGTGTCGATGATGGAACGCGGCGCCGGTCATGTCGCCAACGACATCGATCGCATCTTCCTGTATCGCCGGCCCATCCTCGACTATTGGTGCGAATCGGGTGAGGACCTGCCGCATATCGTGCGTCACGTGCTGATTCACGAGATCGGCCATCATTTCGGCCTCAGCGACGACGACATGGAAGCGATCGAAGCCAAGGCCGAGGAAGAATCGCAGCGCGCCTAGACGAGCGCTGCGAAGGTCGTTGGCTCAGACCCGCATCGCCTCGCGATAGAGGCGCTCTGCATTGGTCCACTTGATCGCCTGAACGAAGGCTTCGATGTATTTCGCCGTGTCGGTGCCGTAGTCGGTGGCATAGGCGTGCTCGTACATGTCCATCGCGAGCAACGGCACGCCGGCGGCCGGTGCCATCGAATCGTTCTCGGCGCGACAGTTGAACAGCCGCTTGTCGCGTGGCGCATAGGCCAAGATCACCCAGCCGCTTCCTGCGGCGAGCGACTTGCCGGTGAGGACGAATTCCGCCTTCCAGCGATCCAGGCTGCCGAAATCGCGCGACAGGGCCTGGGCCAGAAGACCAGCGGGCTGGGTCGGGGCTTCGGCCAGGCCGTCGAAATAAATCTCGTGCAGGAGCGTCGAGTTCTGGGCCGCCTGCTCGTCCTGCTTCAGTTTGCCGAGTTTCTCCGGCGTCACTTCGGCGAAGTCGATCTTCGAGAGTTCCTCGCCGATCGCGTTCAGCTTCTTCACCTCTTCGGCGTACACCGTGTCGTGGTGTTTGCGCAGCAGGTCGCCCGAGAGGCCTTTCACCTTGTCCGGGTTGACGATCAGCGGCTTGGGGGTGACCTTCGGCACGGGAATGGCAGTTGCCACCTGCGGGGCCATCTGCTGGGCGCGTGCGCCCAAGGCAAAGGCGCCAGCCAGCAGGCCGGCGCCCGCGGCCAGGGAGCGGCGGGAGATGTCGGTCATGGGGGCTCCTCGCTTGTTCGCTGGAGCAACGCGTTTCAGGGAGAGGAGTTGCGGCGCACGGGCGGCACGCGATAGGTGCCTTCCACCACGGCCTCGTCGGGTTCGTAGGCGCGCAGCACGAGGCGCATCGGTCCCGCCGGGGCCGGCAGCCAGTTGGCCGCACGCTCGTCCGACGGCCGATCCTGCTGGATGTAGATCGTGAGAGAGCCATCGGCGCTGCGCACCAGTCCTGGCGTGAGGTCGCCGATCGAATAGCGGTCGATCGGATTGTCGACGAAGAAGGCGCGCCCGTCCGGTATGACCTCGTAGGCCGAGAGCGACCAGAAGGCGCGGGCGGGCGGCAGGCCGTTCGCCGGGAAGTCGAGCGTATAGCGCCGGTCGCCCGAGAGGGGCTGCCGCTCCGCGTCGACGGCGCAGCTCGCATAGGCGGCTTCGGCAGGGATCAGCGCGCCGAGCGCCGTCAGTGCGGTGGCCGCCCGATAGAGATAGTCGTCGCCGAAATTGCCGAGGTGTCGCTCGCCGTAGGTCCAGCCTTCGATGGTCCGGCCGCGTTCCGCGGCGGCGCGGATGTCGGCGTGCCCTTGCGTGATGCCCGCGAGAACGGCACGACGCTCCGCCTCGTCGAAGGCGCGCCGGTCGAACTTGCGCCCCGGCTTCAGCTTCAGCGGCGCCAGCATCTCCAACAGCGGCCGGTCGCGCTCGGGCAAGGGACTTTCGGCAAGCGCAAGCATGCCGATGTCGAACAGGTCGAGCGGATCGGCGGGATCGGCGGCGGGCCAGTCGGCGGCGGGCTCGGGAGGGGGCTGTGTGCGGAAGCGCATCAGCTCGCCGACTTCGAGGATGCGCCGCTCGTTGCGCATGTCGGGTGTTTCGAGCAGCACACGGTCCTGGATGATGCGGACGCGATCGAGTTCGCCGGCGCTCTCGACGAGGATGCGCCCGAGCAGCCACACCGAATTGGTCGGCGCACGGACCAGCGTCACGTCGCCCGGCGCGGCGCCCGTCCAGGACGGTCCGACGATCATGTGGGTCGCCAGCCCGTCGGCCTTGAGGCGATGGCTGACGACGAGGAAGTTGTCCGTGAACAGGTCGAGGAAGGCGTAGCTGTAGTAGAGGTCGCCGACCGGCGGCACGGTGAGGAACAACGGCTCCAGCGTGAGGTCGAGCCAGGCCGAGGAATAGAGCGTGTCGGCATTCGGCGTGGTGACGTCGCGCGTGCGCGCATCGGCGAGTCCCGGCATGTGGCGAAAGCGGTTGAGCCGCTGGCGGTGCGGGTTCGTTTCGTCGGCCGTCGCGCGCCAGCGCGCGCGATACATCTCGTAGACCGGGAAGAGATAGATCGTGGCGCGCCGGGCGAGCTCGCGCAGCGTTGCCGGCGGGTCCTGCGCGCGCGCCGTCGCCGGCAGGCCGACCAGCCCGGCCAGCGCGGCGCGACGGCCGATCCTCATGCGGCGCGCTCGCGCAACTGCCGCCGTTCGGCGACGAAGGCGGCGGCTTCTTTCCACGGGGCCAGCGTCCAGAACGAGCGCGCCCGGCCCGAGGGCGAAGCCAGCACGAAAGCCACCGCCCCTTCCAGCAGCTCCGCGTGCCGGCCATAGGCGGGCGCCTTAACGCCCAGCGCCAGCGAGGCGGCGTGCTTGGAGGTGAAGGCGATGGCCGCGGGACGGAAGCGCCGCAGCTTGGCATGCAGCGAGCCGGCATCCATCGCCTCGGGCGTGAGCTCATGGTCCGATCCGACCTCGGTCTTGTTGAGATCGGTCAGTCCCAGGCGCAGCGTCAGCAGCTCGGGGTAGCGCTGCGGCGCCAGTCGCTCGGGCGTCAGGCCGACCGCATGCAGGGTCGGCCAGAAGGCGTTGCCGGGGTTGGCATAGTAGGCACGCGCCTTGAACGAGGCCGGGCTCGGCGCGGTGCCGCAGAACACCAGGTCGAGACCCGGTGCCAGCAGGTCCGGGATGAGAGGACTATTCTGCCTTGATGCCCGCGGCACGGATGACCTCGCCCCAGCGTTTGATCTCGGTCTGGATATAGGCGTCGATCTCGGGGACCGTCATGATACCGGGCTCGAAGCCGCCGGCCTTCATGCTTTCCACGACGTCCGGCGACTTCAGCGCCTTCTCCGTCGCGTTGCGAAGCTTCTCCTTGATCCGGGCCGGCGTGCCGGTCGGCACCGCCCAGATCGACCAGGAGGTGACGACGAGATCCGGCGACACGACCTCGGCGAAGGTCGGCGTGTTGGGCGTGACCGGCGAGCGCTTGGCGCCGCTCGAGGCCATCGGCTTCAGCTTGCCGGCGCTGACCTGGCTCATCAGCGAATCGATGTTGGAGATCACCATCGGCACGTGGCCGGCCAGCACGTCGGCGGCCGCCGCGGCGGCGCCGCGATAGCTAATGAAGGTGATGTCGGCGCCGGTCTTCTGCTTGAACAGCTCCATGGTCAGGGTCGGCGAGGTGCCGAGGCCGGACGAGCCGAAGGAATATTTGCCGGGCTCCTTCTTCGCCGCCTCGATCAGCTTGGGCAGCGTGTCGTGTGGAAAGTTGGGATTGCAGCACAGGAGATTGGGCTGCGTGCCGATCCACGCCACCGTCTCGAGGTCGGTGACGGCATTGTAGGCCGGCTTGCGATAGAGATGCGGCACGAGCGCGTGGCTGCCGATATTGCCCAGCAGCACCGAGTAGCCGTCGGGCGGCGACTTGGCGACATTGTCGGCGGCGATCGAGCCGCCGGCGCCCGTGCGGTTTTCGACCACGAAGGTCTGGCCGAGCTCGTCGCCGAGCTTGGCGGCGAGACGTCGGGCGATGTTGTCCTGCGAACCGCCTGCGGTGAAGGGGCAGACGATGCGGACGCTGCGGTTGGGCCAGTCGTCGCCCTGCGCCAGGGCGAAGGTCGGGATGAAGGGCAGCGTCGCCAGGCCGGCCGTGAAGTGACGTCTCCTCATGTCTTTCTTCCTTTGATTCGGAATGTCTTGGCCGTGGATGATGCACGAGCTGTGACGCGCCGCCTAGGGCGGTCCCTTGCCTGCATTTCGTCCTGAGGTTCCGCGGCCTTGTCCGCTCCCAGCCGTCGGGCATGATGGCGGTCGGGAGGACCCAATGAACAAGATCGACAAGGCCGACGAAGCCCAGCTTCTCGCCACCATCGACCGCTGGATCGAGCGCGAGGTGGCGCCGCGCGTCAAGGAATTCGACCATGCCGACAAATGGCCGGCCGAGATCGTCGAGCAGATGAAGGAACTCGGCCTGTTCGGCGCCACGATCAGCCCGGAATATGGCGGGCTGGGCCTGCCGGCCACGACCTACGCCGAGATCGTGATGCGCGTCTCGTCGGTGTGGATGGCCATCACCGGCATCTTCAATTCCCACCTGATGCTCGCGCTGGCCGTGGAGAAATTCGGCACGCCGCGCCAGAAGGAGCACTGGCTGCCGAAGTTCGCGAGCGGCGAAATCCGCGGCGGCCTGGCGCTCACCGAACCCGATGCCGGCACCGACCTGCAGTCGATCCGCATGGTGGCGAAGCGCGACGGCAATGATGGCTATGTCATCAACGGTACCAAGACCTGGATCTCCAACGGCATCGAGGGCCATTGCTTCGCCATGCTGGTGAAGACCGATCCCGAGGCCAATCCGCGCCACACCGGCATGAGCCTGTTCATCACGCCCAAGGGGCCGGGCTTCACGGTCGGCCGCAAGCTCGAGAAGCTCGGCTACAAGTCGATCGATTCCGGCGAGCTGGTGTTCGAGGACTACAGGATCCCGGCCGATCACCTGATCGGCGAGGTCGAGGGCCAAGGCTTCGCGCAAGTCGCGGGCGGGCTCGAACTGGGCCGCATCAACGTCGCCTCGCGCGGCGTCGGCATCGCCGAGGGTGCGCTCAGGCTGGCGACCAGCTACTCGCAGATGCGCAGGACCTTCGGCAAGCCGATCTGCGAGCACCAGGCGATCCAGCTCAAGCTCGGCGAAATGGCGACGCGCGCCCGCGCCGCCCGCCTGCTGACTCTCGATGCCGCCGCCATCTTCGATCGCGGTGAACGCTGCGACATGGAAGCCGGCATGGCGAAATACTTCGCGTCCGAGGCGGCGCTGGAGAACAGCATCGAATCGATGCGCATCCACGGCGCCTATGGCTATTCCAAGGAATACGACATCGAACGGCTCTATCGCGACGCCCCGCTGACCTGCATCGGCGAGGGCACCAACGAGATGCAGCGCATCATCATCGCGCGGCAGCTGATCAAGCGGAACCCGATCTCGTGAGCGGCAAGCCGCTCGAAGGCATCCGCGTTCTCACGCTCGAACAGTTCGGCGCCGGCCCCTATGGTACGATGTTCCTGGCCGAGCTCGGCGCCGAGGTGATCAAGATCGAGGCGCCCGAGGGCGGCGATCCCTCGCGCCAGGTCGGGCCCCACAAGCTCGGTGAGAACGACAGCGAGTATTTCCAGGCCTGGAACCTCGGCAAGAAGAGCGTGACCCTCGACATGAAGTCGGCAGAGGGACGGCGCCAGTTCGAGGCGCTGGTCCAGGGCGCCGACTGCGTCGTGAACAACATGCGCGGGACCCAGCCCGCCAAGCTCGGCATCGACTATGCCAGCCTCAAACACCTGAAGCCGGCGATCGTTTGCCTGCACATCTCCGCCTATGGGCGGGACAACGAGCGCAAGGACTGGCCCGGCTACGATTTCCTGATGCAGGCCGAGGCCGGGCTGATGGAACTGACCGGCGAGCCCGACGGGCCGCCGACGCGGGTCGGTGTCTCGATGATCGACAGCATGAGCGGTCTGACCGGCATCGTCGGTCTCCTGAGCTGCCTGCTGCGGGCCCGCACCACGGGGCAGGGCTGCGATGTCGACACCTGCCTCTACGACGTCGCCATGCACCAGCTCACCTATCCCGGCCTCTGGTATCTGAATGAAGGCGATGTCTCGCCGCGCGTGCCTAGAAGCGCGCATCTCTCGCTGGCGCCGGTCCAGACCTTCCCGACGAAGGACGGCTGGATCTACGTCATGTGCATGACGCAGAAATTCTGGCTGGCGCTCTGCGAGGTGATGGGCCGTGGCGATCTCGTGGCCGATCCGCGTTTCCCCGATCCCAACACGCGGGCGAGGAACCGAGCGATTCTTTCGGCCGAACTGGACGCGACGTTCCGCACGCGCACGACGGAAGAGTGGCTCGCTGCGATGAACGGTTTGCTGCCCGCAGCGCCGGTCTACCGCCTCGACCAGGCGCTCGACAGTTCCTTTGCCCGTGAGACCGGCATGGTCTCGACCGTGCCGCATCCGATGAAGGGCGACCTGCGCATCCTCGCCAATCCCCTGCGCATCGATGGCGAGCGGTTGGCGCAGTCCGCCTGTTCGCCGCTGGGCGCCGACAACGAAGAACTGCTGGGCAAGTCGTCATGAAACTTCAGGGCATCAAGGTCGTCGATCTCTCCTGGTTCCTGCCGGGCCCCTATCTCACCACCTCGCTCGCCGACCATGGCGCCGAGGTGATCAAGGTCGAGCCGCCGGGCGAGGGCGATCCCGGCCGTCATATCCTGCCGCCCGACGAACGCACCTCGGTGTTCTTCCGCAACATGGGCCGCGGCAAGAAGAGCGTCGTGCTCGACCTCAAGAGCGAGCAGGGCCGCGCCGATCTGTTCCGTCTCGCCTGCGAGGCCGACGTGCTGGTCGAATCGTTCCGGCCCGGCGTCGCGGCCCGCTTCGGCATCGGCTACGAAGCCGTCGCCGCCAGGAACCCGGGCATCGTCTATTGCTCGATCAGCGCCTTCGGCCAGGACGGCGCCTATCCCGGCCGCGCCGCGCACGATCTTGCGCTGGAAGCCATGACCGGCGTGTTGAGCCTGACCCTGGGCGACGATGGCCGTCCTGCAATCCCCGGCATCCCGGTCGCCGATCTGGTGAGCGGTCTTCATGGTCTCGCGGGCGTGCTGATGGCGCTGCTGCGCCGCAAGGATACCGGCCGCGGCGACTATATCGACGTGTCGATGCACGAATCGCTGATGGCCTCGTGTGCGAACGTCGTCGGCACGACCTTCGCCGAGAACAAGGCGCCCGACGTGAAGCAGCAGCGCACGACCGGCGGTTCGGCCTTCTATCGTGTCTACGATACGTCAGACGGCCGCCAGCTGGTCATCGCGGGTCAGGAGATGAAGTTCATCAGGAACCTGCTGGGCGCGCTCGGCAAACCGGAGATGGCGCCGTTGTGCGAATGGCCCGGCGCCCACCAGAAGCCGGTGATGGATTTCCTTGCCGCGACCTTCAGCGCGAAGCCGCTCGCCCACTGGATGGAGTATCTGGCAACGCTCGACATCTGCTACGGCCCGGTGAACACGCTCCCCGAAGCCATCGCCGACGCCAACCTGCAGAAGCGCGGCTTCATGGTCATGGACGAGCAGGGCCGCCTCCACTTCGGTCCCGTCGTCCGCTTCAGGAACGAACCGTCGAGCCCGCTCTATCGCGAGCCGTTGCTGGGTGAGCATACGGACGAAGTGTTGAGGCGTTAGAAGAAAGGTCCCTCGCTGCGCTCGGGATGACACTTATGGGTTGCTAACGCACACAATCCATTAAGAAAACGTTGTCATCCCGAGCGCAGCAAGGGACCTTTCTCGTTAGGCCGCCACCAGCTCCACGGCCTTCGCCAGCGGCACCGGCGTGTCGTCGAGAAGGAGGTTGATCGCTTCTTCCTCCCAGCCGGACTCGCCGAGCGACAGCGGGTCCTGTGGCGCGAGCCGGTGTTCGATGACCAGGCGCGACAGAAGCAGGCGGCGGGCGTCGCCGCCTTCGGCGCCGAGGGTGGCGCCTTCCCAGCCCAGCAAGGCCGCGCTCGTCGCGTGATAGAGCGCGCCGGCGGCGAGGCGGGAGCGCTTCTCGTGTTTGGGATCTGCGGCCACCGCTTCGACGAAGCGTTCGACCCGGTCGAGCGTGGCGCCCAGCAGGCCCTTGTACTGGCCGGGCAGGGCGCCGCTCGGCTCGTACTTCGCCTTGAGGGCAGCCGAGAGGGTCTTGTGACCGCCCGACTTGCCGACGGCGCGCTGCACCACGTCGAGTGCGTTGATGTTGGAGGTGCCCTCCCACAGGGTGCCGATCTGCGCATCGCGCACCAGCCGCGCCGTCACCCATTCCTCGATGTAGCCCAGCCCGCCCTTGACCTCGAGCGCGGCGCTGGCGACCGGGATGTTGTCGCGGCAGGCGCGGAACTTGTAGACCGGGGTCAGGATACGCAGCAGGTTCGCCGCGTCCTGGTCACCCTTATCCGCACGGCCCATCGCGTCGGCGGAGAAGGCGAACATCGACAGCGCCTGCTCGGTCGGCAGCATGATCTTCATGAGCTGGCGGCGCAGCAGCGGGTATTCCGCGATCGAGCGACCGAAGGCGCGGCGGCCGCGCGCGGCGGCCAGCGCTTCGTTGAGGCAGCGGCGCATCATCGAGGCGGCGCGGACGCCGTGGCTCAGCCGCGACAGGTTCACCTGCTCCATCATCTGCTTGAAGCCGCGGTTCACGTCGCCCACGAGATAGGCCGTGGCGCCGTCGAGGATGATCTCGCCCGAGGCCATCGAACGCGTGCCGAGCTTGTCCTTGAGACGCACGATCCGGTAGCTGTTGCGGCGACCGTCCTCGAGCCGGCGCGGCAGGGCGAACAGGCCGAGGCCCGAGGTACCCGGCGCCGCACCGCGCGGCCGCGCCAGCATCACCGCCACATCGGCGTCGGCATGGCTGCAGAACCATTTCTGGCCGTAGAGCTTCCAGCGCTCGACACCGTCGGGGCCGACTCCCACCCGCTCGGCCTCGGTCTCCAGCGCGCCGACGTCGGAGCCGCCGGCCTTCTCGGTCATGAACTGCGTGCCCTTCAGCATCGTGGCCGGATCCTGGCTGAGCAGCCGGTCGAGCAGCAGCTTCTTCAGCTCGGGCGAGCCGTAGCGCTTGATGATGAAGTTCGAGGTGTCGGAGACGGAGACCGGACACATCAGGCCGAACTCGCCCTGAACGAACAGATAGGTGATGGCGTACTTGACCAGCGGAGGGGCCGGCTCCGCCAGACCCAGCACGCCGGCGCGATGGCTCATCGCGTGCATGCCGAATTCCTCGAAGGCGATCTTCTCCATCTCGCGATAGGCGGGGTGGTAATCGATCCAGTCCTCGTCGCGGCCGAAGCGGTCGCGCGGTTGCAGCACCGGCGGATGCTTGTCGGCGACCATTGCCAGTTCGTCGAGCCGTCCGCCGGCCAGCCCGCCCAGCAGCTCGAAATGCGGTGTCATCTGCCGCAGCAGGCCGGGCTCCATGTAGAGCCGCATCAGGTCCTGGAACTGCCGGTCGATCGAAAAGAAATTCTGGCCGTGCGCGTCGGTGGCGATGTGGTGGGCGCCGTGCGGCCCTTCGTTCAATCCGTGAGTCATGTCGGGCATGGTTTCCTCCGTCTGGTCGTTTCTTATTATCGCCAGCCCTGCGTCAGCACGCGCGTCACATAGGGCGGCACGGTCTCGGTGGCGGGGCCATAGATGTGTTCGTGGAACAGGCTCTTGTTGTCGGTCGGTTCGAGATTGAGCTCGACCGTGCGGGCGCGCGGCGCGTGGCGGCGCACATGCAGGACGAAGCCGGCGGCGGGATAGACTTCGCCCGACGTGCCGATCGCGAGGAAGAGCCCGCAGCGCTCCAGCACTTCGTAGATTTCCTCGAGATGTATCGGCATCTCGCCGAACCACACGATGTTGGGGCGCAGCTCGCCCACGGAATTGCAGTGAGGGCAGATCGAAGCGGGCGTCAGGTCGTAGTCGGAGGAGAACACCGTCTTGCATTCCATGCAGCGGATCTCGCCGTCGCGGCCGTGCATGTGGATCACGCGCTTCGAGCCGGCCTGCTCGTGCAGCAGGTCGATATTTTGCGTGATGATCGTCACCTCGCCGTCATACTCGCGCTCGAGCCGCGCCAGCGCCTTGTGCGCCTCGTTCGGGCCGATGCCGGCGGCCCGGAACATGCTGCGGGTCTCGTTGTAGAAGTCGAGCACCTTCTTCTTGTCGCGGTGCCAGGCTTCCAGCGTCGCGACCTCCTCGAGGTTGACCCTGTTCCACAGCCCGTCGGCGTCACGGAACGTGTCGATGCCGCTTTCCTTGGAGATGCCGGCGCCGGTCAGCACGGCGATGCCGGGCGGGAAGAAATCCTGGTGCATGCCGCCAATCTAGCGCCGTGCTAGTGTCCGCGGCCATGACCATTGGAGTTCTGTTCGTCTGCACCGCGAACCTGTGCCGCTCGCCGATGGCCGAAGGCGCGTTCCGGTCTTTGGCTGCAAAGGCGGGCCTCGCGGACGCGTTCGAGATCGACTCGGCCGGCACCGGCGCCAGCCATGTCGGCCAGCCGCCGACCCGGCTCGCCGTCGAGGCAGCGGCCGCGCGCGGCTACGATATTTCCGGCCTCCGGGCCCGCCAGGTGACGGGCGAGGACATCAAGCGCTTCGACTACGTTCTCGCAATGACCCGCACCCATCTCGTCGATTTGCGCTGGCTGGCGCCGCGCGAGCTGGCCGAACGGCCGCAGCTCCTGATGAGCTACGCACCGCCGATCGGGGTCCTCGATATTGTCGATCCGTTCGGCGGCACCCCCGACGATTATGAGCGTGCCCTTGGGTTGATCGAGGCCGCCACGCGCGGCCTCGTCGCCCGGCTCGCCCCCGAGGTCAGAAAGGCCATTTGAGGCCGAGCTCGCCGAACCGGTTCAGCACGTTGAAGGTGAGCCGCGACACGTCGTTGTCGAACTTGTTGTGGGGCAGGCTGCCGCAATAGGTGATCGAGCCCACGGAGAACACCGCGCCGCCCTTCGGCTTCTCGATATAGGTCATGTCGGCGCGGATGAGCTGTTCCAGCGTCTGGCCGGGGATCGTCGTCGTGAAGCCCAGACGTTCCTCGTGGACCACGACGAAGTTCCGGCGGTCGTGTCCTTCCGACGAGGCCAGGACCACGGCGTTGAGCGGGCTACCCAGCCGGTGATCGAGCCGGTCGAGTTCGAAACCCGCCGCGCCGCCGCCCGAGAAGCCGTAGCCGCCGAACAGCTCGTCCTTCACGCCCTCGAACACCCAGGCGTGGGTGTTGTCGCGCGCCGCCGGCGATTGCCGGTAGGAATCGCCCACGAAGGTGCCCTGGCTCGAGAAGCCGATGCCGCAGAGCAGGTTCGGCGGCCGGTCCGAGCGCCGCCACAGGCCGCCATAGGCGCCGTCGAACGCGTGGTAATATTCGCCCGGTTCGGCCGCCCAGGTGCGGATGCCGCCTTCGGTCCGCCGTACCTCGATGGCGCCCGGCACCTTGGGCGACAGCGCCACGCGCCAGTAGAAGCCGTTGCCGCCGAGATACATCAGCCGCCCGCCGCTCTCGGTATAGGCCTGCAGCGCATCGAGCGTACCCTCGGTGTGATATTCCGGGTGCGAGCCGGTCAGCACGACCTTGTAGGAGGCGAGCAACTCGACGCCCTTCTCGTCGAGATCGTGGTCGGTCACGACGTCGAACGCCACGCCCATGCGATCGAGCCATCCGGTGAGATGCGTGTCGGCCGGCAGGTGGCGCAGGCCCGAGCCCGCCTCGTCGTTGAAACTGAGGAAGTTCGGCCGCCAGGTCAGCAGTGGCCGCAGCCGCGAGGAATAGGCCACGCCCGAACCGTCGCGATGATGGTTGTAGGTCGACAGGCCGTAGTCGCCATGATCGTCGGGATTGTGCGGATAGGCCTTCCAGTCGGCGACCCGCTTGCGGAAGGCATCGTCGAACATTCCGCGCGAGAAGTTGGAATAGACCTGATAGGTGAAGGTCGAGGCGAGGTAGCAGACCTTGGCCTGAGGCTTGCCGACCTGCGGCCGCACGAAGAACGGGATGATGTCGCGATGGGGCCCGCAGGAGAGCTGCATCCCATAGATGCCGCTCTTCATTTCCTTGGGGATCGTGAAGGTGAAATCGTCGAGCCAGCCGCAATCGTGCAGGTCGTCGTCGTGGAAATGGATGGCGGCGTAGTGATGCGGCGCGCGACGCCAGTCGCGCTCGGCGCCGGTCCAGGCCGAGCCCTTCATGGCGCGCGTCGGCAGGTTGACGAGCTTGCCGTGCAGTTTGTTGGGACCGGTGTCCTCGATGTCCATCGAGTCCATGCGGCGCGTGAAATCCCAGGCGGCGAAGCCCTGGATGCTCGGCGCCTCGATCTTGCCGTTGAAGCAGCGCCGTGCCGGCCGGTCCGTCGCGGCCTCCGCTCCGATCATCACGGCCGCCGCAGCCTCCAGCGCCGGGGCGGAGGCCTTGCCGCTTGCCTCGCCTTCGTCGTCGGTGCCGAAGGCGCGCGCCAGCGGCTGCTGGCCGACACGCAGGAGGCCGGTCTCGGGATCGGCGCTCGCCCAGACGCGATACCAGATGCGCGCCCGCAGCTTCTTGCCCACCACGACGCGCTCCGTGCCGGTCTCCAGCGCCAAGCCGTCCGGCGTCAGCACCAGCGCGAAGCCCGCGCCGGTGGCCGCATCCCGGCGCGAGATCACGGTTTGCGGCCCATCTTCGGGCAGGGTCGGCCAGATCAGCGCCTCGACCTGGAGCGCGCCGGGAAGTCCGAGAGTCTTTGCGCCCTCGACCAGGCCGTAGGACCCGGGCCAGGCGTGCTGGACGCGCGAGGCGAAGCGGCCGTCGAACAGCTCGGACAGATCCTCGAACTTGGGCGGTGGTCCGCCGGGATTGGGATCGCCGCGCACGATGCGGACCAGCATCGCGTGGTAAGGGGTCGGTCCCGCGCTGGAGACCTTGAAGGAGATTTTCTCGCCGCTCCGTACCGAGATGCGGTCCGAGTAGCCGATCAACGCTGCGGTCACATTTAACTCCCAATTGGCGGCCGATATAGTCGCCTGAAATCAGGGAGCTTCGCCATGACCAATAAGACAATCGCCAAGACGATTCGACGCCGTGCCCTCATCGCGGGTGCCGCCCTCGCGCCTCTCGCGGCACCGATGCTGGCCCGCCACGGCTGGGCGCAATCGACCTATCCCAACAAGCAGATCCGCATGGTCGTGCCCTTCGCGCCGGCCGGCACGACCGACTTGCTGGGCCGCATCGCCGCGGCGCATCTCCAGGAAGTCTGGGGCCAGACCGTCGTGGTCGACAACAAGAGCGGTGCCGGCGGCAATGTCGGGGCGGAGATCGTCGCCAAGTCGCCGGCCGACGGCTACACGCTGCTGCTGGGGACGGTCGGCACCGCCGTCACCAACCAGTTCCTCTACAAGAACATGCCCTATGACAGCGTGAAGAGCTTCGCGCCGGTCGCGCTGTTCGGCGAGGTCGCCAACGTGCTCGCGGTCCATCCCGACGTGCCGGTGAAGACGGCCAAGGAATATGTCGAGTATTGCAAGAAGCAGGGCCCCAACAAGGTGAGCTTCGGCTCCCCGGCGGTCGGCGGTACCGGCCACCTGGCGATGGAGTATTTCGAGTCGCTGGCCGACTTCAAGGTCGAGCATGTCGTCTATCGCGGCAGCTCGCTGGTGCTGAAGGACCTGCTGGCCGGCCACATTCCCAGCACGATGGACAACCTGCCGCCCTACCTGCCGCACATCCAGTCGGGGGCGCTGCGGGCGCTGGGCGTCAGCTCGGGCAAGCGCTGGTTCTCGCTGCCGGACACGCCGACCATCGCCGAGCAGGGCTTCGCGGGCTTCGATGCGGCGCCCTGGTGGTACGTCTCGGCACCGGCCGGCACGCCGCCGGAGATCGTGAAGAAGCTCTCGGACGAGCTGGTGAAGGCGTCGAAGCAGCCCGACGTCATCAAGAAGATCCGCGATGCCGGCGCCGCCGAGCTGGGCGGCTCGTCGGAAGACCTCGCGAAGCACATGCAGAGCGAATACGTTAAGTGGAAGAAGGTCGTCGAGGCCGCCAAACTGGAGCCGCAATGAGCCGTCCTGAACTGAAGGGAAAGATCCAGACCGTTCTCGGGCCGATCGAGCCCGAGAAGCTCGGCCGCACGCTGATGCACGAACACGTGCTCTGCGACATCCGTCCGCCCGGGACGCGCTCCGACAACGATCTCGGCCCCGAGATCACTCTGGAGAACGTCTGGCAGATCAACTATGGCCGCGGCCTCAAGCGCGCCGGGCGCAAGTACATGCTCGACCTCGAGGACATCGCCACCCGCGAAGTGGCGATGATGAAGCACGAGGGCGGCGACGCTATCGTCGAACTGTCCTGCGGCGGCCTCTCGCCCGATCCGAACGGCCTGCGCCGCATCGCGGCCGGCACCGGCGTCCATCTGGTGATGGGCTGCGGCTACTACGTGAACGACTACCAGGATCCGAAGAACCACGGCCGCACGGTCGACGACTTCGCCGCCGAGATGATCGGCCAGATCCACGACGGCGCCTGGGGCACCGACGTCTGCGCCGGCATGATCGGCGAGATCGGCTGCCAGGCGCCGTGGACCGACACCGAGAAGCGCGTGATGCAGGGCGCGTTCATTGCCGCCACCGAGACCGGTGCGTCGATCAATGTGCATCCCGGCCGCGATCCCGACCAGCCGCAGGAGATCGCCGACTTCGCCAGGGAAGCGGGCTTCCCGACCGAGCGCATCGTCATCAGCCACATCGACCGCACCATCTTCGACGAGCCGCGGCTCTTGAAGCTGGCCGACTCCGGCGTGACGGTCGAGTTCGACCTGTTCGGCCAGGAATCGAGTTATTACGGCCTCTCCGATATCGACATGCCCAACGACGCGACGCGGCTCAAGCTGATCCGCGCGCTGATCGATGCCGGTCACCTGGAGCGCGTCGTGATCAGCCACGACATCTGCTACCGCACCCGCCTCGCGAGCTTCGGCGGCCACGGCTACGGCCACATCTTCCGCAACGTCGTGCCGATGATGCAGAAGCGCGGCTACAGCGAGGCCGAGATCGACGCCATCCTGGTGGGCAATCCGCGGCGGCTGCTGACCTTCGTGTGACGAGAGAGAGCGAAGGTCCCTCACTTCTCGTTCGGGATGACAGCGTTTTTGTAGCGGCGCACTGCGCCAATCCCGCCAAAGTTGTCATCCCGAACGAAGTGAGGGACCTTTCCCTCTTTCACGGTCAGAAAGTCAGCGGATACTCCGCTTCCGCCGTGTAGATCGGACCCCCGCGGCCGAGGCGGCTCGAATAGAGCGTGAAGTGTTCGGCGATCCAGGGTTCCAGGCGGAACGTGCCGTGGCTCGCCATGAACTGCGCGATGTGATGGCCGGTCTCGCCGCCTGCGGGAAAGCGCGCCAGGGTGACGTGGGGACGGTAGTTGCGGCGGTCGACCTCGATGCCGCAGTTGCGCGCAACGGTCGTCACCTTCTGCTGCAGCCAGTCGAGGCGCTCGCTGCGTTCGACCAGGGCGACCAGCGCCCGGGGCTGCTTGCCGCTGCTGAACTGGTCGACGCCGGCGATCGCCACCGAGAAGGGCGGGCCGGCGATGTCGCCCAGCTCCTCCTCGAAGTCGCGCATCGTGCCGCCCTGGACCTCGCCCGCGAAGCACAGGGTGACATGCAGGTTCTCGGCCGGCACCCAGTGGGCGTCGGGGACCCCCGATTGCAGCGCCGAGAGTTCCTCGGCGATCTCGTCAGGGACGGGCAGGGCGACGAACAGACGCGGCATCGTCGAGATTCTTCGTAACGAAGGGGAGGATACGCTCGACGATGATGTCGACGCCCTTGGCGTTGGGATGGATGCCGTCGGGCTGGTTGAGCGCGGGATCCTGGGCCACGCCGTCGAGGAAGAAGGGATAGAGCGGCACGCCGTGCTTGTCGGCGAGCCGCTTGTAGAGGCCGTCGAATTGCTTGACGTACTCCGGTCCGTAGTTGCGGGGCGCCATCATGCCGACCAGCCAGACGGTGGCACCGGCCTGTTTCAGTTTGTCGACGATGGCATCGAGATTCTTCTCGGTGCTGGCCGGATCGAGGGCGCGCAGCATGTCGTTGCCGCCCAGCTCGACCATCACGATGTCGGGCTTGTCGGCCAGCATCCAGTCGATGCGTTCGAGACCGCCCATCGTCGTGTCGCCCGAGACGCCGTGATTTATGACGGTGACGTTGCGGCCCTTGTCCTTAAGCGCCGCCTGCAGGCGGGTGGGAAAGGCCTGGGCCGGGGCGAGGCCGTAGCCCGCGGCCAGGCTGTCGCCCAGGATCGCGAGCTTCACCGGCTCGGCCCCGGTTTGCCCGGTTTGTGCATGGACCGCTGCGGGCGCTGTCAGGGCCGCAAGGCACAGGATCAGCGCCACGAATGCCGCGATCCGCGAATTGACCGTCGCCGTAAAACCACCATATCGACTTTGCAGTTTCATTCCTTGCCTGTCCCAGGAGCCCGCTTGGCCGAGCCGCTTCCCATCGCACACTTTCCGATCGTTCGCCTGACCGACGTGCATCTCGACATGGCGAGCGATGCCGGCACGGTCAATATCCTGCGCGGCGTCACTCTCGACATCGCGGCCGGCGAGATTGCGGCGGTGGTGGGGCCTTCGGGTGCCGGCAAGTCGAGCCTGATGATGGTGGCGGGCGGGCTCGAGCGCGCGACGTCGGGCCGGGTCGAGGTCGCGGGCAACGATCTCGGACCGATGGGCGACGACGACCGGGCGCGGCTGCGCCGCGACCATATCGGCATCGTTTTCCAGGGATTCCATCTCATTCCGACCATGACGGCGCACGAGAACGTGGCGCTGCCGCTCGAATTCGCCGGCCGCTCCGATGCGTTCGAACTGGCGGAAGCGGCGCTGAAGCGCGTCGGGCTCGGCCATCGCATCGGCCACTATCCTGCGCAACTGTCCGGCGGCGAGCAGCAGCGCGTGGCCGTCGCCCGCGCCTTCGTCGGCCGGCCGAAGCTGATGCTGGCGGACGAACCGACCGGCAATCTCGACGGCGCCACCGGCAAGCAGGTGATGGACCTGCTGTTCGAGGTCGCGCGCACCGACAACACGACCCTGATCCTGATCACGCACGACATGGGTCTGGCCGAGCGGTGCGACCGCGTGCTGCGCATCGCCGACGGCCTGCTGGTCGCGGACGATCGCCTGCGCACGCTCGCCGCGCAGTGACGGCGTTTCCATGAACCTCGCCTTCCGCCTCGCCCGCCGCGAGATGCGCAGCGGCCTCGGCGGTTTCCGCCTGTTCATCGCCTGCCTGGCGCTGGGTGTCGGCGCCATTGCGGCGATCCTGTCGTTCAGCCGCGCCGTCGAGGAAGGGCTGCGCGCCGACGCCCGCGAGATACTGGGCGGCGACGTCGCGATCTCGCTGCTCTATCGCGAGGCGACGCAAGAGCAGATTGCCTTCATGCGCGAGCAGGGCGAGCTGGTGCGCTGGCTCGACAGCCGCGCCATGGCGCGACCGACCAAGTCCGACGGACGGCCGACCTTGGTGCAACTCAAGGCCGTCGAACCTGCCTATCCGCTCTACGGCAAGCTCGAGATGGCCGATGGCGGCACGCTGGCCAATGCCATGGGCAAGCGCGACGGCATCTGGGGCGCGGCCGTCGAGGAGTCCGCGCTGCGCCGCATGAACATGGCGCCCGGCGACATGCTGAGGGTCGGCGACACGGCGGTCGAGGTGCGCGGGATCATCGCGCGCGAGCCAGACCGCGGCCTCAATGCCTTCGCGAGCCTGGGCCCCCGTCTGATGATCCCGCTCGACGCGGCGATCGAAGCGGGCATTGTTCAGCCGGGCAGCATGCTTACCTGGGAATACCGGCTGCGTCTGCCGCCCGGCCGCTCCGATCGCGCGGTCATCGAGACGCTGAAAGCCCGCTTCCCCGATGCCGGCTGGCGGGTGAGGGGGCTCGACGATGCCGGCGGCGGCATCCGCTTCTGGCTCGACCGGCTGACACAGTTCATCGGCCTGATCGGGCTGGCCTCGCTGCTCGTGGGCGGCGTGGGCGTGGGCAATGCCGTCTCGAGCTTTCTCGCGGCACGGCTGCGCACCATTGCGACCCTGAAATGCCTGGGCGCGCCGGAGCGGCTGGTCTTCACCACCTATTTCATCCAGCTCGCCGCGCTGGCGGCGCTGGGTGTCGGCATCGGCCTGGTGATCGGCGCGGCCCTGCCGTTCGTGGCCCAGTCGGCGATCGCCGACCTGCTGCCGGTCCGGGCGCGGGTGGCACTCTATGCCGGGCCGCTGGCGACGGCGGCGGGCTTCGGCCTGCTGGTCTCGCTGCTGTTCGCGCTGGTGCCGCTGATGCGCGCCCGCAGCGTTTCGGCGGCGACGTTGATGCGCGGCGCCGTGGTCCAGCAGGGCGGGCGGCTGGCCTGGCGCGACGCGCTGGTACTGGGCGCCGCGGCAGTGGCGCTGGCGGCCTTCACGATCTTCACCGCCGACAGCCGCCGCATCGCGGCCTATTTCGTGCTGGGCTCGGTCGGCGCCTTCATCGCCTTTCCCCTCCTGGCGCGGCTGCTCATGTTCGGCGCCGCCCGGATCGGCAAGCCCAAGTTCGCCGCGCTGCGGCTGGCGCTGGCCAACCTGCACCGGCCGGGCGCGCCCACGCCCATCGTCATGCTGTCGCTGGGGCTCGGCCTCACCGTGCTGGTGGCGACGGCCCTGATCGAGGGCAATCTGCGCGAGCAGCTCACGCGGCGCATCCCGGGCGATGCGCCGGCCTTCTTCTTCGTCGACATCCAGTCGAGCCAGATGCCGGCCTTCGAGACGGCGATCGCCGCCATTCCCGGCGCCGGGCCGCTCGACAAGGTGCCGTCGCTGCGCGGGCGCATCGTCAAGATCGGCGGCAAGCCGGTGAGCGAGGTCGCCGTGCCTTCCGATGCGCGCTGGGCGGTCGAGGGCGATCGCGGGGTCACCTATTCCGCGACGCCGCCCGAGGGCTCGCGCATCGTCGCCGGCGAATGGTGGCCGGCCGATTATCGAGGGCCGCAGCTCATCTCGTTCGACGAGAACCTGGCCAATCAGTTCGGCCTGAAGCTGGGCGACACCATCACGGTGAACATCCTGGGCCGCGACATCGAGGCGAAGATCGCCTCGCTGCGACGCATCGAGTGGACGACGCTGGCCATCAACTTCGTGTTCGTCTACTCGCCCGGCACGCTCGACAAGGCGCCGCACACCTTCCTCGCCACGGTGAAATCCACGCCCGAGGCAGAGGACGCGATCTTCAAGGCCGTCACCGACCAGTTCCCCAACGTCACCGTGGTGCGCATCCGCGATGCCATCGAGACCGCGGCCGGGGTGCTGGGCAATATCGGCCTCGCCAGCCGGGTGATCGGCTTCCTCAGCATCCTGGCCGGCGTGCTGGTGCTGGCGGGGGCGATGCTCGCCACCCAGCGCCGCCGCGTCCACGAGGCGGTGGTGATGAAGGTGCTGGGCGCGACCCGGGCCCGCATCGCCGGGACCTTCGCCTGGGAGTTCGCCTTCCTGGGCCTCGCCACCGCGATGGCGTCGGTGGGCGTGGGGACCCTGGCCGCCTATCTGGTGGTGCGGCGGCTCATGAACCTTGAGTGGACGTTCCTGCCGATGGTCGCCGTGGCGGTCGCCGTGGGTGCCATGGCGCTCACCCTGGCGTTCGGCCTCGCGGGAACTTTAGCGGCTTTGAGGCAAAGGCCTCTTGCCTTGTTGCGCAATGAGTGAACTAATTATTCTCCGGAACGGCTCCAAATTGGAATCCCGTCAGGCGAGTTCGCTATTGATTCAGTCGATCTGTAACCCCAGATTATCTGTCGAAGGGGCTCGGCAAACGAGGCCCCCTTGGAGGCTTGAAACCAAATGGTAAATCCGAACTTCGGCACCTTCAATCGCGCCGGCACCGTTGCCGACCAGGCGTCGTTTGATGTCGGTCTGCGCGCCCACATGGTGCGTGTGTACAACTACATGGCTTCGGGGCTCGCTTTGTCGGGCATCGTGGCCTTCGGTCTGTTCAGCTCGCCGGAACTCGCCAGCCTGTTCTTCCAGGTTCAGGCGGGTCGCGTCGTCGGACTGAACGTGCTGGGCTGGATCGCGATCTTCGCTCCGCTCGGCCTGCTGCTGCTGACCTCGTTCCGCGCTGCTCAGATGAGCACCACTGCGGTACAGGCGGTCTACTGGGCGGTCACGGCTCTGATGGGCGTCAGCCTGTCGCTGCTGCTGTTCCGCTACACCGGCGCCAGTGTCGCGCGCACCTTCTTCGTGACGGCCGCCGCCTTCGGCGCGCTCAGCCTCTATGGCTACACGACGAAGCGCGACCTGACGGCGATGGGCAAGTTCCTGTTCATGGGCGTGATCGGCCTCATCCTGGCCGGCCTCGTCAACATGATCTGGCCGTCGGGCACGATGAGCTTCATCATCTCCGCCGCCGGCGTGCTGATCTTCTCGGGCCTGATCGCCTACGACACCCAGAAGATCAAGGAACAGTATTCCGAGGCCTGGGGCACGGACATGATCGAGAAGGTCGCCGTGTTCGGCGCGCTCAGCCTGTACCTGGACTTCGTGAACCTGTTCCAGTTCCTCATGAGCTTCATGGGCCAGTCGCGCGACTAGCCGACCGAACCATCGAGACAGTCCAAGGGCGCCCGGGTCGAAAGACCCGGGCGTTCTGCTTTTGAGGGAGCGGGCCCGCCTCCCAAGATTGCGCCGTGCGCCTGCCGCCCTATACTTTGCGAATGCGGCGCACCTCCTACGAACAGATGAATTGCTCGATCGCTGCGGCGCTCGATGTCGTCGGCGAGCCGTGGACGCTGCTCATCGTGCGCGATGCCTTCTATGGCGTGCGCCGCTTCGACGACTTCCAGGAGAATCTCGGGATCGCGCGCAACGTGCTGACCGCGCGGCTGAAGAAGCTCGTGGAGGCCGGCATCTTCCGCAAGACCGCCTATCGCCAGCGTCCGCTGCGCCACGAATACCGTCTCACCGAAAAGGGAGCGGCGCTGTTCACCGTCATCGTCGGGCTGAAGCAATGGGGCGACCGCTTCGGCCCCGCCGCGCGCGGCGGCAAGCCGATGGATCTGGTGGATCGCGCCGACAAACGCCCCCTCGAGCCCGTGCTGATCGACGCCGAGAGCGGGCGCCGTCTCGAACTCACCAACGTGCGCGCCGTGGCGGGTCCGGGCGCGGACGAGAGCACGCGCACCTTTTTCGAACGGCTGGCGCTCAATCGCCCGGCGAGGTAACGCCCCCTCAGTCGTCCTGAGCACAGCGAAGGACCTAGCTGGCCGAGCAGCGTACCGCGTGACGGGCGTGAGGTCCTTCGCTGCACTCAGGACGACAGGAAAGAGCTAGTCCTTCGTATCCGGTTCGAGGCGCTTGCCGTCGATCAGGCGCGCGGCGCGGTCTGTGGCATCCTTGTCGGCGTCTTTCTCGGCGCGCGTGCGGCCGAAGCGGCGGCGGTTCGCGTCTGCTTCCGTCTCGCGTTCGCGTTTCGCCTTGTCCTTGCGGGCGCGTCGCAGGTTGACGATCTCGGCCATGGATTTCTCTATGCCGTGCCTGCAGTCGATGCGCTAGTCTTGCACCGCCGGACCGGGGAGCCCTGCCATGACACCAACCACCCGCAAGCGTCTCCTGATCGGTGGCGGCGGCATCGTCGCCCTGCTGATCGTGGCCCTCGTGGCCTTGCCCTCCCTGATCGACGTCAATTCCTACAAGCCGCTGATCGTTTCGCAGGTGAAGACGGCGACGGGCCGCGATCTGGTGATCGACGGGCCGATCTCGCTGTCGCTGCTGCCGACGCCAACCGTGTCGGTCACCGGCGTGAAGTTCTTCAATGCCGCCGGCTCCAAGAACGCCAACATGGTCGAGGTGAAGTCGGTCACCGTGAAGCCGTCGCTGCTGGCGCTGCTGGGCGGCAGCATCGAAGTGAGCGAGGTGACGCTGGTCGAGCCCAAGATCGTTCTGGAGATCAACGCCGAGGGTAAGCCCAACTGGGAGTTCGCGCCGTCGGTCGCCGAAGCGAAGCCCGCCGCGGCCAAGCCCAGCTCGCCGCGGCCGCTGTCGCTCGGCCGGCTCACCATCGACAACGGTACGTTGATCTTCAGCGATTCGAAGGCGGGCCTTTCGGTGCTGGCGGAGAAGGCGAACTTCACCGCCTCGGTGGGCTCGATCGACGGTCCCTATTCGTTGGCGGGCGACGCCTCGGTCAACGGCGCGCCGCTCAGGCTCGACCTCGCGGTCGGCGCCCGCGGCAGCAACGGACACACGGCCGACCTGTCGCTGCAGGCGGGCGGCGGCAAGCTCGGCTTCAAGGGCACGCTGAGCGAGCTGGGCGCGGCCGCAAAGATTTCCGGCGTGGCCTCCGCTTCGGCCGAGCAGCTCACGACCTTCGTCGGCACCCTGGTCACGCTCGCGGGTCAACCAGCGCCCGTCCTGCCGCCGATTCTTGCCGGCAAGTTCAGCTTCGACGGCAGCATCGACGTTTCGCAGACGGCGTTCGCCGCGCGCGACTTCAAGATCGCCCTGGGCCAGGACAGCGGCTCCGGATCGCTTTCCGTCGCGCTGAAACCCAAGCTCGCCGTCGAGGGCAAGGTGGCGGTGCCGAAGCTCGACCTCGACCGGTGGCTGGCGGCGATTCAGCAGCCCGCGCCCGCCGCAACACCCGCCGCTGCCGCTGCGCCGCCCGCGAACACCCCCGCTGCGACGTCGCAGAGCTACCTCGGGGATCTGACGGCCAAGGTCGCCTTCGAAGTCGGCGAGGTGATCTACAACAAGCAGCCGGTCCGCAACGTCGTGCTGGAGATCGATGCCAAGGGCGGCGCCGTCGCGGTGCCGAAGCTCACGGCCACGCTGCCCGGCGACATGGTCCTGCAGGCGCAGTCGACCCTGACGGGCGACGCCGCGCGACCCGGGGTCACCGGGCAGTTCAGCCTGGTCGGGCCCAAGCTGCGCGAAACCCTGTCCTGGCTTGCCGTCGACCTGTCGTCGGTGCCGCCCTCCAAGCTGCAGAAGCTCAGCCTGCGCGGCCGCATGTCCTCGACCGGCGGCAACGTCCAGGTGAGCGATGCCGTCTTCGAACTCGACGATCTCAAGGGCAGCGGCGGCGTGACGGTCACCTTCACCGTGCCGCTGTCGATCGTGACCAGCGTCAGTCTCGACACGCTCGACCTCGATTCCTTCCTGGTTCCGGTCGCGGCGCGGCAGAAGCCTGCGGCTGCCGCCGGCGCCTCCGCCGCGCCTTCGGTACTGGCCGTGGCCGGCCCCTCGGTCGGGCTCAAGGCCAAGGTGGCCAGGCTCATCTACAACAAAGAGACGATCCAGGGTGTCGACGTCGATGTGGCGCTGCAGGGCAGCACGCTGCGCCTGAACGACGTCAAGGTCTCGAACCTGGGCGGCGGCCGGCTCGCGGTGCGCGGCTCCGTTGCGAATTATTCGGCGCCACAGCCGCGCGCCGACATCGCCTTCAATTTCGAGGCCCCCGACATGAGCCGCGTGCTCAAGGTCGCCGGCACCACGGCGCCGGCCGATCTCGGCGCGGTGAGCGCAAGCGGGGGTGTCACGGGCACGATCGAACAGCTCACCCTGCGCGATCTCGCCGTCAACGTCCTGGGCCAGAGCGTGAAGGCGACCGGCACCCTGGCGCTGCCGGGCGCGTCCAAGGGCGCGCCTCAGTCGGCCGCCTACAAGGGCAATCTGGTGCTGAACGGCCAGGCGGTCGACGGCTCGATCGATGCCCGCCTGACCGGCCGCACCACCGTGAATGCCGACCTGCGCGCCGGCGTGCTCGACCTCGACCGGATCGGCGGCAGCGGGGGAGCGCCTGCGCGACCGGCGGCGAGAGGCCAGGCAGCCGCCAAGCCGATCGACACGGCGGCGCTGCGCAGCATCGACGGCTCGCTGAAGCTGGTGGCCGGTACTTTGGTCAGCTCGTCGCTGCGCATCGGTAATGCCGACCTCGCGGCCTCGCTGAAGGACGGCATCCTCACGGTCCAGCACTTCAAGGGCTCGCTCTATGGCGGCTCGCTGGCGCTCGCCGGGACTGTCAACGCCACCAAGCCGGCGCTCTCCCTCGACTTCAAGGGCGACGCCAACGGCATCATCCTGGGCGAGATGCTGCGCAGCACCTCCGGCTCCAATCAGTTCGGCGGCGCCATCAAGGTGACGATCGACGGCAAGCTCAACGCCAACGGCATCGCCCTGCGCGCCGCCGGCACGACCGCCGACCAGATCAGGGCCTCGATGGCGGGCAGCGCGCAACTCGGCGGCCACATCTTCGTCGGTGCCGACAAGGCGCTGCAGATGCTGGGCTCGGTGGCGGCCGGTGCGGCCAGCACGGTGATCGACCAGACGCTGGGCAACGTGCTGGGTGCCGTCGGCCAGCGCGGGATGTCGCCCACCAGCATGCTGAACGCGATCTCGCTGGTGCTGAACCGCTTCGTCAATCACGACAGCCCGATCGGAGGACAGATCGACATCGCGGGCGGCGTGCTCACCGACAAGGGCCTCACTGTCCAGGGCAACCGCGCGACGGCGCGGATCTCGACCCGCACCAATCTCGGCGCCTCGACCACCGACACGACGGTCAATTTCTACATCGCCGAGGACGGGTCGGCGCCCTACCTGATTACCACCGCACGCGGCGCGCTGTCCTCGCCGTCGCTCGGCGTCTCGCGCGGTAGCGCCAAGGACCCGCCGGGCATGGCCAGCACCCTGCCGGGCGCCCAGCAGCTGCAGCAATTGGAGCAGATCCTGCCGGGGCAGCCGCGCTCGCTGATCCCCAACATTCCGATCCCCAACATTTTCGGCCGTTAGGAGTACCCGTGCTCGATCGTTTGAAGTCCGTGCTCAAGGCGCGGTTCGGTTCCGCGCCCGCCTTGTCGGAGGCGCCGAAGGGTGTCGATGTCCTGGCCGAGATGGCCAACCGCCGCGTCGTGCGGCGCTATTCCGACAAGCCGCTCGATCCGGCGCTGCTGGACACGCTGTGCGCCGTGGCGCTGTCGGCGCCGTCCAAGAGCGACCTGCAGCAGGCCGACATCGTGATCGTCACCGACAAGGAACAGCGCGAGAAGCTCCAGGCCCTGATCCCGGAGAACCCGTGGGCCGCCGCCGGCCCGGCGCTGCTGGTGTTCTGCGGCAACAACCGCCGCCACCGGCTGCTGTTCGACTGGCGCGGCCGGCCCTTCGTGAACGACCATCTCGACCCGTTCTTCAATGCCGCCGTCGATGCCGGCATCGTGCTGGCGACCTTCATCGCCGCCGCCGACCGGGTCGGGCTCGGGACCTGCCCGATCAGCCAGATCCGCAACCAGGCGGCCCGGGTTTCCGAGGTATTGGGCCTGCCGCCGCATGTCTTCCCGGTGGCCGGGCTCGGTGTCGGCTGGCCGTCCTTCGAGGGCGTGATGAGCCCGCGGCTGGGGCTCGACGTGTCGATTCATCGCGATCGCTACGACGAAACGGGCCTCCAGGAGAAGGTCGAAGCCTACGATCGGCGGCGCAACGAGACCCAACCCTACAAAAGCCAGCGCTTCGTGGAGAAATTCGGCGAGGACGCGGCCTATGGCTGGTCCGAGGACAAGGCTCGGCAATATTCGGTTCCCGAGCGCGCCGATTTCGGCGCATTCGTGCGTGCCAAGGGCTTCAATCTCGACTGATCGTGCGTTGCTTCAACTCGTGGAGTACATAGAGCCGCAGGGCGCTCGAGAGGTTGGTGAGCTCCTGCGCCCGGCCGCGGTCGATCTCCGCGACCAGGGCGTTGAGCGACAGGCCGCGCGCCTGGGAGAGGGCTGAAAGCTCGCTCCAGAAGGCATCTTCCAGAGAGATGCTGGTGCGGTGGCCTTCGATGGTGACCGAGCGTTTACGCATTACGGGACTGTGGCAGCGGGCCCCGGTAGCGGCAACACGCCTCCTCAACCTGCCTTGCCGCCGTCACAGAGCGTGCGTATAAGCGCGCCCAACCAACCCTCCGGACAAATCATTATGGAAATCCGTAACGTCGCGATCATCGCGCACGTCGACCATGGCAAGACCACACTGGTCGATTGCCTGCTGAAGCAGAGCGGCACGTTCCGCGAGAACCAGCAGGTGGCCGAGCGCGCCATGGATTCGAACGACCTCGAACGCGAACGGGGTATCACCATTCTCGCCAAGGCGACTTCGGTCGAATGGCATGGCACGCGTATCAACATCGTCGACACGCCGGGCCACGCCGACTTCGGCGGCGAGGTCGAGCGCATCCTGTCGATGGTCGACGGTGTCGTGCTGCTGGTCGACGCTGCCGAAGGGCCGCTGCCCCAGACCAAGTTCGTGCTCGGCAAGGCGCTGCGCCTCGGCCTGAAGCCGATCGTGCTGATCAACAAGGTCGACCGCTCCGACGCGCGCGCCCACGAAGTGCACGACGAGGTGTTCGATCTCTTCTCGGCGCTCGAGGCTTCCGACGAGCAGCTCGACTTCCCGACGCTCTTCGCCTCGGCCCGCCAGGGCTGGGCCGCGACCTCGCTCGAGGCCGAGCACACGGACATGACGCCGCTGTTCGAGCTGCTGGTGAACCACGTGCCGGCGCCGAAGGTCGATCCCGATCCGGCGTTCCGCATGCTGGTGACGACGCTCGAGGCCGACAACTTCCTGGGCCGCATCCTCACGGGCCGCATCCTGTCGGGCTCGATCAAGCCCAACTCGATGGTCAAGGCGCTGGCCCGAGACGGCAAGGAACTCGAGCAGACCCGTATCACGCGCATCCTGGCCTTCCGCGGCCTGGAGCGTGTGGCGCTCGAATCGGCCGAGGCCGGCGACATCGTGGCCATTGCCGGCATGAAGGTCGCGACCGTGGCCGACACGATCGGCGATCTGACGATCTCCGAGCCGATACACTCGCAGCCGATCGATCCGCCGACGCTCGCCATGACCTTCATGGTGAACGACTCGCCGCTCGCCGGCACCGAAGGCGACAAGGTCACGACCCGCATGATCCGCGCGCGCCTGATGCGCGAGGCGGAAGGCAACGTGGCGATTCGCGTCAGCGACACCGAGAACGCCGATTCCTACGAGGTCGCCGGTCGCGGCGAATTGCAGCTCGGCGTGCTGATCGAGACGATGCGCCGCGAGGGCTTCGAACTCGCCGTCGGCCGTCCGCGCGTGCTGTTCCAGACCGATCCGGTCACCGGCCAGCGCCAGGAGCCGATCGAGGAAGTCGTGATCGACGTCGACGACGCCTATACCGGTGCCGTCGTCGAGCAGATCTCGCTGCGCAAGGGCGAGCTGCAGGACATGCGTCCGTCGGGCGCCGGCAAGACCCGCCTGGTGTTCTACGCCCCGTCGCGCGGCCTGATCGGCTATCACGGTGAGTTCCTGACCGACACGCGCGGCACCGGCGTGATGAACCGCCTGTTCCACGAGTACGGCGCCTATCGCGGCCCGATCGCGGGCCGTCGCAACGGTGCGCTGATCGCCAATGCCGCGGGCAACGCGGTGATGTACGCGATGTGGAATCTCGAGGATCGCGGCCCGATGTTCATCGAGCCCGGCGTGCCCGTTTACATGGGCATGGTGATCGGCGAGCACAGCCGCGGCAACGACCTCGAAGTGAACGTCCTCAAGGGCAAGCAGCTCACCAACATCCGTGCCGCGGGCAAGGACGAGGCCGTCCGCCTCACGCCGCCGCGCAAGATGTCGCTCGAGCAGGCCATCGCCTATATTGAGGAAGACGAACTGGTCGAGATCACCCCGAAATCGATTCGGCTGCGCAAGCGCTTCCTCAATGCCGAGGACCGCAAGCGCGCCAAGAAGCAGGCCGCTGCGGCGGCGGAGTAAAGACTAGGACATGAGCGGCAGGAACGTGGATTTCGGCGATCGCCTGGCGACCGCCGCGGCGGCCAAGCAGGCCTTGCTCGAGAAGGCCAAGGCCAAGGCCAACGATCCGGAACTGATCAAGAAGCAGGCCGAGCGCGCTGCCATCGCGGCCGCCCGCGAGGCTCGCGAGGCCGAGCGCCGGGAAGCCAAGCGCCAGGAAGAGGCGCGCATCGCCGCCGAATTGGCGGCGGCAAAGGAAGCGGCCGAAGCGGCCGCTGCAAAGGCGGCCGCAGAGGCTGCAGCCGCGGCAGCAGAAGCCGCTGCGGCGGCCGAAGCCGCGGAGGCCGAGCGTGCCGCCCGACGGGCCGCTGCCAAGCCGGTCCTGACCGAGGCCGAGCAGAAGGCCGCCCGCGACGCCCGCTACGCCGCCCGCAAGGCCCGCAAGGGCAAGCGTTAGGCCGAGCGGAGCTCGGCCTGCTGAGCGACAGGCTGCGGCTTGGTTACAAGCCGCTAAGCCTGCAATGTCCGAGAGCGCCGAAGGACGAACGGCCCCGAAGGGTCAGAGCGTCCCGCCCGTCAACGACGCGCGCTGGCTGATCTCGATGTGATTGCCGTCGGGATCGCAGACGAACGCATAACGCACCGTCTCGCCCAGCACGCGCGGCTCGCCCCCTGAGGCGCCGCCGCGCTCCAGGATGCCCGCGTATTCGGCGAGGCAATCCCACACCTGCACCGTCATGTAGCGATAGCCCGGTCCGCGCCACTGGCCGACCGCGCTCTCGACCTTGCCTTGCTCGGCCACCACGACCAGCGAGTCGCCGCAGCGATAGCGGCCCTCGCCTGCGCGCTCGAACTGCATGGCGTGCGTCCAGAAGCGGTCGTGGGCGGCGGGATCGTTGACCCGCAGCAGGATGGCGACGCCCTCGACGCCGGCCAGGCCCTTGGGGACGAGGGTCACCCTGTTGCCGTCCGGATCGGCGAGCGGCTGCGATGCCGCCAGCCCCTCGCGCGCGATCTGGAGGCCGATGATGCCGGAGGGCGGCGCGTCGGGGAGGGGCCCGCGCGCGTGGTTCATCTTCAGGATCGAGCCGTTCATGTGATGGCGGTGCTGCTGCATGCCGCCGCCCAGCTTGCCCATGTGATCGTAGGGCAGGCCGACCGTCTCCTGCCAGAAGGCGAGTTGTTCGTCGCGCTTGTTCGAGAACAGGCCGACGTCGAGATGCTGCTTGGCGAGGTTCATGGCGGGAAGTGTAGCGCAGGCCGCAAAACAATTCTTACAAACCCTGCCGCGACTCCGCTGCAGCGTGATCCTAGAAGGACGGCGGTGGGGGGCCGGTTGCCGGGGGGCAGCCGGCACGTTGCGGGAAGGGCAGTCGATGATTCGCGCCATGATCGGCACGCTCGCCGTGCTGGCCGGTTTTGCCGTCGTCGAGCGTTCGGTCGACGCCAGAACCGGCCCGGCCGGGTCGTGCACGCCAACCGATGTCCATCCGCTTCTGCCGTCGGGCGACACGCTCGCGCTGAGGTCGGGGCCGACGCTGCTCTCGCCCGAGATCGGGGCGCTTCGGGGAGACGCTGCGCTCATCCTGTCCGGCGGTCAGAGCGGCTGGGCGCACATCTCCGTCGCGGCTGCCCCACACCTCGATGGCTGGGTGCCGGCGGACCAGCTCTGGGTCGATGTCGAGCCGGGCCGCGCGCTCTACAGCCTGCCGGGGCCGATGGGCAGCCTGCTTGCACTGTCCGAGGGCGCCGCGGAGAGCTTCCGCGTCCTCGGATGCCACGGAACCTGGCTGCGCGTCATCAACGCCCGCACCGGCGCCGTGTGGATCGACAGCCGCCAGTCGCCGTAAGCGCCCGCCCTTCGGGCGCCGCCGATCAGGACGACGAAATCTCCGCTGTCAGATCTTCAGGTCGCTGAAGAAGTCGTTGCCCTTGTCGTCGGTGATGATGAAGGCCGGGAAGTTCTCGACCTCGATGCGCCAGATCGCTTCCATGCCGAGCTCGGGATATTCCAGCACCTCGACCTTCTTGATGACGTCCTGCGCCAGGATGGCGGCCGGGCCGCCGATCGAGCCGAGATAGAAGCCCTTGTGCTTGCGGCAGGCGTCGACGACCTGCTTGCTGCGGTTGCCCTTGGCCAGCATGACCATCGAGCCGCCATTGGCCTGGAAGAGGTCGACGTAGGAATCCATGCGGCCGGCGGTGGTCGGGCCGAACGAGCCCGAGGCCATGCCGGTCGGCGTCTTGGCGGGGCCGGCATAGTAAACCGGGAACTGCTTGAAATAGTCCGGCAGGCCCTCGCCGCGATCGAGCCGCTCCTTGAGCTTGGCGTGCGCGGAATCGCGCGCCACGATGAGCGTGCCGCTGAGGTTCACGCGGGTCTTCACCGGATGCTTCGTCAGCACCGACAGCGTGTAGGCCATGCCCTTGTTCAGGTCGACCGAGACGACGTCGCCCGAGAGCTGCGCCGGCTCGATCTCGGGCAGGAACTGCGCCGGATTGTGCTCGAGCTGTTCGAGGAAGACGCCGTCCTTGGTGATCTTGCCGACGGCCTGGCGGTCGGCCGAGCAGGAGACGCCGATGCCGATCGGCACCGAGGCGCCGTGGCGGGCGATGCGGATCACGCGCACGTCGTGGCAGAAATACTTGCCGCCGAACTGCGCGCCGATGCCCATCTGGCGCGTGAGCTCCAGCACCTTCTGCTCCATCTCGCGATCGCGGATCGCCACGCCCTTGTTGTTGCCCTCGGTGGGCAGGTCGTCGAGATAGCGCGTCGAGGCGAGCTTCACCGTCTTGAGGTTCATCTCCGCCGAGGTGCCGCCGACCACGATGGCCAGGTGATAGGGCGGGCAGGCGGCGGTGCCGAGCGTGCGGATCTGGGTATCGAGGAACTTGAGCAGCGAGGCCTCGTTCAGCACCGCCGGCGTCTGCTGGTGCAGGTAGGTCTTGTTGGCCGAGCCGCCGCCCTTGGCGACGAACAGGAACTTGTAGGCGTCGCCGTCGGTCGCATAGATGTCGATCTGCGCCGGCAGGTTGGTGCCTGTCTGCACTTCCTTGAACATCGACAGCGGCGAGACCTGCGAATAACGCAGGTTGGTCTCGGTGTAGGTCTTGTAGACGCCCTTGGCGATCGCCTCCTCGTCGCCGCCGCCGGTCCACACCGCCTGGCCCTTCTTGGCCATGACGATGGCGGTGCCGGTGTCCTGGCACATCGGCAGCACGCCGCCGGCGGAGATGTTGGCGTTCTTCAGCAGCTCGAGCGCCACGTAGCGGTCGTTGGCCGAGGCCTCGCCGTCGTCGAGGATGTTGCGCAGCTGCTGGAGGTGGCCCGGGCGCAGCAGGTGGGAAATGTCGTGGAAGGCCGCGGCCGTCAGGGTCGTCAGGGCCTCGGGCGCGACGGTGAGCACGTCGCGGCCGTTGAACCTGGTGGTGCCGACGAAGTCGGAGGTGAGCTTGCGGTAGGGCGTCGTGTCCTCGTGGCTCGGGAACATTTCCTGAAACTGGAACTCGGGCATGCGTCTTCTCTCCTGGCGACCCTCTCGGGGCGCCGGTTTCCTGCCGCAGCCGGGGCGCGGCGTCTACCTACTTCTTTCGGAAGCTGTCGAGCTTGACGACCTTGGAGGCTGCATCCTCGGGCTTGGGCGCGTCGGCGGTCGCGGCCTCGCCGTCGGTCGCGGCGGTCTCGCCTTCCTGAGCGGGCGGCGCCGGCCGCTTCTCCGGCACGGGCAGCGGGGTCGGCACGGTCGCGCCTTCCGGCTTCTCGGCCGAGACCTTCTCGCCCGTTTCCTTGTCCCGGCGATCGAACTGCAGGCCGAAGCGAACCGACGGATCGACGAAGGCCGAGAGCGCGGCGAACGGCACCTTTATGCGCTCCTGCAGCTTGTTGAAGCTGACCGTGACCTCGAAATCGTCCTCGCGGATGATCAGGTCCCAGTACTGGTGCTGCAGCACGATGGTCATTTCGTCGGGATACTTCGCCCGCAGGTAATCCGGCAGTTCCACGCCGGGATCGTTGCTGCGGAAGCTGATGTAGAAATGGTGCGAGCCCGGCAGTCCCGTTTCCGCGACCTGAGTCAGCACGCGTCGCACGACGCTGCGCAGCGCATCGTCGACGAGAGCGTCGTAGTGAAAGCGATCGTTCATGGCCTGTCGGAAATTTGTGAAAGCATCGACCCGCCCTGCCGGAGAGTCAACGATGGCAATAGCGGGCAATTGCCGGGAAAGAAAGTGGGGATGGCTCTACGGACGAGTGGGGGGCTTCTGTTGCCCGGTGCCCCCCGGACCGCGCTTACGTCCGCTGTTTAGGCGGCAGCAGCGAGTGTAACGGTGTTATCGTTAGCACTTGTGAATGGCCCGTCACGGCGGAACCATACCGGGCAAAAACCGCGCCTTTACCACGCTCGTCGATCCTGGTTCGCCCCCATCGGTTCCGCCCGAGGACGGAGAGAAATGGTGGAGGCGCCGGGTACTGCCCCCGGGTCCGAAACGCTTATTTCACGCGGCGTTTATCGCCATAGTCGGTTTCCCGACGCGCCCTATATAGGCGCTTCCCTCGGCTTTTTGAAGGCGTGTCCGCCCCCTCGATCCTTCCTTGCCCGCCGCGGCCGATTCCCCCCATAAAGCCCGGCGAAACCAAGGACAGCGAACCGATGCCCCTCTCCAGCGACCAGCAGGCAGAAATCGACCAGGCCCGGGCCGGCGCCCAGCCGACCTTGCGCCCGGTCGCCCCGGCGCTGGAGGAAATCCTCTACCAGGCGCTGCCGGTGCTCGATCACGGCTTCGTCCGCGTCGTCGACTACATGGGCGACGACGCCGCCGTGGTGCAGGCCGCGCGGGTGAGCTACGGCCGCGGCACCAAGAAGGTCAGCGAGGATCGCGGCCTCATCAACTATCTGATGCGGCACCGCCATACGACGCCGTTCGAGATGTGCGAGATCAAGTACCACGTGAAGCTGCCGATTTTCGTGGCGCGGCAGTGGATCCGCCATCGCACCGCCAACGTGAACGAATATTCCGCGCGCTACTCGATCCTCGACAACGAATTCTATCTGCCGAAGCCCGAGCATCTGGCTGCCCAGAGCGCCATGAACCGGCAGGGCCGCGACCAGGTGCTGACCGGCAAGGAAGCCGAGCGTGTCTTCGGGCTGCTGAAGCAGGACGCCGAGCTGGTCTACGAGCACTATCTCGAGATGCTGAACGAGGGTGAAGCCGGGGCGCCGCTCGATCCCGAACGGTCCGGCCTCGCGCGCGAGCTCGCCCGCATGAACCTGTCGCTCGGCTTCTATACGCAGTGGTACTGGAAGACGAACCTGCACAACCTGATGCACTTCCTGTCGCTGCGCGCCGATGCCCACGCGCAGTACGAGATCCGCGTCTATGCCGAGACGATGCTCGATACGCTGAAGCGCTGGTGCCCGATCAGCCACGACGCCTTCGTCGAATATCGCCTGGGCGGCACGCACCTCTCCAAGACGGGCCTCGCCATCGTGAAGCGTCTGCTGGCGGGCGAGAAGGTCGAGCAGAAGTCGAGCGGGCTCAGCGCCCGCGAATGGCGCGAGCTGATGGCGTCGCTCGGTCAGGCGACGTGATCCGCGATCCCGGCCGGCTGCGGCTGCTGCGCGAGCGGCCGCGCGACAATACGGCGGTCGAGGAGATGAACGAGGCGGCCTTCGGCCCCGACCGTCAGCAGAAGACGGTCTACCGGCTGCGCGAAGGCGTGAAGCCGATCCGCGAACTGTGCTTCGTGGCGATCGACCAGAAGGACAGGATGGTGGCCTCGATCCGCAACTGGCCGATCCTGATCAACGACAAGTGGGCGGCGGTGATGCTGGGCCCGCTCGCCATCTCGCCCGAACTGCGCGGCCTGGGCTACGGCAAGGCGCTGATGTGGCACTCGATGGCGCAGTCGCGCATGCTGGGCCACAGCCGCATCATCCTGGTCGGCGACCCCGAATACTACAACCAGTTCGGCTTCCGCCGCGATCTCGCGCTGAACATCCAGCTCCCCGGCTGGGTCGAAGACCGCCGCTTCCTCGCCCTCGAACTGGTCGCCGGCTCGATGATCGGCGTCCACGGCATGATCGGCCAATGGCGCCCCGGCTGGCGGCCAAAGAAGACCCGCCAGCGCGGCTAGATTTTTTGTCGTCCTGAGCGACAGCGAAGGACCTCACGCCAGCTACTCGCTCGGCATCAAATCCCGAAACTCCGGGTTGATCGTACGCACCAACTCGTTCTTGCGTTCGCGCCGCAAGCCCTTCAGCTGCTTTTCGCGTGCGATGGCGTCGTTCGGATTGTCGTATTCCTCGGCATAGACCAGCCGAGTCGCCCGGTATTTCTTGGCAAACGTGCTGCCTTGCCCGTTGCGATGTTCCCAGATCCGGCGTTCGAGATCGTTCGTGACGCCGATGTACATCGCGTTTCCGGAGCTGCTGACCAGGATGTAGGTCCAATATTGCCGGGTGCCCATGACGAAGGTCCCTGTCTGGCCGCCCGGTGAGGTCCTTCGCTGCCGCTCAGGACGACATTAGTCACTGCACCACGATGTTCGGGGCCTTGCGGGCGCCGCGCTGGTTGGCGGAGAGCTGTTTCCAGACGCGGCCGGCGATGTTCTTGTAGGCCTGTGCGTGGGCGCTGTCGGGCTTCGACACGACGATGGGATGGCCGCTGTCGGACGTCGTGCGGATGTCGAGGTGCAGCGGCACCTCGCCGAGGAACGGCACGCCGAGCTTGTCGGCCTCCTCGCGGGCGCCGCCATGGCCGAAGATCTCCGAGCGCTCGCCGCAGTGGGGGCAGAGGAAGTAGCTCATGTTCTCGACGATGCCGAGCACCGGCACGGCGACCTTGCGAAACATGTTGAGGCCCTTGCGGGCGTCGACCAGGGCGATGTCCTGCGGCGTCGAGACGATGACGGCGCCCGAGAGCGCCACGCGCTGGGCCAGAGTGAGCTGGGCGTCGCCGGTGCCCGGCGGCATGTCGACCACCAGCACGTCGAGGTCGCCCCACTGCACGTCGCGCAGCATCTGCTCGAGCGCACTCGACACCATGGGGCCGCGCCAGATCATCGGCGTGTCCTCGTTCACGATGTAGCCGATCGACATGGTCTTCAGCCCGTACTTCTCGATCGGCTTCAGCATCTTGCCGTCGGCCGATTCGGGCTTCTCCGTCACGCCCAGCATGCGTGGCATCGAGGGGCCATAGATGTCGGCATCGAGCAGCCCGGTCGCGAGACCGTTGGCGGCGAGGCCGAGCGCCAGGTTGACGGCGGTGGTCGACTTGCCGACGCCGCCCTTGCCGGACGCCACGGCGATGATGTGCTTCACGCCCGGCACGTCGATGCGGCCGCCGCCGCCGGTCGTCTTGGCCGCGGGCGCGCCGTGGGTGTGGCTGTGGCCGTGGTGGCCGCCCGCCGCAGGCGGCGGGGGCGGCGCGGCGCGCTCCGCCGTCATCACCGCGGTTGCCGAGAGAACGCCGGGCATCGCGCGGATTGCCTGTTCGCAGGCCTGGCGCAGCGGCTCGAGCGCCGTGCCGCGCGCCGGATCGACCTCGAGGGTGACGGCGACGTGGCCGGCGCGGGTTACGACACCGCTCACCATGCCAAGTGCGGCGACGCTGCGGCCCGTCACCGGATCGATCACGGTGTCGAGAACCTTGCGGACGGCCGATTCGGTGATTTCCGCCATGTTCTGCTGCTTCCGCTGCGGCGCAATTTCACGTCCGCCGCTTGATTGAAGGTGGGCCTGTGGTCACATATATGCAGAGCGTCTGGAAATCAAAAGCGACAACGCGCCCAAGCGCGGTGACAAGCGGCAGCAGGGGCCCTGAGGTGACAAATGGCGTGGAATAACAACGGCGGCGGCGGCCCCTGGGGCGGCGGCGGCGGTAGTGGCGGCGGCGGCGGTGGTCCCTGGGGCGGCGGCGGTGGCGGTGGCAACAAGGGTGGCGGCGGCGGCGGTGGTCCGTTCGGCTCGCGGCGCCCACCCGACATGGAAGACGTGATCCGCAAGGGTCAGGAGCGCCTCAAGAACCTCATGCCCGGCGGCTTCGGCACCTATAAGGGCATCGCCCTCGTGGTGCTGGGCGCGCTGGTCGTCTGGCTGGCCACCGGTTTCTTCCGCGTGCAGCCCAACCAGCAGGCCATCCAGCTGGTGTTCGGCAAGCCCTATGGAAAGCCGGTCGAGCCCGGCCTGCACTACAATCTGCCGGCCCCGATCGGCAATGTCGTGGTCGTGAACGTGCAGGACCAGCGTCGCACGGTGATCGGTTCGCGCGGCAGCCAGGCGACGACGCCCTACACCCGTGGGCCGCGCCCGACCTCGACCGAGAACCTGATGCTGACCGGCGACGAGAACATCGTCGACATCGAGTTCGCGGTGCTCTGGCAGATCAAGGACGTCTTCAAGTACGCATTCGACGTGCGCAATCCCGAGGAAAACGTGCGGGCCGGCGCCGAGGCCGCGATGCGCGAGGTCATCGGCAAGTCGAACCTGCAATATGCCCAGACCGAGGGCCGCAGCCGTATCGAGCAGGACACCAAGGACCTGCTGCAGGGCATTCTCGACGAGTATGGGCTGGGCGTCCGCATTTCGCAGATCCAGCTGCTGCGCGTGGACCCGCCGCAGGAAGTCATCGCGGCGTTCCGTGACGTCCAGGCCGCCCGCGCCGACAAGGAGAAGCTGATCAACGAGGGCAATACCTATCGCAATCAGCAGCTCCCGCGGGCAAAGGGCGAGGCGGAATCGATCATCCAGCGCTCCGAAGCCTACAAGGCCGAGACCGTGGCGCGCGCCAGCGGTGACGCCCAGCGCTTCGACCAGGTCTACGAGCAGTGGGCCAAGGCCAAGGACATCACCACCGAACGTCTCTACCTCGACACGATGGAAGAGGTGCTGCGCAACGTAAACAAGGTGCTCGTCGACAAGGGCACGACCAACAATGGCGGCGTTCTGCCCTATCTGCCGTTGCCCGAGCTTCGCTCGAACCAGACGCCGGGCGTCGGGCCGCAGCCGCCGCGCGCACCTCAGCCGCTCCCGGGAGCCACACGATGAGCAACCGTTCGATCATCGCGCTGGTCGTGCTCGCGATCGTGGGCTTCCTCGTGACCCAGACCTTCTACACGGTCGACCCGACCAAGCAGGTCCTGGTCCGTCAGTTCGGCGCCATCGTCGGCGATCCGAAGACGGAGCCTGGCCTCTACGCCAAGCTGCCGCTGATCCAGGACATCCAGCGGATCGACCGCCGGCTGCTCGACTACGAAGCCGAGGAGTTCGAGATCATTGCTGGCGACCAGAAGCGTCTCGTCGTCGACGCCTATGCCCGCTACAAGATCGTCGCGGCCAAACTTTATGCGCAGACCGTGCCGGGAGGTGAAACCACCCTGCGCGGACTCCTCGACTCGCTGATCAACTCCGAGATCCGCGGCGTGCTCTCGTCGGTGCCGCTGCATGCGGTGCTGACCGACCAGCGCGCCAACCTCATGGACGACATCACCCGGCGGGTGAACGTCAAGACCATGGAACTCGGCGTCCAGACGGTCGACGTGCGCATCAAGCGGGCGGACCTGCCGCAGGCCAACTCCCAGTCGGTCTACAACCGCATGAAGACCGACCGCGAGCGCGAGGCCGGCCAGCTTCGCGCCGAGGGCGACGAGGAGAATGCCCGCATCAAGGCGACGGCCGACCGCGAAGTCGCCGTCATCAAGGCCGACGCCGGGCTGAAGGGCCAGATCCTGCGCGGCGAGGGCGATGCCTCGGCGACCGAGATCTACGCCAAGGCCTTCAGCAAGGATAAGGACTTCTACGCCTTCTACCGGCGCATGGAGGCCTACAAGCAGGCGTTCGGTTCGGGGGGCACGACCATGCTGCTGAGCCCGGACAACGACTTCTTCCGGTTCTTCAACGACCCGTCCGGACTCCCCGCGCCGAAGCAGTAGTCTCCGGCAAGGATCGTACCGACCGGCGGCTGTGGCACTCCTGCCACGCCGCCGGTTTCTTTTTGGTCAGATGGCCAAAACGCCGCAAAACCGGGCTCGATAACGACCTCTTTATTTGCGCCACAATCGGCCCGCAGTTAGACAGGAACTCTAACGCGCGGCGCCGGCCGTATCGACCGTTTGGCCTTGAGCGCCGTTGGAGGTCGGTCGTGATTCTAGCTGATTTTCAAGGCTATTTCAGAGGGGCCGTTCTTGCGGCCATCGCATCCGTCGGCCTCGTCGCGACGGAGCCCGCCTGGGCGCGTCAGCCGACCGAGAGCTTTTCCGAGCTGGTCGACAAGCTGATGCCGACCGTCGTCAACATCACGACCACGCAGAACGTGCCCCAGCAGGGACCGCGTCTACGGGACATGCCGCAGCTTCCTCCCGGCTCGCCCTTCGAGGAACTGTTCAAGGAGTTCTTCGACAAGCGCGGCGGCGAGGAACAGAAGCAGCGCCGCGGCACGTCGCTGGGCTCCGGTTTCGTGATCGATGGCGAAGGCTACATCGTCACCAATAACCACGTGATCCAGGGCGCCGAGGACATCACCGTCATCTTTCGCGACGACACCCAGCTCAAGGCCAAGCTGATCGGCTCCGACAGCCGCGTCGACCTGGCCGTGCTCAAGGTCGAGCCGCCCAACAAGAAGCCGCTGCCGGCGGTGAAGTGGGGCGATTCGGACAAGTCGCGGGTCGGCGACTGGGTGATCGCCATCGGCAATCCGTTCGGCATGGGTCATTCGGTGACGGCCGGCATCATCTCGGCGCGCGGCCGTTCGCTGAACGACTCGCTCGACGACTACCTGCAGACCGACGCCGCCATCAACAAGGGCAACTCGGGCGGTCCGCTGTTCAACACCGATGGCGAGGTCATCGGCGTCAACACCGCGATCTATTCGCCCTCCGGCACCAATGCGGGTCTCGCCTTCTCGATCCCGTCGAACATGGTGAAGCAGGTCGCCGACCAGCTCCGCGAGTTCGGCAAGGTCAAGCGCGGCTGGATCGGCGTCAGCTACCAGAGCGTCACCGACGACATCGCCGATTCCTTCGGCCTCGATCGCGCCCGCGGCGTGCTGGTGGCCAATGTCACGGCCGACGGCCCGGCCGCCAAGGCGGGCCTGAAGCGCAACGACATCATCCTCACGTTCGGCGGCCAGGAGGTTCTCGACCTGCGCCGCTTTCCGCGGGTGGTCGCCAATGCTCGGGTCGGCAGCACCGTAGACGTCGTCGTCTGGCGCGGCGCCAAGGAAGTGCCGCTGAAGCTGCGCGTCGGCGAACAGGAAGAGGCCGAGAAGCAGAACACCTCGGCCCAGGGCGGCCCGAAGAAGCCGGTCGAACCCGACCAGCCGGTGACCTCGACCATCGAGCAGCTCGGCCTGACCCTGCAGAAGGTCACCGACCAGCTGCGCGAACGCTATGGCCTGTCCGACCAGGTGAAGGGCGTGATCATCACCAAGGTGGCGCCCAACAGCCCGGCTGCTGAGAAGCAGCTGCAGGCCGGCGACGTCATCCTCGAGGTCGACCAGAAGCAGGTGACGACACCGCAGGAGGTCACCGACCTCGTGACCAAGCTCCAGCAGCAGAAGAAGCGCTCCGTGCTCCTTTTCGTCGAACGCCAGGGCGACCCGCGCTTCGCCGCGCTCCGCCTGCAGAAGTAAGCCGGGGTCACCGGACAAGGAAAAGGCCGCGCATCGCGCGGCCTTTTTCGTTTCGGCGCGCTGCGGCGATCAAACCGTGATCATCCAGCGCAGTGAATGCGACGGACGAATGCCTTCCAGCGGGGCCGGGGTCATTGCGGAAGACTGCCGCATCCGCCGACGCTTATGTGTCTCCCGCCTACACTTACACAGGTATCCATGGGGGAGGCGGAGAACGACCGCGGATCGTCCTCGCGATGGCGGCGGATCAGCGACTTGTCCGGTCCGAAATAGAACTGAACGCCGGCAGTGGCGCGAAAGACACCGAAGTCTCCTGCCAGCCCACTCACGAAAAACGAGACGTTGCGGTGCGCCAGCAGCAGGTCGGGCTGGTACTCGATGCGCGCCTGGCCGAGCGTCAGGCCGGATACCTGGCCGCCCTCGACCGAAAGGGCGAGGTTCGGCACCGGATAGACCGTCAGGGTTCCCAGGTAGAAACCGCCGTTGCGGCTGCTGAAGTCGGTCCGATTGTCTCCATAGCCCGCGCGCACGCCCACCGTGAACAGGCCGGCGTACAACTCGCCCTCGCCGCCATAGAGACCGCTGCGCGTGCCGGCGCCGCCGCCGAAGGCGGCAATGGCGCCAACCAGGCCGATCGCCGGGTCGCGCCAGAAGAGATGGAGGCCGCCGCTCCCGAAAACGGAGTTGAAGGCCGTCGATCCTGAACCATCGACCTGCAGCCCGAAGCTGTGGCCGAGCGGTGCGGTGATCGAGCCGTGTGTGGTTGCGAGTGCCGATTGCAGCTCATTCGTGCCGACGGCACCGCCTTCGACGGACAGCTTGCCGTTCAACTCGGAGACGGCCGGTCCTTCTGCCCGCGCCCCAGGCGACAGCGCAAGCAGGGCGCACACGCCAACCAGCAGCTTCATCGGGGCGTCCGACCAGGAGCGTGGGCCTGGCAATGGCCGATCGCGAGCTTCGCTCCGTGACCGGGACCACGCTTGCGAGATCGCGAACAATCTCCGTCGGATGCCTCGGTGATGCTCCGGCCCGGTCCCGAAGCATCGTCCCGGTTGTGGCGCGCTCATGGCTTCCTCTGATCCCCGTTGCAGAAGATCAGACGGAGCGGTGGCCATCAAGCGTGATGCCTGCGATTGGCCCTTCGCTGCCGGTCAGACCTTCACGACCAGCTTGCCGAAGTTCTCGCCCTTGAGCAGGCCCATGAAGGCCTCGGGCGCCCGGGCGAGGCCGTCGATCACGGTCTCGCGGCTCTTGAGCTTGCCGGAGGCCACCAGCCCGCCGACCTCGGTCACGAAGTCGCCCATCAGGGCGGCGTGATCGGAGACAATGAAGCCCTGCAGGGTGAGGCGGCGCTGGACGATGGTGAACATCTTCTCCGGGCCGGCCATCGGCGTGGCGTCCTGGTACTCGGAGATGGCGCCGCAGAAGGCGACGCGGCCGAAATTGTTGAGGCGGGCGAAGACGGCGTGGAAGATCTTGCCGCCGACATTCTCGAAATCGGCATCGATGCCTTGCGGGCAGAGCTTGTCGAGCACCGCGCCGACATCGCTCTCGGTCTTGTGGTTGAAGCAGGCATCGTAACCCGCCTCGCGCACCGCCCACTGGCACTTCTGCTCGTCGCCGGCGCAGCCCACGACCCGGGCGCCGGCGAGCTTGGCGAGCTGGCCCGCCACCTGGCCCACCGCGCCGGTCGCCGCCGAGACGAACACCGTCTCGCCCGCCTTGGGCTTGCAGATGTGCTTGATGCCGTACCAGGCGGTGAAGCTCGGCATGCCGAGCACGCCGAGATAGGCCGACAGCGGCAGGCCGGCGGCGTCGATCTTGCGCAGGCCCTTGCCGTCATGAACCGTGTGCGTCGCCCAGTTCAGCATGCCCATCACGATGTCGCCCTTGGCGTAGCGCGGGTTCTTCGACTCGACCACTTCGCCGATCGAACCGCCGGTCAGCGGCTTGTCGAGCTCGAAGGGCGGCGTGTAGGAGCGCAGCTCGGTCATGCGCGGCCGCATGTAGGGATCGAGCGACAGGAAGCGCTGGGCGATCAGGATCTGGCCCTCGGCGAGGGCGGGGAGCGAAACGGTCTCGGCGCGGAAGCAGTCCGCGGTGACGTCGCCCTCGGGGCGTTTGGCGAGGACGATCTGCTGGATGTCGGTCATGGGTCTTTCCTCTCTTCGAAGTCGCTGCGGCGATAGCCCTGCAGGTAGAGCAGCGCGCTCAGGTCGCCGTGGTCGATGCGGGCCGGCACCTGGGCCGCCACCGCCGGCTTGGCGTGGAAGGCGACGCCGAGGCCGGCGGCCTTCAGCATCGGCAGGTCGTTGGCGCCGTCGCCCACGCTTATCGCGTCCGCGTCGGCAAGGCCACGCTCGCCGGCCAGGCGCCGCAGGGTCATGAGCTTCGCTTCCTTGCCGAGGATGGGATGCGCCACCGTGCCGGCCAGGGACGTGCCGTCATGCTCCAGCACGTTGGCGGCATCGAGGTCGAAGCCCAGCGCCTTGCGCACCATGGCCGTGAAGTAGGTGAAGCCGCCCGACACCAGCGCGCAGTAGGCGCCGTGCTTGCGCAGGGTCGCCACCAGCGTGGCGCCGCCCGGCATGTAGCGGATGCGCGTCGCGGCCTCGTCGAGGCGACCGACGGGCAGGCCCTTCAGCAGGCCGACCCGCTCCTCGAGCGCGCCGGCGAAATCGATCTCGCCGTTCATGGCGCGGGCGGTGATGCCGGCGATCTTCTCGCGCAGGCCCAGGAAGTCGGCCAGCTCGTCGAGCATCTCGTTGTGGATCATGGTCGATTCCATGTCGGCGACGAGCAGCTTCTTGCGGCGTCCGTTCGCCGGCAGAACCACGGCATCGACGCCGGCCAGGCTGATCGAAGCGCCAGCCCCGTCGAACGGCAGGTCGCAGGCAATTCCCTCGTCGAGCCAGTCAGGCGCGCCGACGGTGGCGCCGCCGGCCTTCAGGGTTTCGATGGCGGAGGCCACGACCGCGTCGGTGACGGCAGGGTGGGCGGGATCGGAGATCAGGACCAGGACGTTTTTCACGCCCCTGGCTCTAGCGGCGGGGTCGCGGATTTGCAAACAGTGCGCCGCTCATGACATCGCTCGCCCAGACCCCCGTCATCGTCGTCGCCGGACCGACCGCCAGCGGCAAGTCGGCGCTGGCGCTCGCCCTCGCCGAGCGTCGCGGCGGCACTGTGATCAATGCCGATGCGATGCAGACCTACGACGCCTTCCCGCTCCTGACGGCGCAGCCGAGTGCGGAGGAGCGGGCGCGGGTGCCGCACGTGCTCTACGGCGTGCTGCCGCTCGGCGAGACCGTGTCGGCCGCGCGCTGGCGCACGCTCGCCTCGGCCGAGATCGAGCGGGTGCTGTCCGAAGGTCGCGTGCCGATCCTGTGCGGTGGCTCGGGCCTCTACATCCGGACCTTGATGCAGGGGATTGCGCCGATTCCCGATGCATCGCCGGAACTGCGCGAGCAGGCCAATGCCGAGTGGGCCGCGCTGGGCGCCGAGGCGTTCCGCGACCGTCTGGCGGTCCACGACCCGGCGATCGTCGCGAAGCTGAAGCCGGGCGACCGCCAGCGCCATGTCAGGGCCTGGGAGGTCTGGCAGGCCACGGGGCGGCCCTTGAGCGAATGGCAGAAGGGCGAGGCGTCGGCGGCGCCCTGGCGGTTCGCGACCGTGCTGCTGGCGCCCGACCGGGACTGGCTGCGCGAGCGGATCGCGCGGCGCTTCGACGTCATGATGGCGGCCGGCGTCATGGCCGAGGTCCGCGCCGTCTTCGACAGGCAGCCCGATCCGGTCTGGCCGGGCCTGAAGGCCCATGGCGCCCCCGAATTCTTCCGGCACTTCCGGGGGGAAATCAGGCTGGACGATGTCCGGCGGATCGCCATCGACCATACAAGGCAATACGCCAAACGCCAGATGACGTGGTTTCGCCACCAATTGACACCAGATCTGGTATTGGACCCGAGGCCTGATCCTGGTTCAGGCGAGATTGAGAAATATTTGGACAATCTGGCGGGGTGAAACTTTGCGTTTCGATCTTTTCGATTGACCGCTCCAAACCCCGCCCCTATGTTCCGCGGCGCCGCAAAACCCCCGTTTTGCGGCACATTTGTCAGAAGGAGACCGCTGTGTTGAAGCCCGAGGAGTCCGCCACGACTGGCGCCGATCTGTTGGTGAAAGCCTTGATCGACGAGGAAGTCGAGGTCGTCTTCGGCTATCCCGGCGGTGCGGTCCTTCCGATCTACGATTCGCTCTTCAAGCAGAACCGGCTGCGCCACATCCTGGTGCGTCACGAGCAGGCCGCCGTCCACGCCGCCGAGGGCTATGCGCGCTCGACCGGCAAGGTCGGCGTGGTGCTGGTGACCTCCGGCCCCGGCGCGACCAATGCCGTGACCGGCCTGACCGACGCGCTGATGGATTCGATCCCGATCGTCTGCCTGACGGGGCAGGTGCCGACCCATCTGATCGGCAACGACGCCTTCCAGGAAGCCGACACGACCGGCATCACGCGCCCCTGCACCAAGCACAATTACCTGGTGAAGGCGGTGGGCGACCTCGCGCGCACGGTCCATGAGGCCTTCTATGTGGCGCGCTCCGGCCGTCCGGGCCCGGTCGTCATCGACCTGCCCAAGGACGTGCTGATGAACAAGCACGAGTACGAAGCGCCGCCCAAGGTCGCGGTGACCCACAAGAGCTACCGGCCGCAGACCCAGCCCGATCCGAAGAAGATCGAGCAGGCGATCGAGATGATCGCCAATGCCAAGCGCCCGGTGTTCTACGCCGGCGGCGGCGTCATCAATGCCGGCCCCAAGGCGTCCAAGCTGCTGACCCAGCTCGTGCACCTGACCGGCTATCCGGTCACCAACACCCTGATGGGCCTCGGCGCCTTCCCGGCGTCGGACAAGCAGTTCCTCGGCATGCTGGGCATGCACGGCACCTACGAAGCCAACCTGGCGATGCACGGCTGCGACGTGATGATCAACATCGGCGCGCGCTTCGACGATCGCATCACCGGCAACCTGACGAAATTCTCGCCGGGCTCGAAGAAGATCCACGTCGATATCGATCCGTCGTCGATCAACAAGAACGTCCGTGTCGACCTCGCCATCGTGGGCGATGCCGGCATCGTGCTGGAAGAACTCCTGAAGGCCTGGAAGGCCAAGCAGCCCAAGGTCGACCAGAAGGCGCTGAAGGCGTGGTGGGCCGAGATCGAGACGTGGCGCGCGCGCAACTGCCTCGCCTACAAGCCCAACAAGCAGGTGATCAAGCCGCAGTATGCGCTGGAGCGGCTCTACCATCACATCAAGGACAAGGACCACTACATCACGACCGAAGTGGGCCAGCACCAGATGTGGGCGGCGCAGTTCCTGAAGTTCGAGCAGCCCAACCGCTGGATGACTTCGGGCGGCCTCGGCACCATGGGCTACGGCTTCCCGGCGGCGCTGGGCGTGCAGATCGCCCATCCCGAGGCGCTGGTCATCGACGTGGCCGGCGAGGCCTCGATCCTGATGAACATCCAGGAGCTCTCGACGGCGGCGCAGTATCGCCTGCCGGTGAAGATCTTCGTGCTGAACAACCACTACATGGGCATGGTCCGGCAGTGGCAGGAGCTGCTGCACGGCGGCCGCTATTCCGAGAGCTATTCGGAATCGCTGCCCGACTTCGTGAAGGTCGCCGAGGCGTTCGGCGCCAAGGGCCTGCGCTGCGACGATCCCGCCAAGCTCGACGATACGATCAAGGAGATGATCGAGCTGAAGCATCCCGTCATCGTCGACGTCATCGTCGACGAGAAGGAGAACTGCTTCCCGATGATCCCCTCGGGCGCGGCGCACAACGAGATGCTGCTGGGTCCGGACGACAAGCAGTCCGCGAAGGTGTCGGAAGAAGGCATGGTGCTGGTGTGAGCAAGGATACGATCGTCGCCCATACCATCTCCGTGCTGGTGGCCAACGAGCCGGGCATCCTCGCGCGCGTGGTCGGCCTGTTTTCCGGCCGCGGCTACAACATCGAGAGCCTGACCGTCGCGGAGACCAACGCGCAGGAAAGCCAGTCGCGCATCACCATCGTGACCAAGGGCACGCCGATGATCATCGAGCAGATCAAGGCGCAGCTCGACCGTCTCGTGCCGGTCTATCGCGTGCGCGACCTCACGGTCGAAGGCCCGCACATCGAGCGCGAGCTGGCGCTGGTGAAGGTCAAGAGCGTCGGCGAGAAGAGGGTCGAGGCGCTGCGCCTGGCCGACGTGTTCCGCGCCAAGGTGATCGACGCCAAGTCCGATTCCTTCGTCTTCGAAGTCACCGGCAACACCGACAAGGTGCAGACCTTCGTCGGCCTGATGGAATCGCTGGGCCTGGTCGACGTCGTCCGCACCGGTATCGTCGCCATGTCGCGCGGCGGCGAGGCGCTGTAGAGGCCATCCCCGTTCTTCACCTCCCCCGTCTTACGGGGGAGGTGAAATTCCAGTTCCGTCAGTAGTTCGACAGCCCCTTGATCGAGGCCACGCGGCCCTCGATCTCGGCCAGGTTGGCCGGCGCCTTGTCGATCACGAACAGCGCCTGGGTGCGCCCGTTCATCTGCAGCGGGTCGCCGCCCTCGCGCTGCTGCATCTCGCCCAGGAAGGTGCCGGCCGGGCGGCAGGTCAGGGTGGCGCTCAGCCCGTCGAAATTGACCCCGGGATAGCGCAGGCAGATCTGGGTGATCTGCTGGCCGCTGGAATCGCTGGTGTTCTGGACCGTCCATTCGCCTTGGAAGATGCGCCGCTGGCCGACCATCCAGACCAGGTCGCGGCCGTCCGCCGTCGAATAGTGGATCTGGGCCGGGCCGCTGCCGCGGGTCCACAGCCAGGTATGGTTGCGCATCGCCCGCGCCGCGCCATGGACGGTCGAATTCTCCACGGCGTAGTCGATGCCCGGCATCGGGGTGGCCGGGTTCGTCGGGGCGTCGGACGGCTGGTTACAGGCGACCAGCGCGAGTGCCAGAGACGCGGGGACGATGGCGGAGCGAAGAGACATTGCGGGATTTCCTCGGGGATCTACGGGGCTTGGGTTGCCCTCCCAGAGGCATACCATATGTAGAAGCGCAAGGGGGACATGCGATAAGGCGGGATTCGAGGCTGGTTTTTGCGAGCCGGGTTGTCTACTAACCCCCGTTCTTTGCAAGAAGCAGCTGCCAGGAGGATTGGCCCCTATGCGTGTCTACTACGATCGTGATGCCGACGTGAACCTGATCAAGGGCAAGAAAGTCCTGGTCGTCGGCTACGGCAGCCAGGGTCATGCCCACGCCATGAACCTCCGTGATTCGGGCGTGAAGGACGTGCGCATTGCGCTGAAGCCCGGCTCGGCCACGATCAAGAAGGCCGAAGGCGCCGGCTTCACCGTGATGAGCCCGGCCGACGGCGCCAAGTGGGCCGACATCGTGATGATGCTGACCCCGGACGAGCTTCAGGCGGACATCTACAACGCCGACCTCGCGGGCAACATGAAGCAGGGCGCGGCGCTGGCCTTCGCGCACGGCCTCAACGTCCACTTCAACCTGCTGACGCCGCGTCCCGACCTCGACGTGTTCATGATCGCGCCGAAGGGCCCGGGCCACACCGTGCGCTCCGAGTATGTGCGCGGCGGCGGCGTGCCCTGCCTCGTGGCGGTGGCGCAGAACTCCTCGGGCAACGCGCTCGAGATCGCGCTGAGCTACTCCTCGGCGGTGGGCGGCGGTCGCGCCGGCACCATCGAGACCTCGTTCAAGGAAGAGTGCGAGACCGACCTGTTCGGCGAGCAGGTCGTCCTGTGCGGCGGCCTCGTCGAGCTGATCAAGGCCGGCTTCGAGACGCTGGTCGAGGCGGGCTACGCGCCGGAGATGGCGTACTTCGAGTGCCTGCACGAAGTGAAGCTGATCGTCGACCTCATCTTCGAGGGCGGCATCGCCAACATGAACTACTCGATCTCGAACACCGCCGAGTACGGCGAGTACCGGTCGGGCCCGCGCATCGTGACGGCCGAGACCAAGGCCGAGATGAAGCGCGTGCTGGAAGACATCCAGTCGGGCCGCTTCGCCCGCGACTGGATGCTGGAGAACAAGGTCAACCAGGCCTCGTTCAAGGCCACGCGCAAGCGCATGTCGGAGCACCCGATCGAGGAGATCGGCGAAAAGCTCCGCGCCATGATGCCGTGGATCAAGGAGAAGGCTCTGGTCGACAAGGCCAAGAACTAAGGCGCGGTGCGCTCAAACGAAACGGGCCCCACTGGGGCCCGTTTTTTTGTCTGTCATCCCGAGCGCAGCGAGGGACCTTTCCGCTGAGCCCGAACCAAAGGTCCCTCGCTGCGCTCGGGATGACAATTGGGGTTGGGGCTTAAAGCCCGACTCTAGATAATATACCCGCCGCCCGACGCATCGAGCATCGCGCCGGTGATGAAGGACGCTTCGTCCGACAGCAGCCACAGCACCGCCTGGGCGATCTCGGCCGAGGTGCCGACGCGGCGCATCGGGATCGAGGCTTCGATGCTGCTGCGGAAGGCCGGGTCGTTCAGCCGTCCCTCGGTCATCTCGGTCAGCACCATGCCGGGCCGCAGCGAGTTCACGCGGATGCCCTCGGACGCGACCTCGCGGGCGAAGCCCTTGGTGAAGGCGTCGACCGCGCCCTTGCTGGCGGCATAGGCCGAGGAGCCCAGCCGTCCGCCGAGCGTCGCCGCCATCGACGACACGTTGACGATCGAGCCGCCCGTGCCGCCATGCCTGGTCGACATGCGCCGGGCCGCCTCGCGGCAGCACAGCATCAGGCCGGTGACGTTGGTCGCGAACAGATTGGCCAGCACCCCGGAGTCGTATTCGTCGACCCGGCCGCGCTTTCCGTTGGTGCCGGCGCTGTTGACCAGATGGGTGATCGGCCCCAGCGCCTTCTCGGTCTCCTCGAACAGCCGTACGATGTCGGCCTCGCGCGCCATGTCGCCTTGCAGGGCGATGGCCTTGCCGCCCTGGGCTTCGATGTCGGCCACGACCTTCCGGGCCTGCGTGTCGCGGGTCCGGTAGTTGAGGGCGATGGCGTAGCCGCGGGTCGCAGCCTGGCGGGCGGTCTCGGCGCCGATGCCCGAGGCGCCGCCGGTGATCAGGAGGATTTTGCTCATGGCCCGATGATATCGCGTCGTGCGGCCCGAAGCCTGCCCTAGATGATGTAGCCGCCGCCCGACGCATCGAGCATCGCGCCGGCGATGAAAGAGGCCTCGTGCGACAGCAGCCACAGGATCGCGTCCGCAATTTCATGCGACTCGCCGATCCGCTGGATCGGAAGCGACGCGGCGACGGCGGCGAGGACTCCCGGTTCGCTGAGGCGCCCCTCCGTCATTTCGGTCATCACCGGACCGGGACGGATCGCGTTGACCCGGATCCCCTCGGCGGCGACTTCCCGCGCAAAGCCCTTGGTGAAGGCATCGACTGCGCCCTTGGTGGCGGCATAGGCCGACGCGCCGCGGCGTCCGCCCAGGGTCGCCGCCATCGACGAGACGTTCACGATGGCGCCGCCCTTGCCGCCATGCCTGGTCGACATGCGGCGGGTCGCCTCGCGGCAGCACAGCATCAGGCCGATGACGTTCACCGCGAACAGGTTGGCGATCACCGCGTGCTCGTATTCGTCTATGCGGCCGCGGCTGGGGTCGATTCCGGCGCTGTTGACGAGATGGGTGATCGGCCCCAGCGCACGCTCGGTCTCGTCGAACAGGCGGACGATGTCGGTCTCGTGCGCCATGTCGCCCGGGAGGGCGATGGCCTGGCCGCCCGCGGCCTCGATGTCGGCCACCACGGCCTTGGCCTGCGCATCACGGCTGCGATAGTTGATGGCAACGCGGTAGCCGCGCGCGCCGGCGCGCCGGGCGGTCTCGGCGCCGATGCCCGAGGCGCCGCCGGTGATCAGGAGGGTTTTGCTCATGGCCCGATGATATAGTGGCGCCAATGTTTCGGGAGGAAATTCATGAAAGCCGCCGTTCTGTTCAAGCCCAACGAGCCGCTGCAGGTCGTCGAGTGCGAGCTCGATCCGCCCAAGGCGATGGAAGTACGTGTGAAGATGAAGGCGTCGGGCGTCTGCCAGAGCGACTGGCACATCATGAACGGCGACTGGCCGTCGCCGATGCCGATCGTGCCGGGCCACGAGGCCGCGGGCGAGATCCTCGAATGCGGCCCGGGCGTCACGACGGTGAAGCCGGGCGACCATGTGATCTTCTCGTTCCGCCCGCATTGCGGCCGCTGCCGCTACTGCACCCAGGGCCGCACGGTGCTGTGCATCGGCCGCGCCTCGGTGCCGCCGGGCTCGCAGTATGACGGCACGCTGCGGCTGAAGCACAAGGGTGAGGGCATCAACCAGATGGCCCGCATCGGCACCTTCGCCGAGGAGGTGGTGGTGCCGGAGGAGATGGTCATCCCGATCCGCAAGGACATGCCGTGGCCGCAGGCGGCCCTGGTCGGCTGCTGCGTGGCGACCGGCGTCGGCGCGGTGACGCGCCATGCCAAGATCGAGGCAGGATCGACCGTGCTGGTGATCGGCTGCGGCGGCGTCGGCCTCAACGCCGTGCAGGGCGCCATGCTCTCGGGCGCCAGCAAAATCATCGCGGCCGACATTCTCGACAACAAGCTCGAGATGGCGAAGACCTTCGGCGCGACCCACACCGTCAACACCGCGACCGACAACGACCCGGTCAAGAAGGTGAAGGAGATCACCGGCGGGCTGGGCGTCGACTATTCCTTCGACGCGGTGTCGATCGGCCCGACTCAGGCGCTGGCCTTCGACGCGCTGGCGCCCGGCGGCCACGGCGTCGCGGTCGGCATCGCCGCGGCGACCGCGAAGGCGCAGTATTCGCCGATGGCGATGGTGTTCGGCGAGAAGACGATGAGCGGCACCTTCTACGGTTCGGTGCGGCCCGATCTCGATTTCCCGGTGCTGGTCGACCACTACATGAACAAGCGCCTGAACATCGACGGCCTGATCAGCCGCACCTACAAGCTCTCGGAGATCAACGAGGGCTTCAAGCGCATGATGGCGGGCGAGGTCGCGCGCGGCGTTGTGGTGTTCGACTGATCATGTCGCCCTTCGAGATCCTGGGTCTCGTGACCCTCGCCGCTGCCGGCGGCTACGCCTACTACCTGTACCGCCAGGACACGAAGCCAAAGTAGATGAGCACCCTTGACGAATTCGGCCTGACGGAAGAGCAGGTCCTGATCCGGCGCAACGTCGCCGAATTGCTGGCCCGGGTCCTGCCGCCGGAGGAGATCCGGCGGCTCGACGAGGAATCGGCGTTTCCGCATGCCGCCTTCGATGCGCTGGCCGAGGCCGGCTACATGGCGCTGCCGTATGACCCGGCCTATGGCGGCATGGGCGGCAGCCGCAAGGATCTCGTCGTGCTGGTCGAGGCGCTGGCGCGTCACTACAGCGGCGCCTCTTCGCTCTATCTGCCGACCGTGGTCTATGGCGGCATGCATCTGCAGCTCACGGCCGGCGAGCATTTGCGGCGGCGCTATCTGCCGGAGATCTGCGCCGGCAAATTGAAGTCGGCGTTCGCGCTTTCGGAGCCGGACACCGGATCGGATGCGTCGGGCATCAAGACGCGCGCGGTGCGCGACGGCAACGGCTATCGCCTCACCGGGCAGAAGCTCTACATCAGCGCCGCCCACGTCGCCGACTATCTGATGGTGGTGGCCAACACCGACAGCGAGGCGCGGCACAAGGGCGTGACGCTCTTCTGGGTCGATGCGCGCGCCGCCGGTCTCACCATGAAGCCGCTGCCGACCCTGGGGCGTCGCACCACGCATGCCAACGAGATCTTCTTCGACGGCGTGTTCGTGCCGGCCGATCATGTGATCGGCGAGGAAAATCGCGGCTGGTCGGGGCTGATGAAGGGGCTGAACCTCGAGCGGCTCTGTCTCGCCGCGCAAGCCTGCGGCAACATGCATTTCGCCATCGAATACGCCAAGCGCTTCGCCCAGGAGCGCGTGCAGTTCGGCCAGCCGATCTCGAAGTTCCAGGCGATCCAGCACAAGTTCGCCGACATGCGCATCGCGCTGCGCACGACCCAGGCGCTGACCTATCGCCTGGCCGACATGCTCGATGCCGGCCTCGATCCCGTCGAGGAGACGGCGATCGCCAAGATCCAGGGCACCGATGGCGAGTTCAAGTGCGCCCATCTCGCCATGGAGATCATGGGCGGCGCCGGCTACACCATGGCGCACGACATCCAGCGCCTGTTTCGCGACGTGCGCGTGGGCTCGATCGGCGGCGGCACCAACGACATCCAGCGCAACACCATCGCCAAGATGATGGGCTTCTGAGGTGCGCAAGATCGGCGACGCGTCGTTCTTCCGCATCGTCGATCGATTGCTGGAGCCCGGCACGACGCGCGTGCCGCGCACCGCCTGGAGCGTCGATGGCGTCGAGTGGCAGCGCGAGCGGCACTCCTACGCCGGCGCCAGCCATGGCTTCACGGTCGAGGTCACCACCGGGCGCAAGACGGGCATCGCGCCGTGGACGATGATCGTGGTGAAGGAATACTGGCGCTCGGGGCGCGGCGAAGAATTGAAGTCGCATCAGTGGGCACATATCGAGGCCGGAAGCCGCGCCGACGTCGTGGCCTGGCTCGAGCGGCAGGAACGTCGTCTCGACGGCGCCTGAAACGCCCGTTGCACGCAACTTTTCAGTCCTTACGAAGCGCGGACGAGCACAAACGGTGACCATCGATGCGACCGTTTGAATCGCCTTGCGAGCCTTGCCTTGCCGGTCTAAACCCGGTCGCACCCTCGGTGCCGGACCTCGGAATGGCACGAGTATTTCAAGATTTCGCCGTAATTACAGAGACTTAACTCAATGCTGTCGCGCGTCATCGGGCTATTTTCGGCGGACATGGGTATCGACCTCGGTACGGCGAACACGCTGGTCTATGTGAAGGGTCGAGGCATCGTACTCAACGAGCCGTCGGTCGTGGCGCTGACCACGCAGAGCGGCAAGCGTCAGGTCCTCGCCGTCGGCGAGGAAGCCAAGATGATGCTGGGCCGTACGCCCGGCAACATCCAGGCGATCCGGCCGCTGCGCGACGGCGTCATCGCCGACTTCGAAGTCGCCGAGGCGATGATCAAGCACTTCATCTCGAAGGTGCACAATCGCCGCAGCTTCGCCCATCCGCAGATCGTGGTCTGCGTGCCCTCCGGCTCCACCGCCGTCGAGCGCCGCGCCATCCAGGAATCGGCCGAGAGCGCCGGCGCCCGCAAGGTCTGGCTGATCGAGGAGCCGATGGCCGCCGCGATCGGCGCCGGCCTGCCGGTGACCGAGCCTACGGGCTCGATGGTCGTCGACATCGGCGGCGGCACCACCGAGGTGGCCGTGCTGTCGCTGGGCGGCATCGTCTATCCGCGCTCCGTGCGCGTCGGCGGCGACAAGATGGACGAGGCGATCATCGCCTACATCCGCCGCAATCATAACCTGCTGGTCGGCGAAAGCTCGGCCGAGCGCATCAAGAAGACCATCGCCTCCGCCTGCCCGCCCGACGACGGCGAGGGCCGCACGATGGAGATCAAGGGCCGCGACCTGATGAACGGCGTGCCCAAGGAACTGGTCATCACCGAGCGGCAGATCGCCGAGAGCCTGCAGGAACCGGTCAGCGCCATCGTGGAGGCCGTGAAGGTCGCGCTGGAGAACACCGCGCCGGAACTGGCCGCCGACATCGTCGACAAGGGCATTGTGCTCACGGGCGGCGGCGCGCTGCTGGCAAACATGGACACCGTGCTGCGCCAGGCGACCGGCCTGCCGGTCTCGGTGGCCGAGGATCCGCTGCTCTGCGTCGCCCTTGGCACGGGCCATGCTGTCGAGAACATCGTACGACTGCGCGGCGTCCTTTCGTCGATGTACTAACAGGCCGCGCCGCCGCCCTCTTGGGTTAGAATGGGCAGGACATGGCGATCCGGGACGACTTCGAGGTAGTCGCGAGCCAGGTGCGCACGGTGGTGCAGCGCTTCGCCCTCGGCCTGCTCGTGATCGTGACCTTCGGCGTCATGCTGGTCGGCAAGGCCGACACCGTTCTGGTCGAACATGCCCGCGTTCTCGCACTCGACATGGTGAGCCCCGTTCTGGAGGCGATCGCCCGGCCGGTCGCGTATGCCAACCGGGCCATCGCCGATCTGCGCGAGTTCGCGTCACTGCGCGAGGAAAACGCCCGCCTGCGTGAGGAGAATGCCCGCCTGCTCGCCTGGCAGACCGCGGCGCGACGACTGGAGAACGAGAACGAGGGGCTGCGCAGCCTCGCCCGCTTCCGTGAGGGGCCCGAAGCCTCCTTCATCACCGCGCGCCTCGTGGGCGACAGCGTCAGCGCGTACATGCGCGGCGCGCTGCTCAATGTCGGCCGCCGGGTCGGCGTTGCACCGGGCCAGGCGGTGGTCACCGGCGAAGGTCTGGCCGGCCGCATCGCCGAGGTCGGCGAGAACAGCTCGCGCGTCCTGTTCGTGACCGACGTCAACTCGCGCCTGCCGGTCCTGGTCGAGCGCACCCGCGAGCGCGCCATCCTGGCGGGCGACAATTCGCCCCGGCTTCGTCTCACCCTCCTGCAGAGCATCGCCGGCGTGCAGACCGGGGACCGCATCATCACCTCGGGCCATGGTGGCAGCTTCCCGGTCGGCATTCCGGTCGGTGAGGTCGTCGAGACCAGCGAAGGTACCGTGCGCGTCCGGCCGTTCACCGATTTCTCGCGGCTCGAGTTCGTCCGTGTCGTCGATTACGGCGTGACCGGCCTGGTCGGGCCTGCGGCGCCGGCACCGGCGGCGCCGCCCGCCGGCGTGCGGGTGCGCTGACATGCGCGCCGACGGCACCCTCGCCATTCTCGACCGCTGGGGCAGGGCCGCCCTTCCGGGCACGGTCCTCCTTTTCTTCGTGCTGCTGACCCTGGCGCCGCTGCGCGCGCCGTACCTGTCGGACACGCTGCCGCTGCTGCCGGTCCTGGTGGTCTTCCAGTTCAGCCTGGCCACGCCCGAGCGGTTGCCGGGGCTGCTGCTGCTGGTGATGGGCGTCCTCCTGGACCTTCTCTTGGGCGGCCCGGGCGCGCCCGTCGGCATCAGTGCGCTGGGCTTCATCCTGGTCCGCGCCGCGGTCACCGCCAACCGCCGCTATCTCGTGGGCGTTCCGTTCCTGTTCCAGTGGATCGGCTTCTGCATCCTGTGCTGGGGTTACGTGGCACTCGTCTGGGCCTTCACGACCTTGTGGACCTGGGCGGCAATCGATCCGGTGCCCGCGATGTTGCAGTATATCGTGATGATCGTGATCTACCCGTTGCTGGCGCCGTTGCTCGCCCGCGTCCGCGCCCGCGATCCGCTGAACGTGCCCGAGCTGTCGCGCGGATCGGCGCGCCCCGGCGAGACCACGACATGAAGCATTTCCGAAAAGGCGACGGCGAACGCAGCGGCCTCTTCACGCGTCGCGCCCTGCTGCTGGGCGGGGCGCAGGCCGTTCTGCTGACCGCGCTGGCCGGCCGCCTCTACCAGCTCCAGGTCGTCGAGACCGACCGCTTCTCCTCGATGGCCGAGGAAAACCGCGTCAGCATGCGGCTGCTGCCGCCGTCGCGCGGACTGATCTTCGATCGCGGCGGCGTACCGCTGGCGGTCAACCGCAACAATTTCCGCGCCATGGCGGCGTCGGACCGCGGCCGTGGCGTCGACGTGCTGGTCGAGCGCCTCGATCAGATCCTGGTCCTGGGCGACACCGAGAAGACCCGGCTGCTGCGCGAGCTGCGCCGCAATCGCAACGCGCAGCCCATCGTGGTGCGGGAGAATCTCGGCTGGGAGGAGGTCGCCCGGCTCGAGTTCAATGCGCCCGACCTGCCCGGTGTGTTCATCGATCTCGGCCAGTCGCGCGACTATCCCGAAGGCGAGCTGATGAGCCACATCGTGGGCTATACCGGTCGCGTCGCCGACGAGGATCTCGCCGGGCGCGACGATCCGGTGCTGCAACTCGCGACCATGCGGTTCGGCAAGAAGGGCGTCGAGCGCTCGCTCGAGGACGACCTGCGCGGCCGCGCCGGCGCCGTCCAGGTCGAGGTGAATGCCGTCGGTCGCGTCGTCCGCGAGCTCGACCGCACGGAAGGCCAGCCGGGCGCAAATGCGCTGCTCACCATCGATCTCGATATCCAGCGCTTCGCCGCCGAAAAGATGAAGGAGCACCAGAGCGGCTCCGTGGTCGTGCTCGACGTCATCACCGGCGACGTGATCGCCATGGTCTCGACGCCCGGCTTCGATCCCTCGACCTTCGCCCGCGGCATCACGCAGGCGGAGTGGCGTGACCTGCTCGACGATCCCCAGAGGCCGCTGCACAACAAGGCGATCGCCGGCGTCTATCCGCCGGGTTCGACCTACAAGATGGTGACGGCGCTGGCCGCGCTCGAGGCCAAGGTGATCGACCCGTGGACGCGCCTGCCGTGCCCCGGCTTCCTCGAGCTGGGCAAGATCAAGTTCCATTGCTGGCTGAAGGGCGGTCACGGCTCGACCAACGTCTCCGAGGCGATCGCCATGTCGTGCGACTGCTTCTTCTACGAGGCGGCGCGTCGCGCCGGCATCGATCGCGTGAGCGACATGGCCCAGCGGCTGGGCTTCGGCAAGGTGAGCGAACTCGGCCTGCCCGGCGAGTCCGCCGCCAACCAGCCGACCCGCGCCTGGAAGCAGGAGAAGATCGGCAAGGCCTGGCAGCACGGCGACACGTTCAACCTCGGCATCGGCCAGGGCTATATGACGGCGACGCCGCTGCAGCTCGCCATCATGACTGCGCGCCTCGCCAACGGCGGCTATGAGGTCCAGCCCAACCTGCTGCTGGCCAAGGCCACGCCGCGCGAGGAGCTGGTGCCGCCGGCGCCGCGCACCAAGCCCACCGCGCCGTCGCTGCGTCTGAACCCGCAGCATCTCGCGGTGATCCGGCAGGGCATGTCCGACGTGGTCAACACCGGCCATGGCACCGCCAATGCACTGCGCTCCAAGCAGCCCGAGTTCACCTTCGCCGGCAAGACCGGCACGGCACAGGTCAAGCGCATCACCGAGCGTGAGCGCGAGATGGGCATCACCCAGGCCTCGCTGCCCTGGCACCTGCGCCACCATGCGCTCTTCGTCTGCTACGGGCCGGTCGACAATCCGCGCTATGCCTGCGCCGTGATCGTCGAGCATGGGCAGGCGGGCGGCGCCACCGCGGGCCCGATCGGCCGCGACGTGCTGGTCGAGACCATGAAGCGCGATCCGTCGCGCCGCACCGACCGCTTCAAGAAGATGGCGTCGCGATGAGCCTTGCCGCCCTGGGCAGCAGCAGCGCCTCGCTCGACGCGCCGGCACCGGTCGGCTTTGCCGAGAAGATCTGGCGCATCAACTGGGGCCTCGTGCTGGTGCTGACGGCGATCGCCGGCGTGGGCGTGCTGGCGCTCTACTCGGCGGCCGGGGGGCGCTTCGAACCCTGGGCGGCGCGCCATGCGGTGCGCTACGGCTCGGCCCTGATGCTGATGCTGGTGGTCGCGCTGGTCCATCCCAAGGTCTGGCTGGCGCTCGCCTGGCCGATCTACATCGTGTCCGTGCTGATGCTGGTGGCGGTCGACGTGATCGGCAAGATCGGCATGGGCGCGCAGCGCTGGCTGGTGCTCGGCCCGATCCAGATCCAGCCCTCGGAAATCGCCAAGGTGGCGGTCATCATGGTGATCGCGCGCTACTATCACGGGCTGCGGCGCGAGCAGGCCGGGCAGTTCCTCTACACCCTGCCGCCGCTCGCCATGATCCTGGTCGTGGTCGGCCTTGTGATGGTCCAGCCCGACCTCGGCACGGCGATGATGGTGCTGATGGGCGGCGGCGCGCTCCTGTTCGTGGCCGGCGTGCGGATCTGGATGTTCCTGGCGGCCGGTATCAGCGCCGTGGCCTGCCTGCCGATCGCCTGGTCGCTGATGCACGAGTACCAGAAGAAGCGGGTGCTCACCTTCCTCGATCCCGACCGCGATCCGCTGGGCGCCGGCTACCACATCACCCAGTCGAAGATCGCCATCGGCTCGGGCGGCATGTTCGGCAAGGGCTTCCTCAAGGGTACGCAATCTTCGCTCAACTTCCTGCCCGAGAAGCAGACCGACTTCATCTTCACGACCTTCGTCGAGGAATGGGGCATGGCCGGCGCGCTCGTCCTGCTCGGCCTGTTCGCGCTGGTCGTGCTCTGGGGCTTTTCCATCGCCTTCCGCAGCCAGCATCATTTCGGCCGCCTGCTGGCGCTGGGCGTGACCGCGATGCTGTTCCTCTACATGTTCATCAACACCGCCATGGTGATGGGCATGCTGCCGGTCGTTGGCGTGCCGCTGCCGCTGGTCAGCAACGGCGGCACCGCTCTCCTGTCGGTGATGTTTGCGTGCGGACTGCTGATCGGGGTCAATGTCTACCGCGACGCCCAGCTCCCCCGGACCCGCTAGGCGGGCCTTCAAAATTTCCTTCAAAAGAGTCTATCGACAAGCCGGAACAGCCTTGGTATAGCCGCCGCCTTCCGGGCAATGACCCCTGAAACGGGGGGCGCATAGCTCAGTTGGTAGAGCAGCTGACTCTTAATCAGCTTGTCCCAGGTTCGAGCCCTGGTGCGCCCACCATTTCCCGGATGCCTGTTCCAGCCGCCTTGTCTTATTCCGGTTCGATGCCGGCCGCGCGCGCGGATACTTTCCAAGCCTCGATCTGACCCTTGAGATAGGCGCCCAGCTCCTCTGGCGTCGATGTCGCCAGCGCAAAGCCTTGCGCCTCCAGGACCTTGGCCACATCCGGCTCCTGAATGACTTCGATCAGCACCTTGTTGAGGCGCGCCACGATCTCCCTGGGCATCTTCGCCGGACCGAACATGCCGCCCCAGGAGGTGATCGTGAATTGCGGCAGGCCGGCCTCGTAGATCGTCGGAACGTCGGGGAGGATCGTCGAGCGCTGCTTCAGGGTCGTCACCATCGCCCGCAGCTTGCCGCTCCTGACATGGCTGAGGCCGGTCGTCGGCGTGCCGATCATCATGTCGATGCGGCCGGCCAGGAGATCGACGATCGCCTGCGGCTCGCCCTTGTAGGGGACGTGGACCATCTGGGTGCCGGTCAGCGCCGCGATCTGCGCAACGCCGACGCTGCCGGTGGTGTTGCCGCTGCCGTAGGAGAGCTTCCCCGGATTGGCCTTGGCGTAGGCGACCAGCTCGGCCAGCGTCTTGGCCGGCACTTCCGCATTCAAATACAGGAAGAAAGTGAAGTAGCCGACCATCGTGATCGGCGTGAGATCCACCATCGGATCGTAGGGCAGCGACTTGCGCAGGGCAGGGGCCGCCGCGATCGGGCTGTTGGAGGCGAACAGCAGCGTGTAGCCATCGGGCGGTGCCTTCGCTACGTCGGCGGCGGCGATCACGCCGTCGGCACCGGGCTTGTTGTCGACGACGACCGGCTGGCCGAGTTTTTCCGAAAGCCGCTTGCCGACCGTGCGAACCAGCACGTCGCTGGCCGTGCCCGGCGTTCCCAGGGTGACTAGCCGGATCGGCCGGTTGGGATAGTCCTGGGCCTGTGCCGGCGCCGTGGCCGCCATAGCCACCATGGCCACGGCCAATGTGATCAATCTCTTCATTGTTGCCTCCCGATGGCCCGGTCTTGTGCGCCGGACCGTGGACTTCAGTTTGTTCGCGAGGCTCCGGCATCGCCAATATCGAAAGGGCATGGATCGATACCGGGAAAATATTGGGAAGGCGGGGCTCCGGTTGCCTAGGGTTGGCCGCTCGACAGAAGCGCGCGACAGACGGTGAGGAAACATGAATACGCCCCACGTGACAGCCCGGCCCGATCCCTATGCGGGCACGGAAAGACGGCCGCGCATCTTCCGTGACGATCTCCTGCAGGGGAGGATCGCCCTCGTCACCGGCGGCAGCTCGGGCATCGGCTTCGGCATTGTCCGGAGTTTTGCCGAGCTCGGCGCGACGGTCGCCCTGATCGGGCGACGCGAAGAAAAGCTTGCGGAAGCGCGCGCGGAGCTGCTTCGCGACCTGCCCGCCGCGGAGCTGGTCACGATCGCGGTCGACGTCCGTAACCATGCGGCGATGCGCGAAGCCGTCGACGGGATCGTCAGCCGGTTCGGCTGCCTGGACATCCTGGTCAACAATGCCGCCGGCAACTTTCATTGTCCGACCGAGCAACTGTCCGAGAACGGATGGCGGGCCGTCATCGACATCGACCTGAACGGGACCTTCAACGGTTGCCAGGCCGCCCTGCCCGGGCTCAAGGCCTCGTCCCACGGCGGCCGCATCATCAACATCACCGTTCCCCAGGCCCTGTCCGGCTGGCCCGGCAGTGCCCACGCCGCCTCGGCCAAGGCGGGCGTGCTCTCGCTGACCCGAAGCCTCGCCGTCGAATGGGGCGGCTACGGCATCCGGGTCAACAACGTCCTGCCCGGCCCGATCGCCGGAACCGAGGGCCTGAAGCGGCTGTACGAGGACCGCGGCATTGCCGATCACGAGTACGAGCGCATGGCGATGGGCACCTTCGGCCTGGTCGACGACATCGCCAATGCCTGCGCGTTCCTTGCCTCGCCGGGCGGAGACTTCGTCACAGGCTGCGATTTCATGGTCGATGGCGGGCGGTGGCTCAAGCGCGGCTGGGTCTGACGTCGTGGCCGAGTTCAGGCAGGCCGATCGGTCGATGTCGCGTCGCGAGCTGCAGGCCCGTGCCCGGAAGGCGGCCGGCGGCTTTGCCGCGATGGGAGTGGGAAGGCGCGATGCGGTCGCGCTGTTGATGCGCAACGATATCGCCTTCCTCGAAGCGAGCCTCGCGGCGACCCATGTCGGAGCCTACGCCGTGCCGATCAGCTGGCATTCGACGCCCTCCGAGGTCGCGTACATCCTCGAAGACAGCGGCGCGAAGATACTCGTCGCGCATGCCGATCTGCTCGTGCCTCTCGAGGCAGGCATGCTGGAGGGACTCACGGTCTTTGCCGTCGAGACCCCGTCCGATGTCATCGAGGCCTATCGGATCGATCCCGCCACCGTCGCTCCTCGCGCCCCGGCGCAGAACTGGAGCGACTGGCTGCAGGCCCAGGGGGCTCATGCAGGTCACCCCGAGGTGATGTCCCAAAGCATGCTCTACACGTCGGGCACGACCGGAAAGCCCAAGGGTGTTCGCCGCTTCGCGCCGACGCCGGAGCAGCAGCGGCTCATGACGGAGACGCGGCGCACGGTCTATGGCGTCGTCCGCGATGCGCGGATCCTGCTGCCGGGGCCGCTCTATCACGGCGCCCCGAACGGCATTGCGCTCAGCGCCGCCGCAACGGCGGAACTCCTCGTCTTGATGGCGCGCTTCGAGCCCGAAGCGTTGCTGGCGCAGATCGAGGAGCATCGCATCACCAGCCTGTTCATGGTGCCGACCATGTTCGTCCGGTTGCTCGGCCTGCCCGCCGACGTACGCCGTCGCTACAACCTGTCCTCTCTGCGCTTCGTTCTGCATGCCGCCGCACCCTGTCCAGCGGACGTCAAGCGCCGGATGATCGAATGGTGGGGGCCGGTGATCAACGAGTTCTACGGCGGGACCGAGACGGGGCCGATCGCTTTCGGCACCTCGGCCGACTGGCTCGAACGCCCCGGTACCGTCGGCAAGCCGACCGATCATGCAGTCGTGCATATCCTCGACGAGAACGGCAACGATTGTCCGGCCGGCGTTCCCGGCGAGATCTTCGCGCGACTCCGCCACTATCCCGACTTCACCTATCATGGCCTGGAAGACAGGCGTCGCGAGGTCGAGCGCGATGGACTCGTCACCCTGGGCGACATCGGCTACCGCGACGAGGCCGGGTTCCTGTTCCTCTGCGACCGTAAGCGAGACATGGTGATCATCGGCGGTGCGAACGTCTATCCGGCGGAAGTCGAATCGGTGCTGAGCGGTATGCCGGGCGTGAAGGATTGCGCCGTCTTCGGCATCCCCGACGCCGAGTACGGCGAAGCCCTGCTGGCGCTTGTCGAGCCCTATCCCGATGCACCGCTCGAGCCGGCGGCGATCAAGGCTTTCCTGATGGGGCGGCTCAGCGGCTTCAAGTTGCCGCGCCACGTGGAAATCCGGGCGGAGCTGCCGCGCCAGGACTCCGGCAAGATCCAGAAGCGCCTGTTGCGCGAGCCCTACTGGCGGCAGGCTGGCCGGCACATCTAGCCTTTTCGTCACGAACTGGCTCATCGTCGCGTCCTGTGTCAGCGTTGCGCCATGCCGCGAGCCGCGACGCCACAATGAAGATCAGCCAGCTCAAGTACTTCCTGGTGCTTGCCGAGGAGCTTCATTTCGTCAAGGCAGCAGCACGGCTGAACCTCTCCCAACCGCCGCTCAGTCGCCAGATCCAGGCGCTCGAACAGGAGCTGGGCATCGCCCTGTTCGTGCGCGCCAACCAGCGAGTCCAGCTGACCGAGGCGGGCGCCGCCTTTCACCATGACGTCCGGGAAATGTTTGCCGCGCTCGATCGCGCGACGGAGCATGCAAAGGGCGTCGCCCAGGGCGAAGTCGGGCGGATCGTGCTGGGAATGGCCGGATCGGCCTCGCTTGGAATTTTTCCGCGCATCCTCGAGCAGTTCCATCGCGAGTTCCCGCAGGTGCGCCTGGAGATGCAGCACCTGATCAAGGCGGAGCAGATCGCGGCCCTTGCGGGAGGCAAGATCAACCTGGCCCTGACCCGCTCGCCGGTCCGCGAGCGCGACATGGCATCGGAAGCCATTCACCGCGAACCGTTCATCGTGGCGCTGCACGAACGCCATCCGCTGGCGGCGCTCAAGGTGGTGCCGCTGGAGAAACTCGAGAACGACAAGTTCGTGCTCTACCGGGGCAACACCTCACCGAGCGTTGCCGATGAGATCGTCGATATGTGCCGCGCCGCAGGTTACTACCCGCATATCGACCAGGATACCGGCGAAATGCAGACGGCCGTCAGCCTGGTCGCTGCCGGTCTTGGCGTAACGGTGGTGGCCGATTGCATTCGAAGCCTGCATCTGCCGCGTGTCATCTATCGGCCTCTGACGGTCCGCAGCAGAAGGGTGCTGTCGAAACTCTATGCGATCTATCGCAAGGACGATCCGAACGTCCTTCTGAAAGCCTTCCTGAGGCTGGCCAAGTCCGTCGGCCAGGCCTGACGTCCCGCGATCACGCACCCCCCGCCCGATTTCGGTTGAGCAGGCCGGTCCCGCGGATACAACGGTCTCTCCGGAGTTCGTGACCAATGCGTATCGTCTGCATCGTTCTTGCTCTCTTGTTCGCCGGCTTCGGCGCGCATGCCCAGACCGCGTCGCGGGACTTCTTCGCTTTCGTGCTGCTGGCGGAGGGCAGCGACGGAAGGCCCGTGCCGATGGTGCGCAGCGTCGCCGAATGGACGACGGCGTGTCCGGTCCTGCGCTCCACGGTGGGTGGCGTCTCCACGGCGATGGCGCAGCGCCGCCGCCCGCCGGGCGGTCATTTCGACGCCGTGACGGTCTGCGAGGCGCTCTATCCGGTGGGCGAGGCGGGCAGTGTCTTCCTGGGCGATCGTCGCATCGACCTGCCGACCGTTTCGCTGGGCACGCCGCGCCGCGTCGCGCTGATCGGCGACAGCGGCTGCCGCGGCGAGACGCCGGCCAAGCCGCAACCCTGTGATGGCGACGGGTTCGCCAAGGTGTGGCCGTTCGGCGTCCTATCGCACGAAGAGGCCGACAAGCGCCCCGACCTGATCGTGCATGTCGGCGACTACAACTATCGTGGCACCGAGCGGGGCCTGGTGCTGCCACCCAGCCTCACCGGCTATGCCGCGCCGCTCCGCGTGAATGTCTACGACACCGGCGATCTCGACGACGAGGACATTGCCAGCCTGCCGATTGGCGCCGCCTATTGGAGCCAGAACATCGAGGGGAGCCCGAACCCGGACAGATGGACCAACTGGCGCGACGATTTCTTCAGGCCGGCCGCCAAACTCCTGGTCGCCGCGCCGTGGCTGTTCAGTCGCGGCAACCACGAGCTCTGCAGCCGCGGCGGTCCCGGCTGGTTCTACCTGCTCGATGCCGGTTCGCCGTTGCTCGGGCCGGGACACCACCAGAAGGAATGCCCGCCGCAACTGCCGGCGGACTGGCGCCCGGGCGCCTGGCCCGCGCCGCCGGCCCAGCCTTTCGCGGGACTGCCTTTTCCGATCGTCGCCAATGCGCCGTTCCGGCTGAAGCTCGGCAGGCTGAACATCATCGCCGTCGATTCGGCGAACGCCGCCGACGCGGTGCTCTACAATCTCGAGACCTACATCACGCAGTATCGCGACGTGGCGCGGATGCTCGACGAGGATGCGACCCCGACCTGGGTGGTGACCCATCGGCCGATCTGGGCGGTGGTGAAGCGCGACAAGGGTGGGCCGATCGGCCTAACTCCCTACGGCTTCATCAACGAGACCCAGCGCGAGGCCGTCCACCGCGTCTTCGGCCGCGGCCTGCCATCCCATGTGACCGCGGTCATTGCGGGTCACATGCACCGGTTCCAGGCGATCGGCTTCGAGGGAGCGCATCCGCCCCATCTGGCGGTCGGCACCGGCGGCATGGAGCTGTCGCATGTGCAGCCGCCACCGTCGCCGGAGAATCCAAAAGCCCCGATCCGCGTCGAAGGTCTCGACAGGGGCCCGGCCTGGGTCGTCGGGCTGCGCGATTTCGCGGCGATGATCGTGCGCCCCGTGGAAGACGGGACCTGGACCAGCGTCCTCTACGGCACCGAAGGCGAGCCTCTCGCCGTCTGCGATTCGCGCTGGCCGGGGCCGGATCGCCAGCGGTCGGTCTGCGAACTCCAGTAGAGTTCAGCGACCCGCGGCGACCTCGCGTTGATAGTAGAGCAGGTCGAGTTCCGGCGCGGGCCTGCCGAGACTCGTCAGGATCATGTGCGCGTGCCCGCGATGATGGGTCTGGTGGTTGAACCAGTGGTCCAGGGCCGGCATCAGCTCCTGCACGAATTCGTCGGGACTGGAAACGCGCCGGTAGCGGATGGCGCCGGCGAGCCTCGTCTCGTCGAGACCGTGGATCCACGCCACGATGCGCCGGTCCTCGGCCTCACGCGCGGCCCGCAATTCGGCGAAACCCTCATGCACGATCGCGTCGAGACGGTCCGGCGCATCGCCTTCGCCGGTGAAGCGTTTCATCCAGATGCGATCGGTGGCCAGCAGGTGATTGAGCGTGCCGTGCATCGACTTGAAGAAGGCGCCACGATCGGCGCGGTACTCGGCATCGCCGAGTGCGGCCGCGGCGTCATAGAGCCGGCGGTTGGCCCAGGCATTGTAGCCGGCGAAGGTGTGATAGTGCTTCTTCATGTCGTTATCCTGCACCGGTCACGGCCGTCTTCAAGATTGATCGGTTCTTTCAACCTGTCGTGCTCGCGGCAGCCAGGAGTATCCAGATGACGAAGCGCATCGGCATTCTCACCAGCGGCGGCGACTGTGCCGGGCTCAACGCCACGATCCGGGCGGTGGCGCTGCGGGCTCATCATGGTCATGGCTGGACGACGGTCGGCCTGCGCTACGGCACGCTGGGCCTGCTGGAGCGCCCCGTGGAGGCGGTGACGCTCGACCCCGACCGGCTCAGCGCCGCGCTGGCGCGGCAGGGCGGCACGTTCCTCGGCAGCACCAATCGCGGCAACCCTTTCTCCTTTCCGATGCCCGACGGCAGCCGCAAGGACCGGTCGGCCGAGATGGTCGACGGGCTGAAGCAGCTCGGCCTCGACGGGCTGATCGGCGTCGGCGGCGACGGCAGCCTCGCCATCCTGCGCAAACTGCTTGATCCCTCGGGTATCCCCTTCGTGGGTATTCCCAAGACCATCGACAACGATGTCGACCAGACCGAACGGGCGATCGGCTACTCGACCGCCGTCGCGATCGCCACCGAAGCGCTCGACCGCCTGCAGCCGACCGGCGCCAGCCACGAGCGCACGATGGTGCTGGAGGTGATGGGCCGCGATGCCGGTCACATCGCCATCGCGGCCGCCATCGCCGGCGGCGCCGACGTCGTGCTGATCCCCGAGGTTCGGTGGCGGCTTGAGAACGTGGTTCGCCACATCGCGGCCCTGCGGGCGGCCGGCCATACGTCGGCGCTGGTGGTCGTGGCGGAAGCCGCCGGTCAGTCCGACGAGGCGGCGGATCCTTCGGTTGACGCGCCCGATCACGGCGTCGGCGAATGGCTGGCCAAGCGGCTCGCCAAGGCGACCGGTGCGGAGGCGCGCGCCACCGTCCTGGGGCATGTCCAACGCGGCGCCATGCCGACGGCGGAGGACCGGTTGCTCGCCTCGGCGCTGGGCGTGCGCGCGGTCGATCTGCTGGCCGAAGGCAAGGCCGACCACATGGTGGCCTGGTGGAACCGTCAGGTGATCGACGTGCCCTTGTCGACGGTCGTCGGCAGGTCGCGCACCGTCGATCCCGACGGCACGCTCATCTGCACGGCGCGCGCCCTCGGGATCTGCCTCGGCGACGCGACCTAGGCCAGGTCGCTGCGCGACAGCCAGAAGACCTCGCCTTCGCTGAGTTCGGTGTCGAGCCAGATGAAGGGCAGCCGGGGGTAGGCGGCTTCGAGCGGCGGGCGGCCGCGGCCGATCTCGCATACCAGGCCGCCGCTCTTCGTCAGATGCTTCGGCGCTTCCGAGAGGATGCGATGGACGAGGTCCAGCCCGTCGGCGCCGGCCGCGAGCGCCATCCGCGGCTCGTGCCGGAACTCGGGCGGCAGCTTCGCCATGCCGCCGGCGTCGACATAGGGCGGGTTGCTGATGATGAGGTCGTAGCGCTGCCCCTGCAGCGGCTTGAAGAGATCGCCGCGGTGGAGCGTGATGCGATCGCCCAGCCGGTGCGTCGCCACATTGCGCCGGGCGAGTGCCAGCGCGCCGGCCGACAGGTCGACGGCATCGATCTTCGCGCGCGGGAAGGCCAGCGCCGCGAGGATGGCGAGACAGCCGGAGCCGCAGCAGAGATCGAGGATGCGGCGCGGCTTCGCGGTCGGCAGGGCGCCACCGGCCAGAAGATCGCCGATGAAGGAGCGCGGGATCAGCGCCCGGCGGTCGATGTGGAACCGCACGCCGTGCATGTAGGCGGCTTCGAGCAGATAGGGAGCCGGCATGCGCAGCCCGATCCGCGCCTCGATCAGGGTCATGAGACGCGCCTTCTCCGGTTCCGTCGGCACGAGGTCGAGCCAAGGGTCGATACGGGCGATGGGAAGACGCAGCGCCTCCAGCACCATGAAAGCCGCTTCGTCGACCGCGTTGGTCGTACCGTGGCCATAGGCCAGGCGCGCAGCGCGAAAACGCGCCACGGCGAAATGGAAGAAATCACCCAGGGTGACGAGAGAGAGTTTGGTCGCGCGTGCCATGCGGGCCTACATTACCGGATATGAATCGCCGCGCGCTTCTTTTCGCCGGACTCGCTGTCGCGGCGACCGCAAATGGTCAGACGCGCGCCGCGCCGGCCGAGATCAGGGTGATCCTGATCGGCGGCCCGGACTGTCCGCCCTGCGTGCGCTGGAAGCGCGAGTACCTCGATACTTGGATCGCCTCGCCCGAGTTTCGCCAGGTCGTCTGGGAAGAGGTGGAGGCCGCGCGCTTCCGCGAGGCCTATCAGGAGCGCTACTGGCCGGGCGACCTCGGCGCCATCCTCGCCCAGATCCCGCGCAAGAGCGGCGCACCGCGCTTCCTGATCGTGCAGGCAGGCCGCCTGGTGTCCAACCATCTCGGTGTCAGCAAATGGGCCGACACGCTCGACGATCTTCGCAAACTCCTGGGATAGGCAATATGGCAGGCGCTCTCGACGGTCTGGTCGTCCTCGATCTCACGACCCATCTCTCCGGTCCCTTCTGCGGCATGCAGCTCGCCGACATGGGCGCCGATGTCATCAAGATCGAGAGCCCGCAGGGCGATTCAATGCGCGGCGCGCCGCCGTTCGTCGAAGGCGAGTCGGCGCCCTTCATGCTGTGGAACCGAAACAAGCGCGGCCTGAAGCTCGACCTCAAGAACGAGGACGATCTGAAAGTTTTTTGGGACCTGGTCGACGGTGCCGACGTGGTGCTGGAGAATTTCCGGCCCGGCGTGATGAAGCGGCTGGGCCTCGGCTGGGACGCACTGCATGCGCGCAACAAGCGGCTGGTGCTGGGCTCGATCTCCGGGTTCGGCCAGACCGGTCCCTATGCCGCGCGCGGCGGCTTCGACCTGATCATCCAGGCCATGTCGGGCCTGATGTCGGTCACGGGTCCGAAGGACGGTCCGCCCTACCGCATTCCGCTCGCCATCTCCGACGTGGGCGCCGGCCTCTATCTCACCATCGGCGTGCTGAGCGCGCTGCAGGCGCGTCACAAGACCGGCGAGGGGCAGTGGGTCGAGACGTCTCTGCTTGAGGCCACGGTATCGCTGGGCGTTTACGAGGCCGCCAACTTCTTCGCCAACGGGATCCGGCCGGAGAAGCTCGGCCAGGCGCATCGCGGTTCCTCGCCCTATCAGGTGTTCCAGACGGCGGATGGCTGGCTGACCATCGGCGGGGCGCAGCAGAACTTCTTCCGCAGGCTGTGCGCCCTGATCGGCCGGCCGGAATTGCCCGAGGATCCGCGCTTCAAGGCCAATGCCGACCGGGTGAAGAACAACGAACAGATCGTCGCCATCCTGCAGGCCGAGATCGTCAAGCGCACGACCGACGACTGGATGGCGACGCTGGAGAAGGAAGGCATCCCGGCCGGGCCGGTGCTGCATCACGACGAGGTCTTCGCCGATCCGCAGATCTTGGCGCGGGGAATGGTGGCCGAAGTCGAACACGCCAAGGCCGGCAAGCAGAAGACGCTGGGCGTGCCGCTCAAGCTGTCGGCGACGCCGGGCGGCGTCCGCCGCCCGGCGCCGACGCTCGGCCAGCACGATGCCGAGATCCGCGGCGCCAAGCGCCGTTGAAGTCGCCAAGCTTCGTTTGGCCGATCACCAGCGCGAGCGCTGGTATCTGTCGGGCACGCCGTCGCCGTTACGGTCGCGGTCGTAGCGGTCGGGAATGCCGTCCCGGTCGCTGTCCCTCGCCCGATGATACTGCGGCCTCGGCGGGGCCACAGGCACCGGCACATAGCGCGTCTGGGTGATCACCTGCGGCCGGGGCGGCGGCGGTGCGTAGTAGGTCGGGGCCGGCCGGTAGTAGGCTGGCTGGCTGACATAGTTGTTGGAATAACCCGAGTAACCATAGTTCGACCCGTATCCCGGGCTGTAGCCATAAGTCGTCGGATAGCCCGACTGTTCAACGCACCCCGCCGTCACCATCACAAGGCTCGCGGCGGCGAGCCAACTGACGCAGCGCATTCTGTCCCTCCAAGAGGAACGCCCGATGTCGATGGGGACGTTCCCATGACAGCAGAGTCGCGAGTGACGGCGGCGGGCCGGGGACGCAACGGCGTCTTAATGAAGGCGAGCCGTGATCGAGTGGTGACCGGACGCAAAAACGGCTCCCGGATTTCTCCGGGAGCCGTTCTCGTGTCGCGTGTGACTAGCGCTGGAAGGCGTCCGGGATATGGTCGCCATTGGCATCGATGTCGCGCTTGTTCGGAACGCCGTCGCGGTCGTAGTCGCCATTGGGACCGCGCGGGTTCGGCGGGCGGGCATAGTAGCCGTTATTGTTGTAGCCCGCGTTGTTGTAGGCGTAGTTGCCGCCGTAGGCCGGACGGGGGGCGTTGTTGTAGGCATTGTTATAGACGGGTCGTGTATTGTACCCGCTGTTGTAGGCGTACGAATTGTCGTAGCCGGTCTGGGTGCACGCCGCGGTCGCGGCCAGCAGGCCCGCCGCCATCACGAACTTAAGCTTGTTCATCGCTACCTCCGTTTGGGGTCGAACCGTGTCTCGCGACAGGTGCTTGCCTCTAGAACGAGGTACGGCGCCGGAAGTGGCATCGGCCGGGCGAAAATATGAAGTTGTGTAAAGCAGAACGCCCGGCAACCGCTGGGGCTGCCGGGCGTTCGCCGCCTTCGTTTCTCTACACAGGGCTCTTAAAGGGCGCCGGGCGCCGGGCCGCGCGCGACCTTGGCGTTGAGCTTGGGCGGATGCGTGACGATCGACTTTAGGGCCGGCACCGGCTTGTGCAGCTTGGCGATGTTGGGCAGCGGCCGGGCAAGCACCGGGTTGGTCTTGAACGCCTGCTCCATGGCATGGGCGGCACCCAGCACTTCGCCGTCGCCGCGGAAGCGGCCGACCACCTGCAGGCCGAACGGCATCTTCTTGTCGTCGACGCCGCAGGGCAGCGAGACGGCGGGGTTCGACGTCAGGGTGACGAAGTACTTGGTCGCCATCCAGTGGTAGTAGGTGCCGAGCTTCTTGCCATCCATCTCCTCGATGTAGAGCTGTTTCCAGGGGAAGGGCGAGAAGCCGACGGTCGGGCCGATGACCAGGTCGTACTCCTTGTAGATCTCCTGGAAGGCCCGGAAGATCCGGGTCTGCTCGCCATGGGCCCAGGCGAAGTCCGCCAGGCTGAGCTTCGCGCCGAGCTCGTAGTTGGCGATGATGTTCGGCCCGAGCATCTCTCGCTTGTTGGCGTAGGCATCGTGGTAGCGCGACAGGAAGCTCACGGCGCGGATCACGTCGAAGCAGCGGTCGGCGTCGCCATAGTCGACGTCCACCTTGTCGAGGCTGCGGAAGAACGGCTTCATCGCCTTGATCTTCTCGCGGAAGGTCTGGCGGATCGACTTCTCGACCGGGGCGCCGCCGAAATCCTCGGTGTAGGCGACCCGCAGGCTGCCGAGATCCACGGGCCACGGATCGGCATAAGCTTCCGGCTCGAGCGGGAAGGACAGCGGATCGCTGTCATGCTGGCCGACCTGCGTGGCGAACAGCAGGCAGACATCGGCGACGCTGCGGCCCATCGGGCCCAGCACCGAGATCGGCGTCCAGCCCATGGCGCGCCGTTCGACCGCGACCATGCCGGGCGAGGGGCGGAAGCCCACGACGCCGCAGAAGGCAGCGGGGTTGCGCAGGCTGCCGCCGGTGTCCGAGCCGGTGCAGACCGGCAGCATGTCGGTGGCCAGCGCGGCGGCCGAGCCGCCCGACGAGCCGCCGGCGTTCAGCATCGGGTTGAAGGGATTGCCGGTGGCGCCCCAGACCGGGTTGCGGCTGTTCGAGCCGGCGCCGAATTCCGGCACGTTGGTCTTGCCGACGACGACCGCGCCCGCGGCGCGCACGCGGCTCACCATGACGTTGTCGTAGCCCGGTACATAGTCGCGATAGAGCGGCGAGCCGTAGGTGGTGAGGAGGTCCTTGGTCTCCTCGAGATCCTTGATACCCGTCGGCAGGCCGTGCAGCAGCGGCAGGTCCTCACCGCGGCGCACCGCGGTCTCGGCGGCCTTGGCTTCCTTGCGCGCGCGGTCGACGCACATCGCGGTCACGGCATTGACGGCGGGGTTCACCTCCTCGATGCGCTCGAGGCAGGCGTCGAGCAGTTCGACCGGCGAGATTTCCTTGGTGCCGATGCGGCGGCGCATCTCCACCGACGACAGGGAGACGAGTTCTTCTTTCGACATAGCTTCCTCTTCTTGAAATCGATTACGGCCGGTGAAGTTCGACGGGGGTGCGCGTCACGGTGCGGCGGCCGTTCTTGTAGGCGGCCAGTACCGGCGCGATGGTCCTGAGCGCCATGACCGAATCGGGGGCATCGAGGACCACGAGGTCCGCCGGTCCGCCGACGGCGATGCCGTAATCGTCCTTGCGCATCAGCTTGGCGGCCGTCTTGGTCGTCATGTCCCACAGCGCCTTCACCTCGTCGTCGTTGGCGCGCTGGGTGACGATCGCGTGCATGTTGACCTGGCGCAGCAGCTGGCCGTCGCCGAACGGCGTGAACGGATTGAGGATGTTGTTGGAGGCGACGGAGCAGGTGACTCCGCGCTCGGTCAGGAAGTTCAGGTCGAGGACGTTGCGCGGCACGTTGTGGTCGGTGTGGCGCCCGCCGAGATAGAGATCGGTCGCGGTCAGCACGGTCGCGGCGACGCCGGTGTCGGCCATGCGCCGCGCGACCTTGTCGAGGTCCTTGAACGGCATGGTCGAGAGCTTGCCGACATGACCGACGGCGACCCGGCCGCCCCATTTGTATTTCTCGGCGAGATCGCAGACCAGCAGCGTGTCGAGATGCTCGGCGGTGGGGCCGCTGTCGACATGCATGTCGATATCGGCATCGAACTCGCGGGCCAGTTCGAAGACGCGATGAATCTGGGCGGCGCTGTCGCTGTCGTAGCTGGGCGCCGCGCCAACGACCCTCGCGCCGTTCTTCAGCGCCTCGACCATCAGCTCGTCGGTGCCGGGATTGTTGGTCAGGCCTTCCTGCGGCATGACGCAGATCTCGATGTCGATCGCCCACTTGTACTTGTCGACCAGCGCCTTGACGCCCTCGAAGCCGCGCATCCCGATCTTGGGATCGACCTCGCAATGGGGGCGCATGCGGGTGGCGCCGTGGCCGATGCATTTCTCGATGGTCGCCGAGGCGCGCTCGAACACGTCCTCGACCGTCATCGTGTGCTTGACCGCCGACACGCGCTCCATCGCCAGGTGCGGCATGCGCTTGGTGTTGTGTTCGCAGCGGCCGAGGATGCAGGCCTTGTCGAGATGGATATGGGTATCGACGAAGCCGGAGCAGACGAGGCGGCCGTGGCCCTTGTATTCTTCCCGGGCGCTGCCGCCCAGCTTCGGCGCTATGGCGGCGATACGGCCCTGGACGACGCCGATGTCGGTGGTCGGTTGATCGGGCGTACTGTCGGGAAGCCGCACATCGCGCAAGACAAGGTCGAAATCCATCATCACTCCAGTCGCCGGCGGCGGCCGGCACGCATGTTGCACCATGCCATCGCCCATTAACAGCCCGACGGCCCCGGAGGCTCAGCAAGAACCATGCTTTCTCGACGTCATCTCCTGATCGCAGGTTCGGCCGCCGCCGCCTCTCCGAGCATCGCCGCGGGGCAGACCGCCACTCCCGCGCCCTGGCCGACCAAGCCGATCCGCTGGATCGTCAACTTCCCGCCCGCGGGCGCGGCCGACATCATGTCGCGGGCGCTGGCCGAGTATTTCGGCACAAAGCTCGGCCAACCGATCGTCGTCGAGAACAAGCCCGGCGCCGGTGGGATGCTGGGAGCCGATATCGTGGCCAAGGCGCGCGGCGATGCCCACATCGTCATGATCTCCAGTGCCGCGTCGCACGGCATCGGCCCGGTCCTCTACAAGGACGTGCCCTACGATCCGCTGGCCGACTTCACGCACATCCACCTGGTCGGCACCTTCCCGACCGTGCTGGCGGTCAACGGAACCTCGACGATCGGGTCGGTGAAGGAGCTGATCGAGATGGCCCGCGCCAAGCCCGGCGAGGTGACCTACGGGTCGGGCGGCAACGGCACGATGAACCACCTGGTCGGCCAGCTGCTCGCGCTGTCGACCAAGGTACAGCTCACGCACATTCCCTATCGCGGCTCGGCACCGGCGATGAACGACCTGATGGGCGGCCAGATCACGGCGCTGATGGAGAGCCTGCCGACGGCGAGCGGCTATTTCACCTCCAAGCGCATGAAGCCGCTGGCGGTGAGCGAGGATCAGCGCGCGCCGACCCTGCCGGATGTGCCGACCTTTCGCGAGGCGGGATTCCCCGAGGTCGTGGCGACCAACTGGTTCGGCTTCTCGGCACCGGCCGGAATCCCGCCCGAGATCGCCAAGCGATGGGAGGTCGAAATCGCCACGGCGCTGCAGAGCGCCGAGATCAAGGAGCGGTTCGACAAGCTCGGCATCCGGCCCGGCACCTTGGGCGCGGCGGGCTACACCGCGCTCATCGCCAAGGAACTGCCGCGCTGGCGCGAGGTGATTGTCGCGGGAAATATCCGCGCAGACTGATTGCCTGATGCGCCGCTTCCGGCACAATGCGCGCCGGAGGAAATCAAGATGGTGCATCCGCTTCGCGACAAGGCGGCCGTGAGCGGCATTGGTGAAACCGCGTACACGCGCGGCACGACCAAGAGCGGGCTCGCGCTGCAGCTCGAGGCCAGTCTCAAGGCACTCGACGATGCCGGGATCGATCCGCGCGACGTCGATGGCGTCATTCCGTACTTTCCGGGCGGCGCCATCGCCGAGGACTTCATCGCCAATCTCGGCCTGAAGGATCTCACGCTCTCGGCCTTCATCCCGATGGGCGGCGCCACCTGCGTGGCGGCGATCCAGATGGCGGCGATGGCGGTGACGACCGGCGTCTGCAAGCACGTGCTGATCTCGGTCGGCCGCACGGGGTACTCCGGCTCGCGCGTCTCGACTCGCCTGCAGCAGTTCCCGGTGTTCGCGCAAGCCGCCGAGTTCGAAGCGCCGATCGGCATGTTCGCGCCGGCCCAGCTCTACGCCCAGGGCGCCCGCCGCCACATGGAACTCTACGGCACGACTTCGCGCCAGTTCGCCGAAGTGGCGGTCGTCACGCGCCAGCATGCGATCCTCAACGGCAACGTCGTGATGAACAAGCCGCTGACCGTCGAAGACCATCACGCCTCGCGCATGATCTCCGATCCGTTCCGCCTGTTCGACTGCAGCCTGGAGAGCGACGGCGGCGCGGCGGTCATCATCAGCGCCTCCGATCGCGCGAAGGACCTCAGGAAGCCGCTGGTCACGATTGCCGGCACGGCCGAGGGGCATCCCGAGTCGCCCGCTTCGATCGCGCAGCGGCCCGACCTGCTGGAGTTCGGCCTGGTGAAAGCCGCGCCGCGCGCCTTCGCGATGGCGGGTGTCGGTCCGAAGGACGTCGACGTGGCCGAGATCTACGACTGCTTCACCTTCACGGTGATCCGCCAGCTCGAGATCCTGGGCTTCTGCAAGACCGGCGAGGGCGGCCCCTTCGTGATGGACGGCCGCATCGCGCTGGGCGGCGAGCTGCCGATCAACACCCATGGCGGGCTGCTGAGCCAGGGCCATGTGGTCGGCCTCAACCATGTGATCGAACTGACGCGCCAGCTGCGCGGCGAAGCCGGTCGGGCGCAGGTGAAGGACGCCGAGACAGGCCTCGTCACCGGCTATGGCGACATGGGCGACGGTTCGATCGCCATCCTGAGGAGGGCGGCATGAGTCAGGTTCCGACACCGGTCGCGCCGCCGGCCCCTGAGCGGCCGCTCCCGACGCCGACACGCGAGAGCCAGCCCTATTGGGATGGCCTGCGCGAGGGCCGCTTCCTGCTGCAATACTGCTCGTCCTGCGGCAAGGTCCGGCACTATCCGCGCCCCGTCTGTTCGCACTGCTTCTCGATGGAGAGCGAGTTCAGGGAAGCGCCGCTGGGCGGCAGCCTGCATGCCTGGACGGTGTGCCACCATCCGTTCAACTTCTTCTTCAAGGCCTCGGCGCCCTATATCGTGGCGCTGGTCGACATGGATGCCGGCGTGCGCGTCAATGCGCAGCTGCACGGCATTCCCGAGGCCGAGCTGAAGATCGGCCGGCGCGTAAAGCTCGGCTTCGAACCGGTCAACAAAGAGGTGACGCTGCCCGTCTTCGTCGCCGAATAGATAAGACAGAGAATCCTGGGAGGAAAAAATGAAGCGTTCCGTATTCGTGGCGTCGGCCCTGGCCGCGCTGCTGCTGCCGTTTGCCGCCTCGGCGCAGACCGATTGGCCGACCAAGCCGATCTCGATGGTGGTGCCCTATCCGCCGGGCGGCGTGAACGACGCGGTGGCCCGTGTCTATGCCGAGAAGCTCTCGACCGAACTCGGCAAGCCGGTGATCGTCGACAACCGCGCGGGTGCCGCCACCACCGTCGCGTCCAACTTCGTCGCCAAGGCCGCACCCGACGGCTACACGATCTATGCCGCCGGCACCTCGCTGATCATCAACCCGACGCTCACGGGCCAGGTCCAGTACGACCCCAACAAGAGCTTCGAGCTCGTGTCGCTGATGTCGTTCACGCCCTTCATCCTGCACGTGAACGCCGAGTTCCCGGCCAAGAACATGGCCGAGCTGATCGCCTACGTGAAAGCCAACCCCGGCAAGTTCAACATCGCGAGCTCGGGCATCGGCGCCACCAATCATCTCGCGGCCGAACTGCTCAAGGCGCAGGCCGGCCTCAACATCACGCACGTCCCCTACAAGGGCGGCGCGCAGGCCGGGCAGGACGTGGCCTCGGGCCAGGCCCAGATGATGTTCTCGGCCGCACTGGAGGCCAAGCCGGTGCTGGCGACGGGCCGCACCCGAGCCATCGCCATCTCGAGCCTCAAGCGCTCGCCCGCCTTCCCCGACATTCCCACCGTCGTCGAGTCGGCGGGCCTGCCCGACTTCGAGGCCGTGTTCTGGCAGGGCATGATCGTGCCGGCCGGCACGCCCAAGGCGATCGTCGACAAGCTGCAGAAGGCGATCGCCAAGATTGCTGCCGAGCCCGAGATGATCGAGCGCTTCAAGCCGCAGGGCGTCGAGATCCGCGCCTCGACCCCGGCCGAGTTCAAGACCTTCCTCGACAAGGAGGAGAAGCGCTGGACGACGCTGATCAAGGAACAGAACATCAAGCCGGAGTAAGCGTCCGGCTTTACATAAAGTCCTCACCCTTCGAGACGCACCCGGCGGGCGCTCCTCAGAGTCTGGCCGGAAATGAATGCAGCTAAAACAACAGGCTATGAATAGCCCTGATAGCCTCACCCTGAGCGACCGTCGTGTTGGTCAAGCGTTTGCCCATTGTTTTCTGTCCCTGAGGATGGCGTTGAGGATGGTCACGAGCTTGCGCATGCAAGCGACGATGGCGACCTTTGCCGGCTTTCCTGCGGCGCGCAGGCGATGATAGGTCAGCGCCAAGGGCAGCTTGCGGCGGATGGAGACGAGGATGCTCATGTAGAGGGCAGCCCGTACGACGGGTCGTCCTCCCGCGATGGTACGGCGGCCACGCAAGGTGCCGCTGTCGCGATTGAACGGGGCGACGCCGGTCAGGGAAGCAATCTCGCGTCGGCCGAGACGGCCCAGTTCAGGCAGTTCGGCGATCAGGGTGCGGGCGATCCTGGGCCCGATGCCGGGAACGCTGATCAGAAGGTCCTCCGCTTCCCGCCAGGTCGGTGTTCCCCGGACGGCGGTGTCGATGTCGTCGTCGATCTGTTCGAGCTGGGCCTTCAAGGTGGCAAGCACGCGATCGACGCTCTTGAGGGTGCGTCGAACTGTGAGCATGCGCCGGCGATTGCTCTCGGCCCCGATCATCTCGACGAGCTGACGGCGGCGGGCCATCAGTTCGCCCAACAGTCTGGACTGCTCGTCAGCGAGCGGTCGCGCCGGTGGGTTCACCGCCTCGGCGAAGTGGGCGATGACAGCGGCATCCAGCGCATCGGTCTTGGCCAGCCGTGCGGTGGCCCGGGCGAAGTCTCGGATCTGCCGTGGATTGACGACCGCCACGGGCAGGCCCGCCGCGCCCAGGCCTGCCGCCACGATCGTCTCGAAGCCACCGGTTGCTTCGAGCACGATCAGAGCAGGTGCCATTTTACTCAGCCGCCCAATCAGGTCCTCGATGCCTTCTCCGTCGCGGGCAACGGTGAAGGCCTCGCCGGCGGGGCGCACATGAACATCCAGGCGCTCTTTCGCCACATCGATACCTACGAACATGGATCTTGGCTCCCATCCTTGCGCATGCGGGCTCGCGGTTCGGCCCAGGCGACCGTTCGGGATCACAAAATCAACGGTGGAGGCGCCGAGCTCAGGGACGGGCTTGGAGGCCCCAGGAGCCTGCGGGCTCTCCACCGAGACCGCACCTGCAACTCTACGCCGGCGCGGCCGTGTCTTGATACAAGGAGCATCGCGCAGCGATGCGTCTCGAAGGGTGGGCACGCGCACCTTGCCTGTTGCCCATCCTTCGAGACGCCGCGCAAAGCGCGGCTCCTCAGGATGAGGTAAGTGCTTGAAGCGATTCAATTCGTTCCCGGCCAGACTCTTAGGATGAGGTAAGTGCTTGAATCGATTCAATTCATTTCCGGCCAGGCTATCAGGGTGAGGTCGATGGCTTGGTCGAGCGCTTTCTACAGCGCCTTGCGAAGCGTGAGGTTGAAGCGGCGGCGTCCGGTCAGCGGATGCTCGCCGCTTTTCAATGTCAGCACGCCGTGATGGAACAGCCGCGACGGGCCGCCCCAGACGACCACGTCGCCATGTTCCAGCGCGACCTTCCGCACGGGATCGCCGCGCTTCGGTCCGCCGAACTGGAACGTGGCCGGCAGGCCGAGCGACACCGACACGATGGGATGGGCATAGTCGGCCTCGTCCTTGTCCTGGTGCAGCGACAGTTTCGTGCCGGGCTCGTAGCGGTTGATCAGGCAGGCGTCGGGAACGAAGCTTGCGAAGCCGGCTGCGCTTGCGGCTTGGTCGGCCAGCGCCAGAAACCCGGGCGGCATCGAAGGCCACGGCGCGCCGCTCTGCGGGTCCTGCGCCTGATAGCGGTATCCCGTTCGATCCGTGACCCAGCCGGCCGCACCGCAGTTGGTCATCGCCACCGACATCTCGAAGCCGCCGGGCGTCACCATGCGCCGAAAGGGGGCCAGGGCCGCGATCTCCTCGATCGCCGCGAGCAGCGAGTGATCACGCTTTCGTGCGAATCCGCGCAACACCGTGGCGCCGGGCCCCAGCGCCTCCTTTCCGCCATCTGCGTCGAACAGGCTTTGCTGCATCGCACCGATATAGGGCATCTTCCGCCGGAAGCATCAGGAGTAGCGTGATGAAGAACTGGATCACTGCCGCCGCTGTGATCGTCGCCGGAACGGCGACCGCGGCCGGCCCCGCCGCGGCGCAATCGGGTGAGGCCGCGAAGGGCCAGCGCATCTTCAATACCCAGTGCAAGTCCTGCCACACGGTGGAGAAGGACGGCGCGCAGGTGACGGGTCCCAACCTGCACGGGCTGTTCGGCCGCAAGGCCGGCACGAACGCGGGCTATGCCTATTCCGATGCGATGAAGAACTCGGGCATCGTCTGGGACGAGGCGACGCTCACCGAATACAACCGCGATCCCAAGGGCAAGGTGCCCGGCACCAAGATGCTCTACAACGGCGTGAAGAATGCCGGCCAACTCGCCGACCTCGTCGCCTATCTCAAGGAAGCGACGAAGTAGTCAGCGCGTCATCGCGCCGACAAGTGTCTGCGTGAAGCTGTCGACCATGGACTGGCTGGTGGCCGATCCCTCCGGCCAGTCGAGGCGCAGCTTCAGGAAATTGTTGCGGTAGCCGGTCAGCATCAGCGCCGAATACACGCGCTTCTTGTCGAGGCTGCGGACCGCCGAGAGGGTTATGCAGCGAAAGACGACGCTGCCGATCGTGCAGTCGGTAGGCCCTTTGGCCGTCTTCATATCCTCGTAGCGATTGTACTTCGCGAGCTGATAGATCTCCTGCAGCGAGGTCTGGAATTGCTGCTCGACGACCGGGCTCGACGGCCCGTCGGGAATCGATCTGATGGAGAGGTCGTAGACATAGACGGTCGCAATGAGCTGGTCGCCGATCCGGTAGTTCCAGCCATAGCCGAGTTCCGGCTTGCCAGCAGTCCTGGCAAAATCCGTGGAGCCGGACTTGGTGGCCCCCGCGATCTGCGATGGAAAGGTCAGTCCCGTGGCGGGATGACGATCGGGTGCCGGTACCCGTTGCTGTGGAGAAAGCGGGGGCTGGCCTTGGGCGAGAGCCACGTCGACCGCCATGCCCAGCAGGGCCAGGACCAGCATCGAGACGCGCAGCATGCGTGCAACCATGAGTTCTCCCGTCTTGCGGGAAGCACTCTACGCGCGCGCCGTAAAACTGTCGCGCGCCCGCACATAGGCGAACGAGCCCAGGACGAGCCCGGCGGCGAGCATGCCGAACACCCAGCGATAGGCCGTGTCGCCGGCGCCGAAGGCCTCGACGATGTAGCCTGCCCCGGCCGGCAGCACGGTGAGCCCCAGGCATTGGGCCATGTTCACGGTGGTGACGCCGCGACCGGCCAGCCGGTCGGGAAACAGCGCGCGGCCCTGCGCCACGATCACGGTGCCGTAGGCGCAGAAGAAGCAGAAGGCGATCAGCAGCGTGACCGCGAGCCAGAGCGGCGGATGCGACAGCACCGCCAGGATTGCCAGCAGCACCATGGAGATCGCGGCCCCGCCGAACACCACCCGCTTGCGCGACCGCAGCACGCGATCCATCGGCCCATAGGCCAGGATGCCCAGGAGCTGCGCCACGCCCATGGCGAGCAGCACGTTGCCGCGGGTGACGCCATCGAGCTTGTGCACATCGTGGAGATAGGGGCCGCCCCACACGCCCAGCACCGTCAGCATCGTGGCATAGGCGAAGAAGTGCATGGAGAGCACAGGCCCGAGGCCCGGCGTCCGCCAGACTTCCCAGAGCCCGCGCAGGATCTGACCCGGCGTCTCCCGCGCGGGCTCGGGCCCGCGATACTCCGGCGGCCGGTCGCGCACGAAGACCAGGAAGCCCAGCGCCACCAGCAGGGTGACGACGGCGAGGCCCAGGAAGCCGCTGCGCCAGCCGACCGTGGCCGCGATCCAGGCGAGCGGCGTCGCCGCCGCCAGGGTGCCGATGTTCGAGGCCGCGAACACCCAGGAGAGGCGCGTGGCGAGCTTGGCCGGCTCGAACCAGCGTGAGCACAGGAACACCACCGACATGAACGAGGCGGCACACCCCACGCCGACGATGGTGCGGCCAGCGATAAGGTCGGTGGCGTCCGTGGCACGGGCGATCCACAGCGAGCCCAGCATGGCGAGCAGGGATAGGGCTGCCACGGTGCGGCGCGCGCCGAACCGGTCGAACCACAGGCCGACGGGGATCTGCACGGCGAACAAGGCAAAGAAGAAGGCACTGCCGGCCCAGCCGAGCTGGCGCGGCGTGAGGTCGAGATCGCGCACGAGCTCGGGCGCGATCACGCCGTTCGACACGCGATAGAACTGGCTGAGGCAGGTAACGGCGATCAGCAGGATGAGGAGGGGCAGTCTCGACGCCATGGGCCGGCTTGCTACCACGGATGCGGCGAACATTCCTTCGGCGTGGACCGAAGGATGGTCTTGATCAGGATGCCTTGGGGCAGTAGCCGCCGCGGTCCAACAAACCCGTCGTCTCGACCGGAGCCCCGAAGGGGCGGCATGGAAAGACCTGCGTTCTACCGGACTGTCTCTCCACTCCGCCTCGCTGTGCGAGGCTCCGGTCGAGAGGACGGGGTCTATCTAGTCGAGGCTCTTGCCGTCGATTTGCTTGTCGAAGGCCAGGTCGTCGTTGAGGCACCACTGCTCGGCGACGCGGCCGTTCTCGATGCGGAAGATCGAGAGCTCGTCGACCTTGATCGCGCGGCCGGTCGGCGCGCGTTTGCCGAAGGGGCCGAGATGGGTTCCCGTCGAATGATAGCGCACGGCGACCCGGTCGCCGTCGATGATCATGTCGTCGATATGTTCGCGCCAGTCCGGAAAGCCGGCGCGGATCCGTTCGATGGCGCGGCGGATGCCGTCGTGCCCGTCGCGACTCTCGCCTTTGCCCCAGCCCTTGGGCATGTGCGCCACGAAGTCGGCGGCATAGATTTCCGGAACCGCGTCGAGTTCGCCGGTGCCCCAGATCTCGTGCAGTCGCTCGATCAGTTCGCGGGCTTGGTCGCGGCTCGTCATCGGTGTGCTGCCATCAAGAGAAACGAGGGGCGTTCGTCGGCGCCCGTCCAGTCGGGGTGGGCGGCAACGTCGTCCGTGCTCGCGGACCATTCTTCCAGGCGTGCGAGGGCGAAGCCCGTCTCGATCAGCAGGTTGACGTAGCGGGCGATCGTGCGGTGCTGCTTGATCACGCCCTTGGCCAGCCAGTCGGTCGAGCGGGCGCCTTCCTCGCTGTATCGGTTCACCGGCCAGGCGAGGCGGCCGTCGGGATCGTGCGTCCAGCTGGGCTTGGCCGGCGCGGTGTACATCGGATGCTCGACCGAGAAGACGAAGCGGCCGCCGGGCACCAGGCTGCGATGCACCTGCTCGAACAGGCCGCGCAGATTCGCGATGTAGTGCAGCGCCAGCGAGCTGTAGACGAGATCGAAAGCGCCCTCGGCCAGCGCGAGTGATTCGAGGTCGGCGCGTTCGTAGCGGATGGCCGGATCGGCCGTGGCCTCGCGTGCCCGCGCCAGCATGTTCTCCGACACGTCGAGGCCCTGAACGGAGGCCGCTCCGGCCTCGCGCGCCCAGCGGCAGAACCAGCCGAAGCCGCAGCCCAGATCCGCGACCCGACGTCCCTGCAGGTCGGGAAGCATCGACTGCAGGGTCGGCCATTCCGGCGCGGCCGCCAGCCCTTCCACGGAACGCGGAAGGCGGCTGTAGCCCGCGAAGAACTCAGGCGTGTCGTAGATATTCTGCGTCATCGTCCTATTTGACGGACGCCGCCGCCTTGGCCTGGCGGCAGGCGAGCGCCAGCGCCGCGCCGAGATCGCCGAGCAGCTTGCCCGTCATCTCGTCGGTGAGCTTGCCGTCGGCGAACTTGTTCTGCGCCTGGGCGATCATGACCTCGGGCTTGTTGACCGGACGGCCATCGAGGAACACCAGCGTCTGGCGAAGCTGGTACTGCGCGCGCGCCGTGCCGAGCACGCCCATGGAGGCGCCGAACAGGGCGACCGGCTTGGCCGCGAAGGGCTGCGGGGTCATGCGCGACAGCCAGTCGATGGCATTCTTCAGCACGCCCGAGATGCCGTAATTGTATTCCGGGCTGACGAGCACGATGCCGTCGGCCTCGAGCATGGCCTTTTGTGCGGCCTGCACCTTGTCGGGGAAGCCCTTGGCCTGGAGGTCGGCGTCGTAGAGCGGCCAGTCGCCGATCTCGATCGTGTCGCAGGTCGCGCCGGCCGGCAGACGCTCGACGAAGGCCTGCAGCGACAGGCGGTTGAACGACGCCTTGCGCAGGCTGCCGCAGAAGGCGACGAGTTTCAGGTTCTCGGACATGCGAAGGGTTCCTTTGTCAGCGTGGGCGCAGGCGGCTACATAGGTGGCCCTTGGAATGTTGGCAAACCCGGGAGCAGGGCGAAAGATGATGCGATCCGTACTCGTGGCCGCGGGCGTTGCGGCCGCCGCAGTGAGCCTTTCGCCACCGGCTTCCGCGCAGGACCAGCCGCCCGACAAGTGGGTCATGTACTGCTCCTCGGAGGGCGGCAAGGACTGCGGCGCGCAGGCGACGATCGACGGCAACAGCCTGCTCGGCCAGTTCCTCGTCGTGCGCTACTCGGCGGCCTACAACAAGATCTCCGTGGTCGGCGACGGCCAGGGCGTGCGCGCCAGCATCCAGGTCGATTCCAACCCCTTCATCTCGACCAGCATCTGCGGCCAGGGCATCTGCCAGTTCGACGACGGCAAGTCGGCGGAGCTGCTGCAGCAGCTCCGCACGGGCTCGCAGATCCAGGTCCAGCTCCAGCTCCAGGACACGATGGCGGGACCGTTCATGCAGTCGCTCAAGGGCTTCGAGCGCGAGCTGCAGAGGGCGATCCAGGCGCAACGCGGCGGCTGATCGACGAAGCGCGCCGCCTACTCGAGGCGGCGCGAGAACAGCCAGGTTGCGTAGCCCAGCGTGACGCAGCCGATCAGCGCCATCGGCCAGAGCTGGGGCCAGGCCAGCGTCCAGGAGAGATCCTGCAGGAAGATGCCGCGGCTCAGGGTCACCATGTAGCGGATCGGGTTGAGGTGGGTGAGGGCCTGGGCCCAGTCGGGCATGTTGGCGATCGGGGTCGTGAAGCCGGACAGCACCGCGGCCGGCGACAGGAAGAGGAAGACCCCGAGAATCGCCTGCTGCTGCGTCTTGGCGATCGATGAGATGACCAGGCCGATGCCCACCGCCGACAGCACGAACACCGCGATGGCGACGTTGAACAGGGCGGCGCTGCCGACGAACGGCACGCCATAGGCGAAGCAGGCCAGCGCGGCGATGACGTTGGCCTCGACGAAGCCGATGCAGAGCGCCGGCACGGTCTTTCCCACCAGGATCTCCATGGGGCGCAACGGCGTGACGAGAAGCTGCTCGAACGTGCCGAGCTCGCGTTCGCGGGCAACCGAGAGGGCGGTGATGAGCAGGATCGCCACGATGGTGAGCAGCACCGTCAGGCCCGGCAGGATGAACCAGCGGCTGTCGAAGTTGGGATTGAACCAGGCGCGCGACTGGATGTTCAATTCGGCGATGGCCTGGCCCGCTCGCGAGAGATTGTAGCTTTCGACGATGCCCAGCGCGTAGCTCTGCAGGATGAGGGCGGCGTTCGATTTGCGGCCGTCGAGCAGCAGCTGGACGCGGGCCGGCCGGCCGGCCGCGACATCCGCCGAGAAGGTCTGGCCGACATGGAGGACCGCCTTCACTTTCTGCGAGTCGAGCGCGTCCTGGACGGACTGCGGATTGTCGAACCGTGCGACGACGTGGAAGGCGGGCGAGGCCTCGAAGCGGCTGACCAGTTCCTGGGCCGCAGACGCCCGGTCCTCGATCCACAGGCCGAGCGCGGCATCCGTGACTTCGAAGGTCGCGGCGCTGGCGAACAGGATGAGCTGCACCAGCGGCGGGACCACGAGAACCATGCGGCTCTTGCGGTCCTTCCACAGCATCTTGAATTCCTTGAGGATCAGCGCGGCGATGCGGCGCCACATGGTCGTTACTCCAGGCTGCGGCGGGTGCGGGCGATGGCCAGCGCGAGAAACAGGACGGCGAAGCCCAGCAGCATGGCGAGGTTGGGCAGCAGCACCGGCCAGACCGTGCCCGCGAGGAACAGGGTCTGCAGGCTCGACACGAAGTAGCGGGCCGGAAAGACCGTCGTCACGGCCTGGACCCAGCGCGGCATGCTCTCGATGTCGAACATGAGGCCCGACAGGATCAGCGCCGGCATGAAGGTGACGAGGAAGGCGAGCTGGGCGGCGACGAACTGGCTGCGCGCGACCGTCGAGATCAGCAGGCCCATCGCCAGGGAGACGATGAGGAACACCGAGGAAATGGCGATCAGCACCTCGGCGGAGCCTCGGAACGGCACCTCGAAGACGACCAGGCCGATGAAGACCGAGACGGCGAGGCCGCCCAGTCCCAGCACGAAGTAGGCGACCAGCTTGCCGAGCAGGATTTCGGTCATGCTGGCCGGCGAGGCGAGCATGGCCTCCATGGTCCCGCGCTCCCACTCGCGGGCGACCACGAGCGCCGTCAGCAGGGCGCCGATCATGGTCATGACCATCGCGATGAGGCCGGGCACGATGAAGTTGGTGCTGCGGATCTCGGGATTGAACCAGTAGCGGTTCTCGATCGTGACGGGCGACACGGCCGGCTGGGCGCGGTCGCGACGATGGCCCAGCAGCCACGTCGCCACGACGCCCTGGGCATAGCCGGTGACGATGCGGGCATTGTTGGCATCGACGCCGTTGACCACGATGGCGATGTCGGCCGCGCGGATCGGATCGGCCACGCGCCGGGAGAAATCGCTGCGCAGCACCACGAAGCCTTCGATGTCGCCGCGCATCAGGGCGGCTTCGGCCGCCTGCGACGTCAGGAAGGAGAAGGGACGGAAGTAGGGCGTATTGGCAAAGGCCTGGAACAGGCCCGCCGATTCGACGCTGCGATTCTCGTCGACGATCCCGAAGCGCACGTTGCGGGCGTCGAGCGAGATGCCGAAGCCGATCAGCAGGAGCAGGACGACCGGCATCACGAGCGCAATCGCGATCGACGAGGGGTCGCGCACGATCTGCACGAACTCCTTGTGCAGCAGCCCGGCGAAGCGACGGAAGAAGGTTCGGGGCGAGGTCATGCGGCGGCCGCGCCCTGGCGTTCGGCGTCATGCTCGCGGATCAAGCCGACGAAGGCGTCTTCGAGCGTCGGCTCCGGCAGGTCCGCCGTGACGAAGCGCTGCTTCATGGCATCCGGACTGCCGGAGGCGATCATCCTTCCCGCATAGACGATGCCCAGCCGGTCGCAGTATTCGGCTTCCTCCATGAAGTGCGAGGTCACCAGCACGGTGACGCCACCCTCGGCCAGCGCGCCGATGCGCGACCAGAATTCGCGCCGCATCAGCGGATCGACGCCCGAGGTGGGCTCGTCGAGGAACAGGACCTGCGGTTCGTGCAGGAGCGCGCATCCGAGCGCCAGCCGCTGCTTGAAGCCGAGCGGCAGGGTCCCCGCCTCCAGGTCGGCGACGGCCTCGAGGTCGAAGCTCTCGATCGCCCAGGCGATGCGGCTCGATCGACGACGGCCGGCCAGGCCGTAGACACCGCTGAAGAAGTCGAGATTGTCGCGAACCGACAGGGTGCCGTAGAGCGAGAATTTCTGGGACATGTAACCGATGCGTTCGCGCGCCGTGGCGCGGGCGCGGCCGAGATCGACGCCCGCGACATGCGCCGAACCCGCGCTCGGCGCCAGCAGGCCGCAAAGCATGCGAAAGGTCGTGGACTTGCCCGCGCCGTTGGGACCCAGCAACCCGAAGATCTCGCCGGGCTTGACGGTGAAGCTCACGGTGTCGACCGCGCGGAACTTCCCGAAGTCGCGTGTGAGGTCGCGGGCCTCGATCGCGATGCCGTCGGGGGAGAGGGCTGAAGTCGCCTGCATCGCGGGCGCTGCGAAGGGGGGCCGATCGGCCAGGAGGAGGCTCACGAACGCGTCCTCGAAGCGGGGCCGCGTCGGACGTGCGGCCGCGCTGGCGCCGGCGAGTTCCGCGACGTCGGGCAGGACGCGCCCTTCCTTGAGCACGAGTCGCAGGCTGCGGCCCTGGATGGTGGCGTCCGCGACGGCCGGCAGCGAGGCCGCTTCGCGCTGGATGCGATGCCGCTGCCCCTCGGGCAGGTCGATCAGGAAGGTGCGCCCCTCGAGCCGGCGTGTGAAATCTGACGGACTGCCGGAGGCGAGGAGGCGGCCGCCATCGAGCAGCAGGAAACTGTCGCAGCGTTCGGCTTCGTCGAGATAGGCCGTGCTCCAGACGATGGCGACGCCGGTTCCCGCCATCGTCCGCACGATGCGCCAGAGCTCGCGCCGGGACGCGGGGTCCACGCCGGCGCTCGGTTCGTCGAGCAGCAGCAGCTTCGGTCGCGGCAGCAGGGCACAGGCGAGCCCGAGCTTCTGCTTCATGCCGCCGGAGAGCTGCCCGGCCAGGCGGCGGGTGAAGGGCGCAAGGCCGGTGAACTGCAGCAGCGTCGCGAAGCGCTCTGCGCGCGCCGCTTCGTCCAGATCGTGCAGGTCGGCCTGGAGGTCGAGATTCTCCTGGACCGTCAGATCCTCGTAGAGGCCGAAGCGCTGCGGCATGTAACCGATGTCACCGCGCACCGCGTCGCGGTCCGTCGCCGCGTGGCCCAGCACCTCCAGCGATCCCGTGTCCGGCGTGAGCAGGCCGGCGATCAGGCGGAGCAACGTCGTCTTTCCCGCGCCATCGGGCCCGACGAGACCGGTGATCTGGCCGGCACTGACGGAGGCCGTCACACCCGACAGGGCGGCCGTCGTCCCGAAACTCTTGCCGAGGCCGGTGAGGGTGACGCTCGCGGGCATGGCCGGCCTAGCGGGCGCCGAGCGGGACGCGGACCGTGACCGGCATGCCCTGACGCAGGCGATCGTCGGGGTTCTTGATGAAGACGCGCAGGCGATAGACGAGCTGGGTGCGCAGTTCGGTGGTCTCGACGGTCTTCGGCGTGAACTCCGCGGTCGGCGAGATGAAGCCGATCCAGCCCTCGTAGGGGTGGGTCGGGTCGGTGTCGGTGACCACCGTCACGGCCATGCCGGGGCGGATGCGACCGAGGTCGGGCTCGGAGACGTAGGTGCGGACCCAGACCTTGTCGGTGAGCGAGACGGTGAAGATCGGATTGGCAGGGCTGACCATCGCGCCCGGCTCGACGATGCGGCTGAGCACGATTCCCTCGGCCGGCGATTTGAGCACCGTGTCGGCAAGCCGCCGCTCTGCCAGCGAAAGAAGCGATTCCTCCGATCGCAGCAGGGCCTTGGCCTGCTCGATATCCTCGCGGCGGGGGCCGATCTCGGTCAGTCGCGAGGCCTGCTGGGAAATGTCGAGACGGGCCCGTGCCGAATCATAGGCGTTCTTCGCCTCGTCGTAGAGCTGGCGCGAGACGTTGCCACCGGCCAGCAGTTCCGTCCGTCGCTTGAGGAGGAGTTCGGCGTCCACGACGGCAGCCCTGTTCGCGTCGACCTGGGCGCGGTCGCGGGCGATTTCCTCGGGCCGGCTGCCGGTTTCTAGTCGCTCAACCGCCGCACGCTGTGCCTCGACCCGGGCACGGGCCAGGGAAGCGGCATCCCGATAGGTGTCGGCTTCCATCACCGCCACCGTCTCGCCTGCCTTCACCGCGTCGCCTTCCTCCTTGCGCAGCTCCTGCAGGCGGCCGGTGGCGTTGAAGGCGAGATCGACCTGGCGGATGTCGACATTGCCGTACAGGGTGAGGAACGTCGGTTGCGCCCGCGGCCAGTAGCGGTAGGCGGCGCCACCGCCGGCGGCCAGCGCCACGACGAGCAGCGCGATCAGGATCGGCCAGCGGCGGCGAGACTGGGGCATTCCGTACTCCACGCATCGGTTGTTGCGTGGAGACCTAGAATCCTTCGGCGTTCCGCTCCTTGATGTCGGTCAAGCCTGCCGGCGATAGAGGAAGCAGTTGTCGGCCTTGGGCATCTTGATGCCTTCGTAGAAGGTCATCGCCGTCGGCGCGGAGAGCAGCAGGGTGGTCGTGTTCGCGCCACCCGCTTCGGTGCGGGTCATCTCGATCAGGCGACGGCCGATTCCCTGGCCCTGGCAGGCCTTGTCGACGGCGAGGTCCGACAGGTAGCAGCAGAAGCAGAAGTCGGTCAGCGAGCGGGCGATGCCCACCAGCTTGCCGTCCTGACGTGCGGTCAGGATCAGGTTGGCCTGCTTCAGCATCTGCTCGATGCGGGGGCGGTCGGTGATCGGGCGGTTCAGGCCCGACTTGGCGACCACGTCGATATATTCGTCGGCGCCGAGATCGTCCTCGCGGGCGTAGATCGTGTTCATTGCGTCAGCCATCTCCTCAGCGCGGCCGAGACTTCGGCCGGTTTCTCCAGCGGTGTCATGTGCCCGGAGTCGTCGATCACCTGGAGGCGGGCGTTGGCGATGTCGCTGGCCATCTCCTGCGCGCGCGGCAGGGGCGTGACCCGGTCATCGCGACCCACGATCACCAGCGAGGGCACCTCGATCTCGACCAGCAGCGGACGGCTGTCGGCGCGGCCCAGGATGGCCTGCTGCTGGCGCACGAAGCCGTCGCCGCCGATGTCGCACGCCATGTCGAAGAGCGGCTGCGTGATGCTTGCGTCGCTGACCCGCGACGGATGGACGAGTTGCGGCAGCAGGGTCGGGTGAATGCCGTGGAAGCGGCCGATCCGCGTCTGCTCGATGAAGCCACGCCGCCGCGCCGCCGTCTCGGGCGAATCGGGCGCGGCCTGCGTGTCGATCAGGGCAATGCGTTCGATCCGCTCCGGCGCCCGTCGGAAGATTTCGAAGGCGACGTAGCCGCCCATCGAGAAGCCGCACAAGGCAAAAGTCGGTGGTGCCGACGCGAGAACGGCCTCGGCCATGGCTGCCATCGTGTCGTGGTGCCAGAGCTCGGGAATCGTGAAATCGGCGATGTCCGCCAGCGCTTCGACCTGGGGCGCGAAGACGCGGTGCGTGTTGAGCAGGCCCGGCAGCAGCACGAGCGGAGAGCGCGACATGGCGGGCGGCCTCAGATCTGAATCTGGTTGCCGAGTTCGATAGCGCGGTTGGGCGGGATACGGAAGAAGGTCTTGGTGGCTGAGGCCGAATGGGAGAGCGAGATGAACCAGTCGCGGCGCCAGCGTCCGAGCTTGGAATGCTGCGACGGCACCAGGGTCTCGCGGCCGAGGAAGAACGAGGTTTCCATCTCGTCGTAGGCGATGCCGTGGGGACGGCAGGCCCGCAGCGCCTCGGGAATATCGGGCTGCTCGGTGAATCCGTAATGGGCGATCACCGTGTGGAAGCCCTTGCCCAGCCGCTCGACCTCGACCCGGTTGGCGTCGGAGACGACGGGCACGTCCATCGTGTCGACCTGCAGGATGATGATGCGCTCGTGCAGGACCTTGTTGTGCTTGAGATTGTGCAGGAAGGCGGCCGGCGTGTGGGTGGCGTCGGCGGTCAGGAAGACGGCGGTGCCCGCGACGCGGTCCGGCGCGCGCTCCATGCGCTCGAGGAATTGCTTGAGCGGCAGCGAGCCCTCGCTCAGTTCCGCCGCGACCAGCCGGCGGCCGCGCCGCCAGGTCATGATGGTGAAGTAGATCAGGAAGGCCACGATCAGCGGCAGCCAGCCGCCGTCTGGGATCTTGAGGGCGTTGGCGATGAAGAAGGCAAGGTCCGGAATGGCCAGGAAGCCGAACACCGCTGCCGCCAGCGGCCACGACCAGCGCCACACCAGGATCGCCACCGCCATGGCGAGAGCCGCGTCGACCAGCATCGCGCCGGTGACGGCGAGACCGTAGGCGCCGGCCAGGGCGCCCGACGAGCCGAAGCCCACGACCAGTGCCACGACGCCCGACATCAGCAGCCAATTCACCCGCGGGATGTAGATCTGGCCGATTGCCGTTTCGGACGTGTGGTGGATTTCCATGCGCGGCAGGTAGCCGAGCTGGATGGCCTGATGGGTCAGCGAGAACACGCCGGTGATGACCGCCTGCGAGGCGATGACGGCGGCCAGGGTCGAAAGAACCACGAGAACGATGATGTAGTCCTTCGGCACCAGCTCGAAGAAGACCTGATGCACGACGGCGGGGTTCTCGATGATGAGCGCGCCCTGGCCGAAATAGTTGAGCAGCAGGCCCGGCATGACGAGGCCCAGCCAGCCGATGCGGATGGGTTTGCGGCCAAAATGCCCCATGTCGGCGTACAGGGCTTCCGCACCGGTGACGGCCAGCACGATCGAGCCGAAGGCCCAGAAAATGCCAAAGCCCTGGTCGGTGACGAGGTAGTAGGCATGGATCGGATTGATCGCCGCCAGGACGGACGGGTTCTTGACCACCTGCCAGACGCCGAGCACGCCCAGCACCAGGAACCAGACCAGCATCACCGGTCCGAACAGGCGGCCGACATCGGCGGTGCCGCGGGCCTGCAGCACGAACAGGGCGACGAGGATGACCAGCGACAGCGGCAGGACGTAGGGCGTCAAGGCGGGCTCGGCCGCGGACAGGCCCTCGACGGCGCTCATCACCGAAACGGCGGGGGTGATGATCGCGTCGCCGTAGAACAGGGCCAGCCCGATCACCGCCAGCACCACGATCGACTTGCGGACCTTCTTGGCCTTGCCGTTCAGCCCGCGGGTCGCGAGCGTCGCCAGCGCCAGGACGCCGCCTTCGCCCTTGTTGTCGGCGCGCATGATCAGCACGACGTATTTGATGGTGACGGTCAGCGTCACCGCCCAGAACAGCATCGAGAGCACGCCCAGCACGTGCTCGCGCGTCGGCGCCATTCCGCTGCCATGGAGGAAGGTCTCGCGAAGCGCATAGAGCGGGCTGGTGCCGATATCGCCGAACACGACACCGAGCGCCCCCAGAACCAGGGCCGCGCCCACGGGATGGGCGGCGTGCTGGTGACCTGTGGCGGCTTCGGGCGATGAGGATTGGCTGGTTTCGGCTGGTGCCATGATGTCAAACGCCGCCTCGGACGGCGGCGCGGCGAGGGTGTGCGCTTAGCGCCTTGCGCTGTCAACGAGCCAAATAGGGCGTCGTTGTGGCAAAAAAACTTGACTTGCAGCGACCTGCCGGGCGGCCTTGGGGCCAGGGAGGCTATCCATGCAAAAACATGTCGAAGAACATGCCGACGTCAGCCAGCCGCGCCTCTACCGCGAGGACAGCTGGGGACCGCATTTTGCCCGGCTGCGGCGGGAAGACCCGGTCCACCGCCATGCCGAGAGTCCGTTCGGGCCCTACTGGTCGGTCACGCGCCATGCCGACATCATGAAGGTCGAGCTGGATCCGGCGACCTATTCGTCGGCGTCCGAGCTGGGCGGCATCCAGATCACCGACCAGCCGCAGGGCGAGGAGCTGCCCAACTTCATCCGCATGGACCCGCCACGCCACACCGCCCAACGCAAGACCGTGGCGCCCATCGTGGCGCCGTCCAACCTGGCCAACATGGAAGGGCTGATCCGCCAGCGCACCGGCCAGGTACTCGACGGGCTGCCGAGGGGCGAGACGTTCGACTGGGCCGACAGCGTGTCGACGGAACTCACCGCCATGATGCTGGCGACCCTGTTCGACTTTCCACAGGAAGATCGGCGCAAGCTGACCCGCTGGTCCGACGTGGCGATCTGCAACATCGAGGCCGAGGACGCGATCGTGAAGACCAACGAGGCGCGGATGGCGGAACTCCGGCAGATGGCCGAGACGATGGCGGCGCTCTGGCAGGAGCGCGCGGCGCGGCCGCCGACCTTCGATCTGATCTCGATGATGGCGCACAGCGACGCCACCCGGAACATGCCGACCCGCGAGTTCATCGGAAACTTCGCGTTGCTGATCGTCGGTGGCAACGACACGACGCGCAACTCGATGAGCGCCGGACTGATGGCGATGCTCGACAATCCGGCCGAGGTCGACAAGGTGCGGGCCGACCCGGGCCTGATGCCGAGCCTGGTGTCCGAGACGATCCGGTGGGCGACGCCGGTGATCCACATGCGGCGCACCGCGCGCACGGATTGCGAACTGGGCGGCAAGCAGATCCGCGCCGGCGACAAGGTGGTGATGTGGTACGTCTCGGGCAATCGCGACGAGGCGGCGATCGATGAGCCGGAGCGCTTCATCGTCGGCCGGCCGAAGGCGCGCCAGCATCTTGCCTTCGGCGCCGGCATCCATCGCTGCGTCGGCGACCGGCTCGCCGAGATGCAGATCCGGATCCTCTGGGAAGAGCTGCTGAAGCGCGACCTCGAGATCGAGGTCGTCGCGCCGCCGGTGCGCCTCTACTCCAACTTCATCCGCGGCATCCGCTCGCTGCCGGTCGGGATCAGGAATTAGAACGAGCCTGTTCGGCCATTTGATTCAAGGATCCCTCACTTCGTTCGGGATGACACCACGGCTGGAGTTGTCGCGGTGCGCTGCCATCGAAAGCAGTGTCGTCTCGAACGAAGTGAGGGATCTTTCGCTTTGCCATTCTCCGAGGCGACTTATCTCAGGATGACGAGTTCCGAATCGTCTCGACGCCCGCCGCAAAAGCCTGTTGCAGCAGCCAGACGTCACCGGCGATCGAGACGAAGTCGTAGCCGAGCTTCACGAACTGTGCGGCCTGCTTCGCGTCGACGGCGAGGCGGCCGGCGGACTTGCCGTGCTTCTTCGCCGCCGCGATCGTCGCCCGCTCGGCGCTGAGGAAGTCGGGGTGGTCGAAGGCGCCCGGCTCGCCCATGGCGACGCTGAAGTCGTTGTGACCGAGCCACAGCATGTCGACGCCCGGCAGGGACGCGATCTCGTCGGCCGCGGCGGCGCCGCGCGGATCCTCGACCTGCAGGATGATCGCGGTGCGCGCGTTCTGTTCGGCAAAGCGCGGCAGCAGCGGTTCGGAGCGCCGGGCGAAGCGCTCGTGGGCGAGACCCAGCGCCACGCCGCGTGTGCCGTCGGGCCAGTACTTGGCGGCGTCGAGCACGGCCCTGGCCTGCTCGACCGACGAGACGATGGGTACCATCACGCCATCGGCGCCGGTATCGAGCGCGCGCGAGATGTGATGACGTGACTGTGAGGGCACGCGCACGACCAGCGGCAGATCTGCCGCCTGCATGTAGCGCACGACCTGGCGCACGGTATCGAATCCGAAACCGGTATGCTCCATGTCGAGCACCGCGAAGTCTGCGCCTGCGGCCTTCAGGATCTGGCCGATTCCCGGCGTGGCGAACTCGAACAGGAAGGTGCCGATCTTCGTGGGACGGGTGCCGACGAGCGCGCGAAGTCCATTGCCTGTCATTGTCGTTTCCCCCTTATGGAGGCGATGCTAGCGTGGACCGTCCCCACGACACACCTTCTTTAGGGAGAGACTCATGAAGCTCTATTACATGCCCGGCGCCTGCTCGATCGGCATCCACGTCCTGCTCGAGGAAATCGGCAAGCCCTACGATGCGCACAAGGTCGACGGCGCCAAACAGGAACAGTACGGGCCCGACTTCGTGGCGCTCAACCCGAAGTCGAAGGTGCCGACCCTGCAGCGCGACGACGGCTCGGTGCTGACCGAGTTCCCCGCGATCGCGGTGTGGCTCGCCCGGAAGAATCCCGAGGCCGGCCTGCTGCCGTCCGACGCCGACGGCGAAGCGCGCGCGCTGGAGGCGATGGACTACGCGGTGTCGACCATGCACATGCAGGGCTTCAGCCGCATGTTCCGCCCGGGCAACTTTGCGCCGACTGAAGCCGACCACGACAAGGTCAAGGCGCGCGGCAAGGAGATCATGGAGAAGGGCCTGGCGCTGATGGACAAGGCGCTCGAGGGCAAGGAGTACCTTGCGGGCAAGTTCTCGGTGGCCGATGCCGCGCTGTTCTACGTCTCCTTCTGGGCGGCCGGCCGCATGAAGATGCCGCTGCCCAAGAACGTCGCCGCCCACTATGAGCGCATGAAGGCCCGCCCGGCCGTGAAGCGCGTGCTGGAGCAGGAAGGCCTTTCGGCCGCGGCCTGATATCCCGCGAGATCCGGGCCGTCCCGCTGTGCGGGGCGGCCCGGCCGCGATCTTGCGACGGCGATCTTCGGCGCCGTCGCGCGCTGAGCTAAGCTCGCGCCATGTCCTTGCCTGCTTCCCTGCGCGACCGCCTCCGCCTGCCGCTGATCGCGGCGCCGATGTTCCTCGTTTCCGGCCCGGCCCTCGTGACGGCGGCCTGCCGTGCCGGCGTCGTGGGCTCCTTCCCCACCGCCAACTGCCGCACCGTCGAGGAACTCGATGCCTGGCTGGCCGGCATGGCAGACGACGCCAAGCGCGCCGCCGATCGCGAGGGCCGTGCGCCCGCGCCCTGGTGCCCCAACCTGATCGTGCATCGCTCCAACCCGCGCGTGCCCGAGGATCTCGCCGCCGTGCTACGTCTCAAGGCGGAGATCGTGATCACCTCGGTCGGCTCGCCCGAGCCGGTGATGAAGCCGCTCAAGGACGCGGGCTGCCTCGTCCTGGCCGACGTGGCCTCGGTGCGTCATGCCGAGAAGGCGGTGGCGGCGGGCGTCGACGGGCTGGTGCTGCTGACGGCCGGCGCCGGCGGCCAGACCGGCTGGGCCAATCCCTTTGCCTTCGTGCGGGCGGTGCGGGCGTTCTGGGACGGAATCGTGGTGATGGCCGGCGGCATGGCCGACGGTCACGCCGTCGCGGCTGCCCAGGCCTTGGGCTGCGACCTTGCCTATATGGGCACCAAGTTCATCGCCACGCGCGAGAGCCTGGCCAAGGACGCCTACAAGCAGATGCTGGTGTCGAGCCGCCTCGACGACGTGCTGCTCACGCGCGCCTTCACCGGGCTGGAGACCAACATGCTGCGGCCGTCGATCGCCGCGGCCGGCCTCGATCCGGAAAACCTGCCGGCGCGCGGCAAGATCGACATTTCCAAGGACATCAACGCAGCCGAGCGCGAACGGCCCGACGCCAAGCGCTGGAAGGACATCTGGAGCGCCGGCCATTCGGTCTCGGGCGTCGCCGACGTGCCGTCGGTGGCGGCGCTTGTCGAGCGCACCGCCACCGAATACGACGCCGCGTGCCGCTCAATGCAGCGTGTATAGCCCGCAGGAGAAGCGGAATTCGGCGGGTTTGATCAGCTGCGTGTTGGCGACGGTGACCTTGTGCAGCTTGCCGTCGAGATTGCGGTCCCAGAAATCGAGGAACTTGGTGAGGGCGGGGAAACGAGGGGCCAGATCCAGGTTCTGCCAGAGGAAACTCTGCAGGACGTGCTTGTGATCGGGCATCCAGTAAAGGATTTCAGCGGTCGTGATGCGGTAATCGTTGAGCTGCGCAACAAAACTACGATCCATTTAGGCCCTCCTTGACTTGGTGCGCGTGGAAGAATAGTCACGCACCTCTCTCGGAAAATCAGCAAAAATCGTTCCAGTTCAAAGACTTAGCGGCAATCCCGTGGGATTGCTGCTAGTGCGAACCTACTTTGGGAACCTTTCGGGAGCTGCCTTGACTCAGGGACCCGACAACCCTAAATCCCGTGCGCCATTGGCACTCACTCTCTGAGAGTGCTGACAGCACTACATTCACCGCGGCCGTGAGGTCGCGCAGGGTCAATCGCTCACTGGAGGAAGAACCATGAAGTTCCGTCCGCTTCACGACCGAGTCGTGGTCAAGCGCGTCGAGGAAGAAGGCAAGACCAAGGGCGGGATCATCATTCCCGACACCGCCAAGGAAAAGCCGATGGAAGGCGAGATCGTGGCCGTCGGTCCGGGCGCCCGCGACGAGAAGGGCAACCTGGTTGCTCTCGACGTCAAGAAGGGCGACCGCGTCCTGTTCGGCAAGTGGTCGGGCACCGAGATCAAGATCGATGGCCAGGATCTCCTGATCATGAAGGAATCCGACATCATGGGCATCATCGACGGCTCCGCCTCGATGAAGAAGGCCGCCTGAGCTTCGCTCGGCTTCACCGAAACCAACATTCAAGAGGAATAGAAAATGGCAGCCAAGGAAGTCCGCTTTAGCGCCGACGCCCGCGAGCGCATGCTGCGCGGCGTCGACATTCTCGCCAACGCCGTCAAGGTGACGCTGGGCCCGAAGGGCCGTAACGTCGTCATCGACAAGTCGTTCGGCGCCCCGCGCATCACCAAGGACGGCGTCACCGTCGCCAAGGAGATCGAGCTCGCCGACAAGTTCGAGAACATGGGCGCCCAGATGGTGCGCGAAGTGGCCTCGAAGACCAACGACATCGCCGGCGACGGCACGACGACGGCGACCGTTCTCGCCCAGGCGATCGTGCGCGAAGGCGTGAAGTCGGTCGCGGCCGGCATGAACCCGATGGACCTCAAGCGCGGCATCGACCTCGCTGTCGAGGCGGCCGTCGAGGACATCAAGGCGCGCGCCAAGAAGATCACCGGCACGGACGAAGTCGCCCAGGTCGGCACCATCTCGGCCAACGGCGACAAGTCGATCGGCAAGATGATCGCCGAAGCCATGAAGAAGGTCGGCAACGAGGGCGTCATCACGGTGGAAGAGGCCAAGAGCCTGGACACCGAGCTGGACGTCGTCGAGGGCATGCAGTTCGACCGCGGCTATCTCTCGCCGTACTTCATCACCAACGCCGACAAGATGATCGCCGAGCTCGACTCGCCGTACATCCTGCTGTTCGAAAAGAAGCTGTCGGGCCTGCAGGCGATGCTGCCGGTGCTCGAGGCGGTCGTGCAGTCGGGCAAGCCGCTGCTGATCATCGCCGAGGACGTCGAGGGCGAGGCCCTGGCGACCCTGGTCGTGAACAAGCTGCGTGGTGGCCTGAAGATCGCTGCCGTCAAGGCGCCGGGCTTCGGTGACCGTCGCAAGGCGATGCTCGAGGACATGGCGATCCTGACCGGCGGTCAGCTGATCTCCGAGGACCTCGGCATCAAGCTCGAGAACGTCACGCTCGACATGCTCGGCAAGGCCAAGAAGGTCATCGTCGAGAAGGAAAACACCACGATCGTCGACGGCTCGGGCAAGAAGGCGGACCTCCAGGCTCGCATCAGCCAGATCCGCGCGCAGATCGAGGAGACCACTTCGGACTACGACCGCGAGAAGCTCCAGGAGCGCCTGGCCAAGCTCGCCGGCGGTGTTGCGATCATCAAGGTCGGCGGCGCCACCGAAGTCGAAGTGAAGGAAAAGAAGGACCGCGTTGACGACGCCATGCACGCCACCAAGGCTGCGGTGGAAGAGGGTGTTGTCGCCGGCGGCGGTTCGGCCCTGCTCTACGCGCTGCGCGCGCTGGACAAGGTCCGCACCTCCAACGACGACCAGAAGGTCGGCATCGAGATCGTGCGTCGTGCGCTGCAGGCGCCCGTCCGCCAGATCGCCGAGAACGCCGGCTACGACGGCGCCGTCGTTGCGGGCAAGATGCTCGAGCAGAAGGACACGAACTTCGGCTTCGACGCCCAGAAGGGCGACTATGTCGACATGATCAAGGCCGGCATCATCGATCCGGTGAAGGTCGTTCGTACGGCCCTGCAGGACGCCGCCTCGGTGGCCGGTCTGCTGGTCACGACGGAAGCCATGATCGCCGAGAAGCCGGAGAAGAAGGCCCCGATGATGCCGCCGGGTGGCGACGGCGGCATGGGCGGCATGGACTTCTAAGTCCAGTCTTCTCAGAGAAGTCGGAAAGGCCGGGGAGCAATCCCCGGCCTTTCTCGTTGGAGCGCGCCACTCCAGTGGCGCATCATGAGCGCCACTAGAGTGGCGCGCTCCCATGAGTCTGAACTACCCGACATCGATCAAAGGCGTCGTCTTGCACGGCGGTCGCGTTCTGCTGCTGCTCAACGAGCGCGACGAGTGGGACCTACCGGGCGGGCGGCCAGATCCCGGCGAAGATCATCGGGCAGCGCTGGTGCGCGAGGTGCGCGAGGAGACAGGGCTGGCCGTCGATGTCGGCGCCCTCGTCGACCAGCATCTGTTCGAGGTGCTGCCGCAGCGTTTCGTGCGGATCGTCGCCTATGCCTGCACGCTCGAAACCGAGGGCGCGATTGCCCTCAGTCCTGAACATCGCGAAGCGTGCTGGGTCGAGGTCACAGCGCTCGGCGAGCGTATCGCCGGACGCCCGTTGCCGGCGGGCTATCTCGGCGCGATCCGCCAGGCCGCCTGCCAGCCCTTGTCGTCGTAGCTGCGACTGGTCTCGACCTTGAGGAAGCGGTCGTGCGCCCCGGCGGCGCCGAGCCACAGCTCGTTCCAGCCGTCGAAGCCGGCCAGCGGGTGGGCGAGTTGAAGCTCGCGGGCCAGTTTCCAGCCATCCATGCGCACGATCACGGCGCCATCCTTCTCCTCGGCCGAGACCGCCTCGCCCTCGGCCGCCAGGATCGTCGTCAGCCAGCGCGCGAACAGGCGGGCGCTGTCGAGATCGCCGGTTTCGACATCCGTCGGCAGGTCGATCTCGCGCGCGGTCTCCTCGTGGAACTGCAGCCCCACCAGACGCGCCACGCGGCCCATCTCGAGCTTGGCGTCCTGCGGGCCCAGAAGGTCCTGCAGCACCGGCAGCATGGTCTGCACGTAACCCATCGCGTAGGAGCGGTAGGTGCGCAGGCGGCGCTCCTCGGGCCAGCTCTCCGTCGCGAGCTTCGGCTGGGTCTTCCAGTCGATGCGCGGCATTTCCTCGTCATAGGCGAAGCGCACGCGCTCCTCCTCCTTTAGGGGGCGGCCGTAATCGTAATAGTAGCCTTCGAGGCCCGGCTTGCCGTCGACCGTCATGCCGGTGCAGACGAAGCCGAGGCCGGGATTGTTCAGCGAGACGCCGTTGTGGCCGTGCCAGCCGTGCAGGAAGGCCGCCGACACTTCGTGCGGGACGGCGGCGATGGCAGTGCCCTTCCACATCCAGCGCGGTGGCGGATAGCGCACCCACGCCTTCGTGTCGCTCTCGCGCAGATAACCGGTCTTCACGCCGCCCAGCGCGTTGGAGTGATAATGGTAGAGCGCGCAGGCCGGTGCATCCTTCTCGCCCGCGAGGCCGAGCTTCTGCAGGCCCGGCTTGAACTTCTCGAGGTGCTGCCGGCGAAAGTGCCGGAAGATGTATTCGCGCGCCGTGTCGCTGCCGCGTCGCGAGACGAGGCCGATCACCAGCGCCGTCATCAGCGCATTGTAGAGCGTGCCGACCGCCCGGTAGGCGGGTTCGCTAGCCATGATGGCCGTCGATCAGGATCGCCTTGGAATGGCCGGCCTTCAGCCGCATCGCGAGGACGGGCTTGTACTCTTCGGAATGATAGAAGCGCTCGGCCTTGGCGCGATCGGGGAATTCCAGCACGACCACGCGTGCCGGCGTCCAGCCGCCTTCCAGGCTGGTGCAGTGGCCGCCGCGCACGATGAACTTGCCGCCGAACTTGGAGACGAGGCCGGGCGTGTGCTTGCGGTACTCGTTCATCAGCTCTTCGTCCTTGGTGTCGATCTCGACGATGATGTACGCCGTCATGCCTTCCTCCCTCGTCAGCCGGTTTCCATGGGCAGGGCGGGATCGTTGGCCCATTCCTGCATGGAATTGTCGTACACCGAGACGTTCATGTGACCCAAGAGGGCGGTGAGCACGAAAGCGTCGAGCGTGGCGGCTATGCCGCCGCCGCAATAGACCAGAACGCGCTTGTCCGGGGCGGCGCCCACGCCTTCGAAGGCGGCACGCAGCTCGGCGATCGGCCTCAGCGCCTTGTCCGACCCGAACAGGCTGGCGGCCGGCACGCAGGACGAGCCGGCGATGCGGCCGGCGCGGCCATAGACCGCGCCGCCGGTGCCGCTGTGTTGGTCGTGGCTCAGGGCGTTGAGGGTCAGAGTCGAGGGATCGCCGATCGCGCCCCTGATCGCGTCCTTGCCGACGAAGATCTCCGGCCGGCCGCGCAGCGACAGCGTCGCCGGCGGATGGCTGACGGGCTCGGTCGACAGCGGACGGCCTTCCGCCTTCCACTTGTCGAGGCCGCCATCCAGGATCGCGACCTCGTCGAAGCCGACGGCGCGCAGCATCCACCAGATTCGGGCCGCCCAGACCGGCGAGGCATGGCTGTAGAGAACGACGAAGGTACCGTGACCGACGCCCTTGGCCGCGAAGGCCCGGGTGAGATCCTCGAGCGACGGCAGGGTGAAGCGAAGCGGTGAGGTCTTGTCGGAGAGGTCGGCCTGAAGGTCGAGATAGGCCGCGCCCGGGATATGACCCGCGTCGTAGTTGGCGCGCCCGCTTTCGGCGATGTAGCGGCCGTCGGGGCCGGGCTTCAGGTAGGTGGTGCAGTCGAACACGCGCAGGGCCGGAGCGCCGAGCTGGCGTGCGAGATCGTCTGTCGTGATCAGGTTGGCCGAGTGGGCCATGTCGCTCTCCCGGGGTTGGGGAGAGCAGAGATTAGCGCGGTTCCGGGTGACGGCGCGCTAAATCAGATCGTCTTGGAGGGCAGCGGCGGAACGCTGACCGGGCCCGACGAGGGCGCGGCGGCAGTCGGCGCCGGCGCAGAGGCCGGCGGGAGCTGGCCGACGTCGGGCGACTTCGGAGCGGCCGGCGTGGTGGTGGTCTTCTTCGTCTTCTTCGACGGCGCCTTCGCGACCTGCACCTTCTTCAGGCAGGCGCTGCGCTGCGAGCTGCTCTTGATCTTGTTGCAGGAGGCCGTCGTGGCCGTCTTCGGCTTGGCGGTGGGGGCCGTGGGTGTGGTGGTCGGCGCAGGCATGGTTTCGTCCTGCGCGAAGGACGGGGCGGCGAAGGCGACCGCAGCCAGGGCGGCCATGCTGGCGATCAAAAGACGCATGAAAATCTCCCGGGCCGCTTGCGGTGAGGGGACGGGTGCGGCCTCGCTGTATCTGCAAAATGCTATGTGATTTGTGGTATTTATGTCAAATTCTTAATGAGTTAGAGCAACTGCAATCGGAAAGCCCGTGCAGGCAATTCTCAACGTCGCCTTTCCGATCTTCGGCGTCATTCTGGCAGGCTATCTGGCCGGCCGCTGGCGCATCCTGGGGCCAGAGGCGACCACGGCGCTCAACGCCTTCGTGAGTTACTTCGCCTTGCCGGTCCTGTTCTTCGGGACCCTGGCGCGCACGCCGGTGACGGCCGTTCTGGATCCCAACCTCATGGCGGGGTTCGGCATCGCCGTGGTCGCCACCTTCGTGGTCGGCATGATCACCACGCGGCTCGTTTCGCGAGGCGGTCTGGCGGCGATGAGCCTGCAGGGGATCGCTTCCTCCTGGGGCAATGTCGGATACATGGGCGTGCCGCTCTGCCTCGCGGCTTTCGGCGAGCAGGGCCTGCCGCCGGCCATGCTCACGGTGATCGTGACGGCCGTCGTGTCCATGGTGTTCGGCGTCATGTTGATCGAGCTCGAGGTCGCGGCGGGCCACGGGCCGGTCCGGACCTTCCTGCGCGCCGCCTTCAACGTGGCCCGCAACCCGCTGCCGGTCTCGATCGCGCTGGGGATCGTGGCCTCCTGGGGCGGCCTGCCGATCCCCGTGCCGTTCGAGAAATGGCTCGACCTCATGGGCGCCGCGGCCGCGCCCTGCGCCCTGTTCGCCATCGGCCTGTTCCTGTCGGACAAGTCGATCAAGAGCGGTCTCGCCGAGGCGGGGCTGGCCACCCTGATCAAGCTCCTGCTGCAGCCATTGGCGGCGCTGGTGATCCTGCCGTTCTTCGTGCCGATCGATTCGATCGCGGGCAAGGTGGCGTTACTGATGGCCGCGCTGCCGACGGCCGCCAACGCCTTCGTGCTGGCCAAGCAGTTCGACGTGTCGGTCGAGCAGAACACGGCGTCCGTTCTCCTGTCGACGGCCTTCTCGGTGGTCACGGTTTCTGCTTTGCTGGTCTGGCTGCGCGTGACCTGACGACGACAAGGGGGAGAAGAGGCATGCTTCAGGAATTCAAGAAATTCGCGATGCGCGGCAATGTCGTGGATCTCGCCATCGGCGTGATCATCGGCGCCGCTTTCAGCAAGATCATCGACTCGCTGGTCGGCGACATCATCATGCCGATCATCGGCCGCATCGCCGGCGGCCTCGACTTCACCAACTACTTCATCGGCCTCACCCCGGCGGCCAGCCAGGCGGCGACCTACGATGCCGCTAAGAAGGCCGGCGCGACGCTGGGCTACGGCACGTTCCTGACCGTGACGGTGAACTTCCTGATCATCGCCTGGGTCCTGTTCCTGGTGATCAAGGGCATGAACCGCGTGATCAAGCAGGAGGAGAGCGCGCCGCCGCCGCCTGCACCGCCGACCAAGGAGCAGGAGCTGCTGACGGAGATTCGCGACCTGCTGAAGGCGCGGGGCTAGGCCGCCGCCTTCTGCTGGTCGAACATCGCGTCGAGCCGGCGGGCCAGCCCGTCGGAGATCCTGGTGAGCGGCAGGCGGCATTCCGGCGACGCGATCAGCCCCTGCCGCCACAGGAGATGCTTGATCGGCATCGGATTGGCTTCGGCGAACAGCATCGGCACGAAGGCGGCGAGCGGCGCCCAGGCGGCCCGCGCACCGGCGAGATCGTTGGCGCGGAAGCAGCGCTCGACCTCGACGAAGCCTTCCGTCACGAGATGGCTCGCCGCCAGGATTCCGCCTTCGGCACCGTTGGCCCTCATGGTGAAGAACAGCGCATCCTCGCCGGTCAGGACCGCGAAGTCGGCTGGCTTGCGGCGCAGCAGCTCCAGCGACTGCTCGATGCTGCCGGAACTGTCCTTCACGCCGACGATGTTCGGCACCTCCGCCAGCTCGAGCAGCGAGTCGTTCGATAGATTGACCGCCGTGCGATAGGGAATGTTGTAGATCACGACGTCGCGCTCGGTGGCCGCGGCGATGCGGCGGAAATGCGCGATCAGCCCGTCCTGGCTCGGCCGGTTGTAGTAGGGGCACACCGAGAGGATGCCGGCGATCGGCAGGTGGCGGAGCCGCTTCAATTCCTTCTCGACCTTGGCCGTGGCGTTGCCGCCGACGCCCGCGAACACCGGCACGCGACCGGCGGCGACGGCCAGGGTGCGTTCGATCACGGCCGCGATCTCGTCCTCGTCGAGCGCCGGCGATTCGCCCGTGGTGCCGAGCGGCAGCAGCCCGTCGACGCCTTTGGCGATGTAGTGGTTCACCAGCCGGTCGTAGCTCGCGAAGTCGATGGCGCCATCCTTGAACGGCGTGATGAGCGGAAGCCAGAGGCCTGAAATCTTCGTGGTCATGGCGATACGCTAGGGGACGAACACAGATAACAAAAACGAATGTTTTGGATGGAAGCGTTCGAAAGTGCTTATGTATTGTCCATGCGCAAGGATCTCGATCTGGCGCTGGTGCGCGCCTTTCTGACCGTCGTCGAAGCGGGCGGCGTCACGCGGGCGGCGGCGGCGCTCGGCATGAGCCAGGCCGCCGCCAGCCAGCAGATCAAGCGGCTGGAGGAGGCGCTCGACTGCCGGCTCTTCAACCGCCAGGGGCGCGGGCTGGTCCTGGCGCCGGCCGGCGAGCGGCTGCTCGAACAGGCGCGACGCCTGGTGGCGATGAACGACGAGGTCTGGTCGTCGATGCGCGCGCCGCAGTTCGAGGGCGAGGTCCGCTTCGGTGTCCCTTACGACATCATCGGCAGCTTCGTGCCGGCGATCCTGCGGCGCTTCGCCAAGGCGCAGCCGCGCGTTCGGGTCAGCCTGGTCTGCGAGGATTCGCGTGTGATCCGCGAGGAGCTGACGTCGGGCGGCGTCGATCTCGCGATGACGACCGAGATGGAGTGCGGCCGTCACGGCGAGACCTTGCGCACCGACCGCCTGGTGTGGGTCGGGGCGGCCGACGGCGACGCCCATCTCAAGGATCCGCTCCCGGTCTCGCTTGGCGCGCCGACCTGCGTCTTCCGTCCCATCGCGGTCGAGGCGTTGGGCAAGGCGCGGCGCGACTGGCGCGCGGTCTGCGAGGTGAGCCGGCTGGAGCCCGTCTATGCCGTACTGGAGGCGGGCCTCGCGGTGGCGCCGCTGCTGCGCTCCTCGGTCCCCGAGCGCTTCGTGATCCTCGGCCGCGAGGCGAAGCTGCCGCCGCTGCCGGAGTTCCGCATCAACCTCTATGCGCCGCCCGGCCTGGGACCTGCCGCCCGCGATCTGGCCGATCACGTGCGGGCGAGTTTTTCCGGACGGTTACGAAGCCATAACAATTGATACCAAGCGCCCCCTGTGCCGATGCCCCGCCGGCCCGTATCTTCGCGTGCATGGACGGGGCGCGGTTCGAGAGATCGCCGCGGCGGCCAGCGAGTTTAGAGGGGGCGTCTGGGGGCCTGGAGAGTGAAAACTCTCCGGGCCCTCATTTTTTTTGCCGACATGAAACGGTCATGGAGGCGTGTTTGATCCGGGCGTCGCAGAGGAGGATCGGGTGATGTCAGTGACGAGCGAGTCCGTGCTCGACAAGCCGAGGGGTGCGGTCGTGGTGAGGCCGTCGACCGAAAGCGACGTGCCGGCCATGATTGCGATCTACACGCACCACATCACGCGCGGCGTTGGCGACGTCGATATCGAGCCGACGCAGTCCGACGACATCAAGCGGCGGCGCAAGAACATGCTGCGGCGCCGGCTGCCGCACCTCGCCGCGGAACGCGACGGCGTGATCGTGGGCTATGCCTATGCGGTCCCGTTCCGCAAGCGCCCGGCCTACCGCTATGCCGTGAAGCATTCGATCTACGTCCATCCCGACCATGTCTCCACCGGGATCGGCCGCCTTCTCCTGCCGGCGCTGATCGAGGCCTGCGCCGGCACCGGCTATCGCCAGATGTTCGCCTATATCGACGCCGACAACGTCGCGTCGCTCAGCCTGCACGAGACCCACGGCTTCCGCCGGGTCGGCCTGCTCGAGGGCGTCGGCTTCAAGTACGGCAAGTGGGCCGACAGCGTGCTGATGCAGCGCGCCATCGGCGCGGGCGCCAGCACGCCGCCGGTCGAGATCGCCTACTCGCGCACCACGTAGGTGTAGAAGCGCACGCGGCCCTCCTTGTCGATCTCGCGATAGATGCCCTGGATCTCGACGTCGAAGCCGGGAAAGAGGTTGGCGCTCTTCTGGAACATGAGCAGATAGTCGAGCATCGGCTTGGCCCGCTCGTCGAGCCGCTCGCCGGGCACGATGCTGGCGATGCCGGGCGGGTAGACCACGAACATGGTGGTGGCAATGCGGCCGGCCGCCTCTTCGATCGGCACATAGTCGACGTTGTTGCGCACGAGCTCGCGGACCGCCACGTGCGGGGGCATGGCGGGTTCGGGCAGGTGCTCGGGCATGAACTGCGCGCGCTGCATCAGGCTGACGTTGCTCTCGCGGAAGAAGGCGTGCATCTCGGCGCAGAGATCGCGCAGCCGCATGCCGCCATAGCGTGCCGGCCGCTTTCGGACGAACTCGCTGATGACGTCTTCCAGGCGTGCATTGTCGTCGTGCAGCCGCTTGAAGATCACGAGCGCACTCAGCAGGGTGCCGGCCTTGCTCGACTCCACGCCGGGAGTCATCAGGAACAGCAGCGAGTTGAGGTCGTTCTTTTCCGGTACGATCTGGTTCTCGCGCAGATATTGCGCGACCACGGGGGCGGGGATGCCGTGACTGGCATAGCCACCGGTCTCGCGGTCGAAGCCCGGCGTCAGGACGATCAGCTTGTTGGGATCGGTGATCGCATAACCGGGCGCCACGTGCTTGAACCCGTGCCAGCGCCGCTCCGGGTCCAGTTCCCAGTAGCGTGCATGGGTCGCAAGATCGTCCGTCGGCACCTCCTCCCACAGCTGCTCGCGATCGCCCACCATGACGCGGTTGGGAACGAAGGGCTCGAAGAACCAGCGCCGCGCCGGGTCGCGCTCCTTGTCCTCGAACTCGCGCCGGATGGCACGGATCTTCTTGCGGATCTCGATGCCGAGGCGAATCGTGTCGTCCCACAGCACTTCGCCCGAACGCCCCTTCATCATCTGCGCGCCGACATCGAGCGAGGCGAAGATCGGATAGAAGGGCGAGGTCGAGGCGTGCAGCATGAAGAATTCGTTGAAGCGGCGATGCTCGATGCGCCGCCGCTGGCCCTTGATATGGCGGTCGCGGACGTGGATCTGCGAGGCCTGGCTGAAGCTGGCGAGCTGCTTGTGCGCCGACTGGGTGGCGATGATGCCGGGACTGTCCGGCCCGAGATTGGTCAGGCCCATGGCGAAGCGGCCGGCATAGAGCGGATGGAACTTCATGAAGCCCGCCCAGGCCTCGTCGAACAGGATGTAGTCGCAGAGATGGCCGATCTTCTCGACGATCAGCCGCGCGTCGTTGATCGTGCCGTCGTAGGTGCACTGCTCGATGACGGCGACGCGGAACGGCCGCTCGCGCTTCCACGCTTCCTTGTCCTGGACCAGCGGGTTGGTGCGGATCTTCTCGCGGATGGCGGTCTCGTCGAGCGCCTCGTGGAAGATCGGCCCGATCAGCCCGTGGGCGTTGCGGTCGGTCTCGAGATAGATGGGAATGCCGTTGCCCAGGAACAGCGCGCCGTGATGGGCGGCCTTGTGGTTGTTGCGGTCGAACAGGACGAGATCGCCCTCCGCGACCAGCGCCTGCAGCACGATCTTGTTCGACGACGAGGTGCCGTTCAGCACGAAGTAGGTCTTCTCCGCGCCGAAGATGACGGCGGCTTCCTTCTGCGCCTTCAGGGCCGGTCCCTCGTGGACCAGCAGGTCGCCGAGATCGAGCACGGAATTGTCGAGGTCGTCGCGGAACACCGCCTCGCCCAGATGCTCGACGAAGATCCGGCCGATCGGGCTCCTGTTGTAGAAGATGCCGCCATTGTGGCCGGGGCAGGTCCAGAGCTGGTTGCCTTCCTCGGCATAGTCGACCAGCTCGCCGAAGAACGGCGTCTTCAGGGTCTCGGCATACTGCTTGAGCCGGCTCACCAGGTTCTTGGCGATGAACTCGGGCGTCTCCTCGGAGAGGAAGATGTAGCCGTCGATATAGTCCATCACCTCGACCGGGATGTCCTGCAGCCGCTTGCGGCGTACCAGGATCACGATCGGCATCTCCAGCCCGCGCCGGCGCATCATGTTGATCATTGCGGCGGCCTTGCCGTCGAGGCCTTTCTTGCCCCAGTCGACGACCATGCAGCCGATGGCGGCGTCGGTCTGGACCACCATCTCGGCATCCTCGATGCGGCGGGCCCGCACGACCTGGAAGCCCATCTTCTCGATGGAAACCGTGATCTCACCCAGCCTGTGGCCTTCGAGATCGTCGGCGTCGAAGGCCGGAGCGCAGACGAGGAACGTGAAACGCCTGAAGAAATCCATCAGTAGACCGCCGGGACATAGAGTTCGGGAGCGACCGGCGTGCGCGCGTAGTCGGGCTTGTGTTCGCGCTTGGGCAGGACGATCGGTTGGTGTTCTACATCCTTATAGGGCACTTGTTGCAGCAAGTGGTGGATGCAATTGAGGCGGGCGCGGCGCTTGTTGTTGCCCTCGACCACCCACCAGCGGGCCTCCGGAATGTGCGTCCGGGCCAGCATTTCCTCCTTGGCCTTGGTGTATTCCTCCCAGCGTCGCCGGGATTCCAGGTCCATGGGGGAGAGCTTCCACTGCTTCATCGGGTCGTGGATGCGCATCAGGAAGCGCATGTTCTGCTCCTGGTCGGTGATCGAGAACCAGTACTTCAGCAGGATGATGCCGGAGCGCACGAGCATGCGCTCGAACTCGGGCACGGTCTCGAAGAAATCGCGGACGTCGGCTTCCGTACAGAAGCCCATGACGCGCTCGACGCCCGCCCGATTGTACCAGCTGCGGTCGAACAGCACGATTTCGCCGCCCGCCGGCAGGTGGGAGATGTAGCGCTGGAAGTACCATTGGGTGCGTTCGCGCTCGGACGGCGCCGAAAGAGCGACGGTGCGGCAGACGCGCGGGTTCAGCCGCTGGGTGACGCGCTTGATCACACCGCCCTTGCCGGCGGCGTCGCGCCCCTCGAACAGCACGACGACCTTGAGTTTCCGGGCGATCACCCAGTCCTGCAGCTTGATCAGCTCGCGCTGCAGGCGCAGCAGCTCGGTGAAATAGAATCTGCGGTCGATTCCTTCGTTCTGCGGCAGGTCGCCGTCGCCATGCTCGGGCAGGCGGGCCAGCATCTCGTCGCCCAGTTCGAGCTCGAGATCCTCGTCGATACTGTCGGCCAGCTCCCGGCGGACGCGATCCTCCAGCGCCTTGCGGTCCCGTTCGCTCTCCATGCCAAGCCCTCCATCACCCTCAGAGTGGCGGGGAAAGTGAGGGGCGCATATGACAATTTGACGACAATCAGGCTACGTCCCGAAGCGCGCCTTCAGGGACGCGGCAGCAGGCCTTTTTCCTGCATTTCGGCGAAGCATTTGCGGAACATCGCCTCGGTATCCATGACCTCGGTGAACCCCGCCTGCATCAGCTTGATGGTCGAGACCAGCGCCGCCGGTCCCGGCTCCGTGCGGCCGTAGCCCATCGTGTAGTCGGCATATTCGAACGACAGGCCGACGAAGTCCCGCAGCGTGCCCGACTTCAGCCGGTAGGCGGCGCGGATTTCGGCCCATTCGCCCTCGCGCGGCCGGATCTCGCGGTCGAGCGCCAGGGGCGCGTGGTCGCCCGGCTCGAAGCCCAGCGCGTCGGCAATGGCGGGCCAGACGTTGGGCCAGACGAAGACGTCGCCGTTGGTGACGTTGAAAATCTCGTTGCGCGCCGTCGCGGCCTCGCCCGACCAGGCGATGGCGCGCGCCAGCAGGTCGGCATCGACCGCCTGCGCCACGCGGCCGACCCCGCCCGGATAGTCGAGCTTCGTCTTGCCGGCCTTGCGCATGAAGGCGGCATAGACCCCCAGCGCCGGGATGACGTTCATGGCGCTGCCCACCGAATCGCCCACGATCAGGACGGGCCGAAGGATCGACCAGCTCCAGCCCTTGCCCGCCTGGCGTTCGCGCAGGAAGCGCTCCTGGTTCCAGTAGAAGTTCGGCTGCTCGTGCATCTCCGAACGATTCTCGCGCGCCGGCACGGCGAGCGGACGGACATGGACGCCGTAGGCCTTGGTGCCCTGCAGCAGCGCCACATGCCGCAGCCCCGGCGCCGCCCGTTCGAGCGGGGCCATCAGATTGCGCAGCATCAGGTCGTTGGTGCGGATCTGTTCTTCTTCCTGCCATCCCGCGACCAGCCCGGGCCGCTCGTAGAGGGCGGCATAGACCAGGTGCGTGACGCCCGCGAATTCCGGCGCCAGCGCCTCGCACGCTGCCCTGTCGGTGAGATCGAGCGGCAACCAGCGCGCCCCATGGGTCGCGTCCGGCTTTCGGCGCGAGACGGCCATGACTTCGCAGCCCTCGACGGCGGCGAAGTGCTTCAGAGCGGCATGGCCGACGAGGCCGGTGGCCCCGGCGACCAGAATCTTCTTCGACGACATCGTCACTCCCGGCATTGCAGGGTGACGAAGCTACTCCACCTTGGCGCCCGATGCCTTGATCACCGGTGCGAGCTTCTTTTCCTCGGCGGCGCGGTAGGCGGCGGTTTCTGCCGGCGGCATCCAGATCTGGGTGGCACCCTGCTGGTCGAAAGCGGCTTTCACACTGGGCTTCTGGAGGGCCTGCTTCGTCAGCGCCGAGAGCTTCTCGACCATGGCCGGCGGCACGCCCGCCGGCGCGCAGACGCCGCCCCACGAGGTGATCTCGAAGCCCGGCAGGAACTCCCCGAAGGTGGGCTTGTCGGGCACCGCGGGATGACGCTCCTTGGAGGTCACCGCGATGCCCTTCACCTTGCCGCCCTTCATCAGGCCGAGCGGCCCGGGAATGTTGTCGAACATCATGTCGACCTGGCCTGCGAGGATATCCTGATGGGCGGGCGCGCTGCCCTTGTAGGGAACGTGCAGCAGGTTGACGCCCGCCATCTGCTTGAACATCTCGCCGGTGAGATGCGGACTGGTGCCGGCACCCGACGAGGCGAACGAGTATTTGCCCGGATTGGCCTTCGCCAGCGCGATCAGTTCGGGGATCGTGTTGGCCGGGAAGTCGAGCCGCGTCATCAGCATGTTGGGCACCGACCACAACATGGCGATGCCGGTGAAGTCCTTGCCCGCGTCGAACGGCAGCTTCGCATAGAGCGTGGGGGCGATGGCGTGCGCGGCGATGGTGTAGAGGCCGATCGTGTAGCCGTCGGGCGGCGATTTGGCGATGGCGTCGGCGCCGATGTTGCCGCCGGAGCCGGCGCGGTTTTCGATGATGAACTGCTGACCCGTCAGCTCGGAGAGTTCCTGGCAGACGATGCGCGACAGCGTGTCGGTCGGGCCGCCCGGCGGAAACACCACGATGTATTTCACCGGGCGGTTGGGCCAGTCGCTCTGGGCACGGGCGATGCCCGAGGCGATCATCGGCGCGGCGAGTACACCGCCGGAGAGTAGGAGCGCGCGTCGGCGCGGAATCATGACTTTGGTCATCTTGAACGTAGCCTCCTGTGCTTTCTTTATTGGGCGACAGTCTAACTGAGTCGTTCCGCTGTTCAATATGACGCCGGCCGGAGCCTTCGCTTGATTTGAGAGGGCGCGGCCGCCACGGTGGCGCCCGCAACAGGAGACGGTGCGATGAAGCTGGATTTCACGGGCAAGAAGGCAATCGTTTGCGGCGGCAGCCGCGGTATCGGCAAGGCCATCGCGATGGGGTTCGCGGCCTGCGGCGGCGACGTGTCGATCTGCGCACGCGATTCCAAGACGCTCGAGGAGACCCGCGCCGAACTCGCCAGGTACGGCCACAAAGCGCATGCCGCCAGCGCCGACCTCGCCCAGGGCGATGCGGTGCGCGGCTATGTCCGGGACGCCGTCTCCGCACTGGGCGGCGTCGATTTCCTGGTGAACAACGCCTCGGCGTTCGGCTCCTCGGACGACGACAAGGGCTGGACCAGCAACCTCGCGGTCGACATGCTCTCGATCGTCCACGCCACGCAGGAGGCCTTGCCCGAGCTGAAGAAGTCGCAGGGCAACGTGGTCAACATCTCCTCGATCTCCGCCCATCATCCGGCAGCACGCCAGCCGCCCTACGGCGCCATCAAGGCGGCGGTGATTCACTACACGGTCACGCAGGCGGCGATGTACGCCAAGGATCGCATCCGGGTGAACTGCATCGCACCGGGCTCGATCGAGTTTCCCGGCGGCGTCTGGGACAAGCGCAAGACCGACAATCCCGCTCTCTACAACGGCACGCTGGCGTCGATTCCGTTCGGCCGCATGGGCACCGCCGAGGAAGTGGCGAACGTCGCCCTGTTCCTCGCCTCGCCGTTCGCCTCCTGGGTGACCGGCCAGACCATCGCCGTGGCCGGCGGACAGGGACTGTAGTTCCGATGTCCCCGACCAACCGGACCCACGTCCTGCTCTGGACGGATGCCCCGACGGCCTATCTCGATGCCATCCAGGCCGCGGGCCTCGCCGACCGCGTCGCGGTCGACACCCTGCCGCGCAAGGAAAAGCCATCGGCCGAGCAGCTCGCCCGGACCGAGGCGATGATGGCGGGGGCGGTGCCGGCGGGTCTGCTGCCCACGATGCCCCGGCTGCGCTGGGCGCAGGCGATGAGCGCCGGTGTCGACAACTGGCTGGCGTTGCCCGATCTGCCACCGGGCCTCACGCTCACCTGCGCGCGCGGCACGCATACCGAGTCGATGCCGGAGAACATCATCGGCGCGCTGTTCCATGTCGCGAAGCCCTACGCGCAGGTCGCCGAGCATCAGAAACAGGGCAAGTGGGTCCACACGGTGGCCCAGCCGCTGACCGGCAAGACGCTCGGCATCCTGGGCCTCGGCGTGATCGGGCAGGAAGTGGCGCGCATTGCCGTCGCGCTCGGCATGCACGTGATCGGCACCAAGCGTCGCCCGACGCGCATCCCGAACGTCGCCGAGGTGCTGCCGCCGGAAGCGACCGACGAGGTGCTGTCGCAATCGGACTTCGTCCTGTTGCTGCTGCCGGCGACGCCGGAGACCGAGAACTTCATAGACGCCAAGCGGCTGGCGAAGATGAAGCCCTCGGCATGGCTGCTGAACTTCGGTCGCGGCCAGATCGTCAACGACGCCGATCTCATGGCGGCGACGAAGGACAAGACGATCGCCGGCGCGCTGCTCGATGTGTTCCGCCAGGAGCCTCTGCCGCCCGAACACCCGTTCTGGAAGGCCGAAGGCATCGTCGTGCTGCCTCATATCGGCGGCCCGCATCCGCAGCGCGACCGCTTCGTGGCGCGCCTGTTCGTCGAGAACCTCAAGCGCTTCCTGGAAGGCGAGCCGTTGAAGGAAGTGGTCGACCGGACCGCCGGCTACTGAAGCGACCGCGGGCCGGTCGGTCGGGGTCTACTTCAGGCCGTAGGTCGTGAACTGGCCGGCGACCTCGGGATCGAGGGTCAGGGCGGCCGCCTTGTCGGCTTCGCCCTCCCGCGTTTCGCCGAGCCTGAGGCGGGCGATGCCGCGGCCATAGAGCGCCAGCGGGCGGTTGGGGTCGACGTCGAGCGCCTGATCGTATTCCTTAACGGCCCGGCGGGGATCTCCCATCTTGAGGAAGAGGAAGCCGCGCGTGTCGCGGACATCGAGATTGAGCGGCAGGAGTGCCTGCGCCTTGTCGCAGTCCTGGAGGCCCGCGGGCAGATCCCGGCCGGTGGCGGCGCGGACCAGACAGCGGTTGTTGTAGGCCAGCCCCATGTCGGGGTCGAGCCTGATGGCCGCGTCGTAATCGGCCAGCGCCTTGTCGTACTCGTGCTTGGCGAAGTGCGCGTAGCCGCGATTGTAGTAGGCGACGGGATTGGCAGGATCGGCCGCGATCGAAGCGTCGAGATCGCGGATCGCTGCGTCGTACTTCCCTTGCTCCGAAAAAAGAGCGGCGCGATTGGCGAGCGCCTGCGGGTAGCTTGGCACGCGCTGCAGGGCCGCATCGTAGTCCTGCATCGCGAGCTTTTTCTCGCCACGCCGGTTGTTGGCCAGTCCGCGCACGACATAGGCCTGGGCATTGTCGGGCGCCAGGGTAAGCGCGCGGTCGAGGTCGGCCAGGGCGCGGCCGTTGTCGCCGAGCTGGCTGTAGGCATTGCCCCGTGCGATCAGGGCATCGACGTTGTCCGGCTGCAGGACCAGCACCTTGTCGAAATCCTCGATGGCGCGATCGTAGGCCCGCTTGCGCGTCGCCAGCAGCACGCCGCGACCGAGAAAGGCCAGCGAGTTGCCGGGGTCGATGCGGATCGCGTCGTTGTAGTCGGAGAGGGCGCGATCGGTCTCGCCCGTCGCATGCAGGACCGTGGCGCGGCGGTACAGATTCAGGGCGTCGGGATTCCTGGGATCGATGACGCCGTCGTAGTGCTTGAGCGCTTCCGAATAGTCATCGGCCGCCAGCGCCTTGTCGCCCAGAGCGGTGCGCGCGAGGCCGCGCGTCAGTCGGGCGAGGGCGATCTCGTCCGGCTTGAGCTGGCGCGTCTGCAACGCCTTGGAGCAGGCCGCCGCGCGCTCTTCGGCATCCTTGACCGTGGGCCAGGCGCCGCGCACGCACGCCTCATAGAGCTCCGCGACCGCAGCGCCGCTCAGCGCGGGGGACGGAGCGGATGTGGGAGCCGCCGCAGGAGCAGCGACGGTGGGTGCCGTCGCGGGGGGCGCTTGCCGGTCGGCCACCGTGGGCGGCTGAGGGATGCGGGAGGCGATGGCATAGAGGCCGGCGCCAACGGCGGCGAGGGCCGCGGTGGCGATCAGGGCCTTGGTCGAAGGGCGCATGTCTCGGGGGCTCGCACGGAGGAAGTCACTCAACGTCCGCCACTCTATCAGAAGGCGTCGGAGACAGGACGATCCTTCCCGCGCACGAGAAACGGCCCGCCCCACAGGGAGCGGGCCGCGTCGTTCGAGAGGAAAGCGTCAGCGGGTCGTGCCGGTGGTCCCGCCCGTCACACCGCCCGAGCCGGACGGGGCCGGCGCCATGCCCTGGTTCACCGAACCGCCGCCGGTCGTGCCGGCGCCGACGCCGACGCCTGAGCCCGTCGAAGTGCCGCCCGGGGGCTTGGTCGTCGCGCCGCCAGTTGTGCCTGTTCCCATGCCGGTCGTGCCGCCGGGACCCGTCGTCGAGGCGCCACCGCCGACCGAGGCGCCGCCGCCGGACGCGCCGCCGCCAGCGCCGGCACTTCCGCCCGCGCTACCGCCGCTCTGCGCCATCGCCGAGCCGCCGAAGAGGAGCGCCGCTGCGGTGACGGCGATCAGCTTGTTGGTGTTCATGAGTTCCTCCTGTTGCGTTGTTTGCTGCAGGAGAAACAGACAGTCGCTGCGATCGTTGCGCCGATCTCAACTATCCAGAAACCGCCTCGTTTCGGCCACCGCGTCGGCAAGGCCGATGCGCTCCACGACCACACCCGGCGGAAAAGCGCTCAACAGACGCGTGGGCAGCCGCGAATCGAGCATCACGAAGACTCCACGGTCGTCGGCCCGGCGGACCAGGCGGCCATAGGCCTGCTTCAGCCGCAGCCGCGCCAGCATGTCGTCGTAGCCGGTGGCCCCGGCGCCGGCCGCCTTCCAGTGCGCCTTGCGCGCGCGATGCAGGATATCGGGGCGCGGCCACGGTACGCGGTCGAACACGATGAGGCGCAATGAGCGACCGGGGACATCGACACCATCGCGCACGGCGTCGGTGCCGAGCAGGCAGGAATGCTCCTCGGCGCGGAAGATATCGACCAGGGTGGCGGCATCCATGCCGCCGACATGCTGGGCGTAGAGCGGCAGTCCGGCCTCTTCCAGCACGGGCGCGATGCGCTGGTGGACGGCGCGCAGGCGGCCGATCGCCGTGAAGAGTCCCAGTGCGCCGCCGCCCGCCGCCAGGAAGAGTTCGCGATAGGCCGCGGCCACCTGATCGGCATCGTCGCGCTTCACGTCCTTCACGATCAGCACCTTGGTCGCGCTCGCATAGTTGAACGGCGACGCCATCGCCGCGCGCGTGGCCGGTGCCGCGAGATGGCGCGTGCCGGTGCGCGCTTCGGCGACCATCCAGTCGGCCTGCGTGGTGACGTCCTCGTCGTTTGCGGCCTGCGGCACGCCCAGCGAATCGCGCAAGGTGGCCGAGGTGATCACGGCGCCATGCGCGGGACGGATCACCGCGTTCACGAACGGCTCCGCCGGATCGAGATAGTGGCGGTACATGCCGACGTCGTATTCGCGACTCTGCACGCGCTCGACGGCGAACCAGTCGACGAAAGCGGGATCGGGATCGTTGTGCAGGCCGCGCAGCATGGCGCGCCAGGATTCGAGCGTGAGTTCGCAGCGGTTGGCGAGCGAACGGGCCACGCCCTCGATGCGCGCGCGCTGACCGGAGTCGAGCTTGTCGGCCTCCCCTTCGAGCTTGGCCCGTAGCGCCTGGCGCAGGCGGCGCACCGGCTGCAGCATCTTCTCCAGCGCATCGGCCAGCTGGTCGGCGGCCTCGATGAGGCCGGGATTGAGCGGGCGCACGTCGCATTCCTGGCCGAAGCCCTGATCGTCGCCGGCCGACCGCGCCCGCACCTGCTGGCGCACCAGCGCCAGGAATTCCTCGGCCGGACCCAGCACTGTGCCGTCGGCCAGCCGCGTCTGCCAGTTGGGCGAGGGTAGCTTCTGGGCGAGATCGAGCAGGCGGCGCAGGGCGCCCTGCGCCTCGACATCCTCACCCAGGAGATCGCTGAGGCGACGCTCGAGCCCGCGGGCGCGGCTGCCGCGGCGCCCCTCGGCGCCGAGCAGCCAGCGGCGCAGATCCGATGTCTCGACGCCGCTCAGATGCGCGCCGAAGGCGCCATCGGCGGCCTCGAACAGATGATGGCCCTCATCGAAGACGTAGCGTAGCGGCCGCGTGGCGTCGTCGAGGCCGCCCATCGCCGCCTGCATCATCACCAGCGCATGGTTGGCGATGACGATATCGGCCTGCCGCGCGCGACGGATCGTGCGTTCGACATAGCACTTCCGATAGTGTTCGCAGGCAGAGTAGATGCACTCGCCGCGCCGGTCGGCCAGGCGTTGCACGCGGCTGCGGCCCACCAGGTCGAGCAGCCAGGCCGGCAGGTCGCCGCCGATCATGTCGCCGTCGCGGCTGGCCAGCGCCCAGCGCGCCATCAGACCGAGACCGACCGCATTCTCCGGCACCAGGCCGGTGCGCATCGCCGCCTCCTGGAAGTTCAGCAGGCAGAGATAGTTCTCGCGGCCCTTGCGAATGACGACGCGGCGGCGCTTCTCCGCCGAGTCGCGATGCAGCCGGTCGAGCTCGGTGTCGATCTGGCGCTGCAGGTTGCGCGTGTAGGTCGAGATCCAGACCGGCGCGCCGTTCTTCTCGGCCCACAGGCTGGCGGGCGCGACATAGCCCAGGGTCTTGCCGACGCCGGTACCGGCCTCGACGAGAACGACATGGGGTTTGCCTTCCTCCTCGCGCGGCGCAAAGGCTGCGCTGGCGGCGGAGGCATAGTCGCTCTGAGTGGGCCGGGCCTCGGCCATGTTGGAGCCGGCCGAAACCAGATGGGCCAGGCGCAGCCTCGCTTCGCGCGGTTCGACCGGCTGGCTGCCGGGCGGCGGCGCGGGCGGCGGCTCTTCCCAAACGGGCAGGCTCTTCCAGATATCGAGGCCTGCGCCCGGGCGCGATTTGTTGCTCCCCTTGTCGATGCCGAGCGCATCCAGCACCGCATCGCCCCAGCTCCATTGGCCACGCGCCATGGCGAGCGCCGTTTCCTTCATTTCGGACGAAGCGAGTGCTGCCATGTCGTCGAGTTCTTCGAGCAGGGCGCGGGCGACTTCGGGCAGGGTAGCCACCTCCTGCTCGGGCGTCCCCGGGACTTCGAGACCGAGTGCCTCGCAAAGGCCGCGCACCGTCGGCAGGCAGAAGCGCGCCGGCCGTACGAAGGCGAAAAGTTCGAGCAGGTCGTGTGCCGGAAGGTCCTCGAGTCCGAGACGCGCGGCGACCGCGGGCGCGTGGCAGACCAGCGGCAGGGTGCCGGCCGCCCGACGCCCTGCATCGGCGCCGGTCAGACGCTCGAGCGTTCCGTCAGGCGCACGCCATAGGGCGCCGCGGGCGGTCGCGACCAAAGCCGGCCAGGAGGAGGTCGCTGGAAACGTCACTGATCCGTAGATAGCACAGGGCAAATGCCCGATGCAGCGACTGCCGGTTGCGTTTAGAATCACCGGCCATGAAGCCACCCCCTGTCGTCAGGAAGACCACGGCGGTCTTCCACCAGTCCGGCGCCCTGCAAGTGGGCAAGGGCAAGATCACCGGTATCATCGCGCTCACGCTGGGAGGGCTCGCAGTGCTGGCCGTGCTGGCGTTCCATTTCCCCGAATATTTGACCACGCCGGACCTGCGAAAGAAGTACGACGTGGGCCTGCTGAGGCACGTGCTGCTGGTCGGCATGGTGATCGCGGGCGGCATGGCGATCGCCAATCTGGTCCAGCGCCGCAATCGCTGGCTGAACGGTACGGCACTGGCTTTGATCCTGATCGCCGCGGCGATGGGCGGCCACCGTGTTCCCGTAACCGACTTCCCCGACGACACGCCCTATATCGGCCTCGACTGGTTCATCCTCGACCTGCTGGGCTCGAGCATGATCTTCATTCTGATCGAGAAGATGGCGCCGCTTCATCGCGATCAGCCGGTCTTCCGTCCGGGCTGGCAGACCGACTTCACGCATTTCATCGTAAATCATCTGCTCGTGGGGCTGGCGCTGCTGATCGTGAACTTTGCGATCCACCGACTGTTCGGCTGGCTGGTGTGGGATCCTCTGCAGAAATGGGTCGGCGGCCTGCCGTTCTTCGCCGCGCTCTTCCTCGTCCTGCTGGTCGCCGACCTGGTGCAGTACTGGACGCACCGCGCCTATCACGAGATTCCGTTCCTGTGGCGCTTCCATGCCGTGCATCACAGCGCCGAGCACATGGATTGGATGGCCGGCTCGCGCCTCCATCTGTTCGAGCTTCTGACGACGCGCGTGTCGATCCTGGGTGTGCTCTACGTGCTGGGCTTCAGCCAGGCCGTCACCGACGTCTACATCGTGATCGTGGGTTTCCAGGCGGTGTTCAACCACGCCAACGTCCGGCTGCCCGCGATCTTCGGCAAGGCGCCGCTCAAATGGCTGATCGTGACGCCCGACTTCCATCACTGGCATCACAGTTCGGAGCGCGAGGCGATCGACCGCAACTACGCCGCCCACTTCGCCTTCATCGACTACATCTTCGGCACGGCGGTGAAATCCGACCGCCGCTTCCCCGGCAAATACGGCGTGCTGGGCGACTACATGCCCAGCGGCTTCGTGCGCCAGCAGCTCTTCCCCTTCACCTGGAAGGGCTGAGCGCGCGGCGCAGGGCGTCGGCCACCAGCGACAGGACGGCCGCCAGCACGAGCGCGGCGACGGCGGTCAGCAGCGGCATCGCGAGGCTCCCCGTGGCGTCGTAGACGTAGCCCGCGAAGACCGGCCCCAGGATCTGGCCGATGCTGAACGAGACGGTCATCAGCGCGATGCGTCCGCGCGGATCGCCGCCGGTCGAACGCGTGGCGACGAGGCCCAGCGCCGTCAGGCTTACGAAAGTACCGCCCACGAACATCGCCGAGATCACGATGCTGGCCGGATGCAGCCACAGCGCACTCGCCGCGACGCCCGCCGCTTCCACGATACAGGCCATGGCGTAGATGCGAAGGACACCCCAGCGCCGGCCGAGTGCCGTCCAGAGGGCGACCGACGGGATGGCGCAGAGGCCGAACAGCAGCCAGACATAGGGCTCCAGATGGGAGAGTAGCGCGGTGCTGCGCACCATGTCGACGATGAAGGTCGCGGTGATGACGTAGCCGAAGCCGAACAGGCCGTAGGCGAGGAGGAGGGCCACGAAATCCGCTGACAGCTGCAGGCCGGTGCGGAGATGCGCGGCCTCGCTCGTCCTGTCGTCGGGCGTCACCAGCCACGCGACGGCAAGGCTGGCGGCCGCGGCAACGGCGGCGCTGGCGAACCAGAGCGTGGTCCAGGCGGCCCCGGCCTGGAGCAGCAGCGCCACGATCGCGGCGGACACGGCGATGCCGGCGCCGACGCCGGCAAAATGAACGGCCGAGAGGGCGCTGTTCCCGGTCGCGGCCAGCCGGTCGATCACCAGCGCCGAACTGAAGATCAGGGCGAAGGCGCTGGCCACGCCGGCGACGAACCGCAGGCCGAGAAAGGCGGGCATGACGGTCGTGAGGCCCATGCCGCCGAGGCAAATCGCGGTGGCCGAGAGCGAAGCCAGCAGCCAGAAGCGGCGGGAGCCCGGAAGAGGGACCGCCGCCAGGATCGCACCGGCGAGGTAGCCCAGGAAATTCGCCGAGGCGATGAGGCCGGCCTGCGCCTTGGTGAGGGCGATGGCCTCGACCATCGGCGGCAGGATTGGCGTGTAGACGAAGCGGCCGACGCCCATGGCCGCGGCCATCGCCAGCAGGCCGCCGAAGCTGAGCAGGAGGGCGCGTTTGTTCATTGCGGGCGCGGCACTTTGGGCTGCCGCTGCAATTGACGCAAATGTCCCCCGCACCTAGGTTGGCCGACCCATGTCCCAGATCGATCGCACCCTTGCCGAGGCCGCGCGCGCGTGGCCGTTTGAAGAAGCCCGCAAGCTCGTCGCCCGCACCGGCGGCAAAGCGCCGGCCAAAGGCTATGTGCTGTTCGAGACCGGCTACGGTCCCTCGGGACTGCCGCATATCGGCACCTTCGGCGAGGTCGTGCGCACCACGATGGTGCGCCAGGCTTTCCGCCGTCTGTCCGACGTGCCGGCGCGGCTGTTCTGCTTCTCCGACGACATGGACGGCCTGCGCAAGGTGCCGGACAACGTGCCGAACAAGGAGATGCTGGCGGCCCATCTCGGCAAGCCGCTGACCTCGGTGCCAGACCCGTTCAGCAACGAGCATCCGAGTTTTGGCGCGGCAAACAACGCGCGGCTGCGCGCGTTCCTCGATTCCTTCGGTTTCGAGTACGAATTCCAGTCGGCGACCGAATGGTACAAATCGGGCCGCTTCGACAAGATGCTGCTCGCCATGCTGCGGCACTACGACGAGGTCCAGGCGGTCATGCTGCCGACGCTGGGCGAGGAGCGCCGCGCGACCTACTCCGTCTTCCTGCCGATCTCGCCCAAGACCGGCCGCGTGCTGCAGGTGCCGGTGATCAAGACCGACGCCGATGCCGGCACCATCGTCTATCGCGACGAGGACGGCTCGATGGTCGAGACGCCGGTTACCGGCGGCAACGTCAAGCTGCAGTGGAAGGCCGACTGGGCCGGCCGCTGGTTCGCGCTCGACGTCGACTACGAGATGTACGGCAAGGATCTGATCCCCTCGGCCGAACTCTCCGCCAAGATCGTGCGCATCCTGGGCGGCAAGCCGCCGGAGGGCTTCAACTACGAGCTCTTCCTCGACGAGGAAGGCAAGAAGATCTCCAAGTCCAAGGGCAACGGCCTGTCGGTCGAGGAATGGCTGCGCTACGCCTCGCCGGAATCGCTGGCGCTGTACATGCACCAGCAGCCGCGGCGCGCGAAGCGGCTCCATTTCGACGTGATCCCGCGCGCCATCGACGACTATCTCTCGCTGGTCGAGAAGCTGCCGGCCGAGGAGCCCGCACGTGCGCTGGAGAACCCGGCCTGGCACATCCATGACGGCGCGGCACCCGCCAACTCCGCGGCCGGCGTCACCTTCGGCATGCTGCTCAATCTCGCGGGTGTCGCCAACACCGAGGACAAGGACGTTCTCTGGCAGTATCTGCGCCGCTACGTGCCGGGTGCGACGCCGGAGACTGCGCCCTATCTCGACCGGCTGCTCGCCGGCGCCGTCGCCTACTACCAGGACTTCGTGAAGTCCTCGAAGAAGTTCCGGCTGCCCAACGACCGCGAGCGCCCGGCGCTGCAGGACCTGCTCGAGACGCTGCGCAAGATGCCCGAGGACGCGACGGCGGAAGTCATCCAGGACGAGGTCTACGAGGCCGGCAAGCGCCACTTCGCGAAGGAAGAGCTGCGCCAGTGGTTCAAGACTCTCTACGAAGTACTGCTCGGCAGCGAGCAGGGTCCGCGCATGGGCGCCTTCATCAAGCTCTATGGCCGCGACAATGTCGTGAAGCTGATCGAGCGCGCGCTCGCGGGCGAGGATCTTGGCAAGGCAGCGTAGGGACCAGCGACATGCATGACGGCGTCGTCTTCGACTACCTCAATCCCGACGTGCCGGCCGGGCTGCGCCTGCTCGACGTTCCCCTGATCCGGGCCAACCGCGAGACGATCAAAGGCTATGGCGAGGTCGTGCGCGATCCGAAGAAGCAGAAGATCGAGATCGTGCCGTGGCCGCTCAACGGCTCGCGCAAGCTCGATGCCGGAACCGGCATCGAGGGCGGCACGACCGAGGGCATCTTCACCTGCGAATGGCGGGGCAACGAGCTGATCGGCCGCAACGAGGCGGTCGGGGGCCACTATGTCATCGGGTTTCGCGACCTGCCGGAGACGGCGCGGCCCGGGGTGAAGCTGAGCAAGGGCCGCGTGCTCCTGTGGCACTGCAACTACCACCCCGATGGCGGACAGCTGTTCTGGCCGCTCGACGGCAAGCCCTTCGTCGTGCCGGCGGCGCTGCCGGGCGACGATCTCCAGCCCGAGACCTTCAAGGCCTTCTGGTCGGACGGCAGCTTCGGCATCTACATCCATCCCGGCATCTGGCACGAAGGCGTGTTCCCGGTGAACGAGACCGGCCGCTTCTTCGACAAGCAGGGCAAGGTGCATGCGCGCGTGAGCTGCGACCTGTCCCGCGAGTTCGGCGTGCTGCTCAACGTGCCGCTGCCGCAGGGCTGAAGCCCGCCGCGGCCCGGAACACCCGCGACAGGGCGGCGATCGCTTCGGGCCGGCCGATCGCGCCTTCGTCCTGGGCCAACATCTCCCAGACGGCTCCTTCCACCGCGGCGATCGCCACGGCGAGCTGCCTCGAACCGGCGGTCCCTGCGCCGGCCGCCCCGAGCTTGGCCTGAAGGGCTGGCACGAACCGCCGCGCTTCCTCGATGATCGCCTGGCGCCCCTGTACTTCGGGCAAGGCATCGCGCAGCGCCAGCGAGACGTCGAGCCCCTTGCGCTTCTCGATCACGAAGGCCGCGATGGCCGAATCCATGGCCTCCTCAGGCGTGGCAGCTCCCGACAGGTCGGCGGCGATGACGGCGGCCAGATAGGTGCGGGTGCGCTGGCGGACGATCTCCACGGCGATCGCGTTGCGGTTCGGGAAGTACTGGTAGAGGGACCCGACCGAGACGCCGGCCAGCGTTGCGATGCGGGTCGTCGTGCAGGCCGCCCATCCGTCGCGCCGCAAAATGCGAATGGTCGCCTCGACGATGGCGTCCACGGTCACGGTGGAACGGGCCTGCAGGGGCTTCTTGCGTGGTTTCAGGGCGGTCGGCATGGCGTGCCTCCGATGCGAATGGACGGTCAGCGACCGGGTTTCCATTTTCAATGGACCTCACCGGGAGTCAAAGAATGACCGTCCTCCATCTCGTCACTGGCGGCACATCGGGGATCGGCCTCGAGCTCGTGCGCCTCTTGCTCGCCGACCCCGCGAACCGGGTCATCGTCGGCGCGCGCCGACCGGCGGAAGCGGGCGCGCTCCGCGCCGTCGCGGACGCCGAGCGCCTCGTCATCCTGCCGCTCGATCTCGCCGCGCTGGCCTCCACGGTCGCGTTCGCCGATGCGGTCATCGCCCGTCTCGCCGGCGGCCGTCTGGCCTCGCTGGCGGCGAACGCCGGCGTCCAGAACGTCAAGGCGCGGCGAATGACCGTCGACGGCTACGAAGAGACCCTCCAGGCGAACTGGCTGGCGCACGCGTTGCTGATCGAACGGCTGCTGCCTCATCTCGCGCCCGGTGCGCCGGTCGTCTTCACCGCAAGCGGCACGCACGATCCCGCCGACCCCGGGGCGCGTCGGTTCGGCTTCAGGGGCGGCGTGTATCCCGGCATCGAGAAGGTGGCGCGCGGCGAGCTCGACGGCAGCGTGCCGGAGAAGCAGCAGGGCATGGATCGCTATGCCACCTCCAAGCTCGTGGCCATCCTGCATGTCTATGCGCGTGCGCGCAGCGCGCCGGCGGCCGGTCCGCGCTGGTTCGCCTACGATCCCGGCCTGATGCCGGGCACGGGGTTGGCGCGCGACCGTTCCGCCGTGGAACGCTGGGCCTGGTCGACGATCCTGCCGGTGGTGGCGCGGGCGATCCCCGGCGCCAGTACCGCGCGCCGGTCGGCCGAGACCTACGTGCGGCTGCTCACCGGCCGCCTGTTCCCCAACGAGACCGGTGTGCATCTCGATTTCTCCGGACGCAGGACGGAAAGCTCGGCCGATTCGAAGCGCCGGGACTGGCAGGACGAAGTCGCGTCCTTCGCGGCCGCGATCTCTCAGGGCTGGCGACCGCTGGCCGTGGAGACGGCCCCGAGATAGGCGACGATCATCCGCACGATCTCGTCCTCGAAGGCGCGGCTTGCGAGGAACGGCTGCTCCTCCAGCACCGCGGCGCGGACGACGCCCATGAGGGCGCGCGACACCACAAAGGCCTGTTCGCGGGTGAGAGGGCCGACCAGCGGGTTCGGTCCACGCCCAACGGTCTCGCCCGCCTGGGCGACGAAAGCGGCAACCGGCGCGATCAGCTCGATGCCGGCGCCCTGTGCCAGGAGCGCCTGCACGACCGCCTTGCGGGCACGCTGGCGGCCCCGGAAGGCATGGACGATCGCCCGCACCATGGCGCGCACGCGTCCCTCGACCGAGGGGTCGCCGTCGCCCCGCAGCGCCCTCCCGACCTCGCCGAGGGCGGCTTCCATCTCCTCGCGCGCCAGCGCCATCAGCAGCGCGTTCTTGTCGGCAAAATACTGATAGAGCGTGCCGATGCTGACGCCCGCCCGTTCCGCCACGGCATTGGTGGTGAAGGCGGCCAGCCCGCCCTTTTCGAGAATCTGAGCCGCGGCCTCGACGATCGAGGCCACGGTCTGCGCCGCGCGCGCCTGCCGTGGCGATCTTCTTTTGTTTTCAGGAGCTTGGCGACGGGCAGCCATGGCGGCACCGGGGGCGGGAAGGCGAGTAACGTAATATGAGCATCACTCATATATTCGACAGCGGCAAGTCATACGGAGGCGTTCGTGCAATCCCTCGCCATTCTCTATCTCATCATCCTGCCGCTTATCCTTCTCGCGGCGTTGGCCGAAGGCATCTGGCAGTCGCGCACGCGCGCCGAGGCCTATGACTGGAAATCCTGGGCCTGCTCGCTGGCCGATCTCGCCGGCCGCCGCCTGCTGGCCTTCATTCCCTACACCTTCGCTGCGCCCTGGCTGGGCTGGATGTACGAGCACCGCCTGTTCACCCAGTCGCTCGACAGCGCCTGGTCCGTGCTGCTGCTCTTCATCGGCCTCGAGTTCTTCTACTACTGGTTCCATCGCGCCAGCCACACGGTGCGCTGGTTCTGGTCGTCGCACTCCGTCCATCACTCGCCCAACCAGTTCAACTTCGCCATGGCCTACCGGTTGGGCTGGATCGGCCGCTTCGCCGGCACGTCTCTCTTCTTCACGCCGCTGGTGCTGCTGGGCTTCACGCCGGAGACCGTGCTGACGGCGCTCTTCCTGAACCTGCTCTACCAGTTCTGGATCCATGCCGACTGGATCCCGAAGCTCGGCTGGCTCGAAAGCATCCTCAACACGCCGTCCGCCCATCGCGTCCATCACGCGCGCAATCCGGAATATCTCGACGCCAATTTCGGCGGCGTGCTGATCGTGTTCGACCGGCTGTTCGGCACCTATGTGCCGGAGCGTGACGACCTGCCGTGCGACTTCGGCCTGGTCTCGCCCACGGTCTCCTCGCGCAATCCGTTCGTCCTGAACGTCGGCCCGTGGCTCGGGCTCGCGAAGGACCTGGCCTCGGCGCGGTCGGCCCGCGAAGTCTGGATGTACCTGTTCGGTGCACCGGGCTGGCGCCCTGACGGCAGCGGCCTCACGGCGGCCGAGCTGCGCAAGGCGCACGCACTGCGGACGGCGGGGGCCGAAACTCAGCCAGCCATGACGTAATCTCCCTTGAGCCGCCCGGTCACGGCCGACAGATTGGGCGGCAAAGGAGACTGCCATGGCCAAGGACAAGGTCTGCGTCGTGATCGGCGCGGGCGATGCGACGGGCGGTGCCATTGCCCGCCGCTTCGCGCGCGAAGGCTATACGGCCGTCGTCACGCGCCGCAGCGCCGACAAGCTGCAGCCGCTCGTGGCGCGGATCGTGGCGGAGGGTGGCCGCGTTCATCCTTTCGGCTCCGACGCCCGTGACGAGGCACAGGTCGAGGCGCTGTTTCGCCAGATCGAGACCGAGATCGGCGAGGTCGAGGTCTTCGTCTTCAACATCGGCGGCAACGTGCGCTTCGACATTCGCGACACGACCTCTCGCGTCTATCGCAAGGTCTGGGAGATGACGGCCTTCGCCGGCTTCCTGACGGCGCGCCAGGCCGCCAAGGTGATGGTTCCGCGCGGCCGCGGCACGATGATCTTCACCGGGGCCACCGCCTCGATCCGCGGCGGGCGCGGCTTCTCGGCCTTCGCTGGCGGCAAACACGCGGTGCGGGCACTGGCGCAGTCGATGGCGCGCGAGCTGGGACCGCAGAACATCCATGTCGCGCACGTCATCGTCGACGGCGCCATCGACACCGAATGGATCAAGGTCAACTTCCCGGACCGCTACAATGCCGGCCCCGATGCGATCCTCGACCCCGACGACATCGCCGAGACCTACTGGCAACTCCATCGCCAGAAGCGCAGCGCCTGGACCTTCGAGATGGATCTCAGGCCGTGGAAGGAAAACTGGTAGCTATGAGGACGCCGCCCGCAGCTTCAGCAGCGCCAGCATCATGTCGATGGTCGGCGTCGCCACGCCCGCCAACTCGCTGAGGTCGGCGATCGAATCGGCCAGCGCGTCGATCTCGAGCGGCTTGCCGGCCTGAAGGTCGGTCAGCATCGACATCTTGTGGTCGCCCAGCCCGACCGTGAATTCGATGCGTTTCTCCATGGGCGTTGCCATGGTGGCGCCGAATCGGGCGGCGACCGCCTCGGCTTCCGTCATCATGCGCCGCGCGATGTCGACGGCGCCGGCGCTGCGGCCGATCCCGCCATTGTCGGCGAGCGTCAGCACTGCGATCGGGTTCCAGGTCAGGCTGTTGATCATCTTGCTCCAGATCTCGGCGCGGATGTCGGACTTCACCGGTGCCTCCAGGCCGGCTTCGGTCATGGCGGCGCTGAGCGCCGTGACGCGCGACGAGGTGGAGCCGTCGGGCTCGCCCAGCGGCAGGTAGCAGACCTCGTTCTCGAGATGCGCCACGCCCGGTGCGGGGACGACACCGCCCGCCCAGTAGGCACAGCCCAGCGCGCGCTCGGGTCCGAACATCGACCATTGCCGGCCGCCGGGGTCCATGCGCTTCAGCCGGCTGCCCTCGAACGGGCCGTTCAACCTGTGAAAGAACCAGTAGGGTGCGCCGGTGGTCGGCGGGATCAGCGCCGTCTGCGGTCCCAGCAGTGGCATCACCTTGTCGAGCACCGAGAGATACTGATGCGTCTTCAGGGTAATGAACACGACGTCCTGCGGGCCGAGTTGCGCTGGATCGTCGGTCGCGTTCACCTTCACGGTGAAATCCTCGTGTGGCGAGACCAGGCGCAGGCCGTTCCGGCGAATGGCATCGAGATGGGCGCCGCGCGCGATCAGGCTCACCTCGATGCCCTTCACGCGCGCGAGGTGGGCGCCGATGATCCCGCCGATCGAGCCGGCGCCGTAGAGGCAGATTTTCATGGCCGCAGCCTAGCAGGTCGGCGAAAAAGTCAGAATCACGGCGGATAATCGAAACAAACGAAATAAACGAAACAAACGAAGCCGATGTCGCACCCCCGGAGTTTGCGTCGTGGTCACCGTTGACGATCGACGTCTCTAGACGGTCCTTCTGAAAAACCCACTTCGGCAGCCTGCCGGCTGCTTCACGGTCTCTGCGGAACTGGCATCCGGCGCGTTCGTTGTGTCGCCAAATCCAAAGATGGAGGAGGGGCGGGCATGACCGCGCAGACGACCGTCGACACCAGCAAGCTGTGGGACATGATCGGGGACATCCGTTTCGGCATGCTGACCGTGCAGGGGGCCGATGGGCGTCTCTACGCGCGCCCCATGACCACCCAGAATGGCGAGGCCGATCGCGGCGCGGTCATCTGGTTCTTCATGTCGCGCTCCGGCCAGCCGCTGGCCGACCTCACGGCATCTCCCGACGTGAATGTGGCCTACGCCGATCCCCACTCCGACAAGTACGTCTCGGCAAGCGGGACGGCTCGCCTCGTCGAGGATCCGGGCAAGAAGCAGGAATTGTGGAGCGCGGCGGCCCAGGCGTGGTTTCCGGGCGGGGTCGAGGATCCCGACCTGGCCCTGGTCGCGATCCTCGTCGCCGAAGCGGAATACTGGGACGTGAAGGCCAACAAGGCGGTGCAGATCTTCAAGCTGGCCAAGGCCGCCCTGGCCGGCGAGCAGCCCACCGACCTGGCCGAGCACCGCCGAGTCCGCCTGCGCTGACCCGGGAGAGCGGCGCCCTATCGGCGCGGCGTCGTCGCCGCGCCCACGCCGGCACCCACGGCACCACCCACCAGAGCACCGGGCAACAGCCCGATCGGGGTGAGGGCGCCGACCAGAGCGCCGGTGCCGGCCCCGATGCCGCCGCCCGTCACAGCCCGCTGGCCCCAGGTATCGCCACAGGCGGCGAGGGTAAGAGCCAGGAGGGAAATGCCGACGACCTTCATCATTTGCTCAACTCCGTTGCGTGCCCGAAAACGACTTCCGAGTGTGAGAGGTTTCCACAAATGGCCGCTCTGCGGTGTGTCCTCATGGTGACCTTGATCTGGCTCGGCGTGGCCTCTCCGCTCCGCGCGCAGACGGTGGGAGGCTTCGACTACGCTCCCGAATACGACTTTTCCGAATTCTGGGCGGCGACCGACGGCCGCCTCTTTCAGGTGATCGTGGCGGGCAATCCCTTTCCGCAATGGCCGCTGGAACAGGTGAAGCAGCGGCTGCTGCCGGTGATGCAGGCCAACAAGCCGAGACCCGCTCTCACCTTCACCTACCAGTCTCCACCTGAGGAGCTGCGGCCCAGCTACCGCTTGGTTCTGGTCTTCTCTCTGGCAAACGATCTCACGGCCGCGCGCGTCTGTGCCGGGCAGTATTTCCTGAAGCCGCCCACGCCGGGGCAGGCCTATGTATTCGGCGTCTATTGCCGTAACGATCTCGCGCTCTCCCAGACGACGGCGTGGACGCCGGCGAGCGGCCCCGACGATCCGCGGCTCGGCCAGATGTTCGCGCAGCTCTTCCTGGTGCTGTTCGACGACCGCCGCTGGCAGCGCTCCCCCTTCAATCCGTGGTTTGCCCGCTAGCCGATCCGGCCTAAGACAGAGACGAAATAGGGGGATCTCTTGAGTACCGACGTGGAAATCTGGATGCTCTTCGCGCCGTTCTGGCTGCTGGGCACGTTCGCGGCGCTGGGTGCGCTCTGGCACTTCGTCCGCTTCCTGAGCGTGCACGGCAAGGCGCACGCGGCGGGTCACGTTCCGAAATACGAGCTGGGCACGCGGCTGCACCCACATGGAACGACGGCGGAAGGACACCATCACTACAAGCGGGCGCAGATTGCCCTGATGTCGTTTGCCGTTCTGATCGTCCTGGGACTGGTGGCCGCCGTCCTGTGGTCGCTCTGGCGGGGCTAGGTCCCCACCCTCAATCGGCGACCAACCCCACGACCTCGTAATGGCCCTGATCCGAAGACGGACCGGCGACGAGCACCTGCTGATCGCACGCGGTCAAGACCAGGACGAGCAGGCCGAGGGAAGCGAAAACCCTGCGGAACATGACGAAATCCTCCATCTGCCCGAGGAACGCCCGTCGTTTGCCTTTGGTTGCCGGGTTTTGCAGTCTGCGTGCCTGAGATTTTGGAGAACGGGGCGGGGGCCCGAGTCTGAACCATGACCCGAAATCGGATGCTGCGCCGCATCGCCTATGTGCGTCGCAATCGCTGCAGCGCCCTCGTTGTTGCGCTCACCTTGTTCATTCTGCTCAACCCCGTGCTGGCCATCTCGGCGATTGGCGGCTCGATGCTGGGGGTGGCATTGTTCGTCGTGCTCGTCCTCGCTGTCTGGGCGCTCCGACTGGAACGTCCTGTTCTCTGGGGGCTGGGCGTATTCGGGTTCATCACCATCGATACGCTGATCGCCGACCGGATGGGCTACGTCTGGCTGCGGCCCGTCGCGCTCGGAGCCACGGCGCTCTTGGTGGGGGCAATAACCATCGCGCTTCTGGGCTATGTGCTCGACCGCCGGCCGATCACGACCGACAAGGTGTTTGGCGCCGTGGCCGCCTACATCCTGATCGCCATGTCCTTTGCCAGCCTGTTCGGCTTCCTCCAGGTGTTCCAGGCCGATGCCTTTACCGCAGCCATAGCCCACGGCCCGGACGGCAAGCTCAACTGGCCTGACCTGATGTACTTCTCCTTCACTGTGCTGACCTCGACCGGCTTTGGCGAAATCACGCCAGCGACGCCGATGGCGCGGTCCCTGATCGTGATCGAGCAGGTGCTGGGCGTCATGTACGTCGCCTTCCTGATTGCTCGGCTGGCCAATCTCTACGGCTCGCCGAAGAACCTACGCTAGCCGCGTCCAATCTCGCTCTGCGCATCGTCGGAAAGCTCCCGGCCGCGCTATACTCTCCCGCAAAATCAGGTGAGGAACGCCATGGCTATCGCGGCTGAAGCGACACGGACGAGCGAGAGCATCGACACTGTTGAGTCCGCCCTTCTCGAACAATGGGATGTCATCGTGATCGGTGCCGGCCTGTCGGGCATGTACCAGCTCCTGAAGCTGCGCCAAATGGGCTTCAAGGCTCGCGTCTACGAAGCGGGCGGCGGTGTCGGCGGCACCTGGTACTGGAACCGCTATCCCGGCGCGCGCTTCGATTCCGAGAGCTGGACCTACGGCTTCTCCTTCTCGCCCGAAGTGCTGAAGGAGTGGGACTGGAAGGAGCATTTCTCCGGCCAGCCCGAAAACCTGCGCTACTGCGAGTTCATCGCCGACAAGTTCGACCTGCGCCGCGACATTACCTTCAACACCCGCGTGAAGGCCGCACACTGGGACGAAGCAGCCAACGAGTGGGAGGTCACGTTCGAGAAGGGCGGCCGTGCCCGCGCCCGCTTCCTCGTCACCGCGATCGGTCCGCTGTCGTCGCCCACCATGCCGACCATTCCCGGCATCGAGGACTTCAAGGGCGAGTCCTGGCACACCGGCCTGTGGCCGCACCATCCGGTCAGCTTCGAGGGCAAGAAGGTCGCCGTGATCGGCACCGGCGCTTCGGGCGTGCAGGCCATCACCGAGATCGCCAAGACGGTAGGCGAGCTCACCGTGTTCCAGCGCACGCCCAACTGGTGCACGCCGCTGCGCAACAGCAAGATCGAGCCGGAGACGATGGCCGACATCCGCGCGCGCTACGACCAGATCTTTGCGCAGTGCCGAGAGAACTGGGGCTGCTTCGTCCACACCGCCGATCCGCGCCATTCTACCGACGTGACGCCGGAGGAACGCGAGGCCTTCTTCGAGAAGCTCTACAACACGCCGGGCTTCGCCTTCTGGCAGGGCAATTTCCGCGACGTGCTGATGGACCAGGCCGCCAACGACGCGTTGACGCAATTCGTGATCAAGAAGATCCGTGCCCGCGTGAAGGATCCGAAGATCGCCGACAAGCTGATCCCGACCAACCACGGCTACGGCACGCGCCGCGTCCCGCTCGATAGCGGCTACTTCGAGGTCTACAACCAGCCCAACGTGAAGCTGGTCGACATCCGCGAGACGCCGATCGAGCGCATCACGGAAACCGGCCTGCGCGTCGGCGGTGTCGATTACGAGTTCGACATGATCATCTACGCGACCGGTTTCGACGCCATCACCGGCGCCTTCGACCGCATCGACTTCCGGGGCCGCGGCGGCGAGAAGCTGCGCGACAAATGGGCGGACGGGCCGCACACCTATCTCGGCCTCAATGTCACGGGCTTTCCCAACATGCTGACCCTGGTCGGCCCGCACAATGCGGCGACCTTCTGCAACCTGCCGCGCTGCATCGAGCAGAACGTCGAGTTCGTGTCCGATCTGCTGGGCTACATGCGCGACAAGGGGCTGACCCGCATCGAGGCGACGCCGGAGGCTGAGGCAACCTGGACGGCGCACGTCTACGAGACGGGCTCGCGTCTGCTCCTCACCAAGGTCGATTCCTGGATGACCGGCGTGAACAAGAACGTCCCCGGCCGCCTCAAGCGCACCTTCATGGCCTATGCCGGCGGCGCGCCGAAGTACCGCCAGAAGTGCGAGGAGATCGCGGCGAACGGGTATGAAGGGTTCAACCTGTCATCCTGAGCGAAGCGGAGGATCCTTCGGCTGCGCCTCAGGATGACAAGGACGCCTACCGCGCGCCGCGCACCAGGCGTCCCGGTTTCGCGCCGGTGAACTCGCCGTCGCGGTAAGTCACTTCGCCGTTCACGATCGTGGCGCGATAGCCTTCGGCCTTCTGTTCCAGGCGCCGCCCGCCGCCCGGCAGGTTGTGCACGGGATGCGGCGCCGACACTTTCAGCCGGTCGAGATCGACCACGTTGAGGTCGGCCTTGTAGCCCGCCTGCAGCCGTCCGCGATCGCCGAGGCCGACGGTGCGGGCAGGCACATCGGTCAGCTGCTGGACTGCCCATGGCAGCGACCAGCGCTCCCCCTTGCGATCGCGCGTCCAGTAGGTGAGCGCGTGCGTCGTGTAGCTCGCGTCGCAGATCAGCCCGTAATGCGCGCCGCCATCGCCCAATGCCATCACCGTATGCTCGTGACGCAGCATGCTGGCCATGTTGGCGTCGGAGCAGTCCGTGTAGTTGGCGCCAGGATGGAACAGGATCGTGCGACCGTCGCCGCTCACCAGAAGGTCGTAGGCGAGTTCGAGCGGCGTGATGCCGAGTTTTGCGGCACGGGCGTCGAGGCGCTGATCGGCCGGTGGCGTGTAGTCGGGCGGATCGCCCAGCACGAACATGTTGGCGACGCTGCGCATGAAGGCCAGCATCTGCGGGTTGCGATAGGTCGGTTGCTCGACTAGGAGCTTTGCCTTCATCGCCGGATCGCGGAGCCGGGCGAGCTTGGCCTCGAGCGGCAGCCCCTCGACCTCGCGATAGCTCGGGCAGGTCGAGAAGGGGTGGAACGACAGCTCCAGCCCGTAGAGCACGGCGACCGGCCGCGCCGCGACCTGGCCGCGGATCGGCAGACCGTCGCGATGAGCGCGCTCGATCTCGCGCAGCAGCGTCTGCCATCGTCCGGGATAGAGCGAGAGGTCGAGCAGGGTGAAGGACAGCGGCCGGCCCGAGAGTTCGACGAGTCGCCGCAGCATGGCAAACTCTGTCGCCCCTTCCGCCGTCGTGTCGGCGAAATCGTCGAGCAGCTGGATCACGCCCTTGCCGGCGCGGCGCATGCCGCGCGCGATCGCCGCCAGCTCCTCCTCGCCGGCGGTGATGGTCGGCGTCAGCGCGCCCTCCGGCGTGCGATGGAACAACGAGCGCGAGGTCGAGAAGCCCAGCGCGCCGGCGTCGAGCCCCTGCTGGACCAGAGCCGCCATCTCCGCCATGTCCGACGCGTTGGCAGGTTCACGGTCGACGCCGCGCTTGCCCATGACGAAGACTCGCAGCGGCGCGTGCGGCACCTGGGTGGCGAAGTCGATGTCGCAGTGGCGCTTCGACAGCGCCTCGAGATAGTCGGGAAAGCTCTGCCAGTTCCAGGGCACGCCCTCGCGCATCACCAGCTCGGGAATGTCCTCGACGCCCTCCATCACCTTCATCAGCGTGTCGCGGTCCTGCGGGCGGCAGGGCGCGAAGCCCACGCCGCAATTGCCCATCAGCACCGTCGTCACGCCATGGCCCGACGAAGGCGAGAAGCGATCGTCCCAGGTGACCTGGCCGTCATAATGGGTGTGGATGTCGACGAAGCCCGGCGTCACCGCGAGACCCGTGGCGTCGATCTCCTCGCGACCGCTGCCGTCGATGCGGCCCACGGCGGCGACCTTGCCATCCTGAAGCGCGACATCTGCCTCGCGCGGCTCGGCTCCGGTGCCGTCGATCACCGTTCCGTTGCGCACGATCAGATCGTATGAGGCGGCCATGGCGTCCTCCCGCAAGAGTTGCTGCTGGTTTGCTAGCACTCCGGCCGCGGCAAGGACAACGCCGACACGAAAACGCCGGGCCCTTTCGGACCCGGCGTTGCCGTCGAGATATGCAGAAATGCTCAGCGGATGATCGTGACCTGCAGCGCGGTCTGCACGCTGTAAACGGTCGTGATCTGCGTGCCCGGCTTGATCGTCTTCAGGGCGGCTTTGCCCGCCTCGCTCACGACCTGCGGCATCTGGATGACTTCGCCGCTGTCGGGCGAGGGCTTGTCGGGTTCGCCGCCAGAGGCATTGATCAGGAACACGGTGTTGGTCGCGAGGTCGACCTTGGTGCACATGCCGGCCATGGACCAGAGACGGATGCGTTCGCGCGCGCCGGGGATGCCTTCGATCCGGGCGCCCTGCTCCATCATCGCCTTGGCGCGCGCCGTCACGGCGGGCGAGGTCGGCGCGATCAGGAAATCGACATAGTCGTACCACTGAACGTCGACGATCTGGCCGACGCGGAGCGCACCGTAGTTGGTGACCAGGTCGGCCGCCTTCATCTTCACCCGGCCGAGATCCTGCCAGACGATGACGAAACCACGGGTCTTTTCGTCGAGGCTATGGATCGTGCCGCGCTTGAAGTTCTGGTACGCGGAAGGGATGTAGAGGTCTTCCTGCGCCCTCGCGGCGAACGGCAGGACGGGCAGCGCGGCGGCCGAAAGCGCAGCGCCTCCCAGCAGCTTGAGAGTCGAACGACGATTGGCGTGCATTGATGTCTCCCCCTCATCGCGCAGGATGATCGGCTCCGGCGCGGGCATGGTTAGCCTCCGAACAGACGGCCGGGTTATGCCGACGAAATTTTTCCCGGGCAACTCCCTTTGCAGCATTTCTGCGGGAAGGCGCGGGCCGGCCGTTCGGCCGGACGTCAGAAAAACGTGACTTGCGCCTTGGAGGGCGAAGGCCGGTTATGGCGGTGGAAGGATCCTCCCATGTCTCACCCCGCCGCGGCCCTGCTGTCCGTTGCCCACGCTTTGCCGCCGCACCGTCTCCTGCAGACCGACGCGGCGGACGCGGCGCGCGGTGCCTTCGCCCACCGCTATGCCGCCTTCGAGCGGATGGTGCCGGTCTTCACGACGTCCGGCATCGAAGCGCGCTACACGGTGAAGCCGCTCGACTGGTATTTTTCCGCCCTGGGGTGGCCGGAGCGCAACGCCGCCTATCTCGAAGGCGCCCAGCACTTGTTCGTCGACGCCGCGACGCGGGCCCTCGCGGCGGCGGGTTGTGTTGCCGAAGAGGTCGATGCGATCGTCACCATCTCCTCGACCGGCGTTGCGACGCCCAGCCTGGAGGCGCGCGTCGCCGGACGCATGGGCTTCCGCGCCGATGTCGAGCGCGTGCCGGTGTTCGGCCTTGGCTGCGCGGGCGGTGTCTCCGGGCTGGCGATCGCCAGCCGTCTGGCGGCCGCGCGGCCCGGCTCGACCGTGTTGCTGGTGGCGATCGAGATCTGCACCGCCGCCTTCCGCATGGACCAGCTCACGCCCGCCAACATGGTGGCGACCGCCTTGTTCGGCGACGGTGCGGCGGCCTGTGTCGTGCGTGTCGGTTCGGGCGAGGACGGACTCGCCCGGATCGAAGGGGCGGGCGAGCATCTCTGGCCCGATACGCTCGACATCATGGGCTGGAAGGTCGATCCCACGGGACTGGGTGTCATCTTCGATCGGTCCATACCCCCCTTCGCCGAGCAGCAGGTCGGGCCGGCGGTCGACGGCATCCTGTCGCGCATCGGTGTCGCGCGCGCCTCGGTCGATCGCTTCGCCTGCCATCCCGGCGGTGCCAAGGTGATCACGGCTCTGGAGACGACGTTGCGCCTGGCGCAAGGCTCGCTCGATCACGAACGCGAGGTGCTTCGCCAGTACGGCAACATGTCCGCGCCGACGGTGTTGTTCGTGCTCGAGCGCCTCATGGACGCCGGCCTGCCGCAGCGCACGGTGCTGACGGCCCTGGGGCCGGGCTTCACCTGCAGCGCCCTGTCGTTGGCTCGCGCCGGCTGAAGAGGCTGCGATGGATTGGGCCGCGCTGATCCTGGGACTCGTCGCGGCGCAGCGCCTGGGAGAGCTCGTGCTGGCCCGTCGCAATACCCGTCGCCTGCTGGCGCAGGGCGCGCACGAGGTGGGCGCGGCGCACTATCCGCTCATCGTTGCCCTGCATGCCTGCTGGCTGCTCGGCCTCTGGTACGGTGCGGTGTATCGCGCCCCGCCGGAGCAGGACATTAGCCTCCCCTGGCTCGCCGTCTTCATCGTGCTGCAACTGGGTCGTCTCTGGGTGATCGCTTCACTGGGGGGACGCTGGACGACGCGCATCCTCGTGCTGCCGGGAGCCCCGTTGGTGCAGCGCGGACCCTATCGCTTCCTGTCCCATCCGAATTACTGGGTGGTCGCGGGCGAGCTCCTCGTGCTGCCGCTGGTCTTCGGATTTGCCTGGTATGGGCTGGTCTTTTCGCTGCTCAACGCCGGCATGATGTGGATCCGCATAAGGGCGGAAGCGGCGGCGCTTAAACCTCGATAGGACGCCCCTCCTCAATCTCGTGCCGAGAGCGTGCAGATCTCACTGGTGGTGAAGTGCGGCCAGGGTTTCACCGCCGACGTCGAGGGCGCAGGTTGCGACCACAAAGGACTCTGCACGGCGGGGAAGCTGCTGGTACGGTTGCTGTGGGGGAGAGCTGCCACGCAGCCTGGGGCAGCCACAAACGACCGATGTTCGCAGACGCCAACAATCGCTTCGTTCTCTGGGGATTCGCGGCGGCACTTGCCGTCGGTGGTGGCCCCGACGCGATCGCCCAGAGCTTCGTCTCCATGGGGCCGGCGCCCAGCGTCGGCGAGTCGCTGACCGTGCAGAGCATGGACCTCGCTCCGACCAGCGAGCCAAGAACGAGTACCGGCACGGTCGCCGGTGCCATCCAGTCCATCGTCGTCGATCCCGTCAACACCGGCACGATGTACATCGGCGCGGTCAATGGCGGCGTTTGGAAGAGCCAGAACAACGGGGCGAGCTGGACGCCGCTGACCGACAAGCAGCTCTCTCTGTCGATCGCCAGCCTGACGATGGATCCGACCGACACGACGGGGAAGAAGATCTATGCCGGTACGGGCGTCACCTCCAACAGTGGCATGGGCGGCCAGAAGATCGGCATCCTCTACAGTGCCGACGCCGGCGCGAACTGGACGACGCTGGGCGGCGGCACGCTCGACAAGAGTGTCGTCGGGGTGGTGGCGCGCGGCAGCCTGATCGTGGCGGCCGAGGCCGAGCCGATCTCTCCCAAGACCGGTGGGGGCGGGCTCTTCGTCAGCACCAACGGTGGCACCAGCTTCGCGCCCGTGACCGGCATTCCCGCCGGCGCCGTGACCTCCCTGGTGAGCGCCAGCGAAGCCAGTGCGCCTCTATACGCCGTCGTGAATTCGGCCGATCCGGCGACGCGCGGCATCTACAAGGGCAGCAGCGACGGCTCGACCTGGACCCAGGTCTCGGCCAGCCAGGTGCCGATCCTGGCCAACCAGTCGGCCCGGTTGGCGGCCGGTCCCAATGGCTCGGTGGTGGCGGGCGTGTACCAGTACACGTCGGCCGCACTCGATTCGAACAGTGCCAAGTTGGTGAGCCTCTACCTGTCGCAGGACGGCGGGACGACCTGGAAGCCGCTGACGACGCCGCCAGACGTCAATACCGGGAACCAGGCTTCGACCAATCTGACGCTTGCCATAGATCCCAAGAATCCGAGCATCGTCTATGTGGCGGGCGATGCCTCCGATCCGCAGCCCTACACGGTGCCCGCCTATCGCGTGGTGCTGAAGGCCGACGGGACGTCGACCGCCGAAACCCTGACGTTGACCGGCACGTCGAACAATTCGGCGCCGCATGCCGATTCGCGCGCGTTCGCCTTCGACAGCGCCGGCAACATGATCCTGACCGAGGATGCGGGCATCTACCTGCGGACCAGCCCGCAGACGAACACCGGGGCCTGGACCGGCATGAACGTGTCCAGCCTGTCGGTGCGCGAGGGCTATGCCGTGGCCTACGACGCAATCGGCAAGCGCCTGGTCATCTCGGCCCAGGACACTGGCACCGCCTACCAGCAGGATCCCAGCGGGCTGACCTACGACGCGATCGGCGCGGGCGACGGCGTCAATGCGGTCGTCAACGACCGAACGCTGGCCAGCGCGGGCAGAAGCGCCATCTATACCTCCTCCCAGGGGCTGGCTGGATTGACGCGATGGACCTACAACGCCAACGGCACCCAGGCGGCGGACCCGAAAGTGTTCAACACCAGCGGTTCCGGTCCTGACGCCCTCAACTTTCAAGCCGACGACTACGACAGCGCGGGCGAACTGCCGTTCACGAGCAAGATCGTGCTCAACAAGAAGGATCCGACCAAGATCGCCTTCGGTACCAACTACGTCTACACGACCGTCGATCGCGGCGCGGCGAGCAACACGTTGGCGCTCGACGTGCGCACCGACAAGATCGGGCTCGTCACGGCCCTGGCCTATGGCACGGGCGTGAATGCCGATGCCCTGGTGGCGGGCGCCGACAATGCGCCCGGCAGCCTCTATTATACGAATGCCGCTACGGGCAATCTCGGGTATCTATCGAACTACGCAGCTGCGGGCGGCGCCGCTGCCAAGTCGGTGGTGTTCGACTACCGCTCCGATACTCAATTCTATGTCGCCGACGGCAGCAAGCTGTGGTCGGGCTCCGCCGCCACTGCCAACGGCGCATTCGCGGCGATCGATCTCAGCGCTGTCAACCTCATCCAGCCCGGCGCGGTCGAGTTCATTTCCAACAACGGAGTCAATGCACTGCTGGTCGGTGGCCTCAGCAGCGCCACCGGCGCGGCGCAGAGCCCGTTGGTGGTGGCCGATAGCAGCACCGTCGGCACCCTGTCGCCATTCCGTACCTTCGCCGACAACCTGCCCAACACGATGGTCTATCAGCTTGCCTACAACCCCAGCGCCGATGCGCTGGCCGTGAGTTCGTTCGGCCGCGGCGTCTGGCTGCTCTATGACGTCACGACCTACTTCACGACGGCAACGACGCTGAGGTTCGGCGTGGCCGACAACAATTCGACGCCGACCAACGCGCAGCTCGCGGCCGGTACCGCCGCCGCCGCCGGCCGCGGCCTGGAAAAGGTCGGCATCGGCACGCTCACGATCGATAGCGGCGTCACCTCCGGCTACACCGGCGCCACCACCGTCACCGGCGGCACGATGGTGGTGAATGGCGACATCACGAGTTCGAGTGGCGTGACCGTAGGCGTCAACGGCACGCTGGGTGGCAACGGCTTCGTGCCGACGACCGTGGTGAACGGGACGCTGGCGCCGGGCAACTCGGTCGGCACGATCAACGTCGTGGGCGATCTGACCTTCAATCCGGGCAGCACCTACCAGGTCCAGGTCGAGGGCACGGCCGACCGCACCAACGTCACCGGCACGACGACGCTCGCGGGCGGCACGGTGCAGGCGAGCTTCGCCACCTCGGCTTTCCAGCGCAGCTACCAGATTCTGGCCTCGGCAGCGGTGACCGGTCGGTTCGATGGGTTGACGGCCAGCGGCCTGCCCGGCTTCCTCACCGCCAGCCTCGGCTATTCGCCCGGCAGCGTGGCCCTCAACCTGCAGTCGGGAATGGCGTCGATGTCGGGTCCCGGGACCAACCGCAGCACCGTCGCGCGGGCCCTCGACACGGCCTTCAACGCTGGCCCCGGGCTCAACGGCATGCCGGCCCTCTACGGCCTGTCGAGCGGGCAGCTGCCGCAGGCGCTGTCCACCCTGTCGGGCGACAGCGCCAGCGTCGCGCAATCGGCGGCGCTCTCCGCCGGCAACCAGTTTGCGTCCCTGATGACCGATCGCGTCGTCACGCGGCGCAACGAGGAACTGGCCTGCTACGACCATCCGGCCGAGGCGCAGGCCTGTCAGACCCCGCCCGACTGGAGCGCCTGGTCGGCGGGCTTCGGCGGGGCGCAGTGGCTCAATGCCAACGACGCGACCGGGGCGGCGGCGTCGCAGCAGACGGTGGCGGGCGGGGCCTTCGGCATCGACTATCGCGCCGGGCCCGACACGCTCGTTGGCGTGGCCGTCGGCGCCAGCACGCTGGGCATTTCCATGCCGGCCAGCGTCGCCAATGGGCAGGCGACCGGCACCCACATCGGCGTTTACGGCCTGCACGACTGGCGGACCTTCTACGTCAACGCCGCGATGGTCTTCAGCCGCTTCGACGCAAACCTCACGCGGCAGATCGCGGGCATCGGCGCGGCGGAGACGGAGCGCTCCTCGGCGGTCTCGACCCAGCTCGGCGGGCGGTTGGAAGTGGGCCGCCCCTTCGCCGTCGGGCAGGCCTCGATCACGCCGTTCGCAGCGTTGCAGCCGTCGCAGTTCTGGCAGCCGGCGACCACCGAGACCGGCACTACCACGAGCGGCACGCCCGGAGTGTTCGCGCTCTCCTACCAGGCCCAGTCGACGACCTCGCTGCCCTTGTTCCTGGGGGCGCAGATCGACGGGCGGACGGAGATCAATTCACGCGCCGCCAGCGGCTGGCTGCGGCTTGCCTGGGTGCACGAGTTCATGACCGGCCGGCCGGTGACCGCCGGCTTCACCGGCCTCCCGGGCAGCCAGTTCACGGTCGACGGCGCCACTGCCGCCAGCGATGCCGTCCGCTTCGACTTCGGCGGCCGCTACGCGCTCGACACGCAGATCTCGTTGTTCGCCAACGGCACGGCCGAGCTCTCCAACCGCGGCCAGAGCGTCGGCGGCACCGTCGGCCTCAAGTGGGTGTGGTAGCCCAGACGAGCAGGATGACAGGGCCTCAGGCTCGTTGGGTGATCTTCCTGGCCGGGGCGGCGCGCTCGACCGGTTGCATCTACGGCGTCTCGATGATCTCGCGCACCCGTGTTGCCAAGGTCTCCATGGTGAACGGCTTGGTGATGAGCGTCATCCCTGCATCGAGCGAACCGGAAGCGAGGGCCGCGTTCTCGGCATAGCCTGTCATGAACAATATCTTGAGACCGCCGCGGAGCGCGCGGGCCGCATCGGCGACTTGGCGGCCGTTCAGGCCAGGGAGACCGACATCGGTGATCAGCAGATCGATCCTCTGGGAGGACCGCACGATCTCGAGTCCCTGTGGGCCGTCGACCGCCTCGATGGCGCGATAGCCGAGATCGGCCAGCACTTCGACCACCAGACTGCGGACCACCGGCTCGTCCTCGATCACCAGCACCGTCTCGCCGGTCTCGGCGGGGGCGGCGCTGCTTACGTCCACGGCGGCTTCGTCATCGGCTTCGCCCCGGAAGCGCGGCAGGCAGAGATGGACGGTCGTGCCGCGGCCGAGTTCGCTCTCGATCTGGGCATAGCCCTCGGACTGGCGCGCGAATCCATAGATCATGGAAAGTCCGAGACCGGTGCCTTGCCCTATGGGTTTGGTCGTGAAGAACGGCTCGAATGCTCGGGCGATCGTTTCGGCGTCCATGCCGGTGCCGCTGTCGGTGACCGAAATGCAGACATAGTCGCCGGCCGCCCTGTCGGCATGCGCGGCAGCGGCCGTCTCGCCGACCTCCAGATTGTGGGTCGCGATGACGAGCTGCCCGCCTTCGGGCATGGCATCGCGCGCGTTGATCGCCAGATTCAGGATCGCGGATTCGAGCTGGTTGGCGTCGCAGCGCGTCAGCCAGAGCGCGCCGGCCAGCTTCAGGTCGAGGTCGATCCTTTCGCCCAGCGTCCGCCGCAGCAGCTCCTCCATCGAGCCGATCAGCGGATTGACGTGGACGGGGCGGGGATCGAGCGGCTGCCGGCGAGCGAAGGCCAGCAGCCGGTGGGTGAGGGCGGCCGCTCGGTTGGCCGAGGTCATGGCGCCGGTGATGAAGCGGTCGAGATCGCCCAGCCGGCCCTGGCCGATTCGCCGCTGGACCAGGTCGAGACTGCCCGTGATGCCCTGGAGGAGATTGTTGAAATCGTGCGCGATGCCGCCCGTGAGCTGGCCGATCGCCTCCATCTTCTGGGCCTGGCGAAGAGCCTCTTCCGCCGCACGCAGCTCGGCGGTCCGCGCCTCGACCCTCGCCTCGAGCGTGGCATTGAGCGCCCGCAGGGCCGCCTCGGCCTCGCCGCGTTCGATCACCTGTCGGGTCCGCTCGGCCACTTCTTCCATGAAGGCGACCTCGTCGGCCTGCCAGTGCCGGACCGGCCGGTCGTTCAGGTAGACGATCGTGCGCAGGCGGCCGGCGCGTATGAAGGGCACCACCAGGATGGCGCGCGTGTCGACCGCCCGCGCGGTGGCGCGCGTCTCCGCCTCGTCGCTCAGAGGATCGGTCTGCAGATCGTCCACCACGACGGTCTCGCCGGCACTGAGTTTCTTCACGATCCTGATGCCGAAGGCCCGCGCGGGCACGCGGCCGAGAAGCGGTTGGGCCCGTCCGTCCGTCCAGCATACCGAATAGTCGAACACGTCCTCGACCGGATCGAGATGGCCGTAACCCACGCGGCTGACCCCGAAGAACTTGCCCATCAGGGCGCAGGCTTCGTTCAACGCCTTGTCCGTATCGTTGCCGCGCAGGGCATCGCTGAGTTCGAGCATGAAGGCATGCCGCGCCTCGGCGAGCTTGCGCGCGCTGATGTCGATGGCGGTACCGACCGCGCGGTAGCACTTGCCGTCCGCATCGAAAAGACCCTTGCCCTTGGCGGCGATCCAGCGGACCACGCCGTCGTCGTGGCCGATCGTCCGGTATTGCACGTCATAGGTCGCGCGGATGGCGGGATCGAGGGCCGCGCCGAACGCCCGGGTGGTGGCATCGCGGTCTTCGGGATGGAGGCCATTGTAGAAGTCGTCGAGGGTACAGACGGCGTCAGGCGAGAAGCCGAACATGGCCTTGGTGCGCGGCGACCAGGTCAGCGTGTCGGTGGTGAAATCGACGTCCCAGATGCCGATCTCGGCCGCCTCGGTGGTCAGCCGCAGCGATTCCTCGTTCAGCACCGATTGACGCTCGGCTTGCTTGTGCGCGGTGATGTCGTGACCGCCGACGAAGATGCCGTAGACCTCGCCCGTTTCGTCGCGCATCGGTTCATAGACGAAGTCGATGAAACGTGTGCTGGTCTCGCTGCTGAGGCGAATCGGCATGGCGCGGGCGATGAACCGCTCACCAGTGCGATAGACACTGTCGAGCAGCTCATAGAAGCCTTGGCCTTCGATTTCCGGCAGCGCCTCGCGCACGCTGCGGCCGATGAAGTCGCGCTGGCCGGCGATGTCGAGGTAGGCTTCGTTCACATACTCGTAGACGTGGTCGGGGCCGCTCAGGACGGCGATGAAGCCGGGCGCTTTCTGGAACGTGCGGCGCTGGCGCTCGATCTCGGCCATCAGCCGCCGTTCGGTGAGCACCTTCTCGGTCGTTTCGCTGCAGACCACCAGTACGCCACCCACGCCATGCGGGGCATCGGCATCGTCGATCGGACTGTAGCTGTAGGTCCAGTAGACGTCCTCGCGGCGGCCGTTGCGCGTGATCGGCACCAGGTGGTTCTCGTGCCAAGTCGCGCCCCGGCCCGCCATAACCTGCTCGATCTGCGGCCCGATGATGGGCCAGATCTCCTCCCATACCGCTCGCCCCGGCCTGCCGAGCGAAGAAGGGTGGCGCTCCGGTCCGATCGAGCGCCGGTAGGCGTCATTGTAGAAGGAGATGAGCTCCGGACCCCACCAGATGTACATCGGGTGGCCGCAGTTCAGCAGCAGCCGGACGGCCGTTCGCAGCGATTGCGGCCATCCGCTCGGATCCCCGAGCGATGTCGCCCGCCAGTCATGGGCCCGCATGAGCGCGCCCATCTCGCCGCCCCCGGCAAGAAAACTCGTGTCGCGCTCGACTGCGGTCATGGCCGGACAGTATCGATTCGCGCCCGGCCTGCAAGCGCGACGGCGGCCGGCCGTATCGTCAGATCACCCGCTGCGTTCGGGCAAAGGCCATGTAGAGGTCGTGAGCCCGGGCGGCGATCGGGCCGGGCTGCAGGTCGCGATCCTCGTAACGGCTGACCGGTTGCACCTTGCCGGCATTGCCGGTGGTGAACATCTCGTCCGCTTCTTCCAATTCGGCCGGCCGGATCGTGCGCTCCTCGACCGTGATGCCCGCCGAGCGCAGGAGCTTGATCGTGCGGTAGCGCGTGATGCCGGCCAGGAAGCTGCCGTTCGGCACCGGCGTCGCGACCACGCCATTGCGCGCGATGAAGAGGTTGGAGCTGCAGGTCTCCGCAACATTTCCCAGCGGATCGAGCACGACGCCGTTGTTGAAGCCGCGCTTCAGCATCTCCGCGACACCGCGCGAGGAATTGGGATAGAGACAGCTCGCCTTGGCATCGGTCGGCGCGGTCTCCGGCGCGGGACGGCGAATGCTGCGGCAAAGGCCGAGTGTCAGCGGCGTGCCCGCGCGCATCGGCGAGACATAGGTGCAGAGCAGGAACTGTGCGGAGTCCGGATCGACCGAGATGGGGCCGGCGCCGCCCTTGCCGGCCCAGAACATCGGACGGACATAGAGTTCGGCCTTGGGGCCGAAGCGGCGCACGCTCTCGTGCATCAGCTTGAGGATCTCTTCCGGCGTCTGGCTCGGGTTCAGGCCGATGGCGCGGGCCGAGCGCACGACGCGTTCCGCATGGAGGTCGAGGTCGGGGCCGCACCCCTCGAAGGCGCGCCCGCCATCGAATACCATGGAGCCCAACCAGAAGGCATGGTCGCGCGGCCCCAGGATTGCGGGGTTGCCCTCGTGCCAGGTGCCGTTCCAGTAGGTGAGCGTGTCCATTCTATCCTCGTCGTCCCTCGAAGCGCGCGGACATAGCAGACGATGAGCGGTGCGGCCATCCTCGCCTTGGGCGCGGCCTTCTGCTTCGCATTGGCCCTGATTCTGACGCAGTTCGGGCTGCGGACGATGCCGTCCTGGCGCTCACCGCTCTATTCCATTGGCGGAGCCCTCGTCGTCGCCTGGCTGGCCGCGATCGTGTTCGTGGACTGGAGCAGCTTCAATCTCGACGCGGCACTGATCTTCGCCGGCGTCGGTTGCATCTTCCCGGTCGTGGTGTCGATCCTGTCGGTGCGCTCGAACGAGCGGTTGGGACCGGCGGTTGCCGGGGCCGTGGGCAATGTGACGCCCATCTTCGCCGTGCTGGGCGCGGTGCTGTTCCTGGGCGAGCATCTCGGTCTCCTGCAACTGGCCGGCCTGGCGATGGTGGTGGGCGGCGTGGCCCTGCTGGCGCTGCGCGGCGGCACCGGCGGCCGGCACTGGTCGGTCTGGGTGCTGGGCCTGCCCCTGGCGGCGGCGCTGGTGCGCGGCGCCATCCAGCCGGCGATCAAGACGGGGCTCGCTTTGTGGCCCGAGCCGCTGGCGGCTGCAGCCATCGGCTATGCGCTCTCGTCGGTCGTGATTTTCTCTCTGGTCGGGCGTCGCGCCTTGCGAGAAGGGCCGGCGATCCGCAGCGGGGTGCTCTGGTTCCTGGCCGTCGGCTTCGCCAATGGCAGCGCCACCTTTCTCCTCTATGCGGCGCTCGGGCTGGGCTCGATCACCGTCGTGGCCCCCCTGGTCGCGCTGTTTCCGCTCATGGGCGTGGTGATGAGCTGGATATTCCTGCGCGGCGAGCGGCTTCATGCCGTGGGATTGCTCGGCATCCTCGTCAGCGTGGCGGGCGTGATTATTCTCCTTGTCGGCGCAACCTGAGGGTGGCGGAAAAGCGGCCGAAAGAGCGCGCTAATTCCTCAGGTGAGAGGGCCACATCGGGCGGCCCCAATGCGTATCTATTTAGAACGCGGCGTTGCTGCCGCGCAGAACGGAGGCAGACAATGATGAAGCGTATCGCTCTCACCGCACTCGCCGCCGCCGCCACTTTCACGACGGCGGCGCTCGCACCCGCGGTCTTCACACCGGCAGCCGCCCAGTCCTTCGGCGTCTGGATCGGCACGCCACAGCCGCAGCGCTATTACGCGCCGCCACCGCCGCGCTACTACGCGCCCCCGGTTCAGCGGGTCTGGGCGCCGGGCTATTGGACCTGGCATCACGGTCGCCAGGTCTGGGTGGACGGCCGCTGGATAATCCAGCAGCCGGCGCCGGCATGGGGGCCGGGCTGGGGTTGATGCCCTCAGTCCCTCTTCAGGAACATTGGGCGGGGCGCTTCGGCGCCCCGTCTTCTTGCCGGCCCCATCGTGCAGGAAGCAGTTGCCGCGGGCCGGTGCCGTACTAAGGTCCGTCCGAGGAATGTCGCCGGAGCGCGACGACCCCGGAGGAATTTACACATGACGGCCCCGCTCACCATTCGACTGCATCCCGCCGACAACGTCGTCGTGGCACGCATGGACATTCTGCCCGGCACGGCGATCGAGGGAGACGTCGCGGCGGCCACGCGCGTGCCGCCCGGTCACAAGATTCTCACGAGGGCAGTGAAGGCGGGCGAGCCGCTGCGCAAGTACAATCAAATCATCGGGTTCGCGACCGAGGATCTTCCGCCCGGCACCCACATCCATACGCATAACTGCGTGATGGGCGATTTCGAGCGCGACTATGCGTTCTGCGCCGATGCGCATCCGACGGAGTTCATCGTTCCGCCCGCGACCTTCCAAGGTTATCGCCGGCCCGATGGTCGGGCGGCCACGCGCAACTACATCGGCATCGTGACGACGGTGAACTGTTCGGCCGCGACCAGCCGCATGATCGCATCCAAGCTCGACCCTCTGCTCGCGCAGTTCCCGAACATCGACGGTGTCGTTCCGCTGACCCATGGCGGTGGTTGCGGCATGGCCGCGTCGGGCCTCGAGATGGACGTGCTGCGCCGCACGCTCGCGGGCTACACGAAACACCCCAACATGGCGGCGGTCGTGGTGCTCGGCCTCGGCTGCGAGACCAACCAGATATCCGGCCTGATGAATGCGGAGGGCCTCAAGGAAGGGCCGAAGCTCATTCCCCTGGCGATCCAGGATGAAGGCGGCGTCTCCAGGACCGTGATGCGCGCCGTCGGATTTCTGAAGGAGATCCTGCCCGAAGCCAACGACGTGAAGCGCGAGGCGATCCCGGCCAGCGAGCTGATTCTGGCGCTGCAGTGCGGCGGTTCGGATGGCTATTCCGGTATCTCGGCCAATCCGGCGCTCGGCGCGGCAGTCGATCTGCTGGTGCACAACGGCGGGACGGCGGTGCTTTCCGAAACGCCGGAAATCTATGGCGCGGAACATTTGCTGACCCGGCGCGCGGTCAGCCAGGAAGTCGGCGAGAAGATCGTCGAGCGCATCCGCTGGTGGGAAGACCATTGTGCCCGCACCGGCGGTGAGATGAACAACAACCCGTCGCCCGGCAACAAGGCGGGCGGCCTCACCACCATTCTCGAAAAATCCCTGGGCGCCGTGGCGAAGGGCGGTACGACCAATCTGGTCGACGTTTATAAGTATGCAGAGCCGATCACCGCGAAGGGGTTCGTGTACATGGACTCGCCCGGCTACGATCCGGTGTCCGCGACGGGCCAGGTCGCGGGCGGCGCCAATGTTCTCTGCTTCACGACCGGGCGCGGTAGCGTGTTCGGCTGCAAGCCGACACCCTCACTCAAGCTTGCGACGAATACCGCCCTCTATCGGCGCATGACAGACGACATGGACATCAATTGCGGAACGATCGTCGACGGGGAGGAGACGATTCAGGAGAACGGCCGCCGCATCTTCGACCTTATTCTTGCCACGGCCTCGGGCCAGAAAACCAAGTCTGAACTGCTGGGTATCGGAGACGACGAGTTCGAGCCGTGGAAAATTGGCGCCACAATGTAAACGATCGCCGGGAGCCATTTTGAGGTGGCGGCGTTACGTTCTTCATATGCGATCCTACGACTCCGAACTTGGCCCTGCTGTGACGGCCCCGCAACCAGCGGCCCCGGATCGTCCTGCGAGCTTCACCCCAAATTCCAGGTTGTCGAAGGCGGTAGCAGCGAGCGCTCCGCCAGCGCGCATTTGTTTGCTCGTTCAACTGCCGAGGAGAGAGACATGGCAACAGGCACCGTCAAGTGGTTCAACGCCACGAAGGGATTCGGATTCATCCAGCCGAGTGACGGCGGCAAGGACGTGTTCGTGCATATCAGCGCCGTGGAGCGCTCGGGACTGAACGGCCTCAACGAAGGCCAGAAGATCGGCTACGAGATCGCGACCGAGCGCGGTCGCTCGGCGGCCGTGAACCTCAAGGCGGTCGACTGATCGCATGAGAGTCGTTCCCCTCGTCGAGCGCCCCGATCTGGCCGAACAGGTTTCCATCTGGGGCTTCGACGAGTGGGGACATCTCAATCCCGGCGAGACGCTCGACCAGCGCGGGGTCCGGATTCGCGGCAAGATGAACGTGGACCGGGTGCCGATCGCCTTCGTCGCCCTGGGTGACGATGACGGCATCGTCGGCACGGCATCCCTGATCTTCGACGACCTCGAAGGCGATCCGCGCAACCCCTGGCTCGCAAGCGTCTACGTCCCCGCAGAACACCGCAGGCGGGGTATCGCGTCCGCTTTGGTCGGTGCCGTCGAGGACGCGGCGCGGCGCATCGGGTACGAGCGCCTCTACCTTTTCACGACTTCCGCCGCTTCGCTCTACGAGGGTCTGGGCTGGAGGGCGCTTGAGCGGCGCGACTATCGCGGCGAACATATCCAGGTCATGGAGAAGTCGCTGTGAGGGAGTCCGCATGCCAGCCGATCTGCACTATCTGTCGCTCGACGAGGTCGCGCGGCGCCTGAAGGCCCGCAAGCTGTCGTCCGTCGAGCTGACCGAGGCGATGCTCCGGCGGATCGGCGAGGTTGATCCCAAGCTTGGTAGCTATGCAACCGTGACGGCCGACCGTGCCCTGGCCGATGCCGCGTGCCTCGATGCCGAGACGGAAGCCGGCACGTCGCGCGGGCCGCTGCACGGCGTGCCCATCGCGGTCAAGGATCTCTGCAATACCGAGGGCATCCCGACCGCGGCCGGCATGGCGATCCATCGCGGCAACGTGCCGTCGCGCGATGCGACCGTCGTCGCGCGGCTGAAGCGGGCGGGGGCGGTGATCCTCGGCAAGCTGCAGATGACCGAGGGTGCCTATGGCGCGCATCACCCGAGTATTCCGGCGCCGCTCAATCCCTGGAACCCGGCCTATTGGACCGGCTCGTCTTCGTCGGGCTCCGGTGCCGCCACCGCGGCCGGTCTCTGCTTTGCCTCGCTCGGTTCGGACACGGGCGGATCGATTCGCTTTCCCTCGACCATGAACGGGCTGTCGGGGCTGAAGCCGACCTGGGGGCGCGTGAGCCGCGCCGGCGTCTTTCCGCTCGCCGAATCGCTCGACCATGTCGGCCCGATGGCCCGCAGTGCCCTCGATGCCGCGATCGTCCTCGGCGTGATTGCGGGCGCCGATCCCGAGGACCCGACGGCAGTCGGCCGGCCGGTGCCCGACTATGCTGTGTCGATCGAACAGGGTGTGCGTGGCAAGCGCATCGGCCTCGCCACCAACATGCGGGGACTCGACGACGACGTGCGTCGCGCGCTCGAGGGGGCCGTCGGGGCGCTGACGAAGGCGGGGGCGGTGATCGTCGAGGTGGAACTGCCCGATGGCTTCGACCAGGGCGCGCGCGACTGGGTCCCGCTGTGCGGCGTCGAGGCGGCCGTGGCGCACGAAGCCACCTATCCGGCGCGGGCCTCCGAGTACGGGCCCGTCCTGTCCGGACTGCTCGATCACGGCCGCCGTCTCTCGGCAATGGAGCTTGCCAGGATGCAGCTGCGCCGGGCGGCCCTCACTGGAGAGCTGAACAGGCTTCTGGCGTCGATCGACCTGCTTCTGATGCCGGTGATGGGCAGGGCCGTCTGGTCGACCGAGGCGCTGCTGGCGGCGGGCCGGGATCCCGAAACCGTCGCAGAACGACTGCGCTACACCGCGCCGTTCGATCTCAGCGGCCACCCGACGCTGACGCTTCCCGGCGGCATGACCGCAGACGGCGTGCCGGTGGGCTTCCAGATCGTCGGAAAGGCCTTCGACGAAGGCGCCATCCTCGCGGCGGGACACTCCTATCAGCGGGAGACCGACTGGCATGCGAGGCGACCGCCGACGTAAGGCGCACGGCGTAGGGCAATCGCATATGGCCTGGAAAGGCCGATGTCGTTGGCGTTTCCAGGAGGCGAAAGGTGCCCGCCCGCCGTTCCAGGGCGGGGGTACCCCGCCCGCGATGACAAATTTGTTGGGGTTTTCCCAGTGCGCCGATCAAACAAACGGTGCCATCCCGAACGGACTGAGGGACCTTTCCCTCATATGCGATAGCGCTGGGGCGCGGCGGCACGGCGCGTGGACGCTGAATCTCCTTTCACTTATAGTGTTTCTATCGCTCCTCCCGGGATCTCCGACGCCGCGCAATGACAAGCTTCGCGAAAAATCTGCGGCTGCGTCCCAGTATCCTGACGTTGTTCATCCTGCTGACGGTGCCGGTCTTCTTCGCGATCGTGGCGGTGAACTATGTCTCGAACGAGAAAATCGCGCGGGATAATGCCGGCGAGCTGATCGGACGCTTCAGCACCGAGGCCATCGAAAACATCCAGCACCTCTTTGACCCGATCAAGTCGCTGGTGCGAAGTGCCGCCGCGCTCGGCTCCGAGCAGCCGGAATTCTACGAAGAGAATCGCTCGCTGAAATATCTCTTCAGCATCCTGCAGCACAGCGATCGCATCATCAGCATGTATGTCGGCCTGAGCGACGGTTCCTTCCGTCAGGCCCGGCAGATCGATCCGGCCGTCGAGATCCAAGGCAAGTTGCCGCCGGTGGGCACGCGCTGGGCCGACCGGTGGATCACGCCGCGAAGCGGGTCGGCACCCATCGATCACTACCTGTTCCTCGACAAGGACCGTCGGGAGCTGGGACTCTCCGAGCAGACGACCTCCTACGATCCGCGTGCGCGCCTGTGGTATCGCACCGCGCAGCAGACCGGCGAACTGTCGGTCAGCGATGTCGATGTCTTCGCGACGCTGGGGATCGTCGGCTTCACCGTCGGCGCGCCTTTCTACGCCGACGGCGCGCTGCGCGGCGTCGCCGCGGCGGACATTACGCTCGATGGCATGTCCAACTATCTCGCCGAGCGCAAGATCAGCCCGGGCACCCAGTCCTACATCCTCGATCATCAGGGCCGGGTCATCGCCAATTCCGAACGCACCAAGACCTATACGAGCCAGAACGGCAAGGTCGAGCTGCAACACATCACCTCGCTCGGAGACGAACTTCCGGCGATCGCGTTCAGCTTCCGGCCGCGCGACAGCGAGCATACGTTCTCCTTCGTGCATCACGGCGAGCACTACATCGCCAGCCTCACGACCCTGCCGCCCGAATTCGGCAAGAAGTGGCAGCTCTTCGTCGTTACGCCGCTCGCAGACTTCACCAGTGCGTTCGACGAGCAGAACAAGCGGCTGGCGCTGTTCGGCGTGATCGCGATTCTGCTCCAGATCTGCATCATCTATTTCCTCTCCAGCGTCGTCTCGACACCCCTTGAGCGGCTCGCGCTGAAGGTGACGAAGATCCAGAACCTGGAGGGCGACAATCTTCCGCTGCTGAAGTCGCCGATCCGCGAGGTTGCGGTCCTCGCGCGCGCCATCGACACGCTCGATTCCGCGGTGAAGTCGTTTGCAGCCTTCGTGCCCGTGGGTCTCGTGCGACAGCTCCTCGATTCGGAGCAGAAGCTGGTGCTGGGCGGCCACAGCCGCTTCCTGACGATCTTCTTCTCCGATCTCGAGGGCTTTTCGACCCTATCGGAAGAAGTGCCTTCGCAGGAGTTGCTGTCGCGGGTGTCGGCCTATCTCGGAGTCGTGACCCACGCGGTCAACATGGAGCACGGCACGATCGACAAGTTCATCGGCGACGGCGTCATGGCTTTCTGGGGCGCGCCCGCCCTGCTCGAAGACCATGCGCAAAGGTCGTGCTTCGCGGCATTGCGCATCCGCGAGGGCATGAAGGAACTGAACGCGGGCTGGGAGGCGGCCGGCAAGAAGGCGTTGAAGGTCCGCATCGGAATCCATAGCGACGCCGTCCTGGTGGGCAATATCGGTTCCAAGGAGCGCATGAGCTACACCGTCATGGGCGACGGCGTGAACATCGCCGCGCGGCTCGAGGGCATCAACAAGGAGTACGGCACGGGCATCTGCATCAGCCACGCCGTCTTCAAGGAGGCCGGCGAGCGGCTCTGCGTGCGCCCGGTCGACGAAGTCACCGTGAAGGGCCGCCGCTCGAAAGTGCCGATCTACGAACTGGTCGGCGCCTACGGGATCGGTCCGGAGTTCGAGCCGGACGAGGCGACGGTCCGCCTGTGCAAGCTCACCCGCTCCGCCTACACCGCGCTGGTCGCCGAGGACTACGCGCTGGCATTGTCTCGCTATCAGGAGATCGTTGCGGAGTATCCCGAGGATCCTGTTGCGGCCACGATGGCGGAGCGGTTGGCGGCGATCGATCCCTCGCGGCTCGTGCCGCTGCAGATATCGCGCTGACCGATGTTTGACGTCCGTAAGTCTTCTCCGGCGGTCGCCGCGCTGCGGCCGAGCGAGTACACGGCGGCACTGGTGCAGGCGCTTCGCGCGGAACCCAGTCGGGTGCTCGGTGCCCGGGCGCTCGAACTCGGGTGCGGCAGTGGCGTCGTCCTCGCCGTGCTGGGCAGCCTCGGCGCCGCTTCGCTTTGCGGGATCGATGTAGAGCACGATGCCGTTGCCGCCGGACAGGCGCTCCTGAGAGACCTGGGCCACGAGGCGGAAATTCTCCGCGGCGACATGTGGCAGCCGGTAGCGGGTCGGCGCTTCGACCTGATCGTCGCCAACCTGCCCCATTTCCCGATGGATCATTTCGAGGTGTCCGGCCGACTGTCGACCTGGAGTTCGGGAGGCATCGACGGCCGCGAGCTGCTCGATCCCTTCCTCGAGGGCCTGTCGGATCATCTCGCGGTCAATGGCCGCGCCCTCATCACCCATAACGCCTTCGTCGACGTCGGGCGCTCGCGCCTGATACTCGAACGGTACGGTCTCGCGATGCATATCGTGAAGACGGTGCTGGTCCACATCGCCAACGAAAAGATTGACCTGATGACACCTTCGATTCTGCGAGCGGAGGAGGGGCGTTCCATCCATCGCTACGGGCCACACGCTTTCGCCGACATGCATATCGTGGAAATCGCCACGGCCGGGACGCGAGGCTGACATGGCACTGCGTCGCGTTCTGTTCGTCGTGCTCGTGTGGTGCGTCGCGCTTGCTGGTCTGTCGGCGCGCGCCGAGACCCCGGATGAGGCCCTGAAAAAGCTGATCGATGAGGCCCGAGCCGCCGCCGCGGTCCCGGGCGCCTGCGAACAGCCCGGCCTCGACCGATTGGTGCGGATTTTCTGTGACTCCAAGATCCGCGTCGGCGTGCGCGAATACTACCCGCTGTTCGGGACCCGCGAGGGCCAGGTGCGCTCGGGCTATGACGTCGATGTGGCGCGCGAGATCGCCAGGCATCTCGGCGTCGAACCGGCATTCACGCGGGTCAACGCCGCGAGCCGCATCCCCCTGCTGGCCGACGACAAGATCGATCTCACCATCGCGACCATGGGGCACAATACCCAGCGCGACGGCCAGGTGCGCTTCATTCGTCCGCACTATTACCAGTCCGAGACGATCATCGTCGGGCCGAAGGGGCTCACGATCAAGGACTGGCCCGACATTGCCAGCCGCACGATCTGCGTCACGATCGGCAACAACTCCAACGCCCAGATCGTCTCGCACAATGCCCGCCTGATGCTGTTCGACGAGGCCGGCGTGCTCCCCGACAGGTTGCGCGACGAGACCTGCGTTCTGGCGGCCCAGGACGACAGCTTCTTCGACTACTATTTCACGGAACCGGCCTTCGCGAACGCCTATGACAGGAAGTTCGGTTTCGCCCAGCTTCCGTGGGGCATGGCCGTCGCCCTGACCGGCAGCGATCGGCTCGCGCGCGCGCTCGACCTGATGAGTCAGATCTTTCATCGCGACGGAATTTTCCTCGAGGTTGCGAAGCAAAATCGCATCAGCCTCGGCTTTCTCGAACACCAGCGCGCGGTCTGGAACCGGCCCGACTGCAACACCGATGCCGGAAGCACCAGCCCGGCCTGCATCCTCCCGGCGTTGAGCGCGGCGCTGGAGCCGACACCCTTCGCCGGCCAGGTCGCCGCCTTCGAAGCGTGGCTGGAAACGCACACCGGTATCAGCGTGCAGTTTCCGATGTTCAAGACCATGCCCGCCTGGCAGCTGTTCAAGGCGGGAATCGTCAATTCCCTGGTCCTGGTGGCCGGGGCGCTCGCGGCAACCCTGCTGTTCGCCCTGGCGCTGGGCGCGCTGCAGAGTGCGCAGTCGTTCCTGCTGCGCTGGCCTGCGCGCGCGCTCACCATCGTCCTGCAATCCTCGCCGGTCGTGCTGACCCTCGTCATTTCCGCGGCCGTGGCGCTGGCGCTGTTTCCCTATTCCTCGGCGGTCGCGATCGGGGCGGCCATTGTGGCGCTGGGGCTGATGAACGGGGCCAATGCGGGGCAGGCCATCGGCGAGGCGATGCACTCGCTGCGGACCGAGCGGGGAGGGTCCCCGGCGCCCACCGTCGACCTGTTCGGTCGCGCGGTCAGCCGCTCGGCCACCCAGATCGTGTCCTTTCTCGTCAACGCCGCCAAGGGCACGCCGATCGCGAGCTTCATCGGCGCGCCCGAGCTGCTGAGCGCGCTGACCGACATCACCTCGTTCGCCAGCGGCCGGGCCAGCACCTATTCGCTGCTGCTCGTCTTCTACGTCTGCGTGGTGATGGTCGTGGTCTGGATGTGTGACAAACTGCGAGTCTGGCTCGAACGCCGGCAGATGGTGACGGCATGAGCAAGATCTCTCCCGACTTCGTCCCGCAACTGCTGGCCGGCATGGTCGTCAACTTCGAGATCGCCGCCATTGCGCTGCTGATCGGTCTCGCCGTCGGCGGCCTGCTGACATTGGCGAAGCTGGCGGGTGGCGCGCGCGGCGCCGTCGCCACGACGCTGATCGGCCTGATGCGCGCGGCGCCGACCTTCGTGGTCATGTTCTTCCTGCTGAACATCATCCCCTCGGACGCGACGCTGTTCGGCGTCCACGTGGCGCCGTCGGGGATCATGACGGTCGCGCTGTCGCTGGTGCCCTATGCCGCGGCCTATGTCGCCGACAATGGCGGCGAGGCCCTGCGCCAGCTGCGCGACGGCTCGCCGCTCGGCGCGCTGCTGTTCCTGCCCAATGTGACACGCGCCTTCTTCGTGCTGGTCATGTCCTCGAGCGCCGGCGCCGCCATCGGCGTGCCCGAGGGAATCGCCGTCATCCTGCGCGAGGCCGAGCTGATGCCGACACTCGGCGACAAGATGGTGCTGTTCGCCATCGGCATCCTCTGTTTCGGCATCACCCTGCAGGCCGGATTCGCGCTGATGCGCCTCCTGCAACGCCATCTCGGCCGCGTCGCGTTGCGCGCCCGGGAGGGATAGTCTCCATCCGACTGGATCCGGTAAGAAGATGACAACCAGCGTGCGCTACGACTCGGTGTTCCGCCCCGGCCTCTTCGAGGGCAGGACCGTCATCGTCACAGGCGGCGGCTCCGGCATCGGCCGCTGCACCGCCCACGAGCTGAAGTCACTCGGTGCCCGGGTCGCTCTCATCGGCCGCACGATGGAGAAGCTCGAACGGGTGAAGGAGGAGTTGGGCGATCCCGACACCTTCATCTACTCGGCCGATCTGCGCCGCGAAGACGAGGTCAAGGCGGCGATCGCTGGCGTGATGGGCTGGGCCGGCCGGATCGACGGGCTGGTGAACAATGCCGGCGGGCAGTTTCCCGCGCCCCTGAAGGACATCTCGCTGAATGGGTGGAACGCGGTGATCGCCAACAACATGACCGCCACCTTTCTCGTTTCCAAGGCGGTCTATCTCGCCTCGATGGAGGCGCAGGGCGGTGTCATCGTGAATGTCGGCGCCGACTTCGAGCTGGGCAATCCCGGCATGGCGCACAATGGCGCGGCGCGCGCCGGCCAGACCAACTTCACCTACAGCGCCTCGATCGAATGGGCGCATTCGGGCGTCCGCGTGAACTCCGTCATCCCGGGCTTCATCGCCTCGTCCGGCTTCGACCGCTATCCCGAGCGCGCCCACGGGGCGCTGCGGTCGGTGAAGGACCGTATTCCCGCCAAGCGCCATGGCACGGAGTCCGAGATCGCCGGTGCGATCGTCTATCTGCTCAGCGACGCGGCTGCGTACGTTACCGGCACCACGCTGCGGGTCGATGGCGGATTGCACAACTATGGCAAATCGACCTTCTACCAGGTGCCCGATCACGGCAATTCGAAGCCCTTCAACGGCTTTCCGCTCTACCGGCCGCCGAAGGTCCTGGAGTAGGGTGGCTCGCCCAACTCAATGACGGAGGAACCGATGCGTATCGTCCCAGTGATGTGCAGCCTGGTCGCTGCAGCCGGAGTCGCCACCTTCTCCTTTGCCGCCCAGGCCCAGACGGCAAAAGCGTCACTGAAAGATGCGTCCGGCAAGGATGTCGGCACCGTCCAGCTCGTCCAGACTCCCCACGGCGTGCTGCTCAAGATGTCGCTCAAGGGCGTGGCGCCGGGCGAGCATGCCTTCCATGTCCACGCGGTCGGCAAGTGCGAGCCGCCCTTCACCAGTGCCGGCGGTCATTTCAATCCGGCCTCCAAGAAGCATGGCATGGAAGCCACCGAAGGCTCGCATGCCGGCGACATGCCGAACCTGTACATCCCGGCCAACGGCGAACTGAAGATCGACGTCGCCAATTCCATGATCTCGCTGGTCAAGGGACAGCCCAATTCGGTGTTCGATGCCGACGGCTCGGCGATCATCATTCATGCTGGACCGGACGACTACAAGACCGACCCCACCGGCAATGCCGGCGACCGCATCGTCTGCGGCGTCATCACCGAGTGACCTGAAGGCTTCGTCCGCTTCGGCGGGCGAGGGCGCGCTTTTTCTAGCTGGAGCTGATTGAATGGACCTGTCTCGCTTTCCGCGTCGCATCTACACCCACGCGCCCACGCCCATCGAACACCTGCCGCATTTCACCAAGGCCCTCGCCGCCAGCTGCCCCGGCGGCGTGGGCCCCGACATCTGGATCAAGCGCGACGACCTGCTGGGCCTGTTTCCCGGCGGCAACAAGACGCGCAAGCTCGAGTTCCTGGCGGGCGAGGCGCTGGCCCAGGGATGCGACACGCTCGTCACCTGCGGCGCGCCGCAGTCCAACCATTGCCGCATCACGCTCTCTGCCGCCGTCAAGGAAGGCATGAAGTGCCGCTTCGTGATCGAGGAGCGCGTCCCCGGCAGCTACAAGAAAGAGGCCGGCGGTAACAATTTCATGTTCGAGCTGATGGGTGTCGAGGCGATCACCGTCGTTCCCGGCGGCACCAACATGGCCGAGGCGATGTCGAAGGTCGCGCAGGAAGTGGCCTCGCTCGGCCGCAAGGCCTATGTGATCCCGGGCGGCGGTTCCAACGCCATCGGCGGCCTGGGCTATGTCGCCTGCGTGCAGGAGATGCAGGTCCAGTGGCTCGACATGGGCCTGGCGCTCGATGCCGTGGTGGTGGGCTCGGGCAGCTCGGGTACCCATGGCGGCATGGTCGCCGGTTTTCTCGGCAACAACATCAAGATCCCGTTGATCGGCGTCGGCGTGAGCCGCGATCCCGCCGATCAGGAGCCGCTCGTTCTGAAGGAGGCGCAGGCCGTTTGCGACCTGCTCGGCCTCGGCATGAAGGTGCCGGCCTCGGCGGTGAAGAGCTTCGGCGGCTTCTGGCAGCCGAAGTACTCGGTGCCGAACAAGAAGATGGTCGAGGCGGTGCAGATGCTGGCGCGTACCGAGGGCATCCTGCTCGATCCGGTCTACACCGGAAAGATCATGGCCGGCCTGATCGGGCTCGCCCGCCAGGGTCACTTCAAGCCGGGCGCCAAGGTCCTGTTCATCCATACCGGTGGCCTGCCGTCGCTGCACGTGTACGAGGACGTGGTGCTGGGCCGCACCGAGCTTGCGGACTGATGCCATGACGGCCCGCCTGGCTCTCGCGACCGCCCTCGCACGGAGGGCGGTCCGGGCCGGGCGGCAATGGCGCAAGCGCTGGCCTACTCAACTCTTTCTGATGAACGCGCCGCGCGTGGAACATTTCGTTCGCGTGTGCAGCGCAAAACGATGAGCCCGTTTCATTGACCATGAAGCGGCCGGCGGCCAATTTCAGGGCATGATCGTCCTTCGCTCTCGCCGCCCTTTGTGTCGCCGCTGACGCGCGACACCGTCTGATCTCCGCACCGTTCATCGAACCCGACGCCCCGCCTCCGCGGCGGCGAAAGGAGAAGTCATGCTCAAGCGACGTCACCTGCTGGCCGGCCTTGCCGCCACAACCCTGGCCGCCCCTCTCGCTGCGCGCGCCCAGGGCGCCTATCCCAACCGATCCGTGAAGATCGTCGTGCCATGGCCCCCGGGCGGTGGCGTCGACGCCTTCGCCCGCGTCCTCCAGGCGCCGCTCAGCGCCCAGCTCGGGCAGACGGTGATCATCGATAATATCGGCGGGAGCGCCGGGCGCGTCGGTACGCTGAGCGCTTCGCGCGCCCAGGCGGACGGCTATACGATCCTGCTCGTGAACGACACGTTCGCGGCGACCGAGGCACTGCCCGTCGCGGGAACGCCGGCGCTCTATCCGGCTTTCCAGCCGGTGACGCTGGCGATCTCCGGACCACAGGGGCTGTTCACCCACCCGCGCTCGGGATTCGCCACCGCGCAGGCCTTTGCCGCGGCGGCGAAAGCCAATCCCGGCAAGCTCAATGTCGGCGTGCCGGGGCTGGGCAGCAGCCAGCATCTGACGAGCGAACTGCTGCTGCGGGCGGCGGGCGATCTGCGCGTGACGCACGTGCCCTATCGCGGCGGCGGACCGCTGCTGCAGGATCTGATCTCGGGCAACATCGACGCCGGTGTCGTCACGTTTGCGGCCGGCGCGCCGCAGGCGCGCGGCGTACAGCTCGTGGCGCTGGCCATCACCAGCGAACAGCGTTCCAAGGCGTTCGCCGAAGTACCCACGGCCGGCGAGACGATCGCGCCGGGTTTCGTGCAGGCGACCTGGCAGGGGCTGCTGGCGCCCAAGGGAACGCCTGCTGCTGCAATCGAGCGTTTCAATGCCGCGGTGCTGGCCGTCCTTCAGGACAAGGCCGTGATCGCGCGGCTCGCCGACCTGGGCTTCGATCCCGTAGGGGCCGACGGCAAGGCGTTCGGCCGGCTCTTCGACCAAACGGTGGACACGTTCGCCGGCATCGCCAGGGAAAGAAACATCGCGGCCGGCGACTGAGACCCCTGGATCCTTTCCGGCCCGCTGATCGCATGGGCCGGTTCCTTCGTACAGAGAGGAGCCGGCCTGAAGTCGGGAAAGGATGGACGGGATGAAGGCCACGTCGCTCGTGGCGAAGCGCGCCGCACAGGGGAGCTTCGCCGTGGTCGGGATCGTTCCGGTCGCCGCGGGCCTGTGGGGAGTGTTTCTCCCGTTCGCAGGATCGGTGGGTTCTCAAGTGAACCATGGCCGCTATCTCTCGGGGCTGCTCCTGGCCATCGGGCTCGCCTTCTGGACGGCGATCCCCGACATCGAGCGCCAGACGGCGCGCATACGTCTCCTGACGGCAATTGTTGTGATGGGCGGTTGTTGTCGCCTGCTGGGCGTGACGCTGGGCGATCCTCTGTCGCCATCCGTCGCAGGCGCGCTGGCCATGGAGCTGGTCGTCACACCCTTGCTGTGCTTCTGGCAGTGGCGGCTGGTGCCGCGTCCCTGAAGAACGGAGTGGGAGTCCCCCTGCCCGGGCTTCCCTGATGCAACCGCAGCGCAGCGGTTCCGTTCCCGAGGGATGAAACGTGCCGTCAAGATCCTCGGTTGGACGGCTGCCATCTTCATCGGTCTCGTGCTGATCGCCGCCGGCACGATCTATGTCGTCGCGACGTCTGACTATCTGCGCGGCCAGCTCGAGGGCTGGGCCAGCGATCTGACCGGGCGCAAGACACAAATCGCCAAGGTTGCCATCGAGTGGGGATGGACTTCGAACGTGAAGCTCGAAGGCATCGAGGTCGCCAACGCGAAATGGGGCAAGGCGCCTTACATGCTCAAGGTCGACCAGGTCGACTTCGACATCCGCCTGTGGCCGCTGCTCGGCGGTAACCTCGTCATGCCCCGTCTCGTGCTGCGCAAGCCCGAGGTGCAGGTCGAGACGGGCGACAAGGAACAGCTGAACTGGAGCATGGACGAGACGCCGGTCATCACCGGGGCCGCGAAGGCGCTCGAACCCGAGAGCCGGTTCGACGCGCCGGTGATCGGCCGCCTGGAGATCAGCGAAGGCAAACTGGGTTACCGCGATCCCAAGCGGAAGCTGGAACTCGACGGCACGGTTTCGACGGCGACCGGCAAGGCGGAGGACGCGGCGGAGCTGTCCCTCAAGGGCAAGCTCGAGGGCCAGCCACTGGAGATGCGCTTCGTCGGCGGCTCGGTGCTGATGCTGCGCGATACGGATCAGCTCTATCCGCTCGATCTCGATGTGTCCTTCGGGGGGACCAAGCTGAAGATGAAGGGGACGGTGCAGGATCCCTTCAAGTGGACGGGCGCGAACGTCGATCTCACGCTCTCCGGTCCCAACCTCTCCGATATCTATCCGCTTCTCGGCATTCCGGGGCCGCCAACCCCGCCTTACACGATCACGGGTAAACTGGAACGCGAGACCGGTCTCTGGAAGTTCGTTCAATCCAGATGGCGTGTCGGCGAAAGCGATCTGACGTGCGAAGTCACGATCGACGAGCGGCGGAAGCCGGCGTTCCTGACGGCCAAGCTCCTGTCGCAGAAACTCGTCTTCGAGGATCTGGCGCCCCTGGTCGGCGCGACGCCCTCGCGCAAGACCAATGTCTCGGCCGAGCAGGCCCAGACGCAGGCGAAGCTCGAATCATCGGGCGATCTGTTTCCCAATGTGCCGCTGCACGTCGAGAAGTTGCGCGCGATGAATATGGACGTGACCCTGGACGCCAAGAGGGTCATCGCGCCGCCCTGGTTGCCGGTCCAGGCGCTGGCGTTTCGCGTCCTGATCCAGGACGGCAACGCCACGGTCAAGCCACTCACCCTGTCGGTGCTGGGCGGCGGCTCGATCGCGGGCGAGATGGGCATCGATGCGCGCACGGACGATCCGAAGGTGAAAGCCAGCCTCAGGGCGACCGACATCGAACTGAAGAACTTCTTCCGCCAGTCACGCTACTTCGACGCCACGCAAGGCAAGATCCAGGGGAGGGTGGCGCTTGCCGGCAACGGTCGTTCGCTCGCGCAGGTCATGGGTACGGCCAACGGGCACATGGCATTCGCGCTCGGGGGCGGTTCGGTCAGCAGCCTGATGGTGAGTCTGGCGGGTCTGCAGATCTTCGATGCGCTGGTGCTCTATGTCGCCGGCGACAACCGCATTCCCATCAAATGCGCCGTGAGCCGTCTCAACTTCCAGCAGGGCACTGTCACGTTCGACCGGACGCTGCTGGATACCCAGAAGTCCGTGCTGCACGTGAAGGGGCAGCTCTCCCTCAAGAGCCAGGCACTCAAGGCCGAAATCGATTCCGATCCCAAAAGCTTCGATCTGCTCGACCTTCACGGCGCGGTCATGATCCAAGGCAAGCTGCGCGCGCCGCAGATTTCTCTGGGGCGCGTGATCCCGATCCCGACCCCGGTTTTCGGCAATGCCAAGGACGTGCCGTGCGCGGGTCTCACCCAGGAGGTTCTTTCCGCTCCTTGAGCGCCGGCCGCTTGCGCGGGAATGAACGCTTGCCGCGGCCGTGCGGAGCGCCCATCTAGGAAGGGTATTCGGCGACGTCTGCGTCGGCGCCTCCCTATTCCGAAGCATCCGACGATGCCTCGAAGCGCAAGACGAGGTTGCGACATGACCATTGAACGAAAAGCTGAAGCCCCGCGTACACCCCAGGTCATCCTGACGCCTGACGAGGAAGTCACGCTCCGGCGCGTCGCTTTCGGCCAGTCCGATGTGCGCGCGATGCGCGCCCAGGATCTGACCCGCTTGCGCAATCTGCGCCTGATCCAGGACGGCAAGGACGGACCCTGCCTCACGGTCAGCGGCCGTCAGCGCTTCGACGAGCTGCCCAAGGCGATGCTGATGGACAAGGGTCCCAAGGACCTGATGTCGGCGATGGCCAAGGTCTTCAAGACGAACTGAGACGACCCCAGAATGCGAAAGGCCCCGTCCCTTTGCAGGAACGGGGCCGTATCGCGTTGCCGCTCCAGCCGCACGCCCCAGTACATCCGTGGTGGCGCGCAGGAAGGAGGGCGGTCGCCGTTACCGGCGACCCGTGATCAGCTTGCAGCCTTGAGGTTTTCCGCCGCCATCTTGCCGCTCTTGCGATCGGCCACCAGCTCGAATTCGAGCTTCTGGCCCTCGCTCAGCATGCTCATGCCGGCGCGCTCAACCGCGCTGATGTGCACGAAGGCATCGGTGCCTCCATTGTCCGGCTGAATGAAGCCGAAGCCCTTCTGAATATTGAACCACTTCACGGTTCCCGTAGTCGTCGTCATGGGAGACCCCTTTTCTATTTTGGATATGCGAGTCCGTGCGCTCACTCCGCATTTGAACAAGCGGAAGCGCGCTGGAGCCCGTCGAAATTGCACTGGCTTTCGGGATCAAGTGTCGTGGAGCGGGCCGCTGAACATTGCCGGCGGGCGCGGACCAAATCAGATGTCCGTGTATCGACGAGCTTCATATGGTCCCTTGTTCCGACACTATCAAGGCCCAAATACACTTGTTCCTTGTATCGTGGCGAAGGACGGAGGTGTTCATGGAGCCTCGCTCGATCCCCGATCCCATCGATGTCGAGTTGCGCGCGGCTGCCGGCTCCTTCGCGCACCCTTCCGAGGCACAAAGCCTCCTGCAGCTTGCAACGTCGTTCGGTCCCTTCCTCGCGGGCTGCGCGGCCATGTACGTCGCGTGCGGCATTTCTCCGTGGCTCGTGCTGGCCCTCGCCATTCCGACCGGTGCGTTCATGGTCCGCGTGTTCATCGTTCAGCACGATTGCGGGCACGGCTCCTTCTTCAGGTCGCGTCGCGCCAACACGATCGTCGGCCGGTTGTGCAGCCTGTGCACCTTCACGCCCTTTGCGAACTGGCGACGTCAGCACGCGCAGCATCATGCCGAATGGAACAATCTCGATCGCGGCGATCGCGGCAGCGACATCTATTCCTCGTGCCTCACCGTGCGCGCCTATCTCGCTTTGTCGCCGCGCCAGCGGTTCGTCCATCGCCTCGTCCGTCATCCGTTGATCGCCAACTTCCTGCTGCCGCCTCTGGTGTTCGTGCTGCTCTACCGAGTGCCGTTCGACACGCCGCGTGCGTGGGTGCGGGAGCGCCGCTCGGTCCTTCTCACCAATGCGAGCCTCCTGGCGCTGTTCGCGACGCTCGTTGTGCTGCTGGGGTGGCGCGATGTGCTGCTGGTGCACTTGTCGATCATGGTCGTCGCCTCGATCCTGGGCGTATGGCTGTTCACCTTGCAGCATCGCTTTCCCGGGGCGCAGTGGAGCGGTCGCGGCGCATGGCGCTATGTCGATGCCGCGATGGATGGTTCGTCTTGGTTCGATCTGCCGCTCGTCCTGCGCTGGTTCACCGGCAATATCGGCTTCCATCACGTTCATCATCTCAACCAGCGCATTCCGAACTATCGGCTGCCGCAGGCTCACGAAGCCGCCCAGACCGTGCGCGCCGTTTCGCCCCTCGGCCTGCGTGCGGGCCTCGCTGCGCCGCGGCTCACGCTGTGGGACGAGGCCTCCAGCCGCCTCGTCCGCTTCTGCGACGTGGCGCGACGGGAGACGCCTGCCTGAACTTGCTCTAGCGTGGGGCTCTCACAGAGGAGCCCCCGTCGATGTCTGTTCCCCACGGCCCGCTTCAGGGCGTCAAGGTCGTCTCCTGCTCCACCGCGCAGGCGGGCACCGTGCCCTGGATGCTGATGGCGGATCTCGGCGCCGACGTGATCAAGATCGAATCGCCCCAGGGCGGCGACCCGTCGCGCCGCATGACCGTTCTGCCGGACATGGGCAGCACCTTCTTCGAGACCAACAATCGCGGCGTGAAGAGCGTGACCTTGAACCTCAAGAGCGAGGAGGGGCGCGAGATCCTGGGCAAGCTCGTCGCGAAGGCCGACATCTTCGGCCAGAACTTCCGGCCCGGTGCGGCCGAGAAGAACGGCTTCGGTTGGGAGGCACTGCGTAAGGTCAATCCCAGGCTCGTTTACGTGTCGATCTCGGGCTACGGCCCGGATGGACCGCATGCCGATCTGCCGGGCACGGATTCCATGGCGCAGGCGCTGGGCGGCATCGCCGAGGCCTATTCCATGCCGGGCCAGAAGATGCGGACCGGTGTCGTGTCTGTGGCCGACGAGACCTGCGCCATCCTGGCTTTCGGCGGCGCGCTGGCGGCGCTGACGCATGCGCGCACCACCGGAGTTGGCCAGAAGATCGATCTCTCGCTGCTGGGCGGGCAGATCCGGCTGATGGGTTGGACGCTCCAGACGGCGATGTGGCGCGACCGCAATCCGGTCACCGGGCAGGCCCGGGTCACCGGCACGCGCGAGCGGCCGGGCATCAGCGCGAGCTTCGACGATCGCGACGGCAAGCCGCTGGTCTTCCAGCTGGTCGGCCCCGAGAACTGGAAGGACGCGATGTCCTCGCTGGGCTTCTACGACCGTCTGGTGGAGGCGGGCTTCGCCGATCTCGGCATCATCATCGACAACGACGCCAAGCGCGCCGAGCTTCTCGCCACGCTCGACGGTCTGTTCGCGACCGGCACGCGCGACGACTGGGTGGCGCGGCTGCGCGGCGCGGACATCGTCTCGGCACCGATCAACACGCTCCTCGAAGCGTCGAACGATCCCGACGTCGTGGCCAACGGCTATGTCACAGAAGTCGAGTATCCCAAGCTCGGCAGGAAGCTGAAGGTCCACGGTACCCCTTGGAAGTTCTCCGAGACGCCGGCCAAACCAGGCATCGCGCCGGAGCTGGGCGAACATAACGACGCGGTGCTGGCAGAGCTGGGCTACGGGCCGGCCGAGCTGGCCGACCTGCGCACGCGCAAGATCATCTGATACGAGAGGAGGCTCGCCATGTCCCGTCCGCCCTTGCCGCCCTTCACCGAGCAGACCGCAATCGAGAAGGTCCGCCTTGCCGAGGATGGCTGGAACGGCCGCGATCCCGCCAGGGTCGCGCTGGCCTACACGCCGGACAGTCAGTGGCGCAATCGCGCGGAGTTCCTTCAAGGCCGCGAAGCCATAGAAGCCTTTCTCAAGCGCAAGTGGGCGCGCGAACTCGACTATCGCCTGCTCAAGGAACTCTGGACCTTCGGAGGAAACCGCATCGCCGTGCGCTTCGCCTACGAATTCCACGACGACAGCGGCACCTGGTTCCGGGCCTATGGGAACGAAAACTGGGAATTCGATGCCGATGGATTGATGCGGCGCCGCATCGCCAGCATCAACGAGCATCCGATCGTCGACGCGGACCGCAAATTCCATTGGCCTCTCGGCCGCCGGCCCGACGATCACCCGGGGCTGAGCGCCCTCGGCTTCTGACGGAAGCCCGCCGATGCTGCGGCCGCGAAGAGCAGCCTGGCCGCAATCGCACGATTCCTGAAATGTGTCGCTGCAGGTCGGCCCGGCGCTTTTCTCCCGATGACGACGCGAGCGTGTTCCTCTAGGATTCGCTCAACGCAGGGTAAAAGCCCGCGACTGAAAAGCGTCTGGAGGAAACAGCATGGTTCGTTCGATCACGCGTCGGCGTGCATTGCAGGGCGTTGCCCTGGGCGGCCTCGCCGCCCCGATGCTCAACACCGTCACAGCCTATGCGCAGAGCGGCGCCTTCAACTGGCAGCGCTTCAAGGGCCAGACGGTCGAGGTTCTGATGGAGACCGGCCCGCGCGCCGATCTCATGAAGAAGTACCAGAAGGACTTTTTCGACCAGACGGGCATCAAGCTCGGTATCGAAGTCATTCCCGAGCAGCAGGCGCGCCAGAAGGTGGCGATCGAGCTGAACTCGGGCAAGCCGAGCTTCGATCTCTTCAACTTCGCCTTCCACGTCCAGAAGCGCCAGTTCGAGAAGGCCGGATGGCTGCTCGAGATCACGGATTGGCTCAAGGATCCGCAGATGATGCCGGCCGAGTACGAGCTGGGCGACGTTTCCAAGCTCGGCATGAGCTTCGCGACCACGTCGGACGGCAAGGTCAATGCGCTGCCGATCCTCTGCGACTACTTCATGGTCTATTACAACAAGGAGCTGTTCGCGAAGAAGGGCGTGGCCTTCCCCAAGACGCTCGACGAGATGATGGCCGCTGCCGCGGCCCTCAACGATCCTTCGGCCGGCGTCTCCGGCTTCGTCGGCCGCGGTGTGCGCAACGCCAACGTGGTGCTCTGGACGCAGCTCCTCTCAGGCTGGGGCCAGGAGACCGTCACGGGCAATCCCCTGCGCCTCATCACCGACACGCCCGATGCGATCGCGTCGGCGGAATACTACAAGAAGCTGCTGTCCTCCTATGGGCCGGCCGGCATCGCCGGCTTCAACTGGAACGAGGCGCAGGGCCTGTTCATGCAGGGCAAGGCCGCGATGTGGATCGACGCCACCGGCTTCGCCGCGCCCGTCGAGGACAAGACCAAGAGCCGCGTTGTCGGCAAGGTGGGGTATGGGGTGCCGCCGAGCGGGCCCAAGGGCCACGGCTCCGTGACCTTCGGCACCGGCATGGCGATTCCGAAGAACGCCGCCCACAAGGAAGCGGCCTACTACACGATGCTGTGGATGACGGGCCCGAAGATGGCCGGTCGCATGCTGCAGGTCGGCGGCGGCATCCCGTTCCGGACGGCGCCGCTCAAGGACCCTGCCATCCTGTCGACGCTCACCATTCCGCGCGAGTGGGCGGACTGTGCCGCGGGCTGCGCGCCGATCAGCATGCCGGGCCTGCCGGTGATCGTGCCGGTGACCGAGTTCCGCGACGTCATCGGCACGGCGCTCACAAACCTGCTGGGCGGCGCCGATGCTGCGACCGAGATGAAGCGTGCCACGGCCGAGTTCAAGCCGGTTCTCGACAAGAGCGAGGCGAGCTGACCGGAAGACGCGGGCGGGACGGGCGTAGCGTATGGCGGGCGCAGACGTAACGATAGCGGCAGGCACGCGGGCGGCGGGAGAACACCGTCTGCGTCCCTACCTGCTGTTCATTTGGCCGGCGTTGATCGTGAGTTCCGCGGTGATCATCTTCCCGTGGATCTTCACGATTTGGATGAGCCTCAACGACTGGCATATCGGCAGCAAGCAGGTCTTCGTCGGCCTCGACAATTACGTGGCGCTGGCCACCAACCGGCGCTTCCTCGAATCGATCGGCCACACGATCTACTTCACCATCCTGGCGGTCGCCCTGCCGATGGTGCTGGGCACGATCTCCGCCCTGGTGTTCCACAAGAAATTCCGCGGGCGCGGCTTCTTCCGCACCCTGTTCATCATGCCGATGATGGCGACTCCGGTGGCGGTGTCGCTGATCTGGACCATGATGTTCCATCCGCAGCTCGGTGTGCTGAACTACTTCCTCAGCCTCGTGGGCCTGCCGCCGTCCGAATGGGTCTATTCGCCCAACACGGTGATCCCCAGCCTGATCCTGGTCGAGATCTGGCTGTGGACGCCATTCGTCATGATCATCGTGCTGGGCGGTCTCGCCTCGCTGCCGACCGAGCCCTACGAGGCGGCGCTGATCGACGGCGCCAGCCAGTGGCAGATGTTCTGGAAGATCACCTATCCGCTGGTGCTGCCGTTCCTCGTCGTGGCGCTGATCATGCGCACCATCGATGCGCTGAAGGTATTCGAGACGATCTGGGTGATTTCCAACGGCGGGCCGGGCACCTCGTCGGAGGTGCTGAACGTCTACCTCTATGCGCAGGCCTTCGCCTACAATCAGGTCGGCACCGCGTCGGCCGTCGTCGTGGTGTTCTTCGCCATCATCGTGGCGCTCTCCCTGGTGCTGCTGTGGGCGCGCCAGAAGGCCAAGTGGAACTGACGATGGCCATTTCCCTCCGCACGAAGCGCAGGATCCGCAGGGCCGTCGACAAGGCGGCGCTTGCGGTCTCGGTGGCCGTGCTGCTGGCGCCGTGTCTCTTCGTGTTCTTCTGGATGTTGTCGCTGTCGCTCAAGTACGACATCGACAACACGGCCTGGCCGCCGGTCTTCTGGCCCACCGAACCGACCCTCGAGAACTTCGCCAAGGTGTTCGAGGAAAGCCCGATGTTCCTCTACTTCTGGAACTCGGTGCAGGTGACCGGCTCGGCGACCCTGGTCGCCCTGCTGCTGGGCGTGCCGGCGGGCTATGGCATCGCCAAGGCGCGCGCACACAAGATGGCGGCGGTGTTGCTGCTCAGCCGCATGACGCCGGGCCTTTCCTACCTGATCCCGCTCTTCACTCTGTTCCAGGTGCTGGGCCTGATCGGCACGATCTGGCCGATTGCGCTCACCCACATGGTGATCACGCTGCCGATCGTGGTCTGGATCATGATCGGCTTCTTCGAGACCCAGCCGCACGAGCTCGAGGAAGCGGCGCGCATCGACGGTGCCACGCTGTGGCAGGCCTTCCGCTACGTCGCGCTGCCGCTGGCGCGGCCCGGCATCGTGGTCGGCGCGATCCTGGCGTTCATCTCCTCGTGGAACAATTTCATCTTCGGCGCGGTCTTCGCCGGCCGCACGACGCGCACCATGCCGGTCGCGGTCTACAACATGCTGACCTTCGAGAGCTTCGCCTGGGGACCGCTCGCGGCGGCCGCCCTCATCGTGATGCTGCCGGTCATCGTGCTGACGATCATCATCCAGAAGGAAATCGTCCAGGGCCTGTCAGCCGGCGGCGTGAAGTAGCGCGGCTCGGACGTCCGTCCTGCAGAAACGGCGCCGCTTCGGGCTTCCCGTCCGCCATCCAGCCGTCCACAATGCAACCTGGGGAGAGGGACACTTCGGGAGTACCGTTGTTGCCGACGTACCGTCCTGCATTTGCGCCGTTCCTGGTGGCGACGCTGGCCCTTTCGTCCCCGTCATTTGCGCAGGTTACGGATGCGATGCGCGCCTCCTATCGGGCGGCCTTCGAGGAGACGCTGCGTCAGCCCGACAATGCCGAAGTCCTGTTGAAATACGCGCAGGCTGCCGCCGCGGCCGAGGATTACGAAGGCGCGATCACCGCCTACGAGCGCTTTCTGGTGCTCGATGCCGATCAGCCGCGGGTGAAGTTCGAGCTGGGCGTTCTCTACTACAAGCTCAAGTCCTACGACGCGGCGCGCACCTATTTCGAGCAGGCCCGCACTTCCGGCAAGACCAGCAAGGAAGTCGCCGAACGCTCGTCGGAGTTCATCCGCGACATCGACCGGCGCTGGGGGCCGTCGCGCCTCACCGGCGAGTTCGTGGCCGGCATCCGCTATTCTGACAATCCCGCCAGCCTGCCCACCGGCACGCTGCAATCCTTCGGCGCGACCGTCGTGCCCAACCCGACCTTCCAGCGACAGAGCGACTTCGCTTTCGTCGGCGCGGCCTCGCTCAGCCATCGCTACGATTTCGGGCGCCAGGACAGCGGCACCCTGGAGACGGACTTTTCCTTCTACACCGCCAAGCAGTTCCAGGTGACCAGCGCCGACGTGATGCTGCTCGACCTCGGCATCGGCCCGCGCATGGAGCTGATCGACGGTCCCCTGAGTGGCGTGCAGCTCAAGCCTTTCGTCAGCGGCCGCTACATCACCGTGGGCAACCTGCCGACCTACTGGGCCTGGGGCGCCGGGCTCGAAGCCTCGGTCCCGGTCGCCGAAAAGGTGCGTGCCGGCGTCGTGGTGCTGGGGCAACGGCGCGACTTCGTGGACAATTCGGCGGTTCCCTTCAACTCCCAGAACTCGGGAAACAACGGAACGGTGGCGGCCAATATCCGCGCCGACCTGACGCCCAGCCTGGAAGCGTCGCTGGGCGGCAACTATACGCGCTATATCGCGATGACCGGTTTCCAGAGCTACGGCGAGGCGGGATTGGGCGGGTCGCTGACATGGCGCTTCGAGGATCCCGTGGGTCTCAACGGCCGCAAGTGGACGCTGGCGGGCAACGCCGCGCTGGCCTTCGCCACCTACGATCAGCCCGCCCCGTTCGTCCAGCCGGGCACCGTGCGCACCCAGACCGACGTCAATCTGGGGCTGCTGCTCTCGGTCCCGCTGGACGATCGCCTGACCCTGGTGGGCCAGACCACGTATTTCCAGCGTTCCGCCTCAATCAACAACTACAGCTTCAATTCGTTCAGCAGCCTCCTGGGCCTCGGCTGGCGATTCTGAGGGAGCGTTACGATGTCCTTGCGGAAATCATGCGCGGTCTTTCTGTCGGTTCTGTTGCCTCTGGCCGTTGCATCGGCGGCCTCGGCGCAGCAGGTGGGCGTCACCTCGGCGGCGAGCGGCGATCCGCGCGGCACGCCACCCTCGCTGCCCACGCGAACCCTGCGCGTCGGCATCGACGTCTTCGGCAACGAGCGCGTGGTCACGGGAGCGGCCGATCGCGCGCACCTCGTCTTCCTCGACGGCTCCGGCCTGACGATCGGCGCCAACAGCGAACTCGTGATCGACAAGTTCGTCTTCGATTCCAACCGCAATGTCGGGGAGCTGGCCGTCAACGCAACCAAGGGCGCCTTGCGTTTCGTCGGCGGCGCGATCAGCAAGAAGGGCGACGTCATCATCCGTACGCCGAGCGCCCATATCGGTGTGCGCGGCGGCATCGCGACCGTCACCATGGGCGCCGACGGCTCGACCACCGCGACCTTCCTGTTCGGCGACCGCATGACCGTGTCGAACGCTGCCGGCACGCAGCGCGCGGTGCGCTACGGCTCGCAGATCTTCGTGCCGGCCGGCGGTGCCGCGCCCTACGAACCGGTGATCCTGCCGCCCAATACCCTGCAGGCCTATCTGGCGCTGTTCGAGCAGACCCAGACGACCGGCAACGTCATCGGCCCGGGCGACAAGGTGCTGATCGACGCGGCGCTGAAGACGCTCAATGCCCAGGCGCTGCCCTATGCCGATCCATCGTCGAAGCTGGCGCCGTGGCTCGCCTACCTGCAGCTCGTCGCGACGCAGGCCATCACCGTCAACAACGCCTCGCGTCCGGTCGGCGGCGCGCCCAGCCAGCCCGGCGGTTCCACCGGCGGGCAGACGGGTGGCGGGACGACCTTGGGCGGTGGCGGGATCACCATCGGGGGCGGCGGCGGCGGCCCTTAGGGCAGGATCGCCTCGCCCTCGATCTCGACCTTGGCGTTGGAGTCGATCAGGGCCGACACCTGCACCAGCGTCATCGCCGGGAAGTGGCGGCCGAGCGTGGCGCCCCAGGCGGCGCCGACCGCCGCGCCGGCGGCATTGAACTCGGCGATGTCGGTCACGTAAGCGCGCAGCGCCACCAAGTGCTCCGGCTGGCCGCCCGCGGCCTTGAGCACGGTCACGAGGTTGGACAACGCGATGCGCCATTGGGTGCCGGCATCGGCGTCCGCGGGAATGTGGGCCTGGGCGGGTTCGCGTCCGATCTGGCCGGCGATGCGTATGCTGCGCGTGCCCGTGGCGACCACGGCATGGGAGAAGCCGCGCGGGCGCGGCCAGCCTTCGGGCAGGATCGGCGTGTAGGCGATGTCGGACATGTCTCGTGTCTCCTCCGGTTTCGGTTGGAGGGCACTGTATCCGCTGGCCTCTTAGCGTCCCACCTTCTTGAAGGCGGCGGTCGGCGCGCTCTCGCCGGCGGCCTTCGCGTAACCCTGCCATGTCGTGACGAGACCGTTCGGCGCCTCGGCGATGGCGAAGAGCGGCTGGCCGACGCTGTAGAGCTTCACGCCGTACTTGTTCTCGACCTTGCCGTCGCCGTAGCTCACGAAGGAGACGAGCAAGCGGTCGCCGTCGGGCATGGCCTTGCAGCGAATGTTCTCGTCTGTCTGGAAGCCCTGCGCGACCAGGCGACAGCCTTCGGGGCCGGCCACGGTCAGCGTGTGGGTCACGAAATTCTGCGTCCCGCCGGCGCCGGGCCCGAGGGCTTGTTCATAGACATAGGTGCCATCCCACTGCGGCGCCGCGTTGGCGATGGAGGCTGCGGCAAGTCCAAGGCCTACGACGAGGCCGGCGAAGACAGGTTTCACGTCGATCTCCTTTTCAGAGCCTGCAACAACGGGACTGTCATCGCGCGGGTTGCGCGAAGCGGCCCGTGTCCGCATCGTGACCCGCATGGCAGACCCGAGATTCGACCGTTACCTGCGCGCCGACGCCGCCATCCATGCGCTCGGACTCGTCCTCGGCGTCGTCGGTGCGGCCGCGATCCTGATCGTGGCCGCGCGCTCGTCGCAGCCGGGGCAGGTCGGCCCGATCCTCGTCTATGTCGTGGGGCTGCTGGCGATGCTCGGCTGCTCGGCAGCCTACAATCTCCGCCTCGCCAGTCCGCGGCGCGAATGGCTGCGCCGGCTGGATCACGCCGCGATCTTCGTCATGATCGCCGGCACCTACACGCCGCTCACCCTGCTGAAGCTGCGCGAACCGTGGTCGAGCGGCCTGACGGCGGTGATGTGGACGGCGGCGTCCCTCGGCATCGCCGCGAAGTTCGTGCAGCCGCGGCGCATCGAGCAGATCTCGGTCGTGCTCTATCTGCTGATGGGCTGGATCGGCCTGTTCGCGATCGACGAGCTGCTGGCCTCGGTGGAGCGGGAGAGCCTGATCCTGCTTCTCGCAGGTGGCGTGGTCTATTCGCTGGGCACGATCTTCCATCTGTCGAGCCGCCTGCCGTACCAGCAGGCGCTGTGGCATGCCTCGGTCCTGGTGGCGGCTTCTATCCACTATGCGGCGATCCTGTCGCTGTTGACGCCGTGAAGCGACACCGGTTTACGTGACCCTCATGTCGTCGCGTCTGCTCTTCCGCCTGACCGCCGTCGCCGTCCTCGCTGCGGGCCTCGTCATGGCCGTCGCCGGTGCGTCGATGAGCGTGTGGGCCTGGAACACGGCGGAGACCCATATCGCGTTCCGGCTGGGCCTGCCGCTGGCGACCGCCTGGCTTGCCTTCACGCTGGTGCGTCTGGTGCGGGTGCTGCCCGAGGCCTGGAAGGGCGAGGAACAAGCGCGCGATCCGCTGGCGGCACTCGACGTGGCGCCGAAGATCGACGCAGACGACAGGCTGAAGAAGGCCTCCCCCAACGCGCTCTCGGTGCGTCAGGTCAGGCTGCCGCGCGAACCCGAAATCCGGCGGCGCCCACGTGTGGTGCAGAGGGTCGAGCTGCGCGGGGGCGGAACGCTCTATCGCGTGCAGCCGGTGCGGCCGGCGCCCGTCGCCCGACGCGCCGCGATCGCGGCGACCGTGCTGATCGCCAGCGTCAGCCTGTTCTTCCTGCTGGGGCCGCTCGACCTCGAGGATGTGAGCTGGATCGCCTCGCTATTTCGTGCGCTCGAGGAGCTCCCGGGCCTTTTTCAGCCCGTCGAGGCAGTTGGCCTCCTGGCCGCGCTCGGCTTCGGCACGCGCCGCGACCAGAACGGCCTGTAGCGCCGTCCGGTCGGCGGCCGACTCCTTCCTCGCTTCATCGCGGGCCGCCTGCGGGCTGGGTGGCGTGCCGGGCTTCTGTGTCACGTCCGGCATCGTCGGCATGCGGTTGTCGGTGGTGGCGGGCGGGGCGATCACCGAACGGTCCGAGGTCGCCGGCGGTTCGATCACGCCGCCGGACCGCCCCAGTTCCCGCGAGGTGACGCTGGGCGCCTTGTCGGGCGAGGCGGTGGGCGGGTCGGTCGAGATGTTCTGGCTGCGCGCCAGCTCGCGGACCTGGTCGAGGCAGCTGTCGGCCGCGGCCATGCCCGGCCAGAGCGCCAGAACCACGGTGAGAATTCGGATGTGCATGAGGCTTGAAACGACCCTGTGCACAGGCCGGTTGCGCCCTTGAATTACCGCCTCGGCGCACTAACATACGGTGTGCAAAAGACCGGGCCTAACCCGGTGTCCAACAGGGATGTCCAGATGACCAAGTTTCGTTGGCTCGCGATCCTCGCGGCTCTGATCATTGCGGTGCCGTCGCTGGCCCCGTCGCCCGCCGATGCGCGTGCGGGCGGTGGCAGCGGCGCGGGCAGCCGCGGCAGCAAGTCCGGCCAGGCGCCGGCCCCGACCCAGACCGCGCCGACCTCCAAGCCGGTCGAGCGCAGCACCACGCCGCAGCAGCAGAGCCCGTCGGCCAATCCGGCCAGCGCGGCCGCTGGCGCCAAGCCCGGTGGCTTCATGTCGCGCAATCCGTTCCTGTCGGGACTGATGGGCGGCATGCTGGGCGCCGGCCTGATCGGCATGCTGATGGGCGGCGGCTTCGGCGCCGGCCTCGGCAGCATGGCCGGCATGCTGGGCTTCCTGCTCCAGCTCGGCCTGATCGCCGGCATCGTCTACTTCGGCGTCCGCTGGTGGAAGTCGCGCAATGGCGCCCCGCAGGCGGCCTTTGCCGGCGCCGGTGCCGGTGGCTCGGGCGGCAATCCGCTTTCGCCGCGTCCGGCGTCCGACTCGATGGCCCGCACCGGCCTGATGGGCGGCATGCTGGGCGGTGCCGGCGCGGGCGCCGCGTCGGCCTCTTCCGCGACGCAGCCGCTCGCCATCGGCGAAGCCGACTACAACGCCTTCGAAGCGCTGCTCGTGAACGTCCAGGCGGCCTACAGCGCCGGCGACCTCGCCAAGCTGCGCAGCCTCGTGACGCCCGAGATGCTGGGCTACTTCACGCAGGAGCTGTCGGCCAATGCGAGCCGCGGCGTCGAGAACAAGATCGACGCGGTCAAGCTGGAGCAGGGCGACCTGTCCGAGGCGTGGAGCGAAGGCGCGATGGAGTACGCCACGGTGGCGATGCGCTTCAGCATGATCGACGTGATGCGCAGCGTCGCCGACGGCCGCATCGTCGAAGGCAATGCCACTGTCCGCAGCGAGGCGACGGAGGTCTGGACCTTCACGCGCGGCCGCGGCGGCAACTGGATCCTCTCGGCCATCCAGCAGACCTGATCGCGACCTCGATCTTTTGAAATGCAGAATCGGCCGGCCCCAAAGCCGGCCGATTTTCTTTGTGCGGCCCGCTCTTTGCTCGAATAGCCTGTCGCCGAGCCCGTCGTTGGGGGGAAGGGAAGGAAACACATGACCAGCCTGACACGAAGGGCCGCCCTTGCGGGCACGGCACTCCTGCCGCTCGCCGCCGCCGCACCGTCGCGCGCGCAAGGAAAGTTTCCCGACAAGCCGATCCGGCTGATCATCCCGTGGGCCGCCGGCGGGCCGGCCGATGCCGGCTTCCGTATTCTCGCGGAGTCGGCGGCGAAGAAGCTGGGGCAGCCCGTCATCGTCGACAACAAGGGCGGTGCCGCCGGCGTGCTGGGCGCGCTGGCGCTGCAGGACGCCAGGCCCGACGGCTACACGATCAGCCAGATGCACATGAGCGTGCTGCGCCAGCCGATGCTGAACGCCTCGCTCAAATACGATCCGATCAGGGACCTGACCTACATCCTGCAGATCACCGGCTTCGTCATGGGCGTGGTGGTGCGCCCCGATGCGCCGTGGAAGACGCTGCCCGAACTGCTGGCCTATGCGAAGGCGAACTCCGGCAAGCTGAACTGGGGCACCTTGGGCGCCGGCTCGACGCAGCATCTCGCGATGGAGAGCCTCGGCCTGAAGCAGGGCCTCAGCTGGACGCACGCGCCCTATCGCGGCACCGCCGACACGCTGCGCGCGCTGATGGGCGGCGAGATCGACTTCGCCTCGGAATCCTCGGGCTGGGCGCCGCTGGTGATGTCCGGCAAGCTGCGCCTGCTCGCGGTCTTCACCGCGAACCGCGCCAAGCGGTTCCCCGAGGTCCCGACGGTCCAGGAGCTCGGCCTCGAGATCGCCGTCGACAGTCCGGGCGGCCTGATCGGCCCGAAGGGCATGGACCCCCCCGTGGTGAAGATCCTGGCCGACGCCTTCCGCGAAGCCGCGGGCGAGCCCAGGCACCTCGAGTTCCTGGACAACATGGACCAGCCGCTGCTGCTGCTCGACGGGCCGGCCTATCAGGCGCAGATGGCGAAGACGATGGAGCAGGAGCGGGAGCTTTTAAGGAAGCTCAATCTGCTGGCGACGTAGCTGGGGGCGCGCCACTCCAGTGGCGCGATCTTCTCTCACGGCAACAAAGACGCGCGACTGGAGTCGCGCGCCCCCAGCGTCAAGACCGCAACAACGCCCCATACCCCTCGACCGGCGCGGCGATGCCCGTCATCCGCAGGCAGTGCCACAGGCTCGCCTGGTTGGCGGTGATCACCGGACGGCCGAGGTCGGTTTCGAGCGTCTCGATGATGCCGACGCACCGGAAGCCCGTGCCGCCGATCAGCACGCCGTCGGCCTCGGCGGGACACGCCTTGCGGATCTGGGCATAGAGCGGCTCGATTTCCTGCTCGAAGCCCATGCCCTGCGGATAGAGATCCTGCGGCGGCACGTCCCGCCACTTGCGGCCGGGATCGAGGCGCAGGTGACCCACGGGCGCAGCGCCATGATCGCCGTAGTAGCGCAAGGCCGCGCCCACCGTGTCGTCGGGGAACCACGGCGGGACCACGAGGAACGGCCGCTTCACGCCCGCGTGCCGAAGCGCCGCCAGCGTATCGAGCCCGTTGGTGGTGACCTTCGCCTCGTCGCCCGCGATGCCCGATCGTACCACCGACGACAGCGCCGTGACGGTCGCCTCGTCCCAGCCCTTGCCGCCCACGACGCTGCTCGACGTATGGGCGAAGACGACGGCCTGCAGCTTCATGGCCGAGAACTGTTTGGCGCCGCGCGCCAGATCATCGGCGAGATCGACGCCGCTGCGATCCGCGCGCCACTTGGCCCACGGCGTCGAAGCCATCACCCGCGCCGCATGCACCGACACGCCGGGCGGCGCCATCGCCCACCACTCGGCCTCCGGCACGGCTTCGTTGCCGACGATGAACAGCCCGATGCGGGCCCGCCAGCCCCAGTTGTCGTGGTGAGTCATGTGTGATGCCTTTCGTATGAGCAGCGGCGTGCGCAACCCCCTCACCCAACCTCTCCCCCTGGCGGGGGCGAGGGGTATGAGGAGTCATGCTCCTCTCCCCCGATAGGGGGAGAGGCTGGGTGAGGGGGCGACGCACCGCTCAAAACCCGTAAAGCACCTTCGGATTGTCGACGAGGATCTTCTGCCGCACGCCAGCGTCCGGCACGCAGCGGAAGAACAGCCCGAGCAAATCCGCCTCCTGCGGGATCGCCTCGGCGGCGTGGCCGACATGCGGCCAGTCGCTGCCCCAGACCAGACGGTCGGGATTGGCGGCGACCAGCGCTTCCATGAACGGCGCGGTGTCGTCGTAGGCGGCGCCCGGCCCGGCGCCCTGGCGGGTGTTGCGGTCGGCGCCCGAGAGCTTGCACCAGTAGCGGCCGCTCTTCAGCCGCTCGCAGAACCAGCGGAAGCCCGCATAGTCGACGCCCTTGTCGGCCATGGTGCGGCCCATATGGTCGATCACGAAATCGAAGGGCATCTTCTCGAGCGTCGGCGCCAGCTCCATCAGGTCGCCGGTCTCGACCCAGAGCTGCACGTGCCAGCCGCGCGCGCCCAGGCGCGGCGCCAGCGCCACAAGGTCGTCGAGGCTCATGCCGCCCGAGGAGACCGGCTTGCCGTCCTGGCGCAGCAGGTTGATGCGCACGCCCTTGAAGCCCGCCTCGCTCAGCTCGTCGAGCCGGCGCTCGCTCACCTCGGGCTTCAGCAGCGCCACGCCGCGCAGCCGGTCGCGATGGCGCTGCAGCGCGTCGAGCGTCACCTCGTTGTCGCCGCCGGCCGCCAGCGCATGGACGATGACCCCGCGCGCGATGCCCAGCCGGTCCCACAGCGCCAGCAGCGCCTCGACCGGCGTCGCCTGCAGCGGCGAGAACTTGCCGCCGGAGACGGCGGGGAAGCGATCGTAGGGACCGTAGACATGGACGTGGCAGTCGGCGCTGCCGGCGGGGAGGGGAAAGCGTTCCTGGGTGGTCATGCGGCCACTCTAGTGTCTTTCCGGACACCGGAGAATCAACCGGTTCCGCAGACGCCGCCCCCGCACTGAGAGCCGAAACCGGATTGAACACAATCGATTCAAGCCCTTACCCGACCCAACCCCCTTACGCTCAGCCTTCATCACTCGACCTCATCCTGAGGAGGCCCGAAGGGCCGTCTCGAAGGATGGGAACCCGCACCGTGCCTGTCACCCATCCTTCGAGACGCGCCGCGTGGCGGCGCTCCTCAGGATGAGGGGAGAGGAGAAGCGCGATTTGAGGTTCGTGCCAGGGCCATCGAGCCAACGGATAGTGGGAACTCTGATGGCCTGCGCATCATCTGGTGTCACGGTTGGCACGAAAGGGTGCGACATTCATTTCGAATGTTTCGGTTGTTTCGAGTATTTCGTTTATCCGGCCCGCCGGAGCCTTCCGAGCACCCGCCCGGACCGCGCCCCGCCCGCGAAACCACCAAAGGAACACAGGCCCGCAACCCGCGTTGTCGTCTACGCTTTTCGCCCCTCGATCCGTCCTCGCAAACCCGGAGTCAGCCCCTCCCATGAAGCCAACCGCCCTGGCCCTCGGCCTCGCCGCCCTCCTCGCCACCGCCGGCTGCTCCCAGTTCGACCAGGCCTTCGCGCCGCCGCCGCCCAGCGCGCTGTCGCAGCCGATCCCGGCCTCGGAGGTCGAATGGTCGAAGAAGAGCGGCCCCAACACGGTGAGCGGCGTGGCGACCATGAAGGCGGGCGACACGACCCACACCTGCGCCGGCCAGGGCGCCAACCTCGTGCCCGACAGCGCCTATGCCCGCGCCCGCATGACGGCGATCTTCGGCAACGACATGCGCGGCACCCGCGCCTCGAGCCAGGGCCCGGCGAAGTTCGACCGCGACGACCCGCTCTACGTCTCGACCCTGCGCCGCACCACCTGCGACGCCTCCGGCAGCTTCTCCTTCCCGCGCGTCCCCGACGGCGTCTGGTACGTCACGACCGCCGTGAAGTGGGACGGCCCCGGCGACCGCGCCGAGGGCGGCTCGATGATGAAGCGCGTGGACGTGCGGGGCGGGAAGCTGGTGAAGGTGACTTTGCCTTGAGGAGTGGGGCTGATGTCGCGAATCGTCGGACGCACTGGTTAAGCGGAATAGTTAGGCAATTAGCTATCCGCTCCAATCTCACCCACCCGTGATCCCCCGCCCCTGATCCGCCCGCCCGCGTGCTACAGTACCAGCCCCATGCCGCCTCTCTCGCGCCGCACCTGGAGCTGGACCTTCGATCTGCCGCCATCCGTGCTGTGGCCGGTGCTGGCCGACACCAACCGCTTCAACGAGGCGATGGGTCTGCCGCCCTATCTGCTGGAGGAGACGCCGCAGCCCAACGGCACGGTGCTGCGCCGCGGCCGGGGCAAGGCGGCGGGGTTCACGCTCGAATGGGAGGAGAAGCCCTACGAGTGGGTGCTGGGCCGGCATTTCAACGTGTCGCGGGTCTTCTCCAAGGGGCCGTTCCGCCGCTTCGGGCCGGTGTTCGATCTCGAGCCCGACGGCAAGGGTGGCTCGGTGGTCCGCTACGCGCTCGAATGGGAGCCGCTCACCCTGATGGGCCGCCTGTTTGGCCGCCGCCTGGCCGAGCAGGCCGGCGCCGCCGTTGCGGCGCGCATCCTGGAGGCCGTGTCCTTCCTCAAGGGCCAGCGCGAGACGCCGTTCGAGCTGCCGCAGCCGGTGCTGCCGGAGGGCGCGTTCGAGCGCGCGGCGGCGATGGCGGCGGAGATCGACCGCAGCCCCTACGGCAACGGGCTCGGCCGCGTGCTGACCGGCACGGTGCTGGGCGGCATGGCGGGCGACCTCGCCCATCTCAAGCCCAAGCGGCTGGCGCGCCAGATCGGCGTGGCACCGCGCGCCGCCATCGAGGCCTGCCTCGCCTCGGTGCGGGCGGGGCTTCTGACCATGAGCTGGGACCTGCTCTGCACCAACTGCCGCGGGCCCAAGCTCTCGGCCTCGGCCCTGTCGGAACTGCCGCGCGGCGCGCACTGCCCCTCCTGCAACATCGATTACGACCGCGACTTCGAGAAGAACGTCGAGCTCACCTTCGCGCCCGCGCCCTCGGTGCGGCCGCTGATGGCGGGCGGCTTCTGCCTCTCCGGCCCGATGGCGACGCCGCATGTCGCGGTCCAGCTTCTTCTGGCGCCGGGCGAGCGGCGGACGGTGGCGATCGATCTGCCGCCCGGCCGCTACCGGCTGCGCACGCTCCATCCCGGCGCGACGGTCGATGTCGAGCATGAGGGCGGGCCGTTCCCCGGCCTTAGGGTGACGGCGTCGGGCGTCGAGGCGATGGCGCCCCCCGGTGAGGTAAGCTCTTCGGGCGAGGCGGGAACCGTCGACTTCGTGAACGAGGCGGGCTTCGAACTGGCGGCGCTGATCGAGGACCGGACCTGGACGCGCGAGGCGCTGACCGTGCCGGAGGTGATCTCGCTGCAGGCCTTCCGCGATCTCTTCGCCGCCGCGACCCTGCGGCCGGGCGACGAGGCCGGGGTGAGCCAGGTGGCGCTGCTCTTTTCCGACCTGCGCGGCTCGACCGCGCTCTACGAGCGGCTGGGCGATGCCGCCGCCTACAACGTCGTGCGCGAGCATTTCGCGCTGCTGGCCGCCATCGTGCGCGACCATGACGGCGCGGTGGTGAAGACCATCGGCGACGCGGTCATGGCCTCGTTCGGCGATCCCGCCCATGCGGTGCGGGCGGCGCTCGCCATGCAGGCCCGCATCGCCGACCAGGATCTGTCTCTCAAGCTCGGCGTCCACATGGGCCCCAGCGTGGTGGTGACCCTGAACGACCGGCTCGACTATTTCGGCTCCACGGTAAACATGGCCGCGCGCCTGCAGGGCCAGAGCGCGGGCGGCGACGTGGTGCTGAGTCGTGCCGTGGCCGACGATCCCGCCGTCCAGACCGTCATCGCCGACGTCCCGAAGCGCGAGGAAGAGGTCGCGCTGAAGGGCTTCGACCGCCCCGTCAGCTTCGTACGTCTTCTTCAAGCTCCTCTCCCCCGCTAGGGGGAGAGGCTGGGTGAGGGGGCGACGCACCGCCTGTAACCCCCTCACCTAACCTCTCCCCCTATCGGGGGAGAGGAACATGAGGTTGAGCGTGAGCTTTCAAGCTCCTCTTCCCCTAGCGGGGGCGAGGAACATGATGATGAGGCGTGGCTCCTTTCATACTCCTCTCCCCCGATAGGGGGAGAGGCTGGGTGAGGGGGCTACGCACGGACTCACGTCCCGAAGAACGCGCCCATCACCGCCGCCGCCTCGTCGTTGGCCTTCAGGCCCTGCTTCAAAAACCGCGTGAGCGAGAAGAAGCCGTGGATGGTGCCGGGATAGTTGACGTAGGTCGTCTTCACGCCGGCGTCGATCAGGCGGTTGGCATAGGCGCGGCCCTCGTCGCGCAGCGGGTCGTAGCCCGCGGTGAGCACGAAGGCGGGCGGCAGGCCGGTGAAGTCCTTTGCGAGCAGCGGCGACAGGCGCAGGTCCGAGAGGTCGGTGCCGGCCGGCACGTAGGCCTTCCAGAACCAGTCCATCAGGCCTTTACTCAGGAAATAGCCCTCGGCGAAGGATTTGCGCGAGCCGCTCTCCTGGCTGGAGTCCGTCGCGGGATAGATCAGCATCTGGAAGGCGGGGCCGGCTTCCTTCGCATCGCGCATCGCCTGGCACACGACGGCCGCCATCGCGCCGCCCGCCGAATCGCCGCCGACCGCGAGGCGCGCCGGATCGGCGCCCAGCGCGGCGGCGTTGTCGCGGACGTGGCGGAACGCGGCGATGCCGTCGTCGATCGGGGCGGGGAAGGGATGCTCGGGCGACAGGCGGTAGTCGATCGAGATCACCTGGCAGCGGCTCCTGTTGGCCAGCCGCCGGCAGGTCGAATCGTGCGTCTCGATGGTGCCGATCACGAAGCCGCCGCCGTGATAGTAGATCAGCGTCGGCAGGCTGCCGGGCGTGACGCCGAGCGGGAGGTAGCGCCGGTATTTGATTTGGCCGCCCGGTCCGGCGAAGGCGCCGTCGATGGTTTCCGCGACCTCGGGCGGATCGGCCTCGCTGTCCTCCGACATCTTGTCGACCGCCTGCCGGCCGATCGCGTGCGGCAGGGATTCCAGCTTCGGCCGGCCGGCCTTGGTGGCCTCTTCCATCAGGTCGAGCAGGATACGGGCTTCGGCGTCGAGCATTCATGTCCTCCGATTCGTCGGGCGGACTCTGCGCGGCAGGGCGCGGGGCGACAAGGGGGTGATCGAGGGCGATGGGGCGCGGGTGATCCGGCGGGCGTCCGTTCGACGTACAATCGGCATGACATCCACCCTGCCGTCCCGCTTCTCCCTACTCGGCCTGCTCGCGCTGCTGGGCGCCTGTGCCTCGCCGCCGGACGCGACCGTCGCCGCCTCGTCCCCGCCGCTGGTGCTGGAACAGTTCTTCCCCGGCCGCACGGTAGGCCAAGGCGTCTTCACCAACAGCTGGACCGGCTCGCAGCGCCGCTTCGACGTGGTGATCGACGGCGCCTGGGACGGCAAGACGCTGACCCTGGTCGAGGACTTCGCCTATGCCGACGGCGAGAAGGACCGCAAGACCTGGCGCCTGGAGCGCACCGCGCCCGGCACCTATGTCGGCATGCGCGAGGACGTGGTCGGCCAGGCGCGCGCCTGGACCGAGGGCAAGGTGGTGCGGCTGGAATATGCGGTGAGCCTGGGCGGCTGGACCGTCGACTTCTCCGACGTGCTCGCGCTCAATCCCGACGGCTCCCTGATCAACAAGGCCACCGTCGGCAAATGGGGCATCCGCGTCGGCCGGGTCGAACTCGAACTCCGCCGCGCGCCGGGGAGTTGACCCAGGTCGTCTTGAGCGAAGCGAAAGACCTGGCCGGACGACCAGGGTACTCCCTGGCGAGCGTGAGGTCCTTCGCCGCGCTCAGGACGACAAAGACAAAGAGCTAGAACTCGACGTCGAGCTCCTCGACTTCCTCGGGCTCGGACTTCGCGGCCGCGATCCATTCCAGCATCGCGGGGAAGCGCAGCATCAGGTCGCGATAGCCGGCCGAGGCCTCATCGAGCTTCACGTTGTAGGTCTGGAAGCGGGTGCAGACGGGAGCGTACATGGCGTCGGCCATGGTCGGCGTCTTCCCGAACAGGTAGGGCCCGCCATACTTCTGCAGGCAGTCGCGCCAGATCGCGGTCACCCGCTCGATGTCGGCCTGGGCACCGCCCCACACCTTGAAGCTTTCGTGACGGACCTTGAGGTTCATCGGCAGGGCCGAGCGCAGGTTGGCGAAGCCCGAATGCATCTCGCCGCAGACCGCCCGGCAATGGGCGCGGGCTGCCGGATCCTTGGGCAGCAGGCCGGCGTCGGGCCTGGTCTCGTGCAGATATTCGGCAATCGCCAGCGTGTCCCAGACCTTGACCGGACCGTCCTCCAGGGAGGGCACCAGGAACGAGGGGGACAGCAGCAGAAGCTCGGCGCGCGTCGAGGGATCGTCCCAGGGCGCGACCCGCTCCTCGAAATCCAGGCCGGCCATCCGGCAGAGAAGAAAACCTCTCAGTGACCAAGAGGAATAGTTTTTGCTACTGATGGTGAGCGAGGCCTTGGCCATGGACTCCACCCCTCCCGGTTGGTGGGACTGTCTGTATCTTAGGTGCCCGCAAACATGCAAATACCGAGCCGGTCGCCCCTTATGCTTTATGCGATGTATCAGACCGCCGCCGACATGATGCTCCCGGTCCGCCTCTGGGCGACAGCGGCAGGGCAGACCCTTTCCAACGGGGGAAGTCCGACGCCCGACAGCTGGCGGGCGGCCAGCGCGCTGTGCGAGATGACGACGCGGGCCACGCTCAGCCATCGCCGACCCTCCTTCGGCATCACCGAGGTGCCCTACGGCAACCAGACGGTGGCGGTGCGCGAGGAAGAGGTCTTCGCCACGCCGTTCGGGACCCTGCTGCGCTTCGCCAAGGTGGGTGTGCCGCCGCAGCCCAAGGTCCTGCTGGTCGCGCCTCTTTCAGGGCACTTTGCGACGCTTCTGCGCGATACCGTGCGCGTCCTGCTGCCCGACCACGACGTCCACATCACCGACTGGGCCAATGCCCGCGACGTCGGCATCTGGAACGGCCGCTTCGGCTTCGACGAATATGTCGAGCACCTGATCAAGTTTCTCGAGGTGATGGGCGAAGGCGTCCATGTCATCGCGGTCTGCCAACCCTGCGTGCAGGCGCTGGCGGCGGTGGCGATCATGGCCGAGGACGACAATCCGGCGCAGCCGCGCAGCATGACCCTGATGGCCGGCCCGATCGACACCCGCATCAGCCCGACCAAGGTCAACGAGCTGGCGATGGGCAAGCCGATCAGCTGGTTCGAGCAGAACCTGATCCATCGCGTGCCGATGCGCTATCCCGGCGCCACAAGGCGGGTCTATCCCGGCTTCATCCAGCTCACCGCCTTCATGAGCATGAACGCCGAGCGCCACATCAAGGCGCAGGTCGAGCTCTACCAGCATCTGTCCAAGGGCGAGACCGAGCAGGCCAACACCATCAAGGCCTTCTACGACGAGTATTTCGCCGTGCTCGACATGGCCGCCGAATTCTATCTCGAGACCGTTCAGTGGGTGTTCCAGGAGCACCGGCTGCCCAAGGGCGAGCTCGACTGGAAGGGCCGCCGGGTCGATCCCAAGGCGATCCGCCGCACCGCTTTGTTCACCATCGAGGGCGAGCGCGACGATATCTGCGCGCTGGGCCAGACCGTGGCCGCCCACGACCTCTGTTCCAGCCTGCGGCCCTATCGCAAGAAGCACTACATGCAGGCCGGCGTCGGCCATTACGGCGTGTTCAGCGGCCGCCGCTGGGCCACCCAGATCTATCCCTTGGTGCGAAACACGATTCTTGCGAACGAATAGCGGGGCTTTTTGAGGCCGGAAATCCGCAGTACATTGCGGGTATGGCCGATTTTCCGAAGAAGACCCTCGCCGACTGGGAAAAGCTCGCAGCGAAGGAGCTGCGCGACCGCCCGCTCGATGACCTCACCTGGATGACCCCCGAGGGGATTCCGGTGAAGCCGCTCTACACGGCCGCCGACCTCGAGCAGATCGAGACGGTGGGCTCGCTGCCCGGCTTCCCGCCCTTCACGCGCGGCCCCAAGGCCACGATGTACGCCGGCCGTCCCTGGACGGTCCGCCAGTATGCCGGCTTCTCGACCGCCGAAGAGAGCAACAAGTTCTATCGCGCCAATCTCGCGGCCGGCCAGATGGGCCTGTCGGTGGCCTTCGATCTCGCCACCCATCGCGGCTACGATTCAGATCATCCCCGCGTCGTCGGCGACGTCGGCAAGGCGGGCGTGGCGATCGATTCGGTCGAGGACATGAAGATCCTGTTCGACGGCATCCCGCTCGACAAGATGAGCGTGTCGATGACGATGAACGGCGCCGTGCTGCCGGTGCTGGCCGGCTACATCGTCGCCGCCGAGGAGCAGGGCGTGCCGCAGGACAAGCTCGCGGGCACGATCCAGAACGACATCCTCAAGGAGTTCATGGTCCGGAATACCTATATCTATCCGCCCGGACCTTCGATGCGCATCGTGGCCGACATCATCGAGCACACCGCGCTCTACATGCCCAAGTTCAACTCGATCTCGATCTCCGGCTATCACATGCAGGAGGCGGGCTCGACGCTGGTCCAGGAGCTGGCGTTCACGCTGGCCGACGGCCTCGAATACGTGCGCGCCGCCAAGGCCAAGGGCCTCGACATCGACGCCTTCGCGCCGCGCCTCTCGTTCTTCTTCTGCATCGGCATGAACTTCTTCATGGAAGCCGCCAAGCTGCGCGCCGCGCGCTTCCTGTGGGCCGAGCTGATCAAGCCGTTCGAGCCCAAGAAGGTCGATTCGCTGTCGCTGCGCACCCACTGCCAGACCTCGGGCGTCTCGCTCACCGAGAAGGACCCGTACAACAACGTGATCCGCACCGCCTACGAGGCGATGGCGGCGGTGCTGGGCGGCACGCAGTCGCTGCACACCAACTCGTTCGACGAGGCGATCGCGCTGCCGACGCCGACCTCGGCGCGCATCGCGCGCAACACCCAGCTGATCCTCCAACACGAGACCGGCGTCACCAAGGTCGTCGATCCGCTGGCCGGCAGCTACTACGTCGAATCGCTGACCGCGAGCCTGGTCGCCGAGGCGCGCAAGCTGATCGAGGAGGTCGAGGCGCTGGGCGGCATGACCAAGGCCGTGGAGGCCGGCATGCCCAAGCTGCGCATCGAGGAGGCCTCGGCGCGGCGCCAGGCCCGCATCGACCGCGGCGAGGAGATCGTGGTCGGCGTGAACAGGTTCCAGCTCAAGGAAGAGGCGGCGATCGACATCCTCGACATCGACAACGATGTCGTGCGCGAGGCACAGCTGAAGCGCCTTCACACGATCCGGACGACCCGCGACGAGGCCAAGTGCGTCGCCGCGCTGAAGGCGCTGGGCGAGGCCGCGCGCACCGGCACCGGCAACCTGCTCGGCCTCTCGATCGAGGCCACGCGCGCCCGCGCCACGGTGGGCGAGATCTCCTCGGCGCTGGAAGGCGTCTACGGCCGCTACCAGGCGACCATCCGCTCGATCTCCGGCGTCTATGCCGGCGAATGGGAGGGCGATGCCGGTCTCGACCGCATCCGCACCGACATCGCCGCCTTCGCCGAGGAGGAGGGCCGCCGGCCGCGTCTCATGGTCGTGAAGATGGGCCAGGACGGCCACGATCGCGGCGCCAAGGTGATCGCCACCGCGTTCGCCGACCTGGGCTTCGACGTCGATGTCGGGCCGCTGTTCCAGACGCCCGAGGAAGCCGCGCGCGCGGCCATCGAGAACGACGTGCACGTGATCGGCATCTCGAGCCAGGCCGCCGGCCACAAGACGCTGGTGCCGCAGCTCATCGAGGAACTGGCCAAGCAGAACGCGTCGGAGATCATGGTCGTGGTGGGCGGCGTCATTCCCGCCCAGGACTACGATTTCCTGAAGAAGGCGGGGGTCGCGGCGATCTACGGACCGGGCACCAACATCCCGGCCGCCGCCGCCGAAATCCTCTCGATCCTGCGCCAGCGCGACCAGAAGCGCGCGGCCTGAGATGACCTAAGGATCCCTTGCTGCGCTCGGGATGACACGAGAGGGTTGTTCCAAGACAGGTGTCATCCCGAGCGCAGCGAGGGATCCTTGACTTCTCGCGGCCTTAAGAATGCCGACCTACTGGGTCTATATCCTCACCAACACCAGCCGGAACGTCATGTACGTCGGTGTGACGAACAACCTCGAAAATCGGATCGCTCAGCATCGCGAAGCTTCACGAGCCGCTACAATGTGACGACCCTCGTTTATGCCGAGGATTACCAGTACGTCGAGGATGCGATCGCCCGGGAAACGCAGGTCAAGGGATGGCGGCGGTCGAAGAAGAATGAGTTGGTCGAGGCCGCCAATCCAACATGGGCTGATCTTTTGGAAGTGTCGCCGAGCAAGGATCCCTCGCTACGCTCGGGATGACACCGTTTTCTGCATTGGCGCACTGCGCAAACCCAGTAAAGGTGTCATCCCGAACGAAGTGAGGGATCCTTCGCTTGCTCGCTACTTCCGCATCGCCTGGCTTTCGTCCGGCGTCATCGGGCGTTCGCGGAAGGAGAGGATGCGGCCGCGGATCGTGCCGAAGCCGGTCTGGGCCTCCAGCTTGGCGGGATAGCGGATCTGGCTCTGGTCCATATGGGCCAGCCAGACGCGCATCGGCCGTTCGCGCTCGGTCTCGGCTTCCTTCGGCGAACTTTCGAATTCGCCGGCCACGCGCTTGGTGAAGATCTCGCAGACGAGGACGTCGCCCTGCGCGCCGGGGATTCCGGCGGAGACGGCGGGTTCGGTGCCGACCTTCCTGATGATGACGTCGATGCGGCGCTTGCCGTCGTTGGTCTGCACCGTGCGGTCGCAGGCCGCGTCGCCGGCCATGCCGACGCTGAGGGCGGCCGAGAGCGGGTCGAGCGAGCCGCGCCGCTGCTCCTCGGAAATGGCGTTCTGCGGCGACGGCGTGTAGGCGGGATTGTGGCTCTCCTGCACCGTGCTGCCGGCATATTGCGCGATCCAGGTGCGCGGCTTGTCGCCGACGACGATCGACAGCGAGCCGGCGGCCGGCCGGGCGCCCTGCGGGGAGAAGCCGCCCCAGGCGCGATTGCGCCCGTCATAGTGCATGGTGACCGCGCGCAGCACGCCTTCCTTGAAGGTACGGCTTTCGATATCGTAGTTCGGACCGTTGAACCGGGCGGTCAGGTCGATCCGGAAGCCGGACAGGCCCGCGAAGGTGATCTCGTAGGCAATATCGACCTGGCGCGCGTCCGAGGCGCCCTGGGCCGACGCTGCCGCAGGCGCGGCCACGCTCAAGACGATCGCTGCCAAGGCCCTACGAAATCTCATGAGACTCCCTTTCCCGGAAGGGCTTACGTCGGCTCCATGGGCACGATAGAAGCCCGACGCTCCCTTCGCCACCCAACATGGTGGCCCAATAAGGCATTTTTCGTTCATGTCGAAACCCGGCCCTGACGGCATCCCCAAGGTCGACGGCCCCCGCGCCTGGGGCGTCATCAAGATTCTCGGACGCCATTTGTGGCCGAAGAATGAACTGGCGCTGCGGGTCCGGGTCGTCATTGCCCTGGTGCTTCTGGTGGTGGCCAAGGTCACCAACGTCTACGTCCCGATTCTCTACAAGGACGCCGTCGATGCGCTGGGAACGCCCGCGGCGCAGGCGGTCGCGGTGCCGATCGCCCTGATCGTCGCCTACGGGGCCGCCCGCGTGCTGGCCCAGGCCTTCGGCGAAATTCGCGACGCCATTTTCGCCCCGGTGGCCCAGCGGGCGATCCGCAACCTGGCGCTCGTCGTGTTCGGGCATCTCCATGCGCTGTCGCTGCGGTTCCATCTCGAGCGGCAGACGGGCGGCATCAGTCGCGTCATCGAGCGCGGCACGCAGGGCATGGACTTCCTGATCCGCTTCACGACCTTCAACATCCTGCCGACGCTGTTCGAGATCATGCTGGTCGGCGGCATCCTGTGGAGCCTCTACGACTGGCGCTTCTCGGTCGTGACGCTGGTCGTGGTCGGCGTCTACATCGTCTTCTCGATCGTCTTCTCGGAATGGCGCATCAAGTTCGTGCGCTACATGAACGAGGCCGACACCGATGCGAATGCCAAGGCGATCGACAGCCTGCTGAACTTCGAGACCGTGAAGTATTTCGGCAACGAGCCGCACGAGGCAAGGCGCTACGATGTCGGCCGCCGGCGCTACGAGAATGCCGCCATCCGCTCCAGCCGCACGCTCTCGCTGCTCAACATCGGGCAGGGCACGATCATCGCGGTGGGCCTCGTCGCCGTCATGGCGATGGCGGGTCAGGGCGTGATCGCCGGCACGATGACGATCGGCGACTTCGTGGCGGTCAACGCCTTCCTGATCCAGCTCTACATGCCGCTCAACATGCTGGGCTTCGCCTATCGCGAGATCCGCAATGCGCTGGTCAACATGGAGAAGATGTTCGGCCTCCTCGACGTGCCGGCCGAGATCGCCGACAGGCCGGGCGCGCCGCCGCTCGCCGTGGCCGGGGGGGAGATCGTGTTCGATCATGTCGACTTCTGCTACGAGCCGTCGCGGCCGATCCTGCACGATGTCAGCTTTCGCGTGGCGCCCGGACATACGGTGGCCATCGTCGGCTCGAGCGGCGCCGGCAAGTCGACCATCTCGCGCATCCTGTTCCGCTTCTACGACGTGTCGGCCGGCCATGTGCGCATCGACGGCCAAGACATCCGCGAGGTCCAGCAGGCGAGCCTGCGCGCCGCGATCGGCGTCGTGCCGCAGGACACCGTGCTGTTCAACGACACGATCTACTACAACATCGCCTACGGACGACCCGGCGCCAGCCGCGAGGAGGTCGAGGAGGCCGCCCGCCTGGCCCGCATCCACGATTTCATCGTGGCCCTGCCGCAGGGCTACGAGGCCACGGTGGGCGAGCGCGGGCTGAAGCTCTCGGGCGGCGAGAAGCAGCGCGTGGCGATCGCGCGGACCATCCTCAAGAACCCGCGCATCCTGTTGTTCGACGAGGCGACCAGCGCGCTCGACACGCGCACCGAGCAGGAAATCCAGCGCTCGCTCGAAGAGGTCAGCCGCGGCCGCACCACGGTGATCATCGCCCATCGCCTGTCGACCATCATCAACGCCGACGAGATCATCGTGCTCGACCGCGGCCGGGTCGCCGAGCGCGGCCGTCATGGCGAACTGCTGGCCCGTAACGGCCTCTATGCCGACATGTGGCGCCGCCAGCAGGAGGCCGCCGCCGCGGCCGAGCGCCGCGTCGAGGAGGCGGCCTCCTTCCGCGCCGAGGGGCATCTGCGTGTCGGCGATTAGGGCGAAGGTCGGACTGGGGGCCACCGGCCCCTGGCGTTCCCTCGTTCCCGTCTTCGTCGCCTGCGCCGCCATCGGCCTGCAGTCGGGCGCGGTGATGCCGCTGGTGCCGCTCGCGCTGGAGCGGCAGGGCGAGGACAAGCTCACCATCGGCATCGTCGCCGCCGCCTGGGCGCTCGGCATGCTCACGACCGGGCCGCACATTCCCCGGCTGGCCGCCCGCTTCGGCGCCGTGCCGCTCATCCTGGCCGCCGTCCTGGCCGGTTCCCTCTGCACGGTCGGCTATACGCTGACCACGCATCCGGTCGCCTGGTTCCTGCTCTCCTTCGTGCACGGCGCGGTCGGCGGCGTGCCGTGGGTGGTGAGCGAGATCTGGATGAACCTCGTCGTCGACGAGAAGCGGCGCGGCCGGGTCATGGCGATCTATGCCGCGATGTTCGCGGGCGGCATGGCGCTGGGACCCTTCGTGCTGCAGATCGTCGGCGTCTACGGGCCGGTGCCGTTCCTGACCTGCGCCGGGCTCGCCCTTCTGGTCGCCCTGCCGCTGCTGCCCTACAGGTACCGGGCGCCGGCGATCCGGCACCACGCCGACAGTGGCTACGGCGCGATCTTCGTGGCGGCGCCGCTGGCCATGCTCGCGGCCTTCGCCGGAGGCCTGGGCGAGCAGGTCGCCTTCAGCTTCCTGCCGGTCTATGCGGTCAGCGCCGGCGTGGCGCCGGAGACCGGCGCGCTGTGGCTCTCGGCCTTCGTGGTCGGCAACGTGGCCCTGCAATGGCCGATCGGCTGGCTGGCCGACCATTCCGACCGGCGCGGCGTGCTGGCCGGTCTCGCAACGGTCAGTGCGGCGCTGGTGATCGGCCTCACCTTCGTGCCGGCCCAGTCGCTCGCCATCGTGGGCGTCATCATGCTGTGGGGCGGCATTTCGTTCGCCATCTATCCGGTGGGCCTGGCGCTGCTTGGGCAGCGCTTCAGCGGCGGCGACATCGCGCGCGCGAATACCGCCTTCAGCCTGATCTACGTCGTGGGTGGGCTGGTCGGCCGGCCGCTGACGGGGGCGGCCATGGATGCGGTGGGTGAACCCGGTCTCGGCTGGACGCTGGGCTTCTTCTACGCGATCGCCACGGGCGGCGCCTTGCTGGCAATGCGCCGCCGCGGCTGATAAGGCTGCTTGCCGATGAATGCGTCCGCAGCGATGTCCGGCGAGTCGGCCGACCCCCTTCTTGCGCCCCTGCTGGCGGGCGACCGGCGTGCCCTCGCCCAGGCCATCACCCTGATCGAATCGACCCGCAGCGACCATCGTGCGCGCGCCGATGCGCTGCTGGCAGAGGTACTGCCGCACACCGGCAAGTCGGTGCGGCTCGGCATCACCGGCGTGCCCGGCGTCGGCAAGTCGACCCTGATCGAACGTTTCGGCCTGTCGCTGCTGGAGCGTGGCCGCTCGCTCGCCGTGCTGGCGATCGATCCCTCGTCCAAGCGCGGCGGCGGCTCGATCCTGGGCGACAAGACGCGCATGGAAGAGCTGTCGCGGCGCCGCGAGGCCTTCATCCGGCCGTCACCGGCCGGCATCACCCTGGGCGGTGTCGCCCGGCGCACGCGCGAGACGATGCTGCTGGTGGAAGCCGCCGGGTTCGACACGGTGATCGTCGAGACGGTGGGCGTCGGCCAGTCCGAGACGGCGGTCTCCGACATGGTCGACATGTTCATCGTGCTGCTGCTGCCGGCCGGCGGCGACGATCTGCAGGGCATCAAGCGCGGCGTGATCGAACTGGCCGATCTGATCGTGGTCAACAAGGCCGACGGCGATCTCAAGGCGACCGCCAGGCGCTCGGCCGCCGACTACCAGCATGCGCTGCGCATGCTGCGCTCGCCGACCCCCGGCTGGACGCCCGAGGTCACCACGAGTTCGGCCCAGACCGGCGACGGCGTCGTCGAAATCTGGGATGTCGTCGAGCGCTTCAACAAGGCGGTGGGCGAGGCGGGGATCCAGAAGCGCCGTGCCGAGCAGGCCCGCGCCTGGATGTGGAACGAGGTCGGCGAAACCCTGCTGGCGGAGCTCAAGGCTCACCCCGAGGTCCGGCGGCGGGTGGGCGCACTGGAACGTGACGTCGAGGCCGGGCGGCTCACGCCCGCCGCGGCGGCCCGGTCCATGCTACAAGCCTTCCATGGTCGCTAAATCCTTCCTGAAACGCGCCCGCCGCGCGGCCGACGCCCAGAAGGAACCCTTCTGGAAGCGCAAGACCCTCGCCGAGATGACCCAGCAGGAATGGGAATCGCTGTGCGACGGCTGCGGCATGTGCTGCGTCAACAAGCTGGAATACGAGGGCACGGGCGAGCTTGCCCAGACCGACACCTGCTGCCGGCTGCTCGACCCCAAGACGGCGCTCTGCAAGGACTACAAGAACCGCAAGAAGATCGTGCCGGAGTGCATCCAGCTGACCCCAAAGGTGGTGGCCAAGATGGACTGGCTCCCCAGGACTTGTGGCTATCGGCTGGTGCACCTCAAGCAGGATCTCTACTGGTGGCATCCGCTGGTCTCGGGCGACCCGAACAGCGTGCACGAGGCGGGAATCTCCGCCCGGGGGCGGGTGATCCCGGAGGACCAGGTTGAGGATATCAGCGAAAGAGTGGTGGACTGGTTCGCTTGACGGGCACCCTTTCGGCCCGTAAAAAGCCGGCCTTCCCGCCCTCCGGCGGGATCGTTTTTTTCAGCGGATATCGCCATGCCTCGTCGTTGCGCCCTCTCGGGCAAGTCCGTCCAGTACGGCAACAATGTGAGCCACGCTAACAACAAGTCGAAGCGCCGGTTCATGTCGAACCTTCAGGTCGCTTCGGTCCTGTCGGATGCGCTGGGCCATGCGGTGCGCCTGCGCCTGACGCCGCGCGGCATCAAGACCATCGAGCACAATGGCGGCATCGACGCCTACCTGCTCGACACGAACGACAGCAAGCTCTCACCCGAGATGAAGGTGCTGAAGCGCCGCGTCGTGTCGGCCAAGGGCAAGAAGGACGCCAAGCAGGCGGCGTAGGCTGAGCGAAGCTCAGCCTCTTGAGCGACAGGACATTGCCTTGCAATGTCCGAGAGCGCCGAAGGACGAACGCCTCTCTCATGACCCCTTCGTCGGCGATTGCGCCGGCACCTCCCCATTTGAATGGGGAGGGGGATCGCGATTCGTCATTGGCACAGCGCCCTGGAGTTTTCCCACTTAAACTCACTCGCACCACCTCATCGTGAGCGGCACGCCGCAGGCGTGCGTCTCGAAGGATGGGCAAAGGACGTGGTGCTCGTGCCCACCCTTGGAGACGCTCACTGCTTTCGCTCCTAGGGTGAGGCCGTTGCTGGAAAGTCTGTTCTGCTTCGAGTGAAGTCAGAAAGACTCTAAGGCGCTACTTCGAACAGCATCAGAATATTGCGCTGAAGCGGATTGAAATTATCGTCCGATATCAGCCAGAGCAGCGTTTCGCCCCGGGCGCCGCGCGTTGCCGCCAGCCCTTCGAGATTGTCGACCGCATAGGGTGAGGCGAGGCGCGCCAGCTCCTCGGGCTGTACCGTGGCGCCGGGCTTGAGCTGGTTGGCCTCGAACCGCATCACCCGGACCCGCACCCCGCGCACCATGTCGAAGGCCCGCTCCAGGGTCGCGAACGAGCCGTCCGGCAGGACCGCCAGCGCGGTCGGCTTGTAGTCGGGGATGGTGGCGTAGGCGAACGGGTTCCAGACGTAGCGGCCGCTGCCGTCCGGCTTGCCGATCCAGCCGGTCACCGTCGCGGGATGCAGGCTGTATTCCTCACTGATGGCGATCAGCGTGCCGTCGGCCAGCGCCGTCATCGCCTCGATGCCGCCATTGGCGGGCTGGCGGCCGATATCGGCCGGCCCTTCGACGGGCAGCGGCGTCGCCGTGAGCGACGTGTAGCGCCAGAGCCGGTGGCGGCGCTCGAAGGCCACCATCCAGGATCCATCCGGCAGGCGCGCCATCGCCTCGGCATCGGCCTCGGGCTTGCTGTCGATCGGCTTGCCGTCCAGTCCGCGCAATTGCCCCATGCTGGCGTCGGCCAGGCCCACCAGCATGCCCTTGGCATCGAAGCGCGGCGTGGCGACCAGCCAGGCGCCTTCGTCGGAAATCGACGTCAGCGTACGACCGTCCGGCGTGATGTGCAGGTCCGACAGCCCGCCGAAATTGCGCGAGCTGGCGCGCATCTCGAGGCCGCCGCGCCAGATCAGGCGGCCGACCCGGGTCGCGGTGGGCTCGTCGATCTTGAGCGTGAGCGGCGAGCTCTCGATGGTGACGGGCTGTTCCTGCGCGCCGGCCGGCGGCGGCGAGACGCCGGCGCAGGCCGCGACGAGCAGGCAGAGCGTGAGGAGGAAGCGGTTGGTCATCGAGTTCGAATTCAGTATCCGTCGTCTCGACCGGAGCCGAGCGAAGCGAGGCGGAGCGGAGAGACCTTTTCTCCACGATTTGCCGTTATTGGGTGGAGAGAAGGTCTCTCCACTCCGCGCTGCGCGCTCCGGTCGAGACGACGGAAAACTTCACTTCCGATTGCGCCCGGGGCTCCGACGGGCGCTCCGGCTCGGGCAGGGTGAAACCCGCCCTGAGACGACGGAGCTTCTCGGGCCGAAGTCAAATAACTGGCTCTAGGCCGCGCGCTTGCCGGACTTGCCGCCCTTGCCGGGCTGCTTGGCCGAGCCGCGGGCGGCGCGCGCGTCCTTCTTGTCGTCGTCGTCGAACAGCGAGGCGAGCTGCTCCATCATCGTGCCGCCCAGCTGATCGGCGTCGACGATGGTGACGGCGCGACGATAGTAGCGCGTGACGTCGTGACCAATACCGATGGCGACCAGTTCGACCGGCGAGCGCGTCTCGATCCAGTCGATCACGTCCCGCAGGTGCCGCTCGAGATAGTTGCCGGGATTGACCGACAGGGTGGAATCGTCGACCGGCGCGCCGTCGGAGATCACCATCATGATCTTGCGTTCTTCGGGGCGCGGCAGCAGGCGGCTGTGCGCCCACAGCAGCGCCTCGCCGTCGATGTTCTCCTTGAGGATGCCCTCGCGCAGCATCAGGCCCAGGTTCTTGCGGGCGCGACGCCACGGCGCGTCGGCCGGCTTGTAGACGATGTGGCGCAGGTCGTTGAGGCGGCCCGGGTTTGCCGGCTTGCCGGCGGCGAGCCACTGCTCGCGGCTCTGGCCGCCCTTCCAGGCGCGCGTCGTGAAGCCCAGGATCTCGACCTTCACGCCGCAGCGCTCGAGCGTGCGCGCGAGAATGTCGGCGCTCATCGCCGCCACCGTGATCGGCCGGCCGCGCATCGAGCCGGAATTGTCGATCAGCAGCGAGACCACGGTGTCGCGGAAGTTGGTGTCGCGCTCGGTCTTGAACGACAGAGCGTGCATCGGGTTGGTGACGACGCGGGTGAGGCGCGCGGCGTCGAGGATGCCCTCGTCGAGATCGAACTCCCAGGCGCGGTTCTGCTGCGCCATCAGGCGGCGCTGCAGGCGATTGGCGAGCTTGCCGATCACGCCCTGAAGGTGGGCGAGCTGCTGGTCGAGATGGTTGCGCAGGCGGCCGAGTTCCTCGGCGTCGCACAGCGCGTCGGCCTCGACGATCTCGTCGAACTTGTTGGAATAGGCGTGATACTGCTGGCCGGCGGGCTCGTTGCTGAGCGCCCCCGGCGGCAGCCACGGACGCTCGGCACGGCCCGGCTCCTCCTCGTCGCCCGAGCCCATCTGCATCTCGGTCTGGGCCTGGTCGGCGACGGTCTCGGAAGCATCGTCCTGCTCGGACGCGTCCTCGGATTCCTCGCCCTGGGCGCCGTAGCCCTGGGTCTCGCTCGAATCGCTCTGTTCGTCGCCGGTCTCGTTCGACTGACCGTCGGCGTTCTCCTGGTCCTGCGAGTCCTCGTTGTCGTCGTCCTGCAGTTCGGCCGTCTCGTCGCCGAGCTTGAGGTCGCGGATCAGCTGGCGGGCGGCGCGGGCGAACGCTTCCTGGTTGGTGAGCGAATCGCGCAGCTTCTGGAAATCGCGGCCGGCGGCGCTTTCGATGTCGGAGCGCCACATGTCGACCATCGCCTTGGCCGATTCGGGCGGCTCGGCGCCGAGGAGCTGCTCGCGGGCGATCAGGCCGATCACGTCGGCGATCGGGGCATCTTCCTTGGTCTTGATGCGGGCATGGCCGCGCTGGTCGGAGCGCTGGCGCCACAGGGCGGAGAGATTGTCGGCGACGCCGACCATCTTGCGGGCGCCCAGCGCCTCGACGCGGACCTGCTCGACCGCCTCGAAGATCGCGCGCGCCGCCTCGCCGCGGGGCACGCGGCGCAGATGGGTCTTGCGGTCGTGATGGCGCAGCTTCAGCGCCATCGAGTCGGCCTCGCCGCGGACGCGGCTCACATCCTCGACCGGCAGATCGCGCGCCGGCACGGTGATGCGGGCTTCCTGGCCCAGCAGTGAACCGCCGTCGGGGACGAAGGCTACGTTCACTTCCTTGCGCGACACCGCCCGCATTGTGGTGGCGGTGACGCGACGAAACTCCTCGAGGGGAGTGGAGTCCTTGGCCATGCGGCCCTCTCCGGTTAGTGCAGCTTGCCGCCCTTGGCGCTCGACGACGGCAATTCCTTGCCGAAGCAGCGTTGATAGTACTCGGCGAGCGTGCTGCGCTCGACCTCGTCGCACTTGTTCAGGAAGGTGAGACGGAAGGCAAAGCCCACGTCGCCCCCGAAGATGCGCGCGTTCTCGGCCCAGGTGATCACCGTACGCGGCGACATGACGGTCGAGATGTCGCCGGCGATGAAGCCCGCGCGGGTCAGCTCGGCCAGGGCCACCATGGCGGCGATGGTCTTGCGGCCTTCGTCGCTGTTGTAGTGCGGCGTCTTGGCGGCGACGATGTTCACTTCCTGCTCGTGCGGCAGGTAGTTCAGCGTCGTCACGATCGACCAACGGTCCATCTGGCCCTGGTTGATCTGCTGCGTGCCATGATAGAGGCCCGTCGTGTCGCCGAGGCCGACCGTGTTGGCGGTCGAGAACAGGCGGAACGCCGGATGCGGATGGATGACCTTGTTCTGGTCGAGCAGCGTGAGCTTGCCGTCGACCTCGAGCACGCGCTGGATCACGAACATCACGTCGGCGCGGCCGGCGTCGTATTCGTCGAACACCAGGGCGGTGGGGTTCTGC